>CAVTJG010000001.1:0-24057 GCA_963735025.1 uncultured beta proteobacterium
CGCAACCGGCCTACACAGTCCGGCCCAGTTCGCCGAGCCGTTTCGCGTCGTGTCGAGCGCCCTTGATCGAGATCAAATCGGGTGCGGTGGTGTCGGCTTTAAGATGTACGAGCTGTACATGTTATTGGCAGTCCCGAGCCACACCAGCTCACCCGACACCTCCCATGCGCCTCACGACCTTCACCGACTACAGCCTGCGCGTGCTGATGTACCTCGCCGCCGTTCCGGACCGCCGCGCGACCATCGGCGAGATCGCACGCGCCTTCGACATCTCCGAGAACCATCTGATGAAGGTTGTCCATGCCCTGGGCAAGGCGAACTTGCTCGCGAACGTCCGCGGGCGCGGTGGCGGACTGGCGCTCGCCCGTCCGCCCCACCGGATCAATGTCGGCGCGGTCGTCCGATCGACCGAGGGCGACGCGCTGCCCGCCGAGTGCTTCGACCGCCGGTCGAACACCTGCGGAATCGTGCGAGCGTGCCGGCTGCGCGGCGTGTTCGACGAGGCGGTGGCAGCGTTCTATGCCGCGCTCGATCGTTACACGCTCGCCGACCTGGTACAGAACCGCCGCGCGCTCGCGCGGGTGCTCCGCATGGATGCACGGAGCGCGTCCGCATGAGCGCAGCCGAAATGATCCGTTACGAGGGAGACGAAGCGCTCCGCGACGACGTGCTGCGGGCGATCGGCACGGTCGTGGATCCGGAGATGGGCCTCAGCGTAGTCGATGTCGGACTGGTGTACGGCGTGCGCGTCGAGCCGCAGCGAGTCGACGTGGAAATCACCATGACCTCCGCCGCGTGCCCGGTGGCCGGGTTAATCGCCGACGAGATCCAGGCTGCGGTGGGCGGAGCGCTGCCCGACGAGCGTCCGGTTGAGATCACCCTCTGCTGGGATCCCCCGTGGACGCCCGAGCGCATGAGCGACCTGGCGCGCCAGATGATGGGCTGGTGACGGTCATGCGTCTCTCGTCCTCGGCCCAGATCGCGCGCCTCGGCCTGCTCGCGTTTGCCGGGGCATCACTCGTCCTGGGCGTCGCCGGTGGGCTTGCACGGCTCGGCCTCGATATGCCCCCTGGCGCGGCGAACGCGACCGTCCTGCACGGCACACTGATGATCGGCGGCTTTCTCGGCACGGTGATCGGGATCGAGCGTGCCGTCGCGCTCGGCGGGTGGGCGGGCTTTCTCGCGCCGCTCGGCTCGGGGCTTGCCGCGCTCGCGCTGATCGGCGGATACGTGTTGCCGGGCGCCTGGCTGCTCGTCCTTGCTTCGACCGCGCTCGTGGCCATCGGCGGCGTCCTCGCCCGCCGGCAGTTCGCGGCCCACACCGTGCTGCTACTCGTCGCCTCGTGCGCGTGGCTCGGCGCGAACGTGCTCTTCGCGCTCGGCGCAGGGGGCGATGCAATCTTCTCCTGGGGCTTTGCCTTTCTCGTGCTCACGATTGCCGCCGAGCGGCTCGAGCTGACGCGTCTCGCGCCGCGCCGATCCGGGGCTCAGCCGCTGCTGTTCGCTGTTATCTCGGCCCTGCTTGCCGGCAGCGCGCTCGCAGTGTGGCGGCCGATCGAGGGCGCGGTGCTCTACGGTCTGGCGCTCGTCGCACTCGCCGTCTGGCTCTTCGCGTTCGACGTCGCGCGCCGCACGATCCGCTTGCACGGCCTCGCCCGCTACGCGGCGGCGTGTCTCCTCGGCGGCTATGCGTGGCTTGCGATCGCCGGCGCCGCCTGGGCGGGCGCAGGGCTCTTCGGGTGGCCGGTCCGAGACCTCGCCTTGCACGCACTCGCGCTCGGCTTCGTGCTCTCGATGATCTTCGCGCACGCACCCATCATCGCGCCGGCGATCGCGCGCGTGAAGATCGCGTTCGGTCCGTATTTCTACGTCGCGCCGGTCGCGCTGCACCTCTCGCTCGTCGTTCGTTTCGTGCCCGGCTTCGTCGATCCCGGCGCACGGGAAATTGGCGGTGCGTTGAATGCGGCAACGCTCGCCACCTTCGCGATCGTCATGGTGTACGCGATCTATCGCGGTGCACGTCAGGCCCGGCGCGCCCATCCCGAGCCAGTCGTCCAGCACTGAGGTCGAATATCATGGAAAAAGTCCAGATGCTCTCGGCATCCGCTCCGCGTCCACCGGAGACGTTCGCGCTCTGGCAGCTCGGCTTCCGGCCCTTCTACCTGCTCGCGAGCATGTTCGCGGCCGCCTCGATCGCCCTCTGGACGCTGCAGTACGCCGGCTGGCTCCAGCATGCGTATCTCGCCGGTCCGATGGCGCATGCCCACGAGATGCTGTTCGGCTTCACTCTCGCGGTGGTCACGGGATTTCTCTTCACCGCCGTTCGCAACTGGACCGGCCGGCCGACGCCGACCGGCGCGGCGCTCGCGGCCATTGCGACGCTGTGGCTCGCCGCGCGCGTGCTCGTGCTCACGCCGTACGGGTGGGCAGCAGCCGTCGTGAACGTCGCCTTCCCGATCGCCGTCGCCATCGGCATCGGCATTCCGCTCTTCAGGAGCGGCAACCGGCGCAACTACTTCTTCGTGGCGCTGCTCGCCCTGATGGCGATCGCCATTGCGGGCGTCCACCTCGCGCAGCTCGGCGTGATCGCGCTGCCGGGCTGGGTCGGCATCCGCATCGCGCTCGACGCGATCCTCTTCCTCATGGCGGTCATGGCCGGACGGGTCGTCCCGATGTTCACCAACAACGGCGTCCCGGGCGCCGGCGCGCAGCGGCATCCGGCGGTTGAGCGGGCGGCGCTCGGCAGCGTGCTCGTGCTGCTCGCCGCGGACGCGGCCGGAATGTCGGGACCGGTCCTGATCGCGCTGCTCGCTTTCGCGGCAGCCGCGCACGCCGTTCGACTCGCCCTGTGGCGTCCGTGGAACTCGCTGCGCACGCCGCTCGTCTGGGTGCTGCATGTGGCGTACGCTTGGATCGTGATCCATCTCGTGCTGCGCGCCCTCGCCGAACTCGACGCGCTGCCCGTGCCGCTCGCCACGCACGCGCTCACGATCGGCGCGATCGGCATGCTCACTATCGGCATGATGACGCGCACGGCGCGCGGCCACACCGGCCGGCCGCTCGTGGCCGATCGGTATGAAGTCGCCTGCTACGCGCTGATTCTCGCCGCGGCGGTGGTGCGCGTCTTCGGGCCGATGATCGTGCCGTCAGCATACATGGGGGCCATCGCTCTTTCCGCGATGCTCTGGTCGAGCGGCTATGCCCTGTACGCGGTCCGCTACTGGCCTCTGCTCACACGCGCGCGACTGGATGGAAAACCGGGCTAGCCGGTCCGGTACGTTCGCCGTCGGCGCACGCCAGCGAGTGCCCTGATCGTGCAGGTCGCCAGCACTTACCGCTCAGCGGGCAGGCCGCCGCTCGGGCCGGTTCGTCAGCAGGACGCCACCGACCACCATCGCGCCGCCCACCATCATGCTGACGAGGATCGGCTCGCCGAGCACCAGCGCGGCGATGATGACCCCGAACACCGGCACGAAGCTGAGGAAGATCGAGGCGCGCGCCGGGCCGATCTTCTGCACGCCCTGGTAGAACCACAGGAACGCAACCACGGTTCCCAGCGCGCCGAGGTACGCGATCGCGCCCCATCCGCTCGGCGGAAGCGCGGCAAGCGCCGCCCAAGGCTCCTCGAACACGGCACACGCGACCAGCATGATCATCCCGAGCAGCGACGCCCAGGCGGACGCGCCGAGCGGTGACATGCCCTTGAGCACCGCCCGTCCGATGAGGGTGTAGCTCACCCACCCCAGCACGCTGCCGAACAGCAGCAGCTCGCCGACCCCGATTGCGCCGCGCGCCAGGGCACCCAGATCGCCGCGGGTAATGACCACGATCACCCCGGCGACGGTGAGTGCGATCCCGAACACCCGCACGCGGCTCATGCGCTCGCCGAACGCGAGCCAAGCGCCGAGCGCAGTCATCACCGGGTTGAGCGCCATAATCAGCGCGCCGCGCGCCGCCGGCACGCGCTCGAGTCCGGCGAACAGGCAGACGTTGAAGACGAAGACGCCGCCGAACGCAAGCGCGAGCATCGCAACGAACCTGCGCCCGTCGAGGCGCGGCAGCCCGCCCTCCCACGCATAGGCGAGTGCGACGAGAATCGGCGTTGCGACGATGAAGCGCAGCGCAGAGTTGGTGAACACCGGCAGCGCCTCGGCGACGATGCGCCCGGCACTGTACTGCCCGCCCCAGATTGCGGCAACCAGGACAAGCTTGACGTACAGGCCAGGGGCCGCAGCCGGCGGTGCCCCCTTCACGATGCTGAGCCGAGCCGTCGGCGCACGCGCGCAAAGTTTGTGGAAGGGCGAAGGCCGAACATGCGGACATTTTGCATGCGTGACGACCCGGCGTCCAACGAACAATGCAACGAGGGTGCGATCGCGCTACAGGTGAACACGATGGACACGATCTGCATCGCGGTGCGAGACTTGGAGCAAGCGCGCAAGGTAGGGGAGCAGGTACCAGGCAAGAGAGCGCCCGACGGTGCCTGCGTTGACGCGTTCGGGGAAATCCGGGTTGCGTGCGACTGGCTGGGCGAGTTCGGGCTCGAGCTGACGTAACCCGACACGCCCGACGGCGAGGTCGCCAAGCTCATCGAGCCGTGGACCGGAATCCTACGACCGAGATTCGATTCGCCGTTATCTGGCCGATCGGTGCTCGGGCATCACGCCGACCCCTCTCAGTGGTTCACAGCGCTCGATGTTCCGCAGATGCGCTTCGAGCATTTCGGTCAAGTCCATGCGAAGCGCGGTATCGACGATCTTTGGCAACGCCTCGCCGAGCTTGCGGACGACCCATCCCTGACCGCGCTCGAGCAGATCGAGCCTCTCGTCGGTCCGGACGAGCGCAGCAAGCTTCGCGTAGAACCTCCCGGTCTGCGCGCTCGGAACGCCGCCGAGCCGCTTGATGTGGCTGATCAGCATCGCGCAGAATCGCGCTTCGTCCTTCGCGACTTCGTGCAAAGTCGCCCGGTGCTCGGGATCAGCCGCTTGTTGGCTCATCTCACCGACCCCGCGCGCACCGGCGCGCTCGCTCTCCAAGAGATGGTTGAGGAGAGACAGTATCTCTGCGCGGCTCAAGAAACCCGGATCCGTCTCGTCCCTCGCACTGAGAAAGCACTCGAACGCTGCGCCTGAAGGGTCGCGTTTACCGTTCATTGCTTTTCTCCAGCCTGGGCCGCTCGTCCCAACTGCGCCGGGGGACGTCCAACCCAAGCGAACCCCGCGTCCGTCACGATTGCATCCATCGGTATGTCATGCGGCTGCGGGTGAATTGTCTCGAGACGCCCCGATTCCTGGCCAACGCCGATCGTGAGCGGCCTGGGCGTCATGACCGCAAGGGTCCGGTCGTAGTACCCGCCGCCGTAGCCCAGGCGATACCCGGCGACGTCAAATCCGACCAGCGGGACGAGCAAGGCCGTCGGATGCACTGTTGCACGCTCGGCCGGGATCGGAATATCCCAGATGCCGCGACCGCGTAACGCTCCGGGGCGCCAGGACCAGAACTCGAGCGGCTTGCCCTTCTCGACGACAACCGGAAGCGCCGCCTCGGCGCCCTTCTCGATGCAACCACCGGCGAACTCGCGAAAATCGAGCTCGCCCTTGAATGGCCAGTAGAGCCCGATGCAGCCGCCGTCCAGGTCTTGCACGTGCGCGCGGATCAACTGGCCCACGATCGATGCAATTCGGGCCCTTTCGGCACGCGAGGTGTTCAATCGCTTCGCGATCAGCTCGTTGCGCTTCGCGCGTCGCCACGTGCGCACGTCAGCCCAGCCATCCTCGCCACGTTCGGCACCGACCTCCTGCCGGCGCAGCACGCCCGGCTTGTTGACCAGGCCGCCGTCCTCAAGCACCGGAACGGCGTTGGTTCGCTGTCCGCGGACCAGCGCGGCGATCTCCCGAACCGGCGTTTCCGGCTTCGCGTTCAGGACTTTGGTCGACAAGTCGTCTTTCGCTCTCATTCTGTTTTCCCGTGTTGCGCGAAGGTGTCGGTCCGGGCCGGTTTTCGTCGAGGACTTCGCGAAGCACAACCGCGTTGTTGCGGTCGGTGTCGCGGGCGCCGTAGAGCAGGGTGAGCGGTCCGCGCCGACGCAGCTCGTCAAGCAGGCGCAGGATCTCCACACGTCCGGCGAGCTCGGCCCGGTACTTCTTCCGGAAGCGCTCCCAGCGATCCGGCGCGTGCCCGTACCAGCGGCGCAGTACGTCGCTCGGTGCAGCGTCCCGCAACCACAAGTCCGCCATCGCGCGGTCCCGGCTGATACCGCGCGGCCAAAGCCGGTCGACCAGCACCCGCATTCCGTCGCGCGCTTCGGGCTCGTCGTAGACGCGCTTCAACCTTATCGGGCGGCGCACGCCGCGCACGTTGATGCGCTTGGCTCGTCTTGAGTGCATGGAGAAGCGGGAACTGGAGCGCCTACCCGAATTGCATGTGCGCGCCGCCGGTGCGTACGACCGTCGCCTCGGTCCCGATCGGATTGCCGGGCCGCAGCTTCGTCGTTGTCGTTCGGTAGTTCTCCGTTGCGAAATCCCAGTCCAGCAGATGCGTCACGACCCCGCTCACGTATCCCGCACGGTCCGCCTGCCGATCCAGATAGTACGCGTGCTCCCAGACGTCGATGACGAGCAGGGGAGCGAGCCCCCGCAGGATCGGAGTGTCCGCGTTGTCGGTCGTCAGAATGCGCAGCGCGGGGCCGTCCGCGACCAGCCAGGCCCATCCGCTGCCGAGGTGATTTGTCGCGGCGGATTTGAAAGCTTGCGTGAATTCGGGATAACTGCCGAAATCGGCCGTGACGCGCGCCCCGAGAGCCCCTTGCGGCTCGTGGCCGCCACGCGGCGTGAGCGACCGCCAGTAGAACGCGTGGTTCCAAGCTTGCGCCGCGTTGTTGAACACGGCGGTCATCGCGGAATCGGCCTTGGCGCGCTGTGCGGATTGCATCACGACCTCCTCGAGAGTCTTTCCGACGAGATCGGTGCCGCGGATCAGCGCGTTGAGATTGTCGACATACGCGCGATGATGCCTGTTATGGTGGGTCCTCAGCGTGGTGCCCGAGACGAGAGGCTCCAGCGCTTCGTAAGCGTAGGGGAGATCCGGGAATTCGAGTGCCATCGCAGACTTTCGTTGCATCGGGTGGAGGGGCATCAAATTGTCGGCGTGTCGGACGCATTAGTAAAACGAGTTTAATTGACGTTTCAGTGCAGAAAATTTCATACTAGGCAGAGCTCATCGCTACGCTCGCCTCGAGAATCTGCATGGACATCAATCTGGCACGCACCTTTCTGGAGATCGTGGCCTCCGGGACGTTCGTCCGCGCTGCCGAGCGGCTGCACGTGACGCAGACCGCAGTGAGCGTGCGGGTGCGAACGCTCGAAGAGTTGCTGGGCAGAAAGCTCTTCGTTCGCAACAAGGCGGGTGCATCGCTGACAGCGGCGGGCGAGCAGTTCCTGCGCTACGCGCCGACACTCGTCCAGGTGTGGGAGCGCGCGCGCAATCAGGTAGCGGTTCCACCCGGCTTGCGCGCCATGGTCGCCGTGGGGGGCGAGCTCAGCTTATGGGACCCCCTGCTCCTCGACTGGCTGGTCTGGATGCGCAAGACCACACCACACCTCGCGATCCGCGCCCAGGTCGGCTTGCCCGAGGGGCTGATGAACCAGGTCACCGAAGGAATCCTGGACATTGCGATCATGTATTCGCCGCAGCATCGGCCCGGTCTCAGGATCGAGCAGCTGCTGGAAGAGAAGCTCGTGCTGGTGACGACCGCGCACAGCGGAAAGCCGCGCCGACCGAGCGAGTACGTGCTCGTGGACTGGGGCCCGGAGTTCGCCGCGCACCACAATATGGCCTTTCCGGAGCGGTCCAATCCCGGCACCTTCGTCGGGCTTGGACCGCTTGGCCTGCAGTACATTCTCAGGGTCGGGGGCTCCGGATATTTCCGTCTGCATGTCATCCAGCCTCACCTGCGCGCCGGCCGCCTCAGACTGGTCGACGGGGCGCCGGAGTTTCTCTATCCGGCCTACGCGGTCTACTCCGAGAGCGCGGACCCGAAGGCACTGATGCCTGCACTGGCCGGGCTGCGACACGTCGCGAGCGCCAAGCCGCCCGTGCGGCGCCGGTCCAAGCGCACACGGTAGCCCACGCGCAAAAGAGGCGAGCGTATGGGAACGCGTGGCGCACTAAGGTCGTGGCCTCTGAGGGCGCGACGTCGTCGCACTCATGCGGGTCCTTGCCCACGCGTGGCTCCTGTCGCTCGCCGAAGCCCGCGCGAGTCCCTGAAGCTCCGCGGGGAACGCCGGATTCTTCTCCGGTCTGCTTGACCCTTCTCGACGGCGTCGGCTACAGTTGATCGGCCTCTGAAGGGGCTCCGGCCGCCGGCCGACAATACACGGCAATGCTATCCGAGCAGGCCGGATGTCAAGGAACCGTGAGTAGGAGCTTGCCGTGGGCCGTACTGCTAATCGTCCTTTGCTTGGCAAGACCGCTGCAGCGCTGGGTGCGCACGAGCGCGCAATGAATACTCAGGCTGAGCCAAAGAAGATGTTGCAGCGCTTCGCGGCCAACGAGCGGGTCGATACCCTCATCCAAGAACGCCGCGAGTTCTGGAAGCAGAACCGACCGGGCAGCGCCTGGATCGAGAAGATCGACTGCTCAAATCACGCCTCGCAGATCGTCATCGCGTAACGCGCCTGAGCCCAGCGAGTGGAGAAAGCCTTCGCCATCTGGCGCGCGCTCCAGGACAAGGTCCTGGCGCCTGCTGCGGCGCTCGTGCTGATCGCTTGCACGCTGCTTGCGCTGCTCGAGGTCGTGCGCCGTTACGCATTCGGTGTGTCCTTCGAGTGGCAGCAGGATGCGGTCACGTTCTTCATCATGAGCGCGATCTTCCTGTATTTCGGAATCTCGCAGCGGCATAACGAGCACCTGAACGTCGTCGTCCTGCTGGAGTTGCTGCAGGCAGGCGGGCCGCGCGCGCGGCGGGCCGCCGAGGTCATCAAGCTCATCGCTCTGGTGATCTCCCTGGTATTCATGGTCGCGGCGGTCTGGTGGGGCATCCCCGAGGTCAAGGACAGCCTCAACTACGGAAACCGCACCGAGAGCCTCGCCTTCCCGATGGCGCCGTTCCTGATTGCGCTCCTACTTGGCTTTCTCTTCATGGCGGTGACGATGGCGTTCCAGATCTGGTTTGAGATCCAGAAGCTGCGCGGCCGCGAAGTGCCCGAGGAAAAGCTGCTGCTCGACCGGATGCCGGACTGAGTCCGCCGGCTGCCGACGGCGAGACGTCCGAATGCATATCGTAGGGATCGTCGTCTTTGTGCTTCTCGTCCTGAGCGTGCCGATCGGCATCTCGCTCAGCGCGGCGAGCTTGGCTTACATTCTGGTCGATCCGCTGGTCCATCCGACGGTCATCTTCGGCGCATTCTTCAGCTTCATCTCGAAGTACTCGCTGATGGCGATCCCGCTGTTTATCTATGCGGGATTCCTGATGGAGCGCACCGGGCTGGTGGCACAGCTGTTCCGCTTCGCCGACGCACTGGTCGGCTGGCTGCCGGGCGGCTTTGGCGTCGCGACCGTGGTCGCGTGCGTGCTGTTCGGCGCGATCTCCGGCTCGAGCGTCGCCATGGCGGCGGCGATGAGCGTGATCGCGATCCCGGAGATGACCAAGCGCGGCTATCCGGACTGGCTCGCCGCAGGCCTCGTCGCCACGGCGGGCGGCATCGCCATGCTCATTCCACCAAGCATCATTCTGATCCTCTACGGCATCGTCACTGAAACCTCGGTGGTGCGCCTGTTCTTCGCAGGCGTGGTGCCCGGCCTGCTGCTTGCGCTCGCGAACATCGTGAGCGTGATTATCATCGCCTGGTTCCTGAAGCTGCCGCGCGGCGAGTTCAATGTGCGGCAGCTCTGGACGCAGTTCAAGGGCGCTGCTCCTGCACTCGGGATGCCGGTCGTCATCCTCGGCGGGCTCTATGGGGGGCTGTTCACGCCGACCGAGGCGGCCGCCGCCGCGTGCGGCTACGCGCTGATCTACGGCGTGCTGACTGATACCAAGGCATTCTTCAAGGGGCTCATCCCGGTCGCCTGCCGCGCGCTCAACCTGACCGCGGTGGTGATGTTCCTGGTGGGCTGCGTGGGCGTGTTCCAGTTTCTCGCAGCAAATCTCTATTGGCCGCAGAAGATCACGGATGTCGTTACCGGTTGGGGCCTCACGCCGCTCACGTTCATCTTCGCATTCATGGGTGTGCTGATGCTTCTTGGCATGTTCGTCGACGGCGTCGCGATGGTGCTGCTCACCGTACCGGTGGTGTTCCCCCTGGCCTACGCGCTCAAGATCGATCCGGTGCACCTCGGCATCATGCTCACGCTCACGGTTGAGATGAGCGTGGTGACGCCACCAGTCGGGCTCAATCTATTTGCAGTGAGCAGCACATCGAAAATCCCGGTCACACAGGTGCTGAAGGGCTCGGTGCCTTTCTTCATCGGTGATCTCGCGGTGCTCATCCTGGTGATCTTCTATCCGATCCTCGCGACCTGGCTGCCGAATCTGTTGGTCACCGACGTATTCAAGTAGCAGCGCTGGCGAAGCGACCGACCCCTCTCGTGACCGGAGCCCCGTCAGCGAACATCTGGGGTTCTTGCGTCCGCATGCTACCGTCTGCCGTGCTGCGTTGCGCCACAAGGTCTTGCTTTACTTCTGAAGTATTTGTCCGTACCATTAAATCCGTCCGGTTCGGCTGCCGATGTTGTCTTGCATGTCGACTCGATGCGAATGAGGAGGAGATCATGAGAAAAAATTGCCTTCGTCCCACGTCGGCCGTCGCGATCTGTGCGTTCGCCGCTTGCACGGCGCTGGCAGGAGTGTCAACCGCAGCCAATGCCGAGTTGCAGAAAGTGACCATCCGTTTCTCGGCCGATCTGCCGCCGCCCCCTCACCCGACGGCCATCGCGATGAATTGGTTCAAGGAGCAGGTTGAGACGCAGTTCCCGAAAGGCAGCGAAGTGCGTAACTTCTTCGCTGGTGCGCTCTACAAGGACCCTGACGCCATGAAGGCCATGACCCAGGGGAACCTAGAGATGGGGTGGCTCATCGCCGGCAAGACCGCGGCAAACGACATCTGGCTGAGCATCATCGGTCAGCCCGGCGCGCTCACCACCGTCGCGGCCATCCACGACCTCCAGAACCAAGCCACGGGGAAAATGCTGCTCGCGCGGCTGAGCGAGAAGCACGGTATTGTTCCTTTTGGGTTCGCGGATCTGAGCTTCGCGCTCGACATAGCGGGCAAGCAGCGGTTGCTGACCATGGATTCCCTGAAGGGCAAGAAGATTCGCACCTTCACTGCAACAATTAACCCGGTAGTAGCTTCCTGGGGTGCCTCTCCGGTGGTGATGGCGTTCGGCGAGGTGCCGAGCGCGCTCGAGTCCGGAGTTCTCGACGGCGTGGTTACATCGATCGGGGCTTGGCGCTCAATTCGCGAGCAGGCGCCTTACTACACCGTTGCGGGCATTTCCACGGTCACATTCGATGCCTACTGGGTCGGCGCCAGCGCACGATGGTTCAACCGCCTGAACCGCGACACGCAGAACAAGATCAGAGAGCTGACCACCCAGGCCATCAACTACCAAAACGAGCTGAACTGGTGCAATGATCAGTTTTCGATTCAGGCGTTCAAGGCGAAAAGCCCGTCCGATCCGGGCGTCTACGTCGCCACGCCCGCGGAGGTCAAACCCTTGCAGTCGACCATCGGAAACAATGTCGCCGAGTACCTCAAGGGCAAGTTGCCAGAAGATGCGCGTCCCTGGGTCGATCGGTACATGGCGGACAGCCGGGCAGCTTCTGCCCGGCTCGCTTCCGGAAGCGACCCGGTGGAGCGCCTGGACTGCGCTAAATACGAAGACGTCCTGAAGAAGAAATAGCGCGACGCTCCACCTATTTCGGGAAGTCCGGACCCTGTGCGGCTGTGAATCCGAGCGACGAGACCATGCGCGCGTACCTGCGCGAGATGCAACGCATTGAGCTCTCGGAGCGATCGCTTTCCCGCTTGTCAAAAACCAGCGGCACTACAGCCGATGCGTTGCTCGGCGTCGGGAGCTCGCTGTTCGACACGGAGCCGGATGCCCTCGAGGGCGTTCTAAACGAGCTCGCCGACGACGATCGATGAGCACGGACTTCGCCGCGCTGACGCTGGTCGAAGTGGCAGAAGCCGTCCGTTCAGGCGAGGCGAGTGCACGAGAGGTGACCGAGGCCTGCATCGCCCGTATCGAGCGCCTGCGTCACCGCTTTAACTGCTTCATAAGCTTCGACCCTGATGACGCCCTTGCACAAGCCGACCGTGCCGATGCCAAGCGCGCGAGCGGCGAGATGCTCGGCCCGCTGCACGGCGTGCCGCTCGCCCACAAGGACATGTTCTACCGTAAAGGGGTTGTCACCACGTGCGGCTCGAGAATCCGCCGAGACTTCCGACCCGCGCACACGGCAACGGTGCTCGAACGTCTGGAGGCGGCCGGCGCGCTGCATCTTGGCGGCCTTAACATGGCTGAGTTCGCGCTCGGCCCGAGCGGGCACAACAGTCATTACGGCCCCGCACGCAATCCGTGGAACCCCGAGTACATTACTGGAGGGTCGTCGAGCGGCTCTGGCGCCGCCACCGCGGCGCGGCTGGTGTTCGCCGCGCTCGGCTCCGATACGGCCGGCTCGGTCCGTTTGCCTGCAGCGGCCTGCGGCGTGGTCGGCCTCAAGCCGACCCAGACCCGGGTTAGTCGCTACGGCGTGATGGGGCTCTCCTTCTCGCTAGACAATGTCGGGCCGCTCGCACGGACCGTGCGCGACTGCGCGCGCGTTTTGGGCGTCATCGCTGGCCACGATCCGCGGGACTCCACCAGCAGTCGGCGGCCGGTGCCCGACTACGAAGCGGCCACTCTGACGCCAGACATCGACGGGCTGCGGATCGGTATTCCGGATGACTTTTATTACGATACTGTGGAGGACGAGATTCGCGAACGCCTGGAGGCGAGTCTCGCGGTGTTCGAGTCGCTGGGCGCCCGGCGCGTCCGTGTCCGTGTCCCCGACCACGAGTACCTGACCGGGCTCGCCAATGCGCTGCAGGGGGCCGAATCGGCCACTCTGCACGAGGCCTGGCTGCGTGATTGTCCGCAGGACTACGGCCCGCAAATTCGCGCCCGCCTGGAGCTAGGATTCGCCTACTCGGCCACTCAGTACTTGAGCGCAGCGCAACTCCGACCGGGAATCATCCGAAACTTTGTCGGCTCCGTTTTCGGTCAATGCGACGTGCTGCACGCGCCGGCCATACCGATCGCGCTACCCACGATCGCGGCCACGGATGTCGAGGATCGGGAAGGATTTGCAGAGCTGCTCGCGGGCTTGAGTCGCTGCACACGCCCGTTCAACTACCTCGCACTGCCGGGGCTCTCCCTGCCGGCCGGTTTTGACGCGAACGGTCTTCCTACCGCGTTTCAGCTGATCGGACGACCGTTTGCCGAGACGACCCTTTTTCGCGTCGGCGCGGCGTACGAGGCATCGACCGACTGGACGCGGCGGGCACCGCCGCTGTGAGCGGCCAGAGTGCCTCGAGCGCAATCTGCCGTTGCGCCTTCCTGCATTCGAACCAACTTTCACGTTTTCGCCTGACGCTCATGTGGATGCGCTCGGCGGATTCAACGTGGATACCAGCTCGCGTCGCGCTTCTCCGCGAAGCTGGCGAGCCCCTCGGCAGCTTCGACCGTGCGGCGCTTGGCGGCGTGCTCGGCGACCAGCCGCTCAAACTCGGCGTCGCTCGTCGTCGCGCCCGCCGTAGCCATGGCACTACGCTTGGTCAGCACGAGCGCTTCCGGCCCGGCCTTGAGCAGGCCGTCGATGATCGGCGCTGCGGCAGCGTCGAGCGCGCCCGGCTCGCACACTTCGTGCACCAGTCCGAGGGCTAGCGCGCGCCCGGCGTCGAAGCGCTCGCACGTGAGGGCGTACCTGCGCACCTGGCGGACGCCGAGTGCCGCGTTCAACTGCGGAAAGATGATGGTCGCGGCCATGCCCCAGCGCGCCTCGCTGATCGCGAAGGTCGCAGTGCGCTCGGCGATGACGATGTCACAGGACGCGACGATTCCGGTGCCGCCGCCGACACAGGCGCCCTGAACGAGCGCGAGGGTGGGCTTGTCCAGCTCGTTCAGCCCGCGCATGGCTGCCGCGGTCTTGAGCGAGATTGCGCGGTTTGCTCCGGAGTCCATGCGGCCGATCTCCTGGAGCCATTTGAGGTCGGCGCCCGCCTGGAAGTGCCTGCCGCTGCCGCGGATGACGACGGCTCGAACGGCGCGGTCGCCGGCTAGGGCGCCGAAGATGTCGAGCAGTGCCTGGACGACGTCGGCGTTGTAGGCGTTGTTGACCTCGGGGCGGTTGAGCGTCACCGTCGCCACACCGCGGCGATCCGTTTCGCAAAGCACGACAGCGGTGCTCATGGCTGGTCGCGGGAGCAGACAGTCAACCGGCCGCCGACAGCGCGACAGATTCGCTCACGGGCGCGCTTGGCGTTGCATCGGCGGCGGCGATCGCTCCGGCCGCGCGCAATTCGGCAATGCGCGCGTCCGTATAGCCCGCTTCCCGCAGCAGCGCGTCGGTATGCGCGCCGATCCGCGGCGCGGCGTGCGTGGGAGACGGGACCCCGGGCACGCGGATCGGCGCGGCAATCATGCGCGCGCTGCGCCCGTCGGGGTAGACGAACTCGACAACGCCGTCGCGCTCCGCAACGAATTCGCTTTCCAGCGCCTGGGCCACGTCGAACACGGGCGACGCCGGGACCTTACCAGCGAAGCGCTCGATCCACTCGGCCGTGGTACGCGTCATGAGCGCCATGTCGAGCATCTGCGTTACGCGCTCCCGGTTGGCAAGACGCGCCTTGAAGGTGGCGAAATCGGGATCGGCGGCCCACTCCGGCTTACCGAGCGCCTCGGAGAGCACGCCCCAGAACTTTTCCTTGTTGCACATAATGAAGATCCAGCCATCCTTTGTGCGGTAGAGCTGGCTCGGCGTGAGGCTCGGATGCGAGGAGCGCGGCGTACGGCCAGTGACCGCACCCGCGTTGAGGAACCAGGTGCCGGGGTAGTTCAGATTGTGCAGCGCCACGTCGAAAAGCGACGTGTCAATGTCCATCCCTTGACCGGTCGCACGGGCGCTGAGCACGCCCGAGAGGAGCCCGAACGCCGCAGCGAGACCGGTCATCAGATCGACGATCGAAAGCCCGTAGCGGGCAGGCGGGCTGCCCGGCTCCCCGGTGAGCGACATGTGGCCGGCTTCGGCCTGCATCAGGTAGTCGTAACCCGGCCATGCCTTGCGCGAACCGCTGCGGCCGTACGCCGAGAGGTGCGCGCAGACGATGCGCGGGTTGGCGTGCTTCAGGTCATCGTAGGTGAGGCCGAGCTTTTCGGGAAGGTCGCCACGTAGATTGTCGAGCACTGCATCGGCGCCTTTGACAAGCGCCACGAACGCGGCCTTGCCCTCCGGGTGCTTCAGGTCGAGCGTCACACTCTTCTTGTTTCGGTTGAAGGTCTGGAAGAAGTGGCTGTCGCCGGGGCCGAAGAAATGCGGCCCGACCTGTCGGCCGACGTCGCCGCCGTCCTTGTGGTTCTCGATCTTGATCACCTCGGCGCCTAGGTCGGCGAGGTACGAAGTGCCGAAGGGGCCGGCGCCGTACTGCTCCACGGCGAGGACGCGCAGGCCCGTCAGCGGCAGGGGCCCGGCAGGGCTCGGTCGGCTCATGACAGGATTTCTCCGGAAGAAGCGAGCGCCGCTTCAAATCGTTCGGCGCTCTCGAGCGATTCGAGTCCGAGCACCATGTTGCGGATTCCCCGCGCCGCGTCGTCAGAGAGCGTAAGTGCGCAATTCTCGAAGTACTTGGCTTCGATTTCGGCGTTCGCGAGCGGCTGGTCGGGATTGCCACGATTGACCGCGACGCGCTTGCCCAGTGTGCGACCGTTCTCCAGTGTTACGGTCACTTCGCCGCTATAGTGCCGTGGAAAATTGGCTGCCCCGTCGACCGCGTACTCGACCTTGTCCATGAGCGCTTCGATCGCGGGATCGGTGAAGGCCTGCGGCAGCATCTCGGCCAGTCCCAGGCGGCCGCGCGCGAGGCCGCATGCGACTGCATAGGGAATGCTGAACTTCGCATCGTATTCGTTCTTCGGACGGCGCTTCGCGGCCACCGGCTCGCACACTGACTTGACCACGCCTTCGGGCACGAGCGCGCGGATCGAGCGGACTTGCGCCGGATCGACGCCCGTGCGGTACAGCGCAATCGCGGCATCCGCGCAGCCGTGAACGAAGTGGCAGGCCGGAAAGGGCTTCACAGCAACGTTCTCGACCTCCCACACAGTCCCGAGTCCGGCAGTGGCGAGCGAAATATCGCAGCGCGCAAATTCCGCGGGTGGCAAGTGGCTGCGATAGAGGCCGAAGCGCCCTTCATAGGCCTCGCGCGGCGCCGGAAAGTCGTCCGCGGCGAGTGACGCGGCCGTGATGCCGCAGGCTGCGGCCCACCCCGGATGGATGCGCTTGGTCCAGGAGCCGTCCTCGATGAACTGGAGGCTTCCGCTCGCGAGCGAGAGCGCGATGCCCTGCGCGCCGGCGAGACGCTCGCCGGAGAGCTTCATCAGGCGCCCTGCGACGATGCTCGAGGCGAACGCGCCGATGACCCCCGTCGGGTGAAAGCCCACTTGGTGCAGCCCGCCCTTCACTACGCTGGCGATGCGAGCGCCCGCTTCGACCCCTGCGATGTAGGCCGCGAGCAGATCGGCGCCCGAGGCGCGAACGTGCGCCGCGGCGGCGACCCCGGCAGGAAGCGTGGAGACCGTGAGATGAAGCACCCCGGCAGCATGCGTATCGTCGTAGTCCAGTCCGTGCATCAGCATCCCATTCACGAGCGCCGCGTCGCGCAGCGGGAGGCGATAGGCCATACCGATCACGCCGCGCGGTCCTTCGCCCGCGATTCGGGCGATCGATGCGGCGATCCGGGCGGCAAACGCCTGCGTGCGCGCCGCGAAGGCGCAACCGATGGCATCCAGGATGAGGTGCTTCGCGCGCAACCGCACTGCGGGCGGTATGCGCTCCAGCGCAAGTCCGGTGGCAAAACTCGCGAGTTGTTCGGAAATGACGGGTGTGACGGCAATGCCTGCCACGGTCGCGGGAGTCGGCGGTTCGAGAATTGCACTATTCATTGCGCCCTCCTCCTTGGCGACGAGTTGCCGGGCTCGCCCGCTCGACCAGGTCGGTCGGAGCTGCCATCCCGCCCTTGTTGGGCAGATGCTGCATACCGACGGAGCTCGCCTTAAAAAGTGTAACGCGGGGCTATTTGTACGGACCACAGTAACGAGCCCCGGCACGCATGTCAAGCGACACGCCCTAGCGACGCAGCTCCATCCGGTACTTGAAGCGATCGGCGGGGTGCACGTTGTCCGCTAGTTCCACCAGCCGGCCCGCCTGATCGAAATAGCTGCGCCGGATCGAGAGGCCCGGGGCACCCGCGGGGGCCTCCAGGTTTGCCGCGTCCTGCTCG
The DNA here is from genome assembly GCA_963735025.1 of uncultured beta proteobacterium. Classification (GTDB taxonomy): domain Bacteria; phylum Pseudomonadota; class Gammaproteobacteria; order Burkholderiales; family SG8-39; genus JAABRB01. The sequence goes on from CAVTJG010000001.1 coordinate 17,535, forward strand.
TCGAGCACGACGCTCGCGATCACTTGCTCGACGCGCTCGATGCGTATGCCGTATTCGCGCTCGATCAGCGCGTACACCGGACCGCGCGAGCCACGTAACTTCTGGTCGACACCCTTGAGCGCCGGATTGAGGAACAATCTCGTCACGCAGAACGGCTTTCCGCCTGCCACTTCGCGCCGCAGCGCCACGGCGTAGATCCATTCCTCGCCGGGGATCGCCATCATGGCGCGCGCCTGCGCCTTGGAGAGCCCGATACGGCCGATGTAGACGTAGTGGAAGTCCGTGGTCAGCGCGTACTGGAACAGGTCGCGAATCGAGCCGATACCCTGCGTATAGCGCGTATCGTCGGGCAGCGCGGCAACGATCGTTCCGGCGCGCGGCTTGCGGCGCACGAGACCCGCAGTCGAAAGCACGCGGATCGCCTCGCGAATCGTGAAGCGCGAAGCGCCGAGCTGCTCGCACAGCTGATGCTCTGTGGGCAGGCGCGCGCCCAAGGGGTAGCGCCCGTCCGCGATCGCCCGCCGCAGATCGGCGGCGATCTGCGCGTAGCGAGGTGCGGCGTCTGCGGCAACCCCGCGTCCGGGGCGGACCGGCGTGGACGGGCCCTCTTTCACGCGCTTGGCTACGGGGTTTCCTTTTCTTTTGTTTTGTCCGTACAATTATGCCGAACTCCACCGATTCGCGAGGAGAGCGACATGTCAGGCGAGGTCAGGAAGATCGACGAGCGCACGTTTCGGGAGTCGTTTGGGCGCTATTACGAGGACTTCAATGTCGGCGACATCTACCAGCACCGTCCGGGGCGCACGATCACCCAGTACGACAACATCTCGTTCACGCTGCTGACGATGAACACCCACCCGATGCACTTCGACGAGGAGTATGCCATGCACAGCGAATTCGGGCGCTGCATCGTGTGCAGCCCGCTCACCGTGGCGCTGATGGTGGGCATGAGCGTGACCGACGTGAGCCAGAAGGCGATCGCGAACCTGGGCTGGACCGACATCAAGATGACGCATCCGCTCTTTCCAGGGGACACGCTCTATGCCGAGTCCGAAGTGCTCGACAAGCGGGATTCCAAGAGCCGGCCGAACGCGGGCCTCGTGACGGTGAAGACGATCGGCCTGAACCAGGACAAGGTCAAGGTGGCAGAATTCAGCCGCACAATTCTGATCATGAAGCGCGACGGCAACGACCTCGAAGTCAAAGCCGGCTACTGAATGCCGAACCAGGGACGGAGGAGACAGTCATGAGCCTCACTGCCGCACCGCGCGCGCCGCGCCACACCGATCCCGCCGAGGAAGCTGCGCTGCTCGATGCCATCGAGCGCTGGCTGGAGAAGGAAGTTCGCCCGCAGGCGATGCGCCTGGAGCACGACGATATCTACCCGCGCGAGATGGTCGAGACGATGAAGAGCATGGGCCTCTTCGGCGCCGTGCTCGACCCGAAATGGGGCGGGCTCGGGCTTTCGGCCTCGACCTACGCGAAGATCGTGATGATGATTTCGACGGTCTGGATGTCGCTCACCGGCATCTTCAACTCGCACCTGATGATGGCGGTGCTGGTCGAGAAGTTCGGCACCGAGGAGCAGAAGTCGCGCTTCCTGCCGCGCATGGCGACCGGCGAGATGCGCGGAGGGCTCGCGCTCACCGAACCGGACGCAGGCACCGACCTCGCTGGAATCCGAATGCGCGCGGTGCGCGACGGCGACCACTACATCATCAATGGCACCAAGACCTGGATCAGCAATGGTATCGAGGGAACCTGCTGCGCGGTGCTGGTGAAGACCGACCCGAAAGCGCAGCCGGCGCGGAAAGGCCTGTCGATGTTCATCATGGAAAAGGGTCCAGGCTTCACCGCCTCGAGGAAGCTCGAGAAGATTGGCTACAAGGGCATCGATTCGGCGGAACTCGTGTTCGACAACTTCCGCGTTCCGGCGGCGAACCTGATCGGCGGCGAGGGTCAGGGCTTCTACTGCACGGTGGCGGGGCTCGAGCTCGGACGTATCAACGTCGCAGCGCGCGGCGCCGGAATCGCCAAGGCGGCACTCGATGAGTCCGTACGCTACGCGCAGCTCCGGAAGACTTTCGGCAAGCCGATCTGCGAGCACCAGGCGATTCAGCTGAAGCTGGGCGAGATGGCAACTCGCGTGGAGGCCGCCCGGCTTCTCATCGAGAGCGCCGCGCAGGCCTACGACTCGGGCCGGCGCTGCGACATGGAAGCGGGCATGGCGAAGTACTTTGCCTCCGAGGCGGGGCTCGAGAACGCGCTCGAGGCAATGCGCATCCACGGCGCCTACGGCTACTCCAAGGAATTCCCGATCGAGCGCCTGGTGCGCGACGCGCCGCTGATGTGCATCGGAGAAGGCACCAACGAAATGCAGCGAATCATCATCGCGCGGCAGCTCATCGAGCGGAACCGGGTGTAGCGCGGTAATGCTCGCCAGCGCCGCAACGCATTCCAATCAACTGAGCTTGCAGGTCTTCAGGGTATTTCGATCTCCACCAGCGGGCCATGTTGCTGCGCCCCGTATACGTCGCGATCACCCGTGGAGCCGCTGCCCGGCGTACCCCAGCGCCTCGGCACAGTGATCTTGATCGCCCGCACGCGCTCGAAGGGAATCACCTGCACGTCGTTCGGAGATGCCCGAAAAAGCTCGCTGATCCGCTCAGGGGTGAGCACGCCGGAGCCGATCACGCGGTGAAAGCCGGCGAGATCGGCGAACATCAGGTCGATCGTGATCTGGAACGGCCCCGCGTTCTTGCTGCGCAGAACCGAAACGACGTCGCCAAGTTTCGCCACGTCAGACCTCGATCATTTCATACGGGAAAAGCGCCTGCTGGGCGCCCGTCTCCATCAAATGGTAGATGCTGAACGCGTAGACGTCGCCCGCCGATACGTCAGAGGGAGAGAAAGGAAACGCCAGGTTTCCCGCCGTCGTTTTCCGGCCTGGGAAGGGGCAGTGCAGGAACGACGAGCGCGCGAGCGACAATACGTAGTTGGCGAGTTCCTGGGTAGGCGCGACTGCCTCCAGTAGCAATCCCACTTCGTGCGGCGGTCGCGTTTCGGGTTCGAGTTCCCCGAGCACCGCGTCGCGGCCGTAGTAGCGGAAGCCAAGGGAGTATTCACTGTCCGCCACGGTTACATCGAGGTTTCTGCGAACCGCCGCACGTACCTCGCGCTCGATCGCATCCAGGTTCGCGATGATCGACTGGTCGCGGATGCCGGCAATGGTGAAGGTGCGCGCGCCCTGGCGTCTCGCGCCTTCAAGCTTGATCGTCGGCGGACCCTGCGCCGGAAGCATGCGGGCGCCGGAGACGCGCACGGTTTGCGCGTCGACCTGCTCGAAATCCGCCTGCCGAAGGTCCACGGTACCCTCGGGCTCGTGGAGCAGAAACGGATTGCCCTGCTCGTACATGGTGTGCGCGGCGACAGACTCGGTAGTGACCGTACGGTGCGGCGCGAGTGGCCGAATGAGAAAATGATCCTTGCGAATGACGCCGAGCAGTGAATCGTTCGGCGCGAGCGGGATCCCGCACTGCGCGCCGCATTCCATGATTTTTGCCATGTGAAGTGCGAGCGCTGGGTCGTAGCCCTTGGCGATCGGCAGCGCCGCGTAGATAGCAGTGTCGCAGGCGCGTCCCGCCAGCACCACATCTGCACCCGCGTCGAGCGCGGCTGCCAGCGGCTCGGTGCCCATCTGTCCGACGATCTGCGAGCTTTGCCTGACTGCGTCCGCGCTGAGCGGCGGCGCGCCGGGCATCGGGCGGATGCGCCCCGCGTCGAGTGCATCGAGCACCGTCTGCGTGGACACATCTGCGCGCACGACAGCCAGGCGGAAATGAAGTTTCTCCTCCGTGGCGATGTCCATCAGCATGGCGAGCATCGCATCCAGGTTCGGTCGTGCGCCGCCGAAGCCCGCGGAACCGAAGAGGAGCGGTACGCCCGCCGCGCGCGCCTGCATGAGCGCCGGGCGCAGGTCGCGCTTCACCTGCTCCGGCCGTACCAGGGACTGCCCGGCGCCCAGATAGTAGGGCCCGGCGTCGGTCGAGCCGCAGTCACCGCCCACGAGGTGCGGATGCTCGGCTATGCCGGCGGCGAGGCTCGCTGGCTCGTAACCATAACCAAGCATCCCGTTCAGGGCGATCTGGCGCAGTTCTTCCATTCCCGTGCCTTTCAGTCGCGTTTCGCGTGCGCGATGCGCCAGAACAGGCGCACCGTGAACTCGATCGCTTGCCGATATCCCTTCACCTGAATGTACTCGTTCGCGGAGTGCCGCCGGTTGGCGTGTCCCGGCAGCGTCGCGATCCACGACATGCCGAGGTCCGTGAAGAGTTTCGCCGCGATGGCGATCGCCTCCCGTGGCCACACCTCCGGCTCGATCCCGCAGTCGCCGTAGGTGGCGAGGAGTTCCTTGACGGCCCAGTCTTCGGGCGGCGAGCCGCCGCCAACGTAACCGTTCATCAACTCGACGCTCACATCGGGAAAGCCGTGCCGCTCGAGGTGGCGCCGCATCGCGGCGACCATGCCCTCCACGGTCATCCCATCGAGTGGTCGCATGTCTAGCGCCGCCACAGCCTCGTGCGGAACGATTACCTTGTGACCGGCTTCGGATACGTACCCGGACTTCAGTCCAGCCACGTTGAATTCGCTCTGGAAGCAGTGCGCGCGAATCGCCGCCTCAATCGAACCCTGCTTGAAGCGCGCGACGCCGAGGTCGGCGAGTACCCGCTTCCCATCGAAGCGCTCTACCAAGGCCTTGACGAGCGCCTCGTCGCCCGGCGTCGGCGGTGTGCGCCCCGCGTAGAATCCTTCGATCGCAACGTCGTTGTCATCGGCGGTCTTCATGCTGGCGAGCGCCGCAACGAGGCGGTGTGCAGGGTTCGCGATCCAGGTAGCGTGCGCACCGTGCAGTTCCGTCCCGCGCGGCCCGCCCCAGTCGCCGCCGCGGCAGCGTAGCTTGACGGTCATCAGGCCCTTGAGGCGCAGGAACACAACCTGCGAGCCGTCGGAGCGCTGCGAGTGCCACGGCCAGAAGCAAACCTGCGCTCCACGCAGCTCGTCCGCGTGCTCTTTCACGAAGCCGGGCAGACTGCCACTGCCGAGTTCCGACGCCTCGAAGATCATCACGATGTTGCACGGAAGCGGAACGCCGGCTGTGCGATAGGCAGCAGTCGCGCTGATGACGGTAGCGAGCGGACCCTTGGTGTCCTCCGCCCCGCGCCCTATGATGCATTCGCCGAGGTCTTCGAACTCTTTCACGCGCCGGGCCTCGAAAGGCGGCACGACCCAGCTGGATTCGTCTGCGGGCGTCGTGTCGTACATCGAGTGGATCACCATGGTGCGCGGCGCGCCGACGTCGAAGCGGCCATAGACGATCGGGAACTCTTTCCCTTTCACCACACGCCCGACACCGCCGTACGCGCTGATCTCGTCCGCTACCAGCTTCGCCATCTCTTCGACACCTTGGTTCTCGGCCGACACGGACGGCTGGCGGATGTAACGCTGCAGGCGCACCAGATGCGCTTCGAACTCGTTCTGCGCCTGGAGAAGTACGCGGTCGAGCATGGCGAATTCCGAATTGTATTCTTGTCCGTACAATACGCGTCGAGGCTTGGCCGCGCAACGACCGTTTCACAGCGCTTGCGCCGGCTGGGCGAAGCGTGAGCGCGCCGAAGGCCTCCAGAACCGTTTCGCTGCGTCATGACTTGAGCGGATCGCCCACCAACAATTGAGCAACCGAGGGACAATCATGCAGGTGGGGTGCAACCGGTTTGGAATCCGCAATCCGATGCCGTTCTCCGCGATCAGTTTGCCGCCTACGATGAGACGCGCGAGCGGTGTCGGCAGGCGTATAGCGACTTTCTGGAGTGGTCTATTTCCGCCCGAGGATCTCGCTCGCGTGCTGCGGGTCAGGGCCATCTCCTCACGGGGCCGGCGACATTGTCGGATCGGGCGAAGTCGAGGATGCGGTGAAGGCGAAATTCCCACGGGGCGCGGAGCACGCTGGTGATGCGCGTCGAAGCGCGGTTATAGCGCCCGGTAGACTCGGCTCGAGGATCTGCTAGCGGGGCGCATTCGCCCGTTCAGCAGGGGGCCGACGATTAGCGAGCGGCCTCGAGCACCGTGGCGAGTGGGACGCCCCCCTATGCAAACCCGGCACGCTCCAGCCCTCGAGGCAAAGAAAGTCGTCGATCACCTTAGCCGGCGGGAAAGCCGCGAGATCGGCCGGCTTCAGCTCGAGGCGGCGCGCGACGAGGCCATCGACGACAAGGCGCGAGTGAGCCGATTCTCGTGGGCCGCCGAGATGCGCCGGCAACTAGGAGAGTTGCTGGGGTTCGGCCTTTGCCATTTTCGGCGCCTTTTCGCTGCCCAATGCTCGTGCGCACTACTCCACCGGAGTGACGCGGGATCCGCAGCGGCGAAAAGGGATCGGCAATTCCAATCGATCAGACATCATTTGGCCAGAAGCACTGGCACAGGGGAGAATAGCCTGATCGCAAACGGAGCAGCGGCACCAGAATTC
>CAVTJG010000002.1:0-238455 GCA_963735025.1 uncultured beta proteobacterium
ATGGTGCCGGCTAGAGGAATCGAACCCCTGACCAACTGATTACAAATCAGCTGCTCTACCAGCTGAGCTAAGCCGGCACGCCCGCGGGATTATACCCAGCACCGTTTTCGCACCGGTACGAACAACGAGGATGCAGGCGACCGGACGCCGGTGATTGCGATCCGAAGACGCAGACGCCCGCGCGGGCAAGCCCGGCGGGCGTCTGCGCGGAAACCTCGGTGCTTACTTGAGGTGCTTGTTGATGTGCTTGGTCATCTCGAACATCGAGACCTGACGCTTGCCACCGAAGAGCTCGCGCATCTTCTCGTCGGCATTGATCATGGTGCGCTTCATCGCATCCTGCAGCTTGTTCTTCTTGATGTATTCCCAGATCCGCTTGGTGACCTCGGTGCGCGGCATCGGGCGATTGCCGATGATCGAGCCGAGAATGTCGCTCGGGGTCATCGGCTTCATGAACGCCGGATTTGGCTTGCGCTTGGCGCCAGTCTTCTTCGCGACTTTACGTCGCGCTGGGCTCTTCCTCACGACTTTCTTGGCGGACTTCTTCGCCGCCTTTTTCGCAGACTTCTTCTTCGTGGCCATGCACTTCTCCCGTAGATGGTTATCGGTGTCGGGCCCTCCTCCGGGCTACCGGCGCGGGCTCGCCATATTCTACCCACGTGTCATGGGAAATTGCACCCCCTTTAGAGGGGAATCTTCGAGAGGGCGATCGACTACCGAGAAGGGTGAAGTCGCTCAGGGCGCCGGTGACCGCGCATCGACGACGTGCGTGACCGCTCGCACACGATGCACGAGTCGTCTCCGAGCACCCGTCGGGACCTCGATCACGGGCCATCGCGCAGGTCTCGCGAGACGCGATCTCGTCCACTCGATCGATGACGCCAGGTCGCTAACGTTGTGATGTGAAACGACTCTACGGGCTGTGCCGAGCTGGAGCGCACCCGGGCTACCAACCACTCGGGACGACTCAGTCCGCCCGCAAAATCGGGCAGCTACTTGATCCGCCTCAGCGCGGGGCGTCCCGGCGTAGGCCGCGTAGGCGGATCGGAGGGCTCTGCCGGCCCGCCCGCGATGTCGTCGGATTGCGACGCTGGTCCCTCGCCCGTCGTGCCGGGCCGGGTGTCTTCCAGCTCGAACGAGAGGCCCTGGCCATTCTCGCGCGCGTAGATCGCGGCGACCCTCGACACGGGGATGTAGACCTCCCGCGCCGCGCCACTGAACCGCGCCGAGAACTCGATCGCCTCGTTGCCGAGCTTCAGGCGGCTGGTGGCGAGCGGGCCGATGTTCAGAACGATCTCCCCGTCGCGGACGTGCTCCTGCGGAACGCTCGTCGTGTCGTCGACGCTGACGGATACATAGGGGGTGTAGCCGTTGTCCACGCACCACTCGTACAGCGCGCGCAGGAGATAGGGCTTGGTAGGAGTAGGCTCGGACATCGGTGAGGTCGCGGCGCGAGCAGACCCATCAATGGCGTCGGCCGCACAGCGGCGCGACGCCGGGCCCGCTCGTCGCGGTCACTTGCGCATGACTTTTTCGGCCGGGGTCAGCGCATCGATGAACGCCGGACGGCTGAAGATCCGCTCGGCGTACTTCATCAGCGGAGCACCCGATTTCGGCAGGCTCACGTTGTAGAAGTCCAGCCGCCACAGCAGGGGGGCGAGCGCGACATCGAGCATCGAGAACTCGTCACCGAGCATGTACTTCTGCTTGGTGAAGACCGGTGCCAGCTCGGTCAGCCGGTCGGCCACCTGGCTGCGCGCTTTGTCCTGCTGCTTGGCGTTGCCGTTCTCGATCAGGTCGACCTGGCTGAACAGCTCCACCTCGAAGCTGAAAAGGAACAGTCGTGCCCGCGCGCGCATGACCGGGTCCGCCGGCATCAGCTGCGGATGGGGAAAGCGCTCGTCGATGTACTCGTTGATGATGTTCGCCTCGTAGAGGATGAGGTCGCGCTCGACGAGTACCGGAAGACGGTTGTACGGGTTCATCACCGCGATGTCTTCCGGCTTGTTGAACATGTCGACGTCGATGATCTGAAAATCCATGCCCTTCTCGTAGAGCACGATGCGGCAGCGCTGCGAGAATGGGCACGTCGTGCCGGAATATAGGTTCATCATAGATCGGTCCTTGCGAAGCGAGACTGGCTGATCGCTCCGGATGTCAGGCTGTGGTGGCGGAGGCGCGATACGATTTCAACGCCCGAGGCTCGCCTCTATCGACTCGTGCGCGTGGCGGAGGGGGGCGGCAGTATTGCCCGCCTCCCGATATCCGGAAGCAGCTAGTGCACGTCCTTCCAGTAGTTCTTGTAGAGCAGATACGAGAGCAGAATCAGAATGCCTAGGGCGAGGAGGACGAAAACGCCGAGCTCCTTGCGCTTCGCCTGGGCCGGCTCGCCGATCCAGACCAGGAAATTCACCAGGTCCCGGACGGTTTTGTCGTACTCGGCGGGGGTCTCTGTGCCTGGGCGGACGGTCTCGAATGTCACGGTCGTCAGCACACCGCCGTGCTCGTCGCGGACTTCCTTGCCTTCCCGCATGACCGGCACCTCTTTCCTGACGCGCTCACCCTGCAACTGCCACAGGGCGTGCGGCATGCCGACGTTCGGAAATACCGTGTTGTTCCAGCCCGTGGGTGACTCGGGATCGCGGTAGAACCCGCGCAGGTAGGTGTAGAGCCAGTCGGCGCCGCGCGAGCGTGCAATGACCGACAGATCGGGCGGTGCGACGCCGAACCAATTCTTCGAATCCCGCGCAGGCATCGCGGTACGCATGTACTCCCCGATCTTCTCGCCCGTGAACATCAGGTTGTCCTTGATCTGCGTTTCGGTGAGGCCGAGGCCGAGCAGGGTGTTGTAGCGCACCAGCCCGGCGCCGTGGCACCCGAGGCAGTAGTTCACGAACGTCCGCGCCCCGGATTGAAGGCTTGCGACGTTTGAAACGTCGACGTACGCGGAATCGAGCACGACCTCGGTCTCGGCCGCCTGCGATGCGCCCGCAGGCACCAGCACAATCGCGAGTGCCAGAAGCGGCGCGGCGACTGCATGCGTTCCAATTCGACTGAACACGCGGGTGAACGTCAGGATGAACGTGCGGCCGCTCATTTGGTCACCCTCTCCGGCGCGGGCCGGTAACTGTCCCAACGTGTGTACCAGGGCATCAGGAAGAAGAACGCGAAGTAGACGAGCATGCAGATCTGCGCGACCAGCGTGCGCCCTGGCGTGGGCGCGAGCACCCCCAGGTACCCGAGGATGAAGAACACGACGACGAACAGGGCAAGGAAGGTTCGATAAATTGGCCCGCGATAGCGGATCGATTTGACCGGCGCCTGGTCTAGCCAGGGCAGCGCGAAGAAGACCAAGACCGAAACGCCCATGAACACGACGCCCCATACCTTGGCATCCAGGGTGAAGAAACCGACGATCACGACGAGGGCCGCGACCGCGATTGCGCCCCGCAAGGGACTAGATCGCACGCGCAGCATCGTCATGGCGGCCAGCACCGCCACGCCGATCGAAAGCACCCACATGATGCTGTCCGTCGTCGCCCGCAACACCGAGTAGTAAGGCGTGAAATACCAGACCGGCGCGATGTGTGGCGGCGTCTTGAGCGAGTCCGCGGGGATGAAGTTGTTGTACTCGAGGAAATACCCGCCCATCTCGGGTGCGAAGAACAGGATGATCGAGAAGACGAGCAGGAAGACCATCACACCGTAGAGATCCTTCACCGTGTAGTAGGGGTGAAAGGGGATCCCGTCGAGCGGGATGCCGCGCGCGTCCTTGTGCTTCTTGATCTCGACGCCGTCCGGATTGTTCGAGCCCGTCTCGTGCAGGGCGATCAGATGCGCCACGACGAGCCCGAGCAGGACGAGCGGTATGGCGATGACGTGCATCGCGAAGAACCGGTTCAGCGTCGCATCCGAGATCACGTAGTCGCCGCGGATCCAGATGGCAAGGTCCGGTCCGACAAGCGGGATCGCGCCGAAAAGGTTGACGATCACCTGCGCGCCCCAGTACGACATCTGGCCCCAGGGAAGCAGGTAGCCGAAGAACCCCTCGGCCATCAGGCTGAGGAAGATCAGGCAGCCGAAAATCCAGGTGAGCTCACGCGGCTTGCGATACGAGCCGTACAGCATCGCCCGGAACATGTGCAGATACACCACGATGAAGAACGCCGAGGCGCCCGTCGAGTGCATGTAGCGGATCAGCCAGCCCCAGGGCACCTCGCGCATGATGTACTCGACCGAGGCGAACGCCAGCACCGCATCGGGCTTGTAGTGCATGGTGAGGAAGATGCCGGTCAAGATCTGGATCACCAGCACCAGCAGGGCGAGCGAGCCGAAGAAGTACCAGACGTTGAAATTCTTCGGCGCGTAGTACTCGGCGATCTGCGAATTCCACAGGACGGTCAGCGGGAATCGCGCGTCGATCCAGTTGAGCGTCCGGCCGAGCAGGCTCGATTCGTTGTAGGCCGGGGCCTTTGCTTCAGCCATCGGTCAGGCTCCTTGGGTGTCTTCGCCGATGAGGACGCTGGTGTCGGAAACGAACTTGTACGGCGGCACCACCAGATTGTCGGGCGCCGGCATGTTCTTGAACACGCGGCCCGCGAGATCGAACTTCGAGCCGTGGCACGGGCACAGGAAACCGCCTTCCCAGTCCGGGCCAAGCTCCCCGACCGCAAATTTGTCGGTGGGGGAGCAGCCGAGGTGCGTGCAGATGCCGATGACGACGAAGTACTCCGGCTTGATCGAGCGCGTCGGGTTCGTCGCATACGCTGGCTGATTGGCAACCTTCGAGTCCGGGTCCAAGAGGAACGGCCTAACCTTCGAGAGATCTGCCAGCATCTCTTTGGAGCGACGAATGATCCAGACCGGCTTGCCGCGCCACGCTACGGTCATCTGCTGCCCGACCTCGAGCGTGGCGATATCGGCCGTGACCGGTGCCCCCAGTGCCTTCGCACGCTCCGAAGGCGACCAGCTGTCAAGAAACGGCCAGGCGGCTGCGGCAGCGACTGCTCCGCTCGCCACGCACGTGCCGATGATCAGGTTCCGCCGACCCGGGTCCATCGGGCGCTGTTCGTTCCACGATGCGCCGCCAGGATTCTGCATGGTCCCTTCGGTTGCATTGCTCATGAGGAAAAGACGCTCCAGAGTGGTGTATGAATCCGTCGAAGCGCGGAATTATACCGGAGCACACCGGCCAAATCCAAATTTTCAGTTATAAGCCACTGAAACTACAGCTAAACTGACCCTAATAGCGAAACTCGCGCAACCGGAATCGTCCTGGCATTGCGCGTGGCACCGTGCCGCGGAGGCGGCGGGTGCCGCGCCTGCAGCACGTCACGTCTGTACATCGTTGGTGCGGCGCAGTTGCGCACTACAATGTTGTGGTCATGTCTCTGCGTACCCTCTGGCTCATCTTTGCCCAGACCGCCACCGTCGCGCTCGGTGTGCTGTTCGTGATCGCCACCCTGCGGCCCGAATGGCTTCCCACCCGCGCCGGAGGGGCCGGTGCGCCGGTCCGCATCGCGTTCAGCGAAGCGCCGCCCGCGCCCGAAGACGGTGCGCGCCCGCCTGCCTCGTCGACCACGTCGTACAGCGCGGCGGTGCGCCGCGCATTGCCATCCGTGGTACACATCTTCACCTCGCGCGAGCTCAAGACCCCGCGCAGTCCGTTCTTCGACGACCCGGTCTTCCGGCAGTTCTTCGGGGACGCGCTCCAGGGGCTTCCGAATCGGGCGACCGGGCTCGGCTCGGGGGTGATCATCAGCCCGGCGGGGTATGTCATCACCAACAATCACGTCGTGGAGGGAATGGACGAGATCGATGTCGCCTCGAACGACGGCAAGAAGTTCAGGGCGCGGGTCGTGGGCTCCGATCCCGAAACCGATCTCGCTGTGCTCAAGCTGGATGCGGAAAACCTTCCGGCCATCACCCTCGGAAATCTCGCGCAAGTGGAGGTCGGTGACGTCGTCCTGGCGATCGGCAATCCGTTCGGTGTCGGTCAGACGGTGACGATGGGCATCGTGAGCGCCCTTGGTCGTTCGGGGCTCGGCATCACCACCTACGAGAATCTCGTCCAGACCGATGCGGCGATCAATCGCGGCAATTCGGGTGGCGCGCTGGTCAATGCGTCCGGAGAACTCATCGGCATCAACACGGCGATCCTGTCGCCCAGCGGCGGGTCGCTCGGCATCGGCTTCGCGGTGCCGGTCTCGACCGCGCGCGAAGTGATGGAACAGATCATTGCGACCGGCAGCGTGACGCGCGGCTTCATCGGCGTCGAAGCGCGGGAGCTCACCCCCGATCTGGTCAAGTCGATGAAGCCCGGCAGTGAGACCGGCGTTCAGATCGCGGGACTCGTGCCCGAAGGTCCCGCGGCGCGCGCCGGCGCGAAAGTGGGCGACATCCTGCTGAGCATCGAGGACAAGCCCATCGCCAACCCGCACGCGATGCTCGAGACGGTTGCAAAGCTTCACCCGGGCGATGCCGTGCTCATGCGGGTTCGCCGCGGAGCGCGCGATATCGACCTCCGCCTCACGGTCAGCACGCGTCCTAAGCCCGTGCGGCCGCGCTAGCGACGCTGCGCAGCCGCCCTACTTCGAGTCGCGGCTTTCCTGCTCGGCCTGATCGAGCTCGCGGTCCATCTCCGAGTCGCTCGGCGCTTTCCAGTCAGTCGTGCCAGCCGGCTTGGCAAATATGCGCGCCATGATGATGCCGAGCTCGTAGAGCAGGCACATCGGGATACCCAGCGCGAGCTGCGAGACGACATCGGGCGGCGTTACGACCGCAGCGACCACGAATGCGCCGACGACGAAGTACGGGCGCCACTCCTTGAGCTTCTCGATCTTCACGACGCCGAGGCGAACGAGCACGATCAGCGCAACCGGAACTTCGAACGCCAGGCCGAACGCCAGGAACATGGTCAGGACGAACGACAGGTACTGTTCGATGTCCGGCGCGGGCGTGATGCTCTTCGGCGCGAATGCGGCGATGAATTTGAACACCTGGCCGAAGACGAAGAAGTAGCAGAACGCGACGCCGGCGAGAAACAGGACAGTGCTCGTGATGATGAGCGGCATCACCAGGCGCTTCTCGTGCAGATAGAGCCCCGGCGCGACGAACGCCCAGGCCTGGTAGAGCACGTACGGCAATACCACGAGGAATGCGGCCATCCCGGTCACCTTGATCGGCGTGCCGAAGGGACTGACCACCCCGGTCGCGATCATCGTGGTTCCCGCGGGCAGCTGTTTGATCATCGGAAGCGCGAGGAGGTCGTAGATCTCACCCGGGCCGGGGTAGATGAACAGTGCGATGAACACGACCCCGATGGCGATGAGCGCGCGAAGCATGCGATCGCGCAGCTCCACCAGATGGGACATGAAAGTGTCCTGCTGGAAATTCTCCGACGGTCGCTTCGCGTCCATATCCACCGGCCCCGGTCAGGCCTTCGCCTGCGCGTCCGGCGCAGCCTTGTCCGGCGCAGGGGCGTCGGTCGACGCATCCGGGCCAGGCGCGTGCGGTGCCCCTGACGCAGGATCGGCGTTCGATACGCTCTCGGGTGGCGCGATCGATCGATTGAGTTCGTCCTTCGTGCTGCGCATCTCGTCGCTTACCGATTTCTCCACCGAACGCGCGGCGTCCTCGAATTCGGTCTTCATTTTGCGCAGCTCATCGAGCTCCACTTCGCGGCTGATATCGGCCTTGACGTCGTTCACGTAGCGCTGCAGGCGTCCGAACAGGGCCCCCAGCGTTCGGGCGACCTTGGGAAGACGCTCCGGTCCGATGACCAGAAGTCCCACGAGCATGATGACGAAGAGCTCGGAGAAACCGATGTCGAACATGGTCGGTAGGGCAGAGCGGCTGGCGCGAGTGAGCGGGGATCGACGGGAGGGGAAAAAAAGACGCCGGGTCGCCCCGGCATCTAGAGGATTCGACCCCGACCGCGGTCGCGTGTCACGCCTTGGTCTGCGATTCCTTCTTGACCTCGGCGTCAATCGTGTGACCGCCTACCTGCTGCGAGGGCGCCGCCGGGGAATCCTCGCTGCTGCCGCTCTTCACGCCGTCCTTGAAACCGCGCACGGCGCCGCCCAGGTCCGCGCCAATGTTACGCAGCTTCTTGGTCCCGAACACCAGAACGATGATTAGCAGGACGATCAACCAGTGCCAGATGCTGAATGAACCCATGACAACTCTCCTACGCTCTGCCCCTGCACCGGCTGCTCCGCCGCGCAATGGAGCGGGGCCAAACCGTGCATGGCGATGGTTTTCTGCACCATTCGCGCAACGACGCGCTAATTTCGCCTCACGATCATCGGCGGTAAAGTCTCCGGCCCACCGAGGACGTGGATGTGTACATGATACACCTCCTGCCGACCGATTCGCCCCGTATTGATGATGGTCCGGAAGCCCTCCGCGCAGCCCTGCGCGGCCGCGAGCTTCCCGGCGATCGCCAGGCATTTCCCGAGTACCGGGGCGTGGCTCGGATCTGCCTCCGAGAGGGACGGGATGTGCACCTTGGGGATGATCAGGAAGTGGACCGGTGTCACGGGATGAATGTCGTGAAAGGCCAGAAGATCCGCGTCTTCGTGGACCTTCTTGCACGGGATCTCTCCCCGGACGATCTTGCAGAAGATGCAGTTATCCACGCTCATTTCCACGCTCGCCTGCGCCCGCTCCTTGCCAACTTGACCACCGGAAGCTGGAAAGATTCCCGCAGCGGACGGCCTCAGTCGCCGCGCTCCGCCTCGATGCGAATGCCGTCCTGGCGGGCGGCTTTCTCGTCGATTCCGGAAATGCCCTCGCGACGGCGCAGTTCCATCAGCACATCCTGCGGCCCGAGTCCGAAATGCGCGAGGACGATCAGGCAATGAAACCACAGATCGGCCATCTCGCCGACGATGCGCAGCCGATCGCCGTCCTTGGCCGCCATGACAGCTTCCGTCGCCTCTTCGCCGATCTTCTTCAGCACCGCGTCCTCGCCGCGCGCCATCAGTCGCGCCACGTACGACTGGTCGGGGTCGCCCGACTTGCGGCTTTCGATCACCGCGGCGAGGCGTTCGAGCACCTGCGCTGCCTGTGCCTTGTCCATCGTGGCGTTCCTCAATCCTGCGGTTCGCGCCCGCGGTAGATTTCTTCCGGTTGCTTGAGCACCGGCTCGACCGGCTCCCAGCGCCCGGCCACGAGCTTCCTGAAGAAACAGCGCTCCCGACCCGTGTGACACGCGATGCCGCCCATCTGCTCGACGGTGAGCAGGATCACGTCGCCGTCGCAGTCGAGCCGCACCTCGCGCACGTGCTGGGTATGCCCCGATTCCTCGCCCTTGTGCCACAGGCGCCCGCGCGAGCGCGACCAATATACCGCCTCGCCGTCCGCGACGGTTTGCCGCAACGCCTCGCGATTCATCCAGGCCACCATGAGCACCTTCCCGGACGCCGCATCCTGCGCGATCGCCGGCACGAGCCCCTGAGCGTCGAATTTCACTTCGTCGAGCCAAGTCATGCCCAGATTATCGTTCATCACTGGCGCACCTGCGAGGCGCTGCATTTAGCGGGAAGGAGGGTAACGGGAGGAAACCAGCCGGTTTCCTCCTGTTCGTATCCTTCTGCCTTAGCTTTCGAGGAAACCAGCCGGTTTCCTCCTGTTCGTGACGTTCCGCTTTTGCTCTCAAAGCCTGACTTCAATCCCGCGGGCGGCCATGCACTCCTTGGCCTGCCGGACGGTGAACTCGCCGAAGTGGAAAATACTGGCGGCCAGCACTGCGTCCGCGCCACCCTCGATCACACCCTCGGCGAGATGCTCCAGGTTGCCCACGCCGCCGCTCGCGATGACCGGGATGCCCACCGCCTCCGCAATTGCGTGCGTGAGACCCAGAGTCGAATCCCTCGCGGGTTCCGTCGCGGTCCATGCTGGTCAACAGGAGTTCGCCTGCGCCCAACGCCTGCATCCGGCGCGCCCATGCGACGGCATCGAGTCCGGTCGAGCGCCGCCCACCGTGCGTGAAGACCTCCCAGCGATCCGCAACACGTTTCGCATCGATTGCGACGACGATGCATTGCGCGCCGAACCGGCCGGTCGCCTCGGCGACAAATTCCGGGCGTTGCACGGCAGCGGTATTGATGGAAACCTTGTCGGCGCCGGCATTCAGCAAGTTGCGCACGTCGTCGATCTTGCGCACGCCGCCGCCCACCGTGAGCGGGATGAAGACCTCCGCGGCTACCTCCTCCACCACGTGCAGGATCGTGTCGCGGTCGTCCGAGCTGGCGGTGATGTCCAGGAAGCAGAGCTCGTCCGCGCCCTGGTCGTCGTAGCGCCGGGCGATCTCGACCGGGTCCCCTGCGTCGCGCAGGCCGACGAAATTGACGCCTTTCACCACGCGGCCGCGATCGACGTCGAGGCAGGGGATGATGCGTTTGGCTAGCGACATGAAAGTTCCTGGGCGAAGGCCGGCAGCGAGTACCGGAAATCCCGGTTTGGGTAGGCAGCAGTGCGGGTGCGCAGGCAGCTACGTTCCGCGCCGCTCACTCCTGCTTGGTGAGCTTGTCCGCCTCGGCCTGGGCCTTCTTGAAGTCCAGCGTGCCCTGATAGATCGCGCGCCCGGTGATCACACCCATGATCCCTTCCTCCGCGACCTCACACAGTGCCTTGACGCCCGCAATATCGGTCAGGCCGCCACTTGCGATCACCGGAATGCGCAATTCCCGCGCTAGCCGTACGGTCGCGTCGACATTCACTCCGGTCAGCATGCCGTCGCGGCCGATGTCAGTGTAGATGATCGATTCGGCTCCGTACTCCTCGAACTTTCGCGCAAGATCCAGGACGTCGTGGCGAGTCATCTTCGACCAGCCCTCGATCGCGACCTTGCCTTCCCTCGCATCGAGCCCCGCGATGACGTGTCCGGCAAAGGCTGCGCAGGCATCCTGGAGGAACCCCGGATTCTTCACGGCGGCAGTGCCGATCACCACGTAGGTCACGCCTGCGTCGATGTAGGCTTCGACAGTGTCGAGATCGCGAATCCCGCCACCGAGCTGAACCGGAATATCGTCTCCCACCGTCCGCACGATTTCGCGAATCACAGCTTCATTTTTGGGCTTGCCGGCCACCGCGCCGTTGAGGTCCACGATGTGCAGGCGCCGCGCACCCTGCGCGAGCCAGTGCTTTGCCACGCCTACCGGGTCCTCCGAGAAGACCGTCTCCTCGGTCATGTCGCCCTGCTTCAGGCGCACGCAACGCCCGTCCTTGATGTCAATGGCCGGGATGATGACCATAGGATGTCGTCGCGGATTGCAAGGGAGGAGGCGAGGGAAGCGGATCAGGCGCGCTGCGCGCGCTCATCCAGGATACGAAGGCATACGAAAGTGACCCGAAGAATCACGGATTCCAGGCGATGAAATTCGCGAGAAGCTTCAGCCCGGCGGTATGGCTTTTCTCCGGATGGAACTGCACCGCGAAGATGTTATCGCGAGCGACCGCGCAGGTAAAGGGGATCCCGTGCACGCTGAATCCTGCCACCAGTTCCGGCGTCCCGGCCTCGGGGAAATAGCTGTGAACAAAGTAGAAACGCTCGCCGTCATCGAGTCCGTCCCACACGGCGTGCGCCTCCACCTGGTGCACGTTGTTCCAGCCCATGTGCGGCACTTTGAGCCGGAATCCACGCTCGTCCTGCATTTTGTCCGCTGGAAATCGACGCACGAGACCGGGCAGGATTCCAAGGCCCGCAGTGTCGCCCTCCTCGGAGCGCTCGAACAGCATCTGCAATCCGATACAGATGCCCAGAAAAGGCTTGTCCTGCGCCGCGGCGACGACCGCGGTGCGCAGCCCACGCGCTTCGAGCTCGCGCATGCAATCCGGCATGGCGCCCTGTCCTGGAAACACCACGCGGTCGGCGGCGTCGAGATCATCCGGATTCGAGGTCACCAACACGTCGGTGTCGGGCGCAACATGCTCGAGCGCCTTCGAGACCGAGCGCAGGTTGCCCATGCCGTAATCGACGACCGCGATCATCATGCCAATGCTGGGTCGGAGAGGGGGTCTACAGCGAGCCCTTGGTGGAGGGCACCGCTCCGGCCGCCCGTGGGTCCGGCTCGACCGCCATCCGCAGGGCGCGCGCGAACGCCTTGAACACCGTTTCGCACTGGTGGTGCGCATTCGACCCGCGCAGATTGTCGATGTGCAGGGTGATCAGCGCATGATTGGCCATGCCCTGAAAGAACTCGTTCACGAGGTCCACGTCGAACTCGCCGATCCGCGCGCGCGTGAAGGGCACGTTGAATTCGAGCCCCGGGCGCCCGGAAAGGTCGACCACCACTCGCGACAGCGCCTCGTCCAGCGGCACGTAAGCGTGGCCGAATCGGCGGACGCCCTTTTTGTCGCCGAGCGCCTTCGCAAGCGCCACGCCGATTGCGATGCCGATGTCCTCGACGGTGTGATGTGCGTCGATGTGCAGGTCCCCACTGGCCTCGACCTCGAGGTCCACCAGCCCGTGGCGGGCCACCTGATCGAGCATGTGATCCAGGAACGGGATGCCGGTCGCGAGCTTCGCGACGCCGGTTCCGTCCAGATTGAGGCGCACCGAGATCTGAGTCTCGACCGTATTGCGCGTGATCGACGCATCTCTCATACGTTCCCCGCTCATAGGCTCCCCGACAAGGCGTCCAGCATAAGTTCGTTCTCGCCCGGCGTCCCGACCGTCAGGCGCAGGCAGTTCGCGAGCAGCGGGTGGGCGCCGTGGAAATTGCGGACGAGCACGCGACGCTCCTCCAGGCGTTTGTACACCGCCACCGCATCCGGGACCCGCACCAGGATGAAATTCGCATCGCTCGAGAACGGCTCCACGCCTTTCAGATCGCGCAGCCTGCCGGCGAGGCTATCCCGCTCGGCCTTGATGGTCTCCGCCTGCCGGTCGAGCACGGCGATGTGCCCGAGCACACGCTCGGCGACGAACTGGGTGATCACGTTCACGTTGTAAGGCGGTCGCACCTTCTCGAACTCCGCGATCCATTCAGGGCTCGCCGCAGCGTAACCCAGCCGTATGCCCGCGAGCCCGAGCTTCGACACCGTGCGCATGACCATCAGGTTCGGAAAATCATGCAGCCGATGCATGAACGTCTGGCCGGCGAACACGTGGTAAGCCTCGTCCAGGACCACGAGCCCGGGCGCTTCCTCGATGATGCGCGCCACGCCATCCGCAGGGAAGAGATTTCCGGTCGGATTGTTCGGATAGGCGACGAAGACGAGCGCTGGTTGCGACTCGCGTATCGCAGTCAGGGTGCGCGCAAGATCGAGCGTGAAATCGGGTGCGAGCGGTACGCCCACGTAGCGCATGCCCGTAAAAAGCGCGTTCATGCGATACATGGCGAACGACGGCTCGGGCGCGAGCAGCGCGGCGCCCGGCCGCGCCAGCGCCTGTGCAGCGATCTGGATGATCTCGTCGGAGCCGTTGCCGATCAGGATCTCGCTCGAGCCCGGGATTTCGAACACGTCGCGCAGGCGGGCCTTCAGCTCCGGTGCGGTCGGATCCGGGTACCGGTTGAGCGGCAGGGTGGCAACCATCCTGGCGACTTCGTCGCGCAGCGCCTCGGGCAGGCGGTAGGGATTCTCCATCGCGTCGAGCTTGATCATGCCGGACGCGGACGCCACGTGGTACGCCTTGAGCGCGAGAATTTCCTCGCGCACCAGATTGCGGGGAAGCTTGCCCGGGGAACTCACTGCCGTCTCACCCGACACGGTACTGCGCCGAGCGCGCGTGCGCCGGCAGCCCTTCGCCTTCGGCAAGGCGCGCGGCAAGTCGGCCCAGGGTGCGCGCGCCCTCGCGCGACACGTTGATCAGGCTCGTGCGCTTCTGAAAGTCGTACACCCCGAGCGGCGACGAGAAACGCGCGGTCCGGGACGTGGGCAGCACGTGGTTCGGACCCGCGCAGTAGTCGCCGACCGCCTCGGAGCTGTAGCGACCCATGAAGATCGCACCCGCGTGCCGGATCTTGCCGCTCCACTGCTCCGGATCGCGCACGGAGAGCTCCAGGTGCTCCGGCGCAATGCGATTGGCGATCTCGCACGCTTCGTCGAGATCGCGCACCAGAATGAGTGCGCCGCGGTTTGCAAGCGACGCGGCGATCACCGCGCGGCGCGGCATCTGCGCGAGTTGCCGGTCGATGCTCTTGGCCACGGCGTCGATGAACGCAGCGTCCGGCGCGAGCAGGATCGCCTGCGCGGCCTCGTCGTGCTCGGCTTGCGAGAAGAGATCCATGGCGATCCAGTCCGGATCGGTCGAGCCGTCGCAGATCACCAGGATCTCCGACGGTCCGGCAATCATGTCTATGCCTACGGTGCCGAACACCCGCCGCTTGGCGGCGGCGACATACGCATTCCCTGGGCCGACGATCTTGTCCACCGGCCGGATGGTTTCCGTCCCGTAGGCGAGCGCCGCGATCGCTTGCGCGCCGCCGATCGCGAACACCTGATCGACGCCCGCGAGCGCGGCCGCGGCCATGACCAGCGTACTGCGTTCCCCGCGTGGCGTGGGAACCACCATGACCAGCTCCGCCACGCCGGCCACCTTGGCAGGCAGCGCGTTCATGAGGACCGACGAGGGATAGGCAGCCTTGCCGCCCGGAACGTACAGGCCCACGCGGTCGAGCGGCGTGACCTGCTGGCCGAGCACGGTGCCGTCCGGTTCCGTGTATTGCCACGAGCCGAGCAACTGACGCTCGTGATAGCCACGGATGCGTTCGGCTGCCGCGGCAAGTGCATCGCGCGTTTCCGCCGGCAACGAGGCGAGCGCAGACTCCAGCGCCGCACGCGGTATCTCGAGTTCCGTCACACGCTGGACGTCGACACCGTCGAGACGGCGCGTGTGTTCGACGAGCGCCGCATCGCCTCGGGCACGCACGTCGGCGAGTATCGTGTCCACCGCGCGCTCCACTGATTCGTCCTGTGCCGCCTCGATCGCGGTGAGACGAGCAAGCTCCGCCGCGAACCCGGGTTCGCGAGTGCTTAGACGCCTGATCTCAGGCATGGGCGGCCGCCGCCGACTCGAACGATTCCAGCAGCGGCTGAATCAGCGCACGCTTCATCTTGAGCGCCGCCTGGTTGACGATCAGCCGTGCGCTGATCGGCATGATCTCTTCGACCGCAATCAGGCGATTCGCGCGCAGGGTGCTGCCCGTGGCCACCAGATCCACGATCGCGTCGGCGAGACCTGTGAGCGGCGCAAGCTCCATGGATCCGTAGAGCTTGATGAGATCGACGTGCACACCTTTCGCCGCGAAGTGCTCGCGCGCCGCCCGGATGTATTTGGTCGCCACCCGCAGTCGCGCGCCCCGGCCCATTGCGCCTGCGTAGTCGAACCCCTCCGGCACGGCAACCATCAACTTGCAGGCGGCGATATGTAGATCAAGCGGCTGATAGAGTCCCGCGCCGCCATGCTCGTACAGGATGTCCTTGCCGGCGATTCCGATGTCGGCCGCCCCGTACTGGACATAGGTCGGGACGTCGCTCGCCCGCACGATGACGAGCCGCACTTCGGGCCGGTTGGTCGAGATGATCAGCTTGCGGGAAGCCTCCGGATCCTCACCAGGCGAGATTCCGGCCGCCGCGAGAAGCGGCGCCGTTTCGTCGAAGATGCGGCCCTTCGACAGCGCCAGCGTCACGGTCACGTTCGGGTTCATAAGCGGCGATAAATCAGCATTTTAGCGTAAAGCGTCTGTCTCTTGCCCGATTCCCAGGGCGATGCCCCGAGCAACGCCTGCGGTGCGCATGAGCCGAGTAGGACTGGCGGTTTTCGGGCGCACGCGCGCTGAGGCGTCACCACAGGGCGAGGTGGCCCGGGGCGGGCCGACTTGCCCGACTCGGAGGGCTCAAAATTACACCCGAGGTTCCGCGCGCTAGTGAACTCGACGAATCCGCGCGCCGAGCCTGGAGAGTTTCTCCTCGATCGCCTCGTAGCCGCGATCGAGATGGTAGATGCGGTCGACGAGGGTTTCACCTTCGGCGGCGAGACCTGCAACCACGAGGCTGGCGGAAGCCCGGAGGTCGGTGGCCATCACCGTTGCTCCCTGCAGCCTGCGCACACCGCGCACGACCGCCGTGTTGCCGTTGGTCTCGATGTCCGCGCCGAGCCGCACGAGCTCGAGTGCGTGCATGAAGCGATTCTCGAAGATGCTCTCGGTGATCACGCCGGTGCCTTCGGCGATCGCGTCGAGCGCCATGAGCTGCGCCTGCATGTCGGTCGGAAAAGCGGGAAACGGCGCGGTTCGCACGTTCACGCTCGCCGGCCGCCCGCGCATCTCGAGAGAGATGGTGTCCCCTTTCACCTTGATCGTCGCGCCCGCCTCGCGGAGCTTGCCGATGACGGCATCCAGGGTGTCGGCGTCCGCGCCGCGCAGCGTCACGCTGCCGCCAGTCGCCGCCGCAGCCACCAGGTAGGTGCCCGTCTCGATGCGGTCCGCCATGATCCGGTGCGTGGTGCCCGAGAGCGCGTCGACGCCTTCGATCGTGAGCACGTCCGACCCGGCCCCCTTGATGCGCGCCCCCATGGCGTTCAGGCACGCGGCGAGATCGACGACCTCGGGCTCGCGCGCCGCGTTCTCGATCACCGACGTGCCGTCCGCCAGGCATGCCGCCATCATGAGGTTCTCGGTGCCGGTGACGGTGACGAGGTCAGCGACGACGTGCGCACCCTTGAGCCTGCGCGCCTCGGCGAGGATGTAGCCCTGCTCGACCTGGATCTTTGCGCCCATGGCCTGCAACCCTTTGAGATGCTGATCCACGGGCCGCTGCCCGATCGCGCACCCTCCGGGCAGCGACACACGCGCGCGACCATAGCGCGCGAGCAACGGCCCGAGCACGAGGATCGACGCCCGCATCGTCCTGACGAGATCGTACGGCGCCTCGGGCTTGGCGATGTCGGCGGCGATCAGCTCGACCCCGAGCTTGTCGTCCACGCTCACCTCGACGCCCATGCGCGTGAGCAGGCTGAGCATCGTGGTGACGTCGCGCAGGTGGGGAACGTTTGATAGCCGCAGCGGCTGGTCGGTGAGCAGCGCCGCGCACATGAGGGGCAGCGCGGCGTTCTTCGCGCCCGACACCCGCACCTCGCCGGCGAGCGGCACGCCGCCCTGGATCAGCAACCTATCCACGCGCGGCCCATTCCTCGGGCGTCAAGGTCTGCATCGAAATTGCATGAATCTCCTCGCGCATGCGGTCTCCCAGTGCCTTGTAGACGATCTGGTGGCGCATCACGCGGCTCTTGCCGGCGAATTCCGCGCTCACGATCACCGCCTCGAAGTGCGTGCCATCGCCGGTGACGCGGACCAGGTCGCACGTCATGCCCTGCTCGATGTAGCGCTGGATATTCTCGGGACTCACCATGGCATTCCTCGGTCTTTTCTCTGCGTTTTATCAGCCTCTGAGCTTGTATCCGGACCGCAGCAACGCCAGGGCGCCCGCGCTCAGGACCATCAAGAATACCGCGACGATCGATACGCTGACGTAAGGATCGACGTCCGAGGCGCCGAAGAAGCCATACCGGAAGCCGTCGATCATGTAGAAGAAGGGGTTCAGGTGCGACACCTTCTGCCAGATCTCGGGCAGCGACCGGGTCGAGTAGAAAACGCCGGCCAGGAACGTGAACGGCATGATCACGAAATTCTGGAATCCCGCCAGCTGATCGAACTTGTCGGCCCAGATTCCGGCCACCAGACCGAGGGTCCCGAGCACGCCCGTCCCGAGCAACGCAAACACGAAGCTCCACTGCGGGTGCGCCAGCGGAAGCCCCACAAGCGGGCCCGTGACCACCAGTACGCCGAGTCCGACCACAATACCGCGCACCATCGCGGCGGTCACGTACGCGCCGAAAAACTCCCAGTAGCTGATCGGGGGCAGCAGCACGAACACGATGTTGCCGGTCACCTTGGACTGGATAAAGCTCGACGAGCTGTTGGCGAACGCGTTCTGAAGCATCGTCATCATCGCGAGTCCGGGAACGAGGAAGGTCGTGTAGGGCACGCTCTCGAAGACCCGCACCCTGCCTTCGAGCGCGTAAGCGAAGACGAGCAGATACAGCAGCGCCGTGAGTATCGGCGCGGCAACGGTCTGGAAGCTGATCTTCCAGATCCGCAGCAGCTCCTTGTATAACAAGGTCAGGAAACCGGTCAGGGCGCTGGCGTCGGCGGGGGCGTCGCTATTCACGCCTGATTCTCCACCTGGCGCGCGCCGCCCTGCATGATCTGCACGAACACTTCCTCGAGGTCCGGCTGAACGAGCTCCATCTCGACAATCCGGCAGCCGGCCGTGCGCAGAACGGCGAGCACCTGCTCGACCTCGGCGTAGTCGTCGATACGCAGGTCGTGCAGATCGCCGTCGCGCGCGACGAGCCGCGGCGCGAGCTCGGCGGGCAGCGCGCCGTCCAGTCGGAGCCGGGCATAAAGCGCATGAAAGCGGTGAATCAGCCGCGTCGTGGTGTCCAGCGCGACGACGCGTCCCAGCTTGAGCATCGCGATCCGGCCGCACAGCGCTTCGGCCTCCTCCAGATAGTGCGTGGTGAGGACGATCGTGTGCCCGGCGACGTTGAGCTGCCTGATGAACTGCCAAAGACCGTGCCGAAGCTCGACATCGACACCGGCCGTCGGCTCATCGAGCACGATGACCGGCGGCCGATGCACGAGCGCCTGCGCGATCAGCACCCGGCGCTTCATTCCGCCGGAAAGCGCACGCATGTTCGCGTCCGCCTTTGCGGTGAGATCGAGGTGATGCAGGATCTCGTCGATCCACGCGTCGTTGCGACGGATGCCGAAATAGCCGGACTGGAATCGCAGTGTCTCGCGCACGCTGAAAAACGGATCGAACACGAGCTCCTGGGGGACGACACCGAGGAGCCGCCGCGCCGAACGGTACTGCGTCACGACGTCGTGACCGAGCACCTGCGCATTGCCCGAGTCCGCCCGTGAGAGTCCCGCAAGGATGCTGATCAGGGTCGTCTTCCCAGCGCCGTTCGGGCCGAGCAGCCCGAAGAACTCGCCCTGCTCGACGCGCAGCGAGATCGCGTCGAGCGCCGCAACGCCCCCGTATCGCTTGGTGAGGTCCCGGATTTCGATCGCGGCAGTCATTTGACCGGACACGGATAGCCGGAAGTATGGCCGGACGGAACCGGGATGGGTTCTGGAACTCCCGGCCGCGCTCTCAGAGTCGGTCCCCGACGATCATCTCGGTAACCCCGTAGAGGTGTGCGAGCTTTTCGATCGCCTGAGGAAGATTGGTGAAAGTGAGCTCTCGCCCGGCGATCTCGGCTTCACGCTTGAGCTCCAGCGCGAGCGCCAGGCCGGCGGAATCCGCGCTGGATACACCGGCAAGATCGACGACGCGGACTCCGTCGCTGCACGCGGCGCTGGCGGCCTTTAACACTGCCCGCACGGTCTCGATGCCGAGCGGTCCATCGACCAGCAGCCGATCGCCCTCACGGCGCAGCGGCATGACTGTCAGCCGCCCTTCGTCTCGAGCTGGCGGTTCTTCTCTGCGAGTCTCTGAATGAGTCCGTCCACGCCGGCGCTGCGCACTTCCTGAGCGAACGCGTCCCGGTAAGTGGTCACGAGACTGATTCCGGCAACGGTGATGTCATACACCTTCCAGCTTTGCGGGGTCTTCTCCATGCTGTAGTCGATCGTGATCGCCTCGGCACCGGGTTGCCTGATCAGGGATCGTACCGTCACATCGGTATCGGCGGGCTGCGCTCTGCTCGGCCGGTACTCGATCGTCTGATCGCGGTACTTGGTGAGCGCGACCGAGTACGTGCGCACGAGCAGCGTGCGGAATTGATCGGTCAGGCGAGTCTTCTGCTCGGCGGTCGCCTTGCGCCAGCTGGGACCCATGGCGAGCGCCGTCATGCGCACGAAGTCGAAGTGCGGCAGGATCTTCTCCTCCACCAGCGTGATCACCTTCTTCGAATCACCGCCCTGGATGTCCTGGTCGTTCTTGACGATCCCGAGCACCTCCGCGGCAACGCTCTGTACCAGCGCGTCCGGCGACAATGTCGTCGGCTGCGACAGGACCGACGAGCCCCGCCACGAGAAATGCCGCGATGAGGTAGTACCTGATCATTCGTCATTCACTCCGAGCAGCGGCGCGGCGGGACCACTGGCCGCGATCACCGCCGCATAGTTTGCCGGCACGATCGGCTGCACCACTCGCGCTGGATCCGCAGTGGACCGCGGACCGCGCTCGATACTGCCATCGCGCCCTGCGCCCGCTTGTTGTAGGTTCCGGTGCGCAATGATCCAGCGGGACGGCTCGGTTTCCAGGCTCGTTCGGGGCGCGGTGTCCCCCTCCTCGTCTCGACGCGGCTCGGGCGGCGGATTGCCGTCGTAGAGCAGGTTTCGGCGACGCTGCAAATACGCGTCGCGCATAAACGAATACCGGTCGAGCGCCGCCGCCTCGAAGATGCTTTCGGACTTCCAGGGCGCCTGCGCGAAAGCTGACGAGGTCCAGGGCGGACAGCGAGTTGCGCCACGCCACCCGGTGCGGTGGATCGATCAGTCTGGGAAGCCAGAATCCCCCGAATCCATAGGCATCCACGATGAGGCCGAGGCCATCGCGAACTGTGCTCGGACCGAACAGCGGCAACACGAGGTAAGGGCCGCTCTCGAAGCCCCAGACGCCCAAGCGTCTGGCCGAAATCCTCGTTGTGCTTGGTCATCCGCATGGTCGATGCGACATCCATGACGCCGCCCAACCCGATCGTGGAGTTGGTGGCGAATCGGAACCAGTCGGTGAGACCGTCCTCGACCTTCCCCTGCAGCAGATTGTTGATGCCATGCCAGGGATCCTGCAGATTGCCGAAGAAGTTGCGCACGCCGGTCCGAACCGGCTGCGGCAGCACCGCACGGTACGCCTGCGCGACCGGCTTGAGAACCGCCTTGTCGAAGCCGTCGTTGACGTCGAACACGACGCGATTGGTTGCCTCGAAAGGGTCGCGCGGATTGACGGCCCCGGAAGTTGCGCAGCCGCCGAGCAGCGCGAGCAGCACCAACGGCACCAGCCCGGCTGCGCAGCGCCCGTGCAAAAAGATCGATGCGAAAAATCTGGACAGCGTGTATTCCCCTGGTGAGACCATGCTATTTTTTCTTTTCGTCGCCCTCTGAAGCCTTACTGTACAGAAACTGACTGATCAGGTTCTCCAGAACGATCGCGGACTGGGTAATCTTTAACGTGTCCCCGTCCTTCAGGTTCACGGTGTCGCCGCCGGCCGACAGCCCGATATACTGCTCCCCGAGCAGGCCCGACGTGAGGATCTTCGCCGCGGTATCGCGCGGAAACGGATTGGCGGATCCGACGCTCATCGTCACCACAGCCTCGTAGGTCTGGTTGTCGAACGCAATGTCGGCGACGCGACCAACGACTACCCCGGCGCTTTTCACCGGCGCCCGCACCTTTAGCCCGCCGATGTTATCAAACCTCGCCTTTACCCGGTACGTACTTTCGCCCGCGAGCGAGAATGTGCTCTGATTTGCGACTTTCAGGGCCAGAAACATGATCGCACCGAACCCGATCAGCACAAATGCGCCCACCCACATGTCGAGCGTGCGTTTACTCATCATCGGTCAGACTCCCCGGAACATGAATGCTGTGAGCGCGAAATCGAGGGCGAGGATGGCAAGCGCGGAGGTCACCACTGTCCGCGTGGTCGCGCGCGAGACGCCCTCGGCCGTGGGGACCGCGTCGTAGCCTTCGAACACCGCGATCCAGGTGACCGCCACTCCGAACACGAAGGCCTTGATGATGCCGTTCACGATGTCCTCGCGCAGATCCACCGACCCCTGCATCTGCGACCAGAAGGATCCCTCGTCAAGCCCGATCAGCACGACGCCGATCAGATAGCCTCCGAATATGCCCACCGCCGTGAAGAGTGCCGCAAGCAGTGGCATCGAGATGACGCCACCCCAGAAGCGCGGTCCCACGATCCGCGCGATCGGATCGACAGCCATCATCTCCATCGCCGACAGCTGCTCGGTCGTCTTCATCAGTCCGATCTCCGCGGTGATCGCGGAGCCCGCCCGGCTCGCGAAGAGCAGTGCGGCGACGACCGGCCCGAGCTCGCGGGTGAGCGACAGCGCAACGAGCGTGCCGAGCGCCTCGGCGGACCCGTAGCGCACCAGTGTGTCGTAGCCCTGCAGTCCGAGCACCATTCCGACGAAACAGCCCCGACACAATGATGATGATGAGCGAGAGCACGCCCGCGAAGTAGATCTCGCGCACGGTCAGCGGAATGCGCCGGAAGCTCGTCGCCGGAGGTCTTGAGAATCAGCCAGAAGAACCGGCTCGCAAAACCGAGCCGCGTGATCATTGCGTTGACCCGCGCGCCCAGCGCTTCGACGAACCCGACCGGACCCTGCGCCATCATCTGCCTGTCTGCAGGTCCTGCCGATAGTCACGCGCCGGGACATGGAACGGCACCGGCCCGTCGGCCTCCGCATGCACGAACTGGTGAACGAACGGATGCGTGGAGTTGCGTACGTCCTCGGGCGTCCCCTCGGCGACCACTCTCCCTTCGGAGATGAAGTAGATGTAGTCGACAATCTGCAACGACTCCTGGACATCGTGGGTCACCACGATCGAGCTCGCGCCCAGCGCATCGTTCAGTTGACGGATCAACTTGCCGGTAACCGCGAGCGAAATCGGGTCGAGGCCCGTGAATGGCTCGTCGTACATCATGAGCCGGGGATCGAGCGCGACGCCACGCGCAAGCGCGACCCGCCGCGCCATCCCCCCGGAGAGCTGTTGCGGCATCAGGTCCGCAGCCCCGCGCAACCCGACCGCGTGCAGCTTCATGAGAACCAGCTGACGGATGATGGGCTCGGGAAGATCGGTGCACTCACGCATGGGGAATGCGACATTGTCGAAAACGGAAAGGTCGGTGAACAGTGCCCCGAACTGGAAAAGCATGCCCATTTCCCGGCGGAGCCGATACAGCTCATTGGTGCCGATCTTGTCGAGACTCGTGCCGAATACGCGCACCGTGCCTCCGTGCGCACGCACCGCACCCCCGATCAGCCGCAGAATGGTCGTCTTGCCGGAACCGCTTCCCCCCATGATCGCCACGACCTTGCCGCGCGGAATGCGCAACGAGACGCCCGAGAGAACCGGGCGGGAGTCCTCGTAGGAGAATGAGACTTCGATAAGCTCGACCAGGGAGTCCTTGAACACGCAGTCTGTGTACAGTCAATATGCCGCATCAAAAGGTGTGGAATTCTAGTCCATCGCGTCAGGAGCGGTCGAAGCGGATCTTGGTGGGCCCATGCGCATGGCATTTGCGGGGACTGTGACAGGGGAATGCCCCTGCCGTGCGTCGCCGGCGCCGCGCTATCATCGGCGACGCGCACGCACGTCGATCCCCTGTTGCGCGACACGCCCTCCCGAACCACGAGCGAACCATTAAACAACGAACAAACGAACAATGAGCAACCCGGTCGTCCGCTTCGAAAAGGTGAGCAAGAGCTTTGCACGCACTCAGGTTCTGCGCGATATCGGCTTCGCGGTGCAGCCGGGGCAGGCTTTCGGGCTGGCAGGCGTGAACGGCGCGGGCAAGACCACCTTAATCAAGTGCATGCTGGATTTTTGCGCCGTCGACGCTGGCCGCATCGAGCTGTTCGGGCTCACCCATACCCTGCCTCAATCCCGTGCCCGGCTCGCTTTCCTTCCGGAGCGGTTTCTCCCGCCCTACTATCTGAAAGGACGCGATTTCCTCCGTTTCATGCTCGCGATGCAGGGCCGCACCTACCTCGCCGACGAGGTTGCGGCGATGCTCGTCGCCCTCGATCTCGAGGCGGATGCGCTGGCGCGGCCGGTGCGCGCCTACTCGAAAGGCATGACGCAGAAGTTGGGGCTCGCGGCGTGCTTCCTTTCGGGTCGCGACCTGTTCGTTCTCGACGAACCGATGAGCGGGCTAGACCCGAAGGCGCGTGCCTGCGTCAAGGCCCTGCTCGCCGGGGTATTGCAGCGCGGCGCGACGCTTTTCTTCACCTCGCATACCCTCACGGATGTGGCGGAGGTCTGCGATCAGATGGTCATCCTGCATCAAGGTGTGCCGTATTTCGCAGGCACCCCACGGGCGCTGTGCGACCATTATGGGGAAGAATCGATGGAGCGCGCCTTTCTGCGCTGCATCGGGACCCCCCCGAATGGTTGAAACCGCCGCAAAGCCGACCCTGCTGATCGTTGACGACGATCCGTTGATCACGGATACGCTCGCGTACGCGCTCGGCAAGGATTTCGAGGTTCTGCCCAGCGACTCGCGCAACCACGCCGTGAGTCTCCTCAGGCAGCTGGACGAGGCGCCGGCGCTCGCGCTCGTGGACCTCGGGCTGCCACCGCTTCCACACCGGCCGGACGAGGGCTTCCAGCTGATCGCCGACCTGCTCGCGCATTCGCCGAGCATCAAGATCCTGGTGCTTTCCGGGCAGAACGATGCCGCGAACGCCCGGCATGCGCGCGCGCTCGGCGCGGCCGAGTTCGTGGCGAAGCCCTGCGACCCCGAAAACCTCAAGAAAATCCTGCTGCACGCGCTCCAGGTCCGCGAGGCGGAGATCTCCGGTCGGGCCGTGACGGACGCGGGTGCACTGGTCGGACGCAGTCCGGCCATGCAAAAGCTGCGGAGCCAGGTCAATCAGTACGCGGACGCGCCATTTCCGTGCCTGATCGAGGGCGAATCCGGCAGCGGCAAGGAGATGGTGGCCAATGCCCTCCACAAGATGTCCAACCGCAGCGACAAGCCGTCCCTCGCGTTGAATTGTGCGGCGATCGCCCCGACGCTCGTCGAACCCACGCTGTTCGGATACGTGAAAGGCGCATTCACCGGCGCGCTCACCAACAAGTCCGGGTACTTCGAGGACGCCGCCGACGGCACGCTCTTCCTGGACGAGATCGGCGAACTGCCGCTCGAGCTGCAGGCCAAGCTCCTGCGCGTGCTCGAGAACGGCGAATACCAGCGCGTCGGGGAAACCCAGCGCCGCTTCAGCCGCGCACGGGTCATCACTGCGACGAACCGCGATCTGCGCCAGGAGATCAAGAAGGGCAACTTTCGCGCCGACCTCTATCACCGGCTGAGCGTGTTCACGATCAACGTGCCGCCGCTGCGCGACATGGAGGACGACAAGCTGCTCCTGCTCGAGCACTTCAGCCGTTTCTATGCCGACCAGGCGAAGCTCGCACCGTTCAGCGTCGACGAAAGCGCGATGAAGCTTTGGCGCGACTACCACTTCCCCGGCAACGTCCGGGAACTGCGCAACATCGTGATCCGCCTCACCACGAAATATGCCGGGCAGCGGCTTTCCGGCGTTGAGCTCGAGCCCGAGCTCGACGTCACGGCGGGTGCGGCGGCCGTGGCCACGCAGGAGTTCGGCCTGCCGAACGATCCCGAGACTATGGTCGACCAGGCGCAGCAGCACCTGCAGCGTGAGCGCAGCTTCAATCTGGACAGCATGCTGAAGGCCTGGGAGCATGGCTACATCGAAGCCGCGATGAAGCTCACCCGCGGCAACGTCAGCCAGGCGGCCAAGCTGCTCGGCATCAATCGCACGACTCTGTACAGCCGCATGGAGTCGCTGCAGAAGCACTGAGGCGCTTCGGCCTCCGGAGTCCGCGCCGCTCTTTCCCGCGACCGCCGTTGTCATTCCGGCATGACGATGGCTTAGAATGAGTGTCACGCGCGAGTTCGCCCGGCGCTTTCGCGCGACGCAGGGTCATCGTGTGTGCAAGGGTGCCCTGCCAGTCGTCTCGACGGGCCATGACGGGAATTGACGGGCGCAGCACCCGCGGCGGGACCGAGCCGCGCGAACCTAGCACTCGACCGGAGACCTCCTCACAGCATGTACCTCAGTCATTTCGGGCTCAGCGAGCCGCCGTTTCGCATCACGCCGCATACCGACTTCTTCTTCGAAGGCGCCAATCGCGGTGCGACCCTCGGCGCACTGCTTTACGCGATCAGCCACGAGGAAGGGATCATCAAGATCACCGGCGAGGTCGGCAGCGGCAAGACCATGCTGTGCCGAGTGCTGATCGAGCGACTTCCGGTCCACATCGAGACGATCTATCTCGCCAACCCGTCGCTCTCGCGCGACGAGATCCTCCACACGATCGCCGATGACCTCCGTGTGAGCGTCGAGGGGCGGCGCACGACCGTGCTGCTGCGCGCCCTCCAGGAGGATCTGATCAAGCGCTACGCCGCGGGCAAGCGTGTCGTGGTGCTGATCGACGAGGCGCACGCGATGCCCCTCGAGACACTCGAGGAGATCCGCCTGCTGTCGAACCTCGAGTCGAACCGGCACAAGCTGCTGCACATCGTGCTCTTCGGGCAGCCTGAGCTCGACGAGCACCTGGCGCTGCCCAACATGCGCCAGATCAAAGAACGGATCATTCACAGCTTCAGGCTCGAGCCGCTGGTGCGCGATGACATCACCCAGTACATCGAATTCCGGATGCGTGCCGCCGGCTACAAGGGGCCCAGCATTTTCACGCGCGCCGCGCTCAAGATCATCTCGCAGGCCTCCGAAGGCCTGACTCGACGGGTCAACATCCTGGCTGACAAGGCGCTGCTTGCGGCATTCGCCGACGGAACTCATCAGATCACCGTCAAGCATGCGCGGGCCGCCGTCCGCGACTCCGAGTTCCGGCGTAAGGCCAAGATGCGCAGCGTGTGGGCCATTGCGGCGGTCGGGGCCGCGGCGGGTCTGCTGGTGGGCCTGTTCTTCCATTATTTCAGTGCACCGCAGTCCGCCCCGTTCACCGGCGCGGTCGTCACGGCGGCGCCGGCCATCCCCACCCCGCCGCAGAAAGCCGAACCGAAGCCGCCGGCCGACATGGCGTCCACGCCTGCCGTGTCGACCACTGAAAGTTCGACCACGGGCGGGCCGAAAGACACGGGTGAGCAAGCGCTTACACCTGAACTTAAGCCCGCGCTTAAACCCAACGAAATGGCCGACGCCGCGCGCGCCCCCCAGATGGCAAGCGTCGGACCCACCGACAGCAAGGCGACTGCCGGCGACGGTTCCGGCGATGCGTCCTTGCCCACCGCGCCCGCCAGCGCTTCGAATGCGCCGTCAGGGACAAGCGCGCCTCCCGAGACACCTGCCCGAACCATGGTTTCCGCAGCCGCTGCCAGCTCGGCCCCGGCGGCCAAGCGCGAAGCCCCTGCCGCTCCCGCCGATTCCACGCTTGCGAGCGCGTCCGCTCCGGAACAACCCGTGGCACCGACTCCGGTCCTGGTCCCCGAAGGCGAGCTGGCCCGCGCCCGGTTCGCTGCGACTCAGGAGTGGTTGAAGACCGCGCCGGACAAGAAATACGCGATCGAGCTCCTGACGGTGCGTCGCGGCAAATCGGACATCCTCGAGGACTTCGTTCGGCAGCTTTCGCAACTGCTCGACGCTGACTCCGTGCACGTCTACAGCGTCAAATTCGAAGGCTCGCAGTACTACGCCGTCGCATACGGCAACTACGCGTCGGTCGCCGATACCGTGACGGCCATGGGCCAGCTCCCCGAGACCCTGAAGGCCCGCGCGCCCTATCCGCGCAGCTTCGGCCGCATGCGCGCCCAAAACCAGCAATAGTTCTCACTCTGAACCGGCACTAGGCCACAGAGCGTTTGCATCGTTAAAACAGTTTCTTACGGCGCCTTGTTATAGTAAGCTTTCGATCCCGGGGGAAGGGGCTCCCGCGGGGCGTCCACAATGAAGAGAACATAGAGTCCGCGCCGTGACAGTTCGACCCGTGACGCTTCGACAGCTGTTCGCCGCAAGTACCGCGCTGGTGCTGATCGGCTGCGCTGCACCACCGATGCCCATGACGGAGCAGGGCCACATCGACAAGGCCGACAGCGCCCCCGTCAAACCGTCCGGAACGATTCCTGCCCCAGTACAGCTCCCGGTCGTTCCGCCGCGTCCGCAGCCGGCAGCCAAGGCCGAGACCTACAGTGTCGTCGTCAACAGCGTGCGGGTGCACGAGCTCCTGTTTGCGCTGGCGCGCGACGCGAAGCTGAACATCGACATCCACCCCGGCATCACAGGGGCGGTCACGCTCAACGCCATCGACCAGACGCTTCCGCAGCTGCTGAACCGCATCTCGAAGCAGGTCGACATGCGCTACGAGCTCGACGGCCCCAACCTGATCGTGATGCCCGACACGCCGTTTCTGCGCGTGTACAAGATCAACTACGTCAACATGGTGCGGGACACGAGCGGCGACGTCTCCGTGTCCGCGGAGATCTCCGGTGGCGGTGGCGGCGGCGCGGGTGGCGGCGGTGCGGCGAGTGCCGGCGGCGGCGCCAGCGGTGCGAACACGTCTTCGCTGAAGATTCGAAACGTCTCCAACAACCGCTTCTGGCCGACCCTGGTCGAAAACGTCAAGGAGATCCTGCGGGAAACGGACAAGATCCTGCCGACCGGAGGAAGTGCCGGCGTGGCTGCTCCGCAACCGGCTCCGGCCGCCGGTCAGTCGGGTGCCGCCGGCACGCAGGTGGCGACGCTGGCGCCCGTGCCCAACGTGACGTTCCGCGAGGCGGCATCCGTCATAGCGAATCCGGAATCGGGCGTGCTGTTCATCCGCGCCTCGTCGCGGCAGCACGAGAAAATCCAGGAGTTCCTCGATCGCGTGCTGACCAACGCGCGCCGTCAGGTCCTGATCGAGGCCACCATCGTCGAGGTGCGGCTCAGCAACGACTACCAGCAGGGCATCGACTGGTCGTACCTGGGCTCGAGTATCCAGACGACACAGTTAGCTGGCGCGATAACAGGCCCGGTCTTCGCCCTTTCGCGCGTCGGAAGCGTCTTCAACGCGACCATCAAGCTGCTGGAGACGTTCGGCAAGACGCGGATCCTTTCGAGCCCGCGCATCACCGCGCTGAACAACCAGACGGCAGTGCTGAAAGTGGTCGAGAACGTCGTCTACTTCCTCGTCCAGGCGCAGACGAGTCAGGCGCAGACCACCGCGCTCACGACGGTCACCACGACGGCGCAGACGGTGCCGGTGGGGCTGGTCATGAACATCACTCCCCAGATCAGTGACGACGATTCGATCCTGCTGAACGTCAAGCCCAGCATCTCGTCCATCACGAAGAACGTGCCGGATCCGAACCCCATCCTGGTCATTCCGAACAACATCCCCCAGATCGCCACCCGCGAGATGGAATCGGTCCTGAAGCTGTCCAGCGGCCAGGTCGGCGTGATGGGCGGCCTGATCCAGGACCGCGTGCAGAACGTCGACAACACGATCCCGGGTCTGAATCGCGTCCCGGTGCTCGGAGACCTGTTCGCCAACCGGACGCTCACGAACGAGAAGACGGAGCTCGTGATTTTCCTGCGCCCGATCATCGTCCGGGACCCCAGCCTCGAAGGCGACTACAAGGGCTACCGCGTGTTCCTTCCCGGCGAAGACTTCCTCAGCGCTCCGAATCCTGCCCGGCCGGTGCTGCCCGACACGCAGGTGCAGTAATGAGCCTCCTGCTGGAAGCCCTCAAGAAGGCGGAGCAGGCCAAGCAGGGAGAGACCACCCAGCAGCCAGGAGCGGGAGCCGGTGCTCCCGCGATCCCCGCCGGCGAAGGGCTGTCGCTTGCGCCGGATGACACCTTGGGCGGCGGCACGTCGCACACGGGCCCCGCGAAAACGCAGCCGATCACGCGCGACCGCCTGCCCGACATCACGCAGAACCTTGAAATCCTCCCCGATGATCTGGCTTCGGGCGCCGGCGCACCGCCGGCCCGCGCAGCCGGCCCGGGCAGGGGGCGAACGACCGACCGCAATGCGGGCGGAAGCGCGCGCGCGCCGGCGGGCCGAGCGTCCGAGAGCGATGCCGACCAGCTCGACGCCAATCGCGAGGCTGCCCGACAACTCTTCGACGCGCACACCGTCGACTATGATCCGCGCCGCCCTTTCAAACTGGTAATGGCCGGACTTGGCGTCGCAGTAATCGGCGTTGGCATCTACTTCTGGTGGCAACTGCAGCCGCGCAGCCTGTCGGTCGCGCAGACGCCGCCCCCGCCTCCACCCCAGCAGATTGCTGTCGCCCCGACACCGGCTCCGGCAGCCGTTCCGGAGGCTGCACCCGCGCCCGAGCCCGAGCCCACCCCGGCGCCTGCCGCCGTGGAACCGCCGGTCGCCGCAGCCGCGGTCCCCACTCCGCCCCAGCCCATGCCGATGATCCGGCCGACCGAGCGTCCGAAGCCACCTGCTCCGCGACCGCAGGCCGCTCCTCGGCAAGCGGCGGCCGAACCCCTTCCCGGCGCGCGGGGAACCATGTCCATCCGCCGCACGCAAAGCGGTGTCGACGCGGCACTCCAAGAAGGCTACACAGCGCTCCAAGCCAGCGACCTCGCGACGGCGCGCGCGGCATACGATCGAGCTCTGCGCGCCGACCCGCGCAACCGGGACGGCCTGCTCGGGATCGCGGCAATCGACGTGAGGGTTGGAGACTACAACCGTGCGGCGGAGAGCTATGCCCGGGTGCTCGAGCTCGACCCGCGTGACCCGGATGCAGCGGCGGGTCTCATCGCCCTGCGCGGCACACTCGATCCCGTTGAGGCCGAGAGTCGGCTGAAGAGTCTTATCGCGGCCCGGCCCGACACACCCGTCCTGCAATTCGCGCTCGGCAACATCTTCGCGGTGCAATCGCGCTGGGCCGAGGCGCAGCAGTCCTATTTCCGCGCGTTGGCGATGGAGCCGGAAAATCCCGACTACGAATTCAATCTCGCTGTGAGCCTGGACCAGCTGCACAAGGAAAAGCTCGCTCTCGAGCACTATCAACGGGCGCTCGCGCTCGCCGCAAGCCGGTCCGCCGGCTTCAATAAGTCCCAGGCAGAAGCCCGGATTCGCGACCTCCTGCGCTGACGGGTTAAACTCGCGCAGCGCATGAACTCCCCGGCCTCCCCGCAAGCCAAGCGGCACATCGGGCAGATCCTCATCTCGCAGGGGATCCTGACCGAGGACCAGCTTCGCATCGCACTCCTCGAGCAGCTGAAGAGCCGCCAGCCGGTCGGCAAGCTGCTCGTGCAGCTCGGCTTCGTGTCCGAGGCCACGCTGCGTGACGCGCTTTCCGAGAAACTCGGCCTGCAGAGCGTCGATCTTCTGCAGATCGTCGTGGATCCGGCCGCCATTCGCCTCATCCCGCGCGACTTCGGCAAGCGCCACAACCTGTTTCCGGTCGCCGTCGACCGAGAGCGCCGGCGCCTGATCCTCGCGATCTCGGACACCAACAACATCGTCGCACTCGACCAGGTGCGCGCTCAGCTGCGCGGCGAGCTCGAGGTCGAGGTGCGCCTCGCCGGCGAGCAGGAGATCGCGCGCGCGATCGAACAGTTCTACGGCCACGAGCTCTCGATCGACGGGATCCTGCACGAGATCGAGACCGGCGAGATCGACTACCAGAGCCTGCAGGCGAGCGGCGACGAGTACAGCCAGCCCGTCGTGCGCCTGATCGCGGCGCTCCTGGCCGATGCGGTCGAGCGCGGTGCCTCGGACATCCACTTCGAGCCCGAGCAGAACTTCCTGCGCATCCGCTACCGGATCGACGGCGTGCTGCGCCAGATCCGCAGCCTGCACAAGACCTACTGGCCAGCGATGGCGGTGCGCATCAAGGTGATGTCCAAGATGAACATCGCCGAAACGCGCGCCCCGCAGGACGGGCGCATCTCGCTCTCGCTCACCGGGCGCCAGGTGGATTTCCGGGTTGCCTCGCAGGTGACCACGCACGGCGAGAACATCGTCCTGCGGATCCTCGACCGGCAAAAGGGCATCGTTCCGCTGGACGGTCTGGGGCTTGCGCCCGAGCAGCTCGCGATGCTGAAGAAGATGATCGTGCGCCCGGAAGGCATCATCCTGGTCACCGGGCCGACCGGCAGCGGGAAGACCACTACGCTCTACTCGATCCTGAACCACATCAATCACGACGGGGTCAACATCATGACCCTCGAGGATCCGGTCGAGTACCCGATGACACTCATCCGCCAGACCTCGGTGAACGAGGCCGCGAAGCTCGACTTCGCGAACGGCATCCGCTCGCTGATGCGCCAGGACCCGGACGTGATCCTGGTCGGCGAGATCCGCGACGAGGATACGGCGACGATGGCGCTGCGCGCGGCGATGACCGGCCACCAGGTGTACTCGACGCTGCACTCGAACAATGCGATGGGCGCGGTCCCCCGTCTGGTGGACATCGGCATCTCGCCGGAGATCATGGCCGGAAACGTCATCGGCATCGTCGCGCAGCGGCTCGTGCGTCGTCTGTGCAAGCATTGCCGGCAGCCCTACGAGGCGAACGAATCGGAATGGCGCATCGTGGGCGTCAAGGGGGACAAGGCCCCGACGATCCACCGGGCCGTGGGGTGCGACCACTGCGAATACCAGGGCTATCGCGGGCGCCTGGCGATCATGGAGCTCCTCAAGCTCGACGGCGAGCTCGACGAGCTGATGGCTCATCGGGCCACGACCCGGGAAATGCTGAACGCTGCGCTGGCGAAGGGCTTCCGCACCCTCGCCGACGACGGGATCCGGCGCGTGCTGGACGGCTCGACCTCCCTGGAAGAGCTGATGCGGGTGATCGATCTCACCGATCGAATGTAGGAGTCCGGGTCCGTCACCGTGACGGGCATCACGACCGCGCGCGGCGGCTGCGCCGCAGTGCCCTGATACGCGGTATCCTCTTGAACTTCCGGGACTCTCCCCGATCATGGCGCTCTATAGCTACAAAGCGATCGACGGCAACGGCAAGGCCGTGATCGGCCAGGTCGACGCCCTCAATCTGGTCGACCTCGAGTTGCGCCTCAAGCGCATGGGGCTCGATCTGGTCGTCGGCGGCCAGACCAAGAGTGGCGCCGGCGGGATGTGGCGGGTCAAGCGCCAGGACCTGATCAATTTTTGCTTCCAGCTCGAGCAGATGGTCACCGCGGGCGTCCCATTGGTGGACGGACTGACGGATCTGCGCGACAGCCTGGAAAATCCGCGCTTTCGCGAGGTGGTCGGCGGCCTGATCGAGGCCATCCAGGGGGGCCAGAATCTCTCGGGTGCCCTGGGCAACTATCCGATGGTGTTCGAGCCCGTCTTCCGCGCCCTGATCAAGGCCGGTGAGGAAACGGGACGCCTCCCGGACGTGCTGAAGAGCCTGACCGAGAATCTCAAATGGGAGGACGAGCTCTCGGCGCAGACGCACAAACTGATGCTGTATCCGGCGTTCGTGGGCGGGGTCGTGCTGATGGTCACCCTGTTTCTCATGCTCTACCTCGTTCCGCAGATGGTCACGCTGATCAAGACGATGGGGGGGACGCTGCCGATTCACACGCGCGCGCTGATGGCGGTATCGAGCTTCCTGGTGAGCTACTGGTGGGCGGTGCTGGCGGCCCCGTTCGTGATCTGGTTCGGGATCAGGACGGCGGCACGCTCCAATCCACGCGTCCGCTACCAGCTCGACGCGTTCAAGCTGGGCCTGCCGATAGTGGGGCCCATCCTGCGCAAGATCATCCTGTCACGGTTCGCGGGCATCTTCGCGCTCATGTATTCCTCGGGGATCACCATTCTGGAAGCGATCAAGAGCTCGGAAGACACGGCGGGAAACCTGGTGATTCAGGACGGCCTGCAGTCGGTCGGGCAACAGATCGCCGAAGGCAAGAACGTGACCGCCGCATTCCAGGAGGTCGGACTCTTCCCGCCGCTCGTGGTGCGTATGATCCGTGTCGGGGAGACCACCGGCGCGCTCGACACCGCGCTCCTCAACGTGAGTTACTTCTACACCCGCGAAGTGCGCGAGGGAATCGGCCGCTTGCAGGTGATGATCGAGCCGGCGATGACCGTGATCCTCGGATTGATCCTCGGATGGGTCATGCTCTCGGTCCTCGGCCCCATCTACGACATGATGACCAAGATAAAAATCTGATGGGCGTCTGAGAACATGCCGACAAAGCGCCTCATCTACGCCACTGCCGCACGCGCCACTGCGTACGTCTGGTCGGGTGGCCACCTGACTGTGGATGCCAGCTTTCCCGCCGGCGAGGAAGGCACGATCGCGTTCGCCAATTACGTCGGTGCAGTGTCGAACAGCCTGTTCTACGTGCTTGCCGACGTCGTCGAGGAAGATTTCCACCAGGAAAGCATCCCGTACATTCGCGGCAAGGACCGTCGCGCGCTGCTCGATCGCAAGCTTGCGCAACGCTACCGCGACACCAGTCTTTCCACTGCAATCTCGCTCGGCGTCGATCGCGGCCAGCGAACCGAAGAGCGCATCGTCTTCAGCTCGTTCACGAACACCCAGCAGCTGCATCCGTGGCTGATGGCGCTGCGCGATGCGGACGTTCCCGTGGTGGGCGTCTACTCGGCGGCACAGATCGCGCCCCAGCTCACAGCCCTGCTCGGGCTGAAGAAGTTGCCTTGTCTCATGGTCGCGCTGTCCCAGGCGGGCTTGCGCCAGAGCTACGTCGAGCGCGGTCAGATCCGTTTCAGCCGGCTTGGTCCCCTGGAAGCCGCGGAAGTGGCCAGTCCGGAGCGCACCGCCGAGGCTTTCGAGCGCGAGACGACGCGCGTTCACCAGTACCTGACCGCGATGCGCGTGCTCGCGCGCGACGGCGGAGCCATCGATACGGTGCTGATCGCCCCTCCGGGGCAGGTCGACTCGGTACGCGATGCTGCGCCGAGCATTGCTCAGCTGCGCATACAAGTCGTTGATCTCGACGAGGTGCGCCGCAAGGTCGGTCTCCGCTCGGCACCGGCCGGTGCCGGCGCCGAGGCGCTCTACCTGCACCTGCTCGCGTCCCGCCCGCCCACGCAACAGTACGCAAAGGAAAATCTGCGCGGCGCCTACCGGGTGCACCAGTGGCGCGTGGGACTCGTGGCGGGCGGCGCGACGGTGCTTGCGGGCTGCCTTCTGTTTGCCGGCACGCAGGCCTGGGAAGCCCTCGATCTGCGCGATGCGACCTTCCAGAACCGGCAACAGGCCGTCGCCGCCCAGCAAGCCTATGCACGCGTAAGCGCACAACTCCCGGTGATGCCGACCAGCGCGGATAACCTGCGCGTCGTGATGGACCAGTATCGGCTGCTCGCCGCCCAGACGCGCTCGCCACAGGGTCTGCTCGCCGAGGTGAGCCAGGTGCTGAGCGACTCCCCGCGCATCGAGGTCGAGAGGCTGCGGTGGGAGTTCGACGGCAAGCTGCCCGAGGTTGCGAACGAGGGCACGCCCGCCGGTGCGTCGACGCAGGGTGCGAAGCCGCGCTACGAGATTGCCGAAATCACTGCGCGCGTCCAGGCGACCCGGGCGTCGGACTATCGCGGCATACAGCTGCTGGTCAACCAGTTCGTCGACCAGCTTCAGAAGCGACCCGGGGTGGAAGTGCTCGCGCGGAAACTACCGTTCGAGGTGAATTCGCGCACCCAGCTTTCCGGCGACATCGGTACCGAGCGGGCCGGCGCAGTTCCCGAGTTCACGGTGACAGTGGCCAGAAGGATCGCACCATGAAAGTACCCGGCGGAACGCTGAAGCCGCTCTATGTTCCGTTGCTGATCGCGGTCGTGCTCGCG
Source organism: uncultured beta proteobacterium (assembly GCA_963735025.1). Lineage (GTDB taxonomy): Bacteria > Pseudomonadota > Gammaproteobacteria > Burkholderiales > SG8-39 > JAABRB01. Next base: position 35,523 of record CAVTJG010000002.1, read on the forward strand.
GGAATCGGCATCGCGGTGGTGATCGCGTCCAAGCAGTTCCTCGACCAGGCGCGCATTCAGCACAAGTTCGCGCTCGCCGACCGCCAGGGGATCCAGACCAAGCTCTCGCGCGCAACGGAGGAGGAGCGGGAGATCCGCGAGAAGCTCGTCGACTACCGCAAGCTGCTCGCGCGTGGGGTGATCGGCGAAGAGCGGCGCCTCGAGTGGGTGGAGACCATCGGGCAGATCAAGAACGATCACAAGCTCTCCGAGATCAAGTACCAGATCGAACCCCAGCGCACGCTCGAGCTGCCGGGCATCACCGCTTCCTCCGAGATCGAGTTTCGGGTCAGCGCGCTCAAGGTCGACATGCAGCTCCTGCACGAAGGCGACCTGCTCGTGTTCATCGACGGGTTACGCCGCAAATTGAAAGCGCATGTCCTGGTGCGCTCCTGCGCGATCCAGCGGCTGGATCGCTCCGGCCAGGATCGCGGCATCGCGCCGCGCCTGCGCGCCGACTGCGTCATCGATCTCGTCACGATCCGCGACAAACAGCTCAAATCGAGCTGACCGGGAGCCGGGTACGCCGCCATGAAATTGAAGACCTGTTTCCTGCAATACAAGTCAATCGCTGCGGATTGCTCGTAGCCGCGCTGCTGCTCGCCGCACCGCCCGTACTCGCTGCCGACGCGAGCCTCGGACGGCTCTTCTACACGCCGCAGCAACGCGCCGACCTCGACCGAAAGCGCGCGACGAACGCCGTCGAGGCCGAAGTCGTGGTCGAGAGTCTCGTCACCGTGAACGGGCGCGTCAGCCGCTCCAGCGGAAAGACGACGACCTGGATCAACGGCGTGCCCCAGTACGACACCTATACCGGGAGGGATCCGGCGCGCGTCGCCATCGACGACAACGGCCGCGACACCGCGGTGAGCGTCGGCGACACGCTCGACCGGACACGCGGCGAGGTACATCCTGCGATCGAGCCGGGGGGAATCGAGATCAATGTCACGCAACGCGCCCCGCAGTCCGGCTCGCGCTGAATTTCGGGCTGAGATTCGCGCCGTTCGCACGCGCGTCCGTCGCATCCGCGCACCCCGGCGCCAGCGCGGATTCGTGCTGGTGCTCGTGCTGACGCTCGTCGTCACGGCGGCGCTCTGGGGCATCACCACGTCGCTGGTCACGGCCGCCAAGCGCACCGACCGCAGCCGCGCGACTATGGCGGCGATGATGCAAGCCAAGGAAGCCCTGATCGGGTACGCGGCCCGCGGAGCACTGGTGACCCCGCCGCCCACCATCGACCGGCCGGGGAGCCTGCCCTGCCCGGCTACCACCAACGGCGGGACGGCCGGAATCGCCTGCACGGCGTTCGGGCCGCCGCAGCCGAACGCGATGGTCGGGCGATTCCCCTGGCGCACACTCGGACTGCCGGAGCTGCGCGATGCGACCGGCGAGCCACTCTGGTACGCAATGTCTCCGGATTTTCGGCGGGTCAACGGGCTTGTGGTGAACAGCGAGACGCAAGGCCAGCTCGAGCTCGTCGGACTCGCGCCCGCCCAGCGCGTGGTGGCCGTGATCATCGCCCCGGGGGCGCCGCTCGGCGCACAGAATCGCGATCCCAGCGTGCCCGCGAATCTCACGAACGTCGCCAACTACCTCGAGGGCGAAAACAACTATCTCGACCCGGCCTACGACAACGGGATCAACAACTACCGCTTCACGAACGCGACGGCATCCGGAACGTTCAACGACATCGTCATCCCGATCACCGAGGAGGAGCTGTTCGCCGCGGTCGAGAACATGGTTGCCCTGCGCCTGCGCAATGACGTCAAACCCTACATCGACCTCATGTATCGCGACGTTTGGCACGCGTACCCGTTCCCGGCCGCGTTCGACCCGAGCACGGCGGCGCCACCGGGATATGTCGGCGTGGTTGGCGCTACCGAGGGACAGCTTCCGATCAGCGATGCCAGTGCGCTGACGTTTCCCTTGACGTCGATTGCCGTGACCGGCCCGATCGCTGACTTCGCATCGGCACCCCCATGCTCGGTCATTGCGCCCGGAGACGAAGCCAGGTGCACTGCCGACCTCCTCAACCCCAACGCCGTGCTGACGGTCGAACTCGCCGCGTCGAATGTGGGCAGATCATTCGCGGAGTGGGATGAAACGCTCGTTACCGTGGATGAGAGTCCTGGATTACCCAACAATCCCGCGACCATTGTCGGGACCCCCGTGCGCAGCGTGGATGCCTCCGGTAACGGAAAGGTGACTGTATCCGTACGGCTTGGAACCCCCGGTATTACCTACACGGTACATTTCCCGCGGCCGCAGCCGAACGCGACGCTCGCCACAAACAAGCCCTCCACCGCGCCTTCGAATGTGAGGTTCTTCTTTGATAACGAGTGGTACCGGCTGGTGTACTACGCGGCCTCGCCTGGTGCGCTGCCGGGCGGGCCGCTCGCCTGCACGCTCAGCACTGCGAGCGCCGCGAAGCCGCCGGCGCCATGCCCCCTCGGGGTGGACCCACTCTACCAGCCGCTCGACCTTTCGTGTCCGGGGTCCCCGCAGCCCCTGCCCGCAGCGTGCATCGCACGCGTGCGGGCCGACGGTTCGCGCGAGGAAGCGGGCGTGATGCTGGTCCTTGCCGGCCGCAGGATGCTCGTCGGCGGTACGCCCCAGACGCGCCCGACGTCGGTGCTCGCCGACTACCTGGAAGACGCGAAGAACCTCAATTCGCCGGTGCTGAGCCCGCGCGAGTTCGAGCAGAAACCGCGCGCACCGAGCTTCAATGATCGTGTCGTCGTCCTCGCACCCTAGCCCTCGCGCCCCGCGCGCGGTTGCGGGCTTTACGCTCACCGAGCTCGCGGTGGTGGTGCTCATCGTCGGCCTGCTGCTCGGCGGCTTGCTGGTCACGCTCGATGCGCAGAACACTGCGCGCGCGAACGCGGAGACGCGCCAGATCCTGCAGAACGCGCACGACGCGGTCATCGGCTTCGCGGTGAGCAATGGACGTCTGCCCTGCCCGGCGACCGCGATCAGCAGTGGCGTCGAAGCCCCGGCGACGCCGCCCGCGCCCCCGGCGGCCAACCCCTGCACCGTCACCAAGGGATTCCTGCCCGCAGCAACCCTCGGCCTCGGGCCGACGGATGCGCAGGGGTACCTGCTCGATTCGTGGAACAACCGGGTCCGCTACGCGATTACGACGACCGATTCGAACGCCTACACCACGTCGGGAAAGATGCGCGAGAAGGCGTTCAACGTCGCACCCGGCGCATTGCTGAAGATCTGCCCGTCGGTTAATGGGACCGCGGCGGCAACGGTCACCACGTGCGCGCCCGGTGTCCCCGGGATAGATACCCCCGCCGTGATTTTCTCGACGGGAAAGAACGGCGCGGCGGGCCCGGCAAGCGAGGACGAGATCGAGAACACCGACGACTTCTTCGCCGCCACGAATACCGACCGCGTATTTGTGACACACGAGCTGACAACGGCGGAAGCAACCGGCATTGGGGTTTTCGACGACGTCGTCGTCTGGGTGTCGCCGAACGTCCTGTATCACCGGATGATCTCGGCCGGCGCGCTCTAGAGGCATCGAAATCGTGAAATTGTTCTCACTCGCATTTGGCGCTGGCCGCGCCCCGCGTCCCGTCGTAGAATCTCCGGAACAGCGCTTGCTTCGGTTCTGCAGGGTCACTCCAACCCACTCCAACACGCCCGAATGAGCAACGTCAGCGAGCTGCTGAGCCGACTTCGCACGGCGGGCGTCGAGCCCGGCGATCCGGATGACATCCGGCTCAAGAAGCAGCTGCTCATGTTCGCGATGGCACTCACCATCGCGGTGCCGATCGTTTGGGTGGCGATCTACCGGCTCTTCGGGGTGACGATCTCGACGACGCTACCGATCCTGTATCTGCTCCTCTCGCTTGCAAACCTCGCCGTGTACCTCGTCACGCGGAACTTCGGCCGCTGGCGCCTGCTGCAGCTCGGCCTGTTCCTCTTTTATCCATTCGTGCAGCAGCTCTCGATGGGGGATTTCATCACCGCGAGCGGGTACATGCTTTGGGGATTGCTCGCGCCGGTGGGGGCCATCCTGCTCTACAGCGCCCGCGACTCGATACCGTGGTTCTTCGGCTATGCGATGCTGATCGTCATGGCCGCCGGCCTCGACTACCAGCTCGTCGGCACCGCGAGCGCCACGGTCCACATACCGGCAAAGGTGAGCGTCGTGTTCTTCGCGCTCAATTTCTTCGCGATCTCGAGCCTGGTCTATGCACTCCTCCGCTCCGCCTCGTCCGAGCGCGAGAAATCCAAGGCACGCCTCGAGGAGGCGCACCGCCTGCTGCAGACCGAGCAGGAGCGGTCGGAGCGGCTGTTGCTGAACATCCTGCCGGGCCCGGTGGCCGAACGGCTGAAGCAGGAGAACGGCACGATCGCCGACGGCTTCGCGGACGTCACCGTGATGTTCGCCGACATCGTGAACTTCACGACGATCGCCGAAGGCATGTCACCGAACCAGATCTTCGCGATGCTGAACAAGGTGTTCTCCTCGTTCGACGCGCTCGCCGAAAAGCACGGTCTCGAGAAGATCAAGACGATCGGCGACGCCTACATGGTCGCCGGTGGTCTCGATGACGGCGATTCGCGCAATTACTCCGAGTCGATCGCGGACATGGCGCTCGAAATGCGCGAGATCCTCGCCAACGATCTGACTGTCAACGACCAGCGGGTCGCAATCCGAATGGGCATCGGCACCGGACCGGTCGTCGCCGGGGTCGTGGGCAAGAAGAAGTTCATCTACGATCTGTGGGGCGACACGGTCAATCTCGCGAGCCGCATCACGGCCGAGAGCGTACCGGGCATGATCCAAGTCGACGTGATCACTTACCGGCGATTGCGCAAACGGTTCGAGTTCGAGGCACCCCAGACGGTCTATCTCAAGGGCAAGGGCGACACGGCCATCTACCGGCTGCTGGGCCGCAAGACCGAGGTCGACCAGGAAGCCGCTGCATAAGAGCAAAACTGCTAGGTCACGAACAGGGAGAAACAGGCCGGTTTCCTCCCGTTACCCCCCTTCCCGAGAATTCTGCGCTCCGTCAGTTCGCGTCGGCGGCGACCGGGGCGGTGGGCTGACGCGAAGTCCCCCGGCCCAGATCCCCGGCAAGCTCGAAGCACACGTTGCCCTGTTCGTTGGCAGCGATACGGAAGCTGAATCCCAGCAGTTCCGCCTGGCGTCCGACCTGGTAGAGCCCGATTCCGTAACCGGAGTCCGAGGGCACCGGACCGCGCAGCAGTCCCGCCAGCACCTCCCGGACGACTGGCCGGCCACTGTCGCAGACCGTCAACGAGACCGAATCGACGATGTCGAACGTAACCCGCACCTGAACGCTGGGATCGATCTTGCGCTTCTCGAGCGCATTCTGAATCATGTTGTCGGCGGCCCCGTCGAAAAGATCTTTTGGCAACAGGATGCCCTCCGCGAGGGAGCCGAGCTGGAAATCCACGCCGCGGATCTGATATGCCTTCTGCACCCCTTCCCACCAAGCGTCCGCCCGGACGAAGCGCCCGGTCTCCACCTGCGGCCGCTGCAGCTTCTCGATCGTGTGGCGGAGCCGCTGCGTCACGGTCGGCAGGTGCCGTCGAATCAGCGTCTGCAGCCCTTCCGGATTGCCGTCCGGGTCGCGCTCCACCGCCGAGCACAGCACGTTCAAGGACTGCAGCAGGTTTTTCACATCATGCGTTAACCGGGCACCTGCCTCGTGCAGTGCCTGCACGTATGTCTGCTGCTTGAGCTTCTGCTCGCGCTGCTTGGCCACGTAGAACTGGCCGAGCAGCTGCCCGAGCAGGTGAAAGTGCCATACGAGCGAAGGGCTCGGGTGGTGCCGGCTGTAGAGCCGGATCGTGAGCTCGCGGTCGGCAAACTCCACCGAGTGCTTCGAGCTCGAACCGAACTCGCCTGCTTCCGACGACGTATGCCAGGTGCCGCCGGTCACCCAGGGCAGCCCACCGAGGCCTGCACAAGCCTCCTTCAGGAACTGGTCGGGGCGTGATTCGGTCCGCGAGAGCTCGGCCAGAAAGTGCAGCCATTGTTCGAACGGAAGGCCGATCGACAGGAGGTACCGCGAGAACAGCGTCGCCAGGCCAGCGAAGCCGGCGCCCGGGTTCCATGCGACGCTGAGAAAGATGAGCACTGCCGCAATCGAGAGCAGGCTGTACGAAAGCGCCAGCGGGTAGCTCGTCTTGAGGATGGTCATGTACGCAAAGCTGCCAAGCACCAGCGCGGTCAGCAGAAGGAATATGAACGACGCATACAGAAAGTCGACGATCTGCGGCTCCGCGGTGTCTGATTCCACCGGCAGAACCACCATGACCAGGAACAGAATCGGCAGCCCGTACTGGACGATGTATCGGACCTCGTAGGGCAGCGCCCCCGTGGCAAAGCCGTTGGGCACGATCCACACGAGGAGGAGCGAGGCAAGATAGAAGAAGGTCGTCAGGTAGAAAACCCTCAGCCACCGCGCCTGGAACAGGAAGACCTTGCCGCCGATCACACCTGCCAGCAACCCTACCCAGAGGCCGAGCATCCACCAGCTCAGGAAAACGAGGATCGCGATCGTGATGAGGGAGATGAGGACGACTTCGCTCGCCTTCAGCCGCTGTCCGCCTTGCATGAACGGCTGCCAGATGAAGAAGAGGCCGAGGTGGGCCATCATCATTCCCCGGGCCCAGATGTCCTCCGTGCCGCGCATCGCGGCAAGATGGAGCAGCACCAGCATCCCGACCAAGAGAAACCGCCACTGGCGGCCCGTGGCGCGGGTGGGGAACTCGAACGTCTTCGTCATGTCCTTGGCTGGCCCGGTGCTTGCGTCGCTTCCGCGGGCAAACTACGCTCGGAAAGCTTTGTACAATTGTTACGCTTGTTACGCCTGAACCGCTTGATGCGCTTGTTTCGATGGTCCCGATCGGCCGGCGCGGCCGCACGCCGCAGGGCATCGCATACAAACTTTTCCGACGAGCTCATGAGCATTCTCCCCATCGCCCGCGTCACCTTGCTGGAAGTCGCGCGGAGCCGGCTTGCATGGCTGATCGGCGCCGCGCTCCTCGGCAGTCTCGCCATTGCGGGGTTCCTCCAGCAGGTTGCAGTGATCGAGGCGCGCGAGATCCAGGCTGCGATTATCGCAGCCCTGCTGCGCGCCTGCGCGGTGTTTTTCGTCGTCCTCTTCGTGGTCATGAGCGTGGTCCGCGAGTCGAACGACAAGTTCTTCGAGCTCGTCCTGTCCCAGGCCATGCCTCGGTCCAGCTATCTTTTCGGAAAATTTCTTGGCGTGGCGGCTGCGGGTGCTCTCATAGCGGTCGTCCTGAGCGTGCCGGTCGCACTGTTCGCCCCTGTCGCACGGGTCCCGGTCTGGACCCTTTCTCTCTTCGGTGAGCTGCTCATCATGGCGGCGGTGAGTCTCTTCTGCGTGCTGACTTTCACCCACGTGCTCACGGCGCTGAGCGCGGCCGCCAGCTTCTATCTGCTCGCGCGCTCGATGGCCGCGCTCCAGATCATCGCGGAGACCTCCGAGCATGACGTGCGGCTCGCCCCGCAGCTCGCGGACTGGTTCATCCAGGGCGTTGCGCTGGTGATGCCCAGGCTCGACCAGATGACCCAGACCGGATGGCTCATCGAGGCGACTCCGGACTCGGCGACACTTGTGTCGATATTTGCTCAGACCGTGATCTACGTGGTGCTCATCCTGGGCGCCGCGCTCTTCGACCTCTACCGGCAGGACCTGTAAGCCTCCTCCCATGCGTGTACGCCCGCTGCGAGACGTGCCGACCCCGGTGATGGTCACCGTGGCCGCCGCGCTGGTTGCCCAGCTCGTCTGGGGCAGCCTGCAGCCCGCCCCCCGGGCCACTGCCGAGGATCTGCCGCGGCCCCCGTCGAGCGAAGTCCTGCGGCTCGCGGCCCTCGGAGAGCCCGTCGCCGCGGCGAAGCTGTTGATGCTCTACATCCAGGCCTTCGACTACCGGGCGGGGACCCGCATCCCGTACCGGAAGCTCGATTACGACGCCTTGATCGGGTGGCTGGACGGGATCCTGGACCTGGATCCCGCCGGGCAATACCCCCTCTGGTCGGCAGCGCGCCTGTACGCCGAGGTTCCGGATCCAGTCCGGCAACGCAAGATGCTGGATTTCATCTACCGGGAGTACCTCGCGGACCCGAACCGACGCTGGCCGTGGCTGGCGCATGCCACGATCATCGCGAAGCACCAGCTGAATGACCTTCCGCTTGCCCGGCGCTACGCTGCTGCACTGCAAAAGCACACCACCGATCCCAATGCGCCCCTCTGGGTCCGGCAAATGGAGCCGTTCATTCTTGCGGACATGGGAGAGCTCGAGCTCGCGCGCATCCTGATCGGGGGCCTGATCGCCAGCGGTCAGGTGAAGGATCGACGTGACGCGGAGCTGCTCGAGCGCCGGCTGAAGGACATCGAGGAACGGCTGAAAAAGGAGAAGAAGTGAGTCGCTCTGTCGCTGGTCCGACGTTTCTGCCGGTATCCCGACGCATGGGCGCCCAAAATCGCGTGATTTAGTTCACGAAAGCCGGTTTCCGGCAGGCATCGAAGTTGCTTAAGAGGGACCACCTCTCTTATCGGGCGGAAGGCATCTAGGAGCTACCAATGAAAACTCACGCACGCCAGTCGGGCTTTACCCTGGTCGAGATCGCCATCGTCTTGGTGATCATCGGGCTGCTTCTCGGCGGCATTCTCAAGGGTCAGGAGATGATCACCCAGGCCCGGATCAAGAACGTCACCAACGACTTCAACGGCACCACCGCCGCCTATTTCTCGTATCAGGACCGCTACAAGGCGGTACCGGGCGACGACGGCAATGCGGCCACCCGCTGGGCCAGCTTTCAGCGCCAAGAATGGCGGCGCGGACGGCTCGATTTCGGGTCTGTATATGGCCGCCCCGCAAGCCAACCCCACGACCATGACCGATCGACAACACCCAGAACGAGTCGCTCAACTTCTGGTGGCATCTGCGCGCTGCCGGGTTCATCCCCGGCCCGACCACTGGAGCGGGCTCCGCAACCCAGCCGAACAACGCGGTCGGCGGCATCATCGGGGTGCAGAACGGCGGGCTCTCGCTCACCGGACTGGTCGTGTGCTCGTCGAACATTCCCGACAAGATTGCGAGCGCGGTCGACACGCAACTCGATGATCAGCGATCGAAGGCCGGCTCCATGCGCGCTTACACGCAGACCGCGCCGAACGAAGACATCACGGGCAAGACGGTCGCCACCGACTATGTGGAAGACGGCGCCACCCAGTACATCATCTGCAAGACCATCTGACGAATCGGTTATCGGTGCCACGGGCCCGCCTGAGTGCGGGCCTTCTTTTTGGTAGCGGCGAGATTTCGTCGCTGACGTTCGAAATCGGTCTTGATGGGGGCGATATTTTGTCGCGTGTATTCGACATCGGTTATGACGACGGCGAAATTTCGTCGCCCTTCCGCCGCGCACAACAAACCACGCATGTCCTAGTTCGTGCAATTGTTCCGGTGTCGGTGCGCGTCGTCTTTCCGGTGGTGCGCCCAGTTTGCTCTAATCCCAGTGTTCCACGAATGTCGTGGAATTGTTCCGGGGACAACGCCGAACGCCTGCCCGCGCGGGCTTTCAGTCGATGCAGGGAGGCCGGATCAGGTCTGTAAAACAACGAGTCGGAACATGCTCATTCCAGCATCGCAGCGCGGGTTCACATTGGTCGAGATCGCCATGGTGCTGGTCATCGTGGCGCTGCTCTTGGGCGGCGTGCTGCGCGGTCAGGAACTCGTAACCCAGGCGCGCATCCGCGACGTGATGAACGATCTGAGTGGCGTCACCGCCGCGTATCAGTTCTATTACGACCGCTACAAGGCGATTGCCCGGCGACGACGGGAATGCTGCTGCACGCTGGGCCGCCATACAGCGCCAAATCCGGTGGCGGTGACGGGGTGGTGTCCGGCAAGTACATGGATGCCGCGCCGCTCGACCCGACCGCGGGCGGATTCATCGTCGACAATACTCAACACGAGGCGCTCAACTTCTGGTGGCACCTCCGCATCGCGGGCTTCGTCGGGCGGTCCGGCCTCCGGGCCCGGTGCCGCCTCGCAGCCGAACAACGCCTTGGGCGGAATCGTCGGCGTGCAGTCCAGCGGACTCGGCCTGTCTTCGCTGATCGTCTGCGAATCCAATGTCCCCGACAAGATGGCGGGCGCGGTGGACACGCAGCTGGACGATCAGCGACCGAATGCCGGACTCAGGTCCGCGCCTTCAAGCAATCGTCGCACCAACGAGGACGTGATGGGCAAAGCGCCGAACGTCACGGACTACCAGGAGACCGGATCGACGCAGTACGTTCTCTGCAAGGGCATCTAGGAATTCCGTTCCGAGGGATTCCGATCCGTCGACGCGGCGCCGTGCAGGCGTCGTTCTTGCTTCATTTCGATGAATCATCTCCGGAAAATGAGGAGCGGCGGCGGCAATGCGTCCCGCGCGGGCGCGAGCATGCCGACTGCCCAGTTTCGAATTGCCGACGCGCCTTAGCCAAGCGGGATTCAGCCTTGCCGAAATTGCGATGGTGCTTGTCGTCGTTGCTCTGCTCTTCGGGGCCGTCGTCACTTCGCATTCGCTGATCGTCCAGGCGCAGATCAAGGACACCGTCCAGGATTTCAATCGCGCGCTCGCGGCGCTCCACGCGTATTCGGATCGCTACGCGGCGGCGCCCGGAGACGATGCGCGTGCCACCGTGCGCTGGGTCGGCAGCGCCAAGAACGGCACCGGAGACGGTTTCCTGAGCGGAGCGTTCCAGGATTTGCCGCCGACCGGGGACCCGTTGACCGCGCTGACGGTCGACGCCACCCAGGGCGAGACGCTCAACTTCTGGTGGCATCTCAGGCTGGGCGGCTTCGTACAGCACACGCCAGGCATCGCCAACCCGGCAATGCCCCCCGCCAACGGATTCGGTGGAATCGTGGGCGTGCAGCAATCCGGACTCGGGCTGCCGATGCTCATCGTGTGCCTGTCGAGCCTCCCCGACCGAATTGCGGCGGGCGTCGAGTCGCAGCTGGACGACGGGCGACCTTTGACCGGGCTCGTGCGCGGGGTGAAGCAGACCTCCGTCAGTCCGCAAGCGCTCAGCGCGGCGACACCGGTCACGGTCTACGAGGAAACCGGCGCCCTCCGGTACATCCTCTGTCGCGCGTCGTGACCAGCCGCGAGCGTCACCCCTTCATCAGCCGAATCTCCGCCGCCTCGAGCGCATCCGGCCGCCCGAGCAGCACCAGCACGTCGCGGGCCATGAGGCGCGTCTCGGGGCCGGGCTCCTCGGCCCTGATTCCCCGCCGTCGGACCGCCGTCACTTCGACCCCGATGGCCTGAAGGTCGAGCTCGCCCAGGGTGCGCGCAACGCCGAAGCCGCCCTCTTCCAGCGTCACCGAGTGCAGCCTGGGCTGCACGGACTCGTCGAGGTCCGCCGGTTCGTCCGTTGCGCCACGGTAGAAGCCGCGTAGGAGTCGATAGCGTTCCGCGCGCATCACACGCAGCTGCTCCAGCACGCGACGGACCGGAACGCCGATCATGAGCATTGCGTGCGATGCCAGCATCAGGCTCGATTCGAACGTGTCGGGGACAACTTCGGCTGCTCCCGCACCCGACAGCCGATCGAAGTCCGAGTCGTCGCGGGTGCGCACGATGATGGGAAGCGCGGGGCTCACCTCATGGGCACGCGCGAGCGTCTTCATCGCTGCGGGCGTGTCCGCGAAGGAAATCACCAGAGCCGCGGCCCGGTTGACTCCCGCGGCCACCAGAGTCTCCAGGCGCGCCGAATCGCCATAGACCACAGGCTCACCGGCCACTGCCGCCTCCCGCACCCGATCGGGATCGAGATCGAGCGCGACGTAGCCGATCCCTTCCCGCGCGAGAAAGCGGCCCAGGTGCTGCCCCGTCCGGCCGTAGCCGCACACGATCACGTGGCGCTCGCGCGCAAGACCTTGCACGGCCACCTGGTGCAACTGTAGCGAGCGAAGCAGCCACTCCGATTGCGACCAGCGCAGCACGATCCGGTCGCTGAAGTGGATGAGGAATGGCGCGCTCAGCATCGAAAGCAGCATGCCCGCGACCGCGGCCTGGTAAAACCCGGCGTCGACCACCCCCTCCAGCAAGCCGACGCTCGCGAGCACGAGGCCGAACTCCCCTGCCTGCGCGAGCGCCAGTCCCGCCCGCAGCGCGGTGCCGGTCGGCTGCCCGAGCAAGCGCCCGAGCCCGACGACGACGCCGAATTTGAGCAACATCGGGAGTGCGAAGAGCGCCGCAACCAGCGCGACGTTGTCGATCACGACGCGTGGATCGAGCTGCATGCCCATGCTCACGAAGAAGAGCCCCAGCAACACCTCGCGGAACGGTCGGATGTCCTCCTCGACCTGGTGGCGGTATTCGGTTTCCGAAATCAGCATTCCCGCGAGGAACGCGCCCAGTGCGAGTGATAGACCGGCAAGCTCGGTCACATAGGCCAGACCCAGCGCGATGAACAGGACATTGATGATGAAAAGCTCATGCGACCGGCGCCGCGCAACGATGTGGAACCACGTCCGCATGAGCCGCTGGCCCAGGAACAGCAGCACACCCAGAACGACGGCGGCCTTGAGCGCAGCGATGCTCAACGCATAGCCCAGCCCTTCGCCCTCGAGGCCGAGCGCCGGAATGACGATCAAAAAGGGCACGACGGCGAGGTCCTGGAAGAGGAGTACCCCCACCGCCGCGCGGCCGTGCGGGGTCTCGAGCTCGAGCCGGTCCGCGAGCATGCGCATCACGATCGCGGTGGAGGACATCGAAAACGCGGCGGCGATTGCCAGCGCGGGCGACCACTGGGCGCCAGCCGCCATGAGCAGACCGAAGAGGACAATCAGCGTGATCGCCACCTGCAGCCCACCGAGCCCGAATACCAGACGGCGCATCTGCGTGAGCCGCGGGAGGCTGAATTCCAGACCGATGGTGAACATGAGAAACACCACGCCGAACTCGGCGAGGTTGCGCGCAAGCGGCGCGTTGGGCACCCAGGCGAGTGAATTGGGGCCGATCGCGACGCCCACGATCAGGTAGCCGAGCAGCGGCGGCAGGTTGAGTCTGCGAAAGAGCACCACGACGAACAGCGCGCTCGCAAGAAGAATCAACGCAAGTTCGAGACCCTTGATCATCGCAGTTGCCAGACCATGCCGAAGTCAGCGCCCAAGCCGTGTGCCGGTGCGCCCGGGAGGAACGCCTTGACTGGAGGCACCGAGACCTGAAAATGCCTTACAAGACAGCCGTCGCCGAGCCGCGGAAACGGCGGCCCGGTGCAAGCCGTTTGTTATACTCTGACGGAATGATAACCGTGGCCTCACCCGCGGACCAGGAAAGCTCGGACGCGCGCGCAGTCGAGCTCGCGCGCGAGGTGCTGCGGATCGAATCGGACGCGGTCGCCGAAATCGCGCAGCGGGTGGGCGCGAGCTTCGCCGAGACCGTGCGCATCATCATGAACTGCCGTGGCCGCGTCGTCGTGAGCGGTGTGGGCAAGTCGGGGCACGTGGCACGGAAGATCGCGTCGACACTTGCGAGCACCGGCACCCCTGCATTCTTCGTTCACGCCGCCGAAGCGAGCCACGGCGACCTCGGGATGATCGCGCGCGACGACGTCGTCATCGTGATCTCCTATTCCGGCGAAACCGATGAGCTGCTGACGATCGTTCCACTCGTCAAGCGGGGTGGTGCGAAGCTGATCACCATGACCGGAAACACCGGAGCGTCGCTCGCGCGGGACGCGGACGCTGTGCTCGACACGCGCGTCTCCAAGGAAGCGTGTCCGCTGAACCTCGCACCCACGGCAAGCACGACTGCGACGCTCGCGCTGGGCGATGCACTCGCGGTGGCACTGCTGGACGCGCGCGGGTTCAGCCGTGACGATTTCGCGCGCTCGCACCCCGGCGGCGCATTGGGACGGCGGCTCCTCACCCATGTGCGCGACGTCATGCGCACCGGCGCCGAAGTCCCCGCCATTCCGCACACGGCGAGTTTTTCCGAGGCCATCCTGGAAATGTCCAACAAGCGCATGGGCATGACTGCGATACTCGACGCGTCCAGCCACGTGATCGGCATCTTCACGGACGGGGACCTCCGTCGTGCGCTTGCGAAAGCATCCGATGTGATGCACGCGCCCATAGAGGAAGTCATGACGCGCGACCCGCGCACGATCGGGCCCGATCATCTCGCCGTCGAGGCGGTCGAGCTGATGGAGCTCCACAAGGTCCACGGGCTGCTCGTCGTGGCGAGCGAAGGGGAGCTGGTCGGCGCCCTGAACATCCACGACCTTCTGCGCGCCAAAGTGGTCTAGCCTTCATGGAGCAGCTCACCGCTGCCGGACGGGCGCGCAACGTGCGCTTGATGGCTTTCGATGTCGATGGCATCCTGACCGACGGGACGCTCTACATCGCGGCCTCCGGAGAAGAATTCAAGGCGTTCAACATCCTCGACGGCCATGGCCTCAGGATGCTGCGCGACGGCGGCGTACAGCTCGCGATCCTGTCGGGACGAGAGTCGCCTGCCGTAGCGCGCCGGGCGCAGGAGCTCGGCATCGACCACGTGCATCAGGGACTCAAAGAGAAGTTGCCCGTCTTCGAGGCGCTGTGCGCCCGATCCGGCGTCGCTGCGGAGCAGTGCGGATTCGTCGGGGACGACTACCCGGATCTTCCGGTGCTGCTCCGCTGCGGGTTTGCCGCAAGCGTGCCGGGCGCGCCCGAGGCGGTGCGAAGCCGCGTACACTACGTCACGCGTGCCGCGGGGGGTCGCGGCGCGGTGCGCGAGCTCTGCGAATTCGTGCTGGATGCGCAGGGCCGGCTCGATCGAGCGCTCGGGAGTTATCTGGCGTGAGGCCACGCACAGGCACGATCTTTCCGGTCGCATTGGTTGCGATGCTCGCCGCGCTGACCTTCTGGCTGGGACGCCTCGTGGAGGGACCCGACGGCCCTGCAGCGCCGCGCGACCCGGGTACGCCCGATTTCATGATCGACGATTTGAAGGCGACAAAGATGAACGCCGATGGTCGCGCCGAGTATTCGCTTGTAGCGGCGAAAATGGTCCACTTTCCTGCGACGGATATCACGGAAGTGGAGCAGCCGCGTCTCACTCAGTGGCGTGCAGATGCGCCGCCCGTGCGGGTGCGCGCCGACCGCGGCACGGTGTCGGGCAACGGCAAGGAGCTGTACCTTCACGGCGATGTCGTGATCGTGCGCGAAAGCACGCCCGAACGCGGCGAACTTCGCGTCGAGACCGAATACCTCCAGGTGATCCCCGACGCGGAGGTGGCCCGAACGCCGGAGCACGTGGTCATCACCCAGGACGGTTCGCGGCTCGAAGGCGTGGGCATGGAGTTCAACAACAAGAGTCGCGAGATCGAGCTTCGCTCGCTCGTGAGCGGCACGTATCGCCCGACCGGGAAGGCGCCTTGAACCCCAACCGCTCATCTCTGCTGGCATGCTTTCTCCTCGTCGGTCTGGCGGGGGCAGTGGGTGTCATCCCCCCGGCGATGGCACAGAAGCCCAACTCGAACGAACCGGTCAGTATCGAGGCGGATCGAATGAAAGCGGACGATCAGAAACAGATCGCCGAGTTCGAAGGCCGCGTCGTCCTCACGCAGGGCAGTTTCCAATTGCGCGCGGACAAGCTCACCGTCCGCAAGGACGCGAACGGCTTTCAGCACGGCACCGCCGTCGGAAAGCCCGCGACCTTCCGGCAGAAGCGCGAGGGTACCGACGAATGGATCACAGGCGAGGCCGCGCGCATCGAATACGACGGTCGCCTCGAGCAGGTCGAGCTGTTCGATTCCGCGCGGGTAGCACGCGACAACGACGAGGTCCGCGGCAACTACATCTCCTACGACACGCGCGCGCAGGTGTTTCGCGTGCAGGGGGGCAAAGAGCTCACGGTCGCACCCGATCGCGAGGATCGTGTACGCGCGGTGATCCAGCCGCGCGCGTCGTCGTCGACCAAGGGCAAGTCGGGCAAGTCTGCCGCTCCGCTCCTGCTCGCACCGACTCCAGGCATCGAAGCGCGCGGCAAATGAGCGTGCATGAGGAACGTACTGCCGGCATGCCGCAATGAGTCAGCTCGAGGCGCTAGAACTGAACAAGCGTTACAAGAAGCGCACTGTCGTGCACGACGTCTCGCTGCAGGTGGCGAGCGGGGAAGTGGTCGGCCTCCTCGGGCCCAACGGCGCCGGCAAGACCACGTGCTTCTACATGATCGTGGGCCTCGTGCCTGCCGACGGCGGACGGATCATCGTCGACACGCAGGACATCACGCACCTGCCCATCCACAGACGGGCGCGCCTTGGCCTGTCCTATCTTCCGCAGGAAGCCTCGGTATTCCGCAAGCTGAGCGTCGAGGAGAACGTGCGTGCCGTGCTCGAGCTGCAAAAGGTGAACGGGGAAGACATCGCGCCGCGACTCGACGGGCTGCTCGAGGAACTCCACATCGCTCATCTGCGCGATGCCACTGCGCTGTCCCTATCGGGGGGTGAGCGCCGGCGAGTGGAAATTGCACGCGCGCTCGCGACTCGCCCCAATTTCATCCTTCTTGACGAGCCGTTCGCCGGGATCGATCCGATCGCGGTACTCGACATTCAGCGCATCATCCGGTTCCTCAAGGAGCGCTCGATCGGCGTGCTGATCACCGACCACAACGTGCGCGAGACCCTCGGAATTTGCGACAGAGCGTACATAATTAACGAAGGGGTCGTGCTCGCGGCGGGGAAACCCGAGGAAATTGTTTATAATGACGCAGTTAGACGCGTTTATTTGGGCGAGCATTTCCGTCTTTGATACATCATTCTGGCCAGGGATTGCCCCTGCTCCAGATCCCATCCCAGACTAGACTCGAGGGTGCAGCGCAACGTAGCAAGGTATTCGTCAATCGCGAGGAAACTCCCGAGGCCTCCGGTTCCGCCCTGCATGCTCGCCCGCAATCCCGACCCCCGGCACTTTCATGAAACAGACCCTGCAGCTCAAGCTCTCGCAGCACCTGACGCTGACGCCGCAGCTGCAGCAGTCGATCCGTCTACTCCAGCTGTCCACGCTCGAACTGAATCAGGAGCTGGAGCAGTTCCTTGCCGACAATCCGCTGCTCGAGCGCGAGGACAACGAGGAAGAGGCGGAGGCGATCGCCGCGCCCATCAACGGCACGCACACCACGTCTCAAGAATCCTCCGAGGGAGGCGACGGACCGACTGACGAGGCACAGAATTTCGACGAAAGCCGGCCCGGCGACGCCGACTGGTTCCTCGAGGGGATGCCGAGCGGACAGTCCTCGCGAGAGGACTCCGACGACGGCGAGTACCCGCAGCTCGCGGCAGACACCCCGAGCCTGCGAGAGCATCTGCTGGAGCAACTCTCACTCACGACGTTGCCGGACCGCGATCGCAGTCTCGTCGCGGCCCTGATCGAAGCACTCGACGAGGCAGGCTATCTCAGCCAGCCGCTCGAGGAGATCGTGACCCTGTTCCCCGCTGAGCTCGAGGTGGAGCTCGAGGAACTCGCGATCGCGCTCAAGCACCTACAGAATCTCGATCCGATCGGCGTCGGCGCGCGCAACCCCGAGGAATGCCTGGAGCTGCAGCTCCTCGCCCTGCTGGAAGGCACACCCGGCAGAGAGCATGCATTGCGCATCGTGCGTGGAAATCTCGGGCTGCTCGCCGCGCGGGACTTCGCGCGCCTGCGCAAGCTGCTCCAATGCGACGAAGCCGCTCTGCGCACGGCGCAAAAGCTGATTCAGTCGCTCAATCCGCGCCCCGGCGCGGCATTTGGTCAGTTCGACACGCGATACGTCATCGCAGACGTGATCCTGCGCAAGGTGAAGAACGTCTGGATCGCGAGCCTCAATCCGGCCGCGATGCCCAAGCTGCGCATCAATCGCATCTACGCGGACATCCTGCAGGCGAACCGGGGCAACGCCGGTAGCCAGCTCGCCGCTCAGCTCCAGGAGGCGCGCTGGCTTATCAAGAATGTCCAGCAGCGATTCGATACGATCCAGCGGGTGTCACAGGCGATCGTGGACCGGCAGCGCTATTTCTTCGAGCACGGCGAGGTGGCAATGCGGCCCCTTGTGCTGCGCGAGATCGCAGATACGCTCGGACTGCACGAGTCCACCGTCTCGCGCGTCACCACCCAGAAATTCATGGCGACGCCGCGCGGCATCTTCGAGCTCAAGTATTTCTTCGGCAGCCACGTCGGTACCGACACCGGCGGCGCGTGTTCGGCGACTGCCATCCGTGCCTTGATCAAGCAGCTGGTCGCAGCCGAAGATGGTCGCAAGCCGCTATCCGACAGCAGGATTTCCGAAGTGCTCGGCCAGCAAGGTATCGTCGTCGCGCGCCGCACGATCGCGAAATACCGCGAATCCCTGCAGATTCCTCCGGTAAATTTACGCAAGTCGCTCTGACCGCCGCTCTGACCACAACCCTCCGGATGCTCTTCCGCCCTCGCCCCGGCCAACCTGTCGCAGCAGCCCGGCGTCAGTGCTGCCATGGGTCCTCTCGCGACCGGAATTCGCCCGTCATAATTCGATCGGGTTCATGGCACGGGGTATAATCCGCCGTTTGATTGAGCCGGGTGTGCTCAGCGGTCTTTACAACACCCGGACAGTTGCTTGTCAGGAGTCAGTCTAGGGCATGAATCTCGTCGCCAAGTTGCTCCCGCCCGCCAACATCGTCCTCGACCTCGAGGTCAGCAGCAAGAAGCGGATGTTCGAGCAGGTCGGGTTGTTGTTCGAGAACAATCAGGGCATCGCGCGCAGCCTTGTCTTCGAAAGTCTGTTCGCCAGGGAACGGCTCGGCTCGACCGGCCTGGGCCAGAGCGTCGCGATTCCGCACGGCCGCATCAAGGGCCTGAAGGATCCGGTCGGCGCACTCGTCCGGCTGAAGACACCGGTTCCGTTCGACGCGCCGGACGGCAAGCCCGTCACGCTGGTTTTCGTGCTGCTTGTGCCCGAGCAGGCAACCGAGCAGCACCTGCAGATCCTCTCCGAGCTCGCGCAGATGTTCAGCGACCGTGAGCTTCGCGAGCAACTCGCAGGTGCCGACGATCCGGGCGCGCTGCATCAGGCCATCATTGCCTGGCAACCCCATGTTGCAGACAACCGTCGCGCAGCTGTATGAAGACAATCGGGAACGTCTGTCGCTCACCTGGGTGTGCGGCGAGGCAGGCAACGGCGCGCTGATTCGCCAGGATCCGGGCGAGTCCGCGGCGTTCGTCGGCCACCTCAACCTGATCCATCCGAACCGCATCCAGGTCGTCGGACCGCACGAGGAAGCTCATATTGCGGGACTCGAGTCGGAACGGCTCGGCCGCGTGATCGAGCGCAGTCTCACCCCCTCGCCTGCCGCGCTGATCATGGCGGATGGCGTCCCGGGCCATCCTCGTGTCCTCGAAATTGCGGAAGCGCGGAACATTGCCGTCCTCGCGAGCCCGTTACCCGCAGCGTTTCTCATCGACAAGCTGCGCCGCTATCTTGCCAAGTCACTTGCGGAATCGACTGAGCGGCACGGCGTATTCATGGACGTGCTCGGCCTCGGCGTGCTGATCACCGGTGAGTCCGGCGTTGGCAAGAGCGAGCTCGGCCTCGAGCTGATCAGCCGGGGTCACGGTCTGGTGGCCGACGACGTCGTGGAAATCTTGCGCATCGGCGCCACCCAGCTCGAGGGTCACTGCCCTCCCATGCTCAAGGATTTTCTCGAGGTCCGGGGACTCGGAATGTTGAACGTACGCACCATTTTCGGCGAGACGGCGGTGCGCCCCAAGATGAACCTGCGTCTGCTGGTCCACCTGCTCAAGCCCACCCAGTCGACGCCGCAAATCGAGCGGCTGCCGCTGCACGAACTTTCCGAGGAGATTCTCGGCGTGACGGTGCGACAGGTCGTGATCCCGGTGGCCGCCGGTCGTAACCTGGCGGTCCTCGTAGAGGCGGCCGTGCGCAACTACATCCTGCAGCTGCGTGGCATCGACAGCACCGGAGAGTTCGTAGAGCGCCAGAAATCCGAATTAGACAAGGGTATCTAGAAGCCATCTCGAAATTTCGGCTATGGTTCTTCGTACACGAGGGGTTACACGAACAAGGGGGTGTTCCCCCTTGTATATCCCCAAAGGAACAAGGGGTGAGCCCCTTGTAAATCCCCTCTCCTGCGCCTGCAGTCATATCTTGCGATCGGACTTAGTTTAATGCTGTTGGTCATCATCAGCGGGCTATCCGGGTCAGGCAAGAGCGTCGCGCTGAACGTGCTCGAGGACGGCACCTACTACTGCGTCGACAATCTTCCGGCAACGCTCTTGCCCGAGACCGTCACGTTCCTGAGGAACGCGGGCTACGAGCGCATCGCAGTGAGCGTCGATGCCCGCAGCGGGCCCGCGCTCGATGCGCTGCCGCGCTCGGTCGACGCGATGAAGGCGCGTGGAATTGACGTGCGCCTGCTGTTTCTGGACGCGAAAAACGACACGCTCATCAAGCGGTTCTCGGAAACCCGGCGCCGCCACCCGCTCGCCGGAGACAATCTGACGCTGGACGAATCGATCACGCGCGAGCGCGAGTTGCTCGCGCCCGTCGGCGAGATCGGCCATCACATCGACACGAGCGACATCGCGGCGAGCACGCTGCGTGGCTGGATCAGGGATCTCGTCGAAATCGACCGGTCCGGTATGACGCTGCTCTTCGAATCGTTCGGATTCAAACAGGGAATTCCGCTGGACGCAGACATGGTGTTCGACGTGCGCTGCCTTCCCAATCCGTTCTATGACATGCGGTTGCGCGCACTTTCCGGACTCGACCACGAGGTGATCGCGTTTCTGGACGCTCTGCCCGACGTCAAGCGGATGGAAGCCGATATCGGCGACTATGTCGCCCGCTGGCTGCCGGCGTTCCAGCGCGACAGTCGCGCGTATCTGACCGTGGCGCTAGGCTGCACCGGTGGCCAGCACCGCTCGGTCTACTTCGCGGAACGCCTCGCGCAGCGCTTCCGCGCGGATGCGCCGGTACTGGTGCGTCATCGACAGCTCGCGCGCGAGTATGAGTCGAGTTCCAGTACGAATGCGCCGATCACCCCCGCACCGAGGGGCCATTGATGTCCGGCGCTCTCGAGGACGTGCCGATCTTTCCCCTTGGCACGGTGCTGTTTCCCGGTGGCCTGTTGCCCTTGCGCGTATTCGAGACGCGCTACATGGACATGACGCGCGAGTGCATGAAGGCGCAGAAGCCGTTCGGAGTCTGCCTGATCAGATCGGGTCGCGAGGTGGGTGAAGCCGCCGTGCCAGAGGACATCGGATGCCTGGCGCACATCCACGAGTGGGACATGCGTGAGCTCGGTGTGCTCAGCCTGCGCACCCAGGGTGGGCAGCGGTTCCGGATTCGCGACCGTGAGGTCACGGGCCAGGGACTGGTGCGCGCGAACGTCGAGCTGATCGATCCCGAGCCGGCCACCACGCTGCCGGCGGAGTTCGCCGCGTGCGCGAATCTTCTGGAGATGGTAGTCGTGGACAAGACCGCGGCGGTCTTTGCCGAGCCACATCAGTTCGACGATGCAACCTGGGTGGGTTATCGGCTCACCGAGATCCTGCCCGTGCCGATGGCAGCCAAGCAGCGGCTCCTCGAGCTCGACGACAGCGTGCTGAGGCTACAGATCCTGCAACGCTTCCTCGAGCAGCGAGGCCTGATGCCCGCGAGCTGATTCGGCAAGTCGCGCGAGCAGTCTCTTCACGGGAGCCGGCAGCGCAGCCGTCAGGGCCGACTCCAGAGGCAGCCACACGCTTCCCGGCTCCGCGGCACCTGGCGCCGACCGATCGACGTCGATCAGCATGGGCGCGATTTCGAGCGTGAAGTGTGTGAACGTGTGGCGAATCGGCGCGAGCCGGTCGACTCGTCTCGCTTCGCATCCAAAGCGCCGCGCCACGATACCGCGCAGATCCGCGTCAGTTGCCAGCTCTGGCAGGCTCCACAGCCCACCCCAGACGCCACTGGCGGGCCGCTTCTCGAGCAGTACGTCACCACCGTGGCGCAGGACCGCCATCACCGTGGTGCGCGTCGGGACCTTCCGGCGGGGACGCGATGCCGGCAACTCGTCGACACGGTTGGCGATCAGGGCGCCGCAGTTGGCGCGCAGCGGACAGCGTGGGCACCCGGGACGCCGGGTCGTGCAGATCAAGGCGCCGAGATCCATGAGCCCCTGTATGTAGGGTGCGACATCGCGCCTCGGCAGAAGTGATTCGGCAAGCGACCAAAGCTCGCCTTCGACGGCGCGGTCGCCGGGAAACCCTTCCACCAGGAAATGCCTCGCCAGCAGCCGTTTGACGTTTCCGTCGAGGATGGCAGCACGCGCGCCGAAGGCGAAGCCCGCGATGGCGGCCGCCGTCGACCGTCCGACTCCCGGCAGGCGTTCGATCTCGGCGAGCGTGCCGGGAAATACGCTCCCGTGTTCCGAGACGATCAGCTGCGCGGCACGATGCAGGTTCCGGGCGCGCGAGTAATATCCGAGCCCGCTCCACAGGCGCATGACATCGTCCAGCGGTGCGGCCGCCAGCGCGGCGATGTCCGGGAAGCGCGCCATGAAGCGTGCGTAGAACGGCACGACCGTGGCGACCTGGGTCTGCTGGAGCATGATCTCCGACACCCAGATCGCGTACGGATCCCGTGTCCCTTGCCAAGGCAGGTCGCTGCGCCCGGCCCGCTGCTGCCATCGCACGACGCGGCGCGCGAAATCGCTCATCGGCGGCCCGCGCTCAGGCGGTGCATAGGCTCATGAACCAAGCGTTCCGGCATCGGGTATACAAACGATAAGCGATCATGCATCAGCGCCCCAGAATGCCGCGCAGCGCGTCGCCGATGCTGCCGCCCGTCCCCTGCTTTCCGCTTCCCCCGCCCTGCTGCCCGCCACCCAGGCGGCGCTCGATCTCGCGCGCGACCGCACTCTTGGCTGCATCGGCCGCGAGCGCCCCGACATCGACGCGGTACTTCAGATTGTCGAACGTTCCGGTGACGTGCACCGGCGCGGTCAGCCCGTGGACGTCGGACACATCCTTCCCGCCCTGCCCGGTCGACGTGGCGACGATCGTCGCCTTCAACGTGTAGTCGATCGAGTCGGTGCCGATGTTGATGTCCCCGGCGCCGCTCAGCCGCAGAAGCGGCGACTTACCCTGGAGGTCTTCGTTGTGCGCGATGCCGTTCCTGATCACGAAGCTCGCCGACAGCTCGCTGAAGTCGGTCTTCGCGCCACCCTGCGATTGTTCTTCCACGGCCTTCTGCTTTCCAAGCAGCGACTGGGCCTTGCGCAGCGTCCCGGCCACATCGACGCCCTTGATCGCGCCGTCGCGAAGATTGAAGCTCGACGTGCCATTCAGGCCCCTCTTGACGGCAGCCACCGTCGCGCCGGCCGTCGTCACGTCGAGGTTCACGGTGCCGCGGCCATCGAGCACGTCCTTGTCGACGGCGTCGCGGAGCAGCGGGCCGATCTCGACGCCCTGGAGCTGCTGCTTAATCGCGAAGGAATTCGAATTGGCGTTGATACTTGCGTTGCCCACCACGGTCCCCTTGTAGAGCGTCGCCGCAATCGGAGCGATGTCGACACGGCCGCCCGCCGCGCGGAGCTTGACCTGCACGTTCTGGGCCTTGATCTTGCTGACTGTCAGCGCATCAATCCGCAGGCTACCGTTGGCATTGAGGCCCTTGAGCGCCGAAAGATCGATCTTCTGGTCGTCGCCCGGATCCGCTCCACCGCCTCCCGCGGGCGGGGTGCCACCGCCCGCGGCCGCTGTTCCCGCACCCGCCTTTTTCGGCGGCAGGTACCGATCGATATCCAGGCGATCAGCCACGATGTCGAAGTTGATCGCGGGCGCCGTGAAGTCGGCGACCGAGGCCTTCGCCCGGATGGTGCTGTCGTCCACCTTTGCGATGAGATCGGTCTGAACGGTCTGCTTTGCCCAGTTTGCAGCGGCACTTCCGGTCAATGCGACCTTGATCGTCTTTGCCGGAATGTCCGGACCGGAAATCACAAAATCTCCCGCGATCTTGGCGAGTCGCACCTCGCTCGCAGCGAGATTGAGCGACACGGGCGTGGCGAGCCTGCCTTGCACGCTCTGACTGCCCTGCTTGAGATTCACCTCGGCGGCGAAGCTCGCGAACTCGACCTGCTTGCCCTTCGCCTCGACCGCGGAAAGCGCGAGCTTCGCGTCGACCGATTGCTCGCCGCGCGCGAACTTGAGCACGCCGTCGATCGCCTGGCTTTGCGCGTGATCCGGAGCAAGCGCGAGCTTGGGAATGGAGAACTCCGCTTCGAGCCCCTCCTTGGACTTCGCTGTAACCTGCACGCCGGCGAGATCGATGCGCTGACCCTTGGACTCGATCGCGATGTCGCCCTTGACGGCCGCTTCGAGACCCGTCACTCCGGGGGCATCCCCTTGCACTTGCGCGTCGAGGCCGGACAAGGCCACCGACTGCGACTCGAAGTCGATCCGGTATCCGGTGTCCAGCACCGCGTCGATCGCAAGCTTGGGTTGCGTCCCGTCGACGTGCCCCTTGAGGCTGAGCTTTCCGGGCACGCCGCTCGCGATGCGCCCGGTGGTCAGGTCGAGCTTCGAAAGCCGCACATCGGTACCGTTCTGCTCGTCACGCCATCCGATGTTGGCATTGCGGAGCGCGATCCCACCGATGTCGAGCACCGGCGCCTTGCCCTCCGTACCCGACGCGGTCGGCTTTCCAGGCGCCCCGGACGGTTGCTCTGCCGAGCCGGTAAGATCGTCGATGTTTGTCTTCCCGTTCTTGCCACGGACGAGGTCGACCTTGAGGTCGGAAAGCGTTACCTGGTCGACGATCACCTGCTTCGACAGGAGCGGAAGCAATGCTACCGCGACGCGCGCCTCGCCGATACGTGCGAATTCCTTGGTCCCGTTCGGCTCGGAGAGCGCCACACGATCGACCGCGGCGCCGATTTTCGGGAAGAAGGTGAGGCCGATCTTGCCGTCGATGGTCAGCGTCCGCCCGGTCTTCTCCTTCACGAGCTTGACGATCTCGGGCTTGTATTTCTCGGGGTCGAAAGTCGCGGCGACATAGGCCACGACGATCACCACGATGACGATCAGCCCGCCGATCGCCCAGAGGATGTACTTGAGTGCTTTTCCCATGCCCATTTCCTGTGTCTTGCAACGCTGGCTCGCGTCACTCGTTTGAAACGCCGAACGGCACGTGGCCGGTGGCAACGTGACCCCGCGCCGAGTCGCAATGCCCGCGCTGGTCGTCGAAGAAAATGTCGGCGCCGAAGGCCTTCAGGAACCTGCCCTTGTCCAGGCCGCCCAGGAACAGTGCTTCGTCGATGCGAATGTCCCACGCCCGCAGGGTGCGGACGACCCGCTCGTGCGCAGGCGCGCTGCGGGCGGTGACGAGAGCGGTCCGGATGGGCGAGCCGTCCGGCGAGAATTCCGACTGGATCCGATGCAGTGCCGCGAGAAACTCCTTGAACGGTCCTCCGGCGAGCGGTTCCCGCGCCGCGTTGACCTCGGCCGCCGTGAATCCAGCAAGCCCTTCCGCCTTGAACACCCGCTCCGCCTGGTCCGAGAAGAGAACTGCATCACCGTCGAAAGCGATGCGCAACTCGGCGCTCTCGGCAAGGTTCTGTCCGACGTTGGATGGAAGAATGGTCGCCGCTGCGTGACCTGCCTCGAGCGCCTTCCGCACGTCGGCAGGATTCGCAGAAAGAAAGAGGTGCGCATCGAACGCCGGCACGTACGGATACGTGCTCTCACCGCCGGTGAAGGCAGCGCGCGTGATCTCGAGACCGAAATGCTCGATGGAATTCATGATCCGCAGCCCCGTATCGGCCGTGTTGCGCGAAAGCAGGATCACCTCGACGCGCGGCCGCCCGGGCTGGCGAGCGTTCAGCGCGAGGAGCTTTTTCACCAGGGGAAACGCTATCCCCGGTGCGAGAATCTCGTCCTCGTGCGAACGCTGGTAGTGATAGTAGGCCTCGATGCCCCGTTCCTCGAACACGCGATTCGACTCCTCGAGATCGAACAGCGCCCGAGAGGAAATCGCGACGACGAGGCGTCCGTCAAAACTGGCTGGCATCGCGTGAAGTGTTGCCTGCCGGTCGCGTGCGGCCGGCCAAAGGCATGTGAATGATAAGCTATTTCGCCTCCATCGCCCGACTCGCCCGTGACGTCTCCGAAGCAGAAGAAAGCACACGCCCCGGCGGCCGGGCAGATCGCGCCGTCGACGTCGGACCGCGCGTCGCACCCCGCGCTGCCGTATGCAGTCCTTGCCGCCGGCGTGCTGATCGTCTCGAGCGCATCGATCCTCATTCGCTTCGCACAGGAGCTCGGTGTGCCGTCGCTATCGCTGGCCGCCTGGCGGCTCACGCTCGCGGCCCTGATTCTCACGCCCCTGGTGCTGACGCGCGCCCGCGACGAGCTCGCCACGCTGGCGCCGCGCGACGTGGGACTCGCCATGCTTGCCGGCGCGTTTCTCGCCGTGCATTTCGCGACGTGGATCGCCTCGCTTGCCTACACCTCGGTGGCGGCAAGCACCGTGCTCGTCACCACGAACCCGATCTGGATCGCCGCGGCATCGTGGCTGCTCTTTCGCGAGCGGCCCGGTCCGGGGCTGGCGATGGGTATCGCGCTCGCGCTCCTGGGTAGCGTTGCGATATTTGCCGCCGGCGAGGCGAGTCCCGGCGGCGGGGATCCTGCGCTCGGCAATGCGCTGGCCCTGATCGGATCGATCATGGTCTCAGGCTATCTGCTGATCGGGCGCAGTCTTCGACGGCGCCTGTCGCTGCTTGCCTACATCTGGCTCGTGTACGGGGCCGCCGCAGGCGTGCTGCTATTCGTGGTGCTCGTCACCGGCGGCCCGATGCTTGGATTCACGCTGACCGCCTATGCAATCCTGCTCGCACTCGCGGTCGGGCCGCAGCTCGGTGGTCACACGTCGTTCAACTGGGCGCTGCGTTACCTTTCGCCGGCCTTCATCGCAATTGCGATTCTGGGCGAGCCTGTCGGCGCCGCCCTGCTGGCGTTCCTGATCCTTGGCGAGCGCGTGGCGCCGCTCGAGCTCGCGGGTTTCGTGCTGCTGCTCGTCGGGATCTATTACGCGGCACGGTCCGAGCGGCAAGGCGCCGTGACGCGGTGATTCCCGCGCTGCAGACGTAGATCTCTGCAGGGGCCTGTGTGGTCGTTGCCGCGGCGCACTACGAACGATGGCGTTGAAATCGGTCCGATCACCTCCTGCAGCGACCCCCACAATGCGTAAAACTTCTTCATCAATTCCGCGGCAGTGCGCCCGCCGAGGGGCCAAGAAGTGCCACAATACGCCGTGGCGCACACGGATGCGCCGCACTGCGACAAAGAAGCAGATTTGCCCATGTCCATGCCGAGGGTATCTGCCAGCAAGACAATGAATGGAGGCGCGGTCGGGGGATGAGAGCGTTCAAGGTCGTCGAGGCGCGCGACACGAATCACGCGATTGCACTGCTGGCCGAGCACGGCAAATCCGTCAGGCTTCTGGCGGGCGGTACCGACCTGCTCGTCGATTTCAAGCACGCGCCGCATGCGCCCGAAGTGGTGCTCGATCTCACCCGTGCCGAGGACCTGAAGGGCATATCGATGACCGCAGCGGGGCTGCGCATCGGCGCGCTCGCTACGCACACCGAGATCATGCGTGCGCCGCTCATCCGAGAGAACCTGCCTGCGCTCGTGGATGCTGCGCATACCATAGGAGCAGTGCAGACGCGCAACCTCGGCACGCTGGGCGGCAACCTGGTGACGTGCGTGCCTTCGATGGACAGCGGCCCCACGCTCGTCGCGCTCGAGGCGCGGGTCACGGTGGCTGGTCCGGGCGGCCGCCGCGAGATGCCGTTGACCGAATTCTTCGTCGGGCCGCGCAAGACCATCCTCAAGGCGGACGAACTGCTCGTGGAGATCATCATCCCGAAGGAGAACGTCGGCAAGCCCACCGATTTCCTCAAGTTCGGCCTGCGCAAAGGTCAAGCGCTGGCGCTGGTGAACGTCGCCTCGAGCCTGTGGGTCGAACCCGGGAAAAATACGTTCGTCGCGCCGCGCATCGCGCTGGGCGCTGTCGCACCCGTTGTCATTCGGGCGCCGAAAGCCGAGGCGTTTCTGGAAGGAAAACCGATCACGCCCGAAGCGATGGGCGAGGCCGGCCGGATCGCAGCCGGCGAGGCACGACCGATCAGCGATTTTCGCGCTTCGGCCGACTACCGCCGCGACCTCATCGCGACCCTCACCCGGCGCACGCTGGAGGGCGCGTACCAGCGTGCGAAGAACCGGGCGCAAGGAGACACAAAATGACTGACGTGAAGATGAAAGTGAACGGCGAGATCCGCACCGCGGCGGTCCCGCCCGAGACGACGCTGCTGAAACTGCTGCGCGAATCCTTCAATCTGACGGGCGCAAAGCTCGGTTGCGACGTGGGCGACTGCGGGGCCTGCACGGTCATCGTGGACGGCATGTCCGTCAATGCCTGCCTGATGCTTGCCAGCCAGGCAGAAGGTCGCGAGGTTCTGACGATCGAGGGACTGGCGACGGTCGACCACCTGCACCCGATCCAGGAGACTTTCGAGGCGCTCGCCTCCCTGCAGTGCGGGTTCTGCGGTCCCGGTGTGATCATGTCGGCCAAGGCCCTCCTCGACGAGAATCCCGATCCGACCGTGCCGGAGATCCGCGATGCTCTCTCGGGAAATCTCTGCCGGTGCACCGGCTACACGAAAATGATCACTGCAATCCAGGACGCCGCGCGCCTCCTGCGCGAGAAGCAGGCCGCGTGAATCCGACATCCGGAGGACGACGACATGAATGACAAGCTGAGGGTCGATGAGAAAGAGATCACGCGGGAAATGCTGCGCGATGCCGGCGAGGCGCTGCGCGTGCCGGTCATCACGCCACCGGTCCCCTATCCGATCGAGACCCTGGTTCCGGAGGTTCGCCAGCAGACACCGGCAGTGGGCCAACGCGCCACTCGACCCGACGGCCGCCTCCACGGCCTCGGTCAGACCAAGTACATCGAAGATCTCACCTTCCCTGGGATGCTGCACGCCAAGATCAAGCGGGCCGGCATCGCCTCGGCGCTGATCAAGCGCATCGACACGAGCGAAGCCGAGGCGATGCCCGGCGTGGTAGCGGTGCTCCTTGGACGCGAGATCCCGGTCAACTCCTTCGGGCCGTCATTGCAGGACCAGCCGGTGTTGTGCGACGAGCGTGTGTTTCATGCCGGAGACGGCGTGGCCGCCGTCGCAGCCGTCACCGAGCAGATCGCCCTCGAGGCGATCGAGAAGATCAAAGTCGAATACGAGCCGCTCACCCCGGTCTTCGATCCATTTGAAGCAATGAAGGACGACGCCCCCAAGGTGCATCCTCCGGCGAGCAACATCTATGCACGCAAGATCATCAAGAAGGGCGACATCGAGAAAGGCTTCGCCGAGTCTTACCGGATTTTCGAAGCACGTTATTCCACCCAGATGGTCGAGCACGTGCCGCTCGAACCGCATGCCTCGATCGGGATGTGGGACTCCAACGGCCGCCTCACCGTCTACTCCAGCCTAGGCCGGATTACACTTGGCCGGGCCGACATCGCCCGCACACTCAGGTTGCCGGTCAACCGGGTCCACATCGTGGCCACGATCGTGGGGGGAAATTTCGGCGGCAAGAACGAGATCACGGTGGAGCCGGTGGTCGGATTGCTGGCGAAAAAGACCGGCAGGCCGGTAAAGGCCGTGTTCTCGCGCGGCGAGGAATTCACATCGTCGACGACGCGCCATCCGATAGTCATGGACTACAAGACCGGTGTGTCCCGCGAGGGCAAGATTCTGGCCCGGCAGGTGAAGCTGTATCTCGACGGTGGCGCGTACTGCTCGTGGAGCGAGACGACCCTCGGCAAGGCGTGCATCCTTTCGCCCGGTCCGTACAACATCGAGAACGTCCAGGCGGAGGCGTTCGTGATCTACACCAACAAGACGGTGACCGGCGCAATGCGCGGATTCGGTGCCCCGCAGGTCTGCTTTGCCTACGAGTCGCAGATGGACGAAATCGCGAAGGCACTGGGTATCGATCCGCTCGAGATCCGGCTCCGGAACGTATTCGGCGAAGGATCGATCAGCCCGACGGGCCAGGTCTTGCACAGCGTCGTCGTTCGAGATTCGCTCGAGCGCGCGGCCGAGCGTTACGGCTGGCAGGAGGGCCGGTCATGAAGCGGCGGGGGCGCGGCATCGCCTGCATGTGGTACCCGATCGGCTTCACGGTCGCGGCCAATCCCAGCGCTGCGACAGTCAAGGTGAACGAGGACGGCACCGCGACACTCCTCACCGGCACCGTCGAAACCGGTCAGGGTTCGCTCACGGTATTGGCACAGATCGCAGCCGAGGAGCTTGGTGTCGCGACGGAAGACGTGCACGTCGTGTCGGCTGATACCGACGCGACGCCCATGGACACTGGCGCAATCGCGAGCCGCACAACATACGTGACCGGCAACGCGACCCGGCTCGCCGCCGAGAAGGCCAAGGCTATCCTGTTCAACGTCGCCGCACCGATGCTCGGCGTGCGCCCCGATCAGCTCGAGGCGCGCGACCGGAAGATCCAGGTGAAGCGCTTTCCGCAGCGTAATCTCCCAATCGGCCAGGTCGCGAACCACGCGCTTTTCGTCAAAGGCGAGCCGCCGATCGGCAGCGCCTCCTTCAATCCCCCCACAGTCGCGATGGATCCGGAGACCGGTCAGGGCTTGCCGTTTGCCACTTACGTCTACGCCACACAGATTGCCGACGTCGACGTGGACGATGAAACCGGTGAGGTGGAGGTCCTGCGCATCGTCGCATCGCACGACTGCGGCACCGCCATCAACCCGATGCTCGTCGAGGGACAGATCGAGGGCGGCATCTCGATGGGGCTTGGCCTCGCACTCCAGGAGGAGATCCTCTTTGACGACAAAGGCCGACAGATCAATCCCAATCTGACCAACTACATCATGCCGACCAGCCTCGACATGCCCGACATCGAGGTCGACATCGTGCCAAGCTACGATCCGACCGGGCCGTTCGGCGCGAAGGGCGTCGGCGAGCCCACGTCCGTACCCACCGCGGCCGCCATCCTGAACGCAATATATGATGCGGTCGGCGCGCGGGTCTATTCGCTCCCCGCCACCGCCGAGAAAGTCCTCGCGGCGATCAAGGCCGCCCGCGCGCAGGACGGCAAGCAACTTCCCGGCGCGCAGCGCGCGATCGCGAGGCCCGCGACCTGACGGCGCGGTTGGCTTTTTCCCCTCCTCTCCGAGGAGGGGAATGAATCCTTCTAAGGAATGGCGTGCGAAATGAAGTCTTCCGGCACGGGTTCGCCCCATTGCGAGAACAGCCCCTCGTCCGCCGGGAGCTAGATTCGGCTTGTGGTGGATGTTGAGGACATCGGTGTCGGTCCAGTGCTCGTGCACGCGACCCCATGGATCCTGCCAGTAGTCGTAAATCTGGCTGCCGAGCACGTGCCGACCGATGCCCCACACCTGCTTGTACTTGCCAGCGCGCTTCAGGTGCTCGTGGCCGAGCATCACGTCGTCGATGCTCTGCACCTCGAAAGAGATGTGATTGATGCCCGACATTCGACCCTTCGATGCATAGAAACACGTGGTGGTCGACGTAGATCTCACCCCGGTCGCAGCGATTGAACGAGGCGATGATGTTGTCTTTCGATCCCTGCATAGACATCGTCCGAGCAAACGAAGCCGAACATCTCACGGTACCACTTGATCTTCTCCTTGGCGTTCTGCGTCATGATGACGCCGTGCGCGATGCGTTTGACCTCCGAGGGTCCGCGCTCAAGCCGCATCAGCTCGCCGGCGCGGCGCAGCTTCGCGTCGCCCCAGTTGAGAATATTG
The DNA here is from genome assembly GCA_963735025.1 of uncultured beta proteobacterium. Classification (GTDB taxonomy): domain Bacteria; phylum Pseudomonadota; class Gammaproteobacteria; order Burkholderiales; family SG8-39; genus JAABRB01. The sequence goes on from CAVTJG010000002.1 coordinate 67,453, forward strand.
CGGCGCGTCGGCAGTGCTAGGAAGCTGCTGCATGCCCCAGACAACCTCCATCTGGTACCCGTGTGGATCCGTGAGGCGCACGCGCTTGCCGCCGCCCGGCTCGTCGATATTCTCGATCCCGCTGGCACCCTGCACCTTCGACAGTTTCTTCAAATCCTCTTCGTTTTCGGCATAGAAAGCGAAGCCGATGAATCTTCGACGGCCCGAGGTGCGTCACATGAATGTGGTGGGCCGGATCGGTGCCACGCATGTAGAGCGCGTCCGCGGTCCGTTCCGAACGAACCATGCCGAAGTTGGTGAGAAACTCCTCGGCCTCGTCGAGGCTGGGAGACTGCAGGCGCCCGTAGGCGATATCGGTGACCTTGACGATCGGCATGTTCGACCTCGCGCTCGAAATGAGTCCCCAGCTGCACCAGGGCCAGGTCAACGGCGCCGTGACTCCGGGGAATTGATTATAGAGTCAGGCGGCCGGCCCGGAACGAATCCGGTGCCCGTCCTGGCCGAACAGGAAGATGTTGTCGCGTGCCAGGGTGAGTCCAAGCTTTGCGCCGGAATCAAGCTCGGCCATGGCGACGCTCTCGCTGACCGTCACGAAGGGACGCTCCATCCCGACATCGAAATAGAGCAGGGTCTCCTTGCCGAGCGGCTCGACGAGCCGCACCGTCAACTCCATGTCGCTCGTCGCGCCATTTCCGACCGGCACCGCGCTGACGTGCTCCGGACGAATACCGAAGGTGACGGGACCCGGCGGTACGCCGTTGTACTGCTTCGGAAGCGACACGGCAAACCCCGCAGGTGCCCTGAAGCGCGCCGCTCCGGATTCGTGGACGATCTCGCCCGCGAGCAGATTCATGGAGGGCGACCCAAAGAAGTCGGCGACGAAACTGTTGGCCGGATTCGAGTAGATCTCCATCGGCGAGCCCATCTGCTCGATGATCCCGCCGCGCATCACCACGATCCGGTCGGCGAGCGTCATCGCCTCCTCCTGATCGTGCGTGACGAAAATGAACGTCCGCTTGAGCGCCTGGTGCAGGCGATCGCATTCCGCGCGCAACTCGCGCCGCAGTTTTGCATCCAGACTGGAAAGCGGCTCGTCCAGCAGGAACGTCGAAGGGTGGGTCACGAGCGTCCGCGCAAGCGCTACGCGCTGCGACTCCCCGCCCGAGCACTGACCAGGCATCTTGTCAAGCAGGTGCGTCAGCCGCACCATCTCCGCGACCTCCTGGACCTGCCGTGCTCGCTCGGCTGGCGGAACTTTCTTCATGCGAAGCCCGAATTCGATGTTCTGGGCGACAGTCTTGTGCGGGAACAGCGCATGGCTCTGGAACACCATGCCGAGCCCGCGGTCGCGCGGCTCGAGGTCGTTCACGACCCGACCGCCAATCCGGATTTCGCCCGAGGTCGGATCCTCGAATCCTGCGATCATCCTGAGCGTTGTCGTCTTGCCGCAGCCCGACGGCCCGACGAACACCACGAACTCCTCGTCCTCGATCGTGACGTTGATGTCCTTCACGGCGACGAGCGCGCCGAATTCCTTGCGCAGGTTGATCAGTTCGATGCGCGCCACTGCTACCTCCGGATCATGCCAAAGCTGAAACCGCGCGCCAGATGCTTGCGGATGATGATACCGATGAAGATAAGGGGCACTGTGATTCCGACCGAGAGCGCCGCCTGCCGACCGTATACGCGTCCTTCCGTCGTTCCCTGGTACTTGGAGAGCTCGATCGGCAGGGTCACGACGTTCGTCTTTGCGAGGAGGAGCGCGAGAAGGTACTCGCTCCAGGTGAGAATCAGGATGAACAGGAAGGTCGCCACGATCCCGGAACGGACGAGCGGAAGCACGATCTCGAGCATCGTTCTCCAGCGGGGCGCACCGAGGATCTCTGCCGCCTGCTCGACCTCGCGCGGCACCTCGTCGATGAAGCTCTTGAGCATCCACACTGCGTAAGGAAGACTCGTGAGGAAGTAGATCAGGATCAGCCCGAACTTGGTATCGAGCAGGCCAAGCGCAGAGTAATAGAGCGAGAGCGGCGCGACGATCACGATCGGCGGGATCATGCGCAGCATCAGCAGCTGGAACATCCGTACCTCGGACAGGACTTTGTAGCGCGACACGCCATAGGCGATCACCGCGCCATAGACCACCGCGAGCGTCGTCGCGCTGAGCGCGATGATAAGGCTGTTGCCGAAAGCGCCCCACGGGCGCTGTGCGGAGATGATGTACGCGCCGGTCGTCACCTCCTGCCGGTCGGTCCAGACGTCCAGGTAGTTGACGATAGTCCAAGGGTCCGGGATGTAGACCGTCGGCCAGGCGAACCACTGCTCGCTCGGCTTGAAGGACGTGCTGACCATCCAGTAGAGCGGGAACGCCACGATCAGCGCCCACACCGTCAGGATCGCGTAGCGCACAATCGCCGAGATCCGGTTCTTCTGCGATTTGGTCATCGTCGGTCGTCTCCGCGTCCAGCGATTACTCGGCGCGGGATGTCGCCGCATGCATCGCATCGATCGCATGCTTCTCGCGGCGCAGCAGCCGGATGACCAGCAGCACGATCACGATCATCAGCATCATCGCGACATACGACATCGCCGCACCCTTCGACACCTCGAAGTACTGCCAGGTGGTGAGAAAGATGTACACCGGGATGGTTTCGGTGGAACTGCCCGGGCCGCCCTGGAACAGCGCCCAGATCTTGGGAAACTCCGCCATCGCCTCCAGAAAACGGAGGGTCAGCGCGAGGAAGATCACGGGCCGCAGCAACGGCAGCTGCACCTCCCAGAAGATGCGCCACGTCGAAGCGCCGAGGATGCGCGCCGCCTCGATCGGCTCCTTGGGAAGCGACGAGAACCCGGCGAGCATGATGATGAAAGAGAAGGGCGTCCAGTTCCAGATCTCGAGCAGCATCACGCTCGTGAGCGCGAAGTGGGGATTGGTCAGGAACGGCACCTTGTGCTCGGCGCCGCCGATCCGGGTAATGATGTCGTTGATCGGCCCGGTGTCGTACAGCAGCATCTCGGCCGTGTACGCCACGACGATCGGCACCGTCAGCATGGGAATGATGAAGAGGATGTAGAAAAATGCCTGGCCGCGGAACGGCTTGTGCATCAGGTAGGCGAGACCGAACCCGATCAGGAAACAGCCGATCGTCGAGCCCAGCGCGAAAGCGAGCGAGCGCAGGATCGCCCAGCCGAAGCGCGGGTCGGTCAGGACATCCTTGAAGATATCCAGGCCGATCCACTCCGCGTCCCACCAGGACCCGAGATAGACCGACCACTGGTGGAAGGAGAAGTAGAGCTGCAGGAGCAACACCGGGACCAGTACGCCGCCGAACAGCGCGATCAGCGGCGCGAGAATTGCCCACTTGAAGCGCTTGATGCCGCGCGCGCGCGAGATCTCGCGCGTCGCGGGGGGAGCGACCGATCCGGAAACGGCAACGACGCTGGACATTGCGGATGCGATATCGCGGCCGGCGGGCGTTCTGGCGCGCCCGCGCGGCCGCGGTTTTTGTTTTAACCCGATCCGATCAGGACATCTTCGGCTTGTCGATCTTGGGCATCAGATCCTTGTAGGTCGCGAGCTCCTCCTGGAGCTTCTTCGTCCCGATTCGCTTCACGATCTTCGCCCACTCGTTCTCGACTGTCGGCAGCACGTCGGAAGCCTTGCGCTGCCCCACGTACGCTTCCGAAAGTGCCTTGCCGAGCTGATCCTGGAACTCGAGATAGCCGGTGAGGTAGATCGGCGGGCAGGCGACCTGCAGGCACTGCTCGACCGCTTTCAGTCCGTCCTTCGTGTAGGCCGCCTCGACCGCAGGGCTCGTCATGTTGCTCTTGTTCCACGCGTCGTGGAAGGTGTTGACGTTGTCGCCGACGTACTGGTCGGAGGACTTCGCCGTCCCCCACCACAGCGCCAGGTAGGCCGCCGCTTCCTTGCGCGGGCTGTACTTGTTCACATGGATGGCGGCGATCGGCGAAGAGATCGTGCGCACGATGGTCTTGCCGTCGACGGTGGTGGCGGGCGGCGTGCCGTACAGCCACTTGCCGGCAGTCTTGGATTTCTTGGGGTTCTCGTTCAGCTTGACGATCCCGTCCCAGTACTGGCACGAGACCACGTGTCCGCCGATGATCCGTGGAATCATCTGCGGCGTGCCCCAGCCGGGTGACTCGGGGTGCGCGACAGACTTCTCGCGCAGGTAGATTTCGAGCGCCCGGTTCCCGGCCGGCGTGTTGAGCGTCGGCTTCATGCCGTCGTCGAACGGGAAACCGCCGTGCGCGTAGAGATACATGAGGTACCACGTGACGCCGTTCGCCCGGTTGCGCAGGTTCCCCGATCCCCAGATGCCTTTGTCCGGATTGTGGAAGAACTGCATGATCTGGTAGTCGTCGTCCCACGATTCCGGGAACTTCAGCGGCTTGCCGTACTTGTCCGCGTATCGCTTCTGCGCATCGGGGTCCTCGAGCAGGTCCTTCCGCACGTACTGGTTGTGGACGTTGCCGTCGGTCGGGATGGCGTAGGTCTGGCCCTTGTAAGTCATCAGCTTCGCGTAATCGCCGACCGCGTCGATCTTGAAGCCGGCCTTCTTCATGTAGGGATCCAGCGGCTCGAGGAGCCCCGCCGAGGCGAGCGACGGGATCATGCCCGCGTCGAGATGGAAGAAGTCGATCTGCGGCGAGCGCGAGAGGGCTTCGGCCATCGCGCGCTGGGGGATGTCGAACACGGAGATGTCCAGGATTTTCCCCGTCCCGATGCCGCTCTGCTTCCGGAAATCCTCCATCGACGGCTGCATGGGGATGAAGTAGTTCGACCAGATCATCCCGGTCACGTCGGTCTTGCCCAAGCTCTTCGCGGCGGCGACGATCTTGTCGTTCTCCGATTGTGCAAAGGCGCTGGGCGCGTAAGGCAGTGCGCTGAGCGCCGTCAGACTTACCCCGGCCTTGATGAACTCGCGCCGGGATTTACGTGGCTTAGTCATGTTCCCCTCCTCGTAGTTGGAGCACAGTAACGCTATTGATACTATTGACCCTATCGATCCGCCCGATCGATCCATATGAACGGTGGGCAGACTCTGCCCGGACGTTGGCGCCCGGATATTGTGTGTTTACGTGCATTTAGTCAGCCGCCCCCTGCAATGTCAAGCCGCGGCGCAATGCAGCAAAGACGGACGACGTGACGAGCTTCCACCACCGTGCGCTGTCTTTTCCGCTAATTGCGCGAGGGAATGACCGGAAGCATCACCCAGGCGTCATGCTTCCCACCGGTATGGAGCGTGATCTTTCCGTCGAAGATCGCGGGTGGCCGATCACGGGCATCGTTGTGCATGAACGGCCCCACGCCCGTGAACTCGTTCTTCATGTTCGAGAGCTTGCCGCCTGACCCGCCCGGATACACGTAATCCTTGCCGCGCACCGTGAGCGCGATCCGGTAGCCGGCCGGCACGACGATGCAGGTCGGCCAGATCTCGATGTCGAGCTCGTAGACGGTGCCCGGCTTGAGCGGCTGCTTCCGGTCGTGCGTGTGATACGGCCGATAAGGAAGTGAGCGTTTCTTGTCGAGCTTGCGGTGCGACGCGCGGAGCCAGCCCTGCGCGATCGGCGTATGCGGGTCGAGCGCGCCCTGGAACACCACTTCCTTCATGTTCGGATCGAATACTCGCAGGACCAGGAACAGGTCGGCGTCGACCGTCGACGACGAGACGAAAAGCTTGGCGGCGATCGGGCCGGTGAGCTCGGTTTCGTGTGCGAGGGGTGGCAGCAGGAACATGGCGCCGTCGCTCAGTCCCCGGTAGCTGACGGTCGCGGATGCCTCGACTGGCGACCGGCTCAACGACTGGTCGCGCGCATCCAGGTGCAGCTTGGTCCACTCGGTACGGGCGAGCGGCCATTCGTTCTCGGCGCGCGGCACGAACTTCTCGCCGGGATGGCGCACCTGCAGGAACACGCGCGGCTGCTTGTCCCACCCGGTCTTCTCGCCCTTCAGGAAGTGCCCGAAGAACTTCTTCTGCAGCCCGACGCCGTAGTCCGTGTAGAAATGCGTCCAGTGCTCGATGCCGTGCATCTCGAGCCACTTGTGCTTCGCTGCGGCGTTCACGAATCCTTCGATATTGCCGCGCGGATGCAACCCCTGCCCGCCCCAGTTTCCCGCCGAGAAGAGCGGCGTCTTGACCTTGGACCAGTCCGGCGAGCGCGATTTCCAGAACTTGTCGTCGAGCGCGTGCGCGAGTGCCTCGGCGCCGAAGTCGAAGCGATTCGCGCCCAGCTCCTCGTCGGTGAGCGTCGGCGGCCCTGCCACCCAGTCTCCGGTCATCGGGCTGCGGAACCCGCGGGTGCCGAGACCGTGCTGGACGCTCTTCACCTGCATGTCGTACCAGTTGGCGATGAATGTCGTCAGGATCCCGCCATGATGGCTCAGATCGCGGTAGAAGTCGGCGGCACCCTCCCAGATGCACATCGCCGCAAGATGCTTGGGCGCGAGGCAGGCGACCTGCCACTGGTTCATCGCGTAGTAGGAGATGCCGTTCAGGCCGACCTTGCCGTTCGACCAGGGCTGCACGCCCGCCCAGTCGATGCAGATCGCAAAATCCTTCGCCTCGCGCGGGCTCCACAACTCAACGTAGCCAGGCGAGCGTCCGCAGCCGCGCGAATCGACGCGCACGCAGACGTATCCGTCCGGCACCCACTTCTCCGGGTCGGAGACTTCCCATGACTGGTATTTGTTCGTCGAGCCCGCCGGCACGTCAGGATGCTGCTCGGCCATGCGATCCCAGCACGTCTTGTAGAGCTGCTCGAAGTGAAGATACTTCGCGTACGGACCGTAGCTCATGATGACCGGGTATTTCCCGGCCTTGATCGGACGGTAGACGTCCGCGCGCAGCACGAGGCCGTCCTCCATCCGGATCGGCACGTCCCAGTCGATGGCCATGCCGTCGCGAATTTCGGTCACGTAGGGCACCTCTTTCCTGGCCAGTGCTTTTTTTGCTTTTTTTCTGGGTGCGCTCATCTGGTTTCTCCTCCGATTCTTGGACGCGGCCGAACACATTCTGCAACTTGCCGCCGGCCATGGCAACGACGACATCCCGCTCTTTCGCTGGTGCACCGCACCACAACCGTTTCGCCGCGGCCGAAGTTAATGATCGAGCGATCAGTTAACATCGCCCCGACGCCACACATTCCGGCTGGCGCCACGCCTAGCTACAGAGGGGGTTCCGAATGCTGTTCACCTGTCCCGGGGCCGCGGCCCGTGGCGGCGCCGCGCATGCTGCGCGAGGCGCGCGCCGGCACTTCTGCATCGACATCCACTGCCACGTCATCAATCCCGCGGTGGACGAGATGGTGAAGCATGTGTTCTCGCCAGAGCGCGAGCCGGCGATGAAGTTCGCCAACGCACTCACCCGCGAGACCAACCGCAAGCAGAACGAGAACATCTGGGCATGCCTGACGACCGTCGAGCAGCGACTGCGCGACATGGACAAGATGGGCGTGGACGTGCAGGCGATCTCCAGCTCTCCCGCCCAGTTCATGTACTGGCTCGACCCGGATCTCGGATCCAGGACGGCACGCGCCGTGAACGAAAATCTCGCCTCGATCGTCACCCGGCATCCCGACCGGTTCGTCGCGCTCGCCAACGTGCCGCTGCAGTCGGCGGACGCGGCGACCGACGAGCTCGAGTACTGCATCAAACGGCTCGGCTTTCGCGGCGTCGAGATCGGCACCAACATCGCGGGACGCGAAGTCTCGCGCGGGCTCGACAAGTTCTGGGCGAAGGTGCAGGAGCTCGGCGTGATGGTGTTCATGCATCCGAACGGCTTCACGGGCGCGGAACGATTCGTGGACCACTACTTCAACAACGTGATCGGCAATCCGCTGGATACCACCGTGGCGGTCGGGCACCTCGTGTTCGACGGCGTGCTCGAGAGATTTCCCAAGCTCAAGATCGTCGCGGCACACGGTGGCGGCTACATCGGGCACTACCCGGCTCGCATGGATCACGTCTGGGGCGCGCGCGTCGATGCGCGCACGCAATTGAAGAAGAAGCCGCGCCAATCGCTCGCCAAGCTCTATTTCGACACAATCGTCTTCGATGACGATCAGCTGCACCATCTCGTGAATCTGTGGGGCGCCGATCACATCCTGGTGGGAACCGACTATCCCTATGACATGGGCTGGTACGACCCGCATGGATTCGTCGACGGCTGCGGATTCCTGAAAGACGCCGATCGCGCGGCGATCAAGGGCCTCAATGCCGCCAAGCTGCTGGGAATCACCAGCCGCCTGAAATCCATGGGAATCCGCCCGGACACCCCCAGCACGGCAACAAAGGCCCGCGCCAGGTCGAAACGCGCGCGGCGTTGACCGTCCGGAGCGGCAATATCTGAGCCTGGCGCGACGCCGTGGGTATCAAGATCGAGAATGAGTTTGCCGTGCCCGCATCGATCGAGGACGCCTGGCATGTCCTCATTGACGTACCGCGTGTGGTGCCCTGCATGCCCGGCACCGAGCTGACGGAGGCAATTGACGAGCGCCGGTTTCGCGCCGCGGCGCGCCTGCGGGTCGGTCCCATCGAGCTGCTTTTCCGGGGTGAAGGCGAGCTCTACGACGTCGATTCCGCGGGTCACACGGCAAAGCTGCGCGCGAAGGGCAGCGACACGAAGGGCCGTGGTGCTTTCCAGACGCTGATGAATTTCACGCTGGCAGCACAAGGCACCGAGACACTCGTGCGGGTCGATAGCGATCTGACACTCTCCGGGTCGGTCGCGCAGCATGCGCGGGGCGCGGGACTCATCAAGGAGGTGGCGCGACAGCTCGCGGGCCAGTTCGCAAAGAATCTCGCGCAGTTGATCGAATCCGAAAATCCGCAGCATGCGCCTGCATCGGGGCGGCCTGCTGAGGAAAATTCCGGGACACAATCAAAACCGCAGAGCGCGACCGCAGTATCAGGATTCGCGCTCCTGTTCGCAGCCGTCAAGGCATGGCTGCGCCGCCGGTTCGGCCCCCGTTCCTGAAGAATCCCGTAGAGTATCCGGCGTGAAACCTGCCCCATTCAAGTATCACGATCCGCGTTCGGTGAAGGAACTCGTCGGGCTCCTCGGGAGCCTCGAGAACTCCAAGCTGCTTGCCGGCGGCCAGTCGCTCGGGCCGATGCTCAACTTCCGCTACGTGATGCCGGATCACCTGATCGATATCAACCGCATCCCCGAGCTTGCCTACATCCGTACCGGAACGGATACCCTCGAAATCGGCGCGACGACGCGTCAGCGGACCCTCGAGCACGCCGAGGAGGTCCGGCGCACCTGTCCGATCATGGTGGAGGCACTGCACTCGGTCGGACACATCGCGACCCGCAACCGGGGCACGATCGGGGGCAGTCTCTCGCACCTCGATCCTGCCGCGGAGCTTCCCGCGGTGTGCGCGCTCCACGACGCCACGCTGACGGCGACCGGACCCAAAGGAACGCGGCGGATCGCAATGGCCGAATGGGGTATGTCGTTCATGACGCCCAATCTCGCGCCGGACGAAGTACTCACCGGCATATCCCTCAAGACCTGGCGCGAGCCCCACGGACATGCCTTCGTGGAACTCGCGCGACGGCAGGGCGATTTCGCCATGGCGGGCGTCGGGTGCCTGATCGCGCTCGACGACAACGGGATTGCGCGGCGCGTCGCGCTTGCGCTCATCGGCGTGACGAGCACACCGGTGCGCCTGCCCGGCGCGGAGAAGACCCTTACGGGGACGGATCTCGCGGACGAGGCGATCCGCGCGGCTGCGGCGGACATCGACGCGCTCGACGCGCTCGAGGATGCGCACGCCGGCGCGGCGTATCGCAAGCGCGTCGCCGGAGTATTGCTCAAGCGCGCGATCAGGCTGGCCGGTACGCGTGCGGCACAACAAGGCAACGAGATATGAGCGATCGGAGGACGATCGCGCTGACGGTCAACGGGGTACACCATACCCGTGAGGTCGACACGCGACTCACGCTGGGCGATTTTCTGCGCCACGAGCTCGGCCTCACCGGAACGCATCTGGGGTGCGAGCACGGCGTCTGCGGCGCCTGCACCATTCACCTCGACGGCGCGGCGATCCGCTCCTGCATTCTTTTCGCAGTGCAGGCGGACGGCAGCGAGGTCACCACGGTCGAGGGTCTCGCCCGGACCCGACGGTACGCTCCATCCGGTCCAGCAGGCATTCCGCGACAACCACGGTCTGCAATGCGGATTCTGCACGCCGGGTATGCAGATGACCATCACTGCGTTCCTCGCGGAGAATCCTGCCCCGTCGGAGCGGGAAGTGCGCGAGGCGATCGCCGGCAATCTCTGCCGCTGCACGGGCTACCAGGGCATCGTCGCCGCTGCGCTCGATGCCGCACAAAAGCTGAAAGGTGCATGACAGTGTGCCGAAGAACTGCGCGCATGCGCACGAGGGGATATACAAGGGGCTTGCCCCTTGTTCGTTCCGGGGGATATACAAGGGGGCATTCCCCCTTGTTCGTAAAACCGGGGTTTACGTTGCGCGCCATATTCGTCAACCGAAGCCGCTGCAGCGTGCATCCTTCAATGGTCGGCTAACTATGGGCGCAAGAAACGTCGGTGCGGTAGTCAAGCGGCTCGAGGACCCGCGCCTCGTCACCGGGCACGGCCGCTACACCGACGACATCCGCCTGCCCGGGCTGCTCGAGATGGCGTTCGTGCGCTCCCCGGAGGCGCACGCTGCGATCAAGTCGATCGACACTTCCGCGGCCCAGGAGATCCCAGGGGTCGTGGCCGTGTGGACGCTCGCCGATTTCGGGGCGATCGCGCAGAAGCCGATGTTGCAGTCCTACCCGAGCCCCGCGATCAAGCAGAACGTCACGCAGCACCCGCTCGCGAAGGATGAGGTGTGCTACGTCGGCGAAGCGGTTGCCGTCGTCGTCGCCGAGAATCGCTACATGGCCGAGGACGCGGCACAGCTCGTGACAGTGGACTACGAGACGCTGCCGCACGTGATCGATATTCGCGACGCCGTGCAAGCCGATGCGCCTCCGGCTCACAAAGGCGGGCCGAACAATATCGCGGCGACGGTCGCGTGGAAGTTCGGTGACGCGACTGCCGCCATCGGCAAAGCGCCGCACGTCTTTCGTGAATCCTATTTCCAGCACCGTGGTGCGCCCCACTCGATCGAAGGACGGGGCGTCATCGCGCAGTACGAAGCCGCCGCAGACCAGCTCACGCTTTGGAGCTCGACCCAGTCGCCATTCCTCGTCCGGCGCTATCTCGCCCAGTACCTGGAACGCGAGGAGGCGGGCATCCGGGTTATCGCACCGGACGTCGGTGGCGGATTCGGCCCCAAGGCAGGCCACTACCCCGAAGAGCTGGTCGCAGTGCTCGTGGCGATGAAGCTCGGTCGCCCGGTGAAGTGGATCGAGGATCGCCGCGAGCATTTCCTCACCACGACCCAGCAGCGCGACCAGTGGTGGGATGTCGAGGTGGCGTGCGAACCGGACGGCAAGGTCCTCGCCATTCGGGCCAAGTGCATCCACGACAACGGCGCGTACCTTCCCTACGGTCTGCTGTTGCCGATGACCTCCATCGTGCCGTTTCCGGGCCCGTACGCGATACCGTCCGTCGAGGTCACGCTCGATTGCGTCCTCACGAATGCCGTGCCGACATCGCCGATTCGCGGCGCCGGTCGACCCTGCGCCGCATTCATCCTGGAGCGCACGATGGACACCGTCGCGCGCAACCTCAAGCTCGATCGCGCCGCGGTGCGCCGGACCAATTTCGTGCGCAAGGATCAGTTCCCGTACGAGACCGGCGGGCGGCTCCCGACGGGCGTGACGATCCAATACGACTCCGGCGATTACGCCGCCTGCCTGGACATGGTCACGAAGTCTTCGGCGTACGCGGGGTTCGAGGCCAAGCGGGCGCAGGCTGCGCAATCCGGAAGATGGATCGGAATCGGCCTCGCGAGCTACAACGAGGACACCGGCCTGCCGCCCTACGAGGGCGCAACCGTGAAGGTGCTGCCGAGCGGTCGCATCGCCGTCGAGCTCGGCTCGTGCTCTCAGGGCCAGGGCCTCGAGACCATCGTCGCGCAGATCGCCGCCGATCAGTTCGACGTCGATCCGCAGGACATCATCGTGAAGACCGGCGACACGGCGATCACGGCAATCGCGCTCTCGACGGTGGGCAGCCGCGTGGCGTCGACCGCCGGGCCGAGCGTCCATCTGGCCGCGCGCCAGGTGCGCGCAAAAGCGATCCGGCTCGCAGCACTACAACTCGAGGTAGCCGAAGGGGACCTCGAGATCACGCGCGGTGCCGTCAACATCATGGGCGTGACGGATCGCAAGGTAACCCTCGGCGAACTCGCCAAGCGACTGGTGTCGAACGTGAACGTCCCGCTGCCGGACGGATTCTCGCCGGGACTCGAGGCGACTGCTTATCACACCCCGCAGCGACCTGTATACGCGAACGGATCGAACGTCGCCGAGGTCGAGGTCGACATCGAGACCGGCGCGGTCACCTTGCTCGACTACCGGGTTGCACACGACTGCGGCACGCTGATCAACCCAATGCTGGTGGACGGACAGATCGTGGGCGGCGTCGTGCACGGCATCGGGAATGCACTCTACGAACACATGAAGTACGACCGCGACAGCGGCCAGCCGGTCACCACGAATTTCGGTGACTACCTGATGCCCATCGCCACCGAGATCCCGCCGATCCGCCTGGAGCACATGGAATCGCCCTCGCCCGCCAACCCGCTGGGCGTCAAGGGCGCCGGCGAAGGCGGCACCATCCCGGGCATCGCGTGCATCGTCTCGGCGGTCGAGGACGCATTGAAGCCGCTGGGCGTCAAGCTGAACGAGTATCCGCTCTCGCCCGAGCGGCTGCTGCAATTGATCGACGAGAAACGGAGCGCGAAATGAAGATCGGAATACCAGGAACAGGCCGGATGGGCGCAGCAATCGCGGAGCGGCTGCTTTCTGTCGGGCACCAGGTCACAGTATGGAACCGCAGCGCCGACAAGGCGAAGGCGCTCCTCGAGAAAGGGGCGAAGGTCGCCGCGACACCCGCTGCACTCGCATCCGGATCCGAGATGATCATCACGATCCTCAGCGATGGCGAGGCAATCGACGCGGTCTACCGCGGGCCCCAGGGCCTGCTCGCCGGCGATTGCAAGGGAAAGCTCTTCATCGAGATGAGCACGGTGCGGCCCGAGGTCGAGCGCGCACTTGCGGCCGACGTCAAGGCGAAGGGCGCCCGCATGATCGATTGCCCGGTCGGCGGCACGATCACGCCGGCGCGCGATGGAAAGCTGTTCGGATTCGTCGGCGGGGACGCCGAGGACGCCGTCACGCGCAAAACCGGTGCTCGACCAGATGTGCCGCCGCCACGAGCACGTCGGTGAGCGTGGGTGCAGGCGCGGCGATGAAGCTCGCGATCAATCTGCCGCTTCTCGTCTGGTACCAGGCGTGCGGCGAAGCACTCGCGCTCGCCGCGCCAGACGGACGTCGATCCCGACGCGGATGATGGAGCATTCTCTCCGACACTTCGGGTGCGCCGACGATGCTCAAGAACCGCGCGCCGCAGATCGCCGAAGTCCTGAAAGGGCGGCGAGCCGAAAGGCGTGACGATCAACGTCGATCTCGTCTGCAAGGATCTGCGCACGATGCTCGAGGAGGCGCGCGCCCTCGGCACGGACCTGCCGATCGTGTCAAGCGCACTCGAGGTCTACACCCGCGCGTCACGGGACGGCTGGGGCGCGCGCGACGTGTCGGTTCTGCCCAGTTACTGGCCCAAGCACGGAAAGGGATAACCATGAAGCTCTACGGATTCTGGCGCTCGCTTGCCACGTTTCGCGTCCGCATCGCGCTCAACCTCAAGGGTCTCCCCTACGAGGAGACCATGATCAACCTGCCCAAGGGCGAGCAGTTTCTCGCCGAATACAAGGCGGTCAACCCGCAGAGCGTGCTGCCGGCGCTTTTCGACGGCGATGGTCCGCCGCTCTTCCAGTCGATGGCGATCCTGGAGTACCTGGACGAGACGTATCCGCAGCCGCCGCTCCTGCCGAAGGCCGCGCGCGATCGCGCGCGGGTGCGCGCCCTTGCGATGATCGTGGCGGCGGACGCGCACCCGCTGGTGATTCCACGAGTTCGCAACTACCTCAACAAGCAGTACGGCGTCGAGGAGAAGGCGGCGGAGGAATGGTGCCGACACTGGATCGTGCAGGCGTGCAACGCGATCGAGGCAAATCTCTCTACGGATCCACGGACCGGCAAGTTCTGCCATGGCGACGCGCCGACGCGTGGCTGACCTCTGTCTCGTAAGCCACCTGGCGGGCGCGAATCTCTTCAAGGTCGATCTCGCCCCGTACCCGAACTGCACCCGCATCTTCGGCGACTGCATGGCGATCGATGCATTCGCCAGGGCGCACCCCCTCAAGCAGCCGGGTGCTCCCGCCAGCGTCTAAGGGGTAAGGTCGTGCGGTCGCGCCGCTCGATCATCGTTCACGCAGCGAAAGCAAGGACGTGTTCGACGAGCGTCGCGGGCTTCTGCACCTGCGGGCAGTGCCCGCACTCGGGGATTTCCTCGTAGCGCGCGCCGGTTATTCCTGCCGCGAGCTGGCGCGCGATCTGTGGCGGCGTCGTCTGGTCGAGCGCGCCGCACAGGACGAGCGTGGCGTTGCGGATCTTGCCGAGCGCGGGCGCCAGGTCCAGCTCGGTGAGCGCGAGCGCCGCACGACCGAACGCCCCCGGCTCGGCAGACCGCAGCAGCGCTTCCTTGCGCTCGGCCACGATGCCGGGATTCGCCGCAATGTAGTCCTCGGGAAACATGCGGCGGATCGCGATGTCGAGGGCGCCCTGCATTCCCTCGGAGGCGACGCGTGCGGCCAGCCCGCGCAACGGCTCCTTTGCACGCGCCGGAAATCCGGGCAACGCGTCAGCGACGATCAGCTTGCCGAAAAGATCACCGTGCCGGACGGCAAGCGCCGTGGAAACGAACCCGCCGAATCCGTTTCCGAGCACGGTCGTGGACGACGGCAGGCGCAGCACACCGATCAATTCGGCCACCCAGTCCGCGTAGTCCTCCATCTTCACCGGTGCAGGCAACGGGGCGGTTCCGCCATAGCCCGGCAGGTCGGGCACCGTGACGCGAAAGCGCTCGGCAAGCGCGGGCAGGACACGGTCGAAAGACGACCGCTCCGCGAGCAGCGAGTGGACGAGCAGCAGATCCGCGCCGCTCCCGATCTGCACGACGGTCGCCGGTCGGCCGGAAACCTTGATCACGCTTGCATCGCTCATGGGTGACGCGCCTCCCCTCTCGACACGGGCCTCAGCCCGCGATCCGCTCCGCCGCGCGCGCCGCAGCTTGCTTCGCGGGCGCGCTCGCATTCATCTTCTCGACCAGCTGGTCATTCGTGATGACCCATCCGAGACAGCGGGCGACGTTCTGCAGTCCCAGCACGTGCAGATCGTCGCCGTACATGCTGCCTACGCAGTCCGAAAGCAGGACGACGCGGTAATCGTTGTTGAAGGCGGTGAACGATGTGTTGAGTACGCACGTGTTGGTGTTGATCCCCATCAGGCACACCGTCTTCACGCCCAGCGTCTCCAGAAGGGCCTTGAGGTCGGTGCCGTAGAAGCAATCCAGGCGCTTCTTGTTGTTGATCACGTAGTCGGTCGACGCGAGGAGCTCGGGGATGATCTGCGTCCCGGGCGAGCCTTCGAGATTGTGGCCGTTCACCGTGCTGCGGCGGCCGGGCGTGAGGCGATCCTCCTCGGACACGAGCTCGTGCAGCGCATACCAGAAGGGCTGGGTCATCCCCTCGCTGCCGAGGCCGGGGATCTTCCGATAGACCAGGATCACGTGGATCACCGGCACGCCCTTCGACCGCGCGAATTCCAGCGCTCGCTTCGCATTGCCGACCACGCGCGTCGCGTCCTCAGGCTTCGTCGGCATGGTCGCAACGTTCATGTCCAGGTGACCGCGGTGCATGTCGATCGCGATGATCGCGGTCTCTTTCGGGATCGACGACCAGACCCGCGTAGAGCTTCTCGATCATCGTGGTGCGATCGAGGATTTCGATGCTTGCCATGGCAATGCCTCCTCTCGGTGAATTCGGGTGTCTAGCGCGAACCCAGGTCACGCGGCGAACGGCCGGGTCCGGGCGAGCCAATTCGCCACGACTTCCGTCACCGTCGCTTCCCGGTCGACGTAGAAGTGGCCACAGTTTCGCACGATCTCGATCTGACAGGGGCCGCCCGCCCGGCGCTGGTATTCCTCCACCGGATAGAGATCAGCGGGCTCCTGATCGCCGCGCAAGTACAGCACCTGGCAGGTGATATGCGACGCCAGCTCGAGAATATCCGGCAACTCGCTCAAGAGGATCGACGAAAGCTTTC
This sequence comes from uncultured beta proteobacterium, assembly GCA_963735025.1. Taxonomy (GTDB): domain Bacteria; phylum Pseudomonadota; class Gammaproteobacteria; order Burkholderiales; family SG8-39; genus JAABRB01. The sequence continues at coordinate 83,825 of CAVTJG010000002.1, forward strand.
GGCCGAGGTCAGGTACCACCATCCCGGCAACCGCATCAGCTCGCGGCCCCGACCCGCGGCGACGAGCGCATGTGCCTGAGCGCTGATCTCGGCGAGCCGATCGCCCGCAATGAGGCCCTTACTTGCTCGCGCGCGCCACGAGCCCCTTGCCGCCGCAGTGCGCAGAGAGGAGCACCAGTGCGGGCGTTTCCGGATGATCGGCCACGTGCCGTACGGCGAGCGTGCCGCCGTTCGAGTGCCCGATCACGATGGGGCGTGGAAAGCCCTTTGCGGCGAGCCACTCCGCCGCCAGGCGATTGTCCGCGATCGCCTCGCGCGTGAGCTGATACGCCGCGCCTTCCGCTGCGCGGCTGTCGCGGATGCCGAGAATATCGTGTCCGCGCCGGTTGAAGGCGAGACAGGCGAGGCCAAGGCGCGTCAGGACCGGCGGCAGGAAGCGGGGCGCGCCGACGTAGAAATTCATCGTGTTGCCGTGGAACAGCAGCGCCGCACCCGACTGTCGCCGCGCCTTCCGGTTCGTAGAACGCGCCGTCGAGCGGCGTCGTGTCCGTGGGGATGGTGACCAGCATGGTGCGCATTGAATCGTCCGATCAATAACAGATTCTGACAGCCCGGGGTGCCGAGTTCGGATTGTAGCTTGCGCGCGTCGCGGAGTTGACACGAGATTCCGCGCGTCCGAGACTCGCCGCTTCCCCGGAAAATTCGTGCATGCCAGGAGGAGGACAATCATGATCAATGCGGCAATCGTTGGTCTTGGCTGGTGGGGCAAGACGCTCGTCAATTCCGTGCAGGGCAAGAGCGATCTGATCCGCTTCATTGCGGCGCACACGCGCACGCGCGCAAAGGTCGAGGACTTCTGCCGCGAGAAAGGCATCACTTTCCAGGAGGACCTGCAGGCCATCCTGCGCGATCCCAAGATCGACGCCGTCGTGTACGCCGCGCAACACTCGGATCGCAGCCACCAGGTCCAGACGACCGCTGCCGCGGGCAAGCACGTGTTCGTCGAGAAGCCGTTCGCGCTCGACCTGAAGGCCTGCGATGCGGCACTTGCCGCGGTCAAGAAAGCCGGGGTCGTTCTCGGCGTCGGTTACAACCGCCGCTTTCCGCCGGCGGTCGTCGAACTCCGCGCGCGGGTCAAGGACGGTCGTCTCGGCACGATCGTCGGCGCAACAGGCGAGGCAAACGCGCCCGGCGGGTTAACGATTGCGAAGGATTTCTGGCGTGCCGACCCTGCGCAGGCCCCTGCGGGACCGCTCACCGGCCTCGGCGTGCACGTGCTCGACACGTTCGTCGACTACCTCGGTCCGGTCGACGAGGTGTACTGCGTCGGCACGCGGCGCGCATCGCCGCACATCGACGATTCACTCAGCGTTCAGATGTCCATGAAGAGCGGTGTGCCGGCAAGCTTCTTCTGCTCGCTCGCAACCGCGGTGAGCTACCGCATCGCAGTCTTCGGTACGAACGGCTACGGTGAAGTCCTCCGACCGAACTTCGACACCTTCCAGTACATTCCCTCGGCCGGCATGCCGACGCAGGGGCAGTTCAAGCCCGCCGAGCCGGAGCTCGTCGTCACGAAAGACTTCGACTCCGTGCGGGCGGAGCTGGAAGCGTTCGCTATCGCGATTCGCGACAAGAAGCCGCATCCGATCACGCACGACGAGATCCGGCAAGTCACCGCGGCATTCGAGGCCATCGTCGAGTCGACCGCGACCCGCAAGCCGGTCAAGGTGCGCTGACCGGAACGTCACGCGATGGCACGGATCGAAATCTTCAGCGCGGGCACCTGCCCGTTCGCGCAGCGCACGCGCATGGTGCTGCTCGAAAAGCAGATCGACTTCTCGCTCACGGAAATCGATCTCGACGCCAAGCCGGCCTGGTTCCTGGAGATCTCTCCATACGCCAAGGTGCCGGTGATCCGGCACGGCGATGCGGTTGTCTGGGAGTCGGCGGTCATCAACGAGTATCTCGAGGAAATCTTTCCCGAGCCGGCGCTGCTTCCCCGCGATCCCGTGCAGCGGGCGCAGGCACGCGTCTGGATCGATTTTGCGAACACCCGCATGGTGCCGCACGTCTACAAGATGATGCTGCGCCAGGACAGCGAGGGCCAGGATCTCCATCGTCGCAGGCTGACCGAAGCGGTACTCGCCATGGAGCAGGGGCTGCGCGATCTCTCGAGCGGCCCGTTCTGGTTCGGGGCCCAGCCAGGCCTCGTCGATTTCACCTTCTTCCCGCACGTGCAGCGCTTCGTGGCGCTCGAACACTATCGCGGTTTCAAGATTCCCGCGAATTGCGAGCGTCTCGTGACCTGGCGCGCCACGATGTTCGCCCTCCCTTCCGTGCAGGCCACGCGGCCGACCGATGCCCTCCTCATCAAGAACTGGGCGAAGTACGCCTATGACACCAGTACCGGCGTCACCGCGCAGGAAATGCGGGAAAACTGACGCGCGAAACCTGAACCGCCCTCACTCGGAGCACACCCCGCATGGCTAGCACTCAGTCCGAACCCAGGCAACACACGACCGGCGACCGGAAGATTCACGTTCGCACGATCGATACGCACGCCCACTGGTACCCGGCGGACTGGCTCAAGCTCTTCGAACGCGATGGCGCTGCCGAAGGCGCGCGGCTCGAGCGCAAGGGCGATGCCTATGTGATCCGCACCGAGCGCATCACGAACGCCTTTAACGAGGAATTCGTCGATCTGGGCCTGCGCATCGCGGGAATGGATCGGCAGGGCGTCGACGTGCACGCGCTCTCGCTCACCACGCCGATGGTCAATTGGGCGTCGCCGGCGTTCGGGCTCGCGCTCGCGCAATCGTACAACGATGCTGCCGCGGCCGCGCACAGCAGGCATCCGGATCGCTTCGTCGGCCTGGCCATCGTGCCGATGCAGGACACCGCGCTCGCGATCCGCGAACTGGAGCGCGCAGCCAAGCTGCCCGGGATGCGCGGCATGTATCTCGCGACGAACATCAATGGTACCGAGCTCGACGAGAAGCGCTACTGGGACGTGTATGCCAAAGCGGAAGAGCTGGGCTTACCGATCTTCCTGCACCCGGTCGACACCATCGGACGCGAACGCACGACGCGGTATCACCTGAAAAACCTGCTCGGCAATCCCTACGACACCGGCGTCGCCGCCGCCAGCCTAATCTTCGGCGGCGTGCTCGATCAGTTTCCAAAGCTCGAAATAAACCTTCCGCATGCCGGAGGCGCCCTGCCCGGCCTGATCGGTCGCATGGACCACGGCACCAAGGTGCGCCCGGAGCTCAAGCACATGAAGCGCCTGCCGAGCGAGTATCTCAGGCGCTTCACCTACGACACAATCGGCCACAGCGACCGGATCAATCTCGATCTCATCCGGCTCGTCGGCGCCGATCGGGTGCTGCTGGGCAGCGACTACTGCTTCGACATGGGGCTCACCGATCCGGTCGGAACGATCGAGCGCCTCGATTCGCTCACCGAAGCCGAGCGCGACCTCATTCTCGGCAAGACCGCCGCGCGGCTGCTTCGGCTGGAGTAGCGAGGCTTTTTCAATCTCCCCTCCTCTCCGAGGAGGGGTGGCGCGAAGCGCCGGGGTGGTGCGCTGCGTCGGATCGAATGATGACAACCACCCCGCCCGCTCCGCGGGCACCCCTCCTTGAAAAGGAGGGGAAAAGAAATGTTCCTCAGGCTGCCAACGCGGCGCCGTTGACCTCGATCGAGACTTCCGGCTCGAGCGCCGAGCAGAGCGTCGCGTGCAGGTAGCACGTTGTCGCGGCGATCTTCATCAGCTTTTCATGCGTCTCGTCGCTCTCGTCGCCGTGGAGGAAGAGATGCGTATCAACGGGGTCGATGCCGCCGCGCGCCGAGCCGTCCGTCGCGGAACCCTTCAGCGTGTACGGACTGAACTGCACGAGCCGCACCTGGCGAATCTTGAACTTCATGTGCTCGATGTAGCGCGATAGCTGGGTCATGTAGCAGAACGCGATTCCGGCCGAAAGCAGGCTGAGTCCGGCAGGGCCCTGGTCGGGCGCCGTCGCACCGCCCGTCGCGCCGCGCTCGTCGCTCTTGATCGCGAAATGGCTCATCCCGGGCAGTCCGAGAACGGTGTCGGTCTCCGTGACGCCCGCCGGGTCGAGCAACCGGCAGGTTCCGTCGATCATTCGAATGATCCGGGTCGTCGTTCCGGCCGGCGCCGGCGTGACCGTGCCCTCGCGACTCTCCCCGGTCTTGCGGACGAGGTCGGGAAGATCGGTCGCCCCCGCAAGCGGACTCGGCACGGCCGTATAGGTCTTTAGCGGGTCGGCCGCATCGGGCGAAGGCGAGTTCTTCATGGTCGTCACCTCGCGCCGCCTGCCGTTCACGTAGATGCGCGAAGGTGTTCTCCACCGCGATACGCATCGCGGCGAGCGCAGGCGAAGCGGCCACCGCCGCGCGCACCAGTCCCGCGAGCGCTTCCTTCGGCGCCGCCGAGCCGATGATGACCTTCACCTTGGCGGGCTCCGCATAGCCGACACCATCGCCGCGGAAGAACGCGCCGGTCATGTAGTAGAAATTCTGCAACTGCACGTCGAGCGACTCGAGCCGGATGGACCGTGCCTTGGCGAGCCACAGGATCCGGTTCACGAGATCGGCCTGCAGGCCCGCATTGAAATAGCCGAGCGGGAAAGGCGCCAGATCGGTTCCCTTGAGGTGCCTTCCTTCGTCGCTCACGATTCGCCAGCTGCTGCCGCTCGCCCCCTCCGTGACGACAGCTTCCTTCTGGTGTCCGGCAAGCTGGCGCGCCTCCACCTTGAAGATATCGCGCCCAGTGTCGCCGGAAACGATGCCCGCGCGCCCTGTGCCCTGCCGGAGCTTGAAGCCGAGCGGAAAACCCGAGCCTTCAATCGAGTCGACTGTTGCCATGGCGCCTATCTCCTCGAGGACGACTTCTTCTTGACCGCGCGCTTGGCGGGCGTCTTGGCTTTCGCCTTGGGCGCGGCGATCTTGGCGCGGGTCTTCCCACGTACGTCCGGATTCACTACATTCACGGGCCACTCGCCGGTCAGCACGCGCCGCACCTCGTTCGGTGCGCCCTCCTGCAGGCCCACCATCGCCTTCTCGCTGTACCAGGCCGCATGCGGCGTGACGATCACGTTCTCGCGCCCGCGCAGCGGATGGGGCTCGGGCAGCGGCTCCGGATCGATCGTGTCGAGCGCGCAGCCGGCGATCTTCCGCTCGTCGAGCGCCCGCACCAGGGCCGCAGTATCGACCACCGGGCCCCGCGAGCAGTTGATGAGGAACGCGTTCGATTTCATCATCAGGAACGCGTCGTCATTGATCATCCCGCGCGTCTTGGGCGTGAGCGGCGGATGCACCGAGACGAAATCGGATTCCTTGAGCAGTTTCTCCAGCGTCACCTTCTTGCCGGGGACCTTGAACTGGCCTTCCTTGACGACCGGATCGGCGTAGAGGACCCGCATGCCGAACGCCGCGGCGCGCACTGCGACCTGCCGGGCGATGTTGCCGAATCCCACCAGGCCGATCGTGCTTCCGGCCATGCGAAACATGGGCTTGCCGGGCGGCACGGCCCAGTTTCCGGCGCGGACCGCGCGGTCGTAGAAGGGAATCTTCCGCGCACAGGCCAGCAGCAGCGCCATGGTGTGCTCGGCGACCTCCTCGATGCAGTACGTGGGATTGTTGGTGACGATGATGCCGGCGGCGGTGGCCGCGACGAGATCGATCGTGTCCACCCCGATCCCGTAGCGCGCGATGATCTTGCACTTCGGCATGCGGGCCATCGTCTCCGCCGTGATCGCCCCGGCGTAGGTGTTGAGCAGGGCGTCGCAGTCGACCGCCTCGCCGAGGAATTCGTCCGGCGTCTTGGTCCTCAGCGCCGTGAGGTGAGCGAGTTTGCCGAGGATCCGTTTCTCCACGTCCAGTGATTCCCAGACGTAATCGGTGATCACCACCTTTGCCTTGTCGGCCATTTGTCGTCCTCCCGGTAGTTGCGACGGGCGGCACGCGACAGCGCGCCGCCCAGAATCGTCATTTCGAGCCGGCGTAGATCTCCGGATTCCAGCAGTGAGGCGGTCGCTTGCCTTCGAGGACGGCAAAGATGTTGTCGACCACCACGTTCGCCATCGCCTCGCGAAGCTCCCCCACGGCGCTGCCCACGTGCGGCGTGAACACCGCGTTGGGCATCTTGAGCAGCTCCGGATCGATTTTCGGCTCGTGCTCGAAAACGTCCAGCCCGGCGCCGGCGATGCGCCGCTCGGCGAGCGCGCGGACGAGCGCGTCCTCCGCCACAATGGGACCCCGCGCGGCGTTGATCAGAAAGGCAGTCGGCTTCATGAGACCGATCTCGCGCGCGCCGATCAGATGGCGCGTCTCGGGAGTGAGGCTCGCGTGGATGGAAACGAAGTCGGATTGGGCGAGGACTTCGTCAAGCGGCACGCGTGTCAGGCCGAGCTCGCGGGCCTCGTCCTCGGGCACGGGCCGCGGATCGTGATACAGGATACGCATCGAGAAGCCCCGCGCACGGCGCGCCACTGCGCGGCCGATGCCACCCACCCCCACCAGCCCGAGCACTTTGCCTGTGACCCCGCGGCCCAGGAGGTACGAGGACTGCGCGCCGGGAAATACACCCTCGCGGACCAGCTTGTCGCCCTCGACCACGCGCCGGGCTACTGCCATCAGCAGCGACCAGGTGATGTCGGCGGTGGCATCGTAGAGCATGCTTGCCGGGATGACGGTGACCGGGATGCGTCGTTCGGTGGCGGCCGCCACGTCGATGGCCGGCGGCGTGATCGTCATGGTGGCGATCATGCGCAGGCGCTCGTTTGCCATGACCACGTCGCGATCGACGCGGTCGAGCAGCAGGCAGAAGAAGATGTCGTGGGCGCGCGCGGCGGCGAGCAGCTCGTCCTTCGTGAGCGCGCGCGACGCGTCAGGATTGACGGTCACGTCGGCAACGCTTTGCAGCCGCTCGATGGCGCTCCCAGCCACCGGCTGCGTGACGAACACGCGCGGACGCATCACCGCATCCAGCGCACGACGCCTGCGACGCCGTCCACCGCGACCTGCACGCCGTCCGGGATACGCGTCGTGGCCTCGTGCACGCCGAGTACCATCGGAATGCCTCTCTCGCGCGCGAGCGAAGCCAGGTGCGACGTGCTGCCGCCGCGCTCGGCGACGACGCCGGCCACGCGCGGGAGCACCTGCGAAAGCGCCGGTCCAGCGACCCGGGTCACCAGCACATCACCCTGCACGACGCTGCCGAGTTCGCACTCGCAGTTGACGACCCGCGCACGTCCTGCGCCCCAGCCGATGCCCGCGGGATGCCCGTTCAGACGCGGGTGGTGGAGCCAGCGCTTGTCGGGCACCTCCGCAGCGCGCATGTGAAGCGGGCGGCCCTGCAGCAGCTTGAAACCGGACGCGTCGAGCGCCCACTCGATCTCGACCGGCATGCCCATGTGCCTCTCGACCCGGCGCAGAAGCATGCCGAGCTCGAGTGCCTGCGACTCGCTCAGACACGGCTTCTCGGCGAGCGCGCGCGGAACGGCCCTAGCGACCGGCTCCGCGCCACGGTGAGTGCAACCCACGGTGTGGTCTTTGCGTCCCGCGACCATCTCGACGAGCTCGCCGGCGCGGTTGATCTCATACCGATCCGGCGTGACCTCGCCTTGCGCGATCGCGGATCCCAGTCCCCACGTCGCGCTGATCAGCATGCTGCCGTCGGCCATCTCGCTCAGGCCGCCGCCGGATGCAATCGCCGAGACGAGTGGCTGCATCAGCAGGCCCATCGCCGTGTCGGCCGGATCCACGTCGTGGGTCGCCATGTACCGCAGCGCGCGCGTCGACCACAGCGCACCCCAGCAGGCACGAACCGCGGTCTGGAATTCGCCCTCGTCGGAGAGACCGAGGAAGCTCTCGAACTGGCCCGCAAAGCTCGAGCCAAAGCGATCTTCGACCAGCGCCGACGACCGAACCACACCCGGTTCGTCGGTGCGCGCGCGCATCGCGCGCCACGCTTCGAGCAGGGGCTCGGCGATTTCGGCCGTGATCGGCTGCTCGAGCAGGCCGATCTTCATCGCGAGCGCGTGACGGCGCGCCTGGCCGACGTCTTCGGTCGCGAATGCACCGCGCGCATCGGCGTCGAGCCCGAGCGCCTTGACCTGGACGCGGTACGCCTCGGCATCCAGACAGAAGCCGTCCGGAATCGGCAGGCCGGCGTGGCCGAGCGCCGCGAGATTGGCGGCCTTCGGCCCGAAGCGGCCGGCGTCGGCGGCTTCGCGAGCGGAGAGAGGAACAACGAGCTGCTTCATGTGAGTCGATTTCCTGAGGAATTTTCCGGCGCTGTCATTCCCGCGGAAGCGGGAATCCAGGCCTTGCCTGCTCTGGGGAAGAATGGATCCCTGCTTGCGCGGGGATGACTGGAACACCGCTTCACATCTGTGCATCAATAACAATTCGGAGAATCTTTCCGGGATTCTGTTCGTAGTCCTTGAACGCGTCCGCCGTATTCCCGAGGGGATACGTCGCGGTGACGAATCCGCTGACGTCGATCTTTCCCGACGCGACGAGATCGATCGACGGCTGCATGTCGGACGACAGCAGCGCTCGCGAGCCGATGATGCTGACTTCCTTGTAGTAGAAGGGGAACGTGGTCACCCCTTTCACCATGGCATGGCTCACCGCAAACGCGGAAAACCTTCCGCCCGGGCGCAGCATGTCGAGGCCGTGCTTGGTGGTCGTCTCGCCGCCAACGGTGTCTATGACGACCTCCGCGCCCTCCCCGCCCGTCAATCGCATCACCTCGTCCACGGCCGCTTCGGCGTCCGTGTCGATGGCGTGATGTGCGCCCATGCCGAGCGCCATGTCGAGCTTCCATCTGGTGCGCGACACGACGATGACCGGATTCGCGCCGGCCAGCACCGCCAGCCGCGTATGCAGCAGGCCGGTCGTGCCCTGACCGAGCACGACGACCGGCGCGCCGGCAACGATGCCGACCCGCTCCTGGGCATGACGCACTGTCGCAAGCGTCTCGATGAGCGTCGCATCGGCGAGCTTGAGGTGCGCCGGTAGCGGATGGACGTAGCGTGCGTCGAGCCGGACGTATTGACTGAGGGAGCCTTCAATCTCCCGGCCGAAGAGCCCTGCATTGCGGCACAGGTTCTCCGCGCCGCGAACGCAGCAGTCGCACTTGCCGCATGCGATGCAGGGATTGATCAGGACGTTCTGGCCGACCGCGATCCCCGCTACCTCAGGGCTCACGGCCACCACCGTTCCGGTCGCTTCGTGGCCCATGACGACCGGATAGTGCACACCGGGGTGTCGGCCGGTGAAGATCTCGAGGTCGGTGTGACAGACCGCCGTGGCGGCGATCCGCACCACGACTTCACCGGCGCCGGCGACGGGCATCGGCCGCGCGACGATCTGGAACCGTCGCGGGGCCTCGAGCAACGCCGTACGGAATTGCGCGCCCATCACCGGACCCCGTCGGCCCTCACTTTACGTGCGCGCCGTAGCCCGAGATCGGATCGCACACGGTGATCTGTTGCACCGGGAAATTCGAGATGATCTCGGTGTGATCCTCGTGGACGATCAGCATCTCCTCGATGCGCACGCCCCAGCGGAACTGCTTGCCGTGCTGCGTCTCGAGCGCGAAGACCATGCCTGGCTTGATCTCGATCGGATGATCGAGCGACCAGATTCGCGAAATGACGGGCGGATCGTACTGCGCGAGGCCGAGACCGTGGCCCCACAGGTTGGCTGCCGCCTGGTCTTCCTCCTCGTAGCCCCACGTGTCCTTGGCGGAGGGCCACTTCGAGGCGATCTCGCGCGTGGTCGTGCCCGCCTTGACCGCATCGATCGAGTCGTACAGCCACTTGAGCGCCGTCGCGTAGACGTCCTTCTGTTCCTGGGACGGCTCCTTGCCCACGCAGTAGGTGCGGTAGTAGCAGGACTTGTAGCCGTTCCAGGTGAGTGCGGCGAGGTCCATGAAGACGATCTCGCCCGGCTGGATGATCCGGTCGGAGAAGTTCCGCCAGTTCGGCCAGGTGTTCGGACCCGATGACACGATGACGTCCTCGACGTCCTCCATGCCGGGGATCGAGTAGAGATATTCCATGATGCGGGCGGTGACCTGGTTCTCGGTGATCCCCGGCCGCAGGAACTTCATGGTCTCCCAGTGCGCGCCGTCGCCGATCGCCCCGACGATGCGCAGGCACTCCTGCTCGTCCTCGTTCTTGACCGCGCGCGCCTCCATCATCGGGCTCATACCGTCGACCCAGTCGATCTTGGCATCCTTGAATGCCTGAATCATGTTGATGTCGATAAAGTCCACGCCGAGCTTCGCGCCCGCGACGTTCGACTTCTTCATCTCCTGGATGATCGCGTTCGTGAATTTCTTGACCTGCTGGGTCGAGGCCGGACCCGCGGCGCCCTTGATCCAGGCGTACGAATAACGCACGTTCTCGGGCGGAATCCAGGGTGAGTGGCGCTTGACCTGGTAGCCGATGTCGCCCTGCTCGAACAGGACGGGTGGATCGTCGCCGCAAAGCATCGCATAGCGCAGGCCCGGCTTGAGCCGGTTCCAGCCCGGCGTGAGCGTGCCCGTCACGTAACGACAGTTCTCGTCGTACATCAGGAGCATCGCGCCCAGGCCATGCGCCTTCATCCGCTCGCGCGCCCGCTCCAGGCGGTATTTGCGCAGCCGGTCCCAGTTGACCCGCTGCTGCCAGTCCAGTCCCACCATCCCTACGTTTGCCATGCTTGCTCCTCCAACTTAGCGTGAGTGTTCAGGATCAATGCTAACCGAGTGTCGAACCTTTCGCCGATTGTCGCGCCGCACCAGCGGGAGCCCGCTTACGGACTGCGGACATGATTCGCCGCCAACTCCATCGCTGCGCAGACGGCCGCAGCATCCTCGTCGTGGTGCCCTTGGGCGACCGCGGCGTAATAGGGCTGCAATGCCGCCTGGTAGACCGGGATCGGGCAGGCGAGGTCGGCCGCGTGCGCCGAGATGATGCGGGCGTCCTTGAGGGGAATCGAGAAATTCATGCCTTCGTGATGGTAGTCGTTCCGGGCCATCAGCGCCCCGCGCACCTCGAACATGCTCGAGCTGGATGCCGATCCGCTGATCACCTCGTGAATGACCTTCGGATCGAGCCCCGACTTCATTCCGAGCACCATGATCTCGGCCGCAGCGCTGTTGTGGATGAGATTGAGCATGTTGCCGATGAGCTTCATCTTCATTCCGCACCCGAACTCGCCCACGTAGTGCGCCTTCTTCGTGAACGCGCGCAGAATGGGCTCGATCCGATCGTACGCGTCACGGTCGCCGCTCCCGAACGCCGTGAGGCCCTTGCGCTGCGCGTGAATGCGATTCCCGCTGACCGGGCAATCGAGCAGGATGGCGCCAACCGCCGCGAGACGATCGCGCGCGCGTTCCTTGTCCCGCACCGGGAAAGTGCTGATCTCGACCACGATCTGCCCGGCGCGTACGCTCTTGTCGAGGCCGTCGCCACCCGACACGACTTCGTGGAGCGCGTCCACGGTCGGCAGGCAAAGGATCACCACGTCGCTTTGGCCGGCGAGCACTCGTGCTGAATCTGCGCGCGCGATGCCGAGCGCATCGACCCGGGCGGCATCAATGTCGCAGCCGATCACGGTGTACCCGTCGGCCACGAGATGCGGCACGATCGCAGAGCCGAGCACGCCGAGCCCGACAAATCCGATGCGTTCGCGCGCGGTGGCTGCCCCGGCCATCCTCAGAGCTCCTTGAACGCCGCGGGCTCGATCGGCAGCTTCACCGGGACGCCGCGCTTGGCCGACAGATCCATCGCCATTGTGAGCACGAGGTTGCGGTGGCCTTCTTCCGCCGTTGCGTGCGGCGTGCGCTGGCCCGTGTGCACGCGCGCGAACCAGGAGTTGGTCTCCTCGCGCATCGGTCCCCAGAGCTGACCGTCGTAAAGGTCGCCGGGCGGGTAGCTGGTGAGGAAATCGACGTGCCGTTCGAATCCGGGCTTGAACCCGTCGGGACTGTAGCCCGCGCCTTGCGCCTGCTCGGAGGCGAGTATCAAGTCGCGATGCGTGTCCTCCACGTCGATCACGCCCTTCGTGCCGACGATGCCGATTTCGAGCCCATACACCGCACCGGGCCACACGACCGGGAGCGCCCAGCTGATGTTCATGCTCCAGATCGCGCCGTTCGACATCGTGAAGACACCGAATGTCGCGTCCTTCGTGCCCCACTCGGCCAGGGTCTTGTCCGAAGACTGCGCATAGACCGACACCGGCTCGTAGCCCTCCATCAGCCAAAGGCTCATGTCGAGGCTGTGGGTCCCCGATACGACCATCGGCGTCAGGTGGCGGCGCTCTTCGGTGCGACGGCAGGTTGCGATCGGCACCATGCGATTCATGAACGCGCGCGTCACCGCCGCGGTGAGATCGCCGATCTGCCCCGTGCGGATGCGCTCCTTGATGGCGAGAAAGCGCCGGCGAAAGCGCTGGGTGTAGCCGATCACCGCGTCCGCGCCGCTCGCGCGGATCGCCTCCAGCACCTGCCACGATTCCCCGGCGTCCGTGGCGAGCGGCTTCTCGATGAAGAGGTCGTGCTTGCGCTCGACTGCGGCGAGCGTGGGACCGACGTGCGCGTTCTCGTCGGTCGCGATGATCGTCGCGTTCACTTCCGGCCGACGCAGGAGCTCGCGATAGTCGGTGGTGAAGAAGTCGGCCTGTGTGTCCTCGGCGAGCTTCCGGCCGAGGCGCTCGTTGGTGTCGCACAGGCCGATCCACCCGACGCCCGGATAGTCGCGCGCCAGCACGCTGCGAATGCGCCCGATGGTCCCGCAGCCGACGACGGCGAGACCGATTTCCTTCCGCTTCCTGCCCGTCTTGGTGCCACCGGTTTCCGTATTCATGGATCAGCTCCGTCGACGGAATATTCCGTCATAGAAAGTATAGAGAACGACGGCGAGGAGCAGCACGCCGATCGGGTGCTCGACCATCACCGTCCACCAGGATTCGCCCTTGAGCACGACCAGCGTGCGGCGGAAGTTCTCGTCCGCGACCGGACCGAGAATCACCGCGAGCACCATCGGCGCGAGCGGGAAGCCGAAGCGGCGCAGCAGGTACCCGACCACTCCGGCCGCGAGCATGATGTAGATGTCGAAATAGCTCAGGCTCACCGCGTACGCGCCGAGCATGCAGATCGGCAGGATCATCGGCATCAGGAGCGCCTGCGGCAGGCTGAACAGCCGGACGCACGGCTTCACGAGCACGATCGCCATGCCGTACATGAGGAAGTTCGCGATGATGAGCGCGAAGTAGATGAAGTAGATCAGCCCGGGATGCTCGATCTGCATCGTCGGGCCGACCACTACGTTTTTCAGCTCGAGCGCGGCAAGAAACGCCGCGGCGGCGGCACTGCCCGGGAATGCCGAGCGTGAGCGTTGGCAGCATCGAGCCGCCGATGTTCGCGTTGTTCGCGACCTCCGCACAGACGATGCCTTCGTAGCTGCCCTTGCCCCACTTGGCCCGCTCCTCGGGGGATGCGCGCCGCCGGCCGATGTCGTACGCGAGGAACGCGGCCACGTTCGCCCCCGCGCCGGGAATGGCGCCGACGATCGTGCCGATGAGCCCGGAGCGCAGCGCCGCACGGCGAATGCTTCCACAGCATGCTGAACGGTGGAACGACGCGGCCCACTTCCGCGGGAATGCCCGTGGGGCTTTTCTTCGGCAGCACCCGCAGGATCTCGGCGAGACCGAACAGCCCGATCAGGACCGGGATATAGCTGATGCCGTCCTCGAGGCGATCGAACCCGAACGTGAACCGGGGCGCGCCGTGAATGGCGTCCAGCCCCACGAACGACACCACGAGACCGATCCAGCCCGAGATCCAGCCCTTGACCGGTCGCTTGCCCGACGACATCGTGCCGGAGATCGCGATGCCCCACATGGCGAGCAGGAACATCTCCAGCGACTGGAACGAGAGCGCAAGCTTGAGCAGCAACGGGATGAAGGCGATCAGCAGCAGAATGCCGACCCAGTTGCCGAGAAACGACGCGGCAATGGCGGTTCCCAGCGCGAGACCGCCCTCGCCCCGCTTTGCAAGCGGGTAGCCCTCGATCATCGTCGGCACGGAGTCGGGCGTACCGGGGATGTTGATGAGCACGGCCGATATCGCGCCGCCGAACACGCTGCCGGTGAAGACGCCCAGGATGAACATGATGGCGACGTTCTGGCTCATGCCCGTGGAGAGGCCGATGAGCAGCGCCATCGCCATCGTCGTCGAGAGGCCCGGCATCGCGCCCCACAGGATGCCGAGCGTGGTGCCGGCGAGACACACGAGAATCAGGTAAGGCGAGAGCGCCGCCAGGAGCTGATCAAGGATCATGTTCAGCCCGAGCCCGGTAGCGGAATATTGAATCCATAGCGGAACGCGGCGGCGAACACCAGTACCGTGGCGCCCGCGGTCAGTACGCAGCGGAGCACCGACGCGCGCCAGAAGATGCGCAGAATCGCAGCGAGAATCGGGGTCGAGATCGCCTCGAAGGTGCCGATCGCCAGCTTCACGCCACCGACACGGAACGCGACTTCGAACGGCAGCGCGTCGATGAGCACCACCATCGCGACGAGCAGCCCGAAAAGCGCCCAACCGCGCCCCGCGTGCGAATCGCTTTCAGCGGCGTCCGCGGAGAAAGCGCTCCCAAGATTCTTGCCGCCGCCTTCGCGCATGGCACCAAGGGCCAGCCCAATCGCCATCGCGAAAAGGGTCAGCCCGGTGATGAATGGAAGCAGGCCGGGCGCGGTCAGGGCACGGCCAGGGTTCGGCTGCTGCGCGGCGAGGATCATCACCGCTATTGCGAAAGCGCCCACCAAGACTGCAGCCAGGAAATCCTTCTGCGGCGTGGAAGCGTCCTCTTCCTCGCCGTGAAATCCCTGCTCGAGGTTCTCGCGTTCGCGCGCGATGCGCGCCTCGCCCTGGTCCGGACTCACCTGGCCTGACTCCTCCGTTCTTTGATCGGAAACCTTGCGCCGCCACACGTCGGGGCGGCGGGACGGCCGATCCCGTCCCGCACCGCGACTTTGCGCCCAAGCGGCGCGTTTGCTGCGGGCAACGCTCAGGCCATGCGCGGCTTGTAGCCTTTCGGCGGCCACCACTTGTCGAAATCCGCGGGCGTGGGCAGGCCGAGCTCCGCGGCAGACTTGGGCGTCTTGCCGAGCTGGTCCTTCACCTCCGCGAATGTGGCGGCGGTCAGGACCTCGAGCTGCGCGGCGCGGCGATCGGCCGCCTCGCCGGTGCGGATGTCGATGTCGAAGTAGCGCTTTTTCGCCATTTCCTGGAAGCCCGGTGACTTCACTGCGGCGACGAAGACCTTTTCGACCTCCTTGAGAATTTCCAGGGGCGTATCGCGGCGCAGGACGATGTTGTAGTTGCCGCCCACCGGCAGCGCCGGCTTGAGCGCCGGCAGGAAATTCCCGACCGAAGGCAGCACGCCCACGCCCTCCACCGTGATGTCCTTGGCACCGGTTTGCTGCAGGCACCGCAGCTTGCCGGCGCGGATGAATTCGATATGCTCGTGTACCCCGCCGCCGGCAATGTCCGTCTCACCCTGCAGGCCGGCGAGCGTGGCCGGCTTGCCACCCTTGTAGGGAACGTACCGGATATTGATGCCAGCGGCTTGCGCGATGATCGCCGCAAGCTCATGCCAGATGCCGCCGGTGCCGGAAGTCGAGATGGTCAGCTTGCCTGGATTCTTCTTGGCGTACGCGACGACCTCTTCGAACGACTTGAACGGCGACTCGGTGCGCACCGACCAGCTGGCGAGTGAATTGGCGGCCTGATAGAACTGCCAGTCCGTCCAGGCCACCGAGTCGGAGCCGCCCATGACGCGCACGAACTTGTTGAAGTTCGCCGCGCCGAGCCACCAGTAGCCGTCGGCCGGCTTGCCGAGCACGAAGCTCGTGGCCACGGCACCCACGCCTCCGGGCTTGTTGATGACATTGACCTCCCACCCGACGGATTTCGCCATCTCGCCCGCGAGCTGGCGAAGCACAACGTCCGTGCCGCCGCCCGCCGCATACATCACGACCGCGGTGATTGCGCGGTCCGGCCATTTCTCGGCACGCGCCCAGCGCGGCGCGATCACGAGCGGCATCGCCGCCGCGGCACCGAGGGCTCCGGCCCCGGAGATGAAACTGCGGCGGCCACGATCTGCGGCGGATGCGGTCCTCGCCACGCTCTGATCGTCGCCGGCGGTGGATCCGGACTCGGGGACTACGCTGTCTTCTGGTTTCATGGCGGTCTCTCCTCCTCTTGGTCGATCAAGACGGTACAGCGATCCTGCTATGAATGAAAATTCACAGCCATGGTGGATCTATTCCAGTTCCGCATGCGCGATTTGGGAAGCGGACGCAGCCGGCAGCGCCGGCGGATGCGCCGCTTCAGCAAGCTTGCCGACGTCCTCACGCAGCCAGTCCACGAAGACCTGCGACAGCAGCGAGCGCCGCTGTCCGGACGGAAACAGCAGCCCGTATTCGAGTCGCAGCGCAGGCTTGAACGGTCGCGCGACGATCTGCGGTCCGAAGGTCGCCGCGATGAACGGATGGACCACGGAGACACCGAGGCCGCGGCCCACGAGCGCGCAGGCCATCATCGACGACTGCGCCTCGATGGAAAGCTTGCGCTTGACCCCCGCGCGACCGAACAGCTCGTCGGTGCGGAAGCGGAGCATTGTCCGGGGATCGATCGAGATGAACGGCGCTCCGGTCAGGTCCTCGACGGCGATCTCGGATTGATCGGACAGGGGATCGCCCGGTGGCAGCACGCACACCGCGTCGATTGCGCAGAGGGGTTCGATGTCGATCGCCTCCTGCCCCACCGGCAGCGTCGCGAGCCCCAGGTCGTAGCGCCCCTTGGCCAGTCCTTCCTCCAACTCGGCCCGTCCACCGACTTCGACCGATATCTTGACCTTCGTATAGCGTCGCGTGACCCGCCGGATCGTTTCGGGCAGCAGCCCGTACGCAAGCGCCGGCATCGAGATGATGCGCAACGCGCCCGATCGGAGGGTGCGAACATCCCGCGCGGTCGCACTGAGCTGGTCGACGCCGTCCAGGACCCGCTGGGCAACGTCGAAGACGTGCTGTCCTTCGGGGGTGAGCAGCAGTCGCCCGTGCCGACGCTCGAACAGGCTCACGCCAAGCTCCGCCTCGAGTTGCATGATGAGCCGGCTGACCGCCGATTGGGTCAGGCCAAGCACGTCCGCGGCGTGGGTCGTCGTGCCGCGCGCGACCACCGCGCGCATAGCCTCGAGCTGCCTGAGCTTCAAGCCTGACGCCTCCTCCGGTGCCCCTGGGACCTGCGTCTCGATCGACGGACGCGGCCAGGTGGTTATGAATTAATAGCATGGACTTAGCCAAACTGCGAATTTTCTTTCATTGTGTATCCGGGGGTATAAGTGCTTTCCGGTCGCGCAGTGCGGTAGCGGAGAAGTTCGAGACGCGCTCGGAAAAGATGGCAGTATTCGCACGAATTCGGACAGAACAACGACGACGAATCGCCCGGCATCGAACCGGGGACTACGGCACCAGGAGGAGAAGCATGGGCAGATCGCACCCGTCGGCTGCAGTCCGCAAGTCAGGCGGTCCGAGGTGGTCCCGGTGGAATTTCAACCATGGGGCCGCGCTGGCCATTGCGGTCCTGGCCGCGGCGCTGCTTGTGGCCGTTCCCTTCCAGGTCGCCAAGCCCCAGAAGCTGTTCGGGCGCGCGCTCTCCGCGCTCGATCCGACCCTCTACCCGCGCTTCGTTCTGGGTGCCCTGCTGGTGATCGCGATCGTGTATTTCGTCGTCAGCGCTCGGTTGCGCGAGCTGAATCTGTTTCGGGCGATCGATGCGCAAGGGTACTTCAACGTCGGCGTGTCGCTCGTCTGCGTGCTGGCATACGCTTTCGTGCTGCCGATCCTCGGTTTCGTGGTGTCGGGAATCGCGCTGACGTTCGTGCTCACCGTCTTCTACGGCAACCGCAATCACTACCTCACCGTCGCGGTCAGCGTGCTGGCGCCGCTCGCGATCTACTACGGCGCCACGCGGCTCCTGCTCGTTTCGTTGCCGGAGTTTCCGTTTTATTGATGCTGGTCTGGATTCGCGCGTTGGCGCCATGTCCAAAAAGAGCTTTCTTACGAACAAAGGGGGACTCCCCCTTGTATATCCCCGAACGAACAAGGGGCGAGTCCCTTGTTTATCCCCTCGTTCGCGGAGGCATCCAAGTATTTGGATCGCCTGTAGTTGGCAGTACTGGCTACCGCATCGGAATTGAGCGCACCGCGTCGTAAGGAGGTATGCAACTGTGTGGGACCTGTTTGTCGCCGGCGCTCCGCTCGCATTTCGGGTGGATACGTTCGTGATGATGTCGATCGGGGTGCTCCTCGGCATCCTGGTCGGCGCGCTGCCCGGGTTCACGACGACCATGGCGCTCGCGATCCTGCTGCCGCTGTCGTTCTTCGTCGATCCGCTGGTGGGTATCCCTTTTCTCCTCGCAGTCACGAAGGGCGGCATCTACGGCGGCAGCATCCCCGCGATCCTCGTGTCGATCCCCGGCACCGGCGCCTCGATGGCGACGACCTTCGACGGGCCCGCGCTCACGAAGAAGGGTCAGTCGCGCAAGGCTATGGAGATGGCGCTCTTCGCCTCCGCGTTCGGCGACACCGCGAGCAGCATCCTGACGCTGTTCCTGATCGGCCCGATCGCGCTCGTTGCAGTCAAGTTCGGCCCGCCGGAGCTCGCCGCGATCATCCTGCTCAGCCTGGTCGTCATCACGGCCAGCGCGAGCGGCGTGTTCGTCAAGGGCCTGGTCATGCTGGTGCTGGGGCTGTTCTTCGGAATCGTCGGACAGGATCCGCTCGGCGGCGTCGCCCGCTTCACGTTCGACTTCTTCCCGCTCCGATCGGGCATCCCGCTCCTCCCGATGCTGATCGGCGTGTTCGCGCTGCCGGAAGTGTTCGAAGCCGTCGAGAAGAAAGGCGCCTCGCTGATCACCAAGGCCGCCGGGCGCGAGGGGGAGCGGCTGACGTTCGCGGAATTCAAGCGCTGTTTCCGCACGATCCTGCGCTCGACGGGGATCGGCGCGGTGATCGGCGCCATCCCGGGCATGGGTCAGGTGATCGCAGCCATGGTGGGATACAGCGCCGCGAAGAACGCCTCGAAACACCCCGAGACGTTCGGCAAGGGTGAGATCGAAGGCGTTGCTGCGCCCGAGGCGGCCAACAACGCCGTCAACGCGCCGACGCTCGTGCCGCTGCTCACGCTCGGCATTCCGGGCGACAACCTGACGGCGATCCTCCTCGGCGCGTTCGTGGCGAACGGACTGCGTCCCGGGCCGCAGCTTTTCGAGGAGCAAGGCCCGCTGGTGTTCGGGATCCTGGTGGCAATGGTGGTCGCCAATCTGCTGTTCCTCGTGATCGGCTACCTCACGATCCCTTTCTTCGCGAGGATCGTGACGATCCGCAAGTCCGTCCTCCTGCCGCTCACGCTGCTGTTCGCGGTGACCGGAGCGTACGCTTTCGATTCGAACGACTTCGACTTGTTCATCCTCGTCTTCTTCGGAGTGCTGGGATACGTGGCGAAGAAGCTGCGATTTGACATTTCGCCGATGGTGATGGGGTTCATCCTCGGACCGGTGTTCGAGTACGCGCTGGGGCAGACACTGAGCATGTCGCAGGGCGAGTTCCTGCACTTCATCTTCGTCGATCGCCCGATCACGGCGGTGGTGCTCGTGGCGACCCCGCTGGTGACCTACTGGCTGTGGCACCGCGCGACAAAGCTGCGACGCGAGCAGGCCGCCCGCGGCGCAGCGGAAAATTGACGCACCCGGCGCCGGCCAATGCCACGATCCCGCAAGGTAAACTACCGATCCGGTCAGGCTGACCGGCCCATAAAGGAGGAGACCATGAAATCCCGCTTGATTACAAAACTCGCGCTCGGACTCTTGCTGGCGTGCGGCGTCGGCATGTCGCCTGCATTTGCCGAATACCCAGACAAGCCGATCACCCTCATCATCCCGCTCGGCGCCGGCGGCTCGCACGACCTCAATGCGAGGGTCTTCACGAGCGTCATCCCAACGTATCTCGGCCAACCCATCGTCGTGAAACTCATGCCGGGCGCCGGTGGGCAGATCGGCACGGCCGCTGCCGCGAAGGCGGAGCCAGACGGCTACACACTGATCTTCACGCACAACTACATCGACCAGCTCCAGCAGTTCGTGCAAAAGCTGCCCTACGATCCGACCAAGGATCTCGTGGCGATTGCGCAGATCAACTACGCCCCGGGGGCGATCGTGGTGCGCGCCGACAAGCCCTGGAAGACCCTCAAGGACATGCTCGACTATGGACGCGCGAACCCCGGCAAGCTGAAGTTCGCGCACAGCGGCAACTGGGGGGCTTCGATGGTTCCCGGGGCACAGCTGCTGGCCGAGGCGGGTGTGGATGCGACCTTCGTCGCGCACAAAGGCGGCGGACCGGCGATGCAGGCAGTGCTTGCAGGCGACGGAGACTTCACCATCGCCTTCCCGTCGGTGGTCGAAGCACAGGGCGACAAGGTCCGCGCGCTCGCGATTGCGGGTGACAAGAGCGTGCTCCCCGGCGTGCCGACGTTCAAAGAGCTCGGCTTCAAGGTCGACGGCGGCATGGGCGAGATGTCGCGCGTCATCCTCGCGCCGCGCGGGATCCCGGAGGACCGCAAGAAGAAGCTGGAAGAAGCGTTCGCCAAGCTGAACAGCGACAAGACCTACCAGAATCTGATGAAGCGGATCGACGAGAACACCGTGTACATGAGCGGGCCCGAGTACGAGAAGATCCGCGCGGAGCAAAAGGCGGAGTACAAGAAGCTCGTCGAACAGCTCAAGAAGTGACGGGGACATACAGGCCGAACAACGGGAAGAGCGCCGCAACGTGCAGCCGATCCTGATTCGCTGCGGCGGCTATCAGCCACCCGCCTCGATCCACAATCGCGCGGCCGAGGTTCTCGGCAAGGGCCTGGCCGCGCGGCTGGGCGAGTCGGTCCGGTTCGAGCTCGACGGCAACATCGTCGCGCGCGGCCACAATGCGGCCGACCTGCTCGAATGGGTGCGCACCGGAAAGATCGACCTCTGCTACTTCTCGACCAGCTATCTCGCCGAAGCGGTGCCCGAGCTCGCCGTGCTCGATTTGCCGTTCGTCGTCGAGCGGCGGGAGCAGGCCTACGCGGCGCTCGACGGCGCACTCGGCGACCGGCTGTCCGGGCAGCTCGCAGCGGCACGCGGATACAAGGTTCTCGGCTACTTCGACAACGGATTCCGGCACTGGAGCAATCGTGTGCGGCCGATCCGGGTGCCCGCCGACTGCAAGGGCTTGCGGATCCGCACGCTCTTCAGCGCAACCCACCAGGAGGTGTTTCGTGCGCTTGGCTTCGAGCCCGTGCCGCTCGATGTGAAGGATCTGCTGGCCGCGGTGCGCGCTGGCACGGTGGACGCGCAGGACAATCCACTCACGAACATCGTCAACTTCGCGATCCACGAGCATCATTCGCACATCACGCTCTCTTCCCATTTCTGGGGAGCGGCGGCGCTGCTGTGCAACGGTGCGGCCTACGCGCGCTGGCCGCAGGAAGTGCGCGACGCAGTCACTACGGCCGCGGCCGAAGCGACCGCCGAGCAACGTCGCATGGCCGCTGCAGAAGACGAGGATGCGCTCGCGAAGCTCAGGACCGCCGGGAGCCAGATCGTGCGCCTGAGCGATGCGGAGCGCGAGAGTTTCATTCGCGCCGTCGCTCCGGTCGTGGCACAGCACCGTGCGAAGCTCGCGCCCGGCGTCTTCGAGTCGCTGGCCGGAGGGGATCGAAAGGCAGGTGCCGTCGGCATGACCGGCACGACGCGAAAGCGGGAATCTGCGCGCATTCCGGCGATCGCGCTCGAGTCTTTCATCGCGCGCGCGCTCGTCGCTGCCGGGCTGCCCGACGAGGATGCTGCACGGGTCGCTGCGCTGATGACGCGCGCCGACCTCATCGGTTCGGATAATCACGGCGTCTTTCGCCTGCCGCAATACGTCGAGCGCATCCACAAGGGCGGCATGAACGTGAAGCCCTCGATCCGGGTGGTGCGCGAATCCGCCGGGATGGCGCTGGTAGACGGCGACAACGGCATGGGACACCTCGTCATGGAGTTCGCGACGCGGGTCGCCATGGACAAGGCGGCGCAGAGCGGCGTGGCATGGGTCGGTGCGCGCAACAGCAATCATGCCGGTCCCGCCTCGCTCTACGCGGCGATGCCGCTCGAGCGCGACATGATCGGGCTCTACATCGCGGTCGGCAACGCGAATCACATGGCCCCGTGGGGAGGCACCGCGCTGTTGCTTTCCACCAATCCGATTGCAGTGGCCGTGCCCGCGCTGGAGGAGCCGCCGGTCGTGCTGGACATGGCGACCTCGGTGGCGGCGTACGGCAAGGTGAAAGGTGCGGCGAGCCGCGGCGAGACCATGCCCGAAGGCTGGATGATCGATCGCGAAGGCCGACCCCTCACCGACCCGCAGCGCGCGGGCGAAGGTTCCCTGCTTCCCATAGGTGGACCGAAGGGCTACGGGCTGGCGCTCATGTTCAGCCTGCTCGCCGGTGTCCTCAATGGCGCGGGGGTGGGACGGGACACCGTAGATTTCAACGCCGATCAGAGCTCGTCGACCAACACGGGGCAGCTCATCGTCGCCATCTCGATCGCAGCCTTCGCCGACGTAACCGAATTCAAGCGGAGTGTGGACGGAGTGATCCGCGACTTGCGCGACTCGCCCACCCTGCCGGGCTTCGACGCGGTGCGCGTGCCGGGCGAGCGCAGCCACGCCATCCGCATCGAGCGCGAGCGTGCAGGCATCCCGCTGCACGACACGCTGCTCGAGCGGCTCGATGCCCTCGCCGCCCGACTCGGTGTGCCCGGGGTACGCGCGGCGAACTGAACCCGCTACCGTAGATTTCCCGCAGGAGAAAGCGTTCCATGAAACCGATCAATGTCGCAATCATCGGCACCGGCTGGTGCGGTGGCATTCGCGCCCAGACCTGCGCGGACTCGCCGATCGTGAACGAGCTGCACATCGCCGAGATCCGGCCCGACCGCCTCGAGGAGGTGGCCAAGGCGACCAACCCGAAGACCGCGACGGAGAATTACCGCGAGCTCCTCGATATCAAGAGCGTCGAAGCGGTGATCATTTCGGCGACGCCGGAATCCACCCACTTTCCGATGGCGCGCGATGCGCTGCTCGCGGGCAAGCACGTCTTCCTCGAGAAGCCCATCGCCGTCGAGCCGGCCGAGGCCGACGAGCTGATCGCGCTCGCGAAGCGCAACCAGCTCAAGTTCACGATCGGCTATTCGCAGCGCTTCAATCCGAAGTTCGCCTACGTGCGGAAGAGCCTGCGCGACGGCACGATCGGCAAGCCCGTCAGCGCGCTGGCAAGCCGGCATATCACCCGCAATCTGGGAACCAAGATCACCGGACGTTCGAAGCTCTCGCCGGCGGCGATGGAGTCGACCCACGATCTCGATTTTCTGCTGTGGTGCCTCGAGCCGGCGAAGCCGGTACGCGTCTACTCGCAGGTGAACTACGGCGCGATGCGGGAGCGCACCGGTGCGCAGGTGCCCGATGCACAGTGGATCACCGTCACCCTGGACTCGGGCCTCTCGTTCGTCGTCGGCGGCGGCTGGAGCCTGCCGCCGGGCTATCCGAACTTCTCGACGACCTGGATCGAGATGATCGGGACCGAGGGCGCGGTGTTCGTGGACAACAGCCATCGCGACGTGGTGCTGAACACCATGAAGAGCGGCATGCAGCTCCCGATGTCCTCGATGCCGGGCGAGCCGGTCGACCACACCTACGCCGGGCCGATGCATTCCGAGACACTGCACTTCATCGAAGCAGTCGCATTCGACCGGCCGGTGCTCGTAACGCCGGAACAGGCGCGAATCGTGATGGAGGTGTACACGGCGGCCGATCTGTCGGCCGAGCGCAACGAGCCGGTCACGCTGCCGCTGAAAGGATCGCCCAAGCTCGCGGCGGCGGGCTAACTCAGAGCCAACTAGCCCTGAAACACCGGCAGGTGTCCGAGAGAGATGACGCCCTGCCACGTGCCCGGCTGGTCGCCCTCGGTGAAGATCGCGGCCTCGGCCGCGATGACCGCGCCGGAGCGGTCCGCGATGAGACGCATGCCGGTGAGCGTCGAGCCAGTGCTGATCACATCGTCGAGGAGAACCACCCGCTTCCTGCGCAGCGCGCGGTAGTCCTTCTCGTCGAGGTGCAGCATCTGCGGCTTACCCGTCGTGATCGAGTGGGTTTCGACCGAAAGCGTCGCGCCCATGTAGGGCTTGTAGACCTTGCGTAGGACCACATAGGGCTTGCCCATCTCGACCGCGAGCGCGTGCGCGAGCGGAATGCTTTTCGCCTCGGCGGTGATGAACGAATCGAACTGCAGCATGCCGAGTCGCTCCGCGAGCGCGCGGGCGCAGGCTTGCACGAGCTCGGTGTCGCCGAGAATGTTGATCACTGCGATGCGCACGCCGGGCGCGACCTGGATGATCGGCAGATCGCGCTTCAGCCCGGCGACTTCGACGGTGTGGATGGGCCGTGTGACCATATGCCGAGGATACCCCGCAAGCGAAACGGCAATCGAAAGCTGGAGCGGGTGAAGGGAATCGAACCCTCGTATGCAGCTTGGGAAGCTGCCGTTCTACCATTGAACTACACCCGCGGACGGGGGAATTGTACTCGGCTACGCGGGTCGCGGCCGGAGCAAAAGGCGCGCGCCGCGGTCCGCAAGCTCCCCCGGGCAAAGCGATGCAGCGATGCCGCTAGACTCGGACCTCGTCGTCGCCCGCACGCGAGGAGACGCGCATCCCGACGAGCCGCTCGAGCGTCTCGGCATCCCTGGGCAATTCGCGCGACAGTCCGCGATGGGCGATCAAGCCGCGCTCGATGACCACCGTCTCCTTCGTGAGGGACAGCGCGATCTCCGCGTGTTGCTCGACCAGAACGGCTGCGGTTCCTTCCTCGGCCACCATTCGGCTGATGGCCTCGGTCAATTCCTCGACGATGATCGGCGCGAGGCCCTCGAGCGGCTCGTCCAGCAGCAGCAGCGCCGGATTCGTCATGAGCGCTCTGGCGATGGCCAGCATCTGCTGCTCCCCGCCGGAGAGCTGGTTGCCCTTGTGTGCGCGCCGCTCGGCGAGGCGCGGAAAGAGGTTGCGGACCGCGCCCAGATCCCAACGGCCCGGCGTCGCGGCCACCGACAGATTCTCGTCGACCGTCAACGACGGAAAGATCTCACGCTCCTGCGCCACCCAGCCAAGTCCGAGTCGGGCGCGGCGATGCGGGGGCAGTGCCGTGACATCCTGCCCGCGCCAGGCGATGGTCCCGCGCGTGACGTTCGTGAAGCCCATGATGGTGAGAAGTAGCGTGGTCTTGCCAACGCCGTTTCGGCCGAGCACGGCGAGGCTCCCACGCTCCGGGATCTCGAGCGAAACGCCTTCGAGCACGACCGAGTCGCCGTAGCCCGCGCGCACGCCATGCAAGGCGAGAAGCGGCTCAGCCACGGCGGGACTTGCCCAGGTAAACTTCGCGGACCCGGGAGTCTTCGGCGACTTCAGCGGGCGTGCCCTCGACGAGGACGCTCCCACCGACCATAACGATGATTCTGCTCGCAAAACGGAACACGATATTCATGTCGTGTTCGATGAATAGTACGGTGAGGTCGGTCGAGAGCCCGGAAATCGCAGCGAACAGATCCGCGCTTTCATCTTTTGGAACGCCTGCAGCGGGCTCGTCGAGCAGCAGTACGCGCGGCCGGGTCGCGAGCGCAAGCGCGATCTCGAGGAGCCGCTGCTGGCCGTAGGACAGCTCCCGAGTCAACCGATAGCAGTGGTCGCCGAGAAGAAGAGAGGCGAGGATCGTGTAGGCCTCGTCCGCCGCATCCCCGTAGTCGGGGAGCCCGCGCCACCAGACTCCGGCGAAGCCACGCCGCTCGCAGACGGCCAGTGTCACTGCTTCCAGCGCACTGAGGTCCGGGAAGAGCGCGTTGATCTGGAATGTCCGGGCCAGACCGCGCCTGACACGCGCTTCCGGCGGATGCGCGGTGATGTCCTCCTCGCCAAGGATGATATGACCGGTGTCCGGACGAAGCATGCCGGTCACCAGATTGATCAGCGTCGTCTTCCCCGCGCCGTTCGGGCCGATCAACGCGTACCGCACGCCCCACGGTAGCTCGAGCTCGACGTCCTTCGCCACGACAAGCGAGCCGAAGCGCTTGTTGAGCCCGCGTATCGCAAGAGCCGGACCGCTCACCGCCGCCCTTCGCGCCACGGCCCGGTCAATCGCGCAAGACCACCGAGAATGCCGTTGGGCAGCAGCATCACGACGGTGACGAGCAGCAGTCCGATCCAGAAGTACCAGAACTGCGGGTTGATGCCGGAGAACTGGTCGCGCGCGACCATGTAGACGATCGCGCCGAGGATGCCGCCGTAGAGCCGGCCCGCGCCGCCGAGGATCAGGATCACGAGCACGTCCGCCGAGCGCTCGAAGCTCAAGACCTCGAGCGAGACGGTTTCGGTCGTCTGTGCCAGGAGCGCGCCCGCGACACCGGCGATGATCGCGGCAATCGTGTAGATCTTCCGGATATGGGAGCGGTTCCGGGCGCCGATTGCGGACATCCGCAACGAATTCTCGCGAATGCCGCGCAACGCAAGGCCGAAGGGTGAATGAATCAGCCGTCTTGCGACGAGAAACATCAGCGCGAGAATAATCAGCGAGTAGGCGTATGCCGTGCGCCCGTATAGATCGAACTTGAACAGGCCCAGCAGCGGCCAGATGTCGACGCCCTGAAGTCCGTCGGCACCGCCCGTCAGCCAGGTCGCGCTGTTGGCGGCCTCGTGCAGCAGCAGGCCCAGGCCAAGCGTGATCATGATGAGCGCCAGATGCCGGAACCGCGCGATGATGAAGCTGGTGGCGAAGCCGACGATACCGGCGACCGCTGCTGCAATCACGAGTCCGCTCAAGGGCTCGCCCCAGACGAACTTGGACACGAGGCCGGCGGTGTAGGCGCCCAGCCCGAAGAATGCGGCGTGCCCGAGCGAAACGATGCCCGCGTAACCGAGGATGAGATCCAGCGACAGTGCGAACAGCGCCGTAATCGCGATCTGGCTGGCGAGCGATAGGTAAGTGGGGGTCAGGACAAAGGGTAGCACCGTGGCGAACCAGAACGCGATCTCGACGCCCCGCCAGCGCGTCTGGTTCTCGAGATATCGATGGGGGCCGATCACTCCGGAAGCGACATCGGTCATCGGCTACCGCTTTCCGAACAGGCCGGCCGGGCGCCACATCAGCAGGCCGACCATCATCAGGTAGATCAGAAACGCACCGAGCTGGGGAACGTAATACTTTCCGGCGACATCGCTGATGCCGAGCACGGCGGCGGCGGCGAATGACCCTCGGATCGAGCCCAACCCGCCGACCGAGACGACGATGAGGACGTAGACGAGATACGCAAACGCGAACCCGGGATCGAGCCCGACGATGGGGATCGCAAGCGCCCCGCCGAGACCGGCAAGCCCGCCACCCAGCGCAAATGTGATCGCGAAAGTGCGATCGACGTCGATGCCGAGGCCCCGTGCCATGCGTTGATTGTCGACCGCAGCGCGCACCCGGGCGCCAAAGCGCGTCCACTCGAGGGTGGCAACGAGCACGAACGTGATGGTGAGCGCGGTCGCTACCAGGAACACCCTGTACACGGCGAAATTCACGCCCGCGAGCACGAACGAGCCCTGAAAATAGTCCGGCAGTTGCACCGGCTGCTGGACCGTTCCGTAGAGGTATGCCGCCGCGGCCACCGACATGAAGACGATGCCGATCGTGAGCAGGCATTGATCGAGATCGCTCGCGCGATACAGGCGGCGGTACAGCGTGCGCTCGAGCAGGACGCTCGCCACAGCCGCGGCAAGGAAAGCGACCGGCAGGCTCGCGAGAAAGGGCCAGCCCAGGCGGTCCATCAAGGTTACGGTGACGTAGCCACCGAGCATGCCGAAGCTGCAATGCGCGAGGTTGATGAAGTTCATCATCCCCAGCGTCACCGACAGACCCACCGACAGGAGAAAGAGGAGCATCCCGTAGGCGAATCCGTCGAACAGAACGCCCACGAACGGGCCGATCATTCCTTCCCCCGCGCCGGTCGCCCGCGCAACGCGCGGACGCCTATTTCTTCATCTTCGCCTTGACTGGATCCTTGACGTTCTCGACCTTGTCGAACACCACATTGACCATGTCGCCGCCGACTTTCTCCACCCGCCGGATGTAGATCGTTTGGACGATGTCGCGCGTTTCCGGGTCGATCGAGATCGGGCCGCGCGGACTTTCCCACGCCATTCCCTTGGCGGCAGCGACCAGCGCGGCAGCATCGGTCTTGCCACCGGTCTTCTTGAGCGCTTCGTAGACGACGTGCATGCCGTCATACCCGCCGGCCGAGAAGAAGTCAGGCGTGCGGTTGTAGGCGGCCTGGTAGGTCTTGGTGAATGCCTGGTTTGCCTTCGAAGTGCCCGCATAGTCGAAGTGCCATGCCGTGATGATGCCGAGCGCGGCGTCTCCCATGCTCTTCAGAGCCTCCTCGCTCGTGATCTCACCGGTGCCCAGGATCTTGGTGGTCTTGGGATCGATACCGCGCTCGGCAAGCGCCTTGCCGAAAGCCGCCGGCTGGGTCCCGCCCGGAACGAACACCATGATGCATCCGGGATTCACGTCCTTGGCGCGCTGCACGAAGGCCGAGAAATCGGGATTCCTGACCGGGAAGCGAACCGAACCGACGATCTCGCCGCCCGCCGCCTTGAACGCCTCGGTGAACGATTTCTCCACGTCGTGTCCCGGACCGTAGTCCGAGACCATCGTGTAGCACTTCTTGATGCCGTCCTTCTTCGCCGCCCAGGTTCCCAGGGTGTCGGCAACCTGCGGCAGGGTCAGCGACGTGCGCACCATGTACGGCGACTTGAGCGTGATGATGGACGTCGCAGCGTTCATGACCACCATGAACTTCTTCGCCTCCTCCGAGACGGCGCCTGCGGCGATCGCGTTGGGCGTGAGCACGAAGCCGCCGATGATGTCCACCTTGTCGCGCACGACGAGCTCCTGCGCGAGCCGCTTGGCGACGTCCGGCGCGATGCCCCCGACGTCCTTGCGAACGAATTCGAGCTTCTTGCCGGCCACGGTGTCGCCGTGCTCCTTGACGTACAGCTTGACCCCATTGTCCATCTGGGTCGCCGCATCCGCGAACTGACCGGAGTACGGCATGATCAGCCCGATCTTGACGGTCTCCTGCGCGCTCGCCGAAGCCGCGAAGAGCAACCCCAACGTGCCGAGAATCCAGAAACTGAATCGCCTCATGATTGTCCCTCCCCTTGAACTGGCTACGATAGCAGGGCGGATGAACCGCCGCAAATCATGGGTTGTAATCGTGGGGATTACGTGGGCCGCCACCCTGCGCCGGTTCGGCGCCGGCTCCCGCGCTGCAGCGCGGGAGCCGGCGTCGAAGCTCAGAACTTGTAGCCCAGGCCGACGATGTAGGTGCGATCGGTCGTTTTGAATCCCGGCCCGGGATCGCTGTTGTAGTCGAGATTGACCTGGAAATTGGCGGTCAGGGCATCGAAGATCGGTGCACGCAACCCCGTCCGGGAGCGAATGACCAGCCCCTCGTCGCCCTGGGGATCGGCGAAGCCCTCCTGCCCGAAGAAGAACTGGAGCCTGTCCTCGACGAACCAGTAGTCGAAGTCGATGCCCCACCCGATCGCGAGGTAGTCCTGGTTCGGCGGAACGACGCGCTCCGTCGACACGTAGTCGAGACCCGCGCGCAGCTCGAGGTTCGTGCGGTCGCTCTCGAAGACCTTGTAGCCGTAACCGGCGCCTGCCGTCCAGCGCAGCTTGATTCCGGAAAACGTGTCCCGCTGCGCCGACGCGCGGCTATAGAGGTACTGTCGCTCGAGGAAGAACCAGTCGTAGCGCGTAGTGGCGAGCCAGCTGCCCGCCGTCTGCACACCCGAATTCTGCGTATATTTGGCGCGTCCATCGGTTGTCCACCGCCATTCTTTGGCGGTCGCCTTGAGTCCCGCCTCCACGTATGCGTCGCGCGTGTCGGTGTTTCCACTGGTATCGGTGACCCCCAAGGTCACGCGGCCGCTCCAATCCACGCCGATGCCGGACTCCTTCGCGTTGGGATTGATGTACGCGAGCTGACCGAGCGGAATCGTCTGCTGCGGGACGCTTGCCTGACGACGCAAGGTCACGCCGCCGTCCGGCACGCGCCCGAGCTGCGCCTTGGTAATCGTGCCGTCCTCGAGCATGACCCTGACCTGCGCGTCGGTCTCGAGTGAAACGATCTCGTCGACCGCAATCTTGATCTTTCCCGCATACGGCGTCTCGAGCTCGAGGTTTGCGTCTCCCTTGCGCAGCACCTTTCCGGTGATCCGATCTCCGTTCTTCATGTACACCACGTCGGCAATGGCGATCCCCGGCGCCAGCAGCGCAAGCGCAAAGGCGTGCATCAGGAATCGTGCGCGCGTGATAATCTTGCAAGACATTCGTGTCCTCCCTGGAATCTGGGCTTTTCGCTCCGTCACGAAGCGGAAATGTCGCGCGGGCGACAGAATCCCACAGCGCCGCGGTGGAAAATGGGCGCGTCGGGACTCACACGTTTGTAGCAACGTAGGCCGCAGTCGTCAATCGCGTCGCGATCGAGCGAACGCGATCGGTGCTCGATCGCCCTGGCCGCGCCGGGTTTGCGACGACCGCGCACGCACACCGACACTCAATTTTCCGGAGGATTCATGAAGAACTTCATCGCATGCGGCTGGATTGC
Source organism: uncultured beta proteobacterium (assembly GCA_963735025.1). GTDB lineage: Bacteria > Pseudomonadota > Gammaproteobacteria > Burkholderiales > SG8-39 > JAABRB01. The sequence continues at coordinate 114,687 of CAVTJG010000002.1, forward strand.
AGCGCTACTCTCGATCTCGACCGCCGCAGGAAATGCATGGGCCGCCGAGAGCAACTCGGCATCGAAAGCCCCTCCTGCCCCGATCCTTGCGCCTGACACCCCGGATGATCAAGTGGCGCTGCGCCTGTCGCCACTGACACGCGAAGACTTGGCTCAGGAAGCCAAGGCCTGGCTGGGCCTCCTGAAGGCCAAGACGCAGGAGGTCGTCGACATGAGACTGACGCTGCAGAAAGCCAAGGGCGCCGAGGCCGAGCGCCTCACCAAAGCACTGTTGCCTTTGATCGACGGAACGGCGCGCGCGGTCCTCACGGCTCGGCGACGTCCTGGACGAGTGGCAGGTCAAAGGTGGCGACCCGAAGGAGATCGAGCCTTATCGCCAGTACATCAAGGCGGTCTATGCGGAGCAGATCAAGGCCTCGCGCCTGACGACGATGTGGACCCAGTTCGTGGAATGGGCGTTCTCCGAGGAGGGTGGATTCGCCTTTATCGTGAAGGCGCTCGTACTGGCGCTCGTTTTCGTGGCGCTGTGGTCGGTCGCAAAGATCGTTTCCGTCGTGACCGGCAAGGCAATGAAGCGCGTCCCGAACATCTCGAATCTCCTCAAGAATTTCGTCACGATCGTCGTCTTTTGGATCACGATCTCGATCGGCCTGCTCATCGTGCTGTCCGCATTCGGTGTCAACATAGGCGGACTGCTCGCACTGGTCGGCGGCGCGAGCTTCATCGTTGCCTTTGCGTTGCAGAGCACGCTCAGCAATTTCGCCGCCGGGCTGATGATCATGATCTACAAGCCGTTTGACGTCGGAAACTACGTGACGGTGGCCGGAGTGGCGGGAACGGTCAAGGCGGTGAGCCTGGTCTCGACGACGATCACCACGCCGGACAACCAGGTGATCGTCGTCCCGAACAGCAACATCTGGGGCAACGTCATCACGAACGTCACCGGGAGCGACACACGCCGCGTGGATCTCGTCTTCGGAATCGGCTACCAGGACGATGCGCAAGCCGCGCAGCAAATCATGGAAGAGGTCGTCGCACAGCACGAACTGGTCCTCAAGGAACCGGCACCGGTCGTCCGCCTGCACGAGCTTGGGCGAGTCGTCGGTCAATTTCGTGTGCCGCCCGTGGACCAAGACCTCCGATTACTGGGCGGTGTACTGGGACATCACGCGACGGGTCAAGGAGCGGTTCGACGCCGGAGGGATCTCGATCCCCTTCCCGCAGCGCGACGTCCACCTTTACACGGTCGAGCCGGGCAAGCCGGCTTGAGTGGCACGTCCCGGATCGTGCTCGGCCGCACCAACCGCGGCTATCGCATGAGATTCGGGAGATAAAGCGCGATTGCCGGGAAAAGCACCAACAGCGCGAGCAGAATCGCGTCGCAGATCAGGAACGGGAAAGCTGCACCGGCCACCTGGAATAGCGTCGTCCCCTTGGGGGCGACGCCCAGCATGATGTAGAGAAGCAGTCCGAACGGTGGCGTCGTCTGGCTCATCTCGAGGGCCAGCAGGGTGAACAGGCCGAACCACACGTAGTCGATTTTCAGGAAGCCGACGATCGGCAGAAAGATCGGCACCGAGATCAGGATCATGGAGACCGGGTCCATGAACATGCCGAGCAGGAGCAGCACCGCGAACATGCACAGCAGCATCGCGGTCGCGGACATATCGAACGAAGTGGCCCAGCCGAGCAGGCCGGAGCTCGCGCCCGAATAGGCCACGAGCTGGCTGAACACGCTCGAGTTGATGATGATGAAGAACACCATGCCGCCGACCTTGATGGTGGACTCCAGCGACTTGACGATCGCGTCCCACGTCAGCAGGCGAAACGCCGCCGCCAGGATCAGGACGCCGAGCACGCCGAAGGCCGAAGCCTCCGAAGGTGTCGCGATCCCGAAAATGATGGATCCGATCACCATGAACACGACCAGCCCCATGGGCATTACGTCCACGGCGACCGCCTTGAATTTCTGCCGCGCCGTCGTGCGCTCGACGTCGTAGGTCGGCGCGGATTTCGGATTGAGCCGGACCTGGAGGTAGATCATCCCCGTGTAGAGCAACGCGAGGATGAAAACCGGTACGACGCCACTCACCAGCAGCCGCCCGACGTCGATGCTCGCCACGCTCGCCAGCAACACGCCGAGATTCGACGGCGGGATGATCATGGCGAGGCCGCCGGTGCCCAGAATCGGTCCCAGCGACATGCGCCAGTTGTAGCCGCGCCGCTGCATTTCCGGGACCATGAGCGACCCGAGCATCGCGGTATTGGCCATGCTCGACCCGGTCATGGTCGAGAACGTTGCGCCGCCCGCGACCGTGAGATAGCACAGCCGTCCCGGCAGTCTCCCGAACAGCTTGTCGAGCGCGTCGAAGACGCGCACGGCGAGGCCCGAGTAGAAGAACAGCGAGCCCATGAGGATGAAGAGCGGCACCGGCACGAGCTGGAAGGTCGTGATCAGGGCAGTGGCGTTGTCCACCACCTGCATCATGCCGGCGACGCCGCCCACGAAGACGAGCGTCCCGATCATGTTGGTCGCCATGAACGCGAGCGCCACGGGGACGCCCAGAACCATCAACACGATGATCGAGCCGATCAGGACTGCCGCTGCCCAGTACCACTCCACGTCAAAACTGGCTTGCACGCAGCGGCGGTGACGCTGCAGTCCAAAGGAGGGTTGAACGAACAAGGGGGAATTCCCCCTTGTAAATTCCCAAACGTACAAGGGGCGAGCCCCTTGTGTATCCCCCTGTTCGCAAGCGTGATCCATATTGCAGCAGTTAGAGACTCTCCACGGCCTTCGCCTCTTCGCGGCGGTACATCGAGTCCCGTCCGATCAGGTAACGCGCAAACTCGATCGCCACGAGCAGGAAGATCGGACCCACCGCCCAGTAGTCGACCCAAGAGGGCACGTCGATCGAGCGCTCCTCGATGGTGCCCGACTCGATCGCCTCGATGCCGAGCTTGAATCCGATAACTGCGAAGGTGAGGGAAGTCACCACGCATATCAGGTAAACAAGCTTCTCGACGACCCAGCGCGGTCGCCCGGCGAGCCGGGAGATCAGCGCGTCGACGAAGACATGCCCCTTCTGGCGCACCAGGTAGGGCGCGGAAAACAAGGTGAAGTAGAGGAGGACGTACTCGACGACCGCCGTGGTGAGGGCCGGCGGCCGCATCCCGATCGTGCGGATCGTGACGTCGACGACGATCAGCGCGAACGCGAGCACGATCGTGGCGCCGGCGACGACCGCCAGCGCCACGATGAGAAAGTCATATACGGACTTGACCGCCCTCAATCCGCGCAGCCCGGAAAGCGAAGCAGCGTCTGGGATCCGATCAGTTCTTGTACATCTTCGAGCGCAGCATGGCCGCCTCGTCTTTGTCCAGCCGCCCACTGGCGCGCTTCCACATGGCGTCATAGGCGATCTGGAGATACTTCTTCGCGCCTTCGCCCTGCATCGCGAAGATCTGCACGCCCGCCGCCTTGATCGCATCCTCGTCCGCCTTTCCGGCACGGATCATGTTGTCGATCGACGCTTTCTCGTAGTCGGCCGCCACCTTCAGGATCAAGTCCTGCGCCGGCTTGGGCAGCGAATTCCATTTGTCGATGTTGATGAGCACGACATTGGCCAGATGGTAGAACGGCGGATCGACGCGATACTTCACCAGCTTGACGAGCTTCTGCGACGCCAGCCCCACGGTCGGCCAGCCGAATCCGTCCACCAGCCCTCGCTCGAGCGCGGTATAGACTTCGCCGGCATTGGTGATCTGCACAGGTGTGCCGCCCAGCGCTTCGATCAGCGGGCGATACGCACCGGTCGTGCGGATCTTGACCCCCTTCAGATCGATGACGCCGTCCGGGCCGAGCTTCGGCTTGATCGTCATGTACAGATAGAACTGCGCCGAAGTCTCGCCGATCGCGAGGATCTTCGAGTTCAGCTTCTTGCTCCAGTTGGGCGCAAGCAGGTCGTACGCGCCGTTCGCGCGATACTCGTCGACGCCGAGGTTCGTCGCCATCAGCGTCGCCCCCTGCGGCACGATGCCGGCATGGTAAGCGGCTGGTGTGTGGAGCACATCGATCGCGCCACGCTGCACGGCCGGCGCCGCCTTGTCGGGCGGATTGATCTCCGGCCCACCGAGATAGTCAATGCGCACGATGCCCTTGCCCTGTGCGTTGAGCGGCTCGACGAACGAAGCGATGAAGCTCTTCGACAGATCGTGGCCTTTGGGCAGCGCCGTCTGGGTCTTCAGAACGACCTCTTCCGCCGCCGAGACCCCGCAAAACGCAAGCAGCAACAGAAACGCCGCGAGCGTCCGTGTGATTTTGATTGCAGCCATGAATTTCTCCTCCTCCGATGGACAATCGTCTAGTGTCGTGCCCGGCTCTTTTCGCGCCTTGTATGCGCCGTTGCCAGCGACCAGATTATACGCGCGCAGGCGCGCGCCGCATTCAGCGCCGCGCGGAACTCAAGCCGAGGAAGGTTCCGTCGTTGCGCTGTGCCAGCTCGCGCATCAGCGTGGCGAAGCGCACGCCCGTGTAGCTCGAGTTTGCCGGTGGCGCGAACATCGTCGGGAACCCCACCCCATGGATGCGAACGCGCCGTTTCCCGGAGGCATCGGCGCGATTGAGGCGATCCACGCGCTCGACCACTGCGTCGATCGATGGACCGGTGAACTCGTCGCCGAAAACGTACAGGCTCACCTTGCGATCCGGACTGGCGAAGACGCGAATCGCCTTCTCGATGCCTTCTACGGGGCTCGAGTTGCTGAACGGCCGCCACGTGCGCAAGCGGTCGATGATCGCCTTCCGGCGCGCCGGGCTGTCGGGAATCCACTTGCCCTCGTACTGGGAGAACATGTACGTGCCCATGTCGCTCATGACCTGGATGCCCTTCACGCGCGGGTAGAGCTTGAGCGTCTCCTCGACCTTGCGCAGCATGAGCGGCCATGCGAGCGACTGCATGCTGCCCGACGTGTCGATGATGAACACGATGTATTCGCTGTCGACCGGAATGCCGCCGACCAGCCGATCCGCGGGTGCCTCGCGGGCCTGCGCGCGCAGGCGCCGCATTTCCTCCGTCAGGTCCTGCTGCGCACGCGCCAGCTGCTCGCTGATGCGATTTTGCACCGCCGCGGTGTCGCGCGCCGCGCGATATTGCCCTTCGATCCGCGTCAGCTCGTCCTGATACCGTGCAACGAGCGTCTCGGCGCGTGCGAGATCGGTCTGCTGCGCGACGAGGGACGCGCGCGTGACCTCCGCCTGCGCCTTCAGGTCTGCGGACTCCTGCTCCAGCACGCGTTGCTCGGCGGTCAGCGTCTCGGCGTCGGCCTTGATCAGCCGCGGCTCGGCGCCGCGCACGATCACGAAGAGCAGCACGATCGCGCCGAACCCACAGAAGATCGCGTCCAGGAACGAGAGCCCGATGGTCTCGACGTCGCGCTTGCGCTGTCGCCTCACGGCCAGTCCTCCGCGGGGCTCAGCAACGATCCGCGAGTTGCCTGCACCAGCTGCCAGTAGGCCGCCGCTGCATAGGGATCCCCCTCCAGGGGCAACAGGATGACGTTGACCGGTATGTCCCGGGGCAGCGTGGCGAGCGCCTTGTCGAAGATGCGCAGCCGCTCCTCGCCCGAGATGCGGTAGCGCACGCCACGCTCGCGGTCGATGGTCGGCAGGCCATCGGTGATCAGGAAGACGTTGTCCGGCCGGGGATTCATGTCGGCAATGATCTTGAACGCCTGATACAGACTGGTGCCGCCGCGCGGAACGACCTTCCGCGCGGCATCCACCGCACCGTTGAGCACGGTCGGATCGCCGGCATCGAGCCAGCGCGCCTCCGTCCGCGCCAGGGCAGGCTGGGCCTGCTCGCCGAACGTGTAAAGCTGAAATTGCGCGCTGGCGGGCAGCTGGGTCGCGATCCAGTCCATGGTCGCGAGCGTGCGCTGCCACTTCGGCGCCTGCAGCTGCTCCGCAGGCGGCAGGTTGCGCAACCGCACGATATCGACGATGTGCTCGGCGAGCATGCTCGCAGAAGCGTCGACCAGAATCAGGATGCGCCGGCCGCCCACCTTGAGCCCGCTGAGGTACTGGCGGTCGCCCTCGCCAGGGAACGTGCGCAACCTCTCCCCTTCCTCCCGCTTCCGCGCGCCGGCTTCGAGCCGTTGCGCAGCTTCATCGCGCGATTTGAGGTCCGCCTTCAGGCGATTCAGATGCTGCTCGCGGGCAATGCGGTCGGTGGAGAGCTCCGCGAGCGCATAGCGTTGGCCCGTGATGTTCTCGGTCATCGTAGCCGCCTGCGCAGCCAGGCGTGCCCGCTCCGCCGCGGTCTTGTCGAGACTGGCCTGCAACTCGGCAGCGCGCTCGCGCTCGCTCGCTACCTGGCGCCGGAGCGCGTCGACCTCGCGCTGAAGATTCTCGGTCGCATCGCGCCGGCCCTGGAGCGAGTTGTGGCTCAGGACCAGGAACAGGAGGATCACGGCTCCGAAGCCGCACAGCACGGCGTCGATGAACGACAGACTGAGCGTCTGGGCGGCGCGGCGTTTCATGCTACCGGGTGCGGAGGTGGCGGATCAGACGGTCATTGACGTACGTCTCGGTGTCGAGCACCAGGCGCTCCTGGGCGAGTTGCAGCTGGTGGACCAGAAACATGAGGACGATGCTCAGGAGCAACGCGACGAGCGTCGAGTTGAAGGCCGTTCCCAGGTTCTGGGTGACACCCGTGATGTCGCCCTGCACGGCGCGGTGCGCCTGGCCCAGCGCATTGCCGATACCGCGAACGGTGCCGATGAAGCCGATCGACGGGATGGCCCAGGCGATATAGCGGATCTGCGCGAGCTCTGAATCGAGGCGCTCGCCTTCGTTCTCGCACAGCGCGCTCGTTGCTGACGCGACGTCCTGGACCTCCCGCGTGGTCTCGAAGCGCGTGAGCGCCTGGAACACCGCACGCGGCAGCAGCAGATTGCGCAGACCCGGCGCGAGGGCGTCGAGCGGCTTCGCATAGCGTCGAGCGTCCTCCGGCAGAATCTTGATGCCCTCCGTCAGCGGCAGCAGATCCTCCTCGAGCAGTTGGCGCTCGCGCAGCACGGTGACGCCCTTGTAGCCGAGAATGGCCAGCGCCCAGAGCATCAGGACGAAGCAGGCCTCCTGCTCGTAGTCCTTGATGATCACGTAGAAGGTGCTCGTCACCTCCGCATCGGGTTGCTGCGCAACCAACGCGCGGCTCTCGGCCAGATCGGCCTCCGCGTGCGGCCGGATCACCGAGACATAGAGGCCGTGCACGACGATGATCGAAAAGAGCAGCGCGAAGAGCTGGTAGACGAATTCGACAGAAATCTGCTTGAACATCATTCGCCTCGTTTCACCGGGTGACACCGGTCTATCGGTTGCACACTGGCCTCGATCAGATGTCGACCGGGAAGGAAACGGGTGCATCCAGCCGTATTCGCTCGCCGCTGCGCGGGCGTTCACGCCTTTCCGCAGGCGCCGTGCGCGATTTCCCAGGCTTGGCGTCCGGTTTTGCCTGATCCTTGGCGGCTGGCGGCGGCTTGGTATCGTCGGGCTGGCCGGGCTGGACGGGCTGACCGGCGGCGATAACCGGTAAGACGAGACACGCGATCAGAATGATCCAGTCCATCGCGCGGCGTCGAAGGTAGCGCGTGCGTCGCATCATGGTGCCCCGGTTGCGTAACGCGCGCAGCGAAAGCCAACGTCCGGGCGCGGATCCGGCCCGTAGTCGCGGTACGTCCAGCGTAGCGCAGAGATGCTCGACTGCATCCAGCTCGAGCCGCGGATCACGTGGTGCTTGCCGGCGGACGGCCCCATCGGATCGGTCGCCTCGCCCGCGGGCGCATGGATGGCATATGTGTCCTGCATCCACTCGGCAGCGTTGCCGGCCATGTCGTACAGCCCCGCCGCGCTCGGCGTGAACCGCCCCACCGGCGCGGAGCCGGCATAGTCGTCGTCATAGTCCTGGATTGTATCGGCGAGCACGCCAGCGACCGACCGGTCCGCGAAATTGCCGCTCCGCGACGCCGGTGGCATGGCGTCGCCCCACGGGAAGCGCGTGGGTTGTGCGCCGCCCGCGTGGCGCGCCGCCCACTCCCACTCGGCCTCGGTCGGCAACCGGTAGCCCTGGCCCACGGGGCGCACCAGGGTCGGGTTGCCCCGCTCGACGCGGTACGCCTCGGGAAGCTTCGCCGGGGCGCTCAAGCTGTTGCAATAGGCGGCCGCATCTTCCCACCGCACGTTGACCACTGGCTGTGCCGGATCGTCGAGGCCGATCGAGCCGTACCGGCCGGAATTGTGGTTCGGGCGAAAGCGCCGGAATTGCGCGTTGGTGACCTCTGTCGTGGCCAGATAGAACGGTCGCGCGAGCTTCACCGGATGCAATGTCTCGTTCGCGCGTTGGCCGGGCTCGCGGCGCGACGCCCCCATCGTGAACGGACTGGGTCGCAGCAGGACCATGGCGGTTCCGTCGGGCGCGGTGATGCGCTCGGGCAATCCTTCGGTGCTGGGCGTCCCGGACCGCCGCAGCGTCAGGCGCAAGGTCTGATCGAACCCCGGCTTGGGCGTGACCCAGAGCTGTCCGGGCGCGTACCCCTCGCGCGTGATCTCGAGCAGTTGCGGCACGGCGGGCAGCGCATGCACCCCGTGGGCCGTCCCGTAGGTGCGGCCTTCGACGGTGAGCACCGCATCGCGCGGCTCCACTTCGAGCCGGACCTGCCCCACCACATCGTCAAGCGTCACGCTGAGGGCACGCGTTTCGTCCGCAGCGAGGCGCACAACGCGCTGCGCCGTCGCGCGGCCACGCATCGAGAGCGCCACGCGATGGTCGCGGCCCGGGCTGAGTGTCAGCGTGACGGGCGTCGTGCCCGCGAAATTTCCGTCCACCGCGACGCTGGCACCGGGAGGCACGCTCGCAATTTGCAATCGTGCGTCGGCCGGCGCGAGCGTCACCGGACCGATGGTCTGTGGCTGGGCGGGCACGACGCTGAGCTCCTGCTGCCAGGCCTTGTGGCCGGGCGCGCGAATCTCGACCGAGTGGGTTCCCGCCGCAAGGGCTTCGGTAACGGGTATTCCGCCGCGTTGCGTGCCATCGATCCAGAGTTGCGCACCCGGTGTGCCCGACAGCACCGTCACTGCAGCACTGTCCGGCACGAGCGCGGCGGTGAGCTTTTGGTGCTCGCCCAGTCCTGCGATGCTCACCGTTGCGCTGTAGTCCACGTATCCACTTGCGCGAACGGTAACCTGATAGTCGCCCGCCGCGAGCTCGACGTCGGATAATGGTGTCGCACCCCGCACTTCGCCGCCAACGAGCACGGCCGCGCCGGCGACCCCCGGTGTCTCGACAGACAGATAACCGGGTAGCTTCTCCAGCGCGAACGACACGTCCTGCCGCGGTGCATCGGTAACCTTGATCTCCCGCTCGAGCAGCTTGTACCCGGCACGTTCGGCACGCAACCGGTATGTGCCCGACAGCGCCAGGTAGCCTGTGCCAACCGCAAAGGCAGGGAACGCACCGTCGAAGCTCACCCGCGCGGGCGCAGGTTGAATCGACACGTGCACCATCCGTGCCGAGAACAGGTATCCCATGACAAGCGCAAGAATCACGAGCGCGGCCAGCACCATTGGCGCCGCGATGCGGCGCTGCGTCCTGGCGGCAGCGTAGGTGGGCGGCCCGAACGCAATCGCCATAGGCGTCGGCTCGAGCAGCAGGCCGAGATCCGTCGTCAGCACCAGCGCACCCGGCTCCCGTCCGATGGTGACGGTCCGCCCGCCGATTTCGAGTCGATCGCCCTCGAGAAGCCAATGGGCTCCACCGAGCCGATGACCGTTCAGGAAGACGTCGGTCTCTCCGTCGAGCGGCTGAAGGTAGGGCTCGCCGCTCGCTTCGCCGATGACCGCGATGCCGAGCATCTTTCCGTACGGCAGCGTGACGAGCAGGCCGCGCGCCGTGAGCTCCGCCGCGCGCTCGCCCTCGCCGCCTCGGATGAGCACCTTCACACCGGCTCCCGGCATGCGACGAAGATTTCGGGCGCGGGTGCGTCGGGCTCCACCGTCAGCTCGATGCGCACGTCCTTGTATCCCGCACGCGCGCCGACCACCGTGTACTTTCCGGGTGTGAGCTCCATGTCACGCGCCCGGAATCTCCCGAGCGACCCGACACGGTAGATCGTCACGTCGGTGGCCTCGTCCGATGTGAATCGAACGGCGATCGGCGTCGTCGCTCGGTTCAGTGCCGCCTCGAGTCGCGCGCGAGCCTCTGCGAGTCGCGGCCCTCCTCCTGGCACCGCGACCGCCGCTGCAAGCGCCTGGCGCCCCGCATCGCGCACGCGCGGGGAGTACAGGCGCTTGGGATCCGCGAGCATTGCGTCGAGCTCGGCGTAGAGCCGGGCCATGCTTTCGCTGCGCTCGCTGCCGCGCTTCGCGAACAAGAGGGTGGGATCGATGCGCAGCGCCTGCCGGTATGCGGCAAGCGCGTCCGCCCAGCGCTCTTCCGATTCGAACCGCTGCGCTTCGCTCCGCAGCGCGGCGACCTGGCTGCGCTCGAGGCCCTCCTTCGCACGGGCGAGCCCGTCGGCAGCGGCGCGATCGGCGGGCCGCAGCCGCGCGGCCGCGCGAAATGCCTGCTCGGCCTCCGGCCACTCGGCGCGCTCAGCGTGGGCAAGTCCGCGCGACATCAGCTGCGCGAACCGCTGATCTGCGGCGTTGCGATCGGCGCGCGGTGGCGCCTCCTTGTTCGGACGTTTGGTAGGATCAATTGCGCGGTCGGGCTGCGCGGCATCGGGCGCCTCCGACGGTCGCGCGTGAGTCTCCTCTTGTGCCGGCGGCGGCGCCTTTGCCGAGGCCGGCGTCTGCTCGGGAGCTGGCGTCTGCTCGGGAGTTGGCGTTTGCGCGGAGACCGGCGCGCTCATTGATTTCGCGGCGGGCGGCGCCGGCGCGCGACCCGGGGCAAGCCATCGGGGCAGAAGCACGAACACCACCGCGGCCACGGCGACCGCGAAGGAGAACACCAGGAGGACCCAGTGCCCTGCGACCACTGCACGCGCGCGAACGCCCGCCGGCGCGACCGGCGTCCTGCCACCGTCGGAGAGAGTCTCTCGGTTCGCGCTCACGATGCCGCCGGACACGCGACGCTAACGGCCGCTAGCGCTCGCCCCCGGCGCATCATGCGCCGCCGCTGCGGGCTCCGGAGATTCACCGGTCTCCGCGACGAACATCTCGCGCAGTGTCCTGCGCCATTCCGCATACTGGGTGTCGACCGAACCGGAGAGCTTCACCGTGCGACCCTCGACCTCGTCCACGATGGGCGCGACGTCGCCCTCGAACGATGCGCCGAGCTCCTTGATGGCATCCGCGTGGATCTTCGCGTCGTCCGCGAACTGGCTTCCCGAGCGGATCGCCTCGACGCCGCCGATGACCATCACGGCCGACGCGACATCTGCTGCGCCCGTGCCGCCAAAATTGGTCCCGATCAGGACCGCGCCGACGATCGCCGCGACGCCGAGGATGCGCCGCTCCCACGCCTTCCGCTCCAGCGCGCGCTGCTGATCGAGCTCCTCGAGATAAGATTTGCGCCACTGTCCGTAAGGCCCGCGCATGTCGTCGTAGAGGTTGCCGTAGTACTGGTTCACCGTGTCGATAAACATGTACTCGCGCGCGCGTATCCGTTGCACCCGCTGGTACATCGGATCGTTCTCGGCCGGAAGCCGGCTTACGTGGGTGATCCCGGAACTGTCCTGCACGAGGTACCCCGCGAAAGCGTAGGGGGCAATGCTGCTTGCGAACTTGAGGATCGCGACGCGCCGGATCTCGGCGATCTCCTGCGTGTTCAGCTTCTGCAGGATCGCGAGCATGTCGTTGGCAACCCGGTTGTACAGATCCTGGTACGGGTCGTAATCCTTTTCCTTGAGCGACGCGTAACTCTTTTGCGTCGCCACCGCCGAATACTCGTTGTCGAACCACACGCGGCCGGTGACGTCGGTAACCTTGATCTGCAACCGCAGGACCTCGCCGTTGGACTCGAGCAGCTTGCCCTGCACGCTGACGTCCGTCTCCTCGGCCCGGTCGGGGACGAGTCGCACCGCGCCCCAGTAGCCGGTGTTCTGCAGCGTCTGCTTGAGATGGAAAGGAATGTAGCGCGCTTCGGCCGCCTGGATCTCGGGATTGGAGGCCCCCCCATCCTTCGAATCACTGGCGTCCGCGGACGCACCGGCCGCACCTTCCTTCGCCATCGCTTTCGCGTTGGGCGTCTGAAGCACGTGGATGCCGACGTCCAGCAGCCTGTCCTCGGGCACCGCGGACCGCGCAGATATGACAGACGTAGGCATGACATCCTGCTTCGCGGGTCCGGTCGCGCAGCCCTGTGTGGCCGCCACGATCAGCGCGGCGGCGCTCCACACGGTCAATCGCCACGCGCCGATCATCCGCTCGCTCCAGTCGTCACGCCCTGCTTGTACTTGCGATATTCGTCCCACAGCTTCTTCCGCAGTTCCGGATCAGGTTCCTGTTCAGCCGCCTTGCGGATCTGGCGCGCAACAATATCATCGTCGTTGCCGTTGCCGACATCAGGTGGGGGCGGCGCCGACGCCGATTCCTGCCCCGACGCGGTGGGATCGCTGCCCCCGATGGGTCCGCCCGGCGACCCTTCCTGTACGACGCCGTGCGAGCCATCGCGCGAAGCTTCCTCTGCACCTGTCTTCGAGGCGCCGGCTTGACGTCCGCCCGACTGCCCATTCTTCGACCCCGCAGAATGCTTTCCGGCTCGATTGCCTGCACCACCGTTTCCACCTTCACCGCCACCTCCGCCGCTTCCGCCGTCCGCAGCCGCAGCTTCCACCTCATGCGCACGCGCCTTGCGCGCCTCGTCGAGAAGCAGTTTGTCGAACGCTTCCAGGGAATTGCGGAGCTTTTCATCGAGCATCGCCACCCGCTCCGCTTCGGTCGCGACGGCGACGGGCCGCGCAGACTCCGGAGCGCCGGAAGCACCCGAGGACTTGACCGCAGCCTGATCTTCGAGAGACCGCACGCGTGCGCGATTCGTCGCCACCAATGCGCGCACGCGCACGAGGTATTCATCGAGCTGCGCGCGTTCGCCCGCGAGGGTCGTGGAACTCGCCCGCACCGTCGCCACACGTTGCGTCAACCTCGCCAGCACCTGCTCGCTGATCGCCAGATCATGGCGCGCCTGTACCAGCACGTCCGATCTTGAGTTCGATTGTGCCTCCGCGCGGACGATGCCCGTCGCGGCGCCGAGCAATGCTGCGGCCAGGATGACGTGGCGCACCGCCCGCGCCATCCTGGGCCATGCCCGGCTGCAATAATTCGATAACGTCATCGGTTACACCTTGGTGCCGCTCGCTCGCAATGCACCATTTCAAAACCACGGGAAGCTGGTCGGCCTCTCGGGCCATGCCCTACACGCTATTCACGCTCCACGAAGCGAAAAAGGCAAGCGCCGGGCCAGCCGGCCCAGGAAACCTTACAGCTTACAGATAACGCGTCAGAACGCTCTTCGTGTGACAAGGGGCAAATCCGCACCCCGCGGACGGAATCGCCGCGAAACCTCAATGCGAATCGGGGTCGCCGCGACGCAACGTCTGGGTAAGGTGTAGCGCCACCAGCTGGGCCGCGAACGCAATGACCCGTTCGACCCGCGATTCGAACACGACGATGAACGTGAGCAGGATGACGTGCTTCCACTCCTTCGCGCGCGCCAGCACCAGACCATACCGGCCTTGAAATAGCGCACTGGGCGACATCTTCGGCTCTCCGACACTCTCGAATCAGCGCCTGCCGCCGAACCGGCCGCCGCCAAATCCACCTCCCCCCCCGAAGCGGCCTCCGCCGAATCCGCCGCCCCCGCCGAAGCGGTCGGCAAAGCTCGAGCTGCCGAAGCGGTTGCCGAAGTCGCCTCCGCCGCCACCGCCAAATCGCCACCACCGAAGCCGCCTCCGCCGAATCGGCTCGCGAAGCTGTCGCTCCCGCTGCCCGAGCGGTCCCAGCCACCCGAGTTGCTCCCGAAGCTCGACTCGCGGCTCTCGCCGGCGCTGCGCGCCTGCTGCTCCTTGTCCGCCCAGCTGGTGTCCCCGCTCGCGGACTGCCAGCCGCTCGAAGTGTGCTGCTGCCAACCGCTCCCGTCGTTCTTGTAGACGTTGCCATCGGCGCTGCCATAGTGGTTGTTGTCGGAGGGTTTCCCATTGTTCCAGGTATTGGTCTGGCCGGTCTTTGCGTTGTACGTCGTGGTCGACGCGTTGCGCGCATCGCCCTGCGGACCGGACGTCGCCGCGACGTTGCGGCTGATCGAACTTCCGCCTGCGCCGGTGGCCGATGCGCTGGACGCGTACTCACGCTGCCCGGTATAGGCGTTGTAGCTTTGCCCGCGCGTCACGCTGCCGCTACCGCCCGCGGCGGTGGAGCCGGTTCGCGAATAGCCGCGCTGGGCCTGGCCCGTGTAAGGGTTATAGCTTCGGCCCGCTGCGTAGTTCCCGCTGACGCCGGTGCGATAGTTCGAGTACGACCCGCTCGCCTGCGTGCCGATCGCGCCGCCCGGATTCGCATACCAGGTGCGCGTCCCGGCGGACACGCCGGTGCCCCAGTTCCGGTAGACGTTTGCGCTGACCGATCCGCAGCACGGGTAGCCCCCGTAGTAGGGGTGGTAGAAGGCGCCGCCCCAGTAGGGCGTTGCGATTGCAGCGGTCCAGAGCCCCACGCCGAACCCGAACGCGAATCCCACCGCGGGGTTGTAGACCGGGTACGCCGCAACGCCCCACGTGACGGGCGGCGGATACCATACGGATCCGATCCAGGGAGTGTAGGCGTACCCGGTGCCGTACACGACAACGCCGTCGGGCGAGACGACCGTCCCGAGATAGCCAGGCGTGTAGCCCATGTACACGGCCTGGGGGGTGTAGCCATAGACCCGGACGTAGGTCACATAGTGGAGTGGCGAAGTCGTCGGGATCTCGTAGATCTCCGACGGCACGAACGTGGCCACCGTCCACGGGCCGGTCAACGCCGTGGAACTGAACCACACGCCACCCGCCACGGCGTAATAGCTCGACGGATCGACCATGATGATCGGGGTCCGGGAGTTCACCACGTACTGCAGCGACGTGCCGACGATCGGCTTGTACTGCGGCGCACCGTCGAACGAGGGCGTGAACTTCGGCCCGTTGACGCGCGAGATGGTGGCGTCCTGCGGAATCGTGTTTGCGATCAGCGCCTCTTTCGCTTCGGGCGTGCCCGCGACCGAAGCGAGTACGACGCTCGCCGGACCGTGCTTGGGAATGCGCGCGAAGTCCGCGGGCAACGCGTTGGCGGCGACGTACGTCCATGGCCCGTCCAGGCTCGGGCCCTTGTACCAGCGCCCCGCGATGAGGATGTAGTAATAGTTGCTCGTCGTCTCCACGAATACATCGGCCGCTGTGTTGGTCGCCCACAGCAGATTCGTGTTCGGGAGCGGAACGAGATTGGGCTGGCCTTTGAAAATGACGAGCTCGGATTGCTTCTCGGTGACGTAGATTGCCGGTATGCCGTTTAGGAGCGACGGCTTGGGATTCGCGTGCGGCCCGCCATCGAGCAGATCGACGTGCCCGGCTTTGGCAAGTTTTTGCGCGACGTCATCGAGACCGAAGGGTGCCGCGTTCTGCGTCCACGGTCCGGACAGCGAGTCGGAAGTCAACCAGCCGTCGTACACATGCAGGTAATACGTGAAGCTGAAGACCGTACGCGCGATCATGGCCTGGGTATTGATCACCCGCTTGAAGCGGGTACCGGAAATGTCCTTGATAACCGGCGCCCCGTCGATCGGAACGAGAATGGCCGGGCCGTAGCTCACGATGATATTCGGTGGCGTGTTGTCGACCGGCTGGACGGCCGGCTTCACGGTGTCCGACGCAGCGAGCGACGCTTCGAGCCGGTTGAGCGAGATCGTGGCAAGCGCGCTCTCGACGGCCCGCGCGAGCTCCGGCGTGTATGCCCGGCCGTTGTCGGGCAAGGTCGGAAACCTGGTCTCGAAGACGCCGAAGTCGTCGAGATCCACCAGCCGCGCAACGCGGTCTACGGACGTGCGTGCGCTGCCCGACACCACCCCGAACGTCTCGACCTTGGCGTCGTTCGGCTTGAGCTGGATGGCGACGCGGAACTTCAGCTCGTTCCCTGTCCACGATTCGATCTGGGGCTGATAGATCACGGCCCGTGCGTTGCTGAGCGTCATGTCGCGCGGCCATGGGTCGGCGGGCACGGAATTGGCAGGCGCGGCCAGCGACGGCGGAGGCGGTACGCTGCCCTGCGCGAAGATCCACGTCGGCGTGGCCAGCATGATCGTCCCTGCGCAAATGACCAGGGACGAGCGGGCGCGAGTGTTCATGAAGAGATCTCCTGTGAGTCGGCTGAGGATTAAAATGGCCGTGGCGCGGTAATGAAATTATAGCTGCGGCCGATTCACGTTGACGGCCTGCGCCGCGTCGATCGACCGCGTCCAGATCGTATTGATCGCGAGCCGGGTCGTCTGCACGTCGGTCATGATCGCTCCGCGAAATCTGCCGTGGGTCGCTTCGCGCACTAGTGCGTGGCGGCAGCACGATCCACGAGCAGCAAGGCATGGTCCTGCGCGACGCACCCGCCGGGAATGGACGGGTCGGCGCGGCGCAGACGCGCGAGCATCGGCGCCTTCTCGGCACCCGTCACGACCCAGAGGACGCGACGCGCACGATCGAGCGTCGGATAGGTGAGCGTCATGCGGCGGTGGCCCTGGTAGGGCCCGGCCAGCGCGACGTCCGCATTCCGGACGTCGAGCACGGTATCGCCCGGAACGAGCGACGCGGTGTGCCCGTCAGGGCCGAGCCCCAGGTGAACAAGATCGATTACAGGCGGCGCGCCGGCGACCTCGCGCACGGTCGACGCGTATTGCGCGACCGCGGCGTCCAGGTCCGCAAGCTCCACGGGCATTGCGTGGATGTGATCGGCAGCCAGCGGCGCATTCGCGAGCAGGCTTTCGCGAAGATGCGTGAGGTTGCGGTCGGGGTCACCCGCCGGAGCAATCCGCTCGTCGACCTGCAGCACGTGCACGCTCTTCCATGGCACCTCTTGTCCGGCGAGCTCGCGCAGCATCACCCACGGCGTACGGCCGCCGCTGACGGCCATGGTGAAGCGCCCGCGCGCTGCAACCGCTGCAAGGGCGTCCGCGGCGATCACCGCCGCCGCCTCGCGCGCCACCGCGGCAGCGTCCGCGAGGATCTGAATCTTCATGCGCGGGTCACGACCGGGTTCTGCCAGCCGCCGGGCGGCGCGACCACCGCATCCACTTCGGCCGGACCCCACTTGCCCGGTTCGTACTCGTGGATCGGCGTGCCCTGTTTCAGCACCGGATCGACGATGCGCCACGCCTCCTCGACGTAGTCCTCGCGAGCAAAGAGCGTGCGGTCGCCCGCCATTGCATCGGTCAGGACGCGTTCGTAAGCATCCGCTTCGTTCGCGCCGGGGTGCCGGCTCGCCACCAGTTCGGACTGCTGGCCGATCATCTTCTCGTCGGCGTCCATCGCGGTCAGTCCGAGCGCGACCGTGACGTCGGGACTGATGCGGAACCGGAGATAGTTGGACTCGGGCTGGCACGTCGGGAACAGAACTGGCGGCTTGCGCAGTCGAACCACGAGCTCGGTGCTCGTCACAGGCAGCGTTTTCCCGGCGCGAATGTAGAACGGTACGCCCTGCCAGCGCCACGAACCCACGTCGAGCCGCAGCGCGGCAAAGGTCTCCATCTGCGAATCGGGTGCGACTCCGGGCTCCTTGCGATAGCCGCGAAACTGGCCGCGCACAACGTTCTTCGCTTCGATCGGCGTGATGGCCTTCAGCACCTTCACCTTCTCGTCGCGGATGGACTCGCTGTCGGTCCGTACCGGCGGCTCCATCGCGAGATTCGCCAGCACCTGGAAGAGATGGTTCTGGATCACGTCGCGGATCGTCCCGGTCTGGTCATAGAATGCGCCGCGACCCTGAATCCCGAAGTCCTCGGCCATGGTGATCTGCACGCTTTCGATGTGCTCACGGCTCCAGAACGAGTCGAGGACGGCGTTCGTGAAGCGGAAGAACAGCATGTTGTGCACCGGACGCTTGCCGAGATAATGATCGATGCGGAAGATGTGGTGCTCGTCGAACGTGCCGAGCAGGATGTCGTTGAGCCTGCGCGCGGATTCGAGATCGTGGCCGAACGGCTTCTCGACGATGACGCGTGCGCCCTGCGTGCAGTCGGCTTTTGCGAGCTGCTCGACCACCAGGCCGAAGAGGCTCGGCGGGATGGCGAGGTAATGCGCCGGACGCTTTGCGTCCCCGAGTTCCTTGCGCAGCGCCGCGAACGTGGCCGGATCGCCGTAGTCGCCGTCCACGTAGCGCAGCCTGGCGGTGAGCGCCCCGAAGGCTGCCGGGTCCACGCCGCCGCCGTGCTTTTCCAGGCTGTCGCGGGCACGCGCTTTCAGCTGCTCGAGGTTCCAGCCTTGCTTTGCCACGCCCACGATCGGCACGTTCAAATGCCCGTGCTTCAGCATCGCCTGCAAGGACGGGAAGATCTTCTTGTAGGCCAGGTCCCCGGTGGCGCCGAAGAACACCAGCGCGTCGGATTGGGGCTCGCTCATGGCAACCTCGCTTTCGCTTTCTCGGTCGGACGCCCGACTCGAATGCCTCCGGGGCGCATAGTGCTACTCGCCCTTCGCCTTCTCGAGGTGCCCGCCGAATCCGAACCGCATCGCCGAGAGCACCTTGTTCTGAAAATCGGCTTCGCCGCGCGAGGCGAACCGCGCGTACAGCGCGGTCGTCAGCACGGGTGCCGGCACGGCTTCGTCGATCGCCGCCTTGATCGTCCAGCGCCCCTCGCCCGAGTCGGACACGCGCCCCGCGAACTTCGCGAGGGCCGGATCGTCGATCAGCGCCGTCGCGGTCAGGTCCAGCAGCCACGATGCGATCACGCTGCCGCGTCGCCAGACCTCGGCGATGTCGGGCAAATTGAGGTCATATTGATAATGCTCGGGATCGCGCAGCGGCGTCGTCTCGGCGTCGACCGCGTGCGATTGCTTCCCGATGTTGGCAGCCTGCAGGATGCCGAGCCCCTCTGCGTAGGCGGCCATGATTCCGTACTCGATCCCGTTGTGGACCATCTTGACGAAGTGTCCGGCCCCATTCGGGCCGCAGTGTAGATAGCCCTGCTCGGAGGTGCCACCAGCCTTTTCGCGACCCGGGGTGCGCGCGACGTCGCCCCGGCCGGGCGCGAGCCGGGCGAAGATCGGATCGAGGTGCTTCACCACCACGTCCTCTCCGCCGATCATCATGCAGTACCCGCGTTCGAGCCCCCACACGCCGCCGCTCGTTCCGACGTCCACGTAGTGGATCTTCTTCGGTGCGAGCGCCTTTGCGCGACGGATGTCGTCGACGTAGTAGGAATTGCCGCCGTCGATGAGAATGTCGTCCGCTTCGAGGAGCGGCACGAGATCGTCGATCGTCTTGTCCACGACCGCCGCCGGAACCATGAGCCACACCGCCCGCGGCTTCTCGAGCTTCCGCACGAAGTCCTTGAGCGACGTCGCGCCGATCGCCTTCTCCTTGGCCAGCGCCTCCACCGATTTCGGCGACACGTCGAAGACCACGCAATCGTGGCCGCCCTGGATCAGCCGCCGCACCATGTTGGCGCCCATCCGCCCGAGTCCGATCATTCCGAGTTGCATGACTAGCTCCTTTTGCGAAACTTAAGCTGGCAAATCTCCGACCTGCTCATCCCCGCCCTCCCGATTACCCCCCTCGGGGGCAGGGCCCGCGGGAATCCAGGATGTCTCTGTCCCTGCGTCGCCTGGATTCCCGCATGCGCGGGAATGACGGTCTTTCGAATGGCTTCCCGCCGATCACGACTGTCGGAGATTTCGATAGCGGCGGATCAGCGCGTTGGTCGAACTGTCGTGGCCGAGCTTCGGCTCAGGCTCGCTCTCGAGTTCCGGAATGATGCGCTGGGCGAGCACCTTGCCCAGCTCCACCCCCCACTGATCGAACGAGTCGATGTGCCAGATGGTGCCCTGCGTGAAGACGCTGTGTTCGTAGAGCGCGACCAGCTTGCCGAGCGCGGCGGGCGTCAGCCGGTCGAGCAGCAACGTGTTGGAGGGGCGGTTGCCCTCGAACGTGCGGTGCGGGACCAGCCAGTCTGGCGAGCCTTCGGCACGCACTTCCTCCGCCGTTTTGCCGAACGCGAGCGCTTCACCCTGCGCCAGCACGTTCGCGATCAGCATGTCGTGATGCCGCCCGAGCGGATTGAGCGTCTGTCCGAAGGCGATGAAGTCGCACGGGATGAGCCGCGTCCCCTGGTGGATGAGCTGATAGAACGAGTGCTGGCCGTTCGTGCCGGGCTCGCCCCAGTAGATCGGGCTCGTGTCGCATCCGACCGGCGCGCCGTCGAGCGTGACGTGCTTGCCGTTGCTCTCCATCGTCAGCTGCTGAAGGTAGGCCGGAAAACGCTTCAGATACTGCTCGTAGGGCAGGATCGCGACCGTCTGCGCACCGAAGAAATCGTTGTACCAGACCGACAGCAGGCCCATGAGCGCGGGGAGATTGCGCTCGAAGGGCGCCGTCCGAAAGTGCTCGTCCATCTCGTGGAAGCCGCCCAGCATCGCGTGAAAGTTCCCGGGACCGACCGCGAGCATCGTCGAGAGGCCGATTGCCGAATCCATCGAGTAGCGCCCGCCGACCCAGTCCCAGAATCCGAACATGTTGGCCGTGTCGATGCCGAATTTCGTCACCTCCGAGGCATTGGTCGAGACGGCGACGAAATGCCGTGCCACCGATTTCTCGTCGCCCGCCAGCCCACCCACGGACCATGCCCGTGCGCTGCGCGCATTGGTCATGGTCTCCAGCGTCGTGAACGTCTTGGAGGAAATGATGAACAGCGTCTCCGCCGGATCGAGATCGTGCGTCGCCTCCGCGAAATCGGTGCCGTCGACGTTGGACACGAACCGGAACATCATGTCGCGGGCGCTGTACGCCTTGAGCGCCTCGTACGCCATCACCGGCCCGAGGTCCGATCCCCCGATGCCGATGTTGATGACGTTGCGGATACGCTTGCCGGTGTGGCCCAGCCACGCCCCGCTCCGCACGCGGTTCGCGAAGTCCGCCATCCTGTCGAGCACCGCGTGAACCTGAGGGACGACGTTCTCGCCGTCGACGACGATCGATGTCCCTTTCGGCGCCCGCAACGCAACGTGCAGGACGGCGCGCTGCTCCGAAACGTTGATCTTCTCGCCGCGGAACATCGCGTCGGCCCGCGCCCGTACGCCGGATTCGTCGGCGAGCCGGAGCAGCAGCTTGATCGTCTCGTCGGTGATCCGGTTTTTCGAGTAATCGAGGCTGATCCCCGCCGCCTCGACGGTCAGACGCTCTCCGCGTCCGGGGTCGTCCGCGAACAGCTTGCGAAGATGCAGGCCGCGCACCGATTCGTAGTGCGCAGCGAGTGCCTTCCAGGCCGGGCGCGCGGCGGCAGTTCCGGTTGTTGATTCCATCTTCGGGTTCCCTTCGTACGGTGCGGAAACTCGGCCGGCGATCAGCTCGCCGTCTCGAGCGCCGAGCACTTCGAGGCGATCACATCCATCAGCTCGTTCCACGACTTGACGAATGCGGCCGCGCCCTCGTCCTGCAACCGAGCCGCCAGCGCGTCCACGTCGAAGCCGGCCTTCGCAAAGTCCGCCAGCACCGCTTCGCAATCGCCGCCGTCGGCCGGCATGGCTGAGCCGGGCGCACCGTGATCGGCAAAGACCTTCAGCGTGCCCTCGGGCATCGTGTTCACGGTGAGCGGCGCAGCCAGCGCGCCGATGTACAGGACGTCCGAGGCGTTGGGATCCTTGGTTCCCGTGCTGGCCATCAGCAGTCGCTGCGGGCGCGCGCCCGCATTGAATGCGCGCTGCCAGCGCGGGGAGCGCAGCATGTCGGCATACGCCTTGTAGGTGCGCTGGCCGATGGCGATGCCGAGCCGGTTGCGGAGCGCCTCCGGCGCCTTGGCCTGCACCGCGGCGTCCCAGCGGCTGATGAACAGCGATGCAACCGATCCGACTTGCGGATTGAGACCCGCGGTGATGCGCCGCTCGATCCCGCGCGTGTACGCGTCGGCGGCGGCGACATAGTGCTCCCGCGAGAAGAGCAGGGTGACGTTGATCGGCACGCCCGAAAAAATCGCCTCCTCGATGGCGGGCAGCCCCTCCCGCGTGCCGGGAATCTTGATGAAGAGATTGGGCCGCCCCGCGCGCGCGTGCAGATCCTTCGCCGCGGCAAGCGTGCTCGCGGTGTCGTGCGCGAGCAGCGGCGAGACTTCCAGCGAGACCCAGCCGTCCACGCCGTTCGTGCGATCCCATTCCGGCCGGAAGAGATCGGCGGCGCGGGTCACGTCCTCGCGCGCCAGCTCGAAGAAGAGCGCCTCGCTCGACTTCGCACCCTTGAGGCGCCTGCGGATCGCGGCGTCATAGGCGCTGCTGTTCTTGATGGCGTGATTGAAAATCGTCGGATTGGAAGTGAGTCCGGTCACCGAAAGCTCATCGATATAACTCTTCAATGTGCCCGCATCGAGCATGTCGCGGGTGATGTTGTCGAGCCAGAGACTCTGGCCCAGGTCGTGCAGCTTCTGTGTCGCTTTCATCGTGGCTCCTTTGCGGTGCGGGGCGTGGAGGGTGGGGTATCGCCCCTCGCGAGCAGGGTGGGAAGATCGTGAGACAACAGGTCGCCGAGACGCTCGACCGTGAGATCCGGTGGCGGGAAAGACGCGAGGACGCCGGGGTCGTTCGCGTATTGACCCTGCCTGGGCAGGACGGTGGTCACCTGCGCACCCCATTGCGCCTTGACCGCCGTCAGGATACGAACCTTGTCGTCGACGACGAAATAGTGTCGCGCCGGAAAGCGCCGTGCAACGTCATCGAGCGCCCGCTCCTTGTGGATATAGATGAGCGCGCGTCCCTCGACCGCGGCAAACAATCCGGAGCGCTCGACTTTGCGCGGCTGGAACACCACGTCCCCGTCCGAAAGGATGACCGTCTGCCCCCAGCTGCGCAAACGCGCGAGGACATCGAGCGCGCGGGGATAGAGCAGATCAGCGAACGGATAGTCGACCATGAACGAAGACATCGAAAGCAGGTGAATGTCCTGCGGGTGCTCGACTCGATAGCGCTGCAAAGCGCCGAGATAGTCGCGGTAGCCGAGGTCTGCAAACAGGCGTTCCTGGATCGCCCAGTACCGGTCGCGGCAGTCGGCGCCGAATTCGCGCTCGAGATGCCGCCTGAGGTCGGCCTGGAATGCATCATTGTCGAGGAGCGTGTTGTCCACGTCGACCAGAAACACGAACTGCTCGGCCGTGGTCATGTCGCGACGTGACGCGTGTCGTTCCACAGCCGGATCACGGGCTGTGATAGCTTGTGCTCGTAGCCGAGCGCGCTCAATGCGCCCGTGTCGAGCAGAAAATACCGGCCGGCCGCCGGTTCCAACCCGAGCCAGCGTGCCGCCAGGATTCGCAGGAAGTGTCCGCTCGAGAAGACGAGCACAGTGCCCGCGACGGCACGTGCTCGCGCCGCCACCCGATCCGCGCGCGCGCCGACCTGCCCGGGCGATTCCCCTCCGGGACAACCGTCGCGAAACAACTGCCAGTCCGGCTTTTCCTTCTGGATATCGAGCGTGCGACGTCCTTCGTACGCGCCGTAGTTCCATTCGCGGAGATCCGGATCGATCTCGGCCATCGCACCGAAACCGGCCAGCTCGCACGTGCGCGCCGCGCGGATCAGCGGGCTGGTGAAGACTTTCGCGATCGCAAGGTCGCGCAACCGCGCTCCGAGCTGTCGTGCGTTGTGCTCGCCGCGCTCGGTGAGCGGAATGTCGGTCGTACCGGTGTGCTGTCCGGAAACGCTCCAGGCAGTCTCGCCGTGCCGCGCGAGGTAGATGATCGGAAGCGTCTCGCTCATGAGTCGGTCATGCGGAATGCGGCGCCACTTATTTAGCAGATTGAGTAGATTGGGTAGAGTTGAGTCGGGTTGAGTCGGGTTGAGTCGAAAGTGTCGGGCGGGGACGCCTGCCGGATCAGCCAACCGGCGCGCTGCCGGCAAGTCGAGGTACGCGTCCACGGCCAGAATGGATGACGACGCCGGACCGTCAACGGGAAAGTGTACAGCGATCCGCGTATGCCCGGAGCAGCATCACAAACCTGAAATCTGCAGCTGATCTATGCTGCGACGCTCTCTCGCCTGCAGGGCGAGATGACCAGGAGCCCGCTCCCCGCGCGCGGGCGCGCGTGGCCACCGGACTCATGAAAGACGATCGATGACGGCGGAAGAGAAGCGACTGGAGGAAGCCCGCGCCGGCGCAGCGCCATGGCGCCGCTGGGGTCCCTACCTCAGCGAGCGGCAGTGGGGCACGGTGCGCGAGGACTACAGTCCCGATGGTGCGGCGTGGAAATATCTGACTCACGATCAGTCCCGCTCGCGCGCCTACCGCTGGGGCGAGGACGGCATCGCGGGAATCTCGGACGACCGGCAGCACCTCTGCTTCGCGCTTGCGCTCTGGAACGGCGCAGATCCCATTCTCAAGGAGCGTCTGTTCGGTTTGAGCGGAGACGAGGGCAATCACGGCGAGGACGTGAAGGAATACTACTTCTACCTCGACAACGTCCCGAGCCATGCCTACATGAAGTACCTGTACAAGTACCCGCAGCGGGCCTATCCCTATGCGGATCTCGTCGATGAGAACCGGCGGCGCGGGCGGCACGATCCGGAGTACGAGCTTCTCGATACCGGAATCTTCGACGACGACCGCTACTTCGACGTGTTCGTGGAATACGCGAAGAACGCGCCGGAGGACATCCTGGTCCGGATCAGCGCCGCCAATCGCGGCGCCGAGGCAGCGACCCTGCACGTGCTCCCCACGCTCTGGTTCAGGAACACCTGGTCGTGGTATCCGGGCGCGGCGAAGCCACACATCGGGATCGCGCGCGCGGACCACGAGGGCCTGGTGCTCGAGGCCGCACACCCGAAGATCGGGAAATTCTGGCTGCATTGCGACCCGCCCGGTGAGGCGCTCTTCACGGAAAACGTGACGAACAATGAACGCCTCTTCGGCGTGCCCAATGCCGCACCGCACGTGAAGGACGGGATCAACGACTTCGTCGTGCAGGGCCGCCATGAAGCGGTGAATCCCGGGCACACCGGCACCAAGGCCGCAACCCACTATGTTCTCCTGGTCGGCGCCGGCGAGACGGTTTCCATCAAGCTGCGCCTGAGCAACGCGGAAGGATTGCGCGCGCCGCTGGGCGCCGGGTTCGACACGATCTTCGCGCAGCGCATCCGGGAGGCAGACGATTTCTACCATCGCGTCACGCCGTTTCCGCTCCCCGCGGACATGCGTAACGTTCAGCGCCAGGCATTCGCCGGGATGCTGTGGAACAAGCAGTGCTACATCTACTCGGTGCGCGAGTGGCTCGCCGGCGACCCCGCAGGGCCGGCACCGCCCAGGAGCCGGAAGAAGGGGCGCAATCACGAATGGTGGCACCTCGATGCGGCCGAGGTCCTGTCGATGCCGGACAAGTGGGAATACCCCTGGTTCGCGGCCTGGGACACGGCGTTTCACGCCATTCCGCTCGCGATGATCGATCCGGACTTCGCCAAGGACCAGCTGCTGCTGCTCACACGCGAGTGGTACATGCAGCCCGAACGGCCAGATTCCGGCCTACGAGTGGGCATTCGGCGACGTCAATCCGCCGGTGCATGCCTGGGCCGCGCTGCGCGTGTATCAGATCGAGCAGAAGATGTACGGGCGCGCCGACCGCGCGTTCCTGGAACGCGTGTTCCACAAGCTCCTGCTCAATTTCACGTGGTGGGTGAACCGGAAGGACGCCGACGGCCGGAACATTTTCGAAGGCGGATTCCTCGGCCTCGACAACATCGGCGTCTTCGATCGGAGCGCCGCGCTACCGCATGGCGGTCGCCTCGAGCAGGCCGACGGCACCAGCTGGATGGCGACCTATTGTCTGACTCTCCTCGGAATCGCGCTGGAGCTCGCAAAGGAGGAGTCCGTCTACGAGGACATCGCGACCAAGTTTCTCGAGCACTTCGTGTACATCGGGTCCGCGATCAATCACCTGGGCGGGCACGAGGGCGGCCTGTGGGACGACGCGCAAGGCTACTACTTCGACGCCTTGAGGTTGCCCGACGGACGCTGCTTCCGGATGGAGGCGTACACCATCGCCGGTCTGATTCCGCTTTTCGCCGTCGGCACCGCCGATCGCGACAGCCTCGAGCGCTATCGCGGTTTCGCCGCGCGCTACCGCTGGTTCGTCGAGCACCGGCCCGAACTCCTGCGCGGGCTGGCGGACATGACACACCGTGGCGTCGAGCAGCGAATCCGCGTGGCGCTCGTCGACTCGGACAAGCTCGCGCGCATCCTGGACCGGGTGCTGAACGAAGAACGGCTGCTCAGCCCCCACGGCGTGCGCTCGGTGTCGAAGCGCCATGCCGAGCATCCGTACGTGCTGGAACTGGATGGACAGCAGTTCGTGCTGGACTACGCACCGGGGGAGTCGACCAGCGGGCTCTTCGGCGGCAACTCGAACTGGCGCGGCCCGGTCTGGTTTCCGCTCAACTATCTGCTCATCGAGTCGCTGCAGCGGTATCACTACTTTCTAGGTGACGATTTCAGGCTGCAGTACCCGAGCGAATCCGGCAACCAGGCCACGCTGTGGGAGGTTGCGTCCGGGCTGTCACACCGGCTCATTCAGATCTTCCTCAAGGACGAGTCCGGGCGGCGTCCGGTGTACGGCAATGTCGAGAAGTTCCAGACCGACCCGCACTGGCGCGATCTCATCCTGTTCTACGAGTATTTCCATGGCGACACCGGCGCCGGCCTCGGAGCGAGCCACCAGACGGGCTGGACCGGGATCATGGCCAAGCTCATTCACCAGTACGCCGAGTACGCCATGCAGGGCAAGTCGCCAAACGTCATCACGGGAGACTCGCTGGTCGGCAGGAAATAGCCCGCGCCGGCCGGTGTCGCGCGGCGCGTCGAGCGCCACGCCCCGAAGACCTCTCAAACCTGCTCGACTGCTTTCGCCGGCGCCTTCGCCGCGGCAGGGATCGGCGCGGCCCCCGAACGGGCAACGGCGCGCTTGCGAAGCTTCTCGACGGCGATCTTGCCGCCGTGCGTCGCACTGAACAACTCGAGCTCCTCGTATTCGCCCGACTGAACCGGCGTCATCGCCGTGTCGGTGTAGGGAGTCGAATCCTGCATGACGCGCGCGAGCGTGCGGCGGTAGCGCAGATAGATCGGCACGAAGCGGGCGTACTTGGCGACGTTCTCCCAGGCATACCGTGCATAGAACATGAACGGATTCTCGACTGGCATACCGTGCCGGCGATCCCGCCGATACTTGCGGCGGAGAACGCCGCCCTCGAGCGGATGCACCTTTTCCAGGATGGGCGGAACGTGAAAGGAGATGAGTTTCCACATCATGTTCCGGGGATCGTAGCCCCATGCCTTCGACCGACGCAGCACGGTCTCCACATGCGCCGGCGAGTAGTAGAGGTCCCATGCGCGGTTGTAGATGCCGAGAAGCTCCGCGTCTGACATGACCGCGTGCGGCGTGGTGACGTGCACGACGTCGTAGCGATTCATGTCCTGCTCGAGCTTCGCACCGGCCAGGTACAGCTTCTTGTGATCCGCCGAGCCCGGAAGCGGTGTGAGAATGAAGAACTCGAGGAGGTCGATCGGCAGCTCGCGCTGGATGATGCCGATGTCGCGCTCGATCGACTCCGGCGTGTCGCCCGGAAAGCCGAGGATGTAGCCGGCATAGGTCAGTGCGCCGACCGCGTGCCACGCCTGAAGCATCGCGCGGTACTCGGTGATCTGGTTCTGGCCCTTCTGCGCGCCCTTGAGCGCGTCGGGATTGATGTTCTCCAGGCCGATGAACACCCGGTTGACGCCGGCGCGCGCGGCCTTCTTGATGAAGCCCCGGATCTTGTGGGTCATCGTGTCGACCTGGGCGACGATGTAGATGCGCTGGCCCTCGTCCTCGCGCATCTTGATCAGGCGGTCGAAGATCGGTTCCCAGTTCTGGTTCCGCGCCATGTTGTCGTCGGTGATGAAGAAGTTGTGCACGCCCTGCGCCAGGTTGGCTCGCACGATGCGCTCCACGTCGTCGGCACTGCGGGCGCGCGACTTGCGGCCCTGTACGTTGATGATGGTGCAGAAGCTGCACATGAACGGGCAGCCGCGTCCGGCGTCGAAGCTCGTGCGCATGCCGCCGGTGCGACCGACGACCTCGCGCGGCAGATACGGGGCAGGCGCGCCCTCCAGACCGGGCAGGTCGTTCATGTAGTTGTACAGTGGCTCGAGAGTGCCCGCATGGGCGGCCTTGAGTATTTCGTCGAGCCGACCCTCGGCTTCGCCGGCGAAGAGCGTGATGCCGAGCGCCATGGCGTCACGCAAGTCGTCAGGCATGTCCGGCAGCATCGCCAAGCAGCCACTCACGTGAAAGCCGCCGATCGCCACCGGCACACCCGCTGCGATCAGGGGACGCGCGATGTCGACCGCGCGCGGAAACTGATTGGTCTGCACGCCGACGAGCGCGACCAGTCCCTTTCCGCCGGCCCCACGGATCTCGTCGATGATGCGATCGGTCCTGATCCGCGTGTTCGTCTCGTCCCACGCGGTGATGCGGATCTCGACGTCGGGGCCGAGCACGCGTCGATCGGAGCAGTCGAGCCCGAGCCCGTAGAGTGCCGCAAGCGTATTCGCCGGAATCGACGAGCGCACCCACTGGATGACGTAGCCATCGTCATCGTAGTGCGAAGGCTTGATCAGAAAGAGGTGGAATATTTGTCGGGATGCAATCGAAGTCATCGACATCTTTCAGAGGTCGGATTCCGGCCAACTCTCGCCCCGACAGCGTGCTGGCTCGGGCAATCTGTTTGAAAAATCAGGCGCAAATATGTGCGGTTTCCGTTTGGTTCGCGTTCGTTCAGCGCGCCTTGTGCGAGGCACGAGAGCGACAATTCTACGCGGGAATGTCGCGAGCCGGCATATTATTGCGGCACAACCCTCAAGCAGACGCGGGCATTGCAATTGGGGGGGCGGAGACACTTCGCGCGGCACCCCACGACTCGGGAGCACGACGCGCCACGGAGGCAGCATGAAGCGAAGATCAGGCATCCGGTCCGACATTGCGTGGAGCACGCCGGATCGCATCGGAGTGCGCGGATACGATCTGACACGCGATCTTATCGGCCGAATCAACCTCGGGGACATGGGGTTCCTCGAGATCACGGGTCGCCTGCCGAATGCGCGCGAGTCGCGGATGTTCAACGCCATCCTGGTGACGCTGGTCGAGCACGGCATCGTCCCATCTACCCTCGCGACGCGGCTGACCTACACGGGAGCGCCCGAAGCGATTCAGGGCGCCGTCGCGGCGGGACTGCTCGGGCTCGGGAGCGTGTTCGTCGGCTCGACGGAAGGCGCCGCGCGAATGCTCGTCGAAGCGTTGCCGAACCCACGCGCACGCATTGCCCTCCCGGTGCTCGCCGATAGGATCGTCGCCGCGATAGGCGCGTCCGGCCGGCCGGTTCCCGGCATCGGCCACCCGATTCACAAACCGATCGATCCGCGCGTGCCGCGGCTCTTCGCGCTGGCGCGCGCCAACGGCTTCGGTGGGCCGTACATCCGCCTGATGCAGCTCGTCGCGCGGCGCGCCGCGAAGGCGCATGGACGGCCGCTCCCGATCAATGCGACCGGCGCGATCGGCGCAATCTGCTGCGAGATGGGCCTGCCGTGGCAGGTGTGTCGCGGGATCGGTGTCATGGCGCGCGCCGTGGGACTCGTGGGCCACGTCCTCGAGGAGAGTCGCCGCCCATTGGCGACGGAGCTCTGGCACCGGATCGAGGACGAAGCCACGGCCCATTCGCGCGGCCGGCTGCGCCGCAAGAAACGATGACCGCCCCGCGCACGCCGATCGAGGTCATCTCGGGTTACCCCGCACATAACGGCACCCTGTGGTCGATGCTCGAGACACGCGCGCAGGCGGCGCCGGACCGCGAGGCCATCGTCTTCCATGGCGTATCGCTCACCTACCGCGATTTCGCGCATGACGTCGAGCGCGCCGCCTCCTTGTTTGACGCGCGGGGCGTCCGGGCCGGCGATCGCGTCGGCGTCATGTCGCTCAATCATCCTGCCACGATCGCCGCGTTCTTCGCGCTCGCGCGACTCGGCGCGGTCATGGTCCCGGTCAATCCGGACTACGGCGTCGAGGAGGCCGGCTACGTCCTCGCGCACGCACAGGTAAGCGGCGCGCTGTGCTCGCCTGCGGTTCTCGAAACGGTGCGCACCGCTTGCGAAAGGATCTCGCCGACGCCGTGGCTGATGCTCAACGAGCCGGGCGATGCGCGTCTGGAGGTCTTCGCGTCAGCGCTCGCGGACGCGCCCCGCGCAAGACCGCCAGACGTCGGCACGCCGGATTCGATCTGCGTGTTCATCTACACCTCGGGCACCACCGGATTTCCGAAGGGCGTCATGCACAGCCAGCGCAACGTGCTGCTCGCGGGCGAGGGCTTCGTCGAGCGCATGCACCTGCAGCCCGAGGACCGGCTGCTCTGCATACTGCCGATGTTCCACATCAACGCGCTCTTCTACTCGCTGGCCGGTACGCTGGCCGCGGGCGCCACGATCATCCTCGTGCCGCGATTCTCGGCCTCGGCCTTCTGGACGACTGTCGCCGAGACGCGCGCCACCGAGGTGAACACCATCGCGGCGGTATCGAGCATCCTGACGCAACGGCCACGCAGCGAGTTCGTCCCGGACCATGGACTTCGCAAGGTCTACGGCGCGCCCTTTACCGCGGAGACGTACCGGGTCTTCCAGGGTGAGTTCGGCGTGCCGCACCTCGTCGAGGGCTACGGCATGTCGGAGATTCCCGGCGTGCTCAACAATCCGTTCGACGGGCCGCACAAGATCGGGAGCATGGGCCGTCCGAGCCGGCATCCGGATCACGCCATGGCGTTCGCAGAGATGAAGGTCGTGGACGAGACCGGCGCGGACCTCCCGGTCGGCGAGACCGGTGAGCTCGCCGTCCGGACGCCGATCTTGATGAAGGGCTATTACCGCGACCCGGAACAGACCGCGGGCGCGTTTCGCGACGGCTGGTTCCTCACCGGCGATCTGGGTTATCGCGACGCGGACAATTACTTCTGGTTCGTCGCACGCAAGAAAGACATCATCCGCAAGCGCGGCGAGAACATCTCCGGCGCCGAGCTGGATCGCGTCGTCGGCGCGCATCCGGACGTGACGGAGGCCGCCGCGATCCCGGTCCCCGACGAGCTCGGCGAGGACGAGATCCTGGTGGCAATCGTGCGCAAGCCGGGCGCGACCGTTTCTGCGCGAGCGATCGCGGACTGGTGCGGAGAGCGACTCGCCGCGAACAAGGTGCCGCGCTATGTCGCGTTCGTGGACACGCTGCCGCACACGCCGACCCATCGGATCGCGAAGTTCAAGCTGCGCGCCGACCGGACGCTGAGAGATAATGCGATCGACCTGAAGGAGGAAGCCGGCTCATGACAGATCAAGATCGAGTGTGTCCTGCAATGCGAAAACCTGCTGGGCGAAGGTCCGGTGTGGGATGTCGAGGAAGGTCGACTCTACTGGGTGGACGGCACGGGGCGGCGTGTGAACAAACCGTCGATCTGGCGCATGGATCCGAAGACGGGCAAGGTCGAGAACTGGCGCGTCGACCATGACGTGGGCGCCCTCGCATTGCGCCGCGACGGCGGTGCGGTACTCGCGCTCGATGACGGCTTCTATTTCTTCGATTTCAAGACCGGGAAGCTGGACCTGATCGCGCTCGTCGACGCCGAGCAGCCGCGCAGCCGACTGAACGACGGGAAATGCGACCGCCGCGGGCGGTTCTACGCGGGCGGCATGGACGACAAGGAAGAGCTGAAGATCTGCGGGCTCTACCGCCTCGACCCGGACCTGAAGGTGACGCAGATCGACAAGGGCATCATCTGCTCGAACGGCCCGTGCTGGAGCCCGGACAATAAGACGTTCTATTTCGCCGACACCTTCCAGGGCGAGTACTGGGCCTACGATTTCGACATCGAGACCGGCACTGTCTCGAACAAGCGGCTGTTCGCCTCGTTCAAGGACGACGCGGGCGTTGCGGACGGCTCGACCATCGACGAGGAAGGCTGCGTGTGGAACGCTCAGGTGATCGGCGGCGAGCTGGTGCGCTACGCACCCGACGGGAGCGTGGAGCGGCGCATCGGCATGCCGGTGAAGAACGTGACCAGCCTGATGTTCGGCGGCGACCGCCTCGACGAGCTGTACTGCACCTCGATGGCGCGCGTGAAGCACCCGGCCGTGCACGAGCTGTTCAGAAAGGAAGTCAAACCCCAGTTCCTCGCCGGCAGTCTGTTTCGCATCACCGGGCTGGGGATCCGCGGACTTCCCGAGCCCCGGTTCGCCGGCTGACGGGAAACTTTCGCGGGCCGCGACCGGTACGCTGCGCCGCGCGACGCCGGTGGTATCATTTTCGGGTGGAATCGCACCCCACCCTTCGGACGATCGAGCTTTCGGTCAACGGCGAGACGCGGCGCTTCGACGACGCGCCTGACGTTGCGCGGTTGCTGGAGCGGCTCGAGCTCGCGGGAAAGAAGGTCGCCGTCGAAATGAACGGCGAGATCGTGCCGCGCAGCCGCTATGCGCAGACGCCGCTCGTAGACGGAGACCAGCTCGAAATTGTCGTCGCGGTCGGCGGCGGATAGCATGCACTTGAGGAATGCACGCCGTGGCGACTCCGATCATCGCAATCGGTATGCGCGACAAAACCCCGTTTTACGAACAAGGGGAGGCTCCCCCTTGTATATCCCCCAAAACGAACAAAGGGCAAGCCCCTTGTATATCCCCGTCGAGCCCACGAGGCTTCGTGAAGTTTCGAGAAATAGGTTAATGACATGAATGCACCCGAACCCCGCTCCGGCGCCGACCCGTTCGTCATCGCCGGCAAAGCCTATTCGTCGCGCCTGCTGATCGGCACCGGCAAGTACAAGGACTTCGACGAGACCCGCCGCGCCGTGGAGGCGAGCGGCGCGGAGATCGTGACCGTCGCGATCCGGCGCACCAACATCGGCCAGAACAAGGGTGAGCCCTCCCTGCTGGAGTCGCTGCCGCCCTCCAAGTACACCTATCTTCCCAATACCGCCGGTTGCTACAACGCCGACGACGCGGTGCGCACGCTGCGACTGGCCCGCGAGCTTCTCGACGGACACAACCTCGTGAAGCTCGAGGTACTCGGCGACCCCGAGACGCTGTTCCCCAATGTGATGGAGACCCTGAGCGCGGCGGAGACGCTGGTGAAGGACGGCTTTCACGTCATGGTGTATACGAGCGACGACCCGATCGTCGCCAAGCGGCTCGAGGAGATCGGCTGCGTCGCGGTGATGCCGCTCGCGTCACTCATCGGCTCGGGCATGGGCATCCTGAATCCGTGGAACCTCGCGCTCATCCTCGAGCACGCGAAGGTTCCGGTGATCGTCGATGCCGGCGTCGGTACCGCGTCCGATGCGGCAATCGCCATGGAGCTCGGCTGCGACGCCGTGCTGATGAACACCGCGGTCGCCAAGGCGCGGAACCCGGTTCTCATGGCGCAGGCGATGCGCAAGGCGGTCGAGGCGGGCCGCGAGGCCTTTCTCGCCGGCCGCATGCCGAAGAAGCTCTACTCCGCGACGTCCAGCTCGCCGACCACCGGCCTGATTGCGCCAAAGTCCTGACCGCTCGATTCGCAGCTATGTGCTGCGCCAGGGCCGCACCACGCCGGCGCAGGCTCGCGCGATCGCCGAGCTCGCGCCCCGATTCGGCATCGAGTTTTCCCGCGAACGGCTGGATCTCGATCGCGCATTCGGCCGGAAGGCGCCGAAGGTTCTCGAGATCGGCTTTGGCATGGGCGAGGCCACTGCGTCGATGGCGCAGGCCCACCCGGAAAACGGACTTTGTCGGTATCGAGGTCCACACCCCCGGCGTCGGAGCGCTGCTGCGACGGCTGGCCGAACTCGGCATCGCCAATGTGCGCGTCATCCAGCACGACGCCGTCGAGGTGCTCGAGCACATGATCGGCGACCGGACGCTCGACGGCGTGCACATCTTCTTCCCGGATCCATGGCCCAAGAAGCGGCATCACAAGCGCCGCCTCATCCAGCCCGGCTTCGTCGAGTTGCTGACGCGGCGAATGAAAGCGGGCGCGATCCTGCACGTCGCGACCGATTGGGAAGACTATGCGCAGCACGTCCTGGCCGTCCTGGCGGCCGAGCCGCTGCTCGAGAACACCACACCGGGTTACGCGGCGCGCCCGACCATCCGCCCGCTGACCAAGTTCGAGGGGCGTGGACTGAAGCTCGGCCACAGGGTCTGGGACGTCGTCTTCCGGCGGCGGTAGACCGGAAGCGGCTGGTCCGCCACACGTGCAGACGCATCGGCGGAATACGGGGCATAATCCGCGTCCCGCGCCCGATACGGCGTCCCGACACCCCAGCAAAAGGTGGCGACGCCGACCGGGCGCCGGATATCGCACCGCCAAACCGAGTACACGGAGGATCCATGAAAATCACCCGCATCTTGCAATGCGCCCTGCTGACGGCCGCATTGGCCCTCGCCACCAACGCCGGCGCGCAACAGGCACGGTCGTACATCCTGGCAACGGCAACCACCGGCGGAACGTATTACCCGGTGGGCGTGGCCGTGGCGACCCTCATCAAGGTCAAGCTGCAGCCGAAGCTCAAACTCGACATGAGCGCGATCAGCTCGGCCGGGTCGGGCGAGAACGTGAAGCTCCTGCGCGAGAAGCAGGCGCAGTTCGCGATTCTGCAGGGGCTCTTCGGCATGTACGCCAAGCAGGGCTCGGGCGCACTCAAGGCCGACGGCCCGCAAGGCAACATCCGCTCGGTCTCGATGCTGTGGCCGAACGTCGAGCATTTCCTGGTGGACGCGAACCTCGCCAAGACCGGGACGGTCGCCGATCTGAACGGGCTCATCGGCAAGAAGTTCTCGATCGGCGCCCGCAACTCCGGCACCGAGCACTCGAACCGGTTCCTGCTGACCAACCTCGGCATCGATCCGGAGAAGCTCGACCTGGTCTATCAGGGCTTCGGACCGAGCATCGACGCCCTGCAGAACGGCTCGATCGTGGGCACGAACCCGGGCGCAGGCCCGCCGGTGTCGGTGGTGACGCGCGCATTCGCGCAGATGGGCGACAAGATCCGCCTGCTCGAGTTCACGCCCGAGGAGGCCGCCAAGGCGGACGGCGGCAACGACCTTTACCACCAGTACGTCGTACCCGCGGGCACCTACCCGGGCCAGACGAAGGATTTCCATACGGTCGCGCAGCCCAATTTCCTCGCGGTCAATGCCGACGTGCCCGATGAGGACGTCTACCTGGTCACGAAGACGATCTACGAGAACCTGGCGTTCCTGAACAACATTCACGCGGCGACGAAAGCGATGTCGCTCAAGGCCGCGATCGTCGGCCTGCCGTTGCCCCTGCATCCGGGCGCGGCGAAGTACTACAAGGAAGCCGGTCTCACCATCCCCGACCGGTTGATGGCGAAGTAAACGGTTAGCGTGGCGGCGGGCTGCCGCCGCCACGCATCTCTTCCGCTCCCCAGGCAAGTCGAATGAGCGCCGAGGGCACCGCGCGACCCGACGACGCATCCGTCGCGTCGGTTGCGCCGAACGATCCAATTCCGCCGCACGACCCGGACGAGCCGGCCGGCAGCCGCAGCGCAACGAGCTTCCCCGGCCGCGCTCGCATACTGGCTCGGCGTCGGGCTCTCGCTCCTCCACATCTACTTCAACACGCTCGGAACGATGTCCGAGCTGCGCGTGTCGGCCGTGCATTTCGGCGGCTTCGGCCTCATGTGCGCGCTTCTCTACCCGGCGTGGCGCGCCAAGACGCACGCCGGTCAGCAGCGGGTGCTCGCCCTCGATCTGCTGATCGGACTGGCGGCGGTTTCGTGCGTCGCCTATCTCTTTCTCGGCGAAGAGAGCTTTGCCGATCGCAATGCGAGCTTTCTCTGGTACGACTGGATCTTCACGGGAATCGCGGTCGTGCTTGCCGTCGAGTTCACGCGTCGGACGACGGGCTGGATCATCCCGATCTTCATCGTCACCGCATTCACCTACGTCGTCTGGTGGGGTCGGTATGTGCCGGGGATGCTGACGTTCCCTGGGCTCTCCCTCGAGATCACGCTCTACCGGAGCTTCTACAGCGACGATGGCATGCTCGGCCTGATCGCGAACATCTCGGCGACCTTCGTGGTCATGTTCATCATCTTCGGTGCGTTTCTCACTCGATCGGGCGCGGGTGATTTCATCGTCGATTTTGCGCGCGCGGTGGCGGGCCGGCTGATCGGCGGCCCCGGGTTCGTCGCGGTCCTAGGCTCCGCGCTGATGGGCACGATCTCCGGCTCATCGGTCGCGAATACGGTATCGACCGGAGTGATCACGATCCCACTCATGAAGCGTGCTGGATTCCCCGCGCGCTTTGCGGCCGGCGTCGAAGCCGCCGCTTCGACGGGCGGGCAGCTCATGCCTCCCATCATGGGCGCCGGCGCTTTCGTGATGGCAAGCTACACGCAGATTTCCTATCTCACGATCGCCGCCGCGTCCGTGCTGCCCGCGATCCTCTACTTCGTATCGGTTGCGTGCTACGTGCGCATCCAGGCCAAGCGGCTGGGACTCACCACCACGATCGACGAGGACACGCCCACTGTCGGTGAAGTCATGAAGCGCGGGGGGCTGCTGTTCTTCCTCCCGATCGGCGTCCTCGTCGGGTTGCTCGTCTACGGCTTCACGCCAACGTACTGCGCGGGTGTGGCGATCCTGGCCGTGATCGTCGCGTCGTGGCTGGCGCCCGGTCGCCGCGGAATGGGTCTGCACGAGATCATCGACGCGCTTGCCCTGGGTGCACGGAACATGGTCGTCACGGCAACCCTGCTCATCGCCATCGGCCTAGTCGTGATGACGGTCGCGACCACCGGGCTGGGCAACACGTTCTCCCTGATGATCAGTCAATGGGCGAATGGAAGCCTGATGATCGCCCTCGTGCTCATCGCGCTCGCATCGCTCGTCCTCGGCATGGGCCTGCCGGTGACCGCCGCATACATCGTGCTCGCGACCCTGTCGGCCCCGGCGCTCGCCGGAATGATCACCCAGCAGGAGCTCGTCACCGCGTTCATGGCGGGCAATATCCCGGATTCGGCGAAGGCAGTCCTGATGCTCGTCGCGCCCGACAAGATCGCCGCGATCGGCCAGGTGATGTCGTTCGACACTGCCACGGCGCTCGCTGCCGCCATACCACCGGAAATGCGCTCGATGGTGGTCGAGCAGACGCTGAGCACCGCGCAAGTCACCGGCGCCTTGCTCGCCGCGCACATGATCATCTTCTGGCTCTCTCAGGACTCGAGCGTGACGCCGCCCGTCTGCCTGACCGCATTTGCCGCGGCGGCCATTGCCAGGTCACCACCGATGGCGACGGGATTCACGGCATGGCGGCTTGCGAAGGGCCTGTACATCGTGCCCCTGCTCTTCGCATACACGCCGTTCCTCAACTCGGACCTCTGGACCGACTTCCAGATCGCGTTCTTCGCCGCATTCGGCATCTATGCGCTCGCCGCAGCGTCCGAGCTCTGGATGGAGGCACGCCTGCCGATACCGATTGCGATCCTGCTCGCCGCAACAGGCGCGGCTCTGCTCTGGCCGACATCCATGTGGATCAACTTCGCAGGCCTCGCCATTTTCCTCGCGATATTCGCCCACAACGTCTGGCAGGATCGCCGCGCGTCCCGGGTCGCCATTCACGCGTAGTGCGTGATGGGTGAAGACGGATCAGCGGCCATGCCCGGCCACTGCGTCGCACGTCAAAATAGAAGCAATCGATCAAGCAGGCAACGCTTGATCCGTCGCGGCGCGATAGTGAAGATTTGCGTCGGACTCACGCCCGATGCGGTCGAAGAGGCGCGCGAGCTCGAGATGGGTCGCGCGCGAAGCGGTCTGCGAAAGACTCGCCTCCAGATAGCTCTGGGCCTTGCCCCAGAGCTCCTGGTACGCGCAAAGTTTTCCCAGCGCGAGCAGCAATGAGGCGTCGTGCGGCCGCTCTTTCAGCCACTTTTCGGCCTGCTCGATTCGCTGGAGGGCATCCTCGTCCTGGCATTCGGCAAACAGCAGCACGAGCTCGGGTACCCACTCGCGGCTGATCACGTCCGTGAGCACGCGATGCGCCTGCTTGCATCCGTCGAGCGAGAGGAACTGCCGCGCGGCGGTCGCGGCGACGCGCGGCTCCCTGCGCTCCGCCGTCGGCAGATCGCTCCAGAACGCCTGCAACGTCTCGATGTCCACCGCCTTGCGCTTGAGCGTTTCGACGGTGGCCGTGATGCGCAGCGATTCCGCGGTCTCCGGCGCAAGCGCACCGCGCTTCTCGAGCAGTCGCACGATACGCAGCACCTCGTCCCAGTGCTGCAGACCCTGCTCGGCTCGCATGAGAAGCCGCATCGTGGCGATTTGCTTGGGGCCCTTGGCGTCCAGCTCGCGCAGCACTTCGCGCGCTTCTTCGAAGCGGCGCTCGTCGAGCAGGAGCTCGGCACGCGTGGCGAGCCGTGCCTCGAGCGAATCGCCTGCGGCGCCCGCTGCCCGCTCGAGCCACCGCTCGCGCTCTTCCCGGTCGCGCATCTGATGCGCGGCGCGCGCACCAGTGAGCGCCGCAAGCGCGGGCGCCTCGTCGAGCTCGTATGCGCGCCGTGCAAGCTTTTGCGATTTCGCGTAGCGGCCCTCGAGCAGCGTCTGCATCGCACCGCGCAGCGCCTCGCGGCCGCGGTTCTGCCGCCAGCGCTTGCGGAGCTGCGAGACCTGCGCAGGCATGCGCAGCGTGTGGGAAACCAGCCGCAGCAATCCGTACAGAACGAGAAATGCGACTACGATTCCCGCAACCGCCAGCGTGAGCGAAATCTCCATCCGGTAGGGTGGCGTCACGACCACGACGTATCCGGCGTCCTGGCGCAGGAACATCGCGGCAGCCACCGCGAGCGCGGCGATGATGATGAACCAGAAGAGCTGCCGCATCGTTATATTGCTTGCGTGTTATTTCGGAAATCGATCGCCGCAGCCAACAGGGGATATACAAGGGGCGCGCCCCTTGTTCGTTCAGGGATATACAAGGGGGAATTCCCCCTTGTTCGTACGCCCATATTTTCTGGAACAAGCACGACGGTATCTTCGAGACGACTTCTATTGACTCTCGCGGGGCTGGCGGAGCCGGCGCGCCATGTTGAGGCTCTCGGAAAGACTTGGGAGCTCGACTTGAACGGCGGCAGAATCGAGCTGCGCCAGCGCCTCGGCCGCACCGGTCACCGACTTGGCGCGCGGATCGAAGTAGCGCTCGATCCACGCCTGGGCCTGCTTGATGTCGCTGCGAAACAGAGCCTCGTTGCGCTGCAGGAGCGCGACTCGCGCATGCAGCAGTCTGAGTTTCAGATTCTCTCGCAGGAAATACGCCTGGTCGGGGGCGAGCAGGCGCGGGTCGTTGACGTCGACGCGCTGAATGCGCACCAGGCCCTTGAGCTCGCTCCACGCCGACGCCGCCGCGCGCTCCCACCAGCGGCCTGATGGTGGGGCAGCCGAAGTGACGTCCTCGGTCTTCTTCTCCTCGCTGCGCAGCGGCAGCGCATCGACCGATTCGATCACGCTGTCGAGACGTAGCGTGAGCCCGGCGACGTCGAGGTTCGGAGCTGACTTGAGTCGTTCGATATCGCGCTGGATCAGCTTGCGCAGCGCACCGAGCTCGACGCGGTCGGCGCGCGCGAGGCGGGCATCGATCTCCTGCAACGCCGCGAGCGCGCTCGAAACGTTCCCCGCCAGATGCAACTGCTGCGAGGCGATCTGGAGCGTCTGCTCGACTTCAGAGAGCGTCCACTCATCACGACCACGCGATAGCTCCTGGTACAGGGCCTCGAGCGCGACTTCACGGCTGCGGTTCTCGTTCTGCCTGGATTCGATTGCGCCGATCTTGCCCGCCAGCTCGCGGGTGGACTCGCGCAGATCCCGGGTCGCATCGAGCGAGCGACGCGCATCGACGCCCAGTTCGCTGGTTCTTGCGGCGGCATCATCGCGCAGCTGCGCGAGTCGCGCGCGGGTGTCGTACCACTCGAAGCCGAGCAGGCAGAACGCGATCAGCACCGCCAGCCACAGCAGTGCCGTGCCGGCCCGACGTGGCGCGCGCGCAGCACCCGGCGCCACGCTTTCCGTCTTGGGCGTCGACTCGCTGGATCGCGCAGCCGTGTTCGCCTCGGACGCGCTCGCGTCTTGCGACGCCGGGTCGACCTGTTCGGATTTCGTTGGCTCGGTCATGAGATTTTGATCAGCGGTCCTGGTGCACTTTACCAAAAAACGCCCGTAAGCCTTCGGCAAGACCTTCGTCGCCTGCGCCGGTCTCGATGACTCGCTCGAGTCCGAGGGCGCGCGCGCTCGCCACGATTCGTGCGTGGGGGGCAAACGTCTGCGTTCGGCGCAGCCACTGCTGGCCGAGCTTGCCGACCATGTCGTACAGATTGTGGAGGCCTTCGCTGGACGTCACGGTGATCGCATCCAGCTCGTTTCTCGCCCACAGCCTGAGCAACGGGGCGACGTCCGCGTCCGGACGCACGCGTCGATAGCACTCCGCGTACTCGACTACGGCGCCGCGCGCTGCCAGCGTATCGCCAAGCAGCTCGCGCCCGCCGTCGCCGCGGAAGATCACGATCCGTTTACCGGCGACTTCGGCCAGCGGCGCTAGCTCCAGCAACGCCTCGCTGTCGAACGTTCCGGTAGGCGCGACGATGTCGGCGAATCCGAACCGCCGGAGCGCCTTCTCGCTGCCTTTGCCGATCGTGGCCACGCGGACATGCCCGGGCCAGGCGCGGCGTGATTGCACGAGATTCATCGCCTTGGCCACGGCGTTGGCACTGATGAAGATCGCGAAATCGAAATCGTCGAGTCGATCGACCAGCGCGCCTAGCGACTTGACGTCGGCAACATCGCGAATCTCGATCACCGGAAACACGATCGGCGTACCCTCATCGGCGCGGATCATGTCCGCGAGTGTCTCGACCTGACCCGCCGGACGCGTGATCACGATCCGCCGGCCGGCCAGCGCGCCGCTCATGGCGCGAGCGCAGAGAGAATTTCGTCCGCCCCCCGACGTCCGCAGCAGCGCGGCGAGCTCACTTCCCGCGCGCTCGGGCTCGGCGACCGGAGCACGCACCTCGCCGCGCGCGATCTGCTTGCCGTCGGGACTTGCCACGAGCCCGCGCAGCCAAAGCGCATCGCCTTCGACCACCGCAAATGCCGCGAGCGGTAGCTGGCAGCTTCCCGCCAGCGACCGGCTCACCGTGCGCTCGGCTCGCACGCAGGCGCTGGTCGACGGGTCGTTCAGCGGTGCCAGCAGCGCGGCGACGTCCTGCCGGTCGGCACGACATTCGATCGCGAGCGCGCCCTGCCCGGCCGCAGGCAGACTTTCGGTTGGGTCGAGCATCCCGCGAATCCGTCCGGCAAGTCCCAGGCGGGTCAGTCCGGCAACGGCAAGCACGATGGCGTCGTAGTCGCCACGATCGAGCTTGGCGAGTCGGGTGTCGAGATTGCCGCGCAGCGGCCGGATGTCGAGCCCGGGAAACCGCGCGCGTAGTTGCGCCTCGCGCCGCAGGCTGGAAGTGCCGATCACCGCGCCCGCGGGCAAATCGTCGATCCGCGCATGGCGGTTGGATACGAACGCATCGCGCGGGTCCTCACGGGGCAGAATGGCGGCGAGCCGGAATCCCTCGGCGAGATCCATGGGCACGTCTTTCGCCGAGTGCACCGCGATGTCCGCGCGGCCTTCGGCGAGCGCGACCTCGAGTTCCTTCACGAAGAGGCCCTTCCCGCCGATCTTCGCCAGCGTGACGTCGAGAATCCGGTCGCCTTGCGTGGTCATGCCGAGTATTTCGACCCGAGCAGCCGGATATAATCCTGCGAGCGCTGCACGCACGTGCTCGGCCTGCCAAAGGGCCAGTCGGCTCTCGCGCGAAGCAATGATCAGACGCGCGCTCACGGGATTTGGGTAAAGAAGCCGGGTTAAGAAGCCGAGTCGGAAAGGCGGCAATGAGGACTGATTGGTGGGGTGGGCAGCGAACCGGGGGGCTGGCGTTGCTGCGCGTGGCGATTCTAGCATGCTGGATCGCGCTCTCTGCCGCCGCGCATGCCGCGCCCGACATTTCGCTCGCGCGCGACTTTTCCGAGGATGGTCGGGCGGCGCACGCCACGCGGCGTGTGATCGTCGTGCTCTTCACGACAAGCGGATGCCCATGGTGCCAGCGCGTTCGCGAAGAGTACTTGAAGCCGATGCTCGCCAATCCCGCCGACGTCGCGCGCATCATCGTGCGCGAGGTCGATATCGAAAGTCGCGAAACCATCACCGATTTTTCGGGTGCCGCCACGAACCATGCGGCATTCGCCAGCCGGCACGAGGTGCGGTTCGCGCCGTCCGTGCTCGTACTGGGGCCGCGAGGCGAGCAGCTGGCTGCGCCTCTGATCGGATTCGGAACCGCCGACTACTACGGCTTCTATCTCGACGAGCGCATCGAAGCCGGCCTTGCGAAGCTGCGCCGTTAGCAGGCGATCGAAGCCGACCTACGGCCTCCGATAAGTGGGGATATACAAGGGGCTTGCCCCTTGTTCGTTCCGGGGGATATACAAGGGGCAGGAAGGGTGAGGGGCCCCTTCCTTTCCCCCTTGCCCCCTTGTTCGT
Organism: uncultured beta proteobacterium; assembly: GCA_963735025.1. GTDB lineage: Bacteria > Pseudomonadota > Gammaproteobacteria > Burkholderiales > SG8-39 > JAABRB01. The sequence goes on from CAVTJG010000002.1 coordinate 157,514, forward strand.
TGTAGGAGCCGTCTTTTGGCCGGCGGAGCTGAAACCTAGATCGAGTGCTTCTGCTTCGCCTCTCTCTTAACCTTTCAAGATGGCCTTCACCGCCGGCCACTGTCGCCGGCTGACGGGCAGCTTCTCGACAGTTCCTTCCAGCATGACCGCCCACCCGGCGCCTTCACCATCCCCGTCGGTCACGCGCTCGACACCGCGCAGCGCGCTCCGGGCGGCCAGGCAGGAGCGGTGCAAGCGCACGAACGTCTCGCCGAATTCAATCTCGAGCGCAGTCAACGACTCTTCCAACAGGTGCTCGCGGTCCCGCGTGCGTATGGTGACGTACTTCAATTCCGCGCGCAGGTAGAGAATTTCCGACACCGGGACGAGCGTGATCCGGCCCCGCTCGACCACCGAGAGGTAGCGCCGGGGCGCCTGCGCGGCCTTCTCGAGCGCAGCGCGCTTGACAGCCCCGGAGCTGGCAGCCTTGCCAAGCGCGGCGGCGAGACGCGCCGCCCGCACCGGTTTGAGCAGATAGTCGAGCGCGTTCACTTCGAACGCCTCGATCGCATATTGGTCGTGGGCGGTGATGAACACCACGGCCGGAGCCTTCTCGAACGAAGTCAGGTGCCGCGCAAACTCCAGCCCGCTCATCTGTGGCATATGGATGTCCACCAGCGCAACGTCTGCGGACTGCTCGGCGAGGAGTGCAAGGCCCTCGTGACCGTTCGCCGCCTCGCCGGTCACGACATTGGGGAGCTCGGCCTGCAGGTCCTCGAGCAGCGCGCGCATCCGCGTGCGCGCGGGAGCTTCGTCATCGACCAGGAAGATGCGCAGCGGTGCGCTCATGCCGCCCTCCTGCGGTAAGGCATCTGCATGTGAATCTCGTAACACTTGCCGACCACGCCGCTGTCCATTTTCGCCTCGACGTCGAAGTGCAGCTGCAGGCGCTCGCGGATGTTGACGAGCGCGATGCGATTGCCCTGGCGGTGCTGGTGCTCCGGATGGTAGGGGTTGGTGAGCCGGACGTGCAGCCGGTCGCCATCCAGGTAGATCGCGATCTCGATGGTTCCCGGGTCCATTCCGGGCTCGATGCCGTGATAGACGGCGTTCTCGACGAGGGGCTGCAGCAGAAGCGGGGGCACCAGCGCGTCGCGTGGCGCGGATTCGATGCGCCACTCGACGTTCAACCGGTCTCCGAGTCGCAGCTGCTCCAGATTGAGATACTGCCGCACGAGCTCGAGTTCTTCGGCAAGCGACGTGAGCGTGCGCGTGTCGGCCATGAGCATGCGGTAGAGCTCGGCGAGATCCTCGATTGCCGTCTCGGCGCGCCGCGCATCGGTGCGAATCAGTGAAAGCACCGCGTTCAGCGAATTGAAAAGGAAGTGCGGGCGGATCCGTGCCTGCAGGGCCTGCAAGCGCGCCTCGGCGAGCGCCGGCGAGAACGCGCGATTGCGCAGAAAAAAATAGCCGATCAGAAATCCGGTCGCGAGTGCGGCGAATACGCCGCTCCGCAAGAGCCCGGCGGGAGAGAAGTCATTGCCCGGCAGCAGCGGGTACGCAGCGGCAGTCAGCACGAGCACGACGGCGAATACAAGCGCCACCGCGACCGGATATTTCAGTCGCGCAAGCCCGGCATTGGCAACGTACAGAGCCAGAAGGCTCGTGATCAGGACCGGCTCGACGAGCAGGGCAATCTCGAGGAACGCCTCGATGAGTTGCGGAAGGCTGCTCGACTTGACTGCCGCGGCGATGAACGCCAGCGAGTTCACGATCACCAGGATGCGCGCGATCACTCCCAGATTGCGGAAATCCGGCAGGGTGTCGGCGGGCCCGTCGCGGTTCGAAATCCGCACAGATTCCGGGGATTTCACGGCAAAATGCCTGGAATTCTGGTATAAGATGCTGATTTTTCGCTCATTATCGCGATCATTCTCAAGTTCCCTCCGCGGAATTTCAAGCTGTCATGTCAGTCCCTGAGGAAAAGGATCACGCCGGTCAAGCCTGGTCAGGCCGCTTCGCGGAGCCGGTCGCCGAACGCGTCAAGCGCTATACCGCGTCGGTAACGTTCGACCGTCGCCTCGCCGAGTTCGACGTGCAGGGCTCGCTCGCTCATGCGCGCATGCTTGCTGCGGTGGGCATTCTCACGTCTGAAGATCTCGCCGCGATCGAGCGCGGCATGACGACGATCCTCGCCGAGATCCGGTCGGGCGAATTCCAGTGGTCTCTCGAGGACGAAGACGTCCACCTGAACATCGAGCGCCGGCTCACCGCCCTCATCGGCAATGCGGGCAAACGCCTCCACACCGGGCGTTCCCGCAACGACCAGGTTGCGACAGACCTGCGCCTGTACCTGCGGGCTGCCATCGACGACATCGCCGCGCTCGTCCGGGCGGTACAGATGGCGCTGGTCGACCTCGCGGAGCGGCATGCTGCCACGGTCATGCCGGGATTCACGCACCTCCAGGTCGCCCAGCCGGTCACGTTCGGTCACCATCTGATGGCCTATTACGAGATGCTCGGGCGGGACCGGGAACGGCTGGCGGACTGTCGCCGTCGAGTCAACCAGCTGCCGCTCGGTGCGGCCGCGCTGGCCGGCACCTCTTTCCCGATCGACCGGGACAGCGTGGCGCGCGAGCTCGGGTTCGACGGCGTGTGCGCGAACTCGCTGGACGCGGTCTCGGACCGGGACTTCGCCGTCGAATTCACGGCGTGCGCCGCGCTCATCATGACCCACCTTTCCCGGTTCTCGGAGGAGCTCGTGCTCTGGATGAGCCCGCGGTTCGGCTTCATCCGCCTGCCCGACCGGTTCTGCACGGGCTCGTCGATCATGCCCCAGAAAAAGAACCCGGACGTTCCCGAGCTCGCCCGCGGCAAGTCAGGCCGGGTGTTCGGGCATCTGGTGGGACTTCTTACCTTGATGAAGGGCCAGCCGCTCGCGTACAACAAGGACAATCAGGAAGACAAGGAGCCGGTTTTCGACACGGTCGATACCCTGGTCGAGACCCTTGCCGTCTTCGCCGAGATGATCCCCGGCATCGAGGCCCACCCGGAAAAAATGCGCACTGCGGCCCGCGAAGGCCACGCCACTGCGACCGACCTCGCCGATTACCTGGTCAAGCGCGGCGAGCCGTTCCGCGACGCCCACGAGGCGGTCGCGCGGGCCGTGCGCGCAGCGGAGGCACGCGGCTGCGACCTCGCCGACCTTCCACTCGCGGAGCTGCAGTCGTTCGCGCGCAAGATCGAGGCGGACGTCTACGCAGTCCTCACCATCGAGGGCTCGCTGGCCAGTCGCAGTCACTTCGGCGGGACGGCACCCGATCGGGTATTGGACGCCGTTCGTCGTGCCCGGGCCGCGCTGGCGTGACACCATGACCGAGATCGTGGCCGCACAGCTCCCCAATCGTACCGACCATACGATTCCCGACTACATCGGGAAGTACCAGGTCATCCGCAAGCTGGGCGACGGTGCGACCAGCGAGGTTTTTCTTTGTCACGATGAATTCGCCAAGCGCGACGTTGCAGTGAAAGTGGTCTGGCGGGACCGAATCGGCGACGCGAGCCAGGGCAAAGTCCATCGCAAGCTCTTCGTCACGGAAGCGTCACTTGCCGGCAAGCTCGCCCACCCGCACATCGTGCAGATCTATGACGCGGTGGTGGCCGGCGGCTCGAGCTACATCGTCATGGAGTATGTCCCGGGCGGAACGCTCGAACACTACTGCACGCCCGAGAACCTGCTGCCTATCGACAAGGTGGTGGAGATCGTTTTCAAGTGCACCCGTGCGCTCGACTTCGCGCACCACCTCGGGATCACGCACCGCGACATCAAGCCCACGAACATCCTGCTCGCGACCGAGGACACGACCGACATCAAGATCTGCGATTTCGGCGCCGCCATCATGGCGACCTCTGGCGACACGACCCAGGTGACGGGAATCGGCTCGCCGGCCTACATGTCGCCTCAGCAGGTCCGCGAGCAGCAGCTCGATCACCGCACCGACGTCTACTCGCTGGGTGTGGTGATGTATCAGCTACTCACCGGCACGCTGCCCTATCAGGGCAAGAACAACTTCAGCATGATGTACCAGATCACCAGCGTCGAGGCGCCACCTCCGTCGTCGCACCGTCGGGACGTGCTGCCGGCGCTCGATGCGATCGTCAAGAAGGCGATGGCCAAGGCCGTCGAAGATCGCTATCAGACCTGGGAGGAGTTCTCGATCGCGCTCGCCGATGCGCTGCGCTCGAAGGACCTCACTGCGCGCACCCAGGAAGTCGCCGATAGCGAGAAGTTCAGCACGTTGCGCGCCATGCCCTTCTTCGCGGAATACACTGACGCTGAGCTCTGGGAGGTCGTGCGTATCAGCGCCTGGGAAGATGCGGTGCCCGGCAAGATGATCATCAAAGAGGGCGACGCCGGCGATTTCTTCTGCATCCTCGCGTCGGGCGAGGTGAAGGTTACCAAGAAGCAGAAGCTCCTCAACATACTGTCCGCGGGTGAGTGCTTCGGCGAGATGGCCTACCTCTCCCGTGCGACCAACGAACGCAGCGCCGACGTGTCGACGATGAGCCCCTCGCGAATCATCACCATCCGTTGCGACGATCTCGAAAACGCCTCGGATGCCTGCCGGCACCGGTTCGACCGCGCGTTCATGGATATCCTGGTCGAGCGATTGACGATGGCTAATAACAGGCTGACTGCGGTATAGGAAAAAAGGCGGAAGGATACGAACAGGAGGGAACCGGCTGGTTCCCTCCCGTTACCCTCCTTCCCGCGAAAGGCAGGCCGTCGCGAAGGCGACGTTTTGGTTCTTCCCCTCCTTCTCAAGGCGGGGTGGCTGCGAAGCAGCCGGGGTGGTTCGGTCCACACTCAATATTTCAATGACCCCTGCACTGTGCGCCGAACTCGAACGCGCGATCTCGGCCGCGATCGGCGAGCCGTTTCGTATCGAGCGCACACGGGACGTCTCCGGCGGCTGCATCAACCGCGGCACTGGTTCTTGATGGGGGCGCCGCGCGCTTTTTCGCAAAGCTGAACGAACCCAGATTCGACGCGGCGTTCGCTGCGGAAGCGGACGGGCTCGGCGCGCTTGCCAGCACAGGAATCCGGGCACCCGACGTAATCACCCAGGGCGTGGCCGGTGGGTCGGCGTTTCTCGTGCTCGAGCACCTCGAACTTGGTGCGGGAAGCGACGCCGCGTATCGTGCCCTGGGCCGACAGCTTGCGGCCACGCACGCGCATCATGGCGCGCGGTTCGGGTGGCACCGGGACAACTTCATCGGCGCCACGGTGCAGTACAACCGGGAGTCCGGATCGTGGGCGGAGTTCTGGCAGCAGCAGCGGCTTGCGCCGCAGCTGGTGCTCGCCGCGGAGAACGGAATGCGTGGCAACTTGCAACGTCTGGGCGATGCGTTGCTCGCTGCGCTACCCCGCTTTTTCGCAGGCTACGCACCGGCGGCCGCGCTCGTGCACGGCGACCTGTGGAGCGGGAACGCGGCGTTTCTCGTGGATGGCTCACCGGTCGTATTCGATCCGGCGGTCTACTACGGCGATCGCGAAGTCGATCTGGCGATGACCGAGCTGTTCGGCGAATTTCCGGCTGCGTTCTATGCGGCATACCGGGAAGTGGCGCCGCTCGCAGACGGCTACGAGGTGCGGCGCACGCTGTACAACCTGTACCACGTGCTCAATCACGCCAATCTCTTCGGCGGCGGCTATGCCGCGCAGGCCGAGCGGATGATTGAGCGGCTGCTGGCGGAGACGAGGGGCTGAAGAGTCAGGCGAATTGCCGCCTGGCGCGAATGAAACTTGGGGAAGCTCTCAAATAGTCGTCATTCCCGCGAATGCGGGAATCCATTCTGAGCCCATTCGAAGGGCTACTGGATCCCCGCCTGCGCGGGGATGACTTGATCAGCGCTTCGCTATGCGTTCTGATCACTCGGCGCGAGCATCGACTGCAGCTCGCCCGATTGGAAACGAAAAGGGGCCAATGGAAGGGGTGGGACCCTTCCTTTCCCACCGGCCCCTTTTACATCCCCCGAGTCAGGCGAGCTGCCGCCCGGCGCGAAGGGACTAGGCGTTCTGATCACTCGGCGCGAGCATCGACTGCAGCTCGCCCGATTGGTACATCTCTCCGAGAATGTCCGATCCGCCGACGAATTCCCCGTTCACGTAGAGCTGCGGGATCGTCGGCCAGTTCGCGTATTCCTTGATGCCCTGCCGGATCTCGGGATGCTCGAGCACGTTCACGGTGGCAACGTCGGTCGCGCTACATGCCTTGAGGATCTGCACGACGTTGGCGGAGAAGCCGCACTGCGGGAAATCCGGCGTGCCCTTCATGAACAGCACGACCCGGTGCGAAGTCACGATCCCTTTGATCTCGTCCTGGATGCTCATGGTTGATGTCCTTGTCCTGTCTCTGCCGGGCATCAATACCCGACGAATTTAGTCAGATTTTACTCACCTGCCATCAGCCGGTCAACTCCTGTCCCCGCTGGGCGCCTGCCCGACGGTCGAGGGGTTGGAACGGCATCAGATGAATCCCCTCCCTGAGCAGCGAGACCCTGACCTGGGCGCCCTGGGCGAGGCTGTTCCGCTTGGCCACATGCAGTGGGATCGACAACTGCAACTCTGCATCCGGGCGTCCATCCACACGCATCGTCACTGCCGCGTTTTCGCCAAATGGCAAGAACTCGGCGATCACCCCGTCCACGGGATTCTCACGCTCTCCGCGCGAAGGTCGATCGCGCCGATGCAGCAGGCAATGCGCCGGCAGGATTCCCCAGGAAATCGGGCCGCCCGCGGCGAATTCAGTGCGCAGCGGCGCCTCGAGCGTATAGCCGAGCCAGCGCACGAGGCTGTGCGCCGCATCGGGGCGGTGTGCCACGATCTCGCCGTGAAACAGGTTGCGATAGTCAACGAGGCGGGCGACCTGCACGTCGCGGGGCCGGCCCATCAGCTCGAAGGGCGGACCGGCCTGAAGTGTCTCGCCGGTGTGCAGCACGACCATCCGGTCGGCGAGCATCGCCGCCTCCTCGAGGTCATGCGTCACGAGTACGATCGGCATGCGCAGTCGCCGGCGCATTTGCGCGAGCTCGCGCTGCAGCTTGCGCCGTGTCACCTGGTCAACGGCTGAAAACGGCTCGTCCAGCAGCAGCACGCGCGGGTCGCGCGCGAGCGCCCGAGCGACGGCGACGCGCTGCTGCTGCCCGCCCGAGAGCGCGTGCGGCATGCGGTCCTCGAGACCACCGAGGTTGACGAGATCGAGCAGCTCGCGCGCCCGGTCGCGCCGGGCCGCCGGTGCGACGCTACCCAGCGCGGCCTCGACATTGCCGCGCGCGCTCATGTGCGGAAAGAGCGCGTAGTGCTGGAACACCAGGCCCGCGTGGCGCGCCTGCGGGGGCACGAAGCGCGTCGCGTCCTGCCACACCTCGCCGTTGCAGCGCACCTCGCCCGATCGCGGCCTGACCAGTCCGGCGATCGCACGCAGGATGGTGGACTTTCCGCTGCCGGAAGGACCGACAAGCGCAACGAGCTCGCCGGCGGCGCATTCGAATGCGACCTTGAGCGGAATCGGCGCCGCCTGGTCGAGCCGGACGATGAGCGCCGCGTCAGACACGCTGTCGCCTCGCGCGATCTAGCGCATAGATCACCGTGATGGACACGAACGAGATCCCCAGCAGCAAAGCCGACATCGCGCCCGCCGCGCCGTCGTCGAGCGCTTGCACGCGATCGTAAATCGCGATCGCGATCGTCTTCGTCTCGCCGGGGATGTTGCCCCCGACCATGAGCACGACACCGAACTCTCCCATGGTGTGCGCGAAGGTCAGCACAAACGCGCTCAGAAGTCCGGGCCAGGCGAGCGGCAGCTCGACCTGCCACAGCGTCCGCCAGCCCGACATGCCGCACAGCCACGCCGCCTCGCGCACGTGCCCGGGAACCGCTTCGAAGGCGCGCTGCACCGGCTGCACGGCGAAGGGCAGATTGAAGATGATCGATGCCGCAAGCAATCCCGCAAAGCTGAACGCGAGCGTCCCGCCCGTGAGCGCCGCAAACGCCTGGCCGAGCGCAGACTGCGGCGCGAAGATGACGAGCAGGTAGTAGCCGAGCACCGTCGGAGGCAATACCAGGGGAAGTGCGACCAGCGCCTCGACGGCAGCTTTGCCCGCAAAACGCCGCCACGCTAGCTCGCGGGCCAGAAGGATAGATAGCGGCAGCAACAACGTCGCGGTCGCCGCTGCGAGCTTCAGCGAAAGCCAGAGCGCGGTCCAGTCCATGTGGCTCCGACCCCGGCCTACTGCGTCGGCACAGAGAAACCGAAGCGCTCGAGGATTGCGCGGGACTCCGGCGATCCCATGAACTCGAGGAAGGCCCGCGCGGTCGCACCGGCACCTTCGAGAAGCGTCATGCTCTGCAGGATCGGAGCGTGCAGCGTGCTGGGCAAGAGGATCGCACTTCCCTTGCCTTGAAACGTCGGTGCGCGCACGATCGAGTAAGGAACGAAAGCAGCCTGCACGGCGCCAGTCAGCGCGAACTGCGCCGCCTGGCCTACGTTCTCACCCATTGCAAGTCGGCCCTGAAGCGCGTCCCAAAGCCCCTTGCGTATCAATACTTCACGCGCCGCAACGCCGTATGGCGCGAGTTCAGGATTGGCGATCGCGACGCGCCGGAGATCCCCCGCGCGCAGGGCTGCCGCGAGACCCACCAGCTCCGCGTCGACCTTTACGGGCGAGCCATTCGGCGCGAATAGTGCGAGCCGGCCGATGGCGTACACGCGTCCGGCATCTTCCGCACGCCCCCTTTTCCGGACGAATCGCACCCACTCTTCGTCCGCCGACAGGAAGACCTCGTAGGGCCCGCCCTGCACGATCTGCCGCGCGAGATTGCCCGAAGACCCGAAAGAAAGCTTCACCCGTCGCCCGCTCGCTCGCTCGAACGCGGCCGCGATCTCGGGCAACGCGAAGCTGAGATTCGCCGCCGCCGCGATCACCGGAACTTCCGCGGCCTGCGCCGGAAGCGATCCGATCGCCATCAGCGCCAGGAGCACAAAAGCGAGATTCCGGGCGAATTTCCGTGCCGCCGACATTTGATCCTCCCCGACGTTATAGCCATGTAAACATATCGCATCCGCGACCGGGTGGGAATATGCACTGTGCAGCCGGTAGCCGGGCTAGAATTCCCGGTGAGGCAAGGAGGCCATGAAAGCTGGCAATGTCACCGTCGGTGTCCGTCTGCGCGTCGTGCTGGATCGCGACATTGCGCTTGGGCCGGGCAAAGCCGATCTTCTCGAGACGATCGGCGCAACCGGGTCGATCTCGGCGGCGGCGCGCGGGATGGGAATGAGCTACAAGCGCGCGTGGCTGCTGGTCGACACGATGAACCGCTGCTTTCAGCGCGCCGCTTGTCGAATCGGCGAAGGGCGGGAGCGCCGGCGGCGGTGCGAAACTGACCAGGCTGGGCGCCGAGGTGTTGCGCCGCTACCGGACAATGGAGCGTCGCGCGATACGCGGCGCGTCGGCCGATCTGGCCGCCCTCAAGCGCTTGTTGCGACCCGCGCGAGGGCGGCGCTGATCCCAGAGAATTTTCCTCTCCTCGAAAGGGAGGGGAAAACAACTGAGGAATCGCCTTATCGCCGCCCGCCCGACACCCGCGGAATGTTGGCAAGATCCGACCAGCTTTCGACGTCCACGTAGCCGGCTTCTTTCAGGAGCGCACGGCACGCCTGCCCCTGGTCGTATCCGTGTTCGAACAGCAACCACCCCCGCGCGCGAAGGTGATTGCGCGCGTCGCGTACGACACGCCTGATGCAGTCCAGCCCGTCCGCGCCACCCACGAGAGCGGCGCGCGGCTCGAATCGCACGTCCCCCTCGCGAAGATGGGGATCGTCGGCCGCCACGTACGGCGGATTCGAGATCACGAGATCGAAGCGCTCGCCGGGTAGACCGGCGAACCAATCACTTTCGACGAAATGCGCGCCGGCTGCGTGCCGCTCGGCATTCGCTCGTGCGACGACGAGCGCAGCGGGCGACGAATCGGTCGCCCACACCTCGGCTCCGGGCGCTGCGCGCGCAATGGCGATCGCGATAGCGCCGCTTCCGGTACCCAGGTCGAGCACCCGGCAGGACGCGCCGCCCATGCGATCCAGGGCGAGATCCACGAGCAGCTCGGTTTCCGGGCGCGGAATCAGCACCTCCGGCGTCACCGCAAGATCGAGGCCGTGGAACTCCCGGCGACCCAGGATGTAGGCGATCGGCTCGCCCGTCGGCCCGGCGCTGAAGCAGCGAGCGGGCCAGTCTCACTTCGCGGCTCGGGAATCGCTTCGTCCGCGTGGGCGATTAGCCATGCACGATCGACTCCCAGCGCATGGGCGACGAGAAGTCGCGCCTCTCCGGGAGGTAATCCGCTATTTTCGACCAGTATACGCACGGTTTCTGTCATCGACGCCGCCGCTCGCGCGATGTCCGGCCGCGGCGACCTGGGATTGTCCCAGACCCGGGTCCGCGGGGATCGGGCGGGTTTGCGGCCATCGCGGCTCCGTGCAAGACTATAGAGTCTAGAGTCGCAGTCTTGCCCGGGTGGACCACCCGGGCGATCAAGGCGGTGTTACGTCCGGGAACCAGGTCAAATGTCCGCTCAAGACGGACCTTTCACCCATCTGGACGAGACGGCACTGCGTGATCTCGCCCCGCATGGCGTTCCCCGCTCGTTCCAGAAGAATGTCGTGGTCGTGCACGAGGGCGATGCCACCGATTCGCTTTACGTGGTGATGACCGGGCGCGTCAAGGCCTTCGTGAGCGACGAAGAGGGCAAGGAAGTCGTGGTGAACACGATCGGCGCGGGCGACTACTTCGGGGAGCTCGTACTCGACGGCGGCCCGCGCGCAGCGTCGATCATGACCCTGGAGCCGAGCCGCTTCTACGTGATCCCGCGCGGCGACGTGGAGGGGCTGATCGAACGTAATCCCGCGTTCGCGCGCCACCTGATCTACGAGCTGATTGCCAAGGTGCGCGGCCTGACGGAAACGGTGCGGGACCTCGCGCTGAAGGATGTGTACGGCCGCCTGGTCAAGTTTCTCGACACTCATTCCGTGGAGCAGGATGGTCGGCGGATCATTCAGGAGCGGCTCACCCAGAACGACATTGCCGCGCGCATCGGCGCCTCGCGCGAGATGGTGAGCCGCATCGTCAAGGACTTGAGCGCGGGCGGCTACATCTCGGTCGAGTCCAAGCACATCAGCGTGCACAAGAAGCTGCCCGCGCAGTGGTGAACGGGCCGCGTCGGCCTTGACCCCCGTGAACCCGTTGGCGCTCGCCTGCCGCGGCGCCCCCGGCAATCGTGAGTTTGTGAATTTCGCACAGTTTTCCTGTGCCGCATGACGGCGAGCGCGGGCGCCCACCCGCGTAAAGTATCTCTCACCGGGCCGGCACTGTCCGTCACCCGGTAACTCCTCTAGCACGATTGCCCGCCAAGGCGTGCTCCTCCCCGGGGCGCACGAAAGTGCGCCCCGCTCTTTTTTCCGGCCCACTGCTGCTGCGCAATGTGCATGCAGCATAGAACTGGCGCGTCACGCGACGCGGAACTGTTGCCGTCCTTCCCCTACAGTTCGGTCCATCGGACGCGCCGCAGCGTGCGCCAAGCCGAACACAAGGAGGCGACAACCATGACCTGGACACTGATCGTTAACACCTTTGCGGGCGCAGCGGGCGCAGTGAGCATTGCCTATCTGGCCTGGGCCGCCTGGATCTGCGTGCGGGAATCCCCGCTGGCGGGGCGTTCGCCGGGCGGCCGAGCGCCGCGGCGACGCGCGCGGTCAGGCGGCCGGCTGCGCAGTCGCTTCGTCTGACATCGCAGCGAGCAACTCCGCCTGATGCTCGGCGGAGAGCGCTCCCGTCAGCTCGTCGAGATCGCCGTCCATGATCGCCTGGATCTTGTAGAGCGTCAGGTTGATGCGGTGATCCGTCACCCGCCCTTGCGGGAAATTGTAGGTGCGGATGCGCTCCGACCGGTCTCCGCTCCCGATGAGGCTCTTGCGCGTCGCGGCGGTCTTGGCGTTCTGCTCGCGCATCTGCTTGTCCTTGATGCGCGCCGCGAGCACGTTCATCGCCTGTTCCCGGTTCTTGTGCTGGGAACGCGAGTCCTGGCACTCCACGACGATCCCGGTCGGCAGGTGAGTGATGCGGATCGCCGAGTCGGTCTTGTTCACGTGCTGTCCGCCCGCGCCCGACGCGCGGAACGTGTCGATCTTTAGTTCGGCGGGATTCAGAATAACATCGCTCACCGCGTCGACCTCGGGCATCACGGCAACCGTCGCGGCAGACGTGTGAATGCGACCCTGGGTCTCGGTTTCCGGGACCCGCTGGACGCGATGACCACCCGACTCGAACTTGAGCTTCGAGTACACGTCGTGCCCGATCACGCGCGCGATGATCTCCTTGTACCCGCCCATGTCCGACGGGCTTTCCGAGATGATCTCCACCTGCCAGCGTTTGCGCTCGGCGTAGCGCGCATACATCCGAAACAGGTCGCCCGCGAAGATCGCCGATTCGTCGCCGCCCGTACCCGCGCGGATCTCGAGAAAGGTGTTGCGCTCGTCGTCCGGGTCGCGGGGAAGGAGCAGCCGCTGGATCTCCGCCTCGTACTCCTCCAGCCTGGCGCGGCCGTCCTCCAGCTCGGCCTCGGCGAGCGCCTTCATCTCGGGATCGGCGAGCATCTCCGTGGCGGCGGCGAGGTCGGCCTCCACCTTCTTATGGTGTTGATAGATCTCCACGACCGGCCCGATCTCGGCGTGTTCGCGCGAGAGCTTGCGGAATTGCTCCAGGTCGCGCGTCGCGTCCTCGGAAGAAAGCAGCCGGTTCAACTCCTCCAGTCGGCGGGCGAGGTGTTCCAGCTTTGTGGCGATGCTCGGTTTCATGTGCGTGGATCCGGAAGCGGTTCGTATATCACGTTCGCCGCGATCGTGGCGGTGCCGCGGCGTCGATGTCCGGCCTCACGGGAAATGTTCGCTGGATCCCCGCTTGCGCGGGGAATGCCTGCACAGATATTACCTAGGAGTCAGAGCGCAGGTTGTAGATGCGCGCGAGGATATCGCGCGCCTGCGCGCGCGCATCGGCGTCGCTCTCGTGCAATGCCTGGGTTGGCGCGTGCAACAGCTTGTTCGTGAGTCCATGGGAAAGCGCCTCGAGGACCCGGGCGGGATCCTCGCCGCGGGCCAGCATGCCGGTGCGCCCGCTCGATCTCGTGGCGACGCGCCCGCTCGCCCTGATCGCGCAGATCCTTTATCAGCGGAACGAGCTCGCGCGACTCCATCCAGTGCAGGAAGTTGCCGACTTGCGTGTCGATGATCGCCTCGGCCTGCGCGACGTTCGACTGGCGCTCGTCGACGCCGGTCCGCACGACGCCGGCAAGGTCGTCCACGGTGTAGAGATAGATGTCGTCCAGCCCACCGACCTCGGGCTCGATGTCGCGCGGCACCGCGAGATCGACCATGAACACCGGCTGGTGGCGACGTGCCTTGATTACACGCTCCATGGTGCCCTTGCCGAGAATCGGCAGCGAGCTGGCGGTGCAGGAGATCACGATGTCGTGCTCGGCCAGCCGCTCCGGAAGGTCGCGGAGCAGGATCGCGTGGCCGCTGAAACGATGCGCAAGCGTCTGTGCGCGGTCGAGGGTGCGGTTGGCAACGGTGATGGACCGCGGCATCTGCGCAGCGAAGTGGGTCGCACAGAGCTCGATCATCTCGCCCGCCCCGATCAGGAGTACCCGACGATCGCGCACGCTCGGGAAGATGCGCCCCGCGAGCTTCACCGCTGCCGCCGCCATCGAGACCACGTTGGCACCGATGCGCGTGTTGGTCCGCACGTCCTTCGCCACTGCGAACGAGCGCTGAAAGAGCCGGGAGAGTGTCGCGCCGAGCGACCCCGCCTCGTGCGCCAGCCGCACGGCGTCCTTCATCTGACCGAGGATCTGCGGCTCGCCGAGCACCATCGAATCCAGGCCCGCGGCGACCCGGAAAGCATGACGCACCGCCGCCTCCCTGGGCAGCGTGTACAGGTAGGGCTTCAGATCGTTCTCGGGCAAGCTGTGATGGCCCGCGAGCCAGGCGAACGCTTCGTGCGGCTCGCCCACCGCGCAATAGAGCTCGGTGCGGTTGCAGGTGGAAAGAATCGCCGCTTCCTCGGCCGGGCGTACGCGAGCGATTTCGCGTAGCGCCCCCTTGAGACCCTCACCCGTGAACGCGATCCGCTCGCGAATCGCAAGCGGCGCGCTCTGGTGATTGAGGCCTAGGGCGAAGAGTTGCATTGGGGGTGGACTCCGGTGGGAAATTATAGCGAAACCAGACCCTTGGCACTCCACCTGGATCAAAAAACCCCCGTAACTTGGGCGTGGGCTGCGCTCCGGCAGCCGGGACGGTCAGTCTGGGCCTCCCTTTCCGGATTCCGGTCCAGCCGGGGCATCCCCGGCCGGGGGCCGCGCGCCGCTGTCGGATGCGTTCTCGCGCCACTGCGCGGCGGGCGCCGCCTTGCGGAGCTGCACCGGCGTCGCCCGTTGCGCAATGCGAGCGCGCATGCGCAGATTGAGCATCTCGACGGCCACCGAGAAAGCCATCGCGAAGTAGATGTAGCCCTTCGGTACGTGGAAGTCCCACCCTTCCGCGACCAGCGCGAACCCGACCAGGATCAGGAATGCAAGCGCCAACATCTTGATGGTCGGATGGCGGTCGACGAACTCCCCGATTGGCTTGGCCGCAAACATCATCACGCCGACCGCCGCGACGATCGCGATCACCATCACGGACAGCTGATCGACGAGACCGACGGCGGTGATCACCGAATCGAGCGAGAACACGATGTCGATGATCGCGATCTGGACCAGCACGCTCGCGAACGTCGCCCGCACTGCCGCGCCCGTCTGCTCGTCCGCTTCGCCCTCCAGCGAGTTGTGGATCTCGTGCACGCTCTTCCAGAGCAGGAAGAGCCCGCCGCCTATGAGGATGAGGTCGCGCCCGGAGATCTCGCGGCCAAGGATTGCGACCAGGGGCTGAGTGAGCGTCATCATCCAGGTCAATGAAAAGAGCAGCAGTATCCGTGTGCCCATGGCCAGCAGAAGGCCCAACGAACGCGCGCGGTTGCGCTGTGCCTCGGGCAGGCGCCCGACGAGTACCGAAATGAAAATGATGTTGTCGACGCCGAGGACGATCTCGAGGGCGGTGAGGGTCGCCAGCGCGATCCAAACCTGCGGGTCGGTCAGCCACTCCATTGAAGCTCTCCTGACAGTTGGAACGCCGAGGGCATGCGGAGGAAACGCGGAGCGCGGGCTTTTCGGGGAGCTGCGCCCCGCGCGAACCTCCCCGCGCCGGGCTACGGAAGAGCCGGCGTCGCGGCCCGGCTGGCGATCTGCAGAAACTGGTTCGGCTGGCCGAGCAGGTAGTTCACGAATTCCTCGAAGACATTCCCGCGCGCCGCCTTTCCGTCCAGCACGATGTTTTGCGAACCGAACTGCGCCACATTCTTGCACAGGAACGCGAGTCGGCCACGCTCGCGATCGGCCATGACACGCGCGTAGACGGTGATCTCGCCCGCGATCTCGAACACGGTGGCGCCCCCGTTCTTGTTCCCGCCGGAATCGTCCGAGGTATAGCGCAGATTTGCGGCGGTGAGCCGATCGATGAGGGACTGCGTATCGGCAGCCGCCAGCTCCCGACGCAGCGTGGTCGGCGAAACGCAGACGACGGTGAGCGTGATCATGTCCATCCACGGCCGCCCGTCGGCGCGTCGCAGCTTGCTATCGACGAACGCGTCGGCAAGCTTGGGCCGGGCAAACGTGCCCACGCCCTCGAGCAAGTAGTCATGGGCGATTTCCGGCTTGACGATGCCAAGGTAGCGCACGAGCTCCTCGCAGAAGGCGAACCCGGCGCGCATCTTCCGCTCGATGTCGAGCGCGAGCATGAGAGTCTGTGCTCTGAGCTCGTCGCTAGAGCCTTCGCTTTCCATCGCCTCGGCCTGGTTCTTGAGTCGTTCGAGCAGTCCCGAGCCGCCGCTCTTCCCGGACTGCTTCGCTGCGGCATGCACATCGGACCGCTGCGCTGGCTGCGTGCTTTCATCCGACTCGGAAGTCGCGAACATGTCGAATTCGGGCATGACCAGGTCATTGACGGCCGCTAGTGCCGCGATGTTCGACTTGCTCTCGTTCGACTTGAGGTCGGCCTGCAGGACCGCGCGGAGGTCCTCTGCCAGCTCGTCGGCCGAGGCGTAGCGCTCGTCCAGGTTTTTGCGAAGCGCGCGATCCAAAATCGCGTCGAGCGCCGCGGGCACATCGGGATTGAGGCGGCTCGCCGGCACCGGCACCTTGCTGACGATGTTCTGCATCAGCGTCAGGAAATCCTCCGGACGCGCGGCGTCGAATGGCGCGACGCCCGTCGCGAGTTCGTAGAGCAAAATGCCGAGCGAGAAAACGTCGCTGCGGCCGTCCACTTTCTTCCCCGAGACCTGCTCGGGCGACATGTAGCGGGGCGAGCCGATCACCACTCCGGTGCGCGTGCGCGACATCTGGTCGATGCGTGCGATGCCGAAATCGGTGATCTTCACCAACCCTTGCTTCGTGAGCATCAGATTTCCGGGCTTGATGTCGCGATGGACGACTCCCTGCCGGTGCGCGAAATCCAGTGCGTCGGCAGTCTGCAGGACGATGTGCACGGCAGTGGCCAGCGAGATCCGCTCGCCACGATCGAGAATGTCCTTGAGCGAGCGGCCTGCGAGCAGCTCCATCACGATGAAAGCGATGTCCTCGAATTCGCCGACATCGTAGATCGTGACGATGCACGGATGACTCAGCCGCCCGGCCGCCTTCGCCTCGCGCAGAAACCTCCGGCGCGGCTCGGCACTGCCATTCTGGATCTGCAGCGCGTTGATCGTCTTGATGGCGACCGTGCGCTCGATCATCGGGTCGGAGGCCTTGAATACCGTCCCCATCGAGCCGCGCCCGATTTCCTCCTGCAGAACGTAGCGACCGAGAGTTCTCATTGCGCGCTTGGCGGTTGTTGCTCTTTACGCTGGCGAATCATGCCGTTGCGCCCGGGCGCAACGTTAACCGTTCTATTTTAACGGGGAAAGCGAGGTGACCCTCCTGGTCCTGCGGACTTCCTTCCCCGTATCGCGGCGCGCCTGCCGAACGATCGCGCAGAACGGCGACCGGCGGAACACCGTGCCTCGTCGGGTCGTCACGACATTTTTTCCCTCGCGGCGGTGGCTGCGCAGGCCCGCGCCCCATACAATATGGGGGATCGTGACCGGCGTCGCGTCGGTGCTGAAAAATTGCTTTACGCACCAGCGAAAACCGTATCGCGATCGGCAGAAGTTTCGGGCGGTACGCCGCGCGGATGCACGCGGCGAATCGTTCCCATCCATGAATGGCTTGTGAAACATGCCTGAACTGAACTCCCTCCCAGATCTAGACGAAAGGAAACATTAAATGAAGCTTCACAAATTTCTTGCCGCGAGCGTGGCGATCATCGCCCTCGCGAGCGGCAGCGCGCTCGCGGAAGCCACCAAGAGTGAAAAGCAGGCCGAAGTGCGCAAGGCTGCGAAGGTGACGCTCGAGGACTTCTACAAGGCTGACCCGAAACTCAGGGCCCAGGTCGAGAAATCGACCGGGTATGCAACATTCACGACGTACGGCATCTCCTTCATCATCGGTGGCGCGGGCGGCAAGGGTCTCGTGCACGACAGAAAGACCGGCAAGGAAACCTTCATGGATATGGCCCAAGCCAGCGCGGGCGTGCAGATAGGCGCCTCGCAGACCCGGACCTTGATCATCTTCAAGAACGAGAAAGCGGTCGATACGTTCGTCGAAAAGGGCTGGGAGTTCGGCGGGGGCGGCGCCGCCAGTGCAGGTGTAGCGAACAAGAAGGTCGGCAGCGGAGCGGGCGAGAATCTGATCGCCGATGCGCTCTTCTACACGCTCACTCCGAACGGGTTGCAGTTTGGCGGCGCGGTGGCCGGCACGAAGTTCTGGAAGGACAAGGAGCTCAACTAACGAAGCTCCGGGAAGGCCCGTCATTCCCGCGAATGCGGGAATCCAGACCGAGCTGATTCAAAGGCCTGCTGGATCCCTGCGGCCCTGTCTTCGAGGGAGTCATCGGGGGGGCGGGGATGACTTGATCATGAGTTCCCCGGGGCAGCGTAAGGCGAGACCGTCGTTCGAGGGGGCCACTTGGCCCCCTTGTCGTTCTTGCCGGAACGCGTGACGGACGATTCGCAGCACCTCTGTCCGCGCTGACCGGGCGGATTACCCCGCCGGTTTGCCTTTCGTTTTCTCGTAGACGTTCAGCAGGCACTTGATCCCCCGGTCCGTCGGGTTCGCCTGCAGCTGGGAAGTGACGGACAACGTCCAGTTCTGCGGCGTGATCTTCCCGAAATAGAGGCGCGAGGTCACGTCGAGGAAGTAGGAGGCGTTATCCGAGCCGCTGGGCTGCAGCAGTTCGCCGACAGTCGTCGAGCTGAGCGCGTCGTAGTAGCATTCCGCCGAGACTTGGTTGAGAAAGTTGTTGAAAGGATCGGAGGACTTCCAGGCGTCCGGCGCGCAGGCCGTAAGCACCACGCTGCCGCACACCGCAGCCAAGCCGTTCCTGAATTCTCGCATTCGCATCTCCCCCCCGGCGCTTGGCCATTTTTCGCAAACGGCGATAGTATCGCACGCACATAGGCTATCTAATCGTTATCCGATCGTCACCAACGCGCGGTCCTTCGGGGAATAGTCGGGCGCGCAGAGCGTTGACGAGATGGCAGCCCCGCGCGAGCGCTGCCCTTGGCCAACCCCGGAAACGGGACAACTTAAAGGAGGTGTCCGTGGCGAAGCAATTTGAAGACTCCAGATTTGAAGACCCCAGTTCCGTTCAGACGTTACCCATGCCGGGTCGGCGTAGGATGATAGCGGGGCTGGGCGCCGGAGCGGTTGCGGCCCTGGTCGGCGGCTGCGCAGGGACCACGCTTGCGCCGCGTACTGTCGTCGCGGGGCTCGCCCCGAAAGTCGGCGCGACCTGGACGTACGGTTACCGGAGCGACTGGAGTCAGATCGCGCCTCGAACCTTGAATTACACGGTTATTGCGGTCACGGAGCAAGGCATCCAGGACCGCCTGACCCAGCAAGGCGCGCCGGGCAGCGGCGGAGACCGCCTGTTCACGTCGGCGTGGGAGATCGCCGACCGGCCCTTGACGCAGTTGATGGTGCACGAGTTCTCGCCCTATCTGCTCGCATTCAACGATGTGCCGATCGGGGAACGGGTCACCGTGACGATGCCGCCGGTGAACTGGGGCACTACCTGGACGACCACCGCGCGCGGGGTCGGCACCGAGCGGGTCTCGGTTCCGGCGGGAACCTTCGACGCAATGCGAGTCGAGATTCTCGGCACGCGTCTTTTCGTGGCCGGCCAGATGGACGGCACGGCGGACGCGGTTCGGCTCTACGCCACGGCTTGGCTCGCGCCCGCAGTAAAGCGAACGGTCCGTTTCAACTTCCAGACTCAGGCTGCGCAGCTCAACCTGCTCTCACGCGATCATTTCGAGCTGCAAAGCTTCCGGGCGGGCTGATTTGCACCTGCCACCTGTCGTTCGCCTGAGGCCAGTCGTTAACCAGCGAGCAGGCGCACGCCTGCGGACGGATCTGCGCCCACCGCGCCAATGAGGCTGCTCCTGGTCGAGGACGACCCGATGGTCGGCGACGCCGTGCGCGAAGGGCTGCGCCAGGAAAGCTACGCCGTGGATTGGGTGCGGGACGGGAAGGCGGCAGAGACCGCGCTCCGGGCCGAGCAGTACGATCTGGTACTGCTCGATCTCGGTTTACCACTCCGCGGCGGACTGGAAGTGCTGGCTTCACTGCGCGCCGCGCACAATGACGTCCCGGTCATGGTGATCACGGCACGCGATACTCTGTCCGACAGGGTGAAGGGCCTCGACACCGGCGCGGACGACTATCTCGTGAAACCCTTCGATCTCGACGAGCTCGCGGCGCGTGTGCGCGCGTTGCTCCGTCGTGCCGCGGGGCGCGCGGAGCCCGAGATGCGCTGCGGGCCCGTCACGCTCAACCCATCCACGCGCGAAGTGTTCGTTAACGAGCGTCCGGTCACGCTTTCGGCGCGGGAGTTCGCACTGCTCGAGGCGCTCGCCGAGCGGTCGGGAATCGTGCTTTCGCGCTCACAACTGGAAGGCCGGCTGTACGGCTGGGGCGAGGAAGTCGCCAGCAATGCCGTCGAAGTGCACGTTCACAACCTGCGACGCAAGCTCGGAGTAGAGATCATCCGCAACGTTCGCGGCGTCGGCTACACGCTCGAAACGGGCGAATGACCTCGCTCCGTCAACGCCTGCTCTTCGCGCTCCTCGGAGCATTGCTGCTGGTCGGTGTTCTGGCAAGCGCGGCGACCTATCTCTCGGCACGCAGCGAGATCAATTCGCTTCTCGACGAGGAGCTTCGCCAGGTCGCGCTTTCGCTTCGCGACCATGCCGTGCTCGACCTGTCACGCCTGACAAGGGGAGGGGCCGACTCGCGCCAGCGAGTGGTGGTGCAGATCTGGGATCCGACCGGGGTCGCGCTCTATCTCTCGAACACCGGAGCACCGCTGCCGCTGGTGCGCACCCAGGGATTCGTGACCCTTTCGAACCAGGGACGTGAGTGGCGCGTCTTCACGACCACGATGGGCTTGCAGACGATCCAGGTGGGCCAACCGATCGCCCTGCGACGCGAGCTCGCCACCGACGTCGCGTTACGGATCCTGATCCCGATTCTTGCCGCGTTGCCCCTTTTCGGCGCGCTGATCTGGCTGATGGTGGGCCATGGGCTTGCGCCGGTCGCACGACTTGCGCGGACGATTGCGTCCCGGAGCGCCACTTCGCTGGCCCCGCTTCCCGCCGATCGCCTGCCCGAAGAAGTCGCGCCCCTAATCGCGTCTCTGAACGGGCTGCTCGCGCGACTCGAGCAGTCGTTCGGCTTGCAGCGTCGCTTCGCCGCCGATGCGGCGCACGAGCTGCGCACGCCGCTGACCGCGCTGGGATTGCAGATCCAGCTGCTCGAGCGCGCCAAGACCGATGCCGAGCACGCGAGCGCCGTGGCGCGACTCAGGGAGGGCGTGAAGCGAGCGACGCGCCTGGTCGAGCAGCTTCTCGTCATGGCGCGTCTCGAGCCGGACGCGGCTGACCGTCCCGCCGATCGCGTCGACCTCGGAGCGCTTGCAAATTCCGTCGCCAACGATTTCGCGCCGCTCGCCGAGGCGCGTGGCGTGACACTCGACGTCGACGCCGAGGAGAACGTCGCAACACTGGGCAGCGAGGATGCGCTGCGCATTCTTCTTTCCAATCTCGTCGACAACGCGATTCGCTACACGATTCCCGGCGGCACGATCTTGGTCCGCGTGTCGAGCGCTGCCGGCGACTCGATCCTCGAGGTCGCGGACGACGGGCCGGGGATTCCCGAGAGCGAGCGCCCGCGGGTGTTCGACCGTTTCTATCGCGTGGCCGGCACCGACCAGCCGGGAAGCGGACTCGGACTTGCCATCGTGCGCCAGGTCGCCGATCTCCATCGCGCGCGCGTGGAGCTCGGCGCGGGACTCGGGGGCGCCGGGTTGGCCGTTCGCGTGCGTTTTCCCCCTGTCTGAGTAGGGGTTGGGGGGGTCTTAAGGCTTGCTTAAGGATTGCGTTTCACCATCGCTGGCGAGACGAGGGATGGTCCCTCGCTGCTTGCGAGCGATAGGAGAGAACGATGATGAAACGCAATCGTCTGGCCGCATCGGCCATAGCCCTGGCGGTTGCCGCGGCGTTTGCGGCGGGGTGCACCGAGGCGAAGTTGCCCGGGGTGAGCGATGCCAATGCGATGAGCGCAGCGCCCGTGGTGGCGAGCGCGCCACAGGCCCCGAGCGCGGCGATGCGCCACGGGCTGCCCGACTTCAGCGCGCTGGTGAAGGCGCAGGGGCCCACGGTGGTGAACGTCACGGTGAAGAAGAACGGGCCCGAGATGGTTGCCGGGCAGGTTCCGTTCGACCAGAACGGCCCCTTTGGCGAATTCTTCCGTCGCTTCGGCGTTCCGGTGCCTCCCGGGGCGGGCGAGCAAGGCGAGCCGGGCACCCCGCATCCCAGCCAGGGCGTGGGCTCGGGGTTCATCATCAGCCCCGATGGGCTGATACTCACCAACGCGCACGTGGTGGACGGGGCCGACGAGGTGACGGTTCGCCTGTCCGACAAGCGTGAGTTCAGCGCCAAGGTGCTGGGGGCCGATGCGCGCTCGGACGTGGCGGTGATCAAGATCGAGGCCACGGGACTTCCGGCGGTGCGGATCGGCGATCCGAAGAAGGCCGAGGTGGGCGAGTGGGTTGCGGCGATCGGCTCGCCCTTTGGGCTGGAGAGCACGGTGACCGCGGGGATCATCTCGGCGAAGTCGCGGAACCTGCCCGATGAGCGCCTGGTGCCCTTCATCCAGACCGATGTGGCGGTGAACCCGGGCAACTCCGGGGGGCCGCTGTTCAACCTCGATGGTGAGGTGGTGGGGATCAACTCGATGATCTATAGCCGCACCGGGGGCTACATGGGGGTGAGCTTTGCCATCCCGATCGATGTGGCGATCAAGGTGAAGGACGACCTGGTGAAGTACGGCAAGGTGACGCGTGGGCGCATCGGGGTGGTGATCCAGTCGGTGACCCCGCCGCTGGCCGAGTCCTTTGGCCTGGCCAAGGCCGAAGGGGCGCTCATCTCCAAGGTCGAGCCTGACAGTCCGGCGGCCAAGGCGGGCTTGAAGAGCGGTGATGTGATCCTCGCCTGGAACGGCCAGTCGATCAGCGATTCGGCCGATCTGCCCCCGCGGGTGGCCGACACCAAGCCGGGCGCGCAGGCAAGCCTCACGGTGTGGCGCGCGGGCAAGGAGCAAACCCTCACCCTCGCGGTGGGCGAGATGCCCGCCGATCAGGCCACGCTCGCCTCAGCGGCGACCAGCGCCCCACAAGGCAAGCTCGGCGTGGCGGTGCGCCCGCTCGCCGAGGCCGAGGCGAAGCAGGCCGGCACCGAGGGCGGGCTCCTGGTCGAGCGTGCCCAGGGCGCGGCGGCCAAGGCCGGGGTGCGACGCGGGGACGTGATCCTCGGGGTGAACGGCAAGCCGGTGCGCACCGCAGAAGACCTCAAGCGCGCCATCGACGGCGCCGGCAAGCAGGCCGCGCTCCTCGTGCAGCGCGGCGAGGCCCGAATCTTCGTGCCGGTGCAAATCGGCTAAGGAAAATCCGATTAAGTCATCTCCGCGCAAGCGGGGATCCGGCAAGCCTTCGAAGAGGCCCAGTCTGGATTCCCGCATTCGCGGGAATGACGGACTTCTGCAACGGTTCTCCAGCCGCCTTAGGTTGCACCGTTCTGTAGGTTGCACCGTTCCGAGGCTTCTCGAAGCCTCTGGACAGGCAAGCCCGCGCAGCTTCGGCTGCGCGGGCGCTTTTTTGGGCGCGTGCAGAACAGGATCTGCCCCGCTTCTGTCCCGCTCGGGGAATGAACGGTCAGGCTGCGACAGCCGGAATACTGTCGAGATCCTGCGGTGGCTGGGTGAGGTCGAGATTGCGGAATGTCGCCTGCTCGTCAAGCACCGGGAATTGACGGGGATGTCCGACCAGGAATCCCTGGAAGAAGCGAACGCCGAGCGCGTGGGCCCAGTCGAGCTTTTCCTGGCTATCGATGCCTTGCGCAACGGCACGGCAACCCACCGAACCGGCGAGCGTGATCAACTCGCGCAACGGTTCTTCGTCGAGGTTCTGGAAGGCGGTCGAGATCGCCTTGCGGTCGATCTTGATCAGCTTTGGACGGAGCATGCGCAGCACGGTCTCGTCACACCGGGGCAACCCGGGCGCACAGTTTCCGAGGGCCACGCGCACGCCACGCCACGCGCAGTCCTTCGCGAACGAGAGCAGCGTACGCGGATCCTGCGGGATCACCGAGTCGGTGATCTCGACGATCAGGCGCTTGGCGAATGGACCGACGTCCGCCAGCTCGCGCAGGTAGCGACCTGCGTGCTGGCTGACCGTGATGGATGAGACGTTCACGCTGACCGAGAGCGTGCGGTGCAGTTGACCCAGTGCCGCTACCGCCTGCTTGAGCACTGCGAGATCGACCGTGCCGATGTAACCCGACCCCTCCCACCGGCGTATCGACGTTTCGCGCGACTCCGGCGTGTTCGTCCCGTCGCGAAAGCGCAGCAACGCCTCGTAGGCGACGATCTGGCCACGCGCGCTCATGATCGGCTGGAAAGCCGTGCGGATCAGCTTCTGCAAGGAAACCCCCTGGATCTGCGGGAAGGACATGCAATTCCGGTGCCACGTCCAATTTCGGGGATTTCCCTTGCAAACCGCGCGCCCTGCGTGACTTTTCTGACAGAGATGTCGGACGGCGGTCAATAACGTCTCGGAAGCTACGACTTTTCATCGACCCTTTCGAAGTCGATTCGCTCGTGCACGGGGAGCCCCTGCAGAAGACGCCGCAGGCAATCGAGACCCATTTCCACCGCGCCGAGGCGCACCCAGTCGCGTCCGCCGACGAGACGGCTGCGCCGCGAGGCCACTTCGCGCTCCGTCGCGATACCCACGGACACGTTTCCGGAAAAATCGACTCGGTCGGCGCCTTCATCGAGCTCGATCAGCACCGCGAGCGCATGTGTCGACCCGGTGCGGCGTCGCGCAGCCAGCGCGACCGCCTCGGCCGCCTCAACGGTGATTCCATCACTCGCAGCTGCGCGATCGAGGCCGACCGAGTCGAACACATCGCCGAGATCGCGCGTCACGATGCCGCGCCGAAACACGCGCTCCGCGCCGGGCAGATGCGCGAGGCGTCCGGCGATTTGTCCCCCGGTAAACATCTCGACGGTCGCAAGGGTTGCCGCGCGGCTACTCAGTGTCTCGAGGAGGACGCCCTCGAGTGTGCGATCGTCTTCCGCCACGATGAAGTTGCCGAGCCGCTTGCGCACTTCCTCCTCGACCGGCGCGAGCTTGCGGCGGATATCGTCCATGTCGCGCCCGCGCACGGCGAGCTTGGTCTCGAGCTGGGGATAGTGCGCGCGGAACCCGAGCTTCACCGAGCCGTCGGGCGCCATATCCACGACGTCCGTGAGCATCGTGTCGGCGCGCGATTCGCCGATGCCGTAGGAATGAAACCGCTTCAAATGGATTGCGGACTGCAATCCGCTCTTCTTGAGCAGCCGTGGAATGATCTCGTCATCGAGCATGCGACGCACTTCGCGCGGCACGCCAGGCGTGAAGAAGAAGCGCGCCTTCCCGATGTCCACCGCGAAGCCGCAAGCCGTCCCGACCGGATTGTCGAGAACCTCGGCGCCATCGGGGAGCATCGCCTGCTTCCGGTTGTTCGGCGGCATCACCCGGCTGCGCCGCGCGAAGAATGCCTCCATATGCGCCAGCCAGGGCTCGTTCAGAACCAGCCCGACTCCGGCCGCCTTCGCGGCAGTCTCCTGCGACAGATCGTCGACGGTGGGTCCGAGCCCGCCGTTGACGATGACGGCATCCGCCCGCGCCCCGGCGAGCTGAAACGCAAGCAGCAAATCCTCGCGATCGTCGCCAACGGTGGTTTCCCACTTCACCGCCAGCCCGACGTCCTCGAGCTTCTGGGTGATGTAGGTGAAATTGGTGTTGACGGTCTTGCCCGTGAGAACTTCGTCGCCAGTGCAGATCACTTCGATGCGCATGCCCGCCCACCAGGTTACGAAAGCAGCCGCATCATAGCGTCGCGCGCTTCGCAGGTCAGCGGACCGCGCGGGGCGACTGGTCGACGTAGACGAGTGTATCGACGGGGAAATTGGCCGCTTTCGCCCTGGCTACCAGGGATTCGAGCGTGCTCGCATCGAGCTGGGGCGTGCGTGCGAGGATCCAGAGATAGTCCGTTGTCGGCCCGACCACCATTGCCCAGCGATATTCCCCGTCGAGTGCCACGACGTTGTAGGCGCCATAGAATGGGCCGAAGAACGACACCTCGAGGCGGCCTCGGCTCGGATCACCGGCGAATTTTGCGATTCCCTTTATCTCGCGCCACTCGCCTTCCTTCGAATCGTATCCGCGGTTCGCGACGTTGATCTCACCGTCTGCGCCCTGGCTGTACTCGGCGGTGACATCGACCAGCCCGCGCTCGAAACTGTGGTCGAGTCGCGCGATCTCGTACCAGCGCCCGAGATAGCGCTGAGGCGCGAACCCCGTGACGGTATCGATACCCGCGGGGATTCCGGTGCAGCCAGGAAGCAGCAGTAGAACGCAGCCGAGGAGGAAAATGTGGGTCAAATTGACGCGCGCCACACAGCTTCCCCCGGCCGCTCAGGCGTAAGTCCATTACACGAATAGGCGTCTAGCGTTACTTCCTGGGAAGTGTCCGAAGGTACGCGATCAAGGCATCCAGGTCCTGGTCGGTCATCTTCGCGTAGTAGGCAACCCCCATCGGCGGCTTGAGGTGCGATCCGTCCGGCCGGACACCTGTGATGATCACCTTCTTCAGCTGGCTGTCGCGGTACTTCCCGATCCCCGCCGGCGTGATGTTGGCCGAGACGCTGGTACCCCACGGTCCGAAGAACTCGAATCCGCCGGCGCCGAGCTTGTTCTCGATGTCCGGCCCCTTGGGACCCATCGGGCTGTGGCATTCGATGCAATGCCCCAGTGACCCCGCGAGATAGGCACCGTAGACCACCTTGTCGCCACGCGGCACGTCCGGAACATTCTGTACCGGCGGTCCATACGATGGCGGCAACGGCATCTTGTACTGCGACTTCGGCGGATTGTTCTTCACGGGCTTGACCGTCCTGAGATAGGCGACGATCGCCTTCACGTCGTTGTCGGACATGCCTCTATACAGACCGATGGGCATCGGTGGGCCGATGATCGTGCCATCCGGACGTTTGCCCTCACGGATCGCGGTGATGATTTGCGCGTCGGTCCACTTGCCGATGCCGGTTTCCGGGTCAGGGGTGATATTGGGCGTATAGGCAGTGAACCCCGGGTCTTTGATCTCTAGCCCGCCGGCGAGATCCATTCCCGGGAGCGGGCCCTTCGGGCCTTGCGGCGTGTGGCAATTGCCGCATGCGACGATCGACTGCATGAGATACGTACCGCGCTCGAGCGACGTTTCCGCGACCGCCTGAAACGCGATCGCAAACGCCACCCCCCCGACTAGAGCAACTGCACATCGACGCACGCTTTCCATCTGTATCCTCTCCTGGTTGGAATACCGCATCAGCTTGTGCCGCGCACCTTTCCAGACGCTTTTCGGAGCCATCGCTCAGCGGCGGCGTAGTATCTCGCAAATTTTCCAAAAATGCTTTTGCCGATCGTCGTGCGGGCATGTCGGAATGCATCGCTTGCGAACGCGCGCCTGTCCTGGCCGCAGTAGGCAGCCCACTGCTAGACGGATCGGCACAAAGAGGTGATGGCCAAGCGCGCGCTCGACCCACGCAGTCGCACGGTCACGCCTGCGGTCGCGACTACATCCGTCGCGCGAGAGGTGACTCAGCTCAGCCCGTAGCCTCGGCTGTAGATCGTCCAGCGCCCGTCGGCGCCACGGCGATAGTGGCGGTCGTCGAGAGTGCCGACGAGGTGGATGCGCCAATCATGCTCTGGCTCGGTCGCCGCCATGAACTCGGCGTCGCGAACGCTCATGGCATGCTCCAGATCACCGCACTCGGCTTCATACAAGGGCACCCCATCGCGCGTGACCGCGGCGTAGCCGATGCCCACGGCAACCAAAGTGTCGGGAGCGAGGATGGTTTCATCCACATCCTTCATGGGTGTCTCCTTCGAGCGACGCCGCGTACCCGCGGCGACTGATGAGCAGAATGGCGGATGCTGCCTTCTGCTCATGACACTGTCGTGAAGCCGAAAGTTCCTGCCGCGCGCGAATGAGAAAGTGGACGCAGGATCCCGCACTGCATCATGGGTGCGTCGCCGCATTGCTCGGTTAGATCTGTAGAGGATTTTGCCGCGCCTCACGGCGCGGCGAAATCTTTGGTGGCCAAGGGCGGAATCGAACCACCGACACAAGGATTTTCGCTTCGCACGGTGGCCAGGCAGGAATTGAGAAATCAACGACTTCCAAGGACGCCCGCTGCTTCTATCGCCGGGCTCTGCAGCACCTTGCGGAGCTGATCCCCGCAAAATTCACGCGCGCTTCTTATCCGTCTGCAGGCTCGCGCTCAATCGCCGCGTGGGGGGCGGGAGATGCGAAGATCAATACGCCGAAGTCGGTATCGATCGCAATCAAGAACCGAACGGCGGGCGTCTAAGTTCCGCGAACGACCCAACCCAGCATCAGAAGGCCGCTCGCGGCGATCCAGCTGCCTCCGACACGAACGGCGATTCGGGCCCAATGCACCTGCAACCGAACAACGAGCGCGGCAACGAGCACGACCAGAACGAACACCGCGGCTGCGAGTCCGAGGGCGGCGACGATCGCCGAAACGGAAAGGCCCATGCCCGAGCCGTTGAGGTAGCCGTGCACGAGTCCAAGCAATGCGCTCAGCGCGGTCATCGTCCGGAGCGAGAGCTTCGCGTCGGCCACCACCAACCCGCCCAGCAGCAAAAACCAGAACGATGCACCGATGGCGCCGGTGCTCGCGGCGGTGGCCGTCAACCCGGAAAGGGTGCCGATCAGCCACGCCGCCGGGAGCGTGAACAGCGCGCGTCGACCATAGTCCGCGCCGCGCAGCCCGGCCAGGAGCGCCAGGGCGAGCGCAGGCACCACATCCTCGGGGCTCGTCAGGAAGTGTGCCAGGCCGTCGTAGACCGGGCCCATCCCGGTCGAATTGAGGTGCGCTTCGGCCGGTCCGCAACAGAAGGTCGCCAGCACGGCCATTGCTCGCGCCGCTCGATGCCGACGTTCCGGCTTCATCGCAGTGCCGCCACGAGCAACGCCGCGCGCTGCACGGTCCAGAACGCACCCAGGGACCCGACCGCGTAGCCCGGCAGCGCCTGCACCCAGCGCGGCCAGCGGATCGCGAGGACGCGGAAGGAATGCTCCATCGCCAGAATGAGCGCGACGAAACCGAGCTGCCCGACCTCGACGCCCACATTGAAGGAAAGGAGCGCGAGCGGCAGGTCGCCGCGCGGCAGGCCGGCGGTGGTGAGCGCGCTGGCGAAACTGAATCCGTGCAGCAGCCCGAACGCGAACGCCACCACCCACGGATGGCGGATCGTGAAGCTCGTCTCGCCCCGCCACGATCGGACGATCTCCGGTCCGAGGAAAAGGATGCTCAGCGCGATCGCGGCGTTGAGCGGCAGCGCCGGTGCCTCGGCGTAGCCCAGCGTCGCGATGGCGAGCGTGATGCTGTGCGCGACCGTGAACGCGGTGATTGTCTTCACCAGCATCCACCCGTCCTTCACGATCAGCAGCAGCCCGAGCACGAACAGCAGGTGATCGGCGCCGAACAGGATGTGCCGGATGCCCTCGACCATGTAGGTGCCCATCACCTGCCACCACGATTGCGAGGCGGCGATCTCGACCCACGGCTGCGATGGGCGCGCGATGGTCTGATACGTCCTCCCGTCGAGCAGCTCGACGCGAACGAGCGCGTCGGTGATCGTGAACTGGAGCCCGGCGATCTCGACGCGCTTGCCGGCGAGCCCGTCCGGTCCGG
This sequence comes from uncultured beta proteobacterium, assembly GCA_963735025.1. Classification (GTDB taxonomy): domain Bacteria; phylum Pseudomonadota; class Gammaproteobacteria; order Burkholderiales; family SG8-39; genus JAABRB01. The sequence continues at coordinate 187,116 of CAVTJG010000002.1, forward strand.
CGTCGATCCACCGCCGCTCGAGGAGCGAATCGGCGAGTTCCTGGATCACCGGTTCCTTCACGTTCCTGACGCCGTCGGGCATCTTCAGCACCAGCGGCAAACGCATGCCCGCAAGCACCGGAGTGCGCCAGAGCACCGAGAACTGCCCTGGCGCCGTTTCCTTGATCTCCAGGTACGCAGGGCGCGACTCGTGAGCGTGCGCCGCGGGGAGAAAGAACGTCGCGACAAGCACCACAGTCGTGACGAGGCGCCCGACGGCGGACGTCAACCGGCTCACGGCTTGCCTTTCGAATCGGGCGCGGCGCTCGTTCCCGGCACGGGCACTCCGTGATTCTTCGATGCCTGGTCCGGAACCGCCGGCAGCAACACCGTGTACTTCGCGCGCATTTCCTTGTACGCCTTCTCCCAGGCAAGCGCCTTCTGCTCGCCGAGCCACGCGGTCCGGATGTCGGGCTCGATCTCCTCGAACGCGGGCACGCGGCCGGGAATCACGGTGTCGACGAACACGAGGTGCCAGCCGAAGCCGGACTCGACGGGCCCCTGCCACGCGCCGGGCTGAAGCTTGGCCACCGCAAGCGCGAACGGCGGTCCGAACTCCTTGCCGAGATAGTCGGGCGCGCGATCGCGGTAGTACTCCTGGAACATGAACGGGTCGGCGAGCGAACTCGCGATCTTTGCGTCGACCGGCTGACCGGTGAGCTTTGCCAGCGCCCGCTCCGCATCATCGCGCGCGCGGTCGCCGCGCCGGTCGGGCGAGAAGTACAAGTGCCGGAAGCTCAGCCGGGGCGGTTGCGCGAATCTGGCGCTGTGCTTCTCGTACCAGCTCCTGAGCTCGGCCGTCGTCGGCTCACGCGCGGCCGCCACGTCCTCGGCCAGGAACTGCATCTTCTGCGCCATGCGGCGCTTGACGATCTCGTCGTCCTTGTCGAGGCCCATCGCGAGCGCCTCGCGGTAGAGAATCTCCTGCTGGACCTTGTTCTCGACCAGGCGCGCGAGCTCCTGCGGCGTCGGCGGACGGCGCCACTGCGACTGGTGGAGCAGCGTGAGCTGGGCAATCTCGTCGAGCGACAGCCGGATCTCCTTCGACGGCACGGTTGCCGGGCGTCCGGACTGCATGAGACCGTAGAGCCCGAACAGAACCATGCCGATCAGCAGGAAGTGGACCAGCGGTTCGCGGAGAAGACGCTTCATGATTCTCGCAAAAAAGTACGGCGCAGGCCGCGATGATGCCATCGCGGCCTATGTCTCAGCCGTGGCGTGGATCAGTACCCTGCCATGGGCACGGGAGGAGCCCGCTCCCGCATCGCGGAATCCGCGGCCGGCTCGCCGTCCAGCCGCTTCATCGCTACTTGTGCACGTCGGCGAACCACGTTGCCACGCCTCCCCGCAGCTTGCGCAACGCGTCGTCCGCGATCGACTCGATCATCCGCCTGCGCAACTGCTCGCGCATGGCCTCGAACTTCTGCTGCTGCTCGGCGTCGAGGAGCGGCCTGATCCTCTCGTCGAAGGAGACGCCGAGCTTGCGCACCTCTTCCACCTTCTGCAGTGCGCTCAGGGAGGTGTTCTTCTTCAATGCGCCCAGCTGCTTGAGCTCCGTCTGGAACATCGGGACGATCTGCTGCCGTCTGCTCATCCGTCAGCCCGAGCCCGATCGAGAACTGGTTGGACATTCCGTCAGAGGGTTGACCGCGATCTGCGGCGCCGGAATGATCTCGTAGTTGGCATAGCCGAACTCGTTGCTGCGCGCGCCGTAGTAGGTCTTTCCGAGTTTGTAGATCGTGACCGAATACGGCTCCTGCGAGACGAACGTCACGAGCTTGCCGTTCGCGATCTTGTACGCGGAGGTCGTCCCATGGTAGCCGTCGCGCACGACGTTGCCGATAGCGCTCGGCAAGCGGCGTACTTTCCGACGCGGAACACGATCGTCTGGCCCTCGGTGGTGAAGTTCTGGCTGAACTGCTCGCCGGTGACGTTGTTGCGCATCCAGAACGCCTTGCCCACGATCAGCGCCTTCAGCTGTGCGTCGTTCAGCGAGGTGGCGCCCTTCTTCTTCAGGTCGGCGACGGTCATTCCCGCCGGCGCCTTCTTGCGGGCCTCCGCCGAGGGCGTGTACCAGACGGGCGAGCTCCAGGCGCGTTCCTGCCCCGTGAGCGGCACCACGTCCGGCGGCGGAATCCCGGCCTTCACCGCCTGAATCAGGGTCCACCGCGGCGTGGGAATCTCCAGCACGAGGGCGTAGTAGAAGGCATGCAGGCTGGCGTCGAACTCCGGATCGGTCCACACGGTCTTGAGCTCCGTCGAGCCGACGCTGTTGGTGTAGGTGGCCGTTTCGAGGTCCACCGTGCTCTGGATCGCCGGCACCCGGCCTGTCCACTTGTTCGGCTTGCGGTCGCCGGACCAGGCCACGTCGAAGATCTTTTCGAAGCTCTGGCCGTTCTGGGTCCAGCCCTTGACGACCTGGATGCGGTCGAGATTGCCGGAGGTCGGGTCCTTCACCGCCCAGACGACGAAGCTCGGAGCCGTGCCCTTCTCCCCCGACGGCATGGGCGGCAGGTCGGCGCCCATGGGGACGCCGCCCGCGTAGGATTGCTTCACCCAGTCGCCGGCGCTCAGGAGGTCCTTGTGTAGCCCCAGCCGCCGAAGAAGCGCACCTTGATGCGCGGGCCGCTGACACCGAAGGTCTCCTTGCGATACATCGCGTCCCAGAGCGAGGCCCGGGTGTTCTCCTCGCCCAGACGCCGGTCAGGCCGCCGGGGTTCTCCAGGCGCACGTCCATGGTCCCGCCGATCAGGACGCCGGCGAAGCGCCGATCGACCGTGCCGTCCGCGTCGGCGTGCAGGCCGTAGAAGTTGTCCTGCCGATAAGAGCTGCCGGTGTTGTGGGAGTCGGACCCACCCGCCATGCCAAACTTGTACGGGTTGTAGCCGCGCACGTCCTGCATCGTGACGCCGTCCTTCAACGCCTGGCGCGCGAAGCTGCCCGTAATGCGGTCGATGCGCCCGACGTCGGCGGGAAGGCCGAGGATGGCCTGGTACAGCTCGTAGCTGGCGAACTCGTCGTTGGGCGACAGCAAGGGATGCGTCTCCGATTGTCCCTTACCCTGCTTGATCTCGACCAGGCGCTCGTTGCGGTCGCGCGCGGCTGCCCAGGCGGCGTCGATCGGCCGTCCGGTGGTGTTGTCGATGTCCACCGGGTACATCCAGCCATCGCTCACGTTGGCGTTGTGCGAGATGGCGAGCAACTCGTTGCCCGCCTTGCGCTGCGCGTCCATCCACTTCCACAGTTCCGTGGGGAGCTTGGAGTCGAGCGCGCTGAACGGATACTCCGGTACCTTGTCGCAGTCCCGGAAGAAAACGTTGCGGTGCAGGTTGCGCTGGCCCGGCATCGACGTCCACTCGTACGAGCAGAACGGTGAACTTGCCAGGATGGTTGTTCTCGTCCGCGATCTTGACGTTCTCCTTCCAGACCGTGGAAGTGATCTTGGGGTCCATGAACGCTTTCACCGGCGCGCTCCCGGCGAGCTTGAGCAGGTACGAGAAGACCGCTCTGTATCTCTGCCTGGCTGTTCGGGTCCTTGATGATCAGGGGCTGCGCCTCGGGCAGCTTGCTTACGTAGGACCCCGGGGTGTTGGCCTGCTTGGTGACGCCGACGTACTCCGAGTGGTCGGTCACGCCCATGAAGTCCAAAGGCGTGTCGATCTTGATGTCGTAGCCCATCGGGTGCTTGATGGTCTCGCCCTGGGCGTACTTGTAGGCGTCGTCCGGCCCAGTGATGCGGTTGCCCATGACCCAGGCGTCGACCGACCAGCTGGTGTGGATGTGGGTTTCGCCGAAATAGGCGTTGCTTTCCGGATTCTTCTCTTGCGCGAAGACCGATACGCATGCCAGCGCTGCCGCCACCGCGACGGCACCTCTCATGACGTTACGCTTGCTCGATTTCAGTTTTTTTTTTTTTTTTTTTTTTTTTTTTTTTTTTTTTTTTTTTTTTTTTTTTTTTTTTTTTTTTTTTTTTTTTTTTTTTTTTTTTTTTTTTTTTTTTTTTTTTTTTTTTTTTTTTTTTTTTTTTTTTTTTTTTTTTTTTTTTTTTTTTTTTTTTTTTTTTTTTTTTTTTTTTTTTTTTTTTTTTTTTTTTTTTTTTTTTTTTTTTTTTTTTTTTTTTTTTTTTTTTTTTTTTTTTTTTTTTTTTTTTTTTTTTTTTTTTTTTTTTTTTTTTTTTTTTTTTTTTTTTTTTTTTTTTTTTTTTTTTTTTTTTTTTTTTTTTTTTTTTTTTTTTTTTTTTTTTTTTTTTTTTTTTTTTTTTTTTTTTTTTTTTTTTTTTTTTTTTTTTTTTTTTTTTTTTTTTTTTTTTTTTTTTTTTTTTTTTTTTTTTTTTTTTTTTTTTTTTTTTTTTTTTTTTTTTTTTTTTTTTTTTTTTTTTTTTTTTTTTTTTTTTTTTTTTTTTTTTTTTTTTAAAAAAAAAAAAAAAAATTTTTTTTTTTTTTTTAAAAAAAAAAAAATGCCGCGGCGTGTCTCGGGGGATTTTCCGTGGGCGATGCAGCGCCTCCGCGCCGGCCATCCGATCGTGGTCTCGCGGCTAAACGAACTGCCCGCCGAGGCAGCGGCAGACGAGGCGACGTGGCGGCGCATCGGCGCGAAGTCAAACGTCACCGTGCCCGTGACCGTCGATGGGCGAATCGAAGGGGCGATCGCCCTTGCCTCGTTCCGGCACGAGCGTCACTGGCCGACCGAGATCGTCTCCAGGCTTCGCATCATTGCAGACGTCTTCGGCAATACCCTCGCACACAAGCGCGCGCGGGAGTCGCTCGACGCGGCGATGAATTTCGAGCGCCTGATGTCCGAGATGCTGGCCGCCCTGCTCACGTCCGACCATCCTGGGGACCGGGACCGCGTGATCGAGGCGGGCCTGCGCGACATGGCACTCATCCTCGCCGCCGAGCGGGCGACGCTCTGGGAGCGCGTCGGGAGCGGCCTCGAGTTCAGGAAGCGGCATCGCTGGCTGGCCGCGGGCGTACCGCCCGCCGCGATTCAGGGCAAAAGCGTCCACATACCCTGGATCAGTGCGCAGGTCGTGGGCGGCTCGGTCGTTCGCTTCGACGAGCCCCGCCGACCTGCCGATCGAGGCAGCGGCGGACGTGCCGGCACTTTGGGCGCTCGGCGTGCAGTCGCTCGTGATCGTCCCCGTCGTGTTTTCGGGCACCGTCGACTGCGCACTTTCGTTTGCGATGGTGCACGAGCAACGCGACTGGCCCGAGGCGCTGGTGGTGCGAATCGTGCTGCTCGGCGAGGTGCTCGCGAGCGTGCTTGCGCGCGACGCGGCGCAACACGGCGAGCTGGAAGCCAGAGCGCAGGCGGCGCATGCAACCCGCGTCGGCGCGATGGGGGTCTTCGCTGCGTCGCTCGCCCACGAACTCACGCAGCCCCTCGCTGCCAACCTCGCCAATGCCGAGACCGGGATGCGGCTTCTCGCCGCCCCGGAGCCCGATCTCGACGAGCTGCGCGCGACGCTCTCGGACATCGTCGCCGACGAGCGCCGTGCCGTCGATCTGGTGCAGAAGCTGCGTCGTTGCCCTGCGCCGCGGCGAAGTGGAACACGCGGCGCTCGACCTGCGCGAGGTGCTCGAGGAGGTCCTGCGGCTCGTCGGCAGGGAAGCGCAGGTGCGGGATGTGCAGGTCACTCTCAAGATCGCCGACGCGCTACCGCCAGTCGTCGGCGATCGGGTGCAGTTGCAGCAGGTCGTGCTCAATCTGCTGTCAATGAGCCATCGACGCCGTCGTGGCCGGCGATCGGCCGGCACGTGAGGTCACGGTGCGCGCGGGCTGTTGCGGCGACGGCGTGAGCGTCGAAGTGCAAGATTTCGGCGCCGGCATGGACGGCGCGACGCTCGCCCGGATCTTCCAGGCGTTCTTCACCACCAAGCCAAAGGGAATGGGACTCGGGCTTTCGATCAGCCGGACGATCGTGGACGCACATGGCGGCAAGCTCTCGGCGCAATCCATGCCCGGGCAGGGGTCGACTTTCCGGATCGAGCTCCCTTCGGGCCCCTCCCCCGTCGCCCCTTGATCGCTCTCCCCGACTCGGCAGGCACAGTCTTCGTCATCGACGACGATCCGTCGGTGCGTCGGGCGCTCGAGCGCCAGCTCCGCACGGCCAGCTATCGCGTCGAGACGTTCGAATCCGCGCAGGACTACCTCGCGCGAGCGCCACACTTCGCGATTGCGTGCATCGTGACCGACGTGCGCATGCCCGGCATGAGCGGGCTCGACCTGCAAGCCTCGCTCGCAAAGGCGAAGAGCGCGAGGCTGCCGATGGTATTCATCACCGGCCACGGCGACATCCCCACCAGCGTCCGTGCCATGAAGGGTGGCGCGGTCAATTTCCTGCCGAAGCCATTCAGCGAGCGAGAGATCCTGACTGCGATCGACGAGGCGCTCGAGCGCAGCACCGCACTGGACCAAGCCCGGCGGATGGCAGACAGCCTGCGCGCACGCTATGAGGCGTTGACCCCACGCGAGCGGGAGGTGCTGGCGCTGGTGTCTGCGGGCGTGCTCAACAAGATCATCGCCGACCGGCTAGGGCGCCGCGGAGGCCACGATCAAGGTCCATCGGGGCCGAGTGATGGAGAAGATGGGGGCGGTGTCGCTCGCCGAACTGGTGCGGGATGAGCGACCTTCTCGGCCTTGCTCCCGGCGCGGGCCCTGCTCGCCGCTGAACACCGTTTCTCTCCCGCCGCCTGGCCCCCCCGGCTCGGTTTACTCCCATTCGACCAAGGTCTAATTTTCCGCGCCCCCCCCGAGCGGCGGACAATGGGGGGCGCCTAAACGACATCCCGGGGACCGCGCGTGCTGCTCGTGGATGACGACGACTCGCTGCGCCGCGCGCTGCTGCGAACGATCCGGCAAGCCGGGTTCGACGCTGAGGGCTACGACTGCGCGGAGGCGCTGCTCGCGGCCGGCATGCCCGAGCGCGACGCATTGCTCGTCCTGGATGTGAACATGCCCGGCATCGGCGGCATTGCGTTCAAGCGCGCGCTCGTAGCGGCGGGTCGCGATCTGCCAACGATCTTCATCACCGCGCTCGAGGCCGAGGACGTGAGCGTGCCGCTCGCCGCGCTCTCGTCAATCGCGGTTCTCTACAAGCCGCTCAGGACCGAAGAACTGCTCGAGGCAATCGGCCGAACGTTCATTGGTCCCGTGAGTGAAGCGTGAGCAAAGCAGGTTGACGTCGGCTACTTTCTGCCGGTCGTACGTAGAATCGTGGCGCGTGCGCGAAGATCGAGGCCGAGGGGACGGCATGTCATGAAATGGGTGCTGATTTTTGCCGCCGTCGGCGAAACTGCAACAGGGGTCGCGTTACTGGTCGTTCCATCGATCGTCGGGCAGTTGCTGCTCGGCGCGGAATTGACCGGCGTTGCCGCGACCGTGGCGCGCGTCGCCGGCATCGCCTTGATCGCGTTGGGGATCGCCTGCTGGCCGGGGACACCGCGGGCCGGCATGCTGATCTACAGCGCGGCCGTGGCGCTCTATCTCGCCTACGTCGGCTTTGCTGACGGGATGACCGGAGTGCTCCTGTGGCCGGCGGTCATCTTGCACGGGGTCCTGACTGCGCTCCTGATTCGGGACGCAATCAAGTCAGCGTCGCCAGGGCGGTCAATACGCAGCCGGTGACCAGATGCTTGGCCGTTTTCATATTTGTCCTCGGAAGGTATCGCGAAGGCATCATACCGATCAGAAGTGATCGTGAGGAGATCGGCGCGCCCGCGGCAAGGCGACGCCGATCCAAAGTCGTCAACCCGGGCAGCTTTATTTCTGCGCCGGCGCGGGGTGCGTATCGGCTCCGCCCCCACCCGATTCGCTCTTGCCCAACGGATTCAGAAACAGCGGCGGCTTGGGCAGGATCTCGTAATTGGCGTAACCGAACTCGTTGCTGCGCGCACCGTAATAGTGGTCGCCCGCCTTGTAGATGGCGACTTCCATCGGCGCCTGCGACAGCGTGGTCACGACTTTCCATTCCGGATCGAGTAGGGCGTCGTAACACCCTGATACCCGTTCGCCGCGACGTTGCCGAAGGCGCTCGGCACCGTCGCCCGATTGCCGATGTGCCAGACGGCGCTCTCACCGTTGGCGTTGAAGCTCACCTTGAACTTTTCGCCGGTGACGTTGTTCCGCACCCAGACGGCCTTCCCGACCAGCAGTTCCTTCATCTTCGCTTCGTCGAGCACTACGCTGCCCTTCTGCATCAGGGCAGCGACCGTCAACCCCTGCGGGGCGGCCTTGCGTGCCTCGGCGCTCGGCGTGTACCAGATCGGCGAGCTCCATGCGCGCTCCTGCACGATGGGCGGAACGACGTCTGGCGGCGCGATGCCCAGCTGCTTGGCCTGGATCGTGGTCCAGCGCGGCGTCGGGATCTCCAGCACGCGCGCGTAGTAGAAGGCGTGCAGGCTGGGATCGAAGTCGGATCGGTCCAGACGGTCTTCAGCTCCACCGCGCCCACCGTGTTGGTGTAGGTGCCTTATCGATGTCCACCGTGCTCTCGATCGGCGGGACTGCGGCCGGTCCACTTGTCGGGCTTGCGGTCACCTGCCCAACCACGTCGTAAATCTTCTCGAAGCTCTGGCCGTTCCGGGTCCAGCCTTTCACGATCTGGATTCGGTCGAGATTGCCGGAAGTCGGGTCCTTGGCCGCCCATACCACGAAGCTCGGCGCCTTGGCATTCATCGGCGACAGGTCGCCGCCCATCGGCACGCCTGTCGGCGTACGGCTGCTTCACCCAGTCCTTGGCGGCGACGAGGTCCTTGCCGTATTCCCAGCCGCCGAAAAAGCGTACCTTGATGTGCGGGCCGGAAACCCCGAACGTTTCCTTGCGGTACATCGCGTCCCAGATGCGGGCGCGCGTGTTCTCCTCCGCCCACACGCCGGTGAGGCCGGCCGGATTCTCGTAGCGCACGTCGATGCCGGCGAAGTTGTGGCCGGCCATGCGCGTCTCGATCGTGCCGTCTTCCATGGCGTGACCGCCGAAGAAGTTGTCCTGCCGGTATGGCGTGCCGGTGTTGTGCGAGTCGGCGGCGGCGCCGAAGCCGAACTTGTACGGGTTGTAGCCGCGCGTGTCCTGCATCGCCAGGCCATCCTTCAGCGCCTGCCGTGCATAGCTGCCGACGAGTTTGTTGATCCGCCCGGAGTCTTCCGGAAGACCGAGCAGCACGCTCATGATCTCGTAGTTCGCGAACTCGTCGTTGGGCGACAGCAGCGGATGGGTCTCGGACTGCCCCTTGATCTGCTTGATTTCGACCAGCCGTTCGTTGCGCATGCGCGACTCGGCCCAGGCTGCATCGATCGGCCGGCCGAGGCTGTCGACGTCGGTGGGATACATCCAGCCGTCGCACAGATTGGCGTTGTGCGAGATCGCGAGCAGTTCGTTTCCGGCCTTGCGCTGTCCGTCCATCCACTGCCACAACTCTTCCGGATGCCACGAGTCGAGCGCCGAGTACGGAGCGACTGGCACCTTGGCGCAATCGCGGAAGAAGATGTTGCGGTGCAGGTTCCGGTTAAAGGCCTGCGACGTCCATTCGTACGAACAGAAGGCGGTGAACTTTCCGGGCTGGTTGGCCGCTTCGGCGATCTGGACGTTTTCCTTCCAGATGGGGCCGGTGACTTCGGGAGTCATGAGCGCCTTGATGGGGGGCTGCCCGAACAGATGCACCAGCGTCACGAAAGCGCGCTGCTGCTGCTCCTTGCTGTTGGGATCGCTGATGATCAGGCCCTGCGTCTCGGGCAGCTTGCTGACCGGTGAACCCGGCGTGTTCGCCATCTTGGTGATGCCGATGTACTCGGAGTGGTCGGTCACGCCCATAAAGTCGAGCGGGGTGTCGATCTTGATGTCGTAGCCCAGCGGGTGCTTGATCGTGTGGCCCTTCGCATACTTGTAGGCATCCGCGGGGCCGGTGATCTTGTTGCCGAACAGCCATGCATCCGGCGACCAGCTGGTGTGCAGGTGGGTCTCGCCAAAGTACGCATTGCGCTCCGGGTTCTTCTGCTGGGCCTGAGCCGGTGCGAGCGTGAGCGCCGCCGCAGTCAATACAATCCCGGTAACCAGATGCGTGGCCGTTTTCATATTCGTCCTCGGAAAGTGTTGCGAAGGGATCAGGCCGCCGAGAAGCTGGTCGTGACGAGAAAGTTTAGCGTCTACCCGGATTGTGACAAGGCGACGGGCAGGACCCAGGACGGATATGCGAACGAGGCTTGATGTTGTGGGCGCACTCCAAACCGCGCGGTCCTCGGCACGGTGTGGCGCGCGGCGCTCGGTTACTACTATCTTCCTACCGATCTTTAAGCAAAGTGGTGGCCAAGGGCGGAATCGAACCACCGACACAAGGATTTTCAGTCCTCTGCTCTACCAACTGAGCTACTTGGCCGGAATCGGCGCGCCGCGGGAACCGTGGCGCGTAGAAGGGAGCGCGAATTATAGCCGGAAGGTCTTCTCTCGCCAAGAAACCGCCTGCTGCGACGGTTGTGAACCACCCCGCCGGCTTCGCCGGCACCCCTCCTTGAAAAGGAGGGGAAAAAGGCAACACCGACCTCTCCGTCAGGACCGACCTTTCCATCAGCATGGACCTCTCCGTCAGCACCCACCTCTCCGCGGACTGCATTTAGCGGGAAGGGGGGTAACGGGGGGAAACCAGCCGGTTTCCCCCCGTTCGACTCTTCGCGTTCTTTGTGCGCGATCGCGCACAAAAAACAACGCCCGCGTTAGCGGGCGTTGTTCGCGACGTTCTTTTTGTGCGGTCGCTAAGATCGGCGGGACGGATCTTACCCGCGCCGCCCTGCGTTGTCACCCCTTCATCGCGCACGGTCCGACCGCGCGCGAAAATCAGCGCAGGGGGTAATCCAGCTCGAGGCGCTGACGGAGCTTGCGTCCCTGGCGAAGCGCCGCCTTCAGCGTGTGCCTTTCGAGCTCGTTCAGCCGACGGGGATCCACCCGGTTAATGTTGCCGCCCTGCACGTGGGGCGCCTGCTGGCGCCGGAATCGCATGAGCTGCAGGAAGTGGAAGGCCTCGACCGCGGCCGCGATGCTCGTGGCACTCAGGCCGACCATCTCGCCGGCTGTACGCAATCGCTGCGTGGTGTTCGTGTGCGTCACCCCGCTCGCGAGGGCAAAGACGCGCGCGCTGCCGACGAACGGCTGCGTGCCGTGCATCTTGAGGTCGATGGTGTGCGGAAACTCCGCGGAGTCGTAGACGAACCCCCCCAGGACGCCGAGCGGGGACCGGGTACTCAGCACCGCCTGGGCCAGGTGAAAGTGGAACAGCGAGTTCGTCCGGCTCGCGCCGATCAGCCATTGTCGCAGCCGATCGGCGAGCGCAGCCTCGCCCCAGATCGGTCGAAAGTCGAAGAAGATCCCCGCGGTCAGCAACGCATCGGGCTTCGGCGCCGTGATCCAGTCCTCGAAGCGCCGCTGCCATTCCTGGGCACTCCGGCACCATTCCGGGTTGCTCGCCATCACGTTGCCTTGGCATAGCGGAAACCCGCATGCGTCGAGGCTCTCGTTCACTTCGCGGGCGAACGGGAGCAGCACCGCGCGCATCTCGTCGGGCGGAATACCGGGGGCGTCGAAGACGAGTCCATTGTCCTGGTCGGTGCTGATGGTCTGCTCGTAGCGACCCTCCGAGCCGAGCGCGAGCCAGCAGAGCTGCGCTGCGGGCAGGTCGTGTCGCGCCCGCACGAGCTCGATGATGCGGATCGTCAGCAGGTCGTTCAGGCTCGAGACGAGCTGCGTCAACGGCTCGGCGCCGACGCCCTTCGTGAGCATGCTTGCGGAAAGGTTGCGGATGTCGGCCGCGATCGCTTGCAGCCCGGGCAGGTCGCTCGCCGCCTGGATCGCGCCGCCGATGTCCGTCACGCCAAGCCGCTGGAGATTGAACAGATCGTTCGCGGACACGACGCCCGCGAGCCGCCCTTCGTCCACGATCACGACATGCCGCATGCCGTGGCGCACCATGGTGACCATCGCCTGATACGCGGAGACCCCTGAATCCAGCGACACCAGCGGAGTGGTCATCACCTGCTCGATCGGCTGGTCGAGATCGCAATTCCCGACTGCCACCCGGTCGCGCAGGTCGTGCAGCGTGAAGATGCCGATCGGCGTACGGGACGCCCGATCCGCAACGATCATCGAACCGATCCGCTTTTCCCGCATGGTCGTCAGCGCTGCGCGCAGCGGTGTATCGGGAAGGCATGAGATCGGCTCGCGCCGGACCACCGAACCGAGCGGGCTGTACATGGAATGCGCGAGCGCGCGCGTTGCCGAGTTGTCGACGCCTGGGTCGATCATTGCAGAGGCCTAGTATTTGACACGGGCATAGTAAGTTCGCTTCGACGCGTCGCGCGCCTCGCCGAGCGTCCGGATTCCCTGCTCCGCGAGCAGAGGCAGCATCTTGAGCAGGACTTCGGCCGTGACGATCGCGTCTCCCAGCGCCGTGTGCCGGCCCACGACGTCGACACCCAGCCGCTCGGCGATCGCCTCGATCGCATGCAACTTCTGGTTGGCGTGGAGCACCTCCGAGAGAAGCAGCGTGTCGAGCACGGGTTGGGTGAACCGCACGCCGGTCGCCTCCTCTTTGAGCTGCAGGAACCGCATGTCGAAGGCCGCGTTGTGCGCCACGAGCACCGTATCCTCGGTGAACACCCGGAACGCCGGAAGCACGCGCTCGATCGAGGGCTGTCCGTCGAGCATCTCGGACGTGATGCCGTGGATGGCCATCGAGGCGGACTTGATGGGCAGGTGCGGATCGACGAGCTGCTCGAAAACTTCGTGGCGCAGCAAGCGCCCATTCACGATGCGAACTGCCCCGATCGAGATGATCTCGTCTCCGGCAGACGGATCGAGCCCGGTCGTCTCGGTATCGAACACCGTGTAGGCCAGCTCGGAGAGCGGACGCGCATCCACATCCGCGGTCTGCCCGGGCTGATGGAAGAGATCGAAGTCGTAGTATTCCGGGCGGCTGCCGGAATCGGGCGCCGCCCGACGCGCCGGAAGCGCGGCGGTCGCCATCGGAATCAAAAGCCGGAAATACGACGGTTGACCGGCCGCACCGCGCTGGTGCCACACCTCGCCTGCGTGTCGCTCGACCACGTCCTTCAGCGCGAGCGGGCTCTCTTCGCCTCCGGCACGCATCGGCTCCTCCTCCCAGGCCTGAAGCTCACTCCCGGACGCGGGCGCGCCGCGCCACGCGATGTCGAGCTCGGCATTCCGACCGGACCGGCCGAGTCGCATCCGCACCTCGCGCACGTCGAGCTCCTCCTTCAGGCGGCCGGCAAGGTAGGCCAGTGCCTGCGCGAGGGAATAGCTGTCCGCCTCCAGGCGCAGCGTCGGGTCCACTTCGTCGAGCTTGACCGGGATCTCGACCCGCGACTCGATCCGTCGCTGGGCGGCGCGGATCAAGTCGGCGCCGAGGACGTTCTCGAGCGGCCAGCGCGTCTTGAGCGAGTCCGCGTGGTCGAGCATCGTGCGATCCAGCCGTTCCGACAGCGCCCGCGATTCCTCGGCGATCACGTGGAGGAACCTGGTCCGCTGCGCATCGTCCATGTCGCCGTAGTCGCGCAGGCTCTCCGCGGCCGCGCGGATGCTGGCGAGCGGCGCACGGCTGCCTTCGGTCAGCGCGTGCAGCACGCCATCGCGGCGCGTGTCGTCCTCGAACGTGCGGGTCACGTCGTCCAGCGTGAGGACGAAGCCGGTGACTTCGCGCCCCTCGGTCGCTCGCTCGTCGTTTGCGTGCAGGAGTCCGCGGACCGGGGCCATATGAACTCGCAGCAGTTGCCCGTCTTGCGTCGAGGAGAGGAACTGTGCGACCGGGTGGGCGTCGTCCTGATCGAGACGCTGCGCCACCGCGTCGAGTCCGTGTGCCACGAGATTGCGGTCGATCATTCCGAATATCGAGCGGCCCAGGCCGACCGGCGTCACGCTACCCGCATCGCCGCCAGCGAAGAGCTGCCGTGCGCGCTCGTTGTAGAGCAGGATGCGGCCCTCGCGGTTGCAGACGAGCACACCCTGGGTGAGCTCGGACATGAGGGCGGCGAGCCGGTTGCGCTCTTCCTCGACCGACGCCTTGGCTTCGGCGATCCTCGCGTCGACTTCCTCGCGCAGCTCGCGCGCGCGCCCGGCGAACTCGTTCAGGACCTCGCCGAGCTGGCGCAGCCCGCTCGCGCCCCGGGGCTCGATGCGGTAGTCGGGATTCGCGGTCAACATGATGCGCGCCTCTTCGGCGAGGCTTCGTGCGTCGGTGAAATAGGAGCGAATGACCGGCTGCAGCACGACACTGATCAGACCGACGCCCAGGACGCCGACCAGGACGAGTACGCCCGTGCGCGGCGCCAGAATCGCCATCGCCGCGGCGCGATCCTCCGGTCCCAGTCCCGACCAGACGACACCCCCCGCGAGACCGACGACTCCGGCGACGATCCCGAGCGTGATGGCAAACGCGAGGGCAAGGCTCGCTCCGTCGCTCATCTCGACCTGTCGAGCAGATCTCGCACCCGCGCGACAAGCTCCTTCGTCGCGAAGGGTTTCGTGATGTAGGCGTCCGCACCGAGCGCGAGGCCCTTCTGCATCTCCGTGTCGCGCCCCTTTGCCGTTAGCATGACGATCTTCACGTCCGAGGACTGTGGGCTGGCGCGGATCTGCTGGCAGACCTCGAATCCGTTGCGGCGCGGAAGCATGACGTCGAGCAGGACGAGATCGGGCATGAACTCGCGCCACTTGCGCGAGCGCGTCTTCGCCGTTCTCCGCGACGCGAACCTCATACCCTTCCCGCTTCATCAGGAACTCCAGCGAGAGCACGATGTTCGGTTCGTCGTCCGCAATCAGGATCTTGTGCGCCATTGATTGAGCCTCTCATTTCGCTGCGACCGGCGCAGCGCTCGCGTGTTCCGCGCTCCCGGGCTGCAACGGCAGCGTGAAGGAGAACGTCGACCCCTGGCCAGGCTCGCTCTCGACCCAGATGCTGCCCCCGAAGTGCTCGATGATGTGGCGGCTGATCGGCAGACCGAGACCCGTGCCCTGCGGCTTTCCGGTCAGGGTATCGCCGACCTGGCGGAACTTCTCGAAAATCGTCTTCCGGTCCTGCGCGCTGATGCCCGGCCCGTTGTCGGTGACGTCCACCCGCAGGCTCCCATTCTCGACCCGCGCGGCGATATCCACTTTCGAATCCGGCCGGTCGCAGAACTTGACCGCATTCGAGAGCAGGTTCAGCAGCACCTGCAGGAGGCGATCCCGATCCACGCGCACCGGCGGCATCGCCGGCCCCGAATGTTCCCGGAGCGCGACCCGCTTTTCGCGGAAGAGCTGGCTCGTGGTGGCGACTGCGTCGCCGATCACCTCGCGGACGTCCACATCGGACACGTTCCATTCCGCCTGGCCCGACTCGATCTTCGCGAGGTCGAGCACCTGGTTGATCATGCGCGTCAGGCGCTCGGTCTCCCGCGCGATGATTCCCAGGAAGCGGGTACGCTCCGTCATCGGCAAATCGGGATCATCGAGCAGGATCTCGGCGAAGGCACGGATCGACGTGAGCGGCGTGCGCAGCTCGTGGGTGACCGTCGAGATGAAATCGTCCTTCATCCGGTCGAGTTCCTGCAGTCGCTCGTTGGCCGCCTTGAGCTCGGCCGTCGCTTCTTCGAGCTCCCGCGATTTCTGCTCGAGCCGATGGCTGTAGACGACAACCTGCGAGGCCTCGTCGAGGATCGCGCGCACTTCCTGGAGCGTGAGCGCCTCCTCCTTCACGACGGACGCTACCATGATCCGCGCCGAGGCCGCGCCGATTGCGCCGGCGAGCTGCATCTCGACCGCCCCGACGAGCTCGGCATCGGCCTCGAGGTCTGGATCGGGCCAGTCCCGCCCGCGCGCGCGTGCATAGCCGGCGAACGCCGCCTCGGCGGCATCCATCCCGAGGAAGCGTGCGAGCACGTTGTAGAGATCCGGCACCGAGGCGGTTCCGCGCCACAGCCGCGCGCCGCCCGTCGCGCCGCGGAAAACGTCGACAAACAGGTTGGCCTGGCGATGTTCCTCGGCGCCCGGCGTGTCGAGGAGCGATACGAGGACGTAAGCCCCGACGTTGCCGATCATGCTCCAGATCATTGCGTGCGTGATCTGGTCGAGACCCACGAGCCCGAAGAGCTCGAGGGGCTTCAGGAGCGCGATGCCGAACGGACCGGTCTCGAGCAGGCTCCGCGGCAGCCAGTCGGAGCGCGCCAGCGCGGGCAGAAGCAGCGTGTAGAACCACACGCCGAACCCTGCGACGAGTCCGCAAAACGCCCCGCGGCGCGTGCCGCCTTTCCAGAAGATGCCGCCCAGCACCGCCGGGGCGAACTGCGCGACCGCCGCGAACGAGATCAGCCCGATCGAAACCAGCGCGTACGCCTCGCCTGCCAGGCGGAAGTACAGATATCCGAGCAGCAGGATGAGGACGATCGACGTGCGCCGGATGCCGAGCAGCAGGCCGGTGAGGTCACGCCGTCGCGCGAGTGCCAGGTGGCGCATCCGCAACAGCGCCGGCATCACGAGGTCGTTGCAGACCATGGTCGACAGCGCGATCGTCTCGACGATCACCATCCCGGTCGCGGCCGAGAGCCCGCCGATGAAGACGAGCAGCGCGAGGAGCTCCTGTCGTTCGAGCATCGGGATCGCGAGCACGAACGTGTCGGCGTCCACGCCACCGCCGGGAAAGAGCAGCCGGCCGCCGAATGCCAGCGGCAGCACGAAGACATTGATCGCGAGCATGTAGAGCGGGAAAAGCCAGATCGCCTTGTGCAAATGCCGCTCGTCGACGTTCTCGATGACCGTGACCTGGAACTGGCGCGGCAGGAACATGATCGCCAGCATCGAGAGAACGGTCAGCCACACCCAGCTCGCGTAACCGCCCGCGACGCCGTCGATCGGCTGCAGCAGCGGCTCGAGCTTGGGTTCGGCGGCCGCGCGCTCAAACACGTCGCCGAAGCCGTTGAAGACGCCGAAAGTCACGAACAGACCGACGGCGAGGAACGCGAGGAGCTTCACGAGCGATTCGAAGGCGATCGCCGCGACCATACCTTCGTGATGTTCCGCCGAGTAGAGATGCCTGGTCCCGAACAGGATCGTGAAGATCGCGAGGATCATCGCCACCCAGAGCGCCGTGTCCCGCAGGATCGGCACCGCATCGACGTTGGCGGGCATCACGATCTCGGGATAGTGCAGCAGGATGGTGAAGCTGTTCGAGACGGCCTTGAGCTGCAGCGAGATGTAGGGGACGACTCCGATGACCGCGATGACGGTGACGGCGCCGCCGAGCAGCGCGCTCTTGCCGTAGCGCGAGGCCACGAAGTCCGCGAGCGAGGTGATCCGGTTCTGCTTCGAGATGCGCAGGATCTTGCGCATCACGACCCACCACAGTGCGATCATCAGGGTGGGTCCGAGGTAGATGGGCAGGAAGCCCACGCCGTCGATCGCCGCGCGCCCCACGCTCCCGTAGAAGGTCCACGCGGTGGCGTACACCGCGAGCGACAGGCTGTAGATATACGGGCTCGCGATGATCGAGCGACCGCGGTCGGCGCGCTGGTCGGCGAAATAGGCGATCGCGAACAGCAGCCCCAGATAGGCGAACGAGGTGAGGACGATCACCCATTCCTGGAGCATTCCCGGGTCTCGCTGGGACCTTCGCTAGCGGGTCGCCGCCCGGACGCCGTCGCCGGTCATGGCGCCCGGCCGCTTTCGACGACGAGCGCCATCAGCGCAATGAGGAGCGCCCACGCCGCGAAGATATAGGCGTACAGAAGCGGGATCCCCAGCACCAGATTGGCCTTGTTGAACAAGGCGAGGATCGGATAGTTGAAGAGCAGCGCCCCCAGCAGGAACAGCGCGACCAGCCGCGGCCCCTTCCCCTCGTGCCTTTCCATCCGCGCCCCCCTCAGGCTGCCCAGCGCATCTAAGCTAAGCGCCCGGCCCGCAGTGTGTCAACCGCGGGGATGTGCGACGGGCCAACCCGGCCTGCCGGGCCTACCTGCCCAGAAGCTTCCCGACCAGGTCCGCAGCCGACCGTCCGATCTCGCTTTCCAGCGGGAACGACAGCATGCCCATCACCGAGTACCCGAGCAGCCAGGGCATCAGGTAGAAGCGGACCATGAAGAAGAACCACGCCACGTAGAGGGGTATCAGGGGCTCGATGAGGAAGCTCGGCGTGATGGGAGCGAAGAGCTTGAGGAGCGGGTTCGTGGCACGCACGAAGAAGCGCATGAAGAAGAAACTGCTGTTCTCCGGCAGGAAGATGCCCATGCCGAAGCGACCGATCAGCGTCCACATGATCATGCCGAGGACGTAATCGATGACGATCACCCAGATGGGGAACGGATCTGCCATTTCGGGTATTGAGCCTGGCTAGTTTCACGAACGAGGGGCCACACCCCCCTCGCGCTATCCGAGCTGGAAAAAAAACCGGGGCGAATGTTCTTCGCCCCGGCTTGATTCCAGGAAACGAGATTAGTGCGAGGCGCTGAGGTACGTCTCGCCTTTCGGGATGCGGATCTCGTCCACCATCGCCTGCGTCTCCGCGTCCGGCTCTTTGGTCATGAGCGTCACGGCGACCATGGCGATGACGCTGGCGCCGGCACCGATGATGCCGAAGCGCAGGTCATTGATACCCAGCCAAGGTGCCATTCCGCCCCACTTCACCATGTAGAGGTACCACGTGCCGGTACAGAAGCCGACCACCATGCCCGCGATTGCACCCGCCCGGTTCGCCCGCTTCCACCAGATGCCCAACACCAGCGGGAAGAACAGGCCGGACATGGCAAAGTCGAACGCCCAGGCGACCGCACCCAGAATTCCGGTCAACCTTAGCGCTGCCACCGCCGAGCCCGCCGCACCGATTGCCAACAGCAGCACGCGTGCGACGATCAGCCGGTGCTTCGTGTCGGCTTTCGGATCGATCATCTTGTAATACAGATCGTGGGAGAGCGCGTTGGCGATCGCCAGAAGCAGACCGTCCGCCGTCGACATCGCCGCCGCCAGACCACCGGCCGCCACAAGGCCCGAGATCACCGCGGGCAGGCCCGCGATCTCCGGTGTCGCCAGCACGACGATGTCACCGCGCATGAAGAACTCGTTGATCTGCAGGATGCCGTCCTTGTTGGCGTCGACGATTTGCAGGAATCCGACGTTGTGCCACCTCTGCACCCAACCGAGCGCCATCACGGAATCGATCGGCTTCCCGATGATGCTGGTCGCCAGATTGGGATCGAGCACCTGCAGCTTGGTGAAGGTCGCCAGCGCGGGCGCCGTGAAGTAGAGCAGGAAGATGAAGAACAGCGACCACGCCACCGACTGGCGCGCCGCCTTCACCGACGGCGTGGTGAAGTAGCGCATCAGGATGTGCGGCAGCGACGCCGTACCCATCATCATGCACGCCACGAGGGTGACGAACTGGATGTTTCCGATCAGGCCGCTCGGCGCCGCCGCGTTCACTACGGTCAGCGCGGACACCCCCGCAATCGCTTTATCGGGTTTCAAGACCCCCACCCCGAGCGTCGGCTCGATCTCCGCGATCCTCGCCAAAGCGTCACCGTAGACGAATTGCGGGATGATGCCGAAACCCTGCTTGTTGGACATCCAGATCACCGGCACCAGGTACGCGATGATCAGCACGATGTACTGTGCCACCTGCGTCCAGGTCACCGCGCGCATGCCGCCGAGCATCGAGCAGAGCAGAATCGCGATCAGGGCGATCCACACGGCGACCCCGAACGGAATCTGCAGCACCTTCGAGGCAATCGTGCCCGTGGCGTTGATCTGCGCCGTCACGTAGGTGAACGATGCAACGACCAGCACGACCACGGCGCAGAAGCGCGCGAGATTTCCGCCGTAGCGCGTGCCGATGAAGTCGGGCACGGTGTAGCAGCCGAACTTGCGCAGGTAGGGCGCCATCAGCACGGCCACCAGCACGTAACCGCCGGTCCAGCCGACGACGAACGCGAGGTAGGGGAAACCGCCCATGTAGATGCCGCCCGCCATCGCGACGAACGAGGCGCCCGACATCCAGTCTGCAGCGGTGGCCATCCCGTTGAAGACGGCAGGCACCTGGCGGCCGGCGACGTAGTAGGCGTCGACCTGCATGGTGCGCGACAGCCATCCGATCACGGCGTAGATGACCACCGTAAAGGACACGAACGCGATGCCGATCGATTCCTCGCCCATGCCCCAGTGCTCGCCCAGGGCCATCAGCAGGATGAAAGCGATGAATCCGCCGGTATAGATCCCGTAGATCTTCGGCAGATTATCGATGAAAGAACCCGTCATTTTTGTGCTCATGGCGATCTCCCCCTTATTCCGCTTCGGCCATGCCGCATTCGCGGTCGATCTTGTCCTGCTGCTTGCTGAAGAAGAAGAGCTGGATCACGAACACGATCAGAGACCCCTGCGCGGCCATGTAGTAGCCAAGGGGGAAACTCATGAACGAGATCTTGTTGGTGTCTGCAGCGAACCAGTGAATGACAAACGAGAAAATGAACCAGATGACCAGGTGAATGATCATCAGCCGCTTGGTCCGCTGCCAATGAAGCGCCTGTTGAGTCCCGATGGTGCCCATGTGCTACCCTCCTCTTTTGCGGATTTCTTGGTGTCTTGACGGAGCTGGTTCCTTTTATTTTTGCTGCTACGGAACCATTCCCGCCGCGCCCCGGTCACGCCCCGAGGCTCCAGAATTCTAGCCCATTTCCAATTGCCAGTGTCCAGAGGCAAGAATTTGACCAGAATTTGGCTGGCCCGGCTCGTGTCGGGCGATTCGTGGCGCGCGGTTCGGGACTATCTTGTCCGCGGATGGTGGAGATCGCGGCACCCTGTGGCAAATCCCGCGGCCTTGCAGCATTTCCTTTCGACGCGCGCAAGCCTCGTCGCGCAGTCCACGCTCTACGGGTATCTGAGGGCACGTTCCGGGGCGCAATTTCCGGATCTCTTTGCGAACGATACGTTCGTGCAGTCGATCAACATCGCCAAGTGGCCCATCTGGCTCGCCTGCCTCTCCGATCTTTCGATCTTCGCGGGGGGTCTGCTTGCGCGACGCGCGAGCGTGCCACTCCACGAAGTCGCAGAACTGATGAATTCGACCGTGGAAGCCATTCTCGCAGCAACCGGGGTGCCCGGGGAAGCGGGCCCCGAATTCCCCCAGCTGGCGGACCAGGTGCGCACTCGCGTGCGCGAGTGCGACTGGCCATCGGTGCGGGATGATGACACGCCATTCTCGGAAAGCCCCGATGCGCTGGTGCGCTGGGCACCGGTCGTCGAGGAATACAAGGCTCTGGACGGAAAATTCGTCAGGAACTCGGTGCGGTTTCGCTGGCAGGACGTGCGCCGCGACTTGCGCCGTGACCTGGACGCCGACGCGATGTTTGCCACTGATCGGCCGGCCATGTCTCCGCGCTCGGCAAGCGCTGCGGATGGCGCATGATCAGCGCATCGACAGCCGGCTGACGTTGCACTCCTGAACTGAAGGATTGCTGCATTGCCGCGACCGCGGCGATGACCCGGGAGACCCGCTATCAGGCGCCGAAGAAGCGCTCCGCGACGAGCTTCGCCCGCGCGCGAAATTCTACGGCCCTGGCTTTGCCGCGGGCTCCCAGGTTTTCGAGCACAAGCGCGCATCGCTCGGCCATCTCGTCGAATTCGACGCGCGTGCGAGCGCGCTCGAGCCTGCCGGTGAACGCATCGGCGTTCGGCCCCATCGAGTCAATCATGATGCGACTGAGTTCAATGACCGCTTCCTTCTGCGTCGCGGGCAGGGGCTCTGCCGCCGCGCCAGCCCCTTGCGGCGCAGGCGCTGCGCTCGCAGCAGGGTGGCAGTTTGCGCCGCGACGGGTGGGGCTGCGGCGGTGCTCGCGCGCGCTTCTACAAATCCCTGATCGAGCAACTGTTGCAGCGACCCTTCGATATCGGGGATCGCTCCGAAACGCGTGACGTAGTCCTCGACAGTCGAGTTGCCGTCGACCATGATGAGAACGCTGCGCAAACGCGCCGCCAGCCCGAACGTGCGCGACTTGACCTCTTCCGCTCCCTTACCCGTCTTTACGAGGACCGCATTCCTGTCCATTCGTCTCGGGACCCCACGTCTAAGATGTTCTAGTTGTTATGCAGGAATGATGCCACGGTCGCGCGGATGCGCCAACGGTTTCCGGGCGTCGGTCCTTCTTACGCGGGGAGAATCGGACCGCGCGACGCGCGCACGGTCAGTGGATCCGGTAAAAGCGCGCCGCGTTGTCGTGAAAGAGCTTGTTCCGCTCTTCCGCTGCCAGATCCGCGGTCATGCGCTTGAAGTCGTCGAACATCTGACGGAAGCCTACGCGCAGGCCATCGACCGGGAAATTCGACGCGAACATGCAGCGATCGACCCCGAAGAGATCAATCGTCTCGAGCACGATGGCACGATTGCTCGCGTAATCCCACGGTCCGTCTCGCACGCACAGACACGAAAGCTTGCACGAGCAGTTTGGGCACACGGCCAGCGCTCGCATGCCGCGCCGCCACATTTCAAGTCCGTCCGGGCTGCGGTCCCAGGGAAAACCGGCGTGGTTGAGCACGACCGGTATGTCAGGATGCGCTCCCACCACCAAGGCGGCTTCCTCGAGATGCCACGCCGGGACGCGCAGGTCCCAAGCGAGCCCGAATTGGCGGAGCAGCTTGAATCCCGCCAGCCAGTTCGGGTCCTGCATGGAGCCGGGCACGCCCGTCGCCATCCTGGATGGCGACGGGGCGGTCACCGGCTTGGAACGGATGCCGCGCACGAGCGGGTGCGCCGCCTGCTGCGCCAGAATCTCCTCCGCGTTCGGTGTGTGAAACCACGCATGCGCGACGATCGCGCTCGGCATTCCGGTCAGCGCGTGGAGCTCGGTGAGCCACTCCGTCTCGGCCACTTGCTGGTCGCGCGCGCACTCGGCCTCGACGTGCACCGTCTTCACCACATTGTGTCCAGCCGCGTCGCGCCGGTAGTCGTCCGGAAGATAGTCGCGCTTGAGCTGCGCATACTCGCCCAGAAAGAAATCGTGCGGCGTGGCGTCCTGCAGCCACGGGTAATACAGCGGGCCGCCGGATAGCCGCCAGAAATGATGGTGCGCGTCGACGATCGGAAGGTCGTCCGCCACTAGCGCGTCTGCGCCTCGAAAAAAAACTGATCCTGCTCCGCGCGCAGCCGCCAGAGCACCGAGTCAGCGGGAAAATCGAGATCATCCACCGTCAGCGTCGCGCCCGCCGTCACGGGTCGTTTGAGCGTGCGCCCCGCTGCCATGTAGTAGGGCACGGCCGCGCCGCCGGTGGCCGGCTTCGCGTCCGCGAGCATCGGCGCAAGGCCGACGATCTCGTGCCGCTCGGCAAGCTGCAGGACGGTGCCTGCTGCAACGTCGCTTGCGGCGCGTGCGACGAGGTCGCACACAGGGCGCTCGCGGGTGGACGCATGGCCGAGAAACGCCGCGCCGAAAAGTGTGTACGGCGCTTCGAGGCCGAGCAGATGGACCGGGTTGTGAATCAGCGCGTACCGGCCGTCCGCGCTCACCGGAATGCCCTTGCCCGCGATCACCTTCCACGCAGCGCGATCGTCGCACGTCGACCACCACGAACACGCCGCCCGCGAACGAGAGTTCATCGGGCCGGCGGTAGCAATTGAACATGTCCACCACGCCCGTGCGCGCAAGCAGACCGCCGTCGGGGCGCAGCAGCTCAACGAGCTCGAGCGTGCGTGCGATCGGCGCGTGGAGCTCGGGCGTATCGGGTCTGAGGCCGGTGGCGTTCGCGACGATGCCGAGCTCGCAAAGATCAGGGGGCGTACGCTGGCGAATGCCGGCAAGGAGTTTCGCGCGTTCCGCTACGCGCACCGGCGCCGCGCTCGCTGCGCCATCCCACGCCGCCGCGAACGCGGGAGAAGTGCGCAGTTCGCCGATCGCGCGCACACTCGACGAAGCAGGGTCGAACACGAAGTCGTACTCGCTCGCCTTGCCGGCGCACACGACTTCCAGCCCGAGCGTTTGCGCCCACGTGACGAGGCTTGCCAGAAGGCTCGGCTGGTCACCGTCAACGGGTGTGCACACCTTCCCGGCAGCCCGCGCCTTGTGCTGCAGGATCGGCCCGACCACCGAGTGGGCCTCCTTCGAGACCATGGCGACGTGCTTCCCCGCGGCGATCGCGAGCATGGCGCAGCGCGCGCCCGATTCGGGGTTGCCAGTCGCCTCGACGATCACGTCGAGCGGCAACTCTGTGAGCAGCGCCGCATCGGGCACGATGGCGACACGGCCCGCCTGGATCGCGGCGAGCGCCGCGGCGCGCGAGTCGCAGATCGCGATCGCGTCCGTTGCGAGTCCGGCTGACAAACATGCGGCGCGGGCGCGCTCGGGATCGAGATCCGCCACCGCCGGCACCGAAAGCTGTCGCAGCACGCGCGCGCGATAGAGAAACGACGCGCCAAACTCGCCGGCGCCGGCCAGACCCACGCGCACGGTCCGGTCGGCGAACGGCGCAAGCAAGGCGGCGGGATTCATGCCCGATCTTACTGCCCGGGCGGGCCGACGCGTCAAGTCGCCGACGACTCTGCCCGTTCGTACCAGCCGCGCGAAGCGTTCACGATCCGCACGACCGAGAGCATCACCGGCACTTCGACCAGCACACCGACGACTGTCGCGAGCGCCGCGCCCGAATCGAAGCCGAACAGGCTGATTGCCGCGGCGACCGCCAGCTCGAAGAAATTGCTCGCGCCGATGAGGGCGGAAGGCGCCGCGACGGAATGCGCGACGCCGAACTTGCGATTCAGCAGATAGGCGAGCCCGGAGTTGAAATACACCTGGATGATGATCGGTACCGCGAGCATGGCGATGACCAGTGGCTGCTTCAGGATCTGCCCACCCTGGAACGCGAAGAGCAGCACGAGCGTGACAAGCAACGCGGCGACCGAGAACGGCTGGATCCAGGCGAGCGTCGCGTTGAAGCTGCCCTCTCCGCGTGCGAGCAGGATCTTGCGCAACACCTGCGCGAGGATCACCGGGATCACGATGTAGAGCGCCACCGAGATGAACAGCGTGTCCCACGGGACGGTGATCGCGGAGAGCCCGAGCAACAGGCCGACGATCGGTGCGAACGCGACGATCATGATCGCGTCGTTCAACGCGACCTGCGACAGCGTGAAGTACGGGTCGCCGTCGGAAAGCTGGCTCCAGACGAAGACCATCGCGGTGCACGGCGCCGCTGCCAGCAGGATGAGCCCGGCGATGTAGCTATCCAGCTGGTCCGCTGGCAAGTACGGCGCGAACACGTTGCGAATGAAGATCCACGCGAGCAGCGCCATCGAGAACGGCTTGACCAGCCAGTTCACGGCAACCGTCACCCCGATGCCGCGCACGTGTTGCCGCACCTGCCCGATCGCGCCAAAGTCGATCTTCAGCAGCATCGGGATGATCATCACCCAGATGAGCAGCCCCACCGGGATGTTGACCCGCGCGATCTCCATGCGGCCGAGCGCCTGGAACGGCGTTGGCCAGAGCTGTCCGAGCGCGATTCCCGCGACGATACAGAGGAAGACCCACAGAGTGAGCCAGCGCTCGAAGAATCCCATGCGCGCGCCGCTACTTTGCGGTCGTGCCGGCAATGCCGTCGCACGCGAAGTCATGCCGGCGACTGGCTCAGCAGCAAGCCTTGACAGGCTGTGCGGCGACCGGGATTACCTTCGAACGGGGCGCGCAACAGGCGGTGCTCTCCACAGGCATATCGGCGTCGATCGGGGCTTTTTCGGACTTGCTGTCCGCGCCGGACACGCTCGAATAGAAGCGAACGTTGGCCGCAAGATCGTCGACCGCGACGTGGACATGGAGTCGTTTCATCGTCTGGTTCCTTTCGAGGTGGTCGGAGCGCACGCGACGGCTTGTGGTCCGCACGCATTGCCTCCGCAACAGTTCTCGGTGAGAAAGCCGACCAGCCCGTTCATCGCATCGAAGTCGGCCGAGTAGTAGACGAAGCGTCCCTCCTGTCGCGACCGGACGAGGCCTGCGTTCGCGAGCTGGGCGAGATGGAACGAAAGCGTCGGCGCCGGAACGTCGAGCGTTTCGGCGATCGCACCAGCGGCCATGCCCGACAGCCCGGCCTGCACCAGCTGGCGAAAGATCGCGAGCCGCGTCTCCTGCGCCAGCGCGCCCAGCGCCTTGATCGCGTCCGTGCTTTGGATGGGATTCGCGGGACGGGCAGTATCGGTCGTTTTCATGTTTCCAAGTTTATGGAATTAATGTCCGCTGTCAAGAAGAGTCGAGCCACCCGAGCCACCCGAACCACCCCCCGCCCTGCGATGCCCGCCCTTCAACCACGTGCCCTTCACGGCCTAATCATCTTTGCCGCGCACATCACAACAAAAAACCCCGCCGGAGCGGGGTTTCTGTATTGCGGGAAGGAGGGTAACGGGAGGGAACCAGCCGGTTCCCTCCTGTTCGTATCCTTCCAGTCCGGAATGGACTGAGTAACGCGCGTTCGCGCGTTACATGTCCATACCGCCCATACCACCCATGCCGCCCATGCCACCCATACCGTGGTCATGGCCGCCACCGCCGCTCTTCTTGTCCTCAACCATCTCGGCCACCATTGCGTCGGTGGTGAGCATGAGGCTCGCGACGGACGCGGCATTCTGGAGCGCGGTGCGCGACACCTTGGTCGGGTCGATCACGCCCATCTCCGTCATGTCGCCGTACTCTTCGGTCTGGGCATTGAAGCCGTAGTTGCCCTTGCCTTCCGCGACCTTGTTGAGCACCACCGACTGCTCGGCGCCGGCATTCGCCACGATCTGGCGAAGCGGCTCCTCCAGAGCACGGGCGATGATCTTGATCCCGGCGTCCTGGTCAGGGTTGTCGCCCTTCAGCTTGGCTAGCGCAGTGCGTGCACGAATGAAAATCACGCCGCCGCCCGGGACGATGCCTTCCTCGACCGCAGCGCGGGTCGCGTGCAGCGCGTCCTCGACGCGGGCCTTCTTCTCCTTCATCTCGATCTCGGTCGACGCGCCGACTTTGATCAGCGCCACGCCGCCGGCGAGCTTCGCCACGCGTTCCTGGAGCTTCTCCTTGTCGTAATCGCTGGTCGCCTCGTCGATCTGCTTGCGGATGCTCTTGACCCGCCCCTCGATGTCCTTGTGGTCGCCGGCGCCGTCGATGATCGTGGTCTCTTCCTTGCCGACCTCGATGCGCTTCGCTCGGCCCAGATCCTTCAGCGTGGCCTTCTCGAGCGTGAGACCCACTTCTTCCGCGATCACGGTGCCACCGGACAGGACAGCGATGTCCTCCAGCATGGCCTTGCGGCGATCACCGAAGCCCGGCGCCTTCACCGCGGCGGTCTTCAGGATGCCGCGGATGTTGTTGACCACCAGGGTGGCAAGCGCTTCGCCTTCCACGTCTTCGGTGATCAGCAGCAGCGGCTTGCCGGCCTTCGCGACCTGCTCGAGGATCGGCAGGAGGTCGCGGATGTTGGACACCTTCTTGTCGTGCAGCAGGATGTAGGGATCCTCGAGGATCGCCTGCTGCTTGTCGGGGTTGTTGATGAAGTACGGCGAGATGTAGCCGCGGTCGAACTGCATGCCTTCGACGACTTCGAGCTCGCTCTCCAGGCTCTTGCCGTCCTCGACCGTGATCACGCCTTCCTTGCCGACCTTGTCCATCGCGTCGGAGATGATCTTGCCGATCTCCTGCGTCCGCGTTTGCGGAAATCGAGCCCACCTGGGCGATTTCCTTGGAGGTGGTGCAGGGCTTGGAGAGCTTCTTCATCTCCTCGACGACCGCCGTGACGGCCTTGTCGATGCCGCGCTTGAGGTCCATCGGGTTCATCCCGGCGGCGACGAACTTCATGCCTTCGCGGACGATCGCTTGCGCGAGCACCGTGGCGGTCGTGGTGCCGTCACCGGCGACGTCCGAGGTCTTGGAAGCGACTTCCTTGACCATCTGCGCGCCCATGTTCTCGAACTTGTCCTTCAGCTCGACTTCCTTCGCCACCGATACGCCGTCCTTGGTCACGGTGGGGGCGCCGAACGAGCGCTCGAGGACCACGTTGCGGCCCTTCGGGCCGAGGGTCGCCTTCACGGCATTGGCGAGAACGTTGACACCCGCCAGCATGCGGTGCCGGGCATCCTCGTGGAAACGTACGTCTTTTGCAGGCATTGCGAACTCCTAGAATTTGATTGAACCGAATCGTGGAAGATTCCGGCTTACTCGATGATTCCCATGATGTCTTCTTCGCGCATCACCAGCACCTCTTCGCCCTCGACCTTGACGGTCTGGCCGGAGTACTTGCCGAAGAGCACGCGATTGCCGACCTTCACGTCGAGGGGTCGGACCTTGCCTTCGTCGTTGATTTTGCCTTTGCCCACGGCCAGAACTTCACCCTGGTCGGGCTTCTCGCCGGCGGTGTCGGGGATCACGATGCCGCTTGCCGTCTTGCGCTCTTCTTCGAGCCGCTTGACGATCACGCGGTCATGCAAGGGGCGGATTTTCATACTGAAATTCTCCTTCGATCATGTAAGTAAGCACTAACCCCGGGGAGCCCGGAGCGGCCAGTTGAATCCTTGCGCAAGCGCATTGTTAGCACTCACGGTGGACGAGTGCTAATAATAGGGGCGAAGTAGGTGCTTTACAAGGTCTGGCTGCAATCATTTGCTCTGCTGCGGTGCGGCGAAAATGCTCATGTCGTGGAATTCCGCAGGATTGCAATTGCGTGCCGCGCGGCGGACCATCCGGTCGCAGATCCCCTAGAGGATTGCAATCTCCAGGAGGGAGACCCGTATGAGACACCACTCGTTCGTCAAGGGATGCGTCGCGACGGCACTAGCTGTCTGGATGTCGGTCCCGACCGGATGGGCGCTGGCTGCAGAGCCGACGATCGTCGAACTCACCCAGGTTCCGTGCCAGTTTCTGGAGTCCGAACGCGGCAAGAACCATGGCTACAAGTCCACGGAGAAAGCGGACTGCGAAGCCATCAACGCCAAATCCCGGACTGCACGCCTCGACGCCGCAAAGACCATCAAGCTCAAGCCGGGCAAGCACGTTTTCCGGGTTACCAATCGCGACGTGCCTTACGAGGTCGGGTTCTGGCTGCGCGGCGACGGCGTATTGAACCGGCTCAGTCTGCCGAGCGTCTCGGGCGGAGGGTTGACGACCGGGAAGACCGGGGACTACGAGGTCTTCCTGGAAATCGGTGAGTACCTGTACTCGTGCCCGCTGAACCCGACGCTCGATTACAAGATCGTGGTGAAGTGAGTCGGCCATCTCGCACGCGCCGAGCCGAAGTCGGCGTGATCGGGCTCGGCAACATGGGCCGCGGGATCGCCCTGAACCTCGCCGGGTCGTTGCGATCCCTCGCAGTCTGGGACATCGCACCAGCCGCGCGCGCCCGCTTCGCGGCAATCAAGGGCGTGTCGACCGCGACCCCCGGCGAGATGGCGCGGGACTGCGCGGTCATCTTCTTCGTCGTGCCCGGCTCTGCCGAGATCGCGCAGTGCCTTGGTGGCAAGGAAGGCGTGCTGGCGAATGCGCGGCGCGGGCTTGTCCTCTATGACCTCACGAGCTCGGATCCCGCCCGGACGCGGACTCTCGCGAAGCGTGCTGCCGCCAAGGGCGTCGCCTACCTCGACGCGGGGATGAGCGGCGGCGCGACCGGTGCCGATGCCGGCACGCTCACGCTGATGATCGGCGGCGACAAGCGCGCGTATGCGCGGACGCGCCGCTACCTTCGGCCCATCGCGGCAAACCCGTTCTTCCTTGGACCCAGCGGCGCGGGGCACACGCTCAAGCTCGCCCACAACATGGTCTGCCACGCGATCTTCCTGGCGACCTGCGAGGGCGGGCGCATGGCCGAGCGCGCCGGCATCCGGCTCGGCGACGCGATCGAAGTCTTCAACGTCTCCAACGCACGTAGTTACGCGAGCCAGGTCCGCTTTCCACGCCACATCCTCTCGCGAAAGTGGGACGCCCGCTCGCGGATCTATAACTTGCGCAAGGATGTGAAGATGGCGGTCGCGATGGGCCGGCGTCTCGGTGTTACGCCCGCGATCGGCGCGGCCGCGCTCGGCTATCTCGAGCGCGCCGCCGCGATGGGGATGCTCGACCAGGACTTCTCGTTGCTGTATCGCGATTTCGAGAAAATCAGGACGAGATGATTGCTGGATCCCCGCTTGCGCGGGGATGACGGACTCCGTCCGTCACTTCCAGAGCTCGACGGTCCCTCCAGCGTCCTGGATCTTCTTGGCCTTGGCCTGCAGAAACCGCTGGAACGAAGGCTCCACCTTGTAGCCGCCGCTCGCGACGTAGTCGAACGATCCCGTGAAGTGGAAAGGCCGCAGGTAGGCCTCGATCCGGAACACTTCCTGGCCGCGGTCGTCGAAGAAGACGACGCTCGGCGTATAGGCGACCTTGAGCTCGCGCGCCCACGTTTCCGCGGTGAGCTTCCTGCCATCGGGGGCTGTCAACTCGCGCTGCCCGCCGACCATCACGCGCGCGACGTCGAACTTCGCCACCTGCGCGAGCATCGCCTGGCGCTTGAGTGCCTCGCGATGCATCTCGTCGCAGGCAGCGCAATAGGGCGTCTCGAATATGACCGCAAGCGGCTTGCCGCCGGCCTTGCGCCGCAGATCGAGCGGCTCCTTCATGAAGAAGGGTTGGTCGTGAAGCTCCGCGCTCGCCGACTCCTTCACCGCGGTCTTCATGTACTCGGCGAACTGAACCTGGCGTTCCTTCCTGCCGACGACGTAATCGAGCACCGCCTCGAAGCGATGCGGCGGGTAGTAGCCGTTCATCCGCACGATCACGTCGCCCTTCTCGTCGAAGAAGAGCACGCTCGGCGTGAACTGGACCTTGAGGAGCGCGGCCAGATCCTTTTCGGGGCGCGACTTGCCGTCCAGCCAGGTCGTCTCGCGGTCGCCCCACATGTTGATCTCGACCGCGACGATGCCCTTGTGCATCTTGTCCACGATCGGCTTCTGGGTGAAGTTGGTGGTGACCAGCTTCGCGCAGTACGGGCAGCCGTCCTGGTGGAAGTACACCATGAGCCGCTTGCCCTGCTTGGACGCGTCGGCGATGTCCTCACGGAAATCGAGGAACGTCTTGGCGAACCACGGCGGAATCTCGATGGCGTTGGGTGCGGCGTTCTGCGCCCATGCGAGGGGCGTTGAAAACGCTGCGATCAGCGTCAAAACCAAGGCGCCCACGATGTGCCAGGGTTTCATCGTTTCCTCCTCCATAACCGGCCGGCCCGAGCCGCGGCATGTGCCGCGCAGTTTAGACGAGTCGGGCGGGAAGGAGTTCACGCCGCACGCGGCGCAGCTGACCTGCAGAAACACCGGGAGAAAAAACCCGCGCACGCATGTACGTGCGCGGGGGGAAGGCAGAGCCCAGGAGGAGGAGGAGTAAGGCTCTGCCGGAGGAACCTGCAATCTGCTCAGATCATTCTTCGGATCAACTTTGCAGCTCGCTACCTAGTTCGCATTCCCCGAATGGTCGAGAAATAAATATTAGCATCCGAGAAAATGCTGAACAAGCACTCAGTGACTCGCATGTGACATTGGTAACACGATCTGGCCGCCTTGGATGCCCCTCATCGTGGTGTGACTACTGGAGATTGTCCGCGACGAGCTCGAGCAAGCTGCCCATCTCACGGTCCCACTGGAAGTGGGCCTGCCCATCGTCGAAGGTCTGCCGGCAATTCGCGCAGCTCGTGACCGCCAACTCTGCGCCGGTCGCGTCGATCTGCCGCATTTTGATCTCGAACGCCTTGTAGCGGAGCTCGTCGGCCCGGTGAATGGTCACCACGCCCCCTCCGCCTCCGCAGCACCAGTTCAAGGTCCCATGGTCGGTCATCTCGCGTAGCTCGACGCCGAGTGCTCCGAGGACAACGCGGGGCGCGTTCACCGCGCCACCGCGACGCGAGACCTGGCAGGGGTCGTGGAACGTCGTCGACTTCGCCACCTTCTTGACGCGGATCTTCCCGCTCTGCACGCCCTCCGCCAGCAGCTCGGATATGTGGAGCACCCGGAACGGCAGCGGCTTTCCGTACATGTTTGCGCCCATCCAGCGGAGCGCCGTGTAAGCGTGTCCGCATTCCGGAAGCACCAGGGTCTTCGCCTTGAGGGCCACCGCTGCGTCGATCAGCTTCATGCTCATGTCGCGCTGCCAGTCGGCGTTGCCCGACAGCAGGCCGAAGTTGGTCGCCTCGTAGCCCTTGCTCGACAAGGTCCAGGAATAGCCCGCATGGTTGAGGATGCGCGCCGTGGCGACGAGCGACTCGGGATACTTCATGATCTCGATCGACGAGAAAGTGACCAGGATGTCGGCCCCCGGCTTGTCGAGCGGCATCTCGACCTCGTAATCGTCGGTAAGCCACTCGATCCGGTCCGCGAACACCTTCGGCGTCGCGCCAAGTGGACTGCCCTCCCGTTCGCCCCGCTCGGCGACCGCCCACAGCTCGTGGGGCACGAGGCCCGCCGCGAACATGGCATGCCGCGCCTGGCTGACGAGCGAGGCAATATCGATGCCCATCGGGCAGATCATCGAGCAGCGTCCGCACACGGTGCACGAGTCGTAGAGGAGGTGTTGCCACTCTTCCAGCTCTTCGACGGTCACCGAGCGTTTCAGATTGAGCGCGCGATAGAACCATGAGAAAGGACCCGCCTCGCGCTTGTATGCCTGCTTGAACGGCTCGAGCTTCCAGATGGGGGTGTACTTCGGATCCCCCGTCTGCACATAGAAGTGGCAAGCCTCGGCGCAGTGACCGCAGTGGATGCACGACTCCATGTAGGCCGCAGCCGGGCGGCCGAAGTCCTTGACGAACGCCTTCATGGCAGCCTCGAGCCGCTCCGCGTCGGGACGCTCGCCCTGCTTGTCGTACCGGACCTCGGGCCGCTTGATGGAGAAACGCTTCGCTTCGAGGTCGATAGGATGAAGCGTATCGGCGTCGCTCATAGCTCGGCCCCTTTGCGCGTGAACGCGGCGCCCGTGTAGCCGCGCGACAGAAACACCAGAAAGGCGTGCGAGAGCTTGCCGAACGGCATCCACACCAGCAGCAGTTCGAGCGACAGCAGGTGGATCGCCACGGGAACCGGGTTGCCAGGCACCGCCGGATAGGCCGAATCGAACGGCAGGCTGATCACCGCCATGCCCGTCAGCATCGGCAGCAGCGTGACGAACCAGCTGAAGTAGTCGTCGAAGTTCGAGAGCATGCGCAGCACCGGCGCGGACAGCCGGTTCATCAGCGCGTAGAAGAGGCCGACGAACGTGAAGGCCACGCCCGCCACGAATAGCCACCCCGGCACTGCAGGCCACTTGAGCCCGGTCAGCCGCTCGATGAAGTGAATGTGCGGCAGGAATCCGAAGAAGACGATCGCGAGACCGATGTGATAGCCGTATGCGTTCAGGGTCTCGACCAGCGTGCGCTTGCGGAATGTCTTCGGATACCACATGCGCCGGATGATCAACGCGAGCGCGCCGCGCGTTGTTGCCGTGCTGCGCGCCTCGGAGTAATCGGGCTTCAAGGGTCGGCGCAGGATGCCCGCCACCCGCCAGATGGAGCCCACGATGAAGATGGCGAACGCTGCCCAGAGCCCCGGGCCGCGCGCGAATTCGAGCAGGGTCATGTCTCCTCCTGTCTGGTTTCTCGTTGGTCGATGGTCACGCCTATCGCTGCAGCGCGGGGCCATATCCCGATTAAACGGGACTCTCTGTCGCCCGGCTTGACACAGGTCAAACGCTGTCCGGTGGCGCCCGCGCGAGGTGTTCTCGAAGGACGCTGCGCCCGCGGACGCGTTTGAGACGGCACAATGGAGTCTTGCAGGCGCCACACCTCCTTGAAAAGGAGGGGGAAAAGAACCTCGACCCTTCTTTCTGCTTCGACCCTCATCAGTTCCGCGTGAGCGTTCCGTCATTCAGGTAATAGACCGTATCGAAACCTTCAATCATGCGCCGATCGTGAGTCACGGTGATCACTGCCGCGTTGCGCTCGCGCGCGATCTTCCGGAACAGCGCCATCACCTTCGTGCCCCGTTCGGTGTCGAGGGCAGCGGTAGGCTCGTCAGCGAGCACCAGCGGCGGCTCGTTCGCGAGCGCGCGGCCGATTGCAACGCGTTGCTGCTCGCCACCGGAAAGATTCGCCGGCAACGATGCCGCGCGGTGTCCGATCTCCAGGTAATCGAGCAGCTCGCGCGCGCGACGCGCCGCCTCGCGCCGCGGCACGCCATTGAGATCCATGGGCAGCGCGACGTTCTCCTGCGCCGTGAGGAAAGGGATCAGGTTGTGGGCCTGGAATATGAAGCCGATATTCTCGCGGCGAAAGCGCCGCACGTCGATGCCGGTCCAGCCGTGGTTGTAGACCTCCTGCCCGTTCATCACGATGCGCCCGGCACTCGGCTCGAGGATCAGGCTGATCGAGAGCAGCAGCGTGCTCTTGCCCGAGCCGCTCGGTCCGAGCAGTGCCGCGAGCTCGCCCGCAGCCACACTGAACGTGGCGGGCTTGAGGGCGTAGACCGCGAGGTCCCCGCTGCCGAAGGTCTTGGACACGCCTTGCACGTCCAGCACCGCCATCGCTAGCCTCCCAGCGCGAGTTGTGGCGGCGTGCGCAGCGCGTGCCAGATCGCCAGCAGGCTCGCAACTACGCCGCCCGCGAGCATCACGACGAACGTCACCGCAGTCTCCCGGGGAAGGAACACCAGCGTGCGCGGGAATCGCGGCTCGATGAGTGCAGCCAGCACGAAGGCGAACGCGAAGCTCGCGAGCGTGAGCGCAAGCGACTGTTCCATGATCAGGCGCACGATCACCCGGTTCGGCGCGCCGATCAGCTTCAAGGTCGCGATCGACCTGATCTTTTCGATCGTGAGCACGTACACGATGAGCGCGATGATCACGATCGACACGATGACGAGCAGCGAGCGGAACAGTCCGAGCACGCCCGACATCCGGGCGAGTCGTCCCTCCAGCATGAGGGCGCGCTCCTCGTCGGTGGTGAAGACGTTGAAGTAAAGCCAGTCGCGGATATTGCGACGCACTTCCTCGCGATTCGCGCCGGGCTGGATGCGCACGAGTACCGCGTTGACCGTGTCGCTCGCGCCCGAGATCAGCGGGAGGAGACGCGCCGCCTGCTCGGACGAGTAGCCGGCCTGCTCGAGCCGCTTCAGGTTCGCGGCGCGCGAGGCGTGCAGTGCCTGGTTGTCCTGCTGGAACTGCACGTCCTGCGCGTCCGGAAGCGAGAGATACATGAGGGGATTCCCGCCGGAGTCGACCGCAGCCTGCGTGACGCCGACCACCGTGTATTCGTGCGTACCCAGACGTACCCTCGCACCCAGCTCGAGGCCGAGCTTCGCGTCGGCGACCATTTCGTAATGCGCCGCGCGGATCGTGCGCCCGCGCACGATCCGGCCCGGGCCGCCCAGCCCCCCGAACACGTCGTAGCCGAGTATCGTGAACTGCTGGTCCGCGCCACCGATCTCGCGCTGCGCAGAATACGCGACGAACGGACTGGCGGTCGCTACGCCGGATGTTGCAGCAACGCTCTTGTACGCGTCGGCGGGAATGCGCGACGATTCATTGAACGGACCGCCCCGGCCGCGCTCCACGACCCAGAGATCGGTCGCAGTGTTCTCGATCAACCATACGCCATCGGCGATGTTGCCCTGGTAGATCCCGTTCATCACCAGAACGATGGACAGGAGCAGTCCCACGCCGACGATCGTCGCGACGAACTTGCCGACGTGTCGTCGAATATCCTTGACCGCGAGATCCATGGATCAGCCGATGCTCATCTGTGCGCAATCGGCCGCGCAGCCGTCGCATTCCTCAATCGGCGGCCCGCGCGCGCATCCCGGGCTTGACACCCTGCGGCCTGACGAGGACGGGCTCGCCCACCGCGATGCCGCTCCGCACGACGACGCGCTTGCCGTCGCTGGCCCCGGTCTGAACGGTCTGACTCACGGCGTGCCCGTCCCGCAACACGAACACTGTCTGCCCGCCCTTTGCGTTCAGCAGCGCGCTGACCGGCACGACGACGCCCCGCTCTTCGCCTGCCTGGATGCTGACTTGCGCCTCCTGGTCGATTGCGAAGCGTACGAGCGGTGCGTCGAACGCGACATCCACCTCCAGCTCGCGCGTCGCAGCGTCCGCCTGGTGCGCGATCCGGGCGACCTTGCCCGCGACTTCCTCGCCGGTTCTGAGACGGATCTGCGCCGGAAGCCCCGGCGCGAGCCGGCCGACCACGGACTCGTCGATGCGCGCAGTCACCCAGACCGTCGCAGGATCGACGAGCTTGAAGATGGGCGTGCCCGGCACCACCGTTGTGCCGACCTCGATCAGGCGCTGGATCACGATACCGTCCATCGGAGCGACGATCCGCGTATGGGAGAGCACGGTCTCGGCGTAGCGCGACTCCTGCTCGAGGCCACGCCCTTCGCTGCGGCGTGCGGCGAGCAGCGCCTCGGCATTGGCCAGGCCCGCCTCCGCGGCACGCAGGCCCGCGACCGAGCTGTCCAGCGCCGAGCGCGAGATGTACCCGACCTCGAAGAGCTCCTGGTCGCGGCGGTGTTTCGCATGGGCGAGCTCCAGATCCGCGCGTGCCTTCGCGACCGCGGCCTCGGCAGCCTCGACGTTGCGCCGGACGGTTTCCTGCGACTGGGTTGCAGCCGACCGCTTGGCCGCAAGCTCGCGGTCGTCGAGCGTGGCGAGGAGATCCCCCTTGCGCACCTCGCTCCCCTGGTCGGCGTGAAGCTCGACGACGGTCGCCGTGATACGTGCGCTCAGCGTGACCGGGATGCGCGCCTGGACGGTTCCGGGCCCTGTCACGCGCACGGGCACCGCGGAGTCGACCGCGAGCACGGTTGCGACAGAGACTGGTCGCAATAGCGCCCAGTAGGCCGCCAGGCCGACCGTGACGACGAGCGCGATTCCCGCAATTGCGATCCGGACCGCTTTTCGCTGCATGGGGATCGTGTGCTTCGCGCGGCTTCTAAGCCTGAGCCGGTGTGCCCGGTTCGGCGGGCGCCGCCGCGGCATTCTTGCGCGCCTCGATCGCTCGCCAGTATCCAGCGTAGTACAGCACCGGGATGACCACCAGCGTCAGAACCGTCGACACCAGGATCCCGAAGATGAGCGACACGGCGAGTCCGTTGAAGATCGGGTCGTCGAGGATGAAGAAAGCGCCGAGCATCGCCGCAAGTCCCGTGAGCACGATGGGCTTGGCGCGCGTCGCGGCCGCGTCGATGACCGCCTTCTGGAATTCGACGCCCTCCTCGACCTGCAGATTGATGAAGTCCACCAGCAGGATCGAGTTCCGCACGATGATCCCGGCGAGCGCGATCATTCCGATCATCGACGTCGCGGTGAACTGCGCGCCGAGCAACGCGTGGCCCGGCATCACGCCGATGATGGTGAGCGGGATGGGCGCCATGATGACCAGCGGCGCCTTGTAGGACGAGAACTGCGCCACCACCAGCAGATAGATGAGGATCAGACCCACCGCGTAGGCAATGCCCATGTCGCGGAAGGTCTCGTAGGTGACCTGCCACTCGCCGTCCCACTTGATGGCATAGCCCGCATAAGGGTCCTCGGGCTGCGTGATGAAGCGCTCCGCGAGCCCGTCGCCCTGCGGCACCGCCATGCTCCGCACGGCGCCGCGCATCGCGAACATGCCGTAGAGCGGACTGTCGAGGCTGCCCACCATGTCTCCCACCACGTAGGCGACCGGGAGCAGATTCTTGTGATAAATCGTCTTCTCGCGCTGAGCCGGTACCACGGTGACGACTTCCGAGAGCGGCACGAGCATGCCGTCGGCCGCCTTCACCTTGAGCTTGAGCAGCGTGTCCGCGCGCGACAGGCTCTCGGGCGGCAGGGAGAGCTTCACGGGAACCTCGTACTTGGCCGAGCCGGTGTGCAGCGGCGTCACCTCGTCGCCTGCGAGCGCCGCGCGCAGCGTGTAGACGATGTCGCGCTGAGCCACGCCCATGAGCGCCGCCTTGCGCTGGTCCACGCGGAAGCGGAGCTTCGGCGCATCCTCCTCGACGCTCGAATCCACGTCCACGATGTCGGGCGTTCCGGCGAACAGCTTGCGCAGGCGCTGCGCGGTCTCGAGCTGACCGTCGTAATCGGGCCCGTACACCTCGGCGACGATCGGCGAGAGCACCGGCGGCCCGGGGGGCACTTCGACCACCTTGACGGTCGCGCCGTACTTCTGCGCGATCGCGACGAGCTGCGGCCGCGCCGCGACCGCGATGTCGTGGCTCTTGCGGTCGCGCTGGTGCTTGTCCGTCAGATTCACCTGGATGTCGCCGAGCTCGGGCGACGCGCGCAGATAGTACTGGCGCACCAGGCCGTTGAAGTTGATCGGTGCCGCGGTGCCGGCATAGATCTGGTAGTCCGTCACCTCGGGAATCTTCGCAACCGCGGCGCCCATCTCCCCGAGCACGCGCGAGGTCTCCTCCACTGGCGTGCCGACGGGCATGTCGACCACCACCTGAAACTCCGACTTGTTGTCGAAGGGGAGCATCTTGAGCACGACGAGCTTCATCGCCGCAAGCGACGCCGCGGCGAGGATCGCGACCATGATCCCGCCGAACAGCCACCAGCGCGCCTTGCGGCCCTGCTCGCGCCGCAGGAACGGCGTCATCACCTGCCCGAAGAAATTGCGCAGGCGCACGCCGAGCCGGTCTTCGCCGTGCGCCACGTGAGCCTCCCGATGCAGCAGCCTGGCGGCGAGCCAGGGCGTGATGATGAATGCGATCGCGAGCGAGATCAGCATGCCGATGCTCGCGTTGATCGGGATCGGGCTCATGTAGGGACCCATCAACCCGGTCACGAACGCCATCGGCAACAGGGCCGCGATCACGGTGAACGTCGCGAGGATGGTCGGCCCGCCGACCTCGTCGACCGCATTCGGAATCAGCCCCGTGAGCGGCTGATCGGGATAGAGCGCGTGGTGGCGATGGATGTTCTCCACCACGACGATCGCGTCGTCCACGAGAATGCCGATCGAGAAGATCAGTGCGAAGAGCGACACCCGGTTCAGCGTGAATCCCCATGCCCAGGAGGCGAAGAGCGTGGCCGCGAGCGTGAGCAGCACCGCCACGCCGACGATGATCGCCTCGCGGCGGCCGAGCGCCGCCCAGACGAGCGCGACGACCGAGAGCGTGGCGAAGATGAGCTTCTGGATGAGCTTCATCGCCTTGTCGTTCGCCGTGGCACCGTAGTTGCGGGTGAGCGCGATCTCGACACCTTCGGGAATGACGCTCCCCTTCAGGTTCTCGATCCGCCGGATCACCTTGTCGGCCACGTCGACGGCGTTCTCGCCAGGCTTCTTCGAGATCGCCAGGGTCACCGCCGGAAACTCCATGCCCGCAGCGGCCTTGTCGGGTCCTGCCGTACCCGCGCCATGCCGCACGTACTGGGTCGGCAGTTCCGGGCCGTCCACGACTCGCGCGATGTCCTCGATGAAGACGGGCCGGCCGTCCGAGGCGCCCACCACCAGCCGCCGCACGTCCTCTGCCCCGGCGAGGAACGATCCCGCCTCGATCAGCGTCTCGCGATTGCCCGCCACCAGGCTCCCGGACGGCAGCGACACGTTCGCGGCCAGCAGCGCCCCGCGCACGTCCTGGGCGGTGATGCCATAGGCCTGCATGCGCTCGGCGTCGATCAGCACGCGCACTGCGCGCCCCGGCCCACCGATCGTTGTGACGGTACGCGTGCCGGGCACACGCTTCAGCTCCGCTTCGGCCGCGCGCGCCACCTGCTGCAGTTCATAGGCGCCGCGCTCCGGATCGGCGGTCCACAGCGTCAGCGTGACGATCGGCACGTCGTCGATGCCCATCGGCTTGATCAGCGGCTCGCCCACGCCGAGGTTCGGCGACAGCCAGTCCCGGTTCGACATGATCGTGTCGTAGAGCCGCACCAGCGCATCGGTGCGGTTCTCCCCCACCTCGAACTGCACGGTGAGCACTGCCATGCCGGGCTTGGACACCGAATAGATGTGCTCGATGCCGGTGATCTGCGCGAGCACCTGCTCGGCCGGCGTCGCCACCAGCGATTCGACGTCCTTCGCCGAAGCGCCCGGGAACGGAATCAGCACGTTCGCCATGGTGACGTTGATCTGCGGCTCCTCCTCGCGCGGCGTGACCAGCACGGCGAAGATGCCGAGCAGCGCCGCGACGAGCCCGATGAGCGGCGTCAGCTGCGAGCCGACGAAGAACCTGCTGATGCGTCCGGAAATGCCCATGCGTCCCCGGTCAGCGCTTTCTGCCCACGACTTCCGGCGACTTGAGCTTCGTGATGCCGAGCGCGTTCATGATGGTCTTCTCGTAGAACGGCTCCGAGGTGCCGCGCTTCATCTTGCGCATGAAGTACTTTTCGAACGCCACCTTGGCGAAGTGCACCCATTTGCCCTCGGCGAACCAGTTGACGTTGCGCGGCGGGATCTGCGGCAGCGCGACGAATGCCATGCCCGTGTCGCCCATGTCGGCCAGGCAGACCGCGTTCCATGTCGCGCGGTGGGTCGGGGCTTTTCCGTCGATCGCCGCGCGGATGTTGTGCGCAGTGGCGGTCACCATCGACTCGATCATGAATCCGGTCTTCGGCGCGCCGGTAGGTACCGGTGTCGCCTCGACCGGCGGGATTGCAACGCACACGCCGACCGAATAG
This sequence comes from uncultured beta proteobacterium, assembly GCA_963735025.1. Taxonomy (GTDB): domain Bacteria; phylum Pseudomonadota; class Gammaproteobacteria; order Burkholderiales; family SG8-39; genus JAABRB01. Next base: position 227,784 of record CAVTJG010000002.1, read on the forward strand.
ACGTTCTGATACTTCGGATTGCGCTGGAATTCATCGATCAGTACGAACCCGCGCGGGTTGACCATGCCTTCGATGCCGAACACCGCGTCGACGCCCTTGAATGCCGGAATCATCATCGAAGTCTTGAACGGAAGCTCGTGAGTGCGCTTCTCCTTGCCATCCTCGTCGTGCTCGGCCACGTGCATCGTGCCCGCCTCGATCTTCGTGACCTTGGCATTGGTGATCCACTTGATGTTGCGCTCGCGCAGCGCCGACTCGAGCAATCCCTTGGAGTCGCCCACGCCGCCCAGACCGAGATGGCCGATGTAGGGCTCGCTGGTGACGAAGGTCATCGGCACCCGATCGCGGATCTTCCGCTTTCGCAGATCGGATTCCATGATGAACGCGAATTCGTAGGCGGGACCGAAGCACGAGGCACCCTGAACCGCGCCGACGACGATCGGGCCGGGATCTTCCACGAATCGGCTCCATTCGTGGCCAGCGGTCGCCGCGTGATCGACGTTGCAGACGGACTGCGTGTTCGCTTGCGGCCCGAAGCCCTCGATTTCATCGAATGCGAGCTTGGGACCGGTGGCGACCACCAGGTAGTCGTAGTCGAGCGTCGTGCCGTCGCCGAGCTCCACCTGGTTTCGCTCAGGGTGCACGCGCTTCGCGCCGGACGGATTGAACAGGATGCCGCGCTTCGTGAGTAGCGGCTCGATGGACAACTCGACGTCGCTGCGCTTTCGCCAGTTCACCGCGACCCAGGGGTTGGAAGGAACGAACTGGAAATTCGGACCGTTGTTGACCACGGTCACCCGGTCCTGCGGCCGCAGGGCCGCCTTCATCTCGTAGGCCATCGGCATGCCGCCCAGGCCTGCGCCAAGAATGAGTACGTGTGCCATCGTGATCCTCCTTCAATGCGACAACCGCATGATCTAATCTATTTAACTGCGACCCAGCCTGCCGCGTCCTCGCCACCCTTCAGCCGCGAAAGCGCGCGCACGGGGTCGAGCGCGACCTGCTCGCCGGCGGCGAGCCCGGCCAGCACCTCGACGCCGACATCGGGAATCGTCTCGCCCACGCGCAACTGTCGGAACCGGATGGCGCCGCTGTCCAGGACAACGTAGGCACCCGTCACTTCGCTCCTATGGACGATCGCGGAGGCCGGCACGATCAGCTTCTTCACCGTGCCGATCGTGAAGTATCCGCGTGCGTACATGCCGGGATACACGCCCTCGAGCGGATCAGGCAGATCGAGGCGTACCTGCGTGGTGTGCGTGCGCGCATCGGCGGACGGGAGCACCGTGACGGCGCGTGCACGCACGCTCTTGCCGAGCGCGGGCAGCTCGATGAACGCCTCGATGGGGACGTGCATTTCGGCGAGCCGCGCCTGCGGCACGGTGACCACGGCGCGCAGATCCTTCGGGTCGAAAAGCGTCACGAGCGGCTTGCCGGGCTCCGCCATCTCGCCGAGGTCCACATGACGTGCAGCAACCACGCCGGAGAACGGCGCAGCGATGACGGTGTAGCCCCTGCCCGTGCGCGCCTGGCCGGCGCCCGCGCGCGCCGCGGCCACCTGCGCTTGGGCGGAAGCGAAGTCCGACAGCGCCTTGTCGAGCGCAGCTTCGCTGACGAATTTCTGGTCGATGAGCTTCTTTGTCCGCTCCAGGTTCACGCGCGCATTGTTGAGCGCCGCTTCGGCCTGGGCGACCTGAGCCTCCGCCGTGGCGACGACCTGGCCCGCCTCCTGCGGGTCGATGCGTGCAATCACGTCACCGCGCCGCACTCGGTCGCCGACATCGACGCTCAGCGCGACGATGCGTCCTTGCGTCTGCGCCGCCACGGTCGACTCGCGTACCGCCTCGACCACGCCCTCCGCAGGATAATTGCGCGCCACGTCGCGATACGCCACCGGCGCGGTGTCGAGCGGTTCCGCGGCAGCCGCGCCGCCGGCGCCCCATGCGAACATGGCAAGCACAGCCAGCGCGGCAAGTGCCCGGGCGGCAAGCGTTGTGCGGATCGACATGGGCCGTTCTCCTTAAATATTAGAAAATCCTGATGGATCCAAATGTACGGGTAGAAGCCACCCCCTTCAACTGCTGTGTGACCGGGGTCACGCTGACTGCCAAGGCCTTGCCACGGGGCGGGTTATCCCGTGGGGGATCTCAATTTTTCTATTGAGAATCAGCTCTTGGGAGACCATATCCCATATGCCCGGGCCTACATTGCCGTGCATCAAATGGGATAAGGTTCGCCCCAGGTGAAATACAAGGACTACTACGAGGTTCTCGGAGTACCGCGCGCCGCCTCGGATGACGACATCCGCAAGGCGTACCGCAAGCTCGCCCGCAAATATCATCCGGACGTCTCCAAGGAGCAGAACGCCGAGGAGAAATTCAAGGAGATCGGCGAGGCATACGATACGCTCAAAGACAAAGAGAAGCGCGCGGCGTTCGACCAGCTCGGCCGTCATCGGCCCGGGCAGGAGTTCCGCCCACCGCCCGGATGGGGGACTCAGTTCGGCGGCACGAGCTTCGAGGACGTCGTCGACCTGTCCGACCTGTTCGCGCAATTCGGCGGCGGCACCCGTCGCGGGCGCTCGCGTGGCGCGCGCGGATTCTCCATGCCGGGACAGGACTACGAAGTCACCGCGCACGTCACGCTCGAGGACGCCGCACGCGGCACCGAGCTCGTGGTGGATCTCTCGGCGCCCGAGCCCGGACCTGACGGCACGCTGCGGCGCGTGCCCAAGAAGATTCGCGTGCGCGTGCCGAAAGGCGCGACCGACGGCCAGCGTCTCCGCGTTCCGGGCAAGGGCGGTCCGGGCGCCGGGGGCGGAACGGCTGGCGACCTCTACATCAACGTGGCGCTCATGCCACACCGGCTTTTCAAGGTGGCAGAGCACGATCTGTATCTCGAGTTGCCGGTGACGCCGTCCGAGGCGGCGCTCGGCGCCGACATGGAGGTGCCAACGCTCGAGGGGCGCGTGCGGCTGAACGTGCGGCCGGGCTCGCGCGCCGGGCAGAAGCTGCGCCTCACCGGCAAGGGACTCCCGTTGCCGGGCGGCGGACACGGCGATCTCTACTGCGTCCTGCAGATCGTGACGCCCTCGGCGCTCAGCGATGACGAGAAGAAGCTCTACGAGGAGCTCGCGAAGCTGTCGAGCTTCAATCCGCGCGGGCATTTCGGGTAAAGACACGTCATCCGCGCGCAGATGACCTTCATCGCGACTCTGTTTCGCCACGCCGCCGCCGCACTCGCGCTGACGCTGGCGGTCGCGCCGGCGATCGCGCAGGAGTCCCAGCTTCCGCAGCCGGTCGCGCAGGCGCTGGCCCGGGCAGGAATTCCGCAGTCGAGCGTCGCGCTGTTTGCGCAGGGCGTCGATCAAGCGACGCCCATCGTCGCTTTCAACGCTGCGAAGCCGATGAATCCCGCGTCGGTGATGAAGCTCGTCACGACCTTTGCCGCGCTGGATCTGCTCGGACCCACCTACGTCTGGAAGACCGAGGCCTATCTCGCCGGTCCGCTAAAGGACGGCGTGCTCCACGGCGACCTCGTGCTCAAAGGCTACGGGGATCCAAAGCTGACGCTCGAGCGCTTCTGGCTCCTAGTGCAGAGCCTGCGCGCGCGCGGCCTCACCGAGATTCGCGGCGACCTCGTGCTCGATCGCACCTATTTCGAGCTCGACGATCACGACCCCGCGCAGTTCGACGGCGAATCCCTGCGGCCCTACAACGTCGGCGCGGACGCGCTGCTCGTGAACTTCAAGACGGTGCGCTTTCTGTTCGTGCCGGACGGCGCCCGCAACTCGGTGCGCATCATTCCCGAACCCAGACTCGCGCAGATCGATGTCGAGAATCACGTGAAGCTCGGTCCGGGCTTCTGTGGCGACTGGCGTGCGGGGCTGCGAGTCGATCTCCACAGCGTCGACGATCGCACGCGCGTGAGCTTCTCCGGGACCATGCCTGCGAGCTGCAGCGAGCGCTACTGGAACGTGAGCGTGCTCGATCACCCGGAGTTCGTGTACGGCGTATTCCGAAACCTCTGGGAAGCTTCCGGCGGCACGCTGCACGGCAGGGTGCGCGAAGGCACACTTGCGCCTGGCGCATCGCCCGTTGCAACGGTCGAATCGCCCACCGCCGCCGAGATCGTTCGCGACATCAACAAGTACTCGAACAACGTGATGGCGCGCCAGGTCTTCCTCACGCTCTCGGCGCAGATGCTCGATCTTCCGGGAAGCTACGAGCGCTCGCAGCGCGTCGTGCGCAACTGGCTCGACAGTCGCGGCCTCGCGCTGCCCGAGCTCCTGATCGAGAACGGATCCGGCCTCTCGCGCAAGGATCGCATCAGCGCCGCAAGCCTCGGCAAGCTGCTGCTGACTATCTGGGCCAGTCCGGTGATGCCCGAGCTCATGGCATCGCTGCCGATCGTGGCGCAGGACGGAACGATGAAGCGGCGGCTCAAGTTCCAGGGTGTCGCAGGCAATGCGCACATCAAGAGCGGATCGCTGGCGGATTCGCGCACGCTTGCGGGGTATGTTTTGGACCGTAACGGCCGGCGCCTCGTCGTCGTGTTTCTCGTGAACGATCCGAACGCGCGTGCGAGCCAGCCGGCGCACGATGCCGTGTTGCGCTGGGCCTACGAGTCCGCGATCAAGTAGCCGTCGTAGCTCGCGTCAAACGAGCTCGATCCGCGCGCGGTTCCCTGGAGCGTTTGCGAGACGCTGATCGCGCGTAAGCAGTGGTGCATCGAGTGCCTCCGCCAGCGCAACGTAGACCGCATCATAGGCGGTCAAGTTGCTTCTCAGTTCCCATACTCGCGGCAGCAAGAAGTCGTGCGGATACCTGGTCAGCGGAAAGTCCGCCAGATCAGCCAGTGCAGTATGGCAGCGCTCCGGCATCGCCTCCCCGGACAGCGCGTACCGGCGCAGGACCTGTGTCACCTCCACGTCAATCAGGTGGGGCGCGTGGAGCGTCTCCTCCGGATCGAATAAACGCTTCTCTATCGGTACGGCGGCGGGCGACCGCAAAAGGACGTCGAGAAGAGCCGAGGCGTCGACGACGATCAACGGCTGTCGCGCTCCGCGCGCACCGCCTGCGCAGGCGGCACCGATGGCGAGACCATTGCGCGGCGCTCCAAACGCGCGCGCAGCTCCTCGAGCGTCGGACGCTCGGCGGCGAAGCGGATCTCCCTGAGGAGGTAGTCGGAAAGTGTCATGCCCGCCAGAGCGGCGCGAGCCTTGAGCCGACGATGCAACTCGCTCGGCACATTGCGGATCTGGATCATCACTGACATGTGCTGAACATAAGAGCATGCGCCGCACATGTCAAGGCTGCCCTGCGCCACGCGGCCACCCGACCGCGTGCGAGCCAGCCGGCGCACGATGCAGTGTTGCGCTGGGCCTACGAGTCGGCGCTCAAGTAACCCGCACGGCGCGCCATCCAGACAAACACTGCGGCGGCAACAAGCGCGCCAACGATGTCCGCGGCGAAATCCAGCCAGTCCGCCGTGCGCTGCGGCACGGTCGACTGAAAGAGCTCGTCCGCCGCGCCCACCCCGATCACCACCAGCGCGGCGATCAGCACGCCGCGTCCGCCTGCGGCGACGATGAGCAGTATTGTGAGCACGGCGTAGTAGCCGAAGTGCACGAGCTTGTCCCAGGGAGGGGAAATGAACGGCAGCCCAGCAGGCTTCGCGCTTGCATAGAAGAGAAACGCCACCATCAAAGAGTAAAGAACTCCGCTTAAGATTCGCAGGGGTCGCTTGGGCCGCACAACGGCCGCGACCAGGCTCGTAATTCGCATGCCTGGATCTTAATATCTTAAGATTGCGATGCTCAACCGAGTCAACCGAGTTTTCACCGAATTCTCTGCACAGTCCGATTGCCGCTCGTTGCACACGACCTCACCAACGTATCGCTGAAGATGGCCACGCTTCCCAAGCTGTTTCTCGTCCTCGGCGCACTTGCCGCCGCGCTCGCCGTCGTGCTCGGCGCGTTCGGGGCGCACGCGCTGCGCGCGCGGCTCGCGCCCGATCTGCTCGCGATCTACCACACCGCGGTCCAGTATCACTTCTGGCACGCGCTCGGGCTGCTCGCGATCGGTATCGTGGCGATCCATCTGCCGAACTCCGTTGCGCTGAAGTGGGCGGGATGGGTGATGCTCGCGGGGATCGTGGCTTTCTCGGGAAGTCTCTACGTCCTCGCACTGTCCGGTGTGCGCTGGCTGGGCGCGATCACGCCCTTCGGCGGCGCGGCGTTCATCGTGAGCTGGATTCTGCTTGCGGTTGCCGTGGTGCGGGCGGGCTAGAGCGAACCACCCCGTCGGGCAAAGCCCGAAGGGGTGGTTCGCAGCGTGACTTGACCCACTGCGACTGCGCCGAAGGCCGTGGTATATAGCGTCCATGCGACTCTGCGTGATTGGAACCGGCTACGTCGGCCTCGTGGCCGGGGCGGGCTTCGCCGACTTCGGCAACGACGTGATCTGCGCGGACGTCGACCGCGCCAAGGTCGAACAGCTGCGGCGCGGCGAGATTCCCATCTTCGAACCGGGGCTGGAAGACCTCGTCGCACGCAACGTCAAGAAGGGTCGGCTCGAGTTCACGGATGATGTCGCGAAGGCAGTGGCCGGCGCAGAGATCGTGATCATCGCCGTCGGCACCCCGCAGGGCGAGGATGGAAGTGCCGACCTTTCGCACGTACTGCGGGCAGCCGAACAGATCGCACGCGCAATGACGGGATACACGCTCGTCGTAACGAAGAGCACGGTTCCGGTCGGCACGGCCGATCGCATTCGCGACGTTCTGAAGCAGCACACGCGCCACGAATTCTCGGTCGCGTCGAATCCCGAGTTCCTCAAGGAGGGCGACGCGGTCAACGACTTCATGAAGCCCCACCGGGTGGTGGTCGGCACCGACGACGAGCGTGCCCAGGACCGGCTGCGCGCCCTTTATGCGCCGATCGTGCGCACCAACGATCGGCTCCAGGTGATGGACACCCGCTCGGCCGAGCTCACCAAGTACGCGGCCAATGCGATGCTCGCCACCCGCATCTCGTTCATGAACGAGCTCGCCAATCTCGCGGAGAAGGTGGGAGCGGACATCGAGCGCGTCCGTCGCGCGCTCGGCGCCGATCCGCGCATCGGTCCGAACTTCCTTTTCCCCGGCACCGGCTTCGGCGGGTCGTGCTTTCCGAAAGATCTCCAGGCGCTGCGTCGAACCGCGGACGATGCGGGCGCGCCGCTCGGCATCGTCGCGGCCGCAGATGCGGCGAACACCCGCCAGAAGACAGTCCTCGTCGACAAGATGCAGCGCCACTTCGGCGATCTGCGCGGCAAGCAGATCGGCGTTTGGGGCCTCGCATTCAAGCCGGGAACCGACGACATCCGCGAGGCGCCGGCGATCGCCATCATCGATCGGCTGCTCGAAGCCGGCGCCAAGGTGGCGGCGCATGATCCCGCCGCGATGGAGAACGTCACGAAGCGCTACGGCGACCGCGTCGCAGTGCACGGGGACATGTATGCGGCCGCGACGGGATGCGATGCGCTCGTGCTCGTGACCGAGTGGCACGACTTCCGGCGCCCGAACTTCGAGCGGCTCCGGTCGCTGCTGCGCACCCCGGCGCTCTTCGACGGCCGCAACATCTGGGATCCGATCGAGCTCCGCGGCCTGGGCTTCACTTATTTCGGGATCGGGCGTCCGCTCTAGGGCGAGTCATCCTGCGCGCCGTGCGAAATGCGGCCGCTCCACATATTAGAATGGCGCGATGTCCAAGGATCGGGGGAAAGCGAACTGTCGGCATGAGAAGCGTGTGAAACAGGTCACGCTGCCGGCAGGATCGCAGGCGCGAGCTTGCCTGCTCGCACCGTACGCTGCATTCTTCCCCGGGGAAAAGCGGCGGCAGGAAAGTACTGGGATGGAAATAGCGAAGGATTATTACGCCATCCTCGGCGTCAATCGGGGCGCGTCCGGCGAGGAGGTCAAGCTCGCCTACCGCCGCCTCGCCCAGCGCTTCCACCCCGATGTCTCCAAAGAACCGTACGCCGAAGAGCGCTTCAAGGAAGTCGTCGAGGCCTACGAAGCGCTGAGCGCGATGCTGGAACGCGGCATCGCCCCGAGCCACGTCGGCGCCGATCCCTACTCTGACTGGCCGGACTGGCAGGCCGGCTCCGGCGCACCGAAGCGCCAGGGCGACGATCAGCGCTCGGCGCGCCGGTCGCGACCCGAGTCCGAGTCGACCGAGCCGATGCCGGGCGAGGACTACGGCATCACGGTGGATATTTCGCTCGAGCACGTGGTGGGGGGCGCCCGGGTGAACGTCGGCTACGACGTGACGGAGCGCGGCCGCGACGGCACGCTGCGCAACGCCCGCCGCAACATCAAGGTGCCGATCCCCAAGGGCGTCCGCCATGGCGAGGAGATCTGCGTCAAGGGTCAGGGCGGACCCGGCCATTGGGGCGGTCCGCCGGGCGACCTCTACGTGACGGTCAATCTTGCGCGGCACCGGGTGTTCAAGCTCCTCGGCGACGACCTCGAGATGCGGCTGCCGATTGCCCCATGGGAAGCGGCGCTCGGCGCGAAGATCAAGGTACCGACGCTCGATGGCGACGTACCGGTGAAGGTTCCGCCCGGTACGCAGAACGGTGCGCAGCTTCTCGTCCCGGCGCGGGGACTGCCCACCCGTGACGGCAAGCGGGGCGACCTTTTCCTGGCGGTGAGCATCGTCGTGCCGAACCGGCCTGCGACGCTCGTCGAGCGCGGTTTCTACGAGCAGCTCGCGCGCGTCGCGAACTTCAATCCGCGCCGCGACATCGAGTAGCGCACCCACCGACCCGGGCGAGCAGTCTGCCCTTGCGCACCGCGCGGCAAGGGCGTAACGTTTCAGGCCCTTTAGCCGCAAAATCAATATCTTCCTGCTATAAAAGGCCCAACGGCCCAATGACCCCTGGCCGGCCCTGCCCTACCCATGTCTCTTAACCAGTTCGTCACCGTCCTGAATGCTCGCCGCTACGTCGTGCTAACGACGCTGCTCGTGGCCGTGGTCATTGCCGTTGCGGTGAGCGCCCTGCTACCTGCCCGCTGGATGGCAAGCGCGTCCGTGCTGCTCGAGTGGAAAGGCCCCGACCCGGCCTCCGGCATGCTCGTCTCCGGGCAAACGCGCCCCGAGCACCTGGCCACCCAGATCGAGATCATCCAGAGCCGCAATGTCGCCCTGAAAGTCGTGGACGCCCTCAAGCTGAACGAAAGCCAGCGCATCCAGCAGGATTGGCGCGACGCCACACAAGGCCGCGGCTCGCTCAAGGTCTGGATCGCCGATCGCCTGCTCAAGCAGCTCGACGCCGAACCCGTTCGCGAATCGAGCGTCGTCAGCATCAAGTTCTCCGGCGCGGACCCCGCGTTCGCGGCATCCGTCGCAAATGCATTTGCGGAAGCCTATGCGTCGACCAATGTCGATATCCAGCTCGAGGGCGCACGCCGCGCAGTCGGGACTACCGGACAAGCCTCTGCTGCCTCGCTTTCGGCCATGCAGCCCAGCGCGGCGATCCTGAGCCCGGCCGTCGAGTCCATCCGGCCGTCCTTTCCGAACTGGCCGCTCAATCTCGCGCTGGCGGTCGTGCTCGGCGCCGTGCTCGGTGTCCTCATCGCATTGATCATGGAATCGCTCGACAAGCGCGTGCGCACGGAAGCCGACGTCACCGAAGAACTCGAAGTGCCGCTGCTGGCGGTGCTGCCCCATGCACGCCGTCCGCGGGCCGTGACGAAGCGCATGCGTCTCCTGCCCCACCGACCCACGAGCGCCTGAGCCGGGGACGATCATGGACATGAATCAACGCCCCCTGCATCCGCAAAAAGCCCCGCAGCCGAACGCGCAGTCACAGTCGCAAATGCCGAAGCGCGACCGCTCGATCGGCGCGCTGCTGATCGACAGCCGTCACCTGAGCGCGACCGACGCCGAGTCGGTGATGCGCTACGCGCGCACGCACGACATGCGCTTTGGCGATGCCGCGGTGAAGCTGGGCCTGGTCACGCGCGCGAACGTGCAGCATGCGCTCGCCCGGCAGTTCGACTATCCCTATCTTGCGCTCGACGACGACGCGGTCAGCCGCGAAGTGGTCGCCGCCTATGCACCGTTCACCGCGCCGGTTGAAGCGCTCCGCGCGCTACGCACGCAGCTGCTGCTGCGTTGGTACGAAGCCGATCCGCCGCACAAGTCGATCGCTGTTGTGAGCGCCCGGCCTGGCGAAGGCCGCAGCTTCCTCGCGGCGAACCTCGCGGTGGTCTTCTCGCAGCTCGGCGAGCGCACGCTCCTCATCGACGCCGACCTGCGCAATCCGCGCCAGCACGAGATCTTCCAGCTTCCCGACCGCGTCGGACTCTCCGCAATTCTTGCGGGGCGCGGCAACGAGAACGTGATCCAGCGCATCCACGGCCTGCTCGGGCTTTCCGTGATGCCCGCGGGCGCCGCGCCGCCCAATCCGCAGGAACTGCTCAGCCGTCCCGCCTTCGGCGCGATGCTGTCCGGATTCGGCTCGCACTACGACGTCGTGATCCTGGACACGCCTGCCGCACTGATGGGTGCTGACTTCCAGAGCGTGACCGCGGCGGCCGAGGGCGCGCTCCTCGTCACCCGCCGCAACTTCTCGCGCGCCAGCGAATCTCGCCTGGTCACCGAATACGTCACCGCCGCCGGCGC
>CAVTJG010000003.1:0-19779 GCA_963735025.1 uncultured beta proteobacterium
CTTCGCATCGAAGACTATGGGCTGATCGGCGATCTCCACAGCGTGGCGCTGGTGGGCATCGATGGCTCGGTCGACTGGCTCTGCCTGCCGCGCTTCGATTCGCCCGCCTGTTTTGCGAGCCTGCTCGGGACGCAGGACAACGGGAGATGGTGTATCGCACCGGCTGAGCAGGTCGTGGGCGTGACGCGACGGTATCGCCCCTCGACGCTCGTTCTGGAGACGGATTTCGAGACGGCCGGCGGTACGGTTCGGATTGTCGACTGCATGCCCATGCGCGAGTCACATCCGCGTCTTGTCCGCATCGTGCAGGGGGTGCGCGGCACCGTACCGATGTCCGTTCGGCTCAACCCGCGGTTCGACTACGGCAAGACCGCGCCGTGGATACGCGTCAATGGACAGGTTGTGAGCGCCGGGGCGGGCCCCGAGGCGCTGGAACTGCGCGCCGACGTGCCGATCTCGGCACGGGAGCATGCGCTCGAGGCGGCATTCTCCGTGCGCGAAGGCGAGCGCGTCTGCTTCGTCCTGACGTGGCACCTGTCCTGGGAAGCTGCGCCGCGGCCGCTCGATCCCGCCAAGGCCGTGGACAAGACCGACGCCTGGTGGCGCACCTGGTCGGGTCGTTCGACTTACAAGGGGGCGTGGAAGGAAGAGGTCGAGCGTTCCCTCATTACGCTCAAGGCGCTCACCTACGCGCCCACGGGCGGGATCGTGGCTGCGGCCACCACGTCCCTTCCCGAGTTCCTCGGCGGCGTGCGGAACTGGGACTACCGGTTCTGCTGGATCCGGGATGCGGCGCTCGCGCTCGACGCGCTCATGTCTGCGGGATACGTGGAGGAGGCGACCAAATGGCGCGACTGGGTCATCCGCGCGGTCGCAGGCGACCCCGAAGACTTGCAGATCATGTACGGGATCGGAGGAGAGCGCCGGCTCGACGAGTACGAGCTCGGCTGGCTCACGGGGTACGAGGGGTCCGCTCCGGTGCGGGTCGGAAACGCTGCCTCGGGACAGCGGCAGCTCGACGTGTATGGCGAGTTGGCCGACGCGATCTACGGGCGCGGAGGCTCGGCATGGCGCCAGTCGCCGAAGGGCTGGATCCCGCGCAGGGTCATGGTCAGGTGGCTCGAGGAGCACTGGCGCGAACCCGACGACGGCATCTGGGAGGTCCGGGGACCCCGGCGTCAATTCGTCCACTCGAAGGTGATGGCCTGGGTCGCCGCCGACCGGCTCGTGAAGATGTCCGAAGAGGCGGGCGACGAGACCTCGCTGGAAGGTTGCGTCGGATGCGGGACGAGATCCACGAGGAAGTGTGCCAGAAGGGCTACGATGCGAAGCGGAACACGTTCACCCAGTACTACGGGTCTACGCAGCTCGACGCGGCGCTGCTGCTGATCCCGCAGGTCGGATTCCTGCCTGCAAGCGACCCGCGCGTCGTGGGCACCGTGGATGCCATCCAGCGGGAGCTCGTGCGGGACGGGTTCGTGATGCGGTACATCCCGGACAAGGACGCGGCCGACGGCTTGCCGCCGGGTGAAGGCGCGTTCCTCGCCTGCAGCTTCTGGCTGGTCATCGATCTGGCGATGCTCGGCCGAGTCGACGAAGCGCGGGCGCTCTTCGACCGGCTGCTCGCTCTTCGAAACGATCTCGGACTGTTTGCGGAGGAGTACGACCAGGCGAATCAGCGACTGATCGGCAACTTTCCCCAGGCGTTCACCCACCTGACGCTCATCGCGAGCGCCGTGGCCCTCACGCAGGCGGGGGCGCGCGCGGGTCTGCCGCCGGAAACAGATGAGCGCGGTTGGCTCGACTCGCCGCCGTCGGGCGAGCAGCACGAGATTCGTCACGGCGCGCATCGGGCGATCGTGACCGAGGTGGGCGCAACGCTGCGCCACTATTCGTTGGACGACATGGACATCATCGACGGATTCGGTGTGAACGAGTGGGCGCCCAGCGGCCGCGGGCAGGTGCTGGCTCCCTGGCCGAACCGGCTCGACAGTGGAAAGTACCGGTTCGAGGGTCGCGACGCGCAGGCGGCGCTCGACGAGCCCGAGTTGCAGAACGCGATTCACGGGCTCGTGCGCTGGCTCCCGTGGGAGCTGCGTCGAAGTCGGCCGATGGAGTTGAGCTGTCCTGCGTGCTTCACCCCCAGCCGGGGTACCCATGGCAGCTCGACCTGCAGATCGGATATCGGCTCGACGAGAGTGGCCTCACGGTTTCCATGCGCGCGCGGAACGTGTCGGCCGTTGCCGCGCCTTTCGGGATCGGGTTCCACCCGTACCTGACGGTGGGGATGGCGATCGATGACGCGGTTCTGCAGATTCCTGCCACGCGACATCTGGTGACGGATGACCGCGAGCTGCCGATCGGAAGCGAACCGGTCGCCGGGTCGGATCGGGATTTCACTGCTCCGCGGCCCATCGGATCGCTGCGGCTCGACACGGGCTACACGGATCTTTCGCGGGGTGCCGACGGCCGCGCGCGTGCCGTCCTGGCAGCGCCCGACGGCGGTCGACGCGTCAGCTTGTGGGTCGATTCCGCGTTCAGGTACCTCATGGTGTACACGGGCGACACGCTGAGCGACACGTCGCGACGGCGACTGTGCCGTCGCGATCGAGCCCATGACCTGCCCGCCCAACGCATTGCGTACGGGATCCGACCTGTTGCGGATCGCGCCCGGGGCCATTGCGGAGGGCCGCTGGGGGCTGGTGCCCGTACGGAGGGGGAAAGTGCTGCGGGCGTGAAGCGCGCCGGAATACGTCCGGGGCGTTAATGCGTATACCATCTCGCGCGACGAGGTCCGCAAGGGTCGCGGTCAAATGGTTCGTGAACGGAGGGTTTCAAGATGCTCGGATTCGAATTGGACTTTTGGGACTACGCGACGTTTGCCACGGCGGCACTGGCAGGCGGCGCGGGAATGCTGATCTATATCTGGATCGCCGGTCTGCCAGGGCGCATCGCCATTGCGCGCAAGCACCCGGAAGCCGAAGCGGTCAAGCTGATGGGCTGGGCCGGGTTGCTGCCGACCATCCTGCCGTGGGTGCAGGCGTTCATCTGGGCGTTCAAGCCCACTGACATCGTAGACATTCGTCGGTTTCCGAAGGAGGAGGCCAGGGCGATCGACGAAGATATCGCGCGTCTGACGGACGACCCGCGCAAGTCGCGCGAGCGCACGAAAACGACGGGTTCGACGACGTCGGCGCGCGATTCGTCAGCGCCCCCGCCACCGGACAAAGACGGCACGAAGGCCTGACGGAAGTCACGCATGCTCCTGGGTTTCGTTCTGCTGTTCGCCTACGGATTCGTCGTCTGGCTCGTCTTCTTCAAGTTCAGATGGCTCAACTTCACCATCGGCTGGGGCTTCTTCTCCGCGTTCTTCGTGGTGCATCTGATGCTGATCTTCCTGATCGGCTTGCGCTTCGTCACGCCGCTCGCGACCGAGGCGCGGATCATCCAGCACACGATCCAACTCATTCCACGCCTGTCCGAGCCGACGCTGGTCACCGCCGTCCTGGTGCAACCGAACGTACCGGTGAAGAAGGGGCAGCCGTTGTTCCAGTTCGACCGGCGTCCCTATCAGTACAAGGTCAACCAGCTCGAGGCTTCGCTCGCCAAGGCGAAGCAGGATGTGCTCGTCCTGAAGGCGGACATCCAGATCAACGCACAGAAGATCGTCAAGCTGCAGGCCGAGCTGGCGTACGCGAAGTATCAGCTCAAGCTTTCCTCCGATCTCGCGAAGCAGGGCGCCGGGCCCGAGGAAGACGCGCAGAAGTGGACCGCGCAGGTGGCTGCCTACGAGGCGGGCATCAAGGAAGCGCAGGCGGAGGAGACGCGCGCCAAGCTGCGCTATACGTCGGAAATCAACGGCGTCAACACGACAGTCGCCGCGATCCAGGCGGAGCTCGATCAGGCCCGCTATTACCTCGACAACACGCTGATGGTGGCGCCGGAGGACGGCTACATCATCAACCTGCAGGTGCGTCCGGGCATGGTGGCCGGCGAGATTAGGTTCGGCGCCATCGCGTCGTTCATCGCCGATGCCGACCGCTACCTCCTCGCCAATTACTTCCAGGAGAACCTGAAGTTCGTCAAGCCGGGTCAAGCCGTCGAGGTCGCGCTCGATCTCTATCCTGGCCAGATCTTTACGGGCAAGGTCGAGGCCATCTGGCAGGGCAGCGGTGCCGGGCAGATGTTGCCGAGCGGCACGCTGCCGAACTTCCAGTATGTGTCGACCGAGCTTCCGCAGGGCCAGTTCGCTGTCGCGATCCGAATGGACGGCGCGGATCAGTCCAGGTTTCCGATCGGCACCCAGGGTCGCGCAGCGATCTACACTAATCCGAAGAGCGCGTTCGTGGTCCTGCGCAAGATCGGCATCAGAAGCTATACGTGGCTCAACTTCATCTACCCCTTCTCCGGTTGATGCGCGCCTGCAATCCGTCATCCCCGCGCAAGCTGGGATCCAGAGACGTCGAAATATTTCGTGGACTCAATTCCCGTGTGCGCGGGAATGACGCTCTCCTAGCCGTGGCGCTCTCAATTGCCGCGGCGCTCGCCGGCTGTGCGCTGAAGACGCCGCCCACGCAGCCCGAGGTATTGGAGCAGGCACTGCCGGCGCAGACGCGCATTCCCCCCGCGTGGAAAGCCGACCCGGTTGCGCGCGCAGTCTCCGACGACTGGCTAAGGTCGTTCAACGATCCCGCGCTCGACGCCATCGTCGCCGAGGCGATTGCGCACAATCTCGATCTCCGCCAGGCTGCCGAGCGCGTGCGAATCGCGCAGCAGAACGTCGTGGTGGTCGGCGCGCAGCTGCTGCCGCAGGTCGGCGTGCAACTCGGCGGCAACGTCACGCGCGATAAGGATCAGACCAGCAACTATTACAGTACGCTCGGTTATGCCGGCGTCGCATGGGAGCTCGATCTCTGGGGCCGACTGCGCGCCCAGCGTGCGGCGGCCGAAGCAGGCTTCGAGGCTACCGCGCTCGACTACGCGTACGCGCGACAATCGCTGGCCGCTCTGGTGGCGAAGACCTGGTATCTCGCGATCGAGACGCGCCAGCTCGTGGCGCTGGGCGAGCAGGCCGTAAAGGTGTACGAGGACCTGCTCGCACTGGTGACTGTCAGGCGGTCTGCCGGCAAGGACTCGGATCTGGACGTGGTCGACGTACGCGCGAAGCTCGAGACCGCGCAAAGCCAGCTCGAGCAGGCGCGCGAAGCGTACGGCGAGACGCGCCGCATCCTCGAGGTGCTGCTCGGGCGCTACCCGGCAGCCGAGCTCGAGGTGGCATCGGCCTATCCGCAACTGCCGCCGCTTGCCGGCGCAGGGGTGCCCGCGGCACTTCTTGAACGGCGGCCCGACATCATCGCTGCGGAGCGAGCGGTGATCGCGGCTTTCCGCCAGCAGGAGGCCGCGACGCTCGCGCTGCTGCCCGACTTCTCGATCTCGCTCGTCGGCGGGCGCCTCGGCGATCAGATCCTTTCGCTGCTGCGCCTCAATCCGTGGCTCGCCTCGGCCGGGATCGGCGTGTCGATTCCGATCTACGAGGGTGGCGCGCTGCGGGCGCAAGTCGAGATCGCCACGGCGCAGCAGGCGCGGGCGGTGGCCCGGTACGGCTCTGTCGCACTGGCAGCGTTTCGCGAGGCCGAGGACGCACTCGCAAACGAGCAGCTCCTGGTGAAGCGCATCCCGTTCGAGCAGCGCGCACTCACGGACCGCGTTGCAGCGGTAAACATCGCTACCGTTCAGTACAAAGCGGGGCGCCGGGACCTGCTGTGGGTAGCGCAGTTGCAGACGGCGCAGCTTGGCACCGCAGCGACGCTCATCAAGCTGCGCAGCGCCCAGGGCGCGAATCGCATCCGGCTGTATCTCGCGCTGGGCGGCAGTTTCGATTCCACGCCGGCCGCGACGCTGCTCGATCCTGGCGGGACGCCGATCGCGGCAAAGGGAGAGGGAAAAGCGGGCGACTAACGAGACGACGTGGCAGGCTCTCGACCGCCATGCCTTCTAAGCACTCAGGCCGTGCCGCTGCCACCGAGATGTTTTTGGGCCGCGGCGCCCAGCGCCGCATCGAACGTGGCCAACGGCGCCTGCAGATTTCCCGCGAGCCACAAGTAGGCTGCGTCGTAGGCGGTGAGCCCGTATTGCATCGCGAGCTGGAGCACTTCGCTCGGGGCGATTGCATGGCGTTCAAGATCCAGTGACGCGAGCGCGTCGAGCGCGGAGACTGCCGCAGCGCCGGTGACCGACCGCCGCTTGACTTTGTTCAACGCGACGTTGGCGAGCTCGTAGTCGACGAGTTGCGGTGCGCACAGCGCGCGGCCGCGCATCCAGGCCATGGCGTCGTCGAGTGCCGCTTCGGCGAAGACGGCGGCCGCGAGGACGCTTGCGTCGACTACCAGCCGGGGCCGCCGAGCATACGCTGCCGGCGGCTCGGCAACGAAGAGACGCGCCACGCCTATTTGGCTGAATGGCGGCCGCTGCGCGCCCACTCGGTGCCAAAACGGCCGTCGCGCTGCTGTCGGATGATCTCCACCGAACTCGGCGATCCCTTGGGAAACAGCGTGCGGGCGCGTTCTGCGAGTTTCTCGATCGTCAGTCGGCCTGCGCCGGGGCCAGCCGTGTCGTCGGCTGAGGCGACCCCATCCTGGGTCGCGTGCTCGAGGATCGAGATCAGCTCGCGCTGCAGCGAGCGGTGGTTGCGTCGGGCACGTGAGCGCAGCTTGTCGGCGAGCGCATCGGGAACATTCTTTACCGAGAGATTGACGGGCATTTGTGTCTCCTATTCGTGTCCTTCATTCATGTCCCGCGATTCATGTCCCGTTTGGCTCCATAATGGTTCCAACGGAACCATTATGGAGCCACGCATTTGATCGGTCAATGCTCGCGGGACCCGGTCGCCGGGAGACGGCAAATCACGTTCCACGGCATACTTGCGCGCGCCGCATACGCGGTCGTGCCGGAAATCCGTGCAATCGCGCATCCCGCCAGATCTCCAGTCCCGTCCACCCGAAACCGAAAGTCATGATCCACATGAAAACAAGTTCGCCCATTGGGCACTTCCTCACCGCCTGGACGATTGCGGGCGCTCTCCTCCTCACCGGATGCTCCTCGAGCGGCGGCGTGAGCGTGGGGACCGACCAGAACGTCGTCGCGTCCGATAAATCCGCGATCACCCGCACCGGGTTCCTCAGCGACTTCGCGCGGCTTCGGCCGGTCGCCGGCGACGAAGGGATGCTGTGCTGGCGCGACACGAACGTCGACTGGAAGCGCTACGACAAGGTGCTGTTCGAGCGCATCCACGTCTATCTCAAGCAGGGAGCCAAGCCGAACCCGATCGATCCAACCGATCTCAAGATGCTGCTCGATTACTTCCACGCCGCGCTGGTGAAGGCCACGAGACCGGAAGCACAGATCGTGACCAAGAGCGGCCCCGGTGTGCTCCGGGTACGCATCGCGCTGACGGAGCTTACCCCCACCAATACGCTGGACAGTCTGGCCGGCACGGCGGTGCCCTATGGCTTCGTTGCCGAGATGGGGTCAGGCGCGGCAACCGGCCGTCCCGCGGGATCCACCCCCTATATGGGCGACACCGGCATCGCAGTTCAATTTCGGGACGGTGTGTCCGGACGCGTGGTCGCCGAGTGCGCCGACAACGAGATCGGGCGCAAGTACGCCGACGAACTCGAGAAGGGCGTCACCGGCGCGGTCACGGCCTGGGCGAACGGCTACGTGGAGTCATTCACGAGCTGGAGCTACGCGAAGGACGCGTTCGACAAGTGGGCGGCGATCTTCGCGCGGCGCTTCGACGAAGTGCGCGGCATCACGCCGAATTCGTGATGCGCTGAAGCCCTGCGCGAAGGCGCCCCCTGGAGAGCGGCACCGCTCGACCGGACATCCAATTTCGACCCAAATCTTCTGCTCAGCGAAAGGAACTTTCATGCGTGTGCGTCTGCTACTTGCCGCGTTTGCCGCGGCCTCCTGCCTGTCTACCAGTCCGGCACTTGCGCAGTCTGACGAGACGGAAATCATCCAGAAGCGCCATCAGGTACGCGAGATGGCGCACGACTCGCTCGCGACGCTGTACGAGATCAGCCCTGGCGCCCGCTATGCCGTGGAGCATGCGGCCGGGTACGCGGTTTTCAGCACCTTCGGGATCAAGATTTTCTTTGGTGGCGGCACGACCGGAAAGGGTGTCGTCGTCAACAACCGCACCCACCGCGACACCTACATGAAGATGGTGCAGGTGCAGGGGGGATTAGGGTTCGGCATCAAGAAGGACCGGCTGATCTTCGTTTTCGAGACGTACCGTGCGATGCGCGACTTCATCAACCAGGGATGGGAATTCGGCGGCCAGGCGAGCGCATCGGCCATGTACGCCGATAAAGGCGGAACTTTCGCCGGTGCAGCGTCGGTCATGCCCGGCGTCTATCTCTATCAGATCACCGAGACCGGGCTTTCGGCATCCCTCACAATCCAGGGGACGAAGATCTACAAGGACGACGATCTCAACTGAGCAGCGGTGCCACGGCCGCGGCCGTGGCAGAATAGCGTTGAAAGGAGCGCCCATGACGCACGTTCAATGCTTCGGATATCGGCGCATCGCCCTCGTGTGCGTCGCCATCGCGATGGGGTGGCTGGCGATGGGCGGCAGCTCGGCGCTTGCTCAACAACCCCCACCGCCCGCGCCGGTCCTCGGTCCGGGCGGCGTGCCGGCCGATCCGGCGCTCGGACCGAATGCCGTGCCGAACAATCCCGCGCTCGCGCCGGACCAGACGAATCCGAACCCGGTCCTCGGTCCGAACGCCGTGCCCGACGACCCGGCGCTAGGGCCGAACGCCGTGCCGAACAGCCCCGCACTAGGGCCGGATCAAACCAATCCGGCTCCGGTTTACGCACCGGACAACAATGATTCGCTTGCCCCGTTGGCACCCATTTTCCCGGATTCCAACCAGTAGCGGGACGCACGATCTACTGCGCGGACCTGATTCTCTCGAGTGCCCACGCACCGGGACCGAGCGCGGCGAAGACCAGCATTCCACCCATGATTGCGAGATTCTTCATGAACTGGATCTGCTGCATGGATGCCTGCTCTGCCGGCATTGCCCAGAACGCGTGAAAGACCAGCGTCGCCGGAATCAGAAACAGAAAGATCGCCGCCGCGGCCCACCTGGCCTTCCAGCCCAGCGCGAGCAAGAGGCCACCGCCCAGCTCGACCACGATCGTCAGAACCAACAGTAGATCGACGAATGGCAGGCCGGCGCTCGCCATGTATGCGGCAGTGCCGGAGAAGTTGGCGACCTTGCCGAGTCCCGAAACAATAAAGATCAAGGACAGCAAGAGGCGCCCGGAGAGCAGGGCGGCGTTTTGCAGTTTCATGTTCATTTGAGTGTTCATATTCAGCGTCTCATCTCGATGAGTGATCGAAGCAGGTCATCGCCCTCAGGCGGCCTCCAGCTCCGTCGTTAACAGGTGGTCGATGCTGGTGCGCGCTTCGGCCAGCGCCTTCTGCTTTGCCGATTCGTTGATGGCAAGTCCTTCGGCATATACGAACTCGACGTCGCGCATCCCGAGAAACGCGAGGAAGTCGCGCACGTAGGGCGTCTGGGTGTCGCGCGGCGTCCCGGCGTACAAGCCGCCGCGCGTGGCGAAGACGTAGACCTTCTTTCCCGTCATCAGCCCGATGGGCCCCTTGTCGGTGTAGCGGAACGTGACGCCCGCGCGCGCGATGTGATCGAAATAGGCCTTGAGCGTCGAGGGCAGGCCGAAGTTGTACAGCGGCAGGCCAAGCACGATCACATCAGCCTCGCGGATCTCGTCGATCAGCGCATCCGACTGTGCGGCGATGCCCTGCTGCGCGGGAGTGCGCTCGCCAGGCTTGGCGATGAATGCGCCGAAGCGCTCGGCATCGATGTGCGGCACGGGGTCGCGCGCCAGGTCGCGTACGATCACGCGGCCGCCGGGGTTGGCCGCGCGCCATGTGGAGACAAAGCGATCGGCAAGCAGGCTCGACTGGCCGCCGGCCGAGAAGATGCTCGTGTTGATCTGAAGAAGGGTTTTCACGGTTCACCTCGCCATCTCGATACGGTTGATCCAGCAATCTCTGGGCTCGGGGACGTGACCTTGATCCGAGCCTTCGCGATCGAGTATGGTTCCGACGGAATCGATTAAAAAGCGCAAAATACTGGCCAGAACGATCGGATCCATAGATTGAACGGAGCATATGCCCGCACCGAGAATCACCCTCGAACAATGGCGTGCGCTGCTGGCGGTGGTGGATGCCGGGAGCTACGCGAAGGCGGCCGAAGCGCTGCACAAGAGCCAGTCCTCGATCACTTACGCGTTGCAACAGCTCGAATCGCAGCTCGGCGTGAAAGCCTTCGAGATCAAGGGGCGCAAGGCAAACCTCACGCCGACGGGCGAGCTCCTCTATCGCCGCGCCCAGTACCTGCTCGACGAGGCCTCGCAACTCGAGCGGTCGGCTCAGAGACTTTCGGCGGGCTGGGAGGCCGAGATTCGTCTGATCGTCGAGACCGTCTTCCCGACATGGCTGCTGCTCGAATGCCTCGATCGGCTCGGCAAGGAGAGTCCGCACACGGTGATCGAGGTGATCGAATCGGTGCTCGGGCACCGGACCGATGCGCTGGCGGCAGGCGAGGCAGATCTGGCGATATTCGGGAGTGTCCCACCTGGTTTCATCGGCGAGCCGCTCATGCACCTGCGCTTTGTGCTCGCCGCGAACCCGGACCATCCGCTCCACCGCCTCGGTCGAAAGCTCACGATGCGCGACCTGCGTGCGCACCGGCATCTTGTCGTGCGCGAGTCGAGTCCGGAGCGCGCAACGCAGACTTCCGTGCAGTCGACCCAACGCTGGGTCGTCAGTCAACTTTCCTCGTCGATCGAGGCGGCGCGCTCGGGCTACGGGTTCGCGTGGCTTCCCGAGGAGATGATTCGCGAGGAGCTCAAGTCGGGCACGTTGAGGGCGCTCAACCTCGGCGAAGGCGGTGAGCGTTTCGCCGATCTCTATCTGATCTTCGCGGACCGCGAACACGCCGGCCCGGCCACGCTGCGTCTGGCGGAAATCATTCGCGAAGGGGTGGCGAACGAATGCGCGCGGTCAGCCGTGGCAGGGGATACCCGTGCCCGGAGCCGGGCGAAGAGCGGCGGCGCCTGATGTCCGGCCCGGTTTATTTCGCACTCGTCTTCGCCGCAGGATTTGTGCTAGGTGTCATTCGCGTGTTGCTCGTCGTCCCGCGGGTGGGCGTGATGTGGGCGGAGCTGATGGAGGCGCCGCTCATGCTCGTGGCCATCGTGATTGCCGCGCGCTGGACGGTGCGCAGATTCGACGTGGCGCCAACGTGGCGCGCACGCATCGGGATGGGGCTCGTCGCACTGGGGTTGCTGCTGTGTGCGGAGCTCACGCTCGTGCTGGGGCTGCGCGGAATTTCAATCGCCGAGTACCTTGCAAGTCGCGAGCCCGTGTCCGGGACGGTCTACATCGTGTTGCTCGTGCTGTTCGCGGCCATGCCGGCGCTCCTCGCGCGCAGTAAGCAGTTCGGCCAGAATCCGGCGCGCGCCTCACTCGCCTCCCGCGAGCAGGGCGGCATTGCCGCCGATCGCGGCGGTGTTGACGGTGAGCGTGCGCTCGAGCGCAAAGCGGAGGAGATAGTTCGGCCCGCCCGCCTTGAAGCCGGTGCCGGAGAGGCCCTCGCCGCCGAAGGGTTGCACGCCGACCACCGCGCCGATCATGCTGCGGTTCACATAGGTGTTGCCCGTCGTGCAGCGTGCGCATGACCTCGTCGACGAAGCCGTCGATGCGGCTGGCGATGCCGAGCGTGAGCCCGTAGCCCGGTGCAGCGATGCGCGCGAGCAACTGCGGCAGATCGGCGCGTTCGTAGCGGACGACGTGCAGGATCGGCCCGAACACTTCCCGGTCGGGGAGGTCATCCTGGTCGACTTCGTAGGCGACCGGGGCGAAGTAATGGCCGCGCGGCAGATCGTCGGGACGTGGCACGGCACCGATGCACTTCGCGCGCGCGGCGAGCCCGTTCCGATAATTCTCGAGCGCCGCGAGCGCCTCAGCGTCGATGAGCGGTCCGACGTCGGTTTCCGGTCGCGCCGGGTCGCCCAGTCGCAGAAGCTGCATCGCGCCTGACAGCATCTCGATCACTCGATCGGCGCTGTCCGACTGCAGCGCGAGAATACGCAGCGCCGAGCAACGCTGGCCTGCGCTCCGAAACGCCGAGGCGATGACGTCACGGACGACCTGCTCGGCGAGCGCGGTGGAGTCGGCGACCATCGCGTTGAGACCGCCGGTCTCGGCGATGAGCGGCACGATCGCCCCTTCGCGCGCCGCGAGCGCGCGGTTGATGCGCTGCGCCGTATCGACCGAGCCGGTGAATGCCACGCCCGCGATGCGCGGATCGGCGACGAGCGGCGCGCCGATCGTCTCGCCCGTGCCGATCGCGAGCGCCAGCGCATCGGCCGGCACGCCCGCCTCGTGCAGGATTGCGACCATCCGGCGCGCGACGAGCGGCGTCTGCTCTGCCGGCTTGGCGACAACCGTGTTGCCTGCAGCGAGGGCGGCAACGACCTGGCCGGTGAAGATCGCCAGCGGGGAAATTCCACGGACTGATGCACGCGAAGACGCCGCGTCCGTGCAGCGAGAGGCGATTCGATTCGCCGGTCGGCCCCGGCAGCGCCTGCGGCGTGAATCGATGGCGCGCCTCGGTCGCGTAGTAGCGGCAGAAATCGACCGCCTCGCGCACTTCTGCAACGCCGTCGTCGAAGGTCTTGCCGGCTTCGCGCGCGAGGAGCGAGACGAATCCCAGGCGCGACGCCTCGAGCGCATCGGCGGCCTGCTTGAGGATGCGTGCGCGATCCTCGACGCTGCGCCGCGTCCACTCGGGAAAAGCGGCCTGCGCGCGAGCGATGGCGTCGTCGAGCGCCGCGGTCGGCGTGTCCGCGACGCTGCCCACCAGTGCATCGAGATTGCCCGGCTCGGAACGCTGCGGAACGGAGCCGTGGTCGGAGCGTGCGCGATCACGGTCGAGCGCGATCGCCCGGGCGATCGAATCCAGCACGGAAACATCGGCCAGATCGATACCTTCCGAGTTGCGGCGGTCGGGGAACAGGTCGCCGGGAAGCGGGACGCGCGGGTTGGTCGCGTAGGGCATCGGCAGCTGTGCGACCGGATTGCTCACGAGGCGTGCGAGCGGCACTTTCGGATCGGCGATCTGATGCACGAACGAGCTGTTCGCGCCGTTCTCCAGGAGTCGTCGCACCAGGTAGGCGAGCAGATCGCGATGATCGCCGACCGGGCCATAGATCCGGACGGGCGCCTGGTGCGCCTCCTCACGCAGCGTCCGGTACAGTGCATCGCCCATGCCCTGCAGTTTCTGAAACTCGTAGTCGGGACCGCCGGCGGCGCGCGCGAGCTGCCGGATCGCCGCGACCGTGTGGCAGTTGTGCGTCGCAAACGCGGAAAAGATCTCGCGCGGCGCGGCAAGCAGGCGCTCGGCGCAGACGAGATAGGAGAGATCGGTCGCGGCCTTGCGCGTGAAGACCGGGTAGTCGGGCAGGCCGAGCGTCTGCGCGTGCTTGATCTCCGAATCCCAGTATGCGCCCTTCACCAGCCGCACCGGAATCCGGCGGCCCGTCGCGCGCGCGCACTCGATAGCCAGATCACAGAGCTCCGGCGCACATTTCAGATAGGCTTGCACGACCAGACCCAACCCGTTCCAGCCGATGAGCGCCGGTTCGGCGGCGAGCCTTCCGAAGAGCTCGAGCTGCAGTTCAAGCTGATCGACCTCTTCGGCGTCGATCACGAGCGCGATGCCGCCGGCCCGCGCGGCGAGCGCGAGGTGACGCAAGCGCGGGAGCAACTCGGCGAGCACCCGGTCACGTTGCGCGGGCTCGTAGCGCGGATGGAGTGCCGAGAGCTTGATCGACACGCTCGCACGAACGAAGACGTCGGCACGGCGCGGTGGCGCGCGCCACGGCATCGATGGCCTCGGCGTAGCGCGTGGCGTAGCGTTCTGCGTCTGCTGCGGTGAGCGCCGCCTCCCCGAGCATGTCGTAGGTGAATCGAAAGCCGTCCGATTCGCGATCCGCCGCGGCTTCGAGCGCGGCTTCCATGGTCTCGCCGACCACGAACTGCTCGGCCATGATGCGCATCGCCTGGCGCACGGCGCCGCGCGCGACCGGTTCGCCCAGGCGACGAACCGCGTTCGATAGTGTGGCGGCAAGTCCGCCGCCCGCGCTCGTGCGCCAGTCGTAGAGCCGGCCGGTGAGCATGAGACCCCAGGCGGCGGCGTTCATGAGCAGGCTTTCGCCCGATTCGTGCGAAGACCAGTCGGCGCTGGCCAGCTTGTCCGCGATGAGCCGGTCGACGGTCGCCTCGTCGGGAACGCGGAGCAGAGCCTCCGCGAGACACATCAGCGCAACGCCCTCCCGGGTGCTGAGGCCGTAGTGTCCGAGAAAGCGCTCCGCCGAAAGGCCGCTCGAGCCCGCGGCCCGAACGGCGGCTGCAAGGCGCAGCGCCTCGGTCTCGATCGCCGCGTGCGCCTCGGCATCGAACGGCAACGCGGCGCGCAGCCGCTCCACCACGGCCGCTTCGGGCGCATGCTTGTGTGCGGCCACGGCCGCCATGGCGGTGGCCAGGAACGGAGGGAGCGTGGCGCTCATCGCGAGCCTCCGGGAACTTGCCAGAACCTATAATCGCATCTTTTGCGCCGGGAGAATGCCTTGACCACCGCGATGTACTGGAAGGAAATCACCGTCAACTGGGGCGAGTCCGACCCGTTCGGCCTCGTCTACTACCCCCGGATCGTCGCCTGGTTCAACGACACCGAGCACGAGTTCTTCCGCACGATCGGATTCCCGATCGACCTGATGATCAAGAACGACCGCACCACGTTCGTGATGGGCGAGATCCACTTCAGGTTCATCGGGCCGGCGGCCTACGGCGACCGGGTCGCGACCTCGGTGACGCTCGCAAAAATCGGGGAGCGCACGCTGCACTGGAATTGCAAGGCGATCAACGCGGACAGCGGCGCGCTGGTCGCGGAAGGCCGCGCCACCCGGGTCTATGCGCGCATCAACGAGGACGGCACATTGAACTCCGCGGTGATCCCGGAGCGAATGCGCAAGGCGCTCACCGACACCGGGATGCTCAGCCATCTCAGCCAGGACATCGAAAAGGAACCCGAGTACCGGCACCCGCCGCCCAAGTCCTAGACAATCTCCGCAGAAGGCTGTTATTTCCGCGACGGAAATCCAGGCAACGCGTACTCAATGGCGCCTGGATCCCTGCCTACGCGGGGATGACGTGATCGGACGAATCACCGCAACAGAGCCGTCATTCCCGCGCAAGCGGGAATCCAGACAACGCGTACTCAATGGCCTCCTGGGTCCCTACGGAGATGGCGTGATCGGAAGAATCACCGCAAGAGCGCTGTCATTCCCGCGCAAGCGGGAATCCAGAACGTGCGTTTTCAACCGCTTCCTGGATCTCCGCGAACACGGAGATGAAGCAGTCAGGGGCCGCCTGATCATCCGTCACCGCGCGCCGGACTTCTCCAGGATGGCCACCATCGAGGTATAGCCGCGTTCGCGAGCGAGCGCGAGGGGCGTCATGTCTTGCCGGTCTGCGAGGTTCGGATTCGCGCCCGCTGCAACCAGCGCCCGGAGGGTCTCCGTATGCCGCGGGCCGCCGTCGCCCAGGACGATGGACTCGATCAGCGCGGTCCAGCCGAGATTGTTCACGTGGTCAAGCGGTGCGTCGGCCTTGATCAGCAACTTCACGACTTCGTCGTGGCCGAGGTGCGCCGCGGCGATCAGCGCGGTGCCGTCGTAGGGGCTCGTCACGTTGCGCGCGCTGGCGCCGCCCTCGAGCGCGACCTGCAGCATCAGAAGATCGTCGGCCACCGCAGCGATGGTGATGATGTCGTATCGCTGAGCATCGAGCGCGTTCGGGTCGGCACCCCGGCGCATGAGCGCCCGCGCCGCGTCGTACTGTCTGCGGAACGCAGCGACATGCAGGGGCGTGCGGCCGTTGTCGTCACGCGCTTCCCGGTCCGCACCTGCGGCAATCAGCTTACCGATCTCGGTAGTGTTTCCGTTCGCCGCTGCGGCATGCAGTCCGCGATATGCCTTGACCTCTGCGTCCGTCGGCGGACGCTGCGCCAGCGCAGAAGATGCGGCGCCGAGAAACGCCACGGCCATCAAGAGGATAGAGCGCCCGCGTCAAACCGGTAGAGGTGCTGAAGATCACGGCTTGCCGCGCAGTTCCCTGCGTGCCGCCTTCGTCTCTGCCCGCTCCTCGAGGATGAGCTTGTACGCGACGTAGTACTTGTAGATGTTGCTCACGTACTGCACCGTCTCCCGGCCGATCCGCTCGGCGGCGATGCGCTCGACATTTCCGAACCACACGTTGGGATCGAGTCCGCTCTTCTCGGCTTCCTTGCGCAATTCCGCCACGCGCGTCGGGCCTGCGTTGTAGGACGCGAACGCGAAGAGATTGCGATTCAGCTCGTCCATCTTCGCATCGGCGAAGTAGGTATCCAGGATCGTGCGCATGTACTTCGTGCCCGCATGAATGTTCGGCTCGATCTGCTTGACGTCGCCGACCTTCATCGCGGCGCCGGTAGTCGGCATCAGCTGCATCACGCCGATCGCGCCGACGGAACTTCGCACGCTCTGGTCGAGTCGCGACTCCTGGTAGCCCAGCGCCGCGAGCATCAGCCAGTCGAACTCATACTGGCCGGCATACTTCTTGAAGAGGTCGAGGGTGCGCTCGAACTTGGCAAGCTCCTCCTTCGAGGTCGCGCTTTCCACCCACTTGGTGTTCTCGAGATAGCGGCGATAGAGGATGTTGCCGAACTGGGTGCCCTTCCGGTGAGTCTTGATGAACGCGTTGGCGGCAGCCGCCAGCTTCGGGCTGCCCTTGCGAAACGCCCACGCGATATCTCCGCCCTGGCGCACCGCGATATCCTCGTGCACCTTGATCGACTTGAGAATCTGTGCCCAGAACTTCGCCTTGTGGCTGTCGACGATGATGATCGGGACGAGGCCGGCATTCACCATCTCCAGGAGGTCCTCGTCCTCGAGCTGCTCGGGCGCGAGCTTGATCTTCACTGGGGCCTTGCCGGCCTTGCGGAGCTTCGCGTTGAGGTGCTCGAGGCACTCGTAGTAGCTGCTTGACTTGCGGACGAGAACGGTCTTGCCCGCGAGGTCGTCGGTGCTCTTGATTGTCGGTGCGCCGGGCCCGGTGACGACGAGCTCGCTGACCCCGGTCTAGACCGGCTCGGAGAAAGCCACCAGTTGCTCGCGTTCCGGGGTGATCGTGAGATTGGCCGCGACGATGTCGCCGCGTCCTTCGCGGAGCGCCGGCAACAGCTCGTCCCGGGACATCGGAATGAACACGACCTGGACGCGGCGTACCTTGTTGCCGAGCTTCCGATTCAATTGTTCTTCGAATGCGTGCAGGGCGTCGTAGGTCGCCCCGCGCTGCGTGGCGCCGTCGAGGAAATAGAACGTCTTGCTGTAGATGACGAGCGCCCGAATCATGTGCCGCTCGGTCATTCCGTCGAGGTCGCCGGTCCACTTGCGCTGGACCCGCTCGAGGTCGAGGCCCGTGGTGTCGTTGCGTTCCTTCTCGGCACTCCATGCGGGATACACGACGATCAGCGTGGCGACAAGCAAGGCCGCAAGCCCGACCATCATGGGGTGATTCAGGCGATTCATATTGCCGGGAATCCTGGGGGCGCGCGCACTCAGAAAACGATCACTCCCTTGCCTGTCGTCTGAGTGTCGAATAGCCGGTAGGCGTCCGCGGCGTCGTCGAGCTTGAAGCGATGAGTGATGAGCTTTTTCAGCGGGATCTTCCGATCCGCGACGAATCGCGCGCATTCTTCCTGGCCGACGCTCGAGAACGTCCACGAGCCGATCAACGTCACCTGCCGGCGCAGGAGATCGGGGCTCACGTCGAGCGAGACGCTGCCGCCTTCGCCGACAAAGCATGCAGTGCCCCACGTGCGGACGCTGCGTACCGCGGCCTGCCGTGCGCCCGGCGCGCTGCTGCACTCGATCGCGAGATCGACCCCCTCGCCGCGAGTGAGCTCCTTCAGGGCATCGACCGCATCCGCTCGCCGGGATCGACGACCGCGTCTGCGCCGAAATCCTTCGCGAGCGCGCGCCGCTCGGGCGAGATGTCGAGCGCGATCACCCGCGCGCCCATGGCGACACCGAGCAGCGTGGCGCTCAATCCGACCGGCCCCTGGCCGAACACCGCAAGGGTGTGATGTCCGCCGAGACTCATCCGGCGCAATGCGCCGTACGCCGTGCCGGTGCCGCACGAAACCGCCGCGCCCTCTTCGAACGTGAGCTCGTCGGGCAGCCGCACGAGCGTGCGCGCCGGCACCTTCAGGTAGTGCGCGTGGCCACCATGCCCGGTGACGCCGTACACCGTGATGCCGCTGCGGCAGAGCTGCGACCAGCCCACCCGACAGTGCGGACACACACCGCATCCGGCGTAGTGGTGATCCATGACGCGAGCACCGATGGGAGCCATGGCGTCGGGAACTCCGGATCCACGCGCGACGACGACACCGCAGGGTCGTGCCCCGCGATCACTGGTTCGCCTTTCCCGCCAAGGCCGAGCGAGGTCGCCGCGTCGCCCCCTGGCGGGGCGCACGGTAGACGTGCAGATCACTACCGCACATACCGGAAGCCTTCATTTCAAGCACGACTTCCCCTGGGCCCGGGGTCGGATCGGGAAACTCGCGGATCTCGAGTTCACGATCACCCAGAAACACTACGCCACGCATGGTCCGACTCCTCGGTGGCAGAACCCGAATGGTACCGGGCCCGCGGAAAGGCTGTCGATCGGACGCTATGCGAGGAGCTCGGGCAGGATCAGGGTGATGACCGGAAACACGATGATCAGCACGACACGGATTGCATCCGAAGCGAGGAAGGGCAGCACGCCCTTGAACGTCTCGATCATCGGGACATCCTTGGCCAGCGAATGGATCACGAACACGTTCAGACCGACCGGCGGCGTGATCAGCCCGACCTCGACGACGATGAGCGAGATGATCCCGAACCAGAGCTTCAGGTCCTCGCCTTCCAGCCCGAAATCGAGTCCGGCAACGATCGGCCAGAAGATCGGCACGGTGAGGAGAATCATGGATAGCGAATCCATGATGCAGCCGAGGATCAGATAGAGCACGATCATCGTCATCAGGATCACCATCGGCGGAAGCCCGGACTCCTGGAACATCTCGGAGGCGCGGAGCGGCAGCTGCGAGAATCCGAGGAACGCGTTGAAGATCGCGGCGCCGAGCAGGATCAGGAAGATGAACCCGCTCGTCTGCGCGGTGCCGAGAAGCGCGTCGACGAAGCCCTTCCATCGCATGCCACCCTGCGTCACGGCGACGAGGAAGGTGCCCGCCGCGCCGATCCCGGCACCCTCGGTCGGCGTGAAGAAGCCGACGTAGATGCCGCCCATCACGAGAATGAAGATCAGCAGGACGGGCCAGATCTCGAGCAGCGAGCGGATCCGCTCGCTGCGGCTCGCCCGGGGGCCGGCTGGGCCCGCATCCGGGACGATGCGCACCACGATCGCGACGGTCAGGATGTAGCCAAGCGCAGCGAGAATTCCCGGGATGAACGCCGCCTGGAAGAGCTGCACCACGCTTGCCTCGACCATGATGGCGTAGATGATGAGCACGATCGAGGGCGGAATGAGAATGCCGAGCGTGCCGCCCGCCGCCAGTGCGCCCGTGGCGA
>CAVTJG010000004.1:0-10961 GCA_963735025.1 uncultured beta proteobacterium
CACCGATGTGGAGGTCTTGGCCTTCTCGCGGTTCTTGACCCGGATGCGCGGATTGGCGAGCAGGTTGCCAGCGCCCACCGTAGCGCGCAGGTTGGCGACGAGCGCTGGGTTCGGCACGAACACCTTGAAGCCACCGCTCGTGATCGGGCACGACCGGTGGGAAGGGGAGCGTCGTACTGTCCGTTCCGGTGCCGTGCGGTACGGCCCTGCTCCCGGAACGCCGTAATAGAGCTTCTGGGGAAACTGCAGGCCGAGCTCCTGCACCCGGCTTGCCGATACCTCCATGACTTCGACATCGAGCATCACCTCGGGCTCGACGAGGTCCTGGCTCGCGACGAGCTTCTCGGCAAGGTGCACGGCCTCCGGGGTGTCTTTCATCACGATCAGATTCAGCTTCTCGTCGATGAAGAGATCGCGTGTCTTCACCAGCGAGCGCAGCATCGCCGCGGTCTGCTTCGCGTCCGCATTCGGAGATAGAAGCTGTGCACCACGAGCTCGTCGTATTGCCGCTGTTTCTGCGGCGTCTTCGGGAAGATGAGCAGCGAGTTCTCGTTCACGACCTTGCGGTCGAGCTGGTTCGTCACGAGGAGAGCCGGATCACCTCGTCGAGGTTCGCGTCGCGCACGAAGATGGTGGCGCGCAGATCAGGGCGCACGTCCCGGTCGAACACGAAGTTGATGCCGTAGCCGCGCGAGATCACCTCGAAGATCGACCGCAGGGGCGCGTCGCGGAATTCGAGGGAGATCGGCCGCGCAAGCGCGGCCTTCAGGACAGGTGACATCACATGTCCTCCGGTGAAGCGGTGTGCCGCCACCTTCTCCATCACCGAGCGCGCGGTGCGGTCCGCAGGGCTCGTCGCGAGCACCTCGCTCGCCTTCTTCTCCGCGGTCCCGAAATCGCCCTTGTTCAACGCCGCGATCGCCTCCCGGTCGAGCCGCGCAATGACGGTCGCGCTCGACCGCCGCGATGCCGTTCGGCGGATACGGGTGGCCGGGTCGATCGCGCCGCCCGACGGAAGAGGGCCTCGGCCTCGTCGTAGCGTCCTGCACGCGCGCGGCGTCCGCCTGCGCGAGCAGGCTGTCGAGCACCGCCTGCTTCGTGTTCTGGTAGGCGGCGCCCGCCTCTGCGTTCGTCGGGTTGTCGCGCGCGGCGCGCTCGAGGACCGCGAGCCCCTCGTCGACGTTGCCCTCGGCGACAGGTGCTCGCCCTCCGTCGACCTGCGGAATGCCGGCGCAGCCTGCGAGCCGAACACCCCCGCGAACGCGACCAGAAGCGACTCCCTCATGGCTTCTCCCTCACTCGGCTCGCCGAGCGTAAGCCGCTGACGTTGGCCAAGCGGCAAATACTTGAACACGACTACGTGCTCGTCCAGGCGCTCCACCCGATAGATGCCGTCCAGCGTGTCGCCAGGGCGTACCATGTAGGTGTTGTCTCCGCGAGACAGGAAGGCGGTGACTTTCCCGCCCTCGATGGCCTTGCCGAGGTACTCGAACGGCAGCGGCGGCGCCCGCGGGCGCCGGCGGGGCGGGGGCGGCGCATTTTTGCGCGCCTCGCCTGGACCTCGCTTGCCAGCTGCGGGGCGCGAACGGATCCGCGGCGGGCGGCGCGTGGGCCAGCCGGTTCAGCCGGTCGAGCGCGAGGCGCGGCAGCGGCTCGGGCGCCTGCTCGGCCGCCGGCGCGGCGGACGCGGCGCCTTGACCTCGATGTCGTCGTCACTCGAAGCCCAGCGCACCGCGACGAGCGTCAGGGCGAGTGCCGTACCCAGGATCGCCCAGCGCTGGATCGGCGTGAGCCTCATTCCGCGCCTCCAAGGTACAAGGCGAAGCGCACACGCGCGTCGAGCCGCGGGCTCTGGATGCTCTCGCGCCTGAGGTTGACTTCTTCGAGCACGGCGGCCGGCACGGTCGCGAGCACTTCGGCGACGAAGCCGCGGATCTGCGCATAGGAGCCCTTCACCGGCAGCAGGATCTCGTAGCGCGCCAAGCGCTCGCCGACCTTGTGCTCGAGCTTGTATTCGCCCGATTCCAGCGCAAGGCCTTTCGCCGCTGCCGCAGCGTAGATCCGCGCGAGCCATTGCGGCGTCGATGCCTCGTTGGGAAGAACGCATAGAAGGTCGCGAGCTGCTCCGCCGGCGCGGCCGCGCGGCCGGTGAGCGACTCGCCCATGCGCAGCCGCTCCTGCAGTTGCCGTGCTTCTTCGTTCAGTCCGCGAGGTCGAGGCGGGCGGCCGATATGCGGAAAAGTAGAACGTCATCGCGAAGACGATGAGCCCGATCCCGACGACCCCTGCTCCGCCGAGCCGGCCGACTTCGCGCCGCAGCTGATCGATCAGCCCATTCATCGCGGCCCCATCCATTGGGCGATGAGCGTGAACGCCACGGGCCGCGGCGGTGCATCCCGCATCTCGTGTGCGAGCAGGTACACGTTCGCGAAGCCCTCGCGCGCCTCGAGCCGCTCGACATAGCCGAGGACGGTCTCGAGCTCGCGTGCTTCGCCCGAATTCGCACCTTGCGGCTCGTGGGGTCAGGCTGGACGGCGAGCAGCGCGACGCCATCGCCCGAAGCGGCCTCCAGCTCGCGAAACAGCGCATCCCACGGCACGTTCATGCGCTCGATGACCGCGTTCGCGTCGCGGATCTCTTCGGCAAGCCCTCTGCCGCCGACACGCCTCGGCTCGAGACGTGGCATCACGCGGCGCGCCATGCGCCCCGTGTCGGCGATGCGCTCTTCGAGGCGCGCGGATTCCTGCATGACTCGGTAGTGCTGGAACAGCAGCGCGCCGGTGGCGACCGCGCCGACAAGCAGGAGCAACATGCCGAGTCCATTGCGGCGCGCGTGCGGCTGCAGGAAGTCGAGATGCATGCGTTCCATGTCAGGCCGCCTCCCGTTCTTCCCGCGCCGCCTCGGCGCAAGGCGCACGGCGCGGAACGTCCAGCCGGGGCCGACGTCGGGGCCGGCTCGACCGCATCGTGGGACACGAAGAACACCGGCCCGGCAACAGCACCCGCGGCGAGTCGCATCTGCTCGAGCACGACCGGGAGCTCGGCGTCCGGCGCATGCGCCGTGCGCGCATTGCGCACGTCGACCCAACTGCTGATTCTCGAGTAGCCCGACGCAGAGCCGTCCGGGCTCGGCGACCGCCAGCCATGCGGCGCCCCTGCCGATCTCGCGCCGGCAGCGCATTGAACGCCATGCCCAGCAGCGGCTCGACCGAACGGGGCATGTGTCCCGCGGCCGTCAGCGTCGCGACGAGCGCGTCGAGCATTCGGCATCGAGCGCCGCGGCAAGGTTCGACACCTGCGAGCCCTGCTCGGCAAGCGCGACGCGCCATCCGGCCGAGCGCTCGCCGTGGATCGAATGGAACTGATGCTTCGCGAGCGCCACACGCTCCTCGTCGGAGGTCAGCAGCTCGATGCCCGGAAGGAGCGCGTACCGAACGAAGTGATCGGAGACGACGGCCCGGACCTCGGCGCGCGCTTCACCGACTTTCGGTAGTGCGCGCGCCAGAGCCTCGATCGCCGGCGGCCAGCCCGGGTCGCCTTCCACTTCGACCGCCAGCTCGGGCTCGGCCCGCCCGCGCAACCCGCGGCGCGTCGCGCGATGCGCACTCCGTGCGGCCCGAGGAACACCTCGATGCGGTCACGCCCGACGGTGACACGGTTGATCTCCCTGAGGTCGGTCTCTCCGCTGCGCACGCAATCGAGTGCCGCCTCGCGCAGGAAGCGCGTGCCGCTCGCCCTCGCGGTCTCCTTCAGACTGCGGATGGGCGCACGGGCGACGATCATCTCGCGCAGCTCGTCGGTGACCAGCAGCACCTCGGCGATCGCCTTGCGGCCCTTGTAGCCCGAGCCGCGGCATTGCCCGCAGCCCTTGCCCGAGGCGGAAGTCGTACTTCGTGACGCTTGCCCGCTTCAGACCCGATTCGCGCAGGAGCTCCGCGGACGGCGGCGCCTCGACGGAGCAACGCGATACCCTTGTGCACCAGGCGCTGGGCGACGATGCCGTTCAGCGCCGAGACGAAGGCGTACGGTCCACCGCCATGTGCGTGAACCGGCCGAGCACGTCGAACACGTTGTTCGCGTGCACGGTCGTGAACACGAGGTGTCCGGCGAGCGCCGCCTGGATCGGCGATCTGCGCGGTCTCGGCGTCGCGGATCTCGCCGACCAGGATGCGGTCCGGGTCGTGGCGCAGGATCGAGCGCAAGCCGCGGCGAAGGTCAGCCCCTTCTTCTCGTTCACCGGGATCTGCAGCACGCCGGCCAGCTGGTACTCGACCGGGTCCTCGATGGTGACGATCTTGTCGCGGCCCGTGATTGATCTCGGTGATCGTCGCGTAGAGCGGTGGTCTTGCCTCGAGCCGGTCGGCCCGGCGACGAGCAGCATCCCGTACGGCTCGTTCGCGAAAGCCGCCGTGATCGCGGCGGAGCTCCGCCGCCTCGAAGCCGAGGTTCTTCGAGCCGTCAGCCCGAGCAGCTCGTCGGAGAGCGACTGCTTGTCGAGCACGCGCAGCACGGCGTCCTCGCCGAAGATCGACGGGGCATGATCGAGACGCGGAAGTCGATCTCGCGCCCGCGCACCGCCGCCTTGAAGCGGCCGTCCTGGGGCACCCGCCGCTCCGCGATGTCGAGCTCCGCTCATCACCTTCACGCGCGAGATCACCTGCTCGGCGAGCGCCGCACCCTCCAGGAACCCCACCGCGTTCAGCACGCCGTCGATGCGGTACTTGATCGCGAGCCCGGTCGCCACGCACTCGAGGTGCACGTCGCTCGCGCCGTTCTTCAGGGCGTCGTAGAGAGTCGAACGCACGAGCTTGACGACCGGGCTCGACTCCTCGGAGATGTTCCGGATTGAAAGCTCCTCAACACCTGCGTCGTTGGTCGCGACGCCCTTTGCCGTCGGGAGCGCACCGTCCATCGCAGACACCGTCTCCTCGTGGCGCGCGAGATATGCGGCGATGTCGGCGTAATGCGCGAGCTGCCAGGCAAAGGGCGCGGCGATCCGCTCCTCGCCCCACGCGAACCGCTCGGTGGCGAACGGATCGCCGAACACCATGCGCAATGCTCCGGAGGCGTCGCGGAACAGGATGCACTGCGCACTCAACGCTTCGGTGAACGGAAGCAGGTCGAACGCCGGCTGCCATGCATGCAGATCGCTCATCCGCGCGATCGGATGGCCGAAAGCGGCACCGAGCGCCGCCGTGAATGCCTCCGGCGCCAGGCCCGACTCTTCCTCTAGACATGCAGCAAGGCTCATACGACGCTCGACGGCGGTGGCACGCGCCCGAGCGATGCGCTCCGGCGCCAGCAACCCGTCCGCGGGGCCCGCGCCGATGGCCTGCTCTTCGGCCCGCTTCATTGCAAGCTCCCCGCAAGCTCGAAGATCGGCAGATACATGAGCACGACTATGAGGCCGATCACCACGCCGATCGCCGCCATGAGCAGCGGCTCGAATAGCCGCGTGAACCAGTCGACCCAGCGCCCGAGCTCCTCATCGTGGAACGCCGCAATCGATTCCATCATCTGCGCGAGGTTGCCGCCCTTCTCTCCGGTGCGCAGCATCCGCGTTGCGACCGGCGTCACCAGCCCGTGCGCCTCCATCGCCTGCGACAAGCTTTCGCCCTGGCGTACGCGCTGGATCGCCGCCGCAAGACGCGCCCGAACCTGCGGATGCAACAGCCCGGCGACCATCTCGAGCGCTGGCACGATCGGCGTCCCCCCACGAAGCAGCATTCCGACCGTGCGGTAGAAGCGTGCCAGCTGATACGTGAGCATGCGCCGGCCGAGCGCCGGGATGCTCCACGCTGCGGCAAACACCCAGCTCGCGGCGCGGCCGAAGCCGATCACGAGCAGGACGAGAAAGACCATGCCGCCCAGCGCGACGAGGCCGCCGTACGAATTCAGCAATCGGCCCCACTGAAGCAGCACTTGCGATAGCCAGGGCAGCGTGCGCCGGGTGTCGTCGTAGATTTGCGAGAAGCGCGGCACGACATAGCCGAGGAGGAAGAGCGTCACCAGCAGTCCGACGCCGATCAGCACCGCCGGATAGATCGATGCGGACACGATTTTCTTCTTCACCGCATCGATGCGCTGTTGATAGACGACGTACCGTCCGAGCGCCTCGTCAAGGTCACCAGTACGCTCGGCGGCGCGAACCGTGGCGACGTAGAGCGTCGGAAAGATATCCGGAAACTCGGCGAGCGCATGCGAAAACGCGCGCCCCTCGTAAAGGGAGTCGGTGAGGCGCGCCATGACCTTGCGCGTCTCGGCTCGCGTTTCCTTCTCCGACATGGTTTCGAGCACTTCCAACAGCGGGATCCCCGCGCTGAGCAGCGCGAGGAGCTCCTGGGTGAAGAGCAACAACGGAAAGCGCTTGCCGGGCAGGCCGATTCCGCGCGCGCCTATGCCGCGGCGCCGTGCCGAGAGCACCGTGAGCCCCTGCGTCCGCGCCTGCGCGCGCGCCGCCGCCTCGTCGGTCGCGTCCAGAGACAGGGCGACAATGCCTTCGCTGGACTTGAACGCTTTGATTTCGAATCGCATGACGCGCGGTCTCTTTGAATGCGTCAGGGGCCTACCAGTTCGTGATGTCCGCGTTCTCGCTGGTGCCGCCGGGCTGGCCATCCTTCCCGAAGGAGAATAGATCGTACTCGCCATGCTCGCCGGGCGAGCGGTAGCTGTATGCGCGCCCCCACGGATCGGGCGGCACCGCCTTGGAAAGGTAGGGGCCGTCCCACTTGGGCTCGTTCTGGGGGCGGACGACGAGCGCGGCAAGTCCCTGCTCGGTGCTCGGATAGTGTCCCGTGTCGAGCCGGTAATGATCGAGCGCCTTCTCGAAGCCGTTGATCTGCGCCATTGCCGCCTTCACCTCCGACTTGCCGAGCTGGCCGAAATATCGCGGCGCAACATAGGCGGCGAGCAGTCCGATGATCACCATCACGACGAGCAACTCGAGCAGCGTGAAGCCGCGGCGGCAAGTACGACTCGAGTGATGCTTCCCTGCGGTCATTACAAGGTTCCTGCGAGAACGAAATCCTGGGTGCTTAGCGCTCTCACGTGCCAATCCCGTGCGTACCCTCGGATCGTGCCCTGCGAGCGGCCTGACGCCGGATATGTACTGTCGCGGCCCAGTACGGCTCAGATCTTCAGTCTAGCCCATTGGGGTGTCGAATGGATGGCCGCTAGGATAGAAGGAGGGTGCATTGCGGGAAAAGTTCATAGTCGCGCAGGCAGGCGTCACGGTCAGTTCGGGCGAATTGCCGATGTGGATTGCCGTACTGGAGACTCGTGCCCTCGGCCGCTCTTCGATGGCGCGCCGGGCAAAGATGGGAGGACGCGAGGCGATTGGAAGGGGTCCGCAGGGGACGCTCCAGCATTGCCCGTCGCCGGGGAAGCGCCACACAAAACTACATCGGCTCGCGGTCGGCCTCTCTCGTTGTGCCAGGGGCGGCGCCTATGCTGCCGCGAAATCGATCCTCTTCCTGCCGCCGCGGCCCCAATTTTCGGCGCAGATTTTCCTGGTCAGCGCCCAGTTCCCTGTAGGTACACGGCAAGCACCGCACTGCACGGCACAAATGAAGCCGGTCACGCCGTGCCTCGACGCGAAATTCGGTAATTCTCCGCCAATCCTCCCTCCCGCGTCGGGATATGGGCCCCGCGCGCGAACCTCAGCCGTTTTGTGATGGCCGAAACGCCGCTTGCCGCCAGCAGGATGCCGGCGACCCAGAACGCCAGTGATCGCGAGGTCTGCGAAGCTTACCTGCGGCCAAGGCGTATCTCCATCAGCACATCCGCACGGTCGATCATCCAGTGCCAGCCGGTGTCTGCGACGATCGCCGAGAGGATGATCATACCGATCCGACCAGGCAGCACGTACCGCCGTACCACAGCGAGCGCCGGCAGCATGACCGCGAGAACCAGGATCTGGCCGAGTTCGATGCCGACGTTGAACGCGAAAAGCGACACCAGCAGGTGGGTCCCGGCGAACTGGAAGTTCTCCTGGAGCCCGTACGAGAAGCCGAAGCCGTGGACTAGTCCGAACAGGCCTGTGATCAGGATCGCGCCGCTCGAGGTCAACGCCCATGATGTTCTCAAGCGCCATGTAGACGATCGATGCGGCGATCGCACGTCTCGACGAAAGGCGGAAACCATGCTACCAGATGGCGCGAGATTGAAGGCCGTGCCCGAGTCAGCGTGAACGAATGCGCGACTGTGAAAACCGTGATGACCGACAGGATTTGCCGCCAGCCCCGTGCAGCGGAATCACCAGGCAAAGCAGGAACAGCAGATGGTCAGTAGCCGGTAAGGATGTGCGCCAATTCCGAGTCCGGATGAAGCCCGCGGCGGCGCGCGATCCACGTCGGGTTGAGCGCGACGGTTCCCGACAGACTCGGTAATGACCATCGCTCCGACTGTCTTCATTGAGCGGCATGTAGCGCAGCGCGAGCTTGAGAGCATTCCCGAGCTCTGGGCCGGCGGTCGTCCGGATGGCGAACACCGAGGATGGGCGATCTGATCGAATAGGTAATTTGCGCGTCTACAGTAGCCCTGGTCGATGTAGATGCTCGTCCCGCGTTCGAGCGACTCGGAGACGTGGTTCGGTCGCTTGCTCGTAGCTCTGCGAAGGAACGATCGGACGGCAGCGACAACCGTCCGATCGCAATGCGATGCGACCAGTGGCGCGCGTCCATCTTCGAATAGTGTGATGTCGTGCTGGATCGCTGCAGAGCGCTCGCTCGACCGCAGGTCGCCGACTTGTCGACGTCGATTTCGGCGCTCAGCGACCGGAAACTTGACCGTGCTTGAACAGAATACAGCGGCGCGCGGACGACGAGCTGGGCCTCACCCGGCCCGATCTTGACGAACGCGTTCATCGACCGCGTCGAGCTTGAATTCGTGCGCGGACGCACGATCTGCGCGCATGCTGCAGCACAGGTCAACAGACACCATGCCGCAAGTCGCAAACCGCGAGGTCTCATTTCAGGCTTCGTACGGGGAATCGAGTCGGCCACCTGACAAACGCAAGTCCGCGTCAACCCAGCAACGAGAGCCGGGTGACGCGGGTATGCAGATACTCAAGAGCCACGAACAGCCGGTGGACGTCTCTTCGGCTGCACCTCGCCTCAGTCGTCGCAATCTGTCCTTGCCGTAGCCGTTGCCCCCTGCCATCCCGGTTGCACTCGAGCTGCGTGAACTTCTGTACGCGGCGGCCGTTGATCGTCTCGCCGGTGTATAGGTTGCCCTTCGAGTCCGAGCACGACGCTGTGCAGGTACGTGAACTGGCCGGCCTGATGTCCCGGCTGACCCAAGCTGTGCAGTATCAGATCTTGCCGAGCACGCGGTCCATGATGTGCAGACTGCTCGTTCCCGCCGTCGACCTCAAACATGTACGTCTTGCTACGTGGTCGTTGGTGAACGTCGAGGTCCCACGCCGAACCGGCGGTGCCGAGTCCAGGTGCGCCGCCGATCCCCAGTCGTCTGACCCGGTACCGGGCACGACCGGGAATGACCCGCTTCAGCTCGCCCAGTCTTGGTGAAAACGCTGGATGCGGTCGTTCTGCCGGTCGCACACGTACACCAGGCCGTCCTTGCCGATGGTGACGCAATGTGGATGTCCGCCGTCGCCCGCAGCCGAACAGCGCCGGGAAATCCGTCACTGGATTGTTCGACGGTGCCGGCGACGCCGCCCCATTGCCGCAGGTAGGTGCCCGTTGCGCTGAACACCACGACGCGGTGGTTGCCGTAACCATCCGCAATGTAAATGCTGCCGCGCTGCTCCGGTCACCGGGTCCTTGTTAGGATCGATGTACATGTTGGCAGGCTCGTTTAGGAGCGTTTGACTTTGATTTGCAGTCGGATCGGCTCCCAGAGTTGCCGCACAGCATTACCATTGGCGGGCCAGTCGCATACGCCGCGCGTCCCGATCTGCAGCAGCATGGATGCCGCTAT
This sequence comes from uncultured beta proteobacterium, assembly GCA_963735025.1. Classification (GTDB taxonomy): domain Bacteria; phylum Pseudomonadota; class Gammaproteobacteria; order Burkholderiales; family SG8-39; genus JAABRB01. The sequence goes on from CAVTJG010000004.1 coordinate 9,940, forward strand.
GCGAGTACTTCTGCACAATGCCGTCGCCGTTGCCCGCGATCCAGATGTTGTCCTGGTAATCGATGAAGCAGCCGTGGATGCCGTTGGGCAGTACGTCGCGGTCGCCCCACGCGGCGACGACGTCGCCGGCTCGGTGTCGAACTCGATGACGGGCGGCGCTGGCGACCGCCTCGACGGTCTCGGGGGCTACGAGGTTGCCGCGCGTGACGATGAACACGTGGTCCCGCGAATCGGTGCAGGTTCCCGCCACTTCGCCGGTCACCCACGGCTTGGGCTTGCCGGTGGCCGTGCTTAGCTTCCCCTAAATAGGCAGCGTCGGTCCTTGAGATCGCCGGCGCTCGGCAGCGGCATCTTCGGCCATGATGGATCGACCCGGATTACCGGTACCTTGGGTTTCTTATCATGCTTTGTGTTGGCTTGCGTAATTGAAGCCGATAGGCTCAAGGCGGTGGCGAGGGCGAGCGTGAGGGCACCTGCGTAAATATAGGACTTACCTTTCATGGCGATCTCCCCAGGTGGTTCGTTGCGAACCTTGCGGGCCGGCGCGAAATCAGTCACGTGACAATCAGTTCACGCGCGATCGCGCGCTTTGATTGCGCGCATACACCATTTACACCAATTGCGATTAATTGCGATTAATTGCGATTGCGCGCGCAGATTGCGTCCGTAGTGTCGACCTCGCCGACCGTCTCAGCAATAAGCCAAAGGTTCGAGTCCACCGACGGGTGGCGTCGCCGACAAGACGCGGCCTCTTTGCCTATATCCCACGGTCGCGGTGTACAACGGCAGCGGCGACACGAATGTTGCCCAGAACCTCTCCCGCCGCGATCCGGATGCCAAGCAAGGTCATCATCATCATGACCGAGACGATCACGACCGCTGAACTTCGTGGGACCACCTCGGCTACGCGGTCCGCCGCGGTCGATTCATCCGTCAAGGATCCAGACAGAAAGGGCGGCCCGTGGACCGCCCTTTTTCGCGAACCACTGGGCTAACGTTCAATCACGGTCGAGGTCGTCGTC
>CAVTJG010000005.1:0-35249 GCA_963735025.1 uncultured beta proteobacterium
TGTCAGGCAGCAGGCAGCGCTCTATCAGCCGGATGCGACATGCTGCTACGCCCGCTCCGACAAGTACTGGATCACGGATTCGCAAGGCATTGCCTGGGAGACATACCGGACACTCGGCGAGGCAGAGATTTACGGCGCTGAAATGAAGAAGGCAACGCGTGCTGCGCACCGAGGCCACTGACGATCAGCATCGCTCCGCGCAAGGCGACCGACAAATGCTGCCGGGCGAGTACCACCGTGGACCACGTCTACAACATCTCATTCCTCTACACGGGCAACTCAGCCTGCAGCGTGATGGCGGAAGCGATTCTCAATGAGATCGGGCCAGGATGATTCAGGGCATACAGTGCCGGTAGTCACCCAACCGGCAAAGTGAACCCATTCACCATCGAACTATTTTGTGCCAATCGCCTCGCGGTAGACGATCTCCGCAGCAAAGCATCAGACGAGTCTGGCAAGCCGGGTGTGCCTGAGATGGACCTCGTCATCACCGTGTGCGATCAGGCGGGCGGTGAAACGTGTCCGGTATGGCCAGGACATACAATCACGGCACATTGGAGTTTCGAAGATCCTGCAGCGTTTCAGGAAGGCGACGGTGAGAAAAGTGAGCGCTTTCAGCAGGTGTATCGACAAATCATGACGCGGATGCGTCTGCTCATGAATCTGCCGCTGTCGAGCATGGATCGACTTGCCAGCGAGCAGAAGATTCGTGCCATCGGTCAGGCGAAGCCGTGACGTTCGGGAGACGCCACCAACCGCAGAGGGGCTCGTTACAGCGTTACTGCTTGCGAGGGTCATCGGCTCAGGCAAGCCCCTCGAGTTTCCTAACTTGGCGCACGCGTAAACGCGCGCGCCGACAAGCTCGCTCCTCGCAACGCCTGAATCGTGCACGGTACGCGTTCGTCCAAGCAGGCAATACGGACATACCTACGTGTGTTACCGCACAGTCCGAACGGTGCGGTCGGCGCATGCTCATCATTCGGAATCGAGCACGAGCTGCGCACGCGTCCTAGCTTGCCCGAAACCATTATGAAAGCCTGCCAAGCGAAGGATCGTCGATTGACCCCTGTCATAACGTGTTGCGCTATGACCAAGCACCTCTGGCTGGTTTCTTGATCTTCATAGCTGAAACGCTCCATCGTGACTGAACTGACTCTTTCCCAACGAACCCAACAACTGCCACGGCAGAATCCGCGAGCCTTTCTGTTTTTCGCCGCGCTGACCTGGTGGGCCCTTTACCTGTCGCTGATTCCTGTGTCCGAGGCCCTCGTCGCTGCGCTGCCGGTCGATCGCGACAGCCACCTGGGCGGGGCGCTGCAGTTTTTTTTCTACGACACACCCAAGGTCTTGTTGCTGCTCACGGCGGTGGTGTTCGTGATGGGCATGGTGAACTCGTATTTCACGCCCGAGCGCATCCGCGCGCTGCTGGCCGGACGCACCGAAGGCATGGCCAACGTAATGGCGGCGAGCCTGGGCGTCGTGACGCCGTTTTGCTCCTGCTCAGCGGTGCCGCTCTTCATCGGTTTCGTTCAGGCCGGCGTGCCGCTGGGCGTAACCTTCTCGTTCCTGATCTCGGCGCCGATGGTCAATGAAGTGGCCCTGACGCTCCTGTTCGGGATGTTCGGCTGGAAGATTGCACTGCTCTACATGGGCCTGGGGCTCAGCGTGGCCATTGTTTCGGGCTTGATAATCGGCCGCCTGAGGATGGAAAGCTACCTGGAAGATTGGGTACGCGACATGCCAAAGGTGCAGGCCGCGATCGGTGAAGCGCAACTCTCGCTCGCGGATCGCATCGACGGCGGTTTCGCCAGCGTGCGCGAAATTGTCGGCAAGGTCTGGCCCTACATCCTGGTAGGCATCGCCATCGGTGGTGCGATCCATGGCTGGGTCCCGCAGGATTTCATGGCAGCCATCATGGGCAAGGAAGCCTGGTGGTCGGTGCCGCTGGCGGTGCTGATCGGGGTGCCGATGTACACCAACGCCGCCGGCGTGATCCCGATCGTGCAGGCGCTCCTGGCCAAGGGCGCGGCACTCGGCACCGTGCTTGCCTTCATGATGAGCGTGATCGCGCTGTCGCTTCCCGAGATGATCATCCTACGCAAGGTACTGAAGGCTCGGCTGATCCTGACCTTCGCAGGTGTGGTCGCCAGCGGCATTCTCGTCGTCGGCTATGTGTTCAATGTGGCGCTATGAGTATGATCGGGCTCCCCAATGTTCAGCACCCAGCCCCGGAAGCACCTGCTTCACAGGTTGGGGCACATCTGGATTCCATGGACGCCCTCAACCGCGAGTGCTTTTGCTTCAGCCTTGACCTCACCGCACTGGCGCGAGCACTCGATTCGGAGCTTGGCAAACCGGGCCTGGCCGAGATGGTTCGACTACGCTGCCCGTTTGTGTTCGCCGCGCTGCCTGTGTTCGTGCCTGCGCCGCAGCTGCAGCGCATGGCGCAGGTGGTGCAGGCTGTCGAATCGGTTGTGGTCCTGCCGGCCTATCGGGAGCAGGTGCTGAACGCCGCGCCGGCCATTGCGCGCCTGGGCGCTGTTGGCCCGCGCGGGGTGTTCTTCGGGTACGACTTCCATCTCAGTCAGGGTCGCCTGGGTCTCATCGAGATCAACAGCAACGCTGGCGGCGCGATGCTCAATGCGGTACTGGCGCGGGCCCAACGAGCCTGCTGCGCGGCAATGGACGGGATGGTGCCCACGCTCGCCAGCGTGGCGGCATTCGAAAAGGGCATCGTCGACATGTTCCGCATTGAGTGGCGCCGCTCCGGTCGAAGCCAGCCCCTGAGCACCATCGCGATCGTAGACGAATCGCCTGAACAGCAGTACCTCTACCCCGAGTTCCTGTTGTTCCAGCAGATGTTCGAGCGGCACGGCCTGCGCGCCGTCATCGCCAGCCCGGCGGCGCTCGAATGGCGCGATGGCTCGCTGTGGCACGAAGAGCTCGCGATCGACCTTGTCTACAACCGCTTGACCGACTTCTATCTCGAGCAAGCGGACAGCGCCACTTTGCGCGAAGCGTACCTGCAACAAGCGGTGGTGCTGACACCACACCCCGCCGCGCACGCGCTGTATGCCAACAAGCGCCAGTTCGCGCTCTTCAGCGATGCCCGGCGCCTGCAGGCACTCGGCGTGCCCGAAGCCACGCAGCAGGTGTTGCTGGAGCACGTGCCTCGCACCGAGGTGGTTGATGTCGCCGATGCGCAGCGCCTGTGGGACGCGCGTCGCGGTCTGTTCTTCAAGCCGGTAGCCAGCTTCGGCAGCCGGGCCGCTTACCGGGGCGATAAGCTGACGCGGCGGGTTTGGCAGGAAATCCTAGCCGGGGATTATGTCGCCCAGGAGATCGTCGCACCGGGTGAGCGGATGGTTGACGAGCACGAACCGGCCAAGGCCATGAAGTTCGATTTGCGCGCTTACGCCTACGACGGCGCGGTGCAGTGGGTGGCTGCGCGCCTGTACCAGGGGCAGACCACCAACTTCCGCACGCCGGGCGGCGGTTTTTCGCCGGTCTACAGCACGGTCGATGCTTCGGTGCCCGTCTGAGTTTCAGTCCCCAAAGGAGTCTTCCATGGACATCAAAGTACTCGGCACCGGTTGTGCCAACTGCAAGAGCACCATCGCCCTTATCGAACAGGTTGCCAAAGCCAGGGGCGTGCCCGTCACGTTGCAAAAGGTTGAGGAACTGCGCGACATCATGGGCTACGGAATCATGTCCACGCCTGGCGTCGTGATCGACGGCAAGGTGGTGCATGCCGGCGGCGTGCCCAGTCGTGAAAAGATCGAACAATGGTTGTCAGCCTGAACGTCAAGAAATAGGGCACGGTGTTCAACACCGTCGCCCTGGGCACCGAGCTCTCCGGCACGCAGTGCCGCAAGAGAGCCTCGCATTGAGCGTGGGCCACAATCACGGCCCTGCGCCAGCGAGCTTTGACAGCGCGTTCGCCATCGGCATTGCGCTGAACGTGGCGTTTGTGATCATCGAAGCCTTCTATGGCTGGAAGGCCGATTCTCTCGCCCTGCTGGCCGACGCGGGGCACAACCTGAGCGATGTGGCCGGTCTGGTGCTGGCTTGGGCCGGTGCGCTGGCCGGCCGTTTGCGGCCCAATGCGCGCCATACCTACGGCTGGAAACGGGCCAGCATCCTGGCGGCGTTCTTCAACGCTCTGCTGCTGCTGGTGGCGATGGGCATGCTGGCCTCGGAGGCGATCCACCGGCTCGGTTCGCCGGAGCCGATCGCAGGCTTCACGATTATGGTGGTAGCGGGCATTGGCATCGTGGTCAATACAGCCACCGCATGGCTGTTCATGCGAGGACGTGAGCACGATCTCAACATCCGCGGTGCATTCCTGCACATGGCGGCCGACGCGTTGGTCTCGGCCGGGGTGGTGGTGGCCGGGGGCCTCGCGTTGTGGTTTGGTTTGGACTGGCTCGATCCGGTGGTTAGCCTCGTGATCGCTGCCGTAATCGTGATTGGCACCTGGAACCTGTTCAAGCAGTCGCTTCACCTGATGTTCGACGGCGTGCCCGAAGGCGTCGAGCTTCGCGAGGTGCGGGCCATGCTCGAGGCGTTGCCCGGCGTGGAGCGAGTGGAGGACCTCCATATCTGGGCCATGGGCACCTCGGAAATCGCGATGACCGCACATCTGGTGATGCCCGCGGGTGGCGCCGACGATGCTTTCCTGCAAGACGCCACGCAGCAGTTGCACGACCGCTTCGAGATCGAGCACGTGACGCTGCAACCGGTACGGGTTCCCTTTGCCAGGCCATGTGCCAGCCCCGGCACCTGATGGGGATTCGAGTTGACGGACTGACGTTCGCCGAGTCGCGAAGACTCCACAGAATTTCTGAAAACATCTCATGACCACCCACGTACTGATCCTTTGCACCGACAACTCGGCCCGCAGCGTGCTTGCCGAAGGCATGCTCAACCATTGGGCGGCCAAGCTCGGCCGAGACGTTAAGGCGCACAGCGCCGGTATTTCGAGGACGCGCGTGCGCTTCAGTAATCATGGATGACGCACAGTTGCCTCGTGGGGGCCTTTCCAGCAGCGCCGCCGGCCTGAGCGTTGCCGATGCGGCGCGTCGTCTGGCCGAGGACGGCCCCAACGCGCTGCCCGGCGGGCGGCGCCGCACGTGGCTTGCCATCGTCGGCGAGACCGTTCGCGAGCCGATGTTCCTGCTGCTGCTGGCCGCTGGTACGCTGTACCTGGCGTTCGGTGATTTGCAGGAAGGCTTGACGCTGTTCGGCTTCGTGCTGGTCACGCTCGGCCTCACGCTGTACCAGGAAGGCAAGACCGAGCGTGCGATCGAGGCCCTGCGCGACCTCACCAGCCCGCGCGCGCTGGTGGTCCGTGATGGCCAGCCCCAGCGCATCGCCGGGCGCGACGTGGTGCGCGGCGACCTGCTGCAACTGAACGAAGGCGACCGCGTGCCTGCCGATGCCTGGCTGGTCTCCGCCGATGGGCTGCGAGTGGACGAATCGCTGCTGACAGGTGAGGCGGTGCCGGTGGGCAAGCTGGCAACATCGGCGGAGACACCGGCCGATCCACACGGCCAGCCCGACTCCGTGAAAACCCAGGCGCGGCCCGGCGGCGACGACCTGCCGACGGTTTACGCTGGGACCTTGATCGTGCAGGGTCACGGCTTGGCGCGCGTCACCGCTACCGGGCCGCGCAGCGAAATTGGCCGTATCGGCATGGCGCTTGGCACGATGGTCGCCGAACGCTCCCCCTTGCAAAAGCAGACTGCGAAGCTGGTACGCAACCTTGCACTGCTGGCCTTGGCATTGAGCTCGGCGCTGGTACTGGTGCACGGCTTGCTGCGCGGCGACTGGCTGCAGGCGCTGTTGGCCGGCATCGCGCTGGCGATGGCCATGCTGCCCGAAGAATATCCGGTGGTGCTCACTGTCTTTCCCGCGCTCGGTGCGCGACGCCTGTCGCACGAGGGAGTGCTGACACGGCGCATCAACGCCATCGAAACGCTGGGCGCCACCACCGTGCTGTGCAGCGACAAGACCGGCACGCTGACCGAGAACCGGATGACGGTGTCGCACCTGGTGGCCGGCGGGGTGGCGCTGGATGCCCGGGTGGCCATCGCTACGCTGGCCGCCGGCGAACTGCCCGAGGCGTTTCACACGCTGGTCGAGTATTCGATCCTGGCCAGCGTGGTTGATCCGTTCGATCCGATGGAGAAAGCGTTCCATAAGCTCGGCGAGCAGTTCCTGGCCCGGACCGAGCACGTGCACCGTGACTGGCGCTTGGTGCAGACCTACGCACTCAGCCCGGCGCTGCGCGCGATGTCGCACGTATGGTCGGCACCCGAAGGCGGAACGCAGGTCGTGGCCGCGAAGGGGGCGCCGGAGGCGGTGATCGCGCTTTGCCACCTCGATGCCACCGCGCAGGCGCGCATCGCCGCCGCGGTCGACGTGCTGGCCGCCGACGGCCTGCGAGTGCTCGCGGTGGCCCACGGCCGCTTCGAAGGTCAGGACTGGCCCGCGGTCGAGCACGATTTCGATTTCGAGTTCGTCGGCCTGTTGGGCCTATCGGATCCGCTACGAGCGCAGGTCCCCGCCGCCATTACCGAATGCCGGGCCGCCGGCATTCGCGTGCTGATGATCACCGGCGACTACCCCGCCACCGCGCGCGCCGTGGCCCACCAGGCTGGTCTGGCCGAGGGGGCTGGAGAACTGCTGTCCGGCGACGACATGAACACACTCGACGACGAGGCACTTCGCGAACGCATTGCCACAGTCAGTGTCTGCGCCCGCATCGCGCCTGAACAGAAGCTGCGCATCGTGCATGCACTCAAGGCTGGCGGCGACATCGTGGCGATGACGGGCGACGGGGTCAACGACGCCCCGGCGCTGCGGGCCGCACACGTGGGCATTGCGATGGGCGGGCGCGGCACCGACGTGGCGCGCGAAGCCGCATCGCTGGTACTGCTGGACGATGACTTCGCCGCAATCGTGCGCGCGGTGCGGCTGGGGCGGCGTATCTTCGACAACCTGCGCAAGTCGATGTCGTACATCCTCGCGGTGCACGTGCCGATCGCCGGCATGGCGCTGCTGCCGGTGATGCTGGGCTGGCCGGCGCTGCTCTACCCGATGCACATCGCATTCCTCGAACTGATCATCGACCCAGCCTGCTCTCTGGCCTTTGAGAACGAGCCGGCGGAGAGCGACGTGATGCAACGCCCCCCGCGCGACGCCGAAGCCCCGCTGTTCGGCGGCGCCACGTTATGGCTAGCGCTGCTGCAGGGCCTGGGCGTCCTGGCGGTGGTGCTGGCGGCCTATGCCTGGGCCGACTACCGGCTGCCCGAAGCCGAGGCGCGCGCCTTTGCCTTCGCCACGCTGGTGGTCGCCAACTTGGCGCTGATCTTCTCCAACCGCTCCGGCACGAAATCACTGTGGCGCTCGCTGCGCACCCCGAACAAGACGCTGTGGGTCGTCGTCGGGCTGGCGCTCGCGCTGCTGCTGGGGGCGCTATACCTGCCTTGGGCGGTTGGCGTGCTGCGCTTCGCTCCACTGCCGGCGCACGAGCTGGCTGCGGCCTGCGCGCTCGGCTTGGTGAGCGTGCTGTGGTTTGAAGGTGTCAAGCGCGCGCGTCGTGGGTTGTTTGGTGCCCGCACGAACAGCAAAGGACTCCCGGTCGTGCGGCCTGTACGGTGAATTGCGTTTCGACGGCGTGCTGCCTGACCTGGGCGCACTTTCGCGTATGTCGGCTCAACTCGCGCGCCGGGGGCCCGACCATGCCGGCAGCTACGGCGACGGGCCGGTTGCCTTGGGGCACCGGCGCCTTTTGATCATCGACTTGTCCGTCGTGGCTAAGAGGGCGCCGTTATCGTAATTTTCGATAATGATGCGCAATATTATTCGTTGGATAACTTGCTCGATTCAGCCCAGGATGCCACGCGTAGCGAGAGGGAATGCAAAAAGGATGTCGCAATGAGACGCTCTGTCTTTCTGTCTTTCTGTCTTTCTGTCTTTCTGTCAATCTGTCTGTGAGTCGAAAAACCGGCGAACGCGCGCAGCGAGCTTCCCGGTCGGTCAATCGCGGACGATCCTCGCGATATTTTGAACATCGCCCGAGACTTCCCGTCTAAACGCCAACATCCAAAAGGACAAGGAGCAAGCCATGTCAACCGAAGCAAAGTGCCCATTCAACCACGTCGCCGGCCTCGGCAGGACAAACCGTGACTGGTGGCCGAACGGGCTGCGGCTCGAACTCCTGCACCAGCATTCCTCGAAGTCCGACCCGATGGGGAAGGAATTCGACTACGCGAAGGAATTCAAGAACCTCGATTACAAGGCGCTGAAGAAGGACCTGGTCAAGCTGATGACCGACTCGCAGGAATGGTGGCCGGCGGACTTCGGCCACTACGGGCCGCAATTCATCCGCATGGCCTGGCACGCCGCCGGAACCTACCGAATCGATGACGGCCGAGGCGGCGCCGGCCGCGGCCAGCAGCGCTTCGCCCCGCTCAACAGCTGGCCCGACAACGTCAACATCGACAAGTCGCGCCGCCTGCTGTGGCCGATCAAGCAGAAGTACGGCAAGGCCATCTCCTGGGGCGACCTCATCATTCTCGCCGGCAACGTCGCGCTGGAGTCGATGGGCTTCAGGACCTACGGCTTCGGCGGCGGCCGCGCGGACGTCTGGGAGCCGGACGACGACGTGAACTGGGGCGACGAGATCGCCTGGCTGGGCGCCGACATGCGCTTCAGCGGCGACCGCGATCTGCAGCCGCCGTTCGGCGCCACCCACATGGGCCTTATCTACGTCAACCCGGAAGGCCCGAACGCGAGCGGCGATTACATGGCCGCCGCCAAGGACATCCGTGCCACCTTCGGCCGCATGGCGATGAACGACGAGGAGACCGTCGCCCTCATCGCCGGCGGCCATACCTTCGGCAAGTGCCATGGCGCCGCCCCGGAATCGCACAAGGGGCCCGACCCGGAAGGCGCGCCGGTGGAAGCGCAGGGCCTGGGCTGGATGAGCGACTACGGCACGGGGCACGGCGGCGACACGATCTCCAGCGGCCTCGAAGTGACCTGGACCAAGACCCCGGCGCTGTGGAGCAACAACTTCCTCGAGAACCTGTTCAATTACGAATGGGAGCTGACCAAGTCGCCCGCCGGCAACAAGCAATGGGTGGCCAAGAACGCGCCGGAGATCATTCCCGACGCGCACGATCCGAAGAAGAAGCACAAGCCGACCATGCTGACCACCGACCTGACGCTGCGCTTCGATCCGGAATTCGGCAAGATCTCGCGCCGGTTCCTCGAAGACCCGCAGGCCTTTGCCGATGCCTTCGCGCGCGCCTGGTTCAAGCTGACGCACCGCGACATGGGCCCTCGCGCGCGCTACCTGGGACCGGAAGTGCCGAAGGAAGAGCTGATCTGGCAGGACCCGATCCCCGCGGTCAACCACAAGTTGATCGACGAGAAGGACGTTGCGTCCCTCAAGGCCAAGATCCTGGCGTCGGGGCTGTCGGTCTCGCAACTGGTTTCGACCGCCTGGGCGTCGGCGTCCACCTTCCGTGGCTCCGACAAGCGCGGCGGTGCGAACGGCGCGCGCATCCGCCTCGCGCCGCAGAAGGATTGGGAAGTCAACCAGCCGGCGGAACTGGCGAAAGTGCTGAAGTCCCTGGAGGGCATCCAGAGTGAGTTCAACAAGTCGGCCTCCGGCGGCAAGAAAGTCTCGTTCGCGGACCTGATCGTTCTGGGCGGCTGCGCAGCCGTCGAAGCAGCAGCAAAGAAGGCCGGCGTCGAGGTGAAGGTTCCGTTCTCGCCGGGGCGCATGGACGCGTCGCAGGACCAGACCGATGTGGACTCGTTCGCCGCACTGGAGCCGATCGCGGACGGCTTCCGCAACTACGTCCGTAAGGAATGCGAGGGATCGGAGGCTGAGCTGCTGCTGGACAAAGCGCAGTTGCTGACGCTGACCGCTCCCGAGATGACGGTCCTGATCGGCGGCATGCGCGCGCTGAATGCGAACGTCGGCGACTCCAAGCACGGAATTTTCACGAAGCGGCCCGAAACATTGAGCAATGATTTCTTCGTCAATCTCCTCGATATGAACACGAAATGGCAGAAGTCCGCCAAATCCGAAGGCGTACTGGAGGGGAGCGATCGGAAAACGGGTAAGCTCAAATGGACCGGCACCATCGCTGATCTGGTCTTCGGTTCTAACTCCCAGCTCCGGGCCCTGGCTGAAGTTTATGCAAGCGCCGACGCACAGCAGAAGTTCGTGCAGGACTTCGTGGCGGCGTGGGACAAGGTGATGAACCTGGATCGATTCGACCTGGCGTGATCTCGGCGTTACGGCTGCGGCCGTCTCTCAGAGACGGCGCAGCTCGCTGCGCCAGGTGAAGAGCGTCCACAGGAAGCTCGCGAAATCCTGGATCGAAAAGGCAAGGGCGAGCGGCCCGGGCACGATGCCGAAGTACCACAGGACCGCCATGACGGGCGGAACGAGCGGCCGGTCGAGGAGGGACGCGAACAAGAATCCCGTTGCGTTCAGCCGGCCGCTGACGACGTACAGCATGCCCAATCCACTGACGAGCAGGCCGGCAAGCCGGAAATAGTTGGCAGCCTGGTCCGTCAGCGCGGGCAGGTGCAGGACGGTCGCGACGAACCCGGGCCAGAAGACCAGGATGGTGCCCTCCGAGAGGATCAACCACCCGAACGCCTCGACGGTCCAGGCGGTGGGTCCACGCTCTTCCGCAGAGAGCAGGCGCGCGAAGAGCTCAGAGAATCGAGGCAGAGACATGTTCCCGCTAGGATAATCTCATCCGCGCAATGCTGGAATCGCGGGCATATCGCGGCGCGCATGCGATTCGATTTCCGGTGGCGACCGTGCGCCCCGGAAGATCACACGTAGTAGCATTGAAGAACGTTGGTCTGCCCGGACACCGCGCAGGGCGACGATTCGATGGAATATGCGCTGAACGATTAGCACCATGTCGAATTCCCAGCATCACGAGGTTCTGATCGCCGGTGGCGGCATCGGCGGGCTGGCGGCGGCGATTGCGCTCGCCCGACGCGGACGCCGTGTGCGCGTTCTAGAGAAAGCGGCCGAGTTTGGCGAAATCGGCTATGGCATCCAGATGGGGCCCAACATCTACCCGATCCTCGAGCGGCTCGGCGTCTTCGAGGCAATGGCGCCGAACGTCGTGTACCCGGACGCCCTAGTGCTGGCGGACGCGATGAGTGGCGAGGAGCTCACGCGCATTTCACTTGGCGCGGCGTTCCTCGCCCGGTTCAAGCACCCGTATTTCGTCGTGCACCGCCGCGACCTCCACGGCGCATTCCTTGCGGCCTGCCAGAACCGCAAGGAGATCGTCCTCGAGGCGTCCAAGGGGCTCGTGCGCTTTGCGCAGGAGAGCGGGCGGGTCCGCGTCATGTGCGAGGACGGCTCCGAGTACACGGGTGCCGCCCTGATCGGCGCGGACGGACTCTGGTCACCCACTCGCGCCGCCGTGGTCGGCGACGGCGCCCCACGCCTCGCCGGGCACTACGTGTATCGGGGCGTGGTCCCCACGGAGGAAGTGATAGATCGCAGTTATCTGGACTCGATGGTGATCTACGGAGGACACGATCTGCACCTGGTCCAGTACCGGCTGCGTGGTGGCAAGGTCGTGAACAACGTCGCGACAATCGAGAGCAGGCGGTTCAAGCTTGGCGCGGACGGCGCCGGCGGTCCGGAGGAGCTGGAGGAAGCATTCGAGAAGTGCGCGCCGCGCGTCCGCGACATGCTGCGCTACGTGTCGCGCGAGCGAAACTGGGTGCTCCATGATCGCGATCCGGTCACCAACTGGACGGACGGCAACGTCACGCTGCTCGGCGACGCTGCGCATCCGACTTTGCAGTATCTCGCGCAAGGAGCCTGCATGGCGATCGAGGACGCAGTCGTTCTGGCCGCTAAGGTGGCGCGCCATGGCGACGACTACCACCGGGCATTCCTCGCATACCAGACGCAACGGATGAACCGCACGGCGCGCGTCGTCCTGTCGTCACGTTTCTTCGGCGCATATATTCACGCCAGCGGAGGCGCGCGGGCATTGCGCAACGAGCTGCTCGCAAAGCGCTCGTGGGACGATCCGTGGGAAATCGACTGGCTGTACCGCGGGATCCAGCTCCCTGACTGAATCCGATCTTATTCTCCTGTCTGCCGCACAAGCACGTAGTCGACGGTGAAAGAGTCGATGAAAGCGTCGCGCCAGGCGGCAGTGGGGAGACATTCTCGCAGTGGCGCGCCCTCGTTACCCGCACCGATGGCACATTCGACGAGCAACAGGTAACGCTGCGCGCCCGGACCGCCGCCGTAGATCTTCCGCTCCGAGGTCTGGATTCCCGAGATATCGCTATCGATTTCATACAGGCGCGTCCGCGCAACACCCGGCAGCGCGGCGAGGCCCTCGACGAGCTTGCCATCAAGGGCGTCCGCATTGAACCGGACCGAGACCAGGCATGGCGCGGCGAAAAGATCGCTCGCGCCGCGCGCAACGATCCGCCGGTAGATGTTGCGCACCGGCTCCCGGAAGTGCGGCAGGGTCTCGCGTGTCCACTCGGTCGGCGCATTGAGTCGCGCGAGATAGTCGGCGCCGGCGAGGACCGCGGGATCGCGTGTCTCGTACATCATGAGGAAAAAGTCGTTCGTCCCGTGGCCCAGGTAGCGCTGACCGGCGAGAAATCCCGGAATCGAGACGCGCTCCGGCATGTGCTCGCTGTTGTGCCACTGGCGGAATCGATCGAGGTAGGCCGCGTCGATCCGTGCCCAGAAGGCCATCAAGCCGCTGGCGTCGCCCATGCATTCCCTCTCAGAATCGTCCGTCGCGCACTTCGAAGCGCGTCGGCTTGTCGTGAATCGGCATGCCGCGTTTGACCCAGTCGGCGGTCCACTCGATCATCGTCCCGAGCGGCACGGTGGGGTAGCCGAAGAGTCGTTGCGCGGCGAGCGTATTGTTGACCCATCCATCCTGCGCTTCGACGCCGTCAAAGACAGGTTCGATGCCGAAGCGCTTGCCGAACTCCTGCGCCAGCATGCGCACGCTTGCCAGCTCCGGCCCGCCGATGTTGAGCGGACTCGTCGGTGTCGTGCAGTGAAGCAGCGAGCGCAGCATTTGCGTGCTCGCGTCGCCTTGCCAGATGACGCTCGCATGGCCGCTGGGGAGCGGCACGGGCTGGCGATTGATCACCCAGCGCGCAATGTCATGCAGAACACCGTAGCGCATGTCGATGGCGTAGTTGAGCCGCATCAGCCGCCCCGGGGTGCCGTATTGATGGCTGTGGTAGCGAAACATGCGTTCGCGCCCGACGCAGGAGTTGGCGTAGTCGCCAACCGGCTGTGGCTCGGTGCTCTCGTCCCAGCCTCCGCTCACCACCGGACCGAAGGGATACACGCACAGGGTCGAGAAAACGACGATGCGCGAGGCGCGATAGCGCTCGGCCACCAGCGCCGGGACCTTGGTATTCATCGCCCAGGCAAAGGATTGGTCGACTTCCGTTCCAAACTTCTTGCCTGCCATGTACACGACGTTCGGCACGTCGGGCAATTTCTCCACCTGATCGCGTTCGAGGAGATCGCAGGACCACGTCTCGACGCCCGAAACCTCAAGCCGGCGCTTGACCTCGGGGTCACTGAAGCGCGCGACGCCGATGACGCGCTTTTTCGGAGCAGCTCGCTTGGCGAGCCGCGCGAGCGTGGGCCCGACCTTGCCTCCTACACCCAGAACCATGATGTCACCGTCGAGCCGCGCCAGATCGTCCACGAGCACCTGACTCGGGCGTGAAAGTAGCTCCTCGAGCGCATCGATGTCGTCGATTTGTTCGGGAAGAGTCTCGAAAGTCAGCCTATCCACGCGGGTCCTCCGAAAAGTATTCCATCGTTCGATGAGGGACGGGCGTCGGTTCCCCGAAAACGGTTCAGTTTGCGCAACGCATCCATGCTTGATGGATAATCACGCAGCCCATGATTATCCCGGATCGACCGGCCGGGCGCACGGGGCAGGGACGTGCATAGTGAGAACCGCGTAGGAGTGAGGCAGGGCACCGTGTCCGACCAGGATGAAACGTTCATGAGGATGGCGCTTGCCCTGGCGGAAGGCGCCGCACTCGAAGGTGAGGTGCCAGTCGGGGCAGTTGTCGTGCGCGATGGCGAGATCATCGGACGCGGCGCAAATCGACCCATCGCGGAAGACGATCCGGCGGCCCACGCCGAGATCATCGCTCTGCGCGACGCGGGGCGTGCAATCGGCAACTATCGGCTCAACGGATGCTCGCTTTACGTGACGATAGAGCCCTGCGTGATGTGCGCAGGTGCGATCATGCACGCCCGCATCGCACGGGTCGTGTTCGGGGCCCGGGATCCCAAGACCGGCGCCTGCGGAAGTGTCATCGATCTGTTTGCCGATCGACGTATCAATCACCACGCTGAAGTGACCGAGGGAGTGCTTGCCGAGGAGGGCGGCGAACTCATTTCGAGTTTCTTTGCCATGCGTCGCCAGGGTGACCGTGGAATGCGCGATGGCGACGATTAGGATCTCCATTCCGGCGCAGACCCTGACGCTGAGCGATGCAGCAGGCAAGGTCTTGCGCGAATACACCGTCTCGACGTCGCAGAAGGGTCCCGGGGAACAGTGGGGAAGCTTCTGTACCCCGCGCGGGAGGCACATCGTTCGCGCGAAGATCGGCGCCGGCGCGCCGGTGAACACGGTCTTCGTCGGTCGCCGCTCCACCGGCGAAACCTATACCCCTGCGCTCGGCGAGCGCTTTCCCGACCGAGACTGGATCCTCACGCGAATTCTCTGGCTCTCCGGCTGCGAACCCGGGTTCAACCGGTTGGGGTCTGTCGACACGATGCGTCGGTACATCTATATCCATGGGAGCCCGGACGCGTACGAGATGGGCAGACCCGGATCCATCGGCTGCATCCGCATGCGAAATGCGGAGATCGTCGAACTGTTCGACCGCGTCACGCCCGGTACGCCAGTGGACATTCAGGCGTGACTTATTGAGAATTACGTAAATGGATGACAACCGTTTCGCTATGATGCGCGTTAATCGGAGTGGCGACACTTCGAAGGGCGGGCATGGCGAGGAAACGGTACAAACGAGACTTCAAAGAACTGGAGGCGCGTCGGCGCCGCGGCATGCGCATGCTGGCGCGTGGTGTTGTGCAGGCGGAAGTAGCGCGGGTTTGCGAAGTGAGTCGGCAAACGGCGTCGAGTTGGGCGCGTCGGCTGGGGCAAGACGCGCAAGCTTGGCGGCGTCGGCCACTGGGTCGACCTGGGGTGATGAGCGCAGCGGAGCGCGCCAAGCTCAGCAAGATGATTGTTGCCGGTGCCGTGGCCAATGGCTTTGCCACCGAGCTGTGGACCTTGGCGCGCATTGCCAAGCTGATCAAGCGAGAGTTCGGCCATGCCTTCAGCACCGTGCATGTCTGGCGGATCATTCGCGAACTTGGGTTCTCCAGCCAGCGCCCCAGCGGCCGGGCACTGCAGCGCGACGAAGTGGCGATCTTGTCGTGGAAGACCAAGCGCTGGCCGGCGCTAAAAAAAACGCCAGACGCCAGGGAAGAACCATCGTCTTCGTCGACGAATCGGGGTTGAGCGAGCGTCCGACGCGGGTCAAGACCTGGGCGCCTAAAGGTTGCACGCCGACACTGCAGTACAGCTTCAACTGGAAGCAGTTGTCGCTGATCGCCGGGGCGAGTTTCTGGCACATCTACTTTCGCTTCTTCCACGGTGCGGTCAAGGGGCCGCAGCTGATCGAATTCCTCAAAGCATTGAGCGCCCAGATCAAGGGCAAGCTGCTGATCATCTGGGATGGGCTGCCAGCGCATCGCAGCCGTTTGGTGCGCAATTACGTCGACTCGCTCGATGGCCACATCGTGCTGGAACGCCTGCCCGGATATGCGCCCGAACTCAATCCCGTCGAATACCTGTTCGGCTACGCCAAGCAGCGCGAACTCGCCAACCTGTGTTTGGACACCATCGGCCAAGTCAAGCGCTACGCCGAGCGCCGGCTCAGATCCATGCAGCGTCGACCCACGTTGATTCGCGCCTTCTGGCAGCAGGCCGAGTTGCCGATTTGATGTCATGCACTTACGTAACACTCAGTAGGTCCGGACCGTTCAAGGGTTGATGCCCGATACGCAACTGAGCGATAGGCAATCGGGTTCAGCTCGTCATCGGCGGCCGTCGAACGAGCTAGTCGAATAGGGCGTCCAGGGCAGCGCGCGTGGGCGCGTGCACGACTCCTCGTTCCGTTATCAGCGCGGTCACGAGTGATGCAGGGGTCACGTCAAAAGCGGGATTGAGGACCGTGACGCCCTCGGGAGCCCATCGCTCGCTGCGAAAGCCCATCACTTCGGCCGGATCGCGCTCTTCAATAGGGATGCCGGATCCGTCTGCAATCGTGCGGTCGACGGTGGACAGTGGCGCCGCGACATAGAACGGGATACCGTGGCGGGCCGCCAGAACTGCAAGCGAGTAGGTTCCGATCTTGTTTGCCACGTCGCCGTTCGCGGCGACCCGATCCGCTCCCACGATGACGATGTCGATCCGCCCCTGGGTCATGAGATGCCCGGCCATGCCGTCGGTGACCAGCGTGACGGGAATGCGTTCCTGCAGCAGCTCCCACGCTGTCAGCCGGGCACCCTGCAGGAAAGGTCGAGTCTCGTTCGCGATGACCGATACGCGCTTTCCGGCGTCACGCGCCGATCGCACGACGCCGAGCGCCGTTCCGTGTCCTGCAGTCGCGAGCGCGCCGGCGTTGCAGTGGGTCATGATCCGCGCGCCATCGGCCACCAGCTCGGCCCCATGGCGGCCCATAGCGCGATTGATCTCCAGATCTTCGACAAAGATCTTCTCGGCCTCTGCCACCAAGGCTGCCGCAACTTCGGAACCCGCCTGGTCGCGTACCGCGACATGCACTGCCCGCATGCGTGCCAGCGCCCAGAACAAATTGACCGCGGTCGGCCGACTGGCCTCGAGCACGGCGAATGCCCGGTCGATGCCTGCGTCGCGGATGGGCCGCTCGGCGCCGCGCACGCGAATGGCTTCGAGCGCAACGCCGAAGGCCGCCGCGCACCCGATTGCCGGTGCGCCGCGAACGACCATCGTCCTGATCGCTGCGGCGGTGTCGGCCGCGTCAGAGCAGGCCACGTACGCGAAGGACTGCGGCAGGAGTCGCTGATCAATCAGCTCCAGACAGTCCCCGCGCCACCGCAGGGTCTCGACGGGCCCGGCGGGTGCCGCCATCAGATGACACGCTCGTTGCCACCGTCCACGGGTAGCTGCGCGCCGGTCGTCTTCGAAAAGAGCGGACCGCACATCTCGGCCGCCAGTTCGGCGACGTCGCGGCTCGTCACTTCGGTCCCAAGCACGTTGTTGGTTTTGTACTGCTCCACGGTGAGGTTATAGCGCTTGGCTCGCTCCGCGAGCACCGCATCCGTCCACAGCGCCGTATCGAAGACCTGATTGGGATGCAAGCTGTTGACACGTATTCCGTCTGTGCCCCACTCGAGGGCGGCGATCCGCGCCAGCTGGTTCAGCGCCGCCTTCGAGGCCGAATAGGCGGCAGCCCCCGGTCCAGGTGCCGGCACGTTCTTGGACCCGACCACGACCATGCGCCCACCTCGCAGGGCGAGCTTGAGGAAGGGGTGACAGGCGCGCATCAGGCCCAAATTGGCGTCGACGTTCAGCGCCATCACCTCGCGCCATTCTTCGGCGGACAACTCGCTGATGCTCCGGGTCGCGCCAAAGATACCAGCATTGAGAACGAGCAAATCGAGTCCGCCGAACGTGAAAACGGTACGTTCGACTGCCGATTGCACGGCTTCGGGGTCCCGCACGTCGCAGCGGATTCCGAGGTAGTCCGGCCGAGCGTGAAGCGTGCCGATGGACTCGTTCACATCGAGCCCCACGACTGCAGCACCACGCGAGAGAAGCGATACGACCGCCGCCTTGCCGATGCCGCTTGCGGCGCCCGTGACCCAGGCGACTTCCCCCGTCAGCGCGGGGGGCGTGCCGGACTTGCGAAGCTTTGCCTGCTCGAGATCCCAGTATTCGACATCGAATATGTCCTGGGCGGGAAGCGCTTCGTAGCGCTCGAGGGCGTCGGCGCGCAGGATGACGTCGATGGTGTGCTCGTAGAGCTCCTCGACGATCTGCGCATCACGAGGGGTGCGTCCGACGCTGCCAAGCCCGAACCGCGGGTCGAGCACCGTTCGCGGCGCAGCGTCCAGCATCGTCTTGGGCTCACGGGCCCCTGACGCGTGCCGGGCGAAGTACTCCCTGTACGATCGCTCGAATTCCGCGACGTCCGTACCGATCATCGGCGCGCGCTTGGTGCGAATGACATGATCCGGTGTGGCGGGTCCCTGTTGGGACAGTCGCGTAACCTCCGGATGGCGTGCAAACGCCAGGGTCCGCGCGGTCGTGCGGGTGCGCAGAATCACGGGAAAGCCTGCTGCATCCGAAATCCTGCGGCGCAATTCGGCAATCTCGAGCGGGTCGATCGCGGCGCGCGCCGGGGAGGAGGGCGCGACGACGTCCCATGCGCGCTGGTCCTTGAGGTGCTGCTCGGCAAGATCGACCAGATCGATCATCCGTACATACGCCTCGCGTGCTGTTGCACCGAACGAGAAAATTCCGTGCTTCAGCAGCACAATACCCACGGTACGCGGAGTGGCGTGCCGCTTGAATTCGCGCGCCACCGCCTGCGCAAGATCGAATCCAGGCATGAGATACGGGACGACCAGCACCGAGTCGCCGTAGATCGCGCGAATCCGCGCGTCGCCGCCCGGCGTATTCGTGATCGCGAGTACGGCGTCCGCATGAGTGTGGTCAACGAACTTGTACGGCACGCAACCATGCAGAATGGTCTCGATGGAGGGCGTCGGCGCCGCGGCGCGGACCATGTGCGTGACGAGCTCGTTGACCATGTCCGGATCCGACAGACGCTCGAGCTCGGCGAGCCGCCTGACGTGATCGAGGCGAACCGGGGAGAAACCGGGCGCTTCGATCGTCTCGAGATCCCATCCGCTCCCCTTGACATACAAGATTGCCTCTTCCTCGCCGAACAGATTGTGTTCGTCGAGCTTCACGGAAGTGTTCCCTCCG
Source organism: uncultured beta proteobacterium (assembly GCA_963735025.1). Taxonomy (GTDB): domain Bacteria; phylum Pseudomonadota; class Gammaproteobacteria; order Burkholderiales; family SG8-39; genus JAABRB01. Next base: position 19,125 of record CAVTJG010000005.1, read on the forward strand.
CCATGCAGGACGAGGGACTTGTCGCGGCCCAGCAGACGCGAGGAATAGACGCGCAGGGCCAAGTCTCCTTTCATCCGGGCCGCCTCGGCGTCCTGCCACAAACTCTTCATCACCGCGAACTCCGCAAAGGACACCAGTATTATAACGACCGCTCTGCTCTTGACCTGACCGACGATCCGAATACAAGCTGAAATCAGGACTCCGATGCAATCTTCCTGCTCCGTGCGAATTCTGAGCTGGGCCGACGCTCGCGAGGACGCGTGCAGTGTTCGCTTCACCGTGTTCGTCGAGGAGCAATGCGTGCCGCCGGAGATCGAGCTGGATGAGTGGGATTCGGCCAGCGATCATGCCCTTGTTACGGACGACACCGGCCGGGTCATTGCGACGGGACGACTCCTGCCGGATGGACACATTGGCCGCATGGCCGTGCTGCGGGAATGGCGCGGGCAGGGCGTCGGTGCAGCAATCCTGGCGGTTCTGTTAGCCCGCGCGGCCGAGCGCGGAATGACGTGCGTGGCGCTCAATGCGCAGACTCACGCACGTGGCTTCTACGCCAAGTTCGGCTTCACGCAAATCGGTGCGGAGTTCATGGAAGCGGGTATCCCGCACGTGGCCATGGAGCGTCGCCTCGACGAGGCGTATTCGAATTGGAGGACTACCCGCGCCTGATCTCAAGCTGCGGTGAACGTGAACTCGCGTTCGCCGGCCGGGGCGCCGCCAGGTCCGTACGACCATTCATTGAAGCGGACTTTGCGGTCCGCTCCGACCGAAAGCGCGGTGGTCGAGCGCGTTCCGTAGGTATCGGAAATGACGAATGCCGCAGAAAGCATTCGCTCCCGCTCGAGGCCGACGCCCGTATCCGGGAGTGCAGCGTCCGGCGCCAGGCCGCGATCGGCGAGCAAATTCCGAATCGCGTCTGGGTCAAGGGGGTCGCCAATCGCTGCGCTGAAGCGCGGCTTGAGCTCGGTGACCTTGGGCCACGGTGTATCGAGCAGATGATTGCTCAGGCCGTAGGTGCCGGGACGGAGTTTGCGCACTTCGCCATCGCGGTTGGAGAAATAGAAGAGCCCGGTCGCATCGGCGACGAACAGGTTGAAGCCGCTGTACTTGCTGGCACGCCGACTGACGGCATCAAGATAGCGCTCGGCCGTTTCGTTCCCGCGCAGGAACGCGCTCGTGAGCTCCCCGCGCGATTGCGGCCCCGGTTGCATGCTGCGCATATCGCGAAAATTCGTGACTGCGGCAAACCGCAGGTCACGCGAAATTCCGAGCCACGTGCCCGACGCCTGCAGATCGCGTCCGGCGAGCACATTCGGCGCGTCCTGCCAGAAGTCGGCCGGTGCAGTCGGGCGCCCATAGAACTCGTCCCGGTTTGCACCGACGACAAGCGAGTATGCGGGGTGCGCCTGGTGGGCGATCAGAATGAGGCACATTTAGGGCGCGATGAACCGCTCGGTGTGGCGTGCATTTCCAGGGGCAAGGAGCGTCGCGAATGCGTGGCGCGCAAGCGCGGCGTCGAGCTCCTGCTCGAACCGGTCGACATCGGACACCGGCTCGTATATCTCCATCCACGTGGTCGAGTCGTCGCGCCGCCTCAGTAGCCGGCCGGGAACGCCGGTGGCCGCGAGGACATCCGCCTGAATCGCCCCGACACGGTCCCGCACGGTGGAATCCTGCGCACCCGTCACCCGGTAGTAGACAAAAAGCGAGGCGCTCACTCGATCCCGTAGGGCAGGGTACGAAGCTCGAGAATGGGGCCGTCCAGTGTGTGCAGGTGCAGGTTTCCGGAGCCGAGTGAGGCACTTTGCAGAACCGCAAGGACGTCCGACCCGCCCTCGGGTGAGGGCGCGGCATTGACGACGACACCCCCGGCCGGTTCATTGTCATCGCCCCCCACGATCCGATCGCCGGCCTGGGCTGCTGCGCCGGCGATGTGAGCGAGATACATGCGCCGCTTGACCTTGCCACGATACTGCGCGCGCGCGATGACCTCTTGCCCGGTGTAGCAGCCTTTTTGAAAGCTGATCCCGCCGATGAGTTCGAGATTGGTCATCTGGGGAACGAACTGATCCTGAGTCGGACCGGTGAGAAGGGGCATGCCGGCGACTATGTCGAGCCATTGCCACGCCACTGTACCAACCGATTCGAGCGTCGCCGCAAGCTCCTGCCAAAGCGCGATCGCGCGCTGCGGCCAAACCGCGACGAGAAATCGCCCTCCGGGAAGTCCGATTGCCGTTGCCCCGTCATGGCTATGCAAGCTCATGAGATCCACAGGCGCGGCACCGATCGCATCAACGAGTGCGCGTGCACCCGCAGGCCCTGCGACGCCAAGTAGAACAGGATCGGCATCCAACATCGAGATCTCAACCTTCGAGCGCAGGACGAACATTCGCAGCCGTTTCTGGATCGCGTCCGCGATGTCCGCGGAAAGCGCCATTCGCAGATCGTTACCGTCGCGCCAAAGCACGAAGTTCGCCAGCATCCGCCCCTGCGGCGTGCAATAGCACCCGAGCGCCGCATGAACGGAATCGAGGGCCTGCACATCGCAGCTGACCTGCCCTTGCAGGAACGCCTGCGCATCGGCACCTGCGAATCCGAGTGTCGCGAGGTGAGTGAGCGGTGCGACGACGCTGCCCGACCGTGCGGACCGGAGCTCCGCCTCTGGACGCCCGAATTCGACGCGTAATTCGACGGTCGAATTGTGCGCAATTCGCGCCCCGCGCGACTCCAGGAACTGGAGCCACTTCGAGGGAGCCGAAGTCAGGTTGGGAACTTGCATCACAAGATCGTGCATCGCAAGACCGCAGTCGCGCTCCGGCACAAGATGCCCGGACGCGCCGCGTCGTCGAGATCGCTATTATATCGGCGCTGACACCGACTTCGCTGCGCACATGATCAAGGCATTCCTCGGACTGTTCGTCGCAACCCTGCTACTGGCCGCCGCCTGCGCGGGATGGATGGCGTGGTTTGCGCAGGAACCGCTCGCCCTGCGGGAAAGTCCGCTCGAGATTACGGTCGCGCCGCGCAGCACGCTGACGCAGGCGGCGCGTGACCTTTCGAATGCGGGCGTGAAGATGTCTCCCTGGCAATTCACATTACTCGCCCGTGCATTGGACAAGGACAAGGTCGTCAAAGCCGGCACGTACAGCCTGGAAACGGGCATTACCCCCCTCGACCTGCTGAACAAGCTCGAGCGCGGCGACGTAGTTCAGGTCGAGATTTTGTTTGCGGAGGGCTGGACATTCCGCCAGATGCGGGAAGCCCTGGACGCGCATCCCCATCTGCGCCACGAGACGCGCGGACTCACCGATGCAGAGATCATGCGCCGCCTGGGAGCGCCGGACATCTCGCCGGAAGGCCGATTCTTTCCCGACAAGTACCGCTTCGCCAAATCCGTATCCGATCTGGAGATCCTGCGTACTGCCTTTCGAACCATGCAGCGAAACCTGGATTCAGCATGGGCAGCCCGCAAAGATGGGCTTCCACTCGCCAGTCCGGAGGAGGCACTCATCCTCGCTTCAATCGTCGAAAAGGAAACCGGCCACTCCATGGACCGCGCGGCGGTCGCGGCAGTCTTCATGAACCGTCTCCGCGCCGGGATGAAGCTCCAGGCCGATCCCACGGTGATCTACGGGATGGGCGAGCGCTTCGACGGGAACCTCCGACGGCGCGACCTGGACGCCGACACACCCTACAACACCTACACTCGGACTGGCCTTCCCCCGACTCCGATCGCCAATCCGGGGCTTGCTGCGCTCGAGGCAACCGTCAACCCCGCCGATATCGACGCGCTCTACTTTGTCGCGCGGGGTGACGGCACGAGTCATTTTTCCCGTACGCTCGATGAACACAATCGCGCGGTGACAAAATATCAGCTGCGCGGGCGCAAGAAGTCGCCCTCAGCGGAAAAGTAGATCCTGTCCAGCATGCGCGGCAAATTCATCACGCTCGAGGGCATGGACGGCGCAGGCAAGAGCAGCCACGTTGCGTGGATCGCCGACTGGCTCCGCGCCCGGGGGCATCGCGTCCAAGTGACGCGGGAGCCGGGTGGAACAGCACTGGGCGAGCAACTGCGTACGCTCGTGCTGGGCGAGTCGATGGATCTGCGTACAGAGACCCTGCTCGTCTTCGCTGCGCGGCAGGAACACCTGGTGAAGTGCATCCGGCCCGCGCTCGAATCGGGCGAATGGGTGCTATCGGACCGCTTCACGGACGCGACGTATGCCTACCAGGGGGGCGGCCGCGGGCTTCCAATCGCCGAGCTGGAGCGCCTCGAGGAATGGGTGCAGGGGAATTTCCGGCCGGATGCAACTTTGTACTTCGACCTGCCGGTCGAGGTGGCGCAGGCTCGACTGGCCGGGCTGCGCGCTGCTCCGGATCGGTTCGAGCAGGAGGACACAGGCTTCTTCGAGCGAGTTCGGGCGGCATATCTTGAGCGCGCCCGCCAGGATCCAGGGCGGATCCATGTGGTGGACGCATCTCGGAGCCTTGAAGATAGTTAAGAAATCAGTTGAAGATATACTTATAAATGTCTGTTAAATAATAATATATTTCCCTGGCTTTCAGAGCCGTGGCTGCGCCTGATCGAACGCCGCGAGAAGTTGCCGCATGCGCTCTTGCTCCATGGCCGTGCGGGACTTGGTAAGACGCATCTGGCGCGTAGCTTCGCAAAAAGGCTCCTGTGCGAGACGGCGCACAGCACGGATCCCGCATGCGGGGCCTGTCCCGCGTGTGCGTGGCTCGAGCAGGGCAACCACCCCGACTTTCGGCTCCTCCAGCCGGATGCCTTGTCGGCCGAGCCCGGCGGCGCGGGCGGAGAGGGGGGCGATACCGGGGAAGGCGGGCCCGCAAGCAAGCAGATTCGCATCGATCAGGTCCGTGATTTGCAGGCGTTTCTTCGCGTCGGCTCGCATCGTGGGGGCCTGCGGGTTGCAGTGATTCGGCCCGCTGAAGCCATGAATGCCGCGACGGCAAATGCTCTACTCAAGAGTCTCGAAGAGCCCTCTGCGGGGACACTGATTCTGCTGGTGTCCAGCGATCCCCAACGACTCCTTCCGACCGTTCGCAGCCGGTGCCAGGCCATCCCGATCGCGGGTGCTGATCGCGCGGGTCGCGTCTGAGTGGCTGCAGGCCCAAGGGATTGCGGATGCGGACGCCGCACTGAGCTTTGCGGCAGGCGCCCCGCTGGCCGCGCTCGAGAACGCTAAGCTCGACGAGCATCGTCGCACACTTGTCGCGCTCCTTGCGACGCCGGGGTTCGACCCGGTGCACGGTGCGGAGCAGTTGTCGGGGATCGCGCCGGTGGACGTCGTCACCTGGCTACAAAAGTGGGTCTTCGACCTGGCGCGCGTGCGGTCGGGCACCGCGCCGCGGTATCATCCAGGCGAGTCAGCGCGTCTGAGCGGGCTGGCACGCCAGGCTGACCCGATCCGATTGTCGCGCTTGGCGCTGCGCATTGCAGATGCACGACGTCTGGCCTTGCATCCGTTGAATCCGAAATTGTTTCTCGAGGACTTGCTGATGCAGTACCGCAAAATGTCCGGAGGGCAAGATGGCAGATGACCCTGGCAAGAGCGCCTTGCGCCCGAGCGTCCTCTCCTTGACCATTGGCCAGCGGTCGGCGCTTTACGCCGCGTACATTCCGCAATTGAAGCGCGGCGGTTTGTTCATCCCGACGACAAAGCGGTACCGGCTCGGCGATGACGTGTTCATGTTGTTGAGCATCATGACCGACCCGAACAAGCTTCCCGTGGCCGGGAAGGTGGTGTGGATCACGCCACCCAATTGCCAGGGAAGCAAGACCCAGGGCGTCGGGGTGCATTTCTCGGACGACGAAAGCGGACATGCCGCAAGACGTCGCATCGAATCCCTGCTGAGCGGACTGCTGCAATCCAGCCGGGCGACCCACACGTACTAGCCCAATGCGGTTCGACCAGCCGGAAGTGCGCACGGATTTGGCGGCTGCACCGCGATCAGCCCCGTCCCCGATGCCCGTGAAAGCGCAGTACGCGGCACCAACCAGAGTCCTCCCTTCTGTCGTCCCGTCCTGGAATGATCTCCACCTTCGCAGAAACCACGCTCGTAGATTCGCATTGCCATCTTGATTTCGAGGACTTCCACGGCCGAATTCCCGAGGTACTCGACGCGATGCGCACGGAGCGGGTCTCGCACGCACTTTGTGTGAGCGTCACGCTGGCGGACTTTCCGGCGGTGCTTGCGCTGGCGGATGCCCATCCGAACCTGTACGCGTCCGTGGGCGTGCATCCGGACTACCCTGATGCCGGTCGCGTGGATCCGGATGAGCTGGTGCGCCTCGCCGATCACCCCCGCATCGTGGCGATCGGCGAAACCGGGCTCGATTACTTTCGGCTGAAAGGCGACCTTGAATGGCAGCGGGACCGGTTCCGCGCTCACATACGTGCCGCGCGCCGGTGCAGTAAGCCATTGATCATTCACACGCGCGCCGCCGCCGAAGACACGCTTCGGATCATGCGGGAAGAGGGCGCCGGCGAGATCGGCGGGGTGATGCACTGCTTCACCGAGAGCCGCGAAGTGGCCGACGCTGCCGTGGATCTCGGATTTCACATATCCTTCTCGGGAATCATCACATTTCGAAATGCGGCGGATTTGCGGGCGGTGGCCAGCGCAGTGCCGCTCGACCGAATCCTGGTCGAGACCGACTCTCCGTATCTCGCGCCGACGCCGCACCGGGGAAAGCGAAACCAGCCAGCGTATGTTCGATTTGTCGCGGACGAGCTCGCCCGCATCCGAGGAATACCCTTCGAGGAGGTCGCCCGATCCACTTCATCCAATTTTTTCAAGCTTTTCAAGATTCCGCATGATAATTAAGGTGAGGAATAATGCGTAAGATATTGTTGTATTGTGTATATATGGTCCTGATGGTGCCCGGGCTCGGGTTTGCGCAACCGACATTGGACGATCTCTTCAAGGCCGTGCGAATCGGAGACGTAGCCGAGGTACAGGTCCTTCTGAGCCGCGGCATGGACGTCAACTCCACCGATCCGGCCGGCAATTCAATCCTTATGGAGGCGGCCCGGGAAGGAAAGCCTGAGGTCGTCACGTTGCTCATCGCGCGCAAGGTCCGTGTGAACGCGCAAAACGCGGTCGGGGACACGGCGATCATGATCGCCGCGCTGACCGGACGTTTCGAGATCGTGCAGCAACTGCGCAAGGCGAGGCGCGCGCATCGACCAGCCCGGGTGGACTCCGCTGCATTACGCCGCGTTTGGAGGCCACGCTCATATCTGCGAGTACTTGATTGCGCAAGGTGCCGTCGTCAATGCCGCCTCGGAGAACGGCACGACGCCCCTGATGATGGCCGTCCGCGAAGGTCACGCGGACGCCGCAAAGGTCCTACTGAACGCCCATGCGGATCCGAACATGAAGACCGAGACCGGTCGAACGGCGCTGCAGTGGGCAGTCGCTGGGGGTAGTTCGGATCTCGTAGAGTCTCTGAAGCGGGCCGGAGCCAAGGAATAGGGGATTCGAGGGCCAGGTGAGTGACCATCGGGCCCCCAATAGGATCAAGGGGACATCGGGGTACTGGATGCCAAGCGAATACACTATTTTACATAATACACATTATACGCACTTACCTAAGCCGGCAAGATCGGATCCGCGTCTTGAGCCCGTAACAACATTGTCCGCCAACCTGCCGGCAGACTACTGCCAGCTGTCCTTCGGCGGGATCGGCAAGGGAAAGACCGGCACGCCTTCCTCAAGCAACGCTTCGGTTTCTTCAGGGCGTCGATTGACCCCGGATGCTTCGATGCGGCGCCTCGTCGCGATGGATCCTGCGCGCCTCTTCGGCAAAGCGCGCTCCGACGTCCTCACTGTTCACCAGCACGTGGTCGATGAACGCGGCCAATGTCATCTGCTGCCCAGGTGCGGGCCTCATCGGCATCTGGCCCTTCGCGGGCTGTCCATTCGCTTCTGTTGCCGCAGATCGGATCTGCTCAGACGCTGCTCCCTTCGCGCGCTGAATGCGCGCCGATGGAACCTTCAGAATTGCGGGATCGGAGCAAACCGGGCACGCGATCTCCCCGGCGGAATGCTGGCGCTCGAACGCCTCGGCGGATGCAAACCATCCCTCGAACCGATGGAGCTGCCCGCACTGAAGCTCGAATACGATCACTGTGAGCCGGCCTTCGCAATGCAACGAATATTAGAGATTCTAACGCAGCATCACGCATCGACCGTGCCAGAGATCACCATCTTTCAACGGATCAGAAGCTTACGCCGCGAATTCGATGTTACGCTGCAAGTCTGATCGAAACCTCCTGCATACTTTCCCGGCGTCCTCCGTGTCCTCGATGAGTTCCATGTCTGCCGCCTTCCGCGCATCCGCATTCGCCCTACTGTTCGTCCCGGCCCTCCTCTGCACTGTGCCCGCACATGCGCAGACCGACGGCAGTTTCGACTGCATCATCGAGGCACGCCAGATGGTGGATATCCGCAGCCCGGTCGAAGGTCTGATCGAAAAGATTCACGTCGAGCGTGGCGACACGGTCAAGAGCGGCCAGGTGGTGGTCACGCTCGAATCCGGTCCTGAACGCGCGTCCCTCGCGGTCGCCAGGTCGAAAGCCGACCAGGTCGGTACGCTCAAAGCTGCCGAGGCGAAATTGCTGCTGGCACAACGGAAAGAAACGCGCTCGGAAGAGCTGCACCGGGAGAACTTCATATCGCGCGATGCCCTCGATCAAGCGCGAACGGAGCGCATGCTCGCGGATTCCGAGTTGAAGGCCGCGCGCGAAAACCAGGGGCTTGCGGAACTCGATGTCCGACGCGCGACTGAGGCAGTCAACCTGCGCACTATTCGCAGCCCCATCGCAGGCGTGGTCGTCGAGCGCAGCATGAAGGCAGGTGAACTTGCCAGCATGAACCAGAAAGAGCCGATCATGCGGCTCGCGGAGATCGATCCGCTCAATGTCGAGGTGATCATACCCGCCAGTCTCTACGGCACGGTCAAGATTGGCGACCACGCCGACGTGATGCCGGAGACCCCGAAAGGCACTTTCGACGCGAAAGTGGTGGTCGTCGACAAGGTCATCAATGCGGCGAGCGGCACCTTCGGCGTTCGGCTCGAGCTGCCGAATACCAAGAAGGAGCTTCCGGCCGGGGCCCGCTGCAAGGTGCGATTCTTCGTGGGCGCGCAAGCTGCCGCACCCGCCGTGACCGCACGACCGAATCGCTGACCTACGCGCTTGGCTGTAGCGCGTGCGCGCCGCGGCTACTCGCCCCGCCCCGAGAAGGCGAGCAGATCCCCTAGCTGCTCGTCCATGTTCAGCAGGTCCTTGCGCAGGCGCGCGTGGCTGTGCTCCGCGCGCTGCTGCGCCGTCCTGAGCAGGCGCCGGAGCAAACGCTGCCCGAGCTTGCGCCGCGCGATGCCCCGATGGCGAGAAACCCATCGTGCCGCGGGGCCGAGATAGGTGCGCAACAGTTCATCCTCGGCTGCGACGATCGCCTCGAACGACCCCGGGTCCCCCTGGCGAGCGCACCGGCCGAAAAGTTGCCGGTCAATGCGCCGGGATTCGTGCAGCTCGCTTGCAATCACGTGCAGACCGCCCAGCTCCGCGACGCCCTTTCCGAGTGCGATATCGGTACCGCGCCCGGCCATGTTCGTGGCAACGGTGACCTTCCCACGCTGACCGGCCTGCGCGACCACGTCCGCTTCTTCCTTGTCTTGCCGAGCGTTGAGGAGTCTGTGGCTCACGCCGTGCGTCGTGAGGATCGCGCTCAAGAGCTCCGACGCAGCGACCGATCGGGTACCGACCAGCACTGGGCGCCCCTGTTGACTCACCTCGCGAACACGGCGCGCGATGGCATTCCATTTTTCGCGTTCAGTGACATGGACGAGCTCGCCCAGATCCTTGCGATGCCCGGGGCGGTTTGTCGGCACCTTTACTACCGGCAGCCGATACGTCGACCACAGCTCGCCCGCAATCTCGCTTGCAGTGCCGGTCATGCCGGCGAGATGCAGGTAGCGCTGGAAGAACCGCTGATAGGTCATCCGTGCGAGGGATGCCTGCTGATCGCTGATTTCGCAACCCTCCTTCACCTCCACCATCTGGTGCAGGCCGAGCTCCCAGTTTCGATCGGGCAGAACGCGCCCGGTCGACTCGTCAATGATCTGAATCTTTCCTTCGTGCACCAGGTAGTGCTTGTCGCGCTCAAAGAGATGGTGGGCAGCAAGCGCCCTGCCCACGAGTTCCTCGCGCCGTCTGCGCCCGCTCCACACCCCTGGCAGCGCTACCGCCCATTCGTCGAGCTGCTCGCGTCCCGCGTCGGTGAGGTGCGCCTGGCGCTCGCGGACGTCGAGCGCGAAATGTTCGCCCGGCACGAGGCGTCCCGCGAGTGCCAGCGCACCCTCGTAGGTCGCACGGGCCCCACCCGAGTCTCCCTGGCCGGCGATGACGAGCGGCGTGCGCGCCTCGTCCACCAGGACGCTGTCCGCCTCATCGACTATTGCGAAATAGAGCCCCCGGAGCACCAGCTTTGCGGAGCGCGTTTCCGTTCCCGCGATCTTCTCGACCTGGAGCTGGACGCGATTGGTGTGCGATCCGATCGCGATCCGGTCGCGCAGGTAGTCGAAGGTTAGTTCCTTGTTCGTGCAGTACGTGATGTCGCAGCCATACGCCATGCGGCGGCTCGCCGGGTCGCCGCCATTGATAACCACCCCAACGGTCAGTCCCAGCGCCGCATAGACCGGACGCATCGCTTCTGCGTCCCGCGCCGTCAGGTAGTCATTCACCGTAATCACGTGCACCGGAAACCCGGCGAGTGCGGCGGTGCAGGCGGGGAGCGTGGCGGTAAGCGTTTTGCCCTCTCCGGTCTCCATCTCTGCGATCATGCCGTTCACCAGTATCCATCCGCCGCGGATCTGGCTGCCGAAGTGCCGCATGCCCACCGTCTGGCCGGCAACCTCTCGGACCAGCGCGAAACTTCCGGCCACCAGCTCGTCGCGCATGCCTTCGGTGCGCAGTCTGGCCTTCAGACGGTCTGCCGCCCGCCGAAGCTCGTTCAGGCCCTTGCCTTTCAGTTCCTGGCCGGCACGATCGACCATGTCCACGATTGGCGTCCGCAGTGCGCGACGCACAGCGAGCGAGCGCTCGATCGGGGCGGTCAGGCGCTGTGCCGCCCGATCGAGCCAGCCCGGGCGGTCGACGCGCTGCTCGGGGTATGCAGCGAGTGGCGAGGCGCTGGCGAGGGTCAGTTCAGCGGCGCTTGGCACCAGGCCTCAGCGTTCTGATCGCCGAGGGGATACACAAGGGGCTCGCTGGAGGGGATATACAAGGGGGAATTCCCCCTTGTTCGTACGATCTCTCTCGGATGAAGAACCCAAGGCCGCGATCTCGAGACGGCGTCAGACGTTGAACCGCGCGAGGAACAGCTGGCGCGCCTTGCGGTACCACTGAAAGCCGATCGGCTCCCACCCGTGGTGAAACCGGACGTAGGCCCTGCCCCCCACGTTTAGCGTGCGTTCTTCCGGCGGCAGCTTGAGCTCGATCTCGAAGAATTTCTGGAGCGTCTTCTGGCCGGAAGAGTCAGTCGGGTCGAGCGCAAGGTGTCCTCCGCCTGCGGTTCCGAGCGCGGGGCTGGGCAGCCGCTCGCTTGCGCCAGGGACCAGCCGCACGATGTCGGCATGGGATGGTGAATCGATGTGCTCGGCGAGCCGGACATCGACGTCTCGCGTGCTGCTTCGGACCAGGTCCACGTCCTCCGGGGGCAGGACCGCCCGGATGGCCACCGTCTCGATGTTCACCACGTGCGCGACGAGCTGTCCCTTCCTCAGATAGCGGCCCTGCATGTCGACGGAGCGCGGGAGCACGAATCGTCCGTCAGCCTTCGCGGTCATGACGAGCTCCTCCGAGCGCTCCTTCGCGCGCGCGAGTTTGGAGCGCACGTAGGCCATCTCCTCGTCCAGAATCTGCGCCTTGACGCGATCGGTCACCACCTGCTCCCGGTGGCGCGCCTGGAGTTCCTGCAGGCGCGCCTCGAGGACGCTGACCTCCGTGGCAATGTCGCGGTCATAGATCTCCAGCAGGGGATCGCCCTTCTTCACCCACGCACCCGGTTTGGCGATCACCTTCTGCACGAAGCCGTCGGCGCCGGCGCGAACGAGCCCTTCATCGGGTACCCAGACGACCCCTTCGGTCATTGTTCGCAGTGGCGCGGGCACGACGAAGATCAGGGCTGCGAGGCTGCCGACCACGATCGCGGTAGCGATGACCGCGCGGGATCGCACGCGCCGGATTCGCGGACTGTTCATCAGGTAGTCGACGATCTTGAATGCCGGAACGCCGAACCACATCATCGTCGTCATCACCGCAAAGATCACGCCCAGCAGGAACGAGATTTCGCCGACGTAAACGAGAATCGCGAGCACGACGAGTATGCGGTAGATGAACGACGCGACGGAGAAACCGACGAACCAGATGCGCTCGCCGCGCGTCGAGATCGGTGGCTCCGTGTCCTTGCGACCGAAAAGATGCAGTTCTGCGAGATAGACGAGATACTGATTGGCGCGCGTGCGCAGGTTCGGGATTTCCAGGAAATCCATCAGCATGTAGTAGCCGTCGAACCGCAGCAGAGGATTCGCGTTGAACAGGACCGTCGAGACTCCTGCGATGAGCATCGTGTTGTAAGCGATCGAGCGCGTCAGACCCGGCTCGGCATTCACCCAGATCGCCAGCGCAATGACAGCGATGACGAGCTCGACCGCCATGCCGGCGCCGCCGACCACGACCCGCTGCCACTTGCTGCGGAAGGCCCATGCCGCCGATGCGTCGACATAGGGCACCGGAGTGAGCACGAGGATCATCACGCCCATCTCGTGGACTTCGCCGCCGAATGCCTTCACTGCGAATCCGTGTCCGAGCTCGTGCAGCGTCTTGATCAGCGGGAAAAGCAGCCAAATCATCAACAGATTCCGCGGCGCCAGCAGCTGATCGAGCGTGCTGTGACCGAGCTCGTTCCAGTGGCTGCCTGCAACCAGGACCGCAGTTCCGACCACCAGCAGCCAAATCACGAAGCCAATCTTGGTGTAGAACGGCGCAACCAGTCCGACGAAGCGCTCCAGGAACCGTTCGGGATCGACGAGCGGTATCTGCCACGCGAAGACGCTCATGACCTTCTGCTGCCATTTCTTGCGGCGCAGGCGCTCGCGGCGCCGGAACATCTCGTGCGTGTCCGGCGAAACGTCGCACTGCAGGACATCCGCCGCGTGCAGCTGAGCAAGCAACTGGATGAACTCGTCCTGGCTGATGGCGTCGTCGCCGAGCTTGTGCAACGCGACGTCCCAGATCTCCTGCACTGGACGCTTTCCGTCCATCAATCCCAGCACGAGATAGGCAGCCGGAGAAAACCGGTGATAGCGCTCGGAGGTGGGATCCTGGAGCACGTACCAGGTCTCGCCGCGATACTCCTGGCGATGGATCTGCGCATGGGCGCGCAGGGAAGGCGTCAGCTTGGCGACGCGATACCAGGACGGACTGTAGAGCGACTGCGACATCCTGTTACGGCAGCCAGCGCCAGGCGGCGAGGCGCAGCCAGTTGACGATTTCCCGCGTCCAGATCCAGAGGTAGCGCGCCTCCTCGATCTCGACTTTTCCCACGCCTTGCATGCCGGGGCGCAGGTGCAGCGAATTCTGATCGAGCTGTGCCTCGACACGGAACGTGTTGCGTCCGTCCTTCGGATCCGAGACCGGCGTGACCTGCTGGACGGTAAAACCCACCGGCTCCTGTGAAAGCGCGCCGAGCAGCAGCGTGCCCCGCTGTCCCGGTTTCAGGTAGGCGATGTCTCGCTCGTCCACCTGGAGGACGACACGGTAAGAACTGAGCGGCGCGACCTCGAACAGCACTTTCCCCTTCTCGATCGGGGCGCCGAGGTGCTGAGTGAGATCGCCCGAAACGACGATCCCGTCGAATGGCGCCGAGACCGTGGTCCGCTCGAGCTGATCGGCCACGCGCGCAGCCTGCGCCCGCGCCTGCTCGAGCTGCGCCGTGACGATCTGCACTTGCGCAGGGTTGCGGTCCGCCATCGCCTGGCGGAACTGCTTGGAATACTCTTCCTGCTGCGCCATCCACTTGAGCCGCTCGAGCCGCAGTTCGCGATCGTCGAGCCTGGCAAGCACCGTGCCCTGCTTGACCAGGTCTCCGGCACGCGCCGGCGCCTCCCGGATGTAGCCGTCGAACGGTGCGACGGCCGCCTGCTGGACCAGCGGCTCGAGCGTCGTCGTGGCGGCCACGCGGAACTCGCCTTTCCCGATCGCCATGAATGCAATCAGCAGCGTGACCACGATGGCGCCCAGCTTCAAGGCGGCGTGGCGCGGCCCGACGAGCTTGCGGAGCAATTCGCCGGTCTGCTCGAAGGCGCGCCCGAGGAGCCACTGATCCTCGCGTCGATGCGTGTTGAGCATCGGCCCGGCGAGGCCAGCAATCGCCTCGCAGATCTCGACCGTCTCGGTATCGAATGGCCGTTGCGCGGGCCGCTCGAGCGTGATTGCGCCGATCGCCTTGCCGTCCGCCGTCAAGGGAACCGTCAGGCACGCGCCCGTCCCGTGACCCTGCATGAGCGCTTCATGCGCGCGCGCCACGGCGGGCGTGCCGCGTCCGACCTGCGGAAACGAGACCGTGGTTCCCTGGTCGATCGCCTCCTCCATCGCGGCGGCAACCGCTCGCATGAGATTCGTACGCTCCTTGAACTGCGCGCTGTGCGAGACCGCATCGATGCGCAGGCGCCGACCGTGGAAGAGTCCGATGCTCACGCGGTCGCAACGCAGGCGCGTCGCGAGCTCGTTGGCGAGCGCCATGGCGGCCGCAGCAAAGCGCTCCTGCGCAGCGCCGGCAGCCACGATCTCGAGTACCGACTGGAGCCGCTCGCGCCGGACGTTCGCCTGTGCGACGACATCGCGGGCGAACAGCACCTCCAACCCCGCCGCGCCCCAGTGCAGCTGGCGCAGCACAGCCTGAAGCTCGGTCTCGGAGCGCGGTGCGACATCCAGCACCACTACCCCGCGCAACTTGCCGACGGCCTCGATGGGGTACGCCACGCACTCATCGCCGATGCCGCGTTGCCGCTCGGGCCGGAATCATCAGTCCACGCCGTTCCACCAGCGCGCTCTGGGCGGCGTGCGTGAGATAGCTCATGTCGCGGCGCACGTCCGGCCAGACGGCCGCGGGTCCGTAGCTGCCTTCGGCCTCGATCAGCAGCAGCACCAACCCGCCCTCGACGGCAGGGATCAGCCGGCACTGAATGGCGAGCCAGCTCTGCCAGAATTCCTGGGCGTCGTCGGTGCCGGCCAGCACCGCCCACAGCTGGGCGTCATGGCCGGACTCGTACAGCAGCGCGGAGCCCGGCCCCGTGCCGGCCTCTCGGCTTACTTCAGACCCGGAGGATTCGAAGCCTTGGGGCGCCATGGCTGGGCGGCGGATGATAGCGCGGGCAGGGGCGCCCTCAGTTGGAGCGGATTACTGCTTCAACTCGCCGTAGCGGGTCTCGTACTCGGTGATCAGCTTCGAGAGCAGCTGATTCAGGCGCTTCGCCGCGAAGGGCGACAGCACGATGCGGTGCTCCAACTCGATCTCCATCTCCTGGGGTGTGCGCTCCCAGTTCTGGTTTACGCCGAAGTTCAGCACGACTTCTTCACGCGTGCTGGTCGCATTGCAGAAATTCGCGTACGAGCTGTTGACTGGGTCCGTCTTCCAGCGGACGCGCGCGCCGGCGGCCGCCTGGGGGACCGCAAGCTGCACGCTGGGGCGCTCGGGCGGCGGCGGCCTTCGTGGTGTCATCGCTCCCGGCTTTGGGCGCCATTCTGGTCTCTCCTAGTGCGGTTCTTCGCAAGTGCAGCGTCCGCCTGGAAGGGGCCGCTCGATTGCCGCTATGGTAGCGACCGAAGACTGCTTTCAGCAACGAAAATAAGCGCTTGCAGCGGGAATTTGAGACGGAGTGCACGATGCGAGGCGATCTCCGCCGAAGGCGTGCGGGACAAACTTGGCACTCTGCCCCTGCCACAGCCTGCATACGCTGCCTGCCAGGGGGCGCGGACCGGATCGCGTGAGCGATCGCAGGCAAGACGATTAGAAGCGGTACCGTGGTGCCCGGAG
>CAVTJG010000006.1:0-20340 GCA_963735025.1 uncultured beta proteobacterium
AGCTTTGTGACCTATGCACACTTAGAGCGGAGGTAGGCTGGCGTCGACAGGTCACGGACGCCGGGCGGACGTGCGGCCGATGCCGAGCCATCTTCACGTGCCAAAAGCGCGTAGTCGCCCGCGATTTCGTTTCCGGGCGAAACGGAGTTGCGCCGCCGCGATTGAGCCCCCCAATCAAAAGGACTCAAAAGAACAAAGGCTTAATCTCGCTTCGTGGTCGGGCACGAATCCTGCGGCCCGCTAGCAAATACGCTACAGCAAGGCAGTCTCCTTGCGAGATCGCCGATTTGCGCCAGACTAAGAGGAGGACGCGTCGACTAGAGTGGCTTTGGCCTGCACTACGCACCTTTGAGCGAGAGTCCATCGGCCTCCCGGTCGTCGCGCAGCGCACATCCAGGTCGCGATTCGATGACGGTTTGGTTAGTGCGCTCGGAGGCGATGAAAGCATTCTTCGGTCGCTTTGCCCGTAATGGGGGGCAACCGGGTCAACAGGAGGAGAGCTATATGGCACCGGTGGATGACAGTATTTACGACGAGAAGCACCGCGCGCAGGTCGACGCCATGGTCAAGTCGGAGGAGCGGTACCTGGCTGCCCGCAAGGCCGAGCTCGAAGACTGCGACTGCAAAAACGGCATGTTCCCCGAATCCCGACGCCGCAATGGGCAGGCGCAGGTTCATGCTGACTGGCGCGGCATTGGCCAGCGCGGGCGCGGCGGGAATGCTGCCCCGCATGAGCGCTGCGGCAGCACCGCCGGGCGCCGTCGAATATCCGGTGGCCGCCGATTCAACCAGAGTTCAGGGGCGCGGCGTCGGCGAGGATGGCGGCTACGGGACACGGTCCCAGTTCCAGAAGGAGGTCCGCTGGCGGTATCCGACGCCGACCACCCAGTCGTCCTGGTCGATGACTCCGCTCGAGCACGAGTACGGGATTCTCACTCCGTCGGGACTTCACTTCGAGCGCCACCATGGCGGCGTTCCCACCATCGATCCAGCGCAGCACACGCTGCTGATCCACGGGATGGTCAACCAGCCACGCAAGTTCACGATGGCGGACCCTGGGGAGATCTCCCTCGGTCTCGCGCTTTCACTTCATCGAATGCTCGGGCAATGGGCTGACCGAGTGGTCCGCGCCGAGGCTGAAGACAGTCCAGGAAAATTTACGGGCTGCTGAGCACGTCGGAATGGACCGGCGTGCCGCTGAAGATCATCCTCGACGAGCTGGGTCTCAAGGATGGCGCCAAGTGGGTGCTGGCCGAAGGGTCGGATGCGGCGGTCATGACACGCAGCATTCCGCTCGAGAAGATCTACGATGATGCGCTCCTCGCCTACGGTCAGAACGGCGAAGCCATTCGCCCCGAACAGGGCTATCCCCTGCGGTTGCTGCTCCCAGGCTGGGAAGGCAATACACACATCGAGTGGCTGAGGCGCCTGGAGGTGAGCGACGTCCCGTACATGACGCGCGAGGAGACCTCGAAGTACACGGACCTGCTCGCCGACGGGAAGGCGCGTCAGTTTTCGTTCGTCATGGAAGCGAAGTCGGTGATCACCTTCCCGTCCGGAGAGATGAAGCTACCGGGTGCCGGGTTCTACGAAATCTCCGGACTCGCCTGGTCCGGGCGCGGCCGGATCCGGCGCGTCGAAGTGTCGACCGATGGCGGCACAACCTGGACCGACGCGCAGCTCACCGATCCATCCATGCACATCTGCACGGTGCGTTTCCGCCTGCCTTGGATGTGGAACGGCGGGCCGGCGATCCTGCAGAGCCGGGCGACCGACGACACCGGCTACGTGCAACCGACCATCAAGCAGCTGATCGGCGCACGCGGACTGAACGGGCCGCTCGGTTCAATCTACCACTTGAACGGTATTCAGAGCTGGCAAGTCGCTGCAGACGGAGGAGTGTCCAATGTCCACCGTATTAAAGTGAGAGTCACGTTGGCAGCATTTGGCGTGAGCACCGGGGTGGCGTCCGCCGACAAGTTCGGCTTCGGCACGACGCCCAGCGAGGCGGAGCTCAAGGCGGCCATTTTCGCCTGGCCGGCCGACGGTCGGGACCTGCCCCCCGGAAAGGGGACCTACGAAGAAGGAAAGACCGTCTACGCCGAAAAATGCTCGGCTTGCCACAGGGCAGAAGCTCGAAGGCGTGCCCACCGCCGGGATCGGCGGCGACAAGCTGCTCGGCGGTCGCGGGAGCCTGGTCGGCGGAAAGCCGGTGAAGACCATCGAGAGCTACTGGCCGTATGCGACGACCGTGTTCGACTACGTCAGGCGGGCGATGCCGTTCAATGCCCCGGGCTCGCTCACGGACAGCGAGGTCTATGCGGTGACCGCCTACATACTGGGCGAGGCGAATATCGTCCCCAAAGGCGAAGTGATCGACGCGCAGTCCCTTGCAAAGGTGAAGATGCCGAACCGCGACGGTTTCATTCCGGATCCGCGGCCCGACGTCAAGAACTACTGAAGCGGCCTTGGCACAGGGGCGGGCGGGGCGCCAACCGCCCGCACTGTTTGCCCGACACCGGCGACGCGGCGGCTCGCGTGCGCCTTCCGGCACATGTGCAGCCGCCGCATGCAGCGTCGCCGGTACGTCGACCGCCCGGATGGATGTAATGGACCGCTGTGGCAAGCTGTTTCCATTGGAAACACTCACGCGGGACCGGTCCGTTCAGTCTGAATTGCAAGAATCTGTTATGAAAACTACCCTGTTATGCGGAAATTGCCGAATGGCATGAAACCTGCGTAACAGCTTAAGATTTGGCGACTTGATTGGCAAGGAGGTAGCACATGCCGAGAAACGCAACCGAATGGGCCGGCCCGCCCAAGTTCCCGCCCACCCACTATGTCGATGCGCGGATCTACAGCAATCCGGAAATTTTCGAAGAGGAAAAAGAGAAGGTCTTTCGACCCTGCTGGATCGTTGCCTGCCATGAATCCGAGGTGCCGAACGCGTACGACTACCGCCTGTTCACGCATCCTTCCGGGGTGCCACTCATCGTGGTCCGAGGCGATGACGACCAGGTGCGGGCCTTCTACAACATCTGCCCGCATCGCGGGAACGCGATTCTCTACGATCCGTCAGGCAATGCGAAGCGCATGACGTGCATCTTTCACCAGTGGTCGTTCGACACACGTGGATCTTGTGTCGACATATCGCGCGCGGAACAGGGCTACCAACAGCTTCTCAAAGGCCGACGCTTCGCTTCGCGAAGTGAAGTGCGAGGTCGGCTTCGGCGGCTTTTGCTGGGTGAACCTCGACGACGGGAGCTGCACGTTGCGCGAATTCATCGGCCCGGGACTCGACCTGCTGGAGCCGCACATGCAGGAACCGATGGAGGTCTCCGCTTTCACAAGGCGGTGGTGAACACCAACTTCAAGCTCTGGCACGACACCAACAGTGAGTTCTATCACGACTTCCTGCACTACTTCAATCACGTCACCGGAATGATGCAGCCGGGCTACTTCGACCGGAAGTACACGGGCTATCCGAACGGACACGCTTCCGTTGGCTCGATGTGGATCAAGTACGACGCCTACGATGGAAGCTCGGAGCGGATCGGCTGGCCGGGGCTCGCGCCGGGCCGATGAGGATCCTGATCGACATATTCCCCGGAATGACCTACAACCTGCGCACCTCCGTCATGCGGATGGACACATCGATTCCGCTCGGGCCGGACAAACTGCTGATCGAATTCCGCGGGCTCGGCCTCAAGCGCGATACTGCCGAAGAACGCGCGAAGCGAAATTCTGCAGCCACGACACGATCTCGGTACCGTTCGGCCGTAATCTGCACGAGGATCTGCTCGGCGTGCACGGCCAGGGTATCGCGATGAGCCACGGCACGGATGCAAAGTGGGTGCTCCAAGGCCGCGAGGAGAACAGCACGATTCACGACGAGATCGGAATGCGCCACTACTATGCCGAATGGAGCCGGCGAATGGGCCGCCCGGCGAACGATCCATTCCGTCAGGGGAACCCGGGGCCGGTGCGGGCTGCCGCCTGATTGTCAACGTGCCAGCGCGCGCGATGCTGATGCGCAACGTATCGTGGGGCCGCGGGCTCGCCGGATCCTTCCATCCGGGCAGGTCGACTAGCCTCACTGGAGAGGACCATGACGACACTTGAGCAGCGTAACGCGGTCCAAGAGCTTGTATACAAGACCTGCCTCGCGCTCGATGCGAAGGACTGGAAAGGCTTTCTCGATCTGTGCGATCCGGGATTCCGATACACCATCTCCACGTTCAGCCCGGAGATCAAGCGGGACATGGTGTGGCTCGACCACGACCGGGGCGGAATGGAGACGTTGTTCGGAAACCTGCCGAAGCACAACAGCGATCACTCGCCCATCACGCGGCACGCCACCGTCTACACCGTGCGCATCGACGATGCAAGGCATCAGGCCGACGTCGTGAGCGCGGTGCAGGTTTTTCGCACCAGGCTCGATGGCGGCGCGACCGAGCTTTTCGCCGTCGGGCACTTCCACGACGCCGTCACGCTGAACGGCGGAAGTCCGAAGCTTGCAGGGCGGACCGTGCGTCTCGACACGCGCTTGCTCGGGTTCGGTTATCACATCCCGTTCTGAAGTGATCCCACGAGCGCCGATGAGAGTCCAGCTGAACGCCCGCAACCGCGCATTCGAGTTCGGCGCCAAACCTGGCGAGAAGATCCTCTATGCCGGGCTGGGCGCTCGGATTGCTTTGCCCTACGAGTGCGGGACGGGGACTTGCGGCACCTGCAAGGCGCGGCTGGTCGATGGCGCGATCGGCGCGAGCTGGCAGGACGCGCCCGGAAGGAAGCACCTGAAGGCCAATCAGGACGAGTTTCTGATGTGCCAGTGCGCGGCGACCAGCGATGTGACCGTCGAGGTCGCAAGCTTCGTGTACGCGATGGACTCCGGCGCGTGCCCGGTGACCGCGATCGGCGGTGAGATTGTCGCCACGCGGCAGCTGACCCACGACGTGATGGCGGTCGACATCGCGCTTGAGCGCCCGCTCGAGTTCGACGCCGGCCAGTTCATGGCGGTGGCCGTGCCTAACATCCCCGGCCACCGCGGCTATTCCATGGTCAGCTTCGATCGGCAGGCACGCAGGCTGGAGTTCGTGGTCAAGAAAAAACCGGGGGGCGGAATCTCGGAATGGCTCTTCGGAGGCGAGCGGAATGGCAGCGCGGTTCAGATGATCGGCCCCCTAGGCCAGGCGACTTTCTACCCCAGCCTGACCAAGGACATCCTGTGCGTCGCAGGCGGAAGCGGCATTGCCGGCATGATGTCGCTCCTGGCGCGCGCGCGCCAGGAGCGCTATTTTGACCGCCGCCGCGGGTACGTGTTCTTCGGCGTCCGGACGATGCGGGACGCGTTCTATCTCGCCGAGCTTGCGGAGCACCGGATGAATGCCCCGGACTCACTCGAAGTGACTGTGGCGCTCTCGGAAGAGGACGTGTCGCCTGAAATGAAGGCCCAGCATCCGACGCTCAAATTCGAGCGTGGTCTTGTCCATGATGTGGCGAAGCGCGCCATGCAGGGACGATTCGGAGGGCGTCCCACGCCTATCTCGCCGGACCGCCTCCAGGCGGTCAACGCCGCGATCCGCTTCCTGCTGCTTGAAGCACGGCTGACGGCCGACAACATTCGTTACGACAAATTCAGCTGAGCGCGATGGGCAAACAATTCGTCTGCCGACTTGCTGACATCCCCGCCAACGGGATGAAAGAGTGCAAAGCCGAGGGAGGGCTGGCATTGCTCGTCGCCAACTCCGGAAAGAGTATTCGCCTACCAGGCAATGTGCCGCACCAGGAAGTCGCCCTGTGCGAGGGGCTATACGACGGCTCGATACTCACCTGCCACATGCATCTTTGGCAGTGGGACATTCGCAGCGGCAGCCCGATCGGGCTCGCGGAGGCACCGCTCGAGAAATTCGACCTGTCCGTCGAAGGCGAATCCGTCTACGTCGAGTCGAAGAGCGCGATCGATGTCGGGGAGCTCTTTGCCGGCGCGTCGCACGCGACCCTCGATGCGCTCGCTTCACTCGCGAAGCGCGAAGAATATGCGCCGAAGGCGATCGTGTACCAGATCGGTGACCCGGCGGACGACTTCTTCGTTCTCGAATCGGGGCGCGTCGAATTCCAGATCGGGCGCGACGAGCGCACCAGCCCGGCAGGGTTCATGCTCCGCAAGGGCGAGGTGTTCGGATGGGCGGCGCTGCTCGACAGCTATCCCCGCCGGATCGCGAGCGCGCTGTGCCACGAGAATTCGATTCTGCTGAGGATCAATGGAACCGAGGCGCTCAAGGTGCTGGAAAAGGATCCGCCTTCCGGATTTCTAGTGATGCGCAGGCTTTCATCTCTCATCGCGCGGTATCTCGCGGAATCCGGTGTCAAATAGGCGGGAGAACGTACGAACGGGAGAATACGTTTTAGGCAGACGGACCAATTTCAACAAGCCGTCGGGTGCAGTACCGGTTTAATCGCAACGGGTCCAACAAAGGAGGACGGTATGAAAAGGAAGACTCTGTTCCACTGGGCGCTCACTTTTCTTGCGCCTTACGTCGCCAGCACTGGTCTGGCACTGGCGGCGGACATCGACTTCGGCAAGCCCGGAACCCCGGTCAAGCTCGTCGTGGGGTACCAGCCCTACTACACCGAATCATGGTCTGGCGTCGTGATGCGTGGCAAGAAGTTCTACGAGAAGTACCTGCCGAAAGGATCCGAGGTGGAGTTCCAGATCGGCCTGCAAGGCGCGATCATCGTGAACAACATGCTCGCCGGAAAGCAGTACATCGGATACATGGGCGACATGCCGGCGATTGTCTCGACCACCAAGCAAAACGTCGCCGATGTCCGGCTCGTAGCGACGCTCGGGCTGGGGTTTGACCAGTGCAACATCTTCCTGGCGCGGAACGATGCCCCGAAATTCCCGAGTTCCAAGGATGCGCTGAAGTGGCTCGACGGCAAGACCGTCGCAGTGCCGAAAGGTAGCTGCACCGACCGGTTCGCGCAAGCGACCTTCAAGAAGGAGGGGGTCAACCCGAAGGACTACCTCAACCAGAACATCGAAGTGATCACCTCGAATTTCCGCGCGGGCAAGATCGACGCTGCGGTGATCTGGGAGCCGACCGCCTCGCGACTCGTGCTTGACGGGCTCGCGCGCCGGATTGCCTCGGGCGCCAGCGTCGACGAGAACGACGGCGGATTCCTGGCGATGCGGGCCGACCTCATCAAGCAGCGGCCCGACGTGGTCAAGGCTTGGCTCGAGGCCGAGCTGGACGCGCAGCTCTTCCTCGCGGACCAGAAGAACGCGAACGAGATCATCAGGATGGCCAAGGAACAGACGACCGGATTCAGCGACCGCGCGCTCTGGTACTCCCTGTACGGGACCTACGGCGCAGATCAGGGCGGCACGAAGACCCGGTTCAACCTTCCGTACACGTTCACCCCTGCAGCGCTCGACCTGATCGGCAAGGCCACGGTGTTCCTGCATACCATCAAGACGATCAATGTGGACAAGCTGCGTCCGGATGCGATCATGCCGCAGTTCACCGAGCAAATCCTCAAGGAGCGTGGCCTCAAGGCGCCGATCGGGGATGTCGTCGCGCTCCCGGACGCGGACGCGCCGAAGTGATCGAGATCCTCGCGCGATGATCTTCCGGAACCCCGTCAGGAGCGTCGGCCGATGGCAGACACCACTCTGACACAGTCCCTCGGAGCAGATTTTCCGGCACCGGATCTCGGCGTGTACCGGGAGACGGTGCCATTCCGCGAGGTTTCGGAGGATCTCCTGCGGAGAATCGCAGAACTGGGCCATCACACGCGGTACAGGCCCGGGGAGCGCATCTACAGCGCGGGCGACGAGGCCAACGACATCTTCGTCGTCGTCTCCGGGCGAATCGAGCATGTCTTTGCCCCGGAAGTCGGGGCACGTGAGGCCCTGAAGCGGTTGACGCGCGGGGCCGTGTTCGGCTGGGCGGGGTTGCTGCTCGGTCAGACCAGGCGCCTGGCAACCTCGACGGCGATCGATGCATGCGAGGTCGTCCGCATCGATTCCGACGAGCTGCTGAAGGCTTTAGAGGAGGGACCGGTCGAAGGGTACGCGGTGATGGAGCGATTTGCCTCGATGATCATCCACGACTTCACGGTTCCGGAGTTTCTCGCGCAGATCCGCCGCCTTTCCGGCCAGCCGCTTGCCGAAGAGATGACGAGATTCGGGCTGACCCTCTACCGGGTGTCGACCTGGCTAAAGAGTCCGCGACCGTATCTGATGCTGGTGGGCTTTGTCCTCTTTTTCGGATTCTGGTATCTCGCGGTCGAGGTCTGGAAGCTGCCGCGGTTCCGCGAGATGCCCGGTATCACGGTCGTCCTGAAAGAGTGGTTCAACCCGAATCCCGTGTACGGACTCTCGGTCTACACGCCCGAGTACTACACGCACATCTGGATGAGCGTCTGGCGGGTGGCGCAGGCATTTTTCCTCGCCACGGTCCTGGGCGTGCCGGTCGGTTTGTTTCTCGGGTGGTCGCGAAAGTTCAAGGAGTACGTGTTTCCCATCTTCGAGACGCTGCGCCCGATACCCGATACTCGCCTGGGTGCCGCTCGCGATCGTGATGTTCATCTCGGTCGAATCGGCGGTGATCTACCTCACCTTCCTGGCGTCGTTCTTCGCCACCGCGCTGAACACGATGCTGGGAGTGCAGTCGATCGACGAATCCTACGTGCGCGCCGCGTCCTGCCTCGGGGCCAACCGGTGGCAGGTGTTCCGTCACGTTGATCATCCCGGGGGCACTGCCTTTCATCTTCACCGGGTTGCAGATCATCCGTCGGCGTGTCCTGGTTCTCACTCGTGGCGGCGGAGATGGTGTCAGGACAGTACGGCCTCGGCTACGTGATCAATACGTCCTATACGACGGTGAAGTACCCCACGATCTTCATCGGCATGATCACGCTGGGCATCGTCGGGTATGTGACGAGCGCGCTGGTGCGCCTCGTCGGCGACTACCTGATGCAATGGAGAGTGCGCGAGCTTGCCCTGGCAGAACGCTAGCCGCTATGGACATGCAGATGACCGGAATTGAAGAGCGCACGGTGACGCGTGGTCGGATCCTCATCGAAGACGTCGTCAAGATCTACGATCCGAAGGGTGCCGCGGTCATGGCGGTCGATCACTGCACGCTGGATATCGAAGCCGGTGAGATCTGCATGATCGTCGGCCCGTCGGGGTGCGGGAAAACCACGTTGCTGAACGCGATCGCCGGGTTTCACGAGATCACTTCCGGGCAGATCCTGCTCGACGGCGAGGTCCTGTGCAGCGCCGAGAAGCCTAAGGCCGAGCCGGGACCCGACCGCATCGTGGTGTTTCAGAACGGCGCGCTGTTTCCCTGGAAGACGAATCTCGAGAACGTGATTTTCGGACCGGTCATGCAAGGACGGATGACGCGCAAGGAGGCGACGGACAAGGGGCGGGCGATGATGGCGGACGCCGGGCTGTCCGGTGTCGAGCACAACTATCCGGGGGAAGTCTCCTCCGGAATGCGCCGGCGCGTGGAGATCGCTCGCGCCCTGATGAACGAGCCCCGGGTCCTGCTGCTCGATGAACCGTATCGCGCGCTCGACTCGCTGACCAAGAGCGTGATGCACGAGGCGCTGCTCGAGATCTACTACAAGAACAAGGTCACGATCTTCTTCATCACGCACGACCTCGAGGAAGCGATCTTCCTGGGACACAAGGTGGCGATCATGACCACGCGGCCGTGCAAGCCCAAGAAGATCCTGGCTGTCGATATCCCCCACCCGCGCGACTACAGCGTGCTCACGTCGAAGCGCTTTCGCGAGCTCATCGAGGAGACGAGCGACGCCGTTCACGAGGAAGCGCTCAAGGCCTTCCAGGCAGGCGAGAAGGAGGGCTAGGGCGATGGCGAGAGGGATGGCAACGATCAGGGCGGCGATCTTCAGCACGATCCTGCGCAGGGGAATCGTCTCGATAGTCGTGTTTCTGGTGCTCTGGGAGATCGGGCGCGCGCTCGCACCACTGGCTGGGCGCGGACATCTTCACGCCGATCCGCGACCTCCTCGGCTGTGATGGGGTTCAAGAAGGATTTTCTTCCCTGGATCGGCGCGATACCCGGCGCCCACGGACGTCCTTGCCGCCTGGGTCAAGGTGATCGGTGATGCCGGCTACTGGCAGAGCTGGTATCAGAGCTTTTTCCGGGTGATGTCCGGATTCCTGGCCGCCATGATCGTCGGAATACCCTTCGGGTTGCTGCTCGCCGTGAGCCGCTACCGCATACGGCGTCGGATTTCCGGTGTTCGAAATCCTGCGCCCGATTCCTCCGCTTGCCTGGGTCCCCGCATCGATAATCTTCTGGCCCACGCAGGAGCTCTCGATCGCTTTCGTGACATTCCTCGGTGCGTTCTACACGATCGTCATCAACGTCGTTGGCGGGGCCCGGTCGATCGACGTGCGCTACTTCCAGGCGGCGCAGTCGATGGGTTCGTCGGGCTGGGACATCTTCCGCCGGATCATCTTGCCGGGAACGCTTCCTTCGATCATGGTGGGCTCGGCGGTGGGGATGGGCATCACCTGGGAAGTCGTGGTTGCGGCGGAAATGATCTCGGGCGGCGGCAGCCAGATCGGTGGCACCGCCGGCGGCGGGCTGGGATTCTTCATCTGGAACTCCTATGTCGGCGGCTCATACGAGCAGATCGTGGTGGGCATGATCTCGATCGGCATCGCGGGCTACATTTCGAGCGAGCTGCTGCGCACGCTTGGCAAATACGTCACGCCATGGCTCCGGGTCAGGTAGCGCGATGGCCAGCGTGAGCGAAACCGGGACGCTCGGCGCCGCGGTGCAACCCGGCGAGATTGCCGTGTCCCACGTCGGCAGGAACTACGGCTCGGCGCGGCTGCACAAGGACGTGGTGAAGGATTGCTCGTTCACAATCGAACGCGGCAAGCTCACCGTGATGATCGGACCCTCCGGGTGCGGCAAGAGCACGATCATCCGACTCCTTGCAGGATTCGAGAAACCGTCGTCCGGAACCGTCACGCTCGACGGCGAGCCGATCACCGGACCGAACCGCGATCGCCTGGTTCTGTTCCAGGAGACCGCACTTTTTCCATGGATGACGACGTACGACAACATTCTCTACGGGCCGCGGGCGCGCGGAGAGGTCACTCGGGAGACGCTTGACCAGGCGGAATTCTTGCTTTCGAAAGTCGGGCTGCAGGACTTCCGCAACAAGTATCCCGGTCAGCTCTCCGGCGGCATGCAGCGGCGCGCGGAGCTCGCCCGGGCGATGATCAACAATCCCAGGGTGATGATCCTCGACGAGCCGTTCCGTGGGCTGGACGCGATGACGAAGGAGCTCATGTGGGAGTACTACTCCCGCCTGTACGAGGAATTCCGGCGTACGAATTTTTTCGTAACGACCGACATCGACGAGGCCGTTTTCCTCGCGGACCGGCTCCTGATCATGTCCAACATTCCCACGCAGGTGCGTTCGGTCGTGGAAGTCGATCTGCCGCGGCCGCGAAAACTCTCCGATATCGTCGAGAGCGACCGTGCCAACGAGATCAAGAGCGCGGCACTGTCGATTCTCCATGCCGAGGCGATGCGCTCGTTTTCACGTGGCAGCAAGGCTGCCGCGGACTTCGTCGATGCGTACCTGAAACGGGCAAACCGCGACTGATCCGCTGCGTGTCGCGGAAGCAGTGGAGAACGGGAATGGAGTTTCTGCTGAACCGCACAGTGGTGGTCACGCTTGCCGTGCTGGGCGCATTGGTTTCGACTGCCGCCGCGCTCTTGCAGAGGCGCAGAATGATTTCCGAATCCCAGGCGCACAGGTTGAACCGGTTGGGCTATATTTTCATGGGCGCGAGCATGGCGCTCTTTATCGCCGCCGGCTTGCTCGGGGCAGCGGAATAGCGGCTATCGGAGATGCCATGGCCGCCAGGATAATCGACGGGATCGAGATCGCCCGCCGGGTACGGGCCGAGTGGAAGCTGCGCGCCGATCGCCTCAAGGCTGCCGGCGTCACGCCCGGTCTCGCCGTCGTCATGATCGGGGAAAATCCCGCGTCCGCGCTCTACGTGCGCAACAAGGTCAAGGCTTGCCACGAGATTGGAATCCACTCGCAGCAATACCACCTTCCGGAGTCGACGACCACCGAAGCGCTATTGCGCATGATCGAAGACCTGAACGTCGATCCGGTGATCCACGGCATCCTCGTGCAACTCCCGCTGCCCACGCACGTGGACGTCAGGCGAGTCCTCGAGCAGATATCGCATGACAAGGACGTGGACGGGTTCGGCCTGTACAACGTGGGCGGGCTGATCATCGGCAACACGGTATTTCCACCCTGCACGCCCTACGGGGTGATGTGCATGCTCGATTACACGGAGATTCCCGTGGCGGGGCAGAATGTCGTCATCGTCGGCGCGAGCAACATCGTCGGCAAGCCGATGGCGCTGATGCTGATTGAGCGCGAAGCGACGGTCGCCGTCTGCCACATCAAGACACGGGACCTCGCGCAATTCACCATCCTTGCAGACATTCTCGTGGTCGCCGCCGGAAAACCGAATCTGATCACTGCGCCGATGGTCAAGACGGGCGCGGTCGTCATCGACGTCGGCATCAACCGATTGCCCGAC
Source organism: uncultured beta proteobacterium (assembly GCA_963735025.1). Lineage (GTDB taxonomy): Bacteria > Pseudomonadota > Gammaproteobacteria > Burkholderiales > SG8-39 > JAABRB01. Next base: position 12,632 of record CAVTJG010000006.1, read on the forward strand.
GGCCGGCTCGTCGGCGACGTGGAATTCGAGGCGGTGAAGGAGAAGGCGTCGCACATCACGCCGGTTCCGGGGGGCGTCGGGCCGATGACCGTGACCATGCTCCTCTGCAACTCTATCAGCTCCGCCGAGCGGGCCCTTGCCAGGTCACAACGCACCAGCGAAGCCGTAGCGAGCGAGTAGGAGCGCTCTCGTCCGTTCGGAGCCTGCAGCGGGCCTTGGCCTGAAACCGCTTGTCAACGGGGCGAGCCCCTCTTTGTTCGGACGTTCCCTACGGGCTCCCTGGCAGCCTGCGGGGCAGAGTCCGCCCGGGTCGTAGAACGGCAGCCGGGCAGTGCGTCCGAGTCGACCGTCCTCGAGCGCGAGCAATGTGCCCGGCGCGGTGGCGCCCTTCTCGATCAGGCCCAGCGCGAGCACCTCTCCGAACGTGGGAGACCGGGTTTCACTCGTCAAACGCGCAAGCGGCAGATCGCCAGCTGGCGAATTTCGGCGGCGACCGGGCAGGATCCCGCACAGCCGGCGCTCGGGTTCGCGCCAGCTCTGGTGCCAGAGCGGCTCGTGTCCGCGAAACGGCCGACCGTCGAACGAGACGAATCGCGAAAGGCCGACCTCGTACGGCGTCACGCCCTGCGCAAGCTCGCGCGCGAACAGCAGGTAGCCAGACTCGATGCGCAGGCTGTCAGCGGCGTCGAAGCCGCACTCGCGCAGACCGTCGCCTGCTCCGACCGCGAGTGATTGACTCCAGAATTCGACGGCAAGCTCAGCGGGGATGAGCACTTCGTATCCTAGCTCGCCGCTGTAACCCAGGCGCGCGACCCATATGTCATGCCCGCGCCAGCCGACGCAGGTGAATTGGAAATAGCGCAGTGCCGATACCGCTTCAGCGTCGAGCACTCTCGAGAGTATCGACAGGCTGCGTGGCCCCTGGATCGCGAGTACCGCGAGGCGGCCGGAGCCATCTTCGACACGCGCGTCGAACCCACCCGCCGCCGCGGCCACATACGCGTAGTCAGAGCGGCGGCCGGTGAATAGCCAGAATCGCCCACCGCCGAGATTCCAGAGCGTGGCGTCGTTGAATATGGTGCCGTCGTCGTCACAAAGTAGCGTGTAGCATGCCGACCCGGGTCGCAAGGTCATCAGGCTGCGCGTCTGCAGGCCACCAAGAAATGCGAGGCAGTCTCGCCCCGAGATCTCGTACCGGCCCATGAACGAGAAATCGAACAGACCCGCCGCACGGCGGGTCGCGAGGTGCTCTGCGAACGGGTCGGAGAAGCGGCGCGGCACGGCAACTCCCGGCTGGACGAGGCGCACCGCGATGCCCCGGCTTGCGAAGTATTCGCCGAGCATCGCCGCTCAGCCGAGCGTGCGTACGAGCATGAATGCGCCGACCGCTACGCAGAGTGTCGCGGCCATGTTGCGCAATACGCGCGTGCTCACCGCGTGCGCGAGTCGCACCCCGAGCAGCACGCCGACGAGCTCCGCGATCGTAATCCACCACGCCACGTAAAAATTGATCCGGCCGAACTGGAGGTTGCCGATCGATCCGGACGTCGCGGCGATGATCTGCAGCACCTGGCTGGTGCCGATCGACGCGAGCGGAACAAAACCGAGCATGACCATGATGGGCACCGCGGGAAGCGGTCCGCCCGCCCCGGAAAGGCCGGACCCGAATCCGGACACCGCACCAACTGCCGCAAGCGCCGCTTGCTGGGCGCGAGTGTCTCCCGCCAGGAGACTGCGATCGGCGCGCTGCGGCGAGACCAGGATGTAGACGCCGGTCGCGACGATGATCACGGCAATTACGATTGCGAAGTGAAACGCTGCCGACAAGGGAATTTACCCAGGCACCGGCGTAGCTGAAGAGCACCGCGCCGGAACAGACCGGAATTGTCAGGCGCCAGCTGATACTTCCGCGCCGCAGGAACATCCAGGTGCCTGCAAGTCCCGTGAAGGCGAATGTGAACAACGCCGTAGCCGTGGCTTCGTGAATCGGCAGCCCGCCCAGGGCAGTGAGCGCGGGAATCAGCAGAATCCCGCCGACGCCGACTGCGCCGATGAACAGCCCAACGAGCACCGCGACTGCAGCGAGCAAGCTCATGGTGGCCAAGCGCCTTCTCCGATTTCAGGTTGTTGCAGCTCGCGTCCGGGTGAGCCGTCGTTGGCGCCAAATCAACCAAACCGCATGCACAACGGCGCTCCAGGTGGCCGGCCTTTTCTCAGCCGCGACCGGCACACGGAGATCTTCGCGCATCGAACCGAGGCCGGCGCCCGCACCTCTGCGGCGCGTCGCTAGCCAGCGGCGAATGTGGTCAGCTCGCTGGTGAGCAGGATCGCGAGCTGCTTCATGATCGCGTAGCCGAGCGTCTGGTCGGCGTCCATGAGCGCGATCAGCCGGCGGCCGTCGATGGCGATCACCTCGCATGCGGTCAGGCAGAACGCCGTTGCAATGCGAGTTTGCGCGGTTTCGACCAGCGCTGCCCAGCCAAAGACCTGTCCGCGGCGGATGATCTCGCCCGCCGACGTCTCGCGCCTGCCGAGCCCGAGCGTGAATCGCACCATGCCATCAGCAAGCACGTAGAAAAAGCGGAAGAACCTCCCAGGACGTAGATCTGGCTGTCTTTCGGATGGCGTTCGATGTGCCCCAGCGCGTACACGCGATCGAGCTGTTCGCCGGACAGACCCGCAAAGAACGGCGCCAGGGCAAGCACGCCCCGGAGCCCTTCCGGGCTTACCACCCGCAGCGCCGGCCTCACTTTTTCCAGCCGACCAGCTCCTTGAACCGTGCCAGCTCTTCCTCCCCCATGAATACTCGTGGCGCCCCTTTCCGGGGTAGATTCGCGCGCGCACCTCGTCGCGGTAGTCGGACAGGCCCTTTTCGAGAAGCGGGACGAGATCGCAGTAGATCTTGGAGTGGCGCGGCACGTGCTTTTCGTACAGGTGAAAGAGGTCGGAGCCGATGATATGAACGCCGTGCGCGGTGTTCCCGGCGCCCAGACTGATTACCGGCACGGGCAGCGTCTTGGCGAGGTACTCGCAAACCTCCGATGTCGTGACCTCGCACATGATGGAGAAGCAGCCGGCATCGACCATGGCCCAGGCATCATCGATGAGTTCCTTGGCTCGCTCGGCGGTCTTGCCCTGCGCCTGGAATCCGCCCAGCTGCGGCATGCGCATCGGCGTGATGCCGATATGCCCCTGCACCGGAATGCCCGCTTTCACGATCGCTTCGATATTTCGGGCGTGATGGCGGTTGCCCTCGCACTTCATCACCTCCGCGCCACCCTGCGAGACGTATTTCGCAGCGTTGGCGACGGCCTGCTCGGGCGAGAGGTGGAAGCTCATGTAGGGCATGTCCACCATGCGCAATCCGTACCGCGATCCGCGCTTGACCGCCTGCGCCATGAACATCACTTCCTCGAACGACACCGAGGTGGTGTCCTCGTGGCCGAACAGCACCATTCCTCCGGTGTCCGAAACGCAAAGAATGTCGATGCCGACCCGGTCGGCGACGATTGCGGTCTCATAGTCGTAGACGGCGAGTTGCACGATGGGCTCGCCCTTCTTCATCTTGTCCATCAGCGTCGGGATGGTGACTTTCTTGCGTGCTGGGGCGGCCTGCTGACTCATCGTGATTTCCTCCTGTGGATCCTGCAAGAGCGGTTCGAAGCCCGATCGTCTCATAGCAAGCAAGCGCTGTGCCGAATGAAACGCTGCTTCCGCATCAGTGTATTACCCCAGCGCAGCGCCCGGGCACCCGAGGCCCGCGGAGTGACGCGTTTCAGAACGAAGCCACCGGCTGTCCCTTCCGAAACACGGTCGCCCCAGAAAGCTCGTCGCGGAGGGGACACTCAGGCCTTGGCGCCGCCTTCGCGCTTCAAGCCCCACCGCCGACGCCGCATCCAGAGCGCTTTGCGGCCGATGCCGAGCATGCGTGCGAGCTCGGTGTCGCTGTGCGCTTCCTGATATCGCTCCACCACTCCACGCATGTATTCCTCGATCGAAACTGGCCGACCGTTGATTTCGGCGGGCGGTCGAAGCTGGGGCGGCGGCGCAGCCTCCGGGAGGTCCTTGCAGGTCAGCGTGTCCGAGTCGGCAAGGATCACGGCGCGCTCGATCAGATTCTCGAGCTCGCGTACGTTGCCCGGCCACGCGTAGGATTCCAGAAATTCCCTGAAATCTGAATCGATCTTGCGGAATCGCTTGCCCATGCGTCGACCGTGGTAGTCGATGAAGTGGCGGGCCAGCAGGTGAACGTCGGCGCCGCGTTCACGCAGGGGGTGGAACGTGGATGCCGATCACGTTCATACGATAGTACAGGTCCTTGCGGAACTGACCCTGCTCCATCGCCAGCTTGATATCCTTGTTCGTGGCCGCGATGAACCGCACGTCGACAGTGGCTATCTGCTTGCCGCCGACCGGGCGGACCTCGCGGTCCTGGAGCACGCGGAGCAGCTTCACTTGCAGCGCCAGCGCCAGCTCGGAAATTTCGTCCAGAAAGAGCGTGCCGCGGTGGGCCTCGCGGATGAGACCTTCGGTCCGCTCGGTCGCACCGGTGAACGCCCCCTTCGCATGGCCGAACAGCTCGGATTCCAGCAGCTCGCGAGGAATCGCGGCGCAGTTGATCGGCACGAATGGCCCGTCGGCGCGATGGCTTGCATAGTGCAGGCCGAGCGCGACGAGCTCCTTGCCGGTGCCACTCTCGCCCTGAATGAGGACGTTCGCATCGGAAGGCGCAACCTTGCCGACAAGCTCGACGACCCGCTTGATTCCGGTGCTCTCGCCGATGATCTGGCGCGACGAATGTGCGTTTCGCAAGTTGCGCTTGAGAATCGCATTTTCACGGCTAATGCGACGCTCGTTCAGCGCCCGCTCGATCGCGTGCAGAAAATCGGCGTTGTCGAAAGGCTTGATGAGGTAGTCGATCGCGCCGGTCCGGAGCGCCTCGATCGCGCTTTCCACCGACGAGTAGCTGGTCATGAGGATGATCGGGACGTCCGGCTTCGCCTCCTTGATCAACTGGATCGCCTCGAGCCCGGTGCCGTCCGGAAGCCTGAGGTCGGTGATCACCAGATCCACATCGGTCGCTGCGATCGCGCGCACACCCGCGCGCAGGCCGGTGAAATGCTCCGTCTGGTAGCCCTCGCCAGTGAGCAGCAGCTGGATGACTTCGGCGAGGCCCTGGTCGTCGTCTATGATCGCGATCCGGTCACGCTGCATCGGCGTCGGGGCGTTCATGGCTGACCGTCTTGGCCCAGCGGCAATTCGACGGTGAAGCAGGCGCCGCGATCGCGATTGTTGGACGCCCTGAGCTCGCCGCCCAGCTCCTGCACGATCACATAACTGATTGCCAGGCCGAGCCCGGTGCCTTCACCATCGGTCTTGGTCGTGAAGAACGGCTCGAACACCCGCTCGAGATGGCCGGCCGGGATTCCCCGGCCCGGAGTCGCGGATCGTGAGCTCGATCATTCCATCGTCGCGGGATCTCGTGGCTGCGCTCACAATGCCTGCCCCGTGCATGGCTTGCGCGGCGTTAAGGAAAATGTTCGAGATCACCTGGAGCAGCTGACCGGACTGCGCGCGCACGAACACTCCGGGGGCGGCGCGGTAGTCGAAGGTGACGGTTGCGCCAAGCGGATTGTGGTGCAACAGCGCAGCTGCCTCCTCCACCACGGCGTCCACTGAAATCGGAACACACTGCTCGTGGGGCACTCGCGAGAAGCTGGAAAGCCTGCGGGTAATCGCAAGCACTCGCGCGAGATTGTCGGCGATGTTCGTCAAGCCCCTTCTCCAGCGTGTGGGGCGTCACACCATGCCGCGACCGCAGGATCTGGACCATCGAATGAATCGCGGAGAGCGGGTTTGCAACCTCGTGGCAGACCCCGGCGACCATGGACCCCAGCGAGGCGAGCCGCGTGGTCTGAGGATTTGCCGGTTCCAACGCCAGCGGGCTGGAGCGATCCGTTATCATGACGCATGTCCCGAACGGCGAGCGCCCGAGATGGAGAGTCTCGCGCCGAGATGCACCATCGACGACCCGCGTGGCCTCGACCGTGGGCGACGCCGCGTCGCTTCCCTGGAGCGCAGCCGCATACTCCGGTGCCTCGACCTTGAGCATTCCCGAAGCACCGCCTTGTGCAAACCGGGCTCGCATCGCGGAGTTCGCGTACACGATCTCGCCGAAGTTGCCGAGGAGCATCACGGGCGCCGGCAGGACTTCGAGGACGGGGTTCAATGCCGACTCGAATGCGTCCGCGCGTTTCGCTTCCTGTCGCCCCGAATGTCCCGCGCTCATGCGATGGTCGTCGTGGCACCCGGCGCGCCGATCGATCGCTCGTCGATGGGCAGACAGGCGAGTCCTGCTACCACGCTCGCTGCGATCGCGATCGTCCAGACGGGTGCGTAACTGCCGATGGTGTCGAAGGCATAGCCACCGGACCAGGCGCCCAGGAACCCGCCCACCTGATGCCCGAGGAACGCGATCCCGAAAAGCGTGGATAGATACTGTACGCCGAAGATTTGCGCGATCAGCGCGTTCGTGAGCGGCACGGTCCCCAGCCACGTCAACCCCATGACTGCCGCAAACGCAAGTATGGTTGCCGTGGTGATGGGAAGCATGATGAACGCGGCGATCGCGACGGCCACGCGAATCCCGTAGATCGCGCTCAGCAGGTACTTCTTCCGGAAGACGTCGCCGAGGAATCCAGCCACGAACGTTCCGACGATGTTGAAGAAGCCGATCACCGCGAGCGCGGTCATTCCCTGCACCGCCGGCCCGCCGCGGTCCACGATATAGGAAGGCAGGTGGACCATGATGAATACGGTCTGGAAGCCGCACACGAGGAAGCTTCCGGTGAGGAGCCAGAAACCGCGATGCGCCGCCGTCTCGCGCAGCGCAGTGCCGATGCTCTGGCTCCGTGTTTCCACTGTCGCGCCCCCTCCCGCCAGCGCAGCGCCGAGCGGGACGATCAGCAGTGCGGACGCCGCGAACAACAGCAGAGCGTTGTACCACCCGAAATCCGAAATCAGGAACTGGGCGTAGGGCAGCATGATGAACTGCCCGAACGAACCGCCTGCGCCCGCGATGCCCAGTGCAGCGCTGCGCCGCTTAGGCGCCACACGCCGCCCGACCACTCCCAGCACAACGCCGAAGCTCGTAGCGCTCAAGCCCAAGCCAATCAGCATACCTGCAGACAGATCGAGATCGACGCTTGTTACCGACCGTGCCATCAGTGCCAGACCCGCCGCGTAGCAGGCGCCACCGACCGCAAGCACCCGGCCGGCGCCATACCGGTCGGCGACCATTCCCGCGAACGGCTGAGCTAAGCCCCAGACGAGGTTTTGCAACGCGATCGCGAAGCGAGAAGGTTCCGCGTCCCCAGCCCAGTGCGCCGCACATCGTCGAAAGAAGAACGAAGCTCTGCCGTGCACCGAGCGAGATCATCAGGATTGCCGCTGCGGCCGCAAGCATGACACCGGGCTTCCGCAAGTGTCTGCCGGTCAAGTGTGCTCCTCCTGGAATCGCTTCTTCGGCGAACCCGGTTGCGCGATCAGTGTACCCCGGCGGCAGCCGCCGTAAAGCCCCGTCGCCTTGCTGCACGGCAACAAGCCATCGCACACGCTGGCACGGCGTGGCGCTATCAACCGGCAGTGCCGAGCGAACTGCGCGCTACGCGCGGGGCAACATTGCGAGCGAGCGCGTTGCATATCTCGAG
>CAVTJG010000007.1:0-149842 GCA_963735025.1 uncultured beta proteobacterium
GTTATGTTTATTGTACGGTACACATTCAGTTGGTGTTTGTTCCGGTGGTGCGGCTACTCCTACCCGAGTCGTATTGGGAAAGTTCGTCCATTATTGGTCTTTCTGCTTTGACTCAGTCGCTCGTCGGGTGCTTCTCAATATTGGTAGCGCCGCTATATTTTGCAAAGGATGTCACCGCCGTTTCGCTCATCCAGGTCGCAAGTGCGTGCCTCGCTCTGGCGGCGAATTGGTTCCTCGTGGAGCGCTGGGGATATATCGGCGCAGCCTTTGGACTGCCGATCGGATATCTTCTGATGTGTGTGATCTTGTACCGCCGCCTAACACGCCACCCGGAGCGTTACATCCGCCTCAACTACGACTGGCCGCGAATTATTGGAATAGCGTCGGCTTTCTGCGTAGTTGCCGCCCTATTAGCAATCGTACCTGTTGCCAGCTCTCTGATCGGGTTTCTTATAGCTTTGGCCGCGACCGGTCTGATCGTCGCAATCTCCTTCATGGCCCTACCAAAGCAGGAGCAGTGTGCCGTTCGCGCACGTGCGGCTCGCGCCCTGCGTCGATCCTGAAGCTCAATGGCAACTAAGCAGAGCGCCCTCTAGGATATGGATAGGCCAAAACAGGAATTTACGATCTACGCGCGAGATCCGATCGGCCATGCAGGAGAGATCCCTATCTTTTCGGCTTCGGACGAGTATTCGGAGAACTATGACCGAATCGCCGGAGATCATCTTGCGCATCTCGCCAACACCGGAGAAAACCCGTTCATTAAGGGAGACTTCTGGGAAGAGCTGGAGACTACGACGGAGAATTTTCTAAGAAGACAGTTGGTGCCGGGCGCACGTATTCTTGACGCCGGCGTGGGATTAGGTCGACTGCTCGATCGATTCCCCGGGAACGAGCGCTATGGGATGGACATCGCCGTTTCGTATCTCGAAGTATCGAACACAAAGGGCATAGCGGTCTGCCTGGCAAAGATCGAGGATATGCCCTATCGCGAAGAAGTATTCGACGCCGTGGTATGCACTGACGTACTTGAGCATGTTATTGACCTTAACTTGTGCGTCACCAGGCTTCTAGCAGTGCTGAAACCAGGAGGAGTTCTCGTGTTGCGGGTGCCATATCGCGAGGACCTCTCACCCTATGCGGCACCCGATTACCCATATCGATTCGCCCATTTGAGGACGTTCGACGAACATTTCTTAGTACTCTTGTTTCGGAATGTGTTCGGAGTAGAAGTGGTGGAATGGGCACCCGCCGGCTACGTGCGTTACATTGGCCGCCTCAAAAAATATCGGACGAGAATAGTACGAGGTATGCTGCGGGTCTTTCTGGCAAGCCTCGAAAAGCTCCATCCCTCAGCCGCAAAGGTCCTTGTCGAACGTCTTTATTACCCGGTTGAGATTAACGTCGCCATTCAAAAGAAGTAGCTCATAAGAGATCGGTTTCATGGACCTTCGGGGAAAACAACTTCTGGTCATTGGAGGAGCCGGACTCATCGGCTCGCACACCGTCGATCTACTTCGCGCGGAGGACGTCGGCGAGATCCTCGTCTACGACAATTTTGTGCGCGGCATGCACGAGAACCTCACCGACGCTCTCCGCGACCCGCGCGTCAAGATCTTCGACGTCGGTGGCGATGTCTGCCAGACCGACATACTTCACGCAGCCATGAAAGGGGCGGACGGCGTATTCCACTTCGCCGCGCTGTGGCTCTTGCAGTGCCATGAGTATCCGCGGGCAGCGTTTGACGTAAATGTGCGCGGCACTTTCAACGTGCTTGAGGCGTGCGTCGCCAACAAGGTGAAGCGGCTCGTCTACTCGTCGTCTGCCTCGGTCTACGGCGATGCAGTGGAAGAGCCGATGACCGAAGATCACCCATTCAATAACAAGAATTTTTACGGCGCGACCAAGATCTGCGGTGAAGCAATGGCGCGCGCCTATCACTACCGCTATGGACTCGACTACGTCGGCCTTCGGTATATGAACGTATACGGCCCTCGCCAGGACTATCGGGGTGCGTATATCGCGGTGATTATGAAGATGCTGGACGCGATCGACCGCGGCGAAGGCCCGACGATTCTCGGCGACGGCAGCGAGGCCTTCGACTTCGTCGCGGTCCGCGATTGCGGCTGGGCCAATGTGTGTGCGATGAAGGCCGACACCACCGACCGCTTCTACAACGTGGGTACCGGCAAGCGGACCTCACTTAAGCAACTCGCCGAGATGATTGTCGCCCTCACCGGCTGCAAGCAGCCGATCAAGTACGCGCCGCGCAGCCAAGCAACCCTAGTTCGTAACCGCATCGGCTCACCGATGCGAGCGCAGAAAGAGATCGGCTTCCAGGCGCAAATCGGGCTCGAACACGGCCTACGCGACCTTATTGAATGGCGCAAGGGGCACATCGAACAGGTCGCCCAACGTCGGCGCGTGATCGGACTCACTACCGCCTGATTATGATGCGTCCGAACAACAAGTCGGCTACCCACCGACAGGAGCTTGCGCTGAGTATCAGTGGGCGACGCGGCCCTTGGACGAAGCGCTCGATGCGATGAAGATTCTTGTAAGTGGCGCGAGCGGTTACATCGGTACACGTCTTGTAAGGGCTCTCGCTTCGCGGGGCGAACACGAGGTCATTGCCATCACCAGATCGTCAGTACAAGCAGTTTCGCGCAACGTCCGACTTCTCGCGCTTGATTTATCGCAACCCGGATGGACGCTTGGCCTTCCTGAGACTGTTGACGTTGTGGTGCACCTGGCCCAGTCCAAGCAATACCGTACCTTTCCGGAAGGCGTGCGAGACGTCGTGGCAGTCAACGTGAATTCCACGGTTGACCTTGCCGATTGGGCGTATAGACACGGAGTAAAGCGATTCCTCTTCGCCTCGACGGGGAACGTCTATCCCGACCCAAATGGATCGACCGCTCCGGGAAGACGACCCTCCGTGCCCCGCTTCGCTCTACGGCGCATCCAAGCTGAGCGCCGAGCTGCTTTTGCAGCACTACGGCACCCTGTTCGAGACTGTCCTAATGCGGATCTTCGGCGTATACGGACCAGGTCAGAAGGATATGTTGATTCCTTCCACGATTCGACGCGTTTTGAACGACGAAGAAATCACTCTCGCCGGCGGCGCAGGCGTATATCTGAGCCCGCTGTTCGTGACCGACTGCGTGGAGATGATTGACGCTCTGATCAGGCTCCAATTCTCGAGCCACTCCAACGTGTGAACCTGGCAGGACCTGAAATAGTATCGCTTGCGCAGATCGTGATGATGCTCGAAGAGCTGCTCGCGCGCCGAGCCCGCCTCGTCAGAACGGATGCTGAACCAATCTATCTGGTGGGTTCGGGAAATGTCGCAAGGAGATCTAACCGCCCACGAATCGTTCGTTCCACTCGTCGAGGGTCTGCGACGCACGGTAAGAGGAATAGAAGATGCCTGAACCTTCAAACCGCCGTACCCGAAGAGTGGTTTGTCTGCCCAGTCACAAAGAACCCCTGAGCAGACGCGGGGCGCGGCTTTGCTCGTCTTTCGACTGTTTCGCATCCGATCCGGAGTATGGGTTCTGGGATTTCACTCCCACCAAACTCGAGGAGTTGCGTTCGCCGGAGTGGAAGCATGGGAGCAGCTCCAGACTCAACGGCATGGTCTCCTACCAGCAGGATCCAGAGCACAATCTGGGAGTTGGTGAGCGCAACGACTTCCAGCAGTTCGCCGACTTTTGCCGGTTTCGCGGAGCCATTCTCGACATTGGGGTCGGACCTCAGCGCATCCCCAGCCACTTTGAGTGTGCCGCTCGGTCGGACGTGTTCTTCGCGGGGATCGACCCCCTGCGAGGCGACCAGCCGCGTGAGTTCGCGTTCGTACAGGGATTAGGCGAGTATCTGCCGTTCCGCGAAGGCTTCTTCGACCAAGTTCTGTTCGTGACCTCACTCGATCACTTCATCGACCCGCGCCGTCCCTTATCCGAGGCCCGTCGCGTGGTCAAACCGGAGGGTGACGTGTGCATCTGGATTGGTGAAAAGGACAAGGGCGCCCCTAAGCCGGTCAAGACCCATGAGTGGTACGAGAAGCTCAACGTACCAGTGGGGGCTGAGGATCGGTTTCACTACCGCCGATTCGGGAAAGCCAGAACTCGAGGCTTGGCTAATCGAAGTTGGGCTCACGGTCCGCGAGCATGCGATCATCGAGGTGGATCAGTGGCGTCGAAATCTTTTCTACCGCGCGGGACGGTAAATTCTTCGCACTGCCCTTATGGATAACGCTACACGTTACTACTTCGCCGACTTCACGCTCGACAACTTCCGGCGCTTGATTCGCTTGGCAAAGCTGAACTACCGGTTCCGGCGATTCACCGATTTCGGCCCGGACTGAGCGATTCGTGCTGTGGCGCCATGACGTGGATTTCTCTGCTCATCGGGCAGTCAAGATGGCACGCGTCGAGGCGGAGGAAGGTGTCATTGCGACCTACTTTCTGCACATGCACAGCGAATTTTACAACCTGCTTGAGTATCGAGATGAAGCGTCTCATCAGAGAACTGGTGTCGCTTGGTCATGCGATAGGTCTTCATTTCGACACTCATTACTACGGGGTCGAGCGGTCAGACCAGCTTGAGCAGCTTCCTTTCTCGGGAGAAGCTCATTCTAGAAGATTGCTTTGAAACGGAGATTCGCGTTTTCTCTTTCCACATTACCTCTCCCGAAACGGAGCGCTTTCGCAACATGCACATACGCCGGCTTGATAAACGCTTATCCGAATACCTACGCACGAAGGTGCCGTACTGCTCTGATTCCAATGGCTATTGGCGCCACCATCGATTGGAGGATGTGCTGCACGAGGCTACCGATGCACAGTTGCACGTGCTCACGCATCCGGAGCTATGGCAAGACACGGTGATGTCGCCCAAAGAGCGCGTATACCGCTGCATCGCCGGACGGGCAGATAAGACCAGAATTGGTACGACGACACTCTTCAGAGTGCACGGGCGCGAGAACGTCGACTGGTAGCCTGAAGCATGAATACCTTTGTGTCCGCTGGACAATAGTTATGTGTGGCATCGCGGGCTATTTGAATTTGACCGGCGCCTCAGCCGCGAATGCGCTGATCGACCGCATGACAGAATGCCGTCCAGCACCGCGGGCCGGACGGCGAAGGCACGCTTCGTCGAGGGGCCGCTCGGCACTCGGGCACCGGCGGCTCGCGATTCTCGACCTCTCGCCCGCCGGCCATCAGCCGATGCAGAGCCCGTCAGGACGATTCGTGATCAGCTACAACGGCGAGGTCTACAACTTCAGAGAACTCAGAAAGGAGCTCGAGGCGTTGGGGCGCCAATTTCGCTCGACCAGCGACACAGAGGTGGTGCTCGCCGCCTGGGAGGAATGGAGCGACGGAGCTCTTTGCCGCTTAAATGGAATGTTTGCTTTCGCGCTATGGGATCGCGAGCGACGAGAGCTAGTACTCGCGCGAGACCGGTACGGAATTAAGCCCATCTATTACGCTGAGCGCGACAGCTGTTTCCTATTCGGATCGGAGGTAAAGGCTCTTCTGGTGCATCCGGACATGCGTGTCGAAGTGGACCAGGAAGCGCTGCTTGAGTACTTCACCTTCCAGAACTTCTTCACCGACCGGACGCTCTTCGCAGGCGTGCACCTTTTGCCAGCCGGCACGCTCATGAAGATTTCCCCTCGAGGGGGATCGTGGAAGACTAGTGGGCCAACTCGCTACTGGGATTTTGATTTCCGAGAGCCCACTCACCGTGCCGACGAGCAGGAGTATGTCGAGGAGCTTGACCGTTTGTTTCAACAGGCCGTCAAGCGGCAGCTTGTCAGTGACGTTGAAGTCGGATCATACCTTAGTGGCGGCGTCGACTCCGGCTCTATCACCGCGCTCGCGGCTCGTGATTTTCCATACCTTAAGACGTTTACATGCGGCTTCGATCTCAGCTCGGCATCCGGACTCGAGCTCGCGTTTGACGAGCGCGCTAAGGCCGAGCGTATGTCGTACCTCTTCAAGACCGAGCACTACGAGATGGTGCTGAAGGCAGGCGACATGGAGCGCGCCATGCCAAGGCTCGTGCGCCATCTGGAGGAGCCCCGAGTTGGTCAGAGCTATCCGAACTTCTATATTGCACAGCTCGCGAGCAAGTTCGTCAAAGTCTCACTGGCTGGGACAGGCGGCGACGAGTTGTTCGGCGGATATCCCTGGCGTTACTACCGGGCCGTTGTTAACGACGATTTTGAGCATTACGTCGACAAGTATTACGCCTTCTGGCAGAGGCTCGTCCCAAATACGACCGTCCAGGCGCTCTTCCAGCCGATCTGGAATTCCGTAAAGCATGTGTGGACGCGCGACATTTTTAGAAATGTATTTGCGAAGCACGCTAACAGGCTGACGCAGCCTGAAGACTATGTCAACCACTCGCTTTACCTCGAGGCAAAGACCTTCCTGCACGGCCTTCTCATCATGGAGGACAAGCTGAGCATGGCGCACGGCCTCGAAACTAGGGTGCCGTTTCTAGACAATGACCTGGTGGACTTTGCGATGAAGGTCCCGGTATCACTCAAGCTGGGAAACCTTGCGGAAGTAGTGCGGCAGGACGAGAACGAGCCCGGCCCAAAGACCGAGAAGTACTTCGCCCGCGCGCACGACGGGAAGCTGCTCCTACGTAAAGTCATGGCACGCCACGTTCCGGAGGACATCGCGCACGACGCGAAGCAAGGCTTCTCAGCGCCCGACGCAAGCTGGTTCAAGGGGGAAAGCTTGGACTATGTGCGACGAATTGTCTTCAATCCTTCTGCGCGAATGTACGCTTTTCTGGACCCTAAAGTAACCCGGCAACTGGTGGATGAGCATTTAGGCGGACGCCAGAATCGCCGGCTCTTGATATGGTCACTCCTGAGCCTTGAGGAATGTCTCGGGGCCTTTTTTTGACTATGGCGCTGAGTCTGGAAGTCTTCCCCGCGATAAGGGGGTGCTGAACATATGGCCTCGTTGCAACGAAAGGTGTACCTCGGTCCTCTTCTCGACCCAGATGTCCACAAGCTGTTCGCATGGATCAATGATCGTGAAACGGTCCTGCTGAACGCACCCTTCGCCCTTGTCCACTTTAAGACTCACACTGAATGGTTTGACGCGGTGCGGCAGCGCGCTGATACGGCGATCTTCGCAATCCGTGCGATAGATGGCGACCGCCTCGTAGGATCATGCCAGCTGCACTCGATTCATCCCGTGCATCGCTCGGCGGAGTTGCAGATTCGGATCGGCGACGCGAAAGACAGAGGCAAGGGATATGGCCGAGAGGCGCTCAAATCGCTGTTGCATCACGGCTTCGCAGACAGAAATCTCAATCGCATCCAGCTTCACGTCTTTTCTGACAACCTCGCGGCTATAAGGCTCTACACGCGGGCCGGATTTCAGGAGGAAGGGCGCTTGCGGCAGGCAGCATTTATTGACGGAACGTTCAAAGACGTGGTGGTCATGAGCCTCGTCCGTTCCGAGCTCGCAGCAGAATGACGGTTGCTGCAATACACCAGCCAAATTTCTTTCCTTGGCTCGGCTACTTTGACAAGCTAGCGCGTGCCGACGCGTTCGTGTTTCTAGACCATGTGCAGTTTCCAAAGACGGGCGGAACATGGACAAACCGTGTCCGACTGCTCGTAAACGGCAAAGCCACTTGGTTTACGGCGCCGGTCGATCGGGCGTTTCACGGAATGCGCCCGATCTCTGAGATGGCGTTTGCTGGGCGCATCGGCTGGAGGAGCACGCTCCTCAAGACGCTTCATACCGCGTACGGAAAGGCGCCGTTCTTCGCGGAGGCCATTGCGCTCCTGGAACCGCTCATCATGAATCCAACAGAGCGAGTCGCCGAGTTCAATATTGCCGCGGTGACTGGAATCGCAGGTGCGATCGGGATCGATGCGAAGAAGATCTTCAGGAGCACTGATTTGGCGGTGTCGGGAAAAGCTACCGAGATGCTGATTTCCGTGACAAAAGGAGTCGGCGGGACCACTTATCTATGCGGGGGTGGTGCGCAAGGCTATCAGGAGGATGAGGTGTTCGCGGCGTCAAATATCAACCTCGTATACCAAGACTACCGTCATCCCGTTTATCTGCAACGAGGCTCGCCTGAATTTGTTCCGGGGCTTTCCGTAATCGATGCGCTGGCGAATCTGGGCATCGCGGACACCAGGCGCCTCGTTCTGGACATTCATGACTAACGAGCAGTTCTTCGACATCGTATGCGACGGAAGGCGCGGTGGGGCGGACGACGGTTGGCGCCAAGGCTTTAAACGCTGGCTATTCCGGAGCTTGGTGCTTCCGTTGATGCGGTTGCGAATTCGGCTCTTTCCGAAGAAATGCGTGCTATTTGCAGGGCAAGCCTACTATAACCACTGGTATCTCTCGAGGGCCCTTCAACGGCGCGGTTGGAAAGCTGACCTTCTTAACTGGGATGCGAATCAGACAGCGCAGATCTATTACCACGGTGAGGATTTCCGATTTACTGACGAGGCCACTGACTATCTCGAAGATCAGCTACGCTTTTATCGAGAGGCATTACGACGGTACGATATTTTCCATTTCGCAAACGCTGGAGGCATCTGTTTCGGGTTTCCTTTATTTGGCTACTTTCGGGATAGGTACGGCGCACACTCGGAGATCTACTTGCTCAAACAGCTAGGCAAGAAAATTGTCTACACGAATAACGGCTGCCTGGACGGTGTCTCGCAGACTTCCTTCAGCAAGTGGGGACCCGAGTCCGTCTGCTCGATCTGTGTCTGGCGAAACATTCCGTCCGTCTGCAGCGACGAACGTAACTTGGCGTGGGGTAAGTTTCGCAACGACGTGGCGGACTTCCAATGCCTTCTGGGCGGGAACCGCGTCGACTACAACGACGACCCGCGTGTGCACGAGGTCCCAGAGGTCTACTGTCTTGATTCCAACGTATGGCATCCCGACCTTGAGGTTCCCGATAAGTTCCGGCTCACTTATCCGTCCGACGTCGTAAAGCTCTACCACGCAGTTGGTCACGCAAAGTTGAGAACCGAGGACTCTGGAATTAATATCAAGTCGTCGCATATCTATCTCCCGCTGGTGCAGCGCCTGAAGGACGAGGGGCACAAGGTCGAGTTGATGCACTTCTCTGACATACCGAACATCGATCTTCGCTTCTACCAGGTACAAGCGGATATCTTCCTGGACATGCTCACTTATGGCTGGTTCGGCGCAACTGCGCGCGAGGCAATGATGCTCGGGAAGCCTGTCATCTGTTTTCTCCGTCCGGAATGGCTCGAGAGCGCGCGACGAGAGATTCCCGAATACGTTGATGAGCTACCTATTGTTAGTGCGACTCCGGATACCGTGTATAGCGTCCTCATGGAACTCATCCAGAATCGGGGGGAAAGAGAAGAGATCGGTCGTCGCTCGCGCGAGTTCGCCCTAAAGTGGCACTCGGCAGATGCCGGCGCGAGACGATTCGACGGCATCTATTCAAGCTTGCTGCGTGGCTAGCCTTGTTGAGTCCTTTGATCTCTGAAAGCGAGCAGCAGCAAGCAATCGCCGCTGGGCCAGTCGGTAGCGAAACTGCCTATCCCATCGCGTGTGAGCGCGTTGCAAAGCGCTACGTCGTATTCGATCAGGGCGCATCGTGGCGGGTCTTGTTGCCAGCCAAACGCGGCGCCCCTACGGTGGATGCACTTCGCGGGGTTTCTATCACCGTGCCGAAGGGCGACATTGTTGGTGTGCTAGGGCGAAATGGATCCGGCAAAAGCACGTTACTCCGTGTGATTGGCGGTATCTATACACCTTCGGAAGGCGTGGTCCGCTTGAACGGCACCGTGAGCGGCCTGTTCGAGCTGGGTGGGTTCGGGAACCAATTTATAACTGGCCGCGAGTATGCCGAGCGCGTCCTCCGATTCCAGGGCGTCGCCCATCGAGCTCTACCAGGGCTGATTGCGGAGATCCAGAAGTTCGCGGAAATTGGTGAATACTTTGATCGCCGTCTGCATACCTACTCGTCAGGCATGGGCGCACGCCTCTACTTTGCGACCGCGATGGCCTTGCCGCGGGAAATTTTCCTGATCGACGAGGTGCTGTCAGTAGGCGACGCGCATTTCCAAGCGAAGAGCTGGCGGCTTGTCCGCGATCGCCTAGCGCAAGGCGCTTCGGGGATTCTCGTCACGCACGATTGGTCCGCCGTGATCAAGCTATGCCGTAAGGCAATCATTCTGGATAAAGGAAGGATTATCGACCAAGGTCCTGCTGACCTTGTTGTTGCGAAATATCTCGCACTGCCTCGGCCGGATGGATCCATCGCGCGGTTTGTCGAGCTTGAATCTGGATACCTCGGTGAGTCTGGCGCAGATCTCACAATTTCTCTGGCTATCGAGTCTCGCAAGAATGTGGATCTCGAGTTCGCATATTCGATTGAATTGCTTCGACTCGGAGTTGGCTGGGAAATCCTAATGCTCTCCCACTTTGTCCCCGTCGGCCGCGGCGCCGGTAGGCGCAGGATCGTGCTGACCATCCCCCAACTGCCGCTTGCGCCGGGCGACTATTCACTCAACGTATTTCTGCGTACGAGCTCGGCGGATGACGCGATCGAAGCCGATTCGCGAACCTGGACGACAGGCACCGGCCTGAAGCTCACCGTCGGTGGTCAGCCGACGCGGGGGGCGTCGCGATTGCCCGTTTCCTGGCAGATAGGGTCGTTTGCCAATGCCTAAAGTCGAACTTGCTGACGTCAGCAAGGCGTTCCCACTCAGCAGCGGTATACCCGGGGCTTCAGATAAAGCCGTTCAAACCCTCGCCCTCGATCAGGTTTCGCTGACCATCGCGCCCGGCGAACGCGTAGGCGTGATTGGTCGCAACGGGGCGGGAAAGTCTACTCTTCTTCACCTGATTGCCGGGGTTGCATCCCCAACTGGAGGTACTTTATCCGTCGAAGGTCACGTAACCGCCGTTCTGACTCTCGGCCTTGGGGTTCGAGAAGATTTGAGCGGGCGAGAGAACATTTATCTTGACGGAGAAGTCCAGGGTCGGTCCCGCTCTGAGGTGGATTTGGTGATTGACCAAGTCATCGATTTCGCAGACTTGGGCGAGTTTATTGACTATCCCGTGCGAACGTACTCGACGGGCATGAAGTCCCGCCTGATGTTCGCCATGATCTCGCACATCGATCCGGAGATCCTGCTCATAGATGAGGCGCTGTCAGCTGGCGATTTTGCTTTTGCCGACAAGGCGACGAGGCGGATCAGGGAGATATGCGAGCGAGGCAAGATCGTAATAGTAGTATCGCACGGGCTAGACACGCTTACCAAGATATGCAATCGATGCATCTGGCTCGATGCCGGACGTATTGTCATGGATGGCCCTGCAAATGAAGTCATCGCAGAATATGAAAAGTCCATTCGGGATAAGGACGAAGCCGAGCTACTTGAGAAGTTTCGTGCTCACACTGGGAAACATTCTTCGCAAGTCGGCTTCGAAGTTGTCGATGTCCGACTACGCTATGAGCATGAGTCGCGCTCGCGAGCACTGGTAGAAACCGGCGCGGACGTTCTGATCGAAATCGACTGTGACTGTCCAAAGCATCCGCCCGGTGCGGATGTTCGAGTCACGATCGAGAGGCTTGACGGACTCTTGCTCATGGACGAGCTAATGAGCCAGGCGCTCGCCGAAGGCGATCTTGTCGGTCAAGCGCGCGTTACGCTTCGCATGGCGCCACTCATGATCGGGTATGGCACATACAAGCTTATCGCCCAACTCATTGTCCATGATCAGACTACAGCTACTTGCTCCACCGTTTTCGAGGTCATAACGCCGAATTCTGTACGCGGCGGTCGGCCCGCAATCGTCTGCCCGCACCGCGTCACCACGATCGCAATTTAGGAACGTATAGACATGCTTGGCTTTAACCGCAGAGACGTTGCCACGATATGGAACTTCTTCAGGATGAATCTGCGCGACCGCTACCTCGGATCGCGATTTGGAGCGGCTTGGGCGATTGCGAACCCCCTGATGATGCTCGGAATTTTCACTTTCGTGTTCGGGTTCGTCTTTAAGGCACGCCTTCCTGGGGCAGATACTACCTTTGCGTATTCCATTTGGCTTATCAGCGGCTACGGGCCTTGGCTCGCGATAACGGAATCACTGACATCCTCGGCGAGCTCGGTGATCTCCGCATCTGGCCTCATCAAGAATCTTGCCTTCAAGTCGGAGACTTTGCCCATCGCGGCCGCATTGCTCGGCCTAGTACCTCTCGCGGTTAGCGTGGTATTCGTGCTGATTCTGCTGGCAATCGACGGGAACATGCCGACGTGGCATGCAGGTCTTATCGTAATCATCGTAATGCTTCAATTCCTGCTCGTCACTGCCCTCGGCTTCTTTCTTGCAGCAACAACTGTTTTCTTTAGGGATCTCGCACTTGTCCTTCCGAATATGCTCTTAATTGTATTGTTTGCGTCGCCGATCTTCTATCCGATCGAGAGCATGCCGCGAATAGTGCAGGCGGCATCCCAATACAACCCTTTCTATATTCTCCCGGAAGCGTACCGTGTTGTGCTCTTGCAGCATCGCGTCCCGGACTTTGGTAGCCTCGTCTACGTCGCGATCGTGTCGAGCGCAGTAGGCTACTTGACACTCTCATTTTTCAGACGAGCGAAGACTTGGTTTGATGCCGCGCTTTAGCGGAGGGTTGGTTCGCTCCCTTCCGCTTCTCCGCGCATTCGAATTACTTGTTCTTTGGTAACCCGCTCATCCATCCGCACACCCACCGGTAGAACCAAAAGCTGATATGAGGACTCACAAACCAGCTGCTTAAAACTTTGGAACTTACTTCGACCATCGAACAATTCCGGCCTCGAAGACTTCGAATGACATTCTGCCCTGTCCTTCTACATTGGAGGCCGCACCGGACACCCACCGGCACTCGAAATCGCCGCCCGCTCGCCAGAAAGTCCGATGACGCGCCACGGATGGAATAAAAGTTCCTGCTCCCAAATAGCGCTCGTCCGCTTACGATCAAGCGATCCTGTACCCCAGCCACATTTGTCCAACTTACTGGCACGATTGACCATTGTGAATTTTGCGCAGAGCTTCGACGCCGTGGTGATGCTGACGTGGGCGGATTGGTATCGAGAACCACGGAGTAATTGCTTTCACTATGCGACGCGTTTGGCCCGTGAACTGCCCGTGATATTCGTGCAGCCGGACCTGAAAGAAGGTGCCCCAGTAACCGAACGGGTACCGGATTACGGCAGGGTCATCTTGCATGTGTCGAGTGCCAATGGCGCGGATCAAACGCGCAGCCTTGCGAATGCGTTGGCGGAGCTCCACGTTCGGCGCCCTCTGGTGTGGATCTACAACGCGCTTTTCGAGCAATTCATACCGTGCACCAATGCATTGGTGCGCGTCCACCATGCGACGGAGGATTATCTCGGCCCGCATGACGGCGTCGTTAACATCGCGACTGAAGTTTCAGAGAGCCTTAAACGTGTGTTGAAGGATGTCGGTCTCGTTGTCTGCGTCAGCGAAGCCGTCACGGATAGCTATCGACAGTACGCCGGCACTTCTGATGACGTACTTGTTCTCCGAAATGGCTGCGATTTCAAGTTCTGGAGTGACCGTAAGGCCTATGAGTACTTCGCGCCGACCAGTGGAGCCAAGATTGCATTCTTTCAAGGCGGTATCAACACCCGCCTAGATTTCGAACTTCTCTTTAGCTTGACGGAGAAGTTTCCGGATTGGGAATTCTGGTTCTGCAGAAAGTCGGACGAAGCGCCGGCTAAATGGCCTAGTCTGAAAACGCGCATGAACGTCCGCGATTTCGGAATGGTGGATCAATGCGCGATTGCTACCTTGGCTAGCCAATCTCTCGTCGCACTGATTCCGTTAATGCAGGACCGCCTGTTGCGTAGATCGCTGCCGCTCAAGGCCTATGAATACGTGGCGTGCGGATTGCCAGTAGTCACAGCTCCAATCGATGAACTCTCGGCTCAACCAGAGCTTTTCGGCGTTGCTCGCAATGCCTCAGGCTTCTGTGCCGAATTGGAGATCGCCGCAAAGACCCGCGTTAATCCTGAAGCGATCAGGGCCCGACTTGGAGCTCCCAAGCTTCAATCCTATGAACCGTCGCATTAAGTCACTAAAGCAGGCGCCCCATGCGGCGTTGAAGGCAGAGCCGACTGCACCGCCGCGCGGCAACGTTCTCATACTCTACGATGATCGTTCGACGCGGGTACGCACGGTCCAAGAGCACCTGCTCGCATTTTCGAAGTATTCCCGTCATAGGATCTATTTCATGCCCGCAACCGGCTTTCTGCCGGGCGCCGACGATGAGCAGGGTGCGATTGATCTCAACGCGTTCGATGCGGTCGCCATACATTATTCGATTCGAGTGTCTTTAGAAGAGCATTTGTCACGGGGCGTTGCAGAGGCCCTGACCCTTTACCACGGGCCAAAGCTTCTCTTTATTCAGGACGAATATGACACTACAGAAGTCGCGCGGGGGTGGATTGAGCGGTTGGGGGTTGATGCAGTTTTTACAAATGTTCCCTTAGCTTTCCTAGATCAGGTATACCCGCGCAGCCGCTTCCCGGATGTTGAATTTATACCAACCCTAACGGGGTATGTGCCCGAAGATAATTCTCTCAGCGGTTTTGCGCTCCCCCTTGAGGATCGCGAAACTCTGATCGGATACCGGGGGCGCAGGCTTCCGTACCAGTATGGTGATCTCGGATTCGATAAGTACCGGATTGGGGTAGACATAAAACGATTGGCTCAGGCGAGGAATTTACTCATTGATATCGAAGTAGATGATTCACGCCGGATTTTCGGCGATGACTGGTATCGTTTCCTTGGTTCATGCCGAGCGACACTTGGAACAGAAAGCGGCGCAAACGTCTTTGACTTTGACGGGTCTCTCAAGGAGCTTGCCGATCAACATTCAGATTTACCTTACGAGGAATTTCGCGCGCGCTATCTAATAGGACACGAGGGGAAGTTTCGGATGAACCAGATTTCTCCAAAAATATTCGAGGCGATCCGACTTCGAACAGCGCTTATTCTCTTCGAAGGAGAATATTCCGGCGTCGTCAAGCCAGACCGTCACTTTATTCCGCTCAGGAAAGATTACTCGAATATCGATGACGTGTTTGCGAAGGTCAGCAATCTCGATTACCTGAGAGAGCTAACTGCACGCGCATATAGGGAGGTCATTGATAGCCAAACCTACGGCTATGGTGCCTTCATCAACGGTGTAGACGAATACCTCGATCGTCGATTCGGGGGGCGTACGCGGGCACGCATCACGAGCATGATGGCGATGGCGGCCTTTGGAAAGGCCGACCACGCTAACACCATTATGAATGTGCATCCGGCGCATGCGTTGATTAGCGATACTCTTCTTGGACCCGATCTGACGCGCGAAATTTATACCGATGTAATTTTTGCTACTAACTACAAGCTTGCAGCAGTGCGCCGAGAGCTTGCTGCACGGCATATGGCCTTGAGCGCGGCCAATATCCCCCCGAGCATCAGGAACATCATGTGGTTAGTGGCACGACGTCTGTGGCTCCTGGTTCCGAGAGCCGCACGCACCGCCGTTCTCACACATATGAAGCGCGCCGCGCAGATTGAAGTTAATCGAGAAGCGTCAAGTAAACCCGCGCCCCTGTGGTTCAGATTGATGCCTTCACGGCTCAAAGCGCGGATCCGCGACTACGCGTGACCATGAGCCGTTCGCAAAAGGCAATGCTCTTGTGCGGCGGCCAGTTTCTGGAGCAAGCGGCGGTTATCTACAATGCCACGCACGAGTCAGTGATCTTTACGCTCGATATGCCGACCTTCGATTCCTGCGTACCGCAGGTCCAGGAGAGGGCTAATGATGAGCTTCGGCTGCTCCAAACGATCCGCTCAGACAGCAGCAAGGGGTTCTCCCAGCGGCCGATGGCGATCTGGACGCACGAGAACAAGAGTGACCGTGAGGTTCATCGGAGCGGAAAAGCCCAACCATTGCGCTTATTTCGAAACATTCAACGGGGTAGTCGCGACCAACGCCTACACAAGCAATGGCTCAAAAGCCAGGCGCACTCACTCATCGGCCTCGAGTTCTTGCGTCAGGACTAAAGCCAAGATCACTCCGAGAATAATTCGGGTGAAATGGTACTTGGCCGTTGCGTAGCGCCGCTGAATCCGCACGCAAACTCAGGTGGAAGCGAATTCAGTGCATTTTGGGGCGATCGACTCTGCATCAAGATGCTGCGACAAGGGAGGGCAGATCTCTCGTTTCTTAAGGAGATAGGCGTACAACGCAATCATGCGGCCCGACATTCTTATGCTTGTCAACAACGACTGGAGAATGGACTCCAGAGTAATCAGGGAAGCAGAATCGCTGGTTCGCGGTGGATATTCCGTGGAGGTCGTTTGCAGGCGTCAGAGCTCAGAGGTGATCGTCGACGAGTGTAACGGCGTCAGATACCACTGCGTTCCCTACGCCCAAGGGGCGACAACCTGGCGGCGTCTCGCCCCGGTCCGCATTCACCTTGGACTGTGGTTCCAACTCTCCACAGCGTTGATGGGTCGAGATCAATATGCGAATGCCGCTCGGTGTGTCGGACTCGCCCTATCGCAACTGGTCACATGGTCAGCTTACGGAATCGTGGTAGGGCTGAATAGGCTGCTTGATTCTGCGGTCAATCGTGGCAAGGCCATTGTTTTGTGGAGGCCGAATGACAAGTTGGGTCGGCAGCCAACTTGGCTTGCGGCTCGGATCGCCTCGCGTTCGGGCATCATCGTAACGTTTCCTCGCGCCAAGGTCAATGAATGGTGGTCACGCGCACTGCAGGGTCCGATATATCTCAACCAGTTCGCGGCGGCGACAGAGTCCCTCATCGAGGGTCTCAAGCCATGCCTCATACACGCACACGATTTGGTGACCCTATCCGCGGCGTTCCGGATTGGACGTCGGCTTAATATCCCGTTCCTATATGATGCCCATGAACTCGAGACCCACACGAATTACTGGTCGTTAACAGAGTCGACGTACGTCTGGATTAAGCGATACGAAAGACAATTGATTAAGTTTGTCGTGGCGTCGATAACCGTTTGCGACAGCATCGCCGATTGGCTTAGTGACCACTACGAGATCCCTCGCCCAGTCGTCGTGATGAATGCCCCCCGCTTGGATATCCCAAGCGCGCATACCTTAACAGACGGTCGAAGCGTCCGCGGCGATGTTCAGCTCCCGACGTCCACACCGCTGATGGTCTACGTTGGATCAATCACGGTCGATCGGGGCCTAGAAGTCTGCGTTCGTGCGCTAGTTCACATGCCCCGAGTGCATTTTGCCCTGGTAGGGCCAGCCTACCAGCCGATCGTGGACGAGCTCAGGAAGATCGCGATGGAGGCCGATGTGCAAGAACGCCTTCATATTTTGGCGCCCGTGCCATCAGAGCAGGTCATCGAATTTGTACGCGACGCGGACTGTAGCGTTGTGGCGATCCAAAACGTGTGCCTAAGCTACTATTTCTGCTTCCCGAACAAACTGCTTGAAAGTGTCTTTGCTGGTATGCCAGTGGCCGTAGCAAGCCTTGCCGAGCTCGAGAGATTTATTGGCAAATTCCCGGTCGGCAAGGTCATGGATGAGCGCTCGCCTCAGTCGATCGCAGAAGCCGTTACGAATATCATAGATAATCCGTCGCAGTATCGTCCTACCGCCGAGCAACTTCGCCTAATTGATGCAGAGTACGGTTGGGAAACCCAGCAGGCCCGACTGTGCGCCCTATACCAAAAACTTCTCCCTGATCTCTCTTCCTCGCGCCCTACATGCCTGACGACCTAATTAACAGCGCAATTTCCCGGGCGCGCGGCATCGCGTCAAGAATGACTCGGAACCTTCGTCACGCGCCCCAGATGGGCGAAGTGGCTCTCCAAAGTGCCCAATACTGGACTGAACATAACGTAACCGCGCACCTGCGCTTCGCATCCGCGGCTGAGTCCCTCGAGTACTTCCACTGGCGAAATGCGCAGTACCAAAATTACATCGATCTAATGCCGGTCAGTGGCTGCGATGACATGGTAGTTCTCGATCTCGGCTGCGGTCCGGGAAACGATCTTGTGGGGTTCGGCACTTTCTCGAGGCCCCGCCGCCTCCTCGGGGCCGACGTTTCGCCAATCGCGCTAAGCGAGGCTAGAGAGCGGATTCGGCTGCATGGCATCGAGGCTGAGCTCACCCAGCTTCCACAGAACTCCGCAATCCTTCCGTACGAGGTCGGTTCGATCGATTACCTTCACAGCTCGGGCGTGCTCCACCACGTGCCTGATCTCACTGCTTCTTTTAATGAATGCCGGCGCATCCTGCGGCCATCAGGGGAGATGCGCGTCATGGTGTACAACTACGACAGCGTCTGGCTTCATTTGTACGTCGCGTACGTCAAGCAGATCGCTGAAAACCTGTATACAGACTGGGACATTGCCGCAGCTTTTGCGCGGACCACAGACGGACCTGATTGCCCCATCTCACGTGCTTATACACCCAAGGCATTCGCCCGACAGGCAGAAGAGTGCGGGTTCCGGTGCGAGTTCCTCGGGGCTGGGATCTCGATGTGGGAAATGAGCTTGCTTCATCGCCGCTATGAGGCGGTTATGGACCGACGACTCGCTCGAGAGCATCGGGATTTTCTACTCGAGCTGGATCTCGATAAGAAGGGCTACCCTGTTTATCGGGGGCAATTCGCGGGAATTGACGCTTGTTTCTCGCTGCGGCCGCGCTAAGCAGTCGAGTGGTCGGCCATTGATATGTGCGGCATTCTTGGCTTATTCAGCCCAGAGATTACTCATAGCGACATAGCCTCGATTCGGGAGGCAATGTCTAGGGTCGCGTACCGAGGTCCCGATGACAGCGGTCTGACATATTTCCGGATTGGTGATACGTCGATACACGACATACATTCAGAGCGCGGATCAACAGACCAACACCCTCCGAGCGCACCCTGCCAGCTGGCACTCGGTCATCTTCGCCTGTCAATTATTGATCTCTCGCCGGCCGGCCATCAACCCATGGCCACTGAAGACGGCGCTTTTTGGGTCACATATAACGGCGAAATCTACAACTACCTCGAACTCCGTGAAGAACTAGAACGGACCGGCGCACGGTTTCGATCCCACTCGGACACCGAGGTGATCCTGGAGGCATACCGCGTCTGGGGAATGAGTTGTGTGAATCGGTTCAGGGGAATGTGGAGTTTCCTGTTGCTTGACATCCCCGGTCGGCAGCTCTTTTGCTCGCGCGACCGATTTGGCATCAAGCCGCTTTACTACTGGCATGACGGCAAACGCACCGTGATGGCGTCCGAGATCAAGCAGATTCTCGCGTTTCCGTTTGTGAAGCGCACCGTCGACAGGCAGGGCGCCTTCGAATACCTTTTACACGGTTCGACTGATCACCGCCCTGAGACGATGTTCTCCGGTGTGCACAGAGTACAGCCTGGTGAGAACCTGATCCTAAATCTCGTTTCGGGACAAATCGAAGTTGCGCGCTACTACGATCCCCAACCAGTTATTGATACACGCATCACATTAGCTGACGCGTCCCGCAAGTTTCGCGACCTCTTTGCCGAAAGCATAAAGCTCCATCTCCGAAGCGATGTCGAGGTGGGCAGTTGCCTCTCAGGCGGGCTCGATAGCTCTTCGATCGTTTGCCTCGTGCGCGAGCAGCTGAACGAAGCTCGCAAACAAGACCTCCAGCGCACGTTTAGCTCCCACTTCGAGGAGCCTGAAGCGAACGAGCTCGAATACATGCAGCACGTCATTAGTGCGACCGGCGTGACTGCGAAATTTACTTATCCTCGCGCAGAAGACCTATTAACCGATCTACCACGGATTATTTGGCACCAGGACGAGCCCTTTGGCTCCACCAGCATCTTCGCGCAATGGTGTGTATTCAAGCTAGCGAACGAATTCGGGGTAAAAGTTATGCTCGACGGTCAGGGTGCGGACGAGCCTCTCGCCGGGTACGTCGGATTCGGTGCCTATTATCTCCAAGAGTTGCTGCATAAACGACGATACGCAGACCTTGCTCGTGAAACGTTTTTTTATGCAATTCGCCAAGGCAAAGCGGGCCTTCCGGTGCTGGCCGCAGTGCCCGCGCTTCGCTCCTTGGCTGCTCTAGCTCCAGCATATCCCCAAATCTCTTGGATCGATTCAGATCTGGCGGCATCGTGCACAGCCGCAAATTCGTATCTCGAGAACATGAGGCTGTCCCCGTACGGATCCGACGAAATACTGAACAACACCCTCGCCCAGTTGACATGGCGCAATAATATTCCAACCCTTTTGCGTTACGAAGATCGTAACTCGATGGCGTTTTCTGTCGAGGCTCGGGTGCCCTATCTCGATCATCAGCTCGTCGAGTTCGTGATGAGCCTCCCATCTGGATTCAAGATAAGGAATGCATTTACGAAGCGCGTGTTACGGGAGGGCATGGCCGGTGTGCTCCCCGACAAGATCCGCTGGCGCGTCAGTAAGCTTGGGTTTGCCACGCCAGAGCGGAAATGGCAGCAGACAAAATTGCGCCCAATGATTGAGAAAGCGCTGACTAGTGATTTGCTAAGAGGCTATGTAGATGGCGCGCGTGCTAACCAATATTTGAGCGAGCTTTCCGCGACAAGGCTTCAAGACTTCACCCCTTGGCGATGGTTGAATTTCGTGCTCTGGCGAGAGGTATATGACGTGCAGGGATAGCGGAGCGCTCATACGGCGCGCAGATTGCGTCGTGATGCTTACTTGGTCCGATTGGAAGAACGAGCCCAGAAGCAACCGCTATCACTTTGCCACGCGGTTTGCGAAGTTGCTCCCCGTGCTCTTCGTCCAGCCGGATGCCACAAATGCAGAAGCTACTGTCGAAGATAGTGGCTTTCCGAATATCCGGCTCGTTCACATCCCCCCGACTTATGGCGCCGCACAGACCGCCTTACTTGCGGGGGCTGTAAACGCTCTCGGCTTCCGCCGTCCGCTTCTATGGACGTACAACGCGCACTTTCATGACTTCGTAGCGAGGACTTTCTCGCCCCTCAAGATCTACCATGCCACGGAAGATTACTTCGTGCCTGCGGGCGACCCGAGCGACCAACTCGTCACCAAGCTTCGTGACATCTTGGCGCACACGGACCTCCTCGTCACCGTATCGAAATCGCTGCGCGATCGTTATATTGACTATGGGCGCTATCGCGGCAAGGCACTAGTGCTCATGAACGGCTGTGACTATCAGTTCTGGACTGATGGCCTCACCGACGTTGGCAAAGATTTTCAATCCGGCAAGCCGCGCGCGATTTACCAGGGAGGAATCAATAGCCGTCTCGATTTCGATCTGCTAGCGGGATTGGCGAGGGCTCTTCCTCACTGGGATTTCGAGTTCTGCGGCAGAGTTTCTTCACCTGGTGAAGGCTGGGCAGCCCTTTTGGCGCTACAGAACGTGCGGTTCCTCGGCGAGCTCGCACCCGAGGAATTGCGGACGGCCTGCCGCAGGGCAACGGTGGGCCTGATACCGTTCAAGCAGGAACCATACATAGACGTCTCGATGCCGCTGAAAGCGCTGGAGTACGTGGCGAGCGGATTACCCGTTGTGAGCGTTCCAATCCAGGCACTACGCGCCTTTCCGAAACTATTTTCGATTGCTAACGACGCATCCGGCTTCGCGTCGGCGCTGGAGGGCGCAATCTCGCAACGTTACGACAAGGATGCAACTCGCGAGCGACAAACCGTTGCCTCGCGGTTTGACTACGACAAACGCTTCCAGGAGTTGCTTGACCAAATCGATACTTTGCCTGAACTCAAGAAACGCGGGTTCGTGCGTGCGAACGTTCTTATTCTTTACGATGCTGAGATCTCGCTCCACGTCAGCACGATTGAGGAGCATCTCCGGAGCTTTAGAATCTTCTCGACACACGAGGTACTCTATGCGCACGCCTCGGGTTCGGCAAAATGCACGTACGACCTGTCGATGTTCGACGCAGTCGTACTTCACTATTCTATTCGCGTCAGCACTGCGACCCATCTGTCACGAGACTACGCTCCGGCTCTCAAAGCGTACGGTGGGCTAAAGCTGCTGTTTCTTCAAGACGAGTACGAAGGTACCGAGACGGCACGCCAGTGGATCGAGAACCTCGGGGTCCATGTGGTCTTCACCTGCGTGCCAATGGCTGACGTGGAGAAAGTCTATCCACGATCGCGATTCCCGCATGTCGAGTTTCTTCCGACGCTGACGGGTTATGTGCCACTTGGTTTTCCGAGCTTAATCAGGCCACTCGAAGAACGCCCGCACCTGATCGCCTATCGCGGACGCTCTTTGCCGTATTGGTACGGAGATCTCGGGCAGGAGAAGCTGCAAATCGGAAAGCGCATGAAGGCTATCTGCGCGGAGCGAGGTCTTTGCGTCGACATAGCGTGGCAGGATGCGGAGCGGATCTACGGCCCCGACTGGTATGGTTTTCTCCAGAGCGCGCGTGCGACACTCGGAACCGAGAGCGGCGCCAATGTGTTTGATGAGCATGGCGCGATCCGCGTGAGCATTGAAGCAGCCGGACGCGAGAACCCTTCGCTCGACTATGCGGAAGCGCGAGCGCGCTTCTTAGGCCCACACGAGGGCAGGGTTCGCATGAATCAGGTCTCGCCAAAGATCTTTGAGGCAATCGCGTGCAGAACAGCGCTTGTCCTGTTTGAGGGTGAGTATTCTGGTGTCGTCAAACCCAATGTGCACTATATTCCTCTTAAGAAGGATTTCTCGAATGTTGATGAGGTCCTCAAAAAGCTGCAGGACGACGCTTTCATCTCGGCGCTCACGGAACGCGCATATGCCGACGTGATCGGCACAGGTGCGTTCAGCTATGAGACATTTGTACACGACGTCGACCGCATTATCGCTGAGCGACTCAGGGTCACCTCCGGGGTGCGCGTTCTAACCGAGGTCGTCGCAACAAAGGGCTCAATTGGGATAAACTGGTTTACAGTCCCCGGCCCACATGGATTCTTTAGACTCCCAGCTTCAGTCGTCGAGAGCAAGAAGAATTGGCCCGAGGCGCCGTTGACACTGGAAGCGGCCCGAGACTGGGGTATCCCCGAGGGCGTACGCCCATCGCTGCTACTCGCCCTCGGGCTGTGGCGGCTCTTGCCCTTATCGGCAAGGGTCCGCGCGAGGCCTTTTGCAATGCGAGCACTAGCAGCGGCGCGGCAAGTAAGGGCGCGTCTGCACGGTAACTAGGATCGCATGACAAGAAACTAGGCCTAGAAAACTGGCCATATCGCGCTACCGCCAGGGGCATACATCTACACGATATCGCGTGCTTTATTGAATGGGTATGGCGATGGAAATGTGGTGGACTTACCTCGAGCGCAGCGTCGACGTTGATACTCACACGACAGGCGTGAAGGAGCCCAAGCGATTGTTTGATCGTGAATTGAAGGCAGTATGAAGGCCCCGCTTGAGGTACTCCTTCTTTGCGTAACACCTTCCGCCAACGCGCAGACGATCCGCGATCACATTCAAGCGCTATCAACGCTCTCACGTCACAACGTACGACGGCTAGACATTCGGCAATTGGGAAAGCGTCCCGTGCCGGCGCAGCTCGATCTGGATCGATTCGATGCGATTCTCATCCACTATAGCGTTTATACGTTAGACGATCGCCACCTTGATGAGGAAGCAAAGGCCGCCATTCGGCGGTTTGCGGGGCTCAAAGGACTTTTCATCCAGGACGAATATCGCCGGGTGAACGATGCAAGAAAAGCGATACGAAGCCTTGGAATCCGCCTTCTCTTCACATGTGTCCCCGAGCCCGAGGTGGAGAAGGTCTATCCGGCGGCCTTGATGCCGGGTGTCCGAAGGATCTCAACGCTGACGGGATTCGTACCTGCGGGCCTTGTTTCCCGTGTGGTTCCCCCTATAGCGACAAGGCCCATCGACGTGGGATACCGTGCACGAAAGCTCCCCTATCACCTGGGGCGCTTAGGCTTAGAGAAATGGGAGATCGTCCCACGATTTCTCGAGGCGACCCGAGAGAGCGCGCTGAATTGCGATCTGTCGTTCGACGAAGAGAGAAGGATATACGGAAAGGAATGGATCAGATTTGTGACCTCCTGTAAAGCAGTCCTGGGTACGGAGAGCGGCGCCAGCGTGTTCGATTTCACTGGAAAGATCGAGAAGCATGTCGATGACTACCTGCGAGTGTATCCAGGCGCGACATTCGCGGAGGTCTCGAATAAGTTCTTCGCACAAGAAGAGGGGCGAATCCGGCTAAATCAGATCTCGCCGCGTTGCTTCGAGGCGGCAGCCTTAAGGACCGCGATGGTCTTATTCGTAGGCGACTACTCGGGAGTACTGACCCCATGGCGGCACTATGTACCACTTGCGAAAGACTTCAGTAACATCGACGAGGTCGTGCGGACTTTGCATGACCCCGCGAAGCTGCAATGCATCGCTAATCATGCCTATGAGGAAGTCGCCTGCAACCCTAGGTATTCCTACGCACGCTTCGTCCACGAAGTGGATCGAGTCCTTTCGGAGGAGGCCTCGGAATTCAGGCCGCGCGCAAATAAAGCGTATGGGATACTGTCCATGCTCTGGCTAAATATGCCTGCCCGAATCATGTTAATTGCGATAAACGTATGGAACCGCCTTCCATCTAATGCCCGGATGGCGTTAAAGACTTTGCTGAGGGCCATAGCGACGAAGCTCACGACGTCTCGCTAGCTCTCGTCCAGAACATCTAGAACACCATGTGCGGAATTGCTGGACTGCTTTTTGAACCCGGATCACTTTCGAGGGACGACGCTGCGGCGAAGGTTCACGCAATGAACCGCATGCAAGCGCATCGTGGCCCTGACGGCGAGGGGACCTGGGTGAGCCCGGACGGACGCATAGGACTGGCGCATGTCCGACTGAGCATCATCGACCTCTCCGAAGCAGCTGCTCAGCCGATGATTTCCGAGTCGGGCAACGTCATTACATATAACGGCGAAATTTACAACTACGTCGAGCTCCGGCACGAACTTGGTGCCGAGAACTTCCGCACCACCTCGGACACAGAGGTGATCCTGCGCGCCTACGAGCGCTGGGGCGAAGCGTGTGTAGGGCACCTGCGCGGCATGTTCGCTTTCGCGCTGTGGGATGCCAAGGTCGGCAAGCTCTTTATCGCGCGCGATCGTTTCGGGATTAAGCCGTTTTACTACTACTCCGACGGAAAGCGATTCCTCTTCGCCTCTGAGATGAAGGCGCTAGTGCCGTTCATCCCGAGGCTGGATACCAACATTGATAGTCTGCACGACTACTTCTGCTTCCAGTTCTGCTTAGGCGAGCGCACGCTTTTCTCCGGAATCAAGCAGCTGCAGCCCGCGCACTGCGGCTACGTCGAGCCTTCGGGGCACATCACGCTCCGCCAGTATTGGGAAGTGCACTACCACGTAGACTGGGACCACACCGAGCGCTACTTCGTTGACAAGGTACGGGAGCGCCTCCTCGACTCGGTGGACGTTCATTTGCGTGCCGATGTGGAAGTGGGGGCCTACGTAAGCGGCGGCGTGGATTCGAGCCTGATCGCCGCTCTCGGGCGCGAACTGCGGCCCACCCATCACTTCCAGGCATTTAACGGCCGGTTCATGATGGGGGATGCGTTCGACGAGTCACGTTACGCCCAGGCGCTCGCCGAGGAACGCGGCATGGTACTGCACGAGACCGACATCGGTGAGAGCGACTTTGTCGAGAACATTGCGAGGGTTATCTACCATCTCGATCAGCCGGTGGCTGGGCCTGGATCGTTCCCGCAGTTCATGGTTTCGCGAACCGTGCGCGATCACCTCAAGGTCGTGCTCGGCGGCCAGGGCGGGGACGAGATCTTCGGTGGCTACGCGCGCTACCTCCTCGCGTATTTTGAGCAATGCATCAAGGGCGCGCTTGACGGAACGATGGACAGCGGCAACTTCGTTGTCACCTATGAATCCATCATTCCGAATTTGCGCACCCTGCAGCAGTACAAGCCCCTGATCCAGGAGTTTTGGGCCGAAGGAATCTTCAACGAGCGCGACAAGCGCTATTTCCGCCTTATAAATAGATCGAACACGTTTGGCGACGTAATCGATTGGAGTCTCTTCAAGCAGTCGTCGTCTTTCGAGGATTTCCAGGCGATTTACTGGGGACAGAATGTCGGCAACGAATCGTATTTCGACAGCATGACCCACTTCGACTTCAAGACGCTGTTGCCGGCGTTGCTGCAAGTCGAGGACCGTATGAGCATGGCGCATGGAATCGAGTCGCGTGTACCGCTTCTCGATCACCCGCTGGTGGAGCTTGCGGCGACGATTCCTGCGAACGTCAAGTTCTTGAGCGGCGAACTCAAACGTCTATTGCGTCACGCATTCGCCGACAAGCTGCCGAAGGTCATTCTGGAGCGCAAGGACAAGATGGGTTTCCCGGTGCCTCTGCAAGTGTGGATGCGCGATGGCGGGCGCACGCGAGAGTTCATTTTGGACACTTTCAGTAGCGAGCGAGCGCGCAAGCGCTTCTATCTTGCCCCTGGCTTCAACATCGAAAAGATGATGGCAAAGGAAGGTCTCTTTAGCCGCAACATCTGGGCGTTTCTGAGCCTGGAACTCTGGCATCAGCAGTTTCACGACCGGCACGCGGAACTGCGCGCAAGCGTCCCCTAGCTCGCCGTCAAAAGCGGCTGGGCGCTGACCACGCGGGCCCAGGGCACTCGGGGACCCGCACCCGAGTAGGGTAAAATTGCTGGTTTTTGCGTATTCCGAGGCTTCCATGCGCGTACTCATTTCCGGTGGTAGCGGCCAGATTGGCTCCCATGTCGCCGAGCTTCTCCTCGCCCGAGGTGACGAGGTGGTGAATATCGACAATCTGGCCACGGGTCGGCCAGAGCATCTGCCTGATCAAGCGCGGCTCACGAACGTCTACGACACGATCGCCGACAAGGCCCTAGTGGATCACTGGGCGGGCGACTTCCGTCCCGATGCGATCGTGCACTGCGCGGCGTCCTACAAGGATCCGAACGACTGGTACAACGACTCGTTGACCAACGCGGTCGGTGGCGCGAACCTAATCACCGCGGCAAAGGCGAACAAAGTCAAGCGCTTCGTCTATTTCCAGACCGCGCTCTGCTACGGCGTGAAGCCGCTCGAGCAGCCGATTACGCTGAATCATCCGATCAATCCGGACAATTCGAGCTATTCGATTACCAAAACTACCACGGAAGAGTTTCTCCGCTTGTCTGGAATCGAGTACGTGACTTTCAGACTTGCGAACGTGATCGGGCCGCGCTGCGTAAGCGGCCCGCTGCCGATCTTTTTCCAGCGGCTCACCGGCGGGAAGCAGTGCTTCGTCACCAAGGCGAGGCGCGACTTTGTGTTCAATGCGGATCTTGCAAGGCAGGTAATCCGAGCGATCGACGGAGTCGGAAGCGGCGCCTACCACTTCTCCTCGGGGAAAGATATCGCGATCCTGGATCTGTACAACGCGATGGTCGAAGCGCTCGGCATGAAGCCATACCCGCAGCCAGAGGTTCGTGAGCTCAGCCCCGACGATGCACCATCGATTCTGCTCGACCCGTCCCGAACCTTCAAGGACTTCGGCGAGATGAAGTTCACCCCTCTCTCCGAACTGTGCCGCAGGTCGGCCGAGTACTACCGGAAGTTCGGCGTGCAAGGCGGCTACACGCACCTCAAGCACGCCGAAACGAAGTGACGGGCCGGTTGTGCGCATTCTGATCACCGGCGCCGCGGGCTGTCTCGGCGCAAATCTCGTCGATCGGTTGGTTCCAGCCGGGCATGAGATCCTCGTAATCGACAATTTCGCTACCGGGCATCGCGAAGCACTTCCTTCGATCCCAGCGGTCCGCTTGACTGAGGGGACAATCGTCGACCGGAGCCTTGTCGACCGGTGTTTCGATGAATTCGCGCCGGAGTGGGTGATCCACAGCGCAGCCGCCTACAAGGACCCGGACGACTGGCGAGAAGACGCCGCCACCAACGTGCTAGGCACCATCAACGTGGTCGATGCGGCGCGGCGTGCAGGTGTGCGGCGCTTCGTGAACTTCCAGACCGCACTCTGCTACGGCCGGCCGAAGCAGGTGCCGATCCCCGTGGACCACCCGGCAGTGCCGTTCACAAGCTACGGGATCTCAAAGACCGCGGGAGAGCAATATCTCGCGATGTCCGGGCTGCCGTACGTCTCGCTCCGGCTCGCGAACGTCACCGGACCGAGGCTGGCGATCGGTCCGATCCCGACGTTCTACAAGCGGCTGAAGGCCGGGCAGAAGTGTTTCTGCAGCGACACGGTGCGAGACTTCCTCGACTTGTCCGACTTCTTTACGCTGATGGACCAAGTACTGACCGACGCCGCACCGACCGGCATCTACAACGTGTCGACCGGCGAAGGGCACACGATCAAGGAAGTCTTCGACGTGGTCGCCGACTATCTCGGCGTTATGCTAGCTGAGCCGGTGCCGGTTGTGCCGCCCGGCGCTGATGATGTGCCGGCGGTCGTGCTCGATGCGTCGATCACCGAGCGCGCGTTCGGCTGGAAAGCGCGGGTACCATTTGCGGAGTCCATCCGGCGGACTTTGCAGTGGTACGACCAGTATGGTGTCGGGGCGATCTTCAGCCATCTTGCTCCGCCTCCCGCCAAGGGTTGAGCGACGACTCAACGGACCTTGCAATGACTCAAGCTACGATGAAAGGCCAGGCCATCCTCGTCACCGGCGGAGCCGGCTTCGTGGGCAGCAACCTGGTGAAGCGGCTCCTTGAGCTTGGCGCCGCGAAAGTGCACGTCGTTGACAACCTCTTGTCGGCGGAACGCGTCAATGTCCCGAATGACCCGCGCGTCGCGTTCTCCCAAAGCTCCATTACGGACGATGCACTGCTCGCAAGCCTCGCGGACGAGTACGACTACGTCTTTCACCTCTGCACTTACCACGGCAACCAAAGCTCGATTCACGATCCGATTGCAGACCACGACAACAACACCCTCACGACGCTCAAGCTTTACGAGCGCCTGAAGGGCTTCAGGCGCATAAAGAAAGTCGTGTACTCCTCGGCCGGCTGCTCGGTCGCGGAAAAGACATTTGGGAAGGCTAGCGCGACCGAGGAAACGGACCTGGTCGCCCTGAAGCAGGATAGCCCGTACTCAATGTCTAAGATCTTCGGGGAGTTCTATTCGGTCTACTACTTTAACCAGCACCAGCTCCCGACCGTTCGTGCGCGCTTCCAGAACGTCTACGGCCCCGGCGAGATTCTGGGCGCGGGCCAATGGCGCGGGACGCCGGCGACCGTCTGGCGCAACGTCACGCCGACGTTCATCTTCAAGGCCCTCGATCGCGAGCAACTGCCGCTCGAAAACGAGGGTATTGCGACGCGCGACTTCATCTACGTGGCCGATGTCGCGGACGGGTTGATCGCATGCGCCCTAAACGGCAACCCAGGCGAAGCGTACAACGTCGCGAGCGGGAAGGAGACGTCGATACGCGAGCTCGCCGAGAAGATCAATGCATTGACCGGCAACACCGCCGGCATCCATCATCTCCCAAAGCGACCTTGGGACAATTCCGGCAAGCGTTTCGGCAGCGCGGAAAAGGCCTCGCGAGAGCTCGGATTCAAGGCTCGGATCGGAATCGGAGAGGGATTGAAGCGAACCGTCGATTGGACCCGCGAGAACCTTTCCTTGATCAAGACCACGATCGCCAAGCACGATCAATACATGAAAGCTGCGTGAGCCCGAAAAATCCAGCCACACCGCACCAGCCCCGATGCGGAAGCTGAACGTCCTGCTGCTCTGCAACCGTCCAGCCCGCGGCGCAGACGCTTCGACCGTAACGGATCACTTGGACGCGTTCCGCCGTTTCTCGCGGAACAGCATTTTCGAACTGTCCTTCATTCGCGAGCTGCCGAGCCGGGTCGCCCTCGAGCGATTCGACGTCCTTGCGATCCATTATTCCACAGCGCTAGGCTATTACGTCGACCACTACATCAGTCCCGCGGCACGACAGCGCGTGCGGGATTTTCCCGGGCTCAAAGTCGCCTTCATCCAGGATGAATATCGGATGATCGATCGGGTGCATGAGGTCCTGGCATTTCTCGGCATAGACGTCCTCTTCACCTGCGTGCCGACCCCAGAGATCGAGAAGGTCTATCCCTCTGCAAAGCTGCCCGGTCTTACCAAGATCAACAATCTCACCGGCTATGTGCCGGAGGCGTTGCTCTCACGTCAAGTTGCCCCCATCGCCGATCGGCCAATCGACGTCGGCTACCGTACCCGGAAGCCGCCGTACTGGCTGGGCGAGCTTGGGATGGAGAAATGGCGCATCGCCGAGCTATTCCGCGAGCACGCGCGCGACACCGGGTTGCGGCTCGACGTGTCTTACAACGAGGCGGACCGACTATATGGCGCGAAGTGGACTGACTTCGTCGCCTCGTGTCGGGTGATGCTTGGCGTGGAGAGCGGCGCGAGCGTATTCGACTTCTCGGGCGACCTTCAGCGAAACGTGGACGCCTACGTCGTCGAGCACCCTGACGCGTCGTTCGAGGAGGTCCAGGCCAAGTTCCTCGGTCCGTATGAAGGCAAGATTCGCCTAAATCAGATCTCGCCGCGCTGCTTCGAGGCGGCCGCGCTACGGACGGCGATGGTGCTCTACGAAGGTGAGTATTCCGGGGTGCTGGAGCCCTGGAGGCATTACTTGCCGCTGAAAAAGGACTTCTCAAATTTCCCCGACGTGCTTGCGGCGCTTCGCGATCAGCCCGGTCTCCAGCGCCTCGTCGATCGGACGTTTGAAGAAGTGGCGCGCAACCCAGCGCACTCCTACCATACCTTCGTGGCGCAATTCGACGACCTGATCGAGAACGAACTTGTCGCTCGCGGTAAGCCAATAATGCACCAGCCCTACAGCGTTGCCGCTTATCGCGCCGCGCTCCTCGGCAGTCCTGCCTACGCCTGGAAACGCCTGACCTCGTCGGTGCTTCAGCGAGTGCTGCTGGGCACGGGCCTGCGGAAGGTGCTGATTCGGATCTGGGGCCAAACGCCGCTTACGTTCCGCCATACTCTACGGCCGCTGCTCCGAATCATCGGACGATAGCTCATGAACATCGTCACTGTTGTCGGCGCCCGACCCCAGTTCATCAAAGCGGCCGTGGTGTCCCGCGCAATCGCTGCCCGGCGAGGCGACCTCGAGTTCGACGAGGTCATTGTGCATACCGGACAGCACTACGACGACAACATGTCAGACATCTTCTTCCGGGAAATGAAGATTCCAAAGCCAGCGTACAACCTCGGCATCGGCGGATCGCTCCACGGCGAGATGACCGGTCGCATGCTGGCTGAAATCGAACAGGTGCTGCTCGATATCAAGCCGGACGCCGTGCTCGTCTATGGCGATACCAATAGCACTCTCGCGGGTGCGCTCGCGGCAGCAAAGCTGCACATTCCTGTGGCGCACGTCGAGGCGGGGCTGCGGTCTTTCAACAAGCGAATGCCGGAAGAAGTGAACCGCATTCTCGCGGACCATGTCTCGCGCTGGCTTTTCTGCCCAACTGGGACGGCCGTGCACAACCTCTCCCGTGAAGGACTGGCGGGGGACGGAGTGATCAATGTCGGCGACGTGATGTATGACGCCGCGCTCTTCTACGCGAGGATTGCCGAGCCGAGCGAAGGGTCACGGCAAATCGTCGCTGAATCGGACAAGGGCTTCTACCTCGCGACGTTTCATCGCGCTGAGAACACCGATGACCCAGTGCGGCTCAGGGAGATCGTTCTTGCTCTGGACGCGCTCGCAGCACGCTCGGCGGTCGTGCTTCCGATTCATCCGCGGACATCGAAGATGCTCGCAGAGTTCTCGATCGCACCGAGACATGTTCGCGTCATCAACCCGGTCGGCTACTTCGACATGCTGCATCTCCTGCAGCATTGCCGCGGCGTTCTTACCGACAGCGGCGGATTGCAGAAGGAGGCATTCTTTTTTCGCAAGCCGTGTGTGACCATGCGCGACGAAACGGAGTGGCTGGAGCTTGTCGAAGGCGGCTACAACGCTCTCGCCGGGGCGGACCACGAGCGAGTTCTCGACGTCTTGCAGCGACTCGAGGCCTCGAATCCTGACTGGAGTGCTCGTCTTTACGGGGACGGCGACGCGGGCGGCAAGATTGTGCAGCAGCTCGCAGTCGAACTTGGTCGATAAGGTATTGGCAGTCACAAGATAGTGACTTCGTGAACCCGATGGCTTCGGTCGAGGATCCAACGCAGTCGAAACGCGTTTGGCAACGACGGAGTAATTTCCGTTGAAGAAGGTCTGCTTCGTCACGACGAGCCCGCTCATCGTGAATTTTTTCTTCGTCCCCCTGCTACGCGCGATGGCGACGCGTTACGACGTTTCGCTCGCCGTCAATGCCGAGGAAGGCGTGCCGTTGCCAGCCGGAGTTCCGGCGCGTGTGCACGCCGTGCGTATCCTGCGCCCCATTGCCCCGCGCGCGGATCTCGCGGCACTCTGGAAGCTCTATCGTCTTTTCAGGGCCGAGCGCTTCGATGCCGTGCATTCGGTGAGTCCGAAAGGTGGGTTGCTTGCCATGACCGCGGCGTGGCTCGCTCGCGTGCCGGTGCGAGTTCACATGTTTACTGGCCAGGTCTGGGTGACGCGAAGCGGCTTCATGCGGTGGCTGTTGAAATCAACCGACCGCTGGATTGCCACCATCGCGACGCATGTATTCGCGGATAGTCCGTCACAGCGCGCGTTTCTCGTCGAAAAGGGAATCGTCAGCGCCGATCGATGCTCGGTGCTTGCATGCGGCTCGATCAGTGGCGTGGATACCTCACGATTCAAGCCGGACGCGGAGGCGCGCGCTGCAGTGCGCGCGGAGCTCGGACTGGACGAGTTGGCGTTGCTTCTCGTGTTTCTCGGCCGCATCAACCGCGACAAGGGGGTACTCGATCTCGCGGCCGCGTTCGGGGAGCTTCATTCGCAGGTGCCCGGCGTCGCACTCCTCCTGGTGGGCCCCGACGAGCAAGCCCTGCGGAACGCATTGCTCAAAAGCGCGGGGACGGGCGCCACCGCCATTCACTTCG
The DNA here is from genome assembly GCA_963735025.1 of uncultured beta proteobacterium. Classification (GTDB taxonomy): domain Bacteria; phylum Pseudomonadota; class Gammaproteobacteria; order Burkholderiales; family SG8-39; genus JAABRB01. The sequence goes on from CAVTJG010000007.1 coordinate 33,088, forward strand.
TCGAATACACGCGAACACCGGAGCGCTATCTTGCGGCGGCCGACGTGCTTTGTCTCCCCAGCTACCGCGAGGGCTTCGGCAGCGTAGTAATCGAGGCCGGTGCGACCGGCATCCCGAGCGTGGGATCACGAATCTACGGCGTCACCGACGCGATCGTCGACGGGGAAACAGGTGTGCTCCACGAACCGGGGAACGTTGCCGACATCGCGGCGAAGCTTCTGCCGCTCGTGACCGATTCGACGCTTCGCCGACGGCTCGGTGAGCGCGCTCGCGAACGCGCGCTGCGTGATTTTTCGCAGGAAGCAGTGACGAACGCGCTTCTCGACTTCTACGCCCGAGCGCTCGGCGGCTAGGTTACGCGAATTTAGCTTCGCTTGTAGAGGTCCTCGAAGCGGACGATATCGTCTTCGCCAAGATAGCCGCCGGACTGGACCTCGATCAGGAAGAGCGAAACCTTGCCGGGATTCTCGAGTCGATGGCGGGTGCCGATAGGGATGTAGGTCGACTCGTTCTCGGCGAGTAACATCACATCGTCGCCGCGCGTAACACGAGCGGTGCCGGACACGACGATCCAGTGTTCGGCGCGATGGTGATGCATCTGCAGACTGAGCGCGGCGCCAGGCTTGACCATGATGCGTTTGACCTGGAATCGCTGGCCCGCATCGATGCGATTCGTAGTAGCCCCAGGGCCGGTACACGCGCGTGTGGGTCAAGTGCTCGGTGCGGTTCGCTCCGTCGAGATGGCCAACGATGTCTTTCACCTTCTGCGCCTCCGACTGGTCGGCGACGAGCAGCGCATCGTCGGTCTCGACGATGAGCGCGTTCTTCATGCCGAGCACCGAGACCATGCGGCTTTCGGCCCGCACGTAGCAGTTTTCGGCGTCGCGCAGATGCACGTCGCCACGCACCACGTTGCCGTGCGCGTCCTTCTCCGCCACCTCCCAGAGCGTAGACCACGAGCCGACGTCGCTCCAGCCGATGTCGACCGGGATGACCGCTGCAGCGTCGGTCTTCTCCATCACCGCATAGTCAATCGACTCGGCCGGACAGGCGGCAAAAGCCTCCTCATCGAGGCGCAGGAAGTCGAGATCGCGCTTCGCCTTCTCCCAGGCGATGCGCGCGGCGGCAAGGATGTCGGGCCGGTGCCGCCCGAGCTCCTCGCAGCAACCGCGCCGCCGAGAACGCGAACATGCCGCTGTTCCACGAGTGCCGTCCGCTTGCGAGGAACTCCTGCGCTTTCGCGCGATCGGGCTTTTCCACGAAACGCTCGACGCGGTAGGCGCCGACTTCCGCCGCGATCGCATCGCCGCGCTCGATGTATCCATAACCGGTCGCAGGCTGGTCAGGGGTGATGCCGAAAGTCACGAGCGCACCGCTCTCTGCGAGCCGGGCGGCTTGCCGCACGGCTTCGTGGAAACGGTAAACATCGCGGATCAGATGGTCGGCGGGCAGCACGAGCATCACGCCCGTGGGATCCCGCTCCTGCACCCAGAGCGCGGCAACCGCGGCGGCCGGCGCAGTGTTGCGGCCCACCGGCTCCAGCACCTGAATGGACGGCTCGATGCCGATCTCTCGCAGTTGCTCGGCAACCAGGAAGCGGTGCTCGTTGTTGCTCACGACTATCGGCGGCGCACACTCCAGGCCGGAAAGACGCAGCACGGTGTCCTGGAGCATGGATCGCTCCGACACCAGCGGCAGGAACTGCTTCGGCAGCGCGCGGCGCGACATCGGCCACAGGCGGGTGCCTGAGCCTCCGCAAAGGATGACTGGATAAGTTCGAGGCGGCACGTGACTCCTGGGCGTGAGGGCGGCTCGTCAGGGCACCACGCGCCTCTCCTGCCGCCTGGGCGATTTTATGCTCGTCACGGCCGACCGGTCGTGAGAAAATTCCGCTCCCAATCCGTGCCTGGTGGCTCGAGTGGATCGCTGTACGCTTCAGGGACCCTCCGGTGCACAGTCCCGAGCTTCGCCACCCGATGCGCTACCGCTCCCGATGATGCCCTGCTGCAACAGACGATGACGGCGTCCGTTCCCGAGGCGCAGCGGGGCATGCGCTGGATCTTCCCGATCGCCTATCTCACGGTCACCCACTCGACCGTGGGATTGATGGTCCTGGTCGGCCTGTTCGGCGACCCGGTCATCGCGGCCGACATTGCGCTCGCCCAGGGCGCGACGTTCGCGACGTTTCACGCGCTATCGGCGAACACCCGCGCGTTGATCCTAGGCCAGTCCCGCGTGGTCACGGTCACCGATATCCTGAGAATGCGCCTCGTGCTGGCGCTCCCGCTGATGCTGGCCGCGTACGTGCTGGCGACGGCCGGGACGGGAGTTCCCGCATGGCTTGCCCTCTTCATCGTCCTCCGGCGCTGCGGCGAGTGGTTCAACGATCTGCAGCTCTGCAAAGCGGAGCTCGAGCACCGGGCGGCGTTCGCCAGACGCTTCCTCGCACTTCAGGCGTTGCTGCTTGCGTCGGCGGCGGTCGCGCTCATCACCGGTTCTGCGTATGCGCCCATCGTTCTTGCGGCCTGGGCACTCGTTCCGCTGGGATTCGTCCTTGCGCTCCGGCGCGAGCTGGCGGGCGCTCAGTCGGTCGGGTTCGCACGCGTCATGCGGCGCGTTCTCCCGCATGCCGGCTCCACCGCGGTCGCGGGCCTCGCACTGTACGCATTCCGGATCCTGGTCGTCCTGCTCATCGCCAAGGAGCTGGCCGGAGATCTCTTCACTGCGATCGCAATCGGAAGCTTTATCGGTACGATGTTCGCAAACGTCCTGGGGCCGAGCGTGGAACTTCACGAACGGCGCACCGGCAGCGGGCTGCCCATCATGGTGAGGCGTGCCATCTGGTGCACGCTCGGAGTCGCGATCGCCATCCTCTGCGGCGTCCGTCCTGGCCCCGGCAGTCCTGGAATCGCTCGGCAAGCCGCGATTCTTCTGGCTCGCGTGCGGCTTGTCGCTCGTCGGCGGCGTAGTGATGGTTCAAGCCCAGCGGGTGCGCCTGAGAGTGTTGCGCTTCGATGACGGACGTTTCATCTTCGGCCCCGAAGTGCTCATTCACGTCGCGCTGCTTGTTTCCACGCCTTTGCTGATTTTCGCCGGAGGGCCAAGTGGCGTGACCTCGCTCTACCTGGTCAATGCAGTGATCGCGTACCTCTTTTATCGCAGCGCGGACGTCGCTCAACAGCGTCTTGCGACAGAGGAAACACACGCGCTGGACAAGGTACGCCTCGCCATCGGGTTCTTTCTGGTGTTCCCGCTGTTCTTCCAACTCAAGGGCGGGGTCTATAACAATCCAGTCGTGGTCATGGATTCAGGGGGGCAACTCGCGACGCTGCCGCTACCCGTATCGATGCTCGCGTGTTTCGGGGGAATACTGATTCTCGCCGACTACCGTAACGCGACTCGAAGCGTCACGTTCATTTTCCTGTTCTTTGCGGCAATGCTTCTATCGCTTGTGGTCACGAAACCGGGAGGAGAACAATTCGACCAAGCCAACCTACTTCTCCTCATGCAGTATCTGCTACCTACGTTCGGTCTGGTGCTCGGCGAGATCATCGAAACCGATCGAGTCAGGGGCGCGCGCGTACTAGAACGCGCGTTCTTCTGGGCGTGTGCGACCATCATCCCCGCGCAACTCGTTGCGTCGTGGCTACAAGGCAAGGTGCTTCTCACGCACTGGCTTGGCGTTTTCTCGGTCTATCAACATCAGCAATTCGTCCCGGTCGTTCTCGCCTGTGCTGTGCTCGTCTCCGCCCCAGTCCTCAGGCGCACACCTGCATACCGCGCATGGATCATCCCTCTACTCGTCTTGTCTGCCATATATGCGTTTGCCGCCGCATCGATGCTAGCGATATTCATAGCCGGGATCGGACTCGTCGTATTCGGCGCTCGCGAGTTGCCGACGATTGGGACCAAACGGGGCGTAGCCGTCGGTGCGGCGGTCCTACTGGCGGTTGGCGGAACGGCAATACTCGTTCTGCGGACGCCGGGCAACGAGCTGGGGCCGAAATTGGTGTCCCACGAAGTCCTTCAGGATGATTTCGACAGTAAATTCGGGACTCTCTGCACCCGTGACACCGCAGTTCGCCTGTCACCGCTTGCCACACCCGTGCAGCAAGGCTGGATGATTCGTGGGAAAGTTCCTTCCGCAGAGCGGGCGCTTATCGAGTGCAATGTTCAATCCGTGCAAAGCGGAGACATGTTGGTCGTTGAGGGGGAGATTCGCAGCGGCAGCGTGACCATCGGACTGCTCGCTGCGGGACCAACTCCCGTACTCAGCCGCGGAGTCGATCGGCCCGGGACGTTTCGAATCGAAATGCATCCCGACGCCGGCCAATACCGAGCGGTGGTTTCGAGTGCGGGGCTGGAGGGAGCAGCGGTCGATGTCAGAATTGACCGTATCGTCTGGCGCCCGACGATGTCGACCAGCCCTGTCCTTCGTGCAGGCAAGGTCCCTGAGGTGCTTGCGCGCAATCTCCCCTTGAATCTCGTGGAGCGCATCAGCGATTGGATGCTTTTTGGGGAGCCGGTCTTTTCGAGCCTGGAGTCCTTTCTGTTCGGCCACGCTCGTCCAATAGATCGCTCCATTCGAAGCAGCGCACATAACTACTATATCGACCTCGCGTACAATTTCGGCACGGTCGCGCTCCTCCCGATTTTCGGTCTGATCGCCTATACAATGAGTCTTCTCTGGCTCCGCCGTCGCGAGTTCTGGAAGGACGATCGGCTCGGATGGATCGCCGCGATTGTGCTGTTCCTGGTTCTCGTCGACAGCAATTTTAAGGTGACGTTGCGCCAGCCCTACCCTGGAATCTTCTCCCTGTTCCTTTGGGGAGTACTGCTCGCACGGCTGAGAGCAACGAACTCCGTTGGGTCAGTGCGCGACGCGGGTGTCCAGGCGTCCGCGTTCACGGCAGGTGGCGCGAAAACGTGAGCGGTCCCGCGCGCATCTCGATCTCCATTGTGAGTCATGGCCATTGCCGGCTGATCGCCAACCTGCTCGGCGATCTCGAACGTCACTCCGGCACAGAGTTAGAGGTGTTGTTGACGCTGAACATTCCAGAAAGCCTCCCGTTCGCCGGTACGGGTTTCCGCTTTCCTGTACGGGTCACGGAGAACCCGTCGCCGAAAGGCTTTGGCGCAAACCACAATGCGGCATTTCAGCTCGGCCGATATCGAGCACTTCTGCGTCCTCAATCCCGACATCCGGATGCCGCAGGATCCATTCCCGGAGCTCGTGCGACGATTTCAGACCGGCACGGCCGGCGTGGTCGCGCCGCTCGTGAGAGATCCCGACGGTCAGGTCGAGACAAGTGCCCGGCGCTTCCCGACGCCATTCGGTGATCCTGCGAAAGGCGCTGCTCGGACCCGAGCCGGTTGACTACGGTGCTGGAGACGCCGATTCAATGCCCGACTGGGTTGGAGGTATGTTCATGCTCTTCACCCGGGACGCGTTCGCGCGGGTGGGCGGCTTCGACGAGCGGTATCACCTGTACTACGAGGACGTGGACCTGTGCGCGCGAATGCGGCTCGCCGGACGGGAGGTCGTCTTCTGCCCGACAGTCGAGATCGTTCATGCCGCCCGGCGAGAGAGCCACCGCAACCTGCGCTTTTTCGCATGGCATGTGCAGAGCATGTTGCGTTTCTTCCTGTCCGGGCCATTTCGGCGCCTCGTGCTCTTCGGAGGCAGGCGATCGGCCGCGCCGCCCCGGGCGCCGCGAGGTAGTCAAGTGCGATCTGCAGGATCGTCGCGCACGGCGTCGCACCGGAACAATTTCGACCTTCTGCGGTTCGCCTTCGCGTTCATGGTTTTCCTGTATCATGCGCACGTGCTCTCGGGCAGGCCCGGAGCTCGCCGGGCTCTCGCGCTGGCTTTCAGCCGACCTTGCCGTCAAGTCGTTTTTCGTCGTGAGCGGATTTCTCGTTTTCATGAGCTATCGAGAACTCCGCTTCCGTCGGAGATTACGCTTCGAAGCGCTTTCGGCGCATCTATCCCGCCTACTTTGCCGTGGTCGCATGTTGTCGCACTTGGCGGGCGTGCTGATCACGACAGCTCCGCCGGGCGAGTATTTCTCGGCGCGCGTGGCTACGGTACGTCGCGGCTAATCTGGCATTTCTGAATTTTCTCGCCCCCGAGCTGCCGGGCGTGTTCCAGGGTAATCCGTCGCACGCAGTAAACGGCGCGCTCTGGACGCTGAAGATCGAGGTGATGTTCTACGTCGCGGTGCCGGTGATCGCCATTCCTTTGCATTCGAATTGGTCGTTGGCAGGTGCTGACGGCGCTCTACGTGCTTTCGGTGGCCTATGCATTCGGCATGGAGTTCCTCGCCCGCGAGACTGGGCGTGAGCTCTATGCCAGCTCGGCCGCCAGCTCCCTGGACAGCTGAGCTACTTTCTGGCGGGCGCCGCGTGCTATTACTTTTCCGATGCTCTTCGCGCGGCACTGGCGCTGGGGCGTTCCCGGTCGCTCTTGTGATCCTCTTCGTCCCGCTCCCGCACGCGCTCGACGCCGCATTGGAGCCCGCTGCACTCGGCGTACTCGTCACGTATCTTGCTGTCGGGGCGCGTTACCTCGGGAATTTCGGGCGATACGGCGACTTCTCGTACGGCATCTACATCATCCACTTTCCCGTGCTGCAGACGCTCATCGGCTTTGGGCTGTTCGAGAGGAATGCCTATCTGGGACTCGGTGTCGCCACGGTACTCGTTCTCGGTGCCGCGCTCGCATCGTGGCATCTGGTCGAGAAACCGTTCCTCAGGAAATCCTCTCACTACGTGGTCGCGGAGCGGTTACCCGAACAGAGCTTGATCATGACGAGTGACGCTACCCGGAGTCCGCCAGTGCTCGTCACCGGAGCCAACGGCTTCGTCGGCACCGCGTTGTGTCGCGCACTGCTCGAGAAAGGTCGTGCCGTACGCGCGGCAGTGCGCGGCGTGCGTCCCGCGACGCGCTGCAAGCCACATTCCCCGGCCTGCCTTGCATCGAACGTCGGCGACATCGCTCCCGACACCGATTGGACGCAGTGCACTCGAGGGATGCGTCGCAGTCGTGCATCTCGCCGCCGAGTCCACATGATGCAGCGATACCGCCACCGATCCGCTGGCCGAATTTCGCCGCGTCAACTGCGATGCGACGCGGCATCTGCTCGAGTCCGCGGTGCGAGCCGGCGTTCGGCGTTTCGTCTTTCTCAGCACGATCAAGGTGCAACGGCGAAAGTCGACGCGGCGTCGGCTTCACGGAGACCGATCCGCCCGCGCCGGAGGATCCCTATGCGGTCTCGAAGTGGGAAGCGGAGCAGGCGATCGCGGAGGCCGCGTCCGCCGGCAGGACTCGAATACGTGATCCTGAGGCCGCCGCTCGTCTACGGACCGGGGGTCGGGGCGAACTTCCTGCGAGTGCTTCAGGCCGTGGACCGCGGCGATCCCGTCGCGCTCGGGTCGGTCCGCAATCGGCGCAGCCTGCTCTACGTCGGCAATCTCGCCGACGCGATCGTCGACCTGCCTCGATCATCCGGCCGCGGCCGGCAAGACGTTCTTGCTCGCGGACGAGCGAGGACCTGTCGACGCCCGAGCTGTTCCAGCGCGTCGGTGCGGCGCTGGAGCGTCCCGCACGCCTCCTCAAGGTACCGCTCGTCGCCCTCCGGCTCGGCGCTTTGCTTCTCGGTCGCGGCCCCGACTACGCGCGGATCACGGGCGATCTGGTCGTGGACTCGAGTGCGATCCGGCACGCGCTCGGTTGGAAGCCGCCCTACACCGTGCAGGACGGGCTCGCGCAAACGGCTCGCTGGTATCTGACCGCAGCGAAAGGCGGGCAGTGATAAACCATCGAGCGCGGCACGCGTTCGCGAACATGCTGCGGCGGGCGCGGCTGCTTAGCCTCGCCGACTCCATGCTCTACCTGTGGAAAATGGCCAGGAGCTTCCCTTCGAATGTCCGGTTCCGGTCGGCACACCCCGTGTTCGCGACCCCGCCGTCGCAGCTGGCCTTCGACGCGTACGGCTACGTGGACCACGCCGTCTACTACGAGCGGGGCGAGCGCGACGCGCGGCTTATTGCCGACATCGTCAATCGTGAGGTCGCGGGTGAACGCGTGCGAATCTGTGAATGGGGGTGCGGGCCGGCGCGCGTGATCCGCCATCTTCGTCGGTTTCTGCAGCACGAGCACGCGGAACTGTTCGGCACCGACTACAATTCGAAGACGATTTCCTGGTGCCGCAGCCATATCGAAGGCGTCTCGTTCCTGCCAAATCGACTCGCCCCACCGCTTCCGTTCGATGCGGCACACTTCGATTGTGTCTACGTGCTCTCCGTATTCACCCACCTGTCGGAGGCGATGCACTTCGAGTGGATCCGGGAGCTCCGCCGAATCGTCCGCCCGGGTGGCATCGTGATCCTGACCACGCACAGCGACGCGGCGGTCAATCGCCTCCAAGGCGATGAGCTGACGCGATACAACGCGGGAAATCTCGTCGTCCGGGGACAGGTGCAGGAAGGGAAAAAGTGGTATCTCGCGTATCAACCGCCGCCATTCATGCGGAACGAACTGCTTGCGGGCTGGGACGTGATCTCACACCTCCCGAAGCAGTTCTTCGGTACCCAGGATGCCTGGGTTGCCCGGCGGCAACTTGATGCGCCGACAGACGTGCGCTAAGGAAGCTCTGATCAAGTCATACCCGCGCAGGCGGGAATCCAGCAAGCCTCACAGCGTGCTCGGTCTGGATTCCCGCCTGCGCGGGTATGACGGGCATTCACAGATCTTCCCTAATGGGCTCGCGCTTCGCCCGAGCGCAGCGGGCTTCGCGGCGCGCGGAGGTAGAATCGGGCGAACCGTTCATGCCGGGCGCAGAGCTTGCCGACCCCCTTGCCGTACGCGTATGCGTTCCCCTGTCGTTGCGGCCGCAGCCTTTGCGCTGATGGCGTGGATGCTTGGGCCGCACGGCCTCGGGCTGCCCGCTCGATCAGCCGAACGAACGATCGCTGCATGAGACACCCGTGCCGCGCACCGGCGGTCTTGCGGTCATGCTCGCAGTCATGGTCGGCGGGCATTGCGCTCGGTGCGCCATGGGTCACACTCGGGTGCGCGCTTGGGCTGGCGATCGTGTCGTTCGTGGACGATAGAGGCGGGTTGCCGGCGAAGAGTCCGATTTCCTGGCGCAGGCGGTCGCTGCCGCGATCTGGCTGCGGCATTGCACATGCCCGACACGCCGCTCTGGCTTCTCGCCGTTGCTCTTTCTTGCAATCGTCTGGGTGACCAACCTATACAACTTCATGGACGGCATGGACGGGCTCGCCGGGGGAATGGCGGTGTTCGGTTTCGGCGCATACGCGGTCGCTTACTGGGCCGGCGGTCATGTCGCAGTCCGGCACTGTTCGCGGCGAGCATCGCCGCGGTTGCCCTTGCCTTCCTGCGCTTCAACTTTCATCCTGCGCGGATGTTCATGGGCGACGTCGGCTCGATTCCGCTCGGGTTTCTCGCCGCAGTCATCGGCATCGAGGGCTGGCGAGACGGTGTCTGGCCCGTCTGGTTCCCGGTTGCTGTGTTTTCGCCGTTCATCTTCGACGCCACCTTCACATTGACTGCGGCGCGCGATGCGCGGTGAGCGCGTCTGGCAAGCGCATCGGTCGCACTACTATCAGCGACTCGTTCAGCTCGGCTGGGGTCATCGCAATACCGCGCTCGCCGAGTATGTGTTGATGGCGGCTTGCGCGGCGGTCGCGCTTGCTGCGCACCGCGCGCCGCTCGCAGTCCAGGTTGCCGTGTGCGTGATCGGGCGCGATTGCCTACGCGGCAATTGCAGTGGTCGTCGACGGCGCATGGCGCCGACACCGCGGCGAGAACGCAGGCGTGATGAAGGTCCCGAACTGGCGGAACGTCGTCGCGCTGGTCCATGACCTCGGCGCCGCTGCATTCGCCTGGGTGCTGGCCTATCTGCTGCGACTGAACTTCGAGCTCTATTACCCCTACAGGGAAGGCATGTGGCGGGACCTCGTATGGATCTGCCCCTTCAGGGCGTGATCTTCTGGCGCCTGCGGATGTACCGCGGCCTCTGGCGCTACGCCAGCCTTCCCGATCTGCGGCGCATGCTGGTCGCTATCGGGCTGGGAGCGATGGCGATCGCATTGGTGGTCGCCCTTTTTCGTCTTGCTTACGTGCCGCGATCGGTGTTGATCCTTTATCCGATCCTGCTCGCCGTCTTCATGGGCGGCAGTCGCGTCACCTACCGGGCATGGAAGGAAGGTCACCTCACGCGGCTCTCGGATGCCAAGGCCAAGCACGTCGTCATTCTTGGCGCCGGAAGCGCCGCCGCGGATCTCCTCAAGGGGCTCGGCCGCAATCCCGACTGGCAGTTCATCGGCCTCCTCGACGACAACCCGGCTTTGCTGAGGCGCGAGATTCACGGACTGCGGGTGCTGGGTCCGCTCGACGCGCTTGCCGGACGATTGCCGCCGACCGCGGGGTGGATCTCGCAATCATTGCGATGCCGCGTGCGACTCACCGGGTACGCCGCCGCGCGCTCGAGTTGTGCACCAAGGCAGGCGTCGCGGCGCTGACCGTGCCTTCTTACGAGGATCTCGTGAGCGGCAAAGTCACCGTGTCGCAGTTGCGACCGATCGAGCTGGACGATCTCCTCGGCCGCGATCCGGTGGATCTGGACACCGGGGGGCTCGCAGACTGGCTGCGCGGCAAGACGGTGATGGTCACCGGGGCCGGCGGCTCGATTGGGGCGGAGCTGACGCGGCAGATTCTGCGATTCGAGCCGGCCTGCCTGGTGGCCTTCGAGACGAGCGAGCTTGCGCTCTACACGCTCGAGCAGGAGCTCGGTGAAAACGCGCGGCGTCGACCCGCATGGCCTACGTGATCGGCGACGTCAAGAGCCGCCGTCGCCTGGACGAGGTGTTTCGCGCCTACCGGCCAGCGTGGTGTTCCACGCCGCCGCCTACAAGCACGTGCCGCTGATGGAAGAGACGAACGCCTGGGAGGCCGTGCAGAACAACTCCCTGGGCACCTGGCGCGCTCGCACAGGCCGCCATCGCACATGGCGTCGAGAAGTTCGTGCTCGTCTCCACCGACAAGGCGGTCAATCCGACCAACGTGATGGGCGCGAGCAAGCGGCTCGCCGAAATGCTCTGCCGAGGGCTGCCCAACGAGCAAACACGCAGTTCGTGGCAGTGCGATTCGGCAACGTGCTCGGCTCTACCGGCAGCGTGATCCCGAAGTTCCACAAGCAGATTGCCGAAGGGGGCCCGGTGACGGTGACGCACCCCGAGATCCGCCGTTATCTTCATGTCGATTCCCGAAGCCGCGCAGCTCGTCCTGCAAGCCGGCTTGATGGGCCAAGGCGGGGAGATGTTCGTGCTCGACATGGGCGAGCCGGTAAAGATCGTCGACCTCGCGCGTGATCTCATCCGCCTTTCGGGCATACGCCGAGGACGACATCAGAGATCGAGTTCACCGGACTGCGCCCCGGCGAAAAGCTATACGAGGAGCTGCTCGCCGAGCGACGAGACGACCGCGCCGACGCCTCATCCGAAGCTTCGCATCATGAAGGCGGACAACGCACCTTCACGGAAGTTCGTGGATGACGCCGTGCGCTGGCTCGAGCAGGACGCACAAGTCTCCGACAGCGACGTGCGTGCCGGGCTTGCTGCAAGGATACCGGAGTACTTACCGGCCGACCGGGACAGATCTGCGTCACGCACCGCGGCAGGTTGAACGAGGAACATTCACGATCTCATGAAACAGAGCGCGCTCAAGACCTCGGTCTTCTGGCTGATCCTGTTGAGTGTTCCGGTGCTGTTCTGCGCGTTGCTATTCATCGGGTGGTACGCGTACGGGATGCTGCGATTCAATGCATTCTTCTGTGGAACGTTTGCGCAGCTGGATCCCGTCATAGGCTGGGTGCTGAAGCCCCGCGCACAGAGTTGCATGGGGGTGCATGCCCCATTTCACCCGAGCGATGTCTACTACAAGATCCCGGTCTACACGGACGAGAACGGATTTCGATCGCAAACGCCCGGAGAGACCACTCCAAGAAACGCGATCATTGCAATCGGAGATTCGCAGAGCTTTGGATACATGCTTCCTTTCTCGGAGAGCTACCCAGGACATCTGCGCGCCATTCAAGACAGGCCCGTTGTCAACATGGCGAGCCCCGCCTACGGGGGAGCTCAATCGGTTCTGCTTGCGCGCCGGTGGTTCAAACGCCTGGAACCCGCGGCATTCGTCTACTGGGAAACCGGTTTTTGGGAGAGGGGGGTCTGCAAGGGAGAAACACGACCCACGAGAATCCTCAAACCGTGTTATTGGGTGCGGCCCGACGGACGCGCCGAACTGATCGCGCCTCCGGATGGATACGTCCTCGAGCGTGCTGCCTGGGGCATGCGGCCCGGAGGAATGCTTGGCGCGGGAGAATTGACATGGACCTACTTCCTGATCTCGCGCCCGATAACGAAGTTGCACCAGATATTCGTTCGGATAGGACTGGCGAACGGGATGCCGGATGATTTCCGCGTTGTTGCCATGGACGCAAAGCCGGCGCGGCAAGCTTTGCTCCATGATCTTGCCGCTCTTGCTCGAGAAGCGCGCGCCCCATTGGTCCTGATAGACCAGCATGGTGTGTATCGCGATTACTTGCCGACGCTTTCGAGAGAGGAATCAACGTACGTGCACTACGTCGGTAAGGAAGAATGGAATTCGGCGGTCGAGATTCCGTCCTCCAAGCTCCCGCCAGACCAGCAAAGAGTGCCGCATGACGGTCACTACGGAAGCGGTGTGCAACGCATCATCGCCGAACTTATCAATTCAAAACTTGCGAAAAGTCCGACTCCTCGAGAGTAGGTATAAGTTCGAGCCGCTCGCGCGATTCGTGGCTCCGGATTGCTCATCCCAGAGGCTGGTCGAAGCAAGCTGCATAGCCGTGGCGCCGATGAGCGTCGTAAGCGAAGCCGGGATAAACTAAGCGTCCTGCCGACCTCTGCGGCGCTTTGAAGCCACTTCATAGTATTTCGCGATATTGGGATGGGACACGAGTCATATCACCGTACCGAGGAAGTCGTCGGCTCCTCGAACCGTTCCTTCGGCCTGGTCTTCGCGGTCGTGTTCGCACTCATCGCGTTCCTGCCGTTGATAGGAGGTCATCCGCTTCGGCTCTGGAGCCTGGGGGTGGCGCGCGGCATTTGCGGTGCTGGCCTTCGCCGCGCCGCAGGTCCTCGCGCCGCTCAACCGCCTGTGGTTCAAGCTCGGGTTGCTGCTTCACAAGATCGTGAACCCGATCGTGCTGGGGATCATGTTCTACGTGGTGGTGACACCCACAGGGCTAATCATGCGGCTGCTCGGCAAAGACTTGTTACGGCTCAAGCGCGATCCTGCCGCCGCGAGTTACTGGATCGAGCGCACCCCGCCTGGACCCAAGCCCGAGAGCCTGGGCGACCAATTCTGAATGTTGGAGAACCGCTAGGATGAGCTTCGTCGGCGAGCTGTGGCGCTTCATGCGCGTGCGCAAGAAGTTCTGGCTGCTGCCCATCTTCGTCGTGATGGTGCTGCTCGGGGGCTTGCTGATCCTCGCCAAGGGCTCGGCGGTCGCCCCGTTCATCTACACGCTCTTCTAGCTAGCCTGCGTGCGGGTCCTGGGCATCTCGGCGTTCTATCACGACAGCGCCGCAGCACTCATCGAGGACGGTCGCATCGTGGCGGCCGCGCAGGAGGAGCGCTTCACGCGCAAGAAGCACGACCCGGGCTTCCCCGCCCAAGCGGTGCGCTACTGCCTGGGGCAGGCCGGCGGCGCCTTCGAGAACATCGATTTCATCGCCTTCTACGACAAGCCGTTCCTGAAGTTCGAGCGCCTGCTCGAGACCTATATCGCCTTCGCCCCCCGGGGGTTCCAGAGCTTCCGGATGGCCATGCCCCTGTGGCTGCGCGAGAAGCTTTTCCTCAAGGACCTCCTCGCGAAAGAGCTGAAGGCGCTTGGCGCGGGCAAGAAGGTCGCGCAGAAGATGCTCTTCTCCGAGCACCACCTGTCGCATGCCGCGAGCGCCTTCTTCCCCTCGCCGTTCGAGGAAGCGGTGGTGCTCACCATGGACGGGGTGGGCGAGTGGGCCACGACCTCGCTGGCATATGGCCAGGGCAAGGACCTGGAAGTCCACCGCGAGATCCACTTCCCGCACTCGATCGGGCTACTTTATTCCGCGTTCACCTACTACACCGGCTTCAAAGTGAACTCCGGGGAGTACAAGGTGATGGGGCTGGCCCCCTACGGGGAGCCCAAGTACGCGAAGCTCATCTACGAGCACCTCCTCGATCTCAAGCCCGACGGCAGCTTCCGGCTGAATCTCGACTATTTCGACTACTGCACGGGCTTGACGATGACCAACGCCAAGTTCGACGAGCTGTTCGGCGGCCCGCCCCGCAAGCCCGAGGTGTGGCTCACCCAGCGGGAGATGGACTTCGCCGCCTCGATCCAGGCGGTCACCGAGGAGGTGGTACTGCGCCTCACCCGGTCACTTGCCAAGGAGACCGGCAAACAAAACCTCTGCCTCGCAGGCGGGGTGGCCCTCAACTGCGTGGCCAACGGCAAAGTGCTGCGGGACGGGCACTTCAAGGATCTGTGGATCCAGCCCGCCGCGGGGGACGCCGGCGGGGCGCTGGGTGCCGCACTCACCGCCTACCACCTCTACAAGGGCCAGCCGAGGAAGCCGAACGGCAAATCGGACCACATGTCAGGCGCCTACCTGGGCCCCGCCTACGACCAGGCCGAGTGCGAGCGCCAGCTCCAGGCAGCCGGGGCGAAGTACTCAGTCCTTTCGGAGGACGAGGTCATCGACGCCTGCGCCCAGGCGCTTGCCGAAGGCAAGGCGCTGGGTTGGTTCCAGGGGCGCATGGAGTTTGGCCCACGAGCGCTTGGCGGGCGCTCGATCCTGGGCGATGCACGCTCGCCAAAAATGCAATCCTTGCTCAACCTCAAGGTCAAGTATCGCGAGTCCTTCCGCCCCTTCGCGCCCTCGGTGCTCCGGGAGCGGGTAGCGGATTACTTCGAGATCGACTACGACAGCCCCTACATGCTGCTCGTGGCCGACGTCGTCAAGGATCGCAGGAAGACCATGACCGCAGAGGAGCAGGCGCTCTTCGGCATCGAGAAGCTCAACGTCCCTCGATCGGACATACCCGCGGTAACCCACGTCGACTACTCGGCGCGCATCCAGACCGTTCACAAGGAAACGAACCCGCGCTATCACGCGCTGATCACCGAGTTCGAGCGCCTGACCGGCTGCGCGGTGATCGTCAACACGAGCTTCAACGTGCGCGGCGAGCCGATCGTCTGCACTCCCGCAGACGCCTTCCGCTGCTTCATGGGCACCGAGATCGAGGTGCTCGCGGTCGGGCAATTGCTTGCTCAGGAAAGAGGACCAGAACCCCGCCCTCAAGCAAAACTACGAGCAGGCGTTCGAGCTGGATTGAACGACGGACGCCCTCCCTCGAAGCACGTCACTCCACCAGCGCCGGCTCCTGCCGCGCGTACTGGATGCGATGCAGCCGCGCGTAGGCGCCGTCGCGGGCGAGGAGCTCGTCGTGACGGCCGATCTCGGCGATGCGGCCCGCGTCGAGCACCACGATGCGGTCGGCGCGCTCGATGGTCGAGAGGCGGTGTGCGATCACGAGTGTGGTGCGACCGCGCATCAGCTCGTCGAGCGCGGCTTGCACGTAACGCTCCGATTCGCTGTCGAGCGCAGACGTCGCTTCGTCCAGGATGAGGATCGGCGCGTTCTTGAGGAACGCGCGCGCAATGGCGACGCGCTGGCGCTGGCCCCCCGAGAGGCGCACGCCGTCCTCGCCCACCTGTGTCTGTAGACCTTGCGGCATGTCGCGGATGAAGATCATCGCGTGCGCCGCTTCGGCCGCCGCGATGATCTCGCTCTCCGACGCGCCGCTGAGGCGGCCGTAGCCGATGTTGGCCGCGACGGTGTCGTTGAAGAGCAGGATGTCCTGGCTCACGAGCGCGATGTTCGCGCGCAGCGACATGAGCGTGATGTCGGTGATATCCACGCCGTCGATCAGGATCCGGCCCGAGGTCGGCGTGTAGAACCGCGGCAGCAGGTTGACGAGCGAGCTCTTGCCGCTGCCCGACTGGCCGACGAGCGCGAGTGTCTCGCCGGGCGCAAGCCGGAGTGAAATGCCGTCGAGCGCCGGGCGTTCGCCGGTGGGATAGATGAGCCGCACGTCGCGGAACTCGATCTCCCCACGTGCGCGGCCGAGCGCCGTCGTGCCGGTGTCGACTTCGGGCTGCTGGTCGATCAGCCCGAACACCGACTCCGCCGCAGCCAACCCGCGCTGCAGCGTCTCGCTCACCGCCGTGAGCCGCTTCACCGGCCCGAGCAGGATCATGAGTCCCGCGAGGTAGGACATGAAGGTGCCGATGGTCGTCTGATCGCGTAATGCATCCTGCGCGACGTAGTAGATCGTGCCCGCGATGGCGAACGAGCCGACGAGCTGCGTGATGGGTACGATCGCGCCGCCCGCCGCAGCGCCCTTCAAGAGAAAACTGCGCACCTTGTCGGCCCCGGCGGCGAACCGCTTCTCTTCGTATTGCTGGCCGCCGAACACTTTCACGACACGATGGCCGGCCACCGACTCTTCGACCGCGTGAGTGAGATCGCCCACCGCGGTGAGCTCGCGTCGGCTCACGGAGCGCAGTCGTCGCGCGAAGCGCTGCACGATCACGCCCATGACCGGCCCGACGAGCAGGATGATCGCCGTGAGCTTCCAGTTCAGGTAGAGCAGCCACCCCAGCAACCCGATCGCCGAAAGCGTGTCCTTGATCAGCACGTTCACCGCGGTGGTCGCCGCGCCGGTAACGTTCTGCACGTCGTAGGTGAATTTCGACAGCACGCTGCCGGTGGTCGTGCCGTCGTAGAACGACGTCGGCAGCCGCGTCAGCGATCGGAACATGCCCTCGCGCAGATCCGTGACGACCTTCGTCGCGACCCATGCGCCGAGGTAGGTCACGGTGAACGACCCGGCCCCGCGCAAGAAGAAAAGCCCGATGATCGCAAGCGGCATCCAGCGGATGAGGTCCGGATCCTTCTGGACGAACGTGCCGTCGAGCAGCGGCTTCACCAGCGCGGCGAATGTCGGCTCGGTGATCGCCACCACGATCATTGCCGCGACCGATCCCGCGAAGACTCGCCAGTAGGGCTTTACGTAGCCGAGCAGCCGGCGATAGAGCTGGGCACTCGAAGCAGTGGGCGACGCCATCGACCCATTTTACCTGCCAGCCGCCCTCGCGCCCGGGATTTGCTGCCGCACACGATCGATGAGTTCACAAAGCGCCGCGGCGCCCTCCACCACCCGCGGGCCCATGCGGTTCGCGAGCGACGCGTCGATCGCGTAGACGCGGCCCTCGCGCACGGCGGGGAGCGCCGCGTAGCGTCGCCAGCGCGCGAGCGCAGCCGCGTCGTCGAGCCCGACACCGCTGACCACCACGACGTCAGGACGCCGCGCATAGAGCTGTTCCGCCGAGATCGCCGGAATCAGGCTTTGCGCGTCCTGGAATACGTTCTCGGCGCCGCAGACCTCCAGCAGGTCCGACACCAGATGCGCCCCGCTCACCGTCATGAGCGGCTCGTGCCAGACCTCGTAGAACACGCGCACCGGACTGCGGCCCCGGTATTGCTCGCGCAGCTTGGCCATGTCGCTCTCGAACGCTGCGGCCGCCGCCTCGCCTTCGGCCGGACTGCCCGCGAGCTGTCCAACCGAACGCAGCACGCGCGCCACGTCCTCGAGCCGGCGCGCGTCGCTGGCGTAGACGGGAATGCCGAGGCGCTCGAGCCGCTCCAGATCCTGCACGCGGTTGCCGCCGCGCCACGCAAGGGCGAGGTCGGGCGCGAGGCGCACCACGCGCTCGAGATCCACCCTTCCGCTCGCCTCGATCTGGGGCAGCTTCGCGACCTGGGGCGGGAAGTCGCTGAACACGCTCACGCCCACGACACGCTCGCCCGCGCCCGCTGCGAAGGCCACTTCGGCGAGATGCGGCGACAGCGTCACGATGCGCGCGGGCGGGTGATCCAGCGTGACCGAGTGCCCGCGATCGTCGACGACTGTCACGGCAGACGCACTGGCTGCAAATGCCAAGGCGGTTGCGCAATGAGCATGGCCACTGCGCAGTGCGAGGCACCCCTGGATTCCCGCTTGCGCGGGAATGACGGACTCCCTGCGTGGTCCAGCATGGTCCTGGATTCCCGCGGGCCCTGCCCCCGAGCGGGGTGATCGGGCGGCGGGAATGACGAGCCTGCGCTCACTTGAACCGGTACTCCGCGGTGGCGAGGAACGTGCGGGGCAGATTCGGGTACGCGTTGAAGTTGTTCGTGAACAGGCTGCGCACCGCGTAACTGTAGTAGAACTCGTCGAACAGGTTGTTCACCGCGGCGGTGAAAGTCCACCGATCCCAGCCCTGCGCTAGCTTGAGATTCACGACCGTGTAGGCGGGCATCTTGCGACCGAAATCGTTCGCCACGTCGTTGTCGTAGTACTGGGAGCCGACGTAATTCACCACCGCCGAGAGCAAGGTCTTGTCGGTGATGTTCCACGCCGCCCCGACCGTGAGCAGCGTCTTCGGCACGAGCGGTATGGTGTTGCCGGTCACGTTCACCGGACCGATCATCCCCTCGCGAAACGTGGCACTGCGGAATGCGGCGTTTCCGAACAGGCTCAGCCCGGGAATCACCCGCCAGCTCGCGTCCAGCTCGATTCCCTTCCGCAGCGTCGGCGGAAGATTGATGTTCTGGCCGGTCGGCACGAAGAAGAAGATCTCGTTGTTGAGCCGCATCTCGTACGCGCTGGCCCGTGCGCGCAGTGTATCGCTGCGATATTCCACGCCCACTTCGAAATCGTGCGAGGTCTGCGCGTCGAGTGGCACGAGTCGCGACGTGAATCCCGGTCCGCCGAACTGATCGTAGATCTCGTCCACCCGCGGGATGCGGAAGCTCTGGCCGTAGCGGCCGTAGACCTCGACCGTGTCGGACAGCGGCTGGCGCAGACCGAACTCGTAGGCGCGCGGATTCAGGCTCTTCGAGGCGCTGGCCGGGCCGAGCACGTTGGCGACATCGGTCGCGTTGGTCCGCACATCCTGTAGCCGCCCACCGAGGGTCAGCCGGGTGCCGGTCGAGAACACCGAATAGTGCTGGAGATAGGCGCCATTGCTGCGCTGATCGACCTGCAGGTCCGCGAACGGCGCCGACGTCTGGCTGCGCGAATCCTGCCGCGTGTAATCCCAGTTATCGTAGTCGTAGCCCACGATCAGCGTGTTGCGCGCGCCGAACGCGCGGTAGGGCAGCTTGAATCGCGGAGCGAAGGTCCATACATCGTTGGTGGACTGGACGTAGGTGTTGAAGAGGCCCGCCGAGAAGTAGTCGGCCAAGAAACGCGCTCCGGTCGGTCTGGCGGTAGCCGAGATCGGCGGCGAGCGTTCCCCCGCCAAGCGCGACTTCGCCTGCGAGGAGCGCGCGGGCGCCCTCGCGATTCGCCCAGTCGAGCGGCGTGGCGGTACCGCGCGGATTGACCGCGAGCTCCAACTCCCCGCGCGGCCCGGGCAGCTGCACGGTCTGCCGATCGCCGCCGAACTTGAGATCCACCTTCCCGGTGCTGCCAACCGCGCGCAGATCGGCCTCCGCGCTCCATTGGTGTACGCGGTTGTTCTCGCGCCAGTTGCTGGTCTGGTAGGTGTTCGCCGAGCCCGTGGCGCCGAACACGTCGCCTGCCGCCGAAGCAGTGGCGCCTGCCTGGAAGGTATCGAGCGAGCCACCGCCGACCATCGCCGAGCCCGTGATCGTCGCGCGCTCCGGCGTGCGGGTGATGATGTTGATCGTCCCGCCGGTCGCGCCGCCACCGTAGAGCACGCCCCCGCTGCCGCGCAGGATCTCGATCCGCTCGATCGACTCGATCGGAATGGCCGACCAGCTCGGCGTGGAGAGATCCACTTCGTCGAGCCGACGCCCGTCGAGCAGAACGAGCGTGTTCTGGTCGCCCGTGACGCCGAATCCGCGCAGATCGACCTGCTGGTCGGGGCTTCCGGTCGTGTTGCGGATGACGATGTTCCCCTGCTGCGAAAGGATCTCCGGCAGAGTGCGCGCGGTGCTCTTGGCGATGTCCTCGGCCGTGATCACGGTCATCCCGACCGGCGCGTCGAGCCGGTCCTCGGGAAAGCGTGTCGCCGTCACGACGACCGCATCGAGCTGCGGCGGACCATACTGCGCAAGCAGCGGAAGAGCAAAGGACTGGTAAGCAGGCAAACGTAATCGCGCGAAGCGCGCGCTGGGGGCGTGGATGCATGACTCCTCCCATCCGGCAAGCGTCCCGCAGGCCGGCATCGTGTGGACGGAAGGAAACGCAGCGCGGCGCGCAAGCATCTGCGAGGACACCGCACGCCCGCGGCATTTCCCGACCTCACGCTCAAAGGCCGGTCTCCGGGCTTGCGAGCTTGACTGCGGCGTGCGCCGCACTCCACGGACCGCCTTCCCGCGTCGCCGGTCCGGTAGGGACCTTGTGACGCAGTGGCCGGGACTGCACTCGCGCGCGGAAGATCGATGCGTGCGAGCGTGCCCATCGAATGGGCCGTGTTGAGCTTGCTTACCGTTGCGGGGGCAGCTCAGGCATTGGGTCCGGAGCGACAAAATCCGGGCCCGCACCTGATTCCCGTTTCACCCGTGCGTGTAGACACCACGCCTGGGCACCTCGAGCGAGCAGGGTCATTCTAACTCGGCGGGATTCCCCGGCGGGCTCAAAATCGTTCGATGCGCGCCGTGTATCGGCGCACCAGGAGGCGGTATAGGCCTGTGCCGATCTGAATGTGCCCGACTTCGCGGCGTTCGAGGTCGAGCGTGGCGCCCCCTTTGGAGGAGGCCAGGGAAAGGCCAAACCGGTCCTGGGCGATCAACGCGTCGAGAACTTCGCGCAGATCCTCGTGCGCGAGCCCCGCACCCGTATTGTCGATCAGCTCACAGGCTCGGCCACGCCGCGTGACCCCCGCCAGACGGGTCGCATCGGGCCGAATCGGGTTCAGGCGATCGAATTCACCCGGGCGGGCCGGGGGCGTCGGTGTGTCGCTCATCACGAAAACACGTGCAGAACCCGCGTTTACTCCTTGACGATGCTCGATTTTCCAAACTATATTGCCGCGATGGACCCGGATCTGCTCGCCCTCGAGGATCGCGTTCGGCAGGTCGCCGAATTGTGCCAGCGGCTGCGGGCGGAGAACAGCGACCTGCGGCAGCGCATGGCCCAGCTCACCAGCCACAACAAGCTGCTCGCGGACAAGATCGACGGCGCCAAGGTGCGCCTGCAAGGCCTGCTCGGCCAGCTCCCTGAATGAACGATAAGCAGAAGGCCCTGGACGTCACGATCCTGGGTCGATCCTACAAGGTCACTTGCGCGGACGACGAGCGTGAAGCGCTGCTCAACGCGGTCCAGTACGTCGATCACAAGATGAACGAAATCAGGTCCTCGGGCAAAGTCGGCAGCACGGAGCGCATCGCAGTGATGGCCGCGCTCAACATTGCGCACGAATTGCTCACGGCCAAGAACCCGGACGGTTTTGACTTGGAAAGCGTCCGGCGTAGAATGGCCACGATGCAAGCGACGCTCGATCAGGCGCTCGCGCCGCAAGAGAAGCTGCTGTAGACAACGGCTTCGACTCGCGGCGGCCTGCCGGCGGGTGTTTGCCCAAGTAGTTTTTCGATTTCAATGTCCCCTGCGTTGCGCGTCAGGCTGTAGAAATTCTTGTACCGATGCATCCGCAAGGTTGCGGACTCAAGTGTCACTGTTGTGCGCGTCCCATAGTCGGACGATCCTGATGTGACCGGAACGCGACCGCCTTGAACCGCAGGGTTCAAGATTCGCGGCTTAACCGCTTCGGCGGGGGGCACCTACAATGCGACAACGCAGGCGCGAGCCTGCGTTGTCGCGTCAGCGGACTGTCGTGCCCCCATGCGCTACTGGCTGATGAAATCCGAGCCGGACGAGTTCTCCATCGACGACCTCGCGCGCGCGCCGGGCCGCAAGGCACCCTGGACGGGTGTCCGCAACTATCAATCGCGCAACTTCATGCGCGACGACATGCGCCCCGGCGATGGCGTGCTCTTCTACTATTCGAGCTGTCCCGAGCCGGGGATCGCAGGCATCGCCGAGGTGGCGAGCGAGGGATATCCGGATCGATCCCAGTTCGACAAGAAGAGCGAGTACTACGATCCGAAGTCGACCCGCGCCGCGCCGCGCTGGGTGAACGTCGACGTCAAGTTCGTCAGAAAGACCGCGCTGGTGAGCCTTGCGGAACTGCGGCGGCATCCGAAGCTCGCCAAGATGCGCCTGCTCCAGCGGGGGAACCGGCTGTCGATCACGCCCGTGGAACCCGCCGAGTGGACTTACATCACCGAGCGCCTGTTGAAGGACGCCTGACCGTCGCGCGGCGCAGCCGCCGCGCCGAACCCTGATACCCTCGGCCGGTGACCGCACCGCTCCAAAACGACACGCTGCTTCGCGCCCTGCTGCGCGAGCCCACGCCGTACACGCCGGTCTGGCTAATGCGGCAGGCAGGCCGCTACCTCCCCGAGTACGTCGCCACGCGCAAGCGCGCGGGCAGCTTCCTCGCGCTCGCCAAGACGCCGGAGCTCGCCACCGAAGTGACGCTGCAACCGCTCGAGCGCTACCCGCTCGACGCGGCCATCCTGTTCTCCGATATCCTCACGATCCCCGATGCGATGGGGCTCGGCCTCTTCTTCAGCGAAGGCGAAGGGCCGCGCTTCGAGCGTCCGTTGCGCGACGAGGCCGCGATCCGCGCGCTGGCGCCACCCGATCCGACCCGCGAGCTCCGCTACGTGCTCGATGCCGTCGCGCATATCCGCACCGCGCTCGCGGGTCGCGTGCCCCTGATCGGCTTTTCCGGCAGCCCGTTCACCCTGGCCTGCTACATGGTCGAGGGCGGCGGCAGCGACGACTTCCGGCTCCTGAAGAGCATGCTCTACGGCCGTCCCGAACTGCTGCATCGCATCCTCGCGGTGAATGCGCGCGCGGTCGCGGATTACCTGAACGCGCAGATCGAGGCCGGCGCGCAGGCGGTGATGATCTTCGACACCTGGGGCGGCACGCTCGCGGAGGCCGCCTACCACGAGTTCTCGCTCGCCTACATCAAGAGCGTGGTGGCGCAGCTCCGCCGCGAGCGCGATGGGGCCCGTGTGCCGAGCATCGTCTTCACCAAGGGCGGCGGACTGTGGCTGGAAGCGATCGCCGGGTGCGGGAGCGATGCCGTTGGCGTCGACTGGACGATCGATATCGGCGCGGCGCGCCAGCGCGTCGGCGATCGCGTGGCGCTGCAGGGAAATCTCGATCCGATCGCGCTCTTCGCGCCGCCCGATGCGATCCGGCGCGAGGCTGAGCGGGTGCTTACTTCCTTCGGGAGTGGCGCGGGACACGTCTTCAACCTGGGACATGGCATTTCCCAGTACACCCCGCCGGAGCACGTCGGCGTGCTCGTGGAAACGGTCCACTCGGCAAGCCTGAAGCTCCGCGCGTGAACTAATTCACCCCGCGATCCGGGGCCGCGGGTCTTGACTTATGCACAATTCCGTGCCCCGCCCCGCCAGACGGGCGTTTCCGGGCGCTCCCTGGGGACAAGCCTGTAACTCGCTGTTTCAATATGGAAAATAACTTCGCACAAATCGCGAGCGATACTAAAAATCCGTTGCAGGAAGCCAGGTTACGAGTTTGTTGCAAAGTTGCGCACAGCTTTATCCACAAAAACTGTGCACAACCCGGAAATTCTTTTCGATCAGATAGTTCAGTTGTGCCTCGCAAGACTTTGGAAGAGTCGATCGCCGCAGCGGCGCGGTCTCGCCGATGAGCATCCTGCGCGTTGCGCTCGACGTTCCGCTGTCGAAGCTCTTCGACTATGCAGCCCCGGACGCAAGCGCAGCGGACATCGGCCGCCGCGTCGTCGTGCCGTTCGGCAATCGGCGCATGGTGGGTGTCATCGTGGAAGTCGCCGCGACGAGCGACGTTCCGGTCGACAAGCTCCGCGCCGCCGGCGAGGTGATGCGAGACCTTGCGCCGCTCACGCGCGACTGGCTCGACGTGGCGCGCTTCTGCAGCGAGTATTACCAGCGCGCGCTCGGCGAGGTGATTCATGCCGCGCTCCCGCCACGGTTGCGCAGGACGCGATCCCTGCCCACTCCCCCCGAGGCGCTTGCCATCACCGATGCTGGACGCGCCGCCCTGGCAACGCTTCCGGCCCGCAGCCACGCCAAGCGCGCGCTCCTCGAGCGGTTGGCGCGCGAGAGCCCGGTGCCCGCTGCCGAGGTCACGGCATCCGACGCGTTGCGCGACGCACGCGCCCGCGGCTGGATCGAGCCGGTGGCCCTTCCCAGACCCATGGCGCAGTTTGTCGAGCGCCATGTAGCGACCTCGGACCAGCGCGCGGCGATCGAAGCGATTTCTGCCGCGCTGGGCGGCTACGCGCCCTTTCTCCTGCTCGGGATCACTGGAAGCGGCAAGACCGAGGTCTATCTCCATGTCATCGCCGAAGTGTTGCGCCGCGGTCGGCAGGCGCTCGTGCTGGTGCCCGAGATCAACCTGACGCCCCAGCTCGAGCAGGAGTTTGCGAGTCGCTTTCCGGGGGCGCGCGTGGTCACGCTGCACAGCGCCTTGGCGGAAAACCAGCGTGCCGAGAACTGGCTCGCGGCGCAGGCCGGCGATGCGAGCATCGTTCTCGGCACGCGGCTCGCCGTGTTCACGCCGCTTCCCGCACTCGACCTGATCATCGTGGACGAGGAGCACGACACGTCATTCAAGCAGCAGGACGGCGTGCGCTACTCGGCACGCGACCTGGCCGTCTTCCGTGCCCACGCCGCGGGCGTGCCGATCGTGCTCGGTTCGGCGACACCTTCGCTCGAGAGCTACGCGCACGCACGAGTCGGTCGCTATCGCCTCCTCGCGCTGCCCGAGCGCGCGCGCGAAGGCGCGCGGCTTCCCACCGTGCGCCTGGCCGACACGCGATCTGAAAAGGTGGTGGACGGTCTCACGGAATCGCTGGCCACGGCGATCGCGGCCCGGCTCGACCGCGGCGAGCAAACCCTCCTCTTCCTCAATCGCCGCGGCTATGCGCCGGTGCTGGTCTGCAACGCGTGCGGCT
Source organism: uncultured beta proteobacterium (assembly GCA_963735025.1). GTDB lineage: Bacteria > Pseudomonadota > Gammaproteobacteria > Burkholderiales > SG8-39 > JAABRB01. The sequence goes on from CAVTJG010000007.1 coordinate 58,254, forward strand.
GGACGGCGGGCTGCCAGCGCTGCTCCGCGCACCTCGTCGTGCACCTCGCCGATCGGCAGCTGCGATGCCATCACTGCGGTCACGCGGAAGCGATCCCGCGGACCTGCGTGCAGTGCGGCAACATCGATCTCGTGCCGTTCGGCCGCGGCACGCAACGGCTGGAAGCCGCGCTTGCCGAGCGCTTCCCGGCGGCGCGCCTCCTGCGAGTGGACAGCGACAGCACGCGCGGCAAGGGCCGCTGGGAGACGATGCGTGGCCAGATCAACGCCGGCGAGGCGGATCTCCTGGTCGGCACCCAGATCATGGCCAAGGGGCACGACTTTCCGCGACTGACGCTGGTGGGCATTCTGCACGCCGACGCCGCGCTTCTCGCGGCAGACTACCGCGCACCGGAGCGCCTCTTCGCACAGCTCTACCAGGTCGCAGGACGCGCGGGTCGCGCCGAGATCCCGGGCGAGGTCATCGTGCAGACGCGCTATCCCGGCCATCCGCTCTACCGCGCGCTCGTCGAGCACGACTACGGACGATTCGCCGATTCACAGCTTGCCGAACGCGAGCAGGCGGGGTTTCCGCCATTCGTCTACGAAGCAGTGCTCCGCGCGGAAAGCGATGCACTCGATGACGCACTGGGATTTCTCACCCGCGCGACCGCAAGCGCCCCCGGTGATGACGTCGTCACCGTCTACGATCCAGTGCCGATGAGCGTGGTGCGTATCGCCGGCCGCGAGCGGGCGCACGTGCTCGTGCAGTCGCGGTCACGCCGGGCGTTGCAGACCTTCTTGCGACGAGTGGATGGCGCGGCTGAACGAGAGCAAGTCGACTCGCGTCCGCTGGCACATCGACGTCGATCCGGTGGAGTTCTAGAGAATCCCGGAAAAACCGACATTCCCGTCGAGCCCGTCATTCCCGCGCAAGCGGGAATCCATCAGGAGTTCGATCGGAGACAGGCCTGGATCCCCGCTTGCGCGGGGATGACGTCATCGGGACGACCCTAGCTTTTCAGCAGAACTTCCCCCTCGATCTCGACCGGAATGCCGAACGGGAGCTCGGCCATGCCGACCGCCGAGCGGGCGTGCGCACCGCGCTCGGGGCCGAAGACTTCGATGATCAGATCCGTGAACCCGTTGATCACCGCGGGCGTCCGATCGAATCCGGGCGCGGCATTCACCATTCCGAACACGCGCACCCAGCGATCAATGCGATCGAGGTCACCCAGCGCACCTTTGAGGCTCCCCAGGATCGAAAGCGCAGTGAGTCGGGCGGCGCGATAGCCCTCCTCTTGCGACACCTCGGCACCCACCTTGCCCAGCGGCTTCGCAAGGGTGCCGTCGACCTCGGTCGGGCCATGTCCCGAAATGAATGCGCGGTTGCCCACGACGTGAACCCAGGGAAAGGGAAGCTTGGCCCCGGGCGGCAAGACCAGCGGCGCAGGAAGCGCGAGGCCGAGGTCGCGCAGACGGGATTCGATACTCATGGGAATCTTCGTCACGCTAATAGTCGGATCACCACGCTGGCAGAAAGCGCGTCCACCCTCCTCGGAGAGGACGGGCCCGCCCGAAGGGCGGGGGTGGGTGAGTTCAGTCCGTCAGCGCAGCCAGGGCGCCTGCCAGGCAGGCGCCGGCCCCACCGTGAGACGGATGTCGCGCGACATGCGCAGCGCATCTTCCTCGCCGCGGTAGTAGCGTGCGACCACGCCCGCGGAGCGATAGCCAAGCCGCTCGTAGAACTTGCGCGCGCCGACATTGCTGCGACGGAGCTCGAGCTCGATCGACTCGATGCCCGCGACGAGCGCCGACTCCTCGAGCCACTGGGTCATGCGCCGGCCGAGTCCGGCACCCTGGTAGCGCGGATGCACGGCCAACAGGTTGAGGCGGGCGCGGTCATCGCCGAAATGCATGATCGCAAATCCCACGACCTGATGACCGTCGCAGGAGGCGATGGACGTCGTATCGCGATTGGCGATGCTGCGGGCGACGCGCGCCGGCGTCCAGGACCAGCCGAGCCCGGGCTCGATCAGATCGCGCGACATGACGGCGATCGCCTGGGCATCGGCCGGCAGGGCAAGCCGGAGGGTGATTCTTGCTGCAGTCATACGTGCGCGCTAGGTCGGGGAATGTCGCCGCGGAGCGACATCGATGATGCCGCCAAAACAGCGGCTTGGCAAACCAACTCCTGCCGCTGTCGTGGCATGGAGACAGGCGCCGGGGCGCGCCCGGCACTGTCCACGCCTGCCCGGCACGCGCGTCCGAAATGTTTTACAATCGCTGCCCACGGCCGCCGTCGACCCAACTCATTGATTCGTCAAGTCTGCGATATCGGGTGACGTGGCAAGGCGTCGCAGTTTGGACCCCAGGGCGACCTTGCGGTCCGGAGCGCATTTGCCCGATCCAGGCATGGCCCTTGCACAAAGCGGCTTCCCGCTAACGCAACCACGAACGAGCCGGAGGAAAGATGCTGCACAGACAGAGCCTGTTCACCAGCAATCGAGACGATCGCCAGCGCCGCGAATCGGGGACGTCCGCACCCGCAGCCGCCATCACGCCGCCACCCGCGGATCCCCCTCGCCGCAACGAGCCCGCTCGTACGGAATCCGCTGGGCAGACGTCGTCCGGCACGGCCGCCGCCAAGAGCGACGATACCAGCAAGAGCCGGCTGATCGTCGGACCGGAGATCACGCTCAAGAGCGCCGAGATCACCGACTGCGACACCATCGTGGTGGAAGGCCGCGTCGAGGCGACGACCGATGCGCGGGTCATGCAGATCGCCGAGACCGGAACGATCGTCGGGACCGTGAGCGTCGACATCGCGGAAGTGCGCGGCCGATTCGAGGGCGAGCTCACGGTGCGCAAGACGCTCGTCATCCATCCGACCGGACGCGTGACCGGCAAGATTCGCTACGGCAAGCTCGTGATCGAGGAAGGTGGCGAAGCTGACCGGCGAGGTGGGCACGCTTGCGTCGACCAAGCCGTCGGTCGCGCTCGCGGCACCGTCGAAGCACGCCGAAGGCAACACCGCACCGCGCCCGCGCCTGACCCTCTCCGCTTGCCCGGCCGGCGCGCGACTGCGCCGGCCGGCGCTTCTTTTCCGGGCCGTCAGCGCAGGCTGGCCCCGTCTCCTTGCCACCACTCTCCGGTATAATTTTCGGTTTGCCCGCGCGAGCGGCCGCAATGTCCGCCGAAATCCGCTCTCATCTCACGCAGCTCTTCACCGCCGCGCTCGCGAAGGTCGCCCCGCAACAGCCTGCGACGATCATCGATTTCGAGCGTCCCAAGCAGGCAACATACGGCGACTATTCGTGCGCGTCGGCGATGCAGCTCACCCGCCAACTCAAGCGCGCGCCGCAAAAAATCGCCCAGGAGCTGATCGACGCCCTCCCGAGGTCCGAATGGGTCGAGCGCATGGAAGTCGCCGGGCCGGGCTTCATCAACATCTATCTCCGGCCGGAGGCGAAGCAGAACGTCGTACGCACCATCCTGCACGCCGGCGAAGCGTACGGGCGGAGCAATCGCGGCATGGGCAACAAGGTCATCGTCGAGTTCGTCTCGGCGAATCCGACCGGCCCGCTGCACGTCGGGCACGGAAGGCAAGCCGCGCTCGGCGAGGCGATTGCGGCGACGCTCGCCTCCCAGGGCTGGGACGTGACGCGCGAGTTCTACTACAACGATGCCGGCCAGCAGATCGCCAACCTGGCGGCGTCGGTGCGGGCCCGGGCGCTGCAGGCGCGGGGCGAAGCCGTGGAGTTTCCCGAGGACGGGTACCACGGCGAGTACATTCGCGAGATCGCCGCGCAGTTCCTTGCCGCCGACGGCAATCCGGACGATCCCGAGGCGGTGCGCAAGTTCGCGGTCGCGGCGCTCCGGCGCGAGCAGGACGAGGACCTGCGCGCATTCGGCGTGGCGTTCGACAACTACTATCTCGAATCCTCGCTCTACACCGACGGCCGGGTCGACGCGGTCGTCGAATCGCTCGCCGCCACCGGGCAAACCTACGAGCACGACGGGGCGCTGTGGCTGAAGACCACGGAGTTCGGCGACGACAAGGACCGCGTCATGCGCAAGTCCGACGGGGCTTATACCTATTTCGTGCCCGATGTCGCCTATCACGTCACGAAGTGGGAACGCAGCTACAAGCGGGCGGTCAACGTGCAGGGATCGGACCATCACAGCACGGTGACGCGGGTGCGTGCCGGGTTGCAGGCGCTCGCGATGGGCATCCCGCCGGGATATCCCGATTATGTGCTGCACAAGATGGTGACCGTGATGAAGGGCGGCGAGGAGGTGAAGATCTCGAAGCGCGCCGGCAGTTACGTTACCCTGCGCGAATTGATCGACGAGGTCGGCCGCGACGCGGTGCGCTTCTTTCTCGTATCGCGCCGCGCGGACAGTGAATTTGCTTTCGACGTCGATCTTGCGAAGTCGCAGACGGAGGACAATCCGGTCTACTACGTGCAGTATGCGCATGCGCGCGTGTGCTCGGTGCTCGAGCAGTGGCAGGCGCAGTATCCGGACGATCCGCGCGAACCCGAGTCCGTGGACCTGGCACCGCTCGACTCGCCGCGCGAGCTGCACCTGATGCAGCGACTCGGGGATTTTCCCGACATTCTGGAGACCGCCGCCCGGGAATACGCGCCCCACCAGATTGCGTTCTACTTGCGCGAATTGGCGGGCGAATTCCACAGTTACTATAATTCCGACCGCATCCTCGTTCCCGAGACGCCAACCCGCCTGGGGCGGGTTGCGTTGATTGTTGCAACCCGCCAGGTGCTGCGAAACGGGCTCGGCCTGCTGGGTGTCACCGCTCCCGAGAAAATGTGAACGGGCTTCGATGAAGGATTACAAAACGCGCGGCAAGCCCGCGCGCAAGCGGGCGGTCGGCGGAACGCTGATCGGGATTTTCGTCGGGCTGCTGGCCGGCATCGGCATCGCTGCCGCGATTGCGGTCTACATGACCAAGTCGCCTGCGCCATTCGTCGACAGGACGCGCGCGGCCTCGAAGGCGACGCCAGCGAAAGCGGGAGGCAATCTTGCGGAGGCCCAGGCACCCGGCGTCCCGAAAGCGCCTGAGCGCCCGCGATTCGATTTCTACAAGATCCTGCCGGGCCAGGAAGTCCCGGTGAGCGAGCGCGAGCTGCACGCCGCGGCGAAGGACGGCGGCAAGCCCGGGAATCTTCCCAAGGACACCTACTTCATCCAGGCGGGATCGTTCCAGAACCCCGCCGAGGCCGACAACCTCAAGGCCAAGCTGGCGCTGCTCGGGCTGCAGGCGAGCGTGGAGCCGGCGGCCCTGCCGGACCGCGGCACCTGGTATCGGGTCCGCCTCGGGCCCTATGCCCGGCTCGGCGACATCGACCGCGTCCGCCAGACGCTGGCGCAGAACGGAGTCGATGCCCAGATGGTCAAATTGAAGAATTAACCAGGAGATTTTCATGCTCAAGCGCTTTCTGTTCGCCCTCGCCGTGGCATTCGCCGCTGCCGGCCCCGCCGCGCACGCGCAGACCTTCACGGAGGGCGTCGACTACACGGTGATGAAGACTCCGCTCGCGACCGACAATCCGGCCCGGGTGGAGGTTATCGAGATGTTCTGGTACGGCTGCCCGCATTGCTACGAGCTCGAGCCGCTGATCGAGCGCTGGTCCAAGGCGTTGCCCAAGGACGTGGAGTTCAGGCTCGTCCCGGCGCCGCTCAACAAGAACTGGGAAATCGCGGCGCGCGTGTACTACACCCTCGAATCCATGGGGCTCGTCGAGAAGCTGCACGCGCCGCTCTTCGATGCCATTCACCGCGATCACCTGCGCATCACCAACGAGCGCGCGCTCCTCGAATGGCTCGAGGGAAAGGGCGTCGACACCAAGAAGTTTTCCGCCGCCTACCGCTCTTTTTCGGTCGAGAGCAAGATCAAGCGCGCCCAGCAGATCACGCAGGCCGCGGGGCTCGAGGGCGTGCCGGCGCTGATGGTGAACGGCAAGTACGTCGTTCCGGGACAGACTCCCGCGCGCATGCTGGCAATCGCGGATTTCCTCATCGCGCAGTCGCGCAAGGAGATCGCCAAGAAGTGAGGGGTGCGTAGCGTCTTCATCACCGGCGCGTCGAGCGGCATCGGCGCCGCGCTCGCGCGCCGCTACGCATCGCAGGGCGCAATCGTGGGCTTGGTGGCGCGACGTGACGAGGGGTTGCAGAATCTCGCTGCCGAGCTGGGCGCGAACGCGTGGACTTGCGCAGGCGACGTCGGCGATCCTGGTTTCATGCGAGATGCGGCGGCCGAATTCTGCGCCAGGCATGGCTTGCCGGATATCGTGATCGCGAGCGCGGGCGTGTCGGTCGGCACGCTCGGCAGCGAGCCGGACGATCTCGCCGTGCTCGAGCGCATCCTGCGCACCAACGTGCTCGGCCTCGCCGCCACGCTCCAACCTTTCGTCACGCCAATGCGCGACCGCGGCCACGGAACGCTCGTCGGCATCGCGAGCATGGCAGGCTGGCGCGGCCTGCCCGGAGGCGGCGCTTACTCGGCCTCGAAATCGGCCGCGATGACCTGGCTCGAAAGCCTGCGCGTAGAACTCCACGGCACGGGTGTTGCAGTCGTCACGATCTGTCCCGGGTACATCGATACGCCGATGACGCGCGTCAATCCGTATCGCATGCCATTCCGGCTTTCCGCAGATGTCGGGGCGCGGCGCATCGCCCGCGCGATCGACGCCGGCCGCAGCCTGGCCGTGATTCCCTGGCAGATGCGGGTCGTTTCATGGGGGCTGCGGCTGTTGCCGAACTGGCTCTACGATCGGCTGTTCGCTCACGCACCCCACAAGCCGCGCAATCTTCCGGGCTGAGCACGGTCCGTCGAGCCGACGCGTGATTTGTCCCGCAGAATGACGCGCGCTTGCTTGACATGCCTTTCACGACACTCCTACCATGGGTCAAGCAGTGGCGGGCTCCGCAAACGAATGAATGCCGACCGCCCGTCGAACACCCGCGAAGCCATCCTTACCTACGCCCATACGATCATCGATGCGCGGCGACACATTGCGTAGCGGAGCGATCTTCGCCGTTTGCCTGGCATTCGCCGCACTGATCTCCCCGCAGGGCGCCGCGGCGGCGGAAACCAGGATCCTGAAGATCGAGGCGAGCTGGCCCGAGTCGCTCACGCTGTACGACAACTTCACGTACTGGGCAAATCGGGTCGAGAAGCTCTCGGACGGAACGCTCCGTATCGAGCGCCTGCCCGCGGGGCAGATCGTGCCGGCGTACGACGTGCTCGACGCCACGAACAAGAAAGTCATCGACGGCGCGCATACCTGGGCGGGTTTCCTGAGCAGCCGGGACAAGACCGCATTGCTGTTCGCGGGCGGCCCCGGGGGCACGCACGGCATGGACGTCATCGACGTCGTGGGCTGGCTCCAGCACGGCGGTGGCCTCGAGATGTACCGCGAGTTCTTCCGCGACGTGCTCAAGCTCAACATCGTTCCGATTCCGATGCTTCCGGCCGGGCCGCAGGCGTTCGGCTGGTTCAAGAAGCCGATCCGGAACTTCGCCGATCTCAAGACCATGAAATGCCGGCAGACCGGGATCGCGGCGGAAGTGTGGCGCGAGCTCGGCCTCACCGTGGTGGAAATGCCCGGCGGGGAGATCCTGGCAGCGGCGAAGCGCGGCGAGATCGACTGCGCAGAGTGGTTCGGCGGCGTGGAAGACTTGCGCCTCGGCTTGTACAGCGAGTGGAAATACCATTACTCGCCGAGCGTGCATGAAAGCGTTGCGATCGGCGGAGTCTTCATCAACGGAGATGTCTGGGAAGCGCTTTCGCCCCAGCACCGGGAGATCATGACGAGCGCTGCGAACGAGACGTTCCTGCTCTGGTGGACGAAGTGGCAGAAGCTGAACGCCGACGCGCTGAAGGAGATGCAGGAAAAGTACGGCGTGCACTTGCGCCGGACCCCGCCCGACATCCTGGAGCTTTTCCTCAAGACCTGGGACAAGATCGCGGCGCGCGAGGCCGCGCAGAATCCGTTCTTCCGCAAGGTCTGGGAGTCGCAGAAGGCTTATGCCTCGCTCGTGGTTCCCGCGAAGCGATTTTATTTCCCGCCCTACGAAGAGGCCGCCGACCACTACTGGCCCGACGACACGCGCGACGCCAAGCGCGCGAAGTGACCGAGCCAATTGAACCGGACAGACGCCCGGCCGCTGAATCAGTAGGTCTGGAACATGCGTTGCAGCGCGCCCGTGTCGCGCGTTCGCGTAAGTCCGAGCATCAGCAGGATGCGCGCCTTTTGCGGACTCAGATCGTCGGCGACCACGAAGTCGAGCGCATCGTCATCGACGTGTCCGGTGTTGCGGGTCACCACGCCGGCGGCGATTCGCGATGACCGTACCACGACTGCGCCGCTGCGCCGGGCCGCGACCAGCGCTTCGCGCGCCGCAGCGGTGAAGTTTCCCGCGCCGGTTCCCGCGTAGACGATTCCGGACGCGCCATTCGCAAGCGCCGCAGCGACTGGGGCGCCCGTCGCGCCGACATATCCCATGACGATTTCCACGCGCGGCAGCTCCTCGAGCCCCGCCACGACGAACTCGGCAAACGCCGTGTGCCGGCGTAGCGGCGTCCGATAGAACCGCGGGGCGCCGTTCTCCATCTGGCCGAGGTTTCCGTACTCCGGCGAGCGGAAGGTCTCCAGGCCGCTCGTGTGAGTCTTGGTGACGTCGCGCGCGCAGGCGATGCGGTCGTTGAGCGCCACGAGCACGCCTTTGCCCGCGGCGTCGGCGCTCGCGGCGAGACTCACGGCGTTGTAGAGATTCATCGGTCCGTCGGCGGACAGCGCCGTCGCCGGACGCATGGCGCCCGTGACGACCACCGGCTTCTCGCTCCGCACAGTGAGATGCAGAAAGTACGCGGTCTCCTCGAGCGTATCGGTGCCGTGCGTGATGACCACGCCGCTCACATCGCTGCGCGCCAGCGCGTCCGTCGCGACGCGCGCCAGCTGCAACCAATGCGAGGTCTCGAGCAGATAGCTCGCGACCTGGAAGAGCTGCTGCGCCTCGAGCTCCGCGACCTCCTTGAGTTGCGGCACCGCTGCCACGAGCGCGTCGACGCCGATCACGGACGGCCGGTATCCGGTGACGTTCGCCGCTTTTGATCCTGCCCCGGCGATGGTGCCGCCGGTGCCAAGGATCACGACCTTGGGTTTGCTCTGCATGAATGTCTTTTTTCCCTCCCCTCCTTTTCAAGGAGGGGTGGCTCCGAAGGGGCCGGGGTGGTTGGAGAATTGGTCGAAGCTGAAACCACCCCCCGCCCTGCGGGCGGACCCCTCCTCGGAAAGAAGGGGAAAATTTCAAACTATCTCTCTCAGTGCGCCTTCTTTTTCTTCTTCGTCGCGTCGAGCCGCACGGCGACGTAGGAGCCCGGCGCGTCCTCGATGGCCTTGAGCTTGCCCGCGCCCGGGGTGCGCGCCGGCACCCGATCGTTCGGGTCGAGCGCGTCGATCCAGGCATGCCAATCGGGCCACCACGAACCCTCGTGGCGCTCCGCGGCCGCCTGCCACCCTTCCGGCGTGTCCGCGGAATCCGGGTTGGTCCAGTAGCAGTACTTGTTGGCCGCCGGAGGATTCACGATGCCCGCGATGTGGCCGGATCCGCCGAGCACGAAGCGCGTTTTGCCGCCGAGCGCCTGCGCGCCCTTGAAGGTCGATTTCCACGGGGCGATGTGATCCTCGGCCGTCGAGATGAAATAGGCCGGCGTCTTCACCTTCGAGAGGTCGATCGGCACGCCGTCGAGCTCGATGCCGCCCGGCACCCGCAGCAGGTTCTTCATGTACATGTTGCGCAGGTAGTAGCTGTGCATCTTCGCCGGCATGCGCGTGGAGTCGGAGTTCCAGTAGAGCAGGTCGAACGGGAACGGCTCCTTGCCCATGAGGTAGTTGTTCACGACGAACGACCAGATCAGGTCGTTCGAGCGCAGCATGTTGAACGTCCCGGCCATCTCGGAGCCCTCGAGATAGCCGCGCTCATTCATGCGCTTCTCCAGGTTCGCCACCTGCTGCTCGTCGATGAAGACGCCGAGCTCGCCCGGAATCGAGAAGTCGAGCAGCGCGACGAAGAAGGTCGCCGACGCGACTCGCTTGTCCTTCTTCGCCGCCATGTATCCGAGTGTGGCGCCGAGCAGCGTCCCGCCCAGGCAGTAGCCGATGACATTGACTTCCTTCTCGCCGGTGGCCTTCTCGATCGCGTCGAGCGCCGCCAGCGGACCTTCGAACATGTAGTCGGAAAAATCCTTGTCGGCATGGCGCTTGTCGGGGTTCACCCAGGAGATCACGAACACAGTGTGGCCCTGGCTCACCGCCCAGCGGATGAACGAGTTCTTCTCGCGCAGGTCGAGGATGTAGAACTTGTTGATCCACGGCGGGATGATCAGGAGCGGCCGCTTGAGAACGTCCTTGGTGGTCGGCGTGTACTGGATCAGCTGCATGAGATCGTTCTGGAAGACCACCTTGCCCGGCGACGTGGCGACGTTGTGTCCCACCTTGAAGGCATTGGCATCGGTCATCTTGATGCGCAACTGGCCGTCGCCCCCCTCGAGGTCCTGGAGCAGGTTGTTGAGGCCCTTCACCAGGTTCGTGCCGCCGGTCTTCCAGATCTCGCGCAGCACCTGCGGATTCGTGAGCGCGAAATTGGACGGCGAGAGCGCGTCGATGTATTGCTGCGTGAAGAAGTCCACCTTCTTCTTGGAGTCGGCCGCCATGCCTTCGGTATTGGACACCGCTTCGTGGACGTGCCGCGCCGCGATCAGATACGACTGCTTGACGAAGTCGAACAGGAAATGGTTTTCCCATTCCTCGTCCTTGAAGCGCGCGTCGCCCTTCGCGGGTGATGCCACGGGTTCGACCTGCTGGCCGAGCATCTTCAGCCACGTCCCATGCATCAGGCGCGAGTAATCCCAGAACATGTTCATCTGGGACTGCGCGAGCTGGTAGGGATTGGCAAGCATCCGCGACCAGAGGTCCATGTACGCCTTGGCGATCCCGAGCTCGTCCTTGAACGTCACGCCGTTCTCGGACGGGTGACGCTGCAGAAACTCCGTCAGCATCGTGCTCGAGCGGCTGGCGACCTCGGAAAGTATCCGCGCCATCTCGGCGGGATCGGGTGTCTGTTCGAGTTCTTCTGGTTTTGCGGACATCCTTGCGGCCTCCGTGATCGTGTCAGGTGCGGGCGGCAAACCGTACCACGCCGTCCGTGCCCGCGGCGCGTTCCAGCACGCCCCTGCGAGCGAGGTAGTTGAGATGGGCGAGGGTTTCGCCCAGCGCGAGAAAGGTCTGGAAAGGGTCGAGCGGGCGCCGGAACATCGTGCCGATCAGCTCCGCCGCCGTGCACGGATCGGCGCACGCTTCCTCGAGCTCGGCGAGCCGGATCCGATGGTGCTCCTCCAGCTGCGTGATGCGCTCGTGCGCGCCGCGAAACGGCAGTCCGTGCGAGGGAAGCACCAGCGACCGCTCCGTGAGCAGATCCCGGAAATCCGCGATCGAGTCGAGAAACTGGCCGAGCGGATCATCCCCTGGAGTCACCGAGGAGACGCTGACGTTCGTGGATATCTTCGGCAGCAGCATGTCGCCCGCGATGCACACGTCGAGCTCGGCACAGTAGAGCGATGCGTGCTCGGGCGCGTGCCCGTAGCCCATCACCACCTCCCACGCACGCCCGCCGATCACGATCTCGTCGCCGTCCATCATGCGGTGATAGCTGTGCGGAAAATCCGGGACGACGCGCTTGTAGCGACTGCCGCGGACCTCGAGGCTCGCGATCCGCTCCTCGTCGAGACCGTTCGCGCGCGCGAACTCGACCCATCCGGCGTGCGTGAAGCCTGCGGAATCGTCTCGCCACGCGTGCGCGGTGAGGTACTCCGCTTGCGACATCCAGAGCGGCGCGTCCAGCCGCGTGGTGAGCCAGCCGGCGTTGCCCGCGTGGTCCGGGTGGCAGTGCGTCACCAGCACGCGCGTGACGCGGCGGCCGCCGGTCCGCTCCGCCAGAACCCGGTCCCACAGCGCGCGCGTTTCGTCGGTCGCGACGCCGCAGTCGACGATGGCCCAGCCCGCATCGTCCTCCAGCAACCACAGATTGATGTGGTTCAGCGCAAACGGGAGCGGCATCCGCAGCCAGTGCACCCCGGGCGCCACCTCGCGCGTCGCGCCCGCCGCGGGCGGATCGGCGAAGGGGTAATCGAGCACCTGTTCGGGCGTCATGGGCAGTGTGGACCAGTCATCCCCGCGCAGGCGGGAATCCAGTATTCCTTTGGTTTCGAGCGAGCCCTGGTTTCCCGCTTCCGTGGGGATGACGAGCTTCCCCGGCGGGCCCTTGGTTCTCGGCTAAAATCGTGCAGCGCATCATTTTCGCAGATTACAGCTTGTGGTGCGAGAGTGGCCGCGTTCCGCGCGGCGGCCGGCTGGGTCTGCCACACTCTCGATCGTTCGCCCTAATTCGCCTCAGGAGGTCCCATGGACCGCGCCGCCCAGCCTGCGTCAACCGGCTTGCCGATGATCGATTTTCCGCAGCTTCGCTTCGCGTTCGGCGAGGAGATCGAGATGCTGCGCACGACGGTGCGCAGTTTCGCCGAGACCGAGATCACGCCGCGCGCCGAAGCGATCGATCGCGCCAACGAGTTTCCGATGGACCTCTGGAAGAAGATGGGCGACCTCGGGCTCCTCGGCATCACGGTCGAAGAGGAATACGGCGGAACGCACATGGGCTACCTCGCGCACATCATCGCGGTCGAGGAGTTGAGCCGCGCCTCCGCCGCGGTCGGACTCTCCTATGGCGCGCACTCCAACCTGTGCGTGAATCAGATCCGCCGCAACGGCTCCGAGCCGCAGCGAAGGAAGTATCTGCCCAGGCTCATCTCCGGCGAGCACGTCGGGGCGCTCGCGATGAGCGAGCCGGGCGCCGGCTCGGACGTCGTCAGCATGCGGCTGCGCGCCGAGCGCCACGGCGATCGATACATCCTGAACGGCACCAAGATGTGGATCACGAACGGTCCCGACGCCGACGTGCTTGTGGTCTACGCGAAGACCGATGCCGAGGCGGGACCGCGCGGCATCACTGCGTTTCTGATCGAGAAGGGGTTCAAGGGATTCGCCACTGCACAGAAGCTCGACAAGCTCGGCATGCGCGGGTCCAACACCTGCGAGCTGGTGTTTCACGAGTGCGAGGTGCCGGCGGAGAACGTGCTCGGCGCCGATGGGCGCGGTGTCACCGTGCTGATGTCGGGGCTCGATTACGAGCGCGCGGTACTGGCCGGTGGCCCGCTCGGCATCATGGCAGCCTGCCTCGACGCAGTCGTGCCGTACGTGCACGAGCGCAAGCAGTTCGGGCAGTCGATCGGCGAGTTCCAGCTGATCCAGGGCAAGCTCGCCGACATGTATGCGACCTATTCGGCCTGCCGCTCATACGTTTACGCAGTGGGCCAGGCGCTCGATCGCGGCGAGACGACCCGCAAGGATGCTGCCGGCGCGATCCTCTACTCGGCGGAGAAGGCGACCTGGATGGCGGGCGAGGCGATCCAGTGCCTCGGCGGCAACGGGTACATTAACGACTATCCGACCGGCCGCCTCTGGCGGGATGCAAAACTCTACGAAATCGGCGCGGGCACCTCCGAGATCCGGCGCTGGCTAATCGGTCGCGAACTCTTCGACGAGACTCGTTGAATCGAGCGCGCCGAGTGCAATGAAAGGAGCCTGAAGATGTTGAAAGATTCGATCGTCATCGTTTCCGCTGCCCGCACGCCGATGGGCGCCTTCCAGGGCGAGCTGAAGGGCTTCGCCGCCCATCAACTCGGCGCCGCCGCCATCCGCGCGGCGATCGAGCGCGCCGGCATTCGCGCCGAGCAGGTCGAGGAAGTCATCATGGGGTGCGTCCTCCCGGCCGGTCAGGGTCAGGCGCCCGCGCGCCAGGCTTCGCTCGGTGCCGGCCTTCCGCTCTCGGCCGGTTGCACCACGGTCAACAAGATGTGCGGCTCGGGCATGAAAGCCGCGATGTTCGCGCATGACCTCCTGGCGGCCGGAAGCGACGACATCATCGTCGCGGGCGGCATGGAGAGCATGACGAACGCGCCTTACCTGCTGCCGAAGGCGCGCAGCGGATTCCGGATGGGCCACCAGCAGGCGCTCGACCACATGTTCTTCGACGGCCTCGAGGACGCCTATGCTCGCGACGAAATGGGCGCGGGCCGTCTCATGGGCACGTTCGCCGAAGACTGCGCAGCGAAGTACGCCTTCACGCGCGAAGAGCAGGATCGATTCGCGATCGCGTCGCTCGAGCGCGCGCAAGCCGCGAACCGGGACGGGTCATTCGCCTGGGAGATCACGCCGATCGCGATCAAGGCCGGCAAGAACGAGCGCTTCGTCGAGAACGACGAGCAACCGTTCAAGGCCAACTTCGAGAAGATTCCGACCCTCAAGCCGGCCTTTCGCAAGGACGGCACGGTCACCGCGGCGAACTCGAGCTCGATCTCGGATGGCGCGGCCGCGATGGTCCTGATGCGCCGGTCGACGGCCGACAAGCTCGGCGTGCAAGCGCTCGCGACTGTCGTGGGTCACAGCACGCACGCCCAGGAGCCGGGCTGGTTCACCACCGCACCCGTCGGTGCAATAAGCAAGCTCTTCGAGAAAACCGGCTGGACGCGCGGAGAAGTCGACCTCTTCGAGATCAACGAGGCGTTCGCGGTGGTCACGCTCGCGGCGATGAAGGAACACGGACTCGCCCACGAGCAGGTCAACGTACACGGTGGTGCGTGCGCGCTCGGTCATCCGATCGGGGCGTCAGGCGCGCGCATCATGGTCTCGCTGATCGGCGCCCTGCGGAAGCACGGCGGCCGGCGCGGAGTAGCGAGTCTCTGCATCGGCGGCGGCGAAGCGACCGCCGTCGCCATCGAACTCGTCTGACGGAAAGGCGACCTGGTGGCGCCGGATTGATGTCAGAGAATCCCTATCAGCCCCCCGAGGCGCCGGTCGCCGGTGCCGATCGCGACGAGCGGTTCGGCTCGCCCGTGAAAGCGATCCTGTTCGGCCTGGCGATCGACATCGGCGGGTCGTTCGTGGGCGGAACGATCCTCGTCGTCGTATGGGGCATCCTACTTGGTGCCGGTGGTGCGAGCGGCGACGAGATCAGCGGCTTCTTCAATAATTCGGACACGTTCCAGTGGGCGAGCCTCTGCACCGGCCTCGCGTTCACCGGGTTCGGCGCGTACGTCGCCGCGCGGATCGCGAACCGTGGCGAGTATCGCATCGCCCTCATGCTCGGCCTGTGTTCGCTCGCCTTCGGTGAACTGATGCTGCGGATGCTTTCGGGCGGCGCGTATCCGGAGTGGGCGCGGCTGGTCGGCAACCTCGCGATCCTGCCGGTGGCGTTTCTCGGCGGCCATCTGCGTGTGCTCGAGAAGGAGCGCCGTACGCGTCTCTCCGGGTCCTGACTTGAACATTCCGCGACCATGATCCTCAGTAGCGAGCTCGAAATGATCCGGGATTCAGTGCGCGCGTTCGCTCGCGAGCGGCTTGCGCCGCATGCGGCCGAGTGGGATCGCGACGGGACGTTTCCGCGTGAAGCGCTCGCCGGGCTGGCGAGCCTCGGGCTGATGGGTATCTGCGTGCCCGAAGAGTGGGGCGGTGCCGGCCTGGGCTACCTCGCCCTGTCGGTCGCGATGGAGGAGATCGCTGCCGGCGACGGCGGCACGTCGACCGCCGTGGCAGTGAGCAACCTGGTTGCCAACATCATCGCGGGCTACGGCGACGACGAACAGAAGCGGCGCTTTCTCAAGCCGGTCGCGAGCGGCGCGACGCTCGGCTGCTTCTGCCTGACCGAGCCGCACGTGGGATCGGATGCGTCCGCCATCCGTACGACCGCGCGTCGCGACGGCGCGCACTGGGTGCTGAACGGCGTGAAGCAGTTCGTCACGAGCGGCCAGAATGCCGGGGTGGCAGTGGTGTTTGCCGTGACCGACAAGGGTGCGGGCAAGAAGGGCATCGGCGGATTCCTGGTGCCCACCGACACCCGCGGGTTCGTGGTGGCGAGGCTCGAGCACAAGCTCGGCCAGCGCACCTCCGACACCGCGCAGATCGTGCTGGAGGACTGCCGCGTTCCGGCGGATCACCTGCTGGGACAGGAAGGCCAGGGATACCGCATCGCCCTCGCGAACCTCGAGGGCGGCCGGATCGGCATCGCCGCTCAGGCGGTAGGCATGGCGCGCGCGGCCTTCGAGGCGGCGCGCGAGTATGCGCGTCAGCGGGAGACCTTCGGCAAGCCGATCATCGAGCACCAGGCGGTGAACTTCCGCCTCGCGGACATGGCCACGCGCATCGACGTGGCGCGCCAGATGGTGTGGCACGCCGCGGCCCTGCGCGACGCCGGGCGCCCGTGTCTCAAGGAAGCATCGATGGCGAAGCTTTTCGCGAGCGAGATGGCCGAAGAAGTCTGCTCGGATGCGATCCAGATCCACGGCGGCTACGGCTACCTGAACGATTTCCCGGTGGAGCGGATCTATCGGGATGTGCGCGTATGCCAGATCTATGAAGGCGCGAGCGACATCCAGCGGATGCTCATCGGTCGGACAATTGCTAGCGAATGATGGCCCCGCGCAAGGGCCAGGAGCATTGAACATGGCAAATCCAATCGAGTTCTTCTTCGACTTCTCATCCCCGTACGGCTACTTCGCGAGCACGCAGATCGAGGCGCTTGCGGCCAAGCACGGGCGCGAGGTGCTGTGGCGTCCGTACCTGATGGGCGCGGCGCTCAAATTGATGAATGCGCCGCCCAACGTCGAGTATCCGCTGAAGGGCGAATATACCCGCCACGATTTCGATCGCACCGCCCGGTGGTTCGGTGTGCCCTTCCGGACGCCGACGCCGTTTCCGGTCGCCACCGTCGCCGCGGGCCGCGCGTTCTACTGGGCCGACGCGCAGGATCCCAAGCGTGCGAGAGACATCGCCATCGCGCTCTACAAGGCGTATTTCGTCGAGGGAATCAACATCGGCGACGCGGAGAACGTGGTGAACGTCGGCGCGAGCGCCGGTCTCGACGCCGACGCGCTACGCGCCGGCATCGGCGAGCCAGCGGTCAAGGAACGACTGAAAGCGGTGACCGACGACGCAATCAAGCGCAACATATTCGGCTCGCCGTTCTTCATCGTCGACGGCGAGCCGTTCTGGGGCACCGACCGCCTCGCGCAGGTTGAAAAGTGGCTGGCCGATGGCGGGTTCTAGGCACGCACCGGGCCCCGCGCCGACACACGCGTTGAACACGCTCTGCGTGTTCTGCGGCTCCAGCGCGGGTGCGCGCCCCGTCTACGCCGACGCGGCACGGGAAATGGGCGAAGCGCTCGTGGCGCGCGGCATCACGCTCGTGTTCGGCGGGGGACGCGTCGGCTTGATGGGCGAGATCGCGCGGACGGTCCTCGCGGGCGGCGGCCGTGTGGTCGGCGTGATCCCCAAGGCCCTCATGCGCAAGGAGATCGCATACGAGGATCTCACCGAGCTGCACGTCGTCGAATCGATGCACGAGCGCAAGGCAATGATGGCGGAACGCTCGGACGGCTTCATCGCCATGCCCGGCGGATACGGCACCTTCGAGGAGTTCTGCGAGGTGCTCACCTGGTCGCAGCTCGGGTTTCATCACAAGCCCGTGGCGCTCCTGAACGTCGCCGGCTATTACGACGGCCTGCTCGCGCTTTTCGATCACGCAGTCGCGGAAGTGTTCGTGCGCCCGCTGCACCGATCGCTGGTCATCGCCGAGAACGATCCGATCACCCTGCTCGACCGCCTCGCCGCGTACCAGCCACCGACCGTCGAGAAGTGGATCACCAGTCCCGACGCCGTGTAGCATCCGACCATGGAAATCCGACCGAAAGTGCTGGTGACGAAGATCGGGCTCGACGGCCACGACCGCGGCAGCCGTATCGTCGCTGCGCATCTGCGCGATGCCGGCATGGAAGTGATCTACACCCCGCCCTGGCAGGAAATTCCGGCCGTCGTGAAGCTCGCGCTCGAAGAGGACGTCGACGTGATCGGCATCTCGTCGCTCGCAACGGATCATCTCATCGTGCCGAAGCTGATGGCGGCACTGCGGGAAGCGGGACTCGCGGACGTCGCGGTCGTGGTCGGGGGCATCGTGCCGGACGAGGACGAGGCGGCACTGCGCGAGGCCGGTGTCGCGCGGGTGTTCCATCCGGGCGCGTCGATGAGCGAAATCGAGCAGTACATCCGTGACGTCACGCCGCGCATCCGCGCCGCGCGTGCGGTCACCTGAACGAGGCCTCGGCCCGCGACGCCAGGAGGAACGCATGAACAAGCCCCTCGATCCCAAGCTGCCACTCGATGCCGCCGAGGCACGCTGGCAATCGGAGTACGCCGCGCAGATCGGCGCGGAGCGCGAGACCGTCAACCGATCCGGCATTCCCGTCAAGCCGCTCTACACGCCGCGCGACTGGGACGGCTCGCGCTATGCGGAGGACGTCGGGTTCCCGGGCCAGGCGCCGTACACCCGAGGCATCTATCCGACGATGCACCGCGGCCGCACGTGGACCCAGCGGCAGCTGATCGGCCTAGGCACGCCGCAGGACTACAACGACCGCCTGCGCGGAATTCTTGCGCAGGGCGCGAGCGCCGTGTCGCTGATTCCCTGCAATTCGGTGTTTCGCGGCTACGACATGGACGAGGTCGCACGCGGAGCTGCTGGGCACCTGCGGCACGGTCATCAACACCGCGGATCACATGGAGCACTGCGCTCGCCGGTGTGGATCTGGCGCACACGTCCTGCGCGATGAACGACCCTTCGCCGTTCACGTTGCTTGCCTTCGTCCTCGCCGCGGCCAAGCGGCGCGGCGTCGACTGGCGCAGCATCACCGGGACCTCGAACCAGAGCGACTACCTCTCGCACTTCGTCGCCAACCACATGTTCTTCCGCATCGCGCTCCCCGGCGCGCGGCGCATCCTGGTCGACCACATCGACTTCTGCAACCGCATGGTCCCGCGCTGGAACCCGATGTCGGTCGTCGGCCAGCACATGCAGCAGGCCGGCGCAACGCCTGCAGAGGCCATGGCCTTCACGCTCTCCTCCGCGATCCAGTACGCGGAGGACTGCATCGCGCGCGGCATGGACCCGGACAGCTTTCTGCACCGGTTCACGTTCTTCTTCGACATCTCGGTGTCGCTCTTCGAGGAGGTGGCGAAGTTCCGCGCCGGCCGGCGCATCTGGGCGCGCGTCACACGTGAGCGGCTCGGTGCAAAGGATCCACGTTCGTGGCGCTTCAAGTTCCACGGCCAGACGTCGGGCGCGGACCTCACGCGCCAGCAGCCGCTCAACAACATCGCGCGAGTCACGGTGCAGGCGATGGCCGGAATATTCGGCGGACTGCAGTCGCTGCACACCGATTCCTACGACGAGGTCCTCTCCTGTCCGACCGACGTCGCAGCGAACGTCGCCATCAATACGCAAAACATCCTGCGCGAGGAGGCGCGTCTCACCGACGTCATCGATCCGCTGGGCGGCTCGCACTACGTGGAAGCGCTGACCGACCAGATGGAGCGCGAGATCCTGCGGGTGATGAAAATCGTCGAGGACGCGGGCGGCATGTACCGCGCAACCGAGTCCGGACGGATCCAGCAGATGATCGGCGAGTCGGCGCTGCGCTTCCAGCGGAAGGTGGAAACCGGCGAGCAGACCGTCGTCGGCGTGAATGCCTATCAGGTCGACGAGTCGGGTGAGGCGCGTCGGGCGCTGGAGAAGCCCGACCCGACGCACATGGCGCGCCATCTCGAGTCGTTCAAGGCCTGGAAGGCCGCGCGGTCGCAGGAGGACGCGCGGCGTGCATTGGACGATCTCGCGCGCGCGGCGGAGAGCCGGGACGCGAACGTGTTCGAGGCGGTGGTCGGCGCTGCCGCAGCCGGCTGCACGCACGGCGAGATCTGCGGGCGGCTGCGCAAGGCGCTCGGGTTCGGCCAGCCGCTCGCGATGGTGTAGGCCGGGGGTAAAGCGAGCTTGAGCGAGACTCAGGGACCACCGATCGAGTCATTCCCGCGTACGCGGGAATCCAGGCTAGGCACCGCATGAATCTGCGCAAGACGTCGGATTCCCGCTTGCGCGGACGCGAGTGACATGCATAGTTCCGCGCTTGCCCGGTCGCTTCGGTGACTAACGCAGTGGACGCGCCGCGCGGATCGAACATCGAAGCGCTGCTGGCGGGAAACCGGCGCGCCATCGCACGCGCCATCACCGCATTCGAGGTGGGCGCCCCGGAAGCGAGGCGCATCGCAGCGGCGATCGCCCCGCGCCTGGGCCGCGCGCACGTCATCGGTATCACCGGGGCGCCGGGCGCCGGAAAGTCCACGCTGATCAATGCGCTGCTGGGCGAGCTGCTGAAGCGCGGCAAGCGAGTCGGTGTCGTGGCAGTCGATCCGTCGAGCCCGATCTCGGGTGGCGCCGTGCTCGGTGACCGCGTGCGCATGTCGGAACACGGCAGCCACGAGAACGTGTTCGTGCGCTCGGTTGCTTCGCGCGGCCACCTCGGCGGACTGTCGCGCGCGACGAGCCGCATCGTGGACGTGATGGACGCGGCCGGCTTCGACACTATCATCGTGGAGACCGTCGGTGCCGGGCAGTCCGAGGTCGAGATCGCGAAGATCGGCGACACCCGCATCGTGGTGTGCCCGCCGGGACTCGGCGACGGCATCCAGGCGATCAAGGCGGGCATCCTCGAGATCGCCGACATCCTGGTCGTGAACAAGGGCGACTCGCCGCTCGCGGCACGCACCGCACGCGACCTCGAGGACATGCTGCACCTGCGGCGCGCATCGGCGCCCAAGGTGGCCGTGCTCGTCACCGTTGCGACCACCGGCGAGGGCGTTCCGGCCCTGGTCGACAAGATCGCCGAGCATCGCGGCGCGGCGGGCGTGGGCACGCGGCTCCGGCCGCACACCGATGCACCCTCCGTGGACGACGTCGCCGCGGTGGACGCAGCGCTGCGCATGCGCGAGGCGAAGCAGTTTCTTCCGGAGCCGGTTTCGCGCGCGACGATCACGGCCATCCTTGCCGCCGCGCATCGTGCAGTCACGAGCCGTGAGGACTCGCCATGGCGGATTCACGCGCTGGCCGGCGCGCCGCTCGATCGCTTTCTGGATGCGCTCGAGCAGGCCGGACTGGAATTCACCGGCGCAGGCGGCACCGCCGCGCTGGTCTTCTCGGCCAATCACCGGCTCGACCGGGGCGACTGGCTCGAATTCGGCATGTTCATTCAGGCGGCACTCGCAGCGGCGCGCGCCCGCGGGGTGGAATCCTGCTGTCGCGCCGATCTTGCCGAATATCACGAAGTGATCGAGGCTGCGCTCGGCTTCGAGGCGAACGAGGTCGTCGTATTCGCCGCGAAGCTCGGCTACACCGCGCCCGGCCCGCGCGTCGTGGGGCCGCTCGAATCGGGACCGGACATCGCGACCTACAGCGGATTCGATTGAACCATGGACACCGGCAACGAAGCGCTGGAGCGTGTCCGGCGACTCGCCACGCGCGACCCGTTCGTGAAATCGCTCGGGATCAAGTGCGTGGACGGCGGCCCTGGCCGCGCGGCAGTGCGCATGCGGGTGAAGCCCGCGCATCTCAACTTCAACGGCACGTGCCACGGCGGCGTCGTCTTCGCGCTGGCCGACACGTCGTTCGGCCTCGCCTCGAATTCGCATGGGAGAGTGGCGGCGGGCATCGACGCGCACGTCACCTACCAGACCGCGGTCCAGCGTGGCGACCTGCTCACCGCGACGGCCACGGAGGTGTCGCGCACCCGGCGTCTCGCCGTCTACCGGGTCGACGTAACGCGCGCCGACGGCGTCCTCGTGGCCACCTTCACCGGCACCGTCTACATTCTCGACAAGCATACGGAGTAGCAAGCCGTCGAGGAATGCCCGCCCCCATGGAAACCGCCATCCTTCCCTACACTCACGAGCACCGCGCTTTCCGGGAGACCGCGCACCGGTTCGTCGCGGACGAAGTCGTCCCCCATCATCGAGATTGGGAAAACGCGGGACGCGTGCCCCACGCGCTGTGGCGCAAGGCGGGCAGCCTGGGACTCCTCTGCCCCGCCGTTCCGGAAATCTACGGCGGCGGGGGCGTTGATTTTCTCTATTCGACGATCGTGACCGAGGAGCTGTGCTGGGCCGGCGCCACCGGACCGCTCTTCTACCTGCACTCGGACATCGTCGCGCCCTATCTCGTGCATTTCGGCTCTGAGGAGCAGAAGCGCAAGTGGCTGCCGCGCATGGCCTCGGGCGAGACCATCACGGGCATCTGCATGACCGAGCCGGGCGCCGGTAGCGACGTCGCCGCGATCCGCACGCGCGCGCGTCGCGACGGCGACGACTATGTGATCAGCGGCCAGAAGATCTTCATCTCGAACGGCCAGATCGCCGATCTCTTCCTGGTCGCGGCGAAGACCGATCCGGATGCGGGCGCGAAGGGGGTGAGCCTCTTCCTTGTCGAGAGCGATCGGCCGGGGTTCGCGCGCGGCCGCAACCTGGAGAAGATCGGTCTGCATGCGCAGGACACCTCCGAGCTCTTCTTCGACGAGCTGCGTGTCCCCGTCGCGAATCTGCTCGGCGAGGAAGGCAAGGGCTTCGGCTACCTGATGGGGCAGCTCCCGCAGGAACGGCTGCTCGTCGCGATCGGCGCGGTGGCCGCGGCCGAGTCGGCGGTGAGATGGACGCTCGACTACGTGCAGGACCGCAACGCGTTCGGTGCACCGCTTGCCGAAAAGCAGCACGTGCGCTTCGCGCTCACCGAAGCGCACACCGAAGTCACCATCGGGCGCGTCTTTCTCGACTGGTGCATTGCGCGGCATCTCGAGCACGCGCTCGACACCGCCACCGCCTCGATGGCCAAGTACTGGCTCTCCGACATGCAGAATCGCGTGATCGACGCCTGCCTGCAGCTGCACGGCGGCTATGGGTACATGCGGGAGTTTCCGATCGCGCGCGCCTGGACCGATGCCCGCGTGCAGCGCATCTACGGCGGCGCGAACGAGATCATGAAGGAGATCATCGGCCGCGCGCTCTTCGAGCGGCGGGGCTGAGGCCGCCTCGCGGCGGTATCATTCGTACGTCCCCGCGAGGAGGAGACGCCATGAGCTCGCCCATTCTTCAGACGACCATCGCCGGAAGCCTGCCGAAGCCCGCGTGGCTCGCGACGCCGCAGAAGCTCTGGGCGCCGTGGCTGCTCGAAGGCGACGCGCTTGCCGAAGGCATGCGCGACGCAGTCCGGCTCGTGTTGCGCGAGCAGGAGTCGGCCGGGATCGACATCGTGTCCGACGGCGAGCAGACGCGGCGCCACTTCGTGACCGGCTATCTCGATCACCTGGACGGCGTGGACTTCAACAATAAAGTGAAGGTCCGCATTCGCAACCGCTACGACGCGGACGTCCCGCAGGTCGTTGCGGCAGTCTCCCGCTCGCGGCCGGTGCACAGCGACGACGTGCGCTTCCTGCGCGCCGAGACCGATCGGCCGATCAAGTTCACGCTGCCCGGCCCGATGACGATGGTCGACACGCTCCATGACGCGCACTATCACAGCCGAGAGAAGCTCGCGATGGCGTTCGCCACGATCCTGAACCAGGAGGCACGCGAGCTCGCGGCGCTGGGCGCGAGCGTGATCCAGTTCGACGAGCCCGCGTTCAACGTCTACTTCGACGAAGTGCGCGACTGGGGCGTGGCCGCGCTCGAGCGTGCGGCCGAAGGGCTTTCCTGCAAGACTGCGGTGCACATCTGCTACGGCTACGGTATCAAGGCCAACATCGACTGGAAGCACACGCTCGGCGCGGAGTGGCGGCAATACGAGCAGACGTTTCCCCTGCTCGCTGCCTCGCACATCGACCAGGTCTCGCTCGAATGCGCCAACTCGCACGTTCCGCTGGAACTGATCGGGCTGCTCAAGGGCAAGGATGTGCTGGTGGGCGCCATCGATGTGGCGACCGACCGGATCGAGACGCCCGAAGACGTGGCTCGCGTGATTCGCGCCGCGCTCAAGTACGTCGCGCCCGATCACCTGTACCCGTGCACGAACTGCGGCATGGTGCCGCTCGGGCGCGACGTGTCTCGCGGTAAGCTTCGCGCGCTCGGCGCGGGCGCTGCGATCGTACGACGCGAGCTGGGCGCCTAGCGTCCCGTCGGCACGCTCCATCCGGAACTCTCGATGAAACCAACGGACGATGCGGGCATCGGCGCCTCGCTCGCCGAGCGTCTCGCGTTCGAGCGACTCCTCGCCGACCTCTCGGCAGCCTTTGCGAACGTACTCGGCGATGGCGTCATCGACGAGATTGCGCGCGGACTGGGGCGACTGAACGACTTCCTCGGCTTCGATCGATGTACTTTCTGGGAATTTTCGGCCAATGGTGACCGTGTGGCGCTCTGCTCCGCCGCCGCCGCGGGCGTCGAGCCGGTCGCGCGTGGTCCGTCCGCGATCCGGATGGACTGGCTCTTCGACCAGCTCCGAGCCGGCAAGACGGTGGTGCTGCGGTCACTGCCCGAAGACCTTCCCGCCGCGGCGGTCGACGTGCGTGAGTACGTCGCCACTGCCGGCATCCGGTCCCACCTTTCCATCCCGTTACGAATCGGCGGAGAGGTCACGGGCGCCATCGGCTTCGGCGCCTTCCGGGCAATGCGCGCGTGGCCGGAGGACCTGATCGGTCGGCTCAGCATCGTGGGCCAGGTTTTCGCGCAGGCGCTCGCGCGCAGCCGCGCCTACGCGCAACTCGCGGGCGCGCACGACGAGATCAAGCGCCTGAACGCGCGCCTGGAAGCGGAGAACGTCTACTTGCGCCAGACCGTGCAAGGCGGCTCGTTCGCGCGCCTGGCGAGCCGCTCGCCCACGTTCAGGCTGCTCATCGAGGAGGCGGAGCGCGTCGCACCGACCAACGCGACGGTCCTGCTGCTGGGCGAAACGGGCACCGGAAAGGAGCTGCTGGCTGAAGCAATCCACGCCGCGAGCGGCCGCAGCAAGCGCGCACTCGTGAAGGTGAATTGCGCCGCGCTTCCCGCAACGCTCATCGAGGCCGAGCTGTTCGGCCGCGAGAAGGGCGCCTACACCGGCGCGCTCGCGCGGCAGATGGGCCGTTTCGAGATTGCCGACGGCTCGACCATCTTTCTCGACGAAGTGGGCGAGCTGCCGCTCGAGTTGCAGCCCAAGCTCCTGCGCGTGCTCCAGGATGGTCGATTCGAGCGCGTGGGCAGCACGCACACGATCCAGGTGGACGCGAGGGTGATCGCGGCGACCAACCGCGATCTCGCCACTGCGGTGAGCGAAGGCGCCTTCCGCGAGGACCTGTACTACAGGCTCAACGTGTTTCCGATCGAGGTGCCCCCGCTGCGCGAGCGGCGCGAAGACATCGCAATGCTGGCGTGGGCGTTCGTGAAGGAGTTGAGCGAGGCGATGGGCCGCTCGATCGAGCGCATCGCCGACGAATCGATGGCGGCGCTCGAGGCCTACACGTGGCCGGGCAACGTTCGCGAGCTGCGCAACGTCATCGAGCGCGCAATGATTCTCGCGCGCGACTCGACCCTGCACGTGTCGCTCGGACGCGCACCGGCGCGCGCGCCGGTCGGTCCGGCGCCCGGCACGCTCGACTTCGCCGAGCGTACGCACATCCTGCGCGCGCTCGAGCAGTCGGATTGGCGCATTCGCGGCGCACGTGGCGCCGCAGAGCGGCTCGGCATGAAGCCGACGACCCTCGAATCGCGCATCAAAAAGCTCGGGCTCCGCCGACCGCGCTGACGACTCCGCGATTTCGGAGTCACTCCGAAGTTTCGGAGCTTCCGGCAGCGCCGCCGCCTGCCGGGCAAGGTCGGCTTGCGCACACAACTCCCTGATACGAAGAGGTTCTTCGCCTGACATCGCCAAAGACGCGTGGATGGCCCATTTCGTGCGATTTACCGCCCACATGATCGTCTTCACCTTTCGCATGGTTGCGCCCCAGGCCCGACGGTATGAACTGCTGCAGAGCTTGACTGCACTGCTGGAGCCGACCCGTGTGCAGCCGGGCTGCATCGGGTGCCGGCTGTACGCCGACATGGACAACCTGAGCACGTTCATGCTCGCAAGCGAATGGGAATCGCAGGCCGACCTGGATCGCTGCCTCGGATCCGACTCGTTCAAGACCGTGCTGGCCGCAATGGAGCTTTCCACCGAGTGTCCGGAAGTCCATTTCGACTCGGTCACGCGGCGCGCCGGTCTGGAAGTCGTTGCCGCGGCACGCCATACGGGTGCGCCATGAAGGAACGGGCGAATGAAGACCAGCGCCGCGTGCGACACCGTTCGCCGACGTACCGGTACCGGCGCCCGCTCCTGTTCGCGACCGCGATCGCGGAAACGGCAACTGGATTGGCGCTCCTGATTTTCCCGGCCCTTCCGCTGCAGCTGCTGATCGGCGCCACGCAGCTCGGGCCGGAAGTCGACCTGGTGAGCCGTGTTGCGGGTGCGGCCCTCTTGGCCATCGGCATCGCGAGCTGGCTCGCGCGAGCCGATGGCGACAGCCCCGCGCAGCAAGGGTTGCTGACCGGAGTGCTCATCTACGACGGAGCCGCCGCGGCGTTGCTGGCGTATGCGGGATTGATCTTGAAACTGGACGGCATCGCGTTATGGCCCGCGGTCGTGCTCCACGCGGCGCTTGCCGTGTGGTGCTTGTTCAGCCTCGGCCGCTCGCCTCACGAATCTGCAGAAGGAACGAAAAGATGAAGATCAAAGCCGTATCGTCCACGATCCTGGCGTTCAACATCGCGCTCGCTGTGTTCGCCGCGCCCGCATTCGCGCAGAAGGTCACCGGCGTTCCGGGTTCGGCCAGCGCCACCATCACGCTCGACGGAAAGCAGCTTCCACCCCCCCCGCAGAAATTCGGCGGCGTGATCAAGGAGAGCTACAAGGATTCCAAGCCCTGGTGGCCGGCGCGCGTCGTGCCGCCCAAGGGTGCGCCCAACATTCTGCTCATCATGACCGACGACCAGGGCTATGGCGTCAGCGGCACATTTGGCGGCGTCATTCCGACGCCGGCGCTGGACCGCATCGCGAAAGCCGGGCTGCGCTTTACGCAGTTCAATTCCACCGCGCTGTGCTCACCGACGCGCGCCGCATTGATTACGGGCCGCAACCATCACGCGGTGGGCTTCGGTGTGATCTCGGAGCTCTCGACGGGTTACCCGGGCTATGACTCGATCATCGGCCCACAGAACGCAACCATCGGCAGGATCCTCAAGGACAATGGCTATGCGACGTCGTGGTTCGGCAAGAACCACAACACGCCGGGCTTCCAGTACAGCGTGTCGGGCCCCTTCGACCAGTGGCCATCGGGAATGGGTTTCGATTACTTCTACGGCTTCATGGGCGGCGAGACCGACCAGTGGACACCGTACCTCTTCCGCGATCACACCCAGATCTATCCGTGGATCGGCAAGCCGGGCTACAACCTCACCACCGATCTGGCGGACGAGGCGATCAATTACATGAACCAGCTCAACGCTGCCGCGCCCGAGCAGCCCTTCTTCGTCTATTACGTGCCCGGCGGGAGTCACTCGCCGCATCAGCCGACCCAGGAGTGGATCGAAAAGTTCAAGGGCAAGTTCGACATGGGCTGGAACGTCATGCGCGAGCAGATCTTCGCGAACCAGAAACGCCTCGGCGTGATTCCCGCGGAGACCAAGCTGACCGAATGGCCGGACAGTCTGCCGAAGTGGGAATCCCTGTCGGCCGACCAGAAGAAACTGTTCGCCCGCCAGGCCGAGGTCTTCGCCGCCTACACGGCTTACACCGACCACGAGATCGGCCGTGTCATCCAGCAGGTCGAGGACATGGGCAAGCTCGACAACACCCTGATCATTTATATCGACGGGGACAACGGCACCAGCCCCGAGGGCACGCTGAGCGGCACCCCCAACCAGCTCACCGCGTACAACGGCGTCCTCGACGTTCCGCTGGAAGAGCAGCTCAAGTTCTACGACACCTGGGGATCGGCGGTGACCTACCCGCACATGGCGGTCGCGTGGGCGTGGGCATTCGACACGCCGTTCAAGTGGACCAAGCAGGTGGCCTCGCACTTCGGCGGCACGCGCCAGGGCGTGGCGATCTCCTGGCCGGACCGCATCAAGGACGCCGGCGGCATCCGCCACCAGTTCCATCACATGATCGACATCGTGCCCACGATCCTCGAAGCCGCGGGGATCAAGGCGCCCCAGATGGTCAACGGCATCAAGCAGAATCCGATCGAGGGCGTCAGCATGGCGTATACCTTCGACAAGGCCAACGCGAACGCGCCCTCGACCCACAAGACACAGTACTTCGAGATGGTCGGCAACCGGGGCATCTACCATGAGGGCTGGTATGCGAACACGACACCGCCGGTTCCGCCGTGGATGCTGGGGGCTGCGATGCCGGCCCTCGAAGAATACAAGTGGGAGCTCTACAACCTGAAAGAGGACTACTCGCAGGCCAACGACCTCGCGGCGAAGATGCCCGACAAGGTCAAGGAAATGCAGGCGCTGTTCCTGAAGGAAGCCGCCAAGTACCAGGTACTGCCTCTGGACAACAGTGGATTTGCGCGGGCGATCGCGCCGCGTCCGAGCACGGTCGCCGGCAAGACCGTCTTCACCTATACCGGCACGAACATCGGCATTCCGACCGGCAACTCACCGAGCATCCTGAACAAGTCGTTCACGATCACGGCCGAGGTGGATGTTCCACAGGGCGGCGGCGACGGGATGATCGTCACCGAAGGCGGACGCTGGGGCGGCTATGGGCTGTACATCCTCAAGGGCAGACCGGTGTTCACCTACAACCTGCTCATGCTCCTGTCCGGCCGCTGGTCGAACGAAGCCGAGGCACCGCTCGCCGCGGGCAAGCATACGATCGTGTTCGACTTCAAATATGCCGGTCCCGGCATCGCAAAGCCCGGCACCGGCGTGCTGAAAGTCGACGGCAAGGAGATCCGTTCGCTGACGCTGCCGAAGACGATTCCGTTTCTTTTGCCGCCCGACGAGACCTTTGACATCGGCGCCGATACCCGCACCGGAGTGAACGACCTGGACTACCAGGTGCCGTTCCGCTTCAACGGCAAGATCAACAGGCTGACCTTCAATCTCGGGCCGTCGCAGCTGGCTGCGGAGGAACAGCAGAAGGTGCAAAAAGCGGTCGCCAAGGCGAAAGACTAGCAAGTTGTGACAAAGCGAGGGGCCAAACCCCCTCGCGCTCCCCAGAGTCAGGTGAACTGCCGTCCGGCGGCAGTTCTCTCTCTAGAGACCAACGAGGATCGCGGAATGAGCAAATCACTATTTGCAGCAATGGCGGCTTCGACCTTGATCGTCGCGGGCGCCGCAACGGCCCAGACGGGCATGCTCCTCGACTACGCGGCCGACCAGATGGTCCAGAAGTTCCAGAAATCGACTTGTGCGGAGCTGAAGGCGAAGAAGAACACGCCGCAAACAGACAAGGAGAAGGCGGCAGCAGAGTTCCTGCGCAACGACTCGCAGGCGCGCGCGGCCTTCGTGAACAAGGTCGCCGCGCCCGTTCTCAACAAGATGTTCGAATGCGGAATGATTCCATGAGCCCCGCGCGCCTCGACACGATTCGTGACGCCGTTGAACGATTCGACACGATGAGGAGCACAACATGAGCAAATCAAAGCGGGTCGTGGTGATCGTCCTGGCCTTCATCGTCGTTGCGGTCGCTGTCGGCTGGGCCTACCGAGGCAAGGTCATGGACTTTGCAGCCGACGAGGTGATCAAGAAATTTCAGGGGGCCACCTGCGAGCAGTTGAAGGCGCAGAAGGACGAGCCCCCGACAATGAGAAAAACGATAGCGCTGGGGTTCCTGCGCTACGATACGCAGGCGCGCGTGGCATTTATCGATAAGATAGCCGCGCCCGTTCTGAACAAGATGATCGAGTGTGGCATGGCGCCGTGAGGAGCATGGCATCGCGTATGGCGCCGGGTCCAATCATGAGGAGCAGTGAGATGTCGAATCCGACGAGTAGGCCGAGCCGGATCTCCGATCGGTTATTCGGGCTGATGTTTCCGATCCTGCTCGCAATCGCGGGCTGGCCCGCGCTTAGTCATGCGCAAAGCGCCGGCGTCGATCCGCAGGCACTCGCGATCCTGAAGCGGATGACCGATTACCTTGCCGGCCTGAAGCAGTTCAGCGTCGAGACCCGGAGCAGCATCGATGCGGTGCTGACCTCCGGGCAGAAATTGCAGTTCGACAATGGCGTGACGGCGACAGTCCAGCGCCCGAACAAGCTGCATGCGCGCCGTAAGGGCGACCTCCTGAACCAGGCTTTTTATTACGACGGCAAGAGCCTGAGCCTCAGCAACCCGGACGACCGGTATTACGCGACCGTCGCGGCACCTGCCACGCTCGAGGACATGCTCGACTTCGCGAGAACGAAACTGGGTGTCTTCGTTCCGGCGGGGGACCTGCTCTACAAGAATGCGTTCGAGCTGCTCACCCAGGACGTAAAGTCGGGCTTCATCGTCGGAAAGAGTATCGTAGGCGGCGTGCGCTGCGACCACCTGGCATTCCGGGGCCCGGAGGTCGACTGGCAGATCTGGATCGAGGAAGGTGCTAAACCACTGCCGCGCAAATATCTCATCACCTCGACGCAGGATCCCGGTTCG
Source organism: uncultured beta proteobacterium (assembly GCA_963735025.1). Classification (GTDB taxonomy): domain Bacteria; phylum Pseudomonadota; class Gammaproteobacteria; order Burkholderiales; family SG8-39; genus JAABRB01. The sequence continues at coordinate 88,897 of CAVTJG010000007.1, forward strand.
CCGCAGTTCACGATCCTGATGAGCGACTGGAACACTGCGCCCCAATTGACCGACTTTGCCTTCGCATTCACGCCACCCAAGGGCGCGCGAAAGATCGATTTTCTCGAGCTCACCGCCGGCGGCGCGTCGAAGCGCTAAGACAGGAGCAATCCATGAAAGCTTTCATCAAACCGCTGGTACTCGGGTCCTGCTTCCTTCTGATGCTGTGCGCCGATGTGGCGCCTAACGGGACGCCAGGGTTACGCATGCTCAGGCCTGCCGAAGCCATCATCGGCTTGCCCTTCACCCCCTTGAGCTTCGCGGGCGTCGCGCGGCGCAGTGCCTACCGCTCGGTCGTGTACTCGAGCGCGGCAGTCGCGGCGGCAAATGCATCGGCTGCGTCGGCTGCCGCTGCGGCAAGTGCATCAGCTGCCCAAGCAAGCGCCGCCGCCGCGGCGGCGCAGGCCGCCGCTGCCTTGCCCCCGCCTCCGCCCCCAGCGGGCCCGGTCCCGCTCGGCACGGTCAGGGCCATGCTGCCGCCAGGCTGCGTTCCCGCGCCGATCAACGGCATCGAATACCAGGACTGCGCGGGAACTTTCTATCGCGCCGCGTTCCAAGGTAGTACCTTGGTTTACGTCGCGACCAAGCCGTGAACCCCATCGATCAGTTCTTGACATCGTGAAGGAACGAACATGACGACCCGACGCAAATTCATCGCGGGCGCGGCGCTGCTCGCCGCAGGACTTCCGCTGAGCCGAGCACTCGCGGAAGCACCCAAGGGCGAGCAACCGGGGCCAATGTATCTCTTCGTGCAAAACGCGAAAAGCATGACTTTCGACAAGAGCACCGGCACGCTGACGCTCAAGGAGTTGAGCCCGATGACGGTGTACTTCTCGGACCGCCCCGACCGGATCACCGGCAACATGCCGACCGCGTCCTACATGTCGTTGTGGAAGGACGGCAAGGACAGTTTCGACAAGGTCCCGCCGAACGCAACGCTCTCGATCTTCACGGCAGGAAAGGTGGGCGACACCGTGGTCGAGCTTCGCGATCCGGCGCTGAAGGGTGAAAACCTGAGCTACAAGGTGAAGATTCTGGAGGGCGAGCTCCCCGCGAAGGGCGGCGCGGCAGCCCTCTTCATCGACGTCATCGGAATGCCGCTCACTCCCGTGTCGTACGCGGGCGCCGCACGCCGAAGGGTCCGGTGGTAGCCTCGCGTGCGGCGCCGGCGGTGACAGCGGCGTCCAATGAGGCGAAAGGCGAGTGAATGAGGAAGTCGAAGATTCCACTGTTGTTCGGCCTGGTGCTTGCGTTCGCCGCGATCGGTGTCGCGACCGCGCAGGGCCCGGCGCCTGCACAACGCGAGGCACCTTCTCCCGCGGCTGCGGCCAAGCCCGATTTCGCCGTGCTGAAGGGCACGTGGGTTCGGCCCGACGGCGGCTACGTCATCGCGATCAAGGGCGTCAACCCGGGCGGTGAGATCGAGGCAACGTACTTCAACCCGAATCGACTTCCCTTCGCGAAGGCGCAGGCTATCCGGAATGGCGCAACACTGCGCGCGTTCTTCGAGTTGCGCGCGGGCGGTTACGGAGGCTCGACCTACGAATTGACGTACGACCCCGCAAGCGACCAGCTCAAGGGAATCTACTACCAGGCCGTGGCGAAGCAGAAATTTGCCGTCTACTTCGCGCGGAAGTGAGCAGATCGTCGCGCGAGCTTGGCTTCTCCCCCCCTTTTCAAGGAGAGGAAGAAACCAAACCATGCTCTGCGCACGTTGAGCGCCCGCGCTACCCTATGCGACCAAAGTCGGATTTGTAGGTGACTCGATGCAATTTGGCGGACTATCTCAAGGAGTGGACCGCCGCCGCAGGACCGGAGCATTTCAGCGAGGGCCCGCCCAACGCGACGCTGTCGGTATACGAGCCCGGGGGAATCGCGGGGCGAGCTGGCGATGATAGATTAATGGCGTCAACCGGACTCGATTGACGCAGGGTGACCAACGGGAGAACGGGATGTCGAAAGTGAAATCAAGGTGGGCTCTGGCAATGTTCGCGTTCGCGCTCTCGGCGACCGCCTCGATGGATGCCAGCGCCCAGGTGCCGGCCGTGGATCCGGCCGCCACGAAGATCCTCAAGAAGATGACCGACTACCTCGGCGGCCTCAAAGCGTTCAGCGTGCACACGCAGAACACCATCGAGGACCTGCTCGCGCCGGGCGAACGGGTCGACATCGATGTTTCGGCGCGCGTCACAATCAAGCGGCCGAACATGCTGCACACAGACCGCACGGGCGATCTGGTCAGCCAGGATTTCTTCTATAACGGCAAGACCCTGACGCTGTATGACCCGACGAAGAAAGTCTATGCGGCCGAGCCGGCCCCGCCGACGCTCGCCGGGGCGATCGACTATGCCCGCAACACGCTCGGGCTCGTCGTGCCGGCCGCCGACCTGGTCTTTCCGAACGCGTACGAGCTGCTGATGGAGGACGTGACCTCTGCGCAGGTGATCGGCAAGTCGATGATCAACGGGGTCAAGTGCGATCACCTGCTCTTCAGGCGCCCGGGCGTCGACTTCCAGGTGTGGATCTCGGACGGCAAGCAGCCACTTCCCCGCAAGTATGTCGTCACCGATACGGGCACTGCCGAGCTGCTGAGCGTCACGATGGTCATGAGCGACTGGAAGACGGCACCGAAGGTGTCCGATGCCACGTTCAATTTCGTGCCGCCCAAGGGCGCCCAGTCGATCCCTTTCATGCATCTCGTCCCCTGATTCCAATCGGAGCAAGCACATGAAGTCGATCCGAATTGCTGCATTCGTCTGCACCGGCCTCGTCCTGATGCTCATCGGCGACGCACCTCCGGAACATCCGCTACGCCTGCAGATGGTGCCGGAAGCGAACGCGATCCTCGGCGTCTGGCGGCGCCACGCGCGCCGGTGGGCGGTGGTGGGCACCGCCGCCGTCGCGACTACTGCGGCCGTCGCGACCACCGCAGCGGTAACCTCGGCTGCCGCCAGCGAAGCTGCTGCGGCCAACGCGCAGGCCGCCGCGGCTCAACAGCAAGCCGCTGCCGCGCACAAGCAAGCAGCCACCGCAGCGCCTCCTCCGCCCGCAGCCGGCGGCAAAGCGCTGCCGCTCGGAACGGTGGTCTCTGCCCTGCCCCATGGGTGCACGTCGACACCGGTCGGTGGGGTCGAGTACTACTACTGCGAGGGCAACTTCTACCGCGCGATGTTCCAGGGCAACAGCCTGGTGTACGTGACCGCACAGCCGAAGTGACAATCCAAGGCTTGGCCCTACAGGAAGACGGGAGATACGTTTGATTCGAGTAGAGCGCATGACAGGAACATCACCCCACCGAGCCAGATCGCTACTCACCCCGGCACTGATCGGCGCCGCTTTCGCGTTTGCCGGATTCACGCTGCCGGCAATGGCGTATGAGAGCGACAGCGGCGCGCTCACCAAACAGCAAGCCGAAAGAGTCTATCCCACCAAGCCCGCGTACTCGCCCTACGCGGACCGCAATTTCCCGACCCGGCCTTACTTCGGCGATACGCACCTGCACACCTCGTATTCGATGGACGCCGGTGCGTTCGGCGCGCGACTCGGCCCGCGCGACGCCTACCGTTTTGCCCGCGGCGAGCAGCTCATCGCGTCCAGCGGCCAGCCGGTCAAGCTCTCGCGCCCGCTCGACTTCCTGGTGGTGGCCGATCACTCGGACGGCATGGGCTTCTTCCCGCTGATCCTCGGCGGCGACCCCGCCATCATGGCCGATCCGCAGGGCCGCAAGTGGAACGAGATGATCCGCACCGGCAAGGGCGCGGAAGCGGCGCTGGACATCATCCAGAGCTTTGGCAAGGGCGAGATTTCCAAGGCCATCATGCCATTGCCCGGCACGAAGGCCTACCGCGGGGCGTGGGACGAAACGATCAAGGCAGCGGAGGCCTATAACGATCCGGGGCATTTCACCGCCTTCATCGGCTACGAGTGGACCTCGAACACCGGCGGCAACAACCTGCACCGCAACGTCATCTTCCGCGACGGCGCCGACAAGGCCAGCCAGGTCGAGCCCTTCATCACCATGGCGCCGCTCGGCAGCGACAATCCGCGCGAGCTGTGGAAGTGGATGGCCGCCTACGAGCAGAAGACCGGCGGGCAGGTGCTCGCCATCGCGCACAACGGCAATCTCTCCAACGGCCTCATGTTCCCAACCATCGAAGCCTTCGGAAAGAAGCTCGACCGCGAATACGTCGAGACGCGCGCGAAATGGGAGCGGCTGTATGAAGTGACGCAGACCAAAGGGACGGGCGAGGCGCACCCCTTTCTGTCGCCGAACGACGAGTTCGCCAACTTCGAGCTGTGGGACAAGGGCAATCTCGACGGCAGCGCGGCAAAGAAGAAGGACATGCTCGAATTCGAGTACGCCCGCGCGGCGCTGAAGAACGGCCTCAAGCTGGATCAGACGCTGGGCACCGATCCGTACAAGTTCGGCCTGATCGGCAGCACCGACGCGCATACCGGGCTCGCCGCCGTGGAGGAGGAGAACTTCTTCGGCAAGACCACGCCGCAGGAGCCCAGCCCGCATCGCATGACCGCCACCTTCTTCGACAACCCCAAGACCGGCATTAAAGTCATGGACTGGGAAGTCGGCGCCTCCGGCTACGCCGCGGTGTGGGCGACGGAAAACACGCGCGCGGCCCTGTGGGACGCGATGCAGCGCAAGGAGACCTACGCCACCACCGGCTCGCGCATGCTCGTGCGTTTCTTCGGCGGCTTCGACTTCGAGCCCGCGGACGCGCACAACCGGCTGCCGGCGCAGATCGGCTACACCAAGGGCGTGCCGATGGGTGGCGATCTGCGCGCCGCGCCGAACGGCAAGGCGCCGACTTTCCTCGTCGCAGCGCTCAAGGACCCGATCGGCGCCAACCTCGACCGCTACCAGATCGTCAAGGGCTGGATGGGCAAGGACGGCAAGCTGCACGAGAAGGTCTACGACGTCGTCTGGTCGGGCGATCGCAAGCCGGACGCGGCGACCGGCAAGGTCCCGGCGGTCGGCAGCACCGTCGATCGTGGCGAACGCCACCTGGACCAACACGATCGGCGCACCCGAGCTGATCGCGGTGTGGAAGGATCCGGACTTCGACGCGAGCCAGCCAGCCTTCTACTACGGTCGCGTGCTCGAAATCCCGACGCCGCGCTGGACCGCCTACGACGCCAAGCGCTTCGGAGTGAAGCCGCTGGAAGGCACGACCATGACGCTGCAGGAGCGCGCCTACACCTCGCCGATCTGGTACACACCAAAGAAGTGGCCCGTGTCTCGGGCCCGTTGACGGCGAGCGACGCGCGCACGTTTGCGGCCTGACCGTACCACCAAAGTCGTATTTGCAAGCGCCACGATGGCGCGAATACTCGTACCCTGTCCGGATTCCCTCGACCACAGCGCATTCTGTTAGCATCGCCCGCCGCGATTGACGCAGGTCAAGCGCGTATTCGCGGATCCGCCTATCGTGACATCCGGAATCCTCTCTTCGCAATCGAACCCGATGTACCCGGCAATTCATCCTGCCGGGAGCAAGGTAAGCAGTCGTAACTCTGATAGTCCCTCCCCGTTCGTTTCAATGACACTCAGGAGAATCAAGTGGAAATTCGCAAAGTATTGACGATAGCGGCCGTGGCCTTGTCGTTCGTCGCCACCGGTGCACTGGCGCAGGACAAGGCCAAGATGCAGGCCGAGGTCCGCGCAAAGTCGCAGCAGTCGCTCAACGACTTCTACAAGGCCAACCCGGCGCTCAAGGGCATGGTGACCAAGGCGCCCGGCTATGCCGTGTTCACGACCTACGGAATCAGCTTCCTCATCGGCGGTTCCGGCGGCAAAGGCATCGTCCACGACAACAAGACGAAGAAGGACACCTTCATGGAGCTTGCCTCGGCAAGTGCCGGCCTGCAGATCGGCGCCAACGAGGAACGCTACCTCTTTATCTTCAAGGACGCCAAGGCCATGCAGCACTTCATCGATTCGGGCTGGATCGCCGGCACGGAAGGCGGCGCCGGGGCGAGCACCGGCACGAAGGGCGGCGGTGGCACCGCGGGGTTGTTCACCGGCGGCGAGGTCTACAGCCTGACGAAGAAGGGCTTCCAGGCCAGCGGCAACATCAGCGGCACCAAGATCTCGAAAGACAAGGAGCTGAATTAGTTCAGCGCAGCGCAGTGCACGGCGCTCGACCCTGAATTGACCGGTCGGTCAATGCACGAGCGCCGTCTCGTTTTCTCGGATCGATGATGCAGTTGCTCGAGCGCGGCTGCCGGTAGGGCGCGCACCTCGAGAGCAGGCAAGCGCCCGCCGACGACCTTTCCCGCGATCCAAAATGGCTATCGTATAGACGTCATCTGTGTCCGCCACTCCCGGGGATTCATCTTCGTCCAGCCGCGAAACGCGCGGGCGAATACCGTGGGGTCCGAGTAGGCCAGGATGTCGGCGACTTCCGTCACCGAAAGGTCGGTGTCCCGCAGCAGATGCTGCGCCAGCTCGCGACGCACCTCGCTAACGAGAACGCGTACGGACGCGCCGTTCTCGTTGAGGCGCCGGCGCAGGGTCCGTTCGTGGCAGCCGAACAGGGATGCGATATTCGCAGAAGTTGGGGCGGCGGAGAACGTCAACGCGTAGATCGCGCGGCGGACCTGCCAGACGAACGAACCCGCCTCGCGTGGTTTGCTCGCTTCGATTGCGTTGACGAGCGCCGCGTACTTTGCAGGGTCGGCACCTTCGATGCGGTGATCCAGCCAGCGCGAGTCGAACACGATAGACGAGTGCGTCGCATCGAACTCGAGATTCTCACCGAGCGATTTCCGGAGCGGCTCGATTCGCAGCGGCCGGCTGTGCGACAACTGGACCAGCAGGGGTTTCCACGTAGGTCCGCACAGGTGGCGGAGCAGGCGGACCTGCATCGCAATCGCCCCATCGACGATCTGCTCCGCCGCGGGGATCTTCCCTGCAAAGAGCGCATAGCCGAGCGCCGCCCGCGAGTTGCCGAGATCGAGCGCGAGGGCGACCGATCCGCGATCGTGAATCTCGAGGTGCTGGGTTGCCAACCGCAGCGCGTCCCGGACCGTCGCGCTGTTGCGCATCAGGTCGCCGAGCACGCCGAGGGACTCGATCTCGAACTGCTCGCCGATCATCAAACCGAAGTGCGGGCAGCGCGTCAGTTCGACGCACGTCTCGATCAGGCGTCCGAGCGCGTCGAAAGAGACGCGATTCTCCGGGTCCTCGAACAAGCGCGGATCCAGCCCGACTTTCGCGAGCACATCTGCTGGATCGAGCCCCCGTTCCGCGAGCAGGGCGGGAATCGGAAGCAGCGGACCCACCCTGACGTCTCCGTAAGGGCCGGGCGGCGCTTTGCTCGGAATCGCTATCGCGGGTCGCACCATGCCTCGAGTTGCGCTAGATCAATCGCCTTGCATTACAAGGAGGACTGTCGGTCGACAGGGATGCATTCTGTCCGGAAATGCACGGTGGGGGCAAATCGATCGAGCTAGGGTACTTGGTTAACGTCGCCATGAATTGTTGGACGCACCAAATCCATTCAAAAGGAGCATGTGATGGCTCGTGAGCTTCAGGTTAGAGCGGCGGTAGGCGGACTGCTTGCCGCCGGTTTGGTTGTCCTGACCGTAGGCATTCCGGCGCAGGCCCAACAGGTCACTGGCGTGCTTGGTTCACCGGACGCCACCACCACCATCCCGGGCAATCAGCTTCCGCCCACGCCGCCGAAGTTCGGCGGCAAGATCGAGCGCAACGCGCTGCAATCGACGCCCTGGTGGCCTCCGCGCGTGGTGCCTCCCAAGGGCGCGCCCAACATCCTCCTGATCATGACCGACGACCAGGGATTTGCGGTCCCCAGCACCTTCGGCGGCGTGATCCCGACGCCGGCGCTCGATCGCATCGCGAACAGCGGCCTGCGCTACACCAACTTCCATTCCGCGGCGGTGTGCTCGGCGACGCGAGCGGCCCTCATCACCGGGAACAATCACCATGAGATGGGTTTCGGCACGGTCTCAGAGACGTCCACCGGCTACCCCGGCTACAACAGCATCATGACTCGGGACAAGGCGACGATCGGCAAAATCCTCAAGGACAACGGTTACCGCACGTCGTGGTTCGGCAAGGATCACAACACGCCGGAATTCGAAGCCAGCCAGGCCGGGCCCTTCGACCAGTGGCCGACCGGGATGGGATTCGATTATTTCTACGGCTTCGTGGGCGGCGATACCAACCAGTGGCAGCCTAATCTCTTCCGCAATACGACGGCGATCTACCCCTTCCAGGGCAACCCCGGCTGGAACCTGACCACCGCTCAAGCCGATGACGCGATCAGCTGGATGAAGCGCATCAATGCCCTCAATCCCGAGCAGCCGTTCCTCGTCTACTACGTGCCAGGGGGCACACACGCGCCGCACCACCCGACCAAGGAGTGGGTCGAAAAAATCAGCAAGATGCACCTGTTCGACGGAGGCTGGAACAAGCTGCGCGAGACCATCTTCGCCAATCAGAAGAAGCTCGGGGTGATCCCGCCGGACGCCAAGTTGACGCCGTGGCCCAAGGACATGCTGAAGGAATGGGATCAGCTCAACGCCGACGAGAAGAAGATGTTCATCCGCCAGGTCGAGGTCTTCGCCGCCTACGTGGCCTACACCGACCATGAGATCGGCCGCGTCATCCAGGCGGTCGAGGACATGGGCAAGCTCGACAACACGCTCATCATCTTCATCAGCGGCGACAACGGCAACAGCGCGGAAGGCACCATGCTCGGTACGCCGAACGAGATCGCCGCAGTGCAGGGCGTCGAGTTGCCGGTCGAGGCCCAGCTCAAGAACTTCTATGACGCCTGGGGCTCGGACCTCACCTATCCGCACATGGCGATTCCGTGGACGTGGGCCTTCGACACGCCGTTCTCGTGGACCAAGTTGATTGCGTCGCACTTCGGCGGAACCAAGCAGGGCATGGCCATTTCCTGGCCTGCCCGGATCAAGGACAAGGGCGGCATCCGCTGGCAGTTCCACCACGTCATCGACATCGTGCCGACCATCCTGGAGGCGACAAAGCTCAAGCAGCCGAAAGTGGTCGATGGCATTCCGCAGAAGCCGATCGAAGGCGTGAGCATGGTCTACACCTTCGACAAGAAGAACGAGCATGCGCCCTCGACACACCACACCCAGTATTTCGAAGTCGCCGGGGACCACGCCATCTATCACGATGGCTGGATCGCCAGTTCCAAGGTCGTCGAAGCACCGTGGAACAACTCCGGGGCGGCCCAGGCCGATCCGGCGGGCTATCCCTGGGAGCTGTACGACCTGCGCAAGGACTGGACGCAGTATGAAGACGTCGCAGCCAAGAATCCGCAGAAGCTCAAGGAAATGGAGGACCTGTTCTGGAGCGAAGCGAAGAAATACCAGGTCCTGCCGCTGGATGCCTCCAAGTTCACGCGCCTCGTCGCGCCGCGGCCAAACCTCACTGCGGGCCGCAGCGTGTTTACGTACTCGGGTGAGATGATCGGCACGCCAAACGGTGACGCACCGAGTGTCATCGCGGCGTCCTACAGCATCAAGGCCGAGGTCGAGATCCCGCAAGGTGGCGCCGAGGGAATGATCGTGACCCAGGGTGGACGGTTCGGCGGCTACGGTTTCTATCTGCTGAAGGGCAAGCCGGTATTCACCTGGAACATGCTCGGCCTGGAGCGGGTCAAGTGGATGGCCCCCGACGCGCTCTCTCCCGGCAAGCACACGCTCGAATACGACTTCAAGTACGACGGCCTGGGCGCCGCCACGCTCGCTTTCAACAGCGTCTCCGGCCTCGGCCGGAGCGGCACAGGCGTGCTCAAAGTGGACGGCAAGGACGTGGCGAACATCAAGTTGCCCAAGACGATTCCGCTGACCCTGCAGTGGGACGAGAACTTCGACGTGGGCGCCGACACCCTGACCGGAGTGGACGATCGGGACTACCAGCCGCCGTTCAAGTTCACCGGCAAGCTCGACAAGCTGACGTTGACAATCGAGCGGCCGAAGCTCACGCCCGCGGACATCAAGCAGCTCGAAGCGGCACAGGCCAAAGCGGAGGACAGGGCCGAGCCGCGGCGATGAACGAATTACGCGGGGCGGTCGAACCGGCCGACTCACCAGGCATTCAGCCCATCTCGAACCAAGGAGACATCATGAAACCCGTGTCCCACAAACCCAGCATCGGCGGATGGCGCACCGGCGCGATGGCCGTGTTCGCGGCGGCAGGCGTTGTGCTGGCCGGATGTGCCAGCCTGCCGGACGACGGCAAGGACGCAAAAGTCATGCGCTTCGACGGGGTGCGCGGGATGCGCTACTGCGAAGTTTTCCTGATCGGTGGCGATGCGATCACGAAGGATCTGCAGGCGAACTTCTACAACACGACGGACCGCAACAACCAGGCGAACCCGCGCGACACCTGTCCCCAGGGCATCTGGGACAAGGTGAAACCGGAGGCCCTCAAGAAGCAGTACGACGTGCTGGGCGTATTCAAGAACGGCCCGCGCGGCTGGGCCAACGACTGGTTCGAGCTGCCCGTGGGGATGCAGCGCGATTTCGACGGGCTCGAAGCCCGCTGGATGGGCCGGGTGAATCTGCCGAAGGACGTCGAGCTCGGCAAGAAGGGCTCCAGCGCTTACAAACCCACCACGGTTCATCGCGAGTCGAAGATGGGCTTCGTGAAGGGCCAGCCGGTCTTCATGCTCATCAGCCCCGACGGGACACCGTGGGTGATGCAGGCGTGGTCGAGTATCGTCGACCCGAGTCTGTCCTACGCCGACCTGAAGAAGCTTCCCTCCAAGCTGAAGCTCGCGCCAGGGTGGAAGTCGCAGGTGAAGGTGATCGATCGCGACCTCGAGATCAAGGCCATCAACGGTCTTGCGCGAATCGTTCAGGACGACCTCGAAAACACCTACGACGCGTGCTTCGAGGAGGCCGGACAGAACGCCTGCACCTACCAGCCGTAATCGGAAATTCGCCGCGCTTGCAAACGTGGCGATTTACTGGTTCATAATCTCGCGCCAACGACACTGAATCAGGGGGACACCATGTTCACTTCGCGAGTTTCGATGCATGACGCGCGCCGCACGGTTGCGGCGGTCGCGCTTTTCGCCGGAGCGCTTGCGGCGGGCCCAGCGAACGCCGGTGGCCTACTCGCGTATGAGTTCGGCACCGCGGAGGTCGGTCTGGCCTCGGCAGGCTACGGCGCGCGCGCGCAGGACGCCTCCACGGTATTCACGAATCCGGCCGGCATGACGCGGCTCGAGGGCAACCAGTTCCTCGCCTCGGGCCAGCTCGATTACGGTCGGACCAGCTTCGGGATCGGCCTGGGCACCTCGCCGGCGCTCGGCGCCGACGCCGGCGGCAACGCGTTCGGCTCGAACGGCTGGTTTCCCGGCGGCGGAGGTTTCTATAGCCACAGCATCTCGCCCGATCTCAAGGTCGGTGTCGCGATGACCGGCAACTTCGGCGGCGTCGTGAAATACGACGACAGCTGGGTGGGGCGCTATTACGTCCAGCAGACGAGTCTGGTCGGATTGTCGCTCGTGCCCTCCGTTGCCTACAAGGTGAACGACAAGCTGTCGCTCGGCGCGGGGGTGACCGCCATGTATGGCTATTACGAGAACCAGGTGGCGATCAACATCCCGGATGCGCTGCGGCCAGCCGTTGTCGTGCCGATTCAGCGGGCCTCGGGCGATGCGACGCTCAAGCTCCAGGACAGCACCTGGGGCTGGGGCGTGAACCTGGGTCTCCTCTACGAATTTGACTCGCGCACCCGCGTCGGGCTCACCTGGAATTCGCAGATCAACCTCGACTTCAGTTCCGCGCCGGACTGGTCGAACCTGGGTGCGCTCGGTACCAACCTCCAGGCCGCCGGCCTGCTCAGCTCGACCATCAACATCGGGATGAAAGTCCCGCAGCAGGTGATGGGCAGCATCTTCTCGCAGGTGAACGATCGCTGGGCGGTACTTGGCAGCGTGGGCTGGCAGCAGTGGTCAAAGTTCGGCCAGATCCAGCTCGGCATCGATAACCCTAACAATCCCACCAGCCTCACCACGGCCATTCCCTTCAAGGACACCTGGCACGTCGCCGCCGGCGCGCAGTACCGCCTGAGCGACCCTTGGCTGCTCAACTTCGGCATCGCGTACGATTCGGGCTTCCAGGGGGGCACCGTCTCGCCGCTCTTTCCCACCAACGCCGCATGGCGCTTCGGCGTGGGCGCCGAGCAACGGTTGAGCAAAACCGCGAAGTGGGGCGTCGCAGCAGAGTATCTGTACGGCGGGTCGCTCGACGTCAACCTGCAGAGTACGAATCCGGTGGCGCTTGGCGGGCGCGGCAATGTTGTCGGTTCCTACGGCAACGTCGGACTACTCTTCATGGGCGCCTACGCCAACTGGACGTTCTAGTGCTCCTCGCAAGTGTCGAGCGCCCATCGACGAACGGGCGCCGATCGCTGCGCATATCATGATGGGATATTTTTCGCGCCTAACCTGCGTCGAATAGTCGCGCAGAGGCTCAACTTTTCGCGACCATGGAGGACGCAAGTGTCTGCTTTGACTACACGCTTGGCACCCTGGATCGGTGCGCTGCTCGGCGCGCTTTCCCTCGCGGCCGCAACGTCGGCGCACGCGGAGTTGAGCGCCGAGGAGCTCGCGAAGCTGTCGCAGAATCCGGTCGGCAACGTGGTGAGCGTCCCGTTCCAGAACAACACCAATTTCAACACGGGCCCGCAGAGCGGCACGCAGAACATCCTGAACATCCAGCCGGTCATCCCGATCGAGCTCAATCCGGAGTGGAACCTCATCACGCGCACGATCCTGCCGCTCGTCTGGCAACCGGGCTCCACACCCGGCGAGAACACGACTTTCGGGCTGGGCGATCTTCAGCTATCGGGATTCGTGTCGCCGAGCCAGCCCGGACCGGGCGGCCTGATCTGGGGCGCCGGGGCGATCGCTCAGATGCCCACCGATACCAACGGCCTCGGCAACAAGAACTGGGGCTTGGGGCCGACTGCCGTCGTGCTGCGGATCGAAAAGGGCAGCCCCTGGGTGTATGGCGCACTGGTGAACAACGTTTGGTCGCTCTCCAGCAGCGGGCGCGGCGGCTCCTACAGCAATTTCCTGCTCCAGCCGTTCCTCAACTACAACTTTCTTGGCGGCACCTACGTCGGCTCGGCGCCGATCGTCACCGCTAACTGGAAGGCAGACAGCGGTCAGCGATGGACCGTGCCACTGGGCATGGTTGTCGGGCACATCTTCCACCTCGGCAAGCTGCCGGTGAACAGCCAAATCGGCGCCTACTACAACGTCGTGCACCCGGACAACGGTGCGAACTGGCAGCTGCGCGTTCAGGTGCAGTTCATGTTCCCGAAGTGAGCGCCACAGTGCCGCGACCGGCACGCGTAAATTCCTGAGACGTGTCATTCGGCGACGAATCCCGACGCCTTGATGACCCTGCTCCAGCGCTTCGAATCGGAGGCCAGGATCTCCGCGAGCGCCTGCGGCGTCGTGCCGGTCGGCTCGATGCCGAGCCTCGCGAAACGCTCCCTGACTTCGGGCACATGCACTGCTGCGATGACGGCTTCCGATATTTGATCGATTACCGCCTTCGGCGTTCCGGCCGGCGCGAATAACGCAGTCCACCCACTCGCCACAACCGCCGGATATCCCTGTTCCGCGAATGTCGGCACCTGTGGCAGGAGCGGAGACCGCTCCGCACCCGATGTCGCGATGATGCGCACCTGCCCGGCACGATCCAGATCGGTGAAGTCGGAGAGCGCCGATATGCCGGCCGCAAGGCGGCCGCTCATCAACTCGGTCTTGAGCTGCGCGAAACCTCGGTGAGGAATGTGCAGCATCTCGACGCCAGTCGCCGCCACGATCATCGCGCCGATGAAATGCGGCGCCGAGCCTATGCCGGCAGTGCCGAAGTTCGCCTCGTCCGGATGCGCCTTCGCCCATGCGACGAACTCCGGCACCGTGCGAGCGCGGAGCGTTGACGTTACCGCGAACGCGAATTGATAGGTGGCGACTTGCGATATCGGCGCGAAATCCTTCACCGGGTCGTAGTCGAGCCGCTTGAAGACGAACGGGGCGATCACGGTCACCGCGATCGGCGTCAGCAGCAGCGTGGCACCGTCCGGTGCCGCGCTCTTGAGCGCCATCGCCGCGATGCGCCCGGTTCCGCCGACTCGGTTCTCGACGACGAACGGTCGCTTGAGCGTGCGCGCGAGCTCATCTGCCACCAGCCGCGCGGCAATGTCCGACGTGCCCCCGGGTGAAACGGGGACGATCACCTTGACCGGCCCCTCATAGAGCCCTTGCGCGACGGCACCGTGGCAGCACATCGCCAAAGCCAATCCGACCAGGCGCCGGGAGATCCGGGATGACATGACCATGGGAAGACGGGTTCCAGCAAGGAATTGAAGGATATATACTCTTTTCCCCACCCCCTCCAGTCAACCCCTCCGTCAACCCCTTATTGCGCGGCCAGCCGGTTACGCCGTCCGAATCGCGGACGTACGAGCGTGCGACTATCTTCCACCGTTTCCGAACCCGCGGATTCCTACGAGCCGCTGCGCTTCGAGCGTCTGCTCGCCGACCTCTCGGCACGCTTCGTCAATATACCGGCCGCCGAGACCGACGCCGCGATTACCGACGCGCTGCGCCAGATCGTGGATGCCCTCGGCACAGATCGCACTCAGCTCACGCACTTCACGGGACGGGGTGACGAGGCGATAGTCACGCACACGTGGTCCATGCCGGGTGTTCGGCGCGTCCCGCTCGCCGTGCATTCGCACCGGTTTCCCTGGGTGATGAGCCGTATTCGAGCAGGTCATGCCGTGGTGGTTCCGCGCGTCGCCGACATGCCTCCCGAGGCTTCAATCGACAAAGCGTCCTTCACCGGGGTCGGCGTGAAATCACACCTCTCCGTTCCCACACGTGTCGGCGACCAGATTAACGGTCTGCTCGGCTTCGCCTGCCTGCGAAGCGAGCGCACGTGGCCGGAGAACCTCGTCACACGGGCCGGCGTGCTAGCCACCGTCTTCGCGAACGCGCTCGCGCACAAGCGCGCCCAGGAGGGGCTCAACGCGGCGATCGCGTTCGAGCGACTCGCGTCGGACGTCCTTGCCACCCTGCTCACGGCCCCCCGCGCGGAACAGGATCGCGTGATCGAAGCGGGCCTGCGTGACATGGCGCGCATCCTTGGTGCGGAGCGCGCGACCCTGTGGCGGCGCAACGGAGACCGGCGCGAGTTCACCAAGACGCACCGGTGGCTCGCCGATGGCACGCCGCCGCCGGACGTTACGACGGGGGCGGCGGTGATTCCCTGGATCAGCGCGCAACTCTGCAGTGGATCCGTCGTCCGTTTTGCGCGCCACGCGGACCTTCCAGCGGAAGCATCCGCAGACCTGGCGTGGCTGCGCTCGCTCCACATCCGCGCCGCGGTGATGGTGCCGCTCACGGTTTCCAGCGCGGTGGTGGGCGCGCTCTCGTTCGGCACTCTGCGAGAGGATCGCGATTGGCCCGACGAACTGGTACCACGCGTGCAGCTGCTCGGCGAGGTGTTCGCCAGCGTGTTCGCGCGCCAGGAAGCGGAACGCCGCGAGCAGGAAGCGCAGGCACAGGCGGCCCATGCCGCCCGAGTCGGCACGATGGGGGTCTTTGCGGCATCGCTGGTGCACGAGCTGACCCAGCCGCTCGCTGCCAGCCTGGCGAATGCGGAAATCGCGGCGGAGCTTCTCGATACGCGGTCGCCGGACGTGGACGAGCTGCGCGCGACGATTGCGGACATCGTCGCCGACGACCGGCGCGCGGGCGAGCTGATCCAGCAGCTGCGCCGATTCCTGCGCCGGGGCGAGGTGCAGCGAGCCCCGCTCGATCTGCGCGAGCTCGTCAACGCTGTCTTGCGCCTCCTTGCGAACGAGGCAACCGGGAAGGGAATCGAGATCACGCTCGATCTCCCGGATTCGCTCCCCGCGTTCACGGGCGACCGTGTGCAGATGGAGCAGGTGCTGTTGAATCTTCTGCTGAACAGCTGCGACGCAGTATCAGGAAACGAACCCGGTGCGCGCCAGATCACGATGCGCGCCAGTCAATCCGATGCGCGCATCTGCATCGAGGTCACCGACGCCGGGCGTGGAATGGACGATCCGACCCTGGCAAGCATCTTTCAGCCTTTCTTCACCACCAAACCCGGCGGCATGGGACTCGGGCTCTCGATCAGCCGAACGATCATCGCCGCGCACGGCGGGACCCTGTCGGCACGATCGGCGCCCGGCGTTGGCACCACCTTTCGGATCGAGCTTCCCGCGCAGCAGGTGGAGCAGGTCCCGTCGGTTCCACGGATGACGGTTGCACGTCCCACGACGGGCACAGTCTTCGTGATCGACGACGAACCCTCGATGCGCCGCGCCATCGAACGGCAGCTGCAGCGGGAGGGCTTCGCGGTCGAGGCGTTCGAGTCGGCGCAGGATTTCCTCGAGCGGGCCCCCGAGGCCGATGTCGCCTGCATCGTGAGCGACATTCGCATGCCCGGGTTGAGCGGGCTCGATCTGCAAGCCTCGCTCGCGCAGGCCCGGCGCGCGCTGCCGATCGTCTTCATCAGCGGGCACGGCGATATTCAGACCACGGTGCACGCGATGAAAGCGGGCGCGGTCAGCTTCCTGGCGAAGCCGTTCACCAAGCGCGAGCTGCTCGCGGCGGTACGGGAGGGTCTTGCGCGGAGCCACTCGCTTGCCGCGGAACGCGCCCAGGATGCCGACCTCAACGCACGCTACGAGTCCCTGACGCCGCGCGAGCGGGAAGTGTTCGCGCTCGTGGCCGCGGGACTGCTCAACAAGCTCATCGCCGATCGGCTCGGCGCTGCCGAGTCGACCGTCAAGATCCATCGCGGCCGTGTTATGGAGAAGATGTGCGCCACGTCCGCGGCCGACCTCGTCAGGATGGCCGAGCGCCTCGCACTGTCCACGCCCGAGTCGGCCTCGCGCTGACTCGACCTTGTGCGCGCCCTCGATCGTAAGACCATCGTCGTATATCTCCCCCTGCGGATTGCGGCGAATACTCCGATCCGGGGGATCCTTCTGACTGAAACCCGGGAGAGGACGACATGACACGGGAGCAATCCGTAATCGGACGCATCCTCGCGGGCGCGGTGGTCGGTCTTGGCGTCGCGCTCGGCGGAAGCGCGCTCGCCCAGACGCCGAGCTGCAAGGCAGATCTTGCCAAGTTCTGTCCCGATGCGAAGCCCGGCGGCGGTCAGGTTGCCGCGTGCCTGAAGAAGAACGCCGCCCAGCTTTCGGCGCCCTGCAAACAGCGCGTGGGGCAGATGAAACAGATCCTCAAGGAAGTGAACAAGGCTTGCGAGGAGGACATCCACTTCCTGTGCGAGGGCATCCAGCCGGGTGGCGGCCGTATCGCCGCATGCCTCAAGCAGAGCGCGTCGGAAGTCTCGGCCGGTTGCAAGGCGCGGATCACCGAAGCGAAGCAGCAGAAGTAAAGATACCATTTGGGGCGGCGGGAGGACTGATGAGCCTCGCAGCTGGTATTCGCGCGACGATCTATCTCGCTGCGGCGCTTTTTCTCGGGGCCGCGTCCAGCGCGCGCGCACAGGACATGGAGCCGCGCTCCTACTCCAACGCGCCGATAGGCTTGAATTTCCTGGTCGCCGGCTACGTGTACACGCAGGGCGGCGCGGCGTTCGACAGCTCCCTGCCGATCACCAGTCCCCAGCTCACGACCAACAGCGCAGTCCTCGCCTATGCGCGGGTGCTCGATTTCTGGGGCCAGTCGGCCAAGCTCAGTGTCATCGTCCCGTACGGCGGCCTGACCGGGACGGCGGAGTTCGCGGGTCGACCCCAGACGCGCGACGTTTCGGGCTTTGCCGATCCGGCGTTCAAGCTGTCGGTCAATCTCTACGGCGCCCCTTCGCTTTCGTTGAAGGAGTTTGCAAGCTACGAGCAGGACCTGATCGTCGGTGCGAGCCTGCGGGTGACCGCGCCGCTCGGCCAGTACGACGACAACAAGGCGGTCAACATCGGCACCAACCGCTGGTCCTTCAAGTCCGAGATTGGCGTTTCCAAGGCGCTGGGCCCTTGGATACTCGAGACCACTGCGGCGGTCACCCTGTTTACCGACAACACGAACTTCTTCCACGGCAACACCATCTCGCAGGCGCCGCTCTACTCGTTCGAAGGGCATGCGATCTACAGCTTCACGCGGGGAATCTGGGGATCGCTCGACGCCACCTATTTCACCGGTGGCCGCACGACGTTCAATGGCGTGCTGCGCGAGGACCTGCAGCAGAACTGGCGCTTCGGCGGGACCCTCGCCTTTCCCTTGAGCCTCCACAACTCAATCAAGCTCTACGCCAGCAGCGGCGTGTCGGCGCGCACTGGCAACGACTTCGATCTGATCGGCATCGCGTGGCAGTATCGCTGGGGCGCGGGGCTCTGATGCCAAGCGGCTATACTCCGGTCCGCCAATGATTTTGAGGGAGGCAGTCATGAAATGGAATTTGCTCCAGCTTCTGGCCAGCCTGTTCCTGGTGACTAGTGTCGCGTCGGCGCACGCCAGGGAATGCAAGGGCGTCACCTTTCCCGATCAGATGCAGGCCGAAGGCACGATGCTCAAGCTGAACGGCCTCGGCCTGCGGCAGGCGACGATGTTCAAGGTCAACGTCTACGTCGCCGCACTTTATGTCGCGCAGACATCGACCGACGCGTCGGCCATCCTGAAACCGAACACCCCCTTCCAGCTCGTCCTGCAATTCGTGCGCGACGTGGGACGCTCCGACCTGGTCAAAGGGTGGAACGAAGGGTTCGAGAACAATGCCAAGAGCCTGATCCCGGCGCTCAAGGACCGTATCGAAGCGTTTGAGGCGCTGATGACGGATGTAAAGACCGGCGAGCAGCTGCGCTTCGTCCACAAGCCGGGCGCGGGCACGCAGGTGTCTGTGAAGGGCGCCGTGAAGGGGACGATCGCGGGCGACGACTTTGCGCACGCCCTGCTCTCCATCTGGCTGGGCCCGAATCCGCCGAACGACGACCTGAAGGCCGGACTGCTGGGAGGCGCTTGCGGATGAGGTACGCGGCGGCGCGCAGGGACAACGCGAAAGCTGCGAGAGCCGGTCGAGGACCAGGAGAAGGTATGCGCCTATCGTCAGTCATAGCAGGAATTCTCGTGGCGGCAGCGCTCGCCGGCTGCGCCACCCGGCCGGTCAACGAGCCTATCACCCATGTCGATCTCAAGGCCGGGTACCGTCCGAATCTCCTGATCCCGAAGCGCAAGGACAACGAGCTCAGCACGCTGTTCGTGGTGTCCTTCTCGGGCGGCGGCACGCGGGCCGCCGCGTTCGCGTACGGCGTCCTCGAGGAACTGCGCCGAACCGAGATCGTCGTCGACGGCAAGCATCGCCGGATGATCGACGAGGTCGACCTGATAACGGGCGTGTCGGGAGGCAGCTTCACCGCGCTCGCCTACGCGCTCTACGGCGACCGCCTGTTCGAGGAGTACGAGCAGCGCTTCCTCAAGCGCGACGTGCAGGGTGAGCTGGTGTCGCGCTCGCTGAATCCGTTCAACTGGTGGAAGTTCATCGGCGGGACCGCCGGGCGCTCGGAACTCGCCGCCGAGCTCTACGACGAGATCCTGTTCGACGGCGCGACCTACGCCGATCTCCTCAAAAAGGGCGGTCCGGTCGCGGTCGCGACCGGAACCGACATTACGACCGGATCGCGGTTCGCCTTCTTCCAGAACGATTTCGACATGATCTGCTCGAACCTGAACACGGTGCATCTCGCGCGCGCGGCAGCGACTTCGTCCGCCGTCCCCGTCGTGCTTTCGGCGGTGACTTACAACAACTACGGCGGGACCTGCGGCTACCAGTACCCGCCCTGGGTGGCCGACGTCGCCAAGACCGAAGGCCGCGCCCGGCCCTCGGCGCGCGCGTTTCAGCGCTACATTGAGATGGAGACCTTTCAGGACGGCAAGGACCGCCCATACCTCCACCTCGTCGACGGCGGGGTGTCGGACAACATCGGAGTCCGCGGCATCATCGAGACGCTCGAGGAGCTCGGCGCGAGCGCGAAGTACCGCGGCGAGGTCGGCTTCGGCGTCGTGAAGCGCATCGTCCTGCTGGTCGTCAACTCGCAAGCCACTCCGAGCAGCGACTGGGACCGCGAGGAATCGCCGCCCGGCATGATCGCCCAGCTGCTGCAGTCAACGGGCGTGCCGATCGATCGCTACTCCTACGAGACGGTGGAAACGCTGAAGGATCGCGCCGCAATCATCGAATGGCGGCGCGAGCTGCTGGTCGCGCGCCTGCGCTTGGCCGGCGCGACCGAGGCACAGGCCGAGGCGCGCGTACCGAAGGTCACGCTGCAGGTGGTCGATGTCGCTTTCGAGGCGATCCGTGATCCGAAGGAGCGCGCCTATTTCAAGAACCTGCCCACGAGCTTCGTGCTTCCGCCCGAGGACATCGACAAGCTGCGCGATGTCGCGGGCCAGCTGATGCGCCAGTCGCCCGATTACCAGGCGGTCGTGCGCGAATTTGGCGGTACGCCTGGAAAGCCGCTCGCCCCGCAATAATCCGGTTCCGGATCCTGCGCTCTGCCCGCATCGGCCGAGCCGCGCCGCGAACGACGCGAGCGCTTCCCCTGTAACACCAAGGTCGTATTCCCCGCACTGGACGAGCGGCGAATACTCGCGCGGTGCATGCAACCGCATGCAACCAGATTCAGGGAGCTACGCGTGCAGATCGCGGACGGCAATTCAGCATGTGCACGCGCAAATTGAGGGCGATTGCAGGTGGCGCAGCGCTTTGCGCCGCGCTCGGGGCGTGGGCGCAGCAGCCGATCGTTTACCCCGCGAAAGGCCAGAGCGCCGCCCAGCAGAGCCGCGACGAAGGCGAATGTTCCGCCTGGGCCAAGCAGCGGACCGGCGTCGATCCGGTGGCCCTTGCGGCGACGCCGCCCCCGGTACAGACCGGACCGGCGGTCGGCGGAGGTCAGCGGGTAGTCGGTGCCGCAGGCGGCGCCCTCGGCGGGCTCGCGATCGGCGCGATTGCCGGCAACGCGGGAAAGGGGGCGGCCATCGGCGCGGTCGTCGGCACGCTGGCGGGCGGTCGCCAGGCGCGGCAATCACAGACGGCCCAGAACCAGCAGGCAGCGAGCGCCCGGCAGCAGTCGCTCAACACCTTCAACCGCGCATTCTCCGCGTGCCTGGAAGGCCGCGGCTACACGAGCAAGTGACGCCGTCATGATGAAGCTCATTCGCGTCACCCTCACCGCGGCCGCCATCACGATGGCGTCGCTCGCCTCCGCCGCTGACTTCGACGGCTCGAAGACGCTCATCTGTGCGACGCACTCAGCAATGGAATGCTCGCCGGGCCTGCCCTGCTATCACGGCGCCCCACTCGTCATGGGCGCACCCGCCTTCCTGCGCATCGACTTTGCCGGAAAGGTGGTCGTCGGGCCCGAGCGCACCTCGCCGATCGTCACGATGGAGAAGAGCGAGGAGCAGCTGCTGCTCCAGGGAACCGAGCTCGGGTTCGCCTGGGCGATCGCGCTCGACCAGGCGAGCGGGCAAATCGTCGCGACCGCCGCCGACCGCGACGGCGCGTTCGTCATGCACGGCGCTTGCACACCGCTGTGATGATGGAAACCATCGCCTGCCCCGACTGTGATCTTTTGCAGGATATTCCGTCGCTCGACCACGGAGACCGGGCGCGTTGCGCCCGTTGCAGCCAGATTCTCGCCACCGCACCGCACGATCCGATCGATCGTCCGCTCGCACTCACGCTCACGGCTGCGATTGCCTTCGTGGTCGCCAACACGGCGCCGTTGATGGGCCTGTCGGCGGTCGGCCGCAGCGCGAGCACGACCATCATCGGTGGAACGCTGAAGATGTGGGAACTGGGCGAACCGATAACTGCGACGATCGTGGCGTTCTGTGCCGTGATCGCCCCGGCGCTCTACATCCTGTTCATGCTGATCGTCCTGCTGGCTGCGCGCAGATCGCCCGCACCGCACTGGGTCGGGGAGATGCTGCGCTGGGCGCAATCCATGCAGCCCTGGTCGATGTACGAGGTGATGATGCTGGGCATCCTTGTAGCATTGATCAAGATCGCCGAGCTGGCAACGGTAGACCCGGGCGTGGGGATGTTTGCGGTCGGCGCCCTGATGGCGCTCTTTCCCGCGATCACGGTCACTTTCGACCCGCGCGAGGTGTGGAGGCGGGTCGAATGGGCTGGCGGCGACGTGCCGTCTTCGATTGCGGTCACTCGCGCGGAGGGTGCGCAATGACCACCGCCGCGATCACGGCGGCGCAGGCGGGCCTCGTCTCGTGCGAGACGTGTCACCTGCTGTCGCGGCCGGTCCACCCGGAGCATCCCGGGCACTGCCCGCGGTGCGGCGGGGAGCTCGAATTCCGTCACCCACACTCGATCCAGTACACGTGGGCGCTCGTCATCGCCGCCGCGATCTGCTACATCCCGGCGAATGCCCTGCCGGTGCTGAACACGACCGCGTTCGGGTCCACGGAGCCGGACACCATAATGGGCGGCGTCGTGTTCCTCTACACCTCGGGATCGTGGCCGCTCGCGCTCATCGTGCTGGTCGCGAGCGTGATGGTTCCGCTCGGCAAGCTGATCGCGCTCGCCTATCTCCTGATCACCGTTCAGCGCGGCGTTCGCGGCAGCGCCCGCGATCGGACGCGCCTGTACCGGATGGTCGAGTTCATCGGCCGCTGGTCGATGCTGGACGTGTTCGTCGATACCTTCACCGTCGCCCTCGTGCAGCTCCAACCGCTGATGTCAGTGGCGCCCGGTCCGGGGGTGTTGTTCTTCGCGGGAGTGGTCGTGCTGACGATGATCGCGGCCGAGACGTTCGATCCCCGTCTGATCTGGGATTCCGCCACCAGCATGGAGCGCTGACATGGCCACGAGCACCGAACGCGACGACCTTCCGCAGGCGACCGTCGTGCCGAAAAAGCACCGGCGCATCTCGGTCGTATGGGTCATCCCGATCCTCGCCGCGGTGGTGGCCATCGGGATCGCGGTGCAGCGCATCCTGAGCGAGGGCCCGACCATCACCATCGTCTTCAGCGCCGCGCAGGGCCTCGAGGCCGGCAAAGCCTTCATCAAGTACAAGGACGTGAACATCGGCCAGGTCACGGCGGTCGATCTTTCCGACGACTACACCAAGGTAACGGTGACGGCGAAGATCGCCAAGAACGCGGCGGGCCTGATGGTGGAGGACGCGAAGTTCTGGGTCGTGGAGCCGCGTATCTCGCTCACCGGGGTGTCCGGTCTCGGCACGCTGCTGTCGGGCAACTACATCGGCTTCGAGGTCGGAAAGTCGACTACCAAGCGGCGCGAATACATCGGACTCGCGACGCCGCCGGTCGTCACCGGTCTGCCGGGCAGGCGGTTTGTCCTCAAGGCCCCCCGGCTCGGGTCGCTGGGGATCGGCGCTCCGGTCTACTACCACAGCCTGCAGGCGGGGCAAGTCACGGAGTACGGCCTGGCAAGCGACGGCAAGGCAATCGATGTCAAGATCTTCGTCAACGCGCCCTACGATAAGTACGTCACCGGCGAAACCCGCTTCTGGAACGCGAGCGGAATCGACGTCTCGGTAGGCGCTGGCGGCGTCGACGTGCGCATGGAATCTCTGGCCGCGCTGGTCGAGGGCGGTCTGGCGTTCGACTCGCCGCCATTCGCCCCCGCGGCCGAGCCTGCCGCCGCCGACTCGGCGTTCCCGCTCTTCGGCGACCAGGTCACCGCGATGAAGCAGCCGGACCCAATCGCGCAGCGGTACGTGCTTTTCTTCAACGAGTCGCTGCGCGGCCTGTCCGTGGGCGCGCCCGTCACCCTCCTCGGGCTGCCCGGCGGCGAGGTCACCGACGTGGGGCTCGACTTCGACCCGGCGACGCAGAACCTGCGCGGGCGCGTCGAGATCGTCGCCTTTCCGGAGCGCCTCGTCGCGCGCCTGCGCTCCCAGCAAGCAAGCTCAGCCGACGCGATCGCGCGCAGCAACAAGCAGCGCATCGCGTTCTTCGCGCGGATGATCCAGCAGAAGGGCATGCGCGCCCAGCTCCAGACCGGGAGCCTGCTCACCGGCCAGCTCTACGTGGCCTTCGAGTTCCATCCCGATGCGCCGAAGGTGAAGGTGAATTTCAGCCAAGACAAACCGGTGCTACCGACGGTCCCAAGCGTTCTCCCGGACTTGGAGGCGAAGGTCTCCAGCATTCTCGCGAAGCTCGACAAGCTGCAGTACGAAGAGATCGGCGCCGACAGCAGGAAGGCGCTTCAGTCGCTCGATAAGACGCTCAAGGACGCGGACCGGGCGCTGAACCACATCGACACCGACGTCACGCCCGCGCTCAAGCCGGCGATCGAGGAGTTTCGCAGCGCGATGGCCTCCGCCGACAAGATGCTCAAGAATACCGACGCAACGATTGTCGGCACCGATGCGCCTGGACAGCAGCAGTTTCGCGATGCGATGGACGAGGTTGCCCGCGCGGCGCGCTCGCTGCGCGGACTGACCGACTATCTCGAGCGTCATCCCGACGCGCTGATCCGCGGCAAGACCGAGGAGAAACCCTGATGCGCCGCTTCGCCACTCTGCTGGTTCCCTGCGCCGCCCTGCTGCTCGCCAGCGGATGCGCGTCCACGCCGCCATCGCATTTCTACACGCTCAGCGCGCCGGCCGCTTCCGCCGGAACATCCTCGACGATTTCAATCTCGGTGGGTCCGGTGTCGGTGCCGGCGGAAGTGGACCGCCCGCAGATCGTTGTCACGACCGGCCCGAACGAGGTGCGGCTGGACGAGTTCAATCGCTGGGCCGCACCGCTCCAGGACAACATTTCGCGCGTGGTCGGCGAGAACCTCATTGCGATGCTCGGCACCCCGCGCGTGACGCAGTCTCCGCAGACGCTGAGCGGCGACGCCGACTACCGCGTCGCGATCGAGGTCCAGAGCTTCAGATCGGCGCCCGGCGAGTCGGCATCGCTCGACGCCGTGTGGACGGTACGCAGGACGAAAGACAGCAGGACGGAGGCCGGGCGCACGACCCTGCGCGAACCGGCGCAGGAGAAGGGCTACGACGCACTCGCCGCCGCGCACAGCCGCGCCGTCGCGCGCCTGGCCCAGGACGTCGCCAGCGCGGTGCGTCGGCTCGATGGGCCCGCACCCTAGGCGTTTGCTGGAGCGGCACGAGGTGGCGGGGTGTGCCCCGCACGTGCTGAAGGTGTACTTCGGGGGAAACCGTTCAGCGACCTGTCACGGGCGGCTCGCTGCGGTCTCCTTCAAAGAGCGTGCGGTAGAAGAATCCGGCGACAAGCGCGCCGACGAACAGCGCAAGTGCTGTACTGCGTACGAAATTCACGGATGAACACTACGCTAACCGCCGTTCTCGTGTTCGGATGCCTCGCTGGCGCCGTGTTGGTCGGAAGATCAGTGCGTCGCCACATTCCCGAGGATCATCTGAGTGCGGAGTCCAAGGACACGGTGAAACTGGCCATGGGGCTGGTTGCGACCATGACTGCGCTGCTTCTGAGCCTGCTGATCGGTTCCGCCAAGAATTCCTACGATACATCGCGCAGCCATATCATTCAGATGGCGGCCAAGATCTCGTTCCTCGACCGCGTCCTGAGCGACCTCGGACCTGCGGCCGCGCCGGCGCGCGCTGAGCTTCGATCTGCCGTGCAGGCAGGAGTAAACCAACTCTGGCCGGAGAATGTCGGTGCGCCCGATCGATCGCCGCCCAGCACCCGTGCCGGAGAGTTGGTGTTTTCAGCCGTTCATGCCCTGAACCCGCGTGACGAGACGCAACGCGCCTTGAAGACCCAGGCTTCCGTGCTGGTCGTGGACCTCGCGCAGCTTCGCGCGCTACTGCTGGCGCAGTCCCTCCCGTCCATCTCCGTGCCGCTGCTGGTGGCCGTCATTGTCTGGCTGGTTCTTATTTTTCTGGGATTCAGC
Organism: uncultured beta proteobacterium; assembly: GCA_963735025.1. Taxonomy (GTDB): domain Bacteria; phylum Pseudomonadota; class Gammaproteobacteria; order Burkholderiales; family SG8-39; genus JAABRB01. Next base: position 114,892 of record CAVTJG010000007.1, read on the forward strand.
CTGCTGGCGCCTCCCAACACCACCACCGCAGTGGCTCTGATCGCCTCCGCGCTATCGGTCTCGGCAGCGATCTTTCTGATTCTGGAACTGGATCGCCCCTTCGGCGGGCTGGTCCAGATTCCCAGCGCGCCCCTGGCCCATGCCTTGAAAGATCTCCCGAAGTGACGCGTTCCGAGAATCCCGGCCTGTTCCGAAATTCCGCCGTGTGGCTGCTCGCGGCGATCGGACTGCTGTTCCTGTCAGCGCCTTTCGTGCAGGACCTCTCGTACGGAGTTCCGATCGAGGCGCTTCTGCTGACCGTCGTGATGGTGTTTGCCGTGCTGGCGGTCGGGGCGCGAGGCCGTACATTGAGCGTGGCGCTTCTGCTGGTCGCTACGGCCCTCGCGACCAGGTGGATCAACTTCGCACGCCCCGATCTGATCTCCCCGGTCGTGTATCTGCTGGCCGGGATGGTGTTCTTCGCTTTTGTGGTGGCGAATATTCTTCGGTTCGTTTTGCACACCCCCAGGGTCGACGCCAACGTGCTGTGCGCCGCGCTCTCCGGCTATTTGATGCTCGGCTTGCTGTGGGTGCCCGCGTATGCCATGGCTGCCCAGATTGACCCCGGAGCATTCGTCATCAGCGGGGATGCGAGCGCCAAACTGGACGGCTTCCGCGCTTTCTACTTCAGCTTCATCACGCTCTGCACGGTGGGATACGGTGACGTCGTGCCAGCGTCGAGAGTGACGCAGATGCTTGCAATCGTGGAAGCCATCGTCGGCCTGTTCTATGTCGCCGTGCTGATCTCGCGCCTGGTCGCAGTCTATTCTTCAGCCCCGCCCGCCGTGGACGGCGAGACGCGCTCGCCGCGATGATTGACCCACCCTTTGCGAGCGTTGTCAGTCGTCGACACCGGCGTGCTTGAACGCGTGGTATTGGCCCGATTCAGGACGCGATCGAATCGATCCCCCGGATAGCCCGGGGATCTTTCAGGCGTATGCGGACTGCGTCTACCCTGGGCGACTCCGACCGGCACTGAAAGGTTGGTTGAGTCGGGCGCTCGGTGCGGTCGATACTACCTAGGTCGTATTCCGCCGCGCGGACACGCGGCCAATACTCGCGCCATGGCGGGCGCGCTTGACGTTTAGTCGAGCGCAAGGATTCAAGTGCGGGGATCGTGAGCGGATTCTTCCAGGATCCGCGCCCATGCCGCCGCAACATGTCAAGGAGCGACTTATGCAGTGGACCATCCTCAAGCGGCTTCTGATCGCTTTCGCGCTGCTCGCATCTGCGCTTGCCATTCCCTGTGCAGCACAGGACAAGCGCGTCCTCGCCGAGGCCAGGGCCGTTGCCGAGGAAGCCTACCTCTACGGCTTCCCGATGGTCGTCGGCTACGCCGTCATGTACAAATTCTTTATCGACCCCAACTCGGGGCAGTACAAGGCGCCGATCAACCAGCTCCACAACGAGGCGCGCGTGTTCACGCCCAAGGACACGGGCATCAGCACACCCAACAGCGACACGCCGTACTCGATGGCGATGCTCGACTTGCGCACGGAGCCCTTCGTGATGTGCATGCCCGAGATCGAGAAGGCGCGCTACTACGACGTGCAGCTCGTCGACCTGTACTCCGACAACTACGGGTACATGGGCAGCCGCGCCACCGGCAACGACGCCGGCTGCTTCGCCGTCGCCGGGCCCGACTGGAAAGGCGCGACGCCCAAGGGCGTCAATAAAGTCTTCCGCAGTGAAACCCAGTTCACGCTGGTCGTCTACCGCACCCAGCTCTTCAACCCCGCCGACATGCCCAACGTCGAGAAGATCCAGGCCGGCTACAAGGTACAGCCGCTCTCGGCCTTTCTCGGCCAGCCGGCGCCGCCCGCGGCGCCGGCCATCGACTGGTTGAAGTTCGAGCAAGACGCATTCACGACGAAGTTCGCCGAGTACCTCGACTTCCTGCTGCAGTTCTGCCCGCCGGTCGGAACGGCCGCGGTGGAGAAGCCGCTGCGCGAGAAGCTTGCACGCATCGGCATCGGCCCGGGCAAGAAGGCGCCTCACAAGGACGCCCCCCCGGCGGTGAAAGCTGCGGTCGGAGAAGGTGTGAAGGCCGCGTTCGCGAAGATCGGCAAGACCGCCGAGAGTGTCGGCACCGTGGTCAACGGCTGGCAGATCGGCGCCGCCGCAGGCAGCCGCGAGTTCTACAAGGGAAACTGGGCGCTGCGCGCCGCCGCCGCCAAGCTCGGCATCTACGGCAACAGCGAGGCCGAGGCGGTCTATCCCTACACGCGCAACGACGCGAACGGCATCGCGCTCGACGGCAGCAAGCACACCTACCAGATGACGTTCGCGGCGGGGCAGCTGCCACCGGTCAACGCATTCTGGTCGATCACGATGTACGACGGGCGCACGCAGCTCCTGATCGACAACCCGATCAACAGGTATCTCGTCAACTCGCCGATGCTGCCGGAGCTGCAGAAGAACCGCGACGGCTCGATCACGATCTACGTCCAGAAGGACTCGCCCGGCAAGGCGCGCGAGTCGAACTGGCTGCCGGCGCCGGACGGCCCGATGTTCATCGCAATGCGCCTCTACTGGCCGAAGACCGACAAGCCTTCGGTGTATCCGCTTGGGAAAGGATCGTGGAAGCCGCCCGCACTCGTGCCGGTGCGGAACCTCGACGCGCTCGACGTCAAGCGCTTCGGCGACAAGTCGCTCGAGAACTTCATCCGCACCGACACGCGCTACGGCCACGACGGCCTGTTCCAGGGACCCCGCGGCTGGGGCTACTGGAACTTCCTCGAGTACCCGCGGCCGATCCAGAACCCGAATCTGTGGCCCGACATGCAGTCGACGTACTTCATCGGTCGCCTGGCGCTGCCGGCCGGCGCGAGCCTGACGCTGAATTACACCTTTCCGCGGGCCCGGTATTTCCAGTTCGCGCTCTACAAGGCAGAGCGCGGCACGTTCGTCTCGATCGGCGAGGATCTCGCGGGGCCACAGATCGAGCCGGATCCGGGCTCCACCAACCCGTTCCGGGTTGGCGCGAGTCGGCTCGCCGCGAAGCGCAACTTCACTCTGCGGATCGTGGCCGATGATGCTCCGGCGGATAAGAAGCAGCGCGCGGCGAACACGCTCTACGTCGGCAAGGGTGGCGACGAGCTTCAGTTCGTCAACCGCACCTATCTCGCCGACCAGGGCAGCGACGGCGCGGGGTGGGGCCCGGCGGACACGCCCGCCAGGGGACCCGGGCTGCCGACCTACACGGGCACGCTCGCCGACGGCACGAAGCTGTCGGCAGTAGAGGTCGTCAGGCAGTTCGCGCGGCCGTTCCCGGGCGCCACCAAGCAGCCCGTTACCGCGGAGCAGTGGGAGATGCTGCTGCACGCGAAGGACAACGACCCCACGCTCGAACCGGCGACTACGCCCGCGCGCAAGGAGCCCAAGTGGGAGAAGTACTGGAACATCAAGTATTCGATCCTCGGCTCGTTCAAGACCCCTGAGGAACGCGCCAAGATTCCCTTCGCCAGCGCCATCGACGGCGGCGGGGATCCGGAGACCGAGTACATGCTGATCCAGCTTTCGCGGAAATTCGGCCCGGTCTACGTGATGCGCGGCAAGATGCCGACCTTCCCGAACACCTACGCCGGCTCCGGCGGCAAGGGTCTCGAGGTGATGCCCGCGGCGCAGACCCAGTACTGGTCGCTCGTCAGCGCAGAGGCGATGCCGTCCGGACAGATCGTCGATGCGCTGACCGACATGCAGGTCCCGCTCGACCAGGACGGCAACTACACGATCGTGTACAGCCGCAAGGAGGACCGGCCGGCGAACGCGACGGCCGAGAACGGCGTGGCATGGATCGAGTGGAGTCCGCGCGGCGAAGGCATCGACGGGCCAAAGAACCGCCCCGACTTCGGCATGCTAATGCTGCGCATCATCGCCAACGATCCGAATTGGAAAGAGAGCCCCAACCACGTGACCAAGCCCGGCATGGAGGAAGCCGTGATGGGACCGTACTACCCACGCGGCGAGTACACGACCAAGGCGGAGTTCGAGGCCAACGGGCTGAAGAAGTAGGAAACGAGCGAGGACAAGGGAGAGATCGGACGTGACACGGTCGGGAAAACTCAAGCTTGTCGGGCTCGCCGTCGTCGTCGTGCTCGCGGTCATCGTCTACCGCCTGGCCGGAACGGTCATCGGCGCAAAGGTGGAGCAGCACGTCGCGAAAGTCGGCCTCACTCCGAACCAGGTCGCGGCCAACGGCCCGCTGCCGGGCGAAGTGAGGCTGTACGCGAAGGAGCTCGCCTGCCAGCAGAAAATTCCGACTCCGGGCTACTACTCCTCGCTGAACGGCGCGGAGATCTCGGACAGCGAGCGAAGCGGCCTGTTTCCGTGTGCGAGCTTCCTCGGCTCGCGCGACGGTCCGAACAGCGTCTACGCCTGGCGCAGTGCCGACGACTACCCGGGCATCTCCTACATCAACAACCGCAAACCGGGCGAGCTATACATCGTCGGCGGCGAGTTTCCCACGCTCGAGGATCCGAACATGGCAGGGCCCTTCGTCGCCAAGGCCGACGCCGCCACCGGCAAGCAGATCTGGCGGACCTACCTCGACAACCTGAATGCCTCGGGCCACTGGATCGGCAACGCAAATCTCAACATCCTCGAGAACGGCAACATTGCCTTCTCCTGGTCGAATCAGATCGTGCTCATGGACGCGGACAACGGGTTGATCCTGAAGCACAACACTCTGCCCAGCGGCACGGCGCCAGCCATCGATACCAATTTCAAGCACATGACGATCGCGTCCGACCGCACGCTGATCATGAAGGACCAGACTCGACCGCCCGGCTGCAAGCTCCAGGGCACGATGGCGATCATCAAGTGCGCGGCCGAGGAAGGCATGAAGCAGCCCAACTCCATGCTGGTGGCGGTCGATCCGGACACGCTCGAGGTGCTCGACAGCCTCGAGCTGCCGGAGCCCGCCTCGTCGCCGCACATCGTGACGATGTACGAGGGCAGGATCGCCATCTACATCGGCATGGACAAGAGCGCGCGGCGCTATTTTTGGGATCCGGCGGCGAGGAAGCTGTCGGCCGACGAATCCTGGATCATCCATCCGATGCAGGAGGGCCAGACCACCGCCACGGCGCCGAGCCTCGTCGGCGACTGGATCGCCTTCCAATTGAATGGCGCCGGCAGCGAGAAGGTTGCATCGAGCATCGTCGTCGCCAGCCAGAAGGACGCGAACAAGAAGCAGATCGTTTTTCCGTTCGGCCCGCTCAAGAAGGGCGAGTGGAGCTTCGCCCCGCCAAAATGCGGCGCCGACCCGCAGAACAACATGATCTATTCGGCCGACATGGGCGTGGGCAAAGTCGCAGGAATCAAGCTCGACCCGGTCACCGGAGAGCTGAAGGTCGCCTTCGTGCTCGACGACGCCACCACCACCTTCCAGCCGCTGTTCGGACCGCCGGACAAGCGCCTGCTGTTACTGACGAACATGAAGCGCAACGTCGAGAAGGAACCGTTAAAGGGGGCGCTCTTCACCGCCAATTACAAGGAACAGCTGACCTGGCGCGATGCGGGCACCGGCAAGATCATCGCCGAGTCGGACTTCTTCGAGCCGCTGGCGATCAACGCGCTGACCCCGCCGGGCTTCGGCGGGCGGGTCTACTTCCCGACTGCAGTCGGCAAGGGCTTCTACGTGCTGCAAGTCATGCCGAAGCCGGCAGCGGCGGGAAAGTAGCCCATGCAACCGACACGGTTCAGTTGGTTCCTTCCTCTCGTGCTGGGCGCGAGTCTTGCGCTGCCGGCCTGGGCGCAGGAGATTCTCCCGTTCCCACCCAAGCCGTCCGGCAGCATCGCCGGGCCGACGATGCAGGAGTCGACCTACAGCCCGCTGACGGCCAAGCGCCATCTGCGAAAGGACGCACCGAACATCCTCATCGTGATCATCGACGACGTCGGTCCCGGTCAGACGGACAGCTACGGCGGCGAGATCCACACGCCGACGCTGAGCCGAATCGCCAAGGAAGGAATCTCCTACAACCGGTTCCACACCACCGCGATGTGCTCGCCGACGCGCGCAGCGCTGCTGACCGGGCGCAATCATCACCGCGTCGCCAGCGGCCAGATCACCGAGCTTGCGAACGACTGGGATGGCTACATGGGCGTCATCCCGAAGAGCAGCGCGACGGTCGCCGAGGTGCTCAAGGACTACGGCTACACACGGGCGCCTGGGGCAAGTGGCACAACTCGCCCGCGGAGCAGACGACCGCGGCCGGACCGTTCGACTACTGGCCCACGGGCTACGGCTTCGAGTATTTCTACGGTTTTCTCGCCGGTGAGGCTTCGCAGTACGAGCCGATGCTCGTCCGGAACACGACCTTCGTCGAGCACCCCCATACCTCCGGCGGCCACGACTACTATCACCTCTCCGAGGACCTTGCCGACGACGCCATCGGCTGGCTGCGCCAGCACAAGGCACTCGCCCCCGACAAGCCGTTCTTCATGTACTGGGCGAGCGGCGCCTCCCACGGCCCGCACCAGGTCCCGAAGGAATGGGCCGACAAGTACAAGGGCAATTTCGACGACGGCTGGGACAACTATCGCGAGCGCGTGTATGAGCGCGCCAAGAAGATGGGCTGGATCCCGCAGAGCGCGAAGCTGACGCCGCGACCGGCCACCCTTCCGTCGTGGGACTCGATCCCCGACGACGAGAAGCCGTTCCAGCGCCGCCTGATGGAGGTGTTCGCCGGGTTCACCGAGCACGTGGACGCACAGGTCGGCCGCATCGTCGACGAAGTCGACCGGCTCGGCTACGGCAAGAACACGCTCGTCCTCTATATCTGGGGCGACAACGGCGCCTCCGCCGAAGGCCAGAACGGCACGATCAGCGAGCTGCTCGCGCAGAACGGCATTCCGTCGACCACCAAACAGCACATCAAGGCCCTCGACGCGCTCGGTGGCCTCGACGTGCTCGGCTCGCCCAAGACCGACAACATGTATCACGCCGGCTGGGCCTGGGCAGGCAGCGTGCCCTACCAGTACACCAAGCTGATCGCCTCGCACTTCGGCGGCACCCGCAACCCCATGGCCGTGCGCTGGCCCGAAAAGATCAGGCCGGACGCCACGCCGCGCAGCCAGTTCCTGCACGTGAACGACGTCGTCCCGACGCTCTACGATATCGTCGGCATCACGCCTCCCAGGGTGGTCAACGGCATTCCGCAGGACCCTTTGACGGGGTGAGCTTCGCCAGGACCTTCGGCGACGCGAAAGCCGCGGCGGGCAAGAAGACCCAGTACTTCGAGATCATGGGCAGCCGCGCCCTCTACCACGACGGCTGGATCGCGTCCGCTTTCGGCCCGCGCGCGCCGTGGCTGCCTGGTCTGCCGCCGGGAATCAAGGACTGGACGCCAGAGCAGGACAGGTGGGAGCTCTACAACCTCGCCGACGACTGGTCGCAGGCGAACGACCTCGCCGCGAAGATGCCGGCGAAGCTCGCGCAGATGAAGCAGATGTTCCTCGCCGAATTCGCCAAGAACGAGGGGCTGCCCGTCGGCGGCGGCCTCTGGGTGATGGTGCTTCACCCCGAGTTGCGCCTCACGCCCCCCTACACGTCGTGGACGTTCCCGGGCGCCATCACCCGGACCCCCGAGGTCGCCGCGCCGTCGCTCGGCAACAAGGCCAACGTCGTCAGCGTCGACGCCGACGTCCCGGCCAACGCAAGCGGCGTGATCTACGCGCTGGGTGGTTTCTCCGGCGGCCTGACCCTTTACGTGAAGGACGGCGTCCTCGCCTACGAATACAACCTGTTCGAAATGCAGCGCATCCACATCAAGGCGAAGGAGAAGCTGCCCGCGGGCAAGGCGAGGATCGAGGTCGAGACCACCTATGTGGAACCCAAGCCGGCCGGCCCGCTCAAGGTGGTCCTGAAAGTGAACGGCAAGGAAGTCGCCTCCGGGGTCGTGCCCGTCAGCGCACCACTCGCATTCACCGCCAACGACAGCCTCGACTTCGGCGTCGATCTCGGCTCGCCGGTCGGGATCGAGTACTACGACCAGGCGCCGTTCAAGTTCAACGGCACGATCGAGAACGCGCGCGTGCAGTACCTCGGCACCCCCGCCCAGCAGCAGAAGGAGAAGCTGCATACGGACGGACCGATTCCGTTGACGGACTGAGAGAGAATTTCTATGACACGCTCCGGAATCTTCAAGCTCGCGGGACTCGTGATCGTCATCGTCCTCGCGATCATCGTCTACCGCCTGGCCGGGACGGTCATCGGCGCGAAGGTCGAACAGCACGTCGCGAAAATCGGCCTCACTCCGAATCAGGTCGCCGCCAACGGCCCGCTGCCGGGCGACGTGACCCTCTACGCGAAAGAGCTCGCCTGCCAGCAGAAAGTCTCGACGCCGGGCTACTACTCCTCTCTCAACGGCGCGGAGATCTCCGACGCCGAGCGCAGCGGGATCTTCCCCTGCGCCAGCTTTCTCGGCTCGCGCACCGGTTCGAACAGCGTCTTCGCCTGGCGCAGCGCCGACGACTACCCGGGCATCTCCTACATCAACAACCGCAAGCCGGGCGAGCTCTACATCGTCGGCGGAGAATATCCGACGCTCGAGGACCCCAACATGGCCGGGCCCTTCGTCGCCAAGGCCGACGCGACAACCGGCAAGCAGATCTGGCGGACGTACCTCGACAACCTGAATGCCTCGGGCCACTGGATCGGCAATGCCAACCTCAACATCCTCGATAACGGCAACATCGCCTTCGCCTGGTCGAACCAGATCGTTCTGATCGACGGCGACACCGGCTTGATCCTGAAGCGCAACACCTTGCCCAACGGCCCGGCGCCAGTGGCGGACGTGAATTTCAAGCATCTGACGGTCGCCCCCGACCGCACGCTAATCCTGAAGGACCAGACCCGGCCGACCGGCTGCAATCTGCAGGGCACGGTAGCGATCATCGTGTGCGCCGAGAAGGGCATGAAGCAGCCGAACTCGATCCTGGTGGCGGTGGACCCCGACACGCTGGAAATCCTCGACCAGCTGCCGCTGCCCGAACCGTCGACCGTGCCACACGCGATCACGATGTTCGACGGCAAGATCGCCATCTACATCGGCTACAACGAAAGCGCCGGGCGCGCGTTCTGGGACCCAGCGGCGAAGAAACTGTCGATGGACGATTCCTGGGTGCTGCACCCGATGCAGAAAGGCCAGACCAGCGCCACCGCGCCGAGCCTGATCGGCGACTGGGTCGGCTTCCAGCTGAACGGCATCGGGAGCGAGACGATCTCTTCGAGCATCGTGGTCGCGAGCCAGAGGGACGCGACGAAAACGAAGATCGTCTTCCCGTTCGGCGAGATCAAGAAGGGCGAATGGAGCTTCGCGCCGCCGAAGGCCGGTGCCGACCCCGAGAACAGCATGATCTACTCGGCCGACGCGGGCCTGCGCAAGGTCGCTGGCATCAAGCTCGACCAGGCCACCGGGGATCTCAAGGTGATGTTCGTGCTCGACGACGCCAGCACCACCTTCCAGCCGCTGATCGGGCCGCCGGACAAGCGCGTGCTGCTGCTGACCAACATGAAGCAGAACATCGCGAAAGAGCCGGCCAAGGCGGCGCTGTTCACCGCCAACTACAAGGAGCAGCTCACCTGGCGCGACGCCGCGACCGGCAAGCTCATCGCCGAGTCCGATTTCTTCGAGCCCTTGTCGATCAACGGGCTCACGCCACCGGGATTTGGCGGGCGGATCTACTTCCCGACCGCGGTCGGCAAGGGTTTTTACGTGCTTCAGGTCATGCCGAAGCGCTGATCGCCGGTTTCCGGCTCATTCACATGAAAGAGGGCAACAGATGACAACGCGACGCAAGTTCATGACCGCGGCCGTACTGATGGCGGCGGCGTTCCCGCTCGCTTCCGGGCTGAACCCGGCGAACGCGGCGGAGAGCAAGGTTCAGCTGATGTTCGTACAGACCGCCGACGATTTCAAGGCGGACGCCAAGAGCCTGCGGCTGGTCAACGTGGCCAAGCAAACGATCTATTTCGCGGATCGGCCCGTGCGCGTTGCCGGGCACATCACGTTGCCCAACTACCTGAAGGAATGGACTGCTGCCGCCGGACCGGAGAATTTCAGCAAGGACCCGCCCAACGCGACCCTGTCGGTGTACGAGCCGGGCAAAAACGAGAACGCGCTGACCGTGGTCGAGATCAGCAATCCGGTCGTCGACGGCAAGGATCTCGTCTACAACTACCGGCTGATCGAGGGCACGATGCCCAGTAACGGCGGCGCAACCGCATTGTTCATCGACTGGATCGGCCCGGGCGGCGGTGTCGGCGTCGGTTTTCACGGCGTGGGTGTCGGTGCTCGCGGGGTCGGCCGGCGGTAGCCTGCCCGCGCAGCGGGAAACCGGCGCGGCTTTCGCCGTTACTAGCCCAACCGCGAGTGCACGAGCACGGGAACGCAACCACAAAGGCACCTACACAGAGGAGAGTGAGCCATGAGGATTCTGCCTACGCTTGTCGCAACAATGATCGTTCTCGGCGTACCATCCGCCGCCCTCGCCCAGTCAAAGGCCGACACCACTGCCGTCAAGGCAGTTCAGATCACCGCCGCACGCAAGGCCAACGCCGAGCTGATGCGCAAGTACACCTGGCACACCCGCATCGAGCTCTACATGCAGGGCCAGATCAAGGACACCCGGATCGAGCTGGTCAGCTATGGGCCGGACGGCAAGCTTCAGCGCACCGTGCTGAACGACCAGCACGCGAACATGCCCATCGGATTTCTCAGGCGGGCGATCGCTGAGAACGAGGCAAAGGAGCTGGAGACCTACCTGAAGGGGCTGCAAGGGATGCTCGAGCAGTACACGCTTCCCACCGCCGGGAAGGTGCTCGACTTCATGAACCAGGCACAGGTCATGGGCCCGAACGCGGGCGGCGAGGTCGAGATGACCGGGCACGGCGTGGTGGTCCCGGGCGACACCTTCTCGGTGTGGTCCGACGCGCGCAGCCGGCAGACGCGGAAGGTCGTGGTGTCCTCCACCTTCCAGGGCGATCTCGTGAACCTCACGGCCACGTTCCAGACCCTCGCGAGCAAGCTCACCTACGTCGCGTTCGCCGAGGTGACCGTGCCCGCAAAGCAGATCGTCCTGAAGGCGCAGAACTACGACTTCCTGCGGCCCGAGCCCGTGATGGCTTCGGCGCCGCCTCCCCCTCCGCCCGCGCCTAAGCCGATGGCCCCTCCGCGCGCTCCGCACACGACAGGATCGGTGCCGATCGGAACGGTCGTGTCGACAGTGCCGGCAGGCTGCGCGGCAACCGAGATCGGCGGCGTCCAGTACTTCAAGTGCGCGTCCGGGGACTATTACCGGGCCGCGGTCCAGGGCGGTAACCTCGTCTACATGTCGACGAAGCCCTGAGCCGCTATAGTCGGAGCATGGCGGTGCTAGTGCGGAGTGCTGCACTCGTTGTGGCGATGGCGATGTCCGGTTGCGCGTGGCTCGGGCCGGACATCGTGCGCTCGGGGCGTCCGGCGTACAACGACGCGATCCTTGCGACCAGCGACGAGCAGCTGCTGCAGAACATCGTCCGCACGCGCTTCATCGACAGCATCGGGTTCCTCGCGGTGTCCTCGGTCACCGCCAATGTTTCCGTGAGCGCGACCGGCGGGGTGGAGCTCGGCTTCGGCACCACGTCCAATTATGCAGGCAATCTCGTGCCGTTCACCGGGACGGTGCGGACCGAGCAGAACCCGACGATTTCCTACACGCCCGTCGCGGGAGATCATCTGCTGCGGCAATTGGCCGCCGAAGTGCCGATCGAAATGGCCATCCTGATTGTCAACAGCGCGCACGCGCACGGCCTAGCGTGGCTCACCATCGTGCGACGGGTGAACAACCTGCGCAACCCGGACTTTCCGGAACCCCCATCGAACGTCGTCGATCCGCGGTTCGAGGAGGTGGCAATGCTGGCGGGCGCGCTGCAGCGCCGGGGCGTGCTCTACTGGGTGCGCCTCGCGGGCGCGCAGAGCGGCCACGCGGTGGTCCTGCACACCTACTCGCCAACCAGCTCCCGCGAAGTGGCGAGGCTCCTCGACCTGCTCGGGATCAAGCATCCCGAGCGCGAAGGCGACGACATCGTGATCCCGGTCCAGCTGTCGGTCGGCACGCCCACGCCCGGAGCGATCGCCATCGAGACGCGATCCCTGCTCGATCTCATGCGACTCGCGGCGGCGAGCATCGATCTGCCGCCCGGGACACGCGGCGCAGCGCACTTTCCGGCGCCGGGCCCGGCGGGTCGGGGCATCCACATCAGGACTTCGACCACTGCCCCATCCGAGCCGCGGGTGGCCGTACAGTATCGCGGCCGCTGGTACTACATCGACGACGACGACGACGCGAGCAAGCAGTGGTTCATGATGTTGCAGGCGCTCGTCACGGCGCAACTGCCGGGCGGATCGTCCGGCACGGCACCCGTGCTCACGATCCCGGTGACCGGCAGGCGCTGAAACGTTGCAGCACGACGCTTGGTCGGTCGATTCCGTCAGACGTCTGCGCTTCCGTAACACCAAGGTCGTATTTCGCGCGCCTGCGGGGCGGGGAATACTCTAGACGTGTTGGCACCGCGACAAGAAGGACCGGGACTGCATGTGCTGCTCGTCGACGACGACGATTCACTGCGGCGGGCGCTCGCGCGGACGATCCGTATGGCGGGTTTCGAGGTCGAAGCGTTCGCGTCGGTGGAAGCCTTGCTTGCCCGCGGCGTTCCGGAGCACGGCGTGTGTCTCGTGCTGGACGTGGACCTGCCCGGCATTGACGGCATCGCCCTGAAGCGGAAGCTCATCGCTGCACATCGCGACGTCCCGACGATCTTCATCACCGCTCTCCCGTCCGCGGAAGTGAGCGAACCGCTCGCCGTCCTCGCGCCGGTGGCAGTCCTCTACAAGCCGTTCAACAAGGACGACCTGCTCCAGGCGATCGGGCGGGCAGCGTCGCACTGAAACACCCTTGACGGAGCAAGAGCCGTGAATATGTTGAAAGGAAGAAGCGTGTCGCGCTCCCTGCTTGCCGCCGCCCTGCTCGTTGCAGCATCGGCATCGGCACAGCCCACCAGCGTCGACCCCGAGGCCGAAAACCTGCTGAAAGCGTCGACCGCTTTTCTCGCGGGCCAGAAGCGATTCAGCGTGGATGCGCGAACGACGATCGAGGTGGTGCTCCAGTCGGGGCAGAAGCTGCAGTTCGACAGCGCGGCGCGGCTCTCGATTCAGCGCCCGAACCGACTCCGGGGCGAGCGCCGCGGCGACGTCGTCGATCAGATCTTCTACTACGACGGGAAGTCGCTCACGCTGTACAACCCGGGGCAGCGCTATTACGCGACCGTCGCGGCGCCCGATAACCTGGAAGCAATGCTCAATTTCGCGCGAAATTCGCTCGATCTCGACGCGCCTGCCGGGGACCTGCTTTACGGGAACGCATTCGAAATCGTGATGGACGGCGTCACTTCCGGATTCGTGGTCGGCAAGAGCGTAGTGGAGGGCGCGCGCTGCGACCACCTCGCTTTCCGTGGCGCCGATGTCGACTGGCAGATCTGGATCCAGGAGGGCAAGCAGCCGTTGCCGCGCAAGTACGTCATCACCTCGCGCGCGATCGCCGGTGGACCCCAGTTCACCGTCGTGATGACGAAGTGGGATCTGGCGCCGAAATTCGCCAATCAGCTGTTCGAGTTCACGCCGCCCAAGGACGCGAAGAAGGTCAACTTCCTGGCGCTCGAGAAGAACAGCCCCCCGTCCCGGTGAGTACCAAGGAGAATGTCATGACCAAGCCACTAAAACTGCTGGCGCTCGGCGCATCCCTGCCGGTACTGATGCTGGTCGACCTGTCGCCCGAGACGCCGCTCGGTGTAGATTTTGCGCCGAAGGTAATGGCGATCGTCGGCGCGCCCCTCACGCCCGGTTCCGTTGCGGGCGTGGCGCGCCGCACGACTCGCCGCGCCGTGGCGGTGAGCGCGACTTCCGCGGCTGCCGCATCGAGCGCGGCGGCGGCCTCTGCCCCGCCTCCGCCGCCACCTCCTCAGCAATCGACCGGACCAGTGCCGATCGGAACGGTCGTGTCGACCCTTCCGCCGGGTTGCGTCGCAACGGCAATCAACGGGATCGAGTACTTCAATTGCGCACCCGGCGTCTACTACCGGGCCGCGTTCCAGAGCAACAACCTCGTCTACGTGGCGACGCAGCCCTGACGCGCCGCAGTATCGTTGATGCAGTGCGGTATAATCGCCCCCTTCGGAGTCGCAAGGCTCCACGGAGGGTTCATGCAATCGCGCTCGCTCTCTCGCCGTTTCGCGGCAGCCGCACTACTTGTCATAGGGACCGCGCTTCTATTTCCAATCGCCGTGCACGCCCAAGCACCCCCCACCGTCGCGCCGCAAATGGCGCAGCTGCTGTTCGTGCAGAACGCTGCGACGGTCGAGATCGACGACGCCAAGCACACTCTGACACTTAAGGGCCTGAGCCCGACCACGCTGTTCTTCTCCGACCGACCGGTACGCATCGCCGGCCACTATCGCACCGAGGAGTATCTGGATTTCTGGAAGAAGGGCCCCGACAGCTTCTTGAAAGATCCACCGAACGCGACGCTTTCGGTATTCGAGAAAGGCAAGGAAGAGCTCGCCGACATGGTCGTCACGCTGCGCAACCCGCGGGTGAGCGGCAACGACATCACCTACGACATCACAGTGATCTCGGGAACGCTACCGAAAGAAGGCGGCCCCGCGTCGCTGTTCATCGACATCATCGGGCTGCCGTTCACGCCGCTCTCGTTCGCCGGCGTCGCGCGACGCACCGCTTACCGCACGGCCGTCTACGGAAGCGCGGTGGCGGCCGCTCACTACTACGATCCCTATCCCTACTATCACCCCTATCCCTACTATTCCCCGCCGGCGGCCTTCTCGGTCCAGCCTGTCACGACCCCACCGATAACCTATACTGCGCCGGTCCCGCCGCCGGTTGCCGTTACAGAAACCCCGCAAGGCCCGCTGCCGATCGGAGCCGTCGTCGCTGCGCTGCCCCCCGGATGCGTGTCGAGCCCGTCAAACGGGATCCAGTATTACGATTGCACCGGGACGTACTACCGCGCCGCGGTTCAGGGCGAAAGCATCCGGTACATGGTGGTGCAGCGGCCCTGACACGCGAGGCCGTCGATTCGCACCTGTAAAGTAAGCAAGACTCAAATCCCCTCTGATGGAGGCAGTAATGAAAGCAAAGGTCATCTTGTCCGCTCTCGTGGTTGGTGCGAGCGCTCTGGTCGTCGCCTTCGCGGCGTCCGCGCAGCAGGTCACCGGCACGCCGGGCTCACCTGGCGCCACGACGACGATCGACGGCCGCTACCTGCCGCCCCCACCCCAGCCGTTCGTCGGCGAGATCAACGTCAATGCCGCAACGTCGAAGCCGGCGTGGCCGGCGCGCGTGGTGCCGCCGAAGGGCGCACCGAACATCGTGCTGATCATGACCGACGATGCGGGCTTCGGGGTGCCAAGCACGTTCGGCGGCGTCATCCCGACGCCGGCGCTCGACCGGATCGCGAAGAGCGGCCTGCGCTACACCAACTTTCACTCCACGTCGCTCTGCTCGCCGACACGCGCAGCGCTGATCACCGGGCGCAACCATCACTCGGTCGGATTCGGCGTGATCTCCGAGCAGTCCACGGGTTTCCCCGGCTACAACAGCATCATCGGCCCGGAGAGCGCGACGATCGGCCGGATCCTGCTCGACAACGGCTACCGCACCTCTTGGTTCGGCAAGGACCACAACACGCCGGACTGGACGGCGAGCCAGGCCGGTCCGTTCGACCAGTGGCCCACCGGCATGGGATTCGAGTACTTCTACGGCTTCGTCGGCGGCGACACCAGCCAGTGGCAGCCGAACCTCTTCCGCAACACCACGCCGATCTACCCGTACGTGGGCAAGCCAGGCTGGAATCTCACCACCGCGATGGCCGACGACGCCGTCCACTGGATGAGGCAGCTGAACGACATCAATCCCTCGATGCCCTTCTTCCTCCACTACGTGCCGGGCGGCACCCACGCCCCGCATCACCCGACGCCCGAGTGGATCAAGAAGATCAGCGACATGCATCTTTTCGACAAGGGCTGGAATGCGCTGCGCGAGCAGATCTTCGCGAACCAGAAGAAGCTCGGCGTGATTCCCCAGGACACCAAGCTCACGCCGTGGCCCGACGATCTGCTCAAGCGGTGGGATAAGCTCACCGACGAAGACAAGAAGCTCTTCATCCGTCAGGTTGACGTCTTTGCCGCCTACGTCGCCTACACCGACCACGAGATCGGCCGCGTGATCCAGGCGGTCGAGGACCTGGGCAAGCTCGACAACACGATCATCATCTACATCAGCGGCGACAACGGGACCAGCGCCGAGGGCACGCCGGTGGGGACGCCGAGCGAAGTGATGGCGTTCAACGGCTTCGAGCTGCCGGTCGCCGAGCAGATGAAGTGGTACGACGCGTGGGGGAGCGACCAGACCTACCCGCACATGGCGGTCGGGTGGACTTGGGCGTTCGACACGCCCTTCAAGTGGATGAAGCAGATCCCGGCCTACTTCGGCGGCACGCGGCAGGGCATGGCGATCTCCTGGCCGGGTCACATCACGGATGCGGGCGGCATCCGAAACCAGTTCCACCACGTGATCGACATCGTGCCGACGCTCCTCGAGATCACCGGCATTCCGGCGCCGGTCATGGTGGACGGCGTCGCACAGAAGCCGATCGAGGGCGTGAGCATGGCCTACACCTTCGACAAGGCGAACGCGGATGCGCCGTCGCGGCACCGCGTGCAGTACTTCGAGATGATGGGCGTGCGCGGGCTCTACCGCGATGGCTGGATGCTCTCCACGCTGCCGAAGCGTCCCCCGTGGGATATCGTCGGCGCGGCGATCCTCGATCCGGCCAACGCATACGACTGGGAGCTCTACGACATCAGCAAGGACTGGTCGCAGAACGACAACGTGGCCGCCAAGTACCCGGCCAAGCTGAAGGAGATGCAGGAGCAGCTCTGGGTCGAGCTGGCGAAGTATCAGGCGCTCCCGCTCGATGCAACGGTGGCCACGCGGCTGGTGGCCCCGCGCCCGAACGTGACTGCCGGCAGAACCGAGTTCACGTACTCGGGCGAGACGGTCACCGGCATTCCGCACGGCGATGCGCCGAGCGTGCTCAACACCTCGTACACCATCACTGCCGAGGTCGAGATCCCGCAGGGCGGCGCCGAGGGCATGATCCACACCAACGGCGGACGCTTCGGCGGCTACGGCTTCTATCTGCTGAAGAACAAGCCGGTCTTTACCTGGAACCTGGTCGACGTGAAGCGCGAGCGCTGGGAAGGTCCCGAGCTCGCGCCCGGCAAGCACACCATCGAGTTCGACTTCAAGTACGACGGCCTGGGCTTCGCCACGCTGGCTTTCAACAGCCTGAGCGGCATCGGCCGCAGCGGCACCGGCGTGCTCAAAGTCGACGGCCAGCCGGTCGCCACCCACAAGATGGAGCGCACGGTGCCGCTGATCCTGCAGTGGGACGAGACCTTCGACATCGGTGCCGACACCGGTACGTCAGTGGACGACAACGACTACCAAGTGCCGTTCGCGCTGACCGCCAAGCTCAACAAGCTGACGATCACGCTCGACCGGCCGAAGCTCACGCCGGAAGACGAGAAGAAGCTCATGGAGGCGCAGGAGAAGGCGAGCGACAGGCGGTAGCGCGGCACGCGAAGCGCCCGCCCCGATAGGCCGGAGTTATCCGGCCTATCGGGGCAAACTCCGCGAAGCATGCTGGGGAGCCCGGCTGGCAAACGGAAATCGCCCTCCGGCGCGCCCGGACCGATACTCGCGCACACGCGCCCTTTCAGGAGGTGATGATGAAGGCAAGGGCACACACGATCGGGTAGCCTAATAGAGTCGGCCCATACCCGACCGAGCAGGAGGAGAAGCCATGAGCTACACGTTGCCCGAATTCCTCGCTCACGCGATCGCCATGGAGGAAGAGGCCGCAGAGCGGTATCTTGAGCTCGCGGACATGATGGAGTCGCATCGCAACGACGATGTCTCCACGCTCTTTCGCGACATGCACCGCTACTCGCTGATGCACCGGGACTCGATCCACAAGCGGGTCGGATCGATCGCGCTGCCGAAGCTGAAATCCTGGGAGTTCCGCTGGCGCACGCCGCCCGAGATGGGTGACGACGATGCCTTCGACTACATGATGGAGGCGTACAACGCGCTGCGTTACGCGCGCGCAAACGAGGTGCGCGCCATGGAGTACTACCGCTCGGTCGCCGATGAGTCCGGCGACGCGGAAGTGAAGCGACTGGCCGGCGAATTCGCCGCCGAGGAGACGGAGCACGTCGAGGCGCTCGACGAATGGCTCGGCCGCACGACACGGCCTTCCCAGACCTGGGAGCAGGATTCCGAGACGGCCAAGTAGGCGCATCCCCCATTTCCGCAGATCGCATGGCCAACACGGCCCACGACATACCGGTCTTGATCGTCGGCGGCGGGCCGGTCGGGCTGGCGGCGGCGATCGAGCTCGCGTGGCGAGGCATCGACTGCCTGCTCGTGGAGCGCCGCGATGGCTCGATCGGCCATCCGAAGATGAACCAGGTGAGCGTGCGGACCATGGAGATCTGCCGCCGCTGGGGTGTCGCGCCGACGGTGCGCGCGCGCAGCGTTCCCGAGGATTTCCCGCGCAACATCCGTTTCGTCACGGCTACGTCCGGCTACGAGCTCGCGCACTACGACTTTCCGGCGCGCAAGGACGAGCCGTGCGTCAACTCGCCGGAAGCGATCCAGCGCTGCTCGCAGATCTACTTCGACGTGATCCTGCGCGAGCATGCGCAGTCGCTGGGCCACGCCCGGTTTGCCTATCGACACCAGCTCGAAGCGTTCACGCAGGACGCAGACGGCGTAACGGCAGATCTCACCGATCTCGCGAGCGGCGCGGCCAAGCGCGTGCGCGCGGCATATCTCGTCGCTTGCGACGGCGCCGAAAGCGGCATCCGCGGCGCGCTGGGCATTCCGATGGTAGGCGACCATTCGCTCAACATGAACGTCAACGCCTTCTTCAGCTGCAGCGATCACGACGCGCTCTTCCGTCACGGTCGCGCGGTGATGCAGTGGCTCATCGACGGCGAGGGCGTCTGGGGCGACATCGTTTCGATCAATGGGCGCGAACTGTGGCGCTTCAGTCTGATGCGCGTGCCGCCCGGAGCGCCCCCGGAAGAGGAAGAGATGGCGACGCACCTGCGCCGTGCGATCGGGCGCGACGCCGCGTTCGAGATCCACTCGGTGCTGCCGTGGGAGCGCCGCCGCGTGGTTGCCGAGCGGTTCTCGGAGGGCCGCGTGCTGCTCGCGGGCGACGCGGCGCACCAGATGTCCCCCACTGGCGGCTTCGGCATGAACACGGGCATCCAGGAGGCGGTCGATGCGTGCTGGAAGCTCGCCGCGCTGGTGCAGGGGTGGGGCGGGCCGCGGATGCTCGCGAGCTACGATCTCGAGCGCCGACCGGTCGCGCAGATGATCGTCGACGAGGCGGCGCGCAATTTCAATCAGTTCGCAAAGTTGCCCAGGGGAGAGGGCATCGATACCGACACGCCGGCGGGTGCAAGGCTCCGCGAATCGATCGGTGCCTCAATCCACACCGAGCGCTTCGACCGCGAGTACAAGATGGAAGGTGTGCCGCTCGGCTACCGGCTGGAGGGCTCGCCGATCATCGTCGCCGATGGCACGCCGGTCCCGCCGTTCGAAGTGATGAGCTATCGACCGACCGCGCGCCCCGGACATCGCGCGCCGCATGCCTGGCTCGACAGCAAGCGCTCGATGCTCGATCTCTACGGTCGCGGCTACACGCTGCTCCGGTTCGATCCGGGTGCGGCAACTGCGACCCTGCAGGCGGCAGCGCGCGACCGCGGCATGCCCTTGTCCGTCGTCAATGCCGACGATGACGCCATCGCACAGCTGTATGAGCGCAAGCTCGTCTTGGTGCGACCGGACGGCTTCGTTGCGTGGCGCGGTGACACGGTGCCGGACGATGCGCTCGGCATCGTGGACACTCTGCGCGGCGCATAGCGACCCCCGGACTCGATCGCGCCTCGGCCCCGCCTTTTGGCCCTGATCGGCACATCGGTTAGGATTCAGTTCAGGCGCGGCCGCGGCATTCCGAAAACTTCGGAATCGAAAACTTCGGAATCAATTGCTGCGAAGTACAGGGCATGAGACCCCGCCGGTGCGGTACGCGCCATGCATTCGAAGTCCACACGAGGAGGAAGCACGATGTCGAAGATCCGCATGACCACCCTGGCGGTGGCGGTGCTCGCCGCAACTGCCGTAGCGGCGCCCGTCAGTGCGCAGGAAGTCACTCTCAAGCTCCACACCTTTCTTCCGCCGGTTTCCAACCCGGTCAAGACGTTCCTGATCCCGTGGTCGCAGCGGATAGACAAGGCGTCCAACGGCCGGCTCAAGATCCAGGGCTACTGGTCCATGCAGCTCGGGGGTAAGGCGCCGCAGGTCCTCGATCAGGTTCGCGACGGGGTCGTGGACATCGGTTGGACCCTGCCGGGTTTCACGCCGGGCCGCATGCCGCGCGTCGAGCCGTTCGAGCTGCCGTTCGTCCACAAGGACGCGCTTTCGTCGACGCTCGCGCTGCAGGACTTCCAGGAGAAATACCTTCTGACGACGGACCTGAAGGACTTTCACCCGC
Source organism: uncultured beta proteobacterium (assembly GCA_963735025.1). Lineage (GTDB taxonomy): Bacteria > Pseudomonadota > Gammaproteobacteria > Burkholderiales > SG8-39 > JAABRB01. The sequence goes on from CAVTJG010000007.1 coordinate 135,619, forward strand.
TCCTGCTGCACGTCCAGCAGGGCTTCCTCTTCCAGACCAAGGATCCCGTCCTGAAGATGGAAGACCTGAAGGGCATGAAGATTCGCGCGGCGTCGCGCGCCGGGGTCTGGTTGCTCGAAGCCCTCGGCGCGAACGGCGTCGGCCTGCCGTTGACCGAGATTCCGCCGGCGCTTTCAAAGGGCGTGATCGACGGCGTGCTGCTGCCCTACGAGATCGCGCCGGCGGTGAAGACCCAAGACCTCGTGAGCAACTTCTCCGAGCTGGCCGGTCCGCAGCCGCGTCTGGGCACGAGCGTCTTCAGCTTTCTCATGAACAAGGAGAGCTACGCGAAGCTGCCGCCTGATCTCAAGAAGGTGATCGACGACAACTCCGGCCGCAACATCGCCCAGTGGGCCGGAGAGAACTGGATCGCGATCGAAGTGCCCGGCAAAAAAGTCGTGGCCTCCAAGCCGAAGAACAAGTTCCACACGATCCCGCTGGCAGAAGCCGAGAAGATGAAGAAGGCGGCCCAGCCGGTGTTCGATCGCTATTACGCTGAGATGAAGAAGATCGGCGTGGACGGCGAGGCGCTGGTGGCCGACGCGCGCGCGATGATCGACAAGTACTCGAAGTAAGTCTCCGAATCTCGCCGGCCTGCGGCCGGCGAGATTCTCGAATGCGTTCGATTTTTGACGCAGCGCACTATGTCGGTTTTTGGCCCTGAGCCCGGTATGGGCTAAAATTCGAGCCAGGCGCAACCCGAGGCTGCACACGAAAACGACCTCGAGGGACGGGGCGACAGACCCTGCTGATGCGTCCACGTTCAATGCATTCGGAGTCCACAGAAGGAGGAGGCATGATGTTTTTCCGTCGCATGACCACACTTGCAGCCGTGATGCTCGCGGCAGCTGCCGTTGCGGGACCCGCCGCGGCCCAGGAAGTCACCCTCAAGCTGCACACGTTCGTTCCGCCCGTCTCGAATCCGCCCAAGACGTTTCTGATCCCCTGGTCGGAAAGGATCGCCAAGGCATCCAACGGGCGCTTGAAGGTTCAGGGCTACTGGTCCATGCAGCTGGGGGGCAAGGCGCCGCAGCTTCTCGATCAGGTCCGCGACGGCGTGGTGGACATCGTCTGGACCCTGCCAGGATTCACGCCGGGGCGCATGCCGCGCGTCGAGCCGTTCGAGCTGCCGTTCGTCCACAAGGACCCGCTCTCCTCGACGCTCGCACTGCAGGATTTCCAGGACAAGTACCTCGGTCCCGACCTCAAGGACTATCACCCGCTGCTCCTGCACGTGCACGCCGGATTCCTCTTCCAGACCAAGGATCCAGTCCTGAAGATGGAGGACTTGAAGGGCAAGAAGATCCGCGCGGCATCGCGGGGCGGCGTGTGGCTGCTCGAGGCACTCGGCGCGACGGGCGTCGGCCTGCCGCTGAACGAGATCCCGCCCGCGCTTTCAAAGGGCGTGATCGACGGCGTGACCCTTCCCTACGAAATTGCGCCGGCCGTGAAGATGCAAGACCTCGTGAGCAACTTCTCCACGCTCGCCGGACCGCAACCGCGCCTCGGCACGAACGTGTTCACCTTCCTGATGAACAAGGACAGCTACGCGAAGCTGCCGCCTGATCTCAAGAAAGTGATCGACGACAATTCCGGTCGCAACATTGCGAAGTGGGCCGGGCAGAACTGGGCCGAGATCGAGATTCCCGGCATGAAAGTCATGCAATCCAAGCCGAAGAACAAGTTCCATACGATCTCGCTGGCCGAGGCCGACAAGATGAAGAAGGCGGCGCAGCCCGTCTTCGACCGCTGGTATGCGGAGATGAAAGGCATCGGCATCGACGGCGAGGCGATGGTGGCCGACGCCCGCAAGATGATCGACAAGTACTCGCAGTAGCAGGCCGCCCGTCGCGCAGGCCAGCGGCCTGCGCGGTTGTCACCCGCAATGGCCGAGAACTCGAGCTCCGCAGCCCGACCCACCGATCCGGTGGGTCGGGCACTGTTCGCAATATCACGCGTGCTGGCCGTCTTCGGCGGCCTCATCCTGTTTTCGATGGCCTGGCTGACGGCGGTGAGCGTGACCGGTCGCGCGGCGCTGTCGGCGCCGATTGCCGGCGACTTCGAGCTCGTCTCGATCGGCATCGGCGTCGCAATCTTCGCCTTTCTGCCCTACTGCCAGATCACGCGCAGCAACGTTATCGTGGACTTCTTCATGGTCCGCGCGCCGACGCGCGCGAAGACAATCTGCGATGCGGTGGGCGCGCTGTTCTATCTCGTGATCGGCGCGATCCTCACCTGGCGTCTGATACTCGGCGGGCTGGACATGTACCACTATTCCGAGCGGACGATGACCATCAATTTTCCGCGCTGGACGACGTTTCCAGTGTCGGTCCTGCTGATGATGTTTCTCGTCGTAGTCGTGGTCTATACGATCTGGCGCAGCGTCGCGGAAACGCGCGCCGGCCGGTTCTTCGATGACGCATAGCCGACCAACGGCGCGCGGATGAGCGATCTGCAGATCGGAATCGCAGGATTCGTCGTCCTGCTCGTCCTGCTTGCGATACGCGTTCCGATCGGCGTCGCAATGCTGACCGTGGGCATGGCCGGCTACGCGTCAATCACCGGCACGGGCGCGCTCCTGAGCTTCCTCAAGACCGAAACGTACTGGCAGTTCTCGAGCATCTCCCTGACAGTCGTGCCGCTCTTCATTCTCATGGGGCAGTTCGCGGCCAAGGCGGGACTGAGCCAGGCGCTTTTCGCAGCCGCGAACGCCTGGCTCGGCCACTTCCGGGGCGGAATCGCGATGGCGGCGCTCGGCGGCTGCGCGGGCTTCAGCACGATCAGCGGCTCGTCGCTCGCAACCGCGGCGACCATGGGCCAGGTCGCGCTCCCGGAGCTGCGCCGCTACAACTACTCCGGCGCGCTCGCCACTGGAGCGCTCGCCGCCGGCGGTACGCTGGGCATTCTCATCCCGCCCTCCATCGTGCTCATCATCTACGCGATCATGGTCGAGGCAAGCGTCGTCCAGCTCTTCCAGGCGGCATTGATCCCAGGGTTACTCGCGGCCCTTGGCTACATCCTAACCGTGGCGATCGTCGTGCGCTTCGTCCCGGACGCGGGACCGGCCGGCCCGCGCGCGAGCCGACGCGAGCGCATTCGCACGCTGGTCGAGATCTGGCCCGTCATGATCATCTTCGTTCTGGTGATGGGTGGCATTTACGTCGGCTTCTTCACGCCGACCGAAGGCGCCGGCATCGGCGCAGTGGGCACGTTCCTCGTCGCGGTGACGCACGGTGGAATGCGCTGGAAAGGCTTCGTCGACGCGCTGCTCGGGACCGCGCAGACGAGCGGTTTCATCTTCCTGATCCTGCTCGGCGCTGCGATATTCAATGCGTTCCTGGGATTCTCGCAGCTTCCGCTACGCGCCACCGAGATGTTCCAGGAGTCCGGCCTTCCGCCGATGGTGATCCTGCTGATGATGATCGGGCTCTACGTGATCCTCGGCTGCATCATGGACTCGCTCTCGATGATCCTTTTGACCGTGCCGATCTTCTGGCCGATCATCGCCGGACTCGACTTCGGATTGCAGGGCGAGGATCTGAAACTGTGGTTTGGGATCATTTCTCTGATCGTGGTCGAGGTCGGGCTCATCACACCACCGGTGGGCCTAAACGTTTTCGTGATCCATTCGCTCGCCAAGGATGTGCCGCTGATCGAGACGTTCAAGGGTGTCCTGCCGTTTCTCGCATCGGACGCAATCCGGGTCGCGCTCATCATCCTGTTTCCGGTCGTCACGCTGACTCTGCCCAAGCTCCTCGCATAGCGTCGGATCGACAGCTTTTCCGCGCGCCCGGTACCATTCGGGTTCTGCGACTGAGGAGTCGGACCATGCGTGGCGTAGTGTTTTTGGGTGATCGTGAGCTGGAGATCCGCGAGTTTCCCGATCCGACCCCCGGCCCAGGGGAAGTCGTGCTCGAAATGAAGGCGTCCGGCATGTGCGGCAGCGATCTGCACGTGTACCGTGCGCCCCGCCAGGGGGCCACTGCGGCAACCTCGCTCGGACTTGGCGGCAAAGGCGGGCCAGTGATCGCGGGGCACGAACCCTGCGGCGTCGTCGTCGCGCGCGGATCCGGGGTGCCCGAGGCCATGGCGCCCATTGGGGCGCGCGTCATGGATCACCACTACGCCGGATGCGGCGTGTGTCCGCACTGCCGGGTCGGCTGGTCGCAGCTCTGCCGGAGCGGCATCACGGTGTACGGGGTCACCGGGCATGGCGGCCACGCGCACTACTTGAAGGTGCCGGCGCGCACGCTCGTGCCGCTGCCCGACGAGCTCACGTTCGAAGAGGGCGCGGCGGTTTCGTGCGGTACCGGCACCGCGTACGGCGCATTGCGCCGGATGAATCTCGCTGGGCATCACACCCTCGCGGTGTTCGGCCAGGGGCCGGTCGGCTTGAGCGCGACCCTGCTTGGGGTCGCCATGGGCGCGCGGGTGATCGCGCTCGACATCTCGCCCGAGCGGCGCGCCCTCGCGAAGGAGTTCGGCGCTGACGCGGTCGTCGATCCCGGCGAGCGCGATGCGGTCGATGCCCTGAAGGAGCTCACTCGCGGCGAGGGGGTCGATCTCGCGATCGAGTGCAGCAGCGCGCCGGCCGCACGGCAGGCCGCGGTACGCAGCGTCCGCACGTGGGGGACTGCATGCTTCGTCGGCGAAGGCGGCAGCGTCTCGCTCGACGTGAGCCCCGATCTCCTGCGCCGGCAGGTGACGTTGATCGGCTCGTGGACGTTCTCGAGCGTCGGCCAGGAGGAATGCGCCCGATTCGTCGCGGATCGGAAGGTCCCGCTGAAAAAGCTCATCACTCATCGCTTCAAGCTCGACGACGCCGCGGACGCCTACCGGCTATTCGACACTCAGACGACCGGCAAGGGAGTGATCGTTTTCTGAGTGCGCGCGCCCCCAGGATTCCCGGCAATATGAATCGCCTGAATCACCCCATGATGGTCGGGCTTGCGGCCTTGCTTGTCGCCACGCTGATCGTCGTGTATCCCGCATGGAGTGCCGAGAAGGAACGCAACGACACCACGGGCCTCGACCTCGAGCGGGTCCAGCGCAAGTGGACCGGCGACCTGGACGGAATGACCGAGCGGCACATGATCCGGGCGCTCGTCGTCTACAGCAAGACGTTCTATTTCCTCGACGGCGCCACGCAGCGCGGGGCGACCTACGACGCCCTGCACGCATTCGAAGAACAATTGAATCGGAAGCTCGGCAACAAGGTACGCCGCGTCCAGGTCGTGTTCATTCCGACGTCCCGGGACGAGCTGTTGCCGGCGCTCCGCGAAGGACGCGGCGACATCGTCGCGGCCAATCTCACGATCACCCCGGAACGCGAGCAACTGGTGGCTTTCTCCGAGCCGGTCTACACCGATGTCAGCGAGCTGGTCGTCACCGGGCCCGGCGCACCGACAATTAAGAGCACCGACGACCTCGCGGGCAAGACCGTTCTCGTCCGCAAGTCGAGCAGCTACTACGAGAGCCTCGAGCACCTCAACGCGAAGCTCCGCAAGGCCGGCAAGGCCCCAGTGAAGATCAAGCTCGCGCCCGAGCAGCTCGAGGACGAGGACCTCCTGGAGATGGTGAATGCCGGCCTCGTCCCGATCATCATCGTCGACAGCCACAAGGCGAAGTTCTGGGCACAGATTCTCAAGTCGATCAAGGTGCACGAGGATGTCGCGGTGCGCCAGGGCGGAGATATCGCGTGGGCGTTTCGCAAGGGCAGCCCGAAGCTGGCGGCTGCCGCCAACGCGTTCATCAAGACTCACCGGAAGGGCACCCAGTTCGGCAACATCCTCTATCGCCGCTATCTCGAGAACACCAAGTGGGTGGAGAGCGCGACCTCGAAGGAGGAGCTTGCCAAGTTCGAGCGCACCCTCGACCTCTTCAAGAAGTATGCCGGCCAGTATGAGTTCGACTGGCTGATGCTCGCGGCGCTGGGCTACCAGGAGTCGCGACTCGACCAGAGCGTGCGAAGTTCCGTCGGCGCGATCGGCGTGATGCAGCTGATGCCGACTACCGGCGCCGCGATGAAGGTCGGCGACGTCAAGCAGATCGAGCCGAACATTCATGCGGGCACGAAGTACATGCGCACGATCCTGGATACCTACTTCGCCGATGCGAAGATGGACGAGCTAAATCGCAATCTCTTCGCGTTCGCGTCCTACAACGCAGGCCCGACGCGCGTGGCGGGATTGCGCAAGGAAGCCGAGAAGCGCGGACTCGATCCGAACGTGTGGTTCGGAAATGTCGAGCGCATCGCCGCCGAGCGGATCGGCCGGGAGACGGTTCAGTACGTGAGCAACACCTACAAGTACTACGTCGCCTACAAACTCATCCTCGAAGAGCGGGCCGAGACAAAGGCGGCACGCAAGCAACTGCGCGGCAAGCCGTGATCTTCAGCACCTCTACCGGTTTGACGCGGGCGCTCTTCATCCTCGGGATGGCCGTAGCGTTTCTCGGTGCCGCATCTTCTGCGCTTGCGCAGCGTCCCCCGACAGACGCGGAGGTCAAGGCATATCGCGGACTGCATGCCGCAGCGGCGAACGGAAACACTGCCGAGATCGGCAAGCTGATTGCCGCAGGTGCGAACCGAGAAGCGCGTGACGACAACGGCCGCACGCCCCTGCATGTCGCCGCGTTCCGCAGACAGTACGACGCGGCGCGGGCGCTCATGCGCCGGGGTGCCGACCCGAACGCGCTCGATGCCCAGCGCTACGACATCATCACCATCGCTGCGGTGGCCGACGATCTTTTGATGCTGCAGGTCGCGCTCGAGGGCGGCGCCAGCGCGCGCAACGTGACGAGCCCCTACGAGGGCACCGCGCTGATCGCCGCAGCGCACCTCGGCCACGACGAGGTTGTGAAGATGCTGATCAAGGCCGACGCACCGCTTGACCACGTCAACAATCTCGGCTGGACCGCACTGATCGAGTCCATCGTCCTGGGCGACGGCGGCCCGCGGCATACGGAGACCCTCCGGGCGCTGGTTGCAGCGGGCGCGAATCCGAACCTCGCAGACCGGCAAGACATGACGCCCCTCGCGCTCGCTCGCTCGCGCGGCTATGCCACGATGGTGACCATCCTGGAGAAGTCCGGCGCGCGATGACGGATGGTCAGGCGGCCCCTGACTACTTCATCCCCGCGTTCGCGGGGATCCAGGAAGCGGTTGAATACGCACCTTCTGGATTCCCGCTTGCGCGGGAATGACAGCGCTCTTGCGGCGATTCGTCCGATCACGTCATCCCTGACCCAGGAGACCATTGAGTACGCGTTGCCTGGATTCCCGCGTTCGCGGGAATGACGGCGCTCTTGCGGCGATTCGTTCGATCACGTCATCCCCGCGTAGGCGGGGATCCAGGGGCCATTGAGTACGCGTTGCCTGGATTCCCGTCGCGGAAATAACAGACTACTGCGAAGCTCGCCTAGGGTTTGGGCGGCTGATGCCGATACTCGGGATCCTTTTCGATGTCCTGGCTGAGGTGGCTGAGCATCCCGGTGTCGGTGAGCGCCTTGCGCATGCGGTCGGGGATTACAGCGGAGTTCAATGTGCCATCCTCGTTGATGCGCGCGTAGACCCGGGTGGCGCGGCCTTCCGCGACCAGCGCGCCGCTGTCCGCGTTGATCGCCTTGCAGTTCCAGTGCAGGGTGCGCTCGCCGATGCGCGCGAGCGTGACCGAAGTCGCGACCCGATCGCCGTAGGCCGCCGGTCCGATGAACCGGAAGTGGATCTCGCCCATCACGAACGTGGTGCGGTCGTTCTTGATCATCAGGTCGATCGGGAATCCGATCGTGCGGAAGAACTCGTGCTCGGTGTCATTGAACCAGGCGACGATCCGGGGGTAGTAGACGAGGCCGAACGGGTCGGACTCGCCCCAGTTGACGGTGATTTCCTTCCAGTACATCGCGGTGGTCACGGCGTTCTCCCGGCGCAAAAGATGCGATTATAGGTTCTGGCAAGTTCCCGGAGGCTCGCGATGAGCACCACGCTCCCTCCGTTCCTGGCCACTGCCATGGCAGCCGTGGCCGCACACAAGCACGCCCCCGAAGCGGCCGTGGTGGAACAGCTGCGCGCCGCGCTGCCATTCGATGCCGAGGCGCACGCGGCGATCGAGACCGAGGCGCTGCGCCTCGCAGCCGCCGTTCGCGCCGCGGGCTCGAGCGGCCTTTCGGCGGAACGCTTCCTCGGACACTACGGTCTCAGCACCCGGGAGGGCGTTGCGCTCATGTGTCTCGCGGAGGCTCTGCTCCGCGTCCCCGACGAGGCGACCGTCGACCGGCTCATCGCGGACAAGCTGGCGAGCGCCGACTGGTCTTCGCACGAATCGGGCGACAGCCTGCTCATGAACGCAGCCGCCTGGGGTCTCATGCTCACCGGCCGCCTCTACGACTGGCGCACAAGTACGGGCGGAGGACTTGCCGCCACATTATCGAACGCGGTTCGTCGTCTGGGCGAACCGGTCGCGCGCGGCGCAGTGCGCCAGGCGATGCGCATCATGGCCGAGCAGTTCGTGGTCGGGGAGACCATGGACGCCGCACTCGAAGCCGCGGCGGACCGCGAATCGGACGGCTTCCGCTTCACCTACGACATGCTCGGCGAGGCGGCGCTCACCGCCACGGACGCCGAACGCTACGCAACGCGCTACGCCGAGGCCATCGATGCCGTGGCACGCGCCACTGCACGTGCCGACGTCTTCGTTCGTGCGAGCGTATCGATCAAGCTCTCGGCACTCCATCCGCGCTACGAGCCGGCGCAACGTGAGCGGGTGCTCGCGGAGTTGCTCCCGCGCCTGCGCCACCTCGCGCTCGCTGCGCGTGCGGGTGGCATCGCGCTCGCAATCGATGCCGAAGAGGTCGACCAGCTTGCCCTGCAGCTCGAGCTCTTCGGGAGACTCGCCGCCGAGCCAGCGCTCGCCGGATGGAACGGCCTCGGTTTGGTGGTGCAAGCCTATCTGAAGTGTGCGCCGCAGCTCTGCAATCTCGTCATCGAGTGCGCGCGCGCGACGGGCCGCCGGATTCCGGTGCGGCTGGTGAAGGGCGCATACTGGGATTCGGAGATCAAGCACGCACAGACGCTCGGCCTGCCCGACTATCCGGTCTTCACCCGCAAGGCCGCGACCGATCTCTCCTATCTCGTCTGCGCCGAGCGCCTGCTTGGCGCGCCGCGCGAGATTTTTCCCGCGTTTGCGACGCACAACTGTCACACGGTCGCGGCGATCGGGCAGCTCGTTCGCGCCGCAGGCGGCCCCGACTACGAGTTCCAGAAGCTGCAGGGCATGGGCGATGCACTGTACCGGACGCTGCGTGAGGAGGCGCACCAGACTCCCGTCCGGATCTATGCCCCGGTCGGCGATCATCGCGATCTGCTCGCCTACCTGGTGAGACGACTCCTGGAGAATGGCGCGAACAGCTCGTTCGTGCATCAGATCGCCGATCCGAAAGTGCCGCTCGCGCGCCTCGTGAGCAACCCGGTCGCACAGCTGCCAATGCCCTACGCGACCAACCCGCGCGTTCCGCTTCCCGGCAACCTGTACGCCGACCGCCGCAACTCGGAAGGGATCGATCTGGCCGATCTTTCCGTGCTGGATTCGATCGCCCGGGCCATCGCGCTGGACCGTGATCGAGCACGCTCCGCCCTTGGCTCCGTTCCGCAGCGTCCCGAGCCGGGCAATCTCGATGCACAGTTGGGCAGCGTCGCGGACACGCCGACTGCGGCGCTGGACGACGCCATCGCGCGCGCGCAGGCCGCTTTTCCCGATTGGACACGGCGCAGCGTCGAGGATCGCGCGCTCATCCTCGAGCAGGCCGCCGACGCGCTCGAAGCGTCCCGCCTGGGATTCGTCTCGCTCCTCGCGCGCGAGGCCGGCAAGACCTTTGACGACTGCGTCGCAGAAGTGCGCGAGGCGGTCGACTTCTGTCGCTACTACGCGACCGAGGCTCGCGTTCGCTTCGCTCCGCAGGCGCTGCCGGGGCCGACCGGCGAATCGAATCGTCTCTCGCTGCACGGACGCGGCGTCTTCGCGTGCATCAGTCCGTGGAATTTCCCCGCGGCAATCTTCACAGGCCAGGTCGTCGCCGCTCTGGCTGCCGGCAATACTGTTGTCGCCAAGCCGGCTGAGCAGACGCCGCTCGTCGCACGCCGGGTGGTCACCCTCCTGCACGAGGCGGGCGTGCCCGCCGACGCGCTGGGGCTCGCGGTCGGCACCGGCGAGGTGATCGGCGCACGGCTCGTCGCCGATCCGCGTATCGCGGGCGTGGCGTTCACGGGCTCGGTCGAGACGGCACAGCGCATCAACCGCGCGCTCGCGGCACGCGATGGGGCGATCGTGCCGCTGATCGCCGAGACCGGCGGCCTCAACGTGATGATCGTCGACTCCACCGCGCTCACCGAGCAGGTCGTCCGCGACGTCATCACTTCGACGTTTCGCAGCGCCGGCCAGCGTTGCTCGGCGCTGCGTATTCTCGCGCTGCAGTCGGACAGCGCCGATCGGGTGATCGAAATGCTTTCAGGCGCGATGCAGCTTCTGCGACTGGGCGACCCGGCGCGGCCGGAAACCGACGTCGGACCGCTCATCGACGCCGAAGCGCGCGCGGCGCTCGAGAATTATCGGGACGGGCTCGCCGCACGCGCGAAGCGCATCGGTGCCGTGCCGCGACCCGACGACCTGCCGCGCGGTCACTACTTCGCCCCGGTCGCCTACGAAGTCGACCAGGATGACCTCCCCGACCGGGAAGTATTCGGGCCGATCCTGCACGTCGTCCGCTACAAACGCGCCGATCTCGCGAAGTTGCTCGCGCGCATCGCTGCACCGGGCTACGGGCTCACGCTCGGCATCGCCAGCCGCATTGACGGCTTCGTCGACGAGGTCACGCGCACGCTGCAGACGGGCAACACCTATGTGAACCGCAGCATGATCGGCGCGGTGGTCGGCGTACAACCCTTCGGTGGCGAGGGCCTCTCCGGGACCGGCTTCAAAGCGGGTGGGCCGAACTATCTCCTCCGCTTCGCGCTCGAGCGCACGCTCACAGTCAACACCGCCGCGATCGGCGGCAATGCCGCCCTGCTGGTGGGCAGCGAGTGAGGCGCGCGCCGGACTACTGGCCGAACTGCTTACTGCGCACGAGGAGCGCCGGCATGGCCGCGAACAGCGCGAGCAGCACGACGTAGACCGTCCCGGACACCGGCTCGCGACTTGCAAGGTACTCGGCGATTGAAATTCCGCGCAGCCCCAGCACGAGCGTGAGCTCCGCACACAGCAGCAACCCCAGTGCGACGAGCCCCATTCCGATGCGTGCGCGCCGCGTTGGCGCCACGTCAAATCTGCGCACCGTCCAGCGCGCGGCAATCACGATCGCCAGGAGCATGAGCGGTGCCTCCATCAGCTCCGCCCACATCACGCCCACGCGCGGGACGACGAGCAACACGCGAATGACACCTAGCACGAATCCTGCGGCGAAGACGAGTGCGAAATAAACCGGGCCGGACATCAGGCGCTGCCGCTCTTCGCCCGGCTCCGGGCGCGGGTATCCCCTGCCACGGCTGACCGCGCGCATTCGTTCGCCACCCCTTCGCGAATGATTTCCGCCAGACGCAGCGTGGCCGGGCCGGCGTGTTCGCGGTCCGCGAAGATCAGATAGAGATCGGCGAAACGCTCACCGCCTTCGCCGAGGTTGAGCGCCCTCAACGTGCCCGACTTGAGCTCCTCGCGAATCATCTCCTCGGGAAGCCACGCGAACCCGTAGCCCGAGCGCGCCGCCTCGATCGACGAGGAAAGTTGACTGACGACCCAGCGTTGGGTCGACTGCACGGAAGTCTGCGTTGCGCGCTCCGGACTCGACTCGCGCACGACAAGATGCCGGTGCGCACGCAGGTCGCGCATCGTGAGCTTTCGACCGAGGCGGTGGAGCGGATGGTCCGGGTTCGCGGCGAGCACGAAGCGCAGGTGCATGAGCGGCTCGCCGATGAAACCAGGTGGGACACTCCCGAATATCGCCAGATCTGCCTCGCCTGCCGCCAGCGCATCGGTCCGGTGCCCGAGCACCGATTCGATCACCTCGATCACCGTGTGCGGACTTTCCTTGCCGAGCCGATCGAGGCATTCGAGCAGCAGCCATGTCGGGAAGACGGTCTCGACGATCAGGCGAATCTCGGCCTCCCAGCCCGCCGAAAGTCTCTGAGCCGACCGCTCGAGCTGCGAGGCCTCGTCGAGCAGGTACTGGGCGCGGCGATAGAGGAGCTCGCCCGTCGGCGTGAGGTTTGCCTTGCGCCCCTTGATCTCGAAGGCTTTCACGCCGAGCTGCGATTCGAGCTGTTGCAACGCGTAAGTGATCGAGGACTGGCTCTTGTGCAGCGCTTCGGCCGCCTTCGCGTAGCTCCCGGCATCCACCACCGCCAGCAGCGCACGCCATTGTTCGAGGGTGATTCTCGGTGCGGGCATATGCTCCGTTCAATCTATGGATCCGATCGTTCTGGCCAGTATTTTGCGCTTTTTAATCGATTCCGTCGGAACCATACTCGATCGCGAAGGCTCGGATCAAGGTCACGTCCCCGAGCCCAGAGATTGCTGGATCAACCGTATCGAGATGGCGAGGTGAACCGTGAAAACCCTTCTTCAGATCAACACGAGCATCTTCTCGGCCGGCGGCCAGTCGAGCCTGCTTGCCGATCGCTTTGTCTCCACATGGCGCGCGGCCAACCCCGGCGGCCGCGTGATCGTACGCGACCTGGCGCGCGACCCCGTGCCGCACATCGATGCCGAGCGCTTCGGCGCATTCATCGCCAAGCCTGGCGAGCGCACTCCCGCGCAGCAGGGCATCGCCGCACAGTCGGATGCGCTGATCGACGAGATCCGCGAGGCTGACGTGATCGTGCTTGGCCTGCCGCTGTACAACTTCGGCCTGCCCTCGACGCTCAAGGCCTATTTCGATCACATCGCGCGCGCGGGCGTCACGTTCCGCTACACCGACAAGGGGCCCATCGGGCTGATGACGGGAAAGAAGGTCTACGTCTTCGCCACGCGCGGCGGCTTGTACGCCGGGACGCCGCGCGACACCCAGACGCCCTACGTGCGCGACTTCCTCGCGTTTCTCGGGATGCGCGACGTCGAGTTCGTATATGCCGAAGGACTTGCCATCAACGAATCGGCAAAGCAGAAGGCGCTGGCCGAAGCGCGCACCAGCATCGACCACCTGTTAACGACGGAGCTGGAGGCCGCCTGAGGGCGATGACCTGCTTCGATCACTCATCGAGATGAGACGCTGAATATGAACACTCAAATGAACATGAAACTGCAAAACGCCGCCCTGCTCTCCGGGCGCCTCTTGCTGTCCTTGATCTTTATTGTTTCGGGACTCGGCAAGGTCGCCAACTTCTCCGGCACTGCCGCATACATGGCGAGCGCCGGCCTGCCATTCGTCGATCTACTGTTGGTTCTGACGATCGTGGTCGAGCTGGGCGGTGGCCTCTTGCTCGCGCTGGGCTGGAAGGCCAGGTGGGCCGCGGCGGCGATCTTTCTGTTTCTGATTCCGGCGACGCTGGTCTTTCACGCGTTCTGGGCAATGCCGGCAGAACAGGCATCCATGCAGCAGATCCAGTTCATGAAGAATCTCGCAATCATGGGTGGAATGCTGGTCTTCGCCGCGCTCGGTCCCGGTGCGTGGGCACTCGAGAGAATCAGGTCAGCGCAGTAGATCGTGCGTCCCGCTACTGGTTGGAATCCGGGAAAATGGGTGCCAACGGGGCAAGCGAATCATTGTTGTCCGGTGCGTAAACCGGAGCCGGATTGGTTTGATCCGGCGCTAGCGCGGGGCTGTTCGAGGCGCCGTGGGCCCAGCGCCGGGTCGTCGGGCACGGCGTTCGGACCCGAGGACCGGGTTCGGATTCGTCTGGTCCGGCGCGAGCGCGGGATTGTTCGGCACGGCATTCGGTCCGAGCGCCGGATCAGCGGCCCCGCCGGACCGAGGACCGGCGCGGGCGGTGGGGGTTGTTGAGCAAGCGCCGAGCTGCCGCCCATCGCCAGCCACCCCATCGCGATGGCGACGCACACGAGGGCGATGCGCCGATATCCGAAGCATTGAACGTGCGTCATGGGCGCTCCTTTCAACGCTATTCTGCCACGGCCGCGGCCGTGGCACCGCTGCTCGTTGAGATCGTCGTCCTTGTAGATCTTCGTCCCCTGGATTGTGAGGGATG
>CAVTJG010000008.1:0-821387 GCA_963735025.1 uncultured beta proteobacterium
GACGGCCAAGAAAAAGGCCGCGTAACAGCTACGTAATCCCCGCGAATGTCCGATAGATCGGACGTTCGCGTTGGGCTAGGGAATCTGCCAAAGGGAATGTGTCCCCTTTGCATCGTAAGCCCCGATCGAGATTGCTTTTGAGAACCCCCGGGTGCCCCCGGGGGTTTTTCTTTTCCCGCCGCGCCGGTTCCCGCACGCGCCGACCTCCGTCCAGCCCGTCAGCTACCGCGCGCGCGGCGACTCTTCCCGAATTTCTTCCCAGGTTGCACCCGTCTCGGTCACCCCGGCCTTGACGTCGTCGATCGCCGCCGCGACCTCGCCGGGTTCGCCCCGGATGCCGAGTTCGATGTGGCGGCGCGCGCCATCCTCTCCGATCGACGGGAGACTGAAAACCTTGAGCTTGCCGTAACGCGACTCGATCCGCTCCATGAGGGGTGTCAGGGTGCTTTCGGCCGATCCGAACACCCGGATCGAGGCCTCGGACTCCGCGATGCCGTGATGCAGATGCTGGTACCGTGTATCGAGCACCCACTCGACCATCGGCCAGGCCATGACCGGGAAACCCGGCACGAAATGATGGTCGGCAATCGAGAAGCCGGGAATCTGATTGTAGGGGTTGGGAATCACCGACGAGCCGACCGGAAACTCGCACATCTTCAGGCGGAACGGCGTGACCTCGTCCTTGAATCGGGCGCGGATCAGGGCCTCCCCGTCCGGATGCAGCGCGATGGGCACGCCCTGCGCTGCCGCCGCGCTTTGGCGCGTGTGGTCATCGGGCGTCGCACCGATGCCACCGAAGGAAAAGACGACATCGCTTCCGGCGAGCGTTCGCTTCAGCGTTGCCGTGATGCGCGCCGGATCGTCTCCCAGATACTCGGCCCACGCGAGCTTGAGGCCACGCGCACCGAGCAGCTCGATCAGCTTTCCGAGATGCTTGTCCTGGCGCTTGCCCCGCAGGATCTCGTCCCCGATGATGATGGCGCCGAAGGCCATGACCAATGACGCCTAGCTTGCTCGTGCGGCCCGCTGGGCAGCGAGACGGGTGAGGCAGTAGTGGATGAATGCCAGACCCGCCGCCACCGGAACGGCCAGCCCGGCGAATGGAATATACGAAAGCAGCGAGACCAGCACGCCCAGTCCGAACAGCTCGCGCCGGTGGCTCGCGAAGAAACCGCGCATCTCGTCAGCGCTGGCATGCTCCGCCAGCGCGTCGTAGCGGAACAGTCGCTGGTTGAGGTAGCCCATCAGCAATGCGGCCAGGACAGGCCACAAAGGTGGAACCAGCCACAGGGGTAGCGACAGCAAGCCCACGCCGAGGAACACTGCGACGGCCAGCACGGCGTTCCACACCCCGCCGGCCAGCGTGCCGCCGCGCAGGCGCGCCAGCTCCGGGTAGCTCCGGCCGGCAACATGCTCGACCATCGCCGGCATGGACGCGAATCCGATGATCACGCTCGTCGTGGCCAGCACCAGCGGCACGAGCAACACGATCAGGAGCACCCATCCCAGGCCGCCGGCGACCTCCCGCACCGGTAGCCATCGGCCCGCCCATTGCCCGACGGTCGAATCGCCGAGCGTGGAGGCGAGCCACGCCACGGCGTCGTCACCGAAAAAGATGGCGAACACGATCCACAGCACGAGCGACACGCCGATCGGCCAGACGATCAGCCAGATCATCTTCGGATGGAAGAGGTCGCGGAGCCCGCGCCCGCAGGCCTGGAGAATGTCGTTCATGATCGCCGCAGAGTTTGCCACAGCTTCAGCAATCGCTTGACCGACACGGGAACCGGGGTGCGCAATTCCTGAGCAAAGAGCTGCACCCGCAGCTCCTCGAGCAGCCACCGAAACTGCTCGAGCTGCGGATCGCCGGCATTCTGCCTCCGCATCTTGGCGTCCTCGCGCGACCAGGCCAGCTCGAGCGGCGCATATTCCGCGCGCGAGCGCGCATCACGTGCCGGATCGCTGCGCAGTTTCTCCAGCCTGAGCGCGGCCGCTTTCAGATAGCGCGGGAAGTGCTGCAACCGATCGTACGGCGTGGCAATCACGAAGTCCCTGGTGAGGAGGCGCGCCACTTGCGTCTCGATGTCCCGAACCGCTTCGGGAAAGGCACGCGCCGCCTGCAGCTTCTTGGTGAGTGCCTGATGTTCGGCGAGGATCACGCCGACCAGGCGTGCGAGCTCCTGGGCGATCAGCACGATGCGGGCGCGCGCCTCGTCGCGCCGCGCGGCGAATTCGGTCGCAGTTCGCGGCAGCGGATCGACGAGGCATGCCCGATCGAATGCCGCGGCGACGAGCTGGTCCTTGAGCTCGCCCGCATCGCCGACCGCCGCAAAGCGGAGCGCCATCTCGCGCAGGCCCGGAATGCTTTTTTCGAGATACCGCACCTGCTCCCGCAGCTGAAGCATGAACAGGCGGCGCAACCCCTTGCGATGCTCGCCCGCAGCCGCCTCGGACGTGCCGAGCAATTCCAGGCTCACCGAATCACCGCGGTCCACGAGCGCCGGATACCCGACGAGCGTCTGTCCCCCTTCGCGGACCTCCACGACCGCCTCGAGGTCGCCGAAATCCCAGGCCGTCAACCCGGTGCGCGACGCGTCCGGCGACGCAACGGCGCTGAACTGCTCGTGCGCCTGCTCGCCCAGCTCGGCGCGCAGGGCACCGAGATTTCGGCCCATCGCCAGCTGGCGGCCATGCTCGTCGACGACCCGGAAGTTGAACGACAGGTGCGCCGGCAGTGTCTCGGGCCGGAACGCGTCGGTGGGGATGACGATGTTGAGCGCGCTGCGCGCATACCGCGCCATCGCGTCGACGAGGGACAAGTCGACCGGCTGATCCGCGGCGGCAAACGCGTCGACGAACTCCGACAACGGGCCGAGGCGGTGGCGCAACTTCTGCGGCAGGGACTTCGCCAGGCGCTGCACCTTCTCCTTGAGCAGACCGGGGACGAGCCAGTCGCAACGCGCCGCGCTCAACTGGTTGAGCGCCACCAGCGGCACGGTCATCGTCACTCCGTCGCGCGGCCCGCCGGGATCGTGCAGATACTCCAGCGCAAGCGTCTGACCGGCAAGCTCGATCTGGTGCGGAAACTGGGCCGTGGTGATCCCGGCCGCCTCGTGGCGCATCAGGTCTTCACGCCTGAGATAGAGCCGCTTCGCGTCCTGCGCCTCGGCGAGCTTCCGCCACGCGTCGAACGACGCGCCGTCGTGCACCTCCGGCGGGATCAGACTGTCATAGAACGCAAAGATCAGCTCATCGTCGACGAGGACGTCCGGGCGGCGCGATTTGTGCTCGAGGGTTTCGATTTGCCCCACCAACCGCTGGTTGTGCTGAAAGAATGGTGCACGCGTCTCGTAATCCCCTTCGACGAGTGCCTGACGAATGAATATCTCTCTGGCTCGTACAGGGTCCAGCGCGCCGAAGTTCACCCGCCGGTTGATGTAGACCGGCAGCCCGTAGAGCACGCCGCGCTCGAGGGCCACGACGCGCGCGGCCTTCTTCTCCCAGTGGGGCTCGCTCTGGCTGCGCTTGAGGAGGTGCGCCCCCGCCTCCTCGAGCCACTCCGGTAGCACTCCCGCGACCGACCGCCCGTAGAGGCGCGTCGTCTCCGTGATCTCCGCGGCGATGATCCACTGCGGACGCTTCTTGCCGAGGGACGACCCGGGATGGATCCAGAACTTGACGCCGCGCGCACCGATGTAAGGAGCGACCGCGGGACCGCGGCGCTCGCTGGCCGCACCTTCCTCGTTCCGCCTGCCCACGTTTCCGAGCAGGCCCGCAAGTAGCGCCCGGTGCACTTGCGCGTAGAGAACCGGGCTGGCGGCAACCTCGTCCGCA
The DNA here is from genome assembly GCA_963735025.1 of uncultured beta proteobacterium. Lineage (GTDB taxonomy): Bacteria > Pseudomonadota > Gammaproteobacteria > Burkholderiales > SG8-39 > JAABRB01. The sequence goes on from CAVTJG010000008.1 coordinate 3,835, forward strand.
GGGCGCAGCGTGCCCGCTTTCCAGCCCAGTTCGCCCGCGAGCTCCTTCAGCTGCGAATGGATGTCGCGCCACTCGCGCATCCGGTTGAACGACAGAAAGTGCTGGCGGCACAGTGTGTGGAGCCGTCGGTTCGATTCGTGGTGCAGCGATTCCTCGAAGAACGACCAGAGCTTCAGGAAACCGAGGAAGTCGGACTGCTCGTCGGAAAATTTCTTCTGCGCGGCGTCGGCAGCCTGCGCGTGCTCGAGCGGGCGCTCGCGCGGATCCTGCACCGCCAGCGCCGCGGCAATCACCAGAACCTCCGCGAGGCTGCCGGCCTCCTTGCCCGCGAGCACCATCCGGCCGATCCGGGGATCCACCGGGAGCCGCGCGAGCCGCCGACCGACATCGGTGAGCTCGTTCGCATCGTTCACGGCGCCGAGCTCCGCGAGCAGCGCATAACCGTCGGCGATCGCCTTCGGTAGTGGCGGATCGATGAACGGGAATTCCTCGATTGCCGGCAGGCCCAACGCCTTCATGCGCAGGATCACGGCAGCAAGCGATGACCGCAGAATTTCCGGATCCGTGTGGCGCGGACGCCGCGCGAAGTCCTCCTCGTCGTACAGGCGGATGCACACGCCCGCCTGGACCCGCCCGCAGCGTCCGCTGCGCTGGGTTGCCGCCGCCTGCGAGATGCGCTCGACCTGGAGCTGCTCGACCTTGTTCCGGTAGTTGTACCGCTTGATGCGCGCAAGGCCCACGTCCACCACGAACCGGATTCCCGGAACGGTCAGCGAGGTCTCGGCGACGTTGGTCGCGAGCACGATGCGCCGCGCGCCGTGCGGCTTGAACACCCGCTCCTGTTCCGCCGCGGACAGTCGCGCAAAGAGCGGCAGGATCTCGGTCTGCGGCGGGTGATGCTTGCGCAGCGCCTCCGCGGCCTCGCGTATTTCGCGCTCGCCGGGGAGAAACACCAGGATGTCCCCCGCCCCTTCCCGCGCCAGCTCGTCGATCGCGTCGACGATCGACTCGTTCAGGTCGATCTCGTTGCCCGCTTCGCTGGTCGTGCGGCCCGGACCGGTTACGCCTGCGGGCTGTGGTGTCCGGTAACGCGTCTCGACCGGATAGAGTCGCCCCGAGACTTCGATCACCGGGGCGGGTTGACCGCCGGCTGCGGCGAAGTGGCGCGCGAAGCGATCGGCATCGAGCGTCGCGGAGGTCACGATGACCTTGAGGTCGGGTCGACGCGGCAGGAGCTGCCGGAGATACCCGAGGAGAAAGTCGATGTTGAGGCTCCGCTCGTGCGCCTCGTCGATGATGATCGTGTCGTACTGGCGCAGCTCCGGATCGCCCTGCGTCTCCGCAAGCAGAATGCCATCGGTCATCAACTTCACGTAGCCGGCAGGGCTTGCACGGTCGGTGAACCGGATCTTGTATCCGACCAGCTGGCCGAGCTCGCTCTTCAGCTCGTGCGCGATGCGCGCGGCCGTTGCGCGCGCGGCGATGCGCCGCGGCTGGGTATGCCCGATCATCCCCTCCACTCCGCGACCGATGTCGAGGCAGATCTTGGGCAGCTGCGTGGTCTTTCCCGAGCCGGTCTCGCCACAGACGATGATCACCTGGTGATCGCGAATCGCGCGCGCGATCTCGGCACGCTGCCGCGTGACCGGCAGCTCCGGGGGGAATTCCGGTCGCGGCAGTCCGGCGCGCCGCCGCTCGATCTCCGCCGGTGGTCTGCGACTGACAGCGACCGTCATCCCGCGCTATGGCAAGCCGACGCCCGCCTCGTCCTCACTCGGGCGCGAGCATCCGCGCGACGTAGCGGGCGAATAGCACGATCTGGCTGGCCAGGAGGTTGGTCGCGCCCTCTTTCATGGAAGGCAACGAATACATAGGCTTGGAGGCATTGGGGCAGGCCGCGATGTTCGAGACCGCAGCATTCTACAAGCGCCGGAAACAAAAAGCCCCGCCGGAGCGGGGCCTGTATTGGTCCCGGACCAGCGGCTACTGCTTGAGCTTGCGGCGCGAGAAGCCGAGACCGGCGAGGGCCAGGCCGAGAAGCGCGAGCGTGGCAGGTTCGGGCACAGACACCGTCTGAACGTCGAACTGCAAATCGTCGATCGCGACAAAGTTACCCGCGACACGCAGGTAACGTACATCGGGAGATGCCCGGTTGATGAAGTAGTAGGTGTTTGTCGGCGTTGTCCGGAGGGTATAGCCTTCGAGAAGGTTCATTGAACCGTCCAACAACTGAAACTCGAGCGCCGTCGGCCCCGCAATGCCGATCCCGACTGCCGCCTGCAACGCGGCGAACTCGACCAGGATATCGGCTTGCCAATTATTGGCGTTGGGGCCTGTGCCGATGTAGTTTGGAGCGCTCTGAGAAGTCGGAAAGTACTCCAGCTGGGGACCGAGGATATTTGCGATCGACGTGACGCCCACCCCGACATACTGATTGGCTGCCAGCGGCGAGCCCGTTGCTACATCATCGAAGTCGATCAATGTGCCGAATCGCGGCATCGGGTCCGCAGGTAGGCCGTAACCAGTTGGCGTGCCCTCAATCAGGGCGGCCTGCGCGGCGGAAGCCGTGAGCAGGGCGCCGAATGCAAGTGCTCTGGCGAGCTTTTCGAATCTCATGATGCGTTCCCCCAAGAAACTGAAGATGGCAAGTTGTCCGCGAGCCTCGTCCCATTTTCGTGCGGCTCGCGACTGGTTCACCATGTGGTGGAGCAATTTCTCGGCCAAGTTCCTATGCTATTGATGTAATTAGTCTTTTTCATTTTGACAGACGGGCGGCGTAAGAAAACCCGACGATCGTGGATGGGAATTTCTCGGCGTAAAGGGCCGAAGTCAAGGGTCTCGCGCGCTATCCGTCGCGCCACGGCTGCGAACTTGCGCAGCTTCGGCGTGCTCGTCACGGCGTCTTCAGCCGCCGCCGCTGGACTCAAGCATCCGCTCGACGTAGCGCGCGATCAGGTCCACCTCCAGGTTGACGCGCGCACCCGGCGCAAGGTGCTGCAACGTCGTCATGTCGAGCGTGTGGGGAATCAGGTTGATCTCGAACTGCGTATCTTCGACGCGGTTCACCGTGAGGCTGACGCCCTGCACGGTCACCGAGCCCTTGCGAGCGATGTACCTGGCGAGCTCGCGCGGAGCGCGCACGACAAGCCTGCGGTTCTCCCCGACCGGATCGAATGCAACCACCTCACCCACTCCGTCCACGTGGCCGGCAACGAGATGCCCGCCCAGGCGATCCGCGAGACGCAGCGATTTCTCGAGGTTGACGCTGCCTCGCTCGCCCAACCCGACTGTGCAGTCGATCGATTCCTGCGAGACATCGACCTCGAACACCCGACCGGTGATCGCAACGACCGTCAGGCACACGCCGTTGATCGCAATCGAATCGCCGATGCCGACGTCTTGCAGATCGAGTGGACCGGCATCGATCGCCAGCCGCAGGCCCTTCTCGCGCGACTCGGTCCGGACGATCCTGCCGATGGCGGAGACAATTCCTGTGAACATTGTTTCGAAAAACCCATCGTCGCTGCACGTTGCAACGCGGCGAAGCGTACACCGCCCCTCCCCTCGTTGGCAAAGCCCGGGATTTCGTCACATCGCGTGTGGCGGCGCGCGGCGTCAGGCACGGAATAAGCCTCTTGTAAGCCCGGTATTCACCGCGCTTTGCCGAACGATTTGGCGCTGTGCTTGGTCAAATTTCACGAATCCAGGAGTGTGAATCATGGAACGACGCGGTGCACCGATGGAGCGGCTTCGCGAAGTGGTCGTGATCGCCGCCGCCGCGGGCATCGGCGCACCCGATCCGCACTGTGCGGAAGGCCCCGAGCACCTGCTCGCGCGCGGGCTCATCGACAGAATCACGAAGCGCGATCACCTGGCCACTCGGGGGGCTACCGTGCGTGCGCACCGGGCCCGCGGGCGCACGCGCCTGGCGGTGCATCGCAGCTTTACCGCCGACCTGGCGCGCGAAACGGCTGCCGTGGTCAAGCGCGGCGCGTTGCCGCTCGTGCTGGGTGGCGAACACAGTTGCGCAGTCGGAACCTGGCGGGGCGTCGCCGATGCACTTGGCGGATCGCTCGGTCTGATCTGGATCGACGCTCACCTGGACAGCCATACCCCCGCCACGAGTCCGAGCGGAATGCTGCACGGCATGCCGCTTGCCGAGCTGCTCGGCGTCGGGGCGGGCGACGATGCTCACCACGTTGCCGGCTCAGCCGCCCTATCGCCAAAGAACGTATGCGTGATCGGGGCGCGCAGCTACGAGCCCGAGGAAGCGGCGCTTCTCGCCGACCTCGGCGTGCGCGTGATCGACATGGACGAGATCGAGGCACATGGCCTGGATCGCGCCTTCACCGAGGCGCTCGAGATTGCCACCGCCGGGACCGGCGGATTCGGAATCACCCTGGATCTCGACGCGCTCGACGCTGCGGACGCTCCCGGCGTGAATCTGCCCGTGGGCGCCGGCGGCCTTCGCCTCGCCGCACTGTGCAAGGTGCTTGCCGAGCGCGGCCTCGACCCGCGCCTCGCGGCACTGGAGATCGTGGAGTTCAATCCGTATCGTGACCGCAACGCCCGCACCGAGCGGGCGGTCGTGGAAATCGTGGACGCGATCTTCGGCGCGTCGGTCGCATCTGCGATCGAGCGCGAGCGGTTCTACTGCGCCCACAACTACGATCCGCTTCCCGCCGTACTGGTACGGGGGGCCGGCTCGCACGTCTGGGACGACACCGGTCGCCGCTATATCGACATGATGTCGGCCTACTCGGCGGTCAGTCATGGACACTGCCATCCACGACTGGTGGCGGCGCTGACACGCCAGGCGAGCACCCTCGCAGTGACCTCGCGTGCCTACTTCAGCGAGCAGCTCCCGGCATTCGTCGAGCGCCTGTGCGAGCTGACCGGCATGGACATGGCATTGCCGGCAAACACGGGATCGGAGGCCGTGGAAGCGGCCCTCAAGGTCGCGCGGAAGTGGGCCTATGAAGTGAAGCGGGTTCCCGACGACTGCGCCGAGATCATCTCCTGCGAAGGCAACTTCCACGGTCGATCCATCGCGATCGTCGCGATGTCGTCGGATGCGCAATACCGTCAGGGCTTCGGACCCCTTCCGGGCGGCTTCCGGCAGGTCCCCTACGGTGACGCCCAGGCGCTCAGCGCGGCAATCACGCCGAACACCGCCGCGTTCGTGGTGGAGCCCATCCAGGGCGAGCGGGGAATCGTGCTGCCGCCTCCGGGTTACCTCGCGGAATGCGCGCGCATCTGCCGCGAGAACAACGTGCTGTTCATCGCCGACGAGGTGCAGACCGGGCTCGGCCGCACCGGCCGGCTGCTCGCCTGCGATCACGAAGGCGTGCATCCGGATGGACTCATCCTCGGCAAGGCGCTCGGCGGTGGCCTCCTCCCGGTATCGGCTTTCCTCGCACGGGCCGACGTGCTCGGCGTGTTGCGGCCCGGCGACCACGGCAGCACCTTCGGCGGCAATCCGCTTGCCGCCGCTGTCGCGCTGGAGGCGCTGGAAGTGCTCGTCGATGAGCGGCTTTCCGAGCGCTCCGCCGGGCTGGGCGCGGACCTGTTGCGCGAGCTACGGAGCATCGACAGCCCGCTCATCCGCGACGTGCGCGGCCGCGGCCTCTTCATCGGTGTCGATCTCGACCCGTCGGCGGTGACCGCCCACGAAGCGGCGCTCGCCTTCCTGGCCCATGGGATCCTCACCAAGGACACGCACGAGACGGTGATTCGCTTTGCCCCTCCACTCACGATCGACCGGGAGACGCTCAACGACGCGCTGGAGCGAATCCGTGCAACGTTCGAGGCGCTCGACCTCGTGTACGCCCCGGCCGTACGCGCTTGAGTGCGAGTGCTGGCCTAGAAACTCTCCGCGAAACGGCGACCTGGATCCCCGCATACGCGGGGATGACACGGTCAAAGCTATACCGATCCTTCAGTCCTGGACTCAAGCCGGGCAATGATGCGCAGATCGTTGCCGATCTGGCGCACGTCCCGGATCGATAGCGGCACGCGTCCGGCGAGGTCCGTCAGCGCGGGCAGGTTGAACATGCCGCGCCCCGACTCGCCGATCAGGCTCGGCGCCAGGTAGATCAAGAGCTCATCGACCACTCCCGCGGTGACCAGCGATCCGTTGAGCTTGAATCCGGCTTCGACGTGGACTTCGTTCAATCCACGCCGGGCAAATTCCGCCATCAGCTCGCCCAACTCGACCTTTCCCGCGGCATTCGGAATCGACAGTACCTCTGCGCCACCTGCCACGAGCGTCGCGACGCGCGCGCGGTCTTCCTGTGCGGCCACAATCAGCACGTTGCCGCCCTTCAGGATGCGGGCGGACGGGGGCACCTCGAGCCGACTGTCCACCAGCACCCGCAAAGGCTGCCGCGTCGTGGCCACATCGCGCACGGTGAGCTGTGGGTCGTCGTCCCTGACCGTCCCGATTCCCGTCAGCACGGCGCACGCGCGCGCGCGATACGCGTGACCATCGCGGCGCGCTTCAGGCCCGGTGATCCACTGGCTTCGACCGTTGCCGAGCGCGGTCTTTCCGTCGAGCGTTGCGGCGATCTTCATGCGGACCCAAGGGCGGCCGCGGGTCATGCGCGATACGAACCCGATGTTGAGTTCGCGGGCCGGATCGCACAGCAATCCGACGCAGACATCGACTCCCGCGGCGCGCAGCCGGGCAAGTCCCTGTCCGGCGACGAGCGGATTGGGGTCCTCGCATGCGGCGACGACACGCGCGACCTTGGCAGCGATGAGACTGTCGGTACAGGGTGGCGTGCGGCCGTGATGACAGCACGGCTCCAGCGTCACGTAGACCGTGCTGCCAGCGGCGCGCGTCCCGGCCTCCCCAAGTGCGATCGCCTCGGCGTGCGGCTCACCCGCACGCTCGTGCCAGCCTGCGCCGACAACCGTGCCGTCGCGCACGATCACGCACCCGACCCGCGGATTTGGCGTGGTCGTGAACAGTCCACGCTCGGCCAGTGCGAGCGCCTGCGCCATGTATTCCTGGTCAGTAGCCGAGAACGCCATCGGTCATGTCGAGATCGGGTAGGAGGCCGGCGCCTAGCGACAGCCGCCTTCGCGGCGGAGTCTAGGAACGCGCGGCGGGCCGGCGGACGCGCCGCGCGGGACGCTTGACCTCGCGGATCTTTTCGCGGAAGTCGTCGACACGCTGGAAATCCTCGTAGACCGAGGCGAAGCGGATGTACGCGACGTCGTCCATCTTCTTCAGCTCGCGCATGACCATCTCACCGATGATTCGCGAGCCCACCTCCCGCTCGCCGATCGCCATGAGACGCTGCTCGATGCGGTCGATCGCATCGTCCACGTACTGCGTCGGAACCGGCCGCTTGTGCAGCGCACGCATGAATCCGGTGCGGATCTTCTCGCGATCGTACGGCACGCGGTGCCCGGTCGCCTTGACGACCACCGGCATCGACAGTTCAACCCGCTCGTACGTCGTGAACCGCTTCGAGCACTTGCGGCACGCGCGGCGGCGGCGAACGCTGTCACCGTCTTCCGACAGCCGCGAGTCGATGACCGCGGTGTCCTCGGCCTTGCAGAAAGGGCACTTCATCGGGCGGCGTATACCGGATACTTCTTGCAGATCGCGCCGATCTCCTCGGCCACGCGCGCAACGACGCTCGCATCGCCCGGCGCATCGAGCACCATCGCGATCGCATTGGCGACCGCCTCTGCCTGAATCTCGTCGAAGCCGCGCGTCGTCATCGCCGCGGTGCCAATGCGTATCCCGCTCGTGACCGTGGGCTTCTCGGGATCGTTCGGCACCGCGTTCTTGTTCACCGTGAGGTGCGCGCGACCGAGCAGGTCCTCGGCACCCTTGCCCGTGATCCCCTTGCCGCGCAGGTCGACCAGGAACATGTGACTCTCGGTCCGCCCGGACACGATCCGGTATCCGCGCTCGGCCAGCACCTTCGCCATCACGCGCGCGTTCGCGATCACTTCCTCCTGATAGCGCTTGAAATCCTTGCCCATGGCTTCCTTGAAAGCCACCGCCTTGGCCGCGATGATGTGCATCAGCGGCCCGCCCTGAATACCCGGAAACACCGCAGCGTTCACCGCCTTCCCATGCTCCGGCGCCGCAAGAATCATCCCGCCGCGCGGCCCGCGCAGCGTCTTGTGCGTCGTGCTGGTGACGAAATCGGCAATGCCGACCGGGCTCGGATAGAAGCCGGCCGCAATCAGCCCCGCGTAGTGGGCGACGTCGGCCATGAAGAGCGCACCCACGGAATCGGCGATCCGGCGAAACGCCTTCCAGTCGATTGCCAGCGAATACGCGGACGCTCCGGCGATGATGAGCTTGGGCTTGTGCCCCTTGGCAAGGTGCTCGACCTGATCGTAGTCGATCTCCTCGTTCGCGCCGAGACCGTAACCGTATGCCTGATAGAGCTTGCCCGAAACGTTGACGGAAGCGCCGTGGGTGAGATGACCGCCGTGGGGAAGCGACATGCCGAGAATGACGTCGCCCGGCTTGAGCACCGCCGCGAAGACCGCCTGATTCGCCTGCGCGCCGGAATGCGGCTGGACGTTCGCATATTCCGCGTGAAAGAGCTTTTTCGCGCGCTCGATCGCGAGCTCCTCGGCCACGTCCACGAACTCGCAACCGCCGTAGTAGCGCTTGCCCGGATAGCCTTCCGCGTACTTGTTCGTCATCAGCGAGCCCTGCGCGGCGAGTACCGCGGGGCTCGCGTAGTTCTCCGAGGCGACGAGGGAGACGAACGCTTCCTCGCGCGCGATCTCGCCCTCAATCGCTTTCCAGATCTCGGGGTCGACAGTGGCCAGCGAATCGTTGCTCAGGGACATGGACGCACGCCGCAAAAAAATCGCGCGTAGTCTACCATGTTGCACTGCACCGACCCGCGCGGCAGGAACGGCACCCGGCGCGCTCCTCTACCGTGCGCACGGATCGACGGGCGGCGGGCTCCCGACGGGGGAAGACTCGGCCGGGCCGGTGCAGGAGGGAGGTGTGTGCGGAACACCGGCCCGGCCGAAGGGTCCTCCCCGGTCGAGAGCCCGGGTCGACTAGAATCGACTCTGCGTCAGCCCTGTTCCCGGGCGACGCTCGCCGCCCGTGCCGGCGCCCCGGAGACGGCGGCGTCTGAAGAGGGGTCCGCGGAATCGCCCACCGATCCCGAGGCGAGGACCATGACCACCAGGGCGACGACCAGGCTCACCACGACGCCCTGCACGACGGCCGCAACGACCAGCTTGCCAAGGTCGATCCAGACGCGTCCCTGGCGGAGCGGTTGTGAAGCGATGTTCTGGCTCATTCTGACCTTTCAGATGCACAACCGTCGCGACGCCGCGCGGCGCTCGACGTTGCGCAATACCCGTCCCATTCCCGGAATCGCGCCGCACGCGGGGAGCACCGTCGCCCGGTGCGGTCGACGCTTGCGCCGTGCGGCGCCGTGAAGGCGCAGCTGCAGCGCGCCGCCCGAATCGATCTCCCTCATCGCGGCCCCTCGTGTTTCACTTGTCTCACGTGTTCCATGCATCTCTTGCTCTTGACTGCTTCGTTCGAGCCTCCGGTCGCTCATCCCGATCCGTGCGAAGGCGCGAGTGTGGAGGACACGGATTGGATTTAACCGCAGCGAACAGACTCTCCCGGGGCATATGGAGGCAGCTTACGGATCAAATCTGGCAACATTCTGGCAATTGCGCCCGGCCTCCTCGAGGGCGATTCGGCTGCGCACGACTCGCGCTATAGTCGTTTCCGTCCCGTGTTCTCCGTCCAAACTTCGCCCCCGTCAGGTGTTCCCTCATGAGCCGCCGCATCGCCATCGTCGAAGACGAGCCCGCCATCCGTGAAAACTACGCCGACGTCCTGCGACGGCAGGGGTACGACGTCCTTGCGTTCGCCGACCGCGCGCAGGCCACGGAAAGCCTGCGTTCCCGGCTACCGGACCTCGCGGTAATCGACATCGGTCTGGGCGACGAGATCGACGGCGGATTTGCGCTCTGCCGCGATCTGCGCGCGATGTCGCCAACTCTTCCGATCATTTTCCTCACCGCGCGCGACAGCGACTTCGACGTCATTGCCGGTCTGCGAATGGGCGCAGACGACTATCTCACGAAGGACGTGAGCCTGCCGCATCTGCTTGCGCGCATCGCGGCACTTTTCCGCAGGGTCGAGATCCTGAGTGCCCCGCCGGCGAGCGATGACGCGCTCGAACGCGGCGCGCTCGCCCTCGACCTGAAGCGCATGACGGCGCGCTGGCAGGGCAATCCCGTGCCCCTCACGCTGACCGAGTTCTGGATGGTGCACGCCCTGGCCCGTTACCCGGGACACGTCAAGGACCGCGACAGCCTGATGCGCGAGGCGAATCTCGTCGTCGACGACAGCACGATCACGTCGCACATCAAGCGCATCCGGCGCAAGTTCCAGGAGACCGATCCGGCATTCGACGCGGTCGACACCGTCTACGGCATGGGCTATCGCTGGAAAGAGCCGGGCACATGACCCGGCGCTTCGCCATCGGCATCCGCACCAAGCTGCTCGCCGCCTCGAGCGTCTTCCTGCTGATTCCGTGGCTCGGCTTTGAATACGTGAGCGAGCTGGAGCGCTTCCTGCGCGATCAGCAGATGCAAAAGCTCGCGGGCACGGCCGAAGCGGTTGCCACGGCCCTGCACGAACGTCCGCGACTGTTCGAGCGGCCAGGAGCAGACCTCACGGCGGTGCGCGACACGCCTGCGGACAAGGATTCCGGATTGCCGACGCCGCCCGATCGTCCCGATCCACCCCTGCAAGCCGCGCGCGCCGGTAGCAGCGCGGAGATCGAGCAGATTCTCGCAGGGCTGAGCCGAACCACCGCGCGCATCTGGGTGGTCGACCGCAATCTGCGCGTGCTCGCCGTCGCGGGCACGCTGCGTCGCATCCCGCCCGGGCCCGACGAAGCGGACTCCGGTCTCGGGAACTTCATCGAGACCCGGCTGCTCGGACCGATCTACCGGGTCATTCTCACTCAGCCGCGCGAGGACTTCGCGGACGATCTCTCCGAGGCTACCGTCGGCCGGTACCGGGAGGTGCAGCGTGCGCTCACTGGAATTCCGACCAATACGCGGCGGCCCACACCCGACGCACGCGCAGTCGTCGTCTCGGCGGCATATCCCATCTGGGTCGGCTACGAGGTCCGCGGCGTCGTGCTGGTCGAGGAGACAACCAACGCGCTGCTCGCCGACCGCAATCGCGCGTTCGAACGGCTCTTCAATCTGGTCCTTGCAGTGCTGCTCGCAGGCTCAGCAACGCTCTTCATCTTCGCCTCGCGGCTGTCCGGGCGAATCAGGAGGCTACGCGACGAGGCGGAGCGGGCGATCGACGCACACGGCCGCGTGACCGGAAGCGTGGCGCCGTCGGCCGCGCGCGACGAGCTGGGCGACCTTTCGCGCGGATTCGCGAGTGCGCTGGACCGGCTCCGCGAGTACGCCGCCTACCAGGAGGCGATGGGCTCGCGGCTCTCGCACGAGCTGCGCACGCCGATCGCGGTGGTGCGCACATCCCTCGAGAATCTCGCCCTGGCACCGATCGCACCGGAATCACGCGTCTACATCGAGCGCGCCAAGGACGGCATCGCCCGCCTGGGCAGCCTGCTCTCCGCGATGTCGGAGGCGACGCGACTCGAGCACATGCTGCGCGAAGCCGAGCGCGAACGGTTCGATCTCGCCCGCGTCGTGGCGGGCTGCGTCGAGGGCTATCGAAGCATCTACTCCGGGCGTCGATTCGACCTGCGCCTGCCGGAAAAGCCCGTCCGGATCCTGGGTGTCCCGGACCTTGTCGCACAGATGCTCGACAAGCTGGTCGCGAATGCGGTCGATTTCGGCCGTCCGGAGACGCCCATCACCATTCGCCTTGCTCCGAGCGACTTCGAAACGACTCTCACGATTGCGAACGAGGGGCCGCCGCTACCGGCGGAAATGCGCGGCCGCCTGTTCGAGTCGATGGTCTCCGTCCGGCCCAATCGGGCCGGCGGCGTTCCCCACCTGGGCCTGGGTCTGTACATCGTGCGCCTCATCACCGAGTTCCACGGCGGCAAGGCGAGCGCCTCGAACCGGGAAGATGTCGAAGGAGTCGTAGTCAAGGTAAGCTTTCCACCCGAGCCATTTCATTGCCGACTAGGGAAGCTATGTGAAAGTCCGTCATTCCCGCGCATGCGGGAATCCATACTGAGCCCATTCAAAGGCCTGCTGGATCCCCGCTTACGCGGGGATGACTGAGTCGACCTTCGCTAGATCACGCACCAAGCCATGATGGACCCCGCCAGGATCAAGGAGCGCGTGGTTGCCCTTTATCCGCCGCTTGCGTCGTTGCCCGCCAGGGAGCTCGACCAGCTGCTTGCGGACACGCCCGCGCTCACGGTTCCCGCGGGAACCGTGCTGTTCGACGAGGAGAACCCGTGCATGGCCTTCCCGCTCATCCTCGAGGGCACCGTGCGAGTGGTCAAGACCGCGCCGAACGGCCGCGAGCTGCAGCTCTACCGGGTCGTGCCGGGCGACGCGTGCGTGCTCACGTCGAGCTGCCTCCTGGGACATGCACCCTATCCCGCGCGCGGCATCGCCGAATCCGATACCACCCTCATCACCTTGCCGGCGCCCGTGTTCGGCAAGCTCATCACCGACCACGTACCGTTCCGGACCTACGTGTTCAGCCTTTTCGCCGACCGCATCGCGGAACTCATGCAACTCGTCGAGGCAGTCGCCTTCCAGCGTCTCGATCAGCGCCTCGCGGCGCTCCTGCTCGGAAAAGGAAAGACCGTTCATACCACTCACCAGCAGATCGCCGACGAGCTCGGAAGCGTGCGCGAGATCGTGAGCCGGCTCCTGCGTGGCTTCGCCGATCAAGGGCTGGTGGGACTGGGCCGTGAGCAGATCGAGATCCTCGACCCGGCCGGCCTTCGCGGGATCGCATCGCCGGCATGACTGCGATCGCGTCAACGCGTCGTCGCACCCAGCTTCACGGGCACTAGCGTGGCAAAGGAAGATCCCGCCGGCGCTGCATTTTGGGAGAAGCGCTACCGCGAGCAGTTCACGCCGTGGGACGCCGGGCGCGTGCCCGATATGACGCAAACGTTCATCACCGCGCTGGCGCCCGCCTCAAGAGTGCTGATACCGGGTTGCGGCAGCGCGTACGAGGCGCGCGCATTCGCCGAGGCCGGCCACGATGTGATCGCCGTGGATTTCAGCGAAGCGGCACTCGAAGCGGCTCGTGGCGTGCTCGGCGAGTGGGCACATTGCCTCAAGCACGGCGATTTCTTCACGACGGACTTCGGCAGCCCATTCGACGTCGTCTACGAGCGCGCGTTTCTGTGCGCCCTCCCGCGCCGCGCCTGGCCGAACTATGCAACGCGAGTCGCCGAGCTCTTGCGGCCGGGCGGCGTACTCGCCGGGTTTTTCTTCTGGGACGAATCCGAGCGCGGTCCACCGTTCGGGCTGAAGCCCGGCGAGCTCGAAGCGCTCCTCGACAACGCGTTCAATCGAAGCGCCGACGTTGCCGTCACCGACTCGATCCCGGTGTTTCAGGGCAAGGAACGCTGGCAGGTCTGGCTGCGGAACCCAGGTTACAGACACGCATAGGCCCTCCGCCTAGGATAGGTGCATCCCAACTCAATTCGGAGGCACAGCATGAAAACCAACGTAGGCAGAATCGACCGGACCCTGCGAATCATCATCGGCCTGGGCGTGGTCAGTCTGCTCTTCATCCTCGAGGGCAATGCACGTTGGTGGGGCCTTGTCGGATTCGTACCGCTGCTTACCGGCCTGATCGGCTGGTGCCCGGCATACCTGCCGTTCGGGATGAGCACTTGCAAGACGGGGACAGGCACCCCCGCTTCGGCCTGACGGAGTCAGGTTGCACCGGACTGGGCGGAACTACGGCGCGAATGATTTCTATCCCCAGCCTGAACAGCCGGGGTTGAGACGAATCGGGCGGTGATGTTGTGTGCCGCTCAGGCGGGACCGACGACGAGCTCCCGCAGGCGGTTCTTGCCGGCTTGGCGTGCCTCGCCGAGCACCCGCTCGGCGGTCTCCAGCGCACCTTCGGCCGTTTCGGGCGGCTCCATGAACGTGACGAGGCCCAGACCGAAACTCATTGCCCGGCCCTCGCGGCGCATGTCGATGTCGAGCTTGTCGCGCAGCATCTGCGCGACGAGCAGTGCGTTGTCGCGCGCCGTCTCGGGCAGCACGATCGCGAAGACGTCCTCCTCGATCCGGCCGACCGCATCGGTGCGGCGAACGCTCGCACCGAGCGTGCGCCCGATCAGGCGCACGGGACGCTCGGCGTCCAGGGCAGCGAGATCGGCAAGGCCGTCGCAATGGACGAGCACCAGCGTGAACGGACGCCGATAGCGCTGATGGCGATCGAGCTCGATGCTCAGTCGTTCGCCGAACCCGAGCCGATTCATGATGCTGGTGACGACGTCGGTGCGTATGGTTGCGCGCGCCCGATCGCTTGCCGCGCGCAACCCCGCCGCGAGCACGCCGACGACGATCAGCAAACCGGTCGTCGCAACCGTATCAAACACGAACGGAAAGGTTGCGGGATATGGATGGCCGAGAACGAAGCCCATCGACAGCACGGCGGCGCCCGCGATGAGCGCCATCAGGATTCCGCCGCCCAGCCCTGCACCCCACGCGGCAAGCAGCACCGGCAGCGCGTAGAAGGCCGTGAAGCTGGGAGAGGTGCCGGTCACCGCGTCGACCAGCGCGATGGCGATCGCGGCAACGAGCGCGACGAGGAACGACCGCGGTCGGCTCCGGAAAAGCGTGCTTGCCGGAGGCGCCTCACCGCTTAGCGACTGCTGACGTTCGAATTCGTGCATGGTTCCCGACATCGCGCTAGTAGAACCCGCTGACACTGCTGAAATCGACGTTGCCTCCGGACACGATCACGCCCACCCGGCGACCGCGCACGTCGGCGCGGCCCTCGAACAGGCCGGCGGCGCCCAGCGCCCCGGTCGGCTCGACGACGATCTTCATCCGCTCCCAAAGATAGAACATGGCCCGCAGCAACTCCGCGTCCGTCACAGTGCCCATATCGTGAACGTAGCGGAGCACCAATGGGAAGGTATTTTTGCCGAGCGAATGCGTTCTGGCCCCATCGGCAATGGTGTCGGGGTTATGGCAGGCCTGCAGCGTGCGGGTCCTGAAGGATCGTGTGGCATCGTCCCCGGCGGCCGGCTCGATGCCGATCACACGGCATCCGGGCGCCAGCTCGCTCGCGGCGATCGCGCAGCCCGAGAGCAGGCCGCCGCCCCCGCAGGGGACAAAAAGCGCGTCGAGCGGTCCGATTTCCTCGAAAAGCTCCTTCGCGGCCGTTCCCTGGCCCGCGATCACGTCTGGATGATCGAAGGGGGGCACGATGGCGAGCCCCTGCTCTTGCGCGATCCGGTCGCTGAGCTCTTCGCGCGCGGCGAGATTCGTGTCAAATGTCACGACTTCGGCCCCATACCCGCGCGTCGCGGCAAGCTTCACGGCCGGCGCATTGTCCGGCATCACGATCACGGCCCGCATGCGGAGCAGCCTGGCTGCCAGCGCGACAGCCTGCGCGTGATTGCCCGAGGAATATGCCAGCACGCCGCGCGGCTCGCCGGCGTCGGCCAGTCGCGAGAGCGCGTTGTACGCGCCACGAAACTTGAACGCCCCGATGCGCTGAAAGTTCTCGCACTTGAAGAAGACCTCGGCGCCAACGCGCTCGTTCACGGTCCGCGAGGTCATGACCGGCGTTCGGTGCACGACGCCCGTGCCGCGCACTGCCGCGGCTGCAACATCCCGGTAACCCACGGGCATATGGCCTTCCAGAACATTCATTTCACGCTCCCGAGAAGACGGCTCATTCGATCGGATCATCGGCGGCATCCTGCGCGAGATGCGTGACATCACCCCAGTGCTCGATGGTCCAGCGTCCCGCGCCGTACCGCACGTGATTCACGCTTGCATTGGCCAGCGAGTAATCGCCTCGCGCGCCGGACGCTTGCGGCGCAGCGTGCCGATACAGCGCGCTCAGCACGCCGCCGTGTGACACCACCGCGATGCGGTGTCCGGCATGCGCACCGGCGATGCGCTCGAGCGCGCCGATCACGCGGATACCGAAGGCCGCGCCGCTCTCGCCGCCCGGAATGACGTACGCCGGATCGCGCCGTGCGAGGTACACATACGCCGCGGGATCCTGGCGCTCGATCTCCGCATAGGTCCGCCCCTCGAAAATCCCGTAGTTGCGCTCGCGCAAACCCGGATCGAACTCGATCGCGATACCGAGTCGAGACGCAATCGGCGCCGCAGTCTGACGCGCGCGACCAAGATCGCTCGCGATCAGCCGCTCGATCCGCTCGCCGGAGAGTCGCTCGGCAAGCGCCTCGGCCTGGGCACAACCGTTATCGGTCAGCGGGCTGTCCTGCCAGCCCTGTACGCGCCCGGCGCGGTTCCAGAGCGTCTCGCCGTGGCGGATCAGCAAGATGGCAGTATCGGATCGG
This sequence comes from uncultured beta proteobacterium, assembly GCA_963735025.1. Taxonomy (GTDB): domain Bacteria; phylum Pseudomonadota; class Gammaproteobacteria; order Burkholderiales; family SG8-39; genus JAABRB01. The sequence goes on from CAVTJG010000008.1 coordinate 20,322, forward strand.
CTCAATGGCGCTCCCGGGCGTAGAGTCACGGAAATCCTTCACGGCGATCACGGAAATGCGGCAAGTGCAAACCGACGTGCAGGAGCGCCGGGCGCGCGGCAAAATTACCGGCGCGTGACATTCCGATGCAGCGTAAATCGCTCCGATAGTTTAGTTTATTGGCGACCGCCCCGCGGCACGAGCAGACGAATCATGCCCCTCACAGTCGACGCCACCACCGGCACGCACATCGGCGATCGTAAAGAACAGCAGGACCGTGTCGCGATCATCCCGAGCAAGCGCGTCAAGGGCACGGCGCTCGTGGTGCTCGCCGACGGCGCCGGCGGATACACCGGCGGCGCCGCCGCAGCGGCCCAGGTGATCACCACCGCGACCAATCTCTTCGAGAATTTCTCGCCGAAAGACGAGACGCCCGAGCAGCTGCTGCGCGAGATCATTCTCGAGGCGCACACCGTCATCAAGCTCAACCGGACCCTCACCGAGGAAGAGCCGCACAGCACGTTCGTGGCGATGGTGCTGCAGCCGGACCGCGTCGACTGGGGGCACGTCGGCGACAGCCGGCTCTACCATTTCCGGGGCGCCCAGCTGATGCATCGCACGCCCGATCACTCGCTGGTCGAGCAGCTGGCGCGCGAAGGCCAGATCAAGGAAGAGGATCGGCACACTCACCCGAACCGCAACCTGCTCCTGCAGGCGCTCGGCCAGGCGGAGCAGCCGGAGCCGACATTCGGCGGAACGAGCCCGCTCGCCGACGGCGATTCGTTCCTGCTCTGCTCGGACGGGTTGTGGGACTATTTCAACAACGCCGAGCTCGGCAAGATCCTGTCGACGCTGCCGCCGCGCAAGGCCGCCGAGATGCTGGTCACCGGCGCACGCGGGCGGAGCAACGGCAAGGGCGACAACCTCACGCTGGCGCTGGTCAAGCTCGCCGAGGCCGTCGTCCAAGCCAAGCCCGCCGGCGGCGACCGGCGGATGCAGGCGCCGCCGCCGCTGCCGCGATAACGCAGGTGTCGCGGGCGCGCGCGTCCAGCGTCACCGCGAACCGCATCAGCTCGTCGCGGCGAAACGCGACGAACTCGACCGTGTCGTCGGGCCGGTGGCGCGCAAGCAGAGCTGCCCAGTTCCGCGGTGTCGCGCGCAGACCGTCGACAGCGATGATCACGTCCCCGGCCGACAGCCCCGCCCGCTGCGCTGCGCCTCCGTCGAGCACGCTCGTGAGCTTGAGATCGGCGCCGTCGTTCGACGTGCGCGCACCGAGCGTGGCCCGGCGCGCCAAATCCCGTTCGGGCGTCGCCGCGGCGCGCCCGCCCCGGTCGGACGAGGACTCGGCCGGTCGCACGACCAGCGCGAGGCCAACCGTCTTCAATACGCGCTGCAACGGAAGCTCGGCGGTCGAGCGCAGCGCGCGGTCAAAGAAACCACGCAGGCGCAGCCCGGTCACATCCGCGGCAGTTCGCTCCACGCCGTCCTCCGGCACGCCGACGCCAGTCCTGCCATAACGCACCCAGAGCGCTCGCATGACGTCGTCGAGCGATTTCCTGCCGCGCGTTCGCTCCCGGATCAGCAGATCCAGGCAGAGCGCGATCAGGCTGCCCTTCCCGTAGTAGCTGACCACCGCGTTCGGCGTGTTCTCGTCCTGGCGGTAGTACTTGATCCAGGCATCCCAGCTCGATTCCACGACCGTATGTTTCGATCTTCCCGGATTCCGCAGCAACGCGGTCGCGCTGCGTCCGATGAGCTCCAGGTAGTCCTGCTCTTCGATAAGTCCGCAGCGGACGAGCGCGAGATCGTCGTAGTAGGACGTGATGCCTTCGAACGACCACAGGAGCCCGGTGTAGTTCTCCCGGTCGAGATCGTAAGGCAAGAACGCCGCGGGCTTGATGCGCTTGACGTTCCAGGTGTGGAAATACTCGTGGCTCGCGAGGCCCAGGAACGACCGATACCGCTCGCTCGGGCCGGCATCGCTCTTGCGCGGCAGGTCGTCCCGGGCGCAGAGGAGCGCGGTCGACGCCCGATGCTCCAGACCGCCGTATCCGTCGCCCACTGCCGTGACGAGGAACAAGTACCGATCCATCGGAGCCGGCGTGCCCCAGAAACCGATGTGATGCGCGCACAATCTTCTGAGATCGCGGCACAACCGGTCCATGTCCACATCGTGGCGGCCGGTGATCGCGATTTCGTGAGGTACGCCACGCGCGACGAATTCACCGAGCGCAAAGGTGCCCATCTCGACCGGTTGATCGATGAGCTCGTCGTAGTCGGCGGCACCATAGGTTCCAAATCCATGGCGCGGCCCGCGCTTGCGTCGCATCGCCGTCGCGACACGCCATGCGCGATAGCGCGCGCCGCGCGGCGGCAGGATCTCCACCTCGCAGGGGTGGGACTCGGCGCCGAGCACGCGCAGGAACACGCACGTTCCGTTGAAGAATCCATGCGTGGTGTCCAGGTGCGCGCCCCGCACGGACAGGTCCCACGCATACACCTCTGCGGTCACCGACAGCGGGCCATCGCATGGCGCTGCGCGCCACGTGTGCTTGTCGAGCTTCGTCAGCCGCACCGGTCTCCGCCCGCTTGCGGCGCGGATCGAAACGAAATGGCGTGCGAAATCCCGGACCAGGTAGCTCCCGGGAATCCATGCCGGCAGAGCAAAACGCTGCCCGGCAGGATCGGGCCGGGCGACGGTGACGCTCACCTCGAAGACATGCGCCTCCGGGGACTTGGGAAAGATCCGGTAGCGGACGGGCTCGGTCGCCATTGCGGGGATGCTCTTCACCGTGCTTTCGATGCGCTGCTCAGCGTATGGCCAGGGTGATGCGATACTCGCCGCGCACGAGCGAGAGCCGCACCGGTCCTTCCGCGCCGCGCATCGCGTCGAGAAGCTCGGGAACGGTGCGCACGCGCGCGCGATTCACCGCGAACACGATGTCACCCGCGCGAAGTCCATTACGGAATGCGGCGCTCCCCTGCTCGACCGCGGTCACCACCACCCCTTCGATGTGCCCGTACATCGGCATCCCGCGCTCGACGTTCGCCACCCGCGCCCCGGCAAGCTGCGGAACCGTCTTGCCGGGCACCTTGGTCACCTTGTACAGCTCGCCGACGCGCGCGCGCACCTTCAACATGCGACCTGCGCGCAACAAGTCGAGCTCGATCTCCTCGCCGATCGGCACCAGGCCCACGCGGTTGCGCAGCTCGCTCGAGCTGCGCACCTGATGTCCGTTCACCGCGAGCACGATGTCACGGGGTCGGAGCCCCGCACGTTCGGCTTCCGAGCCACGCTCGATCTGGACGATCACCGCGCCCTCGGTCACCTTGACCCCGGCCTGCGCGGCCAGCTCGGGAGTGAGATCCTCGGTGCTGACGCCGACGCGGCCGCGCCGCACCTCGCCGAATCGCATGATCTGATCGAGCACCGCGCGCACCATGTGCGCCGGCACCGCGAATCCGATACCGACGTTGCCGCCCGTGGGCCCGATGATCGCTGTGTTGATCCCGACGAGCTCGCCCGCGAGGTTGACGAGCGCGCCACCCGAGTTGCCGGGATTGATGGATGCGTCGGTCTGAATGAATTCCTCGTAGCCCTCGACTCCCAGTCCCGTGCGCCCCAGCGCGCTCACGATCCCCGACGTGACGGTCTGCCCGATCCCGAACGGGTTTCCGATCGCGACGGCGAAATCCCCGACGTTCAGCGCCTCCGAGTCGCCCCACTTCACCGCGGTGAGCCGCTCGGGTGGAATGCGCAGCACCGCGATATCGGTCCCCGGGTCCACGCCCACCACCTCTGCCTTGACAACGCGCCGGTCCTTCAATCCGACCATGATGTGCTCGGCGTCCTTGATCACGTGATGATTCGTGATCACGAGGCCACGTGCAGCGTCGACGATGACACCCGAACCCGCGGCCTGCTCCTTCCGCTGAGGGCGCTCGGGCAACTCGAAGAACCGGCGAAAGAAGGGGTCCGCGAAGAGCGGATTCGCTTCCGGAGTGCGCATCTCGATCGCGATGTTCACGACCGCGGGCGTCACTTCCGCGAGCATGGGCGCGAGCGACGGAAGGCGCTGCCCGCCCACCACCGCGGGCAGCTGCGCCTGCGCCACTCCGGTTACCACGATCAGGAGAACGACGGAAAATAACCTCAGGAGCTTCATGATCGTTCGTTTCCGCATCCGGGCGCGAATTGTATTCGTTGCGCGCGGGCAATGCTGCATTCCGGTCGCTCAGCCATTGCCGCGGAGATCCTCCGGTGTGTCGATGTCCCGCAGGACGCCCGGGTCATCCACCTCCACTACGCGCATGCGGGCCCGGTCGCGCTCGAGGACTTCGCGCGCGCCGGCGTCGCCGGTCAGCGCAGCAAGGTCCTCCCGATACGGTGTCGCGAAACCGACGGGATGCCCGCGCGACCCGCGGTACGCAGGGGCCGCGAGATCGGCGCCATCCAGGAGCGCCGCCGCAACGCGACGGATCGTATCGGGTGCGACAAAAGGCATGTCCGCAAGGGCCACGACCCAACCACTCGCGTGCGAGGCAAGCGCAATCCCATGCGCGAGCGAGTGGCCCATTCCTGCCGCCGCATCAGGACAGATCGTGACTTCGACGCCGGCTCCGGCCAGCGCGTTGGCCAGCTCGGGTACGCCGGGCCGAACGACTGCCACGACTCGGTCGAGCGCGGCGCGCAGGTTTCTCGCCGCGGCGACGGCGATCGGCGTGCCGTCGGGAAGCGGGTGCAGAAGCTTGTTTGCCTTGAATCGCGTGGAAGCGCCGGCCGCGAGCAGAATGCCGACGACTGGCGCGTTCGATCGGGACGTCTGTGGGGCCACACTGCGCGGCCGGGCAGCAGCGGCGCCCGGTGCCCGGCGCTAATGCTCAGCTTTCCGGGACGACGCACCCCGCGGAGCTCTCGGCCTTCTCGGGCGCGACGAGCTCGGGAATGCGCACTCCGTGGCGCACCGCCGTCATTTCCGCGAGGATCGCCACCGCGATTTCGGGCGGGGTCTTGCAGCCGAGGTCGAGCCCGACCGGCCCGTGCAGCCGCGCAATCTCGGCAGCCGACAGGTCGAAACCGGTCAGGCGCTTGCGGCGGGCATCGTTGTTCTTCCGTGAGCCGAGCGCACCGACGTAGAAGGCCGGCGATTTCAGCGCCTCGATCAGCGCGACGTCGTCGAGCTTCGGGTCATGCGTGACCGCGACCACTGCGCAGTGACCGTCGAGATTCATCTGGAGCACCACATCGTCGGGATAGCCGCGATTGAGCGTGGCGCCAGCCACATCCCATTCGTCGGCAAATTCCTCGCGCGGATCGCAAACCGTCACGTGATAGTCGAGCGCCTGCGCCATCTGCGCGAGATAGCGCGACAGCTGGCCCGCGCCGATGATCAGCAGGCGCCAGCGCGGCCCGAGCACGGACCTCAGCACCTTCCCGTCGAACTGGAGCACGTCGGCCCAATTGCCGTGCTCGAGCCTTACGGCGCCGGTTTCCATATCCAGAACCCGGGCGACGAGCTCATGGCGCTCGACGATCGCGAGCAGCTCGTCCAGCTTCGAGTTCTTCGACAAGGGTTCGAGGGCAATCTCGAGCGTTCCCCCACACGGCAGCCTGAAGCGCTCGGCCTGCTCTTTCGTGACCCCGTAGGTGATCATTCCCGGCTTGCCGCTTGCGAGGTCGCCCGCGCGAACCTTGTCGATCATGTCGTCCTCGACGCACCCGCCGGAGACCGAGCCGATCACGTGGCCGTCGTCGCGGATGACCAGCATGGCGCCGACCGGTCGCGGCGCAGAGCCCCAGGTCTTGACGACGGTTGCGAGCGTGGCGCCGCGGCCGGCCTCGATCCAGCTCGCCGCGCTCTTGATCACTTCCAGATCAACACTATCCATCCGGTCCACCTCCGTGCTGCGTAGCGCAATATTTCAATTCTACGCCGGTCTTCTCGCTGCCGGAAGGAGGGTAACGGGAGGAAACCGGCGGGATTCCTCCTGAACTCCTCCCGCTAAGAGCAGGCCCTCGCAGTGCAGTGTTCTTTCTGTTTCGAGGGGGTGGCCGCGCTAGCGGCCGGGGTGGTTTCCAGAGCATGCGCAGCCGCTGTGAGCGCCAGGAGGGGCCGGTTGCTTCGGTCTGGTGCATGAGCTACGATTTGTGGACTACCGGCGCGCCCGTTCGGCGGCGCGCCTCGTGCCCGAGCCACGCGCCCCAAGGAGAGTTTCACGCTGCAATTCTTCGAGTCTGTCGATTTTCCGGCGCCCCGCGCGCCCACCGCCAAGAACATCAAACACGCGCATCAACGAAGGAGGAGTCATGCCAGTCAAAGTATCCATGACCGTGAACGGCAAGCCGGTCGCGGCCGAAGTCGAGGAGCGCACGCTGCTCGTGAGCTTCATCCGCGAGCACCTGCGCCTCACTGGGACGCACGTCGGTTGCGATACGGCGCAGTGCGGCGCCTGCACGATCGAGATGAACGGGGACGCCGTCAAGGCCTGCAACATCCTCGCGATGCAGGCCGAGGGTGCAAAGATCACCACGATCGAAGGCATCGCCGCCGCGGACGGCACGCTGCACCCCATGCAGGAGGCGTTCCGTGAGCACCACGCCCTGCAGTGCGGGTTCTGCACGCCGGGCATGGTGATCAGCGCGATCGACCTCGTGCGGCGTCATCCGAATCCCTCCGAGGAAATCGTGCGCGCCGAACTCGACGGCAACTTCTGCCGCTGCACCGGTTACCACAACATCGTCAAGGCCATTCTCGCAGCGGCGCCCAAAGTGGCGGCCATGCGCTGAGCGGCCGGGAGATCACCATGGCCAGCATGAACATCATCGGCACTTCGGTAAAGCGCAAGGAAGACTACCGCTTTCTCACCGGAGGCGGCACATACACCGACGACGTCGCACCGCATCACACGACGTACGCCGTGTTCGTCCGCTCACCGCACGCCCACGCCAAGATCAAGGGGATCAAGAAGGACAAGGCGGCGAAAGCGCGCGGCGTCCACGCCGTCTACACCGGGGACGACATCGCGAAAGCCGGGATCAACGGGCTTCCGTGCGGCTGGCTGATCACCGACGTCGCCGGGCAGCCGATGAAGGAGCCGCCCTATCCGGTCCTCGCACAGGGCAAGGTCCGGCACGTGGGCGACCGCGTCGCCGTGGTGATCGCCGATACCCTTCACGAGGCCCGGGACGCCGCTGAACTCGTCGAGGTCGACTACGAGATCCTGCCTGCGGTCGTCAATGGCGCCGAAGCGCGCAAGAAGGGCGCGCCGGTGCTTCACGAAATCGCGCCCGACAACACCTGCTATGTCTGGGCGATCGGCGACAAGGCGAAAGTGGACGACGTATTCAAGAGCGCGGCGCACACCACCAAGCTCGAGTTTGTCAACAATCGGCTGATTCCCAATGCGATCGAGCCGCGCGCCGCGATCGGCAACTACAGCCGCGCGGACGACACCTACACGCTGCACGTCGCCAGCCAGAACCCGCACGTCGAGCGGCTGCTCATGACTGCATTCGTGATGGGGCTGCCGGAGCACAAGGTGCACGTGATCGCCCCGGACGTGGGCGGTGGATTCGGATCCAAGATCTATCTGTATGGCGAGGACGTCGTCGTGACCTGGGCCTCGAAGCAGATCAACCGCCCGGTGAAGTGGACCGCCGACCGAGTCGAGTCGTTTTCGTCCGATGCACATGGCCGCGACCACGTCACGACTGCCGAGCTCGCGCTGGACAAGGACGGCAAGTTCCTCGCGATGCGCGTGCACACGACCGCGAATGTGGGCGCCTATCTCTCAACCTTCGCGTCCTGCGTCCCGACGATCCTCTACGCCACGCTGCTAGCCGGGCAATACAGCACTCCGGTAGATCTACTGCGAAGTCACCGCTGTCTTCACCAACACCACGCCGGTGGACGCGTATCGCGGCGCCGGGCGCCCCGAGGCGACTTACGTGGTGGAGCGCCTGGTCGAAACGGCGGCGCGCGAGCTGAAGATCGACCCCGCCGAGATCCGGCGGCGCAACTTCATCAAGGAGTTCCCCTACCAGACTCCGGTCGCGCTTCTCTACGACACGGGCAACTACAATGCCACGCTCGATGCCGCATTGAAGCTCGGCGACGTCGCAGGGTATGCAAAGCGCAAGGAGCAGTCGAAGCCGCGCGCGGCAAGCTGCGCGGCATCGGCTACAGCTGCTACATCGAGGCATGCGGTATCGCCCCGTCCAGCGTGGCAGGGGCGCTCGGTGCCCGCGCCGGCCTCTACGAGGCCGGGGAGGTGCGTGTTCACCCGACCGGGAAGGTCTCCGTCTTCACGGGTTCGCATTCGCACGGCCAGGGACACGAGACGACGTTTGCGCAGGTGGTTGCCAGCCGGCTCGGCATTCCGATGGACGACGTCCACATCGTGCACGGCGATACCAGCAAGGTCCTGTTCGGCATGGGCACCTACGGCTCGCGCTCGATCGCCGTCGGCGGCACAGCCATCGTCAAGGCCGTGGACAAGGTCATCGCGAAAGGCAAGAAGATTGCCGCGCATCTGATGGAGGCCGCCGAGAATGACGTCGAGTTCACCGAGGGCGTCTTCAAGGTCGCCGGCACGGACAAGCAGGTGCCGTTTGCCCAGGTCGCGCTCACGGCCTACGTGCCCCATAACTATCCGCACGACAAGCTCGAGCCGGGCCTGAACGAGAACGCGTTCTACGACCCTGCCAATTTCACCTTCCCGGCCGGCTCGTACGTCTGCGAGGTGGAGGTCGATCCCGATACCGGAAAGACCACGATCGAGAGCTTCGTCGCGGTCGACGACTTCGGCAAGATCATCAACCCGATGATCGTCGAAGGTCAGGTACAAGGCGGACTCACGCAGGGTATCGGCCAGGCGCTGATGGAAGGCTGCCGTTACGACAGCGCAAGCGGACAGCTGATCACCGGCACGCTGACGGACTACTGCCTGCCGCGCGCCGAGGATGTCCCGAACTTCAAGATCGATACGCGCGAGACACCGTGCACCCACAACCCGCTCGGCGTGAAGGGCTGCGGCGAAGCCGGTGCGATCGGCGCGCCACCCGCGCTCATGAACGCGATCACCGACGCGATCGGCGTCCGCGACCTGGCCATGCCGGCCACCGCGGAAACCGTGTGGCGTGCCATAGCGATGAAGAAAGCGGCCTGAGGCCTTCGAGGAGACAAGAAAATGTATGCATTCACCTATCGCAAGGCCAAGGACGTCAAGGACGCTGCTGCCGGCCTCGCCAAGAACGCCGATGCCAAGCTGCTCGCCGGAGGACAAAGCCTCATCGCGGCGATGAAGCTGCGGCTCTCGGCCCCGCCGGAGCTCATCGACCTCGGAACCATCAGCGAGCTTGCGCGGCATCAAGTCGGACGGGAAAAATGTCGTGATCGGGGCCATGACCCGGCATGCCGAGGTCGCCGCTTCGGCCGACGTCAAGAAAGCCATCCCCGCCCTCGCCTATCTCGCCAGCCAGATCGGCGACCGCATGGTGCGCAACATGGGCACCCTCGGCGGCGCCATTGCCCACAACGACCCGGCCGCGGACTACCCGGCCGCCGTACTCGGACTGGGTGCGACCGTCGAGACGAACAAGCGCAAGATCGACGCGGACTCGTTCTTCAAGGGCATCTACGAGACGGCGCTCGAGCCGGGCGAAATCATCACATCCGTCTCGTTCCCCATTCCGAAGCGCGCGGCCTACATGAAGTTCAAGCAGCCCGCCTCGCGATTCGCGATGGTGGGCGTGATGGTCGCCGACACGGGCAAGGAAGTACGCGTCGCCGTCACTGGCGCCGGCCCGTGCGTCTTCCGGGTGAAGGAGATGGAGCAGGCGCTCGGGAAGAAGTTCGCGCCCGAGTCCGTCGCGAGCATCAAGGTCCCGGACAAGGGCCTCAACTCCGACATCCACGCGTCGGCCGAGTACCGCGCACACCTCGTCACGGTGATGGCCAAGCGCGCGGTGGAAGCCGCACTCAAGTAGCGCACGTGCGCGTCCAAGAGGCGCGCACCCAACCATTGGCCCTCCGGTGATCCCGGGGGGCCTTTTCTTTCCTCTTCCCCTCCTTTTTCAAGGAGGGGAAACAGCATGACTCTGCGCAGGTAGCGACCAGCCGCCAGTTGAAGTAACCTCGGGTTGCCTATCGAGCTACCCAAACCACCTGACCGATGAACGCCACACGTCCCACCTCAGTTCCGAACTCGATCGACGACACCGCAACGCTGCTCGCGCAGGCCGACTATGTGGCCGAGAGGAGCCTCGCGACCGCGGTTTTCCTTAGCCTGCGCATGGGGCGGCCGCTGTTTCTCGAAGGCGAGGCCGGGGTCGGCAAGACCGAGATCGCGAAGGTGCTGGCCTCGACCTTGGGCCGCCGGCTCGTACGCCTGCAGTGCTACGAGGGCCTCGACATCGCGAGCGCGGTGTACGAATGGAACTACTCGCGGCAGATGATCGAGATCCGGCTCGCGGAGGCGGAAGGCGTCAAGTCGCGCGAAGGACTGACCGAGGACATTTTTTCCGAGCGGTTCCTGATTCGCCGGCCGATCCTGCAGGCGCTCGAAGGCGATCTCGCCGGACCGCCGGTGCTCCTGATCGACGAGCTGGACCGCACCGACGAACCCTTCGAGGCTTACCTCCTCGAGGTGCTCTCCGATTTCCAGGTGACGATTCCCGAGATCGGCACGATCAAGGCCGAGACGCCGCCGGTCGTGGTGATCACCTCGAACCGCACGCGCGAGATTCACGACGCGGTCAAGCGGCGCTGCCTCTATCACTGGGTCGACTATCCCGATGCGGTCCGCGAGCTGGAGATCCTGCGCCGCAAGGCGCCGGGCGCAGCCGAGCAGCTCTCGAAGGAAGTCGTGGCGTTCGTGCAGCGACTTCGCGGGATGGATCTCTTCAAGCTGCCTGGCGTGGCGGAAACCATCGACTGGACCCGCGCGCTCACCGAACTCGACCGGCTGGCCCTCGATCCGCAGGTGATTCACGACACGCTCGGCGTGCTGCTGAAGTACCAGGACGACATCGCCCGCGTGCAGGGCTCGGAGGCCGCGCGCATCCTGTCCGAGGTCAAGGCCGAAGTCGCCGCGCAGTGAATCTCCGGCAAGCGTAAATGTCCGGAAAACTGGCCGAGAACGTCATGCACTTCGCGCGCGTGCTGCGCGCCGCGGGGTTGCCGGTCGGACCCAACAAGGTCATCGACGCGCTGCGCGCGCTCGAGGTCGCCGGTATCGCGCGGCGCGACGACTTCTACTGGACGCTCGCGTCCGTTTTCCTCGACAAGCGCGAGCAGTTCGAGATCTACGACCAGGCCTTCCACATCTTCTGGCGCGATCCGAAGATGCTCGAGCGCGTGATGGCGCTGCTTCTTCCACAGGTCTATGGACGCGCGAATCCGGACGAGCCGCCGCCTCCGCCGAGTCGCCTTGCCGAGGCATTGCTGCCGGAAGCGAAACAGGCCGAGAAGCCCGAGGACGCGCCCGAGCAGATCGAGATCGACGCGGCATTCACCGTATCCGAGCGCGAAGTGCTGCAGAAGACCGATTTCGAGAGCATGACGAACGAGGAGCTTGCGCAGGCCAAGAAGCTGCTCGCGACCATGCGCATGCCGTTGCCGAAGGTTCGCACCCGGCGTCTCCGGCGCGATCCTCGCGGCGCGCGGATCGACATGCGGGCGTCGCTGCGCGCGAGCATGCGCTCCGGCGCCGACATGATCGCGCTCGAGAGGCGCTCGCAGACGCAGCGCCACCCGCCGCTGGTCATCCTCTGCGACATCTCGGGATCGATGAGCCGCTACTCGCGGATGTTCCTGCATTTCCTGCACGCGATCACCAACGATCGCGATCGCGTCTACACGTTCGTGTTCGGGACCCGGCTGACCAACATCACGCGGCATCTGCGCCACCGCGACGTGGACGTGGCGCTCACGCATGTTGCGCAAGCCGTGGCGGACTGGTCAGGCGGGACGCGGATCGGCACCAGCCTCAAGGAATTCAATCTGCGGTGGTCGCGCCGCGTGCTCGGGCAGAACGCGGTGGTGCTGATGATCACTGACGGCCTGGACCGTGACCTCGGTCACGAGTTGCGCGAGGAGATGGCGCGGCTCGATCGCTCCTGCCGCCGGCTCATCTGGCTCAACCCGCTGCTGCGCTACGAGGGATTCGAGCCGCGCCCCGCAGGCGTGCGGGCAATGCTGCCGCATGTGGATGCGTTTCTTCCTGCCCACAACATCGAGAGCCTCGTCGACCTCGCGCGCGTGCTGTCTGCGGCGCCTCCGCGCGCGCCCCGCCTCGCCGCGTAGCCGCGGCCGGCCAGCGCCCGCCACGGGTGCGGCGGGATGCGATAATCAGACTCGCGCACCCAGCATCGGAGAGTGGCAATGGAGTTGACCGGCGAGCACCTTATTCCCGTCCCGCAGCAGCAGGTCTGGGAGGCTTTGAACGACCCTGAGGTGCTCAAGGCCTGCATTCAGGGTTGCGAGACCATCGAGCGGGTCTCGGACACCGAATTCAAGGTGGCGCTCACCGCGGCCGTCGGCCCGGTAAAGGCGAAGTTCAACGGGAAGCTGCTGCTTGCCGATCTGAACCCGCCGACCTCCTATGCGCTCACGTTCGAAGGATCGGGCGGCGCAGCCGGATTCGGCAAGGGCGGCGCGACGGTCGTCCTGGCCCCGGAAGGCGACGGGACGAAGCTCGTCTACTCTGCGAAGGCGACGGTGGGCGGGAAGCTGGCACAGGTGGGCTCGCGCCTGATCGACGGGGTCGCCGCCAAGATGGCCAGCGATTTCTTCGTCCGATTCAACGAGAAGATTGCGCCCGCGGCGCCCGCGCCTACCCTCGCTGCAGGCGATGCCTCTGCCGACGCCGCCCGGGCGCCGGCCCCTGCCCCCGCCGGCGGCGGGAACCGGACATGGATCATCGTTGGCATCATCGTGGTGATCCTGATCGGGGCCTACTTCGCGCTGCGGGGTTGAGCGCTCCGAACTAGCCCCCTGCGCGCGGTAGCTTCAGCCGCTCGGCGGCAAGCCGCGCTGCGGCAAGATCCTCGAGCGCCGTCCCGACCGACTTGAAGAGCGTGACCGCGCCGGCATCACGGCGCCCAGGCGCGCGACCCGTCACCAGGTCGGCCAGCTCGGCGCGGACCTGCGACCGCGTGACCAACCCTCGTTCCATGGGCTGGATCAGATCCCCCGCTTCGGCGAGCGTGCCGGCATAGGTATCCACGTATAGCGCGGCGCGCTGCACGAGCGCGTCGTCGACTTCCCGCATGTCGCGAGTGAATCCGCCGACGAGATCGACGTGCGTGCCGTCGCGAACACTCGCTCCGGCAACGACCGGCTCGCGAGCGGTCGTGGCGCACGTCACGATGTCGGCGACACCGAGCGCTTCATCGAGATCAGCTGCGGCCTGCGCCGGGAATCCGGACGCGCCCAGGTCGGCTGCGAGCGAGCGCGCCCGCGCCGGCGTGCGACCCCACACGAGGACCTGCTCGATGGAGCGCACTGCGCAGTGCGCGTGGACCATATGGGGTGCCAGCTTTCCGTTGCCGACCACGAGCAACACGCGCGCATCGGCACGCGAGAGGTAGGTCGAGGCAAGCGCGGACGCCGCACCCGTGCGCCGCAGCGTCAAAGCCTCGCCGTCCAGCAACGCGACCGGATGCCCCGTGGCGCCGTCGAGCAGCACATAGAGCGCCGAGACACTTGCAAGACCCCGCGCGGGGTTGCGCGGAAACACCGTCACGACCTTCACACCGATCTCTGCGCCCGGACGCCACGCGGGCATGAGCAGCAGCCGGTCGCCTTCCGGCGTCACTGCGTGGCTCGCACGCACCGGCGCCTCCGCGCCAGCTGCGAACGCGCCGCGCAACGCCGAAATCAAGGACGGATAGTCGAGCGCCGCGTGGATGGCGGCACCGGAAATATAGGGAATCCCCGTCGCGCTCAGGGGTGTCGGTGTCAAGCTATCCAAAGATTCCCACCGGATCGAGCCGATCCAGGGCTTGAATGGCGGTCTTCTCATCGACGCAGAACACCGCCGCATGCGCCGGCGGGTTCAGGTACAGCCCGATCACATCGGCAGCTTTGGCTTCGAAGTCCGGATCGTTGGAGGCCATGTAGCGCTCAAGCCGATGGGCTTTGAGTCCGTGCTTGGCCCAGATGCGCGCCACCATCATGTGCGAGATCCCCAGCGCGGCCCCGAGTTTGCGGGTGCTCCAGTGCGTCGCACCATCGCTGGGAGGCTTCTGCGTCCAGGCCAGGACGCGCGCCTCGAGCCGGGCGCTGTCATCGGCCGGGGCGCGACCTCGATGTCGGGCGTAGAGCCCGCCGAGCCGCTCGGCCTCGAAGCGGCCCTTCCAGCGACTGATGTAATCGGGCGTGCATGGCAGCTGGGCGCTGATCGCGCTCCAGCTCACGCCCTCATCGAGCATCATGATCAGCCGGGCACGCTTCACATCAGCCGCTGCCGCACTGCGCGAACGCGTCAGCGTTTGGAGCACGCGGCGCTCTTCCGTAGTCAGACTGAGGATCGAGTTCATGCCTCATATGATACTACGGATATCAGTGTTACAGTCCACTAGTGGCGCGCGGAGACCAGTGTGCGAGCGCGGTCCGGTTGCGCCGCACTTACCTGCCAGATGAGGCCCGGAATCGCCTCGGGATACCGCTCGATCACTCGCATGGACGCATCGTTGTGCCCGGCGTCTTCGACCAGCAGCAGTCGCTTCGGCTCGCGCGCCATCTGGAATAGCCGCTCGCTCATCTCCGGGGGCACGTACCGGTCATCGGTTCCGTGGATGAACAGCACCGGGGCCGACACGCTCGTAATCTTGGCGAGCGAGTCGAAATGCTGCGTGAGGACGAGATCGACGGGCAGAAAGCCGTACTTGGATCGCGCGGCCATGTCGCTCATGGAGGTGAAGCTGGACTCGACGATCAGGCCGGCCACATCTCCGTTGTGCGACGCCACTTCGATGGCCACCGCTCCACCAAGCGAGTGCCCGTACAGGAAGCGCCGCTGCGGGTCAGGCTCCCGCCTCCGCAAATACTCCCAGGCTGCCTGCGCGTCGGCGTAGACCTCGGTCTCCGAAGGCAGTTCGCCGTCGCTGCGACCAAAGCCCCGGTAGTCGATGGCCAGCACGGCGAATCCAAGGTCGCGCCAGCGTGCGATCCGATAGAGATTGCGCCCGAGACTTCCCCGCGTGCCGTGCAGGTAGAGCAGAGTCGGGGCATCGGGGCCGCGCGCTGGAAGCCACCAGCCGTGCACGCGCGCGCTCGCCTCGCCCTGCGCACCCTTCACAGTCAGCCACACGTCCTCGAACTCGAGGCCGCGGTCGGCGGGCGTCCCCGCGTAGTCCCGCACCGGCTGATAGATCAGCTCGCGCTGCATGACGTCCAGGTACGCGCAGCCACCGCCCGCCGCTGCCGTGCCGATCACTAAGGCAGCGACCGTTCGTTTCAGCATGCGCGCGAACCGAATCGCTTTCCGCGACGACTACTGCCGGGAAGCAGTCCACTTCCCTTCGTTGCGTCCGTCTCCGGATCGCACGGTTCCGGCCATCTGTCCCCCGGTCACGCGACCGGTGAAATCATGCCGCACTCCGGCATTGTCGACCCAGTCGAAGCTGATCAGGTCGCCATGCAGCATCGGATCGCGCAGGCCCGCCTCGAGACCGCCGATCTTGATATGGCCGAAGATCTTCTGATATTGCTGGCTCAGCACGAGTTCCCGCGTCTGCCCGCCGGCAGTGAGCTGCCACGTCCCTTGCACCTTGGCGGGCACGATCCACAGGAATGCCAGACGACCATCCAGGCTGGTGCGCTCGTCGGGTTCCCAGTCGCCCATGTTGAACTGGTGCGAAACGAGGCGGGTGCCGGGTTTCAGGCTGAGCAGTTTCGGTCGGAGCTTCAGATTGAGCCCCGGCAGCAGGTACATGGTGACGACCGTCGCCTGGCTGAAATCGCTCTCGAAGATGTCCGCCTTGATGAATTTCACCTTGTCGGACACGCCCTGCGAGCGTGCCGAGCGATTGGACAGCTCCACCATGTCCGGGTTGTACTCGATGCCCATCGCATTGGCGCCGATCTTCTTCGCCGCCGCGATCGCGATGCGACCGTCGCCCGACCCGAGGTCGATCACGAAATCCTCGGGCGTGGCCTGCGCCATGCGCAGCATCCGCTCCACGAGCACCTCCGGGGTCGGCACCCAGATCACATCCTTGCCGGCCTGGCCGACCTGCGGGACGAACTCGTCCTTCTGGGCCGGCGCCTGCGCAAATGCGGTGCCAGCGAGCACGATTGAAATGATGAACCCTGCAAACACACGCGATACGGCATCACGCGAAACGAAAACGCGGGCCGCGCTCGATGGCTTCATGAATGACTCCTTTGGGGGACGAATCAGATTTCTCGCGGCCGCATGATACATCCCGGACGCGCCACGACGAGGTCCATGCGGCAATGGTTTTCATGAGTGCTCGCGCGCAAGCGCCGCGAAGCTCGTGAGCCGGCCGGCGAGCGCGCTTGCCGCGACCGTCGCCGGACTGGCCAGCCAGACCTGGCCGGGGCCGGACCGCCCCGGGAAATTGCGGTTCTGGGCGCTCACTGTCACCTCTTCCGGCGACGTGGAAGCCCCGGGACCGGCGTTCACGCATGCGCCGCATCCGGGCTCGATCACCTCGGCGCCCGCGTCCAGGAGTGTCTCGAGCATGCCGCGCGCGGCACAATGGTCGCGCACGCCCAGGCTGCCGAACTGGACATAGAATTGCACGCGGCGCGGCACGCGCAAGCCGTGCGCAACACCCCACTCCAGCACCTCGTGCACGCGCTCGAGGTCCTCTCGCTTGGCGCCGGTACACGAGCCGCAATAGGCCACGTCGATGTGAACAGCCTCGCCGAGCGCATCGATTTCCACGCCGTGTCCGGGGTCACCGGGACGCGCGACCATGGGCCGTACCGCCCTGCAATCGACGTCGATGGTCTGGGCGAATGTGGCATTCGCATCGCTTGCGAGCCACGGCTCGTAACTTGCCTCGCTACCGCGCCGTTCGCGCACGAACCGAACCGTCTCTGCATCCGGTGCCACGATACCTGTGAAGCCGCCGATCTCGGCCACCATGTTCGTGAGCGTCGCGCGCTCGTCGGTGTTCATGGCTGCGATGCCCTCCCCGCCATACTCGATGACCTGGCCGACCGCCCGGCCATCGCGCACATACGGCAGCCGCAGGAGATGGAGCACCAGGTCCTTGGCTGCGACACCTGGACCAAGGCGTCCGTGCAGCGTCACCCGGCACGTCTGCGGCACGGTCAGGCGAACGTCGCCGGTGCGCCACGCGCTCGCCATGTCCGAGGCGCCGATTCCGAACGCAAGGCAACCGAGCGCCCCCGCATGGGGCGTGTGCGAATCGGTCCCGGCGACGATCTGACCCGGCAGCGCGTAGCGCTCGGTGACGATCGCATGGCAGATCCCTTCCGACCCATCCCGATCGGGCAGCAATCCGTGGACGCGGATGCCGTGCCGGGCGCAAAACTCGGCCTGGTGCACGCCCAGCGCGTGCGCGGCATCGATGAGCGCCCCGCTGCGCCCTGGCTGTGCCGCACTCCACCGCGGAAATGCCAGGTGCTCCTGGAATGCCAGCACCGACCCGGGGTCGCGCACGCGCGCGTCGGCACCGAACGCCTGGTCGAAGATCGTGGCCGCCATGGGCGTCAGGTACTCGTGCGAGTAGCGCCAGTGCGTGCGAACGAAAACGCCGTCGCCCGGCCGCACGCTCGCAACACCGACCGCCGCGCTTTCCGGATCGGTGACCACCGCGCGGGCAATGAGCTTCTCGGCGAGCGTCATGGCGCGCGATCCATGATTGGTGGGCGGGGCCACCGTATCGCCCTGCAGACGTTCCCGGGTAAGTGACGCCAGTCCCCCGGCGCGGATGATCGCGGCGGTGATCGCATCGTGGCCCTGCGTGAACTCCGCGAGCGGTATGGCTTCACCCGCGCGGATTCGCTCGATGAGCCCGAAGTCGGTCGACGTGTAGATCCCCAGATTGATGCAGTTGTGCCGGTAGATGCGCTCGAAACTTTCCGCGATCACCAGTCGAACACCGGCCGCGCGTTCCGCGTAAGGGCTGTGCTCCCGCGACGAGCCCTTGCCGTATCGCTTGCCGGCGACACTCACGGAAAATCCGCCACGCTTCACGCTGCCCTCGGTGCACGGAAACACCTCCCCGCACTTCAGACCCAGGTAGACGTAGTCGCCGAGGCGCGCATCGGCGTGAAAACAGAACCGGGACGGTGTGATCTCGTCGGTGGAAACGCCCTCGCGCAATGCCCCCGCGGTCGTGAGCGTCAGGTCTTCGCCGGCGAGCTGCCGCGCGACGATGTCGGGCCGGGCCGCAAGAAAAAGAATACGACCGGAGAAGGAAACCGAGTCAGCAGCCATTGCCGGGAATTCTAGGCCACTCGCCCGATGCGGGTCGCTAGTTTCCCGCCACCGTCATGCCCTCGATCAGCACCGATCCGCACTCGCGCGACCCGCGTGCGAGCATGTCATTGCCGATCGCGACGATGTTGCGAAACATGTCGCGCAGGTTGCCCGCGATGGTGATCTCCTCGACCGGATACTGGATCGTGCCGTTCTCCACCCAGAATCCGGCCGCGCCACGGGAGTAGTCGCCGGTCAACAGGTTGATGCCCTGCCCCATGAGCTCCGTCACCAGCAGCCCGGTGCCCATTTCACGCAGCATCCCGACGAAGTCCTTGTCGCCGGGCGCGAGCACCAGATTGTGGTTTCCGCCGGCGTTGCCCGTGCTGCGCATGGCGAGCTTGCGTGCCGAATAGGTGCCGAGAAAATAGCCCTGGACCACGCCGTCGCGGACGACATCGCGCGGCCGGGTCAGCACGCCGTCGTCGTCGAAGCACGTGCTCGCCTGACCGCGCGGTCGGAGTGGCTCTTCGCGAATGTTGACGATCGGCGAGAAGACCTGCGTACCAAGGCTGTCGAGCAGGAAGGATGCCTTGCGATATAGGCTGCCGCCGCTCACCGCGCCCACGAAGTGCCCGAGCAGGCCGCTCGCAAGCGGTGCCTCCAGCAGCACGCGCGTCTCGCGCGTCGTGATCTTGCGGCTACGCAGGCGCGCGAGCGCGCGGCGTCCCGCGTAGTCGCCGATGGCCGCAGGTTTCGCCAGATCGGCCGGCGAGCGCGTCGTGGAATACCAATCGTCGCGCTGCATCGCATCACCCTCCTGGGCGATCACGCTGCAGGCGACGAAATGACGCGTGCTCGGATACCCTCCCAGGAAACCGGTGCTCGTTCCGAACATGAACTGCGTGTGCTGGCTCGAGACCGTGGCGCCTTCGGAGTTGGTGATGCGCGGGTCGAGCCGGAAGGCCGCCGCTTCGCAGCGCCGCGCGACCTGGATCGCCTGCTCGACCGAAATGTCCCAGGGATGAAACAGGTCGAGGTCGCGGATTTCTTCGGGGCGCGCGAGAAGATCCGGGTCGGCGAGCCCGTTCGCGTCGTCGGCCGCGGTGAAGCGCGCAATGGAGAGCGCCGCGTCCACCGTGTCCGCGATGGCCTTGCGCGTGAGATCCGAGGTGCTCGCATATCCTTTCTGCTTCCCGATCATCACGGAGACTCCGAGCCCCTTGTCGCGATTGTGCTCGATCGTCTCGACGGTTCCCTTGCGTACCGTGACGGTCTGCCCGTAACCCTCGGAGACTTCCGCATCGCTCTCGGTGGCGCCCTTCTCCTGTGCGCGCGAAAGCGCGTCCGTGACGATGGTGCGCAGCGCGTCGTCATCCAGTGAGAATCGTGCGTTCGGCATCGCATTGTTCATCGAAGTGGGGTCCGTACGAAAGGCGAAAGCCGCTATTATACGGGCGCGTCGCAGCCCCCCCATGGAAGACACCGACAAGCACACCGGAAAACCGAGCAAGACGCGCCGCAAGAAGGACATGCACGCGCTGCAGGCGCTCGGCGCGTCGCTGATCGATCTCGCCCCCGCGCAGATTGCGGAAATCGACATGCCGGAGTCGTTACGTGCGGCCGTTCTTGAAGCGCAGCGCATCAAGAGCCACGAAGGACGGCGCCGCCAGCTGCAGTACATCGGGCGGCTGATGCGCGATGTCGACCCGGCCCCGATCCGCGCGAAGCTCGACGAATGGCGCGGCCAGTCGCGCGAAGCCACGGCGACGATGCACGCGGTCGAGCGCTGGCGCGATCGCCTGCTCGCCGACGAGGACGCGCTGACCGCATTCGTCGATGCGCATCCCGAAGGCGATGTGCCGCACCTGCGAGCGCTGATTCGCAATGCGCGCGCCGAGCTGGCCGCCGGGAAGCCGCCGCGCGCGTATCGAGAGCTGTTTCGTGAAATTCGCCGTCTCGTCGCCGCGCCGAGCGCGGTCGATGCGAGGTAGAATCACGCGCTCGTTGCACGCCCCCTCCCCCCACTTCCTCATGCAGCGCAACCGGACATGAACGACGAGCTTCTCATCGGACTGGTCTCGATCAGCGATCGCGCCTCGCAGGGTGTATACCGTGACGAAGGCATTCCCGCGCTGGAAGAGTGGTTCAAGCGCGCGCTCACATCGGCGTGGCGGACCGAGACGCGCTTGATCCCCGACGAGCGTCCGGTCATCGAGAGCACGCTGGTCGATCTCGTCGACCGCGTCGGCTGCCACCTCGTTCTCACGACCGGCGGCACCGGCCCGGCGCTGCGCGACGTGACGCCAGATGCGACGCTCGCGGTGGCAGACAAGCCGATGCCGGGATTCGGCGAGCAGATGCGTCAGATCAGCCTGAAGTTCGTGCCGACCGCGATCCTGTCACGGCAGGTCGCGGTGATTCGCCGGCAGTGCCTGATCATCAATCTGCCGGGACAGCCCAAATCGATACGCGAGACGCTCGAGGGGCTGCGCGACGCAGACGGGAAATCCACCGTCGACGGGATCTTTGCAGCGGTGCCCTATTGCATCGACCTCATCGGGGGCCCCTATATCGAGACCAATACGGACGTGGTCAGGGCCTTTCGTCCCAAGTCCGCACAGCGCCCGAAAACCACCGGATGAGCGTCGCGAGACTCGAATCCCGTGGCGAATCGCTGTCGCACCTTTCAGTCGCGCCGATCCATCATGCTTGAAGCGCTCGAGATCGAGACCGCGCCGGACCCCCAGGCGAGCGTGATCTGGTTGCACGGGCTCGGCGCGGACGGGCACGACTTCGAGCCGATCGTTCACGAACTCGATCTCGCCGACGCGGTGCGGTTCGTTTTTCCGCACGCGCCCATGATGCCCGTGACGATCAACAACGGAATGGTGATGCGCGCATGGTACGACATCGTGGGGACCGATCTCGGCCGGCACGAGGACGAAGCCGGCGTTCGCGCTTCGCAGGCCGCGCTCGAAGAGCTGATCACGCGTGAGCGCTCGCGCGGCATTCCCGTGCGTCGCATCGTACTGGCCGGTTTCTCGCAAGGCGGCGCGATCGCGCTTCAGACCGGGCTGCGGTACCCGGACCGGCTGGCGGGCATCATGGCGCTCTCGACCTACCTTCCGATCGCGGGGACGGTCGCCGGCGAGTCGCAGGCCGCGCACCGCGATCTGCCGATCTTCATGGCGCACGGCGACCTCGACCCGATCGTGCCGGTCGCGCGGGCGCGCGAATCGCGCGCGTTCCTCGAAGGGCTAGGCTATCCGGTGGAGTGGCACGAATACCGCATGCCGCATTCGGTCTGCGTGGAGGAGATCGGGCATCTGAGCGATTGGCTGCGACGCGTTCTCGCGTGACCGGGGCATGAGAAACGTTCTCGTCGGACTCGCCGCCCTCGTGGTCATCGCGCTGGCGGGAGGCGCGATCTGGCTCTACCTGTCGCTCGATTTCATCGTGAAGCGCGCGATCGAGAGCTATGGTCCGGACATCGTCGGCGCCAAGGTGGTGGTGGAGTCCGTGAAGCTCGCGCCCGCCAGCGGCGCAGGTGTGATTCGGGGCCTCGCCATCGGCAATCCGCCCGGATTCCATTCCGAGCAGTCGGTAACCGTCGGAACGATAGACCTGGCCATCGATCCATCAAGTATCGCCAAGGACGTCGTTCAGATCCGGCGACTCGTGGTGATCGCCCCGGTGATCACCTACGAATCGGGCCGCAGCGGCAGCAACTTCGACGCGATCCAGCGCCATGTCGCGCGGCGCGCCGGAAGCGACAAATCGGCAGCGTCCGGAAAGCAGACCCGGCTCACCGTCGATCAACTCGTGATTCGCGACGCGCGGGTGATCTACGCGCCGGAGATCGCAACGCGCGGCGCCACGATCTCTTTCGACGTGCCTGACATCCAGATTGCCAACATAGGCAAGCGACAGGGCGGCGTGACACCTGCCGAGCTCAGCAACCTGATCGTGCAGGCGCTGGTCTCGCGCATGGCCAAGGCGATGGGCCGCGGCGCTGCGCGACGCGGCGCCGAAATTCTGCGCGGCCGCTGACCCTTGGTCTGTTTCCCCTCCTTTTCACGGAGGGGTCCGCCCGAAGGGCGGGGGGTGGCTCGAGACGCGCCGCCGCGCGTTCCCTACTCCGACCGCACGAGCTGGCGGCAGCGGACGATCTCGTAGTCGGGTCCGCGCGCGCTCACCGCGATCGGCAGCAGCTGCGTGCGGCGACCCTCGCGCTCCAGCACGAGGCTGCGGCCCGGGGCGCCCGTACCGGTGCGCAGGATCACCGGGACTTCCGCTTCGGTGTAGCCGGGATCGAGCAGGATGCCGATCTCGGTGCTCAAGGTGGTCGTGTTGCCCGCCTGCACGCGAAAGTCCAGCGCGCTCGGCGCGCGGGCGAGCGTCTGGATGCCAACCTGCGTGGTCGTCTCGTCGATCCGGGTGAGCCGCTTGACCGTGCCGAGCAGCCAGCGGCGACCGCCTTCCGGCCGCATCGCCACCAGACAGCCGATGCGGAGCCATTCACCGGGAATCGACGGAACCAGCGCGCCGACACCGCCGGCGCTCGCGTTCTCGACGATCCAGCTCTCCATCGGATTCTTCTCGAACGACAGGGATGACTGCGGATCGAGCGCATCGACGACGCCTTCGAACCCCCATGCGACGGTGAGGCGCGATTTGATGCCGTGGCGCGCATGCTGCCGGCTCGCCAGCTTTGGCGACCAGTAGTGCTCGAGGTGATCGATCACCTCCAGGTACGCCTCGGCCGACGCGGGCGCGCTCGGCGAAAGGTCCGCGGGCGCCTCGCCGTTCGTCGCGATTTCTTCCCGCAGCCCGAGCAGATGCTCGTAGGCACGATCGGCGCCGAAGTACCGCAGCCCAGGCGCTTCCGTCTCCGATCCCACGCGGCGCGCGGGTGGCGTGCCGTGCTCGACGTCGATCTGGTACGACGTCCCGCTCTCGGGCTCCGGGGAAATGCGGAATCCGCGCGCGAATCGCATCGCGATGCGATCGGCAGTCTCGATCTGCGCGGGCAAGAGACTGCCCAGCGAACAGACTGCGAGCATCGCGATGCGGACGAACTCCTGCTCCGTCGTCGTCTTCGTCGGCGCCCCCGCGTACTCGCGCACGGCCGTCCGCGCAATCCCCGCCGCGTCGAGCCGACTGTAGACGTGCGCCAGGCTCACCCAAAGCGCGGGATCGACCGGCCCATAGCGCATGTGCTCCCATTTGAGCTGTGCCCCCAGCGCGCGCATTGCCTGAACGGCCAGCGGCACCACGCGCGATTTCGACGCGGCCGCCGCGGCGGCGTCGGGCGCAATCTCGAGCGCGCAGCGCATCAATGCGGACGAGGCCGCTGCGTCGTAGCTGTGGATTCCGCCCCACAGATGCTCTTCCTGCTGCTTGGTGAGCCGCGCTGTCGACAGGTATTCGCGCGCCAGCATCCGGGCGGGTGCGCGACCGGCCGCGTCCAGCGCCACCACGATCTCGGCGCGGTTTTCCTCGCGCATTGCCTCGTCGCCCGCGACGGAACGCAACCACCGCGCAAGCTCCCCCAACGCCCGATGCGATTCGAGTGCCGCGATGTCCTGCAGCACCCGGATTCGCTCCTTATCGTCGAGCAACGGGTGGGACGATCGAGCCCGGCCGAAGACCTTAAGCATCATTTCTCCGTTGTTTTCAGCGATTCTTCGGAAGCGCCGATCCGCATGTGCGGTGTCCGATAAGTCTACCGCGCGGCCGCACCCTGCACGGCCGGGACCGCCCGATTTGACGATTCTTTACAAAGCCGCCCGGCAGCTGGCGTCTCGTCAGCCTTGAAAATGTATACGATTGATCCATTTAACTTCTTCGAGATACCGCCGGTCCGTGAGGCGCTTCCAGAGCGGGCTCGACGGCAAACCGATGTCATAAAGCCTAAACGCTTTTACCCCGGGTTGGGCACGAGCTGGCGACAGCTCAAGCGCTCGTAGTCGGCGCCGCGTTCGGTGACCGTGCCTGGCCGCAGCACGATCTTGCGACCGTCCTGTTCAAACACCATGCTCTGATCGGCCGTGTGTACGCCCGGGCGCAAGCAACAGTTCGAGCGGACCGTCCGGCAACGTCAGATCCCAGCAGGATGCCCGGCTCGGTATCGAGCGATACCGTATCGCCAACCAGCACGTGCAGCGCCAACGGCTGCGGCGCGCGCGAGA
This sequence comes from uncultured beta proteobacterium, assembly GCA_963735025.1. Taxonomy (GTDB): domain Bacteria; phylum Pseudomonadota; class Gammaproteobacteria; order Burkholderiales; family SG8-39; genus JAABRB01. Next base: position 44,921 of record CAVTJG010000008.1, read on the forward strand.
TCGTTTGGATTCCGACTTGCGCTTCGCCACCCCGTTCCCGCGAAATCCGCCGCACGATCCCGAGCAGCCAATTCGACCCGCCGTCGGGTTGCATGGCGACCAGCGCGCCGACCCGCAGCCAATCGCCTTTCACCTGGGGCACGTGCGCCGCCATTCCGCCGGCACTGACGTTCTCGGTGATCCAGCTCTCGAGCCGCGCGCCGTCGAACGAGAGCGACGCGCCGGGCGATAGTGCGTCGAGTATGCCGTCAAATCCCCAGGCAACCGTGAGCCGCGACTTGACCCGGTGGCGCGGATGCTTGCGCTCGAGCGGCGTCGGCGCCCAATACGATCCGACGTGCTCGAGGACGCGCAGCACGAGCTCGGGCGGATACGATCCGCCGAGGTTCAGGCTCGCGGGTACCGCGCTGGTTGTTCGGATCGAGCCCTCGATCGCGTCGATCTCGCCGATCGAGTCGCCCGGCCCGAAATATCGCAGCGTCTTGAGCTCGAGCGGCGGCCGGGCGTGGCGCAGCGGCGGACTGGTCGCCGCAAGATCGATCCAGTAGGGCGTCTCGCCGCGCGGCTCGCTGGAGAGCACGAAGCGGGAGGTGAAATGCCCGATCAACCGCTCGCAAAGCTCGATCTCCGCCGGGAGCAGGCTGTCCGGCGACGACGCCGAAAGCATCAGTACCCGCAGAAACTCCTGGTCGGCCGTCGACTCGCCCGGGATTCCCGGATAGACGGTAACGGGGATACGCGAATAGCGGCGGGACTCGGCAAGGGAGTAGCTGCCCGCCGCCATTCTCCAGAGTTGCGGGTCGACCGGGCCGTAGCGCATGTGTAGCCACTTCATCTGCGCCGCCAGGGCGCGCAATGCTCGCACGGTGATGAGCGGAAGATCGCCCTTCAAATCGTCAGCGCCTTTCGCGCCGGTGACGAATGATTCCAGAGTACCGACGAATGCGAGCGTGGCATTGCGCCAGAACCCGTGGATGACGGACCAGAGCCTGTTCTCCTGCGGCTTCGACAGGCGCGGCGTGAACAGATACTCACGACCGAGCTTGCGCGCGGGCGTCTGCGCGGCTTCGTCCAGCATCAGGGCGAGCGCGGCACGGTGCGCGGGCCGGAAGTCCTGGTCGGCGCGCACCGACTCGAACCAGTGGTTGATCTCGTCGAGCGCGCCCGCGGCGTCGTTGGCGGGCAGTTCGCCGACCAGACGCCGCGCTTCCTTCAAGTCCGCCATCGGATGGTCGGACTTCCCCCCGCTGAAGATCTTGAGCATTCCCGCCTCTTCTTTCCGCAGCGCCTTCTTCTCGAGGCGCCTGCCCCTTGCAACGCGGATTGTATGCGTATGCGCGCTGGCCGAGAAATAAGCCTGGCTCAGAACGCGCCAGGACCGCTTCCGGAAGGTAGCATTGGACTTCCCGAGTGAGAACGAATGATCGAATGGAGATCAAGCCCGGCCTTCGTGGCAGCGCCGAGCTCGTCGTCGGCGAAGAGCACACCGCACCCAGCATCGGCAGCGGCAAGGTGCGCGTGCTCGCCACGCCCGTGATGATCAACCTGATCGAGGCCGCGGCACTTGCCGCGGTGGAACACCTGCTTCCGGTCGGCTACCAGAGCCTCGGTACCCATCTCGATGTGCGTCACGTCGCTGCGACCCCGGTCGGCATGCGTGTGCGCGCCACCGCCGAAGTCATCGCGCAGGATGGCCGGTCGATACGTTTCCGCGTGGAAGCGCGCGACGAAAAAGACCTGATCGGCGACGGCGTGCATGAGCGCGTGGTGGTGAACGTCGCGAAGTTCGACCAGCGCGTGCAGCGCAAGCTCAATCCTGCATCCTGAGAACGCGCTGAAGTCCGTCATTCTCGCGAATGCGGGAATCCAGGGGGGCCGTTCAATGGCTAGTGGAACGAGTTTCCGAAGTGCTTGAGGTAGACGGTCTTGATCTCGACGAACTCGTCCTCGGAGGTTCGCTTGATCAGCTCGACGAGCGCCTTTCGAACCTCCTCCGGCGGCAATTGTGTCAGCAGATGGATGACCTTCTCGTCAAGTTTCCCTGCTGGCGTCTGCCGCAGCAACTCGGCGAGCCGCATGAGACGAGCATCGTGGCTTTCACCTCGCCGCTGACTCCTGAGCGCTCTCATCGGCCTCCTGCCTGGTCTGACGCTGGTAATCCTGGTCAGAGCAGCCAACGTGCCAGCGGACCATGGGTCCACCAAAGAATAGGCACTGTCTGAATAATCAATATGTTATCGATTCCGCTTGCCGCCACCGCCGCGAGTTCACATGCCGCAGGGCGTCATCGCATGGGACCGGAATGCCGTGCGCCGTCATGCCGGATGGGCACCGGGCAAATTGCGCGCCACGATGCAAAAGCAGGCAGCCCCCGGCAGCGGTCCGGGAGGAGAATTTCCGGGCAAAAAGTGCTGGAACGAACGCTGGGACCGGGCAGCCAATCGGGCGGCTCGTGGTTGTTCACGAAAGGGACAGAAAAATGTCGCGATTCACGACCCTATCGCTCGCATTTCTGACCGCAGGGGCCCTACTCGCCACGCCGGTACTCGCGGACCCGACCTCCAAGGCATCCAAGGGGCACTCCGACAAGAAGCGCGATGACGGGGAACAGCACGACCGTGATCACGGCGACTCGAAAAAGCATGGCAGCAGGAACTTCGACGACCGCGACCGGGACGTCGTGCGCAGCTACTACGGCAAGGAATACGCGCACGGTCATTGCCCGCCAGGACTTGCCAAGAAGCACAACGGCTGTATGCCGCCCGGTCAGGCGAAGAAGTGGCGCGTCGGGCAACCGCTCCCGCGCGAAGTGATCTTCTATGACCTGCCGCCGAAGCTCGTCGTGGAAATCGGACTACCCCCGTCGGGGTACCGCTATGTACGAGTTGCCGCGGACATCCTGATGATCGCCGAAGGAACGGGGATGGTCGTGGATGCGATCAGGGATCTGGGCACGCCGTGAGGTGCCGGTGAATTGGTGCTGGCGGGGTGAATCGAACACCCGAGTTTCTCGGCCAGTACGGAAGCAATCGACCGGGTTGCTGCCGATCACTCATAGCGAAGCGAAGCGGCCATTCGCGGACTGTTCCTGAACGACCGGGAGCGGCTCCAAGTGCAGCCGTCACATCGGCAACCTCACAAGCAGATGTAGCGGCCCGGCGACAGCACGGCTTCCGGATCCATTACGGCTTTGAGACGACGGGGCAACGCCATGTCAATCTCCGGTTTCTCGAGAAGTGACATGCCTTGGATCCCGAGGCGCCAAGGGGGAAATCCTGCATCGACCGTAGCTTCGAGGACAGCTTGGTAGCACGCGCTGGCTCGCTCTCGTTCCGTCTCGACCTGTCAAGCAAAACAGATGCGCACGACCGGCACGGCTGCACGACCGTTTGTCCGTCCGGGAGTACCGCCTCGAGTCCGCACATCGAAGCTGTGCGGTCGCCCACACCGAAGCCGCGCTCGGGTACAGGGATACGCGGTGATCACGGGGAATTCGAAGCACCTCGGCGATCTGCTCTGCGCGCTCGGGCCGGATGACTGCCGGCGCCATTGGCGCGCGGAAGCACCGTAATTGGATTCTTGCACGGTAAAGAGCATGTCTCTCTCCTACTTTGTTGTGCGCGATCACACTGATCGCAGTGATGCCAACGTATCGATCCAACGTCCGCGGCCGATGCCAGAGATTTCCAGCAGGCGTGTGACGACCGGACGTGGCCGTGCTGCACGTCTCCGCTTGGCAGGCGGTGTGGCGCGGCACGCGTGAAGAACTTCTTCACCTTGCCTGTAAACATGAAGCCCGCCCGGCGCCAATGCTCGCCAGGGTTCTACGGTCAAAGGCGCGGTCGCCAGCATGATCATCTTGAAAGCGTCGTTATCTGTGGAGACCGCGCGTTCCAACACGTGAAGGTTGGTATGGGAATGCACGTAGAGGCATTCGCCGTCGCTGAGAATGAAATTGAATTCTCCGAGCGTCGCCAGTTCGTCCACCACCGGCCGGATGATGTCGACCAGCATCGCCGGCGAGAACCGGCCGCTGCGCCCGATGCCGAGTGCTATGGCGTCGAGGAGGAGGCAAAACGCCAGCTCCGAGTCCGTGTCGCCAAGAGGCACAAAGCGGCTGTCCGGACGAATGCTCGTGTCGTGCAACCCGGGCAGCTTTCCGTTATGGGCGAAGATCCACGATCGCCCGTTCAATTCGCGTTCGAAGGGATGGGTGTTTTCGGTGGAGCGCCCGAATATCGACGGGTTGGCCAGGCGGATATGGGCAATCAGCGCGGTGCTCTTGACGGAATCTTCTGCCAGCATGGCGAGCAGACGGCTTTCGGCGGCCGGCGCAGGCTCCTTGAAGATGCGTGCCGCGCGACCCTCATAGAATGCAACGCCCCAGCCGTCGGCATGCGGGCCGGTCTTGCCGCCGCGCGGCATGAGCCGGGACAGGTAGTGGCCCACATCCGCCGGCCGATCGGCACTCATCGCGAGCAGCTCACACATGGCGCGATCCGGATCGGCGCAATGCAACTGCAGAACACGAGGCATGCGGCGCCATGGCACCTTTGCATCTGCTGCAGGCAGGCGCTGCGCTCATCTCGTCAATACCCGGGAATCGCGACGTCATCGCATCCTCCTCGTAGATTCTTGGTCGTGCATTCCGCTAGCGGAACGAGAAAGACTCTAGACTGATGCGCGCCGCTTCTCGCCGTCGCACGTCGCAGCGTTTTCGTGCCGGACGCACACTTTTCGCATTGCTGGTGGATTGCGTGTGAACTAGTGCACGGACCCGCATGGCGCAACGTCGTTGCGCGACACACCTTCATTAGCCGATGGCGGCATTCGACGCTCGGTCAGGTGAGCCCCGAACAGTTCGAGCGGACTAATAGGGGCTTAGGGTAGTGTCCGAGAAAGCGGGGGAATCCCATAGGGCGGTGTCTGGGAATGCGGGGAAAGCCCAGATGGAGGCCACGGTGAACGGCGAGATGCTGAAGCCCGCGGAGCTGGCGTCGGTCCGCAGCACCCTCGGCGAGTCGCGCTGACGAAATTGGCTCCCACGGCGGCACCGGGTTCGGATCGCGCCGAAGCACAGATACAAGAAAGCCCGCGCGCGGCGGGCTTCTTGTGGAGTGCGTTCTACTCAGTGCAGCTTGCGGCGGCGAGAGAAGCCGAGGCCCGCGAAGGCTATGCCGAGGAGTGCGAGGGTAGCGGGTTCCGGAAGAGCAACCCTATCGGTCGTGGCAAACTGAGCGCGGATGTACTCCTCCCCGAGATAGATCTGCAACGGGGGGCACGCAAACGAGGTACCCATAGCGTGGCACGTGCCCCCGGCCGTGCCAAGCGAGCCTGAGCCTGAGCTAGAGCCATAGAGCATGTAGGATGCAGTGAGTAAGTCGCTGCCCGCGTCCTTCGAAAGAACGAACTCGATCTGATCTGCACCCAGCAGCGCCTGGATTGAAACCACGTCAATCAACGTACTCGTACCAGCGCCGAAATCCAGGAGTCTCAATGCAACAACAACGTCTCCGGTTACATCGCTGACGCCCGCAAAAATCGTATAGGTATTGTCCCCCTGGTTCCCCGAAGCGGTAGCTCGATCGGTGGCACGAATGCCGAAGCTCTGTCCTGCATCCATTGGCAGGTTCGACATGTCGTAGAGCCCGTGAATCTCAAACGAGCTGGCCTGTCCGAGGAAATTCGGATTGCTGGAGTTGATACTTGACTGCCTGATGCCACCGGTGAAGAGGTCGGCAAAGGTCGTCGTGATCGCCACGGGGTCGCCAAGTGAGGGAGTTAGCGTCAGCTTGCCCGCAGCCTCGCTTGTAATGCCTCCGCCTCCGGATACGCCATAGGTTGTCGGCCCGTCGGGGCCACTTGGTGGCGGCATTGCGTCATTGAACGAGTCGCGAAATATCTCGTTGCCGTCCTTCAAGATCCAGAATTCATCGATGACCGGCGTGAAAGGGACGGCCAATGCAAGCGTCGAAGTGAATGTCGCAACAACGCCCAGACTGGCCGCGAAAAGCGCGTGGAGTCGGATCATGTGACAGGCCCTCCCTGAGCTCGCTCGGAGGCATCGCGGGGTCCCGCTGTTGACGAGGCTTCCGCAAGTTCCTCGCTTTACCGGCCCCATGCAAGAATTGTGCTGGCTATCAGACATGTCGCAGATTCAGACGATTACCGCCGCCGGCGCCCGGAGAGACAACACCAAGTGTAAGGAGAATCGACGGGAAATGGGTTATTTCGTCCCCCGCCGCCACTCCCACGGTGGCACCGGGTTCGGGTCGCGCCATAGGACTGCCTTGACAATCCGCATGCTGCTCGATGGGGCGGGCGTCGTACTGCACACGCACGGGGCGAGCGCCAGGAACGCAGCAGCGTGCGGCTGCTACAGCGCTTGCGGGGGTTTTGGGTGCGGTTTGGTGCGTAAGTAAGCGGGCGGCATCGCGAACCCTCGCCCTGTCGCTTGTCGCTTACTTATTCAGTGCTTATTTGGCCCCTAGGCCGTTGCAACTTAGGGGCCAGAAAACCTAAAAAACCCTTTTTTTCATGGTGCTGGCGGGGTGAATCGAACACCCGACCTACTGATTACGAATCAGTTGCTCTACCAGCTGAGCTACGCCAGCTGCGCCGCCGGAAGAATAGAAAACGGACTACGCGCGCGAGGCCGCGAGTATAGCAGGCCGGTTTCGGTCAGTTTTGCGGACGGGTGCGCACGATCACGTCGATTCCCTCGGCGACCGTGCCTTGGGGAAGCGGCGGCAGGCCCTCGACGCGCACGGAGTCGCCGGGAATGTCGGTGAGCTCGCCCGTGACCACATCGTAGAAGTGGTGGTGCGGCTCGGTGTTGGGATCGTAGAAGACCTTCGCCGGATCCACGATGAGCTCGCGGATCAGACCCTTCTCGCGAAATAGCCGGAGCGTGTTGTACACGGTGGCCTTGGAAACCTCGGCGTGCCGCGCATTCACGAGCGCAAGAATCCGGTCTGCGGAGAGATGCGCGCATCGCTCCAGCAGCACGTAGGCGACTTCGATCCGCTGGTGCGTGGGCGCGATTCCGTGCCCGCGCAGACGCTCGGCGACCGCCTCGCGCGTAATCCGCTGAATATCCATGCGATTAATGATATAGCAGGTTCTGGACCTTGTCTAATGGCGTGCCTGCAGGGCGCTGACGCCTTGCCGTGACGCGGTGTTGTGCCGGGCTCGGCGTGTGGTGCAACGCGCCCGTTCCATGGAGGCAATTGCCCCCCTTCCCCTCATGTCCGTGACATATTTCCGCTCCCCGCAGCCTGCTGCACCGCTCGTTCCGCTTGAGCGGCCGGCCATCGGTCGCATTTGGACCCGGGCGCGGCCAATCCTATGATTCGCTCGTCCTTTAAAGGAAGCACCACCATGAGGGAGCGCACCATGGGTAAGCAGCACAGCACGCAATGCGGATTCACCCTGATCGAACTGATGGTCGTTGTGGTCGTGATCGGGATCCTGGCCGCGATCGGCTACCCGAGCTACACCGACTATATCCGGCGCGGCAAGGTCGCCGAGGCGACTTCGACGCTGTCGGACGTCCGGAACAAGATGGAAACGTTCTATCTGGACAACCGGACCTATGTCGGGTCCGACGCGGCGAACCTTCCGTGCAATGCGACGGTGCTCAACGCCGGCAAGAAATACTTTACGTACGACTGCGCGACCCCTGCCCCCACGGCCGGGGCCTACACCATCACGGCCGTGGGCAACGCGACCGAAGGCATGGGTGGCTTCACCTATACCATCACCGAGCAGAACGTCCGCGCCTCCACGGTCACCGGCCTGGCCGGCTGGAGCGGCAACGCGACTTGCTGGGTGACGAAGAAGGGCGGCATATGCTGACCCGCAGCCCGCGCGGCTTCACCATCATCGAGCTCATGATCGGGCTGACACTGATCGGCGTGATCACGATGCTCGCGCTGCCGTCGTTCATCGGCATGATGAACAACATGCGGGTGCGCAACTCGGCCGAGTCGATCCTCACCGGCCTGCAGCTTGCGCGCAGCACGGCGCTGCAGCGCAACCTGCGCACCGAGTTCCTGCTCATCAACGAGACCGCAGATCCGACGAACGTGGGCGCGTATGTACCAACCACGACCGGCCCCGGCTGGGCGGTTCGCATCAAGAACACGAACGGCTCGTACACGTTCGTGGACGCGCGCGACCCCCAGGAAGGCAGCAACCAGGCGAGCGGCTCAAGCGCTCCCGTGGCCATGGCCGCCACGGATCTGCCCGGCGGGCAGATCATCACCTTCAGCACCGTGGGACAGGCAGACATTGCGGCAGGAACGGTCGCCAAGTTCGACATCTCGCACCCGCTCGCGGCAAGCGAGGACCGCTTCAAGTGCCAGCCCACCGGTGAGATCCGCTGCCTGCGGATCGAGGTCACTCCGAGCGGCCAGCCGCGCATGTGCGACCCGGCCGTGACCAATTCAACCGACACACGCATCTGCGCGCCGTAAGGAGCGAGCAACATGATCAATCGAACCTACCAGTCAGGCATGATGCTGCTCGAGGCGCTGATCGGGATCCTGATCTTCTCGATCGGCATCCTCGCGCTGGTGGCCATGCAGACCGCGGCAGTCAGCGCGGTGTCCGATGCCCAGTACCGCGTCGAGGCGGTGAATCTCGCCAGCGAGATGCTGGCGCAGGTCTGGACGACCGTCGACCGATCCAGTGACGCGAATCTCGCGGCCTCGCTGCTCCAGTACGAGCACCAGGCCACCGGCGCTCCAAATTCGTGCAACTTTTCAGGCGCTCAATCCGCCGTCCCGGCAGTCGCGTCCTGGATCAACATGATCCAGACGAGCACCTCCGACGGTACCGGCAGCAAGCCGCTCCTGCCAGGCGGGCAGAACGCCAACTATCAGCAGATCCAGATCGATACGGGCACGAACAACCGCGTGACGATCACCGTGTGCTGGCTGCCGCCGAGCGCACCGCCCGGATCGGTGCCGAACCACCACACCGTCGTCGCATACGTCAACTGAGACGGAACCGAATCATGAGCACAAAAAAACGCACCGAGCGCACCGCCACGCGGCGCCAACGCGGCTTCAGCCTGGTCGAGATCCTGGTCGGCATCCTGATCGGCATGATCGGGATCGTCGTGATCTTTCAGGTCCTTGCGGTGGCCGAGGAGCGCAAGCGCAACACCACGACGGGCAGCGACGCGCAGAGCGCGGGATCGATCGGCCTCTACCTCCTGCAGCGCGATGCGCAGCTCGCCGGGTACGGATTCGGGACCGCGCATTCGCAGCACATGGGCTGCATGGTCCACGTGTACGACAAGGATCGTCCGACCGAGAGTGCGGCAGGCGCGCTCGACTTTCCGCTCGCGCCGGCCGTCATCACCCAGGGGGCCGGCGGTGCCGCCGACACGATCGCGTTCGTGAAGGGCAACCCGACCTACTCCGTCACGCACCGGTTCTTCAAGCTCAAGGACCCCGCGGTCAAGGACAGCGCGTTGGTCGTCCAGCTCGGCCGGGTCGGCCTCGACTGGGGCAACGTGTTGGTCATGGCGGGGACCCCCGACAAGGGCACGACGACGGGCCTCAAGGATTGCGCGCTGATCCAGACGACCCATCTTCCCAAGCTCACCACGTTGCCCCCCGGGAACACGGACGAGGTCCTGCACCTCACGGGCTACCAGGACGTGAACGACATGCCCCTCAGTCAGCTCCCGGGCGGCGCAACGACGCAACCCAAGTTCAACAATGGCAGCTACCCCACGGCCACCGAGTTCAGCGCGCCCGACGGATATCTCTATGACCTCGGCAAGCAGCCGCGCCGGACGATCTGGTCGGTGTGCTCGGACGCGTCGATCGCCGACGCGAACAATGTTCCGTGCTTCGGCAACGCGCAGTTTCGCAACAAGCTCGTCGTCAAGGACACCCTGTTCGACTTTCCCACGGAAGAAGCGGCCGACGGGATCATCAACTTGCAGGCCGAGTACGGCATCGATCAGAACAACGACGACATGATCGCCGCCAACGAGTGGACCACGTCGCCTCCGGACACGACGCAGGCCGCAAACCCGCTATCACTCTGCAACGCCACCCGGCCGAGCTGGCGCTGTGTGCGCGCCATCCGGGTCGCGCTGCTCGCCCGCAGCGCGTTCTTCGACAAGACGGCGTGCAGCCCCAATCCGCAATGGTCGGCCGGCGCCGGCGGCGCACTCACGCGCACCGATTTCGTGATGACGAACGTGGATGGCGCGGCCGACACATTCGGCAATTGCGGCGAGACGCCACCGAGTCCGAACAACTGGCGGCACTACCGCTATCGCGTGTACGAGACGGTCATCCCGCTGCGCAACATGATCTGGGGCACTCAGCCGGGCGTCGAATATGCAGGCGGAGGGAGCTGAGATGGCCATGCCGATCCACATGCCAACACGGGAACCGGTCACCATGGAAACTCGTGCATCGATCGTCGCCGGACGTAACCGGCGACCGGTCACGCCGCCGAAAACCGAGCGCGGCGTGGTGGTCTTCATCGCACTCATCGTGCTCGTCGCGATGACGCTGGCAGGGCTTGCGGTGATGCGCTCCTCGAGCACCGCGATCCTCAGCGCAGGCAACCTGTCGTTCAAGCAGGGCTCGGTCCTCTCGGGCGACGCCGGCATCGAGCGGGCGATCACCGACTTTCTCCGCGCGCCGACGACCGGGGCGGTTGTGCTCGAGAACGATAATCCCGCGCAGGGCTACTACGCGTCATGGTTCGACGGCGCCCCGTCGGGCGGGAAGGCCTTCGACCCGATCACCTGGGGCTCCTGGGGCGATGCGACCAAGCGGGCCGTTGCGGGCAAGGACGCGGCAGGCAACACCGTCTACTACGTCATTCACCGGATGTGCACGGACATCGGGCCCGTCGACCAGGACAAGTGCGTCGTCCTGGGGGGCGACCTCACCAGCAGCTCGAAGGGTGGCGGGCAATACGGCGAAAAGGCGCTCAAGGACGTTTCCAGGCCCTATTTCCGGATCACCGCCCGGATCGAAGGGCCCAAGCAGACCATAAGCTACGTGCAGTCGATGATCTACTAGATCGAATCAAGCGACGGAATCTTTCCAGTGTCCAGGAGACCTCTCATGATACTCAAGCCTCGTGAACAGACCGCGCGCGGCAGCCTCGTCAGGCGGCTCATCGCCGGCGCGACGCTTGCGACATTCGTTGCGGCGCCGCCCTCGGCGCTGGCCGCACTCACCGACATCTCGAACTCGCCGATCTCGAGCTCGGCGACGACGACCATTCCGCCGAACATCCTGTTCATCCTCGACGGCTCGGGCAGTATGGACAGCGATTACATGCCGGATTCGGCGAGCGGCTACGCCGGCGACATCGGCGGGAAGAACCGTCTCTGCAACACGATCTACTACAACCCGAACATCACCTACGTGCTGCCGAAGAACTCGGACGGCACGGACTTCGCCGCGCCGAGCTTCACCAATGCGCCGAAAGACGGCTTTCCATCCAACTCGCCGTCGGGAACCGCAAACCTGAGCAGCAGCTTCCAGCCGAACAGCAGCTCTTCTTCCGAGCCGGCGTACTACTACAAGTGGACGCCCAATGTCGCGGGCGTGATGCCGAACAACAATGATTGCGGCCGGAGCGACAGCACCAGCTTTCCGCACGTCGATGTGACCGGCAACGGAACGTGGACCAAGGTCCGCATCGCGGCGGCCGAGCAGCAGAACTTCGCCAACTGGTACAGCTTCTACCGCACGCGTCTCATGATGATGAAGACGTCGTCGGGCCTCGCGTTTGCCGGCCTGAACGACAGCTTCCGGATCGGCTTCATCACGATCTGCCCGGACGGCTCGAGCTGCAACAGCGACACCGCGCTGGTGCCGGTCAAGCCCGCGTACTACCTCAAGATCGACAACTTCACCCCGACTCACAAGGCGGCGTGGTTCGCGAAGTTCTACGGCCAGCAGGCCAACTCCTTCACGCCGCTGCGCCAGGCGCTTGCGCGCGCGGGACGACACTTCGCCGGCAAGACCGACGGCATCAACAACGGCATGCCGGACGATCCGGTCCAGTACTCCTGCCAGCAGAACTTCTCGATCCTGACCACGGACGGCTACTGGAACTACGGTCGCGGCAAGCAGTTGAACGGCAGCACCGACATCGGGGGGCAGGACCAGAACCTCGGCCTGACGCCGCGCCCGATGTTCGACGGCGGGACGTCCACCACCACGACCGATGTGGTCGAGGACCAGGACCGCTACACCCGGCAGAACGGCGGCTGCCCTTTCGGCCGGCGGCGCGATTCGCGACAGAAGTTCACCACTACCACCGTGGACCAGTCGGGCACGACCAATACTTCCGTGAGCTACGGCCCGACCAGCCAGACGAGCGGCTGCTGGACCGGCCCACCCGGATCGACGTCGACCAACTGGATGACGACCAACACGGTCACCAACGGCCCGACCGTCACGAGCACCGGCGGAACCGCGAACACGCTCTCCGACGTGGCGGAGTATTACTACCGCACGGACCTGCGCCCCACGGGTTCGCTCAACGCCTCCGGCGTCGACGTGAGCAAGGACAACGTGCCGCAGGCGGGCACCGGCGTCGAGGACGACAAGGCGCGTCACCAGCACATGACGACATTCACCCTCGGCCTCGGCGTCTCCGGACAGCTCAACTACCAGGAAGACTACAAGACTGCCACCACCGGCGATTTCGCGAAGATCCGAACCGGCCAGCTGGGCTGGCCCGATCCCAACCCGGGCTCGCCGAACGGCGGGACGTCCGCCGAGAACCTCGCGCGGATCGACGACCTGTGGCACGCCGCAGTCAACGGCCGGGGGAACGCGTACAGCGCCACCGATCCGGTGACGCTCGCGGTCGCGCTCAAGACGGCGCTCTCCGCGATCCAGGCCAAGCTCTCCTCGGCCGCTGCCGCGGCGACCTCGAGCCTCGAGCCGACGGTCACCGACCGGCTCGCGTTCACGCCGACCTACGTGACGGCGGACTGGACCGGCGAGGTGGAGGCGTACCAGATCGACCTCAACACCGGACAGCTCGTGCAACCGCGCGTGTGGTCGGCCCGTGACAAACTCAACCTGAAGACCAAGGCCACCTGCGACACGCGCAACATCTACCTCTACCGGAAAGGCGCGACCGGAAATCTGGTTGATTTCACCCTCGGCACCACGAAGTGCGACGCCGGCGGCAACCCGACCATTCCGCTGGCAGACGGCATCACCGACGCGGCCGATCTCACGTTGCTCAAATCGGCCAATATGACCTCTCTGACCCAGTGGGGACTGATGACCGACGGGACGAGCGGCACTGTCGACCAGCGTTCGCTGATCGGCGGCGCAAACATCGTCAACTACCTGCGCGGCCAGCGCGGCATGGAAGGCTTCACGCCGAATGACGCGACCAAGCTGTACCGGACGCGCAAGCACGTACTCGGCGACGTCGTGAACTCGACGCCGGTCTACGTGCGTCAGCCCTACTTTGACTACTCCGACCCGGGATACGCGGCGTTCAAATCGGCAAACACCAACCGCACACCGATGGTGCTCGTCGGCAGCAACGCCGGAACGTTCCACGCCTTCGCCGGCTACGACGACGTGAACACCGGTGGCGAGGAGCTCTGGGCGTACGTACCGCGCATGGTGCTGCCGAATCTCTACAAGATCGCCGACACGAACTGGTCGAACCTGCACGAGTACTCGGTCGATGCAACGGCGACGGTCGGGGACGTGAATCTCGGAACGACCGCGACCCCCGACTGGCGGACCATCGCAATCGCCGGCCTGAACAAGGGTGGCCGGGGCTTCTTTGCCCTGGACGTGACCAACCCGTCCGTGCCGCAGGCGCTCTGGGAGTTCACGCTGCCCCCGGGCGCCACGACCAGCTCCTGCTCCGCGCCGGACAACTCGTCCGATTGCGACATCGGATCCAGCTACGGCAATCCGGTGATCAGCAAGCTCGAGGACGGGAGATGGGTGGCGTTCGTGACCTCGGGGCTCAACAACGTGAGCCCGGGCAGCGGAGAAGGCTATCTCTACGTGCTCGACATCAAGACGGGGAAATGGATCTACAAGATCCCGACCGGCAAGGGTGACACGACCACGCCGAGCGGCCTCACGAAGATCCGCAACTGGGTGGACGGCAACTCGTCGCAGAACAACACCACGGCCAGGGTTTACGGCGTGGACATTCTCGGCAACGTCTTCCGGTTCGACGTGAATGACAAGTTCGGCAAGGGCACGCCGACGGCTCACCTGCTCGCGACGCTCTCGGACGGCACCAATCCGCAGCCGATCACGACGCGCCCCGAGCTCGCCGAAGTCGGCAGCCCGCCGGTCCCGTTCGTGTACGTTGCAACTGGTCGTTATCTCGCCGCTAACGACGTGACCGACACCCAGCTCCAGAGCCTGTACGCGATCAGCGATCCGCTCGACACGACGACCACCTGGACCAATCCGCGCTCCGCCTTCGGGCAGGTCAAGATGACGTCGAGCGGGGCGAATCGATTCGCGGAATGCGCAGTCGACCCGACGCTGACCAATTGCACCTCGGGCGGGGGCTGGTACGCAGACTGGCCGGAAAAGGGCGAACGGACGAACGTGGACATGAAGCTGCAGCTCGGTGCGATCGTCGTGGCGACCAACGTCCCGGCGAACACCGCGTGCGAACCGGGCGGCACCAGCTACATCAATGCGTTCAACTTCAAGTCCGGTCTCGCCGCGGAAGGCTCGGGGGTTCCGGTTGGGAAGCAGTTCTCGAGCGCGCTCGCGGTCGGTATCAACATCATCCGGCTACCGAACGGCAAGGTGGTGGTGGTCGGCATGGACGCGAGCGGCACGCCGCAGGTCGCCGACGTCAACCCCTTCAAGCAGGGGGTCGAAGGCAAGCGCATCACGTGGCGTGAGATCTCCGACTGACGGAGAAACGCCGAAAGCCAGGGGCTCGCGCAGATCGCAAGGTCTGCGCGAGCCCTTTTTCATGCGAGTCGTACGAGGTTTGGCAAACATGAACTCTGACATCCGCTCTGCAGTTCCGGCACGTGCCCCCTACGTCGGGGCAATGCGGTTCGTGATCGCCTTCGTCGCGTCGTTCGCCCTGCACGCGAGCGTGGCGATCGCTGCGCCGGTCGCTGCCCCCACGAAGCCGGCGATCGGGTCCGCAGACCCGGTCTACTACAAGCGTTCACAGCTGGAGGCGCGCCCGTACATCGTGACCAAAGTCGATCCGCAATATCCCTGGGGTGGCCCGCCGAACGGCGGCAAGGCGCGCATCCGGCTCTTCATCAATGAGCGTGGATTCGTCGACCGGGTGGCCATCGTGGAATCCACCGCGTCTCCCAAGTTCGGCGAGGCCGCCGCGGACGCGTTCCGGAAAGCGCAGTTCGAGCCGGGGAAGCTCAAGGGCGTGGCGGTGAAGAGCCAGGTCCTGATCGAAGTGGACTTCCCCTCGTTGCTGCCGCCGGGCGTGAAGTAGTTCGGGAAAGGCGGCACCCCCCACCCCGCCTACGTCGCTGCGTGCAGCCCCTTCGGCAGCGGGAATCTGACGTGCTCCTCGACACCCTTTAGCGTCTGCACGCGGGTGGCGCCGAGCGCGCGCAGGCGCTCGATCACCTCTTGCACCAGCACTTCGGGCGCTGACGCGCCGGCGGTGACCCCGACGCGACGCTTGTCCACGAGCCACGCGGGATCCAGGCCCTGCGCGTTGTCGACCATGTATGCCGGCACGCCCATGTTGGCCGCCACTTCGCGCAGCCGGTTGGAATTGGAGCTGTTCGGCGAACCGACCACGATGACGACGTCGGTCTGCGGGGCCATGAGCTTCACGGCATCCTGCCGGTTCTGCGTCGCATAGCAGATATCGTCCTTCTTCGGACCGATGATTTCAGGAAACCGGCGCCGCAGCGCCGCGACGATCGCCGCGGCATCGTCGACCGAGAGCGTGGTCTGGGTCACATAAGCGAGATTCGCGGGATCGGCCACCTCGAGCCCCTCGACGTCGGCGACGTTCTCGACGAGATACATGCCCCCCTCGGACTGGCCCATCGTCCCCTCGACCTCGGGATGGCCGCGGTGCCCGATCATCACGACTTCGCGGTCTTCCGTGCGACGCCGCGCGAGCTCCACGTGCACCTTGGTGACGAGCGGGCAGGTGGCGTCGAACACCCGCAGCCCGCGGGCCGCGGCATCGTGCTGCACGGCCTTCGACACGCCGTGCGCCGAGAAGACCACGGTGGCGCCGGGCGGCACCTCCGTCAGTTCCTCCACGAACACCGCACCCTTGGCGCGCAAGCCGTCAACGACGAAGCGATTGTGCACGATCTCGTGACGGACGTAGATCGGCGCGCCGTGGAGCTCCAATGCGCGCTCCACGATCTCGATCGCGCGGTCGACTCCGGCGCAGAATCCGCGCGGATTGGCGAGTATGACTTCCATACTCGGCGATTCTAAGACCTTTCGCCGCGCGGCCAGCAGAGTGTCGAGGATCAGGAGCGCTGCGCCGACCGTGATCGCGGAATCCGCGACATTGAACGCCGGCCAATGCCACCCGAAGGCGTGGAAATCGAGGAAGTCCACGACCTTGCCGAGCGTCAGCCGGTCGTAGAGATTGCCGATCGCGCCACCCATGATCAGCGTGAGGCCGCTACTGAAGAGTCGCTCGCTCGCATGGCGCCGGAGCAGCACGACGATCACCACCGCCGCGGCCACCGTGACCGTGACGAAGAATTCCCGCTGCCACCCCGACGCTCCGGCGAGAAAGCTGAAGGCCGCGCCGGTGTTGAAAACGAGCACGAGATTGAAGAATCCCGTGACGGGCACGACCTCGCCCGGCGTGAGCTGCGACTGAACCAGCGCCTTGACCGCCTGATCGACCAAGGCGAGCGCAATCGCGACGGCGATCCATGAGCCAACCCGCGGCCAGGGCGCACGCGCCCCCTCAGCGCTCAAGCGAACTCGCGCGGCTCGCCCGCGCCGAACAGGTTGGACCGGCAACGACCGCACAGCCCCGGATGCTCGGCGTCGTCGCCGACGTCTGCGCGATAGTGCCAGCAGCGCTCGCACTTCTGATGCGGGCTCGGTAAGGCGCCGACCGACTCGTCGGCCGCCTCGATCGCGCGCGCCTGCGAAGTGATCAGCACGAAGCGCAGGTCGTCGCGCAGATGCGCCAGTGCCGCGTAGCGCTCGCCCGCCGTGCGAACCTCGACCTGCGCCTGGAGCGGCGAGCCGATCTCTCCCGCAGTCCGGAGCCGTTCGAGCTCCCTCATCACTTCCGCGCGAACCTCGCGCACCAGCTTCCAGCGCGCCAGCAGGGTCGTCGCATCAGGAATTGCGGGAAACTCGTGCCACACGTGCTCGAACACGCTCTCGTCCGGTTTTCCTGTCACGATGCCCCATGCCTCCTCGGCCGTGAACGACAGAATCGGCGCCATCAGCCGGAGCAGGCTCTGCGTGACATGCCAGAGCGCGTTCTGCGCGGAGCGACGCGCACGCGAATCGGCGGGCGCCGTGTAGAGCCGGTCCTTGAGAATGTCGAGGTAGAAGGCGCCCAGGTCCTCAGACGAGAAATTCTGCAGCTTCTGCGCAACGAGATGGAACTCGTAGCGTCCGTAGTGCGCGACGAGCTCGCCCTGGAATTCGGCCGCGAGCGCGACCGCGTAGCGGTCGATCTCGAGCCACTCGCCGGTCGGCAACGCATGCCGCGCCGGATCGAAATCCGCCACGTTCGCGAGCAGGAAGCGCAGCGTGTTCCGGATGCGGCGATAGCTCTCGACGACCCGTTTCAGGATCTCGTCGGAGATCGAGAGCTCCCCCGAGTAGTCGGTCGCCGCCGACCCAGAGGCGCAGAATCTCGGCGCCCAGCGTGCCGGCGACCTTCTGCGGAACGATCACGTTGCCGCGCGACTTCGACATCTTGCGCCCCGCGCCGTCCACCACGAATCCGTGGGTCAGCAACGCGTCGTAGGGGGCGCGACCGTCCATCGCGCACGCGGTGAGCAGGGACGAGTGAAACCAGCCGCGATGCTGGTCCGAGCCCTCGAGATAGAGATCGGCCGGCCACTTGAGATCGCTCCGGCTCGCGCCGCATCACCGTGAAATGGGTCGTGCCGGAATCGAACCACACATCCAGCGTATCCGAGAGCTTCGTGTACTCGCGCGCGTCCACGCCGAAGTCGGCGGCGCTCATCGCGAACCAGGCCTCGATGCCGCCCTGCTCCACGGCCTGCGCGGCGCGCTCGAGGAGCGCGGGCGTGTCCGGATGCAGCACACCGGTCTCCTTGTGGACGAAGAACGGAATCGGCACCCCCCAGTTCCGCTGGCGCGACACGCACCAGTCCGGCCGGTTGGCGATCATGCCGTGCAGCCGGGCCTGGCCCCAGGCCGGATAGAACTGCGTCGCGCTCACCGCCGCCAGCGCGATCTCGCGCAGCGTGCGGCCGTCCGGCGCCTTGATGTCCATGCCGACGAACCACTGCGTGGTCGCGCGATAGATGATCGGCGTCTTGTGCCGCCAGCAATGCGGATAACTGTGCCCGACGCGCGCCTGCTTGAGCAGTGCCCCGCGCCGATCGAGCTCGGCGATGATGGTCGCATTCGCATCCCAGACGAGCTGCCCGCCGACGAGCGGGATCTGCGCGAAGAACCGGCCGTCATTGCCGACCGGATTCTCGACCGGCAAGCTGTAGTGCTGCCCGACCTCCCAGTCCTCGGCGCCGTGTGCAGGCGCAGTGTGCACAAGCCCGGTACCCGCCTCGAGCGTGACGTGCGAGCCGACGATCACCGGCACGTCGCGCTCGTAGAACGGATGCCGGAGCGACAGGCCCTCGAGTGCCGCGCCCCTGGCGGCCGCGAGCATCTCGCCCTGCAGGCCGAAACGTTCCAGCGCAGCGGGCGCAAGCTCATCGGCCAGGATCAGCAAGCCTTTCGCGGTGCGGATCAGCCGATACTCGAACTCGGGGTGCACGCACACCGCCTGATTGGCAGGCAGCGTCCAGGGCGTGGTGGTCCAGATCACCGCAAAGGCTTTCGCATCGGGGAGACTCGTGAGGCCGAACGCCTTGGCGAGCCGCGCGCGGTCGAGCACCTCGAACGCGACGTCGATCGCGTCGGAGGTCCGGTCCTCGTACTCGACCTCGGCCTCGGCGAGCGCGGAGCCGCAGTCGATGCACCAGTTGACCGGCTTTTCCCCGCGGAAGAGGAGCCCCGCAGCCAGGATCCTGCCGAGCGCGCGCAGCTCCTCGGCCTCGGTGCGAAAGCGCATCGTCTGGTACGGCTCGTCCCAGTCGCCGAGCACCCCAAGCCGGATGAAGTCGCGCTTCTGGCTCTCGATCTGCTCGCTCGCATAGGCGCGCGAAAGCGCCCGCGCCCGGTTGCCCTCCAGGTCCTTGCCGTGCAGCTTCTCGATCTGATGCTCGATCGGCAGTCCGTGACAGTCCCAGCCCGGAACGTAGGGGGCGTCGAAGCCGTCGAGCTGCTTCGCCTTGACGATCATGTCCTTGAGGATCTTGTTGACCGCGTGCCCGATGTGGATGTCGCCGTTCGCATATGGCGGGCCATCGTGCAGGACGAAGCGCGGCCGGCCCGCCGAGGCGGCGCGAATCCGCTCGTAGCGGCGCGTCTCCAGCCAGCGCGCGATCCACTGCGGCTCGCGCTTGGCCAGGTCGCCGCGCATCGGAAACGGCGTGTCGGGCAGATTGAGTGTCTTCTTGTAGTCGGCCATTGCTACTCTCTTGCGACTGAACCGTTATCCATGTCATCCCCGCGCACGCGGGGATCCAGTTGCCCTTGATCGCGCTTGCCGTGGATTCCCGCTTGCGCGGGAATGACGCCACATTCCCAATTCGCTACTCCATGGCGGCGAGCACGGCGCGGGCGGCATCGCAATCCCGCGCGATCTGCGCCTTGAGGGTCGCCAGATCGGGATACGCTTCCTCGTCGCGAATCTTCTCGATGAACTCGACGTGCAGATGACGCCGGTAGAGATCTCCGGAGTACTCGAAGAGGTGAACTTCGAGGGTCGGCCGGCCATCTGCCTTCACCGTCGGCCGCACGCCCAGGCTCGCGACGCCCTGGCACTGGCGTTCCGTCACGCCGCGCACGCGCACGGCGAAGATTCCGGCGAGTGGCGGCCGGTTGTGCTTCAGCTGCACGTTCGCGGTCGCAAAACCCAGCGCGCGGCCGAGCTTGTCGCCGTGCACGACGCGGCCGCTGATGCTGTACGCGCGTCCGAGCAACTTGCGCGCATGCGCGAGATCCCCGCGCGCGAGTGCCGCACGCACCGCGGAGCTGGAGATCCGCGTCCCCTCGAGCAGGACACTCGGCATCGTCTCGACATCGAATCCGCGCTCGCCCGCGGCACGCCTGAGCAGCGCAAGGTCGCCGGCGCGCTGCGCGCCGAAGCGGAAATCGTCACCGACCAGCAACCAGCGCACCCCCAGCGCGCGGACGAGAATCCGGTCCAGAAAATCTTCCGGAGAAAGCGTCGCGAATGCGCGCGAGAACCGCTGCACATGCACGTGCCGCACGCCGTAGGCGCTCAGCAGCTCGAGCTTCTCGCGCAAGCTGGTGAGCCTCGCAGGGGCCGCCGCGGGCGCGAAGAGCTCCCGCGGGTGCGGCTCGAACGTGAGCACGCTCGCGCCGCATTTGTGCGCACGCGCCGCATCGACCAGGCGCGCAAGCATTGCCTGGTGGCCGATGTGCACGCCGTCGAAGTTGCCGATCGTGAGGGCGACCGGGCGGTCGATGCGCGGCGCGAATCCACGGGTGACGAGCACGGAGAATGGCCGAAGGGGACGGAAAAGCTTTGAATTTTAGCGGCTTTTGCACCGCACCGCGTCGGCCGGGGTGCCGGGCGGGCCATCCCGGGCGCGTCAATGCAGGCTGGCGCACCGCGGGCGAAGCGCCTCGATCTGCGCGCGCACCTCGGCGAGGTCCGGCGCGTCGGGACGGCGGCGCTCGTAGTTGGTCAGGTCGGCAAGCGCCGCACGAAAGCATTCGAGCTTCTCGTACACCAGGCCGCGGTCGCGCAGCTCCTCGGCCGACTCGGGCACGACGAACAGCATCCGGTTCAAGACGGCCAGGGCGCGCGGATAGTTCTCGGCCTGCAGGTAGATGGCCTTCAGGTTGCGCAGCACGCGCGCCACGATCTGCCTGGACGATGCCGCCTCCAGCAACTCGCCGAGATCGAGCTCGCGTGCGCGCGCTGGCGGCATCACTTGTGCGAGGCGGCTGCGCAACACCGTCGCGGACTGCGGCTCCCCGCCCGTGAACGGATCGAGCACCAACTGGCCCCGCCTGACCCGCAGCTTCACCAGGAAATGACCGGGGAACGACACCCCTTGCAGTCTGAGACCTACCCGGCGACCGACCTCCAGGTACACGATCGCGAGCGTGATCGGTATGCCGGTGCGCCGGTCGAGCACCTCGTTCAGGTAGCTGTTGCGCGGATCGTAGTAGGCGTCGACATTGCCGCTGAACTGCAGATCCTCGAAAAGGTAGTGGTTCAGCGCCGCGATGCGCTGCTCGGGAAACGCATCGCGCGCGAGCCGCCCGCGCACGGTTGCCGCCATGGTGTCGAGCTGCCCGAGGCAGCGCGAGACGTCGATGTCCGGGTATTCGTCCTGAGCGAGCAGCAGGCACGCCTCGGCGAGACTGAATTGCTCGCGTGTCAGGAGCTGGGCGAAGCGGTCGAGGTTGGCAGCCAGAGCGAAGGATTGAACCGAGTGGAACGAATATGACCGAATTGAGAACGGCGTAGCGATAATTCCTTCAAGTCCCGACGCGCCGCGCAAAATCGCGCGGGCGGAACCCGAGCACCCATAGTGTACCGAAGTAGACCACGATGCCAACCCCCACGAGCCCGCACAGCGCCGTGACGCGAGTCGTGCCGCGCGCGGCGATCCACCACGCCTCCGGCCCCATCGCGAACCACAGCGCGACGCCCATTGCCGCCAGCGCGAGGAGCACTTTCAGCGTATAGGCCAGCCACCCCGGCTGGGGCGCGTAGATGCCATCGCGCCGGAGCCGGCGGTACAGCAGTCCCGCGTTGAGGCACGCCCCCAGGCCGATGGACAGCGCGAGACCGGCGTGCCGCAGCGGCACGATGAACGCCACGTTCATGATCTGTGTCGCCACGAGCGTCATGATGGCGATGCGCACCGGCGTCCTGATGTCCTGCCGGGCATAGAAGCCGGGCGCGAGCACCTTGACCAGGATCAGGCCGAGCAGCCCGACGCTGTACGCGACGAGCGCCTGGCGGGTCATCGCGAGATCGACCAAGTTGAATTCGCCATAGAAGAACAGCGTCCCGATCAGGGGCACCGACAGGATCGCGAGTGCGAGCGCGGCGGGCAGCGCCAGCATCAATGTCAGACGCAGTCCCCAGTCGAGCAGGCGCGAGTATTCGTCACCGGCTTGCTGCGAATGCGCCTTCGCAAGGCTCGGCAGCAGGATCGTCCCGAGCGCCACACCGAGCAGTCCGGTGGGAAACTCCATCAGGCGGTCCGCGAAATAGAGCCACGACACGCTGCCGGTCTGCAGGAACGACGCGAAAATGGTGTTGGCCAGGAGACTCACTTGAGCCACCGACACGCCGATCGCCGCCGGCCCCATCAGGGCGAGAATGCGGCGGACGTCCGGGATCGCGCAGGCCACTCAAGGCAAACCGCGGGCGCGGCAGCATGCCGAGGCGCACGAGAAACGGCACCTGGAGCGCGAGCTGCAGCACTCCTCCGACGAACACTGCCCACGCGAGCACCATCGCCGGCGGATCGAAATAAGGCGCGGCGACCAGCGCGGCGAAGATGAACGAGACGTTGAGCAGGGTCGGCGTGAAGGCCGGCACCGCAAATCGGCTCCAGGTGTTGAGAATTCCGCCCGCCAGCGACACCAGGGAGATGAACAGGATGTAGGGGAACGTGACACGCAGCATCGCGACGGTCAGCGCAAACTTCTCGGGGCGCGCCGAGAATCCGGGCGCACTCACGTAGACGATGTACGGAGCAGTCAGCACACCGAGCACCGTAACCAGGGCAACCGCCAGAAAAAGCAGCGTTGCGACCCGGTCGACCAGCAGCCGCGTCGCGGCCTCCCCCTGCCGTGATCGGTGATCCGCGAGCACCGGAACAAATGCCTGGGAGAACGCCCCTTCGGCGAACATGCGACGCAGCAGGTTCGGGATGCGAAAAGCGACGAAAAATGCGTCGGTGGCGAGACCTGCCCCGAAGATGCGGGCTATCAGCGCATCCCGGACAAAGCCGAGAATGCGCGACAGCAGCGTCATGCTGCTGACGGTGGCCATCGCCTTGAGCAGGTTCATGCCGGCCGGATTATACGGGGCCGGTGCCCGCGCTCGCCTTGGCTGGTCTTGGCTGGTCTTGGCCCGCCTTGCCCGGATCGGGCGGTCGGACTATAATCTCGGGCTCTTTGTAATCGAACGGCAGGAACCGAGTCCAACCCATGGCCAACACCGCCCAAGCCCGCAAGCGCGCACGTCAGTCCGAGAAACGGCGCGAGCTCAATGCCTCGCTCCGCTCGATGGTGCGCTCTGCGATGAAGAAGGTCACGAAAGCGGTGGCCGCAGGCGACCAGGCGGCGGCCCAGGCGGCGTATCGCGAGTCGACCAGCGTCGTCGACCGCATTGCCGACAAGAAACGGATTATTCACAAGAACAAGGCGGCGCGTTTCAAGAGTCGCCTTGCTGCTCACATCAAGGCGATGGCGTAGGCCAGCCGCCGGACGCGTCCCGCCTTTCTCACAGCGCGTCCGTTCGCCTGCTTATGAGGCGGCCCTCGGGTCGCCTTTTCTATTTCCGGTCGAGCTCGGCCCCGTCCAGCACTATTCGACCGAGGACGCGTCGGTCGGGCGGGGCGCCTGTCGCCCCTGGCGAACCTGGAGCTCGTTGTCGGCGGCGAAACCGACCAGAAAATTGTAGGCGAGCGGCTCGCAGATCCCGCATACGCGCGTCGACCACGACGCATTTCACGCCGTCGGACACGACGGGGTAGCAATAGGGCGAGTAGCGGACCGGGGGCACGCCCCCGAACTGCGACATGACCCCTGCAAGGCGCTCGGCCCAGTCGCTCGGCCGGAAGGGCTTTCCCGCCCGGGTCAGGCCGATGATCACGAACTCGACGGTGTCGGTGGCAGGCATAGACGGCGGATCGTATGTTGGCCTGCCCCGACATCGCGCGACGACGCGCAGGCGCGCAGGGCGCGGATCGGGTGGCCGGCGCGAACTATAGCGTCGAATGCCGACAGGTCCCTTGCACTGTTCCACCCTTTGGGGATTAAATCGCCGGGCGCAGTTCGCAGTCCCCAGTCCCCGCCTCTATTCGCGCCGAAGGAGCCGAAGAGCCCGATGCGTAAACCGGTCAGCCGTGTCCTCGTCATCAACGACGAGAGCCTGATCCTGCGCGAGTTCGTCAAGGGCCTCAACGCCGCGGCCACGATCGCTCGACAACCCGCTCGGGATCACTTTCTCCGGTGTGACCACCGCCCGGGAAGCGCTTGCGGCGATCGAGTCGGACGGCGAAGTGCAGGCCGTGATCGTCGACGACAAGCTCTACCACCTGAATGGCAGCAAATCGAAGCGGTTGCAGATGACCGCGCTCGAACTCGTCCAGCGGATCACGCGGCTGCGTCCGGAGCTCGAGGTTTACATCCTCGTCGCGCAGGAGCAGGAGGACGAGGTGGTCGATACCCTGTTCGCCGAGGCGGTGGACGGCTATTTCTACCGCGAAGAGCGCGACTACCGCGGGATCTACCGCATCCTGAACGCCGAGATCCAGGAACGCGCGCGCACGCCCTTCTACGATCAGCTCAAGAACTACGTGTGGCTCGCAAAGGACTCCTGGCACACGCCTGGACACTCCTCGGGCGAATCGCTGCGCGGCAGCCCGTGGATCAACGACTTCTACGAATTCATGGGCGAGCACATCTTCGATGTGGACCTGTCTGTCTCGGTCCCGATGCTCGACTCACTGATGGAGCCCAGGGGCGTGATCGCCGAGGCCCAGGGTATGGCCGCCAACGCGTTCGGCGCGCGGCGCACGTTCTTCGCCACCAACGGCACGTCCACCGCGAACAAGGTCATCTTCCAGACACTGCTCGCGCCGGGCGAGAAGCTGCTCCTCGACCGGAATTGCCACAAGTCGGTTCACCACGGGGTGGTGCTGTCGGGCGCAAATCCCGATGTATCTGAACTCGTCGATCAACCGGAAGTACGGGATCTACGGGCCGGTTCCCGAAGAAGACTCTGCTCGACGCGATCGAGGCGCACCCGGACGCCGAAGCGCTGATTCTCACGTCGTGCACCTACGACGGGCTGCGCTACGATCTGCCGCCGATCATCGAGGCGGCGCACGCCCGCGACATCAAGGTCATCATCGACGAGGCGTGGTACGGCTTCGCGCGCTTTCATCCGGCATTCCGCCCGACCGCGCTGCAGGCCGGGGCGGACTACGCGACGCAGAGCACCCACAAGGTCATGAGCGCATTCTCGCAGGCGAGCATGATCCACGTGAACGACCCGACGTTCAACGAGCACATCTTCCGCGAGAATTTCAACATGCACACGTCGACCAGCCCGCAGTACGCGATGATCGCGAGCCTCGACGTGGCGCGCAAGCAGATGATGATGGAGGGCTACAAGCTTCTGTCGCGCACGCTCGCGCTCGCCACCGAGCTGCGCGCGCAGATCAACTCCACCGACGTGTTCCGCGTGCTCGAGCTGGACGAGCTGCTGCCCGAGGAAGTGAAGGGTGACGGCATCCTGCTCGATCCGACCAAGGCGACGGTTGACATCTCGCGCTGCGGCTATACCGTCGAGGACCTGCAACGCGAGCTCTTCACGCGCTTCAACATCCAGGTGGAGAAATCCACGTTCAACACGGTGACGCCTCCTGCTTACGGTGGGAACCACGCGCAGCAAGGTGTCACGCCTCTACGATGCGCTCATGCGCATCGCCCGCGAGGGCCGGTCGGCGCGCCGGCTCTACCAGTTTCCGGAGGTGCCGGTGTTCACCAAGCTGCGCTACCTGCCGCGCGACGCCTACTACTGCGGCGGCGAGTCGGTGCCACTGATGAACGAGAAGGAGAACCTGAACCGGGCGCTCGTCGATCGCGTCTGCGCGGACCAGATCGTTCCCTATCCGCCGGGCATTCCGGTGCTCGTGCCGGGGCAGGCCATCACCCGGCCGATCCTCGAGTACCTGATCGGGCTGCTGCGATCACAGAAGCAGCTCGAATTGCACGGCATCGTCTACGACGGCTACGTGCCGTGCCTGCGTGTCCTGAAATCCGCGGAGGAACGCGGCCTCAAACGCCTGAGCTAGCGCGGCTCCGGCACCCAATAGACGGGGCTGCGAGCGAATTTTATGACCCCCTTGACGGGCCGACCGGCCCGGCCGCCAAGCCTCTGCCGGAAAACAACAACCGCGCATGCCGTTGTCCTGAAGGCGACGCGTAAAAGTCCCTTTCGCGCGAGCCAGTTGCGTTGCGCACGTGACAACCCTGTGTTATACCTTTCGTAAGTACCTGATTCGAGAGGGGGAGTCATGGTTCCACACTCTATGTCCACGACGAAATATGCCTTCCGAATTCGGACCCGGCAGGGCCTAGTGGTGGAGAACCTGATGATCCACGGCCGCGACGAGGCCGACGCGCAGCGCAAGCTCACCCAGATGTACCGCCATTGCGAGGTGCTCGAGAGTCGGGTGGAGAGCGCGGCCGGCGCCCCGGCAGGCCAGCGCGCCACGTTCGAGGAAGTGATCGAGCTGGTCAGCAAGTAAGCAGGTCGTTCCCCCCGCGCCGGTCTGCGCCGGCCGCTCAAACTTCCAGGAAACCCGACGCGAGCAGCTCGTCGAGCAGCCGCTCGTAGTCCTGTGCTCCTCGGCTGTTCGGCGCGTGCGCGTAGATGTCACGCTTGTGGAACGGACTCTCGGCAAGGCTCACGTTCTCCGCGATGCGCGTCTCGCAGAGCTCTGCGCCGAACCGCTCGCGCAACGCCTTCTCGATGTCGTGCGACATCCGGCGCCGTGAGTCGAAGCGCGTGAGTACGTAGCGCCGCTCGATACGCTCCTTCAGGACGTGCTCCAGCGCCTTCAGCGTGCCCTCCAGCGTGACCGCGCCCTTCACCGCGAGGTAGTCCGTGGAGATCGGCACGAGGATGCTGTTCGCCGCGAACACGCCCGAGAGCGACAGCACGCCGAGCATCGGGCAGCAATCGATGAACACGTTGCGCGCGGGCGTGGGCGCGAGGTATTCGTGCAGCCCTTCCCGCAGCCGGTAGAGGATGCGCGGACCCTTGCCGAACAGCGTGTCCACCTTCATGAGCTCGGCATGCGCGGGGACGAGTTCCGCGCCGAAGCTGACCGGGCGCACCACGCTCGCGAGCGGATCTGGACTCGTTGAAGAACGCGAACACGGACTCGTCGGCCGTGTGGGCCGCGCCGAGAATTCCCGAGAGATGGGCCTGGGCGTCGAGATCTACAAGCAGCGGCGCCACCTGGCGCCTGGCGAGCTCTGCTGCGAGATTGAGAGCGGTCGTAGTCTTCCCCACGCCCCCCTTCTGGTTGAACACGGCCAGCCGTGTCATCCGGTCCCCGAAGATTCGCCCGGCGCGAACCTTCCGCCAGGACAATGTGTTAACATTTTTCCCGGGCATTCTATACGGCGGCGGGAGCCGCCGTTTGCATTTTGCTCGGGTTTCATTACTTGGGTTTGATTGCTGGGTTTCACTACTGGATATTGCCCGCTTCGTCAGGTTTGCCCGCTCCATCTTGATTGCTGCAACGTGGTGCCGAGATGCCATCACACATCATGAACACCTATGCCCGGCTGCCCGTGTCGTTCACGCACGGGCAAGGGGTCTGGCTATGGGACGAGGCGGGCAAGAAGTATCTCGACGCCCTCGCCGGCATCGCCGTCTCGGGGCTCGGACATGCCCATCCGGCGATCGTGAAGGCGATCGCGGACCAGGCTGGCAAGGTCATCCACACATCGAATCTCTACGAGATCCGCCTGCAGGAGACGCTGGCCGACCGTCTGTGCGCACTGTCGGGGATGGACGAAGTTTTCTTCTGCACCTCCGGATCCGAGGCGAACGAGTGTGCGATCAAGCTCGCGCGCCTCTACGGACACCAGAACGGCGTCGCGAACGGCGCGATCATCGTCATGGAACAGGCCTGGCATGGGCGCACGCTCGCCACGCTCTCGGCCACCGGTAATCGCAAGGCCCAGGCCGGATTCGAGCCGCTGGTCCCCGGGTTCGTCCGGGTACCGTACAACGATGCGCACGCCGTGCGCCAGGCCGCCGAGCACACCCGCAACGTCGTCGCGATCCTGGTCGAGGTGCTGCAGGGTGAAGGCGGCATCAATGTCGCGGACACCGAGTACGTGCGCTTCCTGCGGCAGCTGTGCGACGAACGCAGCTGGCTGCTGATGATCGACGAGGTGCAGAGCGGCATCGGCCGCACCGGCAAGTGGTTCGCGCATCAGTGGGCGGACGTGAAGCCCGACGTCATGCCGCTCGCGAAGGGACTCGGTTCCGGCGTTCCCATCGGCGCTTGCCTCGCCGCAGGCCGCGCCGCAGGCGTCTTCAAGCCCGGCAATCACGGCGCGACATTCGGCGGTGGACCGCTCGTGTGCGCCGCCTCGCTCGCCACGCTCGCGGCGATGGACGACGGGCGCCTGCTCGCGAATGCCGCGGCGATGGGCGATGCCGTGCGCGACGGGCTGACGGCGGCACTCTCCGGTGTGGGCGCCGTGAAGGAGATTCGCGGCATGGGACTGATGATCGGGATCGAGCTCGACCGCCCGTGCGGCGAGCTCGTCAAGCTGGCCCTCGCGGACGGACTGCTCATCAACGTCACGGCCGAGCGCGTCGTGCGCTTGTTGCCGCCGCTGGTGATCAATGCGCAAGAGGTGCGGGAGCTCGTTACGCGCCTCGCCGCGCTCATCCGCGCGTTCGTCGCAAAACAGGCGGCCTGATCGCCCGCTCCCGCGCCGTGGCTGATCCCAGGCATTTTCTGCAGCTCAAGGATTTTTCGCGCGACGAGATCGAGCATCTGTTCGCGCGCACGACCTGGATCAAGGACCGGTTCAAGCGCTACGAGCGCTACTGGCCGCTCTCCGACCGCACCCTGGTGATGATCTTCGAGAAAGCGAGCACCCGCACGCGACTCTCGTTCGAGGCGGGCATGCAGCAGCTCGGGGGATTCGCGATCTACTTCAACACGCGCGATTCGCAGCTCGGGCGCGGCGAACCGGTCGAGGACGCCGCGCAGGTGATCTCGCGGATGTGCGACGTGGTGATGATCCGCACTTTCGAGCAGGACATCATCGAGCGGTTCGCACGGCACTCGCGTGTGCCCGTGATCAACGGGCTCACCAACGAGTACCATCCGTGCCAGATCCTTGCCGACATCTACACCTACATCGAGCAGCGCGGCTCGATTCGCGGCAAGACGGTCGCCTGGATCGGCGACTCGAACAACGTATGCAACACCTGGCTGCAGGCTGCGGAGATGTTCGAATTCACGGTCCACGTGTCGACGCCCCCGAAATACGAGGTCGAGCCCGACCGGGCCGGCCTGTACGGAACGGGGCACTACGAGCAGTTCACCGACCCGATGGACGCGGCGCGCGGCGCCGACCTCGTGACGACGGACGTGTGGACGAGCATGGGGTTCGAGGCCGAGAACGAGGCGCGGCGCCGCGATTTCCAGGACTGGCAGGTCGATGCGGAAATGATGCGCGCGGCGAAATCCGACGCGCTCTTCATGCACTGTCTCCCGGCTCATCGCGGCGAAGAAGTCGCGGCGGAAGTGATCGACGGTCCGCAGAGCGCGGTGTGGGAAGAGGCCGAGAATCGCATGCACACCCAGAAGGCGCTGCTCGAGTACGTTGTGCTCGGCCGGGTGACCGGCTGACGACGCAGCGGAGATCATCGCCAGAACTTTCCTCCAAGGGCGGCCACTGCGGCACGCCTCTCCCCCGAGCACCGGACATGGCTAATAAGACAGCAGGAAAAGCGAGCAGCGGCAAAGCAAGGCGAGGTGAAGAAGGTCGTGCTCGCCTACTCCGGCGGGCTGGACACGTCCGTGATCCTCAAGTGGCTGCAGGACGTCTACCACTGCGAGGTGGTGACGTTCACCGCCGACATCGGTCAGGGCGAGGAGGTCGAGCCAGCTCGCCGCAAGGCCAAGGCGTGCGGGGTGAAGGAAATCTTCATCGAGGACCTGCGCGAGGAATTCGTGCGCGACTTCGTGTTTCCCATGTTTCGCGCCAACACGGTCTACGAAGGCGAGTACCTGCTGGGGACATCCATCGCGCGCCCGCTGATCGCCAAGCGCCTCGTCGAGATTGCGCGCAAGACCGGCGCCGACGCGATCTCCCACGGTGCG
This sequence comes from uncultured beta proteobacterium, assembly GCA_963735025.1. Lineage (GTDB taxonomy): Bacteria > Pseudomonadota > Gammaproteobacteria > Burkholderiales > SG8-39 > JAABRB01. Next base: position 75,324 of record CAVTJG010000008.1, read on the forward strand.
ACCGGCAAGGGCAACGATCAGGTCCGCTTCGAGCTCGGCGCCTATGCGCTGATGCCCGACGTGAAGATCATTGCACCGTGGCGCGAATGGGATCTCAATTCGCGCGAGAAGCTGCTGCGCTACGCCGAGACCCACAAAATTCCGGTGGACTTCAAGAAAAAGAAGGGGGGGGGCGCACCGTATTCGATGGACGCCAATCTCCTGCACATCTCCTACGAGGGCGGGATCCTGGAGGACCCGAACTACGAGCCCGAGGAGTCGATGTGGCGGATCACCGTCAGCCCCGAGAAGGCGCCGGGCCGGCCCGAGCACGTCGAGCTCGCGTACGAGCGCGGCGACATCGTCGCCGTGAATGGCCGGCGCATGACGCCCGCGAAGGTGCTTGCCGCCCTGAACGGTCATGGGCGGCAGGCATGGCATCGGCCGGCTGGACATGGTGGAGAACCGCTACGTCGGCATGAAGTCGCGCGGCTGCTACGAGACGCCGGGCGGCACGATCATGCTCAAGGCGCATCGCGCGATGGAGTCGATCACGCTGGACCGCGAGGTGCTCGCGCTCAAGGACGACCTCATGCCGCGGTATGGGCGTCTGATCTACAACGGGTACTGGTTCAGCCCGGAGCGCCGGCTGCTCCAGACGCTGATCGACGAGTCCCAGCAACCCGTCAACGGCAGCGTGCGACTGAAGCTCTACAAGGGGACCGTCCTGGTCGTGGGCCGGGAATCGAAGTCCGACTCGCTCTTCGACCCGACGATCGCGACCTTCGAGGAGGACCAGGGCGCTTACGACCAGGCGGACGCGGCCGGTTTCATCAAGCTGAACGCCCTGCGCCTGCGCATCGAAGCGAATCTCCGCCGGAAGCGGCGCAAATAGAGAGCCCCGCAGCAGTTCGCGTTCTCCCTCTCCTGTCTCGGTCGCAAAGGAGCGCACATGGCGGAAATTCTCGGTCTCGGCCTCTCGCACTACCCGCCGCTCTGTCTGCCCGACGCGGACATGGCCAGCCTCCTGCGCTGGACGCTTAAGGATCCGTCGATCCCTGCGGCGGAAAAGGACGTCGCCAACTGGCCGGCGCCCATGCAGGAAGAGTGGGCGAGTGACGGCGGCGCGCGCGCCGCCGGCGCGCACCGTCAGGCGCTGGTCGCGGGGTTCGACCGCGTGCGCGCGGCGCTCGATGCGTTCCAGCCGGATGTCGTCGTGATCTGGGGCGACGATCAGTACGAGAACTTCAAGGAGGACTTGATCCCGCCATTCGCGGTTCTCGCCTTCGACGATTTCGACCTCTATCCATGGGGCCACGCGCAGACGTCGTCGATGATGAAGGACAAGGCCAACGTCTGGGGAGAGGATGCCTCGAAGCACTACCGCCTGCGCGGCAGGCCGGACATCGCCCGGTACCTCGTGGCGGGGCTGCTCGAGCGCGACATCGACGTCGCCTATGCGTACAAGCCGCTTCACCACGCGAGCATTGCGCACGCCTTCACCAATACGATTCTCTACCTCGACTACCACCGCAAGGGCTACGAGCACCCGACGATCTGCTTTCCGGTCAACTGCTACGGACGGCGTGTGGTGTCGTGCCGAGGGTTCCTCACGCAAATGGACGCTGCGGTCGAGCTCGATCCGCCCTCGCCTTCTCCGAAGCGCTTCATGCAGGTCGGCGCAGCGACGGCGCGCGTGCTCAAGGACAGCCCCTGGCGCGTGGCGCTGATCGCCTCCTCGAGCTGGTCGCACGCCTTTCTTTGCGATGCGACCTGGCGCCTGCGTCCCGATATCGCCGCCGACCGGCGGCTGTATGAAGCGCTGCGCGCCGGCGACTACGACGCATGGCGCGCGACCTCGCTCAAGGCGGTCGAGGATGCGGGGCAGCAGGAGGTGCTCAACTGGTTCGCGTTCGCCGGTGCGATGGAGGAACTCGGCGCGCGTCTGGAGTGGAGCGAATTCGTGGAGACGCACGTCTTCAACTCGAACAAGGTCTTCGCGGTCTATGGGACCGCTTGAAGGAAATCGAAAGGGATCGCCATGCCGAAGCTCTGCGCCAACCTGAGCCTGCTCTACACCGAACTCGATTTCATGGATCGTTTTGCCGCGGCGGCGAAATCGGGATTCAAGGGTGTCGAATACCTGTTCCCGTACGCCTACCCCAAGGACGAGCTGGCCGAAGCGCTCGCGCGCAACAAGCTCGTCCAGGTGCTGCACAACATGCCGGCGGGCGACTGGGCGAAGGGAGACCGCGGCTTGGCGTGCCAGCCCGACCGGGTGGGCGAGTTCCAGGACGGCGTGGGCAAGGCGATCGAGTACGCGACCGCGCTCGGTTGCAAGCAGGTGAACTGTCTCGCGGGCCTCGCGCCGCAAGGGGTCGCACCCGAGAAGCTACGCGCGACGTTCGTCGCGAACCTCCGGTTCGCCGCGGAGAAGACGAAAGCAGCCGGCATCCGGCTCGTGACCGAGCCGGTGAACAATCGCGACGTACCCGGCTTCTACCTCAATCGATCGCAGCAGGCGCTGGAGATCATGGACGAGGTCGGCTCCGACAACCTCTGGCTGCAGTACGACATCTACCACATGCAGATCATGGAAGGTAACCTCGCCCGGACGATCGAGGCGAATCTCGCGCGCATCAATCACATGCAGCTCGCCGACAACCCCGGGCGCCACGAGCCCGGCTCCGGCGAGATCAACTATCCCTTCCTCTTCGGCTGGATCGACCGGATCGGCTATCCGGGCTGGATCGGCTGCGAGTACAACCCGCAGGCAGGCACCGTCCCGGGCCTGGGTTGGGCAAAACCCTATCTCTGAAATTCACTTGGAGGCCTGACATGAAAATCGGATTCATCGGACTCGGCATCATGGGCAAGCCCATGGCCGGGCACTTGATCGCTGGCGGCCACGAGGCCTATCTCAACAGTCGCAGCGGCGTGCCCGCGGAACTTTCCGCCAAGGGCAAGAGTTGCACGAGCCCGAAGGAGGTCGCGCAGAAGGCCGACGTGATCTTTCTCATGGTCCCGGACACCCCCGACGTGGAGAAGGTGCTCTTCGGCGAGAACGGCGTCGCGGAAGGACTCTCGAAGGGCAAGATCGTCGTCGACATGAGCTCGATCTCGCCGATCGAGACCAAGCGCTTCGCGAAGCGGATCAACGACCTCGGCTGCAAGTACCTGGATGCGCCCGTATCGGGCGGCGAAGTGGGCGCGAAGAACGCCGCCCTCACGATCATGGTCGGCGGCGAAGAGGACACGTTTGCCAAGGTGAAGCCGCTCTTCGAGCTCATGGGCAAGAACATCACGCTCGTCGGCGGCAATGGCGACGGTCAGACGTGCAAGGTCGCCAACCAGATCATCGTCGGCGGAAACATCGCCGTCGCTGCCGAGGCGCTGCTGTTCGCATCCAAGGCGGGTGCCGATCCCGCCAAGGTTCGCCAGGCGCTGATGGGCGGATTCGCGTCCTCCAAGATCCTCGAGGTGCACGGGGAGCGGATGATCAAGCGGACCTTCGATCCGGGATTTCGCATCGAGTTGCATCTGAAGGACCTTTCGCTTGCCGTCACCGGCGCCCGAGCGCTCGCCATGTCGCTGCCGCTCACCGCGATCACCCAGCAGCTCATGAACGCGTGCGTAGCAAACGGGGGCGCCGCGTGGGATCACTCCGCCACGGTCCGCGCGCTCGAGAAGCTCGCCAACTTCGAGGTCGGCCAGAAAATCGGCACCGAGAAACGCGATTGACCGCCTGCCCGCGACTCGCTCGGTGACTGGCGGAAGAGAATCCGTGACCGACCCGATGGTCCTTTCGGGCGCGCGCATCATGGCGCGCGCGGAAGCCCTTGCGCGCTGTTCCGAGCAGCCGGATGGGCTCACCCGCGTCTTCCTGTCCAAGGAGCACCGCGCGGCGAACGAGCTCACGATCGGCTGGATGCGCGAGGCCGGCATGACTGCACGCGTCGACGCGATGGGAAACGCGGTCGGCCGGTACGAAGGAGATCGTCCGGACCTGCCCTGCCTGATGATCGGCTCGCATCTCGACACCGTGCGGGACGCCGGCCGTTACGACGGCATGCTCGGCGTCATCACGGCGATCGAGTGCGTCAGCGCGTTGCACGCCCGTGGCAGGCGCCTTCCGTTCGCCGTGGAGGTGCTGGGATTCGGCGACGAGGAAGGTGTGCGCTTCAACGCGACGCTGATCGGCAGCCGGGCGGTGGCCGGCACGCTCCGCAGAGAAGTACTCGACTCGGTCGACCGCGACGGCATAAGCATGCGCGAGGCGCTGCGCCGCTTCGACCTCGATCCGGAATCGCGTCGGGGAGGCGACGAGGCGAAGAGAAGACGTGCTCGCCTATGCCGAGCTCCACATCGAGCAGGGGCCGGTGCTCGAGGCCGAGGGCCTGCCGGTCGGCGTTGGTCACGGCGATAAACGGTGCCAGCCGCTACGCGATCGAGATCGACGGCGTGGCCGGCCACGCCGGCACGGTGCCGATGGCATTGCGCCAGGACGCGATGGCCGCAGCGGCCGAATGCGTCCTCGCCGTCGAGCGCCGCGCGGACGTCGAGCCCGAGCTCGTCGGCACGGTCGGGAAGCTCGAGTGCCTTCCGGGCGCGGTGAACGTGGTCCCTGGCAAGGTGAGGTTCACGATGGACGTCCGCTCGCCGCGCGACGACTCACGACTCACCGCCGCGGCCGAGCTCGTTCGCGAGATGCAGGCGATATGCGACCGGCGCGGCGTGCACATCAAGATCGCGAAAACGCACGAAGGAAAGTCGGCGCCTTGCGCCGGCTGGCTGCAAGCGCAGATCGGCGATGCGATCGCCGCCGAAGGGTTCCCGGTGCGCGCGCTCCCGAGCGGCGCCGGCCACGACGGCATGGCGATGATCGATCTGGCCGACATCGGGATGCTCTTCGTCCGCTGCGAGAAGGGCGTCAGCCACAATCCGGCCGAGGCGATCACGCTCGCCGACGCCGAGATCGGGGCGCGGGTGTTCCTGCGCTTCATCGAGCGCTTCGACCCGACGAGAAAGCCATGAGCGCCAGCGAGACTATCCGCGCGTATCTCGCCGATCAGCGTGAGGCGCAGGCGCGCTTTCTGGCCGCGCTCGTGAAGGTGCCGTCCGACAACCCGCCTGGCGACTGCCGACCACACGCGGAGCGCGCGGCGCACCTGCTCGAAGCGCTCGGCTTCACGGTAGAACGCCACGCGGTCCCCGCAGCGCTGGTCCGCGAAAACGGAATGATCTCGTGCACGAATCTCGTGGTTCGCCAGCGGCTCGGCGCCGGCGGACCCACCATCGCCTGTAATGCGCACGGCGACGTCGTGCCGCCCGGCCGCGGGTGGATGACCGATCCGTACGGTGCGGAAATTCGCGACGGGCGAATGTACGGGCGCGGCGTGGCAGTGTCGAAATCCGATTTCGCAACTTACGCCTTCGCGCTGCTGGCGCTACGGCATTCGGGTGCCCCGCTCGCGGGCGCCATCGAGCTCCACTTCACGTACGACGAGGAGGCGGGCGGCGCGATCGGCCCGAAGTGGCTGATCGAGCAGGGCATCACCAAGCCGGACTACGCACTCTCGGCGGGCTTCTCGTACGGCGTGACGACCGCCCACAACGGCTGCCTGCATCTCGAGGTCGAGGTGTTCGGAAAGTCCGGCCATGCCGCCGAACCGCAGAAAGGGCACGACGCGCTCGAGGCGGCCGCCCTCATCCTGCACGATCTTTATGCCTATCGTAAGGCGCTCACGGCGCTCGAGTCGAAGATTCCAGGCATCGGCCACCCGACGATGGTCGTCGGACTCATCGAGGGCGGCATCAACACCAACGTCGTACCGGACCACGTCGTGTTTCGACTGGATCGGCGCATCATCCCCGACGAGATCCCGGGCGCCGCGGAGCGCTTTCTGAACGCACTCATCAGGGAATCGGTGCGCAAGCTGGATGGAATCCGCGTCGAAGTACGGCGCATCCTGTTCGCGGCGCCGTTTGTGCCGCTACCGGGACAGGAGCGGCTGCTCGATGCGATCATTCGCCATGCGAGTGCCGTTTTCGGCGTCGAGGTGAAGCCGCACGGCGTGCCCCTCTACACGGACGCACGACATTATTCGGAGGCAGGTATTCCCACTGTACTGTACGGCGCCGGCCCCCGGACGCTCGAGGAAGCGAACGGCCATCGTGCGGACGAGAACCTCCTGCTGGACGATCTCTACAAGGCGACCGAAGTCGTCGCGCTCACTTTTCTCGATCTGCTCGATGCCGACAACCAGGGGGCACGATGACCAGGATCCGGATCAAGTGGCCCAAAGGCGAGGTCGCTGCCGAGCTCGGCGACACGGCAACGGCCCGGGCGCTCGTCGCCGCACTGCCCGCCCGCTCGCGCGCAAATACGTGGGGCGAGGAGGTCTACTTCACCGTGCCGGTCACCGTAAAAAAGGAGAAGGGTGCCAGGGAGGTCGTGCCGCCGGGCACCGTCTGCTTCTGGGTCGAGGGAAGCTCGCTCGCCCTCCCCTACGGACCGACTCCGGTGTCGAAGGGTGACGAGTGCCGGCTCGTGACTTCGGTGAACATCCTGGGCAAGCTCGACGGCGATCCCCGCGTCCTGGCGGGGATACGGGACGGCGATTCCGTCGAAGTCTCGATCGCGTAACGGAGATTCGGGGCATGGAGAGTTACATCGTCGACTGGCTCAACCTCGGCATTCGTTGGCTCCACTTCATATCCGGTATCGCCTGGATCGGCGCCTCGCTCTATTTCGTGATGCTCGACCTGTCGCTGAAGCGGCCGAAGAACCCCGAGGACGTCGCACGCAGGGTGGACGGGGAGCTCTGGGCGGTGCACGGCGGCGGCTTCTACCAAAGCCAGAAATTTCTCACCGGTCCGAAGGGCGAGCCGCTGAGCCAGGACCTGCACTGGTCGAAGTGGGAGGCCTACACCACCTGGATGTCGGGAATGGGGCTCCTCGCCATCATCTACTGGTACGGGGCGAACGCCTATCTCATCGATCGTTCGGTGGCGGATCTTTCGGTTCCGATGGCCATTGCGATCTCGGCGGGCTCGCTCGTCGTCGGCTGGATCGTGTACGACACGCTCTGCAAGATCGTCAAGAACGAGCTGGCGCTCTCGATCATCGTGTTCATCCTCGTCGTCGCCGCAGCCTGGGGCTACGGCCAGGTGTTCAGTCGCCCGTGCCGCCTACGTCCACGTCGGCGCATTGATCGGCACCATCATGGTCTGGAACGTCTTCTTCCAGATCATTCCGGGCCAGAAGCAGATGGTGAACGAGATCCGTGCCGGCAAGGCGCCCGATCCCCGGCCCGGCATCGTCGGCAAGCAGCGCAGCGTCCACAACACCTACTTCACGCTGCCGGTGCTCTTCATCATGATCAGCAATCACTACCCGATGACCTACGGAAGCAGGCACGCGCTGGGCCGTGCTCGCAGTCATCATGCTCGCCGGCGCGCTGATCCGGCAGTACTTCGTGCTTCGCCACGTGGGCAAGAACGCGATCGCGCTACCGGCCGTGGCCGCCGTGCTCCTGGTCGGGCTCGCGGTGCTCATGGCGCCGACGGCGCCGACGCAGGCGGCCGCCGCCGCATCGAAGTTCGCGGACATCCAGCCCATCATCGCCCAGCGCTGCGCCGTCTGCCACGCGGAGAAGCCGACGTTCCCGGGTTTTCCCCAGCCGCCCGGGGGCGTGATGCTCGATACGCCCGAGCGCATCCAGGCGGCGGCGCCGCGCATACACCAGCAGGCGATCGCCACGCAGGCGATGCCGATCGGCAACCTCACCAAGATGACCGCGGAGGAGCGCACCCTTTTGGGGCGATGGCTCGCCGAAGGTGCGCCAACTCGACTGAGGAGGCGAGTTACCCGAAGCCCGCGGCTTGGGTAGAATCGCTGCGCTCGGATCGCGTCCGGTGTCGCACGCCGGGCGTCTGGGGGAAATCTTCCGGCGGACGCCTTGACCGCCGGCCGTCTGCCGTTTCCGGTCATCACACCGCATCGAACACAAGGAGTAATGCCATGCGTACCCGCACGATCCTGTTGAGCGCGTTGTTCGCGCTCGCTTTCGCGGCGCCTGCCGCCGCCCAGAAGCTGACGCCCGTGCGCTTCGCGCTCGACTGGCGCTTCGAAGGCCCGTCGGCGCCCTTCTTCGTTGCCATCGACAAGGGCTACTACAAGGCCGAAGGCCTCGACGTCTCGATCGATCCGGGTAACGGCTCGGTCGAGGGCATCAATCGCGTCGCGTCCGGCGCCTACGAGATGGGCTTCGCCGACATCAACGTGCTCGTCAAGTATCGCGACAATCCGCGCAACCTGCCCGTCCAGGCGGTCATGATGGTCTACGATGCGCCGGCATTCGCGATCATCTCGCTCAAGAAGAACGGCATCGCCAAGCCCAAGGACCTCGAGGGCAAGGTCCTCGGCGCGCCGGCTCCCGACGGCGCCTACGCGCAATGGCCGATCTTCGTGCAGCAGAACAAGATCGACGCCTCCAAGGTGAAAATCGAGAACGTCGGCTTCCCGGTGCGTGAGCCCATGCTCGCCCAGGGAAAGGTGGACGCCATCACCGGGTTCTGGTTCTCGTCGTTCATGAATCTCAAGGCGCAGGGTATCCCGGGCGACGACATCGTCGTTCTGATGATGAGCGACTACGGCCTTGATCTCTACGGCAACGCGATCCTGGCGAATCCCGACTTCATGAAGCACGAGCCGAAGGCCGTCGCGGGATTCGTCCGCGCGACGATCAAGGGAATCCAGGAAACACTCCGCGACCCGGAGGCGGCGATCGATTCGGTGATGAAGCGCAACCCCATCGCCAAGCGCGACGTGGAGCTCGAGCGCCTCAAGCTCTCGCTCGCGAAGAACTACGTCACGCCGGCCGTGCGGAAGAACGGCATCGGCGGAGTCGACATGAAGCGCCTCCGAGCTCGATCGATCAGATCGGCGTCACGTTCAAGTACACGAACAAGCCGAAGGCCTCCGATATCTTCAACGCGTCCTACCTCCCGCCGCCCGCGCAGCGGATGGTCAAGTAGCACAGGTTGCGCAGGACCGCGCGCGGGGTCATCCGCGCGCGGCCTCCTCTCGCCGGCAGTACCGATGAATGCAATGGATCACTTGATCAAGCTCGAGCAGGTATCGATGACCTACGGTCGCGCCGAGCACGTGGTGAAGGCGATCGAGGACGTCAGCCTTTCGGTCGCGCAAGGCGAGTTCTTCGCCGTGGTCGGCCCCTCGGGTTGCGGCAAGAGTTCGCTCATGAAACTCATTTCCGGGCTGCATCCACCGGCCGCGGGCACGCTTACCGTCGAAGGCCAGCCGGTCACTGCACCGCTGAAGATGGTCGGCATGGCGTTCCAGAACGCGAACCTGCTGCCTTGGCGGACTGCGGCGCAGAACGTGCTTCTCCCGCTCGAGATCGTGCAGCCGCACCGGAGTCGCCTGCGCACCGAGCGCGCGGCCTACCTCGAGCGTTCGCGCAAGATGCTCGAGTCGGTCGGCCTCGCCGGGTTTACCGAAAAGTTTCCCTGGCAACTTTCGGGGGGAATGCAGCAACGGACGTCGATCTGCCGCGCGCTCATACACGAGCCCGAGATCCTGATGCTGGACGAGCCGTTCGGCGCACTGGATGCGTTCACGCGCGAAGAGCTCTGGTGCACCTTGCGCGACGTGCAGGCCGAGCGCAAGGTCACCGTCATGCTCGTCACCCACGATCTGCGCGAGGCCGTGTTTCTCGCCGACACCGTCTACGTGATGTCCAGCCGGCCCGGTCGGATCGTGAAGCGCTGCGAGGTGAAGATCCCGCGGCCGCGCGATCTCGACGTCACCTACACGCAGCCGTTCCAGGACATCGTCCACGAGCTGCGCGCCCTGATCGGAGGTCGACATTGATGGACCGCCGCGAGCTTGCGATCAAGGTCGGGGCGCCTGCCGCGTTCACCGTAGGCCTGTTCCTCTTCTGGGAGATTGTCTGCCGCGCGTTCAGCATTCCGCTCACGATCCTGCCGGCGCCGTCGGACATTTTCGTCGCGCTGTGGCAGTACCGAGCGCCGATCATCGAGAACTCGTATGTCACGCTGTGGACCACGCTCGCCGGATTTCTGATCGCGACCGTGTTCGGGCTTGCCCTTGGCATCGCGGTAGGCTGGCACCGCGCGCTCTATGCCGGCCTCTATCCGGTACTCATCGGATTCAACTCAATCCCCAAGGTCGCGGTGGTGCCGGTGCTGATTCTGTGGTTTGGCCTGGGGGCGATTCCCGCGATCCTGACGGCGTTCCTCATCTCGTTCTTCCCGATCGTGGTGAACGTCGCCACCGGGCTCGCGACCACCGAGCCCGAGCTCGAAGACGTACTGCGCGCGCTCGGCGCCTCGAAGCTCGACATCATGCGAAAGGTCGGCATTCCGCGCTCGTTCCCCTATTTCTTCGGCTCGCTCAAGGTCGCGATCACGCTCGCTTTCGTGGGCGCGGTCGTCTCGGAAACGGTCGGCTCGAACAAGGGCATCGGCAAGCTGATGCTCGACGCGCAGGCATCCTTCCAGGTGCCGATCGTGTTTGCGGGGTTGCTCGTGCTCGCCTTCCTCGGCATCATCCTCTATGCCATCACGGCCGCGATCGAGCAGCGTTTCACGGGCTGGGCGTTCCGCGGGCAGGCTGCTCACTAGAAAATTGCCGCAGTCGCCAGTCATTCCCGCGCATGCGGGCATCCAGACAGCGCGCGTAACACGGAGGTAGACGCATGAAGGTGAAGGCCGCAATCGCGTTCGAAGCGGGCAAGCCGCTCGAGATCGAGACCGTCGAGCTCGCGGGCCCGAAGGCGGGCGAGGTACTGGTCGAGATCAAGGCGACCGGCATCTGTCACACCGACGAGTTCACGCGCTCGGGGGCGGACCCCGAGGGCCTCTTTCCCGCGATTCTCGGGCACGAAGGCGCTGGCGTCGTCGTCGAACTCGGCCCGGGAGTCACCTCGGTGAAGCCGGGTGACCACGTGATCCCGCTTTACACGCCCGAATGCCGGCAGTGCAAGTCGTGCCTGTCGCGCAAGACCAATCTCTGCACGGCAATTCGCGCGACGCAGGGCAAGGGCGTCATGCCCGACGGAACGAGCCGCTTCTCGCTGAAGGGCAAGCCCGTTCACCACTACATGGGTTGCTCGACATTCGCGAACTACACGGTGCTCCCGGAGATCGCGGTGGCCAGGATCCGTCCTGATGCCCCCTTCGACAAGGTCTGCTACATCGGGTGCGGCGTGACCACGGGGGTTGGCGCGGTCATCAATACCGCGAAAGTCGAGGCAGGTTCCACTGTCGTCGTCTTCGGGTTAGGAGGCATCGGCCTGAACGTGGTCCAGGGCGCGCGCATGGTCGGGGCCGGCATGATCGTCGGTGTCGACCTCAACCCGGCGCGCGAGGCACTCGCCCGACAATTCGGGATGACGCATTTCGTGAATCCGAAGGACGTCAAGGGAGACCTGGTCGGTCACCTCGTCGAGCTCACCGGCGGCGGCGCGGACTACAGCTTCGAGTGCGTCGGCAATGTCGACCTGATGCGCCAGGCACTCGAGTGCTGCCACCGGGGCTGGGGCGTCTCCACGATCATCGGCGTGGCGGGCGCCGGTCAGGAAATCAAGACCCGGCCGTTTCAGCTGGTGACCGGACGTGTCTGGAAAGGCACGGCGTTCGGCGGCGCGCGCGGCCGCACGGACGTGCCGAAGATCGTCGACTGGTACATGGACGGCCGCATCAACATCGACGACCTGATCACGCACACCATGCCGCTCGAGCGCATCAACGACGCGTTCGACCTCATGCACAAGGGCGAGTCGATCCGCAGCGTGGTCGTTTACTGACCGTGTAAACGCCGCCGATTCCGCGGAGCATTGTCTTTCCGCTCCCCTCGGCAGGCGCGGGAAGCGGGAATCCAGCGGGAATTGGATCGAAGGCAGGCCTAGCTCCCCGCTTTTGCGGGGATGACGGACATTTCCAGTGGATCGTCATTCTCCGAGCAGCTCCGCAGCCAGCCGATTGTGCCGCTCGATGTGCGGCGGCAAGTCGATCGTGGCCAGCGTGCCGTCGCGAATCACGACGCGTCCATTGATCATGCTGAACGCGACGTCCATCGGCGCGCAGAAGATGAGCGCCGCGACCGGGTCATGCAAGGCGCCTGCAAAACCGATCTCGTCGAGCCGGAATCCGACGATGTCCGCCGCCATGCCGGGAGCAAGTGCGCCGATATCGTCCCGCCCGAGCACGCTCGCACCGCCGAGCGTTGCGATCTCCAGCACCTTGCGGGCAGAGATCGCGGCCGGATTGCCCACGGCACGCTGTAGCAACAGCGCCTGCCGAGCCTCGGCGAGCATGTGGCTGCCGTCGTTGGAGGCGGACCCGTCGACGCCAAGGCCGACCTTGACACCCGCTTCGCGCATGCGCCGGACCGGCGCAATGCCGGATGCGAGCCGCATGTTCGAGCTCGGGCAATGCGCCACGCCCGTCCCCGTCGCCCCGAAGCGAACGATTCCGGGTGCATCGAGCTTCACGCAATGCGCGTGCCACACATCTGCGCCCAGCCAGCCGAGCTCCTCGCAGTATTCGGCCGGCGTGCACCCGAACCGCTCCCGGGTGAACGCGATGTCGTTGTCGTTCTCGGCGAGATGGGTGTGCAGGCCGACGCCGTAGCTGCGCGCGAGCGACGCGGTCTCGCGCATCAGGTCCTGCGTCACCGAGAAGGGCGAACAGGGCGCGAGCGCCACGCGCCGCATCGCGTAACGCGATGGATCGTGATACGCCTCGACGACGCGCCGCATGTCGGCGAGGATCGCCGCCTCCGCCTCGACCAGCGCATCGGGCGGCAGTCCGCCCGCGCTCTCGCCCAGGCTCATTGCTCCGCGTGTCGCGTGAAAGCGCAGGCCGATCTTCCTCGGCCGCGGCAATGGTGTCGTCGAGCCGGACCCCGTTGGGATAGATGTAGAGGTGATCGCTCGATGTCGTGCAACCGGAAAGCATCAGCTCCGCCATCGCCGTGAGCGCCGACACGCCCGCCATTTCCGGCGTCAGCCGCGCCCAGATCGGGTACAGGGCCTTGAGCCATCCGAAGAGCTCGGCGTCCTGCGCCGCCGGAACTGCGCGCGTGAGCGTCTGGTAGAAGTGGTGGTGGGTATTGACGAGCCCCGGGCAGACGATGTGCCCGGAGAGATCGATCGTCGCGCTGGCCCGACCAGCCAGCTCGGCCGAGGTCCCGACCGCCTCGATGCGATTGTCCACCACGAGCACGGCGCCGTTGCGAATCTCGCGCCGCGCAGGGTCCATCGTGACCACGACCGACGCGTTGGCCAGCAGCACGGTCTGCCCGCTCACTGCGGATGGACCCGTTTTCCGAGCACGTAGGTCTCGGCGATGAACCGATCGTCTCCCAGCATCATCGCCATGAAGAGCCGCTCTTCCAGGGTCCCGGTGCGCGCATGGCGCCGCTGCGCGAGCGGGGTCGCAGCGAAATCGATCACGACGAAATCCGCTTCCATGCCGGGGGCGAAATTGCCGATCCGGTCGTCGAGATGCAGGCCCTGCGCTCCCCCGAGCGTCGCCAGGTAGAACGCCCGGTAAGCCGAAAGCGGCTGGTCGGCGAGCTGGGCGATCTTGTAGCCTTCCGCCAGCGTTTTCAGCATGCTGAAGCTCGTGCCGCCGCCCACATCCGTGGCGATGCCGACGAGCACCCCGGCATTGCGCATGCGTCGGAGATCGAACAGCCCGCTGCCGAGGAACAGATTCGAGGTCGGGCAAAATGCCGCCAGCGCGCGCTGCTCGGCCAGCATTTCCAGATCCTCTTCGTCGAGATGAATGCAGTGCGCGAAGACCGAGCGCGGCCGCACCAGACCGAATCGCGCATACACGTCGAGGTAGCTGCGCGCCCACGGAAAGAGGTCCCGGACCCAGGCGACTTCCTTGCGGTTTTCCGCGAGGTGCGTGTGGACGAAGACGTCGGGAAACTCCGCCGCGAGATCACCGGCGCGCTCGAGCTGCGCTTCGGTCGAGGACGGCGCGAACCGCGGCGTGATCGCGTACATCAGCCGGTCGTGGCCATGCCATTTCTCGATCAGCGCCCTGCTCTCAGCATAGCCCGACTCGGGCGTATCACGCAGGTACTCCGGGCAATTCCGATCCATGAGGACCTTCCCTGCCGCCATGCGGAGACTGCGCGCCTGCGCTGCTGCAAAGAATGCGTCGACCGACTCCGGATGAACCGTTCCCAGCACCAGCGCAGTCGTCGTCCCGTTGCGCAGGAGCTCGTCGAGGAAGAAGTCCGCCACTTCGCGGGCGTGCCCCGCGTCCTCGAAGCGCCGCTCCGCGGGATAGGTGTACCGATCCAGCCACTCGAGCAGCTGCTCGCCGTAGCTGGCGATGACGTCGGTCTGGGAGTAGTGGATGTGGCAGTCGACGAATCCGGGCAGGATCAGCTTCCCGGTACGGTCAACGACCGGCGTCTCCGCGGGCAGCCGCGCCAGCACGTCGCGCGCGGGACCCGTCTCCACAACGCGACCATCGCGCACCACGAGCACACCGTCCTCGAAGTACTCGTACGCCCCGGCGGGATCCGACGCGTCTCCGGGGTCGCGCAGAAAGTGAAGGACACTGCCACGATAGGCAGTCGTGTGCGCCGAGGCAGCTTTGGCCATGGTATTGCCGGATCTTCGGCCGCGCGAGTTAAGCGTCGCGCTCTTCGCGACGCTTCAACTCGCGCAGTTACGCGTCAGCGTCAGCTGACGTGTAACTACTTCTTGGGCAGGGACCCCTGCACCCCCTCGACGTAGTAGTCGAGAACGGAAAGCTTGTCGTCGCCCATGCTCTGCCCCGCCGGCACCCGCACCTTTCCCGACTGGTCCTTCACCGGACCCTGGAAGGGATGCAGCTTGCCTGCGATCATCGCGGCCTTCTTCTCGGCGACGAGATCGGCCACGTCTTTCGGCACCGACTTGTTGAGGGGCGCGATGTCGATCATGCCGTCCTTGATGCCGCCCCAGATGTTGGCCGATTTCCACTTCTTGTCGAGAACCTCCTGGGTGATCTTGATGTAGATGTCACCCCAGATGTGCATCGCCGAAGTGAGCGTCGCGTTCGGTCCGTGCTTGGACATGTCGGAGTGGTAACCCACCGCGTAGACCTTCTTCTCCTCGGCGGCCTGCACGACCGCCGGCGAGTCGGTGTGGTGCGTGACCACGTCGGCGCCCTGGGCGATCAGCGTGTTCGCGGCCTCGCGCTCGCGGCCCGGATCGAACCACGAATTGATCCAGATGACCTTGGTCTCGGCTTTGGGGTTGACGCTCCGCATCCCGAGCGTGAACGCGTCGATGCCCTGGAGCACCTCGGGAATCGGGAAGGCCGCGACGTACCCCGCGACGTTCGTCTTGGTCATCTTGCCCGCGACGATGCCGGCAAGATAGCGTGCCTCGTAGAAGCGCGCATTGTAGACCCCCACGTTCTTCGCGAGCTTGTATCCCGTTGCGTGCTCGAAGATCACCTTCGGAAACTGCTTGGCCACCTTGATCGTGGGATTCATGTACCCGAACGATGTGGTGAAGATCAGCCCGTACCCGCTCGACGCGAGCTCGCGGATCACGCGCTCCGCGTCGGCGCCTTCCGGTACATTCTCGACGTACTTCGTCGTCACCTTGTTGCCGAGCGCTTTTTCCATCGCCAGCCTGCCCTGGTCGTGCTGGTACGTCCAGCCAGCGTCACCAATCGGGCTCACGTACACAAAGGCCACCTTGAGCGGCTGCTGGGCGAGCGCCGTCGCGGCGGCGCCGAGCGCCACTGCCGCAACCATGCCGACGAGCGCCTTCTCTGATCCGGTCGTAATGCATCGCGTTACCTCCGTCACCTATCCAATCTGCAAAGTCGCCCGCGGATCCCCGCAAGCGCCACCCGTGTTCCGCATTCCCTTGTTTGAACTTCCCGGAAAGCCCGCTGCGGTTCAGGCCACTTCCGGGTGAAACGGTTTGCCGAGCGATACCGGTGCGTTGAGCCGGATCGTGTTCAAGTTGCGCGATATGAGCACCAGCACCACGATCGTGGCGAGGTAGGGCAGCATCGACAGGAACTGTGAGGGAATCGCCGCTCCCTCGCCCTGCGCGAAGAATTGCGCCACGGTCACGCCGCCGAACAGGTACGCCCCGATCATAACCCGCGCGGGACGCCAGGTCGCGAACACCACCAGCGCGAGCGCGATCCAGCCGCGGCCCGAGGTCATGTTCTCGACCCAGAGCGGCGTGTAGAAGACCGAGAGGAACGCCCCGCCGACGCCCGCCATGGCCCCGCCGAACAGCGTCGCAAGGTACCGGATCGATATCACGGAGTATCCGATGGCATGCGCCGACTTGGGTGCCTCGCCCACCGAGCGCAGCACGAGCCCCGGCCGGCTCCGGTACAGGAACCATGCGACGCCGGCAAAAACGGCCCAGGAGACGTAGACGAGCGGCTGCTGCGAGAACAGAACCGGTCCGATCAGCGGGATGTCGGCAAGCAACGGGATCTTCGAGCGCCGCGCTGGGCGTGAGCGAGACGCTTTCGTAGGCCTTGCCGACGAACGCGCTCAGTCCGACACCGAACAGGCTCAGCGCCAGGCCCGCCGCCACCTGATTCGCCATGAGCGTGAGGGTTAGAACGGCGAAGATGAGCGCCATCGCCGCGCCGGCGCACATGCCGGCGAGCACGCCGATCCACGGGTTGCCGGTCGCCGCGGTTGCGGCAAACGCCGCGATGGCGCCCACCAGCATCATCCCTTCCACGCCCAGATTCAGCACGCCCGACTTTTCCGTCACGAGCTCGCCGAGCGCCGCAAACACGAGCGGGGTTCCCGCTGCAATCGTTGCCACCAGGATCGAGACAAGATATTCCATCAGGCGGCCCGCCTTTCCTCGATCCCCTCGATTCCCCCGATCGTGGAACGCACCGGATGCACGGCCTTGATGCGGTAGTTGATGAAGACGTCGGCGCCGAGCAGGAAGAACAGGAGCATCCCCTGGAACAGGCCGGTGATCGCTGAAGGCAGATCGAGCGACATCTGTGCGGCCTCGCCGCCGAGATAGAGGAGCGACATGAGCAGACCGGCGAGCACGATCCCGACCGGATGGAGCCGGCCTATGAAGGCGACGATGATCGCGGCGAATCCGTAGCCCGGGGAGACGGACGGAAGGAGCTGCCCGATCGGCCCCGCCACCTCCCCGACGCCCGCGAGCCCCGCCGTAGCGCCCCCCGCGAGCATTCCCAGCCAGATCGTGCGCGTCGCGCTGAAGCCGGCGTAACGCGCCGCCGAATCCGCAAGTCCTGCGACCCGCATGGTATAGCCGCCGAAGCTGCGGGTCAGAAACCACCAGCCGACCGCGACCACCGCTACCGCGACGAAGATGCTCGCGTTAAGGCGCGTCCCGTCGATCAGCATGGGGAAGAGCGCCGCCTCGTGGAACTCCTTGGACTGCGGAAAGTTGAAGCCCTGCGGATCCTTGAACGGTCCGTGAACGAGATAGCTGAGCAGCAGCACGGCGACGTAGACGAGCATCAGGCTCGTCAGGATCTCGTTCGCATTGAATCGCGTCCGCAGAAACGCCGGAATTGCGGCCCACGCCATGCCGCCAAGCGCGCCGGCGACGATCATCGCGGGCAGCAGCAGGACACTCGTGGAATCCGGAAACGCAAGCGCTACCCATCCAGCGGCGATCGCACCGACGGTCAGCTGTCCCTCGGCGCCGATGTTCCAGACGCTCGCACGGAATCCGACCGCGAGACCCACTGCACAGAGCACGAGCGGCGACGCTTTCAGCAGAAGCTCGGCCACGCCGTTGAGATCGTTGACCGGCTGGACGAAGAAAGCATGAAATGCCGCCCACGGATTGCGACCGAGCGCCGAGAACAGGATGAACCCCACCACGAAAGTCAGCACCGCCGCGATGAGCGGCGACACATATTTCATCGTGTGCGAGGGTTCGGCCCGCGCCTCAAGCTTGAGTCGCACGATGCGTCTCCTTGGCGGACACGGGGGTCGGACGGGGCGGCGGGTGACGCGAAATCGTCCGCTTCCCAGAGTCCGCTCATCCACTGGCCGATCTCCTCGACGTTGGTCTCGGCCGCGCGCTTGGCCGGCGAAAGCCTGCCCTTGGCGATCACCGCGATGCGATCGCAGATCTCGAAGAGCTCGTCGAGTTCCTCGGAGATCACGAGGATCGCCGTTCCCGCGTTCCGCAGATCGATGAGCGACTGGCGAATGAACGCGGCGGCACCGACGTCCACGCCCCACGTCGGCTGCGCGACCACGAGCACCTTCGGGTTCTGCAGGATCTCGCGGCCCATGATGAATTTCTGGAGGTTGCCGCCGGACAGGCTCTTCGCCTCCGCGTTGGGGCCGCCGCACTTGACGTTGAACTGGTCGATGCACCTGACCGCAAAGTCCCGCATCGCGCCGAACCGGATCATGCCGGCCTTCACCATGCCGGCGCGATGCGCGGTGAGCAGCCCGTTCTCCGCGAGCGTCATCTCGGGCACCGCGCCGCGACCGAGCCGCTCTTCCGGCACGAAGCACATTCCGAGCTTGCGGCGCCGTCCGGGCATCATGCGGCCCGCCTCCGTGCCGCAGATCTGCACCGGATACTTCTCGGCAAGCCGCTCCTCGCCCGAGATCGCCGTCAGCAGCTCCTGCTGGCCATTGCCCGAGACACCCGCGATGCCCACGATCTCTCCGCTATGCACGGTGAGATGCACGTCCTGCAGGTCGACGCCGAACGGATCGGGCGACGCATGCGAGAGGCCGGCGATAACCAGTCGCGATTCGCCCCCGGCGTCGGCCGGCGGATGCGCGCAATGCGGCAGGTCTTTCCCGATCATCATGCGCGCCATGGTCTTGGGCGTTTCCTGGCGCGGATCGCAATGGCCCGTCACCTTGCCTCCGCGCAGCACGGTCGCGCTGTGGCACAGCTCCTGGATCTCGTCGAGCTTGTGGCTGATGTAGAGGATGCTGCAGCCCTCCGCGGAAAGCTTGCGCAGCGTCTCGAAGAGCGTGCGCACGGCCTGCGGCGTGAGCACCGAGGTCGGTTCGTCCATGATGAGCAGCTTCGGGTTCTGCAGCAGGCAGCGGATGATCTCGACACGCTGGCGCTCGCCGACCGAGAGCGAGTGCACCAGGCGGCGTGCTTCCACCGGCAGTCCGTAGACGTTTGAAACCGTTTCGATGCGCTGAGCGAGCTCGCCGAGATCGGGCTTCCCGGGGAGCGCGAGCGCCACGTTCTCCACCACGGTCAGCGTCTCGAACAGCGAGAAGTGCTGGAAAACCATGCCGATGCCGATGGCGCGCGCGTGGGCGGGATTGGCGACCCGGACGGGCGTGCCTTGCCAGCGCATCTCCCCGGCGTCGGGCTTGACGACGCCGTAGATGATCTTCATGAGCGTGGACTTGCCGGCGCCGTTCTCACCGAGCACGGCGTGAATCTCCCCCGGTACGACGGACAGATCGATATTCTCGTTCGCGACGACCGACGGATAGATCTTGGTGATGCCGCGCAGGTCGAGCAAGGGCTGGCCCGATTGCGGCGTCTCCGCTTTGCCCGCCGTTTCCGACCCTGAGAGTGTGTGTTCCATATTTCCCTCTTCCACAGCCCTTGTCCGCAGCCCTTTCCCGTAAAGGTCAGCTGCGCTTCGCGCGCCGGCGGACGCCAACTCCACCCGTGTCCTGCTCGGTGACGCGCTGGCGCGTGCCAATCGACGCCTCGTACACTTCCGACCCGTAAACCTTCGAGTCGTAGACCTGCAAGATCTGCGCGGCAGCCGACAACGCGATCGCGGCAGGGCGTTTGCTCGCAATGCCGGGCACGCCGATCGGGCAGATGAGCCTAGCGAGCGCCGCCTCCGGAACCCCCTCGAGCTTCAGGTTCTTGAGGAAGCGGGCCCGTTTCGGGGCCGAGCCGATCAGGCCGAGGTAAGCGAAGTCTCCCCGCCGCAGCGCGCGCTCGCAGAGCTCGAAATCGAGCGGGTGACTGTGCGTCATCACCAGGAAGTATGCGCCGGCCGACGCACGATCCACTTCGCGCTCCGGCGCATCGGTGACGACCACGCGCGTGTTGGCGGGCACCACCGCCGGAAACTCTTCCGCGCGCGAATCGACCCAGCTTACTCGACAGTCGACATCGGCGAGCGCGTTGACGAGCGCACGTCCCACATGGCCCGCCCCGAACAGCACGATCTCGAGGTCGCACGGCCGCAAGGTTTCGATGAATGCGAGCGTCGCTACCGAAGTGGAATCACCGATTTCACGAGACACGAGGGATTGCAGCCCGGGCGTCCGCGCGCCCTGCCCCTCTGCGTCTTCCGTCAACAGCGTCCGCGCCTCGGCAAGCAAGTTCGCGTCGAGGCGCGCGTCGCCCAGCGTCCCGGAATGGGTCCGGCGCCCGGCCACGAGCTTCGCACCACCATGTTGGCCCTCGGCAACGGTGATCACGACGCAAGGTTCGGCCGCGCGCACATGCGCTTCGAGCACCGGCAGCCATGCCGCATTACTGCTGCGCGACGCGTTCGAACAGGATCGGTCGCGACCCCCCGCAGCACTGGCCGAACCCGGGCCCGAGCGGAAACGCACGAGTTGCGTGTTCGCGGAACTCTCGATTGCAAGCATGTCGCGCGCCCGCTCTACGCAGGCCGCTTCGAGATTTCCGCCGCCGATCGTGTCGTGCGCGGCATTGGCAGTCACGATCATCCGCGCGCCGGGCTCACGCGGCGCCGAGCCTCGGACATCGGCCACGGTGACGAGCACGCAGTCTTCCCCACCGCCAGCTTTCACCCCGGAGCACGGCAGAAATCTGTGCGATCCAGTCGTTCATGCGCGCCCCCGCGCGCCTGGATCGTGGGCGGCGGACCCGGCGCGCCCGCGCAGCTCATCGATCGCGCGCAGCACTTCCTCGGGCGTCGCGGGCGCGTTGAGGACCGGACTTCCCTGGCCGCTCCCGACACTGGCGACCGCGTCATTGATCGCCTGGAACACCGAGATGGCCAGCATCAGCGGCGGCTCGCCGACCGCCTTCGACCGGTGGATGCTGTCCTCCACGTTCTCGCCCCGCTCCCAGAGTTGCACCCGGAAATCGGACGGCACATCGGAAGCAACTGGAATCTTGTAGGTCGACGGGGCATGCGTCATGAGCCGTCCCTTGCCGTCCCACCAGAGCTCTTCGGCGGTGAGCCAGCCCACGCCCTGCACGAAACCGCCCTCGACCTGCCCGAGATCGATTGCAGGGTTCAGCGATCGGCCCACGTCGTGCAGGATGTCAGCACGCAACAGGCGCGTCTCTCCCGTCAGGGTATCGATCGCGACCTCCGAGACCGCGGCGCCGTACGCGAAGTAGAAAAAGGGACGGCCCTTCAGCGTCTTGGGATCGTAGTGGATCTTCGGGTGTCGTGTAGTAGCCGTCCGCCCAAAGCTGGACGCGTGCGTAGTACGCCAGCCGCGCCAGCTCGGCGAACGTGATGCGGGCCACTTCCCCCACCGTGACGTGATTGCCGCCAAATCGGATCGACTCGGGTGCGACGCCGTAGCGCTCCGCCGCGAACGCGGTGAGCCGCGACTTGATCTCGCGCGCCGCGGCCTGGGCCGCCTTGCCGTTGAGATCGCTGCCGCTCGACGCGGCAGTGGCGGACGCATTCGCCACCTTGCTCGTATCGGAAGCCGACACCCGCACGCGATCGAGATCGATGCCGAGCTCGTGTGCGACCACCTGCGCCACCTTCGTGAACAGGCCCTGCCCCATCTCGGTGCCGCCATGGTTCAGGAGCACGGTTCCGTCGGTGTAGTAGACGTGCACGAGGGCGGCCGCCTGGTTGTAGAACGTCGCGGTGAACGAGATTCCGAACTTCACCGGCGTCATCGCAATGCCGCGCTTGATGACCGGGCTCGCGGCGTTCCAGGCACGGATGGCGGCGCGACGCGCGGCGTAGTCCGACGAACGTTCGAGCTCGTCGAACAGCCGGTCGGCGACGAAGTCCTCCACCGTCATCTCGTAGGGGGTGACGTTCCGGTCGGGACCGTAGAAGTTGACGCGCCGGACCGCGACCGGGTCGTGCCCGAGGTGACGCGCGATCGCGTCGATCACGTGCTCGATCGCCAGCATGCCCTGCGGCCCGCCGAATCCGCGGAACGCGGTGTTCGACTGCGTGTTCGTCTTGCACCGGTGCGACACGATGCGGACGTGCGGCAGGAAATAGCAATTGTCAGCATGCATCACGGTGCGGTCGTTCACCGGCCCGGACAGGTCGGCGGAGAAGCCGCAGCGCGACGCAAACATCAGCTGGAGGCCGACGATCCGGCCCGTCGCGTCGAATCCGGCTTCGTAATCGAACAGGTAATCGTGGCGCTTGCCGGTGATCGTGATGTCGTCGTCGCGGTCGTAGCGGACCTTCACGGGGCGCCCGAGATGCCGGGCGGCAATCGCCGCGGCGCAGGCTGGCAGCCCGCCCTGGGTCTCCTTCCCGCCGAACCCACCGCCCATGCGGCGACACTCGACGGTCACGCGGTGCGCCCCGATGCCGAGCGCATGCGCCACCTGCATCTGCGCCTCGCCGGGATGCTGGGTCGAGTTGTAGACCAGCATGGTGCCATCCTCTTGCGGGACGGCGAATGCAATCTGCCCCTCCAGATAAAACTGCTCCTGGCCGCCGATGCGGCGGCGCCCCGCGATCCGGTGCGACGCGCCCGCGAGGGCGGCCCGCGCGTCGCCTCGCTCGAGCGTCACGGTCGGGAGTACGAATGCGCCCTGCTCGAGCCCCTCCTCGATCGTGAGGATCGCCGGCAAGTCCTCGTACTCGACAGCCGCGAGCCGGGCGGCGCGACGGGCCTGGTCGACCGTCCCGGCAACGACGAGAAATATCGGCTGGCCGTAGTACTGAACCTCGTCGGCCGCAAGAATCGGATCGTCGTGGAGGATCGGACCGACGTTGTTCGTGCCGGGTATGTCGGCGGCGGTGAAAACGGCGACGACTCCGGGGGCTGCGCGGACCGGCGCCAGGTCGATGGCCCTCAGTCGCGCGTGCGCGCGCTGGGACATCCCGAGGGCACCGTGCAGGGTTCCGCGCGGCTCGCGAATGTCATCGATGTACGTGGCTGCGCCCGAAACGTGCAGATGCGCACTTTCGTGACGCACTGCATCGCCCACGGCGCCCGACGTGGCCAGAGTCGATCCGGCAAAGCGCGGCTCGTTCACGCCGGCACTCCGGTCAGCTCATAGAGCCGGCTCGGCGCACCGCCCAACGCGCCCGAGGTCTCCAGGTGGAACTTCCGGAGAAGATTCTGCGCCACCCGCAGACGATACTCCGCCGAGGCGCGCATGTCCGCGATCGGCGCGTAGTCCTGCGCAAGCGCTGCAACAGCCGCTTCGCGCGCGTCACCATTCCAGTCGCGACCGGCGAGCGCGCGCTCGCAAGCCGCCGCACGCTTCGGCGTGGCCGCCATGCCGCCGAAGGCCACTCGCGCGGTGCGGACACGGCCGCCCTCGAGCTCGAGCGCGAACCCGGCACATACGGCGGAGATGTCCTGATCGAAACGCTTCGAGATCTTGTAGGCCGCACACGTCAGACCGGGTCGGCGTGCGGGCACGATGATCCGCTCGACGAACTCGCCCGGCGCGAGCGCCGTCTTCTGGTAGGCGAGATAGAGATCTTCGAGCGCAAGCTCGCGTCGCGCGTCCCCCCGGCGCAGCGCGACGCGCGCACCGAGCGCGATGAGCGGTGGCATCGTGTCGCCGATCGGAGAGCCGTTCGCGACGTTGCCGGCGAGCGTCCCGGCATTGCGAATGGGTGGCGACGCAAAGCGCCGCAGCAGCTCGGCGAGCTCGGGGAAACGGCGAACGAGCGCCGTGGCCGCATCGGTGAGCGTCACCGCTGCGCCGATACCCAGCGCGTCGTCCGATTCGTGGATCGTCGCAAGATCCGCGACGTTGCCAAGGTAGATGATGTCGCCGAGCCGGCGATGCTGCTTCGTGACCCACAATCCGACGTCCGTGCCGCCGGCCAGCATGCGCGCCTCGGGCAGCCGGATGCGCAGCGCCGCCAGCTCGTCCGTCGTGCGGGGCGCATGAAACGTTCCGCTCTCATGGGGCAGCGCGAGGCCCTTGCGTCGGCGCAGGCCGGCGAGTTGCCTGGCGAGCGCGGCCTCCGCTGTCCGGGCGGTCGCGGATTTCGTGCCCGCCGGCGCCTCGATCCATCCCTGCTCCTTCGCGGGGATCGCACGCCCGAGCGCGTACATGGCGCCTGCCGCGTCCACGATCGGCCGATACCCCGTGCAGCGACAGAGGTTTCCGGCAAGCGCGTCGTTCACTGCGCTGCGATCGGGTGCAGGATCGGTCTTGTACAGCCCGAAGAGCGACATGACGAATCCAGGCGTGCAAAAGCCGCACTGCGACCCGTGGCCATCGGCCATCGCCTGCTGGACGGGATGCAGCGCGCCGTCGCGCACCCGTTGCAGACTCTCGACGGTGATCAGCGCCTTCCCGTCGAGAGTGGGCAGGAACTGTATGCAGGAATTGATTGCGCGATAACGGACCTTGCGTCCCGCGAGTTCCGCGATCACGACCGTGCAGGCGCCACAATCGCCTTCGGCGCAACCTTCCTTCGTGCCGGTGCGGCCCAGGTCTTCGCGCAGGTGCTGCAGGACGGTCCGCGTGGGGTCGACGTCGCGCACGGTCCGAACCTCGCCGTCCAGCACGAAGCGAACCGCGCGGTTCGCGTTCTGAGCGTTTCGCACGCGTGGCATGGTGTCTGCAGTCGTTCGGTTCGCAGTTGAGTTGAAGCGCGCGTCCCGCGAAATACCGTGCGGGATCCCGGCCGGGTTCAATTCGAATGCTACGTCAATTGAACTGGACGAGCGAGGTCTCTGCGACGATCAGTTCTTCGGCCGCGATCCGCTGGGGTGCACGTCGCACCAATGGCGTGCAATATCGATACGGCGGCAGATCCAGACCCGATCATGCCGCTCCACGTGGTCGAGGAAGCGCTGCAAGGCCACGAAGCGGCCCGGCCGCCCCAGCAGGCGGCTGTGCATGCCGATCGACATCATGCGTGGCGACTCCGCGCCTTCCGCGTAGAGCACGTCGAACGTGTCGCGCAGGTAAGTCAGGAACTGCTCTGCCGTGTTGAAACCCTGCGGCGTGGCAAAGCGCATGTCGTTCGCGTCCAGCGTGTACGGGACGACGAGATGCGACGCCTTGCGACCCTCCGAGGTGGTCACGGCCGTCCAGAACGGCAAATCGTCGCCGTAGTAATCCGAGTCGTACACGTACCCGCCATGCTCGACCACGAGTCGACGCGTGTTCGGGCTGTCGCGACCCGTGTACCAGCCGAGCGGCCATCGCCCGTCCGTCATGCGGCGAATGATCTCGGTGCCACGGCGCATGTGCTCGCGCTCGGTCGCTTCGTCCACGTCCTGATAGTGGATCCAGCGCCAGCCATGGCATGCAATCTCGTGCCCCAGCGCCACGAGCGCCGCCGTGAGCTCGGGATTCCGCTCGAGAGCCATGGAGATGCCGAATACGGTCAGCGGAAGCTTCCGTCGCTCGAACTCTCGCAGGATCCGCCAGACGCCGACCCGCGAGCCGTATTCGAAGATCGATTCCATGCTGAGGTGGCGCGCCGGATAAGACTGCGCGCCGATGATTTCGGAGAGGAACTGTTCCGAGCCGGCGTCACCGTGCAGCACGGAGTTCTCGCCGCCTTCCTCGTAGTTGAGGACAAATTGAACCGCGACCCGCGCCCCGTCCGGCCAGCCCGCGTGCGGCGGGTTGCGACCGTAGCCGATGAGGTCCCGCGGGTATTCGGACATCACGTTCTCGCTCCTGCGTGCATGTGGCGAAGGGGATTCGACGAGCAGCGCAACCGGATTGCAGCACTCCATGCCGGTGCGACGCAGCCCACAATGGTGCACGTCGCTCGTCGCGCGAATCTTATACTACACTCCAACGTCCACCGCGCCCCTCGACACCCCGTGCCGATTCGAATCGCAGAGATCAATGCAATGCGTCCCGCGGAATTCGTGGCCGCGCTCGGCGGCGTGTTCGAGCACTCGCCCTGGATCGCGGAGCGGGCATTCGCCAGCCGGCCGTTTACCGACACTGCCGCGCTCCACGCGGCAATGGTCGAAGTCGTCCGCGGCGCGTCGCGCGACGAGCAGCTCGGGCTCCTGCGCGCCCACCCGGAGCTTGCCGGCCGGGAGGCTCAGTCCGGGACGTTGACCGCCGACTCGACCGCAGAGCAGCGTAGCGCAGGGTTGAATGCGCTCACGCGTGACGAGATGGAACGAGTCCTCAGGTTGAATCGCGCATACCGGGAGCAGTTCGGATTTCCGTTCATCATCGCCGTGCGCCGCCATACCAAGGACAGGATCTTCGCCGAGTTCGAGCGCCGGCTTGGCAACGACGCCGAGAGCGAGCGGCTGGAGTGTCTCGAACAGGTCTACATCATCACGCGACTGCGGCTGGACGCACTCATCGCGGCGTGACCTGCCGCACGCGGGGCGCGAGCGCATACGGAGGATCCACATGGGCAGGCTTTCCACTCACGTCCTCGACACCCGCACGGGCACGCCCGCAGCAGGCATGCGCATCGAGTTTTCGGTGCTCGAGAAGGGGAGCTGGCAAAAGCTGAAAGCAATCGAAACCAACGCGGATGGGCGCACCGACGAGCCCCTGATGGCCGGGGACGCGATGCGCACCGGCGAATTCAAGATCGTCTTTCACGTAGCAGAGTACTTCCGCGGCCAGGGCGTCGCGCTACCCGAGCCACCGTTCCTCGATCGCGTGCCGATCCGTTTCGGCATCTCGGATGCGAACGCGCACTATCATGTCCCGCTCCTCTGCACGCCCTGGAGCTACTCCACCTACCGCGGAAGCTGAGGACTCTCGCCGGGCGGTTCGCCGGGCTGACAAAGGAGCTGCGCTGAGATACGCTCGTCGGCCGTGAAGGCCTCTCCTCCCCGCCTTGCCCGCCGCCGCGCCCTTGCCGTGCTCGGAGCCCTCGCGCTGTCCGGCTGTGCGAGCAAGGCACCGAGTCGCCCCGAGGCGGGGCCGATCGCAGCGATGTTTCTCGGCGAGATCGACGATGGCGGCTTCGTGGAAGCCGGGTACCGGGGCCTCTCCGGGCAGGCAGCGAGCTGGGCATACCCGTGCGACACGTCGCCGGCGTTCCGGCCGAGCGCGAGCGGATGCTCGCCGAGCTCCGCGTGCTGGCCGCCTCCGATGCAACGCTGGTGATCGGCTTCGGCGCCGCGACGAGCGAGCCGATCCAGCGGGTCGCCTGGGAATTCCCGGAGCAGCGCTTCGTCGCGATCCAGGGCACGCTGACGCGCCCGAATCTCGCCGTGTACGCGGTGGCGCCGGAGCAATCGGCCTGGCTGGCCGGCGCGCTGGCCGGATTCCTCACGCAAACGAACGTCGTCGGACACCTCGCGGGCGAGCGCAGTGACCTCGCACAGCACGTTCGGGCAGGCCTGTATGCCGGGCTGAAGAGCGCGCGGCCGGAGGCGCGCCTGCTCTCGAGCTTCACGGGTTCCGATGCCGATGCGTCGCTTGCACGGAAGATCGCGCTGGCGCAGATCGGCGCCGGCGCGGACGTCGTCTTCACGATGCTCGGCGCCGGGCGCAGCGGAGCGACCGCGGCGTGTCAGGAGCGCGGCGTGAAGCAGATCGGCAGCGTGCGGGACTGGGTAGCGGTCGAGCCCGATGCGTACGTGGCTGCGGCGGTTGCCGATCCCGGTTATGCGATCGAGATGGCTGTGCGCGATCTGCGCGACAATCTGCTCAAGGGTGACATCATCAAGCGATACGGGGTGCACTATCCGGAGGCTGTGCGCCTCGCGCTCGGCAGCAGCGTGCCGGCTGAAACGAGCGCGCGTCTTGAACGCTATCGCGAGCGGATCGCGGTGGGCGGGATCGTGATTCCCACGCTTTATGGCGGTGCCGAATTCGCACCAGGATGACGGCCGCCCCAGTGCGCGATGCGCACCGATTTGACCAGGAGAGTCTCAAGTGTCTGTGACCGGCGGAATCTCAATCCACGTCGTGGACGTCTCGCGCGGCGTGGTCGCGGCCTGGATGCGGGTCGAGGTCTACCGGTTCGAGCCGGAGCGCACGCTGATCGCGAGCGGCATCGTGAGCGCGAAGGGCCTCGTCGAGGAACCCGCGTTCGCGAACGCGTTTGCACCGGGCCAATACGAGGCGCTGTTCCACGTGGGCGCGTACTACCGTGCGGTCGGCGTGGCGCTCCCGGACGTGCCTTTCCTCGACGTCGTTTCGTACCGATTCGGTATCGCGGACGCCGCGCAGCATTACCATCTCCCGATGAAGGTGACCCCCTGGGGATTCTCCTGCTTCCGCGGCGGTGCGTGACGCCGCGATTCGTTCGCCGCGACGGTCGTTGATCCGACAGCACGCCCGCAATGAACGCAGCGTTGCGCGCCGCGCTTTTGCTCAACCTCGTGCAGGTGTTCACTGCGCTGAGCTTCCTCACCGTGCCGGTGCTCGCACCGGCGATCGGCGCCGACCTCGGTGTGCCCACCACGCTCCTGGGGGCCTACTCGGCGATTCTCTGGATCGGCGGACTCGCGAGCTCCCTCGCTGCGGGCAGCATCATCGGAAGACTCGGCGCGTTGCGAACATCGCAGGCATGCCTGGTGTTCTGCGCCGCGGGTCTTGCGGCGGGCGCGCAGGGATCGCTTGCGGCCCTGGCCGCGCTGCCGCTGCTCGTGGGGTTCGGCTGCGGAGTGGAAACCCCGTCCAGCTCGCAGCTCCTCGCGCGCGTGACGCCGCCGGATCGGCGCCCGTTCATCTTCTCGCTCAAGCAGACCGGCGTTCAACTCGGCGGGATGTTGACGGGCATCGTGCAGCCCGCACTGCTGCCTTGGCTCGGGTGGCGCGGCGCGCTAGCTGGCGGGGCCGTTCTCGCGCTTGCCTACGCATTCGCGCTGGAGCCGTTTCGTCGCACCTACGATGCACCTGCCGCCGCCCCGCGCGCCCCGCATGTCGCCGCGATCATCGCGCTCCTCAGGCAGGTGATCGTCACGCCCGCCATGCGCCAGCTTGCGATCGCGTCCTTCGGCTTTCACGCCATGCAGATCGCCCTCAACGGATTTCTCGTGAGCTTTCTCGTCGCGAGCGCCGGGAAATCGCTCGCGACCGCCGGCGCCCTGCTCGCCGCCGCTCAGTTCGGCGGGTTTCTGGGGCGTCTGGGCTCCGGTGCGCTGGCAGGGCATCGACTTCCGGCGCGCCCGCTGCTCGCGGGCATGGGATTCGCGATGTCCGCCGCGGCAGTGTTGGTTGGTCTGGCCGGACCCTCCATGTCGCTCGAGGTCCTCGCGGGAGCCTGTATCCTGTTCGGCATCGCTTCGAGCGGCTGGAACGGCGTGTTCTTCGCCGAGATCGTGCGCGAAGCGCCGGTGGAGGAAGTCGGTCACGTCACCGGTGGAATGCTCATCACGGCGTATGCCGGCTTGATCGTCGGCCCGCTCGCCTTCGGAGCTGTCGCCGAGGCCACTTCGTATGGCATTGCCTATGCCTTCATCGCGCTATGGTCGTGTGCCGGCGCGTTCGTGCTGCTCGGGCGTCCGAAGATCGGAAACTAGGCGCGAACGACTGGCTCGCGCGATAGAATCATCCCAGTCCGTGTGCCGCTCGCGCCGCACCGCTCCAACCTCCCGAGGAACAATCCCATGCCGTCATTCGACATCACCTCCGAAGTCAACCAGATGGAGCTCAAGAACGCGATCGATCAGGCCAACAAGGAGATCACCAATCGCTTCGATTTCAAGGGTTCCGACGCGCGCGTGGAGCTCAGCGACCTGACCTTGACCTTGCATGCCGACGACGAATTCAAGCTCAAGCAGGTGATGGATCTGCTCGTGGCGAGATGCGCCAAGCGCAACGTCGACGTGCGCGCTTTCGATCCGAAGGAAATCGAGAAGGCGAGCGGGAACAAGGTCAGGCAGGTCGTCAACGTCCGGAACGGGATCGAGCAGGACACATCCAAGCGGATCGTCAAGCTCGTGAAGGAATCGAAGCTCAAGGCCCAGGCATCGATCCAGGGCGCCGCGGTACGCGTGACCGGCGGGAAGAAAGACGACTTGCAGGAGGTCATTCAACTCGTCCGCAAGTCGGTCACCGACATCCCGCTGCAGTTCGGCAACTTCCGCGACTGACCTGGCGGGCGGGCTCGCTAGCGCGCTCCGGCGCAGCCATCCATGACATTGGTCACCGGCGCCGACGCCTGGCTGGCCTGAAACTGCGCATAGACGCGCTTGTCCCGGTTGACCGGATCCTGCACGGTCACGACGACCAGCACCGCGCCGAGAATCATCGCGTCGGTGAGCCACTTCACCTCGTTGCGGCCGACGAGCGGCGCGCTCAGCGTGAACGCAAAGCTTCCGTCTTCGAGAAAGTGCCCGGACATCGCAGTGGACACCGAGACGTCCCGCCGCAGTGCGACGACGCGAATGGTCGCGAGCTTGCGCTGCAAAGCGGGAGCATCCGGGCCCTCGAACGCCGTAAAGTTGAAGCCGCTGATCACGTTGGCACGCCTGATCACGTAGACGATGCTCGCAGTGGCATCGGCCCCCGGCTGGCAACGCACTTCCAGCCGCATCGCGACCTGCCCTCCGGGCGTGCGCCCCTGGGCATAGGTACTCGCGGATCGCGCCCCGTCGACGCTCTCGACATAGCGCCAGCTCACGGCCGCGTGACCGGCTCCGCTCGCAAACAGGAGGGCCGCGGCGAGAGCCGTACGGGACATCTGCCGGACGATTCGCAAGGCTCGCATGGTTGTCCTCACGTGGCGAGTCCCTCGATCCAGCGATCGTAGAGCCGATCGGCCACCTCGTGCAGCGCAACGAGGCGTTCGTCAATCCGCTCTTCCATCTCCGCCGCGGATTGCACCGCCGGGCTCGATTGCGACGCTTCCAGGTCCCGTTTCGCGCTCAGGCACCATGCGCGGATCAGCTCCGCGGTCATCTCCACGTGACATTGCATGGCGAGGTGTGGCCCGACGGCGAACGCCTGATTCTCGCAATGTGCGTTGGAGGCAATCCGCGTGGCGCCAGCAGGAAGCGTGAAGGTTTCACCATGCCAATGAAAACTCTCGAACGTGCGCACATCGCCGAACCAGTGCCGCGCCGTGTCGTTGCGCGCCACGTCGACGCATCCCCAACCGATCTCCTTGACCGGATTGAGCGAGACCGTGCCGCCGAGCGCGCGGGCCATCAGCTGGCTGCCGAGGCAATGTCCGAGCGCAGGCACCTCCGCACCCACTGCCCTGCGCACGAGCTCCAGCACTTCGGGAATCCACGGCAGATCATCGTTCACACTCATCGGGCCACCCATGCACACGATGCCCGAAAAAGCGCGCGGATTCCCAGGCACTTTTTCCGTTTCGTCGACCCGAATGAGGGTCCAGGGCACACCCTTTCGGTCCAGGTATGCGCCAAAATAACCCGGACCCTCGTTCCGGTGGTATCTCAGTATGGCGATCGGCTTCATAATTCCGATTGCAGTGCAATATTGGCCCTGTGTTGCTCGACAGTGCGATGGTGCTGCGATCAAAACGCGGCAGGATAGGTGCTCATGCTCATGCGCGCGAAGCTTATTGTAACCTTGGTCCTCCTGGCGACCGCCCATACGGCGCTCGCCGTGGACGTGCGCGTGGTCGGGCTTTTCGGAAGCAAGGCAGTCGTCAGCATCGACGGCGCCGCGCCATCCACCATGCGAATCGGGCAACGCGGCGCGGGCGGCGTGCAGTTGCTTGCGGTCGAGGGCGAAACGGCAATTTTCGCGATCGACGGTCAGCGCCGGTCGATCCGCATGGGCCAGCCCTACGTCTCGAAATCATCGGGCGGCGCACAGACGGTTCGCCTGAGCGCAGACGCGAATGGGCATTACATGGCCAACGGCTCGGTGAACGGAACGTCGATAAGATTTCTCGTCGATACCGGCGCAACCATGGTCGCGCTACCGGCGCAGATGGCCAGCCGGGCAGGCATCAAGTATTCCGGTGCGCCGAAAGGGATGGTCCAGACCGCTGGCGGTCCGACGACTGCCTACAAGGTGAAACTCGATACCGTGACCATCGGTGATGTCACGCTGAACAACGTGGACGCCGTCGTGATCGATCGCGGCCTCAACGTCCCGCTGCTCGGCATGACATTTCTCAGCCGGATGGATATCCAGCACGACGGCGGGTTGATGGTCCTGAAGAAGCGCTTCTAGCCGCCCGCTTCGGGGGCGCCTCGCCAGGTAGGTCACGAACAGGAGGGAACCGGCTGGTTCCCTCCCGTTACCCTCCTTCCCGCTGAGCGAGACCGCACGCTGTTGCGTGTCACCTGCGCTGCGTGAGCGTCAACGTGTCGCCGGCACGGTGCCACTCCACGCCGTTCAGGAAGCTCGTGCCGATCACCACCGCCTCGAGTCCGTCCGCGCCGCCCGCCATCACCACGCCGTCGACGTTGTAGAGCGTGATGTCTCCGACGCGGATGCTCGCCAGACTGACGCGATAGCCGGCGCGGACGCCCCCCGCCGTCTTGATGTTGACGCGCTGTCCCTCGCCGTACTGGATCCCCATTCGCTCGGCCTGCTCGGCCGGAATCGCCACGAACGTAGCGCCGGTGTCGATGAGCACTGGCATGGCTGCGCCATTGATGAATGCGGTCGTCCAGAAGTGTCCCGCGCGATCGGCCCTGATCGAGGCCTTGGGCGCATTGGTTCCGCCGAGCGTGAACACGAACTGCCGCCCCTCGATCTCGATGAGCGCCTCGCTGCGCGTCGCAGAAACCAGCCGCACACCTTCGGGAGACGTCTGGCCGCTGCGCAGCGAACGGATGACCGAGCCGTTGATCACGACATCCGCGCGATCCAGCCCGAGCGACATGACCATCACAGTCGGGGCGGCGAATGCGGCGGGCGAAGCCGCCAGGAAAGTGCGGCGAACAGCGCCGCGAGAAGGCACTTCACCGGGTCGGCGACGTTCGATAGAGGCCAACGGTCCCTCAAGTCGGGATATACAAGGGGCTTGCCCCTTGCTCGTTCCGGGGGATTTACAAGGGGCCTCCCGACTTGCTGATTCGAAAGGCTTTGACCCAGCACGCCCGCGCGGTTTGCTCGAAGCGCCTGAGCGAGCGCTCTACCGCGGCCTATTACCCTTCACGGCGAGACTTGTCTCGCTCGATCAGCGCGTAGGCCGAGTGGTTGTGAATGCTCTCGAAGTTCTCGGACTCGACCTGGTACCACTCGATCCGATCGTCCTTGTTGAGCGCTGCGGCGACGTCCCGCACCATGTCCTCGACGAACTTCGGATTGTCGTAGGCGCGCTCGGTGACGTACTTCTCGTCCGGCCGCTTCAGCAGGCCGTAGAGCTCGCACGATGCGCCCCGCTCGGCCAGTTCGACGATCTCCTCGATCCAGACGAATCCGCGCGTGCGCGCAACGATCGTGATGTGCGAGCGCTGGTTGTGCGCGCCCCGCTCGGAAATCTCCTTCGAGCACGGGCAGAGGCTCTGCACCGGGACCACCACCTTCATCTCGAAGTGCGGCTTGCCCCGTGCGATCTCCCCGACGAACGTCACGTCGTAGTCCATCAGGCTCTGCACCCCGGATACCGGTGCCGACTTGTTGATGAAGTACGGGAAGCTCATCTCGACGTGTCCCGATTCCGCCTCGAGCCGCTCGACCATCTCTAGCAGCATCGTCTGAAACGTCTCGACGGAGATCTCGCGCTCGTGGGCGTTCAGTATTTCCACGAATCGCGACATGTGGGTGCCCTTGAATTGATGCGGCAGCCCGACGTACATGTTGAACGTCGCGATGGTGTGCTGTACGCCGCCGCCGCGCTCTGCGACCCGCACCGGATGGCGTATCGCCTTGATGCCGACCTTGTCGATCGCGAGCCGGCGCGTGTCCGCAGCGCTCTGGACATCGGGAATGGCGGTCGTGGGAAGGCGGGTGTTCATGCGCGCGGCAGTTGAAACGCGGGAAACGTAAAACGACTCGAAAAGTCGGACGATTCTAGCATAGGGCTCTCCGGCTTTCCCCGCCCCGGCTCCTCCGCGCGCGCATCAGCTGTCGAGCCGTGCCCGGATGGCCGCCAGAATGCCCGCCGTGTCCAGCCCCACGCTTGCCACAAGCTGGGCCTGGTCGCCGTGGTCGACGAACCGATCAGGCAGTCCGAGATGCAGCATCGACGGGGCAAGGCGGCGTTCTGCAAGCGTCTCCGCGACGGCCGCGCCGGCGCCGCCCGCCACGACATTCTCCTCGACCGTCACGATGAGCTCGTGGCTACTGGCGATCTCCTCGACGAGGACCGCATCGATCGGCTTGACGAAGCGCATGTTGACCACCGTCGCGTCGAGCGCCTCGCCCGCCTCGAGCGCGGACTTGAGCAGCGTGCCGAAAGCGAGAATGGCGATCTTCCTGCCCCGGCGGCGCACTTCCCCCTTGCCGATCGGCAGCGCTCGCATTTCAGCTTCGAGACTTGCGCCAGGACCGCTGCCGCGCGGATAACGCACGGCCACCGGCTGCTCGAGCGACAGTCCGGTGTAGAGCATCTGGCGACACTCGTTCTCGTCCGCCGGTGTCATCACGACCATGTTCGGCAGGCAGCGCAGGTATGACAGGTCGAACGCGCCCTGGTGGGTTGCGCCGTCGGCACCCACCAGTCCGGCGCGATCGAGCGCGAAGAGTATCGGCAGATTCTGGATACACACGTCGTGTATCAGCTGATCGTAGCCGCGCTGCAGGAAGGTCGAGTAGATCGCGAGCACCGGCCTCATGCCTTCGCATGCCAATCCGGCCGAAAACGTGACTGCGTGCTGTTCCGCGATGCCCACGTCGAAGTAGCGATCGGGAAATTCGTTCGCGAATCTCACCAGGCCCGATCCCTCGCGCATCGCCGGCGTGATCCCCACGACCCGGGAATCGCGCGCCGCCATGTCGCATAGCCAGTCCCCGAACACCTGCGTGAACGTCAGCTTTCCGCCGCCCTTCCCGGATGCAATCCCGGCCTCGGGCGCGAACTTCGATACCCCGTGATAGAGGACCGGATCGGCCTCCGCGAGCTTGTAGCCCTGTCCCTTGCGCGTGATCACGTGCAGGAATCGCGGACCCTCGAGCTGCTTCAGGTTATTCAGGGTCGGAACCAGGGAATCGAGGTCGTGGCCATCGATCGGGCCGAAGTAGTTGAACCCGAACTCCTCGAAAAGTGTCGACGGGACAAGCATGCCTTTCGCGTGCTCCTCGACCCGCTTGGCGAATTCGAGCAGCGACGGTACGGCACGCAGAACTTTCTCCCCCGCCCGGCGGGCACCCTGGAACACGCTGCCCGATATGAGTCGCGCAAGATAGCGGTTGAGGCCGCCGACCGGCGGCGAGATCGACATCTCGTTGTCGTTGAGGATCACGAGGATGTCGAGATCGGTGACCCCCGCGTTGTTGAGCGCCTCGAAGGCCATGCCCGCCGACATCGCACCGTCACCGATCACCGCGATGGCGTGACGATGCTCGCCTTTCAGGCGCGCGGCCTGCGCCATGCCGAGCGCAGCGCTGATCGACGTCGACGAATGTGCGGTGCCGAACGTGTCGTAGAGGCTCTCGGCGCGCAGTGGAAAGCCCGACACGCCGCCGAACATGCGCAGCCGCGCCATGGCCTCGCGCCGTCCAGTGAGAATCTTGTGCGGATAGCTCTGATGGCCGACGTCCCAGACGATCCGATCCTCCGGCGTATCGAACACGTAATGCAGCGCGATCGTGAGCTCGACGGTGCCGAGGTTCGAAGAGAGGTGACCTCCCGTGCGGCTCACGGAGTCCAAAATGTACGCGCGTAGCTCGTCGGCGACCTGGGCGAGCTGCCTGCGCTCGAGCGCTCGCAGCGCGCGCGGATCGTCGATCGTCTTGAGGAGCGTAAACGACTTCGGATCGTAGTCCGTTCCGCGTCCGTGGCTCACACCGGCCCCCACGCCGGCCCCAATTGTCATCTCGGCCAGCTCCTCCCGATTGCTCATCGTTGCATTCTATCCTGCGCCGACGGCCAGCGAGCGGCCAGGCCCCCGAGATTCAATGCCGCGCGCGTGGGCTTGTGCGACCCGTCGGCGCGGCTCACCATGCGCGTCAAAAGCGCCTCAGCACGACGAAGTCGGCGAGCTCACGCAGCATGTCCGCTCGCGCATCGAATTCCGCGAGGGCATTGTGCGCTTCGCCGCGCAGCTCCTCCGCGAGCTCGCGCGATCGAGCGAGGCCGAGCAGCGAGACGTAGGTGGGCTTCCCCTGCTCGGCGTCCTTGCCCGCAGTCTTGCCGAGCGTCGCCGTGCTGGCTGCCGCGTCCAGCGTATCGTCGACCACCTGGAAAGCGAGCCCGATCACCTTGGCATAGTGATCGAGGCGATCGAGCGCGGCCGGGCTCGGCGATCCGCAGCGCGCACCGAGCGTCACCGACGCCCGGATCAGCGCGCCGGTCTTCAGGATGTGCATGAACTCGAGCTCGGGAAGCGTGAGCGACTTTCCCACGCTTGCGAGATCGATGGCCTGTCCACCCGCCATGCCGCGCGAGCCCGCGGCCTGCGCGAGCAGCCGGACCAGCTCGAGCTGCCCGCCGTGGTCGCCGCCGGCCGGCACATTGGAGACAAGCTCGAACGCAGCGGCTTGCAGCGCGTCGCCCACCAGGAGCGCAGTCGCCTCGTCGAACTCCACATGCACCGTGGGCCGACCGCGCCGCAGCACGTCGTCGTCCATGCACGGCAAATCGTCGTGAACGAGCGAATACGCGTGAATCAGCTCGACCGCGCACGCGACCGCTTCGACCCGTTCGGCGGAAGCGCCGACCGCCTCTCCCGCCGCGAAGGCGAGCAACGGGCGAACACGCTTTCCACCGCCCAGCACCGCGTAGCGCATCGCTTCGTGCAAGCGCTGC
This sequence comes from uncultured beta proteobacterium, assembly GCA_963735025.1. GTDB lineage: Bacteria > Pseudomonadota > Gammaproteobacteria > Burkholderiales > SG8-39 > JAABRB01. The sequence continues at coordinate 112,251 of CAVTJG010000008.1, forward strand.
GGAGGCTGGTCGCGCGACGGCAGGCAGCGCTCGAGCGCCGCCTCGACACGCGCCTGAATGGCGGCCATCCACGTCTGCAAGTCAGGCGTTCGACTCGGCACCCGGCAGGGCCTTCAGAGTCTCTTCCTCGAGGACGCGGACCTGCTGCTGGGCCTGCGCAAGCGTCGACTGGCAGAATTTCGCGAGCTCGAGGCCGCGCTGATGCGCGGCGAGCGATTGCTCGAGTGTCAGCTTGCCGGATTCCATGCTCGCCACGAGCTTCTCGAGCTCGGCAAGCGCGCTCTCGAACGTGAGCACCGACTCGGTCTTCGCAGGCTTGGTCATTTCGGGAGATCTCGGCAGGAACGCGCTGGGGGGAAGAGACGCGAAAATAGCCCAACGGCCTCGGGAGGGTCAAATCGCTCCTTACGGGTCGCAAACGCTTGGCATTTCATTGGACACTCCGGGTTCTGGGTATCATATGCGACAGCATGCGTGCGACCGCCCGTTGCGTCCTCGTGCCGGAGGACCAAGGTTGAACCGCAAGCCGAAAGAGACCGGGACCCCACTCGATGGCAGACATACCGCAGCGCATCGCCGACCTCGCCGCCAGCCAGCCGCAACTTCCAGTCAGCTGGTACATGGATCCCGAGATTTTCGCGCTCGAGCAGCAGACGGTTTTCGTGGACACGCACGGGTATGTCGGCCACGTGGCGATGGTGCCCGAGGTCGGCGACTATCATACGCTCGCCTGGGCCGGACACGGGCAGATGCTCGCGCGCAGCAATGCGGGAGTCAGCCTGCTCGGCAACGTCTGCCGTCACCGCCAGGCGCTGATGCTCGAGGGGCGCGGCAACCTGCACAACATCGTCTGTCCGATGCACCGCTGGACTTACGACCTGCAAGGTAAATTGATCGGCGCCCCGGAATTCGAGGACCGCCCCTGCCGCGACCTGGAGACGTGGCCCCTGCAGAACTGGCGCGGTCTGCTCTTCGCCGGCCCGCGCGATGTGGCGAAGGACCTCGCCGCGTTCTCGCTCGCTCACGAGTTCGACTACTCGGGGCTCGTCTACCACGGGACCACGGTGGACGAGCTGCCGTTCAACTGGAAGTCCTTTCTCGAGGTGTATCTCGAGCTCTACCACGTCGAAGCCATCCATCCCGGGGTGTCCAAGTTCGTGGACCCGGGTAATTTCAGCTGGGAGTTCGGCGAGCGGTGGTCAAATCAGGTGCTCGGCGTGTACGAAGGCCTCACGCGCCCCGGCACGCCGGCCTATGCGAAATACCAGGAAGTGCTGCTTGCGCATCAGGGCGGCGAGCCGCCGCGCTATGGAACGCTCTGGTTCATCCTGTACCCGAACGTGATGCTCGAGTGGTACCCGGAGGCGCTGGTGGTCAGCACGTTGATTCCCCGTTCCCCCACCCACACCACGAATGTCGTGGACTTCTTCTATCCGGAAGAAATTTTTCACTTCGAGCCGCAAATCGTGACGGCCCATCAGGCCGCTTATCTGGAAACCGCCGCCGAAGATGCGGGTGCCTGCGAGCGCCTACAGCGCGGACGACAGGCGCTCTACATGCGCGGCGCCGACGATCGCGGACCGTATCAGTCTCCGACCGAGGACGGAATGGTGCACTTTCACGAGTTCCTGCGCAGGCAACTGGCGCCCCAACTTTCGCAAGCAGGCCGGTCGGGCATCTAGCGGTTCATTCCTCGTCGCTTGCATTTCTTTCGACACTTGCCACTGACCGATGCCCTATACGACCCTTGTCTCCGCCGAAGAACTCTTCCGTCATCTCGATGATCCTGGTTGGGTCGTGTTCGACTGTCGCCACGACCTTTCGCGCCCGGAGCTCGGCGCGCGCGAGTACGCGAAGTCGCACGTACCCGGCGCGCGCTTCCTGCACTCCGACACAGACCTCTCGGCGCCCCCTACGGGACGTAACGGCCGGCACCCGTTGCCCGATCCGGAAAGCTTCGCACGCACTCTCGGCGCTGCGGGAGTCGATCGCACCAAGCAGGTCGTGGCGTACGACGCACAGGGCGGCAGCTTCGCAGCGCGCCTCTGGTGGATGCTGCGCTGGCTGGGCCACGATGCGGTGGCAGTGCTGGACGGCGGCTGGGGCAAATGGCTGCGCGAGGAGCGTCCCGAAACCAGCGCAGTCCCGACGCCGGCGCCCACACGGTTCGATCCGACAGTCCGCGAAGCCCCGGTCGATGCCGCATACGTGCTGGCCCACCTGCGCGATCCGTCGATCGTCGTCGTCGACGCGCGCGGCGCCGAGCGCTACCGCGGCGAGACCGAGCCGCTCGATCCGGTCGCCGGCCACATTCCAGGATCGATCAATCGACCGTTCCAGGGCAATCTCGCCGAAGGCGGCGTGTTCAAGTCGGCCGAGACACTGCGCGCGCAGTGGACGCCCCTGCTCGGCGATGTCGCGCCGACCAGCGTCGTGCACAGCTGCGGCTCCGGAGTGAGCGCGTGCCACAACCTCCTTGCGATGGAGATCGCCGGCCTCGCCGGCTCGCGCCTCTACGCGGGCTCGTGGAGCGAGTGGTGCGCCGATCCGTCGCGCCCGGTCGCGACCGGCCCCAGTCCTTAGCGCGCAGGGAAGCGTGCGCAGCAGCCTGCTCGCCGATTTCATTCTCGTCGTTCACTTCGCGTTCGTTCTGTTCGTCGTCGGCGGCTTCGCGCTGATCCTGCTGGGAGCCGTGCTCCGCTGGGCGTGGGTCCGCAATCCGGCATTCCGGTACGTGCACGTGGGCGCGATCGTGTTCGTCGCGCTCGAGGCCCTCGTCGGCATGGCATGCCCGCTTACGGTCTGGGAGGACGCACTGCGCCGGTCGAGCCCCGACGGTCCGGGGTTCATCGGGCGCTGGGTCGGCCGGCTCCTCTACTACGATCTTCCCGAGTGGGTCTTCGCAACGGCGTACGTTCTGTTCGCCATAGCGGTGATTGCGTCACTGATCCTGATTCCGCCACGTAGAAGGCGGTCCGGGAACCCGTTATCATCCTGAAGCCTTCGAAACCGTCCCATGCGCGTCCTGCTCATCGATGATTCCGCCACGTTCCGCGAGCACGCGCGGCGCATGCTGGCGGACGCGCTTCCCGAGGCTGCCGTGCTGGCCTGGGATCCCGCCGTACAGGGCCGCCCCGTCGCCGGGTTCGACTGGGGTCGGTTCGACTGTCTCGTGCTCGACGACGTGCCGGGCGAGAACGCCGACGGACTCGACTGGCTGCGCGAGTTCCGGCTCGAAGGGCGCGTGCCGCCCACGCTGATCATCTCCGAGAAGGGCGGAGAGGAGACGGCCGTGCGAGCCATCAAGGCCGGAGCGTCCGACTGCCTCAGGAAAAAAGATCTCAGCCCGGAGCGCTTCGCCTCGGCGATCCGCGAAGCGATCGCCGAGGCGCACGAGACGCGACGCGACGTGGATTCACTCCTCCTCACGCAGCCTCTCAGGGTAAGCGAGATTGGCCGGCCGCTCGACACGCAGGCGGTCGCCATCCCGGGTTATCGTGTGCTGCGCAGAATCGGCGAGGGCGGCATGTCGAAGGTGTATCTCGCCGAACGCGAGGAGGACGGGCTGCAGCTCGTGCTCAAGGTTCTCGACCCGCGACTGCGTCGCGACGAGAACTTCCGGCAGCGATTCCTGCGCGAGTACAAGATCATCCAGCGGATCCAGAACGAGCACGTCGTGATGATTTTCGACGAAGGATTCACCGACGACTTTCCGTTTCTCGCGATGGAGTATTTCCCGGGTGGCGACCTCAACATGCGCATTCGCGCCGGGTTGGGATCGATGGGATCGCTCAAGATCCTGGTCCAGATCGCCAGGGCGCTCGATGCGGTGCATTCTGCGGGTGTGGTTCACCGGGACCTCAAGCCCGCGAACATCATGTTCCGCGCGAACGGTCGCCTGGCGATCCTCGATTTCGGGCTAGCGCGCGAGCTCGATGCCACGTCCACCCTCACCCAGCGCGGCATGGTGATGGCGACGCCGCTGTACATGAGCCCCGAGCAGTGTCTCGGCCATACGCACGACCCCCGCGGCGACCTCTACAGCGTCGGCTGCATTCTCTTCGAGATGCTCACCGGCGAGACACCCTATCAGGGCGACAATCCATCGGCGCTCGCATACCAGCATGTTCATGCGCCGACGCCGGTCCTGCCCGCTGGGCTCACCGGCTACCAGCCGCTGATCGACCGGCTGATGGCGAAGAAGCCGGACGATCGATTCTTGTCGGCCCGGGATCTGTTCGCCCACATCACGCATTAGAAGGTATCTCGAAATCGCCGGTATGCTGCTTCAGAAAAGAGCGGTCGTACGAACAAGGGGGAAATCCCCCTTGTATATCCCCAAACGAACAAGGGGCGCGCCCCTTGTAAATCCCCCCGCTAGCGGCGGCAGTCGTATTTTGAGATAGGTTCCGGGACTTTCCGAGACAGGTTGTAGCCATGACCAATCCCGTCGACCGGCAATACCTCGATCTGATGCGTCACGTGCTGGAGCATGGCGCGAACAAGTCGGACCGGACCGGTACTGGAACGCTCTCCGTTTTCGGCGGGCAGCTACGCTTCGATCTGCGCGACCGCTTTCCGTTGCTGACCACCAAGAAGCTGCATCTAAAGTCGATCGTCTACGAGCTGCTGTGGTTTCTGCGCGGCGAGACCAACGTGCGCTGGCTGCAGCAGCACGGCGTGACGATCTGGGACGAGTGGGCCGACGCGGACGGCGAGCTGGGTCCGGTCTATGGCTACCAGTGGCGCAACTGGCCCACGCGCACGGGCGGCACCATCGACCAGATCGCGGCGGTCGTGCGGTCGCTCAAGGAGAATCCGGACTCGCGCCGGCACATCGTGACGGCATGGAATCCGGCGGACGTGCCGAAGATGAAGCTGCCGCCGTGCCACGCATTCTTCCAGTTCTACGTCGCGCGAGGCGAGCTCTCCTGCCAGCTCTACCAGCGCAGCGCGGACATCTTTCTCGGCGTCCCCTTCAACATCGCCTCTTATGCGCTGCTCACGCTGATGATGGCGCAGGTATGCGGTCTCAAGCCGGGCGAGTTCGTTCACACCTTGGGCGATGCGCACGTGTACCTGAATCACCTCGAGCAGGCGCGCGAGCAGCTGTCCCGCGCACCTCGAGAGTTGCCACGCATGCGTCTGAATCCAGCCGTACGCGATATATTTTCTTTTCAATACGAGGACTTGACGCTGGAGGGCTACGACCCGCATCCGGCGATCAAGGCCCCGATCGCCGTCTAGGCCAGAAAAAACGGCGGGACAAAGTCCCGCCGTGTCCAAAGAGGGGCCTTGCGCCCACTCTCCCCGCTTACGCTTCCCCCGATCGATGCCGGTGGCATGCGATCAGGCTAGGCGCGGCGAGTGTATGCCATGCATCCGGAGGGGAGTACCGACCGACTGTTAAATTCTGTGACAAGCTCGAGCAAGTGTGATTTTCCACCGGATTTGCGGAGCATGCGTGAACACGCACCTTGCGGGCGAACAAAAAAAAGCCCGCGTGGGAGGGAAGCGGGCCTAAGCGGAGAGCTCGAGACTTGCATTCGCTCGGAGGAGCTCTCCAGGGAGTCTTCGGACGGTCGCCAGCGCGTGCGCCGCGCTACTCGCGCGCCACGACCGAACCGTCGATGATGCGCACCTTTTCGCCGACGCCATATCCAGGCTCGATCGGCTGCGAGATCGTACGGTAGGAGCCGTCATCCATCCTGATCGTCACGCGATGGACGGTCCGCCGACGACCGACGTCGCCGCCCGCCACGCTGCCGGCTGCAATGCTGTCGCTTCTCACCACGTGCGCACGTACCGACTCCACGGTGCCGCACGTGTCGCAGAGTTGCGTCCCGGCGGCGCGCTCGGGCTGCTGCGCAATCGTACGCGCCCCATCGAACCGCTTCGCTGCGGATTCCGGTCCTTCCTGCGGCGCACGTGAGCCGGTGAGCGGTACGCGTCCCGACATGGCGCCAATGCCCACGAGGCTTACGATCAGCACCGCGACGGCCGCTCCCACCATGAGGGGATGCAACCGTTTTCTCCCGATCTGTTCCATGACGGCCGACTCCTCCGCTAGACCTCCGTCTCCGCGCAATGCGCGTGCCAGGAACAGGTTTTCTTTGTTGCTCAGGAAGTTAGAGGAAGGTATGCCGCGCGATAGTCCCTCCGCGATGTCGCCTCGCCCCGACGGGTCGCGCGCGCTTCGCGCGTGAGAGCCCGGCCCTTCAGGAGGTTGCGCTGTCGCCAGCGGACGACAGCATGCGCGTCAGGTGCCGCTCAACGCGCTCCCAACGTAAAGGTGGCGGGCGGCGGACCCGACCAGGCATGCTGCCGAACGTGAACTAGTGCGCCTTTTGCGGGCTGCAGTAGTCAAACCCGTCGTGCCAACCGACCCCGTACTGTCCGCCTTCCTTCGGCCGCGTGCCGGCTTGCCCAGCGCGGACTGCGGTGCAGCCGTCGGTGAATCCGCGCCGGAACTCGGGCGGAAAACCCGAAAGATTGATGGCACGCGTCACGGTTTCGGGGTCTTCGGCACCCGGTCGGATCGGCTCGAGCGGCCCGCACGCGGCGAGCACGCACGCGACCGCCAACGGCCAGCAGACGAGCGAGCGCCGCGACACTGCGGCGAGGCGGCCGCGGAAGCACACGCCCGAAAGAAAGGGCTTCATGCTCCCTGCCTGGCCTCCTTGAACATCGCGGGCTGCAACTGATGGCGTTCGAGCAGTTTGTAGAATTCCGTCCGGTTGCGCCGTGCAAGGCGCGCCGCCTTAGTCACGTTTCCGCCCGTGATGCGCAGCAGCCGGATCAGATAGTCGCGCTCGAAGGCGCGCTTCGCCTCGTCCAGCGGCGTCAGTCCCTGCGGTTCTGCCCGCAGTGCGGATTGGACCAGCGTGGCAGGGATGATCGTGCCGGTCGAGAGCGCGACCGACTGCTCGATCACGTTCTGGAGCTGGCGGACATTACCCGGCCAGGGCGCACCGATCAGGAGCTCGAGCGCCTCGGGCGCAAAAGTGCGCACGTCCTTCGCATAGCGCAGCGCGACCGATTTGAGAAAGTGCTGCGCGAGGGGGACGATGTCCTCGCGGCGGTCGGCCAGCGCCGGCAGCCTGAACGACACGACGTTCAGCCGATAGTAGAGATCCTCGCGGAACTCCCCGCTGGTCACTCGCCCTTCGAGATCGCGATGCGTCGCCGAGATGATCCGGACGTCCACGGAAAGCGTCTGCGTTGCGCCGACCGGCCGCACTTCGCGGTCCTGAAGGGTCCGCAGAAGCTTCGCCTGCAGGGCGAGCGGCATGTCACCGATCTCGTCGAGAAAGATCGTGCCGCCGTCCGCCGCCTGGAACAGGCCCTTGTGATCATAGCTTGCACCCGTGAACGCGCCCTTGCGGTGCCCGAACAGCTCGGATTCGAGCAACGGCTCCGGAATCGCAGCGCAATTGACGGTGACGAAAGGCTCCGCGGACCGCGGGCTCGCGTTGTGAATCGCGCGCGCAAGCAGCTCCTTGCCCGTGCCGCTGGCGCCGAAGATCAGCACCGACGCATCCGAGCGGGCAACAAGATGCACCTGCCGGAGCAAATCCTCCATCACGGGATTCGCAGTCACGATTCCGGCGCGCCACGCCTCGCCTTCCGCCGTCGGCGCACCCACCGAGAGCCGGATTGCTTGCGCAACCTGGTCGAGGAGGGCTTTCCCGTCGAAAGGTTTCGGGACGAATCCGAAAACGCCGCGCCGGGTCGCATCAACGGCGTCGGGAATGGTCCCGTGCGCGGTGAGGATGATCACCGGCAGCGTAGGTGTCGACGTGCGGATCGCATCGAAGAGGGCCAGCCCGTCCATGCCGCCCATCTTGAGATCGGTGATCACCACTTCCGGCCGCGCGACAGCGATCGACGCAAGCGCCTTTTCGCCGCTTTCGGCGGAGTGCACTGCGTAGCCTGCCGCCGAAAGCCGCATGCCGAGCAGCTTCAGGATGTCGGGATCATCGTCGACGATGAGTACGTTGTGTTGAGTCACTGGTGTCCTTGCAATGTTCAGATTCGGTGTCATTGTTTCGCCGGCGGTGCCGGCTGCCCTCGCTCGATGATGGTCCGTTCGATCGCGCGTAGCGCGTCGAGTTGCTCCCTGAGTTGCTCGGCGCGTCCACGCGCCGTCACGCTTTCTGCGACCTGCGCGTGCAAGATCGCCCCGAACTGGCGCAGCTTGTCGTAAGTCGGCCCCGCCTTGGCGTACGGCTCCAGAAGGCTAATCGCCCGCACGTCGTCCTGAAACGACGTGCCCGGCATCGCGGCCAGCAGCGCGACGCGAATGCGATTGTATGGGCTGGCGTCACGGGAAAAGGTCTGGCCCGCGGCCATGTATTCGCGGCGCTGCTCTTCGGGCTTCATGGCCGCGACACGACTGTAGTAGCCGACGAGGTCCGCGAGCTGCTTCATATCTTCGGGAATGGGAATCTGGACAGTCTCCGTGACAGTCTCCGTGACAGTCTCCTTGACCGCCTCTTTGCCCGTCTCATTGACCGTCCCGGGCGCGGTGCACGCCGCGGGCACGAGCGCCATGACGCACCAGAGAAACGCTTCGATCACGCGTCGTCCGAACTTCACGCGGTGCCCTCCCCAATCGGCAGCTTGACGCGGAAGTGCGCGCCCGCGGACGCGTCGACCAGCTCGATCGTGCCTTCGTGCGCGCGCACCAGCTCTTGCGTAATGGCCAGACCGAGGCCGCTGCCCTGAACCCGCTCGCCTGGCGCCCGTGCTCCCCGGAAGAACCAGTCGAACACCTTCTCGCGATGCTCGTGCGCGATGCCCGGACCGCGGTCGATCACATCGACATACGCCGCACCCTCGGATTGCGAGACCCCGATGGTGATCGTCCCGCCCACGGGCGAGTGCTTGACCGCGTTAGACACCAGATTGTCGAGCAGCGTTCGCAGCTTGTCCCGATCGGCAAGCACAGGCGTCGGGTAGGCAGACACTTCCAGCTTGATCGAACGCGCCGCGGCGGCGAGCTTGTGCGTTTCGGCGACGGCCCTGGCGACATCCGCGACGTCGAGTGGCTTGCGGTCGATCTGACCGATCGCTGCGACCGTGCGCTGGTAGTCCAGAAGGTCCTCGATGAGGCGCTGCAGCTGCACGCCGTTCGCCTGCAGGATGGAGACGATCTCCCTCTGCTGGGCGGAAAGCGTTCCCGCCGTTCCGTCGGCGAGCAGCTCCGTGCCCTCGCGCAGCGCGGTGAGCGGCGTCTTGAGCTCGTGGGACACGTGGCGCAGAAAGCGCAGTTTCTGCTCTTCGAGCGCCACCAGCCGGCGCCGCAGCCACTCGAGCTGCTCGCCCAGATACTCGAGATCGCCCGGACCCTGGACGCGTATCGGGCTGGAAAATTCCGCCGCACCGAGCTGGCGAATCGCGCGGTCGAGTTGCCCGATCGGCCGGGCGATGAGAAATGCGAACAAGGCGGCAATCAGCAGACCGAGCAGAAGCGCGGCGTAGAGTTGCAAGTACAGCAGCCGCTGCGTGTCCGCGGCCGATTCGCGAACGCGGTTGACCTCGCGATCGATCAGCAGCGTCGACTCGTTCAGCACCGCTTTGGCCATCTCCGAAAGATCCACGTAGCCCTGAACGAGCTGCCCGCGCTCGGCGGCTGCGCCGAGCGGTTTGCCGAGCGTGCGGAACAGTGCCTGCTCCCAGTCGATCGTGCGATTCAACGCCGCCAGCTGCCCCTCGTCGAGCGGCAGCAGCGACAGCTCGCTCGTGGTGCGTTTGAAGTTTGCACGGATCTTCATGTAGTCCACGAGCAGGCCCGAGTCGTCCAGGATCACGTACTGCCGCACGATGCGCTCCATGGAAAGCGCCTGTTCCATGAGAAGCCGGGAGCCGCGCGCGGCCTGCGCCGCCTGGTCGATCGTGCTTTCGCTTTGCCGCGCGAGGTCCTGGACCGACAGCGCGGCATTGACGAGCGCAAGCACGAGCGGCGCCGCCACCACCGCGAAACCTATCGCAAGCAGCCGCAGCAACGATCGCGGGTAATATCGGTGCGAGAGTCCGAGCCGCATTGACTGTCGATATGGCCGCTAGACTGGCCACGCAAAGTTGCAAACCTGTGATGTTGCATACTCAAAATGCCATCGTCATGATACAGGGGACTACGCGCGAGCGTCCGGGTGGCGTGCCGCCGGCTCCTGGAGAAAGGCCGAGATGGTGCCGAGCATAACCCTCGTCGCCGCGCTTGCCCGCAATCGCGTGATCGGACGGCGCAACGAGCTTCCCTGGAGACTGCCCGAGGACTTGCGCCGATTCAAGGCGCTTACGCTCGGGCGTCCTGTCGTGATGGGACGACGGACCTACGAGTCGATCCTCGGCAGCCTCGGCCGTCCGCTCCCGGAACGGCTCAACATCGTCGTGACACGATCTCCGGACTTTGCTGCGCCGGGTTGCATCGTCGCGGCGTCGCTCGCGGCCGCGTATGCCGCAGCCGGCCCAGTGCCCGAGGTCTGCGTGATCGGCGGCGCGGAAATCTACCGCGCCGCGCTCCCTGGCGCGAATCGTCTCCACCTCACGGAAATAGACGCCGATTTCGACGGTGACGCACGATTTCCTGAACTGCCCGCCGGCGCCTGGCACGAAGTATCGCGCGAGCCGCATCCGCCGAACGCAGGTTTCGCGCACGGTTTTGCGTTCGTCGTTTACGAGCGGATCGGTGGCTAACCTGCGTTCGGCGTGTCCGGGCGGCCGCGCAGACACATCAGCGTCTGCAGGCCGTAGGCACAGGATCTTGCAGCGCCGTCCTTTACGGCCAGGACCTCGAGCTCGCAAACGGTCAGGGAGCGCCCGCTCCGCTTGACCCGCCCGACTGCGACGAGCTTTTCGCCTTCCGCCGGCGATACGAGGTTCATCTTGTACTCGACGGTGAGCACCGAACTGTCCGCCGGAAACAGCGTGAATCCCGCATACCCCCCGGCCGAGTCCGCGATCGTGCTCGTGACGCCGGCATGAAAATAGCCGTGCTGCTGGGTCAGGTCCTCGCGGTACGGTAGTTCGATCTCGACGTGCCCGGGCTCGACCCGGGTCATCCGCGCGCCGATGAGGCGCATGATTCCCTGGCGCTCGAAGCTCGCGAGGATCCGGGCCGCGTAGTCGGGATCGGGTGCTGTGAAGTCGGCCATGTGGTGCTCCTGCGAATGACAGTTCCCTCCGGAGCGCACAGTATCACCGTGGCATGGCGCGTGTGGTGGACGCGCGCAAGATTCGGGGTGCCCGGCGCGCATCGGGCGCGTATGCTCGCCGCTTTGCCGCTTTCCCGAATCCTCCGACACTCCCTCTCCGATGACACCGCGCGATTCTCTTCTGCTCGTCGGCCTCGCCGCCATCTGGGGTGCTTCCTTCATCTTCATGCGCATCGCCGCACCCAGTTTCGGCGCACTGGCGCTTGCGGAAACGCGCGTGCTGATTGCCGGAATCGCGCTGTTCAGCTACGCGGTCGCGGTCGGACGAGGCCTGCCCCGTCTCGCCGACTGGCGTACACATCTTTTCATTGGCGCCTTCAACTCCGGCATTCCGTTCGCGCTGTTCGCATTTGCCGCGCTCCATATCAGCGTCTCGTACATGGCGGTGCTCAATGCCACGAGCCCGCTGTTCGGCGCCCTGTTCGGCGTGGCGCTCGGCCGCGAGCGGCTCGGGCTAGGCAAGGGCATCGGAATATTGCTCGGGGTCGCAGGCGTCGCACTGCTGGTCGGGCTGGGCCCGATCGCAGTGACGGTCTGGACGTTCGCCGCCGCGGTCGCCTCGCTGGTCGCCTCGGCTTGTTACGGGTTCGCGGGCCACTACGCCAAGGCGCTCGGCGGGACCATGACGCCGCTCACGCTTGCGCTCGGCAGTCAGCTGGGTGCCGCCGTCGTTCTCGCACCCGCGACGCTCTTCGCATTGCCGACCGGATTGCCGCCAGGGCGTGCCGTCGCGAGCGTCGCCGTGCTGGCAATTGTTTGCACGGCCGCCGCCTATCTCGCGTATTTCCGTCTGGTCGTGCGCATCGGTCCGGTGCGCGCGCTCACCGTGACTTTTCTCATTCCGGTGTTCGGGCTGCTCTGGGGAGCCGTGTTTTTCGGTGAGCCGATCACCGTCGGCATGATTGCCGGATGCGCGACAGTGCTCCTCGCGACCGGCCTGGTGCTGCGCGCGGAGCGGTGACGGATCAATCCCGCTCTGGATTCACGCTTGCGCGGGAATAACGGCCAATTATGAGTTTCCTACCCCATACGCGGAAGCGTTACTCCTTGCTGACCCTGATATTTCCCCCCGCGATCCTTGTACGACGTCTCGCAGACCTCGTCGGACTCGAAGAAGATCACCTGCGCCACGCCCTCGTTCGCATAGATCTTCGCCGGTAGCGGCGTGGTGTTGGAGAACTCGAGCGTGACGAATCCTTCCCATTCTGGCTCGAAGGGCGTCACGTTGACGATGATGCCGCAGCGCGCGTAGGTCGACTTGCCCAGGCAGATGGTCAAGACGTTGCGCGGAATCCTGAAGTACTCCACGGTGCGTGCGAGCGCGAACGAATTGGGCGGGATGATGCAAACGTCGCCGCGAAAGTCGACGAACGACTTCGCGTCGAAGTCCTTCGGGTCCACGATCGTGGAGTTGATGTTCGTGAAGATCTTGAAGTCCGGCGAGCACCGGATGTCGTAACCGTAGCTCGATGTGCCGAACGACACGACCTTGCGGCCCTCCACCGACTTGACCTGTCCCGGCTCGAAGGGCTCGATCATGCGGTGCTCCTCCGCCATTCGGCGGATCCACTTGTCGGATTTGATGCTCACTGAATCCTCCCCGCAAACGACGACGGCGCCTTGCGCGGCGCCGTCAGGGTTTGATGCCTAGTTTCCTGCCGTCGTATCACAGTCGGCATTGTACGGTCTTCAGTCCGGACTCCTGCAATCCGCAGCACCTCCCGTCCGACTGTCGAGCGACGTCCGCTCCAACAAGCGGCGCTGCCTCGTCTGGCAAACGATTGGTTTCGACCGCCGACTAGGTATTCTGAATCACTATGTTGGGGAATTTGCCGCTCATGTCCTTCTGGAGGTCGCCGATCTTGACCGCAATGCGCCGCGCGATCCGCCGATAGATTTCCGCGACGCGCCCGTCCGGATCGGACACGACGCTCGGCTTGCCCGAGTCGGCATATTCGCGGATGCTCATGTCAAGCGGCAGTGCGCCCAGGAACTCGGTCCCGTAGTCCTTGCACATCCGCTCGGCTCCGCCGGAGCCGAAGATCGATTCCTCGTGCCCGCAGTTCGAGCAGATGTGGATCGACATGTTCTCGACGATGCCGAGGATCGGAATGCCCACCTTCTCGAACATCTTGAGCCCCTTGCGCGCATCGATGAGCGCGATGTCCTGGGGCGTGGTGACGATCACCGCACCGGTCACTGGAACCTTCTGCGCAAGCGTGAGCTGGATGTCTCCCGTGCCGGGCGGCAGGTCGACCACGAGATAGTCGAGCGCGCGCCACTTCGTGTCCTTCAGCAGTTGCTCGAGCGCCTGGGTCACCATCGGCCCACGCCACACCATCGGGGTGTCGACGTCGATCAGGAACCCGATCGAGCTCGCCTGGATGCCGTGGCCCGTCATCGGCTCGAGGCTCTTGCCGTCCTTCGACTCGGGCCGTCCAGTGATGCCGAGCATCGTCGGTTGTGATGGCCCGTAGATGTCGGCATCGAGCATGCCGACCGAGGCGCCCTCCGCGGCGAGCGCCAGGGCGAGATTCACGGCCGTGGTGGATTTTCCGACGCCGCCCTTTCCGGAGGCGACCGCGATGATGTTCTTGACTTCCGGCACCAGCTTGACGCCGCGCTGCACGGCATGCGAGACGATCTTCGAGCGCACGGCCACGTCGGCCGCGCGGACTCCCGGGACCGCGCGCACCCGGTCGCCGACCAGCTTCCTGATCAGGTCGAGCTGACTCTTGCCGGGATAGCCGAGCTCGATCTCGAGCGACACGTCAGCGTCGCTCACCTTGAGGTTCTTGATCGAGCGGGTGGTGACGAAGTCCTTCTCTGTGTTCGGGTCGACGACTTCCTTCAATGCGGATTGGATGTCCTGTTCGGTGATTCCCATGATGCTCTCTGGAGAGGAAGGGCCGACGCTCGCGCGAAGGCGCGATCGTGGCTGAAAAGACCGCTAGTGTAGCAAAGCCGCCTCGGCCGCTAAACCACGCTAAAATCACGGGTTTAGAGCATCTCTCCGGACCGAATGCCGCGCCGCCTCCTCGTAACGTCCGCCCTGCCCTACGCCAATGGAGCGATCCATCTTGGCCACCTGGTCGAGTACATCCAGACCGATATCTGGGTGCGCTTCCAGCGCCTGCGCGGGCACGAGGTGCACTACGTCTGCGCCGACGACACCCACGGCACGCCGATCATGCTGCGTGCCGAGCAGGAAGGAATTGCCCCGGAGCAGCTGATCGCGCGGGTGTTCGACGAGCACACGCGCGATTTCGCCGGCTTCCTGATCGAATTCGACAACTACTACAGCACGAACTCTCCGGAGAACCGTGCCTTCTGCGAGGACATCTACGGCGCACTCGAGAAGAACGACCTTCATCGCGCGCCGCTCGGTCGAGCAGTTCTACGATCCGGTCAAGGCGATGTTCCTTCCCGACCGGTATATCCGGGGTCAGTGCCCCAAATGCGGCGCCAAGGACCAGTACGGCGACTCCTGCGAGGTTTGCGGTTCGACCTATTCACCCACCGACCTGATCGAGCCGTATTCGGTGGTATCGGGTGCGAAACCGGTACGGAAAGCCTCCGAGCACTACTTCTTCAAGCTCTCGGATCCGCGCTGCCAGGCGTTTCTGAAGACATGGACCCGGTCGGGCACCCTTCAGCCCGAGGCGGCGAACAAGATGGACGAGTGGTTCGGGGCGGGGCTGCAGGACTGGGACATCTCGCGCGACCCGCCCTATTTCGGATTCCCGATCCCCGGCACCGACGGGCAGAAGTTCTTCTACGTCTGGCTCGACGCGCCGGTCGGTTACTTCGCGAGCTTTCGCAACCTCTGCGAAAAACGTACCGCAGCGGGGCGGCCGATGGACATCGATGCGTTTCTGCGCCCGGGAAGCGACACCGAGATGGTGCATTTCATCGGCAAGGACATTCTCTATTTTCACGCGCTGTTCTGGCCCGCGATGCTGGAACATTCGGGCTATCGCACGCCCTCGAACGTCTACGCACACGGATTTCTCACCGTCAACGGCGAGAAGATGTCGAAGTCGCGCGGCACGTTCATCACGGCGGAGAGCTACCTGTCGCTCGGATTGAATCCGGAATGGCTGCGCTACTACTACGCTGCCAAGCTCAACGGCACGATGGAGGACATCGACCTCAACCTCGACGACTTCGTCGCGCGAGTGAACGCGGATCTGGTCGGGAAGTTCGTCAACATCGCGAGCCGTGCCTCCGGATTCATCCACAAGCACTTCGACGGAAAGCTCGCGCCGGATGCCGACCCGGGCGCGTTCGCGACCGAGTTTCCCGGACTCTTCTCGGGCGCCGACGTGGCGGCGGAAACTTACGAGCGCCGAGAATACGGCAAGTGCCTGCGAATGATCATGCAAGGCGCCGAGAACGTGAATCAGTACTTCGACCGCAACCAGCCGTGGTCGCTCGCCAAGGACCCAGCGCGGCATGCGACGCTGCACGCGGTCTGCTCGGCCGCACTGAACGCCTTCCGGTTGCTGACACTGTATCTCAAGCCCGTGCTGCCACGGCTTGCCGCGGAAGTCGAGACATTCCTCGCGATTCCTCCGCTCACCTGGGCAGATGCAGGAACACTGCTTCCGGGCGGCCATACGATCCAGCCATACCGCCACCTGATGGGGCGCCTCGAAGCAAAGCAGATCGACGCGCTGGTCGCTGCCAACCTGGAGTCGCGTGCCGCGCCTGCGCCCGTCATCACCCCGCATTCCCAGCAGCGGCATGCCGAGCAACAAGCGCACACCAACGCCGGGACCGCGCCCGCCACGTCCGGCATCATAGGCATCGACGACTTTTCCAAGGTGGATCTGCGCGTCGCCCAGATCGTCAGGGCCGAGCACGTCGAAGGCGCCGACAAGCTCCTCAAGCTGACGCTCGACATCGGCACCGAGACTCGTACCGTTTTCGCGGGAATCAAGAGTGCATATGATCCAGCCACCCTCGAGGGCCGCTACACCGTGATGGTGGCGAACCTCGCCCCGCGAAAAATGCGCTTCGGGACGTCGGAAGGCATGGTGCTCGCCGCGTCGGGCGATGGCCCGGGGATCTTCCTGATCGGACCGGATTCGGGCGCGAGTCCCGGAATGAAGGTCAAGTAACGGCCGCGCGACGCGGCCGATCAAAACTCCGCTAGCCCCGCTTTGCCCGCGTGCCAGCCGCCACGGCGCCGGCACGCGCCACATTGCTCTGCGTCTTCCATGTGACACCGTGCGCCGTGAGGTAATCGCGGATCAGCTGGCGCACCACCTGGGAGGGCGTCAGGTCCTGTGCGGCGCAGAGCCGCTCCAGCGCACGCTTCTTGGCCGGGTCGACGAGTATCGTCAGGCGGGCAGTCTTGGTTTCCATGGACGAAAGCCGGGCACGTCAGCTGAGAACGGTATGCACATGAAGGCTACGCACTACCTCTACGCACCTAATTCTACGCACCTATTCCACGCACCCATTCCACGCACCAATTCTGGCACTGACCCTACGCATATATGATGTTAACTTCATTATAATCACGCCACGGTATTCACGCCAGCATGCCCCGAGCAGCCAGGATGCATCCAAACCCGGGTCGGAACACGGTCCAGCGCGGCTCCCGCCGTTCGCGCGCGAAGGAGCGCCGCGCGTGATCGCCACGCCGCTCGCCGGCGCCCTGACCTGCATTGTCATCTGGCTCGCGCTGGGCGGTCTGTCGCTCATCCCTGCGGCAAACGCTTCGTTCGCGCGCAACTTGGCCTTTCCCGTCGGGGCACTCACCGGCCTCGCGCTCGCGGCTTTCGGCCTGGGCGCCATCTGGGAGCCGGCCACAAGCGCCACCCTGCTGCTCGGATTGCCGGACCTGCCGTTTCACGTCCGCACCGACCCGCTCGCCGGATTCTTCCTGCTCCTGCTGGGTGCGGTCTCGACCGGAATCTCCGTCTATGCGGCGGGCTACTTTCGCGGCGAGCCGTCGGGTCGGCTGGCGCTGATCGGGCTGCAGTACTTCGTGTTCCTCGCGAGCATGGCGATGGTCATCCTCGCGGATGACGCGTATCTCTTCATGGTCGCGTGGGAGACGATGGCGCTCGCATCGTACTTTCTGGTCACGACCGACCACCATCAGGCAGCGATTCGCAGCGCGGGATTCCTCTATCTGCTCATCGCGCACCTCGGTGCACTCGCCATCCTGCTCTGCTTTGGGGTCATGAACGGGGGCCGGGGCGACTACTCCTTCGCCGCGCTGCGTGCGAGCGAGCTCACGCCACATTGGGCGACCATCGCCTTCCTGCTCGCTTTCTTCGGCTTCGGCGCGAAGGCCGGAATGATCCCGCTGCACGCCTGGCTGCCGGAGGCGCACCCGGCAGCCCCCTCGCCGGTTTCCGCACTGATGAGCGGAGTCATGATCAAGACCGCCATCTACGGCATGGTGCGCGTGATCTACGACTTGATCGGCGATCTGCGCTGGGAGTGGGGCGTGGTCGTACTCGTCATCGCTGCGGGCACGACGCTCTTCGGCGTCCTGTACGCCCTGATGCAGCACGACCTCAAGCGGCTGCTCGCCTATCACTCCGTCGAGAACATCGGCATCATTCTGCTCGGGATCGGCATGTCGATGGTGTTCATCGGCTTCGGCCACCCGGTGGCGGGCGCGCTCGGACTGGTCGCGGCGCTCTACCACACCCTCAATCACGCGGTGTTCAAGGGACTCCTCTTCCTCGGCGCAGGCTCGATCCTGCATGCGCGCGGACTGCGCGATCTGAACGACATGGGCGGCCTCGCCCGCACGATGCCGAAGACCGCGCTCTATTTCCTCGTCGGCGCGCTCGCGATCTCGGCGCTTCCCCCGCTCAACGGGTTCGTGTCCGAGTGGCTCACCTTCCAGACCGCGCTGCAGGCGCCGATACTCGGGCACAGCGTCGTGCGCAGCATCCTGCCGCTCTTCGCGGCGACGCTCGCGCTCGCGGGCGCGCTCACCGCAATGTGCTTCGTGAAGGTGTACGGCATCGCGTTTCTCGGTCAGCCGCGCGAGCCGCGCCACCCGTCGCGCGATGCGGAAGCGCACCAAGGCGGCGACGGTGGAGTCATGGAACAGGTCGGCATGGCCTGGCTCGCCGTCGGATGTGTCGTCCTAGGGCGTGTTTCCGGTCGCAATGATCGTCGTCCTGAGCCGCGTGGTCACTTCGCTTACCGGGACCGGGCTCGCGGAGGAGGCGCTCACCGCCGGCTGGCTGTGGCTGGTGCCCACCAAATCGGCGCAGGCGAGCTACAGCCCGGTGATCTTTCTGGTCGTCATCGTGGGCGTGGTCATGCTGACCGCACTGCTCGTTTACCGCCTCTATCACGGCCGGGTGCGGCGCGCGCCCGCCTGGGATTGCGGCTTCCCCGAACAGACGCCGCGCATGCAGGACACGGCCGACGCTTTCGGCCAGCCGATCCGCCACGTTTTCGGGCCGCTCTATCTCATGAAGCGCACCATGCCCGGCCCGGACGATCCTTCGCCGCGGTTCACGCTGAAGATCGAGGACCGGCACTGGTACTGGCTCTACCTGCCGGTCGCATGGCTCACGGAATTCGTCTCCGAGAAAGTGTCCCTGCTGCAGCAGGGTCGCATCAGCGTCTACCTGCTCTACAGCTTTCTCACCCTGATCGCGCTGCTGGTGTTCGTGGCATGAACCAGGCCCCGGCGATCGCCTTTCAGGTCTTCCAGTCGGTCCTCGTGGTGCTGGCCGCGCCGTTACTCATGGGGTGGGTCAACCAATGCCGGGCCTGGTTGCAGAATCGCTCGGCGCCTTCCATCCTGCTCCCCTACTACACACTCGCCAAGCTCTTCCGGAAGGATGCGGTGATCGCCGAGCACGCGTCGCCGCTCTTCCGACTGACGCCGTACATCCTATTCGGATGCATGTGGCTCGCCGGCGGGATCGTTCCCGTGCTCGCGACCGCCCTGCCGTTTGCACCGGCCGCGGACATCATCGCGCTCGTCGCGGTCTTCGCGCTTGCGCGCGTGTTCGCCGCGCTCGCGGCAATGGATATCGGAACCTCTTTCGGCGGCCTCGGCGCGCGCCGCGAAATGTTGATCGGCTTTCTCGCGGAGCCGGCGATGCTTATGACGCTGTTCACCGCCGCGTTCATCAGCGGCTCCACCCAGCTCACCACGATCGTTGACGCCCTTTCGCACCGTGATCTCGTGATCCAGCCGAGCCTCGCGTTCGCCGCGGTCGCATTCCTCATGGTCCTGCTCGCCGAGAACGCTCGTATCCCGGTGGACAACCCGACGACGCACCTCGAGCTCACCATGGTGCACGAAGCGATGATTCTCGAGTACTCCGCGCGCCACCTGGCGCTCATCGAGTGGGGTGCGGCAATCAAGCTGTTTGCCTACATGACGATCGGATTCGCGCTGTTCGCACCGTGGGGAATCGCAACCGCCGGCGACTGGGCCGGTTTGCCGCTTGCGCTGGCCGCGCTGGTCGTAAAGCTCGCGATCGCCGGCGTGGGTCTCGCGGTGGTCGAGACCGCGTCGGCGAAGTTCCGCCTGTTCCGGGCGCCCGAGTTCCTCTCCACCGCCTTTCTTCTCGCGGTGCTGGGGATGCTCACCCACTTCCTCCTGCAGGGCTGAGATGGACGCCTCGCTCGCCGGTCAGATCGTCAACCTGCTCGCGGCCTTCCTTCTGCTCGTGGCCTTTGCCATGCTTTCGCAGCGGCGGGTTCTCAGTCTGGTGCGCCTGTTTGCATGGCAAGGCGCGGCGCTCGCGCTGTCGACGCTGGTGGTGGGATACAGCACGGACCAGCCCCACCTCTACTTCTCTGCCGGGCTCACGGTCGCACTCAAGGTGATCCTGATTCCGTGGGTGCTGCACCGCCTGATCGGGAGACTGGATGTCCGCTGGGACGTGGAGACGCTGCTCAACATTCCGACCACGATGCTCGCGGGGATCGCGCTGGTGATATTCGCGTTCGCGCTGGCCACGCCGATCTCCGAGATGGCGACAACGGTGACGCGCGGCACGCTGGGGATCGCTCTTGCGTGCGTCCTGCTTTCGTTCCTGATGATGATCGTGCGGCGCAAGGCGATCCCGCAGGTGATCGGCTTCCTCGCGCTCGAGAACGGGCTGTTCTTCGCCGCTACGAGCGCCACGTACGGGATGCCGCTCGTGGTCGAGCTCGGCGTGGCACTGGACGTCCTGGTCGGCACCTTCATCTTCGGCATCTTCTTCTTCCACATCCGCGAGCAGTTCGACAGCCTCGACATCCGCCACATGGAAAAGCTCAAGGACGACTGAGTGGAGATCCTCTCGGTCCTCTCGATTCCGCTCCTCGGGGGCATCGTTCTCGGAGCGTTCGGCCACCGGCGTTGGGCGGCAGAGCTGAACGCGGCCATGAGCCTCGCGACACTCCTGGCGGCCGTCGCGCTGACGATACGCGTGATCGAGGAAGGTCCGATGACGGCCCTCGATGAGCAGTTCTTCGTCGATCCGTTCAACGTCTTCCTGGTCGCGCTCACCGCATTCGTGGGTTTCACGACTGCCCTCTTCTCGCGACCCTACATGCGTACCGAGGAGCACGCCGGTCGTCTGAGCGCCGGGCGCCTGCGCCTGTATCACAGCATGTACCAGCTCTTCAGCTTCACCATGCTGGTGACCCTCCTCACCAACAATGTCGGGATCCTGTGGGTCGCGATGGAGGGGGCGACGCTATCGACGGTCCTCCTGGTGAGCCTCTATCGAACGCCGCAGAGCCTGGAGGCGGCCTGGAAATACTTCATTCTTTGCGGTGTCGGACTCGCACAGGCCCTTTTCGGCACGATCCTGCTCTACTTCGCCGCCGAGAAGGTGCTGGGACCTGGCGGAACGGCACTGCTGTGGACGCATCTGCACGAAGTGCGCGGGGCACTCGAGCCGACGGTGGTCTCGCTCGCATTCGTGTTCCTGCTCGTGGGCTACGGCACCAAGGTCGGTCTCGTGCCGCTGCACAACTGGCTGCCCGACGCGCACGCCGAGGGCCCGACGCCGGTATCCGCCGTCCTGTCGGGACTCTTGCTCAACGTTGCGCTGTACGCGGTCGTGCGAACCAAGGTACTGGTGGACGGCGCGCTGGGAACGGGTTTCTCGGGCAACCTGATGATGGGCTTCGGACTGCTCTCGGTGGTCGTGGCGGCTTTCTTTCTTTCGCGCCAGAAGGACGTCAAGCGCATGTTCGCGTACTCGTCAATCGAGCACATGGGCATCATGACGTTTGCGTTTGGCATGGGCGGGCCCGTGGCTGCGTTCGCGGGGCTGCTGCACATGACGGTGCATTCGCTCACGAAATCCGCAATCTTCTTCACGGTCGGTCACGCTGCACACGCTGCAGGTTCGCAGAGCATGGACGCGATTCGCGGACTGATCCGGCAAAGCCCGACGATCGGTTGGGGGCTCGCGATCGGCACCCTCGCCATTCTGGGTCTGCCGCCTTTCGGAGTCTTCACGAGCGAGTTCATGGTCCTCACCACGGCGATGCACGAGCACACCTGGGCGACGCCGCTCCTGCTCATCGCCCTTGGGGTCGCTTTTGCCGCCGTGTTCGGTAAAGTACAGCCGATGATCTTCGGCGAGACGACTGCGCGGCCGCTGCCCCATCCGCCGGCGCTCGTGCCGGTATTCGTGCATCTGGCGATCGTGCTGATGCTCGGTTTGTACATTCCGCCATACCTCGTTGGCTGGTACCGGCAGGCGGCGGCGCTCATCGGCTGAGTTTTCGACTATGCAAGCGACAACCGGACTCCTCTCGACCGCCGAGCGCCTGCCGGGCGCGGCAGCGGCGTACCGGATCCGCATCGAACCGGACCAGCTTCGCGCAGCGTGCGACGAAGCACGTGCGGACGGCGCACGCCTGGTCGCCTTGTGGGGAAGCGACGAGACGCCGCGCGGCGCCGGATTCGCGCTGCACGTTGCGCTCGGGATGTCAGACGGACTCGTATGGATCACGGTGCCGCTCGCGGCCGAGCACCCCCGCTATCCGAGCATCAGCGACCTTTTTCCGGCGGCCAATCGCATGCAGCGCGCCGCGTACGATCTGCTCGGCATTCATGCGGACGAGAGCTCGGATCATCGCAAGTGGCTCCGGCACGGCGCCTGGCCGGGCGGAACGTTTCCGCTGCGGAAGGACTTCGATCCCGCAAGCCGTTTCCCGCGTGCGGAAGACCGGTATCCCTTCGTGAAAGTCGAGGGCGAGGGCGTCCACGAGATTCCGGTCGGGCCGGTGCATGCGGGGACGATCGAGCCGGGTCACTTCCGCTTCTCGATCGTGGGCGAGAAGATCCTGCGGCTCGAGGAGCGGCTCGGATACAAGCACAAGGGCATCGAGAAGCGCTTCGAGGCCATGAGCCTCGCCGAGGGTGCCCGGCTCGCCGGGCGCATCAGCGGCGACTCGACCGTCGCATTCGCCTGGGCCTACGCGATGGCTGTCGAGAGTGCCGGCCGCGTCGAGGCGCCATCACGCGCCGCCGCGTTGCGCGGCTGCCTGCTCGAACTCGAACGGATTACCAACCATCTCGGCGATCTTGGTTACCTCGGAAACGACGTATCGCTTTCTTTCGGATTCTTCCAGTTCTGGCGGCTCAAGGAAGACCTCCTGCGGCTGAACGACGCAGTGTTCGGCCATCGGTACCTGATGGACGTGATCGTTCCGGGCGGAGTGGCGCGCGACATATCGAACGATGACGCGGGGCAAATCGTCGCGACGCTCGACCGCGTCGAATACGAAGTACGGCAGCTTCGCTCGATCTACGACGAGCACGCCGGCGTGCAGGACCGCTTCCTGACGACGGGCGAGATCCTCCCCGAGCTGGCGGCGCGCATGGGCCTCACCGGCTTCGCGGCGCGAGCGAGCGGCATCCGGTGCGATCTGCGGATCGATCATCCCGTCGCACCCTACGACACGACCCCGGTTCGCATCGCAATCCAGGAGGCAGGCGACGTCGCTGCCCGGGTCGCCGTGCGTTTCGACGAGTTTTTCGAATCCACGCGGGTGTTGCGCACGCTGCTCGAGCAGCTCCCGGACGGGCCCGTCCTTACGAACGTCGCGCCTCCTGCGCCCGGGCGAAGCGGCATCGGGTGGGTGGAAGGCTGGCGCGGCGAGGTCCTCGTCGCGCTCGATACCGGTGGAGAGGGGCGCATCCATCGATTGCATGCTCACGACCCGTCGTGGCAGAACTGGCCGCTCCTCGAGCGTGCAGTGCTCGGGAACATCGTTCCGGACTTTCCCCTGATCAACAAGTCGTTCAACCTTTCCTATTCCGGCCAGGATCTTTGACCGCTAGCGAGAAGCGCGATCCATGTACCAGCTGCTGAAACAGATCGCCAAGGTCGGCATCAAGACCGAGGCTCCGCCGGAGACGGACGAGGCACTACGCGTCATCGCCAGCACGCTCGGCGCGGCGGTGCTCAAGCACTTCGGGCGCGCGCTTGCGATTCGCCACGTCGACGCCGGGTCGTGCAATGGCTGCGAGCTCGAGATCCACGCGATGAACAGCCCCTACTACAACCCGGAGCGGCTAGGAATCAAATTCGTCGCGAGCCCACGGCACGCCGATCTGCTGCTTGTGACAGGACCGGTCTCTCGCAACATGGAAGAGGCGCTGCGGCGCACCTACGACGCAACGCCCGATCCGAAGCTGGTGGTCGCGATCGGCGACTGCGGCTGCGACGGCGGAATCTTCGGCGAGAGCTACGCGAGCTGCGGGCGGGTCGCCAACGTGATTCCCGTGGACGTCGCAGTCCCCGGATGTCCACCGACGCCGCTCGCCATCATGCAGGGCATCCTCACTGCGATCTCGTCGCCGCGGACCTGACGCCCCGCGCTTATCGGTCAGGGCTTGATGTAGGCATAGCCTTCGCGGGCCTGCAGCCGCGCGATCTCGGCAACCCCCGAGCGGACGAACCCCGCCTGCTCCACGAACTGATCCCGCCTGAGGTTGCGCTCCCTCAGCGTGATCTCGCAGACGAAGAACTTCACATCCTGCAGCTCGAGCTCCTCGATCGCGGTCCGATATTCGTTGCCGCGCGGCGTCTTGGCGCCCTTCATCAGGAAGTCGACCCCGGCAGCGTGCGTGACGACCGCGATCCGCACCTTCGGATCCGCCTCGAGATGGTTGCGGATGAACTGCAATCCCCGCGCCGGTTGCTCGCCCGCCTCGCTGATGTGGTACACGACCCGGACCGGCGGCTCGGCGCTTTGCGCGCTCGCGCCACCGGAAAATAGTGCGACGAACATGACGAACAGGATGGCTGCAGCGCGGGACATGGACCCCTCCTCCGGTTCCGACGATCTCACCCGGCCGATCCGCTCGCGCGGCGCGCGCTTGCGTCGACGCAAGGGGCCACTGCATTATCGCGTCATTGCATCATCGCACCATCGCATCTTCGCACCGATCGAACTGCGGGCGACCGGCAGTGGCCAAGCATCTCAAGATCAGCGGACTCGTTCAAGGGGTGGGCTTTCGCGACGCGATGTGCCGCGAAGCGGACCGGCTCGGTGTGACCGGTTGGGTACGCAATTGCCGCGATGGATCGGTCGAAGCGGTCGTCGACGGCCCACCGAACACGGTCGATGCGATCGTTGCGTGGGCACACCGCGGTCCACCCGCTGCGCGGGTGGCGAGCGTCACCGTCGCTGAAGTACCGGGCAGACTTACCGGATTCAGCTGGCGGCCGACTGAGTGATCGGCGCGAGCGTAGAAAATGCGGCCGCGCGAAGGCGGCCGCACATAATTGTCAGGAAATCGTGATCAGGGAATCGGCCTCAGCTTCAGTTCCTCGGGCTTCGCCTTGACGAAGCCGAATCCCGCGTAAGCGTCCTGGGCCGCCGGTGTCGCAAGAAACGCGAGGTATTGTTCGGCTGCGGCCTTGTGCGGACTCCCGGTTAGCGCACCGATAGCGTACGAAACCTCGTCGCGCAGGCTGTCCTCAGGCGGAAGGCTGACGCCGTCTACCTTCATACCGGCACGCTTCGCCTGCTGCGTCTCGGTCACCCAGACGATTCCCGTGTCCGACTTGCCGGCCAGAATGCGCTCGGGCGTCTCGCGGTGGTGCACGGAAGTGAACCAGTTGTTGGGGGTCGTCTGGCACGAATTGCATTCTTTGCCCGCCGAGACGTGTTCCCAGAGACCGTTCTGCTGGAGCACCTTCTTCCCGTAGAAACGCATGATTCCTTCGCTGACGGGATTCGGCATGGACGTCCGGATGTCCGGTCGGCCGATGTCCTTGATTCCCTTGATGCCCTTCGGATTGCCCGCGGCGACCATGAGCTCCATCTCGTTGTGCAAATAGATCGCGTAGGTGTCCATCATGCCCTTGGCCTTGAGCCGCTTGAGGTGACCCAGATTGACCGATGCATAGACATCAGGACGTCCCGGGTAGTCCTTGCCGCCGTACGACACCCCGCCTTTCTCAATCCCGTTCAAGAGCAATCCGGGAGGCAGCGTGATCAGCCCGACGACCGTGCCGGGAGCGGTCTTCTGGAACGCCTTCACCACGTCGTCCATGGCGAAGAACTGGTTGCCGGCGAGCCACAGGATGAGCCCGGCCTCCTTTTGCATGCGTGCGAGCGCATCGGCTCCCTTCACGACCTTCCCGTCGGCCGTGTAGAGCTTGATGTCGTTGTCCTTCTTGGGTGGGATCTGCGCGTACTTCCCGGCCCCGGCTTTCGGCGCGCCGCCCTGCTGGGCGTGAGCAATGCCTCCGGCCGCCACCGTCGCCACGAACGCAGCGCAAGCGAGCCATCGTCCAATTTGTTGCATGCGTTCCATGTCGTCCTCTTCCTGGGAGTGAATGCACCGGTCTTCTAGTTTTGACTGCATTCCGCCCACCTCCCCGGTGCCGCGGAGTGGATTGAAGCGCCGGAGCGCTCGCGCCCCGGCTTCAACTGCGATCGCCTGTCAGGGGCGTACCACCGCCCAGCCGGCCTTCTGCTTCTCGATGATCTCGATCACACCAGCGGGAACGTATGCGATCTTGGAATTCATCTCGTCCTTGGTCAGCTTGAATCCGCGCATGGTGTTCTCACATGCGTAGACATGCGTGCCGGACGCGATCGTGTCGTCAACGCGGTTGGCAAGAGTCGAATCCGCCTTCAGGATGCCGATTCCGCGCCCGAATGCGACGAACTCGATGTCGACCTTGTCTTTGCCATAGGCCTTCTGGATGTTGCGAACCACGTTCAGCGCCTGGGTCCAGGTCTTCGGGTTGTCGTCGCTCACCTGGATGACGACACCCTGCTTGCCCGCGGGAGGGGGGACGTTTCCGGTCTGCGCGAACGCGCTCGAGGTCGTTCCGAGGACCGCAATTGCTGCGATCAAAATCGACTGGATCAGGGTTCTGCGTTGCATGCTCTCTTCTCCTTCGGTCTGGAAATTCGTGACGGTGCACCATTCGCCCGGCGAACGACCGGGTCCGAATGCATTCTTCTGACGCGTCCGGCAATGTACTACCGGCCAGCGAAGCCGGGAACAAAAGGGGTGAATGCGACCATAAGCCGATCGAGGCACCGGATCGGACCGTGGTGCATTGCAATGGCGTTTCGCGCGGATACCAGGCACCCGCCAGGACCTGCTGCAATGCCATAATGAATGTTTTTCCGCCACCACGGATCGACCGGTATGGGCGACGCAACACAGGTCTTGACCTGGATCGCAGCGGGTTTCGCCCTGGTCGGCGTGCTGCTGCTCTTCGCGGCGTTCGGCGCGTTGCGCCGGCGGCGCCCGTTCGGATTTACGATTCGCGGACTAACCGCCTTCGCGCTGCTGGCGTGCGCGGCACTTGCCGCCACGCTCGGGGTCTCGACCCTCGGATACGAAGCGCTTACCCGGGAGACGGTGGCCGCACGCGTGACCGTGAAACCCGTGGGTCCACAGGATTTCAAGGCGGAATTCCGGTTTCCCGATGGCCGCACGGCCGAGTATGCCCTGCGGGGCGATCAGATCTACGTCGATGCGCACGTGCTCAAGTGGAAGCCGCTCGCAAATCTCTTCGGGCTCCATACGGCGTACGAGCTCGACCGGGTTGCGGGCCGCTACGCGGCAATCGAGAAGGAGCGCGACAGTCCCCACACGGTGCACGCGCTCGGCACGCGAGAAGCCGCTCGACGTGTTCGACCTGCGTGGCCGGTACACCCTGCTCCGGCCGCTGCTCGACGTCGAATACGGATCGGCCACGTTCGCCCCGGCGGACCGGCCCATGGAATACGAAGTGCGTGTCTCACGACCGGCCTGCTCATCCGCCCGCTCGTGCCAGGCGGTTAGGCTATCGCTGTAAGTGTTGGAGCTAGCGCGGCACGTACGGCCACGCGGGGAATCACAGCAGGCCGGAAAGTCCGGGGGTCTCCCACCAGGTCTTCCGAACGAAGAACTTGAGTGGCTGGGAGCCGATGATCTCGTTACCTTCAGTGTCGACGACGCTCGCCTGGATCGTGTGCGCGCCGTGCTCGATGCCTGCCAGCGAGAACTCGAGGCCGGTCTCGGTGATGGGCAGGCGCCGCCCGTTCAGCGCGAAAGTCAGCGCATGCCCGTTGGCGAGCGAAGCGGGCGCGAGCTTGACCCGGAACCACACGACGCCCCGGTCCGCCTCGACCGATTCCCCGCCCGGAACCGTGGTGATTCCAATGCCCCGATACGGCACCGACGGGATCTCCGCCGCCACCTCGGGCGTCGAGCACGAGGCGAACTGCTCGATGATCCGATCGAAATCGTCGTCCGCCAGCGCGGTGCCGGAGACAGCGAATACGAGGCCCAGCAGGGCGATACGGAAGGCTTGCATGGATGGTGTCGGGACCTACGGGGAGGAAACCCTATCACGGCAATTCTCGCCATGGCAATCTGGCAAACGTGACGCATGCCAGAGCAGATGGTGCAAATACCTCCGGGCTTGGACCGATTCGTCAGATAATCAGAGTATTGCAGCGCAAACTTAAAGTGTGATCTGGGTCACGCATAGACGAACTCGACGTTCTCCGGCTTCAGCCAGTCGGACAGGGATTCCACCAGGCCGTCTTCGGGCGTGACCCGCCAGTCGTCCCCGAGCCGGACCTCGCAGGTCGCAGCGCCGTTGAAGTAACGAACCGCGACCGGGCACGCTCCGCTGCGATAGGGCTCGAGCAGCTGGCGCAACCGCGTCGCGCTCGCCTCGCCATTCATCGAAAGGCGCAGCTGCCGCGCGAAGCGCTCGCGCGCTGCTCGCATATCCATGAGCTTGTCGGCAACCACCCGCAAGCCTCCCGTGAATTCGTCCTTCGCGACCTTGCCCTGAATTACCAGCGGCCGGTCTTCCTTCAGGATGTCACGGTGCGCCTCGAAGAGCTCGTTGTAGACGCTGACCTCGATCTGGGCGGCACCGTCGTCCAGCATGACGATGGCCATCTTGCCGCGCCGGGTCATCTGGGTGCGGGTGCTCGCCACCATGCCTGCCAGCAGCACGGGATCGTTCCGCGGCTGCAGCGCATCGAGACTCGTACCGATGAAATGCGCGAGCTCCGCGCGATACTGCCGGAAGGGGTGTCCCGACAGGTAGAAGCCCAGTGCCGCCTTCTCTTCTGTCAGACGCTGCCGCTCGTCCCAGGGCTGTGCCGGGACCAGATCCGGACGAAGCAGCGCCGCAGCGTCGGTCTCGCCGAACAGGCTGACCTGCGACGCTGCCCGCTCGCGCTGGTCGGCGGCCTCCAGCGCGATGCCGACCGATGCCAGCACGCGTGCCCGGTCGGGATCGATCGAATCGAAAGCGCCGGCACGGACCAGTGCCTCGACGACCCGTCGATTGACGATCCGCTTGTCGATCCGCTCGCAGAACTCGAACAGATCGCGGAACGGGCCGCCCGCCCGCTCGTCCGGACCTTCGCGCGCTGCGATGATCGCGCCGATTGCAGATGCGCCCGTGCCCTTGACGGCGCCGAGCCCGTAGCGAATCGTGCGCCCGTCGACCGGAACGAACCGGTAGTCGGACGTATTGATGTCGGGCGGACACATCGTCAGGCCATTGGCGATGGCGTCCTGGTAGAACTGCTGCACCTTGTCGGTGTCGTCCATCACCGCGGAAAGGTTCGCGGCCATGAACGCGGACGGATGTCGCGCCTTCATGTACGCCGTCTGATACGCGACGAGCGCGTACGCTGCGGCGTGCGACTTGTTGAAGCCGTACCCCGCGAACTTTTCCATCAGATCGAAGAGCTGCGTGGCCTTTCCCGAAGTGATGCCGTTCTGCTTTGCGCCGTCGACGAACGTCGTGCGGTGTGCCGCCATCTCTTCTGGAAGCTTCTTGCCCATCGCCCTGCGCAGAAGGTCCGCGCTGCCGAGGGAGTAGCCGCCAATGACCTGCGCGATCTGCATCACCTGCTCCTGGTAGACCATCACGCCGTACGTGGGCCCAAGGATCGGCTCGAGCCGCGGATCGGGATGCTCGACGCGTTGCCGTCCGTGCTTGCGCTCGATGAAGTCGGGAATGAGGTCCATCGGCCCCGGGCGATAGAGCGCCACGAGCGCGATCAGGTCCTCGAAGCGGTCGGGCCGCGCACGCTTCACCAGATCGCGCATCCCGCGCGATTCGAACTGGAAGATGGCGGTCGTGTTGGCGGTCGTGAATATCCGGTACGCCTCGGGATCGTCGAGCGGCAGTCCCTCGAGCGTCAGCGTCGAACCGGGATCGAGGAGCTTCACGTAGCGCAGCGTCCAGTCCAGAATGGTGAGCGTCGTGAGGCCGAGGAAATCGAACTTCACCAGGCCGACCGCCTCGACGCCTTTCATGTCGAGCTGCGAGACCACCGATTCCGATCCCTGGGCGGCATACAGCGGGCAGAAATCGGTGAGCTTGCCCGGCGCGATGAGCACGCCGCCGGCATGCATGCCGACGTTGCGGGTGAGTCCTTCGAGCTGCCCGGCGAGCGCCAGCAGCTCGCGCGTGTCTTCCTCGTTGGCTTCACGATCCGCGAGGCGCGGCTCCATCTCGCGAGCCATCGCCAGCGTGATGAGCTTGCCCGGCTGAAACGGGATGAGCTTCGCGAGCTCGTCGGTGCGGCCGTAGCTCCATTCCATCACTCGCCCGACGTCGCGCACCACTGCCTTCGCGGCCATCGTGCCGAAAGTCGCGATCTGCGACACGCAGTCCGCCCCGTACTTCTTGCGCACGTAGTCGATCACGCGATCGCGGCCGTCCTGGCAGAAATCGATGTCGAAATCCGGCATCGATACGCGCTCGGGATTGAGGAAGCGCTCGAAAAGCAGGTCGTACTTGAGCGGATCGAGGTCGGTGATGCCGAGCGAGTACGCGACGAGCGATCCCGCGCCCGAGCCGCGCCCGGGTCCCACGGGAACGCCGTTGCCCTTCGCCCAGTTGATGAAATCCGCGACGATGAGAAAGTAGCCTGCGAAGCCCATCTGGATGATCGTCTTCGCTTCGAACGCCAGCCGTTCTGCGTAGCGTGGGCGGTGCCGATCGCGCTCCTCGGCATCCGGATACAGAGCCACCAGGCGCCGCTCCAGTCCACTGCGTGCCGATTCCACCAGATAGTCTTCGAGGCTGACGCCCTCGGGCGTTGGAAAGCGCGGCAGCCGGTTGGTGCCGAGCTCCAGCTCGAGGCTGCAGCGCTGCGCGATCTCGACGGAGTTTTCGAGCGCTTCGGGCAGGTCCGCGAATAGCGCGCGCATTTCCGCCTGCGTCTTGAAGTAGCTTTCTTCCGTGAAGAGCCGCGGCCGGCGTCGATCCGCGAGCACGTACCCCTCGGCGATGCAGACGCGCGCCTCGTGCGCCTTGAACTCTTCGCGCTGCACGAACTGCACGGGATGCGTCGCCACGGCCGGCAGGCCGAGTGCGGCGGCCAGCTGAACCGCGCGCTCGATGTACACCTCGGTTTCGCGATGGCCAGCCCGCTGCAGCTCGATGTAGTACGCGTCCGGGAAAATTCTCGCCCACTCGTGCGCGATCTTTTCGGCTTGGGCCATGTTTCCCTGCACGAGCAGGCCGCCCACGTCGCCGGCCAGCGCGCCGGACAGCGCCACGAGCCCGTGCGCCCCGCCATCGGCAAGCCAGGCACGCTTGATCTCCGCCCGGCCGCGATACTGGTTGGTCAGCCAGGCGCGAGTGAGCAGATCGCACAGCGAGCCGTACCCCTCCCGCGATCGCGCGAGCAGCAGCAGGCGCGCGGGCTTTTCCCGATCGGCGTCGTTTTCGATCCAGGCGTCACACCCGACGATGGGCTTCACGCCTGCGCCACGCGCGGCCTTGTAGAACCTCACCATGCCGAACAGGTTGGCGAGATCGGTGATGGCGAGCGCGCCCATGCCATCGGCCACGGCGCGGGCTATCGCGTCCTCGATTCGCACGATTCCGTCCGCGATCGAATACTCGGTGTGGACGCGCAGATGGACGAAAGCGGGGCTGGACATCGGGCGAGGCGTCGTAACCGTGGAAGTCTACCACCGCGGTTTACCGCTGCGCCCCGCCCCACCCGGCTCCGGCGTGTGTTGCAGCCGCCTCTTACGGATCAATGCGTTGCGCATCACGTCCGACCGAGCGCGATTCCGATGGCATGCGCACCCGGGTTAGAATGCGGTCTCTCTGGCCGTCCGGGTCCGACCACCCCGCGGGATGAGCCCGGTCGGACCGGGAGGGACCGGTAAATTTGCTGTGCACGACGCGTCGGTCTCGCGCGTTGAATGGTGCGAAGGAGCGAAGGGTATATGTGCGATCGAAGCGTCTCGGGTAGTATTTCGGCGAGGTTTTGGAAGCCTGCGAAGGCGATGGGTTCGCTGTCGATTGGCTTTCTCGTGCTGGCGGCTCTGGCGCCACCTGTCACGGACGCCAGGGCGCAAGGGTCGGCGTCCGCGGGGTCCATCGTCGTTGCGCAATCGACGACCGCCCCGGATCGTGCCAAGGAGATCGCCGCCGCCGACACCGAGATCCGTGTCGCGCGCGACCAGCTTGACGCGGCTCGGCGTCGCTTCGAGATCGGCCGCAAGGCGACCAGCACGGACCGCGTGAATCAGCTCGAAGGCGGCGGTAATTACACCGACGCCTACAACCTGCGCGTCGAGCAGCTCACAGCGGACGTGACCAAGGCTCAGGCGCGGCTGGATCGCGCGCTCGATGCCCGCAAGGCGCTCGGCGAATGACCAACCCCGACCCGCGCCCATGAGCAGGGAGAATCCGGTCATGATCCGCAACATCGTCATCGTGTTCATTGCACTCGTTTTC
Source organism: uncultured beta proteobacterium (assembly GCA_963735025.1). Classification (GTDB taxonomy): domain Bacteria; phylum Pseudomonadota; class Gammaproteobacteria; order Burkholderiales; family SG8-39; genus JAABRB01. The sequence goes on from CAVTJG010000008.1 coordinate 144,673, forward strand.
GGCGCAGGAGCCCTCCCGGCAGCCGGGCAGACCATGCAGAAATACGTGACGCCGGACGGCAAGACGGTCTACTCCGACCGTCCGATACCCGGTGCGCGCCTCGTCGATCAGATCGCTCCGCCACCCCCGGTCGATCCAAACGCTGCGGCCGCCGCGCAGGCGCGTGCGAGAGAGAACGCCGAAAGAGCCAACGCTTCATCAGCCAAGCGTGCCGAAAGCGCGAACAGCGCCCAGAAGCAGGAGGACGCGGGCGCGGCGCTCGTGCGGGCAAAGGAGCAGCTCGAGAAGGGCAAGGAGCCGCTGCCCGGAGAGCGGATCGGCACCGCCGGAGGCGGCTCGCGCCTGACGGACGCTTACTGGGCACGCCAGCGTGCCAACGAGCAAGCCGTCAAGAATGCCGAGGCTCGGCTGAACAAATAGAGCCGCGGCGCGCGACGCCACCAGGCTCCAGGTCCTCCCCCATTCGTTTGCTCGTTTGCTCGTTTGCTCGATCGCGCGTGCGCTCGCGCGATCGCATCAGACTACGCGCGTCGGAGGTTCGCCCGCGGCGCGTGCCTCGATTCGCCCGATCCGATACACCGCCTCGCCAGCCGCTTCGAGTGATGCAACCGCGCGCGCGACTGCGTCCTCCGACACGATCACGACCATTCCGATCCCGCAATTGAACACCCGGTGCATCTCGCCTTCGGCGACGCCACCCTCGGACTGCAGCCAGTCGAAGAGCGGGGGGCGCGGCCACGTGCGCTGCTCGATGATCGCGCACACGCTCTCGGGTAAAACGCGCGGAATATTTTCGGTAATCCCGCCACCGGTGATGTGTGCACAGCCCTTCACCGGCACGTCGCGCATCAGGGCGAGCAGCGCCTTCACGTAGATGCGGGTCGGCTCGAGCAGGACGTCGGCCAGCGGCCGGCCATGAAAATCCGCCGCGACGTCCGGCGCCGACCGTTCGAGAATCTTGCGCACCAGGGAGTACCCGTTGGAATGGGCGCCGCTCGACGCGAGTCCGAGCACAACATCCCCTGCCGCGATCGAGCGTCCGTCGATCAGTCGGGATTTCTCCGCGACTCCCACGGCGAATCCGGCCAGGTCGTATTCGCCTTCCGGATACATCCCGGGCATCTCGGCGGTTTCCCCGCCAATCAACGCGCAACCCGCGAGCTCGCATCCCCGGGCAATGCCCTTGACGACTTCGGTCGCAACGGCAACGTCGAGCTTTCCACAAGCGAAGTAGTCGAGGAAGAACAGCGGCTCGGCGCCCTGGACGAGTATGTCGTTGACGCTCATGGCGACGAGGTCGATACCAATCGTGTCGTGCCGACCGAGCGCAAATGCGAGCTTGAGCTTCGTGCCGACGCCGTCGGTGCCCGAGACGAGCACGGGTTCGCGGTATTTCTTCGCGAGCTCGAAAAGTGCTCCGAAACCGCCGATGCCGGCAAGCACCTCCGGTCGCATCGTGCGCTTCGCGAAAGGCTTGATTGCTTCGACCAGCGCGTCGCCCGCGTCGATGTCGACGCCCGCATCGCGGTACGAAAGGGAATCGCGCGGAGCAGCCAAGGTGGTGCGCAGGGTTCGGAAGCGGGTGGCGGAGGGGCGGTTTGCGAGGTTTTCGAATGCCGTGTGGATCCTGCGCGAGGCTGTTGACCCGGGAAAACGAGGCACGGGGGGCACGGCTTGCCGCTACAGTTTAAAGTTACATGTTTCTTTCGGATTCTACCGGAAATGCTCCCGAACTCCCGCACCCGGCCCGTCTGCGCGCCGCGCGCCGTGCCGGCATGAAGCAGCTTGCCCTCGCGCTGGAGGCGCGACACGCCCCCACGCTCGAGAACTTCGTGACGGGTCGCAATGCGGCCGCGCTCGCCGCGGTCCGCACGCTCTCCGCCTCTCCGACAGGGGTGATCTACCTGTGGGGCCAGCCGGGTTGCGGTCGCACGCACCTCCTGCAGGCCGCGGTCGATGCAGCTGCGGGTCAGACTGGCGGAGCGGCGCTGCTCGCGGGTGCCGATCCCGATTGGAGCTCCGCCGAGCACACGCTGCTCGTCGCGCTCGACGACGTGGACCGCCTGGACGCGGCAGATCAGATTCGCCTGTTCGATCTCTGCAACGTTCTGCACGCTGGCGGCGGCGCGCTCCTGGCAGCCGGGACCGTCTCGCCGGCGGCGCTCGCGCTGCGCGAGGATCTGCGGACCCGGCTTGCGTCGGGGCTCGCATTCCAGCTGCATCCGCTGACCGACGCGGAGAAGACCCAGGCGTTGCGCGACTACGCGCGGCGTCGCGGGCTACGGATGGCTGACGACGTCGTGCCCTACCTCCTCAACCACCTGCAACGGGACATGGCCACGCAGATCGCAGTCGTGCACGCGCTCGACCGGTATTCGCTCGAGCAGAAGCGGCCGGTCACGCTTCCGCTGGTCCGCGCAGCTCTTGCGGAAATCCAGGGTGATGCGTGACCGCTAGCATCGAGCTCGCGCTGTTCGATCTCGACAACACGCTGCTGGCAGGCGACAGCGACTATGCGTGGGCGCAATTTCTCATCGAACGGGGCGTACTCGAGCGCGCGCACTACGAGGCACGTAACGACGAGTTCTTTCGGCAGTACAAGGCCGGTACGCTCGACATCCACGAGTTCCTGGCTTTCCAGCTCGCGCCGCTTGCGACGCACTCGCGTGCCCAGCTCGACCGCTGGCACGCGCAATTCATGGATGAGAAAATCCGACCGATGATCGGCGCCGCGGCACGCGGCCTCGTGGAGCAGCATCGTGCCGCAGGCAGCCTCTGCGCGATCGTCACGGCTACCAACTCCTTCGTGACCGGACCGATCGCGCGCGAGTTCGGCATACCGCACCTGATCGCGACCGAACCCGAGCAGGCGGAGGGGCGCTTTACGGGCGGTGTGGCGGGACTGCCATGTTTCCAGGGCGGCAAGGTGACGCGTGTCGACGAGTGGCTCACACGCGCCGGCTATACGTTCGCGTCTTTCACGGCGACCTGGTTCTACAGCGATTCCGCGAACGACCTCCCGCTGCTCGAACGCGTCAGCAATCCGGTTGCGGTCGACCCGGATGACCGCCTGCGCGACGTGGCCACGACACGGGGCTGGACGATCATGGAGATCCATTGAGCAAACCGCCGGCGCGGATACCCGTCGTTGCAGCGCTTGCCCTTGCCGGCCCACTGTCGATCGGCGTGGCACTCGCATTCGGCAGCGTCAACCTGCCGTTCTCGGAGTGGGTCCATGCGCTTGCCGGTCAAGGCGACGACACGGCACGCGAGATCGTCTGGGGGTTGCGCGCGCCCCGCGCCTTCGCGGGATTTGCCGTGGGCGCGCTATCTGGCACTCGCGGGTACGCTCCTGCAGGTCCTGCTGCGCAATCCGCTCGCCGATCCCTACATTCTCGGCGTATCGGGTGGCGCGGCGGTCGGCGCCCTGGCGGCAATGCTCGCCGGGCTCGCCGGCGCAGTCGTGCACGCGTCCGCCTTCGCGGGGGCCTGCGCCGCTGCGCTCGCGCTCTTCGCGTTCTCGATCCGCTTCACCGGCTGGAACATTCACCGCGTGCTGCTCGCGGGTGTCGGCATCGCAGCCGGCGCTGGCGCCGCCGTGAGCCTGATCCTCACGCTCGCCCCGGCCGGGCAGGTCCACGGCATGTTGTTCTGGCTCATGGGCGATCTGTCCGGCGCGGAGCATCCGCTCTCCGGCTGGATCGCGCTGGCGGTCGCGCTCGCACTGGCGCTCGGCCTCGCCCGCCAGCTCGACGGACTCGCACTCGGTCCGCTGAAGGCGCAATCGCTGGGCGTCGCGGTCGGCCGCACCCAGGCGCTTGCGTTTCTGGCTGCAACCGGCGCGACGGTCGCCGCGGTCATGCTTGCCGGCAGCGTCGGATTCGTCGGCCTGGTCGTTCCGCACCTGCTGCGTCTCGCGGGTTTCACGGGACACCGCGTCCTGCTCCCGCTCGCTGCCCTGGCAGGCGGAACGCTCGTGGTCGTCGCCGACACCCTGGCACGCGCGATCGCGGCGCCACTCGAGTTCCCGGTGGGCGCGCTGACTGCGCTGATCGGCGTGCCCGTGCTGCTGATCCTGATTGCGCGATCCCGATGACCCGAATGACGCTGGCCGCCCGAGGACTCACCCTCACCGTGCCCGGTCGGACACTGGTGAAGGCGCTCGATCTATCGCTTGCGCCCGGGCAGTGCTGGGCGCTGCTCGGCCGGAACGGCGCAGGGAAGTCGAGCCTGCTCCTCGCGCTGGCCGGCCTCAGTCGACCTTCGGCCGGCGCCGTACTGCTCGACGACAGGCCGCTCGCTGCCCATCCGCGTCGCGACGTCGCACGCCGGCTCGGCGTCCTGCTCCAGCACGATGCGGAGGACTTCTGGGGCTCGGTGCTGGAGTTCATTCTGCTCGGACGACTGCCGCACGGCACTGGCCTGGTCGGCGCGGATCCCGAGGGCGTCTCACGGGCGCGCGCGGCGATCGACGCGGTCGACCTGCTTGCGCATGCCGATCAGCTCTATCGCACGCTTTCCGGGGGCGAGCGTCAGCGCGCGCGGATTGCCCAACTGCTCGTCCAGTCGCCCGATTATCTCCTGCTCGACGAGCCGCTCTCGCATCTCGACCTGCAGCACCAGCTCGAGCTGATGCAGCTCCTGGCGGGTCTCGCCCGCGCCGGACGCACCGTCGTCATGGCGCTGCACGAACCCCTCTGGGCAGCGCGTTTCTGCGATACCGCCCTACTGATGTATGATTCTGGCGCATTCCGCCAGGGCGCCGTACACGACGTGTTGAATCAGGACAATCTCGAGAGCCTCTACCATTGCCGTCTTGAGGCCATCGCCGGGCCCGGCGCCTCGCTGTTCCTGCCAGTTCCGAGTTGATCAAGCGATTCATCCGGCGCGTCCTGCGCCTTGGCAAGGGTGCCGCGCCCACCGTCGTCCCGCGGAAGGAGCACGGCATCTCGCGGGAGATGATCTCGTACGGTGCGCGCAAGGTGTGCGAGGTTCTCGCCAGCCGGAATCACGAGGCCTACGTGGTCGGCGGCGCGGTGCGCGACCTGATGCTCGGAATCCAGCCCAAGGATTTCGACGTCGCGACCGACGCGACCCCGGAAGAAGTGCATCGACACATTCGTCGCTCGCGACTCATCGGCCGTCGGTTCAAGCTCGTGCACGCGGTGTTCAACGACGAGATCGTGGAGGTTTCGACGTTTCGGGCCGTGAACGTGCAGGCGAACGACGCCGGCGAAACCGGAGCGCATGCGGATCAGGCCGTCGATATCCACGGTCGCCTGACTCGCGACAACGTGTACGGCAACCGCGAGCAGGATGCGGCACGCCGCGACTTCACCATCAATGCGCTCTACTTCGATCCCGCGACCGAGACCGTGCTCGACTACCACCACGGCGTGCGCGACCTGAAGAAGCGCACGCTCCGCGTGATCGGCGACCCCCGCGTGCGCTTTCGCGAGGACCCGGTGCGCATGCTGCGCGCCGTCCGGCTCGGCGCGAAGCTCGATTTCCGGATCGATCCCAAGACGCGCGCGCCGATCCGCGAGATGGCCGACCTGATGGCGAACGTTCCACCGGCACGCCTCTTCGACGAGATGCTGAAGCTGCTCCTGTCGGGGCACGCATCAGCGTGCCTGCACCGGCTCCGCACGGAGGGGTTGCATCACGGTCTGTTGCCGCTGCTCGACGTGATCTTCGAGCAGCCTCTCGGCGAGAAATTCGTCAATCTGGCCCTCGAGCAGACCGACCGACGAATTCGGGAGGACCGGCCGGTGTCACCCGCTTTCCTCTTCGCCGCGCTGCTCTGGCACGAGGTGCTCGCGGCGTGGAAAGTCCGCGAGGCCAAGCGCACGAGCCGCATCCCGGCGCTCTATGCGGCGATGGACGAGGTGCTCGACATCCAGACCGACAAGCTCGCGATTCCGCGCCGCCTGACGACGACCATGAAGGAGATCTGGTCCCTGCAGCCACGCTTCGAGAACCGCTCGGGCCGGCGACCGTTCGCGCTGCTCGAGCACCCACGCCTGCGCGCCGGCTACGATTTTCTCACCTTGCGCGTCGACAGCGGCGAGGCGCCGCGCGAGATCGCCGAGTGGTGGCGCCGGTTCATGGAAGGCACGCCCGAGGAACGCGCCGATCTCCTCCTCCCCACGCCGAAAGGCGAGCAGAAGCCACGGCGCCGGCGCCGCGGCAAGAAGAAGCCTGCGGATGCCGGTTCGCCCCCAGCAACTGCTGGTTGAACCCTCGCGACATGGCATCGGCGTTCGTCGGTCTCGGCGCCAATCTGGGCGATCCAGTGCTCCAGGTCACTCGCGCGCTCGCGGCGCTGGCGGAGCTCGACGACACGCGCGTCGTGCAGACGTCATCGCTCTATCGTACTGCGCCGATCGGCCATGCGGACCAGCCCGAATACATCAATGCCGTTGCGCGCCTCGACACCGGGCTCGAGCCTCGCGCGCTTCTCGATTGTCTGCAAGGCATCGAGCGGGCTGCCGGGCGCGAGCGATCCTATCGCAACGCGCCGCGCGTGCTCGATCTCGACCTGTTGCTCTACGGCGACCAGGTGATCGCGGTACCCGGCCTCATGGTTCCCCATCCACGCATGCACGAACGCGCGTTCGTCCTCGCGCCGCTCGTGGAAATCGCACCGGACACGGTTGTGCCCGGGCACGGCCGCGCCGCGGCGCTTCTGCGCGGCACGCGAGACCAGGCGGTCCGTGCGCTGGCTCAGGGCTGACGATCGCGCGCTTGTGTATCATCCGGCCCGACTGACGAATCACCATGCCCCTCAGCAAATACCGATACATCGCCGTCGACGGTCCGATCGGGGCAGGCAAGACCAGCCTCGCGCGGCGTCTCGCGGAGCGCCTGCACGGCGAACCGCTGCTCGAGCGTCCGGGCGACAATCCTTTCCTGCCGCGCTTCTACGAGAACATGACGCGGCACGCGCTGCCTACCCAGCTCTTCTTCCTCTTTCAGCGCATCGGACAGCTCACCGAGCTCGCCCAGCTGAAATTGTTTTCGGGTGTCTCGATCGCCGATTTTCTGCTCGAGAAGGATCCGCTCTTCGCCCAGCTCACGCTGACAGGCGACGAGCTCGCGCTCTATCAGCGCATCTACGACGCGCTCAGCCCGCAGGCACCCCGGCCCGACCTGGTGATTTATCTGCACGCGGATATCGACACGCTGCATGACCGGGTGCGCAAGCGCGCGCTCGACTACGAGGCGCCGATCTCGCGCGAATACCTCGCTGCACTGGCGGACGCATATTCGCGCTTCTTTTACCATTACACGGGCGCGCCACTCCTCGTGGTGAACTCCGAGCGGTTGAATTTCGTCGATAGCAACCGCGACCTCGAGCTCCTCGTCGAGCACATTGCCGCAATGCGCGGCGCACGCGAGTACTTCAACGTCGGCGAGTGATTCCGGGGCCGCGCCCGCCGACATTTTCCGCCGTATGATGCGACCGAAGCCGAGAACATAGCCATGGTGGTTCTGCGAACAGTCGCCGAGTTGCGCACCCATCTGGCTGCGCGGCAGCCGGTCGTCTTCGTTCCGACCATGGGCAGCCTGCACGAGGGACACCTGTCGCTCGTCCGCCTCGCGCGCGCGCGAGGCGGATGCGTCGTGGCGAGCATTTTCGTGAACCGCCTGCAATTCGGGCCCGCCGACGATTTCGACACCTATCCGCGCACGTTCGAATCCGATTGCGCCGGCCTCGCGGAGGCAGGCGTGGACGTGGTGTTCGCGCCGGACGAGCGCGAGGTCTACCCCGAGCCGCAGGAATTTCGGGTCACGCCTCCCGCGATCGGCGACGCGCTCGAAGGGGAATTTCGCCAGGGTTTCTTCGGCGGCGTGGCGACCGTCGTCCTGAAGCTCTTCAACATGGTCCAGCCGCGCGTCGCCGTGTTCGGCAAGAAGGACTACCAGCAGCTCATGATCGTGCGCGGCATGATCCGGCAGCTCAACCTGCCGATCGAGATCGAGGCGGGCGAGACCATCCGGGCCGCGGACGGACTCGCCCTGTCGTCCCGCAATAATTACCTCTCCGCATCGGAGCGCGCGGAGGCGCCGCACCTGCACCGGGCGCTTGCCGCGGTCGGAGCGCAACTGTCTGATGAGACAAAGGATATTCAGTTTCTCACGCGGGATGCCGAGGAGGAATTGCGCCGGGCCGGCTGGCGCCCGGACTATGTTGCGGTGCGAAAACAAGCTGATCTACAATTGCCCGGCCCCGCTGACCGCGAACTGGTCGTGCTGGGCGCAGCGTGGCTCGGCGCGACGCGGCTGATCGACAACCTGGAGTTCAAGTTGTCGCGCTAGGAGTTTCCGAGCGCGACACTGTCACGGGAGCGGAGCCATGCAGCGCACGATGCTGAAGTCGAAAATTCACCGAGCGAAGGTCACGCACGCCGAGCTCGAATACGAGGGCTCCTGTGCGATTGACGAAGACCTTCTCGACGCGGCCGACATCCGCGAGTACCAGCAGATCGACATCTACAACGTCACGAACGGCGAGCGCTTCTCGACGTACGCGATTCGCGCCGAGCGCGCATCAGGCGTGATCTCGGTGAACGGCGCAGCCGCGCGCCGCGCGCAAGTCGGCGATATCCTGATCATCGCGTCCTACGCCGCGTACAGCGAGCTCGAGGTCCAGCGCCATCAGCCCGACCTCGTCTACGTCGACGGGCGCAACCGCATCAAGCGCCACGGGCATCAGATTCCGCTGCAGATCGCCTAACGGCGATCGGCCCTCCCCTCCTTTCCAAGGAGGGGAAGAAAGCAGCAGTCCCGCTAGGCGGTGCCGCCGACGGTGAGGCCGTCGATGCGGAGCGTGGGCTGGCCGACGCCGACCGGTACGCTCTGACCTTCCTTGCCGCAGGTGCCGACGCCGGTGTCGAGCTGGAGGTCGTTGCCGATCATCGAGACGCGCGTGAGCGCGTCCGGACCGTTGCCGATCAATGTTGCGCCCTTCACCGGCGCCGTGACGCGGCCATTCTCGATCAAATAGGCTTCGGTGCACGAGAACACGAACTTGCCGTTCGTGATGTCCACTTGCCCGCCCCCGAAGTTGACGGCGTACAAACCGCGATCAACCGACGCGATGATCTCGGCCGGATCCTTGTCGCCCGCGAGCATGTAAGTGTTCGTCATCCGGGGCATGACCGTGTGGGCGTAGCTTTCCCGGCGGCCATTGCCGGTGAGGGGCATCTTCATCAACCTGGCATTGAGGCTGTCCTGGAGATAGCCGCGCAACACGCCGTTCTCGATCAATGTCGTGCACTGCGTCGGATTGCCCTCGTCGTCGACGTTCAGCGATCCCCGCCGCGCGGGGAGCGTGCCGTCGTCCACGACCGTCACACCCGGTGCGGCGACACGCTCGCCTAGGCGACCGGAAAATGCCGACGACTGCTTGCGATTGAAATCGCCTTCGAGACCGTGTCCGATCGCCTCGTGGAGGAGCACACCCGGCCAGCCCGGTCCGAGCACGACGGTCATCGTGCCCGCCGGCGCGGCGCGGGACTCCAGATTGATCAGCGCCTGATCAACCGCCTTGGCGGCGTACTCTTCCAGGCGCGCATCGGTGAAGTAGTCGTAGTTGAAACGCCCGCCGCCACCCGCCGAGCCCTGCTCGCGGCGTCCGTTCGATTCCGCGATCACCTGCAGCGAAAGACGCACCAGCGGCCGCACATCGGCGGACATGACACCGTCGGAGCGGGCCACCAGGACCACCTCGTAGACGCCGCCAAGGCTGGCCATCACCTGCACGACGCGCGGATCGCGCGCCCGGCAGATGCGCTCGATCCGCTCGAGCAGTTTCACTTTCTCGGTATCGGCGAGCGAGCCGAGCGGATCTATCGGCCGGTAGAGATCGCGTCCCGTCGAGTGGCGAATTGCAGGGACGCGCCCACTCTTGCCGGCGCGCGCGATCGCCCGTGTTGCGCCAGCGGCGTCGTTCAGCGCATCGATGCTGATCTCGTCGGAGTACGCGAACGCGGTCTTGTCGCCGGCAATGGCACGCACGCCGACGCCCTGGTCGATGTTGAAGCTGCCGGACTTCACGATGCCCTCTTCGAGGCTCCACCCCTCGCTGCGCGAGTACTGGAAGTAGAGATCGGCGTAGTCGACCCGGTGCGAAAGGATCCCGCCCAGTACGGAATCGATGGCCGGGGCGCGTAGATCAAAGGGAGCGAGCAGCGTGGCCTGCGCGGTGAGGAGCAATTGTGCTTCGGTCGGCATTTTGTGTCCTGGTTCGTTCCAATGATTATTCGAGCACGCGGTTTTCCAGCGCAGACAGCGCGGTGCGCATCTTTGCCTGGTAGCTGGGGTCGATCTCGCCGATCACAACACCGGGTCCCTCCGGCAGGCAGGCGCGCACCTTGCCCCACGGATCGACGATCATGCTGTGCCCGTGGGTCATGCGGCCACTCTCGTGGCGACCACCCTGCGCCGGTGCGATCACCCACGCGAGGTTCTCTATGGCGCGTGCGCGCAGGAGAGTCTCCCAGTGCGCCTGGCCGGTGGGTACCGTAAACGCGGACGGAACGCTAATCAGGTCGACGACGCCGAGCGCACGATACAGCTCGGGAAACCTGACGTCATAGCAAATCGACAGTCCGATGCGGCCGAATGGAGATTCGATCGCAAGCGGGGCCTTGCCGGGTTCGATGGTGTTCGATTCGCGATAGCGCTCGTGGTCCATCTCGAATCCGAACAGGTGGATCTTGTCGTAGCGCGCGACGCGCTGACCGGAGTCGTCGTAGACGAGGCAGCTGTTGCGGACGCGGTCGCCGGCCGTCGTGGAGATCGGCAAGCTGCCGCCGATCACCCAGACGTGAAAGCGTGCGGCGATTCGCGCCAGAAACGACTGGATCGGACCATCTCCGTCGGGCTCGCGAACCGCCAGCTTGTCCCGCTCGTCGCGCCCGATGAAGCAGAACCATTCGGGCAAGGCGACGAGGCGCGCGCCCTGGTCAGCGGCCGCGCCGATCAGCTCTTCTGCGACTGCGAGATTCCGGTCGACGGAAGTGCTTGCGACCGTCTGGATCGCCGCGATACGAAAGGGCTGCGTGAGTTTTTTCATCGGGTTCAGGTTTGGCGCCGGCTGCCCGGCCCCGCCCGGTTGAGAATCCAATCATGGGAACCCGAACTCGCCAAGCAGTTCCGGGCGGGGAGTCCATGAATTCTATGTCAGGACCCCGGCGGGTAACGCAGTCAGGCGTTGGGCCCGCCTGGAACGCGCGGGAAACGGGGCAGTACCATCCGGCACCGGGGAGATATTTCTTTCAATAACAGAACGTTAATTGAAATGCCCTGCGACGTGCCACTGGACGCTCAGTTCGAGCTGGTAGGCGGGTCGAGAGACGTTGCGGCAACCCGTTGCCGAACTTTCGGATCCTGCCAGGTCCCGCTGACGTCGTATTCGACCGCGATCATCTGTCCGATCGGGTTCTTCAGCAGCTGCTGCGCAAGAAAGGTCCCGGCACCGACGATCGGATTCAGCAGCGCAAGACCCGCGGCTGCGGCCACGCCGCCCCCCACTTCCGGGACGACCCGGAGCTCCAGGGTCTGGGTTTCGCGCGCGATGTCCGCGGTTCCCTTCATGGTGACCGCCGCGGCAGGCCCGACCATGACGAAGTCCTGCGTGGACATCACGCCGCGGGCGACCGTGGCTGTTGCGGACATCGAATCGAACGCGAACCCCTTGCCGAGCACATCCCCGAAGTCCCCCACGCTGCGCCGGGGCAGCGACTGCAACGACAGCAGGCCGAGCAGCTTGCCGATACCCGGCTCAACCTTGAGGAACTGGCCCTTGCCTGCGCCGAGTCGGATGGATCCGCCCAGCGTCGCATAGTCTATGGCATGCGGCGGGCCGTTCCAGACCAGATCGCCGTCGAGCGTGCCCTCGCCGCGCGACACGGCATCTGCTCGTCCGAAGCGTGCGAGGTACTTCCCTGCGTTCGCGGTCTCGATCTTGAACGAGACCGCCGTACGCTCGGGAAGCGCTCCCCGCGGCCGCCACAATCCGTGCGCCAGAATTGCGCCCTCCGGCGCACGCACTTCACACTGCTGGATTCGCCAGTCACTTCCTTCGTTCACTGCGACCAGCACGAGTCGCCCGAGGTCCCGCCCCGCAAGAATGAAGCTGTCCGATACCACGTCGAGCGCCGGCAGCTCGTTGAATGTGCTGTCCGCGGGCTGACCAGCAACTTGCGCCGCCGGGAGCTCGAGCCGCTTCAGGCGCGCGACAAGCGAGCCGCGACCCTCGGAGCGCCAGGCCAGATCACCGACGACTTCCCTCGATGTCGCCTGCCCCTGCCAGCTGTCCCCGGCGCGTCGCGCGCGCAATGTCACGTCGTGAAAGCGCCGGCCCAGGGCGACCAGCGTATCCGTGCGAATGCTGAGCGCGGTAACAAGCCGGGCGCCCACGCTGGTCGCGTCGCGTGGCACCAGGCCGCTCAAGGTGTCGAGATCAAGCTCGGGAAGGTTGGCCACGACCAGCACACCTGACTCGCGAGGCAGCGCGACGCCGGCGGGTCCGATCCCGATGGCCGCGCGATCGAGCGTCGTCGCCCCATTGACGAGGCGCGTCTGCGCCTGCGCATTGAGAATCTTGCCGATCGCGACGCTGATCGTGTCCTGTCGCACCGACTGCCCGCCCGGCTCGGTCGCAAGGCCGTCACTGACCCGACCGTCACTGACGCGTCCAACCGTGCGCTCGGCCTTCGAGGGCCATATCTCGGCCGAAGCCTTGCCGAACGGCGCAGGCAGATCGAATGCGACACCCTCGAGATCCGATTCGGCGGAAACGTCGGCATATCGGCCGCGAAACGTCATTGCGAGACGGTAGTCGACAGTGCCTCGAATGCGCTCGGCGAGCGGGAAACCGCTCTCGCGCGCGAGCCGCCGCGCATCGAGGCTTCCGTCCCCTGTTAGCGCCACGGTGCCGTCACCGCGCGTCGCGAAGCTGAACGCGAGCGGCCCGCCGTGAATCTGCGCACCGATCCGCTCGGCATTGACATTCGACTCGGTAAACGAGACCGTCCCGTTGAGCGCCGACAGCTCCGGAATCTCCGGGCCGGGCATCAGGCGATTGTCGATGAACCGATAACTCCCGGCCACCTTGATCTCGTGCACCCGCGCAAACGGAAACGCGAACTTCATCGCGAGCTTGCCCTCTCCTTCGGCCCCCCAGCCCTCGGTGAACCCGCCGATCTTCTCGTTCACGGGACTTTCGGCGATCACCTTCAGGAACGCGGCCGTTGCGCCTTCCGCTTCGCCAGATATGTTCGCACGCTCGTCGTCGGCGAACAGATCGGGAATGGTCGCGCGGACCGCAGTGATGTGCGCCCCGAGCATGTCGCCCGTCCCTCGAATGCGCAGCACCTGCGAGTCAAACTCGATATCCCCGCTCATGCCGGTGATCTTGGGCCAGCCATCTGCGACGCGCAGCGCTACGCCGGAGCCCGTCCCGGTGACGCTGAAGATCCCGCCCTTGCCGTCGCGGAACGGAAATTCCGTGAGGTCCCCCTTGATGTGGAACAGTCCGTCGCTCGCCGTTCCCGCGAGGATTGCTTCCTTCAGCCAGGTCCGCAATCTGACGCCGATCTTGGGAATATAACGATAGACCTGCGGGCCGTCGGCGCGCACCAGGTTGGCCCTGAAGTCCACCTCGCCAGGTGAGTCGGCCTTGGAGCGGTAGGTGCCCGAAACCGAGGCAGCGAGATCATCGTTCACCATCGTCAGATCGTCGATGCGCAGGTCGACGCCCACTGCCAGCCGCGTCCAGCCGAGGCGCGCGGACAGCGTGTTGAATCGAAGCGGAGGATCGGGAAAGAGATCCGGAGCGGAAACTGTTGCCTCGTTCGCGCCGATCACGGCGCGACCGCCCTGCTCGGTCGCTTCGACGCTTCCGGAGAGGCCCGCAAAACCCGGCACGCCCTGCCACGGCTGCATCCCCAGTCCCGCAAATCTGCTGCGCGCCCGGAACGATTCCGGCGCCTCCAGATTCCCCACCCAGCTGACTCGCAAGTCGTCCAGGCGGCCCTGCGGGTCGATGTCGGCAAGTGCCCGGCGTACCTTGTCGGGCAGCGGGACATGACCACCGACATGAGCAAGTGCGGCGAGGCCCAGCGTTCGGAGCGTGAACTCGCCACTCGGCTTCCGCGCGCCCTCGCCCGGCTGCCAGGTGGCCCGGAAGTCAGTCGGCCCCAACGCGACGCCCGAGCGGGTCACCAGCGCCAGTTGCTCGCCGAAGGCCTCGTATCGCTCGACTCGCCCGCCGAGCAGGTTGCGCAACCCCGCGCGCGCGTGCCGTTCACGCGTGCCGATCCGACCCTGGATCGATGCGAGCTCGAGCACCTGGAGATCGCCTGCCAATCGCGTCGATACGTCCGCGAGGGAAACGTCTGCCGCAAGCTCGGTCAGTTCTCGCCCGCGAAACGTCAGCCACGCGGACAGCGCGCCGCGTCCGCTGTTGACCTCGAAAGGATAGTCAACCCATTGATGCCATGCGGCGAGATCCACGAATGCCGACGCCACATAAAGTTGTCCCTGCCAGCTCTCGATCGGCCCGGCCTGCGCCCCATGGAGCACGCCGCGCACATCGATCGGGGCGGCATACTCGCGCGGCAGGTCTGCACGCAACGCGAAGCGATGCGACGCGCCGTGGTTTTCGAGCAGAAAGCTCACCTTGTCGAGCCGCAGCGCGGGTGCGGCGCGCAACTCGTCCCGCCATTCGATCCGCCCGTCCCGAATGACGATCTCACCCTGATCGATCAACCAATCCGCGATGCCGCTGTCGCCGTAGCGCTCGGTTGGACGCAGCGCCAGCCCGGCGATGTACAACCGCCCGGATTGCTCGCGCCGGATCGTGAGGTCCGGCCGGTCCAGGACAAGCGACCGGAACCTGAGCTCCATGACGAGGAGCGAGCGCCACGCGAGCGTCGCGCTTGCATACGGCAGCTCGAGCGCCACGTCGCCGCGCCGGTCGAAGACGCGCACGCCGCTCAGCTGCAGCCGCGGATGCAGCGCAAACCAGTCTGCCTCGACCGCCTTGATTTCCACGCGTTCGCCGACGGCGTCGGAGACGATGCGTGCAATGTCCGCACGATAGTCGGCGATGCGCGGCAGCACGAAGAATCGCAGCCCCAGCACCCCGATTGCGGCAACGAAATAGAGCCCGACGAGCGTCCATCCCGCCGCGCGCACGATCCTGTACCAGCGCCGCTCGGGCAGTCCGAGTTGCGGCTCTTCGGGCAATTTCTCTTTCATCTAAGCGGGCCGCCCGATTTCTCCGCGGTGCTGGTCGCGACTCTCACGACCCCCTAGAATAGGGACCGATCCTTTCGCGCCCGGCTGGACCATGCACCCGCATGATCCCTAACTGGCCGGTAACCTGACACCCATGGGCTCGAGCGTGATCCGATTCTAACCCAGCCACAGCCCCTCCCCGCCGACACGCGCCCGAGCCCCTCGCTTTGAACACCCCGCCGGAAACGCTCAGTCCCGCCAGCGCGCTGCGCTTCTCGCGATTCGCGCAGCGCCTTTGTGCCGCGCACCCGGATCTTGGCGAGGAACTGGAGAATGCCGTCGATTCGGGCTGGTCTGCGGAGGCGATGCGCGCCTTTCTTTCGGCCGCACCCATCGACGACGAAGCCGCCCTCGGGACGGCCCTGCGCCGGCTGCGCCAGCGGGTGATGCTGCGGCTCGCGGCGCGCGACCTCGCCAACCTCGCGCCTCTCGACGAAGTCATGGCCACGACCAGCGATCTCGCGGAAATCGCCATCGCGGCAGCGCAGGATTTCCACACTGCAGCACTCGAAGCGCGCTTCGGTATCCCAAAAGCCGACGGGCAGCGCCAGGAACTGATCGTGATCGGCATGGGCAAGCTCGGCGGCCGCGAGCTGAACGTCTCGTCGGACGTGGATCTCGTGTTCGCGTACCCGAGCGAGGGAGATGTGGAGAGCGAGCGCCCCCTGACCAACCACGAGTTCTTCACACGCCTCGGCCGGAAGATCATCGGATCACTGAACGAGATCACGGCGGACGGGCAAGTGTTTCGCGTCGACATGCGCCTGCGTCCCTGGGGAGATCCCGGCCCGCTCGTCTGCAGCTTCGATGCGCTGGAGCAATATTTCGTCACGCACGGCCGCGCGTGGGAGCGCTATGCATGGATCAAGGCCCGCGCGCTGACCGGTGGCCAGGCCAAGGCACTCGATGATGTCGTGCGTCCCTTCGTGTTCCGCAAGTACCTGGATTTCGCGTCCATCGGGGCGGTGCGATCGCTGCACGCGCAGATCCGCAGCGAGGCGGCCCGGCGCGATCTCGCCAGCAACGTGAAGCTCGGTCCGGGCGGCATCCGCGAGATCGAGTTCATCGCCCAGACGCTGCAGCTGATCCGCGGCGGTCGCGACGTGCCGCTTCGCGCGCGCCCCACGCTTTCGGTGCTGCACACGATCGGCGCACGGGGATTGCTTCCGGAGGCCGCAATCGACGAGCTGTCCGAGGCGTATGGCTTCCTGCGCCGGGTGGAACATCGCCTGCAATGGCTCGACGACGCGCAGACACACGTGCTTCCCACGTCCGCCGAGGATCGCCAGCTCGTGGCTGAAAGCATGGGTTGTGCGGACTGGTCCCGGTTCCAGTCGGAGCTTGACACGCATCGCGCTGCCGTAACGCGCCATTTCGAGAGCATCTTTGCCGAGCACGACGAGGACTCGGCGTCGATGCCGCTCTGGCAGGGTTCGCTCGAGTCCGATGCTGCCACCTCCGAGCTCACGACGCGCGGATTCGAGGCGCCCGACGACGCCATGCGCCGACTGACGGCATTCCGCAGCGGCAGCCGCTATCAGCAGCTGCCGGAGGAAAGCAAGCAACGCCTGGACAAGCTGGTACCACGCTTCATCGACGAGGCAGCCAAGACGGCGGACCCGGGCACGACGCTCGCGCGCTGCCTCGACTTCATCGAAAGCGTGAGCCGTCGCGCCGCTTATCTCGCGCTCCTCCAGGAGCATCCCCAGGCGCTCGAGCGAGTCGCGGCCATGCTGGCGTCCTCGAGCTGGGCAGCGAGCTATCTGACGCGCCATCCGATCGTGCTCGACGAGCTCCTCGATGCGCGCCTCCTGTTCGCCGAGCCCGATCTCGCCGCCTTCTCGCGCAGCATGCGCGCGGCGATGGCCGAGCACGAGAACGATCCGGAAACGCAGATGAATCTCATGCGCGAGGTCCATCACGGCGAGATCTTCCGGCTGCTCGCCCAGGACCTTGCCGGAGAGCTCACCGTGGAGCGTCTCGCGGACTACCTGTCCCTGGCCGCGGACATCGTGCTGGCGACCACGATCGACGTGGCGTGGAAGCGCGTGAACAACCGCCATCGCGACACGCCGTGGTTTGCGATCGTCGGCTACGGGAAGTTCGGCGGAAAGGAGCTCGGGTACGCCTCGGACCTCGATCTCGTGTTTCTGTACGACGACCCGCACGACACCGCACCCGAGACCTACACCCGGCTCGGGCAGCGCATCAACACCTGGCTCACCACGACGACCCCCGCGGGGACGCTCTTCGAGACGGACCTGCGGCTGCGGCCCAACGGGGACTCGGGCCTGCTGGTGTCCTCGCTGGATGCGTTCCGCCGCTATCAGCGCGAGTCGGCCTGGGTATGGGAGCATCAGGCCCTCACACGAGCACGATTCTGCGCTGGCGACGCCGAGATCGGTGCGCTCTTCGAAGAAGAGCGCAAGAGCATCCTCACCGCCCAGCGCGATCCGGCCAAGCTGGCCGAGGAGGTTCTCGCGATGCGCCGGCGGATGCACGAAGGGCATCCGAACCGCAGCGAGCTCTTCGACGTCAAGCACGATCGCGGCGGAATGATCGATATCGAGTTCGTCGTGCAGTACCTCGTGCTTGCCCATTCCCACCGTCACGCCGAGCTCGTGGCCAACCTCGGCAACATTGCCCTGCTGTCCATCATGGCTGGCCTCGGGCTCGTGCCGGTGGCGCTCGCCGAGCAGGTCCGCGCCGCCTACCGGGACTACCGGCGCCTGCAACATCGCCTGCGACTGAACGGGGCGCGGTATGCCCGGGTTCCCCACGGAGAGGTCGCCCCGCACATCGAGTCGACCCGCGCACTCTGGCAGGCGGTGTTCGGGCCGTACGGTGGCGCGGCGGCCGGCGCTGCCGGAGTCGGCCGGTGATTTGCCCCGGCAATAAGCCTTATCGGCGATGCCGGACGGCAGCCGGTGCCAGAGGGAATTCCAGTAGAATTTCCCTCCTTCTCATTCCATGCATGCCCTGACAGGGAGCGAACGAAAATGTCGATGGCGGACCGCGACGGGACCATTTGGTTTGACGGCAAGCTCGTGCCGTGGCGCCAGGCGACCACCCATGTGCTCACGCACTCACTGCACTACGGACTTGCCGTGTTCGAGGGTCTGCGTGCCTACGACACTGCCAATGGAACGGCGATCTTCCGCCTGAAGGAGCATACCGACCGGCTGTTCAATTCCGCGCACATCTACATGATGAAGATTCCATACACCCGCGCGGTGATCATGGAGGCGCAGAAGGCGGTCGTGCGCGAGAACAAGCTCGACTCGTGCTACGTGCGACCGATCGCGTTCTACGGCTCGGAGAAGATGGGCGTCTCGCCCCAAGGGCGCTACAGTGCACGTCGCGATCGCGGCGTGGCCATGGGGCGCCTATCTCGGCGCCGAAGGGCTCGAACGCGGCATCCGCGTCAAGACGTCTTCCTTCGCGCGCCATCACGTGAACGTGTCGATGTGCCGGGCCAAGTACTCCGGCACCTACGCGAATTCGATCCTCGCGAATGCCGAGGCCATCGATCACGGCTATGACGAGGGGCTGCTGCTCGACGTGGACGGGTTCGTCGCGGAAGGCGCCGGCGAGAACCTCTTCGTCGTCAAGGACGGCCAGATCTACGAACCGGAGATCGCCTCGGCCCTGGTCGGCATCACCCGATCGACGATCCACCAGCTCGCGAAAGATCTAAAGCTCACGATCCTGACCAAGCGTCTGACGCGCGACGATATCTACATCGCCGACGAGGCGTTCTTCACCGGCACCGCAGCCGAAGTCACACCCATACGTGAGCTGGACAGGCGCATGATCGGGGCCGGCAAACGCGGGCCCATCACCGCCAAGATCCAGAAGGCGTTCTTCGACGTGGTCGGCGGCCGGAACAAGAAGTACCAGAGCTGGCTCGCGCCGGTCTACCCGTCGGGACGCAAGCCTGCAAAAAAGCCGGCAAAAGTCGCGCCGCGCGCAAAAAGGAGCAAGCGCTGATGGCCGACACGGTTCAGAAGGAGCAGGTCATCGAGGTGGGCGAGCGGGATCTTCCGCTGCACTGCCCGACTCCCCGCACACCGGTCTGGTGCTATCACCCGCGGGTGTTCCTCGACGTCGTGCATGGTGGCGAGGCGCGCTGCCCGTATTGCGGCACGCTCTACGTCTACAAGGGTCCGCAGCCCGGCGGACATGAACGATGAATCGTCTCGCAACACGGGGGATATACAAGGGGCTCGCCCCTTGTTCACTTGGGGATATACAAGGGGGAATTCTCCCTTGTTCGTTTTCCCCGCTTTTCCCTTGAGGCGGCACCGCGGCGCCTTGCAAGACAGTACCTAGCAGACATGCCACGTATCGTCGTCGTCGCGCCCAGCTGGATCGGCGACACGCTGCTCGCGCAGCCATTGTTCGCCAGACTTCACCAGAAGCTTCCCGGACTCAAGCTCGACGCCCTCGCGCCGGCGTGGACCGCGCCGGTGCTCGCGCGCATGCCGCAGATCGACGAGGTGATCGAGGCGCCATTCGGTCATGGCGAACTCAGGCTGCTCGAGCGCTGGCGCCTCGGCCGGCAGATCCGCGCGGCAGGCTACGACCAGGCGATCGTCCTGCCGAACACGTTCAAGTCGGCTCTGGTGCCATGGTTCGCCGATATTCCATTGCGCGTCGGATTCGTCGGCGAATCGCGCTATGGGGTGATCAATATCCGACACAAGCTCGACGCGGTAGCACTGCCTCTGATGGCCGAGCGCTATGCGAAGCTCGCCGAGCCGCCCGATGCACCGCCGGCCCGACCGCTACGCGCCGTGCGCCTCGAGGTCAACGAAGCGAATCTGGTGATTACATTGAGCCGGCTCGGGCTCCACCGATCGCGCGAAATAGCCGTCCTTTGCCCCGGAGCGGAGTTTGGCCCAGCAAAGCGTTGGCCCACTGCCCATTTCGCGGCACTTGCCGCAGCCCTTGCGGCCCGCGGACTCGCAGTGTGGCTGATCGGATCGGCCAAGGACAAGCCGGTCGCCGAGGAAATCGTTGCGCAATGCGATGCCTCCGTCCTCAGCTTGTGCGGGCGCACCGACCTCGGCGCGGCGATCGACCTGATGTCGCTTGCGAGCGTGGTGATCAGCAACGACTCGGGCCTTATGCACATCGCTTCGGCGCTCGGCCGTCCGCTGGTGGCGATCTACGGGTCCTCGAGTGCCGAGCATACGCCGCCGCTGAATCCCGGCGCGCGCATCGTCAAGCTCGACATCGAGTGCAGCCCCTGCTTTGCGCGGGAGTGTCCACTCGGCCATTTCCGCTGCATGAACGAGCTCAATCCCGAGCTGGTGCTCTCTGCCGTCGATGCGCTGGGGCGCAGTCCGCGGCCATTCAGCTCCGAGAATCCCCGATAGGCGGAATTTCGATGCGCGCACCCCGGCTGTGCAATGGTGCAGTGCCGCGCACCATGATCGTACGCGCAGCGCCGCTTTATTCCCGCTTCGGGCACTATTAAGCTGCTGGCACGGGCGTTGCTAACTGCTGGTGGTCAACTGCGTTGGTCGCCCGCGTTGGCCACGTTCGATCGCCGCGGTTGCGCGGCGCGCCCGACATCTCGCAAGGACACGACGAATGGTCTTGGCAAAACTCATCAAGGAGATCGGCCGTGGCGAGCGCGGTGCGCACGATCTCGACGAGTCGGACGCGCACCAGCTGTTCGGCGCCATGCTCGATGGTGGCGTTCCAGAGCTCGAGCTCGGCGCGATCCTCATCGCGTTGCGCATGAAGGGCGAGTCGATCGGCGAGCTGGTCGGATTCCGGCAAGCCGCTCAGGAGCGACTGACCCGGCTGAGCCTGCCGCCCGGCAATGCGCGCCCTGCGGTCTTTCCAAGCTACAACGGCGCCAAGCGCCAGCCTAACCTGACTCCGCTCATTGCCATGCTGCTCGCCAGGATGGGCGTGTCCGTGCTCATTCATGGGACGCTGGAGGGTCAGGATCGCGTCGCAAGTGCGTACGTTCTCCGCGAGCTCGGAATCCTCCCTTGCACGACGGTCGCCCAGGCGCAAGCGCAGCTCGAGCGCGATCGCCTGGCTTTCGTCCCGACCGGCGTCCTCTCTCCAGCGCTCGCCAGCCTGCTGGCGGTACGCAGCCGGCTGGGCCTGCGCAACTGCGCGCACACCGTCGTGAAGCTGATCGATCCGTTCGGTGGCGGTAGCGTCTGCGTGGTCGGCGTCACCCATCCGCATTACCTGGACGCGGGTCGCGGTGTGCTGGTCACGACGCGCGAGCGTGGGCTGATGTTTCGCGGCACCGATGGCGAGTCGTTCGCGAATCCGCGCAAGCGGCCGCGCATCGAGTATCTCCACGACGGCGAGGGTGAGGTGCTCTTCGAAGCGGAGCATACGTCACCGGATGAGCGAGTGGACACGCCGCAGGACATCGAGGCGCGCGCCACCGCGACTTACATTCGCAACGTGCTCGACGGACGCGCGCCGCTGCCGATGCCGATTGCGAACCAGCTTGCCTGCTGTCTCTACGCCACCGGACTCGCCGCCGACTTCAATCAGGCCAAGGCGCTCGCCGCCGTGCAGGCCCATACCCGCGCAGTGGCCTGACACGAACACGCATCTGTAGCCAGCGTCAGCAGCCATCGTACGGAGCGAGCTCGCATCCCCTCCTTTTCAAAGGAGGGATGAAACACCATGCCCATCGCGCGTGGCCGCGGACCCGCTACCGCGCGCCGCGCGTCTTCTTCGCCGGCCATTCCTTCCAGCGACGGTGCACCCACCACCACTGCTCGGGATGGCGCAGGATCA
This sequence comes from uncultured beta proteobacterium, assembly GCA_963735025.1. GTDB lineage: Bacteria > Pseudomonadota > Gammaproteobacteria > Burkholderiales > SG8-39 > JAABRB01. Next base: position 166,768 of record CAVTJG010000008.1, read on the forward strand.
TCCGCTCGAGGCTGGCATTGAACAGCCGCGTATTGACCCGGATCTCCTCGCCCACGTCTTCTCGCTCGACGAGTTCGAGCGGCTCCTCGAAACGCAGGACATGCTTGCCGTCCGGGCCACGCCAGCTCGCTCCGGGCAGGACGGTTGCACCGCTCGCTTGCGCAATAAGCGCGACGCTGCGGAACGTGCCCGCCGAATGGCCGAAGAACTCGACCCGGACGCCATCCTTCGGACCGGCATGCTGGTCGAACGGAAAGACGACGATGTCGCCCGCGGCCAGACGTTCGAGTATGGCGTCCAACGATCCGCTCTTCGGCAGCACTCCGAATCCCGCGCGTCGGAATCGGCGGACGATCACGGCGTCGAGCCAGCGCGGCTTGAACGGCCGGCGCACGAAGTAGAACTTGCCCTGCGCCTGGGGAAAGCTCGCGATGGCCGCGGCGGTCGACACTTCGAAGTTGCCGAAGTGGCCCGTCACCACGATCACGCCTTTGCCGCGCGCGTGCGCGGCGATGACGGTCTCGGGGTTCTCGACCCGCGCGCGAGCGGCGCGCGCGGCGGGAGACAGCCAGGAGAAAGCGATGAACTCGCCCACGAGGCGCCAGAGATGCGCGTAATGGGCCTGCGCGATGCGCCGGATCTCGTCCTCGGGGACCGTCGCGCCGAAGACCCGGCGCAGATTATCGAGCACCACGCGCCGGCGGATGGGAAGCAGATGGAAAATGATCTTGCCGGCGAGCGGCACGTCCATGCGTGCGGGCTCGGCGAGCGCCACCGCGGATGCGCTCGTTCGATCGTGACTCATGGACATCGCGATCGACCTGACGCGATGACGGTTCAATACGGCTTCGGCGGCCGGGCTGCACGTCACCCGGGGGGCGCCATAGGCATCCCGTGCGACCGAAAAATCCGCTGCGGTGATGAGATTCAGTGCAGTCTCGCGCGGGAAGAGCTTGAGACATGCCTCCTTCGCCGCAAACCGCGCCGCAAGGCTCGCCGCGCGGCCCGCGCCTGCGCCGCTTTCGCGCAGCTCGTCAGCTGAATAAAGCTTGGCGAGATCCTCGGGCGGCGTGTCGCGCAGCAGCCGCTCGATCCGCGCGATCTCGACCGTGTCGATGCCGCAGCGCGCGGACGACGCGGGCGCGTCCGGCATGGGCGCTATGCCGCGGGAGCGGCACGGAGCAGCAACGCCGCGTTGGTTCCGCCGAAGCCGCGGGACACGATGAGTGCGACGTCGCTGCGCGGCGTCTGCGCACGCGTAGACACGGGCACGCGCGCCATCGCGGGATCCGGCTCGCGCAGCGTCGCGATGCCGGGCACGGACCGCGCGCGCAGTGCTTCGAGCGCTAGCACGGTGTCGAGCATGCCCGACGCAGCGATGAGGTGACCGAACGCCCACTTGAACCCGGTGACCGGGGGTGGATCGTCGCCGAAAACCCGGCGAATGGCGGCAGCCTCGGAGGCATCCGAATTGCGTGTGCCGTTCGCGTGCGCGACGATCATGCCGACGTCGGCCGCGCGCAAGCCGGCGTCATCGAGCGCCGCCTGCATTGCCGCGGCGGGCCCTTCCCCGTCGTCGCGGATCGGCAGCAGGCCTTCGCCTTCGATGGTGGAGCCGCCGCCGAGAAATTCTCCGAGCACAGGTACGCCACGCGCGGCCGCGGACGCTTCGGTCTCGAGCACGAGCCCGCCCGCACCCTCGCCGAAGAGGCTGCCGTCGCGTCCGGCATCGAATGGCCGCAGCACTTCCTCCGCAACGAGCCCGACCGAGTCATAGTAGAGGAGCGTCTGCGGCTCGATCGGCGCATCGTGCGCGACCGTGACGGCGCGGTCGGCTTCCCCGGCGCGCAGGCCCGCCGCCGCCTCGATGATGGCGAGCATCCCGCTCTCGCTGTGATTCGTGATGCAGGCGTTCGCCCCCTTCAGGTTGTACTTGATGCCGATGTGGCAAAGCACGTTGTTGGGCAGCGCCCGCAGCAGCCACATCGGATTCACGACGTCGGGGAGCTGGCGGCCGAATTCCACCAGGTCGCCTGCCGCACTCGTCATGAGCGGAAAGTAGTCGTACTGGCCGTCGTAGGTGCCTCCGCCCGAGCCGACGTAGACGCCGGTGCGGTCGCTGTACTGCGCGCCGGCATCCCCGTCCAGTCCGTCCCGCCACGCGCGATGCCCGCGGCCTCGATCGCGCGCCCTCCCGCGTAGAGCCCGAACACGTCGGAGCGCCGGATGAACTTGAGAATCTTGCGATCCCCGAGCAGCTTGGCCGGCTCGAGGTTCCGAACTTCGCCCGCGTGCCGGCGCGGCCAGCCCGCCGTGTCCCAGAGCCCGATCGGCCCGATCGCGGACTGGCCGGATTGCAGCGTCTCCCAAATTTCCCGGGGACTCTTGCCCGCGGCGCAGATCGCGCCGCTGCCCGTGATGAGGATGCGCGCGGCGCCTGCCATCACCCGAGCTCCGCGGGGTTGCGCAGCACGAGGCAGCTGTTGGAGCCGCCGAATCCGAGCGAGTTCGACATCGCGATCCGTACCCGACGCTCGCGCGGACGGTCGCGCACGATGTCGAGGTGCTCGCAGTCCGCGTCGGGCTCGCGCAGATTCGCGTTCACGGGCAGGACTCCGTGATGGATGGTCAAGGCACATATCGCGGCCTCGACGGCGCCGGCCGCCGCGATCAAGTGGCCCATCACGCTCTTGGTGGAGCTCACCGCCACATTGCCGACGTGTGCGCCGAACACCACTTTAGCCGCCGCGCTCTCGCTGCGGTCGTTCATAGGGGTCGAGGTGCCGTGCGCATTCAGGTAGTCCACGTCGGTGGGCGCGGCTCCGGCATCGTCGAGCGCCTGACGCATGGCCTGGATCGGGCCGTCGCCGGAAGGATGCGAATCGGTGATGCGATAGCTCGAGAGCGAGTTGCCGTCCCCCGCGAGCTCCGCATAGATGCGCGCGCCGCGCCGGCGCGCCGCTTCCCATTCCTCGAGCACCAGGAAGCCAGCGCCTTCTCCCAGCACGAAGCCATTCCGCGTGGCATCGAACGGGCGGCTTGCGCGCTCCGGCGCTTCGTTGTCCGGGGAAACCGCGCCCAGCAGGCAGAATCCGGCGAGACCGATCGGCGAGACCATCGAATCGAATCCGCCCGCGAGCGCGCGATCGACCGTGCCACGGCGGATCAGCTTCATCGCAGTGCCGATCGCCTGCCCGCCCGATGCGCAGGCAGTATGGACGGATGTCGCATAACCGCGAATGCCAAAGCGCCGCGCGAGGAGCGAGACTCCCGCGGTGGATTGGCTGCGGCAGAACACCATCGGGTCGTGCGCCGCGGCATCGGTGAGCAGGCGCGCGACATCGATCTCGCCGCTTGTCGCGGAATGCGCATGCACGGCCGCAAGAGGTCGTGAATCGACGCCCATCATGCCGGTGCCCACCGCGACGCCCCAGCGCGTGGCGGTCTCCGGCGTGGGGCGGATGCCGGCGTCGCGAATGGCCTGGTCGGCGGCCGCCAGCGCGAAAGTGTGCGAGCGGTTGGCGAACTTCAGCAGCTTGCGATCCTCGATCACCGCGCGCGGGTCGAATCCCTTCACCTCCGCGGCGATGCGCGTCGAGAACCCGCTCGCATCGAAGAGCGTCACGGGCGCGACGCCGCTGCGCGCCGCAAGCAGCGCGTCCCACGTCGTCGCAACGTCGTTGCCGGCCGGCGTGACGAGCCCCAGCCCCGTGACGGCGACCCTGCGTCGCGCAGTGCTCATGCGTTCCTCCGAGCGACGATCTCGACGCGTGCCGTCGCGACCGGCTTGCCGTTCGCACGCGCCGAGAGCTTGGCCATGTAGCCATCGCCCTCCGTCGGGACGCGCTCGGCCCCGATCTCCAGCTCCTGACCGGGTGAAATGAACGCGCGGATCTTCACGTCCAGGACGCGTCCGGCGGCGAGCTCCGTGCCGGCGGCGAGGCGAGATGGCCTCGCGCGCGAGGCCGATCGCAAGCCGGATCTGGCTGTCGAGCAGCAGCGTCGCGGGAAACACCGGGCGGCGCGGGAAATGGTCCTGAAAGAACGCAGCCGATTGCGGCACGCGCAACAACGCCTTCGCGCGCTCGCCGGGCGAGGATTCGGTGGGCTCCAGCGCGAATGCGGGCACTCCTGCGAAGCGATCGCTGGCGGCGCCCGCCCCGCACAGAAGCTCGAAGTCGCGACGCAGCGCGTCGGGCGCATCGAATTCGTCGGCCGGCAGCATCGGGCCGAGACACTGTTCGAGCACGATCACCGGCTCTCCGTTGACCATCGCGCGCCCAGCGTATGCCACGTCGTCGTCGGTGCAGGTTTCGAGATCGGCCTCGAGTTCCAGCGCGTCGCCCGGCTTGACCGGCCGCAGAAAGCGCGTATCGCGCGCGAGGCCCGCGACCGGACGTCGCCTGAAGTCGAGATGCGCCATGCTCGCCCACGCGGCGAGCTGCCCCACGGCCTCGGCTACGAGCGAGGCGGGAAACTCCCGCAGCCCGGCCGGCACGCGAAACGTTCCGCGCACGCGCACGCCGGGCACGACGTCGGTGATGCGATCGACAAAGGAGAAAGCGCTGAAGCGCTCGCCCATCGGTGTTCCGGGGCCTCGCGTGTGCGCCGGGCTCAGCCGGCGGCCTTCTGCGCACGGACCACCAGCTTGCAGAACGTCTCGGCGGTGAACAGGCGCGGCACGTCGGCGACCTTGAGCGGCGACTTGATGCGGTCGGCGGGCACCTCGGATAGAAACGTGCGCAGGCGCGCCATGCCGGCGTCGGTCACCATGCCCTTCTGCTCGAACTCGGCCTCCGGCAGATCGCCGCGCGCATCCTCCACGATCTTGCCGCGCGGAATCTTTACCTTGAACGCGCGCTCGAGCCGGAACACGAGGTCGAGAAAATCGATCGACTCCGCATCCAGTCCCTCGATCAGCGACACGTCGAGCTTGACGTCCTCGACGTCGCACCCCAGCGCGTCGGCAATCGTCGCCGCGACGGTGGGATAGACCGCCATGATTTCTTCCTTGGTGATTTCCGCCTGCGCCATTTCGATCACTCCATCTTGAATCCACCGTCCACGTGCAGTACCTGGCCGGTGATGTAGTCTGCAAAGCCCGATGCGAGAAACCACACCGCGTGGGCGATCTCCTCCGGCTTGCCGAACCGCCGGAGCAGGATGCGCGCCTTGACCTCGTCGCCCGCCATGTCACGAACGGCCTGCGACATATCGGTCTCGATGACTCCCGGAGCGACGGCGTTTACCGTGATACGGCGCGAAGCGAGCTCGGCGGCGAGTGCACGGGTGAGCGCGTTGATCGCCCCCTTGCTCGCCGCATAATTCGTCTGCCCGCGCCCCCCCTTCTCACCCGAGACGGAGCTCACGTTGATGATCTTGCCGGCGCGCCGGGAGATCATGTGCGGCACGACTGCGCGCGTCACGTTGAATACGCCACCCACGTTCGTGTCGAGCACCACCTGGACGTCCTCGGGCCCGAGCAACGCGAGGAGATTATCACGGATCACCCCCGCATTGTTCACCAGGACATCGATGCGCTCGCAGCGATCGGCCACGCGCTCCACCGCGGCCGCGCACGCGGCAGCGTCGGTCACATCGACCTGGTCGGCGGTCACCTTCTGGTCCGCGGCGCGCGCAGCGGCAACGACTTCCTCAGCCGCCGCCACGTTGCCCTTGAAGAAGAACGTCACGTCCGCGCCGTCGGCCGCGAGGCGCTCGACGATCGCACGGCCGATGCCGCGGCTGCCGCCCGTCACGATCACCGTCTTGCCACTCAGCCCCGAATCCATGCGCCCCTCATCCGGAGATCGCGAACCCGCCGTCGACGACAAGCGTGTGTCCATTGATCATCGCCGCCTCCGGGAGACAGAGGAGATACACCGCCCCCGCGACGTCCTCCGGTGTGAGCGTCGGGCCGGCCGGCGTGCGCTGCGCGAACGATTCGAGCAGCTGCTCGCGATTGGGGAAATACCCGAGCGCGTCGGTGTCGACGACTCCGGCGCTGACGGTGTTCACACGGATGCCGCGTGGACCGAGCTCCTGCGCGAGCGTGCGGACCATGGCTTCGAGCGCTGCCTTGGACGCCCCGACGAAACCGTACGCGGGCATGGCGCGCACGGCACCGAGACTGGACATCGCGATGATCCGGCCGCCGGCCGGCATCATCGGCACGGCGTGCTGCGCAAGCAGCGTGAGCGCCAGCGCGTTCGTCTCCATGCACCAGCGCCAGTGCTTGAGCGACATCTCCATCGCGGGACGCAGGACGCCGCTCGCCGCGTTGCTCACCAGGATGTCGACCCGGTCGAAATGCTTGCGCAATTCCTCGAAGAGCTCGTCGACGCTGTCGGGCATCCCCACGCTCGCCTTGATCGCGTACGCGCGCCGGCCCATGGCTCGGAGCTCGCCGCAGAGCGCTTCGGCTTCGTCGTGGCTGTTGTAATAGTTCACCGCCACGTCGCATCCGGCGGCGGCCAGCTTGCGCGCGATCGCACGGCCAATGCCCCGCGCCGCCCCCGTTACGAGCGCGATCTTCCCATCCAAAGCGCCTGCCATTGTCATTCTGTCGCTGACTCGTCGTTCGTCCGGACTCTCCCGAGTCCGGCGCATTCAATGGGTGAAGCCGGCCGATAAGCCGGGTTCTGTCCGACGCCTCGCGGCGCCCCGGCAGCCATTCATCTAGGCCCTGGGTCGCCCCAGGGCTCAAGCAACCTACCCGCAGGCATCGGGCGAGCAGCCCTCGAGCGCCTGCCTATTCGGTCTTGCTCCGGGTGGGGTTTACCAGCCAGCCCTGTTGCCAGGACCGCGGTGCGCTCTTACCGCACCATTTCACCCTTGCCTGATCCCGCCTGCCGACGAATCAGCGGGCGAGCCATCGGCGGTGTGTTTTCTGTTGCACTTTCCGTCGCCTCACGACGCCCGGCCGTTAGCCGGCACCCTGCTCTGCGGAGCCCGGACTTTCCTCTGAGAAACAGAGTCTCTCAGCGACTGCCTGGCCAGCTTCGGTGTCAATGATAGCAAGTACCCGCCACGTAGCGCTGGGCGCGTGGATCGCGCGCCTGGCCGGCGCGTCGGTCCCGAACTCCCGCCTGCGCCGGTTCGCGCAGAACATCGAAGCGGGCAAGATCCTGCTGATGGTCGATGTCCGGCCCGGACGGATCGCGGAAGTTCGCCACCTAGTGCGTCGCCGCCATCCCGAAGCAGGCGGCGGTGCGATCGAGGAGACCCTTCCGGCGTTTCCGTAATCGGACGGAGCTCCCGATCGATGTTTCAGCTGAGCAAGGAACCGGATCGCTTCGAGTCCGACTTGAGCGCGATCACCGCCAGGGCGAACACGCAAAAAAGGATTCCCGCGAAAAAAGTAAAAGACGGACCAAGGCGGTCCCACAGCAAGCCCGCCAGAATGCTCGCGAACAGCAGCGTCATGCCGCTCAGCAAGTTGAAGAAGCCGAAGGCGGTGCCGCGCAGATCGGCCGGCGCGGTGTCGGCGACCATGGTCGCCAGCAGCCCTTGAGTGATGCCGAGGTGTAGCCCCCACAGACCGACACCAAGGAAGACAAAGCCCCAGGAGTCGACGAGGGCCAGCACCGCGTCGGCGAGAATCAGCACCAGAATACCGAGCGCCAGAAGCGTAGTGTGGTTCACGCGGTCCGAAAGTCTGCCGAACGGATAGGCGGCGATCGCATACACCACGTTCATCGCGACGAGAACCAACGGGATCCATGCAGCCGGGAGACCGCCTTGCAGGGCGCGCAACGCGAGGAACGCCTCGCTGAATCGCGCCAACGTGAACGTGGCGCCGATCGCGACAACCCACCAGTAGGCACCACTCAATCTCGAGATTTCGCGCCAGTGGATGGGGTTGACGCGCTTCGCGCCCGGGCGCCGCTCCGGCTCCCGTACTCCGAATACCAGCAGGACGACGGCGAGTGTTCCCGGTACCACCGCGACCCAGAACACCGCGCGGAAATCGTCAGCCCACAACAGCATCAATCCCACCGCCAGCAGCGGGCCGGTGAACGCACCAACCGTATCGAGCGATTGACGCAAGCCGTAGGCGGCCCCGCGGACCTCCGGCGGAGCGATATCGGCGACCAGAGCGTCACGCGGTGCGCCGCGTATTCCTTTGCCGATCCGGTCCACGAACCGCGCGGCGAACACCGTGCCGGTACTCGACGCAAGGGCAAACAGCGGCTTGCTCAGTGCCCCGAGGCCATAGCCGATCACAGCCAGCGCCTTGCGCCTGCCCAGATAGTCGCTCAACGTGCCGGAGAACGACTTTGACGATCAGCGCAGTCGCTTCCGCGGTGCCTTCGATCAGCCCTACGGTCAAGCGCGCTTGCGCCCAGAACCGAGACCAGGAATACCGGAAGCAGGCTGTGGATGAGTTCCGAAGAAACATCCATCAGCATGCTGACGAAACCGAGCACCCAGATGCTTGGCGGGATCTGCGGCCGAGCCATTCGGGTTATGTGTGCGGATCAAGGGCTACCCACTTCTCCGCACAAGGGAGCCAGACTCGATCTGCATACGGCGAGCGACCCGTGCATCCGCGGCAGCACGCAAACCGGTACGAAAACGATTGCAACCGATGCGTCAATCCGCGCGGATCGCAACGTCTGCCGATCAGTCCAGGCCGTGGGTGCGCCTGCCGGCGGATTGCGATTGGATGCTCTCGGGACGCTCGGTGAAGAAGAGCAGATACCCGCCGTGTTTGCTCACCGGTTTGAGCAGCGCCATCATCCCTTTCGGCAAGCTGCCGATCTCGGCAGCCTTGATTGCAACGAAACTCGGGCCTTCCTCAAGTCGCCTTGCGAGCTGTTCGGTGTCGAGCGCCTCTTCCGCCTTCCCATGACTGTAGAAGGCACCGGAAATCGGACGCTTGCCGAGAAAGACGAGCGCTTCGCGCCCCTTTCGATGGAAATCGTAATCGGCGACCAGGGCCTTGGTCGACTTGATTTCGTCCAAGCCGGACAGCGGCAGCGCCAAAAAGAAAGGCCAGCGACAGAAGCAAAGTGAAAGCCACGCCACCGATCAAGAGGCGCTCCACACTTGCGCGATCGCGGGTGCCGCGCAAGCCAGTCACTCGCCCACAGCGCGAACGCCGGAATTCCGGGCAGTACGTACGGCCACAGCACGTTGCTGGCGGCGGTGAAGAACACGATCGGTGCAAGCCCCCAGAACAGAAGGTAGACGCGCCAGCTTCGGTCTGCGGGGATGGCCGCGGGTATGCCGCCCGTCTTGCGCCACACCAGCGCGGCGACGGGCAGCAGGATAGTCCACGGCAACAAGTCGACGAACGCAAGTAACCAGATCGTGCCACGCGGATGACTGTGAGCGCTACCGTACAAATCGCCCGACCATCCCGGCGTGACAAAGCGATGCCAGTGCTCCCCGACGAGGAAATAGTCGAGAAACCCGGGCGTGCGCCACTCGGCGAGAACGTACCAGGGCGCAGCGATCGCCAGCGCGAGGACACCACCGCGCAACCAGGGCAATTCGCGCCAGGCGGTGGCCACGTTGCGCGTCGTCACGGCCCAGCCGGCGACTGGCAATGCGATGAGCACGAGCGCGATCGGCCCCTTGGCCAGCAATCCGACACCGGCGGCCACGAACAGTAGCCATCGCTCGCGCTTACGCTCCGCATCGTTGCCGTAAAGCCCGAGCCAGAATCCGCGCATCGCCAGGGTGGTGCTCAAAACGAGCGTCATGTCGGTCATCACCGCCCCGGCGGCAACGAAGAAGAGCATCGAGCCGATGAGCAGCGCCGACGCGTACAGCGCTTCACGGCGGGAACGCCGCGCAGACAGATCCCAAACCAGCCACGCGACCCCCATCCCGGCAAGCCAATGCGGCAGGCGTGCGGCGATTTCGTTGATACCGAAGAGCTTGAAACTGGCGGACGTCAGCCAGATCGACAGCGGCGGTTTGGCCCAGAATGGCACACCATAATCGAACCACGGCGTGACCCAGTCGTTGAGCTCCACCATCTTCCGGGCGATCTCGGCATAGCGCGCCTCCGTCGTGTCCATCAGAGGATAGACGCCTAGCGTAAGCACGCGCCCGAGAACCGCCGCAACGAGTAAGAGAAGCAGGGCTCGATTCGTTACCTCGCGGTGCCTCCTCATTCTCCCATCTCGACCTTCTTCTCCTGGACGGACTGGGGCGCACTAGGGCTTGAAGGCTGGAAGTCCTCGATCAGATACATCGGCCGGCGCTTGCTCTCCAGGAACAGGCGGCCCACGTATTCGCCCACGACGCCGAGCGCCATCAGCTGCAGGCCGGCGAGGAACAGCATCGTCACGATCAACGTCGGAAACCCCGGCACCGGATCACCGATGATCAGTGTCTTGAAAAGGAAATAGAACGCGTACCCCAGTGCACCCGCCGCGCTCACGAAGCCGGTGTAGGTCGCGACCTTCAGGGGCGCAGTCGAGAACCCGGTTATGCCTTCCAGCGCGAAGTTCCAGAGCCGCCAGTAGCGCCACTTGGTATTTCCCGCCGCTCGGGGGTCGCGGTGATATTCCAACGTCATCTGGCGAAATCCGATCCACGCGAAGAGCCCCTTCATGAAGCGGTTCCGCTCCGGCAGCTCGTTCAGACCATCCACCGCTCGGCGGCTTAGCAGGCGGAAATCGCCGACGTCCGCGGGGATCGGCACCTCGCTGAGCCGGTTGATCACGCGATAGAAGGCGTGGGCCGTCGCGCGCTTGAGCCAAGAGTCGCCGCTGCGGCTCCGCCGACGCATGTTGACGACGTCCGCGCCTTCGCGCCAGGCATCCACCATGGAGGGAATCAATTCTGGCGGATCCTGAAGATCCGAATCGATTACGACGACGGCTGCGCCCCGGGCGAGGCGCAGGCCGGCGCTCATCGCCTGTTCCTTTCCGAAGTTGCGGCTGAAACGGACCACGGCGATCGCGGGAACGAGCACGTGCAGCTTCTTGAGAATCTGCGGAGTTGCGTCACTGCTGCCGTCGTCCACGTAGATCACCTCGTACCCACCGGGAATTTCGGATACCGCTGCCAGAATGCGGCGATGGAATTCGGGCAGCACGGCCTCTTCGTTGTAGACCGGCACGACAACGGAGAGCGTGCAAGCCGGCACCGTTCCGGACGCGATCCTGGAACTGGAACCATCGAACATCATGCGAACGTCCAAGAGCGGTTGTAGGTATAGGTAATGACAAGAACTAGGAGGGTGGCGGCAATTTGAGCTACCAGGTAATGCCAGGCCAGTATATTCGTACCCGCCCAGACGATTCCTCCGTTCAGTGCAGCGCCAAGTGCAGCGACGATCAGGAAGCGCGGCAGCGCCCTGCGATGACGGTGGTTGCCAGGAAACGTGAATCGCCGGTTGCCGGCATAGGCAATCAGGGCCCCGCAAGCGGCGCCGATAGCCGCCGCGATCGAAGGGGAGACTCCAAACCCCTCGACCAGCGCCAGCAGGACAGCGTAGTGCCCGCCGGTGGCGAGGCCTCCGATCAAGGTGTATCGGGCAAATTCCAAGCAACGCTCCGAGTGGCCGACGAGTCGACCTGCATGGTACAGGGCTCGGCATTCAGCACGCGTTAGGATCTTATAAAGATTCCAAGGGCCCGGGAATCCCGGGCCTATGAATGCTTCTCGCGACGGCGACCCGGCCGAAACTGGCCGACGTCGTCATAGTAGGCAGGATCATCGCTCTCCGGCGTCCACCCCGGAATCCCCAGGATCGGCAACGGCGCGAGACTCCGTGTCGAGGCGAGCGCATCCGGCGCGGCGAAGTACTCGGCAGCACGCGTGTCGAGCACGGTATTGAGCGCGTCGGTCGGCCACTCGAGCGCGTCGTCTCTCGCGTCCAGGATCAACGCCTTCGCCGTGAGACCGCGAAACGGCGCGAGGGCGGTCTCCAATATCGCGTGGCCGAAGACGTGAAAGCGCATCCGCTGCCGGACGTCGGAACGGCGCTGCCAGAAGAGTTCCTTCCAGCGAAAATCGCGCAGGAGCTTCGACAGCGACGGATCCGCGCAGGCGACCAGCACGCCCCCCTCGTCGAACAGCGTGAGCACGTCGCGCGCCGTACCGCGGAGCGGATGGCCGCGCCGCTCGCGAAGTTCCGCGCAGTGACGGCGGTTCAGCGTGGCCTTCGTGTGCGGAAACGCAAGCCATATGAGCGCGTTGAAAAGGTCGTGCCAGCTCGATTCGCGCGTCGGCACGGCACCGGTCTCGAAAACGCGTTCTTCGTACGATCGGGCGGTCGCATCCGGGTGAGCCCCGGCGGCGACGAATCGCAGGGCAGCGCCGCCGCCCGTGGCGATCTTACGGTCGGCGGCAATCGCGTTAAGCGCGTCGAGCGCAGGAAAATCGGTTTCCGGAAGCGCCGCGACGAGCGACCTGACCGATGCGAATATCGGTGACGCAATCAGCGCATCTCGATTCCAGCGGGGCGCTCCGTCGAGCGTCATCGGGCCGATTCAGATGAGACGCCAGGCGATCCGTTCGCCGGCCCTGAGCGGCACGAGCGTTTCGTCGCCGAACGCAATCGCGGGCGTGACGTCCAGCCCGCTTTTCTCCAGGGTCACGCTTTCGGTGTTGCGCGGCAGCCGATAGAAATCCGGGCCGCGGAAACTCGCGAATGCTTCCAGCCGATCGAGCGCGCCGGCCGCATCGAACGCTTCGGCATACAGCTCCAGGGCGGCGTGCGCCGTGAAGCAGCCGGCACACCCGCACGCGCTTTCCTTTTCGGACCGTGGGTGAGGCGCACTGTCGGTGCCGAGAAAGAACTTTTCGCTCCCGCCTGTGGCCGCGCCGACGAGCGCGGCGCGGTGCTCCTCTCGTTTCAGCACCGGCAAGCAATACCAGTGCGGCCGGAGGCCGCCCTGGAACAGCGCATTCCGGTTGTAAAGAAGGTGGTGCGCGGTGATGGTCGCCGCGATGTTCGGCCCTGCGGATTGGACGAACGAAACCGCATCGCGCGTCGTGACGTGCTCCAGCACGATGCGCAAGGCGGGAAAACGCTGCGCGACGTGCGCGAGCACCGATTCGATGAATACCCGCTCGCGATCGAAGATGTCCACTCCGGGCGTGGTTACCTCCCCGTGCATGAGCAGCGGCACGTCGGCCCGCTGCATCGCCTCCAGCGCGGGATAGGCGCGCTCGATCCGGGTCACACCCGACTCCGAGTTGGTGGTTGCACCGGCCGGGTAGTACTTCACGGCGTGCACGAACCCGCTCGCCCGCGCCAGGTCGATCTCGGCCGCGGTCGTGTTGTCGGTCAGATACAGCGTCATCAGAGGCTCGAACCGAGCCCCCGCCGGAAGCGCCTCGAGGATGCGCTCGCGATAGCTGCTGGCCAGCGCCACTGTCGTGACCGGCGGCTTGAGATTCGGCATGACGATCGCGCGTGCGAATTGCCGGGCGGAATACGGCAACACGCTCGCCAGCGCGGCGCCGTCCCGAAGGTGCAAGTGCCAGTCGTCCGGCCGAACGAGTGTGATGCGCTCGGTCATCGCTGGCGCGCTTTCTCGAGGTCGAGCGCTGTCGCGTACAGTGCGTTCCGCGGGGCGCCGGTGATCGTCGCGGCCAGCTTCACCGCCGTCCTTACGGGAAGCTCGTCGAGCAAGGCCTCGAGCACTTTCCGCGCTTCCGAATCATCGTCTTCGGGCGCCTGCGCTCCCGAGACGATCAGCACGAACTCGCCGCGTTGTCGATTGGAGTCCTCGGCGAGCCAGGCATGTGCATCGGCAAGTCGACAGGCATGGACCGACTCGAACATCTTGGTCAGCTCGCGCGCGATCACCACGTCGCGGTCTTTCCCCAGCAATTCCGCCAGATCGACGATGCACTCGAGGATCCGGTGCGGCGCCTCGTACAGGACGAGCGTATGGGGAAAATCTCGCCATTGCTCCAGGGCGCGCCGCCGCGCGACGCCCTTCGACGGAAGAAATCCCAGAAATACAAAGGGTCCCAGTGTCCCCGACACCGAAAGTGCGGCGGCAAGTGCGCTCGCCCCGGGAATCGGTATGACCTCCTTGCCGGCGGCCAGAGCGAGCTGGACGGCCCGAGCACCGGGATCCGAGATTCCGGGCGTGCCCGCATCGCTCACGAGCGCGACGTCGCGCCCCGCGTCCAGCGCGGCAACGACTTCCTGCGCCGCACGTTCCTCATTGTGCGCATGCAGGGACCTGGACTTCGCCTCGATTCCATGGTGACCGAGGAGCGCACGCGTCACGCGAGTATCCTCGGCGAATATCACGTCCACGGCCCGCAGCACTTCGAGCGCGCGGAGCGTAATGTCGGCCAGGTTACCGATCGGCGTGGCGACCACATATAATCTCCCACGCTCCTTCTCCCGAATCATCGCCCTTTCGCCATGCTGCCCGCGCATCGTTTGCGTCGCGTTCTCACCGCACTGCTCGCGGCGGTCTGCTCAAGCGCGGCATTCTGCGCGGCGCAGGGCGATACGGCAAGCGCCGGTCGCGGCGCAATTGCCCTCGTGCTGCCCTTCTACGAGCCTGCGTTCAGTCCCGCGGCCGAGGCCGTGCGGCAGGGCGTCGAGGCGGCAAATCGTGTGGACGGAAATCGGTACTCCATCCAGCTCTGGCATACGAATGCCGAGCCGGACAGGATTCTCGCCGCGTACGACTCGGCCATCGCTGCAGGCGCGCAGGCGGTGATCGGCCCGATGACGCGCGAGGGCGTCGCGGCACTGGCTGCCGCGAACCGCGACGGGCCTCCCACGGTGGCGCTCAACCACGGCGAGTCGGGCAAGCCGTTGCCGCGCGGAATGTACGCTTTCGGCCTGGCGCTCGATGCCGAAGCGCGGATCGTGGCGCAAACGATGTGGCGCGAAAATCTACGCAACGTGGCAGTCGTGGGCACCACGACCCCCCTCTCGCAGCGCTCGGTCGCCGCGTTCGCAGACGAGTGGCAGCTGCTCGGCGGCCGGTTCACCGATGTATTCTCGGTTCCTCCGGACGCCGAACTCGGTGTGCTCAAGCAGGCGCTCGTCGACAAGCCGCCGGAAGCGGTGTTTCTGGCTGCAGAGCCCGAACGCGCCCCGTCGCTGCGACCCTACCTCGGCAGCCAGATGCGGGTGTGGATGACTTCGCAGATCAATACCGGCGGCGCGACGCCCCTTGGCGCGATCGACCTGGCCGGCGTGCGTTTTCTCGAGATGCCCTGGCTCTTGCAGCCAGATCATCCCGCCGTCGCGATCTATCCGCGTGCACCGTCGAGCGGTGGCGATCTCGAACGATTTTACGCGCTGGGCATCGACGCCTTTCGCATCGCCGCAGCGCTCGTCGACGGCCGGGTCAATCCGGAGATCGACGGCGTGACCGGGCGCATCCGGATTTCGCCGGACGGCAGCGTCCTGCGCGAACCCGTTGCGGCGACGTTCCGCAATGGCGTGGCCGTCCCGCTGAAATGACCATCGACCGGCATGCCGCCGGCCGCGCCGCCGAGCGCCTGGCGGCGCAGTTCCTCGCTGCGCGCGGTCTCGTGATTCTGGAGCGCAATTTCCGGTGCCGTGCCGGCGAGGTGGATCTGATCGCGCGCGACGGCGCCACACTCGTATTTGTCGAAGTCCGCCTCCGCGCGGGCAGCAAGTTCGGCGGTGCCGCAGGGAGCGTCGACGCACGCAAGCAGGCCAAGGTGCTGCGTGCGGCCAGGTTCTATCTCGCCAACCAGCCGGAACGGCCATGCCGCTGCGACGTCGTCGCCCTCGACCGGCTGGATGCCGACCGGATCGAGTGGATCCGCGACGCATTCTCGGCATGACCGCAGGCCCGTGCCAACGAAGCGCGCCACCGTCCGAGGTGTCGTGATTCTCCGACATGGGCCTGTGCCGGTGTGACTGGTAGAATCGGGGCCCGTGAGCAGCCCAATGGATCTCGTCGCACGCGTTGCCCAGCATTTCTCGGACAGCGCCCAGGTCAAGCTCGCGGCGAAGAATTCCCTTTCGGCTCCGATCGCGCAGGCCGCGGAGCTGATGTCCAAGTGCCTGCTCGCCGACGGGAAGATTCTCGCATGCGGAAACGGCGGGTCCGCCGCGGATTCGCAGCACTTCGCGGCAGAGCTCCTGAATCGTTTCGAGCGCGAGCGCCCCGGGCTTGCGGCAATTGCGTTGACCACGGACAGCTCGACGCTCACCTCGATCGCGAACGACTACGACTACCAGCAGGTGTTCTCGAAGCAGGTGCAGGCGCTCGGCAAGCCGGGCGACGTGCTGCTCGCAATCTCCACGAGCGGCGGCTCCCGGAACGTACTGGCTGCGGTAGGCGCCGCCCACGATCGCGGCATGAAGGTCGTCGCGCTGACCGGACGGGGTGGCGGCGACCTGGGACGAACGCTGCGTGCCGACGATGTGCATGTGTGCGTGCCGCACGACGTGACCGCGCGCATCCAGGAGGTGCATCTGCTTGCGCTGCATTGCCTTTGTGACGGGATAGACTGTCTCTTGCTGGGACCGGAGTAAGCCATGAAGCTAATATTTGCCCTGCTTTTCGTGCTGGCCGCGGGGACGTTATCCGGATGCGCCGCCGTGGTGGTCGGCGGGGCCGTGGCGGGCGGCGCCACCGTGGCGATGGATCGGCGTCCGCCCGACGTGATGGCTACCGACGAGCGGCTCGAATGGACCGCGCAAGACCGCATCGAGGCGAAGTTCAAGGACCAGGTTCACGTCAATGCGATCAGCTACAACCGCAACTTGTTGCTGATCGGGGAGGCTCTCACCGAGACGATCAAGGCCGATTCCACCAAGATCGCCCAGGGCGTCGACGAAGTGAAGACGGTGACCAACGAGATGTCCATCGGCGCACCGAGCTCGATGACGGCGCGCGCAAGCGACAGCTACATCACCAGTCAGGTCAAGGCGCGGCTGGTCGGCGAGTACGAGAAAGTAAACCCCGAGCACGTCAAGGTCGCGACTGAAGCCGGGGTGGTCTATCTCATGGGCCTGGTGACGAAGAGCGAGGCCGAGGTCGCGACGAAGGTTGCGCGGACCACCAGCGGCGTCAAGCGAGTCGTCCGGGTATTCGAATACATCCCGGATTCGAAAGCCAACCCGCCGAAGCCCCCGCCCAAGACGTCGCAATAGTGGCACGGCGCTTTGGGCGGGGCTTCGGCGCCCCGGAGCCCTTACGCTTCCAGGCGGCGCCTCAGAAATCGCATCACTGCTCCGAGCACGGGCACGGTCTCGTAAAGTTCGCCTGCCGCGTCCCAGTAATCCCGGTGCCAGGCGATGCGCCCGTCGTTCGCCAGCCGGAGATGGGATACGCCGCGGACGAGCCTCGTCCGCCCGCCCACGCGAAACTTGAAATCCCACGCCAGCATGACGCCGTCCGGGCCTTCCCATCGCCCGGTGACGCTGAAGCGGGGATCGCCCACTTGCTCGAACATGTGGGCGAATACGCGCCGGATCGGCTCCACGCCGCGAACTTCATTGAAGGGGTCCTTGAAATACGCATCTGGCGAGTAGAAGTCACCAGTGCGGGCCACCGACTCCGGAGTGAGCGATTCGAACCAGGTGATGATGTCGTCGAGCCTCATGTCCCCGTCGCCTTGCGCACCACCGGGAAGTATGCGGTGTAAGGCAGGTGTCGCAAGAGCTTGAGCATGAGCGTAAATCGCTTGGGGAAGTGGATCTCGAATTCGCCGCGCGCGAAACCGGCAAGAATCGCCTCCGCCGCCGCGTCGGGCTTGATCAATGCCGGCATCTTGAAGGGATTACGCGCTGTCAATGGCGTCTCGACGAATCCCGGATTGATGAGGTGCACACCGATGCCACGGGGTGCAAGGTCGAGATAGAGGCCTTCCGCGAGATTGATGAGGGCCGCCTTCGTCGGCCCATAGGCCAGGCTGTTCGGCAAGCCGCGAAAGCCGGCCACGCTAGAGACGAGCGCGATCGCTCCGCTCGAGCGGGCCATCATTTCGGGAATCACCAGGGTCAGCAGAGTGTATGCACCCATCAGGTTGACGTCGACCTGTCGACGCGCGTCGTCCAGCGTGAGCTCCCAGGCGCGTTGCGGCTTGTACGTGCCGGCAAGATAGATCACGACATCCGCACCACCCCATGCCTCGAGCACCCGCCGATGGGCCGCAGCAAGCGATTCCGGGACGGTCACGTCCGCTGCAACCACCAGACCCGTGGCCCGGCCGCCGACTACCTTCGCGAGCGCCGCTTCGTTTCGCGCCGTGACGGCCACGCGCGCGCCCCGTCCGAACAGCGCCTCTGCGAGCGAAGCGCCGATGCCCGTCGAGGCGCCGACCAGCCAGACGCGCTTGTCGTCCCAATCCCTAATCCTGGAATTCAGCGCCATCGATCGATTCTCATGACGGGGCCTCGGTCAGCGCCGCTTGCGAAACGCGATCGTGATGTCCCCGAACCGGATGCCGAACTTGGTGATGACGGAGCGGTTCAGCATGGTCGCTTCGTCCACGAGGTACATCCAGTCGTCGAGGTCGACGTGCCATCCACCCTGCTCCTCCGGCAATTTGAGCACATATCGCCATTGCAGCGCATTGCCTTGCGCCTCTCCCTGCGCGGTTCCGACGACATCTGCTGCCGTTCCAGTGTAACGGCCGGAATCGGTGCGTGTGATCGTCCACACCCGCTTTTCCTGCTTTCCGTCGGACCAGTCGAACGTCTCGTCCAGCGTGCCGACGTCGCCGTCCCAATGCGCCTCGATGACGACGTGGAACCGGCGCAGCACTTTGCCGGAGCGATCCTGCACCATGCCCCAGCCGTCCACGGTACCCACGAAGTATTGCGCGAGGTCGAGGATGGGCCGTTCGGCCCGGTAGTCGGACGGCGTCACGTTCGCGCAACCGAGGAGCGCGAGCGCGGCCGCGAACGCGGCCAGCAGTGTTCGATACCATTTCATTCTCCTTGGAGGCCCAGCCGCCCGCTCGCCGTCACCGGCGCACGCCAGATCATCAGCGCCCCAACTGCAGCAAGCTTGAACACGCAGGGAAAGATGCAATAGACGAGCGACACGGCGCCCGTCGCCACGCCCGCGCCCGGTTGATAGCCAAGCCAGGCGAGCGCCGGCAGCGCAATGCCAGCTGCGGCAGCGAGATTGGCCTTCGTCACGAGATTCCACAGTCCAAAATAGCTTCCTTCCGCCGCGGCGCCCGCGCGAGTGCGCGCATCTCGATCGATCACGTCGGCAAGGATCGACGGCGGAAGCGCGAGGTCTGCGCCGAGTGCCATACCCGAGAGCACGCAGATCACGCCGAATTCGCCCACGTCTCCCGGACCCAGAGCGTACGCCCATACGAAGGCGCCCACCGCAAGCAGCATGCTCGCGATCCACGCGCGCTTCTTGCCTATCCGGCGCGCCAGCCACACCCAGCAGGGCATCCCCGCTGCGCCGGCCAGAAAGTAGAGCACCAGGAATATCGCGCTCGCACCGGAGGCGCGCAGCACATCCTGAATGTAGAAGAGCACGAGCGTCGAGGGAATCGCCGCAGCGATTCCCGACAGCACGAAAACCACGAGTAGCGCGCGGAAGTCGCGATTGGCGAGCGGCCGCGTCATCGCCTGCCAGACACCGGACGCGTCTGTCCGTCGCGGCGCCGGCCGCGGCGACGCGCGCAGCGTGATGGCGCCGCACGCTACGATCAATGCGGCGAACACGAGGCTGAACCGGCCGAGGCCTAGCCCGTTCTCGCCGCCAAGAAGTTGCGGAGCCGCGGCAGCGACCAGAACGCCGATCAGCGTGAAGATCTCGCGCGCGGCTGTGATGCGGGTGCGCTCATGAACATTGGTCGAGAGTTGCGCACCCCAGGCCTGATAGGAAATCGAGGCCATCGAGAAGCCGAGATAGGTGACGGTCAATGCGCCGGCCAGCCAAATCGGCTGGCGCGCGCTCTCGAGCGGAGGGTGGAAGAGCGCGATCATGCCCACGCCGAGGAGCGGCAGACTCGCCACGACGAACCGCAGGCGATTGCCTGCACGATCGGAGAGATAACCGAGCAACGGATCGATCACTGCGTCGCCGAGGCGCGTCACGAGCAGAATCGCTCCCAGCAGCGCGAGTGGCATGCCGAGGTCGTCTCCATAGAACTTCGGCAGGTGCACGTACAGCGGTAGCGCCGCCATGGCCAGCGGCATTCCGAGCAGGCCGTAAGCCGCAAGCTGCGCGGCGGAATGGCGAGTGTGCATCACGGCGGTTGGCGATCGTCGGGCTCACCGGTCGGGCGCGTTCTTCTCGCGCACTCTTCCGCATCACCGTTTCGCCGCCTCCGTCTCATTGAGCAGCGCGACACGCAGCGACGGTGCCTTCGTGCGCGGGTCCAACCAGATCGCGAAGAATGCGCGCGCGAATTCCGGATCCATCATCTCGCCGATCGTCCGCCCATCGAGATAGAAGCGCACACCCTGACCAGGAATATTCAGGCCGGCCAGCTCGTGTCCTTCGCGCACGTCCGGAAAGAGCCCTTGCATCTCGTCAAGCCAGCGAGTGCGGTCCCGCGGGGAGCCGAAGCCGAGCCGCTCGATTTCCTCGATGCTCGCCTCCGCAATCTTTCGACCTTCGAAGTCGCGCGCATAGCGCAGTGCGAGAACGTACGGCCGGTCCGCCGCGGGCCGGTCGCTTTCCAGCCAGAGTCGGGCGTCATACACGTGAAAGCCGAACCACCGCAGGGTCCCGGTGCCCGCCTCGCTCAATGCCGGATATGTGTTCGCCGCATCCGGAGGAAGCCGTAGCGTGCTCGGCTGGGATGCCACCGCAGACAAGGCGATTCCCGCCAGAAGGATGACGCCTGCTAGGCGGTGTGCTCGAGATCGAATTGATGGACGTCGGTGCATAGTGTGTCGAATCCCGCTTCGCAATAGGCCAGATAGAAATCCCACATCCGGATGAGTCGTTCGTCGTAGCCGAGCGCCCTCGCGTCGGCGGCTCGGCGCAGAAACGTCTCGCGCCACCTGCGCAGGGTCTCCGCGTAGTCGCGACCAAAGGCGTGGTCGCCGGTCACTGTGAGGCCCTGCCGGGCCGCTTCGGCCCGAAACCGCGACGGTGACGGGAGCATCCCTCCCGGAAAGATGTACTGCTGGATGAAATCGGTTCCCGACCGGTACCGTTCGAAGCGCCGGTCGTCGATCGTGATCGCCTGCACGCAGGCTCTCCCGCCCGGGACGAGCGCCCGCGCGATGGTCGCGAAGTAAGCCGGCCAGTAGCGCTCGCCGACCGCCTCGACCATCTCTATCGAGACGATATGGTTGTATCGACCGGCCACGTCGCGATAGTCCCGCAATTCGAAGTTCACCCGGTCGGCCAGCCCGTTCCGCGCGATCCGCAGCTGGCTGTGAAGTAACTGCTCGCGGGACAGCGTAATTCCGGTGACCCGGCACCCGTAGTCGCGCGCCGCAATTTCCGCGAGCGCGCCCCAGCCACATCCAATCTCGAGGATGTGATCCCCGGGCCGTGGGGCGATACGGTCGAGCGCGCGGCGGACCTTGGCCGCTTGTGCCTCCTCGAGCGAGCGTGCCTGATCGCCCTCGAACAGCGCGCTCGAGTACGTCATCGACGGATCCAGCCAGAGCGCGTAGAAGTCGTTGCCGATGTCGTAGTGGGCAGCGATGTTGCGCCGGCTGCCACGCCGGGTATTGGCATTGAGCACGTGCTTCAATCTCTGCATTGCCCCGGTCACGACGCCGCCCCGAACCGCGCGGTCGATGGCATCACGATTTGCCGCGAGAAGGCTCAGCAAGGCGACCAAATCCGGGGTGGTCCAGGCCCCGTCCATGTACGTCTCCCCGAAGCCAATGTCGCCCTTCGCGGCGATCGCCCCGAAGACCCGCCAGTCGCGAACGTGCAGGACTGCGGAGCGAGCGTCGGGCCCGCATTCGAGCGAGCGGCCGTCGGGGAGCGTGAGGAGCAGGCGGCCGTGCTCGATTCGCCGGAGGACGTCCAGCACGATGCGCGCGGCAATTGGCGTCCGCTCGGACCGCAACAATGCGCGAGGGTGAGTCAGTCTCATCGGGTCAACGCCTCCGCCGGCGGCGCCGGCTTGTGAATGAACGGCACACGCTTCAGCCACAGCCGCAGCGCCTGATAGTGGATGCGCGCAATCACGCCGAGCGTCATCCATGGATAGCGCACGAATGCGCGAACGAGCGCACCGGCGCTGTAGCCGGCCGCTTTGCCGGAGATACTGGTGTGCAGGAGATCCCCGGTTGCGTCGAAATAATCGATACGCGCGAGCGTACGGTCGCCCTCGTTGCGGAAGCTGAATCGGTAGGCACCCTCGACATTCGCGAACGGCGACACATGAAAGACCTTGCGGGAGGTCAACGTGTCTTCAGGCTCGATCGGTCGGGCATCGGGATGCGCGAGCAGATAGTGATGGCGCTCGCCGAAGGTGTTGTTCACTTCGCACAGCACGGCGCGCAGCGCGCCAGCCCGGTCGTGACAGAAGAAGAAGCTGACCGGATTGAACACGTAGCCGAGAACGCGCGGGAAGGTCTGCAGCCAGATCTCGCCGTCCGCGCAGCCAAGCCCGCGCGACTCGAGGACCTCGTGTATCCATGCCAGCGGATGCGAACCGTCACCAGCGCCATAGTCGGCGTAGCGGAGACTGAAGATATTCCGGCGATTCACCGAAAACCAGCGGTTCTCGAGGGATTCCATGCGCGTCAGCGGTACCGACAGGAAGAAGACGGGGTACAGGAAACGATTCTGCGCAGGGCGCAGCCGCCGGTGCATCACCTTGCCGAAATAGAGCCGCGGCGAAGTCGGAACAGGTCGCTGGTCGCGCGAACGAAAGCCCGTCATGCCCTTGCTCCCTCCGTGACCAGAGCGGTCTCGCGAGCGGGTACACCGGCGCCAGGGAGGGTCGAAGCGCCCCCCTGCTTGCCCGGCACCTGCCAAGGTGCTGTGCAGCCAAGCGAGTTTGCGACCGCAAGGCCGGCTTGCAATCCGTCTTCGTGAAAGCCATTGCGCGCCCATGCCCCGCAGAACCATAGACCGCGCTCGCCCTGGATGCCGCCGAGTGCGGCTTGCGCGGCAGGCGCCTCCGGTCCGAACACGGGGTGCTCGTAGTCGAACTCGGCAATGACTCGGCTTGGATCGGGCGTGATGGGCGGATTCAAGCGTGACCACCACCGGCTGCTTGAAGGGAACCGGCTGGAGTTTGTTGATGAGATAGGACACTCCGACAGGCCGCCCCCCCGATTCGTGTTGTGCGCCGATGTAGTTCCAGGCCGACCAGAGTGTCTTGCGGCGGGGAAGCAATCGCGAATCGGTGTGCAGCACCGCCCGGTTACGCTCGTAGCGGATTGCGCCCAGCACGCGCCGCTCGTCGGCCGTGGGGCGCGAGATCATGCGCAGCGCCTGATCGGTGTGGCAGGCAAGCACGGCGGCGTCGAAGCGCTCGACGCCGCGATCCGATGCGACGATCACGCCCGATGGGCCGGGATCGACGGTCCGGACCGGCGTTGCATGACGAATGTCGCCGATGCGGTCGGCGAGCCGGTTCACATATTCACGCCCTCCGCCTTCCACGGTGAGCCACTGGGGGCGATTCGCGATCTGCAGCAACCCGTGGTTGTGGCAAAAGCGCACGAATGCTTCGAGCGGATAGCCGAGCATGGCTCCCGTCGGGCACGACCAGATGGCCGCGGCCATGGGGAGCAGGTACCAGTCCACGAACTCGCTGCTGTAGCGGCCTGCCGAAAGAAACGCACCGAGCGTCAATGTGCCGGAACCGCGCTGCGCGATACGAGTGGTGGCGCGATTGAACCGCAAAGCGTCCGCGAGCATCCGCCACATGCCGGGTCGCGCGAGATTGCGACGCTGCCCGAACACGGTGCCAAGGTTGGACCCGGCCCACTCCAGGTCGCGATCCGTGAATGAGACCGAGAACGACATGTCACTTTGCACTGTCCGGACACCTAGGTGCGCGAACATTGCAGTCAGGTTGGGATAAGTGCGATGGTTGAATACCAGAAACCCCGTATCGACCGGATGACGAACGCCTTCAAGCGTCACATCGACCGTGTTCGTGTGCCCGCCTAGCGTCCGATTGGCCTCGAAAAGGGTAACGCGGTGCTGCCGCCCGAGCAGCCATGCTGCCGACAGGCCGGATATTCCCGCTCCGATGACCGCAATCTTCATGCTCGACTCGTTCTCATGATTTCGATCGGGTCTCGAGTGCGCGAGCGCAGGGAGCGGTTGGGGCGGACACGGAACGGCCGGGAGGAGGGGACGGCCAGTTGCCAGAGCCCGGGAGGTCGCACGCTGTGCGCCCGCGCATCGAGATTCTTCACCCGCGCCGGTCGCGCCGGATAAGCGCGTAGGCGGAGTGGTTGTGGATGGATTCGAAATTCTCGCTTTCGACCACGAAGGCCACGATGCGCGGGTCACGCTCGAGAGCGATCGCGACATCGCGTACGAGATCCTCGACAAATTTCGGGTTGTCGTAGGCCCGCTCGGTCACGTGCTTCTCGTCGGTGCGTTTCAACAACCCGTACACCTCGCAGGAAGCCTCGGCCTCGGCGATCGAGATCAGCTCTTCCACCTTCACGTCGTCCGCCAGCACCGCTTCGATGGTCACGTGGGAGCGCTGGTTGTGCGCACCGTAGGCGGAGATCTCCTTCGAGCACGGGCAAAGGCTGGTCACGGGAACGAGCACTTTCAGAACGGTCTCGTAACCGCGCTCCGGCGTGATGCTCCCGCGGAGCGCGACTTCGTAGTCCATGAGGCTCTCGACACCTGAAACGGGCGCCCGCTTGCTCACGAAATACGGGAAGCGCATCTCGATATGTCCGCTCGATGCCTCGAGCCGCTGCAACATGTTCGTCATCAAAGTGCGCAGCCCCGCGATCGATACCTGATCCGCGCTCGCCGCGAGGACTTCCAGAAAGCGCGACATGTGCGTCCCCTTCACGTGGTGGGGCAGCCCCACGTACATGTCGATCATTGCCACAGTCGGCAGGGCGGTTTGGTCCGCCCGCTCGATCACTATCGGATGACGGATCGAGCGCACGCCAACGTGGTCGATTGCCATCGAGCGGTGATCCGGGTGCGCCTGGACATCGACCATGAGGAACTTCTCGGGGGCATTCATTGCGGTCTCTCGCTAGCAGGAATTGCGGTTTCGTAAGAGCGGCCGGCGTCGCGTCATCCAGCGTCGCAGCCCAACGCATTCGAGGCGCTGACGGCGGTCGGAGCGACGCCGAATGCACTCGTGGGCGTCCGCAGGACGCCTAGACCGCCGTCCCTGATGCTCCGGTGCATGGCCACGAGCCGGTCGTTATCGGTCATGGGCGCGGCGACGCACCGGCCATATCGCACACGATCTGATTCATGCGGGACCAGGCGCGCGTGCGCGTCGGTTGAACCCGGAACAACGACAACTTCACCGACCGCGAACACCGCCTGCTCTCCAGCACCCGTGCAGGGGTCGCACGGCGCTGCCGCACTTGGGGTAGTCACAAAGAACAGTGCTGCGAGACAGATTCGTACGACGAGTGTCATGTGATGCCCTATGTTGTCCTAGACAAATACCGTGTTTAGACGTACGATACGGGTCTTGAAATTGAAATGTCAACATTTGTCTTAGACAAACTATCCGAAGAATGAGCGGCCCCGAATTGATGGAAGAAGGACTTTCGATCGGCACCGTGGAGCGTGAGACCGGGGTCGCCAAGGACACGCTGCGCGTCTGGGAGAAGCGATACGGCTTTCCAGCACCTGGAAGGGATTCGAATGGCGAGCGCGTCTACAGCCGGGACCAGGTCGAAAAACTGCTCCTTATCAAGCGCTTAATTGATAGAGGGTCCCGCCCTGCCAAGGTGGTGGGCCTCACCGTCCAGGAATTGCTCACGCGCACGGATTCCGGCTCGAGCGAAGTGGGAGATCCGCCCGAGCTGGTCGAGATCCTCGAGTTAGTGAAGGCTCACGACGTCGCAGGGCTCCGGAAGCGCCTGGATCAGGCACTCCTGCAGCAAGGGCTGGAGGGATTCCTGGGGCAGACCATCGCGCCGCTGAATCCGATGGTGGGCGACGCATGGATGCGCGGAGAACTGGAAGTATTCGAGGAGCACCTCTACACGGAGGCGGTGCAGATTCTGCTCCGGTCATCGATTGCCGCACTTTCCCGTCCGGGCAGTGAGCCGCGTGTCCTGCTGACCACCCTTCCGGGCGAGCTACATATCCTGGGGTTGCTCATGGCCGAATGCGAGCTCTGCATACACGGGGCGACTTGCGTGCCGCTCGGGGCACAGACACCCGCCGGCGAAATAGCGCGAGCAGCCGAAGCCCAGCACGCAAACGTAGTGGGGCTTTCGTTCAGCCCTGCCTACCCGGGGCACACCGCAATCGATACGCTGAAAACTCTGCGTACAATGCTTCCTGGCGACATCGAGTTGTGGGTGGGAGGTAGCAATTCGACGTTGTTTCGCCGGCAGATCGACGGCGTGCTGCCGGTGCGTGAGCTCGCTGCGATATCAGATGCCGTCGCGCGTTGGCGCGCGCGCCGGCCCGGCACGTAGACGAATCGGGGTGGCGCCGCCGAGGCACGGACGTCCATCCGACGCCAAACGCCGCCCAACCATTCAGTGGAGTCAATCATGCTTTACCCGGATATCTTCAAATCGCTGGAGCGCGTCCGCTGGAACATGTCGAGCGACATTCCCTGGGAAGAATTCGACGGCGCGCGGCTGAGCGACGAGCAGGCTGCAACCATCAAGATGAACGCGATTACCGAGTGGGCGGCCTTGCCCGCAACCGAGATGTTCCTCCGTGACAATCGCCATGACAGCGATTTCTCGGCTTTCATGTCCGTCTGGTTTTTCGAGGAGCAGAAGCATTCGCTCGTGCTGATCGAATACCTGCGCCGGTTCCGTCCCGAGCTGGTGCCGACGGAGCAAGAGCTGCACGCCGTGCGATTCGCGTTCGACCCTGCGCCCGCGCTCGAGACGCTCATGCTGCACTTCTGTGGCGAGATTCGCCTGAACCACTGGTACCGACGCGCTGCGGAATGGCACACCGAGCCGGTGATCAAGAAGATCTACGACCTGATTTCCCGGGACGAAGCGCGCCATGCCGGCGTTTATCTTCAATACATGAAGCGCGCCATCGCACGGATGGGCGACGAGGCGCGGACGGCATTTGCGAGGATCGGAACGCTCATGACGGCGAGCGCGCGCAGCGGCAAGCCGCTGCACCCGACGAATCTGCACGTCAACCGCGGCCTCTTCCCGAACGATACGGTGCAATCCAGACTGCCCGACCCGCAGTGGCTGGAGCGCTGGCTCGATGCGCAGATCAGGTTCGACAAGACGTGGGAAAGCCGAGTGGTGCGCATGCTCCTGCGCAATCTCTCCTCGCTCTTCGACCGTACCATCGGATCGGTCGCGGACCTCAATCGCTATCGCAAGGAGCTCCGGGTGCGCGCCACCAGCGCGGCGCAGGCCGCTTAGCGAGCGGGCGCTTTGCGCGACGCCCGCCTGATACCATCGGTAGTCATGAACGCGCGGCCTGATTTCGAGATGAAGATCTGCGCGCCCGAGCAGCTCGCCGACCGGCTGCTGAAACTGCCTCGCCCGCTCGTGTTTACCAACGGTGTTTTCGACCTGCTACACCGCGGTCACGTCACGTACCTGGCGCAAGCCCGTGCGCTCGGCGCGAGGCTTCTCGTGGCATTGAATTCGGATAGCTCGGCGCGCGGCCTTGGAAAAGGCGCCGATCGGCCGATCAACCCGCTCGAGGACCGCATGGCCGTCCTCGCGGCACTTGCCGCGGTCGACCTTGTGACCTGGTTCGATGAGGACACGCCGCTCGCAACGATCATGGTCAGCCGCCCCGACGTCCTCGTCAAAGGCGGCGACTGGAAGCCGACCGATATCGTCGGCGCACGCGAGGTGCGGGCCTGGGGAGGCACCGTTCATGCAATTCCATTTCTCCCCGGACGGTCGACCACCGCGCTCCTACACCGAATTCGCGGCGATTAGCAGTCAGCGCGCGCTCTCCGCCGAACATTCCTGCACTTCGCTGCCCAGAAATGCTGTCTTGAGGTCCGCGATGCGCTGGCGCAACGGCGGGGGCACGTTCTGGATCTGCAAATAGACGCGCGCATTGCGCTCGCGCTCCGCCAGCACGGCGTCCCGGGCGCCGAGCTTGCGCACCGCCTCGAAATGGCTCTTGGCGGAATCTTCATTCCGGAACACTCCGAGCGAGATGGCATTGCGGAGCTTGGCGTCGTCTGGAATGACGAACAGGTCCGTGATACCGGCGCGACGCAGCTCGGCCACGCGCTGATTGGCGGCCTGGCGGCTGGCAAGCGGCGGGACGTAGACCCACCAGCCGGCGGACTCGGACCTGGAAACCTGCTCCAGCTTCGCTCCCGGAATGATGCCGTTCAATGCCTCTTCCGCGCGTGTCGCGTCGGCCGGGGCAATTGGACCCCACTCGACGCAGCCCGGCAGGCGCGCCCGCGCGAGCTGCTTCGCCTCGTCGCGCGACACGAGCCGGATCTTCTCGGGGTCGAGTTGCTGCGCGACCATGCGCTCCCCCTGCGAACCGATCGAGCGCGAGTAGTAGGTCCACGCCAGGAAGACGGCGTTCACGAACAGCAGAACCAGAAAGACTGTTCTCATTGTCCCAGCAGCACGATGCCCTCGAGCACGAGATGCTCGACCTCCTCCACGCGAAAATCAAGCAGCGCGACCATTTCGCGCGCGGCACCGCCGCTCACGAAGCACGCGGCACCTTGCGGCAGCCGCCGATAGACCCGCTCGATCACCGCCACCTGTGCAGTGAGGCAACCGGTCTCGATCGCATCCGCCGTACTGCGCGGAGATTCGCGATACTCGCCCTGCGCCAGCGGCAGCTCGGCAGTGTTGCGATGAAGTGCCTGCTTCATGAGTCGGGTGCCTGGCAGGATCATGCCCCCGCGAAATGCGCCACTCGCGTCGAGTTGATCGATCGTCGTGGCAGTGCCGGCCAGCACGACCAAACTTGCGCCGACATGGCGTGCGCGGGAGGCGACGAGCGCGGCCCAGCGATCCGCGCCGAGCTGTTCCGGCTGTGAATAGCCGTTCGTCACTCCGCCGGCCGCAGCGGTCGCGCGCAGCCAGGTCGGGACCACCGCCCAATGCCCCATGAGGCGTGCGAGGCGAACCCGGACGTCAGGCCCGGCGACATTGGTCACGGCGACCCGCTCGGGAACCGCCAGATCGCGCCACGCTGCGCCGATCGTCCCCGCAAAGTCGTCGATGGCCGCAGCGCCCAGCGCAAGCCATTTCCCCCGCTCGGAGAGACCCCACTTGACGCGGCTGTTTCCTGCGTCGACCGCAAGCGTCCTCATGCGGCCGCCCCGATGCTGACCTCGCCGGAATGGAGCCGCTCGAGCCCCGTATGCGTGCGCAGCAGGAGCGCCCCGCACTTATCCACCCCGACGGCCACGCCTTCCGTCACCGCCCCCCCCGGGCTGACGACACGGATTCGCTTGTCCTGGAGCGTATGGAGCCGCATCCATTCCGCCCGAAAACCGTCGAAGCCGTGCACTCCAAAGACCTCGAGGGCCGTGGCAAGCTGCACCAGCATCTCGGTCAGCAGGACGCTTCGCGGCGGCAGATCCGGTCGGATCGCAGCCAGCTCGGTGACGGGGCGTCCGAGACGATCCTGAACGGCTTGCGAATGGCGGACATTGATGCCGACGCCGACTACTACCGCGGTCGGACCGTGCCGCTCACCGGTCGCCTCGACGAGGATGCCGCCGAGCTTGCGCTGCTCGTACATGAGATCGTTTGGCCATTTCAACCCCACTGCCCTCACATCCAGCGCCGCGAGTGCGCGCACGCACGCAACGCCCGCAGCGAGCGACAATCCACCCAGATCCGTCCGGTTCCTTCCATAGCGCCAGAGCAATGAGAAGGTCAGGCTTGTGGCAAGTCCGGAAATCCACTCGTTGCCGCGCCTGCCCCGGCCGGCGGTCTGCAGTTCGCACGCCAGCGCGCTGCCCGACGGTGCGCCCCCGGCAACTCGCGCAAGTAGCGCGGCATTGGTCGAATCGCACTCGTCGACGAGGGAAATTCTGACTGCGCCACCCCGCTTCTCGAGTTGCGCCGCGACCGACTCCTCGCGGATCAGATCCGCACGGTCCTCCAGGTGGTATCCCCGACCACGCGTGGCGCGCACGGGCATCCCGTGACTCCGAAGCTCTGCGATTGCATCGCGCAACTCTGATCGGGAAACGCCGAGCATCGCCGCGGAGTGGTGCGATCCGTCGGCGAGCGCGCGAAGCACATTGAAGCTGGCGGGACGCATGAGCGGAATGATTGCAAGCCGCGCGGATACTAACATGCATGGTCCGAAATCCGACATCGACACGCGTGTGACGCATGCCCGTGACGGCGCACAAACGGAACACCCCGGCGGGAGAGTTCGCTACCATAGCGGTTGGGCCGGCCGCGAGCGGCCTCGAGCCCTGTCGAACGAGGTGAACGGATTGATTAACGCACTGAAAATCTCCACGCACCTTCTGCGCTGCGCTGCATTTGCCGCGCTCGCCGCATGCAGCTCATACGCGCTAGCGGCGCCCGGGCCCGCCGTCATCGATATCCAGTTCTGGCACGCGATGGACGGCACACTCGGCAAGAAACTCGACCAGCTCGTCGCCAGGTTCAATGCGTCGCAGCCCAAGTACCGGGTCGTGCCCACCTACAAGGGAAGCTATGACGAGACCCTCGCGCTTGGCATCGCAGCAAGCCTGCAGGGCAAGGCGCCGAATATACTGCAGGTGTACGAGGTCGGCACTGCGTCGATGACCACTGCGCGTAACCTCTACAAACCCGTCTATCAGGTGCTCGCCGCGGCAGGGGAGCATCTCGACGAAAAGACGTTCGTGGCACCGGTGGCGAGCTATTTCTCCGACCAGAAGGGCAAGCTCCTCGCGCTCCCGTTCAACATCTCGACGCCGGTCCTGTACTACAACCGGGACGCTTTCAAGAAAGCGGGGATCGCGCAGGACGCCCCCATGCGAACCTGGTACGACCTACAGGCGGCCGCGCTCAAAATCTACGCCACGCAGGCGACACCCTGCGGCATCACCACGACGTGGCCCGGATGGATCATGATGGAGAACGTCCTGGCGCGGCACAACGAGGAATTTGCCACGCGCAACAATGGCTTCGACGGGCCCAACGCGAAGCTCAGCTTCAACACGTTGCTCGCCATGCGGCACGTCGCGTTGATCAGCTCGTGGGTCAAGGCCAAGCTGTTCGAGTACTCGGGGCGGCGCGACGAGGGGGAGAAGCGCTTCGTATCCGGCAACTGCGCGATCCTGACGAGTTCCTCCGCTTCTTACTCCAAGATCCAGCACGGCGCCGCATTCCGCTTTGCCGTCGCGCCGTTGCCATACTACGACGATTTCAAGGGTGCGCCGTACCACACGTTGATGGGCGGAGCCGGTCTGTGGGCGATGGCGGGCAAGAAGTCCGCCGAAGATCGCGGCGTGGCAAAATTCCTTGCCTATCTCGCCAAGCCCGACGTCCAGGCGGAATGGGCCCAGGACACGGGCTACCTGCCGATTTCGCAGGCGGCGTACGAGCTCAGTCGCAGCGAGGGCTTCTATGACCGGAACCCCGGGACAGACGTGGGTGTAAAAGAGCTGCTCTACAGCGGCGACCCGACCGTATTGTGGCGCGGAATCCGTCTCGGCAATCACGCATACATCCGCGGAATCCTCGACGAGGAGCTGGAGTCGGTATGGCTCGGAACCAAGCTTCCGAAGCCCGCGCTCGACGAAGCGGTCGCGCGCGGCAACGAGGTCCTGGACAGATTCGCAGCTTCGTTGAAGGCGCACAAGTCGGGTGCGCCGCACAAGTAATCAGGCAAAAGCGGAAGTTCACGAACGGGAGGGAGCCGGCTGGTTCCCTCTGATGCAAACCCGGTAGGTCACGAACAGGAGGGAACCGGCCGGTTCCCTCCCGTTACCCTCCTTCCCGCTAAGGGCAACCCTCGCAACGCGAGCGTCTCACTTAGAACGGCAATCTTGCGTCGGGCTTTGCGGTGAGCAAGGCCTTGCGAAACACGTCCTGGATGCGAAGGAGGCCTGCGCCATCCTCGGCCTCGAATCGCAGGACGATCACGGGCGTGGTATTCGACGCACGCGCCAGACCGAAGCCGTCGGGGTACTCGACCCGCAATCCGTCGAGCGTGACGATCTCCGTCGCGCCGGGAAATTGTGCTTCTCCCTGCAGCTGCGCGATCAACCGGTGCGGCTCGCCTTCGGCGAGCGGCAGGTGGAGCTCGGGTGTCGTGACGGAGTCGGGCAATGCCTCGAGCGTCGCGCCGGGGTCATCACTGCGCGACAAGACCTCGAGCAAACGCGCGCCTGCATAGAGCCCGTCGTCGAAGCCGTACCAACGCTCCGCGAAGAAGATGTGGCCGCTCATTTCTCCGGCGAGCGGTGCACCGGATTCCTGAAGTCGTGCCTTGATCAGCGAGTGGCCGGTCTTCCACATGGCGGGCCGGCCGCCGTGCGCCCGGATCCACTCGGGCAGCTTTCGCGTGCACTTCACGTCGAAGACGATTTCAGCGCCGGGCCGGCGCTGGAGCACGTCCGCGGCGAGCGGCATCAGCAGCCGGTCGGCGTAGATGATCGCGCCGCTGCGGGTCGACGACGCCGAGTCGGTCGCCATCACCGTCGAATGCGAGGCCGAGCTCGCTCGCGCCGGTCGCGATCTGCGCGATAAGATCCGCAAGATTCTCGGGCTGCGTCGGATCGGGATGATGATTGGGGAACGTCCCGTCCACTTCACAGTAGAGCTCCGTCACCTCGCAGCCGAGGCGGCGATAGAGGTCGGGCGCAACACTGCCTGCAACGCCGTTGCCACAGTCCACCGCCACGCGCATCGGTCGCGCGAGCTTCACATCACCCGCGATTCTCGCCAGGTAGGCCTCGCGCACATCTGCAAGGCGGTATTCGCCCTTGCCACTTTCGGCGTCGGCGATATCGCCCGACTCGATGCGGTGCCGCAGCTGCTGGATGGCCTCCCCCGCGAGGGTGACACCGTTCAGCACCATCTTCAGGCCGTTGTACTCGGGCGGATTGTGACTGCCGGTCACCAGCACCGCCGAGCCGGTGCCCAGCTCGTGCGCGGCGAAGTACCCCATCGGCGTGGTGACCGCGCCCACATCCACGACTTCCACGCCGCTTGCCTGGATGCCGCGCGCGAGCGCCTGAGCGAGTCCCGGACCCGAAAGCCTGCCGTCGCGCCCCAGCGCGATCGCCTTGCCGCCCCGTGCGCGGCACTCCGCGCCAAGCGCGCGCCCGATGAGCTCGATCACCTTCCGCGGTCAATGTCCGACCGACGATGCCGCGTATGTCGTAGGCCTTGAAGATCTCGGGCGGGCAAATCGGCATCAGCGTGGCCGCATCCACTGAACGGGCGAAGGGCCGATTATCGCATTCGAGGAGTGCGCTCGGGTCGGGGACCCGGAAGCCTCTATTTTCCGGCCGCTTCGAAGAAGCCGAGGATTCGCGCCGGCAACCAGCCGATGTTGCCTGGAAACGGCCCGCTGACGAACCCGACATGCCCTCCGGACGAGGGAAAGTCTAGCTGGACGCGCGCCGAGACGTCTCCCGTTACCGGAAGGTGCTCTCCCGGGAGAAAGGGATCGTCGTGTGCGTTGATCACCAGTGTCGGCACGCGAATATGCGTCAGCAACGGCTTGGCGCTGGAGCGGCGCCAGTAGTCGGAGGCGTCGCGAAAACCGTGTAGCGGTGCGGTCACTGCATCATCGAATTCGCGCAACGTGTGTGCGCGTGCGGCCGCCGCGCCGTCCACGCAACCGGGAAAACGCTCGAGCTTTTCGGCGGTCTTGCGCTTCAGCGAACCCAGGAAATGCCGGGAATACAGAAGATTGAAGCCTCGGCCCAGCGCATTGCCCGCTGCGGTCAGGTCGACGGGTGCCGACACTGCGGCCGCAGCACGGACGATTTCGCACGCCGCGTCACCCTCCTCGCCCAGCCACTTGAGCAGCGCGTTGCCGCCGAGGGACACGCCGGCGGCGAACAGCGGTGCAGCCTCGGCGATGGCACGGAGGCGGCGCAGCATCCAGTCCACTTCCCGCGAGTCGCCAGAATGGTACGCACGCGGAAGCGCGTTGGGCTCGCCACCGCAGCCGCGGAAGTGCAGCACGACGCCGCGCCAGCCACGCACCCGTATCGCGGACATCAGAGCGCGCGCGTAGTGGCTCTCCGAGCTTCCCTCCAGCCCGTGAAAGAGGACGACCAGTGGCGCGCGCAGCGGGCCGTCGACCCAATCCGCCAGGACGAAATCTCCATCCGGGGTGTCCCAGCGCTCGCGCCGGTAGTTCAGCTTCGGGCCGCGCAGGGCTAGCGCCGCATAGAGGGTCTGCGCGTTCCCGCCACGCAGCCACCAGGGAGGACGGTACTGCGAGCGGCTCTCGGTCAATGCAGGATCTTGGTCGTCTCGGCCGGTCCGGGCGCCTGCGGCGCCGGGGACGCGTGATGCACGAGCATGCGCCAGCCGCTGCCGGTCCGGATGAAGACGTTCGTCGTCACGATCGGGGGTCGGGGCCCCTGCTCACCGACCACGGTGACATTCTCGTGGATGCTGTGTATGGAGAGCATCATGCCCTGCACGTACACCGCGTTCGAGATCCGGATCTGCAGGCGCTGGCGCGACTTGAAGATCTGCGTCCAGCTTGCCCGTACCTGCTCGAATCCTGCCAGACGCGGACCACCCGGATGCACGCAAACGACTTCCTCGTCCTCGGCCCAGATGGCCAGCATGGCATCAAGATCGGCCCGTTCGATCGCTTCGTAGAACGCGGCCTCGGCATCCTGCGGCGTGATGTAGGTAGCACGGCTCACGGCGCGCGATATTAGCAGAGATGGCGCGTCGCAGAGATGTGACGCGAGCCTGTCGTACGAAATACGCGGAGTGTACCGAGAGTGCCCAGGATCCCGGCCCACGCTTTCAACCCGGCTGCGCGGCCCATTCGGCGATTGCTCTCAGGACCGACTCAGCGTCGCCCATGGGCGGGACGAGCCGCAGGTCCGTGTCCGGGTGCGCCGCGCAAATTTCACTGATGAGCCCCGGCACGTCGCGCAGCAGATGTCCGCTTGCCGCAATGAAAAGCGGATAAATGACGACGCGCTTGGCGCCGCGGCCCGCGACACGGCTCACCGCTTCGGCCAAACTGGGTTGGAGACTCTCCAGGAATGCGGCTTCGACTTGTGCGTCGGGGCGACGCTCGGCAACCATTGCCGTGACCCGGTGAACCGGCTCTGCCCATGAGGGATCGCGCGAGCCATGCGCGAACAGGATGATTGCGTCGCTCATCCCGCAATGGCCCGAAAGGGACGATTGCGACCTGGCCGCATGTTGCCCCCTCGACTGCGTGGTCAGTGCGACATGAGCACCGGTACGGTCATGCTCTCGAGTATGGTGCGCGTCGCGCCACCGAGGACCCATTCGCGAAGGCGCGAATGGCTGTAGGCACCCATCACGATCAGGTCGGACCCCAGGTCGGCGACGCGCGAGAGTATCAGGTCACCGACGTCGATGCCTTCGCCCTCCTCGGCCATGACTTCCACCTTGACGCCGTGGCGCGCAAGGTAGGCAGCGATGTCAGCCCCCGGTATCTCGCCGTGCGCGTGAAGATCGGCACGCGGCCGCACCACCATGACGGTGACCCGATCGGCACGCTGAAGGAGCGGCATTGCGTCGGTAACCGCGCGCGTAGCTTCCCGACTCGCGTTCCAGGCGACGAAAATGTTCTTGCCCAGCGTCTTCACTTTTCCCGCATAAGGCACGAAAAGCAACGGCCGCCCAGCGGCGAAAATGACGCTCTTGTTGTCTTCCATCGCCGTGGAGGCATCCGGCGCGTTGACGTCCGCCTGGCCGACGACCAGCAAATCCGCGTATCGGCCGTGCACGGCCGCGAGATCCTCGACTTCGCCCTCGACCACCCTGCATTCGCCCGAGATGCCCAACTTCGCAATCCGGTCGAGGAACATCTCGCGCGACGCCTTGACGCGGTCCTCGGCCTCGCGCGAACGCTTTGCCAGCATTTCCGCGATCTCCGCGCTGCGAATGTAACCCGGCAACTCGGGTCTGGTCATCAAGCATAGCCCCACGAGGTGCGCGCCGAAATCCGCGGCCAGACCCGCTGCAACTTCGAATCGCGCGGGCCACTGCGGCTTATCGTCGACGCGAATCAGGATCGTCTTGTACGCCATTGACTTCCTCCGATTTCCGGCACTCGAACGCCGAACGCTAAAGGAATTTTACCGGCTCACGAGATCAATAAACTTGAGCTATCGCAAACCCGCGCCGGGTGCAGGGCCCCGACAGGTGGTGGCATCGGCGCTCATCGCGCGTCGTGCCCGTGCGTCGTGAGACGCCTACGTGGTCCACACGCAAGCCATTCAAACCATTCAATCCTGCCCCGATTTCAGCGATTGAACAACGTCCACGATCATCATCGTGAGCCCGATCAGCGCCACGACGGTGAGCGAGACTTCCTTGAGCTTGATCACGACCGGAGCAATGAACACGATGAGCAGCGCCGCGGCCACGATGCTTGCGAAAATCTTGAATGCCATGACGAATGACCCCTTGCCTTCTCAGCTCGATGCGACTTGACCCACCAACCAGCGCGCCGTGCGCAGCAGACGCGCGTCGTCGCCGCGCCGCCCGACCAGCTGCACCCCCAGCGGCAGGCCATTTTCGCCTCGCATCAGCGGCAGGCTGAGCGCTGGCATGCCGCACAGCGTCCATAGCGTACAGAAAGCGGGATCGCCCGTGGATTCTATGCCTTTCGGCGCCGTGCCCGCCGCCGCGGGCGTGATGATCGCGTCGCAGCGGTCGAAGATATCGTCAAATCCCTCGTTGATGTAGCGGAATGCGGGCGCGCGCGAGCTGGTAATCGAGCGCAGTGATCTCGCGTCCGCGAGCGAGCTGCGCGCGCAGAGACTCCGAGAGCCGGTCGCGGCCCTTTTCCCACTCGCGATCGAGATTCGCGGCCATTTCCGCTTCCATGATCGTCCGATGCCAGTCGAGCGCCAGGCGCGCCGAATCAGGCGTGTCGACCTCGAAAACATGATCGCCGAGCGCCGCGACGAGCTCGGCGAACGCCTCCTTCGTCTCCTCTTCGGCGCGATCCCACGCCGGGCCCTTCACGAATGCGAGCACCGGCGTGAGCGGAGGATCCTCGGCGGCGGTCGCGACGAACGGAATGCGCGCGCGCACCCGGGTGTCGGGATCGCGCGGATCGTGGCCGACGAGCTGCTCGGCGACAAGCGCGACGTCCTCGATACTGCGCGCGAACACGCCTACGTGGTCAAGCGTGCGCGAAAGCTTGAGCACGCCGCCGCGCGGGAAGAGCCCGTGCGTGGGCTTGAATCCGTACACGCCGCAAAACGAGGCCGGCCGGATCACCGAGCCATTGGTCTGGCTTCCCAGTGCGACGGGCACCATGCCGACCGCGACCGCCGCGGCGGAGCCGCTCGACGAGCCGCCCGGCGTGTGCTCTGGATTGTGCGGGTTACGCGTCTTGCCAGCCGCATACGTGGCGAATTCGGTGGTGACCGTCTTGCCCAGGATCACCGCGCCCGCCGCGCGCAGCATCGCGACGGCAGTCGCATCGTGCCTGGGTGTGCGGCCCGCGTGGAGTGGCTGCCGTCCTCGGTCGGCATGTCCTCGGTATCGAAGATGTCCTTGATGCCGACGGGGATGCCGTGAAGCGGTCCGATGGGCCTTCCTTCGCTGCGCTCCGCGTCTCGCTCACGCGCCTGCGCGAGCGCATGGTCGGGATCCAGATAGGCCCAGGCGCGCACCTTGTCGTCCACTTCGCGCACGTCGCGCAAGGCACGCCTCGGTCAGCTGCGTCGCGCCGAGCTCACCCTCGCGGATCGCGCGCGCGGCGTCGGTCGCCGAGAGCCAGTTCAGTTGCGACAGGTCCATGCCGCCGCTCAGCGCCCGTAGATCAGGTTCGGCAGCCACAGATGCAGCGTCGGGAACAGATACACGAGGATCATGGTGATGAAGACCATGCCGAGGAATGGGAAGCATCCCCTGAAGATCGTCCACAGCTCGACTTGCGGCGGCGCGATGCCCTTCAGGTAGTACGCCGACATCGCCATCGGCGGAGTGAGAAACGACGTCTGGAGGTTGAGGGCCACGAGAATGCCGAAGAACATCGGGTCGACG
Organism: uncultured beta proteobacterium; assembly: GCA_963735025.1. Lineage (GTDB taxonomy): Bacteria > Pseudomonadota > Gammaproteobacteria > Burkholderiales > SG8-39 > JAABRB01. The sequence continues at coordinate 204,944 of CAVTJG010000008.1, forward strand.
TGGAAGTGCGGCAGCAGCGGCAGGAAGATCGGCACGAAGATGATGATGATCTCGCTCCACTCCAGCGGCCAGCCGAGCAGGAAGATGATGAACTGCGAGAGGATCAGGAACAGGACCGGGTTCAGGTCGAGCGCGAGGACGAACTGCTTGATGAGGCCCTCGCCGCCGAGATATGAGAACACGGACGAAAACGTCCACGACCCGACGAACAGGAAGCAAACCATCGCCGAGGTGCGCGCCGTGAGGTAGACCGCCTCCTGGAGGCGTTGCCACGTCAGCGCTCGGTAGGCTGCCGCAAGGATCAGGCTGCCGAGCGCACCGACCGCGGCCGCCTCGGTCGGCGTCGCCAGGCCGAACAGGATCGAGCCGAGCACTGCGAAGATCAGGACCGCGAGCGGCACGAACGCCTGCGCGAGCAGCAGGAACGCCTTGCTCCACGGCACATTGCTCTCTTCCTTCGGCAGCGGCGGCGTGAGCTTGGGATTGATCGTGGCGCGCGTGATCACGTAGGCGACGTACAGCCCCGCGAGCAGGAAACCCGGGAGCATCGCCGCCGCGTAGAGCCTGACCACCGAGACCGACGCCGTGGCCGAATACACGATCAGCATGATCGACGGCGGAATGAGGATGCCGAGCGTGCCGCCGGCGCAGATGACGCCCTGCCGACAGCTTCTGGTCGTAACCCGCTCTCAGCATCACCGGGAACGCGAGCAGCCCCATCAGCGTGACGACCGCGCCGACGATGCCGGTCGCCGTGGCGAACATCGCGCAGGTCAGGAGCGCCGCCACCGCCATCGAGCCCGGGATATGCCGCAGCGCCACCTGGAGACTGTAGAACAGGCGGTCGAGAATATTCGAACGTTCGACCACGTAGCCCATGAACAGGAACAGCGGCACGGCAACGAGCACGTCGTTGCTCATGATGCTCCAGGTATTCTGGGTCAGCAGGTAGAAGATCCTGCTGTCGAAGAACTCCTGGCCGGGCTGGTAATACGCGTAGAAACCGAATCCGACGCCCATTCCCATCAGCGTGAAGGCAATGGGGAATCCGAGCAGGATGACGAAGATGAACAGCCCCAGCATCACCAGGGCGATGACCGGATCGCTCACTTGCCGCCCCCCTTCTCACCCGATTTTCCCGTGGCGTGCTGCTGGATGAGCTGGTCCTCGAGCTCTTCTACGTCATGCAGGCGTGCCGGCCACTGCCCTTCGCGAATGCACACGATGCATCGCAGCACCTCTGCGACGCCCTGCAGCGCGAGCAGACCGGCACCGAACGGGATCAGCAGCTTAAGCTGCCAGACCGGGATGCCGGCCGGGCTGTTGACGCTCACTTCACGGATCTTGTAGGCGTCGATGCCATACAGCCACCCCGCGTACATGAGAGCCAGCACGCCGGGGAAGAAGAATAGGACGTAGAGCGTGAGCTCGATGAACGCCTGGCCGCGCTGAGGCCACATCCTGTATATGAAATCGCCGCGCACGTGGCCGTTGCGCGACAGGGTATAGGCACCCGCCATGAAGAACAGCGCACCGTACATGAGATAGCTGAAATCGAACGCCCAGCTCGTCGGATTGTTGAGCACATAGCGCACGAACACCTCGTACGACGTGCCGAACGTCAGGATGATGATGCACCAGGCGAAGGCGTGCCCGACCGTCCTGCTCAGGACGTCAACGCCGCGGATGAACCTGCTGACCATGATGGCTCCTAGACGGAGTCCGGGAAAACAAAAAAAGGGCGGCGCCGCGAGCGCCGCCCCGCCTTGTGCCCCTCAGCTCACTTGCAGGCTTGGCCGCTGCCGGGAAGCTTCGTCTTGAAGACGTGCTCGTAGCCCATCGGGAACGGCGCGTCGTTGACGGCCCAGTAGTAGACGACGTCCTTGGCCCAGGCTTTCTGCGAGTCGACCACCTTCTTGAAGAAAGGATCCTCGCCGGACAGCTTGTTGGTGAGGATATCCCACGCCTCGAGCTGCGCCTGGAAGACGGAGTTGGGCGTGCGGATCACGTTGACCTTGTCCTTGTCGATCAGCTTCCGCAGGTCCTTCGGGTAGTTCGCCATCGCGGTCCAGTAGTTCGACTGCGACGCCGCCTCGACACCGTACTGCCAAATCGCCTGCAGGTCCTTGGACATCGAGTCCCACTTCTTCTTGTTGAGGATGATCTCGAAGAACTCCATCGCCTGGTGATACGAGCCCATCTCGTAGTTCTTGATCACGTCCTGCGCGCCGAAGCGGCTGTCCGAGGTCGGGTTGTTGAACTCGAACGCGTCGATCACGCCGCGCTCCAGCGCCGGAACGATCTCGCCGCCCGGGAGTTGCGTGACCTTGGCGCCCATCTGCTGGAAGAGATCCGCCGCGAGGCCCACCGTCCGGTACTTGAGGCCTTTCAACTGGCTGGCATCCGTGATCGGCGTCTTGAACCAGCCGAGCGGCTGGGTCGGCATCGGCATCGCAAAGAAGCCGACGTAGTTCAGGCCGAGTTTCTGGAGCAGTTCGTTGTAGAGCGCCAGTCCGCCGCCCCGGTAGATCCAGGAGAGCGTCTGGAAAGCGTCCATGCCGTTGATCGGGCCCGAGCCGAACAGCGAGGCTACTTTCGACTTGCCGTACCAGTAGACCGGAACGGTATGGCCCGCGTCGAGCACACCCTTGGACACCGCGTCGGTCACTTCGAAGGGCTTCACGACCGCACCGCCGACGAGATAGTCGACGCGCAGCCGCCCGCCAGCCATGGCGTTGACGCGCGTGACGAACTCCTGGGCCATCTCGTTGAAGATGTCGGTTGCGCTCCAGGCGCCCTGCATCTTGATGACGATCGGCGCCTGCGATTTCGCGATCATCGGGAAGCCGACGGACGCCGCGCCGGCTGTGGCCGCGGCCGCCCCGGTCAAGAACCTCCGGCGCGCCGATTGCGGCTTGTGGGTCTGCTCTGTGCTCATGCCTTCCTCCTCGTTGGGGAACAATCTTGCTCCTGTTCCTGTAAGTGCCCTGCTTGGATGTGCCGCCTGGGGGCGGTCGTGGCCGCCCCGTCTACATTCCGGATTGTGGAATGACTTGTTCAAATGCTGCCATCGAAGATGCTATCCCCCGCTCGATCGAAAAGCAAGGTTCGCGCGGCGCGCCTCCCCCGCTCAAACACGGTCGCTGTTTCCGGCGACACGGACGGCCTGGCTGCGGACCCCAAGCCAATGCGGCGCCGCGCCACGGTAGCGGCCGCACGCAATTGGCACGCGTCGAAACCGCATCCATCGCCAATCCTGGGGCGACTTTTAGAAGTAGTACAAGATCAAGAACGCCGCCAGCAATACCGCGACCCAGACGACCATGCCGCTCGTCGTCCTGACGCTGCCGAGCGCGCCGTCCGCACCGAACACGGAGGCGAGGGCACCGCGCACCCGCGCAACGCTTTCGTTGCGCGCTCCGGCAAGTGCCCGGTTCAGCGCCGCGATCGCAAACGTCGCCGCGGCGACGAGCGCCGGCGCGAGCCGGCGGTAAAGCCAGTCCACGTCCAGCGTGATCGTCCGCGTCCGGCGCAGCAAGCCGAGCATCGTGAAAAATGCGAGCCCCGAAAAGAGCAGCAGCTGGAGCATCTGCACCACGTGCTCGCCGGTATAGGGAACGTAATCCGCGGGAAACGGAAGCATGGCGTAGAGCGGTTCATAGAAAACGCCAATGCCGATGCACAAGGCCGAAAACAGCAGCATCGCAAGCTTCATGCCGAGCGGTGGATCGGCCGGTCGCAGCCCCGAATCCTTCTGGAAGAACACGAACCACGGAAACTTGATCCCCGCGTGCAAAAAAACGCCCGCCGAAGCGACCGCTAGCAGTAGCCACACCACCATGAGATGCGTGTCTGCCGCCGCCTGCGAAATCATCGACTTGCTCACGAAGCCTGACGTGACGGGGAATGCCGAGATCGAAAGCGCACCGATCGTGCCGCAGAGCGTGGTGAGAGGCATGGTCCGGAACAGCCCGCCGAGGTTCGAGCAGAGACGCTCGTTGGTGCGATAGAGCACCGCGCCCGCGGACATCAGCAGGAGTGCCTTGTAGATGATGTGCGCGAACGCGTGGGCCGCAGCACCGTTCAAGGCCATCTCGGTGCCGATGCCGATCCCGGTGACCATGAATCCGACCTGGTTCACGATGCTGTACGCGAGAATGCGCCGCATGTCGTTCTCGAGCAGCGCATACACGATCCCGTAGAACACCATGAAGAGCCCCACGTACACCAGCAGCTTCGGTGCCCGGGAATCCGCGCAGCAGGACGTACACCGCGGTCTTGGTGGTGAACGCGGAAAGGAAGACCGTTCCGCTCCACGACGCTTCCGGATAGGCGTCCGGCAGCCATGCCGAGAGCGGCGGCGCGCCGGCATTGAGCAGGAACCCCGCCAGGATCAGCCAATGCGCAGGCGAATCGAGCGCCATGCGCGCGAATGCCGTCGATCCGGTGTCCGCGACGTGCCCGGTGATTCCTGCCATGAGCACAACGCCGCCCAGCAGGTGGATCATCAGGTAACGGAAGCTCGCCGCGCGCGCCCTGGCGGTCCCCGCGCTCCAGATCACGAGCGTGGAGCCGATCGCCATCAGCTCCCAGAACACGAAGACCGTGATGAGATCGCCGGCAAGCGTCACGCCCACTGCGGATCCCGCGTAAACCAGCGCCGCCGCGAGCTCGAGCCGGTTCGCACTGGCCGAGGGCGAAGAGCGCGCCGCCGAAGGTCATGATGATGAATATCGTCGCGAACAGGCGGGATAGCCGGTCGATCGCCAGCGGCACGATCGGATAGCCGAGGAATTCGCCGCGCCAGAGCGTCCCCGTCCGGGAAGCGCCCAGAGCAGCCAGAGGGCGACGAGCGGCGCCACGAGCACGACGGCAGCGCGCGGGCGCCCGCGCAGGACGCCCGCCACGATGCCGCTCGCGATGAGCACGAGCCCGGGATGGGCAAGCTCAGTCATGATCTTCACGGTAGTAGTCGTCGGGCCGCTTCAGGAACAGGCCGATCGCCTTCGCGACCAGGATGAGACCCGACGCAGCGAGAGAAATCCGTACCATGCGGCGAATCCGAAGCTGCCGTCGAACGTGAAGTGCGCATCGTGGCTGACGAAGGCGTCTGCGGCCACGGTCAGATGCGAGAATCACGATAAAGGCGACCCACAGCATGCGGATCGTGGCCGGGTCGTACGAGCCAGTGGTCGTCCATGATTCAGCCTCCTGCGACCTGCCGCGCGAGCGCGAGCGGCACGTCTGCATAGAAGAACATTCCGATCGTCAGCGCCGCGGTGACGACCAGTGCCGCCACCATCGGAACGGGTGCCTCGCCGTGGTCGTTCTGCCTCCGGCGCAGGCCGGAAGAACGCCCGCCAGACGATCGGCAGGAAATACGCGGCATTCAGCAGCGTGCTCGACGACGATCACGCTGACCGCGACCGACTGCCCGGTCGTGACCGCGCCGGACAGGATGAACCACTTGCTGACGAATCCGGCCGTCGGGTGGCAGCCCGATCATCGACAGTGCGCCGATCGTGAATGCGCCCATCGTCCAGGGCATGCGCCGCCCGATCCCGTCGAGCTGGCTGACCTCGGTCTTGTGCGCGGCCGTGTAGATCGCGCCGGCTGCGAAGAAGAGCGTGATCTTGCCACCGCATGCGCCGCGATGTGCAAGACAGCGCCGATCACGGAGAGCGGCGTGAGCAGTGCGGCAGCGAGCACGACGTAGGAAAGCTGGCTCACCGTCGAATAGGCGAGCCGGCGCTTCAGGTTGTCCGCAGCGCAGCGCGATGATCGACGCGACGATGATGGTGAAGCCGGCCACGAATGGCAGCCAGTCGACGCTCGAGAGCCCGGCGATGTTCTCGACGCCGAATACGTACACGATCACCTTCACGACGGTGAATACGCCCGCTTTCACCACCGCGACCGCATGCAGCAGCGCGGAAACCGGCGTCGGCGCGACCATGGCCGCGGGCAGCCAGCGATGGACCGGCATCAGGGCCGCTTTGCCGATCCCGAACATGAAAAGTGCAAGCAGTCCGCCGGTGGCCGCCTTGCCCAGATGGTCACCCAGTATCCCGCCGGGCAGGAAGTCCGTCGTACCGGCCACACTCCAGGTGAAGATGATTCCGACGAGCAGCAGCACGATCGAGGTCGTCAGCAGATAGCCGAGATAGACGCGGCCGCCGCGTTTCGCCTCCTCGTCGCCGTGGTGCGTGACCAGCGGATAAGTGATCAGGGTGAGAGCCTCGTACGCCAGGAAAAGCGTGACCAGATTGCCCGCGAACGCGACCCCCATCGTTGCGCCGAGCGCGCCGGCAAAGCAGACGTAGAAGCGCGTCTGGTGTTCTTCCGCGTTGGCGCGCATGTACCCGATCGAATAGAGCGAGTTGACGATCCAGAGTCCGGACGCGACCAGCGCGAAGAGCATGCCGAGCGGCTCGATGCGAAAGGCAAGCAGGATGCCCGGCAGCATCTGGAAGAGCGCGAGCTGGGGGCGCCCGCCCGCGAGCACGTGCGGCGTGATCGACGCCACCGCAAGGAACAGGAGCACTGCCGTGGCGAGCGTCACCGTTTCGCGCAGATTGGGTGCCCGGCCCGCAAGGCCGATCAGCACCGCGCCAGCAAACGGTATCGTGAGCGCGGCAATGAGCGCGGCAAGCGGACTCACCGCGTGCCTCCGAGCAGCATCTCGGCGGCACGTGATGCGGTTCCGACCGTGAACGACGTGTCTAATCCGAAATAGACGGTGAGCGCGACCAGCACGTAGGCCGGCAGAAGGAGCACCGCCGGCGCCTCCTTGACCCCGACCAGCGCAGGCCCGGGCTCACGAAAATACGCGACCTCGACGAATCGCCACATGTACCAGATCGCGATCAGCGAGCTCACGACGGGAAGAAACGCGATCCACCAATGCCCCGTGTCGATCGCGCCGAGCACCAGGTACCACTTCGTCACGAAGCCGGCGGTCACAGGCGCGCCGATCAGGCTCAGGCCGCCAACCACGATCCCCGCGCAGGTAAGCGGCATGACGCGCGCGACCCCGGCGAGATCCGCCAAGCGGACGCTCCGCACCCGGAACCAGATGCAGCCCGCGAGCAGAAAGAGCGCCGCCTTGGTCACGCCGTGGTTGAAGAGATGCACGATCGCGCCGGTCAGTCCCGCCTGGTTGGCGAGCGCTATGCCGAACGTGATGTAGCCGATCTGGCCCAGGCTCGAATAGGCGAGCAGGTGTTTCAGGTTGTCCTGGTATGCGGCCGCCACCGATGCGATGAACATCGCGGCGATCGAGAGCACGAGAAAGATGTCCTGCGTCGGCAGATCATCGAAAATCGCGCTCTTGCCGAAGACCGTGAAATAGAACCTGATCAGGACGTAGATTGCGACTTTCGTTGCCGTCCCGGCGAGAAACGCGGACACGACGGAGGGCGCATACGCATAGGCGTTGGGCAGCCAGAAGTGCAGCGGGAAGAGCGCGAGCTTCAGGGAAATGCCCACCGTGATGAACGCCAGCGCCGCAAGCACCGGCCGCGCATGCGCGACGTCGCCCAGCCGGCCGGCAAGGTCATGAAGATTCAACGTACCGGTCATCAGATACAGCAGTCCGACGCCGATGATGTAGAACGTCGCGCCGATCGTTCCCATGATCAGGTACTGGTAGGCGGCCACCAGCGCGCGGCGATCGCGCCCGAGCGCGATCAAGACATACGTGCTGAGCGAGGAGATCTCGAGAAAAACGAAGAGGTTGAACGCGTCGCCCGTGATCGTGATGCCGAGCAGGCCGGCAAGACTCAGGCAGAACATCGCGTACCCCAGGTAGTGCTGGTCTTCGGGCACTTCGGCGGCGAAGCTGCGCCATGCGTAGGGGCCGCCGATCGTCGCAAGCAGCCCGATGAGGACGAGCACGAATACGTTGAAGATATCGACGCGATACTCGATGCCCCAGGGCGGCGCCCAGCTGCCGATCGCATAGGAGATGACGCCGACCTCGCGCACCTGCACGAGGAGCGCGAGCGCGATTGCGAGCGACGCGGCGCTTGCGAACATGGTGAGCGCCCAGGCGAGCGCGCCCCGCCGGAAGAGAACGATGACGGGCGCCGTGATCAGCGGCACCACGACCTGCAGTGCCGCCAGATGATCTGCGATCACTCGCCGCGTTCCTCGCGCTCCGTCGCGCGATCCTGCGCCGCGACCTCGTCCTCTTCGATCGTTCCGTAGGCCTCGCGGATCCGCACCGCCAGGCCGAGGCCCAGCGCGAGCGTCGCGACACCCACGACGATCGCAGTGAGGATCAGAACGTGCGGCAAGGGGTTCGAGTAGATCCGGAATCCGTCGGCCATGATCGGCGCGGTGCCGCCGATGAGCTTGCCCGGCGCGATGTAGAGCAGGTAGACGGAAGTCTGGAAGATCGCGAGCCCCACGAGCTTCTTCACGAGATTGCCTCGCGCGATGACGATGTAGAGTCCCGCGATCATGAGGAAGATCGTGACGAAGTAGCTGAAGTGGTTGTAGATGGTCACCGGTCGCCGTCCTCGCGCCGCCGGCCCGCGAACATGTAGAAGATCTTCAGCATGACGCCCGCGACCGTGATGCCCACGCCCGCCTCGACCCAGAAAATCCCGCGCTCCTGCCCGTGCACCGGCGAGTGGTCGAGCACGAAATAGTCGAGATAGTTGCCCCCGAGCAGGATCCCGGCGATGCCGACGCCGGCGTAGATCAGCACGCCCGCAGCCAGCATCGTCTCCACGACCCAATCGGGGATCACCTTGCGGGCCGTCGGGAGACCGTAGATGACTCCGTAGAGAATCATCGCGGCGGCAGCGATGACGCCGGCCTGGAATCCGCCGCCGGGTCCGTAGTCGCCGTGAAACTGCACGTAGAGCGCAAAGACCAGCATGAACGGGATCAGAAGCTTCGCGATCACGCGCAGCACGAGGTAGTTCCTCATTTCTTCTCCTCGCGCGACTTGCGGCGGCGGCGGAGGAGCGCGATGACGCCGGCGCCGGCGGTGAACACCACCGTGGTTTCGCCGAGGGTGTCGTAACCCCGGTAACTCGCGAGCACTGCCGTGACGATGTTCGGCACGCCCGTGTTCCCGGGCCCCTTCCTCGATATACCGCTTGGCGACGTGCTGGTGGATCGGCGCGCTGGAATCCGAGAACGCGGGCAGCCCGAGCGTCCCGTAGACGATCATTCCTCCGGTCACCACCGCGAGCGCGAGCGGCAGCCATGGCCGGTGCATCGGCTTCGTCTCCTCGCTGCCGACGAGGTAGAGCGCGCCGAGGAGGAGGACCGTCGATATGCCGGCGCCCACCGACGCCTCGGTCATCGCCACGTCGACCGCGTCGAGCGCGACCAGGACCGTCGCCATGAGGAAGCTGTAGACCCCGCTCAGCACGACCACGGCAAAGAGATTGCGCTGCGCGACGATCGCCACCACCGCGAACGCCATCAGGACAAGCAGCACGTTGACGATCAGGGGTTCGATGGCGTCGACTCCTCTGACCCGCGTGCCCGCCCGAGCTGCGGCGCAACGCCGCGATGCATGGCGGCCTTCGTGAGCGCGTGGGTCGCGGTCGGGCTGGTGAAGAAGATCAGCACTCCGATGAACATCAGCTTCACCGTCACGAGCGAGAGCCCGGCCGCGAAGCTCATCCCGAGGAGCATGAAGCCCGCGCCGAGCGTGTCGGTGATGCTCGCGCCGTGCACCCGCGTGTAGAAATCGGGCATCCGGACCAGACCGATCGCACCGACGAGACAGAAGAAGCTGCCGAGCCCGAGAAAGATCCAGCTCAGCCAGTTCGCGACGATGCTCATCGCGTCCGGTCCTCCGCGCTCGCTTCACCCGCATCGCCAAGGTCACCGTATGTGAAGAACTTGAGCACCGCGATCGTTCCCACGAGGTTCAGGATCCCGTAGGTGATCGCGAGGTCGAGGAAGTCCGGTCGCCCGGTGAGAAATCCGAGCACTGCCAGCGCAAGCAGGGCGGCGGTTCCGATCGTGTTCGCGGCCTGTGCGCGATCGAACACCGTCGGCCCGAGAACCGCTCGCGCAAGCGCGAGCGCGAGCGTCGCGAGGAGCGCGAGCATCGCGACCGAGAACATCATTCCCCGCCCTCGAAGCGCGTGACGCGCCGGTCCATGTCGCCGCTGCGGATGCCCGCGGCCCCCGCCTCGGTCACCGCATGTACGAGAAGCTCGTCGCGCCCGACCTCCACCGAGATCGTTCCCGGTGTGAGGGTGATCGAGTTCGCGTGCGTCGCGAGGCCGACGTCGGTCTTCTGCGTCGGCCGGAATCGCACCAGGGTCGGGGAAATCGGCAGCCGCGGATCGAGAATGATTCGCGTGACGACCCATCCGGACTTGAGTATCTCGCGGATCAGCCACGGCCAGTAACCCAGCAGCGCGCGCGGGGCGAGGTGTACCGGATGACCTTCGTGGTCGACGACGTCCATGCGACGAGCCAGCGCCATCACCGCGACCGCGCACCCCAATCCGGCGGCCATTAGGAACGGCGTGTAGTGTCCGGACAGGAGAAGCCAGAACACGAAGAGCGAGGCGACGGCACTGATCGAATACACCACGGTGTCTCCCCTGGACGATGGGCCGCCCATCCGACGCTCACCTGCCGCGCCTCGGAGCGGGCCGGGCCGGTGCTTACATGCCCGTTCGGTTCTTGGTCGGTGCTTGGTCGGTACTTGGTTGGTGCTTGCCCGGCGTCTTCTTTCCACTCTTATAGCGTTAGGCTGACACGCGGACGATTGCGGATTGTAATGAGTCCGGGCAGCAGCCACAACCGGATCGAGCCGGCGGTTCGGCGCGACCGAGATTGTACTGACGCTATTCGCGAGGTCGGCGCATTGCATTCGCTTACAATTCCGCGATGGTCGCGCTCGTTTCCATAGTCCTTCTGCCGCTCGTCGCGGGCACGATACTCCCGCTGCTCGCAGCGCGGCGCGGCAGAACACCCGCCGCCTGGGCCACCGCCGCGGTCGCCGCTGCCAGCCTGCTCGCGCTCGTCTCCCAGGCGGGGCCCGTGTTGCGGGGTGCGGCAGTGTCGGCGCGCTGGTCGTGGCTGCCAGAGCTCGGTCTGAACGTCTCGCTGCGGCTCGACGGACTCGCGTTCCTCTTCGCAGTGCTGATCCTCGCGATCGGGCTGCTCGTCATTCTGTACGCACGCTACTACCTCGGCGACGCCGACCCGATCGGCAAGTTCTATGCGCAGCTGATGCTCTTCATGGCCGCGATGCTCGGCATCGTGCTGGCCGACAACCTCCTCCTGCTCGTTTTCGCCTGGGAGCTGACCTCGATCAGCTCGTTCCTGCTGATCGGCTACTGGGGCAATCGGGCCGACGCGCGCCAGGGCGCACGCATGGCGCTCGCGGTTACCGGCGGCGGGGGCCTCGCCATGCTGGCGGGCTTCCTGATTCTCGGGCACATCGCCGGGACCTACGAAATCTCTGCGATCAACGGCCTGCACGAGATCATTCACGCGCACCCGCTATACCTTGCCGCGCTCATCCTCATCCTGCTCGGCGCATTCACGAAGTCGGCGCAGTTCCCGTTCCACTTCTGGCTGCCCGAGGCGATGGCCGCCCCGACGCCGGTGTCCGCGTACCTTCATTCGGCAACCATGGTCAAGGCCGGTGTGTTCCTCCTCGCGCGCCTCTACCCGGCGCTCGGCGACGGCGTCGAGTTCGAGTACATCGTGACTACCGTCGGCCTCGTGACGCTCCTGTTCGCCGCCTACGTCGCAGTCTTCAAACACGACTTGAAAGGGCTGCTCGCATACTCCACGATAAGCCATCTCGGACTCATCGTCTTCCTGATCGGGCTCGACTCGCCGCTCTCGTCCGTCGCTGCGGTATTCCACGTCGTCAATCACGCGACGTTCAAGGCCTCGCTCTTCATGGCGGCGGGCATCATCGATCACGAGTGCGGCAGCCGCGACATGCGCAAGCTCCATGGTCTGTGGCGCTACATGCCCTACACGGCCACGCTCGCCATAGTTGCCGCGGCTGCAATGGCCGGCGTCCCGCTGCTGAACGGTTTCCTCTCGAAGGAGATGTTTTTCGCAGAGGCCCTGGACCTGCATCACCTCGGACTGCTCGGCGCGATCATTCCGTACGCGGCGGCGCTCGCCGGTGTCTTCAGTGTCGCGTACTCCACCCGTTTCGTGCACGACGTCTTCTTTAACGGCGCGCCCCTCGGACTGTCGCGCACGCCACACGAGCCGCCGAAATTCATGCGTCTGCCCGTGCTGGTCCTCGTCACGCTGTGCATCGCGGTCGGGCTCGCGCCAGCGTTCACCGTCGAGACGATCGTGCGGATCGCGGCGCAGAACCTCTACGGGGCCGCGCTGCCGCCGTACGAGATCGCGTTGTGGCACGGCTTCAACCTGCCGCTCCTGATGAGCGGGATCGCGCTGGCAGGCGGCATCGTCATGTACTGGCTGCTGCAGCACCGGTACAACCTGCACCTTCACGTGCCGTCGGGCTGGACGGGAACGCTCCTGTTCCAGCATGCGTACAAAGGCACAATCGAGCTCTCGCGCAAGGCGACCGCCTGGCTCGCCAACGGATCTCTGCAGCGCTCGCTTGCGCTCCTGGTCGCATCGGCACTCGTAACCGGCGCGGCGCCGTTCGTGCTGCGCGGCGCCGCGCCGACCGACCATGCGCTCACCCCGACGAATCCTCTGGCGGTCGTGCTATGGCTGATGCTCGCGGCAACCGCTGTGGGCACGGTGATCGCGCACCGTAACCGGGTTCTCGCGATCGTGTTCGCGGCCGTCGTGGGCCTGGTCGTGTCGATCGGGTTCGTGTTCTTCTCCGCGCCCGACCTCGCGCTCACGCAGCTCTCGGTCGAGGTGGTGACCACGGTGCTGATGCTTATGGCGCTTGCGCTGCTTCCGCAGAGCACGCCGGCAGACTCCTCGCGGGCGCGAAAATTCCGAGACGCCGGCCTCGCTTTCGCGGCGGGCGCCGGCGTGGCCGCGCTCGCCTACGCGGCGCTCGCGCGCGATCCCGAATCGATCGCGTGGTTCTTCCTTCGGGAGGCGGTTCCCGGAGGCGGCGGGACCAACGTGGTGAACGTCATCCTCGTCGACTTCCGCGGATTCGACACCCTGGGCGAGATCGCGGTTCTCGGCATCGCGGCGCTTGGCGCCGCCGCACTGCTCGCGGGCCTGCGCGTCGCGCGTGCGCCATCGCCCGGCATGCCGTTGCTGCTAGAGGTCGTCGCACGTACGCTGTTGCCGCTTGCACTGCTGGTCTCCGTATTCATCTTCCTGCGGGGCCACAGCGAGCCGGGCGGCGGCTTCATTGCCGGGCTGGTGACCTCGATCGCGCTCATCGTCCAGTACATGGCGTTGGGGCAAACTGCGGCAGAGGCGCGCCTGCGCGCACGCTACGATCGCCTCATCGGCGCCGGCCTCCTCGCGGCCGGCGGAACCGGGGCGGCCGCGTGGCTCTTCGGAGCACCGTTCCTCACGAGCGCGCACGGCCACCCGTTCCTGCCGGTGATCGGTGAGTTGCCGCTCGCGAGTGCCGCATTGTTCGATCTCGGCGTGTACCTCACCGTCGTAGGCGCCACGATGCTTGCGATTGCGGCTCTCGGCCACGTGACCGACGACTCGTCCGGGGCAGCGCCGGCCGGAGCAGGGAGCGCGTGATGGAGCTTCTCGTCGCCTCCGGCATCGGTCTTGTCGCCGCCTGCGGGGTTTATCTGCTGCTGCGCAGCCGCACTTTCCCGGTCGTGCTCGGTCTCGTGCTCCTCTCCTATGCGGTTAACTTCTTCATCTTCGTGATGGGGCGCATCACGATCGGCGGCGCGCCGATCATCGTGCCCGGGACCGGCACGTACGCCGACCCGCTCCCGCAGGCGCTCGTGCTCACGGCAATCGTCATAGGATTTGGCATGACCGCATTTGCCCTGGCGCTCGCGATCCGCTTGCGTCACGAAACGGGCAGCGACCATGTCGATGGCGGCGAACGGCCAACGTCGAACAAGGGCAGCCAGACACGATGAGTGCGCATCTGGTCAGCCTTCCTGTGTTGATTCCGCTCGCGATGGCGGCACTGCTGATTGCGCTCCCCGTCGAGCGCCTTCCCGCGCAACGCTTCGCATCGATGGCCTCGTGCATCGCGCAACTAGCGGTCGCCGCCGCATTGCTGACCTCCACCGCGTCCGGGGAGGTGCATGTCTACAACCTCGGCGGCTGGCCCGCGCCGTTCGGCATCGTGCTCGTGGCCGACCGGCTCGCGGCGCTGATGCTCACGCTCACGGCAATCCTGGCGATTGCGGCGGTCGCGTACGCAGCCGGCGGCTGGGACGCGCGCGGCCGCTACTTTCACCCGATCATTCAGTTTCAGCTCGCGGGGCTGAACGGAGCTTTCCTCACCGGGGACCTCTTCAACCTGTTCGTGTTCTTCGAAATTCTGCTGATCGCGTCCTACTGCCTGCTCGTGCACGGTCTGGGTGCAGCGCGGCTGCGCGCCGCGCTGCACTACGTGGTCGTCAACCTCGCCGCCTCTGCCCTTTTCCTGTTAGCGGTGAGCCTTCTCTACGGAGTCACCGGCACGCTCAACATGGCCGACCTCGCAGTGCGTGTCGCCGAGGCGCCGGCGCCGAACGTCGCGCCGATTGCTTCCGCAGCGCTCCTCCTCCTGGTCGTGTTTGGCGTCAAGGCTGCGGCGTTTCCTCTTTATTTCTGGCTGCCGGCCGCCTACGCGGGAGCGGCGGCGCCGGTTGCAGCGTTGTTTGCGATCATGACCAAGGTGGGCATATACGCGATCATCCGCGTGCACGGTCAGGTCTTCGGGCCCGACGCGGGGCTGCTGTCGCAGGTCGCCGCGCCCTGGCTCGTCCCGGTCGCCCTGGCGACGATCGTGCTCGGCGTGCTGGGCGCGGTCGCGGCGCGCTCGCTCACCGGACTCGTCGCCTACCTGACGGTCGCTTCGGCCGGGACAACGCTCGCGGCCGTCGGGTTGCTCACTGCAGAAGGGCTTTCCGCGGCGATCTTCTACATGGCGCAGAGCACGCTCGCAATCGCCGCGTTCTTCCTTCTCGTCGAGCTCATCGCGGCGCAGCGCGGCGACGCCGGAGACACGCTGGAGCCCGGCCAGCCGATGGCGCAGCCGGCGCTTCTCGGCGCGCTCTTCCTCGTCGCCGGCATGACTGCCGTGGGCATGCCGCCATTCTCGGGGTTTCTCGGCAAGCTCATGATCCTCCAGGCGGCACGCGAGACGGCGGCGGGTGCATGGATCTGGATTGCGCTCCTCGGCACCGGGCTCGCTGCACTGGTCGGTGTTGCACGCGCCGGCTCGGCGGTCTTCTGGCGCGTGCTGCCGGGTTCGTCGACGGCAGCGACCGCGCGTCCCGGCGCACTCGTCTCCGCCGTCGCGCTTGCGGCGACCGGTGTGGCGATGGTGGCGTTTGCCGCGCCGCTCAAGTCGTTTGCCGACGCGGCCGCCGCGCAGATCCTCGACCGGAGTGCCTACGTAGAGGCCATCCTTGGACCAACGCAAGGAGTCCGTCAATGAGCCGCTGGCTACCGAATCCGCTCGTCACCTCGATCCTGTTCGGCGCCTGGGTCGTCCTGGTAACGCGACCGGGCGTTGGGCATGCGCTGCTCGGCGCAGCGCTCGCAGTGGCGCTACCGCTCATGACCCGGCGTTTCGTCGACCGGCCCATCCGCCTGCGCCGCCCGGGCGCTGCGGCGCTGCTCGCGCTCACCGTGCTCTGGGACATCGTCGTCGCGAACATCGATGTCGCCCGCCTCGTGCTTGGTCCGATCGGAAGGCTGCGCCCGCGGTTCGTCACCGTTCCCCTGGACGTGGCACACCCGAATGCGATCGCGCTACTCGCAAGCATCATCACCATGACACCGGGCACCGTTTCGTGCGATGTGCGCGTGACGGAAAGGCGAATCCTCGTTCATGCGCTCGACGTCGACGACCCGGACGCGTTGGTCCGGCAGATCAAGTTGCGCTACGAGCAACCGCTAGGGGAGATCTTCGGATGCTAGGGACCGCCATCTTCATCTCTTTCGTCGCGGTTGGCGCCGCGCTGCTGCTCGCGACCTGGCGCCTCCTGCGCGGCCCCGACCTGCCCGACCGCGTGCTCGCGCTGGATACGCTCTACATCAGCGCCATCGCGCTCCTCGTGCTTTCCGGTATCACGTGGCGCACGCAGGTCTACTTCGAGGCGGCGCTCCTCATCGCGCTGATCGGCTTCGCCGGCACTGTCGCCCTCGCGCTGTACATCGCGCGCGGCGACGTGATGCACTGAAGGCAAGCGCGATGCTTTTCGAATTCGTCGTTTCGTTCTTCCTGCTGGTCGGCGCGTTCTTCACGCTCGCGGGTGCGATCGGTCTCGCGCGGCTGCCGGATTTCTACATGCGGCTGCACGGCCCGACGAAGGCGACGACGCTCGGCGTCGGCGGCACGCTGACCGCGTCGATGATCTTCTTCACCGGAACCGATGGTACGAGCCTGCATGAGTTGCTGATCACGCTCTTTCTGTTCCTCACTGCACCGGTATCGGCCAACCTGCTCGCCAAGGCGGCGCTACGGCTGAAGATTCGATCGCAAGCGCCGCTGCCCGACCCCGGCAGCACCGCTCGCGATTGATCCCGGGGGAGACTCCGCTCGCATCGGGCGGGCGCCTCTGACCACATCTGGCCGCTCAGCGTTCGGCGCCTCTGGGCAGCTCGCTCACATTGAACGCAGGCGCAGTACCCTGCCTGGGCTCGCCGGCGTAGACCGTGAGGTGCGGATACGGAATCTCGATCCCGCGCGCATCGAATGCCGCCTTGAGCCGTTGCAGGAAACCCCGCCGCACGCCCCACTGCTCGATCGGCTTCACCTTGAAACGGCAACGGATGATGACCGCCGAGTCGGCCCATTGATCGACCCCTGCGACGTCGAGATCCTCGAGGATGCGCGGACCGAACGACTCGTCGGCGCGCATTGCGCGCCCGACCTCGCGGATCACCTCGATGGCCGCGTCGACGTCTTCACGATAGGCGATGCCGACGTCCATGACCGCGAATGCGAACGTACGCGTGCGGTTGGTGACGGTGCTGATCTGCCCGTTCGGGACGAAGTGGACGTTACCGTCGTAGTCACGCAACCGAACGTAGCGCAGCGTCACCTCTTCGACCAGCCGCCGATTCCGGCGATCTCGACGACGTCGCCCTGACGCAATTGATCGTCTACCAGCAGGAAGAAGCCGTTGAAGTAGTCCTTGATCAGGCTCTGCGCGCCGAAGCCGACCGCGATGCCTGCGACACCGGCGGTTGCAAGTATGGGCGCCACCGATATGCCCAGCTCGTTGAGGATCACCATTCCTGCGACCAGCGAGACGACGACCCCAAGCACGTAGCGGAACACGCCTCCGAGCGTCTCGATCCGCTTCGCGCGGTCCTCGCTGTCGGCGCGACTTTGTATCCGCATCCGCATGGTGCCTATTGCCCGGTTGCCGATCCACAGCACGATCCAGGCAACGATCAGAATCAGCAGCACGCGCACCGTCGATTGTGCGTATGCAAGCCATTCGCGGGTGCTGATGGAACTGATTGCGTCGAGAAACGGCGTTTCCATGGTGTCTCCGTATCGCCAGGTTATCGGCCGGGCGCACCATGACAGTGCGCGATGCGGAGTGTCCACACTCTGCGCGGCGAAATCGCGCGCGGCCGCTGTGATAGAATGATTCTCAAATATAGCTCATCCACGGGCCAGATCGACACGGCCGCTGCAATCGACCGATTCGACTGGGAATTGACCGCGAATCGGTCGAACTCGTTTCCGAATCTTCCAGATCGCAGAGCTTGAGCAGTCAGCGGCGCCCGACGGGTGCACCGCATTTGCGTCTTTTCCCGTGGACTTGTGAACTGGTCAGCGCCAGATTTCGCACTCGCGGCCCGGCCCGATTCTCCAGTGTCGCTCAGGTCCGCACATCGGGCGCGACACGGAACTGAAATCCAACACGCTGTCGAGCGTTGAGCATTCCACGATGCAGGGATGCAAGACCCGACGACGAAGGAGACCCTGCATGATCGGACAACCGGAAGTGCTGGCCATGGTGCTCGCCGGCGGCGAGGGCTCCCGGCTGCAGCCGCTCACCGCCGGGCGCTCGAAGCCCGCGGTCCCTTTCGCGGGGGGCACGCGAATCGTGGACTACGTGCTGAGCAATCTGATCAACTCGCACATGTACGCGATCTATCTGCTCGTCCAGTACAAATCGCAATCGCTCATCGAGCATGTGCACCGGTCGTGGACGCTCTCGCCGGTGATTCCCGGGCACTTCGTCACCATCGTTCCGCCGCAGATGCGCGAAGGCCCGGAATGGTTTCAGGGCACTGCGGACGCGATCTACCAGAACCTGAATCTCATCGAGCAGCATAACCCTGACGTGGTCGCAGTCTTCGGCGCGGACCACGTGTACCGGATGGACATTCGCCAGATGCTCGCGTTTCATCGCGCGCGCCGCGCCGACGTGACCGTCGCGGCGTTGCCGGTGCCGGTCGAGCAGGCGAGCGCGTTCGGCATCATCGGGACGAGCACGGACGGTCGCATCCGCGAATTCCTCGAGAAACCCGGACGGCCGCCGGAGATGCCCGGCCGACCCGGTTTCGCCTACGCTTCGATGGGAAATTATCTTTTCGATCGGCAGGTACTCCAGACTGCGCTCGAGGAGGCGCGCGATCTGGGCGAGACCGATTTCGGCCGCCACGTCCTGCCGCGACTGGTGGGGACGCGCACACTCTATGCCTATGATTTCAAGACGAACGCGGTGCCCGGTGTCTATGCGTACGAGGAAGCGGGCTACTGGCGCGACGTGGGCACCCTCGACGCTTACTTCGCGGCGCACCAGGATCTGCTCGGTGCCGAGCCGCGATTCGACGCGTTCAATCCGCATTGGCCCATCCAGTCCGGAAGCTACATCGGCCCGGTCGCGCGCATCATCGGCGGATCGATCGAGAACTCCATGATCGCCTCCGGATCCCGTATCGAGGGCGCGGTGGTGCGCAATTCCGTGCTGCGTTACGAAGTTCGCATCGACCCCGGCGCCGAGGTCGAGGATTGCGTGATCATGGATGACGTCCACGTGAAGCGCGGCGCCAAGCTGCGGCGCGTCATCGTCGACCGGTACAACACGATCGAAGCGGGCGAGCGAATCGGTTACGACGCCGATGCGGACGCGCGCCGTTACACGGTATCTCCGGGCGGTATCGTCGTGGTGCCGCGCGCGCAGTCGGGTGGCGTGCCTTTCTCGCCCGTGTTCGCGCCACGGCCTGTCGATCCGAACCGACCCGCGCTGCTGCAATGACTGCGAAGGAGCTCGCGCAATGAACACAAAGACTTCGAACGAGACACGCGTCCAGGCCCGGCGTGGTGAAGGAACCGACCAGCCGGAACGACGGGAGGCGCCCGCGCTGACCGATCACGACATCTACCTCTTCAAGGAAGGCCGCCACGGCCGTCTGCACGAAAAGATGGGCTGCCAGCTGACGGTCCGGAAGGGAGTCGCGGGCGCGAGCTTTGCCATCTGGGCGCCAAATGCGCGCAGCATCGCGGTGATGGGCGAGTTCAACGGGTGGGATCCGCGCGCCCACCCGCTCGCCGCGCGCCAGGATGGCTCCGGAATCTGGGAAGGATTCATTCCCGGTGTCGTGCGCGGGCAGTCGTACAAGTACCACATCGTATCGAACTACAACGGTTACGAGATCGACAAGGCGGACCCCTTCGCTTTCTACGCCGAGGTGCCGCCGTCCACGGCGTCGCGCGCCTGGACGCTGGAGTACCAGTGGAACGACGCCGAGTGGATGGCGAGCCGGCGCGCACGCAACGCGCTCGACGCGCCGATGTCGATATACGAAGTCCACCTCGGCTCCTGGCGGCGCGGCGACGGCCATCGCTTCCTCAACTACCGGGAGATGGCCGACCAGCTCGCCGAATACGTCCGCGAGACGGGATTTACCCACGTAGAGCTGCTCCCGATCACCGAGCACCCGTTCTACGGGTCCTGGGGCTACCAATCGACCGGATTCTTCGCCGCGACCGCACGTTACGGCGAGCCCCAGGACCTCATGTACCTGGTGGACCGGATGCATCAGAACGGGATCGGGGTGATCCTGGATTGGGTCCCGTCACACTTTCCAAGCGACGCTCATGGCCTCTCCTATTTCGACGGCACGAATCTCTTCGAGCACGCCGACCCGAAACAGGGCTACCACCCCGAATGGAAGAGCTACATCTTCAACTACGGTCGCCACGAAGTGCGCGCGTTCCTGCTCTCCAGCGCGCTCTTCTGGCTCGAAAAATATCATCTGGACGGCCTTCGCGTCGACGCCGTGGCGTCGATGCTGTACCTCGACTATGGTCGCAAGGACGGCGAGTGGGTGCCCAACCAGTACGGCGGGAAGGAGAACCTCGACGCCGTCCGGTTCCTGCGCGACCTGAACGAGGCGGTCTATCGCGACCACCCCGATGTGCAGGTCATTGCCGAGGAATCGACCGCATGGCCGATGGTCTCGCGGCCGGTCTACCTGGGCGGACTCGGATTCGGGCTGAAGTGGAACATGGGCTGGATGCACGACAGCCTGAAGTACCTGAGCGAGGATCCGATTCACCGCAAGTATCACCACGACCGGCTGACTTTCTCGATCTGGTACGCCTTTGCCGAGAATTTCGTGCTGCCGCTCTCGCACGACGAAGTCGTCCACGGCAAAGGTTCGCTGATCGGCAAGATGCCGGGCGACACATGGCGCAAGTTCGCGAACCTGCGCGCGCTGTACGGGTACATGTGGGCCCATCCGGGCAAGAAGCTGCTGTTCATGGGCGGCGAGTTCGGCCAGCGCCGCGAATGGGCGCACGACGACCAGCTCGAGTGGGAGGTCCTCCAGTACCCCGAGCACTCGGGACTGCGCAACTGGGTCGGTGACCTGAATCGCGTGTACCGCACGGAGCGCGCGCTGCACGAGGTGGATTTCGAGCAGGCCGGGTTCGAGTGGATCGACTGCCACGATGCCGAGGCGAGCGTGATCGCGTTCCTGCGCAAATCGCGCAAGGGCGAGACGGTGGTCGTCGCCTGCAATTTCACGCCGCTGCCCCGCGAGAACTACGTGCTCGGCGTGCCCGGCGGGGGATTCTGGCGCGAGCTCCTGAACAGCGACGCGCCGCTCTACGGCGGCAGCGGAACCGGCAACTATGGCGGCGTCGAGGCGGCCCCGGTTCCAGCGCACGGCCGGATGCACTCGATCACGATCACCCTCCCCCCGCTCGGCGTCATGTTCCTCAAGAGGGAGGGCGGGAATGCCTGAGACGCGCAAACCAGCTCGCAAGCAGGAAAGCGCGATCGACGGACGCGTCCGCGTAGTGATCGAATCGGTGAGCCCCGCCGTCGACGGCGGCCGGTTCGCCGCGAAGCGAGTGATCGGCGACCGGGTCGTCGTCGAGGCCGACTGCTTCACCGACGGCCACGATGCGGTGGCGGCGCGCGTGCTGTACCGGCGCGAGGACGAATCCGAGTGGCGCGAGGGGCCGATGACGTTCCTCGGCAACGACCGCTGGCGCGGCAGCTTCCGCGCCGAAGCGCTCGGCCAGTATCGCTACACGGTGACGGCCTGGGTCGATCAGTTCCTCTCGTGGCTGCACGATCTCGAGCGACGCGTCGACCCCGAGGACCTCAAGATTGCCGCGCTGGTCGGTGCCGAGCTGATCGAGGGCGCGGCGAAGCGCGCCTCCGGCGCGGACCGCAAGCAGCTCGCCGACTGGGCGGCGCGGCTGCGGGCGAGCGGCAAACCCGAAGCGCTCAAGATTCTGGGCCTGGACGAGGCGCTCGGCGAGGTGGCGAAGCGCTACCCCGACCGCAGCCTCGCACTGACATATCCGGTGGAGTTCCCGCTGGTCGTGGATCCCGAGCGAGCGCGCTACAGCACCTGGTACGAGCTCTTTCCCCGATCGACATCCCCCGTAGCGGGCAAACACGGCACGTTCCGCGATGTGGAAGCGCGCCTGCCCTATGTCGCGGAGATGGGGTTCGACGTCCTCTACTTCCCGCCGATCCACCCTGTCGGCCGGGAGAAGCGCAAGGGCAAGAACAACTCGCTCACGCCGACGCCCGAGGACGTGGGCAGTCCCTGGGCAATCGGCGCGGCCGAGGGCGGACACAAGTCGATCCACAAGCCGCTCGGCACGATCGAGGACTTCCGCAAGGTCGTGGCAGGCGCCCGCGCGCTCGGGATCGACATCGCGCTCGACATCGCCTTCCAGTGCGCGCCCGACCATCCGTACGTCAAGGAGCACCCCGAGTGGTTCCGCTCGCGTCCGGACGGCACGGTCCAGTACGCCGAGAATCCGCCCAAGAAATACCAGGACATCTATCCGTTCAATTTCGAGATCGGAGGAATGGCAGGTCGATGTGGGAGGAGCTCGCGAGCATCTTCGAGTTCTGGATCGCCGAAGGGCGTGACCATCTTCCGCGTCGACAATCCGCACACCAAGGCGTTTCCGTTCTGGGAGTGGGCGATCGACCGGCTGAAGCGGGACGCATCCCGAGACGATCTTCCTCGCCGAGGCCTTCACCCGCCCGAAAGTCATGCACCGGCTCGCCAAGCTCGGGCTACTCGCAGTCCTACACGTATTTCGCCTGGCGCAATACCAAGACCGAGCTCACCGAGTACTTCACCGAGCTCTCGAAAGGCCCGGGTCGCGAGTATTTCCGGCCGAACGTGTGGCCGAATACGCCCGATATCCTCACCGAATACCTGCAGTTCGGCGGCCGCCCCGCGTTCATGGCGCGACTCGCGCTTGCAGCGACGCTCGCCGCCGAGCTACGGGATCTACGGCCCTGCGTACGAGCTCCTCGAGGCCAAGCCGCGCGACCCGGGCGGCGAGGAGTACCTGGATTCGGAGAAGTACCAGCTGCGCGCGTGGGATCTCGACCGCGAAGACAGCCTGCGCGGCTTCATCGCGCGCATCAACAAGGCACGGCGCGAGAATCCCGCGCTGCAGTCGGACCGGTCGCTGCGGTTCTTTCCGGTCGACAACGAGCACCTGATCTGCTACGCGAAGGCCACCGAGGATCTGGACAACGTGGTCGTCAGCGTCGTGAATCTCGACCCGTACCACACGCAGTCGGGGTGGGTGGAACTCGACCTCGAAGGCGCTGGGCGTGGACCCCGCGTCGCCCTACCAGATGAACGAGCTGCTGACCGGGGCACGCTATCTCTGGAACGGGCCGCGCAACTTCGTGAGCCTGGACATTGCGCGCGCGCCGGCGCAGATCTTCCGCCTGCGCCGGAAAGTGCGTACCGAACGCGATTTCGATTACTTCCTCTGAAAGAGCGCAGATGGACCGCAATGTGAGCCCAAGTACTGCCGGCGCGGGGACCGTAGCCAAGGCGCAGGCTGGCGACGACGCGCACTGGTACAAGGACGCGGTCGTCTACCAGCTGCACATAAAGGCCTTCTTCGACTCGAACGACGACGGTTTCGGCGATTTTCGCGGCCTAACCTCGAAGCTCGACTACATCAAGGATCTCGGCGTCAACACGGTGTGGCTGCTCCCCTTCTACCCGTCGCCGATGCGTGACGACGGCTATGACGTCGCCGACTATCACAACATCCATGAGCAATACGGCGTACGGAACGACTTCCGGCAGTTCGTGCGCGAAGCGCACCGGCGTGGCCTGCGCGTGATCACCGAGCTCGTCGTGAACCACACCTCCGACCAGCATCCTTGGTTCCAGGCTGCCCGCCGGCGCACCGCCCGGATCGCCCGAAGCGCGACTACTACGTCTGGAGCGATTCGGATCAGAAGTATCAGGGCACGCGCATCATCTTCACCGACACCGAGTCCTCGAACTGGACCTGGGACCCGGTCGCGAAGGCCTACTTCTGGCATCGCTTCTTCAGCCACCAGCCCGACCTCAATTTCGACAATCCGAGCGTGCTGAAGGCGATCTTCAAGACCATGCGCTTCTGGCTCGACATGGGCGTGGACGGGTTCCGGCTGGACGCCATTCCGTACCTTGTGGAGCGCGAGGGCACGTCGAACGAGAACCTTCCGGAGACGCATGCGGTCATCCGGGAGATCCGCGCGCTACTCGACGCGAACTACAATAACCGCCTGCTGCTCGCAGAAGCCAATCAGTGGCCCGAGGACGTGCGCGAGTATTTCGGCAACGCCGACGAATGCCAGATGGCCTACCACTTCCCGCTGATGCCGCGGATGTACATGGCCATCGCCCAGGAGGACGCGCATCCGGTCGTCGAGATCATGCAGCAGACGCCCGACATACCCGACTCCTGCCAGTGGGCGATTTTCCTGCGCAATCACGACGAGCTCACGCTGGAAATGGTCACCAGCAAGGAGCGCGACTACATGTACCGCATGTACGCGGCCGATCCGCGTGCGCGGATCAACCTCGGCATCCGGCGGCGGCTCGCGCCGCTGATGGAGAACGACTCCGACCGGATCAAGCTGATGAACAGCTTGCTTCTGTCGATGCCGGGTTCCCCGATCATCTACTACGGGGACGAGATTGGCATGGGGGACAACATTTTCCTCGGCGACCGTAACGGCGTGCGCACCCCGATGCAATGGAGCCCGGACCGCAATGCCGGCTTTTCGCGCGCCGATCCGCAGCGCCTGTACCTCCCGCCAATCATGGACGCGGTTTACGGATACGAGGCGGTGAACGTCGAATCGCAGCAACGCGATCCCTCTTCGATGCTGCACTGGATGAAGCGGATGCTCGCCGTGCGCAAGACCAGCCAGGCCTTCGGGCGCGGCAAGCTCACGTTTCTCAAGGCGGGAAACCGCAAGATACTCGCCTACCTGCGCGAATACGGCGACGAAGTCATCCTGTGCGTGGCGAACGTCGGGCGCTCCGCGCAGCCGGTCGAGCTCGGGCTCGAACGATTCAAGGGACGCGTGCCGGTCGAGCTGCTCGGCCGCACCGCGTTCCCGCCGATCGGCGAGCTGCCCTATCTCCTCACGCTGCCCGCGCACGGCTTCTACTGGTTCCGCCTGGCGACCGACGTCGATGTGCCCACGCTGGCACGAGGAGTACCTCGCGCCCGAGGACCTGCCTGTGCTCGTGCTCTTCGACGGCTGGTCGAGCTTCTTCCGCGACCGCGTCGTGCCGTGGCGCATCGGCATGGCGGAGAAGACCGGCGCGCAGCTCGAAACCCAGGTGCTGCCCCGCTTCATCGAGAAGCAGCGCTGGTATGCGGCGAAGGGCGAGCCGATCAAGCGCGCACGGCTTGCCGATCACGCGGTGTGGCAGGTGGGCAAGCACGGCTGGCTGATCGCGCTGGTGGACGTCGAGGGGCCACCCGAGCGCGCGACCTACCTGGTGCCGCTCGCGCTCGGCTGGGAAGACGGCGAGGACGAGCGCCTGCGTGGCCTCGCTCCGGCAACGATCGCGAAGGTTCGCCAGCAGGCGAACGTCGGCGTGCTGGGCGACGCGTTCGCCGACGAGGCCTTCTGCCACGCGGTCGTCGAGGCGATCGGGGCAGGCAAAGAGGTCGCCACCGTGCGAGGCAAGCTGCGCTTCGTGCCCACCCGGGCGTTCGCGGAGCTTGCCGGGAAGGATCACGCCGAATTGCCGGCGAGCCGACCGCACGCGCAAAGCAGCAACACGATCGTCATGCTCGGCGAACGCCTGTTCCTGAAGGGGTACCGCCGTCTGCGTCCTGGCGAGAATCCGGAGCTGGAGGTCGGGCGATTCCTGACCGAGATGGCGCGCTTTCCCAACTGCGTTCCGGTGGCGGGCGCGATCGAGTATCACGCCGACGACGGAACCGTCATGACGGTCGGCCTGCTGCAGGCGTACGTCGCCAACCAGGGTGACGGCTGGGCCTACACACTCGATTACGTTGAACGGTTCCTCGAGCACCACCGCACCGCGACCGAGCAGCCGCCGGCGGACGTGCATGGCGTCTACCTGGCGCTCGCCCATACCCTCGGCGAGCGTACCGGTGAATTGCATTGTGCGCTGGCGTCGCCGGCAGGCAATCCGGCATTCGATCCAGAACCGAGTCACGGCCGCGGATGTGACTGAATGGAAGCGACGCGTGCACGAGGAGGCGCTGGAGACGTTCAAGCTCCTCGCGCAGCGGGTCGAAGCCTTGCCGGAGCCCGCGCGCACCGAGGCGCGGGCGCTGGCCGAACGCATGGGCGAAGTCGTCTCGCACATCGAGTCCTTCGCCGCGCCCGAACAGGCGATGCGCAAGACGCGCTTCCACGGCGACTATCACCTCGGGCAGGTACTGCTCGCGAACAACGATTTCAAGATCATCGATTTCGAGGGCGAGCCCGCCAGACCGCTCGAGGAACGCCGCCGCAAGAGCTCACCGCTGCGCGACGTCGCGGGCATGCTGCGTTCTTTCAACTACGCGCGCTGGGCCGTGCTGAAGCGCGCCGCGCATAACGACGAGGAACTCGCGAAGCTCGCCCCGCTTGCAGCAACCTGGGAAGCAGAGGCGCGCAGTGCCTTCCTTGGCGCGTACGAGGAAAGCGCACGGGCGAGCGGCCTGTACGGCTCCGTCGAGGAGGCGCGCACCCTGCTCGGCCTGTTCGAGCTGGAGAAGGCGCTCTACGAGCTGCGCTACGAGATCAACAACCGCCCGGACTGGGTCCGCATTCCCCTCGCGGGCATACTCGCCCTAGTGAATCACGGTCGATCCTGAGCCACAAGAATGAATTGCCTCATCAACACGGGCGGCATGCAGAATCGATGGAATCGCGTGTTGTTCGTTCGGGGATATACAAGGGGGAGTCCCCCCCTTGTTCGTTAAACCCGTCTTTTTGGGTGGCAGTGACTCCAGCGCGGCGCTGGATGGTGGCGCTTACCAACCAACAACATAGTTAGGAGGTTTTCATGGACAACGTCGACATGCTCCTCGAGCCTGTCCGCGCGTTCCTTACGCAGATCGGCGCCTTCCTGCCGCGGCTTGCTCTCGCCATCGCGGTACTGATTGCGGGCTGGCTGGTGGCGAAAGTGGTGCGATTCGCCGTCACAAAGGGGCTGCGCGCCATCAATTTCAACATCCTGACTGAGCGCGCCGGCATCGACGGGTTCCTGCAGCAAGGCGGCCTCCGGAGCGACACGACCGGCATCTTCGGTCTGCTGGCGTACTGGCTCGTGATTCTGGCGGCGCTGATCATCGCGTTCAACAGCGTTGGCCTGACCTACATTACCGACCTGCTCGGAAAGGTGGTGCTGTTCGTTCCCAAGGTGATCGTGGCGCTGCTCATCGTGACGTTCGGCGTCCTATTTCGCGCGCTTTGTTGCAAACGCGGTGGTCACGTACTGCAAGAACATCGGCGTCCAGGACGCGCCCATGCTCGGTACGTTCGCCCAGTACGCGATAATGGCATTCGTGGTGCTCATTGCGCTCGACCAGGTGGACGTGGGCGGCGACATCATCCGGGAGAGCTTCCTCGTCATCCTCGCGGGCGTGGTGTTCGCACTGGCGCTCGCCTTCGGGCTCGGCGGCAAGGAATGGGCGGCCGAGCGCCTTGCGCGCTGGTGGCCAAAAGACAGGAATCGAGAGAGCAGCTAAATGATCAATGCGAGCCGCAAATGAGCCCCATCACCGCCGTCTGGCCGGGCCGTCCGTATCCGCGCGGCGCGAACTGGGATGGGGAAGGCGTCAATTTCGCGCTTTTTTCGGAGCACGCCGAGCGCGTCGACCTCTGCGTCTTCGATGCCGGGGGACGCCGTCAGGTCCAGCGCATCGAGCTGCGCGAGCGGACCGACCAGGTCTTCCACTGCTACCTGCCGGAAGCGCGACCCGGAATGCTGTACGGCTACCGGGTGCACGGGCCCTATAAACCCGAGGAAGGGCACCGGTTCAACCCGAACAAGCTCCTGCTCGATCCCTACGCGAGAAACATCGTCGGATCGATGCGCTGGAACGACACTATGTTCGGCTACTCCATCGGCAGCCGCCGCGAGGATCTCTCTTTCGACCGCCGCGACAGCGCGGGCGGCATGCCGAAATGCAAGGTGATCGATCCGGCCTTCACGTGGGCGGACGACCGGAGTCCGGGCATTCCCTGGCACGAGATGGTGGTCTACGAGACGCACGTGCGTGGTTTCACGATGAAACACCCCGAAGTGCCCCCTGCCCTGCGCGGCACGTACGCCGGTCTCGCGAGCTCGCCGGTGATCGACTACCTGAAGCGGCTCGGCGTGACCACCGTGGAGCTGATGCCGGTGCACGCGTTCGTCGACGATCGGCATCTCCTCGATCGCGGGCTGCGCAACTACTGGGGCTACAACACGATCGGCTTCTTCGCCCCGGACGTGCGCTACTCGGCCTCCGGCAAGGTGAACGAGTTCAAGACGATGGTGAAGACGCTCCACTCGGCCGGCATCGAAGTGATCCTCGACGTGGTCTACAACCACACCGCGGAGGGGAACCAGCTGGGGCCGACGCTCTGCTTCCGCGGCGTGGACAATGCATCCTACTACCGGCTCGTGCAGGACGACCGCCGCTACTACATGGATTTCACCGGTTGCGGCAACACCCTGGACATGCAACACCCCAGGGTGCTGCAGCTCCTCATGGACTCGCTGCGCTACTGGGTCACCGAGATGCACGTGGACGGGTTCCGGTTCGACCTTGCCGCGGCGCTCGCGCGGGAGCTTCATGAAGTGGACCGCCTGGGCGCGTTCTTCGACATCCTGCGACAGGATCCGGTGCTGAGCCAGGTCAAACTCATCGCCGAGCCCTGGGACCTCGGCGAGGGCGGCTACCAGGTGGGCAACTTTCCCACTGGGTGGGCCGAATGGAACGACAAGTACCGCGACACCATGCGCGCCTACTGGAAGGGCGACGGCGGACTGATCGGCGAGTTCTCGAGCCGCCTGACGGGCTCGAGCGACCTCTACGGGCGAAGCGGGCGACGCCCGCACGCCAGCGTCAATTTCGTCGCGGCGCACGACGGCTTCACTGTGCGCGACGTGGTGAGCTACAGCGACAAGCACAACGAGGCGAACGGCGAGGAGAACCGCGACGGCCACAACAACAACCTGTCCTGGAACTGCGGCGTGGAGGGACCGAGCGAAGACCCGGAGGTGAACGCGCTGCGCGTGCGGCAGAGCCGCAACCTGCTCGCGACGCTGCTCTTCTCCCAGGGCGTGCCGATGCTGCTCGCAGGCGACGAAATCGGCCGCTCGCAGAATGGCAACAACAATGCGTATTGCCAGGACAACGAGATCTCGTGGCTAAACTGGGAGCTCGATGACGAGCAGAAGAAGCTGCTGCGGTTCGTGCAACGCCTGATTGCTCTGCGCCGCGCGCACCCGGTTTTCCGGCGCCGCGACTTCTTCCAGGGTCGTCCGCTGCGGGGCAGCGACGTGAAGGACATCGTCTGGCTCACCAACGAGGGCAAGGAGATGAGCGACGAGGAGTGGGAGAAGCACCATGCGCGCTCGCTCGGCGTGTATCTCGCGGGCGATGGGCTCACGGAGACCGACGGACGCGGCAAGCCGCTGCGCGACGACAATTTCCTGCTGCTCTTCAACGCGCACCATGACGTTGTACCGTTTCGCATGCCGGACTACGGCGGCCGCTGGGTGGCGATGCTCGACACGAGCCTTCAGGACGGCCTCGCGCCGGGCGGGACCATCGAATCGGGCGCCGAATACGCGCTCAGCGGACGTTCGCTCGCGCTGCTCATGCACGCAAAGGCCTCGGACTGACGGCACACCGCCGCGTAGCCCCGACGCAACGGAGAAACTTCAAAGATGAAACGCCGTCACGCCATGCCTTTTGGCGCCGAATTGCGCCAGGACGGCGCGACCCGATTCCGGCTCTGGGCGCCGGGCGCCAAGCGGGTCGAGCTCGCAATAGGTAACAAAGACGGTTACAAAGACGGGTCCAAAGGTACGGGTTCTGGTCTCGCGATGTCCGCGCAGCCTGGCGGCTGGTACGAGGCGATCGTTCCTGAAACGCCGGGGGGTACCCGCTACGCTTACCGAATCGACGGCGATCTCAGGGTTCCCGACCCCGCATCGCGCAGCAACCCCGACGACGTCCACGCGCCGAGCATGGTCGTCGACCCGGCAGCGTACGAATGGCGCGATGCCGACTGGCGAGGTCGACCGTGGGAAGAGGCGGTGATCTACGAGCTGCACCTCGGCACGTTCACCCCCGAGGGCACGTTCACTGCCGCGATCGACAAGCTGGACTACCTCGCGAACCTGGGCGTCACCGCGCTCGAGATCATGCCGGTGGCCGACTTTCCCGGGACGCGCAACTGGGGCTACGACGGTGTGCTGCCGTTCGCCCCGGATGCGGCATACGGTACCGCCGAGGAACTCAAGCGCCTCGTTGATGCAGCGCACGCGAAACGGTTGATGGTGCTCCTCGACGTCGTCTACAACCACTTCGGACCCGAGGGCAACTACCTCCACGCGTATGCGCCGCAGTTCTTCAATCCGCGCCACCAAACTCCATGGGGCGCAGCGATCAACTTCGACGCCGATGGATCGCGGGTGGTACGCGACTTCTTCATCCACAACGCGCTGTACTGGATCGAGGAGTACGGCATGGACGGCCTGCGGCTCGACGCGATTCACGCCATCGCGGACGACTCGCAGCCGGACATCGTCGCGGAGCTTTGCGAAGCGATGCGCGCGGGCCCGGGCCGCGACCGGCACGTGCACATCGTGCTCGAGAACGACAAGAATCAATCCCGCTACCTCACGCGCAACGCGAAGCTCGCCCCGGTGCAGGCCTCCGCGCAATGGAACGACGACATCCACCACGCGTTCCACATCCTCGTCACCGGCGAGCGCGACGGCTATTACGCCGACTATGCCGAGCGGCCGCTCTGGTATCTCGGCCGCTGCCTCGCGGAAGGCTTCGCGCACCAGGGCGAGGTCTCGGCGTACCGCGACGACACCGCGCGCGGCGAGCCGAGCTCGCAGCTTCCCGGAACAGCCTTCATATCCTTCCTGCAGACGCACGATCAGGTCGGCAACCGGGCGTTCGGCGAGCGCATCGCGCAGATCGCCGACCCCAAGGCGCTGCGTACCGCCGTCGCGTGCTTCCTGCTCGCACCCTCTCCGCCGCTCATTTTCATGGGCGAGGAGTTCGGCGCCGGAAGTCCGTTCCTGTTCTTTTGCGATTTCGGGCCGGAGCTCGCCGCCGCGGTCACCAAGGGTCGCCGGAGCGAGTTCGGCAAGTTCGAGCGATTCCGCAACCCCGCGGTCCAGGCGACCATTCCCGACCCGAACGATCCCGCGACGTTTGCCGCGTCGAAGCTCGACTGGTCACAGGTCGATCACGGGCTGCATGCGGAGTGGCTTGCTTTGTATCGCGAACTGCTGGCGCTGCGTCACCGTCATATCGTGCCCCGGCTCGCCGGCATGCGATCCGGTGGCAGCTTCACGCTGATCGGCAATGACGTGCTATGCGTCGACTGGACGCTGGGCGATGGCGCGCGGCTGCATCTGGTCGCGAACTTCTCGCCGACGCCGTGCGGCAGCATCGACGTCCCGGCGGGAGAAGTTCTGTACGTTTCAGAAATGCCGGCGGAAGGCGACCTTGCGCTCCGGCTACTGCCCGCCCATTCGGTCATCGTCACGCTTGAGGCGTCTGCGTGAGCTTTGCGGGAAGCCTGGCGGAGCTTGCCCGCCTGCACGGCATCGCCTCAGACTACACTGATATCTGGGGCAAACGCCACGCCGTTGCGGACGATACACTCGTCGCACTGCTCGCGGAATTCGGCGTCGACGCCGCAACGCCGGGCGCGGTAGAGGCCGCGATCAGCGCACATGAGACCCGTCGCTGGCGCGAGATCCTGTCGCCGGTGATCGTAGTACGCGAGGGTGCCGCGCCCTGGATGCTGCGCCTGAATCTGACCACGGCGCTGGACGCCGCCCCGCTTGAATGGCAGGTCGTCGACGAGAGCGGCGCGAACCACTCGGGACAGTTCGTGCCCGGCGCGCTTGCGAGCCCCGAGCGCACTGGCGAATTCATCGCGCGCGAGTTCCCACTGCCGGCCGCGGTAGGGCCCGGCTACCACCGCCTGACTATCCTGAATGCTGGCACGGTCGAGGCAGAGTCCCTCCTCGTCGTCACGCCACCGACATGCTTTCGCCCGGCCGCGGTTCAGGGAGAGGGGCGCGTCTGGGGCGCCGTTGCGCAGGTCTACGCGCTGCGCTCGCAGCGCAACTGGGGGATCGGCGACTTCACCGATCTACGCGCGGTCCTCGAGCAATGGGCGCATCGCGGCGCGGCGATCGTTGGCGTGAATCCGCTGCATGCCCTGTTTCCGCACAACCCGGCGCACGCGAGCCCGTACAGTCCGTCGTCACGCCTGTTCCTGAACGTGCTCTTCATCGATGTGGAAGCGGTGGAGGACTTCCGCGAGTGCGAGGAGGCGACAAACGAGGTTTTCTCGGCGCCGTTCCAGGCGCGGTTGAAAAAGCTGCGCGAGACGCCTCTGGTCGACTATCCGGCGGTCGCCGAGACCAAGTTCGCAGTGCTCGAGCGCCTCTATTCCCACTTCCGCGTCCGGCACCTCTCGGCGGGTACGGCACGCGCGAAAGCCTTCCGCGCCTTCCAGGCGGAAGGCGCCGAGCACCTGTGGCGCCACGGGCTCTTCGAGGCGCTGCAGGAGCATTTCCACCGCGAGGATCCCAGCGTCTGGGGCTGGCCGGTCTGGCCTGCACCCTACCGCAATCCGGGTTCGCACGAAGTGGCGCGATTTGCCGACGAGCACGCCGTGCGAGTCGAGTTTTACCAGTATATGCAGTGGCAGGCCGAGGTCCAGCTCGCCCAGGTCGGACGGCGTTCGTTCGAACTCCAGCTCGGCGTCGGGCTGTACGCGGACCTCGCCGTCTCGATCGATCGTGGCGGCGCAGAGGCCTGGGCGAACCAGGATCTCTACGCCGTGACTGCGAGCGTGGGTGCGCCACCCGACGATTTCAATCTGGCAGGACAGAACTGGGGTCTGCCGCCATTGCGCCCGGAACGTTTGCGGCAGGTCGGCTATGCACCGCTCATCGCCACGCTGCGGGAGAACATGCGCCACGCGGGCGCGCTGCGCATCGACCACGTGATGGGCCTCGCCCGCCTTTTCTGGATTCCGGAGGGCAAGTCGCCCGGGGACGGCGCATACGTCCACTATCCGTTCGCCGATCTGCTCGGGATCATCGCGCTGGAGAGCCACCGCAATCAGTGCCTGGTCATCGGCGAGGATCTCGGCACCGTCCCGGACGAAGTGCGCGAGGCGCTCAGCGCTTACGGAATCCTCTCCTACCGGTTGCTCTTCTTCGAACGCAATGGCGAAGGCGAATTTCGTCCGCCCGCCGAATACCCCGCCGACGCGCTCGTGGCCGCGAGCACGCACGATCTTCCCACGCTCGCCGGTTACTGGGAAGGGAGCGATCTCCTGCTGCGCGACCAGCTCGGCCTGATTCCGGTCGAGGCCCAGCGCCAGAGCCGCATCGTCGAGCGCGCACAGGACCGCGCGCGGCTGCTCCTTGCGGTCGAGCGCGAAGGACTGCTGCCACAAGGCGCGACCGTGAATCCTGTGTCGATGCCGAGCATGACCCCGGAGTTCGTGCGCAGCCTGCACGTCTACCTCGCGCGCACCCCGGCGAAAATCCTGGTGGTCCAGCCCGAGGACGTGCTGGGCATGCGCGAGCAGGTGAACCTGCCGGCCACCACGGACGAGCATCCGAACTGGCGCAGGAAGCTCGAACTCGATCTCGAGCGCTTTGGCGACGACGAGCGCTTCGTGGCGCTTGCCAACGCGCTGGCCGTGCTGCGCACCCAGGTCCCGCCCGCGCGGCCGCGGCGCGGGGCGGCGACGGTCGCGCATATCCCACGCGCCACCTACCGCCTGCAGCTCAATCAGCATTTCACGTTCGCGCAGGCCACCGAGCTCGTACCCTACCTCGCTGCGCTGGGCGTGAGCCACGTGTATTGCTCGCCCTATCTGCGCGCGCGTCCGGGAAGCACGCACGGCTACGACATCATCGATCACGCGTCGCTCAATCCGGAGATCGGCACCCCCGATGATTTCGAGCATTTCGTCGCCGCGCTGCGTTCGCACGGCATGGGCCAGATCCTGGACATGGTCCCGAACCACATGGGGGTGATGGGTGCGGACAACGCCTGGTGGCTGGACGTGCTGGAGAACGGACCCGCGTCGGTCTACGCCGGCTACTTCGACATCGACTGGCAACCGGTGAACGTCCACCTCGCAAACCGCGTGCTCATTCCGGTTCTCGGCGATCACTATGGGCTAGTGCTGGAACGCGGCGAGCTCAAGCTCGCATTCGATGTAGCGGGCGGCTCGTTCAGCGTGTTCTACTTCGAGCACCGCTTTCCGGTGGATCCGCGCGAGTACCCGCGCATCCTCGAACGGGCAGTGCGCACGCTGGGCCCCGCCGATCTGGGCGGACCCGACGCGGCGCAGCTATCGAGCTTGATTGCAGCGTTCGGGCACCTGCCGGAGCGCGAAAACACGGCGCCCGAGCCGATCGCCGAGCGTCACCGCGACAAGGATCTCCACAAGCACCGGCTCGCGCAGCTCGTCCGCGAGGCGCCGGCAGTGCTCGAGGCGATCGAGCGTGCCGTGCGGGTAATGAATGGCGCAGCGGGTGAACGCGACAGCTTCGAGACGCTGCACGAGCTCCTGGAGCAGCAGGCTTATCGCCTCGCCTACTGGCGGGTGGCTTCGGACGAGATCAACTACCGCCGGTTCTTCGACATCAACGAGCTGGCCGGGCTGCGGATGGAGAACGAGGCGGTCTTCGAGGCTACGCACCGGCTCGTCCTCGACCTCCTCGCGGACGGCAAGGTGGACGGGGTGCGCCTCGACCACCCCGACGGTCTGTACGATCCGGAGCAGTATTTCCGGCGGCTGCAGGAACGCTATGCCCAGCACGCCGGCATCGACATGCCGCCGCCCGAGGACGGTCGCCCGGCCCGGCCGCTCTACGTAGTGGTCGAGAAGATCACCGCCAGTCACGAGCACGTGCCCGAGACCTGGGCCGTGCACGGCACCACCGGCTACCGCTTTGCCACCGTCGTGAACGGCCTGTTTGTCGATGGCTCGGCGCGCAGCAAGTTGGAGCGAACCTACCGCGCATTCATCGGCGAGGACCTGGAGCTGGACGAGGTCGTCTACCGGGGCAAGCGCACGACCATGCGTTCCGCGCTCGCCTCGGAGCTGACGGTTCTCGCCAACTCGCTCCTGCGCATCGCGCGCGCAGACCGGCGCACCCGCGACTACACGTTCAACACGCTGCGCGAGGCACTCACCGAGGTGGTCGCGTGCTTTCCGGTGTACCGGACCTATATCGCGGACGGCATCTCGCAACAGGATCGGCGTCAGATCGACTGGGCGATCGCGCACGCCAAGCGCCGCAGCCGTGCCGCGGACATAAGCATCTTCGATTTCGTGCGGGGAGCGGTGCTCGGTCGCCCGCCGAAGGGTGCGCCGCCGGAGCACGCGGCACTGTTTCGCGTGTTCGCGATGAAGTTCCAGCAGTTCACCGCGCCGGTCACCGCAAAGGGGGTCGAGGACACGGCCTTCTACATCTACAACCGCCTGGTATCGCTGAACGAGGTCGGCGGCGACCCAAACCTGTTCGGCTTCACGGTCTCTGCCTTCCACGGCGCGAGCGCTGATCGCGCGGCGCGCTGGCCGCACACCATGAACGCCACCTCGACGCATGACAACAAGCGTGCCGAAGACGTGCGAACGCGCATCGACGTGCTGTCGGAAATGCCCGCCGCCTGGCGGCTTCTCCTGCGTCGGTGGAGCCGGCTGAACCGGGCCCGAAAGCGAACCGTGGATCGCGCGCCGGCGCCCTCGCGCAACGACGAGTATCTGCTCTACCAGACGCTGCTCGGCACATTTCCTCTGGAGACGCTCGACGATGCAGGGCTCGCGACGTACCGGGAGCGCATCGAACGCTACATGATCAAGGCGATCCGCGAGGCGAAGGTATCCTCGAGCTGGATCAGCGTCTCGGAGCCCTACGAAGCCGCCGTCACGGAGTTCGTGCGCCAGCTTCTCGGCCGGCGCGAGGGCAACATGTTTCTGGACGATCTCGCGTCGCAGACCCGCCCGATCGCGTGGTTCGGCATGCTGAACAGCCTCTCGATGACCGCGATCAAGCTCGCGTCGCCCGGCGTGCCCGACACTTACCTGGGCACGGAGATCTGGGACTTCAGTCTCGTGGACCCGGATAATCGGCGCCCGGTGGACTATGGGCACCGCAGGACCATGCTCGAGCAGATGACGGCCATCGCAGGATCAGAGGGCATGGAGAACGCGGTTCGGGAAATGGCCTGCGCGCCCGAGGACGGTCGCGCCAAGCTCTGGGTGAACTGGCGCGCGCTCGAGATGCGGCGCGCTCACCCGCTTCTGTTCGAGAAGGGCGACTACGCGCCGCTCGTGGGAAGCGGCACGCGCGCCGATCACGTGGTCGCCTTCGCGCGGCGGCACGGCGATGTCGGCATGATCGTGATTGCGGGACGGCTCTGGGCGTCGCTTGGGCTCGACGCGCGCGTGCCGCCGCTCAGTGCAGCCGTTTGGGAAGATACTGCCATCGACGCCGCCCTGGTGCCGGCCGGTGCAGAACCGATCAACGTGCTCACCGGCGAACGGGTGTCCGTGCGCGACGGCCGGATCCTGATTGCCGATGCGTTCGCCAACTTCCCCGCGGCGCTGCTCTTGTATAAGATCGCGGGTAAGGCATGACTGACAAAGCAACCCCGGCGGCCCAAGGTCCGCCCGGTCAACCCGACGTTTCCGTCACCAAGGACGGTACCCCCAAGGACGCTTCCCGCGAGCGCTCGCGCGCATCGCGGCTGCATTACCTGATTTCACCGCGTCTGTGGCTTCAGCGGATCGTCTTCTGGGGCGGCGCGATCGCAGTGGCGGCAGCCGCCATCCTGTTCGCCATCGGGGCGGAATACGCCGATCTGCTTTTTCACCATGCGATTGCAAGATCGCAGTGGCTGGCGCTCATCATCTGCCCGGCCGGTATGGCGCTGGTGGTTGCCGCAACGCGTTACTTTCCCGGAGCCCAGGGCAGCGGGATCCCGCAAACGATCGCCGCGCTCTCGATCTACGATATCCCCGGGCGATCCAAGTTGCTCAGTCTGCGCATCGCGGTGTCCAAGATCATTCTGACGCTGCTCGGGCTCGCGTCGGGCGCTTCGATCGGTCGCGAAGGACCCACCATCCAGATCGGCGCCGCGATCATGCACTCGGTAGGCAGCTTTGCGCGTTTCTCACGCGCGGATCTCGACCGCGGCCTCATCCTGGCGGGCGGCGCCGCCGGCATCTCCGCGGCATTCAACACACCCCTGGCCGGAATCGTCTTCGCAATCGAGGAGATGAGCCGCTCGTTCGAGGAGCGCACCAGCGGCACGATTCTTACTGCGGTGATCGTGGCGGGTGTCGCGTCTCTCGCGGTGCTCGGCGACTATGCCTATTTCGGCCGCACCTCGGCATCGCTGGGTTTTGGCGAAGGCTGGATCGCCGTGGCGGTCTGCGGCGTGGCGGGCGGGTTGGCAGGCGGATTGTTCAGTCACCTGCTGATCATCGCCTCGAAGTCGCTGCCTGGACGCATTGGAACGCTCGCGACCGCGCACCCGGTCATGTTCGGTGCGGCCTGCGGGCTTGCGCTCGCGCTGATCGGTCTGGCCTCGGGTAACGCCACGTACGGCACCGGCTACCACGTCGCGCGGCAAGTGGTCGAAGGATCCGCCGACGCGCCGTGGAGCTTCGGATTGCTGAAACTCGTTGCGACGCTGATCTCCTACGTGAGCGGCATCCCGGGGGGGATTTTTGCACCATCGCTCGCGATCGGCGCTGGACTCGGCGCGAATCTCGCCACCCTCACTCCCTATGCACCGGCAGCAGCCGTCGCGCTACTCGGAATGGTTGCCTATCTGGCAGGCGTCGTGCAGGCGCCGATCACTGCATTCGTGATCGTGATGGAAATGACCGACAACCACGACATGGTGCTGCCGCTCATGGCCACCGCCCTGATCGCCACCGCGATATCGCGTCTGGTGTGCCACGACGCACTCTACCGTGTTCTCGCCCAGCGTTTCCTGCCTGCAACGGCAGCCAAGTCGCAGGCGCCCAAGACAGAGGCGCCCAAGACACAAGAATCTGCGCCCAAGAGCTGAACCGGGCGCTCCCCATTCAATGACCCCTCGAACCGGCGACGACGGGGCGCTCATCGAGGCTTGCCGTCGGCGATCGATCGAGCTGCTGCACGCCAATCTCACGCCAGCCGGCATCCTCGCCGCGGCGCCCGCCGCGCGCTCGCGTGACCGCGGCTACACGGCGATCTTCGGTCGCGACGCAGCGGTATGTGCAATGGGCATGGCGCTGTCGGGAGATCCGGTGCTGGAGAGCGAGGCGGCGACCGGGCTTGCGACACTCGCGCGCCATCAGGCGCCGAACGGTCAGATCCCGAAGTTCGTGGATGTGGAGCGATCGGAAGCGGATTTCTGGTATCTCGGCTGCATCGATGCGACCCTCTGGTGGCTGGCCAGCGTGGCATTTCTCGATCTCTGCAACCCGCGTCAGCGGCTGCGCGAACGGTATGCCGCAGAGGGCGGTCGCGCGATCGCGTGGCTGCAGGCGCAGGAACATCAGCGATTCTTCCTCCTGCAGCAGAACGAAGCAAGCGACTGGGCCGACATCATGCCCCGTTCCGGATTCGTCCTGTACACGAATGCGCTCTGGCACTGGGTAAAGCGACTCTACCGTTTGCCGCACCCGCACGAGACGCGCACGAATGCCAACCAGCTGTTCCATCCATTCGGGGCGGAGCTGGCCGACTACCGCCGCGCGCGCCTTCTCGTGCATTACGTCAAGCGAACTGCACGCAATCGCGGCCTCTATCTCTCATTCGTCAATTTCGCATTCTTCGGTGACGAGGGAGACGTCTTCGGAAACCTTCTTGCGGTCCTGTGCGGGCTGACGGATGGTCCTTCCCGCGCGCGCGTGCTGCGCTCGCTCGAGCGCGCCGGTGTAGCGGATCCCTATCCGGTGCGAACGGTGTGCGAACCGATTCGCGAATCCCATTTTCTGTGGCGGCCCTACATGTCGCGGCACCGTCAGAACCTCGCCTGGCAGTACCACAATGGCGGCATCTGGCCGTTCGTCGGAGGATTCTGGGTGGCCGCCCTTGCCGACGCCGGGCTGCGCGATCGGGCGCAACGCGAGCTGTTGAAGGTGGCGCGCGCAAACGCGCTTGGCGGCTGGCAGTTCAGCGAGTGGCTGCACGGCCGAACACTGGAGCCTTGCGGCATGCCGCGCCAGTCATGGAACGCCGCGGCGTTCCTGCTCGCGCACCGCGCTGCGTGCGACGGCGTCCGCCCGTTCCGAATATCAGCATAAATTGCGCGTGATGGAAAGATCGTCTTTCGACCATCGTGCACGCCAACGCATATGCTCCAGTGGTGTACTCTTCCGCAAGGCTCGGCCGTCCCCCGGATACCGGAGAACTTTCCCGGCATCGTGGCGACAGTCCGTTACCTACACTCTCTTGCACTGATTTGCCCTGATTCCCAATGTTTCCGTCCATTCCCCCTGTCACACAGATCCTGATCATCGCGAACGTCGCGGTCTTCCTGCTCGAGACCATCGCTGGCGGGCCCATGTTCCAGCTCTTTGCGCTCTGGCCGCTCTCGTCCGGGTTCCTGCCGTGGCA
Source organism: uncultured beta proteobacterium (assembly GCA_963735025.1). GTDB lineage: Bacteria > Pseudomonadota > Gammaproteobacteria > Burkholderiales > SG8-39 > JAABRB01. Next base: position 244,661 of record CAVTJG010000008.1, read on the forward strand.
GGTCGTGACCTATGGATTCATGCACGGGGGGCTCACCCATCTGCTGCTGAACATGTTCGCCCTCTACATGTTCGGCGGCGAAATCGAGCGAGTGGTCGGCCAGCGACGCTACCTCACGTTCTATATCGTCTGCGTGCTGAGCGCGGCAATCGCACAGCTCCTGGTGACCGCCGCGCTCGCTGCGCCGCCCTACCCGACCGTTGGTGCCTCGGGCGGCGTGTTCGGCTTGCTGCTGGCGTTCGCGATGTACTTTCCGAACCGTCGGGTCCTGTTGATCATCCCGCCGATTCCGATGCCGGCCTGGCTCTTCGTGACCCTGTTCGGCGTCCTCGAGCTCTATCTCGGCGTCACCGGGACGCAGGCCGGCGTCGCGCACTTCGCGCACCTGGGCGGGATGGTCGGCGGCTACCTGATGATCCGCCACTGGCGCGGTCGCCCGCCCTTCGGCCACAGGAGATTCTGACGAGCGCAGTTCACCTTGCAAGGAGATCCGCCATGTCGCTCGTACTTGCCGATGTTCGTGACGGCGTCGGAACGCTGACACTGAACCACCCGAGGAAGGCGAATGCCCTGAGCCAGGAGCTTGTCGCGGGAATCGTCGCGGCGCTCGCCGATTTTCGCGGCAAGAAGGCGCGGGCCGTAATACTGCGCGCGCAATCCGGCGCCAGGATCTGGTCGGCCGGGCACGATGTCGGCGAACTGCCCGAATCGCGCCGCGACCCGCTCGGCTGGGACGACCCGCTGCGCAATCTGATCCGCGAAATCGAGGTCTTTCCTGCGCCGATCATTGCGATGGTGGAAGGCGGCGTGTGGGGCGGCGCTACCGAGGCCGTCTTCGCGTGCGACCTGATCGTCGCCGCGCCGAATGCCGCATTCTCGATCACTCCCGCGAAGCTCGGCGTGCCCTACAACGTGAGCGGCATGCTCACCTTTCTCAATTCGGCATGCATCAGGATCGTGAAGGAAATGGCGTTCACGGCGAAGCCCGTTAGTGCAGAGCGGGCCGAGCGGCTCGGCCTGATCAACTATGTCGTCTCGAGCGAGATGCTGGAATCTTTCACGTACGACCTCGCGCGCGAAATTACCGCACTGGCGCCGCTCAGCATTGCAGTCATGAAGGAACAGCTTCGCATCCTTGCCGGCGCCCATCCCATGAGTCCTCAGGGATTCGAGCGTGTCCAGGGCCTGCGCCGAGTGGTCTACGACAGTCACGACTACGCCGAGGGAATCCGCGCATTCAAGGAAAAGCGGCCACCGGTATTCAAGGGCGAATAGACTCCCGTCCGTATCGGCTTTGTCGGCCCATGGCGGTCACATGACATAGGTCAAGCCGCGCCCTGCCAGCGATTCCACAATGGTTGCACCGTGCGTCGTTCGCACGCGCGATCTTGTCGCGTCGAGAGGATGTTGAACAGTGGAAGCCGACGCGGGGATAATGGGGAGCATGCCACGGGTGCGTGGCACAAATCGAAGCAACGGAGAAAGGGATCACATGGCAAACGAGGGTTATCACGAGCCGCTCACCGAACTGCGCGACGAGACACGCGACATGCATCGCGCGATCGTCTCGCTGATGGAGGAACTCGAGGCGGTGGACTGGTACAACCAGCGCGTGGATGCGTGCAAGGATCCCGAATTGCGCGCGATTCTCGCGCACAACCGCGACGAGGAAAAGGAGCACGCGTCGATGGTGCTCGAATGGATCCGCCGGCACGATCCGGCATTTGACCACGAGCTGCGCGATTACCTCTTCACCGAAAAACCGCTGACGCACGATTGACGATTCGACCGGGGAGTTCGAGAAATGGAGATCAGGGTCGGACAGGTGATGGAGTTCGTCGAGCCGGCCGAAGTCGACGGGCGGCAGATCGCGCGGGGTACGCGTGTGCGCATCGCGCTCATCATGCACGAGCTCAAGGAAGAGCGGATCACGCTCGTTCTCCTGGACACGCCGGAGCCGGAAACGCTGACTGTCGACCGGCATGTCGTGGGTGTCCACTGCCGTTTGATCGGCGAATAGGCCGATCAAACGCGCGCGTCCGGATGACCGGGATGACTTCGGGGCCACCGATCCCCTCGGCGCTCGATCGGATCGCGGAGGTCATGGCGCAGGCGCTCGGGAAGCGTCTCGCCGTGTTCCTCGATTACGACGGCACGCTCACGCCGATCGTCGACCTTCCCGAGGACGCGGTGATGGGGCAGCCGATGCGAGAGACGGTCGCACGCCTTGCGAGTCGCCGCATGGTCGCCGTGGTGAGCGGTCGTGATCTCCCGGATGTGCGCGAACGAGTCGGCCTGCCGGGCCTGGTCTATGCGGGTAGCCATGGATTCGACATCGCAGGCCCGGGCGGCCTGGAACAGGTGCTTCCGCAGGCGCGCGAAGTGGTACCCGCGCTGGATACCGCCGAGCGCAGTCTGCTGGCCGCGATCGACAACATCGACGGTGCGCTAGTCGAGCGCAAGCAGTTCACGATCGCCGTGCACTACCGGCTCGTGCGCCAGTCTGAAGTGCCCGCAGTGGAGCGTGCGGTGGACGCGGCGCTCGCGCTGCATTCGGGCCTGCGCAAACGTCATGGCAAGAAAGTATTCGAGCTGCAGCCTGACGTCGCGTGGGACAAGGGCGCAGCGGTTCGCTGGCTGCTCGAGGCGCTCGAGCTCGACGGGTCGGACGTCCTGCCGATCTACGTCGGGGACGACCTCACCGACGAGGATGCGTTTCGCGCGCTGGCCGGCCGCGGTATCGGCGTCGCCGTGCTCGATGCGCCGCGCACAACGGCTGCCGGGTACGCAGTGCGCGATCCGAGCGAAGTGCGCGTTTTCCTCGATGCGCTCGCGGCCATGTGATGAACGGCTGGCTCCTCGTTTACGAAGGGTTCGATCGGTCCCGGGAGGGTCTGCGCGAAGCACTGTGCACGCTCGGCAACGGCTACTTCGCCACGCGGGGCGCAGCGTTCGACGCGAGCGCCGACGACGTGCATTACCCGGGTACCTACCTTGCGGGGGGCTACAACCGACTTTCCACCGAGCTCGGCGGCCGCACCGTCGAGAACGAGGACCTCGTCAACCTGCCGAACTGGCTCGCGCTCCGCGTGCGTGTGGGAGGTGAGTGGTTCGCCCTCGAGGACGTGGAGCTGCTCGAGTACCGCCAGACGCTCGACCTGCGCCGCGGCATGCTGGAACGCAGTATCCGGTGGCGCGATCACGCGGAGCGCGTGACCCGGCTTTTCGAGCGCCGCCTGGTGCACATGAGCTCGCCACACCTTGCCGCCATCGAGGTGGCGCTCACCGCAGAGAATTGGTCGGGCGAGCTTGCGGTGCAAAGCGCCCTCGACGGGCGGGTCGAGAACGCGGGCGTGGCCCGCTACCGCACGCTCTCCCGCCGCCACCTGGAGGCGATCGACGCAGAGGCCATCAACGCCGACACGATCTACCTCAAGACTCGCACCAGTCAATCGCGGCTCGGGATTGCGCAGGCTACCCGCATTCGAATGTTCCGTGATTCCGAGGAACTGGAGCTCACACCCGAGACCTTTCGCGACGAGGGATACATCGCCCAGGAGTTCTCGGTGGGCATCGCGCAGGGCGAAACGGTGCGCGTCGAGAAGATCGCCTCGCTCTACACCTCGCGCGATCGCGCGATCTCCGAATGCGGGGTCGCCGCCCGCGAGGCCCTTGGCCGGCCCCTCGCCTTCGCGGCGCTTGCCGCCTCGCACGCGCTCGCCTGGGAGCATCTCTGGCGCCGCTTCGACATGATCATCGAAGAGCGCGACGAAAACGCCGGCCACCGCACGCAGCTGATCATCCGCCTGCACATCTTCCACCTCCTGCAGACCGCTTCGCTGAACACCATCGACCTCGACGTCGGCGTGCCTGCGCGGGGCTGGCACGGCGAGGCTTATCGCGGCCACATCTTCTGGGACGAGCTCTTCATCTTTCCTCTGATCAACCTGCGCCTGCCCGAGATCACCCGCGCGCTGATCAGGTACCGTTACCGTCGGCTGAACGAAGCACGGGCGAATGCCCGCGCCGCCGGCTACCGCGGCGCCATGTACCCATGGCAGAGCGGCTCGAGCGGCCGCGAGGAGACCCAGCTGCTGCATCTGAACCCCGTGTCGGGGCGCTGGCTACCCGACCATACCCACCTGCAGCGGCACGTCAACTCGGCGATCGCGTACAACATCTGGCTCTACTACCAGTCGACGCGCGACATGGAACTGATGTCCTTCTACGGCGCGGAGATGCTCCTGGAGATTGCGCGTTTCTGGGCGAGCGTCGCCACCTACAACGCCGAGCTCGATCGCTACGAGATCCGGGGCGTGGCGGGGCCGGACGAATTCCACACCAGCGCGCCGGACGCCGACCGGCCGGGCCTGGCGAATCACAGTTACACGAACGTCATGGCGGTGTGGGTGCTGTGCCGCGCGCGCGAGGCGCTCGCGCTGCTGCCCGAGGAACGCGCGAGAGAGCTCCGCGAGCAACTCGACCTGCACGACGACGAGCTGGAGCATTGGGACGAGGTGAGCCGCAAGATCCGCGTGGTATTCCACGGCGACGGGATCATCAGCCAGTTCGAACGCTACGAGGATCTCACCGAGCTCGACTGGGAGGGCTACCGCAGAAAGTACGGCAACATCCACCGGCTCGACCGCCTCCTCGAGGCCGAGGGTGATTCGGTCGATCGTTACAAGGCGGCGAAGCAGGCTGACGTGCTCATGCTTTTCTACCTGTTCTCGACCGAGGAGCTCGGCGAGCTATTCAAGCGGCTCGGGTATCCGTTCGGGTACGCGACCATCCCGCGGAACATTGCGTACTACGCACCCCGCACTTCGAATGGCTCGACCCTGGGCCGGGTGGTGGACTCCTGGGTGCTGGCTCGGTCGAGTCGTGCCCGCTCGTGGGAGATTTTCAAGGAGGCGCTGGAAAGCGACATTGCCGACATCCAGGGCGGCACGACGCCCGAGGGCATCCACCTCGGGGCCATGGCGGGCGTCGTCGATCTCCTGCAGCGCGGCTACGCGGGCATCGAGACGCGCAGCGACGCCCTGTGGCTCAACCCCTGCCTGCCGGATGAGGTCACGCGCCTGGAGATGGTGATCCGCTACCGCGGCCACGCCCTGGATATCACCATCACGCAGGACATGATCGACGTGCACGCACTCCCGTCCAACGCGACTCCGATCACGATTGGCGTGGTGCGAGACAGCCACGAGATAGCCGCCGGGGAGAGGCGTCGCTTTCTCACCGACGGGAGCGGCGCTCCGCGTTCCGAGGCACTGCGCTCCAACTGATCAGTGCCGTCGCCCTTCGGCGCGGCGCAGGAAGTCGACGAGGAGCGGCCCGCTGTCGAGCAGCTGACGCTCCCTGCGCGCATGGAACTCCGGATGCCACTGCACCCCCATCACGTCGCCCGCTCCGGTGAAGCGGATCGCCTCGATCACGCCGTCCGCCGGCGAGCGCGCCTCCACGACGAGTCCGCTACCGAGTCGATTCACACACTGATGGTGGATGCTCGTCACGCGCGCCCCCTTGGTCTCCGGATAGAGTCGCGCGAGCTCGGAGCCCGGCTCGATCGCGATGTCGTGCGCAAGCTGATCATAGACGGCTCGGTCGACATGGAGCGCGGCATCTGAAATCTGCGTCGCAATGTCCTGGTGGAGCGTGCCGCCAAACGCGACGTTGATCAACTGCGCGCCACGGCACACGCCGAGTACCGGTCGCCCCTGGATGATGCACTCCCAGAGAAGCTCGATCTCGTAGAGATCGCGGACGCGATCGCCGGCCCACTCGGCACGCAGGGGCTCCTCCCCGTAGCTCGTCGGGCTGATATCTGCGCCGCCCTGCAGCACCAGCGCGTCGATCTCGCGCACGTAGTCCGACACGTGCACGGCCGACCGCCGGACGTCCGCAGCGCTTTCGAGCGTCGGCACCATGAAGACCAGCGCGCCCTGGGACATGATCCAGTGAGCCACGGACTGCTCGAGATACTGCAGGGTCTTGTCCCCGAATCCGAGCTCGCTCGGCGGCTGGTGCATCAGCCGTGCCGAGAGCCCGATTCGCAGCGGCCTGGGTCGGGTCATTGCGTCTGCCGTGACGCGCGGTTCACGTTTCTCCGCGCCACTTCCGACATTGCTGCCACACCAGATCCTGAAGGGAGCCGGTCGTCTGGAAGCGGCTGCGCATCCAGCGCGAGTCCGTCGCGCTGTCGTGCACCACTGCCGCCAGCTCGTCGAGAGGATCTTCGGTCTCGAGTTCCGTGGCATGTGGCTTGAGGCGCTCGAGGGTTGCAGTGATATCGTCGCGCAGCGCCACGTGAGTCTGAGCCAGCGGGTCGATCACATCTCCTTCCAGTCCGAATCGGCACGCCTGGAAACGGTTGTAGCCGTACGAGAGATGCAGATCTTCCGAAAGCTGGAACGGGCGCTCGATCAGCAGGAAGCGTGCGAGCGTCTGGGCGTATGCCGCCAGGACGGCAGCCCGCCCGCACGTGAGCGGCGTATCGCAGACACGAATCTCGACGGTGCCGTATTCGGGCTTGGGGCGTATGTCCCAGTAGAAGTCCTTCATGCTTTCCACGATGCCCAGCTTCTGCATCTTCGTGAAGTAGTCGATGAACTCGCTCCAGCGCAGCATGAAGGGCGCGCGCCCCGAGAGGGGAAATGCGGACACCGCATTCAAGCGCGACGATTCAAACTGCGTGTCCGCCCCCTGAAAGTAGGGCGACGATGCGGCAAGCGCAACGAAGTGCGGCACGTAACGCGACATCGCGTGAACCAGGTACAGCGCGTCGTCGCCGTGCGGCACGCCAACGTGGATGTGCTGGCCAAACACGGTGAACTGCTTCGCGAGGTAGCCGTACAGCTCGGATAGGCGCTTGAATCGGGGTCGATCGTAGATTTGGCGCTCGGTCCATTGCTGGAACGGGTGTGCGCCACCGCCGCACACCAGGACATTCAACGTCTCTGCAGCGCCGGTCACCGCATCGCGAATGACCTTCAGCTCGGCATCGAGCGCGGCATGAGTCTGGTGGATGCCGGTGGCGATCTCGATCATGCTCTCCGTGATCTCCGGCTTGATCTCCCCGGGGTGGGATTTACGCGCGGCGAGCTCGATCAGGTCGGATGCCGCATGGGTCAGGTCGCAGCCGAACGTCTCGACCAGCTGCAACTCGAGTTCCACCCCGATCGAGAGCGCGGCGGACTGCTTGAAATCAAGCGGCTCCACCCATCACCTCCGGTCTGCCGCGTCACCCGCCCGCCGGAGCGCGAACTGCACCGCAAGCGGGCCCAGCAGCTCGAGGATCAGAACCGCGGTGAGCACAACGGCGCCGAGCTGCGGTTCGAACTCCGGCCAGATTCGACCTGCTTCGTGCGCCATGACCACCGCGACCCCCGACATCGGCAGGAGCCCGACCGACAGCAGCGAAGCCTTGCGGTATGAAAGGCCGCTCAGGCGCGCGAGACCCACCACCGCGACGCTCTTGCCGAGCGCACGCGCCGCCGCAAGGCCCAATCCGGCCGCGAGCGCAGTAGCGCCGAAGTCGAGCGGCAGCGCCGTGCCCGTCAAGGCAAATAGGGCGATCACGAAGAGCTGGCCGACATGGCCGAACGCCACCGTTTGAAAGCGCCGGTCCCGATCGAGCGCACGCGTCAGGATCCCGAGACCGAGCATGGCCATGACGACCGAAAGCTTAAGCGCCATCGCCACGGACACCGTGACGATCACCACGCCGACCGCCGAGATCGTCTGAACATCGCCGCGGGGGCCCAGCCGTGCAAGCAGCACGAGCAGCGCCTTGGCAGCCACAAGCGCGAGCAATGCGGATCCGAGGACGATGTAGAGCGGGTGCAGCGCCACGAGTCCGATGCTGCCGCGCTCTTCCAGGTGCAGCCAGGCGAACAGGATTCCGAACACGACGAAGGAATAAATCGAATTGAGCGCGGTGAGGAGCTGGAGTCGGCTGGTGACCTGGCCCTGCGCGCGCAGTTCCCGCGAAACCGTCAGGACGACCGCCGGCGAGGTCGCCATCGCGATCGCTCCGGCGGCTGCGGCGACGAGCGGACTCGTGTCGACGACCAGCAGGATCCCGAACACCGCGGCGAACGCCAGCGCCGCCTCGAGGCCGCTCGTGATCAGCAGCCACGGATTGCGACGCAACCAGCCTGGATCGACGCGAGTGCCCAGCTCGAAGAGCACGATGCCCATGGCGACTTCGAAGAAGGGCCGCAGCTCGCGCACTTCCGCGCGCGACAGCAGGCCCGTCGCCTCGGGCCCGAGCGCGGCACCGGCGATCACGTAGCCGATGATGCGCGGCAGCCTGAACACACGATTGACCACCTCGCCGAGCAGCGTCGCTCCAAGGAGCACGACGCCGAGCCAGAAGAGATGCGGGATCTCCAGCGGCCAGCTCGGCAGGAAGAAGTACTCGCCCATGCGTTCCGCTCGAGTCTGGGTGGGCTATCTCGCGCGATATGTGATCGAGCGATGAGGGTAAGGAGGCCGCGGGCTGACGATACCGTATGCGCCCAGACCGCTTGGGGAAGCGCTACGAGGACGGTTCACCCACGAGAATCAGGTGCACGCGATAGGGACCATGCGCACCCAGGATGATAACCTGCTCGATATCCCCGGTACGCGATGGCCCGGAAATGAAGTTCACTGCGCGCGGTAGCTGGCCCAGCTCGGCACGCGCGAGGTCCCACGCGTCCTCCATGTGCTTGACGAGGCGATGCGTCGAGACGATCGCGATGTGCGTCTCGGGGAGCAGGCTGACGCTTGCAGGCGTGTCGGGGCCCGAAACGACCATCAGCGTGCCGGTTTCCGCGATGCCCGCGAACGCACCGGTGATGCCGACCAGGTCCGCGCCGACGGCTGCGCGCGCCGCAAGGTCGAATCCGGCACCGCGCCAATCGAGATGCGCAAGCTGCGGCCAGACGCAGCCCGTCAACGGCAGCCCACCTGCCTTCAGAAAGCGCGCCGCGGCGGCCGGCGCGTCCGCCAGGGTGGCAACCATGTCGGTCGTCGTCTGCATCGACTCGGCGCGGGTCCGGAAGCGCGTGACGACGTCATCCTCGACCTGCGGAATCGGACCGCGCGGATGGGCCTGAAGATAGGTCTCCACGTCCGCACGCTCGTCGGCGGTCGGACCGCGACCGCCATGTCCCTGCGCACGCCGGATTCGCCCGAGGATAGATTTCCGCGCCTGATCTGATTTCCCGATGCTCATAGACAGAAGCGGAAGGTCACGAACGGGAGGAAACCGGCTGGTTTCCTTCGGAAAAAAAGCCGAAGGATACGAACAGGAGGAAACCGGCTGGTTTCCTCCCGTTACCCTCCTTCCCGCTGAGCGCAGACCTTCGCAGGACAAGGGTTGTCATCCCCTCCTTTCCAAGGAGGGGTGCCGGCGCAGCCGGCGGGGTGGTTCCAGCGTGCGCATCAATTCTCATAGTCAATCCAGCGCTTTGACGACATCTTCGATGACTTTCTTTGCGTCACCAAAGACCATCATGGTCTTGTCCATGTAGAAGAGCGGATTGTCGAGGCCCGCATAGCCGGCCGCCATGGAGCGCTTGTTGACCACCACCGTGCGCGCCTTGTGCGCTTCCAGGATCGGCATGCCGTAGATCGCGCTGCCCTTCTCGAGGGCGAGCGGGTTCACCACGTCGTTTGCGCCGAGGATGAGCGCGATGTCCGCCGTGCCGAATTCGTTGTTGATGTCCTCCATCTCGAACACCTGGTCGTAGGGCACTTCGGCCTCTGCGAGCAGCACATTCATGTGCCCGGGCATCCGGCCCGCCACCGGGTGAATCGCGTAGCGCACCTGGACGCCCTTCTCGATCAGCTTCTGGGCCATTTCCTTCACTGCGTGCTGCGCACGCGCGACCGCGAGACCGTAACCCGGCACGATCAGGACGCTTTCGGCATTCCCGAGCAGAAACGCGAGGTCCTCCGCCGAACCGGACTTGACCTGCTTCTGCTCGGCTCCTACAGCGGCCGCACCTTCCGCCGCGCCGAAACCGCCGAGGATGACACTGAAGAACGAGCGATTCATCGCCCGGCACATGATGTAGGAAAGGATCGCGCCCGAGGAGCCGACGAGCGAGCCGGCGATGATCAGCATCGTGTTGCCGAGCGAGAAGCCGATGCCGGCCGCCGCCCAGCCCGAATAGCTGTTGAGCATCGAGATCACCACCGGCATGTCCGCACCACCGATCGGAATGATGATCAGCACCCCGAGCACAAATGCGATCGCCGTCATGACGATGAAGGGCGTCCAGCCTTTGTCGCCCGCGAGGAAGAAGGCCACACCGAATCCGATCATCGCGATCGCGAGGATCAGGTTGACCAGATGCTGCCCACGAAAGAGCACCGGCGCGCTGGAGAAAAGGCGGAAGTGCTTGCCCAGTCCGGCAAGCTTGCCGAACGCGATGACCGAGCCGGAAAACGTGAGTGCGCCGACAAACGTCCCGATGAAGAGCTCGAGCCGGTTGCCGGGAGGCATCGGCACGTGGATGCCGAACGCCGCGGGATTGTTCACCGCCGCGATCGCGATGAGCACGGCCGCCATGCCTACCAGCGAATGCATTGCGGCCACCAGCTCGGGCATCTGGGTCATCTCGACCCGTCGTGCGACGACCGCCCCGATCGTTCCCCCGATCACGATGGCAATGACGATCAGCGTGTGGTTCTTGACGATCGCCATCGTGAATGCGATGGCGATGACCATCCCGACGATGCCGAAGAGATTTCCCCGGCGTGCGGACGCGGGGCTGGACAGTCCCTTGAGCGCCAGGATGAACAGGACCGAGGCGAGAAGGTACCAGAGTGCGAGTTGATTGCCGGTCATCGTCGGATCCTCAGCCCTTCTGCGCGCTGCCCTTGGGCTCTTTTTTCTTGAACATCTGTAGCATGCGGTGCGTGACGAGAAATCCGCCGAAGGTGTTGATCGCCACAAGGCCGACCGCCACCGCGCCGACGACCGAACCGAAGTCGGTCTCCTCCGGACCTGCGGCGAGAATCGCGCCGACCATGATCACCGAGCTGATGGCGTTCGTGACGCTCATCAGTGGCGTGTGCAGCGCAGGCGTGACGTTCCAGATCACGTGGTAGCCGACGAAGACCGCCAGCACGAAGACGATCAGATAGAAGACGGTCGGGTCGATGGATCCAGTCATCTCGAGTTCCTCACTGTTTCTTGGCCACTGCGCCGTCGATGCAGACGAGCGCGCCGGCGATGATCTCGTCCTCGCGGTCGAGCTTGCGCTCCCCGGTCTTGGGATCGGCAAGCAGGCCGAAGAAGTTGAGCACGTTGCGCGCATACAGCGCGCTTGCGTCGGCTGCCAGGAGCGCAGGAAGGTTGGCCAGACCGACGATCTTCACCCCGTGCTTGAGCACGATCTTGCCGGCCTCCGAACCCTCCACGTTGCCACCCTGCTCGACCGCAAGGTCGACGACCACCGACCCCGGCTTCATTCCCTTGACCGTGTCCTCCCGGATCAAACGCGGCGCGGGACGGCCGGGAATGAGCGCGGTCGTGATCACGATGTCGGCGGCCCGCGCCCGCTGATCGACGAGCTCCGACTGACGGCGCATCCAGTCCGCCGGCATGGGTCGCGCATAGCCACCCACGCCTTCGGCGATCGAGCGCTCCTCGTCGGTCAGGTACGGAACGTCGAGGAATTTCGCGCCGAGCGATTCGATCTGCTCCTTCACCGCGGGGCGCACGTCCGACGCCTCGATGACCGCGCCGAGGCGCTTGGCGGTCGCGATCGCCTGCAGGCCCGCCACGCCGGCGCCGAGGATCAACACGCGCGCGGCCTTCACCGTTCCCGCAGCGGTCATCAGCATCGGCATGAACCGGCCATACTCGTTCGCCGCGATGATGACCGCCTTGTAGCCCGCGATGTTCGCCTGCGAGGACAGCACGTCCATGGATTGCGCGCGCGTGGTCCGCGGCAGCGATTCCAGGGCGAAGCCGGTGATGCCGGTCTTCGCATAGCTCTCGATGACATTGGCGTCATAGGGATTCAGCAGGCCGACGAGGATCGCACCCTGCTTCATCTGGCCAACGACGCTCGCATCGGGACCACGTACCACCAGCACGATGTCGCACTGCGTGAACACCTCGGCGGGGGACCCCGCAATCGTCGCGCCGGCCGCTGCGAAATCCGCATCCGGGATGCTCGCGCCGGCGCCGGCGCCCGCCTGCACGAGCACCTTGTGGTGACCGCCGGCGACGAGTTTCTTCACCGTCTCGGGCGTCGCGGCGACACGCGCCTCGCCCGCGCGAGTCTCGGCGGGAATACCGATAAGCATGCTTGTCCCCCTTGCTGTCTGCTGCTTGCGCGCCGGAAGGCAGATTCGCTCTGGTGGCCGTTCGAGTGGCCGGCGCAACGAGTTGGCCGATGATACAACAGCGCGCGCGGCCCTGGCCAACGCCCGTACCAAGTCGATCCCCGTGCAGGCAGGGATCCAGCGAGGCTTGAAGTGCGTCGGATCTGGAGTCCCGGATCTGTATTCCCACTTGCGCATGAATGACGAATCTTTCTCTAACCGGCGCCGGCCCGCGATAGCGGACTCACCATGCGTTCCAGGCCATCGAATCCGAATTGCACGAGAATTGCGAGTGCCGCCGCCGGCAGGGCCCCCGCGAGCATGAGGGTGGTGTCGTTCAGTGCAAGGCCCTGCACAATGCGCTCGCCGTAGCCGCCGGCGCCGATGAAGGCCGCAATCGTCGCGGTGCCGACGTTGATGATCGCCGATGTCTTCACCCCCGCAAGGATGGTCGGTGCGGCAAGCGGGAGCTCGATGAGCATGATCCGATCGCGCGCCGAAAGGCCGAGGGCCATCGCCGCCTGCCGCAGACTCGCGCGGATTCCGGTGATTCCCGCGTGCGTATTGCGTACGATCGGCAGCAGCGCGTAGAGAAAGAGGGCGACCAGCGCAGGCAGGATGCCGATTGCCTCCATCAGCGCGATGAGAAAGGCAAAGAGCGCGAGCGCGGGGATGGTCTGGATCAGCCCGACCACCGCGAGGATGCCCTGCCCCGTTGCCGGGTACTTGGCAGCGACGAACCCGAGCGGCACGCCGATCACGATCGCTACGGCGAGCGAAGCAAAAACGAGCACGAGGTGTTCGCGAGTCAGACGGATGAAGCCCGGCCCCCACACAGCGGTCCACAACGTGCCGCGACCAGCCGACGTGAGTCCTGTAGAGCCGTCGAAAAACTGCCGTGCCGCCTCGGCGAAAGTCCGGCCTTCCAGCTCGGCGGCGGCATTGAGCCGGATCATGCGGCTGGCGTCGATCTTCCCCTGCAGCGCCAGGAGGGCCTGCCAGGCGTCGGGAAACCGCTGCGGCACGTCGTTGCGATAGATGAGCACGGCGTCGTACTTGGGAAAGAATCCCCGGTCGTCGTCGAGCGTGCGCAGATCGAAGCGCTCGATCTTGGCGTCCGTGGAGTAGATGTCCATCACGTCGATGCGGCCCGCACCGATCGCCTCGTAGGCGAGCCCGTGATCGAGTGCCGGCGGCGTGCGCTGCGGCAGATCGTAGGCCTTCTTGACGCCCGGCCAGCCATCCGGGCGCGCGATGAACTCGGGCCCGAACCCGAGACGCAGCTCCGGGTGAGCGGCGAGGTCCGAAATCGAGCGCACCCCGAGCGCCTCCGCCTGCCCGTCGCGCATTGCGAGCGCGTAGGTGTTGTTGAAACCGAGCGGCGCGGCCACCGCGAGCCCGCGCGGCGCAAGCGCACGGTTGAGCTCTTCCAGCGTCGGATTTCCCGAAAGATCGAGGATCTCGCGCGCGATGGTGCCGGTGTATTCGGGGTAGACGTCGATCGCCCCCGCTTCGAGCGCCGCAAACACGATGCCGGTGCCACCCAGTCCTTGCCGGTGCTCGGCACGAGTTCCAGCGCGCATCGCGGCCTGGCGAATGATCTCGCCGAGGATGTAGGACTCGGTGAATCGCTTCGAGCCGATCTTCAGAACGTCGTCCTGCGCGTGGGCTGCAACTGCGGCCACGCACAGCAGCATGATCAGGAGAGCGCGCCCGATCACGCGGTTTCGGCCTCCGTCATGAATTGCAGCGCTGCGAGTCGGGCATAGAGACCGCCGGCGCGCATGAGTTCGGCGTGCACGCCCGACGCAACGATACGGCCCTGGTCCATGACCACGATCCGGTCGACGCCCTGCACGGTCGCGAACCGATGCGCGATGATCAGCGTGGTGCGGCCCTCCATGAGGCGCGCGAGCGCCAGCTGGACGTACCGCTCGCTCTGTGCGTCGAGCGAGCTCGTCGCCTCGTCGAGCAGCAGTACCGCCCGGTCGGCGAGCAGCGCGCGCGCGATCGAGAGGCGCTGCCGCTGACCGCCGGACAGACGCACGCCGCGCTCGCCGAGAAAAGTATCGAGCCCTGCCGGGAGTCGCTCGATGAACTCCATCGCATACGCCGCGGCGCAGACTTCGAGTACCTCGGCGTCGCTCGCATCCGGTCGCGCATACCGGACGTTCTCCCGCACCGATTCCGCGAATATCACCGGATCCTGCGGGACGAGCGCGAAGCGACTGCGGACCGCGCGCGGATCGGCGCGCCGGACATCGCAGCCGTCGAGCCGAACCTCGCCCGTGCTCGGCTCGTAGTAGCGCAACAGGAGCTGGAAGACGGTGGATTTGCCCGCTCCCGAGGGTCCGACCAGGGCGACGCGCTCACCGGACTGCACGGCAAGCGTGAAATCGGCGAGCGCCGGATCGTCCGGGCGTGAGGGGTAGCAGAATGTGACGCGCATAAAGTCGATCGCTCCGCGCGGCGGTTCGGGAAGCGCGATGGGATCGGCCGGCGCGCGGATTTCGGGTTCGGTCGCAAGCAGCTCGAACAGCCGCTCGGTCGCGCCGGCGGCACGTTGCAGATCGCCGATGACCTCCGACATCGCCGCCGCGCCACCGGCCACCAGCACTGCATAGAACACGAACGCCGACAGCTGTCCGGCGCTGAGGCGTCCGGACAGGACGTCGTGGCCGCCGATCCAGAGAATCACCCCGACCGCGCCGAAGGACAACAGAATCACCATCGAGATCAGCGCGGCGCGCTGCCGAATGCGCCGCAACGCGGTGCCGAATGTGCTCTCGACGCGCTCGGCAAACAGCCGGCGATCGTGCGGCTCGTGGCCGTACGCCTGGACGGTGCGGATCTCGTGCAGCGCCTCGTCGACATATGCCGACAGGTCTGCAACGCGATCCTGCGTAGCACGCGAGAGTCGTCGAACGCGCCGGCCGAAAAGCAGGATCGGGACAACCACCAGCGGCACGCCGAGGACCACCAGCGCGGTGAGCTTCGGGCTGGTGACGATCAGCATCACCAGGCTGCCCGTCGTGATCAGGAAGTTCCGGACCGCGAACGAGGCCGACGAGCCGATCACCACCTCGAGCAGCGCGGTGTCGTTCGTGAGTCGCGAGATCACTTCTCCCGTGCGGGTCGCCTCGAAAAATCCCGGCGGCAGATCGAGAATGCGGTTGAATACCGCCCGCCGCAGATCAGCGGTGATCCGTTCCCCCAGCCAAGACACCGAATAGAAGCGCGCGAAGGTGGCGATCGACAGCACGCCGACCACCGCCAGCAGCCCGATCAGCGCGCGGTCGAGCGACGCGGGATCGCGGGCTGCGAAACCGGCGTCGATGACCTGCCGCAAGCCCTGGCCGAGCACGAGCACGCAGCCTGCGGCCACCAGCAGCGCCGTCGCCGCGACCGCGATCCGGCCCCGGTGCGGCTTGAGGAAGCTGCCGATCCGTGCGAGCAGACGCAAGTCCTTGCTTGCGGGTCGATCGGGAATATCGTCGCGTCTGCGCGCCATGAGGTATCGAGGTGTCGTTCCGCGTTCTAAGATCGGGTCAGCCGGGCCGATTATCGCCAATGGTGGCGGCGCGCGCGGCGGCCGTGCGCGCCGTGCGCGATAGGCCCTTTGCTCCCGCGTTACATCGGAATCTCGACATCGAGCAGCGGCGCATGCTGCTGGGCACCGTAGACATCGGAATCGCCCACGGCACCGGACGCGATCCTGCGCTCGAAGGTGGCCTTGAACGCGAATGCCGGCGGATACTCGGTGAGCAGGACGGAGCCCTCGGGCACGCTGTAGAGCTTCGCGAACAGCGCCCGCGTGATCACGCCGCTGCGGCGGACCTTGTCGAAGGTTTCCTGGTCGCCAAACATGATGTCGAGGGTCAGTTCGTAGGGGCCCGCATTCTTGCTCTTGCAGGCTTTGGCGAGGTCGCGGATCTTGGCCATCGTCACCTCAGATCGTCTCGTATTCGATGGGAAACATTTCGTAAGGATCGTTCGGCTCGATCACGTGCCGTATCGAGAACTGGTAAATCGGGCCGCGCTCGATGTCCGAGGGCGAGAACGGAAACGCCATGTTCCCTTCCTTGCACATTCGTCCGGCGAAATCCGTATGCAAGAGACTTGCTCGCGTGACCGCCAGCACAGCGTTCGCGATTTCCTGGGATTGGGCAATGACCTCGGCGAGAATGCCGATCTCGTGCGAGACAAACTCGCGCCGCGGTTCCCGATCGCCCATTACGCCGTTCTTGCCGTAAAGGCGAAAAACGAGCTGATAGTCCCCGGACCGCACGTCGAAGGTGCCCACTTTCAGGGCGATGGACGCGCGCACGCTATCCAGGAACGTGTCGATCGACTCGACCAGGCCCGGGTCGCGCGCGCCGGCAAACGTGATCGCGCTATAGCCCACCTGCTCGGCGCCTTCGAGCTTGATCGTATAAGCCTGCGGCGTCCAGCGGATTCCGGTGACGCGTGTGGCGCGATCGCTCACCGCCCGAATCTCGCAATCGGTCGTATCGAGTTGGCCGCCGGGCTCCCGGTGAATTACCGGGCTTGCGTTCTCGTGCAGCGCCTGCACCGCCACCGACAGCGGCGTGCAGCGCCGCTCCGGGTTGGTGGGCTCGCACTCGACCGAGTCGCTACGCACGGTCACGAACAGGCAATCGTGGCCTTTGGGCAGGGCCGCGTTGCAAGCGCATTCCAGCATCTTGCCCGCGTACCAGGAGGGCCCAGGCCCAATTCCACGATGCATCGCCAGGGCGGCCCAGGGTGCCGGGTCGGTGCTGCGACCCGCGAGAATCACCTGCGCCCCTGCTTCGAGCGCCCGCATGTACGGCTCAGGCCCCATCATGCCGACTATGCGTACGGCGCGATCGATGGTTGCCTCGTCCAGCGTCGGCGCAGGCCCGAGCGGCGTGATCTTTCCCGCCGCCAGGCGAGACTTGAGATAGCCCTTGTCCTGTTCCGCGTGGATCACGGCGAGCTTGAAGCTCAATCGATCTTCGTGCGCAATCTCCCGCACGATCTCGATGCAGCGTTGCAGATGAGGCTCGCCACCGGCACCACCGCAGGTCCCGATCATCATCGGTATCCCGTTGGCGACCGCACCGTTGAGCAGCAGGCGAATGTCGCGCCGAATTGCGAGAGACGAGGTGAACGACTTGCCCGATCCCAGGTAATGAGGTCCGGGATCGGAGCTGCCGCCGTCCACTCCTATCATGTGAGGCTTGCGCTCGAGTCCCGCCTTGAGCGAAGCCTCGGGATAGCCATAGCCCAGGATGCCGCTCGCCGATAACATTCGCACTTCGCTGCTCATGGGCTTTCCTCTGCGTACACCTTGGTCGGAGAATTGTAACCGGCTGGTCCGCGGGTCCTCATGGTAGCCTTTTGACCGGAAGGCCTACGCACAGACTGATTCGCGGAGCGCGCATGAACGATCTCAACCACCTTGACGCCGCCGAGGCCGCCCGCCAGATCGCCGCCGGCAGGATCACCTCCGAACAGCTGATCAGAGCCTGCCTCGACCGGATCGCAGCGCGTGAGAGCGATGTCCGGGCATGGGCGTACTACGATCCCGATGCGGCGATCGCGGGAGCGCGCGCGGTGGATCGCACAGGTGCCAAAGGCGTTCTGGGCGGAGTCCCCGTTGCCTTCAAAGACGTGATCGACACCGCCGACATACCGAGCCAGTACAACTCGCCGATCTACCGCGGCAACCAGCCGCGCACCGACGCCGCCTGTGTCGCGCTGGTGCGCAACGTGGGCGGCGTCGTCCTCGGCAAGACGGTGACGACGGAGTTCGCCTGGCGCACGCCCGGCCCCACGCGCAATCCCCACAACCTCGCGCATACGCCCGGCGGGTCGTCGAGCGGGTCAGCTGCCGCGGTGGCCGATTTCATGGTGCCGCTCACGTTCGGCACCCAGACCGGCGGTTCCACGATCCGGCCTGCCGCTTACTGCGGCATCGTGGGCTACAAGCCGAGCTTCGGCACGATCAATCGTGCAGGGCTCAAGGCACTCGCCGAGTCGCTCGACACTATCGGCGTAATGGCGCGCACCGTCGAGGATTGTGCGCTGCTCACCCACGCGGTTTCGGGACGCGCGCTTCCCGATTTCGCCGCCGCGCTCACGCACGCGCCGCGCATCGGACTGCTCCGCACATCACGCTGGAAGGATGCTTCTCCCGACACGCAGGCGCTGCTGGAAAGCACTGCTGCCGCCCTGTCCGGCAAGGGGGCCGAGGTGCACGAGGTCGAACTGACTCCGGATTTCGACCGGCTCTACGAAGACCAGGCGCTCATCATGAACTTCGAAGCGGCACACAGCCTCGCCTGGGAGCGGTTCAATCACCCGGACCTCCTGAGCGATCATCTGCGCGAAACCCTCGCCACCGCCGCCGCGATTCCGCGCGAAAAGTACGACGAGGCGATGCGCCATGCGAGGATATGCCGGCAAGTCCTCGCTGCATCCTTTGTCGACCGTGACGTCCTGCTCACGCCCAGCGTTCCGGGTGAGGCGCCGGCCGGGATAGAAAACTCCGGCAGCTCGCTCTTCAACCGCAACTGGACCCTGCTCGGCGTGCCGTGCGTGACGCTTCCCGCAGGTCGAAGCACATCCGGATTGCCGCTCGGCGTGCAGTTCGTCGGAAACTACGATGATGATGAGCGCGTGCTGCTTGCCGCAGAATGGGCTCGACACGCGTGCATGGACGCAACCGTCGCCGTCGTTCAGGCGGAGCGCCGGGAGCTGGAAGCATAAATGGCGACCAGCACGATCGCCCGGATCATCGTACCGCCCCCGAGTCTCGGCCTCGACATGGCCGCGGGTTTTGGTTGGCCTCAGAGCGCCGCGGTTCGCGCCGGGGACTACGTCTTCGTGTCGGGTACGGTCGCGATCGATCCCGACAGCGGCGAGCGGTTGAACGGAACGGTGACGAGCGAGGCCCATCGCGTCTTCCAGAACCTGAAGCTGGTACTCGAAAGCGCCGGATCGTCGCTAGATCGCCTGGTGCAGGTTCACGCCATGATCTACGATCGCATCGAGTACGACGCCCTCAACCGTGTCTACCGGCAGTACGTGCCGAACGGGCCACCCGCGCGGACCGTATGGAGCGTCCAGATCGTCGACGCGTTCAAGGTACAGCTCGACGCGATTGCCATCGTTTGACGCCGAAAGAACGCATATGTCCATCACCCGAGAAATTATCGCCCCGCAAAACGAGAAGCTGAACGTGTCCCGCAATCTCAACCTTCCCCACAGCCCCGGAATCAGGGTCGGGGACTTCATCTTCCTGTCCGGCATGTTGTCGGTCGACCCGACGACGGGAGAGCGCAGTCCCGGCACCGTCGCGCACGAAACCCGCCAGACGCTCTCGAACATGAGCCACATGCTGGAGTCGGCCGGGTCCTCCCTCGAGCGCGTGGTCAAGATCAATGTTCTGCTCTACGACATGCTCGAGTTCGACAACATGAATGGGGTCTACCGGCAGTTCTTTCCAAGAGATCCGCCGGCCCGCACGACCTGCGGCGTCCAGTTGAGCGCCGGAATGAAAGTGGAAATCGAGTGCATCGCGCTCGCAAGTTGAGGGATGTCCGGATGCAGGCTTGGAGACAAGGTCGCCGCCGCCACAGGGCGCGGGCCCGTGCGATTCGATGAATTTTCCATGACAGGAGGATGAATGTCGCCGGACCAGTTCGATGTCATCGTCGTCGGAGCAGGCAATGCGGCTCTATGTGCCGCCATTTCTGCGCAAGAAGCACGGCGCCGGAAAGGTACTGGTGCTGGAGAAGGCACCCCTCGACGAACGCGGCGGCAATTCGCTCTTCACCGCGGGCGGGTTCCGTTTCGTACACGATGGACTCGACGACCTGCGCAGCGACATCCTGGACGACCTCTCGGAGGCCGAGGCGAGCCAGATCGTCCTGCCGATACTCAAGAAGGAAGACTACCTGGAGGACCTTCGCCGCGTGACCGAAGGTCAGACCGACGACACGCTGTCGGAGCTGCTGGTGGGCCGCTCGCGCGACACCATGCGGTGGATGCGCCAAAATCGTGTGCGGTTCCTCCCGATGTTCGGACGCCAGTCCTACAAGGTTGACGGCAAGCACCACTTCTACGGCGGGGTCAATATCGAGGCCGTCGGTGGCGGCTGGGGACTGGTCGACCAGCTGATCAAGCAGGCCGAGCGCGTGGGCGTCGAGATCCGCTACGCGACGGCCATGCGCCGGCTGCTGCAGGACAAATCAGGCGCCGTCACCGGCGTTCAAGTCATGGGACCGGATGGGTACGCCGATATCCACGCGAAAGCTGTCGTGCTCGCCTGCGGCGGCTTCGAGGCCAATCCGGAGATGCGCGTGCGCTACTACGGTCCGGGATGGGAATCGTGCCTGGTCAGGGGAACCCGCTACAACACCGGAGACGGCCTGCGTGCCGCTCTGGACATCGATGCCAAGCATTCGGCGGATGGTCCACCTGCCATGCCGTGCAGTGGGACATCAGCGCCCCGCCCTTCGGCGATCGCGTGGTGCTGGATAATTTCCAGAAGCACTCCTATCCGATCGGTATCGTCGTCAACCTGAAGGGCGAGCGGTTCGTCGATGAAGGCGCCGACTACCGCAACCACACCTACGCCAAGTACGGACGCGAAGTGATGAAGCAGCCGAAGCGCACCGCGGTCCAGATCTTCGACGCGAAGACCATAGGCATGGTGCGCGACGAATACCGCATACGCCAGGTGACCAAGGCCGAAGCACCGACCATCGAGGAACTTGCGGCAAAGCTCGGAATCGACGCGAACGGACTGTCGCGCACAGTGCGCGACTTCAACGCCGCCTGCAAGCCCGGCAAGTACAACCCGGCCATTCTCGACGGCGTCTCGACCGCGGGACATCACTCCGCCGAAGTCGAACTGGGCCCTGCCCTTGGACAAGCCGCCCTATACGGGCTTCGTCGTCACCTGCGGCATCACCTTCTCCTTCGGCGGACTGCGCATCAACGAGCATTGCGAAGTGCAGAACACCAGCGATCGCACGATACCTGGACTGTATGCCGCGGGCGAAATAGTGGGCGGCATCTTCTACGAAAACTATCTTGGCGGCGCAGGCCTGATGTCGGGGGCCGTATTCGGGCGCATCGCGGGAAGCAGCGCCGGACGCCGCGCGAGGGGCTGACAAGATCAATCCCTGACAGGGCGGCCTGCGGATTGCGCAGTTCACTGAACGGTAATTGCGGTCATAGCCCGGACATCGGAGCACGTGGCGATAGATTGGACAAGGCCGGACAGCTTCGCCGTGCGGCCGTCGCCGAGAATCGGCTTCACGAGCTCCTTGAACTTCGACACGATTGCGGACAACGGCATCGGATTGCCGGAAAAGTCTCCAATGGGAATTTGCCTCCTTGCCACGAGTAGCTCGCCATCATTCAACTCGACCTCTACGACCACCGGACGGGCGTCGGGATACGGCGGGAACAATGACGAATCCGCGACGACGGCGACGCGCCGGATCATCGCGTTCAGCGGCCCGGCTTCCAAGTCGAGGGCATGGAGTTCGCGGGATCCCTGCCCCGGGTACAGGAGCCGGGCAGCCACCATGCACGGAATACTGAACTTGGATGCGAGCGTCGTGCGCACATCACGACCACCGCAGAGAGCCGCGGCCGCCGCAGTGACCCGGACGGTGACGGCGCGGACGCGCCCCACCTCAGGAACCTGACGGCGAATCTCGTCGACGGCCTCGATGGCCGTAATGACCTGGGCACAGACCGGGTAGAACTTGAAGTAGTTGTTGAGGATCTCGTATGTGGGGTCCGCCGGGTCCAGGCCCGCTGCCAGTTTCGATGGATCGAACGAATCCCCGCTGCGGCGGCTCACATAACCTTCCAGGGTGCCGACGCTGGCTGTCATGCCGGCTCGTATGCCGTAGCCGACGCCGATGGCTGCCTGAAGGCCCGATCCGACGTAGAGATGATGAACGGTTGTGCCTTCAATGACCGTGGCGGTCGGAGCATAAATGAGCAGCGCGGCCGTCCCTTCGATCGCCTGCTGCAATTCGCGCGCTTTTCCGCCCAGCAGCTTGACGGCTGCGACCGCCGCGCCGATCGACGCCCAATGTCCGTGCACGTGCTGGTCAGGGTTGAGCGGGGCGAGCGCGAGACCGACGCGGACGGCCACTTCATAGCCGGCCACCATCGCGGCGAGCAGCGCTTCTCCTGATGCGCGCTCGATCTCGGCGACGGCCAGGGCCGCGGGGACGATGTGGGGCCCGGGATCGCCCCGCGAGCGGCGGTGTCCTTCGCTCAACTGGGTCACCGTGCATGCCGCCGCGTTCAGCAAAGCCGCGAGGCCCGGATCGAACCGACCGCTGGTGCCTATCACGGTCGCCTTTCCCGGCGAATACGCGCGCGAGTAGCTGGATCGCAGCAGAACGAGAAAAGGATCCTGGCTTCCCCAGATCATCACGCCGAGGGTGTCGAGCATGATCAGCGTGGCGCGCTCGCGCACCGCAGATGGCAGCGCGGCGTAGGTAATCCCGTCAGCGAAGCGTGCGAGGGCGGCAGTCCCGTCGTTCACTGACATCTTGCGGTCAGGCAATGGCGATACATTCGATTTCGATATCGAATTTCTGCGCCCAGGCTCCAACGTTGCAGAATACGCGCGCCGGCGGATCGCGCCGGAAGTATCGGCGATACACCGCGTTCACTTCGTCGAAGTAAGCGGAGCTGGTGACGAACACGTTGCACTTGACCACCTTGTCGAGGGACGAGCCTGCGGCCTCGAGGGTGAACTTGATGTTGTCGAGCACCATCTCGGTCTGCCGGGTGATGTCGGCGATCGGGACCTTGCCAGTCTTCCGGTCGAGCGGTGGAAGCCCAGAGACAAACAGGAATCCGCCGCCGCGCACCGCAGTCGAGAGCGGAATCCTGGCTTTCTTCAGACGGTTACTGATCCCCGGGACGCTTATGATTTCCTTTTTCATTGTTCCTTCCGGCTGAATGCCGATGAATGGCCTGATCACCCGCCTGGCCGATGCGCAGTGCAAATCGGTTCACCAATCGCAGCACCAACCGCATCACCAATCGGCACGCCCACCGGCCTGATGCCCGATCAGTATACAAAAGTTTCCGACCGGACTCTGGGATCAGCGCGACGACACAATAGACCAGAGACGCGGACGCCACGCCTGTACTGGCGGCTGGCCGGAGGGGAAGCGCTTCCCACATCACTGCCCTTCCCCTTCTCACCCTCCTGGATGAAGGCGAGCCCGGATCCGGAATTCTGGGGTATATTCGCGCCGCGCCCACCGAGGAGGAGTGTATGGATACCGTCGAATCCAGCTGCAATGCCTTCGCACTTCGCAACGTTCGGTTTGTCCTGCTCGCGGGGGCACTCATGCTCCCACCCGGCCTGCTCTTCGCCCAGGGCATGCCCACCGTCACGCTGAGTTACGTCACCGAGAACTCCTCCTGCTGGCCGGCCATTGTTGCGCGCGAAAAGGGTTTCTTCGAGGCCGAAGGCATCAAGGTCGACTGGGTGCGCGCCGGGCAGAGCGCGAAGGCCTTGCAGATGCTCGCAGCCAAGGCCAGCCAGATATCAAACTCGTCGGTCGTCGATACCTTTCGGGCAATCGAAAGCGGCGCACAGGTCGTCGCCTTTCTCAATGGGATGGATGCCGGGCTGCATTGGATGATCGGTGCGAAGTCGATCAAGACCGTGGAAGATCTGAAAGGCAAGCGCGTCATCACGGGTGGACAGGGGGACATCACAAATTTGTGGTGGAACGCCATGGCGAAGAAACACGGCTTCGACGGTCAGCGCGATGCTCAAGTACTTTTCGCCGGCTCGACCACCAATCGCATGGCGGCGCTGATCGCCGGCGGCGTCGAGGGCGCGGTGATTTCGCCGCCGCAGAGCTTCAAGCTCCTCGAGCAAGGCTATTCGGACTTGGGTCCGATGGCGCCTTATCTGGGGGCGCTGCCCATCATGGCTTTCGTCGTCAACCGCGACTGGGTCAGCCAGAATGGCGCAACCCTGATGGCGTTCGTCAGGGCGCACAACAAGGCCACCGAGTACCTTTGGCAGAATCGCAAGGAAGCTTCGGAAATTCTTGCCAAGGCCGGCGGCACCAGCGTCGACGAAGCCCTGCAGACCTGGGATGTGGCAAACAAGGTGAAGGCTTATCGTGTGGATGGCGAGCTGACCGAAGAGGGGTTGAAGAACGCCCTTGCTGCGCTGGCCGCAGCCGGCGACATCAAGAACCCGAACCGACCCACATCGTATTATTACGACGCGACCTTCGTTAACGCTGCGCAGCGACGTTGACTCTGGACGCGCTCGACCCGTCGGCCGCGATCGCCGAAAAGCTCGCCGCCAAGCAGCGGCGAGACAAGCTGAAAAGGGCGGCCTTTCCGATCCTCTCGTGGGTATCCGTGATCGGTGGCATCCTGTTATGGGAGCTGATCGGTCGCAGTGTCGGCGGTTCTCTGTTCCTCGCGACGCCGCTGCAGACCTGGGCCGCGATGGTCGAACTGTGGCGCTCCGGCGAACTGCAGAAAAATATCTGGGTAAGCGGCCAGGAGTTCCTGTACGGGTACGTGATCGCCTGCGTTGCCGGCATCGTGATCGGGCTGCTCATGGCGGCTTACCGCACGGGATCGGCGCTGATAGGCCCATGGGTGTCCGGGCTCTATGCGACCCCGATCATCGCCGTCGCGCCGCTGGTGATCCTGTGGTTCGGCATCGGGATCTGGTCGAAAATCGTGGTGGTTATCAGCGTGGTGATCTTCCCGGTCATCATCAATACCGAAGCTGGCATTCGCGCCACCGATCGCCATCTGATCGAGGCCATTCGCTCCTTCGGTGCCAACCAGTTTCAGATATTCACCAAAGTCAGCCTGCCTTCGGCATTGCCCTTCATGCTCGCCGGCCTGCGGCTGGGAATCGGCCGCGGCCTGATCGGAGTCGTCGTCGGCGAGCTCTTTGGTGCCCGCGCCGGCGTAGGTTTCATGATCCTTCAGGCGGCCGAGTCCTTTGCAATGCCCAAGCTCTTCGCCGGCGTCATCGTGCTGGCTGCAGCCGGCATCAGCCTGACCGCCGGCTGCCACTATCTCGAGAAGAAGCTGGTGCCATGGAATCGTCGCTGACAGACCGTTCGATCGAGGGTGTCACGCCGGTGAAGCTCACGATCCGTGGTGTGCACAAGCAGTTCAGCGATCTCGTCGCGCTCAAGAGCGTCGACCTGGATGTGGCCGAAGGCGAGTTTGTATGCGTCGTCGGGCCGTCGGGATGCGGAAAGACAACTTTGCTGCGCATCGTTGCGGGGCTCGAGGAAGCCGACCTCGGCGACGTCGCAATCGACGGAAAGCACGTGAAGGGACCCGGTGCCGACCGCGGCTTCGTTTTCCAATCCGACTGTCTTCTTCCCTGGCGCACGGTAATGAGCAACGCCTTGGTCGGGCTGGAAATCAACGGCCAACGCAATGCTGCCACCCGCCTGCATACGCAGTCGCTGCTCAAGCTCGTAGGGTTGGAGGGATTCGAGAACTATTATCCATGGCAGCTCTCCGGCGGGATGCGCCAGCGCGTGAACCTCGCCCGCGCCCTTGCGATCAATCCTGACGTGCTGCTGATGGATGAGCCTTTTTCGGCGCTCGATGCGCAAACGCGCGAGATCATGCAGACGGAGATGCTGCGGATCTGGAACGCCGGTCGCAAGACCGTCATGTTCATCACTCATCAGATCGACGAGGCGGTTTATCTTGCCGATCGGGTGGTGGTCCTGGGCCGGCGTCCCGGATGCGTCAAGGAAATCGTTTCCATCGAGATCCCTCGCCCGCGCGACCTCGCCGTGAAGCGCACGCCGCGTTTCATCGGCTACATTGACGCAATCTGGCAGATGATCGAGCACGACGTACGCGAGAGCATCTCCGAGGAAGGCGATCACCCCAAACCAAAGCACAACCAACGGGATGCGGTCGAGTGAGAAGCAACTTCGCGGCAGGAGGGTAGACGAGCAGGTCGGCCGAGCGCGTGACATCCGCGGGCGTAGCCGGCTGATCGCTCGTATCCACGCGCGACGCCACCGTCCTCGTGATCGGACGACGAGCGCACCCACTGGGCCAAAGACGCTCTCGGACTCGCGCTTGCCAGTCTCGCGCCCACGCAACGTTTGCAGGCGTTCAGGCGACGCCTGAGCGGACGGTCAGACAACAACTCGATCCCATCGGCTTCAGCCGGTAGCTTTCAGCAAAACATCGAAGGGAGCAGTCGCATGGATCTTCAACTCGCAGGCAAGATCGCGCTGGTCACCGGCGCCAGCATGGGACTTGGACGCTCGATTGCGACCCTCCTGGGTGAGGAAGGCTGTCGTCTGGCGGTCGTAGCGCGACGTGGCAACCTGCTCGAGAAAGCGGCGAATGAAATCTCCGCAACGGGCAGGGAGCGCCCGCTGGTCATCGTCGAAGATATCACCGCCAGCGGTGCCGCCGAGCGCATCAAGGAGCAGACGATGGATCGCTTCGGGAGCCTGGACGTCCTGGTGAACAACGCCGGAAGCTCCCGTCCGCTGTCGGGCCTCGGTACCGAGGCGGAATGGGAAGAGGCGATGCTGCTCAATTACACCGCCGGACGGCGCCTGGCCCATGCCTTCGTGCCGATGATGCGCGAGAGAAAGTTCGGCCGGATCATCAACGTCACCGGCGGAGATGAGCCTTCGATCATCAATGCCGCGAACCCGCCGAACGGCGCAACGCACATCTGGGCCAAGGCCTTGTCGCGCACCGTCGCCAGGGATGGCGTCACGGTGAACTGCGTCGTACCGGGTCGCCTCCACTCCGAGCAGATCGACCAACGTATC
This sequence comes from uncultured beta proteobacterium, assembly GCA_963735025.1. Taxonomy (GTDB): domain Bacteria; phylum Pseudomonadota; class Gammaproteobacteria; order Burkholderiales; family SG8-39; genus JAABRB01. The sequence continues at coordinate 271,837 of CAVTJG010000008.1, forward strand.
CTTCCGACGGAGGAAGCCCGCGCATCCTGGATCGCGCAGAATTGCCCCGTGGGCTATATCGGCGAGCCGGATGATCTGGGCGTTCTCGTGACGTTCCTGTGCTCGCCTCGGGCGCGATACATCACCGGTCAGGTCATGCATGTCGACGGCGGAGTCCGGCGCTTTGCGCATTGAGTCGCTTCGGCCGCACGCTCGCATGATAAATTCCGGCGACCTGTCTGGGCGCGATTCCCCAGGACGACCATCTTCCTTCAATAGGAAACCCTGATGAAAAAGGAAATCATTGATGTCCCCGGAATTAGCAAGCACCTGAAGAAGGAAGGCATCCCCCTTTCGGCGGTGGTTCGCGCCGGGGGATTCATCTTCGTCTCGGGTCAGCCGCCCGTCGACCGCCGGACCGGGAAAATCCCCCTTGTCGACATCGCGCGGCAAACCAGGATGGTCCTCGACAACATCAAGGTGTGCCTGGAGGCGGCGGGCTCGTCCATGGACAAGGTGGTCAAGTGCACGGTCTACATCACTAACGCCGCGTACTTCGACGAAGTGAACGACGTGTATCGAAAGTACTTCAAGCGCAACCCGCCCGCACGCGTATTCTGCAACGTAGGGTCGTGGCCCAAGAAGTTCGACGTCGAGATCGATTGCATCGCCATCACGTGATGGGGAACCCTTCACCTATCCGATCCCCGCGCGCGACGACTGTCTTCGGCCGCATCGCCGGGCGCGCTGCCGAGTGACGCTGTGCGCCAGCTGAAGATACCGGCGGTTTTCATGCGCGGCGGCACGAGCAACGCCGTCGTGTTCAATGCAAAAGATCTGCCGCGCGACCGCGCAGACTGGGACGAGATTTTTCTCGCAGCGATCGGCAGCCCGGATCCCTACGGGCGGCAGCTCGACGGCATGGGCGGGGGCGTCTCGTCGCTCTCGAAAGTTTGCGTCGTGGGGCCGCCGACGCGGGATGACGCCGACATCGACTACACGTTTGCGCAGGTTCAGGTGAAGGAAGCCAGGGTGGACTATGGCGGGAACTGCGGCAACATGTCGTCCGCGATGGGCCCGTTCGCAGTGGACGAGGAGATGGTGAAGGTGTCGGGCCCCGATGCGCGGGTGCGTATCCATAACACCAATACGAAGAAGATCATCTGGTCGCGCTTTTCCCTCGACGGCGGCAAGGCGGCAGTGGACGGCGACCTGGCCATCCCGGGCGTGGCCGGGACCGGCGCGCCGGTCAAGCTCGAGTTTCGCGAGCCGGGCGGCGCGACCACCGGGAAGCTCCTACCCACTGGCAACGTGGCGGATCTCCTGGACGTGCCGGGCTGCGGCAAGTACCGCGTATCAATGGTGGATGCGGCCAACGCGTGCGTCTTTGCCCGCGCGGCCGATCTCGGACTCGCGGGCACGGAGCTTCCGGACGAGATCGACGCCAATCCCGACCTGCGGGACAGGCTGGCCGCGATCCGGATCGCGGCGTCCGTAGCGATGGGCATCGCAGAAACCGAGGAAGAGGCCCGGAATCGCGCGATGGTGCCCTTCGTGGGTTTCGTCTCGCCGCCGCAGGATGCACGCACCCTGGCAGGCGAGGCGCTCGATGGGGCGATGGCGGACCTCACGGGCCGCATGATGTCGAATGGACAGCCGCACCGGGCACTGCCGCTCACCGCATCGCTGTGCATGGCCGTGGCGGCACGGCTCCCGGGCAGCGTGGTATCCGATGCAATTCGCCCGACCGGTAACCCGGAATCCGAAATCAGGATCGCCATGCCCTCGGGCGTACTGACCGTGGCCGCGACCGTGAGGAAGCTCGACGGCCAGTGGTACGCCGAGCAGGGAGCATTCTACCGTACCCAGCGGCGCATGTTCGAAGGCCATGTGCTCGTGCGCGGCTCGCGCGCGCCGCGCCTGGCGGCATCATCCGATTCGGTCCGGACCTAGCTTAGCCCGCAGGACTGCCGTTGACGTAGGGTTTGAGACACGCGTACGCCATCGCGTGATGTGGCGTCGGAACGCCCAGCTCGCGCCCCTTCTTGATGATCAGACCGGAGAGGCTGTCCAGCTCGAGTCGCCGGCCGCGCACAAGGTCATGGTACATGGACGCATACATCTCCGGCGGGAATTTCTGATGGTTCTGGATCTGCCACTCCACGATGTCGTTGGGCAGCCCGATGCCCATCGCGCCGGCTACCGCTGCAGCTTCCGCAAACATGGCGCGCGCCAGCGCCGCGATATCGGGGTCATGGTAAACAACTCCCGCGGGCTTGCGTACGAGGCTCGACAGCGCCGAGTTCGTCGTCAGGCCCACGAATTTGTGCCACTGCGCGACGCGTATGTCCGCGACGACCTCCGCGCCGATCCCCGCAGCCGTGCAGGCGTCGCGGAAGCGGACTGCGCGCTCGGTCATCTGCCCGTCAGCCTCACCGAACTTTATCGACGGTGCCATCGACGTGTAGCGAATGACGCCGGGCGATTCGATCAGTGCCGATATGAAAGCGATGCCGCCCATCACGCGGTCGTCGCCGACGATCGCGCCGATGCGATGCTGTCCGTCCACGCCATTCTGTAGCGTGATGCACACCCCGCCCTTCGCAAGCAGCGGCGCGACAGCGCGCGCCGCGTCCTCCGTATCGAACAGTTTCACGCAGAACAGCACGACGTCCACCGGCGCGATGCGCGAGGTGGTGTCGGTTGCCTGCGCGTCTGCGATGACGACCTCGCCCGCTGCCCCGACCAGCTTTAATCCGCCTGCCTGTATCGCGCGCAGATGCTCACCGCGCGTGATGAACACGACTTCGTGTCCGGCCTGCGCGAGCCGCCCACCGCAATATCCGCCGACCCCGCCGGCGCCCATGATGGCAATGCGCATCGCTTCAGCGTCCCGTGCCACGTTTCATGAAACACCCCTCTTCTTCATATTTCAGCCCAGTATAGCTTTCCGACGCGCCTGCCGAAAAGTGTTCGCTCCGATTGGCAACTTTGAGCGGCGAAATTGGATGCTCGTTGCAAAACGTCCAACCAAGGTGTCCGCCGATTTCGATAGACAGGTGGTGCGGACGATGGGCATAGTCCGAAATGTTCGACACTGGATCGTCCTGGAATCGGCCACGTCAATCGGGTCGTGATCATGGTGACGGTCCTGTGCAACCCACGGAAAGAAGGCTTGAGCATATAGATGGCGCGCGAAATCATACTCAACCGCTTCGGCGGTCCGGAAGTGCTGGAGGCGCGCGTGGTTGCGGACAGCGCCCCGCGTCCCGGCGAGGTCCGCATCCGACAGACCGCGATCGGCGTCAATTTCACCGATATACACGGCAGGCGCGGCGACTATGAGGCCCTACGCACCGCCCCGATGCCGCTGGTGCTCGGAATGGAGGCGGTGGGCGCGGTCGAGGCGCTGGGCGAAGGCGCCGAGCGCTTCCGCGTCGGCGATCGGGTCGCCTACGCTTCGCAGCCGCTCGGCTCCTACCGCGACCTGAGGAACTTCCCCGCCGAGCGCTGCGTGGCGGTTCCACCCGACATATCGGATCGCATCGCGACAGCAGTACTGCTCAAGGGGCTGACGGTTCATATGCTGGTACGCCGCGTGTTTCGCGTTTCGTCGGGCGCCTGGGTGGTTTTCCACTCGGCGGCCGGCGGCGTCGGGACACTCGCGGGCCAGTGGCTACGAGCAATCGGCGCACGCGCGATCGGAATCGTCGGCGCGGAGGACAAGGTCGACGCTGCGCACGCCGCGGGCTACGAGGCCGTGTTCGTGCGCGGTCGCGACGACTGGCCGGCGCGCGTACGCGACCTTTCCGGCGGCGGCGTGCCGGTGGTCTACGATCCCGTGGGGCGAGAAACCTGGGAGGGATCCCTTTCCTGCCTCGCCCCGCGCGGCCACCTGGTTTGCTTCGGCAACTCCTCCGGACTGGTGCCGCCCTTCTCCGTCAACGTGCTGCGCGACCGCGGCAGCCTGTCTCTCTCATGGGTACGTTTCGGCGACTACACCGCGAACCCAACGGAACTGCGGGCCGCCGCGCAGGAGGTATTCGACGCCATCGCCAGCGGTGCGTTGCGGCCCGCCGCGCCGCGCTGCTTCCCGCTTGCGGAGGCGGCCGAAGCTCACCGGCTGCTCGAAAGCGGCCGGACGACCGGCACGCTGGTGCTGATTCCCTGAAAGAATGCGGGTGGCATAAGTTATCGATTGCCTGCTTTCGCTGCCTGCTGTTGCGGATCCGGGGTCCCGTCTGTGCCCTTGAGTTCTACGCCATTGCCCTCCGGGTCGTCGATATAGATCGACATGCCGCGACCATTGGCGCCGTAGCGCGATGCGATTTTTCTGATTGCGACGGCATTGGCTTCGAGATGCTTGACCACCGCATCGAGATCGAAGTCCTTGACCCTCAGGCAGAAGTGATCGAGGTTGTGACCCTCGGCCCCAGGGCCCGCGCCACCGCGCGAGCCGGTCGGTCCGTCGACGGTTACCAGATCGATCAGCGCCGAACCGGCGCGCAGATGCACCAGGCCGAGATCCGGCCGGCGCCACTCGACGCTGCAGCCGATCACCCTGCAATAGAAATCGATCATCGGCTCCAGATCGCGCACTCGCAGAACCACATGGTCCATGTCCGTGATCTGGATCATCTGCTCCTCCGTAGGTTCAGGGCTTCAGCGCGGCGTCGACGGGATGGCGCGAAATACCGCCCAGGTCGGGGAGATCAGACATTCTTGAGGTACTTCGTCTCCAGATCGCGCCAATGCCCCGCGTTCACCGCCTCCTCGCGATCGTTGAAGGTGGCTAGTTCGCCTTCGATGGCCACGGTGTCGCCATCGCGCCTCAGCACCGCGAGAACTTTCTTCGCGGCGGCGATCGCCGCGCGATGAGTCTGCGAAGGATAGATGCCGATCCGGTAGCCCATCGCCTTCAATTCGCGCGCCGGCAGCGTCGGCGTCTTGCCGCCCTCGAAGATATTGGCGAGCGCCGGCTTGATCAGCTGCCGCGCGGCGGCGGCGAGCTCTTCGGCCGACTGCGGAGCCTCGACGAATCCGACGTCGGCGCCCGCCTCCAGGTACGCGTTAACCCGGTCGATCGCCGCCTGCAATCCCTCGATGGCGCGCGAATCCGAGCGCGCGATGATGACCATGTCGGGATCGCGCCGCGCATCCACCGCGGCCTTGATCTTGCCAACCATCTCGGCTTTGCTCACCACCTGCTTCCCCTCGTAGTGGCCGCACTTCTTGGGCGAGACCTGGTCTTCGAGGTGGAACGCGGAAACGCCGGTTTTCTCGTATTCACGCACGCTGCGCACCACGTTGAGCGCATTGCCGTAGCCGGCATCCATGTCGGCGATTATCGGGATCTCCACGGCTTCCACGGTGCGCGAGATCCATTGCGTGATCTCCGTCATCGTGAGCAGCCCGACGTCGGGATACCCGTTCGCACGCGAATAGCCGCCGCCCGTCAGGTATACCGCATCGAAACCCGCGAGCTGCACCAGCCTTGCGGTCAGCGTGTCGTAGGCTCCGGGCACGATGGCATAGTCGGCCTTCGCCAACAGGGCGCGCAATTTCTTCCTCGGACTCATGCAGCTACCTCGCGAGTGAGACGGCTGCGCACCACGTGGTGCAGCAGGCCGCCATGACGAAAATAATCTACGTCGCGCGTCGTGTCCAGGCGCGACAGCAATCCGAGCTTTTCACGCCGGCCATCGGCGCGCGTGATGGTGCACTCGAGCTCGCTCCGTGGCGCTGCATTGCCGCTGATGCCGATGATGTCGAAGAGCTCCGTTCCGGTCAAGGCGAGCGTCTTGCGCGTGATGCCGTTCGCGAACTGGAGCGGCAGCACGCCCATTCCGACGAGGTTGGAGCGGTGAATTCGCTCGAATGTCTCGGCGATCACCGCGCGCACGCCTAGCAGACGTGTGCCTTTCGCGGCCCAGTCGCGCGACGATCCGGCACCGTACTCGGCACCCGCAATTACCACAAGCGGTACCCCTTCGCTCCGATACCGCGCCGCCGCGGCGTGGATCGGCATGCGCGCGCCATCCGGATGATGCACGGTGCTGCTGCCCTCGACATCCGGCGTCATTTCGTTGCGCGCCCGGATGCTCGCAAATGTGCCTCGGATCATCACGTCGTGGTTCAGGCGCCGCGCGGCGTAATTGACGAAATCGCGCGGCGCAACGCCGAGCGATGCCAGGTACTCGGCGGCCGGCGTACCCGCCGAAATGGCGCCGATGGGCGAAATGTGGTCGGTGGTGAACGTGTCCCCGAATATCGCAAGCACGCGCGCGCCGCGGATGTCGGCAGGCTCAAGCGGCACCGCAATCATATCCTCGAAGAACGGCGGCCGCCGGATGAAGGTACTGCTGGCGGTCCAGGGAAACGTGGTGCCCGTGCCGCCGCGCAGCGCCCGCCACTGGGGCGTGCCCTCGAGGATCGTGGCATAGCGCTCACGGAAAAGCGTCGGCGTGACGACGTCCCCGATGATCTTGCGGACCTCGTCCTCATCGGGCCAGATGTCCCGCAGGTACACCGGACGGCCTTCGCGGTCCTCGCCAAGCGGGGCGCCGGCGAGATCGGCAAGCACGCTGCCAGCAAGCGCGTAGGCCACCACCAGCGGCGGCGAGGCGAGGAAGTTCGCACGCACCTCAGGATGGATGCGGCCTTCGAAATTGCGGTTGCCCGAAAGGACGGCAACGGTCGCAAGGCCATCGACCTCGATCGCCTTGGCAACCGGCGCGGGCAACGGGCCGGAATTCCCCATGCAGGTCATGCAGCCGAAGCCCACAGGCTGGAAGCCAAGCGCATCGAGCGATGCCTGCAGTCCGCTTTTCGCGAGATAGTCGGCGACGACGCGCGACCCCGGCGACAGCGACGTCTTCACCCAGGAGCGCGTCTTCAGCCCGCGCGCGATCGCGTTACGCGCCAGCAGGCCGGCGCCGATCATCACCGAGGGATTGGAGGTGTTGGTGCAGCTGGTGATGGCGGCGATCACGACGTCGCCGTCCTTCAGCGACGATGTCGAGGCTTCCTTTTCCCGGCGCTTGGAAGCCGACATGAAATTTCTGAAAGCCTCGGGCGCCTTCCCCAAGGGGACACGGTCTTGCGGCCGGCTGGGTCCTGCCACGCTCGGCTCCACGGCCGAGAGGTCGATCTCGATGACCTCGGTGAACTCCGCCGGCGGCATTTCCGGCTCGCGCCACAATCCCTGCGCCCTGCAATAGGCCTCGACCAGGGCAACTTGCGCCGCGTTCCTGCCGGTCAGCGCCAGATAGCGCACCGTCTCCGCATCCACCGGGAAGAAGCCCATGGTCGCGCCGTTCTCGGGGCTCATGTTGGCGATCGTGGCGCGATCAGGCAACGACAACTCCGCCACGCCGGGCCCGAAGTATTCGACGAACTTGTCCACCACCTTGTGGCGCCGCAGCGCTTGCGTCACGGTGAGCACGAGGTCGGTCGAGGTGACGCCGGGGCGCGGTTTGCCGATAAGCCGGCAGCCGATCACTTCCGGCACCAGCATCGCGACCGACTCACCCAACGCGCCGGCGCCGCCCTCGAGGCCGCCGACCCCCCAGCCGAGTATGCCGAGGCTGTTGATCATCGCCGTATGACTGTCCATGCCGAGGACCGAATCCGGGTAGACGATCCGCCGCATGCCTTTCGGACCTTCCCGGTCACTCGTCCACACCACCCGCGCAAGGTATTCGAGGTTGATCTGGTGGCAGATGCCGTTGCCTGGCGGCACGATGCGCAAGTTGTCGAACGCCTGCGCGCCCCAGCGTAGGAAGGCGAAGCGCTCGGCATTGCGCTCCAGCTCGAGCGCCTGGTTGCGGCTCGCCGCACCCGCCGCACCGTGGGCATCTACCATCACCGAGTGGTCCACGATCAAGTCCACGGGCACCGACGGATTGAGCCGCGCCGGATCGCCTCCCAGTCGGATCATCGCGTCGCGCATCGCTGCGAGGTCGCCGAGCAGCGGCACGCCGGAGGAATCCGGCATTAGCACCCGCGTGAAGCGGAAGGCAATCTCGCGCTCGGCGCGGCGCCGCGCGAGCCATCCCGCCACCGCACCGATGTCGCCGCCGTCGGCACGCCCTTCGGCGTGCTGGCGCAGTACGTTCTCCAGTACCACCTTGAGCGAGCACGGCAGGCGCGATACTTCGGCAAGGCCGAGCTCCTGTGCCGCCGCGAGACTGTAGAAATCGAATAGCTCGCCGCCGACGCGCAGCTCGCGCCGCGTTGCGTTGCCGTCGATGCTCATCGCATCAGATCGTCCGACAGCGCGATCCGTGACTTGGCCATTGCCGCGATGAACTCGAGCGACCACTTCTGGGTCTCCTCGACCGTGTGGCCGCCCCAGGCGTGCGCGATGGTAAGGTCGCTGACAACGGTGGTTGAAAAGCCGAACTGCCAGGCATCGACGGCAGTTGTCGCGACCGCGAGCGAGGTCGACCAGCCGATGAGCTGCAGCGCATCCACGCCCAACTCGCGTAGCGTCAGGTCCAGGTCGGAGCCGAAGAATCCGCTGTAGCGCCGCTTGTGAACGATGGTGTCCTCCCGCGCATCGAACAGGTCCTCGATCGGCTCCTGGCCCGGCGTCCAGATCTCGTTCGCAAGCTCCCAGAATTTCAGGAACCACTTGTCGGTGCGCCGCCGCGCGCTGCAGACGAAGACCACCGGCATGCCTTTCTTGCGCGCCCATGCGAGGTAGGCTGCGGTCCGTGGCAGGATGGCGCGCCGCTTCTCGACTGCGCGCGCCTCGGGCGCGATCGAGTCCTTCGTCATGTCGAGAACCAGAACTGCTTCGCTCATCGCCGCGTGCTCCTCGATCGATCTTTCGCTACGCGGCCGCGGCCTTGCCCAGCGGCCGCAGCTTCTCGAGAATCTCGGTCGCGCTGGCGACGTCGGCGTACTTCGATGCCATGTCGAATAGGTTCACCGCATGCGAGGTGGCGCTGCGGTCGTATACGCAGTCGTAGGGCACCAGGACGCGAAAGTTGTAGGCGAAGGCGTCGACCACGCTGCCGCGCACGCAGCCGCTGGTCGTGCAGCCGGTCACCACCAGCGTATCGGCGCCAAGGTCGATCAGGTGGCTGACCAGCGGCGTCGCGAAGAAAGCGCTCGGGTGCTTCTTCGGGATCAGCACGTCGCCTTCGCGCGGCGCTATCTCGGGCGGGAACTGGTAGCCCTTTTCCGGGATGTTCATGATCGCTGGCACTTTCTCCGCCAGCCGCCCGCCGTCGGTGGCCTTGTTCTTGGGCGCCACATGCGGGTAGAGCACCGGCCAGTCGTTGTGGCGGAACGCCGCGAGCAGCATCGCGATGTTGCGCATCGCGTTCCAGCCGATATCGCCACAGGACGTGGGAAATTCCTTGACCGATTCCCAGAAAGGCTTCGGGGTCGTGCCGATGGTGCGGTACTGCACGTCGATGATGAGGAGCGCCGGCCGCTTGCCGACGCCCGAGGGCCTGCCAAATCCCGCGGCGTGGTAGGCCTTCTGCTCCTCTTCGCTGATGATGCCGTCCCAGGGTTTCATCGATGTCTCCTCTCAGACTTCTATAATATAGCCGGAACCCAGGCCAATCCAGCGGTGAGTATCGAGCCAGTGCGCACACCAGTCTTTCTCCTGACCGGCTTCCTCGGCAGCGGCAAGACCACGCTGCTCAACGCGGCGCTGCGCGCCCCGCAGCTCGCACATACAGCGGTCGTGGTGAACGAAATGGGAGAGATCGGCCTCGACAACCTCATCATCGCGCAGGCGGTCGACAATGTTGTGCTCCTGGACGCCGGGTGCCTGTGCTGCGCCAACACCGGCGCGCTGCACGAGACCCTGGCGGACCTCGCCGCCCGGCGCGCGAGCGGCGCGCTGCCGCCCTTCGAGCGCGTGATCATCGAGACCAGCGGCGTTGCAGATCCAGCGCCGCTGCTCAACGTGCTGCTCGGCCATCCCCTGGTCACCGGACCGTACGCGCTGGAGGCAACCGTATGCGTGGTGGATGCGCAGCATTTTCTCGATTCCCGCGCAAAGTATCCCGAACTCGACAAGCAGGCCGCTGTCGCGGACCGAATCGTGGTCACGAAAGGTGATCTCGCGGAATCCGATTCGGTCATATCCTTCCTGGAAGACCTGAATCCTGACGCGGAAATTTATGAATCGACCGCGGAGACGCCTGCTTTTGCGGCGTTTACCAGCAAGGGGAAGACGCTCAAAGCAAGGCCTCGGATTGCCGATCATGGTCCGCCGCAGATGCACGGACACGGCACAGCCACGGCATTCGCGCGTCTTCCTTCCGGCCGCAGGCGCCCGTGACCTGGGCGGGCTGGTCGGCCTGGTCGCGGCTGGTGGCGACCGAGTTCGGCGCCCGGTTGATCCGCGTCAAGGGGCTGCTCAGGATGGAAGACAGCGGCGAGATTATTTTCGTGCAGGGCGTGCAAGGCGTGTTCCATCCGCCGCACCGGTTTCGCGAATGGCCGGACGCCGATCACGGCAATCGCCTCGTGTGCATCGCCCGCGACTTGCGCGAAGCAGAGATTGCGGCGACGCTGCCGGCGTTGAACACCGCGCCGGGAACGCAGGCCATGTATTCACTCAGGGAGCTACTGGAAAGGCAGGCACGGCAATGAGCGACTTCGTAATGCGCGGCGGTACCGTGGTGTTCCCGGATCGCGCGCCGGCGCAGCACGACATCCTGGTGCAGGACGGAAAAATCGCGGCGCTGCTCGCGCCCGGCGCGGCAGCGCCGGCCGGAACTGCGGCGCAGTCGGCGGCCGGCCTGCACGTGTTCCCGGGTCTGATCGACGCCCACGTGCACTTCGGCTTCGGCGAGAAGATCACCGAGTACACCACCGAGACGGTATACGCCGCGCAGGGCGGCATCGCCACTATCCTCGGCTACTTCCTCAACAACGAGGCCTACGCCGAGGTCTACAAGCGCGAGCAGGAATACGCGCGCACGCGCTGCCACGTCGATTACGGCTTCCACTTCAGCACCGCCAACGAACTCCACATCAAGGAGCTAGGCAAATACATAAACGAATACGGCGTCACCTCATTCAAGTACTTCATGAATTTCAAGGGCGAGGAAGGCCGCTACCTGGGCCTGGACGGCACCGACGACGGCTACTTCTGGGACCTGCTCGGCGAATCCGCGCGCGTCGGCAAGCCGATCATCGTCTGCCACACCGAGAATATCGAGATCGTCAACCGCACGCGCCAGAAGGTGCAGGCGGCGGGCGGCAGCACACTCAAGGACTGGGCCGCGTGCAAGCCCGCGGTGACCGAATCCGAGCCCGCCATTCGCGCGATGTATTTTGCCGAGCGCACCGGCGCACGCGTCTACTTCCCGCACGTCTCCTCGCGCCTCACCCTGGACGAGGTGCGCAAGTGGCGGAAGCGCTACGACCAGGTCTGGATCGAGACCTGCCCGCATTACCTCACCCACACGGAAGACTCCGAACTCGTCGGCATCGGCAAGGCGAACCCGCCCTTCCGCACCAAGGACGATCAGGACGCGATCTGGGAAGCGGTCTTCGACGGCACCATCGACGTCGTCGCTTCGGACCACTCGGCGCGCCGGCGCGCCACCAAGGACAAGCCGCTGTGGCTCGCCGCGCAGGGCTTTCCCGGCATCGCCGCCATCCTGCCGGTGCTGCTTTCGGAGGGCTACCACAAGCGGAAGCTCCCGTTGCAGCGCATCTGCCAGCTCCTCGCCTCCGGGCCGGCAAAAATCTTCGACCTCGAACCGGTCAAGGGCCGCATCGCCCCGGGCTCGGACGCCGATTTCACGATCGTGGACCTGAACCGCGAGCGCAAGTTCGTTCCCGCCGAGCTCGGCTCCTACGCCGACTACAGCCTGTACGAAAACCAGGTGCTGAAGGGCTGGCCGGTGCGCACCATCGTGCGCGGCGTCACCGTGATGGACGACGGCAAGATCGTCGGCCCCGGCGGCCACGGCAAATACCTCTGGCGCCGCATCGGGCAGCCGCCGATCCTCGGCAAGCTGAGCTAGCGCGCGGCGAAATCCTCGGGCGTCCCCTTCAAGGCAGTCCGCGCCACCGTCAGGTGACGTCGTGGCTGCGCTCGATCTTGCGCTTAATGTGCTCGCCCGCGGTGATTACCGGGTAGCGCGGCGTCTCGCCTGGCCTTAAGCAGGTCGGCACGCACTCGATCTGCTGGTCGTAATTCGGATGCACGAACATGCCGATCGACAGGCGCCGGCTCTGCGCCATCCCGAGCGGCGGATTGACCACCCGGTGCAGCGTCGAGATCCAGCGCTCGTTGGTCCAGCGCGCCATCATGTCGCCGAGGTTGACGACGAACTCACCCGGCCGCGGCTTGACCCCCGCCCAAGTTCCGTCGGACAGCCGCACCTCGAGCCCGCCCTCGGCGTCCGTCGCGGTGAGGATCGTCATCGCGCCGTAGTCGGTATGCGCGCCAGTGCGCAGCTGGCCCGGCTGCGGCGGCTCGCTGAGCGCCGGGTAGTGATGGCAGGACAAGATGCTGAAGTGGCGCGAGAGGGTGCCGCCGAAAAAATCCTCCGGCAGCGTGAGCGCGGCGGCAAATACGCGCAGCATGTCGCCGGCGAGCCGCTCGTATTCGCGATAAAGCGCCACCAGCGTGGTGTCGAGCCCGGCCGGCTCCGTGGGGATCAGGTTGGGGGCGTAGCTCGTCGCAGCCTCCGGCATGTCTGCGTAGTGGCTGCGGTGGTCGTCGACCGGGCCGAGGAACAAAGTCTCTCTGAGATCCGGTGGCGTTTGCTGTCCCAGGGTGTAGGCGAGGCCACGTGTAGCGAAGCCGTGGTAGCCGCGCTGCCTGGAAGGACCAGTCGGGTGCCAGCGGTTCTTGGTGTCCGGAGGCAAGTCGAAGAAGGCGAACAGCTGGCGCGTGGCGCGTGCGAGCAGGTCCGCCGGAAAGCGATGGCCGGAAATGATCAGGAAGCCGATGCGCTCGCAGGTTTGCGCCACCTGCGCCGCGGTCTCGCGCTTGGCTCGCGCGTCGCCGTCGAGGAACGGGCCAATGTCGATCGTCGGGACGACGAGGGGCGTGGTCATCAGGCGAATTTACCCCGATTCATGTAGTACGCGAAAGTTCGGGGTCGATGACCGTCTCGTATGCCGGGTCGCTGCTGATCAGGCCGCCGGAAACCAGCGCCGCCTTGAGGCGCAGATACGGCGCGGGGGGCAGATCCGGCTGACGCGCCCAAAGGCCGGCGGCGCGGTAGGCGCCGATGATGCGCGCCAACGCCTCGCCCGGGACGTCCGGTAGGAACGGCGCGATGGCATCGGCGATCGCTCGCGGCGTCGCGGCGAAAAGCGCAGCCTGCGCGCGCGCCATGCCGTGCACGAGCCGATGGCAGGTGTCACGCCGGACACGCGTGAACCGGCGCGTTGCGTAGAATGTTGTATAGGCGATATCGCCGCGCTCGGTGAAGCGGTGCCAGACGTGTCCGTGGCCTTCTTGTGTCAGCCGGTCGGCGTGTGGCTCGAAAACCTGCACCACGTCCACCGTGCCGCGCAGGAATGCCTGCAGGTTGCGCGCCATCGGACGGACGCGGCGTCCAGCAATCGCGGCGGGGTCCAGCCCCGCGCGCTGCAGATCGTCCTGGAAGGTCATCCACGGCGTTGGCACGTCGCCCGCCGGTGCAACGCGCAGGCCGACGAGATCGCGGAACCGGAATCCCGGCTTGCGCCCGCGGCCCACGAGGAGAAACGGATCACGCGCGACGACCTGCGCGAAGCAGACCAGTGGACACGCCGGATCGGCGTCGTGGTGCATCATCACCCGCATCGGCCCACCCCAGGAAACGTCGACACTGCCATCGAGCAGTTTCGTCGCCGTCTGCGCCGTGCTCGGCGAAACCACATGGGTAATGTCCAGCCCTTCGCTGCGCCAGAAATCCCCTGCAAGCGCGAGATAAAACGGGACGTAGGGAACGGCGCGCATGTTCTCGCACAGCGTGAGTCGCCGTCCGCCGCGCCCTGCTTGGCGACGCAGCTTGTTTTCAGGTCCGCCCACCGGGGTGTGCGCTCAACCCTTGCGCAGAAACCGGCTCGTCGCCTTGGCGATGTCTGCCGCACGGGTTTGCGTCGCGTCGAATCCGGCACCCTTCAGCGTGACCAGCTCGCCGCGCTTCAACAGCTTGATCAGCGTCGGCCCCTGGACGCCCAGATGTGCCTCCCCGGCGACGTGGCACTCGATCACCATCGCCGGCAATTTGATCCGGCGCAGCGTAGCCGCCAGATCGAAGCCGAAATTCATTGCGTAGATCTGCTTGATGCTGCGGCGGCACTGGATCATTTCGATCATGCGCGACTCCTGCCGGCGCAGCGCCCCGTCCGTGATCTTGCGCACGGTCATGACCGCGGGGTCCCACCAGATGCCGGCAAGGCTGCCGTAGTCGGCCGCCCATGCACGCAAGAGATGCCCACCGTCGGCGCTCTCGCGATAGGCGGTCATGTACTTCCCGACGATGTTCATGATCGCCGCATCGCGATGCTTGCGCGAGACCACCAGACTGTGGGTCATTCCGATGAGGACGGCCTTGCCGACCCGGTCCGGGAAGCCGGCGGCCATCGCGGCGGCGATCTTGTTGCCGGCGTGAAAGCCGAGCACATGAGCTCGCTTGATCTTGTGGGTGTCGAGGAAATGGACCATGTTGCGAGCGAGATCCTCCATCGTCGCCTTCGCTGGCAGCGGGTCGGAGCAACCGAAGCCAAGAGTGTCCACGGCGAAGCAGCGGAATCCGCCGCCGAGCAGCCTCATCATTGGCGCGAAGCTGAGCGCGGAGCGCGGCACTTCATGCAGCAGAAGCAGCGGCTCGCCCCGGCCGTGGGTGTAGTAGTGGATCTGCCCCTCTGGCGTGTCGACGTAACCGCGCTTCATGATCGGACTCCTGTTCGCTAACGATCAGGATCATATCCGCCGTGCGACAGCATGGTGGATAAGACCGTGTTCGGCGGCTTAGGGTTTGGAAGGCGCCGCTGTGGGATTATGCAGCAGCATCGGAGCGCGGTGTGCGCTCGCGACGGGTGCGCGAGTCCGGGCATGGGGGGTGTTGGGCCTTGAAGGGGTGCCGCGTACTATGGCAGGGGGGTGCTGCGCGGGACTAAGTGCGACCGCATGCGCTTGTGGCCGCTCGAACTACTCCACCTGCAGCTGCGCATTTGCGGGAAGCGTGCGGTAGTAGCGCGAGATCTCGCGCGGCACTGTCATCCACAAGCTGTCGCGATGCGCAAGCATATGTTCGAGCGCACGGCGCAGGTGCACGATACGATGGGGCTGACCGACGATGAAGGTGTGGAGCGACAAGCCGAGCACGAGCGGAGTGTCCTCGGAGCGGCGCCGCATCTCGTCGAACTGGTCGACAAGCATATCGGCGTACTCGGACGGCGTGTGCCTTCGACCCACTATGGCTGGCTGGTCGTTAAGCTCGATGGGGTACGGGATGGATAGGATTTGCCCTCCGCCGCCCTTTACCCAGAACGGCTGTTCGTCGCATATGCCCCAGTCAAGGACGTACTCGTAGCCGTTCTCCACCAATAGGTCAGTCGTGACAAGGCTGGGCGTGAGATACGGCGACAGCCAGCCATCGGGCTTTACTCCATCGACGGCGTGCATCGCGGCCGTCACGTCACGCACCATCCGGCGCTCGGTCGCCTCGTCCATGTCGATCGGCCGTTCGGTGCCGTTGGAGAGGCCGTGTCCGATCATCTCGTCGCCGCGCGCGCGGAAGCGGCCCACCAGATCCGGACAGTGCTCGTAGCTCTCCGAGTTGACGATCACGCCCACATTGATCGCCAAGTCGTCGAACAGCGAGGCGAGCCGCCAGCCACCGACCCGGTTGCCGTACTCGCGCCACAGCCAGCTGCGCTGGCTCCACGGTTTGGTCTCCCGGTCGAGGTCGATGCCGCCCGGCGCGCCAAACGGAAAATGCTCCACGTTCAGCGCCACGTAAAGCGCGAGCGACTTGTCTCCCGGCCAGCGGTACTTCGGGCGCGTGTCGATGCCGGAATACCTGTAACGGTCATGCGAGGCGAGCATGTTCGTGTGACCTCATGGATTCCGAGATGCCAATTCGATTTCCCCCTCCAAGCTGACGCTTCGCGTAGACACCGAGGAACGCGCGTAGCCGCGCTTCATGATCGGCTTCCGGACCGCCAGTTGCTGATAAACGTCTGATCTGGAATTTCCGGTTTCGGGAGTCCGTTCCCCGTGCCACCACATGACCTTCCCGCTAATCGTACCTTGCGGGATCAGCTGCCGAGAATAGTGCCTTTGGGCAGATTCATGCAGTAGGTGGCAATTTCACCCGGCGTCGTCAGCCAGATGTCCTTGCGGTGGTCCATGATGTGCTTGATCGCTTCGCGCAGTGGCCGCAGGCGAAACGGCTGGCCGACGATGAAGCTATGCAGCACGATGCCGCAGACGAGCGGCTGTTTGCGCGACTGCTCCAGCATCTCGTCGAACTGGTCGATCACCATCTCCCTGAACTGGCGCGCCGAATGATTGCGAAACACCATCGCCGGAGAGTCGTTCAACTCGAGCGGATAGGGAATCTGAAGGATCGGGCCGGATCGCGTCCGGAACCAGAACGGCTGGTCGTCGCAGGGCCAATCGAGCAGATACTCGTAACCGACTTCCTTCAGCAGGTCGGGCGTGACGTAGGTCTCCGCCAGCCAGGGCCCCATCCACCCACGCGGCGCTTTTCCCGCAACCCGCTTGAGCGTCGCCGTGCAATCTTCGATCAGACGCTTTTCGTCCTCCTCCCACATGCCGCTCTGTCGCTCCGAGTTGGTGCGGCCATGGCCGATCAACTCGTCGCCGCGCTGCTTGATTCGCTCGAAGATCTCGGGATGATATTCGAGCGCCGTCGAGTTGGTGTTGTGCGACATGGGCGCACCGAATTCGTCCATCATGTCGAAGATGCGCCACAGACCGACGCGATTGCCGTAATCGCGCCAGGCGTAGTTGCGGTGATTGGGGGGCGGTAGTTCCAGGGCGCTCGCCGGACCTATGCCGGCGCCGAACGCGAAGTACTCGATGTTGTTCCCGAAGAACACCGCCAGTCGCTTCCCGTCCGGCCAGGAGTAGTCCGGCCGCTGGTCGATAGGAACGTAGTCAAAACGCGCGTGCGTCGGAAGTTTCATTATTCATCCTTGCCAGTTGGATGGACGACAGATGATCGCTGCGGACGTGTCTGTGGAGATCAGACGATAGTCCCTCCAAGCCCCTTCCAATCCGCCGGATAAGCTTAGCAGACCGCCGTCCGAACGTATCGGATCGAGCGTGATGCCGGGTCGGGCCATCGACGAAGCCGATTTCGGGAATCCACTCGACAAATGCGTCGCGTGCGCGAGCGACCGCGAGGTCCACGATGCCGCCAATTCATTCGCGAAGAATGCCGTACGGCGTTCGCTCTCGTAGCTCGCGAACCAGCTTGTAGCCGTTCGTCCAAGGTCGTAGCATCGTGCGGCGGGCAGCCTCGCCGCCCCCTACCAAGATTACCGGAGCAACATAGTCATGGCGAACAACGACATTCCGGCTCGGACCCAGGCGGCTGCAAACACGCGGGAACTGATCCGCTGGGCGACCGAGGCCATTTCCAAGCCGTTGCCGGAACCCGTGCGCAGGCGCGCGGCAACGATTCTGGTCGATGATATCGGCGCCATGGTGGCCGGCTCGCTCGAGCCCCAGGTCGCGCGCGCTCGTGAGGGGCTGACGCGCACCGCATCGGGGACGGCCGAGGCTACGGTCTTCGCGGCCGGAGCTCCGCGGTTCGACCGGTATTCGGCAGCCAGTGCAAACGGGATGGCGATCGCCTGGTGCGAGCTCGACGAGGGATTTCGCAATGCCTCCTGCCACGGCGGCGCCTATACCATTCCCGCCTTGCTGGCCGAAGCGGAGGCGCAGGGGCGCAGCGTGGAGGACGTGTTGCGCGCGCTCGCGGTTGCCTATGAAGTCACGACGCGCTTTGCGCTCGCCTTCCCGTTCCCGGTCTTCAATGTGCATCCGCATGCCGCATTCGCGACGATCGGCGCGGCGGCGGCGACCTCGCTCGTGCGCCGCTACGATCCGAAGACCATGCTGGACGCCGTCACCGGAGCGGCAAGCATGAGCTTCGCGGGTCCGTTCGACACCGCGGTCGAGGGATCGCTGGTGCGCAATGGCTGGACCTCGGCCGGAGCCTGGATCGGATTGCGCGTTGCGGACTGGGCCGAAGCGGGCATCGGCGGGGCCGCAGTCACGCCCTACGATGTTTTCGTCGGGAGCTTCAGGACAGGGGCCATTCCGGATGCGCTGGTCGACGGCCTGGGCACGGCCTGGTCGGTGGCCGACGGTTACCACAAAATATTTGCCTGCTGCGCCTACGCACATTCCGCCGTCGAAGCGACGCTGGACTTGCTGGGCCGCCTGCAGCAGCGCAAGGTGGACGAAATCGCCGAGATCTTGGTCGAGACCGGTCCGGGCGGCCAGGCGTTGAGGACCGTCGAGCCGGAAACGGTGCTCGCCGCGAAGTTCTCGATTCCACACGCGATTGCCGCGACCGCTTGGCTCGGCACGGCCGGGGCCCGCGCGTTCACGTTCGATACCCTGCAGGACGAAGGCATAGCAAGGTTGCGGCGGCGCGTACGCCTCGCGCCCTATCCCGACCTCCCTCCGTTTCCGAAAGACCGTCCAGCGCGCGTCACCCTGCGCTTCGAGGACGGCGGCAACATGTCCGCCGTCTGCGAGAGCGCGCGCGGCGGCGCCGATCAGCCGTTCGACGAGCCGACGCTGCTCGCGAAAGTTGCTGAAAACGCGGCGGGCGTTTTCCCCGCGGCCCCAGACGCACTTGCCGCCGTCGTTCGCGGAGACGCTGTAGTGCTTGCCAGGCCGTGGCGCGACCTTGTGGCGGATGCGCTGCGCGGGCAGGCGTCGGGGAAGCGTTCGTGACGATCGCTCGCGAGCTCGTCGCGACGCTGCGCTCGATCCGCGTCCGGCCGTTGCCTGAGAACGTCGCGCTCGCCGCGCGGCTGCACCTTCTCGACGCCGTCGGTGTCGGCCTGGCTTCCGCAGGATCCCCGGTCGGCGCCGCCTACCGCGGTCTTGCCCGGGAGATTGCCAAGGGCGGCGCGGCGACGGTGTTGGGCCAAACCTCTGGCACGACGGCGGCCGACGCCGCGTTGATCAACGGAGGTCTCATTCACAGCCTCGAGTTCGACGATACCCATACGGCGTCGATCGCCCACGGGAGCGCGGTCCTCGCCGCCGCAGCGCTCGCCGTCGGCGAGGACAAGGGCGCGAGCGGCGCTGCGCTGCTGGGCGCATTTGCGAGGGGCTGGGAGGTCCTCGTCCGCTTCGGACTCGCCGCGCCGCTCGGTTTCCCGTCTCGGGGATATCAGACCACCGCGGTTTGCGGCCCCCTGGCCGCAGCACTGGTGACGGCGGAACTCGCGGGGTTGACTGAAGATCAGAGCGTCGCCGCGATCGGGATTTCCCTCAGCCAGGCCTCGGGAGTTTTCGAGTTCCTCACCAACGGTTCGTCGGTAAAGTCCCTGCATCCTGGCTGGGCCGCGCACGGCGGAGTGGTCGCGGCGCTCCTCGCAGGCTCGGGCATGACTGGCCCGGAGACATCGCTCGAAGGTCGCTATGGCCTGTTTCGTCATTTTGCCGGCGATGACGCGGCACCCGAGCGGTTTCGGGCGCTCGTTGACGACATCGGCCGGGAGTGGCATCTTCCCAACGCTGCTTACAAGTTCTATCCCTGCTGTCACTACCTGCACCCGTTCATCGAGGCGGCAGGGATACTCGCGGAGCGGGGCGTCCGCGCCGGCGACATAGCCCGAATCCTCTGCCGCGTGCCCGCCGGGGCGGCGCCGATCATCTGCGAACCCTGGGAGACCAAGCAGGCGCCTGGAACGGGGCACGCCGCGCGATGGAGCCTGCCGATCGTCGTTGCGGCACGTCTGATTGAGGGCAAAGTCGATCTGGCCACGTTCGAGTCGCCGGCCAGTGCGCCGGTGCGCGAACTGGCCGGGCGAATGCGCTGGGAACCCCTGCCCGATGCCAGATTTCCCGCCCGATTCGAAGCGGAAATCGTCTGCGAACTCAGCGCGGGCCCGACCCAGACAGTGCGGATCGACGACGTCTACGGGAATCACACGCGCCCGCCCGGCGCAGACACTATCCTGGCCAAGTTTCGCGCCAACGCGGCGCGGTCGCTGCAGCCGGAAGCCATCGCGTCTGTCGAACTCGCGGCAGAAGGGTTGATGGCAGCGCGCGATCTCGGCGCGTTTTCCCGGGCGCTCCGCCAGGTGAAGTGAGCGAAATGCGTCCGGGACCGTCGCGCTATTTTCTGATCAGCGCCGCAGCCGCCTCCCCAGCCAGGCGCCCCATGTTGGTTGCCGTGAGCAGGCCCGAGCCGGACAGGTAGCCCCAATCGGCCGGACCGGACAGGCCGCGCGCCGCGCCGCCACCGGCAAACAGGTTCGGAAACGGCGTGCCGTCCTTCCTCAGGACGCGCATTTCCTTGTTCACCTCCAGTCCGCCCTGCGTGTGGAACAGCGCACCCATGATCTTCACCACGCGGTACGGCGCCTTCAGCGGCGGCTTGGCGGAGAAATCGCGGCCGTACGGGTCCTTCGCTTTGCCGGCCGCATAACTTTCCACCTCCGCGAGGGTCTGCGCAACCGTCGCCGCATCGCAGCCGATCACTTTCGCGATTTCCGCCGCCGTGTTGCAGACCTTGAGCGCGCCGGCGTTCTCCGCCTCGACGTGGCTGTGCATCTGCATGGCGATCTTGTGGCAGCGCTCGTCGAAGATCAGCCAGGCGACGTGGTCGGGCTGGCGAGCGACCTTGAGCGCTTGCTCCGAATAGCCCGCGTTTTCATTCGAGAATCGCTTGCCGTGCTTGTTGACTTGATAGCCACCCTCGGTGATCGCGGGCCAGCCAATGTGGGTATTGTGCGGCGTGGCGACCGCGCCATGGCCCTGGAACGATTTCATGTCCTTGATCGAGGCGCCCAGTTCCTCGCCCCACTTCACCGCATCACCGGTGTTGCCGGGGTGTCCGTGGTAGTGCGCGTCCACCATTTCCGGGATGTACTTTGCGATCATCGCCTTGTCCCCGCCGAAGCCGCAGCAGGCGAGGATCAACGCGTCGCAGCCGATGTCCTCGGTCTTGCCGTCCGGCCGCGTCACGCGTGCGCCGCGGATCCGGCCATCCGGTTCCGCGTACAGGTCGGTGACCCGGGCGGAGGTCGCGATCGGGATGTCCTCGGCCTCGACCGCGGAGAGCAAGGCCGCCAGCAGTTCCGCCCCGAAGCGCGAGGGCGAGGCGTGCATGTGCTTGCGACTGTGCCCGGGATACTGGAAATCCAGGATACAAGACAGCGGCAGTTTGTGGCGGTCCACGAGCCAGTCGATAGTCTTGGCGGATTCACGCGCGATGTGCCAGGCCATCTCGTGATCGCACTCGCCATGTGCTTTGTTGATGAGATCGTTGGCCAGGATCTCGGGTGTGTCGTCCAGGAGTCCTGCCGCGCGCTGCAGCTTGGTCCCGGCCGCCGGAATCTGCCCGCCCGAAAGCGAGGTGCTGCCGGTCGGCTTGGCGTCGCGCTCGAGGATCAGGACTTCCGCGCCATGTTCCTTGGCGGCGAGCGCCGCGATCGTGCCGCAGGCGCCGGCGCCGACGATCAACACCTGCGTGTGGGTGGGGAACGTCCTGGCTTCGGCCTTCAGTACAGGCATCAATGCCTCCTAGAAGATTGCCCCGCGCACTGCGTGGGGTCGAGGATCAGCGAGCGGCCCGCGCAACATCGGCGGTGCTTGCGGTACGAACTTTCGCGGACAAGTTGAAATCACCTGCCGGGCACCATGAGGTTGGGTAACCACAGGATGATCTCCGGAAAGGCCACGTAGAGCCCCAAGCTGAGGAAATCCAGAAGAATGAACGGCATCACGCCGGCGAAGACCTGGCCGAGCGTAACGGGAACCGGGGAAGCGCTCTTCACCACGAAGACGTTCAGCCCCACCGGGGGCGTGAGCAGCGATATCTCAGCGAGTTTAATGGAGATTACGCCCAGCCATATGGGATCGAATCCTGCCGCAACCATCACCGGGAACATGATCGGCAGGGTCATCACCATGATCGCGATCGGCTCGATGAACATGCCGAGGACGAAGTAGAGCAACGCGAACCCGAACAGGTAGGCGTACTTACTGATCTCGGCGGCCATCAGCGCCGTCGACACCATCGTCACGAGCCCTGAGTAGGTGAGGAAGCGCGCGAACAGGATTCCGCCTATCACGATGATGAAGATCACCGAGGTGGTGACAGCCGCCTCCTTGAGGACGTTGATCAGGGACCTGACACCGAGACGGCGCTTGACGAGTGCGATGACAAGGGCGCCGAACGCCCCCACCGCCCCCGCATAGGTGGCCGAGAAATAGCCCCCGTAGATCCCGCCCACCACCAGCACGAAGAGCACTAATATCCCAGAGACGCCGTAGAGCGACCGCCACCGCTCCCTCCGGGTGAAATTGACCTTGGCCAGCGGTGCAAGGGCCGGCCACCAGCGTGCGATGACATAGATCCCGCCGCAATAGATGATCGCCGTGAGCACGCCTGGGACGATGCCGGAGATGAGCAGCTTGCCGATGGACTGCTCAGTGATGACCGCGTAGACGACCATCAGGATGCTGGGCGGGATCAGGGAGGCCAGGGTTCCCGCGGCGGCGATGCAGCCCGCGCTCAGGCGCACGTCATAGCCGAAGCGGGTCATCTCCGGCATGGCTATACGGGTGAACACGGCGGCGTTGACGATGGTGGAGCCGGACGCCGCCCCGAAGGCGGCCGAGGACATGACGGTAGTCATGCCGAGTCCGCCCCGTAGGCGGCCGAGCCAGACGTACGCAGTCCGGAACAGTTCGGTGGTGAGGGCGGCCTCGGTGGCGAGGGAGCCCATCAGGATGAACAGCGGAATAACCGCCAAGTCAAAAGAGTTGGTGGTGCTGAAGGGGATCGTGGCGAGCTGCGCGAAGGCCGCGTCCGGACCTACGCTGAGATAGATCCCGATGAATCCACAAAAGCCGAGGGCGACGCCAATGTGTACCCCGAGGGCGATCCAGACGAACAGCAGCCCCGCTACAAAGACGCCGGCCTCCGCCGGAGAGAATATCGGCACGCGTTCGTCCTAGTGGCCTTGGGGCGACTCGCTTGCGGTTAGCTGGTTGACGTGCGGCGGCGCCGGGGGCGGTTCTCCGCGCCACATGCGCCCCAGATCCGAGATCACGTCACGCCCGAGCTGTACGATCAGCAGCACACTGCCAAAGACCAGGAGCCAGCGTGCGATGTAGAGGGGAAAGCGGATGGTGCCCATGGTCGCCTCGCGGATCTCCCAGCTGTAGCGTGCCTCACCGACGCCCTGCCAGGCGAGCAGCACGAAAAATGCGAGCACGATAGCGTGCGTCGCCGCGTCCATGAACGCCTTTGCGCGCGAACCCACGTTGCCGTACAAGAGCTCGACGCGAATGTGGGCGCGCCGCATCTGGGCGTAGGCGAGTGCGCCGAAGACGATGAGGACCATGGTGCTCTCGGTAATCTCGAGCGCCCCGGGCACCGGTCTGTCGAAGAATTGGGTCCCAATCACATCGGCGACACCAAGGAACATCGACACGATCATCCCGATGGCGCCCGTCAAAAGCAGGCCCAGCGCCAGACGCTGCAACAATCGCCGCCCCGGTCCGGAATTCATACGGCGATCCGCGCCAGAATGGATCGGGCGCGGGGTTCGCTGTAATTCGTAGTCGCGCGCGCAGCGCGGCCGCGGCCCTCGGTCAGCGTTGCGGCTTGCGGGCCTTCGGCCTCACTTGCCCTCATTCCGCGAGCAGCTGCCTCCAGCGCGCCGCCACCTTCTTGGGTGTCTCGGCATCTCCAGTGGCCGCCGCGGTCGCCTTCTCCCACTCCGCGAGAAAGTCCGGCGCCGCGGCCTTCCACTTCTTGAGCTCGTCGGCGGGGAACGCGGTAAAGACACCGCCCTGCGACTTAATGTTGCTCGCTGCCTTCGCCTCGAACTCCCCGACCCATGCCAGGTAGTCCTGCGCGGTCTCGCGCGCCTGATCGAGGAAAATCTTCTGGATATCGGCGGGCAGCCGGCTCCACGTGCGTTTGCCGATGGTGACGTTGTGACCGGAAATCGCCATCACCGGGCCGCAGTTATACTTGCCGACTTCGTATAGCTTGTACGATTGGATGTTGCCCGCGTTGATGAACGAGTAGTCGAGATTGCCGCGCTGCAAAGCCTCGTAGATCTCGCCCGGGGCCACGGTCACAGGCACCGCGCCGATGGCACTGAAGGCCTTGGGAATGTCGGCCCCGAAGCTGCGGATCTTCTTGCCACGGAGCTTGGCCACGCTGTCGCAGTCCGGCGAAGGGCCGCTCATGTAGTACTCCCCGAGCGGCTGCTGGAACAGCCACACCACCCCGATCTTGTCCATCTCCTGCTTGTAGATCGGGAACTCCTCCACCACCTTGCCAAGAATGCCCATCACCTGCTGGCTGGACGTGAACAGAAGGGGAATCTGGAACGCCCGCCAGTATCGGAGCTGATCGGGGTTGTAACCCGGTGCGGTGGAGGCCATGTCGATGGCACCCCGGGAGGCGAGCATCAGCAACTCCGGACCCTTGCCGAGTCCACCCGCGAAGGTGATGTCAATCTTCACCTGTCCATTGGTGCGCTTCTCGATCTTGCTGGCGAAATCCTTCTCGAGCTGGACGAATGGACTATCGGATAGGTAGTGGCCCCACCGCAGGTGGTACTTGGCCTGGGCGAAGGCAGTGCCTGCGACCGCGAGGCTCAAGGCGCCCGCGAATGCCGACAACAGCAACGGAACTCGACGTTTCATATCCATCCCCTTGGTATACTCATCCATCCGTTTCATATCTATCCCCTCCTCTTTGATTTCCGTCGTACCGACAACCCGTTGAGTCTTCCGCTGGCGGAAGGAAATGTCAAGACGGGACGCAGTGCGGAACGGATACCGCGCGCTGTTGGTCGGTGCCGCAGGCTCATTCACGATGATATCAGGCAGTACGATTCGGCATGGCACGTTCGGATTTCCCTCGCCCTTTCGGGCGCGCTTCGCGCCTGGGACGTTCCCGGCACAGTCACCTGCGATCCGGGCGATCTGGACGAGTTCGACGCGGCAAGGGTAGCCGAAAAGGATGATGACGATGAAGGTGTCTTGGTTCCACAAGTTTGGTGGCCCGGAAGTTCTGGTCTACGAGGACACTCGCAAACCAACGCCAGCGGCCGGCGAGGCGGTGGTGCGCGTGCGGGCAGTGGGAATCAATCATGTGGACCTGGACGTCCGGTCCGGCACTTCCCGCATTCCGCTGACCTTTCCTCATATTCTGGGGCGGGAATTTGCCGGCGAGGTGGCCGCCATCGCGGACCAGGCAAGCCCTCTGAAGGAGGGGGACCGCGTCTGGGTGTCATGCCGCGTCCCCTGCGCAACTTGCGAGTTTTGTCTGACCGGCCGGGATAATCTGTGCGAGCTGGGAGGCTACTTCGGCATGGACTTACCCGGCGGCTACGCCGAGTACGTTAAAGTTCCTGTCTCCACCTTACAGTCTTTGCCGTCGCAGGTCAGCTTTCAGGACGCCGCAGCGAGTCAGATCGCCTTCGGTACCGCCTGGCACGTCCTCATCAACCGCGGGGGCCTTCGCGCAGGCCAAACCGTACTGATTCAGGCCGCAGGTTCCGGCATCGGAAGCGCCGCGATCCAGGTTGCGAGCTTGGCCGGGGCCACCATTTTTGCCACTGCAAGCAGTGAGCAGAAGCTCCAGCGGGCCAAGGCGCTGGGCGCCCACCATATCATCAACTACAGCACCGAAGAGACTTTTGCGCAGCGCGTCCTGGAACTCACCGGTGGCAAGGGCGTGGACGTGATCATGGAGCACATCGGCGGCAACGTGTTCACCCGAAGTCTCGAATGCCTGAAGACCGATGGCGTGATCGTCACGGTGGGTGCGCACGCCGGCGAGGTCGTCCAATTCGACATCATCCCGTTCTTCCGCCGGCAGCTTCGCCTTGTCGGGTCGAAAAACGCTTCGTCGACGGAGCTCAGGACGGTCATGGGCCTGGTCGCGGAGGGCAAGCTCAAGCCGGTCATCCACGCCGCCTTTCCGCTCTCCGACGCCGCCGAAGCCCACCGGGTCGTAGGCTCTAGAGAGATCTTCGGCAAGGTCCTGCTGCTTCCCTGAGCGCGGAGCGAGTCGTGCCGACGCGCCATGAGGTCCCACGCTGCCCTCCGACGTTTCCGATTCACGTCGGCCGGGCCCCACCATCGCCAATGGCCGCGGCACGCGCGCCTGCAGTACGAGCGGCTCGCCGCAGGTAGAGGTTGTTGGCCGCAAGCGCGCCGATGACGATCGCGGCCCCGGCCAGTTCCGATGCGACGAAGCGCCGGCCCTGCAGGAATCCGATCGCGAACGTGACGACCGGAATGAGGTTCATCATGAGCATGGTATTGAGCGGTCCCGATCCGCCTAGCGCCCGCGTTCCAGCAGATGAACGATACCGCCACGCCGAAGACGGCGAGATACGCGAGCTCGCCGCTGACCGCGCGAACGTCGGCCCAGGTCGGAACCGTTGCGACGCCGAGCGGGATCAATGCCAGCGTCACGACAACGAGCCCGATCGAGCCCGGTATCAGCGTGAGCGCGGTCAGCTTGAGCGCCGACCAGCCGCGGAACATCTCAGTGCCCATCGTGTAGACGACCCAGCAGAGCGCACCGGCCAGGACCAGCACGTCGCCGAGCACCGCTTCACGTCCGGGCGCGACTGCCGCCCCGCCCTGCGTCACGACCATCACGACGCCGAATAAGGCGGTCGCGATGCAGGCCAGCGTGAAGCGCGCGGGCCGGCGGCCTCGCACCAGCCAGTCGGCGATTGCCGTCATCGAAGGCTGCAACGAGACGATGATGGCCGCGTGCTCGGGCCCCGTGATAGATAGACCCGCGAAGACCAGGAGCGGCGATCCCGTCAAGCCGATCAATCCGAGCAGGGATGCCGGCCACATGCGCCCGTGGTAGCGCAGGGATTGCGGACCCTGGAGCGCCGCGACGAGGGGAACGAGAAGCAACGTTCCCAGGGCGTAGCGAATGGCCGAAACATGGTAGGGATCGACGTATGCGAATGCGCTCTTGGCGATGGGAAACTGCGCGCCCCAGATGATGACGGCGGTCATCGCAAGCGCAACGCCGCTGGCAAACTGTGAATTCATGGATCGGTCGGGCTGTAGGAACGGCCAAGGCTACACGCGACGTACGGAGCCCGTCGGCCGCTATGATGATGCAAGGTGCCTGTCGAGCGCGACGATCCAGTGCTGCACGGGAGTCTGCGATCCAGAAGCGAGATGGACGAGGCATCCGATGTTCGCTGTCGCGATCACGTCCGGCAGACCGGACTGCAAAGCCGCGAGCTTGTTTCGCTTCAGGGCTTTCGCGAGCGCCGGCTGCAGGATCGAGTAAGTCCCGGCCGACCCGCAGCAAAGGTGTGCGTCGGGCACCGGCGCAAGCCGGAAACCAACACGGGAGAGAATCCGATCGACGACTCCGCGCAACTGCTGCCCGTGTTGCAGGGTGCATGGCGAATGAACGGCGACGGTGGGCCCATTTTGCGATGCGTTCGATGTGCCCAACGCAGGCGCGAGCCGGTCGACTTCCGCGTCGATCACCTCGCAGAGATCGCGCGTGAGCGCGCTGATGCGGCGCGCCTTTTCAGCGTAGCGCGCGTCACCGGCGAGGAGATGTCCGTACTCCTTGACGGTTGCCCCGCACCCGCTCGCGGTCATGACGATTGCCTCGGCGCCGGCCTCGACGTGCGGCCACCACGCATCGATCATCGCGCGCATGTCGGCAAGCCCGTCGGCCTGGTAGTCGAGGTGGAAGCGAACTGCGCCACAGCATCCCGCGCCCGGAACCTCGATGAGCGAAACGCCGAGGCGATCGAGCACGCGCGCGGTCGCGGCGTTGATGTCCGGCGCCAGCGCAGGCTGCACGCAGCCTGCCAGAACGATCATCCGGCGCGCGTGCCGCGTCGCGGGCCACGGCCCTGCCGGCACGGCCTCCGGCACGCTCTCTTTGAGGACTGCCGGCAGCATCGGGCGAACGACGCGGCCCATTGCGAGCAACGAGGAAAAGAGGCCGCGTCGCGGCAGCACGAACGCCAGGACCCGGCGTCGCAGCCGATCGAGCAATGACCGGCCGACCCGCTGATTGACGACGTCACGACCTATATCGAGCAGCCGACCGTACTGGACTCCCGAGGGACAGGTCGTTTCGCAGCTCCGGCACGTGAGGCAGCGATCCAGGTGCAGCTGGGTCTTCGCGGTGACCGGCTGCCCTTCGAGCGCCTGCTTCATGAGGTAGATGCGCCCGCGCGGCCCGTCGAGCTCGTCGCCGAGCAGCTGATACGTCGGGCAGGTCGCCGTACAGAAACCGCAGTGCACGCACTTGCGCAGGATCGACTCGGCCTCCCGGCCGGCTGGCGTGTCCTTGATGAAGTCGGCGAGCGCGGTTTGCATTTCTATTTCTGCTAGAAATCCGGATACATCCTGCCGCGATTCAGCACGCCGCTCGGATCGAACTCGCGCTTGAGGTTCGCGTGGATGCGCGCGATCGCCGGCGCGAGTGGCTGGAAGACCCCTACCGATTTGTCGCCCCCGCGAAAGAGCGTCGCGTGTCCCCCGGCTTTCGCGACCCGCTCGCGAATCAGCCGGGCATCGGCTCCGGTTGCCAGCCAGCGCAGGCTGCCGCCCCACTCGATCAGCTGGCGGCCCGGAAGATCCAGCGCGACTGACGTGGATGGCACCGACACGCGCCAGAGCGGCTCGCCGCCGCGGAAGAATGGATCGGTGTGCTCGCGAATGCCCGACCAGAATTCAGCAGCCTGGGCGCCGTCGACGACTGCTCCGCCAATCCTGGCACACGCCGCGCGCACAGCCGCTTCGGCCCCGGAAAGGCGCACTGCGAGCTCGCCTCCGGTCCACGCCGTGGCGCTGATCGGAAGCGGTTTGCCGCCCCAACGATTCATCGTTTCGATGGCTCGGTCCTCGGGGAACTCGACGCGTAGCGTCGTCTCCGCAACCGGGACCGGCAGGACTTTGAGCGAAGCCTCGAGAATCAGGCCGAGCGTTCCGAGCGATCCTGCGACCAGCCGCGACACATCGTAGCCCGCGACGTTCTTCATCACCTGACCGCCGAAGGTCAAGTCGCGTCCGCGACCGTCGAGAATGCGAACGCCCAGCACGAAATCGCGCAGTGCTCCTGCCGTCTGCCGGCGCGGCCCCGATAGCCCGGTCGCCACGGCGCCGCCGAATGTCGCCTCGGCACCGAAGTGCGGCGGCTCGAAGGGAAGCATCTGCCCCTTGTCCGCAAGGACCGCCTCGACCTCCGTCAGGCGGGTCCCGCCGCGCACCGTGACGACGAGCTCCGTCGGCTCGTACGCAACGATGCCAACGTGGCCACGGGTGTCGAGCACTTCACCTTCCAGCGCCTGGCCGTAGAAGTCCTTCGATCCTCCGCCGCGCAAGCGCAGCGAGCGGCCCGAATTCGCGGCGGCGCGGATCGTCTCGGCAAGCGATTGCACTTCGTCCCGCATAGGTCGACGCTCGGGGTCTCTTTCAGAATCGGGGCAGCTCGGGATGCGGAAGCTGCCCGCGATGCACGTGCATCTTCCCGTATTCCGCGCAACGGCGCAGCGTCGGGATGTTCTTGTCCGGGTTGAGGAGGCCCGGCGGATCGAAGGCGCGCTTCACGCCGCGAAAGAGCTCCAGCTCATCGGGCGAGAATTGCACGCACATCTGGTTGATCTTCTCGATGCCGACCCCATGCTCGCCCGTCACGGTGCCGCCGTACGCGATCGACAGCTCGAGCACCTCGGCGGCGAATTGCTCGGTGCGGTGGAGCTCGTCGGGGTCGTTCGCATCGAACAGGATCAGCGGATGAAGATTGCCATCGCCGGCATGAAATACGTTCGGGCATCGCAGACGGTACTTCTTTTCGAGCTCGGCGATGGCGTGCAGCATTTCGCCGAGCCGCTTGCGTGGAATGGTGCCGTCCATGCAGTAGTAGTCGGGCGAGATCCGCCCGACCGCCGGAAAGGCGGCCTTCCGCCCCGCCCAGAATTTCAGGCGTTCGGCCTCGTCGCGCGAGACCCGGATCTCCGTCGCGCCGGAGCGTCGGAGCACATCCGACAGCCGGTCGATCTCCTCCGCGACTTCCTCGGGCGTGCCGTCCGACTCGCATAGCAGTATGGCTTTCGCGTCGAGCGGGTAGTTGGCGTGCACGAACTCCTCGACCGCGCGGGTCGCCGGCTGATCCATCATCTCCAGCCCGGCCGGAATGATGCCCTCCGCGATCACGCCGGCGACTGCATTGCCCGCCTTTTCGACGTCGTCGTAGGCGGCCAGGATGCAGCGTGCGAGCTCCGGTTTCGGAATCAGCCGCACCGTCACCTCGGTCGTCACGGCGAGCATCCCCTCGCTCCCGATCACCGCCGCCAGCAGATCGTAGCCCGGCGCGTCGAGCGCCTCGGAGCCGAGCTCGACCACTTCGCCCGCGATGGTCACGCCGCGCACCCGCATCACGTTGTGCAGGGTCAGACCGTACTTCAGGCAGTGGACACCCCCTGCATTCTCCGCGACGTTGCCGCCGATGGTGCAGGCGATCTGCGACGACGGATCGGGCGCGAAATAGAGCCCGTACGGTGCAGCGGCCTCAGTGATGGAAAGGTTGCGTACGCCCGGCTGCACGCGCGCGGTGCGTGCGACCGGATCGACCTGAAGGATCTTTGCCAGCTTTGCCGTCGACAGCAGGACGCCCTCGCCCGACGGCAGCGCGCCGCCGGAGAGCCCCGTGCCCGCGCCGCGCGCGATCACCTTGACGTTCATCTCGTTGCACGCTTCGAGGACGGCTTGAACCTCGCGCTCGTTTGCCGGGAGAACGACGACCATCGGCAGCTCGCGATACGCGCTCAGCCCGTCGCATTCGTATGGCCGCGTGTCTTCTTCGTGGTGCAGGACGGACGTCTCGGGCAGCAGCTGCCTGAGGCGTGCAGCCACCTCGGTCTGACGGCGCGCGTCGATATTTCCCATCCGCACGTTCATGCTCTCTCCCTGAATTTGGCCGGGTCGTTCTCACCACCCTCATTCTATCTCCAGCACCTCGCCGGCAACCCGAATAAGTACCGTCGAACCGCGTATACGGAATCTCTACGGGGCCGGAAGGCGGCGTTTGTTACGATCACATACTTGACGGACTGTTGACCCGCCGTTGATCAACCGCTAACCAACCGTTTACCAAGCGTCCGCGCCACTCGAGCATAGCGTGCCCAGGGAAAGACTACTTTCGATCGCGGGTGCCGCGGCAGCGGTGCTGATCGCAGGACCCGTGCTGGCAGCGGACGTCCAAGGCGGATCGATCGGTGCACTCCCGTGGTGGATGTGGCCGCTGCTGCTCTTCGTCGTGACGTTCTTGCTTGGCATCGTGGCGGTAATTGCGGGGCTCGGGGGTGGCGTTCTCTTCGTCCCGATCGTCGCCGGCTTTTTCCCGTTTCACCTCGACTTCGTGCGCGGCGCGGGCCTGATGATCGCTCTCGCGGGCGCGCTTTCCGCCGGTCCGGGCTTGCTCCGTACCGGTATGGCGAGCCTGCGACTCACCATGCCCCTCGCACTGATCGGCTCCGCCGCCGCGATTGTCGGTGCAATTGCGGGTCTTGCGCTCCCGGTCCGCCTCGTGCAGATCGGGCTTGGCCTCACCATCCTCGCAATCGTGGTCTTGATGTGGGTGGCGAAGAAATCCGAGTTCCCGGATGTTCCGCAATCTGACCCGCTGGCGGCGGCCTTGCGCATCCACGGCATCTACTTCGACACCGGGACGCGCCGGGAGATCGATTGGCAGGTGCATCGAACGCCGCTTGGCCTCGTCCTCTTCACCGGAATCGGGATACTGGGTGGACTCTTCGGGTTGGGCGCCGGATGGGCGTCGGTCCCGACACTGAACCTCCTCATGGGTGCTCCCCTGAAGGTCGCCGTGGCGACGAGCAGCTTCATGCTTTCCATCGTGAGCAGCTCGGCCGCGTGGGTGTATTTGAATCAGGGCGCCATACTGCCGATCGTCACGGTTCCGTCGATTATCGGCATCATGCTGGGTGCGCGGGTGGGCGTGCGCCTGCTCGCCCGGGTTTCGGCATCGGCAGTGCGCATGATCATCATCGCCTTGCTGCTGTTGGCCGGACTGCGCGCACTTTTCGTCGGACTGGGAATCGGGACATGACCCTGGGGACATGACCATGCAATCTTCAGACAAGTCGGATCCAACCGGAAAGCGTCCAGAAGATCCCCTGGATTCCGCGCGCCCGCCCGACGCCGATCGCGAGCGCGGAAATGGGCCCGTGGGCAAACCTGCAGCCGCGGGGGCGAACCCATACGCGTCGCCTCAGCAGCTCATCTACGCGCGCTGGCTGGACGTGTGCACCCGGATCGGATTTCTCTTGCTGGTCGTGGCGTTCGCGCTCTACGTATCCGGAGTCATCCCGTCGCACGTGCCGCTCGATGCGCTTCCCCACTACTGGTCGATGCCGGTCGCCGAGTATCTGGCCGCGGTTGACGGGCCCACCGGATGGCAATGGTTACGAAAGCTGGACCAGGGTGACTATCTGAATATCGCGGGAGTAGCTATGCTCTCGGCAGTGAGCATAGTCTGTCATCTTCGCCTCGTGACCGAGTACTGGAAGACCCGCGACCGCGCCTACCTCGTCATGGTGGTCGGACAGATCGTGATCCTGGTCGCCGCAGCCTCGGGGTTCATTTTTTCCGGACACTGACCCGAGCGACAAGAGCGTGACTACCGACGGCCAGCTGTCACCCACCGGGCGCTTCGAGCGGATCCTGCTCGCAAGCGACGGTTCAGAATATTGCATCGATGCCGAGCGTGTCGCTCTCGCGATGATGGAGAAATGCGGCGGGACGCTTCAGATCACGAGCGTGGTCATCACGAATCCCGCCGCCGAGTCGGTCGCGCCTGAACGGATTCAAGCCGCGGAACAGGAAGCGCGCGCGTTGCTCGATCGCCTGCACGCGGAGGCCGTCAAGCGCGGCATCGCGAGCGAGACGATCCTGCGTCGCGGACCGGACCCACACATCGAAATCGTCACGGCCGCCGAGAAGAATAGCTCGGACGTGATCGTGATGGGTCGACGCGGCAAGCGGGGTCTGATGCAACGCATGATCGGAGATGCGACTTCGAAAGTCGTGGGCCGCGCGAAGTGCAGTGTGCTGGTCGTGCCCGAGGGCGCGGGGATGTGGCAGAAGCGGATACTGCTCGCCACCGACGGCTCGCGATTTTCCGACGCCGCGGCGGTCGCGGCGGCAAGGATCGCCGAACTTTGCCGAGTCGGCGTAACGGTGCTCTCCGCGGTCCGCGAATCGTTCAGCGATGCGCGCGCCGCACAAGCCGACGAGTCCGCCACGCGGATACACGATCATCTCGCGAGCCGAGGTATCGACGTGGACCGGGTCGTGCTGCGCGGCAATCCGGACAAGTTGATCATCGAGACTGCCGCGGAACGCGCGGCCGACCTCATCATCATGGGCACGCACGGTCGCACGGGCTGGGAGCGCGTCCTGGTCGGGAGCGTCACCGAGAGCGTCATCGGCGCGAGCAAGATTCCGGTATTGGCAGTCAAGTTGTAGCCGGCTGCGGATGGGCAGCCCGCTCGATGCGCACGCAATCGCCGTCCTGGCGCTGACCGGAGTCGCGTTCGCGCTCTTCATGCGCGAGCGGATTCCCATCCAGACGACCAGCATCGGTGTCCTCGCGGCGCTCACGCTCGGATTCCAGATCTTTCCCTATTCGCGCGGCGGCGAGCAGTTCGCGCCGATCTCGCTTTTCCTCGGTTTCGGGCACGAGGCGCTGGTGGCGATCTGCGGGCTGATGATCATCGGCAAAGGCCTTGCGGTCACCGGGGCGCTCGATCCTGCGGCGCGCGGCATCGCACGACTCTGGGCGCGCTCGCCGCGCGTGGCACTCGCCACCGTGCTCGTCTTCTGCCTTGCGGCGAGCGGAATCGTGAACGACACGCCGGTCGTCGTCGTCATGATGCCGATCCTGCTAGGCGTTGCGCTGCGCACCGGCACGCCCGCAGGCAGCATGCTCCTGCCCATGAATTACGCCGTGCTGGTGGGCGGCATGGCGACCTCGATCGGGACGTCCACCAATCTCCTCGTAGTATCCATCGCAGCGGATCTGGGCGTGCGGCGATTCGCCGTGTTCGAGTTCTATCCGGTGGTCATGCTGGCCGCAACCGGCGCGTTCCTTTACCTGTGGCTGGTCCTGCCGCGTTTGCTCCGGAACCGGTCCAGCCCGCTCCAGGAAGAACCGCCCCGCCGATTCGCCGCGGTGCTGAACGTTCGGGAAGACGGTTTCGCCAGCGGCCGGAAGTTGAGCGAGCTGCGCGACAAGACCGACGGGCGCATCCACATCGGGGATATCGAGCGCGGCGACAGCATGTTCCTCGCCAGGCTCCCCTCGCTCACGCTGCGAGCAGGGGACAAGCTGCACGTCAGCGACACCCCGGCAAACCTGAAGGAGTACGAGCAGCTTCTCGGCGCAACCCTTTACGATCCCAGCGACCTTCAGCATCCGGTGGACGACGAGCACCCGCTCCAGAAAGGCGATCAGCGGCTCGTGCAGGTCGTCGTTACCGAGGATTCGCTCGTCTCGCGCACGACGCTGCAGCGACTGCGCTTCACGGACGTGTACGGCGTCGCCGTGCTCGCGCTGCACAGGCCATCCGGAGCGAAGGCGGTGCAGCCCAAGGACGTGTACGACACTGTTCTCCAGGTAGGCGACGTGCTCCTCGTGCAAGGCAATGAGGAGCGCCTGAAGGAACTGCGAGAATTCACTGGCCTGCTCATGCTGGACGAGACGATCATGCTCCCGCGCTCGCGGAAGGCGCCGATCGCCATGGCAGTGATCGTCGCCGTCGTGGCCGCTGCCGCAACGCAGGTCGTGCCGATCTCGATCGGCGCGCTCGT
The DNA here is from genome assembly GCA_963735025.1 of uncultured beta proteobacterium. Taxonomy (GTDB): domain Bacteria; phylum Pseudomonadota; class Gammaproteobacteria; order Burkholderiales; family SG8-39; genus JAABRB01. The sequence goes on from CAVTJG010000008.1 coordinate 306,893, forward strand.
TGGCGTGACACTGCTGGTCGCGACCGGTTGCCTCAACTGGCAGGAAGCCCGGGGTGCGCTGAGTTCCAAGGTGGTGTTGCTGGTGGCGGCAAGCCTGGCGCTCGGTCAGGCGCTGAACTTCACTGGCGGGATCGATTTTCTGGCCGCCGGCTTTCTGCACCTGGTCGCGGGACTGCCGCCGCAGTGGATCGCGTCCCTCCTGATGCTGCTCATGGCGCTGATCACCAATTTCGTGTCGAACAACGCCGCCGCGGCGGTCGGCACGCCCATCGCGATTCAGATCGCGAGCGGCTTGGGCACGGCGCCGGAACCTTTCGTGCTGGCAATCCTGTTCGGGGCCAACCTGTGCTACGTCACGCCGATGGGCTATCAGACCAATCTGCTCGTGATGAGCGCGGCAGGGTACCGGTTCGCTGACTTCGTGCGCGGCGGCCTGCCGCTCCTCGTCATCATGTGGATCTCTTTGTCGCTGCTGGTGCCGCGCTTCTTCCCGCTTTACTGAGGATGCCGACTTTCCCGCACCCTTCGTCAGCCCGTCGCCTGAGTGCCCTCGCCTGCGTGGGCATGGTCGTCCTTGTCGGCATGCTCACGAGTTGCGGCAAGGCGGTGCCGAAGCTGGCGCCGCTCGCTCCCGATGCCGTGGTGCTCGCCGTCGGTGACAGCCTCACTTTCGGCACCGGCGCCGCCGCGTCGCAAAGTTATCCCGCGGCGCTCGAGCAGCTGATCGGCCGCAAGGTGGTCTCCGCGGGGGTGCCAGGCGAGGTGAGTGCGATCGGGCTTGCACGCCTCCCGGCCATTCTCGATCGGGTTCAACCACAGCTGCTCATCCTTTGCCACGGCGGAAACGACCTCCTGCGCCAGCTCGACACGGGCGCGCTCTCCCAAAACCTGCGAGCGATGGTGCGTCTGGCACGTGATCGCGGGATCCCCGTGGTACTCATCGCAGTGCCCAAGCCTGGGCTATTCCCGTCCGCACACCCGATCTACACCGAGATCGCCGCAGAAATGGATCTCCCGATCGAGCAGGATGCTCTCGCGGAGATCCTCACCGATAACGCGCTCAAATCGGACCCCATCCACCCCAACGCCCAGGGCTATGCCCGTCTGGCCGAACGGGTGGCCGAACTTCTCAAAAAGACGCAAGCGCTGTAACGCGTACGCGCCATGCCGATGCGGGACCGTGCGCACTCGCACCGTCGGCCCGGCGATCTGAAGTCGTCTTGGTCACACCGCCTGGGTGGCGCGGCGATCGCCACGGCGAATGCGCTTTTGCTGGCGCGGTATGCGCGGCATCGGCGTGCCCTCGTTCTCCATCAAGTCCGCGAGCGCCTGACGCAACCACGCCCGCGCCGGATCGCGATGGGTCCGTTCATGCCACACCTGGGCAATCGTGTAGGGCGGCAGCTCGAAGGGGACCTCCATGATGTGCAGCCGATCCGCGTGGGCACGCGCGAGGCGCTCCGGCAGGACGGCCATCATGTCGGACCGCCCCAGGATCTCGGGAATCAGAAGGAAGTGCGGGACCGAGAGCCGCACGCTGCGGCTGCGGCCGAGCGCGGCGAGCGCGGCGTCGGTCTGGGCGACGAATGCACCGCCGCTCGGTGAAATCAGCACGTGCTCGAGCGCGCAGAATTCGTCGAGCGTGATCTGTTTCGCCGCGCGCGGATGACCGCGCCGCACAGCGCACACGAAGCGCTCCGGATAGAGCGGCCGCAGGCGCGCATTCTCAGGTGCATTGGTGGTGCTTACCAGCGCAAGATCCACTTCGCCCCGCTCGAGTTGCTCCGGCAGTGTCGCGAAGTTGATCGGCCGCACTGCGAGCCGGCAGCCCGGGGCGCGCGCCTCGAAGTGGTCCACGAGCTGCGGCAGTATCGTGAATTCGACGTAGTCCGATGCGGTGATGGTGAAAGTCACCTCCGCGCGCGCCGGATCGAAGGCGTCGGCCTGCCTGACGATCCGTCCGATCTCGTCGAGGACCTGCTTGACCGGCGCCGCGAGCTCCACGCCCTTGGCCGTGGGCAGCATTCCGCGCGACGTTCGCAGCAGCAACGGATCGTTGAACAGTGTCCGCAACCGCGCAAGCGCCGCGGACATCGCTGGCTGACTCAGTCCGAGCCGCTGTGCGGCACGGGTGACGTTCCGCTCGGAGAGCAGCGCCTCGAGCGCAACGAGCAGATTCAGATCGACATTGTGGATATCCATACGGACGATACTTTAGTCCGAATCAATCACTCTGATCAATGTCGCATCGCGCCCTGGGCCCATGCGGGGCACTGCATCCGAACGCGAAATATGACATTCGCATGGCACGCACAGTCTGTAGCTCGCGCGAATGCGCGAAAGAAGGACCACAGGAGCATGCGACACTAGTGTCGTCCCGACCGGATCGACCTTACATCCATCAGATGGATTACCTTGATTGTTCAGATCGATTGGACAGATATTTAGACAGTCTCTAAGCTTGACACCAGTCGTGGGGAACGCCGCCAGGCGGGCCACGCGATGCTCGGGCACGCCGGCCACCGTCTCGCGGAGGACGGATCCCGGGCAGATTCATCCTCTCCTGTGGACCCTCGGGGCGGCGCACCCTCCTCCTCAGCCGCCTCGAGGATTTTTTGCAGGCCCTACGCAGCGCTTTGCTAGCGGGCGCGCAACAACCGCGCGGTCCGGGCAACTTTCTCCGGTTTGACCCAGAACACGGCGCCGTACCGGCCTTGGCCGGCGACCACTGCATCGAGCGCGGTCATGTTGATCTTTGCTGCCGCAAGCTTCTGCAATGTGCTCGACAGTGCGCCAACCCGGTCGCCCCCGCGAATAACGAAGCACGTCTTGCGCTTGCCGAGACGCAGGTCCAGTTTCTTTGCCGCGCGCCGCAACGCCGACGTCCGCTCGGGGACAAGGTCGACTTGCGCCGTCTTTCCGTTCGGAAATCCCGAGAACGCGATGAGATTGACGCCCTCCGCCTTGAGCCCGGCGAGCATGCGGGCGCCGGCGCCCGGGCGGTTCGGAACCTGGATCGCGAAGTAATCGGCTTTGCGAATGGTGTCGGCCATTGTCTTGCCTCCTCTTGTTTGGGCCCCGTTGGGAATCTGCGGTCGGGCGCCTCCTTCTCGATAGCACCTTGCAACCCGCCGCGCAAGGGTTGCACGCTGCGCGCCACGCCCGCGTGCCTCAGTCGATCGTCGCCCGTAGTCCCGAGTTTCTATCGCTCGGGAACGCCGGTGTCGCCGGATCCCAGCGCGCGTTGCATGAGCACGCTGTCCACCCAGCGCCCCAGCTTGAAGCCCACGCTCGGCAGCAGACCGGTCCGCGCGAACCCGCACGCTTCATGCAATCCAATGGACGCGGTATTCGCGCTGTCGCCGATCACCGCGATCATCTGGCGATAGCCGAGCGCCGCACAGGTTTTGATCAGTGAATCGAGCAGCGCGCGCCCCACCCCTTGTCGGGCCGCCGAAGGATCGATGTACACCGAATCCTCCAGCGTATAACGGTAGGCGGGGCGCTCCCGGTACGGCGCCGCGTAGGCATATCCCGCGATCTTGCGATCCAGATCGGCAACGATGTACGGCAAGTCACGCGCGAGTATCGACTCGCGACGGCGCGCGATCTCCGCATCGTCCGGCGGCACGATCTCAAAGGATGCGAGGCCGTTGCGAACGTGGTGCGCGTAGATCGCCGCGATCGCGCGCACGTCGGTCGGCGCGCTCGCACGGATCGTCACTCGCCCACGACACTCCCCGGATGCGCTCATGCTCATCTTGCCCTCACCGCCCTGCCCACACTGCCCGGGAGTCTGGGCGATCCGTGACACCCGCGCAATGCAAGCGCCCGTGCTGGGTCAACGAAGCGCCGCGAGTCTGCTAGATTCCGATCGAGATTCGTGCCAAACGCGCAGCCAGGAACACCGGCGCGTGGACGAGGAGAGTATCCATGCACTTCAGATCCCATCCGCTCCTGACGACAATCGTCGCCGCCTGTGTCGCTGGAGCGACTTTGCTCATCGCAACCTCCTCGACGTGGGCGCAGGCGCCCGCGCCCTCCAACCGCCCGCGGATCGCGCTCGTGCTCTCGGGCGGCGGCGCACGCGGCGCAGCGCACGTCGGCGTTCTCAAGGTGCTCGACGAACTGCACGTTCCGGTGGACTGCGTGGTCGGCACCAGCATGGGGTCGGTGGTCGCCGGTGCATACGCCACCGGCGCGACCATCGAAGAGATGGGGGAGCTGCTATCGCAGGTCGGCCTCGCCGACATCATCAACGACGAGCCGCCGCGCAAGGAAAAGACGATCCACCGGAAGGAAGAGGACGTCATCAACCTGATCACACCCGAAATCGGTGTGAAGGATGGCAATCTCGAGCTTCAATCCGGAGTGGTTTCGGGAGTCGGACTCGAGGCGTTCCTGCGGAAAGCGGTGAACATCAAGGGATTCGTCGACTTCGACCGGTTGCCGATCCCCTACCGGGCCGTGGCGACCGATCTTGCAAATGGCGAAATGGTGGTCCTGCGCAGCGGCGAAGTCGCCCACGCGATGCGCGCAAGCCTCGCCATTCCGGCGGTCATCGCCCCGGCGAAAGTGGAAGGACGGCTGCTCGTCGACGGAATGGTCGTCCGCAACATCCCCGATGGACGTCGGCCGGAAGCTGTGCGGGGACGTCGTCATTGCCGTGAACGTGGGCACGCCGCTGATGAAGCGCTCCCAGCTCTCGTCCCTGGTCTCCGTCGCGCAGCAGATGCTGTCGATCCTCACGGAGCAGAACGTGAAGGAAAGCCTCGCGCAGCTCACGGACAAGGATCTCCTCATCACGGTCGATCTCGAGGGATTCAACGTGGGCGACTTCGACCGGATGCCCGCGATCGCCGCCGCGGGCGAGAAGTCGGCGCGCGGATTCGCCGAGAAGCTCGCGCGATTCAGCATCCCGCCGCAGGAGTACGCGGCGCTGCGCGCCCGTCAGATCACGATGCCGGTCGCCGACACGCGCCCGATCGATGAGATACGCGTCGAAGGCGTTCACCGCGTGAGCCCGGAGACCGTGATCGGCGCTATGGAGACGAAGACGGGCGACACGCCCGACCCGACCAGGCTGTCACGCGACATGCAGCGTATCTTCGGTAGCGGCGACTTCGAGCATGTGGACTATCGGCTGATCGACGAGAAGGGCAAGCACGTGCTGACGGTGAATGCCCTGGAGAAGTCCTGGGGACCGAACTACCTGCGATTCGGTCTGACGCTGTCCACGGACTTCACGTCGAACTCCTACTTCAACCTGCTCGGCACCTACCGTGCCACCTGGCTCAATTCACTCGGCGCGGAATGGGTCAACGAGCTGCAGGTTGGACGCACCAACCGGCTCTACACCGAGTTCTACCAGCCCCTCGTCCCGAATCGCTATTTCTTCGTCGCCCCGAGCTTCATGCTCGAGCGAACGCCAGTCGACCTCTACAGCGGCCAGAACCAAGGTCGCCGAGTTCGACAACAGAATCCTGCGCGGCGAGATCGACGTGGGCAGCCAGTTCACCCGCTACGGCGAAGTACGGCTGGGCGTGCTCGCGGGCACGTTGCAGCCGACGCTTGCAGACCGGACCCCCGCAGATTGCGGGCTCCCTCAACAGGGTGCAGCAGGGCGCGACGAAGCTGCGCGTGAAGATCGACCAGCTCGACAGTCTCGATTTCCCGCGTCAGGGCTTCGGCTTCACCGGGTCGATATTCAATTCGATGCCATCGCTGGGCGCCGACGACAGCTACGCCAAGTGGGATGCCGATTTCCTGGCCGCCTACTCGGTGGACCGGCACACATTGTCGGTCGGGTTGAAAGGCGGCGGCGCGTTGCGCGGCACGCTGCCGACTTACGACCAATTCTCGCTGGGCGGATTCCTGCAGCTCTCCGGTTTCAAGACGTTCCAGCTCTACGGCGCCGAGCTCGCGTTCGGCCGGCTGGTCTACACCTATCAGCTGGATCGCGGCGCGTTCTTCAAAGGGACCTATCTGGGCGCATCACTCGAGTCCGGCCGGGTACGAAACCCCGTCGTCACGACGAACCCGGCCGATTGGCAAACCGGCGGGTCGGTGTTCGTCGCGGTGGACACGCCGCTCGGTCCGATCTACCTGGCGTACGGCGCCGCAACAGGCGGAAACCGCTCGGCCTATCTGTTCCTGGGAAGACAGCAGTAGCGGTCTACACATCGTAGCGGCGCATGAACCGACGATCGATCCAGTCCTTCCAGCGCCAGACCCACGCGCCCTGCGAGCGCCCAGCGACCGCGGGACATGACCGCGTAGCGGTCGCCCGTCGAGATCAGCGACAGGGCGTCGCGCTGCGGAACGAAGTGCTCGAGCCGCTCGCCGGCAAGCGCGCTGCGGATGTTGCGAGTCAGCGGTGCGCCGTGGCGAACCGCGTACACGCCGGATTTTGGCCGCGGATGGTCACGCATCGTGGCGACATCGCCGGCGGCAAATACGTGTTCGTGCGAGACCGAACGCAAGGTTTCGTCGACGAGCACGAACCCGTTCGGGTCGACGGCCAATCCTGACTGGCCCGGCCAGGCGGCGGCCGCCGCGCCGGTCGCCCATATGAGCGCGTCGAAACCGATTCGCTCCCCCGCATCGGTCAACGCCGCGTCCGGGTCCACGCGTACGATCCGGCTGCGAACGTGTACGCGCACGCCACGGTCCGCGAGCACCCGCGAGAAAATGGCGCGCACCCGTGCGTTGTGACCGGCCAGCGGCGCATCGGCGTCGGTTGCAAGGAACATCTCGACCCCCCGCACTCCCGCTGTGAAGAGGTGGTGCTGCAGCGCCAGCAAGACCTCGACACTCGCTGCCCCGCCACCGACGAACAGAAGTCGGCGCAATGCCCCCTGGCGCGCCCGGGCCACGAGGTCTGGCAACGCGGCGAGCAGGCGCGGGACGGGTTTCACCGCGATCGCCCATTCGCGCGCACCCGGAACGCCCACCGTGCCTGGATTCGAGCCGATGTCGAGCGAGATGACATCCCACCTGCGCTCGCCGCCATCGGTGATCGAGGCCACCTGGCGCGCGAGATCGAGCTGCGTCACGGCTTCCTCGACGTGGGTACAGCGCGCGAAGCGGGCGAGCGCAGCGAGATCGATGTGGCATTCGCGATACTCGTAGTGGCCGGCGATGAGTCCCGGAAGCATTCCGGAATAAGGCGTGAACCGCTCCGGACTGATCAGGGTCGCACTCACCCCCGGCAACGGACGCTCGCCGAGACTGCGCAGCACCGCGACGTGGCTGTGACCGCCGCCCACGAGCAACAGCTGCTTCAATGCGTCGTCAGACCCCGGCATGAAGCGCCGCGTCGAGATAGCGCGCACCGCCCTCGATACGCTCCGCAAGGCGCACGAGATCGTCGGGACGGTCGACATCCCAGAGCTCGGCGAGCTCGTGCCAGCGCCAGCCCAGTGCGCCAAGCCGGGCGCACGTGTCACGCATCACGTCCGAACCACCCCACGCAATGCCGTCGAATACCTCGGGCGAAGTGCGCGCGAGGCCGACCAACACGTAGCCGCCGTCCTCGGCAGGGCCCAGCACGGCATCGTGCCCACCTTGCAGCGCCGCGGCCGCTTCGCGCAACTGCTCGGGCGCCAGTGCCGGACAATCCGACCCGATGAGCAGCGCGGACCCGGAATCGGGCACGACGCGTTCGAACACGGCGTGCATGCGCGCGCCGAGGTCCCCTGCAGTCTGCGCCGTGACCGCCACCCCGAATCGCTTCGCGCACGCCACAAAGAAGGGGTGCGACGCATCGGGCGCGCAGCAGAGCTCCACTGGGCCGACTCGCGCGGCGCGTGCCGTCTCGAGCGCACGCTCGACCAAGGCAGCGTGCAGAGATGCCGCGCCCCGCGCACCCAGGCGCGGAATGAGGCGCGTCTTGACTTCTCCAGGCACCGGCGCCTTCGCAAAGACGATGACGGGCGCGATGGCGGCCCCGGCAACTGATGCGATGGCAGACGTCGAGCTAATCGCGTGCGTCATAGCTCCGCGCGAGCCGATCGGGCGACGCGCCAAGAAAGTATCGCAAGCGCAGCCACCACATTAGCGCAATCGTGCGCAGCACGCCGTTCGATTCCCACCTGCGCCCCGACGTGACCACGCGCTCCCTCAGGCACAACGGTGGAGAACGACGCTTCAGGAGACGACTCATCGCCACGTCTTCCATCAGCGCCAGTGCGGGAAAGCCTCCGACCGCCGCGAATTCGGCACGCCGCACGAAGATCGCCTGGTCGCCGGTCGCGATACCCGAGAGCCGGGACCGAGCGTTCATCGCCCGCGCCACGAGCCGGAGCAATGGGGCGGAGCTGTCGATCGAGACGTCGAAGCGGCCCCACATCCCGCCGGAACGTTCCAGCTCCCGCGCGATCGTGAGATCGGCATCGACCGGAAGACGGGTATCCGCGTGCGCGAAGACCAGAACGTCCCCCGTCGCAATCCGTGCGCCGGCGTTCATCTGGCTGGCCCGGCCGCGCGGCGCGCAGATCACATGGTCCGCCTTGCCTGTGGCAATTTCCAGCGTCCCATCGGTCGACCCGCCATCCACGAGGATCACTTCGTGTCCGCGCGCACGCAGCGGCGCGAGCCCGTCGAGCGCCGCGCGAATGACCGGCGCCTCGTTCAGCGTCGGGACGATGACGGAGATTCGCAAGCGATCAAGGCCCGGCGTCATTGAGGTTCCAATCGTAGTCGAGGAACCTGATGGGTACGGTACCCGCTGGCGACCGCCTGTCGATCGGACGGCGAGTCGGCAAGGAGGTGTGCGTGTTCGGCGAAGAACGCTTCGCGGGACTCGATTCCGCGCAAGCCCGACTCGAAGTCCTTGCGGTACCAGTCGAAAATCTTCGACACCTCGAGCGCCCCCTGCCGGGGTTCATAGCGGTTTCGGGACCGGTCCGAGAGGAACCGGGTCGTCTGATCCGCCAGCTGCGCATCGAGGCGGGCCGCGACATAGGCCTCCTCGCGCAGCATCGGGCAGCCGATCGACGCACAGTTGACCGCGAAATGGATGCGTGGCTCGTCGAAGACGCCCGGCTGGCGGATCAGATCGTGCTCGATTGCATCCAGATGCTGCTCGCTGCCGAGTAGCGCAAAAAATCGTATTCGCCACGGGCCGCGGAAGACATTCCCCAGGTCGCGAATCGAGCCGATGTCCGGATAGCTGCGCAGAATGAGCTCGATCGTGAAGGCGTTGTACGCATTGATCAGAAAAGCAAGGCGCTCTGCCTTCGACCAGCCGTCGAATTCCGACTTCTTGACCGCGGAGAGGGAGTCGAGATACGCCTTGAGCGCCGCACGATCCTTCGCGAAGGCCGCGTAGCGCACCTTTGACGCCTTGCCTCCCTCCAGCACGACTACGTGCCGACCGAGAAGCTGGTTCCAGGCGGAATGCGAATGATCGAAAGCGGCGTGCGCGAGGTATGGCGCGCATGCGAGCAGCGCAACCAGTGCAACGAGCGCAAGCCGCGTCAGCTTCATCGCTGCCCCTACGCCGGACGCCCCGCCTGCACGTCGTCAACGCTGGCGCGCGCCTTGCCGCCGCGCCGCCACGCGTGGAAGCGCTCGAGCCATCTCAGTATCGTCTCGGGTGCGTGCGCCCGTTTCCAATTTCCCGCCGCATACTTGTTCGCCTCGGCAAGCGTCGGGTAGATATGGATCGTCCCGAGGATTTTGTTGAGACCCAGACCATGCTTCATCGCGGTGACGTACTCGGCGATCACGTCACCCGCATGCTCGCCGACGATCGTCACGCCCAGTATCTTGTCCTTGCCCGGTACCGTGAGCACCTTCACGAATCCGTGTGCCTCCTCGTCGGCAATCGCCCGGTCGAGATCGTCGATACCGTAGGTCGTGACTTCGTGCGCGATGCCCTTTTCGTGGGCCTCGGTCTCGTTCAGACCGACGCGCGCGACCTCGGGCTCGGTGAAGGTCGCCCAGGGAATCACCGAGTAGTCCGCTTTGAACTTACGGAACGTGCCGAATAGGGCGTTCACGGCGGCAAACCAGGCCTGATGCGCCGCGGTGTGGGTGAACTGGAATGGCCCGACCACATCACCGCAGGCATAGATGTTGGGATAGACCGTCTCGAGAAATTCGTTCGCCTCGACCGTGCGTGCCTTGGTCGTGCCGATGCCGAGCTCTTCGAGTCCGTACCCCTTGGTATTGGCCACGCGCCCCACTGCGACAAGCACCGCATCGAACGGAATGCGCACTTCACGTCCCGCGTGCTCGGCGAGCATCACCTTCTCGCCGCTCTCGACTCGGAACGCTTTCGCCTTGTGCTCCACGAGCACCTCGATACCCTCGTCGCGGAAGCGCTGGGTCACCATCTCGGAGACTTCCGGATCTTCGCGGATCAGGATGCGCGGCAGCATCTCGACCTGGGTGACCTTCGCGCCGAAGCGAGCAAAGGCCTGCGTCAGCTCCGAACCGATCGGTCCGCCGCCCAGGACGACCAGCCGCTTCGGCAGGGTGCGCAGTTGCCACACGTTCTCCGAGGTCAGGTATCCGACCTCTTCGATTCCCGGAATGGGCGGCACGAAGGGGCGCGCGCCCGCCGCGATCACGATGGCGCGCGTCGTCAACGTTTGCGTGCCCTCGGCCGTCTTGACTGCGACGCTCCATGGCGAGGTGATTCGTGCCTCGCCTGCGAGCACCTCGACGCCGAGGCCGGTGTACCGCTCGGCCGAGTCATGCGGCTCGACCGTTCTCACGACCCGCTGCACGCGTTCCATGACGTCCGCGAAATCGAAGTCCGCCGTCGCCGATCGGATGCCGAACTCCTTCGCACGACGGATATGCGACAGAAACTTCGCGGAACGAATCAGCGCCTTGGATGGCACACAACCCGTATTGAGGCAGTCTCCTCCCATCTGGTGCTTTTCCACGATCGTGACTTTCGCCTTGACCGCGGCCGAGATGTAGGCCGCAACGAGCCCTGCGGAGCCCGCGCCGATCACGACGACGTTCCGGTCGAACGCCGCCGGCTTCTGCCAGCGGCTGTAGACCTTCCGCGCGCGGACGAATGCGACGATCCGCCTCGCGATGAGCGGAAATATCCCGAGCAGCACGAACGAGATGAGCAGCCCGGGCGACAGGATGCCTTTCAGCGAATCGAGGCGTGCAATCTGCGTCCCTGCGTTCACATAGACGATCGTTCCGGCGAGCATGCCGAGCTGGCTTACCCAGTAGAAGGTTCGCGTCCGCAGGGGCGTCAGCCCCATCACGAGATTGATGACGAAGAACGGAAACAGCGGCACGAGCCGCAGCGTAAACAGGTAGAAGGCGCCCTCGCGCGCCACGCCATCGTTGATGGCGCGCAGCTTGTCGCCGAATCTGCCCTGCACCCAATCCCGAAACAGGAACCGGCTTGCCAGAAAGGCGAGTGTCGCGCCGATCGACGAGGCGAAGGAGACGATCACGGTTCCCCACAAGAGCTGAAAGATCGCACCGGCCACCAGCGTCATGAGCGCCGCGCCGGGCAGCGACAGGCCGGTGACCGCGACATAGATCGCAAAAAACGCCGCTGCCGTGAGAAACGGATTCGCGCGGTAGAACTCGTCGAATGCGGCCTGCTGAGACTTGAAGTAGTCGATGCTGAAAAAGCGGTCGAAGTCGAAGACAAAGAACGCAGCGACAAGCATGACGATGGCTACGATCAGCGCGATCCGGCCCTTGGTCATCGAATTCTCCTTTTCCCCGTATCGCATTGCGACGCACGGTGCACACACCGCGCCCGGCACACTATCGCCGGTCCGGCGCCCCTGCCAACGTCGCGCGAGACGCCGTCACATTACATCCGGCGCCTCAGGCGCGCGCGGCGCTGACGAAACGTTCCTCTTCCAGCTGAACGACTGCCGGCTCGGCCTGGGAACCGACGTAGGTCGGACCAGCGATGATCCGCTGGAAATAGGAGCGATGCGCAGGCGAGCCCGCCGGCCACATTGCGAGGAACCGGCGCACCCAGTCTTCGTGATCGTAGTCAAGGCGCACCGCGTCGACGTTCACCGACCCGACCCGCACGCCATACAGGGCGAGGCCGGGGGGAGCGGCCCGCGTCGAGATGCGCGTCGCGATGCCGAACAGCGTGTCGGCGAAGTTGGGCATCCCCGCCGCGCCGTTGTTGATCACCACCGTTTGCCGGCCGTGCCCCACGAGCGCACGACATGCTGGCAGGCAAGTATGGCTCGACGCGAAGACATCCACCTGCGACGCCTCGCACCAGGCCGCGAGTCGCTCGAGGTGATTCGGGTCTTCAAAGCGATCGTGCGCGAATCCCCACCCCGCCAGCGATTCCGGATCGCCATGCACGATTGCGATGCGCGCCCCGCCGATCTCCGCCACGGCGTTCATCGGAAGTCCCGCCAGCGCGCTCCGCCGCGTGAAATCTCCGCGGGCGGTCTCGCGTAGCCGGGCGAGTATGTCGTTCGATCGCGCCACGTCCGCGTCGCTCACCGACTCCGGATAGGCGCATCCGCATCCGACCTCGGCATCCTCCGCTGCAAGCTCCGTCTCGACATTGCCCCGCAGGGCGATATGCATCGTGACGCGCCGATCGATCTCCGCGTAGGCAGAAGGATCAACGTCAAACCAGTGGAAGTCCCCGTTGAAGACCACCCGCGTCACGCCGGACTCGGTCGCGGCGAGTCGCTCGACGACGTCGAGGGCCGGCAAATTTCCGTAGAGACCACCGACGACGTACAGCGTGTCGGCAACAATTTCCGGAGCGCGCGCCAGGCTTACGGGCGAATAGCGATAGCTCGAAGGGCAGAATCGACCCGGGCGCGGGTCACTCACCGAGCGCGCCTCCACAGCTCGAGCCCTGCCCGGCGGTGCATCCGAAGCAGTGGTCAGCAACGGTGATGGGCGCACCATAGAGGTCCCTGCCGATCAGGTCCGCGAGCCGCTCGCGGGATTTGCCATTGATACGCAGCGGCAGGCCCAGCATCTGGTTGAAATCGCAGTCGTAAACGTAGCCTTGCCAGTCCACCGAAACGAGCGACCGGCACATCACGCTCTCAAGGTTCTCGTCGCGATGGCTGCCGCGCAGCAACGTCATGTATTCGCCAAACTGTCCCTTGGAGATCAGCGTGCTGCCGAACCGCTGGATCGGCATGTTGGCAAGCGTGAATAGACTGCTGAATTCCACGCCGAAGTTCGCACGCAGGTGCGCGCGATACGTATCCTCCAGCGCGCCCTGCTCGGGCGGAAGCGACGGGCCCTGTGGGTTGTAGACCAGGCTCAATCTGAGATCGCTCGCGCGCTGCGCATAGCCGAGCGCATTCAGCCGCCGCAGCGCCGTGATGCTCCTGCCGAAGACCCCCTTGCCGCGCTGGCGATCGACGTTGTCCTCCAGATAGCAGGGCAGCGATGCGACCACCTCGACCGAGTTGGCAGCGAGGAACTCGGCAAGATCCTCGTGGCCCGGTTCGAGGAGAATCGTGAGATTGCAGCGATCCATGACATGGACCCCCAGCGCGCGGGCTTCCTTGACCAGAAAACGGAAATGCGGGCTGAGCTCGGGCGCGCCACCCGTGATATCGAGGGATCGCACCTTGGAGGCGGCCAGAAACTCGATGACGGTATTCACTGTCTCGCCGGTCATCATCTCGGTGCGGGTGGGGCCCGCGTTCACGTGACAATGCACGCAGCTTTGATTGCAGCGATAGCCGAGGTTGACCTGCAGGACCTCTACCCGCTTGCGGAAGATCGGGGGGAAGTCGGTGTCCGCGAGACGGGAAAGCGTTGCATGCATCTGTTCGAAATCCTTTGCTTGTGTCCGCTTGGCGATTTCACGCGTCGCCGGATACTTGACCGCCAAAGATACAACGCACCGGCCACCCTCGTCCTGAAAGCGGCTGCCAATCTCCCTTGCTAGGACGTTGACTTTTCGCCCCGGGGGGCGATCGCACGGTCCGGTTCGAACCGTCACACCCCCGCAATATGGCTCATCCCGCAATCCGGTCCTTCGCCCAACATGTACGGCGGGAACCGCTGGTGGATTCACGCGCCGGGGCGCGGGAGTCGCTACGGCTGCGTGCTATAGTCCGCGACGCGTAGCGATGGGCCACCGACTCTCGAAGATCACGACTCGCACCGGCGATTCCGGGGAAACCGGCCTCGGCGACGGCTCGCGGGTGCCGAAGGACAGCGCCCGAATTGCCGCGATCGGCGACGTGGACGAGCTGAACTCGGCGATCGGCGTGCTGCTCGCGGAATCGCTGCCGGAGTCGATTGCGGAAGCGCTCACCGGCGTCCAGCACGACCTGTTCGATCTCGGTGGCGAGCTGAGCATACCCGGCCGTGTCGCACTGAATGCCAACCAGGTCAAACGCATCGAAGCACTGACCCAGGCGTTCAACGGCGACCTCCCGCCCCTGAAGGAATTCATCCTGCCAGGCGGCGCGCGCACCGCGGCACTCGCGCATCTGGTCCGCACGGTATGCCGGCGGGCCGAGCGTACCGTGGTCGCACTGGCGCGGACCGAACCGCCTTCGGACGCGGCGCGCATCTATCTCAACCGGCTTTCCGACCTGCTTTTCGTCCTCGGTCGCGTGCTCAACCGCCATGCGGGCGTGGGAGACGTACTCTGGCAGAAGGGCAAGAACAGGTGAGCGCGCTGGCGGTGCTTGCCGGGATTCCGCGGACCTCGATCGTCCTCCCGCGACCCTGCCGTGCGAGCCAGGGGACAGCGCTTTCGGGAGCCCCCCCTACGCACTCAACGCCGGGCCAAGCCGCCACTCCGTAGCGGCCCGAAGCATGGAACCACAACAAAACAAGGAGTTATCAGAGCTTCTGGCCGCCTGCGGGCAAGGCGACCGGGCCGCCTTCGCGCGTCTGTACGAGGCCACATCGCCGAAACTGTTTGGCGTCGCCGTCCGTATGTTGCGGAGGGAAGACCTGGCAGCGGAGGTATTGCAGGAATGTTATGTGAGCATCTGGAACAACGCCCGGACCTATACGGCAGCGCTGTCCGCACCGATGACCTGGATGACCAGCATCGTGCGGAATCGCTGTCTCGACTCGCTGCGGCGGCCCAGAATAGAGGTACAACTCGCGTGGAACGAGGAGAGCGGGGAGGATCCGCTGGCCGCCATCCCGAGCGACGAGCCCGGCCCGCTCGCAGCGTTGCAGCAATCGAGCGACGCGAAGGCGCTGGCGGCATGCCTCGCGAAGCTTGACGGGAATATGCGCCAGGCGATCATGCTGGCCTTTTTCGAGGGGCTGTCACACTCGGAGCTGGCCAGTCACATGCAGCAGCCGCTCGGAACCGTGAAGACGTGGATCCGGCGGGGACTCGAGCGGCTGAAGAGCTGTCTCGGAGAGAACTAGCAGTGCCATGAGATATCGCGACAAACCGGAGTTGCAGGACAGGCTCGCCGCGGAGTACGTGCTCGGCACGTTGCGCGGCCGAGCGCGTTCGCGCTTCGAAAGCTGGGCCCGCGCGGATGCCGCGCTCCGGCGCCGGATCGAGGGCTGGCACGCGCGACTGATCCCTTTGACGGACGCCGTCGAGCCGATTCGGCCGTCGCCTCGGGTATGGAAAGCCATCGAGGCGCGCATCGGTGCAACTTCGGCGGCGACCGGCGAGTTTGCCCGTCCGTCCGGTGCGGGTGTGCGCGCGTCCGGATTCTGGGAAAGCCTCGCCTTCTGGCGCGCCACCGGGCTGGTCGCGAGCGGCATGGCCGCGGCATTGCTCGTGACGGTTGCGGTTCAAAAGCCGCAGGTCGTCGAGGTTCCCGTCGATCGCGTGGTCGAGGTCCCGTCCAAGCAAATGCAGCCCGCTTATGTCGCGGCGCTGCGCGACGATGCGGGCAAGGTCGTGTTCATCGCGTACGCGAATCGCGAGTCGAACGAGCTGTGGTTCAAGCGCGTCGACATGGCGAATCCGAGCGGCGATATGGGCTACGAGCTGTGGGGTATGCCCACAGAGCCGGGCGGGAAGCCCCGCTCGCTCGGAATGATTCCGAAAGGGGAGAAGGGCACGATTCGGCTTGCCACGGCGGCTGACCAGGCGCTGGGCGACATGCCAGAGCTTGCGATCACGATGGAGCCCGCAAAAGGTTCCGGCGGAACCGCGACGGGGCCCTTGATCGCCAAGGGCGACTGCCAGAAATTCTGGTAGGCACCGCGCGCGCAGTTCCCACGGAATCAGCCTGCGCGCAGAATCCAGCGCGTGAAAAGCGCGCGCTGGCGGGAGCGGCGAGCCGCGCACACCGCCGCGCACACCTGTGTACGCGATCTCGTCCAAAATCCCGCAATGAACCGGAACAACCTCGGCCGCTACGCCTGGCTCTCCATTGCGGCCGCGCTCGCCACCATTCTGCTGAAGGGCGCCGCATGGTGGCTGACCGGTTCGGTCGGACTCCTGTCCGACGCGATGGAATCCCTGGTAAATCTGGCAGCGGCGATCGTCACCCTGCTCATGCTCGCGCTCGCCGCACGTCCGCCCGACGAGGAACACGCTTACGGCTACAGCAAGGCCGAATATTTCGCGAGCGGGTTCGAGGGGACGCTCATCTTCGTGGCAGCCGTCGCGATCGCGGTGGCGGCCGCAGATCGCCTCATCACTCCCCGGCCCATCACCAGCGTGGGCGTGGGCGTCGCGATATCGGCAGTCGCCGCGGCAGTAAATTTCGCCGTTGCAGTGGTGCTCCGACGCGCCGGTCGGCAATTCCAGTCCATCGCGCTCGAGGCCGACGCCAGGCACCTGATGACGGACGTGTGGACGACGGTGGGCGTGATCCTTGCGATCTTCCTGGTGGCCGCGACCGGATGGCAGCGGCTCGACCCGCTGGTGGCGCTGGCGGTCGCCGCGCACATCCTGTGGTCAGGCACCACGCTCGTCCGCAGATCGTTCCTCGGCTTGCTGGACCGCGCGCTGCCTGCCGACGATCGACGCGCGATCGAAGCATTGCTGGAAGGCTACCGGAAGGATGGAGTGCTCTATCACGCACTGCGCACGCGCCAAGCTGCGGGGCGCTCCTTCGTGTCGGTGCACGTGCTGGTTCCTGGCGCGTGGACGGTACAACGTGGGCACGACGTGCTGGAGCGCATCGAGGCCGAAATCCGGGCGCGACTACCGGCTGCATCGGTCATTACGCACCTCGAGCCGCGCGAGGATCCCGCGTCGTTCGATGACATCGAGCTCGACCGGCAGGGCACCGTGGAAAACGACCGTCGCTGACCGAGGTCGTTTTCCCTGCGGCGATTCGGCGCATCGCGACACGTGATCGCTTCGCGCGCTGCGCGCGCCGGTCAACGCGCGCGCTGTCTCATGATCCGCTTGAGGATCTGCGTCAGCGCGAGCACCATCAATCCCACGCCGAACGCGATGCAAAGCCAGGCGACGCCCGGCACGGAGAGCACCGGCAGGGGCCCGCTGGGCCCCGTGAGGAGACCGTACGCCCCTGCTCCGGCCAGAATCGCACCCAGCGCGTCGACGATCACCCAGTCGAGCGGGATGCGGAGTCGCGTTGTTCCCTCGTCATGCATGGGTCAGACCGTATGGAAATCGCAACGTGTCTGCGGAGAATCACGACTTATTCTGCCATAGACCCATGCAAGGACGTCCGCCGCACCCGCAAGGCACCAGCGCAGTCGACCGTATGCGACAATACCGACGTCGCATCAATCGCTGCCCGCCCGATGACTGCCGCATTCAGCTTCGCCGACCGTGAGGTGATCTCGCGAACCACGGCCAGGATGCTCCTCGAGATCGAGGCGGTCCTCTTCAATGCCGACAAGCCGTTCATCTTCACGTCGGGATGGGCAAGCCCGGTCTACATCGATTGCCGCAAGCTGATTTCCTACCCGCGGCTGCGCCGCACGCTGATCGACTTTTCCGCGTCGACGATCGTCCGGGAAATCGGCTTCGAGTCCATCGACACGGTCGTCGGCGGTGAAACCGCGGGTATCCCGTTCGCCGCATGGATTGCCGACGCCCTGATGCTGCCCATGCAGTACGTGCGCAAGAAGCCGAAGGGATTCGGGCGCAACGCGCAGATCGAAGGCTACATGCCCGAAGGGGTCCGGGCACTTCTGGTCGAGGACCTCACCACGGACGGCCGCAGCAAGATCAACTTCTGCCAGGCGCTGCGCAACGCGGGAGCCAAGGTGGACCACGTCTTCGTGATCTTCTATTACTCGATCTTCACGGAGACCACCAAGACCCTTGCCGATCTCGGCGTCACGTTGCATTCGCTGGCGACGTGGTGGGACGTGCTGGAGGCCGCCAAGCAGGCCGGCTACTTCGAGACGCGCACGCTCACTGAAGTCGAGAAGTTCCTGCATGCGCCGGCCGAGTGGTCCGCGGCGCACGGCGGTGCCACGACCCGGTCGGCCTCTGCCTGACCGCACGGGGTCCGGCAGCCCGGGTCAGACAAATCCGGGGCCCTGCACCTGTTCCTGAAGTTCCTTCTGCTTGTCCAGGTAACCGACCAGCTTCAGGCTGGTCTGGCGGAGCCGCTGCGACAGCATGAGCACGAGCTCCATCAGGATCTTCGCGCCGAGGATCGGCTGCTCGAGGATGATGCGCGCGAGGCTTTCGCGCGTGAGCACCGCGATCATCGTCTGCTCGGTCGCGACGCACGTGGCGAATCGCGGCTCCCCGTCGATCATGGACATCTCGCCGAGCGTCTTGCCTTCCTCGACGGATGCGATCACGCGTGGGGCGTTCCAGCGGTCCTGCTTGAAGACCTCGATGCGGCCTTCCAGCACGATCATCATGAAATCGCCCGCCTCGCCTTCGCGCAGGATCTCCTGCCCCGCCTCGGCGCGATAGCTTTGCATGAAATGCGCCATCAGCCGGATCTCGGGCAGGCTGAAATTCTCGAACAGCGGCGCGTAGTTGACCATGCCGTGCAGCTTTCCGGCGAACTGCGTGGCGTCACCGAGGTGCTCCAGCTGCGGCAGCCTCGAGTCGTCGATCGTCTCGGCCATCGATTTCCCCGCGGAATGGTTTGCGAGCCCGCGGCATTATGACAAATCGGTCACCGCAGCGATACCGGCCGATTGCCCCGCGCGCAGCATTAAGACACACACGTGGCCGACCTCCCCCACCGGCGCCCGGGCCGGACCCCGGCACGCTACGCCAGCGCGCGCACCAGCAACGAGGTGCCAGAAAGGATCAGCAATACGTAAAGTCCTCTCCGCACGACGGCTTGCGGCAGCCGCGCATGCATGCGCCAGCCGATAGTCAGGCCCGTCAGCATCACAGGCAGCATCATGGCACCAACCGCCAGCAACCCGTCCTGCTGGAGCAATCCCGAGACGCCGAAGATCACGATCCGCGTGGCGACCGACACCATAAGCACCGTGGTGATCGTCGCGCGCAGTTCGGTCACATCGGCGAGGCGCCGAGACAGGTAGATGATGTAGACCGGTCCGCCCGTTCCGAACAGGGCGCCCATCGTGCCACCCGTCACCCCGGCCGGGCCCGCCCAGGCCGCGCTCAAGGGCCGCGCAGGCATTCTGCCCACGAGATTGAGCAGTCCGTAGCCCACCGCCAGGCATCCAAGCAGCGCGACGAGCGCCCGCTGCGGCAAGCTGGCGAGCAAGGTCGTACCTAACGTGATGCCAACTGCCATGAACGGAATGAGCCGTTTCAGCTCTCCCCAATTGACCTGACGTCGGACCCGGGCGCCCTGGACGAGGGTCCCGACGACATCGAGCATCAGCACCAGCGGCACGGCGAACCGCAGCGGCACGATGTGCGCAAGGAGCGGGATTCCGACGACGGCAGATCCGAATCCGGTGGTTCCCAGGATCACGTAGGCGAGTAGGACGATTGCCGCGATCCCCGCCAGCTCACCCATCGGGAGCGGCACGAGCTCGCTCAAACCCGGAACGTCCCGCGCTGCGCCGTGTAGCGCGGACGTGCATCGCGCAACGCGCCGTCAGCGCACGGCCGCACTACTCCGCTCGGCCCTGCAGCGCGAGACGCCGGTTGCGCACCGCGTCCGCAAAGCCTTGCAGCAGCGACACAGTCTCTTCCCAGCCGATGCAGGCGTCGGTGATGCTTTGCCCGTACGCGAGCTCGCTCCCCGCAACGAGCTCCTGGCGACCGGCCTGTAAATGAGATTCGACCATCACGCCGAAGATCCGCTCGTCGCCACCTGCGACCTGCTTTGCAACGTCCGCACCGACAGTGATCTGCTTGCGGTAGTCCTTCTGGCTGTTCCCGTGCGAGAGATCGATCATCAGGCGCTGGGCAAGACCGGCGGCGGCAAGCGCCTGGCATGCCTCGTCGATGCTCCGGGCATCGTAGTTCGGCCGCACGCCACCGCGCAGGATGATGTGGCAGTCCTCGTTCCCGTTCGTCGATACGATGGCGGAGTGGCCGGCCTTCGTCACCGACAGGAAATGATGCGGCGACTGTGCCGCCTTGATTGCATCGACGGCGATGCGCACATTGCCGTCGGTGCCGTTCTTGAAGCCAACGGGGCAGGAAAGTCCCGACGCGAGCTCTCGATGGACCTGGCTCTCGGTGGTGCGTGCCCCGATCGCACCCCAGCTGATCAGGTCCGCATAGTACTGGGGCGAGATCATGTCGAGATACTCGGTGCCGCACGGCAATCCGAGCTCGTTCACGTCCCAGAGCAGCTTGCGTGCCACGCGCAGGCCCTTGTTGATCTGGAAGCTCCCATCCAGATTGGGATCGTTGATCAGCCCCTTCCACCCGACGGTGGTGCGCGGCTTCTCGAAGTAGACGCGCATGACGATGACGAGCTCCCGCTCGAGCTCGTGCTTCAGCGCGACCAACCGGCTCGCATACTCGCGCGCGGCATGCACATCGTGGATCGAGCAGGGTCCGACGACCACGAACAGACGATCGTCCGCGCCATGCAGGATCTGATGGATCGCCTTGCGCGAGTTGAAGGCGACAGCCTCCGAGGCCGGCGTGGTGGGGAACTCGCGCAGCAGATGCGCCGGCGGGATCAGCTCCTTGATCTCGCGAATGCGGACGTCATCGACCGGATAGGCCGGGGGCGGATCTTCGTTCGGCGTGACGGGGCGAATTTTCCCGGAGTACGGCATGGCGTAGCAGGATAGCTAGCGGAAGCTGTTGATTCTAGCCGAATTGCGTGGTTCCCCGCCGGTATGCAGCGGGCTCAGGATCACAGTCGCTCGGCGACCCAGCCCTTCACGGATCCGAGCGCGGCGGGCATCTTCGCGGGCTCGCTGCCACCTGCCTGGGCCATGTCCGGGCGCCCACCTCCCTTGCCACCTACCTGCTGCGCGACGAAGTTGACGAGATCACCCGCCTTCAACTTTGGAATGAGATCGGCCGTTACGCCGGCACTCAGGCTCACGCGCGAGCCATCGCTCGTCCCAAGGACGATGACGGCTGTCTTCAGTCGTTCCTTCAGCTTGTCCATCGTCTCGCGCAAGGTCCTAGCGTCCGCGCCCTCCAGCCTCGCCGCGAGAACTTTCACGCCTTTCACGTCCTCGGCCTTTCCGACGAGATCATCGCCCTGTGCCGCAGCGTCTCGTGACTTGAGGCGCGCGAGCTCCTTCTCGAGCGCCTTCACGTTATCCAGCATCTGGCGGATCTTCGCCGTGAGCTCGGCAGGCTGCGCCTTGAGCGCAGTCGCCGCCTCGGCGATTCGCGCCTCCTGATCCTGGACCAGCGCCAGTGCCCCGTCGGCAGTGACGGCTTCCACGCGGCGCACGCCGGCTGCGATGCCGGTCTGCGAGACGATCTTGAAGAATCCGATATCGCCGGTCCGGCGCACATGCGTGCCGCCACAGAGCTCGGTGGAGAAATCCCCCATCTGCAGCACCCGGACTTCATCCCCGTACTTGTCGCCGAAGAACGCCAGCGCGCCGGCGCGAATCGCGTCGTCGAACTTCATGATCCGCGCCGACACCTCGGCATTGCGGCGAATTTCGCGGTTGACGAGCGCCTCGACCTTCCTGATTTCCTCGTCGGTCAGCGGCTCATTGTGGGCGAAATCGAACCGCGTCCGATCGGGATCGACAAGGGAGCCCTTCTGCTGCACGTGCGGGCCGAGAACCTGGCGCAGTGCGGCATGCATCAGGTGGGTCGCGGAGTGATTCCACGCAGCGCGCGCGCGCGCCACCGGATCGACACGGGCTTTCACGGACTCGCCGACGCGCAACCGGCCGGTGGTCAGCCGTCCCTGGTGTCCGAAGACTTCCGCCTGAATCTTCTGCGTGTCGTCCACGATGAACGTCCCTCCGGACCCGACGAGCTCGCCCCGGTCTCCGACCTGGCCGCCCGACTCCGCGTAGAACGGCGTCCGATCGAGCACGACCGCGGCCGTCTCGCCGGACTGGATCTCGTCGACCTGAGTGCCCTCGCGATAAATCGCCACGACCGTGCCCTCGGCCTCGAGCGTCTCGTAGCCGCAGAACTCGGTCGGTTCGCCGTGATACTCGACGCCCGCCGTCATCTTGAACTTCGACGCGGCGCGCGCCTGTTCGCGCTGACGTTGCATCGCTGCCTCGAACCCGGCGTGGTCGACCATGATGCCGCGCCCGCGCGCGATGTCGGCAGTGAGATCGACCGGGAACCCGAAGGTGTCGTACAGCTGAAACACGGTTTCCCCGTCCAGCATCCGGTCCTCGCGCGTCAATGCGCCTTCGAGGACCTTCATTCCGTGCTCGAGCGTCTCTCCGAAGCGTTCCTCCTCGGCGCGCAGCACCTGCCTCACGCGTTCCTGTGCTTTCGGCAACTCCGGGTACGCCGGGCCCATCACGCGCGCGAGATCATCCACCAGCCGGTAGAAGAACGGCTCCTTCCTTCCGAGCTGGTAGCCGTGTCGCAGCGCGCGGCGGATGATGCGACGAAGGACATACCCACGCCCCTCGTTCCCCGGAATCACGCCATCGACGATCAGGAACGCGCACGCGCGGATGTGGTCCGCGATCACCTTCAGCGAATCGTTGGCGAGGTCGCGCGCACCGGTCTCGCGCGCTGCGGCCTTGATCAGATCCCGAAAGAGGTCGATCTCGTAGTTCGAGTGCACGCCCTGCAGCACGGCCGCAATGCGCTCCAGGCCCATTCCGGTATCCACGGAAGGCTTCGGCAGCGGGTGCATGACGCCCGCCTCGTCACGGTTGAACTGCATGAAAACCAGATTCCAGATCTCGATGTACCGATCTCCGTCGGATTCCGCCGAGCCAGGAGGGCCGCCAGGGACGCCGGCGCCGTGGTCCCAGAAGATCTCAGAGCACGGGCCGCACGGACCGGTGTCGCCCATCTGCCAGAAATTGTCGCTCTGGTATTTCCCCGCCCCGGGCTTGTCGCCGATCCGCACCACGCGGTCGGCCGGCACCCCTATTTCCCGGGTCCAGATGTCGTAAGCCTCGTCGTCGGTCTCGTACACGGTGATCCACATCCGCTCGCCCGACAGCCCCCAGACCTTCGTGAGGAGCTCCCAGGCATGGCGAATCGCATCGCGCTTGAAGTAATCCCCGAAGCTGAAGTTTCCGAGCATCTCGAAGAACGTGTGGTGCCGGGCCGTGTACCCGACGTTCTCGAGGTCGTTGTGCTTGCCCCCTGCTCTCAGGCACCGCTGCGCGGTCGTCGCGCGGACATATGATCGGCTCTCGCGACCCAGGAAAACGTCCTTGAACTGGACCATTCCCGAGTTCGTGAAAAGCAGGGTCGGGTCGTTCGCCGGCACGAGCGGACTCGACGCCACGACGGTGTGACCGTGGCTTGGCGAAGAAGTCCAGAAAACTGGCGCGTATGTCGGCGGATTTCATGACCACAGGCAGTTGCTCCGGCCCCCATGGTCCGAACCCGGGGAGCGAGCCTCAAATAGTTGAAAGAACATGATTTTCGCCGGAATTGCAGGGCGATGCAATGACCGACGGCGCCTGGGTGAGCGCTCAGGTCTGCGCGGGGCCGGTCGCCGCGCGCTCCGCGACCAGCCCGAACCGGTTCGGCCGCCCGAGCAGGAGCCAGCCCAGCTCGTCGAGCAGGGACCGGTCCAGGGCATCCGCCGAGACGACGAAAGCGGAAGCGCCGAACAATTCCAGATTGTGTGCCTCGACGCGCACCAGCGATCCGACGTAGTCGGCCACGAGCCGCACCTCGATGCGGATCTCGCCGAGCACGCGAAACACGGCCCCGGTCATTTCGCGCTGGGCGTTGCGCACCTTCGAGATCGTATGCCGCAATGCACATTCGTTGAGGTGCTCGACGAACGGTCGCACCGATTCGCTCGGCCGCTCGAATCGAAACTGCTGCGGAGCGAAGCAGTTGACAGTCAGCGTGATCGCATCGAGCAGCGCATCCGGGCCCTCGCCCGACGTCTGATATCCGGTGAATGCCTCGGTCACCGTCACATCGCGGAACGTTTCAGTCACGAACGAGTACTCGCGTTGTATTGCGGGTCGCAAAGCTCCCACGTAGCGAGCGAATTCCTGCAGGTACCCGAGCGCCGTGCGCATGCGGGCATCGAGATCGCGCGTGGCCGCCGCGGAGCGCGACACCGCGGCATTGCGTGATCCGTGCGCTCCGGCGCGGCGCTTGAGCTCGGCGAGCAGCCCCGATTCGATCACTTCTCCCGATCTGCCAGCAACTCCGGTCGGCGCGGCATCGCCCATCGTATCCGGCTCGTCCGGTACCGGCGCGGCACGGGGTGTGCCGGGCGCCGGCAGGATGAGTGTCACCGGCTCGTCGGGATCGAGGGATCGGTTCAGCATCTTGTAGTGCCGCAGGTCGTTCACCACGCCCGCGCCGCGCGGGTAGCGCTCCGTCGCGTCCTTGCGCATGGCACGCGCAATGATCGCGTCGAACGCCTTCGGGGCATGCGGGGCAAGGTCCCGCAGCGGCGCCGGATCGCCGTCGACGATGTCCTTCATCAACTTGGCGAGATCACCCTTGCCAGATGCGCCGAACGGGCACACGCCGGTCACGAGCTCGTAGAGGAGCACGCCGAGGGAATAGATGTCGCTCCGCCCGTCGACCTGCTGGCCTCTCACCTGTTCGGGCGACATGTATCGCGGCGAGCCGAGCACGGTGCCGACCCTGGTGCGCGATGCATCCTCGAGACGCGCAACGCCGAAATCGGTGATCTTCACCAGGCCGCCCGATGTCAGCATGATGTTGGCCGGCTTGATGTCGCGATGGACCACGCCGTGCGTATGGGCATAGTCGAGTGCCTCTGCGATCTGCGCACCGATGTCGGCGATCGTGAATGCTGGAAAACGGTTTCCGGCGGAGATCATGTCGCCCAGCGTGCGGCCTGCAATGAGCTCCATCACGATGTAGGCATCCTCGCCCTCGGCTCCCGCATCGAAGATGGTCACGATGTTCGGGTGGCTCAGGCGTCCGGCCGCGCGCGCCTCGCGCAGGAAACGCTCGCGCGCATCGGGATCGAAATCGAAGTGCTCGGCTTCGACCGTTTTGATGGCAACGGGACGCCCGATCAACGGGTCGATCGCCTTCCACACGACGCCCATTCCGCCGCGCCCGAGCTCGGAGTCGAGCTCGAATCTTCCGATCGTCCGTTTTACGTCGTCCGCCATCAATACAACGCCAATTTTCCCCCGGCAGTGAATTCTCGCACTTTCAGTCGGCTGGTCAGTGGATGGCCAGTCGAGCCGCTCGGCGCGTGCGCCGGGTCAAGTGCTCACGACAAGCCGACGCCGAGCAGACTGCCGAAACCGTAAGTGAGGGCGCCCGCGGCCGCACCGATCGCTAGCATGCGCAGCCCGTCACGCACCGCGCTGCGGCCGGTGAACAGACTGATGATCGCTCCCACCCCGAACAGCGCCACACCTGTCACGCCGATCGAAGTTAGCAGTGCCGCGCCGCGCGCAAGCACGAGGAACGGGAGGAGCGGCACGAGCGCTCCGATCGCAAATGCGACGAACGAGGCAATCGCCGCGCCCCACGGCGAGCCGAGTTCGTCGGGATTGAGCCCGAGCTCCTCACGCGCGAGGGTGTCGAGCGCGTTTTCCGGGTCGGCGATCAAACGATCCGCCAGCTCCACAGCTTCTGCACGTGGCAGACCGCGGGCCGCATAGATCAGCGCGAGCTCCTCGGCCTCTTCGTCGGGATATTGCGCCAGCTCCTTGCGCTCCAGCCCGATCTGGTACTCGAACATCTCGCGCTGCGAACGCATCGACACATACTCACCCGCCGCCATCGAGAATGCACCCGCCAAGAGCCCGGCAACACCGGAGAGAACAATAACGGTACTGCCCGACGACGCGCCGGCCACGCCCAGAATGAGACTGCAATTGGAGATCAAACCGTCATTTACGCCGAATACGGCCGCACGAAGGTTCGCGCCCGACTGAACGCCGCGATGCCGCGCTTCGGACTCTTCCACCGAAACGGGACGCGGGTGGCCGAGCACGGGCTGCGTGTAGATCGAAAGTCCGCGCACCTTCATCGCCGCCAGCACGGTGCGCAGCGCGCGCGGACCGTAGCGCCTAACCAGCCGCTCGACGATCCGGGTACGCATGTCGGGTCGATACTCGGGCAGCGTCGCGGCCGCTTCGCCCGCGAGGTCCGCCCAGATGCGCGCCTGGTTCTCTGCTTCGCCGGCCAGCTCGCGAAAGAGTCCACCGCGCACCGAAGTCTTCTCGACTTCGGCGATCACGCGGTAGAGGTATGCCGAGCGCTTCTCCTCAACCCAGCCGGACAGCGGCGAATCGGACGACATGAATGAGCGGCTAGCTAACTCGAGCTGCGCAGGCGAATCGCATCGCCCGCCTCGTCAATTGACCGGGAACAGCCACGCCGGACGCGAAGTATCCAGCAGGATCAGGGCAATCAATCCGCCCGAGATCGAGACGTTCTTCCAGAAGAGAAGAAATTGGACGAAGTCGATGGTGCCGGCGCGCACCATGAAACGCAGGTGGTAGATGATGCTCGCGGGAACCGTGAAAATGATCCAGGCCACCGCCGCCGCCCACGCGTAGTAGTCGAATATGAGCATCGCGGCTCCGACGAACTCGAGCGCCAGCACCCAGGGCAGCACGAAACGGGGGAACGGGATGCCGTGCTCCGTCATCTCGCCGACCGTCCGGTCGAAATGCTTCGCCTTGTACCAGCCTGCTGCGATCCAGATGCCGCACGAGAGCACACGCGCGGCGAGATAAGCGGATTCGGCTCCGGTCATTTGTGCTCCTCCCTAGGGTGGGCGATGATATCACCGGTCATCCAACGGATCGCATCAACTCGGGAGTGTCGAAGTGAGCGCAGCGAGCGAGATAATGAGCGAAAAGGTGGCCTGGGTCACCGGTGCGGGCAGCGGCATCGGGCAGGCCGCGGCAATTGAGCTTGCGCGCGCGGGCGCCTTGGTCGTCGCCTCAGGACGTCGATCGGAGGCGCTGGAGGACACGCGTCAACGCATCACTCACCTGGGCGGCCGTATCGAGAAGATGCCGCTCGACGTTTCCGATCGGAAGCAGGTCCAGCACGCCGCTCACGAAATCATCGAGCGGCATGGGCGCATCGATATTCTCGTGAACGCCGCCGGCTTGAACGTGGGGAAGCGACACTGGAACGACATGGCGCCGGAGAGCTGGGACCATGTCCGAGGCGTCAATCTGGACGGCGCGTTCTACTGCGCCGCGGCCGCGCTGTCGGCGATGCGCGAGCGGCGCGACGGACTCGTGATCAATATTTCCTCGTGGTTCGGGCGTTACGACGGTTACCTCGCCGGCCCCGCCTACAACGCGAGCAAAACGGCGATGGCGGCGATGTCCGCCTCGCTCAACTTCGAGGAAGGCGTGAACGGCATCCGTTCCTGCGTGATCTTTCCCGGCGAGGTCGCGACCGACATTCTCAAAGTCCGGCCAGTCAAACCGGGTCCCGAGGAAATCGCGCGGATGTTGCGCCCCGAGGATCTGGGCCGCCTCGTGCGCTTCCTCGCCGAAGCGCCGCCGCACATGTGCCTCAACGAGATCGTCGTCTCCCCGACCTGGAACCGCATGATCCTCGGCGGCGCTGATCTGCAGCTTGCGCCGAAGACGAGTTGATAAGCGATTGCTTTCGGCGTTTGAGAGGCTCTTCGGAGCGGGCCAGCTAACGCAATCCGCTCGCCTTGGCCTGCGCGTGGGCAACGGCCGACTGGTCCTTCTCCGCGAGCCCATGCGCGACCGCGCCGATGAGCCGTTCGCGCCAGACGTTGGCGCTCGGCAGTGGGACCGCAACGTCCTCCGCCGCGTCGAGCGCGAGGTTCGCGTCCTTGAGCCCCAGAATCGCGGTGATGCCGATGCGATCGTAGTCCTCGTCGGCAATGATCTTGCCGTAGCCCTTGTAGGCGGGACATGCGAAGAGCACGTCGGTGAGAACCTCATAGAAGAGCTGGCGGGCCACGCCGTATTTCTCCACGAGCACGAATCCCTCGCCGAGCGCCTCGATCGCACAGCCGAGGACCATGTTGTGCGCAACCTTGATCGCGGCTGCAGTGGTCTGATCGGTTCCGGCCTCGTACGTTTTCCGGCCGATGACGTCGAACAGCGGCCGGCAGCGCGCGACGGCATCGGCGGGGCCTGCCGCAAAGATGCCAATCTGACCCGTGGCGGCGACCTCCGGGCGGCCCTGCACCGGCGCAGCGACGAAGACGAGTCCCGCGTCCGCATGCGCCCGGCTGATCTCGCGCGTCATGGTGACGCTGTGCGTGCCCATCGCCACGTGGATCGCCCCCTTCGGCATCGATGCGAGCAAGCCGCCTGCGCCGCGCGTGACCTCTTCGAGGGCCTCGTCGTGGGCGAGCATGGTGATGACCACCTCGCGGCCCTCGCATGCGGCGGCGATCGACTTCGCGGTCTTCGCACCCGCTTTGCCGAGGGCTGCGGCCTTTTCCGCGGTGCGGTTATAGACGAGAAGATCGTGACCCGCGCCGACTACCCGGCCCGCGATACCCTGGCCCATGCGACCCAATCCGATGAATCCGACTTTCATGTGCGGCTCCCGATGTTCACCTGATCACGTCAGCTCGCCCTTCACCCATTCCAGCTCGCTCACCACGTAGTCGGTGATGTCGCCGGTCTTGAGGTGATCGGGCAAGACGTCCCAGGTATAGGTCTCGATCTCGACCTGATCCGAGACCGGATTGGCCTTGTGCACCCTGAGTGCGTCCTCGATGGCCGAGCGTGTCGTCTTGAAGTCGCCGAGATCCTCGAGGAACACCGGGACGTGAAAATGGATGCGCCATTCGCGTGGTCCAGGATCGCGCTCAAACGCCTCGAAGGCTTGCGGCAGATCGAGGTACTGTCGCGACTTGCCGTCCTTGTGCTCGATCGTCTGATGCAGGTACACCGGATCGTCGTAGGCCTTGAGCGCATTCACGATGTCCCGATTGACTTCCGGGATGCGGACTGCCGCAGCGGCCTGGAGCTTGAACACCGGAATCCCGGCGCGCTTCAACGAATTCAGGGAATCGGCGATGTCCTCGTACTCGACCGCCTGATGACAGATGTCGAAGACCGTCCCGAGGTGCCGGCGCAGTGCGTCGTGCGCCTGCTTCGTCGAGCGGCCGGTGGCCTTGGCGAGGGTTGCGGCCGAGGTATCCGAGAAGAGATGATTCGAGAAGTAGTCGACGACCTCCGAGGTGAGCTCCATGAAGCAGCTCGGTTCCGGCTCGAGCGCGAGCTTCACTCTTCGGCCGGTGCGCTCCTCGAGCTTCACCAGGTGCGCGACCACTTTGAGGACCTGCCGGGTGTACGCGTCGACGACGTCGCTTCCGGTCACCCGCGGTTTGTAGCCGCATGGCGGACTCTGAATGGACGGTGCAACGCCCTCCGGCGCGACCTCCGCGAGAATGTCGGCGACCATCATCGTGTAGTTTGCCCGCTCGTCGCTGCGCCAGTCGGGCTCGTACACGAGCTCCTTGACGGGCACACCTTTGAAAGGGCCGTGCGGAAACGCGTTCACGGTAAAGAGATACATGTCGTTGCTGGCGAGAAATTCCTTGAGCTTTTCGCGCTCGTCGGGTGTGGAGGTGAGGGTCTCGGCCGATTTCCCGGAGAGGCGCAGCGATACACCGAACCGCTTGTCAGGTGAAAAGCGCTTTTTCACTGCCGGAACGTAGCGCGTGAGGCTGTCCCACATTTCGGGCCACGTGTCCCCGGGATGAACGAGCGTCGAGTACGTCAGATGGCCGAGCTTGCCGCCTAGATCCATGTCCTGCCCCTTCGAATGAATGAGTGCTTGGCCGGCGCCGTTTGGCCGGCCGCGCAAGGAGTCGTCGGTCGCCCGCGCGTCAGGCCACTTTCTTGGTCTTACCGGTCGCCGCGGACTTGATGATCGCCTCGGTGACCGCCGCGCCATGGATCACCTCCTGCATCGTGATCGGATAGGGGGGACCACCTTCCGCGGCCCGGGCGAATACCTCGAGTGCGGCGCGCGACGTATCGTAGGCATCCGCCTGCCATGTCTCGGCGGGCCCTTTCACAGGTTGAAAGGTGCAAGTGCCGAACAGGCGCGTACGTCGCTCCTCGGAAGACGCGCCGGCCACGTGGGTCACCCCGTCGTACCGGATCCAGCCGTGCGAGCCGTAGACCTGCAATCTGAAACAGCCCCCGGTCGCCATCATGGTCGAAAGGTAGGCGGACATTCCGTCCTTCATGCGAAAAAGGACCGAGGTCGTGTCGTCGGTCTGGATCTGGACCGCCCGGCGCATGCTCATGCAGTAGACGTCCTCAACTTCGCCGAAATTGTCGATGAGCGCATCGACGAAATGCACGCCCATGGGCGTCAGTCCCCCGCACGGGGTCTCTTCAGGGTTGGCACGCCAATGCTCGGGTTTGAGTAGCAGCGCGTTCGGAGAGCTCATGGTGCCCTCGACGTGCAGGATCGTGCCGAGCGCGCCGCTCCGGATCCGCTCGCGCAGGTCCGTCATCGTGGGATGCAAGCGTCGGTTGTATCCCAGGCCGAGCGTGACGCCTTTCTTCTGCACTGCCTTGACGGCGCGCATCGCCTCGGTCTTGGTCAATGCGATCGGTTTCTCGCAGAAAATATGCCGCCGCCTGCGCGCGGCCGCGATGATTTGCTGGACATGCATCGAGTGCGGAGTGGCGAGCACCACCGCATTGATCTTGCGATCTTTGAGCAGGTCTTCGAAGCTCCCGCGCAAAGCGAAGCCCTGGGCCTTGGCAAACTCCTCGATCTCCGGCGTGACGGTGCGCGTCGTTCCGGCGACGAACCGGATCGCGTCGCTGCCCTGTACGGCCTCCACGAGGGTCTTGCCCCACCAGCCGAGTCCGACGATTGCGGCGTTGATCATGAATCCTCCAATAAAATTGGGTTGTCGTTCGCGTCGCCGCGGTTCGGCTGTCCGCCATGCGAAGCGCGCATAGCCACGGCCACGAAGGTCAGCCGAGCCCGCCGGCCCAGTCCCGCGTCTCGATGATTTCGCGCACGCGCCTGAGGAAGGCCGCCGAATAGGCACCGTCGAAAGCGCGATGATCGAAGGACTGCGCAATCACCCCCACCGGGCGAATCGCGATCGCGTCGCCCGCAGCGCTTTCGATGACCACCGGCTTCTTTCGCACCCCATCGGTGGAGAGAATTGCAACCTGCGGCTGATTGATGATGGGAGCCGTGATGAGCGTGCCGAACGGCCCGGAATTCGAAATGGTGTATGTGCCGCCCGCAAGATCGTCCGGAGCAATCGCGCCGCTCCGCGCCCGCTCCGCGAAAGCGTGTATCGCACGCGCCAACTCGGCGACGGACTTCTCCCGGGCATTCCGGATCACCGGCACCATCAGCCCCTCGAAGCCGAGGTCCACCGCGATGCCGAGATGCACCTGCGGGTGCACGACGAGGTTGTCGCCGTCGATGGACGCGTTGATCCTGGGAAATTCGCCAATCGCATCGATGGCCGCGCGGGCGATGAAGGGCAGATAGGTCAGCCCATACCCTTCGCGATCCCGCCATGCCTTGCCGTCCGCAGCGCGGGCGGCGTCGATCGCGTGGAAATCGACCTCGACGGCCTGCAGAACATGCGGGCTGGTGGCCTTGGAACGGACCATGTGCGCGCCGATCTGCTTGCGAATCCTGCTGAGCGGAATGGTCTCGCCCGCTTTCGCAGCAGCGCGCGGTGCAGTTTGAGCGGTTGGCGGCGGTGCCGCGCCGTCTATCACGGCGAGAACATCTTCGCGCATGATGCGTCCGCCCCGGCCAGTTCCCTTGATCGTGGACGGATCCAGGTTGTGCTCGGCAAGGAGACGACGCACGACCGGCGATAGCGGCGGCTCGCCGGCCGCGGAGCGTGCCACGGCGTCCGGTCGATCGGACGCTGCATTTCCGCCGGGCGCGGCTGCGCCGGACTGTTGCGCGGGTGCCGAGGGTGAGATTCCGCCGGACGCTCCGGCCGCAGGCGCCGCCCCGACCGCTTCGATCACCGCGAGCCGCGTGCCGACCGCGACCGTCGCGCCTTCCGCGACGAGAATCTCTTTCAGAACACCGGAGGCAGGCGCCGGAACCTCCATTGCGACCTTGTCCGTCTCGACGTCGAACAGCAGCTCGTCCGCCTTCACCTTGTCGCCGGGTTTTCTGTGCCAGGTGACGACCGTTCCTTCGGTCACCGTCTCGCCCAGCTGTGGCATCACGACATCCATACCCGCTCCTCAACCCATCGACTTGCGGACGGTCTCGACGATGCGCGCCACCGACGGGATGGTCGCGTCCTCGAGCGCGTCGGCGCTGGGCAGCGGAATGTGTGGCGTCGTGATGCGCACGATCGGCCCGTCCAGATCATAGAAGCACTCCTCGGCCACGATCGAGGCGATTTCCGCGCCCCACCCGCAGAGCCGCGGATTCTCCTCCACCGTGAACATGCGGCCGGTCTTCGACACCTGCTCGAGGATTGTCCGGGTATCGAGCGGCACGAGCGAGCGCACGTCCACCACCGTAGCGGAAATACCGTGTTCGGCTGCGAGCTTCTTCGCCGCCTCGAGCGCCTTCGGAACCATTGCGGCAAGGGCGACGATCGTGGCATCCCCTCCTTCGCGGAGCACCTTGGCCACGCCGAGCTCCTCGACGTGCTCACCGTCGGGCACCTCGCCCTTGTTGCCGAAGAGGAACTTGTGCTCGAAGAAGATCACCGGGTCATCGCTGCGAACGGCCGCCGCCATGAGACCTACGACGTCGGCGGGGGTCGACGGCGCCACGACCTTCAGTCCGGGGATGGCCATCGCCCAGTTCTCCACGCTCTGCGAATGCTGGGCGCCGAATCGTACGCCTCCGCCATTCGCAGTGCGCAGCACGAGTGGAATGGTGACCTGCCCCGCGGTCATGTAGCGCGTCTTGGCAATCTGATTCGCGACCAGATCCCAGCAGACCGCAAAGAAATCCGAGAACATGATCTCTGCGATCGGGCGCAGTCCGGTCATCGCCGCGCCCATCGCCGCGCCGATGATCGCCTGCTCGGAAATCGGGGTGTCGCGTACGCGCTTCGGACCGAACTCCTCGAGCAGTCCGACAGTGGTCTTGAACACGCCACCCGCCGCGGCGACGTCCTCGCCGAGAAATACCACTCGCTCGTCGCGTCGCATCTCCTGCGCGATGCCGGCGGCCACTGCATCCCGATAGGTCAGTTCCGCCATGCTGCACCTCCGTCCGCCCAGACATCCCGCTCGATCAGCTCGAGCGGAGGTGGCGGCGACGCTCTTGCCACTTCGGTCGCTTCGTCGACGAGTCGCATCGCCTTGGCCTCCATGTCGTCGAGCGACTTCGTGTGAACGCCAAGCTTCTCGAGCCGCTCGCGATAGATCTTGAGCGGATCCCGCTCGAGCCACTGCTCGAGCTCTCCCGCAGGCCGGTACTTCGCCGGGTCCGCCCGCGAGTGACCGCTATGCCGGTAGGTCTTGGCCTCGATCAGGCTGGGACCTTTCCCGGCGCGGGCCTTGTCGAGTGTCGCGTGGGCCAGGCGATAGACTTCGTCCACATCGTTGCCGTCCACGATGATCGACTCCAGGCCGTAAGCGGAAGCCCGGTCGGCCGCCGGATGCTCGACCGCGGTCACGGCGCTGATCGGCGTGTACTCCATGTAGAGATTGTTCTCGCACACGAACACAACCGGCAGCTTCCACACAACAGCCAGGTTCAGGGCCTCGTGAAAGGCGCCGATGTTGGTCGTGCCGTCGCCAAAGAAGCAGACCGCCGCTTGCTCTGTGCCCCGGTACACGGCCGACCACGCCGCGCCGACCGCAATCGGTAGATGGGCGCCGACGATCGCGTACGAACCCATCGCGCCCTTCTCGACGTCCGTGAGGTGCATCGACCCGCCCTTGCCCTTGAGCAGTCCGCATTCGCGGCCCATCAGCTCGCCCAGTACGCCAGTCATCGACGCGCCGCGCGCCTGGGTATGCGCGTGTCCGCGATAGGTGCAGAACGTCCAGTCGTCGGGACGCATCGCGACGCCGAACGCCGCGGCGATCGCCTCCTGGCCGAGGGCGAGATGACTGGTGCCCTTGATGAGGTTCTGCAGGAACAGATCGTAGGCGCGCTTCTCGCAATACCTGAGCTCGAGCAGGAGCTTGTAGAGGCGGAGGCGTGTGTCGCGGTCGATGTCCGTTTCCGCGGCCGATGCCGTTTTCGTCTTTCGTTTGACTGATGTAGCCATGGGTCCTCGATCGATTACATGCCACGGGTTGATACCACCATCGCTGCCGCCGATCGGCGTCGCGCAATGTGTGCGGGCGCCGCCTCGCCGCGTGGGATCGGCGTCCCTGCGAACTCCGTCAGTACTTGTTGGCGACTGGCAGCTCGTCCGCAGGGTACAGCGTGATGACCTTCGCGCCGTCCGGTCCGAGCACGACCTCTTCCTCGATCCGTGCAGCCGATATTCCATCGGTGGCAGGGCAATAGGTTTCGACCGCGAACACCATGCCCGCTTTCAGCTCATAGGGTTCCTTGAACGAATTGAGCCGGGAAATCAGCGGTCGTTCATGCAATCCGAGACCCAGGCCGTGGCAGAAGTTGAGGCCGAAAGCCGCCATCTCGGAGTCGAATCCGATCTCCTCCGCGGTCGGGAACGCATTGGCAACCTTGTCGGTCGACATTCCCGGCTTGAGGAGCTCGATCGCACGATCCATCCACTCGCGCGCCTTCTTGTAGGCTGTCAGCTGCGGAGCCGTCGCACGTCCGACGCTAAACGTGCGGTAGTAGCAGGTCCGGTATCCCATGAACGTGTGCATGACGTCGAAAAACGCCTGGTCGCCCGGACGGATGATACGGTCGGTGAAGTTGTGCGGATGCGGGCTGCAGCGCTCGCCGGCGATCGCGTTGATCGCTTCGACCGAATCCGAGCCCAGATCGTACAGGCGCTTGGTCGCCAGCCCCACAATCTGGCTCTCCTTCACGCCGGGCTTCAGCGCCTCGGCGATATCCTGGTATACGCCGTCGACCATCGCGGACGCGATGTTGAGGAGCGTGATCTCGTCGTGGCTCTTGACCTCGCGTGCATCCAGCATCAACTGCTGTCCGTCGCGTATCTCGATGCCCTGCTTCTGCAAGGCGAACATCATGGGGGGCTCGCACAGATCTAGCCCGAGCGGCATGTCCGCGACACCCTCCTGGACCAGAAGCGCCTTGATCTCTTTCGCGGCCTCCTCGAACAATCCGACCTTGGGACCGATCGCGCCCCGCATGCCGGGATTTCCAGCGCGGCAGTGGTCTTCGAGCAGCCACGGACAATTGAGCTTGTGATGCCGCGCGGCGGACCCGAAGTCCCAGATATAGGGCTCGCCGTTTCCGGTGAGCAACGTATAGCGAATGAGTTTGTCGCGCGCCCATTCCCCAATGACCGTGCTCGAGATGTAGCGGATGTTGTACTGATCGAAGCACAGAATCGCGCCCAAGCCCGACTTGGCGAGCGACTGTCGCGTGCGCGCAAGCCGATACCGGTGCAGCCGCCGGAAATCGACCCGCTCCTCGAAGTCCACCTGCATCGGCCCGGGCGCCTGCAACGGTCGATGCCATCTGTGATGCGGATCGATGTCCTCGGGATTGACGACGATCGGGTCGATGCTTTTCTTACGGGCCATCATCTCCTCCTAAGCAATGTCGCCATTCCGGCTCGGCGCCAAGCCGCGGTGACTTGGGCCCCGACGACATGCAAAATATATGGCGCAATTCAATGGCAATTGATGCGCGCCGCGACGGGTCGCGGGGCCGACCTTCGATTCCGGAATGCGCTCGGCAAGCGTCATCAAGACACCCGCGCTTGCGGCGGCGCGCCCAGTTTTCGAACTCCTCCGGCTCGACTGACGTTATCGAAATACCGTACTTGTGTCAATTTCTATCGATATTTTCCCGCACCGCTTCGCAACCGCATCGCGCCGTCGCAAATCGCCCGATTGTAGTCGCGCGCAAGCCTCGGCTAAGCCGTGCGCACCAACGAGTATTTCGGATCCGCCGTGAGGCACTCGGCCTCGGGAATGCCGTGCTCCTTGCGCACCACGTTCGTCCCGAGCACCAGCGAAACCATCTTGTAGACGGCGTGGCGGCGGCTCATTCCTTCGCGGCCCATCCCGCAGTCGGAGCACACGACGAGGCGCTCGACCGGAATGTGCTTCAGCGCGAGGCGCAACGCGTCCGCGACCTCCTGCGGGCTCTCGACTTGCAGTGTGTGATGGTCGATCACGCCGATCCCGATCTTCTTCTCGGTGATCTGCTTGCCGATCGCTTCAAGATCGATCGCACCGGAGCTGCGGGTCTCGAACGTGATGACGTCCGCGTCGACCTGGTTCAGCAGCTCGAGGGCCGGCTTGTAGCTCTGCACCGCCGCGAACATGCGTTGCTGGGACGGATTTCCCCAGCAGGTGTGGCACCACACCTCGGTCTTCGCGCGCAACCCTTTGACCGTATTGTTGAACACCTTCAGCATGAACTCCGGATTGATGACCTTGTCGACGAACCCCCGGGCCGCAAGCAGGTGTATCTGTGGCTCCTCCATTTGAATGACCGGACACCCGGCATCGGCGAGATCGTGCAGTTCCTCGTTGAACGCGTCGCTGAGCGCCATGATGCGCGACGGGATGTCCTTGTAGTGCTTGTCCTGGACGGCGAATGCCACCAGCTCCGGGGTGACCGTACCGAATTTCACCGGCTTCTTCGTCAGGCGCTGCGCGGCCTTCCACAGTTCCGCGTACTGCATCTCACCGCGGCCGACGGGACCGATGATCGTGGGCATGACGCGCGCCTCCAGGTAGTCATGGAGAATGTGCCCGCGCGGGAACCCGATGCCGCCGGCCCCCGCCCGCGCCAGCTTTGGATGTTCGTGCTCAAACCCGGTCATGTGGTGCGGCGGGTAGCTGGTCCAGCTCTGGCCACCGACGTCCTCGTCGAAACGGCAGTCGCCATCTGTGCAGATATCCAGGCCGGCGAGTTCCTGGTCTCGGAGATAGACCGACAAGGCGTCGGTGTACTGTTCGCGATAGCGTGAGTTCACCATCGCATTGAGAAACGAACGTGTGCCGAGATTCTCCGTATACCAGGCGGGGCGCGGTAGCGAACCGATGACGGCCGTCGGAAGCACGATCTTGGCGGTGGCTGTAAACATTTTCTCTCCCTCTCCTTCATTGCTGAGTGCTTCTAACCTGATCGCGAAGCGCTGAACTGCGTGCAATTTATCGTATCACGGTGGAAACCTGGTAAGAGTCGCCACGTGACCGCGGAGATGTCGGTGGGACATTGCCCATCTGCCGCGAACCGCGCGACGCTGCACTGCGACAATGCGGCGAGCACGCGGCAAGACGAAGTGTTGTCACGCTCACTACAATTGCGCTACAGGCCCACCTTGCGAGCGATCGCGTTCCGAGTGCTCGACGCAGACCCGACGATTGATACCTTCTTTGATCCCCTAAGTTTCATCCCCCACGCGAGGAGTCTCCATCATGCTGTTCGTCATGTTCTGCATCGACCGACCGGGCGTCGAGGAAAAGCGCCGGCAGGTCATTCCCGCGCACATCGAATATCTCGCGACCAACCCGATCAAGATCGTGATGTCGGGCCCGCTTGTCTCCGATGACGGCGGGAAGACCATCGGCAGCCTATACATGCTCGAAGCCGCGAACCGCGCCGAGATCGAGAAATTCCAGCGCGCGGACCCACTGTACAATGCGGACATCTGGGAGATGGTCGAAGTCCGCGCATTCAACAAGCGGCTCGGCTGACGGGCAGCTTCGCCGCCCGCGCACAAAGCCAATTCAAGGAGACGGGAATGGATCTGGGACTGAAAGGAAAGAACGCGGCGATCTCGGGCTCGAGCCAGGGAATCGGCAATGCGATCGCCATGGCGCTCGCCGCCGAAGGATGCAACGTCGCGATTTCCGGGCGCAACGAAGAGCGCCTCGCCAAGGCGGTCGCGGAAGCGAAAGCGAAAGGTGTCAAGGCGGTCGGCGTCAAATGCGATTTCTCGAACCGCGCGGGCTGCGAAAAATTCGTCTCGGAGGCCGTGGCAGGCCTCGGCGGACTCGATATCCTGGTGAACAATGTGGGGGGGATGGTCCCGGGAACGCTCGACGGGCTTACCGAGGAACAGTGGAGTACGGTGCTCAACACGAACCTGATGGCTTACGTCTGGTCCACCCGAGCCGCGATTCCTCACCTCAAGAAATCGAAGGCCGGTCGGATCCTCAACGTGTCGGGCGTCAGCGGCACCCAGCTGATGCCGGGCGCGCTGACCACCTCGATCCCGAACTCGGCAATCATCGCGTTTTCGAAGCTGATGGCCGCAGATCTTGGCCCACAAGGCATCACCGTCAACAACATCAATCCCGGAATGACGGCCACAGAATCGTGGGGGCCGCGCGCCGAAATGATGGCGAAGGTGCGTAACACGACGGCCGACGGCGTCCGCCAGGGGATGGCCAGTCAAACGATGCTGGGACGCTGGGCCGAGCCGCGCGAGATCGCCGAGGCGGCGGCATTCCTGGTGTCGGAGCGGAATTCGTACATGACGGGCGCAACCATCGAAGTTGATGGCGGCTTTACGAAGTACATCTGAAGGTCATCTCGAAAGATTCTGCCACTGCTGCTTCCGTTCAGCAGCGGCTCATTCGTCGTCCGATCCCCGGATGACGTGGCGGATGACATCGAACGAAAAACCGCGCGACTGCAGAAATCGCGACTGCTTCGCGCGCTCCGTCGCGCTTTGAGCAGGCGCGCCGAAGCGCTTTCTCCAGACCTCGCGCGCCCGCTCGAGCTCACTCGATCTTCAATTCTCCCGAGATACGCTCGATCGCGTCGGCCGCCACTCCCTTCTGGCGGAGTTCGCGCACGACGCGCGCTCCGCCGAATTTGCGGGCCAGGGACTCGCTGCGGGTGACGGCATAACGCTCGTCGGAGATCAGCTTGCGCCGAACCAGATCGTCCAGGACGGCGTGCAACTCTTCTGTGGATTCGGCGTGCCGGGCGAGCTTGCGGCCGAGCTCGTCCCGGGTGTGCTCACGCCGCGCGAGGTGGGCAATCGCCCGCTCGCGCAGCGTGAGTGACTTCTTCACGTGCGGCGCTCAGGCCTCGACTGTCTCGGGCGCGGCCGCCGCAGGATTTGCGGGATTTGCGATGCCAAGCTTTGCACGGATCTTCGCCTCGAGCTCGGCCGCAAGCTCGGGATGCTCCTTCAAGTACTCGCGCGCATTATCCTTGCCCTGGCCGATGCGATCCTTCTTGTAGGCGTACCACGCGCCCGACTTTTCGACCATTCCCGCCTGCACGCCGAGCTCCAGGATCTCGCCCAAGCGGGAGATGCCCTCGCCGTAGAGGATATCGAACTCGGTCTGACGAAAGGGCGGCGCCACCTTGTTCTTCACGACTTTCACGCGCGTCTCGTTTCCGATCACCTCATCGGCCTTCTTGATCGAGCCGATGCGGCGGATATCGAGACGCACCGACGCATAGAACTTGAGGGCATTGCCACCGGTCGTCGTCTCGGGATTCCCGAACATCACGCCGATCTTCATGCGGAGCTGATTGATGAAGATCACCAGCGTGTTCGTGCGCTTGATGTTTCCGGTGAGCTTGCGCAGTGCCTGGCTCATGAGCCTTGCCTGCAAGCCGGGCAGCTGATCGCCCATCTCGCCCTCGATCTCCGCCTTCGGCACCAGCGCGGCCACCGAGTCGATCACGATCGCGTCGACCGACCCCGACCGGACCAGCATGTCCGCGATCTCGAGACCCTGCTCGCCGGTGTCGGGCTGCGAGATCAGCAGGTCGTCGATCTTGACGCCCAGCTTGGCCGCGTACTGTGGATCGAGCGCGTTCTCGGCATCGATGTAGGCCGCAGTTCCACCCGCCTTTTGCACTTCCGCCACGACCTGCAGGCATAACGTGGTCTTCCCGGACGACTCGGGGCCGTAGACCTCGACCACGCGACCTCGCGGCAGACCCGCCTACGCCGAGGGCGATGTCGAGGCCGAGCGAGCCGGTCGACACGACCTGGACGTCCGGGGCAGCCTGGGAATTCATGCGCATGATCGAGCCCTTGCCGAATTGCTTCTCGATCTGTGCAAGCGCGGCCGTGAGGGCCTTGCTCTTGTTATCTTCCATGATGTGGGTGACTTCCTCTCGAGCAGACACGCTATTCTCCCATAATCGCCGTGGCGGTTCGCGAATGTGTACATCGATCGTGAACCTCAACCGTGCGGGCGCGCGCGGCGATGAGCGCGCGGAGCGCGGCGGTCGCGGCCCGGGTGAAACGGTTCCGGGCAGCGATCGGACACACGGAGGGTAACGACCGCACTGGCTCAGGGAGTGAGCCCATCCTGGCCTCACATTCCGGAATCCGGGCACGGGCATCCGCGCGTGGCTGGCTGCAAGGACTTCATTTCGCACAGGAAACTACACTTGGTGCGAATGGGGATCGCCAAAACGTCGCCGCCTACGCCACGTCAGAGCAACCCAGACGGATCAGGATGTGCGGACGGCGCTCCCGGCAGCGAGCCGTACCGGCATTCGGCGCGGACCGAAAGGGCGCTCGAAGTGCGCGAAGCGACCCGCGATCGCGGTGCCGCACTCCTTGCAGCACCCGTCGTCCGTGACGCGATAGTTCAGGATGTGATGCCAGTCGCGCACCACCACCGCATTGCCGCATCCGGGACAGAAGGTCGTTCCGCCCTCGGTATCGTGCACGTTGCCGGTATAGACGTAGTTCAGCCCGCAATCCATTCCGATCCGCCGCGCGCGGCTGAGCGTGGCCGCGGGAGTCGCCGCGATGTCGTTCATCTTGTAGTCGGGATGGAAGGCCGTGAAATGCACCGGGACATCCGGCCCGAGTTCCGTGACCACCCATTTTGCGAGTGCCCCCAGCTCGACGTCGCTGTCATTCCGCCCCGGGATCAGCAGGGTCGTGATTTCGATCCAGACTCCGCTCGCGTGCTTCAGATAGGCCAGCGTGTCCAGAACCGGCGCCAGGTGCGCGCCGCACAGCTTGAAGTAGAACTCGTCGGTGAACGCCTTCAGATCGACGTTTGCGGCGTCCATCTTCGCGTAGAACTCGCGCCGCGGTTCCGCGTGAATATATCCCGCAGTGACGGCCACCGTCTTGACGCCGGCCGCATGGCACGCATCGGCGACATCCATCGCGTACTC
The DNA here is from genome assembly GCA_963735025.1 of uncultured beta proteobacterium. Classification (GTDB taxonomy): domain Bacteria; phylum Pseudomonadota; class Gammaproteobacteria; order Burkholderiales; family SG8-39; genus JAABRB01. The sequence goes on from CAVTJG010000008.1 coordinate 348,435, forward strand.
GGCAAATATGACCGGATCGTTGTACGTAAATGCCACGCTCTTGCAGCCGAGCTCGACCGCGACCTCGGCGAGGCGCTCGGGCGTCGCCGCGTCGGCGAGCGTATCCATCTCGCGCGACTTCGAAATGTCCCAGTTCTGGCAAAACTTGCACGCCAGATTGCAACCCGCGGTGCCGAACGACAGGATCGACGAACCGGGATAGAAGTGATTGAGCGGCTTCTTCTCGATCGGGTCCACGCAAAAACCCGAGGAGCGCCCGTAGGTCGTGAGAACCATCCGATCGCCCACCCGCTGGCGCACGAAACAGGCGCCGCGCTGACCCTCGTGCAGGCGGCAATCCCGTGGACAGAGATCGCATTGCATGCGTCCGTCCTCGAGCATGTGCCACCATCGGGCCGGATAAAGATCGGTGGTCATTTCGAGGCGCCAGCGCTTCTTGAGTGAGTCACGAAATCACGTTCGGACCACTTCCTGACCTGGTAGCGCCACACGGCGCACCGCCGAGTTGGAAATTCCTCGGTGAGGCCGGCCTTGCGCTTCAGGTGCGCGAGAAACGTCTCCGGATCTGGCAGCTGCTCCCAGACTTGCGGCAGGAAAGTTCCGCGCCGCTCCGACGCGGCAAGAATCAGACCATCGACACCGGGGCGGAGCTGGGCGACGAGCTCCTGATGATCAGCGAAGAGAATGCGATTCGGACTGGACAGCACCGAGACCTCGACCTCGATTCCGCCGAGGTCTTGCGTGGTCAGGGGCACAAACCGCGGGTCCGATAGCGCGGCCGCACGTGCATTCGCATCGACGTCCGCACCCAGTGGCCGACGCGCGTGCAAGCTACCGATGCACCCGCGCAGCTCACCCGCCTGCTTGAGGGTGACGAATGTCGCGCGATGCTCCCGCAACCATGGTTCCGGCGCCGGACCCCCGGCAGACGAATCCTGCACCCCCAGCGCCGACGCAATGCCACTGCGCGCCAGCTCAAGCAGGGCCCGTCCGTGCTCCTCGTCATACGCGGATAGATCCCCTTCCCAGAACGCCAGTGACGCATAACCGACCACACGCCCTGCGCCGCCCGCAGTGTCGCCCGAGTTGCGCAAATCGAGCAGCTCGGGCTGCAACCCACGACGGCGTGCTGCGGCAAGAAATCCGGCGAGAGGCGTCGCGCCGCATGCGTGCTCGTGATCGATTTCGGTGCGCATCGCGACGATAGCGTCGACGGTCGCCTGGTCGATCTTCCGCGCTTCGTCGTAGGGGTGATAATGGGACAGGTCCGAACTGATCACGATCAGCGTCTCGGAACCTCCCCACAGCCGATCGATCACCTCCGCAACTTCGTCCGCAGTGGCTGCGCCGACGACCAATGGCACGAGCGTGAACTCTCCGAGAACCTCCTGGAGAAACGGAAGCTGGACTTCGAGCGAGTGCTCCTGCGCGTGCGTGGGCGGAAATTCGCTCACTTGCGGAAGGGCGAGCGCCGAATGTGCGGCATCTGCATCGATTGGCACCCGGCCAATGGGCGTATCGAATGCCTCCACGCCGGGCAGCGCCAGCCCCCGCACGGCGACGCGGTGACACGGGCCGAGCAGGACAACACGCGTAACGATTCCACGCGCGGGCCGCAGCAACGCGTAGGCGTTGGCGGCCACCGGCCCGGAATAGATGTAGCCCGCATGCGGGACGATGAGTGCCTTCGGAAATCCTGGTCCAAGCCCACGCTCGCGCGCCTCGTCGAGCATCGCGACGACATCCTGGACGAGGGCATCGCGCTCGCCTGGATAGAATGTACCGGCCACCGCCGGCGGTCGGATCTTTCTCATATCGAAAAATCTACTCCGATTGGACCTCGGAGGGGAGTGAAAATTCAGGGTCTATGGCGCTTTCTTTAGGGCGCCGTCACCCACCCGCCTAGCGTGAGTTGGCGTTGATGCGTGAGGCCCGCCATGCGCCTCCGCCTACCTCGGAATCAAGTGTTCCCCGTAGCGATCCGCCCTGCAGGCGACCTTCCAGAAGCAAACGCGTCGCGCCTGGAGTGAGCGGGGGCAGCAGCATTCGGACCCTGTCACCATGCACGACGAACTCGTCCAGGTCGGCAGTCCGGGACCCTGTCGCCAATATCGCCGCCGATCTGAACTGCTCCTGGGTGATCATGAGACGAACAGGCTGGTGCGCCAACGACGTCGGCAAGTCGAGTCGCCATGCGCCTTCCAGCCGCGCAGGAACGATGTAGAGATAGAGGACGGTGTAGGTGGTTCCGCTGATGGCCTTCTTTTCGGGCACGTCCAGCTCGATGCTCCGTTCCGGCGGCCATGGCGAAAGCCCGTAGTCGTGTGACACCACCCGTGCGCCTGCCGGCATTTGCGCGAGGATGCGCGGAACGAGCTCGACCACAATCTGGGGCAGCAAATACAGCGTGAGCACGTTCGCCTCGCGCAGGTCAGTCTGGAACAAATCACGCTGCTCGAACCGGACCCGGCTCGCGACGCCAGCCTCCGCGGCATTCCGGTTCGCGAGCGAGACGAGCTCGGGATTGATGTCCACGCCATACCCGCGCGCACCGAATCGCTTGGCCGCCGTGACGACCAGGCGCCCATCGCCGCTGCCGAGGTCGATCATCAGTTCATCGCGCCTGATCCGGGCGAGATCGAGCATCGCGTCGACGATCGGCCACGGCGTCGGGACGTATGGCGCCGCTACGCGCTGGGCGAACACCCGCGCGGGTGCAAGCCCTGCAAGCGGAAGCGCCGGAAGCGCCACGAGCAGCCGGCGCCGAGCACTCGATGAAGGCGCGCCACGGACCTTCATCACGTCGCCGGAGTCCCGGGGGGATTCTTGTCGAGCATTTCGACTACGCCCTCGAGCGCCACGGCGACGGACTGACGCCGGACCTGCTCCCGATCACCCGCAAGGTGCAGAGTTCTCATCTGCGTCGCTCCTCCCTGCCGTGCCCATGCGAAACAGACCATTCCGACCGGTTTTGCCGGAGTTCCGCCCGTCGGGCCCGCGACGCCAGTGATGGCAAGCGAGACGCCGGCGTGGCTGTGTGCCAGCGCGCCCTCCGCCATTGATCGCGCCGTCTCCTCACTCACTGCACCGAATCGGTCGATCGTCGCGGTCGCAACACCGAGCATTTCATGCTTTGCCGCGTTCGAATAGGTGACAAAGCCGCGATCGAACCAGTCCGAGCTCCCCGCGACGGCGGTCACGGCCTGAGCGACCCAGCCGCCCGTGCAGGACTCCGCACAGGCGAGCAGCAATCCGGCCGCCTTCAAGCGCTCACCAACCTTTTCGGCCAGGGATTGGAGCATCGGATCAGGCACGGACCTTACTCGGCGGTTTCGTCGCGCAATCCGTACAGATAGGGATTGAGCGTACTGTCGTTGTACATCTTGTACTGCCGGTAGACCTTGAACCGCGTGCGCCCCGCCAAGCAACCGGCAAGGAGCTCTTCCAGGCAGCGGACGAGATCGGCGCGCTGTTCGACGAGACGCCCGAGCTTCGCGTTGCAGGCCTCGACGTGTTCCCTTCCCGCGTCGACACGCTCAGTCTGCAATCGCATGTGGTGGGTCTTGAGCGCGAGAATCGAAAGCCGGTCGATCATTGCACCGGGGGTCTCCGAGTTGAGGCGCGCAACCGGCGCCGTCTCGGAACCGAGTTCGGCGAGCAGCAACTCGTCGATTCGCTCGATGGCATCGTTGCGACGTTGATTGTGGCCGTCGATCGCACGCTTGTTCGCGGCGATTGCGCTGTCCGGCACGTTGATGCGGCGCGCCTGGTCTTCCTGATTCCAGAGCAGTCCATTCTCGCGATGATTGAGGCCGATCTGTCGCCAAAGCTCGTCACCGGGACCGCTTTGCACCGCGCCTTCCGGCCAGCCCTGTCGGGCAAGACACTGGTCGTGAAAGGCTGCGATGTCCTGGGCAACAGGCAGGTTTGGCATAGGGTCGCGGGGGAGACGAAACTGCGGAGAATTCTACGCGAGTGTGCCCGCCACGCAGCACGGTTGGTTCATCAACCCATTACAAATTTCGCCCCGGCAAGCACGATCAGCGCGTAGAAGGCGGCCAGCACATCGTCGAGCATGACCCCGAATCCGCCCTTGACCTTGCGGTCGACCATCCTGATCGGCGGCGGCTTTGCAATATCGAACAGGCGGAATGCGCAAAATGCCGCGACCCGCCAGGCAAGGTCCGGAGGGGTAAAAACCAATACCAGCAGGAACGCAACAATCTCGTCCCAATTCATTCCGGAGTGATCGGATGAACCCAGCGCCCGCCCGGTTCGCCCACACGCCCATACACCCAGTGCGAACAATGCGGGCAGCAAAGCAAGAATTCCGATCGGATCAAGCCAATGCGCCAACACCGCATAGAGCGGGGAACGCCAGCAGCGTGCCGACCGTTCCGGGCGCGACCGGCGCAAGTCCGGTCCCGAATCCGAGCGCGATGAAGTGCGCCGGGTGAGACACCAAGAGCGCGAACGAGGGCCGAACTCCGGCCGACTGTTCGCGATCGGTCACGCGCAGTCGCTCATGTTCGGAAGTGATCGAAGCCGCCTGACCCGGAGGCAACGGGTCGGCCTGCGTCGTCCAGTAATGCCACGATGGGATCACCTGCGGCAATGCTTCCGATGCGCGTCAAGGGCAATCCGATATCCGTCGCGAGCACCAGTATTGCGGCGCGGCGCTCTTGCGGCACCGTGAACAGGAGCTCGTAATCATCTCCGCCGCCGAGCAGGCATTCGCGCGCAATCGTGGCATCGGTGCACTCGGCCAGCGCTTTAGAACGTGGCAGCTTGTCGAACCACACCTCCGCCCCGACTCCGGAGCGCTCCAGTATATGACCGAGATCCGCGAGCAATCCGTCGGAAACATCGATCGCGCTCGACGCGAGCCCACGCAACCGACGACCAAGCTCCACGCGAGGTAGCGGCGTATCGAGCCTCGCGAGGCAGTGGCGGATCGCGGCTTCGGACAGCTTCACCGTGCCGCGCAGATGCGCCAGTCCGAGCGCCGCGTCGCCGGTGGCTCCGGACACCCAGATATCCTCGCCGGCGCGCGCACCGTCGCGACGCAGCGCCATACCGGGCGGCAGCGTGCCGAGCGCCGTGATCGAGATCGCGCGAGGGCCCCGCGTGGTGTCGCCACCGATGAGTTCCACGCCATAGCGACTCGCGAGGTCGAACAGCCCGCGCGCAAAGTGCTCGAGCCAGGTCTCGTTTGCCTCCGGCAGGACGAGTGAGAGAGTGGCCCAGCGCGGATCCGCTCCCATCGCGGCGAGGTCGGACACATTTACCGCCAGGGCCTTATGGCCGAGCTTGGCCGGATCGCAGTCCGGCAGGAAGTGAGTGCCCTCGACCATCATGTCGGTCGTCACGGCCAGTGCAAGATCAGCGGGAATCCGCACCAGGGCACTGTCGTCGCCGACGCCCAGCATCGCAGTACGCGCCGGTCGCGTGAAGAATCGCGCAATCAACTCGAATTCCGAGGGCATTCAGCCCACCTTCCGCGCCGCAAGCCCCGCCAGCTCGGTTGCGACGCGTTCCACGACCGGCGCCCATTCCCGTGGCCGCACCGCCCGGAAAATCCGGACACCGGAGTACCACGGGCTTTCCGCTCCTGCGATCACCCAGCGCCAGCAGACATTGTGCGGAGCGACCAGCCAGAGCGCCCGACCCATTGCAGCGGTCGCGTGAGCGGTCGAGGTGTCCACCGATATCACGAGATCCATCGCGGCAATCAACCCCATCGAATCGGCATAATCGCTCATCTCCGACGTCAGGTCGATCATCGGGAACGGACCGCCGGTGTTGCGGCTCCGCTCGGTGTCGACCTGCAGGCTGAACCAAGCGATACCGTCCCCCGCCGTGCCGAGACGTCGCGCCAATTCGATCGGCAGCGAACGATCTTCGTCGCGCGATCGGTCCGGATTGCCTGCCCACATCAGGCCCACTTTCAATGGTGCACGGCTGCTGCCCAGCGCAGCGGCCACGCGAGCCCGCCACGTCCTTGCCAGATCGGCCGGAATTTGCAGGTACGGACTCTTCGCAAGCAGCGCCTTCTGCGATAGTCGCAGGAGATGCGGCAGACTCATCAAGTGGACATGCGCATCGATACCAGCGGTGTCCGCCTCGGGATCGGCCGTTACCTCCACCTCCGCGGGATCGAAGCTCGCCTGAAAAAGTCGCACCATATTGCGGCGGCACAGGAACTGCACCTGCGCGCCACGCTCGACGAGCAAGGTGATGAAACGCGCAAACATGATCGAGTCGCCGAGGCCCTGCTCCGCGATCACGCGCAGCCGCATGCCGCTCGGATCCGCACCGTTCCAGCGTGGCAGTCCCGCTACACCCCATGTGAATCCTGGCCCGTCCAGGCGCGATTCATACTCGGCCCAGCCTTCGGCGACCCGGCCCTGCATGAGCAACGCGTGTGCGAGCCAGAAGCGCCAGCCCCGCTTGTCCGGTTCGAGGGACAGTGCCCGCCGCAGCCGCGTATCGGCTTCGGCCAGGTTCCCGTTGCTGATCAGCGCGCGCCCCAGGGTGAACTGGATTTCCGCGGCATCCGGAATCCGCTCGGATGCCTGAGTCAGCGTGTCGATGGCCTCGTTCAGCCGGCCGGTGTCCAAGAGGATTCCACCGAGATTGTTGAACAGAGCGAACGACGCGGCGTGCTCCACGAGGCCGCGCCGATAGATTTCGATCGCGTCGTCGACTCGGCCGGCGCTGCGTTCAAGCTCAGCGCGCTCCGCCCAAACCAGTTCCGGCGATGAATGCGCGGCGAGCGTTCGATCGAGCACGGCTCGCGCGCTGTCCACGTCACCTGACCGCGCGTGCGCGCGCGCCAGCACGATGTGAGCATAAGCGTTCTGCGGTTCGCGCTCGATCAGGCGCGTGGCGTGCTGGGCGGCCCCGCTGAAATCACCTGCCTCGAGCAACCGGGCGGCTTGCGCAAGCGCCTCGTCGGGTGGCAGCCCGGCCGGCGCAGCACGCCGGAAGAGTCGCCGGAATGCGTCGCCCAGCATGCCGGTCGCTAGTGCCCTGCCGAATTCGCCACGGTGACTGCCATGCGCTATTTCATCAGGTGCATGCAGGCACTTTCAGGCGCGTTCGGCCGTGCGCTCGGCAATACGCAGTCTCTGTGCCAGCTTGTCCAGCACCGCATTCACGTACTTGTGTCCATCGGTGCCGCCATACGCTTTCGCGAGTTCCACTGCCTCATTGATCACGACCCGGTATGGCACTTCGGGAACGAGCTTCAGCTCGAACGCGCCAAGCAGCAGGATGGCGAGCTCGATCGGCGCAAGCTCTTGCGTGCGGCGGTCCAGCAGGGGAGAAATCTCGGACTCGAGCGACGCCGCGGCGGCGATGGTGCCATGGAACAGGCGTGCAAAGTACTCCCTGTCCGCCTTCTCGAAGCCCTCCGCCTCGGCAGTCTGCCGCGCGATGTCCTCCGCCTGGTTCTTGCCAACGCGCCACTGGTAGAGGCTCTGGAGCGCGAACTCGCGCGAGCGGCGGCGCGAGGGCTTCATCGGTGCATCCTGTCGATGAGGCGCAGGAGCGCTGCCATTTCCACCGCCACTTCGGCGCAGTCGCGCCCCTTGTCCGCTGCACGCACCTGTGCCTGCTCCTCGGTATTGGTGGTGAGTATGCCGTTCGCGATCGGCACGCCCGCGTCGAGAGCCACCTGTGCGATCCCGGCGGACGACTCGTTCGCGACGATCTCGAAATGGTAGGTCTCGCCGCGGATCACGGCACCGAGCGCAATCAGCGCGTCGTACTTGCCGGTCCCGGCGAGCCGCTGAAGCGCGAGCGGCGCTTCGAGCGCACCCGCCACGCTCACCACCGTCACGTCGTCGGCACGAACGCCAAGCTCGTCAAGCCTGGCAACGCATGCCTCGAGCGACGCCCTGCCGATCTCCTCGTTGAAGCGGCTACGCACGACACCGACGCGTAACCCCTCACCCTGCATTTCAATCTTGAGCTCTCTCACGCCGCGCCTTTTTTTGCGGACGCCTTCTGGACGTAGCCAGTGATCTCGAGCTCCCAACCGGCCACGCTCGGCATCTTGCGCGGGTTCGACATCAAGCGCATGCGACCGACGTTCAGGTCGCGCAGGATCTGCGCGCCGATCCCGTAGGTGAGAAGCTCGGATTTTCCGGTCGACCCCGCCGCGCTGGCAGCGACGCGCTCGATCAGCTGCCCGGGGCTTTCCGCGCAGTTGAGCAGGACCATGACACCCTTGCCCGCCGCCGAAATCGTGTCGAGCGCCTCGTGCACGCTCCAGGAATGCAAGCCGGGATCGGAGTCGATCAGGTCGACGAAGGACGTCGGCTCGTGCACGCGCACCAGCGTCTCGCTGCCCGGATCGACTTCGCCGCGCACCAGTGCTAGGTGGGTTGCGCCACTGATGCGCTCGATGTAGATGATCAGCCGGAACTGCCCCGAATTGGTCATGATGTCGCGCTCGGTCACCCGCCTCACGAGCGTCTCGGTCTGGCTGCGGAAGTGGATCAACTCGGCGATCGAGCCGATCTTCAACCCGTGCTCCCCGGCGAATATGGCGAGATCGGGGAGTCGCGCCATGGTGCCGTCATCCTTCATGATCTCGCACAGCACGGCGGACGGGCTGAATCCCGCCAACTGCACGAGATCGCAACACGCCTCGGTGTGCCCTGCCCGCACCAGGACACCACCCGGCTTGGCAACGAGCGGAAACACGTGGCCGGGTGTCACGATGTCCTCCGGCCGTGCGCCAGGCGCGGCCGCGACCCGTATCGTGTGCGCCCGGTCGTATGCCGAGATTCCGGTGGTCACACCACTCGAAGCCTCGATGGATACCGTAAATGCAGTCCCATGCGGCGCGCGGTTCTCCTGCACCATCAACGGGAGTTTGAGCTGGCGCGCGCGCTCCTCGGTGATCGGCATGCAGATCAGACCCCGGCCGTGCTTGGCCATGAAGTTGATCGCCTCCGGGGTGACACAGTCCGCCGCAACGATGAGATCGCCCTCGTTCTCGCGATGCTCGTCGTCGACGAGCACGATCATTCGGCCGGCCTTGAGGTCGGCGATCAGCTCGCTTATCGGTGTGAGAGTCATGGTCGGTGCGGGTGGCTCAGCGTCGAGCCGTGGATTCTACGGCTTTTGCGATAGTCATGATCGCCCCATCCGTGTTGCGTCGAACCACTCGCCACCTGTATCCATTCGCTCGGTCCAACGTCGCGATGTTCGGCTGGGGCTCCTTCTCCGGCGTTCTGGCTTCGCGATCGATCGTCGCGACAGTTAAACGCAGCGGAACGCGCGTCGATCGCACGGGACCCGATGCGTTACCCATTGACGCATTGCGCGACCTGGCGGTCATCCCGCAGTGTCACGAAGTGGTGATCTGGACCGTGCAGAAGGATCTCGCATACAGAGCGCGCGCCGACAAGTGCACGCTGGCCCGTGGGGTACGTTCCCGCTAGCCACCACGCAATTTCGATTCAGCCCTCCGGCCTTGGCCCGCTCGACTTGCGTCGCAGTGTCCGATCTTGCGACGCACCAGCGTGCTTTTTCTATACTCGGTGTTCTGTCCCGGATTATGAAAATAACATCCATAACTAACTGTATCAACAAGTGTAATTCAGGATTCCCTGGGGCAGAAAAAATTGTGCGAGTGCACAATAACTGTCATACTCGAATGGGTATCTCAGGAGCCGTTGCAGCTCTTACCCGGGCCGCAGTGACAAATGAGTGTGGACTCTATCGGGGTCACATGAAGTTGCTGGATCGCCAGATTCGGATCTCTGGCGCCACGTGAGATGCATCTCGCGCCAGAACACAAGGCAACCAATCTGGAAAACAAGGGGTATCGAAAGATGAGTAACCGAGATTTGGAGATCAGGAAGATCAAGCAGGACTGGGCCGAGAACCCACGCTGGCATGGCGTCAAGCGTGGCTATTCCGCAGAGGACGTCTACCGCCTGCGCGGATCGCTGCAGATCGAGCACACGCTCGCGCGCCGCGGTGCCGAAAAGCTGTGGAAATTGGCGAACGAGACGCCCTTCGTCAACTCGCTCGGTGCCACCACCGGCAACCAGGCGATGCAGCAGGTGCGCGCCGGCGTCCCCGCCATCTACCTCTCCGGCTGGCAGGTCGCCGCGGATGCCAACGACAGTCTCTCGATGTATCCTGATCAGTCGCTCTACGCGGTCTCCAGCGTGCCGACCGTCGTCAAGCGGATCAACAACGCGCTCGCGCGCTGCGACCAGATCGATCACGCCGAGGGCAAGCACGAGATCGACTGGTTCGCGCCGATCGTCGCCGACGCCGAAGCCGGGTTCGGTGGCGTGCTGAATGCTTTCGAGCTGATGAAGGCAATGATCGACGCAGGCGCTGCAGGTGTGCACTTCGAGGACCAGCTCGCCTCGGTGAAAAAGTGCGGCCACATGGGCGGCAAGGTGCTTGTCCCGACACAGGAAGCCGTGCAGAAACTCGTCGCCGCGCGTCTCGCAGCCGACGTAATGGGTGTGCCGACCTTGCTGTTTGCACGCACCGACGCGGAGGCCGCCAATCTGGTCACCTCCGATATCGACGAGAACGACAAGCCTTTCCTCACCGGGGAGCGCACTGCCGAAGGTTTCTATTGCGTGCGAAACGGCTTTGACCAGGCCGTGTCCCGCGGCCTCGCATACGCCGAGTATGCGGACATGGTGTGGTGCGAGACGGGCACGCCCGACCTCGACTTCGCCAAACGATATGCCGAAGCGATTCAGAAGAAATACCCGGGCAAGATGCTTGCGTACAACTGCTCCCCCTCCTTCAACTGGAAGCGGAATCTCGACGATGCGAGCATCGCCAAGTTCCAGCGCGAGCTCGGCGCCATGGGCTACAAGTTCCAGTTCATCACGCTCGCGGGCTTCCATCAGCTGAATTACGGCATGTTCGAACTGGCCTATGGCTACGCACGCGAGAACATGACGGCATTCGTCGAGCTCCAGCAGAAGGAGTTCGCAGCCGCTGAGAAGGGATTCACCGCCGTGAAGCACCAGCGCGAGGTCGGTACGGGATACTTCGACGACGTCACGCAGGTGGTCCAGGGCGGAAAGTCCTCCACCACCGCGCTGCACGGCTCGACCGAGGACGAGCAGTTCTTCGACGCGCCGAAAGGCAAGCGCGCGGCCCTCTCCGCCGCGTAGTCCCTCCGTTGCGGGGCCCGCACGCTGCAATGCGTGCGGGCCTTTCCCTGGTCGGTGCGTCCCGTCTGCGGTACCCTGCACCACAGACTGATCGCTTTCAATTGCCCGGCACCCGTGAGCCCCGTCAATGGATGCGCGTGTTTCCCTGCCGATTCAAGCAGCCACCTGGGAGATGCTCGAGCGGCTGGTCGAATTCGACACCACCAGCCGCGAGTCGAATCTCGGGCTCATCGAATGGGTCCGTGACTGGCTGAAGGGGCAAGGTGTTGCATCGCGCCTGACGTACGACGCGCCCGGCAAGAAGGCGAATCTGTTTGCAACGGTCGGAACGGGGCCCCGCGCCGGAATCGTGCTCTCGGGGCACACCGACGTGGTCCCGGTGGACGGCCAGTCGTGGGACACTGATCCTTTCAAGGCGACTCTCAAGGACGACCGCGTCTTCGGGCGCGGCACGGCCGACATGAAGAGCTATCTCGCGGTCGCCCTCGCGATGACGCCGCGGTTCCTGGCTGCCGGCATGCATGCGCCCGTGCATCTCGCGCTTTCGTACGACGAGGAAGTCGGTTGCATCGGCGTGCGCGGACTGCTTGCAGATCTCGCGGCCAATGGCATCAGACCGGCGGGATGCGTGGTCGGCGAGCCCACCTCGATGCAGATCGTCGTGGCGCAAAAGGGCATGCACGTCTATCGCTGTCGGGTGCGCGGGCGCGAGGCGCACTCCGCGCTCACGCCGCAAGGCGTGAATGCCATCGAATTCGCGGCGAAGCTCATCGTCTACGTCCGCGACATGGCAGATCGAATTCGCACCAACGCGCCACGTGACCAGGGATTCGACGTCCCGTTCACGACTCTGCAGACCGGGACGATACGCGGCGGCACTGCCCACAACATCGTGCCGCGCGATTGCGAGTTCCAGTTCGAGTTCCGGTACCTGCCGGGCGGCGACCCGGACTCTCTGATTGACGAGATCGTTTCGTATGCGCATTCGGTGCTTGAGCCGGAGATGAAACGCGTCGCGCCCGATGCCGCCATCGAGATCCGGCGCAGCGTGGACGTCCCAGGACTCGACGTGGAAGTGGATCACGAACTGGCGGCGCTCGCCCGGACGCTTGCGCGCAACGATACAGTCGGTCACGTCGCCTACGCGACGGAGGCCGGTCTCTTCCAGCAGGCCGGCATCCCATCGATCATCTGCGGACCCGGCTCGATCGAGCAGGCGCACAAGCCGAACGAATTCATCACCCTTGAACAAATTGCTCTCTGCGAATCGTTCATGGAACGCCTCAAGGAAGAGTTAAGCCGCTGAAGACACCTCGGCAAAAACAGAAAGGCCCGCCTAGGCGGGCCTTTCTTCTGCGGGAAGGAGGGTAACGGGAGGGAACCGCGGGTTCCCTCCCGTTCGTATCCTTCCGGTTTTCTTCTACTCCGCCGACTCCTCCTGCACCTTGCGCGCGGCAAGCTTTTCGCGGATGCGTGCGCGCTTTCCGGAGAGGCCGCGCAGATAGTAGAGCTTGGCGCGGCGCACGTCGCCCCTGCGCTTCACCTCGACGGAGGCAACCAGGGGCGAGAAGGTTTGAAACGTCCGCTCGACGCCCTCGCCCGAGGAAATTTTGCGCACCGTGAATGACGAGTTCAAGCCGCGGTTACGCTTGCCGATCACCACGCCCTCGTAGGCTTGCAGGCGCTTGCGCTCGCCTTCCTTGACGTTCACGTGGACGATCACGGTGTCGCCCGGGGCAAACTCGGGCAAGGTATTCCCGAGGCGGGTCATCTCTTCCTGCTCGAGCTTCTGAATCAGGTTCATTGTCCTGCTCCTTTACGCATTCCTTCCAACTCCGCGCGGAACTCCGCGAGAAGCACCTTTTCCTCGGCGCTGAACGCACGCCCTTCCAGCAAATCCGGCCTTCTCATCCAGGTCCGCCCCAACGCCTGCTTGTGCCGCCACCGGGCGATCGCCGCGTGATGGCCCGAAAGCAGCACCTCAGGCACCCGCGCGCCCGCATACGTTTCGGGGCGAGTGTAGTGTGGGCAATCGAGCAGCCCGTCCACGAACGATTCGTTCACGGCCGACTCCTCGTCGTTCAGGACGCCCGGCAGCTGTCGGACGATTCCATCGATCAACACCATCGCGGCGAGCTCGCCACCCGACAGCACGTAGTCGCCGATGGAAAGCTCTTCGTCGACGTAGCGCTCGATGAGCCGCTCGTCGACCGACTCGTACCTGCCGCACAGCAGCGCGAGCCTCGGCAGCATCGCCAGCTCGGTGACCTTCGCGTGATCGAGCGTCGCCCCTTGCGGCGAGAGATACACCACCCGGGCGCGATCTTCCGACGCCTTCGCATGAATCGCCCGGATCGTCTTTTCGAGCGGTTCCGCCATCATCACCATTCCGGGCCCGCCGCCGTAGGGCCGGTCGTCCACCGTCCGGTGAGTATCCGTCGTGAAGTCGCGCGGGTTCCATAACTCGAGCCGCCATCGGCCCCTCTCTCTCGCTCGTCCAGTGACTCCATGCGTCGCTACCGCCGCGAACATCTCTGGAAACAGCGTTATGCAGTCGAACTGGGTCGGCGTCATTCGCTCGGTCACCAGTCGAGTCCCCAATCGACCCTTATCTCGCCGTGCGCGAGATCCACTTCTTGTATGACGTGGGTCACGTAAGGCACCAGCCGATCCGTCCCCGCACCGGCCACGCGCAGCACGTCATTTGCGCCTGTCGCCATGAGCCCGGTCACCTCACCGAGCAACTCGCCCTGCAGATTCACGACCTTGAGTCCAACCAAATCGGCCCAGTAAACCTTGCCGTCGCCCGCGGCCGGAAGTGCGTCCCGCGGCACCGCAATCTCGCTCCCCTTCAATGCTGCCGCAACGTCGCGGTCGTCACAGCCAGCGAGCCGTGCGACGACGGTTGCGCCGTGTGGCCGCGCCGCGGCCACTTCATATTCCTGCCATGCTCCGCCGCGCTGCAGCCACCAATGCGCAAGCCCGCACAGATCGGCGGGCGTATCGGCGTAAGGAGTCACCTTGATCCAGCCTTTCACGCCCCACGGGCCGGCCACGCGGCCCAGCGTGATCAGGCGCGCAGCCACGCGCCCCCCGGTCCGAAGTCCTAGGCCGCGACGGCCTGCTTCGCGTGCTGTTTGACCAGCCGCGCGACGGTGGGCGAGAGCCGCGCCCCTTTTCCCTTCCAGTACGAGAGCCGGTCGCCAATAACGCGCAGCGACTCCCGTCCTTCGGGGGCCTTGGGATCGTAGAAGCCCACACGCTCGATGAAGCGCCCGTCGCGCGGATTCCGCGAATCGGTGACGACCAGATTGAAAAACGGACGCTTTTTTGCGCCGCCGCGAGCGAGACGAATAACGACCATGGGAAAGGCTTTCGGGAATCGAAAAGGGAAGGATTTTACGTGACTTAAGTACTGATTGGCAAGGCGTTCTTGCCCCGGCCCGCCCCCCTGGGTCGGCCCGGGCATCGGCCGCGCTGACTTCCTTTCCTTCCCCGGAAAGCTGTGCTGAATCCCGTCATTCCAGCCCGTGCGGGAATCCAGAATGAGCGCTTTCAAGAACTTCCGGATCCCCGCGTCCGCGGGGATGACCTGCCGCCGACCGCCTAGCGCATCCCGGGAAGCATCCCCTTCATGCTCTTCATCATCCGCGCGAGCCCACGCACAATGCAATAAGGGGGCGATGCCCCCTTATAGATCCCCCGATTCACCTCGCGCGGACCGTTGCCGCCGACCGCCTAGTGCATCCCGGGAAGCATCCCCTTCATGCTCTTCATCATCCGCGCGAGCCCACGCGCAATGCAATAAGGGGGCGATGCCCCCTTATAGATCCCCCGATTCACCTCGCGCGGACCGTTGCCGCCGACCGCCTAGTGCATCCCGGGAAGCATCCCCTTCATGCTCTTCATCATCCGCGCGAGCCCACCTTTTTGCATCTGTTTCATCATCTTCTGCATCTGCGCGAACTGGTTGAGCAGGCGGTTGACTTCCTGCACGGGTACGCCGGCGCCGGTAGCGATGCGCCGCTTGCGCGACGCCTTGATGACCTCCGGCTTCGCGCGTTCCGCGGGCGTCATCGAGTTGATGATCCCCTCGATCCGGCGCAGCGTCCTGTCGTCCATTGATTGCGGCGTCTGGGCGGCAACCTGCTGCAGCTGGGCGGGAAGCTTGTCCATGAGCGAGGAGAGTCCGCCCATGTTCTTCATCTGCCGGATCTGGCCCTTGAAGTCCTCGAGGTCAAATCCCTTGCCCCGCTTGAGTTTCTCGGCGAGCCGCTGCGCCTCGTGTTCGTCCACGCCCTTTCGCGCCCCCTCGACGAGGGACACGATGTCCCCCATCCCGAGGATCCGCGAAGCCATCCGCTCCGGATGAAACGGCTCCAGACCGGTCAGCTTTTCACCCACGCCGACAAACTTGATCGGCTTGCCCGTCACATGGCGAACGGACAGCGCGGCCCCCCCGCGGGCGTCACCATCGAGCTTCGTGAGCACGACGCCGGTCAGCGGAAGCGCGTCGCTGAAGCTCTTTGCCACGTTCACCGCATCCTGGCCCTGCATCGAATCGACGACGAAGAGCGTTTCAGCCGGCTTCAAGGCGGTATGGAGCGCCGCGATCTCCTTCATCATCTGCTCGTCGATGTGGAGCCGGCCGGCCGTATCGACCAGCAGGACATCGTGGTAGTGCTTTCTCGCCCAGTCCAGGGCGGCAGTCGCGATATCGACGGGCTTCTCCTGCGGCGTCGACGGAAAGAAATCGACGCCGGTCTGCGCAGCGAGGGTCTTCAGCTGCTCGATCGCCGCAGGGCGATAGACGTCGCACGAGACAAGCAGCGGCTTCTTGCGCAGCTCTTCCTGGGCAAACTTGGCGAGTTTGGCGATCGTGGTGGTCTTGCCCGAGCCCTGCAGTCCTGCCATGAGAATCACGGCGGGAGGCGCCACGGCAAGGTTGAGCTCGGCGTGACCGCCGCCCATCAGCGCGGTGAGCTCCCGATGCACCACGCCCACGAACGCCTGGCCCGGGGTCAGGCTTCCGACGACGTCCTCGCCGATCGCTTTCTCCTTTACCCGCGCGATGAAGTCACGCACCACCGGAAGCGCGACGTCTGCCTCGAGCAGTGCCATGCGCACCTCGCGCAGCGTTTCCTGGATATTGGCATCCGTGAGACGCGCCTCGCCGCGCACCGTCTTCACGACGCGCGCGAATCGCTGGGTCAGATTTTCAAGCATTGCGAGACGAGTTCAGCATGATGGGGAAATCGGACCGCGCAGCGGGTACGGAACCGTGGACAAGAGCTGGCCGGACCGCAAAGGCACAGACGAGATGGCACAAGCGGAATGGCACTATCCAACTGACACGATCGTGAAACGGGCAACGGCGGAGGTCTGCGAATGCGATAATCTCCGCACCAATGCCCACTATTCTACTCTACGGCCTGACCGTGCTTCTTTACGCGGTGCTCGCGGTTCATTTCTGGCGCACACGCTGGCGTACACAAGGGGGGACCGAGCACCCCATGGCAGCATGGGAGCGCTGGGCAATACTGGTGGCGCTCGCGATCCATTCATTCCTGCTCTACGACACCCTCTTCGCGACACCGGTGCTGCGCTTCGGGTTCGGCCAAGCGCTGTCGGCAACTCTCTGGCTGGCGGTTCTGGTCTACTGGTTCGAGAACCTCTTTTACCGGCTCGAAGGCATGCAACCGCTCGTGCTCGGCGTCGCTGCCCTCTGCGCGCCGCTGCCCGCGGTGTTTCCCGGCCTGGAGAGCCCGGCCTATGCGCATACCGTCGAGTTCCGGATGCACCTTGCGCTGGCGATCACCGCCTACAGCCTGCTCACGATCGCGGCCCTGCACGCCTTGCTCATGAGCTTGATAGAAAAGCGGCTGCATGGACGCAGCCTGGGCGACGAACTATCGGGACCGCTTGCAAGCATGCCTCCGCTCTTGACCCTGGAAGTCCTCCTGTTCCGGATTCTCGCGGCTGGCTTTGTCATGCTCACGCTCACGCTCGTGACCGGCGTCGCCTTCTCCGAGACACTCTTCGGCAAGGCGTTCCGGTTCAATCACAAAACCCTGTTTGCCGTGCTGTCGTGGGCGATTTTCGGATTGCTGCTCGTGGGGCGTCATTTTTACGGCTGGCGCGGACGCCGCGCGCTGCGTTTGACCATGGCTGGATTCATCGTCCTGATGCTCGCGTACGTCGGCAGCCGATTCGTCCTTGAAGTGATCCTCGGACGCAGTCTCGCATAGCGACGCGCCGCGCGATCGGGCGAATTCGGGCATACTGCCCTGGTCCGATTCGCGCGCGCTCTGCTTGGAAGAGATTCCTTTAGCGACGCATTACGTCGCGCTCTTCGTCCTGCTGATCTTTTCGGGACTCTTCTCGATCGCCGAGACGAGCATGATGGCGCTCAACCGCTACCGGTTGCGCGCGATGACGAAGCTCGGAAATCGCGCGGCGCGGCGCGTCTCCCACCTTCTCGAGCGAACCGACCGCCTGCTGGGCGTCATTCTGCTCGGCAACAACCTGGTCAATATCGGGGCAGCTACGCTTGCGAGCGTGATCACGATCCGGCTGTTCGGCCAAAGCGAGTTCTCCCTGATGGTGAGCACCGCGACAGTGACATTCGTCGTGCTCGTGTTCGCCGAGATCACGCCCAAGGTCATCGGCGCGGCGTATCCGGAGCGCATCGCGCTGCCGCTGGCATACGTGCTCGGGCCGCTGCTCAAGCTCCTCTATCCCATCGTCTGGTTCGTCAACCTCTTTTCGCTGGCGATCCTGTGGCTGCTCCGCTTCAAGCAGCCGGGAGGTGACGCGCACCGACTGTCCCAGGAGGAGCTGCGCACGCTGGTGCTCGAGCACAGCCATTTCCTTCCCAAGAAGCACCAGTCGATCCTGGTCAACCTTTTCGATCTGGAGCGCCTCACGATCGAGGACGCGATGACGCCGCGCGCGCAGATCGAGGCGATCGACATTGACGCGCCCGCGGAAACGCTTCTCGGGCAGCTCACGACAAGCTATCACACACGCCTGGTGGCGTTCCGGGGCGAGCTCGACAACATCGTCGGGATCGTGCACCTGCGGCGCGCGATGACAGCACTCTCCGGGGGCGTGCTGGACAAGCAGGCGCTCGAAGAAGTGATCACGAAACCTTATTTCGTTCCGGCGGATACTCCTGCACTGGCGCAGATGCAGTACTTCCAGGAGAACCGGCAGCGTCTTGCGCTCGTCGTTGACGAGTACGGGGATCTCCTGGGTCTGCTGACCCTCGAAGACATCATCGAGGAGATCATCGGCGAGTTCACCACGACTGCGCCGCTGCGCGCATCCGGATTCGAGTGGGCCGCCGACGGCTCGGCCCTGGTCGAGGGAACCAGTTCACTGCGCGACCTCAACAGGAAGCTGGGGCTCACCTTTCCGCTGGACGGCCCCAAGACCCTCAATGGACTCATCCTCGAGCATTTCCAGGACATCCCCGAGGCCGGCGTCAGCCTGAAGATCCACGAAGTCCCGATGGAGGTGGTCCAGACCCAGGACCGGGTCGTCAAGACCGTCCGGCTCTTCCGGCCCGGCAGGGCCGCCACGGCACCGGCCGCGTGACTTCGTGCCGGTCTCCGTCGCATCCGCCACGGAACCGAAAAATCTTGGCTCGTCATGACCTTAGGTGTGAAACTTTAGGCTTTACAGTGCCCGGGGCGCGGTGCATGATTTCGTGTCCCTGCCAAGATGGGCGGGGGGATGGCCTGTTGCCGATCATTGCACCCACAACTATTCGAACCCCGACGAAGTAGATGGCGGTAAACCCCAGTTTTGGCACCCTGAGTGGCCTGGCCCGGGCGCTCGTCCAGCACGGACGCCTGACGGAGCCGGCCGCCGAGGAGCTCCAGAAGCAGGCGCGCGAGTCCGGGTCGGGGTTCATCGACGAGGTCGTGCGGAGCCGCCGCATGTCGTCGGCAGAGATCGCGGAGTTCTGCGCTTACACGTTCGGCTTGCCGCTGCTCGACCTCGAAGCCGCGGATCCGACCCAGTTTCCGGTCGATCTCGTCGACCGCAAGCTCATGCAGACTCGCAAGATCCTGCCGTTGCGCAAGCGTGGCAATCGCCTCACGATCGCCATCTCCGACCCCTCCAATATCCAGGCACTCGACGAGGTCAAGTTCCAGACGTCGATGTCGATCGAGGCGGTTCTCGTCGAGATCGACAAGCTTGAAGCCGTGCTCGGCCGAACACTCGACCGGTCCGACACGACGCTGAAGCAGCTGATCGATGACGATCTATCGCTGGAGTTCGCGGACCAGGATCAGGACGCACCGCCCGATTCCCAGGCGGTAGATGTCGACGACGCGCCGGTCGTCAAGTTCATCCAGAAGGTGATGGTCGACGCCATCAACGACGGCGCGTCGGACATCCACTTCGAGCCCTACGAGAGGTACTACCGCATCCGCTTCCGGGTCGACGGCGAGCTCCACGAGATCAGCCAGCCCCCCCTCGTGCTCAAGGAGAAGATCGCCTCGCGAATCAAGGTGATCTCGAGGCTCGACATCTCGGAGAAGCGTGTCCCCCAGGACGGCCGCATGAAGCTCGTGCTCTCGAAGAGCCGGGCAATCGATTTTCGCGTGAGCACCCTGCCCACCTTGCACGGCGAGAAGCTCGTGCTGCGGATTCTCGACCCCTCGAGCGCGATGCTCGGCATCGAAGCGCTAGGTTACGAGCCCGATCAAAAGGAGACGCTCGTCGAGGCCATCAACCGGCCGTACGGGATGATCCTCGTGACCGGGCCGACGGGAAGCGGCAAGACCGTGTCGCTGTACACGTTCCTGAACATGCTCAACAAGCCGGGCGTGAACATCTCGACCGCCGAGGATCCGGCCGAGATCAACCTCGCGGGCATCAACCAGGTGAACATCAACGACAAAGTCGGCTTGACGTTCGCCACCGCGCTGCGATCCTTCCTTCGCCAGGACCCGGATGTGATCATGGTCGGCGAGATTCGCGACCTCGAGACCGCCGAGATCGCGGTCAAGGCCGCGCAGACCGGCCACCTGGTGCTCTCCACCCTGCATACCAACGATGCACCGAGCACGCTCACCCGGCTCATCAACATGGGCGTGCCGGGATACAACATCGCGTCCAGCGTGATCGTGATCACGGCGCAACGCCTTGCCCGGCGCCTATGCGGGTGCAAGCAGCCGATCGAGATACCGTACGAAGGTCTGATCAATGCAGGCTTTCGAGACGACGAGCTGGAGGGCGACTGGCGACCGTACGGACCGGTCGGCTGCGAACATTGCAAGGGCTCGGGATACAAAGGTCGAGTCGGCATCTACCAGGTGATGCCGATCTCGGAGGAAATGAGCCGCGTGATCATGCGTGGAGGCAACTCGATCGAGGTCGCCGAGCAGGCGCAGCTCGAGGGGGTTCGCGACATGCGTCAGTCCGGTCTCAACAAGGTCAGACTAGGCATGACTTCCCTCGAAGAAGTCATGGCCGTCACAAACGAGTAAACAAGAGAGTTTCGCAAGGAGTCCACATGGCAACCGCATCGGCAGCAGCAGCATCAGCAGCGAGGAAGAACGCCGTCAAGGAATCGGTCTACTTCTGGGAAGGAAAGGATCGCTCCGGCAAGCTGGTCAAAGGCGAAATGCGCGCCAGCGGAATGAACGTGGTGAACGCCACGCTGCGTCGCCAGGGTGTCAACCCCACCAAGGTAAAGAAGCAGCGCCTTTCCGGCGGACGCAAGATCACGGAAAAGGACATCGCGCTCTTCACCCGCCAGCTGGCAACGATGATGAAATCCGGCGTGCCGCTGCTGCAGGCGTTCGACATCGTCGGCAAGGGGCACGCGAACCCGCGGGTGGCGAAGCTTCTCCTGGATATCAAGACCGAGGTCGAGACCGGTTCATCGCTGGCGGCCGCATTTCGCAAGTTCCCGCTCTACTTCGACGCACTGTTCTGCAACCTGGTGCAGGCTGGCGAGCAGGCGGGTATTCTCGAGACGCTCCTTGATCGTCTCGCCACCTACAAGGAAAAGATTCTCGCGATCAAGAGCAAGATCAAGTCCGCGATGTTCTACCCGGTCTCGATCATCGTGGTCGCATTCGTCATCACGGCAGTCATCATGATCTTCGTGATTCCCGCGTTCAAGCAGGTGTTCACGAATTTCGGCGCGGACCTGCCCGCGCCGACGCTCTTCGTCATGAGCATTTCCGACTTCTTCGTGGAGTACTGGTACCTGATCTTCGGGGTCGTGATCGGCGGCGTATGGGGCTTCTTCGCGCTGTGGAGACGCTCGGAAGCCGTGCAGATCTTCATGGACCGGCTGCTTCTCAAGCTGCCGATTTTCGGAGATATCATCCGCAAGTCGGTCATCGCGCGCTGGACGCGCACGCTCTCGACGATGTTCGCGGCTGGCGTGCCCCTCGTCGAGGCACTCGACTCCGTCGGTGGCGCCTCGGGCAATTACGTCTACGCGAGCGCCACCAAGCGCGTGCAGCAGGAGGTCAGCACCGGTACCAGTCTGACCGTCGCCATGCAGAACACCAACGTCTTCCCGAGCATGGTGATCCAGATGACGCAGATCGGCGAAGAGTCCGGTGCGCTGGACAATATGCTCAGCAAGGTCGCTGACTTTTTCGAGGCGGAAGTCGACGATGCGGTCGAGGCGATGTCCAGCCTGATGGAGCCGATGATCATGGTCGTGCTCGGCTCCCTGATCGGGGGCATGGTCGTTGCCATGTACCTGCCGATCTTCAAGCTCGGCCAGGCCATCTAGCGCGAGTCGCTCAACCGGGGTTGCAGGCGCGGCCTGCAACCCCTTTTTTTGACGTTCGCGCGCATGCCACGCCGCCACACCCTGATCAAATCATCTGGTCGCTCCCGGCGGCGCGCCCGAAACCCGGGGAAAGGTCGAGCCGCCTGACCGAACACGGCGTCGCCAGCATGCTCCCCATTCAAATGGATCCAGTGCTCTTCACGGCGATCAGCTGCCTCGTCGGGCTGGCGATCGGCAGCTTCCTGAACGTGGTGATCTACCGCCTGCCCAAGATCATGGAGCGGGACTGGCGCGAGCAATGCGCCGAGTTGCATGGCGAATCTCCACCCGAAGCGCCCCGGTTCAATCTCGCAACGCCCCCCTCCGCCTGTCCGGCATGCGGTCATCGGATACGCGCGATCGAGAACGTCCCCATTCTGTCCTACCTGTTCCTTCGCGGAAAATGCGCCGCCTGCGGTGCCCGGATCAGCCTGCGCTATCCGATCGTCGAACTGGCTGCCGGGATCGCGGCCGGCTTTGCCGCCTGGCACTTCGGACCTGTCTGGGTCGCGCCGGCCGCCATGCTTTTCCTCTGGTGCATGATCGCACTGGCGCTCATCGATTTCGACACTCAGCTCCTGCCCGATTCGATCACGTTGCCACTGCTGTGGGCGGGGCTCTTGTTCAACATGCGCGGAACCTTCGTGGACCTGCACTCCGCAGTGATCGGAGCGGCCGCCGGTTACCTCCTGCTGTGGACCGTCTACTGGGGCTTCAAGCTCCTGACCGGCAAGGAAGGAATGGGATTCGGGGATTTCAAGCTCCTCGCGGCGATCGGTGCGTGGCTCGGATGGAAGGCATTGCCGCTCGTCGTGCTTCTCTCGTCCCTCGTCGGCACCGTCGTCGGGGTTGTGCTCATCGTGCTCGCGCGCCGCGGTCGCGAAGTACCGATGCCTTTCGGCCCCTATCTGGCGGCGGCCGGCGTGATTGCGCTCTTCTGGGGCAACGATCTGGTCAACTATTATCTCGGGCGCATCCTGTGACGCGCTTCAAGGTCGGGCTTACGGGCGGCATCGGTAGCGGCAAATCGACCGTCGCCGACCTCTTCGCCGAGCTGGGCGCCGCAGTCGTCGACGCCGACCAGCTCGCGCACCAGCTGACGGCGCCCGGTGGCGAGGCCATCGCGCCGATCCGCGCGACGTTCGGCTCCGAATACATTGATCCCCACGGTGCACTTGATCGTGCGCGCATGCGCGACAGGATCTTCTCCGATGCGGCCGCAAAGCAGGCGCTCGAATCCATCCTGCACCCGCTTATTCAGAATTGAGACGGATCACCGCGCGGCGCAAGCAACAAGCGAGTACGTCATCCTGATGATCCCGCTGCTCATCGAAACCGGCGATCCCCACGCGCGCTGCGACCGGGTGCTCGTGGTGGATTGTCCCGAGCCGCTGCAGATCGAGCGTGTGATGGCGCGCAGCAAGCTCGCACGCGCAGCGGTCGAGGCGATCATGGCCGCTCAAGTATCTCGTGACGAGCGTCTGCATCGTGCAGACGACGTCATCGACAACAGCGGCACGCCGGAGCGCTTGCGGCCGCAGGTCGAGACACTGCATGCGTCCTATTGCGTGCTTGCGCGGAAGCGATGACCGATGTCCGACAAGATTAGCAGCGCCGCCTTGTTGTCAATGTGCACCGAATCGGGGAAAATCCGTCGATTCTCCCGAGAGGCCCCGGGACAAGCGTGATCACATACGAATATCCGCTCGTCGAGCGTATCCGGACCATGCTGCGGCTCGAGGACCTCTTCGACCGTGCGCGCTTTTTTCTGGAGCGCTCCGATCCGGTCGAGCATCACTCCGCGCTCTTGACGCTTTTCGAGATCCTGGAGGTGGCGAGCCGGGCGGATCTGAAGTCGGATCTGCTGCAGGAACTCGACCGCCAACGCAGCGTCCTGGCCTCGTATCGCAGCAATCCGGATATCGACCAGGACGTTCTTGCAGGAGTTCTGCGCGACATGGAGCAGGCCCATGCTGGACTACTGGCCATGACCGGCAAGATCGGCCAGTCCCTGCGCGAGAATGACTGGCTCATGGCCATCAAGCAGCGTACTTCGATCCCCGGGGGAGCCTGCGAATTCGATCTGCCCTCCTATCACCACTGGTTGCATCGCGATACCGAGGCACGCTACCACGATCTGGAGGGATGGCTCTCCCCGCTATTCCCGATTCGCGACGCGACCGGAATCGTCCTGCGTATGCTGCGCGAGAGCGGCAAGCCGCTGGAAGTCCTCGCGCAGGGAGGCTCCTTCCAGCAGATGCTGGGCGGGCGCTCCGCGCAGATGGTGCGTATCCGCGTGCCGCGCGCGCTCGAGTTCATCCCCGAAATTTCCGCGAACAAGTACATGCTGAACGTCCGCTTCGTGACGTTGGTCGACGCGCGGTCCCGGCCCGTCGAGTCCGACGTCCGATTCCAGCTCACTTTTTGCGCGCTATGACTCGCCAGCCGAAGCCGCGCGGTGCCGCGCGTTGCATGCCCGAGATGCGGGGCCAGTGTCGCGTGGCTGCCCGAGAATCGCTTCCGTCCCTTTTGCTCGGAGCGCTGCAAGATGGCCGATCTGGGCGCGTGGGCCAACGAAGAGTATCGGGTCCCCGTCCCACCCGACGAGCCCGACGACCTGCTCGAGGAAGACCCTAAGTAGGCCTGCAGGCTCGCTGGATCTCAACTGGCTCCGCACAATCGCCCAGGATTGTCGCCAGCTCGCGTCTGTGTCTGTAATTGATTGCGCGGAGCGAGCCGGGTACCCGCAGGAGGGCACGTCTGCGGGCCAATGCGCCGGACGGGCATGGCCGCTGACCCGCCAAGACATATCGCGCCCAGTGACGCGCTACCGTGCGCTAGTGGTCCCAGCTCCCACGAATCATCGCGAGCCCGTGCGCGCCATGCGACCAGGCAGCGTCGAAGTCGGTTCGTGTCAGCCCGCCGATTCCGAAGATGGGTATCGCGGCATTCGCGGCAATCGCGCGGAAGCCATCCCAGCCAAGCAAGCAGGCGTCGGGGTGCGTCGGGGTCGCCTTGACTGGTCCCAGGACCGCGAAGTCGACCTCAAGGGCTTCGGCGCGACGTAGTGAGTCGCTGTCGTGGCAGGAGGCCCCCACAAGATCGAACGCGGGGCGGCTTTCGAGTGTCATGAGTTGCCGCTCGGTAAGGTGCACTCCATCAGCTCCCGCGCTCCGGGCGAGCTCGACGTCACTGTTCACGACGACACGTGCGCCATAAGGGCGGGCCGCGGCGACCACGCGTTCGACGAGTCGCGCGAGCGCCGACGCCCGCATCGATCTTTCGCGCACCTGCACGAGCCTCAATTCTCCGGCGAGTCGACCTTGCAGACTATCGAGGAATCGCGCCTCGCCCATCACCGTTGCGCACGATATGGCGTACTCCGCGGGCAGCAGGAGCGCTCTCAGTACCGGCGAATTCGCCGGGAGGAGCGGCGTCACGGTCAGCGCGGCGGTGTGTTGCCACTTGATCGCCTGGTGTTCCTTGCACCGCGGAGTGCCGTTCCACTCGACGACCCGGTAGAAATGCAGTCGCACGGTCGCGTGGGGATAGGTATAGACCCGGGTGATCCATGGGTACGCGCGTTGAACGTCGATTCCGAGTTCCTCGTGGAGCTCGCGGGAGAGCGCATCGGCAACGGGTTCGCCCGACTCGACTTTGCCGCCCGGAAACTCCCAGTAACCCGAGTAGACCTTGCCTTCCGGTCGTTGGGCGAGCAGGACGCTGCCGTCGGGGCGGGTGATGATCGCCACGGCGACTTCGACGGGAGACCCAGCGGTTCGCTCGCGGGAAGACATAGGCGCTGCTGACCGGGAAGCAGTGGACGACGCGACTCTCAGTCGCGCCCGCGCCGTGCCTTGCGTGCCCCGGCGGCCGTGCTTTTCCCGTCGCTCTGTCGGCGACCGGCCCAGTCCCGCGCAAACTGCCATGCAACCCGTCCGCTACGCGAGCCGCGCGAGAGCGACCACTGCAGCGCCTCGGTGCGCGCCGCCTCGATATCGGCGGAGGTGCAGCCGAACTGCGCCAGCCAGTGGGCAACGATGTCCAGATACTCGTCCTGATCGAACGGGTAGAAAGAAGCCCACAGGCCGAAACGCTCCGAGAGCGAGATCTTCTCCTCGGATGTTTCGCCGGGATGAATTTCCTCGCCGACGTGCTTGTACTCGAGATTCTCCTGCATGAACTCGGGCATCAGGTGCCGGCGGTTGGAAGTCGCGTAGATCAGCATGTTCTCGGACGTCGCCGCCACGGAACCGTCCAGCGCGACCTTGAGCGCCTTGTAGCCCGGCTCCGATGCCTCGAACGAAAGGTCGTCGCAGAACACGATGAAACGCTCGGGGCGCGTGACGACCAGGTCGACGATATCCGCAAGGTCCACCAGATCCTGCTTCTCGACCTCGATCAGTCGCAGGCCCTGGCGTGAGTACCGGTTCAGCAGTGCCTTCACGAGCGACGACTTTCCGGTGCCGCGCGCGCCGGTGAGCAGCACATTGTTGGCCGGGTGGCCAGCGACGAACTGGCGGGTGTTCTGCTCGACCAGCGCCTTCTGGCGATCGATGTCGCGCAAATCGCCGAGCTGTATGCGGTGCAGCTGGACGACCGGCGCCAGGAATCCGCTGCCCCCGCGCTTTCGCCAGCGAAATGCGATGCTCGCTTCCCAGTCCGGCTTCGGCGGCGGTGCGGGCATGAGCACTTCGAGCCGGTCCACCAGGCCATCGATCCGGCTGACGAGCTTCTCGAGATCCTTCATGCTGTCTTGCAACGCAAATTTTTCACGTACGGTATTCCGCATTGATGGTGACGTAACCATGCGACAGGTCACAGGTCCAGATCGTGGCCTGAGCCGTGCCGCGACCGAGCAGCGCACGTACCGTGATGTCGGACTGTTCCATCACGCGTTGCCCATCCGCTTCGCGGTATCCAGGATGGCGCCCACCGTGCGCCGCCACCAGAACGTCCCCGAGATAAAGCGAGACCCCGTCGACTTCGAGGTCGTCAATTCCGGAATTGCCTATCGCCGCCAGCAGGCGACCAAGATTCGGATCTGACGCAAAAAATGCGGTCTTCACGAGTGGCGAGTGTGCGATTGCATAGGCGACCCGGCGACATTCCTCGACGCTCGCGCCGCGCTCGACACTCACGGTGATGAATTTCGTGGCCCCTTCGCCGTCGCGGACGATGGCCTGTGCCAACGTCTGCGCCACCGCGACTAGTGCTTCGCCGAGTCGCTCGTACTGAGGCGTTCCGATCTCGATGGGTGCATTCGACGCGGCGCCGGTGGCAATCAGCATGAACGCGTCGTTGGTCGAAGTATCGCCGTCCACGGTGATCCGGTTGAAGGACGCGTCGGCCACCTCCCGTACCAGCGCATCCAGCGCCGGACCGGACACTTTCGCATCGGTCGCAACGTACGCCAGCATCGTCGCCATGTCCGGCCTGATCATGCCTGCGCCTTTCGCGATGCCGGTGATCGTCACCTGCCTGCCGTCGAGCGACAAATCCGCCGAACATGCTTTCGGGACGGTGTCGGTCGTCATGATGGCTTCGGCGGCGGACGCCCAATTGTCGGCACGCAGATCGGCGACGCACGCGGGGATGCCGGCGACGATGCGCTCGACCGGCAGGGGCTCCATGATGACGCCAGTCGAAAATGGCAGCACCTGGCGCGAGTCGCAGCCGAGCGCACGCGCGACGGCGTCGCAGCCGACGCGGGCACGTGCAATGCCGTCGCTTCCGGTACCCGCGTTCGCATTGCCCGTATTGACCAGCAAAGCCCGGATCCGGGCGCCCGCGGCGAGTTGCTCTTTCGCCACCACGACTGGCGCTGCGCAGAACCGATTCTGCGTGAACACGCCCGCTATACGACTATCGTCCGCGAGCCGGATCAGAAGCAGATCCTTCCGGCCCGCCTTGCGGATCCCCGCTGCGGCGGTGCCCAGCTCGACGCCGCGCACCGCACGCAGCGATGCCGGATCCGCAGGAACGAGGTTGACGGACATCTTGGCGGGAGCGGGCGGAATACTCGAGCCGAGTCTCAGGCAGCGTGAGCGAACCCGCTCCTCATCCGACGCTTCTCACGACAGCTGTCCATGGCAGTGCTTGTACTTCTTGCCCGAGCCGCAGGGGCAGGGGTCGTTGCGCCCCACCTTGCCCATCGACCGCTTGAATGGAACCTGCGCGGGCGTGGATTCGTCCGCGGTCGCGGCCGTGGCAAGCGCCTCCTCGTACGAGGCATGCCGGTATTGCACGTTCTCCGCTGCGGGCGCGACGTGCTCGACCTGGACCACCTGCTCCGGGGTCTTGATCTTCACGTTCATCAATACCCGAGTGACCTCGAGCTTCACCGTCTCGAGAAAGTGCCCGAAAAGCTCGAATGCCTCACGCTTGTATTCCTGCTTCGGATTCTTCTGTGCGTACCCGCGCAGATGGATGCCCTGGCGCAGGTGATCTAGCGCGGCGAGGTGCTCGCGCCAGTTGCTGTCGAGCTGGTGCAGCAGCAGCCAGCGCTCGTATTCGCGCACCTGCTCCGCCGGGACGACCGACATCTTCTCCATGTACAGGGTGTCCGCTCTTTCCAGGATGCGTGCCAGCAGATCGTCGTCCGTCAAGCTGGAATCCGCTTCGAGCATCGATTGCAACGGCACGTCGACCTGCAGCTCCGCCATGAGCGCCCGTTCGAGTCCCGCTACGTCCCACTGCTCTTCGACGCTTTCGAGAGGAATGTGCGCACGCAATATGTCGCTGATCACGCCGTCGCGTAGCGCCTTCACCTGGTCGAAGAGGTCCGACCCTTCGAGGATGGTGTTACGCAGCGTGTAGACTGTCCGCCGCTGGTCGTTGGCCACGTCGTCGTATTCGAGAAGCTGCTTGCGGATGTCGAAGTTGTGCGCTTCGACCTTGCGCTGCGCGCTCTCGATCGAGCGGGTCACGAGCGGATGCTCGATCGGCTCGCCCTCCGGCATCTTCAGCCGCTCCATGATCCCCTTGATGCGGTCTCCCGCGAAGATCCTGAGCAGGGAGTCCTCGAGCGACAGATAGAACCGCGACGAGCCCGGATCGCCCTGGCGCCCGGAGCGACCGCGCAGCTGATTGTCGATCCGGCGCGATTCGTGGCGCTCGGTGCCGATGATGTGCACGCCGCCGGCCGCCACGACCTGGTCGTGCAGCGCCTGCCAGCCACTACGCAGCTCGTTCGTGCGCGTTTCCTTGTCCGCGTCAGTGAGACTCTGGTCCGCGAGCAAGAAGTCCACCTGCTTCTCGACGTTTCCGCCGAGGACGATATCGGTGCCGCGCCCCGCCATGTTGGTGGCGATCGTGATCATCTTGGGCCGCCCCGCCTGCGCGACGATCTCGGCCTCCCGCGCGTGCTGCTTCGCATTCAGGACCTGGTGCGGCAGGCTCTGCTTCTGCAGCATGCCGGATATGAGCTCGGAATTCTCGATCGACGCAGTGCCGACGAGCACCGGCTGGCCGCGCTGATAGCAGTCCCTGATGTCGGCAATCACCGCGTGGTGCTTCTCGTCGGCGGTCTTGTACACCTGGTCGAGACGGTCCTCGCGGACCATCTTCATGTGGGTGGGGATGACGACGACCTCGAGGCCGTAGATCTGCTGGAACTCGTAGGCCTCCGTGTCTGCGGTTCCGGTCATGCCGGCAAGCTTGTCGTAGAGCCGGAAGTAGTTCTGGAACGTGATCGATGCGAGGGTCTGGTTCTCGCTCTGGATCGAAACACCCTCCTTCGCTTCCACCGCTTGGTGCAAGCCATCGGACCAGCGCCTGCCCGGCATGAGTCGTCCGGTGAACTCGTCCACGATGACGACCTCGTTGCTCTGCACGACGTAGTGGCGATCGCGGAAGAAGAGGTTGTGTGCCCGCAGCGCCGCCGTCAGGTGGTGCATCAGGTTGATGTTCGCGGGGTCGTACAGGCTGCCGCCTTCCGGGATCAGCCCAGCCTGCGCGAGCAGATTTTCGGCATGCTCGTGACCCAGCTCGGAAAGCAGAACCTGGTGGGCCTTCTCGTCGACGTGGAAGTCGCCCGGGGCGTCGGGAGCATCCTGACGTTTCAGAAGGGGCGCGATCTCGTTGACCCGACGGTAGAGCTCCGTCTTGTCCTCGGCCTGACCGGAGATGATGAGCGGCGTGCGCGCCTCGTCGATCAGGATGGAGTCCACCTCGTCGACGATCGCGTAGTTCAACGGACGCTGGAAGCGCTCGTCCGTGCTCATCGCCATGTTGTCACGAAGGTAGTCGAAGCCGAACTCGTTGTTGGTTCCGTACGTGATGTCGGCCGCGTACGCCGAATGCTTGTCGCCATGCGGCATCTGCGAAAGAATCGTCCCGACCGATAGGCCCAGGAACCGGTAGATCGTGCCCATCCACTCGGCGTCCCGGCTGGCCAGATAGTCGTTGACCGTGACAATGTGGACGCCGCGTCCGCTCAGGGCATTCAGATACGCGGGTAGCGTGGCGACCAGTGTCTTGCCCTCGCCCGTTCGCATCTCGGCGATCTTGCCGTTATGCAGCGCGATTCCGCCGATCAGCTGCACGTCGAAGTGCCGCATCTTGAGCGTTCGCTTGGCCGCCTCTCGAACCACTGCAAACGCTTCGGGCAGCAATTCCTCGAGGGCCGCAAGCCGGACCGCACGCTCCTGCTCCGGATCGGTATTCGCCTGGACTTGTTCCGCAAAGCGCGCCCTGAACTCGGCGGTCTTCGCGGCGAGCGCGTCATCGCCGAGCGCGGCCACTGCCGACTCTAGGGCGTTGATCCTGGCGACGGACTTGCGATACTGCTTGAGAAGGCGCTCGTTGCGGCTACCGAAGATCGCCTTCAGGGCCCGTTGAATCATGCGCGGGACGATGCGGTGGGCATAAAGCTTGTTAGTGTATCACGCGCCGCCGCGGGCTCGTCGCAAGGATGCCGCGTGGCGTGATCCGCCGCACGAGTTCGATTCGCTCCGTCGATGTCCGCCGTGCCGGCGGGCGCTTGTGCGCGCCCTACTTGGATGTCTTGCGGCTCGACTTGTTGGACGCGACCGTCTTTCCCTCGACCGCGGCAAGGGCCGCCTTCTCTCCGCCCCGCAGGAATGGGGTCGGATTCAGCGCCTTGCCGTTCTGGCGCACTTCGAAATGGAGGTGCGAGCCAGTCGAGCGGCCGGTGCTTCCAACTTTTGCGATGACCGAACCGCGCTTGACGAATTCACCCTGCTTGACGAGCAGTTTGGACGCGTGCGCATAACGCGTGAGGAGCCCGCCGCCGTGATCGATCTCCACGAGTTGGCCATACGTGGGATGGTATCCCGCGAACGCCACGACGCCGGCGGCGGCGGCCTGGATGGGCGTGCCGGATTCGGCGATGAAATCGATGCCCTCGTGCACGGCGGCCTGCCCGGTGATCGGGTCGATCCGCCAGCCGAATCCGGATGCGTTCCAGGTCGCCTTGATGGGGAGCGAGGTCGGCAGCTGGCGCGCCTTGGCGCGTGACTCGACCATGCTGCCCTCGATCATACCCAGGTGTTCCGTATGCAATTCCATCTGCTTGGCAACTGCATCGAGATGCTGGCGCAACTCGTCGACGCCCAGATCGCGAGGAGCAGGCGATGTGACCAGGGCACCGCCCCGGCCGGGCATTTCCGCGAATTTGAGCTCGTTCGGGCTGATCCCGGCGGCGGTGCCAAGGCGCTCGCCCAGCGCATCGAGCCGCATCAGCTGCGCCTGCATCTGGCCAAGCTTCACGGCCATCACGCTGAGATTCTGCCGAACGTATTCTTCGGAACGGCGCGCCTGCTGCTCCTGGGCCGCGCGAACAAGGGATTGCAGGGCGGGATGCCTGATTTCGGCCGCGCGTTCGATGCCCAGATAGGTGAGCCCGATCGCCGCGCCGACCATCAGCCCCAGCAGAGCCAATCCGGCAAGCGCCACGTGAGCGATGCTCACCCGGACGGACCTCGCCTTGGCCAGCCTGTCGGAGACTAGAATAATGTGCATGTACCCCCCTCGGACTGCACGCCATGCGACCCAAGAAACTCGGTGAACTCCTGTCCTCGGCACCCGAAATCGGGCACCTCGTGCCGCAGGCGGCCGAGCTCCTTGAGATCCGGCAGGCTCTCCGCACACTCCTGCCGAAATCTTTGCGGGGATTTTGCGAGATCGCCCGCGTAAAACAGGGAAATGTTGTTATCTTCGCCGAAAACAACGCCACTGCGGCGAAGCTCCGGCTGATTGCGCCGACGATCGTGAACGAACTTCGTCGGCGAGGGCTGAAAGTTACTGGAATCGAGCCCCGAGTACAAGGGGGAATGTCGCGCCCGGACCAGGAGACGCGTGCCACCGTGGAATTGTCCTCGGCGGCTGGGGCCGCCCTGGACCGACTGGGTGCCCAGCTCCCAGAGTCGCGACTGCGGTCTGCTATTCAGTCGCTTGCCCGGAAGGCGCGGTCGTGAATTACTTCACGCGGACCTCACACGCACTTGCCACGTTCGGTCGGGCGCCGGGTCGCTCCTGGCGTCTCGTGGCTCGCGGTCAGGTCGGCTGAAGGAACAGGCGGGCAAGGGCAGCCGGCGCGTCTTCATTCCGTCCGAAGGTCACCAGTTCCCAGGCTTCGCGATTGGCAAGTGTCGCACGCAGCAACTGGTTGTTTAGGGCGTGGCCCGATTTGTGGGCCGAGAAAGCGCCGATCAACGGGTGCCCCACGAGATAGAGATCGCCGATCGCGTCGAGCACCTTGTGCTTCACGAACTCGTCGGCATAGCGTAATCCGTCGGTATTCAGGATACGGTACTCATCGAGCACCACGGCATTGTCGAGGCTCCCGCCGAGCGCAAGCCCGGCGTTGCGCATCGCCTCGACGTCCTGGACGAAGCCGAATGTCCGCGCGCGGGCGACCTCCTTCACGTACGAGGTTTCGGCGAGATCGACAGTAATGGTCTGTCCGGCGCGGTCGAATACCGGATGATCGAAGATGATCGAGAATGTCAGTCGGAAACCGTCGTAGGGATCGAACCGCGCCCACTTGTCCCCGTCCCGTACTTCGATGGAGCGTCGGATCCGGAAGAACTGCTTCGGCGCGTTCAGCTCGGCGAGCCCCGCGGATTGCAGCAGGAACACGAACGGCGCGGCACTCCCGTCCATGATGGGCACTTCGGGACCCGACAGATCGATGTAGAGATTGTCGATTCCGAGTCCGGCGAGTGCCGACATGAGGTGCTCGACCGTCGCGACCTTGGCGCCGTTCGCTTCAAGCGCGCTGCAGAGCCGCGTATCGGTGACCGCCTCGGCGCTGGCCTTGATGTCCGCTGGTACCGCAAGGTCGATACGCCGGAAGACGATCCCCGTGTCTTTCGGCGCGGGACGGAGCGACATGGTGACCTTCTTCCCGGTGTGAAGGCCAATCCCGGTCGCCTTGATTCCTGCCTTTATTGTGCGTTGCGCAAGCATCGTTCTTCTTTGTTCGCAAAGGGTTAGATTCTACATCGCAAATCAGGCCCTCGCCAGTCCGCGTCGCCCGGGCGCAGCATTGCTGCAGCGCCACATTTCACGTCAGACCGAAGATGGGACCGTTGCGCCCGGCCAGCGTTCCGTCCTCAGTCCGCCTGCTTGCGGAGGAAAGCCGGTATGTCGTATTTGTCCACTCCGCTCTGGGCGAGCGCCTCGATCGTCGATGCGCGATTCTTGCGAAACACTGCCGGCGCCGAATCCAGCGCGCCGAAATCTACGCCGCCCACGGGGGCATCGTGCGTACCGGTCCGCTGGACGACGAGCTGCGGACGCGGTTGGCGCGCGGCGAGTTGCGCCTGGCCCAGGCCGGTTGCCACGACCGTCACCCGAAGGTCGTCACCGAGCGATTCATCGTACACCGCGCCGAAGATGATCGTCGCATCGTCGGCCGCAAAGCTCCGCACGGTATTCATGACCTCGTTGACTTCGCGCATCTTCAGCCCCTCGCTCGCAGTGATGTTCACCAGCACACCGCGAGCGCCGGACAGATTGACGCCTTCGAGCAGCGGACTGGCCACGGCCTGCTCGGCGGCGACGCGCGCGCGGTCCACGCCATTCGCGTACGACGACCCCATCATGGCCATGCCCATCTCCCCCATCACGGTGCGCACGTCCTCGAAGTCGACGTTGACGAGCCCCGGACAGTTGATGATTTCGGCAATACCCGCGACGGCATTGTGCAGGACGTCGTCGGCCGCGCGGAATGCCTCCTTCATGGACACGTCGTCGCCGAGCACGTCCATCAACCGCTCGTTCAGGATGACGATCAGCGAGTCGACGTGTTCGGCCAGGTCCTCGATCCCGGTTTCCGCGACCTTCATGCGCTTGCCCTCGAACGCGAACGGCTTGGTCACCACCGCTACCGTCAGAATTCCGAGTTCCTTCGCGATTTCGGCGAATACTGGCACGGCCCCGGTACCGGTACCGCCTCCCATTCCCGCCGTGATGAACGCCATGTGGGCACCTGTCAGCGCCTCACGAATCTGTTCACGGGCCTCGAGCGCCGCGTCGCGCCCGGCCTCTGGCCTGGCCCCCGCGCCGAGCCCCGAGCCCCCGAGCTGGATGTGCTGCTTGGTGAGCGTGCGGGAAAGTGCCTGCGCATCGGTATTGGCGGAAATGAACTCCACGCCGCCCACGCCATTGCGGATCATGTGGTCGACCGCGTTGCCGCCCGCGCCCCCGACACCGACTACCTTGATGACCGTACCGTTCACCTGCGTTTCCAATATCTCGAACATGCTTGCCTCCTTGCTCACCGGGTTTTAGGAAAGGTTGATCCGCACCGCGCGGACTAGAAATTCTTCTGGAACCATTCGCGCATCCTCCTCAGGGTCAGTTTGAAAGTGCCGCTCTGGCGGGCGAGGATCCCCCGCTCGAGCTGTGATTTGCCCTCCAGCAGGAGGCCCATTGCCGTCGCATAGCGGGGGTGATGGACGACCTCGGCGAGTCCGCCTCCGTAGCGCGGCGTGCCGAGTCGCACCGGCATATGGAAGATCTCCTCGCCGAGATCGACCATGCCCTGCATGACCGAAGATCCGCCCGTCAACACGATTCCAGACGAGATCAGCTCCGCGAACCCTGAATGGCGCAGCACCTGCTGCACGAGCGAATAGAGTTCCTCGACGCGCGGCTCGATTACCTCGGCCAGGGTTTGACGGGACAGTTCGCGCGGCGCGCGGTCACCCAGGCCCGGGACCTCGAGCATCTCCGCGGGGTCCGCGAGCCCGCGCAGCGCGCAGCCGTAGCGCAACTTGATCTCCTCGGCATCCGGGGTCGGCGTGCGCAGCGCCATCGCGATGTCATTGGTGATCTGGTCGCCAGCGATCGGGATCACCGCGGTGTGCCGAATCGCGCCCTCCCGGAAGATCGCCACGTCCGTGGTGCCGCCGCCGATATCCACGAGCGCGACGCCGAGTTCCTTTTCGTCCTCGGAGAGCACCGCGAGGCTGGACGCGAGCGGCTGCAGGATCAGATCGGCAACCTCGAGCCCGCAACGCCGCACGCACTTCACGATGTTCTGCGCCGCAGAGACCGCGCCCGTGACGATGTGCGTCTTGACCTCGAGCCGAACGCCGCTCATTCCGAGCGGTTCGCGGATGCCATCCTGACCGTCGATCAGAAATTCCTGGGTGAGGATGTGCAGCACCTGCTGGTCGGTGGGGATCGGCATCGCACGCGCCGTCTCGATCACGCGCTCCACGTCGACGGGCGTCACTTCGCGGTCCTTGATGGCGACCATGCCCGTTGAATTGAAGCTGCGAATGTGACTGCCGGCGATGCCGGTGAACACGCGCTGTGATCTTGCAATCGGCCATGAGCTCGGCTTCTTCGAGCGCGCGCTGGATGGCCGTCACCGTGGCCTCGATGTTCACGACCACGCCCTTCTTCAATCCGCTCGAATCGTGGCTGCCCATGCCGATGACGTCGAGCCGACCATCGGGGGTCACCTCCGCGACCAGCGCGACGACTTTGGAGGTGCCGATATCCAGGCCGACGAGCTGGTTGCGCGCCTCGCGTCGGAGCTTTCCGGTCAGCGCGCTGCGCGCGGGAGCAGGCTCCGGCGTGCCCTGGCGCTGCTCAGGGCGATGCCGGAGATCGAGCTCGTGCTCGATGTCTCCATGGTCCAGATACAACGTCATGTCTTTCTGCATGGCACGATCACTCCTTCAACGTACGGCGCGAGGCAACTGGCGGGCGCGACTTCTCGTCCGCCTCGGCGGCGGACGCGGCGACGCGCACGGAAAATCCATTCGGGTAGCGCAGATCCACGTGCTCGACCGGGTGGCCGAGGTCGGCCACGACTTGTGGGTACGTGGAAACGAAGCGTTCGAGCCTGGCTTCGGCCGGGCCACGTGCCTGTTCGCGTCCGAGCTCGAGTGTGGTGCCGCTCGCGAGCTTGATCTGCCACGCGTAGCGGGGCGACAAGACGAGCTGCGCGAGCTCGGTTCCAAGTGGCGCGAGCAGCGCACTGAATGCGGCATAGCGCGTTGCGACCTGGCGCTCTGTTCCCGGTGGGCCGCCGAGCATCGGCAGCGCGGTATCGACGTCACCGCTGAAGAGCTCGCCATAGGTATTGACCAGCCGCCGGTCCGTCCAGCGCGCAATCGGTACTTGCTCCTCGATACGAATCTGGACGCGGTCCGGCCAGTACCGCCGAACCGCCGCCCGTCGTACCCATGGGAGTTCCTCCAGCGCGCCACGCAAAGCGTCGAGATTCGCAGCGAAAAAATTCCCCGAAACACGGCCTGCAAGTCCGGAGCGGATCGCCTCCCCGCTCACGTGCTGCAAGT
The DNA here is from genome assembly GCA_963735025.1 of uncultured beta proteobacterium. GTDB lineage: Bacteria > Pseudomonadota > Gammaproteobacteria > Burkholderiales > SG8-39 > JAABRB01. The sequence continues at coordinate 385,196 of CAVTJG010000008.1, forward strand.
TGCCGGCGACGGTCACCGTGCGCAGCGGAAAGAGCGTGGAGCTCATCGCCGCGCGCGCAATCAGGTACATCGCAATGGCACCGGCTACGAGGAACAGACCGCGGGCAATGCTGTTCAGGAGGCGCGGACTATTCCACATGGGTCCTCTCCGCCTGTGTACCGCCCATCGTCGCCAGCGCGAGAATGCGCATGCACAGCGCTTCGAACGCGATTCCCGCATGCCGTGCCGCCATCGGCACGAGCGAGTGGTCGGTCATGCCCGGCGACGTGTTGACCTCCAGAAAGTAGGGCTTTCCCGCGCGATCGAGCATCAGGTCGACGCGGCCCCACCCGCGGCAGCCCAGGGTGTCAAATGCGCGCAACGATTCGCGCGCGATGGCCTGCTCGGCGGCTTCCGGAAGTCCGCACGGCAGGATGTAACGCGTATCGTCAGTGACGTACTTCGCCTCGTAGTCGTAGAAATCGCGCGGCGTCTCGAGGCGAATTGCCGGAAGGGCTGCGCCGCCCACGATGCCGACGGTGAGCTCGATACCCTCGATGAACCGCTCCGCCATCACCAGCGTGTCGTAATTTCGCGGCGAGTGTGTATGCCTCGCCGAGCCCGGATCCCAGACGCACTTTGGTCATGCCGATCGAAGAGCCTTCATTGACCGGCTTCACCATGATCGGCATGCCGAGCCGGTCGGACACGGCGGCGAAATCCGTGTGCGCGTCGAGAAGCTCGTAATCAGGCGTGGGTATTCCGGCTGCCGCCCAGACCAGCTTCGTGCGCCACTTGTCCATCGCGAGCGCGCTCGCCATTACGCCCGCGCCGGTATAGGGGATGCCGAGCAACTCGAGCGCGCCCTGAATGGTTCCGTCTTCACCGTATCGCCCGTGCAGCGCGATGAAGACTCGATCGAAGCGCTCCGCAATCAGGGCATCGAGCCCGCGTTCGCGCGGATCGAACGGGTGCGCGTCGACACCCTGGCTGAGCAATGCGCCCAGCACCATCGTGCCGCTCTTCAGCGAGACTTCCCGCTCGGCGGACCGGCCACCGAGGAGCACGCCCACCTTGCCGAACGACTCCGGAGAGTGCGCGGTCATCGCGTCGCGCCTCCGCCTGATTTTCCCGACCGATCGGGTTCCCCGATGATGCGCACCTCTGGAACCAGGTCGACGCCGAACTTCGCGCGGACGGTGTCGCGCGCATGCGCGATGAGCGATTCGATGTCCGCTGCGCTGGCCCCGCCCTTCGGATTGACGATGAAGTTCGCATGCTTCTCCGAAATGCGGGCACCGCCGATCACGTACCCTTTGAGCCCGCATGCTTCGATGAGCTGCGCCGCATATCCGTCGGGCGGATTTCGGAACACCGATCCCGCGTTCGGCAGATTGAGCGGCTGGGTAGCGACGCGACGCGCCAACAGATCCCTGATCCGGGCGCGCGCCAGCGTCGCGTCTCCCCGCCGGAATCGGAACGAGGCGCCGACGAACCATGCGTCCTCGCCCAGCCGACCGTTCGAAAGCGCCACGTGCCGGTAGCCGATCTCGAAATCCGCATGCGTGCGCTCGATCAGCTGGCCAGCACGATCGATCATGCGCACGCCTGCCACGCAATCCCAGGTCTCCGATCCGTAGCAGCCGGCGTTCATCGCCAGCGCCCCGCCCACCGTGCCCGGAATGCCCGCCAGAAATTCCGCGCCCTCGAGTCCGCGTGTCGCGGCCAGCCGCGCAATCTTCGGACTAGCCACCCCGGCGTCGGCATGGACGACGTCACCTTCGGCGTGCAACGAACCGTGCGTGTCGTGCATGAGGATCACTGTCCCGGAGAAGCCACCATCGCGCACGAGCAGGTTGCTGCCGAGGCCGACGAAGCAGACCGGCTCGTCGGCGATCGGAAGTGCGCGCAGGAAGACCGCCAGATCAGCGAGATCGGCGGGCCGATAAGCGCGCGCCGCGCTTCCCCCGGCGCGCCAGCTGACATGACGGGCCATCGGCTCGTCGCGCAGCAGCCGGCCGCGAAGCTCGCTGGTGCTGGCTGCGGTGCTCACGTGTCTTTGCTCGGCCATGTCCATCGGTCGGTCAGGAATTCGGATTCACGAGTCGCTGGGGAACCGCGCCGATCGATCCGGCGCCCATCGTGACCACCACGTCCTGGTCGCGTGCGGCTTGCCGGATCGCTTCCGGCATATCGGAAATCTCCTCGACGAAGATCGGTTCGACTTTCCCGGCCACCCGAACCGCACGGGCGAGCGAGCGTCCGTCGGCCGCGACGAGCGGCGACTCTCCAGCGGGGTACACCTCCGCGAGCAGCACGCAATCGGCGAGCGACAGCACTCTCACGAAGTCCTCGAAGAGATCCCGCGTGCGCGTGTAGCGATGCGGCTGGAACGCGAGCACGAGACGCCGTCCGGGAAAGGCGCCGCGCGCCGCGTCGAGCGTGGCTTCCATCTCGGCAGGGTGATGACCGTAGTCGTCGACTATGGTCATCGCGCCCCCACCGGGAAGCGGCGCCTCGCCATATTGCTGGAACCGGCGCCCGACACCGCGAAACTCCGCGAGCGCCTTTTGAATCGCGGCGTCGGCAATGCCGAGCTCGCGACCAACTGCGACTGCCGCAAGCGCGTTCTGAACGTTGTGGCGGCCGGGCAGATTCAGTCGGCATTCGAGCGGCGCCACGCCTTCACGCAGAATGCGGAAGCGCATCTGGCCTTCCGCGTGTTCGACGCCCTCGGCGCGCACCATCGCATCCGCGCTGAAGCCATAGGTCACAATCGGTTTGGAGACGAACGGCATGATTTCCCGCACGTGCGGGTCATCGGCGCACAGCACCGCGGTCCCGTAGAAGGGCAGATTGCGGGTGAACTCGATGAATGCCTGCTTCAGTTTCGCGAAATCGTGCTCGTAGGTCTCCATGTGGTCGGCGTCGATGTTCGTGACCACCGCGATCACGGGCTGCAGGTGGAGAAACGACGCGTCCGACTCGTCGGCCTCGACCACGATGAACTCGCCGGCGCCCAGCTTCGCGTTCGACGCCGCCGGAGGTGAGCCGGCCACCGATCACGAATGTCGGATCCAGCCCGCCTTCTGCCAGGACGCTCGCGACCAGGCTGGTCGTGGTGGTCTTGCCGTGCGTGCCAGCGACCGCGATGCCCCGCTTCAGGCGCATGAGTTCGGCAAGCATCATCGCGCGCGGCACCACCGGCACTCGGTGCGTGCGCGCCGCGAGCACTTCCGGATTATCCGAACGCACCGCAGTCGAAACGACGACAACGTCCGCCTGCGCTACGTTCTCTGCGGCGTGCCCGATCGTCACCTTCACGCCGAGGCGCGCGAGTCGCTCGGTAGCGGCGTTCGCCGCGATATCCGATCCGGATACCCGATAGTCCAGGTTCGCCAGGACCTCCGCGATCCCGCTCATCCCGGATCCGCCTATGCCCACAAAGTGGATACGCTTGACCTTGTGCTTCACTTCGCGAGCTCCATGCATGCGCGCGCAACGGCTTCCGTCGCGTCGGGCCTCGCGGCAGCGCGGGCGCGCTCGGCCATCTGGCGCAGAGCGTCGCGTGTGAGCCCCCCCAGGATCTCCGCCAGCCGATCCGGCGTGAGCTCGGACTGCTGCTCGAGGATCGCAGCGCCTCGATCGACGAGATATCGGGCGTTCGTCGTCTGGTGATCGTCGACCGCGAACGGGAATGGCACGAGCAGACTCGCGACGCCGGTCGCCGCGAGTTCCGCCACCGTGGTCGCCCCCGCACGGCAGATCACGACATCGGCGTCGGCATATGCAGCGGCCATGTCCTCGATGAACGGGACGAGCTCGGCAGCGACGCCTGCCGCCGCGTAGTTGGCGCGCAGCGCGACGATATGCTTGTCTCCCGACTGGTGGGTGACGATCGGTCGCGCCGCTTCGGGTATCCGGGCAAGCGCTTTCGGTACGACGTCGTTCAGTGCGGCCGCTCCGAGACTGCCCCCGACCACCAGGAGCCGTAGGGGGCCACTGCGGGCCGCGTATCGTTCCGCGGGCGAAGCAAGTCTCGCAATCTCTGCGCGCACCGGGTTTCCCACGAACTCGCCGCGCGCGAGCGTTTCCGGAAAGGAGACGAGCACGCGATCGGCGAGACGCGCGAGCACACGGTTCGCGAGCCCGGCCACCGAGTTCTGCTCGTGAATTGCGAGCGGACGATTCAGGAGCGAGGCCATCATTCCGCCCGGGAACGAGATGTAGCCGCCCATTCCCAGCACCACATCCGGTCGCCGCGCGAAGATGGCCCGCGCGCTCTGCCAGAACGCGATGAGCAGATTCATGGGCAGCAGGAGCTTTGCCAGGATGCCCTTGCCGCGCAATCCCGAGAATCGTACCCAGATGATCTCGTAGCCACGCGCGGGAACCAGGTTGGCTTCCATTCCGTTTCGCGTGCCGAGCCAGACCACGCCCCAGCCTGACGCGCGCAACGTGTCCGCCACGGCAAGGGCCGGAAACACGTGCCCGCCGGTGCCGCCCGCCATGATCATGATGGTCCGCGCCATATCCGATGCGCACTCGTCATGTCTGGTGACCTCGCATGAGCTGGCGGTTCTCCCAGTCGATCCGCAGCAGGATCGCAAGGGCCGCGCAGTTGGCGAGGATCGCGGTGCCGCCAAAGCTCATGAACGGGAGCGTCAGGCCCTTGGTCGGCAGCACGCCGAGATTGACGCCCATGTTGATGAACGCCTGGACGCCGAACCAGATTGCAAATCCCTGCGCGACCAGCGCGGCAAACGGCCGCTCCAGGGCGGCTGCCTGGCGCCCGACCGCAAATGCGCGCAGCACCAGCAGGGCGAACAATCCGACCACGACGAGCACACCCGCGAAGCCGAGCTCTTCGCCGATCACGGCGAGCAGGAAATCGGTATGCGCCTCGGGAAGATAGAAGAGCTTCTCCACGCTCGCCCCCAGGCCGACGCCGAACCACTCGCCCCGCCCGAAAGCGATCAACGCATGCGAGAGTTGATAGCCTTGTCCGAACGCATCGGACCACGGATCCATGAATCCGAATATTCGCTGCATGCGATACGGCGACGAGAGGACCAGTGCGGCGAAACCGGTCAGCATGAGCACGAGCAGGCCGCCAAACCACCTGACATTCATGCCGCCGACGAAGAGGATCCCGGTGGAGACCAGGGCGATCACGACGAACGCGCCGAAATCCGGCTCGCGCAGCAGTAGCCATCCGACCACGAGCATCACGCCGAGCATTGGCAGCAACCCGTCCCGGAAGCTGTGCATCACTGCGGTCTTGCGCGCGGTGTAATCGGCCGCGTACAGGACCGCTGCAATCTTGACGAGCTCCGATGGCTGCAGATTGAAGCCAGGCAGCGCGAGCCACCGGCGCGCGCCATTCACTTCCCGGCCGAGGCCCGGGATGATCACGAGCGCAAGGGCGGCAACACCCAGTACGAATAGCCACGGTGCGGCGCGCTGCCACACGCGCACGGGCACCTGGAAGACGAGCGCCGCCACAAAGACCGCCAAACCGAGCGCGACAAGGTGCCGCAGGAGGAAATATGCCGGCTGATGGTCCGTGTATCGCGCCGCCTCGGCGGTCGCAATGGACGCGGAGTAGACCATCACGAGCCCGAACGTCAGGAGGCAGAGTGCCGACCACAGCAGGCTCCGGTCATACTCCTCCGGAAACGTGCGCCCACCCCAGCCGAATCCCGGCGAGCCGGCAGTGGACCGCGCTGCGCCACTGCTTCGGCGCGCGGCCTTTGAACGGACGCGGTGCTCATTGCGTCCGCGTCCGCGCATTCCAGAAGGCGCGCCAGAAGCGGCAGCGGAGACTGCGGGCTCAGTGCGCCGAAGCACGGACCAGCTCCTCGACCGCGGCACGAAACTCCGCGCCGCGATGCTTGTAGTTCTCGAACATGTCGAAGCTCGCGCAGGCAGGCGATAGCAGCACCACGTCCCTCGGCCGCGCCGCGCGAAACGCAGACTCCACCGCGTCGTGCATCGTCGCCGCTTGTTCGAGCGCCACGCCGCTTCCCGCCAGCGCTCCGCGGATGAGTGCCGCATCGCGACCGATGAGCACGACCGCGCGCGCAGCACCGATCGCCGCCGCGCGCAACGGAGCGAAATCCTGCCGCTTGCCGTCACCCCCGGCGATCAGGACCACTTTGCCGCCCGTCCCAGCGAGGGTTCGCGCGAAACCATCGAGCGCAGCAGAGGCGGCCCCGACATTCGTCCCCTTCGAATCGTCGTAGAACGCCACGTCCTCGATCACGGCGATCCGCTCCATGCGATGCGAAAGGCCGGCAAAGGTCTTGAGCGCTGGCAACGTGTGCGCGCACTGGCAGCCGATGGCGCGGGTCAGGGCCAATGCGGCGAGCGCATTAGCCACGTTGTGAAAACCGGCGACTCGCAAGTCGCGTGCGGCAATGAGCGGGGTCATGCCCCGCGCGAGCCAGTACTCGTCGAAGACTTTCAGCAGGCCGAAGTCGTGGGCTTCGCGCGGCGCGTTCAATCCGAACGTCACGACCTCGCGACCCGGCAGGGCCATCCCGTGGCTGCAGCGGTCGTCCCGGTTCAGAATCTGCACGCCGTCACCGTGAAAGATGCGCGCCTTTGCCGCGGCGTAGTGCGCCATACCGGGGTAGCGATCGAGGTGGTCGTTGCTCACGTTCAGGACGGTCGCCGCGTCCGGCTCGAGCGTGTGGGTCGTCTCGAGCTGGAAGCTCGACAGCTCGAGCACCCAGACCTGCGGCATCGCGCCGGAATCAAGACGGCGCATGAGCGCAGCGAGCACGGCGGGCCCGATGTTTCCGGCCACTTCGCAATCGAGGCCGGTATTGCGGCACATTTCGCCGACCAGCGCAGTGACGGTGCTCTTTCCATTCGTGCCGGTGATCGCGATGATCTTCGGTCGCGTGCCGCTGGACAGTGCGCGTGCAAACAGCTCGATGTCACCCACCACAGGCACTCCCTGCATCGCCGACCTCTCGACGACGGCTTCACTGAGCGGAACGCCCGGGCTCACCGCGATCTCGTCCACGCCGTCGGCAAGTTCCGCCGTGAAAGGCCCGGTGACCACTTCTGCGTCGGGCACGGTTGCGGTGAGCGTGTCGAGCGCCGGAGGGCACTCGCGCGTATCGGCGATGCGCACGGTGGCGCCCTGGCGCGCCACCCACTGCGCCATCGACAGCCCGGTTTCGCCCAGGCCCAGCACCAGCACCCGCTTTCCGCTCAACACCATCAACGCAACCTGACCTTTATCTCAGCTTCAGGGTCGACAGACCGAACAGCACCAACATGATCGTGATGATCCAGAACCGCACCACCACCTGGGTTTCCTTCCATCCACTCAATTCGTAGTGGTGGTGCAACGGCGCCATGCGCAGAATCCGCTTGCCGCCGGTCGCCTTGAAATAGAGCACCTGCGCCATCACGGAAACAGTTTCTGCGACGAACACGCCACCCATGATGAAGAGCACGATCTCCTGCCTTGCGATGACCGCAACTGTGCCGAGCGCCGCGCCCAGCGCCAGCGCACCGACGTCTCCCATGAAGACCTCGGCGGGGTAGGCGTTGAACCAGAGAAACCCGAGACCCGCTCCCGCGAGCGCCGCGCAGAACACCGTGAGCTCCCCTGCGCCGGGGATGTAGGGGAAGAGGAGATACTTGGCGAACACCGAGTGGCCGGTGACGTACGCGAAGATGCCGAGTGCCCCGCCCACCATCACCGCGGGCATGATCGCCAGACCGTCGAGCCCGTCGGTCAGGTTCACCGCATTGGACGTTCCCACGATCACGAGGTACGTGAGCACGATGAAGCCGAACACGCCGAGCGGATAGGCGACATGCTTGAAGAAAGGCACGATCAGGGCGGATTTCGGTGGCAGATCCATGGAAAATCCGCTGCCGATCCACTGGAGAAAGAGGTCCACCGCCTGCGCATTGCTCGCAGCCGGCACGGCGAAGGCGAGATACACGGCCGCTGCCAACCCGATTACGGACTGCCAGAAGAACTTGGCACGGGCCGAGAGCCCCTTCGGATTGCGATGCACGACCTTGCGGTAGTCGTCGATCCAGCCGATCACGCCGAATCCGAGCGTCACGACGAGCACGCACCAGATGAAGCGGTTGGTGAGATCGCCCCAGAGCAGCGTGGTGACACCGATCGACACCAGGAGCAGCGCACCGCCCATGGTCGGTGTCCCCGCTTTCGTGAGATGGGACTGAGGGCCGTCGTCGCGCACGGCCTGGCCGATCCGGTAAGCGGTGAGCTTGCGAATCATCGCGGGGCCGAGCACGAACGAGATCACGAGTGCAGTGAGCGCGGCGACGACTGCGCGCAACGTGATGTAGTTGAACACGTTGAATGCACGCGTGTCCTGTCCGAGCCACTGGGCGACGTTCAGCAGCATTCCGCCGCCTCCTCGACGAGCCGCTCGACGACGCGCTCCATACGCATGAACCGCGAGCCCTTCACCAGGACCGTCGCGCCCGGGACGATCATGGGCTCGAGCGCCTCGAATAGTGCTTCGAGCGAATCCAGATGCACGGCGCCCTTCCCGAATGCGCTCGCGGCATGTTGCGCGAGCTGCCCGATCGTGAACAGCCGCGTGACGCCGGCATCGCGCGCGTGGCGGCCGACTTCCGAATGAAATTCGACACCCTGCTCGCCAAGCTCGCCCATGTCGCCCAGAACCAGGACGCGCGTGCCGCTCGCGCGGGACAGCACGTCGATAGCAGCGCGCACCGAATCCGGATTGGCGTTATAGGTATCGTCGATCAGCGCGGTACGGTTGCGACCGCCGCGCTGTTGCAATCGGCCTTTGACCGCGCGGAAACCCGCGAGGCCTGCGGCGACCGAATCGAGGCTCGCGCCTGCTGCGGTCGCCGCTGCTGCAGCGGCAAGGGCATTTCGAACGTTGTGGAGACCGGCCACTTGCAGCACTACGGCGATGCGGCCTTCCGGCGTGACGATCTCGAGCGCGGTTGCCGTGCCGGCCGGTCGATGCGTCGCGTGCACCGCCGCACCGGCTGCCATACCGAAGTCCCGCACGACGCGCGAACCGGCCGCTGCACGCCATGTCGTGGCGTGGTCGTCGTCCGCGTTGATGACTGCGATGCCGTCGGCAGGCAATGCGGCAAGCAACGCGGAGTGCTCGGCGGCGACTTCGGCCACGGTCTTCATGAATTCCTGGTGCTCGCGCTGCGCGTTGTTGACGACACCGATCGTCGGGCGCGCCATGGCCGCCAGAGATACCGTTTCGCCCGGGTGGTTCATGCCGAGCTCCACCACCGCCACGCGGTGCGCCACGCGCAGCCGCAAGAGCGTGAGCGGCACTCCGATGTCGTTGTTGAGGTTCCCGGCCGTCGCGAGCACGTGCGCAGCGCCGAAGTAGGCGCGCAGGCAAGCCGCCGTCATCTCCTTCACGGTCGTCTTGCCGTTGCTGCCAACTATGGCGATGAGCGGGATCGAAAATCGCGCGCGCCAGTGCTGCGCCAGGTCGCCCAGCGCGCGCCGCGTATCGTTCACGACGAGCGCCGCGAGTCCGGCCTTCGTGCAACGGTCTGCTCCGGCGGGCTCGATCATTGCGGCCACCGCGCCACGCTCCTTTGCCACGGCGAGATACTCGTGGCCGTCGAAGCGCTCGCCGCGCAACGCGACGAACAGCGCGCCGGACTCGAGAGTCCGACTGTCCGTCGAGACCGAGTCGAATCGCGGATCGCCACGTTGGATGTGCGCGCCCAGTGCTTGCGCGGCTGCCGCCAGGTTCATCATGACCGTGATGCCTCCGTGCTCTCCAGCGCAGCACGCGCCTCCACGGCATCCGAGAATGGCAGTCGTTCGCCTGCAATCTCCTGGTAGGGTTCGTGCCCTTTCCCCGCCACCACAATCACGTCACCGGGCGTGCACCGCCGGACCGCCAGACGGATCGCTGCGCGCCGATCGGACTCCACCGCGTGCGCCACGCGCACGCCCGGCAGAATCTCCGCGATGATCTGATCCGGATCCTCGCCCCGCGGGTTATCGCTCGTGACGACCACGAAATCCGCATGCCGCGACGCGGCCTCGCCCATCAGCGGGCGCTTGCCGTGATCCCGCTCGCCGCCGCACCCGAATACGCAGACCAGATTGCCGCCGCGCGCACGCGCCACGTCAGCGACCGCCGCGAGCACCTTGTCCAGTGCGTCGGGACTGTGCGCGTAGTCCACGACGACGAGCGGTCGATCTCCCCCGCCGATTCGTTGCATCCGTCCGGGAACCGGTCGCAGCGCCTCGACAGCGCGCACCGACTCCTCGAGGGAATTGCCGGAAACAAGGAGAACGCCCAGCACGCCCAGCAGATTCGAGACATTGAAGCGACCCACCAACGCGCTCTCGATGCGCGCGTCGCCCCACGCGCTCGCGAGCGCAAACGTGATGCCACGATCGCCGATGGAAATGTCGTGCGCTTCGAGGTGGCGCTCGAGGCCCGCCTGCCGGCCGGCACCGCGGGTCAGGCTGTAGCCGACGCGCTGCACAGCCGTGCCCGCCAACGACCGCGCGATGCGCGCTCCCAGCGCATCGTCGAGATTGAGCACCGCATGCCGCAATCCGGACGCCTGGAAGAGCTTCAGCTTCGCCGCCGCGTATGCCTCGAGGTCACCGTGGTAGTCGAGGTGGTCGCGCGACAGGTTCGTGAAAAGCGCTACATCGAAGCGCACAGCGTCCACGCGGCCCTGATCGAGCCCGATCGACGAGACTTCCATGGCCGCCGTCTGCGCACCGTGATGCACGAAGCTTGCGAGCTTCCGGTGCAGCACGATCGCGTCCGGCGTGGTGTTCGGATCAGGGTCGAGCGCATCGGAAGATCCGGTGACCGGGTCGAGGAGCCCGCTGCCGAGCGTCCCGATCACGCCAGTCTTGCGGCCGAGGCCGGCAAGCGCCTGCGCGATCCACTGACTGCACGAGGTCTTCCCGTTTGTACCCGTCACGCCGATCATCCAGAGCCGCGCGGATGGCCTGCCGTACACCTCGTTTGCGAGCGGACCAGCGAGGGCGCGCAGATGGTCGGCCGGCAGGTTCGGCACGCGCCATGCGGCATCCCATTCAAACCCCGCTCTTTCCCACAGCACCGCCGCGGCGCCGCGCTCGATCGCCGCGCCGATGAATCGCCGTCCGTCGGCGCGCGCGCCTGGGTACGCCAGGAAGACGTCGCCTGGCGCGAGCGTGCGGCTGTCGGCACCGAGTCCGGTCACCTGGACCCCCGCCTCATGCAGGTGTTCGAGGATGGCGAGAACAGGGTACGGTGCACTAGACACTTTCCCTTACTTCCGCTTCGGGACCCGGAAGCTCGATCGGCTTCATCGGCGCGTCGGGCGGCACGCTCAGGATGCGTAGCGCGCCGGCCATGACGGCGGCGAACACGGGCGCTGCGATCGTGCCGCCGTAGTACTGGCCATCGGACGGCTCGTCGATCAATGCGGCGATCACGAGCCGCGGATTGGAAGCGGGGGCCAGCCCCACGAAGGAAGAGATGTACTTGTCGGGCGCATAGTTGCCGTTCTCCAACTTGTGCGCCGTGCCCGTCTTGCCGGCGACGCGGTAGCCTATGATCTGCGCGCGCGGCCCCGTCCCGTCGGGATGGGTCGCCATCTCGAGCATCGTAAGGACTTCACGCGCCGTTTCCGCCGCAATGACGCGTACACCGCGCGGCGGCGCATTCAGTTTGACGAGCGAAATCGGCAAGAGCTCGCCACCGTTCGCGAAGACGGTGTAGGCGCGAATGAGCTGCAGCAAGCTGACTGAGATCCCGTGACCGTAGGACATGGTCGCTTGCTCGATCGGCTTCCAGGTCTTGTACGGACGCAGCTTTCCGCTCGCCTCGCCCGGAAAGCCGAGTTCGGACTCCCTGCCGAACCCCACCTGCTCGAACAGGTCCCAGAGCACCTGCGGCTGCAGCATCAAGGCAACTTTCGCTGCGCCGACGTTCGAGGACTTCTGGATCACCTGCGTGACCGTCAACTGCTCGGATCGATGCGCATCGCGGATCGTGGCGGGGCCGATCGTGAGCGTCCCCGGCGCGGTCGAAATTCGCGTGCGCGGCGTGACGCGACCCGCGTCGATCGCCGCCGCGATGGTGAGCGGCTTCAGCGTCGACCCGGGCTCGAAAATGTCGACGATCGCCCGATTGCGGAGCGCGCCACCGGAAAGCTGTGCACGATTGTTCGGGTTATAGGTGGGAAGGTTCGCAAGCGCCAGGACCTCGCCGGTGCGCGCATCGAGCACGACAATCTCCCCGCCTTTGGCGCGGTGCATGTGAACCGCCTCACGCAACTTGCTGAACGCAAGGCTCTGGATGCGGCTGTCGATCGCCAGCACGATATCGTTACCGTGCTGCGCCGGGCGGGTCCCTTCGAGATCTTCGACGATCTGTCCGCGTCGATCCTTGATGACGCGCCGGGCGCCGGCCCGACCGGCGAGCTGCTCCTCGTAGGCGAGCTCGATGCCCTCCTGGCCGTGACCGTCCACATTCGTGAATCCCACCGCGTGTGCGGTCACTTCTCCGCCGGGGTAGTAGCGCCGGAACCCCTCGTTCTGATGGATGCCCGCCAGTCCAAGCGCCGCCACGCGCTCGGCGACTTCGGGCGAAACCTGACGCTTGATGAACACGAAATCGCGACCTTGCCCCGTGAGCCGCTTCTGTACCTCGCCCTCGGACATGTCCAGGACGCTCGCGAGCCGCGAGAGCTCGCTGCGCGAAGCAACGACGTCCTCGGGAATCGCCCAGATCGATTTGACCGGCGCGCTGACCGCGAGTGCCTCGCCGTTGCGGTCGAGGATGCGACCGCGGTTGGCCGGGACTTCCAGCACGCGGCTGTAACGCGATTCGCCTTTTGCCTGCAAGAATCCGTACTCGAGACCCTGCAGATAGAATGCTCGCCCCAAGAGCACCGCCAGGGCGCCGGCGATCAGCACGACCACCAGCCGTGCGCGCCACAGGGGGAGCGGCGGCGCGAGCACCGGGCTTTCCGCAAACTTCATCGGTCCTCCACGGTTCGCGCGACCTGCTCACGACGCACGACGTGGATCCGGCGCGGATCCGGTGCGCGCATGTCGAGCCGCTCCCGCGCAAGCTTGTCGACGCGTGATGGGAGCGCCCAGGTCCGCGTCTCGAGCTCGAGCTGGCCCCACTCGACGTCGAGCGCCTTGGTGCGCGCCTCCTGTCGCTCGAGCTCGGCGAACAGTTTCCGGGCCTTGTGCTGCGAGGTCACGAGCCCCAGCGCGCAGACCGTCAGCAAAGCGAGAAGAAGGAGATTAAGCCGCGCCATGTGGGGCACTCCGATGGCGATGACGGGGCAGGTTCATGACAAATCAGGCCAGCTTTTCGGCCGTGCGCATGATTGCGCTACGGGCGCGCGGGTTCGCGGCGATTTCGGCGGCGCCCGGTCGGATCGGCTTCCCCAGGATCGCGAGGTCGGGTCTGGGCATTTCGTGAGCCCGCAGCGGTAGGCGGTCCGGGACCACGGGACGCGCCCGATCACCCATGAACCGCTTCACGATCCGGTCCTCCAGCGAGTGAAAGCTGATCACCACCAGCCGGCCGCCCGGTCTGAGAAGACGAAGCGCCTGAGGAAGCGCTAGCGACAACTCCTCAAGCTCCTGATTGACGTGAATCCGTACAGCTTGGAAGGTGCGCGTCGCCGGGTCCTGGTGAGCCTCGCGCGTCCGGACGGCCGCACCCACGATGCGGGCAAGTTCGCCGGTTGTGCGAATCCCTCCGCGTGCCCGAGCAGCAACAATCGCCTTTGCAATCTGGCCAGCAAACCGTTCTTCGCCATAGGTCTTGATCACCCCTTTTATTTCGGCTTCGCTGGCTCCCGCGAGCCACTCCGCTGCCGTCACGCCCCGCGTCCGGTCCATGCGCATATCGAGCGGCGCATCGAATCGGAAGCTGAACCCCCGTTCCGCCTCCTCCAACTGCGGTGCGGATACGCCGAGATCGAACAGCACGCCGTCCACCTCGGCGACGCCCTGCGCCGCCAGCACTTCCGCCAGCGCGCCGAAGCGTGCGTGGCAAATTCCGAACCGCGCGTCCGTGACGCCCGCGCCTGCCGTGACCGCAGCGCGATCCCGGTCTAGCGCGACCAGCCTGCCCTGTGGGCCCAGCCGGGCGAGAATGGCGCCGCTGTGACCGCCCCGGCCGTACGTCGCGTCGACATAGGTGCCGTCCGGTCTCACGTTCAGTGCCACCACCGCCTCCTCGAGGAGGACGGTCCTGTGTTCCATCAAAGCGCGAAGTTCTCGGTCCCCGGCGGCGGCGCGCTGCCCGCGACTGCCATCGCCTGCGCGAGCTTCTGCTCCCACGCCTCCGCGTCCCAGAGCTCGAAATGACTCCCCTGTCCGACGAGCATCGCCTGCTTTTTCAGGTTCGCGAACTTGCGCAATGCTGGCGATACGAGGATGCGGCCCGAGCCATCCAGCTCGAGCTCTTCGGCAAATCCCACGAGCAGGCGTTGCCACCAGCGGGCCTGCTCGTTGAAGCTGGAAAGTGCCTGGATGCGCGCCCCGATGGGCTCCCAGGCGACCTTGGGATAGAGAAGGAGACAGCCGTCGGGATGCGCGGTCAGAACAACCGCGCCGCCGCCCGAGGAAAGCGGATCACGATGTCGCGTCGGGACAGCCAGGCGTCCCTTTGCGTCAAGACTGAGCTCGCTTGCTCCCTGAAACACCGCTTCCCCACCTGGCGGGCGCAATAGAGCGGTTGCCCCATCGTTTCCCACCAAACGACACTTTTCACCACTTTAGTGGAGAAGTCGGAGGTGGTCAAGGCGAGAGCCGTGATTTTTTTAACTGTGACAATGACTTAAGCCCAGGTTCCGTATTCTTGCAGCGTATCAAAAAAGAACTTGCTATAAATCAGAAGGATAGCATTGATATTGCAAGTAATTTATCGAATAACTGCGTTTTCCTGGCTCGCTTGCGCGGGAAATCGCACGATTTTCCCCGCCGGCTCCGCGACCGATCGCCCGATCAGGAGCCCGACGTTTCGCCACAATGCCGTTGTCATTACACGGGCAGGTATAGTTCCAGCGCGCACCGTCGGCACGCGCACGCAGCGGGCTGTGAGCGCTTTGTCGCGGGACTGTCTCACTGCGCGTTCAGAATGCGCGGCGGTAGCGAATTGCCGCGATAGACGAGGTCGCTCCTACGCGAGGAAAACCGCGCATGCTTGACCAGATTGTCGAACGGAGAGAATTCTCTACCGCGCGCCACTATTCAGTCTCTTTCGCGCGAACGCTGCGCGAGATCCGGGACGCGCAGCGGCTGCGCTACGCGGTTTTCTCGGACGAGATGGGCGCGCGGCTCAACGGTCCGGAGCCTGGTGTCGACGAGGATCGGTTCGACGCGTTTTGCAAGCACCTCATCGTGCGTGACACTCACACGGGCGAAGCGGTCGGTACGTATCGGATTCTGACTCCGCACGCCATGCGCGCCGCGGGTGGCTACTACTCGGACCAGGAATTCGATCTGTCGCGGCTCGCCCCCATTGCGCCCCGTACGATCGAGGTCGGCCGCTCCTGCATTCACCCCGACTACCGGGCGGGAACGGTAATCTCACTTCTGTGGAGCGCGCTTACCCAATACGCGGACGCCCACTCCTACGAATACTTCATCGGGTGCGCGTCGATCAGCATCGCCGACGGCGGATATGCCGCCTCCACGATCTATCATGAGGTCGCCGCGCGCCATCTCGCTCCCCCCGAGTACCGGGTCGTGCCGCGCTGCCCCCTGCCCCTCGAGGACCTCCACTCGCAGGCCCGCCAAGCACTGCCGCCGATTCTCAAGGGCTACCTGCGGCTTGGTGGCTATATCTGCGGCGAACCGGCCTGGGACCCGGAATTTGAAAGTGCCGATCTGTTGGTGCTGATGCCGATGGCGCGTTTCAATCCCCGCTACCTGCGCCACTTCCTCGGCAATGCGCGCACGCTGGCGGAGGCCGCGTAAGGGACTCCAGGGCGATTGCTCCCGGTATTGCAGTGGGTCTATAGGCGCTCGATGACGAGCGCGATACCCTGCCCGACGCCGATGCACATGGTGCACAGCGCGTAACGCCCCTTGATCCGCTCGAGTTGATTGAGCGCGGTGGCGACGAGACGCGCTCCCGAGGCACCGAGCGGATGACCGATCGCGATCGCGCCACCGTTCGGATTCACGTGAGAGGCGTCGTCGGGCAGACCGAGATTGCGTGTCACGGCCAGCGCCTGCGCCGCGAACGCTTCGTTCAGCTCGATGACGTCCATCTGTCCTATCTTCAGACCCGCTCGCTCGAGGACCTTCCGCGTGGCGGGTGCGGGACCGACGCCCATGATGCGCGGCGGCACACCCGCCACGCCCATTGCCAGGACTCGCGCGCGCGGCCTCAGCCCATGCTGCTTCATGCCCGCCTCGGACGCGAGCAGCAGTGCACAGGCACCGTCGTTCACACCCGATGCGTTACCGGCCGTGACGGTGCCGCCCTCCCTCACAATGGGTTTCAGCTTCGCAAGCGCCTCCAGCGTCGTGTCGGGACGCGGATGCTCGTCGATCGCGAAGATCTTCGGCTCACCCTTTCGCTGGGGGATGGGCACGGCCACAATCTCGCCCTGGAAGAACCCTGCAGCGTTCGCTGCTGCCCAGCGGCTCTGGCTGCGCAGCGCGAACTGGTCCTGGTCCACGCGCGTGACGTGGAATTCCTCCGCGACGTTCTCAGCGGTCTCCGGCATCGAGTCCGTGCCGTACTTCGCCTTCATCGCCGGATTCACGAAGCGCCAGCCGATCGTCGTATCGTAAATCTGCGCGCTGCGCGCGAATGCGCTGTCCGCCTTGTTCATCACGAATGGCGCGCGCGTCATGCTCTCGACGCCGCCGGCAAGCACGAGGTCTACCTCCCCTGCCTTGATCGCGCGTGCCGCATTGCCGACTGCGTTCAGGCTCGACCCGCACAACCGGTTCACGGTCGTGCCTGGCACTTCCTGCGGCAATCCCGCGAGCAGCAGGGCCATGCGGCCGACGTTGCGATTGTCCTCGCCGGCCTGATTCGCGCACCCGTACACGACGTCGTCGAGCTCGGCCCAGCCCACCTTCGGATTGCGCTCGACGAGCGCCCTGATCGGGATCGCGGCAAGATCGTCGGCGCGAATTGTCGCGAGCGTGCCGCCGTAGCGGCCGAACGGTGTGCGCGCGGCGTCGCAGATGAAGGCGTCGTTCATGGGGTAAATCTCCTTCCTTGGCCGGCGTCATCGCCGGCCAAGGAAGGATAGCGCAGAATTCGCGCGCGGCGACGCGCGTGCTACTTCTTCGGCGGCTCCGTGACCTTGACTTCATCCTTGGCGATGTCGAAGGCCATCAGATCCTGTCCAATCAGCAGCGGCCCCGCGTAATTCTTGCGGGTCAAGTCGATCACGTCCTGCTCATTGTAGGGCGGGATTTTCGGGTTGCCGTAGATCACGAAGTGGTAGTACACCGCGAGCTTCGGTTTGGCGCGCGCAAACACAATGCCTGCCTCTTCCGGGCTCGTATGGTGCGCCATGATGACCTTGAACACCGGTATCTTCAGGAGTTCGGGGCGCATCGCGGCAACTTGGTGAATGAGAAGATCCGCACCGGCTGCATGCTTGATGAGATTCTCGTTGAACTTCGTATCACCGGAGATCACCACCGAGCGCCCGTCGAAGTCGATCCGATAGCCAAACGCCGGCTTGACCTTCTCGCCATGATTGACCTCTATGGACGAGACCTTCACGCCGTCCTTCTCGTAAATCACGCCTTCCTTGTCGAACTCGGTTAGCTCGACGGAGACGGCTTCCCGCTTGAGGCCTTGATCGGCGATGCGCGTCTCGATATCCCATGCGTATGCCTTCTGCAGGCCATCCATGAGGTTCTGCGTCCCTGCCGGCCCGTATACGCGAAACGGCACGTCGCGCCGCGCATAAAGTGCGCGTAGCCAGCCCGTGAGCCACAAATCGGGGATGCCACTCACATGATCGGAGTGCAGGTGAGTCAGAAACAACGCATTGATCTGGCCCATCGGCAGCCCTGCCTGGTAAAGCCGCTGCGTGACGCCGCGTCCGGCGTCGAACAGGAGGTTCTGTCCGTTAACTTGCACGAGCGTCGCCGGACCGAAGCGCTTCATTGTAGGCGCGGGGCTGCCGGTCCCCAGGAGCGTGACCTTGAAGTCGGAGCCGGGCTTGACCACCTTGAACTGCGCGTGGACGGGGCCTGCAACCAGGCAAAGCATTCCGATCAGTGCTGCGAATGTTCGTACCAGCATCGTCTCCTCCTTCGGTTGTAAACGACTACGCCTGTGCGGCGCTTCTTGAATCTCGACGGCCGGATACAGCGTGACGCTACTTCCCCCGCCACGTGTCAGATCAGTGCAAGACTGATCTGGGGAAATACGATCAGGATCACCAGCACGCAGAGCATCACCAACGCAAAGGGCAATGCCCCCATAAAAATGTCATTGAGAGTGATCGACTGATCGTCAACCGTGGCGCGGATGACAAAGCATGAAATTCCGAATGGCGGTGTGAGGAGGCCGATCTCCGCGCCGATCACGGTGATGATTCCGAACCAGACCAGATTGATGTTGAAGGGATCGAGCGCCTGCAGAAATAGCGGCACGACGATGAGGATGATCGATGCCGTGTCGATGATCGTGCCGAGCATCAGCAGCACCACCACATAGAGCGCCATGAAGCCGGCGAACGAAAGCCCCAGCGACTCGACCCATTCTCCGAACACCGTGGGTAATCCCGCGATGCCGAGCATCCGGCTGTAGATCGAGGCGGCGATGATCAGGAAGAGGATGTTGGCCGTGATGTGGCCGGTCTCGACCAGCGCGCTCCAGATCGCCCTGAGGGACAGCCGCCGCTTGACTGCGCCCAGGATCATTGCCACGACGGTCCCGCCGGCGCCCGCCTCGACCGGCGTCAGCACACCGCCGTAGATCCCGCCCAGCACAGTGAGCACCAGCAGCACGATCGGCCCGAGCTTGGTGAAGACGTCCAGCAGCAGGGTGCGCAGCGCAAGACCCTCGCCCCGGATGATGTCGGTTCCGACGAAACTCGGTGCCACGAGAAAGAAGAGCGGAATGACGACGCAGTACGCCACAGCGAGCAGGATCCCCGGAAAGACTCCTGCGAGGAACATTGCGCCCACCGACTGTTCCGTGACGACCGCGTAGATGATGAGCATCACGCTCGGTGGAATGATCATGCCGAGCACCGAGCTTCCCGCCACGATTCCGACGGCGAAGCGCCGCCCATAGCGAAACCGGAGCATCTCGGGAATCGCCACCTTGGCGAACACCGAGGCGGATGCGATCGAAGACCCTGTCACCGAGGCGAAGATTGCATTTGCAGCCACCGTCGCCATGCCCAGTCCGCCGCGTACCGGCTTGAAAATCTCATTCGCAAAATCGTAGACGTCGCGTCCCAGGCCCGCCCGACTCACGACGAGTCCCATCATCACGAACAGCGGAACCGTCGCGAACGTCTCTTCCGAGACAGAATCCGCGATTGCGAGCGAAAGCAGGCTGAAAGAGATCTCCGCGTTCTTGAGGAGGATCACTCCAACGAACGAGATCATCCCGAGCGCGATGGCGATGTGCACGCCGGAGTAGATCGCGATGACGATCGCGATGACCGACGCAATGCCCACTGTGACGCTCGTCATCTCCATGTACTGAGGATTTCCTGTTTCATGACTTTCGGAACAAGCGTGGCATGGCCGCCGCGGGGACCTGGGCCGCCACGCCACCATGCGGCGCACTTACTCAGACTCAGGCTGCGTCTGAGCGTCTGCCTTGCGCCCGCCGGAACGCGGTCAATCCGAGCCGAAGAAACTGCAGCATGCACACAGTCAGACCGATGACGATGATCGTCTTCACCGGCCATACCGGAGCAGTGAAGATCCCGTCGTTGCCGATGTACGAGCCCCGGTCGATCGCCTCCTTCAATAGCGGCACCGATCCCCAGAGGCCGATTCCCATGAACGCTGCCCCAAGCACGTAGAAAGAGCACTGCATTGCCGCGGCGATGCGCGGGCGCCGCAGGTCAAGGATGCCGAGGATCGAGTCGGACCGCGTCAACCGGCCGGTCCGGATCGTATCGGCGAGTTGCAGGAACACAATGCCCACGACCGAGATCTGGATCATCTCGTGGGTACCCTCGATCGGATGGTTCAGGAACGTCCGACCGAGGGCGTCAGACGTGACGAGCAGGACGAGCAGCAGAATCCAGAAGGATCCGAGGGCGTTCATCCCGACGACGAGTCGGTCGAACGCCCCAGGGCCTACCGAACGCTGCACGTCCTGGCCGTGCTTCGCGTCGCTCATGCGCGCGTCACGCGGTGGCGAGGATCGCTATTCCTTGTCCCACTGCCGCTCGAGCGGCTGCTTGGCCGCACGCATCGCGTCCATGTAGTAGGAGAGCATCGCGGTCCCCTGCAGGCCCTCCTTGTCGAGGTCCTTCGCCCATTCCTCCGCAATGTTCGGAATCGCCTTCGCCCACTTGCTGCGGTCGGCCTGCGAAAGGACCACGACCTTGCCGCCGGCTTTCTTGTATTTCTCGAGGCTCGAGTCGCCCAGGCTCGCGGCGAGCTTGGCAAGATGATCGCGATACTGGATGGCGACCTCCGCCAGGACCTTCTGCACCTCGGGCGGCAGCTTGTTCCAGGAGTCCTTGTTGACCGAGACGACCTTGCTGTTCATGGTCCCGATGTCCGCCTTCATCATGTACGGCGCGACCTCGGCGAGCTTGAACGTGGCGGCCGCTTCCGGCCAGAGCATGCAGCCGTCCACGACGCCGGTCTGAATGAGGTTGTAGTAGGTGTTCAGGCTTCCCGCGACCCCCACTGCCCCCGTCGGCGGCAGATAGCGGAGATTCGGGCCGGCGCTCGCGATCTTCATCCCCTTGTAGTCCGAAAGAACCTTCGCCTCGTTCTTGGAGAACATCTGGTAGCTGTCGAGCACCACCGCGTTCGTGAGGTAGACCTGGTTGTAGGAGTCGAACGTCTTCTTGATCCCGGGAAACTTGTCGGCAAGCTCGTCGATCGTCTTCGCGACCAGCGCGGGATCGGTTGTGGTGAACGGCGTCATGTAGGCGACCGACATGACCTTCATCTTGTCGCCGTAGATGGCAGTCGTCACGATCCCGATGTCGCCGAGCCCCTTCTGGATGCCTTCGAGAACGCCACGCGGCTTGACGATCTGGCCGCCCCAAGCCTGGTTCCAGCGAATCTTGTACTTGCCGTCCTTGGCGAGGCGCTTGTCGACCTCGGGAATGTAGAAATTGATGAATTCCTTTACCCACAGCGCACGCGACGGGTACCCATCGATCGCAGTCATGTTGATCGTCTGCTGCGCTTGAGCAGGCGCGATCGCTGCGCCCAGGGTCAATGCCACAATGCCGAGGGGGCCGGCCAGTCGTGTCCTGATGTTCATGAGGTCTCCTCTCCTTCCGGTTAATGCCCTCAACCGTCCAATCGGCCGGGTGGGACAGGGCTCTACTTGCTCAACGGCGCGGGCGCGTGCAGAATGAGTACACACGCATTTTTGTCGATATTATTGCTCGCGTTGGCATTATTACCGCAAATTCGACTTACCGCAAATTCGACGTACCCGAACTTCTCAGCGCCGCAAAGAATCGCATGGCGCGTTGCGCGTACAGGTATGGTCGAGCCGGTAAGCAAGTCAAGCTGACAGTGAACGAACCACTCATACACGCCGCCGCGGCGGATGCCCAGGTCGCCGCGAGTCCGAGCACCCTGGCCACCGCGGTGTACGAACGCTTGCGCCGCGACATCCTCGGCGGCGTCCTGCGGCCCGGGCAGAAGCTGCAAGTGGAGTTCGTGCGTGACCGGTACCAGGTCGGCAATTCGCCGGTGCGCGAGGCGCTGAGCCGGCTCTCGTCGGACGGACTCGTCGAGCGGCGCGAGCAGCGCGGGTTCTACGTCGCGCCCATCTCCGCGGACGATTTGCGCGAGCTCATCAAGACGCGCTGCTGGGTGGAGGCGATCGCACTGCGCGAGTCGATCGCCGCGCGAACACCGGAGTGGGAGGAGGGTCTTGTCCTCGCACTGCACAGGCTCTCGCGCGTCCCGCGGTCGCTCAACTCCGAATCCTTCGCGACAAATCCCGAATGGGAGCGTCTGCATCGTGCATTCCACATCGCGCTGATCCGCAACTGCGGCTCGCGCTGGCTGCTCGCGTTCTGTGAAGGAATGATCGATCAGGCCTATCGCCACCGGCAGCTCGCGGTGGCCAAGATCTACCCCGAGCGCAACGAGGCCGAGGAGCATCGTGCGATCGTCCAGGCCGCCATCGAGGGCGACGCCGATACGGCCGTGCGCGAGCTCGACGCCCACTACCAGCGCACGGCCAAGATCATCCTCGAATGCATGGATGCGGCGTCGCAGCCGCAGAACCTGCCGCGTCGGGGACGCGCTGGACGCAAACAGCCCGAGCGCTTCAGGGGCGCGTGACGGTCCAGACTTCCTGAAGGTCCGTGCCGCATGCACGGATCACTTTCGACACCGCGCAGAACTTGTGCAGGTCGGTCTTGGCGGCGTCGATTGACTCATCGGGTGCGTCGGTGACGATGTCGACATACAGCGTCATCGCCGGAAACGGAACATCCACTTCATCCTGGAGGAGCACGCCGCGCCGGTCGAGTTGTCCCTCGAGGCGCATGCGCATGCTCTTCAGCGTGACACCGTGCTTTGCCGCGCACTTGTGAAAGATCGTGTTCGTGCAGCCGAGCAGCGCCGCCATGAGCGTCTCGGTCGGCGACAGACCCTGGTTGGTGCCGCCCCGCTCGACCGGCTCGTCGATCACCGAGCTCACGTCGCGGACCTTCACGTCGGTGCGCGAATGCGTGGTTGCCTCGGCAACGAATTTGTACGTCACGACCGTCTTCTGCTTCACAACTACCATCAATAGCTCCTTGGTCTCTCTGAAACGCAGCGCCGTGCGTTACCGCGCGGCGCTTTCTGCGACGACCGGGTTGCGCAGCACCCCGATTCCTTCGATTTCGATCTCGACCACATCCCCGGGCTTCATGAAGACTGGCGGGTTGCGCGGATAGCCGACACCGGAAGGCGTCCCCATCGCGATGAGGTCGCCCGGCTCGAGCGTCATGCCCTCGCTCAGGATCGCGATGGTCGTGGCGACGTCGAAAATCATCCGGTCGGTGTTCGAGTCCTGCATCACGGTTCCGTTCAGCCGCGACTGGATGCGCAACCCTTTCGCCCCGGGCGGAAGCTCATCGGCGGTGACCAGCCATGGACCGAATCCGCCCGTCGCGTCGAAATTCTTGCCCATCGTCCACTGCGTGGACTTGCGCTGGTAGTCACGGATCGAACCGTCGTTGAAGCAGCTGTAACCTGCAACGTGCTCGAGCGCTGTTTCCTTCGGGATGTGTCGGCCGCCCCGCCCGATCACGACCATCAGCTCCGCCTCGTAATCGAGCTTCTCGGAGCACTCGGGCCGCACGATGGGCGCGCCGTGCGGAATGAGCGACATCACGCTGCGCATGAAGAATGCCGGATAGGTCGGCGGGGGGTGGTTCCCCTCAGCCGCGTGATCCGCATAGTTCAGCCCGAGACAGACGATCTTGGGCGGAGTGCTGACCGGCAACTGGAAGTCCAGCGTGGCAAGCGAAAGCCGTCGGCCCATGGTTGCTTCTGCCGATGCTTCGGCAAATGCGCTCAGCCCCCCGCGCTGCCGCAGAGCCATACCGAGCTCCGCGGATTGGCCGGTGGCAGTGACGTTTACGACTTGGTCGCCCTCGGCGACCCCCAGGGCGTGACTCCCACCCGCCCTGAACGCGACGATTCGCATCCGCGTTCTCCTCTCTTGGCTATTTTGTTAGTGGTGGATTGATAATCGCGACACGCGCCCCTGTCAATCCGAATATCGACAAACAGGCTCGCCACAGGATTATATTCGAGACGCTTCGGCCGCCCTTCAGGTCCGCCGCGCCCAGGGCAGGAAGCGCCGGGTAAGCCAGCCGATCAGCACCTCGAACCCTACGCCCGCCACGACCAGGACGAGCACCGCAACGAATGCCTCGTTGTGCTTGAAGGTGCGCGAGTTGAACAGGATGAAATAGCCGAGGCCGGGAATCGAAACGAAGAATTCCGCGACGACCGCCCCGATCAATGCCCGGCCGGCCGCCAAGCCGCAAGCCCGCCAGCAAGTAAGGCAACGACGAAGGCAGGATGATGTCGAGCAGCGTGCGCCACCGGCTCCCACGAAACGATTCGGAGACCTCAATGTATTCCGGAGGCACCGAGCGGGCTCCGTCGCAAGTGTTCACTGCGATCGAGAAGAACGCGGCGAACACGACGACGGCAAGGCGTGCATCCGCCGTATAGCCGAACCATAGCGTGACCAGCGGAAGAATTGCGACCATCGGGGTCGCGAACAGGCTGCTGATGTAATAGCGCAGGCTGAACTCCACCAAGCTGATGCGCCCCATCATCAAGCCGACGGTCGTGCCCGCGACGATCGAGATCGCGAGACCGTTTCCGACTGCCCCGAGCGTCGCGCCCGCCGCAGCCCAGAATGGAGGGCTCGACAGAACGGTCGGGAGAGCCCGCACGACTCCGATCGGCGTCGCCACATAAGCGGGTGCGAATCCTCGCACGACCAGTTCCCAGAGCCAGCAGCAGGGCAAGCCCGGCCGCGAGCTTGAGGAACCATGGCGTGTCGATCAGTCGCCGCTGGGGTTCACGCGCTGCGCTCGCCACGATCATCCCGCTGCTCACGTGGACGCCCCCCGCCAGCGCGCAAAGTGGCGCTCGAGCATGCGGCCCAGGTCTATTAGCACGACGCCGAGCACGATGATGACCAGGATCACCGCGAGCATCAGCGACGTGTCGAAGTTCTGCGAGCCCATCATGATTTCCTGCCCGAGCCCGCTCGGTGAAAGGAAGAACTCGGCGGCCACCATCCCGACGAGCGCCCGCCCGATGGCGAGGCGCACGCCGGTCATCATGTAGGGCAGCGTGTACGGAATCATCACGTCGCGCCAGAGCTGCCATTCACCGGAGCGGAACGAGCTGTGCCACCTCGACCAGCTCCGGGCGCACGCTCCGGGCACCCTCGATCGTGTTGTAGAGCACCGGGAACACCGCGAACAGGAAGACCACCAGCAACTTGGGCGCAAAGCCGAAGCCCATCATCGAAAGGATGAAGGGAATGAGCGCGACCATCGGTGTCGCGTAGAGGACCATGACGTAGTTCTCCAGCGCGATCCGCAGCCGCGCGGAGCGCGCGAGGAGCAAGCCAAAGGGTGCG
The DNA here is from genome assembly GCA_963735025.1 of uncultured beta proteobacterium. Lineage (GTDB taxonomy): Bacteria > Pseudomonadota > Gammaproteobacteria > Burkholderiales > SG8-39 > JAABRB01. Next base: position 410,492 of record CAVTJG010000008.1, read on the forward strand.
CCGACCAGGACGCCAAAGAAGAGTCCGGAGGCAAATAGCGAGAGCGAGGTCGCCGCGCGCTCTGCGAGTACGCCGGTCGTGGTCAATTCCCAGAGGCGCGCCAGTGTTGTGGACAGCGGCACCCAGAACGCACCGGAAGCGAAATGTCCCGCCACTTCCCAGACGAGCGCGCCCGCGGCAAGGCTCGCCCCCATCGCGGTGTAGCGTACCCAGCGTGCTTCCGTGCTCAAGGGGCTTTGTGTCGCGCTATCGATCGATCAAATCGAACGCAGGAGCCAGCTGTGCCGGCACCTGCGTTCAGCTCGCGCGACGATCTGTTGCGCGCGGTATGGTTTACTTAGAGTGGTTCGCTCAGGGCTTGGCCATCGCGTTCGCGTCACGCCAAATCGTTACGTCGATCAGCGTCTCGTAGGGCACCGGCTCCTTGTCGGGTTTGATATTGCCGACTTTCTTCATCACCTTGCCGAGCACCTCGAAATTCTTCTCGGTAAGGCCGTTCTTGTCCTGCGGCCAGAACTCCATGGCGATGTATTTCTTGAGCGCCTTCTCGGCGAAGTCAGCCGAACGACCGGTGGGTGCGGCGTCCTGCGCAACCTTGGCATGGTTCGCGGGATCGCGCATGAAGCGCTCCGCGTCGATCAGACCCGCCACCATCCGCACGTACGCGTCGCGGTTCTTGGCGAGATTGTCCTTTCGGACCGTTAGGAGCAGGTAGTGGTCAACGGGGCGCGAATCCTTCTGGGTCACGACCACTTTCAGGGGCTTTTTGCTCTCCTGCTCGATGACCGGGATGTCGTCGATGTGCAGGACACCATACTTCAGCTGCCCCGCAACCATCGCCGTGCCGACGTTCGAGCTCAGACCAACCTGCTGAACGTCGTCGATCTTCATCTTGCACGCGACGAGCATGGTCCGCAGCGCGATGGATCGCGCGCCGCCAACCGAGTCGACACCGACCGGCTGCCCTTTCATGCCCTCGCAGCTACCGGCGGGATCCATGGAGCCGATCAGCCAGTCCGGATGCTCCATGCCCCAGATGCCCACCAGCGGGACTCCGGTATTCGAGACCTGGCTGATGATGAGCGGCGTGGGAGGTAGCGCGGCCGCGATCTCTCCGGACGCCACTGCCCGCGAGGCGGCGGCACCGGTCTCGAATGCGCGGACGGTCACGTCCACGCCGTGCTTCTTGAAGAAACCCTCCTTTTCGGCCACCAGTGCGATCGTGCCGCCGAACACCGGCGGGATGCCGGGAATCCCGAGCGTCATCTTCTGCTGCGCGAAACTCGTCGCAGGAGCGAGTGTCGCCAGAAGCAATACCCACGCCGTCCGTCTGAGCATCGTTGCGAATCCAGCCTGATTCATTTTGTTTCCGCCTCCTTCGTTGAGCAGATGTCCTGCCCGGTTGAACTGCTTTTCTGCTTTTCTGCTTTTCTGCTTACCTGATTCAGTGCGTCACTTCGAACTCCGCCTTGCGTGCATCTGCCATGAGAGTTCCCCAGACATATTCACGCAACTCTGCGAAGCGCGGCTCGGAAAGCGTCGCGCGAGTGCGCGGCCGCGGAAGATCGACCCGGATGTCCTCGTGCACGCCGGCGGGTCGCCCCTTGAGCACGACGACCCGGTCACCCATGAGCACCGCCTCCTCGATCGAGTGGGTGACGAACACCATGGTGGTCGGCCGCATCTCCCAGATGCGCAACAGCTCGAACTGCAGGATTTCGCGGGTTTGCGCGTCGACCGCGCCGAACGGCTCGTCCATCAGCAGCACGCGCGGCTCGATCGCGAGCGCGCGCGCGAGGCCGCAGCGCTGCTGCATGCCGCCGGAGATCTGATACGGATAGTGGTTCTCGAACCCGTTCAGTCCGACGAGATCGATGAATTGCGGCACCTTCTCCGCGATCACGGCAGCCGGCGCGCCGGCGAGCTTGATGCCGTAGGCCACGTTCTGGTACACGGTCTTCCACGGGAAGAGCCCGAAGTGCTGAAAGACCATCGCGACCCCCGCGCGCGGCTCGACGACTCGCTCGCCCTCGATCGAGATCTCGCCTTCCGTCAAGGGCATGAGGCCGTCGATCGCCCGCAACAGCGTCGTCTTGCCGCATCCCGACGGACCGATGATCGCAATCACCTCGCGGCTGCCGACCGAGAAGCTGACGTCGCGATAGACCTGGTGGTCGCCAAAGCGCTTACCTGCGCCTGCGACGACGATGCGCGGCTGGTCGCTCGACGCGGAGTTGTTCTGCTCGTCTGCCATGCTCGTCAAACCTGTCCCGGATCAGCTCAGTCCGTCGCCGACCGGCACGTTTTCAGGTTTGATCTCCATTCCCGACGCTCTCGCGGCAAGCGATATCAGCGCGGCGAAATCCTGCTCGGCGTAACCGTTGCCGATCAGCGTCTGGATGATGTCTCGAGTGACCGAAGTGAGCGGCATGGCCACGTCGTGCGCGCGCGCCGCGGCGAGGCCAAGATCCACGTCCTTGCGAAGCAGATGCGGGGTGAAAGTCACCGAGTAGTCGAGATTCACCAGTGCGGGTGTCTTGTACTTCGAGAAGGTCGAGCCCATCACGCTCTTGTTCAGGAAGTCGAGGAACGCGTGCCGCGGCATCCCGACCTTGTTGGCGAGCACCGTGATCTCGGCGAGCGACTGGATCACCACCGCAAGGTAGACGTTGTGACAGATCTTTGCGATGCGCGCGAGCTCTCCGTCGCCGACATACGACGCCCCTTCGCCCATCGCGTCCAGGTAGGGCGATGCCGTTTCATAGGCGTCCTGCGGCCCTGACACGCAGAAGGTCAGCTTGCCGGCCTTGATCACCTTGGCGTTGCCCGACACCGGTGCTGCGAGCAGCTTGACGCCCGCCTTTGCGAGCACGGCCCGCGCCTTGGCGGAATCTTCGATCGAGCTCGACGTGCAGTCCACGACGATCTTCGGCCCCTTGCCACCCGCGAGCAGCCCGTCCTTGGCCTCGAGCACTTCCATCACGTCGGCGCCCGTCGAGACGATGGTGAAAACGACGTCGCAACCTGCGAGCTCGGAGGGCTTTGCCGCGATCCTGGCGCCATACTTCGTGAGCGGCTCAGCCTTGGCGCGCGTGCGGTTGTAGACGGTCAGATCGCAGCCCGCTTTCGCGAGCCGCTCGGCCATGGCGTACCCCATGCGACCGATTCCGATCCATCCGAGCTTGTGCTGCTTGAGATTCGCCATGCCTCTACTCTCCTCTGTTCCCCGGGTGTGGTTGATTCTTCATCAGGCCGCGAGATGCCTCGCGAGCCAGTCCGCGCTTTGCGGACGATAACGGTACCAGACGTTATTCGCCACGTGGTTGCCGCCGGCCACGACCAGCAGCTCGGCGCGCCGGCCCGCCTCCTTCACCATTCGCTCGGCGTGCGAAGGCGGGATGAGCCTGTCGTGCTCGCCGGCCACGACGAGCAGCGGACATTCGATCCGGGCTGCCGCGCCCTCCAGCGTAAGCGTCGCGGCCTTTGCGCGCGCCTCCTCGTCGGTACCGCTGCGACTGCGCGCGCGGAATGCCTCGCGGGTGAGCGGGTTCGCCGCGTCGAAGACGTCGACCCAGCGATACGGGCCGGAAAGCGACACACAGGCCCGTGCACGCCGCTCGAACGCGGCCGCGCGGGGCGCGTAATAGCCGCCGAGGCTGACCCCCCAGAGCCCGATGCGCCCGGCATCGATGTCGGACCGCGATTCGAGCCAGTCGAAGACCGCCTTGACGGGCGCCTCGTAGTCGCCGCGAATCGGCATGTCGTACTCGGCCTCGCCCTGTCCCGGTCCATCGAACGCCAGGGTAGCGAGACCGCGCGCGAGAAAGTCGCGCTCGTACGCGTCCATCTCCTCCTTGGCCGAGTCGAGCCCCATGCACATCACGACGACCGGCGGCTTGCCCGCACCGACGGGCCGGCGCAGATTTCCATACAGCGTCGCCCCGTCGAACGGTATCGCTACCCGTTCGCCCGGCGGATCGAGGTGCGGCAGCGCTGCATTGCGGCACGCGACCGCCTTCTCGTGGGCGGCGCGCATCTCGTCCGGGCGATGGACGAACAGGAACTTGCCGAAGTGGTAGCACACCGCCGCGCGAGTGAAGTGTGCGCCCGCGCTGAGCGCGAATCCCGCGGTAAGGGCCTCGCGGCCGAGCACCTCGTGCGTCGCGCCGTGTCGTGACCAGGCCGCGCACCAGTCGTCCCAGCGCGAGATCGAGCCAGTAACCGCCTGGAAGTCGGAGAGCGGCACGCCGTTCGCGACGAACCGTGCACCCCAATGCGAGGTCGCAGTCTCGATGCGCGGATCGATAGACGGAGCGCTGGTCATGGCAGATCGGATCGACGAACGCTCGTATTGCGAAATTGCGGCGAATGGTTGGAAAATCGGCGGCTAGTGTACGCCACGCGCGAGCCGATCTACCGCATCGGGATCGAGCTTGAGCTTCGCGGCGGCGGCACGGATCTCGGTCCATGTCGCCGTGTCGACCGGGACTCCGTCCTTCACCCGCTTCGCGCGCGTTTCGCGTTCCGGCTCACCCGCGATACGCACGCGGTCGAAGCCCGGCGCAGGTGGAGACTTGCGGACCCAATCGAGAAATTCGCGCGTCTCGGACGAGAAGATGCCGGCGGTCCCGAGACGCTCCGGGTCGATCAGGATGGCGAGCATGCCGTTCAGCACGCGCTGCGTCTTCGGCTGCTCCTGGTGCCAGGTGCCACCACCAGTGAGCGCCCCCCCGAGCAGCTCGCAGGCAACGGCCATGCCGTAGCCCTTGTGCTCGCCGAAGGTGACGAGCGCCCCGTACGGCGGGACGACCACGTAGCGCGGATCGGTCGTCGGATTGCCCTTGTCATCGATGAGTCGGCCGGGAGGCACCTGCTCGCCCTTGTTGTGGGCGACTCGCATCTTCCCCTGCGCGACTGCACTTGTCGCGTAGTCGAGAATGAATGGCGGTTCGCCGGGCAACGGCACGCCGATGCAGCAGGGATTGGTGCCGAAACGCGCGTCGGCGCCCCCGTACGGGGCCACTCGCCCGAGCGAGATCACGTTCACGAAATGAATCGATACGAACCCCTCGGCAACCGCCATCTCGGCCCAGTGTCCGATGCGCCCGAGATGGTGGGAGTTGCCCAGAGTCATCACGCAGGTGCCATGCTGCCGCGCCCGATCGATCGCCATCTGCATGGCCTCGCGGCCGATCACTTGCCCATAACCCTTGCAACCGTCGAGCGCCAGCAGCGCGCCGCCGTCGAGCTTCACTTCGGGGTGCCGGTTCGCGGTCAGCTCGCCTTCGAGCAGCGAGGCCACGTAGCGGGGAATCATCCCGATCCCATGGGAGTCATGGCCCATGAGATTGGCGAGCACGAGATTCTCGGCGACGAGCTTCGCCTCGATTGCCTCGCTGCCTCCCGCCGCGACGACCGCCTCGATCGCGCGTGCCAGAGGTTCGGCATGAAAGACATGTGACTCGGCCACTGGATTTTCTCCTCGTATTGCGGCGCGCAGTTTACCCTGCCGGAGCATCGCGCAATCTCGCAAGCCTACCCTTAGAATCGCGGCTTATCCGGAGAGGTGCCAAAGTGCGAAAGAAACCCGAAGAGCTGCGCAGTCACCGCTGGTACGGCGCCCAGGACCTGCGCGCATTCGGCCATCGCTCGCGAACGGCGCAGATGGGCTATGACCGCAGCGACTATGCCGGCAAGCCCGTCATCGCGATCCTCAACACCTGGAGCGACATCAATCCCTGCCACACCCATTTCCGGCAGCGGGTCGAGGAGGTGAAACGAGGCGTCTGGCAGGCAGGCGGCTTCCCGGTGGAAATGCCGGCGATCTCGCTCTCCGAGCCATTCCAGAAGCCCACCACGATGATGTACCGCAATCTCCTCGCCATGGAAGCCGAGGAGCTGCTGCGCTCCTACCCCGCCGACGGCGCGGTGCTGATGGGCGGATGCGACAAGACGACGCCGGCCCTGGTGATGGGGGCGACCAGCATGAATCTTCCGGCCATCTTCATGCCGGCCGGGCCGATGCTGCGCGGCAACTGGCACGGCAACACGCTGGGTTCCGGCTCGGACAGCTGGAAATACTGGGCCGAGCTGCGGGCGGGAAAGATCGACGAGCGGGACTGGCAGGAGATCGAGGACGGCATTGCACGCTCACCCGGGCACTGCATGACGATGGGGACCGCGTCCACCATGACCAGTGCGGTCGAGGCCCTGGGCCTGACGCTGCCGGGTGCGGCGTCGATCCCAGCTCCTGACGCCAACCACCCCAAGATGGCGACCCTGACCGGAAAGCGCATCGTCGGGATGGTGTGGGAGGACCTTAAACCCACGGACATCCTGACCGCTGCCGCATTCGACAATGCCATCGTGACGGTGCTCGCGCTGGGTGGCTCGACGAACGCCGTCGTCCACCTCGTCGCAATGGCTCGCCGCGCCGGCATTCCGCTGGATCTCGATCGGTTCGATGCGCTGTCGACGAAGACCCCGGTGCTCGCGGACGTGCGCCCGTCGGGCCGCTTTCTGATGGAGGATTTCTATTACGCGGGCGGGCTACGCGCGCTGCTTGGCGAGGTCCGCGATCTGCTCGTCCTGGATTGCATCACGGTCAATGGTCGGACGCTCGGCGAGAATCTTTCCGGCGCGGAGAGCTACAACCCCGATGTGATCCGCCCCCGTGAGAACCCTGTCCTCGCCGCCGGCGGGCTCGCCGTGCTGCGCGGCAACCTTGCGCCCGACGGCGCGGTGATCAAGCCGGGCGCGGCCGAGCCTCGTCTGCTCAAGCACGCCGGAAAAGCGATCGTGTTCGAGAACTACAACGACATGGCGGCGCGGATCGATGATCCAGCGCTGGAGGTGAGCGCCGATTCCGTGCTGGTGCTCAGGAATGCGGGTCCGCAGGGCGGTCCCGGGATGCCCGAGTGGGGCCAGCTCCCCATCCCGAAGAAGCTCCTTGCGCAAGGGGTGCGCGACATGGTCCGGATCTCGGACGCACGCATGAGCGGCACGAGCTACGGCGCCTGCGTCCTGCACGTCGCGCCCGAGTCGTTCGTCGGGGGCCCGCTCGCGCTCGTGCAGACCGGGGACGTGATCGAGCTCGACGTTTCCGGCCGCCGCTTGATGCTGCGGGTGGATGACGCCGAATTGCTGCGGCGCAAGCGGCTCTGGAAGGCGCCGGCTCCGCGGTACGCCCGGGGCTATGGGGCCATCTTTCAGAAGCACATCCGGCAGGCGAACGAGGGGTGCGATTTCGACGTCCTGGAGGGGACCGTCCCCACTCCCGACCCCGAAATCCACTGATTTCGCCCCGTCCCGACCCCCGGAAAGTGGGCACTGACGCCCCGGGGGAGGTATAGTTCACGCGGCCCGCACGAATGGGAAATCGTACGAGGGGCTTATCCCTGCCTCCGTCAGGGGAAGCCATGCAAGGGAACCGCCCCTTGTCCGTAAACAAGCTGCTCAGCCCGTCGTGCGAAAGCGTCAAGGACCTGCAAAAACGACTGCGAGGGAGGGACGGCCGTGCACGCGACGCGCATCCGCCAAAAAGATGGGGTCTTCTACTTTGCCAGCTATCGCGCTGCGGACCTGCTGAAGAAGGTCCGGTTCATCAGCCGCTTCTACAGCGAGGGCGAGGAGATTGAACCTTCACGCGTCGCCCAGAGCGACGACGTCGCGCAGTTCATTTCCAAGATCGAGCGCACCGACAAGGCATTCCAGCGGACTCTTTCCAAGGCGAAGGTCAAGGCGCTGCGCAACTTCTACGAGACCGCGGCCAGCCAGCCGCCGATTCCCGGAACCGTCCTGCTCTTCACGCACGAGACGCTGCGCTTCCAGGAAACCGGCGACGGAGTCGGCCGTCTCGCCGATCCGGCCTCGAAGTTCCTGATCATCGACGGCCAGCACCGGCTGGCGGCGCTGCATTTCTACCTGGAGGATCGCCCGGAGGAGGCCAGCACAATCAGTGTGCCGTGCATCATCTTCGACGGGCGCAGCGAGGATTTCGCCTCCGAGATGTTCGTGATCATCAACTCCACCCCGACGCGCATCAACAAGAGCCACCTGGTGGATCTCTACGAACGCGTGTCGTGGGCCGCTCCCGATCGCAAGTTTTCGGCACGCATCGTCGAGAAGCTCTACACGGAGGCCGACAGCCCGCTCCGCTACCGCATCAACCGTCTCGGCGGACGCAGCCAGCGCGACAAATGGATCCTCCAGGCGGAGCTCTTCAACGAGATTCACCGCTGGGTGAGGGTCAACTGGCGGAAGATCCAGATCTCCGGCGGCAGCGCGCGTAACGCGGATCGCTACTACGGCATGGTGCGCGATTTTCTGAAGGCGGCGCGCAGCGTGTTCACCGATTCGAGCTGGGGCAAGGACAATTACATGGTCACCAAGCCGGTGACCATCAAGGCGCTGATCCGCGTGTGCGCCGATCTCGCGCGCGAGGACGCAGAACCCGAGGATGGGCGCGTCGGCCGGTGGGAAGAGCGCCTCGCCCCATGGGCCGAACTGGCGCGCCAGTTCCGCGCCGAGGGCTTCTACGAGCGCTTCCCCGCCAAGGGCGAGGTCGAACGTGTCGCGCGCATCCATCGCGATCTCGCGCGGGCCGCGAAGATCGAGGTGGCCAAGAAGACTTGAGCGGAACCACGTCCGTCAAACGAGCAAATGCGCGATGGAATTCGCGTAGTACTGCAGCACGTGCAGCTCGGATGACTTCGCGGTGTAGATTCCGTCGAACTCGTCGATCAGTCGGCGCAGCGTCAGCATCTGGAGTCCAGCCGTCACCGCGAAGTCGCGATCGCGCCGCGGGACATAGACGTGCGCGCCCGCGGCCTCGAGCCGCTCTGCGAGCGCTTCCACGCGCGATTTGATCTCGATTCCCGAGATCGCCTCCGCGGGACTCTGCACGAACACCGTGGCGACGAGCGGCACCGGGAGGACCGGGATGGACCGGGCGACCGCATTCATGAGGTGGCCGGCAAGCTCGCCGACGCGCGCAAAGCGCTCGTCCTTGCCCAGCTTGCGGAAGTCGATGTTCCGGCCGGCGACGTACTCGCGCATCGAGACTGGCGCGCCGAAATTGACGCAGGCGTAGCCGAAGCTCTGCCACTGGCTCCGGATCATGAGGAGCGCCTGGCGCCACACGAAGCCGAGCGTCGTGGCCACGGCGTGCAGCGCCCCGTGCTGGCGCGCATCCGCGTCGAGCGCCGCGAGGAGCGTTCGATCCTCCAGGACGCGGTCGTAATTGATGCCGAGCGGGACGAAGACCAGGTCGCGTTCTCCTTCCGGATGAAACCCACGCACCATGTAGTCGAGCGCGCCAAGCTTGGGTTCGCGCATGCGCCCATCGCGCGACAGCCCGCCCTCCGGATAGATCGCCTGGGCGACCCCCGCCTCGGTGGCCTTCACGATGTAACGCTCCAGCACCCGTCGGTAGAGGGCGTCCCGCGAGTTTCGGCGCACGAAATACGCGCCCATCGAGCGGATCAGCTGCTGGAGTGGCCAGATGCGGGCCCACTCGCCCACGGCGTACGAAAGGGCGGCCTGGTCGGCGACCAGAAACGCCGCGAGGATGTAGTCCATGTTGCTGCGATGGTTCATGACGAGCACCACCGTGGCGTCGCTCGAGATACGACCCAGCGCGCCATCGTCGCTGCGGCCGACGCGGACCCGATACAGCGCGCGCGTGACCCAGCGGCCGATCCGGTAGCCGATGCGAAAGTAGAAGTAGGCATTGAACGCGGGGACGATCTCGCGCGCATATTCGCGGATCCGGTCGGTCACGACATCGCGCGGCATGTCGTGCTCGCGCGCATAGGCCGCCGCAGTCGCCTGGACGGCGTCGTCGTACACCAGGACGTCGATCAGCGCCTGGCGCCGGGTACGCTGGAAGGGCCGAATCTCGAGCTTCAGCCGGCTACCGACCTCTTCGAGCACCCGATTGGCGCGACTCCGCAATACCCAGCGCACGCTCGGCGCCATGATGCGGTCGTACACCGCCCAAGCGGCGGCGAGCCCGATCAGGATCGCTATCCACACCGGTACCGTGACGGTGCCGAACATTGGCGGGCCTCCCCCTGCTTCCTCTATCGAGCTTAGTGCACCTGGCGCAATGCCGTGAAGTCGCGGGCGCGGCAATCGCGGCCGCCCAGCCCCCGCTACGGTCCAGTCGGCTAAACTTGGCCCCTCCGCGGTGCGCCTGGTGCACCGCGGATCTCCCAACCCGGGGCAGCGAGGAGCACCGCATTGGAATTCCCGACAAATCCGTTCAAGCGTGCGATCACATCCGGCAAGGCACAAATCGGGCTGTGGTCGAGCCTTTCTTCGAACTACTCGGTCGAGGTGATTGCCGGCGCCGGGTTCGACTGGATGCTGCTCGACACCGAGCACTCGCCGAACGATCTCGAATCCGTGCTATCGCAACTCCAGGCCGCAGCGCCTTATCCGACGCACCCGATCGTGCGCGTGCCGTGGAACGACATGGTGACGATCAAGCGCTATCTCGACATCGGGACACAGACGTTGCTCGTCCCGTTCGTCCAGAACGCCGAAGAGGCGCGCACGGCGGTGGCCGCCACCCGCTATCCGCCCCAGGGCGTGCGCGGCGTTGCGGGCACCACGCGTGCGACGCGCTTCGGTCGCGTCAAGGGCTATCCGCAGCGGGCGAACGAGGAAGTGTGCGTGCTGGTACAGGTCGAAACCCAGGCTGCGCTCGATCAGATCGAGGCGATCTGCGCGGTGGACGGCGTCGACGGCGTGTTCATCGGTCCGGCCGACTTGCATGCGTCCCTCGGCTTCCTCGGCGAGACCAGCAATGCGGCCGTACTGCCGAAGATCGAGGACGCGATCGCACGCATCCGCAAGGGACGCAAGGCGGCCGGCATTCTCACGCCTGACGAGAAGCTCGCGCGCCGGTATCTCGAACTTGGCGCGGTGTTCGTGGCCGTCGGCGCGGACGTCGGCCTTCTCGCGCGCGGCGCCGACGCGCTCGCCGCCAAGTTCAAATCGTGAACCCAGCCATGAAACCAGACATCCTCGTTGCCGGACCCTTCTATCCGCCCCAGCTCGAGCGACTCGATCGCGAGTTCACCACCCACAAGCTGTGGCAGGCTCCGGATCGCACCGCATTCCTGAAGGAACGCGCGAACAGCGTGCGCGGCATCGCGACGACGGGCTTTCACGGCGCAACCGCGGAACTCATGGATGCGCTGCCGAAGGTGGAGATCATCTCCTGCTTCGGCGTCGGCGTGGATGCGATCGACCTCAAGGCCGCGGCCGAGCGGAAGATCATCGTCACCAACACGCCTGAGGTTCTCAATGACGACGTGGCCGACCTGGCGCTTGCGCTGATGCTCATGGCGTCGCGCCGGCTCGCCGTGGGAGACCGGTTCGTGCGCGACGGGAAGTGGCTCAAGGGCACCCAGCCGCTCGCGCGTAAGATGACCGGAAAACGTCTTGGCATCCTCGGCCTGGGCCGCATCGGCCAGGCGATCGCCAAGCGGGCCGAGGCGTTCGATATGCCGATCGCGTACCACAACCGCAGGCCGGTCGACGGCGCGAAATATCGCTACTACGGAGACCTTGCCGAGCTGGCGGGCGAGAGCGATTTTCTCGTTGCGATCTGCCCGGGCGGCCCCGCAACGAAGCACATCGTCAACGAAAAGGTGATGAAAGCGCTCGGTCCGGAAGGCATCCTGGTCAACGTGGCGCGTGGCTCCGTCGTGGACGAGGCCGCGCTCGTGAAGTGTCTGCAGGACGGCTCGCTGGGCGGCGCCGGTCTGGACGTGTTTGAGGATGAACCTCGTGCCCCGGAAGCGCTGTTTTCGATGGAACAGGTCGTCCTCGCGCCGCACGTCGGCAGCGCCACCCACGAGTCGCGCAACGAGATGGGCCGGCTCACGGTGGATAACCTGCTCGCGCACTTCGCGGGAAAGCCCGTCCTGACGCCGGTCGGCTGATGCTCCCCTGCGAGGGGTGTCGTCCCCGCGAAAGCGGGGATCCGGTGCTCCTTCGAAGTTCCTGGATTCCCGCTTTCGCGGGAATGACTTGTTCGACCCCTCGTGGATCCGCCGCGACCCCCGACGGGCGCGCCGTGGCAGAGAGCCACGGCCAGCGGTATGATCGCCGGCCAGACCCAAAAAAAGCACAGATCACCCTAGGAGGAGTCCCATGAAGAAATCCCGTCTAGTCGTACGCACCTTCGCGGCCATCGCCGCGGCCGGCGCACTTGCCGCTCCCGCGGCGGCTCAGCAAGTTACGTTCATGACCGGCCCGCAAGGCGGATCGTGGATTCCGCTGGGCGGCGCGTTGAAGGGCATGTGGGAGAAGGCGATCCCCGGCCTCGACATCCAGCAGACTCCCGGTGCGGGTATCGCCAACGTGCGCGGCGTCGATGAGGGCAAGGCGCAGATCGGCATCGCGAACTCGGCCACCACAGTCGATGGAATCGAAGGCCGTCCGCCCTACAAGCAGAAGGTGACCCATGTCTGTCAGCTCGCCAACCTGTACCCCCAGTACTTTCAGGTCGTGGCGCTGGCTAGTGCCGGGATCAACAGCTTCGCGGATCTCAAGGGCAAGGTGCTCGTGACCCAACCGAAGGGCAACACGGCCGAGATCCTCACCGCGACGGTACTCAAGCTGAACGGAATGGATTACGGCTCGCTCGCGAAGGCCAATTTCCAGGCGGGCTACAACGACGCGGTCTCGCTGATGAAGGACGGGCACGCGCAAGTGTTCACGCTCGGCACCACGGCGCCGGCGTCGGCGGTGATGGATCTCGCCAGCGCCCGGGACGTGCATCTGGTGCCCGTCGACGACAAGACGATGGGTGCGTTGAAGAAGATGAACCCCGGCTACAACAAGCTCGACATCAAGGCCGGAACCTATCCCAAGCAGGACAAGGACGTTCCGGTCATCGGGTACTCGACGCACATCGTCGTGGCGTGCAATCTGCCAGAGGACGTCGTCTACAAGATGACCAAGACCATGGCGGAAAATATCGATGGCATGGCCGCCGTCGTGAAGGCGATCAAGGGCGTGACGCCGAAGGACATGGCCACCGACATAGGCGTGCCGTTCCACAAGGGCGCGGCCAAGTACTACAAGGAAGTCGGCGCGATGTAAGGCGCCGCTAGGGCGCATCACAGCGGGGCGGCAAGACCGCCCCGCGCGCTTTGGCCTTGGGGAAAACGCATGTCCGAGGAAAAGGCCGCCACCAGCCCGGCCACACAGGCGCTGAAGTGGCTTGTCACGACCGTCGCGGTGGCGATGTCGCTGTACCACATGTATGTGGCGGCATTCGGCCCACCCGAGGCCGTGATTTTCCGCGGGACTCATCTCCTCTTCGCGCTGACTCTCGTCTACCTGCTCTATCCGCTCCGGCCGCGCGGCGGTCCGCTCTGGCGAGCGCTCGATCTCCTGCTCATCGCGGGGAGCTTCGGCTTCGTTTTTCACATCTTCCTCAACTACGAGTACTTCACCAACCGCATCATCTACATCGACGACCTTACCCAGTCGGACAAGTTCTTCGCGGTTGTTGCGGTTCTCATCGTGCTCGACGCGACGCGTCGCGTCATCGGCTGGGCGCTGCCAATCACCGCGATCGCGTTTCTCGTCTATGCCGGGGTGTTCAGCCATGTCACCACGCCGGTGCTGCTGGAGCAGCTCTACCTCTCGACCGAGGGCATCTTCGGCTCGACGCTCGGCGTATCCGCGTCCTACGTGATGCTCTTCGTGCTGTTCGGCGCATTCATGGAGAAAAGCGGCACCGGTCAGCTCTTCATGGATTTCGCGATGTCGATCACCGGGCATGCCGCGGGCGGGCCGGGAAAGGTGGCAATCGTCAGCTCATCGCTGTTCGGCACTGTATCCGGCAGCGCGGTGGCGAACGTGATGGTCGACGGACCGATCACGATTCCGCTGATGAAGCGGACCGGTTTCCGACCGCCCTTCGCGGCGGCGGTCGAGGCGGTCGCTTCCACCGGCGGGCAGATCATGCCGCCGGTCATGGGCGCCGCGGCGTTCGTCATGGCGGAGTTCCTCGCGGTGCCCTATGCGCAGGTTGCAGTATGGGCAGTTGTCCCCGCGCTCCTGTACTACCTCGCCGTGTTTTTCGCCGTCCACTTCGAGGCGAAGCGCTACAAGCTCGCCGGCGTCCCGCGTTCGGAGCTGCCGCGGTTCACACGGGTCATGGCCGTACGTGGCCATCTCTTCATCCCGATACTCGTCGTGCTGTTCGGGCTGATTCTCGGCTATTCAGCTCCCCTGTGTGCGCTCGCGGGCGCGCTCGCCTGCTTCCCGGTCGCGCTGCTGCGCGCGTCGACGCGCGCCGGGATCACATGGTGGAGCCTTCTCGACGCGCTTCAGGAAGGAGCAAAGAATACGCTTGCGGTCGCGATGGCCTGCGCCTGCGCGGGCGTTGTGATCGGATGCGTCACGATCACCGGACTCGGCATCACGTTCACGCAGATCGTGCTGGCGCTCGCACAGAACTCCCTCATCCTCGCGCTGGTGCTGACTGCGCTGGCGGGCATCATCCTCGGCATGGGTATGCCCACGACACCTGCCTACATCGTGATGGTGGCGCTGCTCGTGCCGGCGATCATCAAGCTCGGCGCGGTGACGCCGGCGGCGCACATGTTCGCGTTCTACTTCGCGATCCTGTCGGCCATCACCCCGCCGGTCGCGCTCGCCGTCTTCGCGGCGGCCGGACTTGCGCGCGCCTCGATCTGGGCAACGGGACTCGAGGCGATGCGCGCCGCGGCGCCCGCGTACATCGTGCCGTTCATGTTCATCTACGAGCCGTCGCTGCTCCTGATAGGTGACTGGTCCACGATCCTGCTGGCCGTACCGACCGCCATCCTCGGCGTGATGTGCCTCGCTTCAGGCCTGCACGGTTGGCTGGTCGGCCCCGCGCCGCCGTGGCAACGCGTGTTGCTGATTGCCGCCGCCTTTTGCCTGATCAAGCCCGGTCTCGAGACCGATCTAGTCGGGTTCGGCCTGCTTGGTCTCGTGGCGTTGATCCAGGCGACCATTCGCCGCCGCACGCCGCCTGCGCCGGCTGCCTGATTCCTCCGGATAACGTCTTCTTTGGGGTGCCGCAACGGGTCGCCCCCATGTCACGCAGCGCCCGTCACATTTGTCGGGCGTCTCCCTGACTATCCAGCGCGCCGCGTGATGGAGTTGCTTGGCCTGCCCCTTCGCAAAGTGGAAAATCCGCTGCCATAACAACAAGCTACCCCGCAAACCTGCATCCAGACTCACCGGCTGTCCGGTCCACGCTGCCACTCGTCGCCGAGGGGTGGCCGGGGTGCCGTTTGCGCGTGAAGCGGCGTGCATCTTGCTCGGGTGGGCTTGAATGCGCGCCCGAGGGTGTAGCGGAGTGTCAGAGCGAGACCGAATGGTTGTGAGACGTGCCGTCAGACGAAGCCGGATCTGGCTCGAGGAACTCGAACCGCGCTGGCTGCTGTCTGCCGATATTGCGTCCATTGCGGCACCGGAAGCGCCCTTTCCCCATTCTGCGATCCACGAGGCAGTCGTGGATGTGCTCCACGCCGCGGACCCTGCGATCGCGGCGCCCGCGGTCCCGGGTCGGCTCGAGCTCGTGTTCGTCGACGCCCGCGTTCCGGACTATGAGCAGCTCGTTGCCGACCTGCTTGGCCAGAACGACGGCTGGCGTCGTCTCGAAGTCGTCGTGCTCGACCCGGAGCGCGACGGCATTTCGCAGGTCACCGAGGTGCTCGCGTCGCGGATACAGCTCGACGCAGTGCATTTCATCAGTCACGGCACCGACGGCGCCGTGCAACTCGGCGGAAGCTGGCTCAATGCCGACGCGCTCGCCGCAAACGAATCGGTCGTGGCCGGCTGGGGCCAATCCCTCAAGGTGGACGGTGACCTCCTCTTTTATGGCTGCGACGTCGCCGCCGACGCCTCCGGTCAGGCGTTCCTCGAGCGACTGGCCTTGCTGACGCGCGCGGATGTCGCGGCGAGCGCCGACTTCACCGGCGCAGGGCGTTGGGAGGCAACTGGAGACTTGAATTCTCTTCGGGCGTCATAGATCGGTGGTCGCACCCGGCGACAACCTGCCAGGCGGACTGGGTCGGGCTTTTGTCCACACAGACGCTCGACTGGGATACCCATAGGCCAAGCGATGCCGCGCCCGGGTCGACGGCGACAAGTCGAACACGTTTAGCGTCGGCCCCGGCTCGGTAGGGATCACCAACGAGGCTGGCAATATCGCCGTATCATCACAGCACCCGGACCGCGGGTCGACAACACCGTCGACGGCGGTACGCTGGGCCGAGCGCCTATACGCCTGCAAACGGACGGGTTTCACAGCTGGCCAATCTGTGACGGTCTCGCTCGATTTTTCGAGCTACGCCAACGGCGTGTCGAACGTGAGCTTCTCAGTCTTCGACATCGACTCGGGCGGATTCATCGATCGGATCACGGCTGACGTCGAACCGGAGTGATCCGACCACGATCACGACGAGCGCGTTCAACCTGCTCTCGGGCACGAACGCCGCAGTCGGCAACGGCACCAACAATGCCGCCAACGGCACTTCGGACGGCAACGCGACCTTCACAATCGCCGGTATCGGGCATTACGACGGTCACGATCACGTACAGCAACGACGGCGCCCAGTCGAGCCAGGGTGTGGCGCTGCATGACATCAGCTTCGACCCGACGCCGATCGCGGACAACCACAGCGTCGCGGTCAACGAGGATGCGGTCTACACCTTCTCGGAGTCGGATTTCGGCTTCTCCGACGTGGACGGAGACATGCTGCAGCAGGTGCGCATCACGTCGCTCGAAACGGCGGGTGCCCTGAAACTGAGCGGCGTCGATGTCACGCTCGACCAGGTCATTCCGGTCGCGAGTCTCGGACTGCTCAAGTTCACCCCTGCCGCCGATTCGAACGGAACGCCGTACGCGAATTTCAGGTTCCAGGTGGGTGATGGCGCAAGCTACAGCAAGTCCGACTATTCAATGACGGTGAACGTCGATGCGGTCGTCGATACGGTAAACGACGTCGCGATCACCAATGAAGACAACACGGTCACGGTCAATGTCCTCGCCAACGACAACTTCGCGGACGTCGCCCGCACGCTCACCGGCGTCTCGGCTCCGGCGAACGGCGTCATCGCTTTCAACGCCTCCGGTTCCGTCACCTACACACCAAACACGAACTGGAACGGAACGGAGGTCCTGACCTACACGGTCACGGCGGGGGGCGTCACCGAGACCGGTACGTACACGATCACGGTCAATGCCGTGAACGACGAACCGTCTTTCACGCTCGCGGGCGACCTGGGTATCAACGAGGACGCCGTGGCCCAGACAGTGGTCGGCTACGCCAACGGTGCACGAGGGGGCGGCCCGGACGAGGCGGGACAGACGCTTACCTATGTAGTGTCGAACGACAACAATTCCCTTTTCAGCGCGCAACCGACCATCGCCGCAAACGGCACCCTCTCCTACACGCCGGCGGCAAACGCCTATGGGGCGGCGACGATCAGCGTGTTTCTGACGGACAGTGGCGGTACGGCAAATGGCGGCGACGACACCTCCGCCATCCAGACGTTCACGATTACGGTCGCGGCGGCCGCCGACACACCCTCCGTGACGGATGCCGCAACCCTCGAAGACGCACAGACAACGAGTGGCCTGGTCATCTCGCGAAACGCCGCAGATGGAGTAGAGGTCACTCACTACAAGATCACCGCGATCACCGGCGGAACACTGTTTCTCAACGACGGCACGACCATCGTGGCGAGCGGCACGTTCATCACTGAAGCTCAAGGCGCGGCGGGACTGCGATTCACGCCTGCGCTGAACTCCGTGACGGTGGGCAGCTTTGACGTTCAGGCGTCTCTCGCGGGCAACAACGCCGGACTCGGTGGCAGCACGGTGACCGCATCGATCGCCGTGACGCCAGTGAACGATGTTCCGTCCTTTGTCCTCGCGGGCAATCAGTCGGTCGGGGAGGACGCCGGCGCGCAGCTCGTGGCGCTCTTCGCCTCGGGGTCGCCAGGAGGCGGTCCGGACGAAGCCGCGCAATCGTTGACCTACACCGTGTCCAACGACAACAATGGACTGTTCGCCGTCCAGCCGACCATTGCTGCGAACGGGACGCTCAGCTTCACGCCCACCGCCGATGCGAGCGGCACGGCGACAGTGATGGTGTTCGTGAAAGACGACGGCGGCACGGCGAACGGTGGAATCGATACCGCGGTCGCTCAAACATTCGCGATCAGCGTGACCCCGGTCACCGACGCGCCCACGCTCATCGTGAATCCCGCCTCGGGTAACGAGGATGCCTCGATTCCGATCTCGATCTCCAACTCGCTGGTGGACACTGACGGCTCCGAAACACTCGCAGTGAGCGTCTCGGCCATCCCGGTCGGCGAGACCCTTACCGACGGGGTGAACAACTTCACCGCCAGCGCCGGCAATCAGAGCGTGGTCGTGACCGGCTGGAACTTCGCCGCCCTCTCGGTCACCTCGCCCGCAAACAGCGATGTGGATTTCGCCCTGGCTGTGAGCGCGACGGCCACCGAGAGCGCCAATGGCGCTACGGCCACCACCAACGCCAACCTCGCGGTAACGGTCAACGCAGTCGCGGACGCGCCTTCGGTGGTCTTCGCCCCAGCGGTGGGTAACGAGGACACGCCGATTTCGCTCACCCTCACGCCGTCGCTCGTAGATACCGACGGCTCCGAGACCCTCGCGGTGACTGTCTCGACCATCCCGGTCGGCGCGACCCTCACCGACGGGGTGAACACCTTCACCGCCAGCGCCGGCAATCAGA
The DNA here is from genome assembly GCA_963735025.1 of uncultured beta proteobacterium. Taxonomy (GTDB): domain Bacteria; phylum Pseudomonadota; class Gammaproteobacteria; order Burkholderiales; family SG8-39; genus JAABRB01. Next base: position 429,298 of record CAVTJG010000008.1, read on the forward strand.
GCGTCGTCGTCACCGGCTGGAACTTCGCCACCCTGACGGTCACTCCATTTCTTGATAGCGACACCGACTTCCCGCTCGGCGTATCGACCACCGCCACTGAGGGCGCCAATGGCGCCACAGCCACCACAAGCATCATGTTGGCAGTCGATGTCGTTCCGGTCAATGACGCGCCAGTTCTCGCGACGAATGTCGGACTCACGGTCGATGAAGGCGGGATAGCCGTCCTTACGCCGGCAATGTTGACCGTAACCGACGTGGACAACACGAACGCGCAACTGGTCTACTTGATCTCAGTTTCACCGACGAATGGCCGCCTTGAAAGTGCCGCTGCGCCAGGGGTTTCGGTCGCAATCTTCACGCAGGATGATCTCGACAACGGCAGAATCCGTTACGTCCACGACGGCTCGGAGACGATCGCAGACGCGTTGACTTTTTCCGTGAGCGATGAGGCCGGAGGCGGCATTGGCGCGACGGTATTCGCGATCACCGTAAACCCGGTCAATGACGCGCCCGCCCTCACCGTCAATCGTCTTTCGCTGACGGATGGCCAGACCGTCACGCTGACACCGGCAGATCTTGACGCGACCGATGTCGACAATCCGCCTGCTGATCTTTCATTCACGGTGACCGGCATCCAGCACGGACACTTTGAGCTCGCCAGCGCCCCTGGCGCTGCAATCACAGCGTTTACCTACAACCAGCTTGCGGCGGGAGAAGTGCGATTCGTTCACGCTGGTGGGAACCAGGAGCCCGCTTACGTCGTCACGCCGAGCGACCTCGGGCTCGCCGGCGCCACGACGGCCGCACAAATCACTTTCGTTCTCGTCAGCGACCCCGGCGACGGAAACGTGCTGCTTAAACCGCGTAACAGCGTTGCCGACGATCCGCTTACCGTTCTCGCACCACCTGACACACTGCGTTTTGGTGGACTCCTTGGGTTTCCTGAAGTGAACGCGCCTATTCCAGTCCCGCGCGGCCTCGAGACGTTCGACGTCATTGTGGCCCCAACTGACCCGGTAATCGCCGCACCATCGCGCACGACGGGTTTCGCCAAGACCGATCCAAACGTTGAGACCGAATCGATGAAGGTCCTGCGGCTGCCCGGACCAGTTGTCCATATGGAGCTCGGCAATCTCGAATTCGATGGGCCTCAGAGCCGCTCGAACATCGACGTACTTCTGGGAATGGTGAAGATGAGCGGACTAGCGCTGTCTGTCGGTGCTGTGTGGTGGGCGACGCGCGCCGCCGGCCTCATTGCCAGCGCACTTTCCTCACTCCCCGCCTGGCGGAACTTCGATCCTCTGCCGGTCCTGGGACGCGACGAATTCGAGGAAGACGACTGGGTCCAGGAGCACGTCAGGAACGCGACCGCGGAGTCGGAAGAAGAAGAAAGGCTCGTCGAACGCCGGTTCTCCAACGACGAAACCCAGCCGATCAATCTGGAAGAGCTGCGGAGGGCGACCGCGCAGAAATAGCCCTCGACTCCGGCGCACCCTAAGGGCGTTGCAGCGCCCGCCCCGTCCCCGACTTTCGTGAGGCTCACTCTGTCGTGAGCTACACGCTTCCTAGAGGAATTTTCGCCCCCAGCCACCCTGTCGGAATCTCGACTGTGGGTGGTCACTAACTGCGCGATTTTCGTGCGTGTGAACAAATCACAAGGTCGGACGGATAAATCCCTCGCGATGCCAGGAATTGGCTTGGCATGCCCACCTAAAGAGGCTATTTTTCTGCTTTAAAACAGTCGGCTATCGTCTTTTCCTAAGAATAAACACAAGCTACTAAGGCCAACCGGTCGGCCACGAGTTAGAAGAAGCAAAACGAAGCGTCCTACCGCCCGTTCCGCGCGGGTGACCGTCCATCAGAAGATCGGGCACATGCGAGCAACCGAATCGGCAACGGTATGTCTCTTGCGTGTTGAATTTCGGAGAGATTCCGCGCAGTCGCGCGCGGAGAGTTGAATGGCAAAGCGTACGAGAACAACGCGAAGTGTGCGACGGGTGGCAATGGAGGAGCTGGAACCACGTCAGCTCCTCTCGGCTGATCTCGTTCCACTTCCGGCCGACCCTGCGCCGTTCTCGAATTCGCTCCTCAGCGAATCGATCGTCTCCTCGCTCCTCACCAATCAGCCTACTGATGCGGCGGCGCTCGTTGCAGAGCGGCACGAGGTGGTCTTCATCGACTCTCGCGTGCCGGATCTCGAAGGGCTCCGCGCCGATCTTGCGCAGGGCTCGCAAGCCTCCCGCCGCTTCGAAATCGTCGTCCTCGACGCGAAACGCGACGGCATCGTGCAGGTCACCGAGGCCCTCGCAAACCGCATGCAGGTCGATGCGGTGCATTTCATTTCGCACGGCGCGGACGGCGAGGTCCAGCTCGGTAGCACCTGGCTGAACGACAAGACGCTCGCGGCAAACATCGACGCCGTCGCGAGCTGGGGCCACGCCCTGAAAGAAGACGGCGATCTGCTGTTCTACGGCTGCGACCTCGCTGAAAGCGCCCGCGGGCGCGCGCTGATGGACTGGATGTCGAATGTCACGCAGACTGACGTCGCTGCGAGCGTTGACGCCACCGGTAGCGGTTTACTGGGTGGCAACTGGACGCTCGAGTATCAGCGCGGCGCGATCGAAGCCGAGGTCGCCGCGAGCGCAAAGGAGCAGGCGAGCTGGGACGCGCTCCTCACGCCGCCGGTGGTCAATTTGAACGGGGCCGGAACTTTCACCGCCTCCGACACGTTCGGAACTTCGACCTACACGGGCGGGACCGGCTGGAGCGCGGGCTGGACCGAGTTCGACGCATCCCCCACACGTTTTATCGCCGGAACCTCGAATAGCGACAATAGCCCGGCGTCGGGCAACGTTGTGTACGGACCAACGCGGGGACCGCGGCCGACACCAGCATTGCTTTCGTCGGACATGGCAACCAGTTCAACGACAGCATTCAGCGGTCGGTGAACCTGCTTTCGTACACCACCGCCACGCTGACATTCACCTACAAACTCCAGAACATCGAATCGCCAGACGCGGTAGCCGTCCAGGTTTCGAAGGATGGCGGCGCGACGTTCGCCACGCTCGCAACCTATAACAGCAATACCGGCGGCAGCTACGTCAGCAGCGGCAACATCGACATCTCGAGCTACATCTCCGACCAGACGGTGATCCGCTTCGCCGTCACCAATGGTTTCGGCGAGACAGACGACCGCTTCTTCTTCGACAACGTCACGATCACTGCGACCGGCCGGAACTATCATAACTCCACATTCACCGAAGGGGGCGCAGCCGTCGCAATCGCCGGCGCGGCGGCGACCGTCAGCGATCCCGACGGCAGCCAGTTCAAGGGCGCGACGGTGACGCTGACCAACCCGCAGACCGGCGACGTTCTCCGCGCATCCGGCGGCCCCCTGCCAGGCGGCATCACCAGCCTGGTGAGCGGCAACACCGTGACACTGTCGGGGACCACGACCGCAGCGAACTACGCCACAGCGCTGAAACTGATCACATTCAGTAACACCAACAGCGCACCGAACACCACGACGCGAATGCTGAGCGTGCAGGTCACCGACGTGACGAACGAGGTGAGCCTGGTCTCGACTTCGTACGTGCGCGTGGTTTCCGTGGACAGCCCGGCGGTCGCGCAGCCGGACACCTTCACCGCGCCAAACGGCGGCCCGATCACCGGGAACGTGATGCTCGACAACGGTTCCGGCGTCGATTTCGACGCGGACGCGGTCGCGCCACTTACCGTCTCTGACTACGCCCGCTACATGCAGCCCCACTCAGGGCACGCTCATACTCAACAGTGACGGGACGTTCACCTATACACCGACCAGCGCCGGCAGTTACACCGACAGTTTCCAGTACCGTCTCATCAGCCTGGCTCAGGTTCCCGGGACCACTTACGAGTACTGGAGCGCCCCGCCGGCCGGCAACAGCCTCGCAACCGGATTCCCGACCACCCCTCCGAACGCGACGGGCTTCATGTCGGGCTACGACGTCGATCAGGCGGCGATCAACTCCGGAAACTCGGGCCTCAACAACTTCACCGTCCGCTTCACGAGCGCGTTCAATATCGCGACGGCGGGGACCTACACCTTCTATTCCGGGTTGGACGACGGCTCGATGCTCTATATCGATGGCGCGCTCGTCGTCAACAACGATGGCGCGCATTCCTATGCGGAGACGAGCGGCACTATCGCGCTCACGGCCGGTCGCCACACGATCCGCGTCGACTTCTTCGAGGCGACTGGCCAGGAAGATCTGATCGTCTCCTATTCGGGAGCAGACACCGCGGGCGTGAAGACGAATATGTCCGGTGCGGTGGGACTGCTCGCGCCTACGTATACGGCGGGGACGGTGACGATCAACGTCACGGCTGCCGGCGCGCCGATCCTCGATCTTGACTCGACGCCGTCGGTCTCGAGCAGCACGTCAACGGCGACGTCGAATCTGGTGACCAACGGCGGCATGGCGGGTACGGGGACACCCACAAGCTGGACGGAAACGGGGGACGTCGGCGACGGTGCGATCGACAACGGTCGGTACGCGTGGACCGGTACAAGTGGATCGGGCGGAAATCCGACGGCGACCCTAAGTCAGATGCTCACGGTACCAACCAATACGTCGTCAACAACGTACACGTCGACGAGCTTGGTGCTGACCCAAACGGCTGTCGCAACGACTAACGCGATCACGTCGATCGAGTTCGATTTCGCGTGGCAGAACTCGGATGTAAACGGGGCGAACGACAACACGCTGCAGGTGCGGTATGGCGGCACGTTGTATGCGACCTTTACGACCGGGGCCGGTAATGGCAGCAACACGGGGACCTGGGTCTACTCGAACGGCGCCTCCGGAACAACCGCTCCGATCACCGCTGTGGCCGACGCAACGACCGCCACCGTAGCTACCACCGCAATCACCATCACTCTAGGAACGCCCGCGACTTCGAATGGGGACCTTGCCTTCACGTTTGCCAATGGGCCGTCGGGCGGTGGTAGCGATGACATTGTTATTGACAACGTTGCGGCCATCAACACGGCGACGACCACCACAACGGTGACCACCGTTGATCTTGCAAGCAACGGCTGGACCGCCACCTACACCGAGAACGGCGCGGCGGTCGCAATCGCGGATACGGACAGCTCGATCTTCGACCGCGACAGCGCGAACATGGCGAGCGCGAGCATCGTGCTCACCAATCCGCAGACCGGCGACCGCCTGCTCGTCAACGGTTCGGCGGCGGCCAGCGGGACGCTGGCGAGCGGCATCGCCTGGACCCGGACGGCTACGACGGTCACGCTCTCGGGAAGTTTCTCGAAGGCGCTGTATACGGACGCGATCGAGCTGATCCAGTTCGAGAACACGACCGAAAATCCTGCCACGACTCCCCGCATTATCAATGTGAGGGTCAACGACGGCACCCAGAACAGCAACACGGCAATTGCGACGATCAATGTCGTCGCAGTCAACGACGCGCCGGTGTTCACCGGTACGGCCGGGGCGAGCTACACCGAGAACGCCGCCGCGGTGGCGATCGTCTCGGGCGCGGCGGTCAGCGACGTCGATGCCGCCAACTTCAACGGCGGCTCGGTCACCGTCGCGCTCGCCCTCTACCAGAGCGGCGATGTCCTGTCGATCAACAACCAGGGCGTCGGGGCGGGGCAGATCGGCGTCTCCGGGGCCAACGTCACCTACGCCGGGGTGACGATCGGCACCTTCGCCGGGGGCAGCGCCGCCAACCTGGTCATCAGCCTCAACGCCAGCGCCACGCCAGCCGCGGTGCAGGCGCTCATGGGGCAGCTGCGCTACGCGAGCTCCTCCGACGACCCGACTGCCCTCGGCACCGCTCCCACCCGTGCCCTCACCGTCACGCTCAACGACGGGGGCAACACCGGCACCGGCGGCGCCCTCACCGCGAGCCGCAGCGGCACCATCACCATCACCGCGGTCAACGATGCGCCGACGGTGAGCGCTCCGGCGAGCTTCACCGTGACCGAGGACGTGGCCGGCAACCTCGTGTACACCGGTACCCCGTTCGCCGACCCCGACAACGCCTCGCTCACCGTGACGCTGTCGATCGCCGACGGCACGATCAGCGCTTCCACCTGGTGGCGGGGTGACCGTCGGCGGCACCGCCATCGCGCGAACTTTCTCCGGCACGGTGGCCGCCCTCAACACCTTCTTCACCACCGCCGGAGCTATTACCTACACCACCGCGCTCGATAACACCACCGCGCGCACCCTCACCACGCTGGTCTCCGACGGCAGCCTCTCGGCTTCCACCACCAGCACCGTCACCATCACCGCGGTCAACGACGCGCCCGTCCTCGACGCGACCAAGAGCCCTGTGCTGTCTGCCGAGCTCGAGGACGCCGGCGCTCCGAGTGGTGCAGTTGGCACCCTCGTGTCGAGCCTCGTCGACTTTGCCTCGCCTGCTGGCCAGGTCGACAACGTCACCGACGTGGATTCTGGCGCGCTGTTGGGTATTGCCATCACCGCCGCCGACACGACCAACGGCAGCTGGTTCTACTCGACCAATAACGGCGCCACGTGGAACACTCTGGGCGCGGTCACCAATGCAAGCGCCCTCCTGCTTGCTGCCGACGCGAACACGCGCACTTACTTTCAGCCCAACGCAGACTGGAACGGAACGCTCGGAAGCGCTATCACTTTCCGCGCCTGGGATCAGACCAGCGGGAGTAACGGCGGAACGGCAGACACCTCCACCAATGGCGGCTCCAGCGCTTTCTCCACCACCACCGACACCGCAAGCCTCACCATCACGGCCGTCAACGACGCGCCGACAAACGCCGTTCCCGCGGCCCAGACGGCGCCCGCGGCCGGTTCCCTCGTTTTCTCAAGCGGGAACGGGAACGCGATCACCGTCGGCGACGTCGACGGCGGCGCGCTAACCGTCACCCTCTCCATCGGCGGGGGAACGCTCACACTATCAGGTACGAGCGGACTCAGCGTGACCGGCGACGGTACCGGTACGGTCACCCTCGCCGGCTCCATCGCAAATATCAATGCAGCGCTGGAGGGCCTCACCTATGGGGCGCCTGGAAGCGCCGGATCGCAAACGCTGACGATCACGACGTCAGACGGCGTGGCATCGGACGTCGATACCGTGTCGATAACGGTGACCGCGCAGCCACCGCAGATCGACCTGGATGCCGACGACTCGAGCAGCGGGCCAGTGTCGGCAAGCGATAACTTCTCGAGCAATACGTACACAGGTGCGAGTGGCGGCGTGATTCCCTGGGCCGGACCCTGGATCGAGCCCGTGGATGATGGGGGCACTTCACAAAGCCCGGCCGATGGAGACACGCGCATCGAGTACCTCGACCTCGGCTCGGGATTCAGCTACGTACTGAGTCTGGGTGATCCGACTGGCACGGGGGGCGGGACTCCCGCAAGCGCAGAGCGCGCGATTGATCTTTCAAGCTACACCAATGCGTCGCTCTCGTTTGCGTTGTCCACCAGCGGAAATGTCGACCCAAGCGAGTACGTATGAAGTCCAGGTTTCGACCAACGGTGGGAGCTCCTGGTCGACGCTCGCGTCGTACAACAATGACCCCGCGATTCAAGGCGCGACACACACGCTCAGCCTTTCCGGTCACGAATCGGCAAATACAGTCATCCGTTTCACCCTGACGAGCAATTTCAGTGGAACGGAATTCGTCTTACTTCGACAACGTGTCGGTGAGCGCCGACGCTCTGGCTACGACGGGCTACTCGACCACTTTCACCGAAGGCGGTGCTCCCGTCGCCATCGCGGACACCGACACGCTGATTACGGACCCCGACGGCGCGGTGCCGATGTCGGGGGCGCCCATCATTGTCATGAGCCCACAGGCGGGCGACCTGCTTTCGGTCGCAGGATCTCTGCCTTCCGGGATCACGATCGATGCAGCGTCCACCGCGACCTCGCTGATCCTCACCGGTTCGGCAACCATCGCTGACTACGAAGCCGCGATCAAAGCGGTCCGCTTCGAGAACACTGGCGACACTCCCGGCGGAGGGCGAACGATAGCCGTCACCATCACTGATAACACCGGCACGTCGAGCAATGTCGCGCTGAGCCTGATCACCATCACGCAGATCGACGATCCGCCGCAAAACTCCGTGCCCGGTGCGCAGACGACCGTTCAGAACACGAACCTTGTGTTCGCGTCCGGGAACGGCAATTCGATCAGCGTTCTGGACGTCGACTCGCCCACCGTGACGACAACCCTGACCGCTACCAACGGCACCCTGACTCTCTCGGATACGACCGGCTTGTCGTTCTCCACCGGCGACGGCACTGGCGACGAACGACGACGTTCTCGGCACGCTGTCGCTATCAATGCGGTGTCGAAGGGCTCGCCTTCACGCCGACGCCAAGCTACACCGGCGCGGCCGCGGTGGATGTCCTCACCTCCGATGGCACGACGAGCGTCCTCAACAGCGTGTCGATCAGCGTCACCACGCTTCCGCCGACCCTCGACCTTGACGACAGCAGCCCCAGCGATGGCGCGAGCGACGATTTCTCGAGCGGGGACTACACCGGCGCGGGCGCGGGCGACACGATCCCGTGGGCAGGGGATTGGGCCGAGTCTGACCTCTTGGGTGGCGGTGCCGGCAGCGGACGGGTCCTGGTCACCGGTGGCGAGCTGCGCCTGCAAGGAAGCGGCAGTGCCGCGGAGCGTCCCATCGACCTGTCCGCATACCAGGCGGACGCCGTATCTCACTCGCCTCTCGTTCGATTTCAGGACCAGCACCGCCGTCGACGCAGGAGACACGTTCGCAGTAGAAATCTCGAAGCGACGGCGGAGGCAGCTGGACGACTCTTGATTCCATCACGGGAGAGTTCGACGCGGGCGCCTCGCGCAGTTACGTCATCAACGACTACACCACCGGCAGTACCGTCGTTCGCTTCCGGTTGGTGAGCGGGTACTCTTTCTTCGGCACCGAGTACCTCTACCTGGACAACGTCGCGATCGACGCCGAGCCCTCCGGCTACAGCAATACCTTCACCGAAGATGGCCCCGCTGTTGCGATCGCCGATACCGACACCCTCATCACGGACGCCGACAGCACCACCGCATCCGGCGCCACCATCACGATCACCAACGCCCAGGCAAGCGACCTCCTCTCCGTTTCTGGCGTGCTCCCTTCCGGAATCACGGTCGACGCCGCGTCCACCGCCACGAATCTGATTCTCACCGGCACCGCAACCCTTGCTGACTATCAGGAGGCGATCGAGGCAGTTCGCTTCAGCAACCCCAGCCAGAGCCCCGATACCACCCCTCGTCAGATCAGTGTCGTCGTATTCGGCCCTCTGGGCGCGCCAAGTAACACCGCCATCAGCACGATAAGCGTGGTGGCGGTCAACGACGATCCGGTCGCCGTCGACGACAGCTACACCACGCCGTCGACGACGCCGTCTCGACGAACGAAAACACGCCTCTTGCCGGCGACGTCTCCACCAACGACACCATCGGCCTGGACGGCGGAACCTACTCGCTCGTCATCGTGCCTACAAACGCTGCTGCCTTCACGTTTAATGCAAACGGCACATTCAGCTACACGCCTACGGCGGGCTTCAACGGAACTGACGGCTTCGTCTACCTGATCATCGATTCGGATGGCGAGACCAGTCAAGCCACAGTCAGCATCACGGTGAACCCGGTTGACGACCTTCCGGTCGGGGTGAACGACGCCTACACGACAAGCGAGGGTACTGCTCTGGTCGTCAATGCGACCGCTGGCGTGCTCGCCAACGACACGGGCCTCAGCGACGGTGGGATCACCTTGCTCGTGACCGCCGGGCCGGCCTTTGGCGCGGTGACGCTCAACGACGACGGCTCGTTCACCTACGCGCCGAATGCAAGCTACGTCGGCGCCGACTCGTTCACCTATCAGATCACCGACGCCGATGGAGATACCGCGATGGCGACGGTGAGCATCGCTGTCCGTGCTGTTGGCGCTTCTCCGATCGCCAATGAATTTATCGCACAAGTCATCGCCCCGCTAAGCGGACCGGGCAGTTTGACCCCTCCGCCCTTCGGTCCCACTGGCGACAGGCTGATGAGTCCCGACGATTCCGCCGGCGACATAGTGCTACCCGGCGGGGACTCGTATTTCCAGCCGATCCCGCGCGCCAATTTCGGGTGGCTCATGCCCGGATCGGTCTTGGAGGAGGGGAATGTGGATGAGCCGCCCCCCGTGTCGAAGGAAGCGCTGACGGTAAAGAACGCTCCACCGACCGCCAAATTCGGAGGCGGAACGCTCGGCAGCCCAAATCTCGGCGGCCTGCGCCCAGAGCTCGAAACTGTGTCCGGTGACGCCGTCGTAAACAAACCTGTCGCGTTCGTACCCGAGACTATCGCGCGCGCTACCGACTCTGAGGAAACGTCGTTAAAGGTCGTACCTCAGGCACCTGACGCAGAGTTGACGGTGCATCCGCCGATGCCGCAGGACGAATCAGGAAGCACCATGCGCATCGCGCCTCGATGGGCTGCAGCGGCCCTTGCCGGCTTGGCGCTCCTCTGGGACGCCCACCGGGCAAGTCTCCTGTCGGCGGTGCTTCGTGCACTGCCTGGGGCAGGACTGTTCGGGTTGCTTCCACCCGTGCGCGACATGGAAGAAGAGGAAGACGAGCAGGCCTCGGCCGACGAAACGCTGCGGCGCTGATTCGCCTGCCACCCGCGCCGCCCTCCGCGGGGGCCTTTCGCTTGAGCAATTTGCGGAATTAGCCGGCCCGCCTCCCGGGTTGGCAGATTGCCGTCACGGGACTGTCAGGTAGCTCGCAAAGACATCGCCGGCCGGGCTTCCCAGGGCACCGATTCTCGCCATCCTGCAAAAAGTCACGTGCCGGCCAGGCTGGCCCGAGCCGTCGTGAACATTGCCCTTCCCCCTCGCCAGCCTACCGGGTATTTTTACGCCCGAAAACAATGCTTTAGCCGCCATAATGATCAAAACATCGGTTTGCCGACCGTGCGCAAAGCCAGTGTGCGACGACTTCCCTGGGCAGACCGTGGCACCGGCATCACAAAGGGTTGAACTAGTTCCGGTTTTCCGTTCTGCCCGCACCGGAGCGGCCCGATATTTGCAGGAAATGAGACGGAATCGAGGAGGAGGCGCCCCGATGGGGCTCAGCCCGTGAAGCGATCACATACATACCGGCGGCAACGGCTTACCCTGGAGGAACTGGAACCACGCCAGCTCCTCTCGGCTGACGTCGTCCCGCTTCCGGCCGAGCCCGCACCGCTTCCGAAGTCAGCAGTCCACGAGGCAGTCGTCTCGGCGTTCGCCTCCCAGCCGACCAACACGGCCGCTCTCCTCTCGGGCTCCTACGAGCTCGTCTTCATCGACCCGCGCGTGCCCGACAGCGATCGCCTGTTCGCTGACCTGCAGGCCCAGTCTGCATCGGGGCGGCGCCTCGAAGTCATCACTCTGGATGCCAACCGCGACGGCATCGAACAGGTCACCAAGGCGCTTGCCGACCGCATGCAGGTCGATGCAGTGCACTTCATCACCCACGGCACCGACGGGGCGGTGCAGCTTGGGGGCTCCTGGCTCAACGCCAAGAGCGTGGCCGCCAATGCCGAGGCTGTGGCGAGTTGGGGCCATGCGCTCAAGGCGGACGGGGACCTGCTCTTCTATGGCTGCGATCTTGCCTCCAGCGCCCGCGGTCGCGCGCTCATGGATTGGATTGCGGACCTCGCCGAGGCGGACGTCGCCGCCTCGACCGACAAGACTGGCGCAGAAGCGCAGGGGGCAAACTGGACGCTCGAGTATCAGCATGGCGCGATCGAGGCCTCTGTCGTCGTGAGCGTGGCGGAGCAGTTCTCCTATTCCGGGATTCTCGCCACTATTCAAGTCACCAACACCAACGACTCGGGCGTCGGTTCGCTGCGAGATGCGATCACCATTGCTAACGGCACCGGCGCGGTCGATACGATCTCATTCAGCACCCTCAGTGCTGGCGTCCACACGATAAATCTTCTTTCCGCGCTACCGGACATCGATCGACAGATCATCATTGATGGCAATACGGCAACCGGCTTCGCTGGCACGCCGCTCATCGTTTTAAACGGTGCTGGTGCCGGCTTGGGCGCCAACGGGCTGACCCTAACCGCCACGCAAAGCTCCAGCAGCACAATTCGAGGGTTGGACATCCAGGGCTTTGCTGGAGGGGATGGAATCAGAATTCAGGCGGGATCAAGCAACAACATCATCACGGGTAATCTTATCGGGACCAACCAAGCAGGCACCAACGCCCGAGGAAATTTGGTAGGCATCTTCGTGACCAACTCGACCGGCAACACGATCGGAGGTACGTCAGCTGCCTCGAGAAACATCATTTCGGGAAATACCGTCGACGGGATCCAGCTCTTTGTGGGCGCGAACAGCAACCTCGTCCAGGGTAACTACATCGGTTTAGATGTAACCGGTACGGGTGCGCTGGGGAACACAAATCAGGGCGTGGCGGTTTTCGGCGGTGCCTCGAATAACATCATTGGCGGTACCGCGGCGGGTGCCGGCAACGTGATATCCGGCAACGGTCAAGTCGGCGTCCAATTCACAAACGCGGGAACCATAAACAACGTCGTTCAGGGCAACTACATCGGTACCAACGCGGCCGGGACGGCCGCGGTCGGCAACGGCCAGCGGAACGTAAGCGGCCTCACCGCGGGAATCGACATCGGTAAGGGAGCCTCAAACGAGACCATCGGTGGAACCGCGGCCGGCGCGGGTAACGTCATCTCAGGGAACATCGGAGCTGGAATCGCGACCGACGCCCCGCCGAACGCTGCGGGCACCGGTAACGACATCCTGGGGAACAGTGTCTATGGCAACGGTGGGCTAGGCATCGATCTCAACAACGACGGGGTGACCCTAAACGATTCCGGCGATGGCGATGCGGGCGCGAATAACCTGCAGAACTTCCCTCTCATCACAAACGTCGCGGTCGGCGGCGGCAATACCACCGTCACGGGCACGCTCAACAGTCTCGCGAACACGAACTTCCGCCTCGAGTTCTTCGCCAGCCCGGCCATCGACCCGTCGGGGAATGGCGAAGGGCAGGTCTACCTCGGCTTCCTGAACGTAACGACCAACGGAGCTGGCAACCTCGCCGCGCCGTTCTCCTTCGTCAAGTCCGGTTACACGCTACCGGCGGGTTGGGTGATCACCGCGACGGCCACGGTCTCCAATGTAGGCTTCACGACTTTTACCGACACCTCCGAGTTCTCGCCGGCCGTAGGGATGCAGTCCATCTCCGGGACGATCTACAACGACGTCAACGCCGACGCGAACGTGACGAACGACAGCGGTGCGGTGTTCGCCAACGCGACCGTCAAGCTGTATCTCGACAACGGCAACGGCCAGATCGACGCGGGCGACGTACTCATCGCCACTACGACCACCAATCCCTCGGGCGCATATATCTTCAATGGTCTTGGAAATGGCACCTACTACGTGGTCGTCGACTCGAAGACGCTCAGCGCAGCCGGGTATAACGGCACTTCCGGCATTGGTGACGTCTGGGCCGAGGAGACGTACGCGGCGGCAGGCGCGGCCACGGGCCTCAGCACCTTTACCACCAGCGCCGGCGCGCTCTACGGCGGCAAAGGCGCGAACGTGTCCGACGAGGCCTCGGCCCTCACGACCGCCGAACACGTCAACAAGGTCACGGTCGCCGGCGCGAACGCGAGCGGCATCGATTCGGGTTACAGCTTCAACGTCGTCACGAACGTGCGCGGCGGCGATGCGACCGACGACGACGGCGCAGCCAATCGCACCGTGCAGGGCTCGCTGCGCCAGTTCATCCAGAACGCTGACGCCATCACCGGTGCAAACCTCATGCGCTTTGTACCGGGGCAGGGAGTAGCGACCGTGAGCGGCAGCGGCCAGACGTGGTGGCAGCTGACCGTCTCAGCGGCGCTGCCGCAGATCACCGACGCATTAACGACCATCGACGGCACGGCTTACAGCTTCACCGACGGCACCACCGTGCTCAACCCCAACAACGCGAGTATTGGCTACTCCGGCCAGGTAGGGCTGGGCGCGGACGCGATCGCGGGCACCGCCGATGACCCGACGATCAGTTTCGTGAACGGTCCCGAGTTAGAGATCGCGGGCAGCGCGGGCGTCCCGGTCGGCCTCGATTTGCAAGCCAACAACATAACCGTGCAGCGGATCGACATACACGGTTTCAGGAACACCGGCGATCTGCTCACAGAGGCTGACATCCGCGTCGGCATCGCGACGGGCACCGACGTCGGTGTAAACCTTACCGGCATCGTCATTCAGGACAGCGTTATCGGCACGGGGCCCGCGAGCTTTACTGGCCCGGTTGCAGGAAACCGCGGCACGAACGGAATTGGAATCTACGGACCCGATGGCGGCATCATCCGACGCAATGCAATTGGCTTCGAAAACTTCTTCGGAGTCATGCTCAGCAACGACGCGGACGGCTGGACGATTCAAGGCAATGACTTCGAATCGAACGCGCAGGTCGGCTTCGGACAGGACAACATCGACATCAGCAACCTCTCCGGTGGCGCCACGGTCGTCGGCAATCGCTTCTTCGGTGCCAACGGGCGAGGCGTCGACTCGTACCGTGGCGATGCGGCAACCTGATCCAGAACAATACCTTCGACCAGAACGGTCTGCAGCCCATCGAGCCGTCGTCGATCCGACTGTTCGGACGAACAACACCGTCACGCTCAACCTCATCGAAAACTCTGGGGGCACGGGCATCCTGGTCGTGCCGCTCAGGGCGCCCTTGCCGGCACGCCGTCGAATGGCAATCTCATCAGCAAGAGTAGCTTTTCCGGAAACGGCGGGAACGCGATCGACCTCGTCGGAGCTGGCGGCGACAACAATGTCGGCGACGGCGTCAGCGTAAACGACAGCGCGATAGACGCCAATGCAGGAAACTTCGGACTCGACTACCCGGTGATCATCTCCGCAAGTAAGTCCGGAGCAAACACCACAATCAAGGGCACGGCGTGGAATGGTGCGGACCCGGTTACATCGGTGGAGGTTTACAAGTCGATCGCAGGCAGCGGCGATGGCACCGCGCCCGGCTTCGGCGAGGGTCTGCAGTACCTGGGCACCGCAACCGTTTCAGGCGGCACCTGGTCGATCACAGTCACGGGCTTGAACGTAGGCGATCTTGTCTCGGCGATTGGCATCACCGCCGCCAAGAATACTTCCGAGTTTGGCGCCAATTACGCAGTCACGTTGAACACCGCTCCGGTCGCGGTGAACGACACTTACAGCACCAACGAAGATACTTCCCTCAGCGTGACAGGGGGACAGTGGGATGTTGCGATGCTGAACTGGCAGTATCGCTCGACGCTCACCGTCAATAGCATCGCCGCCGGCACTCAGACCGACTTTCCCGTTCTGGTGACGATCAGCGCAGCCCAGGCCGCCCAGATGCAGGCCGCTGGGCAAGATCTGCGATTCGTCGACGCGGACGGTACGCTGCTTGCGTACGAAATCGAGTCGTGGAACCCGGGTGGCACTTCCTACGCATGGGTCAAAGTTCCGCAACTCGACACGGTGAGCGGAGCGGATTTCATCCGGATGTACTGGGGCAACGCTGGTGCCGTCGATGCACAGAATGCGGCTGGGGTCTGGAGTAACGGTTACAACGGCGTCTGGCATCTCAATAACAACGTGCAAGACAGTACCGGGACGAACACGGCTGTCAACAACGGCACCACGGCGCTTGCCGGAGAGATCGCCCAGGGGCAGGACTTCAACGGCACCGGTAACTATGTAGACCTCCAGCACCACGCTGAAAACGGCGGACACCTTCACCATCGGAACGTGGTTCAACGCGGATGCGACGGACTACACGCGTATGCTCCTGTGGGAAGGAATGAGCAGCGCAAATGGATTTGGCGACCCTACGGCGTGGGGGACGAACCAGGAAATGCACATTGCCATGGGGTCGGTCACTGCCGCCGGCGTGACAAGCTCGGACTACCTGTCCTTCTTCCTCGGAGATACCGACGCGCCGACCGATGCAGGGGTCATCCAGATTTCGACGCCATTCACCGACATCGCAGGCTGGCACTATGTCTCAGTGGTGGTGAGCAATATGTCCGCTGCACCCACCGCGACCATGTATCTCGACGGAGTTGCGGTGGGAACGGATACGGGAACTCTGGCCCATACCAGTCGAACGGGATGGGACACGCCGCTGCGGTTTGGTATGCCTGGCCCAGCGACCCGCTATTACGACGGCACGCTCGATCAAATCGAAATCGCGACGACGGCACGCTCTGCGAACTGGATCAAGGCTCAATACGCATCCACGAACGGCGCCCTATTCACCGCCGGCGTGACTCAGACGAGGCCGACGGGCGTCTGCGCAACGACATGGATGCCGACGGCGACCCCCTCGCCGCGGTGCTCGGCACCGGGCCGGCGAACGGCACGCTCACATTGAACGCCGACGGCAGCTTCACTTACACGCCGAACGCCGACTTTTACGGCACGGACACTTTCACCTACCGCGCCAATGACGGCGCACTCGACTCCAACCTCGCCACGGTCACGATCACAGTCACGGCGGTCGTCGATATCGCCGAGGACAGCCCCTCGACCAACGAGGACAACGCGGTCACGGTCAACGTGCTCTCGAACGACTCGTTCGAGAACGCCGGCCGGACGGTCACAGCGGTCTCCGCGGCGAGCAACGGGACGGTCACCATCCTCGACGGCGCGCTCGGGACGGTGCAGTACACCCCGAACGCCGACTTCAACGGCTCGGACTCCTTCACCTACACTGTGACGAGCGGTGGCGTGACCGAAACCGCCACCGTCAACATCACCGTCAACCCGGTGAACGACGTGCCGGTCGTCGCGAACCTGGACGGCGACACGCGCGGTTACGCGGCGGGCAGCGGCGCGGTGATCGTCGACCAAGGCACGGTCGCGACGGTGACCGACGTGGACTCGTCCGACTTCAACGGCGGCAACCTTACAGTCACCATCACGTCGGGCCCGGTTGGAGCAGCGGATCTGCTCGGCTTCAGCACCGTGGCGGGCGTCTCGCTTGCTGCAGGGGTCACGGTCGGCAGCACGGTAAGCGTCGGCGGAATCCTGATCGGGACGATCACCTCCGATGGGGCTGGCGAATGATTTCGTCGTCACTTTCAACGCGTCCGCAACGCAAGCCCGAGTGCAGACGCTCGTTCAGGCGGTGACCTACGCCAACACCAACGCCAACAATCCTGCGCCTGGCATGCGCACGATCCGTTTCGCGTAAACGACGGCGACGGCGGCACCAGCGCGGCGGTCAACGCCACGATTACGGTGAAGCCTGTCGCCAGCATCACCGCAACCGATGCGCCGCCGCCGAACCGCTCGACAACGGCCAGTTCACCGTTACCCTGA
Organism: uncultured beta proteobacterium; assembly: GCA_963735025.1. Lineage (GTDB taxonomy): Bacteria > Pseudomonadota > Gammaproteobacteria > Burkholderiales > SG8-39 > JAABRB01. The sequence goes on from CAVTJG010000008.1 coordinate 446,694, forward strand.
GTGGCACAAGCGCCACCGATACCGTTATCGGATACGCGATCACCGGCACTGCAACCAATGGTGCCGACTACGTCCTGCTCTCGGGCTCCGTCACAGTTCTGGCCGGCGCGACGACGGCGTTAATCGACATCTCGACCGCGGACGACCTGCTGATCGAGATGGCCGAGACGGTGATCGCGACGCTGAGCGGTGTCACGTCCGGGGACACGGACATCCAAATCAACGGGTCGGCGAACAGCGCTACCGCGACCATCACCGACAACGACACCGCGAATGCCACCCTCTCGGTCACCACCCAGGGCGACGAGGCCGGCCCGGTGAGCATCGTGTTCACCGTGACGCTGGACAAGGTCAACAACACCGGCAGCGCCATCACCTTTGATCTGGCCGATCTGGCCACCGGCAGCGCAGTCAGCGGCTCGGACTACACCGCCATCGCACCCGGCGCGCAGATCAGCGTCGCCGACGGTGCGGCCACCGGCACCTACTCGGTCGTGGTCGCCGATGACGCGCTGCTGGAAGCCACCGAGACGCTCAACGCCCAGATCTCCAATTCGAGCAATCTCGCGGTCAGCATCGCAGGGGCCAACGCCACGGCCAACATCACCGACAACGACACCGCCACAGTCACGCTCAGCGCCAACGATGCCGCGGCCGCCGAGGCGGGCAGCGACCCAGGCCAGTTCACCGTGGACCTGGGCAAGGTGAACAACACCGGCGCCCCCATCACTGTCACCTACAGCGTGGGCGGCAGCGCCACCGCCGGAGCCGACTACACCGCCCTCACCGGCTCGGTGCAGATTCTTGCCGGCCAGCAGACCGCCGTGATCAACGTCGCGGGCATCGTCGACGATCTGCTGCTCGAGGCCGCCGAGACGGTCACCGTCACCCTCACTGGCACCAGCAATGCTGCGGTCGGTGTGGATGCCACCCCGGCCAGCGTCACGATCGCCGACAACGACACCGCCACAGTCACGCTCAGCGCCAACGATGCCGCGGCCGCCGAGGCGGGCAGCGACCCAGGCCAGTTCACCGTGGACCTGGGCAAGGTGAACAACACCGGCGCCCCCATCACTGTCACCTACAGCGTGGCGGCAGCGCCACCGCCGGAGCCGACTACACCGCCCTCACCGGCTCGGTGCAGATTCTTGCCGGCCAGCAGACCGCCGTGATCAACGTCGCGGGCATCGTCGACGATGCAGTCGCCGAGGGTACCGAGACGGTCACCGTCACCCTCGCTGGCACCAGCAATGCTGCGGTCGGTGTGGATGCCACCCCGGCCACGGTCAACATCACCGATGATGACTTTGCGCCGGTCAATGGGATACCTGGGGCGCAGAACACGAACGAAGATACGAACCTCGTATTCAACGTTGGCAACGGCAATCTCATCACGGTCTTCGATGCGGACAGCGGCGTGCTGACCGTGACGCTTACGATCACGAACGGCACGCTTACGCTGAGCGGCACTGCCGGGCTTGTCTTCACGACGGGGACCGGCGCCGGGGACACGACGATGACGTTCTCCGGGACGATTGCCAACATCAACGCCTCGCTGGACGGTCTCGTCTTTGCCCCCACTACGAACTACAACGGGGCCGCAACGCTCACGGTCGACACGAGCGATGGAGCGAACAGCGATTCGGACACCGTTGCGATATCCGTATTGGGTGTGAACGACGCCCCGGTGGTCACCGCTTCGGGCGGGGCGCTCGCCTATACGGAGAACGACCCAGCGTCTGCGGTGGATGCTGGTGTGGCTGTGAGCGATGTCGATAACCCCACACTCGCCAGCGCCACGGTGCAGATCACGGGCGGCTACGTCGCAGGCGAGGATCTGCTGACCTTCACCTCCGCAGGTGGCATCACCGGGGTTTGGGACAGTGCCAGCGGCACCCTGACGCTGACCGGTCCGGCGACGCTTGGCTCCTGGCAAAGCGCGCTCCAGTCGGTGGCCTATCAGAACTCCAGCGACAAACCGAGCGCCGCGCCGCGCACCGTCACGCTGATCGTGAACGACGGCACCGCCAATTCCGCGCCCGCGACGCGCACGATAAACGTCACGCCGGTCAACGATGCACCGAGCATCACCACGAACAATCTCACCCTCAATAACGGCACCACGGTCACGCTGACGCTCGCAAACCTCGGAGCGGCTGATCCGGACAACGCCTGGGGCGGGCTCGTCTACAACGTTTCCGGCGTTGCCAACGGGCAGTTCGAGCTCACCAGCGCCCCGGGAACTGCCGTCACGACCTTCACCCAGGCGGACGTGGCCGCGGGCCTCGTGGTGTTCGTGCACGCGGGCAACAACCTCGCCCCGGCCTATACGATTCAAGTGAGCGACGGGGCACTGCTCTCGGCGCCGAGTGCGGCAGCCATCGTCTTTACGCCCAACGGTGGGCCTGGCACCACGCCATCGCTCGGTGGTGGCGGTGACGGCACGACCGTCACGCCGCCGAGCGACCCGCCGACGGATACTGGTGGTCCCGGCAATAGCGGCGGCGACGACACGACCCCACTCGACGTCCCAGCGCCGGTCTCGCGCAGTTCGGGCACCGAAGAGGCGCCGGTCGAGAGCGAGGCGCCCGTCATACCGATGCGCGTCGCGGCCGTAAAGGTGGAGAAGCCCGTGGCCGAGGTGGAGACAATGACCGTCCAGTCGAGCACGCCGACAGTCAGTCAGACAGCGCAGAGCCTCTCATCGGATTTTTCGCAGGTGCGGCGCGCCCCGGAGATCACGGTCGAGCTTGGCAAGATTTCGCTGCCGGACCCGGGAAGCGACAGCCTGATCAAGCTCGACCTCAACTCGATCCGCATGGCGAGCCTCGCGCTCTCGGTGGGGGCGATCTGGTGGGCGACGCGTGCCACCGGTCTGATCGCCAGCCTTCTCTCCTCGCTTCCCGCCTGGCGCAACTTCGACCCGCTGCCGGTGCTCGGACGCGATGACGAGGACGACGACCAGGACGACGAGTGGGTCCAGGCCTACGACGACCAGGTCGATGCCGAAACAGCCGAGGAGGAGCAACTCGCCCGCCATCGCTTTTCCAACGAAGACTCCCAGCCCAATCGCGCAGGACAAGCTCAAGGTCTAGCACCGCCCGCCGGGATCAACGCCCCCGCCCAGGCCCGCGTGATCTCCGACGCCACTTTCGCCTGACCTCCGCCGTCGACGCCGTGCCAATTGTCACCAAAATGTCTCTTCCTGGCGAAATGCCGCCGGCTCCGCGCCCCACTACGTGATGAAATCCTCCCGACCGGCCTACGGATACTGGTAGATTTCGATTAAGAAACAGTAGACTAGATCGCGTTCTTGAGAAGTGTTGTGACATTGCACCGGACGCGTCGGCATCGGGCGCCGAAAACGTGCGCCAAAACGTGCGCAATTCGCAACTTTTACGCGCGCAGTCGATGCAACGCCCGCGTCTCGGTCCAGGACTTGCTGGAGTACTCCCGGGTCAGATCGTTGAATCGCGCGACGCGTTAAGAGAAAGCGTTCATGAATAGGGTTCGGACAATCGGTCGCATCGCCCTGGGGCTGGTCTCGCTGACCATCCTGCTGGTGCTGATACTGGACTTCGCATTCGGACTAATGCCCGACGAAGTGCAGAATTCGCGGCGCATACGCGAGCGCATCGCTGCCAGCCTCGCGGTTCAGCTCACGTCTCTGGTGGAGGCGGACGATCAGCGCACGATCCAGCGCACCGTCGACACTGCAGTGACCAAGGGTGGCGAGATTCTGTCGGTCGGCGTGCGCCGCGCGAACGGCGAACTGCTCGTGAAGAGCGGCGACCACGAGAAACACTGGGTCCCGGTCGCGGACGGCAAGTCGACCCTGACCCACGTCTCAGTGCCGGTCTACTCGGGCAAGGATCGCTGGGGCGCCGTCGAGATGGCCTTCCAGCCGGTCGGGCCGCAATCCGCGCTCGAGTGGCTGGTGCACCCGACGGTCCTCCTCATCATGGCGCTGTCGTTCGGCGGATTCATCTTCTATTACTTCTACCTGCGCAAGGTGTTGCAGCACCTCGATCCGACCGCGGTGATTCCCGATCGCGTGCGCATGGCGTTCGACACACTTGCAGAAGGCGTGCTGGTGGTCGACACCAAGGGCCGCATCAACATGGCCAACAGCGCCTTCCGGCACCTGCATCCCCAGGCTGCGACGGGGCTGCTCGGCCAGAACGTCGCCACCCTCGACTGGCTCAAGGCCAGTCTTCCGACGGATCCCGCGGAGCATCCCTGGAACCAGGCCATGGAGTCTCACGAGCCGGTGCTTGGCACCGTCATCGAAATTCCGCAGGGCGGCAAATCCCGCAAGGCGGTGATGAACTGCTCGCCGATCGTGGACAACGTCGGCCGCTCGCGCGGCTGTCTCGCCACGTTCGACGACGTCACCGAGCTCGAGGAGAAGAACGCCGCGCTGCAGAAGGCGCTCAACCAGCTGGAGTCCTCCCGCGAGAAGATCGAGGAGCAGAACAAGGAGCTCGCGATCATGGCCGCGCGCGACTCACTCACCGGCTGCCTCAACCGCCGCGCATTCTTCGCGGAGATGGACCAGATTTACGCGAGCGCGGTTACCGAAGATCTCGAGCTCTGCATGATCATGGTCGACATCGACCACTTCAAATCGATCAACGACCGCTTTGGCCACGCCGTGGGCGACGAAGCCATCAAGCAGATGGCGCGCATCCTTGCCTCATCGATTCGCGGGCACGATCTGCTCTGCCGCTACGGCGGCGAGGAATTCGTGATCGCATTGCCGAATACCACGGTCGAGAAATCCACCGAAATTGCCAAGCGCATCCGGCGCCGCGTCGAAAGCGAAGCCGGACCGGGCATCCGTGGCGTCGAAGGGTTGACGATGACCGCAAGCTTCGGCGTATCGACGATTCGCTTCGGCTGCTCCGAGCTCGCCGAGCTCGTGGATCAGGCCGACCAGGCCTTGTACGCTGCCAAGAAGTCTGGCCGCAACCGCGCGCTGCGCTGGGACGAGCTCGAGCCCGAAGCGCAGGCCGTGGCCGTCGCGCACTAAAGGAGCATCCGCCGGACTCGTGTCATTCCCGCGCAAGCGGGAATCCAGGGTTGGCGCATACGATTTCAGCGGCAAACTGGATCCCCGCGTCCGCGGGGATGACTGGAATTCAGTAGTAACCCCGTTGACGCCTGTGCGCGCGCCGTGAGGCTTTTCCGCGCAGTACCATTGGGTCCGGAGCGGCGCCGCCGCTTTGGCGACGCCCGAACTCCAATGTCCTTCTCATGCCATCGCACACCCGCTGGCCCGCCGTCTCGGTAGGCATCGCCTCCGGCGTCGTCGCCGCGACGTTTGTCGGAAAGCTCCCTGGCGCACTTCCCGCCCTCAGCGGGCAGTTTGATCTGTCGCTCGTGGCCGCCAGCTGGGTAGTCTCCATGTTCAATGCCCTCGCAGTGTTCACCGCCGTCTTTTTCGGGTTCATTGCCGACCGCGCAGGCGCATTGCGCAGTTGCCTCGCAGGGCTCGCCGCGCTTGCTCTGGGTGGCGCCGCAGGAGCACTCGCCACGTCGACCGAAATGCTGCTTGCCTCGCGCTTCGTCGAGGGCGCCGGATTCATTGCCGTGGGGGTCTCCGCTCCAGCGCTGATCGTCTCCGCCGCAGTCGGCCGTGATCGCGTGCTCGCGCTCGGAATCTGGAGCGCTTACTTGCCGTTCGGGTTCGCCGCGATGCTACTCGTCACGCCGTTCGTGCTCGCTGCCGCCGGCTGGAGGGGCTTGTGGTGGATGAGCGTCGCGGGTGCCCTGGCCACACTCGCTTCGCTCTGGCACATGCGCGACGAATTTCCCCTCCCGCCTCCACGCGCCTCACGCACGCTGCGCAGCATCGCACAGGCATTGCGCCAGCCCGGGCCGTGGTGGTGCGCGCTGGCCATGTGCCTGTACACATTTCAATGGACGGCGGTGATGGTGTGGCTGCCGACATTTCTGGTGAAAGAGCGCGAGCTCACCTTGCTCGCTGCGACCACGCTCACGACGCTCGTGGTCGGCGTCAATGTTCCCGGAATCCTGTTCGGCACATGGTTGCTCCACCGGAATGTCCCGCGCGGCACGCTCATCAGCGTCGCAGCATTGCTGATGGGCGCATCCGGCGTTGCCCTCTTCGCCGCCGGATTGCCCGACGGCGCGCGGTTCGCAGCTTGTCTGATCCTTTCTTTCTGCGGCGGAATGACGCCCCCCGCTGTGCTCTCGTCGTCGCAGCACTACGCGCGCACGCCGGATCAAATCTCGAGCCTCCAGGGCGTCATTGTGCAGCTCTCGAATCTTGGCCAGTTCGTCGGTCCGCCCGCGTTCGCGTTCGTGGTCTCGGCAACCGGCGGCTGGAATGCGACCGCATACCTGCTGGTAGCCGCCGCTGCGGGAGCGTTCGTCGCGGGCCAGCTCGTCAGTCGCGTCGGGCAATCAGGATTCGGGCCCGAATACCCTGGTAAGCGACTCCCATGACGAATCGACGACAGTCCCACTTTCGGGGAGCTGGCCGCCCTCCACCGCATGCTGTCCCAGCGTGAACGTCTGCGACGGAGCAAGTGCGCCACCGCGCCCGTTCACACCGAGCATCATTCGCGAGCGTGGCCCGCGCGCAATCTCGAACTCGGCAGCGGGAAATCCGCCGAGCTCGGGTCCTTCGGCCCCGCTCTCGTCGTCGGGCGGATTCCAGTAGCCCACGAACATCACCCGACCGTCATCGAGCCGCACGAAGTAGGATCGTTCGCGGTTCACGGGACCGATCGCACGAATCACATGTGTCGCACGGTATTGCTCGACCTCCGCGACGCCGCTTGCGAGATCCGCGCGCAATAGATCCTGGCGCGGCGCGAGCTCACGGCACTTGCGGCGATAGTCACGGATCGCGATGCCAGCCCAGAACGCAAACACCGCCGCTACACCGAGTACGAGCAAGTCCTTCGCCGGCCAGGACGCGAAGTCCACTCTTGCCAGCGCGAGCGGCACACCCAGCAGCAGAAATCCGGCGAGCAACGTGAGTAATGCGCGGCCCATCGACGGCGTGAGAAAGCTGCCGAACGAGAGCGCGAATGCCGCGTGCAGCGCCAGCGTCGAGCGTTCGGAATCAGTCATAGGACGTGTCAGCGGGCGGGTCATCGATCTGCGTGGGCCCAAAACGGTCGGATGGTAGCTGACGCTTGTCCGGGCCATCAGCGCGCGCGGACATGCAGCACAAGTACCGGCACAAGTACCGCGGGAGGGCGCTCCGGTCTGCTATACTTGCGTCCAGCTTCTCGGTGCCCGTGATCCGGTCGGGCCCAAAGCGATCGCGGTTTTTCGGTCTCTTCAGAGACTTCCCCGATTTCCTTCAATGTAGTCGCGACTGCCTGAACCGGTTCGGCGGCCCAGTTACATGTGGCCACCGCAGGTTGAGCAGAGGCGACGGCACCCGCCGTACGTTTCCTGGCCCTCGGTGCGCCCTGCGCGCCGAAGCAAGAGGAGTATTGCTTGAATCATTCCAGTTTCGACACTCTCGGCCTGGTGGCCGAGCTGGTTCGCGCCGTGCACGACGAGGGGTACACCGTGCCCACTCCCGTACAGGCGCAGGCCATTCCATTCATCCTTGCCGGCCGCGACGTGCTCGCAGGCGCGCAGACCGGCACGGGCAAGACTGCCGGCTTCACGCTGCCCATGCTGCAGCGACTCGCTGGCCATACCCATCACGGCGGGCGGCACGCGGTACGTGCGCTCGTCGTCACACCGACCCGCGAGCTCGCCGCGCAGATCGAAGAGAGCGTCCGCACCTACGGAAAATACATGTCGCTGCGCTCGGCGCTCGTGTTCGGCGGCGTAGGCATGCAACCGCAGGTCGACGCGCTGCGTCGTGGCGTGGATATCCTCGTCGCGACACCGGGCAGGTTGCTCGACCACGTCGGGCAAAAAACGGTCAATCTGTCGCACATCGAAATCCTCGTGCTCGACGAGGCAGACCGCATGCTCGACATGGGCTTCATCCATGACATCCGCAAGATCCTCGCCCTCCTGCCGAAGAAGCGCCAGAACCTGCTCTTCTCGGCAACCTACACCGATGAGATCCGAACCCTCGCCGGCGGACTGCTGCACGACCCGGCCTATGTGCAGGTCGCGCCACGCAACGCCGAGTCCGAGCTCGTCGCGCAACGGGTCCACCCGGTCGATCAAGTCCGCAAGCGTGCGCTCCTCGCGCACCTCGTGAGCTCCGGGGACTGGCGTCAGGTGCTCGTCTTCACGCGTACGAAGCACGGCGCGAATCGCCTGGCCGAGCAACTCTGCAAGGACGGAATCGAATCCGCGGCAATCCATGGCAACAAGAGCCAGGGTGCCCGCACCCGCGCGCTCGCGAACTTCAAGTCCGGAGAGCTGCGTGTGCTCGTCGCCACCGACCTCGCCGCGCGCGGCCTGGACATCGAGGAGCTCCCGCACGTCGTGAACTACGAGCTGCCGAACGTACCCGAGCAGTACGTCCATCGGATCGGCCGTACCGGCCGTGCGGGCGTGACCGGCGAAGCGATCTCGCTCGTCTCGCCCGACGAGCACGCCTTTCTTGCCGACATCGAGAAGCTCATGAAGCGAAAGGTCGAGCGGACGACCGTGCCTGGATTCGAGCCGGGCAGCGCGCCATCGAGCGCTGAGCAAGCGAACCGGGAGCCGTCGCGACGGGAACACACGCGCCGGGAACGCCGCGACGGGAACAGCCGCGCCGGGAACAGCCGAGGCGCTCTCAACGTCAATCGCCGCAGGAAGGTCAACCCGGGCGTTCCGGCTCGCAGCAGCGTCCGTCGCGGCAGTCCGGGCGGCCAGCAGCGGCCGTATCCCAGCAGCGACCCCCTGCGCGCACGAACGCTGATGCGCACAATACTGCGCATCGAAGTGCGAACCCCGATGCTGGCGCCGAGGCGCGGCAGCCGATGTCGAACGACAATGCCCGCTTTCCGTCATCGGGCGCGGTCTACGGCAACGGCGCCCGACAGGGACAGCAGGAGAATCGCCGCGAACGACACGGCGGCGCGCGCGAAGTGCCTGCGCTGCTCGGCGGCGCGACGCGACGCAACGGGTAGGTTATTCAGTCATCCCCGCCCCCCGATTACTTCACTCGGGGGTAGGGCCGCGGGGATCCAGCGGACCTTCGAACCAACTCAGCCTGGATTCCCGCTTGCGCGGGAATGACGGGGCTGTTCAGTGCTTTACTGACCGATCGAGTCCGTCTTCAGCGCTGCTCGTACTCGGCGACTTCGACGAGGTTGCCATCGGGGTCGCGAAAATAGACCGAGCGCATCCGACCGAGTGCACCGGTGCGCGGCACCGGCCCGGCCTCGATGGGAATCGCCTCCGCTTGAAGGTGCGACAGGATTTCCGCGAGCGGGCGCGTGGCGATCAGGCAAAAATCTCCTGCGCCCAGCGTCGGCATGCGCGCCTTGGTCGGCGTTTCGGTTGCCGCGTCCTGCAGATTGATCTTCTGATCGCCGAATCGCAGTGCGTGGCGGGGCTGCCCTTCCGGGCCGCGGAAGAACTCGCGCTCGAGACCGAGTGCGCGCTCGTAGAAGCGCGTGGTTGCCTCGATGTCGCGCACCGTGAGGACGATGTGATCGATGCGGCCGACGAGCGGAGATGCTGCCACGGCCCGATCGGTCAGGGACGCGCGCCGATTCCGGCTGCGGCCGTCAGACTTCCCGGCACCCGCAGTTCCATGCTGAGCGCCGCTGCCGCACGCTCGTCGAAGCCCTTCTGCGGCTCGGTCGGAATCACTTTCACGCCTTCGGGGTACTGCGCCCGGTTGTCGTCAATGATGACCCACGGTGCGTCCGATGCGCCGTGGCGCTTCAGATAGCCGAGTACCTCGCGCAACCGGTAGTGCTTGACGAGGCCGGGCGCCTCGGGCGTCACCCCGACGATCCGCGGCCCGATGTCCGGGGAAAACATCTTCCGGAGCGAATCGAGCGACAGCCCGAGCCGCCAGATCGACGCGATGACGACGCGTGCGTGCGGATGCTCGCGCAGCACGTTCTCGAATTGCTCGCGGCAGTCCGCGTCGAACTTGAACGGTTTCGAGCTGAGTCGCCGCATGACGCCATCGAAATCGAGGAAGACATACACGCGCGGTTCGCTGTTCTGGGTAAGTGTCATTTGGGAATCCTGCAGGGGCTCGCGCGTGGCTCGCCAGTCTAAACCAAAGCCATATCGTTGCGGAGTCCGGGCCGTTCCGCACTCCGGTCCGGATGCTCCTGGAACTTGGACAGCTCGAATCGTGCTGGTTTCAAATCTGGCGCGAAATTACCGGACGGGCGATCCGCGGAAAAGGTGATATTCACATTTGCGGTGAGTGGCACGGTTCGAGCGTGAAGCATTTCGCATGAATTCCCGCCTGTGACTCCCGCCTGTCTTCCCGAGTGTCCGGACTTCGACGCCTCGCCCCATGGCAACGTTCCGACAGTGGTGCAAGCACCCGTCAGCCTGCAGGTTTCGTGCCGATTTCGGCCGCCGGCCACAGTCGCCGCAGCGCCGCCTGGAATTCCCAGGGGTCGGCCGGGGTCACCACGACCTTGCGCTTGGGAAGATCCAGCACGACCGCCCGCACCGGGTCAGTAGCGTAGGCACGATAGCGTCCCAGCTTCCGGTTGCTGAAGAGACCCGCGATGCAGAAAAAACCGCTGTTGCCGAACAGTCGCGTCGACTTCTCGGTCGCTTCATGATCGGCCCACGCCGCGCGCAGGTCATCGAGCGGAATGCGGTCCGCCCAAATCAGACGCTCCACGTGCAGTCCGTTCGCGTCGAGCCGGTAGCCGCGGATGATGAACAGGGCCCCCAGCGCGATCAACACACACCCGACGATCGACGCGATCGCCGGCACCAGCAGTTCCTTCTGCGGCTGCACGGAATACATCGCGAACGGCAGCCCGAGCAGCACCATGCTCACCAGTGCCGTCCCGGTCCGCAGCCGGAGCGCCCAGGGTGCGTCGAAATGATTCATGCGCGAATTCTGGCGCAAAGTCGCCCGGCGCGCCGCGGGCCTTCCAGACTCGATCTGCCGATCTGCGATCGGTTAGCATTCACGTGAGCCCATCCTTTCAAGACGCTTCATGGCCCATCTCGTCGCCGCATTCGGCACTTCGCACAGCCCCGCGCTCAACAGTCCGGCCGAGGATTTTCCCGCGCACGCCAAGCGCGATGCGGCCTACCCCAATCATCTGGACTTGTCAGGAAATCCGACAACCTTCGCGGAGCTGGTCGCCAGTGCGAGTCCCGGGATCGCCGCGGAGATCACGCCGCAGCGTATCGCCGCGCGCGTGGCCGCGTGCGCCCGGCACATCGAACGGCTGGGCGACGCCATCGCGGCGGCACGCCTCGACGCGCTCGTGATTGTGGGCGACGACCAGCACGAGCAGTACCGGGACGACAACCTCCCGGCCTTTCTGGTCTACTGGGGCGAGCGGATCACCAACACGATCTCCGATCTTCCCGACTCTGCCCCCGAGTACTGGAAGCGCGCCCGCGCCCAGTATCACGAGCCGGACGGACCACGCGACTATCCGGTTGCTGCTGCGCTCGGCCGGCACATCATCGAGACGCTGATCGAGCGTGAGTTCGACGTCGCCCACGCGCGGACTCTGATGCGGCCGCGCGGAGAGGGGCACGCGTTCGGGTTCGTCCACCGACGGCTCATGCGCGACGCCGTGATTCCCATCGTGCCGGTCGCGGTCAATACCTACTATCCGCCCAATCAGCCCCGCCCGGCGCGCTGCTTTCGCCTGGGGCAGGCTATCCGGGCGGCGATCGAGAGCTGCCCCGGCGATCAGCGCGTCGGCGTCATCGCGTCCGGCGGACTGAGCCATTTCACGGTTAACGAGCCGCTCGACCGAGGCGTGCTGGACGCATGCCGTGCGGGCGACGGCGCGCGCCTCGCAGCAACGCCGACCAGCCAACTCAACTCCGGAAATTCGGAGATCCGCAACTGGATTGTGGCTGCCGGCGCGGCCGAAGGGCTGACCACACGCTGGCAGGAATACGAACCCTTCTACCGCACGCCAGCCGGCACGGGCTGCGCGATGGCGTTTGCCGAGTGGGGCTGAACGCGCATCGTTCACGCGGCTGCCTCGCGTAACAAAAATTAACAATTCGAACACGCCACACCGTTGACACAAAATTTCACGATCGTGCCATGTCAACGTCATCTGATTCGCGGATAAACTCGTTATGTATTGGGAAGCGGCGCGGATCGGCGCGTCGTCTTTACCCGACAACGTGGAACGCGACATGGCAACCGGCCGCTACGACGACGAGTCCTGCCCCAGCGAATGGGCCGAGTACAACGTCGTGCCCGAGCTCATCGCGCAACCCGCGGTGCTCACCCCGTTTGCCCGCCATGCGATCGTCGCGCTCGCACGCAAGAAATCCGACGCCAGCAAATCCGCCCCGGATCGCAAGCTCCAGGGCGTACCGCTCGATGCGCTGGAATCGCCGGGCTGGCCCCCGGCGCTCCTGCGCTCCTGACCGCCCTTAGTTCGGGGCACCCCTCTCTCGCAGCACCGGCGTCCGGGGTGCAAGCCCCCCGCGGACTTGGGTATGATCGAGGTCCGACACCCGTCCGCGGAGGATAGTGACCCCATGAAAGCGAGCGACGTGATGACGCACACCGTGATGACGGTGGCGCCCGAGACCATGGTGCCAGATATCGCCCAGCTGATGCTGAACCGGCGGGTGAGTGGATTGCCGGTCGTCGACGAAAAAGGCGCAGTCATCGGTGTCGTGAGCGAGGGAGACCTCATCCACCGTCCCGAGATCGGCACCGACAAGCCGCGCTCGCGGTGGCTGCGCTTTTTCCTCTCGGACGAGGACCTGGCGCGCAGTTACGTGAAAACCCACGGCTTGCGGGCGAAGGACATCATGACTCAGCCTGCGGAAACCGTCCCGCCGGATGCCGATCTCGCCCAGGTGGTCCGCGTGCTCGATGCAAAGCGGATCAAGCGCGTGTTCGTCGTGGACAAGCGCCGGCTGGTGGGAGTCATCACCCGCGCCGACTTGCTACGTGCCATGCACGCGCGCGAGGAGCTGGCGGCCAAAGCCGTCCCGCCTGGCGATCAGGAGATTCGCAGCCTCATCCTGAAGGCGATCGGGGAACAGAGCGATTGGGCGGACGGCACCGTGATCAATGTCCAGGTGGCCGACGGCGTCGCCCACCTCTGGGGAAGCATCGAATACGAATCCCAGCGGAAAGCGCTGCTGATACTGGTCGAGAACGTGCCCGGCGTCAAGTCGGTCGAGCCGCACCTCGTGCACCGGCTGGCGGGCTGATCGCGCAACCACCCCCCGCCCTGCGGGCGGACCCCTTGTATGTCCAACAAGGGTTATCGTAGTCGTGGCAGTACCGGCCGGGCAAACCGACGGACCCCCAGGGTTTCCAAGCCCGCTAAGGAGCATGGGTTGTCCGGCCGTTTCTCTTTGCATAGCCCGAACGGTTGCGCGAGTCAGAGCTCGCATTGTCGCAAGGATGGGACGCGAGGAGGCACGATGAACGACAAGCCAGTGGTGGGAATCGATGTGTCTAAGGGGCAGCTCGATGTTGCAGTGCTGCCTGGTTCGCAGCGGTTGCAGTTTGCCAATGACGCGCCAGGCGTTGGTGAACTGGTGCGCCAGCTTCAAGCCGCCCAGGCCGAACTGGTGGTCATGGAGGCCACCGGGGGCTATGAGACTGTGGCGGCTACAGCCATTGCCGGTGCGGGGCTTCGTCTGGCGGTGGTCAATCCGCGCCAGGTGCGTGACTTTGCGCGCGCCACGGGAAGGCTCGCCAAGACCGACCGCATCGACGCGGAGTTGATCGCTGCCTTTGCCCAGGCGGTGGAGCCGCAGATCACGGTGCTGCCCGATGAGGACACGCGCGCACTCGAGGCGCTGTTGAACAGGCGCGCCCAGCTCATCGCCATGCGCACTCAGGAATCGAACCGGCTTGGCCTGAGTACCGGAGTGATGCGCAAGCAGATCAAGACCCACATCGCCTGGCTCGATCGGGCGATCGGTGCGCTGGACATCGATCTCACCGCCAAGCTTCGCAACTCCCCGGCCTGGCGTACTCGGGACGATCTGCTGCAGAGCATGAAGGGGGTGGGCCCGATCACCTCGGGCACGCTCATGAGTGCGCTCCCGGAGCTTGGGCACCTTGACCGGCGTGCGATCGCCGCACTGGTCGGGGTGGCTCCGTTCAACCGCGACAGCGGCACGCTGCGCGGTCGACGTGCGATCTGGGGTGGGCGCGCACGGGTGCGCGCCGTGCTCTACATGGCGGCCACCAGCGCGGTGCGCTCCAACCCGGTGATCCGGGCCTGCTACCAGCGTCTGATCGAACGAGGCAAGCCGCACAAAGTCGCCATGGTCGCCTGCATGCGCAAAATGCTGACCATTCTCAATGCCATGGCGCGTACCAACACCCCCTGGACCCCCAATTTCCAGGAGACATAACCGAACACGGTTGCTCCTTGGAAAGGAGGGGAAAAGCGCCTTGCAGCGCGTCTCCTACTCTGCGCGAAACCGAACGAGCACCTCCGGATCCGGATCCGCACCCAGGCCCGGCCCCACGGGGAGCGCAAGCATTCCGTGCACGGGGTCGAGCGTCGTCCCGTAGAGCTTCGCGTCGGGCCACACATAGAAATACTCGAACCACGCTTCCTGCCCGTAGGCCGCAATGAGCTGCAGCGTGGCAAGCGCGCCCGGGCCGAAGTAGGGTGAATGCGGCGCGAGGCGCACGTTACGCGTCTCGGCGAGCGCCATCACCTTGAGAAACTCGGTGACACCACCGACCTTCGTCACGGACGGCTGCGCGAATTGCACGGCCTGCGCGTCGAGCATCGACTCGAACTGGGTGGCGAAGCAGAGATTCTCTCCCGCCGCGATCGGTATGCCGCACGCATCCCCCACCGCGTGCAGCGCCCGATGATCCTCGGGCGGGAACACCGGCTCTTCGAACCACGTGAGCTCGTGCGCCTGAAAGCGCTTGCCCGCGGCAATGGCTTCGTGCAATCGCCACTCGCAGTTCACGTCGAGCAGGAGCGCAACGTCGCGCGGCACTGTGTTGCGCGCGGCCGTGATCGCGTCGTCAGCAACTTCGTGCAACTTGATCACACCGAATCCCTCTTCGAGCGCGCGCTGGCAATACTGCGAGATGAGCGTCGGATTGGCGTAGCGCAACAGGCTCGCGTAGCACGCGACCGCGGTGCGCCGCGCACCGCCGATCAACCGGTGCATCGGCAATCGCGCGGCCTTGCCCGCGAGATCCCAGAGCGCGATATCGAGTCCGGACAGCGCGAATGCCGTGATGCCAAAGCGGCCGAAGATGTGGAGCTGCTTCTGGATGCGTGTGTGCAGCCCGGTGATGTCCGCGGCGTCGTGACCGATCGCGAGCGGCGCGATCATGTCGTTCACTGCCGCGGTGGTCGCGCGACGGCAGGTGTACGAGAACGCCTCGCCCCATCCGACGAGCCCCGACTCCGTCTCCACGCGCACGAGGCAGAAGTCGAGATTCTTCCACGACGCGCCGGTGCCGTGCGTCATCGCGTCGGCGCCGTAGGTAAAAGGAATCGCCAGCGGAACCGCTTCCACCGCAACAATCTTCATCTGGATTTCGCCAGCAGTTCGGCGAGCCGGCCCTTGATGATCTTGCGCGTCGGCGTGAGCGGCATCTCGGCGACCGTCTCCAGTCGCTCGGGCAACTTGTACTTGGCGATGCCACGCTCGAGGAGGTAGGCGCAGAGGTCCTCCAGCGTAGGGGCTTTATCCGCGCGCGGGACGATGAAGCAGCAGGCCTTCTCGCCGACGACCGGATCCGCCACCGGCACGATCGCCGCCTGCATCACGGCTGGGTGGGCGTCGAGCAGGTCCTCGACGTCGCGCGGGTTGTACTTCACGCCGCCGCGGTTGATGACGTCCTTGCTGCGCCCGGTGATCCGGACGTTTCCCGCCGGGTCGATGATCGCCAGGTCGCCGGTGCGAAACCAACCGTCGCCGGTGAACGCTCCCGCGTTGGCTTCCGCATTGTCGAAGTACCCCGGAAACATCAGGCTGCCCCGTACCTGAAACTCGCCCTCCTCGCCCGCAGCGAGGGGTGCTCCATTGGCGCCCGCCACACGCACTTCGGTGCCCGGGCTGACCCTGCCCGCCGTGGTCGCGGAGATCTCGAGCGGATCGTCGGGACGCGTGTACAGGCCGGCCTGCGTCTCGGTCATGCCCCAGAGCTGCGTGAAACGTCCATTGGGAAGCTTGGCGGCGACTGCACGCGCGAGGTCGGGCGGGCAGGCGCTGCCGGAACAGATGACGAGCCGGAGGCTCGCGAGGTCGGTGCCGTCGAGCTGCCCGGACTTCTGCAGGGCGGCGAGATGCGCCGGCCCGGTGAAAAGGACGGTCGGTCTGCCCTCCGCGATTGCCCTGGCCAAATCCGGCGGCGTGAACGCGGGCAGCAGCAGGCTCGCCGCGCCAGTCGCCAGCGCCAGGTGAAAGCTGTAGAGCCCGAAGAGGTGTGTGTACGGCGGCGCGGACAGAATGATGTCGATCGACGTGATGCGGTGTTCCGGCGCACCGAGGCGCGCGTTGCCGAGCATCGCCTGGTAGGTGAGCGGAACCGCCTTCGGGCTCGCGCTGGTGCCCGAGGTGTAGAGGAGCAGAAACGGGTCGGCCGGCATCGGCGCGACGTCGACAGGTAGCGCGCCCTTGCTCGCGGCCAGACTCGCAAAAGAAGCTGCCCCTTCCACGGGCTCCCCGAGCGCGATCACATGCTCCAGCGCGGCAAGACCGGGCTTCATGGCAAGCGCCGCCGCAACAGGAGCGTAGTCCTTCAACGCGGACATGCATATGAAGGCACGGGCACGGGAATGCGCAAGCAGCGTCCGCAACTCGGCCGCGCGATAGGGCATGTGAGCGGTCGACATCACGGCGCCGATCCGCGCGATGGCGAGATACGCGACGATGAACTCGGGCACGTTCGGCAACTGCACGGTGACCACGTCCCCGCGCCCGATGCCGAGCGCGGTCAGGCCCACCGCAAATCGCCCGGCGCGTGTGGCGAGCTCTGCGTAGCTCACGTCTTCGCCGGTTCCCGTCAGCGCCGTGCGTGCACCCGCATCCGCCACGCGCGATGCGAGCCACCCCGTGAGCGTGTCGTTGCCCCACCTGCCGGTGCGCACGAACTCCGCCACTCGCGCCGGATCGAAGTGAATCGCTTCACGCAGGGCAAGCGCATCCGCCCGGAACCCGACGCGGTCCATGGGCGCGACGGACCGGTCCGCACGGAACCGGTTGCCCCGCCCGAGCTCGTAGAGCCGGTGATAGTTGCGTCGGCGGAAGCGGCGCACCTCGGTGACGACGCGGATGGCGAGCACCTGGTCGCGCGTCAGCCCGAGCACAGCAGCGATCTGCGCGTCGCTCATGCCAAGATCGGGGCGCTGCGCCTCGTACGCCGCGAACTCGCGCTTGCGGATCGGATCGCCACGCCGGATCTGGACGTTGTTGCTCAGCGACCAGACCGCGTCGGCATAGGTCGCGATCATCGCCTCGGTGACGCCGATCTGCTCGAAGGAGAGCCCGCGCGGCATAGGTCTACGGCGCTTTACGCCTTCTTGTCGGCGGCAGTCGCGCGCCGGATCGGATCGGCAAGCGGCGCGCGCGTCGCGATCGGACACACGCGCATGCACTCGAAGCACTGTGCGAGCAGCCCGCCCGAGCCCACGGACATCTTGTACCAGAGCAGCGCATTGTCCGGATCGGAGAGCGCGCGCTCGCGTGCCGGTCCGTCGGCCGCTGCAAGCGCATCGGCGAGCATCGCGGGCACCGCTTCGTACTGCTGCGTGAGCTCCGCGCACTTCGCCATGTCGTAGCGCATCTCGACCTGCTCGCCGCGCTCGTTGATGTCACCCGAGAGGCACTGCACCGGACAGAATTTCATGCAGGGCGTCTGTCCGGTCTTGCGATGCATGTCGACGCACGACGGCGCCGGGCAAGGGTTCGTGTCGAGGGGACTGTCCGGCGGCAGCCAGAGCTCGGTGAAGACCGACGCGTAGTACATGTAGCCGAACTCGGGGTGCAGCAGGATGTCACCCGCGAGCGACCGGGCACCGATTCCGGCCAGCTCAGCGTGCAGCTTCAAGCTCTGGAGCGGGATTCGGGCGCCGCCTTCCGGGTCCATGTCGGGCGGGCAATAGACCGACCGCGCACGAAACCGGCTCTCGATGTAGAACGAGCAGCCGTAGGCGATCCCGTAGGCCCTGCCTTCCGTGCTGCCGAAGTAGGCGAACGCCTTGGTCGGAACCGTCCAGGCGCCCTGGGTCTGGCCGCCAACGCCGATCGAG
The DNA here is from genome assembly GCA_963735025.1 of uncultured beta proteobacterium. Classification (GTDB taxonomy): domain Bacteria; phylum Pseudomonadota; class Gammaproteobacteria; order Burkholderiales; family SG8-39; genus JAABRB01. The sequence continues at coordinate 465,029 of CAVTJG010000008.1, forward strand.
ATGACCGATCGCACGCCCGGCAGGATGTCGGATGGCCGGTGGCCCGGCGGCGCCACGAGATCGATCGAATCGAGGTCCGCAACGCCCACTGCCAGCGCGCCCTTGCGCTTGCAGTATTCGACGATTTGCGCCTTGAGCGCTGCGGTGTCCGGATTTGCCGCAGCTTCGCGCGGCGCCCGCTCGTTCATATGAAGCCTCCCTAGCAACCGGTCGCTGATTGCACGACGGGCACGCTACCTTTTTCCGGGGTCGGAGTTCCCGCGGGCGAGTCGCCGAGACGTGCGGGCCCTGTATACACGCCATACCGGATTGAATTCTTTCCGGTGCGCTTCACGTCATACATCAGCTCGTCCGCCTCGCTCACGACCTCGCCGAGCGATGCGGGGGCGGTCGGACAGGTCAGCGCGCCGATGCTGAACGTCACTTGCCAGCCGTTGCGCTGCATCGCCGCCAGCAGTTCCTCGCGCAGGCGTGGAAGAAAAGTCTGCGCACCGGCAACGTCGGTCTGCGGCAACAGCAAAGCGAACTCGTCGCCCCCGAGGCGAGCAACGGTGTCCGGGCGGCGTACGCCGGCCCGCAGGGTCTGAGCGACGACCCGGAGGACCCTGTCGCCCGCGTCGTGACCCAGCTGGTCATTCACTTTTTTGAATCCGTCCAGGTCGATGTAGGTTAAGGTCAGAGGCTGCGGATACCGGGTGGCCCGCAGACATTCCGCTTCGGCAATTTCGTGGAATGCACGCACGTTGTACGCGCCGGTCAGGTAATCGACGCGCGAAAGCGCCCTTTCGCGCAAGAACATGGCGTGAATCCTGACGAGCAGCAGGGTCACTATCAGGAAGAACGCGAGCCGGATCGAGGTATTCCAGGCCGACAGGAACACCGATCTAAATTGATGTTCGATGATGTCGTTGGCCAGAAGCCAGACCACCGCGCTCGCAACCGAGCAGACGACTCCCGCACGCCCGCCGATCCACCAGGCGGCAATCGCGACAGGAAAGAGATAGAACAACGCGAACGATGCTTCGACGCCTGTGAGGTAGTCCAGCACGCCGACGACGGCGACGCCTACAAGCGAAACCACCCACACGACGGGCTCGTCCGCGGCGTCAAGACGTTCGTCCACTGCCGCAAACAGCCTTTCCACGCGTTCCATGAGGTGAACCATGCCGGGATCATACCGCCGCTTCCCAACTCGCCGGGCCGGAAACAATGCACCGTCTCCTATCGCCCGCCGGCGACGTCGAGGACCGTTCCGGTGATGTAAGACGCCTCGCCCGAGAGAAGCCAGAGGATGGCCGCCGCCACCTCTTCCGGCTGGCCACCGCGCCCAAGCGGCACGAACGACTTCATCCGATCGACGCGTCCGGGCTCCCCGCCCGCCGCGTGGATCTCGGTGTAAATGATCCCGGGCCGCACCGCGTTCACCCGGATGCCCTCCAAGGCGACTTCCTTCGCGAGACCGAGCGTGAACGTGTCGATTGCGCCTTTCGAGGCGGCATAGTCGAGGTACTCGCCCCCGCCGCCGATTCGCGACGCCGCCGAGGAGACGTTCACGATTCCGCCCCCGACGCCGCCCTGCTTGGTGGACATGCGGCGTACCGCTTCGCGTGCACACAGGAACGGGCCAGTGACGTTCGTCGCGAACATCCGTGCGAGACGCGCTGCGCCGATGTCCGCCAGGCGCGCCTGCTTGTCGATAACTCCCGCGTTATTGACGAGCGCCGTGACGGTGCCGAGCTCCTTGTCGACGGTCTGGAAGAGTCGCGCGACATCCGATTCCACACTGACGTCCGCCTGCACGGCGATCGCCCGGCCGCCCGCCTTGCCGATGTCTGCGACGACCCCATCGGCCGCTTCGCGATTGTTTGCATAGTTGACGCAGACCGCGTAACCGCGCGCCGCCGCGATGCGTGCAGTGGCGGCGCCGATCCCGCGCCCGCCTCCGGTAATGATCAAGACACTCGACATTCCGAACTCTCCTGTTGCGTTCGACTGCAGGATAACGCGATGCGCTCAGCGTAGCCGGGACGCAGCGTAAACCACCCCACGACTATCCGACGTATCTTGCAATCCCCATCGCCACGACGGAGAGCGCGAGCAGGGACCCCACCCATCGACCGCTCATCATCGCCCGGCGACGCAGCGCCTGGACCTGTCCGAGCTTCGCTTCCTTCTCCGCGCCCGCCGGCGCCTCGGCCGCGGACTGCGCAAGCGGCCCGATGCGCAGCACTGTAGGACGCAGGACGTGGACGCCGATCATGAATGCGACGAACGCGGCGACGCTACCCAGCGTCAGGACCATGCCCGCCCCCGACTTGAACCACGCCGCTGCGAAGCCGCCGGAGAAGATCCACATCAGCCAGAGTCCCGACAGGATGGTGAGCGCGCCGATGATCGGGATCACGTTGAGATACTTCCGCTGGATCAGCGCCCGCATCACCTTGGCCCCCTCGGGTCCGCTCGCGCGGACGCTCGGCTCCAGAAACAGCACCACGAACATCAGCGCCCCGGCCCAGAAGACGCCGCCGAGCACGTGCACGAGGCGTAGCAGTATGACGGTCACGTCCATGTCGCTCACTCCCATTTCAGGTTCTGGCACCTGCCCGTCATTCCCGCGCAGGCGGGAATCCAACGACGTTGAATCAAGACCCTGGATCCCCGTTTTCACGGGGATGACCAGACCCTCTAAGCGTGGCCGCCCGCGCCACCCTTGGCTGAATTGATGGCATTCCACAGTTTCGCTGGCGTATAGGGAAAGTCAAGCCGCTCGATCCCGAGCGGATGCAAGGCGTCGAGCACCGCGTGCGCGAGCGTGGGCACGGCGCCGGTGGTGCCCGCCTCGCCGACGCCCTTCGCGCCGAGCGCGTTGGTCGGCGACGGAACGGACCGGTCATACAGGCGTGCCTCGCCGAGCGAATCTGCGCGCGGCATCGTGTAGTCCGAGAACGTTCCGGTCAGGAGCTGCGCGGACACCGGATCGTAGATGCAGTGTTCGGCGAACACCTGGCCGAACCCCTGCATGATTCCACCGTGCAGCTGCCCTTCGAGCAGCACGTGATTGATCACGCGCCCACAGTCATCCACGGCGACATAGCTCAGCACTTCGACCGTGCCGGTCTCCGGGTCGATCTCCACCTCGGCGACGTGCGCTCCGCCCGGGAAAGCGCGCAGCGCCGGGATGTCTGCGAGCGAATCGAGCGGATGGGGCGACACGCCCATGTGCTTCGTGACGAGGTCGGTCAAGCTGATCGACAGATCCGTACCTTTGACCTTGTAGCGGCCCCGATCGAACTCGATATCCGGGACCGCCGCCTCGAGCGCCTGGGCTGCAAGCTCCATGCCCTTGCGTACCACTTCGCGCGCGACCACCACCGATGCGCTGCCATGCATCATCGTCGAGCGCGAGCCGACCGTACCGCCACCGACGAGCGCCGGGCCGTCCGGGTCGCCCTCGCGCAGCGTGATCTTCTCGGCGTCCACGCCGAGCACCTCGGCGACGATCTCCGGAAACACCGTCTCGTGCCCTTGTCCGGTGGAGCCGGCGAGCACGTGCAGAAGAAAGTTTCCCGAAGCATCGATCCGGATCGCCGCCTCTTCTTTCGGCACCACTCCGCCGCCCGAGGGCTCGACGAAGACCGCGCAGCCGATGCCGCGCAGCTTGCCGCGTGCCGCGGCTTCCTTGCGGCGCGCCTCGAATTCGCCCCAGTCGGAGGTACTCGATCGCCTCCGTGAGGCAACCGATCGGGTCGCCGCTGTCGTATTCCGCCGTCGGCGTCTTGTACGGGTAGGCCTCTTTCGGAATGAGATTCCGCTTGCGAATCTCCACCCGGTCGATGCCGGTCTCGCGCGCCGCCTGCTCGACCAGCCGCTCCGCAAGGTAGACCACGCTCGGTCGCGCGGCGCCGCGATACGCGGTGGTCGGCGTGGTGTTGGTCACCGCGAGTCGGTGTCGGCCGTACAGCACCGGAATGCGGTAGGCGTTCGACGCGTGCAGGCTTGCCATGGCCGTGTTGATCATCGGCCCCGCCTGCGACAGATATGCGCCGAGGTTGACGAACCAATCGAGCCGCAGTCCGAGGAAAGTCCCTTCCTTGTCGAGTGCGAGCTCGCCGACAAGCTTCACGCCGCGGCCGTGATGGTCGCTCACGAACGTCTCGGAACGCGAGCCGACCCACTTGACCGGTCCCTCCACGGTCCGCGCCGCCAGCATCAGCGCCGAATACTCCGCATAGGCGTTGACACGGATTCCGAACCCGCCTCCGACGTCGAGCTGATGCACGCGGATCTTCTCCGGCGCAAGGCCCGACACCGCGACGAGACCGGCGCGCAACACCTGCGTGCCCTGCCCGCTCGCGTAGACGTCGTAGGTGTCGGTCGCCTTGTTGTACGTCGCCAGGCAACTCTTGGGCTCCATCGGGTTGCCTACCATGCGCTGCGAATCGAGCTCGATCCGCGTCACGTGGGCGGCGCGCGAAAACGCGTCGTCGGTCTTCGCCGCGTCGCCGTACTCCCAGTCGAACACGAGGTTACCGGGCACGTCTTCGTGGACCTGCGGCGCACCGGGCGCGAGTGCCGCGTCGACCTCGACGACCGCGGGGAGCTCGCGGTATTCCACCTCGATCAGCTCGATCGCATCCTGGGCCGCCAGCACAGTCTCCGCAACGACGAGCGCGACTTCCTGCCCGACGTGGCGCACGCGTCCGCGCGCAAGCACGTCGCGATGCGGCACCTTGAGCGTCATGCCTTCCCGCCCGGGAAACTTTACCGCAGGAGGTGGCGTGCGAAAGCCCGCTTTCGCCGTATCCTCGCCAGTGAGCACCGCGAGGACGCCGGGATGCGCGAGGGCCGGCGCGACGTTGATCGAAACGATCTCGGCGTGTGCGTAGTCAGAGCGCAGAAAGCACGCGTAGCGCTGGCCCTCCAGATTGACATCAGCCGTGTAGCGCCCCGCGCCGGTGAGCAGGCGCCGGTCCTCGCGCCGCCCCTTGAAAGCTCCGCTCATGCTCCACCCCCGAAAATCGTGTCGCCGGATTGTCGGTGGTATGGCGCGTCGCCGCAACCGCGCGTGGTCTCGAGGCGGAGTGCGGCGCATCCTTAGGGCTATCGCGGCACCAGAGTTGGGCGTAGTGTTGTCGCTGCCCCTGTCACAGCCATCCTCGAGGTGCGGACATGGAAGAGGCGCGGATCGAGCTCCTGCAGCGCATGCCGGTCTTCGGCGGGATCCAGGCGGACATTCTGGAGTTCCTGCTGGGTCTTTGTCCGATCGACACGGTCCGGGCGAACGAATATTTCTTTCGCCAGAACGATGATGCCGACGCGATGTTCGTCCTCGAGACCGGCAAGGTCGCCGTGCTGAAATCCTGGCAGGGTGGGGACTTTCTCCTGCGCACCCTGGAAAGAGGCGACTGCTTCGGCGAGATGGCGCTGATCGACCTCCAGCCGCGCAGCGCTTCGGTGCGCGCGATCGAGGACTGCGAAGCGATCCGGCTTTCCGCCGCCAATCTCTACCGGGTCTACGAAAAGAGCGTCGAGCAGTTCGCCGTGATCCAGATGAATCTGGGACGCGAGATCAGCCGGCGGCTGCGGGCCGCGGACGAGCGCATATTCGAATCGCGTATGGGCGCGCCAGAGGCGGAACTGCAGCACGTCTTCCAGGCGAGCTGAACGGGCGCGCTACTTCAGAAAGTAATAGGCCACCAACCCTGCGAGCATCGCAAACGCGATCGCCCAGAGACGCACGCCTTTCCGCACTTCCGCGCGCGCCGCGTCGAATCGGCTCCGCAGGAGGGAATCCGAGGCAATGTAGCGGTCGACCGCTTCCTTGGCCTCCTTCAAGCCGACACCGTGCGCCTCACGCACGATCTTGACGGCATCGATCATCTTCCCGTTCTGAAGCGCGGACACGGCCCCGAGGGGAAACGCCTCGCCGTCCATCGATGGGCGCTCCGGCGCGCGGTACGGAGCGTCGCCCGGAACGTAGCGTTCCACTGCGTCCTTGGCCTCCTTGAGACCGAGACCGGTCGCTTCCCGCAAGATCCTGATCGCCTCCAGCTTGTTGCCGGCGTCCAGCGCGATGATCGCCGCCTCCGGAAGCGGCGTCGCCGGACCCCGTGTGCCGCGCTCAATACTCATGCTTGGTCACCTCGCATTCGGTCAAGCGATCCGATACTGAAGGATGATCGCGAGATAGACAGCATAGAGCACCAGCAGGATCGCGCCGCGGCGGCGTTCGATGAACCCCTGGCCACTGGGGAAAGTGAGCGCGAGCGCCACGACGCCAAACACCAGCGCCACGTAGATCTCGCGCCATCCGACGGTAATGGGGTGAATCGTGGCCGCCACCCCGACGATGAACAGCCCGTTGTAGATGTTGCTGCCGAGTATCGTGCCGAGACCCACCTCGTCGTGTCCGCGCAGCTTGGCGACGATCGCCGTCGCGAGCTCGGGCGTCGAGGTTCCGACCGCAACGATCGTGGCGCCGATGATGAACTCGTCGATGCCGAAAGCGGCGGCAATCCCCTTCGCCCCCGCCACGATGAAAATCGATCCGGCGACCAGCAGGACGAGTCCGCCGATACACGACAGAATCGCAGGCCACATCGGTTTCGCGCCGAGGTCCTGCGCCGCTGCGCTGCGCTGGTTTCTGGCCTCGACGATCGTGGCCACGATCCACACGACGAAAATTCCCAGCATCAACAGGCCGTCGACCCTGGACACGACGCCGTCCAGCACCAGCACCCCCATGATCACCGGGACCACCAGCGCCACCGGGAAATCGCGCTTCACGCTTCCCCGCGGACACTGGATCCCGGAAATCACCAGTGCGGAGGCGAGAATGAGCGCCACGTTCACGACGTTGCTGCCGAGCGCGTCGCCCAGGGAGAGCCGCGGATTTCCGGCCAATGCCGAGCTGACGGCGATCGAGAGCTCGGGGCTGGACGTGCCGAACGCCACGATCGTGGCGCCGATGATTCCCGGGGAGATTCGCAACCCGCGCGCAACGCCCACCGCACCCCGGACGAACAGCTCTCCGCCCGCACCCGCGCAGACGATTCCCAGGATCAAGGCAACGTAGTCGTTCATGCCCGAACCGGGTCAGGTCGGGAGGATGAGCTGGGTCTGCGTGACCACACCGCACAACTTCCCCGCGTCGGACTTCACGAGCGTTTGCCACACCGTCGTGGTGCGCCCGCGATGCAGCGCCGTGCATTCGCCCACGACGGTCGATCCCAGCGGCGCGAACAGCGCCTGAAACGACGCGGGAGTATTCATGGCGGTCTCCTGCCTCTTCGGGATGAACAGGCGGCGATGCTGCTGCATGAACTTCGTGGAGGTCAAGTGGTCCACACGCAATGCGCCGGACTCGGCCCGCTTGTCGCGCCGCCGGGCCCGGCGCATAGTCGCGGGCGATTCACCCGATGGAGATGGCGGCATGATCGGATTTCGAACTGGCGTGCTCGTGGGTGCGCTCTTTCTTGCCTCGACGGCGCTCGCCCACCACGGATGGAGCGAGTACGACTCCGAGCACGCGCTGACCCTCACCGGGCGCATCGTGGAATCCGGTTACGAGCACCCGCACGGTCATCTCCGCCTCGAGACCAAGGACAAGACGTGGACGGTCGTGCTCGCACCGCCGAGCCGGCTGGAGCGCCGTGGCGTCGCGCCCGAGGCCCTGAAGCCCGGCACCACCGCCACCGTCGTGGGATATCCGAACCGCAACAAGCCAGACGAAATGCGCGCCGAGCGCATCACCGTCAACGGCAAGACCGCCGAGCTGCGCTGATTCGCGCATCGGGAGCCGCTGCATGACGCCCGGCCAAAGCGCGCTCGGCGCGCTCGAGGCGAGTGGCCTCGCCCACGCGATGCGCGAGTGGCTGTGGCTCTATCCCGCGGTCGAGATCGTCCACATCTTCGGGCTGGCGATCCTCGTCGGCTCGATCGCGATGTTCGATCTGCGCGTCCTCGGCGTCGCGAAGAACCTGCCGGTCCGGGCAGTCGCGCGATTTCTGCTGCCCTGGACGCTCGGGAGCCTCGTGCTCGTCGTCCCGACCGGCCTCTCGATGTTCATCACGCACGCGAGCGACTTCATCGGCAATCCGGCCTTCGGCACGAAGATCGTGCTGCTGCTCATCGTGGGAACGAATGGGGCGCTCTTCCACGTTGGCGTGTTCCAGGGCGCCGCGGCCTGGGACACCGGCGTCAGTGCGCCAGTCGTCGCACGGATGCAGGCCGTGCTCTCGCTTGTGCTTTGGCTGAGCGTGATCTCCTGCGGGCGGCTGATCGCCTACCTATGAACGTGCGCCCTCAGGCCGCGACCCGGTCACGGCCGGCCGACTTCGCGCGATAGAGATTCTCGTCGCCCCGTTTCATCCACTCGGTCCAGCCCTCTCCCGGTCGAAGTGCGGCAACGCCGACACTTACGGTGACCGAACGGTCGGGGATAAGCGAAAGCGAGCCGATCGCATCGCGCAGTTCCTCGGCGACCCGCTGTCCGACCTCGGCATCGGTCCCATACAGGAGCGCGAGAAACTCCTCGCCGCCGAGCCGAAACACCTTGTCCGCGCGGCGGATGCGCCGGTTCAGCAGATCCCCGACGCCGCGCAGCACGGCGTCGCCGGCGTCGTGGCCCAGGGTGTCGTTGATGGCTTTGAAATGGTCGAGGTCGAGCGTCACCAGCGTCATGGGTGCGCCCGTGCGGTGATTCTGCTGGATCGCCTGCTCGAGCGTGCCCCGGAGCATCGCTCGATTAGGCAGGCCGGTGAGCGGATCGGTCACGGCCAGAGCTACCAGCCTGCGCTGCTGAGCGTCGATCACGCGCACGAAGATGGCCGAGAACACGCCCACCGCGAAGAGCGTCGCCGCCACCCGCGTCGCCAGGGAAGGCGAGAGCACCACCCATGCCTGCGGAATCGCCACGACCAGGAGCGCCGCATTCGCGATCCACGCCTTTCGCTCGGGCAGCATGAAGTAGAACGAGATCACGGCCGGATAGCACCACAGCGCCCCCACGATCCCCTGCCTGTGCAGTGAATACCCCAGGAAGAAGATCACGGCCGGCACGAGGCCAAATAGCGTGAACGAGGTGTAGTAGCGACCGCGCGTGATGCTCCACGCGTTGAAGGCGAGGATCGCGACGATCGCCAAGGATCCTGCGCCAAGAAAGTAACGGCCCTGGTAGAAATTGTTGATCGAGAACGGCGTCAGGAGGAAGAGCGCCGCCACTGCCACCCAGAATGTCGAAGTGCTATGGAAATCGCGCGCGTGCACCCGCTTCTCGGTGCGCACGTTCGCCTCGGTCATGCCGATGCAGAGATCGACGTTGCCAGGTTGCCGAACGTCGGTCGGGACGGACGACGCAACCCGGGGCGTGCTACGAATGAATTCTCGGGATTCATCGCGGGAATTGTATATGAGGCTTCCAGCCTCAGCCCCCGCGCTGCCCGTGGCGCGTGCGATCCGCTCTGATTGCTACTTGTTAGCGATGGCCTGGCGCGCAGCGACTGCCCACTGCTGCTCGTCCTCGATGGACGATGCAAAGCGCTTGGAATGCTTGATGACCTCGTCGAACATGTGACTCGCGGCCTCGTGCCGATTCAGTCGCGCGAGAAACTCGCCGTACCGGTAGCGCGCCTCCAGCCCCACGAACACGGGGACGAGATCACGATAGGCCGCGAGCGCGGCATCGTTCTCCCCGCGCCCTGCCAGGACGCGCGCTTCGAGCAGCCGCACATCCAGCGGGCGGGTCTTGGGCGCGTCGGCCTTGAGCCGCGCGAGCGCCGAGGATGCATTGTCCCAGTCCCGATTCTCGACCGCGGCTTTTGCCAGACCGAACAGGATTGCGCCATCCGACTGATACGCTCCGGTGAGGCAACTGGCGTAGAGCGTGTGCGCCTCCGCGTACATCCCGCTGCCCATGCACTCCAGGGCGAGCGCCATCTTGTTGTCGATGCTGCCGCAGATCTCGAGCTCTTCAGCGCGGCGCTTCAGGTCGGCGTCGGGTTGAAGAACCTTGGCGAGGTTGCGCGCGGCCTTGTTGACCTTGCGATGCTCGCGCGAGTTGGGGAACACCTCGACGAAGTAGTAGATCAGGCACCCCATCACGGGGAACCCCATGATGATGAAGATCCACCAGTACGGACGGCCCGTCTTCAGGGCATGAAAAGCGAAGCTGAACTGAATCAGCAGGAGTAATCCTGCGAGGATCGGCATGGCACGGCTCCCTGAGCAAACCGCGAGACGCGGTCCGGCAGGATTTCCGGTTTCCCTGGAACGCTGCCGCTATGCCGGATTGATAGCACGCCGCCCGCGCGACGCGTACTCGCATTCACGAGCGTCCGTAGACAATTGCACAGGCCGAATGTCGCAACGCGCGGTTCGAGGCGCCCCGAGGTTCAGCGCCCCAGGTTCTCGCTCACTCGCGCATCGACGAGGGCCAGAATCTTCTCGAACGCGAGCCGCCGACTGCGAAATATTTCACTCTCCTGCGCGAGGACCTGCCCGGGGTCCCGACCGCCGAGCGCCACCAGGCCGCGCTCCGTCGCAATGCTGCGGCCGTCCCGCTCGTAGAGCGTGTGCGCAGAAGACAGCACGATCTTCCGGCCACCGGTCTCGATGGTGATCCGGATGAATGCGCCGTCGGGAAACACGTACTGCCAGTTCGACGTGATCCCGTGCGCCGCGAGAATCCGGTCGATCTCGTCGAAGAACTTGTCGGGCTTGTCCGCAGAAGACGGCAGCGCGCTCTTGCGCCGTTCGAACTGAACGTCCATCGTCTCGAACGCCGCGAGCGGCACCGGCGCCGGCATGAACTTGACCGTCACGCGGTCCGTGTCCTGGGCGTTCGCGCTACCGGCGAAAAGGAGGCACGCGGCAAAGATCCATTGAACGAAGGGGTACGGGCGCATAGATCGCTCGTCTTTTACTTCGTCATTCCGCATATTTGCGCGAACTCGTCCAGATCGATGACGGCCTTGCTCCCCTCGAGCGCCGCGAACTCCGGTCCCAGCTCCGAAACACTTTCCGACCGATCGCGAAGAAACCCGATGAGCATCTGTCCGCGCTTCGGCTTCTCCTCGATCTTGACCACGTAACGGTAGTTCCCTCGCTGCTGGGCGAGCTGCCGGATACTGCAAAGCAGAAAGAACGAAGACCCGACGGAGGACCCGACCGACGTGATCTTGATGTCGAGCACGGAAGAATGCGGCCGTCGCTCGACTTCCTTGATGACGATATCCATCTTCGAAGCGCCGAGGAGCTTCGAGTCTGCCTCGAAGAGCTGTGCGTGGGCGGGCGTCGTGGCGCAAAGCAACGCGAGACCGGACCACGCCATCGACGCACTTCTCAACACCCAGCCTCGCAATCCGCAGGAATGGCGTGCGCCATGGAAGAGCTTTCCTACCGCCAGATCACTGATGCATTTGAGATACCGACTCTAGGCATCCCTTGCGCGCACTAAAATACTCATAGTCTGAGAACCTTCGCTGGTAGGAACCGACTTCACCTCCAGATATGGCTGCGCCCTCACCAACTCCCCGAGCTTTTTGAAACCAAAGTTCCGAGGGTCAAACGAAGGGTCGCTCTTTCGCAGTAGGTCGCCTACCGATCCCAAAAACGCCCACCCATCTTCTTGAGTGGCAGCAGCGATTGCAGAACTCAAAAGGGGCTTCAAGGGCGCCTGCACTGGCGCTTCAACGATCGCTCCCGGAGACGGCTTACGAAGAATCTCCGTATAGACAAATTTGTCGCATGCCGCCACGAAAGGCTTTGGTGTCTTCTTCTCACCGAAACCATATACAGAAAGCCCGGCCTCTCGAATTCGGGTCGCCAAGCGAGTAAAGTCGCTATCCGACGAGACCAAGCAGAACCCGTCAACCTTCCCGTCATGCAACAGATCCATCGCGTCAATGATCAGAGCGGAATCGGTCGCGTTTTTCCCGGTCGTGTATCCGAATTGCTGGATTGGCTGAATGGCGTGGACATGAAGAATCTCCTTCCATCCTGCGAGATATTGGGTTGTCCAGTCCCCATAGGCACGCTTCACGGTCGCATTGCCAAACCCAGCGACCTCGGCCAAAAGGTCGGCAAACAAGGAGGACTGAGCATTATCTGCGTCGATCAATATCGCAAGTTTGTCAGTAGCTAATGCTGGCACCGGCGCCTCCAAAGGAATCTAACGACAGCTTTCATCGGTGAGTGGCTTTGCGTGCGCCCGTTGGAAAGCCTTCTTAGCTTTCTTCCTTATAGTTACTGCCCAAGACCGCGATGAGTTTGTCCCCATCGTAATACCGAACAATGCCCCCTGCGCCCTCTATTTTGGTCGCCAGGTTTAGGAACATAGGCAACTCCTCCACGTGCATTCCTGCTGCAGCGATGAAATCGGAGATGTCCAGCAACTTATCGGCGTCGATCGCCTCGACCGTTGTCTTGAGGCCCGCCTTCGCCTTGGCAGTAGTCTTCACGCGAAATCGACCCGCTACGTACGACGAGTGAATGGTCCTGTTCCTATGTTCTTCGGCGGCAAAGCACAACGCCATCAGTTCGTCGAATCTCTCGGCACAATCTTCGTTCTCGACTACGAAATCTCCGCGCTTGTGCTTATGTTTGAAAAGGGATGAAGCCAAATGCAGCAGGCCCTTGTACGACAACTCAGCTGTGACTATTGCACCGATGTCATTTTGAACACCGAGAAACAGGGTGATCACATTTCGCAGATTGAGCTTGCCCCCGAAAAACGTATCCCTTGCTGAGCTATTAAACTTTGAGCAAGGAGAACGCGAATGTCGAAGAGCAAGAGGGCGCGGTACACGCTGGAGTTCAAGATCGAGGCGGTGCGACTGGTACGTGGGGGCCAGAGCGTAGCGGCGGTGTCGCAGGTACTGGGGGTGGCCAGTCAGACGCTGCATAACTGGGTGCAGGCCGACGAAGGTGGGCTGCTAAAGGGAACGGCGGCGAAGCCAGTGAGCCCCGAGCAGATGGAGATCAGCCGTTTACGGGCGGAGCTGGCGCGCACGAAGATGGAGCGCGACATTCTAAAAAAGGCGACGGCGTACTTCGCGAGGGAGTCGGAGTGAAGTACGCCTGGATCGAGCGGCACCGGTGGTGCTGGCCGGTGTCGGTGCAGTGCGAGGTGCTGGGGGTGAGCCCGAGCGGCTATCACGAGCATTGGCGCCGGCGCGCGAGTCCTGAGCGGCGAAAGCGGCTGAGCAACGATGCGCTGCTGGTACACATCAAGGCGATCCATGCCCAGACCAGAGGGGAGTATGGCTGGCCGCGGATCTGGAAAGAGCTGCTCGCCAAGGGAATCCGGGTGGGCAAGGAGCGGGTGAGAAAGCTCATGGCGCTGCACGGCATCAAGGCAAGAGCCAAGAGGAAGTACAAGGCGACCACCGACTCCAAGCACAACCTCCCGGTTGCGCCGAACCTCCTGGGCCGGCAGTTCACAGTCGATGCGCCCAATCGTGTCTGGACGAGCGACATCACCTACATGGACACCGGCGAAGGCTGGCTGTACCTGGCGGCGGTCATCGATCTCTTCAGCCGCCAGATCGTGGGCTGGTCGATGCAGCCGAGGATGCAAAAGGCGCTCGTGATCGATGCACTGAGAATGGCCTGGTTCCGGCGCCACCCGAAACCTGGATTGGTCTTCCACTCGGATCGGGGCAGCCAGTACTGCAGCGACGAGTTCCAGGCTGCGCTCGCCGCCTACGGCATGCGCTGCTCGATGAGCCGCAAGGGCGACTGCTGGGACAACGCGCCGACCGAAAGCCTGTGGGGCTCGTTGAAGGTCGCGCGCCTGCACGGCGTACGATTCCCGACCCGCCGCGCGGCGATGGACGAGGTGATCGACTGGATGAGCTTTTACAATCATCGTAGGCTGCACTCGACGCTGGATTACGTCAGCCCGATGCAGTACGAGCAGCGCTGGCGTGCGGATCAGGAAAAACAGGCCGCATGACGGACTCGGCTATGGGATGCGGAAAACAGGGGCAAGGTCAACTTCCCTCGAGAAATGAGAATGACTCGACGACTTTCCCGAGCGCCGCATCGAACTCCTGCGGGTCACCTATCCGCTCCCGGAATGCCTCTCCGTAGCCCAATTGATGATCGTAGAACGGCATTCTGGAACCTAACGAGGTTGTAGAAAAACCCCTCTGTAATGACCTACGGAGGCGTTGATCGCGAATGACGATGCGGTGTCGACGGAGGCGACTGACATCGGACCGATGAACTCCACCGAGCAGTGTTGGCATTCGTATAGCCGCACTGCGATTCTTCGGTTCATCTCAACTCTCCCACTTTCGCCAGCTTCTCGATGTTGTGTACCAAGCAATAGAGCTTCCACTGTCCGTCCACCTTCGCTTGCCCACGCAGCGTGAACCGATCCAGGCCCTTGTTGTAGCGCAGGTTGGCGAACACCGGCTCGACTGTCGCGAAGCGCCGCGTGATCATCTGCTTGCCTTGAGCGCTATCGATCTTGCGCTTCGTGATGTCCGTGGCGCGCTCAGGCTTGCCTGGCGTGCGCCCCAGGAAGATGGCGACTTGGCGCACGGGCGTACGTTCGGGATGTCGCAAACACTGCGCGCGCAGCTTGCACCGGCCACAGGCAGCCCTCGGTCCGGTGAACTTCACCGCCTCCAGGCCGTTCAGGTCGTGGTGATGGCCGTTGCGGTAGAGCCGTTGACCCGCTGGACAGATGCAGTGCGACAGGTCCTCGGCAGGACGGAAGTCTGTCGGGCCGAACAACGCCTTCTTCTCGGGGCGCTCGGACTTGTCGTGCAAGGGGTCCGATTCAGCCCGATGCTTATCCTGCCCGGCGTAGCGCGGATCGCGCTTGCGATAGCCATTGTCCGGAATGAACGCCTCGACCTTGCGGCTGGCCAACTGCTTCAGGTTCTCTTCGCTGTGATAGCCCGCATCGGCGGTGATGAGCGTCGCGGGTGCACGCATCGGTTCGAGCGCATCGACCAGTGGCACGAGCAGCCCCTGCTCCTGGCCCGCACCGTGCGCCTGCGCCTCGACGATGACCTGGGCTCGCTCATCGACCGCGGCCACCCCCGTGTAGCCCTGGATCACGCCCTTGGCGGTGGCCATCTTCGCCGAGTCGTTGTCGGTGAGATTGGACTTCCTCACCCCGCCGCGGGCGCCGGAGCGATCCAGGGGATGCGCCTTGAGCCAGTCGCGCACGCGGGCTGCCTCGTGCGCAAGGCGCTCAACCTGACGCGCCTCGCGTTCCCGAAGATTCGGCTCCACACCTCCGGCTGAATCCTCGCTGCGATGGCGCTGCAGCATCGCACTCACCGCGCGCTCCATCTTGCGCGCCGCACGCTGGAAGTCCTTGCGGGTGCCGCTGCGCTGCTTGGAGGCATTGCCCGGCAGCTTCACACCATCGATGGCGAACATCTCGCGTCCAATGAGCCCTTGACGGTCGCACACCATGAGCACCTGAGTGAAGATGCGACCGATCCCCTCGCCCAGCTCGCTCACAAAGGCCGCGATGGTCGTGAAGTTCGGTGCCGCATCCCCCGAGACCGCCATGAACAGCACGTTGTGCCGACAGGCCGCCTCGAGCGCGCGCGAACTGACGATCCCGCGCGAGTAGCCGAGCAGCACGATCTTGAGCAGCAGCGAAGGCGCGTAGGCCGGCGCCCCAGTCTCGTCGTTACCGTAGCGCGCCTCCAGCTCCGACAGATCGAGCTCCCGATCGATCAGGTGGCACAGTGCATATTCGAAGGACCCGGGAAGGATCTGGCGGGCGAAATCGACCGGGATGAGTTTCGGACTCATGTCGATCGGCTTGAATCGTGCCATCTCGCCCCACCTCGCGCAGCGAAGTTGATACCACCGATCATGCCGGCGGCGGCCTCCACCGACAAGAGATAACGAAGGGTTTTTCTACAGCCTCAACGTCCGAATTCAGCGGCGCCGCTTGCGGCGCGTCCGCTGGAGCGGTGGTTAGCCATCAGAATTCGTGTCGCCTGAAACTGAAGTGACACGCAGTGATCGGATGATGTCTACAAGCGTCGGGCCCGTTCTTTCAGGCTGAGGGAGCTCCCTCACCGTGCTCTCGAGCAGCTCCGTTTCGGCCGCTTCCTCCTTTGCAGTCACGGGTACTTCGAAGTGTTTCAGGGCGTCAGAAAGACGAGTGTAAAGCAGCAATTTCCGCTTCTTACTGACGCGCTCGCTGAACTCCTGGCGCAAGTGATCATTGACGTAGGCCTTGTTCTCAAAAAGTGCACCATAGTCCGAATCCCGGCTAACGATTACAAGTTCCGCCTTGTTCCCTTTGGCACAGTGGATCATCCACTCCCAATTGAACGCATCGCCCAAAGAGGTGTCGTTTCTCTTTCGAGGCGGGCAGCCATGAAGAAATCGCTTAAGAGCTTTGCGTCGAATAAGTTGGCGAATCTTGTCGTCGCGCGTGAGCACGAACTTATCGGTCTTGTGGAAGATTCGCTGACACGCTGGGTAGACCGGATCATGAGCTGCTGGGTTCTCAAGGGCACTCGTTAAACGGGTCTTGAGACTCTTCACGCGCTTCTCGGCTTCCCTGAGATTCTTGTTCAGAGTCTTCGTGGCTTTCGTGTCGGAGAAGATGCCCGGCCGCGGAATTCCTGGGGGAGCCTTAAGCTCCTGCATTCCTTCAAGAATGGCGGTCTGACGGTTCTTTTTGAACTCGTTTTCCAGCTGATAGGTGACGATAATTCGATCTGCTACCGCTTCCGCGTGCGAAAGAAGCGCTAGACCGGCATCGTTTCGAGCACGGTAGAAATCCAACCAAATGTTGGTGTCCACGAACAGCAGCTTCTGAATGCTGGTAGCCATTGGCTTCGAGGGCTAACAAGTAATGGACGTCTCACCCGAGTACCGAAGAGCCATCATCTCTAGTGAAATATCACTACAGGTCACTGGATATCACTAGATGTGGTGACATCGGCTAGGCGCGCCATTACCCCCTCGGCATCGGCGGTCGGCACGGCGCCCGGCCGGGAACGATCGAGCACGGTCATGGCGCTGGCGACTAGGCCGGCGATATCCGAGAGGTTGGACGGGAGGATGAGGGTGTTGTTCGTCTTGGCGACGTTGGAGAACGCGTCGACATATGCCTCGGCGATCTTCAGGTTGGCGGCGCCCATGCCGCCGGTGGCGCCCAGCGATTCCGCGACAACGCGGATCGCGGCGGCATTCGCTTCAGCCACGACGCGGATTGCGGTGCCTTCGCCTTGGGCGCGGTTGATGGCGGCCTGCTTCTCGCCCTCGGATTGCAGGATTGCGGCCTGGCGCGAGCCTTCCGCGACGTTGATCTCTTCCTGCTTCTGGCCTTCGGACTTCGCGATGACCGCGCGCTTCTCGCGCTCGGCGGTGATCTGCTGCTGCATCGCGCGCAGGATGATCTCGGGCGGGGTGAGGTTCTTGACCTCGTAGCGCAGCACCTTCACGCCCCATGAGCGGCCGGCCTCGTCGAGCACGGCGACGATCTGGCGGTTGATCTCGTCCCGGCTCTCGAAGGTCTTGTCGAGCTCCATCTTGCCGATCTCGGAGCGCAGCGTGGTCTGTGCGAGCTGCGTAATGGCCATCAGGTAGTCCGAGGTGCCGTAGGAGGCGAGCCGCGGATCGGTGACCTGGTAGTAGACGATGCCGTCCACCGCGAGCTGAGTGTTGTCCTTGGTGATGCACACCTGCTCGGGCACATCGAAGGGCACTTCCTTCAGCGAGTGCTTGTAGGCGATGCGGTCCACCATCGGGATGATGATGCGCAGCCCCGGCTCGAGCACCTCGTGGAAGCGCCCGAGGCGCTCGACCACCCATGCTTCCTGCTGCGGCAGGATGCGCACGCCCTCCACTACGAACACCACCGCGAGTGCGATGATGAGGAACGGCACCGCGAAGGGCCGGGTGAGCTCCATCACGTAGATGACGACGGAGAGGATGAGGGCGATGATGATCTTTGGGAGCATGCTGGGTTTCTCCGGTTGGGGAGCCTTGGCGACGACTTCGGTCGTCTTCCTGCGGTGAAGCGACATTGCGCGCCGCGCGACCCGCTCCGCGGTCTGGCGGATCGGCGGCGGTTTGCGGGACGTCAAGACATTGAAAAACGCGCGAACAAGATCTTCTGGCGACGGAGGTTGATTCGGTTCGGCCATTGCCGCGCCGCGTGCCTAGGCCTGCCGGGTCTTGGCGACGCGCAGCGTGGCGCCGTCGACCGCGGTGATGTAGAGCACCTCGCCCTGCTCGCCGCGTATCTCGCCCGATGACCTTCGCATCCCAGTGGGCATCGCGAAAGCGCACTCGGGCCAGGCCGTCGGACTGGCTGATCCAGGATTCCCATTTCACGGGCTGGCCGACGTCGAGGTTGGGCATGCCCGGCTGGTTCTGCATGCGTTTGTGACGCTGGATCCAGACGACGCCAATCGTGAGCACGATAGCCGAGACGATCGCTTGCGCCCAGAACGGTGCGCCGAGATACGCGACTGCCGCGCCGACGATCGCGGCGATGCCGAGGAAGAGCAGGTAGAAGGTGCCGGTGACGAGCTCGGCGATCACGAGCACGATGCCGGTCACCAGCCAGATGAAACTGTGGTCCATCGACGCTCCCTGACGCGACGACCTATCGGGCGCGGGGGATCATACCCCGATCCGCTCGGCCGTTATGGGTGGAAAGGTACACGCGGCGCGCGACCCCCGCGATCAATTGGCGAGGCGTGCTGGGGAATTTGCCGCGGATTGCGCCGACTGGATTCCCGCGTACGCGAAGGAATGACGGACTCCCGGGAATGACGGGTACGCCTATTGGGGACGGCCGGGGTCGTTCGGCTCGACGGGCTTGACGTCGATGGTCTGGTCGTCGCGCTCGACGCGGTAATCGCCCTCGATGACGACCGTGCCGCCCGGTCCGCCACCGCTCGCTGCCTGTTTCCTCAGCGCGCGCAGTCGCCAGTAGAGGTAAATCCACAGCACGATCACGACGACGCCCGCGACGAGCGCGAGCACCGAGGCGAAGACGAGCGCGATGGCGAAGAGGACAATGCCGAGCGCGAAACCGAGGATACGACCGATCACGCCCCTACTTTGTCACGAGCGTGCGCCGCGCGCAACCGCGCGCGGTGCGTGGCCTCTCAACCGGCGCCGCAGTACGCGAGCGAAGTAGCCTGCAGCACGTCGCCGGTGCTGCGCGTCTGGACGAACGCGGCGACGCCACCGCGGCCCGAATGGGAGATCCGCTCGTCGAGCTTCGCGCGTCCATCGCCGTCGAACGCGATCGGGCCGAACCACTGCCGCACGACGAAGTCGTGGGCGAGCGTCTCGCCACGGTTCTCGCCCGCCTTGACGTTCGTTACGAGTCCGTTCTCGTACCTCGCGACGTAGAGCGCCGCGTTGCCGCGGTCGGCGTCCTTCAGCAGCTCCGCGCCGACACGCACTTGCGCCATGCCCGGCGACTGCTCGTCGAGACTGACGGTGATCGTCGCGCCCGCGGGCTTCGCATTCGCCGCGCTCACGCTGCGCTCGAAGCTCCCGGAGCTGCTCCAACCACGATAGTCCCGGCCGTCGAGGATCACTTGCGGCGTGTAGACGAACCGCGAGTTGCCGATCGCCGAGTACACCCGCTGCCGCTCGCTGTAGCGCGGCGAGGCAAAAGGGTCCTTCCAGCCGATGTAGTCCCAGTAGTCGACGTGCAGGGCGAGCGGAACGATGCGGTCGGCGCTGTATCCGGAGTCGGGCAGCTTGCGCAGCCAGGCGTCGGCAGGCGGGCAACTCGAGCAGCCTTCCGACGTGTAGAGCTCCACCAGCGCGACACGGTGCGTGGGGCTGGTTGCCGTGCACGCGGCGGCGAGGGCCAGCCCGCTCGTTCCGGCCAGCACGGCCGCGGTGATCCACTTGAGCCAGTTCATGTGCGCTCCTCCAGGCTGTGCGGCCCGCGCCGGGGTCGGCGCTCGCGGGCCCGCGGGTTCGGACGTCCCCACGGCCAATACGAATGATACGGCGTGCCGGATGCGGGTCGAGGGGCACAAAATGACGCGGGCCGAAATGACGCGGGCCAGGCGGCGCCGACGCACCATTTGCGCGCCGTTCACGCGCTTTCGCGCAACCGCCGATAATCGCGCGCCATGGCCGACCCACCGCACAGCGCCCCAGCCGGCGCCCTCTGGCCCTTTTTCGTTGCCGCGTCAGCCTGGAATCTCGCGCTGGGGATGAGCTTTATCCTCGTGCCGCTTTATGCCCACGGGCTCGGCTATTCGGGCGTCGCTATCGGCGGTCTGTTGTCGCTGCCCACCGTCGCGCACATCGTGATCGCTCTGGTCGGCGGCGCCTACACCGACCGGATCGGCGGCCGCCGCATGGCGCTCGGCTCGTTCGTCTGCTGCATGATTGCCGGCGCGGTGTTCGCCGTGTCGCAGAGCTTCCCGGCGCTCCTGGTCGGGCAATTCTTCTTCGTGATCTCGCGTGCGACGTTCTGGCCGGCGATCTGGTCGATCGGCTCCCAGCTGCCGGGCGACCGCGGCACGCAGATGGGTCGCCTGAACGCCACCACGAACGGCGCGCAGATCGTCGGCACGGCCGCGGCCGGGCTGATCGTCGCCGGGATCGGCTTCGGCGCCGGCTTCTGGGTACTCGCCGCCGCGTGCGTCGGCGCGTTCGGTGCCATGTTCCGGTTCGTATCGCCCGTGACCACCCACGTGCAAGCGGTCGGCGGAATGTTCGCCGCGTACCGCACGCTGCTTCGGCGCCGCACGCCCTACTACGGAATCGTATGCGCGTTGTACGCGGCCCTGCCGTTTTCGCTCTCGATGTCGTTCTATCCGATCCTGCTCGTCGAGCGCGGCCTCGCGAGCGATACGGCCGGCTGGATGCTGGCGCTGCGGGCGCTGGGCGGCGCGGTGGTCGGCGCCGCAGCCGGCCGATACGTGCGCAATGCACACGGCTGGGGACTGCCGCTGGCCGCCAGTACGGGGGTGTCAGCCTGCATCCTCGCAGTGGCGCTCGTGCCAAACCCGCTGCTGGTCAGCCTGCTCCTCTTCGGCGTGGGCGTGGCATCGGGACTGATGACGCTCTTTTTCCAGATGCTAGTGGCCGATACCAGCTCGCCGGCCGAGCGCGGCTCGGCGCTCGCGCTGAGCGGGCTCGGCTGGCAGCTGACGCACGCCATCGTCCCGATCGTCATGGGCGTGCTGGTCGACCGGTTCGGCATCGAGGCGGCTTTCCCGATTCTCGGCACCGCCGCGGCCGTGCTTGCGCTCGGATTCGTGCCTTTGCACCGCTGGGCGATGGGTCGCGCGCGCGCCGTGTGACGCGCTGCACGCCGCGCGACCCGCCGAACCCCTAGAATGGCGTCATATTTGACTCCGACCACGGGAGACCCGGGATGTCGCCGGAATGGAAATATGCGCTGATCACGTTCGGGATCGGGTTCCTGATCGTGATCATGGAATGGAACATGGCCAGGAAGAAGAAGGGCGGCGTCACCTGGACCGACAAGCAGCGCATGCGCGGCATCCTCGGCGTGGCGGTGGGCATGGCCGCGCTCGTGTATGTCATCACGCTCCTATGGGATTGATGCGCGCCGGGTCCGCGCGGCGATAGGAAGGCGTCGCCGCGGATAGGACGAGCGTAAGATTCGCGTGTGATCGAGACTTCGAAATGACGCCCGACGGATCGCGCAAGCCACCTCGCACCGGAGGCCCTTCCCCGCATGCGTTGCTTGCGACATGTCGAAACCATGCTCGCGAGCGTCTCCAGGAGATCCTGGACGAATCCCTGAAGAGCGCCGCCGACGAGCTACTCGAAGTCGCGACGCGCGTCACCAGCCCCGACACGCGCAAGCAGTACCTGCATGCCGTCGACCAGGCGCGCACGCAGGGCGACAAGTTCCGCGAGGGCGTCGCCACCGCGTACGACAAGCGGGTCGCCGTGCTGTCCGGCGAAGGGCCCCGCCCCGACGCGACGGTGACCGAGTACAGCGCCGCCTCGCTCACGCTTGTGCAGACCGGCGTCCTCGAGAACGAGATCGCGGTCGTCAACCTCACCACGCGCCTGAAAGACAAGGGCGGCGAGCAGCTCTCCCAGTTCACGCGTCGCGTCAGCACGATCGTGGGAAACCCGGAACTGCTGGACGTCGAGAATCCGATCGGGCCTTCGCCGCTCGCGTGCGGCGTCTACGGCGGACTATCCGTCCTCGGCCTGAACGAGCTGGCAGTGCGGCCGCTCGGCAACCTCATCGCCGACGGACTCGCAGAGGGGGTCGGCGCGCTGTACGAGGAACTCAATCAGCTTCTTGCCGGCCGCGGCGTTGTCAGCGCTGGCAAGGCGCGGATCGTCAAGAGCAAGGACACCGGCGTCAAGTCGAATCGCGACGCGAAGGGCGCGCAGCCTCCGCCACCGCTCCCGACCGGCGATGTCTTCGCGCAAATGCAGATGCTGCTCGCGCAGCAGCGCGGCATGGGGGCCGGACCGGGAATGATGCCCGGTGCACCGGTCCTTCCGGGCGCGCCCGGCGGCGGTACGATGATGGCGACGCCCGCAACCGTCGACTGGCTCACCGGGGTCCAGCGCGGAGGCGAAGCAGCGGCTCAATTCGCCGTCCCCGCAAGCGGCGAATCGCTGAACGTGCTGCATGCGCTGCGCCAGTCGGACGTCGGCAAGCGCCTGGACTCGACGGACGCGATGACGGCCGATCTCGTCGCGATGATGTTCGATCACGTCTTCAGCGACCCGCGCCTTCCAGAAGCCATCAAGCCGGTTATCGCGCAGCTGCAGGTGCCGACGCTGAAGGCGGCGATGATCGACCGCAACTTCTTCTCCGACGAGGCGCATCCTGCGCGGCGGATGCTCGATCGTCTCGGCTCGGCCGCCGTCGGCTGGCAGGGCACCGCAGACGCAACGGATCCGCTCTACGCCGCGGTGGAGCGCATCGCGAAGAATGCGGTCGACGGCTTCGGCAGCGACCTCTCCGAGCTCGAGGCGCTCACCGTCGAGGCGGAGCAGATCGCGAGCGCCGAGGAAGCGCGGGTAGACGCCGCCGCACAGCGCTCGATCGATCTTGTCACGCGTCGTGAGCGCGTCGAGCAAGCGCAGGAGACCGCGCGTGACATCGTGCAGCAGCGCTTGCGCGAGACCGTGGTGCCCAAGCCGGTGCGCAATCTCACGGAGCGGATCTATCAGGCGGTGCTCGCCTCCGCGCACGAGAATGGCGGCGCGGAATCCGCGTCCTGGGTTGCGGCGCTCGAGTCGCTGGACAACCTGCTCTGGAGCGTGAAGCCGAAGAGCGGCGCAGAAGAGCGCGCGCGGCTCGTCAAGATGCTCCCCGGCATGCTCAAGGCCCTCGACGAGGGCATGCAGATTGCGGGACTGGACGAAGACGAGCGCAAGGAAGCGCTCAACACGCTTGCGCCGCTGCACGCAGACGCCGTGCGCGGATCTTCGAAAGCGGCGCCGCCTGGCGCCGAACCGCTCGCGGCGAGCAAACCGGACCCGCTCGAGGAGCCCGAAGCAGCGGAGCCGGAAGGCCCGCCGCAGTTGCAGACCGAAACGCTGACCGGCGAGGACGTGGTGGTGGAGACGATCGCCGTCGCATCGCGCCCCGGGCGCCGGTCGCGCGGGTTCGGCGCGTCGCTCGCGCGTATGGAGAAGGGCACGTGGGTCGAATTCAATCAGCCCGACGGGAGCACGCTGCGCGCGCGCCTGTCGTGGGTGAGCCCGCTGAAGGGCATGCACGTCTTCGTGAATCCGGACAGCTCGCGCTCGCTCGCGCTCGATCCCGATGCGCTCGACGAGACGATTGCGCGCGGAGATGCGGTGGTGTTGTCGACTGTGCCCGTGGTGGCCGAAGCGATGGGCTACGTCATGGCCGATCTGCAGCAGACGGGGACAGTGCACTAGAGGTTCGTCATCCCCGCATCGACGTCGTCATTCCCCCGCCGAAGTCGTCATTCCCCCGCCGACGTCGTCATTCCCCCGCCGACGTCGTCATTCCCGCGCAAGCGGGAATCCAGCCTTAACTGCAAAGACCCCTGGATCCCCGCTTGCGCGGGGATGATAAGCAGCATCGCCTGTATCCCCGCTTGCGTGGGGATGACAAACGGCATCGCCTGGATTCCCGCCTGCGCGGGGATGACCGCACGCTGTGCGGTCACTTCGCGTAGAACACCGCGCTCTCCGGATAGAAGGCGTACCAGGCAAACCAGTACGTCATCACGCTCGGCAGCTCCTTGCCATCCTTGTCGTGCACGCGCGCGGTGCGATGCTGCGCGTCATAGGAAACGCGGATGTCGCGCCCAGCGAGCTTGTCGACGATCACGCCCTCGGTCTTGGCGAGCTCGCCGAACGGATAGGCCTTGCGCGACCCGTCCAGATCCAGGCCCAGCACGACCTCCTTGTTGTCGAACCGGCTGCTCGAGTTCGCCACCGGAAACAGGATGACCGGGTTCACGTCGTATCCGGCGTAGGGATCACGCGCGTAGTCGCGCGTGAAGCCGGTATCCTCCGAGAGGACGAGCGTGTCCGGATGGCGCGCGACCCAGTCCGCCCAGCTGGTGTGCGCAGTCGGGACGAGTGCGAGTTTCGCCCCTTTCGCCGGACCGGTGACCGCCTTGCCCAGGATCTGCGACCACAGCGAATTCGTCTCGCGGTCGTAGAGCAGCACGTCGCTGTTGTAGAGCAGTCCGGACACGCCGAACGAGCGCTCTTTGTCCTGCACGGTTCGATCGAACGTCACGCCGGATCCGCACAGCGGGCAGTACGTCACCGCGACCGCAGTGCCGCCGACGGAGTCGTTGACCACCTCGTGCCAGTTCAGGATCCGCACCGGATAGGCTTTCGCCTCGCCGTTGCGCTCGACACCGAGAATCCGGTCGCCCGGCGACATCCTCGCTTCGCCGGCCTTCACGAATTTCGGCCGGTCGATCGCGGGAATGCCGTCCTTGGGCGGGCCGCCGCTGAGTATCTCTGCAGGGTCGACCAGCGCGCCCCGCAGGTCGAAACCGTTCATGGTCTGCGCCACGGGCGCAGTGGTGAATGCTAGTGCTGCCAGCGCAAGCGCGGCTGTCGCGATTCGACGTGACATCATGGTCGTTCTCCTCGTTGCCGTATGGCCTTGATACGGCCGGCTAGGACGGATAGATGAGTCGCGGCGCGCGCGAGTGACAATTTGTGCGCGATCGGGAAATTGCCTGTTTCCGAGCGCGCGACAGCGCTACCGCGTGGGCATTCAACTTGGGCGGGTCATCCCCGCGCAAGCGGGGATCCACGGGGGGAAACACGCTGGATTCCCGCTTGCGCGGGAATGACCATCCGACTCTGTTCAGAGTCATTCCCGGCTATTCGCCGGAATGACGACGCTAGCAGTAGCCGTCGCGGAGGCAGCGAACGATCTTCTGCGCGGCGAGATCGGATTTATCGCTGAACCAGCGGGTCGATTCGTTCTGGAATGCGGTGCGCGGCCCGGGCTGCCGCAGCACCCGCTCGATGTTCGTCTTGACGCGCTGCATCGCGCGGTCGCGATCCGCGCCGCGCGTCCCGGCTCCGGCCGGATCGACGGCGTCTGCCTGCGCGCACAGCTCGAGATAGCGGTCGAGATTGACGAAGAACGTCTGATTCTCGGCGGCCGAACCGACGCGCAGTGCCTCGGACAGGAGCTTGTCCATCGCCGCATCGCGCTTGGCAAGCAGTTCAGGAAGATCGGGAGCCTTCGCCACTGCACCCGGCTGTGCCGCGCCCGGCTTGCCGGGCGCCGGCTCGAGGACCCTGCCGCCCAGTCCGACACGTTCCGGCGGCACCAGCTTGCCGTCCTTGAACACCGTGACGCGCGGTCCCCGCTCCGCCGCGTCCGCACTGCGCAGCCAGGGTGGTGGCACCGAAGAGAGATTGAGCTGCCCCGTGCCCGGGTCGCGCCAGCTGTACACCACCTCCGACGCCACGGCGAGCGGTGCGGAAATCGAAAGTCCCCACACGACCACGCAGGCGAGCGCCCGTGCCAACCGGGCAAATACAGCAAACGCAAATGCAGCGCCGCGTCCGATGGAGGCGCGGACCGCGGGTAGCGCCGTGCGGTCGGTGTGCGGCATCAGTCGACGAACAGGTCCGGCAGGAATTTATTGTTCCCCTTCAGCACCGCGTATTTTCCCAGATCGGTCACGCCCTCCGCGGCGAGCACTTCCTCGTCGATGTAGAAGTGACCGGTATGCTTGCGCGCGTCGCGATTCAGGATGGCGTACGCGGCATCGGCAAGAATTTCCGGCGTGCGGCACATCTTGGGATCGACGCCCGGGATCATCATGATCGCGGCGGTGTTGATGACCGTGCGCGGCCAGAGCGCATTGACCCCGATGCCGTCGTCGCGAAACTCCTCGGCCATGCCGAGAACGCACATGCTCATTCCGTACTTCGCCATCGTGTAGGCGACGTGGTTCTTGAACCAGCGCGGGTCGAGGTTGAGCGGCGGCGAGAGATTGAGGATGTGCGGATTCTGGCCCGCTTTCGCGGCCGCCTTGAGGTACGGCAGGCAGGCTTGCGAGCAGGCGTAGGTGCCGCGCATGTTCACGCCGAGCATGAGGTCGAAGCGCTTCATCGGCGTCTCGCCCGTGCCGGTCAGCGAGATCGCGCTCGCATTGTTGATCAGGATGTCGATGCTACCGAAGTGCTCCGACACACGCTTTGCCGCGTCGGCCACTTTCGCATCGTCACGAATGTCGACCGGCACGGGCAGCGCCTGCCCGCCGGCAGCCGCGATCTCCTCGGCGGCAGTGTAGATCGTGCCCGGTAGCTTGGCGTGCGGCTGCTCGGTCTTGGCGATGATCGCCACGTTCGCGCCATCGCGCGCGGCGCGTTTCGCGATCTCGAGCCCGATCCCGCGCGATGCCCCGGTGATGAAGAGAGTCTTGCCTTTGAGGCTCATGTGATTGGCTTTCCTGGTCCGGCCTGACTGGTCCACTGCGCGCAGTTCTCAGCAGTCGAGCGTCCCGTCGATACAGGTGATGGCTGCGCCGCCGAGCTCGATCGCGCCGGTCTTGACGTCCACCCGAATGTGCACCTTTCCGTCGCGACCTACTTCGCGCCCCTGGCTGACGCTGTAGAAGTTGCCCACGCTCGAGAGCAGACCGGACTCGCGCAGGAACGCCGCGATGCAGACGTTGCCGCTCCCGCAGACCGGGTCCTCCGGCACGCCTTCGGCGGGCGCGAATGCCCGCACCCGCAGTGCGACGTCCGAGTCGCGCTCGCGCCCGAATACCGCGACACCCGTGATGTTCATCGCGCGCGAGATGGTCGCGAGGGAGCTCATCTTCGGCTGCAACATCGAGACCGTGTCGGCCTCCCCGAGATCGAGCACCGCCCAGGTTGGCCCGACGCTCACGACCTGCGGCCGAACGGTGGGTCCGGCGTCGGTGTCCAGCGCCATGTTCAGCTCGTCTAGCTGGTCGTCCTCGATCGGCCGCAGTGTTGCCGACGGCGCCTCCACGAAAAGATGGCGCTCCGGACCGGCCTGCTCGACGCGCACGCGCAAGGATCCCGCGCCGCATTCCTGGATGTACTCGTCCTTGCCGGCCGGCAGCACGCCCGACTCGAGCGCGGCATGCACCGTCCCGATCGCGGGGTGACCCGCGAACGGCAGCTCGCTCACCGGAGTGAAGATCCGGATCCGGTAGTCGCCGCCCTGCTCGGGAGGCAGCACGAACGTCGTCTCGGAAAGATTCGCCCAGCGCGCGATCATCTGCATGTCCGGCGCGGTCAGGTGCGCACAGTCGAGCACGACGGCGACCGGATTTCCCATGAAGGGTTTCGCGCTGAACACATCGATCTGCTTGAATCGCCGCTTCACCTTTCCTCCTCGCTTACGCGGTCTCAGTTGAATCGCGTGAAATCGGGCTTGCGCTTCTCGAGGAAAGCGCCGAAGGCTTCCTTCGCCTCGCCTGAAACGAGCCGCTCGCCGAAATTTTGCAGTTCCTCGGCAAGCGCCGCTTCCATCATCGCTTTCGTCTGCGACTTGAGGAGCCGCTTCGTCAGCCGCACCGATGCGGGAGGCTTGGCGGCCAGCTTGCGGGCGGCCTGCTCGGCCGCTTCCAGCGCAAGGTCGTTGGGCACGACCTCCGTCACGATGCCGACCGCGAGCGCCTTCTGGGCGTCGAACGGCTCGCCGAGCAGAAGCAGCTCCGCGGCCCGCTGATAGCCCGCCAGCGCAGGGAGCAGGAACGACGATGCCGCCTCCGGACACAGCCCGAGATTGACGAACGGCATGGAGAATCTTGCATCCTGTCCCGCGTAGACGAGGTCGCAGTGCAGGAGCATCGTCGTGCCGATGCCGACGGCAACGCCGTTCACAGCAGCGACGAGCGGCTTCTCGACGTGCGTCACCGCGTCCAGAAAGGCGAACACCGGGCTCTCGGGACCGCGCGGCGGATTCGCGAGGAAATCCTGCAAGTCGTTGCCCGCAGTGAATGCGTCGGGTGTTCCGTGCACGAGGATGACGCGGACATCGGCGTCGGTCGCGGCGCTACGCAATGCATCGGCGAATGCCCGGTACATGCCCGCAGTCAGGGCATTCTTCTTCGCGGGACGATCGAGCTGGATGCGCAGCACCTGCGCGGATTTTTCGACGTTGATTTCGCTCATTGGAAGACCTGGTGCATAGCTGGTGGAGTGTACCGCCAACAGGCGGTTTGCGAGCCCGCCCGAATGGACGATGCACTCCGGAAATCGGAAAGTAAATACGACAAGTCAAACGCCCGGAAATCTCTGAATCCGTCATCCCCGCGCGAGATCGTCATCTCCGCGCGAGATCGTCATCCCCTCGCGAAGTCGTCATCCCCTCGCTGGATCGTCATCCCCGCGCACGCGGGAATGACGGGTCCTCGCGGATACGGCCTCGGATCAGGCGGTGGGCAACTTGTGGGCCGTAAAATCCTGCCTCAGCTGCGTCTTGAGGAGCTTGCCTGTGGCGGTGTGCGGAAGAGTCTCCACGAACACCACATCGTCGGGAATCCACCACTTGGCGACCTTACCCTCGAAAAACGCGATCAGATCCGCGCGCGACACGTCGGCACCGGCTTTCTTCACGACGACGAGGAGCGGACGCTCGTCCCACTTCGGATGGGCGACGCCGATCACGGCCGCCTCGGCAACCGCCGGATGCGCCACCGCGATATTCTCGAGGTCGATCGAGCTGATCCACTCGCCGCCCGACTTGATCACGTCCTTCGAGCGATCGGTGATCTGCATATAGCCGTCTGGGTCGATCGTCGCCACGTCGCCGGTCGGAAACCAGCCGTCGCGCAGGATGTTGCCGCCCTCCCCCTTGAAATAGCCGGTCGTGACCCACGGCCCGCGTACCATCAGGTCGCCGAATGCCTTGCCGTCGCGCGGCAGCTCCTTGCCGTCGGCATCGACGATCTTCATTTCCACGCCGAAGATCGCGCGGCCCTGCTTCACGCGCGTCTTGAACTGCTCTGCTGGCGACATTCCCAGGTGCTTCGCCTTCAGGGTACCGAACGTTCCGAGCGGGCTCATCTCGGTCATCCCCCAGGCGTGCTGACAGTCGACGCCGTACTCGGCGAACGTCTCGATCATCGCCGGCGGACAGGCCGAGCCGCCCACGACCGCACGCTTGAGCGACGAGAACTGCAACTTGTTCTCCTTCATGTATGTCAGCAGGGCGAGCCAGACCGTGGGCACGCCCGCGGTGGTGGTCACCTGCTCCGCCTCGAACAGCTCGTAGAGGCTCTTGCCGTCGAGCGCCGCGCCGGGCAGTACGAGTTTTGCTCCGTTCATCGGCGCGAGGTAGGCGATGCCCCAGGAATTGACGTGGAACATCGGCACCACCGGCAGGATGACGTCGCGTGCGGAGACGTTGAACACGTCGGGCAGCGACGCAGCATAGGCGTGAATCAGCGTCGAGCGGTGCGTGTAGAGCGCCCCCTTCGGATTTCCGGTCGTGCCCGACGTGTAGCAGAGCGCTGCAGCGGTCCACTCGTCGAGTTGCGGCCATTCGAAGTTGCCGTCCTCGGCTCCGATCAGGTCCTCGAAACAAAGCAGGTTCGGAATCTTTGCGGTGGGCAGATGCGCGCGATCGGTCAGCGCCACCCAGGCCCGCACGCCCGGACATTGCGGCGCGAGCTTCTCGACGAGCGGCGCAAACGTCAGATCGAAGCAGACGAACCGGTCCTCGGCGTGGCCGATGATGTAGGCGATCTGTTCGGGAAACAGCCGCGGGTTGATCGTGTGCATGACAGCGCCCATTCCCGAGATCCCGTAGTAGAGCTCCAGATGGCGGTAGCCGTTCCAGGCGAGCGTTCCGACGCGGTCGCCGCCGCCGACGCCGAGTCGCGTGAGCGCCTGTGCGAGCTGTCGCGCGCGCCGGTGCGCGTCGGAATACGTGTAGCGGTGTATCCCGCCTTCCACGGCCCGCGACACGACCTCGGTATCGCCGTGGCAGTGGTCCGCGTGCTGGATGATCGATGAGATCAGCAGGGGAGCGTCCTGCATCAGGCCGCGCAGCATATTCGTATTCCTCCGGTGGGTGCGCCTGGCACGAAGGGCCGGCCAGCCAAATTACCGCCCGGCGACCCGGGGTGTCAACTCGCAGGTAGAACACATGCGCTCGGCTATACTGCCCGCCGACTGGCGCCGGCGAACTGGAGGATATCCGTGGCGAAACGCAGCACCGCGCACTACCTGCTCGAAGGGCTGAACGAGCTCGGCATCGAGCACGTGTTCGCCAACCTCGGCACCGACCATGCCCCGATCATCGAGGAGCTGGCGCGGTGGAAGCGGGACGGAAGACGTGCCCCGCAGTTCGTGCTGTGTCCGCACGAGAACGTCGCGATCCACATGGCAGGTGGCTATGCCCTGGCGACCGGCCGCGGCCAGGCCGTGCTGGTGCACGTGGACGTCGGAACGGGCAACGTGGCCACGGGCATGCACAACCTGCAGCGCCTGCGTGTTCCGGTCATGGTCATGGCCGGGCGCGCGCCCGCAACGTCGCGCGGCGAGCTGCTGGGCTCGCGCGACAACTACATTCACTACATGCAGGACGTGCGCGACATGGCGTCGATCGTCCGGCCCTACACCAAATGGGAGCATGCGCTCGAGGCCGGCGTGGTCGCAAAGGAGGTGTTGCGCCGGGCGCACACGGTAATGCAGAGCGACCCGGGCGGCCCCGTTTATCTCAATCTGCCGCGCGAGGCACTCGCCGCGGAATGGGACGAATCCGCGGTCGCATCGTTCCCCGCCGAGAAGTACGGTGCATTCAGGGCTGGTGGCGCCGACCCCGAGACGATCGGCATGATCGCCGACAAGCTCGTCGCCGCGGAGCGTCCATTGCTGGTGACCGCCTATGCAGGGCGGCAGCCGGAGGCGCCGGCGATCATCGACGCACTTGCACGGCTCGCCGGCATCCGCGTGTTCGAGAACAGTCCCCACCACCTCAACATCGATCGCGAGTCGCCGTGCTTCGGCGGCTACTCGCCGGTCGCCGAGCTCGCGCACGCGGACGTCGGCATGATGGTGGATGTCGATGTGCCGTGGGTATTGCAGGATAGACGCGAGAATCCCGCCACGTGGTGGGCGCAGATCGACGTCGACACGATCAAGAAAGACATCCCGACATGGGATTTTCCTGCCGACCTGCGCGTTCAGGGCGCGAGCGCCCGGATTCTCGCGCAGCTGCTCGAAGCGGTGAAGGAGCGCTCGACGCAAGCCTCGCGCGATCATGCCCGGAGCCGGATCGAATCCTGGGCGGGCGCGAATGCCGCGCGGCGCGAGGCAATTGCGAAAGCGGCTACCGACCGCGGTAAGAAGGACGCGCTCACCGCGGCGTATGTCTGCGCCGAGGTCGGACGCGCGATCGACGCCGATACGATCGTCGTCAACGAAGGAGTGCGCAACGCGCTCGTCGTGCAGGGGCAGATTCCGCGCACGCGTCCGGGCACGTTCGTCGGCACGGCCGGCGGCGGGCTCGGCTGGTCGGGCGGCATATCGCTCGGAGTGAAGCTCGCACGCCCCGACCGCAACGTCGTGCAGATCGTGGGCGACGGCTCGTTCTATTTCAGCACGCCGCTAGCGGTTTACGCTGCGGCGAAGCAGTACAAGCTGCCGATCTTCACCGTGGTGCTCGACAACTCGGGCTGGGAGGCGGTCAAGTCGGCGACGCTGCGGGTGTATCCGGACGGAGCGGCGAAGAGCGCAGGCGAGTATCAGTCGGTGCTCGCGCCCAAGATCGATTTCCACAAGGTGGCGGAGGCATGCGGCGCGCAGGCCGAGTGCGTGGCCGAGTCCGACGACCTGCCTGCGGCCATCGCGCGCTGCCAGGAAGCCGTGCGCGCGGGCCGCGCCGCGGTGCTCGTCGCGCGCATCGCGCCGCACTGACCATCCGAGATCAGCGCTGTACCGGCGTCACCCGCCACAACGGCTTCGCGATCTCGATCAGCGGCCGCCCAGGCTCATTCGGCTTCAGCCCGTAGCGGATCATCGCGATGAGATCCGAGCTCACTGCGGGATTCGAAGTGAAATAACTGTGACCGAAGTAATCGGTCGTGCCGGACACCTGGACGATGTCGATGATTCCGATTCTTCGCAACGATTCGATTTCGACGGGGCTGAACGTCGTCGAATCGATGCGCCCGAGCCTGCGCAGGCTGCCGAAAAGATATTGCGCGAGGCCGAGCGCCTTGTCGTCGGGCGATACGTAAACCGTCAGCTGCATTCCCGGATACGCGAACACGCCCCGCCGGCTAGGCGCGGCACCGTACGGCAGGTCCGGATCGGAGAGGACGTTGAAGACCTTGGCGGTTGCCACGTCCGCATCCATGTCGGGCGCCATGAGCGCGATGTTGCGGATCTTGTAGCGCCGGCCAATGCTGTACTTTCCGACATATGATTCGATGGACAGTTGTGCGAGCGCCGTCGTGAGCACGTCGGTTCCACGGCTGTGAGCGATCAGGTGCAGGCGTTCGACGCCGGGCGTGTCGGCAATGATCCGGATCGCCTTCTTCAGATCCCAGACCGCGAATTCACCCGACTCGCGGTCGACGTTGTAGCCGAAGAAGAGGCCGCGCGAGCCACCCGCCGGCCAACTGAAGATCGCGCAGACGAACTCGCGGCCGAGGTAGTGACAAAGCTCGCCCATCGTGAGCGCCGCATCTTGGAACGTGTTCGCATAGCCGTGCACGAACAGCACCACCTCCTTGCGTGGCGACGCGGCGATGCGGCGCGCGACTTCGGCTTGCAGCTGTGCAGCCGCCTTTTCGTGGGCGTCGATCACGGCGGGATCCCGGGTGAAGCCCCCGGGCGCCTCTGCAATCGCGTACGCGACGTGCGGAAAGCGTCCGATCTCTTCCGTCTTGCCGAGCTTCAGATCGAGGGGCACCGTGCGGTTCGTCGCGGTGCTCTGCTTGACGAGCACGTCCCAGGTAACGGACTCGTCGAACTCAACCGCGACCGATCCGAATGCCATCTGGCGCGAGCGGTCGGCGCTGTAGGGGAGCGGATCGTCGGGCGACGTAGCAGGCGCCCGATCGGTCACATAGAGCAGGTCGATGGCAGGCGTCTCGCGAACCGCGGGCGTGCTCGCGAAGAGTGGCCGGGCCGCATTACCGGTGTATACCGCCGGCGTGGGCATGAGCGGGAAGGTGCTCGAGCAGCCGCCAAGGCTCGCGGCAACCAGAATGCCGCAGGCACTCACGAGGACATGAAACTTCAATTCGACGACCATCTCATTCGCGATGTGCTCGGGCGGACGCACTGCCCGACGGCAATCATAAACTCTTGCCGGCGCTCCCGCCAGGTCGCGGCGGCCCGCTTGACTTTAGTTAAGTAACTTAATAATCTTATCCCGTCCTCCCGCCCGGAAAAGGAGCGCGCCATGTCGAAGCTCTCGATCATCCACTCCGCGCCGCCGCGCTCCCCGGTGAAGCCGCTCGACCGGGACCTGCGCGGCTACCTCGAAACCAATTCGGACGTCGTGGTCCGGATCACGAAGCCGGTGCGCATCGACGACATCGGCGCGCTTTCGGCGCAAAGCGAGGAGCCGATCCTCTTCGAGAACATCGTGGAGTACCCGGGATTCCGGCTGTGCGACATCCTGGTCAAGCACCGCGAGTACCAGGCGCGGGTCCTCGGCGTGCCACGCGAGGAATATCTACAGACCCTCGCCTACCGGCTGCGCAAGCCCCCGCGCGGCTTCGTCCATGTGAAGGACGGCCCCGTCAAGGAGGTGAAGCGCCTCGGCAAGGACGCGGACTGGACCAAGCTCCCCGTGCCGATCCATTCGGAGCACGAGACGCGGCCGTACGTGACCGCGATGAACATCGTGAAGGATCCGGAGACGGGCTTCTACAACTCGTCGCACGCGGGGACGATCGTCTCCGGCCCGCGCCAGGGCCTGCCGAGCTTCGTCACGCCCCACACCCACATCGTCATGCGCAAGCACCGCGAGCTCGGCAGGAAGACGATGCCGATGGCCTTCGTGTTCGGCGTGCATCCGGCCTACGAGATCATGTCGAATTTCTCCGGGCTGCACATGGACCAGTGGGGCGAGATGGAGATGGTCGGCACGATCATGGACCAGGACGTCGAGATGGTCCCGGCCGAGACGATCGACCTCAACGTTCCGGCACACGCCGAGATCGTCGTCGAAGGCGAGGTGAGCCTCGATGGCCTGTCCGACGTGGGCGTATCCGTGTCGCCGAGCAGCTACTACCTGCCGAAGACCGCGAAGCTGCCGAGCATCGCGATCACCGCGATCACGATGCGGGGCGACCGGCCGATCTACCGCAACCACCAGACCTGCCCGGACACCGACCATCAGCCCCTGCCGCGGCTCTGCCACGAGGCGATGCTCTACAACCGTCTCACCGAGATGGGGCTGAAGGTGAAGGACGTGCGCTTCCCCACCTGGGGCGCGGCAGTCTCCTGCATCCTGCAGTTCGACTACCCGCGCGAAGGCTACGTGAACGATGCCCTGATGCTGGCGATGGGCTCGCCGTGGCTGAACACGAAGATGGTGGTGGCGGTCAGCCCCGACACCGATATCGACAAGCCCTCCGAGGTCTATCACGCCATGGCGACGCGCTGCGACCCGGCGCGCGACATCATCATCGTCCCGCACACGCGCGGCTCGCCCTACGACCCGAGCGCCAAGCCGCTCGAGTCCGACCCGTTCTGGCGCACGGTCGGGAAAATGGGCATCGACGCCACGATCAAGTCGCGCCACGACCCGAAAGATTTCGAGCGCAGCTGGCCCAAGCACTGGGGCAAGGTGCATCTAGCAGACTATCTCTGACATTTCTGCCGTAGTGGCTTCGAGAAACGAAAGCGGCGTGCGAGTAAGAACCCGGATTTACGAACAAGGGGGAAAGCCCCCTTGTATATCCCCCGGAACGAACAAGGGGCAAGCCCCTTGTACATCCCCACCTGCGCGTTCTCGATACATTCCAATACCCTGCTAAAGGAACTGCCCCATGAATGCACCCGCCCCCCGCGTCACCGTCGAAGCAGAACCGTTCATTCCGTACGTCCCGGACGAGCAAGTCGTCGACCGGCTACGCTCGGTCGTCGAGCCTTACGTGAAGCGGATGGGCTTCCTTCCCAACGCGCTCAAGCTCTACGCGTACCGGCCCGAGATCGCCGAGACCCTCTTCCGGCTGAACAGCAACGTCATGCGCGACCCGAGCTCGACCATCGATCAGCTCTTCAAGCGCAAGCTCGCCGCGATCGCCTGCAAGACGAACGGCTGCGCGTATTGCACCGCGCACAGCTGCTCGATGCTGAAGCGCTCCAAGGATTCCGGCTCCGAGGGCTGGGGACTCACCGACGGCGATCTCCAGGAGCTCCTGTCGGGCGAGTACCGGCCGAAGAACGAGTTCGAGCGCGCCTGCATCGACTACGTTCTGGCCGCCTCCACCGACGCGCCGAACGTTCCCGACGAGATCCTCGCGCGGCTGAAGCAGCACGCGACGCCGCCGCAGATCATCGAGCTCGCATGCGTCGTCGGATTCTGGAAGTTCTACAACACGGTGCACGACAGCCTGCACATCCCGATCGAGTCCCATCTGCTGCAGGACTCCGGCTGGGTCGATGCCTGAGCGCCCGGGCGAGGAACTCGCGACACCATCGGCCGCGGCACGCGCGGCACGCATGGCGCGGCGCGCGGCGCCGTCCGCCGAGGGGTTCCGGCCGCCGCTCAGCACCTCGCGCTCTGCGCTGCTGCGCGGGGGCAGCGACGCCGCCTTCCGGCATTTCGTGTCGGATCTCCTCACCGTTGCCGAGCGCATGCGCGCGACGCGCGACCGTCTCGCGCAGCTCGCAGGGGTGACGGGTCCGCAGTACACGATGCTGATGGCGATCGCGCAGCTCGAGCGCGCGCATCCCGCGGCATCCGGAGTGCGGCTGAGCGCCGTGGCGGACTACCTGCGCGTGAGCCGCGCCTTCGTGACGACGGAAGTCGGCATCCTGGTGGGCCGACGACTGCTGGTGAAGCGACCGAATCCGCAGGACGGGCGGAGCGCCCTGCTCCGCCTGTCGGCGGCCGGCGAACGGCTTCTCGATCGGGTGATGCCCGAGGTGCAGGCGGTGAACGACGTGTTCTTCGGCGCACTCTCCGGCGCCGATTTTCGCGGCGCGCGCCGGATCGTGGCCGCCATGCTGGCCGGCTCCGAGCGCGCGTTCGCCCGGATCGCGAGCGACGTCAATGCGGCGAACAACGGGAACGGGGCGAATGGCCGGCGCCCGCGCAGGGTCGGCTGACCAACGCGCCGGCCGAGATCGCCCTTCCCATGTCGAACGCAAGTCGCGGCGCGCAGCAGGATCCCCCGGAGATCGAGGTTCTGATCGAGGTGCCGCGCGGCAGCTTCATCAAGCGCGGGTCCACGGGTCACGTTGATTTCGTATCGCCCCTGCCGTGCCCCTTCAACTACGGGTCGGTGCCGCAGTTCATCGGCCTCGAGGGCGACCTGCTCGACGCAGTGGTGCTGGGGCCACGCCTGCCGTTCGGTACGCGCAAGCGGGTGCGGGCCTGGGGTGCGGTGACGCTGACTGATCGCGGCATGAGCGACGACAAGCTGATCTGCGCCGCCGGTCCGCTGGCGCCGGACGAACGCCGCAAAGTCCTGCGGTTTTTCCATTTCTACGCAAAGTGCAAGGCGCTGCTCAATATCTGGCGCCGGCGACCGGGTCGAAATGCATGCGAGGGATGGTGCGAAGCGAGCGAGGCCATAGCCCGCGCCCGGCCCCGCGATGACGCGTGGCAGGGACCGAACGTTCCTTACTGAGTAGAGTGTCTGCGGCACGATCTGCGCGGTGCGTGCTCAAAATCGGGCCGTAAAA
Organism: uncultured beta proteobacterium; assembly: GCA_963735025.1. GTDB lineage: Bacteria > Pseudomonadota > Gammaproteobacteria > Burkholderiales > SG8-39 > JAABRB01. The sequence goes on from CAVTJG010000008.1 coordinate 502,331, forward strand.
AGCATCGACGGGAAATGTCAACTTCTGTCACATCTGTGGAATAGGCCTTCTATTGGTTGCAGGGCAGGATTAGTCTGGACGCGCAAGGTATCGGTAAGAATACCTAACCCCCTTACCGGGACAAACGAGACCCGCTACTCGCGAGCCGCACCGAGATGATTGCTCACCGCGCACTCTCCGCAGGTCTGATCGTCCCGCCGACGCACGGGTTCGTTGCCTGCGAGAGCAAGCCGTGGCTAAGCGTCCCCGGCGCGCAGTTCATCGAGAATCTGCAGCCCGCAGAACTGTCCGCGTCCGAAAAGCTCTCGAAGCTTTTCCGCGACGAGGAGCTGATTCTGCATTGCCAGGAAGTGGTGCGGCTGAACGCCGGAATGGAATCGCCGCTTCTGCTCGACGTCTCGATCCGGCTGCGTGCCGAGGAAGACCGACAGACCGCGCCCGGACTCTTTCTTTCCCTGATCGAGGGCGACGAGCTGATGGCCGAGCTCGACCGGCGCGTGATCGAACGCGCGCTCGACTGGTGCCGGAGCGCGCGTCCGGGTCGCGAGGTGATCCTGAATTTCAACCCGACGCTCGAGTCGCTGAACGCTTCCGGTTTCGCTTCATTCGTGGAAGGCGCGCTGCGCGCGCGCGATCTGGACCCGGGCGTCCTGTGCCTGGAGATTTCCGAGGACGTGGCGAGCGACCTGCCGTCGAATGCGCACCCGAATATCAACAGCCTGACCCGCCTGGGCTGCAAGTTCGCGGTCGGATCGTCCAGCTGCGGGTCCGCATCGCGCACTGCGATGCAGGCCCTGCGCGCGAACTTCGTCCGGTTTTCCGGTTCGCTGGTACAGAATCTTCTCGACAGCGCCACGTCGCTTTCGCGGGTTGCCGCCGTGAACCGCCTGTGCCAGGGCACCGGCGTCCACACGGTTGCGGAACGCGTCGAGGACTCCTCCGTGCTGCGCCATCTCGAGGAGATCGGCGTGAGCTACGCGCAGGGCCTCAACATCGAGGACCATCGCCCGCTCGCCTTTTACGGCTAGCGCGTCCACTGCTGTAGCGGTCGTTCCCGCGGAAGCGGATACCCATCTGGTCACTCGTCATTCCCGCGCAGGCGGGAATCCGTCTGGTCATTCGTCATTCCCGCGCAGGCGGGAATCCACTCCTATCCCGCTCAGATGCCCCTGGGTCCCCACTTGCGCGAGGATAACGGAGTTGTCCGCGGCCGCGTGCTGCAATCGTTGTAAAATTTCACACAACTTTTATAATCTGCCGGTCCGGACCGCTGTACGGAGCAGCGCCCCCCGGCAATCCAGGCCTCTTCCGCACGTCTTTTCCCGGGAAACGAATGCTCGCCCAGCAAATCGTGAACGGCCTGTCGCTCGGTGCGGTGTACGCGATGGTCGCACTTGCTTTCACGCTGACGATGGGGATCCTCAACTTCCTCAACTTCAGCATCCCGGGCATCTTCATGCTCGCGGGAATGTCCGTGTGGGCCGGGCTGCGCGCGGGCATGCCCCTGGCGGCCGTGCTGCTGCTCGCGGTGGCGGTGGGCGCGGTCACCTCGCTCCTCGTCGAGCGCTTCACCTACCAGAGGATGCAGGGCGGCAATCACATGATCCCGCTGGTGAGCTCGATGGCGTTCCTGATCCTGTTCGAGAACAGCGTGCTCATCGCGTGGGGCTCGGACCTGCAGCGCGTCGAGCTGCCGTTCCGGAGCGTCAGCGTGACGGTCGGGTCCGCGGTGGTCAGCGTGCCGCAGATCGTGGGCCTCATCGGGGCGGTCGGCGCGATCTGGGCGCTCGATCTCGTGCTCAAGCGCACGCGCGTCGGCCGGGGGTTGCGCACCATAGCCGAGAACGCCGAGACGGCCGCGATGCTGGGCATTCCGGTCGGGCGGATCGTTCCGGTGGTGTTCCTGATCGGCGGCGTGTTCACGGCGCTCGCCGGTTTCACATTCGCCATCACCTACCAGCAGGTCCATCCGTTCATGGGCGAGGAGGTGGCGCTCAAGGCCATCTCGGCGATGGTGATCGGCGGCATGGGAAACATCTGGGGCGCGATCCTGGGCGGGCTCGCCATCGGCATCGTGGAGACCGCGGCGATCCAGTGGTTCGGCGCGCGCACCGTGGACATCTGGGTGTACGGCCTGCTGCTGGTGATCCTCTTCTTCCGGCCGACCGGCCTGCTCGGCGGCGGCACGCCGGCCGGGGGACGCGTGTGATGAGCGGCTATCTCGAAGGCGTGCTGGTCCTGCTCGCCATCAACATCATTCTCGCCTACGCGGCGTTTCTGCCGATCGTCGCCGGCCAGCTCAATCTCGGAATCGCCGGGTTCATGGCGGTCGGCGCGTACATCTCCGCCTACCTGAGCAATCAACACGGCGTCGCCCCGATCCTGGCCTCGCTCGTGGCGATGGCGCTCACCGGCGTGGTGGGCCTCATCGTCGCATTCCCGATCCTGCGCACGCGCGGCATCTATCTCGCTCTGGCGACTTTCGCGTTCGCCCAGGTCGTGCAGGCGACGATCCTCAACCTGGACGTGGTGGGCGGCGCCTCGGGCTATCCTGTTTCGGCCTTCCTCGGATTTCCCGCAATAGCGGCCACCGCGGCAATCGTCTTCGTCGCAATCGTGCTGCTCTTCAACACGCGGTTCGGCATCAGCGTCATGGCCGTGAGCGACGACGAGACGGCTGCCGACCAGATGGGTCTTTCGGCGCGCGGCCTGCAGACCGCGGCATTCACGATCGGTGCCGCAGTGGCCGGTCTCGCCGGCGGGCTGCAGGCGCACCACTTCAGCTACATCGAAGCGCAGAACTTCAACGTCCTGCTGTCGATCTACGTCGTCCTCTACGTACTGCTCGGCGGCACGCAAACCGTGCTCGGTCCGTTGCTCGGTGCGGCGGTGTTCACGCTTCTTCCCGAAGTGCTGCGCGGCAGCGCGGAGTGGCGCTACGTCATCTTCGCGGTGTTGATCCTGCTGCTGATGCTCTGGCGCCCGCAGGGCGTGCTCACCGGAGCGCTGCTGCGCCGGCTCTTCAGCACGCGGCGCGCCGCGCTGGCCGGAGGCGGAACATGAATGCGCCCGCGCGGCCGCTCCTCGACGTCACCGGGCTCAACAAGAGCTTTGGCGGCCTGAAGGTCATCGAAGATCTGACGTTCGCGGTGTATGCGGGTGACCGGGTAGCGCTGATCGGACCGAATGGGGCGGGCAAGACCACCGCATTCAACCTGATCACCGGCGTCTACCCGGTGGATTCGGGACGCATCGTCCTGGACGGCGCGGACATCACGCACGTGCCTTCGCGGAAGCGCATCCGGTTCGGGCTCGCGCGGACGTTCCAGAACATCCGTCTCATGCCGCACCTTACCGCGATCGAGAATGTGATGATCGCGCAGAACGCCCGTAACGGCTCCGCGCTCGGCATGTTGCAGCCGGTCAATCTGCTGCCCGGCAATCGCTGGCGCATCGAGGCGCGCGCGGCGCTCGCCGAGGCCGGTCTGGGCGAGTACGCCGACGAGACGACCGGAACGTTGCCCTACGGCGTGCAGAAGCGGATCGAGCTCATCCGCGCGCTCGCCGCGCGGCCACGCATGCTGCTGCTCGACGAACCCGCCGCCGGCCTCAATCCCGCCGAGAGTGACGCGCTGCGGCATCACCTCGAGCGTGTGTCGGACACCGGCATCACGCTGCTCGTGGTCGAGCACGACATGCACTTCATCGGCGCGTTCTGCCGCAAGGTGGTCGTGCTCAACTTCGGCTGCAAGATCGCCGAATGCACGCCGCACGAGGCGCATGCCAATCCCGCCGTCCGAGAAGCGTATCTGGGCACCGAGGCTTGAACAGATGGCGCTGCTCGACATCGAACGACTCTCCACCGGCTACGGGCGCCTCGACGCCGTGAAGGAAGCGAGCCTGACGGTGGAGGAAGGTGCGGTGGTCGCCGTGCTCGGCGCGAACGGCGCGGGCAAGAGCACGCTGCTCAAGGCCATTCTCGGCATGCTGCCGGCGCGATCCGGCCGGGTGCTGCTCGGCGGCGACGACGTCACGCGCGCCAGCATCGCCGCGCGTGTCACGCGCGGAATCGTCCTGGTGCCCGAAGGCCGGCGGATCGTGATGGGGCTTTCCATCGAAGAGAACCTGCTGATGGGCGCCTGGGGACGGCGCGATCGCGGCGCATTGCGCGGAGAGATCGACGCGATCTACCAGCGTTTTCCGAATCTCGCCGAGCGGCGCCACATGCGCGGCTCGGTGCTCTCGGGCGGCGAGCAGCAGATGCTCGCGATCGGTCGCGGACTGCTCGCGAAGCCCCGGCTCCTGATGCTCGACGAGCCTTCGCTCGGCTTGAGCCCGCGGCTGGTCGGCGAGCTCTTCCGGCTCCTCTCGGACCTGAACCGCGAAGGCCTGACGATCCTGCTGGTCGAACAGAACACGCGCAAGGCGCTCGAGATCGCGCGGCACGCATACGTCATGGAGCTCGGTCGGTTCGTGCTCGAAGGCCGGCCAGACGAGCTCGCGGCCGACGATCGTCTCCGCGACGCCTATCTCGGCGCGGGAAGCGGCACGGCCGCGCCGCACGCGTCGCAAACAGCTTTGCAGGGGCCGGCGTGATTGCCGGCCAAGGGGTCGAGGCCCGAGCCCCCGCCAACGGGTCAACAAGGAAGAGGAGTCGACAATGAAGTTCAGGAGAATCATGCAATTCGCGGTTGCCGCCCTGGCAGTCGCAGGCCTGGTCACCTCGACGGGCGCGGTGGCCCAGAGCGAGCTCACGCTCGGCTATCTCACCGCGGAGACCGGGCCGTTCGTCAGCCTGTCGCGCTCGAACGAGATCGCCGCAAAGATGGCGGTCGACGAGATCAACGCGGCCGGCGGCGTGAACGGCAAGAAGCTCCGCTACATCGCATTCGACACCGCGGGCAATCCCGGCCAGACGGTCGTGGGGCTGCGCAAGTTCGCCGAAGACGACAAGGTGCTCGCGATCATCGGACCGTTCAGCTCGGGTCAGATGCAGGTCGCGGCACCCGCCGCGGACCGGAGCGGCGTGATGATCATGTCGATGGCATCCTCGGCGCCGAAGCTCGTCGCGAACTTCAAGTACGCCTTCCGCAACACGTCGAACGAGGGCTACATGTTTTCCCGCGTGATGAGCGCGCTCAAGTCGAAGGGAATGCCGATGGCCACCGGGGCGGTCGCCTATGCGAACGACGACACGATCTCGCGCGCGATGGGCGAGAAGGTGCTCCCCGGCGTCATGAAGCAGGCGGGCGTGGACGTCAAGCTCTCGGTGGACTTCAAGCTCTCCGCGTTCGACATGTCCGCACAGGTCGCGCAGCTCAAGGCGACGCCGACCGATCTCGTGGGCGTCGGCGCACCACCGGAAGCGGCCATCAAGCTCGCGCAGGAAATGCGCCGGCAAGGTCTCAAGTCGCGGCTCGTGGCGGGTTCGACGATCAACGACCCTGATCTCCCGACGCGCATGGGAGCGGCCGGAAACGGCACGACGATCCCGTCGACCTTCTTCGCGGACCTGAACGATCGCACCAAGAAGTTCACGGCGGAGTTCGAGAAGCGCGCAAAGGCCGCGAATGCCGAGCGCACAGCACCCGCACAGTTCGACGCGGCGACGTACGACATCGTGCTCTTCTATGCCTGGGCGATGAAAGAGGCAAAGGTGACCGGCGACCCGTCCAAGCTCGCTGCGGAACGGACCGCGATCCGCGACGCGATCCAGGGCATGAAGGATTTCCCGGCGCTCGAGGGGCCGATCTCGTTCGGTGCCGATCACGATGCGCTGAAACCGGTCTACGTCCAGGAGGCGCAAAACGGCAAGTGGACGTTGCTCGAGACCTACGCAGCGCCAAAATAGGCCGCAGGAGGGTCGAGGAGATGGCAGTCAAACTGGCACTGAGCCGTCGCGCCGGCGATGCCGCGTCCACCGGCGATGTCGAGATCGAGAATCTCGTCATCGCCGGCTGGACCGGCCGCGACGCCGCCGCGGTGGAGAAGCACATCCGCGAGCTGGAGAAGATCGGCGTCAAGCGACCGAGCCGCACGCCGATCTTCTACCGCGTCGCGGCATCGCTGCTCACCACGGCCGACGCGATACAGGTCGCCGGCGAGCGATTCGAGCGGCGAGGTCGAGTTCGTGATGCTGAGCCTCGCCGACGGACTGTGGGTCGGCGTCGGCTCCGATCACACCGACCGCAAGGTCGAGGCCGTCGACGTCACGGTCTCGAAGCAGATGTGCGCGAAGGTGATCGGACCTGAGGTGTGGCGCTACGAGGAGGTCGCGCCGCACTGGGACCGGCTCGTCCTGCGGTCCTGGGCGCACATCGACGGCAAGCGCGTGCTGTATCAGGAAGGAGCGGTCGCCGGCATGCGTCATCCGGAAGAGCTCACGCGGCTCTACACCGGAAAATCCGCCCTGCCGCCGGGCACCGCCATGTTCGGCGGAACGCACGCGGTGCACGGCGGCGTGCGCCCGGCGTCGCAATTCGACATCGAGCTCGACGATCCGGTGCTCGGGCGCAAGATCACGCATTCGTATCGCATCGAGCCCCTACCCGTCGAGGCATAACAAAGGAGCAATCCATCATGAGTGAACGCAAACCCCATCTCGAATTCACGTCGGTCAGCATGAAGGAGGGATTTCACCCGGTGCCGGGCTACCCGCCCGGCTTCTACGAGAAGATCCTCGCCGGCACGCTCGACGAGAAGAACGGCCATGGCAGCCGCGCGCGGCTGCTGCGCATCGATCCCGGCGCGTTCAGCACGGTGCCGTTCGTGCACGAATACTGGGAAGAGGTGTTCATGCTCTCGGGCGACCTGATCGTGGGCAACGACGCGAAAGGGAACGGCGGCGAGAAATTCACCGGCCCGACCTATGCCTGCCGGCCGCCCGGTGCGGCCCATGGGCCCTTCAAGTCCGACGGCGGCTGCATCCTGCTCGAACAGCATTACTACGTGCCGAAGTGAGCCGCGCGACCCACTGCATGGAGGCGTGCGGCCAATGAGGGGCGGCGTACAGCTGCGCGCGCGCGGCGCTCCGGCGCGGGTGGCCGGGCGACGGGCACGCCTGCGGCGCCCGGCCGGCGCGCGCCTGAGCGACGTTGCGTACGAGGAGATCAAGCGGCGCGTGATCACGCTCGAGTACCGGCCAGGCTCGTATCTGAACGCGGCGCAGGTGAGCGCCCAGCTCGGCCTCGGCGTCACGCCGGTCAACCAGGCGCTCAATCGACTGATGATCGAGGGCATGGTCGAGGTGATTCCGCGCAAGGGCGCCTTCGTCCGACCGGTCTCGCTGGAGGAGATCCTCAACGTCATCGATGTCCGGCATGTGACCGAGATGCATTGCGTGCGCCTCGCTGCCGAGCGCGCGACCGATGCGGAACTCGCCGCGCTCGTGGAGACCATCGACCGGGCGGAGACGCTGGTGCCGAAGCGAGACATCGAGGGATTGATGCTGCTCGACCGCGAGTTCCACCTCAGCCTGTCGCGCGCCGCGCGCAATCCGGTGCTGGCGGAGATCCTGCTCTCGCTGCACGAGCGGAGCCTCCGCTTCTGGTTCATCTCGCTCTCCGACGACAAGCATCTCCTCGCAGTGCTGAGCGAGCACCGCGAGATCGCCGACCGGCTGCGCAAGCGCGACGCCGAGGGGGCCTGCGCGGCGATGCATGCGCATATCGATTCCTTCCACGCCACCATCGTGCAGTCGAACATCCGATGACCACACGTCTGACGCACACGCTGGAACGCCTGGCGCGCGGCGAAGTCACGAGCGCAGCCCTCTTGCGCGAGGTGCACGAGCGGGCGATCGACCCACGCGGCCAGGGCGCGCGCGTCTTCACGCGCCTCTACACCGAGCGCGCCGCTCGCGAGGCCGACGAATGGGACGCCAAGCGACGCGCAGGGGGCCCGCTTCCCCCGCTTGCCGGCCTCCCGATCAGCATCAAGGACCTCTTCGACGTGGCCGGCGAGACCACGCTTGCGGGCTCGAAGGTGCTCGCCTCGCATGCCCCGGCGACCCGTGACGCCGAAGTCGTGGCACGGCTCCGGCGCGCGGGCGCGGTGATCGTCGGGAAGACGAACATGACCGAGTTCGCGTTCTCCGGACTGGGCCTCAATCCGCACTACGGCACGCCACTCAATCCCTGGGACCGCGCGGCCCGCCGCATTCCCGGTGGATCGTCCTCGGGCGCGGCAGTGTCGGTCACCGATGGCATGGCCGCCGCCGGGATCGGCACCGACACCGGCGGCTCGGTCCGTATCCCGGCCGCGATGTGCGGCCTCACGGGATTCAAGCCGACCGCGCGCCGAGTCCCGCTCGCCGGCGCGGTGCCGCTCTCCGCGTCGCTCGACTCTATCGGGCCGCTCGCGCCTTCGGTCGCCTGCTGCGCCATGCTCGATGCGGTGCTCGCCGGCGAAGTGCCGCGGCAGCTCGAACCGATTGAAGCGCGTGGACTGCGTCTCGGGCTGCCGCAGCGGTACGTCCTGGAAGGCATGGACACAACCGTCGCCCACACCTTCGAGCGCGCCGTTCGCCGACTCGCCGCTGCCGGTGTGCAGATCACCGAGATCGAATTCGCGGAGCTCGAGGAATTGCCGTCGATCAACGCGAAGGGCGGATTCGCCGCCGCCGAGGCCTGGGCCTGGCATCGCAATCTGATCGAGCGCGCGGGCGACCAGTACGACCCGCGCGTCGCCGTGCGCATCCGGCGCGGCGCGGCAGTCACCGAGGCCGAAGTCGCCACGCTACGCGTGCAGCGCGCCGATTTTCAGAAGCGCGCGCTCGCAGTCGCCGCGCCGTTCGACGCGCTCGCGCTGCCCACGGTGCCGATCGTCGCGCCGCGGCTCACCCCGCTCGAGGCCGACGATGCGGAATTCGCGCGCGTCAACATCCTCGCGTTGCGTAACCCGACCGTCGGAAATTTTCTCGACTGGTGCGGGCTGAGCCTACCGTGCCACGCATCCGACGAGGCGCCGGTGGGGCTGATGCTGCTCGCGCCGGGTGGCGCCGATCGCCGGTTGCTCGAGATCGGCGCAAGTCTCGAGCGAGCGCTCGCGTCGTAACAGGTTCAAGTCGGCCGATCGGGGCACGTGCCTCCGGCCGTATGCAGAGGAGAAAGGCATGCTGAAGTCCGGAAAAGAGCATCTCGAGGGGCTGCGCGACGGCCGGGTCATCTACATCGGATCAGAGCGCGTGGACGACGTCACCACGCATGACGCGTTCAGGAACGCGGCACGGACGGTGGCCGCCATCTACGACATGAAGCGTGATCCGGCCAACCGCGATGCGATGACGTTCGAGGAGGACGGCGACCGGCACTCGATCTACTACCTCCGCGCCCGCACCCGCGAGGATCTGCAGCGCCGCATGATCGGCCACAAGATGATCGCGGACCTGACCTACGGCATGTTCGGTCGCTCGCCTGACCACGTCGCGAGCTTCGTCACGGGCATGGCCATGAAGCCCGATGTCCTGAAGGCACCTCACGGCTACGCGGACAATCTGCTCGCCTACTACAAGGAGATCCGCGCCAAGGATTCCTATGTCGTCTACGCCGTGCTGCCGCCCCAGGCCGCGCGCAACCCGGAGTTTTACCAGCGCCAGAACCTGCCGATCCCGACGCTCGGCGTGGTGCGGGAGGAAAAGGACGGCGTCGTGATCTCGGGCATGAAGATGCTCGCGACCGGCGCGGTGTTCGCCGACGAGATCTGGATCGGCAACGTGCTCCCACTGGCGCCGGACCAGAAGCGTCAGGCCATCACCTGCTCGATCCCGGTCAACGCGAAGGGCCTCACACTTTGGTCTCGCAAGCCGTTCGAGCGCCACGGCACCACCGAGTTCGACAGTCCGCTCGCGCACCGCTTCGACGAGAGCGACAGCATGCTGCTCTGCGAGGAGGTCAAGGTGCCCTGGGAGCGCGTCTTCGTGCACGACGACGCGATCCTCTCGCGCGAGGTGTACATCAAGACGCCGAGCCATTGCTACGGCAACCACCAGTCGAACGTCCGGTACTGGTCGAAGATGCGGCTGCTCGTCGGACTCTGCAGTCGCGTTGCGGAATCGACCGGTGCCTCCGAGGTGCCGGCCGTCCGCGAGGTGCTGGGCCACATGTCCGCCGTGGAAGGCATGATCGCAGGCATGGTGAACGGCCAGATCAACGCCTACGAGAGCTGGCCCGAGGGCTATGCGACTTTCAACCGGCGCATGATGTACGCGGCGCTCGAGTGGTGCACCCAGAACTACACGTCGTTCGTCGACACGCTACGCGAGCTCTGCGGCGGCGGCGTGTTCCAGATGCCCGCGGACATCACGGTGATGCACGACCCGAAGCTCGCCAAGCAGTTCACCACCTTTTTCCAGACCCCGCAGGCCGACGCGGTGCGCCGCATGAAGCTCTTCAAGCTCGCCTGGGACATGGTGGGCTCCGAGTTCGCCGGTCGCCACCAGCAATACGAGAAGTTCTATGCCGGCGCGTCGTTCATCGTGCGCAACCACGCCTTCCGCGAGACGCCGTGGGACGAGTTCAATGCGATCGTCGACGATCTCATGGCGACTTACGACGTTCCGGAACGGGCTTGAACCACCCCGGTTGCTGCGCAGCCATCCCTCTTTGAAAAGGAGGGGAAAAATCAGTCGCCAGGGACCCGCAGCCGACAACACAAGCGCGTGCGCTACCATCGCAGCATCGCCGCTCTTTCCAGGTGCCCCCGATGCTCGACCCCCAATCCCTGCGCCGTGCGTTCGGCAACTACGCGACCGGCATCGCGGTCATCGGCGCGCGGGGCGATGACGGCGCGCTCGTCGGCATGACCGTCAACTCTTTCAGCTCGGTGTCGCTCGACCCTCCGCTCGTTCTCTTCTGCCCGGCGCGGACGGTGCGTGCCGTCGAGACCTACGCCTCGGCAAAGTTCTTTTCCGCAAACATTCTAAGCGCCGCGCAGAAGCGGCTCTCCGATCTCTTTGCACGCCAGGGCGAGTCGAAGTGGGAAAGCTTCGGCCATCGCATCGGCGACACGGGGGTGCCGCTCATCCCTGACGCGCTAGCGAGCTTCGAGTGCGAGACTCAGGCCGTCCACGACGCGGGCGATCATCTGCTCGTCGTCGGGCGCGTGCGCGCCGTGCACGTGAGAGAGTCGTCCGATGCGCTGATCTTCTTCCGCAGTCGCTACCGCGCGCTTGCGAATTCGGAATCAACCGGCGATCTCGAGACCCACCAGGCGGTGCACCTGGGATGGGGACTCTGACGATTCGACCGAACGGACAGACACCAGTAATATCCGAGCACTACGCAATCCTTGAGGAAGTCCGTCATTCCCGCGCAGGCGGGGATGGCTTGTCAGGAGCCCGGCAGGAGACGGCAATGACGCTCTACATGTCCAACCAGGCGCGCGAGGCGCAATCCGTCCCGATCACCGACGCCGAGCGGGCCGCGCGGGTCGAGCTCGCCGCGTGCTACCGCGTCTTCGATCATCTCGGTTGGACCGAGATGATCTTCAATCACATCACGCTGAAGGTGCCCGGCACGGGGGACCTGTTCCTCATCAACCCGTTCGGGCTGCATTACCGCGAGGTCACCGCGTCGAATCTCGTGACCATCGATCTCGCGGGCAATCCGGTGCGCCCGACCGAGTATCCGATCAACCGCGCGGGATTCGTGATCCACAGCGCGATCCACGGTGCGCGCCCGGACGTCCGCTGCGTCATGCACACGCACACGACGACGGGCATGGCGGTCGCGTCGCTCGACTCCGGGCTCGCGCACGACACGTTCTATGGCGCGCAGCTCTACGGGCGGGTCGCCTATCACGAATTCGAGGGCGTCACGGTGCACGAAGGCGAGCAGTCACGGCTCCTTGCCAGCATGGGCGACCGGCAGATGCTGATCCTGCGCAACCACGGACTGCTCACCTGCGGGCGGACGATCCCCGAGGCTTTCATGTGGCTCTGGACCCTGCAGCGTGCGTGCGACATCCAGATCGCCGCGGCGTCCGCCGGTCCGCTACGAAAGCTCGACCCGGAAGTGTTCGCGCAGGCGGTGCGGGACTCCGGACCCGGCGAGACGGCTCTGGGAGAAGCGGTGTTCGATTCGCTCGTCCGTGCCGTCGACGTTAAGGATTCAGGCTACAAGCAATGAGCGACGCAACGCGCCAGGCGCGACCGCGCATCTGCGTCGCGGGTGCGGGCGCGGTCGGCGGACTGATCGCGGCGCGCCTTGCCGCCGCCGGAGAAACCGTCAGCGTCCTCGCGCGCGGCGCGCACCTGCAGGCGATCCGCGCGGAGGGCCTGCTGCTGGAGGAAGGCGACGCGCGCACCGTCGCGAAGATCGCGGCATCCGATGATGCGGCTGCCCTCGGCACTCAGGACATCCTGTTCGTTGCGCTGAAGGCCCACGCCCTGCGCGAGAGCGCCGCAACCCTTGCACCGCTGGTCGGCCGCGATACCGTGATCGTCCCGGTAATGAACGGCGTCCCCTGGTGGTTCTTTCACGGATTTGGCGGCAAGCTGGCGGGCACGCGGCTCGATGCGGTGGATCCGAAGGGTGACATAGCGCATGCGCTGCCCCCGGAGCAGGTTCTCGGCGCGGTCGTGCACCTGTCCTCGACGATGCCCGCACCTGGCGTGATCCGGCGGGGCAAAGGCAATCTGCTTCTGGTCGGAGAACCGTCGGGCGCGGAGACCCCGCGGTTGGAAAAAATCCTCGCACCGCTCAAAAGCGGCGGCATCGACGCCCGCGCGACACGCGAAATCCAATGCGAGGTGTGGCTGAAGCTGTGGGGCAATATGAACATGAATCCCATCAGCGCCCTCACCGGCTCGACGGCGGATGTGATGCTGGACGACCCGCTGACGCTCGCGCTCGTCCGCGAGATGATGAACGAGGCGGCTTCGATCGGCGCTGCGCTGGGCATCGACATGGGCATGGCCGCCGATCAACGCATCGCCGTCACGCGCGAGCTCGGCGCATTCAAGACATCGATGTTGCAGGATTTCGAGGCGGGCCGCGCGCCCGAGATCGACGCAATCCTCGCCGCGCCATGCGAGATCGGCGATCGGCTCGGCATCCCCATGCCCTGGTCGAAGACGGTCCTCGGCCTCATCCGCCAGCGCGCGATGAATTCCGGGCTTTACACGTACACGGACTCCGGCAAAGCCGGGGCAAGCATTCAAAAAGGGGGAACGTGATCATGAACAAAGAACTGATGGCAGCCGCGGTCGCCGGCGTGCTCGTCGCTCCCGCTGCGTTCGCACAGTCGAGCAACGTGCAGCTGTACGGCCGGATCGACGGCGGCCTGGACTATTACAAGGCCCCGGGCGCCACGATCGGCGGCGCCGGTGCAGCCACGGATTCGAGCCGCGAAGGCCGCTTCCGCGTGTTCGACAACAGCTCGCGCGTCGGCGTGCGCGGAACCGAAGACCTCGGCAACGGCTTGAAGGCGATCTTCCAGATCGAGACGGGCGTCAACATCGACAACGGCTCGACCCAGACGGGTCAGGGCGGTCAGGCGAACACTTCGACCGGCAACTGGGGCACGCGCGACACGTGGGGCGGCCTGCAGTCCGGCTGGGGTCGCATCACCTACGGTCGTCAGTCGATGTACTGGGCGAACGGCGTGAACGCCCAGTTCTCGGCCAATTACATCAACGCGGAAATACCCTGGACGAACGGAACCCAGCTGGGACGGGTGAGCGACGGCGGTATCGTGGCGGCGCGCGTGAGCAACATGATCCAGTACACGTCGCCGACCTGGGCCGGCAACAACTTCACGCTGAGCTGGTCACCGGGCGGTACGCCGGGCGGTGGCCAGGAGACGGTACAGGCCAAGTCTTCCAGCATCGAGGCGGACGGTCAGATCTGGGGAGCAACCTGGCGCGGCACTTTCGGGCCGGTCTATGGCCAGATCGACTACGCTAACGTCAAGTACAACGAGTTCGGTGCGACCGCGGCCGGCAATCCGACCCCGGGCCTGACTTTCCGGCAGAAGGGTCAGCTGTACAAGGCGGGCGTGAGCTGGGGCTACCTGCCTGGCGCGCGGGTCGGCCTGATCTGGGTGCGAACGTCGCAGAACCTGGCGACCGGTCTGCTTGCTGGCCAGACGGTGAGGAAGGACGGCTGGACGCTGAATTGGGAGCAGACCTTCGGCAATATCCAGGCGCTGGCGCAATACGGCTGGACCGGCGACATCAAGAACTGCGCGGCAGTCGACGCGGTGACTTGCAGCAACACCTCGGCGAATGGCTTCATGCTCGGCGGGCGCTACCTGTTCTCGAAGCGGTCCTGGCTGTATCTCTCTTACAACCAGATCACCAACAAGTCGAACGACTTCATCGACTACACCGGTGGCGCGATCACCTCCGTCAATGGTGCCCCGACGCCCTACGGCGCTGATCCCCGCGTCCTAGCTTTGGGCTTCCACCACGATTTCTAGGGCAAGGATAGAGGCGGAACGATACGAACGGGAGGAAGTTGGGGTGTTTCCCCTCCTTTTCAAGGAGGGGTGGCTGCGAAGCAGCCGGGGTGGTTGAGCGCGCGCCACGAAAGAGAAGGCAAGCCCCGATCGCAGTAAAATTGCGTATCCCAGTCAGGAGTTCCCATGAGCACAGCTGAATACAAGGTTCACGGCGCGGTCGCCGTGATCACGATGGACAATCCGCCCGTGAACGGGCTCGGTCACGCACTTCGCATCGGGATCATGGAAGGACTCGGGCGTGCCTCCGGCGACGCTTCGGTCAAGGCGATCGTCATCTCGGGTACCGCGAAAGCGTTTTCCGGCGGCGCCGACATCAGCGAGTTCAACTCGCCCAAGGCGAGCACCGATCCCACGCTTCACCAGATCATCGACAAGATCGACGCGATGAAGAAGCCCGTCGTCGCAGCCATCGGCGGCTTCGCGATGGGCGGCGGTCTGGAGCTTGGGCTCGCCTGCCACTTCCGCGTCGCGCTGCCCGGCGCCCAGCTCGCGCTGCCCGAGGTGAACCTCGGCATCCTGCCCGGTGCAGGCGGCACGCAGCGGCTGCCGCGCGCGATCGGCGTGAAGCCGGCTGTCGACCTCATGGTCTCGGGCAAGCCGGTGCCATCCGACAAGGCGCCGGCAGGCCTGATCGACGAGATCGTCCAGGGCGATCTCGCGAAAGCGGCGATTGCGTTCACCGAAAAGGTCGTTGCGGAGAAGCGCCCATTGCGACGCCTGCGCGACGAGACCGTGAAGCTCGACGACGCCGCGGCCTACTTCACCGCGACCCGTGACAAGGTCGCGAAGGAGTCTCGCGGCTACCCCGCGCCGCTCAAGATCGTGGCGTGCGCCGAGGCGGCGGTGAACCTGCCATTCGACGAGGGACGCAAGTTCGAGCGGGCCCGCTTCGAGGAGCTGGTGGTCACCACCGAGTCGAAGGCCCTGCGCCACGCGTTCTTCGGCGAGCGCGCCGTGGAGAAGATCCCCGACGTGCCCAAGGACACGCCGATCATCGAGATCAAGAGCATCGGAATCGTCGGTGCGGGCACGATGGGCGGCGGCATTGCGATGAATTTCGCCAACGCGGGTATTCCGGTCAAGCTGCTCGAGCCGAAGCAGGAGGCGCTCGACCGCGGCCTGGCGACGATCGCGAAGAACTACGCCGCGACGGTCGCGAAAGGCCGTCTTGCGCAGGCCGACATGGACAAGCGCATGGGCCTCCTCACGACAACGCTCAACTACGGCGACTTCAAGGACTGCGATCTTGTCATCGAGGCCGTGTTCGAGCAGATGGCAGTGAAGAAGGAAGTTTTCGGGCGCCTCGACGAGGTGGTGAAGCAGGGCGCGATACTCGCGACGAACACCTCGACGCTGGACGTGAACGAGATCGCCGCGTCGACCAAGCGGCCCGAGAGCGTGATCGGCCTGCACTTCTTCAGCCCGGCAAACGTCATGCGCCTGCTCGAGATCGTGCGCGGCGCGAAGACATCGAAGCCGGCGCTCGCCACGGCGATGAAGCTCGCGCGCAAGATCAAGAAGGTCGGCATCGTATCCGGCGTGTGCGACGGCTTCATCGGCAATCGCATGATGGAGGAGTATGTGCGCCAGGCCTATTTCCTGGTGGACGAAGGCGCCGCGCCACAGCAGGTGGACAAGGCGTTGCAGGACTGGGGCATGGCGATGGGACCGTTCGCGATGCTCGACATGGCCGGCCAGGACATCGGCTGGGAGGTTCGCAAGCGCCGCGCCGGCGAGAAGGGCGTGCGCGCCTACTCCGCGTGGCCGGATCGCGTGTGCGAGCTCGGCCGGCTCGGCCAGAAGACCGGCGCGGGCGTCTACAAGTATGCAGCCGGCAACCGCACGCCGCAGCCCGACCCGATCGTCGAGGAGCTGATCGACGCCTACCGCAAGGAGATCGGCACGAAACCCCGCCAGATCGCGGACACGGAAATCGTCGAGCGCACGATCTACGCGCTCGTGAACGAGGGCGCGCGTATCCTCGAGGAAGGCATCGCGCTCCGTGCCGTCGACATCGACATGGTGTATCTCACCGGCTACGGTTTTCCGCGCTATCGAGGCGGCCCGATGTTCTACGCCGATACTGTCGGTCTCAAGGCCGTCCTCGCGTCGGTCGAGAAATACGCGCAGGGCTACCACGGCGAGTGCTGGCAGGCTGCACCGCTGCTGAAGAAGCTTGCCGCGGACGGTAAGACTTTCAACTGAGAATCACGTCAATGCAAGGTTCGGTCTCACGATGAAGCACCAGGATGCCCAGGCACACTGGGACACGCGGTTCGCGGGCGAGGGATACCACTTCGGCACCGACCCGAACGTCTTCCTGGCCAGCCAGGAGACGCTCCTCCGCCCGGGAATGTCCGCGCTGTGCGTGGCCGATGGCGAGGGCCGCAACAGCGTGTGGCTCGCCAAGCACGGCGTGCGCGTGACCGCCTTCGACATCTCCCCGGTCGGGGTGGAGAAGGCGCGGCGCCTTGCGCGCGAGGCAGGTGTCACAGTCGACTATTGCATCGGAGACATCAACGCGTGGAACTGGGACGGCGCGCAGTACGATCTCGTGGCGGTGATCTTCATCCAGTTTCTCGCGCCCGCCGAGCGCGCCCGAGCGTTCGAGGGCATCGCCCGCGCGGTCGCGCCCGGCGGACTACTCGTCATGCAGGGCTACCGACCGCGCCAGGTGGAGTACGGCACCGGCGGCCCGCCGAATCCCGAGAACCTTTACACCGAAGCGCTGCTGCGCGAGGCGTTCGGAGACCTTGAGATCCTCCACCTCATCGAGCATGACGATGTGCTGGACGAAGGTCCCCGGCACCACGGCATGTCGGCGCTGATCGACCTCGTTGCGCGGAAGCCGACGAAACCCTGATCCCGTACCGGGTGTCATACCAGGCCGACCCACGGCTGCAGCTCACGGATGTCCGACTGGCTCCCCGAACTTCGCGACGGTTACGATCGCGTGGCGATTCGCACCATCTGGGTGGCGTTCGCGCTGTCGGTGCTTATCCACCTTGCGGTGCTGTGGCCGTGGCTGCCGCGCGCGCACTTCCTGTCGCTCGAGAATCCCACGCTCGGCAACGCAAGCGGGCCGCTGACCGTGGAACTCGCGCCCCGTCCATCGAGGGCAATCAGTCCCCCGCCGGCACCGCCACCCGCAACTCCCTCGCCACCCGAACGGCTTGTCGAAGCGCGGCCTGCGCCCGTGAAACGGCCTCCCGCGCCCAAGGCGGCGCCGCGACCGCCCTCATCCCCGCCGGTCCTCGCAAAGAAGACACCCTCGCCCGCCGTCGTGCCGCCGCAGAGCGATTCATCCGCAGCCGCCCCGCCTCCCCCGCCTATCGAAGGCGATCTCTCGTCTTACATCGAGGCGCGGCGCCGCGCGCGGCGTGAAACGGCGCCCTATGTGCCTCCGGTCGAGACATCGAGTGCACCGCCGGAGGAGGACGAAAGAGAGCGCCACAATCGCATCGTTGCCGCGAATCTCGGACTGCTGCGCACGCCGGAATTCGGCCACGACCCCGAGGGCGGCGGCGGCATATTCCAGGTCCAGCGCATGGGGCTCGACGATGCGGAGTTCATCTTCTTCGGCTGGAACAAGGACATCCGCCGGAACGCGCGCCAGCTGATCGAAGTTCAAAGAGGCGACAACAGCGACATCCGCATCGCCGTGATTCGCAGGATGATCGTGATCATCCGCGAGAAGGAGTCGGGGGACTTCGTCTGGCAGTCCAAGCGTCTGGGCCGCGATGTGACCCTGTCCGCCCGCCCGGGCGACAACGCAGGGCTCGAGGATTTTCTGATGAAGGACCTCTTCGGCAGCTCGGGCTAGTGTCGTGTTTCGGAAATAAGTGACGTAAGACGTCGCACCTTGGCGAGAATGGAATCCGCTGTGGCGGTCCAGATGAACGGGCGCGTACTGCGATTGTAATGGTCGACGTAGTGATTGATGTTGGCGATGAGTTCACGCACGCTTTGCACGGAGCCGCGGCGAATGCTTTGTTGGGTGATGAGGGCAAACCAGCGCTCGACTTGATTGAGCCAGGAGGCGTAGGTTGGGGTGTAGTGAACGTGGTAACGCGGACGCGCGGCGAGCCAGGCGCGCACCTTGGCGTGTTTGTGGGTGCCGTAGTTGTCGATGATCAGATGTACGTCCAAGGTCGCCGGTACGTTGCGGTCGAGATGGCGCAGAAAGGCCAGGAACTCCTGATGGCGATGTCGGGACTTGCATTGCGTGATGACCGCACCGGAGGCCACATCGAGCGCAGCAAACAACGTGGTGGTGCCGTGCCGCTTGTAGTCGTGCGTCACGCCCTCGACATAGCCCAGCCCCATGGGCAGCAACGGCTGGGTGCGATTGAGCGCCTGAATCTGGCTCTTCTCGTCCACCGAGAGCACCAGCGCGCAGTCGGGCGGGTTCAGGTACAAGCCGACAATGTCGCGCACCTTCTCGACAAAGAACGGATCGGTGGACAGCTTGAAGCTCTTCTGCCGGTGCGGCTGCAACCCAAACAGTTTGAACAGCCGGTGCGCCATCGACGGGCTCACCTTGGTGGCTTGCGCAAACGAGCGCACGCTCCATTGCGTGGCGGCCACCGGCTTGGTGTGCAAGGCCCGATTGATCAATTCCGCCACTGCTTCGTCCTCCAGACTACGTGGGCGTCCCGGGCGCAATTCGTCATGCAACCCTTGCAGACGATGGCTGACAAACCGCCGGCGCCACTTGCCGACCGTCGCCTCCGCCAACTTCAGCCGCTTCGCAATCGCACTGTTGGCTTCACCGTCCGCCGCGTGCAGCACGATCTTTGCCCGGCGCACCAGCCCTGCAGGCAGACTGCGCGAGCGTACCAACGCTTGCAGTTGCTCCCGCTCTTCCGTACTCAACACCAATACGCTCTTCGGTCGGCCGGTTCTCATTCGAGGATTCCTCCAGGGAAGAATACCTCGAACGACATGCAATAATTATGCTAACTATTTGTGAAACACGACACTAGGGACGCTCCGCAGAAGTCCGTCATTCCCGCGGATGCGGGAATCCAGACCGGGCCACTCAAAGGCTTGCTGGATGCCCGCTTACGCGAGGATCACCCAATCAGTCATTTCCTCGCGCGCCACGCGCCGGCGAGTCGGCCAACTATGCCTTTTGGCTGATGCGCGCCCACCCGGCCGCCGTTATGGTGGCAGTGGCCAGTTCGCCCTCGGTTCGCTTTCGAAGCGACACATGCCCACTCAGCACAGCGACCTCTTCACCCCCATCGCCATCGGGGCGCTTACCCTCCCCGGCCGGCTGATCAAGACCGCCACGGCAGAGACGCGCGCAAGCGAGGACGGCTTCGTCACGCCGGAGCTGATCCGCTTCTACGAGCTCATCGCGAAGGGCGAGACGCCACTGATCATCACCGGCAACATCTACGTCAGTCTCGACGGCAAGTCGGCGCCGCGGCAGGTGGGTGCCGATGCCGATGACAAGGTCGCGGGCCTCATGCAACTCGTAGCGGCCGTGCATGCACACGGGTCGAAATTCGTCGCGCAGCTCAATCACTGTGGGCGTCAGGTGCTGCCACCTTTCGCGGGGTTGAGCGAAGCCGTGTCCGCCTCCGACAAGACCGAGCTCGTGACGGGCACCCGGCCTCGCGCACTCGAAGTCGCCGAGATCGAGTGCATCGTCGCGCGCTACGCGGACGCCGCCGAGCGGTGCAAGCGCGCGGGCTTCGACGGCGTGCAGATCCATGCCGCGAACGGCTATCTGATGAGCCAGTTTCTCACCCCGTACACGAATCGCCGCGCGGATGCGTACGGTGGCGGGGTGGAGCGGCGCACCAAGCTGCTGTGCGACGTGCTGCGCGCCATCAAGTCGCGCCTCGGCGCGAGCTACCCGGTCATCATCAAGATGAACGGCTCCGACTATCTGCCGCTGCGGCCCGGCCTCAAGACGCACGAGCTCGCGGAAATCGGCGCGATTCTCGAGCGGGAGGGCGCCGACGCGATCGAGCTATCGGTGGGCCACTACGAATCCGGGTTCCCCATGGTGCGCGGGACGTTTGGACGCTGCCTCCGCAATATGGTGCAGGGAAGCATGCGCCACTTGCCATTTTTCCGCCGCTGGGGGATGCGCATCTTCTGGCCTGCGATGGCAGTGGTGTGCAACGTGCTCTTCAGTCGGCGGGAGGGCTTCAACCTCGACTACGCCGAAGTGTTCAAGTCGCGGGTCGGGATCCCGGTCATCTGCGTCGGCGGCTTCCGTACGCGCGCGGCGATGGAGGCCGCAATCCGGGCGGGACGGTGCGACATCGTTTCCGCCGGCCGCCCCTTCATTGCAGACCCCTTTTTCTATCGCCATGCTCGCGACGAGGAGCCCGGACCGCGCTGTGTCGACTGCAACGCCTGCATTGGGCACCTCGGGGCCCAGCCGGTCGACTGCTATCACCCCGCCGTCCGCGCCGAGAAGGATGCGATGCTTGCGCGGCTCCGTGAGTGAGGGAATGACCCCAACCTTCGCGCGTCTATCGGTTGGCAGGGCAACCTCGTAGAATGCGCGGCGCGCGGACCGGGATACCCTCGGCGACGCGCGAATTCCACTTTCCGCCGGAGGTTCCAATGGTCGTGGCTCGCTATTCGGTCATTGTCGTATTCCTGTCCCTGGCGTCCGTTGCACTCAGCGCGAATGCCGAAGAGTGGTTGTCACCATCAACAAGATCGACGGAAACGGCGTCGGCGCCGCAATCGGCACCGTGACGCTCTCCGATGGACCGAACGGACTCGTCGTTAAGCCAGACCTGAAGGAACTTTCGCCGGGCGAGCACGGCTTTCACGTGCATAGCAATCCCGATTGCGGAGCGGCGAACGGCGCACCCGGGATGGCGGCGAGCGGCCACTACGATCCCGCAAAAGCCGGCAAGCATCTCGGGCCGCAGGGATCCGGCCACCTCGGTGACCTGCCTGCGCTGGTGGTCGCAGCCGACGGTACCGCCAAGCAGTCGATGACCGCCGAGCACTGAAGGTCGCAGACATAAAAGGCCGCTCGTTGATGATCCACGCGGGCGGGGACAACTACTCCGACGAGCCGAAGCCGCTCGGCGGCGGCGGCGCGCGGGTGGCGTGCGGTGTGATCAAGTAGCTGATCCCTCAGGCGGCGAAGATCTTCCCCGGGTTCATCAGGTTCTCGGGATCGAGCGCCGCTTTCGCCTGGCGCATGACGGCGACCGAATCGCCGTGCTCCTGCTCGAGGAATGCGATCTTGCCGCTGCCGATGCCGTGCTCGCCGGTGCACGTGCCGCCCATGGCGAGCGCGCGGTGCACGAGCCGGTCGTTCAGCGCCTCGGCGCGCTCGAGTTCCTCGTGTTCGCCCGGCTTCACCAGGATCAGCAGGTGAAAGTTCCCGTCGCCGACGTGGCCGACGATCGGCACGACGAGCCCGGATGACTCGATGTCGCGCTTTCGTCTCCACGATGCACTGCGCGAGCCGCGAGATCGGGACGCAGACGTCCGTGATGAGCGCCTTCGATCCGGGTCGCAGCGCCATCCCCGCGTAGAGCGTGTTGTCGCGCGCGGTCCACAGGCGGCTGCGGTCCTCGGGCCGCGTCGCCCACTCGAACTTGACGCCACCGTGCTCGCGCGCGATCTCGCCGAGCATCTCGGCCTGCTCGGCGACGCTCGCCTCGGTGCCGTGAAACTCGAAGAAGAGCGTCGGCTGCTCCGCGTACGAGAGCTTGGAGAACGCGTTCACGCCCCGCATCATCACTTCGTCGAGCAGCTCGATCCGCGCGACCGGAATACCGGTCTGGATCGCGAGAATCACGGTATTCACCGCGGCTTCCAGTGACGGGAACGGGCACACCGCCGCGCTGATGGCCTGCGGCACCGGATGCAGCCGGAGCGCCACCTCGGTGATGACGCCCAGC
The DNA here is from genome assembly GCA_963735025.1 of uncultured beta proteobacterium. Taxonomy (GTDB): domain Bacteria; phylum Pseudomonadota; class Gammaproteobacteria; order Burkholderiales; family SG8-39; genus JAABRB01. Next base: position 524,683 of record CAVTJG010000008.1, read on the forward strand.
GTGCCCTCCGAGCCGACGAAGAGCCGCGTGAGGTCGTAGCCCGCCGACGACTTGCGCGCACGCGTGCCGGTTCGGATCACGCGACCGTCCGCAAGCACCACCGTCAGGCCGAGCACGTTGTCGCGCATCGTCCCGTAGCGCACCGCCATCGTTCCCGAGCCGCTCGTCGCGGACATGCCGCCGAGCGAGGCATCCGCGCCCGGATCGATCGGGAAGAAGAGGCCGGTGTCCCGGATGTAGGCGTTCAGCGCCTTGCGCGTCACACCCGCCTGCACCCGGCAGTCGAGATCCTCGACATTGACCTCAAGCACCTTGTCCATGCCGCCGAGATCGATGCACACGCCACCGCGCACGGCTCCCGTATGACCCTCGAGCGACGTGCCGGTGCCGAATGCAATGACCGGCGCGCGGTGCTGTGCGCAAAGCCGCACGATTTCCGCGACCTCCTCCGTGGATCGGGGAAACACAACCACGTCGGGCGGCTGGGAGGGATGATACGACTCACCCTTCCCGTGGCGCTCGCGGATCGCCGGGTTCGTGGAGATCCGTTCACCCAGACGCCTCTCCAAGGCATCCGATAGTCCCTTCTCGAGCGGCATGGCCGTCTCCTGTAGCTCGCGCGCCGGAGCCGTGCCGGCGAACCTCAATTCTCTCATCACCAGCCCCGGGGTGACCGGTTCTATAGCCCTTGCCGCTTCGGCGAAAGCGGCCTTCCTTGCCGCCACCGGATGTTTTACCAAGAATGCCGGTTCGCTTCAAAATGCGGGTCGGGCCGCCTGCGGCTGCTACGGAGACAACCAATGCGTCTGGAAGCCATTCCGGTCGGGAAGAATCCCCCCGATGACATCAACGTCATCATCGAGGTGCCGGTCGGCGGGGAGCCGATCAAGTACGAGATCGAGAAAGAATCGGGAGCGCTGTTCGTCGACCGGTTCCTCTACACGCCGATGCGCTATCCCGGGAACTACGGATTCGTACCGCACACGCTGTGCGGCGACGGCGATCCGCTCGACGTCCTCGTCGCCAATACCCGCGCGCTCGTGCCGGGATCCGTGATCAACTGCCGTGCGGTGGGCGTGCTGGTCATGGAGGACGAGGCCGGCATGGACGAGAAGCTCATCGCCGTCCCCACGCACAAGCTGACTCAACGCTACGATTCGGTGAAGACGGTCACCGATCTGCCGGAGATCACGCGCAGCCAGATCGAGCACTTCTTCCAGCATTACAAGGATCTCGAGCCGGGCAAGTGGGTGAAGATCGTGCGCTGGGGAGACGTGAACGAGGCGCGCACTTTCATCCTCGACGCGATGGAGCGCGGCAAGGGGACTTGAGCGCGCCAGCTCGCCTTTGATCGCGTCATCCTCGCGCACGCGAGGGTCCAGGACGTCATTGCCTCGAACAAGCCTGGATTCCGGCTTGCGCGGGAAAGACGTATTCCAGGGGTCTGGCTTTCCGGATCCCCTCACGGGCGCTTTTCCCCGATAATTGGCCCTACTCGGCGGCCGGCGCGCTCTGCCCGGCCCGACGACCGGACACTCCGGCCGATTAGAAAGACCAACCAGATCAATCCGGGAGCCCCGCATGCACGACGCCGTCATCGTCTCCACCGCCCGAACCGCCCTCACCAAGAGCTGGCGCGGGGCGTTCAACATGACCCACGGCGCGAAGCTCGGCAGCCACGCGGTCAAGCACGTGATGGAGCGCACCGGCATCGCGCCGGCGGAGGTCGAGGACGTCATCATGGGCTGCGGGCTGCCGGAGGGCGCCACCGGCTCCAACATCGCGCGCCAGATCGCGATTCGCGCGGGCTGCCCGGTACAGACGCCGGGCATGACCATCAACCGCTTCTGTTCGTCCGGGCTGCAGGCGGTCGCCATCGCGGCACAGCGCGTGATGGCCGACGAAGGCGACATCTACGTCGCGGGCGGCGTCGAGTCGATCTCCTGCGTGCAGAACGATCTGAACACCCACATGCTCCACGACGAGTGGCTCGTGCGGCACAAGCCGGAAATCTACTGGCCCATGCTGCAGACCGCCGAATACGTGGCGAAGAAATACGGCATCTCGCGCGAGGACCAGGATCGCTACGGCGTGCGGAGCCAGCAGCGCGCCGCGGCAGCCGAGAAGGCCGGCAAGTTCAAGGAAGAGCTCTTTCCGGTGATGGCGCGGATGAAGGTCGTCGACAAGGAGACGGGCCAGGAGTCGATCAAGGAAATCTCGGCCGATCGCGACGAGGGCATCCGCCCCGACACGAACTACGAGGGCATCTCGCAGATCAAGCCGGCGATCGAGGGCGGCGTCATTGCCGCGGGCAATGCGAGCCAGTTTTCCGACGGCGCGGCGGCCTGCGTCGTGATGAATGCGCAGATCGCCGAGCGGCGTCATCTCGAGCCGATCGGCGTGTTTCGCGGCTTCGCCGTCGAGGGTTGCGAGCCCGCGGAAATGGGGATCGGCCCGGTGGTCGCGGTGCCGAAGCTTCTCAACCGTACTGGCCTCAAAATGGACGACATCGGGCTCTGGGAGCTGAACGAGGCGTTCGCCGTGCAGACACTCTATTGCCGCGACACGCTCGGCATCCCGGACGAGATCCTGAACGTGAACGGCGGCGCGATCGCGCTCGGCCATCCGTACGGCACGAGCGGCGCGCGGCTCGTCGGCACCGCGCTGCTCGAAGGCAAGCGGCGCGGCGTGAAGTACGTGGTCGTCACGATGTGCGTTGCCGGTGGGATGGGTGCGGCGGGTTTGTTCGAGGTCTTATAGAGTTCTTGACGTCCTCGCGAAAGCGGGGACCCCGGTAGCAGGTAGACGTCATTCCCGCGCAAGCGGGAATCCATTTCCGAGTGAATGAGTTCTTGGATGCATGATCGATACCCGCGATCCCAGCCCCCGAGGGGGTCATCGGGGGGCGGGCATGACCGGATCTTCTGAAAATGACGACCCTCACTCTCGGCGAAGCGCTGCGTGCCAGCGCGGCGCGAAATGCACGGCACGAGGCCATCGTCGACGGCGAGCGGCGCATCTCGTATGCGGAGCTCGACCGCCGCGTGGATCGCCTGGCGCACGGGCTGCATGCCAAGGGCGTGACAACCGGGCACGTCGTGGCCGTGCTGAGCCAGAACGCGCACGAGATCCTGGAGCTTTATTTCGCGTGCGCGCGCCTGGGCGCGATGCTGTGCCCCATCAATCCGCGATCGTCCGCCGAAGAGCTCGCGTGGACGCTCGAGCATTCGGACGCAAGCGTGGTTGCGGTGGAAGCGGAGTTGCAGGAGTCGCTGCAAAGCCTCGGGAAAAGCGTGCCGGGATCGGTCGTGGTCTTCCGCGGCGAACCGATGCGCACCGAGTGGTCGAGTTATGAGGCATTGATCGATGCCGCACCGGCCGCACCGCCGGCGCTCGCCGTTCCGTCACCCGACCTGCCCGTGCTGCTGCTCTACACCCTCAAGGGTCAAGGTAAGCCGCTCGGCGCGCTGGTCAGCCACGCCAACGTGCTCGCCGACACCCTCACCGCGATGACTTACGCGGGCATATCCGAGCGGGACCGGCTGTTCCAGGGGATGCCGCTCAATCACATCGCGGGCCTGCACATCCTGACGATCGCCGCCTTCGTGCGCGGCGCGACCGTCGTGCTCGCGCGGCAGTGGCGGCCGGACGTCGTCTGCCAGATCATCGCGCGCGAGCAATGTACGCTCACGATGATGGTGCCGACCGCGATGCGGCAGCTCCTCGAGAGCGAAGCGTTCAGGGGCGCGGACCTGCGCTCGCTGCAGGACGGTCATCGGTGCAGCCGGCCAGTACGATCGCGCGCTGTTCGCCGAGGCGACGTACCGGCTGCGGCTCGACCGGATGCTGTTCGGCTACGGCCTCACGGAGGCGTCGCCCATCGTCACCATCGCGGCGAGCACGGGCGAGACGCTCTGGAAGGAGAATTCGCTCGGCTGGCCGGTCTGGTACAACCGCGTGCGAATCGTGCGGTCGGATGGCGCCGATGCGCAGGCGGACGAGGTCGGCGAGATCTGGGTGAAAGGTCCGAACGTCTTTCTGGGCTATCACAAGGCTCCCGCGGCGACCGCGGCGGCGCTCACGCCCGACGGCTGGCTGCGCACCGGCGATCTCGCGCGCGCGGATGCTGAGGGCTGCCTGTATTTCGCGGGCCGGCTGGGCGCGAGCATCAAGACGGGCGGCGAGAACGTGGATGCGCTCGAAGTCGAGAAGGCGATCGTCACCGTCGCAACCGAAGTGCGCACTGCGGCGGTCGTCGGGCGCATCGACGAGAAATGGGGTGAGCGGGTGGTCGCGTGTTGCGTGCTGCAGCCGGACGCACGACTCGATGCCGCCACGCTCCAGGAGCGTCTGCGTCCCCACCTCGCCGGGTTCAAGCTGCCGCGCGAGATCCACTTTCTCGACGCGCTGCCCGTCACCGAGTCCGGCGCAGTCGACCGGGTGCGGCTTGGCGAGTTTCTGCGGGCAACCGACACCGCCACAGGTTGACTCCTGGCGGGCGATATTCTCTGCAACAAGGAACGGTTATTCTTCACGGTTCATCGACAAGGGAGGGTCCCATGCTTCGTATCGCCACATTCCTGCTGTGCCTTGCGATCCCTGCGCTCGTACAGGCCCAGACCCCCGACACGCTCAAGAAGATCCGCGACGCGAAAACCGTCGCGATCGCCTACCGGACCGACGCGCTGCCATTCTCGTTCGAAGGCCAGGACAAGCAGCCCGCCGGCTACACCGTCGACCTGTGCAAGCGGGTGGTGGCCAGCCTCGAGCAGCAGCTCAAGACTCCGCTGAAGGTCGATTGGGTCCCCGCGACATCGGCGAATCGCCTCGACCTGGTGAAGACGGGCAAGGCGGACATGGAGTGCGGCTCGACGACGGCGACACTCTCGCGCATGGAGATCGTCGACTTCTCGAGCGCGGTGTTCGTCGACACCACGGGATTGCTCGTGCGCAAGGCGAGCGGCGCCAAGGCGCTGAGCGGCCTCGCGGGCAAGAAAATTGCGGTGGTCACCGGCACGACCAACCAGAAGGCGCTCGAGCGCTCGATGAAGAGCCAGCTCGTGAGCGCGACGGTCGTCCCCGTCAAGAATCGCGACGAGGGCATCGCCGCATTGGAGGCGGGATCGGTCGACGGATTCGCGGGCGACAAGATCCTGCTGATCGGCCTCGCGGCAAAAGTCAAAGATCCGTCGCAGTACGAGCTCCTTGCGGAGGACCTCGGTTTCGAGCCCTATGCGATCGCCCTCCCGCTTGGGGATGCGGCATTCCGCCTGGCGGTGAATCGCGCGCTGGCGCAGATCTACCAGAGCGCTGCGATCGGGGAGATCTTCAAGCACACCTTCGGCCAGGACGCAGAGCCCTCGCCGGGACTGCTGGTCATGTACGGCCTGGGCTCGTTCCCCGAGTAAGCGCCGCGCGGCGAGTGTGTTCGGGGCGGCCGATGCGCCGCCTCGCTCGCTGCGCCGCGGACGACACGAAGACTGCGAGGAGATCGTCCGCCAGCCCGCGCACGTCCAGCGGGCCGTCGTGCCGATACCACTGCAGTGTCCAGTTGAGTGCGCCGAGCATCGCCAGGCGCAGGAGACCCAGGTCGCCCGATACGAGACCCGCCGCGGCCGCTTCGTCCAGCGCCTCGCGCCACATCGTCTCGACCTCGTCGCGCAATGCCACGACCCGCTTGCGCGCCTTCACGGAAAGGCTCCGCCATTCCTGAATGACCACTGCCTGCTCGTCGCCCCCGCTGTGCAATGCCGTGAGGTGACCGTAAAAGAGCGCCCGCAACCGTTCCAGGGGTGAGTGCGCGTTGGCAAGCGGGCCGCGCGCCGCGTCTGCGAACTGGCGCATGCCCTCGAGCATCACCGCCACGAGGAGCGCCTCCTTGTTCGCGAAGTGATAGAAGATGCTCCCCGACTGCACGCCGAACTCGCGCGCGATCTCGCGCGCGGTCGTACGCTCGTAGCCGAATCGGCGAAAGAGGCGCGCCGCCGTGGTCACGAGCTCGCGGCGCCGTGCAGGGTCCTCGGGGCGGGCCATGCCGCATGGTAGGGTTGGGACATTAATTGAGCAAGCGCTTGATTAATTCGGCCGGCCTGGCCTAGAATCGGGGTCGCTCGGAGAGAAGCGAAGGTCTGATCAAGTCATCCCCGCGCAGGCGAGGATCCAGGAAGCCGTTTGGTGGGCGCAGACTGGATTCCCGCATTCGCGGGAATGACGGACTCCAGCAGCGCTTCCCTTCCCTCCCGCTGGCCAACGTTCGACCGGTTCGATTCACGACGCAGACACTCATGGCCCAGGCCGCGCAATTGCCAGACATTCGACGGATCGCCGTGATCGGCGGCGGCGGCCTGATGGGCCACGGCATCGTGGCGGCGTGCCTCACTGGGCTTCCCGACGCCGAGATCCGGCTCGTGTCGCGGCGCGAGGAATCGCTCGCGCACGGCATGGCGCTCCTGGAGAGCGGGCCCTTCGGCCTTGCCGGACTGGTAAAGAAAGGCAAGCTCACCGAGCAGGCGCTCAAGGAGGCGCTCGCACGCGTGCGCCCGACGCTGGATCTCGCCGCAGCAGTGCAGGATGCCGATCTGATCTTCGAGACCGTGCCAGAGGTGGTGGGCGCAAAGCATGCGGTTCTGGCGAGGGCGGAAGCCGCCGCGCCCGAATCGGCGATCATCGCGACGAACACGTCGTCGATCATGATCGGAGAGATCGGCCGCGCGCTTGCCCGCCCCGAGCGGCTGATCGGCACGCACTGGTTCTATCCGGCCAATGTCATGCCGCTGGTGGAAGTCGCGCGGAGCGCGCAGACGGACCAGAGCGTCGTCGACACCACGGTGAAGTTTCTCACTCGGCTCCGCAAGAAGCCGGTCGTGGTCAACGACGCCCCAGGCTTCTTCACGACGCGCTTCATCAATCTCTTCATCGCGGAGGCGATGCGTTCCGTCGAGCAGGGCATCTGCGGCATCGCCGAGGTGGACGAGATGGTGAAGACGGGCCTCGGCTGGCCGATGGGGGTGTTCGAGCTGCTCGACAAGACCGCGTCGTTCGACTCCTGGTACCACGCGCAGGCGTACCTGCACGAAGAGCTCGGCGAGCGCTGGGCGATACCGGAGATCGCGCAGCGCGTGTTCGGCGAGGGCTACCGCGGCGACCCGGCGCTCAAGCCCGGCAGCCGCGGCGGCTGGTATGACTATTTCGGCACGACTCGTGATGGCTCTCGCAAGAACTAGTCGTTCCGGGGGATATACAAGGGGGCTCGCCCCCTTGTTCGATCCTGGGGGATTTACAAGGGGAGCACTCCCCTTGTTCGTCCAACCGGTTCTTGGCGCGCGAGAGCAGATGACCCAGAAAGCACGCATTTTGCGGATCGGAGATCAGTCATGAACGAAGTGGTGATCGTCGAAGCTTGCCGCACGGCACAGGGCACTTTTGGCGGAGCGCTGCGCGATGTTCCCGCGCACGACATGGCGACGCACGTGATCCGCGAGACGGTGCGCCGCTCCGGCATCGACCCGCAGCACATCGAGGGCGTGGCGATGGGCCAGGTGTACCAGAGCTCGGAGGCGCTCAACATCGCGCGCTATTGCGCGATGGAAGCGGAACTTCCCTTTGCGGTGAACGGTTACTCGGTGAATGCGGCCTGCTGCTCGTCGCTCGAGGCAGTGAACAGCGCGGCGCGCGACATCATGACCGGCGAGGCCGAGGTCATGATCGGCGCCGGCGTTGAGAATATGAGCGCCGCACCCCACCGCGTCACCGGGCATCGCTGGGGCACGCGCCGCGGCCACTCCGAGATCATCGACCAGTTCGAGGAGTCCACGTGGAGCGCCTCGACCTACCGGTTCGGCAGGTTCAACATGGGCATGTCGGGTGATCGGATCGCGCAGGAATACGAGCTCGCGCGCGCCGCTCTGGACGAATATGCGCTGCGATCGCAGCAACTGGCGACCGCGTCGATCGACAAGGGTTACTTCAAGGCGGAGATCGTCCCGATCGAAGTCAAGACGCGCAATGGTCCGGTGACGTTCGACACCGACGAGCATGTCCGCCGCGAGACGTCGCTCGAAAAGCTCGCAAGGCTCGCGCCCGCGTTCCAGCACGATGGCACGGTCACCGCCGGTAACGCCTCGGGCGTGAGCGACGGCGCATCGGCCGTGCTGCTGATGTCGCGCCGAAAGGCGGAACAGCTCGGGCTCAAGCCACTTGCGAAGTTCCGCAGCACCGCGCGGGTCGGCGTCGATCCGCGCCTCATCTGCATGAGCCCCGGCCCGGCGGCGAACCGCGCGCTGGAGCGCGCCAAGCTGCGCGCGAGCGACATCGGCTGGTGGGAGATCAACGAGGCGTTCGCATCCGTGGTGCTTTCGTCGGCGAAGGAGATCGGCATCGGACTCGATCGGGTCAACCCCGCCGGGGGTGGAATCGCCCTCGGCCACCCGGTCGGGAACAGCGGCTGCCGGACGCTCGTCACGATGGTGCACGGGATGCGCCGCGAGGGCATCCGCTACGGCTGCTGTACGATCGGGGGCGGAGGCGGCATCGCCACGGCGGCGGTGCTCGAGCTGGCTTAGGGAGCGTCTGCAGCAGGTCGTCATTCCCGCGAACGCGGAGATCCAGGTTGGGCTTTGTGGATCCCCGCTTGGCGGGGATGACTGAAAAGACATCCTCGGCAGGGAGGAGACAATATGAGCGCAGTGCTTGATACCAAGAGCGGACCGCAGCCCACAACGGACGACCTGCCGCAGCAGTTCAATCCGGAGTTCGTCGAGGCGACCCGCAAGCTCGAAGCGGAATGGCGCGCAAAGTTCGATGCCATCGCGCAGAAGTTCGGCGTCGATCCCGCCGCGTACAGCCTGAAGACCGACTCCGGGTTGCCGCTCAAGCCGGCCTACTTTCCGCACGACGTTGCGGGACAGTCGTACGGAATGCTTTCGGCGCCGGGAATGTTCCCCTTCACCCGGGGGCTCTATCCTGCGCAGTACCAGTTCATGCGCTGGGCGAACCAGCCGGTGATCGGCTACGGCCTGCCGGAAGACACGCGCAAGCGTATGGACTACCTGCAGAGCCAGGGGATGACCGGGTACTTCGGCAATACCTTCTACAACCTGGTCTACGACCTCGTCTCGCACGAGGGGCTCGATCCCGACCATCCTGCGGCGGAGGGCCGCGTCGGCCAGTGTGGCATGGCAGTCTACTCGCTCGAGGACAATGCGCGTCTCTTCGACGGGCTGCCGCTCGACAAAATCAACGTCATCCACATCTCGTATTACGAGGTCCTGCCCGTGCTCGCGCACTACCTCGCCTATGCGCGCCGGCGTGGCGTACCGTGGGCGAAGCTCGGCGGCAACTCGATGAGCTGGTACTACCAGAGTGCGTATGTCGGCATGACGTGCTTTCCGCCGAAGTCGGGAATGGCGCTCGCCACGGAACTCGTGAACTTCTGCACCCGCGAGATGCCGCGCTGGAACACCGTCAACATCTTTGGCTACGGCATGGAAGAAGCCGGGGCCAACGCCGTCCAGGAAGTCGCCTTCTCGGTGGCGGCCGGGATCGACTACGCGCGCGCATGCGTCGCGAGCGGCCTCGCGCCCGACCAGTTCCTGTCGCGCTTCGGATTCCAGATCTCGCAATCCAACGATTTCTTCGAGGAGATCTGCAAGATCCGCGCGCTGCGCAGGCTGTGGGCACGCAAGTGCCACGCGCTCGGGGCGCGCGATCCGAAGAGCATGCACGTGCGCATTCACACGCACACCTCCGGCTCGGTGCTCACCGCGCAGCAGCCGCTCAACAACCTCATCCGCACCACGCTGCACGCCTTCGGTGCCGCGCTCTCCGGTGTCCAGGCGATGGAGGTGAGCTCGTTCGACGAGGCGCTCGCGATCCCGACGGAGCACGCCCACACCATGGCGCTCCGGATCCAGCAGATCATCCAGGAGGAGTCGGGCATCACGCGCGTGGCCGATCCGCTCGGCGGCTCCTACTACGTGGAGAGCCTCACCAACCAGATCGAGGCCGCCGCGGAGAAGATCTTCGACGAGGTCGAGTCGCAAGGCGGTTATCACAAGTGCCACGACTACGTGCGTGCCCAGATCGAGACGAGCGCCGCGCGCTGGCGCGATCAGGTGGACGCAAAGGAGCGCGTGCTGGTCGGCATGAACAAGTACGAGTCGGCCGAGATGCAGGACATCGAGGTGTTCCGCGTCAACCCCGAGAGCGAGCGGATCGCCGTCGAGCGGGTGCGCGAGCTGCGCGCGCGCCGCGACGCAAAAACGTGGGAGCGCGCAATGGCCACGCTGGATGCCGCCGCAAAGAGGTGCGCGGACGGCGAGATCGGCGGCCTCATGCCCGCGATGATCGAGGCCTCGGACGCCGACGCGACCACCGGCGAGCTGATGGGCGCGCTGAAGAAGCATCTCGGCTGGGGTTCGCCGTACTGACACAGAAGATAGATCCTGAGATCCGTCATTCCCGCGTAGGCGGGAATCCACCTGAAAGACTGAATTCAAGAATGGATCCCCGCTTCCGCGGGGATGACCGGAACGGTCCGTTAACGAAGGAAGCCGCGATGGCCGAACCAATCATCCGCGTACTGCTGGGCAAGACCACGATGGAATGTCACGACCGCGGCGTGCGCTACCTCGCCACCAAGCTGCGCGACGCGGGAATGGAGGTGGTGTTCGTGAACTTCCTCGAGCCCCGCGAGATCATCGACACCGCGATCGACGAGGACGTCAACGTCATCGGCGTCTCGAGCTCGGTCGAGGGCCACATGCCGGTTGCGCGCGAGCTGACGCGCCGGTTGAAAGAGCTCAGGATCGACGACGTGCTGGTGATCTTCGGCGGCGTGATTCCCGAGCGCGACATCGCGCCGATGAAGGAGATGGGCGTGAAGGAAGTCTTCGGCCCGGGCTCGTCAGCAGATGAAGTGATCGAGTTTATCCGCGCGAACGCTCGCGAGCGCTCGTTTACCGTCTAAGGTATTCCCCTCCTCTCCGAGGAGGGGATGGCGCGCCGAATCAACGCCGCCGGGGGTCGCGGACGCCGGGATTGTGCAGATCGATGTCTGCCTGGACCTGCGCGCGGCTGCGCTCGTAGACAATCTCGCGCCCCATCGCACTGCCGGCGTACGCCAGCTCGTTGCGAGTCGGTGTCAGTTCGCACTTGACACTGTGGATGCCGGTGCCGAGGACGACCGAGATGCGATCGGCACGCTTGCTCAGCACCACGACTTCCAAGGTCTGACCGGTTTCGGTCACCCGCACCTTGATCTTCTCGTCGATCATGTGATCATCGGCTCCGCTCGGGAAGCCACCACTTCGTGAGCCGAAACCCGGCGAGCACCCATAGTGCTCCTTTCGCGAGGTTACCGCTCGCCGGCCCCGAGCCCCCCCGCTTCTGCCAGCAGCTCGTAGGAACGATGCCGCGTGGCCGGATCGTGCGTCCAGGTATTGACCACGATCTCTTCCAGCTTGAGCTCTCGAGCCAGTGCCTCGATCCTGGCGATCACCTGCTCGCCCGTCCCGACGAACGCCTTGCGACGAATCTCCTCGATTCGCGCTTGCTCCGCCTGCGTATACGGATGGGCTACCGCGCGCTCGGGCGAGACCAGCGCCCCGCGACGACCCTGCTCGAAGTCGATGACGCGCCAGTACTCGCGCGTCGTGGCGAGCCGCCGCGCCTCGGCTTCGGTGTCGGCGGCGAGCGCCCAGACGCAGATCGTCGCGATCGGTTTCGGAAAGCGAGCGCTCGGGCGATAGTTCTGCCGGTACAGCGCAAGCGCCGCCTCCACGCCGCGGCCGTCGGTGAAGAAGTAGGCGAACGCATACGGCAGGCCGAAGTAGGCGGCGAGCTGCGCGCCGTAATCGGAGCTGCCCAGAATCCACAGCTCCGGACTGGTGGGGCCCTGCGGATTCGCGACGATCTGGTGGAAGGGATGGTCTTCGGGCAACGGCTCGCCGGCCACCCAGCATTGCAACTCGTGCACCTGCCGCGGAAATTCGTCCACTGCGCTCGCATTCGGATTTAGCGCGTAGGCCGTCAGCCGATCCGACCCCGGCGCGCGCCCCACGCCCAGGTCGATGCGTCCCGGCGCAATGCCCTCGAGCACCCGGAACTGCTCTGCGACCTTGAGTGCCGAGTAGTGCGGCAGCATGACGCCGGCGCTGCCGACCCGGATCCGTTGCGTGGTCGCAGCAATCGCGGCCATCAGGATCTCGGGCGCCGTGCCGACGATGCTCCCGCTGTTGTGATGCTCCGAGACCCAGTAGCGGTGATAGCCGAGCGCGTCGCAGAGCCGGGCGAGCGCGAGCGACTCGCCGATGGCGACGTCCTGCGTGTGGCCTTCCGCCACGGGAGACTGGTCCAGCACCGACCACTTCATGATCTGCCCTCTTCCACTCAGGGTCGCATCAGCCATCCGACCATGAGCACGCCGGCCGCCGCGATCCAGCTTCCTGCGACCCGCACCGCGATGCGCGTCCACCCGACACGAAGCACGGTGATCTGCGCCGAAAGGATGGCAAACACGCAAAACACCGCCGTCACCGCGCCCGCCAGCGCGAGCGCTCCGGCCCCGCCCGGTGCCATGGTCGCACCGTTCACGTAGCCGTGCAGCAGACCCGCAACGATCGCAAACGCGCAGATGGCTGCGGCGCGCAACTTCGCATCGATCGCGACGAGCGCGCCGGCGATGCCGAACGTGAGCGTGGTGAGCAGCGGCAGCGAGGCGTCCGTCGGAATTCGCGCGCCGAGTGTGCTCCCGGCGAGCCAGGCGATCGGCAGCGCAAAGAGCGTCCACCGCGCCGCCTGCGTCCCACGCTGACCGGCGAGCAGCGCGACCGCAACGACGACGAGCAGATCGGCGGGAGTCAGCGCAACGTGCGCGAGTCCGTCATAGAACGCGCCGAATCCCGTCTGCACGAGATGCGCTTGCGCCCGTAGCGGCGCCAGCGCTGCGAGCGTCGCGAGCAGGCATGCCGACTTGCGGGCGCTCATGTGACTGCCCGCCACAGGAAGAAGATTCCGCCGAGCGCAATGGCGACGCCTCCGGTCCGCACGAACTGCCGGCCGACCGGCCACCGATGCGCCACGCCGAGCAAAATCCCGAACGCGTGCAGCAATCCGGTCGCCATCACGAAGCCGAGGCTGTAGAGCAGCGCGCTCGTTCCCTCGGGCAGCTCACGACCGTGCGCGTGCCCGTGAAAGATCGCGAAGATGGCCACCACCAGGGCGGCCACCCAGAGCGGCGGACGCGCCTCGAACAGCACCATCGCACCGAGCACGATCGCCGAGACTGCGATCCCGATCTCGACCCCAGGCAACGGAAATCCCAGCAGCCCCATCAGGCCACCGAAGGCCATTACCAGCGGAAACGCCACGGGCAGTACCCATATGGCAGGCGGGCCGAGCACGACACCCCACAGGCCGACCGCCACCATCGCAAGCACGTGGTCGAGCCCCGAAACCGGATGGACCAAGCCGGCAAGGAAGCCGGCGGCCTGGCCCGTCTCTTCGTGGGCCCAGGCGGCTTGCGCGAGCGAAAAGACCAGCGCGACCCGGACCGCGCCGCGAGCGATGCGACGCAGCGCGCCGGTCACGCCAACCCCCGCAACAGTATTGCCACGCGCTGGATGGTCCAGAACGCGCCGAGCGTGCCCACGGCGTACCCGGGCAGGCGCTCGACGATCTGTGGCCAGTGAATTGCGAGGATGCGGAACGACCGCTCGAGCAGGAGCACCAGGATCACGAACGCGAGCTGCCCGATCTCGACGCCGACGTTGAACAGCAGCAACGCAAGCGGGATTTCGCCTTGCGGAAGTCCGAGCACGGCGAGCCCGCTCGCAAACCCGAATCCGTGCAGCAATCCGAAGACGAACGCGACCACCCAGGGGTGGCGGATCGTGAAGCTCGTCTGACCGCGCCAGGTGCGCACGATCTCCGGTCCGAGGAAGAGAATCGACAATGCGATCGCCGCGTTAAGTGGCAACGACGGGACCTGCGCGACACCGAAGGTCGCGACCGCGAGGGTGATGCTGTGCGCCACGGTGAACGCGGTGACAGTCTTCACCAGCATCCACCGGTTGCGCACGATAAGGAGCAGACCGAGGACGAAAAGCAGATGGTCGACGCCGAGCAGGATGTGCTCGATTCCGAGGTAGAGGTACGCGGCAACGCCGCGGTGCGAATCCCGCGCGCTGTGCAGCGTCACTGAAGGCTCCAGCGGCTTGATGACGTGCGTCTCGACGCTGCCGTCCAGATGCTGCACGCGCAGGAGCACGTCGGTCGAGTACGCTTCGAGCCCATCGATCGCGAGCGTCTGTCCCGCGAGCCCTTGTGAGCATTCCAGGCGGGCGGTCGAGAGCCACGCGGTGTCCACCCGCTCGGTGCGTGCGTCGCCGCGCTGGCGGCACGTCTCGGGAAAGAGCGGCGCGATCTGCATCTGCGCGCCGCCGACCGACGGCAGTTTCCAGAGCACGTCGAACCGCCCGGCGGTGGTCTCGCGCAGCTCGAGATAGCCGGGCTGCAGCTCGTGCGCACTTGCAGGCGGCGCAGCCAGCGCAGCGATCAGCGCGAGCGCCGCGGCGAAGAGGCGAATCGCCGGTGTCACGGCTTCTGCGCCCCCGACTTCGTGCTGTCCGAGCGAGTCGCGTCGGGCATTTTGACCGTCACCCGGTACTTCGCGCGGAGCCGCTCGTAAAACGCTTCACTTAGCTCCTTGCGGCGCGCATTCTGCCACTCCCGCTCGACGATCGGCCGCACATCCGCCAGTGTGGCGGTTCCGCCCGGAGTCTTGGACTCCAGGTGGACGAGGTGCACCCCGTAGCCCGATTCGATCGGTCCGAGCCAGCGCCCGGTCGGCTCCTTGAATAGTGCGTCCGCGAATGCCGCGCCGAAAAGTCGCGCCACCTCGACCTGCGAGACGTCCGTGTAGTGCGACTCGAGGAGCATCAGCCGGTCGCTCAGCTTTTCCGGCTGCGCCGAGGATCCCGTACGATTGAGCTCGTCGAGCAGGCGCTTCGCGTCGGCGTTGAGCGTCTTTGCCCGCTGCCGCGGATTGAGATAGACCTGAGAGAACGTCGCGCGCGGCGCCACCTGGAACTGGTCTGCGTGCGCGGCGAGGTAAGCGGCAAGCTCCTTGTCGGTCGGCGTGGCGAGCGCGGCCGCTTCCTCGGAAATGAAATCCATTTTCTGCCGCAGGCGGCGACGGACGATGGTGTCGTCCCGGTCCAGTCCGAGCGCAAGCGCCTCGCGATAAGAGCACTTCCTCGCGGACGTAATCCTGCACGAGCCCGTCGAGCTCGGTCCGCGTCGGCGGTCGCTGCCACGTGCGCCGAAAGTTCTGTGCGATATTCTTGATGCGCGCTTCGCTCACGACGATCTCGCCGCCTGCGGCGGCGTCCGGAGGCGGGCGAAACCATGCGTCGAGCGCGAAGAGCGCCGCGCCGAGCAACAGGAAGTGGACGAGCGGCTCGCGGAGGAGCGTTTTCGACATCACGGAGCCTACGGGAAGCCGGCGAGAGTATGCCAGCGTTTTCACTAAATCGCGGGCGCTCGCGCCGATCGCGATTGGACTTGGACCTGCTCCGATCGACTCCATCCACTTTCCGGTCACGTACACTTGCAGCGTGCGGGGCGGACGCGGGATGCGAGCATGCAGCGCGAATTCCGTCGATAATCCTGCCTGCGCGCCGGAGCGCGTCACTCAATTCCTCGCCATCGACAAATGAAGACAATGAAACGATCGCATTCCAGATCACGCGCGATGAGAGGGGCGTTCATCGTCCCGTTCTTTGCGACTATCGCATCGAGGTGCGCATGGTGAAGCGCCTGGCGCTCGCCCTGACTTTGGCGCTCCTCGGCGGCTGCGGCTCCTACGACCCCGAGCCCCGGACGTATGTCTCGGCGCCGCCCTCGGCGATGGCGAGCCTCGACCGCTCCTGGTCTGCCGCGATCGGTGCACTTGGAGACCAGGGGGTGAAGATCGCCTTCGAGGATCGCGACGCCGGAGTCATCCAGGGATCACGCGACGGCATCGGGGTTGTCGCGCGGGTGCGCGCGCTTCCCAACGGAAGCGTGCGCGTCGAATTCAACACCAGCGGGTCGACGCAGCGCGATCCCGGATTGATCGACCGCATTTCGCGCGCCTACGACGTCCGCATGGGGCGCTGATCGCGGTGCGAACGGGATATCGCGGAGGCAGATCATGAGATGGCGAACCGGACGGGAGAGCGAGAACGTCGAGGACCGCCGCGGGCAGGGCCCGCAATACGGCCGCGGCGTTCGTGTCGGCGGTCTGGGCGGCCTCGGACTGATCGTGGTCGTGGTGATCGCGCTCCTCACCGGCATGGACCCGCTCGCGCTCCTCTCAGAACTGGGGGGTGGATCGGCGGTTCCCACGGGGCCCTCTCGCAGGATCGATGCGCCTTCTGCGCCACGACCGGCGGGCGCCGATGAGTCCGCAAAGTTCGCATCCGTGATCCTCGCCGACACGGAAGACACCTGGGGCCCGATCTTTTCGGCGGCCGGCCGGCGCTACCAGGCGCCCCGCCTCGTGCTCTTCGATGGCGCGACACCATCGGCGTGCGGGCAGGGCTCGGCCGCGATGGGCCCGTTCTACTGTCCGCAGGACCAGAAGGTCTATCTCGATCTGGCGTTCTTTCGCGAGCTCGAGCGGCGATTCGCGGCGCCCGGCGACTTCGCGCAGGCGTACGTGATCGCGCACGAGGTCGGACACCATGTGCAGAACCAGCTCGGGATCGCGGATCGGGTTCAGAGCCTGCGCCAGCGCGTCGGCGAGCGGGAAGCGAACGCGCTCTCGGTGCGCATGGAGTTGCAGGCCGACTGTCTGGCGGGGGTGTGGGCGCACAACGCCAACAAGCAGCGCAAGCTCCTCGAGCCTGGCGACGTCGAGGAGGGACTGCGCGCCGCCGCAGCGATCGGGGACGACACGATTCAGCGCCGGAGCCAGGGCCGCGTCGTTCCGGAGAGCTGGACGCACGGCTCGTCGGAGCAGCGCGTGCGCTGGTTTCGCCGCGGGATGGAGACCGGAAACCTGAATGAATGCGACACCTTCACGTCCGCGCGGCTCTGAGTGGACGCCGCTCCTCGGCGCCTGAACCTTGGCGCACGGCGCCGGTCTGAATCGCAGGGCCAGGACGTTTTCCGATGGTTTGGTGTCGCATGCAGAGCGATTTTTGCGGAGCGCTTGCGGGCATCTGCCTAGCGCTCGTCGCGTTGTCGACCGGCGCCCAGACAGTGCCCGATACCGCGCGCGGAAGCCTCATTCTCGACCAGCATAACGACGCGTTCACGCTGCAGCTCCGCCAGTGGCAGCAGGAGCACGCGATCGACCGCGCGACCGGCGGTGACCCGACCGCGCAGCGCGAAATGCAGATGCAGCATCTTCAGCAGCGACAGCGTCAGGACGATTTGCAGAGCCGCCAGCTCCTGGAATTCGATACGTCAGCCGCGCGCGCGGCGCCATCAAGCGGCGTGGGCGGTCCCCAGCCGATGCCGCCGAATCTCACGCAGTTCAAGAATGAGCGTGACGAGCAGGCATTGCGCCAGGACAACGAGCTCGACGAGCTCGAGCGCACCACCAGGGCCAGCGCAAAGTCGAAGGAAGAAGTGCCCCACTGGGGCCCGACGCTTACCGAGCCCCAGAATTAGATTCCGCGGCGCGTGGCGCGGGCTGGCGGTCGAGTTTCAGCGATTCAGCGCGCACCGGGATACATCCCGGAACATGTTCTAATTGTGCCCCCGCTCTACCGAGGAAACGTCATGCAGCGCAGCACCGACCGCATCCTGACCACGCACGTCGGGAGCCTCCCCCGGCCGCAGGACCTGCTCAAGATGACGCTCGCCAAGGATCGCGGCGAGCCCTTCGACGAGAAAGCCTATCCGGGCCGTCTCAAGGAGGCCGTGGCCGAGATCGTGCAGGTGCAGGCGCGCGCGGGTGTGGACGTCGTCGACGACGGCGAGTTCGGCAAGGCCGGGTTCATGCACTACGTGAACGAGCGCCTGGCCGGCTTCGAACCACGGACGGATGCGCCGCCGCAGAGCCCATTCGCCCATTCGCGCGAATACAAGTCGTTCCCGGAGTTCTACGCCCACCAGGGCCACTCCGCGCCGAGTCCCGCGGCAAAGGCGCCCCACATGGACTGCACGGGGCCCATCTCCTACAAGGGCCACGACGCGCTGAGAGTGGACATCGCGAATCTGAAAGCTGCGATGGCGAAGGTGAAAGTCGCGGAGGCGTTCATGCCCGCCGTGTCGCCATCCAACGTCGAGGAATGGCAGCGCAACAAGTACTACAAGACCGACGATGACTTCGTCCTCGCGATCGCCGAGGCCATGCACGAGGAATACAAGGCGATCGTCGACGCGGGCCTCGTGCTGCAGATCGACGACCCGCGGCTCGTCACGTACTACAACGTCGCGGCGGACGCCAGCATCGCGGACTGCCGAAAGTGGGCGGAACGTCGCATCGAGATCCTCAATCATGCGCTGCGCGGCCTGCCGCGCGATCGCGTCCGCTTCCACACCTGCTACGGGATCAACATCGGTCCGCGCGTGCACGACATGGAACTGAAGGACATCATCGACCTGATCCCGAAGATCAACGCCGGCGCGTACTCGTTCGAGGCCGGCAATCCGCGCCATGAGCACGAGTGGAAGATCTGGAAGGAGGTCAAGCTCCCGGAGGGTACGGTGCTCATCCCCGGCGTGATCACGCACTCGAACGTCATGGTGGAGCATCCGGAGACGATCGCCGAGCGCATCGAGCGCTTCGCCTCGGTGGTCGGGCGCGAGAACGTCATTGCGGGTGCCGATTGCGGGTTCGGCACGTTCGCCGGATCGGAGGAGATCCAGGAGCGGATCGTGTGGGCGAAGCTCGAAGCGCTCGCCGAAGGCGCGCGCATCGCCAGCCGGCACCTCTGGCGATAACGACGCACCAGATTAAGTTCGTCATTCCCGCGAACGCGGGAATCCAGGCTGCGCTCATTCACATGCTCGCTGGATCCCCGCCTACGCGGGGATGACGCAATCAAGACTTTCCTAAATCAGGCGTGATCCCGGGGATTCACGGGATCGAGCTGCATGACGATCAGCGCAAGCTGGCCCTTCGCCACCGCCTCGAGGCCGCGAGCGAGTGCGGCACGCACTTCGCCGGGCTCCGAGACCATCTCGCCGTAACCGCCGTAGGCGCGCGCGAGGAGCGCGTAGTCCGGACGCGGCGTGATCGAAGTGCCCGCGAACCGGTTCGCCTTGACCGCCCAGCCATCCGGAAACTCGCTGATCACGTCGCCCTTTTGCGAGCGGTAACCGGCGTTGTCGAACAGGACGACGAGAATCGGCAAGCCGTGCTCCTGGGCGGCGCCGAACGAGCCGACCACCGGGTTGTAGTGGAACGCTCCGTCGCCGATAAGGTTCACCACGGTGCGATCCGGGTGCGCATCCTTCACGCCGAGCGCCATGCCGATGCCCATCCCGAGTCCGCCGTAGCTCGCCTCGAAGTAGCTTCCGGGCGCCAGGCGGTCGAGGATCCGGATCACATCCAGACGGTGCGTGATCGTTTCGTTGACCACGATCGCATCCGGCGGCAGCGCTGCATCGAGCTCGTGCGCGACCCAGCTCGTCTCGATTGCCGCACGCGCGCCGGCGGCACGCGCCGCCTCGCGATTGGCCGCACGGCGCGCGTCGTTGCAGGAACGCCAGCGCTCGATCTCTCCGGCGCGCGAGCCGGGGGCGACGAGCTTGCGCACCTCGCCAACCAGTATCGCGAGCGATGCCTCAGGGTCGCCCGCAACCACGAGATCCGCGCGATAGCCCCAGAACGGCAAGCGCGAGTGAAATGGGTCTTCGCCGAGCACGGCGACCCGCGTGCCCTGCGCGGGGAGGGCGGAAGGCGGATGCCAGGGCCCCACGCTTTCCACCAGGAAGACGAGGTCGGCGCCCTTCAGCACTTCGGCCATCTCGGTCACGGCGACACCGCAGTAGAGCGGGTGCTCGTGCGGGAAGTTCACGTAGGTCGGCTGCCATGGCTCAACGACCGGCGCGCCGAGCACTTCGGCGAGCGCCACGAGATGCTCGACCGCCGCGATGCTCTTGCCCACCTCCTCGGTAAGGATCACCGGGTTCTTCGCGGCGGCCAGTTCGCGCGCAAGTGCTTCGACCGCCGTCGGATTCGCCGCGGGCGCACTCGCGTGGCCCGCCACGGCGGGTGGGTCGGTCGTCAACGGTTCGAGCATGAATTCCAGCGGCACCGAGACGAACACGGGGCCTCTCGGCGCTGCCATCGCGAGCTGGCACGCGCGCTGGATCGTATGGGGGAGCAGAGCACCCGTGTTCAGCCCGAACGACCATTTCACGCACGGCTCCACGAGCCGCGCGGGACCCCCGACGTCGCTCAGGAGACGCAACCATTGTCGCCCGGGAGGCGTCGACGCCGCCTCGGCGAACGCAATCGACTCGCCCGCCATCACGACCATCGGAATACGCTCGTGCAAAGCCGCTCGCAGCGCCATCGTCGCGTGCAACGCACCCACCGTCGTGTGCAGGACGAGGGCGGGAAGCTTGCCGGTTGCCTTGGCATAGCCGATCGCCATCGCGGCTGCGGTCTCCTCGTGTCGCGAGGAGATGTACTCGGGAATCTCACCCGGCTGATACGGTTTCGCAAGCGCATCCCAGAGGGGCGCCCAGTCCGAACCGGGCGACGCGAAAATCTTCTCCACGCCCATCGTTCGCAGGACGCGCAGTATCGCTTCGCCTCCGCTCATTCCCTTCGTCTTCATCGATGCTCCATGGTCGAGTTATCAGGCGGCGCCGAGAATTTCCTGAACCTTCCGCCAGGTTTCCTCGCGCGGAATGTCGAAGCGATCGCGATCCGCGGCGGAGAGCCATTCCGTGATCGCGCGGTCGAAGCTGGGGCGCGCGCGTACGCGCGTGAGCCAATCGGCCAAGTTCGGACGATGTCGCCCACAACCCGCCCAGCCCCAGCATTTCGGCGCGATTGACATAGGGCGTGGCGGCCGCTTCGGCGAGCGAGTACGCATCACTGGCGAGGTAAGGCTGTCGCGCGAGCGTGGCTTCCATCTCGCGGAAGTACTTGTCGAAATTTCGGACGGCCTGCGCCACGTGCGGTGCGGCGAGCCCCTGTGCGATCGACAGGCGCTGGCGCTCCCGGTAAGCCGGGTCAGGCACGCTGGCCAGGTGCGCCTCGAGCTCCGCGGGCGTCTTGCGCAAGAGCACCTTACGGTTCGCAGTGGCGAAAGTGATTGCAGAGGTCGACGCGTGAAGATAGTCGTCGATCTTCTTCATCCAGAGGCGCGCGATTGCGCGCGCGTAGGGATCCGCGGGCATCAGCGACGGATCCGGGAACGCCTCGTCGAGATACTCGATGATGAGCGTCGATTCGACGATGATTCGACCGTCGTGCGAGAGGGTAGGCACCACCTCGTTCGGATTCAACCTGGCGTATTCCGGTCGATGCTGGTCGCCGTGCTGCAGATCGAGCGTTTCGCCGGTCCAGTCGAGCCCTTTTTCCGCCAGCGTCAGCCGGACTTTGATGGAACAGACCGATGTGCTGCCGTGGTAAAGGTAAAGCACGTTTGCCCTCCACTCAATCGTCGTCGCGGTTACCTGGTGAGGCGAAGAGATCTTTCCGGTACATTATGCTGGACTACGCGCTGAACTGCGTGCTGGACCGCGTGCTCGACTACCGGCAGCGGGCTTCGCAGTTTTCCGGTATGCCACATTCACTGATATTGGACGGAAATGCCTCCACGATCCAAGCGCGTCTCCGGCGCACACCTGGGACTTCGCGAGCGGAACAAGCTCGACAAGGCGCACCGGATCCGCACGTCCGCGCGCAAGCTCTTCGGAGAGCGCGGATACGAGGCGACGACGATGCGCGAAATCGCGCAACGCGCACACGTCGGACTCGGGACGCTCTTCAGCTATGCGGACGACAAGCGCGACCTCGTGTTCCTGATCTTCAACGAAGAGCTCGATGAGCTCACTGTCCGGGCGCTCGCTGCGCCCCGCCCGCGCGCTGCTCTTCTCGATCAGCTCATGGCCATCTTCAGGCGGCACTACGAGCAGTTCGCCCGGCATCCCGCCCTCTCGCGCCTGGCGCTGCAGGAGCTCACGTTCTACTCCGAAGGCAAGCAGGCGCAGAATTTCCACGCGATCCGGGGCCAGCTGATCGCCGGTATCGAGCGGCTCGTGGTCGATGCCCAACGCGAGCGCCAGATTCGATCGACGCCGAACGCACGACGCATTGCATTGCAGATCTTCTTCCTCTACGCGGCCGCGCTGCGGTTGTGGATCGCCGCGCCGAAGCCGCGCGTGGCGACCGGCCTCACGGAGTTGCGACGGGTGCTTCAGCTTCAGATGGAAGGCCTCGCTCCGCGCCGCAAGTAGCCGGCTTCTCAGACCGTGATTCCGAGGAGACGCGCCGCGTTCTCGCCGAGGATCATGCGCTTCGCCGCTGCCGGCAGCTTGGCCCGCTCCACGAACGCGACCGGATCATCCTCGCCCACCGGGTAGTCTCCGCCGAGCACGATCTGTCCGGGTCCGACCTTGTGCGCCAGGAATTCGAGCATGTCGACGTTGTAGACGACCGTGTCGTAGAAGAGCCGCCGCATGTACTGGCTCGGCTCCCGGTCGATCCGCGGGGTCTCGTGTGGCCGGTTCCTGAAATTGCGGTCGACGCGTCCCGCGTAATAGGGGAGAAACCCGCCGCCGTGCGCGATGCCCACCTTGAGCTTCGGAAAGCGGTCCAGGACGCCGTCGTACATCAATGACGACATGGCGATGGCTTCCTCGATCGGCTGTCCGACGCCGTTCCACATCAGGTGTCGCGTGAAGCGCGGGTGGGTGAATCCGGACGGGTGAACGAACACCGGAATGCCGAGCGCCTCCGCCTTCGCCCAGAAAAGTGCGAGCCGCTCGTCGCCGAGCTCGACACCGTCGACGTGCGTGTTCACTGCGACCGCCCGCAGGCCCAGGTCGTCGACCATCCGCTCGAGCTCGGCGACGGCCGCCTGCGGATCCTGCAGCGGCACCATGCCCATCCCGATGAAGCGGTCCGGCTTCTTCGCCACGAACTCCGCGAGACGGTCGTTACCGATCCGGGCCATGCGCGCGCCGTCTTGCGGACTCGCCCAGTAGCAGTACTGCGCCACGTGACAGAACACCACCTGGATGTCGATGCCGAACTCGTCCATGTCCTGCAGCCGCGCCGCGAGCTCGTCGGACGTCGAACGCGGATGACGCTTGCGCTGGGCGGCTGCTCCGCGCAGATAGTTGTCGACGAGCTGATATTCGGTGGTCTCGGGCGGCCGCTGCTGCTTCACGAAATCGCACACGTCCATGACGATGATGTGCGTATGGAAGTCGATGACGGGCGAGCTCGCGCGCCGCTTCGTTCTGGTCTTGGTGGGGTTTGCCATATGGACTTGTGTGGGGAATCTCGTCATTCCCGCTTGCGCGGGAATGACCAACCAAGGAGGCTATTACAGCCCCAGCACGCGCTCCGCGTTCCCGTGGAAGATCTTCTCCATGATCTCGTCCTTGTACCCGAGCTCGCCCCACTCCTTCAGGATCCGGTCGTACGGCATGCTCGGATAGTCGCTCCCGAACATCACCTTGTCCTGCAGCCGCGCACGCATGTCGATCTTGAGATTGCCAGGGAAGTGCTTCGGGGCCCAGCCCGACATTTCCCAGTAGACGTTGCCCTTGTGCAACGCCACTGCGGTCGTCTCGTCGACCCACGGCCATCCCGGGTGGGCCATGAGAATCTTCAAGTCCGGAAAGTCCACGGCGAGATCGTCGATCGCGGAGGGATGGGCGTGCCGGATGCGGGCCCCCATGCCGCCCGGCATGCCAGCACCCATGCCGGTCGTGCCGACATCGATCATGACCGCGGCCCCAAGTGCGCTGATCTCCTCGAAGAGCGGATAGAACCGCCGGTCGTTCACCGCGAAGTGCTGCATGATCGGGTGGAAGTGAAATCCGATGAACCCCAGCTCCCGCACGGCCTTGCGCGCTTCGCGGATGGCGAGCTCGCCCTTGAACGGATCGAGCGTGCCCCAGCACTGGATGATCCGCTTCGGATGGCGCTTCCACATCGCATGAACGTAGTCATTCGTGCACGGGGGCGTGGCGACCGTTGTCTCCAGATCGAGGGCGACGAGGCAGGCCTCCACCCCGGCTGCGGTGAAGTCCTCGAGCACTTCCTCCTCGGACTTGCCGACCCAGCTGCGCTTCCAGTATTTCGCGAGCGCCTCGACGTACGGGCCCTGGCTGTCGATCCAGGTTTGGGTGCCCGGGTAGCAGTGCAGATCGATGATTCGCATGATGACTCCTTGCTCGCGGGCGTTACAGCGAACCCGCGGTCCGCTCCGCCGTGAGCTTGCTCGCGACCGCTTCGGCAAGCGCCTTCTTCGACACCTTGCCGAAAGTGGAGACCGGCAACTCCGGCACGATCTCGAGCCGCTCGGGCAGCTTGAACTTCGCGATCTCCTTGCCCATGAGAAACGTGGTGAGCTCCTTCAGGGTCAGCGTCTGCCCCCGGCGCAGCACGACGAACGCGCACATCTTCTCGCCCAGGTTCGGGATCGGGCATCGGCACGCACGCGATGTTCTCCACGGCCGGGTGCATGAGGATCAGGTTCTCCACCTCCTCGGCGCTGATCTTCTCGCCACCGCGATTGATGAGGTCCTTCTTCCGTCCCTCGACGACGTAGTTGCCGGTCGGATGGCGGCGCATCAGGTCGCCCGACAGATAGAAGCCGTCCGGCGTGAACTGCCGCGCGTTGTATTCCGGCACTCCGTAGTAACCGCGCAGCGTATACGGCCCGCGGCAGGCGAGCTCGCCCACCTCACCCTGCGGAACCTCCCTGCCCTCGTCGTCGACGAGCTTCACTTCGTCGTCGGGACAGATCGGGCGACCGCACGTCTCGAGCTTCACCTCATCCGGATCGTCCAGGCGCACGAACATCAGCAGCCCTTCCGACATGCCGAAATTCTCCTGCACGAAGGCGCTCGGTATCAGCTGGTGGGTGCGCAGCCGCACTTCGGGCTGCATGCGCTGGCCGCCGCTCTGGATCAGCTTCAGGGACGAGAGATCGTAGTCGCCGATCGACGGGTCGTTGATCAGGCGGATGAGAAATGCGGGCACGACCTTCAGGTGCGTGGCACGGTGCTTCTGGATCAGGCCAAGCACGTCCTGCGGCCGCGTCGTCGGACTGAGCACGGCGCGACCACCCTTGAAGAACGCGCCCTGGATTCCCGGGCAGGCGAGCGGCAGGTTGTGGGCGATGGGCAGGGCAATGAGCATCGCCGTATCGCCCGTCACCCCGCAGACGTCCGCGGCAGTCTTCGAGTTGTAGGCGTAGTCATTATGCGTCCGAGGAATGAGCTTCGGAATCCCCGTGGTGCCTCCGGAGAGCTGGAACATCGCGGGATCAGTCGGGTCGATCTCGATTCGCTGGAGATCGGCTCGCGCGAGCTTCGCCGGACGCTCGATCAGATCGGTGAGCGAATGCTCTCCCGGACCGGCGGCACCGAGCACGATCCGGAACTTGAGCGATGGATTTTCCTTCTGGACGCGCTCGACCATCGGCCCGAAACGAAACTCCCCCTGCCTTTCCGGGTAGACGCATGTGGTCGCGCCCGACAGATTCACGAACTGATTCACTTCGAGGAAGCGATGCGTGACCAGTGCTGCGATCGGGATGCCGCCGATCTTCTGCAGCGCCACGTAGAGCAGCACGAACTCGGCGACGTTCGGAAGCGTGGGCACGACCCGATCGAGCGGCTGCAGCCCGAGCTCGAGCAGGTTGAGAGCGAGATTGTCCGTGATCCGATCGATGTCGCGATAGGTGAACTGCCGCTCTCCGTCGATCAACGCCACCCGATCGGCATACCGCGCGAACAGCACCGCGAATTCCTGCGCCAGGGACTTGTCCTGCCAGTAGCCCTTTTCGCGCCAGCGTCGCTGATCCGCCGGCGGAAAGGGGACGACGCCTTTCAGCATGCTTTCGATTTCCTCATGTGTTCAGGTGGATGCGGTAAATCCGCCGTCGATGACGATAATCTCGCCGGTGACGAACCGATTGCCCTGGACGAGCGTCATCATCGTCTCGGCCACGTCCTCGGCCGTGACGCAGCGCTTGAGCGGCGTCGCCCTCGCGCGCTTGCCCATCAGGTCCTCGTACTTGTCCTTCAGCATCCGCTGCATCCAGTCGCCTTCCATCCAGCCCGGCGCGACGGCGTTCACACGGATCTCCGGACCAAGGTTCCATGCGAGCGTTTTGGTGAGGTTGACGACCGCAGCCTTGCTGGCCGCATAGGGCAGCGGCTGCGGGCCCGGCCGCAGACCCACGATGCTCGCAGTGTTCACGATGCAGGGATTGGAGCCCTTCTTCAGCAACGGCACCGATGCGCGCGTGACCTGAAAGAGGCCGCGCACGTTCACCGCGAAAACCCGGTCCCAGTCGTCGAGCGCGAGACTCTCGAGGTCCTTGGCTTTCCAGGGCGCTGTCGTCCCGGCGTTGTTGACGAGCACATCGAGATGCCCGAACGCCGCGTCGACTTTCGCCAGCATCGCTCGCACGCCAGCCTCGTCGCTCACGTCGCACTTCACGAGCAACGTCTTGACGCCGAGCTTTTCGGCTTCCGCCGCCGTGTCTCGTGCAGCCGCCTCGCTCGACCCGTAGTTGATGGCCACGTCGTATCCGGCGCGGGCCAGCGCGAGCACCGCACTGCGTCCGATCCCCGTTGCGGCGCCGGTAACGAGAGCGGCTTTTCGTTCAGTCATCGAATCCATCCATGTTCGGGTTTTGACTGCGCCCGCGCCCGAGCCGGTCAGGCGCTGCCCCAGACTTCGCGCGCAACCTCGACGATCAGCTCCAGCTTGCGGCGCTGGTCGTCGTGCGTCAGGTCGTTTCCGTGCAGCGTGCTTGCGAAACCGCACTGCGGCGAGAGGCCGAGATTCTCGAGCGGCAGGTAACGCGCTGCCTCCTCGATGCGGCGCTTCAGCTCGTCCTTGCCTTCCAGCTTGCCACGCTTCGAGCTGACCAGCCCGAGCACGACCTTGCGATCGCGCGGAACATTGGCGAGCGGTGCGAATCCGCCGGAACGCTCGTCGTCGTATTCGAGGAAGAGACCATCGACGTCGATCGTCGAGAACACTGACTCGGAGACCGCGTCGTAGCCTCCCGCAGCCATCCAGCTGCTGCGGAAGTTGCCGCGGCAGGTGTGCATGACGACCGACATGTCGGCCGGCCGCTCCGCAACGATCATGTTGATCATGCGGGCGTACATTCCCGGCAGTGCGTCCGGATCTTCCCCGCGTGCGACGATCTCGGCGCGGACACCCGGATCCGACAGCATCGCAAAGCACGTCTCGTCGAGCTGGACGTAACGACAGCCGGCGGCGTAGAGGGCCTGCAGCTCGGCGCGAATTGCGGCGCTGATGTCGCACCAGAACTCATCGAGGTCCGGATACACCTCTTCGAGGATGCTCCTCCGTCCCGCACGCAGGTGAAGGTGTCCGGGCGTCGGCACGCACATTTTCGGCGTCTCGCGCGTCACCGATTTCAAGAACTCGAAGTGATCGACCAGGATGGGCTTCGCGTGACGGATCTTGCCGGTCACCACCATCATCGACGGCGGCTGCTGGGCGATCGGCGCGGCATCCTGCGCCTTGAATTTCATTGCGTCGCCGCCGACCCAGGTCGTGCGCTTCGACTCGATGCCGTCGAGCTGCGTGAGGAAGTCAACGTGATACACGGCGCGTCGGAACTCGCCGTCCGTGATCGCGCGCAGACCGGCGGCTTCCTGCATCGCCACCGCCTCGCGGATGCATGCGTCTTCGATCTTGCGCAATTCGTCCGGGCCAAGCTCGCCTTTCTGCGCGCGCTCGCGCGCGTCGAGCAACGCGGGCGGGCGCAGCAGGCTGCCGACGTGGTCGGCGTGAAACGGTGGATGAGGGTACGGCGAGCGCATCGACCGGGGCGCCCTACTTCATCCGCTTCTCGGCTTCCTGGACGATGCTGAGGTCCGAGTGCTTCTTGATGTCGATGCTCGCTTTCAGCAAGCCGAGCTCGTGCTGCAGGTTGACGTTTGCCTGCAGCGCCTCGAGGTCGGGCACCAGGTTCGGATCGCGGAAGTAGTCGCCGTTCTGCCCGCCCTTGAGGAACAGCCACTTGTCGAACGATGCGGCCGGGCGCTTGCTCACCCTGGCGGCGATCTCCACCGCTTCCTTGTGGTTCTTCGGATCGAGCCACCAGTGCACCGCGCGGATCGCGTCCTCCATGAAATCCAGCATCACCGCACGATTCTTCTCGAGGAATCCGGTGCGTGCCGCCCAGATGATCATCTGGGTGCGCCCGACAGCTTCCTTCTGCGTGAACAGGACCCGGGCCTCCGCGCGGAGCTTGGGATTGAACGAGAACGGCACCACGCCCGGGATCACGTCCGCCTTCTTCTGGTCGAGCATCGCGAACATGTTGGGAAAGGCTGCTTCGACGACGCTCACGTCCTTGCGGTCGTCGAGCCCGTTCTTGCGCAGCATCGCGCGCATCACGATGTCCACTGCGCTTCCGGCCGCGTTCGTCGCCAGGACCTTGCCCTTCAGATCCTTGATCGACTTGATCGGGCTGTCCTTCAGCACGAAGAACTCGTTGGAGTAGTAGCCCTCGACGCCGTCCTGAAACTCGTCGGCGATCACCCGCAGGTCGCTCATGCCTGCGTTCTGCACCGCGAGCGCGAACGAGGAGAACGCGAGGTCGGCGATGTCGAGCTCGTTGTTCGCGAGTGCGGTGATCTGCGGCGGCGTCCCCTGGAACCGGGTCGTCTCGAGCGTGTAGGACTTGCCCATGTGCTGCGCGAGGCCGGGCTTCTCGAACAGGATCGAGCCCCAGTTCGCGACCGGGACAACGTAGGCCATTCGGATCTTCAGGGGCTCGCTGGAAGCGGCACTCGCGAAGAATGTGAGGGAAACGGCGGCCAGTGCCGCGGAAACGATTTGAGCAGACGCATGGGATCCTCCTTTGCCTGCGACGGGTGAGCGCTACCTCGAACTGCATGTTCCTATCGAACTGCATGTTCGAACTCACGTTCGAACCGCATGTTCAAGCAGTGAATTCGAACGCGTTCATTTTCTCGTCATCATTCGCCCCCCGCCCGACGTTGTCAAGGGCGGTGGCGCAGGATCGCATCGGACCGCCTTTGCTGCACTGCGTGCAGCGCCGGTTCCGCTGCTAGACGGTGGCCGGCGGCAGTGCCTCCTGGTGCCAGATCAGCAGGCGCCGGCGCAGCAGAGCCATCAGCTTGACGAGCACGTAGCCGACGGCGGCGATCTCGACGATCCCGGCGAACACACCCGGGGAGTCGGCAAAGCGCGACGCCGTGATCATGGCGCCGCCGAGGCCGATGCCGCCCATCTTCATTTCCGCCACGATGCATACGATGAGCGCGATCGGGAGCGCTACCTGGAGCCCGGTCATGATCTCCGGCAGCGCAGCCGGGAAGATGATCTCGCGCAGCATCTGCCGTTCGCTGGCACCCAGATTCCTTGCCGACCAGAGCAACTCGCGATCGACGGCCGCGGTGCCAGCAATGGTCGCGGTCAGCACCGGGAAGATCGCGTCGAGCACGACCATGGAGATCTTCGACACGTCGTGGAATCCCAGCCAGAGCGTGACGATCGGAAGAAAAGCGATTTTCGGCATCGGGAATCCGACCGAGACGATCGGGTCGAAAAACCAGTGCACCGCGCGGTTGCTCGTGATCATGATGCCGAGGGGAACACCCACGGCCGTCGCGATGCAAAATCCCGTGAGCGCGCGGTAGAGCGTCAGTCCGAGGTTCTGCACGAGC
Organism: uncultured beta proteobacterium; assembly: GCA_963735025.1. GTDB lineage: Bacteria > Pseudomonadota > Gammaproteobacteria > Burkholderiales > SG8-39 > JAABRB01. The sequence goes on from CAVTJG010000008.1 coordinate 554,563, forward strand.
TCCCCGGATGCCGCGTCGCTCCATATTCGGTCGAGGACGACGCCCGGCCCGGGCAGCATGAACGGCGTCACCATGCCGCTCCGCGCGGTCAGCCCCCAGGCGAGGATGACCGCGATCACGGAGAACCAGGGCGCGATGCGCCAGATCACTCGCGCCATCGCAGCACCCGTCGCTCGAGCCTCTGGTAAAGACGATCGGCGAAGAAGCCCAGGAAAGCCACGGTCAGCACGACCGCAAACATGGCGTCGTAGACGCCGCCCTCGCCGAGATAGCCGATGAGATAACCGAGGCCGGACCGCGCGACGATCAGCTCCGAGCTCACCAGCAGCACGAACGAGAGTGCCAGGGCGGTGCGCACGCCGTTCATGAGCTCGGGCAGGGCGCTCGGCAGGACCACGTCCCAAAGTACGCCGAGCCGGCTCGCCCCCATGCTGCGCGCCGACCAGATGACCGCCTGGTCGCTCGAACGCGCCCCGTTGAACGCGCCAAGCGTGACCGGCAGCATGCAGCCCAGGAATATCAGCAAAATCTTCGAGCCGTCGCCGAACCCGAGCCACAGCACGGTCACCGGGATGAGCGCGGACTTCGGCATCGGATAGAGCATCTCGACGAGCGGGCTCGCCAGCGCGTTGACCGGACGGTACCAGGCCATGGCGATGCCGAGCGCGCCACCCACGACGATCGCCAGTACGAGTCCCGCGCCGGCGCGATACAGCGAGGCGGCGGTGTTCAGCCACAGGTCCCCGCCCTTGAGCAGGTCGAACCATGCCGTGATCACGCTCGTGAGCGACGGCAGCAGCAGCTCGGACACGACGCCGAACCGGACTGCGGCTTCCCACGCCGCCGCGAGGATCAGAAGCGGCGTGTAGCGGATCAGTGCGGCCTTCACGGCGCGCGCGTCCCTTGCGCCTTGAGTGCTTCGTCGCGCACCAGCCCCCAGATCTCGTCGACCTTGTCGAGAAACGGCTTCGACTTGGCCATCCCCGGATCGCTGCGATCGAACCGCGTCTCGATGACGGCCTTCACACGGCCCGGCCGCGCCGACATCACGACGACGCGCTCCGCGAGGTAGACGGCTTCGTGGACGTCGTGCGTGACGAAGATGACCGTCTTGGGCGAGCGCCGCCAGATCGCGAGGAGCTCGGTCTGCATCAGGCTGCGCGTCTGCGCGTCGAGCGCGCCGAAGGGCTCGTCCATCAGGAGGATCTCGGGATCGATCGCGAGCGTGCGGGCGATCGCGGCGCGCTGCTTCATGCCGCCGGAGAGCTGCGACGGATAGCTCTCCTCGAATCCGCGCAGCCCCACGAGATCGATGAACGCCTGCGCCCGACTGTCGCGCTCGGCGCGGGGCAAGTCGAGCTTCTCGAGGCCGTAGAGGACGTTTGCCCGGACGGTCTTCCACGGAAACAGCGCAAAGTGCTGGAAGACGATGCCGCGATCCGGGCCAGGCCCGGCCACCGGCTTGCCGTCCACCTGGATCGTCCCGAATTTCGTGGGCAGGAAGCCGCCAACGAGGTAGAGCAGCGTCGATTTCCCGCAGCCCGAGGGGCCGAGCAGCGCAATGAACTCCTGGCCGCGCACCTCGAGCGACACGTCTTCGAGCGCAAGAACTTCACGTCCGCGCGGCGGGCGATACGTATGGCTCACCCGATCGATGACAATCTGCGACGTGTCCGCCATGACTCCGGTGCGTCTCTTCCCGAAAAAGGGCCCGACTATATCTGCATGGGCGGCGAATTGAAACGACGGCGAAACGACGGTAACTGCGCGGTCGGATCGCTCACACCACCGCGTGGAAATCCAGAATGACGCGCTCGCGCGTACGGACGCCGGAACACACGGCGATCGTGCGATTCATCCAGTCGAGCGCGGGCGCGCTCGTCTCGAACACCGGAGTGCTGCGGAAGTAGTAGCGCGCCGGGTCCACATCCTCGCCCCGATAGACCTGCGCCAGCACGTCTGCCGGCCCGTGCCGGTAGCCGAAATTCTGCACGTAGACCAGCGCACCGTCCTCTGCCTCGATCGTGTAGCGTGCCTCGAGCACCGCCACGCCATCCGTGCGAATGATCTGCCAGTCCGCGCCACCGGGCAGGATGCGGCCAGCCAGCCTCGGCCCGGCAATCTCACCGCCTGTGATGTCGATGATGCGACGCTCGCCGAGCGGCGTTTTCCCCAGCGCAAGCGGTGACGCGACCGCAACGCTCGCACGAAACATCAGTTCGAGCCGAGGGCGGGGCGGATCGAATGCCATCGGAGGCTCCGGTAAGTGCAATGCCCGCAGCCTAGCCGAGGGGACCCGACGTCGCAAACTGGATCCATGCCTGGACCCGCACATCCGCTGCCTGGTCGGCCTGCCGCACGTCAGGTTGTTGCGCCGCGCAACTTCCGCAAGATTTGGAAGAGACGACGGATGCAGTACACTTCCGTCGCAAGCGCTTTCGCGCATCGGTTCATTCCTCCGCCGCGGTTTCGGCGCGCGGGAGTCGGTCAACTCGACGGATTGAGGCATTCATGAACAAATTCGGCATCGGTCAGGCCGTTCGGCGCGTCGAGGACCAGCGCTTTCTCACCGGCACCGGGCGCTACGTCGACGACATCAACCTCCCGCATGAGGCCCATGCCGCGCTGGTGCTCTCTCCGCACGCGCACGCACGCGTCAAGGGCGTCGATGCATCGAAGGCGCTCAAATCGCCGGGCGTGCTCTGTGTGCTCACCGGAGCCGACGTCATCGCCGAGAAGTTCGGCGGCCTCGCGCCGCAGATGATGCCCGAGGACATGGGCGGGCCGAAAGGCTTTCGCACGTTCCGTCCGATCCTCGCGACCGAGAAAGTGCGCTTTGTCGGCGATCGCGTCGCGTTCATCGTCGCGGAAACGGAAGCGCAGGCGCGCGATGCGGTGGAGCTGGTCGAAGTCGACTACGAGCCGCTGCCCGCAGTGGTCGATGCCGAGGAGGCTGCCAAGGATGGTGCCCCGAAGGTATGGGACGAAGCACCGAACAACATCGCCTTCCCGCTCATGATCGGCAACAAGGACGCGACCGACGCGGCGTTTGCCGGTGCGCACCACGTGGTCTCGCTGCGCCTGGAGAACAATCGCCTCTCCGCGAACGCCATCGAGCCGCGCGGCGCGATCGGCGACTACCACCTCGGCGACGACTCCTACACGCTTTACACGAGCACCCAGAATCCGCACGGCGTCCGCACGGTCATCGCGCAGACGGTCTTCAAGATCCCCGAGACGAAGATCCGCGTGATCGCGAACGACGTCGGCGGCGGGTTCGGCATGAAGGGCGACACGTACCCCGAAGAAGCCCTGGTGCTGTGGGCATCGCGCCGCTGCCGCCGGCCGGTGAAGTGGATTCCGAGCCGCTCCGAGAGCTTGCAGAACGACGATCACGGTCGCGACCAGGTCGTGTACGGCGAGCTGGCGCTGGACAAAGACGGCAAGATCCTCGCGCTGCGGTCGCGCGCCGTGAACGGCGTTGGCGCATGCGTCAGTGGCGCGGCCGTGGTGCCTGTCCTCTACGCGCTGAAGCTCGCGCCGAATGCGTACCGCATTCCGGCAATTCACGTCGCTACGCGCGCCGTGTTCACGAACACCTCGCCGACTGCCCCGTATCGCGGCGCCGGCCGCCCCGAAGCCGTATACCTCGCCGAGCGCCTGCTCGACCAGGCAGCAGTCGATCTCGGCATCGATCCGATCGAGATCCGGCGTCGGAATCTCATCCCGCCGGAGGCCATGCCCTATGCCAACGGGACGGGTTTCGTCTTCGACAGCGGCGAATTCGAGAAGGCCATGGATCGCTGCGTCGAGCTCTCGGACTGGAAGGGCTTCGAGGCGCGGCGCGAGGTAACGGCGGCGAAGGGCAAGCGCCGGGGGCGCGCCATCACGTACTACATCGAGGACTGCGGCGTCTTCAACGACCGCATGGAGCTGCGCTTCGACCCGAGCGGTCATCTCACGATCGTTGCCGGCACCTTCTCGCACGGTCAGGGCCATGCGACAGCGTTCGCCCAGATGGTGACGGAGTGGCTCGGCGTGCCGTTCGAGAGCATTCGCTTCGTGCAAGGAGACACGCACCACGTCTCGTTCGGGCGGGGCACTTACGCGTCGCGCAGCGTGATGATCGGCGGTGGAGCGTTGAAGGCAGCAGCCGACCTCATCGTCGAGAAGGCGAAGCCGCTCGCAGCGCACCTGATGGAAGCCGCGACCGGCGATATCGAGTTCAAGGAAGGTCGGTTCCACATCAAGGGCACCGATCGCTCGACGCACCTCACGGACGTGGCGAAAGCGTTCTACCGGCCCGTGGGACTACCCGGGCATTTCGGCATCGGCCTCGAGGCGAGCGGCGCGGCGGCGACCGACCCGCCCAATTTTCCGAACGGGTGCCACATCTGCGAGGTCGAGGTCGATGCGGATACCGGGGTAGTGACGATCGAACGCTACACGGTCGTCGACGACGTCGGAGTCGTGATCAATCCGCTCATCTGCGAGGGCCAGGTGCAGGGCGGTCTCGCGCAGGGGATCGGCCAGGCGCTAATCGAGCGGGTCATCTACGACTCCGAGTCGGGACAGCTCCTCACTGGAACGTTCTCCGACTACGGCATGCCGCGTTCCGACGATGTTCCCGCGACCGAAATGGATTTCCACAATGTGCCGTGCAAGACCAATCCGCTCGGGGTGAAGAGTATCGGCGAGGCAGGCTCGGTGGGAGCCCCGCCGACCGTCATCAATGCGATCCTCGATGCCTTGCGTCCGCTCGGCGTGAAGCACATCGACATGCCCGCATCACCGCACCGGATATGGAAGGCGCTCCGCGCGGCGAATGCCGCATAACTTCGTGATAGGGAGTTGACGATGATCGACACAAGGACCGCACCGTACGGAGCGTTGCTATTGCGGCTGAGTATGGGAATTCTGTTTCTCATGCACAGCGCTTATCTCAAGTTCTACCTGTTCGGCATGGCGGGAATAACCAAGTATTTCGCGAGCCTCGGGCTTCCGGAGTGGTTCGCCTGGGCGGTCGGGATCTACGAGGTGATCGGCGGCCTGGCACTGATTCTCGGTGTGTACGCCCGCTGGGTCGCCGTCCTTCTCGGCATCCACCTGTTGTTCGCCGCATACATCGGACACATGGCAAACGGGTGGATGTTTGTTGCGAAGGGCGGCGGGTACGAATTCCCGGTGTTCTGGGCAATCGCGTGCTTTGTGCTCGCGCTCGTCGGCGACGGCGCGCATGCATTGAAGAAGAGTTAGGGAAGCTCAGATCAATCCGATTCCCCGGGACGCTGCGCGCCGATCATCGCACCCGCGTGATCGGTCGCCGCAGCACCTTGTGCCACGGCGTGCCGTTGTGAATCCCGTTACAGGGCCGCCTTGTTAAGCTGCTCGGCGCAGGCCGTCGCGACCTCGCGATTCGGCTCGGCGGTGCTGCCGGGCATCGTCGCCCAGCCGCCCTTCCCGATGTAGTCGCCCTGCTCCCAGCTCTTGATCTCCTTCAGAGCTGCGAGCTTGGCTTCCGCGTCAGCGCTCTTTTGAAACTGCGCCACGCATATCGGCGTGAGCGTCGATACGATCGCCGCATCAGCGCGCCCGGCAGCCATTCTCTCCGCCGTGCTGCCGATCACCCAGCCACCCCAGTTGAATCCGACGATTGCCAGCACAATCGCGCCTGCTGCCATGCCCCAGAGAAATGGCGTTGTTTGAACGGGAATCTTGGGAATGTTCATGGAACCTCCTCGTTTCGTGGGAACAGAATTTCAACGGAAGAACTCTTCCGCGCCCTATCAGATATACCCCGTTCCGAGGGATGTTCTCTGCGATGCCACACATGCGCCGCGAGTTTGGCGCGCGTTAGATCAAGGCAAGACCCCGTGACGATTGAAGCGGTCGTGCGCGGCGACTCGCACACGACCGCCCGGTTGCCGAGGTTGCGGCTTGCGTTTCGAACTCTCTCAGCGCCAGATCGGCTTGCCGAGGTTGATGTCGTCCTCGTCGGTCAGCGCGGTTACTTCTTGTCACCCTTGGCCGCGTCCTGAATGCTGTCACCGGCTTTTTCGATCGTGTCTCCGACCTTCTCTACCGCTTTGTCGACTTCCTTGCCCGCCTTCTCTGCCGGGCCTTCCTGCTTCTGGCAGCCGGATACCAGGCCGACGACCATCATTGCGACAACCGCACCAAATGCGAACCTCTGCATCGTTTTCATGGGAATACCTCTGTATCGAGAAATCAACTATGGGAAGCATCGGCAAAAGACTTCGCCGCAAAACGGGTGGTCGATTGCGGCTGATGACCTCGCTTCCAGAAAAATGCCCCGCATTGGCAGGGCATTCCTCTTCCAGCGAAACTGCTGCCGAGACGACTACTTGCCGGCCCGAGTGCCGACGACTTCAACTTCAACGCGGCGGTCGGGCTGCAGGCAAGCGATCACCTTGGCACTCGTGGCGCCGTCGCATTCGCCGGCGCGCGTGACCGGCTGCGTCATACCCTTGCCTTCGGTGTGCATGCGGGCCGGCTCGATGCCTTTGCTGACCAGGTAGGTCTTGACCGCTTCCGCGCGCTGCTCGGAAAGCCGCTGATTGTAGACATTGGAGCCGATACGGTCGGCATGCCCGACCGCCATGATCATCTCCGGGTCGATGCCCTTGATCTTGCCGGCGAAGTCATCCAGCGCTGCCCGACCCGTCGAACGCAGCACGGCCTTGTCAAAGTCAAACAGGGTGTCGGCGTCCAGCGTCACTCGTTCGGTTACGGGCCTCTGCGCGGGTTCCGGCGTCACTGCAGCAACGGCAACCGGTTCCAGGGGGGCGACCTTTGCGGCAGATGCAGGACCGTAGTTCGGATCGCACTGGAGTGTCGACGCCGGTGCGGGACCGGTGCCGGTGTGCCAGCACAGCCCGGAACCGCTCGTCGTGACAGCTTGTCGCTCGTCAGTGAGGTATCCCGTGTCCGCCGGTTTGGTTTGCGCCGCTGCCGCACCCGATATGACGGCGAGTGCCACGGCACACAATACGGCGAGACTTCGTTGTTTCATGGCAAATGTTTGAGTCACGATCGTTCTCGATTCAAAAGTTAGGACATCCTCCGCCTGTTGCGTTCATCCGTGCAACTGCCCGTATAAGCGGCGAGGTACCGACAGTCACTACCGAGCGATTCGCTCGATGATGGCAGCGATCATGCATCAGATTCAGCGTGTTCTCTGTACGCTGGCGCGCACAGCGCGCGACTGGCGCTGTCGACTCGTCATTCGCGCGTCCCGGCACCGGATTCAATGGTTCGACAGGCTTGTTCCCTCGACCAGTATCACGCGTTCGCCTGGTCGCCAGATGGCAGGGTTCGCTTCCACGAACACGCGGCTCGATCCATCCCTCATTCGGACGTTGATTTCGTAGCGCTTGGTCGATTGCTGCGGAATCTCGCGGTGGTCGCCCTTCGTCGCGCTGCGCGCTGCGCCAGAATCGACACCTGCGCCGCGTTCATCGATCTCCCGGATGAACGCAACCACGCCGCATTCAGGACACCTCCCCCTGATGCCTGCTTCGGACTCTCCTCGCGCAGAGGGAATCTGCGCTTGCGGACCATCCCGCCTGGCTAGGGTCGCCGGAAGGGTGTCGCCCGCGAAGACGACGTCTGCGACGTCGGTCGAGGTTGGCAGCCAGGCCGTCACTGCCGAGCTTGCAGAGATGCCGAGCAGGATCACCACGACGCTCCCGACTGCTGCGCTGGCCATGGTACCCACGCCGATGCCCCGGCGGGCGATGCCGCCGTAGACTTGCTTCAGGAATTCGATCGATCGCGCCACACCGAAACCCGCGCACGCATCTTCCGTGCTAGCGACTGCGGCATCGGGCATATCAGGCACCTGAGTTGGAGAATCGATCATTACACCGATGGTGCTCCACGCGCAGGGTCTGATCTGTACGCTGGCGCGCGTAGCGTGGACGCTGCGTCGATCGCAGTGGTGTCAGATCACGTCAGGCCAGTTCCTGAATCGCGCTCCTGACCGCATCGTCCACACTCTGACGATCAGCAGGGGTGTCACCGAGTATGGTGTCCCATTGCAAGCGCACGTACTTTGAGCGGTTGCGGGTTTTCAGGACCAGGGTCTGCAGCCCGCGCTCCTGGCCAAACGCAAAGTCGGTGGAGTACCCGAGCAGGTGATGCATCCCGGTTTCCCAGATTCCGGCCTGGACGGCATCGATAATCGCTCCCATGCGCCGATGAAACTCTTGTGCGATTTCGACCGTGAATTGCTTGCTTTCCATGGTGGCACCGGTGGACAGATTGCGACTCGAATACACAGCCAGTGGTCAGTGACTTCCGTGCGCGTGCGTAGCGGAGCAGCCGCTAGGCATGCATAATCAGGCGCACCAAGAACAGCAGCACCGCGGCGTCGCCCCGTCACCCAGGCTACCCGCGGCGCGGACAGCGGTCTGTGCGCTGGCGTACGCAATCGACTCACCGCTGAAATTTCTCCCAATCGGAGAGCTGCCGCTCGGCTTCCTCTTTCGTGACCCCGTAGGCTTCCTGGATCTTGCCGGAGAGCTGATCGCGCTTGCCCGCAATCACGTCGAGCTGATCGTCGGTGAGCTTGCCCCATTCTTCCCTGACACTGCCCTTGAGTTGCTTCCAGTTGCCTTCCACTTGATCCCAGTTCATTTCGATCTCCTGACGTTGATTGTTGCCCCCGACGTGACGCGCCCGCATCGTACTGATACGTTGATATGCCGAATTTCTTCATCGTTCCGTTCGCTACCGTACGGTCACGAACGGCAAGGCGCGCGTAGGCTCCTCTTGTGCCATCCGATATATTCCTTCATCCTCGACGAGATGCTGCTGGCATACCAGCGGCGCCCCCCCCATGAACGACCTGATTACTGCGCTACCGCGCAGGGACCGCGAGCATCTTCTTGCGGGGTGCGAGCGAGTCGAGCTCGCTTTCTCCGATGTCCTCTACGAGCCCGGGGACCGCATCCGGCACGTCTACTTCCCAGCCGAAGGCTTCATCTCGCTGGTGACGCCGCGCGACGACTGCACGAGCCTGGAGGTAGGGCTCGTCGGCAGCGAGGGGATGCTCGGCATTACGCTGATGCTGGGCGTCGACGTTTCGGCGTTGCGCGCATTGGTCCAGGGCGCAGGCGCGGCATTGCGAATGGCTGCCGCGCCGTTCCGCCGCGAGCTTGCCCGTAGCGACGCATTGCAGCGTGAGCTGAACCGCTACCTCTACGTCTCCATCGCGCAACTCGCACAGATGGCTGCGTGTACGCGCTTTCATTCATTGGAGGCGCGGCTCGCCCGCTGGCTACTGATGACCCACGACCGAGCCCACAGCGACGATTTCCAGCTGACCCACGGACTCCTCGCTGAGATGCTCGGAGTACGCCGTGAAGGGGTCACGGAGGCCGCGGGCGGACTGCAGAAGCGAAAGCTGATCCGTTACCGCCGCGGCAACATCACGGTTCTTGCGCGCGCCGGCCTGGAAGCTGCCTCGTGTGGATGCTACCGAGCCGGGCAAGACGTGTACGACCGCATCCTCGGCTAGCGTAACGATGGATCAAGTCGCGATCAAATCGGGGAGCAGGCGATCACATTCCCGCTTGACCACCGCGTAACACTCGCAGGCCCGTGCCTCCAATCCCGGCCGGTCCAGCACGGTGATCTGGCCACGGCTGTATTCGATCAAGCCGGCGCTCTGCAGTTTTCCCGCGGCCTCCGTGACCCCCTCGCGGCGCACCCCGAGCATGTTGGCGATCAGTTCCTGCGTCATGGTCAGCTTGTTGGACGGTAGCCGATCGAGACTCAGCAGCAGCCAGCGACAGAGCTGCTGGTCCACCGAATGGTGCCGGTTGCAGACCGCCGTCTGCGCCATCTGTGTCAGCAACGCCTGGGTATAGCGCAGAAACAGGTGCTGCATCGGTCCGGCGCGCGTGAACTCGCGCTTCATCAGCTGCCCCGAAAGCCGGAATGCCTCGCCGGCGCTCTGTACGACTGCGCGGCTCGGGGTGGTTTCTCCTCCCATGAACAGGGAAATACCCACCATTCCCTCGTTGCCCACCACCGCGATCTCCGCGGACGCACCATCCTCCATGACATAGAGCAGGGACACGATCACGGACGTGGGGAAGTAGACGTATTCCTGCCGGCTGCCGGATTCGTAGACGACCTGTCCGAGCTTCATCGAAATCGGCTCGAGGTGGGAAAACAGGCGCTCGCGCTCATCCGTTGGCAAGACGGCCAAAAGGGCATTCGTTTCAGGAGATTGCGTCGGAGACTTTGCTGCCATGGCACGTGAAAATCCGAACGTGAATATGCGACCGCTTCGAAATTTCACTTTAGCACCATACGTGCTCCAGCGCACAGAGCAGGCCGAAACAAGCAGCGACAATGCCGAATGACTCGCCTAACGGACCGGAAAGCACCGTCGGCGCGATCCCTCTCGCATGAGTGCCCGCGGTGCGGGGCCTCCGGGTCGGACGGGGATCTCGTGCGCGTGCCGCGCCGGTTGATCGATCGACTGGTCAGCCTAATTTGGCCGCAACGCCGCTACAGATGCCGATCGATGGCCTGCGGCTGGGCAGGCAACTTCCCCGCCCCACGCATGCCAGTGCCAGGCGGCGCCTGATGGTGACCGACTCGATGCGACGCGACGCCGAAGTGACAGATCTCGAGCAAGCGCTTGCAACGAGTCAGCGGCTGTTGGGCGTCGCGCAGAATCAGGTCGAAACACTCGTGAAGCGCGATTTGCGTCTCAAGCTGCGATTCCTGCGGCTCGCGCGCAAGGTGGCACAGGTGCGTCACGTGGCGTACCACGATGAGCTCACCGGCTTGCCCAATCGAAGCCTGCTGCTCGACCGGTTCAACCAGGCATTGGCTCAGGGCGCCCGTCAGGGCAGGCGGTTGGCGCTGCTGTTCCTCGATCTGGATGCATTCAAGAGCGTCAACGACGAGCTCGGACATGGCGCGGGGGATGCGATCCTGCAGCAGGTGGCGGGGCGCTTGACCGGCTGTATCCGTGCCGGCGATACCGCCTGCCGATATGGCGGTGACGAGTTCGTCATCATGTTGCCGGAAATCGATGGCCAGGAAAGCGCTGCGGCGGTGGCCGAGAAGATCCGCAGTCAGCTCTCGGCGCCATATCTTGTCGAAGGCGGCACGGTCAAGGTGACGGCAAGTATCGGCACGGCGGTCTATCCGGTCGACGGGCAAGATTACTATGCGCTGATGCAGCAGTCCGACATCCGCATGTACCTCGCCAAGGCTCGTAGCGGCGCTGAGCCTCGCCTTCTGGCCGCAATACACAACCACCCCTCGCCCGAAGCCATCGAGTGAGTCCAGCCCGGTGAAGCGGAGCTGGTAGCGAGCGCTCACAGACGACAGAAGCTGGTCGACCGCGATCAAAACCGTTGCCTGGCGGATTCGTTCCTTGCGTGCGCTACCGCACAGAACCTCCCGGCGAAATCGGAGATGATCGCGATGGGTGTTCTATGGTCCCTCCCTCATGAACACCTGCAATATCAGGCCCGGTTTCGGCAACCCCGTTCCGGGCCTTCTTCTTTGGCGCCGAGGCCGCAGCGGGCCTCGTCGAGGTTCTAGCCGCCCCGCTTCCCGCCGCGCTTGGCCTTCGAGTTCTGCTTCCCGGGCTTCGCGTCCGGCTCCTTCCTGTAATCGCCGATGACGCCCTTCACGGGACAGACACCGAAGATCGGACACTTCCTGCAACCGATGGCTATGGCGATCGGACAAAGGGTCATTTGTGCGCTCCTGAGCAGTCAAATCAAGGACATCGTCGCGCGGTCGTCATTTGCACTTCTGCAACTACCGGTGATCTTGACCGCGCTCTTCGTACTTCTTCTGCTCGGACCCCTTGCCTTGCGGTGCGGGCATGTTCTCACGACCCGTCTCTCGTGATTCAGTTTGGGAGCGTTGAGTGTGCGGCGGCGGTTGCGTGGGATGCCCCTGCTGTTGCTGTTGCTGTTGCTGCTGATGCGGCTCGGCGCGCGAAATGTCCGCATGACCCCCATGTTGGAAATACTGCTGCGTTACGGTTTCACGCGGCTGATAGCGGTATTTCTCGACTCGAATTGAATGTTGTTGTTCTTCCGCGCGCGGATAGCGGTCGCCCGAATACCCCCGCTGGTAGACCGGTATCGGTGCGGCAGCTGGGGTGGAACGATGGTCCCATTGGTCCCATCCGCGTCGACGCTGTTCCCAGTCGCGGCCCCAGTGTTCACCCCAACGGGGCGGCGCGTCGGCACGCCAACCGTGAAAATATGCCGGAGGCTGGCGATAGTAGCGCACCGGAACGCGCAGCACGAACAACGGCACATATTCGGGTCCCGTCAACTGCCACGGCCCGTTGTACCAGCTGCTCGCATACCAGTTGTCTCCCTGGTACACCCAGTAAAGGCCGTCGTAGAAGAAGTAGTTCGAATTCGCTCGCGGTGCGTAGTAGACGGGATAGCCCGGCACCCGGACGAGTTCCGGATACACCGGCATGTTGATGCCGATTCTGATACCCGGAAGCGCAATGCCCACGCTGATCTGGGCGTGGGCCGAGGTTAGCGAGGCAAGCAGTATCGACAACGTCGACAACGCGACAAGCAGGTGACGCATTTTCCATCCTCCTATTGGGTGCGCGGCCATCGCAATGATGGGCATTCAAGCCGGTCAAGTTATCGAGACCTGATTCCGCGGTCTGTACGCCAGCGCACCCGACGCCGGCCCTCTCGCCGTCTCTTTGTGCGATAGCAGACAGACGCCATGCCTGCCACTTCCTATTCTGCTTCACGTGGCTTAGCTGGCCCAGGCGGCGAGTGCGCGCGCTCGACGGCGCGAAGACACTTCCGTTTTGTCGCTCGAGGCGACGCGAAGTCTTGATCGGGGATATTTATGCACACGCAAGAAAACGGCAGCAGTCGATGCGTTGCTCTTTTGCTTGGCATCATCGTCTTCGCGCTGGCGGGTTTCGCTTTCGCCCTTGCCGACCCACCGGGTCGTGTCGCGCGCCTGGGCTATGTCACCGGGCCGGTCGGCTTTTCGCCGGCCGGCGAAGACTACTGGGTCGAGGCCCGATTGAATCGGCCGCTCGTGACCGGTGACCGCCTATGGGCGGACGCCGGGGCGCGCGTCGAACTGCAGATCGGCGCCGCCGCGATTCGCCTTGGCGAGGCGACCAGCGTCACGTTGCTCGATCTCGACGATCGCGTCGTGCAACTGCACCTGGCGCAAGGCACGCTGAACCTGCGCGTGCGCCGCCTCGATCAGGATCAGGTGGTCGAGGTCGATACCCCGAACCTGGCATATCTCATCCGTCGGCCCGGGCAATACCGGATCAGTGTCGATGCCGATAGCGATTCGACCCAGGTGATGACCCGTAGCGGGCGGGCCGAGGTCTATGGCGATGGCACCTCCTATGTCGTCGATGCGGGCAGATCCTATCGTTTCTATGGGACCGGCCTGCGCGACTACGAGACGCTTGCGCTGCCCGGGTTCGACGAGTTCGACCACTGGACGCAGGATCGCGACCGCAGCTACGACAATTCGATTTCGGCGCGCTATGTTTCGCGCGACGTGATCGGTTATGAGGATCTCGATGCGTATGGCTCCTGGCGTGCCGTGCCGGAATACGGCAACGTCTGGATGCCGACGCGCGTGAATGCGGACTGGTCGCCATATCGCGACGGTCATTGGGCCTGGGTCGAACCTTGGGGTTGGACCTGGGTCGACGATGCCCCCTGGGGCTTCACCGTCTCGCACTACGGTCGCTGGGTCAACATCCGCGGCAGCTGGGGCTGGATACCGGGGCCCATCGCGGCGCGGGCCGTGTATGCGCCGGCGCTCGTCTTGTTCGTCGGCGGTGCGAATTTCCAGATCCCGATTGCATCGGGCAGGGTCGGCGCAGTGGGCTGGTTCCCGCTTGGCCCGCGTGACGTTTATCACCCGGCCTACCCGGTCAGCCACGCGTATTTCACCAACGTGAACGTCAGCAACACGGCAATTAGCAATACGACCATCACCAACGTCTACAACAAACGCACCGTCACCAACATCACGTACGTCAACCAGCAAGTGGCCGGCGCCGTGGTCACGGTGCCCAGGACGGCGTTCGTCCAGTCGCAGCCGGTGGCGCGTGCCGCGCTGCGCGTGTCGCACGACGCGGTTGTTCGTGCACCGGTGCACTCCGTCGCCGAAATCGCACCGATGCCGGTCAGCGTGCGTGGCGCTGCGCCACAAGGCGCGAAACCGCCTGAGCAAGTGCTGGCGCGGCGCGTCGTGGCCAAGAGCGTGCCGCCGACCGTCCCCGTCGGATTTGCGGCCAAGGAGCGCGGGTTGGCCACCAACCCCGGCAAACCGCTCGCCGCCTCGGATCTGGAGACCTTGAGACGCATTACGCCCCTTCCGAGGCCGAAGGTCGAGGTCGTCGCGCCGACCCGGGCCGCAAACCCGGTCGCCGCACCACCTTTGAAACGTGCGCGGTCTGACCAGCGTGGCAAGCCCGCGGAAGCGCCCGTCGCGGCGACTTCCGAACGTCCCGCACCAGCGGCCGCAGCACCGCCCGAACAGCGCGGGAAGTCCGAGCAGCGTGGCAAGCCCGCGGAAGCGCCCGTCGCAGCGCCTTCGGAACGCCCCGCAGCGGCGGCTGCAGCACCGCCCGAACAGCGCGGGAAGTCCGAGCAGCGTGGCAAGCCCGCGGAAGCGCCCGTCGCGGCGACTTCCGAACGCCCCGCACCAGCGGCTGCAGCACCGCCCGAACAGCGCGGGAAGTCCGAGCAGCGCGGTAGGCCCGGAGCGCCTCCCGCAGTGAAAGGTCCGACGCCACCCGTGCCGCCGGCCGCCACACCCCCTGAGCGGCCCGGGGAGGCCGAGCAAACCGACAGGGAGCCGAAGGCCAAGGCCGCCAAGAGCGAAAACAAGAAGACGGACGAAGAGCTGAGGCGCGACGAAGAGGAGAAAAGGCGCCAGCTGCAACACGCCGGCTCACGAGGCGAGCTCACGAAGTGAACCTGTGATCCTGCATGCGAGGCTCTGTAGCCTCCCATATTCTTGAAGCCTCGCCCGCGACTGCGGACTTGGCCGCTCGTCATTTATTCGGAGAAGCCATCTTGTTACTGACACAGTTGAATCCGCTACACGAAAGGGAGTCGAGACTCACGATTTGGTCCAGGCTCGCCACTGCGGTTCGCCGGTGGCCGCTCACCCTGCTTGCGGGAACAATGCTGGCCATCGCGGGCATGGCCATTGCACCTGCGACTATTGCCAAGGAGGGGAACAAGAACATCCACTGGGTAGGCACATGGAGTGCAAGCCCTCAGGCCGCAAGCAGTCCCGTCGAACTCAATGGCCAGAGCATTCGCCAGATCGCGCACCTGAGCATAGGCGGCAAGCGGATACGCGTGCGGCTGTCGAACGCGTACGGCTCGGATTCACTGGTTATCGGGGGGGCGCGTGTCGGACTGCGGAGCACCGGTGAATCGATCACCCCAGGCTCGGACCGGGAGCTGACATTCAACGGGTCGCCGTCCACGTCGATCCCGCCCGGCGCTCTGGCAGTCAGCGACCCGGTCGACCTCAAGGTGCCCGACCGAGGCGACCTCGCTGTCAGCATCTACATCCCCGGAAAAGTGCTCGCGGTGACCGAGCATTCACTGGGTTTGCAGACGACTTATATCTCGGCGGCCGGGGATTTCACCGGCGCCGACTCCCTGCCCACGGCGACCACTACCGAGTCCGTCTACTTTCTGACTGGCGTCGAAGTCGACACCGCCAGGACATCCAGCGCAATCATCACGCTGGGCGACTCGATAACCGACGGGTACCACTCATCGGTTGACGCCAACAAGCGCTGGCCAAATCGTCTGGCCGAGCGGCTGCAGGCGCAGAGGGGTGGTAGCAAGGTCGCGGTGCTCAACGCGGGCGTCAGCGGCAACCGGATTCTGCACGATAACGAGGGTACGAACGCATTGGCGCGCCTCGATCGTGACGTCCTGGTGCAATCCGGCGCGCGCTACCTGATCGTCCTGGAAGGTATCAACGACATCGGATATCCGGGCTACACGACTGCCGACGAGATCATTGCCGGCCACCGTCAGATCGTTGAGCGCGCGCGTGCGATGGGCCTGAAGGTCTATGGAGCCACCCTGACCCCCTTCAAGGCGTTCCTGCCGGGGATCTACTACTCAACCGACGGGGAGGCAATGCGCCAAGCCGTCAACCAATGGATCAGGACCAGCAAAGTCTACGATGCGGTAATCGATTTCGACAAAGCGATCCGCGACCCGAGCGATCCGACCAAGATCCGTGCGGCCTACGACAGCGGCGATAACCTGCACCCGAACGACGCCGGATACAAGGCGATGGCAGATGCCATCGACCTGTCGTTGTTCAAGGGCAGAAATTTGCAGCGCCGTCCGGTCAACGCGAAAAGCCAATCGACGCAGGCGGGCAAGCCGAACGTTGCACCCTGCACATGCGCGCATTGATGTGCTGTTGTTGCTAAGTCAAAAGCCCGCCGTCACGACCTCACAAGGAGACCCCTTCACCTCGGCTGGTGACACTTGATCCACCAAAGCCCAAAGGCGGCTGGAACGAGTAATCAATATTTAAACTTTCGTTTGAGCGTCAAGATTGGCGCCTCGACAAAATGCCACATTCCCGTCGCCAACAGGATCGTGAGCCCGAGCCGCGCCACAAAGGGAGGCGCCTCGCCCAGTACGAAAAAATGGGCGGAGAGCCAATCGAGCAGCGGCCACGTGAAAAGGTGTATGAGATACAGGCCGTAGCTGATCCTGCCGAGGAAACGAAACGGTGCGTAGTTGAAAAACCCAAGCACCCACCGGTTGTCCGTTTGCCACAATCCCAGCACCATCGCCAGAAAGCCAATCGCAAGTAGCGTTTGCATGTGCGGGGGGTGCATGACGTGGTCGATCGACGGAGACTCCGGACGAAACAGCACGAACAGTGTCGCCACCAGCGTGAGGCCGAACGGAAACATCCATTGACGGGCGGCGGCGCGTATCCTTTCGGAGGACTCCGACGTACCCGCAAACAGCCATGCGCCTACCGCACCCGCGACCAGATATTCACCGCAGACCAATGGAATCAACCCGTACGCCGACTTTGGCAGGAACGCGGCGAAGAGGAACCTACAGCCGATGGACGCGCCCCACAACACGAGCAGCCAGCGAATCTGCGTGCGCCCGGTTCGCAGGAAGGAAAACAGCAGCGGGAAAACCAGATAGAACTGCTCCTC
Organism: uncultured beta proteobacterium; assembly: GCA_963735025.1. Taxonomy (GTDB): domain Bacteria; phylum Pseudomonadota; class Gammaproteobacteria; order Burkholderiales; family SG8-39; genus JAABRB01. The sequence continues at coordinate 571,811 of CAVTJG010000008.1, forward strand.
GACGCACAACGACCAGAAGTGGATGCCGTACATCCGCACGGGATCCCACGCGACGTCCGCAAGCTCAGGCTGGATCCACGTGTAGAAAAAGATCCCCCAGTTCATCACGTAAAGAAGAAATGCAGGCATGTAAGCGATGCCGACCGTCGCTGCCGCCAGTCCCAGCACGAGGTAGTAGGCGGGAAAAATTCGCAACGCGCGGCGGGCGTAGAAGATCTTGAGTGCCTGGCCACGCGGCCGGTCTTGCGAGGCGATCAGGATTCGGGTGATCAGGAATCCGCTGATCACGAAGAACAGGGATACGCCGTAACTGCCCCACCAGAAGTGCTTGACGTCGCTGTGCACCAGGAACACCGCAAAGAAAGCGAAGAACCGAAGTCCGTCGATCTGCTCGCGATGATCCAGCGTTTGCGTGCGTCGAGAGCCCGGGGGAAGAATGGCATCGCCCTCGAGCGAGCCGACTTCCTTGTTGCTAGAAGCGGTGGCTACGAGTGTGGAGTTCATCGCCGCCCAGCGGGGCTTGGCTCGCGCTCAACCGAGACTGGCATCCGGCACGGGCGCGCCTCGAGCGGGAGTTCCGCAGCGCCCTCGCCTTTGGCGGTCGCGCGTAGGTATTGGCGCCCGGCGCCGAGGTTTCGCGAATGAACACAACCGATCCACAATCCGTACTGGTCACCGGCGCCAGCGGCTTTATCGGCAGACACCTCGTGCAGCGCCTTATTGCGCGAGGTTACCGAGTGTGCTGCCTGGTGCGCGCCACGTCGCGTGTCGACGAGTTGCGCGCCGCCGGCGCCGTGCTCTTCGTTTGCGACGTTAATGACCGGGTGGGCGTTCGCCGCGCCGTCGCATCGTCGAAGGCCCGCGTCGTGTTCCACGTCGCCGGGCTCGTTCGGGCGATGAGCGCCGGAGACTTCATGCGGGTGAACGCGCAAGGCGTCGAGACCGTCGCGGCAGCGTGCGCGGACCAGGCGAACCGCCCGGTGCTCGTGCTCGTCTCGTCGATCGCCGCCGTGGGACCCTCGGACGCGGCGCCGAAAATCGAGAGCGATCCGTCGTTGCCTGTCTCCGATTATGGGCGCAGCAAGTTCGCCGGCGAACAGGCGGCGGGCAAGTACGCAGGCGTGCTGCCGATCACGATTGTGCGGCCGTGCATCGTGTTCGGCGCCGGCGACCCCGGCGTGTACGAAATGTTCAGGCCGATCGCTCAATCCGGCCTGCACGCCGTCCACGGGCGCGGCGACCGCCGCGTATCGCTCATCTCCGTGGCAGATCTCGTCGAATGCATCGTGCTCGCGGCGGAGATGGGCGAGCGTGTCGTGCCTGACGGTTCGGGGCGCGGCATCTACTTCGCCGCCGCGGAAGATCTTTCGTATAGGGAACTCGGCAGCGCGATGGCCCAAGCACTCGGGAAGGCGCGGATTCGCGTCGTCCCCCTCCCCGGTTGGCTGTTGCGGATGATTGGATCTGGCGGCGATATCGTGTCGCGGTTCCGACGACGTCCGTGCTGGGTAAGCCGCGACAAGATCTCGGACCTGCTCGCGGGTTCGTGGACGTGTTCCGCGGCGAAAGCGCAGCGGCAACTGGGTTGGTCGCCCGCTGCCCCACTTGCAGACCGCCTCCGCGAAACCGTGCAGTGGTACCGCGACGCGCGCTGGCTTTGACCCGGCTTGCCCTGTTTTCCGCTTCAAGTTTGGCCCTTCAACGGAGCAACCTGGCCTCACAGCGCCCTATCGTAGATCCGGTATGTCTTGGTGCGCTTCGTCCCCAAGCGCTCGAGCGTGCCGCGCGAGCTCTTGTTGCTCTCGAGCACCCAGGAAAATTCCCAACTCCGCAGACCCCACGGCTTGGCGGCCTCGACCAGGCGGTCGAGCAGCACGATCGAGAACCCCGATTGCTGGAAAGCGGGCACCATCGTCACCGCCATCGCGCGCGCCACATTGATCCGCCGCTTCCCCCACATCAGGCGGAAAATCCCGAACGGGAGGAGTCGGCCGTTGATCTTACGTATGATCTGGTTGTAATCGAGCAGCGCGAGTACGGCTCCGACCGCCTTTCCCTCAACCATCGCGAACGCGACGAATTCCGGCGCGAGAAGGTGCCGCAGCTCCGCGGCAATCTGCTTCACCTCGCCTTCCTGCAGCGGCGTGAAGCCCCAGTTGCCGTCGAGCGAGCGGTTGTACAGGTCGAGGTAGGTCCTGATCTCTTCCTCGAAGCGGGACGGATCGAACCGCCGCACCGTCAGGCCGGTGCCTTCGAGCGCGGACAGCACCGCGGGTTTGTAACGGTCGACCAGTTTCGCGAGCAGCGCGACATCCATCTCGTAGGCGTAAAGATCCTGCGCTTTGGCGAATCCGGACGCTTCGATCAGCGCGGCGTAATACGGTGGGTTGTAAGTCATCAGGAACACCGGCGGGCTCTCGAAACCGTCGATGAGCAGGCCGCATGTGTAGTTGAGCGACGGATTCACCGGACCCCGCCACGCTGTCACGCCGCGTTGCAGTAGCCACGCTCGCCCGGATTCAAAAAGCGCTCGCGCGACCGCAACGTCGTTGACGCATTCGAAAAACCCGAAAAATCCCCGCTTCTCGTTGTACTTCTGGTTGTGAACGTTGTTGATAAACACGGCCACGCGGCCAGCGACCTTTCCGCGCTGCTCAGCAAGCAGCGTTACGATTTCCGCGTTCGCGAAAAACGGGTGCTGCCCCCAGCCCAGCAGAAGGCGCTCCTGTGCAAGGATCGGTGGAACCCAGTTCTGATCGCCCGCGTAGACCGTCCACGGTAGCCGCTGAAAACGCCGCCGATCCGATGACGATTTCACTGCTCTGACCGTGACCGCGTCGCTCATCTCAATTCCTGATCTTCAATCAGTCGCCGGCACACGTTCGCAATGTTCAGCGCGGCGGTGTTGTTCTGCGCAGGCAGCAGCCTGCGCAACTCGTCGATCGGGAAATCCGAATACGTTTCCTTGCCGAGCGCCAGGCCGACAAAGGCCGTTGACGAATACCGCGTGATCAGCACGTCGCAGTTGGCGATCATCTCTTCCGCGCTCCCGCTCGTGAAGACCCGGGCGCCCGGCGCATGCCGATTGACCTCCCGCCTGGCACGCACCAGGTTCTCATTGGGGTGGAACTTGAAAATCAGCGGGCGCCCGTTGGCGATCCTCACCGCGTCGAGGAGAAAGGACTTCCTGTCCTCGCCGCGAAAAATCTCCCGCAGCGGCGACGTGCAGACGAGCACGTAGTTGCGGTGAGGGAACGTGTTGTTGCGATAGCGCTGGCAGTTGTCGAAGTTGGGGATGCCGGTGACCACGATCTTTTCCGGCTTCGCACCCTTGCGTATGAAAAGGTCGCGGTAGCCCTCGCTGGCGACACAAAATGCGCGGTAGGCGTCGCTCAGCCCCGTCGCGGCGGTCCCCGCAACCCAGAGGGGGAGCCAGCGGTGCCGTTGTACAAGGCGGAAGGCCCGGTCTTCCGGATCGGTAATACCCTCCTGGACCAGGACGGTCCTGCTGCCGCGGAGATTCTTCTGGATGAAGACATCCGAACAGGTTAGCACGAGGTCGTACGGGCCGCGGCGCCCCTGGTAGTCGATCGCGAGATTCTGTGCGAGCAGATACCGGTGACAGAGTTTTGCGAGCTTGTCGCCGATGACGGTGAACTCCAGGAGCTTCATCCGCCGCATCAACTCCTGGACGCCGTCGCAGTAATACGGCGTGAACGCCTGCTCGTACTTTGTCAGGTGCCGCGCGATCTGGTGCATCTGCGTAGTCTGATTCATCGAGCCACAAATGAAGAGGATGCGTTTGGCTGCGCTCACGTTCCTTCGTCCCACCGTGTCCTGAGCGCTCCCGCCGCGAACACGATCGCGGCGAACACGGCGGTCACGCCCGCGCTGCGGAACATGGCCGCGTCGTCGACGAAGATCATCGACGCGCGTAACGCTTCATTCACGTAATAGAGCGGGAGAAGCTTGGCGAAGGTCTGCAGGAAGTCCGGCATCATTTCCACGGGGAAAAACGTGCCCGAGAGAAACATCATGGGAAACAGGAACGCGTTGGCGACTGCCGACGCGCTTTCGGCTTCCTTCGCGAAAGGCGTGAGCAGCATACCGATGCCGACAAAAGCGATGACCTCGACCACGATAATTACCGGAAGCCAGACGCCGATGTGCAACCGGACGTCGAAGACTGCGTAGCTGACGACGAGAATCGCAGCGGTGGAGATGACGGACAGAATGAGTTGATACAGGATGCTCGAGACGAGCCAATCGGTGCGCGTGATCGGCGTCGTCGCGAGCTTGCGGAGGATGCCTTTTTGCCGCAGCTCCGCGTTCATGTTCAGGGCGTTAGTCAAGCACGAGGTCATGATCGCCATCGCGATGATGCCCGGGACGAAGAACTCGATGAAGCGATAACGTTCGGGCAGGATTGACGCCGGGACGAGCTTCATGAACGGCGGCGGTACCGGTAAGTTTCTGGTTTGCTGCGGCCACCAGCATATCGAGCAACTGGATCTTGGTGTTCACGGATGTCGAGCTGGGGTCGTAGACATAGGTCAGCGGCACGGAAACGGCGCCACCTTGTTCTGAGAAACGTTTTTGCTGCAGGGCGGCGAAGTCCTTGGGAATCACGAGAACGAGATTGAGTGCGTGCTCTTTGGCGTATCGCCTGGCGTCGATGTCGATGGGGATCAGCGTGATCTTGAACGTGTTGTCCGTGGTGAGGCCTTCGAGCAGCGTCGCCGACGATTCGCTGCGACTGTTGTCCTGTACGGAAAGGGCGACATTCGGATGCTCCGGTTTGGTAAAAATCGTTCCGAAAACGAGCACGAGAATCACGGGAAATGCAAACGTGAAGAACATCGCCGATTTTTCACGGTAGAAGATCTTGAGCCGGACGACGAGATTGGCGGCGATGATTCGGGGAGTCATCCGGTTCCCGGGTTCGCGCCGTCCTCGGGACGCTCGCGTGTGAGTTCGAGGAACACCTCTTCGAGATTCGGCTTGCGCACGTCGAGGCCGTGGAGGGACAGGCCGGACTTCTGGATCTCCTCAAGGATGCGGCGGACATCATCCGCGTCCTTGACGGAGACGCAGATGTCCCTGTCGCTTGTTCGCGTAGGGCTAAAGCCCATGTTCTCTATTAGGAGCAGCGCCGCCGCGTCGAGCGACTCGAGTTTGAGCCGCATATGATCGGCATGCTTCTCGGTGAGGCGCACCGGCGCGTCAATGGCGACGAGCCGGCCCCTGGAGATGATTGCGACGGTGTCGGCCAGGAGCTCGGCCTCCTCCATGTAATGCGTCGTGAGGAAGACCGTTTTCCCACGGCTCTTGAGGCCTTTGAGCACGTCCCAGACCTGGTGGCGGGCGTGCGGGTCGAGCCCCGTCGTGGGTTCGTCGAGAAAAACAACCTCGGGGTCATTGACCAGCGCGGCGGCGATCCCGAGGCGTTGCTTGAGGCCGCCGGAGAGGGTGTTCACCCGAGCGTCTGCTTTGCCGCGCAAATTGGTGAGGTCCATCAGGGCGTCGATGTCAGCGCCGCATCCGAATACCCGCGCGTAGTACCGCAGGCTCTCGCGCACCGTGATCCGGTCGAACGAGCTGAAGTTCTGCGGGAGGACGCCAATCCGGCGAACGACTTCCGCCTTGCGTTTGGCGACGTCCATCCCGAGCACGAAGGCCTTTCCCGACGTCGGTATCCGAATGGTCTCAATGACCTCGGCCGTGGTGCTCTTGCCCGCGCCGTTGGGACCCAGAAACGCGAATACCTCGCCCTTCTTCACGGTGAAGGAAACGTCGTCCACCGCCAAAAACTGTCCGTAGCGTTTGCAAAGGTGATCGACGACGATGGCGTGTTCGTCTTTCGACATTGAGTGGGACTTCGATTCCGAGCGGCAGACCGCTACAGTTTCGCGAGTTCCTCGACAATCGCGTCGACAGCGCCCCTGATGTGCGATTCGGTGTGATTGGTCGTGATGAATAACCGCAAGCGTGCGGCCCGCTCGGGGACGGCAGGGTGGATGATCGGCTGAACGTTGATGCCGCGTCGAAAGAGCGCTCCGGAGAGCAGCAGGCATTTGACGGAATTGCCGACCACGACCGGGATGATGGGGGTTCCGCCCGCGAGGCCGGTGTCGAGCCCGCGTTCGCGCGCGAGTTCGAGGAAGAGGCCCGAAAGCTCATGCAGTCGCGCGACACGCTGCGGCTCACGCCGCAGCAGGGTCAGCGCGGCGAGCGCGGCGGCCGCGTTGGGCGGAGAGATGCCAACGCTGTAGACGAACCCGGGTGCGGTGTACTTGAGGTATTCGATGAGCTCAGTGGAACCCGCGATGTACCCGCCGCAGCTCGCGAGCGCTTTCGAAAGCGTACCCATCCACAGCTCGACTCCGGAACGGTCGATGTTTGCGTGCTCACCGATGCCGCGCCCGGAGCTGCCCATGGTTCCCAGCGAGTGCGCCTCGTCGACGAGGAGCATTGCCCGGTGCTTTTCCTTGACTTCGACAAAACGCGCGAGATCGGGATAGTCGCCGTCCATGCTGTAGACCGCTTCGATGGCAATGAGGACGCGCCGAAAGCCGTGGCGGATACCTGAAAGAAGCATGTCGAGCGCGCGCCAGTCATTGTGGGCAAATCCACGGGAAGTGGCTCCCGAAAGCCGCGCGCCCTGCAGGATGGAATTGTGGGCAAGGATGTCGTGGACGATGAGGTCGCCCGGACCCATCAGGTGGCCGATCGTGGTGACGTTGGTCGCATGGCCGGAGACGAATACGATCGACGCGGGCGTGCCGAGAAACGTGGCGAGCGCGTTCTCCAATTCTCGATGGATTTGCTTTTCGCCCGAGACCAGGCGGCTTGCGCCCGCACCGGTGCCGTAGCGATCAATTGCAGTCTTTGTCGCAGCGGTGACGCCCGGGTCGCGCGCCATGCTGATGTAGTCATAGGTGCAGAAGTTTGTCACCTCGCGCCCATCGATGTGGGCGCAGCCGCCACCGCCCGGCGCTTGCGATACCTCTCCCTGGTCGATACGGAAGTAAGGGTTATTTTCGGCGACAGCCAGCACCATGCGCTCGTGGCGCTTTAGCTCGAGGTATTCCGGGAAAAGCGCGATGTTGTAGTCCTCCGCAGGTACTTCGTGCGCATCGGCGTCGTCTTGCGGGTGATCGATGAGGTGCTTATGCACGTTGGCGGCGAGGTCACCGAGCGTTATCGCCTGGCTGTAGACGTTGTCGGGCAGGTGTCGGCCGAAACTCTTGTCGAGCGCCACGACGAGCTCGACACGTTGCAGCGAATCGAGCCCCAATGCGGAGATCCGCGTTTCGGGCGTGACGTGCGCCAGCCCGGTTCCCGACATCGCCAGCGCGTGCTGGCAGACGGCTGCGAGTGCGGCGGACTGCGCGGCAGGCGCGCTGGACGAGAGCCTAGGCTGCGCGCGATACTGGGCGAGGGACTTGATCTGCCCCCCAAGGAAGGCGTCGCGGCTGGCGCGGCGCTTGACCTTTCCGCTGGAAGTCTTGGCGATCGTGCCGCAGCGGATCAGCACGACGGCATCCAGCGCCAGCCCGTGCTCTTCGAGGACCGCGGCGCAGACGGCGTTGAGGACCGGAGTCAGGTCCATGCGACCGTTGCGCTCGACCTCGTGCACGAGGATGAGCCGCTGCGTGCCGTTCTCGTCGACCGCGAATGCGGCACCGAGACCGGACTCAAGCAGTGGGTGACTCTTGCGCGCGGTGGCTTCGATGTCCTGCGGGTGGTGGTTGAGGCCACGGACGATGATAAGGTCGTCGACTCTGCCGGTGATGTAGAGCTGGCCTTCGTAGGCGAAGCCAATATCGCCGGTGCGAAGGTAGGGGCCGTCGCGGGTGTCGCTTAGCCTCGCATTGAATGTCGCCGTGGTGTTTTCCGCGTCGTGCCAGTAGCCCTGGCCAACGGATTCGCCAGCGACCCAGATCTCACCGACGTGGTCCTTCGCGGCGAATGCCAGGGTCTCTGCATCGACGATGGCAACGCGCAGCGAGCCGACGGGCGCGCCGCAGCCGACGAGGCGGCGAGCGTGCGGGGCATCGTCCCCCACCGGTACAACGCGATTCTGCGCGAGAGCGTCATCGCGGAACGCGTGCACGGCGGCGCCGGCGCCAGCCTTCGGGCCCGTGACCATCAATGTCCCCTCCGCCAAGCCATAGCACGGATAGAAAGACTCGGCGTTGAAGCCGCACGGGGCGAAGGCCTCGGCGAAGCGGGCGAGCGTTGCGGGTTGCACGGCTTCGGCACCGATGAACGCCAGCGACCAGGTGGAGAGATCGAGGGTGGCACGCTGCTCGACCGTGATCCTGCGCACGCAGAGATCGTAGGCGAAGTTTGGGGCGCCGGAGATTGTCGCGCGGGATTTGCTGATGGCATCGAGCCAGAGGAAAGGATTCCCGAGAAACATCGCAGGGGTCATGACGATGATGGTCGTGCCGGAGAAAACCGGCGCCAGAATTCCGCCTATCAGTCCCATATCATGATAGGGCGGAAGCCAGAAAACGCCCTTGGACGTGCTTTGGATTGCGAAGCAGTCGCTGATGGCGCGGGTGTTTTCGACGAGATTGGCGTGGCTCAGCATGACGCCTTTGGGCCGCCTGGTAGAGCCAGAGGTGTACTGGATCATTGCGAGGGATTCGGGGGCCGGGTCGTGCTCGGTCCAGCGGTCGGCATTGGCGTCGGCGACCTCGTCGGTGGAAAGCCAAGCTACCGGCTCGGACCGGCCGGTCATCGCATTGAACCTGTCGATCACGACCGCGGTGCTGAGGGCGAGGGACGCGCCGGCGTCGCCAGCGAGCGAGTGGAAGCGGTCGAGCGTGCGGCGCCGGGGCTGGTCGATGGGAACGGCAACGCAGCCGGCGTAGAGCGCGCCGAAAAAGGCCGTGATGAATTCCAGGCCGGGCGGGTACGCAAGCACGACGGGCTGGCCCGCGAGGCGCATGTCCTGGAGGGAGGCAGCGATCGCGCGCGCGCGGCGGTCCAGCTCGCCGTACGTCAACGTCGTCGGCTGTGCCGGGTCGTTGATCATGCCTACGAACGCGATGTCTCCCTGGCGTTCGCTAGCGTGTCCGCGCAGGCAACGGACCAGGTTCCCTCGACTGGCGAGGGTATCGGCACGGTCGGTGTACGAATTTATCCTGTGAACGTGCGTGCCGATCCGACCGGCTTGCATGCCAACCTTTGCGCCCGTTTGACTCTGCAGCCTTGCCACATTCTCCTCCTGATTAGGAGAGCATATGTGGTGTTCGGATGTGCCTTCTGTACGCTGTCGCACATTCGGCTTTACGCTCGCGAAGAACGCCGCGACGGCGTTGACGGTCGGCGGCTGCGCCGCTACTGCGCCAAGCCCGGCCCTCTCGGGGGACCCGCCCATTTAGTCACCGCCGGAACCGATTCCCCCGGATCGTGGCCCCGACGCCGCATGCTGTACGCGGGCTTTGCCCGCCCGCGCGGTCGCGCAAATGATGCATGGGCCGAGGCTTACCCATCCGTACGCTCAGGCACTCAATAGTGTCCCGGTGGCCATATGTTGAAACGCCGACGCCCGGGGTCGTCTCGTCCATGGTTTTTCCGCAGTCAGCGGCACCCTTCAGGAAATGTGCGCCATCGAACAGAACGCGACCGAGGAGAGGAGTAGGTTTGCCACGGGCGCTGAGGACCTCCTCTCCCAAAGCGCTCGTGTTGTCCGGCCCGGTAGCGGCCCGCCCCGCACCGGGCCTTTTCTTTTGCTGCCCGCCTTCGGAGCGATATGTTTGCTGCCAAACATACAAGCGATGCAGCCTGTGCAAGGCTGTGTGGTTTCCCCCGAATCCAAGCTCGGACGGCATGCGGATCGAACGTGAGACGGTTCGTTGCTTCAATGGGTACGGAGACGACATTCTCGCGGCAAACTCTAAACAAGCAGGTGGCAACTTGGTGATCGCTTTGACCCTTTTGATCGGATGCGTTGTCGGTCTTCTCGCGCGGATGACGACGCCTGGGTACAACCCTGCGGGATTCTTCGGCACGGCCGTAATAGGTATTGCCGGGGCCCTGCTCGGGACTTTCAATGGACACGCGTTGGGGTTGTATCGCGCCGGCGACACGGCGGGATTAGTTGGCGCACTGATTGGCGCGATCCTCGTCGTATGGAGTTTTTACGTCATAAGGCGTAACCCGGCCACCTGAATCCTGGCCGACACTGCTCCGGAGCAGGAATGATTCAAGATCGCGCAGTGATTCAACCTCCGGGCGACTCGGAGCCCGCGGTTCCGCCGCCCGTGCTCCAGGCGCCGATCGACGTGCGCAGTACTGCACTCGCCGTGCTGGCCCTACTCGCCGTCATCGGTTTCTTGTTTCTTGCCCGGGCAGTCTTCATTCCCATCACCGTTGCGGTGCTCACGAGCTACGCGCTCACGCCGGTGCTGGACTGGTTGAAACGAAGAGGCAGGCTCCCCAAGCCCATCGGGGCAGGGGTGACGCTCGTCGTGATCCTCATGGGCCTGTTTGCAGGTCTGAATTCCCTTCAACCACAGGCTATTCAAGTTCTGGACATCGTGCCGCGCGCCACCGCCAAGTTCCGCGCGGCGCTCCAGCGCGATCCGCTCGAGCCGCCGAGCGCCGTCGAGAAGATAAAAGACGCGGCACGCGAGATCGGGAATGCCGCCAGCGCGGCCGCGGAAACAGCACCTGCTCCGGCTCAGTCCCGAGAGAGCGCCGCGATCAAGTCGCCCCCCAATGCCTCCCCGATCGAAGTGCGAGACTACGTGCTCATGGGTACCGCAAACGCAATAGCGGGAGTCGGTCAGCTCATCGTCGTCGTGGCGCTCGTGTACTTCATCCTCATCGCCGGCGACAGCTTCCGGCGGACCTTGGTGCGCATCAGTGGCGATACCTTGTCGAAAAAGAAGATCACTGTTCAGATACTCGACGAGATCAACTCGCAGATTCAACGATATCTGCTCGTGCAAGTCGCGACGAGCGCGCTCCTGGGTGTGCTGACGTGGATTGTGTTCACATGGCTGGGCCTCGGTAACCCCCTGTTCTGGGCGTTCTTTGGCGGCGTGCTGCATCTGATTCCTTACGCCGGCCCGACGCTCCTGATCTTCAGTGTCGGGCTTGTTGCATACGTGCAGTTCGACACACTGCAGCCCGTCCTGCTTATCACCGGCTTCACCCTCGCGATCATCGGTGTGATCGGACTGCTGCTCGTCCCTTGGCTGACGCAAAGGGTCGGTCGGCTCAATGCGGTCACGGTATTCGTTACCCTGCTCTTCTGGGGTTGGCTCTGGGGAATCTGGGGCTTGCTGCTGGGCGTCCCGATCGTCATGGCAATCAATGCCGTATGTGAGCGCGTTGAAGATCTGCAACCCATCAGCGATTTTCTTGGGTACGCGCCGAAAAAGCAGATGAATGAGCCAAGCGCGAGCGCTCCCGGGCCCTGACTTCCGTCGATCCGGCCCGTGCGTCTATGTACGGTGTCGAACGGACGGCAGCCGATGATCGGAACATCTTTATGGCATCCGCCGGAGGGAGTTCTTCCCCGCAGCGGTTTGGACGACTTTTACTTCAACGCTTTAACGAGGGCACTGATCATGGATACATCCGCACGCGTCACCCCGACAAACCGCGACGGCGATGGCGCGGTCGCACACAAGATCGATCAGGCGGCAACCGGCACTCATGAGGCCATACAGAGAGCGACCGACGCTGCGCGGCCGACTGTGGATCGCATGGCATCCGGGGCGCACCGGGCAGTCGACAGGATCGCCGACGCGGCGACACAAGCTGCCGACACTTTGAGCGTCAAAGGCGGGCAGTTGCACGACGCACAAGACCGCCTGCTGAAAAATACCGGTGCGTACATGCAGGACCATCCGATCGCGACACTGGGCATAGCCGTCGCTGCCGGGTTTCTTCTGAGTCGCCTGTTCAGCTCGCGTTAAGAAGAGCGAGCCTTGGGATCGAAGTCGTCAACGGACGCTTTCGCCGACCCGGCCGCACCCAGCGGCAGCGCGCTGGGTGGTGCGGCATGGCGGGACGACGCCCAATCTCTGTGGGAGGCCGTGCGCGGGCTGGCGCACGACCATTTGCAGCTTGCAGCGCTCGAAACAACGCTTGCCGGTCAGAGCCTGGTGACGATGATCGTTGTCGGCGTGATCGTCGCGGTATTGTTGGTCAGCGCATGGCTGGGCTTGGAAACGATTGGCGTCCTGTTGTTGATCCAGCACGGCGTCTTCGCGAGTGTCGCCGTGCTGGCTGTCGTCGGTGTCAATCTCGCCATCGCCCTCATCCTGTACGGTGTGATACGCCGAAAGTCCCGCAACCTGCGATTTCCCGCAACGCTCCGCAGCCTTCGGCCGCTTCCCGCAGGGCAACGCATTGACGAAGAACCGAGATGACGTCGACCTTTCGAGACAATCATGCGCGGGCGTCTCTGATGAATCGAATCGCCCAGACCGAACGAAAGATCATGACCCAGCGGAGTCTGGTACGCCTGCGCGCCGGCCTGCTGGATCGGCAACTTCGGGCGCAACTGACCTCGCCGACAACGCTGCTCCTGGCTGCGGGGGCGGGATTCGCCACCGGAATACTTACCGACCGGCGCACCGCTGAATCCAAGGAACGCTCGCGCAACATCGATGGGGCACGGGGACCCTGTCATAGCGTATTAGACACCGCGCTGACCGTTTTCACCTTGGTCAGCAGCTTCCTGCGTGTCATGACCTCCGTTGCGAAGAGTCTTTCCAAAGGAACTGACGCGACGGGCAATACGCCAGACCAGCGGCTGGTCAATGGTGCATAGCCCGGTAACAGATCACCCGAAACGCCGAAGCCGCCGCGTCTAATCGCCCGATCGGTACGCCAGCGCACAGATTGTGCCGGGCGGACGGGGGACAATCGCGGCAACCATCAGTTTCCCGCGCAAAGGACGTCGCCATGAACATCACGTTGAGCCTTGCTCCTCTGGTATCGCTTGTCGCCGGTATTCTTATTTTGATCGTGCCGCGGCTGCTGAACTACATTGTCGCCGCTTATCTGATCATCGCCGGGTTACTCGGACTGTTCGGGGACATTCATCTGGGGTAGACCCGTCCGCCGTGCCCCGCCTCGAACCCATCAATTCCAATTCCGTCGCGCAGTCCCGCCAGTCCCGAAAAGGTCCTCCGCCTTGCGTCTGCCAGCGCACAGAGGGTCTTGCCGCACGAGAGGACAATTACTGTATCGATCCACATGCGCCGCGGTGCGGCGCCCCGGGTCGTAGACGGCAACACAAGGAGAAGCAGAATGTTGGGAACGATCCTCTTGATCATAGTGGTGCTCGCCCTAGTCGGAGTACTTCCGAACTGGTCGCACAGCAGGAGCTGGGGTTACGCGCCGACCGGCGTCATCGGGCTGGTAGCGGTGGTGCTGGTCGTCATGCTGGCGACAGGCCATCTTTGACGCGATCTCCTGAGATCCCGGAATCATGTCCACCTTTAGGCTCTTCGCGGCGATAGCGTTCAGCTTGTGGTTAGCGGCGCTCGGTGGCTGCGCGACCACCACCCAGAGTGGTGCGGTCGGCGCTGACCGTTCTCAGCTGATGCTCGTGTCCTCGCAACAGCTGGACGAGATGGCCGCGCAGAGCTACGCCAAGCTGAAGGCGGACGCGGCGGGCCAAGGAGCGCTCAACCGGAATCCGGCGATGCTCCAACGTGTGCGCACCGTGGCCAGCCGCATCGAACCCCAGACCGCGGTGTTCCGTCCCGACGCGCCAGGCTGGAAGTGGGAAGTGAATGTGCTCGCCAGCAACGAGCTCAATGCGTTCTGCATGCCCGGCGGAAAGATCATGTTCTATAGCGGGCTGATCACTCAGCTCCGTTTGACCGACGACGAGATCGCGATCGTGATGGGGCACGAGATTGCGCATGCGTTGCGTGAGCATTCGCGTGAGCATATGTCGCAAACGATCGCCGCGCAGACGGCGATCGGCGTCGGATCCGCGCTGCTCGGCCTCGGCGATGGCTCGGCCGAGCTCGCGAATGTCGGCTACGAGGCCTTGATTGCAACCCGCTTCAGCCGGACTGATGAGAGCGAAGCCGACCGCATTGGTCTGGAACTTGCGGCACGGGCGGGCTATGACCCGCGAGCCGGAGTGACGCTGTGGCAGAAAATGGTCGCCGCCAACAAGGGCGGGAATTCTCCCGTGTTCCTGAGCAGCCACCCGGCAGACGCAACACGCGTCCAGGAGATCGAGTCGCTGTTGCCGACCGTCATGCCGCTCTATCTGGCAGCCGCGCATCGACCCCGCTGAGTGCGCGCCGCAAGGAGCGTGCGGCCGAATTCTGGCGGGCACCGAACCAGGCGAAAGGCTCGAGTTACTCGAATTGCGCGTAGGAGTGCTCTCGGTCGTTCGACCTCACACGCGGTAGCATCAAACCGTATATCTACGGCGAAGCGGATCGGGCGGAGGCGATCGATGCGTGGCGACGTCGCTTGCCGCCAGACTTCCACCTTCGTCTTCCCAGTGGTCCAGCGCCGCCTTCTGTTGCATCTTGTCTTTTTTTCGAAGGCGCGCAAGCATGCGCAGCGCGAAGATGGAGTCGTCCGCGGCGCGCCCTCCCGGCACAAGCGGCGGGATGAAACGTCTATAGATCATCCTGCTCGCCATGAATGAGGGTTAGCCCTTCGGGCGGTAATCCTTGTTGAGCTGTTCGAAGCGCTTGATCTGCTTATCCGCTTCCCCCTTCGTGATCCCGTAGGCTTCCTGAAGCTTCCCCACCAGGGCTACGCGTTTGCCGGCGATCATCTCGAGGTGATCGTCAGTGAGGTTCCCCCACCGGGCTCTCACCTTGCCTTTGAACTGCTTCCAGTTTCCTTCGACGATGTCCCAGTTCATATCAAACTCCTTGCTCGCAGAAAATACGATGCGCTGCAAACGGATGAGGCATGCCGTTGGTGGCTTTTCATGCATGGAGGCTGGCGCAGACACGACGCAGAAGTGCGCCGACTTCCTTGCCGAGGGCATGGACTTCCGGTTTGTCGACCAACTGCAGCACGGCCGCGGGGTCCATGAATGAAACCGTTATGGTTCCATCGGCTTCTTCGCGCACGACTACGTTGCACGGAAGCAGCATTCCGATGTCGGGATCCGCCTCGATCGCCCGGTGTGCGAGCGGGGGATTGCACGCGCCGAGGATACGATACGGCCGATGGTCGACGTCGAGCTTGGTTTTCAGCGTCGTCTTGACGTCGATATCGGTTAGCACACCAAAGCCTTCTTTTTTCAAGGCCTCGATGACTTTCGTGACGGCGGCATCGAACGGTATCTCAAGCTGAGTGCTGAATCCGTACATGAATCGACTCCTTTCGGGTCTCGCTACCGCAGGTCAAGTGCTCGGATTTCACTGGGTTTGCTGGCGGAGCGAACGCGGTGTGCTCTGGCCGCAGCACTGGGCAGGCCGCGGGCCGCGCCCGCGGCTACTCTTCATTGCAAATCAGCCGCGTCTCTGGTTTCGCGCTGCTAGTTGGTGAGTACCGCGTCGATCTGCTTCTGGGCTTTGAGCGACAGGTCGAACATTTCATGCCGCAGTTCTGACATCTTCCGGTAGCTCTTGCGGAGCGCCTCGTCGTCGCGTTTGTCCGAGTAATATTGCTCGTTCATCTGCGATTGCTCGTCCTGCATCTTGCCCATCAGGTCCCAATTCTTATGCCGTACTTCGTCCTGAATCTTGGCGATCTTTCTGCGTTGCTCTGCGTTGAGGTTCTGATCGAATCCCGGACTGTAGCCGCCCATCATGTCGGGGCTCATGCCGTAGCCGGGACCGTAACCGCCCATCATGCCGGGGCTCATGCCGTGGCCGGGACCGTAACCGCCCATCATGCCGTAACCAGGACCGTAAGCAGCTTGCGGCTGGTCGGCCATGGCGTCTGCCGCCATGATCGTTGCACCTATCAATACGGCGGCGCCCATGGCTTTGCAAAAATTCATGCGTTTCATGGCTAAATTCCAATCAAAGTGGATCAACTATTCATTTTCAGATACTGGCGATTACCGGTCGCCAGTGCCGACCGTATGCGCGAAGCCGCACGTCCAAATCTGCGGAGGCGCGATTAAGGCAACTATCCGTTCACTTCCTCTTTGCCGTGACAACCCACGCCACGAGACCGGCGACCACGATGACGAGCAAGATCAGCACCCCTATCCCGCCGTATCCGCCCATCCAGTCGCCGCCATAGCCGCCCATCATTCCGCGCCCGTAACCGCCTTGGCCTTGTGCATTACCGCCCATCATGCCGGGCCCATAGGTGCCCTGTCCTTGTCCTGGGGTTTGGCTTTGCACTTGCCCGTACATCATGTTGGACCCCGTTCCAGGCACCGATGCGGCTGGCTGCGCCGTGTCGGAATTGGACGTCGTCTGGGCAAGTGTGAAGGGGATAGTCACTGCAATTGCGAGTGCCGTGATAGCCGCGGCGATTGTCAGCTTCTTCATGTGCTTCTCCGGTGTGGCCGTTTCGGAACACGTCACCGTGGGTGACGTGTTCAACAAGGCTTCGTTTGGCGCAGTGTCAATTCAACATTCATGACTCAACGCCATGAACCTGCTAGGCAAGGCTCCAAGCTTCGGGTTGTCATGTGCGAGCGCCATCGCTTCAATGATCGCCGCGACTCCGAAGGTGGTCTGTGCGTTGGCGCGCTTACAACGTGTGCGCACTCCACGCTGACCCGGCTGCCAAGCCTGGCATCGGCGCATCGACCCCCTCGCTTCGCCTGAATTCGGCGAAGGGCCTCACGGTGAAACGGTCACCTGCGCCGCTTCATCCCCATGATGAGCGAAACGACGAACAGGAGGACAAATACGACGAACAGGATCTTGGCGATCCCGGCGGCGCCGGCCGCGATACCGGTAAAGCCGAGTAGCGCAGCCACCACCGCGATGACGAAAAATACGACGGCGTAATACAGCATTTTCTATCCTTTCATTCACGGCCAGTCAATTGGGCACCGTCACGCCTGGAACCCGATCTACCGTCACTTGAGCCGCATGTCGTTCTTGACGGACGTCACGCCCTTGACACCACGGGCAACATCGACCGCCTTGTTGATATCGGCACGTGAATTGACGAAGCCGCTCAACTGAACTGTTCCCTTGAAGGTTTCGACATTGATCTCAGCCGATGTCAGCGACGGTTCGTTGAATATCGCCGTCTTCACTTTGCTGGTAATAACAGTATCGTCGATATACTCTCCGGTCCCCTCCTGCGTGGGTGTCCCTGCGCATCCGAAAACGGAAGCCAGCACGATGGCGAAGACAAGAGTGGCGAATCCTTTGGAAAGTCTCATGGCGATGCTCCTCATGAAGCATTAACTTGCGATTTCCCTCGAACGAGGGGGCAATCAACAAATCCCTTCGGCTATCTGCGTGGCACCTGTGAAATCGCCGGCGCAGTCCAACCTGGCCCGATACTGAACTCACACCAACTTCGCAGTGGTATCGGGGGTGGCGGAAATGCGCGGCGCCCTTCCACTATCCACACTTCCGAGTATTCGCCACCTCTCCCGGGCGCTCCGTTCGCTATCGCACATAAGCGTTTGACGCAGGTCAATAGACGTGGCGGGTGAGCTGGGCACACTCACATTGCGGGCGAATCTGTCAGCTCTACATAATTTCGGGAAGCCCAAGTGTCTCAAGTGTCTCAAGGGTCTCAAGGGTCCCAAGGGTCCCAAGGGTCCCAGGGGTCCCAATCGTCTGAAGGGAATTCGTTTCGCTCCTTTGCCGAGACGCGTTTCGCGTCCAGGGACAGAAAGCGTGCCGCGTCCGCACATCACACGCCAGGGCAAAACCGCCTTCTTGCAGCGCTGCCGCTTGAGGATTATGAGCGTCTGCTGCCCGACCTAGAGCCCGTTCCTTTGCCGCTGGGTTGGACCATTCACGGCCCCGGCGAACGGCAGAAGTACCTGTATTTCCTCACCGCGGGCATCGTTTCCCGGTTCTACGTCACGGCGAACGGGGCGTCGGCCGAATTCGCGGTAACGGGGAGTGAAGGCGTGATCGGCGTCGCTTCGTTCCTGGGTGGCGAGAGCATGCCGAACCAGGCGTTGGTACTGGGCGCCGGCTACGCTTATCGGTTGGAGCGGGATCTGCTGGATAACGAGTTCAACCACAACGGACTGCTGCCCCGTTTACTGCTTCGCTACACCCAAGCGCTGATCGCGCAAACGGGGCAGATTGCGGTGTGCAACCGGCTCCATTCGTTGGAGCAGCAACTGTGCCGCTGGATCTTGTCATGCCTGGATCGGTCGCCCTCGAACGGGATAACGATAACGCAGGACCAGATCGCCGATATGCTGGGCGTGCGCCGCGAAAGCGTCACATACGCCTATGCAAAGCTGCAAAAGGCGGGACTGATCCAATCCAGCCGCGGCCGGATTACCGTACTCGATCGCCCCCGACTGGAGGCACGGGCGTGCGAGTGCTATGCGGTCGTCAAAAGGGAGTATGAGCGGTTGATTCCCCCAGTACACGCCATCGTCGACACTGGCGTGCGCGGCACGCGTCGCCAGTACCTTGCGGCATGATGGTGAAGACCTCGCCCATCCCGAATTGACCTGACGCTATCCGTTACGACAGTCCACCGGTTCCCGCATCGAAGAGACGCCCCAGAATGGCGGTACGCCACATGGAACGGCACCGCACGGACCGCATCGGCTGGTTGCGCGCGGCGGTACTGGGTGCCAACGACGGCATCGTTTCGACGGCGAGCCTGGTGCTCGGTGTCGCCGCCGCGAATGCGACTCACAGCAACGTGATGGTCGCGGGGATCGCCGGCCTGGTTGCGGGTGCGATGTCGATGGCGGCCGGCGAGTACGTGTCGGTCCGTTCACAAGCCGACTCCGAAGAGGCCGCGCTCGACCTGGAACGCACCGAACTCGAAGCGGACGACCGAGGCGAGCGCCGGGAACTGACCGCAATCTACGTCGGCCGCGGCGTCGAGCCCGCGCTCGCGAAACAGGTCGCCGAACAGCTCATGGCCCATGACGCCTTGGGCGCGCATGCCCGCGACGAGCTCGGTATCTCCGAGACGCTCAGCGCGCGACCGATTCAGGCTGCGTTGATATCGGCGGCCAGCTTCGCCGTAGGTGCGGCCATGCCGCTGCTGGCTGTTGCCGCAGTCTCCGGGCGAGGTCTGATTCCCGTCGTCTCCGGCACTTCGCTGCTGTTCCTCGCGATCCTGGGCGGGTTGGCAGCGCGCGTCGGCGGCGGAAGCGTGACGAAGGGCGCAATTCGCGTCACGTTCTGGGGCGCACTTGCAATGGGGCTGACGGCAGGCGTCGGGACCCTGTTCGGCTCAGTTGCGTGACCAGGCAGACGTACTCAACCGCACAGTGGACAAATTCAACGTCGATTGCGTTTGAGACGAAAGCCTCGCTTTAGTGCGCTGTCGTACAGACGGCCCGTGCGGCATCCGTTTAA
Source organism: uncultured beta proteobacterium (assembly GCA_963735025.1). GTDB lineage: Bacteria > Pseudomonadota > Gammaproteobacteria > Burkholderiales > SG8-39 > JAABRB01. The sequence goes on from CAVTJG010000008.1 coordinate 591,262, forward strand.
CTTTTGGTTGGCAGTGCCGTGAAGGCGCAGACCGCTGCGGCGACGGAAACCAGCCAGGCGAAGGGGGAAGTATGAGTATTGGTGCCATTCTGTTGATTGTTCTCATCCTGGCGCTCGTGGGCGTGATCCCCGCATGGCCACACGCGCGTAGTTGGGGCTATGCTCCAAGTGGCGTCGTTGGGGTAGTGTTGCTGATCGTCCTCGTCCTGTTCTTGCTGGGACGCCTGTGACCGCCAGCTTGCGTATCGAGCTCCAAGAAAAAGGGGCGCGGGCGAGTAGAAGCAGCGAATCCATTGGAAAGTCTCATGGTGACGCTGCTTACCGTCGCAGGTCGAATCGACTCGAGCGCTCCCTGCACCACCCGCCGTGGCGGCCAGCTGACCGACTGTCCTTTGCTTTCCCGCGCAGTCTGGCGGTCCTTCAAGGGATTGCGGTAGGAGACTAAGACCGTCAGACGAGCGTGCGCACGACCTTGCCGAGCCGCCACGCCGAGACGAGCAGCACGGCGACACGCGATCCACGGCCCAGCACGCGCCGCGGCCCGAGGACCAGCAGCGCGCCCGCGGCGAGCGCGACGATCACCGGGCGCGAGCTGATGACGCTCAGCGCCCGCGCCGCCGGCTCGACGAACCACAACGCCCGCTCGACCTCGGCGGATTCCGCCGCGAGCCGCTCGCGCTGCGCCGCCGCGATCCTCACCAGCGCTTCACGCCGTGCAACGATGGGCTGCAGCCGTTCCTTCATGGGCGCGTCAGGCGATCGTGGTCCTTGGCGAGCTCGTCGAGCGTCGCCTGAAACAGGCGCGGACGCGCCTTCGCCCGCGCAACGAATCCGTAGACGGCCACGGCGGCGGCTACGACCGACGCTACCGCGATCCCGGTCGCGACCAGCAGGCGGTGCGTGTCCCAGAAGGCGACCACGAGCGCGAGCGCGCACAAGAGAAGGGCCGACGAAGCGACGAACACCGCGGCGACGCCCCACAAGAGCACCGAGACGATCCGCTCCCCCTGCTCCTCGAGCTCGGCGCTGAGGAGGTCCAGCCGGGTGTGCGCGAGAGCAACCAGCGTACCAAGCGCGCGCCGCAGCGAGGCGAACACGCCCATGCGCGCCTCCCCGCCGTCTAGCGCCCGCTCGGGAGCACCCATGCGGTTGGGTTACTTGCGCCCGATGAGGAAACCCATCAGCACGCCGAGCCCGGCTGCCACGCCAATCGCCGACCACGGGTTCTCATGGACGTATTCATCGGTCGCCTTGGCCGCCTCGCGCGAGCGCTCGCCAATCCTCGTGCCGGCCGCCGCGATGCGCACCTTCGCCGCATCCACCGAGGCCTGGGCGCGCACGCGCGCCGCGGCGACTTTCTCGCCAGCCTGACCTGCGGTCGCCTTCAGCAGTTCTTCTGCGTCGCTGACGACGACCTTCAGGTCCTCGAGGAGTTTGTCGGTCGTCACTTGCTGCATAGTGTTCTCTGGTAGCTGGTTCATGGCGTCGGTTTCCTGTCTAGCATCCAACACAGGCTGGGTTTACCGCACTACGATAACCGTGATCGCGGAGCCCGGTTTGAGCCAGATCAATCTCCAAACCGGACCGGTACGACGCGCGGCAACCAGGACCGCGCGCGGTTGCATGGCGCCCAATCGTGTAGTCTTTAATAGCGCACAGACGCGCGACCAGCACCCCGTTACACCCAGCACTACGTCACACCCTCCAAAAAGAGCATTACGATGAACTTCGTCGCCAGCACCCTTGTTCTACCGCATGCATGCCCTGGCCGGCCCTCGCTGTGCATCGTCGCCGGCCACCGGACCGGGGAGGTTCCATTAACGTGAAAGCACATCTGCTCAAGTACTGGGATCGCCTTCGTTCCAGCTTCTGGTTCCTTCCCGCGCTCATGGCCGGCTCGGCGGTCGCATGGGCCTTTGCGACGGTTGCCCTGGACGAGGCGGTGCTGATGCACCATTGGTTGCAGGCGCAGAGCTGGGTGTACTCAGGGGACGCGGAAGGAGCCAGCATGGTGCTGAGCACCATCGGCGGCTCGATGATCACCATCGCAGGGGTCGTCTTCTCGATGACCCTGGTTGCCCTGTCACTCGCTTCGTCGCAGTTGGGGCCTCGCCTGCTGCGCAACTTCATGCGCGACACTGCCAACCAAATCGTGCTCGGCACGTTCATCGCCACATTCGTGTATTGCCTGCTCGTCCTGCGCACCATACGCCGCACCGACGAGTTCGCCTTCGTCCCCCACCTGTCGGTGACCATCGGGGTGCTGTTCGCGCTCGTCAGCCTGGGGGTGCTGATCTATTTCATCCATCACGTTTCCGTTTCCATCCAGGCCGACGAGGTCGTCGCGCGGGTCGGCAGCGAGCTGATCGAGGGAATCGACCGCTTGTTCCCGCAACAAATGGGCCACGCAGAACCGCACTCCGCCGGCGTGCAGCCTGGCACCAGGCCACCCGACGAGTTCGACGGCGAAGCCCGTCCCCTCGGGGCGGCTGGAGACGGCTACCTCCAATACGTCGACGCGGATGCCTTGATGACGTTAGCGACGGATGAGAAAGTGCTGCTCCGCCTGGAGCGGCGGCCCGGGCAATACGTCGTCATGGGTTCCCCGCTGGTGATGGTATGGCCAGGGGACCGCGTCACCGAACCGCTCGAAACGCGGGTAAATTCCGTCTTCATCCTGGGCGACCAGCGGACCGCGGGCCAGGACATCGAGTTCGCCATTCACCAACTCGTCGAAATCGCGGTGCGGGCGCTCTCGCCCGGCATCAATGATCCATTCACCGCGATCGCGTGCGTGGATCGATTGGGGTCCGCGCTGCGTCGCCTGGCGCAGCGGGACATGCCCGCCCCGTATCGCTTCGACGAGCACGGTCACCTGCGGGTGATTGTGCCTGCCGTCACGTTCCCGGGGATCGTGGACGCGGCGTTCAACCAGATCAGGCAATACGCGCGCGCGAGCGCAGCCGTGACCGTCCGCCTGCTGGAAACGATCGCAGTGATCGCGGAGGCCACGCACCGACCGGATGACCGGACCGCGCTGTACCGCCACGCCGAGATGATCTCCCGGGGCGCGCGCGAGGGATTGCCGGAGGACGGGGATCGCCGAGAGGTTGAAGAGCGTTACCAGGTTGCAAGTCGAGCGCTCCGGGAATCGGGAACGTTGCACCACTGAGCATGCGGTCCTGTAGTGGATGTCATCATGTCCGATTCGAAAATCGTGGTCTACGGCGCGATCGCCGCGAACAGCGCCATCGCGGTGACCAAATTCATCGCCGCCGGGTTCACCGGGAGCTCTGCGATGCTGTCCGAAGGTATCCATTCAATTGTGGATACCGGCAACGGCGTGCTCCTGCTCGTCGGCATGAAGCTGAGCAAGCGGAAAGCCACGCCCGAGCACCCCTTCGGACACGGCAAGGAGCTCTATTTCTGGAGCCTCATGGTTGCAGTGCTCATTTTCGGGCTCGGCGGCGGGATATCCGCCTACGAAGGTGTGCTGCACATGCTGCAGCCGGAACCGTTGCGTGATCCGACCTGGAATTACATCGTGCTCGGCGCCGCGGCGTTGTTCGAAGGTGGAAGCTTCGCGATTGCGTTGCGCCAGTTCCTCAGAACGAAGCGTGACATACCGTTCTGGCGCTCGCTCAAAAGGAGCAAGGATCCCATGACGTACACGGTGCTCGCCGAAGACGCCGCCGCTCTCGGCGGGCTGGCAGTGGCAGCTTTGGGCGTATACCTGAGTCATCGTCTCGATCTACCCGTTGTCGATGGCGCTGCGTCCGTCGTGATCGGCGTCATGCTCGCCGGCGTAGCGGTGCTGCTGATTCGCGAATCGAGGGGGCTGCTGATCGGCGAAGGCGTCGAGCCGGAAACGTCCGTGGCAATCCGCGACCTCGCCCTGCGCAACCCGCGGGTACGCGACGCCGCTCGCCCGCTTTCAATGTACCTCGGACCCGACGAAATATTGCTGACGCTCGACGTGGAATTCGAGCGCGATTCGACCGCCGATGAGATTGTTGCCGCTGTTGCGAATATCGAACATGAAATCCGATTGCGATACCCGAAGATCAACCGCATCTACATCGAAGCCCGATCGATCAGTGGAGTCACGCGGCCGCGGGATCAGCCTCGTCTCCGCGACGCGCACTGATCCTGCAGGCAATCACTGGTACTCATATCCGTTTGATCGTTCCAGCCCACATTCGCCTGCGCCCAGAGCACGCGGAGGCCAGCGCGTCTCTGTCTGACCCCGGAGCGCTTAGAAGTGATACGCAGGCTTTTTCGGATCGAAGTCGGCGTCCGAGAGTGGCGCCTCGAGGTCCAGGTTCTCGTACCCGTAGTTTTCGACGAGCTGGCCGTCCCGGTCATAGACTCTGATCCATAGCAGGATCTTGCTCGCGAGATCCTGGTTGATGACGAACCGGGTGCCGTCGTAGTCCTTCGCTTTGTCTCGTGGCAGGACCACTTCAAGAATCTGCGTGCTCCTGCCGTATACATCCTCTTCGCCGCGCTCGGAGAACGTGAGCTCGCCGGCAACCCGTTGCTGCTTATGAAATATGGCGGTGTAGCTTGCAACTCCTGCGTAAGCAGCCTCAGCCCCCGCGAGCCATTTCTCAGGATCCGGTTTGGCCATCACGCCGCCGGGCGCGGCCATCGCGGCGAGCAGAAATAGCGCCGGACAGATGGTCCCGGCCATCGCGCGGAGAACCGCCTCTCCAAGCAAGGTCGTTTATGCCCACGCGCACGCGGAACCCGACTGGCGGAATTTGCAATCGAACCATGCAAGGCTGGTCACATGATCAGACACGGTTTCTGCGGTGGAGTACACAGGGTGACGGCCTCACCCGGCACCACGACATGCGATTACATATAGATCCCTGCAGTGCCAGGATCGATACCCGCGGCGAGTTGCTGGATCTCCCGTATGGGCGCAGTGACACCGCATCCCGCACACTTCAGGGTGGGTCGAGTGTCGCCCTCCCCCGTTGCAGGAACAAGTGGCGCTTGCCCGCCGACCAGAGTGGCCGGCGGTTTCGGGCGCTCGACTGATGCGACGACGATGCTTGTTTCGTTCGCCGAGGCTGGCATCCAGGCCGTCACGGCCGCAAAGCCAGCGGCACCGAGCAGTATCGCCAAGACGCCCCTGACCAGGCGCGGGGATGGAACGTGATCGGCTTGCGTTTTCATGAGAACTCTCCGGCGTCGATTACGCGGTCGATCCCGTTCGGATTTCGACCGCCACGCCAATGGTTCCCCATGTGCGAGATCAGATCTGTACGGTGCCGCTCTCAGCGCGCGCGATGCGCTCTCGCGGGCTTTGCCTCCCCGCGCGGTCGCGCAGATCAGTTACGCCTTCTCGTTCGGCGCAGTGGTCGCAGCAGAACATCCGGCCGTTCTTCTCCAATCCGTGGGCCCCTGTTCTTGCGCCGCCGGCGAGACAGTGACGGCAGCCGCCGGTTTCGTGCTGTCGCTCGAAGCCGTCACGGGGACACGGTCAACTGCGACGTCTCATCCCCATGATCAACGAAACGATGAACAGGAGGATAAAAACGACGAACAGGATCTTGGCGATCCCGGCGGCGCCGGCCGCGATACCGGTAAAGCCGAGTAGTGCAGCCACCACCGCAATGACGAAGAATACGACGGCGTAATACAGCATTTTCTATCCTTTCATTGAAGGCAAGATGCCCTTGAAGGTTCTGACGTTGATCTCGGCCGATTTCACCTCTACCCGCATCAACATTTGTAAGTATTCGCCACCGCTCCGGGTCTTTCCGTGCGCTATCGAACATAAGGATTTGACACGAAGCAGGGACCCGGGTGTGAGATTGAGGTTTGAGGTCGCCGGCGTCGAGGATTCTCACAGCCGATCCGGCTAGAGCCGCGGTCTGCGGCGACCTGTCGCGAGGAACGCCACTGTCAAACGCACCAGCCGCGCGTGGGCACGCGCCTCCCCGCCACGGCGGTGTCGCAGGCTTTTCGAGGGGTTTGTTCGATGACGCACAGACCGAACTCGACGGGAACAACACACTGGCCCTCGAGCACTCAGCAGGACGATTGGAAGGAAGCTCGTGGAGCCGCAGGATTTGAATCTCGCGATAAGACCTCCGATTGGTCCGAGAGCTCGCATCGAACGCGTCCGCTTCCCACCAGCGCGAACACCTGAAACGTGTCGATAGCGTGATCGAACGACCGATCGACTGTCGTGCTAAAGAAGCGGTGATGCGCCCGACGGGCGTCGCTGGACTTCTGACCGTACTTCTGACGGTACTATTGCTGTGGGGTTGCGCGGACCTGGCAACCCCGCCACCAGACGCGCCGACTCAGATCATGCCGCTGCGAGCGGGCGCCGAAGCCGTGGTCCCCTTCAGTGTTAAGGCCCCGAGGCCAAGCGCGCCGCCTTCAAAGCAGGACACCACTTCACCGGGGACCGCGATGCCGAAAGCGCCGCCGCTGGACCTTGCGTCTCTGGAACAGCGGCTCAAAAAGACCAAAGCCATCGGTTTTCTCACCAAGATAACCCTCAAGAATCAGGTCGGCGACCTGCTGGATCAATTCCGGTCTTTTTACCAAGGAACGCTCAAGACCGACCTGGCCGATCTCCGGCGATCATATGATCTGCTGGTCCTCAAGGTGCTATCGCTTCTCCAGGACAGCGACCAACGCCTGGCCACGGCGATCGCGGCCTCGCGCGAGGCCATTTGGGGCATTCTTTCGGATCCGGTGAAGTTCTCGAAGGTCTGATTCGACACGGGAGACACGATGAGAACAAGTATGATGGGTATGGCGATCGTGATCTTGACCAGCGCATGCTACGCGGCACCTTCGCTCGCGGCCGACGAAGAGTCGATCAAGAAGGATTTGTTCAGCGTGATCACGTTACAAGGATTGCCGTGCGGCGAGGTCGTCAGCGTCCGCGGGGCGATCCCCGATCGACGACAGTGAGACAGGACGGAGGGAACCAAGAATGACTAACATCGGATACCACAGCCTCTGGGGCGTGCTGATACTCGCCGGCGATATCTGGGCGATCATCAATATCTTCCAAAGCTCTGCGTCCAACGAGAAGAAACTGCTTTGGACAATCGCGGTGGTGCTCCTGCCGGTGCTGGGCCTGATCCTGTGGTATTTCCTCGGACCGCGGGGTAGAAGGGCGTAGGCGCCACGCGGCTGCCCGCGCACGCGCGAAACTACGCTGCGCGACGGCTCGTCGCGATCGCTGGAAGTAGCCCATATATCGGACAGTTGAACAGTTGAACTCGCCGAGAGGACATGAACGAGTTCTCCTGAATGCGTGTCAGCGAACATACTCGCGTTCTCCACGCGAGTAGTGTAGGTCGCTGCGCATAGCGCTTACAGGAGACCAAACATGAATCTCAAACTTCTTTCGGCGTACTTGCTTGTGGCGTCGCTGTTGGGCGGCTGCGCCGCAATGGAAGGCGTGCTCGGGGGCGGCAGTAACGCGCCGGCGCCCGGCAATCTGCCGCCGCGCGCCAGTGCTTCCGATGTCAGAGGTACGGTGCAGAGTGTGGATTCGCGGCGGCATACCGTCACTGTATCGGCGGATGCGGGATACCAGTCGAATCTGCGCAACGCCAATCGCCTCGTCCTCTCGTACGACAGTGCCACCATCGTGACCTATCAGAGCCGCCAGTACAGCCCGCCGGACCTGGAAACCGGCGACCGCATCGAAGCGCGGATCGAGCGCGACGGCGATCGTTTGTGGGCGCGCAGTATCAACGTCATTGCGGCCGGGTTTGGTGCAGTCAACCCGCGCGACTACGACGCGACGGTGCTCGGTGTCGACGTCCGAAATCGCACAGTGGAGCTGACGCCTACCGGAGGCCGAACCAGGCCAGTCGTCGTGGAATATGACTCAGCCACTCGTGTGGGCTATCAGGGGCGCGCGTATCGCCCAGAGGATCTCGAACATGGCGACGAAGTGCATGTCACCACGCGAGCGTTGAATGGGCACACGGTCGCGGACACGATTGCCGTCACGCGTAGCATCAGCGGTGACGCCCGCTCGCCCAGCGCAAGGCAAGTCCGCGGAACGGTTCGTCGCATCGACACCGCTACGCGCACCATCGAGCTAGGCGGTGCGTCATGGGCGCAAAGGTTCAATGCCGCGCCCGGCGGCAATTCGATCGTGGTTGGATACGACGCTGGGACGGTTGTCGAGTATCAGGGCCGCCGCTACGGCATCGCCAATCTCGAACCCGGTGATGTGGTCGACATGGATGTCGCCGATCGCGATGGTCCTCGTCCCATCGCACGGCGTATCGTTGTCGGTAAGGCGTCCTGAATCGCCCGTGCTGGTGGAAAGTCGCTGTGCCGCCGTCCACGACCCGGGGCAAGTTCCCCGTCGGCCAGGGCTCTTAGGCGAATACCTCAGCTCGGCCAGCGACCTACGATGACAAGGTCACTTGCGTGCAGATCACTTGCGCATGACGGACTTGCGCGTGACGTATCCAATGGAGAGTCCCTGCACGAGGATGGAGAACACCACGACGCAGTAGGTTAGCGCGACCACGGCGTTGCGCTCCGGTCCCGCAGGGAGCGATAGCGCGAGCGCCACCGAAATACCGCCTCGCAGACCTCCCCACGTCAGCACCTTCCACGAACCCCGAGGCAGATTGAATACACGCTTCAGCAGCCCCACCGGCAAGCCTACCGTAAGCAATCGGGCCAACAGCGTCACCGCTACGGCCACGCCCGCAGCCACCAGCGTGTTGGCCGAGAACACCACGAGGAGCACCTCCATACCGATCAGGACGAACAGCATCGCATTTAGAATCACGTCAACCAGCTCCCAGAACATGTCCAGGTAATGACGCGTCGTGTCCGACATTGCGAGCGCACGGCCGTGATTGCCGACGATCAGACCAGCGACCACCATCGCCAGCGGGCCGGACACGTGCAGCGTGCTGGCCAGTGCGTAGCCGCCCGTGACCGCAGCCAGCGACAACAGCACCTCGACCTGGTAGTTGTCCACGCTCTTGAGCAGGCGGAATGTCACGTAGCCGAGCACCAAGCCGAACAGCAGGCCGCCGCCCGCTTCGCGCAGGAGCAGCTCGAGGCCCTGGCTCGGCGTCGGCGTCAGACCGCTCGCCAGCATGCCCAGCAGCAGCGAGAAGAGCACCACGCCCACGCCATCGTTGAAAAGCGACTCGCCCGCGATCACCAGTTCCAGCTCTTTCGGCGCGCGCGCCGATTTGAGAATGCCCATCACCGCGATCGGGTCGGTGGGCGAGATCAACGCACCGAAGAGCAGGCAATACATGAATGGCAAATCCACGCCTGCCAACGGCAGCGCAAACCACATCCCGTAGCCCACCGCCAGGGTCGACAGCACGGTACCCAGCACGGCAAGGACGGCCACCGGCCAGCGGTACGCCTTGAGTTCGCTCATGTCGACATGAAGGGCGCCGGCAAACAGCAGCAGCGACAACATGCCTTGCATGAGGACGTCTGAAAAGTCGATCGAGCGCAGCAACGATTCCTCGTACTGGCGCAAGCCGCTCGCCACGCCCACTGCGTCCAGCCCGACAAGCGCCAGGGAAAAGACCAGCGCGGCGGCCATCACGCCGATGGTCGTGGGCATCCCGACGAAGCGGTGGTTCAGATAGGCCAGCAGCGCGGTGATGACGAGGCAGGTGGCGGCGATATTGAGCATTCGTCGTGTCGGCGTCCGCAGTGAACCTTTGGAGCGTACCTCGAAGATGGGGATGAATGGGGCGGTGCCACCGATGCGTTACCCTTTCAGCAAGAGTGTCGCCGGCCACCGGTCCGGGGAGGTTCCATTGCCGTGAAAGCGCTTCTGCTCAAGTACCGGGATCGCGTTCGTTCCAGCTTCTGATTCCTTCCCGCGCTCATGGCCGGCGCGGCGGTCGCATGGGCCATTGCGACGGTTACCGTGGACGAGGCGGTGCTCGGCACGTTCGTCGCCACGTTCGCTTATTGCCTGCTCGTCCTGCTCACCATCCGCCGCGCCGGCGAGTTCGACGGGGAAGGCCGCCCCGTCGGGGCGGCTGGAGACGGCTACCTCCGATACGTCGACGCGGATGCCTTGATGACAAATGCCGAACGGCGCGATCTCGCGATCGCGCCGTTCGGGTACTGCACGGACTACTGAATCTGGGCTAGTTGCTGACCAGCACTGCGACGCGACCGTCGCGCCTGAGCTGCGGGTCACCGAAAGCGCCAGTCTCGATCTTGGCGGCCGGGACTCCAGCCACGATCAGCGCGTCACGAACCACCACGACGCGGCCCTCGTTGGCGCCGTCGAGTCCGATCCGGTAGGACGGATTCTGATCCATGTAGTAGGCGATATCACTCGCCTTGCCGCTGTCGGAACGCAGGATCTCGTTGCTGTTGGTGTTGAAGGTGTAGTCCCTATACGAGGTCCAGTTGCCACTTCCAGCCATCGGGCCCTGGGCGCCGGTCGGACCGACTGCGCCTTGCGGACCCGCAGCGCCCGTAGCGCCAGCGGGGCCAGTGATGCCACCCAGCTCGGTGCTGCCCTTCGCGCCTGCATTTCCGGTTGCGCCTTGCGCGCCTGCGGGACCGGCTTGGCCAGTCGGACCAGTCGGACCAACCGTCGTCGGGCCTACTGCGCCCGTGCTACCAGCTACGCCCTGTATGCCCGCGGGACCGGACGGTCCCATCGCGCCAGCCGGACCGGCGAGGCTCGAGCCTTGCGCGCCCGTCTCTCCAGTCGCACCTTGCGCGCCAGCGGGACCGGCTGGACCAACATTGCCGGCGCGACCGACCACCATCGCGCCTGTGCTGCCTGTCGCGCCGCTCGGACCTTGCATGCCTGCGGGGCCGGCTGGACCTGTCGGGCCTGTGGGACCCACCATCGCCACCCCGGTCGCACCGGTTGCACCTGTGTCACCTCGCGCGCCGACTGGGCCGGCAGGCCCGGCAGCGCCGGCAGGACCGACGTAGCTTGGGGTCGTCGGGATCTGGGCGACGGGCTCCGGGGAGGTAGTGCTGCACCCCGCGACCGCGAACGTTCCAAGAACCGCCAGCAACAGCGAGCGTTTCAACATCTTCTGCATTAGCATCGAATTTCTCTTCGTGATTCCTTTTCCTGATATCCGTATCAAGTACTGTGCGCGTGTAGAACTCCTCATCAGCGAAATCGTGTGTGCGCGGTACGATCCACATCGACAAGCTATGCGATTTGTCGGGCCGCCTCTGTGCGGCGGCGTGCATAGCGGAGAATCGTTGCGCGTCGGAAGAACCCGCCATGCAGAAGCTCAGGCATGCAGGAGAGCGCGACGCGACGATCGACGTCGCGAGTGAGCCAAGCGACGCCTGCCGTGCGGGCAGACCGCACGGAGATAGACGGTGATGCGGCGATATCGATTCAACACACGCTTCACCGGCGCGTGGCTGCTTCTACCTGTTGGACTTGTCCTGAATCTTCTCGCCGCCCCGCTCGATGTCCGTTCCCAGACCGTGCATCGTGTTGCAGCCAGCCAGCAGCGCAATCCATGCGGCGAGCACCATCATCGTAAGCAACTTTTTCATCATGATCTTCTTCCTTGAATGAAAGGCGACAACGCACGACTTGCGCGCGACCATCAGCTTCGTTCCTCCCGCGACGGTCCGTCTGTGCGCTATCGCACCTGGGTGCCGAGACATTTCGTTAGCGCCTTGTCGTTGGCGCCTTATCCGAGCGGATTGGCCTGGACCGGGGCGGCTTGCGCCGCGGCCTTCATAGCGAGTCGATCGAGAAGGTGTCGCAGTCCTTCGGTCGGCCCGAGTCCAGGCCGCGCTTGAACCAGGCCACGCGCTGCGCCGACGAGCCGTGCGTGAACGACTCGGGCACGACCCGGCCCTGGGTCTGCTTTTGCAGGCGGTCGTCTCCGATCGCGGTCGCAGCGTTGAGCGCTTCAGCGATGTCGCCGGACTCCAGCTGATTCATGGTGCCCGCGTAGTGTCCCCACACGCCCGCGTAGCAGTCGGCCTGCAGCTCCATACGCACCGAAATCTGGTTGTCTTCACCCTGGGAGACGCGCCCGCGCGCCGCTTCCATCTTCTGGAACATGCCGGTGAGCTTTTGCACGTGGTGGCCCACCTCGTGGGCGATCACGTAGGCCTGGGCAAAATCGCCCGGAGCGCTGAAGCGCGTTTGCAGGTCGCGAAAGAACGCGAGGTCGATGTAGAGCTTCTCGTCGCCGTGACAGTAGAAGGGGCCCATGGCCGACTGCCCCATGCCGCAGGCCGAGCGCACTTGCCCGTCATAGAGGACGAGCGTCGGGGGGCGATACTGGCTGTTCGATTGCTGGAAGATGTTGCCCCAGACTTCCTCGGTGCTGCCGAGGATCTTGGCGACGAACTGCCCCATCTCGTCCGTGGGCGCGCCCTTGGGCGCCTCGCGCGTTTCGCGCTGGGGGGCAACCTGCTCGGCCACGTTCAGCACGGCGCTGGGGTCGAAGCCGAGGAAGTAGGCGATGAGAACGACGACAATTCCGCCCACGCCTAGGCCGCCCCCGACCATGCGCATCCCGCGCCGATCTTCGACGTTGCCGCTGGCGTGCTGGTCGCCTAGTTTCATGCTCGCGCTCGCCCTTTCTGAGCTACGCCAGCGAGAGCGCGGTGCAAGCCGTGAATCTCGAGACTCTAGCGCAGACCGAGAAACGACAGGACAAAGAGCACGATGACGATTGCGCCGACGAGCCAGACGATGCTGTTCATTTGATTTCCTTTGGTGTGGGTTACAGGATCGATTCAGGTGTTGAAAGCGATCCGCTGAACACCGATTTCCACACTACTCGTCGCGACCTGGAAGTTCTGTGCGCCGGCGCGCATAGGGTTCGATAGTTAACCCAGGATCACGCGCACCTGGTGAACTCGACCATCATCCGCGAGCGGAACGCGCGCCGGGCCTTCTGGCAACGCCTTCCCATCCAGCTCGGCATGCGCGACGCCACGGCAGACCCCGTTGGGGTTTTCCACCGCTATTTCGTAGCGCGCAGAGCGGTACTTGAAGACGATCTCGAGACGCGGCCACGCCTTGGGGATGCATGGGGCAATGCTCAGGAACGCGCCCTGCAGGCGAAAGCCGAGGATCGCTTCGACCCCGGCCCGATACAGCCACGCGGCCGAGCCGGTATACCAGGTCCACCCGCCGCGCCCGACGTGCGGCGCGACCGAATAGACATCGGCGGCGACGACGTAGGGCTCGACCTTGTATCGCTGCACGTCCGCCCGCGAGCGCGAGCGATTGATCGGATTCAGGATTGAAAACAACTCGGCGGACTTGTCGCCGTCGCCTAGTGCGGCGAACGCGATCACCGACCATGCCGCAGCGTGCGTGTATTGGCCGCCATTTTCCCGGATGCCGGGCGGATAGCCTTTGATGTATCCGGGATCGAGTGGCGTGGCATCGAAGGGCGGCGTGAAGAGCAGTGCGAGCCCATCATCGCGACGGACAAGCTGCTCGTCCACGGCGGCCATGGCACGCGCGGCACGCGTCGGCACTGCCGCTCCGGATATCACGCTCCAGGATTGCGCGATGGAGTCGATGCGGCATTCCTCGCTCGCGGACGATCCAAGCGGCGTTCCGTCGTCGAAATACCCGCGCCGGTACCAACCACCATCCCAGCCGTCACGCTCGAGCGCGGCCCGAAGCCCCGCTGCGTGCGTCAGCCACTTCGCAGCGCGCGCCGTTTCGTCGCGCGCTTTCGCCAAAGGCGCGAAAGCCGTCAGCGTCGCGTGCAGGAACCAGCCGAGCCAGACGCTCTCTCCGGAGCCCCGCTCGCCGACCCGATTCATGCCGTCGTTCCAGTCGCCGGTGCCGATCAGCGGCAAACCGTGCGTGCCGACAGCGAGACTCTGGTCGAGCCCGCGCGCGCAGTGCTCGAACAGTGTCGCGCTCTCCTCCGCGAGCATGGGTTGGAAGTAGGCGTCATGCTCGCCGGGCCCGAGCTGCTGACCTTCGAGGAACGGCACGACCTCGTCCAGTACTGCGATATCGCCGGTCGTCTCAATATAGTGTGCGGCGGCGTAGGACAGCCAGATCCGATCGTCCGAAATGCGTGTTCGGACGCCCTGGCCCGAGGGCGGCAACCACCAGTGCTGTACGTCGCCTTCGACGAACTGTCGGGCCGCGGCGCGCAGGAGATGCTCGCGCGTCAGCGCCGGTCGCGAGCACGCGAGCGCCATTCCGTCCTGGAGCTGGTCGCGGAAGCCGTAAGCGCCGCTCGCCTGATAGAACGCAGAACGCGCCCACACGCGGCAAGCGAGCGTTTGATAAAGCAACCAGCGATTCAACATGATGTCCATCGACCGGTCGGGCGTTTTCACCTGCACCGTGCCAAGTACTTCGTCCCAATGTGCAACGACCGCGCGCAGGACTGAATCGAGATCGGCGGCGCGGTAGCGGGCGATCAGGGCTTGCGCGTCGGCCGCCGTCGTCGCTTCGCCGAGGAGGAAGACCACTTCTACCGCGTCCCCGGGCTCCAGCACGACCGGAGCTTGAAGGGCACTGCAAGGATCGAGGCCCGCGCCTACCCGCTGAGACAGCGGAGTGTCTCCGGAAAGCGCGGCAGGATTGTCGAGCGTGCCGTTTCGCCCCAGAAACTCCCGCCGATCGGCCGTCCAGGCGATTTGACGGCCACCGAGATCCGCGAAAGCAACGCGCGTGCCGAATGCGATATTCCATGAATTGCGCGCAAACATCGCGCCCGTCTCGGGATCCATTTCCGTCACGACCGAGAGCGTCGATGCCCCGCGGGACGGACCGAGCACCCACTCCACATACGCCGTTAGTGAAAGCCGCCGGATTCGATTCGACGTGTTGCGAATCGTCAGCCGCGAGATCTTGATCGGATCATCGAGCGGCACGTACTGCAGAAGATCGAGCGCAATGCCCCGTGCGGCGTGCTCGAACCGGGTGTATCCCTGGCCGTGCCTTGCTACGTAGGTCGAGTCCTCGCGACGGATCGGCAGTGCGGTCGGCCCCCACAGCTCGCCGGAATCTTCGTCGCGTACGAAGAAAGCTTCGCCCGGCCGGTCGGTGACCGGATCGTTCGACCAGGGCGTGAGCTGGTTCTCGCGACTGTTTCCCGACCAGGTGTAGCCGCTGCCCTCGACTGCGACCTGAAAGCCAAAAGCGGAATTGGCGACGACATTGATCCACGGGGCGGGGATCGAACGTCCGGGGCCGAGAGTCGTCACGTACTCGAGTCCGTCTGCGGCGAATCCGCCGTGCCCGTTGAAGAACTCGAGATCGGGCAACACCGGGTCGGTGGGCGGCGCGTATTCAACTGGGACGCGCCGAGGCGGCGGCAAGGCGAACTCCGCGTCATGGAGGCGACTGATGAGCTGCTCCGACAGCGTTCCGCGTCGTCCGATGAGCACCGCCCTGGCCATCGCAAGCAGCACAGCGCGTGTTTCGCCCGATACGAGGTCCGCACGCAGCACGAACACCGAGCCGCGCGCGAGGTCCGCGCCGATCTGCGGTCGCGACTGGCTCGTCCGAACCAGCGTCTCCAGGGCAATCTGGAGATCCTGCACATACGTGGATCCCCGCTCGTTCAGGATCACGAGGTCCACGGCGAGCTGCTTCATCCGCCAGTATTCGTGGGCGCCCAGCAGCTGGCGAACGATCGCGATGTCTTCGATTGCGTCGATCCGCACCAGGACGATGGGAATGTCGCCGGAGATACCCTGCGCCCAGAGTGCCGCCGGCCCGCCGTCGCCGCGGCGGATGACATCCGAAGACACTCGCAACGTCGGATCTTCGTAGAGCAGATGGCCGGCGAGGCGCTGGAAGAGACTCGCCTGTTCCGCATCGATGCCGAGATGGCTCAGCTGCACTTGCGCCCGGGTCCACGCCAGCGTGGCCGCGCGGTCGAAGGCAGTCGCGTCCTGATGCTTGTCGATCAGGTCCAGCAACTCGCCACGGGACGACGCCACGTCCGTCCAGAAAGCAATGCGCGCCGTCCTGCCCGGCGGCACTCGCACGCGGCGGCGCAGCGCGAAAATCGGGTCGAGGACGGTGCCGACGGTGCCGGAAAGCGGCCGGCCGTCCAGCACGGCAACTGGCGTGCGTGCGTCGCGGCCGCGTCCGAGAAAGCGCGCCCGGTCGGTCTCGATCTCCGGCTCCCCCACCGCCTCGCCTTCGACGACGGAATGATGCGCCGCCCAGATTTCCGGCTCGTCGGGCGAACGGCGCCGCCGCGTCGCCAGGATGGCGCCGTTCCTGACGAGATGCTCGGTTTGCACGAAGAGCTTGCCAAAGACCGGGTGTGCTGTGTCGGCGGCGGGTGGCGCCAGCACGAGCTCGGCGTACGACGTGATCTCGATTTCCCGTTCGCGGCTGCCAGTATTCGCGACGGCCATGCGGCGAACTTCGGCGTTGACCTCTGGCGAGACGACGACTTCCAGCGTCGAGGTGATCGATCCGTCGCGCCGGACGAACTGGGCGCGATCCTCGGTGAACGTGACATCGTAGCCATCCGGTTCCACGCCGATCGGCTGGTAGCCCGCGGACCACACGTCGCCGCTCTGCACGTCGCGCAGATAGACGTAGGCGCCCCAGTCGTCGCGGGTGACGTCCTCGCGCCAGCGCGTGATCCCGATATTTCCCCAGCGGCTGTATCCGGAGCCGGCCCCCGTCAGCATCACCGCATATCGGCCGTTCGAGAGCAGATGCACCTGCGGCGTGGCGGCGTGCGCAGAGCGGAGCCGTCGCACCGCCGGCAACTCCAGGTCGCGTACCGTCGCCGCCGTCTCGACCTCCTCCGCCCTGGGATGGGCGACTTCGACATCGCGCGGCGTGCGTTCCTGCAGCAGTAGCTCCGTCGCCTGCACGCTCGGCTCGGCATGAAAACGAGCCCGCATCACACCGTCGAGGAGGCCGTTGGCAATGGCGACCACCGTCATGCCCTGATGGTGCGCCATGTAGGCGTGCACGATCGCGACGTCCTGGCCTTCCGGCAGCCGCACGCGCGTGTAGTCCAGGGCCTCGTAGAAACCGTACCGGCCGAGCGCTCCGACGGCGGCGAGCCGGGCGAAGTTGCGCGCCGCGGCGCCCGGATCGACCATGGTTGCAAGCGCAGTTGCGTAAGGCGCGACGACCGCGTTCTCGCCGAGACCGCGTTTCAGTCCCAGGCCCGGAACGCCGAAGTTCGAATACTGGTAGGTGAACTCCAGATCGCGGACGTTATAGGCAGATTCCGATATTCCCCACGGAACGCTGCGCGTGGCGCCATACTTGATCTGCCGGCGGACGACGAGGCGGTTCGTCTCCTCGAGCAGACTGCCGGCAGGTGCGCGCATGACGAGCGACGGCATGAGGTACTCGAACATCGATCCCGACCAGGAGATCAGCGCCGCGCCGCGTCCCACCGGTGTAACCGCGCGCCCGAGCCGGAACCAGTGCCGCGAAGGGATGTCGCCCTTTGCGATCGCCACGAAGCTTGCCAGGCGCGCTTCGGAGGCGAGCAAGTCGTAGCAGCTCGGATCGAGACTGCCGTCCGCGACGCGGTACCCGATCGAGAGGAGCTTGCGCTCCGGGACAAGCAGAAACCCGAATTCCATTGCCTCGGCCATCTTCCGCGCCATCGCCGCCAGCTTTTCGAGGCGCTGTTCCAGAGAGGGGGCGGCATCGCTGGTGGCAGGTGTCACGTCACGCCGGTGGCTCTCGATCGATGCCAGTGTGGCCTCGGCCCAGTACAGCATCTCGGCGCCGGCGGCGTCGCCGCGTTCGCTGGCGAGCGTGCGGGCGATGTCGGTCATCGTGCCGGCATGCGCCACGACCTCTGCCAGTCGCACGCCGATATCATCCGGCAGCGGCGCCCGGCGAAGTGCGGCGGCCAGCACATCGAGCGCATCGCCGAGCTGTCGTGGCGTGATCGTCTGCGTGCGCCGATCGTCCGGGAGATCCTGCAGGGATTCACGCGTGAGATCGAGCGCGTCGTCGATGCCGCCGAACAGCGCCGGGCTTGCAGACTTGCAAGCCAATCCATTCCTCGCAGGCATTCGCAAGTGCGATCAGATGCCCGGCCAGATTGCCGCTATCGACCGACGAGACATATTGCGGGTCGAGCGGGCGAAGATCCCGCGTGTCGTACCAGTTGTAGAAGTGTCCGCGAAACCGCTGCAGGCTCTCCATCGTCGCGAGCGTCGCTTCAAGTCGCTCCACGGTATCCGTCGTCCCTGCCCAGCCGAAGTCGCGAGCGCTGACTGCGGAGAGGAGGTAGACACCGAGATTGGTGGGCGAGGTCCGGTGCGCGACGATCGGATTCGGGTCTTCCTGGAAATTGTCCGGCGGCAGCATGTGCTCCGTCGGTGTCACAAAAGTCTCGAAGAAGCGCCAGGTGCGGCGGGCCACCATGCGCAATGCTCGGGCGTCCGCACTCGAGACCGACAAACGCCCTGCGACGAGCGGCGACAGGCTCACCCATCGGGCAATCACAGGCGCCGCGATCCAGGCGATCACGAATGGTGCCGCCACCGGCCAGGCGTCGCTCCCGAACCACCAGACGATGATCGCGGCAACGATTCCGATGGCGACGCCAGCGCTCATTTGCCGATAGAACCCGGCGAGGTCGAGGCGCGCGCCGATCGTCGCCTGGGCGGCCGTGACCCAGTCGAGCAAGTGCCGGTGGCTGAAGAGCAGGCGAAACAGCGTTCTTCCGATCGCGTCTGCCATCAACCATGCCTGGTGCGCCAGAAACACGACCAGCAACACGGCCAGGGACAGGGCGAGCCGCACGTCCGCAGCAAGCGCGCGCAGGTGGCTGCTTGCCGTGACCCGAGCTCGTCGCGGCAGGATCCCGGAAAGGATGGGCAGCAGCGTCGATAGCACAATCGTCGACAGAACGAAGCCTGTCCAGAGGACAGCAGCCTGCAGAGGCAGTGTCCAGCCCGCGACCAGCGCGACGAGGCTTACTGGCGCCGAGAGCGATCGCCGCAGGTTATCGACCATCTTCCAGCGGCCGATCAAGGGCAACGTGCTCGCGTCGCGCTTCTCGAGTGTGACGTCGCCGCGACCGAAGATCCACGGCAGCAGTTGCCAGTCGCCACGCGCCCAGCGGTGCTGGCGCGCCGCCGCCACGTCGTAGCGTGACGGAAATTCTTCCACGACCTCGATATCGGACGCAAGGCCCGCGCGGGCGAAAGTGCCCTCGAACAGGTCGTGACTGAGAAGCGAGCTTTCGGGGACGCGGCCGTCGAGCGCTGCTTCGAAGGCATCCACGTCGTAGATGCCCTTTCCGGTGTACGAGCCTTCGCCGAAGAGATCCTGATACACGTCGGAGACTGCGGCCGCGTAGGGATCGATGCCGCTCATGCTGGAGAAAATTCGCTGGAAGAGCGATCCCTCGCGGCCGATCGGCAACGACGGTGTCACGCGCGGCTGCAACACCCCATATCCCGCGACGACCCTTCGGGAGCGGTCATCGAACTGCGGGCGGTTCAGCGGGTGCGCCATCTTGCCGATCAGCCGACGCGCCGTTTCCCGCGGCATCCGGGTGTCCGCGTCCAGCGTGATGACGTATCGGACGTCGGCGGGTGCCGCAGGCGCGCGTCCGCCGACGTCCACGAACGTCGTATCGGCCGCACCGCGGAGCAGCCGGTTCAATTCATGAAGCTTTCCGCGCTTGCGCTCCCATCCGATCCATCGCTGCTGTCCTTCGTTCCACACCCGCCGGCGGTGGAAAAGCAGGAAGCGGTCCCCTCCATCGGTCGGCCCGTAGCGGCGATTCAGGCGGGCGATGCCCGCCGCAGCCATATCGAGGAGTGCGCTGTCTCCGGCAACAGTCTCGGTCACGGCGTCTGTCCAGTCAGAGAGCAGCGCGAAATGAAGTTCGCCTTCCGGACTGGCGAGATGGTGAATCTCCAGGCGCTCGATCTGCTCTTCAAGCGCGGCCGGCGTCGTGAGCAGGATCGGAACTGCGACCACCGTGCGCATGGCCGAAGGCACGCCGCCGCGAAGTTCGAGGCCAGGCAGGATCGTCGCGCCGAACCCTCGCGTGACGGCGCGGTTCACGAGTGCCATCGCCGCATCGGTCGAGGGGATCATCCCGAGCGCGGCCAGAGCGCCTAACCACCAGCCGCTGATTCCAGCTTTCGCCAGCGCGGCGAGCGGCATGGCGAGAATGACTGCTGCGACAACGATGACGATGCCGATGTAGCCGCGGATACCGATTCGCGCGCAAAACCGACCGGGCCGGATACTGATCGGAGCGCGAAACCCGACCGACGCCTCGAACGCGCGGCGCCCGGCGGCGATCAGGTGGTACCCGGGATCGCGCTTGGCGGCATCGGGGTCATCCCCCTGCTCTGGCTTCTGAAGCCTCGGGTCTCTGGCGGCCGCTAGCGCCGCTCGCGCAATCTCCCGCTCCGAAAGCCGCGAGCCGCGCGCCAGCTCTTCGATGGCGCTGCGGTAGAGGTCGCGCGTCGGGAAATCCATGTCCGCGAAACCGCTGCCGGCCTGCAGCGTCTCGTCGATGAGGCTGACACTCTCGACGAGCTCCGGCCAGTCGACGTCCGAGATCAGACGCATGCTCGTGATGACGTTGCGTACCGTCACGTTTGTTGCACCCTGTCGCTGATGCTCGTCGTGCACGATCGCGTCGGCGGTCGTGCCCTGTGCCGCAAGGCGCTCCTCGAGCCAAAGCAGCGCCGGCGTGATCTTCGGGTCCTGGTCGCGCAGCCGCTGTACGAGCTGGACGGCGAAGGCCGCTGGCAGGGGCGCTGCTTCGTAGTGTTGGAGCGTCGGGGGGATCGACACGGGCGGGTGCGCGTTAACGCCCAAGAGGCGATCGGCCAGGGCGTCCGCTTCCTGGCGCACAGCGCGGCTCGCAACGATGCGCCGCGCGCCGCGGCGGAGATTCTCCACGAGCACGATGCGCAGCGTGATTGCGACCGCCCACAGCTCCCCGATCGTCAGCGGCTGAACGCGCTGGTACGCACGCACGAACCGGCGCAGCATCACCGGGTCGAAACGGCTGTCCGTATGCGCGACGAAGGCCCAGGCGATGCCGAAGACCCTTGGATAGCCGGCCAGAGGTCCGTCGGCCAGCTTCGGCAGTTGGCGATAGTAGCCGCGCGGCAGGTCGTCGCGGATCTCGCGAATCTGCTCTTCGACGAGGTGATAGTTGTCGAGCAGCCACTCGGCGGCCGGCGTGATCGCACGGCCCTCCCCGACCGCACCGGCGATGGTGCGATACGCACCCAGCAGGACCGACTCGTTATTCCTCAGCCGAACGGCGAGAGAGCGCCCATCCTTCAGCCCTGCGACGACCTGTTGAGCCGCCGCAAGGCTTTCCGCATGCTGCTCGAGACGCTCGATGCTGAAGAGCTCCTCGCGGATCGACTCTTCGTTGTCCCATGGCGCGGCCCGCGAGGTGCGCCCGAACGCGCGCAGAATCGGCAATTTCAATCTCGACTTTCAGAGTGGGCGTGAAAGCGCATCTGCGGTGTGGCGTCCGCACGCATTCGGCGCCGACACCGTGAACGGACGCGGGCGTCGGTGGGTTCGCCGGGAATCTCGGTCAGGATCGACCGACCACCTTGCGCACAGGTCGGCGCACCGGCTTGTCCTGCGGAATGCCGGTGAAGAAAGTGTGATAGGCGATGAGCGCCGCGCACGCTCCGGCAAACGTCACCACGAGACCGAACACGTTGAGCCCGGTCGCCGCGGTCGCGCTGAGAGTTTGGAAGAGCAATCCGCCGATCACCGCGCCTGCGATGCCGAGACCGAAGTCCCGGAGTAGCCCGTCGCCGGTCCTGATGACGAGCTTGCTGGCGATGAAACCCGCGACCAGCCCCACGATGACCCAAGTGCCAATGGACATAACCATCTCCTGTGTCCGACGCGGTCCGCGAGGAAGTGCGACTTCGCGGAAGTGCATCCTGAATGGCGCGAGAAGCGCCCGCACGACGCGGCTGACTGTTGCCGTGCGCGATGGAACCGCGCCATCGACCTGTGCAGCGTGAATAAGTCTAGGCGGCTAACCTTCGCTGCTCAGTTCGGTATCGCACATATAGCGATGCCCTACTCAGAGATGTCATGCGGCGAGGAATTACATCGCGAACCGTAGCCGCCGCGGTGCACCGACGGGGGCGGTCAATTAACGAGGCCGTACAAGATTTCGAGCCCTGCCGCTTGCGGAAAGCGCCTGCGGCCCCCATATTACTGGCATCGAATTCGATTTGGGGTCTGTCCACAGCACCCCTACCCGGGATCCGCTTCCGGTCTGCTCCCATCCCCAATTTGATGCCTCGCACATTCTAGCTCGAGGCAACGACAGACCAGGAGGTATCATGACTACAGGCACCGTTAAATTCTTCAACACCGACAAGGGTTTCGGCTTCATCGCCCCGGACGATGGCTCGAAGGACGTATTCGTCCATGCCACGGCCGTGGAGCGTGCCGGGCTCGGCAGCATCAAGGAAAACCAGAAGCTCTCGTTCGACCTGGAGCGGGGCAACAACGGCAAGACGTCCGCCGTCAATCTGAAATCCGTCTGACGCCCGCTCAGTACGCTGCCTGCCGGGTGGAATAGGGGCAGCGGTGATCACGCGCGCCACACCGCTGGCGCGCGACTACCGATTCGCACCTCGGCATGACGGGAATGCCCGAGTGCCTTACAGGCATCGGGCTTCCGGAGTGGTTCATCTGGGGCGGTGGATCGGCCGCGAATCTGTTCGTCATCGATTCCGATTCTTCACATCGTCCGCATCGCTTCTGCACTCCGCCTGCAACACCGCCCACCTCTGCGGCCCAAGCGCCTCCAGCGTGCGGATATTGCGCGCATAGATCGCGCTCGCCTCGGGAAAGGCCGCCACGGCCCGGTCGATGCTCTCCTCGCGCAGCAGATGCAACGTCGGATAGGGCGATCGGTTGGTCGCGTTCGTCACGTCATCAATGGCAGTCCCGGCGAATTGATATCGCGGGTGAAAACTCGCCACTTGCAATACCCCGACAAAGCCGAGCGACTCGAGCGCGGCATCGGCAGCACCCAGAAAGTCGTTGAAGTCGGCAAAGTCGGTGAGCACGCAGGGGTGGATCAGCAGCGTCGTTTCCACCTGCGCGGGCTCCGCACCGGCGAGGAAGCGCAACTCTTCATGCAGCCTGCCAAGCAACGCCTCTGCATTGGTGGCATCGCTGACGACATAGCGGATCTGATCCTTGATCTGCACCGCCCTTGCAAACGGGCAGAGATTCAAACCGATCACGGCACGGTCGACCCACGCGCGGGTTTCGGCCAGGACTGCCTCGGTTGCGACATCATCCGGACCGAATGAGGTGACATGCAGCCTCTTTGATGTGCGGCGTGTCGATCATTTTCTCCGCTTGGTTGGCCGACGCAGTGCCTTGCGCCAGGGCTTCCAGTAGTACTTCGGCCAACCTTCGCTCACGCCTTGGTAGTCGCGATCGGCGACGTTCACGTGCACGAGGTCGACGCGCGTTGACGAGCGGCCTTTCGGCGTGAAAGTGAGAACCAGCGTCGAGTCGATGTCGCGCTTGCCGAATGCAGTGGAGCGCCACGACTGAACGATCAGGCGTCGCGGAACGGTGTAGAGGATCTTCCCCGAGAGTGCGCCATTGAAAGCGCTGAATGGCGAGCCCGGGGCCTTGCCGATCGTCGCCTTCATCCCGGTGATCTCCTTGTGCCCCCGCGGGCTCAGGTACATGTCGTACAGGCGCTGCGCCGAGGCAGGCAGGGTGCGGCTTTGCTTGACGATCTTCGGCATGGATAGGCTCTCCTTCTGCCTGGCGGCCACCGCCCGGACCGTTCGATGGGCCGGAAAGGGACCCTTGTCCATATTGGGCTGAATTTTGCGTCGCAGGGAATATTCTTGCGTGCAAGGTGTTGTATGAAGGCGCCCGTACGCAGGCGCATCACGGAAGCATTCCCGAACCGCTCACAGCACACGGAGAAGTGAAGATGAACGCAAATCAACTCGTTGCACGATGGTCCTGGCGGACGGTCGTCGGCGTGGCGGCGATCCTGCTCGCCGGTCACGTAGGAACGTCCATGAGTCAGGAGATGAAGCTCGAGCTGAGCGGCACCCAAGAAGTGCCCCCGATCGAGACGGCAGGCAAGGGTAGCGGGACGATCACGGTCGGGGCCGACAAGTCGGTCAGCGGCAGCGTGACGACCACCGGCGTCGAACGGGGTCGCCGCGCACATTCACATGGGTGCGGCCGGGAAGAACGGCGCCGTGATCATTCCGCTCACAAAAAGCGGCGACAGCACCTGGTCAGTTCCTGCAAACGCCAAGCTCAAGGACGATCAATACGCGGCCTTCAAGGCGGGTGATCTGTACGTGAACGTGCACAGCCCCGCCCACAAGGGCGGCGAAGTGCGCGCGCAGTTGAAGCCGTAGCGTCAGCAGCGATCTCAGGCGGCCGGGGTGGTGGAGTGCAATCGATTGGCTCCCGAACCACCCCGCCCGCGCCGCGGGCACCCCTCCTTAGAAAGGAGGGGAAAGTTCAAGCCGCCCTTACTTCACCAGTTCAACCTCGATCGGCCGCTACTTCTTGTCGTCCTTCGCGGCGTCCTGAATGCTTTCGCCGACTTTCTCGATCTTCTCTCCGACCTTCTTCACCGCTTTGTCGACTTCCTTGCCCGCTTTCTCTGCCGGGCCTTCCTCTTTCTGGCAACCGGTAATCAAGCCGATGAACATCGCAATTACAACGGCACCCATTGCGAGTTTCGGGATGGCTTTCATGGGTATTCCTCGGTATCTGGAAAAGCGGGCGGCTACGCACGCTTGATCAGGCGTACTAAAGCCAGCAGCACGATGGCGCCGACGGTTGCCACGACCAGGGAACCGATCAATCCCCCGGCGGACAGCCCCAGCAGACGGAACAGAAACCCGCCGACCACTGCGCCCAACACGCCGAGCACGATGTCGCCTACCACGCCAAAGCCACCGCCTCGCATGAATTGTCCGGCGAGCCATCCGGCAGCCAAGCCAATCAGAATGAACCAGATGATTTCCATGTCGTTCCTTTCTCTTCGCGATTAAGGGCTCAACGTAGTCACTGGATACTTCCTTTAATCGGCGGCAATGGCCATTGGCAAGCGATCATTGAGAGTTACCGCTCACGCGGGCGGCGTGGTGGCGTACTTTTGATCGACTCCCAAACCACCCCGCCCGCTTCGCGGGCACCCCTCCTTGGAAAGGAGGGGAAAAACGAAGCTCCGCTACTTCACCAGCTATGAAGCGCCGCTACTTCACCAGCTCGACCTCGCTCGGCCGCCAGGTCTTGGTGAAGAACGGTTCGAGCGGGCTGTAGAGGCGCAGGATGGTGAACCAGCCTTTTTTCGGATCGGTCTGGATCCAGTTGCCGCGCGGCACGCCGGCCGGCTGCGTCGGTCCGAAGTAGACAGTCGTCGAGCCATCGGCGCTGGCTTCCGCAGCCGGCGACGGATAGCTCTGGCTGCCGGCGCGCGGATAGCGCTGCGGCGTGTCGAGCATCGAGCGCGACATGTTGTCGTAGAGCGTGAAAGACCAGAAGTTGGCCTCCGGAATGCCCTTCGGCAGCGTGACCTTGTAGGTCTTCGCGCCATCGAAGTGCTGCTTGTTCGCATCCACAATCGCAAAAAGGTATTGCGACCCGATGCCCGTCAGGCGCATGGCCATCGCGGGCGTGATTCCGGTGATGCCGTAGAAGAAGTTGGTGCGTGCGTTCAGCGTCCGATAACCCGTGGGCGGGAAAGGTTTCGCGCCCTCGCGCGTGATCATCGGGATCGGCGTTTCGAACTGGTACCCGGTTTCGAACAGGTAGTTGAACCATGCCGAGCCCGGATAGTAGTACCAGCTCGGGTCGCGCGGGCTCATGAACAGCGTGCGCGACGCAGCATTGGCAACGGCGAGCGCCTCGGTCATGATCTTCTTCATGCGCGCGTCAGGCGCGAAGGGCTTTCCCTTCACGATTCCGATCGCGGCAACGGACCCCATGAGCTCGGGATCGAGCGAGGTGGCCGGCTCCCGCTGCACGATTTCATTGAGCATCTCGAAGAAGCTCCAGTCATTGGGCGGCACCGTGTTCATCACCTTGCCGCTGCCTTCGTGAAACACGGTCGGCGGCGGCGGCGTTATGCGCCCGAGCTCGGCCTTGCCGGCGAGAAACTCCGCGATCGGCGTGCCAACACCGCCAGCTTCGTACGGATAGACTTTTGTGAAGCGCTTGACCGATTCGACCGCCGGCTTCGGGTCCTTCTTGTCCTCGAGGAACAGGCGGCCGAACCAGGCGACGCGCGTCGTGCGGGACCTGGCGACGAAGAAGCCGCCGTCCGGCACCGGGCCGTCATAGCCGGGCGGGAGAACGAGGTACTTGCCGCCCAGCCCGCGATCGCCGCCGGGCAGGCCCAGATCCGTAACCCATCGGAACCACTGGTCGTCGATGGCACCGAGGAACTTCGGCGGCACCTCCAGAACCATCGGCCCCTTGCTGAGGTCGAGGACGCCGATCACATAGATCGTGTCCGCGTTCGCGGTCAGGAACAGCGACTTCGCGTCCATGAGCTCGGTGAACACGATCACCTCGTTGTCCTTGACACCGACGCTCTGCAGGCCCTTGTTGAGGGCTGCGATGCTGACGCCCGACAGCGTGTTCACGAAGGCATCGTAGGCGTGCGTGAAGTCGATGTGATCGTAGAGCTTGTCGGCGGTGGCCCGGCTCGGCACGCCGTCCTTGAACTCGAGGGTACCGAGTCGCGATTCGACTCGGTCCGGAGTCGTGATCGATGCGGGAACGGAGGAGCTCGACTGTGCCCAAGCGGTATTCGCTAGTGCGGGAACTGCGCAAATCACAACGACTGCAAGTATTCGATTCAGCTGCTTCACAATTACTTCTCCATGCTTCGACTAAGGATTTGATCGGGGGAAAATGCTGTCGACATGCGGATTCTAATGGGGATCCTTAAGCGCGACCGCGCGCTAGAGATTTTCGATCGGCACGGGTTCGATCGCGTCGGCCGGCGTGAAGCCGAACACCTTGCCGTAGAAGTAGAGCTCCGCTTCCCGCGCACGGATGATCGTCTCCGCGCGACGGAAGCCATGCTGCTCGCCTTCGAATGCGAGGTAGGCGACCGGTAGCCCCTTCGCACGCAGCGCTTCGACCATAGTCTCCGCCTGGTTGGGCGGCACGACCTTGTCGGCGAGTCCCTGAAAGAAGATCACCGGACAGGACAGCTGGTCGACGTAATGGATGGGCGAGCGCGCTTCGTACAGATCCTTGCGCTCGGGATAGGGGCCGACGAGCGAGTCGGTGTAGCGCGACTCGAACTTGTGCGTGTCGCGGGCCAGCGCCTCAAGGTCGCCGATGCCATAGTAACTGGCGCCAGCCTTGAAAAAATCGTAGAACGTCAGCGCGGCAAGCGCAGTGAATCCGCCCGCGCTGCCGCCACGAATCGCGAGCCGCTTTTCGTCGGCGCGCCCCTGCTCGACAAGATGCATCGCCCCGTCCACGCAGTCCTCGACGTCTGCGACGCCCCACCGGCCGCGCAGCAGCTCACGGTAAGCGCGGCCATATCCAGAGCTCCCGCGGTAGTTGACGTCGAGCACCGCGATTCCCCGGCTCGTCCAGAACTGGGTGGCCAGGCTGAAGCTCGGCGTGGTGGCGCCGGTCGGACCGCCGTGCCCGATGACGACGAGCGGCGGCAGCTCACCGTGGGGAGCTCGAAAATTCGGATTCCGGGGCGCGTACCAGAATGCATGGGCATGCTGACCGCCGCCCGTTGGAAACTCGATCGCCTCGGGTGGAGAAATGTACTCGTCCGCGATCGCGAGCGACGCGGACTCGCGCAGCACCGTGACCTTGCCCGTGTCCGGATCGACCAGCGCGACCACGCTCGCCTGCCAGGGGGAGGCGGCGATCACCACAGTCCGCCCCGCGCCGACCGCTATGTCGGAAATGTCGGTAAACGGGGTCGCGATCGCCTCGAGCTGACCCGTCGCCTGATCCAACGCGCCGAGCCGCCACAAGCCTCTCTCGGCAAATGCGCACAGGATCCTCCGCCCGCTCTCGACGCCGTACGTTGCCTGCCCGAACTGCCATTGCGGACGCCCGAATTCCAGGTCCGCCCGGTAGAGGCAGCTCGAACGCTCGCCGTCGTAGGTATGTAGATTCCACCACCCGTCGGGATCGCTGACGAGGTAGAGCTTTCCATCCGGCCCCCACTCCGGCTGGAACACCGATTTGCCTTTTCCCCCGGCGGCGCGCGCGTGTTCCTCGGGGTAGCCATCGCCATCCAGCTCGGCAACCCAGAGCTCGGTACCATCCCACGGCATGTTCGGATGATCCCAGGTCAGCCATGCGAGGCGTCGCCCATCCGGGCTCGGTCGCGGGTTCGAGTAGAAGTCATGACCCGTCGCAAGCACGGACACGGTACCGTCGCGGCAATCGATCGCGACGAGCTCGTTCACCGGTTCCCGATCGGGGTCCGCGTGACTTTCGCGGACGCACATGAGCCGACTGCGCTGCGCGTCGTAGACCAGGTCGGCATAGCGCCAGGGACCGGGAGCGGTGAGCGGCTCGGGTGACGAACCGGGCCGCTGTCGATAGACACGGTCGTCGCCGATATGCGAGAACCAGACCTCGCCGCCCGAAACTGCAAACGCGCCGCCGCCGTATTCGTGGACGCGCGTTCGTGCGTCGTAGGGCGCAGGTGTGACGTCCGCAATCGCGCCATCCGGCGTGCGGCGAACGAGCACGCTGCGCCCCTTCTCGGAAGGACGGCCTTCGACCCAGTAGATGTCGGGACCGTCGAGCGCGACACCGCCGAACCGCACGCTCGCAGCGCTCAATGCCGCTGCGCTGATCGGTGATTCCCACTCGCCGTAGAATGCGGTCTTCATTTGAACAGAGCTTCTAGGGTACGTGCGCAAGGCGATTATGCCTGCTATCGTTTCCCCTCCTTGAAATGGAGGGGAAAAAAACAACTCCAACTCGCCGCGAGGAGCAAACGTCACATGAGTGTGATGAAACTTTTCGACCTGACCGGCAAGGTTGCGCTCATTACGGGCGGCTCGCGCGGCCTGGGATTGCAGATGGGCACCGCGCTCGGCGAGATGGGCGCAAAGCTCGCGATCACCGCTCGCAAGCGCGACGAGCTGGAGCAGGCGCGCAAGCAACTTGGAGGGCTGGGGATCGAAGCACTGCCACTGCCGTGCGATCTGCAGAATGTCGACGCCATCGACCCCATGGTCGAGGCGGCGCTTGCGCACTACGGACGAATTGACATCCTCGTGAACAATGCGGGCGCCACCTGGGGTGCACCGGCCGAGGACCATCCGCTCGAAGCGTGGCAGAAACTGGTCAATCTAAATCTCACCGCGACCTTTCTCGTCACACAGGCCGTGGGTAAGCGCTGGATGATCCCGAATCGTCAAGGACACATCGTGGTCATCGCCTCCATCGCAGGACTCGGCGGATCCTTACCGGAGCACATGAAAACGATCGCCTACAACACCACCAAGGGTGGCCTGGTGAATTTCACGCGCGCGCTCGCCGCGGAGTGGGGGCAGTACGGCATCAACGTCAATGCGATCGCGCCCGGCTTCTTCCCGTCGAAGATGACGCAGGGAGCGCTCGACAAGATGGGCGATACGCTCGCGGCGCAAACCCCGCTCCGACGACTCGGCTCCGACGAGGACCTCAAGGGGCTCGTCGTGCTGCTTGCATCCGAGGCCTCCCGGCACATCACGGGACAGATCATCGCGGTGGACGGCGGAGTCTCTGCGGTCGTCTAGCGTGGCGTGCTTGCGGCGCCCAGGCTTCGATGACACACTCCCGCACCATGCAGAAGCCGGCATTGCAGCAAGACGTTCCGGGCGCCGAATACTGGCGCCGGATACCTTTCGCGGAGCATCTCGGCATCCGCCTGGTCGAGATTACCGAGGCGCGCGCTGTGATCGAGCTACCTCGCAAGCCAGAGCTCCTGAACAGCTGGGGCGGCGCGCACGGCGGCGTGATCATGACCATGCTGGACGTCGTGATGAGCATGGCAGTGCGCGGACACTATCGCGAGAACACCGCCGTGGTCACGATCGACATGAGCGTCGGATTCATGAACGCCGGGCGGAGCGAGGTGGTGCGCGCCGCGGGGCGCGTGCTCCACGGCGGCCAGTCCACCGCGTTCTGCGAGGGCGAGGTGCACGACGATGCCGGCGTGCTCGTCGCCAAGGCGATCGGCACCTTCAAGCGGATCCTGGAAAAGAAGTAGAAAACCTGCGGACGGGTCAGGCGCAGCGTTCGTCTGCCAGAGCGGCAGTTACCGCCCGCCCTCGGACCGGTCGCGAAACAGCGCATCGACATTCGGCAGCCGTTCGAATCCAGAGAACGTCCCGGCGTCAGCAATCTCCCTGGCGGTACGCAGCATTCCAGCCCATGCAGCACGCGCGAGCGTGCCGCCCACGCTGATCCGGCGCACGCCCAGAGCAGCCGCCTCTGCGACCGTTATGAAGGGCGCGTTGATCAGCAGGTTCACCGGCTTGGGAGACACCGCGGCGACTATGGCAGCAATCTGCTCCGCGTTATCGATCCGCGGGGCGTACAGGCAGTCGGCGCCGGCCTCCGAATACGCAATGAGCCGCCGGATCGTCTCGTCGATGTCGGGACGTCCGCACACAAAACCCTCGGAGCGGCCGGTCAACACGACGCCGGTGCCACTCTCGTCGATCGCCCGTCGCGCGGCCCGGACACGCGCCACCGCCAGATCGAAGTCATGGAGCGGAGTTGCCTCGTCACCCGAAGAGTCTTCGATCGAGAGCCCGGCGATCCCGGTGGCCGCGGCGAGCTTGACGTTCGCGGCGACGTGCTGCGGATCGACCGCGAAGCCGCCCTCGAAATCCGCATTCACCGGCACCTTCACCGCGGACACGATGTCATGGAGATGCTCGAGCGCCTGATCGAGAGTGATCTGAGTGTCCGCGCGGCCCAATGTCCAGGCGAAGCCGGCACTGGTCGTCGCCAACGCCTTGAAGCCCATCTGCTCCAGAGCCCGTGCGCTCCCAGCATCCCACGGGTTGGGCATCACGAAGCATCCTGAGGCATGCAGGCGGTGGAATGTAGCGATCCGATCATCTTTCGCTGCCATGTCGGGGCTCCAAGAACGGCATGAGGGGTCGATCTTGCTTCTCGCCGACCCGCAGCTCCGCTGCGTACTGCCTTAGCGAGAACGGCTGCACCCAGTCTACGCATTAAACGGAGGTTCGGCCGAAAGAATCGAACGGCCGCGTTTGTCCGGGTGCGAACGCCGAATGCATTCCCGCGGAGGCAGGAAATCAACGGCCAGGGGCCTGGATTCCCGCGAACCCTGCCCCCGAGCGACGTTATCGCGGGGACGGCAATGACGGGATTCTTCGGGGCGTTCTTGCCCAGGCGCCCTGCTGAACGCCCTCAGTGCTTAGCGAACTGGGCGGCGCCAAACATGTTCTCGCGCCACTTCGGATCGTCCGGCGGCGGCCGGCGCACGTCAGCGAGCACCTGCAGCCCGCGCTTCACCGCGGGACGCTCGTTCAGGAGGTCGAACCAGCGCTTGACGTTCGGATAGTCGGTCATCACGACGCCCTGCCGCTCGTGCGAGCGCAGCCAGGGCATGGTCGCCATGTCGGCGATCGAGTACTCGCCGCAACCGACGTACTTGCTCTCGCCGAGCCGGCGATCGAGCACGCCGTAGAGTCGGTTCGCCTCTTTCGTGTAGCGCTCGATCGCGTAGGCGATCTTTTCCGGCGCGTAGGCGCGGAAATGATGCGCCTGCCCGAGCATCGGCCCGATGTGCCCCATCTGGAACATGAGCCATTGCAGCACCGAGTAACGATCACGGATGCCCTCGGGCAGGAACTTGCCGGTCTTCCCGGCGAGATAGATCAGGATCGCGCCCGACTCGGCGAGCGCCATCGGCTTCCCGTCCGGTCCGTCCGAATCGACGATCGCCGGCATCTTGTTGTTCGGGCTGATCTTCAGAAACTCCGGCTTGAACTGATCGCCCGCGCCGATGTTGATCGGATGGATGCGGTACTCGAGGCCGGTCTCCTCGAGCATGATGTGGATCTTGTGACCATTCGGCGTGGGCCAGGTGTAGAGATCGATCATTGGTCTCTCGTTTTGCAGTGATGATTTGGATGGCGACTGCCAGCAGGCGAGGTGCGCCCGCGCAGCAGCCGCGAATCATACACGTGGGCCGCAGCGGACTGTTTCAGCGACGCGAGTCGGCAACGAGTCGTATCTACGTGAAAGTCCGCGTCGCCGAGGTGGAAATCGATCATCGTGAGGCGCTTGGCGTAGTGGCTTGCGGGCAACTCGTCCGTGACGCCCATTCCGCCGTGCAGCTGGATCGCCATCTGCGTGACGGCACGGCCCGAGCGCCCGAGATGCGCCTTGGCGGCAGAAACGGCCCGCCGACGCTCTGCTGCATCCGGCGAATCGGCGCGCACCGCGGCGAGCAGCGCCATCGACTTCGACTGCTCGAGGTGAATGAACATGTCCACCGCGCGATGCTGGAGTGCCTGGAAGCGGCCGATCGGTTGCCCGAACTGCTGGCGCGTCTTGATGTAGTCGAGCGTCTGCGCGTTGAGCGATTCCATCACGCCCACGCCTTCGGCGCAGAGCCCGGCAGCGCCGACGTCAGTGATCGCTTCGATGAGCGGTAACCCGCCATCGATCGGGCCGAGCACGGCTTCCGCGCCGACGCGCACGTCGTCGAGCTTCACCTCGGCCGCGCGCAGGCCATCGATCGTGCGGTAGTCCCGCGCGCTGACGCCTTGCATTCCCCGCCCGACGACGAAGAGGCTGATGCCGTGCGCATCGCGCGGACCTCCCGCCGTGCGCGCCGACACGACGAGCCGGTCGGCCTGCGCACCCCACGGTACGACCGCCTTGTGACCATGAAGTACGAAATCGTTGCCCTGCCTTCGCGCACTGGAGGTCACTGCCGCAAGCTCGTACCGGGAATCCGGCTCCGCGTGCGCCAACGTGAGCAACAGTTCGCCGCGCGCCGCCGCGGGCAGCAGGCTTTCCTTCTGCGCGGCTGATCCCGCGCGCGCGATCAGCCCTGCCCCCAGCACCACGCTCGCGAGATAGGGCTCCACCACGAGCCCGGCACCGAGCGCCTGCATGACGACGAGCGTGTCGATCGCGGTTCCGCCGTAACCACCGTGCTCTTCGGGAGTCGTAATTCCGAGCAGACCCATCTCGGCAAACGCCGACCAGACTTCGTGACTGTACCCCTCGGCGGAGCGCTGGATGGCGCGGCGCTTCTCGAACGTGTACTCGCGCTCGACGTACCGCGCGAGCGAATCGCGCAGGAGCTGCTGTTCTTCCGTGAAGCTGAAATCCATTTCCGGCCTACAACCCCAGAACCATCTGGGCGATGATGTTGCGCTGGATCTCGTTCGAGCCCCCGTAGATGGTCACCTTGCGGTAATTGAAGTAGCGCGCGGCAAGCGGCGCGGCGAAATCCGGGCCGACCGGCTCGTCCTCCGCGTCGAGCGCCATCGCTTCGGGACGGAACGGCAGCGCGTAGGGGCCGAGCGCCTCCATCATCAGCTCGGTGAGCGCCTGCTGGATTTCGGTCCCCTTGATCTTGAGAATCGACGCCTCGGGGCCCGGCGCCTTGCCGCGGTTCGCGAGCACGCGCATCACGGTCATCTCCAGCGCAACCAGATCGATCTCGACCTGCGCGATGCGCGCGGCGAACCCGGGATCCTCGTCCAGCGGTCGGCCGTTCTTGCGCTGACTTCCTGCGATCTGCCTGAGCGTGTCGAGTTCGCGCTTGGATGCGCCGACACCGGCTATGCCGGTGCGCTCGTGCCCGAGCAGATACTTGGCGTACGTCCAGCCCTTGCCTTCCTCACCCAAGAGGTTGGCGACCGGCACCTTCACGTCCTCGAAGAAAACCTCGTTGACTTCGTGCTCCTCGTCGAGCGTGACGATGGGGCGGACGGTGATGCCGGGCGAGTGCATGTCGATGAGGATGAAGCTGATCCCCTCCTGCTTCTTGACTGTCGTGTCGGTGCGCACGAGACAGAAGATCATGTCCGCGAACTGTGCGAGCGTGGTCCAGGTCTTCTGGCCGTTCACGACGTAGTGATCGCCGTCGCGGACGGCGCGTGTCTTGAGCGAGGCCAGGTCCGAGCCGGACCCGGGCTCGGAGTAGCCCTGGCACCACCAGTCCTCGTTCGTCCGGATGCGCGAAAGATAGTGCTCCTTCTGCCATGGGCTGCCGTACGCCATGATCACCGGCGCCACCATGTTGAGACCGAAGGGAATGAGGCGCGGCGCTCCGCACGCCGCGGTCTCCTCGTCGAAAATGTGATTCTGCACGGGCGTCCAGCCGCAGCCGCCGTGCTCGACCGGCCAGTGGCCCGCGAGCCAGCCCTGCTTCGCCAGGATGTCCTGCCAGCGAACGTAGTCGCTCTTATCCAGGCGGCGATGCTCGAGCACCTTGCGGGCGATATCCGTCGGAAGGTGACCCTTCACGAAGGCGCGGACAGCGTCGCGGAACGCTGATTCCTCGGACGAATAGGCGAGATCCATTGCGCGGATACCGATGGCTACAGGGGAAATGCGGTGCGCCCAATGTTAGCGCAGAACTTTGGCGCAAGATCGTTGCCGGGTCGGGCGGCGGCTCGACGGCACGGGGGAGTTGAGGCATGCTCACCCGCGCGTCGCCGGCAGCGTGGCGCACCGCAATCACCGTCCGGAAAGGCAACGCCACAGATGAAGGCAGTGCTTTGCAAGCAAACAGGATCGATCGGCGATCTCGTCGTTGCGGAGGTCGCCTCGCCGCGCGCGGGTCCCGGCGAAGTCGTGGTGAGCGTCAAGGCGTGCGGCGTGAATTTTCCGGACGTGCTGCTCGTGCAGGGCAAGTACCAGGTCCGACCCGATCTCCCGTTTTCGCCTGGCGTGGAATTCGCGGGGATCGTGAAGGAGATCGGCGCGGGCGTGACGCAGGTCGCGCCCGGGGTGCGGGTTTGCGGATCGGTCCCGTACGGCGCGTTCGCCGAAGAGGTGGTCGCGCCGGCCACAGGAATCGTCCCCATCCCTGATGGAGTCGAATTCGATATCGCAGCGGGCATCACGGTCACCTACGGCACCGCACATCATGCCCTGATGGATCGGGCAAATCTCCAGAGAGGCGAATCGCTGCTCGTGCTGGGCGCCTCGGGCGGCGTGGGTCTCGCGGCCGTCGAGCTCGGCAAGCTGCTCGGCGCGCGCGTGATCGCCGCGGCGTCCTCGGCCGAGAAGCTCGCGACCTGCAGCCGCTTTGGCGCGGACGAGCTCGTCAATTACGAGTCCGAGGATCTGCGCGACGCGCTGAAGCGCATCGGGGGAAAGGCGGGCGTCAATGTCGTCTTCGACCCGGTCGGGGGGCGCTTCGCCGAGCCGGCGGTGCGCAGCCTGGGCTGGCGCGGACGCTATCTCGTCATCGGGTTCACCGGCGGCGAGATTCCGAAGATTCCGCTGAATCTGGCGCTGCTCTCGGAGCGCACGATCGTGGGCGTCTACTGGGGGGCGTGGGCCGCGCGTGAACCGCAGGCGAATCATGCAAACCTGGCGCAGGTGCTCGATTGGGTGCGGGCCGGCCGCCTGAAGCCTCTCGTGAGCAATACTTTTCCGCTTGCGCGCGCGGCCGACGCGCTGGAAGCGCTTGCGCAGCGGCGCGTGCACGGCAAGGTCGTGCTCGTCACGAGTTCGCAATACACGGATTGAGGAGATCGGGCGAGATGGAATTCGACTTTCAAACGCTCGAGGTGGCAAAGCGCTACAAGCTGCTCGCCGGGCTGGTGGTTCCGCGCCCGATTGCGCTGGTGAGCACGCGGGACGCGAGCGGCGTGGTGAACGTCGCGCCCTACAGCTTCTTCAATGCGCTCGGCGACGACCCGCCGATCTGCATCATCAGCGTCGAGAACCGCGATGAAGGCCCACTGAAGGACACGGCGCGCAACATCGTCGACACGCGCGAGTTCGTCGTGAACCTGGTCGACGAGTCGATCGCGGAGCCCATGCATGCGTGCTCGGCGGCCTACCCGCCCGATACGAGCGAGCTCGAACAGGTCGGCTTTACCGCCGCCCCGTCGCACCGGGTCGGTCCGCCGCGCGTTGCCGAATCGCCCGTGTCGCTCGAGTGCCGCTTGCATACCCACATTCCGATCAGCCTGCGGCACCTGCTGATCGGCGAGATCGTCTGGATGCACGTGCGCGACGGCGTCCTCGACCCGGCAACCCTGCGAGTGGTTCCCGACCAGTACTTTCCGGTGGGCCGGTTCTTTGGCAACCGGTATTGCCGGACGCGCGATCAGTTCGAGATCGCGCCGAACGAGTACAACCTGCGTCGTGCGGCGCTCGGAAAAGGCTGACCGTCGGGGGAAATTTGATGGTGCGGCGCGTCATGCTATGCTGCGCGGGCCCCGAAACGTATCGCACACGATGCTCGGCGGCCCATTCTTCGATCGTGCTCATGGAGGACTCCGAGATGAAATCCTGCGCCACCCGATTCGGCCGCGCCGCGCTGTTCGCCGCGCTCGCCGCTACCGCCTTCCTCAACACGCCTGTCGCCAGCGCACAAACCAAGGGACTGATCGCCGGCGTGGACGGTACGTTCGCACCACATGCGATGCCCAAGCTCGGCGGTGGTGTCGAAGGGTTCAACGTGGACCTCATCGCCGAGATCAGCAAGCAGATGGGTCAGCCCATCGAGGTCTTCGCCGGGCAATTCTCGGGCCTCATTCCGGCCATGAACTCCGGCAAGATCAGCTTCGTCGGGGCGCCGACCACGGTCACTCCGGAACGGGCCAAGAACCTGCTCTTCAGTGAGGGTTACCTGAACACGTATTTTGCGTTCGTCATTCCCAAGGACAAGCCCGATATCACGTCCTTCGAGCAGCTGAAGGGGAAAACGATCTCCCTCAACCGAGGCTCGGCCTACGACAAGTGGGCGCAGGAGAACGCGGCCAAGTACGGCTTCAAGGTCGAGTCGTTCGGCACCAACGCCGATGCCGTGCAGGCGCTCATCTCCGGACGCGCCGACGCGGAGATGTCGGGCAACACGGTGGCCGCGTACTCGGTGGTCAAGGCGAACGGGCAGCTCAAGCTGGCGACGATCAAGGTCGACCAGGGCCTGGTGTGGGGCGCCGCCTTTCGCAAGGACGATCCGCAGCTCCGGAACGCCGTGGATGAGGCGATCGAGTGCCTGAAGATGAACGGCACGCTCGCCAAGCTCTACGAGAAGTGGTTCGGTGCCCCGCCGCCGGCAGGTTCGGCCACGGTCACCGTGTACGCAGGTTACGGCGTTCCGGGCATGGACGGCTACGACGCGAAGGCGCACAAGCCGACCTGCAAATAGCGGCCCGGCCCAGGCCGCACGGCATCCCGGGGGCTGCGCCCCCGGTTGGTCCGGCGCCGTCCGGAACGATGTCGTCCGTCCCTCGATGAGCGATTCCGCCCCGATCCTCGACGTACGCGCGCTGCACAAGTCCTTCGGCACCCTCGAGGTGCTGAAGGGCATCGACCTCAGGGTCAGGCCGCGCGAGCTCGTCTTCGTCATCGGCCCCTCCGGATCCGGAAAGAGCACACTCCTGCGCTGCTGCAACCGGCTCGAGGAGCCGAACTCCGGGTCGATTCGCATCGAAGACGTCGACATCCTCGCCCCCGGCGTGGACATCAACGCCATCCGGCGGCGAATCGGCATGGTGTTCCAGTCGTTCAACCTCTATCCGCACCTGAATGCACTCGGCAACGTCACGCTGGCGCTGCGCAAGGTCGAAGGCAAGTCGCGCGAAGAGGCGGAGGCCGTCGGCATGCAGGCGCTCACGCGGGTCGGGCTGGCGGAAAAGGCGAAGTCGTTCCCGAACGAGCTGTCGGGCGGCCAGCAGCAGCGTGTTGCCATCGCGCGTGCGCTGGCGCTCGAGCCGGTGATCCTGCTCTTCGACGAACCGACCAGCGCGCTCGATCCGGAACTCGTGGGCTCGGTGCTGAGCGTCATGCGCGAGCTGCGCGAGTCCGGCATGACGATGGTGGTCGTGAGCCACGAAATGCGGTTCGCGCAAAGCGCGGCCGACCGGGTGATCTTCATGGACGAAGGGCGGATCCTCGAGGAAGGACCGCCCGACAAACTCTTCAACGCACCCGATCACCCCCGGATCCAGGAGTTCCTGAGCACGATCCGGGGACACTGAGGCACGATCACCCACGGCTGCCGGTCATCCGATATCCATCCACGTCTCCAAACTGACATCCGCCACCATGC
The DNA here is from genome assembly GCA_963735025.1 of uncultured beta proteobacterium. Taxonomy (GTDB): domain Bacteria; phylum Pseudomonadota; class Gammaproteobacteria; order Burkholderiales; family SG8-39; genus JAABRB01. Next base: position 629,493 of record CAVTJG010000008.1, read on the forward strand.
TAGATCGTCTCGCCGACTCGTTCTTCAACTGGCGGATCATGGCCGAGTATCTGCCGAAGATCATCGAGGGATTCGTGATCACGGTGCAGCTTGCGCTCGCGGTCGTGGTGAGCGGGATCGCATGCGGGTTCGCGCTCGCGATGATCCGTTCGTTCCGGGTCAAGCCGGTCAACTTCCTGATCATTGCGGTGGTCGACGTGCTGCGGGCGCTCCCGCCGCTGGTGATCATCATCATGTTCTATTTCGCCCTGCCGACCGTGGGCATCCGCATGTCGGCGTTCGTCGCCACCTGGCTTGCCCTCGCACTCGTGCTCGCCGCGTTCTCGGAGGAGATCTTCTGGGCGGGCATCCTCGCGGTACCCAAGGGGCAGTGGGAGGCTGCGCGCTCGACCGGGCTCTCTTTCCTGCAGACGCTGCGCTTCGTGGTGATGCCCCAGGCGGTGCGGATCACGATCCCGCCGCTCACGAACCGCACGATCGCGATCACCAAGGGCACCGCGCTCGGCGCCGTCGTCGCGGTCGGGGAGATCCTCTATCAGTCCCAGACCGCGTACTCCTTTTCCTACAACCCGTCGCCGCTGACGCTCGGCGCCATTGCGTATCTCATTCTTTTCATTCCAGTCGTCTCGTTCGGGCGCTGGGTCGAGACGCGCTTCGCCTGGAAGAGGTAGCGCGTGGATCTTCTGATCTCGAGCTTCTTCAATCCGGACATCCTGGCGCAGACCTGGCCGTTCCTGCTCGCCGGTTTCTGGATGACGGTGAAGCTCACGCTGGTGGTCGTTCCGATCGGCGTCGCCGGCGGGCTCGCGATCGCCCTGCTCTACACGACGCGCAGCCGTCTCGTCAGGTGGTTCGTCGTGATCTACGTCGATTTCTTCCGCGCGTTTCCGCCGCTCGTGCTGCTGATGTTCATCGCCTTCGGGTTGCCGTTTCTCAAGATCGACCTGGGAGCGTTCACGTCGGTAGCATTGGCGTTCCTCCTGAACACGTCGAGCTATTACGGCGAGATCTTCCGCGCCGGGATCGAGAGCATCCCGCGCGGACAGTACGAAGCGGCACGATCGACCGGGCTATCCGCCATCCAGACGCTGACCTATGTCGTCATTCCCCAGGCCACCAAGAACGTGATCCCGGACCTGATCTCGAACACGCTCGAGGTGGTGAAGCTCACGTCGATCGCAAGTGTCGTCGCGCTGCCGGAGCTGCTGTTCGCCGCGCGCCAGGCGCAGTCGCTGACCTACAACGCGACGCCGATCATCGCGGCAGGGATCATCTACCTCGTCTGCCTCTGGCCGCTCGTGCGGCTGCTTTCGCGCTTCGAGCACCGGCAGATTGCGTTGCATTGAGCGACGGATCAGTCCTTCCCCTCCTCGGAGAGGAGGGGAACATACTTAACCCCTCAGGGCGCGACGCGGCTGTAGAACGTGCGGCCCCGTGTGGCCAGGTAGCCGAGCGCCTTGTCGAAGTAAGCCTTGAAGTGCGCGGTCTTCTGATGCGCCTCGAACGCGGCCTCGTCGTCGTAGACCTCGTAGAACATCACTTTCGTCTTGTCCTTGGGATCGACCAGCACGTCGAACTGCCGGCATCCCTTCTCGGTCTCACGCGATGCCTTCGCGTTCTCGAGCGCCATCGCCATGAAGCGACCTTCCTCACCCGCCTTGATCTCCAGGTTCACTGCCAGTACGAACGCTCCCATAAGTGCTCTCCTCCTTGTTGTCTTGAATGCCAAATCGCCGTGTCGGGCGAGCGCGATTCCATGATAGCGCGCGCGACCGATGGTGTCAGATCTGCGCGCCGCCCTCCTCTTTCTTGAGCCACGTGATGTAGTCAACGTACGCGCCTTCCTCGGAGAAGCGGGGTGCGAATCCGGCAGCGTGCAGGCGATCGGTCGCGAGCGGCGCACGGTCGCGCCCACCGTGCAGGTCAATGTTCGCCTCCGCTTCGGTGCCGTAGCGCCAGCGAAACCGCGGATAGCTGGCGGCGAGCAGCAAGCAGAAGCGCTCGAGGTCGAAAGCACAGCCGGGCCCGACATTGACCACGCGCGCGGCGGCTGGTCGGTCCAGCAGCACAAGCAGCGCCAGCGCAGCGTCGCGGCTGTAATTCCAGTCGAGCGCACTGCGGCGTGGCAGCACGGCCTCTCCACCCTGCCGCGCGAGACGGGAGAGCTGATAGTGCGGGCTGAGCGTATCCCGTACCCCCGTGTCGGCTTCCCAGGGACCGAATGCGGCACCGAGGCGTGCCGCCACGACGTCGAGTCCGGAGAGCTCGCCGAAGCGAAGTACCAGCCGTTCCGCCGCGAGCTTCGTGATCGGGTACAGCGTCCCTGGCGCCGGATGCGTCTCCGCTTCATCCAGAAGCGATTCGCTGTAGCCGGCAGCGCCATACACCGCACCCGAGCTGAGAAAGAGCACCCGCGCGCACGCGTGTATAGCAGAGGCTTCCAGAATACGGACCGTACCGAGAACGTTCACGTCCACCGCCATCGCCATGCGGGCGCGCTCCGCAGCGCCACCCGGCGTCAGCGCCGCAGCGTGCACTACGGCGTCCGGGCGGTGCGCTGCAAAGATGGCCTGCACGAATGCCTCGTCCCGGACGTCGCCGGCGACGGGCGAAAGTCGCGCATTGTGCCCCGAGAACGCACGAATGGCGGCTTCGGAGGGTCCGCTGAGGTCCGCGGCAATGACGTCGTCGCCACGGGCGAGCAGCGCCTCGACGAGATTGAGTCCGATGAAGCCGAACGCGCCGGTGACCAGTACGCGCACGTTCACCCGACCAGGAAACCGCCGTCGACCGGCAGCAACGCTCCGGTGACGAACGATGAATCGTCCGCGGCCAGAAAGGCCACTGCGGCCGCCACTTCTTCGGCCAGCGCGAACCGGCCCATGGGGTGACGACGGCGCAGTGTCTCGCGCGCGGCCTCGGGGTCGGCTGCACGCGCGAATGCCCGCTCGATGAACGGAGTGGCGGTGGCACCGGGAAGTACCGCGTTCGCGCGTATCCCGGACTCGGCGTAGTCGAGCGCCACCGATCGAACCATGCTGATCACCGCGCCCTTCGATGAGGCGTATGCGCAGGTGTTGCGCGCGCCTGCGAGGGCAAGCTGTGAGGCGATTGCGATCAGCGTTCCGGATCGCTGGCGCTGCATCGGCACAAGCGCCGCCTTGAACCAGCGAAACGTGGCGTGCACGTTCACTTCGAACACCCGCTCCCATTCCTCGTCCGCCGTGTCGGCGAGCTTGCGACCCACCGAGATCGCCGCAGAGCACACCAGAATATCGAGCTTGCCGAACTCGTCCACGACCTGTCCGATGGCCCGGTCGGTGCCCGCGGCCGAAACGACATCCGCGGTCACGCATTGCAACCGCGGCGCATCCTCACCGGACGCGCGCTGCAGGCGCTCGAGCCCCTCGGCATCGCTGTCCACGGCTAGCACGCGCGCGCCTTCGGCGAGCAAACGTGCAACGGTCGCCGCGCCGATGCCGGAGGCGCCGCCGGTGACAATCGCAGTCCTGTCCGAAAGTCGCATGGCAGCGCCTCAACCGTCGAGCTGGAAGTGGCGCACGCCCTTGCGGCGTGCCTCGTCCAGCGCATCTTCGTAGCCGGCGTCGGCGTAGCGCATCACGCCGGTCGCGGTGTCGTTCGTGAGCGATAGCCGCAGGCGCTCGTCGGCCGCGGCGGTGCCGTCGGCGACCAGCGTCACCCCGGCGCTCGTCATGTACCCAGCGTACCCGCCGCCGCCCGAGTGGATAGCGACCAGGTCCGCCATCGACGCGCAGTTCACCATGGCATTGATGAGCGGCCAGTCGGCGATCGCGTCCGACCCGTCACGCATGCGCTCGGTCATGATGTTGGGATGCGCCATCGCTCCGGCGTCCAGATGGTCGCGCGTGAAGGCGATCGGCGCGGTGAGCTTTCCCTCGCGCACCATCTCATTCACGGCCAGGCCGAGTTCGGTGCGTTCGCCGTGTCCGAGCCACGCGATGCGCGCCGGCAAGCCCTGGAACGGAACCTGCGTCCGCGCCTTGCGGATCCACTCCGCTGCGACGCGGTTGCCCGGAAACCGGTCGAGGACTAGATCGTCGATCCGCGCGATGTCGTCCGGATTTCCGCTCAGCGCCACCCACCGGAAAGGCCCGATGCCCCGACAGAAAAGCGGCCGCAGGAATGCCTCGGAGAATATCGGGATCTCGAACGCGTCGTCCACGCCCCCTTTCTTGGCCTGAGTGCGGATCAGGTTGCCGTTGTCGAACACAACTGCGCCCGCCCGCATGAAACCGAGCATCGCACGAACATGTTCGACTATTGACCGCGTTCCGGCCGTCATGAGGCCCTGGGGATCCGTATCGCGCGCAGCTCGTGCCTGAGCGACGCTGTAACCGGATGGGATATAGCCGTAGAGCAGGTCGTGCGCGGAGGTCTGATCGGTCACGACGTCCGGTACGACGCCGCGCGCGAGTATCTCCGGGTAAACCTCGGAGGCATTGCCCAGCAGGCCGACTGACAGGGGGCGTCGGTCCGCTTGCGCCGCGCGAATCATTGCAAGCGCGTCATCGAGATCGCGTGCGCGCGCCTCCAGATACCCGATGTCCATGCGCCGCTGGATGCGCTCCTCGTCGACCTCCACGCACAGGATCGCGGCGTTCGCCATCCGTCCGGCGAGCGGCTGCGCGCCGCCCATCCCGCCGAGACCGGCAGTGAGAACGAACCGGCCGGCAAGGTCGTCGCCGAACTGCCGCTCCGCGATGCGCGCGAAGATTTCGTAGGTGCCCTGGATGACGCCCTGCGAGCCGATGTACTGCCAGTCACCTGCGGTCAGGCCGCCCCAGCAGATCAGATTCTTTCGTTCGAGCTCGTAGAAGACTTCGGCCCGCGCCCACTGCCCGACGAGATTGCAGTTCGCCATGATGACGAGCGGCGCACGCGCGTGCGTCTGCAGCAGGCCGATCGGCTTGCCCGACTGGACGAGCAGCGTTTCGCCTTCGTCCATGGTCTTCAGTGTCGCAACGATGCGGTCGTGCGACGGCCAGTCGCGCGCGGCCTTGGCAAGCGCGGCGTAAATGACCAGCCGATCCGGCGCCTCGCCGACCGCGAGCACGTTCTCGAGCAGGCGTAGCAGACCTTCCTGCCGCCAGCCCCGGCAGCGCAGGGTCGCACCGGTTGTCACGGCGAAGTTGCGTGGTCGTTCGATCGCGGTGTGGCTTCTCATCGCACTCCTCTCGGACGCAGGTCGTCGAACGGCGTCGCTCGAGTTCCGAATCTACACCAGGCGCAACGTGGCCGGATCGGTGGGAACGGAGTGCGCCGACCAGTGGCATGGCTTTTGCGTTTACACTTGCCCGGGAGGCCTAGCGCGCGAAACTCGGCGCACCAGTGCGCCCCCCTGGAGAGTCGAGCAGTGAGCGATACATTCATCATGCGCGGCAAGCATGCGGTGACGGACGCACGGCGGAAGGCGGCCGGCGTGATCGAAGACGGTGCAATCGCGATCCAGAATGGTGCGATCTCCGCAGTCGGCAATTACCGGGAAATCCGGCGCGCGCATCCCAACGCCCGTGTCCTGGGCGACGGTACCCAGCTCCTGATGCCCGGGCTGATCGACGCGCACAGCCACGGCCGCGGGCTTTCCCCGATCCAGAAAGGGGTGCCGACCGATTTCCTCGAGAACGCCCTCTTCGACTGGGCGTACATGCCGGTCCTGCCACCCGAGCTGACTTCGGCGCTCTGCGCGCTCCGCCACATCCGGACCGGGTGCACGACATTGCATCACAACAGCTTCGACGACGAGGGCAAGGCCGGCTGGGAGCGCGCGCACAGCAGCGTTCGGACGTATCTCGAGACGGGGATCCGGCTCGCGTTCTCGCCTTCGATCCGTCCATTGAACCGTCTTGCGCTGGACGACGAGGCGTTCTGGCGCACGCTGCCGGCCGATCTGAAGGAGTGGTCCAAGCCACTGGTGGTCTTCGACAAGCAGGCTATGGAGGACGAGTACTTCGCGCTCTTCGGCAGCCTGCGCGACGCGTACGAGAGCGACGACACCCGGATCCTGCTCTCGATCGCCTGGGCGCACGGCACTACCGATTCGCTGCTCGAGCGTACCCGGGCTGCCGCCGACGCGCTCGGCGGCCTTCAGATCCACATGCACACGCTGCAGAGCCCGGTGCACAAGGCGTACGGGCTGCGCGCGCACGGCAAGCCGACGTTGCAGTGGCTCGACGAGTTCGGGCTCGTCGGGCGAAACGTGACCTACGGACACAACATCCACGTGACGGAGGAAGACATCGCGCTCATTGCCGAAAAGGGCGCTTCGATCACTCACCACCCGAGCTGCAATCTGCACATGCGCAACGGCGTCGCGCCGGTGACGCAGTACCTCGCCGCGGGCGTGAACGTCGCCATGGGGATGGACGACAAGACCATCAACGACGACGAGGACGCGGTGATGGAAGTGCGCATGATCCACAAGATTCACCGCCTCGCCTCGTTCGAGCTCACCGAGCCGGCGATGGATGCATACACGGCGCTGCAGATCGCGACCACCAACGCGGCGCGAGTGTGCGGGTTCGAAGGCGATCTCGGCGCGCTCCTCCCCGGCATGAAGGCGGACGCGATGCTCGTCGACCTCGGCCGGGTCGCGCGCGATCCGTGGATCGACCCCGACCTCGACATCGTCGAGGCGTTCGTGCAGCGTGCGCTAGGTCCCGACGTCGCAACCGTCGTGATCGGCGGCAAGGTGGTGATGGAAGACCGCATTTTGCGGACAATCGACGTCGATGCGCTCTATCGCGAGGTTCGGGCATTCTGTGCCAGGGGATTGACTCCGGAGCAGCGCGCCCGTGCGGACACGCTGCGCAGGATCAAGCCGTACGTCCAGGCCTGGTACAAGGACTGGGAAAAGCCGGTGCTCGGCGCACCCTTCTACACGATAAACTCGCGGAACTGAATCCCGCGCCCCCGGCGCGACGCAGGCTCGCCATCCCCGTCATCCAGAGGAGAACGCCATGAGAAGCATTTTTGTCGCAATTGCCGCAGCGCTTGCCGCACTTGGCACGGGCCTGGTCCAGGCGCAGACCATAATACTCAAGGTGCATTCGTTTTCCGGTCCGCAGGCGCCGGACCAGAAGCTGCACCTCTTTCCCTGGGCGGAGAAGATCAACAAGCTCGCCGACGGCAAGATGAAGGTGGAGGTCTACACCAACATGCAGCTCGGCGGAAAACCGAGCGACTTGCCACAGCAGCTCGAGGACGGCGTGGTGGACATCATCCTGCATCTGCCGGGGTTCTCGCCCGGACGCTTCCCGGCGCTGGAAGGTACCGAGCTGCCGTTCACCAACGTCGGCACCTCTGCGGGCCAGAGCCCGGCAGTCTACGTGTGGGCATCGAAGTGGTTGAAGGACAACGAGCTGAAAGGCATCAAGCTCATCGGCACGCACACCACCGACGCATCGGTGCTTCACACACACGGAAAGCAGGTCAAGTCGCTCGACGACTTCAAGGGTGAGAAGCTCCGCGTGCCGGGACGCTTCGTGGGCGAGACCGCCAAGGCGCTCGGCGCGACACCGGTGGGCATTCCGCTGCCCGGGGTCTACGAGGCCCTGCAGCGCGGGCAGGTGGACGGCATGTTCATCAACTGGGCGATCGTGCCGCCCTATCGCCTCCAGGAGGTCACCAAGTATCACCTCGAGACGCCGATCTACCAGTCGCCGATCACCACGCTGATGAGCCAGCGGTCCTACGACAAGCTGCCGCCGGACATGAAGAAGATCATCGACGACAACTCCGGGCTCGAATACACCAAGGAACTCGGCGTGATATGGGATTCGCTCACCGTTCCCGCGAAGAAGACGATCGTCGATCAGGGCGGCATCATCTACCAGATCAGTGACGCGGAGAAGCAGCGCTGGATCAAGGCCGTTCAGCCGGTGTACCAGATCTGGATCGACGAGATGAACAAGCGCGGTCTGCCCGGGCAGCAGATGTTCGACGATCTGCTCGCCACGACCGCGAAGTACGGCCGCAAGTAGGAGGCCGCGCCCCCCCTGCAGCGCGCGCTGCGCGTCGCCCGGGGGGCGATTCACCCGATTCGCGTCCCAGTGGAATCCGAGTCTGCCGCCCTGCCCGAGAGCGGGGCCCGCCGCTTCCTGTTGCGGGTTTGCGAGCGCGTCGCGCTCGTCGGCGGGGTCGCGCTGCTCGGCACGATGGCGACGATGCTGGTGACAGTCGTCGGTGCAGCCTTCAACCGCCCGTTGCTCGGCGATTCGGAGATCGTCGAGCTCCTTGGCGGCATTGCAGTGTTCGCATTCCTGCCGTACTGCCACCTTCGCGGCGCGAACATCATCGTCGATTTCTTCACGCAGCCGCTTCCCCAGGCGGCCCGCGACTGGCTCGACGCCGTGATGAACGCGGCATTCGCCGGCGTGGCGCTCGTGCTCACCTGGCGACTGATCGAGGGCGGGATCACAGCATTCGAGCGCGACCGGCGCAGCATGTTCCTGCAGCTCCCGGACTGGTGGGGCTACGTGGTGGGCGCGGTCGCGATGACCCTGTGGGTGATCGTGTGCCTCTTCGTCGCGTGGGAGGGTGCACAGCGGGCCCGCCACAAGCTGCCGCACGCGCCATCTACATCGAGCGGGTCCTTGTGACGGCCACGCCGGCCCGTGCGCCTCGATGAGCAGGTTCGACATCGGCCTGTGGATGTTCTTCGGGGCGCTCGCGCTGATCGCGCTGCGCATGCCGGTCGCTGTCGCGATGCTGATCGCGGGTGGCGTGGGCTACGCGGCGATCAACGGCACCCTGCCGCTGCTGAACACCCTCAAGTCGCTCACCTTCTCGAAGTTCGCGAACTACACGCTGACGGTGATCCCGCTCTTCCTGCTCATGGGGGAGTTCGCCACCAAGGGCGGCCTCAATTCCTCGCTGTTTCGCGCGGCGCGCGCCTGGTTCGGACACTGGCGCGGCGGGCTCGCGGTGGCCACGATCGGCGGGTGCGCCGCGTTCGGCGCGATCTGCGGCTCCTCGCTCGCTACCGCGGCGACGATGTCGAAGGTCGCCGGACCCGAGATGCGACGGTACGGCTACTCGCCGGCGCTTGCGACGGGCACGCTCGCCGCCGGCGGGACGCTCGGCATCCTCATTCCGCCCTCCGTGATCCTGGTGATCTACGCGGTCTTCACCGAGCAGTCGATCGGCGCCCTGTTCGTCGCGGCGATCATCCCGGGCGTACTCGCCGCGGTCCAGTACACGATCGTGGTGAACCTGTACATGCGGATCTTTCCGGGCGCCGCGTCGAATCTGGACCGCGCGCCGTGGCGCGAGCGCATCGCAGCCAGCAAACAGGTGTGGCCCGTATTGCTGGTTTTCGGACTGGTCATCGTCGGCATCTACCGCGGGTGGTTCTCGGCGACCGAGGGCGCCGGGGTGGGCGCGTTCGCGACCATGGTCCTCGCATTCTGGCGCGGCGGGATGCGCATGAAAGAACTCGGCGAGTCACTCCTCGCCACGGCCGAGACCACCGCGATGATGTACCTGATCATGCTCGGCGCCGAGCTCTTTTCGGCCGGACTTGCCTCCTCGCAGATGCCGACGCTTTTCGCGCAGAAGGTCGCGACGCTGGACGCCTCTCCCACCACCATCCTGCTGGCGGTCCTGCTCGCCTACCTCGTTCTAGGGCAGCTTCATGGAGTCGCTCGCCATGGTGCTCCTCACCATCCCGGTCTTCATCCCGCTGGTCCTCTCGCTCGATCTGGGGATGAGTCCGGACGCCGTGCTCGTGTGGTTCGGCATCCTGCTCCTCGTCAGCGTCGAGGTGGGCATGATCAGCCCGCCCTTCGGTCTCAACCTGTTCCTGATCAACGGGCTGGCGAAAGACGTGCCGATGAGGGAGACGTACAAGGGCGTGCTGGGCTTCTGCGCGATGGACGTGCTGCGCATCCTGCTGCTCGTCTTTTTCCCCGCGATCGCGCTGTGGCTTCCCGGGCTCAATTGAATCGCGCGGAGGCGGTCCGCAACCGCCGACGCTAGGTCCCGTCCGCCATCCGGCGCCGGATCCGCTCGACGACGGATGCCGGCGGTTCCGCCGAGCGCCAGTCGTCGCGGTCGCCGGTCTTGCGCGTGGCATCGATGCCGAGCTTGGCGATCGTGCCGCCGTCCTCGAGCGGATCGGAGCGATCCGTCTTCGCGGCGGGCACGACGACAAGATCGCGGTCCGCGCGCATGCGCGTCGCAAGCGCCCGCTCGACGCGCACCGCGTCCCATGGATCGACGTCGTCGTCCACGACCGTCACGAGCTTCACCAGATTGACCGCGTCCCATGCCGCGGCCATCGCCTTGCGAGCGTCGCCGGGCCGCGGCGCGGAAAGCGCAATCACCGCATGCATGCGCCCGGCGCCACCCGGCGTGATCGCAACTTCGCGCACGTTATCGAGCACGCGGGCGACCCGGACGGCGAGGCCCGCTGCGATCGCCTCGCCACCGATCCACACGTGTTCCGGAAAGTACCCTGGCTGGATGACCTGCAGCATCGCATCCGCGCGCCGCGTGAGCCGCGAGAACTCGACGACATACCCCTCGCCATAGGATTCGTACATGCCGTGGAACTCCGACACTGGCCCCTCGACGACGCGGGCCGCGGGATCGAGTGTTCCCTCGAGCACGATCTCGCAGTGCGCGGGGACGCCGAGCGCGGCATGGTTGCAGCGCGCGAGTTCGACCGGTTCCCCGAAGAGCGCGCCCGCCACACCCATCTCGTCCTCGTCCAGGCCCAGATAGAGCGCCGCCGCGATGGCCACTGCGGGATGGTTGCCGAGCGTCACGGCGATCGGGAGCCGCGCGCCCCGCGCCGCCGCGCCGCGCGCATAGACCGCGAGATGATGGTTGGGCGCGATACCGATCATCGCCCGGTTCCCGCCGAGCGGCTTCAATCGCGCATACGAGAGATTCGCGCCCCCGGTGTCCGGATTGCGCGCCACGATCGCGCCGGCGGTGAGATACGGTCCGGTCTCGTGCTCGAAGAAGTGGGGAATGGGCAGAGCGTCGAGATCGGGCCGGTCCACAGCGACTTCCTGGCAGGGTGCCTGGTCGATCCACTGTGCCGGCAGCGGAGACCTGATTGCCCGCACCAGCTTTCCCTGGAGCGCCTGCGGCGTCGTGGCCAATCCGAGGGCGATGCGCTCCCGGGACGGGAGCAGGTTCCCGACGACGCGCAACGCATGGCTCGGAATGTTGTCAAACACGAGCGCGGGACCAGTGCCCGCGAGCGCGAGGTGCGCGGCGATCTCGAACTCGGTAGCGGTGGCCGAGTGGACGACCTGCAGCGCTTCCCGTTCGGAAAGCGTTCGCAGATACGTCCGCATGGACTGCGGATGCTCCGAAGTGCCGGGTGGGAATGCAGGTGCGGGACTCATGATGGTGGCGTCGGCTGCCCAAGAGGCCGTCATTCCCGCGCACGCGGGAATCCACTGGCGGCGGATCGAAGACTTCTGGACCTCCGCTACTCCTTCGTTGACGTGCGGAGCAGTGCCGCGAGATCCCCGCTTTCGCGGGGATGACCCCCGCCACTCCTTTCAGTCGTTTGCGGGGGTCACTTCCGCGCCGACACGCTCGACGATCAGGCGATAGTGCTCGGGGCGCCGGTGCGCGGCGAAGTTGAACATCGTGCGCTTGAGATTCGCCGCGAGATCGATGTCGGCGTTGAAGAAGATCACCTCGTCCTCCTCGGTGCTGGATTTCACCGCGATCTCGCCGGTCGGCGCGACGATCAACGAATGACCGAACATCCGGAATCCGTCCTCGAAGCCGCACTTTGCTGTCTCGACCAGCCAGGTTGCATTCTGAAACGCCATCGCCTGCGCCATGATCAGATGGTGATGTACGCGGAGCGCGGGCGGCTCGGGATAGTGCAGGTTCTCGGTCGGCGTGTTGAATCCGAGCGCCACGATCTCGGCGCCCTGCAGAGCGAGCACGCGAAACGCCTCCGGCCAGCGCCGGTCGTTGCAGATCAGCATCCCGGTGATCGTGTCCAGGAACCGCCAGACCTTGAAGCCGAGATCGCCGACCTCGAAGTATTTCTTCTCGAGGTGCTGGAACGCGGCCTGCGGCTTGTGGTCGGCGTGCCCCGGCAGATGAACCTTCCGGTACTTGCCGACGATCTTTCCGTCCGGTCCGACGAGTATCGCTGCGTTGTAACGGCGGGTGCGTCCCTGCTCCTCGGTGAGCTCGGCGTACCCCAGGTAAAAACCGACGCCGTGGCGCTTGGCAAGGTCGAATAGAGGCTGCACCACTGGGTTCGGCATCGAGGGTTCGAAGAACCTGCGATCGACCTCGTCCTGATCCTCCATCCAGTAGCGCGGGAAGAACGTGGTCATCGCAAGCTCGGGAAAGACCACGAAGCGTGCGCCGCGTCCAATCCCCTCGCGGAAGAGCTCCACGAGGCGTTTCGCCACGGTTTCCCGCGAATCCGCGAGATTCACCGCGCCCAGCTGCGCCGCCGCGATGCCTAGTTTTCTCGTCACCTAAAACCTCTCCAAGAACAAATGGTTTTCAGTTCAGTGGGAAGGAGGATAACAGGAGGAAACCAGCCGGTTTCCTCCCGTTCGTGACCTTTCGCTCTTGCATCGTCTGGCTAAGAATCCATTTTCCAGTCAAATTCAGACTAGGAAATGAGTGCTTTGAATAACCGCATTTCCGTCGTCGGCTTCCGCTCCTGCCGGAGCGGCTCCGGCGCGCCGCACGGAATGAACTTTCCGGATCCGCGCTCGGCCGCAAGCTTTCCGTTCTCCACCACGACGCGCCCGCGACTCACCACGACCTCGGGCCACCCCTTGATCGTTCGCCCTTCGTAGGGCGTGTAGCCGACATTGTCGTGAATTGCCGCGGCGCTGATCTTCACTTCCTTCTCCGGATCCCAGATCCCGATATCCGCATCCGAACCCACGGCGATGGTGCCCTTGCGAGGGTACATGCCGTACATGCGCGCGTGGTTCGTCGCGGTCAGCGCGACGAACTCGTTCAGACTGATGCGCCCCTTGCCCACGCCCTCGGAGAAGAGCAGCGGCATGCGCAGCTCGAGCCCCGGAACACCGTTCGCGATTTCCTTGAAAGTCGTCTTCTCGCCCTTGGGAAGCTTTCCCGAATCGTCGAAACGGTAGGGCGCGTGATCGGACGAGAACACCTGAAAGGTGCCGTCCGCGAGCCCCGCCCAGAGCGCGTTCTGCGACGCTTCGTCGCGCGGCGGCGGGCTGCAACAATACTTTGCGCCCTCCATGCCGGGTCGGCTGATGTCGGACCCCTTCAGGAAGAGGTACTGTGGGCAAGTCTCCGCATAGACGCGCGCGCCGATTCCGCGCGCAGCCTGGATCGCCCGCACCGATTCGATGCCCGAGACGTGCACGATGAGCACCGGCACGTCGAGCAGCCGCGAGAACTGGATGACCCGGTTGGCCGCCTCGCTTTCCGCGAGCGGCGCATGGCTGACGGCATGGAATTTCGGCTCGGTGTGCCCGCGATCGAGCAGACGCTTCGCGAGCCAGCGGATCACGTCGTGGTTCTCGGCGTGCACCATCACCAGCGCGCCGTGCTTCTCCGCCGCCAGCAGCACGTCGAGCATCTGATAATCGTCGAGCTTCAGCATATCGTAGGTCATGTAGACCTTGAAGGACGTGATTCCATTGCCGATGTACTGGGGCAGCTCCTGCGTGAGCACTTCCTCGGTGGGGTCGGCCACGATGAGGTGAAAGGCGTAATCGATGACGGCCTTCTCCGCAGCCCGTTTCGAGTAGTCCGCTACCACGTCCCGGATCTTCATGCCGCGGTGCTGCGCGGCGAAGGGAATGATCGTGGTGGTGCCGCCGTGCGCGGCCGATACCGTCCCCGAGTAGAAATCGTCGGCGGTCATCACGCCGTTGCTCGAGAGCTGCTCGATGTGGCAATGACTGTCGACCCCGCCCGGCAGCACGAGCTTGCCGGCGGCATCGATGTCCCGCTTGCCCGGCGCGAGCCCACGGCCGATCACTGCAATGCGCGCGTCCTTGATGCCGACGTCGGCGGAGAAGTTGTCGGCAGCGGTGACGACCGTGCCGTTTCGAATGGTGAGGTCGAGATCTTGCATGGATGTCCGGACGAAAACCCCGATTATGCCCAATTCGCGCCCCGCCCGACCCTGCCGCGAGGCATTTCTGCCCGGGTCCGCGCTACACTTGGTGGGTGCCCGGTCGCTCCGGGAGACAGGGAGCACCAATGAAGAGCAATGCAGAGACCATCTTCGTCATCAATCCGAATTCGAGCGAGAAGGTCACCGAAGGGATCGACCGTGCGGTCGATCCGCTGCGCATTCCGGGCGGGCCGCGCATCGAATGCCTCACCTTGAAGGAGGGGCCGCCCGGCATCGAGACACAGCGCCACGTCGACAGCGTCGTGATGCCGCTGCTCGGCCTGATCGGCGAGCTCGAGCCGCGGGCGGACGCCTACGTGATCGCGTGCTTCAGCGACCCCGGCATGCACGCTGCGCGCGAGGCAACGCGCAAGCCGGTGTTCGGCATCATGGAGAGCGGAATCCTCACTGCGCTCACCCTCGGCCAGCGCTTCGGGATGATCTCGATCCTGCCGGGCTCCGTGGCCCGTCATCTCCGCGCGGTCGGCGCCATGGGGCTCGCCGATCGCTGCGCGGGTGACCTGTCGATCGGTCTCGGCGTCGCGGGGCTGACCGACGCCAAGAAAACGGTCGGACGCATGATCGAGGTCGGCGCCACCCTGCGCGACGACCATGGCGCAAACTCCCTCGTGATGGGCTGCGCCGGCATGGCGCAGTACCGCGACGAGCTCGAAAATGCGCTGGGAATCCCCGTCGTGGAGCCGACCCAGGCAGCGACCGCTATGGCGATCGGGCGGGTGCGTCTCGGCTGGTAATCGCGCGCGCTACAGCGTCAGCGCGACGTGCTTCACTCCCGGGTCCTCCGCGCTTTCGGCAACCGAGAACCCGAGCTCCGTGCAGAGTCCGAGCATGCCGTTGTTGTGTGCGAGGATGTGCCCCATCATTTCGCGGAGCCCCTTGCTGCGCGCGACGTCGATGAGCGCACTCATCATGCGCCGGCCAAGTCCCTTGCGGTGCCATTCGTCGGCAATCGCGATTGCAAATTCGCAGCTGTCCCCGTCGGGATTTGCCACATACCGGCATACGGCGATCTCGGTTTCGGGCGCCTCCCCCACGGTCGCGATGAAGGCCATCTCCCGGTCGTAGTCGATCTGCGTGAAACGCGTCAGCATTTGCGGCGTCAGTTCACGCAGCGCATCCATGAACCGGAAGTAACGGCTCTCGGCGGAGAGCCCCCGCACGAAGGCCTGCTCGATCTCCGCATCCTCGGGTCGGATGGGTCGCAGCGTGACGAGCGGCGCGCCGTGCGGTTGCCAGGTGCTCACCAGTGATGCGGGATAGGGATGGATCGCGACGTGATCGTAGTGGCCGCGTGCCGGCGCCGGACGCCCGATCACGACGCGCGCGTCGGCAACGATCGCGCCCGCCTCGTCCGCGATCAGCGGATTGATATCCAGCTCGAAAAGCCACGGCAGCTCGCAGGCCATTTCGGATACCCGCAGCAGGACAGCCTCGATCGCCGACCGGTTGACCGGAGGCAAGTTGCGGAATTCACCGAGCAGCTTCGAGATGCGCGTTCCGCGAATCATGTCTTCGACCAGAAACGCATTGAGCGGGGGTAGCGCAACGGCCCGATCGTGCAGCACTTCCACCGCCGTTCCGCCTGCACCGAAGACAATGGCGGGGCCGAAGACCGGATCGCGCAGGATACCGATCATGAGCTCGCGCGCATTCGCGCGTGTCACCATCGGCTGCACCGAGATACCGTTGATGCGCGCGTTCGCGCGCTTCTGGCCGACGGCTTCGATGATCTGATCATAGGCGGTCCGAACGGCCTGAGCGTTATGCAGGTCGAGGCGCACGCCGTCGACGTCGCTCTTGTGGGTGATATCCGGCGAGTCCACCTTGAGTGCCACCGGATAGCCGATCTCTTCCGCGACCAGCATCGCCTCGTGAGCGGAGTGCGCAACGACCGTCTGCGCGACCGGAATGTGAAAGGCGGCGAGCAATGCCTTCGATTCCATCTCGCTCAGGACGGTGCGCCGCTCCGCGAGCGCGGACTCGCCGATGAAGCGGGCTGCGTCGAGATCCGGTGCTGCCCCCGGAATACGCGGACCCGGTACCTGCAGGAGCGCGCGCTGATTGCGGTAGAAGGCGGAGACGTGCGCAAAAGTATCGACGGCGGGTTCGGGCGTGCGGAATGCCGGGATGCCGGCGGCGACCAGTTCCGTGCGCGCATCGGCGACCTGCTGCTCGCCCATCCAGCACGCGATGACCGGCTTGGAGGATCCGTGCGCGGATTCGATGACTGCGCGCGCGGCATCCACGGGCTCGGTCATCGCCTGCGGTGAAAGGATCGCGAGCAGACCGTCGACATTCGCATCGGCAAGACAGGCGGTAACAGCGGCCCGGTAGCGGTCGGCACTGGCGTCGCCGATGAGGTCGACCGGATTGCCGTGCGACCAGTTCTCCGGCAGCGCGGATTTCAGCGCGTCGATCGTCGCCTGCTCGAGCGTTGCGAGAGGAATGTCGAGATCGGCTGCGCGGTCCGCTGCCATCACGCCTGGTCCGCCCCCGTTGGTGACGATGGCGAGCCGCTCGCCCTGCGGCCGAACCCGGGCCGCGAGCGCCTGGGCCGCGGCGACCAGCTGGCCGATACTTCCTACCCGCACGACGCCCGCGCGCTTCACCACCGCATCGAAGACGTCGTCCAGTCCGACGATGGCACCCGTGTGCGATGCCGCCGCGCGCGATCCGACGGGATGGCGCCCCACTTTCATGAGGATCACCGGCTTGACGCGCGCGGCTGCCCGCAATCCCGAAACGAAGCGGCGCGCGTCGCGCACGCCTTCGACATAAAGCAGGATGTGCTCGGTCTTCGGATCGGTGACCAGGTAGTCCACGATCTCGCCGAAATCGAGATCGGTCGAGCCCCCGAGCGATACCACGCTGGAGAATCCGACTCCGTTCGGTCGCGCCCAGTCGAGCATGGCGGTGCACACCGCGCCCGACTGCGAGACCAGGCCCAGCGATCCGGGAAGCGCGATCCCCTTGGCAAACGTGGCATTGAGCCCGAGTGCGGGACGCATCAGCCCCAGGCAGTTCGGCCCGAGTACCCGCAGCCGATGGCGCCGCGCATTCTCGAGCATCGCGCGCTCGAGCTTCACGCCGGCTGCGCCCGCCTCGGAGAATCCGGCGGTGATCACCAGCGCGGCGCGGACGCCCGCGACGCCGCACTGCGCGATCACCTCGGGTACGGTCGCGGCCGGCGTTGCGATGACGGCGAGATCGATGCGGTGCGGTACGTGCCCGATGGTTCGCTGGCAGCGCACGCCGTGCACGGTTGAGTGACGGGGGTTAACCGCGTAGAGCTTCCCCGCGTATTTTGCCTCGCGGAGGTTTCGGATCAGAACGTCGCCGATCGATCCCGGCCGCTCGCTCGCGCCGATCACCGCGACCGAGTCAGGCTCGAACAGCGGGGCAAGATAGTGACGGTCGCTGACGTTGGTCATAGTCCGGACATCGGGGCGGGACGCTGCGCAACCTCGGATTCCCCTTCACCCGTCGGATTTACAACCCGAGAACAGGATGTTACTCCCCTCTTCCAGCGTGGCTTCGCTGCCGTTGGTGATCAGCGAAGTATGGCCATTCGAGTAGCGTGCGCCGGAGCCCGCCTCGACGGTGTCCAGGCGAAACTCGCGCTCCGGGTAAATCACCATCGCCGACTTGCCGCCGTCCAGGTACCGCACGTAGAACTCCTTACCGCCGTCGCATTTGTACACGGTCGCTCCCGGCGGGACGCGCGGCACCTCGCCACTCGATTCTCCCCATGGCCACCAGCTCGAACAGCCGCCAAGACATACAGCGAGTGTCAGAACGAGCATCCGGGACGCGTGCCGCATCATTGATTCCTCCTCCATGCCTGGAAGCAGTCGCTGCAGAATTGTCGCCACAAGAGTATCAGCAGTCGGGCTCGCCCGGCGCCGGGCGCGGCGAAGGGTCGAATCCGAATCGGTTCGCAAGCTCGGCGCTCGCGATGTATGCGACGGCGACACGCGCACCCTCGAGATCAAGATAGGCTGCACCGTCGTCGGAGCGCCCGGCCAGCAATGCTTCGAGCGTCGCCTCGTCTAGCGGCGCGCCGGTGGCGTCGACCAGACGTGCCTCTATCGCGTGGAGGTCCCGGTCCAGCAAGACGCCGGGTCCAAGGTCGGAGGCAATCACGAGATGCCCCGCGTCATCGAGCCACGCGCCGCGCAACTCGTTCGGCGTCGCGCCAGTGTGCGTCTCGAAGCCGCCGTCGGAGCCGATCAGCCGGAAAACCAGCGGCGTGAGATCCAGCGTGACGAACACGCGCTGCGGTCCGTTCTGGAAGAACCAGCGGCCACGCTCGTCCGGTTGGTAGTTCCGACCGATGAACTCGATCACCGCGGCAT
Source organism: uncultured beta proteobacterium (assembly GCA_963735025.1). GTDB lineage: Bacteria > Pseudomonadota > Gammaproteobacteria > Burkholderiales > SG8-39 > JAABRB01. Next base: position 648,012 of record CAVTJG010000008.1, read on the forward strand.
TCGTGATGCGCTCGAACAAGGGCTGACCGTCGCGCGTCGCCCGCGACTTCACCAGCCAGTTGCCGCGCAGGTCCAGACGCAGCCAGCCGAAGACGTTCGGCACGCTCGGCCACTTCTGCATTGCCCGCTTGACGATCTCGTCCATCGTGCCAGCGCACCCCGGTGTTCGTATGCGCGAATCGTACCCGTCCGGGCGGACTAACCGTTCGTCGCGCCTACGGTGAACTCATTTGCCGTGGAAAGCCGGATCAAGTCATCCCCGCGTAAGCGGGAATGACGGACTGCTGCAGAGCTTCCCTAGGCGGCCTCCAACGCCGCGCCTGCGCCCGCGAGGTAATCCTCGTAGTTCCCGCGGAAGTCGATCACCGTTGCCGGACCGTCCGCTTCGCCAGGCCTGAGCTCGATGATGCGCGTGGCGAGCGAGGAGACGAATTCGCGGTCATGCGAAACGAAGACGAGCGTGCCAGTGTACTTGTCGAGCGCGGTGTTGAGCGACTCGATCGACTCCATGTCGAGGTGGTTGGTCGGCTCATCCAGCAGCATGACGTTGGGCATGCCGAGCAGCAGCTTGCCGATCAGCATGCGCTGCGCCTCGCCGCCGGAGATCACTTTCACCGACTTCTTCTGATCGTCGCCCGAGAACAGGAGCTGGCCCAGCGTCGCGCGCACGATCTGCTCGTCGTCCTGGCGATCCTTGCGGCGCCAGCGGCCCATCCAGTCGGAAAGCGGCTCGTCGCCCTTGAACTCGTCCACCGGATCCTGGGGCCAGTAGCCCGGACGCGCCTTCTCGGCCCATTTCGCCGAGCCGGCGTCCGCTTTCAGATTTCCTTGCAGATTGCCCAGCAGGCAACGCAGCAGCGTGGTCTTGCCGACGCCGTTGGGACCGATGATCGCCACCTTCTCACCTGCCTCGATCGAAATATCCAGCGTCTCGAACAACGGCTTGCCGCGCTCATAGCCCTTGGCCAGGCCCTTCACCTCCAGGGCCAGGCGGTACAGCTTCTCCTTCGGGTCGACGTGGAAGCGGATGAACGGGTACTGCCGGCTGGAGGGCTTGACGTCCTCCACCTTGAGCTTTTCGATCTGCTTCATGCGCGATGTCGCCTGCCGCGCCTTGGCCTTGTGCGCGCGAAAGCGCCGCACGAAATCCTCAAGGTCGGCGATGCGGTCCTTGGCGCGAGCGTTGTCCTTCTCCACCTGTTGCTTGGCCAGCGTCGAGGCTTCCATGTAGTCGTCGTAGTTGCCCGCGTAGACGCGAATGCCACCGTAGTCGACGTCCGCCATGTGCGTGCACACACTGGAAAGAAAGTGGCGGTCGTGCGAAATGATCACCATCGTGCTCGTTCGGCGGTTCAGCACGTCCTCGAGCCAGCGGATGCTGTTGAGGTCCAGGTTGTTGGTCGGCTCGTCGAGCAACAGAATGTCCGGATCGCCGAACAGCGCCTGGGCGAGCAGAACGCGCAGCTTCCAGCCCGGCGCCACCGCGCTCATCGGTCCCTGGTGCTGCGCCGTCGGCACGCCCAGTCCAAGCAGCAGCTCGCCCGCGCGCGCCTCCGCCGTGTAGCCGCCGTACTCGGCGTACTGCGCCTCCAGATCCGCCGCACGCAGGAACTCCTGCTCGCCAGACTCCGGGTCGGCATAGAGCGCGTCGCGCTCGCGCATCGCGTTCCACATCTCGGCGTGCCCCATCAGCACCACATCCATCACGCGCTCGTTCTCGTAGGCGAACTGATCCTGGCGCAGTCGCCCCACGCGCTCATTGGAGTCGATCGCAATCGACCCGGCGCTCGGCTCGAGCTCCCCGCCCAGGATCTTCATGAACGTCGACTTGCCGCAGCCGTTGGCGCCGATCAGGCCGTAGCGGTTCCCGCCACCGAACTTCACGGAAACATCGGAGAAAAGGGGCTTGGCCCCGAACTGCATGGCGATACCGGAGGCGACGATCATCGGGATTCCAGAAACCTAGAAATGAAAAAGCTGGCCGCGGCCAGCTTGATTTGGGACTCACTGCGAGGCCGGATTATAGCAGCGAGCGGTACGCGTGCGCGACCCAGCCGATACAATGTTGCGCCAAATGGAATCCGCCTCGCCACCGTCGCCGACAATCTCGCGGGCAGCCCGGTGACCGCCGCTGCGCTGGCGCTGGTGCTCGCCGCAGCGCTCGCGCATGCGAGCTGGAATCTGTTCCTGAAAAAATCGCGCGGCGGGCCGGCGTTCATGACCCTGGTGGCGGCGACCGCGGCCGTCATCTGGGCGCCGGCCGCGGCGGCGGAATGGTGGCTCAAGGGCTACGTATTCCAGCCGATCCACCTCCTGCCGATCGCGGCCAGCGCGGCGGTGCATGCGGGCTACTTCCTGCTGCTCGACCGCGGCTACCGGTTTGGCGACCTGTCCGTCGTCTATCCGCTGGCGCGGGCCACCGGTCCCGTGCTCACCGTTGTCATCGCCATCACCGTGCTCGGCGAGCGGCCCGGACCCATCGCCCTCGGCGGCGCACTGCTCGTCGTCGCGGGAGCATACCTGCTCACCGGAAACCCGTTGCGACTCTTCTCGCACGACCGTCCGCGAGGCGCCGGATTCGCGCTCCTTACCGGCGCGACCATTGCCCTATACACGGTGATCGACAAGATCGCGGTCAGCAAGTTTCTCATCCCGCCGATCGTGTTCGACTGGTCGTGCGTCGCGGCGCGCCTCCTCATTTTCATTCCGCTGGCGCTGCGCAGCGGTCCCGGCTCGCTTGCCGAATCGTGGCGTCTCGACCGGCGCTCGATCCTGGTCGTCGCGATCTTCTCGCCGCTCGCGTACATCCTGGTGCTGATGGCGATGGTGTTCACGCCGGTGAGCCTGGTCGCTCCGGCGCGCGAAATGAGCATCTTCTTTGCCGCGCTCATGGGCATGCACTTCCTCAAGGAAGGCGATGCGAAGCGCCGGCTAGTGGCTGCCGGGGCCATCATCATCGGAATCATCGCACTCGCGAAAGGTTAAGAGACCGACGAGGGCCAGTTGAGGGACGCGCCGGCAGGTCGAGCGCAGTCCGGGCGCGACCAATTGGGACGATATACTTGGCGCCCGACACACAAAAATCCGGAGTGCGCTCCTCGTGGCACGCATCCCATACGCCGACACCGCAGACCCCGCCATCGCCGACCTCGCCGAGCAGATCCGGCGCGAGCGCGGCGGGAAAGTCCTCAATCTCTATCGCATGCTGTTGCACAGCCCCCCGGTCGCCCGCGGCTGGCTCAATCTCTTCACCGCGATCCGGCAGCAGGCCGAACTCGGAGGCCGGTATCGGGAGCTCGCGATCATGCGCATCGCGGTCCTGAACGGCGCGGACTACGAATTCCAGCAGCACGTGCCGTACGCGCTCGCCGAAGGGCTCACACGGGTGCAGCTCGATGCGCTCAAAGCGGGCGAAGCGCCCGAGGGGCTGACCGATGCCGACAACGCGGTGCTTGCCTACGCGGAGGCGATGACCAGGCAGATTCGCGTCCCGGATGACGTGTTCGCAGCGGTACGCAGACATTTTCCGGAGCGCGAGCTCGTCGAGCTCACCGCCACCGTCGGCGGCTACAACCTCGTCTCACGCTTCCTCGAAGCGATCCAGATCGATCACGAATAAGGGTGCCATGCGGCGCGAGGACTTCACGCTCTTCCACCCGCTCCGCGTGCGGTGGGCGGAAGTCGACATGCAGCATGTCGTGTTCAACGCGAACTACCTCATGTATTTCGACGTGGCCATCGCGGAATACTGGCGCGCCATCGCGAACGGCGCGGCGCGCGACTTCCACGACGAGTACATGCGGCTCTACTCGGTCAAGGCGACCATCGAATATCACGCCTCCGCGCGCTACGACGAGCTAATCGAGATCGGTTGCCGGCTCGCGCGCCTCGGACGCTCCTCGCTCACGTTCGCGTTCGGGATCTGGCGGGATTCGGATCACCTCGTGTCGGGAGAGCTCGTCTACGTCCACGTCGAGGCCGGCGCCGCGAAGGGCACGCCGATTCCTGAGCGGTTGCGCAATGCAATGCTTGCCTATGAGAGGATTGCCCCGGAGACTTGAGGCGGGAAGGAGGGTAACGGGAGGAAACCAGCCGGTTTCCTCCTGTTCGTGACCTTCCGACTTGCCAATGAACAACTTCGGCGCCCACGCCCCTTGCTGTGCCATCAATTACTCCGTTGCTCGGCAAGTCGATCGAGCATGGCCTTCACGGCGCGGATCTGCGGTCCCTGCTTCGTGTGGTACTGCGTTCCGGTGTAACCCCACCAATCCCAGCAACCGCGCGGATTGACGACGTAGTTCCACGTCCACCATGCCCCGCCCCATCCGTTGCGTGCCACGGTCTGCGGATAGAGCACGACGATGCGATTGGCGGCGGCCCAGCGGTTGTACCCGGATTCGCGCACGAACCGCTCGCCGATCGCCGCAGCGTTCTGCCGGCAGCCGTGGAATGCGACGTGCACGCGGCAACGCTCGCGCAGGCACGCGTCGGGAACATACGCGTAGCCCGTGTCCGCCATGCTGATCCAATAGGCGTTGCCGTCGGCAAACTCACGTTGATCGAACTTCACGAGCCTGCCCGGCGATTCCGGGCGCGGCGCGGCGAGCGGTCCGAGCAGATGCGCAAGCAACTTGCCCGCCGCGTCGTAGTCGCAGTCATTGATGAACGGGGCATCGGTCAGGCCGCATTGACCGCCCGCATCCTCCGTCACCATGCCGTGCCCGGCCTCAATATCGCTAACGAGCACGACTGCGGACTCGGGTACGAATTGCAGGTAGAAGCTGCGCAACGCCATGACGACGGGGGAAGTCACCGTGCCGTCGCGCGTCCCCGTGAACAGCCAGACACGCGAGCGCGCCAGATTTTCTGTGGCGTCGATGCGCCCATCGCGCGCGAGGGCCCTGGCCACGGCGGCGAGCGCTTTCGCATCAGGCGGCGGCGACGAGGGTGCCGGATCCATGCAGGTGGAAGTCGCGGTCCCCACACTGTCCTGCGCGCAGTAGTAAGGTCCGGCGGCGAGTGCGCCGATCCCCTTCACGACGGACGAATGAGCGACGTGGAACTGGACGGCGATGTAGCCGCCCGAAGAGAGGCCCGATACCGTGGTCGCACCGGCATCGACGCCCAAGCGGGGGAGCCGATCTGCGGCGGTGGCGGGCGTCCCGATCAGTGCGCTCGCCAGCGCGAGAGCGGCGCAAAACAGGCGCGCGAAACGCGGCTCAATCATCCGGCACACTAGTGGCGCGACCAAAGGCGCAGCGGAGTGACCACACACCCGTCGTATAATACGCTTTGCATTGCGAAATGTTCGCTACCGGGCATCGCTGCTGCGCACCCTTCACCCCGCACTCTTTTTGGCATGGCCTTTCGATACCACTGGGAAGACTTCACGCCGGGCTGGACGTACGAGTCGCCGGCGCGATCGCTGTCCAAGGAAGAGATCGTATCGTTCGCGCGCGAGCATGATCCGCAGCGTTATCACACGGACGAACAGGCTGCCATCGCCTCGCCGTTCGGTGGGTTGATCGCGAGCGGCTGGCACACTGCCACGGTCGCAATGCGCCTGATGTGCGACGGCTACCTCAATGCGAGTTCGTGCATCGGCTCGCCGGGAATCGACGAGTTGAAGTTCAACCGGCCGGTGCGCCCCGGCGACGCGTTGCGTTATCGGGCGACCGTGCTCGAATCGCGTCCATCGGCGAGCAAGCCCGATCGGGGCGCCGTGACCTGGCGCTGGGAGGTGCTGAACCAGGCCGACGAGGTCGTGCTGTCCATGATCGGCGTTCAGTTCTTTCTCCGCCGACCGCAGTGACCCGCCCGGAAGCAACGCCATGACCGATTCGTTCAAGTACTACTTCGAGGACTTCGAGCCCGGACAGATGACCGAGGTAAAGGGTCCAACGCTATCGAAGGAAGAGATCATCGAGTTCGCGTCCCGTTTCGATCCGCAGCCCTTCCATGTCGACGAGGAAAAGGCGAAGCAGTCGATCTACCACGGCGTCATCGCGAGCGGCTGGCACACCGCGAGCCTGTGCATGCGCATGATCTGCGATGCCTATCTGCTCGATGCCGCGAGCATGGGATCGTCCGGTGTCGACGAAATGCGCTGGCTGATCCCCGTGCGGCCGGGCGACACCATTTCGATGCGGATGACGGTGCTCGAAACCAAGGCGTCGCGAACCCGACCCGATATGGGAATCGTCAGGCACCGCTGGGACGTCTTCAATCAGAACCAGGAACTGGTGATGGAGATGACCGGCGTCGGTCTGTACCGGCGCCGCCATCCGGGCACACGCGGCTCGGACGGATGATCCTCAACCACAAGATCCACGTTCTCGGGCGCAAAGAGGAGATCGACACGGTCCGCCTGCCCGGCAAGATCGTGATCGTCCTCGACATCCTGTTCGCGACATCCACCATCGCGACGGCTTTGGCGCACGGCGCCCGCGCGGTCACCCCGGCGCTCGACGAGGCGGCTGCGCGCGCCGAGGGTGCACGACATCCCCCGGAATCGGTGGTGCTGGCGGGCGAGCTATACGCCGAGACGCTGCCCGGCTTTGCGCCGCCGATGCCCCAGGCCCTGCTCGCCCACGGCGTGGCCGGCAAGCACGTCATCTATTCCACGACGAACGGCACGGTTGCTGTCATGACGATGTCCGGCGCCGAGCAGGTCTACGCTGCGGCATTGCTCAACGGCCGCGCGGTCATCGAGCACACCCTCGATGCTCATCCGGACCGGACGATCCTCATCGTCTGTGCCGGTTCGATGGGGAATTTCAATTTCGAGGACTTCTACGGCGCGGGATACCTGGTCGAGCTCATTGCGCAGAGGCTCGGCGAGCGGGCGGATTTCTCGGACGCGGCGCGGGCCGCGCGCCTGCTGTTCCGGGCCCGGGATCCGCTGCCCAGCCTGCTCGACTGCCGGGTCGGCAGGATGATGGTCGAGCGTGGATTCACGCGGGAAGTGGAGTACGCCGCACAGCTTTCCGTGCTACCGGTCGTGCCAAGGTTTGAAGACGGGACAATTGTCGCTCTGCGCTAAGCGCAGAGGTCTTGGGGAACAAAAGCGGAAGGTCACGAACAGGAGGAAACCGGCTGGTTTCCTCCCGTTACCCTCCTTCCCGCTAAGCAGAACTCCGCAAACCCCGCTACGTGGTGCGAGCTATCTCAACCTCGCGTATCCGAACATGCCCATGAGGAATCGGGCTACGCCGTACGCAATCCAGATCTTGACCCGCCGCAGCAACGGCTGCCTGCGCCACTGCTGTCGCGCGACACGTTCCGCGCCCTCCGCCATCGCCGTCTGCAGGCTCTCGCGCAATTCCTGGGCGAGGCGCCGGTCGTCGGCCACGACGTTGGCCTCGCGCCCGAGCAGCAGGCTGAACGGATCGATGTTCGACGAACCGACCGTTGCCCACTGCCCATCGATGACCGCGACCTTCGCGTGGAGGAAGCTGCGCGTGTACTCATGGATCTCCACGCCCGCATCGAGCAGCGCGCCGTAGAGCGCGCGCGAGGCGTAGTGCAGAAGCACGTACTCGACGCGCCCCTGCAGAAGGAGGACCACGCGCACGCCGCGCGCCGCCGCCTGGGTCAGCGCGCGCCGGAAGCGCCGACCCGGAAAGAAGTAGGCGCTTGCAATCAGGATCTCCTCCTCGGCCGCCTCGATCGCTTCGAGATACGCGTCCTCGATGTCGGAGCGGTGCCGGAAATTGTCCCGCGCGAGAAACGCGGCCCGCTGAAAGCCCCGCTCTGCCACGTCCCGCCGGCTGCTGAGGTTCGGACCGAATGCCCATTCCTGGCGAAGGTTCGCCCAGGCCGTGAGGGTCCAGAGCTGCTCGGCCTGCTCATGCACCTCTTCCAGGACCGGACCTTCCACGCGCACCGCGTAATCGAATCGAGGTGGCGTCTGCCCCGGCGTGTGCATGTCGTCGATGATGTTGATCCCGCCCACGAACGCGACGCTGGCGTCGATCACCGCCAGCTTGCGGTGCATGCGCCGCAGGCGGTGGCGCCCGAAATTCCAGGGGTAGATATCCGCGCGAAAGACGAGCACCCGAACGTCGCCCGCCGCAAGAACGTCGCTCAATGTCCCGAGAAAGCGTTTCGATCCGAAGCCGTCGACGATGACGTCGACGCGCACCCCGCGCGACGCGGCGGCAAGCAGCGCACCGGCAATGCGCCGGCCCGCCGAGTCGTCAGCGAAGATGTAGGTCTCGAGGTGAACCGTGTGCTGCGCTTCCTCGATTGCCGCCTCGAGCGCGGGAAAATATTCGACACCGCTCTTGAGGAGCGTGAGCCGGTTCCCCTCGCGAAAGGCGACGCTCATCCCACAGCGAGACGCGCCGATAACAAGGCATGGTCGGAGATTCGCGACCACGGATGGCCGTGGTGCACTTCGGCGTGATTGACCGAAAAGCCGCGCACGTAGATTCTGTCCAGACGCAGGATCGGCATCCGGCTCGGATAGCTGCGGGCGGGTCGACCGCGATGATCACGAAACACCTCGTGGACGCCGAGCTCCGCAGCCAGCGCTCGGCCGGCCCGGTTTCGCCAGTCGTTGAAATCGCCCGCGATGACGAGCGGTGCGTCCTCGGGCACCAGCTCGACGACTCGCTGGACGAGCGCATGGACCTGGTGTCGTCGGCCGCGCTCACCCAGCGCGAAATGCACGCACACGCAGTGCACCGAGATCCTGCTCTTCGGAACGTGGACCTCGCAGTGAAGCAGGCCGCGGCTCTCGAACGGGTGAGCCGATACGTCCTGATTCTCGGCCGTCATGATGGGAAAGCGCGAAAGGATCGCGTTTCCGTGATGGCCGTGGTCGTAGACGGCGTTCCGGCCATAGGCAAATTCCGGCCAGACATTGTCGGCGAGGAACTCGTACTGGGGCTCGCCCGGCCAGTTGCGGATGTGACGCGCATGTCCGGAGTGTTCGCCCTGCACCTCCTGCAGGAAAACGATGTCCGCATTGACCGTCCGCAGCCGGTCGCGCAGTTCGTGCACGACCATGCGGCGGTTGAAATGCGAGAACCCCTTGTGAATGTTGTAGCTCGCGATGTGGAGATCCATGGACTGCATCGGCATTCGGTTCAGGAATCGACCTTCACGCGCTCTGGCAGCATCAGGATCGCATCCCGGTTCGACCACGAGAAGCATTTCTCGGCCGCATCCTGCCACGGATCAATCGAACAAGGGGGCGATGCCCCCTTGTATATCCCCCGAGTCAGCATGAGGCGGCCGCACGTCGCGGAAGCATCAGGATCGCATCCCGGTTCGACCACGAGAAGCATTTCTCGGCCGCCTCCTGCCACGGATCAATCGAACAAGGGGGCGATGCCCCCTTGTATATCCCCCGAGTCAGCATGAGGCGGCCGCACGTCGCGGAAGCATCAGAATCGCATCCCGGTTCGACCACGAGAAGCATTTCTCGGCCGCCTCCTGCCACGGAAGCCACACGTACTGCGAATGTTCGCGCGGCTCGAGTCGCACGGGCATGCGTTCTGGAACCGTCAGTCCGAAGACGTGCTCGGTGTTGTGCGTGACCCCGGGGGCAAATCGGGACTGCCACAGCTTGTAGATCTCGAAACGGTTCTGGATGCCCCAATCGCGAAGCCGGTGGCGCCGGGCGTCGATCCCGGTCTCTTCCAGCACCTCGCGCACCGCGGTCTGGTCGAGGAGTTCGTCCTCGCGATCCACGCTCCCCGTGACTGACTGCCAGTACCCTGGCCACGGCGCGCGCTCCAACAAGAGCACCTCCAGCGCGGGCGTGTGGATCACGACCAGCACCGAAATCGGAATCTTGTAACGCCGCGGCGGCGCCGCGGTCCCGGACGTCATTCTTCGTCCAGCACCGGTATGTCGAACCGGCCGAAGTCGGCATCGCCAATCAGCACCCAGAAGGGCACGTCCTCGTCGTACCAGTATTCGGCAGCGCCATCGAGAACCTCGAGCGCTGTCTCGAAATCCTCGGAAGCTTCCTCGGCAAAGCCGCCGGCTTTGGCGAGGATAAGGACATAACCGGACGCGACGCACCACGAAAGATCGGTGAGGCAGTCCTCGAGCGCATCCCAGTTGGATCCGAACCAGTCGGGAAACGCGAGCTCACGGGCGATCGCGTCGAGCAGCTCCTGCTTGGTGCGCACCGCGTCGAGATCGACGCGCCACACCGCGAAATCGCTCTCTTTAGCGGCCGCCTCGAGCACCCCGACGTCCGGGGGGAGCCGATAGATGCCCGCCCGTCCCGAGTCGATCAGCATCTCTTCGTAGTTCACTCGCGAATCCGCCTGAACGAATTGTAATGATCGTCGGTGTAATAGTACTCTCGGTCGCGCCCCGCCACGATCCGCCGCGCGCCCCGGTCGCGCGCCCCAGGCGTCGGCACCGTATATTCTCGGTAATAACCGCGCGCCTTGACCGGCAGGTGCTTCTCGCGATTACCGAAGGTGCTGCCGTCCTTCCGGTACGGAAACGGCCCGCCCTGCTTGACGAGCGCGAGCGTGGCACGCGCTTCCTTCGGAAGACTCTCGACCGAGATCTCGCGCTGCGTGGAATCGCCGGGTTCCGCCTGCGGTCGTTCACCGAGCGCGATCCGGTCCGCGGCAAGCCCGTCCTGGGAAAACGCCCAGCCAGCTCCCGGCGCGCACAGCGCGAAAAGGCACAGGACAAAAAGCACGCGAAGAGCGGGAGCCAGCCGCCGCGCATGAAAATCTCGCCTCCGCGTCAACGCAGCGCCTTTCGGGCAAGGCGATGAATCCTGCGTGGCGGACTCAGCATGAAATGCTCACTTCGGGTCCGAACTGCGCACCCGCAGGTGCAGCTCACGTAGTTGCCGCTCGTCGGCCGGGCTCGGCGCCTGCGTCAACAGGCACTGGCCGCGCTGCGTTTTCGGAAAGGCGATGACGTCGCGTATCGACTCCGCGCCCGCCATCAGCGTCACGATCCGGTCCAGCCCGAACGCAATTCCGCCGTGTGGCGGCGCACCGTACTGCAAGGCGTCGAGCAGAAATCCGAATTTCGCCCGCGCCTGCGCGTCGTCGATGCCGAGCGCGCGAAAGACCTTGGACTGGACTTCGGCGCGGTGGATACGCACCGAGCCCCCACCGATTTCCCAGCCGTTGAGGACGATGTCGTAGGCCTTGGCAAGAGCCTGCGACGGGTCGCTCTCGAGCCGCTCTTCGTGACCGTCCTTGGGCGCGGTGAAAGGATGGTGCATCGCTCCCCACCGCTTCGCCTCCTCGTCCCACTCGAACATCGGGAAGTCGACCACCCAGAGCGGTCGCCAGCCCGACTGGGCGTGGCCCTTCTCATGACCGATCCGGGTGCGCAGGCTGCCCAGCGCGTCGTTGACGACCTTCGCACGATCGGCGCTGAAGAAGATCAAGTCGCCATCCTGCGCACCGGTGCGCGCGAGGATCGCGCTCAGAATTTCGCGCGGGAGGAACTTGACGATGGGCGACTGCAATCCCTCTTCGCCGGGTTTCGTCGCGTCGTTGACCTTGATGTAGGCGAGACCCTTCGCACCATAGATCGCGACGAAGGCCGTGTACTCGTCGATCTCCTTGCGGGTCAGGCTGCCGCCCCTCGGTACGCGCAGTGCCGCGATTCGCCCACCGGGCATGTCGGCGGCCGCGCGGAAAACCTTGAACTCCACCGCCTTCATCAGGTCCGTGAGATCGGTGAGCACAAGAGGAATGCGCAAGTCCGGCTTGTCCGAGCCGTAGTCGCGCATCGCCTCGGCATGGGTCAGGATCGGAAACGGATCGGGAAGGTCGACGTCGAGTGCTTCCTTGAACACCGCACGCACCATGCCTTCCATGATGCGGCGGATCTCGCGCTCGTCCAGGAACGAGGTCTCCACGTCGATCTGCGTGAACTCGGGTTGCCGGTCGGCCCGCAGATCCTCGTCGCGAAAGCACTTGGTGATCTGGTAGTAGCGATCGTATCCGGCCACCATCAGCATCTGCTTGAAGAGCTGCGGCGACTGCGGCAGCGCGTAGAACTGCCCGCCGTAGAGACGTGAGGGCACGAGATAGTCGCGTGCACCCTCGGGGGTGCTGCGCGTGAGCATCGGCGTCTCGATGTCGATGAAGCCCTGCGCGTCGAAGTACCGGCGCACCGCCATCGCGACTCGGTAGCGCAGCACGAGATTCGCCTGCATCTGCGGCCGGCGCAGGTCGATCACGCGGTGCTGCAGCCGCACGTTCTCGTTCAGATTCTCCTCGTCGAGCTGGAACGGCGGCGTCACCGAGGCGTTCAGCACCTCGAGGTCGTGCGCGAGTACCTCGATCTCGCCCGTGCTCATCTCGGGGTTGACGGTCCCCTCCGGCCGGCGCCGCACCTTTCCGGTGACGCGCAGGCAGAACTCGCTGCGAACGCGCTCGGCGGTATGGAAAGTCTCCGCCCGGTCCGGATCGCAAACCACCTGTACCAGGCCTTCACGGTCGCGCAGATCGATGAAGATCACGCCGCCATGGTCGCGACGCCGATGCGCCCAGCCGAACAGCGTGACGCTCTGGTCTATGTGCGCAGCATTTACCTGGCCGCAGTAATGGGTTCGCATTTCGTCCTGCACATTGGATCGCAATTAAGTGAAGCGTGAATGAAAGGCCGCGGCGCCGTGCGCTGCGCTACTCGCGGTCGCGGGATTGCTTTTCGTCGTTCGGTGCGGCGACACCCATCGACACAATGTACTTGAGCGCCACGTCCACCTTCATGTCGAGCTCGATGATGTCCTCGCGCGGCAGCATGATGAAGTAGCCGCCTGTGGGATTGGGCGTCGTCGGCACGTAAATGCTCACATAGTTTCCGCGCAGATGATTCGCCGCATCGCCCCCCGGCACACCGGTCAGGAAGGCGATGGTCCACATGCCCTCGCGTGGCCATTCGACGAGCACCGCCTTGCGAAATGCTTCGCCACCCGGCCTGAACAGCGTGTCGCTCACCTGCTTCACGCCGAGATAGATGGAGTTCACGACCGGAATGCGCCGCAGGATCGCCTCCCAGAGGGTCACGAGTCGCTGCCCGAGAATGTTCGACGCGAGAACGCCGGTCACGAGAACGATGAGCACGGTGAGAATCGCCCCGATGCCGGGGATGCTCCGGCCGATGAGCGCCTCGGGCTGCCACTGCGGCGGAAGGAGCAGCAGCGACTGGTCCATCGTGCTCACGAGAAAGTGGAGCACCCAGATCGTGATGACCAGGGGAATCCAGATCAGGAGCCCGGTGATGAGATAGCGTTTCAAGGAATTCGATCCGCGGCGTTGGCGCCGGGTTACGCGAGCGTGTCGGCGATGATGAAATCAGAAGTAAGCGGGCGCCGAAGGCCACACACCGGTTCAGGTACCGCCGCTGGCTGGAGTGGTGGGTTTCGTCGCCGGCTTGCTCTCGGTCTTGGCATCGGACTTCGATTCGGACTTGGATTCTGATTTGCTTTCCGCCTTGGAATCCACCTTGGCATCCGACTTCACGTCGGTTTTCGAGTCGGACTTCGATTCGGTCTTGCCCGCATTGTCGCTCTTCGCCGCGGGTCTCTGGCCGCTGCCCTTGAAATCGGTCGCATACCAGCCGCTACCCTTGAGCTGGAAACCTGCCGCGGTCAACTGCTTGCGGTAGGTCTCCCGGCCGCAATTCGGACAGGTGGTCAGCAGGGGATCAGACACCTTTTGCAGGTGTTCCTGCTGGTGCCCGCACTCCGAGCACCGGTATTCGTAGATCGGCACGACGTCCCCCGAAGGTGAGACTTGCAAAGGCTCGGGATTATACCGGAACGCCCCGATTTCCCCGCAAAATCTGGGCGTTGCCGAGCCTGGTCGCGCCTAGAACGGGATGTCGTCCTCGATGTCCTCGGGCCCGCGCACTGCCTTCTGCCCGCCAGCGCGGGGAGGCGCGCTGTCTCCGGACGAGTCGCGCGTCGACGGCTCTCCCGCGCCGCCGCGGCTGCCAAGCAGCTGCATGTTGTCGGCGGTCACCTCGGTCGAATACCGATCGTGTCCTTCCTTGTCGGTCCACTTGCGAGTGCGCAGGCGGCCCTCGACGTAGACGGGTGAGCCCTTCTTCAGATACTCGCCCGCAATTTCTGCGAGGCGGCCGAAAAACACGACCCGATGCCACTCGGTCTGCTCGCGCATCTCGCCCGAGCCCTTGTCCTTCCACCGGTCGGTGGTCGCCATCCGGATGTTGGTGATCGCTGCGCCATCCGTCGAATAGCGCGTTTCGGGATCGGCGCCGAGATTGCCGACGAGAATGACCTTGTTTACGGATGCCATCAGACTTTTCCTCCCACGAGTTTCATAACGCTACCTTCGTCCCACCCCGGCAGTACCTTGAGGTGCGCCACCCCGTGCTCGGGAATAACGACCGCCTCCCGGACTCCGTTGACGCTCACCAGCGCGGCGCGCAGGCGTTCCGGATCGTCGACCGGGCCGATCCGGATCGTCCGGCTTTGTATCGTCCCCCTAGCGGCGAGCGGCGGAACCGTCATCCGCGCGGCGACGATTCCCCACGTGATCACCATGCCTGCACCCAGCGCGAACACCGCGCGGGCCCCGAAATGCTGTGCGAGCCACCCGCCGAGCGCGCCACCGGCAAACAGTCCCAGCGACTGCGTCGTATTGTAGATCCCAACCGCGGTGCCCCGCGCGGCGCTCGGCGCGACGCGCGAGACGAGCGATGGCAGGCTCGCCTCCAGGATGTTGAACGCCACGAAGAACGCCAGGAGCAGGCCGACGATCCAGGCGAAGCTCGTGCCGAATCCGACGAATCCGAGCTCGACCGCCGCAAGAACCGCGATCGAGCCCAGAAACACCGATTTCAGCCGGCCGCCCCGCTCGGCAACCAGGATGGGCGGCACCATCAGGATGAACGAGCCGGCGACGACGGGCAGGTACACCTTCCAGTGGTCGGCGAGCGGCAGACCGCCATAATCGATCAAAGCGTGCGGGATGACGACGAACATCGCCATTTGCACCATGTGCAGCGTGAAGATGCCGAAGTTGAGCCGCAGCAGCTCGGCGTCGAACAGGATTCGCCCGATCGGCGTTCTCGGCATTTCACCGCGTGCCGATCGACCCCCAGCGGGCTCAGGCGGCACGACTTGCGCGGTGACCCAGATTCCCCCGAGCGCGAGCACGCCGGTGAGGATGAATATTCCGTCCATGCCGATTGCGCGATACAGACCCGGTGCCGCCACGAGCGACAGCGCGAATGCGACGCCGATGGACGCGCCGATGATCGCCATCGCTTTCGTGCGGTGCTCGTCGCGCGTGAGGTCGGCAACGAGCGCGACGATGGCGGCGGAGATCGCGCCAGCCCCCTGGAGCGCACGCCCGGCGATGGTCCAGTAGATATCGGTGGCGGACGCTGCGAGAAAGCTGCCTGCCGCAAAGATGGCAAGGCCAATGACGATGATGCGCTTGCGTCCGAAGCGGTCCGATGCCATGCCGAACGGCAGATGCAGCATGGCCTGCGTGGCGCCGTAGGCACCGAGCGCGAGTCCCACCAACGTCAGGCTCTCTCCGCCCCGCAGATCCTTTGCATGCACGGCGAACACCGGCGCGATCAGGAACAGTCCCACCATGCGCAACGCGAACAGCGACGCAAGCGAAGCGCTGGCGCGCAGCTCGAAGCGTGACATCCGGCTGGATTGCTCGGGAGGGGAGTCCATTGCGGGGTATTGACCGGCGTAAGCGCGCAATTTTGAGGCCTACGGGCAAATGCTGCTTGCGGAGCTCGCGAACATCCCCTCCCCTTCGCGGAGGGGTGCCGCCGGAGGCGGCGGGGTGGTGGGTGCGCTGGCGAGAGGCTTAACCGCCCCGGCTGCTTTGCGGCCACGCCGCTCGGTCGACCGGAAGGCCGGGGTAGCGCCGACCCCCCGGAACTTTGTATAGTGTCTGGTTTTCCCGCGCGGGCAGAAGGCTCGCGCGGGGGCGCAAGGCTCATACGACGATGGATTTCATTCGCATTCGCGGCGCACGCACGCACAACCTCAAGAACCTGAGCGTCGACCTGCCCAGGAACCGGCTGGTCGTGCTCACCGGGCTCTCGGGCTCGGGCAAGTCCTCGCTCGCGTTCGATACCCTGTACGCCGAAGGCCAGCGTCGCTACGTCGAATCCCTCTCCGCGTACGCGCGGCAGTTCCTGCAGCTGATGGCGAAGCCCGACGTCGACCTGATCGAGGGGCTCTCACCCTCCATCTCGATCGAGCAGAAGGCGGCCAGCCACAATCCGCGCTCGACGGTCGGGACCGTCACCGAGATCCACGATTACCTGCGCCTGCTGTTCGCGCGCGTGGGCACGCCCTACTGCCCCGATCACGGCGTCGCGCTCGAGGCGCAGACCGTCGCGCAGATGGTGGATCACGTGCTTGCGCTGCCCGAGGACACGCGCATCATGGTGCTCGCGCCGGTGGTCGCCGGCCGCAAGGGCGAGCAGGCGGAACTGTTCGAGGAGCTACGCGCGCAAGGATTCGTCCGGCTGCGCATCGACGGCACGGTTCACGAGATCGACGCGCTGCCGAAGCTGGCGAAAACCGCCAAGCATTCGATCGACGTGGTGGTGGACCGGATCCGCGTGCGCGCCGATGTCCAGCAGCGGCTCGCGGAGTCGTTCGAGACGGCGCTTCGTCACGCGGACGGCCGCACGATCGCAGTCGAGACGGACTCGGGTCGCGAACACCTCTTCTCGGCGAAGTTCGCCTGCCCGGTCTGCAGCTACTCGCTGCCCGAACTCGAGCCGCGGCTGTTCTCTTTCAACAATCCGCTGGGCGCATGCCAGAAGTGCGACGGGCTCGGCGCGATCCAGTTCTTCGATCCGAAGCGCGTGGTGGCGCACCCGGGCCTGTCGCTCGCCTCCGGCGCGATTCGCGGCTGGGACCGGCGCAATCAGTTCTATTTCCAGATGCTCACCAGCCTCGCGGCGCATTTCAAGTTCGACGTCGAACGGCCGTTCGAGAAGCTTCCGGAGTCCGTGCAGTCGATCGTGCTGTTCGGGACCAAGGAGAAGATCCCGTTCTCGTACCTGAACGAGCGCGGTCGCACGATCGTGCGCGAGCACGCCTTCGAAGGCGTGGTGCCGAGCCTCGAGCGGCGCTATCGCGAGACCGATTCCATCGTCGTGCGCGAGGAACTCGCGAAATATCTCAATACCAAGCCCTGCCCCGAGTGCGAGGGCGCGCGCCTGCGGCGCGAGGCGCGCCACGTCACGGTCGGGGACCGACGGATCTACGAGGTCAGCGCGGCGCCGTTGCGCGATGCGCTGGCATTCTTTTCGAACCTCGCATTGCCCGGGCACCGCGCGGCCATCGCCGATCGCATCGTCCAGGAGATCATGGCACGCCTCGGGTTCCTGGTGAACGTCGGTCTGGAGTACCTGTCGCTCGACCGATCGGCGGAAACCCTCTCGGGCGGCGAGTCCCAACGTATCCGGCTCGCCTCGCAGATCGGATCGGGCCTGACGGGCGTGATGTACGTGCTGGACGAGCCATCCATCGGTCTGCACCAGCGCGACAACGGCCGGCTGCTCGACACGCTGAAGAGCCTGCGCGACCTCGGAAACTCAGTGCTGGTCGTCGAGCATGACGAAGAGGCCATCCTCGCGGCAGATCACGTCGTGGACATGGGCCCGGGCGCGGGCGAGCACGGGGGTCGAATCGTGGCCGAAGGGCCGCCGGAAGCCATCAAGCGCGCGGAATCGTCGCTCACCGGGCAGTATCTGGCGGGGCTTCGGTCGATCGCAGTGCCCGCGCGGCGGCGCCCGCCCGAGCCGGGACAGGTCCTCACGCTGGTGGGCGCGCGCGGCAACAATCTGAAGGGCGTGACGCTCGAGCTGCCTGTGGGCCTCTTCGTCTGCGTGACCGGCGTGTCGGGGTCGGGCAAGTCGACACTCGTGAACGACACGCTGTATCACGCGGTGGCGCGACACCTGCACGGCGCCGCCGCCGAGCCCGCCGCGCACGACACGATCGAGGGGCTCGCGCACTTCGACAAGGTGATCAGCGTCGACCAGAGCCCGATCGGCCGCACGCCGCGCTCGAACCCCTCGACCTACACGGGCCTGTTCACGCCGATCCGCGAGCTATTCGCCGGGGTGCCGATGGCCCGTGAGCGCGGCTATGGCCCGGGTCGCTTTTCGTTCAACGTCAAGGGCGGACGCTGCGAGGCCTGCCAGGGCGACGGCGTGATCAAGGTCGAGATGCACTTCTTGCCGGACATCTACGTGCCGTGCGATGTGTGCCACGGACTGCGGTACAACCGCGAGACGCTCGAGGTGCGCTACAAGGGGCGCAACATCCAGGAGGTGCTCGCCATGACCGTCGACCAGGCGCACGAGTTCTTCGGCGCGGTGCCGACTGCACAGCGAAAGCTCGAGACGCTCGCCGAAGTGGGGCTCGGCTACATCCAGCTCGGCCAACCGGCCACCACGCTGTCGGGCGGCGAGGCACAGCGCGTGAAGCTCGCCCTCGAGCTGTCCAAGCGCGACACGGGCCGCACCCTCTACATCCTGGACGAGCCGACGACGGGACTGCACTTTCACGACGTCGACATGCTTCTCAAGGTGCTGCACCGCCTGCGCGATCACGGCAACACCGTGGTCGTGATCGAGCACAACCTCGACGTGGTGAAAACGGCCGACTGGGTGATCGACCTCGGTCCGGAGGGCGGCGATGGCGGCGGCGAGATCGTGGCGCAGGGACCGCCGGAAGAGCTGGCGCGCTCGCGCAACGGCTACACGGCGCGGTACCTGCGCAGCGTCCTCGCGAAGGAAGCGCGGCCGCAGCGCGCGGTGACCGCGTGACCGCGTCTTACTTGATGTTCTTGCTGGCGGCTGGTCCGACGTCCGGCACGGAGTCGTCGGGATGCGCTACCGCAGCGTGCAGGTATTCGAAGACCTCCGAAACCGGCACCCAGAGCTCCATGCCTTCGGTCCAGAGCTCGTCCGTCGGGCGCAGGGTCCCCTTGCCGTAAGCATCGTAGATCTGCGCCTCGTCATATGGTCCCAGCCGTTCGCCGTCCCGGCTCACCCAGTATTTCGTCACTCTCGCCCTCCCGGAGCAGAGGCCTCGTACTCTAGCAGGGAGCGGGCCAGGGAAAAAGTGCACTGCGCCCCCCCTGCGGAAAAAACCGCATTGCGGAACGCGCCGTGCGGCGACGTAATTTAGGCGTTCTCGGCGCGGGGATCGGATTATGGCCATGATCGGGATTTTGGGCGGCATGGGGCCTCTCGCCACGGCCGATTTCCTGCGCAAGCTCGTCGAGGCGACCCCCGCCGAACGCGACCAGGATCACGTTCCGCTGCTCGTCTACTCGGTGCCCCAGATTCCGGAGCGCGTGCCGGCCATACTTGGTCTGGGGGAATCGCCCCTGCCCGCAATGGCGGCCGGCGTGGGTGTACTGACCCGAGCGGGGGCGCAGTGCATCGCAATTGCCTGCAACACCGCGTATCACTGGTTCGATGCGCTCGCCGCGGCGTGCCCGGTGCCCATCCTGCATATCGCCGATGCCGCGGTCGCCGAGCTGGGCGATGCGCGTCGCGTCGGCATCGTGGCGACGGCGGGCACACTGCGCTCCGGGTTCTACCAGCAGCGCCTCGCGGCCGCGGGGCGCGAGATCGTGCTTCCTGATGCGGCTGACGAGCGAAACCTGATCCTTCCCGGCATCCGGCTAGTGAAGGAAGCCAAGTTGCGCGAAGCAGGCGAGTTGTTCAGGCAAGCGATTGCCGATCTGCAGGCACGCGGCGCGGAGCGCATCATCCTCGCGTGCACGGAGGTGCCGGTCGGGCTCGCTTCGGTCGACCCGCTCCCCGGGAACTACGCCGTCGATGCGACCGACGCGCTCGCACGCGCGTGCGTCGCCTGGTGGCAGGCGACAACGAAGCGGCGCGAACACGCCTAGCGCGCCCGACCCGCATCTGCGCAGGGCGTGACGCTTCGCCGTAGAATGCACTGTCTGCGGTCATGCGCCGCGGCCCCGCCGGATGCCCGGCACAAATCGAAACGAGGAGGAACCATGAAGACCCATGCTCGCCTGGCGCTCGCCGTACTGCTGGGCACCGCGCTCGCCGTGCCGGCGGCCGCCCAGGAGCTCACCGGAACGCTCAAGAAGATCAAGGACAGCGGCACCATCACCATCGGGCACCGTGACTCCTCGATCCCGTTCTCGTACTACGACGACAAGCAGCAAGTGGTTGGCTACGCCGTCGACCTCTGCATGCGCATCGTCGACGCCGTGAAGGCCGAGCTGAAGATGCCGAACCTCCAGGTGAAGCTGAACCCGGTCACGTCCGCGACGCGCATCCCGCTCATGGCGAACGGCACCATCGACCTGGAGTGCGGCTCGACCACCAACAATCTGGAGCGCGAGAAGCAGGTGTCCTTCACGATCACCCACTTCGTGACCGCCAACCGCTTCGTGGCCAAGAAGTCGTCCGGGATCAAGACGCTTGCCGACCTGAAGGGCAAGACCGTGGTCTCGACCGCGGGCACCACCAATATCAAGTGGGCGACTGCGGCAAATACCGAGAAGAACCTCGGCATGAACATCGTCGCCGCGAAAGATCACGCCGAATCGTTCCTGATGGTCGACACCGGCCGTGCGGCAGCGTTCTTCATGGACGACATCCTGCTCTACAGCCTGGTGGCGAATTCGAAGAATCCCGGCGACTGGGTCATCGGCTCCGAGGCCTACACCGTCGAGCCGTACGGAATCATGCTCCGCAAGGACGATCCGGCGTTCAAGAAGGTGGTGGACGCCGCGATGATCCAGACCTACAAGAGCGGCGACATCAACGGGATCTACGAGAAGTGGTTCCTGAAGCCGGTGCCGCCGAAGGGCATCAATCTGAACGTGCCGATGAGCCCGCA
Source organism: uncultured beta proteobacterium (assembly GCA_963735025.1). Classification (GTDB taxonomy): domain Bacteria; phylum Pseudomonadota; class Gammaproteobacteria; order Burkholderiales; family SG8-39; genus JAABRB01. Next base: position 668,869 of record CAVTJG010000008.1, read on the forward strand.
GCTCAAGAAGGTGGTGGCCAACCCGACCGACTCGGGCGATCCGGCGACCTACCAATGACCGTCGTGGCGGCGGCACGGATGCCGCCGCCACGAGCGCGGACCGCGCACGAGCGGCGCGGGCGCGCGTGCACGCCTGAGTGAAAACGGCGATAAGGGTCCGGCGATGAATTACCACTGGAACTGGGGCATCTTCTGGGAGCCGGCGGCCGACGCAAGCGGCACCTGGCTGCACTACCTGCTGACCGGTCTGGTGTGGACGCTCGCGACCGCGCTCGCCGCATGGGTGATCGCGCTCGCCTGCGGGGCGGCGGTAGGCATTGCGCGAACGCTGCCGCGTCCATGGATCGTGCGGCTCGGCAACGCTTACGTCGAGCTGTTCCGCAACATCCCGTTGCTCGTTCAGATGTTCCTCTGGTTCTTCGTGTTGCCCGAACTCGTGCCGAAAGCGCTCGGAGACTGGATCAAGCAGATGCCGCCGCCGTGGGCGGCCTACGTTCCGGCGGTGCTGTGCCTCGGCTTCTACACCTCGGCGCGCATCGCCGAGCAAGTGCGCGCGGGCATTCAGTCGCTGCCGCGCGGTCAGCGGATGGCGGGCACCGCGATGGGGCTCACGCTTGCTCAGACGTACCGTCACGTGCTGACTGCCGCAGGCATTCCGGATCATCATGCCGCCGCTCACCTCCGAGTTCCTGAACATCATCAAGAACTCCGCAGTCGCGCTGACGATCGGCCTCCTGGAGCTCACCGCGCGCGCGCGATCGATGCAGGAGTTCACGTTCCAGGTGTTCGAGGCGTTCACCGCGGCGACGGTGATCTACATCCTGGTGAACATCCTCGTGGTTTCCGGCATGCGCTGGGTGGAGCGGCGCGTCGCGGTTCCCGGCCTGATCAGCGCAAGCGGGCCGCAGGCGGGGCACTGAGGATCGCCCGGTGTTCACTGGCTTCGACTGGGATGTAATCGGCCGCTCACTTCCCTACCTGTTCCGGGTAGGGATGACCTTCACGCTGACGCTCACCGCGCTCGCGATGACGCTCGGGGTCGTCTTCGGCACCGCACTCGCGATGATGCGGCTCTCGCGCTTCAAGCCCCTCGCGATCGCCGCCGGGGCCTATGTGAACCTGATGCGCTCGGTGCCGCTGGTGCTGGTGATCTTCTGGTTCTATTTCCTGGTGCCGTGGATCGGCGGCTGGCTGATCGGCGCGAAGCAGCCGATCCAGGTGGGTGCTTTCATGTCGTCGGTCGTCACTTTCACGCTGTTCGAGGCCGCCTACTATTGCGAGATCATGCGCGCCGGCATTCAGTCGGTTGCGCGCGGCCAGGCGTCGGCAGGCTACGCGCTCGGCCTGAACTACTGGCAGACAATGGGCTCGATCGTGCTGCCGCAAGCGTTCCGCAACATGATGCCGGTGCTGCTCACCCAGACGATCATCCTGTTCCAGGACACCTCGCTCGTCTACGTGCTCTCGATCTCCGATTTTCTCGGCGCGGCCAGCAAGGTGGCGCAGCGCGACGGCCGGCTGGTCGAGATGTATCTCTTCGTCGCAGTCGTCTACTTCATCATCAGCTATTTCCTCTCCCACCAGGTCAAGCGGCTGCAGGTGCGGCTCGCGGTTCCCGGGGGACAGTGACCGGAGCGCGCGAGAATGGCAATGATCGAGATCAGCGAGGTGAACAAGTGGTACGGGACGTTCCAGGTCCTGAAGACCTGCACGACGAAAGTCGAGAAAGGCGAGGTGGTCGTCGTATGCGGGCCTTCCGGTTCCGGCAAATCGACCCTGATCAAGTGCGTGAATGCGCTCGAGCCATTCCAGAATGGCGAGATCAGGGTGAACGGCATATCGGTCGGCGACCCTAAGACCGATCTCCCGAAGCTGCGCGCGCGTGTGGGCATGGTGTTCCAGCACTTCGAGCTCTTCCCGCACATGAACGTCACCGAGAACCTCACGCTCGCGCAGATCAAGGTGCTCGGGCGCTCGCGCGAAGAGTCGGCGGCCAAGGCCGCCGCCCTGCTCGAGCGCGTGGGGCTCTCCGACCACGCCACGAAGTTTCCGGGGCAGCTCTCCGGTGGACAGCAGCAGCGCGTCGCCATCGCGCGGGCGCTCGCAATGGACCCCATGTGCATGCTCTTCGATGAGCCGACCTCGGCGCTCGATCCGGAGATGATCAACGAGGTCCTCGACGTGATGGTCGAGCTCGCGCACGAAGGCATGACCATGATGGTGGTCACCCACGAGATGGGGTTCGCGAGCAAGGTCGCCAGCCGAGTCATTTTCATGGACGAGGGCGAGATCGTCGAGGACGCGGCCAAGGACGACTTCTTCGGCAAGCCGCGCTCGGAGCGGGCGCAGCTGTTTCTCTCCAAGATCCTCCATCATTGATGGGGCGGCGCGCCGCGGAGAACAGCGATCTTCCTGGCGGTCGCACTGCTGGCGGCCGGTACCGCCGTCGCGTGCCCGCCCGGCCCCACCAAGGCCATACCGAGCGCTGCCGAGTTGAACGAGAGCGAGGCGCTCTATCTCCCGACGCCGCAGCGTGTGGTAGACGCGATGCTCCGACTCGCGAATGTCGGGCCCGGCGACGTGCTCTACGATCTGGGCTCCGGCGACGGGCGAATCCCGGTCAGCGCTGCGCGCTTCTATCGGTATCCGGGCGGTCGGCATCGAGATGGACGCGCGCAAGATCGCGGAGGCCCGCTGCAACGCGCAGGTAAGCGGCGTCGAGCAGCAGGTTGAATTTCGCCAGGCGGACGTGTTCGAGGCCGACTTTCGCGAGGCGTCGGTCGTCACGCTGTTTCTGTTTCCCGAAATGAATCTGCGCCTGCGGCCGCGGCTTCTCACCGAGCTCGCTCCCGGCACGCGAATCGTCTCGCATCGCTTCGACCTGGGCGACTGGCCGCCCGATCGGCGTGCCGACGTCGACGGACACGCGATCTTCCTGTGGATCGTCCCGCCGCGCTGAGGAGGATCTGGAGATGTCCGCCGTACCCGCGTAAGCGGGAATCCAGGCAAATAGTCGTCATTCCCGCGTAGGCGGGAATCCAGACCGAGCCAATTCACACGCCTCATGGATCCCCGCTTGCGCGGGGATGACACAACCTCACCGCGCTTTCGCGCGCATGGCGCCCGATCGAACAAGGGAACGACGCTCCCTTGTATATCCCTCGAGTCACCGCGCTTTCGCGCGAATCGCACCCGATCGAACAAGAGGGCGACGCCCCCTTGTAGATCCCCCAAGTCACCGCGCTTTCGCGCGAATCGCACCCGATCGAACAAGAGGGCGACGCCCCCTTGTAGATCCCCCAAGTCACCGCGCTTTCGCGCGAATCGACTTGAGAGTCGTATTGGGCGTGATCAATTCCGGGTCATAGATGAGCTCGATCAGCGCGGGTCCCTTCGCATCGAGCGACCGCTCCAGCGCCGGCGCGAACTCCGCCGTCTGTCGCACCGTCTCGCCGTGCAGGCCATAAGCGCGCGCAAGCGCCGCAAAGTCCGGATTTCGCAGGGCAGTGCCGATCACCCGGCCCGGATACTCGCGCTCCTGGTGCATCCGGATCGTCCCGTACAGGCCGTTGTTGAACACGAGAAACAGGACCGGCAGCTCGTATTGCACGGCGGTCGCCAGCTCCTGCCCGTTCATCAGAAAGTCCCCGTCCCCATTGAAAGAAACGACCCTCCTTCCGGGGCAGGCGATCTGCGCGGCGACGCCTGCCGGCACGCCGTAACCCATCGCGCCCGACGATGTCGCCACCTGGGTGCGGAGCGACCGGTAAGGAAAAAATCGGCCGGCCCACGCACTGAAATTTCCCGCACCGCTCGTGATGAGGGTATCCGCCGGCATCCGCTCGCGGAACGTCTTCATGACCTCCCAGAGATCGAGATCGCCGGGCAGCGCGCGCTTGGCGTTGTAGTCGAGGTACTCCTGGCGCGCCGTCCCGACCGACTCGCGCCATGCAGAACCGTCGACCGGCGCCATCTGCGCAGCAGCGGCGGCAAATGTTTTCATCGATGCATTGATCGGCAGATCCGCCTGATACACGCGCCCGAGCTCCTCGGCTCCGGCATGCACATGGACCAGCTTCTGCTTCGGGCGCGGCGGCTCGATCAACGTATAGCCGCCCGTCGTCATCTCCCCCAGCCGCGCGCCGATCACGACGAGCAGGTCGGAATCGCGCACCCGCTGCGCGAGCTTCGGGTTGATGCCCAGCCCCACGTCCCCGATGTACTGGGGATGACTGTTGTCGAAGAGATCCTGGTACCGCCACGCGCACGCGATCGGCAGCCCGTTCGCCTCCGCAAAGCGGCGCACGTGCTCGCACGCTGCGCGGTCCCAGATGGTGCCGCCCAGCAGGACGATCGGCCGTCGCGCCGCGGCAAGCATCTCGCGCAGTCGCTCCATGTCGGCCGCGCCCGGGTGAGCCTCCACGACCCGATAAGGCGCTGTGTCCGCGGTCTGCACCGTCGTGGTGAGCATGTCCTCCGGCAGCGCGAGCACGACCGGTCCGGGACGACCGGACATCGCAGTATGAAATGCCCGGCTCACGTACTCCGGGATTCGATCGGCGCGATCGATCTGCGCCACCCATTTCGTCATCTGTCCGAACATCCGGCGGAAGTCGACTTCCTGGAACGCTTCGCGATCGGCGAAATCGGAACCGACCTGGCCGACGAACAGGATCATCGGCGTCGAATCCTGATACGCCGCATGAATGCCGATCGAGGCATTGGTGGCGCCCGGACCGCGCGTGACGAAGCAGATGCCGGGTTTACCGGTCACCTTCCCGTAAGCTTCTGCCATGTACGCCGCACCGCCGTCCTGCCGGGCGACGATCAGCCGGATGTCGTCCTGGGCGTCGTAGAGCGCATCGAGCGCGGCAAGGTAGCTTTCGCCGGGAACGCAGAAGGCCGTATCCACGCCGTGAATTCGCAGGGCGTCCACCAGAACGGCGCCGCCGGTCCGCAGCTTGAGGGAAGCTGTCATCGCATGAGCCCCGAGTGGTCGCGCGCTCCAGTGAGAATCGGGTCCCGGGAACACACCGCCGGAACCGCGGTCGCAGGATTGTACCCTCGTACGCCCTTACCCTTGGGTACCACGAGGGATTGGGTGCGCCGCGAATACCAGGAAGGGGCTTCGGCGACGCCCACAACTTTCATGTAAGGCCGCGTAGGCGGGCTGCGACTCATCCGCGCGGCAGCGTAATGCGTATCTGTCCTCGCGCCCGAATGTTGCAGGCGGTCCGGGATACCAGGAGTCACCGATGGATTCACTTACCAGCATGAAGGTCTTCGGCACGATCGTCGAGACCGGGAGCTTCGTTTCCGCCGCGCGCCGGCTGAAGCTCTCGCGCGCGGCGGTTACCAAGCACGTCGCCGCGCTGGAAGACCGCCTGAACGTCCGGCTGCTGGAGCGCACGACACGGAAACTGTCGGTGACCGAGGCCGGCGGCCGGTACTACGAGCGCTGCACCCAGATTCTCGCCGAGATCGAGGCCGCCGAGCGCGAGGCCGCCCAGGCGACTGAAGTTCCCGCGCGGTACCCTTCGCATCAGTGCGCCGCATACCTTCGCCACGCTGCATATCGCCCCGCACCTCGCCGAGTTCCGGCGGCGGTTTCCCGAAGTCGACCTCGAGATCACGCTCAACGACCGGTTCGTCGACCTGCTCGACGAGGGTTTCGACGTCGCGATACGCATCGCCGACAGCCTGCCGGAATCGTCGCTCGTCGCGCGCCGGCTCGCCGTGTGCCGATTCGTGGTGTGCGGCGCGCCAGGGTATTTCGAGCAGCACGGCACCCCGCAGGTCCCGGAAGATCTCGCGCACCATCCCTGCCTCGGCTACACGCTCTCGACCCGCGAGCACAGCTGGGTGTTCGTCTGCCCCCAGGACCAGCGCAACGTGGTGAACGTCAGCGGCCCGCTGCGCAGCAACAGCGGCGACCTGCTGCGCGCCGCCGCCGTGGGCGGTGCCGGGGTGATGCTGCTGCCGACCTTCTATGTCGGCGAGGATCTCGAGCGCGGCCGCCTCCAGGCGGTGCTCACCGACTACAAAGTGCAGGAATACGGGATCTACGCGGTGTACCCGAGCCGCAAGCACCTCACCGCCAAGGTGAAGGCCTTCGTCGACTTCCTGAACGAGCGCTACGGCGCCGAGCCCTACTGGGACGAATGGCTGAAAGCGCTCCCTGCGCCGTCGAAGAATGCCTGCGCCACGCGCGGCTCGGGAGAGCCGGAAGCGGAAGCCGCCATCGCGGCCTGACCCGCGACCCGAACGGGGATTTGCCTCGAAGCCCGGCGCTGCTGGCGCTCCGCCGGCGCGTTCGCTCCGATTCGCTTCCATTCGATACTCGATACAATGGCAGGCCCGCGTCCCAACGGTCACCGCCATGCAAGACGACATCGAATCATTGCGCCGCATTCTGAAGGAGAACCGGGTGATCGCGGTCGTCGGGTTGTCGGCCGACTGGTTCCGGCCCAGTTACTTCGCGGCGAAGTATCTGCAGGAGCACGGCTACCGGGTCATTCCCGTGAATCCGAAGTACCCGGAGATCCTCGGTGAGAAGTGCTACAAAGCACTGCGCGAAATTCCCGGGAAGGTCGACGTCGTCGACGTATTTCGCAAGACCGCAGACGTGATGCCGATCGCGGAGGACGCGATTGCGATCGGCGCGAAAGTCCTCTGGCAGCAGATCGGCGTCAAGAACGTCGCGGCGGCTGAGAAGGCGGAGGCCGCGGGGCTCGACGCGGTGATGGACCGCTGTTTCAAGATCGAGCATGGTCGCCTGTTCGGCGGCCTAAACTGGATCGGCGTGAATACCCGAGTCATATCCGCGAAGCGCCCACGATCGCTGGCGTATTAGCCCCTATTTCGTGATCCCTCATGGCAGATAGAAAATTCGGTTTTGGCACACTTTGCCTGCACGCGGGGCAGATTCCCGACCCCGCCACCGGGGCGCGCGCGGCGCCGCTCTACCAGACGACGTCGTTCGTGTTCGATTCGGCCAATCACGCCGCGAGTCTTTTCAACCTGCAGACCTTCGGCAACGTCTACACCCGGATCTCGAATCCAACGACCGCGATATTCGAAGAGCGGGTCGCGGCGCTCGAAGGGGGACGCGCGGCGGTGGCGACTGCGACCGGTCAGGCCGCCGAGATGGCGGCCATCCTTACGCTTCTCAAGCAAGGCGACCACATCGTTTCGGCGAGCACCCTCTATGGCGGGACCTACACGCTGTTCGACGTGAACCTGCCGAAATTCGGCATCGAGACGACGCTCGTGAACCCGGACGACCCGGAGAATTTCCGCCGGGCGCTGCGCAAGAACACCAAGCTGATTTATGGCGAGACGCTCGGCAATCCGCTCATCAACGTGCTCGACATCGCCGCCGTGGCCCAGATCGCGCACGAAGCGGGGGTACCGCTGATGGTGGACAACACGGTGCCCTCGCCGTACCTCTGCCGGCCGATCGAGCACGGCGCCGACATCGTGGTCCACTCGGCGACGAAGTACATCGGCGGACACGGGACCACGATGGGCGGCGCGATCGTCGAGTCCGGCAAGTTCCCGTGGGGCGACGGAAAGTTTCCGGAAATGCTCGAGCCGTCGCGCGGCTACCACGGCGTGATCTTTCACGAGACCTTCGGCGATTTCGGCTACACCATGAAGGTGCGCATGGAGACGCTACGGGTATTCGGGCCGACCCTCTCGCCCTTCAACGCCTGGCTGCTGCTGCAGGGGCTCGAGACGCTGCACGTACGCATGGATCGCCACTCGGAGAATGCGCTCGCCGTCGCGAAGTTCCTGCAGGCCCACCCGCAGGTCTCCTGGGTGAACTATCCCGGGCTGCCCGAAAACCGGTATCACGAGCTCGCCCGGAAGTACCTGCCGCGCGGCGCTAGCGGACTGCTCACCTTCGGCGTGAAAGGCGGCGCGCGGGCCGGCGAGCGCTTCATCGAAGCGGCGCAGTTCATGAGCCATCTCGCCAACATCGGCGACGCGAAGACCCTGGTGATTCATCCGGCATCGACCACGCATCGCCAGCTTTCCGAGGAAGAGCAGGTGAAGGCGGGCGTTGCCCCCGATATGATCCGCATCTCGGTCGGCATCGAGACGCTGGACGATATCCTGTGGGATATCGATCAATCGCTTGCCGCCGCGGGAAAAGCTTGAGCGTTTTGGACTAGGTCATCCCCGCGAACGCGGGGATCCGGAGAGCCCTTTGACAGGTCGGGCCTGGATTCCCGCCTGCGCGGGAATGACAACGAAGGTGAGAGGAGGAGACATGATCAGCTACGACATCATCGAGCACGGCCAGCCGCTGCAAAAGGTTTCCAAGGCGACGCCGCGTCCCAAAGGGAGCGAGGTGCTGGTGCGCGTGACCCGCGCCGGCGTGTGCCACAGTGACCTGCACATCTGGGACGGCTTCTTCGATCTCGGTGGCGGCAAGCGCTTCTACGTGAAGGAGCGCGGCTGCGTGCCGCCCTTCACGGTCGGGCACGAGCCCTTCGGCATCGTCGAGGCGGTGGGGCCCGCGGTGCGCGGCGTGAAAGTGGGTGCAAAGCGGCTCGTCTACCCGTGGATCGGATGCGGCAAGTGTGCGGTCTGCAAGGAAGGTCAGGAGAATTACTGCCTCGCCCAGCGATTCCTGGGCGTGAGCCAGCCCGGTGCCTATGCCTCGCATCTTTTGATTCCCCATCCGCGCTACCTGATCGACGCGAGCGGCATCGACGACTCGTTCGCCGCCACGCTCTCATGCTCCGGGCTCACGGCATACAGCGCGATCGGCAAGCTTCCGGACCTCGGACCGAAGGACTGGGTCGCGGTGCTGGGCTGCGGCGGCCTCGGGCTGATCGGCCTCTCCATCCTCCGCGCGAAGGGCATTCGCAACGTGATCGCGTGCGACATCGATCCGGGCAAGCTTGCGTCGGCGAAGACGTACGGCGCGAAAAAGACGCTCGACACGCGCTCGCCCGATGCCGTGCGCGAGCTGCAGGCACTCGCTGGCGGCAATCTCGCCGCAGCGATCGACTTCGTCGGCATGCCGGCAACGCTCGGCCTGGGGTTCGCGGCCCTGCGCAAGGGCGGACGGTGCATCCTGTGCGGCCTTTTCGGCGGCGAGATCACGCTGCCGCTGCCGCCGATCGCGCAGCGTGCAGTGGGCGTGGTCGGCTCGTACGTGGGCAACCTCAAGGAGCTCAAGGCAGTGGTGGCGCTCGCGAAGAAGCGCAAGCTGAAGCCCGCGCCGGTCGAGACACGGCCTGCGAGCGAGGTGAATCACGCGCTCGAAGATCTGAAGGCGGGCCGGATTCTCGGACGCGTCGTGCTCGATTTCGAGCACGTGACAGCATGATCATTCTTTCGCAGAACGTGGCCTCGCCACGCCGGGTGCGATCAGGGGCCAGGCGATGACGTCGACGACGCCGAATTCGCCCTGGCAGACCTCGACGTACTCGACCTACCACCGCCCCACGTTCGCACGGAACATCGTCTCGACCTCGCAACCGCTCGCGGCGCAGGCCGGCGTGCGCGTGCTGCAGAAGGGCGGCAATGCCGTGGACGCGGCGCTCGCCACCGCGATCACGCTGACGATCGTCGAGCCGATCTCGAACGGACTCGGATCGGATTTCTTCGCAATCCTCTGGGACGGGAAGACACTGCACGGCCTCAACGCATCCGGGCGTGCACCGGCCGCGTGGACCCCCGAATACTTCCAGGGGAAGATCCCGATGCGCGGCTGGAACAGCGTCACCGTGCCGGGCGCCGTCGCCGCGTGGGCCACGCTCTCCGAGCGCTTTGGCGCACTGCCGTTCGAGGAGCTCTTCGAGTCCGCGATCGCCTACGCGCGCGACGGCTTCCCGGTTTCCGAATTCGTCTCGCGGCGCTGGGATCTGCAGGTGCCGGAGCTCAAGAGCCAGCCGGGATTCTCTGCGGCGTTCATGCCGAACGGTCGCGCACCGCGCCCGGGCGAGGGATTCCGGATTCCCGACGCAGCCAGATCCCTCGAGCTCATCGCCGCGACGCGTGGCGAAGCGTTCTACCGCGGCGAGCTCGCGGAACGGATGGCGACGCACGCAAAGGCGTGCGGCGGAGCGATGACTGTCGCCGACCTTGCCGCCCACACCGATGAGTGGGTCACGCCGCTCTCGATCGACTACCGTGGATACCGGTTGCACGAGATCCCGCCCAACGGCCAGGGTATCGTCGCGCTCATCGCGCTCGGTATCCTGGGGAACTTCGACATGGCCGGGCTGGCAGTCGACTGCGCGGACAGCGTGCACCTCCAGATCGAAGCGGTGAAGCTGGGCCTCGCCGACGCCTACCGCTACGTTGCCGATTCGCGCGCGATGGACATCGCAGCCGACCGATTGCTGGATCCGACCTACCTGAAGAGCCGCGCCGCGCTCATCGACCCCAAGCGTGCGCAGGATTTCGACCACGGCACGCCACCACGCGGCGGAACCATCTATCTGACCGCCGCCGACGCCGCAGGGCGCATGGTCTCGCTGATCCAGTCCAACTACAGCGGCTTCGGTTCGGGAGTCGTGGTCCCGGGGACCGGTATCAGCCTGCAGAACCGCGGCTGGGGCTTCGTGACGACACCAGGCCACCCGAACTGCGTCGCGCCTGGCATGCGACCGTTCCACACGATCATTCCCGGCTTCGTGACGCGCGACGGAAAGCCGGTGATGACGCTCGGACTGATGGGTGGAACGATGCAATCGCAGGGTCATACCCAGCTCATGGTGCGGATGGCCGACTACGGCCAGACGTCGCAAAGCGCGATCGACGCCCCGCGTTTCCGGATCGTGCAGGGCCTCGACGTCAACTTCGAACGGGCGTTTCCGCCGGCAACACTCGCCGAGCTCGCGCGCCGCGGCCACCGGGTCGCGGAGCTGCGCGAAGACTACATGGACTTCGGCTGTGCGCAGATCATCCGGCGCGGGGAAGACGGATACGTCGGCTGCTGCGACATGCGCCGCGACAGTATTTCGATCGGATATTGACGCGATGCTCAGGATCTGGGGACGCAAGAACTCGGTGAACGTCAAGAAGGCGCTGTGGTGCGCCGAGGAGCTGGGCCTCGGGTACGAGCGTCTCGATGCGGGTCGCGAGCACGGCGTGGTGGACACGCCCGAGTACCGAAAGCTAAATCCGAACGGACTCGTGCCGACCATCGAGGACGATGGATTCGTGCACTGGGAGTCGCACGCGATCGTGCGCTATCTCGCCGCAAAGTACGGCGCAGGAAGCCTGTGGCCCGATGACCTTCGGACACGCGCGGAAGCGGATCGCTGGATGGACTGGGCAGTCAGCAGGCTCAATCCCTCGATGCGCACCGCGTTCTGGGGCCTGGTGCGCACGCCTCCGGCCGAACGCGATGTGAGAGCGATCGCCGAGAGCGTCGAACGATCGGGAGAGCTGCTCGTCATGGCGGATGCGGCGCTGGCGAATCGCCCCTACATCGCAGGGGAATCGTTCACCATGGGCGACATCCCGCTCGGCTGCCATGTCTACAACTGGATGTTGCTGCCGATCGAGCGCCGGCCGCTGCCCCATCTCGAGGCCTGGTATCAACGGCTCACCCAGCGCGCGGCCTACCGCAAGGTCGTGATGCTCCCGCTTTCCTGAGGAGGACGAGATGGCCAGGGTGATGACTGACGCCGCAATCGCCCAGTATCGTGACCGCGGTTATTACTTCCCGCTCCCGGTGCTTGGCGCGGACGAGGTTGCTGATTGTCGGGCGAAGCTCGAGTCCTTCGAGAGTTCCCAGGGGCATCCGATCCAGGGCGCACAGCGCAGCAAGTCCCACTTGCTCTTCAAGTGGCTCGACGATCTCATGCGGGAAGCACGGATTCTAGACGCGGTCGAAGATCTGATCGGCCCCGACATCCTCTGCTGGAACAGCATCTTCTGGATCAAGGAAGCGCACAGCGCGAGCTTCGTCTCGTGGCACCAGGATCTCAAGTACTGGGGGCTCGACTGCGACGACCTGGTGACCGCGTGGCTGGCGCTCTCGCCGGCCACCGTGGAGAGCGGTTGCATGCGCGTGCTTCCGGGCAGCCATCGCAAGGAGCTGCTCCCGCACGACGACGTTTACGATGCCGACAACATGCTCACCCGCGGGCAGGAGATCGCGGTCGCAGTGGACGAGCATGAAGCGATGACCATGGCGCTGCAGCCGGGAGAAATGTCGCTCCACAACGTTCGCCTCGCGCACGCATCGGGCCCGAACCGCTCCGGGGACCGGCGGATCGGCGTCTCCTTCCACTACATGCCGACGCGTTCCAGGCAGCTGGTCGGGGCCTGGGACAGCGCCGCGCTCGTGCGTGGAGAAGATCGCTATCACCATTTCGCACCCGCGCCGGTGCCGAGCTGCGACATGGATCCGGAAGCGGTTGCCTTTCACGAGAAAGCGGCGACGGCCGTACGGGAAATACTCTTCAACGGCGCGGAGCGCGTGCGCAGCACGCTTTGAAGGACCGATTGCGGCGCCGGCATCGCGGACAATCGTGATGGCGCCGCGCTCCCGAGCTTGGCATCGCGCTCGGCCTTGGGCAGCGCGGCGAGCGCCTTCACCGCGGCGTAGAAACGCGGCAGGTTATTGCCCTGCCGCGCAAGCAGTGCCTCGAAGGCCGGCACGAGCTGCGTATAGGTCGCAATCGACGCGAAGTGTGCGTTTCCGAGATCCTGCGCGAAGAACCGATCGTAGCCGGGGTATCCGCCCCAGCTCGCCTTCAGCTTGCCGTAGTTGGACTTCATCTCCGCGATGATGCGCGCCTTGGCAGCGCGCTTTTCCGCGTCGGAAAGCGGCTCGCGGTAGAGCGCGTCGAGCCGATCACGATAGCGCAGGACGAGCGCCACGAATTCCCGCTTACGCTGCTGCAAAGTGTCGTACGCAGCCCGATCAGCGGGCGTTCCATGTTGCGCGAGCCAGCGCCGCACGCCCTCGCGCTCCACGGCCACCGCAAAAGATTCGTTGAAGACGGTGTCGTCCTTGACGTACACCTCCTGGTGCGCGAGCTCGTGGAAGAGCAGCCGCGCAAGCTCCGCGTCCGGGTAGTGGATGAACGTGCTGAGCACCGGATCGTCGAACCAGCCTAGCGTCGAGTACGCCGGCACGCCGCCGATGTACACGTCATCGCCCCGTGCGCGCCCTTCCGCACCGTATCGCTCGGCTTCTGCTTGCGCATAGTAGCCGCGGTAATTCACGCAGCCGGCGACGGGAAAGCACGACTGCCTTGCCGTGACCGAGAACTCCGGCGCCATGAAGACGTTCCAGACCACGTACGGCCGGCCGATGTTCGCGTAGCTGCGATAGCTGCCGTTGTCGGGGAGTCCGAGCTCCCGGCTCGAAAAATCACGCATCGCCTGCACACGCTCGAGCTTTTCGCGCAGCGCGCGCGGTGTCTTCGGGTCCGCGATCCGTTCCGGAATCGGCTTCGCGAGGCGCATGACCTCCAGGTGCCCGACCACGGCCTGCGAGTAGTACTCGGACGTCGCGCAGCCAGCGAGCGTAAGCGCCGCGACGAGCACGATCACGAGACCTGCAGCCTTCACCGGATGAAGCGCCCCGTACGCAGGAACTGCTCGGTCTGCCGGGCAACCAAGGGCGACACCAGCATTTGACTGTGGCCGACACGAACCGTCACGGAGTCGCGTGCGCCCGGCAACTCGGTCTCTGCCACGGTGACGACGCCGTCATTGGGCCCGGACAGGCGAGTGAAAATCGCACCGAGCCCGAGGCGGCGCGTCCCGGCAATCACGCCGACCTCGATCCCGGGCGGCGCCGCCTCGACCGGCATCATGCTCCAGAGCCCCGCGCTGCGACCCAGGAACCGTCGGCCGATGCGATGCGTGGCGACTTGCGCGCCCGCCGCGCTTCCGCGCACCGGTGCGCCGAGCAACACCACTCTACGCACGCGACTGTCGGGCCGCGCGGCAAGACTCGCGATCGCCGTCACGCCGCCCAGGCTGTGGCCGACGAGATGCAGCGTCGGCTCGACAAGCCCGCCCAAAAAACGCGCAAGCGACTCCGCGTTGGTGACCAGCGTGCGTGCGAAGGACGGGTAGCCGAAGAGGTGCACGGCGTAGCCGTGCGCCGCCAGGCGATGCGCAAGCCAACTCATTGCAAAGCGATTCAGCCAGAGACCATGCAGCAGCACCACTGATTCGCGCTCCGCGCTCATTGCAGCGTACCGGCAGGCGCATCAGCGGATTTTCGCGGCGGCGCCGAAGCGAATAGCCACACGCCGACCAGGAACGGCAGTACGGCGAAGAAGACAAACCCGGCACGGTAACCCTCCGTGAGCCAGACCAGCGCCGCAAAGACCGGGGGCCCGGAGAGCGCCCCGGAGAAAGTGAAGAATTGCGTGCCGCCGGTCGCCGAGCCGACCTGGCCTTCGGGCGCGCTGCGCGCCACTTCGGCGAGATATACGCCGTTCCAGCCCACCGCGGATGCGCCGTAGACCGTGCCCAACGCAATGAACGCTGCCGTGGACCAGGTCGGCGCCGCGACCGCGGTGACGATACCGCAGACGCCGGACATGATTCCCAGCCCCGCGAGTACGATGCGCGGCGAGAGCAGCCGATCCGCGGCGACGCCCCACGCAACGCGCCCGACGATGCTCGCCACGTGCGCAACGGCATAGATCAGTCCGGCGGCGACGAGCGTCCGCCCGATCTCGAGATTGAGAAACGATACGAAGTAGGTCACGAACGCGAGCTGTACCTGTGCGTAGACCAGCGAGAGCGCGGCGAGCACCCGCAACTCCGGCGTTTTCGCCACCAGTTTCACCGGCGTGAATATCTGCGACCAGCTCGTCTTGCGCGCCGGCTCGCGTGGCCGGTCAAAGCGTGCACGCGCTGGCTGCATGGCGACCGCGACAAGGGCGCATCCCGCCGCCAGTACGAGCAGGGTCTGGTGCCAGCCGAACGCCAGCACGAGCGGCGGGATCAGCGCACCTGCGATCGCGCCGCCGATCGGAACTCCGGTCTGCTTGATGGAAAAGATGATGGCGAGTCGCTCGCGCGGGGCGGCCTGGACGAGGATGTGCGAGCTCGTAGGGGTGACCATTCCGTAGCCGATGCCAATCAGCGCCGCGGCGCAGAACACGAGCACGACGGACCCCGGCGCGCCGAGCGCGAGCCCCCCGGCACCGAGGAGCACAGCGACCTGGCAGATCCGGAGAGGGCCGAATCGCGTCACGAGACCGCTCACTGTCAGGCCCGAGATCATGGCGAGCGTATACGACAGCGCGACGATGAATCCGACTGATTGCGGTGCAACGCCGAGATCGGCTGCCGCCGCCGGCGCAATCACCGAGGGCGCGATGATCGCCGTCGCGACGATTGCCTGCGTGGCCAGCGTGACGACGACGGCCAGGACAACGTTGCTCACTCCACTTCGATCTGGCCGCTGGCCGTTACCTGAACGTGCGTCTCGCCGCCCTCGAACATCGGCGGAGGCACGTCGGCGCCTGCCGCGGCGGGCGCCGCACGCGCCATTGCATACGGGCGTGGTTGCGGCGTTGACCCGGTATCGAGCGAAATGTTTCGAATCCGATACGATGCTTTCCCTAGTGCGCGCTGCGCGATGAGAGCCCGGGTGCGAAACGCCTCGACCGCCTCGCTGATCAGTTCGCTTTCGACCTTGCGCCGCTGCGCCGGAGAGATCGTGAACGCGATGCCGCCGAGTTGCATGCTCGGCTGAAGCTTGGCGGCCAGCTGCGCTAGCGCCTGGAAATCCTGGCTTTCCACGCGGACATCCGCTCGGCCGCGCCAGCCGACGAGCCGCTGGTTCCGATCGTAGACCGGATACGTATAGGTCTGTCCGGTCTGCGCTTTGACTCGATCGAAGGCTGCGGCCGTGATGATCGCCTCCGCCGTCGCCCGGTTCAGCGCCGCCGCGACTTCCGCCGGACTCGAATCGTGAGCCTCAACGCTGAGACGGGCGCTCATCAGGTCGTTCGGCACCTCTCGCGAAGCATCGGCGCGCAGTTCGACCAGGTTGTAGCGGACTTCCTCCGCGGCACCGGCGCTCGTAGCGCAAGCGAGCGCAGCGAATATGGTCGCAAGGCAGCAGGCAATGAATCGACCCGGAATTCGAGCGGACAGCATGTGGCGTACTCCTGAGAAACTTCGCGGCCGCGCGGTGCGGGTGGCGACAATCGCGACGATGGCGATTCTAGCGCAGCCGAGGTGTTGGGGTCGTCTCTGGCATAATCGCGCGCAGCACTCCCAGAACACAACAACCTCGCACGAAGGAAATCGCATGAATACCGTTTTGCAATCTGTCGCGCGTCTCTTGCGCGTACTCGCGGGCGCAGCGCTCGCCGCGGCCCTGGCGGCCACCGCTCACGCCCAGTCGCCGGGCAGCACTCTCGGCAAGATCAAGTCGAGCGGCACCATCACGCTCGGCTACCGCGACAATTCGACGCCATTCTCGTTCACGGAGGCGGGTAAGGCGGATCCGGTCGGCTACACGGTGGATCTCTGCCGCGAGGTCGCGGACGGCATCCGGCGTGACCTGAAGCTCTCGGATCTCAAGATCCGGTGGGTGCCGGTCACGATCGGTGACCGGATCAAGATGGTCGCAGACGGAAAGGTCGACATCGAGTGCGGTTCAACCACGAACACCCTGTCGCGGCGCGCGACCGTCGATTTCAGCCTGCCGACGTTTATCGACGGAGGCAGCTACATCGCGAAGGCCGGGGCGAACCTCGATCGCATCAAGGACCTCGACGGCAAGAAGGTCGGCGTCGTTGCCGGCAGCAGCACCGAGAAGGCGTTCGAGGCAGCGGCAACCCGGGTGTTCGCCAAGCCGGTGATCGTCCACGTCAAGGATCACGACGAGGGTTTTCAGGCAATGCAGGATGGCAAGATCGACGCCTATGCCTCGGACCGGATCATCCTCTTCGGGCTCGTGGTGAAAGCGAACGTCGATCTCAAGAACTATTTCCTCCTCGTCGATCTCTATTCGTACGAGCCGTACGGCCTCATGATGCGCCGTGACCCCGACTTCCGGCTGGCGGTCGACCGCCAGCTCGCCCGACTCTATCGGTCCGGCGAAATCATCAAGATCTTCGGTCGCTGGTTCGGCGCGCTCGGCGAGCCGCCGGATCTGCTCAAGGCGATGTTCATCCTGAACAGCTATCCGGAGTAAGGACTTCGGAGAAGTTTCCCCTCCTTGAAAAGGAGGGGATGAAGACTGCTGGGAAAGGTCTGCAAGAGCCCGCCATTCCCGCGAATGCGGGAATCCGGAGTGCGCTGGCTCAAATGCTTCCTGGATCCCCGCTTACGCGGGGATGACTCGATCAGGCTTTCCCTAGGAAACGGCAAAGCGCCGCACGGCGTCCTCGTTCCAGGAGATGCCGATGCCGGGCCGATCGGGGATCACCGCGAATCCGTTCTGGATGGCGATCGGCTCGGCAAGGATCGCTTCCGCCCAGTTCATGTATTCGAGCCAGTGCGCAGTCGGCGTCACGGCGAGCAAGTGCGCGCTGATCTCCGGATAGAGGTGACTCGACATCGGCATCGCGTGGCTCTCGGCGAGCGCGGCCGCACGCAGCCAGCCTGATACGCCACCGATCTTCATCGCGTCCGGCATGACGTAGTCACAGGCTTTCGCGTCGAGAGCCTTTGCCATGTCGTGCGATCCCCAGAAGCTCTCGCCAGTCATCACAGGCGTCGCCAGCGCTGCGGCGATACTTGCATTGCCCGCGTAATCGTCCCAGCGCGTGGGCTCCTCGATCCACGCCAGTCCCTCGGCATCGAGCGCGCGGCCGCGGATCTCCGCCTCCGCGGGAAGCAGGCACTGGTTGTAGTCGGTCATCAGCTCGATGTGATCGGGTAACGCCGCTCGCGCCGCCTTCACTGCTGCGATGTCCTCGATCAAGGTGGCGTAGCCGAGACGCAGCTTCACGGCCCGAAACCCGCCCTCCAGCAGCGCCAACGCCTCGGCAGGCACACGCTCGGGCCCGATCAGGCCCAGCCCGTTGGAGTTGTACGCCGGCACGCGACGCACCGACCCTCCCAGCAGGCGCACGAGCGGTAGCCCGGCCGCCTGCGCCACCGCGTCCCACGCAGCCATGTCGATCCCGGCCAGCGCCATCCCCGCGGCCCCCTGCTGACCCGGGAGAAGAAATCGTTTCAGGAGCTTCTGCTCGATGTCGTAGGGCGCAAGCGCATCGCCTTCGATCGATCCGCCAAGCTCCGCGAGCAAGGCCACGACGGCTTTCAGCAGCGGACCCGCGTAGCAGAAGAGGTAGGCGCGCCCGGTGATCCCGCCGCTCGTCTCCAGGTCGATGAGCGCAAGCGGCGCGCTCTTCACGAGCAGCGTCGAAGTTTGCAGCGGACGTTCCAGAGGAGCATTGACGGCACGCGCCCGGAGCTTCGTGATCTTGAGTTCGGCAGCCATGCTCTCCTCCGTCGCGTTCGCGGGGTACCGGTCAGGCCAGGTTGCGAAGCTCGCGCAGTGCAACCGACAGCATCGACGAATCCGGTGCCTGGATGTTGCGCATTTCGGCGATCAGGTGGCCGGCGCGCTCGATCGGACCGGCGTTATCCTGCTGCCAGGCGGCAAGCATTTCTCGCGGGTCGCCGTTGCCGCGCGCCATCACTTCGGCAGTGAGCGTGCGCTGCAGACCGGACAGGTCGTCGCGCATCGCACCGCGGGCAAGGGTCGCCCAGTGGCCATCTCCCGACAGCTGGCCGATTCGCTCGCGCAACCACTGCAGGCCGAGAACCGACGAGAGCTGGAAGTACACGCTCGCGACCGTCTCGATCGACTGTCCGTGCTGTCCGGCCACTTCGACAATGTCGAGCACTGAGTACAAGTTGTCGAGCGAGGCCACCCGCAATGCCAGCGCCTCGGGAACACCGCTTGCGACCAGGCGCGCCGCCCGCGCATCGAGGTTTGCGCGCGATGTCTCGTCGAGCAATTGGGTAGCGCTGGCCGACAGCGCCTCGGCCGCGGGCCGGAAGATTGCAATGGTCGTCGCCATGTCCTCGGTGAGGCGCTTCGATCGCAGGAGCCACAGCGTCGCGCGTACGGTCAGGCGTCCTGCCTCGATCAGCATCGCGCCTTGGGTCTCGTCCGGCACCTGGTTGTCGAGCGCCTCCACCGCTTTCCAGAGCGAGACGTAGTCGAAGATCTCGCGCTGCAGAAGGAAGGCACGCACGACTTCGTGGGGTCGTGCTCCCGTCGCTTCCATCAAGCCGTGCACGAACGTACTGCCGACGCGGTTCACCATGCTGTTGATGACATGCGTGGCGATGATCTCGCGTCGCAGGGGGTGGCGCGGGAGATAGGCACTGCAACGCTCCCGCAAAGGATGGGGAAAGTAGCGTTCGACGGCCGTGGCAACCCAGGGGTCATCAGGCAGTGCGGAGGCCAGCATCTCGTCGTAGAGCCAGAGCTTCGAGTAGGCGAGGAGCACGGCGAGCTCGGGCGCGACGAGCCCCCTCTGATGCGCGCGCCGCTCGGCGATCGCTTCCTCATCTGGCAGGAATTCGAGCGCCCGGTTCAGGCGACCCGACTTTTCGAGGAAACGGATGAACCGCACCTGTGCGTCGAGCAGCTTCACGCCCATGCGCACGGCGATGGAAAGTGACTGCGTCTGGAAGTAATTGTCGCGCAGCACCAGCTTCGCGACCTCGTCGGTCATGTCGGCAAGCAGCGTATTGCGCTGCTTTTCGGTGAGCTCGCCGTCCCGGATCGCAAGACCGAGCAGGATCTTGATGTTCACCTCGTGATCCGAGGTGTCCACACCCGCGGAGTTGTCGATGGCATCGGTACAGATCCGGCCTCCGCTGAATGCGTACTCGATGCGGCCGCGCTGGGTGAAGCCGAGATTGCCGCCCTCGCCCACCGCCTTGCAGCGCAGGTCTCGCTCCGTCGACGCGCACTGCGTCGTTGATCCGATCACCCACCTCGGCGTGCGACTCGTCGGAGGCCTTCACATACGTGCCGATGCCGCCGTTATAGAGGAGGTCCACCGGCGCCTTCAGAATCGCGTTGACGAGCGCGCTCGGCGCGAGCCGGTCTGCTTCCACGCCGAGCGCCAGGCGCGCCTCGGGAGAGAGCGGGATGGATTTCGCAGAGCGTGACCACACGCCACCCCCCCGCGAGATCAATTCGGTGTTGTAGTCGGCCCAAGAGGAGCGCGGCAGGTCGAAGAGGCGCTTGCGTTCTTGCCAGCTCGCCACGGGGTCGGGATTCGGATCGATGAAGATGTGGCGGTGATCGAACGCCGCCACGAGCCGGATGTGTTCGGAGAGCAGCATGCCGTTGCCGAACACGTCCCCAGACATGTCGCCGATCCCGGCCACCGTGAAATCCGTCGTCTGGGTGTCGATGCCCATCTCGCGGAAATGGCGCTTGACCGACTCCCAGGCACCGCGCGCCGTGATGCCCATCTTCTTGTGGTCGTAACCGGCCGACCCACCGGAGGCGAAGGCATCATCCAGCCAGAAGCCGTACTCGCGCGCGACGCCGTTCGCAAAATCCGAAAACGTCGCGGTGCCTTTGTCCGCGGCGACAACCAGATAGGGGTCGTCCGGATCGTGTCGCCGAATCCGCGGCGGCGGCACCACCTTCTCGCCGACGAGATTGTCCGTGAGATCGAGCAGGCCGCGCAGATAGTCCTGGTAGCAGGCGATCCCCTCCTTGAGGAATGCTTCGCGGTCCGACGCGGGCGGCGCCTTCTTGAGTACGAAGCCGCCCTTGGAACCAACCGGAACAATCACGGTGTTCTTCACCATCTGCGCCTTGACCAGACCGAGCACCTCGGTACGGAAATCCTCCGGCCGGTCCGACCAGCGCAATCCGCCGCGCGCAACCTTTCCGCCGCGCAGGTGCACCCCCTCGAATCGCGGCGAATAAACGAAAATCTCGAACATCGGTTTCGGCTCCGGCATGCCGGGTACCTTCGCCGGGTCGAACTTGAACGAGACGGTCGGCCGACGCCGTCCCGCCGGATCGCGCAGAAACCAGTTGGTCCGCAAGGTCGCCACGATGAGCGCGAGATACTGCCGCAGCACCCGATCCTCGTTCAGGTTGGCGACCTGATCGAGGCTGTCCTCGATTGCCTTGGCATGGGCGGCAACAGCCTCGTCGTTCGCGTTGTCCGGATCGTGGAGGAGCCGGAAAAGACTGACCAGCTCGCGCGTGAGCGCGGGATGTGCGGCGAGTGTTTGCTCGATGAACGACTGCGACAGACCGAAGCCCAGCTGGTGGAGATAGCGCGCGTAGGCGCGCAGCACCGTGACCTCGTCCGCAGTCAGCCGTGCGCGCAGCACCAGCCGGTTGAATCCGTCGTTCGCGATCTCGCCGCGAAACACGCGCGCGAAGGTGTCCTCGAAATTCTCGTCGATCGCATCGACGTCGAAGTCGCTGTCCTCGCCAGCGCTCAGGCCGAAATCATGGAGCCAGACCGGTGCGGCTCCGGCGGCGTGCACGCGATACGGCCGGTCCTCCAGCACGCGCAGACCCATCTGCTCCAGCATCGGCAGCGTATCGGAGAGCGCAAGCAGTGCGCCGCGATGGAACAATTTGAATCGCATCGTGCCGGGGGCCGCTTCGAGCGGCCGGTACAGGCTGAGCGCGAGCGGATTCGTCTCCGAGAGCCGCGACATCATCTCCACGTCTGGCACCGCGCTTCGTGCCGGGAAGTCCTCGCGATAGGAAGCCGGAAATGCCGCGCCGTATTCCCGGTGCAGCGCGATACCGCGTGCCTCGCCGAGCGCCTCGACCAGCGACGCCTTGAAGTCGTCTTCCCATCGACGCGCGGCAGCGGCCAGCTGGCGCTCGATCTCGCGCACGTCGAAATCCGGGATGACGCCGGTGTGGGTGCGCACGATGATGAGGATCCGCGCCAGCGTCGACTCGGAAAGGAAGACATTGAACTCGGACGCATCGCCGGCGAACGCCGTTTCCAGTATCGTCTGCCACCTGCGCCGCAGCGCGGTGTCGTAAGTCTCGCGCGGGGCGTAGATCAGGCAGGAGACGAAGCGCTCGAAAGGGTCGCGGCGCACGAACAGGCGGAATCGCTGCTGCTCGCCCAGTCGGAGAATGCCGGTGGCGATCTCGAAGAGCTCGTCGACGCCGATCTGGAACAGTTCGTCGCGCGGATACCTGTCGAGGATGTTCGTGAGTGCCTTCCCGGCATGGCTCTGGGGGGCAAGCCCCGCTCGCTGCACCACTGCCTGGACCTTGCGCCGCAGAAGCGGGATTTGCGCGGGCGTCGCCATGTAGGCCGTGGAAGTGTAGAGACCTAGAAAGCGATGCTCGCCACAGACCGCTCCGCTCTCGTCGAAGCGCTTGACCCCGATGTAATCGAGATAGCCGGACCGGTGCACGGTCGAGCGCGAATTGGACTTCGTCACCACCAGCAGCTCGGGCACGCGCGCCAGGTCCCGCACGCGCGGCGGCAGCTTGGCAAAGCTTGCCGAAAGCTTCTCCGCCTCCGTCTCGCGCAGGACCCCGAGCCCCGAACCGGGCACCGGGCGGAGCGCGTCCTCGCCGTCGACGCTGATCAGGTCGTGACAGCGGTAACCGAGCAGCGTGAAATGGTTGTCCGCGATCCATTCGAGAAATGCCCGCCCCTCCGCAAGCTCGGCCGCGCCGACCGGTGGCGGATGCTGCGCGATCTCGGCCAGGACCGCGGTGAGCTTGCCGCGCATGATCGTCCAGTCCGCGACCGCGGCGCGCACATCGGCGAGTGCCCGCCTGATCTCGTCCGCCAGTGCGTCCATCGCGGCCGGATCACCGATGCGATCCACCTCGATGTGCATGAAGGACTCCCGCGCGGAACTGTCCGCCTCGTCTTCCCGCGCGAGGCCGATCAGCCTGCCGCCCACGTCGCGATTGACCGCCAGGACTGGATGAGTGATGAGATGCAGCGTCAGGCCGCGCCGGTTCACCGCCATCGTCACCGTATCCACCAGGAACGGCATGTCGTCGTTGACGATCTGCACGACCGTGTGCGTGGATTGCCAACCGTGCTCCTCGACGTTCGGGTTGAACACGCGAACGCGCGCGTGCCCGATCGGCCGCCGACTCGCAAAGTTCCAGTGCGACAGGGCCGTGCCGTAGAGGTCTTCGGATGCCCGACCTGCGAGCTCGTCGGAATCGACGTGCCGGAAATGCTCCTGAACGAAGCGCTCGACATGCTCGCGCTGGTCGCCCGAGATCCGGGCGCGCACCAGAGCCAGCACCTCCGCGATGCGCTCGATCATCTTCACCTGGCCGTTCCTGCGCATGACATCTCCTGAATCAGGGAGTGTGCCCCCTCAAGAAGTCATTGGATAGCGTTGGCACGGATATCGTTCATCGCCGCGCAGCTAGTCTATCAGCCGACAACGCCCGACATCGGTCGGCCGGGAAAGTGGATGCGCCCACGAAATGGTGCAATGCCGCGTTGCCGGGCGCAAGATCGCACGCACGCCGCGCGGTCATCATGCCATCGTCACGAATTCCTCGGCTGCGGTCGGATGGATTCCCACCGTCGCATCGAATTGAGACTTGGTCGCGCCGAGCTTCACTGCAATTGCCACGCCCTGGATGATCTCGGGTGCGTCGGCGCCCACCATGTGCGCGCCCACGACCCGGCCGCTCGCCCCGTCGACCACCAGTTTCATCATCGTGCGCTCCACCCGGCCCGAAAGCGTGTGCTTCAGCGGCCGGAACGTGGTGCGATGCACCTGAACGTCGGTATAGATCGCGCGCGCAGCCTCCTCGGAATGTCCCACCGTGGCCACCGGTGGCTGGCTGAACACCGCAGTCGGAACGAAATCGTGATCGATCGGCGAAGGCTTGCTCCCCGAAGAGCGTCGCCGCCAGCTTGGCGCCGTCCTTGATCGCGATCGGCGTGAGCTGCGCGCGGCCGGTAACGTCGCCGACGGCGTAGATCGAATCGACGTTCGTGCGCGAGTACTCGTCAACGACGATTTCACCCATGCCGCCCAGTTCAACGCCTGCCTGCTCGAGCCCGAGATTGCCGGTGTTCGGCTTGCGTCCCGTCGCGAACATCACTGCGTCGCAGGCGATCGCGTCACCATCACTGAGTTTTGCGACGCGCGAGCCGTCCGGATGCCTCCTCGATCGCGATCACTTCACAATGCAGCCGGACGTTGATCCCCCGGCGCTGCAGCTCTTCGGTCAGATGCTCGCGCACGTCCGTGTCGAAGCCGCGCAGCAGCGGCGACCTGCGGTAGACGAGCGTGACATGAGCGCCCAGCCCATGAAAGATTCCAGCGAATTCCACGGCGACGTAGCCGCCACCCTCGATCACGATCCGCTTGGGAAACTTCGCGAGATGGAAGGCCTCGTCGGAGGTGATTCCGAGCGACTCGCCTGGAATCGGCGGGCAGTACGGCTTCGCGCCGGTCGCCACCAGGATGTTTTGCGCGGTGAGCGTCCGGCCGCCGACGCTCACGGTGTGCGGGTCGATGATCGTCGCACGCGATTCGATCAGCTGGACGCCGGCCTTCGAGAGTACCTGCTTGTAGATGCCGTTCAGCCGCCCGATTTCCTTGTCCTTCGCTGCAACGAGCGCGGGCCAGTCGAACTGGCACGGTCCGACGGTCCAGCCGTAGCCCGCAGCGTCCTCGAAGTCCTCGGAAAAATGTGCGGCGTAAGCGAAGAGCTTTTTCGGGATGCAGCCGCGGATCACGCAGGTGCCGCCCACGTCACGGTCCTCCGCGATCGCCACCCGCGCACCGTAGCCCGCGGAGATCCGGCTTGATCGGACACCGCCGGACCCGGCGCCGATCACGAAGAGGTCGAGGTCGAATTTGGCCATCACAATCTCCTTTGAAGCGGGAGCATAGCGCAGCGCGCCCGGTATAATCCGTGCAGCTTCCGCGCCATCCCGCGAGCGCCGCCCCGCCGGCCGACCGGCCGCGCGGTGTTTCTTTTCCGGATACTCGGTTCAACCTCTTCCCATGCTGCTGGCCAACGGACTGGAATGCGTGCGCGGTGAGCGGCGATTGTTCCGCGACGTGGGGTTCGAACTCGATCCGGGCACGCTCCTGCACGTTCAGGGCCGAAATGGCAGCGGCAAGACGAGCCTGCTGCGGATGCTCTGCGGGTTGCTCGCGCCCGAAGCAGGCGACATCCAGTGGAACGGCACCGATATCCGCGCACTCGGCGAATCCTACCGGGGCGAGCTTTTCTATCTCGGACACCAGAACGCGATCAAGGACGACCTGACCCCGACCGAGAATCTGCTCGTCTCCGAGACGCTTGCCGAAGTACCCGTGACGCGGGCGAGCGCGCGCGAATCTCTCGCCCGCCTGGGCCTCGAAGGATTCGAGGATCTGCCCACGCGCGTACTGTCCCAGGGCCAGAAGCGGCGTGTCGCGCTCGCGCGGCTGCTCTTTCGCGAGCGGAGCCGGCTGTGGGTGCTCGACGAGCCGTTCGTCGCGCTCGACCCGCATGCCGTGACGGAACTGACGGGAATCATCGCAGATCAGCTCGGCGGTGAAGGCATCGTCGTCTACACCACTCATCAGGACGTGGACATCGCCGCGCGGAAGCGCGTCGAGCTGCGGCTGGGGCGATGAGCGCCTCCGCGCCCGTCGCCGCGTTCGCCTGCGTGCTTCGCCGCGATCTGCTGCTCGCGATGCGCCGGCGCTCGGACGTGGCGACGACGCTGTTCTTCTTCGTGATCGTCGTGACCCTCTTTCCGCTCGGCGTCGGACCGGATATGGGCCTCCTGCGCACGATGGCGCCCGGCGTCGTCTGGGTGGCAGCACTGCTCGCTTCCATGCTGGCGCTCAACCGCCTCTTCGCCGGCGACTATGCCGACGGCACGCTCGAGCAACTCGTGCTCGCGCCGCATCCGCTCGGCCTGCTGGTCGGTGCGAAGGTGGCGGCGCACTGGCTCGTCACCGGGCTGCCGCTGGTGCTGCTCGCCCCGCTCCTCGGACTCGCGTTCGACATGAACGGGGAGTCGCTCGGCATCCTGATGCTCGCCCTGCTCCTCGGCACGCCGACGCTGGGACTGATCGGCGCGATCGGCGCAGCGCTCACGCTCGGGCTGCGCGGCGCGGGCGTGCTGCTTTCCCTATTGGTGCTGCCGCTATACATTCCAGTCCTGATATTCGGCGCCGGCGCGGTGGAGGCGGTCGCCTCGGGGCTCGGGGCGGGCGCGCACCTCTCGGTGCTCGGCGCGCTGCTGGTTCTGGCGGTGTTCTTCGCCCCGTGGGCCGCAGCGCTCGCACTCAGGATCTCTCTGGAATGACGGCACATGAACGAATGAGGGAAGCGACACGCAAGCGCATGGCCGGCCGCATCAACTGGTTTTACTTCGCCGCGCCCCATACCTTCTACGGCCTCGCTGGAAAGGTGGCGCCGGCCTGTTACGCGCTTGCGGCGATCCTCGGCGCAATCGGGCTCTATATCGGCTTCTTCGTCGCCCCGACCGACGCCCAGCAAGGCGAGGGCTATCGGATCATCTTCATCCACGTTCCCACGGCCTGGATGTCGATGTTCCTGTACGTGGTCATGGCATTCTGGGCGGCGATCGGACTGGCCTTCAGGACGCGGCTCTCGTCGATGATGGCGCAGGCGATCGCGCCGACCGGCGCCTGGATGACCTTTCTCGCGCTCTGGACGGGCGCGTTATGGGGCAAGCCGATGTGGGGCACCTGGTGGGTCTGGGACGCCCGCCTCACTTCCGAGCTGATCCTGCTCTTTCTCTATCTCGGCTTCATGGCGCTGCAGGCCGCGATCGACGATCCACGCCGCGCCGATCGCGCCGGAGCACTGCTTGCGATTGTCGGAGTGGTCAACGTGCCGATCATTTACTTCTCCGTGCAGTGGTGGAACACGCTGCACCAGGGCGCATCGGTTAGCCTGACCCGGAGCCCCTCCATGGCCGCGACGATGCTGTGGGGGATGCTCGTCATGGCGCTCGCCTTCTGGAGCTACTGCATCGGCGCGACGCTCACGCGCGTGCGTGCGATCATCCTGGAGCGCGAACGCCACGCCGACTGGGTCCGCGACCTGAAAGGACTCCCGAAATGAAGTGGCAGAGCCTCGAGCACTTTCTCTCGATGGGCGGGCGCGGGCTGTATGTCTGGGGCTCGTACGCGGTTGCCGTCGCCGTCGTGACCATCGAGGTCATACTGCTACGCGCCCGCACCCGTGCCGCACGAAGGCTCGCCGGCGCACCGCGCCCCGGCGGCGACGCGGACTAGCGCGACCGACTAGAGAGTATCAAAGGGGTCAGACTCGATTGATCTATCTACGAGTCGCGCAAGCCAGTAAAGTGCAATTGCAGATGCGTCAGTGCGCGCCGCCAGGATTTAGTCGTGAGCATTGACCCCCGGGGCATTACGCCACGAACTTAGGCCAATCCCTTGCGAATCGCAGCGATGCTCTCAGCAAGGCTCTCATTCCGGCCCCAGATGACCATGCACGCGAGGTACATCGGCACCGAGGCGTGTGCGTTGCCAACCCGCCAGATCGGATTGCCCGCGTACGTGTGCCACGCGACGTAGAGGCCATCGACTACGAGCGAGCCGAAGAACACGGCAAGGGCCATTTTCCACCGGGAGTTGTGCTCGACCACGGCGCGAGCAGGTAGGCTGATACCCCAATGATGATCGACACCGGGATGTCCCAGTCGTCGGGGTTCATGTATTGCGCCCTGTAGACCAGGAACGCCATCCCGAACGCGAACGAGAAGAGCTTCCAGGGTCTCGGATATTCCGACATTCGGCGGCTAGGAGTAGTCAGGTCCGGGGTTATGGGAACCACCCTCCAGGCCAATATAGCGAGAGTCGCGACGCGGCGTTGTGCTGTGGTGCCTGAACCCCGAGTAGTTCTCGATGTCGGCGTTCCCACAGGTCAACACCGCGCGATCGGTCGGTGATTACTTGGCACTTGAGTCTTCAAAGTACGTTGCTCGACACAGACTCCGCGTAGACCGTTCGGCCTATTGTGATCGAACGGGCAGGGAGCGCAGATTTCCCCCTGGCAGCAAAAGGCACCGACGGGCCAGTGGCTGCAGAAGCCGAATACGACCCGATCGAATTCGGGGCGAAAAAGGGGAGGAATCATGCAGTGCACTTTGCGCGCTGAGGCCGCCTCGCGCGGAAGGCTCCTACGCCTCGTCAATGCGTGCCGTCGCTACCTTCTTAGATCACCTCGAGTGACCGCGGTACGCCACCTCTTGCTTGGGATCTTGCTTGGTTGCAATGCCTCTTCCGCGTTCGCGTTCGTCAATGATGACTTGCTTTGGGCGGCGGATACTCGCTACCAGCAACCGTACTCTGCGTGGGACACGGTGCGTAGCATGTTGGGGGAGGCGTACTGCGGAGCCGGGATCCCCGCGAATCAGCAGGGATCAGACTATATCCGTCCTGCGAATCAAGCGTCGACGCTATCGCGCGATCTGTATTGTCCGAATTGGCCGTTTCACGTCGGTTGGGTTGATCTCGGTTGTCCGGGCGGTGGGTGGGGCATCACAAAGTCAGATGGCTCGGGCGGTTGTAAGTGCGGGCAGACGAGCACGTACTACTCAGGCGGCGCGTGCGTCGCTCAGTGTCCTGAAGGGACTGAGCCGCAAGATGGTGCTTGCGTCACTCCTTCGTGTCCACCAGAGGGGTGCGAGAACCTCGCGAAGTCGCAGGGCGGGATGTGTCACAGCGGCAACGATCAGAGCCGCGGCAATCCTTGCGACCCGGGCAGCGGCAACAAGTACCAGCGCGAACAGGACTACCGCGGCCACGGCCCCTTCCCCCTTTTTTTTGAGCGCATGTACAACAGCACCCTCCTCGAGAGCTATCGCCCCAATCCTCTGGCGCTCGGCCCGCAGTGGTTGCACTCCTACGACCGCGCGATTCGACTCGACGCGAACACGGCAACCGTGTCGCGGCAGGACGGCAAGATATTCCTCTTCGTCCTGAACGGCGGCGTCTGGACGCCTGACGGCGACATCACCGACAAGCTGGAGCGGCTCGCTGACGGGGAGGAAACCCGACCGGCTGGCGCTACACCTCCGCCAATGGCGACCGCGTCGAGACGTACGACGTCGCCGGAAAGCTCCTCACCATCGCCGACCGGGCGGGGCTGACGCAGACCCTCGCCTACAGCACGGCGCAGACGCCGCCCACAATCGCGCCGGCGCCCGACCTGCTGATATCGGTCGCCGACCCTTTCGGACGAACTATCGCGCTCACCTACGACGCGTCCAGCCGGGTCAACACCATGACCGACCCCGCGGGCGGCGCGTACACGTATGCGTACGATTCGAGCGGGAACCTGCTCTCGGTGACGTATCCCGACACGGGCGTGCGGACATACCACTACGAAGATTCAATCCATCAGCACGCCCTCACCGGCATTACGGACGAAAACGGCCACCGCTATGCCACCTTCGGCTACGACAGCCAAGGCAGAGCGAACCTAACCGAACACGCCGGCGGCGCGGAACAGGTCAACCTCACATACAACACCGATGGCTCGACGAACGTCACCGACGCGCTGGGCGCTGCACAAACGTACACATTCCAGACGATCCTCGGCGTGCGCCGGTACACGTCGATGACGGGCTCCGCTTGCCCTGCCTGCGGTCCCGCGGAGAAGAGCTACGATTCCAATGGCAACGTCGCGTCACGCACGGACTGGAACGGCAACCTGACCTGCTCGACGTACGAATCGGCGCGCAACCTCGAGATTGCGCGCGGCGAAGGCCTGACCGGCTCTTGCCCGGCCGATGTCACCAGCTGGACGCCGGCCGTGGGCACTGTGCAGCGCAAGATCACCACCCAGTGGGACACGACCTGGCAACTGCCGACCAAGGTTTGCGAGCCCGAGCGCATCACCACAATTGCTTACGACGCCAAGGGCAACTTGACGAGCCGGACGGTGCAGGCCACGAACGACGCCCTGGGCGCGCTCGGCTGCTCGGCCGACTCAGTAGGCACAGCACGCACCTGGACGTACGCGTACACCTACGGCACCTCGAATCCCGGCGTGGCGGTCCAGATCGTCATTGACGGGCCGCGCACCGACGTCGCCGACACCACAACCCCGCTCTTCGAGGAGTCCAGCGGGAATCTCATCTCAGTGACCAACGCGTTGGGGCACGTGACGACCTTAGGCAACTACGATGCGCACGGTAAGCCGCGCGAGATCACCGATCCGAACGGCCTTGTCACCACGCTCGTCTACGACAGTCGCCAGCGCCTCACCTCTCGCACGGTCGGCGCCGAGACGACGGGCTATGCTTACGACAACGTCGGGCAGCTCACCCGGGTGACGTTGCCGGATGCGAGCTACATCGAGTACACGTACGACAACGCCCACCGGCTTACGGAGGTGCGGGACAACCTGGGGAACAGGGTCGCCTACACGCTCGACGCGATGGGCAACCGCACCCGCGAGGATGTCTACGACCCGTCGAGTACGCTCGTTGCCACGCGCTTGCACGAGTACAACAGCCTCAATCGCAAGGTGAAGGACATCGGCGGCACGAGCCCGGCCACGCAGATCATCCAGTACGGCTACGACAATCAGGGCAACCTGACCTCAATTGACGGTCCGCTTGCCGGCAGCCCGAACGACCTCTCGGTGCTAGCCTACGATGCGCTCAACCGCCTTAAGCAAGTTACCAATTCCCTCTCGGGGCTCACGAGCTACGGCTACGACGGGCTGGACCAGATCACCTCGGTCACCGATCCGCGTAGCCTCGCGACGAGCTACAAGGTATCGGGACTTGCCGACGAGACTCAGGAGGTGTCCCCGGACCGCGGCACGACGATCCGGACCTTCGATGCGGCGGGCAACGTCAAGACCAACAAGGACGCTCGCAATAAGACCACGACCTACACCTACGACGCCCTTAACCGGGTCGCCAAGCACGACTTCTCGTCCGGGACCGACTCGACCTTCGAGTACGACGGTGGCGCCGGCGGGGCGCCCAATGCCAAGGGAAGGCTGACTAAGACCGTCGACGAGGCGGCCACCACCACGTGGACCTACAACGGCCAGGGCCGTGTCGCGGCGAAGATCCAGGTCACGGGCAACAAAACGCTCAGCGTGTCCTACGGGTACGACGCCTACGGACGCCTAAACGCGATAACCTACCCGTCGGGCAAGGTCGTAACCTTCGCCTTCGACGGGGCAGGACGCGTCAGCGCGATTTCCGTCGACGGGGCGACGATTCTCTCCGGGGCGAGCTACGTACCCTTCGGGGCGGTCAAGGGCTTCACCTGGGGGAACGGGCTTGCCTATGCGCGTACCTTCGACGCCGACGGGCGCCTGCTGAGTTTCCCGGTCGGCGCCTCGACGCGCACCATTACCTATGACGACGCCGGGCGCATCACGTCGGTCACCGACTCGGGGACGCCGAGCCTCAGCCTAAACGCCGGCTATGACATCCTCGACCGGCTCACGAGCTTCGCTGCAAATGCGTCGAGCCAGTCATATACCTACGACGCCAACGGCAACCGCACCTCGGTGACGATCGGGGAAAACAACTACCCCTACACGGTCGCGGCGGCGAGCAACCGGCTCAGCGCGACCGCGGGCCCCAGCCCCGGCAAGACCTTCACCTACGATGCGGCAGGCAATACCACCGCGGACGGCACGCAGACCTTCGTCTACTCGAACCGCGGGCGGATGAAATCGACCACGCGCGGCTCGAACACGGTCACCTACAAGTACAGCGCGCTCGGCGAGCGGCTGAGAAAGCAGGGCCCGACGAGCCTCATCGCAAGCGGAACGAACCGCTTCGTCTACGATGAACAAGGGAAGCTGCTCGGCGAGTACAAGAGCGGCGGTGCGCACATCCAGGAGTATGTGTACCTGGGCGACCAACCAATCGCGATTCTCCAGGGCACCACGGCAAGTCCGGTCGCCTTCTACGTTTACGCCGACCAGGTCAACGCGCCGCGTCTGGTGACCAATACGGCGAACCAGGAGCGCTGGCGCTGGGACACCGCGCCCTTCGGCGACATCCCGCCGAACGAGAACCCCGCGGGGCTGGGAGTCTTCGCGGTGAACCTGCGGTTCCCGGGCCAGTACTTCGACAAGGAAACAAATCTCCACTACAACTACTTCCGCGATTACGATCCGCGCCACAGGACGATACGTCCAGATCGGATCCGATTGGGCTGGCTGGTGGGATTAACGCTTATGCTTATGTCGATGGAAATCCATTAAGCTACGTCGATCCTAATGGATTGCAGGTTGGCCCTCCGGGAACGGCCGAAAGCTTCATCCCGATATGGGGCTCGGGACGTGAATCAATCGACGATTTCCAGAATGGCCGTTACATCTGGAGGACAATTAACAGTTGCATATGGCAGCTTCGGACGTCTTCTTGGTTGGCACCACAGTCAAGGCGTTTTGCAAAGGAGCGTGGAAGACTGGCTCCCATGCGTGGAAGGTGACGAGGGATTGGTACGGTCGGACACGCGGACTCGCAAAGGGCACGCCTGTCCATCACTGGGCGATTCCACAGAAGTTCATGACGGAAGGTTCATTCTCGGAGACGATTGGAAATCAACCCTGGAATCTCATGCCGATGGAGAGTCGGGCATTTCACGACGCCGTTCATGGCTGGGGTCCCAACGCCTTCAACTTCGGTGAGCGTGTTTGGTACGGAAGTCCGACATGGGCGAAAGTCTTGGGCGCGGACATCGCTGGCAAAGGTGCAAATGCAGGATTCGACAATGACTGCGGATGTGAGAACTGATCTGCTGCGCTATCCAGTACTGCGGTCTCGAAGGGCATGGTCTTCCCGGCCAGGAACATCGAAGAACTGGAACAATGCACGATGCCGGCGCTGCGCAACGGCTTCTTCAACGATCTGTTCTTGATCGACTCGGATGGCAAGGCCCTACAGATCTCAGAGGCAAGGAAGTTGCGCGGGGTGGGGCCGTTCTTTGGCTTCAACATTTTCCTGAACCAAAGAATCCAAGTAGCGCTAATCGCCTCAGGGCACGAGAAAATGGTCGGGGTCGAGGAGGTTCGACGGCTTGTTCTCAGCGCCATCCGAGGCAAGCAGAAGTGGAATTCAGCTGGAGGCTCCGACGAGCTCGTGGCGAACGTGGACCGAGCGCAGTCGATCTCGGAGATTGCCGCCATGGTGACCGCTGCATATCTATCGGCAGATGCACCTGCGTAAGCTGATTTCGTGGGATCAATGGGGTCAGACTCGCCACCAACGCCCGCCTTCGCGCGGGCGTTGCTTCTTCAGGGTATGGCGATGATGAGGGCGAGCGCTGCGGCGGCGCTGCGGATGGGAATTCCCTGGTAGTTGCCGAGCGCGTGCAGATCGGCATCGCCGGTCACGATTGCCTCAACGCGGCGGCGAGTGCGCAGCAACACCGCGGCGTCGTCGGGGTCACGCAGTTGCGCTTCTAGGATCGGTCCGGCCTCGACGGTTTCGGCGAGTTCCCGATAGCGCGCGAGGATCTCGGCGGCGTTGAGACATCCTTCTGCCCGAGCTTCTGCGGCGAACTTGGGCCGGTCCGAGGATGCCGGCGAGCTCGACGAGGAGCGCTTCCGTGGTGAAGAGCTCGAGCCTGCCTTCGCCGGCGGGTTCGATCAGCCGCTCGGGTGTGCCGCCCCAGAGCAGGGCAGAGACGACGACGTTGGTGTCAAGAACGACCCGCACGGGCCTCGCGAAGCTCGGCGCGCACCGCCTTCAGTTCGGATTCGAGTTCTGCTTCGGTGATCTCGGGCCCACCGGCTTCGCGCAGGCGCCTGCCGATCTCGATTAGGCGCTCGGCGGCCGCCTTCCTGATCGCCTCGCGCACGAGGCGCTCGATCGCCTCCGAGGTGAGCAGTCCTGCGGCCTTTGCCTGGTTGGCGAGCTGATCGGGCAACGACAGCTTCAGTTCGAGTTCTGTCATGTGCGTGCTTCCTCGCGCGCGGCCTGGGCGAGCATCGATTCGAGCACTTCCATGACGGCGCGCTGCTTGGGTTTCGGTAGTGCCGAGAGCCGCTCGAGCTGCTGCTGCAGGCGCGGGGCGGGCCCGCGCTTGCCTGGCGCCGGCGGGCTGGCCGATCAGCTCCTCGACGGAGGTGCCCAGGACCTGTGCGAGCGTGGGCAGCATGGAGGCCGCCACGCGCAGGCGTCCGACCTCGTAATGGGCGAGCGTCTGCTGGGCGATGCCCAGGCGCTCGGCGAGCTGGGTCTGGGTCAGGCCCTGGTCCTTCCGCAGCTGCGCGACGCGGGCGCCGACCTCCTTGAAGAAGCGTTCGTCCTTGATGCTCATGGACGAGTCGATCGGCGGTGAGGGCGATGGCCATGAGCGTAACCCTGGGTTGGTGGAGGAGGCTTGACAATACTCTATGATGGAGTAATCTGCAGTAGAGTTATTTTTACTCCAATCCTCTTGACAGGATTTAGCCGGAGGCCGGAAATCGATGGTGCGCATCCCGAAGCGGAAATCGAGCGGCTGAAGAGCGAGGTCTCGGCCGCGCGCCTGGTCGCCGCCGAGGGATCGCACTCAAGAAAGCCGGCAAGGACTTGGGGCGCTGCCCGTTCAATGAGGACGCCGAGGCTTCGCTCGAGAAGAGCATTGCCACGCCCTGCTCGGTGAAGACGTAAGGGGCGGTGCGCCCGCCGCCGCGCCTCGGGATTGAGATCACAGTTTGTGATCTCAAAACCTCCAGTTCCTCGGCCTCGAGCTGAAAGCAGAAATCCTCCGGGAAGCGCTCGGCGTTGCGCTTGAGCGCTTGAACGAGCGCTCGGGTCTCGACGCCGTAGAGGCCGGCGAGGTCGGCATCGAGCATCACCCGGTGGCCACGCACGACGAGGATCGCGTTGGCGATCTGCTCGGCCGGCACTGCCGCCTTCGTCTTGGCCACTCGCGCTCGGGTCCTCGCTTAGCGGCCCGCCTGGGCGAACACGCTCTCGAGCACGCCCATTACGAAGCGCTGCTTGGTCTTGGGAAGCTGGCTGATGCGTTGCATCTGCTGCTGGAGCTTGGGCGTGGGCCCGCGCCGGGCGGGCTTCACGGTCTCGCCGATCAAGGCCTCGGCGGACATCCCGAGCACCCGGGCGAGCCGCGGCAGCATCGACACCGCGATCCTGAGCCGCCCGACCTCGTAGGCGGCCACCGACTGCTGAGACACCTCGAGCGCCTCGGCGAGGCTCTGCTGCCTGCGATCGCGTCGCTGTTCGCGCTCGCCCATACGGTTCGCACACAAAGGAGGAATATCGAAAACCGATGGAGTTCGCAAAGATTGCGTTGATCACACTCGGCTTTGTCATTTCGTTTTCCGTGCACGCGCGCGACACGCTGCTCCGCTTCCAAGGGGGATAGGAGTAATTCCGACGTCGCGGGTCAATCAACCGGTCGCGCCTTCCGAGATCCCCACCGTGGTCACCAACGTGGTTCGCGGTCGCAATCCTGGCGGCCAGCCCTGGGTGATCGCGCGCCTGGATGCCAAGATCAAGACCGATGGAAGCATCCGGGTCGCTGGACGCGGCCTGCTCCTCGCCGGCGGCGAGGGCATCGGGACTACCGGCAATCAGAGCGTCCGCGCCGCGCTCTTCTGCGACCCGGCTGCCACCGCGTCTGCGCATTCATCGGAGCTCGTTCCACTCGAGCCCGATGGCGCCTTCAAGATCGGGGGCGTGCTTTCATCGCCGCCACCCGCGCCATGTGATACCCCGGTGCTGCTGATCGTGAACGCGGGTGGCGCCTGGTTGCCACCGGCATCCTCGAGGACTGACCTCCGGCATCCGAAGTCCTGGCGATAGGCGCACGCCTATAACGCAAGAGGGCATGCCGAGACGGCATGCCCTCTTCCTGCGCCGCCGCGCTTTCAGCCTGCGGCCATCGGAACCATCGCGTCAGTGATGGCGGTGGTGCCGCTTTTTGTTCTTATTGCCGTCGAGGTTGTCGTGGACGACCTTGCCGTTCACGATCGTCAGCACGGACTGGATGTCCGGAATCTTCTCGTCCGGCACCTTGAAGTAGTCGTCGCTCAGCACCGCCACGTCGGCCCACTTGCCCTCCTCGATGGTCCCGACGTGCTTTTCCCATTGGGGTCCGAGAAACCAGGCATTGTCCGCGGTGTAAAGACGCAGCACTTCCTTCCGGCTGATGGTCTGGCTGCCGTTGATCACCTGACCGGCGGCATTCTTCCCGGTGACCGCGTAGTACATGCCGGCCCACGGGTCCATGACCGAGATCTGCATGCCGTCGGAGCTCATCCCGGCGCGCGCGCCCAGCTTGAGGATGGTCCGAAACGGCGGGCCGGCTTCGACGCTGCCCGGCGTTCCACTGAGCCAGCGCCACCCGCCGAGCACGCTCAGTCCGACCCCCAGCCTTTTCGAGAGCTCGATGTACTGGTCGGTGATGAACGGAACGTGGGCGACCACCCAGCGCAGCTTGGTGATGCCGTCCGGATTCACTACGGCAGCATGGGCGGGATTTGCCGGCGTCTGGGGGATGCCCGAAGTGCTGAGCTCGGTATTCACGGTATCCCAGAAATTGAGAATGGTGGCGAAGTCGCTGGTGCTGAGCGAGTGGTTCTCATTGCGCCAACCGTTCAGCGCCACCAGGCGCGTGCCGTTCATCCATGCCGGCGAACCGATACCGCCGAACGGCGCGCCGCCGGTGAACTCGCCGATGGCGCCATTCGCCAGCCACTCGTCGCCCAGAAAGGGAACGGTGTTGTTCAGCCGCTGCTGCAGCTGTGGCGTCTCCGGATCGGGCTCGATGTGCAGGTAATTGATCTGGAGGCGCGCCGGCAACTCGCCCTTCGCGTGCAACGCTCGCACGGAGTCGAACGCCCGGTACTGGTCGAAGGACGCGAGGCCATCGACGGCGGAGCCCGTATTGCCGTAATAGGACTCCGCGAAGTGGAAGCTGCCCTGGTCGAGGTGCGTGGTCACGCCCACGGAAAGACCGAACTCCAGCGCGTCCAGCAAGCCATCCATCTGGGCCCCGAGATTGTTGTGCTCCGGAAGGTCGCGCAGCGCCTGCAGGCCCAGGAGTGCCGGACTGTTGACGAACCCCGGATTGAGCGTACCGTCGGCATTCACCGGAACGCCTTTGCTCTCGAAGAACGCCTTGCCCAGGTCGTTCGTGCGCCCGGGTCCGGCGAAGCTCTCGAACAGGTAGACCGGATGCTTCGGAAGCGCGGCGCTCAGCTCGGCGATGGTCGGAAACCGTCGTTCCCCCGAAGGAGCAAGGAACTGGCTCGCGTTGATTCCGCCGAGGCTGACGACCCACGCGCCGTCCTCCAGCTCCTTGGCCCTGTCGGCAAGCATATCGAGGGCCTGGCCTACCGTGCGCGCCTTGTCGAGGCGCACGTCGTTGCCGGGGCGCAGCCCGAGCAGGATGATGTGATTGTGGTTGTCGATGATGCCCGGTATCGCGGTGCGTCCGCGCAGGTTGATGACTTTTGTGCAGCCGTCATCGCCGTCGCCCCCGGAGGAATTTCCCACCGCGGCGAACTTTCCATCCTTGATCAGCACCGAGGACACCACCCTCTCCCTGCTGTCCATCGTGTGGATCCGGCCATTGACGAGCCGGATCGTTTCCTTGCCGTCGCAGTTCCGCCCATTCCGGTCGTCGTCATGGGCCGCAGCCGGCAACGCAGCCGTCAAGCCGACCAGTAATCCAACGCCCGCCCATGCTGCAGCGCAAGCAAAATTCACTCGAGACGCATGTGACATGTAGCCCTCCTTTGGAACGTGTTTGTGCTTATGGATTAGCGTGCCGCTCCGAATACCGTAGCGGCGCCACTAGAGCATACGTTACGCGCATCGATTGATACATCTCCGATTGTCCGCTCAGGCGGCGAGACTGATTGTCAGTGGGATGCGCGTTCGCTTCCCATTGGACGCGGCTCAGCGTTCGCATTTTTGGGACAATCGCCGCAGATGTGGGAAGCTTCCCACCTGTCGTGACGATGTTGCAGGTGCACACCGCGCATCGCAAATCGCGATGCGACGCAGAAGTCACCGACCGACTTCTGGAAAAAAGAAGGCACGCCTTCGCGGCGTGCCTTCTCGTCGAGACTGCGGCTTCTTGCCGAACGCCTTTAGCGTACTGCGTCGAAGCGCTAGGTCATGATCCTCTGTTCAGCGCAGCTCAGTGACGGTCGTGATGGTCATGGTCATCGTCGTCGTCATCGTCATCATGTTCGCCGTGCCCCTTACCCTTCCCGAGCCCGATCGTCTTCGCTTCGCCGCGCAACTCCAGAATATCGAGCCCGGAGCCGCCTCGGTCGGAGGCGTAGATATACCCGCGATTGTCGACCTCGAGATTGTTCGTCATATAGCCAGAGGCAGCGGTGTTCGCGTTGCTCTCGGGCACATAA
This sequence comes from uncultured beta proteobacterium, assembly GCA_963735025.1. Taxonomy (GTDB): domain Bacteria; phylum Pseudomonadota; class Gammaproteobacteria; order Burkholderiales; family SG8-39; genus JAABRB01. The sequence goes on from CAVTJG010000008.1 coordinate 707,165, forward strand.
AAGCCGACCTCCACCGGTGCCTGCGGCTCACGGATGTCCCACGCTCGCACGCCGCCAGTGAAGTAGGCGAGGAACGTCAACCTTCCGTAGTAGGGGTTCCTGAAGTTCTCCTCGCTCGAATGCACCCCGAAGCGCGCCCCGCGCGTGCAGTAGTTGCCACGCGGATATTTCTCGCCCGTGCGCGGGTCGACCGACATCGTTGCAATGACCATCGGACCCTGCCAGGGGTCTGGCTCGACCCGCGTTCCAGGAGGAGCAGTCTTCGAATTCTCGACCGTGACGTCGACGACGAAGCTCCAGTGCGGCGACTCGTTGCACAGGTTCGCCGTCGCCTCGGAAGCGAGCAGCACGATGTCGCGCGTCTTGAACTCGTTGTAGTTCTGATACCCCTTCGGCTGGAGCCCGAACACCGGGAAGCTGGTGTGGCCGCCCTGATCCGGCGACATATGAAGAATCCCGACTTGTGGCTCGAGCAAATCCGCAACCGACGGATTATCGGGGTCGCCGCGTCCACGTTCCACCGTGCGAGGGCGGCAGCAGTTTCTTCCGGTCGAGGATCTGGAGAACGCCATCGTCGCCGACCCCGTAGGCCATGTAGATGCGATTGCCGATCACGTCATCCGGCCCCGCAGCTCGTGCCAGCGCGCCTGCAGCATTGGGGTGCTCGAAAGCGCTGATCGGGCCATGGAGCGATGGAGGAATCTCTTCGACTGAACCCGGTTCTCCGCCCGGCAAACCGAAGGTGCGAATGTATATTGGAGGATTTCCGTTATGCGGATTGCTCCAGTCATAGATGACCATCGACTGGCTTTGGCGCCAGGTTTTAGCGGCTCCCAGATCCCCTCTGCTGCCCGGCATATAAGCGATCCCGGTCGTGCACTCCCACCAGTCCTTGTGCGTGCTGCGGATGCCTTTCACTTCTTTCAGCAACGAGGGATTGCTGACGTTCGACACATCCCAAAGCTGGAACCCGGAGGAGGCGCCGCCCTGCACGTTGCGCAGGAGATAGACGCCATCGGCGTGGCCGCCCGGCAGGTCCTTCCCCAGGCACATCCGCACCATTTGCGACTGCCCCCCCGCCGGGGCTGGAATGTGGAACTTCTCCTTCGGGTGCTTCGGATCGGTGACGTCGATGATCATCGTTCCGTTCAATTCGATCGCGCCACCGTTCAGCGGATTGGCAGCGCTGCCACCATGCGTGCCGACAAACGCAATCGTTTTTCCGTTCGGGTACTTGATGACGTTCGGTTGATAGGCCGACCGCCCCTGCAGATCGACGTGTCCCAACCGGCGCATGTTTTTCTGTTCGCCGCTTTGGCTCACATCCGCGAGCGCGCTTCCGATTCCGATCACCAGTGCCGCCGATGTTGCAGCGGAGATTGCAATGAATCGTGTCTTGTTGTGCTTGACGGATAACAAGTTCATTTTGTTCTCCCAGTAAGGATCTTGTTCGCCACACACCAGCGACGTGATGTCGCCTTGCACCGCATCAATGAAGACGACAGGGTCTTTCCCACGGGTGTGGGACAGACGGGATCGTGTTTATCGTTACGGGCGCGCGCGGTATACCGAAAACTTGCGCTGGCTGCTTTGGAATCGCGCGGTATCGACGCGGGCGATACGCCTTATCGATGCAGGCGATAGTTAAGCGGCGTAACACCGGTCTCCCGGTGGAACTGTTCCGAGAAGTGACTTTGGCTGGCGTAGCCCAGCTCCACCGCGATTGCCACGATCGGCAGATCGGTGTGGGCGAGCAGTTGCTCGGCGCGCTCCAGTCGCCGTTGCATGACGTATTGGTGCGGCGCGATACCGATCTTTCGCTTGAAGACATGGGCGAAGTGATACGGGCTCAATCGGACCTCGTCGGCGATCGTCATCAGCGTCAGTCGCTCACCAAGATGCGCATCGATGAAATCGAGCGCTCGCTGCAAGCCCCCTCGGTCACGAGCGCCGAAGTCGCGAGCAATCTTGCGGGACTGGTGCATCACGAGCGCCCGCACCAGGTGCTGGAATCCGGAAAGCGCTGCGCGTGCGCGCGGGACAGGCCCGTGACTGGATCAGGGCTGACAGCGTTACCGCACGCAGTTTGCGGTGCGGCAGCGAAGATTCGATGCCGGACGGCGAAACCGGAAATTCGGAGGCGCGACCCAGCCCGGATATCCGATCCGCACGCGTATTGAGCACCGCAGGGCCAGGCCATCCCCCTCCCCCGGTAGTACCGCTTTACTTGCTTTGCATTCGAGGGATCGTCGGCGACTCGAACAATCGGAGCCGTTGGCGATGCAGCAGCAGAACACTCCGCACATCGCCAGTAAATAGGCCGAAGCGCCTAAACGAAGGTATGGCGATCGATTGTGTCGCCGAGGATCAATTACTTTGCTGCCGTGCAGCGCCACCCGCTGCGCCCGGCGCCTGCACCGGCGAATTGGATCCGGCAGATGCCGGTTGATACGTGAAAATCCAGTCCGTATACGCGCCGCTGCCTTCGAATGCCGCATCCTCCGGCCTGAAGTTCGCGGTCTTGAGCGGCTTGTCCTTGGACAGGCTGTGCACGCCCAGGATGGCGTTACCGTTCTTGATCAGACCCCATTCCGTGCCGCCCGTCATCGGATCGACATAGATCTTGCGCAGGTGCCTGCGCACCACGGGCAGGCGTCTGTCCTCGAGCAAATCCTCGAGCGCCTGGGGAAACTGATGCACTCCGGGGGAGCCCTCGTAGTAGCTCCCGATTGCGCGACGGAATTCATCGCCGACGAAGAGCAGCTGCGCCTCCCGGTCGCGCTTCGCGATCGTGCTCCAGAGCTGTCCGACCCCGGCAAGTGCGACTCCGGCAATCGCGACGAGAATCAGCAACCCGATATAGGTGAATCCGAATTGTCCGGAAGGCCGGTGCACTAGAGCTCCGCGAAGGGCGTACCGTCCCGTGTCGTTCCGGGCGCCCCGCTATGCAGGTCGTAGACACCGCCCTTTGCCGCATCCGCAGGCGGAACGAGCGCCCAGGTCGCCGTGCTCTCCGTCACCGGGTCGAACGGCAGGCTCCGGATATAGCGCTTGTCGACGAGATCCTGCAGGCTTTCCGGGTAGCGTCCCGTATCACCATAGTGCTTGTCGATTGCTTCGCGAACTGTCGCAAGCGATTGCTTGAGCACGACCTCCTTCGAGCGGTCCACACTGCCAAAGTAGCGCGGAATCACCAGGGTCAGCAGCGTCGCGATGATTGCCATGACGACCAGAAGTTCGATGAGGGTGAATCCGGTTGAGTGCGCGCAAAAACCACCCCGGCCGCTGCGCGGCCACCCCTCCTTGGAAAGGAGGGGAAACGACGAAAACCACCCCTCTTTCATCGCACGGCTCACTTCTCTCTCACCACTGCCGGTAGGGAATGCCGTTCAGGCCGACACCCTCCGAGAGGGAATAGACGTCGAACACGTCGTTACCCGCGGCCGGAGCGTCGGGAGGGCTCGCATAACTGCGCTCGCCCCAGGTACTCGCCGGCGGCGTCGCGGGATCGATGCTGAACGGATCGCGCGGGATCCGGCGCAGGAAATAGATCTTGGCCTTCTTGGGATCCTTCTCGTTGGTCATGCCCTGCACCAGCACATCCAGCGAGGGCGGGTAGCCGGACTCGTCAGCCTTCTTGGCGATGCGCCCCTCGTCGAACGCGCGCTTGTACTCGTCGAGTGCGCCACGAATCTCGCGGAGCGCAGGCGCGCAGTTCTCGCTCCTTCGACCTCTTGACCGCGAGCTCGGCGAGCGGAAGGACCGCAGGAGGCCAGCACGCCGAATAATGGCGAGCGTGACGAGCAGCTCGATCAGCGTAAATCCGCGTCGCGATCGAGTCATTGCGCGGGAAGTATGGTGAGTCGATGCGGCGCCGGGACCGCGACACCGATCGCGGTGTCATCCGAGTCGCTCGCGGTCGCGCTCTCCACCCGAATCTCGGATGCGCCCGCCGCCCCGGCAAGTACCCGAAATCGCAAATCGCTCGCGGGCGGTTGCGCGCCGGCAACCGTCGCACCGGCGATGTTCACGCTGACTCGCCCAGGCGCGGACACCGTGCCGCCGAGCGGCTCGAGCGACTTTCGGATCATAGGCGACGACCGCGACGACGCTGCGCGCGAGGGATCGGTCGGAATCGCGAACCGTACGTTGAACTCGCTCCCGGCCTGCGCCTGCGCGGGCGCCGCGAACAGGAGCGCGAACTGCGGTGACGCGGCCGTCGGTTGAGCGCTCGCCACGGTCGTGCGCGGAACGGCGCCCGGTCGAACGACCCCTGCGGGTGATCCGCTCGACGCAAGCGAAAGGGTGCCTGGTGCCGAGGCGCGCGTGCGCACCGGCTGCCACGCCGATTTCGGTGTCAGTGCCCGGACGTGTACACGGCCGGCACCGCAGATGGGCGGCAGGAGGTTGCGCACGATGCGTGGCGTGATGAGCAACACGATCTCGGTCTTCTTGGAATCGTCGAGATCGCTCGAAAAGAGCCGCCCGATCGTCGGCAGATCGCCCAGTCCCGGAATGCGCGAGGACGCCTTGCGGTCCTCGTCGCTGATCAGGCCAGCCAGCACCTGGGTCTCGCCGTCACGGAGCTGAAGCGTGGTGGCCGCATTGCGCGTGCCCAGGCGATAGGCCACGGTGTTGTTGGTCACGATCTGCTCGAGGATGTTGCTCACCTCGAGGACCACCTTGATCGCCACCTCATCGTCAAGATGGATGATCGGCTCGACATCGAGCTTGAGCCCGACGTCCAGATAGCTCACCGACGTGCTCACCCCGACGTTCACCGCGGACGTGCTGGTCACGACCGGAACTTTTTCGCCGATGTGGATCTTCGCCTTGTCGCGGTTCTTGACCCGGATACGCGGATTGGCGAGGAGGTTTCCCTTGCCGACCTGCGCGCGCAGGTTCGCGACGATCGCCGGATTGGTCACGAAGACCTTGAAACCGCCCCCGTTGATCGGGCACGACGGGCGGGAAAGGCAGCCCCACATCGGTGCCGGTTCCGGTTCCGGTTCCGGTGCCGGTGCCGGTACCGGTGCCGACGCCCGGCACCCCGTAGAAGAGCTTCTCCGGGATACTTGAGGCCGAGCTCCTGCAGCCGGCTCGACTGCACCTCCATCACTTCCACCTCGAGCATCACCTCGGGCTCGCCCAGATCCTGGCTCGCCACCAGCCGTTCGGCAAGCTGCACGGCCTCGGGCGTATCCTTGATCACCAGCATGTTGAGCTTCTCGTCGATGAAGATGTCGCGCGTCTTGACGAGCGCGCGCACCATCGCGGCAGTCTGCTTCGGATCGGCATTGGCAAGGTAGAAGCTGCGCACCACCAGCTCGCGGTATTCGCGCTGTTTCTGCGGCGTGCGCGGGTAGATGAGCAGGGAATTCTGGTTCAACACCTTGCGCTCGAGCTGATTGGTCAGGAGCAGGAGCCGGATCACCTCGTCCAGGTTCCCGTCCTTGACGATAGATCGTCGTACGCAGGTCCGCGCGCACGTCGCGATCAAATACGAAATTGATGCCGTAACCGCGCGAGATAACCTCGAAGATCGCGCGCAGCGGCGCATCGCGAAACTCGACGGTGATCGGCCTCGCAAGCGCGGCATCCAGCCTTGGCGTTCCCGTGTCCTCCTGTTTCGTTTGCGCGTAGACCTTCTGCAGGATCGCGCGCGCGGTGCGGTTCGAAGGATCCTCGGCGAGGACTTCGCCCGCTTTCTGCTCGGCGCTCGCCAAGTTGCCCTTGCCGAGCGCCGCGGTAGCCTCCTCGAGGAGCCGCGCAATCCGGCGCTCGCGCTCGACCACGCGCGATGCCGTTCGGCGGATACGGGCTTCCCGGCACGATCTGCATCGCCCGGCGGTAGATCGGCCTCGGCATCGTCGAAGCGTCCGGCGACCCTTGCCGCATCGGCCTGGGCAAGCAGCCCGGTGAGCACCGCCTGCCTGGCAGTCTGAAAGGTGCTTCGCGCTTCGGCGCTCGTCGGGTTGTCGTGGGCCGCAAGTTCGAGCATCGCGAGGCCTTCTTCGGTCTTGCCCTCGGAAAGCAGGCGCTGGCCTTCGGTCACCTGCGGAATTCCGGTGCAGCCTGCGATCGCCAGCAGCGTAGCGGCTACGAGATGGATGCGGTTCATGGTGCTTCTCCTACTTGGCGGGGCCGAGCGGCAGCTCCTGGCGAGTGCCAAGCGGTAAATAGGTGAACACGATCACCCGGTCGTCGATGCGATCCACGCGGTATGTGTCGTCGAGCTTGACTGCCGGCCCGCGCGACGTAGCTGTTCTCGCCGCGCACAGGAAGACGGTCGTCTTGCCGTCCTCGACTGCCTGGCCAAAGTACTTGAATGGTAGCGTCGGCGCCTGCGGCCGCGGCGGAGGAGGCGGGGGCGGCGCGTTCCTGCGTGTCTCCGCCTGCTCCATCGCTTGCCAACTGCGAGGTGCGAACGGATCGGCAGCGGGGGTGGCGTGCGCGAGGCGGTTCAGCCGGTCGAGCTCCAAGCGTGGCGGCGCCTCGGCTGACGGTTCGGCCGCGGCCCCGGGCGGGCGCGGCGCTTTCACCTCGATGTCGTCGTTGCTCGCGGCCCAGCGCACCGCCACGAGCGTCAAAGCAAGCGCCGCGCCCAGAATCGCCCAGCGTTGGATCGGCGAGAGCCTCATTCCGCCGCTCCCAGGTAAAGCGTGAAACGAATGCGTGCATCGAGCAGCGGGCTCTGGACGTTCTCGCGCCGGAGATTGACCTCTTCGAGCGCTACCGCCGGCACGGTCGCCAGCACTTCGGCAACGAAGCCGCGGATTTGCGCGTACGAACCTTTGACTGGCAGCAGGATCTCGTAGCGCGCAAGGCGCTCACCCAACTTACGGTCGAGCTTGTATTCGCCCGATTCCAGCGCGATACCTTTCGCGGCCGCCGCCGCGTAGATTCGCGCGAGCCAATGTGTCGTCGACTCCTCGCGTGGGAAGAACGCATAGAAGGTGGCAAGCTGCTCTCCCGGCGCCGCCTCGCGGCGGGAAATGGAATCGCCCGTGCGCAGCCGCTCGTCCAGTTGCCGCGCTTCCGCGCGCAGGTCGCTCAGCTCCATGCGGGCCGGGCGATGCGCGGAAAGGTAGAACGTCATCGCGAACACCAGCAGCCCGATCCCCACGACCCCCGCCCCGCCGAGCCGTCCGACCTCGCGCCGCAGCCGATCGACCAGCGCGTTCATCGCGATCCCGTCCATTGGGCGCTCAGCGTGAAAGCGATCGGCCGGGGCGGCGTATCCCGCATCTCGTGCGCGACCAGGTACACGTTCGCGAGACCCTTGCGCGCTTCGAGACGTTCGACATAGGCGAGCACCGCCGCAAGCTTGCGCGCCTCGCCTGCGATCCGCACTTTGCGGCTCGCGGGGTCAGGCTGGATGGCGAGCAGCGTCACACCATCGCCCGAGACCGCCTCAATATCGCGGAAAAGCACGTCCCACGGCACGTTCAACCGCTCGATCACCACGTTCGCATCGCGAATCTCCTCGGTGAGCGCTCGGCCGCCGACGCGCATGGCTCGAGGCGCGGCATTGCGCGGCGCGCCAAACGCCCGGCATCCGAGATGCGCTCCTCGAGGAGCGCCGTTTCACGCGCGACTCTGTAGTGTTGCACCAGCAGCGCGCCTGCGGCCGTCGCGCCGGCCAGAAGCAGCACCACGCCGAGTCCGACAAAGGGGGGCGTGCGGATGCAGAAAATCGAGATGCATGCGCTCCATATCAGGCCGCCTTCCGGTCTTCCCCCGTGGTCTCGGCGGCCAGGCGCACTGCACGCACCGTCCAGTCCGGACCGATGCTCGGCATTGGCTCGACCGCGTCATGGGATACCAGGAACACGCGGCCGGCAGCGGCGCCGGCGGCCAGCCGCATCTGCTCGAGTACTACTGCCAGCTCGGCGTCCGTCGCACGCGACGTTCGCGCGTTGCGAATGTCTACCCAGCGGCGATTCTCGGGCGCCTTACGCATAGCCGCCCAGGCTCGGCGACCGCCAACCACGCGGTGCCCCGGTCGATTTCACCCCGGCAGCGCATTCAATGCGGTGGCCAGCAGCGGCTCGACCGAACGTGGCACGTGGCCCGCTGCTGTCAGCGTCGCGACGAGCGCGTCGATCATTTCCGCATCGAGTGCGGCGGCGAGGCTCGATGTCCGCGTTCCGTGCTCGGCGAGCGCGACACGCCATCCGGCGGCACGCTCCCCATGAATCGCCTCGAATTGGTGCCGTGCGAGCGCCGCGCGCTCCTCGTCGGAAGTGAGCAACTCGATACCGGGGAGGAGCGTGTACCGGACGAAGTGATTGGATACAGTGGTCCGGACCTCTGCATGCGAATCTCCGACCTTCGACAGCGCGCGTCCCAGCGCATCGATCAGCGCCGGCCAGCCCGCAGCGTCGTCCGCTTCGACCATCTGCTCCGGATCGGCGTGCTTGCGAAGCCCACGGCGCGTACGAGCCACGCGCACGCCGCGCGGCCCGAGGAACACGTCGATGCGGTCACGCCACGACGGTGACACGGTTGATCTCCCTGGGCGGTTTCACCACGGCGTACGCAGTCGAGCGCCGCCTCGCGCAGGAAGTGCGTCCCATTCGCACGCGCGGTATCCTTCAGGCTACGGATCGGCGCACGCGCGACGATCAGCTCGCGCAGCTCGTCGGTGACCAGCAGAACTCGGCGATCGCCTTGCGACCCTTGTAGCCCGTGCCGCGGCACTGCCCGCAACCCTGCCCGAAGCGGAAATCGAATTTCGCGACGCTCGCCGCTCAGACCCGATCGCGCTGCAGCCCGTCGGACGGCGGCGCTCTACGGCGCAGTGCGCGCAGTTCCGGCGCACCAGCCGCTGGGCAAGGATCCCGTTCAGCGCCGACACGAAGCTGAACGGGTCCACTGCCATGTGCGTGAAGCGGCCGATCACGTCGAACACATCGTTCGCGTGCACGGTCGTGAACACGAGATGGCCGGTGAGCGCGGCCTGCACGGCGATCTGCGCGGTCTCGGGGTCGCGGATCTCGCCGACCATGATGCGGTCCGGATCGTGGCGCAGGATCGAGCGCAGTCCGCGTGCGAAGGTAAGGCCCTTTCTCTCGTTGACCGGGATTTGCAGCACGCCCGGCAGCTGGTACTCGACCGGGTCCTCGATGGTGATGATCTTGTCGGGGCCGTCGTTCACCTCGGAGATGGCGGCGTAGAGCGTGGTGGTCTTGCCCGAGCCGGTCGGCCCGGTCACCAGCAGCATCCCGTACGGCTCGTGCGAAGCGCCGGAGCGCGGCAAGCTCGGCCGGGTCGAAGCCGAGACTTCCAGGCAACAGGCTGAGCAGCTCTCGTAGAGCGACTGGCGGTCGAGAAGCTCAGCACAGCGTCCTCGCCGTAGATGCTGGGCATGATCGAGACCCGGAAATCGATCTCGCGCCCGCGATCAAGGCCTTGAAGCGGCCGTCCTGGGGCACGCGACGCTCAGCGATGTCGAGCTCGCTCATCACCTTCACGCGGGAAATCACCTGCTCGGCAAGTGCAGCGCCATCAATTAACCCCACCGCGTTGAACACGCCGTCGATCCGGGACTTGATCGCGAGCCCGCCAGCTACGCTTTCGAGGTGCACGTCGCTCGCGCCGTTCTTCAGCGCGTCGTAGAGAGTCGAACGCACGAGCTTGACGACCGGGCTCGACTCCTCGGAGATGTTCCGGATTGAAAGCTCCTCAACACCTGCGTCGTTGGTCGCGACGCCCTTTGCCGTCGGGAGCGCACCGTCCATCGCAGACACCGTCTCCTCGTGGCGCGCGAGATATGCGGCGATGTCGGCGTAATGCGCGAGCTGCCAGGCAAAGGGCGCGGCGATCCGCTCCTCGCCCCACGCGAACCGCTCGGTGGCGAACGGATCGCCAAACACCATGGCGATGTCCGGAGGCGTCGCGGAACAGGATGCACTGCGCACTCAACGCTTCGGTGAACGGAAGCAGGTCGAACGCCGGCTGCCATGCATGCAGATCGCTCATCCGCGCGATCGGATGGCCGAAAGCGGCACCGAGCGCCGCCGTGAATGCCTCCGGCGCCAGGCCCGACTCTTCCTCTAGACATGCAGCAAGGCTCATACGACGCTCGACGGCGTGGCACGCGCCCGAGCGATGCGCTCCGGCGCCAGCAACCCGTCCGCGGGGCCCGCGCCGATGGCCTGCTCTTCGGCCCGCTTCATTGCAAGCTCCCCGCAAGCTCGAAGATCGGCAGATACATGAGCACGACTATGAGGCCGATCACCACGCCGATCGCCGCCATGAGCAGCGGCTCGAATAGCCGCGTGAACCAGTCGACCCAGCGGCCCAGCTCCTCATCGTGGAACGCCGCAATCGATTCCATCATCTGCGCGAGGTTGCCGCCCTTCTCGCCGGTGCGCAGCATCCGCGTCGCGACGGGCGTCACGAGGCCGTGCGCTTCCATCGCCTGCGACAAGCTTTCGCCCTGGCGCACGCGCTGGATCGCCGCCGCAAGGCGCGTCCGAACCTGCGGATGCAACAGCCCGGCGACCATCTCGAGCGCCGGCACGATCGGCGTCCCCCCACGAAGCAGCATGCCGACCGTGCGGTAGAAGCGCGCCAGCTGATAGGTCAGCATGCGCCGGCCGAGCGCCGGGACGCGCCACGCAGCGGCAAATACCCAGCTCGCGGCGCGGCCGAAGCCGACACGAGCAGGACGAGCAAGACCACTCCGCCCAGCGCGATGAGGCCGCCGTATGAATTCAGCAATCGGCCCCACTGAAGCAGCAGTTGCGATAGCCAGGGCAGCGTGCGCCGGGTGTCGTCGTAGATTTGCGAGAAGCGCGGCACGACATAGCCGAGCAGGAAGAGCGTCACCAGCAGTCCCACGCCGATCAGCACGGCTGGATAGATCGATGCGGACACTATTTTCTTCTTCACCGCATCGATGCGCTGTTGGTAGACGACGTACCGTCCGAGCGCCTCGCAAGGTCACCAGTACGCTCGGCGGCGCGAACGGTGGCGACGTAGAGCGTCGGAAAGATATCCGGGAACTCGGCGAGCGCATGCGAAAATGCGCGACCCTCGTAAAGGGAGTCGGTGAGGCGCGCCATGACCTTGCGCGTCTCGGCTCGCGTTTCCTTCTCGGACATCGTCTCGAGCACTTCGAAGAGCGGGATCCCCGCGCTGAGGAGCGCAAGGAGCTCCTGGGTGAAGAGCAGCAACGGAAAGCGCTGGCCCGGCAGGCCGATTCCGCGGGGGCCGATGCCGCGGCGGCGTGCCGAGAGCACCGTGAGTCCCTGCGTCCGCGCCTGCGCGCGTGCCGCCGCCTCGTCGGTCGCGTCCAGAGACAGGGCGACAATGCCTTCGCTGGACTTGAACGCTTTGATTTCGAATCGCATGACGCGCGGTCCCTTTGAATGCGTCAGGGGCCTACCAGTTCGTGATGTCCGCGTTCTCGCTGGTGCCGCCGGGCTGGCCATCCTTCCCGAAGGAGAAGAGATCGTACTCGCCATGCTCGCCGGGCGAGCGGTAGCTGTATGCGCGCCCCCACGGATCGGGCGGTACCGCCTTGGAAAGGTAGGGGCCGTCCCACTTGGGCTCGTTCTGGGGGCGGACGACGAGCGCGGCAAGTCCCTGCTCGGTGCTCGGATAGTGTCCCGTGTCGAGCCGGTAATGATCGAGCGCCTTCTCGAAGCCGTTGATCTGCGCCATTGCCGCCTTCACCTCCGACTTGCCGAGCTGGCCGAAATATCGCGGCGCAACATAGGCTGCGAGAAGTCCGATGATCACCATCACGACGAGCAACTCGAGCAGCGTAAAGCCGCGGCGGCAAGTACGACTCGAGTGATGCTTCCCTGCGGTCATTACAAGGTTCCTGCGAGAACGAAATCCTGGGTGCTTAGCGCTCTCACGTGCCAATCCCGTGCGTACCCTCGGATCGTGCCCTGCGAGCGGCCTGACGCCGGATATGTACTGTCGCGGCCCAGTACGGCTCAGATCTTCAGTCTAGCCCATTGGGGTGTCGAATGGATGGCCGCTAGGATAGAAGGAGGGTGCATTGCGGGAAAAGTTCATAGTCGCGCAGGCAGGCGTCACGGTCAGTTCGGGCGAATTGCCGATGTGGATTGCCGTACTGGAGACTCGTGCCCTCGGCCGCTCTTCGATGGCGCGCCGGGCAAAGATGGGAGGACGCGAGGCGATTGGAAGGGGTCCGCAGGGGACGCTCCAGCATTGCCCGTCGCCGGGGAAGCGCCACACAAAACTACATCGGCTCGCGGTCGGCCTCTCTCGTTGTGCCAGGGGCGGCGCCTATGCTGCCGCGAAATCGATCCTCTTCCTGCCGCCGCGGCCCCAATTTTCGGCGCAGATTTTCCTGGTCAGCGCCCAGTTCCCTGTAGGTACACGGCAAGCACCGCACTGCACGGCACAAATGAAGCCGGTCACGCCGTGCCTCGACGCGAAATTCGGTAATTCTCCGCCAATCCTCCCTCCCGCGTCGGGATATGGGCCCCGCGCGCGAACCTCAGCCGTTTTGTGATGGCCGAAACGCCGCTTGCCGCCAGCAGGATGCCGGCGACCCAGAACGCCAGTGTCGCGAGGTCTGCGAAGCTTACCTGCGGCCAAGGCGTTCTCCATAGCACATCCGCACGGTCGATCATCCAGTGCCAGCCGGTGTCTGCGACGATCGCCGAGAGGATGATCATACCGATCCGACCAGGCAGCACGTACCGCCGTACCACAGCGAGCGCCGGCAGCATGACCGCGAGAACCAGGATCTGGCCTAGTTCGATGCCGACGTTGAACGCGAAAAGCGACACAAGCAGGTGGGTCCCTGCGAACTGGAAATTCTCCTGGAGCCCGAACGAGAAGCCGAAGCCGTGGACTAGTCCGAACAGGCCTGTGATCAGGATGCGCCGCTCGAGGTTAACGCCCATGATGTTCTCAAGCGCCATATAGACGATCGATGCAGCGATCGCAGTCTCGACGAAAGGCGGAAACCATCTACCAGATGGCGCGAGATTGAAGGCTGTGCCCAGTAGCGTGAACGAATGCGCGACTGTGAAAACCGTGATGACCGACAGGATTTGCCGCCAGCCCCGGAGCGGAATCACCAGGCAAAGCAGGAATAGCAGATGATCATAGCCGGTAAGGATGTGCCCAATTCCGAGTCCGATGAATCCCGCGGCGGCGTGCGTCCATGCCGGATTCAGCGCGACGGTTCCCGACAGACTCGGTAATGACCATCGCTCGACTGTCTTCATTGAGCGGCATGTAGCGCAGCGCGAGCTTGAGAGCATTCCCGAGCTCTGGGCCGGCGGTCGTCCGGATGGCGAACACCGAGGATGGGGATCTGATCGAATAGGTAATTTGCGCGTCTACATAGCCCTGGTCGATGTAGATGCTCGTCCCGCGTTCGAGCGACTCGGAGACGTGGTTCGTCGCTTGCTCGTAGCTTGCGAAGGAACGATCGGACGGCAGCGACAACCGTCCGATCGAATGCGATGCGACCAGTGGCCGCTCATCTTCGAATAGTGTGATGTCGTGTTGGATCGCTGAGAGCGCTCGCTCGACCGCAGGCGCCGACTTGTCGACGTCGATTTCGGCGCCAGCGACAGGAAACTTGACGTGTTTGAACAGAAACAGCGGCGCTCGGACGACGAGCTGGGCCTCACCCGGCCCGATCTTGACGAATGCGTTCACGACCGCGTCGAGCTTGAATTCGTGCGCGGAGACGATCTGCGCGCATGCTGCAGCATAGGTCAACAGACACCATGCCGCAATTCGCAAACCGCGAGGTCTCATTTCACTTCGTACGGGGAATCGAGTCGGCCACCTGACAAAGCAAGTCCGCGTCACCCAGCAACAGAGCCGGGTGACGCGGGTATGCGAACTCAAGAGACGAACAGCCGGTGGACGCTCTTCGGCTGCACCTCGCCTCAGTCGTCGCAATCGTCCTTGCCGTAGCCGTGCCCCCTGCCTCCCTTGCACTCGAGCTGCGTGAACTTCTGTACGCGGCGACCATTGATCGTCTCGCCGGTGTATACGTTGCCCTCCGAGTCGAGCACGACGCTGTGCAAGTACGTGAACTGGCCGGCCTGATGTCCCGGCTGACCCAAGCTTGCAACGATCTTGCCCAGCACGCGGTCCATGGTGTGCAGAATCTCGTTCCCGCCGTCGACCTCAAACATGTACGCTTGCTCGTGGTCTTTGGTGAACGCGAGGTCCCACGCCGAACCCGCGGTGCCCAGTCCCGGTGCGCCGCCGATTCCCAGCGTCTGACCGGTACCGGGAACGACCGGGATGACCCGTTTCAGCTCGCCCGTCTTGGTGAAAAGCTGGATGCGGTCGTTTTGCCGGTCGCACACGTACACTAGGCCGTCCTTGCCTATGGTGATGCAATGTGGATGTCCGCCGTCGCCCGAGCCGAAAAGACCGGGAAATCCGTCACTGGATTGTTGACGGTGCCGGCGACGCCGCCCCATTGCCGCAGGTAGGTGCCCGTTGCGCTGAACACCACGACGCGATGGTTGCCGTAACCATCCGCAATGTAAATGCTGCCGCGCTCTCCGGTCACCGGGTCCTTGTTAGGATCGATGTACATGTTGGCAGGCTCGTTTAGGAGCGTTTGACTTTGATTTGCAGTCGGATCGCCCCCAGAGTTGCCGCAAGCATTACCATTGGCCGGCCAGTCGCATACGCCCCTCGTCCCGATCTGCAGCAGCAGGATGCCGCTATGCGAGTACTTCTGCACAATGCCGTCGCCGTTGCCCGCGATCCAGATGTTGTCCTGGTAATCGATGAAGCAGCCGTGAATGCCGTTGGGCAGGACATTGCGGTCGCCCCACGCGTTGACCACGTCGCCGGCTTTGTTGAACTCGATCACGGGCGGTGCTGGAACAGCTTCGACAGTCTCGGGTGCGACGAGGTTGCCGCGGGTGACGATGAATACGTGATCCCGCGAATCAATGCACGTTCCCGCCACTTCGCCGGTCACCCACGGCTTGGGCTTGCCGGTCGCCGTACTTACTTCCCCTAAATAGGCAGGGTCGGTCCTTGGATCGTCAGAACTTGGCAGCGGCATCTTCGGCCATGATGGATCGACCCGGATTACCGGTACCTTGGGTTTCTTATCATGCTTTGTGTTGGCTTGCGTAATTGAAGCCGATAGGCTCAAGGCGGTGGCGAGGGCGAGCGTGAGGGCACCTGCGTAAATATAGGACTTACCTTTCATGGCGATCTCCCCAGGTGGTTCGTTGCGAACCTTGCGGGCCGGCGCGAAATCAGTCACGTGACAATCAGTTCACGCGCGATCGCGCGCTTTGATTGCGCGCATACACCATTTACACCAATTGCGATTAATTGCGATTAATTGCGATTGCGCGCGCAGATTGCGTCCGTAGTGTCGACCTCGCCGACCGTCTCAGCAATAAGCCAAAGGTTCTAGTCCACCGACGGGTGGCGTCGCCGACAAGACGCGGCCTCTTTGCCTATATCCCACGGTCGCGGTGTACAACGGCAGCGGCGACACGAATGTTGCCCAGAACCTCTCCTGCCGCGATCCGGATGCCAAGCAAGGTCATCATCATCATGACCGAGACGATCACGACCGCTGAACTTCGTGGGACCACCTCGGCTACGCGGTCCGCCGCGGTCGATTCATCCGTCAAGGATCCAGACAGAAAGGGCGGCCCGTGGACCGCCCTTTTTCGCGAACCACTGGGCTAACGTTCAATCACGGTCGAGGTCGTCGTCGCGGTCCTCCTCGCGACCATCCCACCATTTCCTCTTGTGCGCGGCCGAGGAGGCAATCAAGTAGAGCTGGCCGCCCTCCACCAGATCGCCATTCGGATAGTGAGCCTGCATGACGCCGAGGTAGTAGCGGCGATACGGCTCCGCCCAGCGTGCCCGGCGCACGATATCCGTCACTTCGATGATGCCGGAGTTCTCCTCGTCGGCGTTGTACGGGCTCACCGGAGGCGCGAAGCGGTCACGGTCGGAGGTGAAGATCACTTCCGCGAACTTGGGATTGATCGTGCCGTTCGCCTTGAACTTGGGCTTGGACGGGTCGATCTTCCACGTCAATGCGGCATAGATGTTGTTGCCGGGATCTTCCTGGATCAATACGTTGCCGGCCTCGTCCACGGTGATGTTGTCGAACATCGCCGTAGCAAGGGGCCGAGGGTCGCTTTCGACATCGACGTTGTCCGGCTCGCTGCGATCCACCAACCATCTCGATCGTCCCGCCAGTGGGATTGCTGAGACTGTCGAACGTCAGCTTGTACAGGCGCGCATTCTGCGTGGCGGTACCCAGCAGCGCGTTCGTCGCGCCCGTGGTCACGAAGTAGAAGACCTTGGAATTCCTGGTGTCCCAGGCGCCGGTCTCGAACGGAACGCCCGGCAGCTTCACGCCGTAGAGCTTGCCGCCTTGCAGGCCGGCCTTCTCGACCGGATTGCCGTGGCGCTGCTTCTCGCCTACGTAGACGTAGAGCTGACCAGGAGCTCGTGGGGGAGCTACTTCGGACCCACGCGGTTCAGGCTCTGCGTCCGAAGCTCTCTTTCGCGAATCTCACCCGCTCTGCGACGGTTGCGAGCGAGGAGTATTCGGCGCGCGCTGCTTCCAGCCGTGATGCGAGACCAGCGCGATTGGCCAGCTGGATGGCGAGGCCGGGGCGCGCGTTCAGCTCGAGGACGAGCGGCCCCTTCTCCCGGTCCAGGACGAGATCGATGCCGATGTAGCCGAGTCCGGTGAGCTCGTAGCTGCGCGCGGCGATGTCCAACAGCACGTCCCAGCCGGGGATCCGCACGCCGGCGACCGGCGCGCCGGTGTCGGGATGCTCGTCGACGATCCGATCCCGCCAGACAGCGGAAAGTGTGGTGCCGGTGGCCATGTCGATGCCCGCACCGAGCGCGCCCTGGTGCAGGTTCGCCTTGCCGCGGCTCATGCGTGTGGGCAGGCGCACCATCGCCATAACGGGAACGCCGAGGAAAACGATCACCCGGATGTCCGGGACGCCCCGGTAGGTGACGGACTCGAAGACCGGATCGAACTGCACGCGGTACTCGACGAGCGCGCGGTCGGTCTGACCGCCGAGGCTGAAGACGCCGCTCAAGATGTTCGACACGTGGAAAGCGAGATCGGCCTCGGTAAGCGAAGTCCCGTCGGCGAGGCGGTAACCGCTGCGCGAGCGTCCGACCACCACGGCGATTCCGTCGCCCTGGCTGCCGCGTGCTGGCTTGACCACGAAATCCTCGTACGCCGCGAGCTTTCCCGGCAGGTCGCGGATCTCGCGCTCGATCTGGACGACCGCGTACAGCGGCGGTACTGCGACACCAGCCTTTTCGGCAACGCGCTTGGTCTCGAGCTTGTCGTCCACCAGCGGATAGAGGCGGCGCTCGTTGTGCGGCAGCGTGTACTCGGCGTTGCGCCAGTTGATTCCCATCACGCCGGCCGCACGCAGGCCGCTCGCGACCCTCAGGAGCTCGATCATTTCGCGAGCGCCTTGAACCGCCACAGCTCGGTGAGCCGGTAGCCAGTGTAGCGCCCGAGCGCGAGTGTCGCCGCGAGGACGACGAGCAGCAGCTCCGGGAACACGAAGAAGAGATGTGCCACATACGGCGAGTTCATCAGCAGGAAGCAGAGCGCGCCGACCACGAGGCTTCCCGCGGCTTGCTGCAGCGCCTCGCCCGCGCCGCGCTCCTCCCAGACCGTCGTCATCCGCTCGATGGTCATCGTGAGGATCACGATCGGGAAGAGCCCGATCGAGAGCCCGCGATGGAACTCGAGCTTGTTCGCGACGATGCTCAGCCCGGCGATGAGGAGGATCACGATGATCACGATGGCCGCGAGGCGCGGAACCAGCAGCAGCTTGAGATGCTCCAGGTAGAAGCGTATGGCGAGCCCAAGCGCGACGATGATCGAGAAGAATATGACCCCGGCGAGAAGGCCTGTCTCGCGAAACGCCAGCGCGATCAGCACCGGCATGAAGGTCCCGAACGTCTTGACGCCGACCACATTCCGCAGCACGACGAGCAGGAAGATCCCGGCCGGGATCACGAGCAGCGTGCGAAACACCGCCTGGGTCTGGAGCGGCAGCCCGAAGATCGAGAATTCGACGAGCTTTTCCTCCAGTTTCTTGCCTTGCCGGACCGCAGTGGTGAGCGCGTATTCGTGCGCGCGCGACACGGTCACGTCGGTGTGGAGCTTCGTTCCGCCGGACACCTGGACGAGCGGCAGCGAACCGTGCCACCAGCGCAGCGTCGCGGGCGGCAGCCCTGGCCGGTTGTCCCACGGATAGATCGGGCGCCATCGCCCGTCGTCGTGAATCTCGAGCCAGTGGATGAACTGCGCCTGCCGGCGCTCGGGCTCGAGGGTGAGACCGTGCACGGTTCGAGCCGGCACGTTGGCGAGGCGCAGCAGGTCGACCGCAACGTTCAGGATGCGGAGCGGCGAGGGATTCGGACCAAGCAGCAGGGCGGCCTCGCTGGAAGGCCTGCTGTCTTTCAGCCGCGCGAGCAGGAATGCGGCCAGCGTCTCGCGATCGGCGCTCTGCGTGCGGGCGGCCTCGCTCAGCGACTGGGCCGCGACCCGCTCGGCGTCGCCGAACTTCGGCACGGGGAGATCCGGAGCAGGTTCCGGCGGCAGGTCACGCTGCAACAGCGTACGGCTGACGAGTGCCCGGTAGTAGAGCGTCTGCGTTCCCTCGGCCATTGCGACCGCGTAAACCACGCTTGGATTGCCCCGATCGAAGGTGGTGGTGAGCCCGTAACCCGGCGACACGAAGTTCTGCTCGACGACGACCAGGTTGCCGGCGCTCTGCGGAACGCGGAGCGTCACCTTTGCCGGTGCACCCCGCGCCGCGAAAGTGATCTGGGTTTCCACCCGCCAGGTTTCGGACTGTTCGGCCGGGCGCATCGGGAATTCCAGCACGAGCACCTTGTACGCGAAGATGGCAAGCCCGAGGAACGCCAGGCCGAGGCATAGAACGATCAGCGGGCGGCGGTTCATCGAGGCGGCGCGGTCGGACAGTCCGGATGCGTCAGCCGCTCGCGACCGGAATCGACGAGAACTTGTCCCGCCAGAAAATTACGTCCGACGAGCGCGGGATAGGAATAACCATGGCGATTGGCGAGATTGACGTCGACCGTCCGTCGCACGCTGCCCACACACAGCGACAGGCGAACGACTGGCCGACGCGGTGCGTTGCGATCATCGCCTTTGATCCGCACGGTCCGCACGAGCGATGCCTCGAGCGTCTCGCTCCGCCCGTCGCGGCCCGTCACTTCGAAGCGAACCCATTTCCCGCCGTCCTTCTCGAACGGCTGGATGTTCCGCGCATCGAGCGAGCAGCTGTCCGCACCGGTGTCGATCTTCGCATCCACTACGATGCCGGATGCACCGATCGCGACCGGCTCGACGATTCCCGCGACGATTTTCCCTTGCAGGGTCTCCGCACCCAGCCCGGCGACCGGCAGGATCACCCCCCAGAACCCCAACAGCCCCATCACGCATGGCGAACGCAGCATGGCCACGATTGTACGGGCCCGCGATGGACCGCGCCGCGCAGGATACTCAGGGCAGGATCTTGTCGATGACAACCGCGACGTCTGTGGCACCGACCTTGATGTTCCCCGACAGTCCTTCCAGATCGCCACTTTGCGGCGCAGCCATGGCCGACTTGGACACTCGCGCGCCGACGACGACCTCCGGAAAGCTCGAAAGCTTCATGGTCGGGGTCATCGCTTGCGAATCATCCAGGGTGAACTTCACGGGAAGGTCCTTCACTTGCCGCTTCAGGATAGCGAGCGGCATGCGCGGACCCTCGGCGGCGCGCGCGAATATGAAAACCGTGTCGTCCGGATTTGCCTTCGCCGCAATCGCCGGGTCGAGCGTCACGACTCCGGTCACCCGACCGCCGCCGGCGGCGGCGGAGCTGGAAGTCGGACTCGGTGGCGGCGCACTTGCGGACGGCGCGGCGGACGCAATGGGGCCGCTCAATCCGCCGAGCTTCCGTGCCTCGGCGATGCTCGACGCGACCGTCTGGCCGAACTGGGTGTCCCCCGGAACGATGCTGCGGATGCGCTCCCAGTACTCGACCGCAGTCTTGAAATCCTTGCGATTGAACGCCTCGGTTCCCGCGAGCGCCAGCGCTTTCACGTTGTTCGCGTCGATTGCGAGCGCGCGCTTCACGAGCTCGATCGGCTTGCCCGAGAGCTCGCCGCCCGAGGCCGCTGCGACGGCGTCGGCGTAGTCGGCGAGCAGATCCGGATTCTGCATGATCACGTCGCCTGCACGCTCGTAGGCGGCAACCGCTTGCGGAAAGCGCTGCATCACCATGTAGCTCCGCGCAAGGATGACGAAACCCTCGGGGTCGGGGCGATCCTGCAGCCGCGCCTCGAGCTTTGCGACGAGCCCCCCGATTTCCTCGGGGCTCATCGCATGCTGGGGCTCGGACGCCTGCGGTGAGAAGACGTTGAGGTTGCCGAGCTGGAGGTAGAGCAGCCCGGCCGCGATGGGCAGTGCGATCGCAAGGATGACCGCGGTCCAGCGCCCGTCTTGACCTGTGTGCGCGGCGGCGTCCGCGGGAACCGCCTCCTCGAGCACTCGCCGTTCGAGCTCCTCGCGCGCCTGGTCGTACTGCGCCCGCGAGAGCGTCCCCGCGGCAAGGTCGCGGTCGATGTCGGCCATTTGATCGCGCAGGATCTCGATATTCGATGCGGCGCGCTCGACTCCGCCTCCACGGCGCACACGCATCAGCGGAACGAGCAGCCATCCGAGCGCGGCGAGCACCAGAACTGCCGCGACCGCGCCGAACGAAGCGATCATCGCGGCTTGTTCCCGGCACTGCCGGCGAGCAACGCCGCGGCGCGGCTGCGTTCCTCGTCGGTGAGCGGGCGATCCGCGTCGGCGCGCCGCCGCCGCGCACGCATGACCCGCACCAGCACGACGATGCCAGCAATGACGAGCAGCGCCGGGCCGAACCAGAGCAGGACGGTGGTCACCTTGAGCGGCGGGCGATAGAGCACGAAATCGCCGTACCGCGTCGTCATGAATTCGAGGATCTGGGCATCCGACTTGCCGGCCTTGATCTGCTCGCGAATCTCGCGCCGCAGATCTACCGCCAGATCTGCGTTCGAATCGGCGATCGTCTGATTCTGGCAGACCAGACAGCGCAGCTCGGCTGTAAGCCCGATCAGGCGCTTCTGCGTGACGGGGTCGAGATCGGTAGGTGTCGCTTCGCTGGCTGCCGCGGCGGGCGCGAATATCGCGAGCCACGCGACGAAGACTGCGGCGCCGAGCAATTTCATGACTTCTCGAGCTCACGCGCCATCGGCAGGATCTTTTTCTCGAGCGCCTCGGGGGTCACGGGGCCGATCTGCTTGTAGCGGATCACGCCCTGCCGGTCGATCAGGAACGTCTCCGGGACACCGTAGACGCCATAGTCGATCCCGACGCGCCCGTCGAGATCGCTGACCGAGAGTGTGTACGGATCGCCGAACTGCTTGAGCCATGCGAGCGCGTCGTCGCGCTTGTCCTTGTAGTTGAGGCCGACGACGGGAATCGTCTTCTGCTTCGCGAGCTCGACGAGCACCGGGTGCTCCTGCCGGCACGCGACGCACCAGGATGCCCAGACGTTGAGGAGCCACACTTTGCCGGCCATGTCCTGGCGCGCGAAGCGCTTGTCGGGTGCGTGCAACTGCACGAGCTCGAAGCCCGGGGCAGGCTTGCCGATGAACGGCGAAGGCACCTCGCGCGGATTGAGTCCCAATCCGACCAGGAGAAACGCAAGCAGTGCAACGAAGATGGCGAGCGGGATGACGAACTTGTTCATGCGGATGACTTCAGGCAGTGGCCCGCGGCCCGCTGGCAAGGACCGCCTCGCGGCGTTGCGCGAGCATGCGGTACCGCCGGTCGAGCAGCGCCAGCAGTCCACCGAGCGCCATCAGGATGCAACCGCCCCAGATCCAGGTGACGAACGGCTTGTAGTAGACGCGCACGCTCCAGGCGCCGTTCGCCACCGGCTCGCCGAGCGACACATAAAGGTCCCCGAACGGTCCGGTGTCGATCGCCGCCTCGGTCATCGGCATCTGCTGCGCGTTGTAGATGCGCTTTTCAGGATGGAGCGTCTCGACGATCTTTCCGCCGCGACTCACCTCGACCGTTCCCCGCGAAGCGCGATAGTTGGGACCGGTTGCCTGCGTCGCGCCCTGGAACGTGAACGTGTACCCGCCGACTGCGACGGTGTCGCCCACCTCCATGCGGACGTCGCGCTCCACTTCATAGCCCTTCACGGTCGTGACGCCGACGATGAACACGCCGACGCCCACGTGCGCCAGCACCATCCCCCAGTACGCGCGCGGCTGCTGGCGCAGCCGCGCCCACACGCCGCCGGCGCCGCGGCCGACCCGATCCCATACCGAGACCGTGGTGGACGCGAAGATCCAGAAGGCGAGCAGATAGCCGAAGCTCTTGAGCGCGGTCCACTCGCCCGCGATCAGCGGCACGGCGATCGCGCTTGCCAGCGACACAGCCGCGGCCCAGCGGAGGCGCACGGCAAGCTCGGGCAGGCTGGCTTCCTTCCAGCGCGCGAGCGGGCCCACGCCCATCAGGAACACCACCGGCGTCATGAGCGGCGCGAACACCGAATCGAAATACGGCGGCCCGACGGAAATCTTCCCGAGCGACAGCGCGTCGAGGAACAGCGGATAGAGCGTCCCGAGCAGGACGGACCCCATTGCCGCCATCAGCAGGACGTTGTTCCCCAGCAGCGCGGACTCGCGCGAGACGAGCCCGATCCGGCCGCCGAGCCCCACCTTCGGCGCCCGCACGGCGAAGAGCGCGAGCGAGCCGCCGATCACGATCGCGAGAAACGCGAGGATGAAGATGCCGCGCTTCGGATCGGTCGCGAAGGCGTGGACGGAAGTGAGAACGCCCGAGCGGACGAGGAAGGTGCCGAGCAGCGAGAGCGAAAAAGCGAAGATTGCGAGCAGGACCGTCCAGCTCTTGAATGCCCCGCGCTTCTCGGTGACCGCGAGCGAATGGATGAGCGCGGTGCCGACCAGCCAAGGCATGAAGGACGCGTTCTCGACCGGATCCCAGAACCACCAGCCGCCCCACCCGAGTTCGTAGTAGGCCCACCAGCTGCCGAGCATGATGCCCAGCGTGAGAAAGCACCACGCCGCGGTCGTCCACGGCCGCGACCACCTGGCCCACGTGGCGTCCAGGCGTCCGCCCAGCAGCGCGGCGATGGCGAACGCGAACGCGACCGAGAAGCCGACGTAGCCCATGTAGAGGAGCGGCGGATGGACGACCATGCCCGGGTCCTGCAGCAGCGGGTTGAGATCGCGTCCATCCGGCGCTGCGGGCAGCAACCGTTCGAACGGATTCGACGTGACGAGCATGAAGAGCAGAAATCCGGCGCTGACGAATCCCATCACGCCGAGCACGCGCGCGATCATCTCGTCCGGCAGGTGGCGGCTGGCGAGCGACACGGCAGTGGACCAGCCTGCCAGCATCAGCATCCAGAGGAGCATCGACCCTTCGTGCGAGCCCCACGTCGCCGCGAACCGATAGTGCACGGGCAGCTGCGAGTTGGAGTTGGTCGCGACGTTCAGCACCGAGAAGTCGTTGTGCACGAACGACCACGCGAGGCAGCCGAACGCAAGCGCCACGAAGAGAAACTGGCCCTGCGCGGCGGGGCGCGCAAGGCCCATCCATACCCGGTCGCCGCGCGCGGCGCCGATGATCGGCAGCGTGGCCTGCACGAGCGCGATCAGGAGCGCGAGGATCAGGGCAAGCTGGCCAATCTCTGGAATCATGTCTGCAGGTTCTGACGCCTAGTTCGTCTTGAGGCTTTTCGCCGCCCGTTGCGCCTGCTCGACAGCGTGCGCCGCCTCGGGCGGCATGTAGTTCTCGTCGTGCTTGGCGAGCACCTCGCTCGCGTGGAACACGCCGTCCGTGCCGAGCTTGCCCTGGGCGACCACGCCCTTTCCCTCGCGGAAGAGATCGGGAAGAATGCCGGCGTAGACGACCGGGATCGTCTTGGCCGTGTCGGTCACCGTGAAGCGCACCGTCAGCCCGTCGGGCTCGCGCTTCAGACTGCCCTGCTCGACCATTCCGCCGATCCGGAAGGCCTTGCCAACCGGTGCTTCCTTCGACGCGACCTGCGAGGGCGTAAAGAAGAACACGAGGTTGGACTGGAACGCATTGAGGACGAGCGCCGCCGCAATGCCGAGGACGGCAACACCGGAGACGATGATGGCGATGCGCTTGTGGCGAGGTTTCATGATCAATGCTGGGTGGGTGACAAAGCCGGTGGTGGGCCCCTAACCCAGACTACGGGGCAGCGGGATGGTTCCACCCACCGGAACGCCACCCATCCTAGGGGGCTTGCCCGGCGCGACCTTGATCTGCCTTAAACGCGCGAGCTGCAGCCGCAGAAGCTCGGAATTCTAGCGGGGTCTCGCCCGGCTTGCCGCCGAGAGCGAGCGAAACAATCTCCCCTCCTTTCCGTCGGAGGGATGGCCGCGAAGCGGCCGGTGGTTAAGCCTCGAACAAGCGCTGCAGACCACCCCACCGGCTCCGCCGGCACCCCTCCTCGGAGAGGAGGGGAAAGAGGCTATCGACGGCGTCTTCTGGCACCCAACCGATCACCAGCCCGTGTAGGCGACCGAGAAGCCGAACACGTTCTCGTGGTAGTTCGGGCTCTGCTGACCAGTGAACAGCGCGTTGTTCGACGATGCGGGCGCAATACCGTCATACGCCCAGTCGCTCGTGCGAGCGTTCTGGTACCAGTAATTGAACCGGAACAGCAGGTTCTTCGAGTACTGGTACTTGGCGAAGAGCTGGAACTGGTTCGACTTGTAGGTCGTGTCGGGCACTGGAATGACCGGCGTAGTGTTCGGCCCGGGAATGAAGCTGTAGGTGCCGGTGCCGTTGTTGTAGGTGTAGAGCGCACCGGCATCCCACTGCTTGCCCGCCGGCTTGAAGTTGACGCCCAACCCGAACGTGTTGTCGCTGTAGTCCATGTTCACGCCCCAGTTGTTGTCGGTCAGCACCGAGGCGGCCGCATTGTTGAACGAACGGCTGTTCTGTTGCGTGCCGTACTTCTGGTAGGTGTAGAAGGCGAAAGTGTTCCATCCGTCGGCCGGCGAGTAGGAGCCGTCGAGCGTGAACGAACTGCCGTCAGCGCTGTTCCTGCCTAGGCACTGGTCCGGATAAGTGAACGTGGTGCCACCCACTATCGCCGTTTGCCCGCCGCAGTTCGGCCCTTTGAAATCCATCTTGTAGTAGTCGGCTCGCATCCCGAACGTCGTCCGGTCCAGCGGACTCCAGCTTCCCGTCAACTGAACGAGGTTCTTGTCGTAGTCCGCCACCAGGAACTGCCGGGTCGTCGGGATATTGTCGAGCTGGTTGGCCGAGGTCGTCGCGTTCGTGTAACTCGCTGCATAGGGCACGAAGGTGCTGAAGTACGAACCGCGTCGCTGGTCGTAGACGTACTTCGCGGCGCCGGTGAACGTCTCGGACATGATCCGGCGCAGCTCCACGCCGAACTGGTTGTTGGTGGTGTCGCTGCGCAGCTCCTCGGAAGCTTCCTCGTAGTTGATCCTCGTGTACTGGTACCAGCCGCGCAGCAGCGTGCGCGAGAAGATCTGGTAGTCCCCGTCGATCTTGAACCGGTTCTCGACCTGTCCCGGCGGCACGTTCATCCGGATGTGCGTGTCGGCGATCGTGGTGGGATTGGTGCCGGGCGGAATCGGAACCTGGTTTGTCACGTCGCCGCCGATGTACGAGTACCAGCTCTGCGGCGTGTCATTGTCGCGCTTGTTGTAATGATATTGCGCCTTGAGCGATAGCTTCGACACCGGGCGCCAAGTGTAGGTGAGATCGAAGAGGGTGTTCTTGATCTGGCCGTCGAGCGATCCGCGCGGCAATGCCGTGTTGACGGCGAGGTTCGTGCCGGCTGTCTGCGTCGGACCACCCGGGTAGGCGGGCCCGTTGATCGTGTAGGGCAGGAACGCCTCGTTCTGGTTCATGACGCCGTAGGCAAGGGTGCTGGTCAGGCGCATTGTCGGCGTGAAGTTCCATGCGCCCGTCGCCTGAAGGTTCCACGCATCGTTGCTCGGCATCAGCCCGAGGCGGCCGTAGCCAGTGGGGTACGCGCAACCGCCCGCGCCCGGGTTACACGCCGCGCCCCAGGCATTGCCGTACGGGTTCTGCCAAGTCAACGAGTTCGCGCTGTTGTCGTATTTCGAGTACCAGTACGTCAGATTGAACTGCCCCTTCTTGCCCAGCCAGGACGCGCGCACGTCGAACTGCTGGATCTTGCCGTCGAGCTCGTAGGGCAGGATCGCCGCGCGCGGGTTGCCCCCGTGTTGACCCATGACCGAGCCGATCAGCTTGTTGCCATTGAGATCGTCCTCGCGATAATTCGCCGAGAATTTCCAGTTCGTCCCGGCGAAGAAGCCGCCGCCCAAATTGAGGACGTCGCGTTCCTGTTTGATCTTGAAATTGGTCAGGTAGGGATTGATGGCCGCCGTGTTTGCGGGCGGCTGGTTGCCACCGGCCGTGATGCCGGTGAATCCGCCCGGCAGGGTGAGGTAGCTGCCGCCGAGCCCGTTGTGAATGAAGTAGGTGTCGTCGTACTGGTAACGCGTGAGCTGATCGTATCCGGCGTTCAGCCAGTACTTGCCTTGCTGCCCGCCCTCGATGCCCATCTGGCGGGACGTCTGCCCCAGGTTGTAGCCCCATGCGTTCAGGTACCCGGCGTTCTCCCCGATCCGCTTGCGTGCGTTGAAATTTCCGATCACGAACCCGCCCTCGTCGACGAGGCCCGAGAACTCGCCAAACTTGTACGAGTCGTTGCTCTGGTAGCCGCCGCCGATTTCCACGTAGTCGGAGTCGTAGCGGGACATGTCGGCGCCGCGCGTGAGCGGTATCTGGAACATCGGCTCCGCGAGCACCAGACCGGGCGCCGCAAGCGCCACGGCCGCGATCAATTGCTTTGTCAAAAGATTCTTCGTCGCACGATCGATCTTTCTCATCTCAATACCCCCTCAACCTTGTCCCTGAGCCGGCTTCGCTAGCGCGTGAACCTGGCGCCGGATGGATGGTTGCTGCCGTGCACCTTCGGGTGACAGTTCGCGCAGTTCTGTCCGGCAATCCTCGAGAAGTCCGCGTTCGTGCCGCCCGGCAGCCGGTTGCCGTCATACAGCGTGCTCGGGTGGAATTGCGCGATGTGGCACTGCTGGCAGAGATAGGGGCCGCGCGCCGCCAGCATGAACGAGTTGTTGGACCCGTGCGGGTTGTGGCAGAGGGCGCAGTTCTCGCGCGCCGGCGGATGCTCCCAGAGGAACGGACCGCGCTTGTCGGCGTGGCAGGTGTAGCAGGTCTCGTTGACCGTGTTCTTGATCAGGTTGAACTCTCCGACCGACCCGTGCGGCTGGTGGCAGGACGAGCACGCCATCCAGCCGGTGCGCAGCGGGTGGGTCGAGAAGCGGAAGATGTCGGCGCGCTTGTCCTTGTGGCAGGTGAAGCACACGCCCGCCTGCGTCGCCTTGACCAGGACCTGATCCCGCGGCGCATGGACGGTGTGGCAGCTCGCGCACGCGAGCTGCGCGCGCTCGTGCGCACTACCCTGGAAATGGATGCGATTGCCGCCCTGATGGCAAGTCAGGCAGACCGCGTTCTGCTGCTCCGGGGAGGTCGTATCGTTATTGCGCTTGAAGACGCGGTCCGGCTTTGGCCGCACCGTGGCGTCCGCCGGCTTGTTGATGTGGTTGTCGCTCTCGCCATGACAGCTCGTGCACGTCGGCGTACGCATGATCGGCATTCATGCCGTGCCGGGTCTTGCCGATCTGGAGCAGCTCGGGCGAGTCCTCGTCGTCGTGGCAGCGCGTGCACTTGGCATCGCCCCGCATCACGAGGTCTGGACGTGGCTTCTTGGCCTGGCTCCCCCCGGCGCCTTGCGCGGCTGCGCCGCCGGCGCCGAGCAGCAGGGCCATTGCGCCCAGCGTGCCCAGTGCACACGCGATGAGTTTCACCTGTCTCATGTTGCGACCCCTCCCATAATGCGAAACTTGCTTGAAAAACGTTCCGCGTCGCCCTAGACGAATCAGTGACTACATCCTGGTGACTACAACTTTCCGGCTTTCTTCAGTTCGGCCTTGATTTCCTTCGGCCCGAGCTCGCCTTCCGGCTCGGTATGCGCGATTCCGTAGTGGCATTCGATGCAGGTCAGACCCTCGGCGTCGGCTTTCTGGTGACGGGCCTGTGCCTTTTCCGACTGCTTGGCCTTCGACATGGATTCCCGCTTGTGGCAGTTGCGACACTCGAGCGAATCGGTCGTCGACCATCCGCGTCCAGACGTGCGTGGCGAGCTCGTAGCGGTGCTTCTCGAACTTTTCCCGGGTGTCGATCACGCCCGGTGAGGTGGCCCCAGATCTCGAAAGTGGCGGCAATCTTGCGCTTCAGCATCGGCAGCGGCTCGTGGGGCACGTGGCAGTTCGAGCAGATCGCGCGCACGCCGCTGCGGTTCTTGTCGTGGATGGTGCCCTGGTACTCCTTGTAGACGTTCTCCCGCATCTCATGGCAGCCGATGCAGAAGTGCTCGGTATTGGTCCACGCGAGGCCGGCGGCGCCGGCGATCGCAAAGCCGCCGGCCAGGAACAGCGCGACGACGAGAACCCCGAGTCCGAGCGTCACCCGGGAGCAGGTCTTGCAGCGCTGCTTGAGGTTCGTCCACCACTTCACGCTTGTCCCTCCCCAGGGTTCGCGCAATCAGCGTGTCAGGATCCAGCCCACCAGGTTACGCACGTCGGCTTCGTCTTTCGTATCCAGGACCTTGTGAGTCTCTTCCTTGCCATCGACCTTGACTTTCGATTCGGTGGTGAGGAAGTGGGCGAGCTTCTGCTGCGCGTCCGCCTTGCCCTTGTACTTCTCGGCAACCTTCTTGTACGAAGGCCCTTCCTTTTCCCGGGTCGTCGAGTGGCACTTCAGGCACCCACTCTTGCGGGCCAGCGCCTCGGCGGCGGCGTCGTCGACGTCGGCCGCGATCGCAGCGGGCATCAGGCCCGCGATGAGCACGCCCGCGCCGAGCGTGAGTGTCGTCTTGAGAAAATTCATGGTGTCTCCCGTCCCGGTTCTCTTCTTTGCTCTTTAGGTTCTTCTCTTGGCGTTCTTGCCAATTCAAAATTTCCGTTACTGCGCCAGGATGAAGTGGACGACGTTCTTGATGGCAGCGTCGTCTTTGGTATCGAGCGACTTGTGCTTCTCTTCCTTGCCGTCGACCTTCACCGTGGGGTTCGTGGTGAGGTGCTTGTACAACTCTTGTTCGGCGTCCGGCTTGCCCTTGAGCTTCTTCGCGACCTCCTTGTAGGAGGGGCCGTCCTTCTCGCGCGTCATCGAGTGGCACTTGAAGCAGTCGCTTTTCTTCATGAGCGCGCGCGCGGACTCTTCGTCGAATTCGGCCGCATTTGTGACGCCGACTGAAAGCATCACGGTCGCGATTGCCGCGACCAGCCTGGTCAGGTCCATTTTCGATCGTCCCCCGTGTCCAGTTTCTTTTTCCACTTTTGACAGCCTCCGGACATCCATTGCCGCACCACCGCATGACACCCGGTAACCCACCCTCAATCGTTGACGTGGATCAAATCGGGGGCGCTATTCCCCCTGGGTGGTCATGGGCGTAGCGTACGCACAACAGCGGCGCGTGCGCATTCTCCGATCGGCGGATGGCCGTACATGAACTTGGGAATGATCCCGGAGTCCGGCAGCGCTTCGGCGCCGGCGCGCGAGCGCCCGCCGAGCGGCGGTCCAGGATCGCCCGGCGAGGTGGCCCGGCGGGCCACTCAGTACTTGGCATTGGTCTTGAAGATGTAGGAGGTGAGCTCGGCGGTCTGCGCGCCGGAGCGGTGCAGGACCTCGTGCGCGAACCGGGTGATGCCCCGCATGACCCGATAGACAATTAGCGCATGCTTATCGAGCAGCGACTCGAGCTTTCCGCGCTGAAGCGTGAAGACGCGCGTCGGGCCAATCGCGACCAGCGCCGCGTAGCGCGGCTTCGAGTCGAGAAACGCAAGCTCGCCGGCAAGGTCGCCCGCTGTCAGCACGTTCAGCCGGATCCAGTTTCCTTCGCCCGCATGCCGCGCCACGGCAATCGCACCGGAGATCACCGACCGCAGATTATCGTCCGTCGACCCTTCGGCGACCAGCACCTCGCCGTCCGCGTGGTCGTGCACCTCGATCAGATCTGCGACCACTGCGCACTGGTCAGTGGTGAGTTCGAACCCGATCTTGGACTTGCGCACGAGTTCGGTCTTGGCCTGGTCCGGCATGGCGACTCCTGATTCAGCGGGGCGGCGAGGCTCGGATGCTCCGAGCGATGCGGACAATAGAGCAATCGTACACGAGCAATAAACAGCGAACAACTCGAATAGCTGGCCGGCCCCGCGCGACGCGCGCGCGAATCGAGGATAGGCGCAACCGATTCGAGGGGGCATCCCCCATGCGGAGGATACAACAGCCCCGGTGAAACTCTGAAGCAGGGGGTAAATGGGGAGGTATGCCAGTTGTTCAGGATGCTTCCCGGGAACTAGTCGGCGCCCATTTCGCCGTAGTAGCGATAGGTGCCCCGGCCGCCCGCCTTTGCCGCGTAGAGCGCCTGGTCCGCGCAGCGCAGGAGCTTTGCGAGATCGCCGCCATCATCGGGCCAGATCGCGAGGCCGATGCTGCCGCCCAGCCGCAGTTCGTGCTCGCCGATCGTCACCGGTTCGCCGAGGCGAGTCACGACTTTCTGCGCGACCATGCCCGCCTCGGAGTAGTGGTGCAGCTCGCCGAGCAGAAGGACGAATTCGTCGCCGCCGTAGCGCGCGACCGTGTCCGACTCCCGGACACTGTGCAGGATCAGTTTCGCTGCGTGCGTGAGAAACCGGTCGCCGGTCTCGTGTCCCAGCCTGTCGTTCACGCTCTTGAAGTAATCAAGGTCGAGCATCAGCACGGCCACCCTGTGGCCGTGCCGGCGCGCCTGCGCGGTAACCACTGCGAATCTGTCGCCGAGCATTGCGCGGTTGGGCAGGTGCGTGAGCGGATCCTGGTAGGCCATCGCGCGCATCCGACTTTCTGCTTCGCGCCGCAACCGGACTTCGCGCTCCAGGACCTCGTTGCGGGCCGTCAGCGCGTGCATGCGGTCCTCGAGCCCGAGCGCACTGTCTCCCGCAAGCGCGTAGCCCGAAAGCTCCTGAACGCGCCGCGTCGTCGTGAGGCGGATGTCGCGCTCGGCGCGCTTCGCGACGTCGGCCGCCATGACCTGGCCGATGTAGTTGCGCAGCTCGGTCAGCTTGCGCTCGCGCCGCGCGAGCTGGCCGCGCGATGCCACCGCATAGCCGAGCACCAGCAGTGCAGCGAGCGTGCCGAGCTGAAGGGCGATCTCGGGCCACGTGGCCAGGTGGCCGACGCGATGCAGGCGCAGCGCGAGTCCCACCACGAGCGCGAGAAACGCCAGGGTAATCAGCCGCACGTGTCGGGGCGGACGGCGAATGCCGAACTCGATTCGTACGGACGCGGTCGCGAACACGACGAATGCTGCAACCCCGATCGCCGAGACTATCCACGGTGCCTGCGCCTTCGCACCCCACACCGGAGCCGTCGCTGCCCCGATGAGGGCAGCGATGACAGTTGCCTTCATGGCACGCGCGCTGGCCGTGCCTTGCAGGGCGCTGCCGAAATAGCCACGACCCAGCGACACCAGCGCTCCCAGCGCAAGGAGCGGCATCGCCGCAGCGAGCTCGGCTTGCCAGGGAACCAGTGCGGCAGGCAGCGCAACTTCGGCAAGCCCGCTCGAAAGGGCGTTCGACAGCGCGATAAAGATGGCAGCTGCGGCGAGGTGCAAAGCCTGGCGTTCGCGCACGCCGAACCACAGCAAAAGCTGGAAGGCGGCGAAAACCGTCAGGCCGCCATAGACGAGCAATCCCGCGACCACCTCGCGTCCGAGGCCCTCCCCACTCACGGCAGCGCTCCTCCCCGTGTTGCGCCGTTCGCGATCTCCCCGTGGTCCCGCTTCGTGCGAGCGGCCCCACGATCCCAAGCATACCAGTACCCGCGAAGCCGGCAGAATCCTCCCGCGGGATCCGTCTTAGGGGGACATGGTCCGGGACTCGCGCGTCCCGCGCGCTAGGATTCGTCGTGAGCAGGCACGTCGATTTCCAGGCGGCGGACTGCAAATGCCGCCTCGGTCCGATTCGCTACGCCCAGCGTGCGAAAGATCGATGCCGTGTGGGCTTTCACAGTCCCTTGCGCGAGGCCGAGCTCGCGCGAGATTAATTTATTGGATTTGCCCTGCACCAGCAGCGCAAGAACTTCCAGCTGGCGCTTCGTCAGGTCGAGTGCAACGACGTCGTGCGCCGGCGCCGCCGCCCGCCTCGACGCATTGGCGGACTCCGCCGCAAGCGGCTCGCGCAGCACGGCAGGCGGGACGTAGACCTCGCCGGCAAGCACGAGCCGAAGCGCGCTGAGTAGCACCTTGGGACTGGAGCGCTGGGAAATGAATCCCATTGCGCCGCAGCGGAAGGCAGCGATGATGGTCGCAGCATCCGTCGTGCCCGAGACCGCCACGACGGGAATCGCCGGATGGGCGGCCCGGATTTGCTCGATGGCGGTTGTTCCCAGGCCGTCCGCCCCGATCAGATCGAGCAGGACCAGCGCCGTGTCCGGGCGCGCGGCAAGCCCGGCAAGCAGACGAGGCAAGGTGTCGGCATGCTGGATGTCCACCGTCGGGGCGAGGCGCGCGAGCACGAAGGCCAGGCCATCCAGCAGAAGCGGATTCGCAGTGGCGATCTGGATCGTCAGTATTTCCGGGTTTGATTCCCCGAATCGCTCGCTTTTTACCCCTGGTCCGGTCATGGCCCGTCCCTCCTTGGATGTTCTCCGCGTCGGCCGGCACGATCTCGGAGGTCCTTATCCGGCCTCGTGCCGAGCGTCGCGCCTGACTTGAGCCAAAGGTAGCGACGCGGGGGCGGCCGAGGTCTGCCGACCAGTTCCGCGAGCTTTGTGACCTATGCACACTTGAGCCGGAGGTAGGCTCGCGTCGACAGGTCACGGACGCCGGGCGGACGTGCGCCCGATACCGAGCCATCTTCACGTGCCAAAAGCGCGTAGTCGCCCGCGATTTCGTTTCCGGGCGAAACAAGATGCGCCGCCGCGATTGAGCCCCCCAATCAAAAGGACTCAAAAGAACAAAGGCTTAATCTCGCTTCGTGGTCGGGCACGAATCCTGCGGCCCGCTAGCAAATACGCTACAGCAAGGCAGTCTCCTTGCGAGATCGCCGATTTGCGCCAGACTAAGAGGAGGACGCGTCGACTAGAGTGGCTTTGGCCTGCACTACGCACCTTTGAGCGAGAGTCCATCGGCCTCCCAAGTCATGGCGCGGCGCGCATCCAGGTCGCGATTCGATGACGGTTTGGTTAGTGCGCTCGGAGGCGATGAAAGCATCTCTCGGTCGCTTGCCCGTAATGGGGGGCAACCGGGTCAACAGGAGGAGAGCTATATGGCACCGGTGGATGACAGTATTTACGACGAGAAGCACCGCGCGCAGGTCGACGCCATGGTCAAGTCGGAGGAGCGGTACCTGGCTGCCCGCAAGGCCGAGCTCGAAGACTGCGACTGCAAAAACGGCATGTTCCCCAATCCCGACGCCGCAATGGGCAGGCGCAGGTTCATGCTGACTGGCGCGGCATTGGCCAGCGCGGGCGCGGCGGGAATGCTGCCCCGCATGAGCGCTGCGGCAGCACCGCCGGGCGCCGTCGAATATCCGGTGGCCGCCGATTCAACCAGAGTTCAGGGGCGCGGCGTCGGCGAGGATGGCGGCTACGGGACACGGTCCCAGTTCCAGAAGGAGGTCCGCTGGCGGTATCCGACGCCGACCACCCAGTCGTCCTGGTCGATGACTCCGCTCGAGCACGAGTACGGGATTCTCACTCCGTCGGGACTTCACTTCGAGCGCCACCATGGCGGCGTTCCCACCATCGATCCAGCGCAGCACACGCTGCTGATCCACGGGATGGTCAACCAGCCACGCAAGTTCACGATGGCGGACCTGCACCGTTATCCCTCGGTCTCGCGCTTTCACTTCATCGAATGCTCGGGCAATGGGCTGACCGAGTGGTCCGCGCCGAGGCTGAAGACAGTCCAGGGAACCCACGGGCTGCTGAGCACGTCGGAATGGACCGGCGTGCCGCTGAAGATCATCCTCGACGAGCTGGGTCTCAAGGATGGCGCCAAGTGGGTGCTGGCCGAAGGGTCGGATGCGGCGGTCATGACACGCAGCATTCCGCTCGAGAAGATCTACGATGATGCGCTCCTCGCCTACGGTCAGAACGGCGAAGCCATTCGCCCCGAACAGGGCTATCCCCTGCGGTTGCTGCTCCCGGGCTGGGAAGGCAATACACACATCAAGTGGCTGAGGCGCCTGGAGGTGAGCGACGTCCCGTACATGACGCGCGAGGAGACCTCGAAGTACACGGACCTGCTCGCCGACGGGAAGGCGCGTCAGTTTTCGTTCGTCATGGAAGCGAAGTCGGTGATCACCTTCCCGTCCGGAGAGATGAAGCTACCGGGTGCCGGGTTCTACGAAATCTCCGGACTCGCCTGGTCCGGGCGCGGCCGGATCCGGCGCGTCGAAGTGTCGACCGATGGCGGCACAACCTGGACCGACGCGCAGCTCACCGATCCATCCATGCACATCTGCACGGTGCGTTTCCGCCTGCCTTGGATGTGGAACGGCGGGCCGGCGATCCTGCAGAGCCGGGCGACCGACGACACCGGCTACGTGCAACCGACCATCAAGCAGCTGATCGGCGCACGCGGACTGAACGGGCCGCTCGGTTCAATCTACCACTTGAACGGTATTCAGAGCTGGCAAGTCGCTGCAGACGGAGGAGTGTCCAATGTCCACCATTTCTAAAGTCGCATTCACGTTGGCAGCATTTGGCGTGAGCACCGGGGTGGCGTCCGCCGACAAGTTTGGCTTCGGCACGACGCCCAGCGAGGCGGAGCTCAAGGCGGCCATTTTCGCCTGGCCGGCCGACGGTCGGGACCTGCCCCCCGGAAAGGGGACCTACGAAGAAGGAAAGACCGTCTACGCCGAAAAATGCTCGGCTTGCCACGGGCAGAAGCTCGAAGGCGTGCCCACCGCCGGGATCGGCGGCGACAAGCTGCTCGGCGGTCGCGGGAGCCTGGTCGGCGGAAAGCCGGTGAAGACCATCGAGAGCTACTGGCCGTATGCGACGACCGTGTTCGATTACGTCAGGCGGGCGATGCCGTTCAATGCCCCGGGCTCGCTCACGGACAGCGAGGTCTATGCGGTGACCGCCTACATACTGGGCGAGGCGAATATCGTCCCCAAAGGCGAAGTGATCGACGCGCAGTCCCTTGCAAAGGTGAAGATGCCGAACCGCGACGGTTTCATTCCGGATCCGCGGCCCGACGTCAAGAACTACTGAAGCGGCCTTGGCACAGGGGCGGGCGGGGCGCCAACCGCCCGCACTGTTTGCCCGACACCGGCGACGCGGCGGCTCGCGTGCCTTCCGGCACATGTGCAGCCGCCGCATGCAGCGTCGCCGGTACGTCGACCGCCCGGATGGATGTAATGGACCGCTGTGGCAAGCTGTTTCCATTGGAAACACTCACCGGGACCGGTCCGTTCAGTCTGAATTGCAAGAATCTGTTATGAAACTACCCTGTTATGCGGAAATTGCCGAATGGCATGAAACCTGCGTAACGGCTTAAGATTTGGCGACTTGATTGGCAAGGAGGTAGCACATGCCGAGAAACGCAACCGAATGGGCCGCCCCGCCCAAGTTCCCGCCCACCCACTATGTCGATGCGCGGATCTACAGCAATCCGGAAATTTTCGAAGAGGAAAAAGAGAAGGTCTTTCGACCCTGCTGGATCATTGCCTGCCATGAATCCGAGGTGCCGAACGCGTACGACTACCGCCTGTTCACGCATCCTTCCGGGGTGCCACTCATCGTGGTCCGAGGCGATGACGACCAGGTGCGGGCCTTCTACAACATCTGCCCGCATCGCGGGAACGCGATTCTCTACGATCCGTCCGGCAATGCGAAGCGTATGACGTGCATCTTTCACCAGTGGTCGTTCGACACACGTGGATCTTGTGTCGACATATCGCGCGCGGAACAGGGCTACCAGGACCGCTTCTCAAAGGCCGACGCTTCGCTTCGCGAAGTGAAGTGCGAGGTCGGCTTCGGCGGCTTTTGCTGGGTGAACCTCGACGACGGGAGCTGCACGTTGCGCGAATTCATCGGCCCGGGACTCGACCTGCTGGAGCCGCACATGCAGGAACCGATGGAGGTCTTCCACTTTCACAAGGCGGTGGTGAACACCAACTTCAAGCTCTGGCACGACACCAACAGTGAGTTCTATCACGACTTCCTGCACTACTTCAATCGCATCACCGGAATGATGCAGCCGGGCTACTTCGACCGGAAGTACACGGGCTATCCGAACGGACACGCTTCCGTTGGCTCGATGTCGATCAAGTACGACGCCTACGATGGAAGCTCGGAGCGGATCGGCTGGCCGGGGCTCGCGCCGGGCGGATGGATCCTGATCGACATATTCCCCGGAATGACCTACAACCTGCGCACCTCCGTCATGCGGATGGACACATCGATTCCGCTCGGGCCGGACAAACTGCTGATCGAATTCCGCGGGCTCGGCCTCAAGCGCGATACTGCCGAAGAACGCGCGAAGCGAATCTTTGACCACAACACGATCTGGGGACCGTTCGGCCGTAATCTGCACGAGGATCTGCTCGGCGTGCACGGCCAGGGTATCGCGATGAGCCGCGGCACGGATGCAAAGTGGGTGCTCCAAGGCCGCGAGGAGAACAGCACGATTCACGACGAGATCGGAATGCGCCACTACTATGCCGAATGGAGCCGGCGAATGGGCCGCCCGGCGAACGATCCATTCCGTCAGGGGAACCCGGGGCCGGTGCGGGCTGCCGCCTGATTGTCAACGTGCCAGCGCGCGCGATGCTGATGCGCAACGTATCGTGGGGCCGCGGGCTCGCCGGATCCTTCCATCCGGGCAGGTCGACTAGCCTCACTGGAGAGGCCATGACGACACTTGAGCAGCGTAACCGGTCCAAGAGCTCGTATACAAGACCTCCCTCGCGCTCGATGCGAAGGACTGGAAAGGCTTTCTCGATCTGTGCGATCCGGGATTCCGATACACCATCTCCACGTTCAGCCCGGAGATCAAGCGGGACACGGTGTGGCTCGACCACGACCGGGGCGGAATGGAGACGTTGTTCGGAAACCTGCCGAAGCACAACAGCGATCACTCGCCCATCACGCGGCACGCCACCGTCTACACCGTGCGCATCGACGATGCAAGGCATCAGGCCGACGTCGTGA
Organism: uncultured beta proteobacterium; assembly: GCA_963735025.1. Taxonomy (GTDB): domain Bacteria; phylum Pseudomonadota; class Gammaproteobacteria; order Burkholderiales; family SG8-39; genus JAABRB01. The sequence continues at coordinate 744,561 of CAVTJG010000008.1, forward strand.
GCGCGGTGCAGGTTTTTCGCACCAGGCTCGATGGCGGCGCGCACGAGCTTTTCGCCGTCGGGCACTTCCACGACGCCGTCGCGCTGAACGGCGGAAGTCCGAAGCTTGCCAGGCGGACCGTGCGTCTCGACACGCGCTTGCTCGGGTTCGGTGACCACATCCCGTTCTGAAGTGACCCCACGAGCGCCATGAGATCCAGCTCAACGCCCGCAACCGCGCATTCGAGTTCGGCGCCAAACCTGGCGAGAAGATCCTCTATGCCGGGGTGGGCGCTCGGATTGCTTTGCCCTACGAGTGCGGGACGGGGACTTGCGGCACCTGCAAGGCGCGGCGGGTCGATGGCGCGATCGAGGACAGCTGGCCGGACGCGCCCGGAAGGAAGCACCTGAAGGCCAATCAGGACGAGTTTTCGATGTGCCAGTGCGCGGCGACCAGCGATGTGACCGTCGAGGTCGCAAGCTTCGTGTACGCGATGGACTCCGGCGCGTGCCCGGTGACCGCGATCGGCGGTGAGATTGTCGCCACGCGGCAGCTGACCCACGACGTGATGGCGGTCGACATCGCGCTTGAGCGCCCGCTCGAGTTCGACGCGGCCAGTTCATGGCGTGGCCGTGCCTAACATCCCCGGCCACCGCGGCTATTCCATGGTCAGCTTCGATCGGCAGGCACGCAGGCTGGAGTTCGTGGTCAAAAAAAACCGGGGGGCAGAATCTCGGAATGGCTCTTCGAAGGCGAGCGGAATGCAGCGCGGTTCAGATGATCGGCCCCCTAGGCCAGGCGCCTCTCTACCCCAGCCTGAGCAAGGACACCTGTGCGTCCCAGGCGGAAGCGGCATTGCCGGCATGATGTCGCTCCGGCGGCGCCCGCCGGAGCGCTATTTTGACCGCCGCCGCGGGTACGTGTTCTTGGGCGTCCGGACGATGCGGGACGCGTTCTATCTCGCCGAGCTTGCGGAGCACCGAGTGGATGCCCCGGACTCACTCGAAATCATTGTGGCGGTCTCGGAAGAGGACGTGTCGCCTGAAAGAAGGCCCAGCATCCGACGCTCAAATTCGAGCGTGGTCTTGTCCATGATGTGGCGAAGCGCGCCATGCAGGGACGATTCGAGGGCGTCCGCGCCTATCTCGCCGACCGCCTCCGGCGGTCGACGCCGCGATCCGCTTCCTGCTGCTTGAAGCACGGCTGACGGCCGACAACATTCGTTACGACAAATTCAGCTGAGCGCGATGGGCAAACAATTCGTCTGCCGACTTGCTGACATCCCCGCCAACGGGATGAAAGAGTGCAAAGCCGAGGGAGGGCTGGCATTGCTCGTCGCCAACTCCGGAAAAGAGTATTTCGCCTACCAGGCAATGTGCCCGCACCAGGAAGTCGCCCTGTGCGAGGGGCTATACGACGGCTCGATACTCACCTGCCACATGCATCTTTGGCAGTGGGACCTTCGCAGCGGCAGCCCGATCGGGCTCGCGGAGGCACCGCTCGAGAAATTCGACCTGTCCGTCGAAGGCGAATCCGTCTACGTCGAGTCGAAGAGCGCGATCGATGTCGGGGAGCTCTTTGCCGGCGCGTCGCACGCGACCCTCGATGCGCCGCTTCACTCGCGAAGCGCGAAGAATATGCGCCGAAGGCGATCGTGTACCAGATCGGTGACCCGGCGAACGACTTCTTCGTTCTCGAATCGGGGCGCGTCGAATTCCAGATCGGAGGACGAGCGCACCAGCCCGGCAGGTTCATGCTCCGCAAGGGCGAGGTGTTCGGATCGGCGGCGCTGCTCACAGTTATCCCCGCCGATCGCGAGCGCGCTGGCCACGAGAGATCGAGTCTGCTGAGGATCAATGGAACCGAAGCGCCCAAGGTGCTGGAAAACAATCCCGCCTTCCGGATTTCTAGTGATGCGCAGGCTTCCATCTCTCATCGCGCGGTATCTCGCGGAATCCGGTGTCAAATAAGCGGGAGAACGTCGAACGGGAGAAACGTTTTAGGCAGACGGATCAATTTCAAGAAGCCGTCGGGTGCAGTACCGGTTTAATCGCAACGGGTCCAACAAAGGAGGACGGTATGAAAAGGAAGACTCTGTTCCACTGGGCGCTCACTTTTCTTGCGCCTTACGTCGCCAGCACTGGTCTGGCACGGCGGCGGACATCGACTTCGGCAAGCCCGGAACCCCGGTCAAGCTCGTCGTGGGGTACAAGCCCTACTACACCGAATCATGGTCTGGCGTCGTGATGCGTGGCAAGAAGTTCTACGAGAGGTCCTGCCGAAAGGATCCGAGGTGGAGTTCCAGATCGGCCTGCAAGGCGCGATCATCGTGAACAACATGCTCGCCGGAAAGCAGTACATCGGATACATGGGCGACATGCCGCGATTGTCTCGACCACCAAGCGAAACGTCGCCGATGTCCGGCTCGTAGCGACGCTCGGGCTGGGGTTTGACCAGTGCAACATCTTCCTGGCGCGGAACGATGCCCCGAAATTCCCGGTTCCAAGGATGCGCTGAAGTGGCTCGACGACAAGACCGTCGCAGTGCCGAAAGGTAGCTGCACCGACCGGTTCGCGCAAGCGACTTTCAAGAAGGAGGGGGTCAACCCGAAGGACTACCTCAACCAGAACATCGAAGGGATCACCTCGATTTCCGCGCGGGCAAGATCGACGCTGCGGTGATCTGGGAGCCGACCGCCTCGCGACTCGTGCTTGACGGGCTCGCGCGCCGGATTGCCTCGGGCGCCAGCGTCGACGAGAACGACGGCGGATTCCTGGCGATGCGGGCCGACCTCATCAAGCAGCGGCCCGACGTGGTCAAGGCTTGGCTCGAGGCCGAGCTGGACGCGCAGCTCTTCCTCGCGGACCAGAAGAACGCGAACGAGATCATCAGGATGGCCAAGGAACAGACGACCGGATTCAGCGACCGCGCGCTCTGGTATTCCCTGTACGGGACCTAGGCGCAGATCGGGGCGGCACGAAGACCCAGTTCAACCTTCCGTACACGTTCACCCCTGCAGCGCTCGACCTGATCGGCAAGGCCACGGTGTTCCTGCATACCATCAAGACGATCAATGTGGACAAGCTGCGTCCGGATGCGATCATGCCGCAGTTCACCGAGCAAGTCCTCAAGGAGCGTGGCCTCAAGGCGCCGATCGGGGATGTCGTCGCGTTCCCGGACGCGGACGCGCCGAAGTGATCGAGATCCTCCGCGATGATCTTCCGGAACCCCGTCAGGACGTCGGCCATGGCAGACACCACTCTGACACAGTCCCTCGGAGCAGATTTTCCGGCACATCTCGGCTGTCCCGGGAGACGGTGCCATTCCGCGAGGTTTCGGAGGATCTCCTGCGGAGAATCGCAGAACTGGGCCATCACACGCGGTACAGGCCCGGGGAGCGCATCTACAGCGCGGGCGACGAGGCCAACGACATCTTCGTCGTCGTCTCCGGGCGAATCGAGCATGTCTTTGCCCCGGAAGTCGGGGCACGTGAGGCCCTGAAGCGGTTGACGCGCGGGGCCGTGTTCGGCTGGGCGGGGTGCTGTCGGTCAGACCAGGCGCCTGGCAACCTCGACGGCGATCGATGCATCGAGGTCGTCCGCATCGATTCCGACGAGCTGCTTAAGGCTTTAGAGGAGGGACCGGTCGAAGGGTACGCGGTGATGGAGCGATTTGCCTCGATGATCATCCACGACTACCCGGTTCCGGAGTTTCTCGCGAGATCCCCCGCTTTTCCGGCCAGCCGCTTGCCGAAGAGATGACGAGATTCGGGCTGACCCTCTACCGGGTTCGACCTGGCTAAAGAGTCCGCGACCGTATCTGATGCTGGTGGGCTTTGTCCTCTTTTTCGGATTCTGGTATCTCGCGGTCGAGGTCTGGAAGCTGCCGCGGTTCCCGAGAGGTCCGGTATCACGGTCGTCCCGAAAGAGTGGTTCAACCCGAATCCCGTGTACGCACTCTCGGTCTACACTCACGAGTAATACCCTCACATCTGGATGAGCGTCTGGCGGGTGGCCCAGGCATTTTTCCTCGCCACGGTCTTGGGCGTGCCGGTCGGTTTGTTTCTCGGGTGGTGCGAAAGTTCAAGGAGTACGTGTTTCCGATCTTCGAGACGCTGCGCCCGATACCCATAATCGCCTGGGTGCCGCTCGCGATCGTGATGTTCGTCGCGGTCGAAACGGCGGTGATCTACCTCACCTTCCTGGCGTCGTTCTTCGCCACCGCGCTGCACACGATGCTGGGAGGGCAGTCGATCGACGAATCCTACGTGCGCACCGCGTCCTGCCTCGGGGCCAACCGGTGGCAGGTGTTCCGTCACGTGATCATCCCGGGGGCACTGCCTTTCACCTTCACCGGGTTGCAGATATCCGTCGGCGTGTCCTGGTTCTCACTCGTGGCGGCGGAGATGGTGTCAGGACAGTACGGCCTCGGCTACGTGATCAATACGTCCTATACGACGGTGAAGTACCCACGATCTTCATCGGCATGATCACGCTGGGCATCGTCGGGTATGTGACGAGCGCGCTGGTGCGCCTCGTCGGCGACTACCTGATGCAATGGAGAGTGCGCGAGCTTGCCCTGGCAGAACGCTAGCCGCTATGGACATGCAGATGACCGGAATTGAAGAGCGCACGGTGACGCGTGGTCGGATCCTCATCGAAGACGTCGTCAAGATCTACGATCCGAAGGGTGCCGCGGTCATGGCGGTCGATCATGCACCTGGCTATCGAAGCCGGTGAGATCTGCATGATCGTCGGCCCGTCGGGGTGCGGGAAAACCACGTTGCTGAACGCGATCGCCGGGTTTCACGAGATCACTTCCGGGCAGATCCTGCTCGACGGCGAGGTCCTGTGCAGCGCCGAGAAGCCTAAGGCCGAGCCGGGACCCGATCGCATCGTGGTGTTTCAGAACGGCGCGCTGTTTCCCTGGAAGACGAATCTCGAGAACGTGATTTTCGGATCGGTCATGCAAGGACGGATGACGCGCAAGGAGGCGACGGACAAGGGGCGGGCGATGATGGCGGACGCCGGGCTGTCCGGTGTCGAGCACAACTATCCGGGGGAAGTCTCCTCCGGAATGCGCCGGCGTGTGGAGATCGCTCGCGCCCTGATCAACGAGCCCGGTACTGCTGCTCGATGAACCGTCGCGCGCTCGACTCGCTGACCAAGAGCGTGATGCACGAGGCGCTGCTCGAGATCTACTACAAGAACAAGGTCACGATCTTCTTCATCACGCACGACCTCGAGGAAGCGATCTTCCTGGGACACAAGGTGGCGATCATGACCACGCGGCCGTGCAAGCCCAAGAAGATCCTGGCTGTCGATATCCCCCACCCGCGCGACTACAGCGTGCTCACGTCGAAGCGCTTTCGCGAGCTCATCGAGGAGACGAGCGACACCATTCACGAGGAAGCGCTCAAGGCTTTCCAGGCAGGCGAGAAGGAGGGCTAGGGCGATGGCGAGAGGGATGGCAACGATCAGGGCGGCGATCTTCGAGCACAACCTTGCAGGGGAATCGTCTCGATAGTCGTGTTTCTGGTGCTCTGGGAGATCGGGGCGCGCTCGCACCACTGGCTGGGCGCGGACATCTTCACGCCGATCCGCCACCTCCTCGGTGTGATGGGGTTCAAGAAGGATTTTCTTCCCTGGATCGGCGCGATACCCCGCGCCCACGGACGTCCTTGCCGCCTGGGTCAAGGTGATCGGGCATCCCGGCTACTGGCAGAGCTGGTATCAGAGCTTTTTCCGGGTGATGTCCGGATTCCTGGCCGCCATGATCGTCGGAATACCCTTCGGGTTGCTGCTCGCCGTGAGCCGCTACCGCATACGGCGTCGGATTTCCGGTGTTCGAAATCCTGCGCCCGATTCCTCCGCTTGCCTGGGTCCCCGCATCGATAATCTTCTGGCCCACGCAGGAGCTCTCGATCGCTTTCGTGACATTCCTCGGTGCGTTCTACACGATCGTCATCAACGTCGTTGGCGGGGCCCGGTCGATCGACGTGCGCTACTTCCAGGCGGCGCAGTCGATGGGTTCGTCGGGCTGGGACATCTTCCGCCGGATCATCTTGCCGGGAACGCTTCCTTCGATCATGGTGGGCTCGGCGGTGGGGATGGGCATCACCTGGGAAGTCGTGGTTGCGGCGGAAATGATCTCGGGCGGCGGCAGCCAGATCGGTGGCACCGCCGGCGGCGGGCTGGGATTCTTCATCTGGAACTCCTATGTCGGCGGCTCATACGAGCAGATCGTGGTGGGCATGATCTCGATCGGCATCGCGGGCTACATTTCGAGCGAGCTGCTGCGCACGCTTGGCAAATACGTCACGCCATGGCTCCGGGTCAGGTAGCGCGATGGCCAGCGTGAGCGAAACCGGGACGCTCGGCGCCGCGGTGCAACCCGGCGAGATTGCCGTGTCCCACGTCGGCAGGAACTACGGCTCGGCGCGGCTGCACAAGGACGTGGTGAAGGATTGCTCGTTCACAATCGAACGCGGCAAGCTCACCGTGATGATCGGACCCTCCGGGTGCGGCAAGAGCACGATCATCCGACTCCTTGCAGGATTCGAGAAACCGTCGTCCGGAACCGTCACGCTCGACGGCGAGCCGATCACCGGACCGAACCGCGATCGCCTGGTTCTGTTCCAGGAGACCGCACTTTTTCCATGGATGACGACGTACGACAACATTCTCTACGGGCCGCGGGCGCGCGGAGAGGTCACTCGGGAGACGCTTGACCAGGCGGAATTCTTGCTTTCGAAAGTCGGGCTGCAGGACTTCCGCAACAAGTATCCCGGTCAGCTCTCCGGCGGCATGCAGCGGCGCGCGGAGCTCGCCCGGGCGATGATCAACAATCCCAGGGTGATGATCCTCGACGAGCCGTTCCGTGGGCTGGACGCGATGACGAAGGAGCTCATGTGGGAGTACTACTCCCGCCTGTACGAGGAATTCCGGCGTACGAATTTTTTCGTAACGACCGACATCGACGAGGCCGTTTTCCTCGCGGACCGGCTCCTGATCATGTCCAACATTCCCACGCAGGTGCGTTCGGTCGTGGAAGTCGATCTGCCGCGGCCGCGAAAACTCTCCGATATCGTCGAGAGCGACCGTGCCAACGAGATCAAGAGCGCGGCACTGTCGATTCTCCATGCCGAGGCGATGCGCTCGTTTTCACGTGGCAGCAAGGCTGCCGCGGACTTCGTCGATGCGTACCTGAAACGGGCAAACCGCGACTGATCCGCTGCGTGTCGCGGAAGCAGTGGAGAACGGGAATGGAGTTTCTGCTGAACCGCACAGTGGTGGTCACGCTTGCCGTGCTGGGCGCATTGGTTTCGACTGCCGCCGCGCTCTTGCAGAGGCGCAGAATGATTTCCGAATCCCAGGCGCACAGGTTGAACCGGTTGGGCTATATTTTCATGGGCGCGAGCATGGCGCTCTTTATCGCCGCCGGCTTGCTCGGGGCAGCGGAATAGCGGCTATCGGAGATGCCATGGCCGCCAGGATAATCGACGGGATCGAGATCGCCCGCCGGGTACGGGCCGAGTGGAAGCTGCGCGCCGATCGCCTCAAGGCTGCCGGCGTCACGCCCGGTCTCGCCGTCGTCATGATCGGGGAAAATCCCGCGTCCGCGCTCTACGTGCGCAACAAGGTCAAGGCTTGCCACGAGATTGGAATCCACTCGCAGCAATACCACCTTCCGGAGTCGACGACCACCGAAGCGCTATTGCGCATGATCGAAGACCTGAACGTCGATCCGGTGATCCACGGCATCCTCGTGCAACTCCCGCTGCCCACGCACGTGGACGTCAGGCGAGTCCTCGAGCAGATATCGCATGACAAGGACGTGGACGGGTTCGGCCTGTACAACGTGGGCGGGCTGATCATCGGCAACACGGTATTTCCACCCTGCACGCCCTACGGGGTGATGTGCATGCTCGATTACACGGAGATTCCCGTGGCGGGGCAGAATGTCGTCATCGTCGGCGCGAGCAACATCGTCGGCAAGCCGATGGCGCTGATGCTGATTGAGCGCGAAGCGACGGTCGCCGTCTGCCACATCAAGACACGGGACCTCGCGCAATTCACCATCCTTGCAGACATTCTCGTGGTCGCCGCCGGAAAACCGAATCTGATCACTGCGCCGATGGTCAAGACGGGCGCGGTCGTCATCGACGTCGGCATCAACCGATTGCCCGACGGCCGGCTCGTCGGCGACGTGGAATTCGAGGCGGTGAAGGAGAAGGCGTCGCACATCACGCCGGTTCCGGGGGGCGTCGGGCCGATGACCGTGACCATGCTCCTCTGCAACTCTATCAGCTCCGCCGAGCGGGCCCTTGCCAGGTCACAACGCACCAGCGAAGCCGTAGCGAGCGAGTAGGAGCGCTCTCGTCCGTTCGGAGCCTGCAGCGGGCCTTGGCCTGAAACCGCTTGTCAACGGGGCGAGCCCCTCTTTGTTCGGACGTTCCCTACGGGCTCCCTGGCAGCCTGCGGGGCAGAGTCCGCCCGGGTCGTAGAACGGCAGCCGGGCAGTGCGTCCGAGTCGACCGTCCTCGAGCGCGAGCAATGTGCCCGGCGCGGTGGCGCCCTTCTTCGATCAGGCCCAGCGCCGGCACCTCTCCGACGTCGAGAGCGACTGGAAAACTGTCGGAACACGCGCAGCGGCAGTTGGCCAGCTGCGCGAAGAGCGAGACGACGGGCAGGATCCCGCACAGCCAGCGCTCAGGTTCAGCGGCAGCTCTCGTGCCAAGCGGCTCGTGTGGGCGAACAGCGGCCACCCGTCGAACCAAGCAGATCCAAGCGCGGAAGAGGCCGACCTGGTGCGGCAGCCGCGGCCTGCGCAGGCTTCGCGCGCACGAACAGCGGGTCGCCGGACTTCGATTCACGGGCTGCTCGACGGCGTCGAAGCCGCTAGGCGCACAGACCGTCGCCTGCTCCGACCGCGAGTGGTTGACTGCAGGTTCGACACAGCTCAGCTGGGATTCGACCACTTCGATCCTAAGCTCGCCCGCTGTACCCGTACAGGCCGCGACCATTGTGTGAGTGGCCGCGCGGCCGAGACGCACGGTGAATTCGAGATCGCGCAGGTCCGGTACCGCTTGAGCATCGAGCACTCTCGAGGTATCGAACGGCTGCCATCGGCCCCTGGATGGCGGGGACCCCGCCGCAGCAGGACCGAGGCCGTCTTCGACAGGCGCGTCGAAGCCACCCGCGCCCGCGGCCACGTCGCATCGTCGGAGCAGACGGCATGAGAATCACCGGATCGCCCGCGCCGAGGGTCCGGAGCATCATCGTCGTTGATATAGTCCCGTCGTTCATTCACAGATTCGCGTGTCAGCATGCCGGACCCCCGCGGCGCAAGGTCGTCGGGCTCCGCGTCTGCAGGCCACCAGGAGTGCGAGCAAGATCTTCGCCCATCTTCGAGTACGGCCCATGGAACGGGGGTTGGAACAGTTCCGCCGCACGGCGGATTCGCGGCTGCTCTGCCGGAGACGGTGGCGGGGAAGCGGCGCCGGCACGGCGACTCCCGCTGGACAGAGCGCCACCGCGATCACCCGCTTTCAGAAGTATTCGCCGAGCATCGCCGCTCAGGCCGAGCATGCGTCGGGCATGAATGCGCCGAACCACTCGCAGAAGGTCGCGGCCATATTCGCCGATGCGCGCGTGCCTCACCGCGTGCGCGGGTGGAGGCCCCAGCGGGCGCGGCGACGGGGTTCGCGGGGGTGACCATCGGCCCACGCCACGTAAAAATGATCCGGCCGAACTGGCAGAACCCCGGAGTCGATCCGGGCGTCGCAGCAATCGTCTGCGGGCCTGGCTGCGTCCCGATCTCGACGCGGGCGGGACGAAGCCGAGCATGACCATGATCGGCACCGAAGAAGCAGTTCGCCCGCCCGGGAAAGACAACCGATGCAAGCCGGGAAGCGCGCAACTGCGCAAGACACCACTTGCTCGGCGCGAATGTCTCCCGCGGAGACTCCGATCGAGCGCGCTCCAGCAAGACCAGAATACAACGCCGGTCGCAACAATGATAAGGCGGAGTTCCGGGTGCAAGTGTGCCAGCGCTCCCGACGAGGAGAACCACCAGCACGGCGTCTAGCTGAAAGACACCGCGCCTGAACAGACCCGGGTTGCTGAAGCACCAGCTGATCTTCCGCACCACAGAACATGCAGGTCCCTACAAGTCCCATGAAGGCGGGGGTCCGGACGACGCCGTAACCGCATCGCTTCGTCGATCAGGCGGGCCGCCGGGCGGGTGACGCAGATCGCGGGGTCCCGCCGGGGCAACTGTTCGCCGATGAACAGCCCGACGAGCGCGCCGACTGCAGCGCGCGGGCCGTCGAGCGTGGCCAGCGCCTTTACTCCGAGGTTCAGGTTGTTCCAGCTTCGCGTCCGATTGAGCCGTCGATTCGCGCCAAATAGACCGAACCCGCGTGCCCAACAGCGCCTCCAGGTCGCCGGCCTTTTCTCGCCCGCCGACCGGCGCACGAAGATCTTCGCGCGCATGGGACCGAGGCCGGCGCCCGGCCTCTGCCGGCGCGTCCCCCGCCGCGGCGGTGGCGGCCAGCTCGCTCGTCAGCGGATCAACTGCTCCATGATCACGTCGCCGAGCGTCTCGTCAGCGTCCGTGGGCGCGAGTCTGGCGGCGCCCGTCGATCACGATCACCTCGCATCGGTCAGGAGCTGAACACCATTTCCGAGTGCGGGGCCCGCGGACTCGACCAGCGCTCCCCAGCCAGGAGGACCTCTGCACAAGCAGTGAGCCCGCACCCGACGTTCTCGCCTGGCAAGCCGAGCATGAGATCGCACCATGCCATAAGCAAGCACATAGAAAGAGTCAGCAGAATTCTCCCAGGACATAGATCTGGCTCTTCTTTCGGATGACTCATTAGATGTCCCCCAGCGCGTACACGCGATCAAGCTGCTGGCCGGACCAGAGCCCGCGAAGAGAAGCAGGCGGCAGGGCGAGCACCGCCCCAGACCCCTCCGGCTTCCCCACCGCCCGCGGCGCCCAGCCTAGCTTTTCCCTGCATCCTCCTGGAACCATGCCACTCCTCCTTCATCGAAGCCGTGTCCCTTCCTTTCCGGTCGGGAGTTTCGCGCCGCGCACCTCGTCGCGGATCGTCGAACAGCCCTTTTAGAAGCAACGGGTGGGCGTAGATCTTCGAGTCGCACGGCACGTGTTTTTGGTGCAGGTGAAGAATCAGAGCCAATGATATGAACACCATGCACAAAGTACCCAGCACCCGAGCTCGATTACCGGGGGGAGAGCGTCGGAGCAGGGTCTCGCCGAACATTGAGATGTCGTGGCCTCGCACCATGATAAGGAAGCCAGCCAGCAGTTGACCATGGCCCAGGCATCATAGATGTGTTCCCTTCGCTGGCTGAGCAGTTGCTTGCCCTGCGCCTCGGAACCGGCCCGGCTTCCGGCATACCGCATTCAGCATAATACCGATGTGACTGCACCCAGGAGTGCCCGCTTTTTCACGATCACTTCGAGAATCAAGCGTGGATGCGCCGATTCCCCTCGCACTTTCATCGCCTCCGCGCCACCCTGCCGAGACATACTTTCGCAGCGTCGCAACGGCCTGTTCAGGCGAGAGGTGGGAGCCGGTGCGGCGTGTGCGCCATCGCCATTCCGTACACAGTGCACGCTTTCACCGCCTGCGCCATCGACATCGCTTCCTCGAACGACGCCGAGGTGGTAACCACGTTCGCCGAACAGCACCGACGTTAGCCGTCCGAAACCGAGGAAGGTCGATCCCGACCGTCAGCAACAATTACAGTCTCATCGTCGTAGACAGCGAGTTCCGCGATCGGCTCGCCCTTCTTCATCTTGTCCATCAGCGTCGGGATCACAACTTTCTTGCGTCCCTCAGCAGCCTGCTCCAGCCGTCGTAACTTCCTCCGTCGATCCTGCAAGAGCAACTCGGAGCCCGTTCGTCTCCGAGTGCGCGGGCGCGAGCGCTCTCCCGAGTGACACTACTCCCGCGTCGGTCTGTACGCCCAGCGCCAGCGCCCCGGGCGCCGAGGGCCACAGAGTGAGGCACGTTTTCAAACGTACTAGCGGCTACCCTTTCCAGACACGGCGCCCCGGAGAGCTCGTCGCGGAGAGGACAGACAGCTTTCGCGCCGCCTTCGCGCTTCAGCCCCACCGCCAACGCCGCGTCCAGAGCGCTTCCGGCCGATGCCGAGCATGCGTGCGAGCTCAGTCTCGTTGTCCGCTTCCTGATATCGCTCCACCACTCCGCGCATGTATTCCTCGATCGAAACTGGCCGACCGTTGATTTCGGCGGGCGGTCGAAGCTGGGGCGGCGGCGCAGCCTCCGGGAGGTCCTTGCAGGTCAGCGTGTCCGAGTCGGCAAGGATCACGGCGCGCTCGATCAGATTCTCGAGCTCGCGTACGTTGCCCGGCCACGCGTAGGATTCCAGAAATTCCCTGAAATCTGAATCGATCTTGCGGAATCGCTTGCCCATGCGTCGACCGTGGTAGTCGATGAAGTGGCGGGCCAGCAGGTGAACGTCGGCGCCGCGTTCACGCAGGGGCGGAACATCGATGCCGATCACGTTCATACGATAGTACAGGTCCTTGCGGAACTGACCCTGCTCCATCGCCAGCTTGATATCCTTGTTCGTGGCCGCGATAAACCGCACGTCGACAGTGGCTATCTGCTTGCCGCCGACCGGGCGGACCTCGCGGTCCTGGAGCACGCGGAGCAGCTTCACTTGCAGCGCCAGCGCCAGCTCGGAAATTTCGTCCAGAAAGAGCGTGCCGCGGTGGGCCTCGCGGATGAGACCTTCGGTCCGCTCGGTCCCCCCGGTGAACGCCCCCTTCGCATGGCCGAACAGCTCGGATTCCAGCAGCTCGCGAGGAATCGCGGCGCAGTTGATCGGCACGAATGGCCCGTCGGCGCGATGGCTTGCATAGTGCAGGCCGAGCGCGACGAGCTCCTTGCCGGTGCCACTCTCGCCCTGAATGAGGACGTTCGCGTCGGAAGGCGCAACCTTGCCGACAAGCTCGACGACCCGCTTGATTCCGGTGCTCTCGCCGATGATCTGGCGCGACGAATGTGCGTTTCGCAGTTGCGCTTGAGAATCGCATTTTCACGGCTGATGCGACGCTCGTTCAGCGCCCGCTCGATCGCGTGCAGAAATTCGGCGTTGTCGAAAGGCTTGATGAGGTAGTCGATCGCGCCGGTCCGAGCGCCTCGATCGCGCTTTCCACCGACGAGTAGCTGGTCATGAGGATGATCGGGACGTCCGGCTTCGCCTCCTTGATCGACTGGATCGCCTCGAGCCCGGTGCCGTCCGGAAGCCTGAGGTCGGTGATCACCAGATCCACATCGGTCGCTGCGATCGCGCGCACACCCGCGCGCAGGCCGGTGAAATGCTCCGTCTGGTAGCCCTCGCCAGTGAGCAGCAGCTGGATGACTTCGGCGAGGCCCTGGTCGTCGTCTATGATCGCGATCCGGTCACGCTGCATCGGCGTCGGGGCGTTCATGGCTGACCGTCTCGGCCCAGCGGCAATTCGACGGTGAAGCAGGCGCCGCGATCGCGATTGTTGGACGCCCGGAGCTCGCCGCCCAGCTCCTGCACGATCACATAACTGATTGCCAGGCCGAGCCCGGTGCCTTCACCATCGGTCTTGGTCGTGAAGAACGGCTCGAACACCCGCTCGAGATGGCCGGCCGGGATTCCCGGCCGGAGTCGCGGATCGTGAGCTCGATCATTCCATCGTCGCGGATCTCGGTGGCTGCGCTCACAATGCCTGCCCCGTGCATGGCTTGCGCGGCGTTAAGGAAAATGTTCGAGATCACCTGGAGCAGCTGACCGGACTGCGCGCGCACGAACGCTCCGGGGCGGCGCGGTAGTCGAAGGTGACGGTTGCGCCAAGCGGATTGTGGTGCAACAGCGCAGCTGCCTCCTCCACCACGGCGTCCACTGAAATCGGAACACACTGCTCGTGGGGCACTCGCGAGAAGCTGGAAAGCCTGCGGGTAATCGCAAGCACTCGCGCAAGATTGTCGGCGATGTTCGCGAGCCCCTTTCCAGCGTCTCGGGCGTCACACCATGCCGCGACCGCAGGATCTGGACCATCGAATGAATTGCGGAGAGCGGGTTTGCGACCTCGTGGCAGACCCCGGCGACCATGAACCCCAGCGAGGCGAGTCGCGTGGTCTGGGATTTGCCGGTTCCGACGCCAGCGGGCTGGAGCGCTCCGTTATCATGACGCATGTCCCGAGCGGCGAGCGCCCGAGATGGAGAGTCTCGCGCCGGGATGCCCCGTCGACGACCGCGTGGCCTCGACCGTAGGCGACGCCGCGTCGCTTCCCTGGAGCGCAGCCGCATACTCCGTGCCTCGACGTTGAGCATTCCCGAAGCACCGCCTTGTGCAAACCGGCTCGCATCGCGGAGTTCGCGTACACGATCTCGCCGAAGTTGCCGAGGAGCATCACGGGCGCCGGCAGGCCTTCGAGGAGGGGTTCAATGCCGCTCGAACGCGTCCGCGCGTTTCGCTTCCTGTCGCCCGAATGTCCCGCGCTCATGCGATGGTCGTCGTGGCACCCGGCGCGCCGATCGTTCGCTCGTCGATGGGCAGACAGGCGAGTCCTGCTACCACGCTCGCTGCGATCGCGATCGTCCAGACGGGTGCGTAACTGCCGATGGTGTCGAAGGCGTAGCCACCGGACCAGGCGCCAAGGAACCCGCCCACCTGATGCCCGAGGAACGCGATCCCGAAAAGCGTGGATAGATACTGCACGCCGAAGATTTGCGCGATCAGCGCGTTCGTGAGCGGCACGGTCCCCAGCCACGTCAACCCCATGACTGCCGCAAACGCAAGTATGGTTGCCGTGGTGATGGGAAGCATGATGAACGCGGCGATCGCGATCACGCGGATCCCGTAGATCGCGCTCAGCAGGTATTTCTTCCGGAAGACGTCGCCGAGGAATCCAGCCACGAACGTTCCGACGATGTTGAAGAAGCCGATCACCGCGAGCGCGGTCATTCCCTGCACCGCCGGCCCGCCGCGGTCCACGATATAGGAAGGCAGGTGGACCATGATGAATACGGTCTGGAAGCCGCACACGAGGAAGCTTCCGGTGAGGAGCCAGAAACCGCGATGCGCCGCCGTCTCGCGCAGCGCAGTGCCGATGCTCTGGCTCCGTGTTTCCACTGTCGCGCCCCCTCCCGCCAGCGCAGCGCCGAGCGGGACGATCAGCAGTGCGGACGCCGCGAACAACAGCAGAGCGTTGTACCACCCGAAATCCGAAATCAGGAACTGGGCGTAGGGAAGCATGATGAACTGCCCGAACGAACCGCCTGCGCCCGCGATGCCCAGTGCAGCGCTGCGCCGCTTAGGCGCAACACGCCGCCCGACCACTCCCAGCACAACGCCAAAGCTCGTAGCGCTCAGGCCCAAGCCAATCAGCATGCCTGCGGACAGATCGAGATCGACGCTCGTTGCCGACCGCGCCATCAGCGCCAGGCCCGCCGCGTAGCAGGCGCCACCGACCGCAAGCACCCGGCCGGCACCATACCGGTCGGCGACCATTCCCGCGAACGGCTGAGCCAGGCCCCAGACGAGGTTTTGCAGCGCGATTGCGAGCGAGAAGGTTCCGCGTCCCCAGCCCAGTGCACCGCACATCGGCGCCAGAAACAACCCAAAGCTCTGCCGTGCACCGAGCGAGATCATCAGGATTGCCGCTGCGGCCGCAAGCATGACACCGGGCTTCCGCAAGTGTCTGCCGGTCAAGTGTGCTCCTCCTGGAATCGCTTCTCCGGCGAACCCGGTTGCGCGATCAGTGTACCCCGGCGGCAGCCGCCGTAAAGCCCCGTCGCCTTGCTGCACGGCAACAAGCCATCGCACACGCTGGCACGGTGTGGCGCTATCAACCGGCAGTGCCGAGCGAACTGCGCGCTACGCGCGGGGCAACATTGCGAGCGAGCGCGTTGCATATCTCGAGTGGGCCCGCTTGGATTCGAACCAAGGACCAAAGGATTATGAGTCCTCTGCTCTAACCAGCTGAGCTACAGGCCCGCGCCCGCAATAGTATCAAAGACGCACCGGCCGCTTTTCCTTTCGGACTGGCACGGCGTGGTGACCGGTTTGGTTCGGGGCGCCCCCGCTGCGGGCTGGTGTATTCTGGTGGGCTGCGAACACGGAGGGATGCGATGAAGCTCGACATATTCAATCATTTTTTTCCGAAGGCTTTTTTCGACCGGATGGTCGCCCTGCTGCCGCAGGGAAAAGGCATCAACAAGCGCGTGCGCGAGGTGCCGAGCATCTACGACCTGGACGAGCGTCTCCGGATCATGGACAAGTTCGACGACTACGCGCAGGTGATCTGCCTGCCGGCGCCGGCTATCGAGGACTTCGGCAAGCACGCGGTCGAGATGGCGAAGGTCGGGAACGACGGGATGGCGGAGCTCGTCCGAAAGCACAAGGACCGGTTCCCGGGATTCATCGCCGCGCTCCCGATGAACGAGCCGGACGGCCTGCTCAAGGAAGCCGAGCGCGCGATCAAGGAGCTGGGCGCGGTCGGTGTGCAGGTCTACACCAATGTTCTCGGACGCCCGCTCACGGATGCGGCGACCATGCCGCTCTTCGACCTGATGGCGCACCACGATCTGCCAATCTGGATGCACCCGATCCGGGCGATGAACATCCCGGATTACGTCGGCGAGCCGAAGAGTCAGTACGAGATCTGGTGGACCTTCGGCTGGCCGTACGAGACGAGCGTCGCCATGGCGCACATGGTCTTTGCCGGTCTCTTCGACAAGCACCCCGACCTCAAGATCATCACCCATCACATGGGCGGGATGATCCCGTACTTCGCGGGCCGCGTCGGGCCGGGATGGGACCAGCTCGGCGCGCGCACTTCCGACGAGGATCTGACGCTCGTCCTGAAGAGACTCAAGAAGCGGCCGCTCGACTACTTCAAGATGTTCTATGCCGACACCGCACTGTTCGGGACCAAGCCGGCCACCGAATGCGGGCTGGAGTTCTTCGGCGCGGACCACACCCTGTTCGCCTCGGACTCGCCGTTCGACCCCGAAAAGGGGTCTGCCTACATCCGCTGGACCATCGACATCATCGACAGCCTGGACATCACGCCCGCAGAGCGTCAGATGATCTACGAGGGCAACGCGCGCCGGCTGCTGAAGCTATAAGCTGACGGGCGCTTTCGCAGGGCCTCACGCCGCGTGGCGCGGGGCCTGCAGCAGCACCGCGACCGGCGATCGCGCCACCGCGGCTTCAGGCAACGTGGCGCCTTGCGGGCTTGCAGGCCGTCGTGCCCCGTTCGCAATGCCGTAACATTCAATCGTTTCACTCCAATCGAGCGAGCGCACCACGGGCGCGCGCTCCTGCTCGAGAGGAAACCGATCGTGCTCCGACCCGTACACGTCGTCCAACATCATGTGACCCTCCGTGCGCGTTGCATGACAACGGCGCGAGGGTCTCGCACGGTTGTTACAGATTTGCATTCGGATTCGGTACACATTCGTGACGATAGCTGAGGCGCCTTCGAGAATTCGAACGTAACCGTCCGCCCCGCCACGTGAAGCATCAATCGAGTCATCCCCGCAGAAGCGGGGATCCATGTACCGGTGCGCGTCGCGTCAAGGCTGGATTCCCGCCTTCGCGCGAATGACGGATTCCTACCTGGCCTCCCTGGGCAGGGAGGTACGCGCTTCAGTCCGGATCGACTTGCGCGGAGTAGCCGCCGCGTGCGAGCGCATCGAGCGTCTCCTGCAGATGAGCGGGACCGCGCGTCTGGATCACCAGTTCCACGTCGGCGTTTTGCGCCGCAAGCCGGGTGAACGCGCGCTGGTGGTGCACTTCGACGATGTTCGCATTGGCCGCCGCGATGATAGACGTCACGGCCGCGAGCGAGCCGGGCACGTCGCGCAGGCCCACGCGCACGCGCGCGAGCCGCCTGCTGCGAACCAGTCCGCGCGCCACGATCTCGGTCAGCGCGAGTGGGTCGATGTTTCCGCCCGAAAGCACTATTCCGATCCGCTTGCCCGCAAACCGCTCTTGGTTGCGCAGGAGCGCGGCGAAACCGACGGCACCGGCGCCCTCGACCACCGTCTTCTCGACTTCGAGCAGCGCGAGCACGGCCTCCTCGATGTCCCGCTCCGCAACGAGCAGGATGTCGGTCACCAGGCGCGTGACGATCTCGCGTGTGAGCCGGCCCGCATGCTTGACTGCGATCCCGTCGGCGATGGTGCTCGGTCCGAATGGCAGGTCGGACTTCTTCACCACGTTGTACAGCGAGGGGTACCGGTCGGACTGCACGCCGATGATCTCGACGTCTGCCTTGATTCCCCGGGCAGCGACGGCGATACCGGAGACCAGGCCTCCTCCGCCGACCGGCACGAGAATCGCATCGAGCGCCGGCACCGCACTCAGCATCTCCAATCCCACCGTCCCCTGGCCGGCGATGACCCGCGGATCGTCGTACGGATGCACCAGCACGAGCCCACGCTCCTTCGCAATTGCCTCGCCATGCTCGCGCGCGGCGTCGAAATTCTCTCCGTGCAGAATGATCTCGGGTCCGTGCCACGCGGTATGTTCGACCTTGACGCCCGGCGTGAAACGCGGCATCACGATCACCGCGGGGATGCCAAGACGCCGGGCATGATAAGCGACGCCCTGGGCGTGATTGCCGGCCGATACGGCGATCACCCCTCTTGCGCGCTCCGCTTCGTCCAGCGACAACAGTTTTGCAAGTGCGCCCCGCTCCTTGAAGGACGCGGTGAACTGGAGGTTCTCGAACTTCAGGAAGACCTGCGCGCCGGTCCGCGCGGAAAGCGTGCGTGACTCGTCGCACGCCGTCGCCAGAACCTGCCCGCGGATCGCCGCGGCGGCATCGCGGATGTCATCGAGTGTCACCATCCCCGCCAATGCTACGCCAGCGTGGAATGTGAGAGGAGAGTTTAGACGTCGTCATCCCCGCGTAAGCGGGGATCCAGCTGCGCCTTTGAACGGCAAGATCTGGATTCCCGCTCGCGCGGGAATGACGACTTTGGCCCCTAGTTCTGGTCGAGGAAGCTTTTCAGCCGTTCGGAGCGCGACGGGTGACGGAGCTTGCGCAGCGCCTTGGCCTCGATCTGGCGGATCCGCTCGCGCGTGACGTCGAACTGCTTGCCGACTTCCTCGAGCGTGTGGTCGGTGTTCATCTCGATGCCGAAGCGCATCCGCAGGACCTTCGCCTCGCGCGGAGTGAGCGAATCCAGCACGTCCTTGGTCACGTCCCGCAGAGACGAATACATCGCCGCATCGCCAGGGCTCACCGTCGAGTTGTCCTCGATGAAGTCGCCGAGGTGCGAGTCGTCGTCGTCGCCGATCGGCGTCTCCATGGAGATCGGCTCCTTGGAGATCTTCAGGATCTTGCGGATCTTGTCCTCGGGCATCTCCATCTTGGCCGCGAGCGTCGCCGGATCGGGCTCCTGCCCGGTCTCCTGGAGGATCTGCCGGCTGATCCGGTTCATCTTGTTGATTGTCTCGATCATGTGCACCGGGATGCGGATCGTGCGCGCCTGGTCCGCGATCGACCGCGTGATGGCCTGCCGGATCCACCAGGTCGCGTACGTCGAGAACTTGTACCCGCGCCGGTATTCGAACTTGTCCACCGCCTTCATCAGGCCGATGTTCCCTTCCTGGATGAGGTCCAGGAACTGCAGACCGCGATTGGTGTACTTCTTGGCGATCGAGATCACCAGGCGCAAATTCGCCTCGGTCATCTCGCGCTTCGCCCGGCGTGCGCGGGCCTCGCCGGTGGACATCTGGCGCGCGATCTCCTTCAGGTCCTTGAGCGGAATGCCGACCCGCTTCTGGATATCGATCAGCTTCTGCTGTTCCTCGAGCACGTTCGGCTCGTAGTGCGAGAGCTGCGAACTGTAGTTGTGCCCGGCGGCGATCTCGTTCTTCACCCACGAGAGCCGGGTCTCGTTCCCGGGAAAGACCTTGATGAAGTGCGCGCGCGGCATTCCACCCCGTGCGACGCAGAGGGTCTGGATGTGGCGCTCGTGGCTGCGCAGCTGCTCGACCATGCCGCGCACGTTGTCGCACAGCCTCTCGATGCTGCGCGCGGTGAAGCGGATCATCATCAGTTCCGCGCCGATCTGGTCGCGGATCCGGACGAATTCCTTCGAGCGATGGCCGTGCTTGGCCAGCGCGCTCTTCAGCTTCTCGTTCAGGCGGTTGATCTTCCCGAACCGCTCGAGCGCGTCTTCCTTCAGCTGCAGGAGGCTCGCGGTGATCGCGGCGCTCTGGTCCTCTTCATCCTCGTCCTCGCTGTCCTCGTCCGAATCCTCGTCGGATTCGGCCGCTTCGGCCGCTTCCGGCGCGGGCTGTTCCTCTTCCTCTTTCGCGTTCGGGTCGATGAGCCCGTCGACCAGCTCGTCGATGCGCATCTCGTCGCGCGCGACCTTGCCCGCGTACTCCACGATCTCCACGATCGTGGTCGGACAGGCGGAGATCGCCTGGATCATGTGCCGCAAGCCGTCCTCGATGCGCTTGGCGATCTCGATCTCGCCCTCGCGCGTGAGCAGCTCGACCGAGCCCATCTCGCGCATGTACATCCGGACCGGGTCGGTGGTGCGACCGAACTCTGGGTCGACCGTCGAGAGCGCCGCCTCGGCCTCTTCCTCGACGTCCTCGCCGGCCGCCGTGGAGGGCGAGTTCTCCGACAGGATCAGCGTCTCGGCATCGGGCGCCTCGTCGTAGACCTGGATGCCCATGTCGTTGAACGTGGTGATCATCGACTCGATCTGCTCGGCGTCCACGACGTCGGGCAGGTTGTCGTTGATCTCGGAATAGGTCAGGTACCCGCGCTCCTTGCCAAGCTTGATGAGTGCCTTGAGCTTGGTCCGGCGCGCTTCGGCGTCCTCGGGTCGATCCTGGGCGCGCGCGATCAGCGCGCGCTCGGCTTCGCGTGCTTTCGCGCGGTTGGTCCGGTTGACCTTCTGCTTTTTCGGCGCAATCTGGGGCGGGAGAACCGGCTTCTGCTTTGCTGCCGCCTTCGCCGCCGCCTGCGCGACCGCGGCGGCTTTCGCCTTGTCCTTCGCGAGCGCCTTGCCCTTGACTGGCGGATTGGCCTTTGCGAGCGCTTTGGCGGCAACCTTCGATTTCGCGACCGGCGCCTTTTTCGGCGCTTTCGCTTTCGCCTTGACCGGCGGCTTCACCTTGGCCCGGCCAGCGGTCCTGGCCTTGGGCGTCGGACGCGCCTTGGCCGCGCTCCGCACGCCGGCGTGCTTGACCTTGGCGGTCTTGGACTTCGCCTTGGAAGTCGCTTTGGCTTTCGCTTTCGCTTTCGGCTTCGCCATGCTGGTGCGTCCCTCGGTCAGTAAACGGTCAAAATTCGAAAGTTCGAACGGTTCAAACAGCAATCAATTCGTTCGGCAAAAAGGCTTGGATTATAGCATTGAAGATGGGTTCATTTAGGCGGTTCTCAAGGCTGCTTGCCCAAGTCCTTTTTCCTCTTGAATCAATTGCTTATAACGAAGGCGCTCATCCGACGAGAGCCCCTGCTCCGCCTGCCGACGCTCGAGCGCCTCGATGGCGCGCTTGAGCCGTCGCTTCTGCAGGCGCATCTGGGCCTCAGCGAACAGGACGTCGGCGTCTTCGTCGGAGGTGCGCATTTCGAGCAGCCCCGCCCGCAATTCCTTGAGCAAGCCCGCAAACGGCGTGTCGGCGAATCGATCCACGAGCGCCCCCGCAGCGACCGCGCCGTCATGCTCGCGAAGATAGGCGACCAGCGCGGAGATCGCCTGCGATTCGTGCGATTCATCGAAATCGAGTTCTTCCGGAATTGCGCCCACCAGGGCCGGCTTGACCAGCAGACAGCTCAGAACCGTACGCTCGAGCTCGCGGGTGCGCACGCCTCGGCCGCGGTCCGAAGTTCTCGGCGGACCCGCGCGCGAGAATGCACCGGCTACCGCACCCGTGACGCGCACGTTGCACAGTCGCCCGACCTCCTGGGCATCCATGCGCGCGAGATCGGCGAGCGCCCGCACGAGCTGGACCTGCAGCGCCGGTGCCGCAAGGCGCTGCAGATGCGGGCGTGCTTCCGCGATGAGTCGCGAGCGGCCTTCGAGCGTGGCGAGATCGCTCCGCGCGCCGAGCTCGGCCAGCAGGAACGCCGACAACGGCTGCGCCCCAGCGAGCCGCTCGAGAAAGGCTTCGCTGCCGACTGCGCGCACGAAGCTGTCAGGGTCGTGTTCCTCGGGCAGGAACAGGAATCGCACGGTCTTGCCGTCGGCGAGGCATGCGAGGCTCACTTCCAGCGCGTGCCATGCTGCGCGCCGACCGGCAGCGTCGCCATCGAAGCAGAAGACGATCTCGTCGGTCAACCGCAGCAGCCTTTGCACGTGCACTGGCGTCGTCGCCGTGCCGAGCGTCGCGACCACGTTCTCCACGCCATTCTGCGCAAGGGCCACCACGTCCATGTAGCCCTCCACGACCACCGCGCGGCCTGCTACGCGAATCGCGTTGCGCGCCTGCACCAGGCCATAGAGCTCGCGCCCTTTTTCGAAGAGCGGCGTCTCGGGCGAGTTCAAGTATTTCGGTCCGGGGGACCCCTTCCCTTCCCCGAGGTAGTCCGGGGGACCCCTTCCCTTCCCCCGAGGTTGGCCCGGTGGTCTCCGCGCCGTCATCGCCTTTCGCCGCGCTCAGGATGCGTCCGCCGAAACCGATGACCCGGCCCCGCTGGTTGAGGATCGGAAACACGATCCGATCGCGGAATCGATCGTAGCGCTTGCCCTGCTCGTTCTCGATCACCAGACCACACTCGACGAGCGCCTTCTCAGCGTAGTTCGGGAAAACCGCTTGCAGATTCTGCCATCCGCCCGGTGCATAGCCGATGCCGAACCGGGCGGCAATCTTTCCGGTCAGCCCGCGGCCCTTCAGGTACTCGATCGCGTTGGGCGCCTGCTTGAGGCTGTCGCGGTAGAACAGCGCGGCGCGGTCCATCAGCTCATAGAGATCCGGGCCTTGCGGCACGTCGCGCGGGCCGCGTCGCGGCTCGAGTTCGGGGAGCTTCATCCCGACCTGATCCGCGAGGTCCTTCACCGCATCGACGTACCCGAGACCCGCGTACTCCATCAGGAAGCCGATCGCGTTGCCGTGCGCGCCGCACCCGAAGCAGTGATAGAACTGCTTGGGCTGGCTGACGGTGAACGAGGGCGTCTTTTCCGTGTGAAACGGGCAGCAGGCGACGAAGTTCGCGCCGGCCTTCTTCAGCGGAACGCGGGCGTTGATGACGTCGACGATGTCGACGCGGTTGAGAAGATCGTTCTTGAACGACTCGGGAATCACGCCTCGCGCCCCGGCAGGATCGGAACCTGCCCTTCACTCCGCCAGTTTGCCACTTCGGAAATGCTCCGGGCTGACGCTTGGAAAATCGGTCCGGGAACATCGGTCCGGCCGGAGCCGAACACCTCATCCTTGTATTTATAGGCTATTTTGCAAGTTTCGCAAGGATTGCGGCTTCACCGGACAGCCTCAGCCGCCGGCCAGCTTCGCCCTTACCGCAGCGGAGACTTTGCCCATGTCGGCACGGCCCGCGAGCTTTACCTTCAATTGCGCCATCACCTTGCCCATGTCGGCCATGCCGCTGGCACTCGTGGCCTTCATCGCCGCGTCGATTTCCTGTGCGATCTCCGCGTCGCTGGCTTGCTGAGGCAGGTAGGCCGTGAGCACGTCCACCTCGAAGGCCTCCGTGTCGACAAGGTCCTGGCGACCGGCGTTCCGATACTGCTCGATCGAGTCGCGCCGTTGCTTGAGCATCTTTTCGATGACCGCCACGACCTCGGCGTCGGAAAGCTCCTTGCGCTCGTCCACCTCGCGTTGCTTGATTGCGGCGAGGAAGAGGCGAATTGCTGCCAGGCGCTGGCTCTCCTTGGCCTTGAGCGCCGCCTTCATGTCTTCGCTGACGCGCGTCCTGAGGTTCATACGCGAATGGGGAACGGGGAGAGCGAGAATCCGGAAGAAATCAAGAACGCCCCACTCTAAAACGCCAAACCGAGGGCGGGGATCCCGCCCCTCACGCCACGTCGATTGCGCCCGTCGCTCAGTAGAGGCGCGGGGGCAGTTGCTGGCTGCGCAGGCGCTTGTAGCGCCGCTTCACTGCGGCGGCAAGCTTGCGCTTGCGCTCCTGCGTGGGCTTCTCGTAGTACTCGCGGGCACGCAACTCGGTGAGCAGCCCGGTCTTCTCGATGGTGCGCTTGAAGCGGCGCAGGGCCACCTCGAAAGGCTCGTTCTCTTTGACGCGAACGGTCGGCATGAAAGGGTCGATCCCTCGGGAAAAGCGAAAGACTGCGAGTATAACAAATATCTAACGCTTGTCGGCCAGCCAGGTCGCCTGTTCCGGCAGCAGTGCCATAATCCCCGGGCGGGCGCGGCGGAGGGATTCCCGGTCTGGCCAGCAACGGCTCAGCCCGCCCCGACCGATCCATCCCGACCAGACCCATCAGGAAAAACCGGCGCTCCATGCTCGTCCTCGGCATCGAAACCTCCTGCGACGAAACCGGGGTCGCGCTCTACGACACCGGCCGGGGACTGCTGGCGCACGCCGTGCATTCGCAGATCGCCCTGCACGCCGAGTATGGAGGCGTCGTTCCGGAACTCGCCTCACGCGACCATGTGCGCCGGCTGCTACCGCTGGTACGCGACGTCCACGCGCGCGCGGGAGTCCAGCTTGTCGCGCTGGACGCCGTCGCCTACACCGAAGGCCCCGGACTGGCGGGTGCCCTACTCGTCGGCGCGAGCGTCGCCGAAGCCCTGGCCATGGCGCTGGGGATTCCCGCCATCGGCATCCACCACCTGGAAGGGCACCTGGTCTCGCCGCTGCTATCGCGGGACGCGCCGCGGTTCCCTTTCGTCGCACTGCTCGTCTCGGGCGGTCACACCCAGCTCATGACCGTGCGGGGTGTCGGCCGCTACGAGCTACTTGGCGAAACCCTGGACGATGCAGCCGGCGAGGCATTCGACAAGACGGCACAGCTGCTCGACCTCGGCTATCCCGGCGGTCCCGCGCTCGCGGAGCTGGCCGATCACGGGCGCGCGGGCCGGCTCGTCTTGCCGCGCCCGATGCTTGCCAGCGGGGACCTCGATTTCAGTTTCAGCGGCTTGAAGACCGCGGTGATGACGCATGTCCGCGGCAAGGTTCTCGGCGAGCAGGATCGAGCCGATGTGGCGCGAGCGTTCCAGGAGTCCGTGGTGGAGGTTCTGGTGGCGAAATCCAGAGCTGCGATCGCACAGACCGGCCTGAACCAGCTCGTCGTCGCCGGCGGAGTCGGCGCGAACCGACGGCTGCGCGCCGCGCTCGACGAGGCGGGCGAGCAGGGCGGCTTTCGGGTCGTGTATCCCGAGCTCGAGCTCTGCACCGACAACGGTGCGATGATCGCGCTCGCCGGGGCATTGCGGCTCGCCGATCAGCCTCAGCCCGCGCGGACGGTGTCCGACCGCTCGTTCACGGTCCGCCCACGCTGGGATCTCGCTTCAGTCGTCTAGCGCGCGTCCGCAGGCGGTTCGCTGCCGGTCCGCCGCTCCCCAATGCGGCCTTCCTTGCCATCCAGCAGGTTGCGAATATTGGCGCGATGACGCCAGACAAGCAGCGCGGACATCGCGCCAATGGCGGCGATCGACGTATCGACTCGAAATGAATTCAGGAAGAGGGCCCAGAAGGGCGCGAACAGTGCCGCCACAAGGGCCGCAAGCGACGAGTACCGGAAGAAAACCGCGATGATCACCCAGGTTGCAACGGTGCCGAGTCCGAGCCACACGTTGACGGCAAACAGGATTCCGGCCGCGGTTGCGACGCCTTTCCCACCTCTGAATCGGAAGAACACCGGGAAGAGGTGGCCGAGGAACGTGGCGAGTCCGGTGAGCGCGGCGCCCGCCTCGCTCACCCCGTACGCGGGTCCGAACTCGCGCACGAGCCAGACCGCCAGCCAGCCCTTTGCGGCATCTCCGGCCAGCGTCAGCAATGCCGCGATCCGGTGGCCGGTTCGCAATACATTGGTCGCGCCGGGATTCCCCGAACCGTAGGTGTGCGGATCGGGCAGTCCGGCCAGCCGACTCACGATCACGGCGAACGAAAGTGAGCCGATCAGATAGCCGATTAGAATAGCGACCGCAGTGGCCATCATTGCGCCCGAGAAGCGAATGCCCGCGAGTTTAGCGTAACGATTGGCGCCCCCTCCCCCTCCTCCCATCCCATGGATTGCATCTTTCTTCGCGAAATAAGGCTGGACGCAAAGGTCGGCATCTACCGCCGCGAGCGCGTCACCAGTCAGCTGATCGAGCTCGATCTCGACATCGCCTTGCCGAGCGACGCCGTCTTCCAGACCGGCAAGGTCGCGGACACCGTCGACTATGCCGTCGTGGTGCAGCGATTGCGCGATGAGCTTGCCGTGCAACGCTTCGGCCTCGTGGAGGAGCTCGCCGAGTACATCGCGCGCGTGCTGCTCGACGAATACCGCGCGCCATGGGTGCGAGTGTCCGTGTCGAAGCTCGGCATCATCAAGGGAGTCGCGCGCGTAGGGGTGACGATCGAGCGCTCGGGGTCCGGCTCTTAGCCGGGTCAATCAGGATCAATCAGGATCAATCAGCAAGTCCGACCTCTACCAGCACCGGCTTGAGCGCGCGCACGAGCTCGGACGGGGCGATTCCCAGGAGATATCCGCGGCGTCCGCCGTTGATGTAGATCTTCGGCAGGGCAAGCACGGTTTTCTCCAGGTAGACCGGCATGGTCTTGCGCACGCCGAACGGCGAGGTTCCGCCGATCTGATACCCCGAGTGGCGTTGCGCCACGTCCGGGCTGCACGGCTCGATGCGCTTTGCTCCCGCCTGCCGGGCGAGGTTCTTCGTCGAAACCGAGCGATCGCCGTGCATCAGCACGATCAACGGTATCTTGCGCTCGTCCTCCATGACGAGCGTCTTCACCGTCGCATGCTCGTCGATGCCGAGCTCGCGCGCCGCCACGCGCGTCCCGCCGTGGTCCTCGTACTCGAACACGTGCTCGGTGAATGCAACGCCGCGCTTCCTGAGAAACGCCGTCGCCGGCGTCTCCGACACATGCTCACGCTTGCTCATGCCCAGGAAAGACCCGATAAGAATTCGCTGTTTTCAGCTCACCGGGAAGTGGGGTAACGCGGGGAAACCTGGCGGGTTTCCCTTGTTCGTGACCTTCCGCTTTTGCCCCGAAGAACCACTTGGTTTCCATCCCTGTCGAAACTCCCTACTTCTATCCCCTCGGATGGTGCTTGCTATGCAACGCCTTCAGTCGTTCGCGCGCAACGTGTGTGTAGATCTGCGTGGTCGAAATGTCGGCGTGTCCGAGCAGAAGCTGCACGACGCGCAGGTCGGCGCCGTGATTGATGAGGTGGGTCGCGAAGGCGTGGCGGAGGGTATGCGGCGAGAGCGAGCGGCCGGGAATCGCGCGGGCGGCGTATCGCTTGATCAGCGACCAGAAGGCCTGCCGTGTCATCGGCGCGCCACGCGCCGTGACGAACATCGCGTTGGACGTGCGGGATTTGAGTAGCGCGGGACGAGCCTCGCGCAGGTACTGGAGGACCAGATCGGCAGCGACTTCGCCGATCGGCACGAGTCGTTCCTTCGACCCCTTCCCGATCACCCTGACGACGCCCATATCCAGGCTCACCTGCATCAGCGTCAGTCCGACGAGCTCCGACACGCGCAGTCCCGTCGCGTAGAGCACCTCGAGCATCGCGCGGTCGCGCAGCCCGAGCGGCACGCGCAGGTCCGGCGCGGCGAGCAGGGCCTCGACGTCTGCCTCCGAAAGGGTCTTCGGGAACCGCTGGGCCCGTTTCGGGCGATCGAGATTGAGTGTCGGATCGCGGCCGATTCGATTCCCGCGCAGGGCGAATTGATAAAACCGCTTCAGACTCGAATGCAGACGCGCCTGGCTGGACGCCCGGAGGCTGGCGCCCCCGCCGCCGTGGCGGAATTCGAGATAGCCGAGCACGTCGGCTTCGCGGACGGAAAGGAGATCGCCGTCGCGCCCGGCGAGCCATTCGGAGAATAGCCGCAGGTCGCGCCGGTACGACTCCAGCGTGGTCTTCGCGAGGCCGTCTTCGAGCCAGACCTGATCGCAGAATTCGTCGAGGAGCGTCGCGTCCGCCGTACCGATGTCCGGTTTCCGGCGCGACGCTGGCGTCAGGCTGCAACCTTCACCCCCTCGTGACGGAGCAGCCATCGCTTCACCGCGACGTGGAACCCCGCATCATGGTGCGCGAATCCGCCGATGCCGCTCGCCGCGACGACACGGTGACAGGGAATCGCGAGCGGGAACCGGTTTGCGCCACAGGCCTGGCCGACCGGCCGCGGCGACGAGCCGAGGTCGCCGGCGAGCTCCCCGTACGAGCGCGTCTGGCCGCGCGGGATGGCGGCAATCAACCGCCAGACGCCGCGCTGGAAGGGCGTGCCGGCCGGCCCGAGCGGCAGATCGAACACAAAATCCGGGTCGGCCAGGTAACGCGCGACCTGCCCGGACGCCGCCTCGGCGACGCGGTCGCGCGGCGCCAGCTCGCCCGCTGATGGAGGCAAGTACACGATTTCCGCGACCGAATCGCCATCCGTCCGGATGCCGACAATTCCGAACGGGGCGGGCAAGCGAGCGCTGAATTCGACTGGATTCACGATGCCAGGCGACGTTATGCGCTCGGGGCGCGAGCGTCAACCGGGTCGAACGCGCCCCTCTCTTCCCGACCGATCGGTGGACTTTCTGCGCGTTCCCGCGGGGAAAAGTGGAGCCGCGCGTGCCGTACTGCTAGAATCGAGGGCTTTTTGCTCGCCTCCCGTCCGGGACTCCTCGGACGCACGGCGAGCGGTAACGCGGAAACCATGCCAAGACCGATTCGTAACGTCGCCATCATTGCCCACGTCGACCACGGCAAGACCACGCTCGTCGACAAGCTGCTGCGCCAGGCGGGAACGTTCCGCGCGAACCAGCAGATCGAGGAACGGGTCATGGACTCCAACGACCTGGAGCGCGAGCGCGGCATCACCATCCTCGCCAAGAACTGCGCGATCGAGTACGCGGGTGTCCACATCAACATCGTGGACACGCCCGGCCATGCGGATTTCGGCGGCGAGGTGGAACGCGTGCTCGGCATGGTCGATGGGGTGCTCCTGCTAGTGGACGCCGTCGAAGGTCCGATGCCCCAGACACGCTTCGTCACGCGCAAGGCGCTGGCGCTCGGTCTGCGGCCCATCGTCGTGGTGAACAAGGTCGATCGCGACGGGGCCCGCTCCGATTGGGTGGTGAATCACACGTTCGAGCTCTTCGACAAGCTCGGCGCGACCGAGGAACAGCTCGATTTTCCGGTCGTCTACGCGTCCGCGCTCGAGGGCTGGGCCACCCGCGACTGGCGCGAACCGGGCGGCGACCTGCGGCCGCTGTTCGATGCGATTCTCGCGCACGTGCCGGCACCCGCCGAGGACGATACGGACGGGCCGCTGCAGCTCCGCATCCATTCGCTCGACTACTCGAGCTATGTCGGCCGGATCGGCATCGGCAAGGTGAGCCGAGGGCGTATCGCGCCGGCGACCGATGTGGCAGTCATGTACGGCGACGAGTTCGTCGGCAAGGCCCGGGTGGGCCAGGTGCTCGGATTCAAGGGGCTCGAGCGCACCGCGATGGCCGAGGCCGTCGCGGGGGACATCGTGCTCGTCACAGGCATCGACGCGCTCTCCATCGGAGCGACGATCTCCGACCCGGAGCGGCCCGCGGGTCTCCCGCCCCTGAAGGTCGACGAGCCGACGCTCACGATGAATTTCCAGGTGAACACATCGCCGCTGGCCGGCCAGGACGGCAAGTACGTGACAAGCCGGCAGATCCGCGAGCGGCTGCACCGCGAGCTGCTCACCAACATGGCGCTGCGCGTCGAGGAGACTGGCGACAGCGACGTGTTCCTCGTTTCGGGGCGCGGCGAGCTGCACCTCACCATCCTCATCGAGACGCTGCGCCGCGAGGGCTACGAGCTCGCGGCCGGCCGGCCACGCGTGATCACTCGGACGATCGACGGCGTTGTCTGCGAGCCCTACGAGCTGCTCACGGTCGACGTGGAGACCGCCCACCAGGGCGCGGTCATGGAGGCGCTCGGCACGCGCCGGGGCGAGCTGGTCGAAATGGTTCCGGACGGTCGTGGCCGCGTGCGGCTCGACTACCGGGTACCGGCGCGCGGCCTCATCGGCTTCCAGGGCGAGTTCATGAACCTCACGCGCGGCAACGGCCTCATGAGCCACGTCTTCGACGACTACGGCCCGTTGAAGGGTGATATCGCAGGCCGCCGCAATGGCGTGCTGGTCTCGCAGGACGACGGGGAGGCGGTCGCCTTTGCGCTCTTCAACCTGCAGGAGCGGGGTCGGATGTTCGTCTCGCCCGGAGACAAGGTCTACGAAGGCATGGTGATCGGCATCCACTCGCGGGACAACGATCTCGTCGTGAACCCCATCAAGACCAAGAAGCTGACCAACGTCCGGTCGGCTGGCAAGGACGACAACGTGCTCCTCACGCCGCCGATCAAGCTCACGCTCGAATATGCGGTCGAATTCATCGCCGATGACGAGCTCGTCGAGGTCACGCCGCGCACGCTCCGCATCCGCAAGCGCTTCTTGAAGGAACACGAGCGCAAGCGCGCCGAGCGCGCCTCCGAGAGTACTGTCGCGGCGTAAACTGCCTCGCGAGAATCCGGTCATTCCCGCGAACGCGGGAATCCAGGCGAACCGAGAGGCGACCTGCAGCGATCACTCCCAGCGCAGCCGCGCGCTGCGCCAACCGGCGCGCCAGTCGTCGGCCTAGCGGATCGCGGTATCGCGAACCCAGGCAGGCAGCCGGTGACGCTCGTTTCCCCATCGGCGTCCGAGGATAGTTGACGTATACGTTAATGGAAGCGCTAGAATAGAACCCTCGCTCAGCGTATACGTTAAAGTATGTGTTGTAACGCCCCGGCTGCGGCCCTCACGCTGCGGCCTCAACTCTATCCCGCAGGGTAGGTCGTCCCGATGGCCTCAGTGGAGATTCGCGACGTCCGCAAGTCCTTTGGCGCGACCGAGGTCCTCCACGGAGTCTCCGTCCCGATCACCGACGGTGAGTTCGTGGTGCTGGTAGGACCTTCGGGGTGCGGCAAGTCGACCCTGCTCCGGATGGTCGCCGGGCTCGAGGGAATCTCCTCCGGCGAGATCAGCATCGGCGGGCGTGTCGTGAACAACGTGCATCCCAAGGAGCGGGACGTCGCGATGGTGTTCCAGAATTACGCGCTCTACCCGCACATGACCGTTGCGGCGAATATGGGCTTCTCGCTGAATCTCAGGAAAACGCCGAAAGCGATCGTCGACGAGCGCGTGCATAGATCAGCCGAGATACTGGGTCTCACCCCCTACCTCGACCGCTTTCCTCGCCAGCTCTCGGGCGGGCAGCGGCAGCGGGTCGCGATGGGCCGCGCAATTGTGCGCGACCCGCAGGTGTTCCTGTTCGATGAACCCCTTTCCAACCTCGACGCGAAGCTGCGCGTCGCCATGCGCACCGAGATCAAGGAGCTGCACCAGCGCCTCAAGACCACTACGGTGTACGTCACCCACGACCAGATCGAGGCCATGACCATGGCCGACAAGATCGTCGTCATGCATGACGGTAAAGTCGAGCAGATGGGCGCGCCGCTGGATCTGTACGATCGGCCGGAGAACACGTTCGTCGCGGGCTTCATCGGTTCGCCGGCCATGAACTTTTTCGAAGGCACGCTCAAGGCGAATGGCGCCAGCGCGGTCCAGACTGCAGGCGGGATCCGACTTCCGCTCGGCGAGGTGCCGAAAGAGAGCGACGGGCGCCAGGTCCTCTACGGTATCCGGCCCGAGGACATCGAGATAGCGGAGGACGGCGTACCGGCCGAGGTCGTCGTCGTCGAGCCGACCGGCTCGGAGACACAGATCGTGGCCCGCGCGGAAGACCGCGAATTCATCGCGATATTCCGGGAGCGCCACGCATTCGCTCCGGGGGCGCGCATCAGGCTGCGGCCGCGCCGCGATCGCGCGCACATCTTCGACAAGGCAACCGGCAAACGACTCTAGATCGCAAGGCATTCGTACCACCAGTTCGTACCACCATAGTGCAAAGGAGGAGAACATCATGACGATCGAAAAAATCACCCGCCGCGACGTGCTCAAGGGGACCGGCGCAATCGCCGGCGCGGCCGCGCTCGGCGCAACGGACCTGTTCGGTTTTGCCAAAGCCTGGGCGCAGAGCTCGCCCTGGAAACCCGAGCCGGGCGCGAAACTGCAGTTCACGCGGTGGAAGCGCTTCGTGCAATCGGAGGACGACGCGTTCCGCGCGATCGTCGCGTCATTCGAAAAGGCGACCGGCTGCTCGGTCACGGTCTCCGAAGAGGGCTTCGACGATGTGCAGCCCAAAGCCTCGGTCGCCGCGAATACGGGACAGGGTCCGGACATGTTCTGGACGATCTATTCGACGCCCCAGCTCTTCCCGGAAAAGACGCTCGACCTCACCGACGTCTCGACCTACCTCGGCAAGAAGTACGGGGGCTGGGTGCCGCTCGCGGAAACTTACGGCAAGGCCGGCAAGAAGTGGATCTGCCTGCCGGTGACGATCAGCGGCAACTACATCAACTACCGCCAGTCCTCGATCGAGAAGGCGGGGTTCAAAGAGGTGCCGAAGGACATGGACGGCTTCCTCGCGCTGATGGCTGCACTCAACAAGAACGGTACGCCGGGCGGCTTCGCGCTCGGCCACGCCTCCGGTGACGGCAACGCGTGGACGCACTGGCTGCTCTGGGCATTCGGCGGGTCGCTGGTCGACAAGAACGACAAGGTCGCGATCAACTCGCCGGAAACCGCCAAGGCGCTCGAGTACTGCAAGAAGCTCTACCAGACTTTCGCCCCCGGGACCGTCGCCTGGAACGACTCGTTCAACAACAAGGCGTTCCTCGCCGGTGAGATACACCTCACCAACAACGGCATCTCGATCTACGCTGCCGCGCAGCGCGACGCCGCGAAGGATCCCAAGCTGAAGGAGATCGCCGCGGACATGAACCACGCGTTCTGGCCGATCGGGCCGGTCGGCAAGCCGACCGAGTTCCAGGTCTGCTTTCCGGTCATGGCAATGGGTTACACGAAGTTCCCGAACGCCTGCAAGGCATTCCTCGCGTACTGGATGGAAGCGGATCAGTACAACAAGTGGCTCATCGGCTCGGTCGGGTACATGACCCACACCCTGAATGCCTACGACAACAATCCCGTATGGACCGAGGATCCGAAGCGGGCCGTGTTCCGCGATGCAACCAAGCGCTCGCTGTGGGCCGGGTACCCTGGTTCGATCGGCGAGAAGGCGGCGTCTGCACTGGCCGAGTTCATCGTGGTCGACATGTTCGCGAACGTCTGCACGGGCCGCGAAGACGTGGCGGGCGCGATCAAGCAGGCCGACCGTCAGGCGCGACGGGTCTATCGATAACCGCGCGTAAGCCGCGCGCGGGCGACGCCCGCGCGCGGCTTACCCTGAATTTCGTATGTCAGCAGTGCCATCCTCGACGGATACGGCAGCGGGCGTCACGATTGCCGCCCGCAGAACCGCGGCGCCGACGCGCTGGCAACTCCTCAAGTGGAACCGGAACTGGCTCGGGTTCTGGTTCATGGTGCCCGCAGCGGCCTTCCTGGTGCTTTTTCTCGCCTACCCGCTCGCGCTCGGGGTCTGGCTATCGTTCACCGATACGAAGATCGGTCGGGCCGGAGTGTTCGTGGGCCTCGAAAACTACACTTGGCTGAGCGACGATCCGGTGTTCTGGCTCTCCGTCTTCAACACGCTTCTCTATACGACGGTGGCGAGCGTCTTCAAGTTCGCGATCGGCCTGTACCTGGCGCTGCTGCTCAACCGGCACCTGCCGTTCAAGGCCATGATTCGCGCAGTCGTGCTGATTCCGTTCATCGTGCCGACGGTGCTCTCGGCCATCGCGTTCTGGTGGATCTACGACCCGCAATTCTCGATCGTGAGCTGGAGCCTGCGCGAGCTTGGCCTGCTCGAGACCAACATCGACTTCCTCGGCGACGTTTGGAACGCCCGCTGGTCGGTGATTTTCGCCAACATCTGGCGCGGCGTGCCGTTCGTGGCAATCACGCTGCTGGCCGGCCTGCAGACGGTCTCGCCTTCGCTCTACGAGGCTGCCACGATCGACGGCGCGAGCCGCTGGCAGATGTTCCGGTTCGTCACCTACCCCCTGCTGACGCCGATCATCGCGGTGGTGATGACCTTTTCCGTGCTTTTCACCTTCACCGATTTCCAGCTGATCTGGGTGCTGACGCGTGGCGGTCCGGTCAACGCGACGCACCTGATGGCGACGCTCTCCTATCAGCGCGCGATACTCGGTGGCTACCTGGGAGAAGGGTCCGCGATCGCCACGGCGATGATCCCGTTCCTGCTCGCGGCGATCCTGATCTCCTGGTTCGGGCTGCAGCGGCGCAAGTGGCAGCACGGGGAAGCCAATGACTGAGCTTGCCAAGGCGGATCGACCGGTCGCCCTCAAGGCGGACGCCGACGAGTTGTCGGAAGGCATGCGCTACCTCGAAACGCTGCCGCGGCGGCTCGTCACGACCTATCTTCCGCTCGCGATCATCTTGTTCGTGCTGCTCTTTCCGTTCTACTGGATGGCGCTCACGTCGGTGAAGCCCGACACACAGCTTCTCGACATGGACACGGTGAATCCGTTCTGGACGCCGACACCGACGCTGAAGCACTACTACGTGCTGCTCTTCGAAACCGAGTATCCGCGCTGGCTCTGGAACACGATGTACATCGCGATCGGCGCGACGGCCCTTTCCCTCGTGGCGAGCGTCTTCGCGGCATACGCCATCGTGCGCCTGCGATATCGCGGTGCGCAGTGGGTCGGCGGGGCGATCTTTCTCGCCTACCTCGTTCCGCCGTCGATCCTGTTCATCCCGCTCTCGACGGTCATCTACAACTACGGGTTGTTCGATACGACGCTGGCTCTGATCCTCGTCTATCCGACGATCCTGATACCGTTCTCGACCTGGCTGCTGATGGGCTACTTCAAGACCATTCCCTTCGAACTGGAAGAGTGCGCATTGATCGACGGGGCAAGTCGGTGGCAAATCCTGATGAAGATCGTCATACCGCTCGCCATACCCGGGCTGATCTCCGCGTTCATCTTCTGCTTCACGCTGTGCTGGAACGAGTTCATCTACGCGCTCACGTTCATCTCGAGCTCCCAATCCAAGACCGTGCCGGTCGCCATCGTGACGGCGTTCACCGACGGCGACGTCTACCGCTGGGGCTCGATCATGGCAGGGGCGCTCTTCGGGTCGCTGCCGCTGGTGATCCTCTACGCGTTCTTCGTCGAGCACTACGTCTCGGCGATGACCGGGGCGGTGAAGGAGTAGGCGACCTCCGTAGCGGCTAGAATCCGGTTCTGGGCGGAGTGCCGCGTGCTCCGTTGCCCGATCGAAATCTTCAACCGCATACGGACGCGAAATGCCCGCACCGCACGCTCCGCTGGAAGGCATCACCGTCGTTGCGCTGGAACAGGTGATTGCCGCGCCGTTCGCCACCCGCCAGCTCGCAGAGCTCGGGGCGCGCGTCATCAAGATCGAGCGACCCGATGGAGGTGATTCCGCACGGGGTTACGACCGGACCGTGAAGGGACTCTCCAGCCACTTCGTCTGGACCAATCGCGGCAAGGAGAGCATCACGCTCAACGTCAAGCATCCCGAGGCGATGACGATTGTCCGCAAGCTTCTCGCCCAGGCCGACGTGTTCATCCAGAATCTTGCGCCCGGCGCCTCCGATCGCCTCGGCCTCGGCGCGGCGGCGCTGCGCGCGGCGTATCCGAGGTTGATCGTGTGCGGAATCTCCGGATACGGCACGTCCGGTCCGTATCGCGACAAGAAGGCGTATGACCTGCTCGTCCAGTGCGAAGCAGGGCTGCTTTCGATCACCGGCACGCCCGACACGCCGAGCAAGGCGGGCGTCCCGGTCGCGGACATTTCGGGCGGCATGTACGCGTTCTCCGGGATTCTCGCCGCGCTGTTCGATCGCGAGCGTACCGGCAAGGGATGTGCGTTCGACGTAAGCCTGTTCGACGGCCTCGCGGAATGGATGGGCTACCCGATGCACTTCGCCCAGTACAGCGGCACGGCGCCCGGGCGCACCGGCGCGAAGCACGCCGCGATCGCACCGTACGGTCCCTTCCCGACGGGCGACGGCAAGACCGTTTTCCTGGGCATTCAGAACGAGCGGGATTGGCAGCGCTTCTGCGCCGAAGTCCTGAAGCAGCCCGCCATCGCCAATGATGCGCGCTTTGCGAACGGGCCGGCGCGCGTCGCGCACCGCGCCGAGCTCGAGTCGCTCATCGGCGAGGTGTTCGCGCGATTCACGCGCGAGGAAGCAGTCGTCTTGCTGGACGACGCCGACATTGCGAACGCGAGCATGAACACGATGGCCGATTTCATCGCTCACCCGCAGAATCAGGCGCGCGGGCGCTGGCGCCAGGTCGATTCGCCCGCGGGGAAGATCGACGTGATCGCGCCGCCGCTCGAGTTCGCGGATTTCGACGCCACTCTGGGGCCGATCCCGGCCCTTGGCGAGCACACCGAGGCAGTGCTGGGCGAGCTCGGCTATTCAGCGGGAGAGATCGACGCGCTGCGTGCGTCCGGTGCAATCTGATCCTGCTCAGCCGCCCAGGAAGAGCCGGCTGACTTCCGGATTCTCGAGGAGCGTCTGTCCCTTCGCGGCAATCGCGGTCTCGCCCGAGACCAGCACATAACCGACATCGGCGAACTCCAGCCCGCGCTTGGCGTTCTGCTCGACCATGATGATCGTCTTGCCCTCTTTCTTCTGCAGATCGCCCAGGATATCGAACACCATGTCGATGAACCGCGGCTCGAGGCCGATAGAAGGCTCGTCCACGAGCAAAACGTCGGGCTCCATCACCAGTGCGCGCGAGATCTCGAGCAGGCGCCGTTCGCCGCCCGAGAGCACCTTTGCCGCGTGCTTGCGCCGCTCGGCGAGGCGCGGGTACTTCTCGAAGACCTTCTCGGCTTTTTCCTTGGCTTGTGCCGGACTGTCGAGGAGGAACCCACCCATCCACAGGTTCTCCTCCACGGTCATGTCCGGGAACACTGACTTGTCCTGGAGGATGTAGGCGATGCCCGCCTGCTTGAGCTTCTGGTTCGACGAGAGCCGGGTGATGTCCCGCTGCTGGCCGCCGCTTCCGATCAGAATCCGACCCGCAAAGATGTTCGTGAAACCGTAGATCGAATGCAGCACGGTCGACTTGCCCGCGCCGTTCGGCCCGATCAGGCACAGCGACTTTCCGCGCGCGACCTGCAGGTTGAAATCGTGCAGGATTTCCATTTTGCCGTAGCCCGCGCTCAGGCCCTCGATCGTGACGTAGGAGTCGCCGCCGGCCAGCCCAGCGATCTCGTCCCGCGTGACGCCTCCGCCCAGCTTCGCCGCCTGGCGGTTGACCTCTTCGACCGACATGACGACGTCGACCGCGCCGTCGTGATACCCGCTCGCGCGCTTGGGCTCGCTTTCCGAGGGTGTGCCGGCCATCAATGCGCCCCGAGATACGCGTCGATGACGCGCCGGTCGTTCCGGATCAGGTCGGGCGTGCCCTCGGCAAGCAGCGTCCCGTGCGCGAGGCAGTAGATGTGCTCGGCCAGGTTCATGATCACGCGCATGTTGTGCTCGATGACGAACAACGTGATGCCGAACTCCGAGTTGGCGCGGCGCAGGCGGTCGATGAGCCCGTTGATCAGCGTCGGATTGATGCCCGCCGTCGGCTCGTCCAGAAGGAGCACCTTCGGCTCGTTCATCAGCGCCATCGCAAACTCGAGCAGCTTCTGCTGGCCGAATGACAGCGAGCCCGCGAGCAGATGGCGCTTGGCGTAGAGCCCGACGAACTCGAGCAGATGCTCGGCCTTCTCGGTCGTCTTCGCATCGAACCGGCCGAACATGTCGCGCCAGGTCGCGGTGCGGTGCGGAACCGAAATGAGCATGTTCTGCACGCAGTCCATCTTGCCGTAGACGCGTGTCTGCTGAAACGTCCGCACCATCCCGAGCCGGGCGATCTTCTGCACGTTGAGATTGGAGATCTCCTGCCCGTCGAACTTGATCGATCCGGCATCGATCGGATGGTAGCCCGCGATCGAGTTGAAGAGTGTCGTCTTCCCCGAACCGTTCGGCCCGATCAGGCCGGTGATCCGGCCTTCGACCACGTCGATCGAGATGTCCTGGTTGGCGATCACGCCGCCGAACGCCTTGCTGACTTCCCGCACCTCGATGAGCGAAGCACCCACTACGCGTCCTCGCGCGCCGAGATCGTGGTTCGCCGATCGACCACCAGGCCGAATCGCTCGGGCCACTTTTCGCGGATCCAGCCCATGATTCCCTGCTGGAAGAAGATCACGTTGACGATGATCAGCACGCCGAGCGTGATCCATTGCCATCCGAGGAGATAGGTCCACGTCACTTCCTTGATGACGTGAAAGAGCGTCGCGCCGATGACCGGGCCCCAGAGCGTGCCCTTGCCGCCGAGCAGCACCATCAGCACCATGAAGATGCCGAACGTGATCGGTCGGAAAGGCGACCTCGAGCGGCTCGATGAACCCGATCATGTTGCCGAAGATTGCCCCGACGATGCCGAGGAAGAACGCGGAAATGCTCCACCCCACCGTCTTGTAGCGCGCAGTGTGGATGCCCATCGCCTCGGCTTTCTCCTCGTCGTCCCGGATTGCGTTGACCGCGATGCCGAAGCGCGTCGAGTAGAGCCATTTGAGGAAGGCGAAAGTGGCGATCGCCGCGATGAAGCACATGAAGTAGTAGAGCAGCGCGCGGTCGTCGGGGTCGCCCGGGTAGACCGGCAACGAGATTCCGCCGCCGCCGCCGACGTAGTCCCAGGTGCCCATCAGTTCGCCCGCGGCCAGCGCCACGCCGAGCGTGCCGATCGCGAAATAGGGTCCGCGCAGGCCGAAGACGATGCGCCCGAAGAAGTACGCGATCAGCGTCGATCCCAACGCGGCGGCAGCCGTGCCGAGCCCGAGCCCGATCAGGTACTGCGCCATGGTGTAGTCGACCTTGATCTCGCCCGACGAGGCGGTGTACTCGGCGACGTCGTAGTACAGGCCGATCTGGGTCAGCGCACAGATGTACATTCCGGCGCCGAAGAATAGGATGTTGCCGAGCGAGTTGTAGCCCATCTGCCCGCCCAGGATGTCCCAGGTGAGCGCGAACAGGATCATGATCCACAGCACTGCAAATTGCAGCGTGTAGTGAGGAAAGATCAGCGGCGCCACGACGCCGGCGATGAGAATCGCGGCGTACAGCGCCAGTGTCGCGGGTTTGGCCTTCACCTCACCGCCTGCCGGTGGCGCGCCTGCTCGATCTGGCGCCAGATGAGCACCAGCACAAGCAGACCGACGACCGTGGCCTGCTGGAACTCGGCGCCGAGCACGAAGCCCGCATATTGCTCGGCGAGTCCCAGCCCGAAGCCGGAGATGATCACTCCGGGCAAGTTGCCGAAGCCGGCCGCGGTCACGATCACGAATGAACGGATCGAATAGGTGATTCCGAAGAACGGCTGGATGACCCAGATCATCGAGATGAGCACCCCGGATGCACCGCAGATCGCCGCGTTCAGCGCGAACGTGAACGCGTAGACGCGGTCGGTGTCGATCCCCATCAGCCGTGCCGCACGCGCGTCCTGCGCGGTGGCGCGGATGGCCTGCCCCATGCGGCTGCGCTTCATGTAGAGGATCACGATCACTGCAAAACCCGCCGCGAGGCCGAGCGACGCCAGCTTGATCTCGGCGATCGTCACGAGACCCCCGAAAAGCGAAAGGATGTCCAGGCCCGAATCCGCGGTCCGCACCTCGGGGCCGAAGATCAGATTGAGGCCCTGCGCGATGACGATCGCCAGGCCGAACGTCGCCAGGAGCGAGGTGAAGAGGTCCCGGTCGATCACGTAGCTGATGACGAGCCGGTAGACGACCCATCCGAAGACGAACATTCCGACAATCGCGATCGGCAGCGCGAGGATCGGATGCACGCCGGCCTTGGCGAGCGCCACCGCGATGTAGCCGCCCATCATAACGAAGTCGCCCTGGGCCAGGTTCTTGACGTTCATCACGCCCCACACCAGGGCGAGGCCGTAGGCCGCAAGCGCGAACGTGGCGCCGATGCAAAGACCGTCCAGCAGGAGCTGGACGTTGAGCACCGGCGCCTGCACGAGCAGAGAGATATTCTGGAACACGCGTGGCCTTCCGCTAGCGCGCGCCGCGGCCCGCCCCGCGACGCACGCGGAGCGGGCATCAGTGCAGCGGACGAGATGTCAGCCGTAGGCCGAGTGGCGCTCACTGCTCGGCGTTGCGAGGATACACCAGCTTCGCCGAGGCCCACTTGGTGGGCGCGACCACCATGTACTTCCCGTCCTGGATCTGGCGCAGCACCATCGGCTTGCCGATGTTGTTGCCGGCCGGCGAGAACTTGATGTGCCCGTAGAACGTGTCGAGCTCCGTCGCAGCGAGCGCGTCGCGCAGCTTGTCCGTGTCGAACGAGTTGGCCCGCTCGAAGGCGTCCTTCCAGACGAGCACCGCGGCCGAGGCCTGCGCGACCTGATAGGGCACCGTCTTGTAGGTCGGATAGGCCGCCTTGAACGCCTTGTCGTAGTCGCCGGCCGAGCCGAAGGACTTGTCCTTGTAGGTCAACGTCTCGGCCCACTGGGTCGGGCAGAGGATGCTCTCGGTCGCCTTGCCGAACTGCTGCACGATCTTTCCGGATTCGCAGTGGGTCATGGCGATCATGGGCACATCCACCTTCATTTCCATGATCTGGCGTGCCGCCGTGGTGGCGCCCTTCTCGTGGCCGGAGACGACGAGCAGATCGGGCTTGAGGGCCTTGACCTTGGTGAGCGTCGCCGAGATGTCGCTGAGATCCCGCGGCATCTTGTCGTCGAGCACGATCTTCATGCCGTACTTCTTCACGTCGTCGACGACGCCAGCGCGCACATCGAGCGAGAACGGATCGTTCTCGAAGACCATCGCGACGCGCACGTCGGAGGGCTTCTTGCCCTGCTTCTCCGCCATCTCGGCGGCCAGCGCGATCGAGCTCGCGAGATACTGCTCGGAAGTCGAGAGCACAGCGAACATGTAGCGGTAGCCTTGCGTGAAGAGCGAGCGCGCCGCCCCTTCGGCCTCGACCATCGGAATCTTGTACTTCTCGGTCACCGGCGCGATCGCCTTGGTGAGGCCCGAGCTGTACGGCCCGAGCATGAATTTCACGCCGTCCTGCTGGATCAGGCGCTCGGCAAGCTGTGCGCCGCGTGCAGGGGTGGATTCGTCGTCGTAGTAGACGACCTTGAGCTTGTAGGTCTTGCCGCCGACCTTCACGCCGCCCATGTCGTTGATCTTCTTCACGGCGAAGTCGTAGCCGTTCTGCGCGTTGACGCCGTTCGACGAGTACTTGCCGGTGAGCGAGATCGCCGAGCCGAGAATGATCGTGTCGCCGTCGACCTTCGAGCTCGCGGGTCCCGCAAATGCAAAGGCCACCGCAGCCGCGCACGTGGCGAGTAAGAGCTGCCTCCTGGGTAGATTCCTCATAGCCTCCTCCGGGTCAAAATTGAATACGTCGTTGAGTGAATGCGAGGTGGCCGGCATGTGAGTTCTTCTTGTCCGGCCCGAATTGCTGTCTCGCTGCGGAGCAGCAATCTCGCAATCGACCCAGTACAGCGACCCTACCGAACCAAGCACGTCAGACCATAGC
The DNA here is from genome assembly GCA_963735025.1 of uncultured beta proteobacterium. Classification (GTDB taxonomy): domain Bacteria; phylum Pseudomonadota; class Gammaproteobacteria; order Burkholderiales; family SG8-39; genus JAABRB01. Next base: position 786,343 of record CAVTJG010000008.1, read on the forward strand.
CGGAAAGCAGGGTAGCCGCAACCCGAATACCCGGCGCATCGCACGGCCGGGATGGTGCGTTGCAAGACGCACGCGCGCAACTTCGTTGATCAAGCCGGAACACCAACTCGGGACTGCTCCCTGATCGTCTATTACAGGAGCGAAAACTACGCGGCGGCGAGCGCGCGGATCTCGGCGATCAATGCGTCCGCGATCACAACACCATCTCGCGCTGCAGCATCGCCAAGATGGTGGCGGCGATCGCCCGGCAGGCGAACGTTTTCGTCCTCCAGCATCGCGTCGATGAGCGTCTCAAGACGCCCGCCGTAGACTTGCCCGCCCGCGAGGGCGCCCGGGTCGATCGCGAGAAACGCCTGACCGATCCTTGGCCGATTGCCTGCGTCGACGAAGAAGGAGTCGGCCTCGAAGCCGAAAGCCGCACCGGTCAATGCGCAACACAGAAGCTCCACAACGAGCGCGAGCATCGCGCCCTTTACTCCGCCCGCGGGTAACATGCTGCCCTTGAGCGCCGCGGCGGGATCGGTCGTCGGACGTCCGTCTCGATCGAGCGCCCAACCAGACGGAATCGGTCGGCCCTCTTTCGCAGCGACCATGATCTTGCCGCGCGCGACTTCGGACAGCGAAAGATCGATGATCAGCGGATGCTTGCCCGCGCGCGGGAACGCGGCAGCAATCGGATTGGTGCCGAAGAGCGGCGTCTTGCCGCCCCACGCGGGCATCGCGGCGGGTGAATTGGTCAGCATCAGCCCGACCATTTCCGCCCGTGCAATGGGTGCGAGGTGGATCGCACTTGCGCCCGAATGGTGACTGTTCGTCACGCCGATGAACGCGACCCCGAATTCACGAGCGCGCCGGATTGCCTCCTCCCCCGCAAGCGCGCAGGCGGGAAAGGCCAGTCCACAACCCGCATCGACGAGCGCAGCACCCCCGCGGCTCGCCACGACGCGTGGCGTGACGTTCCCATCGGCGCGCCCGTTGCGCAGATGGGCAACGTATTGCGGCACGCGCGAGACGCCGTGGCCGGAAAGTCCCTGCGCATCCGCCGCGATCAGCGCCGCGGCCGTGCACGCCGCATTCGGCGGCGTTGCTCCGGCGCGCTCCAAAGCCTTACGTGCGAGCGCCTCGAGTTCAGCGATTGAGATCTTTGCCATACATCAACCAGGGAATACGAGATGCTCCGTTGTTCTTCCCCTCCTCTTCGAGGAGGGGTGGCTGCGAAGCAACCGGGGTGGTGTTCCAGAGCATGTGCAGAAACTCGCAACCACCCCGCCGGCTTCGCCGGCACCCCTCCTTGGAAAGGAGGGGAAACACCTAGGTCCTCTGTGCGCTTCATTTGGCAACCGCGCAGACCGTTACTTCGCTGCAAGCACTTCAAGAACCTTCTGCGCAATCATCGTCGAAACACGGCGGTTCGACTCGACGGTGAGACCTGCAACATGCGGGGTGAGGAGCGTGTTCGGCACGCCCGCCAGCGGCGATCGTGCGGGAAGCGGCTCCTGGGCAAACACGTCGATGGCCGCGCCGCCGATACGGCCGAAGCGGAGCAGCTCGGAAAGCGCCGTTTCGTCGACGATGCCGCCGCGCGCGGTATTGACAAGTATCGCGCCTCGCTTCATCCGGCCGAGCCGGTTGCGGTCGAACAGATTGCGGGTCTCGTTCATGAATGGGAGGTGAAGCGACACGACGTCACTTTCCGCAACCAGATCGTCGAGGCCCAGCCGGAGCGTGCCCGACGCACGCCATATCGCGTCGTCGGGCGCAAGCAATGGGTCGAATGCCGTCACCCGCATGCCGAGCGCCCGCGCCTTGCTCGCAGTGCGTTGCCCGACGGAACCGAACCCGACCAGGCCGAGTAGTTTTCCGGCGAGTTCCCGGCCTTCGGAGTATTGCGCGCGCGGCCATTGCCCATCGGCAACTTCCTCGCTCGCGGCAAACGCCTGGCGCAATAGCAATCCCGCCGCAAGGAGCACGTACTCGGCCACGCTGTCCGCGTTTGCGCCGGTTGCCGGGATGACTTCGATACCCCGCGCGGCGCACGCGACCGTATCGATGTTGTCGAGCCCCACGCCCAGACGGCCGACCACGCGCAGCGCCGGTGCCGCGGCAAGCACTTCCCGGTCAACCTGCGTTCGATTGCGGACGATCAGCGCGCGCGCATCACCCAGCAGCGCGATCAGCGCCGGGCGGTCGTCCACCAGCCGCGGATTGCTCAGAACGTCGAATCGGGCCGTCAGAGTCGCGACCGCCGCGTCATCCATGAACTCGCTGATGACGAATCTCAGGCACGGACGCGTCGGCGCCGCAGCTCGGTTCGAACCGACCTGCTAACCGGGCTGTCCCAGGAGCGCCTGCTTGAGATCCTCCTGCGCCGGACTGTCGCCCAGCCAGACACGCAGGAGCGCTCTATAGAGCGCGTCGCCCGCGATCGGATTTCCCTTGGCCTGGCCGTTCACCGTGACTACCGTGCCGGTGCCGGGCACGAAATCGAGCGTGACGACGTCGCCTTCCTTGATGGGTCCCAACTGTGCCATCACCACGTCAAGCTCACCAAGCTGGGGCATCAATGTCTCCTGCTCTTCAGCCGAATTGTTTGCCGCGACCCCGTCCTGCAACGCTCCGTGGATCTGCCTCGCGGAAAGCTCCCGCAGCAGGTGCATCGACACTCGCTTCGGGCCGGCAAGGGCGAGCACCGCCGCGGTCGTCTGGCTCTTCTTCTCCAGATAGAGACCGGCCACGTAGACCTTGACGAAGAACCGGGTGCGCAACCCGGCGCCATTCAGGACGAGCTGGGGGCCTCCCGCGGCGACGCGCACACTGTCCGGGAGCTTGACTCCGGCGACCTCCGCCCCCTGCGCAACGCCGATCCAGGCTACCGCGATCAGAGTCGGTAGAAATTTCATGTCGTGCCCCCTCCCCATCCCTCGACCCTACATCTCAATCCGCTAGCAGCGTCGCGCCGGGCCGGACGCGAGTGAACGCGACTGGTGCTGTCGTCACGCGGAATCGCCCCTCCTCCAGGGAGAGGCGAGTATATGCCGACTGCTCGGGCGGCCCGCGCTCGGGATGGTCCTCGCGGAAGTGGGCGCCGCACGAGTTCTCGCGCGCCGTGGCTGCTTCGGTGATCGCGCGGCTCACGAGCACGAGGCTCTTTAGGTTCAGCCAGTCGTGCCACGTCAGATTGAAGCGAAGGTCGGATCCGTCGACTCCCGTCCGATCGAGCCGCTGGTCGAGTTCGCCCAGGCGATCGCGCGCGCGCGCCAGTCCGCGCGCGTCGCGCAGGATGCCGACATCCGTCCACATCAAGTCCCACAGGGTCTCGCGAATCTCATCGAGGTCGCCTTGCGGTTGGCCGAAGGGATGCCGGCAGGCGGCCATCGCCGCTTCGAGCGCACGACGGTCCGGTTCGCGCGCGTGCTCCGTGCGCTGGACCCAGGCGGCCATCGTTTCGCCTGCCACTCCGCCGAACACCGTGGAGTTCGCGACACCATTTCCGCCCAGCCGGTTCGCGCCATGCACCCCGCCCGAATCCTCGCCCGCGACGAAGAGCCCTGGCACCGCAGTCGTGCAGTCAGCCGTAAACTCGACCCCGCCCATGAGGTAGTGCGCGGTGGGCACGACCTCGACCAGGCCACCTGCGAGATCGAAACCGCAGTCGCGGCACCGCTCCACCATGCCGCGAAACGAGCGCCGCACGTGCTCCGGTCCCAGATGGGCCATGCTGATGTAGACGCCCCCGTTCGGCGTGGTGTTGCCGGCGCGCATCTCGTGAAAGATGGACCGCGAAACGATGTCGCGGGTCGCTCGCTCCAGCAGCGGGTCGTAACGCTGCATGAATCGCTCACGCGCACCGTTCAGGAGATGTCCGCCCGCACCGCGCAGTCCCTCCTCGAGCACGGTGCCGGTCATCCGCGTATCCGGCCCTGCGAGCAGGCCCGTCGGGTGGAACTGCACCATCTCCATATCGCGGAGCGACAGCCCCGCGGCGAGCGCCATCGCGAGGCCATCGCAACTCTTGTCACCCGACGGCGTGTGATACCGGTACATCGTCGGTCCGCCACCCGTGGCGAGCAGAACCGCTTTCGCCCGTACGAACACGAAATCGCCGTCCCGCATGTCGATCATTAGGACCCCGGCGACTCCCGATCCGTCCTGGGCCCGGATCAACGCAACGGCCCGATGTTCCTCGAGACGATTGATGCGCCGCGCCCAGACCTGCTCGGCCAGCCGGTTGATGATCTCGATGCCGGTCAGATCGCCCTTGTGCACCGTGCGGTCGAATGTCTGTCCGGCGAACGCCTTCTGGTGGACGGTGCCGTCTGGACTGCGGTCGAAGAAGCATCCGAGCTCGTTCTCGAGCTCCCGCACCCGCTCGACCGCAAGCGTGACGAGCTTCCAGGCGAGGTCCTGGTCCGGAAGCCACGCACCACCCTCGATGGTGTCCATGAAGTGCCGCTCGACCGAGTCGCCGGGCGCGATCGCGACGTTGTAGCCGCCCTGGACCATGCGGGTGCATCCGCACTTTCCGAGCAGCCCCTTCACTGCAACCGTGATGTCCAGCTCGGGTGCGCCCTGATGGGCGTGGAGCGCGGCAAAGAGGCCCGCGCCGCCCGAGCCGAGAATCAGGATGTCAGTCGCGATGCTGCGCACGTTCGGTCTGTACGCCGAGGCTTGCGAGCACTTCGGCGCGGGCGTGGCGGGCGGCAGCGCCGACCTCGGAGTAGAGGCTGGCACCATGCGCGTCCATCGCGACGAGCAGCGGCCCGAATCCGCGCACCCGGAAGCGCCACAGCGATTCGGGGTTGAGATCGTCGAGATCGACGTCCTCGATCGCCTCGACCCAGGTGGTCTCGAGCGCGGCCGTGCCGCCGATGATGGCGAGATACGCGCCTCCCAGCTCGCCGAATGCGCCACTCGACGCATCACCGAGACCGCCCTTTCCGATGATCAGGCGCACGCCGTACGCGCTCATGAGCGGCCGGGTGAAACGCTCCATGCGAATCGAAGTCGTCGTGCCGACGCACACGGGTGCGTAGCCCGCGGGATGCTCGGGCGAAGGCGGCACTTTGCGTACGTTGGGCGCGGTGTGAATCACCGCGTGGCCGCGCAAATCGAAGCGCGTCGTGCGGCCGCGGTCGAACATGTGGATCTGCGTTGCGTCGCGAATCCCGAAGAGCGCTCCGTCGAGCGTCACGGTGTCGTTTACCCGCAACGCGCGAACCTGCTCCTCGGTGATCGGCGTCGCAAACTGATAGTGGGCCATCGCGCTTTCCTCGCTCGCTTGCCGATCAGAATCCGTACGCCACGCCGGCCGGTGTGAACGTGGCCCGCGCGCGCCGCGCCGAATGGCACTGCATGTTCACTGCGACCGGATTCATGGTGATGTGCGTGGCGGCGAGCTCGACATGCACGGCGAAAGCGGTCGAATCGCCCCCGAGGCCCTGCGGTCCCACCCCGAGGCGGTTCACCGCAGCGGACAGCGCGTCCTCGAGCTTCGCCCCTTCCGGATCGTCGCAACGTGTCCCGAGCGGCCGGGTCGCGGCGCGCTTCGCGAGATGCATGCAGAGGTCGGCCGTTCCCCCGACGCCGACTCCCACGATCGTCGGCGGGCAGGTCATTCCGCCGGCATCGAGCACGCAGTCCACCACGAAAGTCCGAATCGCATCGACGCCTTCCGCGGGAATCGCCATCCGCAGCCAGGAGTTGTTCTCGGATCCGGAGCCTTTGGGGATCATCTCGATCTCCAGCTTCTCCGGCGCATCCGTGAAGTCGAAGTGGATGACGGGCACTTCCCGGCCCGTCGACGTGTGTGCATTGGAGCGCGATATCGGATGCACGACGGAGGAGCGCAGCGGATGCTCGCGCGTCGCCCGCTCGCACCCGCGGCGGATCGCGTCTTTCAGGCCGGCTCCGTCGACCGTGACGTCGCGGCCGATGACGACGTTGTAGATCGGAATCCCCGTATCCTGGCAAAGCAGGTTACGCGTCTCCTCGGCCACCGCGATGTTGCGGACCATCGTGCCGAGCACGCTCTTGGCCGTGGCGTGCGTCTCGCCCGCCTGCAGGGTCGCGAATCCCCGCTTGATGTCGTCGGGCAGCAGCTTGAGCGCCCGGATATAGAGCTCCTTCGCGGCTTCCTCGACCGCTGCGAGTTCGATCTTCATCGCACCGCCCTCATTGCGCCTTCGCGCGGCATCACCGCTGCATCCCCCACTTGCGGACCGTACGCTCCTCGATCGTGCGGAACACCACGTTCTCGACCAGCAGCCCGATGATGATCACCGTGCCGAGCCCCGCGAACACGTAGTCGATCTGGAGCTCGTTCTTGTTCTCGAAGATGAACCAGCCCAGGCCGCCAGAGCCCGAGCTCACGCCGAAGACGAGCTCCGCGGCGATCAGCGTGCGCCAGGCGAACGCCCAGGCGATCTTGAGCCCGGCGAGGATCGAGGGGAACGCGGCCGGGATCAGGATCTGCGCGACGTAATTCAGTCCGGTCAATCCGTAGTTCTTTCCGGCCATCCGCAGCGTCTCGCTCACGCTCATGAACCCGGAGTGAGTGTTGAGGGAGAGTGGCCACAGCACCGCGTGGATCAGCACGAAGATCAGGCTTCCCTTGCCCAGACCGAACCAAAGCAGCGCGAGCGGCAGGAGCGCAATCGCCGGCAGCGGATTGAACATCGAGGTCAGTGTCGCGAGCAGATCGTTGCCAAAGCGCGTCGACACCGCAAGCGTCGTCAGCACGGTGGCGATTGCCACTCCCGCGACATAGCCCATGACCAGCACCTCGATCGACACCCAGGCCCGACGCAGGAGTCCGCCCGAGACGAGCGCGTCCCAGAACGCCTGCGCAGTGGCGCCGAACGTGGGAAACATCAGCGCATTGTCGAGATAGGTGGAATAGAGCTGCCAGATCACCGCGAGCAGCACGAGAATGAACGCGCGCCGCACCGCGGTGACGTTGGTGATCCGCTCCCAAACGGAGAGCGGCCGCTCGATCGCGCCGATGTGGCTGACGTCGCCTGGCTCCCGGAAGAGCTCAGCTCGCACCGGCGGTGTCCTGGCCATAGTCGCGTCACTCATGTCCTTCGACCTCCTCCTGCTCGATACGCTCGGCGAACAGCATGTCGTGAATACGCTGGCGCAGCACGCCGAACGCCTCGCCGTCCTGGCTTGCATGATCGTGTTCGTGCGCGTTCAGCTCGGCGCGCACCTGACCGGGGTGCGGCGACAGCACGAGGATGCGGCTGCCTACGACGATCGCCTCCTCGATCGAGTGAGTGACGAAGAGGACTGTAAAGCGCACATCGTCCCACAGCCGCAGCAGCTCCTCCTGCATCTTGCGGCGCGTCAGCGCGTCGAGCGCCGCGAACGGTTCGTCCATCAGCAGGATGTCGGGCTCCATTGCCAGCGCACGCGCGATCGCGACGCGCTGCTTCATGCCTCCAGAGAGCATATGCGGGTAGACATCGGTGAACTTGGTGAGATTGACCTTGTCGATGGCCGCGCGCGCACGCTCCGCGGCCTCTGCGGCGCCGTAGCGCCTGCTCGTGCGCATCGGGAAGGCCACGTTCTGCCTGACCGTCTTCCACGGCAGCAGCTGGTCAAACTCCTGGAACACCATCATCCGGTCGGGGCCCGGCCCGACGATGGTGCGGCCGTTCAGCCGGATCTCGCCCTCGGCCGGGGCGAGGAACCCGGCCACCCCCTTCAGCAGCGTCGACTTGCCGCAGCCCGAGGGCCCGAGCACGACGAACCGGTCGGCCGGAAACACCGAGAAGCCCACGCGATAGGTCGCCGTGACCAGATGCTCCCTGGTCTTATATTGCAGTGTGACACCGTCGACCTCGAGCAGCGGTCGGACGGCTGGGTCCGGGAGCCCGGACGTGTGCGGTGCGGGGCGCGCCGGCATCTCGGCCGCCGCCATCAGCTCCCCGACAGGTCGTGGATCTCGGGAAAGAAGTAGTCCTTCCAGCTCGCGGGCTTGTTCTTCAGCGCCTGGACGCGGTACATGAAGTCAGCGTACTTCATCGTGTTCCGCGGCGTCAGCGTGAACTCGTTCTCGTCGTCGAGCACGATCTTGCGCACGAACTCAGGATCCAGCTTCGACTTCGTCGTACGCATGAAGACGTCGCTCGCGGCCGACTTGTCGGCGTTGATCATCGCCATCGCTTCCGTGAGCGCCTCGACGAACGCCTGGTAGGTCTTCGGGTTCTCGCTGCGGAACTTGCTCGTCGCCCAGACGACATTGAAGGTCGACTTGCCCCCGAGCACGTCGTAGGAACTCAGGATGCGACGTATGTTCGGATCCTGCAACTCCTGCTGCTGGAACGGCGGGCTGGTGAGGTGCCCGGTGATTTCGCCCTTGCCGGATAGCATCGCGGCGACGCCATCCGGATGGCGCATCGACACCGTGAGCTTGTCGAGCACCTGGTACTTGCCCGGACCGAACTCCTTTTCGGCGGCCATTTGCAGCGTGCGCGCCTGGACGGAGACCTTTACCGCCGGCAGTGCGATCTTGTCCTGCTCGGTCAGGTCGCGGATGCTCTTCACCTTCGGGTTGCGGGTGAGCAGATACAGCGGCATCGAGTTGATCGCCGCGACGCCCATGACATTGAGGTTGCCCTTGGTCTTGTCCCAGATCGTGAGCAGCGGGCCGACGCCGCCGGAGGCGAAGTCGAGGTTGCCCGAGAGCAGCGCATCGTTCATCGCCGCGCCACCGCTGAATCGCGACCAACTCACCTTGACCTCTCCGAGGCCGAGTTGCTTCGCGTGCTTCTCGAACAGCCCCTTGTCGCGCATCATCTGCAGAGGCAGGTAGCCGATGCCGAACTGCTCGGCAATGCGTACCTCGGAGACCTCCGCGTGCGCCGCGCCGGCGCCAAGCCCCATGGCAAGGCAGACCACGGCCAATCGGGTGATCAGCTTGATTCGTTTCATCTTTCACTCTCCCTGGTTGCGATGCCCGCCGCCCGGCTCTGCGCGAGCGGCGCCTCATTTCACATGTAATCGCGGCCTCTGACAACTCGAGATCGCTCGGAGGTGGGGCTCAGCCGCCGGCACTCCCGATCGCGGCCGCACCCCGATCATCGAAACATATAGATCGGGCTCGACCAGACCAGATGGCCATCTTCCTGCGTCAAGCAGACGTAGAGCGCATTATCACCCGCATCGCGCAGTGCGATACGGCGCTCGATTTGCACGTGTCGGTGGGGATTCTCGTCCGGCAGGCGGAAAACGCGAATCCGTCGCCCGATTCCACCTGCCTCGAACACGAGATCCTCGCGCCCGATATCGGACACCTTGATGTCGGCCTTGACGAGCGCCGTGTCGATGCGCAGGGTCCCGGCGCCCGGGTCGGCTAGCCACGCATCGAAGCCGCCGAAGTTGCCGGTGGAAAGCGCGGACCACTTCAGCTCTCCTGGTCCGAGCTGTTCGATTCGCTTGTCCAGGTTCCACATGTTTACCGGTCGCAACCGCTCGAACGCATTTCCGGTGAGTGTCGCGCCGCCGTCCCAGATCGTCTGGCGCCCGCGCCCGCGATATTCCGACCCTTCCCAGATCACGCGGATGCGCCGCCCGAGCGCTGCTGCGTCGAACGGGCGCCAGGTCTCGAGCCGGGTCCGACCATTGCGAATCTCGATGCGCTCGATCGGCGCGGAGGCGGCCGCCTCGACCCGGAACGTGACCTCGCGATCGTTTGAACGGAGTATGTCCCCCATCATGGCGCTCGAGACGCGCTCGCTCCTCGTCGGGCCGAGATTCGGATCGTCGGCGAAGCGCTCGGCCGGCGCATCAAAAGCCGCGCGCACGTCCAGCAACATTCGGCACCCGGTCGTTCCGTAGTGGTGCCGCCTGCGCAGGGCGTCGAACAGTTCTCCGCGTGTCAATCCGGTGGCGAGCAGGCATGAAAGTCCGCCGTACGCGCCGAAGAGGGATGCGCCCGGATGACTCGCACCGTGTCGCCCCTTGTGTCCGTCGGAATTGGCGACGATCCCGACGCGGTAACCCTGCTCGAAGGCATCCTCGATCAGCCACTCGAACGTGCCCCAGTCCGAATGGACTTCGACCGCGCGCTCGAGTCGCGCGTCGTGCGCGACCCGGATGTCCGCATAGCGCCCGCCGATGTGCGCGAACACGACGCAGTCCTCGTCCTTCAGCGCGGTGAAGAGGTCTCCCGCGCTGGTGGCGTCGGTTCCGACGTCCGACAGATCGTCCACCAGCGCGTGGGAGGAGCGGTGGATCTGGCGACCCTCGGTCATGAAAAGGACGTTGCGGTCGCCGCCAAGCCCGGTGTTTCCCGACCACTCGTATCCGGGAAAGATGACGAAGCGGCCTGCGCTGTCGAACTCGGCGGTCAGTCGATTGAGCTCCTCCCAGAACGGCGTGGTGATCTGGAAATCGTTGCCCTGATGACTCATCGCGTCGAGGAAAGCGGCATCGCGCGCGAATTCGATCAGTTCGCGCGCCGAGTTGGTGCCGATCGTCTCCTCCGATTGGCCGTGGAGGTCGGCCCAGTAGGGCAGAAGCTGCGCGTCCGCGACGATGTCGAGGGGATTCGCTGCACACACGACGTTGCCCGTGTGATCCAGCACCTCCAGCGCCACCTGTGCAGGCGCGGCAACACGCAGATCCTCGAAGACTTTCGCGCGCTCGCCGGACCGCATCTCGAATTCGTCCGGCAGGCCGTCGATGCGCACGTTCGACCGCAGGCGAAACCGGCCCGCGACGCGCTCGCTCGGGTTGCCCCACATGTCCTCGCCCTTGAAACCGAGCCGGAATGGCTGCCCGGCGCGGCGCTGCGTGGGCAGGATCGCCTTGTAGAGGACCGGGGGACCGGCGACGATCGCGATTGTCGGCTGCTCCGGCAACTCGACGTAGTTGTAGGTCGCGATCGCGTCCACCAGCACGCGAAACTCGAACGTCGGCTCGCAGAACGTCTGCACGCGAATGCCCGGAGAGCCCTGCCGGCGGTCACCGAAGCGCACGACGATCCGATCGCCCTCGCGCAGGAAGCCGCGCATCACGCGAATGAAGAGCGTCTTGTCCCAGGGGCGGATGTTGCGCTTCTGGTCGTACTCCACCTGCAGTACCGCGCCGTTCGACGCTTCGACCGTCGTGTAGTTCCAGCCCTTGGGATCGGTGAACTGCGGCCGTCCCATGTCGCTTGCGAAGCGATGCACGATCTTGATCGAGCCGGTGTCGTCGATGCCGAAGTAGCCGGCCGTGTAGGTCACCGTGAATTCCTGGAAGCTGCCGGCTTCGAACGATCCGGTCGGGCTCACCTCGGCGCGTCCCATTCGGTGCGGCAGATAGGTCGAATGCGGCATGATGTGGCCCGTCGTCCGCTCAGACCAGCGCGAGCGCGTAGGCGAGGCCGGCTGCGAGCGCAATGCCGGCGGCCAGCGCGGCGAGGCTCTTCTGCCAGTTCCGCCAGGGAAGGAACTCCAGCGCCAGCAGACGCGCGCCACCGGTGAGATGCGCGGCAAGCAGGATCACGAGCGCAACCTCCGCCAGCTTGACGAGCGGCGCTTCGGTCCACCGCAGCGCGCCTGCCAGTGCGGCCTCGCCGCGCAGGGCTTGGCCCAGAACCAGGAAATGCGCCGGCAGGAACAGAGCGAGCGCAAGTCCCGACAGACGATGGACAAGAAAGGCCCAGTAACCCGGATGATTCCGCGCGCGCCAGTCCCGGCTCATGCGTAGACCGCCCACACCGCGCGCCATCCGAGCCCGAGCAGCACGACCGCGATCAAGGCGACGACCGTGTCGAGGCCGCTGCCGCGCCATCCGGCCCATTCGTGAGCGATCGTCCGCAGCCCGATCGGGGCATGCACCGCGACGGCGAGCACGAATACGCCGTAGAAAAGCAGCCAGCCGACGCTGCCTTCGGTGCGCGCGAGGATCTCGGCCGCAGTGAGGCCGCCGCGCACGGCGTAGGACATCGTCACAAGATGCACCAGGACAGCCACACCGAGTACCCCCGCGCTCGCGCGTTGCGCGACCCACAGAAGAGCCTGTGTCCGCACGGCGCGCTTCATAGTTCGCCCTTCAGGGCAGCCAGGGCCGTCGCGCGCTTCAGGCCGGCGATCGACGCGGTAGGCGCGATCTCTTTCGGACAGCGCTCCGTGCAGCTCAAGTGCGTGTGACAGGCATGACACCCCGCGTCGCCCGCCACTGCCGCGAGTCGGATGGCGCGCGCAGCGTCCCGCACGTCGTTCACGAGCGTCCATGCGCGATTGAGCGCTGCTGGACCAAGGTACGCGGGATTCCATCGCACGACATCGCACGACGCGTAGCACACGCCACACCCGATGCACTCGATCGCCGCGTCGGCGGCCCGGCGCTCGGCTCGGTCCGGCGCAACCACCGCGAAATCGTCCCGGCGCGTCGCGGTCGCCGAAAAGTTACCCTTCGCGCGCGCCCACTTGTCGAAGAATTCGCGCATGTCGGTGACCAGATCCCGGATCACCGGCAGATTCGCGAGCGGCGCGATCTCGAGCGTGTTGTCGACAGCCACTTTCGCCACGTGCGTCCGACACGTCCACCGGGCCACGCCGTTGACCGTCATTGCGCACGAGCCGCACATCCCGACCCGGCACGCAAAACGGTAAGCAAGTTGCGGCTCGAGCCGGCGCTGGATGTACGTGACCACGTCGAGCACCGTCTGGCTTTCACGGCGAGGCACCTCGTAGGCGCGGAACGCGCCGCGCGAGTCGCCCCGCCACACGCGGACGCGCAGGGTCGAAGCGCTCACGCGCTTTCGTAGAGACGGGTGATGACGAATTCGCGGTGGCCGAGGGCCTCCGCGGCGGTGAGGCGCCCGTTCGCGGTTCGCAGCAGGCATTCGAGCGCCGCGTCGCCGGCCTGATCGGGCGTCATCTCGCGACGCAGCAGCCCCGAGACGTCCACGTCGATGTGCTCGGACATCGTGCGCACCGTGCGCGGATTCGCGCAGAGCTTGATGACCGGCAGGATCGGATTGCCGATCACATTGCCTTGACCGGTCGGGAAGAAATGCACCGCGAAGCCGGAGGCCGCGCACAGCGTCACCATCTCGGCCGCCGCGGACGAGGAGTCCATGAACCAGAGGCCGGGGCCGGTCGGCTCCTCGGCCTTGTCGAGCACGCCGTCGACCTTGCACTTGCGGCCGATCTTCTGGATGTTGCCGAGCGCCTTCTCCTCGATCGTGGTGAGTCCGCCGGCGATGTTGCCCTTGGTCGGCTGCGACTCGGAGAGGTCGCTCGTCTTGTGGCGATTCACGACTTCCTGGTAGCGATTGAACATCGCCATGAACTGCTCGCGGACCTGGGGCGTGCGACAGCGCTCCGCGACCAGGTGCTCGCCGCCGGTCAGCTCGGTCGTCTCGCCGAACACGAGGGTCGTGCCCAGCGGATAGAGCTTGTCGAACGCATTGCCGACGGTGGGATTGGCGCCGCAGCCCGATGTCGTATCCGATTCGCCGCACTTCGTCGAGACCCAGAGATCCTTGATCGGGCACTCCTCGCGACGCAGCTCCGACGCCCACTGGACGTACTCCTTCGCCGCTTTGGAGGCGCGCATGATGGTGTCGTGATCGCCGTGCAGCTCGATCCCGAATCCGGAGACGGGCTTGCCGGTCTTCGCGATCCCGTCGACTACCCGTTTCGTCCAGCCCTCCTCGATGCCGATCACCACCACGGCAGCGACGTTCGGGCTCGACCCCGTGCCGATCAGGGTGCGGAAGTACAAATCCAGATCGGCACCAAACTGCAGACGCCCGTAGGGATGCGGCAGCGCGAGCGTGCCCTTGATGTTGTTCCCGACCGCCTCGGCCGCGGCATTCGATATGTCGTCGACCGGCAGGATGATGACGTGGTTGCGTGCACCGACGCGGCCGTTCTCGCGGCGGTAGCCCCAGAAGGTGGCCTTGGAGAGATCCATGCTCATGTTTGAAAATCCTCGTAGCAGCCACGACACCGGACTGCGCCGGGGTCGCGGGGGTGGCGCTGTCGCCGGAGCGCTACCAGCGCTTGGTCTTGATGTTGTGGACGTGCGCGTGCTCGCCGACCTTGATCGGTGCGACGACGCGGCCGATGTCCACGCCATACTTGATGACGGTGTCACCGTTCTTCAGCGCCCGGATGGCAAGCTTGTGCCCGATCGGGATGTCCTGCTGGGCCTTGACCTTGAGCGTCTTGTCCTGGTCCATGATCCAGCCTTCGAGGTCCTGGCCGGTGCGGATGCCTTCCACGACGACGACGCCGACCGAGTCGTTCTCGTCGTGCACGACGAAATGGATCATTCGATGCCTCCTCCTGGTACCGCGCGCGAGGGGCGCGCGCATCATTCTTGTCGGTCAGTCGCTCACTTGCACTTCAAATTTGCCTGGGTGTCCGTGATGGGCTTGGTGCAATCCTGCTCGTTGATCGCGCGATCCTCGCGCATGGGCGGATATTGCCCCAGATGAAATTCACCGCTTTCCTGGAGCATCGCGGCGTAGATGGCCAGCCCGGTCGCCGCCGCCAGGATGTTGGCGGCTGCCGTGCCGAGCGAGATGCTGGCGTAGAGGCCGGTGCCCCCCGCGACGACCGTGGTCGTGGACGCGGCCGCGCTCCCCGTGCCCGCCCCGGCCGCGCCGATCGCGGCCCCCGAACCGGCCGTGCCGCCATAGCTCGCCCCGATTGCTGAGTTCCAGCTACAGCCGGTCGCGCCAGTACAAAGCAAGGCGGCTACGGCAAGGCGAAAAGCAAGCCGGAACGCATTGCGGGGGGAGTATGTCCAATCTGTGCCTGTCCGACGATTCATTTGCCCGATTCTAGCGCGGCCCCCGCCGCCCCGCCGGGCGGCGGGGGCCGCGCTAGAATCCGTACTGAGCACATTGCCCGCCCCGGAGCAACCATGCAGAAACCGCTCGAGATCGTCCCGGCCAAGAAAGCCGAGTACGTCGCTTCCCGGACCGACAAGTACTTCACCAAGTCGCGCGCCGTGGTCGAGCGTTTCGGGGATCGCACGGTCACCTATGGCGTGTTCATGCGCCGACGCGTCATTTGCGCGATCAGCCCGGCGATCGAGCTGTTGCGCGAGTACTACCCCGCCGACGCCACGCCGCTCAGCATCACGCGCAACTACGAGGAAGGCGCATTCGTTCCGGACCAGAAGCCGATCTTCACCTACACCGGCTCCTTCGCTCGCCTGCTCGAGCTCGAGACGCTGGTGCTGCAGCGGGTAGGCACCGCCTGCGTGGCGGCATACAACGCCCACAAGATGTCGATGAACCTTCCGAAGGCGACTTTTATCGACATGCACGCCCGGCACGCGACGGGTGACGATATGAGCCTGCTCGCGGCATATGGCGCGTCGGTGGGAACCCGCATTGCCAAGCTCAACGGGGCGGCCGGTTTCGTCGGCTCGTCCCAGGACCTCACCGCGCCGTACTATGGCCAGAAGGCCGGGGTCGGCACGATGCCGCACGGCCTGATCGGCTACGCCGGCTCCACACTGCGCGCGGCGCAGATGTACGTGGAAACGTTTCCACGCGACAACCTGACGGTTCTGATCGATTATTTCGGCAGGGAGTACACCGACGCCCTGGAGGTCTGCCGGTGGTGGTTCAAGGAGCATCTGCCCAGCCTGCCGGCCGCGGACCGCACGCTCTCGCTGCGCATCGACACCCATGGCGACCGGTTCGCGGAGGGACTCACTTACGACGACTCGGTCGACATCCTCGCGAACTGGTTGCACGTCCTCAACGAGTACGAGGCGGTGCGCAATGTGATGGGCGAGGAAGCCTTCGACGCGGACACGCTGAACATCGTCAAGGACCGGGTGCGCCGTGTTCTCTTCGGTACCGGCGTGTCGGTGGCCGCGGTCATCAAGCTCCGGCAGACGCTCGATCAGGCCGGATTCAACGCAGCCAAGATCGTCGCGTCGTCCGGCTTCAATCTCTTCAAGTGCAAGATGTTCGGTAACGCCCGCGCGCCGGTCGATGTCATCGGCACCGGATCGTTCATCCCGGATCCGTACGCCGACACGTACGCGACCGCGGACGTGTTCCTTTTCGACGGGGAACTGAACGTGAAGCTCGGCCGCGAGAAGCTCTTCCAGGGCCTCAAGGCCTGACGAGGTGATCTCCGGCCAGGAACCGGCTACGCCGCGGCGCGCAGTCTGGCAAACGCCGCGTCCAGGTCGTTGATCAGGTCCTCTGGCGCCTCCAGGCCGGCATGGATGCGGATCAGGGGACCCGCATGCAGCCAGCGCGTGGCCGTCCGGAATCCCGCGAGATCGACGGGAATCACCAGGCTTTCGTAGCCACCCCACGAGGCGCCGATCCCGAACAGCTCGAAGCGGTCGAAAAACGCCTCCAGCGCCGGCCGGCCGACCGGCTTGAGCATCACGCCGAACAGGCCACACGCGCCACGAAAGTCACGCTTCCATAGCGCGTGACCGGCATCGCCCGGCAGCGCAGGGTGAAGGATGCGCTCCACTTCCGGCTGCTTGCCGAGCCATTCGGCGAGCGCGAGGCCGGTTTCCCAGTGTCGCTTCAATCGCACGTGCATCGTGCGCAGCCCGCGCTGCGCGAGGTAGATGTCATCCGGCGCCGCGCATTGCCCGAGCGAGTAGGTCGCCTGCATGAGTGCGGGCCACGCCTGCTTCGTCGCCGCCGCAGTGCCCAGTATCAGGTCGGAGTGGCCGCCGACGTACTTGGTCGCCGCCTGCACGGACACGTCCACGCCGTGCTCGAACGCCCGGAAGTGCAGCGGCGTGCCCCAGGTGTTGTCCATGATCACCGTCGCGTCGTGCCGATGCGCCACCTCCGCGATGGCCGGCACGTCCTGCACCTCGAACGTGAGCGACCCGGGCGATTCGACGAAAACCACGCGGGTGTTCGGGCGCATCAGCGCCTCGATGCCGGAGCCGGCGAGCGGATCGTAATAGGTCGCCTCCACGCCCAGCCGGCTCAACATGCCGTCCGCAAAGCGTCGCGTCGGACCGTAGACGCTGTCGGTGAGCAGGACATGGTCGCCGGCCTTGACGTACGCAAGTATCGGTACGACGCACGCAGCCAGGCCCGATGGATACACGATGGCACGATAGCCGCCTTCGAGCTCGGCGAGCGCATCCTCGAGCGCGCGCGTCGTGGCCGTGCCGGTCAGTCCGTAGAACGTCCCGGGAAGGTCCTGCGCGCGCCGCCGGCGCTTCTCCTCCCATTCCGGCAGATTGCGCGAGAGCACCGTGGAGGCGTGCAGCACGGGCGGATTGACGACCCCATCAAAACGCTGGGGATCGCGTCCCGCGTGAACGATCTTGGTCTCGTCGCGCATGCTTCCTGCCCTCTCCCTCTTCGATACGCAAGTGGCGAGTGGGGAATTCTGACAGCAGACGGCGGAACGCGCGTAGCGGCCTTGTCGGGCATGCCCCTGGGCACGATGGCCACGCGTCCGGTCGTTCCTGCCGGTTGCCGAGGATCCGCCAGTGAGTGTTGCCGGGTCGACGTCGCAAGCGAATACGTCGCAAAACGTCGCAAGTGCGCGTCGCGAACGCGGAGGGTTCCCATCGCGCATGGACTCCGTACCAGCGCAGCGCTAGGTCGCCCCCGACCGAATTCGTGATCAATTCAACGCTCACGCAGCGTCGCGGTCACCTTCCGCCTCCGGCGCGCGCAATCCGGCGTGGAAATTGCAGCGTCCGTCCCGACGATCCGGCGCCCATCGCCCGTTCCGTTCAATGACCTAGATGTTCAAGATCGATACTGCCGCTGGGGACGACACCGCGACGCTCGTGTACGCCGAGCAGGTCGCGACGCTCTATCGCCTCGCGCCATTCACGCTCGCGATGTCGATCGTGGCTGCCACGTTCACCTGGCTGCTCCTGGACAGCGCCGGCGCCGCGACTTCGCTGTTCGCGTGGATGCTCGCGCATCATGTAGTGATTCTCGGACGCTACCTGCTGGGCCGAGCCTATGAGCGGGCCGCTCCTGCCCCGTCTGATGCACGCCGCTGGGCGGCGCTGTTCGTCGCCGGAACCTTTGCGACGGGTGTCGTATGGGGTCTAGTCGGCACGGTCTTCCGCCCGCCCGAAGGCCACGCCCTGGCAGGCGTAGCGATCGTGATCATCTTTGCGGTGGTGGCAGTGGGCCTCTTCACACTCAACACCATGTTCGCGGCTTACGCGGGCCTGGCCATTCCTGCGCTCGTCCCCGCACTCGTCATGCTCATGAACTCCAGCGAGCCGAGCGATCGCAGCTACGGCATCGTCGCCGGGGTATTCCTGTTCGTGGCGCTCGCCAATGCGCGCCGCGCGGCCCGCGCCTTCGCCGATTCGCTGCGCCTGCGCTTCGAGATCGTTCGCGTCTCCGAAGAGCGCGAGCACGCCCGCGCGGCCGCCGAAGCGGCCAGCCTCGCGAAGTCCCAGTTCCTGGCAAATATGAGCCACGAGATCCGCACGCCGATGAACGGGATCGTCGGTATGGCGGAATTGCTCGCCGCCACGCAACTCGACGAGCGCCAGCGGCGCTACCTCGAGGCCGTGCATCGCTCCGCCGCGAGCCTGGTCGATCTGATCAACGACGTTCTCGATCTCTCCAAGGTCGAAGCGGGCCACGAGGAGCTCCACCTGGCCGACTTCGATCTGCGCGCCACCCTGGAGGAAATCGTCGAGCTCCCGCGGGAACGCGCGCGTGCGCGGCACATTGCGCTGGAGCTGGAGGTGCCTCGGGAGCTGCCAAACGTCCTCCGCGGCGACGCGCTGCGCCTGCGGCAGATCCTGACCAACCTCGTGGGGAATGCGATCAAGTTCACCGAGCGAGGGCGCGTACGCGTTTCGGCGACACTTGCCGAACCGGGCGACACGCCTCTGGTGCGCTTCACCGTAGAGGACACCGGGATCGGGCTGACCGCTGAGCAGATTTCGCGCATCTTCGATGCGTTCACCCAGGCCGACGTCTCGCACGCACGCAAGTACGGCGGTACCGGTCTGGGACTGGCGATCTCGCGCAAGCTCGTGGAGTTGATGGGCGGCGAGATCGGCGTCACGAGCCGGCCCGGCAAGGGCTCGACCTTCTGGTTTACGGCGCGCTTCGACCGCGCAATCGCCCAGGCGCCGGTATCGCCCTCGTACGAGTCAGGTGAGCTCGCTGCGCTTGCCGGACACGTTCTGCTGGTCGAGGACAACGAGCTCAACTGTGAGGTGGCACGCAGCATGCTCGAAGGGCTCGGATTGCGGGTGAGTATCGCCGCGGACGGCGTCGAGGCCGTGCACGCCGTGACGCACCAGCGATTTGATCTCGTGCTCATGGATTGCCAGATGCCCGAAGTCGACGGGTTCGAGGCAACCCGGCGCATTCGCACGCAAGCCGCGGCCGCAAATTCGGCACGTATTCCCATCGTCGCGTTGACGGCGAACGCCGGGCACGGCGACCGCGAGCGCTGCCTGGCCGCCGGCATGGACGCTTATCTTGCCAAGCCGTTTCGCACCGCGGAACTGCATGCGGCTATTCGACCCTGGCTGGCGATTCGCGACGATCGGCCGGGTGTGGATGGGCAGCAGACCGAAGCCCCCTCCCCGGTCGGGATCGAACTCGCGGCCGACGCGCCGCATCTCGACACCGTCTCTGCTGTCGTGGGTGCGAGCCTGATCGATTTCGCCGTACTCGAGCGGCTACGCGCCATGCGACGACCGGGTCATCCCGACATGGTCAACGCAGTCGTCAATCTGTTTGTCGACCGCTCCGCCGCGCTGTTCGAATCGCTGGTCACGGCCGCAGACGCCAGCGATGTTCCCGTGGCTCGGCGCCTCGCGCACACGCTCAAGTCTAACTGTATGCAAATCGGTGCAACCGGTCTGGCGGTCCTGTTCAAGCGCGCGGAGGTCGCAGCGGAGGAAAGGGATTTCTCTTCCGTCATGCGTCTGATCGCCGAGATCGCGCCTGCTCTGGCCGCGATCCGTGAGCAGCTCAGAGCGACGTATGGGCCATCCGGGCGCGATGCATCACGCACGGAAATGAAAGTCGCCGCAAATGGCAGCTGACTCGAATGGGAGCTGACCGCGTGCCCGCAACCGTGCTGCTCGTCGATGATGACGACCTGGACCGCTTCCTGGTCCGACTCATTCTCGACGCGGCCGGCTACCAGGTGCTCGAGGCCCCTTCCGGCGAAGAAGCCCTCGCTTTGATGGGCGGCGAGGGGTATCCCGACGCGATGGTGGTCGACTACGTGATGACGGGAATGGACGGCGCCGAGTTCTGTCGCCACGTGCGCGCGCAGGATGCGCTCCGGCATGTCCCGATCGTGATGCGGACTGGTCTCGAAAACCCGCATATCGACGAGCTCGCGAGAGCAGCCGGCGCGGACCGACTGCTCGCCAAGTCCGGCGACCCTTCGCCACTGCTAGAGGTATTGGCGCAGACCCTCGTGACTGTGAGATAGGTTCTGGACGCTTCGAGGGTCTGACCTCCCGGTACCGGGCGACGCCGCATCGCGGCGCACGACGCGCATTGCGGTCCGAACACTTTAGCGGGCACAATCCCGCTTCAAAGCGCGTTTCGAATCGCGCTTCATAATCCGCGCCCGGTCCAAGACCGGGGCGTTCGACCACAAAGAGGAGACTCGCCATGAAGAAATCCGCAGCAATGCTGCTCGCAATCCTGCTCTACGGGATTGCGCTGCCCGCACCGGCGCAGACCTACGAGCTCGTTGTCGCCGGGGCGAGCCCGGGAGGGCTCTGGTCGAACCTGGGCATCGGGATCGATCGGGCCGTGAAGGCGAGCTACCCCGGTTCAGTGGTGACCTACCAGACTTCGGGGGGCGGGCTCGCGAACATCGGGCTTCTCGACTCCGGCAAAGTGCCGCTCGGAATCGCCCACGACGCCGAGCTCAAGCTGGCGCTCGCGGGCGCGAAGCCCTTCAGCAAGCCGATCCAGAGCATGCGGGCGATCGCCTACCTCTATAACTGGGCGCCGATGCAGCTCATCATGACGAAGGCGTTCGCCGATCAGCACGGGATCCGCACGTTCGAGGACATCGCGGCGAAGAAGCCACCGTTGCGGGTGGCGGTGAATCGCCGCGGCAACATCGCGGCGACGGTTGCCGAGCACATGTTCGCGGCGATCGGGGTCACGCCCGACGACATCCAGAAGTGGGGTGGCGACGTCGTCTTCGCCGCTTCGAAAGAGCAGACGACGCTCTACAAGGATGGGCGCGTCGATCTCATCTTCAACAGTCTGTTCGTCAAGCAGGGCTCGCTCCTCGACGCGACCCAGGCGGTCCCATCGGTCCTCCTGCCCGTGTCGGATGCGACGATCGCCAAGATCAACGCGGACATGGGCACCCAGAAATTCGTGATCCCGGCTAACGCGTACAAGGGCCAGACGGAGGCGGTGCCAACCGCGACGCTCGGCGCCGGCCTCGTCACGACCGACCGCCTCGACGACAAGACTGCTTACGATCTCGCGAAGGCACTGCATCAGAACATCGCGCAGGTCCAGGGGGTTCACAAATCCATGCAGGCGCTCACACCCGAGCTCCTGGTCTCCTTCGGCGTCGATCCCCTACCACCCCGGGGCGGTGCGCTACTACAAGGAAGCGGGCCTGATGAAATAAGGCCTGCGGGCGGGCGGCCCAACCGGCTTGCCCGCCCCCTGTCGATGTGAATCTCGCCGACCGCCTGTTCGCGACCGGCGCGTCCCGCAAGCTCTCCGGGGCGCACGCCCGGTTCGCGAAGCCGCTGAGCGCGCTCATCACGATCGCGCTGGTCGTGACGAACACGATCTGGATCGTCGATCTCTTCTCGATGGTCGTCGTATTCCTGGGCGCCGTACTCTGCCTCGTGTTCCTCTCGATCGGCCCCTCGCCGGAATCCGACCGGGATCGCGTCCCCTGGTACGACGCGGTGCTCGCTGCGCTCGCGCTCTCGACGAGCGTGTACCTTTTCATCGAGATCGAGCGGATCTCCCAGAGAATCGCCCTGCTCGACCCGCTGACCCCCGCGGATCTCTTTTTCGGGAGCGTCCTCCTCGCCCTCACCCTGGAAGCGACCCGCCGCACGGTCGGGCTCGCGCTCACCCTCATCGTGCTCGGCTTTCTCGCCTACAACCTGTGGGGAGACGCGCTTCCCGGTGTGCTGGGGCACGGGGTGATCGATTACTCGCACCTCCTCGACATCCTGGTGTTCACAACCGATGGGATTTTTGGGGTTCCGGTGCGCGTCGCGCTCACCTATGTCTTTCTGTTCGGGCTCTTCGGCGCCTTTCTTCACTACGCCGGGGGCGGGGAGTTCTTCTACAACGCTGCGGCAGCGGTGAGCGGAAAGAGCCCGGGAGGCCCCGCGAAGATTGCGGTCGTCTCCTCCGGTCTCTATGGCACCATCTCCGGCAGCCCGACCGCCGACGTGGTCACGACCGGCTCGGTCACCATCCCGATGATGAAGCGCCTCGGTTACTCCGGCGCGCTCGCCGGGGGCGTCGAGGTCGCCGCATCGACGGGAGGCGCGATCCTGCCCCCGGTCATGGGCTCGGCCGCATTCCTCATGGCCGAATACACGGGCATCCCCTACCAGTCGATCGTCGTCGCGGCAATCGTTCCTGCCCTGCTCTACTACCTGAGCATCTACTTTCAGGTGCACCTGCGCTCGGTCAAGCTCGGCCTGCGCGGCGTGGATCCGCATTCGATCCCGCCCCTGCGCGTGACTCTGCGGCACGGGGGGCTGTTTGCAGTGCCGTTCGCGGTGCTGGTCGGCGCGCTCGTCGCCGGCTACTCGCCGCAACTCGTTGCCGCCTTCGCAACCGTCGCGCTGATCGCAGTTTCGATGCTCCGAGCCCGGACCCGGCTTGGGGTGCGCAAGTTCTACGAGGTGCTGGCCGACACGACCCTGCGCATTGCCCCGGCAGTGGGCGCCTGCGCGGCTGCAGGGCTCGTGGTGGGCGGCATCACGATGACCGGGCTCGCGGCGAAGTTCACCGACATGATCTTCCTGCTGGCCGGCGGAAATGCGCTCGCCTCACTCGTCGTGGCCGCGGCGGTGGTGATCCTGTTGGGAATGGGCATGCCGGTGCCAAGCGTGTACGTCCTCTCTGCCGTGCTCGTCAGTCCGGCGCTCGTCAAGCTCGGCCTCTCCACCCTGGCCGCTCACCTGTTCCTGCTTTATTTCGCCTCGCTCTCCGCGATGACACCGCCGGTGGCGGTCGCGGCATTCGCCGCAGCGCCGCTGGCCGAAGCAAACCCGCTCGCTATCGCGACGACCGCCGTGCGGCTTTCGATCGTGGCATTCCTGGTGCCGTTTGCCTTTGCCTACAGCGAAGAGATACTGCTCCGCGGAAATCCGATGGCCGTGGTGCTCCACATTGGCGCTGCCACGCTGGCGGTGGTCTGTCTCGGACTGGCGATCGAGGGCTTTCTCCGGCGCCGGATTCCTCCCTGGGTGCGTCTGCTGTTCGGAACATGCGGGATCGCGCTTTTTGCCTACGAGTGGCGCGTGCAGCTGGTCGCCGCGATCGTGGGTCTTGGCTGCGTGGCTGCGAGCGCGCGCCAGGCCACGTCTGCCGCCCGCGTCGGACCTTGAGCGGCGCAATCAGCCGCGCACCGTCGGCACCTGGTGCTGCATGCGCTCCACCGCCTGGGATCGGCTCGACGCCAGCATCGCAAGCGTCACCTCGGTCGTGGCGAGCCCCCAGGCGCCGCTGTGCAAGGGAGGCTGTCCCTCGCGCACCACGCTCCAGAGCTCGTCGATCACTTCCTTTCGCGGCCAGGACGGTGACGGAAGCCGCCGCTCCTCGATCCGATCGTCCGCGTACACCATCACGCCATCAGGCGTCACGCGCAGGTCCGCGCCGTCGCAGCAGACCAGGAAGTGCCCGAAGTGCTGATAGTGCGCGGGCTCGAGCTCGCGCGCGCCCGGCGGTCGGTACTCGGGCGCGCCATAGTTGCGCGAAGACTTGAGGCGTCGCTCCGCATCCGGTCCGGTGGCTTCGCGCAGTCGTCTCCGCGCCGCGCCGTAGTCTTCGGCGGTCTTCTCGCGCCCCGTCTTTTCCAACCCCATCTCGCCGATGCCACCGTGCCACTCGTCCGAGTCGAAATGGCCGTAACCGGCATAGGTCAGCGTCGCGTGCACGCCGGTCCGGAATCCGAGGATCGCGCTGTACGCCCCTTCGGTCGGGCGCGCCGGGTCCCATCGCCCCACGCGCGCATACACGGTGTCGACCATTCCGCCGCCCAGGAGCCGCACGATGTCGATCTGGTGAGCGCCCTGGCCGTGGACCACGCCGCCGCCCCGCGCGGTGTCGAGCTCCTCCGGCCGGCGCGCCCGGTACAGGTAGTCCGTGAAGTTGAATGCCTGGATCATCCGCACCGCGCCCCAGTCGCCCGATTGAACCAGCCGCAACGCCTCCAGAACCGGCGCGTCGTAGCTATGGCTGTGCCCTACCAGGAGGTGGACGCTGGCGTCGCGCGCGGCGTCGACCATGCGGCGACAGTCCTCCAGCGTGAGCGCCATTGGTTTCTCCACCATGGCGTGCTTGCCGTTCCGGGCGGCCGCAATCACGTGCTCGGCATGGAACTCGTGGGGCGAGGCAACGTACACGATCTCGACCGCGTCGTCGGCGCAGAGACTCGCGGCGTCAGGATGCACGCGTCCCCCGAAATCGACCGAGAATCGGTCACACGCCGCGCGACGGGGGTCGGTCGCCGCCACCAGGCGTACCCGCGGATCCCGCAGGAAGGTCGGCAGCATGACCGTGAACGCGCGGCCGAGCCCGATGACGCCGAGGCGCAGAGGATCCGTTATCAGGGCGGGAGACGACACGAGGTCCGATCGATATTCACAGCTGCGAACTCCGCTCGACGCGGGTGTGCGCCGCGCCTTGACCTGCGAATCAGCGGGACGCTACGATGGGCCGAACTTATCATACCGGCCCGGACAGCTCGTCAGACAATTCGGCATGAAAACTGACGGTTTCGTCCGCCGACTGGAGCAATGCCGATGACCGCGGAAGAGAACGATCTCCTGTGCCGGATCGAGGGAGACGCCCCGATGGGGCAACTCATGCGCCGGCACTGGATTCCCGCCTGCCTCGCGGAGGAGGTCGCGGACCCCGATGGCGCCCCCGTGCGGGTGAGGTTGCTCGGCGAGGATCTCGTGGTCTTTCGTGACACCGCCGGGAAGGTGGGGGTTCTCGGCGAGCGGTGCCCGCATCGCGGCGTGTCGCTGGCATTCGGCCGCAACGAGGAGTGCGGCTTGCGGTGCCTGTACCACGGCTGGAAGATGGACGTCGAAGGCAACGTGCTCGAGCAGCCCTCCGAGCACGGCGACCGGCGTCGGCCCCTGATGCACAAGGCCTACCCGACGCGCGAGTCGGGCGGATTCGTCTGGACTTACATGGGGCCGGCCGATGCGATGCCAGACTTCGAGCGGCCCGCGTTCGCGCCGACCGGGGACGTCAGGGTGAGCATCGTCAAGATCCTGGTCGCGTGCAACTGGGCGCAGATCGTCGAAGGTCAGATCGATTCCGCGCACAGTTCCACGCTGCACGCCTCGGACATGGTCCCCGCCGAGATCGACGGCGCGCAGGCCACCGACTCGCACTGGTTGCGGCCTTCGACCGACCGCGCGCCGCAGCTGCAGGTCGAGCGCACGCCCTACGGCTTCCGGTACGCGGCCATCCGGCGACCGATCAAGAATCCCGACACGCAGGACTACGTGCGCATGACCGTGTACATCGCGCCGTTCACCTGCCTGATCCCGCCCAACAATCTCTACAACGTCGCTGCAGTGATCGTGCCCGCCGACGACACACACAGCATGTTCTATTTCATCGCGTGGGGCTCGCACGGGACGACGCCCGACAACTCGGCGTGGCGTGCTTTCAATTGCGCGCAGATCGGCGTGGATCTCGACATGCATTACCGCCCGGTGCGCACGCTGGACAACATGTACCGTCAGGATCGCGCCGCCATGAAGCGCGGCGACGCGACCGGCATCCGTGGCATCCCCAACCAGGACATCGCGATGTGGGAAACCATGGGGCCGATCACGGATCGCACGACCGATCTCCTCGCGACGAGCGATCTCGCCGTCGCGCAGTTTCGCCGGATCATGGTCGATGCGGCGCGAAAGATGCGTGCGGGTGAACCCGCGATCGGTACCGTCGCGCCGCGCGTGCCGCATGCAGCGCTGAGGTCCTTCGAGGGCGTCGTGCCGAAAACAACGGACTGGCGCACGCTTGGCACGCCGGAATTGGAACGGAGCCCTGCGTCCGCAGCGTGAACAGGGGCCTGGTGCCAACTAGATGTGTCAACCCCGGCGCCGTTGTTGGCTCTCTAGGCAGGTACCCTTTGAAATCCGCTACTCAATCCGCCGCAGAATCCACCGGCTAGCTTCTACCTCCGCCTGCGAGTTTGCTTACGTCTGGGCTATGGCGCGACCCGAACCCGGTGCCGCCGTGGGAGTAGCGGCGGGTGAAGAAATTGCCCAATCAACGTCGGCTCACCTTACGATACGGTGCCTCCTGGTTGCTGCCATTCGACTAATCCATTGATATTTGGGTGTTGCGCTTCGGCGGCGCAACTCTTGCTTGCCCTTGCCTCCATCGGGGGATAGACGGCGCCGCTCCTTCGGGTTTGGTCCGAGTAGCTCGGCACAAGCGCTGACCAGTCGAGGGGGAATTTATGCAATCCGGTTTCATTCGATTGCGCCTGCGGGGTGCGCTTATCCTCGGCGTTGCGCTCGCGGGTCTCGGCTTCTCTCGCCGCCGCGAGCTGCACTGAATCGCCGCGGTATTTGCCGGTCGAATCAAAGGGGAGGCCGATGCGAGTCAAGCCAAGGTCGATACTGCGCAGTGGCGTGCTCGCCGCCGTCCTTGTTCTCGCGTCCTGCCCCGCGTGGGCCAACTTCATCGTGTACAACGAGTACATGGCGTACCAGGCGATTCGAATCGGCGGCGTGGACTACACGTGCGCGACCGTGCGCGACCCGAAATGCGCTTTCATCGCCATCATCGGCGAGAGCGACACGAGCACCGTGACGCCCTTCAGCGTCACGGGCGCCAGCGGATTCAGGAACACGCTCACCGCGGCACATATCTCGGTGTCCTTCAACGACGGCATCGCGCCATACTCCGCCGACATCGATCTCACCGTGGGCGGGCTCTACGTGAGCGTAGACCAGACGAACACCGGCGCCGGGTTCAGTTCCAGCTACGGCCCTACATACCCGTTGGCAACGTATGGTGCCGCGGCATTCGGGAGCTACGATCTCGCCCACGCTTTCTTCGCTTCCGGCGTCGGCCCGTTCTGCCCAACCTCCAGCCTTCCACCGTGCGCAGACGGCGGTGTCCTCAAGGACGTCGACGGCATCGAGTTCGTCATCGCGGTAGGGCGCGCCCCCGCGTACAGCAGCTTCTCCTCTACCGTCGCCGAGAGTCCGACCATCCCCGAGCCCAGCACGACACTGTTGATTGCTGTAGCCCTCGCCGGTCTCGGCTTCTCTCGTCGCCGCAAGCTGCACTGAGTAGAACGCACTCCGCAAGAAGCCGCCGCGTGCGGCCCGGCTTCTTGTTTGTGGGCCGCATCGAATTAGGCACCTTGAGTCCGCTTCAGCGCCGAGAGGAGCTGCTTTTCGTTCGGTCGCTACCGCAACGCGGACCAAACGAACACGCGCAATCGCTTAAACTTCGGCCCCTATGCCCGGTTCGCCTCCGCGCCCGGCGCCGGCCGGGAGCCGCGCCCTGGC
This sequence comes from uncultured beta proteobacterium, assembly GCA_963735025.1. Taxonomy (GTDB): domain Bacteria; phylum Pseudomonadota; class Gammaproteobacteria; order Burkholderiales; family SG8-39; genus JAABRB01. The sequence continues at coordinate 814,033 of CAVTJG010000008.1, forward strand.
GATTTCGCTACTGGCCCTCGCTAACCTGTTCTGGGCGGGGAACTGGGTCATCGGCCGCGTGCTGCGCGATGCCTTCGACCCGGTGACGCTCAATTTCCTGCGCTGGGCGGGCGCAGCGTTGGTGCTAGCGCCGTTCGCGCTGCCCGGGGTGCTCGCCGCGCGGGGCGCCATCCGGCGCGGCGCTGGCGTGCTGTTCCTGCTGGCACTCACCGGCGCGGCGCTGTTCCAGAGCCTGGTGTACTTCGGCCTGAGGACAACGACTACAGTCAACGCCGTCCTGCTCAACTCCTCAGGCCCACTCTTCATGCTCCTGTGCTCGTGGTTCATCGAGCGCGAGCACGGCACGCGCCGTCAGGTCGCTGGCATGCTGATCTCGCTGATCGGCATCCTCATAATCCTGTCGCGCGGCGAAGTCGGCAGCCTGATGGCCCTCGACGTTCACGCCGGCGACATGTGGATCCTGCTGGCGATGCCGATGTGGGGAATCTACTCGGTGCTGCTCAAGCGCCGCCCGCTCGAGCTCGGCGGGGTCGAGTTTCTATTCGTCATTTCGCTCGGCGGTGTAATCCTGCTCGCCCCGTTCGCAGCGCTCGAGGTGTTGCGCTCGCCGCCGCGCTGGGACCCCGCGGCCGCAGCCGGCGTCGTCTACGTCGCGCTGTTCGCGTCGGTGGGCGCGTTCATTTTCTGGAACCGCGGCGTCACCATCGTCGGCGCGAACACCGCGGGCTTCACGCTGCACCTGCTGCCCGCCTTCGGCACGGTACTCGCGATGATCTTCATCGGCGAGCGCTTCCACCTGTTTCACGCCGCGGGCATCGTCACCATTCTGGTGGGCGTCATCGTCGCCACGCGTGCCTCCGCAAGCAACACTGAGTAACTCATGAGTCACTCACAGGAAGCCCGCCGCGTGCGGGCTTTCTAGTTTCTCGGTCCACACCTTAGGGCTGATTGAGTGGCAAGGTCAGAAGTTCGAGCCTTTTGCACACGCGTTTAACAAGATTTGACAGTCGTCTGTGAACCGAGGCGGTACGCTTCTCCGAGTGCTATGCGCGGTAGGAGAGGGGAATGGACGGGGAAGTCTTGGAGCAAATGCTGCGCGCGCGGAAGATATCGGCGGAGGATCTACTGCGACAGACTGCCGCCGAGAGGGTTGATGGCGTAGTGGAAATACTGCTGCGCTACCTGCCATACGACGAAGTACGCCGCGCCTTCCACGAACGGATTGGGGGTGCGCCACGTGCCGACTACATGATTCTAAGGGCGGCGTACTTCAAGCACTGCGACGACCCCCCAGCGATTAGGAGAGCGAAGGCCGAGCTGGCCACCCCCGGCGGGAACGGGCATCTGAGTTCCCGCCCGGGGGTCGCCAGCCGATAGCGTCGGGACAAAACCTCGCTGAGCTCGGCTTCTCTCGCCGCAGATTCCACTCAGTAGCAACAGCTCCTACGAAGCCCGCCGCGTGCGGACTTTTTTCTGCGCGTGGATTTCAGCGGCGATTCAATGGGTGTTCCGGGCCGAGTGTGGCAGACAGTCAGCCGCACCGACCAATGTTGAGCGGCGCCCATGAGCTCTCCGTGGACTGTGCCTCGAAGGTGTCAGCCGTGGCACGAAAAGTGTGCATCTGACGCAATCTCGAGGTGTCAGGAGGCGCAGATAAATACTCTCTCGCCCCACTAGAGTAACGATCGTCGGCCATACGCTTTTCGCAAGGCCGGCATAGCGGTGGGCCGTGGCGCGGCGACGGTCGACTTCAATCCGCGGGTTTCCGCGGTTCGGACGAGGTGAAACACGATGCACCCGCACAGGAGATTGCTATGGACTATTGGACCAAGGTGCAGCAGCGGTGGGACTCTGTCATTGGCAATTACAACAGCCTAGAGTTTGTAATCAATGGTCATCAACTGACGCCGATGGAGATCGATTCGTTCAAACGCCTGACCGGGCTAGTCATGCTCGAACCTGGGCGGTATTGGCTTGATCCGAACTCGGGAAACATGGGCGTTGAAGGGGATTCAATTCCTAGAATGAACATCTTCCAGAATCCCCCACCGCAGGCAAACACTGCGGAGCAAGCTCGGCCTTCTCTTTCTGGGAGACGGCAACTATTCAACTCGGCGGACCTCACCGGTATCTGGCGTGTCGAGTGATTCTTCGCTCCCACCACCCGCACGAAAATACAACTTCAAGCCGGTGCCGCTCGCACCAGAGGTGGGCCCCGTCGAGCGTGCGGATCGAGTAGCACCAGGTACGGCAATTTCGCATATCTGCCGCGACCTGCGGCGAGAAATAGGTAGCGCCCATCGAGACGGGGCACGTCGCCAACGTCTCAGATCGGCCTATTCCGTTGAAAAACTCCCTGAACTACGATTCGCGTGCGGGTGTCTTAATGCCAGTCCAGCGACGAGGGAGGCGTCGAGATGATGGGGCAACAGGCGGGTGTGCAAGACCAGCTGTTCTACTCGTTCAATCTCGATAGCCACGTCCCAACTGATCACCTTCTTCGGCACATTGATCGCTTCCTCGATCTAAGCGAGCTGCGAGGTCACCTCGCGGCCTTCTACAGCCACACCGGTCGCCCCTCGATCGATCCGGAGCTGATGATCCGGATGCTCATCGTCGGCTACTGCTTCGGGATCCGATCGGAGCGACGGCTATGCGAAGAGGTGCACCTGAACCTTGCTTATCGCTGGTTCTGCCGTCTGGGCTTGGGGGATGGCGTACCGGAGCATTCGACGTTCTCGAAGAATCGTCACGGCCGCTTTCGTGCGAGCGGGACCTTCCGATGGCTCTTCGATGAAGTCGTGCGCCGCTGCATGGCCGCCGGTTTGGTGAAGGGCGAAGGCTTTGCGGTGGACGCCAGCGTTGTAGCGGCCGATGCCAGCAGGCAACGCGGCGTGCCAAGCAGCGAGGTGGTCGACTGGAAGGATCCCGCGCTCAGTACCCGGGCTGTTCGGGAGTATCTGGAATCGTTGGATGGCGAGTCGCTTGCCCAAGCACTGCCTAAGAACATCTCGCTGACCGATCCCTAGTCGCGCTGGACCGCGGCACCAGGCGGCCCCGCCTTTTATGCCTACTCGACGAACTATCTGATCGACACCGAGCACGGCGTGATCCTGGACGTGGAGGCGACGCCCGCCCATCGCACCGCGGAGGTGGAGTCCACCAAGACAATGGTGGAACGGGTCGAGGAACGCTTCGACCTCGCACCCGAGCGCCTCATCGGCGACACCGCCTACGGGACGGCGCCGATGCTGGCGTGGATGGTCGAGGACAAAGGCATCGAGCCCCATGTGCCTGTGTGGGACAGGACGCAACGCAACGACGAAACGTTGTCCAGCAGCGAGTTCCAGTGGAACGAGTACGCCGACGAATACCGCTGCCCTCAAGGACACCCCTTGCGCAGCGAGTGGCGTGCGTTCAAGAACCCGCGTATGCACGTCACCAAGGCCGACACGATCATCTACCGGTCCAGTCAGGCAGACTGCGCAACGTGCCCAATCAAAGACCGCTGCTGCCCGAACACGTCGATTCGCAAGATCGCGCGCAGCATCCATGAATCTGCCCGCGACGTGGCGCGGCGAATCGGAACCAGCGAGCAATACCAGCGCTCACGCCGCGAACGCAAGAAGGTCGAGATACTGTTCGCGCACCTCAAGCGAATCCTCAAGCTGGATCGCTTGCGCCTTCGAGGGCTCAGCGGTGCGAGCGACGAATTCACGCTGGCAGCTGCCGTTCAAAATCTACGGCGCCTAGCCAAGCTGGTCGCGCAAGGACCGCCGATTCCAGGCATCAGCGCGCCCACATGAGGCAAAAACCACCAATCAACGTTCAATCCGGGTCGTAGAACCCAGTTAAATCGTTCCGAACAGCGGGCAACGTGCTGGGCCACCCGGTTGCCCCTCACCAATTATTGAGCCGCAACCGAGTTCTTCAACAGAATAGGCCAGTACCGGTCGGTCGGATCAAGCGGCAAAACAACTTCAGAGCGGACCTTCATCGCAGGAAGTCGATTGCTCGGCCGCTGGATAAACCTGACCGGCAAAGACCCGCCAAGGTGTGGGTGACCACCTTGGATTAATCTGGCGCTGAGCTAGGATCGCTGTAAATGCGATCTTTAGTTTAGGTGCCCCACTGCCGTCGGACGCCGATGAAGTGGGCGACTATCCGCCCTCCGGGTACCGCCGAGTGGGATGAACGAATAGTGGGCAAGCGGAAGGGGGAGCACCGGTACGCGTAGGACGCCCCAACACGTCGAGGCGGGTGTGCAGGGCGTTAGTCGCCCTTTGCACACCCGCGTCTTGCGCAGTGCCCTTACCTGTGGCTATCGTAGTGGTGATGGAGGTTCTTGCCCCAGCGCCGCCGTGGCTCACGCGCGTCGTAGACGACCTCTCCGTCGACGACGGTGAGGACCGGGCGCATGTTCCGCATCTCCGCATCGCTCACCTTGAAGTAGTCCTTGTCCAGAACCACCAGGTCGGCGAGCTTGCCTACTTCGATCGAGCCGAGGTCGTTCTCCCGGTTCAGATACCAGGCGGCGCCGCGGGTGTAGGCGTAAAGCGCCTGCTGGCGCGTGATCTGCTGGCCGGAATTGATTTGCAGCCCGTCGTAGTTCAGGCCCGTAGTCGCGTAATGCAGCGCGTACCACGGGTTGTGCGGCGCGATGTGCACCCCGTCCTCGTGCAGGCCAGCCGGAATGCCGCTCTCGACTATCCTCGGGAAGAACGGCCCGACCGGCGATCCGTCGGCGTTGGGGCCTTGCTGCCAGCGGAAGCCGGACATCGAGACGCCACAGTTGAGGTTCTTCAGCCGCGCGAGCTGCTCGGAGGTCGCGTTGTCCACGTGCTGCAGCCCCCAGCGCAACTCCTTGATCCCAAACTCGAGGTCCATTTGCTCGTAGGTCTCGACCACCTGCTGGATGGCGGTTTCGCCGGCTTGTGCGTTCTCGTTGCGCCACCGCGCCTGGGCGCAGAGTCGCTGCGCCTCGTACCACACGTCGTAGTTGGCTGATCCCTGCAACGCGAACGGCGCCGCCCACTCGCCGATCGCGCCGGTGCGCAGCATGTCGTCGCCGAAGAACGGGAACTGGTTCTTGAGTCGCTCCCTCAGCTCCGGCAGCTGGTTCTCGAGACCACCGAGTGCGGGCAGATTGCCCTGGTTGTGCAAGAAATTCATCTGCAGACGCACGAACGTCTTGCCCTCGCGGTGCAGCGCGAGCCACGAGTCGTACATCCGGAAGTGATCGAGGTTCGCGAGGAACCAGGTAGGTTGAGGGTCGAGCGGGCCCGAGGCCAGCGCGACCAGCGTCTGATCGAGGTTCGTGGTGATGCCGACCTGCGCTGAGAACGCCATCGCGTCGAGTGTGCTGCGCTTCTTGTCCTCGAAGGTCTGGCGCACGCGCAAGTGGTAAAGCGCTGCACGAGCGTCGGCGCCGGTGATCGAGCCGTTGGCGCCGACCGTGACCGGGCCAGCGAGGGGCGAGATCACCGTCTCGAAGAACGCCTTGCCGAGCGAGTTGACTGCGCACGGGCCGCTGAAGTTCTGAAACAGGAACACCGGCCGGTCGGGCACCGCGGCGTCCAGCTCTTCGAGCGTCGGCAGGCGCCGCTCGGCCCATTGACGCGGATTCCAGCCGCCCATCGCGGTGATGAACTGGTTCGGGGGCACATCGGGCCGCCGTGCCGCGAGCAGCTCCTGGACCTCGGCGATGTTCGAGGCAAGCTCGAGCTGGGCGACGTGATAGCCCGGCCGATTCGCGAGGCTCACGAAGTGCGTGTGACTCTCGATCAGTCCGGGAACCACCGTGCGACCGCCGAGGTTGATGACCTCGCCGCCACCCCCGGCTCTTCCAACCTCGACGAAGCGGCCGTTTCGGATCGCGACCGAACTCACGACGCGGTTCCTGTCGTCCATCGTGTGAATCTTGCCGTTGACGAGCACCAATTCCTCGGAGTCTGCGCTGTGGCCGCCGCCTGTCGCCTCTACTGCGCTTGGCGCGAGCGCGGCACCGCCGCCTGCAAAGGCAGCAGCAACGCCGGCCGCACTGGCCTTGAGCATGGTCCTTCGCGATACGCCCTCACTGCTGCCCGTTTGCTCGGGGGTCGCAGTGCTTTTGTCTCGATGCGTGTTCTTTTTCATCGCGGTCTCCTCCATTTTCTTGGCTGAGCGACTGAACGGCCCGCTGTGCCGCGCACTCTGGCAGGCAACGGACATCCGGAGGTCGTGCCTTCTCAAGCATTTCACGCTGCTTGCACGCAAAGTGCGCGACACGCCCTGAAATCAAGCTTAGAGGTTTAGGTGCCTGACTACAACGGCGGGAAGTCGACACGGTCTGCCCAATGCGAAGAATCAATAGGGTGCGCCTAGCGCCGTCCCACTCTGCCCACTGCCGGCTCAGGCGCTTTGGGTGTCTTCGCTGCCGAAGGCACAGAACACGCTCTATCGCTGGTGCGGCACAAGTCCCTTGGCGCCAGCCGCAGTCCGATCGTGAAAGATCAGCTAAAGGGCCGCGTCGAGACGGTGCCGACGCTAAAGGGAATCCGCATGAACCAGCTGTCGAAAGAAGCACGGGCGCACGTAAGGCGGGCGTTGGAGTAGGGGGCGCGGCGCGGCACGACTTGACGCGGCCCTCGCGGTGATAACCGTTGATCGATTGATCGCGAAACTACCTAACGACCGAACGTCCTGAACTTCCGCTTCGCGAGAACACAAAATTCGGCTTCGGGTCGATTTCGGTCTGTCGCCCCACTCACCTTGAGTTTGAGAGAGTCACGTGCGGCGTTTACTGTGCCGCGCATGGTAGTCGCGGGCCACGCGGGCGAGAGTGGCCTGCTCCTGCTTCTTCTCGGCCTTACGCCGGCGTTCGGCCTCACGCTCGGCGGCGCGGGCCTTCGCTCGCTCGTCAATCGGAGCGATCGAGGGATCCGAGGCGAGGAGCGCGCGTTGTCTTGCACCCAGATCGCGGGCTAAGGCGAGGCGTTCACCAGTGGCTCGCGGATTGTGCCTCTGGCAGGCTCCGCGCCCCACTCCCGGCGCTTTCCAGTCGGGCTTGTGTAGCGGAATACCCAAGCCGCATTTGCACCAGAGCAACGAAGCGGAAGCCCGCCTCGGTCCGACAGCTCCCGGTCCCGCGCATTGAGTACCTCGCGCACCGTGAGAAGGTTGAGTTGCGCGCGAATCAGTCGCATTGCCATCTAAGTATCCCTTTCCCAATCCGCCGCTCGATCCGCCTGAAATCTTGCGTCCGACCGCATTCAGGCGGCAGCGTCATGCACCTTGCTTCAGCGAAGGGAGATTACTTCGCTAGACGCATCAATGGATTGCTACACCTTGATGCGACCTTCATGTACGTAGAGGGG
>CAVTJG010000009.1:0-2289281 GCA_963735025.1 uncultured beta proteobacterium
CTGCTCGTTTGCCAGTGCGTTCTCGGCCTCGCGAAACGCGGCCAGCGCGACAGCGCCGTACCGGGCCACCGCCCGCGCCTGCTGCGCCGTGGCGATCTCGACTTGCGCCCGCAGCGCTCCACCTTCGTAGATCGGGATCGAAACGCCGATCCCCGCCGAGGCGAGCCACGGATTGAGGCGCAGCAGCGAGAGGACCTGGTCGCCCAGCCGCCCGCCGGCGAGCGAGATCGAGAAGTCGGGGAGCAGCGCGAGCCGCGCGGCCTCCTCCTTGCGGAACGCCGCGAGCACTTCGTGCTCGGCCGCGAGGAGGTCGGGCCGGCGTTCGAGCAGTGCCGCTGGCACCCCGGTGCCGCCGAGCGGCGGCAGCGGCGGATAGGCCGACTGCCGCCTCGATCTCGGCGGCCGGATAGCGCCCGAGCAACACCTCCAGCGCACGGCGCGCCTCGCCGTACGCTTCGCGCGCCCGCTCGAGCTGGCTCTGCGCCGTCTCGAGCTTCGCGCGTACATCGACCACGTCGAGGTCCGAGTCCTTGCCGGCGATTCGCCGGATATGTCACCAGCGCGAGCAGGTCCTCGTAGACCTTCACGGCCTGCTCGCCCAGCGCGACGAGCTGGCGCGTCTCGACCGCGAGATACCAGGGCTTCGCCACCGTCGCGGCGAGCGATTGGCGCGCGTACGCGTAGTCGAGCGCGGTCGCCTCGAAGCCTGCCTCGGCCGCCGCGCGCTGGGCGCGCAGCCGGCCCCAGACATCGAGCTCCCAGGCCACGCCGGCATAAGCCGAAGTACTGTAATAGTTGCTGGTCATGATCCTTGTCGCGCGTGGCCTTGCCGCCGAGTTGCGCGCCGACCTGCGGCAGCAGCTGCGCGCCGACCACCATCACGTTCTGCTGCGCGATGCGCACGCGCTCGGCCGCCTGGCGGAGATCGGGGTTGTTCGCGATCGCCTCGGCGACGAGCGCGTCGAGCGCGGGTCGTTGAACGACCTTAGCCAGTCGTCGGCAGACTGCGCGCGCGCCGGGTCGGCTTGCCACGCGGGGGGAATGCGCGTCTCCTTCGGCAGCGCCTGCTCCAAGGACCTCCGTCTGCGTCGGCGGCGTCTTGAGCGCGCAGCCGGCGAGCGCCGCGGCAATTGAGAGCGCCACGGCTAGGAGAGCGTCATTCCCGCGCACACGGGAATTGAGTCCACGAAATATTTCGACGTCTCTGGATCCCAGCTTGCGCGGGGATGACGGAGTGCAGGCGCGCATCATCCGGAGAACGGATAGATCCAGTTGAACCACGTATAGCTTCTGATGCCGATCTTGCGCAGGACCACGAAGGCGCTCTGCGGATTGGTGTAGATTGCTGCGCGACCCTGGGTGCCGATCGGAAACTTGGACTGATCCGGTCGTCCAGTCGGATCGCGACAGCGAACTGGCCCTGCGGAACTTCGGTCGGCACATAGTTGAAGTTCGGCAGCGTGCCGCTCGGCAACATCTGCCCGGCGCCGCTGCCCTGCCAGATGGCCTCGACCTTGCCCGTGCAGATCTGGCCCGGATAAAGATCGAGCGCGACCTCCGACGGCTTGCCCCGGCTTCACGTACTTCAGGTTCTCCTGGAAGTAGTTGGCGAGCAGGTAGCGGTCGGCATCGCAGATGAACGACGCGATGGCGCCGAACCGAATCTCGCCGGCCACCATGCCCGGACGCACCTGCAGGTTGATGATGTAGCCGTCCTCCGGCGCGACCATCAGCGTGTTGTCGAGGTAATAGCGGGCCTGATCGAGCTCGGCCTGGATCGCGGCGACGTCGGTGTTGACGCCGTCGATCTCCGACGTATAGCGCAGCTCGCGCGCGCTCTCCTCCGCCTGCGCCTCCTTGATGCCCGCCTCGTCGGCAGCGACCTGCGCGGTCCACTTCTGCGCGTCTTCCTCGGGCCCGGCGCCCTGCTTCGCCAGATCGGCGGAGAGCTTGAGCTGATACTTCGCGTACGCCAGCTCGGCCTGCAGCTTGACGATCTTCTGTGCGTTGATCTGGATGTCCGCCTTCAGGACGAGCACATTCTGCTTCGCCTTGGCGAGCTGAGCCTCGAGCTGCTTGACCTTGTACTCATAGGGACGCCGGTCGAACTGGAACAGCGGCTGCCCCTTCTTCACCGGTACGTTCGGTTGCACCAGGACGGCGGTGACGAGCGTCGGCTCGGACAGGCGTGGAATGAGCTGGATCGTGTGCTGGATGATCCGCGCCTCGGTCGAGAGCGGCGTGACGAAGCGCAGGCCGATCAGGAAGATGAGCATCAGATGCACCACGAAGAACGCGGAGAAGAAGCCCCAGGCGATGGTGAAGTTCAGCCATCTGAACTTGAAGAAGACGAGCCAGACGACGAATCCGTAGGCGAACAGCAGAACGAAACCCAGGAGCATGCGTGACTTCCGTCAGGCCTTCGTGCCGTCTTTGTCCGGTGGCGGGGGCGCTGACGAATCGCGCGCCGACGTCGTCGAACCCGTCGTTTTCGTGCGCTCGCGCGACTTGCGCGGGTCGTCCGTCAGACGCGCGATATCTTCGTCGATCGCCCTGGCCTCCTCCTTCGGAAACCGACGGATGTCTACGATGTCAGTGGGCTTGAACGCCCAGATGAACGCCTGCACCCACGGCAGGATGGTCGGCAGCAGCCCGGCCCAGCCCATCAGCTTGACCGCTTCGGCTTCCGGGTGCTTGCGCGCAATGGCGATGCGCCCTGGCAGACCGGCGATCCAGATATAGATCAGCATTCCCGCGCCGCCTGCCAGTGCCGCCGTGGCAAACGTCGCGTAGTCCCAGAAGTCCAGTTCGAATCCGAGCATCTTGAAACCCTCCGTTCACGAACCATTTGACCGCGACCCTTGCGGACCTCGTCGCGCGAGATGGTATACGCATTAACGCCCCGGACGTATTCCGGCGCGCTTCACGCCCGCAGCACTTTCCCCCTCCGTACGGGCACCAGCCCCCAGCGGCCCTCCGCAATGGCCCCGGGCGCGATCCGCAACAGGTCGGATCCCGTACGCAATGCGTTGGGCGGGCAGGTCATGGGCTCGATCGCGACGGCACAGCGCCGTCGCGACGTGTCGCTCAGCGTGTCGCCCGTGTACACCATGAGGTACTTGAACGCGGAATCGACCCACAAGCTGACGCGCCGACCGCCGTCGGGCGCTGCCAGGACGGCACGCGCGCGGCCGTCGGCACCCCGCGAAAGATCCGTGTAGCCCGTGTCGAGGTGCACCGATCGGATGGGCCGCGGAGCAGTGAAATCCCGATCCGACCCGGCGACCGGATTGCTTCCGATCGGCAGCTCACGGTCATCCGTCACCAGATATCGCGTGGCCGGAATCTGCAGGATCGCGTGATCGACCGGCATACCTACCGTCAGGTAGGGATGAAACCCGATCCCGAAGGGCGCGGGCGCGCCCGACACATTCCGTGCCCGCATGGAAACAGTGAGTCCACTCTCTTCGAGCCGATATCCGACCTGAAGGTGGAGCTGCCATGGGTACCCCGGTTGAGGATGAAGCATGCAGGACAGCGCAACGTCATCCGTCGACTTTGATTCAGTCTTCCAGGGCAGCCAGCGCACGAGCCCGTGAATCGCGTTTTGCAATTCCGGCTCGTTCAGCGCCGCCTTGGCGTCCTGCCCCTCGAACGTGTACCGTCCACTGTCGAGTCGATTCGGCCAGGGCGCCAGCACCTGCCCGCGGCCGCTGGGCGCCCATTCGCTTTCTCCAAACCCGTCGATGACGTCGACGTCGCTCAACGAGTAATGGCGCAGGGTCGCGCCCACCTCGGTCACGATCGCCCGATGCGGGCCGTAACATATTTCGTGTTGCTCGCCAGACGGCGGCGCAGTCGAGCCAACCGCGCTCATCTATTTCCGGCGGCAGACCCTTGCACACCAGCAGCTTCCGTGAGAGCCACGGCGCTCGCGATGAGCGTCAGGTGGGTGAACGCCTGGGGAAAGTTGCCGATCAGCCGCTGATTCACCTGGTCGTACTCCTCGGAGAATAGCCCGAGATCGTTTCGCAGCGCGAGCAGCCGCTCGAAGAGCGCCTGCGCTTCATCGACGCGGCCGAGCATCGCCAGGTCGATGACCAGCCAGAAACTGCAGGCGAGAAACGCGCCTTCCCCGGGCGGCAATCCGTCGGCCGCGTTTGCATCCGGGATGTATCGCATCACGAATCCGTCGCGCACGAGCTCCCGCTGGATGGCGTCTACGGTTCCCACGACACGTGGATCGGTCGGCGGCAGGAATCCGACTTGCGGGATCAGCAGCAGCGCCGCGTCCAGCTGTGCAGAGCCATAGTACTGGGTGAACGTGTTCCGCTTGGCGTCGTAGCCCTTGCTGCACACTTCCGCGTGGATCTCGTCCCGCATCGCGCGCAATTTCGGTAGCGGTGCGTCATAACCGGACTCTTCGGACATCTTCACGAGCCGGTCGGCGGCCACCCACGCCATGACCTTCGAGTGGACGAACTGACGGCGTGGCCCCCTGACCTCCCAGATGCCATCGTCGGGTTCGCGCCAGTGTTCCAGGAGCCACTGGACGATGCCCTGCGCGGGATCCAGCGCCTCGACCGCTGGCGGCATGCCGAGCCTCCGCGCGCGGTAGATCGCGTCGGCGAGCTCGCCGTACACATCGAGCTGCCGCTGACCGGATGCCGCGTTCCCGACGCGAACTGGTGCAGAACCCTCGTAACCCGGGAGCCAGTCCAGCTCGTACTCGTCGAGCCGGCGCTCTCCCCCGATCCCGTACATGATCTGCAGATCCTCGGGATCGCCTGCGACTGCGCGAATGACCCAGTCGCGCCACTTGGTCGCCTCCTCCACGTACCCCGCGGACATGAGTGCATCGAGTGCGAGCGCCGCGTCTCGGATCCAGCAGAATCGGTAGTCCCAGTTCCGCACGCCACCGAGGAACTCGGGCAGCGACGTGGTGGCGGCGGCGACGATGCCACCCGTCGGTGCGTAGGTCAGCGCCTTGAGCGTGATGAGGGAGCGCTCGACCTCGTCTCGCCACGCGCCCTTATAGGTCGAACGACCCGACCAGGCGCGCCACCAGGACTCGGTATGGGCAATGGCGTCGACCGGTTCGACCGGTGGCGGCGGGTCTTCCCAGGAGAGATGCCACGTGAGGACGAAGCACGCGCGCTCGCCCTCGCGCACCGAGAATTCGGCCTCGAGCTGGTGGTCCTTTATCGTGATCGGCACGTCGGTGCGCAGCTCCATCGCCTCCGGCCCGGCGCCGGCACTCACCACCTGCCCCTTCGCGCGAACCCACGGCGTGGTCTTGCCGTAGTCGAATCGCGGATTGAGCCGAACGGCCATTGCCACGCTGCCACGCACACCCTCCACGACCCTGACGATTCGCGGGTGCGACAGTCGTATGGGCATGCAGTCGGTGACCCGGACCACGCCGCCGGCTGTCTCGAGCTCGGTTTCGAGAACCAGGGTCGAAGGCCGATAGCGGCGCGTCATGGCCACGATGTCCTGCGCCGGGGCGATGCGCCATCGACCGTGCGCCTCGGTGCCGAGCAGTCTCGTGAAACACGCAGTTGAATCGAACCGCGGCAGGCACAACCAGTCGATCGAACCGTCGAGGCCGACCAGCGCCGCGGAGTGCATGTCGCCGATCAACCCGTAGTCTTCGATGCGAAGCGCCATCCCGTCTCCCGTCGCGTGGCGTGTCCAAGTCTAGAACACAACTGCACTCCGACGAAAGTTGAGATTCATGCGTGCAGGCAGCGCGGTGCGATCGTCATCATGGCACCACTCGCCGCGCCTCAGATGATCAAGCAGGGCGGCCCCGTGCTGTAGGCGGCGCCGCTCGCTTCCCGAATTCCAATATCAATTGCTGGGTGTCCCGATTGCCTCCAGTTGCTTCAACCGCTTCATCGCGTCCATCGCCTTGATCGAGTTGTAGTTGATGCCCGCGGCGTTCAGACTGCTGCCTTGCTGGAACGGGAACTGGTCCAGCGTGCCAAGAAAACCGGCGAGCTTCTGCTGCACCGGCACGAAGAGCCAGATGTTGTCCCCATACCAGCGGATGTACATGCCCGATTCGCTCGGCGCCCGCTCGTAAGGATCGGCGCGCAGGTTCACGATCACCGGCCAACCTGGTATTTCGCGCAGCGCCGTAGCAATATTGCCGTTCTGTGTCGCGAAGCTGACTTTCCAGTCGTTCCAGCGGACCGCGTTCAGCTCTCCGCCCTGTCCGAAGTAGTAGATCTCTTCGCGCGGGCCTTTCTTCACCTCGCCCTTGAAGAACGGCAGGAAATTGTAGCCATCGAGGTGGACTTTCCAGGTCTTGCCATTGGCCGCGTAACCCTTCTTGAGCTTCTCGACGATATCCGGTTCGCCCGCCGCGGCCAGCAGCGTGGGCAACCAGTCCTCTTGCGAGAAGATTTCGTTGATGATGGTGCCCGGCTTGATCACGCCGGGCCAGCGCACGATCATCGGGACGCGGAAGCCGCCTTCCCAGGTCGTGCCTTTCTCGCCTTTGAAGGGCGTCGTCCCGCCATCCGGCCACGTCACTTCTTCCGCGCCGTTGTCGGTGCCATAGACGACGATGGTGTTGTCGGCAATGCCCAGATCATCCAGCTGCTTCAGTACTCCGCCGACCATGTCGTCGTGCTCGACCATGCCGTCCGGATAGAGGCCGATGCCGGTGCGGCCCTGCGCGGACTTCTTCAAGTGGGTCCACACGTGCATCCGGGTCGTGTTGAACCAGACGAAGAAGGGCTTGCCATCCTTGACCGCCTTCTCCACGAACTTCTGTTCGGCGGCGTAGATCTCCAGGTCGACGGTGGGCATTCGCGCTTGGCTCAGTGGGCCGGTGTCCTCGATCTTCTGCCCGCCCTTGCCGTCCGACCACGTGTGCAGCACGCCGCGCGGGCCGTACTTCTTCTTGAACTCCGGGTCCTTCGGATAGTAGTAGGTCTCCGGCTCCTCCTCCGCATTCAGGTGGTAGAGATTGCCGAGAAACTCGTCGAACCCGTGCATCGTCGGTAGATGCTTGTCGCGGTCACCGAGGTGGTTCTTGCCGAACTGGCCGTTCGTGTAACCCTGTGCCTTCAGCAGGTCGGCGATGGTGGGCGCCCAGTCGGGTATGCCCTGCGGAGAGCCCGGCATGCCAATGGTCAGCAGACCCGTGCGGAACGGATGCTCCCCGAGAATGAACGACGCCCGGCCCGCCGTGCAGCTTTGCTGCGCATATGAGTCCGTGAACAGCGCGCCCTCCTTCGCGAGACGGTCGATGTTGGGCGTCTTGTAGCCCATGATGCCGAGGCTGTAGGCGCTGATGTTGTCGCGGCCGATATCGTCGCCCCAGATGACCAGAATGTTCGGCTTCTTCTGCGCCACGGCCGCGCCGGGCAAAACGAGCGATGCAACAAGGAAAAGTGCGATTCGAGCGAAGCGTCCGGATTTGAATTGCGTGGTCATCAATATCCCCTGTCCTGGCGAGACGGTTTTCGATTCACGGTACCAGTTGATAGCCGGCGAGCGTCGACATGACTTGGTTCGAGTCAGGCTCGGCGACTCGGCCCTCGTTCAGTTCGCCGGCGTAACGCGTCGATTCGCCCCCGTCGAGCGCATGTAGGCGGTGCAGCCGGGGCTTCACGATCTCGTCGATGATGACATATGCATCGAAAGTGCGCGATTCGGTGCTCCAGATGAAGGACGGAAGCGGGTTAGCGGGCCAGAGACCGGCGAAGACGTCGATGTGGTTGTCCTTTATCGCCCCGCCGCGATCCGACGCGAAGAAGTAGCCGTCGTGAACCGCGTCGACGGAATGCACGTGATACCACGTGGCCCAGAGTTTCATGGCTCGAACGCAAATATCCGCTTCCAGTCGTTCTTCATGCTGATGACCGTCCAGCCCTTCTTCTTCGCCTCGTCGTAGAGCGCTTGAGTGAACGTCCCGACCTTGGTGTCGGCCATGCCGAGCGCCGGTCCATAGGCGTACTCCCGCTTCGCGTCGTCGTGCAGGACGAGCATTGCGAGGCGCGCACCGTCGCCCGCGCCCGTGTATTCCAGCATCTGCCGGTCGCCGGTCGAGTTGCCGAACGCCGCGTGCGGCCGGCGGCCGATCATCAAGTGGATGCCTTCGGGCTTGCCGGCGTTGTTATCGTTCAGTAGCAACTTGGGCTCCTTGAACAGGAAGGACTTGCCGTCCTTGCCGTACATGTACTTCGACGCCGCCCGCCGTGCCCACCACTTGCTCGGGCGGAATGCCATAGGCCTTCTCTGAGTAAGCGCGCACGAAGTCCTGGCCGCCCCCGGTGACGATGTAAGTCCTGTAGCCGTTTGCACGCAGGTACTTGAGCAGCTTCCTGCATCGGCAGATAGGTCAGCTCGGTGTACGGCTTCTTCCAGCGCGGGTCCTTGGCTTCTGCGATCCACTGCGTCGACCTGGGCGTTGAACATCATCCACCGACCAGGCCGGTGTAGCGTGACGGCGAGGATCTTCTCGAGGTCTGGCATCGACAGCTTGGCCATGGCCGCCCGATCACCCTTCAGGATCTCCAGCGCCGTCGATGCGCGATCGCGGGAGCGCACAAGGCGGCTGCCATCAGCAAGGCGAAGAGGTTGCGTGCAGCGTTCTTTCTCATGGCAGGATCTCCTTTCGTGTCGGCCGCGCTTTGCTGGTGACGTCGACTCGAACGCGAAGATCCGTTTCCAGTCATTCTTCATGCTGATGACGATCCAGCCCTTCTTCTTCGCTTCGTCGTAGAGCGCCTGCGTGAAGGTGCCGACCTTGGTGTCGGGCAGACCCTGCGCCGGGCCGTAGGCGTACTCGCGCTTCGCGTCGTCGTGCAGCACCAGCATCGACGAGCCGCGCGCCGTCGCCGGCCTTCGTGTATTCCAGCATCTGCCGGTCGCCGGTCGAGTTGCCGAAGGCGGCGATCGGGCGGCGCCCGATCATCAGGTGGATGCCTTCGGGCTTGCCGGCATTGTTGTCGTTCAGCAGCAGCTTGGGCTCCTTGGTCAGGAACGGCTTGCCGTTCTTGTCGTAGCCGTACTTCGTCCCGCCGGCGGTGCCGACCACCTGCTCGGGCGGGATGCCGTAGACCTTCTCGGAGTACACGCGCACGAAGTCCTGGCCGCCGCCGGTGACGATGTAGGTCTTGTAGCCGTTGGCGCGCAGGTACTTAGCACTTCCTGCATCGGCTGATAGATCAGCTCGGTGTAGGGCCGCTTCCAGCGCGGATCCTTGGCTGTCGCGAGCCACTTCTTCGCCTCGGCCTCGAAGTCGTCGACCTCATGCCCGTGAGGGTCGCGGCGAGGATCTTGAACAGGTCGTCCATCGAGAGCTTCGCCATCGCCGCGCGGTTGCCGGACAGCACCGTCTTGAACGGCTCGACCTTCAAGCTCCGGCTTCGCCTTGACGACCGCCGGCACACGCGTCAGGCAATACACCACCTGCGAGTACATCGGATGCTCGACCCACAGCGTGCCGTCCTGGTCGAAGGTGGCGATGCGCTCGGCCGGCGGCACGAACTGCGGGCTGCCCTGCGTCGTGGTCGCCTGCACGAACTCGACGATCGCCTGCTTCGCCGGACCGTCGTTCCAGGAGGGCAGCGGATCGGCTGCGCCTGGGCAGCCGCGCAGAGTCAGCGGAAAGCAGGGCGCACAGCGCGATTGCGCGCGATGAACATTGTGCACGCGAAGGAATCATCAGCTGTTCATGACTTCAAGTGTCATACTGTGAAAAAAGCGGGCGGCCCTTGTCGGGGCGCCCGCTGCATTGCCGCTAAATGCACATCCTGTTAAGCTGGCCACTCGATCAGTCGCCCGCGTGGCTTGACGTGTCTCGCTTCTGCGCCTCGATTTCCTCCATGACATGCTCCAGGTTGTAGCAGGCGGCGCCTGCAGCGGCGGGAACTCCGCGTAGGTCTCGAGTCCTGCAGCCCAGCGCTGGCCGATGGGCAGGAGGTTCCAGTCGTAGATGAACGCGGTGCTTGGGCGCGGCCAGTGCACCGCCGATGCCATGCCGGCTGTCTTCTGCCGGCGCCGACGGCCTTCTCGAAGGGATCGCGCTTGATGTTGTTGCACCAGCGTGAAGTTGTATTGCGTCATTGAGGAGCAGCCAGCCCATCGCCGAGGACCGCCATCGTGTAGTAGAACTTCCAGTTCTTGTAGCGCACCGCCGAAAGGCTGTGCGCCGGAGTAGTAGAAGAAGTGGTCGCGCGCCGATTCTGCGACTTGCCCGTCAGATAGTCGATCTGGTTGAAGCCGTCGAGCGTGGTCTTGACGATGCCGGGGTACTTGCCGGCCTCGATCTGCTTCTTCAGCCCGTCACCCTTGGGCCCGCCGGCGATATCGACGAAGCGTGGGCATCCAGTCGAAGGACGCGAACATCTCGTTGTAGATCGTGCCGGGCTTGATGTGGCCCGGCCAGCGAATGACGCACGGAGCGCGATAGCCGCCTTCCCAGGCCGTGACCTTCTGCCCCTTGAAGGGCGTGACGCCGCCGTCCGGGAAGCTGATCGTCTCGGCGCCGTTGTCGGTGGTGAAGACGACGATGGTGTTGTCGAGCTCGCCCATGTCTTCGAGCTTTTTCAGCACGTAGCCGATGTTGTCGTCCATCTGCTTCATGCCGACTTCATTGATACCCCAGTCCTTGCCGCCTTTCACGCCCAGCATGTCCATGTACTTGTCCGAGAGCACGGTGGTGACGTGCATGCGCGCCGGGTTATACCAGACGAAGAATGGCTTGTTGGTCTTCTTCGGGTCATTGCGGTCGAGGAAGTCGATGACCTGGGTGGAGATTTCCTCGTCAACGGTCTTGGAACGTTCCAGCGTCAGCGGCCCCATCGTCCTTGCAGCTCTGGTTCTTCTCAGTGCCGTCCGAGGACGTGCAATGAAGGACCGGCCGCGGCGGGGTCATACAGAGCGCCGTCCTGGGGTCCACGGCGCCGGGGACTTCCTTGAGGCCCTTAATCGGGGTGTTCTTGCAGGGTGGCACAACCGCCTGATCGGTCGGCGTCTTGTTGATGTCCGGGAAGCTCACCCCCTGCATCGCGTCGAGGTGATACAGGTAGCCCCAGATATTCCTGGAAGCCATGCGCCGTTGGCAGCGATGCGGCTTTATCGCCCAGGTGGTTCTTGCCGAACTCACCGGTGTTATAGCCGAGATCCAGCAGGAATTTCGCCAGCGCGGGCGTGCCCGGCAACAGCGAAGTCGGGCACCCGGAAGCTGCGGCATGACCATACCCGCTCGCAACGGATGCATGCCAGTGAAGAAGGCGGTGCGCCCGGCGGTGCAGCTCTGCTCGGCATAATAGGTCATGAACTTCGCGCCTTCTTTCCCGAGGCGGTCGATGTTGGGTGTCTCCCCAACCATGAGGCCCTGATGGTAGGCACCGACGTTCATGATGCCGATGTCGTCGCCCATGATGAACAGGATGTTGGGCTTCTTGTCCGGCGCCTGGGCGAGCGCCGGAGACGCCGCCGCGAAACCCAGTGCGAGAGCAAGACCCGTCAGTATGGCTGAGATCCCGTGCCGCTTTCCGTGTCGCATGAAGAGGTTCCTTCCATCAAGGTAGCGTTGTACTTGTAACGTCGTTCTTCCCTTCCTCTTCACGCGCGTACGCCCCTATGCGTGGGGGCAGCATCGCGTCGAACAGGTCAAGCAACGTTGTCACGAAACATTAACAGGTCGACGTGACAAATATTTCCGTCGCGTCCACGGCTTGTATCTCCGTGCGCGCACGGATGTCCTACGTGGCGCCACATATGCAGGGAGTTTCATGTTTCGAATTTCAGCGCCTTGCGCACTGCGGCGCAAAGCTGATGAGCGCTGACCGGATGCTCGAGAAAGTCGGTAGCGTCCAGACGTGCGATGTCGACCGCAGTCCGGAAAGCGCTGTGCGGCCCCAGCACGATCACCGGGAGCGCTGCCCCCTTGTCGCGCATCGCGCGTACGAGGTCGAGCGTCGCCGCTGCATCGGGCTCGGCCGATGCGATGAGGCAATTGCGCCTACCACATGGGATGCCAGCGAGGAGAGTCGCACCGTCGTCCACGAACTCCACCGCATCGACGCTCCGCGCGAGCGACGATTCGATCCACGCCCGCTGATCTGGATCGGACTCGATGACGTAGACAGTTGTTGGCACTCGCCCGGATGCGCCCAATACCCCTCACTCTCGGGCAGCGCCCTAGCGTGCTAGCGTGCACCTGCGGTAGCTATGCCCTAACGTCCTGCTTACGCAATGCTGGACCCGCGCGCGCGGCCGGTAACTCCCGGCGGCCACGGGTCGGCGCGTACGTGGGAGCCCTGAAAGGAGTCGGACTACTCGGTGGGTCGGGTCAGAGTCAGACGCATCAGCTCGGTGATCGAACCGACGCCAAGCTTTTCGAGCAGCCGGCTGCGGTGCTGCTCGACCGTCCGGTAGCTGATCGCGAGCTCCTTGGCGATCACCTTGCTGGGGAGGCCCTTCAGCGCGAGCTCCATGATTTCGCGCTCGCGGGCCGTCAGCGCGGCAGTGCGCTCCGCGAGCGCGGGCGAGGCGCTGGACGGGGCGCGCTGCACAGCGTCCCGGCGCAGCGCCTCGTTAATGGCGTCGAGCAGCTGCTGCTCGTGGTAGGGCTTCTGCACGAAGTCGACCGCGCCGTCCTTGATCGCGCCAACCGCAGTTTGGATGTCGCCGTGCCCGCTGACGAACACGATCGGAATGCGGCCGCCCATCGATTTCAGCTTGGCCTGCAACGCAATGCCGCTCATGTGCGCCATGCGCACGTCGAGGACAAGGCATCCGGCACGCTCGGGATCGTAGGCGGCGAGAAACGCCATCGCCGAGTCGAATGCCTCCGCGGCGAGGCCGACCGAGCTCACGAGCTCCTTCACCGAGTCCCGAAACGCTTCGTCGTCGTCGACGATGAATACCGTGGGCTCTGTCATGGCGCCAACCTCCCGCCCGATTGCAGAGGGAGCGTGAACTGGAATACGGCGCCGCCACCCGGATTTTGCGATGCCCACATCGCGCCGCCGTGGGCTTCGATCAGCTTGCGGCAGATGGCGAGTCCGATGCCGACGCCCAGCGGCTTGGTCGAGTAGAACGATTCGAACACTCTTTCCAGCTCTCCTTCCGGAATGCCGACACCCCGGTCCGCCACGCGCACCGACAGCGCATCGGGTCCGCTCATACCCACATCAACCGCGATCTCTCTCGAGACGGCGGGTTGTTCGGGCGCGGTCGCTTCCATCGCATTGTGAATGAGATTCAGGATCACCTGCTGGACGTGGATCTCGTCGGCGACGACCGGCGGCAGCTTCTCCGCCGTCTTCAGCTCGATGCTGATGCCGCGCAATGCGCAGTCCACCCTCACCATGTCGATGCATGAATCCACTGTACGCGCGACGTCGAGCTCGACCAGCTTCAGGTCGTGCCGTTTCGCGAGGCCGCGCAGGCGCGTCACAATGTCACCGGCGCGTGCCGCCTGTCCGCTCACCTTGCCGAGCAGATCGACAACCTTCGCGATGTCCGGAGGCGTCTCGAGCGCCCGGGTGCGTGCGGCGGTCGCGTAGTTCTTGATTGCGCCCAGAGGCTGGGTGATCTCGTGGGCGAGCGCAGCCGACATCTCTCCGACCGTGTGCACCCGCACCACGTGCGCGAGGTGCTCCCGGAACTGCGTCGCCTCGGTCTGCGCCTCCGCGAGCGCCCTTGCCCGCCGGTCGCGCTCGAGAAGGCTCGCCAGCGCCTCGCCGATCAGCTTGACCCGCGGAATCAGCGCTTCGGACCATGAAACGGTCCTGTCCAGCGTCGCGAGCGCCAACGCCGCCCCGACGTTGCCCTCAATCCTCAGGGGCACCGAGAGAAGTGACCGGATGCCCAGCGCGCGCAGCCTGCTTCGGTCCAGGGTCGCGTCAGGCGGTAGCTCCTCGACCTCGGAGAAGTGGACAACTTCACCGTGCAGAAGGCGCTGGTTCAGCCACGACGCTCGCACTTGGTCGACGCTATCGGGGGCCGTGCGATCGCCGGCCGCGCTCCAGGAATGCATCAGTAAGAAATGCTTGTTCTGGCGCAGTTGCCACAGCGAGACGCGATCGACGCGCAGGAACTTGCCGATTGCCTGTAGCACTTCCGGGATTACGACAGCCACGTCCAGAGCCGGTGCGCGGAGCATCGCCGTGGAAAGGTCCGCAAGCAAGCGCTCGAAGGCGAGCGCCTGGTCGAGCTCCCGCTGGGAGTCCCTGCGCGCAAGCGCGGCGGCGAAAATGTTTGCCAGCAGGCGCATGCGTGCGACGAGGTCGTCAGGCCAGATGCGCTCCCGCCGCAAGCTGCCGAAGCCGAGGAAGCCCACGAGCTCACCGGCAATCATGAGCGGCTGCGCGACGTGTGATCTCAAGCCGATGCTCTGGTATGAGCGCCTTTCGAAATCCGCCTCGGGGGGCAGGTCGCTCAGTCGCGAAAAAACCAGCGGCTTGCCTGCATTTCCCAGCGCAAAAAGCCACGAGAAACCGCCCTTCTGCCACGTGCCTCCCAGCACGGGCGGCAGTCCTTCGACAGCCCAGGAGTGCGTGGTCTGCAATCCGTCGTTGTTCGCGCTCAACAGCGTCAGCGAGCTCCGATCGATTCCGAGGGTCTCCACGATCCGCCGCAGTCCTGCGGTGATGACGCCGTCGATCTGGTCCGCAGGAAGGTCGATGAAGGTTGCGGAGAGCTCGGAGATGAGCCGCTCAAAATCCAGTTGCTCGCGCAGAGACGCGAACAGATGCGGGGCGGGAGACTGGGCTCGAGCTTCGATCATCACGCTTGCTCGCGGGGTGCGTCGAGCGCAGGTTGCTCGCTGAATGGCGGGTTTGCTGATCTTACGTGCGACTAGTATAAACCCCGTTTGGTCGCGATACTTCAGCGCCGCGTGCAAGGAGATTGGTAGGTGCGTTTCAAAAAGCTGATCTCATCGCTAGTGTTGGCCGCATTCGCCGCAGGCGCACCCGCGGCTGAGCAGGCGCAATCCACACCCAGAGGTCCGATCCGAATTCTTGTCGGCTTTGCCCCGGGCGGCGGGACCGATGTCACTGCCCGATTGCTGGCCAACCGAATCAAGGACGCCATCGGTCAGCCGGTCATCGTCGAGAACAAGGCAGGCGCCGGCGGGCGCATCGCCGCGATGGCGCTGAAGAACGCTGCGCCCGACGGGTCGACGCTCTTGCTTACGCCGATGTTCGTGACCGTGCTCGCGCCATTGGAAATCAAGCGCCCCGGTTACGAACCGACGCGGGATTTCGCGCCCGTGTCGCAGGTGGCGGAATTTCAGATTGCATTCGCGGTTGCCGCGAATCATCCGGCGAGCACGGTCAGCGAGTTCGTCGCATGGGCGAAGTCCAATGGCACCGACGTCAGTTTCGGGACGCCCGGGGCCGGTAGCCAGCCGCACTTCTTCGGCGTGATGGTCGGCAAAGCGACCGGCCTTGAAATGGTTCACATCCCGTACAAGGGCTCCGTGCCGATGGTGACCGATCTGATGGGCGGTCGGATTCCGGTTGGCATCACTGCTCTCTCCGACCTGCTTACGCTGCACCGCGCCAACACTTTGCGCATCATCGCGACTTCGGGAGCAAAGCGCTCGCCACTGTTGCCGGCGGTGCCGACTTTCAAGGAACAGGGCTTCCCGGAGATCGAGGGGACCGGATGGCTGGGCCTATACGCACCGGCGGGAACGCCAAAGCCGGTGATCGAACAGTGGTCGCTGCTGGTTACGCAGGCGGTACGGGTCCCTGCGATTTCTGAGCGACTCCTCCGTCTCGGCCTCGAACCTTCCGGCTCGACAACGGAAGAGTTCGCAAAGGTCATAGCCGCCGACACTGCGCGATGGAGGCCGATCGTCAAGGCGTCCGGATTCACGCTCGATTAGAGCGCGTATTCCGATCAGAATGTTGCCTCACTTATCGCGGCGATGTGGCGGCCGCCCGCCAGCTTGCGGGTGGTCGCAACGCGCCCCGATCAAGGCGGCGCGACCTGCTGCGCGCGGCCGGCTTGACGTTTGACCAATTGATGCGTTAGCATCAGATGCGTGCGCACCACTCTGGATATCGACGAAGACGTGCTGCAGGCCGCGAAGGAGATCGCGCGCCGCGAGAAGAAGACCGCCGGCGCGGTGGTCTCGATGCTCGCGCGCAGCGCACTCACCGCCCCGCACGGGACCTCAACAACCAGCGAGCCGCGCGCTGTGTACGGGTTCCGCCCTTTTGCCGCGCGTGGCAGCATCGTGACCAACGAGCTGATCGATTCGTTGCGCGAAGACGACGCCTATTGATGCGTTCGCTGCTCGACGTCAACGTGTTGATCGCGTTGCTGGACGCCGACCACGTTTCCCACGACGTTGCATGGGCATGGTTCAATCGCAACGCACGTGGCGGCTGGGCATCGTGCCCGCTCACTCAGAACGGCTGCATCCGGATCATGTCGCACGCCCGCTATCCAAGCCCGATCCCCGTGCAATCAGGTATGGAGCGATTGCGCGAGGCCACGGCCAGCCGTCACCACACGTTCTGGCCCGACGATGTGACCCTGCTTGATGAGACGGTCGCCGACGCCGCCCGGATCCACGGCCCACGCCAGCTGACCGACCTCTATCTGCTCGCGCTTGCGGTCCACCACAGCGGGAGACTCGTGACATTCGATCACGCGATCGCGGCAAGTGCGATCCGCGGTGCGAGGGACGAGCACTTGTGCGTCCTGTAGAACGCCGTACGGCGCGCGCGCTCGGGCTTTAACCACCCCGCCGCCTCCGGCGGCACCCCTCCTTGGAAAGGAGGGGAAAATGCATACACGCCCGACCAATCACATACACGCTCCACCGATCACACACACGCTCCACCGAACATCAAGCGAGGAGGCCAGCATGCCGATCAACCCAGGACGAAGAATTGCGCGTATCGCGACCACGCTGCTCGCGACCGCGGCGATGATGCTCGCTGCCGGGCTGGCACAGGCACAGGCGAAAGAACAATTCGTTCCGGTGAATTTCTTCTGGGTCGGGCCGTATGCGTCCAGCGGCGTCGGCATCGCCGGCGGGATGATCGACTATTTCACGATGCTGAACGACCGCGACGGCGGCATCAACGGAGTGAAGATCACCTGGGAGAAATGCGAGACCGAGTACAACACCGCGCGCGGCATCGAGTGCTACGAGCGCTCGAAGGGCAAGGGCCCGACCGGCGCGACGCTCGTCCATGCCGCTTCGACCGGCATCACCTACGCGCTCATCGAAAAGGGGACCGCGGACAAGATTCCGATCGTGTCGATCGGTTACGGTCGCACGGACTCGTCCGATGGCCGGGTGTTCCCGTACGTCTTCCCGCTCATCACGAACTACTGGAGCCAGAACACCGCCAAGATCCGGTTCATGGGAATGAGGGAAGGCGGGATGGACAAGCTGCGCGGCAAGACGATCGTGAACCTCTACCACGACTCGGCTTACGGGAAAGAGACCATTCCGGTGCTCGAAGCGCAGGCGCAGCGGTATGGCTTCCAGGTCATCAACATTCCCGTGGCCCATCCCGGCAACGAGCAGCAGGCGCAGTGGCTGCAGATCCGGAAGATCAAGCCCGACTGGGTGATCCTGCGCGGCTTCGGCGTGATGAATCCGACTGCGCTCAAGACCGCGGCAAGAGTCGGTTTCCCGCGGGATCGCATCGTCGGCGTGTGGTGGGCAGGCGCGGAAGAGGACACCATACCGGCGGGCGCCGCCGCAAAGGGTTACATCGCCGCCGGCTTCAATGTCAGCGGGCGCAACTACCCGGTCATCCAGGACATCCTGAAGGTCGTGTACGCCAAGGGTAAGGGCGAGATGGAGGACAAGGGTCGCATCGGCACGATCTACTACAACCGAGGCGTGGTTCTGGGCATCGTCACTGCCGAAGCCATTCGCACTGCACAGGAGCATTTCGGCAAGGGCAAGCCGATGACCGGCGAGCAGATCCAGTGGGCGCTGGAGCACCTGAACATCGACGCGGCGCGCCTGAAGGCCATGGGCGCAGTCGGCTTCATGCAGCCGCTCAAGACGAGCTGCTTCGACCACGAAGGTGGCGGCCAGGTGAAATTCCAGCAGTGGGACGGCAGCAAGTGGATTCTCATCACCGACTGGATCGCTTCCGACCAGGACCTGGTCCGGCCGATGATCGAGGCCTCGGCAGCTGCCTACGCAAAGGAGAAGGGGATCACGCCGCGCGTTTGCCCGAAGCCCTGAGTCCGATTCCTAATCGGTGGCGGTGCGGCGCTCCAGACTTGGATACGCCTGGCCGCTCGCGAGCAATGCGTCGAAGTATTCGATCGTTTTCTTTAGCCCGACCTCGAGCGGCGTGCTCGGCGCCCACCCGAGCGTCGCCTTGGCCCGCGAGAGATCAGGCTGGCGCTGCCTCGGATCGTCTTCCGGCAAGCGGTGATGCTCGATCACCGAGCGCGAGCCGGTCATGGAGATCACCCGGTTGGCCAGGTCCTGCACCGTGATCTCGGACGCATTGCCGAGATTGATCGGCCCGGTGACCGCCTCGGGCGTCGCCATCAGTCGCACGAGTCCATCGACCAGATCGTCGACGTAGCAAAACGACCGGGTCTGCTGACCGTTGCCGTACAGCGTGATCGGTGCATTCCGAAGTGCCTGCACGATGAAATTCGAGACTACGCGACCGTCGTTGACGTGCATGCGCGGGCCGTACGTGTTGAAGATTCGCGCCACCTTGATGCTCAGCTTGTGCTGGCGGCGGTAGTCGAAGAACAGGGTCTCCGCACAGCGCTTGCCTTCGTCGTAGCACGAGCGCACGCCGATCGGATTCACCCGCCCCCAGTATTCCTCGGGCTGCGGATGCACCTCGGGATCCCCGTACACCTCGCTGGTCGAGGCCTGCAGGATAGGCGCGCGCAGGCGCTTGGCCAGCCCCAGCATGTTGATTGCGCCATGCACGGACGTCTTGGTCGTCTGGACGGGGTCGAACTGGTAGTGCACCGGCGCCGCAGGACAGGCAAGGTTGTAGATCTCGTCCACTTCGACGAACAGCGGAAAGGTGACGTCGTGCCGGAAGAGCTCGAAATTGCGATCGTCGAGGAGATTTGCGATGTTCTGCTTGCTCCCGGTGTAGAAGTTGTCGACGCAAAGGACCTCGTGGCCGCTCGCGAGGAGCCGTCCGCAAAGGTGCGATCCGATAAACCCCGCGCCGCCGGTAACCAGAATCCGTTTCAAGATTGCCCTTCCATTTCGTTGAACATCAGTCCTCGGGTATCAACCGGTATTCGCGTCCGCCCCAGCGCACGGGACGATTTTTAGCCAGATCCCCCGCCCCCTGCCAGAGCAGGCGAGCCACGAACGCCGCGCCTACCGGGCTCAAGACAACGTCCCGAATCCGCGCCCGGCAGGCGTGATAGACCATCGCGAGCGCCAAGGCCTGTGCAGCGACGCCCCATGCGACGATCGCAGCCGCCCAGAGAAACGTCGCGTGACCCGCCGCCGCGCCTGTTGCGAGCGCCGCGAGCTGGACAGTGGGCGTGCCCACTCCCAGGACAAGGACGACCAGCGCCTTTTCGCGGAGACGCCGTACGCGCCGCCTGCTCGCCTCGATGAAAATCCGCTTCCAGCCCTCGCGAAATGCGGCGAAGGACGAATACATGTGCACCTCGAGCATGTCCGCGGCCAATGCCAGGCCGACCCGGGCACCACTCGCGTCGACCAGCCGTGCGAACGCAATGTCCTCGAGGAGATCGTGCTTCGTCGCAGCATGGCCGCCGATGCGCTCGTAGACACTGCGCTCGAACAGCAGGAACTGCCCGTTGGCGAAAGGTCGCCTGCGGTACTCGCGATTGACCTTGTCGATCGGATACATCTGCATCAGCGTCATCGCCGCGATCGGCTGCACGATTCGCTCGTACCAGGCAACGGCGACGACGCGCGGCAGCAGTGACAGGAGGCCGCGCCGGTCCCGACGCATCAAGCCCATTGCAGCGCGCACGAGCGCCGGCTCGAACCGAACGTCGGCATCCGTGAAGAGCAGATATTTTCCGCGGGCGACATCGGCGCCAACACGCGCCGCATTGCACTTGCCGGCCCAGTCGGGCGGGCATGCGGTGTTCTCTATGATACGCAGGCGCGAATCGCGCCCGGCAAACGGACGCAACAGCGCGAGCGTGCGGTCGCTGCAGCGATCCAGCACGACGACGATCTCGAGCTTGGGATAGTCGCTCGCGAGCAGGCTCGTGACGCAGTTCTCGATGACCCGCTCCTCGTTGTGGGCGGGGACGACGATCGATACGAGCGGCCAGCCGTCGCTGGGGGCCGCCTCTGCGAGTCCGTCGCCGATCCGGGGAGCGCGCAAGAAGACCTGGGCGACGCGGAGGGCGAAAAAAGTGAAGAACAGCGCCGCGAGTGCGCCGCAGGCGATGAGCATCCAGCTCAGATACGCCATCGCTGAGGAAATCGCTGCGCTCACCCTCGCAAGTCTAGCCGAACGCCGCTACAGCGGCGCATTGCCCTCTATCGGTATGGCAGTGCGGGACTACGCCTGCCATACCCGTCTTGCAGCGGCCGGGGTCCGGAACGGAGCCGGGCGGACCTTCCGCACGTCGTACTGCCAGGGTGCTCGGCTACAATGCCCCTTCCGTTCCGCGTCCGACACGCTCATGTCCGCCATCAAGACCGCACTCAACGCCCGCTCCGCGGAGTTCCGCGACAACCAGGCCGCGATGGGCCGGCTGGTCGCCGACCTGCGCGACCGGGTGGCGGAGGTATCGCTGGGCGGCGGCGAGGCGGCGCGCGCACGGCATGTCGCGCGCGGCAAGCTGCTCCCGCGCGAACGCGTGCGCACGCTGCTCGACCCGGGATCGCCGTTTCTCGAGCTGTCGCAGCTTGCGGCCTACGGCATGTACGACAACGATGCACCCTGCGGCGGGGTGATCACGGGCATCGGGCGCGTGGCGGGGCGGGAGTGCATGGTCGTCGTGAACGACGCCACCGTGAAGGGGGGCACCTACTTCCCGATCACCGTGAAGAAGCACGTGCGCGCGCAAGAGATCGCAGCGCAGAACTGCCTGCCGTGCATCTACCTCGTGGACTCCGGGGGCGCCAATTTGCCCACCTGGGATGAAGTGTTTCCCGATCGCGAGCACTTCGGCCGCATCTTCTACAACCAGGCGAACATGTCCGCGGCCGGCATCCCCCAGATCGCCGTGGTGATGGGATCTTGCACGGCAGGCGGCGCGTACGTGCCGGCCATGAGCGATGAAGCGGTCATCGTCAAGGAACAGGGGACGATCTTTCTCGGCGGACCGCCGCTCGTCAAGGCAGCGACCGGCGAAGTCGTTTCCCCTGAGGAGCTGGGCGGGGCAGATGTGCACACGCGCATCTCCGGCGTCGCGGATCACTTCGCGGTGAACGACGCCCACGCACTCACCATCGCGCGGCAGATCGTTTCACACCTGAACCGGAAGAAGGGCGTCGATCTCGACCTGGCACC
The DNA here is from genome assembly GCA_963735025.1 of uncultured beta proteobacterium. Lineage (GTDB taxonomy): Bacteria > Pseudomonadota > Gammaproteobacteria > Burkholderiales > SG8-39 > JAABRB01. Next base: position 21,459 of record CAVTJG010000009.1, read on the forward strand.
GCCACGCGAACCGCTCTACGCGCCCGACGAGCTCGGGGGTGTCATTCCGACCGACAGCCGCAAGCCCTACGACGTGCGCGAGGTGATCGCCCGCATCGTGGACGGGAGCGAGCTCGACGAGTTCAAGGCGCGCTTCGCCACCACGATCGTGACCGGCTTCGCGCACATCTTCGGCTACCCGGTCGGCATCGTCGCCAACAACGGCATCCTCTTTTCCGAATCGGCGATGAAAGCGGCGCACTTCATCGAGCTGTGCAGCCAGCGCGGCATCCCGCTCGTCTTTCTGCAGAACATCACCGGATTCATGGTCGGCAAGAAATACGAGAGCAGCGGGATCGCCAAGGACGGCGCGAAGATGGTCACCGCGGTGGCCTGTGCGCGTGTGCCGAAGTTCACGGTGATCATCGGCGGATCCTACGGCGCGGGCAACTATGCCATGTGCGGACGCGCATACAGTCCGCGCTTTCTCTGGATGTGGCCCAACGCGCGCGTCTCGGTGATGGGCGGACAGCAGGCCGCCTCCGTGCTCGCCACGGTGAAGCGCGATGCGATCGAGGCGAAAGGCGGAACCTGGCCAAGCGAGGAGGAAGAGGCCTTCAAGCGACCGATCCTCGAGCAATACGACCGCCAGGGTCACCCCTACTATGCGACGGCGCGCTTGTGGGACGACGGCGTGATCGCGCCCGAGGACACGCGTCGGGTCCTCGGCCTCGGAATTTCTGCGGCGCTCAATGCACCGATCGAAGCAACGCGCTTCGGCGTGTTCCGGATGTGACCGGTTGCAGGAGAGGCCCGCGTGCGTCGACATTCCTTGTGCTTACTTCTCGGCCTGCTGCTGGCGAATGCCGCCATCGCTCAGACCCAGGCGCCGCTCGTCAATCCGATCGCGAACCCGGGCGCGCCGTGGCCTTTCGTTGGCTTTGTCGTCAATGCGCCGGAGCTCGACGATCTTTTCAGCCAGCTGCGCACCGGCGAAGCGGCGGCGATCGGCAAGCAGGTGCTGAAGCCGGAGCGCACCTGGGCCTTCGTCGTCCTGACGTTGCAGCCCGGCAAGGCGTTCAAGAGCGCGCGCGAGCTTTCCGAGCACATGCGTACGCGACGCAACACGGGTCTCGACGCCAAGCGGCTCACCAAGCTCGCGCACGAGGAGGTGCCGGTCGAGCATCGCGGCCAGCCCTGTTCGCGGTACACGATCCGCGCCATCGATCGCGGTGCGAACGGGGACGAGAGTGTATTGATGCAGTTTCGCGGGCTCACCTGCGTTCATCCGGACAAGCCCGATCGACTGGTGGACGTCGCGTACTCGGAGCGCGGCGGCGAAGGCGCGATGAGCGAAGTGCTCACGAAGGCGGGCGCTCGATTCCTGGAGAGCATGCGCTTTCTGCCGCTCGACGCGCCGCCGGAACTGCAGCAGGCCATGCAGCGCGAAAAGGCAGGAGATCTCGCCGGCTCGATCACGCTCTTGAAGCCGCTTGCCGAAGCGGGCAACACCCGGGCTGCGGCCGTGGTGGGAATCGCCTTCCTGAATGGGCGCGGCGTGCCGGAGAATCCCGAAGAAGGCCGCAAGTGGCTCGAAATCGCCGCCAAGGATGGCTGGGTCGACGCGCTCTTCACGCTTGGTGCGATTTACGACAAGGGCCTGGGCGTTCCGCGGGACCCGGAGGCAGCAGTGAAGTGGTGGTCGCGTGCCGCCGACCAGCGCGACGCGCAAGCGCAGCTCAATCTCGGAATCTACTCGTGGAACGCGGAGAACGCGCCGCGTGACGTCAAGAGCGCTTGCGCATGGTGGGAGCGCGCGGCCGGAAACGGCAACGCGCGCGCCCAGGAGTACTTCAAGGCCAACCGCTGCTGACGTGACAAGCCATTCGATCTACATCACCCCCGAGCACGAAGCGCTCCGCGAGCAGGTGGCGCGCTTCATCGCGAAGGAGGTCGAGCCGGTCGCCGAGGCGTGGGAGGCGCAGGGGCATGTCCCGCGCGAGGTGCTGCGCAATATGGGCGACCTCGGCTTTCTCGGGATCACCGCGCCGGTGGAGTACGGTGGCGCCGGTGCCGATGCACTCACGAACGTCGTGTTCGCCGAAGCGCTCTCGCAGTCGACGTTCGGCGGATTCATCGTCACCGTGCTGGTGCACACCGACATGGCGGGGCCGCACCTCGTTCGCGCCGGCTCCAAGGCGCAGCTCGATCGATATCTGCCCAGGGTTCTCTCCGGCGAGCTGATCACCGCGATCGCGGTCACGGAACCGGACGCCGGATCGGACGTCGCCGGGATCCGCACGCGGGCACGACGCGACGGCGATACCTGGGTACTGAACGGCACCAAGATGTTCATCACCAACGGCGTGCACGGCGATCTCTTCTTCGTCGCAGCCCGCTCCGACGCGGATGCCGCTTTGTCCAAACGGGGGTCGCGCGGCCTCTCGATGTTCATCGTCGAGAAGAACACTCCGGGCTTCCGGGTCGGCCGCGCCCTCAAGAAGCAGGGCTGGCTCTCGTCGGACACGGCCGAGCTCGTCTTCGAGGACTGCCGCATCCCCGCCGAGAATCTTCTCGGCGAGGAAGGCGGCGGTTTCTACGCGATCATGCAAAACTTTCAGAACGAGCGCGTGGTGCTGGGCGCAATGGCGGTCGGTCACGCCACGCAGGCCATTCGGCTCGCACTCGAGCATACGATGAACCGCAAGGCGTTCGGCGCGACGCTCTTCGACAAGCAGACGATCCGGCAGCGGCTGGCCATGCTCGAAGCCAAGACCGAGGCCGCGCGCCAGCTTCTCTACCACTGTGGTTGGCTGATGAGCCAGGAGCGCGACTGCGTGCGCGAAGTCTCCATGCTGAAGGCCTTCGCCGGCGAGCTCGCCAACGAGGCCACCTACACCTGCCAGCAGTTCCACGGCGGGATGGGTTACATGCGCGAGACTGCCATCGAGCGCCTGGTGCGCGACGCGCGCATCCTCTCCATCGGCGGCGGAGCGACCGAGGTGATGCTCGAGGAAGTCGCGAAGCGCTTCACGCCCTGACGCAATCAGCGACCAGCGCGCCCCGAAAGCGCACCGACGGTCCAGAAAAGCACGATGCCGGCCACCGCGCCCGCAGCGCCCAGCGCGAAGCCCGCGCCATAGCCGCCGGTCAGGTCGTGCAGCGCTCCTGCGCCCCATGAACCCGCAGCCCCGCCCAGTCCGAGTCCGAGGACGATCGCTCCGTATATGGCGCCCATGCCGCCGCCCGAGAAGAGCCGTGCGGAGAGGACTGCCACCAGCGGTCCGCGCGAGCCCGCGACGGTGCCGAAGAGTGCGACAAATGCGCCGAGCAACACCAGCGACGGCGTCGACTGGAGCAATGCAAGCGCCACGATGCCTGCAATCGAGCAGGCATAGGCGAATGTCGCCACTGCACGCTCGCCGAAGCGCCCGGCCGCCACGCCTGCCCCCAGCATGCCGACCACCGACAGCATGCCCACCAGGCCGTAGATCGATGCGGCCTTGAGCGGCGTGAAGCCGATCCCCACGAGATAGGCGACGACCTGGACGTTGATGGCGTACGTGCTCAACGAGGTGACGAACATCACTCCGAAGAGCGCCCAGAAAGCCGTGGTGCCAAGAGCGCGTGAAAGCGTCCAGGCCGCACCCTGCGCGGTGCGCCGGATACCGCTGGTCGCGTAGTCGGGATGTGCCCGCAGCCATCCGGCGCCAGGGGAGCAGCAAGAGCGGCACCAGCAGCGCGAGCAGGCTCGCGCCCAGCACGCGATATGCGCCACGCCAGCCAAGCGAATCGATCAACCACTGCGTGATCGGCGCGAAGAGCAGCAGACCGGTTCCGAGGGACGCGTACAGCACTCCCATCGCCATGGGCAGGCGCGTACGGAACCAGCGGCTGACCAGGCCCGAAGCCGGCACCATGCCAATTGCCGCGGCGGCAACACCGCCGGCCAGTCCGGCAAGCATATAGAGTTGCCACAGCATGCCGACACTGCCGGCAAGGATGTAGGCAACCCCGTAGCAGGCAAGCCCCACCGTATACACCACGCGCGGTCCCAGCCGGTCGAAGATCATGCCGATTGCCGGTGCGGCCAGGCCATGTGCGAGCATGTAAGCTGAGTAAATGCCGGTCAGCGTCGCCCGGTCGGCGCCGAATTCCTGCTCGAGCGGCAGCAGGAACACCGCAAACGCATCGCTCACGCCGCGCGACAGGAAATTCAATGCCGTGCAGACGGCGAGCACACCGAGGGCCAGGCGCTGCACGCCAGCCGCGTCAGGTTTCGGGTCACTCATCCATTCGGCCTGATAAACTGGTCACCGCGGTGCGTGCCGGAAACATGGGATGTCGATGTCCGCATTTTCACGATCATTCCTCGGCGATTTCACGATGAATCCACGATGAGCGGCGGCCCACTGGCGGGAGTGAGAGTACTCGATCTCACGAGCATCATAATGGCGCCGTTCGCGACGCAGATCCTCGCCGGCCTCGGCGCCGACGTCGTCAAGGTCGAGTCACCGGAGGGCGATTACATGCGGCACGTGGGCCCCATGCGTCACCCGGGCATGGGCCACATCTTCCTGCATGCGAATCGCGGCAAGCGCAGCATCGTGCTCGACATCAAGCAGCCGATGGCGCGCGATGCACTCGTGCGGATGGCAGCGACCGCCGACGTCTTCATCACGAACGTGCGACCGCGGGCGATGCAGCGCCTGGGTCTCGACCACCCGGCGCTCGCGGCGCATAACGCGAGGCTGATCTACGTGAGCTGCACCGGGTTCGGACAGCGTGGTCCTTACGCTGCGAAGCCGGCCTATGACGATCTCATCCAGGGCGCCACGGCCATTCCATGGCTGATGCAGGCGTACGGTGCGCCGGAACCCTGCTACACGCCAGTCACGCTGGCGGATCGTCTCACCGGCTTGCACGCCGCCTATGCCATCTCCGCAGCGCTCTATGCACGCGAAAAGTCGGGCGTCGGGCAGCTCGTGGAGGTGCCGATGTTCGAGGCCGTCGCACAATTCGTTCTGGGCGACCACATGGGCGGGCTCACGTTCGATCCGCCGCTCGGCGATGCCGGCTACGCCCGGCTGCTCACAGCGTACCGTCGGCCGTACGCGACCCGCGACGGCTATCTCTGCGCCCTGATGTACAACGACAAGCAGTGGAAGAGCTTCTTTGCCGCGATCGGCGACCCCGCGCGCTTCGTCAGCGATGCCCGTTTCACGACGCTTGCAAACCGAGCAGCGCACATTGCCGAGGTGTATGCCCATGTTGCGGCCGTGATGCGCACGCGCACCACGGCCGAATGGCGCGCACTACTCGACGCAGCGGACATCCCGAACCAGCCAGTAAACTCGCCAGCCGAGCTCGCCAACGATCCGCATCTGCGAGTGAGCGGATTCATCGGCAACGAGGAGCATCCGACCGAGGGACACCTGCGCGTGATGGGCAACCCGACGTCGTGGACCGGCACGCCGCCCGGCCCAGTGACGCCCGCCCCGCTGCTCGGGGAGCACACTGTCGAGCTGCTGAGCGAAGCCGGCTTTTCCGAGCGCGACATCGACGCGCTGCTGAAAACGGGTGCCGCCCAAACGACCGCAGCATCAGCACCAGACATTCGTGATCCGGGTTAGTGCGTGGATTTCTCGTTCACACCGGAGCAGGAGCAGATTCGCGACGCGATCGCGCGACTCTGCGCACCATTCGACGCGGACTACTGGCTCCGCAAGGATCGTGCGGGCGAGTTTCCGGCGGATTTTCACCGGACGATCGCGAGCGCCGGCTGGCTCGGCATCGCGATGCCCGAGGAAAATGGCGGCGCCGGACTGGGCATCGCCGAGGCCGCGCTGATGATGCAGACGATCGCGGAATCGGGCGCGGGGTTCTCCGGCGCGTCCGCAGTGCACATGAACATCTTCGGCCTGCACCCCGCGGTCGTGTTCGGCACCGACGAGCAAAAGCGCCGCTGGCTGCCGCCGCTCATTGCCGGAGAGGATCGTGCGTGCTTTGCCGTGACCGAGCCGGATGCCGGTCTCAACACACGCCGACTGAAGACGCGCGCCGTGCGCGATGGAGATCACTACATCGTGTCCGGTCAGAAGATCTGGATCTCCACCGCGCAGGTCGCCAATAAGGTGCTGCTGCTCGCGCGCACCACGCCGATCGAGGAAGCAAGCGGCGCTGCGGGACTTTCGCTCTTCTATACCGATCTCGATCGTAGGTTCGTCGAGGTGCGCGAGATCCACAAGATGGGGCGTGCAAGCGTCGACTCGAACCAGGTCTTCATCGACGGGCTGCGCGTGCCGGTCGCCGACCGCATCGGCGCAGAAGGTCGCGGATTCGATTGCATCCTGCACGGAATGAATCCGGAGCGGATACTCGTTGCCGCCGAAGCGGTCGGAATGGGGCGCGCGGCGCTGGCGCGCGCGGCGTCCTACGCCAACGAGCGCATCGTGTTCGACCGCCCGATCGGACGGAACCAGGCGATTCAACATCCCCTCGCCAAGTGCTGGATGGAGCTCGAAGCGGCGAACCTGATGGCGTACAAGGCCGCGACTCTGTACGACTCGGGCAAGCCATGCGGTGCCGAGGCCAACGCCGCCAAGTATCTGGCCGGGGAAGCCTGCTTCCGGGCATGCGAGACGGCGATCCTCACGCACGGCGGCATGGGCTATGCACAGGAATATCACGTCGAGCGGTATATGCGCGAGGCCTGGATCCCGCGCATCGCGCCGGTCAGCCCGCACCTCATCCTCTGTTTCATCGCCGAGAAGGTGCTGGGGCTGCCCAAGTCGTACTGAGCCCGACCGCCCGGATATAGGCCGTGCAGCGGGGACGATCCCCGCACGGGCTTATTCCACTATCATTGCGCGTTGCCCTTCGAAAGTCCCGCCGGGCGCGGCGCAACTGTTCCCAAGATGGCATACGGTACCCTCGAGATCGAAGTGCGTGACGGCATCGGCCGCGTCTGGCTGAACCGACCCGCGGTACGCAACGCATTCAACGACACGGCGATAGCCGAGCTGACTCAGGCGTTCTCCGAGCTGGGTGGCGACCCCGCAACCCGGGTCGTCGTGCTCGGCGGCCGTGGCAGCGCATTCAGCGCGGGTGGCGACCTCAACTGGATGCAGAAGATGGCCGGCTACTCCTTCGACGAGAACTACGCCGACGCCCTCGTGCTGGCCGACATGCTCCATACGATCGCGACGCTGCCCAAGCCCACGATTGCGCGCGTGCACGGCCCAGCGTACGCCGGTGGCATGGGCCTCGTTGCAGCGTGCGACATCGCCGTGGCCGCCGACGAGGCGGAGTTCTGCCTCTCCGAGGTGAAACTCGGACTCGTGCCCGCAACGATCAGCCCCTACGTGCTCGCCGCGATGGGTAAACGCGCCGCGCATCGGTATTTCCTGACCGCCGAGCGCTTTTCCGCCGCGGAGGCGCACCGCATCGGGTTCGTGCACGTGCTCGCGTCGGCAGGCGGAATCGATGACGCAGTGGCGGGCATCTGCCGCGAGCTCCTCGCAGGCGGGCCCGCAGCCCACGCGGCTACCAAGGAGCTCATTCGCGACGTGGCAGGTGCGCCGTTGGCACCCGAGTTGCGCGCCGATACCGCTCGGCGGATTGCGACCGCGCGCGCGACCGACGAAGGGCGCGAGGGCGTGCGCGCGTTCCTCGAGAAGCGCCGCCCGGCCTGGCTTCCCAAGAAGGGCCCATCGCAACAAGCGTAACCCCGATGTTCAGCAAGATCCTCATTGCCAATCGCGGCGAGATAGCATGCCGGGTCATCCGCACCGCGCGGCGCATGGGTCTGCATACCGTGGCGGTGTATTCGGAGGCCGACGCACACGCCCTGCATGTCGCATCCGCCGACGAAGCGCTCTGCATCGGCCCGGCACCGGCGAAAGAGAGCTATCTGCGCGGAGACGCGATCCTCGCGGCGGCCAAACAATCGGGTGCGCAGGCGATCCACCCAGGCTACGGATTTCTCTCCGAAAGCGAGGCGTTCGCCGAAGCCTGCGAGAACGCGGGGATCGTATTCATCGGCCCCCCCGCGGCAGCGATTCGCGCCATGGGCTCGAAGAGCGCCGCGAAGGCGATCATGCAAAAGGCGAAGGTGCCTCTGGTGCCCGGCTATCATGGCGACAGGCAGGACCCGGAATTCCTGCAGAGCCAGGCCGACAAGATCGGCTATCCGATCCTCATCAAGGCTTCGGCGGGCGGCGGCGGCAAGGGTATGCGGATCGTGGAGCGGACGGGAGATTTCGCCGCCGCGCTCGGCTCGTGCAAGCGCGAAGCGGCATCCGCCTTCGGCGACGACAAGGTGCTTCTCGAGCGTTACCTGCGCCGGCCGCGACATATCGAGATCCAGGTGTTCGCCGATCGGCACGGCCATTGCGTGCATCTTTTCGAGCGCGACTGCTCGGTGCAGCGCCGGCATCAAAAGGTGCTCGAGGAGGCGCCTGCCCCCGGGCTCGGCGCGGAGCGGCGTGGGGAAATGGGCGCCGCTGCGGTCGCCGCGGCGAAGGCGATCGGGTACGTGGGAGCCGGAACGGTCGAGTTCATCGCAGACCCGTCCGGCAACTTTCATTTCATGGAAATGAACACCCGCCTGCAGGTCGAGCACCCCGTCACGGAGATGATCACCGGGCAGGATCTGGTCGAATGGCAGATCCGTGTGGCGGCAGGTGAAGCACTCCCGGTCGCGCAGGATGCGCTCGAGATCGACGGTCACGCCTTGGAGGCGCGCATCTACGCCGAGGATCCCGAGCACGATTTCCTGCCGGCGACCGGGACCATCGAGCATCTTGCGACGCCCGCTCCGAACCGGCACGTGCGCATCGATACCGGCGTGCGCTCGGGCGACACCATCAGCCCGCACTACGACCCGATGATCGCCAAGTTGATCGTGTGGGGCCCCGACAGGGCGAGTGCGCTTGCGCGAATGCACGTGGCGCTGGGCGAGTTCGAGATCGTGGGACTCACCACCAACGTGACGTTTCTCGCTCGGCTGGTCGCGAGCGAGGCCTTTGCGAACGCCGAGCTGGATACCGGACTGATCGAGCGCAATCACGCGACGCTTTTTCCACCCACGCCAGCGGCGAGCGACGAGGTGCTCGCGATCGCGACTCTCGACGAGTTGTTGCGGCTGGAATCGGCGGCCCGCGAGCATGCCGTCGCATCCTCCGATCCCCACTCGCCGTGGGGCGAGTGCGACGGATGGCGCCTGAACGAGGACAATCACCACGTCTTTATCTTTCGGGAAGGGGAACGTCGGTCCGCGGTGACCGTCCACTACCGCCGCGGCCTGTTCGAGCTCGAGCTGCCGCACGGTCGGCGCAACGTCTCGGGAGAGCGGTCCGGCGAAACACTACGTGTCTGGCTGGATGACCGCTCGGTCGCGGCGCGGGTAGTGCGCAGCGGACGTACGATCGATATATTTCAGGGAGCGGAACGACATACGCTCGAGATTCACGATCCGGGTCTGCATGAGCTCGACGCGGGCGGTGGCGGGGGCGGGCTCGCCGCGCCGATGCCGGGCAAGATCGTCGCCGTGCTGGTCGAGACCGGGGCAACGGTCGAAAAGGGAACGCCACTGCTGATTCTCGAGGCAATGAAGATGGAGCACACCATCAAGGCACCCGCTGGCGGGACGGTCAAGGAGCTGCTCTACCGGGTCGGCGAGCAAGTCGAGGAAGGCGCCGAGCTGCTCGCTTTCGAACGGAGCAAGGAATGAACGGACTGCCGAGACAGGTCAGGATCGTCGACGTCGGACCGCGCGACGGTCTGCAGAACGAGCCGAAGTCGGTGCCGACCGCGGTGAAGATCGAGCTCATCGAGCGCCTCGCCGAGGCCGGCATTCCGGCGGTGGAGGCGACCGCGTTCGTGTCTCCGAAATGGGTGCCGCAGATGGCCGACGGCACCGATGTGATGCGGGGGCTCGCGCGCAAGCCCGGCGTCAGCTACCCGGTGCTGGTCCCGAACATGCAAGGATTCGAGGCGGCGATGGCTGCGGGCGCGGACGAGATCGCGGTGTTCGGCGCCGCCTCCGAGACGTTCAGCCAGAAGAACATCAACTGCTCGATCATCGAGAGCCTCGACCGATTCGCCCCGGTGATCGAAGCGGCAAAGGAGCGGGGGGTCAGGGTGCGCGGCTACATCTCGTGTGTCGCCGGCTGCCCGTACGAAGGCGAAGTGAAACCGAAAGTCGTGGCCGAGGTGGCGCGCCGGCTCTTCGGCATGGGCTGCTACGAGATCTCGCTCGGCGACACGATCGGCGTGGGCACGCCCGGAAAGGTGCGCAAGCATGATCGAGGCGGTCGCGCGCGACGTGCCGCTCAAGAAGATAGCGGTGCACTTTCACGATACCTACGGCCAGGCGCTCGCGAACATCTACGCGGCGCTGGAAAAGGGCGATGAACGTGGTCGACAGCTCGGTCGCCGGTCTCGGCGGGTGCCCGTATGCGAAGGGCGCGTCGGGCAACGTCGCCACCGAAGACGTGGTCTACATGCTGGATGGGCTCGAAATCGAAACCGGCGTGGACCTGGAGCAGGTCTTCGAGACGGGGCGCTTCATTTGCGGGGAGCTCGGGCGCGAGTCCGCGTCGAAGGTCCACAAGGCGCTCGCCGCAAAGCGGAAGTGAGCCGCTCGGCGGAGCGAAGGTGAGGGGATTTTTCTCGCTTCCCGTGCGCGATGAGGGGGTGGCCGCACCGCAGGCGGGTTGGTTAAGCTCACACGATGAAGCATGATTTGTGAAGCACGATTTGCGATTCATGGCTGATGTACCCGTCCATTCCCCCTGCATCAACGTGTGCCAGGTGGACACCGAGCGCGGTTGGTGCACTGGGTGTCTGCGAACACTCGAAGAAATCGCGCTCTGGTCGCAGTCGAGCGACGACGAGAAGCGCGCGGTGCTCGCCCGCCTGGCGTCGCGACGGCAGTCAATTCACGGACCCGGTCCCCGCTGAGCCATGTGGAGCCGATCGCTACTCGCCACCAAGGGCAAGGCGTTCCTGATTCACGTCGCGGTGAGCGCGGCGGTTTTCGCCACGGTCATCTTCGTCGTCCTGGCACTCTGGTTCCCGGAGCCGTACTTCCGCATCGATGGCGGACTCGCCATGATCGCACTGGCTGCCGGCGTCGATCTCGTGGTCGGCCCGCTGATCACGTTCCTCGTCTACCGGCCGAATCGCCGCGACAACCTGATCAATTTCGTGGTGATCGCATTCATGCAAGCCGCGGCCTTGACGTGGGGCGTCCACATCCTGTACTCGCAGCGGCCGCTCTTCGCCGCGTACATAGGTGGCCCGGTCAAGGCGTTTTTCCCGGTCACCGAAGCCCTGATTCAAGCTGCTCCGCCATCCGCCGATCTGCGTGCGCAATTGAAAGGCAGTCCGCCCCTCGTGTTCATTCCCCTCTCATCGGATCCCGAAAAGGCGCGCGGAATGCTCATGTCCGCGCTGTTGGGCGGACCGAGCCTGCTGTCGTCGACCCACCTGTGGCGGCCCATCGAAGGTCGCGCCCTTGAAACGATCGTGGTCGAGGCGCGCGACCGTGCGGCATTGCAGACGCTCGATCCGAACGCCGGCCGTCTGATCGACGAGTTTCTGGCCGAGCAGGGCGCCCGGTTCGAGGATTTCGCGTTCGTGCCCCTCCAAGGGCGCTACGAGAGCGCATTGCTCGCCTTGCGCAGGACGGACGGCACGGTTGCGGGTGCCGTCTACGCGAACGCCCGCATCCAATGACATGTTGCGTGGGGGAGTGCTTCCCGAGACGATCAAGGTCCTCGAGCGTGGCTGGCTGTCGGCGAACAACATCCTGCTGAAAGGCGCCAACGGCACCGCGCTCGTCGACAGCGGTTACGTGACGCATGTGCCGCAGACTATTGCGTTGGTGAAGCATGTGCTTGCGGGAGCGCCACTGACGCACCTTCTCAACACGCACTGCCATTCCGACCACATGGGCGGAAACGCGGCGCTCCAACGCGAGTATGCGTGCCGCACCAGCCTGCCCGCCGGTGAAGCGCCGCTCATCGAGCGCTGGGACGAGGAGACACTGCTTCTCTCATACGCGGATCAGCGCGCCGAACGTTTTCGCATCGATGACACGTTTGCGCCAGGTGACGTACTGCGGCTGGGCGATCTCGACTGGCAGGTGCTCGCGGCGCCGGGTCACGACCCACACGCGACGATGCTTTATTCGCCGGACGAACGCATCCTGATTTCCGGCGACGCCCTGTGGGAGAACGGCTTCGGCGTGCTCTTTCCTCATCTGACTGGCCGCACGACGACCTTCGCCGAGACGCATCAGACGCTCGAAGCGATCTCGCGGCTCGATGTGTCTATCGTCATACCGGGGCACGGCCGGATATTCACCGGCGTGGACGTCGCGCTGGAGCGCGCCTTCTCGCGATTGCGGGGATACGAAGAGGACGTCGGCCGCCTGGCCCGGCATTGCGCAAAGGCCCTGCTGATGTTCACGCTCCTCGATCGGCGCAGCATGCCGCTCGCGCGCCTCAAGGACTACGTCGACGAAGTTCCGATTCTGCGCGATCTCAATCGGCGCTTCTTCAACTGGACGGCCGAGCACTACGCAACCTGGCTCGTCGAGGAACTCGAGCGTGCCCGAGCAGTGAAGCGGGTAGACGGCACGATCGTGCCACTCGTAAAAGCATGAACGCTCTTCCTGGATCGGAAGAAGCCGCCGTTGGAAGCGACCGGTCCGCGGCGCGCTTTATTCAGCAATGTCCGATCGGGTGCGGCGCGCCGCTCGCCGATTCGCCGATCGTCCTGCCCGAGGGACCGCTGCTGCGTTGCACCGCGTGCGGACAGCTCGTGAGTCAATGCAGCGAGGATGCGTACCGCGTGGCCCTGGAGAAATGGGACACCGCTGCGGGTACGCGACCTGATGCACGTTCGACACGGCGCCATGCAAGCGTCAGCAAGCGGCGCCTCGCGACGCTGATGGCGATGCTTGGCCCCCAGGAGTCCCCGGCCAGGCTGCTTGACGTTGGTTGCTCGAGCGGTGCGCTACTGCTTGTTGCGCGCGAGATGGGGTTTGATCCCGAAGGCGTGGAAATCGCGCCGGAAGCCGGCGATGCCGCACGGCTTGCGGGGTTCCGCGTGCACACTGGACTGCTCGAGGAGGGCGGCTATGCGGACGCGACCTTCGACGCGATTACGCTCGTCGAGCTTCTCGAGCATCTTCGCGAACCGCGCGCCTTGCTCGCCGAGTGCCGACGAATCCTGCGGCCAGGAGGCGTCATGATGGCCACCACGCCGAACGGCGCCAGCTGGACTGCCGCCGTGATGGGCGCACGCTGGGACGTGTTCAGCTTGATCGGCATGGGGGGGCACGTGAGCTTCTTCAACCCCGGATCGCTGCGGCTGCTCGCCGAACGCACGGGTTTCGAAGTGTCCAGGCTCGAGACGCGCCAGGTGCGCCTTGCAGAGAAAGGCCAGGTGCCGAGCGCGGTGTACCGGGCCGCGAAGCTTGTCGCGAGCGCGCTCGACGTGCCATCGCGCCTGGCCGGAGCCGGACACAACCTCACGCTCTACGCGCGACGCCGCTAGATATCCCCGAAGTCGCCATGTCGACCTCTGCCCGCAGCGAAGCGGCCGGCACCGGCAGCCCCTTCCGCGACGAATGCGGGAATGCCACCGTACCACTCGCGGCGCATTGCCTCGCGCAACGACAACCCCTGCTGCATCTGCACCGAGCGCCGGTCGGCACGCACGCATGCTTGTGGAAATCGTGCGATCTCGTGGGCCATCGCTTCAGCGTGCTCGCGGGACGTCCCGTCCGCGACGACCTGCTCGCAGGCACCGATTCGCAGAGCCTCCTCTGCGGGAACCTTGCGACCGGTGAGAATGATCTCCATCGCGCGGCCCATACCCACGAGCCGGGGCAACCGCACGGTACCACCGTCGATGAGCGGCACCCCCCAGCGCCGGCAATAAACGCCGAAATAAGCGGACGCCTCCATCACCCGCACGTCGCACCAAAGCGCCACCTCGAAGCCACCCGCTACGGCGGGTCCGGCGACCGCGGCGATAACCGGCTTGGCGAGCTCGAGTCGGGTGGGGCCCATCGGTCCGCGCGGCAGCTGCCCGCTCTCCCCGGTGCGCTCGTCGAGCGGGTACGCAATGTCCTCGAGCGGACGCGCTTCGCCGGTAAGCGTCGCGCCGTACTTGAGGTCCCAGCCCGCGCAGAAGGCGCCGCCTTCGCCCCAAAGCACCGCCACTGCGGCATCAGGGTCGCGATCGAATGCGACGAACGCGTCGACCAGCGCTTCAGCACTTGCAGGGTCCATGGCGTTCCGCGCTTCCGGCCGGCTATGAACCACTGTCCAGACGTTCCCGGATTTCTCGATGCGAACGGTCATGCCTGCCTCCCGTTACGTCAGCTTGATTGAACTCGAAAACATTGCGCGTTCTCGGGTACCCACCCCGCCGCCTCCGGCGGCACCCCTCTTTGAGAAGGAGGGGAAAAAGCGGAAGGTCGTCGCTACCTACCGAAAGGTGGGAAACGCACTGGGCTTGTCGCGCAGTGCCCGGAACTGGGTGCGCGGCGCGCCGCCGCGGGAGACGCTTCCGACGATGCGATCCGGGTACGCTTTGCCGATCATCTGCAGTCGATTCGCGCCTTCGCATGCCCGTATCGCAATACGATCGCCGGACAGCGTCGCTTCCGAAATCGGACATTCCACGTTCCGGTAGCGGACCGTACCGCCGACGTGCTGATACTTCTGCGTGAGATCGAGCTCCAGCTCGCCGCCAGCGCCCAGGCGGGACTTCCACGGCCCCGCCACGTTCGCCGGGATGACCCACAGATAGATCGTGCTCTTCGGGTGCGCGCCGACTTCCTTGCCTGGAGCGTCGACTTCCATCTTCGCATCCGGCTCCCAGTCGCCCATGTCCCAGTCGTGCGAGACGACCCGGGCGCCCGGACGCAGCTGCTCGAAGATCCGCGGGCGCAGCGAGATGTTGACTTCCGGTAGAAGGTAAAGCGTCAGCACGGTCGCCTGCGAAAGGTCCGTGTCGAAGATGTCCTGCTTTCTGAAACTCACGCGATCGGTCACACCGGCCTCGGCAGCCGCCTTGGTCGCTCGGTCGATCAGGGTCTGATCGTACTCGACGCCGAGTCCTTCGGCCCTGTATTGGCGCGCCGCGGTGATCACGATGCGACCGTCGCCCGAGCCGAGATCCATCACGAAATCGCTGGGGCGCACCTGCGCGAGCTTGAGCATCGCCTCGACCACTGGCTGCGGGGTCGGCACGAACGGCACCTCTTCGCTCGGGTTCTGCGCCAACGTACCGCCGACGAGCATCACCAGGGCCAGCAGCCCCAACCATTCCCAGCGTCGTTTCACTTGCGCAAGAGCTCGTAGCCGGATGGTGCGTCGATGCAGCTTTCGAAGCCGCACTGGAGCAACGCGGAAACGGTGTGCGCCAGGGTCACCAGGACGAAGAGCCAGCCGGCCGCCTGCGCGGCGCTGCTCGGCCGGGTGTCGCGGACTCCCTCGAAGAACTGCCCCTCCATGAAGAGCAGTGCGGTGGCGAAGACCATCGCCACGCAGAATCCGGCGAACGCCCAGGTATAGAAGTGCCACTCGAAGATCGCCGAGCCCATGCCGCCTGCGGTCACGATGAAGCCGAGCATCTGGCGCCCTGCGATCCACGCGCCGAGGAGCGCGCTCGCAAGGATGACGCCGAAGTGCGACTCGGATGCCCCGAAGCGCACGTTCAAGAGCATGCCCAGGCCCACGCCCACCAGTGCAGCGCGCTGCAGCAGTCCGAGCGCGCCCGGAAACTCGCCGCGCATGAACTCCCAGTACAGCACGAAGAGCAGGACTGCGCACACGACGAGAAGTGCCAGGGAATTGAGCGCGCGGGAGAGGCCGGCCATGGGTTGCTCTAGAGGGCGATATTCAGCATGTCGAACGGATATTGCCCGAACGCGAAGAGCGTGGCCGCGAAAGCGACGAACCAGACCCAGATCGAGATTCTGCGCAATCCGACCATCGCGACGAGCGCCGCGATGACCAGCAATAGGAAAGGAACCACCATCATAAACTCTTCCCCCCGAGCCGATCCCCGGCCGCGCCTTCAGTCATATTTCCGGATGTCATCGATGACCTTGCCGTCGTTCGGGAGCTCGCCAGGCTTCATGATCGCGACTTCTCCGCGCAGCTTGGTCACGTCGCGAATGCTCTCGGCAACGGCCTTTACCAGGGCCTCGCCTCCCTCGAGCACCTCGCAGCGTAACGTCATCCGGTCCTGGCCGCCAGCCTGATCAACGACCAGCCGCGCTTTCAAGATCTCCCGATGTCGGCCGACCACCTCGGCCACCTGGGAAGGCGTCACGAACATCGCCTTCACCTTGGTGGTCTGGTCGGCACGCCCCATCCAGCCCTTGATTCGCACGTTGGTGCGCCCGCACGGACTCGCTTCCGGCAGCACCGCCGAGAGATCACCGGTGCCGAACCGGATGAGCGGATAGTCGGGATTGAAGCTCGTCACGACGACTTCGCCGACGTCACCGGCGGAAACCGGATCCCCGGTGCCGGGGCGCACGATCTCGATGACGATTCCCTCGTCGGCAATCATGCCGGGAACCACGGTACCATCCGGCATCAGTGTCTCGTACGCGATGAGGCCAAGATCCGCCGTCGCATAGCACTGGGCGACGATCATGCCGCGCGCACGCATGGCCTCGCGCAGCGCGGGCGGAAGATACTCGGCACCGACCATCGCCTTTTTCAGGCAGCCGATGTCGACTTTCGAATCGTCGGCTTTTTCCATGATCAGCTTGAGGAACGACGGCGTGCCGATGTACGCGTTGGCGCCGAGGTCGGCAACGGTCGCGACCTGCATCTCGGTCTGCCCCACGCCCGTCGGAACTACCGTGCAACCCAGCGCAAGTGCACCGCTCTCCAGCATCGACCCCGCCGGCGTGAAATGATAAGCGAAGGTGTTCACGACGATGTCGCCGGCGCGGAATCCTGCCGCGTGCAGCGCACGCGCGGTACGCCACCAGTCCGTGCCGTGGCCCTCCGGGTCGTAGATCTGGCCGGGCGAAACGAAGATCTTCGCGAGCTTGCCGACGGGCGTGGCGTTCAAGCCGCCGAGCGGCCGATCACCGCGCTGCAGATCCTTCAGATCCGACTTGCGGGTCACGGGCAGACTGGCGAGCGCTTCACGCGAAGTGACGGCGGCCGGATCGACGTCCTTCAGGATCCGGGCGAACCCAGGAGCGTTTGCCTTGGCGTGCGCTACGTGCTTTGGCAGCGCGGCGAGCATCGCCTGCTCGCGCTCGCTCGGGTCGCGCGATTCCAGCTTGTCGAAATAGTCAGTCATTGCCGCGCGACACGAGGTGATGGGGGCTGACCACCGCCCCGCCCTTCAAAGCCAGCGCTTGCGCCGGCGATAGAACTTCGTATCGCGGAAATTCTTGCGCTCCCGCAGCGGAAAGGCCGAGGTAGAACTCCTTCACATCCTCGTTCTCCGCCAGATCGCTTGCGACACCGTCCATCACTACGCGGCCGTTCTCGAGGATGTAGCCGTAGTTGGCATACCTGAGCGCAATATTCGTGTTCTGCTCGGCGAGCAGGATCGACACGCCCTCTTTTGCGTTGAGCGTCTGCACGATGCCGAAGATCTCTTCCACGAGCTGCGGGGCGAGACCCATCGACGGCTCGTCGAGAAGGATCATCTTCGGGCGCGCCATCAGCGCGCGGCCGATCGCGGTCATCTGCTGCTCGCCCCCGGAGGTATAGCCGGCAAGCGAGCCACGCCGCTCCTTCAGGCGCGGAAAATACTTGTAGACGAGCTCGAGATCGTCGCGCAGCCGCGCGCGCCCGACCTTGCGCGTGAAGGCCCCGGTGAGCAGATTCTCCTCGACCGTGAGGTGCTGGAAGCAATGCCGCCCCTCCATCACCTGGCACACGCCGAGCCGCACCAGATCGTTCGGCGTGAGATGGTCGATGCGACGTCCGTCGAACTCGATCGAGCCCTTGGTGACGTCGCCGCGCTCGGCGCGCAGCAGATTGGAGATCGCCTTGAGGGTCGTGGTCTTGCCGGCGCCGTTCGCGCCGAGCAGCGCCACGATCTGGCCCTTGTCCACCTTGAGCGAGACCCCCTTGAGGACCAGGATCACGTGGTCGTAGATGACCTCGACGTTGCTGACCGACAGATAGGTCTGCGAGGTCTGCTGCGCGGCAGGGGGCGGAGCTAAGGCGGACATGGAGTGGTCAGGAGTCGGTGATTCGGCAGAGCCATCGAACAAGCCCCCTCCGGGGAGGGGGCTTGGGCAATGCTCTCGACGCGACGCGGGGCGTGTGACCCCGCGACCGGCCGGACCTAGTTCGCGTCGGTGCAGTTGGCCCGCGGAGTGATGCCCTTGTCCTTGGCATACTTCGCCGCGCCTTCCTCCATCTTCGCGCGCACCAGCTTCTGGTCCTCGGGTGTGGGGGCGACCCAGTTCGTAGTTAGTATGTTCCACTTACTGCCGTCCCACTGCTGGAACTTCACGAGCCCCGAACCCTCGTGGTTGTTGCAGCTGGTCGTGGTCGGCGGCATGAAGCCGGCCAGGCCGAGCTGCTTCAGACGCTTGTCGTCCAGGTTGAGGTGCTCGAGGCCCCATGCAACCTGCTCGCCGGTGATGGGCTTGCCCTTGCCGAAATGCTCCTGGGCAACCTTGATTGCCTCGACGCTGACCGCGGCAAGCACGACGCCGCGGTTGTAGTAGATCGAACCGACGCGGGACTTGTCCTCCATCTCGCCTTCGCCCTTGGCGTAGACGTACTTGAGGATGTCCTGGATCGCGGGATAGTTGGTGCCCGGGGCATTGAAGCCGGCGGCCATATAGCCCTTGGCCGCGCTACCCGCCGGAATCACGTCCTCTTCCGCACCCGACCACCACACGCCGAGAATCTTGTTGGCCGGGAACCCGGTCTTCTGAGCGGCCTTCAAGGCGGTCGGATTCATGACCCCCCAGCCCCACAGGATCACCCAGTCGGGCCGAATCTGGCGGATCTGCAGCCACTGCGACTGCTGCTCGTTGCCGGGGTGCGGAACCGCGATCGTGGTGAGCTGATAGCCATACTTCTTGGCGAGATCGGTCAGAACCGGGATGGGCTCCTTGCCGTAGGCCGACTCGTGGTAGAGGAGCACGATCTTCTTGCCCTTCAGCTTCGCGAGCCCGCCTTCCTTCTGTCCGAGGAAGTTGATCATCGCCGCGGCCTGGCTCCAGTACGTTGTCATGAGCGGGAAGACGTACGGGAAGACGCTGCCGATCGGTCGCGTCCGCGCGGCCGTAGCCGAGCGAGACGATCGGAATCTTGTCGGCGGTGCCCTTGTCGATCAGCGAGTAGGTGATCCCGGTCGACAGCGGATGGATCAGTCGACGCGCCGGTCGGGCCCTTGTTCTTCAACCGCTCGTAGCACTCGACTCCGCGCGCATTGTTGTACTCGGTCTCGCATTTCTCGAACGTGAGCTTCACGCCGTTCACGCCGCCGTCGCGCGCATCGATCATCTTCAAGTAGTCGATGAAGCCGCCGGCAATACCCGAGCCGCCGGCTGCATACGGGCCCACCCAGTAGAACATGGCGGGAATGAACTGCTCTTTTGCCTGGCCGTGCGCCAGGCCCGAGCCGAGCGCGATGGCGGCTGCGCCGAGCAGCGCTGCGGCCGGCCGGAAAATGCTGCGTGCAGTGCTGAATTGCATATCTCTCTCCTCTGTGACGCGGTGGGAAAACCCCCTGTTTTCATTGCTTGTTCTGACTAATCCGGGGGTTAGTGCGGGCAGTCTACCCCATTCGTGGAACGAACTCAAAACACCTCCGAATCAGTGCGGGAACGGCCAGAGCCGCAGCTTTTCCTTGGCGATCTGCCATAGCCGTGCGAGCCCGAGCGGCTCCACGGCCAGGAAAAAGATGATCAGGCCGCCGAAGATGATCAGCTCCAGATTTGAAGACATGCCCGATGGCAGGTCGAGGCCGATCGCGTTTGCGAACGGCTCCGCGAAGCGGTTCAGCATGATGGGGAACAGCACGATGAACGCGGCGCCCAGGAAGGATCCGAGCACCGACCCGATTCCGCCGATGATGATCATGAAGAGGATCCGGAACGACAGGTCCAGATTGAAGCCGTCCGGCTCGACGGTGCCGAGGTAGGCGAACGCATAGAGCGCGCCGGCCACGCCGCAGTAGAACGAGCTCACCGCGAATGCCAGCAGCTTGGTCCGCATGACCGGGATGCCGATCACCGCGGCGGCCACATCGAAGTCGCGCACCGCCATCCACGCCCGCCCGGTTTCGCTCCGCACCATGTTCTTCGCGGCTAGCGCCAGGAGTGCCACGATCGCCAGCACGAGCAGGTACTTGCTCTCGGCGCGTCACAAAATAGTAGCCGAAGATCTCGATGCGCTGCGACGTGATCACCCCGGAGGCGCTGTAGTTCGAGAACCAGTTGACATGCGTGAGCGCCCAGACCACGAAGAACTGCGCGGCGAGCGTCGCGACCGCGAGGTAGAACCCCTTGATGCGCAGGCTCGGCAGCCCGAACAGAATGCCCACCAGCGCCGCGCAGATCCCCGCCAGTGCAAAGCTGCCGAGTATGGGCATCCATGGGAGCGCGCAACTCGAAGTTGTAGGCAGCGAACGCGCCGACCGCCATGAAGGCCGCGGTGCCGAGCGAGAGCTGGCCTGCATAGCCGGTGAGGATGTTGAGGCCGAGCGCGGCGAGCGAGAAGATCAGGAACGGGGTCAGGATCGCCTCGAGCCAGTACTCGGTGGCAATAGCCGGGACCACGATGAACGCCACGAGAAGCGTGGCGGCCACGGCGACCCGATCCTGCAGCAGCGGGAAAATCTGCTGATCGGCCGCGTAGCTGGTCTTGAACTGCCCGGTTTCGCGATAGAGCATGGTCTGTATGCTTAGACTCGTTCGATGATCTTCTCGCCGAACAGTCCCTGCGGTCGCACCAGCAGGAAGAGCAGCGCGATGACGTAGGCGAACCACCCCTCGATGCCGCCGCCGACATAGGGCCCCAGGAACACTTCGGCAAGCTTCTCCGAGGCGCCGATGATCAGGCCGCCGACGATCGCCCCGGCGATCGATTCGAACCCGCCGAGGATCAGCACGGGCAGCGCCTTGAGCGCCACGAACGTGAGCGCGAACTGCACGCCGTTGCGCGCCCCCCAGAGCAGGCCCGCGACCAGCGCGACGAATCCCGCGACCGCCCAGACGATCGCCCAGATCTGCTTGAGCGGGATGCCGACGGCGAGCGCGGCCTGGTGATCGTCCGCGACGGCGCGCAGCGCGCGCCCGATGCGCGTCTTGTTGAAGAACAGGGCCAGCGCCGACACGAGCACGGCGCAGATGAGCGCCGCGATGAGGTCGAACTGGCTGATGAGCATCCCGGTCTTGTCCATGAGCGCCTCGATGGGCGTGTCCGGAATGCCGATATCGAGCGCGTGCACCTGAGCGCCCCACATAGCCTGGGCGAGACCCTCGATGAAGAAGCTGAGACCGATCGTCGCCATGAAAAGCGTGATCTGCGGCTGGTTCACCAGCGGTCGCAGCACGATGCGCTCGGTGGCGATGCCAATGAGGATCATCACCATCAGGCAGAGACCGATGGCGAGCCAAAGCGGCGCGCCCTTCTCGATGAAGCCCACGACCGTCAGCGCCGCGAAGAACACCATCGACGCCCTGGGCGAAGTTGAAAACCCCGGAGGCCTTGTAGATCAGCACGAAGCCGAGCGCGACGAGCGAGTACATGACGCCCGCCAGCAATCCGCCGATCAGGACCTCGAAGAAGAATTGCATCGTGGCTCCGCGTCCGGTTCTAGTGTGCGACGCCGAGATAGGCGTCGATGACCTTCTTGTCGGCGCGCACCACGTCGGGCGTGCCGTCCGCGATCTTCTGGCCGTAGTCGAGCACCACCACCCGGTCGGAGATGTCCATGACGACCCCCATGTCGTGCTCGATGAGCACGATCGTCGTGCCGAACTGGTCGTTCACGTCGAGGACGTAGCGGCACATGTCCTGCTTCTCCTCGAGGTTCATGCCCGCCATCGGCTCGTCGAGCAGCAGCACTTCGGGCTCGGCCGCGAGCGCCCGTGCGAGCTCGACGCGCTTCTGGAGCCCATAGGGCAGCCGTCCGACCGGCGTCTTGCGGATGTGCTGGATCTCGAGGAAGTCGATCACCTCCTCCACCTTGCGCCGGTTCTCGATCTCGTCGCGGCGTGCCGGGCCCCACCAGAGCGCCTGCTGCAGGAAGTTGGTCTTCATCTTCTGGTTGCGACCGGTCATGATGTTGTCGAGGACCGTCATGCCGCGGAAGAGCGCGATGTTCTGGAACGTGCGCGCGATGCCCTGTGCGGCGGCCGCGTGGCTGTTCATGTCGTGGCGGCGAACGCCCTTGAAGGTGACGGAACCCTGCTGCGGGTGATACACGCCGTTGATCACGTTCAGCATCGAGCTCTTGCCCGCCCCGTTCGGGCCGATGATCGCGCGAACCTCGTGCTTGCGGACGTCGAACGAGACGTCCTGCAATGCCTTCACACCGCCGAACGAGAGCGAGACATTCTCGACGACCAGCACCGGCTGGCCGATTTCGCGTACGCTTTCCATCGGGTCGGGCGCTAGGCGGCTTGCTTGGCTGCGTCGGGCGATGCGGTCTTCGCGTCCACGATTCGCAGATTGGCCGAGATCGTGCCGGTCCGCCCGTCCTCGAATCGCACCTGCGTCTCGATGAAGCACTCCGGCTTTCCGGAGTAGATGGCATCGACCAGCGTGGCGTATTTCTCGCCGATATGGCCGCGACGCACCTTGCGCGTGCGGGTGATCTCACCGTCGTCCGGGTCGAGCTCCTTGTGCAGGATGAGGAAGCGATGGATCTGGCTGCCCGCGAGCTTCGCGTCGGTTGCGAGATCGCGGTTCACCTGCTCCACGCAATCCCGGACGAGATCGTAGACCTCCTGGCGCGCCGCGAGGTCGGTGTAGCCCGAGAAGGCGATGTTGCGCCGCTCGGCCCAGTTCGCGACCGCGTCGAAATCGATGTTCACGAATGCGCCGCAGATGTCCCGCCCCTGGCCGAACGCGACGGCCTCCTTGATGTAGGGGAAGAACTTCAGCTTGTTCTCGATGTACTTCGGCGCGAACAGCGTGCCGTCGTTCAGCTTGCCGACGTCCTTCGCCCGGTCCAGGATCTTGAGATGATCGTCGGCGTCGAGCAAGCCGGCGTCCCCGGTGTGGAACCAGCCGTCGGCGTCCTTCGTCTCGGCGGTGGCCTGGGGATTCTTGTAGTACTCGTCGAACAGGCCGGGAGATTTGATGAGGACCTCGCCCGAGTCGGCGATCCTGATCTGCACGCTGCCCACCGCCTTGCCCACCGTATCGGGCTTCACCTGGCCGTCGGGCTGCACGCACACGAAGACGCTCGTCTCCGTCGAGCCGTAGAGCTGCTTCAGGTTGACGCCGATCGAGCGATAGAACTTGAAGAGATCGGGGCCGATCGCCTCGCCGCCGGTGTAGGTGATGCGGATGCGGCTCATCCCGAGGACGTTGCGCAGCGGCGCATACACGCAGAAGTCGCCGATCTTGTAGAGAACACGCTCCCAGAGGCTGACCGGCTCCCGGCCGTCGAGGAGCTTGCCGCCGACGCGGTTGGCGACGCCCATGAAGTACTCGTACATCTTTCGCTTCAACCAGCTGGCGTCCTCCATCCGGATGGTCACCTGGGTGAGCAGCCCTTCGAAGACGCTCGGCGGGGCGAGAAAGTAACTCGGGCCGATCTCGCGCAGATCGGTCATGACCGTGTCCGACGACTCCGGACAGTTGACGCAGAATCCGCAGACCAGCGCCTGGGTGTAGGAGAACATGTTCTGGCCGATCCACGCCATCGGCAGGAACGCGAGCACGTTCTCGTTCTCGGTGATGCCTTCGATCTCGGCCGCCATGCGCCCGGTCGTGATGAGGTTCCGGTGCGAATGCACGACGCCTTTCGGATTGCCGGTGGTCCCCGATGTGTAGAAAAGCGCCGCCATGTCCTCCGGGCGCCCCTTCTCGACCTCGGCAAGGAAGTAGTCCGGATGAGCGTGGTCGAACTCGCGCCCGAGCTCGAGGAGCTTTTCGTAGTCCATGACCTCGGGCTGGTCGTAGCGACGCAGGCCGCGCGGATCGTCGTAGTAGATCCGCTTGAGCTGCGGGCACTTCGGCATGATCTCGAGCAGCTTGTCCACCTGCTCCTGATCCTCCGCGATCGCGTAGGCGATTTCGGCATTCTGGAAGACGAACACCCACTCCTCCGCAACCGCGTCCTGGTAGAGCGGGACGGGGACACCGCCGAGGCATTGCGCCGCGGAAACGCCCCAGTAGAGTCGCGGGCGGTTGGCACCGATGAGCGCGATCGTCATGCCGCGCTTGAACCCCTGCGCGGCGAGACCACAGCTCAGCGTGCGAACTTCAGCGGCGACCTGGGACCAGGTCCAGCTCTGCCAGATGCCCAGGTCTTTCTCGCGAATCGCCGGCCGATCGCCCCTCACCTTGGCGTTGTGCAACAGCAGGCGCGGAAACGTGTCGAGACTTTCCGGCATACGCCCTCCTCAACTCGACTGCGGAACCGACTACTCGAAGGGCCGTCCTGTGGACCCCCGACACCCGCCGCATTATGGGGAGCGGCTGGGACCGGGGATTGTGCCCCAACGCGGGCGGCTTTGCCTAGTGAGGCCCCGCACGGCACGCGGGGCGCTACGCGTAGGTGAAGAACCCCCGTCCGGCCTTGCGCCCGAGGTAGCCGGCCTCGACCATCTCGACCAGCAGGGGCGCCGGCCGGTACTTCGGGTCCTTGAAGCCCTCGAAGAGGACGTTCATCACCGCGAGTTCGACGTCGAGCCCGATCAGATCGCATAGCGCGAGCGGCCCGATCGGGTGATTCGCCCCGAGCTTCATGGCGTCGTCGATCTCCGCCGCGGTGGCGAGCCCCTCGGCAAGTGCGAAGATGGCCTCATTGATCATCGGGCAGAGCATCCGGTTCACGACGAACCCGGGGCTGTTGCGGACCCGGACCGGCGCCTTGCCGATGGCACGGGCCGCAGTCTCCACGACGGCGTAAGTCGCATCCGAAGTCTGCAATCCGCGAATCAGCTCGACGAGCTGCATCACCGGAACCGGGTTGAAGAAGTGCATGCCGATCACCCTCTCGGGCCGCTTGGTCGCGGCGGCGAGCCGGGTGATGGAAATCGAGGACGTGTTGCTTGCGATGACGGCATGTGCGGCGGCAACCCGGTCCAGCTCGCCGAAGATGCCGAGCTTGAGCGGGAGGTGCTCGGTCGCCGCCTCGATCACCAGATCCGCTTTTCCGAGCATTCCCAGGTCGGTAGTCGTCGTGACTCGCGCGAGCGCGGCGGACTTCTCTGCAGCAGAAAGCTTGTCCTTCTTGACCAGACGCTCGAGGCTGCCGTCGATCGTGGCCAGGCCGCGCTCGAGAGCGGCGGCGGCAACGTCGGTCATTGTGACGGCGTAGCCCTTGACGGCAAACGCCTGCGCGATGCCGTTGCCCATGGTGCCGGCACCGACGATGCCGATCTCCTTGATGGTCATGCGATTGCTCCTGTTCGCGATGAAATTCCGTCGCTTGCGCCGCGCCGGACACGCTGCAAGAATACCGAACCGATTCGGCGCAGATCCTGCCGAATACGCAATATATGTCCCATCCGCAGCGACTCGGCAAGTATCTGGTGACCGACGTGCTCGGAAAGGCCGCGATGGGGGTCGTGTACAAGGCGTACGACCCCGACATCCAGCGGACCGTCGCCATCAAGACGATTCGTCGCGAGCTCGTCGAGGACGACGACCGCGCCGGCATGTTGATGGCGCGGTTCAAGAACGAGGCGCGCGCCGCCGGCCGCCTCTCGCATCCCGGCATCGTCGCGGTGTACGACTACGGCGAAGCGGCGGACGTGGCCTTCATCGCGATGGAGTTCGTGGAGGGCAACAGCCTGCGCGCGCACTTCAGTCGCAACACGCAATTCGAGGAGCGCGACGTCGTCAGCCTCATGGCACAGCTGCTCGACGCGCTCCAGCACGCCCATGAGCAGGGCGTGTGGCATCGCGACATCAAGCCCGCAAACATCATCATCATGAACAGCGGCAAGCTTAAGGTCACCGATTTCGGCATCGCGCGCATCGCCTCGTCGTCGCTCACGCAGGTCGGCGCGGTGATGGGTTCGCCGGGCTATATGGCCCGCGAGCAGCACAAGGGCGATGCCGTGGACTGGCACGCGGACATCTTCGCGGCGGGCGTCGTGCTCTATCAGCTGGTGACCGGCACGCAACCAAGTTCAGGAAGCACGGAGCAGCTCGCCGACAAAGTCTGCTACGAGTGGCCACCGGCGCCCTCTGTAGCAGCGCCGGGGCGCAACCTCGAGCGCTACGACGCGGTCGTGGCGAAAGCGCTCAGCAAGTCGCCGCAGGACTGTTACACGAGCGCCAGCGAGTTCAAGGCCGCCATCCTCGAGGCCTACGCCGAGCCCGTGAGCCCCACCATCTCGGAAGAGACGATCATCAACGAGCCGGCCCGCGTGGCCGGAATCCTCGATCCGAGCCATTCGTCCTGGCAGACGGATCGGAGTAGCGGAGGGGGCCGAACGCCAGTGCCGACGTCCACCGGCGGCGACTCGGTTCCGCCGCCGCGCACCATCCCCCCAATGAGCAGTCCGCCGAGTACGCCCCCGGTCTCGCGCAGCCTGCCGCCGGGGTCATATGGAACACTGGCCCCGACTGTTTCCACCACTGACGAGCCGCGGACCGGAACGCTCGCCCCTGCACAAACTTCCCGGGCAGGCTTGCTGGCGTGGGCAATAGCGGGTATCGCCATCGCCGTGGCGGTCGGAGTTGTCGCCTGGCACGCCGGACGGGCGTCGCGGGTTCCCGTCGCCACTGCGCCTCCCACTGAGCCGATCGTGACCCGGACGACGGAGTTGCCGACACCACCTGCTCCAACGCCCTCGTCGAGCGCCGGCGCCACCGATGCGGCACGCGCCGAACGCGAGGCAGCCGCGGCAAACCGGATTGCGGAAGCGCAGGCCCGTGCCGAGCGCGAAGCGGCTGAGGCAAAAGTCCGTGCCGAGCGCGCTGCGACGGAGGCCCGGCTGCGCGCGGAGCGCGAAGCGGCCGCACGCCGAACCGCCGAGGCGCAGTCGCGGGCCGCTGCCGAGCGCGCCCTGCAGAGCAGGTCCGGCACGCCCCAGCAGTCCGCTTCTGCCCAGCCGACAAAAGCGCAGCGCGCGCGCAACGAACAGCTCGCCGCGGAGGCGCGCGCCCGCGCGGAAGCAGAGCGGACGCGCGCTGCCGCTGCAGCGCCTCGGCCCGACGCGGCGCCGCCTGCCACGGAACCGGCGCAGACGCCGAGTTTCTTCCGCAACGCGGCCATGAGCATCGAGGTGGCCACCAAGCTGCAGTTCAATCGCGAACTCTTCAAGGAGGAGATCACCGCGAACGTTTCAGGCGGCGTGGTGACCCTGACCGGCACGGTTTCGACGCGGGCGAAGCGGGAGCTGGCCGGGAAGGTCGTCCGCGAAGTCGCTGGCGTCCTGGGCGTGAACAACAACCTCAAGGTTGCTGGTCAATAAAACGCTTCAACATCGCCGTCCCACGAGCAGCGAGTTCGCGAACGGGGTCCCCGCGCTCGCCGGCAACGTGCGAACGGCGAATCCTGCGCGCTCGACGAGCCTGATCCAGTCCGTCAGTGTCCGGTCGTGCAAACGCGGCCATTTCCGGTCACGGGCAACCGTCGCCAGCCGGTCGGAGAAGCGTGTCAGCGTAGCCCGCCAGCCCGCGCCGGCATCATTGACGCGCAGCAGAAGCACGCCGCCGCCGCTCAGCGCTTTCGCGCACTTGGCCAGAGCGGATTCCTGAGCCGCGGCGTCCACGTAGTGCAGCACATCGATGAGCGCAATCGTGTCACACGCAGGGAGCTCGACGGTGCGCAAGTCGGCTTGCGCGATGCGTGCCTGGTCGCCGAGCGCGATGCGCGCCAGCGCGATCGCGCGCTTTCCCGCGTCGAATCCGGCCATCGATTGCGGGCGAGGCGGAGCCGGCCAGCCCGCCGGCCATTCGGCACGAGCGATCGCTTCGTTGGCGGCCACGAGCAAAGCGAGCAGAAGACCTTGCCCGCAGCCCAGATCGACCAGCCGGGCGTGGTCCGGGATCAGTCCGTGCGCGAGTATGGCGGCGAATACCGGGTCGTGGCGCAGCTTGCCGAGCGCGTAGCGCATCGCGAACCGTCCCGCCGGCGCATAGCGTCGCGCGGCCGCATCCGCCACGGAGCGATAGGCACTATCCGGGCTGCGCATCCGCACAGGCGGCGCGCAGCGTGACCGATTTCAACCCACGCTCCCGCAGGCGCGCCAGCAACGCGCGCAGGGTCGCCGCGAGCGCCATCTCGTCGGACCACGTCCGGCGTTCCACGCCGTCGTGCAGGAGCAGCACGTCGCCGGCGGATAGTCCGCGTGCGAGCCGATCGAGTACCTTCGTGACGTCACGGTCCACCGTGTCGAAACCCCGGCGCGTCCACGACACGTACTGCAGGCCCGCTGCGGCGAGCGCGGGCTCGAGCAACGGGCTGCGGATACCGAACGGCGCGCGGAAATATTGCGGCACGGAGCCGGTTGCCGCGACGATTGCCTGCTGCGCCCGCGCGATGTCCCGGCGCGCCTTGCCGACGCCATAGAACGCAAACCAGGGCGAGTGATGGTAGCTGTGATT
Source organism: uncultured beta proteobacterium (assembly GCA_963735025.1). Classification (GTDB taxonomy): domain Bacteria; phylum Pseudomonadota; class Gammaproteobacteria; order Burkholderiales; family SG8-39; genus JAABRB01. The sequence goes on from CAVTJG010000009.1 coordinate 50,210, forward strand.
CTCCACGCTGTGGCCGCGCAGCACGATCTCGCGTGCGAGCTCCGGATGGCGCTCGACCTGTTCGCCGACGAGGAAAAAACTCGCCCTCATCCCGGCCGCGTCGAGGAGGTCGAGTACGCGTGGGGTGATCTCGGGACGCGGCCCATCGTCGAATGTGAGTGCCACCTCGCCGCGCTCCGCAGCTGCGCGCGGCAGCCGCGCAAGATTCGGGCCGAGCATGTTGCTACGTGGCGCGAACGCCGCCGCAGCAAGCACGGCGTGGTTCGCAAGAAGGCCGCCTCCGATCCACGGCCAGGCCAGCGGCTCGAAGGCCAGCGCTGCAGTGCCGCCCGCATGCAGGAGCGCGGTGGCGCCGAGCGCGGGTGTCGGGCACCAGATCTTGCGCAGCGAAACGCCGCGCGAGACTACGTCCCCAGCGGGAGTCAGGGTTGAGGTCGGGATCGTCGGCACGCGCGAATTCTACTGCCTGTTCTACTGCCTGATTGCGGCTCGTCTCCCTGCGGGTCGTCTTCCGGCAACTGCGGCGAGCCCCATGCTACCCTCGCGCCGCAATGCCGCTCGAGTCCCATCCACCCGGCGAAGTTCGCGCGCCGCACCCGCCCTTGCCCGAGTATTACGCCGACGAGGCGGCACGGCGCGACTGGGTCCGGGCGATGTTCGACCGCACTGCGGCCGATTACACCCAGATCGAGCGGGTGATGGGGCTCGGGTCCGGATCGTGGTACCGCCGACAGGCACTCGTGCGAGCGGGCCTCGCACGCGGCATGCAGGTCGTCGACGTCGGTTCCGGGACCGGGCTCGTCGCGCTGGAAGCCGCACGCATCCTCGGCGACGTGCGTGACGTGATCGCCATCGATCCGAGCGCCGGCATGCTGCGCCACACCGTGTTGCCCGACGGTGCCACGCTACTCGAAGCCAGCGCGGAGAGCCTCCCCCTCCCAGACGCGAGCGCAGATTTCCTGAGCATGGGTTACGCGCTGCGCCACGTCTCCGATCTGTCGGTCGCCTTTGCGGAGTTCTTCCGCGTGCTGAGGCCGGGCGGCATTGTCTGCTTGCTGGAAATCACGCGCCCGCCGGGACGGTTCGGCAGCATGCTCCTGAAGGGTTACCTGCGCGGCGTCGTGCCCGCCCTCGCCAGGATCGTCGCGAGCACTCGCGACACCCCGCGCCTCATGCGCTACTACTGGGATACGATCGAGGCGTGCGTGCCACCCGAACGGGTGATCAGCGCCCTCGCGCATGCGGGATTCGGGGAAGTCGTACGACAAGTCGAGCTGGGACTCTTTTCGGAGTATCGCGCCAGAAAGCTCGCGTGATCTGCGCCAGACTGTTCGCATTCCCGCTCTCCCGACTTCATGACGCCGCACGCGACCCATCTGCTCCTGATTCCGAGCTACAACACCGGAGTGAAGCTCGTCGAGACCGTGCGCAACGCACGCCAGCACTGGAATCCGGTGTGGGTCGTGATCGATGGCAGCACGGACCCGAGCGCGGAGCGCCTGGCGCCGCTCGCCGCGAGCGATCCCGGGCTGCGCCTGTTTGTCGCTGCCCCGCAATTGCGGCAAGGGATCAGCTGTGCGGCACGGGATCCGGGCTGCCCGCGCGGCCGGATTCACTCATGTACTGACGATGGACGCGGACGGCCAGCATCCGGCCGACCTGATTCCGGAATTCATGACCGCATCGCTCGCGCAGCCCGGCGCGATGATCCTGGGAAAGCCGATATTCGACGCGAGTGCCCCCACGATCCGCATCCGCGGCCGGCGCATCTCCAATTTCTTTGCCGACGTGGAGACGCTCTGGGCGGGCATCGGCGATTCGCTGTTCGGATTTCGCGTGTACCCGATTGCCGCGCTCGAGCGTGCCATGGAGTCCACGATCTGGATGCGCCGCTTCGATTTCGACCCCGAGGCCGCGGTGCGGCTCGTGTGGGCGGGTGTGCCGCCGATCAACCGGGATGCGCCGGTGAAGTACTTCCGCCCCGACGAGGGCGGCGTGTCGCATTTCCACTACCTGCGCGACAACGTGCTGCTCACGTGGATGCACATGCGGCTCCTGATCGGCGCGCTCTGGCGGCTTCCGCTGCGACTCGGGCGTGCGCTGCTGCGCTAGTCGATGGCGGTGGATGCATAATGGCTGGACGTCAATCGCGGGGCTCAGAGTGACCGACGAATCGACGCCAGAACGCTCTTGCGACGTGATCGTGATCGGCGGAGGACCGGCAGGATCGACGGTCGCGGCACTGCTCGCCGAAAAGGGCTGGGACGTCGCCGTTCTCGAGCGGGACCGGCACCCGCGCTTTCACATCGGCGAGTCGCTCCTTCCGCACAACAACAAGCTCTTCGAGCGCCTCGGCGTTCTGGACGAGGTGCGCCGCGTCGGACTGGTGAAGAACGGGGCCGAGTTCAACTCTCCGGATCACGCCGAACCCCGCACGTTCTACTTCGACGAAGCCATCGACCAGTCGGTGCAGAGCGCGTTCCAGGTTCATCGTGCGGATCTCGACCTCATCCTGATTCGCAATGCGGTCCGCAAGGGCGCCGCCGTGTTCGAATCGACCCAGGCGGTCGAGGTGACGCTTCCGGAGGGCGGTGCGCAAGTGCTGGCCCGAGGACCTGACGGGATGTGTCGCTGGCGCGCGCGGTTTCTGGTCGATGCATCCGGACGTGACACGGTTCTCGCGAATTTTTTCCGGATCAAGCGGGCGAACCGCAAGCACTCGAGCGCCGCGCTGTACGCGCACTACGAAGGTGCGCAGCACCACGCGGGGCGCGACGCGGGCAACATCACGATTTACTGGTTCGACCATGGATGGTTCTGGTTCATCCCGCTTGCACGCGGCGTCTCGAGCGTCGGAGCGGTGTGCTGGCCGTACTATCTCAAGTCGCGACGGGGCTCCCTCGACCAGTTCCTCGACGAGAGCACTGCCCTCTGCCCGGCGCTCGCCGAACGGCTGCGCGACGCCCGCCGGATCACGCCGGTGACCGCGACCGGGAACTACAGTTATCAGGCCGCGCGGTCCTACGGCCCGAACTGCCTGATGATCGGCGACTCGTTCGCGTTCGTGGATCCAGTCTTCTCTACGGGGGTGTACCTGGCGATGGCGGGGGCGTTTTCCGGCGCAGATGCGGTGGACGCATGCCTGCGCGATCCGGCTGCCGCGCCGCGCGTGGTCCGCGCGTACGAGCGCCGCGTGCGGAGCGGCCTGAGCCTGTTCTCGTGGTTCATCTATCGGGTCACGACACCTGTGATGCGCGACCTTCTCATGCGGCCCAGGAACGTCCTCGGCGTCGTCCAGGGCGTCGTTTCGCTGCTTGCCGGTGACATTTATGGCGCAGGCGGCGTTCGCTGGCGCATCCGGGTCTTCCAGCTGATTTACTATCTGAAGAGCCTGGCGACACCGGGGCAAAGTGCGGCGGCGGCCCGGCGGCGGCGCACGAACATCCGGCCGGTCGCATAGAGCAGCCCCTTTAAAGGCGCCCCGCCCAGAGGCGAATACATTAAAGTAACAGGGACGAGTAACAAGGACCATCCGGGCCCTCGCGACATATCCAAGCGCTAGACCGAGCGGAGCCGCGACCCCATGTCAATCACCATGACCGCCAAAACGCCGTTCGAATCCGAGCTCTCCGACCTGATGGTCGAGGTGCTCAACCTCGAGACCGCGCTCGGACGACATCGTTCCCGACGCGCCCGCTGTACGGCGAGGGACTCGGGCTCGATTCGATCGACATGCTCGAGATTTCGCTCGCGATCGGCAAGCGCTACGGCGTCGAGCTGCGCGCGGACGACGAGGACAGCCGGATGGTGTTCGCATCGTTACGCAGTCTCGCCCGGCACGTGGACGAGCACCGCCCGAAATGAGCGCCCGCTCGATCGCAATCGGCTAGCCGGGGTGGTGCGGCGATGAAGGCACTCATCGCGGTTCTGCTCGGCGCGAGCCCCATCGTGCTGCACCTCGCGATCGTCCGGTCGAGCAGGTCGCTCATTGTCCTGTTCCTGGCAATGATCGCGACGGGACTGCTGGTCAGTTTCGCCCGAGGCCGCTGCCCCCCGTGGACCATCGCGCTCGGCGCACTCGCCGCATGCGGACTGGCGATCCTCGCACTGCTCGATGTCGGCATGGCCGCGCGCATCGCGAGCGCGTGGCCCATCCTCATCCTTCTGGCTACTGCATGGGTGTTCGGGAGCTCGCTTCGTTCCGGGCGCATGCCGCTCATCGAACGCATCGCGCGGCTCATCGACCAGGGAGATGCCATGCCGCGCGAGCTCGTTGCCTATACGCGCATGCTGACATGGGCGTGGACCATCATCCCACTCGCGCTGGCGCTCGCATCCGTGCTGCTCGCGCAGTTCGCATCGCGCGAGGCGTGGTCACTGTTCACCAACGTCCTGATCTATCCCGCGCTCGCCGTCTTGTTCTTCGCCGAATATCCATACCGGCGCTGGCGCTACCCGGACACGCCGCACACCAATCCGGTCGCCGTCGCGATACGACTGATACGCCACGCGCCCCAAGTCTTCCGCCAGCAGGGACAGACGCCAGGATGAGCAAGCGCCTGCCGCTGATCGGACACCGCGACCTCGATCAGATCATCGCCTGGCGTAATGGCGCAGGAATCGCCGCAGGTCAGTTCCTTGCCTGCGCCGAATTTCTCGCCGCTGCGCTCCCCGCGGGCAGCCTCGTTCTCAATCTCTGCGAGGACCGCTATCGATTCATGGTGGGTCTCGCCGCGGCGCTGATTGCGGGACGGACCACGTTGCTCCCCCCCAACCGGACCGAGCGAATGCTGGCGCAGATGGCCGCCGCGCACCCCGGCTGTTCGGCGCTGGCCGACGAGCCGATCGCGGAGGCACGCTTCCCGGTGATGCTGTTTCCGGAAAGGGCGGAGGAGAGTGGCCGCGTTTCACGCGTGCCGTCGATCGCCGGCGATCACCTCGCGGCGATCGTCTACACGTCGGGCAGCACCGGTGAACCGAAGCCCAACCCCAAGCGATGGGAAAAGCTCGTCGCGGGCGCACATGCCGAGCGGGCGGCGCTCGGACTCGCGGCCGACGCATCGTGCAACTTCCTCGGGACCGTTCCGCCGCAGCACATGTATGGCCTGGAATCGACCGTCGTCATGCCCATGGTGATCGGCGGGGCCATCCATCCGGCGCGGCCGCTCCTTCCGCTCGACGTGAAGCGCGCGCTCGATTCACTCCCGGCGCCGCGCGTGCTCGTGACCACGCCGATTCACATTCACGCCTGCCTCACCTCGGAAGTTTCGATGGCGCCGCTCGAGCTGGTCGTATCGGCCGCGGCACCGCTCACACCGGACATGGCCGCGCACACCGAGCGTCGTATGCGCACCCGTGTGGTCGAGCTGTACGGATCGTCCGAAACCGGTGTGGTCGCCGCGCGCCGCCCGACCGCCTCGCCCGCGTTCCGGACCATGCTGGATATCCGGCTCGAGCGCGACGGCGGTGTCTGGATGTTCGCGGGCGGCCATGTGCCGGGACGGATCGCGGTTTCCGATCTGCTGCGAAAGATCAGCGACACCGAATTCCTGCTGGAAGGCCGCGCGACCGACATGATCAACATCGCGGGCAAGCGCACGTCCCTCGGCGACCTCAATCACAAGCTCCTGGAAATTCCGGGTGTACGGGACGGCGTGTTCCACGCCCGGGAATCGTCGGACGGACACGTCGTTCGACTCGTCGCATTCATCGTCGCGCCGGAACTCTCGACCGGAAAGGTCCTCGCCGCGCTCCGGCGATCGGTCGATCCCGCGTTCCTGCCCCGCCCGCTGGTGAAGGTGGATCAGTTGCCGCGGACGGCGACCGGCAAACTGACCCTCGAGGCGCTGCGCACCCTCGCCGCGGAAGCCGAGCGGGCGACGCCGGCGGTCGCACCCATCGTTTCGATTACCCAAGATGCCGACTGAGGCGACGTTCACGATCGCGGCCGATCATCCGGCGATCGCCGGGCATTTCCCCGGCAATCCGATCGTTCCCGGCGTGCTGGTGCTCGAGCACGTCCAGCGCATGCTCGAAGCGAACATCGGGTCGATACGCCTGACCGGGTTGCCGCAGGCGAAATTTCTCTCCCCGCTGCGTCCGGGCGAGCCCTGCGTGGTCGCCTTCACGAATCTTGCGGACGGACGCGCCCAGTTCGACTGCCGCAGCGGCGCGCGCGCGATCGCGCGCGGCAGTCTGCGGTTCGAGGCCGATGCGAGCCGCGCAGGTTGAATCCGCCTGGCTGGGAGCGGCACAGCGCGGCAGCCCGGCGCTGATCCGGTTCATCGTCTGGGTGGCGCTGCGCATCGGACGGCCGGTTGCACGCGCAATGCTCTATCCCGTCGTCGCCTATTTCGTGATCTTCTCGGTACGTCCGCGACGCGCGTCGCGCGCATATCTCGCACGCGTGCTGGATCGTGCGCCGACGTGGCGTGACGTCTTCCGGCACTACCACACCTTTGCGGCGACACTGCTCGATCGCGTCTATTTCCTGACCGGCCGTTACTCCGACCTCGAGCTGCGCGTGCATGGCGACGAGTCGGTTCTCGCGCTGCTGCGACACGGGCGCGGGGCGGTGCTGCTCGGCTCGCACCTGGGCAGCTTCGAGGCGCTGCGCGCGGCGGGCGCGGCCGATTCGATTCCCGACATCAGCATGCTGATGGACAACGCCAACGCGCAAAGAATAATGGAAATCCTGACGTCGCTCGACCCGACGCTCACGGATTCGATCATCGGTCTCGGCGCGCCCGATTCGCTCCTGCGGGCCAAGGCGCGTATCGACGCCGGCCGACTGGTCGGCGTGCTCGGCGACCGCGTGCGGCCCGGCGATCGCGCGGTGCCATGCCCGTTTCTGGGCACGACGATGTGGTTTCCGCAATCGCCTTTCGTTTTCGCCGCCCTCGTCGATGCACCTGTCGTGCTGTGCTTCGGACTGTACCGGGGCGACCGATGCTACGACCTGCACTTCGAGATGTTCCGCGAGCGCATCGACCTGCCGCGCGCCGGGCGCGCGCAGGCCGTCGCCGAGCTGGTGGGAGAGTATGCGGCGCGCCTCGAGCATCACGCTCGGGCCGCGCCATACAACTGGTTCAATTTCTACGACACATGGGCCGCGCCCGACCAAGAGGAGGCGCACTGAGGGGCCCGCTGCGCGGCGCGGCGGCGACGTGGCGCGTCTTCTTAGCATGCGCCGCAGGTCTCGTATGCGCTACGGGCGTTGCTGCAGCGCCGTTCACGGCCGAGCAGCTGATGGCGAATCTCGCGGCGCAGCCCGATTCCGTCATCGAGTTCACCGAGACGCGTCACTCGAGCATGCTGAAGGAGCCTCTTGTGACGACCGGCGAGCTCCGGTTCAAGCCTCCCTCCACACTCGAGCGCCGGGTCAGGACCCCATTTGCGGAGCGCTATCTCATCGAGGGTGATCGTGTGACGATCGAGCGCCCCGGGTCCGGGGCGCCGCGCACCCTGTCGCTCGGCAGCCAGCCACTGCTCGCCAATCTGGTCGAGACCATCCGTGCGCTGCTGCGTGGTGACCTGCAAACGCTCACGCGTCTCTATCGGGTCGAGCTGCACGGCAAGCCCGGCAACTGGGCGCTCACGCTGCTGCCTTCGGATCCGGCCATGGTCGAGTTCGTCGCATCGGTGCACGTCAAGGGCCGCGCTGCCGCGCTCACGGAGATGGAGGTCGTCGAGCCGAACGGCGACCGGACGGTCACGCACTTTGTCCGCGCGCAGGAGGCGCCGCGTTGAAGCGAGCCGCGCCGATTGCGGCGTGGCTGACTCTGCTCGCGGCGTGCGCGTGGATCCTGGCCTTTCGCACGAGCATCACAGCCGACCTGACGGCGTTCCTGCCCCGCGCAGCAACTCCGGCACAGGAACTGCTCGTCTCGCAGCTGCGCGACGGTGTCGCAGCGCGACTCATCCTCGTTGCGGTGGAAGGGGCAGATGTCGCCGAGCTCGCCACCACCAGCCAGGCGCTCGCAAATCGCCTGCGCACCAGCGGACTGTTCACTTACGTCGCGAATGGCGCGGGCGCCCTCGCAAAGGAGGATCGCGAAGCGCTTTTCGCACATCGTTATCTGCTCAGCCCGGCGGTGGATGCCGCGCACTTCACGGAACCGGGTCTGCGCGCGACACTCGAGCGGACCCTGGAACTCTTTGCCTCGCCGCTCGGGCCGCTCATCCGACCGACTCTGCCGCGCGACCCGACCGGCGAGCTCGCGGCGCTGATCGCGCCGCACGCGCAGCGCTCCCAGCCGCTCATCAGTCACGGTGTCTGGGTCGACGCTCAGCGGCGGCGTGCGCTGCTCATGGCCGAGACGCGCGCGCCCGGCTACGATCTGGATGCACAGTTCGCGGCGCAGGCCGCGATCGCCACGGCGCTCGCCGACGTGCGCACCGCCCCCGCGATCCGGCTCGTGATGAGCGGGCCGAGCGTATTCGCCGTGGAGTCGCGCGCCACCATCCGGGCGGACGTCTGGTGGCTGACGCTCATCGCCGGAATCGGGGTCACGCTTTTCCTGCTTGCGGCATACCGACGGATCTCGCTGGTCGCCTTCGGCATGCTGTCGGTCGTGAGCGGAATCAGCGTCGGCATCGCGTCGGTGAGCGTGGGCTTCGGCATCGTGCATGGCATCACGCTCGGGTTCGGTGCGGCACTCGTCGGGGAGGCGGTCGACTACCCGACCTTTCTGGTGGCGCATCGCGCGGCAGGCGAGACCCTTGCCGCCACCGCGGCGCGAATCTGGCCCACATTGCGGCTCGCCATGCTCACCACCGTGTTCGGCTCGCTCGCGATGCTGCTCTCGAGCTTCGTCGGGCTCGCCCAGCTGGGGCTCTTCTCGCTCGCCGGCGTGCTGACCGCGGGACTCGTGACGCGGTATGTGCTTCCCGCACTAGCGCGCCACGCGCGCAGATGAGAGGGTTGCACCGCTCGCGCGCGCTGCACCGGCGCTCGGTGCGCTCTGCGGCCGCGCACGCGTCCTCGCGCCGCTCGTGCCGGCGACGTTCGTTGCCGCTGCTGTCGTCATCGCGCTCCATCACGCGACATTGTGGGAGAACGACCTCGCAAACCTGAGTCCCGTCCCGGAAGCGGCAAAGGCTCGCGACCAGGCATTGCGCAACGCGCTCGGCGCACCCGATGTGCGCCAACTCATCGCGGTGCGTGGAAGTTCCGTGGAGGACGTGCTGCAGCGCTTCGAGCGCCTGGAACCCGCGCTGCGCCGGCTCGTCGATTCCGGCGCGATCGGGGCGTACGACACGCCCGCGCGCTACCTGCCGAGCATCGCGACCCAGCGTGCCCGCCAGGCGGCGCTGCCCGAAGCGGGCGAGCTCGCAGGGCGCCTCGCGCGCGCCACGCAAGGGCTGCCGTTTCGCGACGACTTGTTCAGGCCGTTTCTCGAGGATGTCGCGCGCGCGCGCACTGCGTCGCCTGTCACGCCGGCCGATCTTGCGAATACCACATGGGGGCTGGCTATCAGGTCGTTGCTGGTCGAGCAGAACGGCCGCTGGGTCGGGCTCGCACCGCTCTCCGGGGTGACCGAACCGGGCGCGCCGGCGGCCGCAATGGCTGCGCTGGGGGATCCCGCGATCCTGGCACTCGATCTGAAAGCGGAATCCAACAGCATGGTACGCACCTACCGGGATCAGGCGCTACTCCTCGCATTCCTCGGCGTCGCCGCGATCGCCGTGGTGCTCGCACTCGGGCTGCGGAGCAGCCGAGGCGTGATGAACGTGATGATTCCGGTGCTCGCCGCAATCGCCGCGACCGCCGCGCTCTTCGCGCTCGCGGGCGTGCGCCTGTCCCTTCTGCACATCGTGTCGCTGCTCCTGGTGCTCGGTATCGGCGTGAACTACGCCCTCTTCTTCAATCGCACAGCAGCGGACGCGGCGGACCGGTTGCGCAGCACCTACTCGGTCGTCGTCGCAAACGTCACCACGCTGATCGCATTCGGCGCGCTGGCAACCTCCGGCACCGCGATCCTGCAGGCGATCGGCCTGACCGTCGTGCTCGGCGCCGCCTTGTCGCTGGTCTTTTCCGCTGCCTGGGCACGACCCGAGGTCGAATAGCCGACGCCACTGCAGGAAAGATTCGTGGCGTTTCCGGTTTGCTATACTCGAATGGCATCCTGAACCGGCCCGCTGGCACGCTGTGCAGCCGCTTTACGTCAACGCCTACACCGCGGTGACCGCCCTAGGTGCGGGCCGCAACGCGACCCGTGCAGCGCTCGCTGCGATGCGATCGGGTCTTGCGGCTAATGATTTCGCGCTGGCGCGAGTCGAGGCGTTCGTGGGCCGGGTCGCGGGAGTCGAAGCCGTCGCGGTGCCGGTCCCGCTCCGCGACTTCGACTGCCGGAACCACCAGCTCGCCTGGCTGGGGCTGCAGCAGGATGGTTTCATCGACGCCGTTGCCCGGGCGGTCGCGCGACATGGCGCCGGGCGGGTCGCCGTCATCGCAGGCACCAGCACCTCGGGCGTGCTCTCTACCGAGATCGGCTACCGCAATCGCGATCCGGCAACCGGTGCACTCCCCGACACGGTGCGCTATGCGGAGACGCACAACTTTTCCGCCCTCACCGAGTTCGTGCGCCGCGCACTAGTCCTCACCGGGCCCGCACTCACCATCTCGACCGCGTGCTCGTCGAGCTCGAAGGTGTTCGCCACCGCAAGCCGCTGGATCGACGCGGGCCTGTGCGATGCGGCGGTGGTGGCCGGCGTCGACAGCCTTTGCGGCACCACGCTGCACGGGTTCGATTCCCTGCAGCTCGTGTCGCGAACCGCGTGCCGTCCGTTCGACGTTTCGCGTGACGGCCTCTCACCGGGAGAAGGCGCAGGCTTCGTGCTGCTCGAGCGGGAGCCCGCACCGGGCATGAACGCGAGCGGTCTCGCGCTGCTCGGATACGGCGAGAGCGCCGACGCGCATCACATGTCCGCGCCGCATCCCGAGGGGCTGGGCGCCCAGATGGCAATGGCCACCGCGATCGAGCGCAGCGGCCGCGCGGCCGAGCGGATCGACTATGTGAGCGCGCACGGGACGGCAACGCGCAACAACGATCTTGTCGAGGCGCACGCCATCGTCCAGGTGCTCGGGCCCGACACGCCGGTCACGTCGCTGAAGGGTTTCTTCGGTCACACGCTCGGCGCATCGGGAATCATCGGCGCGGTCACGAGCCTGCTTGCGATCGAGCACGGATTCATTCCCGGCACCGTCAATACGACGCGAGTCGATCCGGAATGCGAAGCGAAGATCCAGCTCGAGACGGTGGCGCGGCCGGTGCGCGCCGTGCTTGCCAACTCGCTCGGGTTCGGCGGCAACAACGCGAGCCTCGTGTTCGGAGTGCCGGAATGATCGAGGTGACCATCCGCGGAATCGGATTTTGCGCACCGGGCCTCGCCGACTGGCCCGCGGCGCGCGCCACGCTCGCGGAGTCCGCGCCCCACGCCGGCGGCAAATTCGAACCGCCCGACGCCGGACGTCTTGCCGAGCGCGGAACGGCGTCGTGCCAGTCTATCGGTGCGTCTCGCCATCGCGGTGGCACAACAGGCAGTCGCCGACGCGGGGATCGATCCCACAACGCTGGCCAGCGTGTTCGTGTCGACCGACAGCGACGGCGACATCCTGCACCACATCTGCGAAGCACTCGCGAGCCCGCGTCCCGAGATCTCTCCGACGCGCTTTCACAACTCCGTGCACAACGCCGCGAGCGGATACTGGACCATCGCGGTCCACAGCCATGCTCCCGCAAACATGGTGACAGGTACCGACGAAGTATTCGGATCCGGTCTGCTCGAGGCCGCGCTGCAGGCGAAGATCGAGACCCGCGACATCCTGCTCGTCGCATACGACGTGCCCATGCCGCCGCCACTCCTCGCCTTGCATCCGGTCGCCGCGGCGGGAGGCCTGGCGCTCGTCCTCGCGCCCGGCGCGACGTCGCCCGGCGTCGCGCGGTTACGGCTGGAAATCGCGCGCACCGAAATGGAGACGATCTCGACGATGCCGGACCCGGGGATGGAGGCCTTGCGGCTCGCTAATCCAGTGGGGCGTGCGATCCCGCTACTCACCGCGATCGCGCGCCACGAGGCGCGCAGCGTCGTGCTCGGCCTGAGCGCGGAGAACGTGTTGCGCGTCCAGGTCGATGCCGCTCGATAGGAACGCGCTGGAACGCCTCGTGCCACACCGCGGCGCGATGTGCCTGCTCGACTCGGTCGCGCAATGGGACCACGCCCGGATCGAGTGCCGCGCAACGAGTCACCGCGATCCGGAGAATCCATTGCGGCTGCGTGGCCGTCTGCCGGCGGTCGTCGCGATCGAGTACGCCGCGCAGGCGATGGCGGTGCACGGCGGCCTGCGCGCACCACCCGACCAGGGTGCCGCACCCGGCTATCTGGTCGCCGTGCGCAACGCGCAGCTGCATGCCGCCAGACTGGACGATATCACTGCCGACCTCGAGATTTCCGCCACTTGCCTGGTCGCGGATCCTACCGGGCTCGCGTACGACTTCACCGTCAGTGCGGGCGGGCGACTCGTGGCCGAGGGTCGCGCCACGGTCGCACTGCGTGCCCGCGACGCGCGGTAACGCAGCGCGGCGCGGCGCTCCGCACGCTACCGAATGCCCATCTGGACCTTGATCGCCCGATCGAGATTCTGAACCCAGCTGTTGTAGTTGCTGTGAATGTTCTTGCCGTCGTAGTTGAGGTTCTTGCTGTCCTTGTAGACGATGCTGTAGCGCTGCGCGCTGTAGGGGATGTTGACCTCCGCTACATGGTCGCGCAGGATCAGCGTTCCCTGCAGCAGGTACGGCTGCACTTCCCTGATCTGCCAGCCGAGCGTCGCCCCCGCCCGTTGGATCGCGAGCTTCACCTGATCAGCGGTCAGCTTCTGACCGCCGGCCGGCTCGACGACCGGTGCATCGACGATATCCATCACCGGCGCCGAGCGGCACCCGGCAAATCCCGCAACTGCGATTCCGATCAGCACTGTGCCAACGATTTTCCACATGTTCTTCCCCTTCCGCTGAATGATGGACGGACGTCCTGCGTCGCACCCACGCCCGGGCTCCCGTCCAGCACCCTGGCGCACAATCGTATTGTCGCTCGCCGACCGCGAAAGTCCAAAGGCCGCATTGACTGCGGACCGCGGCGCGCGGCATGGCTGTATCGCGAAATTTTCGGCTCAGCCGAAGCCGAGCACGCGGTCGATGACGGATTGCGGATCGGCGGGAGGCGAATTTCCGCGCCAGGCAACGTGCTGATCCGGACGGACGAGTACGAGATCGCGCCCGTAGAGATCGCGGGCCTCGGATAACGACACGTCGACGACGTCGAGCAACGCGCCACGACGGCGCGCGGCGGCCTCGAATCCACTCGCATCACGATTCGCGCCACCCAGCCGTAATAGCGTGAGATCGCGCCCGAAGCGGTCGAAGATCGAGACCCCTTCGCTCACCCAGAGGTGCGGCGCGCGCGCGCCTGGTGTCGCGTGCGGCACATAGTGGTGCCAGTCGTCGGTCGGTGGCGGCGTGCCATCGTCGCACACGATCGGCGATCCGCCGTAGAAGACGCCGAAGTGGATTCCCGGAATGTCGAACTCCCGGTTGCAATGCTCGACGAGCTTTCTTCCCAGTGCTTCCCGACTGCGTGCGCCCTCCGGCGTCTCGTCCTCGAGATTCGCGGGAATCTCCATCCGACCGATCGAGTCGGCCATCGCACGCGCGAATCCCGTGTTGCGATGACCGATCGGCTTGCGCTCGACCTCGTACGTGCCGAGCAACGTGGGCCCACCCCAGCCCTGGCACGCGGCAGCGAGCTTCCATCCGAGATTTGCGCAGTCGTCCACTGCGGTGTTGTATCCCTGCCCGCCGGTCGGCGTGAAGAGATGTGCCGCGTCGCCGGCGACGAACACGCGTCCGTGCCGGTCGCCATAGCGCTCTGCGACCAAGGTGAATCCTGCGGTCCAGGTCGCGGTGCCGATCGTCTCGATCGGAAAATCGCGGCCGGTCGAAAGCGCCAGCGACTTGCGCGCAAAGGCCTCGGTAGGCTCTTCGCCGCGCGGGAGCTGGGTGTGATAGACGAACAGGCCCTCGCCGTCGATCGAGCATAGAAACGATCGACGCTCCCGGTTCACCGCCCAGTATTGCCAGCATCGTCGCGCGGGAACGAGAGCGTAGAAGTCCCGCGAGCGGAAATACAGCGCCAGCATCCGCCCGCCCATGAAATCCCGCTCTTCGCCGGACCAGCCTTGATAGCCGATGCCGACGGACTCGCGGACGATCGAACGCGGACCGTCCGCGCCGACGATGTATTTGCACTCGATCGTCTCGCGTCGGCCAGTCGCAATTTCCTCGAGCGTTGCCGATGCTCCCTCTGCACCGGCGTGCACTTTGACCACACGCCAACCGAACCGCAGGTCCACTGCCGGCCAGCGTTGTGCCTGTCGCATCAGCACCGGCTCGATGTACATCTGCTGGGTACGATGGAGCGGCTCCGGTGTGGGCCAACGTGAATTCGCCTCCTCGCGCGCCGCAATTGCCTCGCGCCGCGACCGCCAGGGCACGCGCGCAATCTCGTGCGTCGCGTAGCGCGTGAAATAAGCGATGTCCTGCGGATGATCCAGCGGCAGGCCAAGCGCGCGGATCTCCGGTGCGAATCCCAGTCTTCGATAATGCTCCATCGAGCGCGACGTGGTTGCGTTCGCCTTGGGGAACTGCGGTGGCCCCGCGTCCTCCTCGGCGACCACGCAGGGGATGCCGCGGCGTCCAAGCTCGATCGCGGTGATCAGGCCGGCGGGTCCGCCACCGGCGATGACGATTTTCGCGCGACGGATCGAAGCGTCTTCGCTCATGGAGTTACCGTCAACGTCGCCATCGGATGATGCGTGTTTCCGCCGGAGAATGGCGGGAACCGCTTGTAGTCGGCGCGCATCTCGTGGCGCACCGGCGAGGCAAGCGCCGCCTCGAGCGCCACCTCGCTGTCGAACGCGACCCGGTTACGCAACATCGCGTTCGCACGCGGCCAGGGAAGCGATCCGCACCAGTCGATGCGCGTCTGCACCTCGAGCTCGCGAATGCCCGGAAATTTCGCCATGGGCACCGGGTGGTGCGCGATGTAGAAAGACAGCCATTCGTTCAGATCCTCCGCCGGCCCCGGATAGGACACGAGATAGCTGCAGGGCACCGCGCCGGGCGCCGTCCGGTACACAGGGTCGGGCACAATGAAGTTGCGCAGCAACATGGCCTGCTGGGTGATCTGCGCGCCGGCAAGGCTCGGGAGCGCATCGGGTGCAGCGAGCGCCTGCAGATGGCCGTCTCGCGCGAGCGCCTGCTCCAAATCCGCGATGTCAGCGAAGTCGAGCTGTGCGGCGAGCGGCGGTGGCAACCCATCGTCCAGATAGGGATCGACGGCTGACTCCGGCGTATAGACCAGCGCTCTCCGCAATCCTGGCGTCGCGCGAACGATGGCTATGAAACGGTTTCGGTCGTCCGCGCTGAGCGCAAGCTCGGCGCGGCCGCCGTGGTCGTAGAACAAGAAGAAAGAAAAGACCATGGCTTTGAGTCAGGTTACGACTTGAGCGAAGTGTACCGCCGGACGCAGACGGACTCCGAACGCCGGTTATGCGTGGCAATCCCCAGGCACCGCGCTACCTGACGAAAGTGTTCGTGAACTCTCGCGCGCCAGAGACGTCGAAAGGATGGTTCGCGTGATTGCCATGGAACATGGCTCACGCAAGACCTGCTGGGTGCCTGTGCGCGCAATGCGCCTCCAAACATCAGGCCCGAATCCGGCCCGCCGTGCCCGCTTCTCGGATGCGGTGGCTCACATATTTCGAACAACCCAGGAAAGGAGCGCACGATGACCTTTGACCTTCCTCCTCTCGACTATGCCTACGACGCACTCGAACCGCACATCTCGGCGCGAACGATGGAATTCCACTACGACAAGCATCACAGATCCTATGTCTCCAAGCTTAACCAGCTGGTCGACGGCAGTCCGCCTGCGCGGATGTCGCTCGAGGACGTGATGCGCAGGTCCGCCAATTCCCCGTCGGGAGAGGCGCTGTTCAACAACGCGGCGCAGGCATGGAATCATGCGTTCTTCTGGAAATGCCTGAAGCCGCAAGGCGGCGGAGCGCCGGGCGGCGCACTCGCCGAGCGGATCAAGGCGAGCTTCGGCAGCCACGAAAACTTTCGCAACGCCTTCCTCCATGCTGCGACCGGGCAGTTCGGTAGCGGCTGGGCATGGCTGGTGCAAAGCGGCGACAGGCTGGAAGTGGTGGCGACTGCCAATGCCGACAATCCGCTGCTGCGCGGAAAGATCCCACTGCTCACCTGCGACGTGTGGGAACACGCCTACTACCTCGATTATCAGAACCGGCGTGCCGAGTTCGTGAAAGTGTTCGTCGATCATCTCGTCGACTGGCAACACGCGACACGGCAGCTTCAGAAGAAAGCCGCCTGAAACACTGCTTCGGCTGTGTGCCGGGGCGCGCGCTGCGCGCGTCCGGACGTGAAGTTCCCGCCGGTCCGCCCGGGATTTCGCCAGAGCGGGGATAATGACGCCTGCATCATCCTCCGACTTGATCAGGAAGTCTTTTTTCCCCGATGGCACAGTACGTCTACACGATGCGCCGGGTCGGCAAAGTCGTGCCGCCCAAGCGCACCATCCTCAAGAACATCTCGCTCTCCTTCTTTCCCGGCGCCAAGATCGGCGTGATCGGGCTGAACGGCTCGGGCAAGTCGAGCCTGCTCAAGATCATGGCGGGCGAGGACCAGAACTTCGAGGGCGAAGCGATCCCGATGCCCAACATGCGCGTGGGATTCCTGCCGCAGGAGCCGCAGCTCGACCCCGCGAAGACCGTTCGCGAGACCGTCGAGGAAGGGCTAGGCGACGTGCTCGCCGCGAAGCGGCGCCTCGACGAGGTCTACGCTGCTTACGCCGAGCCTGACGCCGATTTCGAGAAACTCGCCGACGAGCAGGCCACGCTCGAAGCGGTGATTGCGGCCGACGGCGCCGATTCGGACGTTCAGCTCGAAATTGCGGCGGACGCGCTGCGCCTCCCGCCATGGGATGCGAAGATCTCGCCGCTCTCCGGCGGCGAGAAACGGCGCGTGGCGCTCTGCCGGCTGCTGCTCTCCAAGCCGGACATGCTGCTGCTGGACGAGCCGACCAACCACCTCGATGCGGAAAGCGTCGAGTGGCTCGAGGTCTTCCTGCAGAAGTTTCCGGGCACCGTCGTCGCGATCACGCACGACCGCTACTTCCTGGACAACGCGGCGGAATGGATTCTCGAGCTCGACCGCGGGTACGGCATTCCGTGGAAAGGCAACTATTCTTCTTGGCTCGAGCAGAAGGAACAGCGCCTCGAGTCCGAGTCGAAGCAGGAAGCCAGCCGCATCAAGGCAATGAAGGCGGAGCTGCAGTGGGTGCGCCAGAACCCGAAAGGCCGCCAGGCCAAGAGCAAGGCGCGCCTCGCGCGATTCGAGGAGCTCTCCTCGTACGAGCACCAGCAGCGGAACGAGACCCAGGAAATATTCATTCCGGTCGCCGAGCGGCTCGGCAACGAGGTGATCGAGTTCAACGAGGTCAGCAAGGGATTCGGCGACCGGTTGCTGATCGACAAGCTCTCTTTCAAGGTTCCTGCCGGCGCGATCGTCGGGATCATCGGCCCCAACGGCGCCGGCAAGTCCACGCTCTTTCGCATGATCACCGGCAAGGAGAAACCCGACTCGGGCGAGATCGTGATCGGCGCAACGGCCAAGCTTGCCCAGGTGGATCAGTCGCGCGAAGCGCTGGACAACGACAAATCCGTCTGGGAGGAGGTCTCCGGCGGCGCAGACATCGTCACGGTCGGCAAGTTCGAGATGCCCTCGCGCGCCTACCTCGGTCGCTTCAACCTGAAGGGCGGCGACCAGCAGAAGCTCGTGGGCCAGCTCTCCGGCGGCGAACGCGGTCGGCTGCATCTTGCGAAGACGCTCCTGGCGGGCGCCAACGTGCTGCTTCTCGACGAGCCGTCGAACGATCTTGACGTCGAGACGCTGCGCGCGCTGGAGGAGGCGCTGCTCGAATTCGCTGGCTCCGTGCTCGTCATCAGCCACGACCGCTGGTTTCTCGATCGAATCGCCACGCACATCCTTGCCTTCGAGGGCGACAGCCAGGTCGTCTTCTTCGACGGCAACTACCAGGAGTACGAGTCCGACAAGCGGAAGCGCCTCGGCGAGGAAGCCGCGCGCCCGCACCGCATTCGCTACAAGCCGCTGAAGGCGTGAAGACGCGGCCGCGCGGATCGCTCCGCGTGTGCCCGGATTGATATACTGTGCAGACAAAAGGAGATGTTCACTATGCGAACGATTGTTTCTCTTGCCTTGCTTGTTTTCGCGGCATCCGCATACGCGGTCGAGCCCGATGCCTACCGGATCCGCAACACTGCCGACCTGGTCCGTGTCTGCTCGGCACAGCCGTCGGAACCGGATCAAGCAACTGCAATTGCGTTCTGCCATGGCGTCCTCGCCGGCGCCTACGGATACTACGTGGCGTCGACCCCGCTCGCCGACCGGTTCATCTGTGCGCCCGATCCCGCGCCGACCCGCTCCAAGGTCGCGATCGACTTCGTTGCATGGGCCAAGGCGCGGCCGCAGCTCATGGAGCAGGGCGCCATCGACACCCTGTTCCGCTTTGCCGCCGAGACGTTTCCCTGCGGGAAGTGATGGCGATATCCGTCTAGAGGAGAACCCGAAATGACACGCAACCTGTTTTTCGCCTGCGGCCTGGCAGGCACTCTTGCACTCGCCGGCTGCGCGGGCATGAGCGAAACCGAGCAACGCACTCTGAGCGGCGGCGCGATCGGCACAGCCGCGGGCGTCGCGGTGGGCGCCATCACCGGCGAATGGGCATGGGCCGCCGGCGGCGCCGCAATCGGAGCCGCCAGCGGCTACATCTACGATCAGGAGAAGAAAAAGGAGCAGCGCCTCTACGATCAGGGTGTGCAGGAAGGGAAGAAGCAGGCCACCCAGAAGTAGCGCGAGGGCGGCCCATTGGAGAGCGCCCCTCGTGTAACTGCATGTCGACCCACGCCATCGCGACACGCAGTGCCGGGGGTGGGTTACGTCTCGTCGGCGAGCTCAAGGGGGGAATCGCAAGCGCCCTCGTGGGCCTCGCGATCGCGCTCACGCTTGGCCTCCTCGCGTTCGGCGCGCTGGGAGCGGAGTACGCCGATCTGGGCGTGCGCGCCGCGTTCAGCACGATCGTCTTCGCCGCTCCGGTGGCGTTGCTGCTCGGCGGAACAACCATCCCCGGAGCGGGCCCTCGTGTCTCCTCCACCCTGATCCTCGCCGCACTGATCGCTTCATCCGCGACCGACCCTTCGCTCACCGCATCGGGCACACCGCGGATCCACGCGGTGGTGTTCCTTGCCGCAACGAGCCTCGCGCTGTCAGGCCTCATCCAGATCGGTTTCGGCCTTGCGCGGTTAGGAACTCTCGCAAGGTTCGTTCCGTATCCCGTCGTGGGCGGATTCATGAACGGCGTGGCGATCCTGATCGTGCTGTGGCAGATCCCGTACCTCATCGGCCTGCCGGCGCCCGTCAAGGGTCAAGCGCTTCTCGACGCGATTCCGGGCACGCAGCCCTGGACACTCGTCGTGGGAGTGGCCACCGCCGGGTTGGTCTGGACGATTGCGATGCGATGGAAAGCGGCACCAGCTGCACTGCTGGCGCTGCTCGGCGGTACTGCGCTTTACTACGCCGTCGCCGCGATGCTGCCGGCTGCCGAGCTTGGCCCCCGCCTCGGCGAGATCAGCGGGGCACTCTCGCCGCCGGTCGCGCTCGCACCGCTCGGCACGCGTTCGGGCATCGACCTGCTCGCCTCCCACTGGACCACCGTGGTAGGGACCTCGGCTGCGATCGCGGTCATCGGATCGCTCGATTCGCTGCTCGCGGCCGCGGCTGTGGACGTCGCGCATAACTCCACTCACTATCCCAACCGCGAACTCGTCGGGCTAGGGTTTGGCAATCTCGTGTCCGGCGCTTTCGGCGGCATACCGGTTTCGTATTCGCCCAACCTTTCGCTTGCCGCCTTCCGGGCCGGTGCCCGAACGCGCGCCGCGGGGCTGGTGGCCGCGGCGGTGCTCGCGGCGGTGTGTCTGCTGGGCGCTCGGGCGCTTTCGTACATCCCGATGGTCGTCCTGGCTGGCATCATGGTCACGGCCGGAGTCAATCTCGTCGACCGCTGGACGCGGCAGCTCGTCGCTCAGCTCGGCCGCGAAGGCCTCGAGCGCGAAGCCTGGTGGAGCCTCGCGGTCGTTGCGGCGGTCTGCGTCGTCACGGTGACCTTCGATTTCGTCGTTGGCGTGACTTTCGGGATCATCGCGTCGATGGCGCTCTTCATCGCATCGATGAACCGTTCGCTCGTGCGTGCATCCTGGACCGGCCTGCAGCGCGGCTCGCGACGCGTCTATCCGGCACACCAGGAACGTCGACTGCGCGAGAAGGCGGGAGACATCAGGGTTCTGGAGCTCGAAGGCCCCTTGTTCTTTGGTACGGCGTACAGGCTCGACAGGGAAGTCAAAGCGCTTGCGCGCTCGGCGCGCTTCATCATCCTCGACTTTCGGCGCGCCGCGACGATCGATGCGACCGGCGCCGTGATGCTCGAACAGCTGTCCTGGCGGCTGGCCGCGAGCGGGGTGAGGCTTTTCCTCGCGCATGTGATGCCGGATGGGCGACACGGTCGCATGCTCGCGCAGTTCGGCACATTCGTCGGACGCCCGCGCACCGACTGGTTCGAAGACACCGATCGCGCGCTCGAGGCGGCCGAGCTGGGTCTGCTCGCCGACGACGTAGAGACTGCCTCCGGCGAGGAGCTGCCGCTGAAAGCCTCGTCTCTGCTGACAGGCCTCGGGCCCGAAGAGTGCGCCCGCGTCTGTGCATGCCTGGATCGCCAAGAGCTGGATGCCGGCGAGATACTCTTCCGCGAGGGCGCGCCGGGCGACCGGCTCTACGTCCTGACACGCGGCAGCGTGACCATCACGATGGGCGTGGATCGCAGGGCCAAGCGCATCGGAACCTTCGAGCCGGGGGTCATCTTCGGCGAGATGGCGATGCTCGACGGGGCGGCGCGCTCGGCCACTTCCGTCGCCGACCGGCCGGCCGTCGTGTACAGCCTCTCGTCCGCTTCGCTGGCGCAATTGCGCGCTGCCGCGCCCGAACTCGGCAATCGCCTGCTCGTCAATATCGCCCGCCACCTTTCGAACCGGTTGCGCGTCAGCACCGACACGCTGCGTGCCGAGTCCGACGTCGGAGACTGATCCCGATCCTTCCCGGGCGCGCGGTCATTTCCGGGCGAGAAGCGTGATCCCGAGCGCGACGAGCGCCATTCCACCGAGGAGCGCAGCGGTGAGATGCTCGTCCAGTAGCCACACGCCGAGCAGCACACCCGCCACCGGGGCGACGAAGTTGAAGCTGATCATCACGCTCGGCTTGTAACGGCGCAGCAGGTAGTAGTTGACGGAGAATCCGAAGCCGGCGACGACGATGCCTTGATAGAGGATGCCCGCAACCGGCGCCCACCCGAGATGCTCCAGTCGCACTGTCTCGAATGTCAGCCCTCCGCCGAGGAAGAGCGGCAGAGACAGGAGCATCTGCCAGAACGTGAGCCGCACCTCGTTGACGGTCCGGAGCAACCGACCGCACAGCGCGAGGCGCATGCCGAGCGCACACGCGCTGGCGATGACTATCCAGTCGCCCAAATTGGACGCGCCGAGACTCAGGGAGTCGGACGCGCCACGCGTGAGCACGAGCGCAGCGCCCGCAAAGGCGACGAGCACGCCAAGCAGCCGACCGGGAGTCAGCCGGTCGCCCGGCACCCACCAGTGCGCGAAAAAGACGCCGAACAGCGGATTGGTGGCGATGAGCACCGCGCTGTTTGCCGCAGTGGTCAGGCCGAACCCGATGTTCATCAGCGCGATCTGGCCAGTGAAGATCAGCGTGAGGCCCACGTGCACGGGCCACTCCTCGCGCGGCGGCATGAGGGGAACCCGTATCGCGCGAGCCCATGCGAACACGCACGCGCTGCCCAGCGCGAAACGCAGAAATCCGCTCCAGAGCGGCGGGAAGGCCTCGAGGCCGATCTTCACGGCGACCGGGTTCCCGCCCCACAGTGTGTGAATGACGAGCGCGAGGACGACGGCGCGCGCAGGAATCGACCAGGTCAGCGGACACCTCGTCCCGGTGAGCGGGTCGATACCGAGGTCAATGCCGGGCCAGCAACATACCGAAGCCCGGAATCCGGTCCTCGATCCCGGCGGTGCGCAGCGCGAGCCAGAACGTCGCGAGATTGGACGAGACGACCGGCTTTCCGAGCGCATCCTCCAGGCGCGGAATCGCCTCCATCGCCGCGAAATCGGTGCAGCTCACCACCAGCGCCTCTGCGTCCGGCCGGTCCGCCGCGCGGCAATGCTCGAACACGGCCTCCTTCGGCACACGCGCGATCTGCACGTACTCCTGCGGACCACCCGCGCCAATCCCCAGGCCGCGCGCGGTCACGACCTCGACGCCGCACGCACTGAGGAAATCCACTTCATGTGCATTCAGTGCGTCGTGATACGGCGTGGCAAGCCCGACGCGCGTAACTCCGAGCGCCCGGCAGGCGTGCACCAGCGCCGGCGCGGTCGCAACGGCCGGCACGCCGGACACGTCTTCCATGTATCGCGTCAGCGTGTCGAGCGGCGTCACCATCGAGCCCGCCGTGCAGGCGTAAGCGATGACGTCGGGGCTCGCCTTGGCAAGCTCCGTGCTCGCGAGCCGGATGTCCGCGTAGAGAGCGGCGCGGCCCGCATCGCTGGTGGTGTCCGAATGCAACGGCATCCGGGCGACGTGCACTGTAACGCCTTCGGGCGCCATCCGGGCCCATTCGGCCTCGTTGACCGAGTTCGTGGGCGGAACGATCAGGCCGAGCTTGGCGCGCCAGCCGTACGGCCGGTATTCGGCGGTCCGGGGCATGCGGCCTATTTCATCCCGGCGGCCGTTTCCTCGATGCCACGATAGCGCTGGTCAAACTCCGCGACGCGGTCGAAGCCCATCAGGGCGCTGAAGCGCTTGAAGTCGTATAGCGGCACCGAGACGGACGTGCTCGTTCCGGTCGCCTTGAGGTCGAGATACGCGCGCTCGAGCGCGGCGCCTGCCGCGAGAAAACCGATCGCGGGAAAGATCGCGATCCGATAACCGATCTCCGCCAGCGTCTTCACGTCGAGCAGCGGCGTGCGCCCGCCCTCGACGAGATTTGCGAAGAGCGGAACGCCCTTGAACGTCGCGCCGATCTTGCGCATCTCCTCGACCGACTCGGGAGATTCGACGAACAGGACGTCGGCGCCGGCTGTCAGGTAGGCATCCGCGCGCCGTAGCGCTTCGTCCAGGCCGAGCGTCGTGCGCGAGTCGGTACGCGCGATGATCAGGAAGTCCGGATCGCTCCGGCTCTCGACCGCCACCTTCACCTTGGCCGCCATGTCGGCCATCGGAATGACCTGGCGTCCAAGCATGTGGCCGCATTTCTTCGGAAATTCCTGGTCCTCGATCTGTATGGCGCACGCCCCGGCCGCTTCGTAGCCGCGAACCGTGTGCTGGACGTTCAGGAGGCCGCCGTAGCCAGTGTCGCCGTCGGCGACGATCGGCGTCTGGGTGGCCGCCGCCATCTGGGAGACGCGCCCGACCATGTCGGAGTACGTCGCGAGTCCCGCGTCGGGCAGGCCGAGGTGCGACGCGACCACGCCATAGCCGGTCATGTACAGCGCGTCGAACCCCAGCCGATCGGCAATGCGCGCCGAGATCATGTCGAAGATCCCCGGCGCCATCACGAGCGGCCCCTGCCGGACGCGCGCGGCAAATGCCTTGCGCTTGACGTTGCTCATTCTGTCTCCTTTTGGGTGCCCGGACCGAATCCGGCTCAAGTTGTCGTGGCCTCGCCCGCTGCGGCCGCGGCGCGCAGCGCGAGAATCATGGAGCTCTTCATCAGGAATGCCTTGGCCGTAACCGGATCCTCCGCGGTGCGACACAGGGCTTCCTGCGCGCGCCGGCGCGCCTCCGGGTCGCGCTCTTCCATGAGCTTCTTGTTGTTCGCCGTGCTGGCGTTGATGTATTCGATCGCGACGGGTCGGCGTTCCGGCTCGTAGCGATCGAGCACCGCGGCGTCCACCTCACCGCGGTGAACCGCGACGAGCTTCGCGGCGATGCTCAGGGCGTCGTGCAGCCCGCCGTTCATCCCCATACCGCCGATCGGATTGTTCAGATGCGCGGCGTCGCCGGCGAGAAAGACTCGCCCCACGGTGTAGCGCTTCGCGGCGCGCTGGTGCACTCGGTAGATCGTGCGATGCAACGTATCGTAGGCGCCCGGCTTCGGGCACAGCGCCTGCAGCCGCGCGTCGGTGCCTGCGTCCGAGAGCACCTCGGCGTCCGGCTCGTCGACGCGGGTCGGGAAGAGGCAGCGCCACATTCCCGGCACACGCAGCAACACGCACCACTCTTCGACGTCCGCGACGTAGTTCACATAACAGAGTCGGTCGATATGCGCCGCCAAATCATACGCGGTGCTGGCCGTGTAGAACCGCTCCGGGAAAGTGTGGCCTTCGAACTCGATGCCGAGCGATTCGCGCACGGCGCTGGTCGCGCCGTCTGCGCCGACGAGGTAGTCGCCTTCTTGTCGCAATTCCCCTTCGCGGGCTTCAAGCCTGGCCGTAACGCGCTCCCCGGACTGCGACACCGACTTCATCTTTGCGCCGAACACGACCTTCACGTGCGGATAGGCTTTCAGGCGCTCGTTAACCAGGCGCGTGTACTTGTACTGCTCGTACTGGACACGATAGGGGTGATCGGTCTCGCCGCGCAGGAGTTCCATGTCGAATTCGGCGATCTCTCCCGATCGCCGGTCGCGGATCTGCATGTGGCGCGCAATGAGCCCGGCTCGCACGATTTCGTCCGTGAGGTCGAGCTCGGCGAGCATGTCGAGCGTCGGCGGATGCCACGTGGACGCTCGCAGGTCGATCGGGAGCTCATCCTTTGCCTCGAACACCGTCACCGGAATGCCCGCGCGTGCGAGCACCAGTGCAGCGGTGAGCCCCACCGGCCCAGCGCCCGCCACCAATACGCTTCCGATGCGTTTCATTACGCGACGCTCCCGTGCATTTCAGTGCTCCTCGAACAGGCGTCCGAGATTGTCGAACTGATCCCGGATTCCGCAGGAGCGCAGCGCGTGCCACACGGTCGTTGCGTTGATCGGCAGCACCGGCTTGCCGAGCCATTTTTCGATCGTCGGGAAGATCCCGAGCGTCGACAGATTGGTGCCCACCTGGATGATGGCGTCGATGTCGTCGCCGTCCATCTTCTTCACGACGTCGATAACCTCGGGCTCCGAAACCAGCGCGATGGAATCGTTGGCGTTTGGGCAGCGCAGCCCGACGAGCTGCTTCACGTTGTAACCCGAATCCTCGAAGAAGAGCCGCACATTCTTGTCACCGACCGGCTGGTAGGGCGTGAGGATCGCGAGGTTCTTGCCAGTATTGCCCTTGATACCCAGCGCCTCCAATGCGGCGATGACTGCGTTCGCCCCGGTTGTGAGGCCGAAGTCGCCCACCATTTCCTGGATGCGGTCGACGAAGCCGTCGTTGCCCTTGATGCCGCCCCAGAAGGTCTCGGCCGACATGCCCATCATCACGTGGTCGGGCTTGCAGGTCATGAGCGCGGTGATCGAGGCGCCGATGGTCTCCCGCAGCTCGAGCAGGAACTTGACGAAATTCTCGTCATCGGAGAGATCCGTATGGGTAATCAGGAAGCGGGTCGTATGCCACGAGACGCCGCGCGGGATGATCCGCTGGCAGTCGTACTCGACCGATGTGTTCGTGGACGGCACGACGACCCCGATCCGCGCGCGATGGCCGACGTAATTTACCTGACGCCCGCCCTCCCGCTGCGGCCGCTCGCGGGTCCTTGAGAGATCGATGCCTGCGTTCGCGAAGGCCATGTCCATCTGCTTCTCCTCCTGCTGCACTATTCGGAATATCCCGCGGCGCGCCTTCCGCGCGGGAGGTTGAACGTGTCCAGTACCCGTCAGGCCGCGTTCGCGAGTCGACCGAGCTCGCCGATGATCGTATCGCGATCCAGCACGTCCGCGTACTTCTGCGCCATGTCGAACAGATTGGCCTCGTGCGGACCCATCGCGCGATCGCCCACGCAGTCGAGTGCCACGATCGGCCGGAAGTTGTGGCTCACCGCGTCCACGACCGTGGCGCGCACGCAGCCCGAGGTCGTGCAGCCGGTCACGACGACCGTGTCGACACCGTGCTGGACCAGCCAGGGAGCAAGGCCCGTTCCGAAGAACCCGGATGCCTGCGTCTTGCGCACGATGAGCTCGCCCGCGCGCGGCGCGAGCTCGGGAACGATCTGCCCGGCCGGGTGCGCCTCGGTGAGCATTTTCAGTCGCGGCGCCTTGATTGCGAACACGCCGGCGTCGGATCCGTCATCGGCATAAACCACGCGCGTGTACGCAACCGGCAGCCGGGCACCGCGAAAGAATTCGAGCAGTCCCACGGTCCGCTTGACGGCCGGATCGATGTTGCCGCCGCCGAAGAGCGCAGGGTCGTTGAAGCCCACGGTGAAATCGACGACGAGGAGCGCCGCCTTGCGGCCGAAGCCGATCCGGTTGCCGAAGTTCTGCTGGCGGTAGATATCCGTGTCGCTCATGCCCTTGTTCCCGCGCGTCTGGCGGCGACTCCGAGTTTACACGGTGAGCGGCGCCACCGGCTCGGCCGGCCTGCTTACGCTACTGCACCGGGAAAGCGTGCGGCAAGACGCTCGCGCCAGCCCGCGCTGCCGTCGAGCCACGCGGCGAGGGGGGTCGCATCGCCCAGCACCTGCATCGCTTGCCACGCAAGGCACAGGTTCGACGAGAGGACCGGCACCCCGATGCGCGAGCGCGCGATGATGCCCAGACTCGGCATTCCGGTCCCGGTCACCACCACTGCGTCGACGCCCGAGGCATCGAGCCCGTCGAGCGCCGCGAGTCCGTCGGCGGAGCCGAGCGCATAAATGCGGCGGGTGTCGGTGCGGTCGCCTGCCGGAGAGCGTACGTCGGCGATCTCCCGGCCCTGCGCGCGCCAGAACGCCGCGCAGGCTTCGGTCAACCAGGGCGGATACGGCGACACGAGCGCAATGCGCCGCGCGCCGAGCGCGTCGAGCGCGGCAAGCAGGGCCGCGGCCGCCGACACGATCGGCGCACCCCGCTCCGAGGCGAGCTGGTCGAAGACCGCGCGCTCGGCCTCCATGCCCGATGAGATAGGTCGAACCGGTGCAGGCAAACGCGATCACGGCGGGTGAAGCGGTGTCGAACTGGCGCAGCGTGGCACCGACGTTCTCAAAATACCCCATGAGTCGCGCGCGCGAATCGTCCGCATAGCTAGTCAGGCGCGCCGTCGCGCATGCCACGTCGGCGGGCAGCAGCACCGAAAACTCGGCTTCGACGTTGGTGTTCGCCTGGGGCGGCAGCACGCCCACCAGTCCCCGTGCGCCATATTCCGGAAGATTCATCCACGTCTTCGTCGCATCGATTGCGCGCACTGTAGCGATCAGCGGGCTTCGCGGCAACCGGAGCGGCGCGCCGTCCATATAATCGCGCCTCATGCTGTCGAGCAACGTGCGCACGATCGTCGTGGGGGCCGGGCCCGTGGGGCTGATGTGCGCGCTGCAGCTTGCAAAGTCGGGCGTTCCCGTGCTCCTGCTGGAGCAGAATGCCGCGCCGCCACGCGATCTGCGCGCCTCGACTTTTCACCCGCCCACGCTCGAGATGCTCGACGCGGACGGCGTCACGCCCGAGCTCATCGCGCAGGGTCGCATCACGCCGACCTGGCAGGTGCGCATGCACGCCACCGGCGAATATGCCGAGTTCGACCTCGGCGTGCTCGCGGGCGAGACCCCTCATCCGTACCGCCTGCAATGCGAACAATGGAAACTCAGCGATGCGCTGCTCGCGCGCATTCAGGTGCAGGACGGCATCGAGAGCTGGTTCGACACCCGGGTCACCGGATTGCGACAGGATGCCGATCACGTCACGATCATCGCCGAGCGCGCCGGCGAGACGATCGAGCTCGGGGCGCGTTACGTCATCGGCGCCGACGGCGCTCGCTCCACGGTCCGCGAAGCAGTCGGCATCGGCTTCGCCGGCGAGACCTATCCGGAAACGACGATGCTCGTCACCACTGACTTCGAGTTCGCCGCTCATCTGCCGCATCTCTCAGGGGTGAACTATTGCTGGGCCGAGCACGGCACCTTCAGCCTGCTTCGTCTGCCCGACGTCTGGCGCTGCAGCTTCTATCCGCGCGAGGGCGAGTCGATCGACCAGGCGATCGCCGACGACGCTATCGAGTGGCATCTGCAGCACGTGGTGACACGGCCCGAGCGCTACCACGTACTGGAGAAGCGCCCGTATCGCATTCACCAGCGCGTCGCGGACCGCTATCGCGCCTGGCGCGTGCTGCTCGCGGGTGACGCCGCGCACCTCAATAGCCCGAGCGGCGGGATGGGGATGAACGGCGGCGTTCACGACGCGGTGAACCTCGCGGAGACACTTGCCGCAGTCTGGAACGGCGCGGACGCGGCGCTGCTCGATCGCTACGAGCGCCAGCGCCGGCCGGTAGCGATCGAGCAGATCATCCAACAGGCGGAGCGCAATCGCTCGCGCATGCGCGAGCGCGATCCGGCGCGGCGCCGCGAACTCCTCGCCAATCTCCAGCGCACCGCCGCGGATCCGGCGCTCGCCCTGCCCTATCTCCTGAAGAGCTCGATGATCGAAGGTCTGCGGCTTGCCGCGTCAGTCGAGTAGTCGGGGGTCGGGTCGCGCAGTCAAGGCGTGAGGCCGCCACCGTTGACCCAGAGCACCTGCCCGGTCATGTAGCCCGCGGCAGGACCGAGCAGGAACATGACGGGACCGACGATTTCCGCCGGTCGCGCAATGCGCCCGAGGGGGATCGTCTTGATGTAGGACGCGACATCCAGATGCTTGGCGGTCCGACGCCGGCCGGTGCCACCGCGCAGGAACGCGGTATCGACCGCCGCAGGCGCGACCGCGTTGGCGCGGATCCTCGGGGCGTTCTCCACGGCGAGCGCCTTGGTGAGCGCGATGACCCCGGCCTTTGCGGCCGAATAGGGCGCAAATCCAGGCAGGACGCGTAGCGCGAGCCCGGACGCGATGTTCACGATCGACCCGCCGCCCGCGGCGTTCATCATCGGCAGCGCCCCCTGACAGACCAGAAAGGCGGCACGCAGGTTTCCCTCGATCACTTCATTCCATGCCGCGGGCGTGGTCGCGGCGACCGGTACGCGCTCGCGCGCGAATCCGACCAGGTTCACCAGGCCGTCGATTCCGCGCCAGCGGCGCCGCAATGCAGCGAAAGCAGAATCGACCGAATCCGGCTGGGACGCATCGAGCGCATACGCCTGCACGCCACGTGGGAGAGGATTTTCCGCGAGCGAACGCGCGAGATCGAACACGGCAATTCGCAACCCGGCCATGCGCCCCGCCGCCACCACCGCACGCCCGATACCGCCGCAGCCGCCGGCGACCAGCACGCGTGCGCCGCGCGGCGGCGCGAGGCGCAACGCCGCCGTCAAATCGTCGCGGCCAGCGGCGCGCGTGACGGACTTCATGCGCTCTTGCGCTCGACCGCGGGTCGCAGCCGTGCGACCGCCTCGTCGACGGTCATCACGTCGCCGAAGAAGAGCGCGATCGCATCCAGCGCCGCGGCGTGCTCGGCGTCGGTCGCCGCGGCATTCGCGTCGGCGAGCATCGCGACGCGGTAGTCGAGCATCATCGCGTCGCGCGCGGTCGATTCGCAGCACACGTTGGTTGCGGTGCCGGCGACGAGCAGAGACTCGATGCCACGTGCCTTCAGGATCTCGTGCAACCGCGAGGAGCCCGCGACGAACGCGCTGTACTGGATCTTCTCCACCTGCAGATCGCCCGGTTGCGATTCGAGCGCGGGGAAGAGCCGGAACCCCTCGGCGTCCTCGGCGAGCCCCGCGAGACGCGCCGTCCGCCGCGTGTCCGTGAGCATGTGTCGATGGTGGTTCGCCCAGCGCTCGAGCGCGCCACGCGCGGTGGTGCGGATCCAGACGACCGTCCCGCCCGCTTCCCGCAGTGCCCGGGCGATGCGGTTGATCGCCGGGACGATGCCGCGCGATGCCGGAACTTCGGCGGGGAATCCTTCCGCAACAAAGTAATTTTGCATGTCGACGACCAGCAGCGCGGCGCGCGGCGCGTCGATCGTCTCGTGCGCGAACAATCGCCCCTGGCGCGCGATGACCCGTGCCCGGACCGCATCGGAAATCTTGTACGGTTGCATGCAGGCCTCCGGGGTTGTCTCGTCGCGAATGGAGATGGTTCATGATACCGAATCCACCGCCAAGCGACGTAACGCGGGACCTGCCCATGCGTCCGGGTTAGCATACGCACGTCATTCACTATTCCGGCCGATGCGGGTTCGCGCCACCTTGCCATGCCCCCACATCCTTCTCTGCGTGGCCGCGTCGTCATCGTCACCGGTGGCGGGCGCGGCATCGGACGGGAGTTCGTCCTCGCACTGGCCGGCGCCGGCGCGAAGGTCGCGGCGAGCGCTCGCTCGGCGTCAGAGCTGGCGCAGGTCGAAGCCGATGTGGTCGCAGCGGCGGGACCGGGCCGCTTCGTCGGAGTCATGGCCGACGTGCGCGACGCCTCGGCGTGCGAACGCGTCGTTGCAGGGACGCTCGGCGCGTTCGGCGCGCTGCACTGCCTGGTCAACAATGCCGGCGTCGGCATGCGGCACATCAGCGAGCGGTTCAACGTTTCACCGCCGCGGTTCTGGGAGGCGCCCGTCGACCGCTGGCGCGACATCCTCGAGACGAATGCGCTCGGCCCGTTTCTCATGGCGCATGCGGCCGCACCGCACATGGTCCGGACCGGATTCGGGCGGATCGTGAACATCTCGACCAGCCCGGGCACGATGGTGCGAGTCGGCTATTCGCCCTACGGCCCATCGAAGGCGGCGCTCGAGGCAATGAGCCGCGTCTGGGCGCAGGATCTGGCCGATACCGGCGTCACCGTGAACGTGCTGCTGCCGGGCGGCGCGACCGACACCAGCTTCATTCCGGGCAGTGGGCCCGGGCGGCGCGGAGCCGACGGCCACCTGCTTCCGGCGAACGTCATGAATGCCGCGCTGCTCTGGTTGCTCTCCGACGCCTCGAACGGCGTGACGGGCCGGCGACTGGTCGGCAAGCTGTGGGACGCTTCGCTCGATCCAGACGAGGCTGCAGCGCGAGCGCTGCAGCCTCGTCCCGACTTGCCAGCGATTCTCTAGGCAAGGCCCGCAGACGTCCGTCATCCCAGCGTAAGCGGGGATCTAGCTAGCTTGTGAAAGGGATCGGTCTGGATTCCCGCATTCGCGGGAATGACGGATTTCACCAAGGCTTCTCTAGTGTCGTGTTTCGGAAATAAGTGAGCGTAAGACATCGCATCTTGGCGAGATATGGAATCCGCTGTGAGCGAGTCCACGAATGAGAACGGGCGCGTACTGAAGAGCGTAATGGTCGACGTAGTGATGGAAGTTGGCGAGGAGTTCAACGCAAGCGTTGGTACGGAGCCGCGGCGAATGCTTTGTTGGGCTGATGGCCGGGCAAAGACCGGCTGCATGCGGCTGGATGGTGAAGCCAGGAGGCGTAGGTTGGGGTGTGGCTGAAGTGGTAACGCGGAGGCGACGGTCGAGCAAGGCGCGCACCTTGGCGTGTTTGTGGCCGTCGTCCGTAAGGGTTGTCGATGATCGAGATGTACGTCCAAGGTCGCCGGTACGTTGCGGTCTGAGATGGACGAAGAAAGGCCAGGAACTCCTGATGGCGATGTCGGGACTTGCATTGCAAGTGGTGACCGCCACGCAATGGAGCGCGCACATCGAGCGCAGCAAACCAACGTGGTGGTGCCGTGCCGCTGGTAGTCGTGCTGTCACGCTGCTCGAGATAGCCCAGCCCCATGGGCAGCAACGAGCTGGGTGCGAGTTGAGCGCCTGAATCTGGCTCTTCTCGTCCACCGAGAGCACGAGCGCGACAGTCGGGCGGGTTCAGGTACGAAGCCGCACAACTGTCGCGCACCTCTCGGTGGACGAAAGAACGGATCAGGTGGTCAGATTGACCCAGCTCGTTGCTGCCGGTGCGGCTGGCAACGCCAGAGAGTTTGAACAGCACGGCTGCAAGCCATCGACGGCGCCTCACGTTGGTGGCTTGCGCAAACGATGCGCACGCTCCATTGCGTGGCGGTCATCGGCTTGCGTGTGCAAGGCCCGACATCGCCATCAGGAGTTCCTGGCACTGCTGCGTCCATCTCAGACCGCAACGTACGGGCGTCCTCGGGCGCACATTTGATCATCGACAACCTTGCAGACGATGGCTGACAAACACGCCAAGGTGCGCGCTTGGCTCGACCGTCGCGTCCGCTCACCACGTTCAGCTACATCGCAACCTACGCACTGTTGGCTTCACCGTCACGCCGCGCGCAGCACGATCTTTGCCCGGCGCATCAGCCCAACAAGGCAGACTGCCGCGAGCTCCGTAGCAAAGCGTGCAGTTGAACTCACCGCTAACATCAGTCACTACGACGACCATTACGATCTGCAGTACGCGCCGGTTCTCATTCGAGGATCCGCTCACAGCGGATTCAATATCTCGAAGGACATGCAATAACTTATGCTAACTTATTTGTGAAACACGACACTAGCTGCACTTGTCGGACGGATGCGAGTCAAGCAGCGTGCGCTGGCCGTTCTTGATCTGGATGATGTAGCCGGGTAGCTCTGCGTCGCGGTCCTTGTCGAAACAGATCTGGCCTGTCACGCCCTCCATGTTGGTCGTTGCAAGCGCTTCGCGAATCGCGTTTCGCTCGGCCTTCAGCTTCGCCGGATCGCCCGTGACGCCGGCGCGTTTCATCGCATCGGCGTAGACGTAGACGATATCGTAGGCCGAGGCATCGACGTGGTGCGCGCCGCTCTTGTTCACGCCGCGCTTCTTCGCCTCCGCGAGGAATTTCTTCTCGAACGCGCGCGTGCGGTCATTTGCGTCCCACCAGTACCAGGCGACGAAGACCGCCCCCTCGCCGTCCGGACCGAGGATTTTCGCGATATCCGGATCGGAGAAAATCTGCGCGCCGATCAGCACGCTGTCGTGGCCCTGGCGGCGCACCTCCTTCATCACCTTCGCGGCGCCCCCGGGCAGTCCCGCAAACGCGAGCACCGCGGGATTCTTGCCCTGCAGCTTGGTGACGTGCGGCGAGAGGTCCGTCGCAGCGGTCGGGAAACCCTCGGGTGGAATCACAAGCGTCCAGCCGTCGGCCTCCATGAGCTTCGGCATCCACGCTGCCAGCGACTTGCCGACGAACTCGTCGCTCGGGTACATCACGGCCGCGGTCTTCTCCTTGACCACGTTCTTCGCGGCAAGCGTCTTCAACAGGCGGCTGAACTGCTTGCCCTCGTCCTCGGTCATGCGAAACGCCCACTTGCGATCCTTGGTGAGGCCTGGCGCGGACGCTGCGTTCGGCATCTGGACGATCTCGAGTCGCTCGCCGGCGGCGAACGCAACCTGCGCCTCCTGGCTGGAGAACGGCCCGATGATTGCGAGCGCCTTGGCATCCTCGGCGAATCGCTGCGCGGCGACCTGTGCGTTCTTCGCATCGCTGGCGGTGTCGAATTTCTCGACCCGCAGCTTGCGGCCGTTCACGCCGCCGGCGGCATTGATCTCCGCGACCGCGATGTCGACCGCGATCTCGGTGGGCGCGCCGACGCTCGCGTAGCGGCCGGTCTTTGCGGTGGTCAGTCCGAGCACAAGATCCTCGGCGGCGGCCGGTGCGGCGAATGCGGCAGCAATCAGTGCCGTCACCGCGACTTTCAATAGGGTGCGTTTCATCTAGCTTCTCCTGGTGGATGTTGCAAACGGATTCTACCCGCCGTCAGGCGGTACCGAGATACGCGGCCGCAAGACCGGCGTCCCCGGCCAGCTCGGCCGTGGTGCCGACGAGGGCCGTGCGACCGAGTTCGAGAACGTAGCCTCGATGCGCGGTCGCAAGCGCCATGTGGGTGTTCTGCTCGACCAGCAGGATCGCCAGCCCCTCGCGGTTGAGCTCCCGGATGAGCGCGAACAGGCGCTCGACCAGCAAGGGCGAAAGCCCCAGCGAAGGCTCGTCGAGCATCATCAGCGCCGGACGTGCCACGAGCGCGCGGCCGATCGCGAGCATTTGCTGCTCGCCGCCCGATAGCACCGCGGCGGACATGTGGCGGCGCTCCGCGAGATTCGGAAACCGCTCGTAGATCGCAGCGATGTCCGCTCCGGCATCATCGCGGCGCGTGTATGCGCCCATCAGCAGATTGTCGTGCACGGTCAGGCTCGTGAAGATCTGCCGTCCTTCAGGCACCAGGACCAGGCCGTGCGCGACGCGGCGCGGCGCGCTCCAGCGGGTGATGTCGTTGCCGTTGAGCCGAACTCCACCACCGGCCACGCGCACGACCCCCTGGACCGCCTTGAGCAACGAGCTCTTGCCCGCGCCGT
Organism: uncultured beta proteobacterium; assembly: GCA_963735025.1. Lineage (GTDB taxonomy): Bacteria > Pseudomonadota > Gammaproteobacteria > Burkholderiales > SG8-39 > JAABRB01. The sequence goes on from CAVTJG010000009.1 coordinate 84,793, forward strand.
TCGCGCCCAGCACGGTGACGATCTCGCCCGCATCGAGCGTGAGCGACATCCCTTTCACGGCGTGCGTCCGCCCGTAACGGACATCGAGGTTCTCGATCTCGAGCAGCATGCCTATGCCGCCTTCCCGGGGTTGTGCGCTTGCGTGCCCAGGTAGGCCTCGAGGACGCCGGGATCGCGGTGCACCGCGTCCGGCGTGCCTTCGAAGATCTTCTGCCCGAAATTGAGCACGACGACGCTATCGCACAGCGTGCGCACGAAGTGCATGTCGTGCTCCACCACCAGCAGGGTCACACCACGCGCCGAGACGCCTTCGAGCAGGCGGCCCAGCGCATCGGTCTCGGCCGAATTCAGTCCCGCTGCGGGCTCGTCGAGGAGCAGCAGTTTCGGTCTGGCCATGAGGGCACGCACCACCTCGATACGCTTCTGCACGCCGTATGGCAGGTTCGCCACCACCTGTCCCGGATAGGTGTCGAGCCCCGCATCGCGTAGCGCCGCCTCCGCCGAGGCGGCCGCGCGGCGACCGCGCGACAGCGCGAGCGGCGCGACCCGCGAGTGCTCGCCGAGCATGACGTTCTCGACGGTCGAGAGATGCGGCATCAGGCGGACGTTCTGGAACGAACGCGCGATGCCGTGCCGGATGCGCGCGCGCGCGGAAACCTCGGTGATGTCGAGTCCGTCGATGACGATCCTGCCCTCGTCGACGGGATAGATTCCACTGACAAGATTGAACACCGTCGTCTTGCCCGCGCCGTTGGGCCCGATCAGCGCCGTGCGGCTGCCGCGTCGCACGGAAAATGTCACCGCGTCGATGACCTTGAGCCCGCCGAATCGCTTGTGTACGTTCTCGATGTCGAGGATGGCGTCGCTCATGCACGCTCCTCTGCGGATCCCGCCCGGCGACTCCGGATCGACAACCGCTCCAGCAACGTTCGGGTAACGAGCCCCTCGGGCCGCAGCATCATCAGGAGCACCACCGCGACACCGAACACGATGTAGCGCGCGCCCTCGAGAAACTTCAGACTCGGGTCGACCTCCGACACCCGGCGCAGCAGTTCGGGCACGAGCGTGAAGAACAGCGCGCCGGCCACCGGTCCCCAGGCGGTCTGCGTGCCCCCCATCAGCACGTAGAGCAGCACGAAGATGCTGAACAGCACGCCGGTCGTCTGCACATCAATGAAGTTGAACTGGTGAACGAGCAGAGCGCCGCCCACGCCCCCGAGCAAGCCTCCGATGGTGAACGCGGCGACCTGGGTGAGCCGCAAGTTGACACCGAATAGCGTCGCGACGTTCTCGTCGTCGTGCGTCGCGCGCATCGCAAGTCCGAAGCGGGTCGCGAGCAGCCACGCGACGAACGCCATCACCGCGATCGTGACCGGGACCACCACCGGTAGTCCCGCGTAGGCGATCACGGACAGGCCGGAGGCGCCGCCGAGCGCGTCGATGTTGAGTATTACGCCTCCCACCACCTCGGCGAACGCGAACGTCGCGAGCACCATGTACACGCCGCGCGTACGCAGGATGGGAAACGAGATCACGAACGCAATCGCGCCGGCCGCCAGGCCTCCGGCCGGAATCGCCGCCCAGAGCGGCCAATCCTGGAGCGACGTCAGGCCGCCCGCGGTGTAGGCGCCGACGAGCACGAACCCGGCCGCACCGAGATTGAGCAGCCCCGCGGCGGCGGGCAGAAACACCGAGTAGGCGACCACGATATTGATGCACAGCGTGGCGAGCACGCCGGCCGCATATCCGCTCACAGGGCCCCCCCGTCGTGCGCGCCGGCCGCCATCAGAATTTCCCCTTGCCGATGCGCGTGTGCCCGAAGATCCCGGTCGGCCGCAACACGAGGATCACGAGCAGCAGGCCCCAGACGGGAATCTTTTCGATCTCCGCGCCGAAGGTGCTGATTGCGAACACTTTCACCAGTCCGACAAGCAGCCCGCCGACGATCGCTCCCCAGACGTTGCCGAGCCCGCCGAGAACCATCGCCGCAATCGCGTCCGCGGCAACCACATCGCCCACGTACGGTGTCACGGTCCCGTAGCTCGCCGCGTACAGGATCCCGGCGAGCCCCGAGAGCACGCCCGCGATCACGAAGACGATCGGCACGATCCGGTAGACCTCGACGCCCATCAGCGTCGCCGCTTCGGGATTCTCGGCGATCGCCCGCAGCGCCCGCCCGATCCGGGAGCGCTTGAGCTGCGTCGACAGCAGCCACACGAGCGTGATCGCCAGGACGAGGCTGGTCAGATGGGGAATGCCGATCACCAGTTCACCGATGCGGATGTTTGCATCGCGGAACGGCAACTCGAAACGGTGCGGGTCGGTACCCCAGATCGAGATTACCAGATGCTCGAAGATGATCAGGAAGCCGAGCGACGAGACGAGCGGCAACGCGTGCTCGGTGGCGTCGCCGTACTTTGCCTTCATGAACCGGTAGGTGGATCGCTCGATGATCAGCGACGCGACGACCGCCACGCCGATGCCGATTGCGGCTGCCGGCAGCCAGTGCATGCCGAGCGCGAACATGTGGTTGCCGGTGGTCGACAGTGCCCAGGTCGTCATGGCGGCGAGCATGAAGAGCGCCGGGATGGTGAAGTTCAGGAAGTTGAGCATCCCGATCGTGAGCGTGAAGGCGACGGCGACGAACGCCAGGATTCCGCCCAGCATCAGCCCGTTGATCAACTGCTGGAGGGTCTGCATCAGACGTCGAACCGGAAGGCGCCTCGATGACCCACGATCCGTCCTGCGACCGGCGTGGGGAAATGCGCCGCAAGGACCGCGGTCGCGCTGTCCGCGTAGCGCTCGCAAAGCGCCCTGCGAGTCTGCGCGGACCGGGCCGGATCGGCACAGAACTGCGACGAGAGCGACGGATCCGCAAGCTGCGCTGCGGTGTGGAACACGTCTCCGACGAAAATCGCATGGTCCGGACCGTCGCGCGCATGGAGGACGCAATTGCCCGGCGTGTGACCGGGCGCCGCCTCCAGCCGCACGCCATCCTCGATCGCATGGTCGGACTCGACCAGCACCGCGCGCCCCGCTTCCACGACCGGCAGCACGCTGTCCGCGAATGACCCGTGGTTAGGCAGCTCGGCACCGGACTTGAGCGCTGCGCGATACGCCTGCTCCCAGTGCTCGTACTCGCGGCGCGCGAAGATGTAGCGCGCGTTGGGAAACGTCGGCACCCAGCACCCATTCGCGAGCTGCGTGTTCCACCCGACGTGATCGGCGTGCAGATGGGTGCAGAGCACGAGGTCGACGCCCTCGGGCGCAATTCCGGCCGCACGCAACCGATCGAGGAACGGATGCCGCTGCATATGCCAGGTCGGGCGCAGCGGACGGGGCTTGTCGTTTCCCACGCAGGTGTCGATGAGGATAGTGTGGCGCGCCGTGCGGAGGACGAAGCTCTGAAAAGCCATGATCACGCGACCGTCCGCCGGATCGATGTAGCGCGGCATCAGCCAGTCCGAGTGCGCGGCGATCAGCTCCGGTTTAATCCCGGGTAGCAGGAAATCGGGCGCTGCGAACGGACCCTCGTTCTCAACGACCCGATCGATCTCGAACGCGCCTACACGCAGCGTCTTCATATCAGGGCCTCATGCCAACGTACACCGGCGACTCGGATGAACGCGCCATGTCAAGCGAGCGTCGCAGCCCGCCGGACACTGTCGATCAGCCCGGCACGCAGCAGGAACGCCCGATGCCGGGCAGGGTCATCCGCCATGGCGCGCAGTTCGCGGAATCGTTCCGCGCGACGCTCGGGATCGGTCTCCTCGAGCCGCCGCTTGTTGGCAACGGTCTGTTCCTGCACGAATTCGATGTTGAGGGGACGGCGCCGGCGCTCATATGTGTCGAGGAGGCTCGCGTCCGCGTCGCCGCGTATCACGCGGTCGAGCAGCCCCGCCAGATCCCAGACTTCGTGAATGCCGGAGTTGAGGCCGAGTCCGCCAATCGGATTGTTGACGTGCGCCGCATCGCCGGCCAGGAACACGCGCCCCTTGCGAAAGTGCTTCGCGACACGCTGGTGCACGTTGTAGAGATTGAGATGCGCCCAGTCAGCGCCTTCTGCGTAGCAACGCGCAAGGCGGGCGCGCACGGCCGCATCCGAGACCGCCTCCTCGTCGGTCTCGTCCTGGCGCGTGTTGAACACCGCACGCCAGCGCCCCTTCAGATCGTCCCCGGCAACCTTGAAGAGATTGGTCCATTCGTCGGGGCCCGCCATGTAGTTGCGAATCGAGCAGCCGATCGCCGCCTGAAAATCGAAGGCCGTCGTGATGACCAGGAAGCGCTCCGGCCAGGTGAAACCCTCGAACTCGATGCCGAGCGCTTTGCGCACCGTGCTTCGACCGCCGTCGCATCCGATCACGTAATCGGCGACGAACTCGTGCGCGCCCTCGGCATCTTCCGTGCGCACCACCACGCGATCGGCAGAATGCTCGAGGCCTGTCACCCGCATACCGAGCTGGACCTGCGCGTTCGGCATCGCACGCAATCGCGCAATGCCCATATTGGCCAGCTTGTGCTGCTCGGTCTGCACGACATAGGGAAACGGTGTCTCGTCACGCAGCCGATCGAAGTCGAACTCTGCAATGAGGGTCTTTGTCGGCCGATCCCAGAACTGGAATACACGGGCCACTATTCCCTGTGCGATGTATTCATCGATGAGCCCGAGTCCGGCAATGATCTCGAGTGTCGGGGGCTGCGTGGTCGAGGCCCGCGGGCTATCGTTGACGCGCTGCTCGGCCTCGATGAGGCGAACAGTGTGGCCACGCTGCGCGCAGGCGAGAGCAGCCACGGTGCCGACCGGGCCTGCGCCGACTACTAGTATCGAGACGTCGCGGGACACGGGAGAAACGGCGGGTTAGAGGGACTGGAGCACAACGGTTCGGCGGTCGGTTTTCGCAGTTGACACGCAAGGCCCTGCGACCGTACTGTTGCCGAAGCCTCGTGTCAATGCGGCACGCGTGCATGGCAACGGGTCGATGACGTGGCGGCAATTTCCGTCGACGACAGGCGAGCACCGGATTGCCCTGCCACTAATATTCTCCTTGGAATTGGAGAATTGGATTGAATGCCATGGCGCTGCGCGTTGCGATTCCCGATCTGATCTCGCCCTCCTATTTTCCGGCGATTGCCGCAGTGGAAATGGGGTTCTTCAAACAGGAAGGCCTCGACGCGCAGCTCGAGCTCCTCTATCCGGTCACCAAGACGTACGAGGCACTGCGTGACGGCAAATTGGATCTCGTCGGGGGCGCATCGCACGCACCACTCTATGCGTTCAAGGACTGGGCGGGATGCCGGCTGCTGTGCGCTCTGGCGCAGCACATGTACTGGTTCCTCGTCGTGCGCAAGGATGCAGGCGTGAAGCGCGGCGACCTGCGCGCGGTGAAGGGTATGCGGATCGGCGCCGCGCCCGGGCCGGTCGACGGACTGCGGCGCATGCTCGAAGTGGCAGGAATGGATCCGGCGCGCGATCTCGACCTCGGACCGGTCCCCGGCTTCGCGGTCGGCAACACGGTTTCATTCGGCTTGATGGCCGCCGATGCGCTCGCCCAAGGCAAGCTCGACGGATTCTGGGCGAACGGAATGGGCGCCGAGGTGGCAGTGCGGCGGGGGATCGGGACCGTGGTGATCGACGCGCGCCGCGACGGACCACCCGCAGCGCGCGGGTACACGTTCCCTGCGCTGGTCGCGACGCAGAAGCTCGTCGACGAGCAGCCGGACGTCGCCGCGGCGGCGGTCCGGGCAATCGTCGGCGCGCAGCGTGCGCTGAAGGAAGATCCCGAGCGGGCCACGGCCGTCGGCAAGGCTCTGTTTCCGCCCGACGAGGCCGGACTGATCGCCGAGCTGATCCGCCGGGATACCCCGTTCTACGACGCCGCCATTTCGGAGCGGACCGTGGCGGAAATGAATCAGTTTGCGCGCGAGATCGGGCTGCTCTCCGCTCCCGTCGCCTACGATCGCGTGGTCGCGATGGGCGTCAAGCAATACTGGGCCTAGCCGGCGGCAGGTATTATTCAAGAAGGGTCCGAAGAGCGAGTCGCCTATACGGCGTGCAGGCCGGCGAATGTGCCGGCCGGGTATCGATACACGGAGGAGGGACACATGTTGAAACCATCGAGAATCATCGGAACAGCGGCCGTGCTCGCCATGCTCATTGCGCCTGCGGGTGGCGCACTGCGCCCAGACAGTCGGCATCGGCACCACGAAGGGCGGCGCGACCGCGCAAGTGACGGCCGGAATCTCCAAGATCGTGTCGCAGTATGGTGGCGGCCTCCAGATGCGGCCGCAGCCGATGGGCGGCACGCAGCAGTACATCCCGATCGTCAACACAGGGCGAGCTCGAGTTCGGCGTGGCCAACATGATGCAGACGTACATGGCCTTCACCGGCACCGGGCTCTCGCAGGGCGAGAAGGCCGACAATCTGCGTCTGGTGGCGACGATGATGGTGTTTCAAACCGGTCTCCTGGTGCGCAAGGATTCCGGGATCAACACGACGGCCGACCTCAAGGGCAAGCGCATTCCGTCCGGATTCGACTCGGCACCACTTTTTCAGCACCTGATGTCGGGCAGCCTTGCCAACGGCGACGTAAGCTGGGACAGCGTTCAAAAAGTGCCGGTCGTCGCGCTCGCGGCCGGCTTCAACGCGTTCAAGGAAGGCAAGATCGACGCGATGATCGCAGCCGTGGGGTCCGCATCGGTGAAGGAGCTGAACGCGTCGGTCTCGGGCGGCGTGCGATTCATCGACGTGCTCGATACCCCGGATGCGGTGAAGCGCGGGCTGGTCTCCGCGCCGCGCACTTTCGTGGCCGAGGTCAAGCCCCGGCCGAACCTGGCCGGAATCGACAAGCCGACAAAGGTCTTCGCGTTCGACTACATGCTCTGGGCGAACAAGGGCGTGTCGGAAGACGTCGTCTACAAGGTGACCAAGGCGATGCACGATCACGAGAAGGATCTCAAGACCCTGTCGCCGCTCTGGACCAGCTTTTTCCCCAAGAACATGGCGAAGGACCAGGGGCTGCCCTATCATCCCGGCGCGGTGAAGCTCTACAAGGAAGTCGGGCTCTGGGGCGCGGGCCGAGGAGACTCCTGACACCCTCCACCCTCGCCTAACCGCCGCCGCGCCTGCGGCTGCCGGACGGCAGCAGTGTGTGCACGGCGCTGGCGTGGCTCTAGCGCAGACCTCCATTGAAAACCGGCGCTCCCGCCGCGGGCAACTGGCGGCTCGTCCGCGCGGCCGAGGCGATCCGTCCGGTCCTCGGCGCGCTGATCAGCCTGATCGTCATCGCGCTCGCGTTCGAGCTGCCATTGCGGCTCGGGCTTCGTCTGCTGCCGCCGCAAGCGCTCGCGGCCGTGCTGGGACTCGCACTCTCGATCGTCTTCCTGCAGGGACCCGCCGGCGGTGGTCCGCGCAGCACGCTCGCCCTGTGGAGCGACGCCTTCTTCGCGCTCCTGGGATTCGGCGTCTGTGCCTATCTCGCCGTGCGCTTCCCGGACCTCACGGGAGAATTCCTCAAGCACCGCCAGGAAAGCTTCGCGCTCGGCGCCGTGCTCGTTCCACTCGTGATTGCGGCACTCTACCGGTCCGCCGGTGGGGCGCTCGTCGCGATTCTCGTGGTCTTCCTGCTCTACGGCCTCTTCGGCAATCTGGTCCCGGGCTCCCTGCAAGGCCGCGCGCAGCCGTTCGACCGCCTCCTTGCCTATCTTGCCGTCGACCCGAACGCGCTGTTCGGCCTCCCGCTCACGATTATCACCACCGTCGTGCTGCTTTTCATCCTGATCGGCCAGCTGCTCTTTCGCGCTGGCGGCTCCGAGTGGTTCACCGACCTCGCGATCGCGCTGATGGGACGCACGCGCGGTGGCTCGGCGAAGATCGCGATCCTGGCCTCCGCATTCTTCGGGACGATCTCGGGCAGCGCCGTCTCCAACGTCGCCTCGACCGGTGTCCTCACCATTCCGCTGATGAAGCGTGCGGGCTATTCCCCCGCCGCCGCGGGCGCAATCGAGGCCGTCGCCTCGACCGGCGGCCAGATCATGCCGCCGATCATGGGTGCCGCGGCGTTCCTGATGGCCGAGCTGCTGCAGGTCGCGTACGCCGAGGTGATGATCGCGGCCCTCCTGCCGGCGCTGCTCTACTACATCGCAGTGTTCATGCAAGCCGATATCGAAGCGGCACGCAAGCAGATCACCGGGGTAACGATGGAGACGATGCCGCGGGCGGGACAGGTGCTCAGGGAAGGCTGGCACTTCCTGGTCCCGTTCGTCGTTCTCATCGTAGCGCTGTTCGCGCTCAATCGGACGCCCGACACGGCCGCCCTCTGGGCAGCGATCACGATTGCGGTGACCGGGTCGGTGTTCAGCTACAAGGGCCGGCGGCTCACTCCCAAGAGTCTCGTCGCCTGCCTGACCGCGACCGGTACGACCTCGGTGGAGATCATCGTGATCGGCGCGATGGCAGGACTCATCATCGGCGTCATCCAGGTCACCGGACTGGGATTCGGCCTGACCTTCGTGCTGGTGCAGGTGGGGGAGGGCAATCTTTTCTTGCTGCTTCTGCTCACTGCGATCGTCGGGATCATCCTCGGCATGGGAATGCCCACCACTGCGGTGTACCTGATGGTCGCGACGCTCGCGGCACCGCCCCTGATCCAGATCGGCGTGGCGCCGATGGCCGCGCACATGTTCGTGCTGTATTTCGGGATCCTGTCGATGATCACGCCGCCGGTGGCGATCGCGGCGTTCACTGCCGCGAACCTCGCCGAGGCACCGGCGATGAAGACCGCGCTGCTGGCCTGCAAATATGGCTGGCCGGCTTTCATCATGCCGTTCCTGTTCGTGCTCTCGCCGGCGCTCCTCCTGGAAGGCTCGTTTCTCGACGTTGCCCAGGCGACGTTGACGGCACTCGTCGGCGTGTGGGTCGCCTCGCTCGGCATCGGCGGTTACTTCCGCCGGGTGCTCGGCCCCGGCATGCGCATCGGATTCGTCGCGGCCGGAATTGCCCTGCTCGTTCCAGGTCACGGTTTCGCGGGCGCGCTCGCGCTCGAACTGGCCGGCGCTGCACTTGCTGCGGTGTTGCTCGGGCGTGAAGTTCTGCGCGACCGCAGGCGCGCAGCGCGCGTGTAGAATCCGCACGTTCTCCACCACAGGCACGCCGCCCACGACTATGCATTACGACTGGGTCCCGATCGTCAAGCGCAAGCCGCTCCGCTGGCCCGGCGGCAAGCGTCTCGCGGTGATCGTCACGATGAACTGTGAGTACTGGGATCTCGTGAAGGATTATCGCGAGCCCTACTACGCAGGCGGGCCACCCATGCTGCCGGACCCGCTGCCCGGGAACGTCGCCGATTTTCCGAACTTCACGTGGCGCGAGTACGGCTTGCGCGTGGGAGTGTGGCGCCTCTTCAAGGTATTCGAGGAGGCCGGCGTGCCGCTGTCGTGCACGATCAACGCGAAAACCGCGCTGGAGCGGCCCGAGATCGTGGCGCACGCCGACGCGCGCGGCTGGGAAATCGTCGCGCACAACTACGAGCAGGGCGAGCTTCTCACGCGGTTCGCCTTCGACGAGGCTGCCGAGCGCAAGGTGATCCGGGCGACGCTCGATGCCTACGAGCGCACGCTCGGGCGCAAGGCGAAAGGCTGGCTTTCGTCGAGCCTGCGCGGCACGCCGCGCACGCCGGACATTCTCGCGGAGAACGGGTTGATCTTCTTCTGCGACTACATGAACGACGACCAGCCCTACCTCATCCAGACGGATCACGGGCCGATCGTCAACACGCCCTACTCCATCGAGATCAACGACTTCACTTTCTTCCACCGCCGCGCCATGTCGACGTGGGACGCGGCGCGAATGCTAAAGGACAACTTCGACGAGCTCTACGCGGAGAGCGCCGAGACCGGCAAACTGATGAACATCGGGTTGCACCCGCACGTCTCGGGCCACCCGCACCGAATGGGCTGCTTTCGCGAATTCCTCGCACACGTCGCCAGGCACGACGACGTGTGGTGGACCACGCGCGAGGCGGTCGCGGACTGGTATCTCGCCAACCACGCCACGCATATCGACTGACGGAACCGCGAGGACGCGTACAATCGCGCCCTCCGGACTAGCATGTCCAGAGGGAGGGCGCCTGATGGCTGCCAGCGAACCGCGTCATATCACCACCATCGCCGAGCTCGATGTGCTCTACGGCGCACCCGTCGGCGCCTCGATCGCCAAAGAGGTGGACTACATCACCGATCGCTATCGGGAATTCGCCGAGAAAGCGCCGTTCGTCGTCATCGCCACCGTGGGGCCGGAGGGCACCGATTGCTCGCCGCGCGGCGATCCAGCCGGCTTCGTGAGGGTTCTCGATCGCAAGCGGCTGCTGATCCCGGATCGGCAGGGCAATAACCGCGTCGATTCGCTGCGCAACCTGGTGCACGATCCACGCATCTCGCTGCTGTTTCTCGTTCCGGGCGTGAACGAGACGCTGCGCATGAATGGTCGCGCGCGCATCGTCGTCGATCCGGCGCTCGCCGCGTCGTTCGTCATCAACGGCAAGGCGCCTCGCACGCTGCTCGAAGTCACGGTCGATCGGGTCTACTTCCAGTGCTCCAAGGCGTTGATCCGCTCGCGCCTGTGGTCAGCCGATGCGCAGATTCCCCGTTCCGCGGTCCCGACCGCCGGCGAGATACTCGCGGAGATCACCGGCAGCACGATCGATGCCGCCGAGTACGACCGGACTTACCCGGATCGAATCAGGCAGACGATCTATTAGGGAAACTCTGCAAGAGGCCGTCATTCCCGCGAATGCGGGAATCCACTCAGAGCTGATTCCAAGGGTTGCGGATCCCCGTTTACACGGGGACGACGCAATCAGACCTTCCCTAGACCACTCCGAGTCGCGCGGCGGGCCTACGCGGGTTCCTTTCCAAGCAGATGCTGGGAGAGCCAGTTCGTCGCCTGCTCGCCGGCGATCGCGAGCTTCGAGCGATCGCTATAGAGCGTCATGTGGGTCGTCTTCGGAATGATGAAGAGCTTTTTCTTGTTGGTCGGAATCTGGTTGTAGGCTTCGATCTCCAGATCCCATAGCGTGAGGTCGTCGCCCTCGGCGACGAGCACCAGCGTCGGCACGTCGAGGATGCGCGGCAGGAACGGATACACGCTGTAGTTCATCAGGAGCTCGACCGACTCCATCGTGCTCGAATTCTGATACAGCGGTGCCTCCGTCTTCTTCAACTGGAGAAAGGTTTCGTAGGTCTCCGGAAACGGCCAGGACGACAGCGTCTTGTCGGGGTCCGCCGCGGCGTGCGGGATATATGCGCGCTCCTGTGGATTCTTGAACCGCCGCCGCCGATCCTCGGTGACCGCCGCCATCAACCTGCGAAAGCCCATCGTGCCGTGCACCCGGCGCATGTTCCGGTAGCCGTCCACGACGGGAATCGTGGACACCGCGCACTTCACCCGCGGGTCCGATGCGGCGAGAACGAGCGTGTGCCCGCCGCTGTACGAGATGCCCCACACGCCAATGCGCGCGGAATCGAGCCCGGGGAGCGTCTCCGCGTAGCTGATCGCGTTGCGATAGTCCTCGATCTGGTCGTTGGGATCCAGATGCTGTCGAGGCTCCCCATCGCTCACGCCGAGCCGGCGATAGTCGAAAAGTAGCGCAGCCATTCCGGCCTTGACGAAGAGATCGGCGTAGTGCGGCATGACGAGCTCGCGCACATAGCACCAGCCGCCGGCCATCACGACCACCGGCACGGGGCCCTTCGCGCCGTCCGGCGTGTACAGCCAGCCGCGGCACGTCTCGCCGCCACTCTTGAACTCGATGTCCTTGCGTGCCATTTCGCTCTCCTCTCGATGAGCGCTTAACAAATCCGTCATTCCCGCGCAAGCGGGAATCCAGATCAAGCGAATTCAAATGCCTCATGGATCCCCGCGTGCGCGGGGATGACACATTCAGCGGTTTCTCACAGCATGGGGTTCGTCACGGTTCCATTCAGCGCGGCGACGCCCCACGCCGAGCCCTGCGCGTCGAAGCTGAAGCTGATGTGGCCGGCCGCGGAATGCGCGTCGCGGAATTGCCGCTGGATCGGATAGCGGTCGTAAAGACCGTTTGCACCGGCCATCGCGTGGAGGATGTCGACTGCCTCGGTGCAGAGCTGAACGGCATACGCGGCATTGCGCTTGCATGCGAGCTTTGCAAGCGCATCGGGGATCCGGCCCGCGACCGCGTCGTCCCACGCCTGCTCGCAGTCGGCGCGCAACAGGCGGCGGGCCGCGGCGATCCGCGACGCGGCGGCGGCGACGCGGATCTGGACCGCCTGGAAGTCGCTCATGCGCGAGGCGGTGTAGTTCGTCTCGCGCTCCTTGATGGCCGCTATGGTCAGCTCGAGCGCGCCTTCCGCGTTGCCGAGCGCGGTGGCTCCGGCGAAATGCCCCGCCATCGCGACGAGCGGAATCCGGAACAGTGGTCCGGGGTTCGATTTCGCGCCGGGAAAATCGCCGCCCCCGCGGATCGCGAGCATCGACAGCGCACGGTGCTCGGGCACGAACATCTCCTTGCCGCGCACAGACTTGCTGCCCGTCCCGCACATGCCGAGCACATGCCAGTCGTCGACGATCTCGAACTCGCTGCGCGGCACGAGACACATCCGGTAGTCGACCGGCGGCCCGTCGTCCCGGTCGCGTACTGTGGCTGCGAACATGCTCCAGGGACTGTGATCGATGCCGCTGCAGAAGTTCCAGTAGCCGCCGATGACATACCCGCCGTCGACCTTGCGCCCGCGTCCCTGTGGAAACGCGATCCCGCCCGCGATCGGCATGTCGGGGTCTTCGCCCCAGATTTCGTCCTGCGCACGATCGTCGTACATCGCGAGCATCCACGCGTGGTTCGCGAAGTTGTGCAGATTCCAGGAAGTCGAGGCACAGCCCTTGCCGACCTCCGCGACGATATCGATGATCGTGAAGAAAGGAAGCTCCATGCCGCCCCAGCGCTTTGGGCTCTGGTAGCGGAGCAGACCGCTCGTGCGCAAGTCCGCCATGGTCTCCTCGGGCATCGCACGCAGCGACTCTGCCCGGGCTGCGCGCTCCCGCAGCACCGGGACGAGCGCGCGTGCGCGAGCGAGCGCCTCTTCGTGGGTCACGTCGGCGAACGATGGGTGCCGGCTCACGCCGGCTTCGGGTCGGTTCATGGGGGGCACGCCGGGAAGTTTAGGATCAGGCGCGTAGGTTACCGCAACGTGGCGCGGCGAGTCCCGACCGCAACCGACATGACCCAGCCTCGTCGATCACTTTGCGCGCCAGCCACCGTCGACGACCAGCGCATGGCCATTCACATAGCTGGCCTCATCCGAGACGAGCCAGCAGACGGCTGCAGCGATATCGTCGACCGTGCCGCGATCGCCCGCCGGGACGAGCGCGCGGACCTGCGCATCGTTCACCGCGACGCCCCGGCCGCTGATGTCAGGAATTCCCGGACCGAGCAGCGACTGCGAGTGCGTGCGCAGCCCGGTCGGGATGGCTCCAGGGCAAACGCAGTTGACCCGGATCCCGCGTGCTGCATAGGCCACTGCCATTTGCCGCGTAAGCCCGACGACGCCGTGCTTGGCGGCGATGTATGCCGCACCCCCACCCGTGCCGTTGAGACCCGCTACCGAGGACATGTTGACGATGCGACCCCGGCCGGCGGGCAACATTTCGCGCAGCGCCCGCTTGCAGCCCAGAAACACCCCGGTCAGATCGATATCGAGGACCCGGCGCCAGGTCACCTCCTCGAGCTCGTCCACGTCGAAGTAGCCGTCGAGGATGCCCGCGTTGTTGAACATGATCCGCAGCGGCCCGAGGTCGCGCACGGCGCTCGTCATCGCGGCGTCGAGATCCGCGGCCTTGCTCGTGTCCGCTGCATACGCCGCGCCGCGTCCGTCGGCAGCCTTGATCATTTTCACCGTCTCGTGCGCCGACTCGCTGTCGATGTCGACCACCGCCACAGTCGCGCCGCGTGCGGCGAGCATGCAAGCCGTCGCCCGCCCGATGCCCGAGCCCGCGCCGGTGACCATCGCCATCTGTCCTTGAAACGTCATCTTCGTCCTCCTCCTGTCACAACGTCCAAAAAACGCTTCGATCTCGGCGCATACCCGCGGCGCTCGCACCGCGTGAGCGACCCGGCGCCTTCCGCTATATTGCGTCAATTGACCCATTGGCCGCTGCGCGTCGCTCGGCGTCCCCGCATCAGCCTTGAGGAATTTCGTATCATGAAACGATCTGCTCTGGCCTGCGCCGTGCTGCTCGGTGCTCTAACGCTGCAGCCTGCGCCGGACGCGCGCGCCGCCGACATCGCGTTGCGCGGCGCACCGAGCTGCGCACTCTGGAGCAAGGGCCGCGCAGCAGAACGATGCGAAATACGAGAAGACCTGGCTGACCGGCTATTTCTCGGGGCTGGCCATCGGCCTCGATGTCAATTTCTGGGGGCCCAAGGGAAGCGACGAGCTCGACCCCGAGACGGTATGGAAGTGGATGGACGGGTATTGCGCCGCGAACGCCACGAGCAGCCTCGTCCAAGGTGCCGAAAAGCTGTTCCTGGAGCGCGCCATCAAGTTGAACAAGTGAGCGCCTCGGGGCGTCCGGCCGCACTTGCGACGGGATAGGCGCACCGCCATAATCGATCGGCGACTCACATGCCTCACCCGACTCCTTCGCGCGCGCTCGCGCGCTTTCGCATCCTCGACCTTACCCGCGTGCGCGCGGGCCCGACCTGCGTCCGGCAGTTCGCCGATTTCGGCGCCGACGTGATCAAGATCGAGTCGCCGCCCGGCGTGGATCCCAACGAAGGCATGGGCGGGCCGCGCGACGGTCCGGACATGCAGAACCTCCACCGCAACAAGCGCTCGCTGACGCTCAATCTCAAGCTGCCCGAGGCGCGGCCGGTGTTCGAGCGACTGGTGAAGTCCGCGGACGTGCTGGTCGAGAACTACCGGCCCGACGTGAAGGCGCGACTGGGCTTCGACTACGAGACGCTTGCGCGTATCAACCCACGCATCGTGCTCGCGAGCATCTCGGGTTTCGGTCAGGACGGCCCCTATCGCCAGCGTCCCGGCTTCGACCAGATCGCGCAGGGGATGAGCGGGCTCATGTCGGTCACGGGGGAGCCCGGAAGGGGACCCATGCGCACCGGCGCGGCAATCGCGGATCTCACCGCCGGCATGATCGCCGCGCTCGGCATCATGACCGCGCTCCTCGAGCGCGAGACCTCCGGCAAGGGGCAATGGGTACAGAGCTCGCTCCTGCAGGCCGGCATCACGCTGCTCGATTTCCAGGCTGCGCGCTACCTGATGAAAGGCGAAGTCGCGCCGCAAGTCGGCAACGACCATCCCACCAGCATGCCAACCTCCGCGTACGCCACCGCCGATGGCCATCTGAACGTCGCCGCGAGCGGCGACGGGATGTGGCAGCGATTGTGCAAGGCGATCGAGCGCGAGGACCTGCTCGCGCGCCCCGAGTTCGCCAGCAACATGAATCGCGCCAAGCATCGCATCGAGCTGAACGCGGAGCTGAATGCGACCCTCGCAAAACGCGCGAGCGCCGAGTGGGTCGAAATCCTCAATCACGCCGGTGTGCCGTGCGGCCCGATCTACTCGGTGGACCAGGTGTTTGCCGATCCGCAAGTGGCGCACCTGCAGGCCGCCGTCGAAGTCGAGCATCCCCGCCTCGGAAAATTCCGCGTGCTCAACCAGGCGGCGCGCCTCTCGCGCACCCCCGCCGCAGTCGTGAGTGCGACGCCGGAGATCGGACAGCATACCGACGAAGTGCTCGCCGAGCTGGGTTACAGCGCGGCCGAGATCGCGGCATTGCACACGAAGGGAGCGGTGTGAGCGCGAGAGAAGAGATTGCGGCGATCCCGCGCGTGCCCGCGTTCGCGGAGGGCGAGCTGACGGAGCGCCTGATCGTGGAGAAGCAGGGCCCGATCGGTTGGGTCACGTTCAACAACCCTGCGCGGCGCAACGCCATCTCGGTGGACATGTGGGAGGCGATCCCGCGCGCGCTCGACCGTTTCGCGGCCGACCCCGCGATGCGCGCCATCGTGCTCACTGGCGCGGGAGACAAGGCATTCGTGTCGGGCGCCGACATCTCGCAGTTCGACCAGGCGCGCGCAGACAGCGCCGGCGTGCAGCGCTACGAGGAGATCGCCGAGGGCGCGCAGTTGCGGCTGCAGCAATGCGATGTGCCGGTGCTCGCGATGATCCGGGGCTTCTGCCTCGGCGGGGGATTGAACATCGCGCTCGCGAGCGATTTGCGCATCGCCGCGGACGACGCGCGGCTGGGCATCCCTGCGGCGCGCCTCGGTCTCGCCTACCGCGCGTCTTCCACCAAGAATCTCGTCGACACGGTCGGCCCTGCAAACGCGCGCGAAGTGCTGCTGACGGGACGTCAGTTCGATGCGGAAGAGGCGCTCGCGATGGGGCTCTTGAATCGCGTGGTGCCGGCCGCGTCGCTGGAAGATTCGGTCCTCGACTACTGCGCGCTGTTCGCCGATAACGCGCCGCTCACCATGCGCGCCGCCAAGCGCATCATCCGTGAACTTCTCAAGTCGCATGCGGACTTCGACGCCGCGGCCTGCCGGGCCTTCGTGCAGGAATGCTTCGCGAGCGCCGACTACGCCGAAGGGCGCCGCGCGTTCAAGGAGAAGCGCAGGCCGAAATTCAGCGGAAAGTGACGATTTTCGTCGCCTGGGCGGGATGGCGTCCCGCCAAATACTCTCGGTAATCGTCCGACGCGTCCCCGCGTGTGGAGGCTTTCCTCTCGCTGCCGCCGTCCTGATGGCAGGATGACAGGTGCATTTCTTGCAGGGTGGCCATGATCGGATCCTCGCACTCGCCTACACCGCGGCCCGGCCGAATCTCGAGCCCGTCGATCGCCTTGGCACCACGCCATGCCTGAAGCAAACGCCCTTCCCGCCAACATCGTGTTCTTCAGCCTCGCCGAATTCGGTGTGCGGCCGGTCGCCGAGCAGGCGCAACTGAAGGAGACGCTGGACGCCGCGCTCGCCGCCGCGATCGCACCGGTCCCCGTAGCCGAGCGGATCGTGCTGGACACGCGCGAAGGCGCGGCAGTCGTCCTGCTCAATGAACCGGGGAGCGCGCTCGACCTCGGCAGTCGCGTGCAAACCGCTGCGCCCACGCTTCCGCTCTCGATCGCAATCAATCGCGGTCCGGTCAAGCTGGCACTGAATGGCGGGCACGGTCCGGTACTGTTCGGCGACGGACTCGCGGCCGGCGCATCGATCGCGGGATTTGCGCAACCTGGCGCCACGCTCGTCTCGCGAAGCTTTCGCGAAGCCCTTGCCGATTTCGCGCCGGATCGCGCCGATTCGCTGCAGCCCGCCGGCGTCTTTACCGACGCAGCAGTTCGTTCGCACGAAGTTTTCGCGCCGGGGCGGAAGTCCGGCGCGTTTCGCCGCCGTCGGCTGCTCGTCTTCGGCACGCTCGGTGTCGCCGGCATCCTCGCGGCGGGTGTCGTCGCGCGGCGCGCGCGGGAGCGCGCCCTGGCGAGTGCGCGCATACCGGCCGTCGTTGCACTGGCGATCACCCCGGGTGGAGAAGTCCTGGTGGACGGACAGGTGCGGGGCATGACGCCGCCGCTCAAGGCGCTCGAGCTCGCGCCGGGCCGACATACCATCGTGGTGCGTACCGGAGAACACGCGCCGCTCACCACGCAAGTCGACCTGGGACCTGGCGAGCGCTACGCTTTGCGTCACGACTTCCCCCCGCCGGCGGCCCCACCCGTGGTGGCAACCACTCCGGCCCCGGCCAAGCCCGTCACGCCGCCCACCGCCGCGCCCGCCAAGCCGCAGCGGCCGGCCCCCACCACGACCACGAAGAAGCAGTCGCCGGGCGGGCGTAATGTGAAAGAGGATTTCCGCCAGGCTGGCCGCGAAATGCGCGATTTCTTCCGTGGGTTGGTGCGATGACCGATCCCGTCGCAACGGCCAGCCTCATCGGTCGCTACCGGGTGCTCGGGGAACTGGGCCGCGGCGCGATGGGCGTCGTCTACGAAGCGGCTGACGATCTGCTCGGCCGTCCGGTCGCGATCAAGACGATTCTCATGTCCGCGGATCTCGCCGAACGGGCGGACCACGAAGCGCGCTTTCTCCAGGAGGCCAAGGCCGCGGGCGGCCTGAGCCATCCCAACGTCGTGACGGTCTACGACGTCGGTCGGGAAAGCGACGTCCTCTACATGGCGATGGAGTTGCTCGACGGAGAAGAGCTGCGCGACGTCCTCGCCCGCGGAAATCTTCCTCTCGCGACAGCGGTCGACATCGCGGCACAGGTCGCCGAAGGGCTCGCGTTTGCTCATGACCGCGGCGTCGTTCATCGGGACGTCAAGCCGTCGAACATCATGGTGATGCGCGGCGACACCGTGAAGATCATGGACTTCGGCATTGCGCGCATTCGCACATCCGACATCAAGACCCAGACCGGGTTGCGCCTCGGCTCGCCGCGGTACATGGCACCCGAGCAGCTGCTCGGCCAGGGCGTGGACCGGCGCGCCGACATATTCGCGCTTGGCGTCGTCCTCTACGAAATGCTCGCCGGCATTGCGCCGTTCGGCGGCGAGGACGTCCAGGAAGTCATGTTCCGGGTCGCGAGCTACGACCCGCCGGCGCCGAGCCGGATCAACCCCGCTGTTCCGACGGTGCTCGATCTCGTCGTCGCACGCGCGATCGCAAAGGATCCCGCGCAACGCTACCAGGATGCGCAGGAGCTCGCGGACGATTTACGCGCGGCAAAATCTGCAGTAGCGGATGCAAAGTCTCCCGCACCCCGGGCCGCAACGGTCGCGACGGGTAGCGTGGCGGCCACGCAGACCATGCCGATGCCGCGTGCGGAAATCGGTGCCGAAACGGGTCCGCGCCTGCCGATTTCGCGGGCGTTTCGACTCGAGCGCCGGGACTGCGTGCGCTGGCCGCCGCAACCGGCATGAGCCACGCGCTGGAAGTCTCTGCGTCGACAACAGGTCGCGGCGTGGCCGCGGGCGCCTCACCTGACCTGCGCAATGCGCCCGGTCCGCGCCGCGGACGCGCCCCGCTGATGCTTGCGGTCATCCTGGTACTGGCGGCCCTCGCCGCGATCGCCATCGCACTCGGTTGACGCCGGCCGCTTCAGGGGACGATTCGCTCGGCACGAAATTTCCGCAGCAGCCGGACGAACATCTCCTCGCTGTCCACGACCTCGTGAAATCCGTGCTGGCGGCTCTTCGTCACGTCGGTCATCACGTCCCACTCGCAGGCAAAGACATAGTCGCCAAAGGGCCACGCGACGATCTCCTCGAACCGGTAGGGCTGCAGGTCGTACTTTTTCACCATCGCGTCCCACAGCGGACGCTTTGTCCGCCATGTGGGCGACGAGCGAAATGGTCTGCGGTTCGGCGAGCGGCATCTCGAAGACCTCCGCGATGCGCGGCCACAGGTTGGCCCAGCGGAAATAGTCTCCGTTGGTGATGTTGTAAGCCTGGTTGGCGCACCGCGCATCGGTTGCAGCCCAGAGCGCAGCGTTTGCGAGATGGGTGGACTCGGTCACTTGATAGATCGCGCGATACGCTCCGGGCTTGCCCGGAAATCGCAGCGGCAGCCCGAGTTCCTTGCAGATTGCCGCGTACACCGCAATGACCGGCACGATGCTCATGGCCGTGCCAGGCGCGAAGCCGCACAGCGTTTGCGGCCGGAGCTCGGTCCAGCTCCAGCGTTTGCCGCGCTGGTAGTCCGTCAGCCAGTCGATCTGGTCGAAGTAGTAGTTCGGCCCGAGATGGCGCGGATCGGTTTCGCGCGCCGGCGTGCGAAACGGCCCGAGGTGCGAACCGTAATACTTGGTGCCCGTGACGAGCACGACCCGCCGGAGTTGCCTGGCTACCGAATCGATGGAGCCGACGGAATTCGCGAGCATCTCCAGATTCGGCGTGATGTTGCTTGCATAGCCCGCCGCCTCGCCCGTCGAGGCCTGGAACGCCGCATAGAAGATGTGCGTGACGTCGGTTAGCCCCTTGAGCTTTGCCGCGACATCTTCCGGGTCGAGCAAATCCACCGAGATGTAACGCACGCTCGGCCCGGGCTTCCCTGCGCGTCGCGAGAGCCCCACCACTTGCCAGTCCGGCAAGCTCGCGAGCTTCTCCACGATGTAACGCCCGATGACGCCGAGCGCGCCGACGACTACTGCGGTGTTTGCCATGCCTGACCTCCTAGAAGAGGCCAATGATGCCTGTGTTGGGCGAACGGCGAGCGCTGCGCACCACCCCTACTGCACATGCTCTGGAACACCACCCCGGCGCTTCGCGCCACCCCTCCTCGAAAAGGAGGGGAAAAAGCGAGAGCTCCCGTCACCGCGCGGGGCACAGTCATCGGTCTACGGCGTTCGCACGTCTCCCTTTACGCCCTGCCCACTGAACGCGAGACAGATTGCGCCGAGGAAGACATAACCGAGCGCCACCTGGGGCGACACCGCCCAGCCGAGCTGGCCGCCGTGGATGAATCCGAAGAACGCGAGCACCGCACCAGCGAACGACCACCAGGCCGCGACGCTCAGGCGTCGGTCGATGATGTATGCCGCTATCGCACCGAGCACCAGTCCGGCGAGCACCGCTCCGCCGCCGAGCAGCTCCATGCCGTGATACACAAGGCCGGAGCCGGCGAGCTTATCCATTCCGACTTGCGCGGCCGACGTGCCGGCCGCATTCAGCGCGCTGTCGACCTGAAGATGCCCCCACGCCGCGACGTTCGGAATGATGGCCAGCACGACCGCGGGCGCGTGGTTCGTCGGCGACGCCTGGAACGCTTGCGCGCCGATCACCAGGCCGATATACAGCAGGATCGGCAGGATCGCGACGAGGGGCACGACTGCGAGCAGGAGTGCGGTCAACCCGAGGAAGCAGACCAGCGCGATCACCACGCCGGTGGCAAGCGAGTAACCGATGCGACCGCCGACCGCCTTCCAGCCTGGGTGTCCGATGTACACCGCCGGCGGGAACGGGCTGCCGAGGATGGAGCCGGCAATCGCGCCGATGCCGTCGGCCGCGAGGATCTTACGCAGGTCGTAGGAGTCGCCCGCGGCCGATGCGCTCTCGACGTTGTTCATCGCCTCGGTGAAGTTGTAGATGCCGAGCGGGATGGCGGTGACGAGGAGCGGCGCGACGTTGGCGAGGCCGGTCCAGATCTCGTTTCCGGGAATCGGCAGATGCAGCCCGAACTGGGAGAACGAGCTCCCCACTTTCCCGGCGTCCATGGGTCCCCAGCCGAAAAGGTACGCACCCCATCCGACCGCCATGCCGACGATCACCGCGACGAGCCCGCCGGGAAGTCCGCCCGGCAGGCGCACGTTGGCGGTCCAGCTGATCAGGACGATCCCGAGCGAGATGAACGCGATCCAGGGAACCTCCCACATCTGGAACGCGGGACGTAACGAGATGAATGCGATCGAGATCCCGGCCAGCGTTCCGAGCATCGCGGCGCGCGGCGTATGCGCGCGAATCCACGGCCCGAAAAAGACCCCGGCGAGCACGATCACCCCGATGATGAAGCTCCACGCGAGCCCCGCCTGCCAGGCGAGAATCGGATCGTTGGTCTTGAGATAGACCGGCAGCATGATCACGAAGACGACGATGAACATGTGCGGCACGCTCGGTCCGTAGGGCATCGCCGTGACGTCGGTGCGGCCCGTGCTCTTTGCCATCTTGTAGGCAAGGTAGGCGTAGTAGAGGTTGCCGAGTGGAAGCGCGATGCCGAGGGCCGGCAGGATCCGGCCGAAGACGAGATCGTCGGGCAGCTTCACCACGAAAAGACAGAGGCCGGTGAGCACGATCACGTTCAATACGACATTGGTGAACAGCCCGAAAAATCCGTTCCAGTCTCCCGGAACCCACCACCGCACTGCAGAGCCGCTTGTAGTTTGGTTCATACCGTCTCCCCTTTTTTCACTTCCCACCGGCTGCATGCCGGCCGAAACCGCCGCTCAATCCGCGCGCGTCAGACGCGCGCGGCCACTTTCGCTACACCGAGCGCATCCAGAAAGCGCGCGGAATCGCTCACCCAACCGAATATTCCTCCCTGTGCCTTGATCATCTTGATGCCGACCGCCTGGAACTCCGGAAAGTACGAACCGGTGCAGTCCTCCAGCACCAGGCAGTCGTAGCCCCGGTCGTTCGCTTCACGGACGGTCGTGTGCACGCAGACCTCGGTCGTCACGCCGCACACGACGAGCTGCGAAATGCCGCGATTCTTGAGCATCGCGTCGAGGTCGGTCGCGTAGAACGCGCCCTTGCCCGGTTTGTCCACGACTGGCTCGCCGGGCGCCGGCTTCAGCTCGTCGATGATGTCGTGACCATGTTCCCCCCGCACGAGAATGCGACCCATGGGACCCGGGTCGCCGATCCCGGCCTTGAGCCGGCCGCGCACCTTCTTGTTGCGCGGCAGATCGGCGAGGTCGGGCCGGTGGCCCTCGCGCGTGTGAATCACGAGCATCCCGATCCGGCGCGCGGCGTCGAGCACGCGCTTGGTCGGCGCGATCGCCTTGCGCAGGTGCGACACGTCGTTGCCGAGCGCCTCGCCGAACCCGCCCGGGTCCACGAAGTCGCGTTGCATGTCGATGATGACGAGGGCAGTCGTCGCCGGGTCGAACTCGAACTCGTAGGGCTCTGCTTGAACCGCTTTCATGTCGGACTCCTGATTGCCAGTTTCGAACTCGCTGGAGACTTGCCCGTTACGCGCGCGACGCGAGATACACGCGCCAGCCGCCCAGCTCGGAGATCTCGCGCGCACCCGCCGTCGCGTAGTGCTCGCACACGAATCCGCGCACCGACTCGCCGTCCTCGAGCTCGAGCGTGCCGATGCCGAGCGGCGCGGGGATTCCGTCGACGAAGCTGCCGAACTCCGCGGTCGGCACTTCCCACACCTCGACTGGAATCGCGTGGCCCGGCTCGGAGCGCACGAGGCCCGGCCGTGGCGGCGAAAAGCCTTCGAGCGCGAAGAAACGGTAGCGTGGCGTCGTGCGGGCCTCGCGCACGAACCGCGCGCCCCGCTCGACCAGCTCGCGATTGAGCGGCAGCCCCGCCATGTGCGCGCCGCACACCGCGAGGCGCACGGTGCCCGCGCGCGCCGGCGCGGGTGCCCGCCGGTCCATTGCCGGCATGGAAGCCTTGGTCGCGCCAAGGGGCAGCGCCGCACTTTGCTGGATGCGCATGCCGAGCGCACCCAGCGCGTCCTCTTGAAACGCGGGCGCAAGCAGCGTTGCGCCGAACGGCAGACCATCGGCCCGAAATCCCGCGGGCACCGCCAGCCCGGAGAGATCGAGCAGATTGACGAAATTCGTGTAGTAGCCGAGATTCGAGTTCAGTCGGATCGGATCCGCGTCGACGTCGGCGATGCGGTAGATCGTGCCGGCCGTCGGCAGCGCGAGAAAATCGATCTCGTTCCAGGTCGAAGCCGTTGCCCGACGCAATTCCTTGAGCCGGTAGTAGGCGCCGAACGCGTCGACGGCGGTGGGTCGGGTGCCACGCCCGATGACTTCACGCGTGACAGGGTGCAGCGCGTCCGGGCGACGGTCGAACAACTCGCGCACCGCAAGATACCGCTCCGCCACCCAGGGCCCCTCGTACAGCAGGCGCGCCGTCTCCAGGAAAGGCCGGAAATCGATCTCGATCTGTGTGCCGCCCAGATCCTCGAGTTGCTTGATGAATGCGGCGAAGAGCCGGGCGGCTTCCTTGTCGCCGAAGAACGCCAGGTCACGCGCCGCCGGCACACCGAAATTGAAGCGGTCGAGATCGGGCATGGCGCACGTTTCCGCCTGGCGCGAGAACGGATCGGCGGGATCGAACCCCTGTGCGACGGCAAGCACGTCGAGCGCATCTGCAACGGTCAGCGTGAAGATCGACATGCAGTCGAGCGACCTGCACGCGGGTACCATCCCGCGCGCACTGAGCAGGCCGCGCGTCGGCTTCAGACCGACAATATTGGTGAATGCCGCGGGCACACGTCCAGACCCTGCAGTATCCGTGCCAAGCGCGAACGTGACGAGCCCGGTCGACACGGCCACCGCCGAGCCGGAGCTCGACCCACCCGCGAGATATTCGGGGTCGAACGGGTTCCGGCACGCGCCGTAGGGCGTGCGCGTGCCCACCAGTCCAGTCGCAAATTGATCGAGATTGGTCTTGCCGATCGGGATCGCGCCCGCGTCGATCAGTCGTTGCACGACGGTCGCACTGACAGCCGGCGTGTAAGCGAACTCCGGACACGCCGCGGTCGTCGGGTGGCCGCCGAGATCGATGTTGTCCTTGATCGCGAATGGCACGCCATAGAGCGGGAGCCGCTCGGGCGAGTCGGCTTCGAGCCGGCGCGCCTGCTCGAGCAGCGCGGCGTTCGATACCCGGTTGATCCACACCTTGTCGTCGCCGTGCCGCGCGATGCGGTCGAGCACGGTTTCGACGACATCGGTCGGGCGGAACGCGCGAGCACGATAGCCGGCCCTTAGCCGGGCGAGATCGAGACTGTGATCAGGAACCAGCACCCGGATCGTCTCCGCGACACCGATGCCACCTTGGCCGTGCAGCGAACTGCACAGGGGACCCGAAAGTTCCGCGGGCCGCGCAGGTGGACCGCGCTGCCACTCTCTTCCCCCGCGGTATACGATACTCCAACGTCGTTTCTGCGGCGAGCCCGGCACCACCCTGGTGCCGGCACGCACCAGAAGGGGACATTTTGAATGTTTGTGAAGGAACTCAATCGGGGCAAGTGCAAGACGTATCTCGTGGCTTGCGAGGCGACGCGCAATGCCGGCCTCATCGATCCGTTGCGCGAGCACATCGATCGGTACCTCGCGCTCCTTGCGTACCACGGTTTCCGGCTGGCGATCGTCATCGACACACACACGCATGCCGATCATCGGACCGCGAGCTTCGATCTGCACGAACTCACTGGTGCCGAGGTCGTGATGCACCGGGAGGCTCCGGCACCGCGGATCGAGCGGCACGTCACCGATGGCGACACACTGTTCCTCGGTGAACTCGCGCTCGAGATTCTCGCCACACCTGGCCACACGCCCGACAGCATGTGCATACACGTCGACGGCCGGGTCTTCACCGGCGACACGCTTCTCATACGCGGCACCGGGCGCGCCGACTTCGCCGGCGGAGATGCCGGCGCGCAGTACGACAGCATTACCCGGAAGCTGTTCACACTGCCCGATGCCACGATCGTGCTGCCTGCGCACGATTACCGCGGCAACACTGAATCGACGATCGGCGAGGAGAAGCGCCTCAATCCGCGGCTGGCTGGAAAGTCGCGCGCCGACTACATCCACCTGATGGAAAACCTCGGTCTCCCGCTACCGACCCAGATCCAGGAAGTGCTGCAGCCCAACCAGTCCGCGATCGACGACGATGTGCTGAAGTTTCCGACGCTCGCGCAGCTGAACGAGGTGCGGCAACTCTCACCGCAGGAGGTTCAGTCGCTCGGGACAGGGACGGCTGGCCTAGTGATCCTGGACGTGCGTGAGCCCGACGAGTACACCGGAAAGCTCGGACACATTCCGGGCAGCCAGCTCGTTCCGCTCCAGGAGCTCGCGCGCCGTACCGACGAGCTCGCGACGTTCAGGCAGCGCAGGGTCGTGGCGGTGTGTCGCTCGGGCGTGCGCAGCTCCACTGCGGCGGCGATTCTCACGAGCATGGGGTTCGAGCAGGTCTTCAACATGAAGGGTGGCATGCTCGCCTGGAACGACGCGGGATTGCCGGTAGAGCGTTAGGAAACGTCTCCTGGAACCGACCGTCATTCCCGCGGACGCGGGAATCCAGGTCCGAACTATTCATGGGACTGCTGGATCCCCGCCTGCGCCGGAGATGACCCGCCCGGGGAATCCTTGGGCGCACACCTGACAGCCGGCAATTTCCTCACTTGCGCTTCAAGCGCTCGGCGAGGTCGGCGAAGGGTTTGTGAGTGGCCGCCGGCGCGTCGTCCGTGCGTGGCCCTGCGTCGCGTCCTGCCGAGTCGAGCTGACGCGCGTGCTCGTTCTCGTGGCAGTAGATGCAGAGGAGCTCCCAGTTGCTGCCGTCGGGAGGATTGTTGTCGTGATCATGGTCGCGATGATGGACGGTGAGCTCGCGCACGTTCGCGTGGGTAAATTCCCGTGCACAGCGGCCGCATACCCACGGATAGAGTTTGAGGGCCTGCTCGCGGTAGGTTCTCTCGCGCGCGTCGCGACTGCGCCGCGCCTCGGCAACGACTCGGTCGAGTCGCGCATTATCGGGTCGTCCATCCTTGGTCGGCATACGCGAGCCTCCTTTCGCGCGCCTCTGACACCCTTCTGACCGCGGCCCCTTCCCGCGGTTCGATTCCTCGCGGGTCGATTCCCGCGGGTCAGCGGCGCCGCTTGCGCGCCCGTTTCGCGACCGGTGCCGGCGTCTCGTGCGTGGCGAATTTCCCCGGCGAGACGACCTCGAGCATCTCGAGATTCTTCGAATGCCGGATCTCGCGATGCCGGATGTTCGGCGGCTGGTAGAAGCACGTTCCGGCACGCACCCGCACCATGCCTACCCCTTCATATTCGAAATCGGCCCAGCCCTTGAGGACATACACGAACTGGATCGCGCAGTCGTGCTTGTGCCATTTCCCGTGCGGCGCCTTCTTGGGGCGCGCCCGGATCACGTGCGCGACGACCTTGCCACGCGTTGCGCGTTTGATACCGAGATCCCGGTAGTCGAAATAGCCGCGCAAGCCGCCTTTGAACTTCGAGGTGGCGCTATGGCTGATGCTGAACCGCTTGCCGATTGCGTTCACTTCGGTCTCCTCCCTGAGTGTTGCGTGCGCAGCCACATTGTCGCGCATGCCGCGCTAGGCGTCGACAGCGGCCGAACGACCGATCCGCAAGCGATCGGTTGTCGCAACCGAGCGAACCTCCTACCATAGCGGACTTCCGACGGGCGGGGCTCGTCAGTCACTTACGGAGGACCTCAATGTCGCGCAGATCAATTCTGAACGCCCTGGCAATCTGGGCGGGCCTCGCTGCGGCGTTCGCCATGACCAGCGCGGGCGCCGCCGAATACAACTTGCGGCTGCACACACTGGTGAAGTCACCGCACCCGTACAACGACATGGCCGAGTTCATGCAGAAGGATCTTGAGGCGAAGAGCGGCGGGCGGATCGCGATCAAGATTTTCCCGGCGGCCTCGCTCGGGAACGATCCGGCGGTGATCGGCGAGATGGGCCTGGGCACCATCGACCTGATGATCAGCTCGACCAACAATGCAGAAAAGCAGGTCCCCGAGTACCAGGTGTTCAGCATGCCGTATCTCTTCAAGGACTACGACGAGCTGATGAAGGTCGTCAAGCCGGGGTCGCCGGTGTTCAAGTATTTCGAGAAAGCGTATGTCGATCACAAGCTCGGCATGAGGCTGCTCGCGCTCGGCGGATCGGGGACGCGCAACATGTCGAACGCCAAGCATCCGGTGAACGGCCTGGCGGACATCAAGGGGATGAAGATGCGCACGCCCCCCTCGCCGATGATCTCGAAAACCTGGCAAGCGCTCGGCACCCTGCCGGTGACGGTGCCCTTTGCCGAGCTCTACGCGGCCATCCAGACCGGGGTTGCCGAAGCGCTCGAGAGCTCGATACCCGGCTACATGGGCAGCAAGCTCTACGAAGTCGCACCATACCTCGCGCTGACCGAGCACACCATCCAGGTGAACCACGTGTCGATGAGCCAGCGGACCTGGGACAAGCTGCCTCCCGATCTGCGCAAGATGGTGCAGGACTCAGCCATTGCGGCGTCTGACCTCGGCATCGTCAAGGCACGCGAATACGAAGGCAAGTTCGTCGAGCAGTTGCAGCAGAAGCACGGCGTCAAGGTTTCCCACCCCGACAAGAGCCAGTTCATCAACGCGCTCAAGCCGACGCAGGCGCAGCTCGCCAAGGAGATGAAGCTCACGGAGGTCATGGCGCTGATCGAAGCCTCGCGCTGATCCGGCGATCGGTCTCGCGGCCTGCGTGCCGCGGACCCGCCCCGGTGCGCGCTTGAGCGCGCACCGGCCGGCCATGTGGAACGTTCTGAAAACTCTCAATCGGCGGCTGGAGCGGACGCTGCTCGGTGTCCTTGCGGCGGCGTTCGGCGCGCTGATCGTCGTCGTCTTTCTGCAGGTCTTCGCCCGTAACGTGCTCGCGATTCCGCTCATCTGGACGCTGGACGTTGCGCAGCTGCTGTTCGCCTGGTGCATATTTCTCGGCGCGGCAGTGGCGCTACGCTGGAACGCCCACTACAGTCTCGAGCTGATTCCCGCGCGCTGGGCGCGCACCAATGCGGCCGTCCTGCTCGTCGCTCATGTCGGATCGGTCATCGTCGTGGCGGTCCTGGTGGTGAGCGGCTGGGCCTTCACGCAGATCGGCCTCAACCGGCTCACCCTTTCCCTCGGCATCTCGGAGTTCTGGTTCTTTCTCCCGATTCCGCTCGGCGGAATGGCGATGGCGCTCTTTCTCGCGGAATTGCTTCCGGCCGATCTGCGCAAGGCCGCTGCGGCATGGCGGTCGCCGCGATGAATCCGCTCGTCCTGCTCATCGGCGCGTTCTTCGTGCTGATCGTGCTCCGGGTCAACATTGGCTTCGCGCTCATCCTCGCCTCGCTCTCGGTCATGGTCCAGCAGGACCTGCCGTTCGTGTCGGTGATCAACCAGATGTACGCAAACATCGATTCGTTTCCGCTCATGGCCGTTCCCTTTTTCATGTTTCTCGGGCGGCTGCTCAATTCCGGCGGCATCACGGATCGGCTCTTGCGCGTGGCGGACGTCACGGTCGGTCACATTCGCGGCGGACTGGGCCACGTCAACGTTTTCGTGAGCATGGTGTTCGCGAGCCTCTCGGGATCCGCCGCTGCGGACACCGCGAGCATCGGATCGATCCTGATTCCGGCGATGAAGAAGGCGGGCTACGACCCGGCCTTCACCGTCGCGCTGACCGCCGCGTCTTCCACGCTCGGCGTCATCATTCCGCCGAGCATCATCCTCATCGTGTACGGCGCGTTCGGCAACGTTTCGATCGGCGCACTTTTCCTGGGCGGAGTGATTCCAGGGATCCTGATCGGCCTTTTCATGATGGCCTACACCTATGTGCTCGCGGTGCGGCACGGCTATCCACCCAATGCGCGCGCGGACATGCGCGCGGTTGGCAGGGCGCTCGTGAAAGGTGCGCCGCCGCTCGCCATTCCGGTCATCGTGCTGGGTGGCGTGGTGACGGGCGTGTTCACGCCCACCGAGGCGGGAATCAGCGCAGTGGTCTGGGCAATGTTCCTCGGTTTCGTGATCTACCGCGAGGTCGGCTGGCGGGAGCTGCCCGGGATGCTTGCGCGCTCCGCGATCGATTTTTCGGTACCACTTTTCACGGTCGCCGGCGCGGGAATATTCGGCTGGCTGATTTCCTACCTGGGTGCGGCGGACCTCGTGGTGAAGTACATCCTGTCGGTCACTCGCGATCCGCACGGCATCATGCTCATGCTCGTGGGATTCCTGCTTCTCATCGGCACCGTCCTGAATCCGATCTCGGCGGTACTCATCTTCCTGCCGATCATCCAGGCACTCGGAGACGCCGCGAGCATCGACCCAGTGCACCTCGGCGTGCTCACGACCGTCGCGCTCTCGGTCGGCCTGGTCACGCCGCCGTACGGAATCTGCCTGCTGATCGCCACGCAGATCGGGGAAGTCCCCATCACCCGCGCGATCGTTGCCGTGATCCCGATCGTGGGACTCTCTATCCTGGTGGCGATCACTTCGCTGTGGCTGCCCGAGATCGTGATCGGATTGCCCAAGGCCCTGATGCCGGCAGTGTTCGCCCCCTGACCGCGACTTCCCGACGACGTAGAGCGGCCCCCGGGAAGATGGTTGGGCTAGAATTCGCCGTATCCACGCCATCTGCCATCTGGAGGGCACCATGCCCAAGCTCAGGATCGAAGGCTCGTTCGTCGCGCTGATCACACCGTTCAACCAGGAGGGTTCGGTGGACTTCGGCGCATTCCGGACGCTGCTCCGGTTTCAGGAAGACCACGGCACCCGCGCCGTCCTCATCATGGGCTCCACGGGCGAGACCTCGATGCTCGCGCCCGAAGAAAAGCGCGAGATCATCGTCGAGACCGCCAAGATGAAGAGCGGCAAGATGCTGTTCTTCTACGGTTGCACCGGAAACAACACCGACAGCACGATCGCAAGCGTCCGGTTTGCGAAGGACAACGGCGCCGACGGCGCGATTCTCGCCGCACCAGCCTACATCTGCGCCCCGGAGGCCGACATCGAGCAGTTCTTTCTGGACGTCGCGGACGCGACCGAACTGCCGCTGGGCATCTACAACAACCCCCCGCGCGTGAAAACCGACCTCCACTGGGACCAGCTGCTGCGCATCTTCAAGCATCCCAATTACGTGGTGCACAAGGAATCGACGACCCGGGTCGGACAGGTGGCGCAAATTCTCGCCGCCCAGCCGGATGCATCGGTCATGTGCTGCGACTCGCCCAACCTCGGGCTGGTGATTCCCACGATGTCGCTCGGCGGCCATGGCACGGCCAATATGACCGGCAATCTCGCGCCGGCGGAGCTCGCCACCATCTCGGCGCCCTGGCGCAGCTATGTCGAGGCCGAAGCGT
Source organism: uncultured beta proteobacterium (assembly GCA_963735025.1). GTDB lineage: Bacteria > Pseudomonadota > Gammaproteobacteria > Burkholderiales > SG8-39 > JAABRB01. The sequence goes on from CAVTJG010000009.1 coordinate 115,421, forward strand.
TCAAGAAGGCCTACCTGGGTCTGCTCCCGCTCCTGCATTACACCTACTCCGCCATCAATCCGGTCGCGGTGAAATCGTTGATGAAGGCGGTCGGACTCCCCGCGGGCGATCTGCGCCGGCCGCTGCGCGGCCTCGAGGGCGAAGCGCTCGAGAAGGGCGTGCGGATCGTGCGCGATCTCGGACTCGACAAGCGCTACGGCTATCGCCCCGGCGCCGCGTCGCTCCGAGCTGCCTGAATTACGCGTCACTCAAGCGGTGCCGTTCAGGGCGGGCGGATCGTACGCGCGCGTACCGGGCGCCGTTTCGCCGTAACGCTCGATCTCGACCAGGACGGACAGCGCGCTCGGTCCTTGCGCCAGTCGCGAGGTTCCGGAATCGAAAGTGAGCACGTTCGGGTTTCCCGAGAGCTCGAGCGCGCCCGGTCCGGCCGAATACCAGGCGCCGGTCGCCATGACGATCACACCCTGCTTTACTGAAGGGTCGAGCACCGCACCGCCCAGGCACGCGCCACGCTCGTTGAACACCCGCACCACGTCGCCGGAGTCGATGCCGCGCGTCGCCGCGTCCGCAGGATGCACGTGCACCGCTTCGCGCCCCGCCACCTTGCGCGCCTGCGCAACGGGACCCGGCTCCATCTGGCTGTGCAAGCGGTCCGGCGGCTGCACAGTGATGAGATGCAGCGGATAACGCGCTGCGGCCGGCGCGCCGAGCCACTCGGCCGGCGCGAGCCACGCGGGGTGCCCCGGGCAGTCGTCGTAGTCGAACGAGGCGACGTGCTCCGAATAGATCTCGATCCGCCCGGAGGGCGTCGCGAGCCGATGCGCATCCGGATCCTCGCGAAAGGCCTCGAAGAGGATGAACGGCCGCTCGGGGGCCGGCACTTCGGCGTGCCCCCGTTCCCAGAATTCGTTGAAGTCCGGCAATGGAATCCCGCGTTCCGCCGCGGAATGACGCACGCCGTCCCACATCCAGCGCAGCCAGTGCATCTCGCCGCGCCCCTCGGTGAACGTCCCCTCATGGCCGAGCCGTGCGGCGAGCTCGCGGAAGATGTCGAAGTCGTTGCGGCTCGCGCCAACCGGCGTGATCGCCTGATGCATCGCAAACACGAAGCGGTCGCGCGAGCTGCCGCCGATGTCGTTGCGCTCGAGCGGCGTGGTCGCGGGCAGCACGATATCGGCATGCTTCGCCGTCGCCGTCCACCAGGATTCGTGCACGATGACCGTCTCCGGTTTCTGCCAGGCCTGCCGCAGCCGGTTGAGGTCCTGGTGATGGTGGAACGGGTTACCGCCCGCCCAGTACACGAGCCGGATGTCCGGATAGTAGTCGGTGCCGCCGTTGAACTGGAAAGGCTCGCGCGGGTGCAGCAGCATGTCGGCCATGCGCGCGACCGGGATCGCGCGCGCCGCCGGATTCATGCGGGTCGGAAACTCGGGCGCACGCACCTCGACACGGGGCGCGCCCACGCCGTTCATGGAGCCGTGGCCGAAGCCGAATCCGCCGCCGGGAAGTCCGATCTGTCCGAGCAGCGCGGCCAAGGCGATCGCCATCCAGTACGGTTGCTCGCCGCGATGCGCGCGCTGCAGCGACCAGGTCAGCGTCACGAGCGTTCGCGTGCCCGCCGCACGCCGCGCGAGTGTGCGGATCACTTCGGCTGGCACCTCGCAGATCTGCTCCGCCCATTCGGGCGTCTTGGCCACGCCATCGCTCACACCGGTGACGTAGTCGCGCAGCCGCTCGAAGCCGACGCAATAGCGTGACAGGAAAGACTCATCATGAAGACCCTCGGCGATCAGCGTGTGTGCCATGCCGAGCATCATTGCCGTGTCGGTATTCGGCCGGATCGGCAACCACTCGCCGTCGAGGAATTCGGGCGCGTCGGCGCGTGTCGGACTGATCACGACAAAAGAAATGCCGCGATCCTTTGCCGCGCGCAGCCATCGCTCCATGGTATGTGCGCCGGCGCCCCCCGAAGTCACTTGGCCGTTCTTCAGCGCCAGTCCACCGAATGCGATCAGCAGCCGGGTGCTGGCGACCACGCTCGACCAATCGGTGACGTGTCCGTTCACCGGCGCGTAAGTGCCGATCACGTGCGGCAGCAGGAACTGTGCAGCGCCCCACGAATAGTTCCCGGTCTGATCGACGCAGCCGCCGCCCGCGAACAGGAACCGGCGGAGTTGCGTGCGCGCGTGGTGAAAGCGACCCGCCGACGCCCAGCCATACGAGCCCCCGAAGATGCCGCCCGCGCCATGGGCATCCCGGACGCGGTGGAGCGCCTGCGCGGTGAGTCGCAGCGCCTCGTCCCACCCGATCTCCACGAACGGATCCTCGCCGCGCCGCGATCGATCGGATCCTTCACGCTGCCTCAGCCATCCCTGGCGGACTGCCGGGCGCGCGATCCGCAGCGGCGAGTGCGTCATCGCCGGAATGGCGTCGAGCATTGGCGAAGGCGCCGGATCGGCGGCGAACGGCTCGCAGGCGATCACGCGATCGTTGTCCACCACTGCGGTGAACGCGCCCCAGTGGGCAAGGGAGGGATATCGGCTGGTGGCCATGACGGCAGTTGACCGGATCAAGTCTAACAAAACACAATCGGGACACTTCGAGCGGGGAAACACGCCGGACGAGGGCAAACATGGATCTCGGCATCGCGGGGAAGCAGGCATTGGTGATGGGCGCGAGCCGCGGGCTCGGGTATGCGTGCGCGGCTGCGCTCGCGGCCGAGGGGGTGCGCGTGACGCTCGTCGCGCGCAATCCGGAACGGGTGGCGCTGGCGGTGCGAAGCATCCGGGATTCGACAGGGATGGAAGCCACCGGGGTTGCCGCGGATTTCCGCAGCGAAGCCGGTCGCAGCGCTGCGCTTGCCGCGTGCCCCGCCCCGGACATTCTCGTCACCAATGCGGAGGGTTTCCAGCCGGGCGATTTCCACGACTGGACACGCGACGACTGGCTCGCCGCGCTGGACGACATGATGCTCGGCCCGATCGCGCTGATTCGCGCGGTCGTCGATGAAATGATCGCGCGGCGCTTTGGCAGGATCGTCAATCTGGTCTCCCGCAGCGTGAAGAGCCCGCAACTCGAGCTCGGGCTATCGAACGGCGCCCGCTCCGGGCTGGTCGGCTTCGTCGCCGGGCTTGCACGCAAGACAGTCCGCCACAACGTGACCATCAACAATCTGCTGCCGGGCATCTTCGCGAGCGATGCGCAGCGGCGACACGTCGATGGCCTGGTCGAGATGACCGGGCGTCCGTTCGAGGAGATCTGGGCGGAGCGCGCCGGCGCGAACCCGGCTGGCCGTTACGGCGATCCCGCGGAGCTCGGCGCCGTATGTGCGTACCTCTGCTCGGCACAGTCGGGATTCATCACGGGGCAGAGCGTGCTGGTCGACGGCGGCGGCTTCCCGGGGACAGTCTGACGCCCCATTCACCGCGACCGGGCCGGGTAGGATGAAGATTCTCGTGCTGGGCGCCGGCGTGATCGGCGTGACGACCGCGCACTATCTCGCCGAGGACGGCCACGAGGTCACCGTGCTCGACCGCCAGCCGGGACCTGCGCTCGAGACGAGCTTCGCCAACGCCGGCAGCGTCTGCCCGAGTTATGCCACGCCCTGGGCGGCGCCCGGCATGCGCTGGAAAGCGCTCAAGTGGCTGCTGCAGGACGAGGCGCCGTTGCGCGTCGACTGGCGACTCGACCCTGCACTGTGGCGCTGGGCGTTCGCGTGGCTCGCGCAATGCTCGCAGACCCGCTTCGCAATCAACAAGCCGCGCATGCAGCGGCTATCGCATTACAGTCTTGCCTGCCTCCAGGCACTGCGCTCGGCCACGGGCATCCAGTATGCCGAGACGACGCGCGGTGTGCTGCAGCTGTTGCGGACGGACGCCGAGTTCTCGGCGGCTGCCGCGCACGTGAAGATACTCCAAGCCTCGGGCATCGCGCATGCCATGCTGGATCGCGCGGGCTGCGTCCGCGTCGAGCCAGCTTTGGCTCACACACAGACTTCGATCGCGGGAGGGCTGCACCTGCCGCGAGACGAGTCGGGCGATTGTCATCTTTTCACGCAGCGGCTTGCCGATCGCGCAGCGGCCCGCGGCGTGAACTTCCGATTCGGCACCACTGTCGCGCGAATCGATGTGGAGAACGGAGCGGTGAGCGGAATTGCCGCGACCGATGGCATGCATCGGGCGGATCGATACGTCGTCGCGCTCGGTGTCGCCGCGGCCGGGCTGCTCGCGCCGCTCGGCGTCCGGCTTCCGATTCAGCCGGTGCGGGGGTTTTCGGTGACCCTGCCGATCACGCACGCCGATCGCGCGCCGCAGGCCTCGCTCATCGACGAGCACACCAAGGTCGCCATCACGCGTCTCGACGACCGGCTACGCGCCGCAGGCGCGGCGGAACTCGGCGCGCGCACCACCGATGCTCCTGCGGATCGCTTTCGATCGATCCTGCAGAGCGTGCGGGACCTCTTTCCTCAAGCTGCCGACTTCGCGCGGGTTAAGTACTGGGCGGGCCTGCGGCCCATGACGCCCGACGGTCCTCCGCTGCTCGGACCTACTCGCATCGGGAATCTGCTGCTCAATGTCGGCCACGGCGGGCAGGGCTGGTCCATGGCGTGCGGGTCGGGCCGGATCGTGGCCGACCTGGTCGCCGGCCGGCAACCCGGGATCGATCTGGAGGGCCTGACGCTGGCGCGCTACGCCTGAGGACGCGCAATGTGCTATGAAAAGAGCGGGTGCACCGATGCGACGGCGATGTTAGAGATTTCTCAAAGCGTGACCATCCCGGACGACGAGATCCGGATCAGCGCCATCCGCGCCCAGGGCGCGGGCGGCCAGAACGTGAACAAGGTGTCGAACGCCGTGCACCTGCGCTTCGACATCGCGACGTCTTCGCTCCCGGCGCTGTACAAGGAGCGATTGCTGAAGCTCGCCGATCAGCGCATCACCCGCGAGGGGGTGATCGTCATCAAGGCGCAGCAGTTCCGCAGCCTGGAGCGCAATCGTGAGGAGGCGCTCGAGCGGCTGCGGGAGATCATCCGGCGCGTCACCGTGACGCGCAAGAAGCGGAAACCGACGCGGCCGACGCTCGGGTCCCGGCAAAGGCGCCTCGAGGGCAAGACGCGGCGGGGGCAAGTGAAAGCACAGCGCAGCAAAGTGCAGGTCTGAATCACCACGACCGGGCGCGACGAATCGGCGGCCCGGTCAACCAGAGGAACTATTCGGCGATGGGTTACCTGCAGAACGGCAAATGGATCGACGGGCCGCGCCCGGTGGACGCGAGCGGCGAATTCAAGCGGCAGGCCGCGCAGCTTCGCGACCGCGTCACCGCGGACGGCTCGAGCGGCTACCCGGCCGAGGCGGGCCGGTATCATCTCTACATCTCGCTAGGCTGCCCCTGGGCGCACCGCACGCTGATCTTTCGCAAGCTCAAGAAGCTCGAGAGCGTGATCTCGCTTTCGATCGTCGCGCCGGTCATGTCGCGTGAAGGCTGGGCCTTCGATGGCGAATGGCCCGATCACGTCAACGGCTTTCATCACATGCAACAGGTCTATACGCGCGCGCGCGCCGATTACTCGGGGCGGGTCACCGTGCCGGTGCTCTGGGACAGGCAGCAGAGTACGATCGTGAACAACGAGTCGTCCGAGATCATCCGGATGTTCAACACGGAATTCGCCGCCTTCACCGACGACCGGACGGACTACTACCCCGAACGTCTGCGGAGCGAGATCGACTCGGTGAACGAACTCGTCTACGAGTGCGTCAACAACGGCGTCTACCGCTGCGGATTCGCCACGACCCAGGCCGCTTACGAGCGCGCGTTCGCGCGCTTGTTCGACGCGCTCGACCAGCTCGAGGCACGGCTCTCGCGTCAGCGCTACCTGGCGGGCGACGTGATCACCGAGGCGGACTGGCGGATCTTTCCGACGCTGATCCGGTTCGACGCGGTGTACGTCGGGCACTTCAAGTGCAACCTGCGGCGAATCGACGACTATCCCAACCTCTCGAACTATCTCCGCGAGCTCTACCAGGTGCCGGGCGTGGCAGAGACCGTCGACATCGCGCACTACAAGCGGCACTACTACATGAGCCACGAGAGCATCAATCCGACGCGCATCGTGCCGGTGGGGCCGGCGCTGGATTTCACGCGGCCGCACGACCGCGGCAATGAGTGACGCGGCGCTCGGGCCTCAGACTCCGGCGAGCTTCGGCAGCACCATCGTCGCCAGGCTCAGCACCAGGAAAAAGCCGCACATATCGGTCACGGTGGTCAGGATCGGGCCGGACGCGACCGCCGGATCGACGCCGATGCGCTTGAGCAGCAGCGGCACCGTGCCGCCGAGCGACACCGCGACCAGGGTGTTGATGGCGAGTGCGCCGCCCACCACCAGGCCCAGCCAGGCGTTGTCCTTCCACAGCCAGGCCACGATCCCGAGCAGAATTCCGAGCGCGATGCCGTTCAGCATGCCGACCTGGATCTCCTGGATCCAGACGCGCACCACCTCGAACGGCTTGACGATGCCCAGCGAAAGTTCGCGCATGCTGACCGCGACCGCCTGGTTGCCCGAGCAGCCGCTCATGTCCGAGACGATCGGCAGGAACACGGCCAGCGCAATCGCCGCGCTCAGCGTATCAAAGTAGAGGGCGATCACGCTCGCCGCGATGATATTGAGCACGATGTTCAGGCTGAGCCAGGAGAGCCGTCGCCGCGAACGCGTCAGCAGCGGTAGCGAGCGGATCTCGTCACCGCCGATGATGCCCTTCGACTTGGCGTATTCCTCGTCGGCCCGGTTCGCGATGGCCTCGGCGACCTCGTCCCGGCCCACTACCCCGACCAGTTCCTGGCGCTCGTCGACGACCGGCACCGCGTGGAAGGCATAGCGCTCGAAGAAGGTCTCCAGCTCGTCGAGGGTCGCCTCGGCGTGCACAAAGAGTGAGGACTTGAGTATCGCGGCCAGTGGCGTGGTCCGGCGTGCGAGCACGAGGTCGCGCAAATCCAGCACCCCGATGAGCTTGCTGGACGCGGACACGACATACACATGCGCATCGTGTTCCGATTCCTCGCGCTCGTCCGCGCGTTTGCTGAGATCGTCGATGACGTCGCCCACGAGCGCGGTTTCCCCGTAAGCGAGGTAATCGGTCGACATCAGACCGCCGGCGACATCCGGGTCGTAGCGGATCAGGCGCCGGACATCTGCCGCGTCCTCCGGCGCCATCTCGGCGAGGATCGCCTCGGCGTCCTCCTCGTGCATGTCCGCGATCACGTCGACCTGATCGTCGACGTCCATCTCGCTCAGAATCGATGCCGCTTCCTTGGCCGGGAGCTGCTCGATCAGGTCGGACGCGTGCTCGTCGGGAATTTCCTCGATGAGGTCCGCCGCCTCTTCAGGCGACAGCGTCGTGAGGACCTTTTCCCGCTTTTCGGGTTCGAGGCGGAGGATCGCGCGGAACGCCTCGCTCGGGCCGATGTGGTCGACATACTCTTCGAGACCTTTCGCGTCGCCCGCGGTAGCGAGCTTCGCGAGCATCTCCCAAGTCTCGACCTGATCCTCTGCTACGTCTGTCTGATTTTCCATCGGCATCCGCTCCGGTAGGACGGGCTGCGCCGTGCGCAACGCACTCGACCGTGTTTACTACGGTCCACCGGGAAAAGATAGCCCTGCCTCGCCGCGCTGCGGGCTCTACTCAGCGCAAGGCGGAGAGCGTCTCGCGGATCGCTTCCTCGTAACCGGTCACGGACGGCTTCCCGATCAGCGCCGCGAGCTTTGACGCATCGAACGTGATCGGCTTCTGGTACTCGGGAACCATCTGCATGAATCCGCGCAGCGGTTCATTGAAGAGGCTCACGAGCCTCAGCATCAGCGTGCCTGCAGGACGAATCGCCACTTGGCGACCCAGGATCCGCTCGACGATTCCGGCAATCTCCCGACCGCTGATCGGCCCCGATCCGGGCACGATCCAGCGTTCTCCGTAAGCCTCGGTGTGCAAGGCAAGCTCGGCGGCCGTCGCCATCGCATCCGGTACGAAAGCGAATTCATGCACGAGATCGGCCGGCCCGATCCAGTTCATGGCCTTGCCCGCCGCGGCTTCGCCCAACGCCTGCTGCAGCGTGCTCGTGTGCACGCGAGGCCCGAAGAAATCCGGCAGGTTCAGAATCGCAGCGCCCGCCTCTTGCAGGATATCTTCCGCTGCGCGTCGCTGGCGTATCCATTCGCCGCCCCCCTCGCGGGGATGCCGCTCGTCGATCGGAATCTGGACGGCAGGCAAGTATGCCCAGTAGCTCGACACCTGCATGCAGCGCGCGCCCGACTTGCAGACTGCGGCGGCGATGTTGCGTGCCGTGAGGGAGTGCCCGGACATTTCCGCACCCCCCAAGCCGATGCAGTCAACGACCAGATCACAGCCATCGATTGCACGTGCAGTGTCCTCTGCGCGCGTCATGTCGGCCGTGATCTGCTCCGCGGCAACGTTCTCGAACTGGCGAGCGAGCTTCGCCCGGTCTCGCGCGACGACCCGGAACGCGTTGCCCCGGCGCCGCATTGCCTGCGCAAGATGAAAGCCCGTGGGTCCGGTGGCGCCCAGAATCGCCGCGCGCTCGAACGTCAATGCACTCATGGCATCGAGATCAATTTTTTGCAGCGAGCGCAGCGCCTTGCGTACAATCCGGGGACGGCAATCGATTCGACGCAACTCTTGGCGCCGACCTACGGTCGAAAACAGTGACTGCCAGGGCGCGGCGCGACGGATTCCGGGGTGCGCGCTGCCGCTTAGCTTACCCAATTCTTTCCAAGGAGATCAATCGACATGGACGATACGACAAGCAAGCCAATCTCGCGTCGCGATCTGCTGAAGGGCGTTGCGCTGCTCGCCGGCACGGCTGTGCTGCGTCCCGCGCAAGCCCAGGGGAAAGCCCCGCAATCCGCCATGCAATACCAGGACAAGCCGAAGGGCGACGCCGAATGCAGTAATTGCTTGCAGTTCATTCCCGGTAGCGAGCCCCACGGCAATGGGCACTTGCAAGGTGGTCGACGGCGCGATCAGCCCCAAAGGCTGGTGCCTCGCATATGTGAAGAAGTCGTAATCGTGAAGACGTCGTAATCCGCCGCGACCGAGGATGAAACGCGCGCGAGCGGCACGACGCCGCTTGCGCCGGACAGCGTCATGGAGCGATGGCTACCGGTCCGGAGCTATTCCAGAACGTACGTTCCCGGCGCATCGGCAAGCCGCGCGTAACCCTTTTCTGGCGCACCAATCGCAGGCGGCGCGACCTGATCGCCCGTGCGCGCATTCAGCCAGGCATCCCATTCCGGCCACCACGAACCATCCTTGCGTCTCGCCTCCGCGAGAAACGCATCGGGATCGGTGTACTTCCCATCGTACGGGCGAGTCAGGACCCGGTAGCCACCATTGCGCCCGCCCGGCGCGGCCACCACCCCCGTGTTGTGCCCACCATCGGTGAGCACAAACGTGATCTCGCTGTCGGTGAGAAGGTGCAGCTTGTAGACCGAGCGCCAGGGCGCCACGTGATCCCTGACGGTGCCGAGACAGAACATCGGCACGCGGATGTCATTGAGCGCGACCGGCTTCCCACCAACGCGGTAGCGCCCCTCCGCGAGATCGTTGTGCAGGTACAGCCTGCGCAGGTATTCCGAGTGCATCCGGTAGGGCAGGCGGGTCGCGTCGGCGTTCCACGCCATGAGGTCGGACATCGGTCGGCGCTCGCCCAGCAGATACTCGCGCACCATCCGTGACCAGACGAGGTCGTTCGAGCGCAGCAGCTGAAACGCGCCCGCCATCTGGCCCGCGCTGAGAAAGCCGCGATCGAACATGATGTCCTCGAGAAAGGTCACCTCCGACTCGTCGATGAAGAGGGCCAGCTCTCCGGGCTCCGAGAAATCGGTCTGCGCGGCGAGCAGACTGAGCGAAGCGAGCCGGTCGTCGTTGTCGCGCGCCATCGCTGCGGCGCCGACTGTTGCAAGCGTCCCGCCCAGACAGTAACCGACGCAGTGCACCTTGTGTCCGGGAACGATCGCAGTGACGGCGTCCAGCGCGTCCATCATGCCCATGCGTAGGTAGTCCTCCATCCCGCGGTCCCGGTCCGCGGGACCCGGATTCTTCCAAGAGATGCAGAAGACGGTATGTCCGTTCTTCACCAAATGCCCGATGAGCGAGTTTGCGGGGCTAAGATCGAGCACGTAGTACTTCATGATCCAGGCTGGCACGATCAGGATCGGCTCGGCGCGGACCCGCTCGGTGGCCGGCGCGTACTGGATGAGCTCGATCAGCCGGTTCCGGAACACGACGCTGCCGGGCGTCGCCGCGATCGCGTTCCCCACTGGATACGCCTCCGACCCCGCGGGCGGCCTGCCCGCCTTGAGGCGCTCGAAGTCGTCGAGCCAGTGCTGCCCGCCTTCGAAGAGGTTGCGGCCGCCGGTCTCCGCGGTCCGTCGCAGCACCTCGGGGTTGGTCAGCACGAAATTGCTCGGTGAGAAGATGTCGAGCAGCTGCCGCGCCACGAAGGTGACGACATCCTCATGGTGGCGCGAGACACCGCGCACCTCGGTCGTGGCGTTGTGCCACCACTGCTGAACCAGCAGGAAGGACTGCTGGTAGAGGTTGAACGGCCATCGCTGCCAATCGGGATGGCTGAAGCGCCGGTCCTGCTCGAGCGGCTCGATGCACCGCGCGGCGTCGCTCGACAACGACTGCGGGGCATACAGCGCGAGCCGGTGCGCCTTGCGGAGCGCTTTCTGGGCCAGCAGCGCCTGCTTCGCCGGGGACAGTGCGAGGTGGGACCACCAATCGACGTAGGCGAGGAGCAGCGAAGTCGGCGAGATTGCCCGCGTCGCGCGGCCGAGGACCGCATGCAAGGTTCGATCCAGACCTTCGACCGGAATCGAGGTGGTCTCGAAATCAGTTGGCTTGAGATCTCCTGGGAGCATATTTCATTCGACCGCAAAGTCCACCTGAGGGATCTGATCCAGCGCAAACAGCCGCGGGCGCGGAACACCCCCGGGACAAGATTGCGGCCGGCCGACCGGGAGGGCTACGGGGCCGGCCCTTCCTGAGCGGGAATTCCCGCGGTTCATTCCTCCGGAAGCCGCGGGGCCACCCGGGAGCGCCCCGAGCGGTAAGATTGACGCATAGAGGCCCAAGGCGCTTCGCGAGGCACGCAGTAAGCAGGAGACGACACCATGTCAGGCAAAGCGGCACGCAAGGTTTTCGTTGCAGGCGTCGGCATGATCCCCTTCTCCAAGCCGGGGGCGAGCGAGCCCTACGATGTGATGGGCGCGAAGGCAGCGCGTGCGGCGCTCGTCGACGCCGGGATCGACTATTCCGATATTCAGCAGGCCTACGCCGGGTATGTCTATGGCGATTCGACCAGCGGGCAGCGGGCGCTTTACGAAGTCGGCATGACCGGCATTCCGATCGTGAACGTGAACAACAACTGCTCGACCGGTTCAACGGCGCTCTATCTCGCGCGCCAGGCGGTCGAGAGCGGCGCGGTCGACTGCGCGCTTGCGGTGGGCTTCGAGCAGATGGCGCCGGGCGCGGTCGGCGTGCACTTCACGGATCGTCCGAGTCCCTTCGACGTCTTCGACCGGGAAACCGACGCGCTGGTCGGGCAGCCGGATGTACCGCTCGCGATTCGCTACTTCGGCGGCGCAGGGCTCGCGCACATGGAGAAGTACGGCACCGGGCTCGATACGTTCGCGAAGGTGCGCGCAAAGGCGAGCCGGCATGCGGTGAACAATCCGCTCGCTCTCTTCCGCCGCGAGGTGACCGAGGAGGAGGTTCTTGCCGCGCCGGTGATCATGCCGGGGGCGATGACGCGGCTCATGGCCTGCCCGCCAACCTGCGGCGGGGCGGCCGCAGTCCTGGTGTCCGAAGCGTTTGCCAGGCGCCGCGGCCTCCCGATGCGGGTGTGGATCGCCGGGCAAGCCATGACGACCGACGGGACAAGCACGTTCGCATCGCACGACATGATGCGGGTCGTCGGCTACGACATGGCCAAGGAAGCCGCGCGGCAGGTCTACGAGACGACCGGCGTCGGCCCGGAGGATCTCGACGTCGTCGAGCTCCACGACTGCTTCGCGCAGAACGAGCTGATCACCTATGAAGCGCTCGGGCTCTGCCCCGAGGGTGGTGGCGCCAAGTTCGTCGCGGATGGCGACAACAGCTACGGCGGCAAGTACGTGACGAACCCGTCGGGCGGATTGCTCTCGAAGGGCCATCCGCTCGGCGCGACCGGGCTCGCCCAGTGCTACGAGCTCGTCAATCAGTTGCGTGGCACCGCCGACAGACGCCAGGTCGAGGGCGCGCGCGTCGCGCTTCAGCACAACCTGGGATTGGGCGGGGCAGCCGTTGTCACGCTCTATCGCGCGGAATAATGGGCTGAAGAGCAGCGGACTGGCGGATCGATTGCGCCGGTTCCGCGCACTCATCCTCCGGCAATCGTCGCTTTCAGCACGCCGAGATTCGCCCGTCCGGGCTTGAGCTCGCGGCGTTTGATTCGCTCCGTCAATTCCAGGATCGCCGCGTTGACCGGCGCAGTCTTGCCGAGGCGCTCCTGTTGCGCGACCACCCAGCCGTTGACGTCGCCGACCTCGCTCTTGCGGTTCTTCATCATGTCCTGCAGGATGGTCGTGATCGTATCGGGCAGGATATAGGTGTCGGTCAGCTTGTCGAGCAGCACCTCGACGAGACGGTCAGCATCGCGCGTCTCGGCTTCGGTCAGCCCGAAGATCGGCTCGATCCGATAGCCCAGATTCTGCCCCGCCGCCAGCGCTTCCGAGCCCGCGCGGAGCATCATCTCGCGCATGTCCGGCGTATCGGCCGCAACCGCGATAGGCACTCCGAATATCGCCGTCGTTGCGAGCGTGGTGCAGTTGCTGACGAGCTTCATCCATTTGGCCGAGCGGATATCCGAGGAGATCACCGCGGTCCCCGAATGGGCCAGCAGTTCCTGGATCTCGGCCTCGCGCCCGGCGGTCGCCTGATCGATGCCGCCGACAGCAAACCACGACCGGTCATGCGGCGATTGCCGCTGGACGACGCCAGGCACGAACATCTGGGACGATATCTCGATGACACAGCCTATCGTGCGCTCCGGCCCGACCACTTCGGCGATGGCATCGACGGTCATGCCGTTCTGGACGCCGGCGAGCAAGCCGTCGGGTTGCAGGTAGGGCTCGATGAGCTGGCACACCCAGGGCGTGTCGTAGGCTTTCATCAGCAGGAGCACGACGTCAAACGCCTCGTCGAAGGTACAGACGTCGCACAGGTTGTAAGCACGGACCGGGGTACGCACCGTCTCCTTGGGCATTTCGATGCGCACCCCGTTCTTGCGCATCGCCGCGACATGTTCGGGCCACTGATCGACGAGCACGACATCGTGGCCGGCGATGGTCAGATCGGCAGCGATGGACGCGCCGTTAGCGCCGGTCCCGAGGACGGCAATCTTCTTGCTCATTCTTCCTCTCTCTCGGCCGAGTGGAACCAGCCACGATCAAGACCCACGCGCGAGGCGGATTCAAGCCCGTGATTACCCGTGCGAATGTTCGCTCCGGGATTCATGTTAGCTGAACCCACCCGCTCCCGAAACCGAGCGCCGCGGAGCGGGGTGAACGCAGCGGGATATATGGACCGGGTTCACCGATGGGGCTACGCTATTGGCGCGGCGGCTTGGGAACGGTCTGCAAAAGTCCGTCGTTCCTGCGCGTGCGGGAATCTCGTGAATCGAATGCATCGAGTGCGGCCGGTGGCCGGCCTTGATTCGCCGGCGGACACGGACGGGGTCTCGAACGAGTGGAGTCATGCAGATCTGAAGCGGCACCCGGCAACCATCAATAACCACATATGGGGTGCGGAATGAGGGTAGGGATCATTTCGGTATACGTCGACTATCACCGGCGGGGACGGAAGAACGCTTATTCGCTTCAGCCCCAGATCGGGCCTTTGCTTGCGGCGCTCCTGCCACGAAACATCGAGATCGAGATCATCAACGAGACCTCGCAGGACATCGATTGGGAGCGCGACTACGACCTGATCTTCATTTCGTCGATGCACTCCGACATGGATCGGGCGCGCCAGATCTCCCACTACTGGCGCTGTCGCGGAGCGAAGACGGTCATCGGAGGCTCATTTGCGAGCAGCTTCCCGGAACTCTGTGAGCCTTGGTTCGACGCGGTAGTGATCGGCGATCCGGAAGGCTCGGTCCCGCAAGTCTATGCGGACTTCTGCGCCGGTTCGCTCGGAAAGCGATATGAATCCGCCCCCTACACTCCCGCATCCGCAACGACGCCGCGCTTCGATCTTTTTCCGGGCAGAAGGCATCATGCCCTGTGCTTCGAGGTGACACGGGGTTGCCCCTTCTCTTGCGAGTTCTGCGTGCTGACCGGACTAGGCACTCGCCACCTGACTCGCCCGATCCCGACCGTGATTCGCGACATAGTCGCCGGACAGCAGATGCTCGCGGAGACAATGCCGATGCCCATGCGCCGCCTAGTCGGGTTCTGCGACAACAACATCGGCGGCAATCTGCCCTACCTTCGCGAGCTGTGCGAGGCGCTCACGCCTCTGAAGGTTCAATGGTATGGCGCGGCGACGTTCAACGTGATCGCAAACGAGGAACTCGTCCGGACCATGGCAAAGTCCGGATGCCGCGGGCTGTTCGTGGGGCTGGAAAGCTTCAATCCCGCGACGATCGCGGACATGGGAAAGTACCAGAACGTGATTCACAAGATGCGCACCGCGCTCCATAACTGCCGGAAGCACGGCATCCTGATCGTGTCCGGGCTCATGGTCAGTCCGGTGTCCGACTCGCCGGAGGACATACGAAACATTCCGAAAGATCTGGCGCTTTGTGGCCTTCACGTTCCGACATTTGTTTCTTTCGAGTCGCCAATCCCCGGAACGCCCCATTTCCACAGGCTCGGTCGCCAGACCCATCCGCCCGCGTTCCTGCCCAACGTGCTGTTGCGGGACCTGGCAGGATATACACTCGCTGTGAGGCCCAGGAAATGCCCGGTGGACGAATTCATTGCCGCCTACCGCGAAGTGACTCGCGAGGTGTTCTCCACGCGGCGAAGGCTGGCCAAGATTGCCCGCGACGTGCCGACATACCTGGCGGGCGGCCATTGGTTCCCGGCTCTCATCGGCGCGTTGGACATGATCACGACGCAGGCAAGCGCATAGGACTCGCCCGGGAAAACGTTACCTGCGGGAACCGATACGCCGCCCCGGAGTCCGTGCCGCTGACCGATGCCGACTTTCAGTGGAAGACGCAGCGATCGGCGCTCCTCGAACCTTGGCAAGTGACAAATGGCGCAGGCGCGTTGCTGCCCCATTGGCGAGCGTCCCGCATGGTATTCGAGTCACGCCAACCCGCGATGCACCGGGAAGGCAGCGCAGTCGCATCGATCTTCAGCTGAGGCTTGCAGGCCACCATGGAAAGATCGAAACGAGATCCGGTACGACATAGTTCGATTCGCGGACGCGGACCTCGGCGAACGTGTTCGCGCAGAGCAGATACGCATGGTCTATCTGCACTCACCGGCCACGTCAGGCAGCTCCATCGTTGCAGGCGATTTATTGATCGCAGCGTTGTGGAATACCGTCTCCCACACCTCCTTGCTGATATGGGGCGCTGCGCTGACGATTCACCAGGTATTCCGCATCTACAGCTATCGAAGGTACCTGGCCACCAATCCGGATGCGTCGCAATCGCGGCCGTGGGGACGTCTCTATATTCTGGCCACGACGATCGCGGGCCTGATTTGGGGAAGCGCCGGCATTCTGTTCTACGTGCCGGAGTCCACGCTGTCCCAGCTCCACCTTTTCGTCGTCCGTTATCGTCGCTGACCATTCCGACAATTTCCGTGTTCTCGGCGGCGTTTTACCCGCTGGTGGTGCTGGTGCTCGTGCCTTTCATCGTGCGATCCATCGCAAGCGGCGCATGGGAGCGGATGCGCTGGCGGTCCCGCTGGCCATCGCCCTGGGAGTGGCCGTGAGTTCGGACGCAAGATCAATGAATTGATCGACGAGTCGATTCGTCGCCGCTTGGAGAACCAGACGCTGATCGAGATTGCCGAGCGGGCGCGCCTCGAGGCCGAGCGCAGCAGCCGGGCGAGATCCCACTCCCTCGCCACGATGAGTCACGAACTGCGCACCCCGCTCAACGCGATCATCGGCTACTCCGAACTCATGACCCAGCACCCCGCGCGATTTTCCACGGCATCCGCAAAGGAGCCGCTCGAGCGTATCCTGCGCGCAGGGCGCCATCTGCTCAATCTCATCAACGAGCTTCTGGATCTGGCCAAAATCGAGGCGGAGAAGAAGAGCTTCCAGTACGAGCACGTGGATGTCGCGGCATTGGTGCGCGACGTCGTGGAAACCACGCGGTCGATCGCCGAGCAGAACGGGAACACCGTAAGCGTCGACTGTCCCGTCGCACTTGCGCCGCTACGCACCGATCCCAAGCGCCTGACGCAGGTCGTCCTGAACCTGCTTTCCAATGCATGCAAGTTCACCGAGCGCGGCAAGATCGGGGTGTCCATCGTGACCGTACAGGAAGAGGGGCGGAAGTGGGAGGACCTGTCGGTGACCGACACGGGTATCGGTATTGCCCCGAGCAACTGGAAAAGCTCTTCGAGGACTTTTCCAGGCAGACGCGGCTACCCAGCGAAAGTTCGGCGGGACCGGTCTGGCCTGGCCATCAGCCGCCGGATCTGCCAGGCCATGGGGGGCGACTTGAATGTCGTCAGCGGATTGGGAAAGGGATCCACGTTCACGCGCGGCTTCCCGAGCATCCATCACCAAGCGACGCCGCGCCCGAGCAGCAACCCGAGTCGCGCGGCGCCGAGATGAAGCTGCCCGCGCCCAGGCCGGGGGTCGTGCTCATCGTTGACGACAATCGGGAATCGCGCGAGCTCCTCGTCGATCTTCTCGCGCGTCTCGGGTTCGCGACGGCCACCGCCAGCGACGGCATAGAAGGCCTGCGCCGCGCGCGCGAACTGCACCCTACGGCGATGACACTGGACATTGCAATGCCCGGGTTGAACGGATGGTCGGTGCTCGCGGCGATGAAGGAGGATCCGGAATTGTGCGTCGTTCCCGTGATCATCATTGCCGCGCTGGGCAGCGAGGTGAAGAAGGGCTACTCGCTCGGGGCGGCGGCCTGCTTGACCAAGCCCGTGGACCACAAGCTGCTTGCGGAAGCGTTGAATCACCTGACGGGGCGCGACGGAGCGCGCCCCGCCGCTTGACGCCCTGCTGGCGCGATCAGTCGCGCGAGGCGGGCGAGAGCCGCGATGTTCAAGATTCTTTGCGTCGAGGACAACGAAGACAACGTCGACTTGCTCAAGACGTGGCTGGAGCTCGAAGGCGACCTCGAACTAATCGTGGCCACCGACGGTGCGCGGGGCGTGGAGATTGCGAAGCGGAATGCGCCCGATCTGGTGCTGATGGACCTGTTCCTGCCCATCGTCGACGGCTACGAGGCCATCCGACTCATCAAGGCGAATGTCGGCACTCGCCGGATTCCGATCATCGCACTGTCCGCACACACGATGGCCGAGGACCGCGCCAAGGCGTTCTCCGCGGGCTGCGACGACTTCGAGACGAAGCCGATCGTTTTCACGCGATTGCTCGCCAAGATTCGTCGGCTTCTGACGGCGTGAGTAGTAGAGATTGAATGGGGCGTCACCCGGCGCGGGAAATCCGATATGCCTCGACCGGGTCGCGAAAGCCTTTGAGCGTCAGTGGTCCGACCACCTCCTTCCGGAACGACTCCGTCAGCGTCGTGGCGACGCGGGCACTCGCGATGATTTCTCCGCCTTTCGCTTCGGCACACAACCTCGCTGCCAAATTGGCAACCGTTCCGACGACACCGTAGTCGTAGCGATCGCTGAACCCGATCGCGCCGAGCGTCACGTACCCGTACGCCACGCCGGACCCCATGTGCAGGTCGAACTTTTCGCGGCGCCAACGCTCGAGCAACGCCTGACATGCCTCGAACACGGCCAGCGCGAACTCGACTGCCTGGGCACAAGGGTCTGGGACCGGCACCGGATCGTTGAAGAAAACCATGGCGCCGTCGCCTGCAAAGCGCTCGATCGTGCCGGAAAACCGCTGCGACTGCGTGCCGATTGCCTGGTGAAATTCGCTCAACACCCGCATCACGTCCTCGGGCTCGCTACGCTCGGAAAATGACGTGAAGTTGCGCAGGTCAAAGAATACGATCGCGATTTTCGCGCGGTGCGACGCGAGCAACGACGCCATGTCGTCGACGGCGACGCGCGCTGCCACCTGGGGGGCAAGGAAGCGCTTCAGCCTGGAGAGGCGCTCCACTTCGGTGACCTTGGCCTCGACGCGCTGCTCCAGATCGCTGTTCAATCGCCGCAACTCCGCCGCTTGCGCTTCGACCCGATCGAACAGACGTTTGACTCTCACCAGTGATCGGACGCGCGCGAGGAGCTCGAGCCCATTGACAGGCTTGCTCACGAAGTCGTCGGCACCCGCTTCCAGGCCCTTGATGCGCTCGGCGTCGGGATCGAGCGCGGTGACCAGCACGATCGGCAACATTGCGAACCGAGCGTCGCCGCGAAGCTGACCAAGAACCTGGAAACCGGACATGCCTGGCATGGCGACGTCGAGCAAGATGAGATCCGGCGTGGCCCGATTCACGGCATCCAGTGCGTCCTGTCCGCTGGACGCCGTTTCGACCGCATACCCGTGGATGTTCAGCAGGTCGGCAAGAAGGCGGGTGTTGTCCTCCTGATCGTCGACCACCAGAATCCGTGCGCTGCTCCCGTCGACGTTTGCCGTAGCCGTCGATTCCATGTCCGCGTGATCCTCAGTCTAAGAGACCGTCTTTGCTGCCGCTCCGGACCGGTGCAGCAGCCCTGCTCTCCCGGACATATTCCGATCGCCGCGGCGCGCGACGGGAACCGGCATGGGAGTTTCAGGGCGCAAATTGCATCCACGCGCCCGGCACGGGCAGAAAGTATTTGGGCTCCGGCCGAGCCGCTCGCACGATGTCGATGAAGCGCGCGACGTTCACCGTCGGCACCGTGCGCAGGTCCCGCGAATCATCCGGCAGCAATTCGAAGAAGTTTTCCCAGTGAATCATGACCACAAACCGCGGCTTCAGCTGGTGGAGGATCGCCTCGGGATAATTTTTCACCTGACTGTAGCCGGGCACGCAGACGATGGCTAGATCGACCGGCCGCTGGTCCTGGAGCTGGTCGAGAGCCGGTGGGGCGCCGAGCGGGAACGTGCTCGCCGCATCCTGGTAATAGATACGGAAATCGACCGTCTTGCCATCGGGACTCAGGAAATCGATCAGGTAGGCGAGCGTCTGGCCCTCGCGCCAACCGGTCGCGCGCTTGGGTATCGCCTGCAACGGCATGTCGTAGTCTCCCTCGAAGAACTTGAGGTGAAAAATGACCGGTGCGTGTTCGGACTCGAGGGCCATGAAGCGAATTCGCGGGCTTGGGTACACCCACTTTCCAGGCTTCGTCGACGTGCCGGCATCCTCCTCGACGGATACGACATCTTCATTCTTCGGAAATTTGAACGCCGCCAATGTGTTTTTCATCGTACGGCTGCCATAGACAATTACGCCTGGCAGGTAATTCATCTTGATGAATGGCACATCCATCAAGTGATCGTAGTGCGCGTGACCCACGAGAATCGCGGTTGCGCCCGAGATTCCAGACCCTGGCCGATCCAGAAATCGCTTGATCTGGTCGGGACGCGCCGCGATCTCCCCGAACGCCACGCTCAGCATCGAGGGGTTGGAAAAGAACGGTGCCGTGAGCATGACGTCGTCGCCACGCTTGATCACGACGGAGCCGGCCCCCAGATATTTGACCTGCACTTCCGTCGGATACGCGGGGTCGGTCACCGGCAGCTCCGCAACACCGGTGAACACCGGCAGACCATCGATCGAGCCCCCGCAACCGGACAGACTGATCAGGACGATGGAAAGCAATGGCGCCAGGAAGGCGCGCGTTCGCGAATGGGGCAAGCGCCGTGCGTTGTGCTGCGCAGCGTCGAAGATGGTGTGGAGAATGGAGACGTTTTCCCAGCGCAGAAATCCCGGTTCATCGCGTGATTTCATCTGATTGTGCCCCCGATAAACATGTTGTTGTGTTGGGACGCAATTCGTTGCCGGCGCGCCGGCAATCATCGCGCGATTGCCGCGCGCGAATTTGGTAGCTAAGTCTACTCCGTCCTGAAGCGGGCGGATCATGCCCGGCACATCCGTCCCTCGGGCTCTCCATCCCGGTCGCCAGGGGCGCGCGGGTTCCATCGGCACGGCTCGAGCTGGCCTGCGTCAGCCGAGTGCGAGCTTTCCCCGGACCTGCTGGCGCTCGTGCTCGAATGCAAGCGCCGCCCCGATAATGCCCGCATCGTTGCGCAGCCGCGCGGGCACGACGCGCGTCGGGACGGTGAGGCGTGGCAGGAACTTCTCGTGCTTCTTGCTCACTCCGCCACCTACGATGAAGAGGTCCGGCCAGAAATACCGATGCAGCGCGTGAAGATAGGCGTCGACGCGCTGCGCCCACTTCTTCCAGCTCAGATCCTTCGCCACGCGCACGCTCTCCGCGGCACGCTTCTCGGCCTCCTTGCAGTCCAGCTCCATGTGGCCGAGTTCGGTGTTCGGCACGAGATGCCCGTTGATGAAGAGCGCCGTGCCGATTCCGGTGCCGAGGGTCACCATCACCACCAGTCCGGACTTTCCGCGCCCCGCGCCGAAGTGCATCTCGGCATAGCCGGCCGCATCTGCATCGTTGATCACGCTCACTGCGCAGCGTGTCGCCGCGCGAAAGCGTTCGACTGCATTGACGCCCAGCCAGCGCCTGGAGATGTTGGCCGCAGTGCGGACTCGGCCCCGCTGCACCACGGCTGGCATTGCGCAGCCCACGGGCCGTCGCCACTCGAAATGCCGGACGACTTCGCCGACCGCGTCGGTCACTGCGTTCGGCGTGGCAGGTTGAGGCGTCTCGACGCGGTACCGCTCCGCGAGGAGCTTGCCGGTGCGCGTGTCCACTGGGGCGCCCTTGATGCCGGTCCCGCCGATGTCGATTCCCAGGATCTCGATGGCCCCCTCCTACGCTGCTGTCCGTGCCGGTGCGCGGCAGTCGCAGTGTAACGCCGCCGCGCGCGACGCAGACGGCGCCTCAGGGTTTCTTGGCTGGAGGCTTCTCGAGCAGGTCGGCGCGCTTCTTGGTCAGGTCGACAAGCGTGTGTTCGGGGATGAGAAAAGCAAACCGGGCGAGCGCCTGCGGGCTCGGCTGGCGCGCCCGGATCGCTGCAATGCGCCCGGCGAACACCTTGTCGCGCGCAGCGGCTTCCTCGGGCTTTTCCCCCGCGACGGGTTCGCGTGCTTCCGGGAGACTCCCCTCGATCGTCGCCACCGCATACTGCTTCTGATCTTCGGGACTGCCGACTTTCAGCGTGTAGGTCAGTCCGTCGCGGGTCACGACGGTGATGACGGTCGCTTTGGCGAGTTCCTTCGCCACACGCTGCGGGTCCCCCTCGACGATATCGGCGATGTCGAGCCCGCCTGCCGCGGCCACGATCGAAAGCACGGTCGTCTCGGTGAGCTTCTCGCCGGGCTTGGCGCCGACCAGTTTCCACACGGCGTCGGAACCCTGCCCGCGCTCGAGCCGCCAGTGATCGCCGTCCGCGTGCCGCACGTCGATGGATACGGGCTCGCTCGCGGCGAGCGCCCTGCGCTCGATCCACTGCGATGGCTTGATGCCGGCCTGCTCCAGCGGATCGGCCACGATGATCGCAGTGGCGCCGCCATTCTCCGCATCGGGGCGCAACACGAAGCGGCCGTCGGCTTTCGCTCTTTCAGGATTCTCGGGCGTGGTCTTGAAGTACTTGCGGCCCACGATCAGGCGCGCCAGCGGCTTACCGTCGGCCGCGGCAAACTCCACGAGCGTACCGCCGCCCTCCTTGGCCGCGGGATCGTCGAGCCGCAGCCGCGTCCGATCGGCGGGTCCGATGGGATCGGTTTGCCCGGTCTTGAGCGCGAGCGCGGCGAGCACGAAATTCCGCACTTTCGCGAAATCCGCAGGAAAATCGCCGCGCTCTGCGATCACCCAGCGCGGGCCATCGCGGCGCAAGGTGATCTTTCCGCCCGGATCCACGATGCGGATCTCCGCGACATTGGCGGCCTGCAGGCCCCCGAGCAGCGGCTCGCCGAGTATCGCGACTGCCGGAGGCTGGATCGCGCGCTCCTTTTGATACATCCAGAGCGCCCCGCCACCGATCACGATCAGTGCGATGACGAGTATGCGAACCAGACGGGCGTTCATGCGCGCGTCCGCATCAAGACGATCCGAACTGCCGGGCGCGGGCGCGTCGCACGAGCGCGACCAGCAAACCGGCGAGGGCGACGAGCAGCGGCATCAGCGCGATGTTCGCGACCTTCGTCCAGAACACCAGGCCCTCCGAATCGTGCCGCAGATTCTTGCGCACTTCCTTCAATTCCTTGCGTGTCGTCGACACGGTCTTGCGGAAGCGCTCGATCTCGGCCTGCTCCTCGGCAGAGAGGATCTGCGCACCTTTTTCGCCGGGCGTGCGCGACTTCTGCAGTTCCTGCAATTTCGCGGTGCTCTTCTGGATCTGCTCCTCGAGTGCCTGGATCTTGCCCAGATACTGCTTCTGAGCCTCGGCCTCCATTTCGCGCACGACCGTGAGCGGCCGCAGCGCCGAGGCGCGGCTCCGGAGCGAAATCAGGTTGTCGCCCGCGAGCGCCTGCTCGACCAATCCCAGCGCAAATGCAAGATTGCCGCTCGAAGGCACCACGACCTTCCGTCCGAACACTTCGCGCACGTCCACCGCCGCGCCGTCGGCGAGCATGTCGACGTCTCCCACGATCACCACCGAGTTGGCGCGCGCGGATGTCTTCAGTTGCGCAGCGCGGGCGGCCGCTGCTTTCTTTTCCGCGGCCGGATCGGGAGCCTTGCCGGCGGCGTTCTTGTCGGCTCCCTTGTCCGCATCCTTGCTCTCCTTCGCGTCCGCCGCCACGGGCGGTCCGTCAGGAAACGCCGTCTTGAACGTGCCGGTGAGACGCACCGCCAGCGGAAGCGGCTTGCCCCCGGGCGTGAATTCCTTGAGCGTCGCATCGCCAAACGTGCTGGCGTTCGCGGTGTTCATGAGCATGGAGTTTGCCGACGAATGCACGATAGGGTCGGCGACGAGCCCGTCGACAGGAGTGATCCGGAAGGCGCCGCCGAACGGATAGAACAGCGACTCGATCTGGCTCGTGACCACGTCGTCGCGGCTGAAGGCCGTGCGGTTCAGCGAAAGCACCATGGGCGTGAAGCGCTGCCCGCTACCCGACGCGAACACGACATCGGCCGCCACCTTGGACGGATCCATCTCGGCGCCCCACGCCTTGAGCAGCGTCGGCAGCGTCGAGGTCGTCGGCACGCCCGGCACGCCCGGCATCGAAGGGGTCTGATCGAAATACGCGTACGGATCGACGAATGCGATCAGTTTTCCGCCGCGGAGCACGAATTGGTCCAGGGCGTATTCGGTTTCGTGCGAGATCTCGCGTGGATGGATGACGAGCAGGACGTTGATATCCGCCGGAATCTCCTTGGCATCCAGGGAGACTTCCTCTATGTCGAAGTCGCGCTTGAGCTCGTTTGCGAGCACCCACGGCTCGGCAGGCTGCCGCGTGAACGGATTGAATGCCATGCCCATTACCGGAAGGCCCGCCATCAGGCCGAGCTTGGGACGCTTCGGCAGGTCGACGCGCGCGATCGCGCGGATGAGATCGTACTCGAGCAGCCGCTCGCGCTGGAACGAGACGGCGGGAATCGTCTCCGCGCGATCGAGCCGGCTCACGACGATGCCGAGATAGAACGACTCGCCCGTCGCGAGCTGCTGGGGCTCCATGCCGCTCAGCTGCGCCGCGTCCTCTTCGTCGGAATCCGGCTTGGGGTTGTACTTCTCGACGACGAGATTCGCGCCCGCGACGTCCTCGAATTCATGCAACAGGTCTTCCACGCGCTGCGCGAAGCCGCGCAGCTGGACCGGCATTCCCTCGCCCTGGGTGACGTACAGCCGCACCTTCACCGGGGCGGAGAGCGACTTGAGCGTCTTTCTGGTGCCATCGCTCAGCGTGTAGAGTTTCTGCGCCGTCATGTCGACCCGGGTCGGCACGTTTCCGACGAGATAGTTGAGCGCGACCAGCACCAGAAACAGCGCCACCAGGCCCACTGCGGAATAGATCAGGGATTCGCCGCGCTTCATGCGTTACCCTGCCCGATAGTTGCGCAGCACCACGCCGGTCGCGAACAGCGCGAACGCCATCACCGACAGAAAGAAGACAGCGTCGCGCAGCGAGATCACGCCCTTCTGGAAACCGTCGAAATGAGTCATCACCGAGAACGATGCGACTGCGTCCACGAAGCCGGGGCTCGCCCAGCGGGTGAGCAGATCGGTTATCGGATTGAAGCCCGCGAGGATGAGAAAGAGGCAGAGCACCACCGACACGATGAACGCGACCACCTGGTTGCGGGTCATCGCGGAGGTCATGCAGGTGATGGCGAGGTAGGCGCCAGCGAGCAGCAGGCTGCCCACATAGCCGGTAAAGATCTGGCCGTTGTCCGGATCGCCGAGCACGTTGACCGTGATCACGACCGGAAAGGTGAGCGCCAGCCCGACTGCGAGAAAGATCCAAGAGGCGAGGAACTTGGCGACGATCGCCTGCCAGGCAGCGATCGGCATGGTGAGGAGGAGCTCGAGGGTTCCCGCGCGGCGCTCCTCGGCCCAGACGCGCATGCCCACCGCGGGTACGAGCACGAGATAAAGCCACGGATGCCACATGAAGAACGACGCGAGACTCGCTTCGCCTCGCTCGAAGAATCCCCCCGCGGAAAATGTGAAGAACCCGTTCAGCAGGAGGAAGATAACCAGGAACACGTACGCGACGGGCGAAGTGAACGTGCTGGATAGCTCGCGCCGGATGATGATCCAGATCGGGCCGATCGCACTCATCGCGCGGCCTCCCGCACCGTGTCGGGCAGCGTGATGCGGCGAAACACCTCGTCGAGCTGCCCTTCTTCCGAGCGCAACTGCTCAAGCTTCCAGTTCTGGCTCGTCACCAGCTCGATCACTTGCCGGACGAGACTCGCGGCGCCGTCCGTCTCGCCTTCCTTGTTCTTGGGATACACGCGCAGCGCGCCGTCCTCGAGCGGTTCGACGCTTCCGGCGGCGGCAAGTCCGGCGAGTTGCAGCGCATCGGCGCCTTGCGCTTTCAGCGTCACCGCCCCCGCGAGACCGGACATGGCACGCAGCTCCGCAGGAGTGCCGTTCGCAACGATGCGGCCGCGGTCGATGATGATCGCGCGCGTGCAGGCCGCATCCACCTCCTCCAGGATGTGGGTCGAGAAAATTACCGCCTTGCGCGTTCCGAGCTCGCGGATGAGATTTCGAACTTCGTGCTTCTGATTGGGATCGAGGCCGTCGGTCGGCTCGTCGAGGACCAGCACCTCGGGATCGTGGATGAGCGCCTGCGCAAGGCAGGTCCGATGCCGGTAGCCCTTGGAGAGGGTGTCGATCTGCTGATTCAGCACCGAATCCAGGAAGCACAACTCGACGACGCGGCCGATGGCCTGCTTGCGGGCATCGCCTGCGAGTCCGCGCATGTCAGCGGCGAAGCCGAGGAAGCCGCGCACCGTCATGTCGGGATACGCGGCCGCGTTCTCCGGCAGGTAGCCGATGAGACGCTTCGCGGGGATCGGCTCGTCGATGATGTCGTGGCCGCCGACTTTCACCGTCCCGTCGGTCGGAGGAATGAAACCGGTGATCATCCGCATCGTGGTCGACTTGCCGGCCCCGTTTGGCCCCAGGAAGCCGAGCACCTCGCCGCGCTCGACGCCGAAGGACACGCCGTCCACCGCGCGCTTCGCGCCGAAGGCCTTGACCAGTTTCTCAATCTTCAGCATTGCAGCAATAATTCCCCACCCCTGGTTTCGGGGACGTGAAGTTAGAGGAGTGCGCGGGAATTTTCAACTCACGCCACGCGCCTGGCGGGTTCGCGAGCACCTTTTTCCGACGGGGAAAGAAGCAAAGACCGCGGACGACGGGATTGGTTCCGCCGAGGTCGCCGGCCCCGCTAATTCCTCTTGGTGTCGCTCTCCCGGGCGGCGGCACCGGGTCCGTGCGCCGCAATGTTCTCGATGTGGTCGCGATCGTAACTCTTTATGCGCAACTCCGCTGTGCGCTCTTCGACCCAGCTCTCGTCGACCGTCGCGGCCTTGTAGCGCAAGAAGTGGATCATCAGTATCAAGCTCCATGCGGCGAGCGGCCAGAATGCCCACCACCCGGACCCCACGACGTAGTTGACGGCGCTCAGCCCCACGTTGACGCCGAGAAAAATCGCGAGGTGACGGCGGAACACGCGGCGCATGCGCGCGAAACGTTCGAATGTCGCGTCCGCCGGTTTGCCGGTCGGACCGGCGCTCGTTGCCGCACTCACGGGTTGTCGGGCGGGTCTGACATCCCCGGATAGGCGCGCGCGATGGCGACGACGCGAACGCAGTAGCGCAGCCAGACCAGCATCACGGCGACGAGGACGATCTTGTCCATCGCGCCCAGGTTTGCGTGAAAACCATACACGGCGAAATAGGCGAGCCCCGCGACCGGCGCGCTCGCGCAGTAAAGCGCCGCGTAATAGTGCTGAGTGATGCCAAGAATTATCGCCGCGCAGACCACCGAGAACGCGTACAGCGGAACGACGTCCGAGTGGCCATGCGGAAACCGCGACGACAATGCGATGACCGCGAGCGCGCCAAACAGGATGCCGACGAACAGCGTGTAGGCGAAAAGCTCGTGACGCGCCTGGGAAGGCGTGAGCCGAGCGACCGCGATGAAGTACGGCGTCTTGGCGTCGTCCCAGACGTAGCGCTTGAGCAACTTGTCCCATTCCATCGGGACACGCGATCCGGGTTGCCCGGGACGCTCATGCCGCGGCATGGTCAGCCGCCGGTCAGGATGGTGGAAGTCTTGCCCCGTTCCCGGTCGGTGGGCGCCACAAGCGAGTCGATGGCGCCTTCCAGCTTGACCCGCTCCTTGCCCTCGATCTTCGTTCCCTTCTCTTCCGGCCAGTCGAGCGTCATGAGCGGGAAACGCTCCTCCCGCTTCGCGAACAGCACCACCGCGACCTGGAGCCAGACCGCGATCCCGGCGATCGCCGCCACGATAAGGCCGAATCACCAGCACGCTCTTGATGATCCAGCGGTGCGTCAGGCCGACCGTCGACGCCGAGATCTCGCCGATCGTGTACGACGCGAACGTGTAGTCAACTGCGAACCAGATGATGGTTGCGCAATAGGGCAGCAGGAAGAACGTGATGCCGATGAACTCCAGCCACGCCTGCTTGCGAAACGAGAGATTCTCGCGGATCAGGTCGACGCGAACGTGCGCGTTGTAGATGTACCCGTAGCCCAGCACCAGCGCGAAAAGCGCGGTGTGAAAATGCCACTCCAGCTCCTGCAGCAACGTCGACCCGAAGATCGCGCTGACGTTGTTGACGAGGAAAATCTGCATGCCGTGCGCCTCGCCCGTCGCGTCGTGCCAGACAATCTTGCGCCCGATGACGTCCAGCACCGTGATCAGAACGACCGGGAGGAACAACCACGCTGCCAACCCACCGATGCGGTCGACGAATCGGCGCAATCCTTCGCTTACCCGCAGCGCGGTCGATTCGCGGGCATTTGCAGCCGCTCCCGGAGCGTCGGGCGCGGCGACGGTAATTTCCCGTGTCATGGTTCAGTGCTCTCCATCAATTCGGATAGGCCGCGCGCATCAGCGACAGCGCGAGATCCGGAAACGCGAGAATCGCTATCACGGCGAGCATCTGCAGCAGCACGAAGGGGATGATGCCCTTGTAGATGCTCTGAATCTTGACCTCCTTCGGCGCGATGCCCTTCAGGTAGAAGAGCGCGAAGCCGAACGGCGGCGTGAGGAACGAGGTCTGCAGGTTGACGGCCATGAGGATCGCGAACCAGTACACGACCTCGTTCCTGGGAACATAGTCGCCGAAATCGAGCGCTGCGACCATCGGCGCGAACACCGGAAGCACGATGAGCGTGATCTCGATCCAGTCGAGGAAGAATCCGAGCACGAACACGATCATCATGATCAGGATCAGGAAGCCCCACGAGGTGAGCCCCGCCTCCCGGATCAGGTGCTCGACGATGTCGTCCCCGCCAAGCGACCGGTACACGTATGCGAAGCACGTCGCGCTGATGATGATGAAGAAGATCATGGCGACCGTGCGCGCCGCCGTCTCGCACACGCCCTTCAAGGACGACCCGAGTTTCCCATTCCAGGCCGCAAGGACCATTGCGCCGAACGCCCCGACCGCGCCCGCCTCGCTCGGCGTCGCCCAGCCGAAGAGGATCGAGCCCTTGATCAATCCCGATCAGGAACACCGGCGGCAGGAAGCTGCGTAAGAGGAGCGGGCCCATCTCCCCCTTCGGGATCGTGAGCAATTCGGGCGCAAGCGGGGGCGCCATCGCCGGCTTGATCCAGGAAATGACGACCACGTACAGCAGATAAAAGCCCGCCAGGGTCAGCCCGGGAACCAGCGCCGCCATGAACAGGTTGCCGACCGAGACCGAGAGCAGGTCGGCCATGATGATCAGCATGATGCTGGGCGGAATGAGGATGCCCAGCGTGCCGGAGGCCGCTATCGTGCCGCACGCAAGCCCATGGTTGTAGCCCTGCCTGATCATCGTGGGCAGGGCAAGCGCCGTCATCATCGTGACGGACGCGCCGATGATTCCGGTCATCGCCGCGAGGATCGTGCCCATGATCGTGACGGCGAGCGCAAGCGCCCCGGGCACGCGTTTCAACAGCACCTGCACGCAATAGAGCAGGTCGTTGGCGATGCCGCTGCGCTCCATCATCACGCCCATGAAGACGAAGGCGGGGATCGCGACGAGGACGAGGTTCTCCGCCGCCTGCCCCCAGATCCGCGGAATGAAGTTGAAGAACTCGATGATCTTGAAGACGCCCAGGAGGTAGCCGAGCAGCCCGAAGAGCAGCGCGATCCCGCCGAGAATGAAGGCGACGGGAAAACCGGAGAAGAGCAGGATCGCGAGCGTGACGAACATCGCGATGGGAAGGAAGTCCTGGACCTTGTACAGGAGCTCTTCGCGGCCCTCCGGCGACAGGCCCGGCGACGGTCGCGAACACAACGGCGACGATCGCCAGCGCAAGCACGGTCAGGCCAAGCTTGCTGACCAGCCGGTTGCCGATCTTCAGCAGGTATTCCATCGCGTCATCCAGGCTTCGTTGAGTTCCGAAGAGGCAGGCCGGGACGTGTTCCGCGCCCCGGCCTCCGGAAGATGCAAGAACGGCGCGGACGAGCGGCGCCGTTTGCTTAGGCGCCTATTGCAAGTACGTGGGTTTCAGGAACTGCGCGTCACCCCAGGCCTTGTACGTCTTGCGGAATGCGAGATAGCTGTCGGCAACCTTCTTGAAGGTCGGATCCTTGGCAGATTCCTCGGTCAGCACCTCGGCCCACGCCTTCTCGAACGCCGCGAGCTGCTCGTCCGTCCAGCGCCGGTTGTGGACGCCGTACTTCTCGGCGTTCTCGTTCATCGCCACCGGATTGCGCCACTCGGTCTCGGCGTAGGTGTTCAACACCGACTCGCCCAGCCCGAGCTCGAGGATCATCTTGTAGTTCTTCGGCAGCGCGTCGTAGGCCTTTTTGTTCACGAGGAACTCGTTAACGGAGACCTGCTGGTGCCAGCCCGGGAAGTAGTTGTTCTTCGCGATCTGGTAGAAGCCGAGCTTCTGGTCGATCGAGGGCATCGAGAACTCGGTGGCGTCGATCACGCCGCGCTCGAGCGCCGGGTAGATGTCCGCGGCGGCAAGGAGCTGCGTGGAGACGCCGAGCTTCTGCATCACCCGGGCGCCCAGGCCGAAGAAGCGCATTTTCATGCCCTTCAGCTGATCCAGCGACGTGATCTCGTTCTTGAACCAGCCGGAGGTCTCCGGGCCGATCGCGGCGCCGTCGAACCCGAGCAGGCCGTACGGCGCGTAGATCTCGTTGCGCAGCTTGTTGCCGCCGCCAAATCTCTTCCACGCCATGAATTCGCCGAAGCCCGGACCGAATGGCATCGTCGTGAAGAACGCTGCCGCGGGAATCTTGCCGGTGTGATAGCCGGGGGTCGTCCAGCAGGACTCGACCGATCCCTTGGACGCGGCGTCGAAGCACTCGAGGGCGGGAACCAGTGCGCCGGGCTCGTAGAACTTGATTTCGAACCGGCCGTCAGTGGCCGCCGCGATGTTCTTCTCGAAGAGCACGCCGGACGTGCCAAGGTGCGGCAGCGTGCCGCCGAAGGCGCTTTGCATCTTCCATTTGACACGTGGCTGCTGGGCCGACGCGCTGGTTGCAACAGCGGTCAACGTGATAGCGGCGCACGCCGCGACGAGCACTTTAAGGGTGTTGCTGGCTTTCATCGTTGTAGCCCTCCTCCAAGGTTGCATTGAATCGGTCGAGCTTGCGCCCGCGTTCAACGTCGATGTCACCCCCGGCACCATCGGGGGTCGAACTCGATCCTTGCGCACGCGGCCGACATCCTCTGCGGGGCGTCTTTGCTCGCGGCGCTCTACACGCTCTATTTTTTATACGCTTAACGTATACGTAAGGCCATGATACCGAGGACTCGTGGAATGCGCAAACAGAATTCTCTGACCCACGACCGACGCGAATCGGCCGCCGCTCAGCCGCGCCCAACGAAAGGCATCTTCGACGCCATGATCGTCATGAACTGCACGTTCGTCTCGAGCGGCAGGTTGGCCATGTGGAGCACTGCCTGGCCGACGTGGTCGACGTCCATCAGAGGTTCCGGCGCGATCGTCCCGTTCGCCTGCTGAACGCCTTTCGCCATGCGCGCCGCGAGCTCCGTCGCCGCGTTGCCGATGTCGATCTGGCCGCAGGCGATATCGTACTTTCTGCCGTCGAGCGACGCACACTTTGTGAGACCCGTCACGGCGTGCTTGGTCGCGGTGTACGGCACCGAGTTCGGGCGCGGCGCGTGAGCGGAGATCGAGCCGTTGTTGATAATGCGCCCGCCGCGCGGGTCCTGCGCCTTCATGATGCGGAACGCTTCCTGGATGCACAGGAACATCCCGCTCAGATTGACGTCCACGACTGCCTTCCACTGCTCGAAAGTGAGGTCCTCGAGATTCACCGCAGGCGCGCCGATCCCGGCGTTGTTGAAGAGCACGTCGAGTCGGCCATATGCATCCTTCGTCTTGGCGAACAGGGCGTGCACCGACTCCGGGCTGGCCACATCGGTCGGCACCGCGAGTGCGCGCTCGCCGGCCGGCCCCGCGTCCTTCACCGTCTGCGCAAGCGGCTCCTTGCGCCGTCCTGCCAGCACCACCCGGTAACCGTCGTTGAGCAGCGCCAGCGCAGCCGACTTCCCGATTCCCGTTCCCGCGCCCGTGACGATCGCGACCTTTCCATGTGCGCCCATGATCGCCTCACGCCCGTACGATGTCCGTGCGCTGGATGTTACCTCATGGCACCGCCGGGTCGGCATGACCGCGCTGTCGTACGCGTGCGGTATATTGGCCGGCGCCATGCAGACCGTCACCGAACCCGAGCGCCGCACACCTGTCGCGGGCGAGTACGACGTCGTCGTGCTCGGCGGCGGTCCGGCAGGAATTGCGGCGGCCGCGTGCGCGGCACGCCACGGTGCGCACACGATGCTCGTCGAGCGCTACGGCTTTCTCGGCGGGATGGGCACCGCTGCCGGCGTCACGAATTTCTGCGGCCTCTTCGCCAACGTGCATGGCGACATCCGGCGCGTCGTCCACGGCATCGCGACCGAAATTCTGGAACGCATCGATCGCCTCGGCGGATTGAACGCGCCGCATCGCGTCTTCGGCAAGACCGATGCGCAGGTCTACGACATGTCGGCCTACAAGTGCGCGGCGGACGGTCTGCTGCTCGACTCGGGCGCGGCAATCATCTTTCATGCGCTCGGTGCGGGCGTGGCAATGAAGAGCCCACGCACGATCGACGCGCTGATCGTGGAGACGAAGTCGGGGCGCCGCGCGCGTGCGAGCACGCCTCTTCATCGACGCTTCCGGCGACGGCGACCTCGCGGCCTGGTCGGGCGCTCCCTGGGAAAAGGGGGACGAGGCGGGCGCTCTGCTCTATCCCAACACTTATGTTTCGTGTGAACAACGTCGATCCTGAACGCGCGCGTGGCGCGGTGGAGGCAATTCCGCGCCTGATGGACGAGGCCGCAGGCGCGGGCGAATACCGCTTTCCGCGACGTGGGGCGATCGTGCGGCCGCAGAAGAATCCCGTCGAGTGGCGCGCCAACGTCACGCAGATCGCCAATCCTGATGGGTCGGCGATGGATGGCACCAATGCGGCGCAGTGGAGTGCGGGCGAGATCGAAGGACGCCGGCAGATCGCCGAATACATCCGCTTTCTGCGTGAACGCGTTCCGGGCTTCGAGCACGCGTACGTGCTCGACATCGCGGCGCAGGTCGGCGTCCGCGAGACCCGTCGTGTGCGGGGCGAGTACATGCTGACCGGCGCGGACGTCCTCGACTGCGCGAGTTTTCCAGACACGATCGGCGTCAACGGTTGGCCACTGGAGCGCCATGTCGCAGGAGACGTCGAATGGCACTGGCCGCCGATACCGGAGTCGCGCGGGTTTAACCACCTTCCCTACCGAATGCTGGTGCCGCTAGCGATCGACAACCTGCTCGTCGCGGGCCGCTGCGCATCGATGACATCGCAAGGACAATCGGCGGCGCGCGTGAGCGGCGGCTGCTTCGTCATGGGCGAAGCGGCGGGAACCGCCGCGGCGCTTGCGCTCGCGTCGAGCGTCCCACCGCGCGATGTGGACGTTCCTGCGCTTCAGGCACAATTGACAGCCGATGGAGTCTACCTGGGGCGCGACGACAGCTAGAACCTTTCGATCGTGTCGTCCCCGCGTAGGCGGGGATCCAGCGTGCCGTCCAACAGCCTCGCTCCGGATTCCCGCATTCGTGGAAATGGCGAATTATGCGCAACACTTCGCTAATCTGCAGGAGGAGAGTCACCATGAACAAGCTGTTGACTGCGGCGCTCCTGGCGTTCGCGCTCACGGGCGTGGCCACTGCGCAGGACACTCGGGATAGATGGCCGTCGCGGCCGATCCGGATGATCGTTCCGTTCCCGCCCGGCAGCTCGCCGGATTTGGTCGGGCGCGTGCTCGCAGAAAAGCTCGCCCCGGCGCTTGGCCAGCCGGTCGTCGTCGAGAACAAGCCCGGTGCCGGAGGAATGGTCGGCACGGCACAGGTCGCGAAGGCCGATCCCGACGGCTACACGATCGGGCTTTCGATTCCCGGCCCGCTCGCGGTGAATACGGTCCTGATGCGGAAGATGGCCTATGACCCGTTCAAGGAGCTCGCGCCGATCACGTTGGTCGCGCAAAGCCCGAACGTGCTCGTCGTCGATCCGAAGCTCGGCGCGGCAACGCTGGCGGACTTCATCCGCATCGTGAAGGCGAGCCCCGGGAAGTACAACTTCGGATCGGTCGGCAACGGCAGCGCATCGCATCTCACGATGGAGCTGCTCAAGTCGGTCGCCGGAATCGACATCGTGCACGTGCCCTACAAGGGAAGTCCGCAGGTCATCCAGGGCATCCTTTCCGGCGACGTCGCGGCGGGGTTCATCGTGCCTGCGACCGCAATGCCGCAGGTTCGGGCCGGCAAGCTGCGCGCGCTAGGCTCCACGAGCAGCGTGCGCACGGTCGCGCTACCCGACATGCCCACCATCGCCGAGCAGGGCTTTCCGGGATTCGAGTCGACCGCGTGGCTCGGCATGGTCGCCCCGGCCAAGACTCCGCAGCCGATCATCGATCGGCTGTCGGAGGCGCTCGTGAAAGCGATACGCAGCGACGATGTGCGCGAGCGGATGCTGCGGATCTATTTTCAGCCGGTCGGCACGACGCCTGACGGGCTCTCGTTGCTCATGCGGTCGGAGGTCGAACGCTGGGGCAAGGTGATCAAGGCCGCGGGAGTGAAGCCGGGCTAGGGAAGCCTTGACCTAGTGTGCCATTCCCGCGAATGCGGGAATCCGGACTCGGCCGTTCCAAAGAAATGCTGGATCCCCGCCTACGCGGGGATGACTTGATCACCGCGTACGTCGCTTCAGTCAGTCACTTCATACAGGCGGTGACGGCGATTGCGAGTGTGCGGCCGGACTTCGGTCGGCCAACGGCCGGAATCCACGGCCTTCGTCCACGCCTCGCTCGTCAGCACGTCTGCGCTCGCGAGCTCGTAAATCGCGCTGTAGCGCGGTTCTCCTTCCGCGACGATCGTCTTGATTTCTCCGCCGATTGACAGCTTGAGCGGCACACTCTGCATCCGCCGCGCGGACAGCACGCCCGGCACCTTCAGGATCAGCGGAATGTGCTCGACGTCGTAGACCTCGTTGAATATCGCTTCCTTGTCCGGTTCCACGTCCATACTGGCGATGAAGATGCAGCGGGGCTTGACAGCCATTTTTCGGCTCCTCCAGGGTTGGCGATCGATGTGCGGGTAATTGAGCGGGTGGCGGTGCTCAGGCTTGGATCGAGTAGCCGCCGTCGACCGCGATCGCAGTGCCGGTCAGAAAATTGGATGCGCCGCTCGCCAGAAAGACCGCGATGCCCGCGAAGTCTTCGGGATCTCCCCACCGCCCCGCGGGTGTCCGGGCGGTCACGCGCTCCTCGAGGCCCGGCACCTCCTTGCGTCCCTGGATGGTCAGCTCGGTATTGATCCAGCCCGGCAGCACCGCGTTCACCTGGATGTTGTCCTGCGCCCACGCCGATGCGCACGCCTTGGTGAACTGGACCATGCCGCCCTTGCTCGCGGCGTAAGCCGGCGCAAATCCCGCGCCGAAGATCGACAGCATCGACCCGATGTTGATGATCTTTCCGCCGCCGGACGCCTTCAGCGCCGGATAGGCCGCGTGCGAGCAGAGGTAGGCGCTGGTGAGATTCACATCCATCACCGCGCGCCATTCGGCAAGACTCAACACATGCGGCGGCTTGCGAATGTTCATGCCGGCATTGTTGACGAGGATGTCGATGCGCCCGCACTCCTCGCCCGCGCGGGCGATGAGTGCATTCACCGACTTCTCATCCGCCACGTCGACCTCGATCGCCACGCTGCCGCCTGGCCCGAGTCTCGCAAGCTCGTCCACGGCCGCACGCGATTTGGCCGGATTGCGCGCGGCGACGACGACGCGCGCGCCCGCCCCGGCAAGGCCACGCGCCATCCCCAGTCCGATGCCGCCGTTGCCGCCCGTGACGATCGCCACCTTGCCGCTCAGGTCGAACATTTCATTTCCCATCGTGCGTATCGTAACCGACGGCGCGCTCGCATTGCCACCGCAGGATTGGCCGTGCGGAACGGACGTTGCTAGGCGTTGCGCGACGGGGTCGATTCGCGGGGTGACGGCGCGGGATCGGCGCGCATTTCGGTCTCGCGAAATTCCGCGCGGACGACGGTGCCTGCGTGGTCCGGAGGTTCGGCAATGCGCAGGGCGCCAGCATGCGCGTTGACGATGTCGTTCGCGATCGCGAGCCCGAGCCCGCTGCCGGATCCTGGGCTGTCGGGGACGCGATAGAAACGCTCGATCACCTTTGCGCGCTCGTCGGGAGGAATGCCGACGCCATTGTCTTCCACCTCCAGAAACGCCCTGCCCGAGAAGGTGCCGCAGCGCACCGTGACATGTCCACGCGCCGGAGTGTAGCGAACCGCATTGTCGATCAGATTGGCCGCGAGCTCGCGCAGCATGAAGGGGTCGCCGAGCACCCAGGCGTCGCTGCGCTCGAATCCGAGATCGATCTCCTTACGGTCGGCCGTGCGCACCCACTCGTCCACGAGCTCGTCCAGCACTGCGCCGAGATTCACCGGGCGATAGCTCGGCACGAGCGGGCGGCCAGACTCCGCACGCGCCAGGGCGAGCAGCTGATTGGCGAGACGAATCGTGCGCGTGACCGACTCATCCAGATTCCGGATGACGTTCTCCGCCTGGGGTTCGCGTGCGAGCAATTCGAGCTGGATACGGAGATTCGCAAGCGGTGTCCGAAGCTGGTGGGCGGCATTCTGCAAGAAAGCGCGCTGGGTCTCCGCCGCCTCGCGCAACCGGCCGAGAAGACCGTTCAGCGCGTGCACGAGCAGCCGCACCTCCTGCGGCGCGCTTTCCTCGTCGACTGGCGACAGATCGTCGCCGCCCCGCTGTTCGAGCTCGCGCTCGATCTGCCGCAACGGCGTCAACCCGCGCGATATCCCGAACCAGATCATCGCCCCGGTCCCGAGCACGACGAGCGCGGTCGGCAGAATCAGCACCAGCAGCAACCGTCGCACCGCGCTCTCCCGCTTGCGCGTAGTCTCCGCAACCGTGATGTCGAACCGGTTACCGGGTGCTCCGGTGTACAGGCGCACCCCGCGGATCCTGCGCCCGTCGTGGGTACCGTTATAGAACGTCGAGGTCTCGCCCTGCTCGCCCACGCCGGGTGACGGGAGTCCTGCGTCGCCGGTGATCAGGTGGCCCTGCGCGTCGCGTACGCGAAAGTACACACGGTCGTACTCGTCGGTGCGCAGCACCTGCTCGGCTTCGACCGGCAGCAATACCCTGACCTGCCCTCTGATGATGCGCACGCGGTTTGCAATGGCCAGCGCGGAATTCTGCAGGCTCTGGTCGTACGCGTCGTTTGCCACTTCGGCGGCCATGCGGTACGAGAACCACGCACCTCCGGCAAGCAGCGCAAGAATGGGCAGCGCAAGCGCCTTGATCAGCGCCAGCCGGACGCTAGGCTTCATCGCTAGGTTTCATGGTTCTCGGGTGCGCCATCCTCGAGCCGGTAGCCGAATCCGCGAATCGTGCGGATGCGGATGTTCGCCGGCTCGAGCTTCACACGCAGGCGCGACACGTAGACCTCGATCGCGTTCAGCGTGAGGTCATCGTCCCAGGTCGAGATGGCCTGCAGGATGTGCTCCTTCGGAACGACTTTGTCGAGACGCTTCAGCAGCACCTCGAGAACCGCCCACTCGCGGGCAGTGAGCTCGAGCGGATCGTCGTTGATCGATGCGCGGCGCGACTCGATGTCCAGCGCGAGCGGACCGAGCGCAAGTCGTGGCGTCCCGACGGTCTGGCCGCGGCGCACGACGGCGCGAATGCGCGCGGCAAGCTCCGCGAGCTCGAACGGCTTGACGAGATAGTCGTCCGCACCCGTATCCAGACCGTGAATCCGGTCGTCGAGCGTGTCGCGTGCCGTGATCATGATCGTCGGCGTCGCCTGGCTGCGCGCACGCAGACGGCGCACGACCTCGAATCCGTCCATGCGCGGCAAGCCGATGTCGACGAGCAGCAGGTCGAAGCGCTCCCGCGTCAACATTGCGTCGGCGTCTGCGCCGTTACGCGCGACCTCGACGGCGTGTCCCAGCGGCCGAAGATAGGCGGCAATGCCCTCGGCGAGCGTGGGGTCGTCTTCGGCGACAAGAATTCGCATGCTGAGCGGGCAAAGTGACGAAAGGTATCGAGCGCACCAGGATCGTGCGGGCCATCATAAGGCAGACCGTGCGAAGTTTGGAGGACATGTTCGTTCGTTGGGCGGCGCGATCCAGACGCCGACGCTCGTTCTGCAATTCGTCAGCAAAATGTCAGACTGCCCTCAGGAATTCGCAAGCGCGCCGCGCGGACACTACTCGGCGTGCATACCACACGACCAATCGATCGTTCGCGTGGCAGGAGCACCCCTGACCGTTCTGCCCCTCTCGTTCAATTTGCATGGAGAAATCTGTCATGAAGAAGCTGCTTGCAGCCCTGCTGTTTTCGACCCCGCTCGCCGTGGCGTTGCCCGCCGCCGCGAAGTTTCAGCATTTCGGCACCACCACACCGGCTGCCGAGAAGTCCGATGAAGACAAGATGACGCCGGAAACGGAAAAGAAGGAGCTCAAGGTTTCCGAAGGTGACCAGGACAAGTCCAAGGGTGACGAGGAGAAGAAAGAGTTCCAGGTCTCCGACGGCGACCAGGACAAGTCCAAGGGTGACGAAGAGAAGAAAGAATTCCAGGTCTCCGACGGCGACCAGGACAAGTCCAAGGGTGACGAGGAGAAGAAAGAATTCCAAGTCTCCGACGGCGACCAGGACAAGTCCAAGGGTGACGAGGAGAAGAAAGAGTTCCAGGTCTCCGACGGCGACCAGGACAAGTCCAAGGGTGACGAGGAGAAGAAAGAATTCCAAGTCTCCGACGGCGACCAGGACAAGTCCAAGGGTGACGAGGAGAAGAAAGAGTTCCAAGCGTAGGACACAGCCGTCCGGGTGATTTCGAGACTGGACGCGACGCCGGGCTGATCCGGCGTCTCACACAAACGCCGACACGAGGGTTCCCGCCTCGGTCGGCGTTTTCTTTTTCTCCCGGCTTTTTCGCTCGAGTGTCCGCGGGTACCATGTGAGCGGCAGACTAGTGGAATTCCAGCGTGGCGACGAAAACGGGGCCGAGTGCGGCGGATGCCGGAGAGATTCGACTGGGCGATCTACGCGTCCACCGGATGGGCTTCGGCGCGATGCGTGTGTGCGGACCGGATATCTGGGGTCCGCCGAAGGATCGCGCAGCTGCCCATCGTGTGTTGCGCCGGGCGCTCGAGCTGGGCGTGAATTTCATCGATACCGCCGACAGCTACGGTCCGGAAGTGGACGAGGTGCTCATTGCCGAGGCCTTGCACCCCTATCCCGATGGGCTGGTCATCGGCACGAAGGGCGGCTTGGTGAGGCCCAGCCGCCACCGCTGGGATGAAAGCGGCCACCCCGACCACCTGCGGCGCGCCCTGGAAGGCAGCCTGCGGCGGCTGAAGCTCGAGCGCGTCGATCTCTACCAGTTTCATGCGCCGGACCCCGCTGTGCCGTTTTCCGCGTCGATAGGCGCCCTGGCGGACCTGCAGCGTGCGGGGAAAATCCGCCACCTCGGGGTCTCGAACGTTTCCGTGGCCGAACTGAACGAGGCGCGGCGCATCGCCCCCATCATTTCGGTGCAAAACGAGTACAACGTGAACGATCGCCGGTCCGAACCGGTGCTCGCCGAATGCGCACGCCTGGGGATCGCTTTCCTGCCCTGGTTCCCGCTCGGTGCCGGGCAGTGCCTCGGCGCACGAAAGGTGAAACGTGTCGCGCAGCGGATCGGCGCAACCCCCGCGCAAACCGCGCTCGCGTGGCTCCTTGCCCGGTCCCCCGTGATGCTGCCGATTCCGGGCACTGCCTCGCTCGCGCATCTCGAGGAGAACGTGGCGGCGGCAAGGCTTGCGCTATCCGCCGAGGACCTCGCAGCACTGGACTGACGCCCGCGCGCCGGCGCAGTTGCAATCTGTTACGCCGGCTTACAAAGCTTCACCACTGTTAACGCGTATCTGCCCGATGCTGTCGTCAGCAGGCTGCGCAGTGCAGCCTGCAAACAGCACTGGAGAACATCATGAGAAAGATCCTCGTTGCAGTGGCGACCGTAACCGCGCTGGGCGTGAGCGGCGTTTCGAATGCCCAGGCGGAGGAACCTGCCGGACCATTCATCGCGGGTGCGGTGATCGGCTCGGTTCTCGGTGTCGTGATCGCGAAGCGCTATCCAGACGTGTTCGAGGCGCCGGTAGCCGATGACCCGCCCCCGCGCGTCGTGTACGTCGAGCGGCCGGTGGTGATCAGGCATGGCCCGCCGAAATACGTCTACTACCCGCGGTATCGCCATGACCGGAACTGGCGGCATGACGACCACCACCCTGATTGGCACTAGCCCATCCGGGCGTGGCAACGGCGATCAGGTGATCCAGGGCGCCTGCTTGCGACGCGTGGCGTCGGTCTGCGTCCAGTATTGCTCCCACGCGTCGCTCGGGCCGACGCCGTCCGCGACACCAGGTCCGGTGAGCGCCTGCGCGGTCTGATCGTCGAGGCGCATCGGGAGCGCGGCGCCCTCCTGATGGCGGCTGATCGCCTCGATGAGCAGGCGGCGATACTCAATGATCGCGCGGTCGGACGTGCCGAGATGCTCGCGGCTGCGGTCCTGGATACGGCCCTGCGACTCGATCGCCCACTGGTCGTGGACGTTGATGTCCTGCCCCATGCCCGTGAAAGTCTCGCGCTGCTGCTCCTCGGGATCGTAGCCCCACTGGTTCATCCGGTTGCGCCGGGGCCGATAGTCGGGCAGCTCGTAGAGCTCGAGCCGCTGCCGGCGCATCGTCGCCTTGTCCACGGGCGCGCCGAAGCTCGTGAAGATCGCGTACCAGTAGCAGCTGGTGTCGTCGATCGGAACGTGCCACTGCGAGATCGTCATTTCGAGGCTCATCGGGATGACGAACGCGTTCGGGAATATCAGGTTCGTCACGCGGACGTGCGTCTGCGCCTCGCTCACGCGACGCAGCGTGACGACCCGCATGCCGTATTCCGTGCGCGACACCCTGATGTCGGGCCGCGCGTACTCGCGCATCACCTGGGTGATCGTCATGTCGGTGTCGGCCGACCGGTCGCGAAACGGCTTACCGTAGCCGGCATCGGGGTCCTCGTCGGCGAAGAACCGGTGAAGGAAGGAGGTGTGCGCGGGGTCGATCCCCACCTCGAGCGCCTGCAGCCAGTTGCAGTCGAACAGGCCCTTGAATGCGAACGTGTAGGCTTCGGGCGCAACGAAGCAGTCGAATCGCGGAAACGCAGGCGGAGTACCCGCGCCGAGATACGCGAAGATGATGCCGTTCTTCTCGACCACGGGGTAGGCGCGCTGGCGGATCCGCTGGCACAACGTGCTGCCCTCCGGCTCGGCGGGCGTCTCGAGACACTGGCCCGCGACGTCGAAGAGCCAGCCATGGAATGCGCAGCGCAGGCCACCGCCCTCCAGCCTGCCGAAGGAGAGGTCAGCACCACGATGCGGGCAGTCGCGGTCGAGCAGCCCGTAGCGACCAGACTCGTCGCGAAAGAGCACCAGGTCCTGCCCGAGCAGGCGAACGCCCTTGCAGGCCCGCGGGCCGGCGAGCTCTTCGGTGAGCGCGACGGGCTGCCAGAAGCCGCGCAGCACACCGCCCGCGGGCGTGCCGGGGCCGATGCGTGTAATCAGTTCGTTCTGTTCGGCTCTCATCTGCTATTCCCCACCAGTAGTGGATTCCTTGGCTAGAACATATCGAAATACTCGCGGTGCTCCCACTCGGTCACCTCGAGATTGAAGCGCGCAATCTCCGCCTCTTTGATATGGCAGAAATAATCCACGAACGCGTCCCCGAATCCCGCGCGCATCGCCGCATCTTCGCGCAGGCAGGCGATCGCCTCCTCGAGCGACCGCGGGAGCATCGGTGCGCGCGCGTCGTAGGGTGTGTCTGCAGGCGGCCCGGGTTCGAGCCTGCGCGCAATTCCGTCGAGCCCTGCATGAATCTGCGAGGCAATATAGAGATACGGGTTCGCCGCCGATTCGCCGAGCCGGTTCTCGATGCGGGTGCCCGGATCGCCGGCGCCGCCGAGCACGCGCAGCATCGTCCCGCGATTGTCGCGCCCCCATGTGGCGCGATCCGGCGCAAGGGCGAAAGGGCGGTAGCGCTTGTATCCGTTGATCGTCGGTGTGGCGAAAGCGGAGGCGCCGCGCGCGTGATCGAGCAGGCCCGCAAGATACTGCCGGCCGACAGTCGAGAGCCGTTCGCCGGACTTGTCGGGAATGAACGCATTCGCGCCGTTCGCGCGATGCGTGAGCGACTGGTGCAAATGCCATCCGCTGGACATCACGTTCGGCAGACGCGGCCGGCACATGAACGTCGCGTGATAGCCGTGCCGACGGCAGATCTGCTTCACCGCGCTGCGAAAGAGCACCATCGCATCGGCGGACCCGAGCCCCGGCAGCGCGCTCAGCGTGATCTCGAGCTGACTCGGCCCGTATTCGATCTCGAACGAGCGCAACGGCAGCTCGAGCTGCGCGAGTTCGCGGCGCAGGATCTCCATCACCGGATCGATCTGGTCGTAGCGTCCCTCGGATAGCAGCTGATAGCCCGTTGACAGCAGACTGACCTCGGGCGATTCCCCGGGCTGACCTGCATCGTGGGGACGCAGGCGCGGATCCGTGATCTTGAAGACGTGAAACTCGATCTCGAGCCCGGCGACGAATTCATAATTCGCGCCTGCAAGGCGCTCGAGCGCCTTGCGGCAGAGGTTTCGCGTATCGAATGGAACCGGGTTGCCACTCGGGAAGTACGCGTCGCAGAGCAGCCATGCCGTATCCGGCGCCCACGACAGGACCCGGAACGTGGTCGGGTCGGCGACGATGATTGCGTCGGCGCCGCCTTCCATTTCCGCCATGCCCAATCCACCCCCGGGGGTGAACACCGGAAATACGGTCTTGTTCGAGGTGTCCTTGGCGAAGAGAGTCGAGACGACCGTCACTCCGTTCGCGAGCGCGTCCGGCAGAGCCGCCGCGGCGACCGTCTTGCCACGCAGCAGGCCGTGCTGATCGGCGAACGAAAAACGGACGAGTTCGACGCCGCGCGCCTGGATCTCCTGCACGGCGTGCTGCGCGGCGACGCGCTGGGCGTCGCTCCACAGGCCGTGGCGCTCGACGAAGGACGGGGCGGTCATGCCCGCGATGTTACCGCAGGGGGGCGCGGACACCGGCCGCCCGGGCCCGCCGA
The DNA here is from genome assembly GCA_963735025.1 of uncultured beta proteobacterium. Taxonomy (GTDB): domain Bacteria; phylum Pseudomonadota; class Gammaproteobacteria; order Burkholderiales; family SG8-39; genus JAABRB01. Next base: position 158,098 of record CAVTJG010000009.1, read on the forward strand.
CGCTCGTTTGCGCTCCGTCAGCGAAATGTCAGTTGCAGGAAAGGATGCCGCAAGCGGGGGCGCCTAATCTTTGCCTCAGGAGCTTGCCGCCGGCCGTGTGAAAGGCGAGTGGAGACCTGACCGGACCCCATGCAGCCGCCCGGTCATTCTTGAACAGATGATAGGAGCGAACCCATGAAGAAACTGTTGAGCACCGTTTGCGCGATTGCCCTGACTTCCGCCGCCGGCGTTGCCTTCGCGGAGGAAGACGAAGCGATGGACGTGGCCCCCAATGCGAAGCTGGTCATCATCTCGTCGACCCCGACCGGGCCCGCGCGTTATGACCAGGACGAAGCGATGGACGTCGCGCCCAACGCGACGGCCGTCATCACCCCTTCGCCGGCCGGCGCCCCGCCGAAGAACGAAGACGAGGCGATGGACGTCGCCCCGAACGCGCAGAAGTAGTTCCGACCAGACATCCCGTTCCCTTTGAATCAATATCAGGAGTGAAGCCATGAAAACGCTAGTGAGCACCATGATCGCCATCGCCATGACCGCCGCAGCCGGCGTCGCGTTTGCCGAGGAAGACGAGGCGATGGACGTCGCCCCCAATGCGAAGCTGGTCATCGTCTCCACGCCCGCGACCGGTCCGGTGCGCTATGACCAGGACGAAGCGATGGACGTCGCCCCCAACGCGACGCTCGTGATCGAGCAAACGTCGTACACGTGGGAAGAAGACACCCAGCAGTAAGGGTTTCGCCGCACGACGAAAAACGGGGGGCGACCCCCGTTTTTCTTTTCTGCGCAGGAATCCGCTCCGTTCGGCTCGGAGGCGCACTTCGGCGAAGCTTCACACCGGACGACCCACCTCCCGGAGGAAAATCGGCAGGTCGGTGAGGGGCGGGGTCACCGGAACCTGGAAGAAGAGATCGGCCACAAAACCGCGGTGGTAGCTCGTGTGATTCACGACATGAAACACGATGTCGCTGCGGCTCATCTCGCCCTTGTTCCCGCTGAGGAGCGTGAAGCTGACCACCTCCGCGAGCTCGGCGTCGGTCACGCGGTTCGACCACTCGACGAACCAGCGATCGATCGCCTGCTGCGCATGCCACAAATCCTCGAGCTTCTCGTGCAGCACGGTGTTCAGGGCCTTGAGGCCATGTGTCCTGCCTTCGAGATACGCCTGCCAGATGAGATCGGTGACTTGCAGATGATTGAGCGTGTTGACCATGGTCTTGAACAGCGTCAGCCGCTGCTTCGTCGCTTCGCCCTCGGGCAGTGCCGCGACCGCGTCGAACAGCGTCTTGTTCGCCCATGCGTTGTAGCGCGTGAGCATTCGAGCATCCTGGGCATTCATCATGGCGCGCTCTCCTGAGGAATTCTGACGCGATTTGCAGAACCAAATTGTAGAACGTATCCCAGAACGGGATCACGCAACACGATTCGATTCCGCATCACGCCGGTTCGCGCAATACTGCACGGGAGCGGCACGGGGCAGCGTGCCAGAATTGCCGCATGCGCCAGTCCCATGCGCTCGCCCTCCTGCTCGCCACCGCCCCGCTTCTCACCGCGTGCGACATGTTCAGCTCGTTCGAAAGCGTCTGCGAGAAGCGGCTCGCGCCGACCACCGTCGACGTGATCGCCAAGCCGGTAAGCTACACGTATGACTTCACCCAGCCGATGAGCGCCCTGACGGCCCGCGGTGCGCATCGCGCAGGAACCGTCGTGCTCGGCCTCGTCGAGACCGAGATCCGCAGCGAAGCCTCCGTGGGCCTGAACGGAATTAGGCAATTCTTCGGCGGCCGCTACTGCATGCGCCCGAACCTGACCGTGAAGCTCGCGTTCGAGCCGATGACACTTTTCATCGCGAACGAGCAGCCCGAGGGGTCATGCGCTTTCCGCGTCACGATGGAGCACGAGCTGAAGCACATCGCGGTCTACCAGGAATTCCTGGAAAGTTTCGGGACCCGCGTGCAGGAAGATCTCGGGCGTGCGCTCGGCGACGGGATCGTGTACCTGGGCAGCAAATCTGACGCGGACGCTCACGTGCGAGCAGTTCTCGACAAGACGCTCACGCCTTACATGCAGGAGGTGCAGGACGAGTTGCGCGCCGCCCAGGCGCGCGTCGACTCCCCGGCCGAATATGCCCGCCTGGACCGTCACCAGGCCTGGTGTGCGGGCAGATGAAACGGCATCGGTTCAAGTACGCAGCGTGACGATCACGATGCCGGCGCAAAGCAGCGTTATGCCGGCGATCTCGAGCCAGGTCATGCGCTCGCGGAAGAAGCGTCGGGACACGATCGCACTGAAGATCAGCTCGACGAGGCCCAGTGTGCGCACGTGGGCGACCGGCTCGATCGCCATGGCCGTGAACCAGCCGGCCGACGCGGCGGCCCCCATGAATCCCGCGAAGAGCGACGCCCGCCACGCGCGCAGCACACGCCAGATCACTGGCGCATTGCGCCACGCAAGCCAGCCCCCGAGCACCAGGCTCTGGAGAAGCTGCGCGGCAACGAGCGTGTACGCTGCTGCCATGAGAAACGGTACGCCCTCGAGCGAGAGGGCCGCACCGCGATAGCCGACGGCCGACATGGCGAAAGACGCACCGGACGCAAGGCCGAGCAGCGCGGGCCGCGTCGTCCAGCCCGTGAGTAGAGTGCGAAACGGCCGCCGGCGATCCGCGGGCGAGAGCAGCAGGACGCCGAGAGTCCCGCACAGGATGGCGAGCGCGGCCGCCGCAGTCACGGGATCGCCGAGAAAGACGAACCCGAACACGGCGACCTGGATTATCTCCGTCTTCGAGTAGGCGACACCAAGCGCGAAATTCCGTGCCTCCATCACACGCAGCAGCAGAGCCGTCGCGACGATCTGGCTCAGTCCGGCCACGATCACCCAGATGAGGAACCCGGCATTCGGTGCGGGAATTGCGGCCCGCTCGGCAACGTGCACGACGGCCAGCCAGACCACCGCAAAGGGCAGGCCGTAGAGGAACCGGACGAGCGTCGCCCCGAGCGTCCCGAGGTCGGCCGTCAGGTGCCGCTGCGCGGCATTGCGCAACGTCTGGGCGAATGCGGCCCAGACGGTGACCGGGATCCAGAGCCAATCGGGTGGCACGCGAGCGCGGTCTCAGCCGCCACGACCCGCGGTGAACGTGAATCCGGCCTGCTCGAAATAGGCCAGCGCGTCCGGGTCGATCGCAGCAAGTTCCGGGCCGATGTGGCGCGCGAAGTCGATGTCGTGCATATCGTGTACGCCGCCGGTGATCAGTACCTGCAGGATGCCTTCCCGATCGCCGATATTGCGAAACGCGCGGCACACGCCGGGCGGCACCGAGATCGTGTCGAATTCGTCCAGCTCGAGGCGCTCCGAGCCGGCGTCGTTCCAGCGCACCTCGAAGCGCCCACGCAGGACGGTGAACGTCTCGTAGGTCTTCACGTGCGCGTGCAGCTCGGGGCCCTGGCCCGGCGGGCACACCGCGAGGGTCATCGCCATCCCGGCCGCCCCGACGATCGGTGCGTTCGACGACACCGGCGTCGCACCGGACTCGACACCGATCACCGACAGCAGCTTGCGCGCATAGACGATGTCCTTGGCAGCCAGCGGAACGGCCGAGTCGGTCTGGGTCGGCAGCGGCCGCAACTCGCGATAGCGTGCGACGCGCCGCAGCATCTCTGCGCGGGTCAATTCGATGGTCTTCATTCCGGATGCCTCCTCGCGGGCGAGCGTACTACAGCATGCAGGAATGAGTCACAATTGGCATCGTTGGATTTCATCACGATGGATTTCACCACGATCGGTTGCCGGAACGCCGTGGGGGCGTCCGGAACAAGGGTTCCACGACCATGACTGCCATCGAGGTAGAGCCTCTGTCCGCGACGTTCGGCGCGCGGATGCACGGCGTGGATCTGGCGCGCCCGCTCGACGACGCGACCGAGCGCGCGATTCGCGTCGCGCTCGACCGCCATCTGCTGGTGTGCTTTCCGGACCAGCACATCGGCGAGCGCGATCAAATCGCCTTCTCGCGTCGCTTCGGCGAGTTGCAAGTGCACGTGCTCGACCAGTACCGACATCCGGAGCATGCGGAAATCTACGTGCTGTCGAATGTCGATCCGGCGACGGACCGTCCGACCGGCACGCATCCGGACCGCGGCACACTGGTGTGGCATTCCGACCTTTCGTTCCAGGCGCAGCCGGCATTCCTGACCGTCCTGTACGGGCGAGAAGTGCCGCGCGGCGGACACGCAACGCTCTATGCCGACATGCGTGCGGCCTACGATGCGCTGGATCCCGCGCTGCAAGGCAGGCTAGCCAGCCTGCGAGCCATCCACGAGCTCGATCAGTCGCGCCGTCGCGCGGGCGAGCCGCCGATGTCGGATACACAGCGCCGCGCCGCGCCACCCGTGGAGCACCCGGTCGTTCGGCGCGATCCGGACACGGGTCGGAAATCTCTTTATGTGAGCTACCACGTCGCCGGCTTCGCAGGCATGCCCGACGCGGAGGGACGCGCGCTCCTCGAGTCGCTGATGGCACACGCCACTGGCGCGCGCTTCACGCTCGCTTTCCACTGGCAGCCGCGTGACGTCGTGATGTGGGACAACCGGTGGACCATGCATTGCGCGACCGGATACGACACCTGCACGGAGCGCCGTGTGATCCACCGCACGGTCGTGCTCGGCACGGCGCCGCAATGAGTGCCGGCAGGCACCTCGTCGCGTCAGACTTCGATCAGATCCGCGATGACCGCCTCGCCGCCGGCGGCGCCGACGTGGCGCACGGTCCGGTTCCGGCCCAGCCCTTTCGCCCGATAAAGCGCGCGGTCGGCGCGCTCGATCCATTGTCGCGAGTCCAGGAGGTCGGCCGTCGCCTCCGCCACGCCGATGCTGACCGTGCAGCGCACGTCCGGCTTGCGCGCGACGACCGCTTCCGCCACCTGCCGGCGAACGCGCTCGGCAATCACGCACGCACCTTCGGCATTGGTATCGGGAAGCACCACGCCGAACTCCTCCCCGCCATAGCGCCCCGGCGTATCGGGGTCGCGTAGCGATTCGCGCAGGATCTGTGCGATGTTGCGCAGCGCCTCGTCGCCTACCGGATGCCCGAACTGGTCGTTCACGCTCTTGAAATGATCGATGTCGAGCATCAGCAGCGACACCGGCGCATCCGAGCGCCAATGGCGCTTGAGCTCGCCAGAGACCACCTCCAGCCAATGGGTCCGGTTCAGCAGCCTGGTCAAGCCGTCCGTTCTGCTCAGGGTGGCGAGCGTCCGGTTCTGCTCACGGACACGCCGCGCGAGCCGGTAAGTGGTCACCCCGACGATGATCGGATAGGCCACGAGCAAGGGCAGGCAGGCAAACATCACGAAAGGCGTGGTTTCGGGGAAGAAATGCAGGCCGAAGAGCGCCACCGTCATCGCGCAACCCACGATCATCACCCCGACCCCGCGCGCGAGAAGCCGCGCGCCGCCGACGCTGATCTTGTCCATGCTCATCATCGCAACCAGCATGACGCTCGGCAGCGTGTTGAATGCCATCAGCGCGATCCACATTCCGCCCGCGGCCGAATCGGCAAGCAGGTTGAGGACCTCCGCGCCATACGGGTCGCGGCTACGAATCGCCAGCCGGTATGCGACGTGCGGCCAGACGAAGCAGTTGATGAAGAGCGCCACCCACATCGCGACGGGCGAGTGGTTCTCGTACAGCACGGCCCCTGCGCACAGGGCACCGAGCCCCAGGGCGAGGACGCGCGGTCCGTAGAGGCGCTTGGCGAGCCGCAAACCCTGCTCGCGCGTGCGGCCCGCATATTCGGCGGCGATTTCATGCGCAGCCTGCTCGGCCACGGCCGGATCGGCCACGCCGGCCGATTCTTCCTCCAATGGGTGATTGCTTTCTGTCATGGTCGTTCGATCGGCGCCGGCCTCTCGGTCGCCTGCGGTCCCGGTGATGGATGCGCTCGCCATGGCGAGTCATCGTAACCGGGGCAGCCCCCGCCCGTCACGCGTGCCCCGCCGAATGGCCCAAATCGGCCCGCAACCGGCGCCGGAGCGGTCCCGGGAGGTCAGTGACGAGCCGGCCCCGTAGTAGACTCGTGGACCGGAAACACGCCCTCAGGAGGACAAGATGCAGCGACGACGCCTCGGCAAGAACGGACTGGAAGTCTCGGCCCTCGGTTTGGGCTGCATGGCCATGACCGCCCTCTACGGACCGGTGGATCAGGACGAGGCAATCGCCACCATACGCGAGGCGCTCGACGCGGGGGCGGATTTTCTCGACACCGCGGATGCCTATGCGGACGGGAAGAACGAGGAGCTGGTCGGCCGCGCACTCGCCGACGGCTATCGCAAGAAGGCTCTGATCGCCACGAAGTTTGGCAACGTGCGCTCGGCAGACGGCAAGCCAGCCGCAAATGGCCGGCCCGACTACGTCATCGAGGCCTGCAACGCGAGCCTCGCGCGCCTCGGCGTCGAGACGATCGATCTCTACTATCAACACCGCGTGGATGCGAGCGTGCCGATCGAGGACACCGTCGGTGCGATGAAGAAGCTCGTCGAGCAGGGTAAGGTCCGTTACTTGGGTCTCTCGGAGGCCGGCGCCAAGACGATCCGTCGCGCCGCGGCAGTACATCCGATCGCCGCTCTGCAGACCGAATATTCGGTCTGGTGCCGGGTCGTGGAGGGGGACATCCTCGCAACCTGCCGCGAGCTCGGCATCGGATTCGTGCCCTACTCGCCGCTCGGACGCGGCATGCTGACGGGCGCGATCAAGAGCCTCGCCGACCTCGGCGATAAAGACCGCCGGCGCGACCACCCGCGCTTTCATGCCGGAAACGTGGAGAACAATGCCGCGCTCGTGCGCCCGTTGCTCGAGATGGCCGCGGCCAAGGGCTGCACGCCTGCGCAACTCGCGCTTGCATGGCTGCTCGCGCAGGGCGCCGATATGGTGCCGATCCCGGGAACCAAACGACGCACACATCTGCGCGAGAACCTCGCGGCGCTCGAGATCAAATTCTCGGCCGACGAAGTCGCCACGCTTTCCGGCACGATCGACGCGTCCAAAGTGCAGGGCACCCGGTATCCGGCAGGGCAATTGCCGTTGCTCGGTGTGTAGGTTGATGCAATCGCTGTAATCGAGATTTGCACGTGATTACTGTCGCGAAGCTCGCCGCGGATCTCGCTGCCGGGCGCACGACCAGCCGGGCGCTGGTGGAGGAATCGCTCGCGCGCATTGCCGATCCGGCTGGCGAAGGCGCGCGCGCCTATCTCAAGGTATATCCGGACATAGCCCGCGCAGAGGCGGACCATGCGGACCGTCTGCGGCGGGCGGGTATCGTGCGCTCGCCGGTGGATGGACTGCCTGTGTCGGTCAAGGATCTCTTCGACGTTGCCGGGGATATCACCCGCGCGGGTTCGAAGATTCTCGCCGACGCACCGCCTGCAGCGACGGACGCACCGGTCGTAGCGCGCCTTCGCGCTGCGGGCGCAATCATCGTCGGTCGGACCAACATGGTCGAATTCGCGTTCGGCGCGGTCGGGCTCAATCAGCACTACGGTACGCCGCGCAATCCCTGGGATCGCGCGAACGGTCGCGTGCCCGGCGGCTCATCGTCCGGGGCGGGTGTCGCGGTGGCGGACGGCTTGTGCGTGATGGGACTCGGCAGCGACACGCGCGGCTCGGTCCGTATCCCCGCCGCCCTCAACGGCATTGCCGGGTTCAAGCCGACGGCGCGGCGCGTCCCGCGCGAGGGCGCATTCCCGCTCTCTTTCCTGCTCGACTCGGTCGGACCGCTTGCACGGTCGATCGCCTGTTGCGCGGCCTACGACGCAGTGCTCGCCGGTGAACCCGCAGCGCCGCTCCCCACGCTGCCGGCAAAGGGCCTGCGCCTGATGCTACCGCGCTCGAGCGCGCTCGACGATCTCGACGCGCACGTGGGCAAGGCATTCGATCAGGCCCTCGCACGACTCGGAGCCGCCGGCGCAGTTGTCACCGAGGTTGCGATGCCGGCGTTCGACCGCCAGGACCAGTATTTCAAGGGCGGCGGATTCGCGGGTGCCGAGGCCGCCGCGATTCACCGCAAATGGTCGCACCGCATCGCCGAGTACGATCCGCGCATCGGCCAGCGCATCGCGCTCGGCGATCGCATCACGGGACCGGACTTCGTGGAACTCGGGCTCTTGCGCGAAGCGTACATTCGCGAGGTTGCCGCCGCCGCCGCGCCCTACGACGCGATCGTGATACCCACCATTCCCTGTGTCGCACCGACCATCGCCGAAGCGAGCGCAACCGACGATGCCTACTTCCGCTGGAACTCGCGCCTGCTGCGCAACTGCGGCCTGATCAATTTCCTTGACGGTTGCGCAGCAACGTTGCCATGCCACGCGCCAGGCGCCGCGCCGGTGGGACTGATGGTATGCGGTACGGCGTTGCGCGACCGGCGCATTCTCGCCGTCGCGCGCGCAATCGAGGACGCGCTGACTCGCTGAGTCGACCTCGCCAGACGCGGGCACAGTCCAGGTCAGTGCAGCATCGGTTTCTTCAGGTAGTCGTTGCGGTCGGCCGAGCGCAGGCGCACGCGCATGAGCTCGCCGTCGCGCGCCAGCGTGAGCGGAACCTCGACCCCGGCAGCGCCGAGCCGCCAGACGCGACGGAAAAGGTCGGCCAGGCTCGTCACGCGCTCGGCGGCGACCTCGAGCACCATGTCCTTCGTGCGAACGCCGGCGCGATGCGCCGGTCCCCCCTCCGCGAGTCCGCCCACGATCAGCTGGCCACGCATTTCTGTCGTGTACATGCCGAGCCAGGGACGCGCCGCACGCGCGGCACGCCCCGTGCTGAGCATCTCCTCGAGAATCGGCGCCAGAAGATCGATCGGCACGATCATGTTGCCCTGGATCGACTGCCCGGCCACGGTCTCCTCGACCAGGAGTGACCCGATGCCGAGCAGCTCGCCCGACGCGCCGACCAGCGCCGCCCCGCCCCACTGCGGGTGCGCCGGCGCGGTGAACACCGCCCGGTCCAGCACGTACTCCCAGTAGCCGGCAAATTCCCGCACCGCGATCACCTTCGCCTTGAGAGCGTGCTCGCGCCCGCCATGTCCGATGACGATCACGTCGTTTCCAAACGCGCAGTTCGCCGCGGATCCGCGCGGCAGCGGCGGAACTTCGAGGCGCCCAAGGGGCTGCACCAGGCCGAAACCGGTCGCCTGGTCATATGCGAGGGGATGTCCCGCGACCACTGTGCCGCGGTTCGTCGTGAGCCAGATCGTGTCGGCCTCGGTGATCAGGTAGCCGATCGTCAGGACCAGTCCATCGTCGCGGATCACCACGCCGTTGCCGACGCGCTCTGTGCCGAGGATCGATGCGGTGAACGCATCCTCCGGAATCTCGGCGCGCACCTGTACGACAGCGTCGAGCGCGGTCTCCAGGTCGAACCGCACATCTTGCGGCTGCGGCTGCACGCTTTCCGGAAATGCCCAGTCGCCGAGTTCGTCCATGAGTGGATGGCTCTCGAATAGCGAATCTCGCGGATCACGCCCGGTGTCCGTCCTCGGGTTTACGTCCCGAGGTGTCCGTCCCCAAGTCTCCGTCCGAATCCAACCGAAATTTTACGCCAATCCGAAGAACGTCCACACCCGGTCATCGCCGCGTGCGAAGCCCTCGTCAGGTCGCCCTGAAGTCCGCGCGCTCGAGTAGCCAGGAGGCCGCGAATCCGATCACCAAGCCCCAGAACGGCGCCCCGATATTGAAGATCGGAACGTCCGCCAGGGTGACGAGAAACGCCACCAGCGCACCCAGCGTGAACCGGTCCTTGAACGAAACGACGAAAGCCGTCTGGAGAATGCGCAGCATCGTGAGGCCCGCCAGCGTCGCAATGAAACCGCCGGGTGCGGCCAGCATGACGCGCGTGAACACGGGAGCGGCAAGGCCGAACGCTAGCGCGAGGAAGCCCACGAATATGCCGGCAGTGTAGTGCCGGTGCTTCTCGCCAGAGCTCGAAATGATCGCGTTGACCGGTCCCGTCAGGCACGTGGAAACCGTGCCGACCATCGCGGAGACGATCGACCCCGCACCGCATGCGGCCGTGATCGCGTTCACCGGCGGCGCGTGACCGACCGCGCGGAGCACGGCAACGCCCTGGGCATTCTGCGCGGCGAGCACGGTGATCGCGAGCGGTACGACGAGCTCGATCATTGCCTGCCACGAGAACACTGGCACGTAGATAGTGGGGTGCGCGAGCGCGAATACGGTCGCGCTCTGCGGCTCGAACCGACCCAGCACGGCCACCAGCACCGCGCCCACGATCAAGGCACCGATGAGCGGTGGCATCAGGCGGCCGATTCGCGGCACCGCGCTCAACGCGAGGAAGACTGCGGTCATCGGCGCCGCAATCCAGAAATCGTCGCGAAAGGCGTAGACGAGGTCCAGGCCGAAGCGCAGGAATACGCCCGCGACCATGCCCATCACGATCGGCATCGGCACCGCTTCCATCGCGCGACGTACCCACCCCGAAAGGCCGAGGATGAGCATCAAGACACCGGTCGCGAGAAAGGCGCCGATCACTTCCGGAAACGAGAGATGGCCCAGCGCGGGGCCGACGAGCACCGTTCCGGGTATCGACCAGAAGAAGACGAGCGGCTGACGGTACCACCAGCAAAACGCGATGCTGATCAGCCCGTTCAGGAAGAAGGCGCCGAAGAGCCACGACGCAAGATCGTCCGCCGAGAGTCCCCCGCGCGTTCCCACGGCCAGCACGATCGCGACTGGCGCCGACGCGGCAAAAACAAACGCGATGAAAGCATTGACGGCGTAGAGCCCGCCGAAATCGGCGAGCATCCGGCGAATTGATGGAGGAGGCGCTTTGGGTTTCTCGAGAGGCATCGATTCGGCGCGAACACGTCGCGGCAGCGCCCGATTCTCGCCAGAAAGCGCCCGGCGCACAACAAGCGCCGCAGGCGTGCTCCATCGTTCGATCCGCAGCGTCTCGATCTAGGGTAACGTCTCGCTTCCCGGAGCCCTTCCGCCGCTCGGCGGGCAACGAAAGCGAATCCAATGAGAACAGCGCGCGGCACCGACGCGCCGCAAAGTCTGGTCGAGTCGCCTTACGCATGGACGCGACTCGTCACGGCGCTACTGCTCTCGACGCTGGGCGGCGTGGGCATGTGGTCGGTGGTGGTGGTGCTCCCGGCAGTGCAGGCCGAGTTCGGTGTCGCGCGCGGCGCCGCGTCGCTTCCCTACACGCTCACGATGGTGGGATTCGGTCTGGGAGGCGTCCTGATGGGGCGCCTCTCCGACCGGTTTGGTGTCATTGCCCCGGTGATCGTGGGCACGCTCTCGCTCGGCGCCGGGATGGTCGCGGCGGGTGCCGCGGGCAGTCTGTGGCTGTACGCAATCGTGCAGGGCTTGCTGGTCGGCGTCGGCAGCTCCGCGACTTTCGGTCCGCTCGTGGCTGACATCTCCTTCTGGTTCACCCGCCGGCGCGGGATCGCGATCGCAATCTGCGCGAGCGGTAACTATCTCGCGGGCGCAATCTGGCCGCCCGTGGTGCAACACTTCATCGAGACCGTGGGCTGGCGCACGACCAACATCGGCATCGGCATCTTCTGCGTGTTCGCGATGCTGCCGCTCGCGCTGGTGCTGAAACGCCCCGTGCCGATCCTGGACGTCGCGGGGGGGTCCGGGTCGTCCGCGGCACGCACGCCGCTTGCCCTGGGACTCTCGCCGGCGGCGCTTCAGACGCTTCTCATCATCGCCGGCACGGCATGTTGCGTGGCGATGGCGATGCCCCAGGTGCACATCGTCGCGCTGTGCAGTGATCTCGGCTACGGTGCCGCGCGCGGCGCCGAGATGCTTTCCCTGATGCTCGGGTTCGGGATCGTGAGTCGCCTCGTTTCGGGGGCGATCGCCGATCGCGTTGGTGGATTACGCACCCTGCTGCTCGGCTCGACGCTGCAGGGCGTGGCGCTGGTGCTCTATCTTGGCTCCGAGGGTCTGGTGTCGCTCTACGTGGTCTCCGCGCTCTTCGGCCTCTTCCAGGGCGGGATCGTGCCGTCGTACGCCCTGATCATTCGCGAATTCTTTTCGCCCAGGGAGGCGGGCGCGCGCATCGGCACCGTGATCATGGCGACGCTTTTCGGAATGGCGCTCGGCGGCTGGATGTCGGGCGCGATTTACGACCTCACGGGGTCCTACAACGCGGCGTTCATGAACGGTATCGCCTGGAACCTGCTGAACCTGTCGGTCGCCGGATGGCTGCTGTTCCGCTCGACCCGTCGCTACGCCCCGGCCTGAACGATAAGGGAGGACCTCGTGGCCAAGACCATCCTGGTACTCATCGTCGGCGGGCTGCTGGGCGTCATCGCCGGTTTCGCGCTCGGCATCTTCGCCTACCCCTATATCTTTCTCGCCGATATCGTCGCCGCGGAGAAGGTCGCAGATCGGACCGCGCGCAAGATCGTGGCGAAGGGCACGTTCATCCACGCCAACCCCTCCGACCCGATTCACCACGGCAAGGGCGGTGTAACCGTGTTCGCCGACCTACTCCACCTTGAGAACGACTTCGAGGTCGGGCCCGGTCCGAAGTACCACGTCTACCTCGTCCCGGAGAAGAACGTGACGCCCGCAACCGAGGTCGCGCGCACCATGTTCGTGGACCTCGGTCGCCTGCACGCCTTCAAGGGCAGCCAGAACTACACGGTGCCCGCGGGCGTGAACCTCGCCGATTTCGGCAGCGTGGTGATCTGGTGCGAGCAGTTCGGCGTGCTGATCTCGCCCGCCGCATTGCGCCCGGAATAGCCTGCCCGACCTCGCGCCTAAGCCAGATGTGATCGCCTTCCCGCAAACACGCACGCCACACGGCATCGGCGTGTATCTCGGCGGCGTGCAGTTCCTGTTCGCGGCCACCTGGGTCGTCTACGTCATCTATTTGCCGCAGCTCGCGCGCCAGGTCGGCCTGGATGGCAAGGCCGTGCTTGCGATCCTGCTGGCCGATCAGGCGATTTTCGCCTTGATGGATGTCACGATGGGCGTGGCCGCAGACCGTGTGGCGCGGGTCGTGGGGCGGCTCGGCAAGTGGGTCCTCGCACTGACCGTGGTCTCCTGCGCGGCAGCGCTTGTGATGCCGTTCGTCGTGCGCGATGGCGAATCCGCCAGGGGGACATTCCTGGCGCTCATCGTCGTGTGGACCGCTACCTCCTCGGCGCTGCGCGCCCCGCCGCTCGTGCTGCTTGGACGACATGCGCCGACCCCGACGGTGCCCTGGCTCGCGAGCCTGTCGATGCTCGGGCTGGGCGTCGCGTTCGCCGCGGCCCCCTACCTCGCGGTCATGCTGCGCGGGATGGATCCCCGGTTGCCCTTCGCGGTCGCCACCCTGTCGCTGGCTGCCGCAACGCTCGGCATCGTGTGGGCGGAGCGCCGGCTCGCAGGCGCGACTCCGGCCGCCGCGCCGGTCGTCACGCGCGCGTCCGGCGAGGGAGGCACGGTGGTCCTCGCGTTCCTGGTGGGAATGGTGCTGCTCGGGATCGGCTTCCAGGTGAACTTCGGGCTGAATTCGGCGCCCCGTTACCTGCAGTTCGCGACTGCAGGCGATCTGCCCTATCTCATGCCGGTGTTCTGGATCGGCTTCAATCTTGCCGTATTGCCGGCCGGCGCCCTCGCACGACGTCTGGGAGGAGTGACCGTAGTTGCTCTCGCGGCGATTTTCGGCGCACTCGCGCTCTACGTCTCCGCAACGGCAGGGGGTCTCCAGGTGCTCATCGCCGCACAGTTCGTCGCCGGGGCGGCGTGGGGCGCGGCGCTCGCCTCGGCACTCGCGGCGGCCCTCACTCTCGAACGCACGGGGCGTGAAGGCCTGCTGACCGGTGCGCTCTTCTCCTTGCTGGCCGTCGCGACATTCCTGCGCATCGGCGTCGTGGCGACAGAGTTCAACCAGGCGCCTATCTTCAAGCAGACCCAGGACTGGCTGCCGATGCTCGCGTGGTCACTCGCCGGAGCGCTGCTCGTAATCCTCGTCGTCGCGCGCCGCCCGAACCACCGAATCACCATCCAGTAACGGCGCCTCACGGCTCCATCAGCCGCGGCAGGACAAGCGTCAGTTCCGGAAACACGATCAACAGCGCCACCACGGCAAGGGCAATGCCGATGAAGGGCGCAACCGATCCGATGATCTCGCGCATCGAGTTGTCCGGGGCGGCGCCCTTCGCGACGAAAAGAAGCAATCCGAACGGCGGCGTCGCCAGGCTGATCTCGAGGATCATCAGCATCAGCACGCCGAACCACACGGGCTCGAATCCGAACTTCTGCACCAGCGGCATGAAGAGCGGCACGGTGATCATCATCATGCTCACCTGATCCATGAAGCAGCCCAGGAACATCAGGATCGCGAGCATTCCGATCAGCAGCGCGAGCGGCGAAAGGCCGATGCCGAGCACCGCCTCAGACAGCCCGTTAGAGGCCTGCGAGAAAGCCATGATCTGCGAGAAGGTGATGGATCCGCAGATGATGAAAAGCGTCATCACCGTGAAGCGCAGCGTCTGCCGGATCGAGATCACGAAATTCCGGCGCGTCAGCCGCCGATAGCCGGCAGCAGCGGCAAGCGACGCCGCAGCTCCCAGTGCCGCGGACTCGGTGGGCGTGGCAATTCCACCGATGATCGAACCGACCACCACCACGAAGATGCTGAAGAGCGGCAGCACGTACTTCACGAACGGCATCAGGCGCTCCCGCCAGCCGAGTTCCCCCACCTCGTACGGCGGTGCGAGCGACGGATCGAGCCGACAGCGCACGATCACGTATGTGAAGAAGAGCGCAGCCAGGATCAACGCCGGGATGATCGAGGCGATCAGCAGCGCGCCAACCGGAATCTGCGCGATCGAGCCGAGCAGCACCGCCAGCGCCGACGGCGGAATCAGCATGGCGATACCGCCCACCGCGACGATGGGTCCGATGGAGATCGAAGGCTTGTAGCCGCGCCGGTACATCTCGGGCAGCAAGGTCGATCCGAGCATCGCGGTGTTGGCGATGGTGGAGCCCGACAGCGACGCGAAGATCGTCCCGCCGATGATCGCCACGAGCGACAGCCGTCCCGGCACGCGCGCGATCAGCCTGTCGACCGCGTCGATGGCGCGTTCGGCGATCCCGGTATAGAACATGATCTCGCCCATCAGGATGAAGAGCGGGATCGGCAACAACGCAAAGCTCTGCACGGAGTCGACGGCGTTGCGCACGAGTTGCAGGATGCCATTCTCCCCGCCCATGAACACGTAGGCACCGATCAGGTTGGTGGCGAAGAACGCGAACACCACTGGCAGGCCGAGCGCCATGAACAGGATCAGCGTGCCGAGCAGGATCAACAGGATCGCGTACCACTCCACCCTTCAGATTCCTTCTTTGGGAGGCTCGCGCGGCGTATCCCGAGCGCAGAACTGACCATGCGGCGCAGGAAGAGGATGCAGCAGGATCAGCGAAGACCGGCGGCGCAATGCAGTACAGGTACCATTCCGGGAAGACGAACGTCTGGTAGACGAGGTTGTTCGCGGCGTACGAGCGCCAGAGCGCGCGGGCGGAGTAGTACAGCAGCACCGCACAGACCACGGCGCCGAGTGCGTCGCTGCCCCGGCGCACCCATCGGCGCGCCCGCGGCCGAGCCGCTCGACGAAGATCTCGATCGCGATGTGCCCGTCCTCGCGCAAGACCCAGGGCGCACCGAGGAACGTGATCGCGTAGAGTGCGTACTGCGCGATGTCGAGCGTCCACGGCGTCGCAAACAGCTTGAAAGTGCGCGCCGTCGACGTCCATGCAGATCAACACGACCAGGCCGCAGAGGAGCGCGCCGGCAATCAGTCCGAGCGCGTCCACCAGCCGGTCAAGCGGCGTCGGCCGCCGGGACGACTGAGATTGTTCCAAGGGAAGACCGGGCGGCGCGCCGCGCCGCCCGCCTTTCAGATTACCTGGTTACTTGCCGCTCAGCAGCGGCCGGATCTTCTTGACGAAGTCGGGGTCGCCCTTGGCGAGGTCCTGCCAGTAGATCTCCTCGGCCTCGTTCGCGAAGGCCGCGCCCATGTCGACCACCTTGATGCCGGCCTTCGCCTGCGCCGCCATCTGCGCGGCATCTTCCTCGGCGCGCCACTTCGGCCACTCGCCCTCGACCCAAATCGACATCTTGGTCAGGCAGTCGCGCTGGTCCGCGTCGAGGCCCTTCCACTTGTCGAGGTTGACGACGATCGCCACGGCGGCGCTGATGAATCCCGGGTCGAAGCGGAACTTGGTGTACTTGTCCCATCCGAAATCCTGGATGCCCCACAGCGGCCAGCCGTAGCCCTGGACGGTGTTGCGCTCGAGCGCGGTGTAGACGTCCGGCGGCGCCATGCGGACCGGCTGCGCGCCAAGCGACTTGAAGAAGGCGTCGTAGATCGGCACCGAGCGCAGCCGCATGCCCTCGAACTTGCCGTCCTTGGCCGGCTTGTTGGTGTAGAGATGGAACCGCACTCCGTTGAAGAGCTGCGTGAGGTACCAGGCATTGAGCTTCTTGTTGTACTCCGCGTTGATCAGCGCCCAGGCGCCGTTCTTGCGCTGCTCCGCCGACTCGTTGCGCGCAACGCTGATCACGTCGCCGGCCGGCACCACCCCGCGAAAGTAATTCGGCGGTCCGTAGTGAATGTCGATCACGCCGTTCTTCAGCGCGTTCCACTGCTCGAGCGAAGGCACCGCCTCCGGTCCGACGACGCTGATGTTGACCTTGCCGGCGCACTGCTTGTTGGTCTCCTCGACGAACCGCACGAACTGCTTCGCGACGATCGAGCGCACCGGCAGGAACGATGCCGCCTTCAGCTTGGCCTCGGCGGCCCATGCGCTGGGTGCAATGGCCACGCCTGCGATTGCCGCGGCGCAGAGCGTTCGACGAATGGTGTCACCTAAAGACTTGTCTCATGATCTCCTCCTCCTTATCGGGTCGACGTGAGGCAGTCTAGCGACTGGCACTGATACCGGCAAGCTTGGCCGGGTTTCGCCTGGCGCCGCCTGCTCAGTCGAGTGTGCGGCGATAGAAGCGCAGGCCAATCACGATCACTGCAAGCATGAATGCGAAAATCGGCCAGATCTGCGGCCAGAGCACATCGATCCCGTTGCCCTTGAGCAGGATGCCGCGCACGAGCAGGAGGAAATGCGTGAGCGGCAGCACGTTGCCGATCCACTGCGCCCACTCGGGCATCCCGCGGAACGGAAACATGAAGCCCGAAAGGAGAATCGAAGGCAGGAAGAAGAAGAACGTCATCTGCATGGCCTGCAGCTGGTTCTGCGCGATCGACGAGAACATGATGCCGAGCGTCAGGTTCGCCGCGATGAAGATGAGCACCACGCCGAGGAGGAGCAGCAGGCTGCCCTCCATCGGCACGCCGAAAACGAACCGTGCGGCGGCAAGGATCAAGACCACCTGGATCAGGCCGATCAGGATGTAGGGCACGATCTTCCCGGTCATCACCTCGATCGGCAGCGCCGGAGTCGAGAGCAGATTCTCGAACGTCCCGCGCTCGCGCTCGCGGGTGATGGCAAGTCCCGTCATCAGGATCATCGTCATGGTGAGGATCGTCCCGAGCAGGCCGGGCACGATGTTGTAGGCCACGACGCCTTCCGGGTTGTAGCGTCGCTGGACGCGCACGTCGACGGGCGGTGGTGCCGGAATCGACTTGCCCAGCACTCCCGTGAGATCGCGCGTCAGCGCAGTGGACGCTATGCGGAGGACTGCCGAGACGGCGTTCGACACTGCGGTCGGATCCGAGGCGTCCGCCTCGACGAGCAGCTCCGGGCGTTCGCCGCGCGCCAGCTTGCGCGAGAAATCCGCGGGAATGGTCACGACGAACTGCGCCTCGCCCTCGGCGATCATCCGCTGCCGCCTCGGCCTCGCTCGGCGCGAGGCTCTTCACCTTGAAGTAGCCGGTGTTCTCGAGCGCGGCCACGAAGCTGCGCGAGAAGATGCTCGCATCCGCAGCGTACACGACGGTCGGCAGGTTCTTCGGATCCGTGTTGATCGCGAAGCCGAAGAGCAGCAGTTGCAGGACCGGAATGCCGATGATCATCCCGAAGGTCAGCCGGTCGCGCCTGACCTGGATGAACTCCTTGACGAGGATGCCGGTCCACCGGCGGAACGAGAAGACCGACCATGCTCATTGCACGGCCTCGTCGGGTGCCCGGGCCATGAGGCTGATGAAGACGTCCTCGAGCCCCGCGTCGATCCGTTCCGCGCGGTGTCCGGGTCCGAGCGCGAGACTCTTGACGGATTGCTCGAGCGCCGCCGCGTCCCGGCCGGTGACGTGCAAGGTCGCGCCGAAGGGCGTGATGTGCTCCACGCCAGGCTTGCCGCGCAGGCGGTCGACGATCGTCACCAGATCCGGTCCGCTCACCGACCACGCCGCGAGGTGCTGCGCGGCGATCACCTCGGCGGCAGTGCCCATCGCGAGCAACGTGCCCGCGGAAATGTAGGCGAGCCGATGGCAGCGCTCCGCTTCGTCCATGTAGTGGGTCGAGACCAGCACCGAGATGCCCTGCGCCGCCAGGCGGTAGATCTCCTCCCAGAAGTCGCGCCGCGCCTTCGGGTCGACGCCCGCAGTCGGCTCATCGAGCAGCAGCAGCTTCGGGCGATGCAGCAGGCACGCTGCGAGCGCCAGCCGCTGCTTCCATCCGCCGGAAAGCTCTCCCGCGAGCTGGTCACGCCGGTCAGCCGAGTCCAAGTTCCTCGATGGCTTCTGCGACGACGCGCTTGCGGTTGCCCATGCCGTACATCCGGGCGACGAAGTCCAGATTCTCGCGAATGGTGAGATCGGTCCCATAGCGAGAAGCGCTGCGTCATGTAGCCGACTTCGCGCTTGATCGCCGCCGTTTCGCGGATGACGTCGATACCCGAGGCAGGTCCCGCTGCCACTGTCCGGCGTGAGCAGTCCGCAGAGCATGCGGATCGGACGTCGTCTTGCCGCTGCCGTTGGGCCCGAGAAAGCCGAAGATCTCGCCGCGGTTCACCGTCAGCGAGAGATCGCGGACGACATGCTTGGCGCCGAAATGCTTGTTCAGGCCGCTGACGTCGATGACAGGCCCGGTTCTTTCGTTCATCGGGATTCGTTCATGGGACTGCGTTGATCGTCAGTTCACGATTACTTCCAGCTTCACGTCGACGGCTGGCCGGGATGGAGCATGCGCGCGTCGTCGACGTCGGGCCGTGCCTCGACCATGAAAACCAGCTTGGCGCGCGACTCGCGGCTGTAGATCACCGGAGGCGTGTACTCGGCTTGCGGGGAGATGAAAGAGATCCGGGCGGCGATGGGTGCCCCGCAGCCATCGCAGGAGAGCTTCGCACGATCGCCCACATGCAGCTTGCCGACCACCGTCTCCGGCACGAAGAAGCGCACCTTGATGTTGCCCGGCGGCAGGAGGCTGACGATCGGGCCTCCAGCCGGGACCCATTCGCCTTCGCGATAGAACGTGTCCTGAACCAGCGCGGCGGTGGGTGCAACGGCGGTCTTCTGCTCGAGCTTGACCTTGGCCTGCGCAAGATCGGCGCGCGCCGCATCGAGATTCGCGCGCGCCGCATCGATCTCGGGCTGGCGGCCAATACTCTGCAGACCGGTTCGTAATTGTGCTTCCATCTGGGTGAGTTGCGCCGCGTCGCGCTGGTAATTGGCCTTCGCCACATCGAGCGCTTCATCCGTGACATAGCCGCGCACGCGGAGGCGCTCCTTCTGATCGAGCTGAGTCTTGGCGAGCTTGAGCGCGGCGGCGGCGCTTTCGATCTGCGCCCGCATCGCGTCGAGCTCCGGCTTGCGCTTCGCTCCCGCGAGGTTCACGACAGCCGCTTCCGCGCTCTTGATCTTCGCCTCCGCGGCATCGACGGCTGCCTGCTCGGCGCCGTGCTCGAGGACAAACAGCGTCGCGCCCGCCGCTACCTGCGCGCCACGCGCGACGTCGAGCCTCTCGAGCCGCCCTGCGTAAGGCGAGGCAATGTAGACGTACTCTCCCTCGCCGTAACCCTGGAACGTGTCCGCGGGGCCGTTCGAGCAGGCGACTAGCGCCCATGGCACCGTCACGAGCAGTAAGCTAGCTGCGACGCGCATTGCGGACTCCGTGTTCGGTGGGTGGCGCACTCACCAGCCGCCCCAGCGCGTTGCGGATTACCAGTTCGACGTCGCGGCGCGAATCCACGTTGTCGCGCGCGAGATTCAGCACGGCCAGGCCGACCGCGGTGGCGTGCAGGGTCGCGACGGCGCGGTCGTCGACGTCCGCACCCATCGCACGCAGCTCCCGACCGAGCACGACGCGCACGTCCTTCACGAACTGCCGCAACGACGCCTTGATCTTGCGGTCTTCGTCGGAGGCCACCACGAGGCCGAGCATCACGCGGATGTTGCGCTTGTCCGTGAGGGCCGCCACCAGCACTTCGGCCCCGAGTTCGGCGCCGCGGGTCGAGCTGCGCGCAACAGCGTCGTGCAGCCGGGTCATGACCTGCTCGATGGCATGGCGCGCGACTGCGATCAGGAGATCCGCGCGCGTGGGAAAGTAATAGGTGAGATGGCTCTGGCTGACGCCTGCGCCGCGGCTTACCTTGGGCTGCGTCAGATCGGTGACGCCGGACTCACCCAGCAAGGCGAGCGCCGATTCGAGAATCTTGGTGCGGACATCCATGACTCGGTCCAGAGGGCAGCCGGGATTGGTAAGCATACCAAACGTCGGGCGGGATTGGTAGTCCTACCAGAATCGGTCTGGAAGCGCGGATGCCAGGTGGCAAGTCCTTCGATTCCCGCGAACCCTGCCCCCGCGCGACGTAATCGGGGGGCGGGAATGACGACCCCTGGTGAAGGCTCCGCGCGGCTAGGCCGCCAGCGGCCAGCGCGCGGCGTCCGGCGAAGGAGGCAGCTTGTGGAAGCGGCCGTCCTTCATGACGGCGAGGATGCTCTCCGGATGCTGCAGCACCGCGACGTCCTCGAAGGGCCGGCCGCGGACGAGGAGCAGATCGGCGAGATAGCCTTCGCGAACGAAGCCGAGTCGCTCGCCGAGAAGCATCGCCTCGGCGCCGACGCGCGTTGCCGCGTGCAGCGCCTCCTCGGGCCGATACCCCAGAAATCGCACGAAGTGCTCCAGGTCGCGCGCGTTCGCACCGTGCGGACTCCACGGAAATCCGTAGTCGCCGCCCACGAGGACGCGCAGGCCGCGCTTGCGCAGCTCGGTGAACACGCTGCACACAGACGCGAATTCCTCCAGCAGCCCGCGCGCCTTGGCGCGCTCGTAGCCGACGCCGAACGCCTCAGAGCGGTGGATCGTGTCGTGCATCATTCCCAGGGCGGGCGCCAAGAAGATTTCGTCCCGCGCCGCCTCGAGCAGATCAATCGTCTCGTCGTCCGCGAAATCGCAGTGATAGATGATCTCGACGCCGTGTCGGAGCGCGAGCTTCACTGACGCGGCCGAGCGGCAGTGCGCCGCGACGCGCTTGTCGAAGGAGTGCGCCGCCTCGACCGCAGCCGCGAGCTCCGGTTCGCTCATCAGCGTGAGATGGGCCTTGCCCGCGCTCAAGGTGTGATTGCCGGACACGTTGAGCTTGATCGTGTCCACCCCCTCCCTGCATAGCGTGCGCACAGCGCGCCGAACCTCGTCGACCCCATCGACGATCATCGCCACCGACTCGCGGTACAGATGCAGCTTGCGCTCGTCGCCCAGCCCGCCGGTCGTGGTGAGCTCCGGGCTCGCCGCGAGCATGCGCGGCCCGGGAATCCGGCCGGCATCGATCTCGTTGCGCAGCGCAACGTCGAGCCGCGGTTTCGCCGCGCCAGCCGAGAGACAGCTCGTGAAGCCGGCGGCCAGCACGGTGCGCGCGTTGTGCATCGTCAGGTAGGCATGCTCTTCCGGCGGGATGTCGCCGATGTCCGCGAAGTTCGCGAGCGGGACGAAGGAGAGATGCGCATGGCCGTCGACCAGACCCGGGATGAGCGCGGCGCCGGCGCATTCGACCACCGCTGCGCCATCACGCGGCAGCCGGGCCGGCGCACGCGCGATCGCCGCGATTCGGTTGCCTTCGACGAGCAAGTCACCGACAAACGTCCCCTCGCCGACAAGGGTTTGCAACCCCGTCCAGATCAGGGCTTCGGAGAACAGCGTTCGGGATGGCTCGCTCATGCTGCGCTCCATTGATCGCGGAAGTCGGGATCACGCAAGTCGCCGCCGACCGCGTTCATGTTAGCACGCGCCGTCGGCGCCGCACCCCGCGCCGCATGAACGCCCAGTAGACAAGCGGCACCACGAAAAGCGTCAGGAGCGTCGAGACGGAGAGGCCCCAGACGATCGCGCTCGCGACGGGGCCCCACAGCAGCGATTTTCCGCCCAACCCGACCGCGAGCGACAGGAGTCCCCCGATCGTGGTGGTCGAGGTCATCAGGATCGGGATCACCCTGCGCCGTGCAGCATAGACGGTCGCGTGCAGCACGCTCATGCCCGCGGCGAGCCGGCTGTTGGCCGCATCGATCAGCACGATCGCCGAGTTCACCGCGATGCCGGTCAGCGCGATGACACCGTACAGGGTGTAGAGACTCAGCGGACTTCCGGAAACCAGCAGGCCGAACACGACGCCGGTGAAGGCGAGAGGCACCGTGACGAGGATCATGAGCGGCTGCCCGTAGCTGCGAAACTGCGCGGCGAGAATAAGGAAGATGAGCCCGACGCCGAGCAGGAACAGGATCTGCATCGCGTCGAGACTTTCCTGGATGTCGTCCAGCTCGCCGGAGAAGTCTAGCGACGTGGAGGGGTAGCGGGCCTTGACCTTGTCCCAGGCCGCCTCGATCGCGCGGTTCGCCGCGACGGTGTCGATGACCTTCTTGTCGAGGTCGGCCTCCACAGTGATCGAGCGCCGCAGATTGTAGTGCCGGATCGCGCCCTTTCCGGTACGAGTTTCTTCGGTCACGAGCCGGCCGAGCGTCGTGGTGCCCCCGCCGGGCAGCGCCACGGGCATCTCCAGGATCGCGGCGACGTCGGCCGACGTCTCGCGCCGGGCGCGCACGCGTACTTCGACCTTCTCGCCCGCGTCGCGCATGATCGCCGCAATCTCGCCGTCGACGGCGAGCCGAACGAGCCGCGAGACCTGCGCCGCTGTGAGGCCGGCCGCGCGCATCGCCTCCCGATCGAGCTTCAGCACGAGCTGCGGTCGACCGGGCAAGTCGTCGTCGGTGATGTCCTTGGTGCCCCGATACTCCGGCCACGATGCGCTTCACTTCGTCGGCTGCGGCGCGCAATTCGGTCTAGTCGTCGTTCCGCACGCGCACCCGGATCGCCTTGCTCGGCGGCGGGTCCGCCAGAGAGCACCGTGAAGTGACCTTGCCGGGACCGGGAACGGCCAGGACGTCCTTGCGCAGCGCCTCGACGATCTCCGGCGCTTCGCGCGTGTCGTCGCCGCGCGGTTGCAGCGTGACGACGAGCTGTCCGTAGGCGTCGCCGAAGACCGGCTCGGTATCGGTGAATTTCACGCCCGCTGCGGCAGTGATGGCGCGCACGTTCGCGGGGTTCAGGTGCTTCTTCACCACGGGCTCCAGGCCCTGCAACCGCTCGAGCGTCGCCTCGATCGGCGCACCCGCAGGCATGTCGACGTTCACGTAGAAGATCCGCAGCGGATCGAACGCGAAGAACTGGATCGCGCACGACGCCCGAATCGCCAAGGCGGTCCCCGCGGCCGCGACGGCGAGCACCGCGATGGCCGCAAACGCAACGGCCGACGCATCACGTAGATCAGGGCGAGCGAGTACTTCACGCGCACGTCGTGGGTCAGCCGGGTGCGCCAGCGCTGGATCCGGGTCATGATGCGAGAAGTCGGGGCGCAGCGCCGCGACATGTGCGGGAATCATCCAGTACGCCTCGACGAGGCTGATCAGGAGCGCGAGCGTGACCACGAACGGGATGACAAACATGAACTTTCCGACGATGCCCGGCAACAGCATGAGCGGGCAGGAACGCCGCGAGCGTCGTGGCCACAGAGGAAGTGACTGGCGCGAACACCTCGCGCATCGCCTCGACTGCGGCGGAGACGACCTCCTGGCCGCGCTGCAGCCGGTAATAGATTGCCTCGACGACCACCACCGCATCGTCCACCAGCATGCCGAGCGCGATCACGACGCCGAGCAGCACCGACACGTTCAGCGTGTTTCCGGTCGCATAGAGCACCGCGAAAGTCCCGGCCAGCGAGAACGGGATGCCGATCGCGACCAGGATCGAGATCCGCGTCCCCAGGAACAGCCAGCAAATCGCAAGAACCAGCGCGAGGCCGATTGCCGCATTCGATTCCATGATCCGGATCGCCGACTGCGTCATCACCGTCTGGTCGTCAGCGAGCATCAGCGAGACGCCGGAGCTGGCCAGCACAGGATTCTTGTCCGCGATATAGGCGTTCAGCTTCTCGACGAGCTCGATGGTATTGGTGCGGCTCTTCTTGGTGACCGAGAAGAGCACCGCGGGCCGGCCGTCGCGCGTGACGAGCTGACTGGCCTTCGGACGCGCGCCCGCGAAACCGTGGCCACGGCGTCGAGCGGAAACTGTTCGCGGGCGTTGCCGAGCGGGCTCACCGAGATCCGCGCGAGCGCTGATGGATCGGCTTCCTGTCCGATCACGCGCACGAGCCATTCGTCGCCTGCGGTCTTCTGGCGCCCCGCGAACGTGTCGCGAAAGGCGCCGCTCACGGCGTCGGCGACATCGCTGCCATTCGCACCGCGTGCGGCGAGCGCATGCGGCGCAAACTCGACGAGCAGCTCGGGATCGTGCTGCCCGAGCGCGGCAACGCGGTCGACTCCGGCAATCCGCTCGATGTCGAGCTTGACCTGGTGCGCGATCGAGCGCAGCACCTCGTCGTCGGCACGCCCCGTCAGGAGCACCATTGCCGTGGGAAAGCCGTTCGACGTCGTGATCTCCGTGGTACGCGGATCCTTGGCCTCGACGGGCAGCTCGGCCTTGGCCTTGTTCTGGATCTCGCGGTTGAGGTCGTTGATGCGCTTGTCGAACGTGCGGTCATCGATCTCGCGGAAACGCACCAGGATGTCCGAGAAGTTCTCGCGGCTCGTGGAAAGCACGAACCGGATGTCCTGCACGTTCTTGATCGCCTCTTCGAGCGGGATCGTGACGCGCTTTTCCACGTCCTCGGCCGAGGCGCCCGGCAGGACAGTCGAGATGTCGACCCAGTTGAAGTTGATCTCGGGGTCCTGCTCGCGCGGCATGAGCGAGTAGCCCGTGAGGCCGACGAGGATCACCACTGCGAACGTGATGTTCGCGAAGGGGTGATTGCGGATCAGTCGCTCGTAGAATCGCATGCCCGATACCCGTGCGGCGCGTGCTCGACCCGGCGTCCGGCTATGTGAGCGGCGCGTCGCGCATCCGCCCCGGCTACTTCCGCCGCGGCCGGGGAGGCGCGGTGAGCCGAGGGTATTGCGCCCCTCGGTGACGATCAGCGTGTCGTTGGGAAACGCGACCGGAACGGGACGCCCTTCCTGCGCCGCGGCGAGGACCACGAACTCGGGCCTCCCGCCGGACATCACGAACACGCCGAGCTCGCCTTTCCGCCGCACGACGTATTCGGCCGGCAGGTGCGGCCGCGAATCGCGCCAGACGAGCCGGCCAGAAGTCCCCGGCGCGGCCGCGCGGTCCTGGAACGCGAGTCGCGCCTCGACCGTGCGTGATTCCCGGTCCACTGCGGGTGAGATTCGCGTCAGCTCGACCGGATAGTCGAGGTCGGCATCGAACACCGCCCGACCCGCATCTTTCAGCGACTGCGCATCCTTCAGCTGCACCTGCGCCGACACTTCCGGTCGTGACCGGTCGATCAGCGTGACCAGCGCCGCACCGGGGGAAGCGAGCTCGCCCACGCCGACGTGGCGCTGCTTCACGATCGCATCGAATGGGGCGCGGATGGTCGCCTTCGTGAGCTCCCGCTCCGCGGTGGCGAGGCTCGCCTGCTGCACGGCCAGCTCGGCTCGCTGCACGGCAAGTTCCGTCTCGCGCTGGATGACCGCTTCTGCGGAGATGAAGTTCTGCTTGGCCAGCGCTCGTGCGCGTTCGAGTTGCGATTCGGCCTGCGCGATGCGGGCCTGCACGGCGGCCATGCTCGCCTTGGCTTTCGCGACCGCGAGCTCGAAGTCGCGCTTGTCGAGGCGCGCGACGACGTCGCCCTTTTGCACCGTCTGGCCGACGTCATAGGGAAGCGCCAGGATGCGTGCCGAAACCTCCGCCGACAGCTTGCTCTCGTTCGCCGCCAGGCTCTGTGCAGGAGCGCTGCGCTCCGGGTAGATTGCCAGGTCGCGCAATGCCCGTGTGCCGATCGTCGGCGACGGTGCATCCAGGATCGGTTTCGTCGGACCCTGTGCCTGCGCCGCGAACGCGCACGAGGCGACCCCGAGCAGAATGATGTAAGGAAAGCGCATTGGTAGCGTGTGGGATAGGCGTTTTTTCGGAGTCGTGGCGTAGCGGCCCTTACGGTGCGAGAGCGCCCGGCCGGCACGGGGGATGACTGCCGACGCATTCTAACGTGCCGCAGGAACTATTTGCAGGCACACGATACGGAACACAATATGCGGACATGCGCCGGGGCGCCCAAGGGAACGCTGGCGCCCCGCGGGTGTCAACAGTTCGAAGCGCCGGGCGACGCACACGCCCAACGATGCACAGACGGGTCCGGTGCGTCGCAAGTTCCAATGCCGGTGCGTCGCAAGTTCCAATGCCGGCGCGTCGCGATTACACTGGTTGAAATGCTCGACACGATCCGGGAATTTTTCGAACGGCACATCGACGCGCCCGCCACGCAGGGCGCGAATCACCATTCGATCGAGATCGCCACTGCGGCGCTGCTCGTCGAAGTGGCGCGGCTCGGACGCGAGATCAAGCCGACGGAGCATGAGGCCGTGCTCCGTGCCGTGCGCAGCAGATTCGGTCTGAGCGCCGGCGAGGCCGACACGCTGGTGCGTCTTGCCGAGGACCAGGCACGCTCGGCCACCGACCACTTCCAGTTCACTTCGCTCATCAACCGGAGCTTCTCGCAAGCCCAGAAGCAGCAGGTGATCGAACTCATGTGGCAGGTCGCTTATGCCGACAGCGAACTCTCCGCCTACGAGCAGCACGTGATCCGCAAGATTGCGGACCTGCTCTACGTCCCGCACCGCGCCTACATTGCGGCCAAGCTGCGTGCCCGGGATGCCGCAGGCACCGCACCAGGTCGGAACTGAAGCAGGCACTTGACCGCTCCGGAGGAGGAGACCCATGATGAAGATTCACAATCCGCGGTCGATTGCGGCCCCGATAGGTGCCTATTCAAACGGCATCGAGATACCGCCGAACGCCCGCTGGCTGTACATCGCTGGTCAGGTCGCAGTGCGCAAGGACGGCACGGTACCCGCAACGATCGCGGAGCAGACGGTGGTCGCCTGGGAAAACGTGACGGCAATTCTCGCTTCAGCGGGAATGGAAGTCACCGACATCGTCAAGGTTAATCAGTACCTGACCGACCCTGCGCACTTCCCCGGCTACGTCGGTGCACGCGCGCGATTTCTCGGAGATCACCGGCCCGCCTCCACCGTGGCGGTGATCAGCGCACTGATCAAGCCCGAGTTTTTCGTCGAGGTCGAAGCGGTCGCAGCCAAGGCCGCGCCAACGCGAAAGCCGGCGAAGCGCCCACAACGCGTGGGCGTGAGGACGCGAAAACGTGCCGCCGTGAAGCGGCGGCGCTAGCGCGGCTTAGCGCCCGCGCCGCTACCGGATTGCTGGGGACTGGGCGCCGCCGAGACCGCCGGCGAGGCAGGCGCATTGCTCTTGGCTGCCATCGATGTCGGTGCGGCAGCGGCCTTGCCCATGTCGGCCGTCGGACCCGGCGCAGCCGGTTTCGCGGGCGCCATGAGGGCGGGCGCTTCGGCCGGTGCACGTATGTCCACCGCGGTGACCGCGGTGATCAACGTGCAGTTTTCGTCGTCCGGGGAGATGATCAGCTGCCCGCGCGGATATTTGTCGCGCATTGCGTCCGAGATCGGCTCCGAGAGGTCGATCGGCGTTTCCAGATTCCGGTAGACGATCCGGTCGCCGTCGAATACGGTGAAGCACACGGCGAGGGCCGGCGGCGGCAGCAGTCCGGCAAGGAGAATCAGCGGAGCGAGGATGCGTTTCATTGCGCCTCCAGGAGGATCGCGGGTCGATGCGGGTGTCATATTGAACCCGAACCCGGGAGGGCGGGCAACCCCCTGGGCCCGCCGGGTGTGCACTTGTATAGGTGTCCGTGCGGGTCCCGACATGACTTGGACCCTCCTGGTGGAGCCCTGGCGGGCGCATCCGCTGGCGTGGATTCATCGCGGCGAGGCATGGGCCGTCGCCCGTGAGCTCCGCGCAACCGGCCGCGAGGTGCAGGTGCTGCCCTTTCGGGCGGACGCGATCGGGACCCTCCCGCCGGGACCGCTCCTCCTTCGGGTCTCGGACCCCGTCATGCTCACCGCAGTCCGTGCCCTGGCCCACGCGGCGATTCCCTACATCGGCCCCGGCGCGCCCGTCATGGAGCGTTGCTACGACAAGTACGAGGCTTGCCGCAACGCGGCCGCGCACGGTATCGACACCCCGGCAACCGTGCTCGCGCCACAGGCCGACGGGCCCCCGTATCCCGGACTGTCGTATCCAAGGCTGTCGTATCCAATTGTGCTGAAACCCCGCCGTGGGTCCGATTCCCTCGGGCTGCGCGTGCTGCGCTCTGGACTGATTCCCGCGCACGCGCGATCGGAACGCTACATCGCTCAGGAATTCGTAAGCGGGTCGGAACTCACGGTGGGCGTTCTGTGCGGAGACGTCGGCGCCCCGCTCCGGATTCTGCTGCCCGAGGGCACTCCGTACAGCTTCTGGCGCAAGTATCTGTGGCAGCCGGGCCGCGCACCGGTGGAAGATCGCGACCTGGCCGCGCGCGTGCGCGAAGCCGCGCATCGGATTGCGACGTTGCTCGGCATCGACTGGGCTGCGCGCATCGACTTCATCCACGAGACGGCGACCGACCGGTTGCGTTTCCTGGAATGCGATGTCGCACCGCTCATCGGCCCCGGCTCGTCGTTCGCGACAAGCCTCGCGGCGTCCGGAATGGACCGCGCCGAGCAGCTGCACAGAATTACTGCTGCGAAGGATTAATTTCCCCTCCTCTCCGAGGACGGGTGGCCCGAAGGGCCGGGGTGGTGTTCCAGAGCAGATGCAGCACGTGCACGCTCGCGCTCACCCCCGCTTCATTCGGGCAACGCAACACGCGAGCTCGTCGGCCATGACGTCCGCAGCGAGCCGGACGCGCGTGCCGTGCCCCGGCAAAAGCCATTCGAAGCGGTAGCCGGCAAGGCGCTCCATCGATTCCGTCTGCCGGCGCCAGTCGTACCAGCAGACGCTCCGCGAGGCATGGACGCAGCCGTGATCCGGATCCCACCACAGGTGGTCGCCGGAAAACAGGAATTTCCCGCGGTAGAGCATGCACACCGAGCCGCGCGTATGTCCAGGCACCGGGATCAGCATCACCTCGTCGTCGAGCAGTTGCGGCCCCTCGCCGACGAGGATCGTCTCGACATCGCGGGTGCCGGTCGTCACATCGGCGCGATGCAGAATCCGCTCACAGCCGAACCGCTTGCGGAACCTGGCGTGATCCGCGACATCGTCGCGATGCGTGAGGAACATCCAGCGCACGCCGCCGAGCGCCGCGATCCGCTCGACGAGCGGCGCGGCGTAACGCGGCGAATCGATCAGGATGTTTCCGCGCTCGCGCACGACGAGGTAGCTGCGCGCGCCGTAGCTCGCGTCCGCCGCCCAGCCGCAATAGTGAACGCCTTCCTCGAGCAGTTCCGGAAAGGCGCCGCGCGCAGTTCCGAACACATGCTTCGCCCGCGTGCCGATTGCCGCGACGGGGCAGGCGATTAGCGCCATACGCGCACGGTGGGATTCGGCGTCGCTTGCCGGCTGGCTGTGAACATAGGATGCGTCGCGACCGTCCGCGAAAGTCGCGGGCGCGACCTGACGGCACGTGCCGCAGTCGATGCACGTCGAGTCGACGTAGAAATCTCCGGGTGCGTTTTCCGCGAGGCACTTCGCCAGTGCGGCCATGGCTCGATCCTTGAACCTATCTCGGAATCTCGGCCGCGCTTCTGCACGTGAGAGGAATTCCCGTCCCGCCGGGCCCCGGATATTCCTCGTTGTCGCGTACGGACCGGTTCACTATACTGCGCCCGTTGTCGCCAGGAAGGGAGACTAAAAAATGAACATGAGCTTACTCATGCGCGTGACGCACATCCTGGTCCAGCCGAACGCCGAGTGGCCGATCATCAAGGGGGAGCGGACCGATCTGCAAACCCTCTATCTGCAGTACGTCGCCATCCTGGCCGTCATCCCGGCGGTCGGGAGCTTCATCGCCAATGCGTTCATCGGCACGCTGACAGCCGGACGCGTCGGAGTCGGCGCCGCATTCGGCGCCGCCCTGATGCTCTACGTGCTGAACCTCGTCATGGTGTTCGTAATCGCACTCATTGCCGACAGTCTCGCTCCGACATTCGGGGGTCGCAAGAACATCGACCGCGCGCTCAAGCTCTCCGCGTACTCCATGACGCCTTCGTGGGTCGCGGGGGCGTTTGCGATCATCCCCGTGCTCGGATGGCTAATCGCGATCCTGGGCGGGCTGTATGCGCTCTACCTGTTCTACCTGGGCGCACCCGTCCTGATGAAGACGCCCGAGTCGAAGACCATCGGCTATACGGCCGTGATCGTCGCGATAGCGATTGTGATTGCGTTCGTCGGCGGCATGATCTCCGTGGCGATTTTCGGAACGGGCGCCATAGGGCGGATCTGATCGCCGCGTGGCTCGGGCGTCAGAAGAACGCCAGCGTACGCATCTCGATGCTCTGGCGCGCGGGGGCATCCGGCGCCGTATTCGGATCATTGAAGGATGTGTGCGCCGTGAATCGCGCGCGGCCGTCCCGTGCCGAGTCGAAGACCTTGAAGACGAGCGCCTCGTCGCGCCGCATCTCCGGGAAATAGATCCAGCGATGCGCCGCGTTGTAGCTGATCCGGTACGTCTCGCCCACGCGATTCGGGTAACGCCGCTCCGTGGCGATGAGATCGCCGGACGCCAGGCTGCGCGCATCCGCGATTGCGAGCGGATTGGTCTGGATCGGACGATTGATCGCGCGCCACACCTGGATGATGGCGAATCGCCCGGCGAGCAGACGATCCGCCTCGTCCGGCAGGATATCGCGCACGCGCTGCGGGCCCGACCAGTCGGTGAAATCGTTGTGCACCGACAGCACGGGCTCGCGGACGAGCCGGGCTTCGCGCTCGCCCTCGTCGCCCGACCTTAGCGTGTGATCGAACGGAACGACGCGCACAGCGCCCGACACTTCACGCACCAGCCGCTCGATCTCCGGGTAGTAGACCTGCTTCAGCTCTTCCGCATCGAAGAAGTCCCGCATTGCGGTACGATGCTCCCTGAACGCGAAGCCATGCACGTCCAGGGAAAACTCCGGGGCCTGCGGACGGCCGTTCCGGATCTCGACCGCCCGTTGCTCCTGCAGGCCCACCTCACGCCGGTGGATGTTGTTTGGGCCGAAAGTCTCGTTCACCGGCTTTTCGCCAGTGTCGATCGTGTAGGCGAGCTCGGCGATCACCGACTCCCCTTGCGCACGGACTGCGCTCGCTTCGTTCATGGCAGAGCCCCTCGCAGGTTGAAGCCGGATTCTACGCGAGCCGGCTACCTGCCTGCCGGTATGTCCCGACATCGCGCACTTCCTGACCGGGCTCCCACCGTTCGGCTGTAATATTGTGCTCATGGGATCCGATACCACGGTACGAATGCCGGTGGTCTTTTTCGGGCACGGCACCCCGATGAACGTCGTCGACGACAATCGCTATACGCAGGCCTGGAAGGCAATTGCCAGCTCGGCGCCCAAGCCAAAAGCCATTCTCTGCGTCTCCGCGCACTGGTTCACCGAGGGCGTCGGCGTCACCGCGATGGAGCGGCCGAAGACCATCCATGATTTTTACGGGTTTCCCAAGCCGCTCTACGAAATGCGTTATCCGGCCGTCGGCAGCCCATCGCTTGCCCGCCAGGTCGTCGAGCTGCTGGCGCCTGTGGAGGTCGCGCTCGACCAGGAGTGGGGCCTGGACCACGGCACGTGGTCGGTGCTCCATCACGCCTACCCGGACGCGGACGTGCCGGTCGTCCAGCTGAGCATCGACAGCACGCAACCGGGATCGTTTCACTACGCGCTCGGTCGGCAGCTCGCACCGTTGCGCGATCAAGGCGTGCTGATCGCGGGCAGCGGAAACGTGGTGCATCACCTCGGGCTGCGCAGCCGCGACGAGCGTGCGCCGGCGCACGACTGGGCGGACCGGTTCAATCGCCGCGTGCGCGAACTCATCGAGCGTCGCGAGCATGCGCCGCTCATCGCCTGGGAGGGCATGGGCGAAGATGCCCGCCTCGCGATCAACTCTGCCGAGCACTACCTCCCGCTGCTCTACTGCCTGGGTTTGCAGCGCGACGATGAACCGAGCCGCTTCGCGGTGGACGGCATCGAGATGGGCTCGCTCGGCATGCTCTCGATCGTGATCGGCGGCTGACGCCCCGTCACGCCCACCGTTTCACCGTTCTGCCCAATTCCGTTTGCGAGGACACCATGAAAGCCGTCGGACTGTTGCGCTACCTGCCCATCGACGACCCCGAATCGCTGCTCGACGTCGAGCTCCCGAAGCCGACGCCCGACGGCCACGATCTGCTGGTCGAGGTCAAGGCGATTTCCGTCAATCCCGTCGACACCAAGCAACGCGCGCCGAAGGATCAGGTCGAGACCGCACCGAAGGTGCTCGGCTGGGACGTGGCCGGCGTCGTGAAGGGTACGGGCAAGGAGGTCACGCTGTTCAAGCCCGGCGACGAGGTCTACTACGCCGGCAGCATCGTGCGACCCGGGGGAAACAGCGAATTCCACCTCGTCGACGAGCGTATCGTCGGCAGGAAACCGAAGAACCTTGGCTTCGCCGAGGCGGCTGCGTTGCCCCTCACGACGATCACTGCCTGGGAGGCGATGTTCGACCGGATGGGCATTTCGAAGACCGGACGGAATGCCGGGCGCTCGCTCCTCGTGATCGGCGGCGCAGGCGGCGTCGGGTCCATCGCCATTCAGCTCGCGAAAAAACTCGCGCGCCTGAAAGTCATCGCGACGGCGTCACGTGTCCAGTCGGTGAAGTGGCTGACGGAGCTCGGCGTCGATGCGTACGTCGACCACTCGCAGGAGCTCGCGCCGCAGCTCAAGTCGGCGGGCACACCCGAGGTCGACTACATCCTGTGCTGCAACAGCACCGACGCGTACTTCCCGCAGTTCGCGTCGATCATCGCGCCGCAGGGGAAGATCTGCACGATCGTGCGCACGATGAAGCCGGTCGACCTCGCGCCGCTCATGGTGAAAAGCGCCACGTTCGCCTGGGAGCTGATGTTCACGCGATCGACCTACCACACGCCGGACATGATCGGACAGCACGAGCTCCTTAGCGAGACCGCCGCGCTCGTCGAGTCGGGGGCACTTCGCACCACGCTCTCGACCCATCTCGGGAAGATCAACGCCGCGAACCTGAGGCGTGCCCACAAGCTGCTGGAAGAGGGGCACACCGTCGGCAAGATCGTCCTCGAGGGTTTTTGAAGTAGGACATTTTTCCCTCCTCTCTGAGGAGGAGTGGCTGCGCAGCGGCCGGGGTGGTGCGCGGCATCATCCGCCGCGCGACGCAGGCGCTCCCGGCATTCGGAACGACCGAAGAGCGCGCATGAGCGGGCGTTTCTTCGACTGGTGCGCCTGCATCCGCCGCAGGATGTCGTCCAGCATGTGGATCGCGTCGAGCACGTAAGGGCCCTTGTTGAGCATCACGCATTCCGATCGTTCGCCCATCGCGGCGTCGGTGATTTCGGCACGCGACGGCCGGCCCGTCTTGGCGAGGTTCTCGAGGACCTGGGTCGCCCAGATGACCGGCATGTGGGCCGACTCGGCCAGCCACAGGATTTCCTCCTGCACCTCGGCGAGCCGCTCGTACCCGCACTCGACTGCCAGATCGCCGCGCGCGATCATGATTCCCGCCGCACGGCTCACCATCGCCGCGAATGCGAGCTCGGGAAGGTTCTCGAAACCCTGGCGGGTCTCGATCTTCAGGATCAGACCGAGGTGCCCGGCGTTGAGACCGTGCAGGCATTTGAGCAGGGCCTCGACGTCGGCTGCACGCTGCGCGAACGACAGACCGACGATGTCCCCGTGCCGTGCGACGACCGCGAGGTCGGTGATGTCCTTCTCGCTCAGCGCGGGCAGCGTGACGACGCTGTCGGGCAGATTGATGCCCTTGTCGCCCGCGAGCACCTCGCCCCCCGCGCGCGCGTGCGTGACCTCCACTTCGAGGCGGTCACGCGTGGCGCGCCGGACGATGCCGCCGATGCGTCCGTCGTCGAACCAGATTCGCTCGCCTGCGCGCACCTGTCCGATCACCTCCGGGAGCGTGCAGGGAACGCTCGCCGGCCGCGCCTTCCTGCGGCCATGCGCCTCGACAGCGGGAGCGCCGATGCCGGAGCGCGTCACATAGAGCAAGTCGCCTCGGCTCACGCGGACCCTTCCCGCCGTCGCGGGAATCCCGTCCAGCGTCGTTCCGCGCGGACCGTTTCCCTTCGGACGCCGACGCAGTTTCGTCTCCGCGGTCAAGTAGACCGTCTTCGAGATCTCGAGCAGCGCGGTCGTGTCGCCGACTTCCACGACACGGAAGACTCGCTCGGCGCCGCGCGCATCGGTGCATTCGACGCGGTGCCCCTCGCGCAAGTACGCAAGCCAGTTCCCCGATACACGCAATGAGTGCTCCGTGCCATCGCCCGGATCGATTGCATCGGAAGTGTGCAGCCTCAATCGTGCCGGCGCTTGCACACGGCCATAAGCGTCGCGCGTCGGCCGAAGCTTCAGCACGCCGGGGTCCGCTGCGATCGGGCCGGTGCGGAGCTTCGGCCCGGCCAGATCCATCAGGATCCTGACCGGGCGCCCGGCGGCGCCCCCGGCACGGCGCACGCGCTCGGCCATCGCCTCCCATGCGGCGGCATCGTCGTGCGCGCAGTTAATGCGCGCGATGTCCATGCCCGCGACGACGAGTTGCCGAACCAGATCGAAATCGACCGCCGTTTCGGAAGGAAGCGTCACCATGATCCGCACTGCACGGTTCGCGGGAGGCGCACCGAGCAGGTCGGCGGCATGCCGCTCGAGCAGCGCGCGACCGCTGTGGAAGCCGGTGGGTTCGTCCCCGATGTGCGGTGTCCACGGGCGCCCAACGAGGCGATGCAGAATGCCGACCACCTTGTCCAGGTTCGCAAGGACGTGCGTCTCTCCCCGCCCGAGCGACGACGTGCCCACCCATGCCAGCCGTTCCTGGAGCGAGCGGATGTCGGTGCGACGCAGGGCGAGATAGTGCGCGAGGTTGCGCGCGCTCGCCTGGAATGTCGGCTCGACACCCACCAGGCGCGGAACGAGCCCCGCCTCGAATGCGGTCATTTCGGAACGCAGCGCCGCGAGCTGCGCGATCAGGCTCTCAACTGCGTCCCGATTCCACGCTTCCGCTCCGTTTTCGATGTGACCGGGTGCGCCCATCGCTCTTCCAGAAGACTCGGTACGAGTGGCAATGCGAGTGTGTGACGCTCACGTTGCGGCGAAATGACAAGGACGCGCGGCGCGATCGTGGCCGAATGCCTACCGGTCGACCGTCCCCATCATCATCGCGCCGTAGCGATCGCCCTGCACCACTCCGATCTTCGCGATCTCCTCGAGGCTTGCGATCTCCGCAGCCGTCAGCTTGATTGCCGCGGCTCCGAGATTCTCCACCAGACGCGCCTCGCGACGCGTGCCCGGGATCGGCACGACGTCCGGTCCTTTCGCGAGCACCCAGGCGAGCGCGAGCTGTGCCGGCGTCGCGCCCTTCGCGCGGGCCAGCTCGCCGATTCGCCAGACGAGCTGCAGGTTGTGATCGAGGTTCGCGGCGGTGAACCGCGGCATCGTGCGCCGCACGTCCTTCTCCTCGAATTTCTCCGAAGACTCGACGGTGCCGGTCAGGAATCCCCGGCCGAGCGGGCTGTACGCCACATACCCCACGCCAAGCTCACGACACGCCGGCAGGATGTCGGCTTCGTCCTGGCGACTCCAGAGCGAGAGCTCCGACTGCACTGCCGTGATCGGGTGCACCTTGTGTGCGCGCCGCAGGTTCGCGGCCGAAACTTCCGAGAGTCCGAGGTGGCGGACCTTGCCGGCTTTCACAAGCTCAGCCATCGCGCCCACGGTCTCCTCGATCTGCACGCTCTTGTCCACACGGTGCTGGTAGTAGAGATCGATGACATCCACATTGAGGCGCTTGAGGGAGGCTTCACAGGCCGAGCGAACATACTCCGGGGTGCCGCAGATCGAACGGGTGCCGTCCGGATTGAAGCGCTGCCCGAACTTGGTCGCAAGGATCACCTTGTCACGGATTCCCGCCAGGGCCTTCCCGACGAGCTCCTCGTTGTGGTGCGGACCGTAAGAGTCCGCCGAGTCGAGCATCGTGACGCCGAGGTCCACCGCCTTGCGGATGATCGCGATCGATTCCGCGTCCTTCGCGGCCCCGTACACGCCGCTCAATCCGAAGCAGCCGTAGCCGATTTCCGACACCGTGATCGTTGCGCCGGGGTTCTTGCCCAGTGTGCGTTGCTTCATTGAGGTCTCCTTTGATCTGGTTCCTGGAAATTTTCGCCTATACGA
Organism: uncultured beta proteobacterium; assembly: GCA_963735025.1. Classification (GTDB taxonomy): domain Bacteria; phylum Pseudomonadota; class Gammaproteobacteria; order Burkholderiales; family SG8-39; genus JAABRB01. The sequence continues at coordinate 194,842 of CAVTJG010000009.1, forward strand.
ACGCGCCACGTCTCGGCGCCGATATACTCCCCGCGCATGTGCGGCAGGTATGTTCACCCGGATGATGCGGCCATGGAGCGCGAATGGCACGTCGGCCGCGACAGCAGCAATCCCTTTGCGCGCCGGTTCAACGCACTGCCTACGTCGATCGTCCCGATGTTACGCCGGGACCGCGATTCCGGCGACATCGTGCTCGTCGGCGCACGCTGGGGCCTGATCCCGCACTGGTGGAAGGGCGCGAAGCTTCCGACGTTCACGATCAATGCCCGCGCCGAGGAGGCCGCCGCAAAACCCATGTGGCGCCACGCCTGGCGTCACGAGCGCTGCCTGATCCCCGCCGAAGGCTGGTACGAATGGCGCGAAATGGAGCGAGTGAATCGCGAAACGGGCGAAGTGAAGTCGTACAAGCAACCGTTCTACATCCACCGCGCCGACGCGCGCCCCTTCTGCTTCGCAGGCCTGATGGCGGTCTGGCAATCGCCCGACTCGGACGACGCGACTCTGAGCTGTGCGATCCTCACCAAGGCTGCGTCCGGCCCTGCGACCGAGGTTCACGACCGCATGCCGGTCGTGCTCCCCGCGCGAGCGCTCGACGATTGGACCGACCCAGCGTTGACCGATGCCGCGCGCGTGCAGTCGCTCATCGCCGAGGGCGCGCAGTCCGACTTCACCTACCACCCGGTCAGCACTCGTGTGAACAGCTCGCGGAACGAGGGGCCCGAATTGATCGTGCCGATCACAATCTGACGTCCGGAAAACCGCAGGAAAGCTTGAAGACTGTCCGTCGTTCCCGCCCCCCGATTGCAGCGCTCGGGGGCAGGGTTCGCGGGAATCGAGACTGAGCGCAGTTGGCGGCTACCTGGATCCCCGCGTACGCGGGGATGACGGCTCTTCGTGGCCAGTCTCTACCCGGCGAGGTTCTTCTTCAGGAATTCGATCGTCCGCGACCAGGCCAACTCGGCAGCTTCCTTGTTGTAGCGGCTGCCAGTGGTGTCGTTGTGGAACGCGTGCTCGACGTTATCGTAGGTGTAGATCTCGTAGCGCACGCCCGCTGCTTTCAACGCGGCTTCGTAGCTCGGAATCCCCGCGTTGAGGCGCGTATCGTTGCCCGCGTAGTGCAGCATCAGCGACGCCTTGATCTTCGCCGCATCCTCGGCTGAGGGCACCGGGCCGTAGAAGGGCACGGCCGCGTCGAGATCCGGTGCGTTCGCCGCAAGCTGATTGGTCATCCCGCCCCCCCAGCAGAAGCCCACGGCGCCGACCTTACCATTCGAATCCGGGCGGCCCTTGAGAAACGGCACCGCGGCAACAAGGTCACGCACCGCCACCACGCGATCCACCCGGGCGATGAGCGAGCGGGCGGTATCCTCGTCCGGCGGCGTGCCGCCGAGCGGCGAGAGGAGATCCGGCGCCATTGCCGTGAATCCGGCGACGGCGAGCCGGCGCGCCACATCCTCGATATACGGGTTGAGCCCGCGGTTCTCGTGGATCACGATCACGCCGGCGCGCTTGGCCGGTCCGGACTTCGGCGTGGCGAGATAGGCGCGCAGCGCACCCGAAGCGCCCGGGTAATTGATCATGCCCCCTGACACGCGTGCATCGCCCGGATCGACGATCGCGGCCTGGGCATAGTTGTTCTCGAGCATGGGCAGCATTGCGAACGCGGCCGCGGTGCTGCCAGTCAGCGCCGCCAGGCGGCGCATGAACACGCGCCGCTCGAGCGGCTTGTGGGTGTACTCGTCGTAGAGTTCGATGACGCGACGATCCATTCACATCTCCCGTCTGGTGGGTTTCAGGAAAGCAACGCCTGCGCGAGGGGACCACACGCAGCGCCGGTGCGCAATCTACTGTTTCGGCGCATTGCGCGCCAGCTTGGCCCGCAGATCGCGGAGCTTCGCCTTGAGCCGTACCTCATTGTCGATGCCCATGCGAATCAACATCTTCTGACCCGCCGAACGGGCTTCCAGTTCCGGATCGGCGAACTCGTAGAGCACCCAGGGCCGGTCGAGCTTGATCGACTCTGCGACCCGGGGCAGGGTCACACGAACCGGACCTGCGAGGTCGGGTGTCGAAAGCAGATGGTCGATGACCTCGATCAGCCGGTCATTGAAATATTTGTCCGGGTAACCGAGTTCCTGGTACGCCTCCTGGACCAGTGGGTAGAAGCGTACGTACAGCGCGACGGCCTTCGCGGAATCGACCTTCTCGACCAGCCGGACGAAGGGCTCGTAGCGCTTGAAATTCTCCGCGCTGAGCGACGTTGCATCGCCCGTGCCTGCTACGACGAAGCGACCGGGCGTGGGCGTGACCGGCCAGAGCCGCACCGGCGCGCGCTTGCGCGGCAGATTGTCCACCGTCACCACGAAGCGCTGGATGTAGCCGCTGACGTTCAGGAAGCTGAGCAGGGAATCGCGGCCGACCAGGCCGAGCAGTGTCTCCTGGACGAGCTTGTCGCTCTCTGCGAGCGGCGGCAGCGCTGCGGGCGCCGGCGCCAGCTCCGCGGCAGGCGCTGGCAGGCCGGGCTGCGCCTGCTCGATGGGATGCTGCACTGGCGGCGGCACGGGGGAAGGAGCCGCGGGCTGCGTCGGCGCTGCCGCGCGCGGCTCCTCGATGGGTGCCGGCTGCCGATCGGGTTGGCCGGTCCGCAACCAGAAATACAGCGCGGCCGCCACCACGGCCAGAGCGATCAGGGGAACCAGCCACCGCAGGGTTCTGTTCATCGGGCGCAAGCATACCCCGTGCGCGGCGGCGGCAACACCGCCACCCGCCGCGCCCCGGACGAATCCCCGCCGGAATCAGTCGATCGACTTGTACAGACGCTCGTCGTAGAGACTGCCGGTCATCGGATTGAGGACGAACAGCGGATCCGGGGCGACGCCGCTTCCGGGGACGATCGCAGAGAGCGCGTCACGGAAATTCTTGACGTCGGCGGTCACCTGGTGGGCCTGCTGAGCCTTGTCCGAGGACCACATCTCGACGAGGGTCATGTGATTGGGGCGGTTGGCCTGCGTCAGGGCATCGAAACGAATCACTCCCGGGTGCTTTCGACTCGCATCGACCAGGCCGATCACCAGCTCGTTGCCGCACGGCCCCTTTTCCGAAACCTGGCGCTTGCACGGCGCGAACTGCTCCGGCGGAATGATGTCGACGTGAGTCACGACGTAAAGGGAATCGCCCGTTCCTTTGGCGAGTTTCGTGGGATCAACGGCAACGAGTCCGACACTTGGCCGCTCGTCGTACGGATTGTACAAGTGCGGTTGTAGCGCCTTGCGGAACGCGACCGTGTGCGCGGCCTTCGCGTGGGCGTTCCGCGCGTCGCTATCCGTCCAGGCCTCGAGCAGAACGAAGTGGTACGGCTGGCCGACGCGCTGGAGCGCCTCGGCGCGCAGATTGCCGGTGTCCTTTCGGCTGGCCGCGCTTTGCTGCTTGACCATCTCGGCGACCTTTCCCGCGGACGCGGGGTCCGCCTCGATGTAGGTCACGACGAAGTACGGCTTGTCCGGAAGCATGGTGCCGTTGCTCAATTTCACGTCGGCGTGGGCCGCCGGGAGGAGTCCGAAGGACAGCATTGCCACAACAGACAGAGTACGCAGCAGGGAATGCATCAGTGCCTCCACGATCCAGATCGAAAACGATTGAAATCGAACTCGGCGAATCGGTCATCGCGCGCCCGACGGGCGGTTGCGGCACGGTCCGTTCGAAGTCCTCCTTTGAGCGGCGCCCGGAGTCGGGAATCTGCGTCACCCTTATGATCCGGCGATCAGAACATGAGCGCGGCGTGGCCGCCTGTCAAGATCACCGCCGCATACTTCAATGCGAATTCCGTCTGCCCCGAAACGGCGCTTACGCGAGGAACTGCAGAACCGCCGGCACCTGCCGGCGCAACAGGGCATTGCGCGCGCTCCACTCCTCATTCGGGGCAAGCGGCTCGCTGAAGCGCACCTCGCCCGCCGCCAGCACGGCGATCGGGACACCGTCGCGGTAGAGCGTACGATTGCCGGTGAGCGCCGGCAATCGCCCTCCCGGCGTGATGACGCCGACGAGATTGAGCGGATCGGCACCGGAGAGCGACACGAGCGTGCCGGAACGCTCCTCCCGGCGCACCTCGCGCAGCATGCCGACGGCTTCCGGGAGCGCGTACTGCTCACCCGTGACGCCTGCCACGAAACGTCCGCCGCGGATCTCGCCGCGCGCTTCCAGCCGGCGCAAGACACGCAGCAGCTCGCGCCACGGCGGAAGCCAATCCGCCTCGCGCGCCAGCAGGCGCCAGAAGACGACTCCGTACCGCTTGAGCAGCGTGCGAGCGATGTGCTCGACATGATTTCTATCAACCACCCCGTCGCGCTGCGCGCGCGATGAATCTTCCCCTACTCGTTGAGGAGGGGAAGAAGCTCTGCGCCTGACGAGCGCCCAGCGTCCCGCATCCTCGATGCCGAAGAGCGCCGTGCGCCGGCGGCGTTTGTGCCCGGCGAGTGACTTCCGACGGTCGCTGGGCACCAGCAACGCCCGCAATCCACCAAAGCTGTCGCAGTTGACCACGCCGAGCGCGACGAGCTCGGCGAGCGCCTCCTCGACCTCGGTGCGGAGCAGCCCAGTGCCGTCGACGATCTCGGAGAAGAACGATGCGCCGTCCGCGGCGATCAGCTCTGCCACCTTCGCCGCACGTGCCGACGGCGGCGGCGCGTCGGTTGGCACAGCGAGAGCATTCCATACCGCGAGATTGCGGCGTCCGAGCAGCGCAATCGGCGTCGTGCGCACGGGACTCGGTCGGCGATCGCCGGCCGGCCGCGGCGCCGCGAGTCGCGTCCAGACGACCCGCCCGGAAAGCGAGAGCTCATCGAGCCACGCGGGGTCGTACTCGTTCACCCGCGCCGGCAGGATCTCGGTTTCCCAGGCAGCGGCCGGTGCCTCGAAGCCCTCGAGCTGCGAGACGATGCCGGCAAGCGCGTCGGCACCCTCGACGCGTGCGTCCGCGGCCACACGCTGCCAGCGAAAGAGAAAGCGCATGAAATCGCGCGTCTCGACGGGCTCGATCTCGGCGCGTAGCCGGTTCACCGTGTAGCGATGGATGCGCGCGAGCAGCCGCCGTTCGCACCACTCAATTTCCAGAGCGTCGGGAGAGAAGCGGCCGCGCATCGCGGACCCCTCGACTTCCAGACGCGCGAGCGCGGCGTCGATTGCGGCGTGCGGAAGCGCGAGCGGAGCGGCGAGCGTGGCCACGGTCACCGGGCCAAGTGCCTGCAATCGATCCCGCACGATCTCGACGAGCGCCGCCTCGCGGTCCCATGATCTGCGGTACTCCGTCGGCGCGTCGATCGCGGGTCGCCGTTGCGAGTCCGGTATCAGCGCATCGAACTCCGGCAGGCGTTCAGCTGCCACGTGAACCGATCCCCCGTCGCAGGTGAGACGGGTCGCGCGTCCCGTCCGCGCCAGCGCCTCCGCAAACCCGCGCCACTCCGGTTGCGCGTCCACCTCCGCATCGGTCAGGAATCCGAAGGTGGCCAGCGCATCGGCCAGCTCATCGGCATTGCGCGCGTCGGGCCACACTTCCTCGCGCACCTTGCGCACCGCCTCTGCATCGAGCTTGCCGAGATCTGCCGCCGTCTCCGTATCGAGCCAGCGGCGCGCCATGACGGCCTGCGTGCGCCGCTCTTCCAGCGGCGCGTCGTCAAGAAACGCATAGGGCCGCGCCGAGAGGATTTCGAGGGCAAGCGGCGACGGCTCCGTGAGATCGCATGCGAGCACCCGAATCTCGCCGCGCTCGATCCGCGCGAGCACCGACTCGATGCCGTCGACGTCCATCGCCTCGTGCAGACAGTCCGCGATCGTCTGGCCGACGAGCGGGTGGTCGGGAATCGCCCGATCGCCGACGATATTCTCCCCGCATGCGACCTGGTCGGGGAAGACCGTCGCGAGCAAATCCTCGGCCTCCATGCGCTGCAGCTGCGGGGCGAGTTTGCGCCCGCCGCGGAAGCGCGGCAACGCTAGCGCGACACTCGCGTTCCAACGCCAGCGCGTTGCGAACATCGGCGCGTCGAGTAGCGCCTGGACGAGGAGCGGGCGCACCGTCTTCGCCGCGAGGTAGCGGGCCACTTCCTCGAGCGGAAAGCTGTGGCTCGTGGACAGCGAAAGCACGATAGCGTCTTCGGTCGCCGCTGCCTGCAACTCGAAGTTGAACTTGCGGCAGAAGCGCTTGCGCAGCGCCAGTCCCCAGGCGCGATTCACCCGGCTGCCGAAGGGTGCGTGAATCACGAGCTGCATGCCGCCCGATTCGTCGAAGAAGCGCTCGAGCGCCACGGTGTCCTGGGTCGGCAGTGCCCCGAGCGCGGCGCGCGCGCTCGCGTAATAGTCCGCGATCTGCTCCGCGGCGGATGGAACCCAGACCCACATCGCGTTCGAGAAAGGCGATCGCCGCATTGCGGCCACCTTGTTCCATTGCGGACTCGATCGTCGCGCGCAGTCGCGACAGCGCACAAGAGAGCTCCGTGCTCCGCGCCGGGGCTTCACCCAGCCAGAACGGGATCCCCGGCGGCACGCCTTTCGCGTCCTCGACGCGCACGGTGCCGCGCTCGACCCGCAGGATCCGGTAGGAGGCATTGCCGAGCTGGAAAACATCGCCTGCCAGGCTCTCGATCGCGAAGTCCTCGTTGATCGAGCCGATGACCTGCGCCTGCGGCTCGAGGACGACGCTGTAGTCGGCAGTGTCCGGGATCGTCCCGCCCGAGGTCACCGCAGTGAGCGCTGCGCCCCGCCGCCCGCGCAGCACGCCGTTGACGGCGTCGCGATGCAGGTGCGCGGCGCGCCGTCCGCGTCGCGTGTGAAACCCTTCGCCGAGCATCCGCGTGACTTCTGCGAACGCGGCGCGTGGCAGCTCACGATAGGGCCATGCGCACCGAAAACGCGCGAAGAGGTCATCTTCCTGCCACTCCTGGAGCGCGACCTCGGCGATGATCTGTTGCGCCAGCACGTCGAGCGGCTGCACGGGGACTGCAAGCCGATCGAGCTCGCCGCGCCGCGCCGCGTCGAGCAGCGCGGCCGCGTCGCAGAGGTCGTCGCGCGACAACGGGAAAAGCCGTCCTTTCGGCAATCCTCCGACCGCGTGGCCCGAGCGCCCCACCCGCTGCAGGAATGCCGCGATGGTACGCGTCGAGCCGATCTGGCAGACGAGATCGACGTCGCCGATGTCGATACCGAGCTCGAGCGATGCGGTCGCGACGAGCACCTTCAGCTCCCCGCGCTTCAGGCGCTGTTCCGCATCGAGCCGGATCTCGCGCGACAGGCTGCCGTGGTGCGCGGCCACTCGATCCTCGCCGAGCCGCTCCGAGAGATGACGCGCCGCCCGCTCGGCCAGCCGTCGCGTGTTCACGAAAACGAGCGTGGTGCGGTGCTCGTTCGCAAGCTCCGCCAGCCGATCGTAGACCTGCTTCCACACGTCGCCCGACATCACGGCTTCGAGCGGCGCGTCCGGCAGCTCGATCGCGAGATCGCGGTCCCGCACGTGCCCGGTATCGACCACCGCGCATTCGGCCGTGGCGCGCGCGCCGATCAGGAACTGCGCGATCTCCTCGATCGGCTTCACCGTCGCGGAGAGCCCGATGCGTACGAGGTTGCCTCCCGTCAGCGCTTCGAGCCGCTCGAGCGAGAGCGCGAGATGGGCCCCGCGCTTGCTCGCCGCCAGCGCGTGGATTTCGTCGACGATGACGGTGCGCGTGGTCGCCAGCATCTTGCGGCCGGATGCGCTGGTCAACAGGATGTAGAGCGATTCGGGCGTCGTGACGACGATGTGCGGCGGGCGGCGGCGCATGGCCGTGCGCTCCGACTGGGGCGTGTCGCCCGTGCGCACGAACGTGCGGATCTCGACGTCCGGCAGACCCAGCACCTCCAGCTCCGCGCGGATGCCCGCAAGCGGCGCCTCCAGGTTCTTCTGGATGTCGTTCGAGAGTGCCTTGAGCGGCGAGACGTAGACGATCTGCGTTTCGTCCGCCAGAACTTGGTCGACCCCCGCGCGCTCGACGCCAGCGCGCACCAGTCCGTCGATCGCGGCGAGAAAGGCGGCAAGCGTCTTGCCCGAACCCGTCGGCGCAGCGACCAGCGCGTGGCGTCCCGACTTGATTGCAGGCCACGCCTCGATCTGGGGCGCGGTCGGCCCGGCGAACGCCGAGCGGAACCAAGCGCCCACCGCGGGATGAAATAGGTTGAGGCTTTGTTCAGTCATTCGCCAAGAAAGAATGTCATTCCCGCGGAAGCGGGAATCCAGGGTTTTCCGGGGCCGAATGGATCCCCGCGTACGCGGGGATGACCATCGGCTCTAATCGTACGCCCGAAACCTTACTGTCGGTTCTCGCTTGATCTGCTCGACGAGCCCCACCTCCCAGGTCAGGTAAGCGCGCGCGTGCTGCTCGTAGCCCTGCGCGTGGTCATACGGCTTGTACCAGACGTCGTCGAGCGTGGTGGTCGTCCGCTCGATGCCCGATTCGGTCGGCGCGTCCGCGGCGAACCAGGCGGCATTTCCGCCGGCCAGCACCCGAACTTCCGCAGCGGGCCAGAGCGCCACCGCTTCGGGCGCCGCGAAACTGCAAGAACGCAGCGTCATCTGACGCCGAAGGACGCCGCGGAGAAGCTGACATTGGCCTCCATCGGACGAGCGGCTTCCATAAGCCTGACGACGAGCAAAGGAGGCTCACATGAGATCCCGATTCGCCATTGCAAAAGGTCGATACCGATCGTGCATCGCCATTGCGGCACGCTCCAAGCTCACGGGTCGATGAATCCACCTCAACTTCGGTTTGAAGAATGAGCATTGGGGGTCGATCGGTGCGCCGTCTCGGGTCTTGGAGGCACGCATCTTGGAGGCACGCAATATGACTGGGGCAGACGCAATCGGCTATCTTGCCGCAAGCCTCGTTCTCGTGACGTTCTGCATGCGCACGATGAACAACCTGCGTTACGTGGCAATTGCGAGCAATCTGGCCTTCATCGTCTACGGCTACTGTGGCGATCTGATGCCAGTGCTGCTTCTTCATCTGGTATTGCTCCCAGTGAATATTCGTCGCCTTACTGAACTTGCTGCGCCTCGACGCGCGGCGCCGACCTCGGCGACGCTTCGGACACCACGCCCAGGGACGTAGATCGACGGCAGCGCAGCCAATCCGGAGGTCGTGGCGTACCGCGATCCGAGCATGGACCACACGAACTTTGTCCCCAACCGCTATTTCACCGCAAGCGATGTCTGGGAATTTTTCAAGGCGCCCCCGCGCCTCGACGTGTGAACCGGTGTGGGGAGTACCTCAGCGAGACGCCCGACCGCGCCGTCCCACGCGCGCAACCGTCATCGCTTCGCTCAGGTCCTCGATGCGGGCGATGACGGCCCACCTCCATTCTCGCGCTCCGTGAAATAACTTCGCGGCGGACATCAGCCGGGCCGGGCCGTGCTCCAGGCGGGAGCTTGTCTCCCTGGATTTCGGATTGATTAGCCGCACATCATCTTGCTAGAGAAAGGTCGAAGAGCTTGAAACGGTCGATACTGCGAGAGCTCTCTAGTCGTAACTGCGAAAGCGCACCGCGGGTTCTCGCTTGATCTGCTCGACGAGCCCCACCTCCCAGGTCAGGTATGCGCGCGCGTGCTGCTCGTAGCCCTGCGCGTGATCATACGGCTTGTACCAGACGTCGTCGAGCGTGGTGGTCGTCCGCTCGATGCCCGATTCGGTCGGCGCGTCCGCGGCGAACCAGGCGGCATTTCCGCCGGCCAGCACCCGAACTTCCGCGGCGGGCCAGAGCGCGGCAGCTTCGGGCGCCGCGAAACTTGCCAGAACGCCATCCTCCGACGTGAGGACAATGAAACGCGCATCGACCAGCCGTTCGCGCGCCGACGCGAGACGCGCACGCACTGCCCACCATGCGCCGGGCACATGTCGGTCACGAAAATTAAGGCTCGTCGTGAGATCGAGCACCGTCGCGTCACCAGCCGGCAGCCGCGCAGCAAGCTCGCCCACACCGATCGTCGGCGCGGGAACGAACCCCGCCGCTTTCCGTTCGCGTGGCCTGCGCGCAACTTCCCACCCGGCAAAGCCGTCCGCACCTTCGGGTTCGAGCACGTGCACGTCGTCCCAGCCCATCTGGTTCAGCCAGGACGCCGTCATTACCGAGCGCACCCTCGCCGGGTCGATCAGCACTATGCGCGCGTTGCGCACCGCCACGAATTCGTCGGTGGCCTGCACCAACTGGCCGCCCGGCGCATGACGCGAGCCCGCGATGTGGCGCGCCTCGAATTCCTCGCGCGAGCGCACGTCGAGTATATAGAGCGTGCGGTCCACGTCGGCGCGCCAGGCTTGCACCCCATTGCGCGACACGAATTTCACCTCGAACCGCTGTGCCACCCGTTCGGCCGCCGCGCGCGCGCGCGCGAGTCCAGCTTCCGAGGGAGCCGGAGCGACGTTCGTCGCACCGCGCTCGCAGGCGTAGCCCGCCAACTCCCAGCCCATAGTGCCGTCCTTGAGCGCGACGACCCGGTTCGGAATGCCGGCGTTGCGCAGGGATTGGCAGCCGATGATGCTGCGCGTGCGTCCCGCGCAATTGACGACGACGAGCGTGTCAGGGTCCGGCGCGAGATCGTGCACGCGATAGGCGAGCTCGGCACCCGGCACGTCCACGCCGCCGGGTATGTTCATGCGGTGATACTCGCCGTATGGACGCGAATCGAGGACGACGAGGCGGGGTGCCCGAATCCATCAGCGGCGCAGCTCCTGCGGTGGAATGCGCGGTGTCTCGAAGCGATGCTCGACGAATTCCCCGAACGCCTTCGAGGGCACGTTGACGCCACTGAAGAGCTCGCCGCCCGTCGCTTTCCATGCCGCGCAGCCACCTTCCAGGATCGCGACGTCGGAGTAGCCGAGCGCTGCAAGCTTTGCAGCCGCGCGTTCGACCAGCCCGCCGCCGTCGTCATCGATCAGCACGATCGGCGCCGAACGCCGCGGCACCAGGTCTTCCACCATCAGCTCGAGGCGGGAGAGCGGGAGCGAGCAGGCGAAAAATGGGTGGCCCTGATAATGCACGCCCTGCTCGCGCACGTCGAGGAGCGCGAGCTCGCCGCCGTCCAAGAGTCGCTCGCGCAGCGCGTCGGACGAGATGCGCGCTGTCATGCGCGTCCGGGACGCGCTTCGCGAATGTCCGGATGCGCCGGATACACCGCCCAGGCCTTTTTCGCGAAATCGTAGAACTCGCGAGCCGGAAGCTTTTCGAGCGCGCGGCCGTACATGTGGAAGTTGAGCACCGCGCCTTCGATGTGAATCGAGTGGAAGTCTTGCGGCATGAAGGCAACGCCGGTCCCCTGGCGCACCACGTGCTGGCCCTTCTCGCGCACGCCGCCGTCCGGCGTGCGATCGTAGAAGCGGTTCAGCTCGTCGCCGGTCACACCGACGATCACTGCCCAGGTCGTGTGATTGTGCACCGGCGAGGCATACTGACCGTTGCCGGTGTTCGCGTAAAGCGCAAACCGATGATCGTCATCTTCGGCGAGCCGGTAGAGGCACGAAGTTCGCCGGTCGCCTGGCTTCGGCGGCGGAAAGTCATCGAGGGTGAAGAGATCGGTGCGCTCCGCGAGCTTCGCGAGGCGTGCGCGCATATGCTCGAGGCTCTCGTACGTCACCCCCTCACGCGCCTCGATGGCGCGTACGTCGGCAACGACCGAGGCGATCAGGTTGTTACGTTCGTCCGTTCGGTTCATGGCACCTCCTTGGCAGTCTGCTCGCATTGCGGCTCGTCAATTCATGAAGCGATCGAGAACGTGTCCGGGTCCCTCCGTGAGCGGCGCGTACTGCTCGCCGTCGAACACCCGCGTGCCGTTCACCCACACGCCGTGCACGCCGCGCGGCCGCCGGATCATGCGGGTGCCGCCGCCTGGCAGGTCGCTCACCCGCTCGAGCCTGGAAATGCCGACCGTCTGCGGATCGAAGAGCAGCAGGTCTGCCCAGGCGCCTGGCTCGATGCGGCCGCGCTCGGGGATACGGTACTTGCGCGCCGGATCGCTCGTCAGGCGCCGCACGCCTTCCTCGAGCGTGAATGCGCTGCGCTCGCGCACCCAATGGCCGAGGAAATGCAGGCCGAATCCGGCGTCACAGAGAAACTTGAGATGCGCGCCGGCATCCGAAAGCGCCACCACCCCCGCGGAGTGCTGCAGCAGCGGCTGTACTCCGTCGTCGTCGCTGTTGAAGAACTTTCCGACGAACACCGTATCGAGCCCGTCGGCGAGCGCCGTATCGAAGAGCACGTCGACCGGATCACGACCCGACTCCCGCGCAAGCTCGGCGATCGTGCGACCTTCCAGCGCCTTCACCGCCTCGGTCGCCGCCTGACCGATCTCGATCTTGCCCCAGTCGCCGGCGAAGATGATCCCGGCCTTCGGGCGCGCCAGATCGGCGCGGAACGCGGCGCGGAACGCACGATCCTCGTACACCGCGGGCAGCGCGGCTCTGTCAGCCTGCTTTACACGCGCGAACGAGTCGTGGCTGTAGAGGACGTAAGGATCGCGCAGCGTGAAATCGAACGAAAGCGGCTGGCAGCTCGAGTGAATGTAGACCTCGCGGCCCCGCTCGTTGGCCGCGCGACACCGCTCGTAGTAGTCGAGCGCCTGGCCGGGATGGGCATCGTTGTACATCGTGAGCACCGTGACGATGAACGCGGGTCGACCGGTCGTCGCGGCGATGTTTTCCATGTACTCCGGCGTCGCCCGCGGACCGGTCGCCGACACGAACATCCCGCGCCCTTCCTCGCCCAGCACGCCGACGAGCGCCGCGAGCTCGTCGTCGGGCGCGAGAGTCGAGGGCATCGGTCGCGAACCCCAGCCGCTATGGTTCGGAGAGAACGACGACGCGAGTCCGATCGCGCCCGCGCGGATCGCGCCCCGCACGATGTCGCGCATCCGGGCCAGCTCCTCCGCGGTCGGTTGCGCACGCTCGCACGCCGCTTCGCCCATGACGGCGGTGCGGATCGTCGAATGCTGGGCAAGAACCGCGACATTGGCGAACAGCCGCCGGGCGCGCAGCGCCGCGAGGTATTCCGCAAAGGTTTCGAAATCCCAGCGGGTGCCGGTGAGCAGTGCATCGAGGTCCATGCCCTCGACAACCGAAAGGTTCTTCAGCAGCAGCTCGCGGTGCTCGGGGGGGCAGGGCGCGATCCCGAAGCCGCAGTTGCCAATGACCGCCGTCGTCACGCCGAGCGATGGCGATGGCGACAGCGTGGCATCCCAGGTGGCCTGGGCATCGTAGTGGGTGTGGACGTCGATGAGCCCGGGTGCGAGCGCGAGACCATCAGCGTCCACGGTCTCTCGTGCCGACTCCGCGAGCGAACCAACCATCGTCACGCGACCGTCGTGAACGCCGACGTCGACGCAGCGCGGCGCCCCACCGGAGCCGTCATAGACCGTTGCGCCGCGAATTGCGAGATCAAGCATTGCGCGGATTCTCCTCTCGATCCAATCTCATGCACATAGTCGCGGGTCGAGTCATCCCCGCGTAAGCCGGGATCCACTATGCCAGTGAACGGGGTAAGCCTGGATTCCCGCTTACGCGGGAATGACGGGTCCTTAGACGTTCCCTAGCCCGCGATCTGCTTCTTCAGGAACGCGAGCGTGCGCTCCCAGGCGAGCTTGGCCGCGGCCGGATTGTGATTGTCGCCGGTCTCGTTGCCGAACGCGTGGTTCGCGTCGTAGCGGTGGAACTCGTGGGGCACGTTGCCCGCCTTGAGCTTCGATTCGAACGCATCGACCGAGGCGGGCGAGAAATACGCATCCTGTAGGGCGAAGTGCCCCTGCACCGGGATGCGGATCTTGCCCGGATCACCAGCCTCGGGCGGCGGCACGCCGTACCAGGACGATACGGCGTCGGTCTCCGGCACGTACATGGCGGCGAGCATCGTGAGGGCACCGCCCATGCAGAAGCCGATCGTCGCGACCTTCGCACTGTCCTTCTTCAGGTACTGAGCGGCGCCGCGCACGTCCTGCGTGGCCGCGTCCTTGAAGTCGAGATCGGTCATCAGGTGCGACGCTTCGGCGGCATCGAGCGTCACCTTGCCGCGATAAAGATCGGGCACCAGCGCGCGAAACCCCTCGTTGGCCAGGCGATCCGCGACGCCCTTGATCTGGTCGTTGATGCCCCACCACTCCTGGATGACGACGACGCCCGGCGCCTTGTCGCCGGCGGCCGGTCGCGCGTAGTAGCCGACGCAATCCTTGCCGTCGGGACGCTTGAACGTGATTTTCTCGCCCATGCTGTTTTCCTCCTTCGGGATTGCCGCGGCAGACGAAGCGCCGGGCGGGAATTTCGGGGTCGGGAGCTACGGGAGCGGGACTTACAATACTCCAGGTTATACGATTCGCCCATGCCCCATGATCCCGGGGCGTGTGCCCGGCAAGGAGGAGCCAGCTCATGAGCAGCGTGCAGCGCCAGTCGGCCTTCGACCCGGAAGTGATCGACCGGCTGAGGCGGATCAGCACGGCCACGCTCACCATGGTGCTGCTCAAGCGCGGCATCCGACGGAGCTGGATGCGCGGTCCGACGCCGGTTTTTCCGGACGCGCCGCGCGTGGCCGGCCCCGCCTTCACCGTGCGCTTCGTTCCCGCGCGCGAAGATCTCGCGACACCCGAAAGCTATGCGAAGGTGGGCTCCTTCCGCGACGCGATCGAAGCTTGCCCCGCGGGCAGCATCATGGTGATCGATGGTTGCGGGACGCAGGAGGCGGCCACGCTCGGCGACATCCTGATCGCCCGGTTGAAAGTCAACGGCGTGGTCGCTGCGGTGACCGATGCGCCCGTTCGCGATATCGCCGAGATCCGCAAGGTCGAGCTGCCGGTGTTCTCCGCTGGCGCCGCGGCACCGCCCAGCATCACGGGCCTCGCTTACGCAGGGTACGGAGAGTTGATCGGCTGCGGCGGCGTTGCGGTCGCGCCAGGTGACATGGTGGTGGGCGATGCGGACGGCATCGTCGTCGTGCCGAGCGCGCTGGTCACCGAAGTTGCGGATGCCGGCATCGAGCAGGAGCGGTACGAGCGCTTCGTGCAGATGCGGGTCCTGCAAGGTCGGCCGGTGGTCGGCCTCTATCCGCCCAACGCGGAGACGCTCGCGACCTACCAGCGCTGGATCGCGACCGGCGAGCCCGCGAACTGGAAAGATTGATCAAGTCATCCCCGCGACGGCGGGCGGCCTTCCCAGGCGGCGCGCAGCAGCGCACGCAAGCCGGCCGCCTCAGGCGTCCGCGGATTCCAGCCCGGACGTGCGAGCGTCGCGCTGACGGCCGCCTCGATGCCCTCCTCCGGCATGCCGATCTCGCGCAGGCTAGTCGGCGCCCCGATGCGCCGCGCGAAAGCATCGATCGCCCGCGCGGGATCGGAATCATCGAAGACCTCCGCGATCACGCGCGCAGCTTCGGGCGCCGCGGCCGCGTTGTATGCGACCACGTGCGAAAGAACCACACTGTTGGTCTCTCCGTGCGGAAGATCGAAGAGCCCGCCGAGCACGTGGCACAGCTTGTGATGCAGCGCGATCCCCGTCATACCGATCAACAGCCCGCCGAGAAAGGCGGCGTAGAGTACACGCGAGCGCGCCTCGATATCGGTGGGATGTTCCACTGCGCCCGGCAGGCCGTCGCGATGTGCAGCAAGCGCTTCGCGCGCAAGCACGATCGCCACGGGGTTCGGCGTCTGTGGATAGAGCGCCTCGACCGCATGCGCGAGGCTGTTCATGCCGGTGGTCACCGTCTCGTGGCGGGGCAGCCCGAGCGTGAGCTCGGGATCGTAGATCACGGTGTGCGCGCGGCACTTGACGCTGCGCGCGGTGCGCTTTTCATTGCCGACCTTGCGCCCGTAGATGTCCGTCATCTCCGAACCCGAGTACGTGGTCGGGATACAGACGAATTTCGCGCCCTCTTCCACGGTCAGATTCTTGCCGAGCGCAATGGTGGAACCGCCGCCGACGGTCACCACGCCGTCCGCGCCGGCACTTCGCCATAGCGCCCGACAGCGCTCGACGACGGGTTCGGGACAATGCGGCTCGGCTTCTGCGAACGTCGCGACGAGGCGCGCGCCGAGCGCTTCGGCAACTGCCCGGTAGCGGGCAGCCCCCCCAGGCGTACAGATCAGCACGGCGCGCTTGAGGCCCAAGCGATCGCATTCCTCTGCGAGCAGATCACGCGCGCCGGTGCCGAAGCGGACGCGGGCCGGTTGCAGTTCTACCGCAAAGTTCATCGAGAGTAGCTCCGCGAGAGTGTCGATGTGCGACCGCAGTGTGATGTCTCATACCGCTTCAGATCGGGCCGATCAGATCCGGCGTGATGTCCACGACCGAGCGGACACCGGAGAGCTTCATCGCGCGCTCGAACTCGCCGGTGAGAATCTCGAGCGCCCGCCGCGCACCCGGCTCGCCGCCCGCCATCACGCCGTAGAGCGGGGCACGCCCGGCAAGCACCGCCTGCGCGCCGAGCGCGCGCGCCTTCAGGAGATCCACGCCGCGGCGCACGCCCCCGTCGAGCAGCACGGTGAGCTTGGCGCCCACTGCGCGAGTTATGGCCGGCAGCGCGTCCAGCGTTGCCGCCGCGCCGTCGAGCTGCCGCCCGCCGTGGTTCGAGACGACGAGCCCATCGCACCCGATCGTCAAGACTCGCGCCGCATCGTCGGGCCGGGCGATACCCTTGACGAGGAGCCTGCCCGGCCACTGGTCGCGCACCTGCTTCAAGCCCTCCCAGTCGAACGAGGCATCCTGGGAGCGGCCGACCGAGGCCGCGCCCGCGTCGGTCACGCGCGTGGACCATTGCACGAAACCCGCGAGGTTTTCCATGCGCGGAATGCCATGCCGCAGCATGTCGATCACCCAGGCGGGCCTGCGCCACATGTCGCGCGAATTCCGCCAGGTCGGCCGAAAGGGTGCCGTGAAGTCGTTGCGCGAGTCGCGCTCGCGCTTGCCTCCGACCGGCACGTCCACAGTAACCAGCAGCGCCTCGTAGCCGGCCGCGTGCGCGCGTGCGACGAGCTTGCGCCGGAACTCGGCGTCGCGCAGCACGTAGAGCTGGAACCAGAGGCGGCCACCGACCTCGTTCGCCACGCGCTCGATGGACGTGGTGGCCGGCGTCGCTAGCGTGTATGGGATGCCATACGCTTTGGCCGCGCGCGCGAGGTCCAGGTCCGCGCCGGTCCGGCCCGCGCCGATTGCACCCATGGGCGCGATGGCCAGCGGAAATCGCGAGTCGACGCCGAACAGCTCGGTGCGCGTATCCACTTCCGCGACGTCGACGAGCACTCGGGGCAGCAGCCGGACGCGCTCGAACGCCGCGCGGTTCGCGCGCAGCGTCACCTCGTCTTCGGCGCCGCCGTCGAAGAAATCGAAAATCGCGCGCGGCACCCGCGAGCGCGCGATGCGGCGCAGATCCTCGATGTTGAACGCGCGGGAAAGGTCGGCCATGGCGGGCGAAAGCCCGCAGTGTACCTGCGCGCAGCGGGAGCAACGTCCAGTCATCCCGCGTCGTGTCATCACCGGCCGCCATTGCGCGGGGATGACGGAGTACTTCGCTAGTGACGATCGAACGCCAGCCGTCCCGGTCCGTGCGCAGCCACGAGCAGCAGTCCGCCGAAGACGGCAAGATTCTTCAGGAAGTGATTCAACTGGTTTGCATACTGCGCGGGATCCACCGCCCAGAACCGGTGCGCCAGAAGCGTGGCGACGATCACGAACGCTGCGAGCCCCAGTGCTGCGAGCCGAGTGTGCCAGCCCGCGATCAACATGAGCGCGCCGACGATCTCGAACGCGATCATGAACCACGTGACGATCCCGGGCATGGGCACACCGAGCCGCGCGAGGTACCCGGAAGTCCCTGCGACGGCAGCGAGCGAACGGAGGCCCGACACGAGAAATAGCGCGGCGAGCAGCATTCGCGCGATCAGCGGTATCACCGCCGGACCGCGCGCGCCGCTGGAAAATGCGTTCATGAAACCTCCGAAAACGACCGCGGACACGGAGACAGGAATCGGCGGCAAGTGTACGCTTTCGCAACACGAGGAGGAGAAGCCATGAGCGGCAAGCTGCTGGAAGGAGACACCGCGCTGGTCACCGGTGCGGCGTCGGGGATCGGACGCGGCATCGCGGAGGCGCTAGCGCGCGAAGGCGCGCGCGTCGTGCTCGCGGATATCGACACTGCGCGCGGCGCGCCGATCGCCGCCGCGCTGCAAAAGGAAGGCCATGATGCGCGATTCATCGCGACAGATCTCTCGACCGCCGAAGGGCCTGCCAAGCTGCTGCAGGGCACGCTGGATGCGCTCGGCTCGATTTCCATCCTCGTCCACAGCGCCAGCCCGCGCCGCCTGGAGGCCGACAACATCATGGCGGTCAGCGATGCGACCTGGCATGGAATGATCACGGTCAATCTGCACGCGGGGTTCGCACTGGCGCGCGGCGCCGCACGCGAGATGATCGCGCGCAAGACGAAGGGCCGCATGCTGTTTCTCACCTCGCTGCACGCCGAGTCGCCGCGCAACCTGCCGCATTACAGCGCATCCAAGGCGGGCCAGACGATGCTCATGAAGGAACTCGCGCGAGCGCTCGGCCCGCACGGCATCCGCGTGAACGCCATCGCGCCGGGCGCGATTCCGGGCGGCGGGTTCGATGCAAACGCTGCGGGCGTCGAGAATCTCACGCGGTGCACCAGCCTCGGGCGTCTCGGCACGCCGGAGGATATCGCCGGCATGGCCGTCGCGCTGCTGGCGGACCGCTTCTCGGCCTACGTCACCGGGACGACGGTCGTCGTCGACGGCGGGATCGCATTGCACAACTGGATCGAGCCACCTACGCTCTAGGTCAGCTCGACCCCAGATAGGCGCGCTCGAGCGCGCCGTCCGCAGCGATCTCCGCCGCAGTACCGCTCGCCGCGACGACGCCGGCGTCCATGACGTACGCCCGATCGGAAAGCGCCAGCGCCAGGCCAGCCATCTGGTCGACGAGCAGAATCGTCGCCTCCTCCTGGCGCAGGCGATCGAGCACGCGGAACAGTTCCGCGATCACGGCGGGCGCCAATCCGAGCGAGGGCTCGTCGAGCAGCAGCATCTTCGGCTTGGCCATCAGGCCACGCGCGATCGCGAGCATCTGCTGCTCGCCGCCCGAAAGCAGCCCGGCGCGCTGGTGCAATCGCTCCCGCAAGCGCGGAAACCGTTCGAGCAATGCTTCCAGGTCGGCGTCGGTCGCGTCCTTGCGCAGGAAGGCGCCAAGCCGGATGTTGTCGAGCACGCTCAGCTCGGGAAACACCTGGCGGCCCTCGGGCACGAGCGCGACGCCCTGGGCGACCACCCGATGCGCCGGCAACGCGCCGATCTCGGCCGCCTGAAATGCGATGCTGCCCGATATCGGCCGATGCAGCCCCGCGAGCGCGCGCATCAGCGTCGACTTACCCGCGCCGTTGGCGCCAAGCACGGCCACCATCTCGCGCTCACGCACGTTGAGCCCGATTTCGCGCAGGACGGGCTCGGCGCCGTACCCCGCTGTCAGTCGACCGACCTCGAGCATGGGCGCACCCGGCTCACGCCGCTCGGTCGCCGCAACGCTGGCACGCGCATCGTCACCGAGATAGGCCTGCTTCACGGCGGGATCCTGTTGCACATTCTGCGGCGTACCCGCAGCGATGCGAGCGCCGGCATCGAGCACCACGACATGGTCGGAAATGCCCATCACGAGCGACATGTCATGCTCCACGAGCAGCACCGCGACGCCACCTGCGGCAACCTCGCGCAGCAGCTTGCCGACCCGCTCCTTGTCCTCGCGCGAAAGCCCCGCCGCCGGCTCGTCGAGCAGCAACGCCGCGGGATCCGTGGCAAGCGCGCGGGCGATTTCCAGCAGCCGCCGATCGACGTGCGGCAGGTCGGCGGCGCGGCGCAGCATGTCTCCCCGGTAACCGACGAATGCCGCCAGCGCTTCGGCGCGTGCAACCGCCTCCCGCCGCAAGGCGCGCTCCGCGCGAAAGAGCGGCACGCCGAGCCGCCCCTGCGATTGCGCGATGACCAGGTTGTCGAGCACGGTCATGCTGCCGAAGAGCTGGGACGTCTGGTAGGTCCGGGCGATGCCCGCACGCGACGCCTGATACGCGGGCCGCCCTGCGAGCGACTCCACACCCAGGCGGATCGCGCCGCTGTCGGGTCGATAGAAACCGCTCAACATGTTGAGCACCGTCGTCTTGCCGGCGCCGTTCGGTCCGATGAGACTGGTCACCGCACCGGGCTCGGCAGCGAATGCGAGGTCGGTCACCGCCCGGATGCCGCCGAAGCTGATCGAAAGATGCTCCATTGCCAGCGGTCGACGCTGGGAATGCAGTGCCCTTGCGCGGGCTTGCGTGCGCATGGCTGCAGTCATTGCGGTGCCGCGCCGTGCAAAAAGCTTCGCGGCCGCTCCCACGATCCCCTGCGGTGCCACCCAGAGCACGATCAGCATCAGCCCACCGAAGAAGAGCAGCCGGTACTCGGCCAGCCCGGCGAGCACCTCCGGCAGCAGCACCACGACGGCCGCGCCGATGATCGGGCCCGTGACGGTGCCGGCGCCACCGACGATCACCACCAGCATGAAGAGAATCGACTGGAGAAACGTGAACGTCGAGGGCGTGACGAAGCTCGACAGCGGTGCGAAGAGCCCGCCGGCGATCCCGGCACAGAACGCAGACAGGCCGAATGCCATCGTCTTGATCGCCACCGGGTTGAGCCCGATCGACTCGGCTGCGGTCTCGGAATCCTTGACTGCGCGCATGGCGTGTCCCCAGGAGCTCGCGGAGAGCCGCCAGAAGGCGAAGAGCAGGACCGCTGCGATGAACAGCGCAAGCAGCGTCACGCCACGTTCGCCGAGCGTGATGCCCATCGCAGACGGCGAGGGAATGCCCATGATCCCGTTTTGTCCGCCGGTGAGCGCGCGCCATTCCACGGCGCTGTGCTCGACGATGAAGCCGAAGGCGATCGTCACCATCGCGAGATACGGCCCCTTCACCCGCACCGCCGGCAACGCGAGCAGCGCACCCGTGATGCCGGCCAGCGCCGCCGCAATCGGCAGCGCGAGCCAGAAGCTCATCTCGGTCTTGGTCGTGAGGATCGCGACGGCGTACGCGCCGATGGCGTAGAACCCGACGTGGCCGAAGGAGACCTGGCCGGACAATCCGAGCAGCACGTTCAGGCCGATGCCGACAATGGCAGTGAGCGCGAGCGTGCCGATGACGAACACGTAGTAGCCGTTCGCGAACGCCGCGAATGCTGCCGACGCCGAGAAAGCAGGCCGACCACCAGCACGGCATGGAGCGGCCGCAGCCGTCGGCATCGTCCCGTAGGCGCTCATACCTTCTTCACCTCCGCGCGCCCGAACAGTCCGTTCGGCCGCAGCGCCAGCGCGACGATGACCAGCGCGAACGTGAGGATCTGCGTGTAGGTAGAGCCCAGGCCGGCCGTGATGAGACCTTCGATGACGCCGAACAGCAGCCCCGCAATCATCACGCCCCACGCACTCGTAATGCCGCCCAGGATCGCGACCGCGAACGCCTTCAGGCCAAACAGAGTGCCCATGTCGGAGTGCACGTTGTAGAGCGGCGCGATCATGATCCCCGCGACTCCCGCGAACACCGTCGAGACCGCAAACGCCAGCGTGATCGCAGCCGACACGTTGATGCCCATCAGGCGCGCCGCGTCCTGGTTCTGCACCACGGCGAGCAGCGCCTTGCCGAGTCGCGCCCGGCGCATGAAGAAATGCAGCAGTCCGGCCAGCGCGAGCCCGATCACCGGAATCGCGAGCTGCAGCGGCGAGACGCCGATGCCCAGGATCTGCACGTAATCGCTGGCAATCGGCAGTGGGAACCCGCGCGGCTCCTTGCCGAAGGTGAACAGCACCGTGTTGTCGGCGACGATCCCGATGGCGACGGTGGCCATCAGCCACGCGCTCGACCCGCGCTGCGCGAACGGCCGAATCGCGACCCGCTCGACCACCACGCCGTACAGCGCGCAAAGCGCGAGCGCGACGATCACCGCGGGCACGAACGGCCAGCCGAGCGTCACCGCGAAGGTGTAGGCGAACACCGCGCCGAGCATCATCGAGCTGCCCTGCGAGAAATTGACGGTGCTCGAGACCGAATAGGTGATGTAGAACCCCAGCGCGAGGAGCCCGTACATGCTTCCCAGTCCGATGCCGGAGACGAGTGCGGAGGCGAGCATTACGATGCAGGTCGATACAAATGAAGACGGCCGCCGCATGGCGGCCGTCCGATCCGGCCGATGATAGCCGACCGGGGCGCGGCAGCCGCGCCCCGCAGGCGGTCCGTTACTTCACCATCCCGACCGGCAGGATCTTGCCGTCGATGAACTGCGTCCAGACGTAATCGTTCTCGGTGATCGCGTCGTGGACCTTGGGCGAGAACGGCTTGGTGTAGGTCTTGATCAGGCCCTCGTACTTGTCGATCTTGTAGAACGCCTGGCGGATCGCGTCGCCGTCGGTCGAGCCGGCGATCTGGATCGCCTGCGCCACCAGCATCATCGCGTCATAGGCGTTCGCCACCCCGACGGCCGGCGTCACGTCACCCGGACCCTTGATGTCCGGATACTTCGCCATGAGCTCCTTCATCACCTTTTCTCCGACGGGCGTCTGCTTGCCGAAGAAGCTGTAGGTCTGGACGAAGTGCACCTTCTTGGCATTCGGACCTGCAAGCTCGGAGAAGCGGCCGCCCGCCGGTCCCCAGT
Source organism: uncultured beta proteobacterium (assembly GCA_963735025.1). Classification (GTDB taxonomy): domain Bacteria; phylum Pseudomonadota; class Gammaproteobacteria; order Burkholderiales; family SG8-39; genus JAABRB01. The sequence goes on from CAVTJG010000009.1 coordinate 217,568, forward strand.
GCGAGACGATCGGCACGTCCCAGCCCATGCGATCGAGCGATTTCACGACCTGCGCGGACGGTCCGACGTTGCCGACCATGAACAGCGTATCGGCGCCGGCTTCCTTCAGGCGCGTGAGCTGCGGGACGACGTCGATGTCGTTCCCCTCGAATTTCTCGATGCCGGCAGGCTTGACGTTCTTGGCTTCCATGGCCGCGCGGAGCCCCTTCTCGTTCGACTCGCCCCACGGATTGTTGATGAGGATGAGTCCAGGCTTCTTGGTGTTGAAGTTCTTCTGCGCGTACTGCAGCATCGCCTTGTCGACGATCTCGTCGACGGCCGAGACACGGAACACGTAATTGGGGTTCCCCTTGTTCTTGGTGATCGGCGTGCCCGCCGCCCACGGGCCGATGAACGGCACTTTCGCCTGGTTCATGATCGGGACGATGGCGAGCGACACCGGCGTGTCGAGCCCGCCGAAGAGCACCGCGACCTTCTCGTTGAAGACGAGCTCGCGCGCGGCGGTGACGCCCTTGGCCGGAGTCGCCTCGTCGTCCCGGCGAATCAGCTCGAACTTGCGGCCACCGAGGACGCCGCCATTGGCGTTGAGCTCGTCGATGGCGATGGTGAGACCGCGCGTGATGGCCTCGCCAGCGCGGGCCGATTGCCCCGAGAGCGCGGTGGTCAGGCCGATCTTGATCGGATCTGCCGCCACGGCGGGGAAACGTCAGCCCCGCACTGATTGCGATCAGGCCGAGCTTGAGAACCGAGCGCCGCCGCCAGGCGGCCGTGTCGATGCGAGTCATGAAATCCCCCTCAATTTTGACCGAACTTGTTTGCGAGCAAATTCTGCCCCGCCCGGCGCGGGCCAGGTCGGAGATCATTCAGCAAGCGACGTGCCAATGTGGCGACATGAAGTGGGGCCGCCGCCTGCTAAGATTGCAGCGGAGTCCTCAGGAAGCACCCCGTGCCACTGCATAATATCCCAACTCGCTCGATGCCCTCGGACGCCGCTGCGGAGGCCTGCGCGCCGCGCTGACCGCCCCCATCGGCGCCGAATGGCGCACTGCTCCAGTGCGTCGCGCACTGCGTCGGGGCACCAATTCCACGATTCACCCAAATTTCAACTTTCGCTAGCGGACTACTTCATGGATCTCGACTTCGGCACGCTCACCGAGCATCAGCGCTACAAGCTGATGGCAAGCCTCATCATCCCCCGGCCCATCGCGCTCGTCACGACCGTCAATGCGCGCGGCGTGGTCAATGCGGCGCCCTTCAGCATGTTCAACATGCTGGGCGAGGAACCGCCGATCGTGATGATCAGCCTCAACAAGCGCGAGAGCGGCGAAGTCAAGGACACAGCGGCCAATATCCTTGCCAGCGGCGAGTTCGTCGTGCATCTGGTCGACGAGGCGATCGCCGACCAGATGCATCGCTGCGGCGCGCACTATCCACCCGACGTGAGCGAAGTCGAGGTCGTGGGATTCACCACCGTGCCATCGATCGCGATCAAGCCGCCGCGGATCGCGGAGGCACCGGTGTCGCTCGAGTGCACGCTCTTCGAGAAGATCGAAACGCCGAGCCGGCACATCTTCATCGGGCGTGTGCTCTGGATGCACGCGCGCGACGACCTGATCGACCTGGAACGCTACCGCGTGCACTTGCAGAACTATTTCCCCATCGCCCGTTTCGGGGCGAGCTTCTACACGCGTACGCGCGACCGGTTTGCGATCAGCGAAGGCGCCCACCCGGAAAATTCCACGTCCATCGACGAGATCTGACCGTCCGGATATGCGCACACTTCGCTCTCACGGCCGCTACGACTACGCGCCGATCACGCGCCGCCCGGATTTCGCGTGGCCCGAGGGCAAGCGCCTCGCGCTCTACATCGGATTCAACATCGAGCACTTCGAATTCGGAACCGGACGTGGCGCCAAGCTCGCGCCGTCGAGCGAGCCGGACGTGCTCAACTACTCCTGGCGCGACTACGGCAACCGCGTCGGCGTGTGGCGCTGCATCGAGCTCTTCGATTCGCTCAAGTTGCCGGTCGGCGTGCTGGTCAACACCGGGATCTACGACTACTGCCCGGAAGTGATGGCGGCGTTCCGGAGCGGACAGTACGCGTGGGGCGCCGAGGTGATCGGGCACGGCCACACGAATGCCGAGCACCAGGGCGAGATGTCCGAGGAAGCGGAGCGCAAGCTCATCGTCTATTGCACCGAGCGCATCGCGCGGGAAGAAGGCCGTCCACCGGCGGGATGGTTGTCGCCGTGGATCGCGGAAAGTCACGTCACACCCGATCTTCTTCAGGAAGCGGGCTACAAGTACGTGCTGAACTGGGCGCACGACGATCAGCCAACGCGCTTCCGCACGCGGGGAGGCTCGCTCTGGTCGATTCCGTACCCCCAGGAGATCAACGACATCCCCGCCGTGATGGCGCGCCTCGCCGGCGCCGACGAATTCGCGAACATGATCATCGACTGCTACGACGAGATGCTCGCGCAGTCGGCGAGTCAATCATTGGTCATGGGCATCGCATTGCACCCGTACATCGTCGGCCAGCCGCACCGACTGCGCCATCTCCGCCGGGCGCTCGCGCATATCGTGCAGAGCGGGCGGGCATGGTGGACGACGCCTGGTGCCATCCAAGACCACGTGTCGCGAAGCGCGTGCTGAGACGCCGAGCGCGCGCGTGAATGCCATCAGCGCAGCATTGCCCGCGGCGTCCGAGCGCGCGTGGTAGTGCGGGGAGCGAGCGTAGATCCCGCGCGCACAATGTTCTCTGCATCGTCCAAGGCCCCTCGCCAAACCGCGCTGGTACCCCTCAGGTCGGTGCGGCCTGTTGGAGCTGATGGGCACGCTTCCCGACGATCCGCACAGCCAGCTGGAGCAACCACCGACGGACCCGATCGGGACAAGCAGTGCAAGGTGATTCGAAGAGTCAGGCACTCGCCACCGAACTTCGCCCAGATGGGTGCCGCCGATGGACTGTAACGCGCTTTCTTGACACGCAACTCGACGGGCCAGTACTGTCAAGAGCGAGGCTATGCTTTTCAGCATGCGCATAGAGGGTCGGTAAATTCAAGCAGCCGGGATGCCCGGTTTTCGGATTTGAGAACCGCCTATCGCGAGAGGGATCTTAGTTTGATGAAAAGCGTCCACGATTCCGTTGACTTGTCTATTGCCTTCCCGGCGCCGACCTCGGCAGAGCCGGCCATCGCAGAGGTGAGCGTTTCATGCTGACAGACGGACGGTTGGGCGTTCCTCCGATGAAAAGTCTGAGCGACCATGTCAACCACATTCAGCTGGCATCCGAGCTAGATAATCTCCAAGAGTTCATCGAGCTCGATCTGGCTCACGTGATCACCCTGGCCGAGTGCGGCGCGTTGAGCCGCAGCGTCGCTGCGAAGCTACTGACGGCCCTGCTGAGAGTTGAAGGCCCGAATCCTAAGGTTCAACTCGCCGTCGACAACTCCCGCGGAAGCATGCTGCTCCAAATCGAAGCGTACCTGATCGCTGAGTGCGGTCCCGATGGGGGGATGCTCCAGTTGGCCCGAAGCCGGATCGATCAGAGCGCGGCTGCGATGCGGCTTCTCGCACGCCGGCATACCGACGCCGTCATCGCCGCTCTATTGACGGTCGGAGAAGCGCAGCTCAAAGCGGCTGCGCGATACGATCTTCAACCGATTCCGGGATACACCCACTTTCAGCATGCCCAGCCAACAACACTCGGGCACTACCTCAACGCACACTATTGGGTGACCAGCCGAAACATCGAACGACTGGAAGAGGCTCTCGCACGCATCGACCTTTCCGCCCTTGGCGGCGCGGCCATGGTCGGTACCGACTGGCCAATCGACCGGGAGCGTACTGCCGCCCTGCTCGGCCACCGCGGCCTCGTCGTGAACGCCCGCGACGCTGGGGCATTCGCTCTGGACATCAACGCTGAGATTGCCGGTGGACTCGCCTTGACGCTCAGCGGTCTAGGGCGCCTCGCCGGAGACTTCTTGTATTGGTCCTCATCCGAGTTGCAATATGTGAAGCTCTACGCCGGGCTGTGCGGCACGTCGAGCATGATGCCCCAGAAACGCAATCCCTACGCCCTCGAGCGCGTGCGTGCACTCTCAGGCGAGGCAATTGGCTGGCCGGCATCGCAACTGGGTGTGGTGAAACTGGCTACCTCGACCGACGGGGACATCGTGCTTTCCACGAACCGGGTACCCGAAATGTGCGAGACGGTCGTCGGAGCGATCGAGCTCATGACCGACACCATCAACACGCTGGAGATAGACAGCGAGGCGATGCGTCGCTCCGCTGGGTCGGGTTGGTCAACGGTGAGTTCCCTCGCCGATGAGCTCGTCCGCCATACAAGTTGCAGTTTCCGGGTGGCCCATGACATCGTCGCGCGTCTAGTGCGGCTAAGCGAAGAGAAAGGCCGCACAGCCGAGCAGCTCGAGAGCGAGGACCTGAAGGCAGCGGTCGTCGATGCAGGCCTTGACGTCGATGTCGATAACATCGATATCCGCAGCGTCCTGGATGTCGATCGCTTCATCGCTACCCGAACCAGCTTCGGCGGCGCGGCGAAAGAAGAGCGCGTCAGGCTGGCCACTCTGGCCTTAGCTGATCTGCAGCACCATCACAAGAAATTTACCGAGACTCAAAACCGCGTAAGCGCGGCGCACGACGAGCTACTCACAATAGCTCGTGAAATGGCATCGCACTGATCGGGGCGGATCGATAGGAGAATCAATTCTGCACTCCGTGCGTCGAATCGCCGGTTTACGCCGATTGCGGCGCACTGAACATGATTGACGCGCGACAGGCCGAAGGGCGCGGCGCATGGAATCTGAAGATCTGAAGTATAGCCACGCCGCCGGGCGCGGAAAACATGGACTGTCCCTAGTTGGTCCCTAGAATGCCGCGCATGATTGCGGGTTCCCGCCTGTTCTTCGGTGTCACGCTCCCGCTCACGGGTCTGAACTTCCTCAACCAGGCGTCGCGCACGGTGATGGCGATCATCGGGCCGGTGCTCGCGGTGGAGTTCGGGCTGTCGGCGAGCGAGCTGGGGCTGCTTGCCGCTTGCATGTTCGCGTCCTACGGCCTTGCGCAGCTGCCGGTGGGGATCGCGCTGGACACCATCGGGCCGCGCCGCCTGCAGGCGGGGCTGAGCCTCGTGGCGGCGGCGGGCTTTGCGGTGTTCGCGCTCTCCAGCGGCCTTGCCGGCTTCTCGGTCGCGCGCGTGCTGCTGGGCGTGGGAATGTCGGCAGGGCTGATGTCGATCCTCAAGGCCAATACGCTCTGGTTCCTGCCCACGCAGGTGGCGGGCATGACGGGCATCGCGATGGCGATTTCGTCGCTGGGAAGCGTGGCGACCACTTCGCCTGTGCAGTGGGCACTGCCGGTGCTCGGCTGGCGCGGCGTGTTCTGGCTGCTCGCGGGCGCCGCGTTCGCAGTGTCGCTGTGGATCTTTCTGTCGGTGCGCGACAAACTCACGGCAGCGCCGCGTCGCAGCCTGAAAGACGAGCTCGCGGTGATGGGCGCGATCTTCGCTTCGCGACCCTTCTGGCGCTACGGGCCGCCGGTCGCCTTCCTCTCGGCGAGCAACTTCGCTTACCTCGGACTTTGGGCCGGGCCGTGGCTGCGCGATGTCGCCGGCTACGATGGCGCGGCGCGCGCGCAGACGCTGTTCTTCTACACGCTCGCCATGATGGCGGGCGGCGCGATCAACGGCCAGATCGCGAGCCGCTTGCAGGCGAGTGGCTATCCGGCGCTCTTCGTGCCGGTGGTTTGCATCGCGGGATTGCTCGCGGCGCAACTCGGACTCGCGCTGCAGCCTGCGAACGGCGCGGCGGTGCTCGCACTGTGGCTCGCCTTCGCGTTCTTCGCCTCGGGCGCTGCACCGGCCTACATCGCCGTCGGCCAGATGTTTCCGGTCGAGCAGATGGGCCGCGTCTCCACGGCGATCAACTCGCTCACGCTCGCGGGCGCCTTCCTGCTGCAGTCGGCGGTGGGCTGGATCCTCGACCTGTGGCCGCGCACCGCGGCGGGCGGCTGGGATTCGCGCGGCTATTCGGCCGCGCTGCTCGTCTCGGTGGCGATGCAGGTGCTCGCCAGCGTGCACTTGGCGCGGTGGACGACGGGCTGGATCCGCCGGCGCCATTAGCGATTGCCACGGCGTCTCGCGGTTGCGCTCACCGGCGCGCCGAGCGGCCGGCCAGATGATTGTAGATATGTGATCGAGACCGGCGAGATCATGCTGGAGGGCGAGGCTCGCGGGCCCGCGCGTCATCGAGTCGTATCTCGGCGGCGGGGCGCAGCCCTGGTTCCAGCAGCAAAGGGACGATAGGTCGCCCGGGCCAGGCTTTACCCGTCCGCGCGGTCCCCCCTAGAATGGCGCCCATGCGCGTCCTGATTACCCTGTTTACCGGCGGGGTTTCTCTCCTGCTCGTCGGTTGCGCCGTCCTGCTCGAACCGCTCGAGAAGAGCCTTCTCTATCGGCCGTGGTCGCCGGGTTCCGAGTACCTCACGTCGATTGCTTCGCACGAGAACGGCATCGAGGAGGTGCGCCTCACCACGCCCGACGGCGTGAAGCTGCATGGCTGGCTGAAGCACCCACCGGGGGCACGGCGCGGCGAGCGGTTCCCGATCGTGATCGTCTTCGGCGGCGTGCGCCGCGAGACGTCGTGGATGATCAACCAGGGCGAGAAGCCACGCGAATGGGGCTGGCTGTTCATCAACTACCGCGGCTACGGCCTCTCGGAGGGCGAGCCCTCCGAGCAGGTCATTCTCGAAGACGCGAAGCTGGTCTACGACTACGCGGCCGCGCGGCCGGATGTGGATCCGGCTTCCATCGTGCTCCTGGGCCGCAGCCTCGGCTCATATGTCGCCGTGAAGGTGGCGGCAGAGCGCAGGACGCGTGGCGCGATTCTCGCCACCCCCTTCGACAGCTTCGCCGCACTCGGCGCCGAGCGCTACCCGTATCTGCCAGTCGGGTTGCTGCTCAACGGGCACTATGATTCGGCGGCGATTGCGCCGACGATCACGGCGCCGGCGCTTTTCGTGCTCGCGGAAAACGACAACGTCACCCCGGTCGCGAACGGCTCGGCGCTCGCACGCGCATGGGGCGGGCCGCATCAGACCGTGATGCTCGCCGGTGCGCGCCACTACGGCATCGAGCGGCGCGACGAGTTCTGGCGGGCCGTTGGTGAGTTCCTGCGTGAACTTAAGCCCGCGCTCACCGTTCCTGCCAGCAAGGAATTCAAAGTCGGGTCACAGCCTTAGATGCGCTACTTCCGCCGCGGAATGATCGGCACGAGCAAATAGGCTTCACGCTCGGGGCCGGTGTATAGCGTCGTCTCGCCGCCGAATATGTCCGCTGGCCTATCGTGCGGATCGTCGTGTAGCCACGGCCCCGATCCGCGCGAGCGGAAAGCCGGGTTCGCATCGCCGCCCGGCCGCTCGAAATCCTTGCCGGAAATGTTGACCGCGATCCGGTAGCCCGCCAGCAGCACGACGCTCATCGGCCAGACCTCGACGTCGAGCTCGTAGACCTGCCCGGGGCGCAGCGGCCACTTGTCGTCGTGCGCGTGGTACGGACGATAGGGCAGCGACTTGGCTTGATCAAGCTTGCGGTGCGAGGCACGCAGCCAACCCTGGGCGAGCGGCGTTTTCGGATCGACGGTGCCCTGGAAAGTGACCTCGCGGCCGTCGGGCGCGAACGCCATGACCGTGGCGAAAAGATCCGCGTCGTGGGTCGACGAGGATACGTAGAGCCTGAGCGCCATCGGCCCGGTCAGCTCGGTCTCCTGGTCGAGCGGCGGCGACATCCAGCGGATGCCCTCGCCCATCGCCGCGAAGCTCGCCTGTCCCGTGGCCGCCGGTGCGCGCCAGTCGAGCGCGCCGCCTTTCGCGTCGAGAAAGAGCTTGGTCCACTGCGTGCCTTCCAGCGGCCAGGCTTGCTCCTTGCGCAACTCGAACTCGTTCTTGAACGGCCGGCGGAGATTGAGCCAAACGCGCGGCTCCTTGTCCCAACCGTTGTCGGCGCCCTTGAGAAAGTGGTCAAAGAACTTTTTCTGGAGGTCCATGCCGTACTTGAGGTAGAACCACTCCTCGTGGCGACCGGGATGACCATCGAGCCACTTCTGCTGCGCGGCGGCCTGCGTGAACGCCTCGAAGTTGCCCCGCGGGTGCAGGCCGAAACCCGCCCAGCTTGCAGCGCTGACGAACGGCGTGATCACCTTGGACCAGTCGGGCGAGCGATCGCGGTACCAGGCGTCGTCCATCTCGCGCGCGCGGGCGTTCGCGAGCGTGTCGCAGTGGTTGGCGGCAAGCGCTTCTTCGGAGAGCTCGGCTGGTCCGGTCGAGGACTCGTCCAGCCAGTGGTCGCGCGGCGCCTTCGGGTTTCCGTGCTGCACGGCGAGCACCTGGCGAGGAAACCAGGCCTCCATGAACTTGTTCGAGAGAATGCCGCCGTGCCGGTACCACTCGCGGTACATGTCGGCCGCGCCTTCCCACGCCACCATGGCCGTGAGGTGCGGCGGCTGCAGCGTGGCGACGTGCCATTGGTTGATTGCGTAGTAGGAGATGCCGTTCAGCCCCACCTTGCCGTTCGACCACAGGCGCGTGCCGGCCCACTCAATCGCGTGATAGTAGTCCTGCGTCTCGCGCGGCGAGAAGATGTCGAGATATCCCGGCGAGCGGCCCGCGCCGCGCGAATCGACGCGCACCACGGCGTAGCCCCACGGCACCCAAACCTCCGGATCGACGGTTTCCCACGTGAGGTAGCTGCGGGTGGAGCCCGGCAGCATGTCGGGATGCTCGGCGGCAAGCCAATCCCACATCAGCTTGTAATGTTCCTGCCACTTGACGCCCTTGCCATAGGGCCCGTGGGTCATGATGACCGGAACCGGCGCAGTGGTTTCGGGCCGGTAGACGTCGGCGCGCAGTACCAGTCCATCATCCATCGTGATGGGCAGATCCCTTTCGATCAGCATGGCATCTCCTCCGATTGGGCCGTCTTGTGGGGGTTGGGCGCGAACGCGCGGAACCCATTCTGCGACTGGCCGCGTCGGGTGTCGAGCCGTCAGCCCGCGGACTGGGGTTGCGGCTCGCGAACATCGTGCGCGAGAATTGCCGCTCCACATGGCGGCGGCGACTCACCGATGCCAAAAGTCGTTTTCACCACCCAGCTCCAGCGGCACATCCCGTCTCCGACATGCGAGGTGAACGGGGAGACGGTGCGCGCGGCGCTCGACGCCGTCTTCATCGAGCACGGTGCGCTGCGCGGCTACGTTCTGGACGACCAGGGTCATCTGCGCAAGCACGTGGCGATCTTCATCGACGGCGCGCGCGTGCAGGACCGGGAGCGATTGTCCGACGCCGTGCGGCCGGAGAGCGAAATCTACGTGCTGCAGGCGCTGACCGGCGGCTGAGGGCTGAAGGAGGATTCCAATGAGCGATCGCGTGCGCGTTGCCACTCGCAAGGGGCTCTTCACCATCACCCGGCGTGGTGGCCGCTGGGAGATCGGCACACCCGAGTTCCTGGGCGACCCCGTGACCAACGTGCTGGACGACTCCCGCGACGGCACGCTGTACGCCACGCTCAATCTCGGTCACTTCGGCGTGAAGCTCAAGCGCTCGCGAGACGACGGCAAGTCATGGGAGGAGCTCGCGGCGCCGACCTATCCGCCGCAGCCGGAGGGTGCGCAAGGCGCGCCGTGGAAGCTCGTGCTGATCTGGGCGCTCGAGACCGGCGGGAAGAACGAGCCCGGTCTGCTCTGGGCGGGAACGATTCCCGGGGGACTGTTCCGCTCGCGGGACCACGGCGAATCATGGCAGCTCGTCCGGTCGCTTTGGGACCATCCCGACCGGCTCAAGTGGATGGGCGGCGGGTATGACCACGCGGGCATCCACTCGATCCTCGTCGATCCGCGCGACGCGGCACGCGTGACGCTTGGCGTCTCGACGGGCGGCGTGTGGATCAGCGCGGACGCGGGCGAGACATGGCGTGTTTCGGGGACCGGTATGCGCGCCGCCTACATGCCCCCGGAGCTGCAAGGCGATCCGATTGCGCAGGACATCCATCGTATGGTCGCGTGTCCGGTGCGGCCGGAGACGCTATGGGTGCAGCATCACTGCGGAATTTTCCGCTCGGTCGACTCCGCGGCAACGTGGGCCGAGATCAGCGAGGTCACACCCTCGTCGTTCGGCTTTGCGGTTGCCGTGCATCCGCACGACCCCGATGTCGCGTGGTTTGTCCCGGCCATCAAGGACGAGCGCCGCGTCCCGGTCGATGCGCGCTTCGTGGTCACGCGCACGAGGGACGGCGGCAAGCACTTCGACGTGCTGAGCGCTGGCCTGCCTGCCCAGCCTTCCTACGATCTCGTCTACCGCCACGGCCTCGCCGTCGACGCGACCGGGAGGCGGCTCGCGATGGGCTCGACGACGGGCGGGCTGTGGATTTCCGAAGACTCCGGCGACTCCTGGCACTGTGTCTCGCTCAACCTGCCACCGATCGCCGCCGTGCGATTCGCCGACTGACTCCAGCGGGTCGGCCAGACAGAAGGGCGTTCCTTCCCGCTGTTACTGCCGGACCGAGTACGAGACGAACTGTCCGCAGACCGAATCCACACACGTCGTAGTCATCCTTGTACCGTCCGGGGAAATTGTCCCGGTGCAGCGTCCTTCCGAGGGCATCGTCGTGCGGTACGCGACCTCCACGCGTGTTCCTTGGATCGAGCCCGCGCCAGCTGCCCGGAAGCTTCCCCGGCATGCAATCCCCGACGAGGTGTACTGGAACGTGTCCCCGTTCTGGACGAACTCCGAAACGTGTCCCCAGGTAGTGTCGCGCCACGAGCCGCGGATCTGGATTGGCGGCGTCGCGGATGCGCGGGGTGGCGTATCAGTCTGCGGACGGGGCGCTGGCACGGTCCGGGCGCTCGCCGCCGCTGCCTCCTTCGCGCGCCGGTCTTCCTCTACCTGGCGCTGAGCCGCCTCTCTGCGCGCGGCTTCCGCAGCGTTCTGCTCGGTCTGACGACGGGCTTCTTGCTCCGCCGCGATCCGCTCGTTCATCGTGTCGTAGGTCACGTACGCGACGGCAAGCAAGGCCAGTGCGACGCCAGCCACTGCCGCGAGTGTCGCCTTCGAGCGGCGCTGCACACTCGGGCGCCGCGCTTCCGTGCGCTCTGCCTGCGCACGCACAGGTGACGGCCGCGTTGCTGGTCTGGGCGCCGCAGGACCGGAATCGGATTTCGGTGCGGTGCCGCGATTTGCCAGTGCCTGGATGGCCCGGGACAGCTCTATGAACTGTGGATCCGACTGGGTCCCGCCCCAACCCGACAGGTCAGCCGCCTGCAATCTCCTGAATTCCAGCGGGATCTTCACGGGCTCGATCAGCACCGGCACGAGTATGCGGCGCTGCATCGCCTCCGCCGACTCATTCTTCACCCAGCTCGATGCGACGGAAGCCGTTGACCACAGCACCACGACGCACTTCGCCGCGTCGAGCGCTTCCTCTATGACCTCATCAAATGCCCGGCCTGGCGGGATCGTGCGATCCCACCATATGGACCAGCCTTGACCCGCGAGGCTCTCGGCCAGGATCTTCGCACGGTCCCGATCAGCACTCGCGTAGCTGATGAAAACGTCTGCCATAGACGGTACAAGCCAGAAAACCCGTCAAGCGCCCAGATTTAACACGATGCCGGAGAGGTGCGCTGCGCGATCGGAGGCGAGGAATGCCACCGTGTCGCCGACCTGCTCGGGCTCGATGATCTTCCCGAAGCTGCCGTCCTTCACGACGTCGTCGATGCGCGACTCGTCGCCGTACTTCTGCTTTGCCACATTGCGCATCAGCGTGACGATGCGATCGGTGCGCGTCGCGGGCGGGTGCACGGCCACGACGCGCACGCCGAACTGGGTCGACTTCTGCCCGAGGCCCTTGGTGAAGGCCGCGAGGCCCGCATTCGCCGTGGCGCCGCACACGTACTCGAACGAGGGCTTCTCGCCGGCCATGCCGATCACGTTCACGATCACGCCATGGCCGCGGCCTTTCATGTGGCCGAGCATCGCGCGACTCATGTTCACGTAGCCGAAGACCTTGAGGTCCCACGCATGGCGCCACGCATCCTCGTCGATGTCGAGCAGCGAGCCGCCCGGTATGTCGCCCGCGTTGTTCACCAGGATGTCGGCGGCGCTGCACGCCGCTGCAACCTTCTGCACGGCCGTGCTGTCGCGGAGATCGGCCGGATGAATCCCGATTTCGACCTTGTACTTGTCACGCACCTGCTTGCGCGCGGCTTCGAGCCTTCCTGCGTCGCGCGAAACGAGATGCAGGTTGCAGCCCTCCGCGGCGAAGCTCATGGCACAGGCAAGCCCGATGCCCTTCGACCCGCCGGTGACGAGAACGGTCTTGCCTTTCAGTCCGAGATCCATGCCTCACTCCTTGTCACTTCTTGTCGAATCCGAGGATACCGCCCGCGACGGAGCGCGGATCGCGCGGTTCCCAGCGCCCCGCGTCCACGGCGGCAAGAAAGTCCGCGACCGTCGCATTAAAGGCGTCGGGCTCCTCAACGTTGATCGCGTGTCCCGAGCGCGGCATCACGACAAGGCCGGCACGCGCGATGTTGCGCTTGAGGAGAATTGCCGCCTCGAGACACGGATCGTCCTCGTCGCCGGTCATCACGAGCGTGGGGACGTCCAGCCGCTGCATTTGGTCGACCAGCTCATAGAGCAGCGGGCGACGTATCTGCACGCCGCGCAGCGTGCGCACCACGCCCTCGAGCGGCCGGTTCGCAAATGCCTCGGACGCCGCGAGCCATCCACGCGGATCCTTGTTCCGGAAGCGAATCCGGGTCGGGCCCTCGGCATACTTCATGGCTGCTGCGGCGCCGGCCGTCTCGAAGCGTTGAGCGGCCGCTTCGCACTCTGCCCGGAAGTTCTCCTCCTCGCCCGGCTGCGCACCATAACCGCAGCCTGCAACGACGAGTGACCGCGCGCGGTCGGGATACGCCAGGCCCACGTGCAGGGTCGCGAAGCCGCCCATCGACAGCCCGACCACGTGTGCCCGGTCCACTTCAAGATGATCGAGCACCGCGATCACGTCGTCGCGAGCGCGCTCCTGCGAATAGCTCGCTGCGTCGGGAACGTCCGAGGGCACGTATCCTCGGGCGTTGTAGGCGACGCAGCGGTAGCGCCGCGAGAAGAACCGCATCTGCGGCTCCCAGCTCTGGTAGTCGCCGGCAAGCTCGTGCACAAAGACGACGGTGGTGCCGCTGCCCGCCTCCTCGTAATAGAGCCGGACACCGTCGCTCGCAGTCGCGTGGGGCATGGCTTCCTCCGGGTGGCGAAGTGAGAAGCCTACCGCGAAGCGCGCCGGTCTGGAACTTCGCCGGCAATGCGGTTGCTGCGACGCCCGCACCCGGACTAGACTGCAACGATCGCGGAGCGCACGCAGATCAAAATGCAAAGGTGGGAAATGAAGAGGCTCGTGATGTTGGCCGGCACGGTGTCGCTGCTTCTCGCCGCAGCGCCGCAACCGGCCGCCGCGCAATCCACGCTCGACGCCGTCAAGGCGAAGGGGTACGTGCAATGCGGAGTCAACGTCGGTCTCGCCGGCTTCTCGCAGCCCGACTCGAAGGGCCAGTGGAAGGGGATCGACGTCGACCTGTGCCGTGCGGTTGCCGCAGCCGTGTTCGGCGACGCGACGAAGGTGCGGTACACGCCGCTCACCGCGCAACAGCGGTTCACCGCACTCCAGTCCGGCGAGGTCGACATCCTGTCGCGCAACACGACCTGGACGGCGACGCGCGATTCGAGCCTCGGGCTCAATTTCACGGGGGTGATCTACTACGACGGCCAGGGCTTCATGGTGCCCAAAAAGCTCAACGTGAAGAGCGCCAAGCAGCTGAATGGCGCGACCGTGTGCGTGCAGCCGGGCACCACGACAGAACTCAACCTTGCAGATTACTTTCGCGCCAACAAGATGACTTTCAAGCCGGTGGTCATCGAGAAGCTCGAAGAGGTGCTCAACGCCTACTTCGCCGGACGTTGCGACGTCTACACGACCGACATCTCGGGACTGGTGGCGGTACGAGCGTCGCGCGCACCGAACCCTGCCGACCACGTGATCCTTCCCGAAGTGATCTCGAAGGAGCCGCTCGGGCCGGTGGTGCGGCACGGCGACGACAAGTGGTTCGACATCGTCAAGTGGACGCTCTTTGCAATGATCGAGGCGGAGGAGCTGGGGCTCTCATCGAAAAGCATCGCGCAGAGCCTGTCCAGCGCCAATCCTTCGATCCAGCGCTTCGTGGGCGCGACCGGTGACATCGGCAAGATGCTCGGCCTGGACAATCGCTGGGCATTCAACGTCGTCCGGCAGGTCGGCAACTACGGCGAAGTCTTCGACGCAAACCTCAAGCCGCTCGGATTCGACCGCGGGATCAACAATCTCTGGACGAATGGTGGTCTGATGTACGCTCCACCGATCCGGTAGCCGGCCGCGCGGTATCCTAACGCGAGCCGCGATGCGGCGCTCGGCGAGAGGGGGGAGATGACGCAGCAGAGCGAGCAGATCGATCGCGGCGGCGGCCTGCGCGGCTTCGCGCTGCTGCTCGCGCTATCCGTGCTGCTCCTCGGGCTGGCGAGCTGGCTTGAGGGTAGCTCGGCATTGCGCCATCCGTTGCGCTGGCTCGCGACGCTCGACCAGTCCGCCGCACTCGCGGTGCTCATCGCCGCGGGCCAGGTCGTCGCGGGGATGCTCGCGATTCTGATCACCGTCGTCGCGATCGTGGTGCAGCTTGCCGCGACCCGCTACACGCATCGCGTCACCACGCTGTTCGTGCGCGACCGCGTCAACCAGGCAGTGATGACGCTATTCGTGCTCACGACGGCGCTCTGCATCTGGCTTGCGCTGGTGCTCACCGGGGAGGTGCACGACGCACCGATCGTTCCCCGCGGCGGCTTCCTCCTTGCCATGGGTCTGATGACCGCATGCGTGGTCGCGCTCGTCCCGTATTTCGGCTACGTGTTCCGCTTCGTCTCGCCGCTTGGCGTGATTCGCCGCATCCGGTCCGCCGCGCTGAACGAGGCGGAAAGCGCGGTAACGGGTGACCCGCATGCCGCGGAGCTCGCCGTGATCGAGAGCATCGAGGAGCTCGAGGACGTCGCGCGCGGCGCCATGAACAACTACGACCGCGCCATCGCAATGGCCGCCATCGAGGCGCTCGCGACGCTGCTCACGGACGTCGAGCGACTTCGGAGCACGCTGCCCGCGGAATGGTTTCGCGTCGACGAAGCCATCGCTCGCGACCCGGATTTCGTCTCGATGTCCAGGACTGCGCTCGACGAGGTTGCCCGCACGGGAAGCTGGTTCGAATCAAAGATTCTGCGCCAGTACCATGCGCTCTTCATCGATGCCGTCAATAGCGCGCGCGACGTGGCGGGCATGATCGCAATCCACACGCGCCGGCTGGGTGAGCAGAGCGGGGCCGGGCGACCGGAGCTCGTGGTGCTGTGCCAGCGCGCCTTCAACAGCTACCTGCGCGCGGCGATCAACGGGTCGGACGCGCGCACCGCCTATTACGTGCTGCACCAGTACCGCATGTTCGGCGAGACGCTGCTTGCCCGCGGCGAGGAGCCGGCAGTGGTCGAGGTGGCGAGCCGCATCCGGCATTACGGCAGAGTGGCCAGGGCGAGCGGCCTCCCCTTCCTGCTCGAGGTCGCGGCCTACGACGTCGCCCAGCTCGTCGAGGTCGCCGTCGATAAGCCCGGCGTGCGCGACGCGTTATTGAACTTGCTGCTCACGATGGATCAGCTGGGAGCGCAGAATCTGCCCGGGGTGCGGCGCGCCCAGGCGCAGCTCGCGACCTTCTTCCTCGTGCGCGGCGATACCGATACGGCGCGGCGCATCGCTGGCGACTTGGCGGGCGAGCGGCGCGAGCTGCTCGCGAGCATCCGCTTGGACATCGAGCGCGAGGTCTCGCCCCACTATTCCGAGATCGAGAATCGTGGCGCCAACTTCTCCTATCTTCCTCCCGAGCGTCGTGCGCAGCTCGACGCCCTCTACGCCATGCTGGGGGCTGCGGGATGAATCGGATCGCTCGATACGTGCGTCAACTCGTGGAGTAAGGTCGGTCATGCCCGGCAAAGCGCTTACGCCCGTACAGATCGTCAATAAGCTGCAGCGCATCGCGCGCCTCACCGCGAGCGGCAAAATGCCGGCGCAGGCGTGCAAGCAGGCGGGCATCGACGAGCGGACCTACAAGCGCTGGCGCAAGGAGTACGGCACGCTGGCGACGCGGCTCGCCAAGGCGAACGGCGGAAGCGCCCCCGGGGATCGCGTAACCGGCGACGCCGCTCTCGCCGCCGCCCGGGCGCAGCAGGCTGCGACCGCCGAGATCCTGCGCCTCATCAGCGACTCACCGACCGACCCGCAACCGATCTTCGATGCGATCGTGAAAAGCGCGGTGCGATTGTGCGGTGCCGTGTACAGCGCAGCGATGAGGGTGGAAAGCGGCCTGGTGCACCTCGTCGCCCAGCACGACTGGCCGGAAGAAGGCTGGGCGCTCGCGCGGCAGATATTCCCGATGCCGCTCGATCGCGAACATCTCACTGCAGTTGCCATCCGGGAAAGCCGCGTCATCCACGTCGACCACCTGCAGGACAATCCCGATCTCCCCGTATCGTCGCGCGAACTCGCGCGTGTCACCGGCTACCAGGCGCTTCTGGTCGTACCGATGATCCGGGGCTCGGAAGCGATCGGCGCGATCGCCGTGGCGCGGAAGACCGCGTTCACGGACGATCAGGTCGCGCTCCTCAAGTCCTTCGCCGACCAGGCGGTGATCGCCATCGAGAACACGCGCCTGTTCAACGAGACCCAGGAAGCGCTCGAGCGGCAGACCGCGACCGCCGAGATCCTGGAGGTCATCAGCCGGTCGCAGAGCGACCTGCAGCCGGTCTTCGACACGATCGCGGCGAGCTCGAAGCGGCTCTGTAGCGGCGATCAGGGCGTGGTCGTTCACCTTCGATGGCGAGCTGCTCCACATTGGCAGCTGTCGCGGCGCGTGAACGACTCCCGAAGAGCGAGAATAGCGCGCGACGATCATGGCCCGCGGCCGCGCCGACCGCGGCACCGTGGCAGGGCGAGCGGTCCTCACGCGCGCGACCGTCACAAGTCCCCGACGTGCTCGAGGACCCGGAGTGCCAGCACGCGGGTGTTGCACAGGTCGGCGGCTGGCGCGGCATTGCCTCGGTCGCCGATGCTGCGCGAGGGAAACCTCATCGGCGCGATCGTCGTTGCGCCGCCGAAGCCCGCGCCTTTCACCGATCACCAGGTCGCGCTGCTCAAGACCTTCGCCGACCAGGCGGTAATCGCGATCGAGAACGTGCGCCTGTTCAACGAGACCAAGGAGGCGCTCGAGCGGCAGACCGCGACCGCGGAGATGCTCAGCGTGATCGGAAGTTCGCCGACGGACACGCAGCCGGTGTTCGAGGCGATCGTGAACAGCGGGCTTGGGCTGTTCCCAGGCGCGATGATCACCGTCGCGCGTCCCGAAGGCGACCTTGTACGTGCAGCGGCGATAGCGCACGACGACTCCGCGATGGTCGCAGGGTGGAGCGGAAAGGTTCACAACCCCGCTCTCCCGCGATCGTCTGCACGGCGCGGCGATTCTCGACGCCATGCTTATCGACATTCCGGACGCGCGGGCCGAGGCAGACGGGCCTCTTGCGCCGGGCATTCGCAATTTTCTGTTGAGCGGCAATCGCGCGATCACGGTCATGCCGATGCTGCGTGGCAAGGACGCCATCGGCGTGATCAGCGTGACACGCGCTGTGCCCGGACTCCTGAGCGACAAGCAACTCTCGATCTTGCACACCTTCGCCGACCAGGCCGTGATCGCGATCGAGAACGTGCGCCTGTTCAACGAGACAAGAGAAGCGCTCGAGCAACAGACCGCAACCGCGGAAATACTCAAGGTCATCAGCGAGTCGCCCACCGACGTGCAGCCGGTGTTCGACGCAATCGTGGCAAGTTGCACCCGCCTCCTTGCCTGCAACCATGCAACGCTGCGGCTGGTGAAAGGAGATCATGCCGAGTTCGCGGCGAGCAATTCGACGATCGGAGGGAAAACGGTCGTCGAATCTCCCATGTCGATCCACGACGACAGCATGCCCGTTTCGCATGCGGTAGCGCGCCGGGAGGTGGTGCAGATTCCGGATACATCGGCGGAAGGCGTCTCCGTGCAGATGAAACAACGTGGCGAGCAGCGCGGCTTTCGCTCGCTCATGGTCGCGCCCCTGCTGCGGGACAACGATGTGATCGGCACGATCAATGTGCATCGCGCGACGCCCGGGCGCTTCACGGAAAAGGAAGTCGCGCTTCTCGAGACCTTCGCGAGCCAGGCGGTGATCGCGATCGCGAACGTGCGCCTCTTCAACGAGACCCGCGAGGCGCTCGAGCAGCAGAAGGCGTCGGGCGAAGTGCTGAGCGTGATCAGCAACTCGATCGCGGATGCGCAGCCGGTGTTCGAGAAGATCGTCGAGAGCTGCGAGCGACTGTTCCCCGGTGGCAAGATTGGGCTCAACCTTATCGGTCCGGATGGACTGGTGCATGCAGGCGCCTACGGAAACTTCCCCGGGGCGGCCAAGTTGAGGAAGGAGCACTTCCCTCACCCGGCCGCCGGGTCGGCTACCGGTGCTGCGATCGACGCGGGTGGGGTCATTCACTTTCCCGACGCGCTCGGCGATCCCGACGTCCCGCCATTCGCCCGGAGTGGAGCCGAGGCGGTGGGCTTTCGGGCGTTCATCGCGGCGCCGCTGCTGTCGGAGGGCCGTGGCCTCGGCGCGATCTTCGTCGGGCGTGGTGCGGTCGGTTCCTTCACCGAAAAGGAGATCGCACTCCTCAGGACGTTCGCCGATCAGGCAGTGATCGCCATCCAGAACGCGCGCCTCTTCAATGAAACAAAGGAGGCACTCGAGCGGCAGACGGCGACGAGCGGCATTCTCGAAGTCATGAGCGGGTCCCCGACGGACGTTCAGCCCGTCTTCGACGCGATCGTAAAGAGCGGGGCGCGGTTGTTCAGTGGTGCCGGGGTGGCTATTGCGCTTCCCGATGCCGGCCAGGTGCGGCTCGCGTCGATCGCGGACGAAGACCCGGAACGATGCGCGAGATGGGCAGCGAGCTACCCGTTTCCTTTGACACGGGACTACATGCATGCGACGGCAATCCTGGACCGAAGAGTGATCGATGTACCGGACGCGCTCGACCCGCCCGCGCAGTGGGCGGCCGGAATCGAAAACTTCGTCCGCACCGGCTATCGCGCCATCACGATCATTCCGATGATGCGCGGCAATACCGACTTCGGCACGGTCAGCGTGGTGCGCATGGCGCCCGGACCGTTGACGGACAAGCAATACGCGATCCTGAAGACGTTCGCCGACCAGGCGGTGATCGCGATCGAGAACGTGCGCCTCTTCAACGAGACCAAGGAGGCGCTCGAGCAGCAACGCGCCTCGGGCGAGGTACTGAGCGCGATCAGCGAGTCGATCGCCGACACCGAGCCGGTGTTCGAGAAGATCCTCGAGAGCTGCGAGCGCCTGTTTGCGGTACGTCAGGTCGGAATCAACCGGGTCGGCGAGGACGGCAAGGTGCACCTCGCGGCCTTCCACGGGCCTGGACGCGAGATGCTCGATCGGATCTTCCCGCTCTCCCTCGAAGGGGATTCGGGCTCGAGCATCTGCCTGCGGGAACGGCGCGTGGTCCACTATCCGGATGCGCAAGAAGGCGCCGACGTGCCGTCGACGACGCGCCAGAGCTGCATTGCGACCGGCTTCCGCTCCATCCTCTTCGCGCCGATGCTCTGGGAGGGGCGAGGGATCGGCGTGCTGTTCATGGGCCGCGACCGGGTCGCTCCCTTCACCGAGAAGGAGATCGCTCAGTTCAAGACCTTCGCCGACCAGGCGGTCATCGCGATGCAGAACGCGCGCATGTTCAACGAGACCAGGGAGGCGCTCGAGCAGCAGACCGCGCTCAGCGAGATACTCGGCGTAATCTCGTCCTCGCCAACCGATGTCATACCCATGTTGCACGCGGTCGCCGAGCGGGCGGGAAAATTGTGCGACGCCGACGTCTCGAACGTCCTGCTCGTGGAGGGCGAGGCGCAGCGTCTTGCCTCGAACTACGTCAAGGACGGCGTTGCGAATCCGTTCGCCGGTCAGGGCCCAATGGTCCTTTCCCTCAGTCGCGGCTCGGTGTCGGGCCGCGCAATCATCGACCGCACTGCGGTGAACGTCCTCGACATGGGCGAGGCACCTGAGGATGAGTACCCGGTCGGCCGCGAGGTCTCGCAGCGGTTCGGCGTTCGAACCGTATTCGGAACCCCGCTGATGCGCGAAGGGCGTGCAATCGGCGCAATCGTCCTGGTCCGCATGCGAAAACAGGCATATTCGGACAAGCAAATCGCTCTGGTGCGGACCTTCGCCGACCAGGCGGCAATCGGCATCGCGAACGTGCGCCTGTTCAACGAGACCAAGGAGGCGCTCGACCAGCAGACCGCCTCGGCCGAGGTGCTGCGGGTAATCAGCAGCTCGCTCGCGGATGCCAAGCCGGTGTTCGAGATGATCCTGCAAAGCTGGAGCGGCCTGCTGGCGTGCCGGCACGACGGGGATCACGATAGCGGGCGAGGAGGGAAACGTCTTGAACCTTGGCGCATACCTCGGACCCGACGAAGAAGATGATGGAACGCATGTATCCCATGCCGCTCGAGGGTTCTGCCTCAGGATTGGCGATTGTCGAACGCCGCGTGCTGCACTATCCGGATATCGACACGTGGGGCGAACGTGCCCGACCCTGTCCGCCGGGCCGCGAAAGTTACTGGCATTACATCGTTCATCTTGTACGCCCTTGCTAGGCAAGGAGCGGGCGATCGGTACCATCTTCATGGGGCGCACTTAGTCGGCGCGTTCTCCGACAAGGAGATCGCGCTGCTCAGGACCTTCGCCGACCAGGCGGTCATCGCGATCGAGAACGCGCGCCTCTTCAAGGAGCTGGAGACGCGCACCGCCGAGCTCAGCCGCTCGGTCGAGCAGTTGACCGCGCTCAGTGAGGTCGGTCGCGCGGTCAGCGCGAGCCTTGACCTGGATACGGTTCTCACCACCATCGTGACCCAGGCAGTGCAGCTCTCCGGCCTCGACGGGGGCAACATCTACGAGTACGACGCGGAGCGGGAGGAGTTCGCGCTGCGGACCGCGCTTGGGGTGAATGCCCAGCTGGAGCAGCAGATTCGGGAGACTCGGTTGCGCAAGGGCGAGGGCGCGATCGGCAGGGTCGCCGTGACGCTTGCGCCCGTGCAGTTCCCGGACATCCTCGCAGAGAGCAACTACGACAGCCGCCTGCGCGAGAGCCTCGTCCATGCGGGCGCGCGCGCGGTGCTGGCTATTCCGCTCCTGCGCGAGGGCCAGCTCGTCGGGGGCCTCGTCGTGCTTCGCAACCAGCCGGGTGAGTTCGCGAAGAATGTCGTCGAGCTGCTGACCACATTCGCCGCCCAGTCGGCGCTGGCCATGCAGAACGCGCGCCTGTTCGCGGAGCTCGAGCTGGCAAGCAAGCACAAGACCGAGTTCCTCGCCAACATGTCGCACGAGCTGCGCACGCCGCTCAACGCCATCATCGGCTACAGCGAGATGCTGCAGGAGGACGCCGAGGACGCTCGGCACGGAGCCTTCGTGCCCGACCTGAAGAAGATCAACGCCGCGGGCCGGCACCTGCTGGAGCTGATCAACGACGTGCTGGACCTGTCCAAGATCGAGGCCGGCAAGATGGAGCTGCACCTCGAGGACTTCGGCGTCGCGGGCATGCTCGACGACATCGCCGCCGTCGATCCAGCCGCTGGTGGAGAAGAACGCGCAACCGCCTGGCGATACGCTGGGACGCCGCGCTCGGGCAGCCATGCACGCCGACCTCACCAAGGTCACGCCAGGTGCTGTTCAACCTGCTCAGCAACGCCTGCAAGTTCACCGAGAACGGCACGATCTCGCTCGGCGTGACGCGCGAAAGCGGGACGGACGGCGACTGGTGATGTTCGCGGTGCGCGACACCGGCATCGGCATGACGCCAGAGCAGACTCGGGCGGCTGTTCCAGGCGTTCTCCCAGGCGGATGCGTCGACGACGCGCAAGTACGGCGGCACCGGACTGGGCCTGGCGTTGAGCCGGCGGCTTCTGCCGCATGATGGGCGGCGACATCACGGTCGGAAAGCGAGGCCGGGCACGGCAGCACCTTCACCGTGCGCCTTCCGCGCGACCGTGGCCGAGCGCACGCAGGAAGCCGCCGCGACCGCCACTGCGGCGCGGGCAAGCGCCGAACGGTGCTGGTGATCGACGACGACGCCGACGTCAGGGATCTGATGCAGCGCTTCTCGCCAAGGAAGGCTATCGCGTGGTGGTCACCGCAGCCGGCGGCGAGGAAGGCCTGCGGCTGGCCGAGAGCTGCGGCCGGACGCGATCACGCTGGACGTGATGATGCCGGGCATGGACGGCTGGGCGGTGCTGTCGGCGCTCAAGGCCGACGCGCGAACTGCGCGACATCCCGGTCGTCATGCTGACGATCATGGACAACAAGAACCTCGGCTACGCGCTCGGCGCCGCCGACTACCTGATCAAGCCCATCGACCGCGAGCGGCTCATCGGATGCCCTTGCGCAGTTCCGGCCGCGACCTGCCCGATCCTGGTCGTGGACGACGACGCGGCGCTGCGCGCGAGCTCTTGCGCCGCATCCTCGAGAAGGACGGCTACACCGTGGTCGAAGCCGAGAACGGGCGCGAGGCGCTGGCGCGTGCTCGACGCAGGTCTCGCCGGGACTGATCCTGCTCGACCTGATGATGCCGGAGATGGACGGCTTCGAGCTCGTGGCTGAGCTGCGCGCGGCACGAGGCATGGCGGGCCATCCCGGTCATGGTCATCACGGCCAAGGAGCTGACGGCCGAGGACCGGCGCAGGCTGAACGGATACGTCGAGCGGATCCTGCAGAAAGGGACTGCCATCGCGCGACGCGCTGCTGCGCGAGGTCGGCGATTCGTGGCAGCGCTCCATGGCCCATCCAAGGGAGCACGCAAGTCATGACCAAGATCCTGCTCGTCGAGGACAACGAGATGAACCGCGACATGCTGTCGCGGCGCCTCGCCGCCGAGGGCTACGAGGTCGTCATGGCCATGGACGGCGAGCAGGGCGTGGCGATGGCCACGTCCGAACCCCCGCGCTCATCCTGATGGACATGAGCCTGCCCGGTATCGACGGCTGGGAGGCCACGCGCCGGATCAAGGCGGAACCCGCCACCCGCGCCATTCCGGTCATCGCGCTGACCGCGCATGCGATGGAGGGCGACCGCGAGAAGGCGCTCGCGGCCGGCGTCGACGACTTCGACACCAAGCCCGTCGAGCTTGAGCGGCTGCTCGGCAAGATCGAAGCGCTGCTCGCGCGCAACGCCGCCTCCTGAAGATGGATCGCGAGACGCTCGCCCAGCTGCGTCACGAGCTGCGCACGCCGCTGAATCACATCATCGGCTACACCGAGATGCTGATCGAGGACGGCGGGCCGCCGGAGCTCGCGCCTGCACTCCGCGCAGTGCTCGACGACGCGCAGGCACTGCTCGGTCTGATCAACGAGCTGCTCGGCCCGGCTGCTGCGGGCTCCCTCGAGTCCGCACAGCATCTCGCCGCGCAGCTCGGCGCACCCCTCGAGCGCATCCTCGATGCAAGCAAGGCCATCACGGCGAAGCTACTCGCAGCCGGCGCCGCAGAGGCGCACAAGGACGCGGATCGCATCCACGGCGCCGCCGATCACCTCGCCATGCTCGTCAAAGGCGGGCTCGCCCAGCGCGTGACCGAGCGCGCCGCCGCGAAGGCGACGCCGGAATTGCCGGCCGCCACCGTCCATGCAGCGAAATCGGGCGCCGGCGTCATCCTCGTGGTGGACGACAACGCGGAGAACCGCGAGATGCTGGCGCGCCGGCTGGGGCGCGAGGGCTTCGAGGTCCTGCGGGCAGCTGGCGGCGCCGAAGCGCTCGCGACCCTCGAGAGCGCGGCCGTCGATCTCGTGCTGCTCGACGTGATGATGCCGGACATCAACGGCTACGACGTTCTGAAGCGGCTCAAAGACGAATCGAGCGGCTGCGGCACATCCCCGTGCTCATGATCTCGTCGCTCGACGAGGAAGAAAGCGTCGCGCGCTGCATCGAGCTCGGTGCCGAAGATTACCTGCCGAAGCCCTTCAGCCCGGTCATCCTGCGCGCCCGGGTGAGCGCCTGCCTCGAGCGGAAGCGTCTGCGCGATCAGGAGGTGCGCCACGCGGCCGAGCTCGAGGAGTGGAACCGGACGCTCGAGCAGCCGCGTGCAGGAAGGCGTGGCGCACGTCGAGAAGCTGGGCCGCCTCAAGCGCTTCTTCTCGCCGCAGCTCGCCGAGCTGATCGTGGCCGGCGGCGCCGACGACCCGCTGCGCACGCACCGCCGCCAGGTGACGGTCGTGTTCCTGGACCTGCGCGGCTTCACCGCGTTCGCCGAGACGGCCGAGCCCGAGGAGTCATGGGCGTGCTGCGCGAGTACCACGCCGCGATGGGCGAGCTGATCCTCGCGCACGAGGGCACGCTCGAGCGATTCACCGGCGACGGCATGATGATCTTCTTCAACGACCCGGTGGAAGTGCCGGACCATGCCGAGCGCGCGGTGCGCATGGCGCTGGCGATGCGCGACTGCGTGGCGAAGCTCGCCGCCGGGCTGGAAGAAGCAGGGCTGGGATCTCGCGCTCGGCGTGGGGATCGCGCAGGGCTACGCGACGATCGGCGCGATCGGCTTCGAGGGCCGGTGGGACTACGGCGCGATCGGCACGGTGACGAATCTCGCCGCGCGCCTGTGCGGCGAAGCAAAAGGCGGCCAGGTTCTCGTGTCGTCCCGCCTGGCGGGCGCGGTCGAGGACGTGGTCGAGACCGAAGAGGTCGGCTCCCTCACCCTCAAGGGACTCCATAAGCCTGTTCCCGCACTCAACGTGGTCGCGCTCAAATCCGGATGAGGCTTTCGGTCGGCGGTCCGAGGTTACGCGCGATCGCGTACCAGACGACGGCGGTCGTTGCGGCTGTGCTCGTCGGCTGGTTCCTCATCCGGAACACGATCGCAAATCTCGAGGCGCGGCACATCGCAAGCGGATTCGGATTTCTCGCCCGCGAAGCGGGCTTCGAGATCGGCGAGACCTCGCTCATTCCCTACACCGCGGCCGATACCTACTTCCGCGCACTCACGGTCGGTCTGGCCAACACGTTCCGCGTCGCGCTGGTCGGCATCGTGGTCGCGACCGTGCTGGGCACACTGATCGGCCTGGCGCGCCTTTCGCGCAACTGGCTGGTGGCGAAGCTCGCCGCCGGGTACGTCGAGTTCGTGCGCAACGTGCCGCTTCTGGTGCAGCTATTCCTCTGGTACGTCGTCATCACGGAGAACCTGCCCGGTCCGCGCGAGGCGCTCGAGCCCCTGCCAGGCGTCTTCCTCGCCAACCGCGGCATCTATTTCCCGGTGCCCACGTGGGACACCGCGCATCTCTGGATGAGCGTTCCGCGGCTCGAGGGCTTCAATTTCGCTGGCGGAGGGGTGATCACGCCGGAGTTCGCCGCACTCACGTTCGGACTCATCCTATACACCGCGGCGTTCATCGCCGAGATCGTGCGCGCCGGCGTGCTCGCCATCCCACGCGGCCAGTTCGACGCCGCGTACGCGCTGGGATTGCGCCGCGGGCCCGCCATGCGGCTGGTGGTGCTGCCGCAGGCATTGCGCGTGATCGTGCCCCCGCTGACGAGTCAGTACCTCAATCTGGCCAAGAACAGTTCGCTCGCGGTGGCGATCGGGTATCCCGGACCTCGTCTCGATCGCGAACACCGTGATGAACCAGACCGGCCAGGCGATCGAGGGCATCGCGATCATCATGGCGGTCTACCTGACGATCTCGCTCTCGATCTCGGTGTTCATGAACTGGTACAACGCACGCATCGCACTCACGGAAAGGTAGCGAGTGAGAGCGATCTCCGCCTGGTCCTGGCTGCGAACGAATCTCTTCTCGAGCTGGGCGAATTCTCTGCTGACCATCGCGGCACTGTGGCTGTTGTGGCGCGTGGTGCCGCCGTTCATCGACTGGGCGTTCCTGGACGCAGTCTGGGTCGCGCCAGACGCGCAAGCCTGCCGCGCAGCGGCCGGGTCGGGCGCGTGCTGGGCATTCATCGCCGAGAAGCACCGCTTCATCCTGTTCGGGACCTATCCGTACGAGCAGCACTGGCGACCGGCGGCGGCGTGCGTGATCCTCGTCGCACTCTGGGTCGTGAGCGCGCTGCGCCGGTTCTGGAGCTGGCGGCTCGCGCCGCTCTGGGCGGCGGGCCTGGGCGCGGTCGGCGTGCTGATGTGGGGCGGCGTGCTCGGCCTGTCCTACGTGGAGAACGAGCGCTGGGGCGGTCTGATCCTGACGCTGTTGCTGACGACCTTCGGCCTCGCGCTCGCGTTTCCGCTGTCGATCCTGCTCGCGCTCGGCAGGCGCTCCAGCATGCCGGTGATCCAGGGACTGTGCGTCGGATTCATCGAGCTCGTCCGGGGCGTCCCGCTGATCTCGCTCCTTTTCATGGCCTCGGTGATGCTGCCGCTCTTCCTTCCGGAGGGCGTCACGATCGACAAGCTACTGCGCGCCCAGATCGCGATGATCCTCTTCGCTGCCGCCTACCTCGCCGAGGTGGTGCGCGGCGGCCTGCAGGCGATCCCGCGCGGCCAGTACGACGCAGCCGACGCACTCGGGCTGACTTACTGGGGGAAGACCCTGCTCGTCGTGCTGCCGCAGGCGCTCCGGATCGCGATTCCGCCCACGGTCAACACGTTCATCGGTTTCTTCAAGGACACCTCGCTCGTGTTGATCATCGGACTGTTCGATCTGCTCTCGACGATCAAGGTGTCGCTTACCGAGCCGGCCTGGAGCGGCTTCGGCGTCGAGGCGTATCTTTTCGCAGCGCTCGTCTACTTCGCGTTCTGCTTCGCGATGTCGCGCTACAGCCAGAATCTCGAGCACACGCTCGCGCAGTCCGAAACGGGGCGGTGGCGCTGAACACGTTGACGACGCTGCAAGAGCCCTCTCACCGCCCGCCCGCGCGCCTTCGTGCACGGATCAGCAGTTCCGTGCCAGCGTGTCCAGAATCGCAAGCGGGTCCTGTCCGCGCGCCTCTGCGATCGCCTTGATTGCGGCCGCCTCGCCCACCTGTACCACCGCGCTCACGGGAAAGTTTCCCGGGGTGTGCGGGAAAACCGATGCGTCGCTGACGCGGACGCCCCGGACGCCGATGACCTTCAGATCGCCATCGACCACTGCGTCCCGGTCGCTCCGCTTGCCCATCCTCGCCGTGCCATTGGCATGGTGGCCCCAAGTGTTGGACTCGATTGCGGTGCGGATTTCGGCGTCGGTCAGCACATCGGCGCCTGGCCAAGCTTCCCGATGCACAAGGCTGGCGTACGATTCGATGACCTCGCGCGCCGTCTTCACTCCGACGACGAGCGGGCGGCTGTCATTTTCACCCGGAGCGTCCTCCGAGTGGTACTTGAAGTTGATCTTCGGCTGCCCGAAGGGATCATGCGGGTCCAGCTTCACGTAGCCTTTCCTGTCGCCCTTGTTCTTGTACAGGACCAGCCACGTAAGCTTGTTGGGATTCTTGGTGGCTTCCCTGAAAAAATCCGGAAAGTAACCCCGGAGGTCGGCCGGAAGGCAGAAAATGAAGAGATCGGGCTCGCGAAGCCCCGCGATCGACTTCATCTGGAATCCGGCCACCACACCGTTGGTGGCATACACGCCGCGACCAGACTGAAGCCATTCGACGTAGTGCGGATCGGTCGGATCAACCTCGAATTTCACGCCTTCGAGCAGCGCGAAATTCTTCTTCATCTCGGTCACGACGCCGATTTCGTACCGGTCGTGCAGACCCTGACCCACGCCCGGCCGGTCAACGATCAGCTCCTTGATGCCTGCCTTCTTCAACTCGTCCACCGGGCCGATTCCGGAGCGCATGAGGATGGCCGGTGTCTCGAAGGCGCCGCCCGCAAGAAACACTTCCCGGCCTACGGGCTCCTCGTTCTCGGTGCCATCGGGAAGCGTGTACCGCACGCCTACGGCCTCCTGCTTCGCGTTGAAGACGATGCTTCTTACCCGCGCTCCCGTGCGAATGGTGAGATTGTCGGGATGGCTCGCCTGCACGGAGAGCAGGCGGTCCCGTACCCCACCGGCGCGGCGGCCCTGCCCGGTGACGGTCATCGGCGTGAGGACGAATCCCTCGGTGCGCTGGGTGCGATCGTCGTTGGGGTCGAACACGGTCAGCACGCGCATGAAAAGGTCGCGGAGACTACCGAGGCGCAGGGAAAAAAGGCCGGTCTTCAGCGCAATTCTCAGGATCTGCAGATCCTTGAGGACGAGTCCGAAACGGGCGCGCGTCGTCTCGATGTATCCATTGAAGCCGTGGCCGCGGCGGTTACGGAGCGCGGCGATGCCGAACGCCCGACCGAACTTGTCGAGCCACCTGAGCAGAGGACGGTACTCGCATCGCTCGACGATCTGCAGGACCCGGCGCATGTTCCGCGCGGCCCAGAAACCGTCGCCCGTCGCCGTCGCGAAATTGTCCCAGTCGTCGTCGTCCACGCGGCACCAGACCAGGACGTTGACTTGTGTGCTGCCTCCGATTCGCCCGGTCCCGCGGGGATAGACGATGCCCGTTCTGTCCCCGCCCGTCTGGAACTTCCAGTCCCGCTTCGCAAGCTCGGGATCTTCGAAATGCTGGACGTAGTAGATTGTGGATGCGGCCGTATCCTCGGAGGCAGCGCCGGACAGCAGCGGAACGTCCACATACTTGCACGGGCCGTCGAGTCCCTGCTCGAGGACCAGCACCTTGAAGCCCGCTTCGGCGAGACGTGCAGCGGCGGGCGCGCCACCCGCCCCGGAGCCGACTACGATGTAGTCGAAAACCGCCTTGCCCGCGAGCGTGGGGTTCATCGTGCGTTGGATATTGCGCTGGTACGACGCGGAGCGTCAATCGCCGCTCTGCGGGAGCTGAGCAGGCGACGAATGTCGGAGAGGAATCGAAGTGACATTCGATCGATCATCCGAGTCCGGGGCGTGATGGAGGTCATACTGCAAGACGCAACGCGGTGGTGTAGAGAACGATCGCGAACATCCGCCGCAGGACTGTGACCGGCAGCACATTCGTGAGCCGTGCGCCAACGGGCGCCATCAGCATGCTCGGCAGAACGATTCCAATCACTGCAGGTAAGTATACGAAACCGAGAGTTAGCGCAGGTAGATCGTTGCGCAACATCCCGGACACGACGTAGCCGCGCGTGCCAGCGACGGCAATCGGAAAACCAAGCGCCGCCGCAGTACCGATGGACCGCTTGAGAGCGACACCGCACCAGGTCAACAACGGCACAAACAGTATTGCGCCGCCAAAGCCGACCATTCCAGACAGGCCACCTACGAGAGCGCCCGCGAGCGTCAACGCACGCCTGGTGAGCGGTCGGGCGCGCACGCGTGGTTCGAGTCCGAGCAGCATCTGCGTGGCGATCACGGTGACGTACACGGCCAACCCGACACGCAGGGTGGCGACCGGGATCATGCTGGACGCAGCTGCGCCGGCGCCCGCGCCGACGACGATGCCGGGTGCAGCCCATCTGAACAGTCGCCACAGAACGGTCCCGCGGGCACTGTGAGCCCGTGCGCTCGAGGCGGATGTGAACAGAATGCATGCCATGGATGTGCCGAATGCGAGCGGCAGTGCGATCTCGGCCGGCAATCCGCGCGTGGCAAACACGTAGGCGAGCGCCGGCACGAGTATTAATCCGCCGCCGATACCGAGCAGCCCGGCGAGGAAACCCGCCAGGCTGCCGAGTGTGGCGAACACCAATCTTATCGAGATCATCTCGTTCACGATCCATGCTCCGAATTAGCGATCCTCGGGTTCGTCGTCCTCATCGGGCCAGCGCCGGGTATCGGCCTCCGCGTCGTCGCGCACATCGTCCGCGCGTTGAGACGCATCGTCCGCCGCTGGTGTCGGCAAGGCGACTTCCGGCGCCGGCGTCGACGTGACTTCCGCGACGGATACGTGCTGCGCCGTCGGAGATCCGGTCTGCGTTTCCTCCGCCATCGCTGGCTGCACCGAGAGAATTGCTGCGCAGACCACGGTCACGAACAGGTACTCGATGGTTTTCATCTTCTTTATCCTTTGGTCGCGTATACGGGTTAGTACTCAACCGGCCGGTCCAATTCGTTCGGCCAGTCTTCGTCGCGGTAGATGACGTTGTCCGCCTTCCGCCAGTCGAATCCGAACTGCACCTCGCCTTCGCCGGCGCCCGCAACTGCGTTCGAATCCGAATCGGAATCGATTGCCGGGTATGTTCGTGCGCCAGCGGAAGCGACGTCGTCGCATCCGGCGAGCGCGGCGACGGCAAGTACGAGCGTGGCGACTGTTACGATCGCCGCGAGCTGACCGATCGCGCGAACTCGCAGCTCTCGCCAAGTCAGGTTCGGACGGCGGTCGATCAGACGCGCTTGAAGCGGTGTGTTGGTATCCATGTGTTGCTCCTTGCGGTGCGCCGGGAGATCGTGCCGGCGCTGCACGACGGAGCGATCTCTTCTCGATCCGTGCGTCGAAGTATGTGAATTCGAGCGCAGCAAGAAAATTGAGCAGGCGTACTAACCGCAATGCATTAGAAAGTGCGGGCCAAACGACTGGGCACGGCTCAGAGCGCGCCGAGCGCGAGCGACCAGACGGAGAGGGTGACAAACGACAGCGGAATGCCGATACCGACCATCAGCGTGACGAGCTCGGGGTCGAGCTTGTTCTCGATGGCGACGACGGCACCGCCGATCATCGGAGCCATGGCGGCCTCGAAGATGGTGATGCGAATCACCGGATCGTCCAGATCAGTGAGTGACGCCAGTACGATCAGCACGGCGATGGGGCCCGCCACGAGCTTGTAGGCGAGTCCGACCGTCAACGGTCGCCAGCGCTTGCGCAGCGCGCCCAGGCGCAGCTGGAAACCGACCGAGAAGAGCGCCAGCGGAGCGAGCGTGTCGCCGAGTCGGGTGAATGTTCCCTCCAGCCAGTCGGGCAGCACCAGGGGCGCAGACGCGAGCGCGACCAGCGCCGCGATGAACGGTGGAAACGTGCCGATCCGTCGCACGACGCTCCGGGCGGAAAGCGTCCCGGCGGAAAGTACGGCGGCGACGAGCAGGCCGACCGTCGAGAGCACCACGTAGGTGCCGAGCTGATCGATGAGAATTCCCACCCCGAGATGCGCGCGTCCGAAGAAGCACTCGATCATCGGCAACCCGACGAAGGAAGTGTTGCCGAGCGCGCCGGTGAGAATCAATGCGCCGGTCGTCGCGCGCGACCAGCCCAGCATGCGGCGCGCCGCAAAGAAGAACGCGACGCCGAAAGCGAACAGGATCCACGCCATTGCGACCGGGAACGCCAGGCCGGCGTCGAGCGGCAGCTTGCGAAGGTGATGCAACGTGAGCGCCGGCAGTGCGACGTGGATGATGAAGCCGTTCAGCGCAGCAGGCGTCGCCTCGGGTAGCCGGCCGCTCTTGCGCAGCACGATCCCGAGAGCGAAGCAGAGGAGCAGCAAAGCGAGGTTCTGCACGGCCGCGTCGCCAGGCTCAGCGATCGGCGCGCGGACGCAGCGCCACCCACGCAAACTCGACTGCGATCCAGGCGATCGGGAACATACCGACGAACATCGCAAGCGGATCGTCGGACGCAAGCGCTGCGTTGAGAAAGTAGAGCGCTACCGCCACGGCGATGGCGACACGGACGATGCGCGGGACAGCGGAGACGAGGCGTTGCCGCAGCCGCGGCGCAACGTGCTCGTCCGCGTGAATGTCCGGCCGCTGCGACTGCGATAAGAAGTGTCCCATGATGTCCTCCCGATGATCGGCGCCGCGCCGCTGGCTTGCTGCGTGGCTGAGGACATTCTTCGCGCGAACGACGGCCTGGGAAATTGAGCGGACGCGCTAGCCGCTCCGGGTGAACTGCAGTTGTTGGCCGCGCCGCCGTCCCACCGTGACGGGCTAGCTCGGACGTACTACCGATTACGGGACAACTCGAGCGCTACGGAAGGTCCGATCAAGTCATCCCCGCGAACGCGGGGATCTAGCATGCCTTTCAAGCAACTCAGGCTGGATTCCCGCGTTCGCGGGAATGACGGGTTCTTGCGGACCTTCCCTAGGCGGCGAGGAGTTTTGCGAAGTAGTCGTTGAGCATCCGGTTCGTGGGATCGAACTCCCGGCGAATTGCGTCGAACTCTGCGAGAAGATCGGCGCCGAACGCCCGCACGACGTGCCTTCGTTCCAGAAGCGGAGTCTGGTTGAGCAGCGGAACGCCGCCCTTTTCACTGCAGAAATCGTTGAACTTCTCGAGAAAGGGCTTCCAGCCCTTCTCGCCCTCGGGACAGATCGGGTCGAGGGTCCAGACCGGGCCCGCGCGCGAGTACGAGAGCAGGGAGCGCTCGTCCTGCGCGATGTGATAGCTCACGTGCGGCAGGCAGCTGCGGTAGGTTGCCTCGTGCTCATCGCAGAGCGCGAAGTACTGCGGAAGAATGTCGGGAAAATCGGCCTCCGGGAATGCCCACATGCTGAAGGTGAACCGGTGGTCCGGATCGTCCTTGTCGAAATCCACGACCTGGGCGACCGGGTTCACCCGGGAGAGCCGGAGCACCTTGTCCAGCCACTCCGCCAGAAGCTTGTCAAACACATTAAAGAGTTGGCGCTTGACTGCGTCGATCGGCATGGTCTTCGCGAACTCATTCCAGTCGTGACTCCCCTTCTCCCAGAAGAAGTTCCTGGTCTGCAGACGAACCGACTTCTCCTCCAGCTCTCCGGTTGTCGCGGGCTTCCGGCGCAGCTCCGCCACGATCCGCTCGCGTAACGGAAACAGATACAGGAATACGGCGGTGTCTTCAACGGCGGTGTCTTCACGGCCGCCGCTGCGGAGGCAGTCGTTGAGAAAGGCCCTCAATTCCGTCGCGGTGAATTTCTCACCGGCCGGCTTCTCCTTGTCGTGCTTGAGGGAGATGGGCTCGAGCGGATAGACGCGGAAAGTGACCTCCGTGACGATCCCGAACAATCCGTAGCTGCAGCGCAGCGCGGCAAGCTTGTGGTCATCTTCCGTGCCGGTGCCCTCGATGAAATCCTGGGGGACTCCGTCCGGTTTGACGATCCGCATCCCCACCACGTCCGCGCACACCTGACCGAATTCGCCAGGAAAGGACGAGTCCTTCGTCGCCCCGCACGCTGCGGCGCCCATCGTGAGCGTGCCGAGCTCGGTGTTGACACGAAACACCCAGTCCTTTTCCTGCAATTCACGCGCGACACTGATGAACGTCCGTCCCGCCGGAACGGTCACCCTGCCTTCCTTCCCGTCCGCCCGCGGGATGACTTTCAGCGAGTCTTTGCCTTCGCCGCCTGTCCCGTCCCGCAGCGTGGTGAGCCCTGTCATGTCGACGAGCGTGCCCCAGCGTTCAGAGTCGCCAACCGCTTTGGCCGAGATGCATTCGGTCATCGAGTGCCGCGACCCGACAGGCCGGACCGGGGACGGAAACTGGTCCCCTTTCGTCAGGATGTCGATGACCTCGGCTTCGGTGGTCGGTTTCGCAATCCGACCGCCCGGACCCTGGATCGGGGCCCCGAACCAGCTCTCGTTCGGACCCCGGAGTACACCCTGTTTCGCATCAGCCATACTGGTTCTCCCTCTCGCTACCGGTAAGCCATTACCCTTGTGTAGTCACGCGTCCTGTGTCGGCCGGGCCCGCAGGATCAGCTGAAGCATCACCGTACGAAGCTGAGCGGGCTTCACGGGCTTGTGCAGCAACGGATAGCCGCTCTGCTGTGCTTCGCGAAGCCGGTCCGGCGCCGTGTCGCCCGTGATGACCAGCGCGGGAATGCGACTTCCGGCCACACCATGCAGATGCGCGATCGTCTCGATGCCCGAGGCATGCCGGCGCAACCGGTAGTCCACGATGAGAATGTCGGGCAGCGACGCCCCGGATTCGACGCTCGCCTCAGCCTCCTCCGGCGTGGACGTCGTCGTCACTTCGCAGCCCCATCGCTCGAGCAGGCTGCTCATGGCGTCGAGCACCGATACGTCGTCGTCGAGGACCAGCACGCGGGTGCCGTGCAGGTCAGCGCCGAGCGGGGTCACCATCGGCGCATGCGGCGCGCTGGTCCGGACCTCTCCGGAAACGGGAACCGTGATCGAGAATCGGGAGCCATGTCCGACAATGGATTGCACCTCTACGCGATGGCCGAGCAGGTCGGCGAGTCGCTTCACGATCGCCAGCCCTAGCCCCAGTCCCTTGCGCCGGTCCCGTTCCGGATTGCCCAGCTGATGAAACTCGAGAAAGATGTCATCGAGCGCGTCCTCCGGAACACCAGGCCCGTTGTCATAGACGTCGATCCGAATCGACCGGCCGCGCCGACGCGCGCCCACCAGTACGCGGCCGTTGACCGTGTAGCGCAGGGCATTCGAGATTAGGTTCGCGAGGATTCGCTGCAACATCGCAGCGTCGGACTGCACTACGGTATCCGTCGGGCGCACTCGCAGGCCGTTGCCGGTCAGCGTCGCGATGGGTTGGTGCTCGCCGTTCAGGCGCTGCAGTAGCGCACCGAGATCCACCGGGCCGACGTCCGGTCGTACCACGCCCGCATCGAGCTTGGAGATGTCGAGCAGGCTGTTCAGCATCGAGTCGACCGCGTCGACCGCGCCGTCGATCTGCCTGAGCAGCGGAGCGGTGCGCTCGTCGCGCACGCCTTCGGCGAGCGTCGCGAACAGCAGGCCGAGCGCGTGGATCGGCTGCCGCAGGTCGTGGCTGGCGGCGGCGAGGAAGCGGGTCTTCGCCGCGTTGGCCTGCTCTGCGCTCCGGCGTGCGGCCTCGAGCGCTGCCTCGCGGCGCTTCAGATCGGTGATATCGGTGTAGGTGACGACGCGGCCGCCGTCGGGCATCGCGTTCTGCGCCACCTCCACGACGCTGCCGTCGGCACGTCGATATTCAGCCAACTGGGAATCGCCG
The DNA here is from genome assembly GCA_963735025.1 of uncultured beta proteobacterium. Lineage (GTDB taxonomy): Bacteria > Pseudomonadota > Gammaproteobacteria > Burkholderiales > SG8-39 > JAABRB01. The sequence continues at coordinate 252,654 of CAVTJG010000009.1, forward strand.
AGATCGAGCGGGGGGTCCGCGCTTCCCAGCACGTCGCCGATCGGAGCACCCTCGCGCGCCGTCGTCCCGGGGACGCCCAGCAGATCGGCGAACTGGGGATTCCACATTCGCAGGCGACCGCCCGCGTCCGAGAGGCTGATGCCCTGGCGCATGTTCTGCAGGGTCGCCTCGAGCAGCGCAGTCTTCTCCTCCGCCTCGCGGCGCAGCGCCACGTTCTCGAAACTGAGCTCGAGCGACTCGGTGAGGAGGCGATTAACGTTTCGCGCGCCGACCACATATGCGATCGACGCGATTGCGGCGAGTAACGCGACCGTGCGGCTCACCGGATCGCCGTGCCACAGCAGCACGCCGACCAGAGCACCCATCGAGGGGCCGACCACGACCCAGAAGGACGGCAGGTAGGAGGCCAGGTTGACGATCGAGCCTGCACTCAAGCCCATCAGGATCACTGTCACGGTGATCAGACTGATCGGATGCGCCGGGTCGAGGAACAGGAAGCATGCAATGGCCCAGACAGTTCCGACCAGCGCCGATCCTGCGGCCGAGACCAATGCCCAACGCCCGATTCCGGAATTCGGTGGATTGCGACGGGCAAACACGCCGATCTGAACGAAGCGCAGCGTGTTCACTGCGACCAGCGCGACGAGCCAGCCGATCAGCGACTGCCGCGGGGCAACGTCCCACAGGATGTAAGCCAGGATCCCGGCCACGACGAAGAGCGTCACGATCGACCCCGGCGCCTGGCGGTAGAGATAGCGCACGAGTTCCCCGGTGACGTCATTGCGGAACGCGACTGTCCGCGGCGCTGCCGCGGTCATCCCGGACGTGGCCATAGCTCCACTCCCCATTGGGTGGTTTCTCCGGCACGCCCGGGCAACGTCGGCCGACCCGGGACCGAACCGGAGGTGGATCGGAGCCTATGCCTTTCAGGGGCGCGATGCCATAGTACGAACGTTTAGAGGGGTCTCCAAGCAATGCCCGCCGCGGCGGCTTCGAGTGGCGAATTCCGCTTGCAGGGGAAGCCCCGATCGTACGAGCAAGAGGGAAAGCCCCCTTGTACCTTGTAAATCCCCTGTGTGCGTGCGCGGAGTCTTTCGACAAACGGTTAGGCGGCTAAGCGCCGGGACGTTCCAGGCCGGCCGGACCGCGCTGTCGCGTCTCGGACCGCGCGCGCGGTCGGGCGCGGCGCGCTAAGATCCGGCCGAACAACGACAACACCGGATGAGCGCGGATGAAGATCCTGGTCGTGGACGATCACCCGATGATGGCGGACGCCATTCGTCAGGCGCTGCTCTCGCTCGAGCGCGAGGCCGAGGTGGTATGCGTGGGTGACCTCGCCAGCGCCCTCTCCGCGACCGTCGACGACGCCGGATTCGAGCTCGCGCTGCTGGATCTCGGGTTGCCGGATTGCGCAGGGCCGGACGGGCTGGCCCGACTGCGGGAAGAGCGGCCTTATCTTCCAGTGGTGGTCGTCTCCGGTGCGAGCGATCCCGACACCATCGTCGCCTCGCTCGACCTTGGCGCGATGGGTTTCATTCCGAAGACCTCGTCGCGCGAGGTGCTCCTCAACGCTGTCCGGCTCGTTGCCTCCGGCGGCATCTACGTCCCGATGGAGGCGCTCAAGGCGCGCGCCGCGAAGGAAGCGATCACGGCAGAGAATCCAAAGTCCGCCGCTGCCTCGGATGCAACGTCCGACTCCTCGGGTGTTGCAAAGACCGCCCCTGCCGACCTCGGTCTGACGCCGCGACAGGCGGATGTGCTGTCGCTTCTGCTCAAAGGGCTGCCGAACAAGCTCATCGCCCGCAAGCTGGACATAGCGGAAAACACGGTCAAGGTGCACGTGAGCGCCGTCCTGCAGGCACTCAACGTCAGCACCCGCACTCAAGCGCTGATCGCAGCGACGCGACTCGGGCTACACCTGGACATGTAGCGTCTGTAACCGGCAGACAACGATCCTTCGCGCACCAAGCAGGGCGCGGATACTGCTCGAGGCTCAGCCTTCCGCCCGCGCATCCGATCCGCGCCCGCGCGTTCAATGCTCCTTCGGCATGAGCAGGTTGAGGATCATTGCGAGCAAGATGCCCATGACAATGCCGTCGCTGACGAGTATGCGGAGCGCCGGCTCGATCGCATTGAAGGTGCCGGGGGGCGCGGCCTGGATGCCGAGCCCCACGCCGAGCGAAGCGGCGAGGATCACCGCGTCACGACGCGTGGCCAGGTTGCGTCCGATGATGTCCACGCCGACCGAGGCGACCATGCCGAACATGAACAACAGCACCCCACCCAGCACCGCATTAGGCATGAGCGCGATGATTGCGCCGACCTTGGGCAACATTGCCATCAGTATCAGGAACGCCCCGCCGAACGCCACCACGAACCGGCTGCCGACTCCGGTGAGCGAGATGACGCCGATGTTCTGCGAGTACGAGGTGAGCGCCATGCCGCCGAAGATGGCCGAGATCGTCGATCCGATGCCGTCGTTCGCCACCGCACCCCGGATGCGCCAGTCTTCCGGCGGCACGCCGCAGATGCGCGTCACCGCGAGCGTGTGGCCGGTGGTCTCGACCGCCGTCGCGAAGAAGCACACGATGACCGTGATCACGCCGATCAAGCCTGGCCACTCGAGACCTCCGTACGGAAACGGTGACGGCACGGCGACCCAGCCCGCGTTGTAGACGGTATTGAGATTGATCAGGCCGAACGCGGCCGCGACGAGGTACCCGATGACCATCGTCAGGAACAGCGAGAGGGCCTTGACGAACCCCTTGGCGAACCGGTTGATGACGATGATCAGGACGATCATCAGCGCAGCGAGCCCCAGCGTCAGGGGCTTCCCGAATGCCGGGGAATTCGCACCCGAGGCGACGCTGATCCCGATCTTCATGAGGCCGGTGCCGATGAGCAGAATGGTCGTGCCGGTCACGATCGGCGGGAAGAATCGCTGCAGCTTGCCGATCAGCGGGCTCCACGCGAACTGCACGAGGCCGCCGATCATCAGCGCGGTCATGGCCGCCGCGAGGCTCACTTCCTTGGAGATTGCGACGATCGGGCCGATAAAGATGTAGAAGACCCCCATGACGATCGGCAGCCGCGGCCCGATGAAACTGACACCGAGCGAGGAAACCATCGTCGCGATGCCGCAGCCGATCATCGTTCCCGACACCATCGCGATGCGCGTCCCATCGGGAAGGTTCAGGAGGCGTGCCACGATGAGCGGGCCGCCCACCATCGCGGTGAACATCACCAGGACGTGCTGGATGCCGAACAGCGTGGTCTTGACCGGCCCGGGATAGTCGTTCAGCTGATAGTCGAGCTTGGCGAACCCGCGGTCGCCGTGATCCGCATGCCCGACCGCTTCCGGTGCTCCCGCTACTGGCGCGTGTGCGCTCATTCTGTCTTCTCCCCTCCAGATCGCGCTCGGCCGGAGCGCAGCGGTATGACGCCTACTTGCCTTCCACGAACGTCCTCCAACTTCCGAGTTCCGTGATGTCCCGCGCGCCCTGCGTGGCATATGCCTCGCACAGGAATCCGCGCACTTCGCGGCCGTCCTCGAGCATGATCGTGCCGATGCCCAGCGGCGCGGGAATGCCGTCGACGAAGCCGCCGAAGCGCTCTGCGGGCACTTCCCATACCTCCACTGCGATCGAGGCCCCCCGATCCGAGCGCACCAATCCCGGTCGCGGCGGCGTGAAATCGGTGAGCGCATAGAGGCGGTAGTTCGGAGCGGTGCGGCAGACCCGTGCGAGACGCGCCCCGCGCTCCGTGAGCTGATGATTCAGCGGCAGGCCCGCCATGTGCGCGCCGCAGACCGCGACGCGAATGGTGCGCCCCGCGTCATTCGTGACGATCGAGCGGACGGGGCGCGGCGCCGGGAGCTCGCGGCGCGTGGCGCCCATCGTCGTGACCGCCGCGCGCTGCGCGATATCGCCGAGCACGCAAAGGGTGCTGTCGCGAAACGGCGGTGCGACGAGCGTGACACCGAACGGAAGGCCGTCGCGCTGGAATCCGGCTGGCACGGCGATCGCGCAGAGATCGAGCAGGTTGAGGAAGTTCGTGTAGTAGCCGAGGTTGCTGTTCAGGCGGATCGGGTCGGCCTCGACTTCGGCAATACGGTAAATCGTGCCCGCGGTCGGCGTCATCACGATGTCGACTGTGTCCCAGACCGGGTCAGTCGCGCGACGCAGCGCTTTCAAGCGATAGTAGGCGTCGAACGTGTCGATGGCCGAGAACTTCACCGCGTTGCCGATGATCGCCCGGGTCGTCGGATGGAGGGCATCCGGGTGCTGCTCGATGAAGTCGCGGATGGCGACATAGCGCTCGGCGACCCACGGACCCTCGTAGAGCAGGCGCGCAGCGGTCAGGAACGGCTCGAAATCGATCTCGACGCTCGTCCCGCCGAGTGCCTCGATCCTGGCGATGGCGGCATCGAAGAGCTCCGCCGCATCCCGGTTGCCGAAGAACTCGAGCTGGTCGCGCCGCGGGACGCCGAAGCGAATATCCGCAAAACCTGCGACAACCTCCGCGCAGTCCGGCGGCGCACGGCGGGAAAAGGGATCCCCGGCGTCGTACCCCGCGGCCTCGCGCAACACGGCGGCGGCGTCGGCGGCGGTGAGGGCGAAGACCGACACGCAGTCGAGCGAGCGGCACGCGGGCACCACACCGCGAGCGCTGAGCAGGCCGCGCGTCGGCTTGTGCCCGACGATGTTGTTGAACGCCGCAGGGACGCGACCTGAGCCGGCCGTGTCCGTGCCGAGAGCAAAGCTCACGAGGCCCGCGGCGACCGCCACCGCGGAACCCGAGCTCGAGCCACCCGGAACGTAGGCCGGATCGAAGGTGTTCGCGGGCACTCCGTACGGCGAGCGCATGCCGACGAGGCCGGTCGCGAATTGGTCCAGGTTGGTCTTGCCGATGAGAATGGCGCCCGCATTCGTCAGCGCCGCGACGGCCGGCGCAGTCTCCTGCGCGACGTATGCAAACTCCGGGCATGCCGCCGTGGTCGGGTGGCCGGCGACGTCGATGTTGTCCTTGATCGCGAACGGTATCCCGTAGAGAGGGAGCTCTGCCGGCCCCCGCTGCTCGAGTTCCGCCGCGCGCGCCTCCAGCTCGGCGCGCGGCAGCAGATGGATCCACACCCTGTCATCGCCGCGGCGCTCGATCCGATCCAGAACCCCGGCCACGGTCTGCGACGGGCGCAGATTGCCCGACTGGTAGCGTTCGCGTAGCGTCGCGAGATCGAGTGCGTCGTCCGATTGCAGCACCGGTCCTCCCCAGGATGGATCGCGCCGGCCAGGCTTGCGCCGCGCGGTGCGGTTGGCCTACTATACGCTGGTATACAAGATTGTGTACAGGATGCCGGGGCGCGCCGGGCCCGTTCCCGGCGCAACGGCAGAGCCACGGTCCGCAGCTGGAGGGAGGAGCATGGCGACGGCGCACAGAGTGATCCGGAACCTGTACCGCGACTCCGTGTCGATGATGCAGCTCTCCGTGCTGCTGCGCGGCCTGCCAGGTGTCGAGCAGGCCTCCGCGATCATGGCGACCGCAGGCAATCTCGACCTTCTGCGCGAAGCCGGGTTGCTGACGGACCCGCCGGACGCGGGAGCGAACGATCTGCTGATCGCGCTCAAAGGCAAGAACTCGAGCGCGCTGGAGAGCGCACTCGCGGAAGCCGACGCGGAACTCCGCAAGGCGCCGAGTGCCGCAGCGGAGGGCGGCCCGCGCGCGCTGCCGCCCGCCAGCCTGCAGATGGGACAGACGCAGGTTCCCGACGCGAATCTCGCGCTGATCTCGACACCGGGCGAATACGCAGCGGCCGAGGCCGCCAAGGCGCTTCGGCTGGGTTTGAACGTCATGCTGTTCAGCGACAACGTGCCGCTCGCGGACGAGGTCGCGTTGAAGAAGTTCGCGCTCGAGCGCGGACTGATGGTGATGGGGCCGGACTGCGGCACCGCGATCATAGATGGGGTTCCCCTCGGGTTCGCCAACGTGGTGCGGCGCGGGCCGATCGGTGTCATTGGCGCCTCGGGGACCGGCACGCAGCAGGTGACCTGTCTCGTGCACTGCTACGGCGAGGGAATCTCCCAGGCGATCGGTACCGGCGGGCGCGACATGCGCACCGAGGTCGGCGGCATGACGATGCTGCACGCGTTGAACGCCCTCGCACGCGAAGCGGCAACAAGAGTGATCGTCCTCGTCTCCAAGCCGCCGGCGCCGGAAGTCGCGGCGCGCGTCCTCGCCGCCGCACGCAAGGCGCGCAAACCCGTGGTCGTGAACTTCGTCGGCGGTGCGCGTGCCGCGATCAAGGGCGCGAACCTGCACTTCGCAAGCACGCTCGAGGAAGCGGCGCGCGGCGCGGTTGCGCTCGCGCGGGGCCGCGCACCGACGTCGCGCGCGGCAGCGCGGGTGTCGCCAAGACTGCTCACCACGGTGCCGCGGCTTGCGGCGACCCAGCGGTACGTGCGCGGACTGTACAGCGGCGGCACGTTCTGCTACGAAGCGTCCGCGCTGCTCGGCGCAGCGCTCGGCGAAGTGCGCTCGAATGCCTCGGTCGATCCGCGGATGCATCTCGCGGATGTCTGGAAGTCGGTCGGACACACGGTCGTCGATCTCGGCGACGACGACTTCACCCGCGGCCGGCCGCATCCGATGATCGATCACAACTTGCGCAACGAGCGGCTTCTGAAAGAGGCGGCCGATCCGGAGGTTGCGGTGATCCTGCTCGACGTCGTGCTTGGCTACGGCGCGCACCCCGATCCGGCACAGGAGATGGTGCCGACAATCGCCAAGGCGCGGGCGCTCGCCGCAAGGAAGCGACGGCGCATCGCCTTCGTCGGATTCATCTGCGGGACCGACGCTGACCCGCAGGATTTCGCGCGGCAGGAAGCGGCGCTGCGCGATGCGGGGATGGTGCTCGCGGAGAGCAACGCTCAGGCCGTGGGAATCGCCGCTGCGATCGCGCGCCGCCAGGTTGCACGCTGATGCGATCAGTCCGATCAGGGAGTCTGCAGATGAAGCCGCTCTTCTCGACCGACCTCTCGGTGCTGAACGTGGGTCTTGCGTCGTTCGCCGACGCGATCGTCCACACAGGAGGGCGCGCAACGCAGATCGCGTGGATGCCGCCAGCGAACGGCGATGCGACGGCCGGCGCGGCACTGGCGCGCCTCGTCAATGCGCCCGCCATCGAGGCCGCCAACAACCAGGCGTGCGATGCCTACCTCACCGCGCAGCCCATGCTCGCCGGAGTCGGCGTGGCGCGCGAAGTGATTCCCGGCATGTCCGGGCTCACGATCCTGCACGCCGGGCCGCCGATCGCCTGGTCGAGGATGTGCGGACCGATGCGCGGCGCCGTGGTCGGCGCCATTCTCTACGAGGGCTGGGCGGACGACGCGGATCGGGCGGGCGCGATGGCCGCGAGCGGCGACATCGCCTTTGCGCCGTGTCACCACCATGCTGCCGTCGGTCCCATGTCCGGGGTCATCAGCCCGTCAATGCCGGTATGGATTGTCCGGAACGCTACGCACGGCAATGCGGCATTCTGCAATTTGAACGAAGGCCTCGGGAAGGTGCTCCGCTTCGGCGCGAACAGCGCGGAGGTGATTGCCCGGCTCAAGTGGATGGAAACTGTGCTCGGTCCGGCGCTGCGCGCGGCGCTGGAGGTGCTCGGCGAGACCCCGGTGAAGCCGCTCATGGCGCAAGCGCTGCACATGGGCGACGAGGTGCACAACCGCAACGTGGCCGCGTCGTCGCTCTTCGTGAAGCGTCTCGCGCCAGTGCTGCTAAAGACGCGCACCGCGCCCGCCGATATCGCCGCGGTGATCGACTTCATTGCCGGAAACGACCACTTCTTCCTGAACATTTCGATGGCAAGCTGCAAGGCGATGCTCGATGCGGCACACGGTGTTGCGAACTCGAGCGTGGTGACGGCTATGGCCCGCAACGGCGTGGAGTTCGGAATTCGCGTGAGCGGCCTCGGCGACCGCTGGTTCACGACGCCCGCGCCGGTGGTGGACGGGCTCTACTTTCCCGGCTACACGATTGCGGATGCAGCGCCGGATCTCGGTGACAGCGCGATCACCGAGACGGCGGGCGTCGGCGGCTTCGCGATGGCGGCGGCCCCGGCGATCGTGAAATTCGTCGGCGGCACCCCGCAGGACGCGGCCGCCAACACGCTCGCCATGGGACACATCACGCTTCGGAAGAACGACGCCTTCACGCTGCCGACGCTCGATTTCGCGGGCACTCCGGCTTGCATCGACATCCGTCGCGTCGTCGACACGGGTATTCTGCCGGTCATCAATACAGGAATCGCACATCGCGATCCCGGGGTCGGGCAGATCGGCGCCGGCGTGACACACGCGCCGCTGGTCTGCTTCACCGAGGCGATCGCGGCACTCGCCGCGAGCGCGTCCCCTTGAGCAGGAGCCGCTGGCGATGACTTCGGGCGGGCTGGCAGTCGTGGCAATCGGGGGCAATGCGCTGATCCGCGATCGGCGGCACGAATCGATCCTCGATCAGTATGAAATGGTGCAACGGCTGGCCGCGGACATCGTGGGGATGATCGAGGCCGGCTGGAACGTGGTCGTGACGCACGGCAATGGCCCACAGGTCGGCTACATCCTGCGGCGCTCGGAGCTCTCGATCTCCGAGGTGCCGCCCGTGCCGATGGACTACGCCGGGGCCGACATCCAGGGCGCGGTCGGGTACATGTTCGTGAAAGCGCTCGCCAACGAATTTCGCCGGCGCGGACTTGACCGGCGGGCCGTGGCGATCGTCACCCAGACGGTGGTCGATCGAAAAGATCCCGCGTTTGCCGCGCCCACCAAGCCGATCGGCTCGCACATGGAGGAGGAGCGTGCGAAGCAGCTCGCCACGCAGTACGGGTGGACCGTGCGCGAGGATGCGGGGCGTGGCTGGCGGCGCGTGGTGCCCTCGCCGCGGCCCCAGCGGATCGTGGAAACCGAGATCATCCGGGAGCTCGCGCGCGCGGGGCGGATCGTCGTGGCGTGCGGCGGCGGCGGCATTCCCGTGATCGAGGACGAACACGGCGACCTTTGCGGCGTCGAGGCGGTGATCGACAAGGATTTCGCCTCGAGCCTGCTTGCCCGCGCGCTCGGCGCCGACTCGCTCATCCTGCCGACCGGCGTGGAAAAGGTGGCGCTCGACTTCAACAAGCCCACGCAGCGCTGGGTCGACCGGATGACGATCGCGGAGGCGAAGCGTCACAGCGCCGACGACCAGTTCGACGCGGGCAGCATGGGCCCGAAGGTATCGGCGCTGATCGACTTCGTGAGTGGCGGCGGCAAGTTCGGATTGATCACCGATCCGCCGAACGTCGCGCGGGCGCTGCGCGGCGAGGCCGGCACCCGCATCGTGCCCGACTGACACCCGACAGACCGATCCCCAATAGAATGCGGGGATGAAAAAGCCCCGCAGCAACCTGTCGGACACGGTTTACCGACAGCTCAAGGACGACATCTTCGATTTCGCCTTGCTGCCGGGAGAGCGGTTCAGCGAGAACGAGATCGCCGGCCGGCTCGGCGTATCGCGCACGCCGGTGCGCGAAGCACTCTACAAGCTGCAGCGCGAGGGCTACATCGACGTTGCGCCGCGCTCCGGTTGGAACGTGCGGCCGTTCGACTTCGCGGTCTTCGAGGATCTGTACGACCTGCGGACCGTTCTCGAGCTGGCGGCGGCCAAGCGGGTTTGCATGGCCGAAAAGGTACCGGAGCTGGAGACGCTGAGGCGCGTGTGGCTGGTCCCGGCGGCGAAGCGCCTGACCGATCCCTGGAAGGTCGCGCAGCTCGACGAGCGATTTCACACGACGCTCGTCGATGCCGCGGGAAACCGGGAGATGGCGCATGTGCATCACGACATCACCGAGCGCATCCGCATCATCCGCCGGCTCGATTTCACCGAGCGTGAGCGGATCCGGCACACCTACGAGGAGCATGCCGCGATCGTGAAAGCGCTCGTCGCACGGAGCTATCGCGAAGCCAAGCTGCTCCTCACGGCGCACATCGCCTCGAGCAAGGCGGAGGTGCGCCGGATCACGCTGCACAAGCTGCACGCGTTGCGCGTGCCGCTGCGCAGGTCGGTGCACACCGCGCGCCGTCGCGCCGGTCGAAAAGCAGTACCATGAGACCCGTATTACCCCAACAAAGGAGGAGGCCATGAGGATCACGACTCTCGTTGTCGTTCGCTGTCTGGTCGCCGCGGCGCTCGCAGCACCGCTTTCGGCATTCCCGCAGTCGGACGACCTTCGCAAGCCGCTCCCTGCACCGGTCAAGGTCAAGCAGGGCATGCTCAACGTACCGGCTCTGTCGCCGCTGTGGCTGCTGCCCGAGGAGGCGGCGAAATACAACATCCAGATCGAGATGGTGATGTTCCAGCGCTTCGCCGACGCGCGCACGGCGCTGGTCTCCGGCGACATTCAGATCACCGCGTTCGGACCGCAGGACATCTCGTTTGCCGTGGGACAGGGCGCGAAGACCGCGATCGGCGTCGCGGGCGTCGGCTCGGGCAACGACTGCCTGGTGGTGCGCAAGGGCGACGACATCAAGGACTGGAATACACTCCCCGGGAAACGCATTGGCGTCGGTGCGGGCTCGATCTCGTGGCTGAAATTCGCAGCCTCGGTCAAGGAGCACGGGTTGAATTACAGCAACCTCAAGATAGTGAACATCGTCGGCGGCGGCGCGAACTACCTGAAGGCGTTGCGCGGCAACGAGATCGACGTGGCGGTGGTGTGGCAGCCGTCCTGCGCGCAGGCGATCGTCGAGGGCTGGGGCGCCTATCCGACAATCGATCACAATCGCTCGAAGACCGTCGGTGGGCTCATCTCGGTGCTCGCGGTGAACCGCGACTTCATGGACAAGAACCCTGACGCCGTGCAGCGCCTGGTGGTCTCATATGTCGACGCGCTGAAGATCGCGACCGCCGATACCAAGCGCTGGGCGCAGATCTACGCGGAGAAGGCCGGCCTTCCCCTGCCCGTCGCCGAGGAGTCGATTCGCATCACGAAGCTGGATCCGACGCTGCCGCTCGAGTCGATCAAGCGCATCTCGAAGTTCCTGTCCGACAACGGCGTGATCGTCCGCGACGTCTCGGGCGAGATCGGGCAGTATTACACCTACGATTTCCTGTCGAAGGCGACCGGAAAATCGCCGGAGCAGCTCGGCATCAAGCAATAGACAGCAAAGCATCGGAGGTCCCGTGCCCAAGGTGCTGCGCGCGCCGTGGTTCCTGCTGCTTCCCCTGGCGTTTCTCGCGCTCTGGCATTTCGCCGTCGCCGAGCGCTGGGTGGTCGAGGGGATCATCCCGGCACCGGCGCAGGTGGTCGACTCCTGGTACATCTGGATCTTCGGCAGCGAACAGGCTTCGCTCTCGCCGTACTCGGGAACGTGGCTCGCCAACGCCACGTACTCGATGCGGCGGGTCCTGCAGGGCTTCGGCCTCGCGGCGGCGGTGGCAATTCCGCTCGGTTTGATGATCGGATGGAATCGGCTGGTCGCGCGCATCGTCGATCCGTCGATACAGCTCTTTCGGCCGGTGCCGATCACAGCGTGGCTACCGTTCGCGATCGCGGTATTCGGCATCTATGACGCGAGCGCGCTGTTCCTGATCGGCCTTGGCGCCTTCTATCCGGTCGTGGTGAACACGACCCACGGCGTGCGCGACACGAATCTCCTCTTGCTCCGCGCGGCGCGCATGATGGGGGCACGGCCCGCGACCGTGCTCGGCAAGGTCGTGTTTCCTTCCGCACTGCCTTCGATCTTCACCGGCTTGCGGCTGGGCATCGGAGTGGCCTGGACCGCGGTGATCGTCGCCGAGATGATCGCCGTCAAATCGGGGCTGGGTTACGTGCTCTGGGACGCGTACTACGTCGGGCGCATGGACATCTGCGTCGCGACCATGTTCTCGGTCGGGCTCCTCGGCTATCTCTCGGATCGCGTCATCGTCGCTGCGTCCCATTTCCTCCTGCGCTGGCGCACGCTGGAGGCGCACGAGTGAGCGCACCGGCCGCGATCGCGCTCGAGCAGGTGCGCAAGGAGTTCGTCAAGGGCGAACGGCGCGTGCTCGCGGTTGACGATGTCGATCTCACGGTCGCCGACCGCGAGTTCACCGCGATACTCGGCCCTTCGGGTTGCGGCAAGTCGACGCTGCTAAATCTGGTCGCCGGATTCGATCGCCCGACAAGCGGCCGAGTGCTCGCGGGCGGCGAAGTGGTCAGCGAACCGTCGCCCACGCGCGGCGTCGTCTTCCAGGAGCCAGCGCTCTTTCCCTGGCTCAGCGTGTTCGAAAACGTGGTGTTCGGCCCGAAGACCCAGGGGCAACCTGCCGCCGATTACCGGCCGCGCGCCGCGCAGTTCATCGAGCAGGTCGGGTTAAACGGGTTCGAGTCCCACTATCCTGCCGAGCTCTCTGGCGGCATGCGGCAGCGGGTCGGCATCGCGCGGGTCCTCATGCTGCAGCCACAGATCATGCTGATGGACGAGCCGTTCGGCAGCCTGGACGCGCAGACGCGAACGCTGATGCAGGAACTCCTGCTCGAGGTCTGGGAGCGGCACCATCAGACAGTGCTTTTCATCACCCATGACATCGAAGAAGCGTTGCTCCTCGCCGACCGCGTGTGCGTAATGACCGCACGGCCGGGCCGCATCAAGAAGACGATCCAGGTCGATATCCCTCGGCCGCGCTCGATCGAGGTCACCACGTCGCCGGAGTTCAACCGGTTGCGGGCCGACGTGTTCGCGCTCATCCGCGATGAGAGCCATCGCGCGGCGGCAGAGAGCTCGCGCGCGACGGCCGGCTAGTTCGACCCCCTGCTCAGGCCGCGGGCGACTGCGCCACGAACCAGTCGGCGACCTGGCTGCCGGTCATGAAGCAGACGTCCTTGCGCGCCAGCAGGAAATCGATCATGCGCTCCATGTCTCCCCACCGATGCGGAACCCCCATCAGGTGCGGATGCAGGCCGATCGGCAGGATGCGCGTCTGGTGCTCGGCCTCGCGCGCGAAACACTCGACGGTACGCACGAGCCGCTTGTACATCTCGTCGGTCGACTGCTGCTGCACGGCGTAGATCAGGCTGTCGTTCACCTCGAGGTTGTACGGCATGGCGATGATCGGTCCGTGCTTGGTCCTGAACCACACCGGCACGTCCTCGATCACCCAGTCGTGGCAGTACTCGATGCCGCAGGACTTCAGAACGTCTAGCGTGTCCCACGTCTGGCGCAGTCCCGGGGAGAGCCAACCGCGCGGCCGCTTGCCGGTGAAGCGCTCGATCTTGTCGAGCGACGCCTCGATGATCTCGCGCTCGTTCGGCGCGGCAGTCAACGTCTTCTGGTGCATTCCGTGCCCGACGAATTCCCACCCGGCCTCGAGCATCGCCTGCGCCGCTTCCGGATAGGCGTCGATCACGCCCGCATTGAAGCTCGTCGCGACCGGCAGGCGGCGCTCGGTGAACAACGCGAGCATGCGCGGCAGTCCGCAGCGCATCCCGTAGTCCGCCCAGCTGAAGTTCGGCACGTCGGGAATCGTTTCCTTGCCGTGCGGCGGAGTGATCAGCGTGCGCGGCATCGGATCCTCGATGCGCCAGTGCTCGACGTTCACCACGAGGATGACGACGATCGGTTTGCCGCCCGGTGCCGCGAGCCTGGCGCGCGATGTCGAGAACTGATATTCGATACGCGGATTCGACATGAAATCTCCCTGTTGTCAGATGACGCAGCGCTCGCGCAGCCCGGCCAGATCCGCGGCCGAGAATCCGAGCTCCGTGAGAATCTCGTCGGTATGCTCGCCGAGCTCCGGCGTCGCTTGCACGATCGCGGCCGGAGTGCGTGAAAGCTTGACCACCTGATTCACGATGCGGATCTCGCCAAGCGTGGGATGCTGCACCGCTGCTGCGGCACCGAGATGCCGGACCTGCGGATCGGCAAACACTTCGTCCATAGTGTAGATGGGACCCGAAGGGACGCCGGTCTCGTTCAGGAGTGCGCTCCATTCGGCGGTGGTCCGGGTCGCCAGGATCTGCCCGATCTCGGCATTCAGCTGCGCGCGGTTCTTCGCGCGCGCCTTCTCGTCGGCGAACTCCGGACGTTGAGGCCATGCCTCTCGACCGATGGCCTTGCAGAAGCGCTCAAAAATGACTTTCCCGGATGCGCCGACGTTGAGGTATCCATCCTTCGTCCGGTAGGCGGAAGTCGGCATCGAATGCGGATGGTCGTTGCCGACCTGCTGCGGGACCTCGCCCGTCAAGAGATACCGTGCAGCCTGGAAGTCCATGAGGCCGATCTGCGCCTGCAGAAGATTCGACTGCACCCATTGCCCTTCGCCGGACGTCTCCCGCTCGAGCAGCGCGGTGAGCACCCCGCACGCGGCGTAGATGCCCGCCGCCAGGTCGGCGACCGCAGTGCCCGCTCGCATGGGACCGCGGCCCGGCTCGCCGGTGACCATCATCAGGCCGCCCATGCCCTGCGCGATCTGATCGAAGCCGGGCCGGCTGCCATACGGTCCGTCCTGCCCGAACCCCGAGATCGAGGCCAGCACGATCCGCGGGTTGACGCGTTTCATCGAGTCGTAGTCGATGCCGAGCCGCACCTTGACGTCCGGCCGGAAGTTCTCGACGACCACGTCGGCGCGCGCAACGAGCCGCATGAAGATGTCCCGGCCCTCTGGCGACTTGATGTTGAGCGTTATCGAGCGCTTGTTGCGGTGCAGGTTCTGCATGTCGAACCCGTGCCGCGGACCGCTCATCGTGTCGACCTCGATCGACGGCGGGAGCTCGATCTTGATCACGTCGGCACCGAAGTCGGCAAGCTGCTTGACGCAGGTCGGGCCTGCGCGCACCCGGGTCAGGTCGAGCACGCGGAACCGCGCGAGTGCCGGGGAGGCGGGTGTGTGCGGCATAGGGGGCGTTGGTGCGATAAGGGCTAGAGATTACCCCACGCGCGCGGCGACGCCGAGGAGCAGCGTGTCACGGCCATGCCCTGCGACGAGCTGGGCGCCGACAGGGAGCCCTTCCATCGCGTACCTGCAGGCAGGCTAACGGCAGGCAGCCCGGCGATGCTCGCCGGCGCAGTAAGGTCGGCCTGGCTCGCCGGCACTGCAGCGCCGAACTGAAACGCGGCTTGGGGAGTCGTAGGCAAGAAGCAGCACATCGCACTGCGAAAGCCATCCGAGTAATGCGCCGCGCGCGTGCCTGATCTGTGTCGAGGCGCGTTCGACCCGCTCGGTGCCCGCGCTTCGACCGAATTCCAGCGCGCGGCGCAGATCGGCGAGATCGCCGAGAGCGCGTCATCGAGCAAGGCCGAATGCACCCGCGCGCCCTCCACCTCGGTAAGGAGAAAGGCTGCGCGGCGTGCGGCTGTCCAGTCGAATGCCCCGACATCGATCTCGACGATGCGGTGCCCCACGCGGGCGAGCGCCCGCGCGGATTCCTGGACCGGTGCGAGGATCGCGTCGGGCACGCCGGCTCTCGAGTCCACGTAGCACGCCGATCGACGGCCGTCGGCGCGGGAGCGAGCAAATCAATCGAACAGCGCCATGGCAACGCAGGCGGCGTCGGCTACGGTACGGGCAAGCACGCCGATCCGGTCGAGCGAGGGCGCAAGCGGCAGCACGCCAGTGGAGTCGACGCGCCCCGCGCTCGGCACAAATCCGACAATTCCGCAGTAGGACGCAGGAATTCGAACCGACCCGAGCGTATCGGTGCCGAGCGCCGCAATGCAGAGTCCGGCGGCCACTGCCGCCGCAGAGCCGCTGCTCGAGCCGCCGGCCGTATGGTCATGCGCGCGCGGATTGTGGCAGCGGCCGAAAACGGGATTGTCGCCCAGCGCCCCGAGCGCCGCTTCGTCCATCAGCGTCTTGCCGAGAAAGACCGCGCCCCGCTCACGCAGGCGTGCGATGCAGGTCGCATCGTCCGCGGGACACGCGCCTTGAGTGCGCCGATTCCGCCGGCCGCTGGCAGACCGGCGACGTCGATGTTGTCCTTCACCGCAAGCGCAACGCCGTCGAGCGGCCCGCGAGCCGCGCCGTCGCGCATACGCGCGTCCGACTCGCGAGCGGCCGCACGCGCGCCCTCCGCGTCGATCGCAGACGAAAGCGTTAAGCCGCGGATTCAGCGCCTCGATCTCCCGCAGGCAGGATTCGACGAAATTCCAACGCCGAAGCACCGCTGCGGATGCGGCGCGCCTGAAAATCGGCGATCTCTCCGTGTGACATCGCAGCGGCATCATACCCGGTCATCCTCGGATGGAGTGCGTCGACATCCTGTCGGTTGGTTTTCGGCCGGGCCGCAAGGCACCGATGCGCGATCCGATGCGCGCTATGATTGATGCGCAGACGAGCGCTCCGACGCGGGTCGGCCGTCCGTCCCACGGGAGAAAGACATGATGGAGATGTTCGATCGCGGACTGTCTGAGGAACAGCGGCTGATGCGCGAGAGTTGCCGCGCATTCGTGGAAGACTTCGTCAGGCCCTTCATCCGGAGCGAGTGGCAGCGCGAGTGGCGCATGGACCCGGACGACCGGCTACCGCGCAGCATTCTCGAGGCAGCCGATCGGATCGGCATCCGGACGCTCGGCGTGCCGGAGGAATACGGCGGAATGCAACTCGATCCTGCCAGCGAGGTACAGACGTTCTCGCTGATCTCGGAGGAGATCGCACGCGGCGACTCCGGTCTTGCCGACAAGCTCGTACAGAACTGGAAGGTGTCGGTGCTGCTGCGAAACCTTGCACCGACACACCTGCAGAAGCGCTGGTTCACGCGTCTCGTCGAGGATCCCGGATTACTGTTCGCGCACTGCCTCACCGAACCGCGCGGCGCGTCGGATCGGTGGCTGCCATACAACGTGCCCGAAGCGGCGATGCAGACGAAAGCGACCCTCAAGGGCGGCGAGTGGGTGATCAACGGGCGCAAGCAGTTCATCAGCAACGGGTACGATGCAGGGCTCTTCGTGGTCTACGCCAACACGAAACCGGGTGTCGGCATGCTGCAGGGCACCTCGAGCTTCATCGTTCCGCGCGATGCGCCCGGCCTCACCGTCGCCCGCTGCAACGAGACCATGGGCTGCCGCTTCATGAACAACGGCGAGCTCGTATTTGAAGACTGCCGCGTTCCCGCGGACCACCTGCTGGTGGAGAACGATGCCCTCGGGAAGGCGGGCATCTATTTCCGCCCGGGAAAAATCATCCAGGCTTCGAAGAATCTGGGCGTCGGCATGGCAGCATTCGAGCGCACCGCGGAATATGTGCAGAACTACATCCAGGGCGGGCGGATCCTGATCAAGCACCAGGCGGTCGCCCTGCGGCTCGCCGAGATGGCGACGAAGCTCGCCGCCGTGCGTGCACTCCTCCGGGAGGCTGCGCGCGCCGTCGACGAAGGTGCCTCCGACGCCGACCCACTCTGCAACATGGTCAAGCTGTTCGCGTCCGAGGAAGTCTTCAAGGTGTGCACGCACGCCATGGAGCTCCACGGTGGCAACGGGGTGATGCTCGACTTCGGCGTGGAGAAGTTGGTCCGCGATGCAGCCATCTTCCTGCACATGGATGCAACGACGGACATCTCGCGATTCAAGATCGTGAAGTCGCTGTTCCCGCACACGGCCGGCGCCTACGCCGGCCCGGAAAGCTGAACGCAGCGCATCACCTGACCAACCGGACCTCCAAGGAGGCTACCCCGATGGCACAAAAGACGGCACGCAAGGCACGTACTCGAACAACTTCCCGAAAGTCCAGATCGCAATCCAGGTTCAAGGCCAAACGCGGCGTGACCCGCGCCGGCCGGCAAGCCACGGGCGCCGCGCCCGTTACCGGCGCGCGCTGGAGCAACGCAGAGATCGAGCGCGCGCTGCTCACGGGCGAGGACGCGGGCGTTCTCGAAGACTATTTCGGTACGCAGGACTACGCGGAATTGCGCCAGCTGGCCCAGCGGGCGACCGCCAGGCGCGCGCGCGGCGGCGCGAAGGTGCTGATCCTGCCTGGAATCACCGGCTCGCACCTCGGGCAGTTGAATCCGATCGAGAACGCAATCTGGTTCGATCCGCTCGAGATCGCCGCCGGCGGCATCACGAAGATCGCAATGGACTCCGGCGTGGAGATTGCGCCGCTCGGCGTGATCCTCCTCTACTACCTTAAGCTGAAGCTGCGCCTGCGCGCCGCGGGCATCGACGCCGACTACCACGCGTACGACTGGCGGCAGAGCCTCGACACGCTCGGCGCCGAGCTCGGCAGGCGGATTCGTACCGACGCGGAATTGAATGGCGTGAGTCTCGTGTGCCACAGCATGGGCGGTCTGGTCGCACGCGCCGCGGTGACCGCACTCGGCGCCGACCACGGCGCGAAAGTCGCCCAGGTGATCATGCTCGGTACACCGAACTTCGGCTCCTTTGCAGCGGTGCAAAGCATGCGTGGTGTCGGCGATACCGTAAAGAAGCTCGCGTTCATCGACTTGCGGCACGACGCGGAGGAGATCGTGACCCAGGTGCTCGCGCCCATGCCTGGGTTCTGCCAGCTGTTGCCCTCGCCCGAGCGATTCACCGCGATCGATCTGTTCGATCCCGGGCAATGGCCTGCGTCGGGACCTCAGCCCGTGCCTGGCGTGCTCCGCCAGGTGCCCAAGGTCCTGGGGAAGCTCGCGCCCGCGGACGAACGCTTCTTCCTCATCGCAGGTGTGAACCGGGAGACGATCACCGGCTTGCGCAAGGATGAACAGAGCAACGAATTCGTCTACGAGCTCTCCATGGCTGGCGACGGCACCGTTCCGCTCGCATTCGCGGAAATACCGGGGACGAAAGCGACCTACTATATCGAGGAAACCCACGGCAGCCTGCCGAACAACCGTTTGGTGGCGCGCGCGGTTGTGGACCTGCTCGGCACCGGGAGCACGAGCCTGCTCCCGCAGAAACGCGCAGCCGCCCGAGGCGACATCACCCGCACGATCACCGACTCGGCGCTGGCGACGCGATCACCTTACCCGGGACGACGCTCGCGTCGACTGAGCAGCCGTGAAATGCGCGAAGTCCTGTCGGAGTTCGTTTCAGCGGATGCGAAGGACACCGACACGCCGATGTCGGCGACCGCCGGCGTCGCCGATGGCGAATCCGAGTATCACTTCGACAGCATCGTGGTCGGCAGGCGCCGGTCCCACCGATTGGACATCCGCATTGCCCTCGGCGATATCTGCGAGGTCGACACCAAAGCGCTGGTGGTGGGAATCTATCGCGAGGTCTCGCCATCCGGCGCGGCACGGGCGCTCGACAACCGGCTCGATGGCGCGATTACCGAGCTCACACAGCGGCGCATGTTCTCCGGAAACGTCGGCGAAGTGTTCATGATGCCGGTGGGACAGCGAAATCTGCGCGCCGAAATGGTTGCGTTCGTCGGGTTGGGCACATTCGACACCTTCACCGACGAGATACTGCGAATTGCGGCCGAGAACGCGATCCGGACGCTGGTGCTGGGAGGCATCCAGGAAGTCGCCACCGTGCTCGTCGGCGGGGCCTCGGGGACCGGCGTGCGCGCCAGCCTGGAGAACCTTCTCGCGGGTTTCGTGAAAGGACTCAAGGACGCGGACGCAACAAACAAGTTTCGCTCCGTCACGCTGTGCGAGGCTGCGCCGGAGCGATTCGAGGAAATCAAGCGCGAGCTCTTCCGCCTGTCGAGCACGGCGCTGTTCGAGGATCTCGAGGTCACCTTCGACGAGACCAGACTGCCACCCGCGGCGGCGGCCCCGCCCACGGATCGAGCTGCAACTTGGACACGCGATCCCGTTTATCTGCTGGTTCGGCAGGAGGGCCAGACGGCGACCGAGCGCGTCTTTCGCACCTCGGTGCTCGGCGCGGGAAGCAAAGCCACCGTCGTCAGCGGCGTGCGGGAGGTGAAAAAGAAAGCGCTCGACGAGAAGCTCGCCGAGATCGAAACCGCGACGTTCACGTTTCGGCGGGCGCCCGGGTTCGGACGCGACCTCGCTGCGATGGTGATTGCGGAGGAAGCGCTTGCGGTGCTCGCCGCCGCCAAGGACCGGCACATCGTCGTGGTGCACGATGCCGAGTCGTCCCGGATCCCCTGGGAAACCGTCACGATGCAGGTGGCGCGAGCCGACTGGCTCTTCGCGAAGGAGGCCGGCGTCAGTCGGCGCTACGTGGCCGACCATCTTTCGGTCGCAAGATGGCTCGAGGAGCGCCGCCAGGACACGGTCCTGAGAATGCTGCTCGTGGTCAACCCGACGCAGGACCTGCCCGGCGCGGAAAGAGAAGGCCAACGGGTGCGCGAGATCCTCGGCGCCGAGCCCGCAGTACGTATCGACGTGCTGCAGGGTAAGGATGCAAGCCGGCCCGCGCTGGAGAAGGCGTTTCGCTCGGGTTCCTACGACGTCGTTCACTACGCCGGGCATGCGTTCTTCGACCCGCGTGACCCCAGCGCGAGCGGCATCCTCTGCTCAGGGAAGGTCGTCCTGAGTGGCCGCGATCTCGTGGGACTCGGCAACCTTCCCGCGCTCGTATTCTTCAACGCGTGCGAAGCGGGACGCGTGCGGACGGCACCGACGCGCGGAACGCCGAGCGCGCCCACGATCAGGGAGCGCATCGACACCAGCGTCGGTTTTGCCGAGGCATTTCTGCGCGGTGGTGTCGCAAACTATGTCGGCACGTACTGGCCCGTGGGCGACGATTCCGCCAAGCTGATCGCCGAACGGTTCTACAAAGGCCTGATGAAGGGAGAGAGCATCAGCGCCGCGCTCGTCGCAAGCCGTCAGGCCGTGTGGGAAACGGGATCGGTCGATTGGGCCGACTACATTCACTACGGCAACCACAACTTCGTTCTGAAGACCGGGTGAGTCTCTCTCCGCGCCGACACGCCCGCTTAGATCGAAAGACGCATTGCGGCCATCGGTCCGAACGACTACGCTTCTGCGATGGCGAACGTGCGCGCAGACCCTGATTCCGAGGCTGGTGCACGCCGTGAGTTCTCAGCTTCGCTCGCCGAAGAGTTGGGCGCCTTCGCCATGGACGCCGAAGTCGACGGATCGGACGCGTTTGAGTGCGCAGAGAAAGCGCGGCTGACCGGACTCGCCTTCTCGGGCGGCGGAATCCGCAGTGCGACTTTCAATCTCGGCATCATCCAGGCACTCGGCGAATTGCGTGCTTTGCGCGCTTTCGACTATCTCTCCACCGTTTCCGGTGGCGGCTACATCGGGAGCTGGCTCACCGCGCTCATCCACAGGGAAGCCGAGGGCGACGTTCGCGCAATCGAGGATCGCGTAGCGCCCGTGTCGCCCGATGGTGCACCGCGTCCGGACCATCCGGCGGTGCGCTACCTGCGCGACTACAGCAACTACCTCACGCCGCAGCGCGGTCTGCTGTCGGGTGATACGTGGGCAGCGATCGCGACCTACCTGCGTAACTTCGATCTCAACCTGCTGTGTCTGGTCTTCGGGCTGGCGTTCCCACTACTCGCGCTGCGTGCGTTCGTGCCGCTCGTCGAGCGACTTTCGCTCTGGGCGGACTCCTGGATGCTCGCCGCCTCGGGGATCGCGATACTCCTCGCCGCGCTCGGTATCGCCGCAAGCCTGCCGGGCGCGGCTGGAAAGAGAACCGGCGACCCCGACGTCGCCCTCGCCATGGCGACCGGGGTCGCCATGCTGGCGATGCTCGCCTCGATCACACTCAGCAGCTACGTCTACTTCTCGCTGCGCATACACATCGAAGCCGAGCCCACGTGGGGCTACTGGCTCGGACTGGGCATGCTGCTGTATTTCTCGCCCTGGGTCTTCGGCTGGATTCTCTATAACCACCGGCGCAGCCGCGACCGTTCCGCACGCGAAGGCGACAGCGGGCATCGCTTCCGCCGCGTCGTGCTCAGTTTCGTCGCCACGGTGATTGCGGGCTTGATCGCCGGCGTGCTGCTGTGGATCTACGCCGAATTCACCGGATGGCTTGCGCTGCCCGAACACTCGCTCTGGTCCGCGAACCCGGGCGATCCCGTCAATCCCGTCGGCAAGTGGTGGGCGGTCGGATTCGGCGCGGGCTTAATGCTGTTCGGTGTCTTCTGCGGCACCGCGGTCATCCATATCGGCCTCATGGGACGTATTTGGACCGACGCGGACCGGGAGTGGTGGGCGCGACTGGGCGGGTGGGTGACCGTGGCCGCGTTCGGTTGGGCGGCGCTCTGCGCCTTCGTGATCTTCGCGCCGGTCTTCTTCCTCTGGGCGCGCGGGTGGGTCATCGCGGCGGGCGGCGCGTCGTGGGTCGCCACCTCGGTGCTCGGCGTGATGCTCGGCCGTGGCCAACTCGGCGGCGCGGAGGGGGGGAAGGTGCGCGCGTGGCTCGTCAAGCTCGCGCCGTACGTGTTCATCGGGGGCGTGTTGCTCCTGCTCTCCTATGGCATTCACCTCGGCCTGCTCCTGATCGACGGTCGCGCGCTTCCCGAATACAGCGACGAGGCCGAATGGCGGCAGGCCGTGCTGCCGACCCTCATGGCGGTGAGCGCCGTACCGCTCGAGACCGTGCTGATCGCGGCGGCGGCTGCACTCGCGATCGCCCTGGTGCTCTCCTGGCGGGTCGATGTCAACGTCTTCTCGCTGTACGCCTTTTACCGCGACCGCCTGATCCGCTGCTATCTCGGCGCTTCCCACGCTGCTGCGGGTGGACGTGCGGCGCACGGCTTCACCGGATTCGATCCGGACGACGATCTCCGTTTCGCGGACGTACGCGCGACGCAGCGGCCGTTGCACATCGTGAATACGGCGATCAACCTCGTGCGCGGCAGCGAGCTCGCATGGCAGACGCGCAAGGCGGCCTCGTTCACGTTCACACCGCTCTCCTGCGGCTTCGAGCTGCCGCCGCACAGCCCCGGTCAAGCGGGCGGAGCCGGGTGTCTCGGGGGTTACCGGCGGGCGCGCGACTACATGCGCGGAGTCTCGATCGGCAGCGCGGTCGCCATCTCCGGCGCAGCGGTCAGCCCGAGCATGGGCAGCCACACGAGCGCGGGTATCGGTTTCCTGCTTACCGTGTTCAACGTGCGGCTCGGCCGCTGGTGCGGCAACCCCTGCCATCGTTCGACGTGGAAGACCTTCGGTCCGACCTTCGGCGGCCGGTACCTCGTCTCCGAGCTACTCGGCCTCACCGACCGCAGCTTGCCGTACGTCTATCTGTCCGACGGCGGCCACTTCGAGAACCTCGGCATCTACGAGCTCGTGCGCAGGCGCTGCAGCACTGTCGTCGCGGTCGACGCCGGATGCGACCCGCGCTACGAGTTCACCGATCTCGCGAACGCGATCCGCAAGTGCTATGCCGACTTCGGCGTGGTGATCGAAATCGACGTGTCGGCAATCAGACCGGCCGAAGGCACCCGCTACGTCAAGGCGCACCATGCGGTCGGCGAGATTCGCTATCCCGCGCGCGACGGGCGCCCGGGGTTCATCGGTACGCTCCTGTATATCAAGGCATCGCTGGACGGCGGCGAGCCGCCCGACCTCATGAACTACGCGTTCGAGCAGGGCGATTTCCCGCACCAGTCCACCGCCAACCAGTTCTTCGACGAGCCGCAGTTCGAGAGCTATCGCAAGCTCGGCCATCACGTCGGAGGCGCGGTGCTGCGCGCTGCGGTGGCGCGCCTCCGCGAACGAGGCGAGTCGGCTGACCGGGAGACGCTCGCCGGGCTCGTTGCCGACGTTGCGTCGGCGCGGCCGCACGACGCCTGACGGCGCGGCTCAGCGCAAATCCGCCCGCGGCTCATCCGCTCCGGGCTCGGTCGCGGCCGTCATCTCCAGTGCGGTCGTCGAAGTTCGAATCATCGGCACGAACACCCCGCGTGCGGCGTCGTGGGGCTCAGGAGACTTGCGGGTGCGGTAATAGGCGAAGACCGCAACCGGCACGTACACGATCGCGAAATAGACGAACAGCGCGCGCGGTCCGAAGATCTCCATCGCCGATCCGGCCAGCGTCGGCCCGATCGCCGCGCCCACCCCGTACACGAGCAGGAGGCCGCTCGAGCTTGCGAGCGCATGCTCGCGCGCCAGGCGATCATTGACAAAGGCCACGCTCACCGGGTAGATGGAAAACGCGAGCCCGCCGTAGAAAAACATTCCCGCCATGAGTACGAGGAGTGATCCGTGCGTGGCCACCAGCGCGACGAGCGCCATCACCGCGCCGGTGGCGCAGATCGCGGCCAGCACGAAACGCCGGTCGCCGCGGTCGGAAAAGCGCCCGATCGGCCACTGCAACGCTGCGCCACCGAGTACCGCAGCGCTCATCAGACCGGCGACCGCCGCGGTATCGAGACCGATGCGATGCACGAAGACCGGGCCCATACCCCAGAGTGCGCTGCCCGTGAGCCCCGAAGCGAATGCGCCGATGACGCCGGCAGGCGCGATCCCGTAGAGATGTCGCAGACCGAGGTGCGGGACGGTGACCGGTCGGGGCTGCTCGATACGCGTGAACGCGATGGGCACGAGCGATAGCGAGAACAGGATCGACACCACGCCGAAGAGCGTGAACCCCGCCGGATCGGCGGTGGCGATGAAGACCTGCCCGAGCGCCAGCGCGCCAAGCGTGACCGCGACGTACGCAGCGAAGACCTGACCGCGTCGTTCATTGGAGGTGTTCGTGTTCAGCCAGCTCTCGGTCACCATGAAGAACCCGACCAGGCACATCCCGTTGACAACGCGCAGCGCGCCCCATACCCAGGGTCCGATCACGAGCCCATGGAGGATGACGGTTGCGGAGGCGATTGCGGCGAACATCGTGAAGGCGCGGATGTGCCCGACCCGCCGCACGATCGCCGGGCAGACGAACGTTCCGATGAAGAACCCGACGAAGTACGCCGACATGATGAGTCCGATGACGACGTCTCCGAACCCTTCCAGCCCTGCGCGCACGCCGAGCAGGGTTCCGAACAGGCCGCTACCCGTGACCAGGATCGCGGTCCCGAGCAATATGGACGACACGGAGTAGAGCGCGGCGATCATGCTCTCAGACGCCAGGGCGAGTCGGCACGTCCGATCCCCTCATCCGGCGATGTCGACGATGCGCGGCAGCACCTGCCCGATCGGCTCGCGCAATACGGCATCGGCGATGTCGTCGTAGGGCGTCGGCTGCGCATTGACGATGATGACGCGGGCGCCCGCGTCCCGGGCGAGCGGCACCGCATTCGCCACCGGGTAGACCTGCAGGCTGGTGCCGATCGCGAGCAGAAGATCCCCCTCCCCGGCGACGCGCAGCGCGTGCTCGATCACCTCGGGTTCGAGTGCCTGGCCGAACGAGATGGTGGCGCTCTTCAGGATGCCGCCGCAGGTATCGCATGGCGGATCGGCCTCGCCCGCGCGCACGCGCTCCAGCACCGGCTGCATCGGTCCACGCCAGCCGCAGCCCCAGCAGGTCACCTCGTGCAGCGTGCCGTGAACCTCGATCACGCGCGCGGCCGAGTGCCCGGCGCGGAGATGCAGGCCGTCGATGTTCTGCGTGACCAGCGCATGCAGCTTGCCGCGCTGCTCGAGCGCGACCAGCGCCAGATGTCCGGCATTGGGTTGTGCGGTCCAGGCGGGGCTCGCGAGGCGCGTCTGCCAGGCGAGCTTGCGGACCTCCGGATCGGCGAGGTAGTGCTCCAGCGTGGAGAGCTTCTCTGCGGACGGGTTCTTCGTCCACACACCCTGCGGGCCGCGAAAGTCGGGGATGCCGGAGTCGGTCGAGATGCCGGCGCCCGTCAACGCGACGATGCGCTGCGCCGATCCGATCCATCCGCGCACCCGGGCGACCGGGTCAGATTCTTG
Source organism: uncultured beta proteobacterium (assembly GCA_963735025.1). Lineage (GTDB taxonomy): Bacteria > Pseudomonadota > Gammaproteobacteria > Burkholderiales > SG8-39 > JAABRB01. Next base: position 278,413 of record CAVTJG010000009.1, read on the forward strand.
CATCATGGGTTGCCTGTTCGTACGTCGTGCACGCTCTCAGCGTACCAGCACGAGCGACAACGCGGGCCAGTACGTGATGATGAGCACCGCCGCGAGGAGGATGAAGAAGAACGGGAGCGCGGCGCGACACAGCTCAAGCACCGGTCTTCCGAACCGGTGGCTCGCGATGAAGAGATTCATCCCCACCGGCGGGGTGAAATAGCCGATCTGCATGTTGGCGAGGAACACGATGCCAAGGTGCAGCGGATCGATCCCGTAGCCGATTGCCATCGGCAGGATCAGCGGGATCATGATCACGATGGCCGAGAAGATGTCGAGGATCATCCCCAGGACGAGCAGGAACCCGTTGAGCGCCAGCAGAAACGTGAGCGGGCTCGAGATGTGGCTCCGCACCGCGTCGAAGAGCTTGACCGGCACTTCGGCGTCGATCATGTAGTTCGTGGAGGCGAGTGCCATGCCGAGAATGGCGAGCACCGCGCCGACGAGCACCATGGACCTGCGCATAATGTCGGGAAGCCTGGCGAAGGGGATCTCGCGCAGGATCAGGACTTCGACGACCAACACGTAGATCACGGTGACGGCAGCCGCCTCGGATACCGCGAAGAGTCCCCCGTAGATTCCCCCGAGCACGACGAACGGCAGCGGAATCTCCCAGGCGGACTCGCGCACCGCGGCGAATGCCTGGGTCCAGGAGAACGCCGCGAGCGGCGTGCGCAGCGCGCGATTGCGCCAGACGCTCCAAGCCCCGAGCATCACCAGCATGAGGAGTCCGGGCAGTAGACCGGCGATGAAGAGCTCCTCGATCGAGACCGGCCGGCCGACACCCAGCTGCTGGGCGACGATCCCGTAGAGGATGAGCGGCAGCGACGGCGCGAACAGCACGCCCAGGCTTCCCGAGCTCGTGATGAGTCCGAGACTGAACCGTTCCGGATAACCTGCGTACTGGAACGCCGGATAGAGCAACGCACCGAGCGCGATGATGGTCACGCCCGAGGCACCGGTGAACGCGGTGAAGAGCGCACACGTCGCGATGGCCACGAGCGCGAGCCCGCCCGGAAGCCAGCCCAGGAACGACTGGGTCAGCCGCACGATGCGTTGCGGCGCGCCACTCTCGCCAAGCAGGTAGCCCGCAAACGTGAAAAGCGGAATGGCGACCAGCAGCGGGGTTTCCGCGAGGCGATTGAACTCGATCACCACGGCCGAGAGGTCGATGCCGCTCGATGCAAAACCGGTGAGCGCGCTCGCGGCGATCACGGCGAACAACGGTGCACCGAGCAGCGCGACCACGAGGAGCGCGAGGGAGGCGGCGATCATGCGTCTGTGCGCGCGGCTGCGAGCGCGCGCACCCGCGACACGCAAAGCATTGCATAGCGAATGGCAATCAGCCCGAAACCGAGCGGCAGCACGAGCGCCAGGATCCACGCCGGCACCCCGCCGAGCGCTGCAGTGTTGCCCCCGTGCTCGAACAGAACGAACCGCGCCGCTTCGTAAGCAAGCACCACGCACACGCCGCTCGCGAACAAACCCACCACCGCACCCGCGGCGAGCTGTCCGCGCGCCGGCAGGAACCGGGACAGCGCGTCGATGGCGATGTGCTGGTTGTCGCGACTCGCTGCCACCGCACCGAATATCCCGACCCAGAGAACGAGCAGGCGGGTCAGCGGGTCGACCCACGTCAGCGCGATATCGAGCTGCCGCAGGAGAATCTGACCGCCCGCGAGCACCACCAGCACCCCGAGCAGCGTGACGAGTACCGCGTTCTCGGCCAGCGCGAGCGCCCGCATCAAACCCTTGGCTGGCGCGCTACCGTTTCCCGGTGGCATCGGATCTAGCGCGGAAATCCCGGAGGTGGCGTTCCAGCGCCTTCAGGAGCTCGGGCGTATACAGGCCCTGCTTGCCGATCTCCGCACGGGCCTCGGCAGCAATGCGCTCGAATTCCTCTCTGGCTGCCGCGTCCAGCTGCACGAACTCGATACCCTGGTTCTTCAGCGCAGTGCGCGCCGCCTCGTCCGCGCGACGACTCGCGCGATCGAGCGCCTGGAAAGTGGGCGTCAGCACGTCGCGGACGACATCCCGATCGGCAGGAGTCAGGCGCTCGTAAGCACGCCGATCCAGAACGAGCGCTCCTGCGGTGTAATAGACGGGAAGGTCGGTGAGGAACTTGGTCTTCGTGTACCACTGCAGCGCGATCGCACCGGACGCCGAAATGCCGACCGCCGTGATGAGGCCGGTCTGCAACCCTGTGTATACGTCGGCAAGCGGCAACACGACCGGCGCGATTCCGGCGATCTTGAAGAGCGTGGGCGTGATCACGTCGCCCTCGGGTGCCCAGACTTTCTCCGCCTTGAGGTCGGCGATTCGATGCACCGGCGTGCCCGACATCAGGTACGCAAAGCCGCCCTCGGCCAGACCGAACGCGATCAGGTCGTGGCGAGCGAGCCCTTCCATGAGGATCGGATCCATGCGCGCGCGGACATAGTCCACCTCCGCATGCGAGCGGAAGAGCAACGGCAAGCCATAGAGCTGGCTGTCCGGGTAAACGCGCGACAGCGCGAGCACGGTCACGGCGCCGCCCTGCAGCTGGCCGATCTGCATCTTGCGCAGCACCGTGACATCGTTCCCCATCACGCCACCCGGATAGAACTTGAGCTCCACCCGGCCGCCGGTGCGCTTGTGAATATCGGCACCCGCGGCGCGCATCTCCTTCATCCACGCCGTTCCATCGGGCGCGATCGTGGCGATCTTGAGCACTGCACCCGTAGCGGCGCTCGACACGCCCACTGCCAGAAGCACGGCCAGGATCGCCGAGGAAATTCTCATGTCAGGGGACCTTTTTTAGATGAACGTGCTTAGTCTGGATTCCCGTATACGCGGGAATGACGAGCTCGTGCAATGCCTTGGTTGCGACACTCATGTCAGAAATATGTATCCGCGTCGGCGAGCAGCTTGCGCGCCTGTTCCTGCGCGAGCGTGTTGCTCAACGTCAGGCCGGGTTGCTCCACTTTGGCGGCCAGCACTTCCTTCAAAAGCCGGTCGTGCAGCGGGCGGTCGAACACGAGCCGCGCATAATAGCGCGCGAACTGCACCTGCACCATCAGGCTTTTACCGTCCGACAGCGCGATCGCCCGCTCGAATTGTCGCCGGCCCTCGTCCGGTTGGCCGCCGAGCGCCGCCGGCCGCAACGTCACGAGAACCCCAAGGTACATGTGCGGCGCGCCGTGTTCGTAGCCATCGTCGAGCGCAACGACTCGCCGCAGGGCAGCCTCGACCTTCGGTAGCTCGGCAATCGCGTTCCAGTCCTCGCTATTAGCCTGAATCCATCCCGCGTGCGCGATCGCCCACGTGTAGAGCGCGGGCACCTGTGCCGCGCCGGCCGCGTCCAAGGCCACCTTGAACCCTTCCGCCGTGCGCGCGTCCGGTGCGCACGCGGGGGGATACTCCACGCACAGCGCGCGATCGGCGTATTCCACCGCCCGACGTGTGAGCCGCCGCGCGCGCTCGGGATCGGTCACGAAAGCCGTTGCATAGGCAACGTAGAGTCGCGCGCCGCCTTGCAGGAGAGCGCTGTTCCGGGGGTCGTCGGCGATCAGCGAATCCACGAGCAGCAGGTACGCAGGCGCGCCCTGACGTACGGTTTCCGGATCGTTCTGGTTGAGCACTGCCGCTGCGAGGTTCTGCGACATGCGCGTCGTCGCGGAGGACATCACGCTCGCGCAGCCCGACGCGGCTGCAACCATCGACACGATCGCTGCCGCGCGAGCCAATGTGGCCCAGAATTTTCTGGAGTGATCGTGCATGGATGCGCTTCGTCCGGGCGGTAACCTAGCGAGTTTCACGTCCCGAAGCAACCGCCCGCGATCTGCGCCGGATCGCTTAGCGACAATCGATCACGCCGCGTCGCCGGCAACCGCGTTCAAGCGCCCCAGCAGCTTGCCGAAGCCGGGCAATGTATCGGACACGCCCAGGCGACGCAGCGCATGCCAGTACGTGGCAGCATTTACCGAGACGATGGGCCGCGCGAACTTCGCCTCCAGATCTTCGAGCATGTCGACCACTGCCAGCGCGCCGCCGACGTGCAGCAGCGTATCGACTTCCTCGCGGGCGATCGTCGCGAACGCCTCCCTGATCCGGTCGGGCGTGACGTCGATGATGTGCTCGGGGAGACCGACGTCGAGCCAGACCGAATGAGCGATTTCAAAACCGCGCGAACGGTAGTAGGCCGCAGCAAATTCCGAGTGCTCTGCGGACATGGGGCTGAGCAGGCCGATGCGGCGCGCATCGAGCGCGCGCAGCGCGGCTTCACAGGCCTCGGCAGCGGTCACGACTGGAACGCCGTTTGCGCGCTTCGCGAGCGCAGCCCGGTATTCGAGGTGCTCCGATTCCGAAACGCCGCGCATTTCCACGGAGTTGCCCACGACGATGATGTCGGGCCAGCACTTCAGGGTGTCCGGGATCACGCGCAACGCGGCCGCAAGCGGCGTGTCGCCCTTCCCTTCCAGGAAGAACCGGTAGATCTGATTGCTGATCCCCGGCGGACGCAGGGCCTCGTACTCGGGTTGCATGTTCGAGTTCTGCACCGGAATGACGAGGGCGATTACACCCCGCGGGCCGAATCGGTCAGGCATGCCGCTCCTTTTGCATCGCGCGCGCTACGGCGGGTACGTCGGGCCGAATCTTCAGGAAATCTCGCCACGGACAATCGCGGCGCCTGCGGCGAGTGCCTTGAGCTTGCCGAAGGCGATCGCGCGCGGCAGGTACTTCATGCCGCAGTCCGGCGCCGGAATGAGCCGGTCCGCGCTCACGTGGCGGAGCGCGTGGCGTATTCGCTCGGCAACCTGCTGGGGCGTCTCGACCTCCGCGTTGCCGAGGTCGATCACCCCCAGCAGGATCTGCTTGTTCGCGAGGTCTTTCAGAATGCCGAGATCGAGGCGCGGTTGCGCCGCCTCGATCGATATCTGCGTGGCGCTGCATTCGGCGAGCTGCGGCAGAAACGAGTAGCCAGTCGGCTTTTGATGCACCACCGCCGCATAACCGAAGCACAGGTGGACGACTGTCGGCACGGTCAAGCCCTCGAGCGCGCGATCGATCACCCGAACCGCGTAGCGCTTCGCCGCTTCCGGATCGTTCCGCAGCCACGGCTCGTCGAGCTGGATGACGTCCGCGCCGGCGGCTTGCAGGTCGCGCGCCTCTTCGTTCACGACCACCGCGTAGTCCATAGCCATCTCGGCGGCGTCGCGATAGAACTCGTTTGCCGCTTGCTGAGCAAGCGTGAACGGACCGGGCAGCGTGATCTTGGCGAGACGATCGGTGTTGCGCCTCAGGAACTGCATGTCGCGCACCTCGACCGCGCGGCGGCGGCGGATCTTGCCGATCACCCGGGGGACCGGCAGCTTGCGGCCCGAGGGATTGGTGATCATTGCGGGGTTGTCCGCATCCACGCCCTCGAGCTGCGTCGCAAAGCGGCTCGAGTAGCTCTCGCGGCGCATCTCGCCATCGGTGATGATGTCGATCCCGGCGCGCTCCATCTCGCGAATCGCGAGCAAGGTTGCGTCGTCCTGCGCCTGCTCGAGGAATTCGTCCGTCACGCGCCAGAGTTCGCGCACGCGCACGCGAGGCACGATCTTCGACAGACGCGGTCGATCGACGAGCCAGTCCGGCTGGGGATAACTGCCCACGACTGTCGTGGGCAGGAGTTTCTCGGGCATGCGAGCGGGCGTCTGACTGACCTGGGACAGGTATTGTGACTTGTCCAAACCAGGCCCGCTGGCGGATGTCAGCCGGTCACGAGTCGCTTCTGCTCGGATTCGACGATCACCGGCGCTTCGAAGTCCTGCCGGGTCATTGGCGCCGATTCCCAGCGCCTGCCCGCGGCACCATCCCATTCCCGATTGAAAAACCTGTCGGCGTCCGCCTTGGTCTTCCACAGGTAGAACTCGACCACGGACCTGCAATCCGACGCGATGCCGTACGATTTGCGGACGAGGCCGGGAACGCCATAGTAATCGGGCCCATCCGCACTGACTGCGTCGATCAGATCCTGCTTGCTCTTGCCTTCCATGATGTCGTACTTCCACATGACGATGTGCATGACATTTCCCTTATCGATTCGAATAGGTTGAACCCACTGCCCGAGGGGAAATTCCCTCCATAGGTTCACCGTAGCATTCCGCGCAGGACTCGGGATTGCGCGAGATCAAATCGCCGGGAGCGACGCCGGCCGCACCTCTGGTGCTCTCGTGTTGCCTCGCTGTTGGCCCTTTTTGTTGCCCCTTTTTGTTGCCACTATTCCTTGGGCTTGGGCTTGATCTCTTCGAGGCGGTCGGTGGCGGGCGGCGGCGTGCGCGAAAGCGCCGCAATTTCGGCGCGCAGCTCGGGGGTCATGGCGACATTGATCGAGTCGAGCGACGCCCGGAGCTGATCGACGTTACGCGCGCCGATGATCGGCGCAGTGACGCCGGGATTGCTGCCCACCCATGCGACGGCCATGCTCACCGGGTGGACATCACGCGCCTTGCAGAAGGCGGCGAAGCTCGCCGCGGTCTCGTGCATCCAGTCCTCGCTGTAACGGATGCGGTATTGGGCGTTCTGCGCCAGGCGCCCGGTCGCAGGCTTGTGCTTCTGCTCGTACTTCCCAGACAGCAGTCCGCCGCCGGCCGGCCCATAGGGCACGACCGCGATGCCATTCGCCTGCGCCATTGGCAGGATCTCCACCTCGGCCTGGCGTTTCACCAGGTTGTACATGGGCTGCACGACCTGCACGCGCGCCCAGCGGTGCGCCTCCTGGATGCCAAGGCACCTCTGAATTTGCCACGCCGCGTAGTTGCTGATCGCGGGGTAGAGAATCTTGCCGGCGCGGACAAGATCCTCCAGCGCGCGCAGCGACTCCTCGAACGGCGTCAGCTCGTCGTACTGGTGCAGGTAGAACACTTCGACGCGATCGGTGCCGAGCCGCGTCAGGCTCTCCTCGATCGCACGCGTGATGTGCCGGCGCGACCCGCCCCGCGCATTCACGTCCTTGCCGGTCGGATTGAAGCATTTCGTCGCGAGCACCAGCTCCTCGCGATGGCCTTTGATCAGGCGTCCGAGGAGCTCCTCCGAGCGCCCGGCGTTGTACTGATTCGCCGTGTCGAAGAAGTTGATGCCGGCTTCGCGGCACGCGCGGTACATCTCCTGCGCGGCGGCCTCGTCCGCATCGCCGCCGAAGGACATGGTCCCACAGCAGAGTTGCGACACACGCACGCCGGTGCGTCCAAGGGTTCGATAGTCCATGCGCGGACTATATAACGCTCCGTAACGGGCCTGGCAATCCGGTCGCCCGCGCGGACATCCGGCGCCCGACGGGCCGGCCATATGAGAACTGCGTCACGACCCACGGTGTGCGCGGGGCAACACGCGGAAACCTGTGACTTACACCCACCCACGGCGATGAAACATAAGGAAAATCGGCATGAGTGCTGCTTGGGACGGGGCATCGGGCAAACGGGCGGGGACGAGGCATGCGCACCATACTGGTGATCAATTCGAAAGGCGGCTGTGGCAAGACCACGGTCACGACCAATATTGCCTCCTATTACGCCGCCGCGAACGCCAAAGTCGCGATCCAGGACTACGACCCGCAGGGCTCCAGCCTGCAGTGGCTCAAGCTTCGCCCCGAGCATCTGACCCGCATACACGGCGCGAACGGCACGCCCCAGAAGGCGCACCTGTTGCGCAGCCTGCAGACCTGGGTGCCGACGGAAACCGACATCCAGATTCTCGATGCCCCGGGGGGCGTCAAGGGTTTGCTGCTGCAGGACGTCGTCGCCAAGGCCGACATGGTGGTGATCCCCGTTGGCCCTTCGTCGATCGATGTCCACGCGACGGCAGACTTCCTCAAGAATCTGCTGCTCCTGGGGCGCGTCCGCGCACGCAATATCAAGATCGGGGTGGTGGCCAACCGGGTACGGAGCTCGATGCCGGTGTACGAGCCGCTCGAGCGGTTCCTGCGCTCGCTGAGCCTGCCCTTCCTCACGCGGATCAGCGATTCGGACAATTACATCCGTGCCGCCGAACAGGGCGTGGGTGTTTTCGAAATGGACACGCACGCCACCTCGACTGAGCGCGCAGAATTTCTCCCCGTCATCCAGTGGCTCAACAGCCACATGGCGCCCGGTGTGATCATGCACGACCGCAAGGTCGTGAACCTGTCCGAAGTGCGGAGGCTGGCCGCGGTTTAGCCAAAAACCGGGTGCAGGGCGAAATCAGCCCTTCACGCAGAGCACCTGCTTGAGCGTGTGGACGACCTCGACGAGGTCGGTTTGCGCCGCCATCACCGCGTCGACGTCCTTGTACGCGCCCGGCAGCTCGTCGATCACCCCCGAGTCCTTGCGGCACTCCACGCCGGACGTTTGCGCGATCAGGTCGTCACGCGAGAAGCGACGCTTCGCTTCCGTGCGCGACATGCGCCGTCCCGCGCCGTGGCTGCACGAGTGATATGCCGCGGCGTTCCCCTTGCCGCGGACGATGTACGACTTCGTTCCCATGCTGCCCGGAATGATGCCGAGCTCGCCCTCGCGCGCCGACACTGCACCTTTCCGCGTGACCCATACCGAAGCGCCGAAGTGTTCCTCGCGACTGGCGTAGTTGTGATGGCAGTTCACGGCCGACTCCTCGACCGCGATGCTGCCCGGGAAGAAATGCGCGAGCGCTCGCAACACGAGATGCATCATCATGTCGCGATTGAGCGCGGCGTAGTCCTGCGCCCACAGAAGCCCCTCGACGTACTCGTCGAATTCGGGCGAGCCTTCGGACAGCCAGGCGAGGTCGCGATCAGGAAGGTGGACGTTCGCGCGCTCGGCGAGCCGGCGCGCGGTCGTGATCGCGACCTGGCCGATGTTGTTGCCGACGTTGCGGCTACCCGAGTGCAGCATGACCCACACGCGCTGGTCTTCGTCCGGGCAGAGCTCGATGAAATGGTTGCCGCCGCCGAGCGTGCCGATCTGGCGCCAGACGCGCGCGTGGTCGAACTTGCCGATGCGCCCCATGATGCGCAGCTTTTCGTAGCGCGCCTTCAGAGCCTTCATGCGGCGGCTGATGGCGATGCCCGACAGGCCCTCACCGCCGACGCTGACCGGGTCGTCATGCGCTTCAAAGCCGACCGGGACCTCGCGCTCGATCCGGGTGCGAATCGCTTTCAGTGAGTCGGGCAGGTCCGACGCACCGAGCGTGGTGCGCACGGCCATCATGCCGCACCCGATGTCGACCCCCACCGCAGACGGAATGATCGCGCCCCGGGTCGGAATCACGCTGCCCACCGTCGCTCCCTTGCCGATGTGCACGTCCGGCATGATGGCAATGTGCCCGCCGAGGATCGGCAACGACGCGATGTTCGCGATCTGCTTGTAGGCGTCCGGCTCCACCGGCACGCCCCCGGTCCACATTTTCACGTTGTCCATGACCGACCTGTCGCGCGTCAGCGGCGCCCGAGTCGCGGCAGCAGCTTCGCAAGCTCTGCGACATGCAAGACGCGAATCTTCTTCTCCAGCGCGAAGGCGCGCGCGGTGTCGCTGATCTCGCCGACGGCGACGTAGATGCACTCTTGTGCGTCGCGCTCGCGCCGTGCGGCATCGAGGTCGCGCAAAGGCTCGATGCCGGTGCGCGCGACCTTCCAGCGCTTGCACGCGGCCAGAGCGGTGCGCCCCGCCTTGGTCATCTCGAAGTCGGCTGCGGCGCCGTTCAACCGGCTGACGACGTAGCCGTCGCGCCGGAAGGCGTCCTCCATGACGCCGGAAAAATCGCCCCACGACATCGCACGGACCGCCTCGAGTGTTCGCTCAATCCGCGCAGTGCTCGGCGCCCGCAGTTGCCGCCATCCGGCGATCGCGCCGATGACCAGGAACGGCAGCCCCACCATGACCGAATAGGAAACCGGCAGGAAGAACGAGGCCACCACCGTAATGCCCGAGGCGACGGCAATGCTGATCCACCACGGCGATCGCAGCAGGACGGCAAACAGCGAATTTTCGTGCATGCGGAACTTCATGAACGACCCTGGGGCTGAAAGCGGCTCGAGGCTTGCCAATGTATCATCGTGACGGGTATCAGGCCGATGCAGAAAGGTCCGTCATGTCCGTCCATCCGCTGTCTTCCCCGCACGCCGTCGATCCCGTCACGCAGGCGAAAATCCACCTCGCTGCCGCTCACCGTTTGGCGGTGCGGTACGAGCTGGAGGAAGGCATCGACAACCACTTCACGGTCACGGTTCCCGGCTACGACGATCGATTCCTGATCCTCCCTTTCGGCCTGCACTGGTCGGAGGCGCGGGCGAGCGACATGATCGTGTTCGACGAGTCCGGGGCAACGCTCGATGGGGAAGGAATCGTCGAGCTTTCGGCGCAGTGCATCCACGCGCCGATCCACCGCATCTGCGGCACGCGTGTCGTGATGCACACGCATCAGACCTGGGCAGTCGCGCTCAACAGTCTCAAGGACAACCGCCTCCTGCCGGTCAACCAGACCGCGGCGTTCTTTCACGGACACGTCGCCTATGACGATACCTATACCGGTACGGCGGATTCGCTCGAAGAAGGCGAGCGACTCGCGGCACTGCTCGGCGACAAGCACATCCTGTTCATGAAGAACCACGGCGTGCTCGTCACGGGCGACACGATCGCGCAGGCCACCCGGCGACTCTACAGGCTCGAGCGCGTATGCCGCACCCAGGTGCTGGCGATGAGCACCGGCCGGCCGCTCGAGGTGCTCTCGGACGAAATCGTCGCTCGGGTGCAGGCGCCGCCCGAGCACGACCGCCATCCTCGCCCGGAACGCGAGCGCCTCTATTTCGAAGCGATGATGCGAGTGCTCGATCGCGAGATGCCGGGCTACGCGGACTGAGTCCCGCGGAATTCACGCCTTGCGGAGGCAGGATTCCAGCAGCTCGATCGCGCGGCGCGCGTAGACCCACATGTTGGCTTCGCGATCCGCGCTGCCCGTCTCGAGGGTGATCACCGCCTCGACCGGGCCACACACCGCGATGCAGGCATGGCCGGCGGAATCTCCGTAGCGATTTCCGGTCGGACCGCTGGCGCCCGTTTCGCTGAGCCCCCAGGTTGCACCGAGGCTGGCGCGCACCCGCTGCGCAAGCAGTTGCGCGAACGGTTCGGTCGAAGAGCGAGTGTGCGCCATGTCCTGCGCCGTGATGCCGAGCAGAGCGGACCGACCCGCGACCGTGTAAACGATGCCGCCGCCCAGGTAATACGCGGAGGCGCCCGGTACCGCGACGAGCGCAGCATTGATCAATCCCCCCGCGGAGGATTCGGCGACGGCGAGGGTATCGCCGCGCGCCTTCAGCAGAGTTCCGACGTTACTGCCCAGCGCGGTGAGCGATTCCATGGCGCGTCTTCCTGGAAGTCCAGTGGACACGCATTGTCGCGCGCACGGGCTGCCGAGCGCTACCTCTGCCTTCCTGACTGCTGCGCGCCCTCACCCGCTCAGCGGACTTCGCGGCCCTGCGACCGGGAGCCGGGCTCGAAGAAGAAGGGCTGATAGGCGGCAGCATTCTTGGGTGGCCGGGCTTGTTGCGGCTCGGCATAGAACACCGGGCGGTCCTTGCCTTCCGGGCCGGGCTTGAAGAGATTCCTGGCGTGGAGGTCGGTGCCCTGCTCGCTTGCCTCGCGTTGCGCCTTGTGCAACTGCTCGGCGAGCTTCTGATCCCACGGAAGCACGTAAGACTTCGGTGCGTCGGAACCGGCCACGCGCAGCCAGAGGTAGATGCTCTCGCCCTCGCGCAGATCCGCGCCGAGGACCTTGGTCTCGGCGAGCTCGACGTTGTGCCATTCGAGCGCGGTGGGCTTCGGTCGGCTCAACAGCTCGATCAAGCTGACGTAGGTGAGCGGCACGAAAAGCGCGGTGATCGCGAGCGCCGCGATCTTGATCCACAGCGCGCGCGGCGCCCAGACGGCGATTGCGGCGAGCGCGGTCGCAAGGCCGAGCGACAGGGCGAAGAGGTTCAGAACCTGGTTCATAGCGCGCGGCCTTGCGAACCGGGTGGCGGCAACCCGCGCGCAGAGCGTAGCGGCTTGGGGAGGTCGTGCACGCTTCCGCGCTCGAGTCGTCCGTGCTCGTCGAGCCTGAACCGGAAAACCGTCTGTTCCTCGCCATCGCGTGCCAGCACGAGCTTGGCGGTCAGGATCTGCTTGGCCGAATCGTTGACGCCGCCCTTGACGCTCACGACGACCGTGACCGGAACGCTGCGCCTCTCGTGATTGCGGTAGAGGTGCACGTTGACCGTGTACTCGCCGGCAGGTATGCCGCGGCTGTACGAGAACTCGTAGTTGAGCCCGGTCAGATCCGCCGCGTTGCCGAGGTCGTCGCGCAACAGGTTGAACACCGTGCCCGCCGCGTTGGAGTAGCCCACCGGCACGTCGCCCGGCGCCTGCACCCACAGGTCCACGTCGGCGTTGACGTCGTCCGGCCAGCGCGCCTCGATGATGACGTTGCCGGGGCTGCGCGCCGCATCGTCCGTCCTGGCGCGCGGATTCAGGTGCGGCAGAAGCAGCAGCACGAGCATCACGAAGCCGGCGAGCGCGAGCATGATGACGTCGCGGAACACGGTGGCTCCGCTTTCGTCATCGAAGAGATCAATCTCGCGCATGGTCTTCCGCGCGCTCGACGAGCGCGGCGATCAGCTTCACCGTTCCGCTCGCGAGCAGCTGATGATTGGCAGTCAGCCAGACGTTCAGGATGGCGCCGACCAGCGTCGTGTAGAGCGCGGTCGACATCCCGCTTATGAGTGTGGAGACCATCGGAGCGATCGCTTCGACATCCGCGACGCGCGCCGGATCGACACCCGAGAGCGCGATGATGAAACCGAGCACGGTGCCGATCAGGCCGAGAAGGACCAGCATGTTGGCGACGTGCCGCACGATCGCAATGCGGTGCGACAGGCGCATGCGCGCCGCGTTGGCGAGGTTGCCGCGACTCTCGGCGGTGCGCCCGAGCAGCGGGGCGAGGAGGCGCATGGCGGGCGACGTCACCGCCGCTTCGCGTGCCCGCAGGCTGTTCAGCTCGCGGCTCGTCTGCCAGACCCTGCGCGAGCAGATCGCCAGACCGCCCAGGAAAACGAGGAAGATCAGTACCGATAGATACGTGCGGTCGGCAGTCGATGACGTTGTGCACCAGGCCTTGCGCGTAGGCCGCACCGAGCAATGAGATGCCCACCAGATTGAGCAGCGCGAAGCGCAACACGAGCATGTAGCGATGCGCATCCTGGGCATGTTCGCGCGCGGCGGTGCGGCCCCAGGCCACGAGTTCCCGCAGGCTCTGCTGGGCGGAAGGCGCGGCATCGTTCTGCGCCGGCATCGGTGCGAGGCGTGGGTAGACATCGCCGAGCGCGGCGCTCGTCAGGCGCTCGCCGCGCTCCGCCTGCGCCAGCGTCGCGTGAGATTGCACATCCTCTCTGTTACGCTTTCGAATCACCATTTTGGTCATGGCCGGGCCACTCCCTCGTGAGGCAAAGTGCCTAAGGAATGAGCAGCATCAGCCATGCCACTTGGCGAGAATCCGGCCAGGAATCTTCCGGAAAGAAGGAATTTCACACTCGCCGAGTCCCGGCCAAGGTGAGTGGGTGCCGCTTCGATTTCAGGTCGGGAGACCCACCCGACGCGCGGGCACGGCGAGTGCGCGGGCGAACTGCTTTACTTGTGGGCCGCGCGGTAGGCGAGAACGTCCTTGGGTGCCATCCGCTTTCCGCGCGCCTCGCGTACTGCAGCGGCGTCCACGCTGACAAAGCCCGCGGGCTTGAACTTTTCATTGTTCCAGGCGTTGCGAATGTAGCCAATCACTGCCGCCACTTCGGCGTCGGAAAGATGGTCGAAGGGCGGCATCGCACCCTGATAGTGCTCACCGTTGATGGTTGCCGGTCCTTCGAGCCCGTTCAGCACCACGTAGACCGGGAAAAATCGGTCGAGATACACGTCAGGATTGCCCGCCAGAGGCGGAAACGTCCTGGGGAGACCCGTACCTTCGGCCTGATGGCAGGACGTGCACTGTCGCGCATACACTTCTTTGCCATCCACTTCGGCTCGGGCGGGCGGCGCGCTCGACGGCGACGCTCCGGGAGGGTTGGGCCCGAGATAGGTGCCGAGATAGAAGACTATCTTGTCTCGCTCGTCATCTGGAATGCGCAATCCGTAGCGGCCCATGTCCTGGATCAAGGCCACCCAGTTGTCACGGGTGATGCCAGCCGAATCGACGACGTACTGGAGGTCGTGGCAGACGCGACACCTGGCGTATACGAGGTCACGGTTTGGCCCCGGTGGAAGCTCGATGCGGTCCGAGGCGACGACCCCGGCAGCGAAAAAACCAATACCTGCTGCAAGCAACAGTGCACCCGGACGCATCGCGCGTTGCCCTCGCAAAAGACTTCTGAACGGAAATGGGGAGCGCCGCCGAGCGGCGCTCCCGGACACGAGCTAGTCAGTGACGCTAGGCGGTGACGACCAGGCGCTCCACGCCGTTCCACTCGTAGCCGCGCGGATTCCACCGGACGAGACCGTCCAGTGGCTGCGTGCGGCCGAGCGCGTCGGTCGCCCTGGACATCAGCGTGTTCTCGCCGGCGCCAAGATTCGCCTTGGCCGACCAGTGGTACCACGCCCAGGGGTCTTCGGCCGGCTTGATCGTCGCTTCCTGCCAGGACTTGCCGCCGTCCGCCGACACTTGAACGCTGGTGATGGGCGCCATGCCGTCATTGAAGGCGACACCGGTAATCTCCACCGGGCCGCTTTTCGGCTTGTCTTCGGGCAGCGGCGAGAAGATCACGCTCTTGATCATGTGACCGTAGGTCGGCCGGCTGTTGTTCAGCGTGTAATCGCCCGCCTTGAACTCTCCGGGCTGCACGGGCTTGAGCGGGAAGCGGTACCCGACCGACTGGAAGGCGCTCGGGGACTGTTCGGACATGAGCATGAGCTTGGTCAGCAGCTTCACGTTCATGTTGCCGTAGAAGCCCGGGATGATCAGGCGCAGCGGGCCGCCGTGCGCCGCGGGAATCGGCTCGCCGTTCATCTTGAGCGCGAGTATCGCGTTGTCGAGCGCCGGATCGTCGATGTGGTAGCTCTTGGCGAAATCGGAGCCTTCCGGCGTCGCTGGCTGGTCCCAGCCCTCCGCAGTCAGCCAGCGCACCGACGCGGCCGGCAGCACTTTCATCTCATCGAGGAAATGCCGCAGGGGTACGCCTTCCCATTCGACGTTGCCCATACCGCCGTTCTTCCACTGGCCGCCGCCGACCTTCTGCTTGGCCGCATAGAACGATCGTCCGTTTCCCGCGCATTGCAGGACCGAGACGCGCTTGACCTGGCCCATCTGCTCGATATCCGCCAGCTTGACGTTGCGGGGTCGCGCGACCAGCCCGTCGATCTCCAAAGTCCAGTCCTTACGCTGCGGGGCCTGCAGGCTCGCATACCACGCCGCGTCGCCTTCGTGCGGATAGTGATAGCGAACGAACAGTATCTCTTTCGGCGTGTGGTCGTACTTGCGCAGAAGGCTGATGGGCGTCTCCATCACCCCGAGCTTGGCATTGTGGACGATCATCTCGGACGACTTGCCCTTGATGATGTCGGCCGCGCTCTCGGCGGCGAAAGCGCGCCGCGCGAAGCCGGGCACCATGTTGAGCGACATTCCCGCTGCCGTAGCGCCCGCAAGAACGCCGAACTTACGCCGTGAAAGGGACACTTGGCCGGGTTGGCCGGGTCGGCCGGACTTTTTCGCCATCGATCTCCTCCTGATTAACTAGACGTTTGAACAGTAATCAACATACGCGCATTCGGAACCATGATCTCTCCATCTTTTGAATGTTTGATTCAACGGGGTTTATGCGGCAGTGCAGCCAGACCACGCGCCGGTCGGCAGCAGGAAATAATCCCCGCGCATCCACGCACACGCACCTGACAAAGTCGCGGCGTAGTGGATGATCCACGGGACGAAGCGAGCATAATCGGTGGCATGAACGCTTTCATCCGGGCGGCGAGCGATGTTGTTCGTTCCGCTGGAGAATATCGATGAGTCCTGTGCTCGCGATCCTGCACACCGTCAGACTCGCATTGGCGATTGCAGTTCTCGCATCGTGTGGCGTGCGCCTCGCGAACGCCGCCGACGCCGACCCTGCCCGCTGCGAGAAGTCGATACCCGACATTTTCGCTTCGGCCTCCCCCGCAGTCGTGCTGATCACCGCGCAATCGATCAATCCCTATCGGCTTCAGAACCGCGTCAACCAGGTCCTGGGCTCCGGCTTCATCATCGACGAGAACGGCCTGATCCTGACGAACGCGCACGTGGTATTCGGAATGCAGGCGATCGCCGTCACGCTGGGCGACGGTACGGTTATCCCGGCAAGACTGGTCGGGGCCGATCCGATCTTCGACCTGGCCGTCGTCCAGATCGAAAAGCCGGATAGCGGCAACTTGCCGGTCCTGCCGCTCGGAGATTCTGATCGCGTGCGGACCGGCGAGGAGGTTATTGCAATCGGAAATCCGCTGGGGCTGGACCAGACCGTCACCCGCGGCATCGTGAGCGGACTCAATCGTCTCCTGCCGGAGACTCCCCTGTCCTTGCTGGAACCGCTGATTCAGACCGATACCTCGATCAACCCGGGGAGCTCCGGCGGACCGCTGCTCAATCGTTGCGGAGAGGTGATCGGCATCAACTCGTCGATCATTCCCGACGCGCAGAACATCGGTTTCGCGATTCCCGCCAATCTTGCGAAAGCGCTTATCCCGACGCTGGTGGAAAACGGTCGCGTGATACGTCCCTGGATCGGCTTTCACGGACAGATCATCGACGCGGAGCTGCGCAAGCTCCTGCTCATCCCCATGGTGGACGGACTGCTGGTGGAGGCGGTCGAACCGAACAGCCCGGCGGACAACTTGGGCATCCAGGGCGGCAGCATGGAGCTGACTCTGGGCGGATCCTCCTTTCTCCTTGGCGGCGACATCGTGGTGGAGATCAACGGCGTCAAGGTGACCGACGGCGACATGCTGACGACTGCGATGCGTGGACTGAAGGTCGGAAGCAATCTCGCGCTCAAGTTGTTCCGTCGGGGCAAATACCGCGACGTCGAGTACGTACTGCCGGAGCGCCCGCTGCTGCCCGGCGACATTCCAGCCCAGGGTGAGAGCTTCGACTACGGATACCGAGGCGGGCATCATCGACTGGCCTGGCCGCGGTGAGCGTGCCGAGCGACGCGCGGAAGGAACGGCCGGCCCTTACGCTCGGTGGTACCTGGCTTCGCTCTGAGGGCGAATCGCGAGAACTTCGATCCGGTCACGGCGCGGAAGCACGGACTACCTGTCGATGCCGAGGTCGGCGACCGTGAAGGTCCTGGCCTCTGATGCCGTCCCGTCGACGAAGTACACCTGCACGCAGACCGATTGCGTGGTGAGCGGTACCTCGACCGTCGACTCGTCTTTCTCGTCCTGTTCGAGCCGCATTCGCTTCGGGTCGCCCTTGAAACGCAGTCGCCTGGAAAGGGACGCGTCGTCGATGGAGTAGTGGATCGCCGTATACGCGTCCTTGTACGACAGGACATGGGTGAAGTACACGAGCAGGTGCCCTTCGGGCCACTCGCGGAACGCCACCCAGGGCGTCGTCCGCAACACCTCGCGGCAGAACCGCAGGAAGTGGTCCATGGGATCGAATGGCAAACGGTAGGGTCCGTTCTCGCGGCCGTTCACGTCGAGATACTTGACGAAGACATCCTGCGGCGGTCTGCGCCTCGATAACGCGATGTTGCCGCGCGGCATCGGCTTGCCCGTGGAGAAGCTCCGCGCCGGCGAGAAGCCCGTGCTGACCCAATCATCCCGCTCGCTCAGGCGATAGAAGATTTCCTTCGTCGGTTCGTTGGCCAGATCGATGTACACATCCCAGCTCTGGTTCGACAGCGTGGCGATGAGCTTCGGCGCCGGCCGCTCGAGCCGTCGGCCGATGAGATCGACCTGTGCCGCCACTTCCGCCGGAACGTAGCCGCTCGGCTGATAGACCGTTCGCGTTCCCAGGAACGCCGGCAGCAAAGCGAAGTCGAGCGGGGCCACGAGAACGGGGAGCAATGCCGGACGTTCCGACGCGTCGAGCAACTCGAGCAGCTTGAGCTCCGTCAACGTGTAGCTGCCATGGCGCACGGACTCCGGGCACACCAGGAAGATGAAGAGCTGGCATTCCCGAATCGCCGTCCGGATACGCTTGTCGTACGCCTCGCCGACCGCGAGCGAATCGCGATCGAAGAACACGGTGTGCCCGTCGCTCTCGAGCACTTCGTCGATTCTCTCGGCCATCTGCCGCTGCTCCGACGAATATGAGAGGAAGATCTTCACCGGTGAATGCTCATTGTCTCGTCGAGAAAGTCTACACCGCGCCCTGAACCGCGCCTGCGCGCGAGGTAGCTCCTTCCGCGATCTGTCCGTACACTCGGTTCTTCTCCGCCGGGCTGTGGACTGACGACCATGAGCGAAATCATCCTGCACCACTACGCGCAATCGCCCGTCTCGGAAAAGGTCCGTGTCGGCCTGGGCATCAAGCGCCTCGCCTGGGCGAGCGTCGAGATGCCGCGCCTGCCTCCGAAACCCGATCTGGTCGCGCTTACCGGCGGCTACCGACGCGCGCCGGTCATGCAGATCGGCGCCGACATCTACTGCGACAGCCAGTGCATCCTGCGCGAATTGCAGCGCAGGTATCCGCAACCGACCTTCTACCCGGGCGGCGGCGACGGCCTGCCCTGGGCGCTGAGCCGCTGGACCGATGGCGAGCTCTTCACGCACGCGGCCGCGATCGTGCTCGGCCACGCACCCGCCAAGCTGCCACCGGAGTTCGCCGCAGACCGCGGGCGGTTGTACTTCGGTCCGGACTGGAATCTCGAGCGCCTGCACGATGACCTGCCCCACATCGTCGCGCAGCTGCGCGGCGCGCTCGGCTGGCTCGACCAGCGCCTCTCCGGCGGACGCACATTCGTGCTAGGTTCGGAGCCCGGGCTGCCCGACGCAGCCTGCTACTACATCGTCTGGTTCCTGCGCGGGCGCTGGGACGCCGGCGCGAAGTTTTTGTCGGAGTTTCCCGCACTTTGCGCATGGGAAGATCGCGTTCGCGCAATCGACCACGGTACGTCACGCGAGATGCAGTCGTCGGAGGCGATCGCGATCGCCCGTGAAACTGAATTGACGACCACAGAAAACGGTGATCCGAACGATCCGCAGGGCATCACGCCCGGACTGCGGGTGAGCGTCGTGCCGATAACCGACAGCGGCGATGTGGAAGTTGTCGGCATCGTGCGCGCCGTGGACCGCGAGACGATCGCCGTGCTGCGGGACGACCCGCGCGTCGGCACGGTGTGCGTGCATTTCCCGCGTGTGGGGTATCGGGTGCGACCCGGCTAGCACGGCGCATTATGCGAAGTTGGGCGCGCCGCCAGCCATACGAGGAGCGGAGGCTGAGGAGGCGCACGCGGTAAGCGCGTGCAATGCCGACGTGACGGCATTCTTTACATTTAGGCGAGCTTGAAGGGGCAGGTCATTGATTTCTAACGTGCGGCTCGCATCTTGCTTTCCGTGACCCTGGCAAGACCGCCTTTACGCCAATTCGGATGGAGCACACCAATGCGTGAAATCCTAAAAAAACTCGTCTGGCTTTCCATTTTTCTATCGAGCTTCACCACTGGAGCGAGCCATGCTGGCGTCCTAATCGCCGCCCGCGACACCGAGGACTTTGCCAACTCTGTTGCCAACGGCGGCTTCGACCAGCTCGCCAAGACCATGACTGTTGGTTCGACGGCTGGCGCGACAACGCTCATCAATACAAGTTACCAAGTCAACGGTATCGGCGACGGCGGCGGGTTCCTCTTCGCCGGTAGCGCGGTTCTGAACAACTTCGTCAAGATCGACTACGACGGCAATCTCCTCGCTCCTGCCGGGACGAGTAACGGCTTTCGCAATACCTGCTGCAACGAAGATATCGCCTACGATCCGGCCACCAACACCGTCTACCGCGGTCTCTATAGCGACTCGATCGTCGCAGTGAACGGCACGACGGGCGATCAGATCGCTCTGTTTGCCCAGACAGACGTGGTCGGAATGGCGCATGTGAATGGTGAAATCTGGATCACCAAATGGAACAGCCGCGAGGTCGGCTCCTGGAATCCGGTGGGCAACGTTTACACGAAGAAATTCGACACGGACGGCGTTGGCGGGATCGGTGGCCCTGCAGGGGGGCTCGCCTTCGACCCGTTTGAGCAGATTCTCTGGATCGGATTCGGGGGCGGTGTCGTCGCGCCGTGGTCGCTCACGGGTACGAGACTTGGCGATGGGTACAAGCCCTTCGGCGATATTGGAAACACGATCGATGGGCTCGTGTTTCTCGGCGAGGCTCAGACGGTTCCCGAGCCGGGCTCACTGATATTGCTCTTCGCCGCCGGCCTCGGGGCGGCCGCCGTGTGGCGGAG
This sequence comes from uncultured beta proteobacterium, assembly GCA_963735025.1. Lineage (GTDB taxonomy): Bacteria > Pseudomonadota > Gammaproteobacteria > Burkholderiales > SG8-39 > JAABRB01. Next base: position 298,868 of record CAVTJG010000009.1, read on the forward strand.
ACGCAAGGTGCGCGTGTAGAGGCGTTCCGCGCTCAGCCACGGCACGTCGCGCGAATTTGCGTCTGGCGCGCGCCGCGGACCGCGTGCATCTGAACTAGCGCAGGCTTCTTCTGCGTGCCTGGACGCGGCCCCGGGGCGACCGGCTCCGGCCGGTCGCTACTTTTCCGGGACGAAGCGCATGCGGCGCCGGATGTCCTCGACGTCGGCCGGCCGCTCGAAGGGCAGGGGCGCCGGCTCGCCGGGCGTGCGAGGCTGGCCGAGCGTGCGGAACCAATCCTCGAGTCCCGCGGGCATGATCACCCAGAAGATCTTCAGCGGCACCGCACCGTCGTTTTCGACGGTGTGCTGCACGTAGCGCCCGACCATGAAGGTCGAGCCCTGGCTCACGCGGTGCCAGGCGCCATCGATCTCCGCGCGGCCCTCTCCCTCGTACACGAACAGGATCTCGTTGGCGCGCTCGTGCGCGTGCCGGCGCACCGAAGCGCCGGGCTCGAGCACTTGCACACCGGCCGAAATCAGATCGTTCGGCGAATTGTAGGGACTGATCTTGACCGTCACGTAGCCGGTGGATGGCCGCGGCTGCCAGTACGAGTCGCCCTCCTCGGGGCCGACCGCGAGCGCGACGCCCTTATCGTTCATCGGCGTTCTCCAGGAATTCGAGCAGGGTTGAATTGTAGGTCTGCGGGTCGACCGCCTGCGGAAAATGGCCGCCGCGCGGCAGCACGCGCAATTCGGCGCCTGGTATTCCGGCGGCGATGCGGCGCGAGTGGCTAAGCGGCACCAGCCGGTCGTCCTCGGCGCACAGAACCAGCGTCGGCGCACGGATTGCACCGAGCTTGGCCGAGCCGTCGAACGCGAGAATCGCGTCCATGCGCGCCGCGAGTCCCGGCGCGTCCGCCGGATCGTATGCGCCAAGCAGCTCAGGGTGCACAGTGAGCCAGTCGTCGGGCCAAGCGAAGAGCGCACCGAGCGTCGTGGCGTCCTGCGGGCCGAGCTCGGCGAGCACGCGCTTGCGCAGGCGGAACAGCGCAGCGAAGGGCGGCGTCAACGCACACCACGTTGCGCTCAGCACGATGCTCAGCGCACGCTCCGGGTAATCCGCCGCGAGTACCTGCGCAATCGCTCCGCCGGTCGAGTGCCCGACCATGTGACAGCGCTCGATGCCGCGTTCGTCCAGCAGTTCGAGCGCATCCTGCGCCAGCGCCTCGACGCTGCTGCGCGCCTTCAGGTCGTAGGCAAGCGGCGCGAACCGCGCCGCGAGCGCTGGGACCTGCCGGTCCCAGAAGCTCGCGCGACCGCCCAGACCGCAGATCAGCAGAACCGCGGACTTCGCCATCAGTAGCCGTTCATGAACTCGCGCACCACGTCCTGGTAGCTCTCCCAGGGGCAATGCACGAAGTTGTAGTTGCGCACCGAGAACGCCGGGCCGATGTAAAACTTTTCGTACGACGCGGCGCGGCTCGCCCATTCCGAGCCGATCAGGTCCCAGGCGAGCTTGAAGAGCTTCAGCCGCTCGAGCGCGCCCTCTTTCGGCGTGCTCCAGTACTCCTCGAACAGCGCTTTGAGCTGAGGGTCGCTCAGCACCGCGACGCTGGCCGGCATCTGGAAGCTGCCACCACCGATCAGCTCGCGGATCTGGTCGAGCAGCGGCGAGTGGTTCTCCATCGCCCAGTGCAGCGCGGCGTACATGTAGCGCCGGTTGTACAGCGCATAGCCGTTCGCGATCTCGTGGTAAGCCATGTGCTGCGCATCGACCATCGCGCTGAAGCCGGCCTCGGCGGCGGCGAAGCGCCCGAGTGTCTCGCGCACCACCGGCACGTCGCGCGCGCCGGTCGAGTGCGTCACCAGGCTCGCCAGGCCGAGCAGGAACCGCAGCTTCGAGCGAATGCGCACGGTCGACTGGTGGTTCGCCATGACGTGGGCCGGCGTCTGCACCAGCACCGCGCGCGCCAGCGCCGGGTTGTCGTGGACGAAAACCCGCTCCCAGGGCACGAACACATCCTGGAACACGAGCATGCAGTCGGACTCGTCGAAGCGTGCGGTGAACGGATGGTCGAAGGGCTCGACGACCTCACGCTCGAAGGACTTGCGGGCCCAGAGCGACAGGCCCTTCAGGTTCGGCGGGATGATCGCGCTCACCGATTCCTTGAGCTGGTCGGGGGCGAGCGGCAGGATGTTGCCGATCATGATCTGGTTGGCGAAGGCCGCATTCGTCGCCAGCATCTTCATGCCGTTCAGCACCACCCCCGCGTCGGTCTCCTTCGTGACGCGCAGCGCCGGCACCTGGCGGCCCGAGCCCTCGTAGAACTTCGGGTCGCGCCCACCCTGAGGCGGCAGGACGGCGTAGACCGCGAACTCGTCCTCGTGCCGCATCTGCTGCCACATCGCCAGCAGGTTGTCCCTGTGCCCGCCGGGCGCATCGAGAATCTCCGGCTGCATTGTCATGCCGGTGACCGAGCCGGCACCGGCGTCCGGCGAGCGCCCGAGCACACCGCAGCCGAAGTCCGCGATCAACGCGTGGGCCTCGGTGCGGCGAATCAGGTCCTCGCGGTTGCGCGGCCGCAGGAAATACATGCTGTATCGCTCGCCGTCCTCTTCGTAGCTCATACGCTCGCGCAGCTCGGGGCGGCATTTCAGGTCGTACAGCGCCGCCCAAGTGTGCGCAGCACCGCGGAACGCCGGGTGTGTGGTGACGTCCTCGATGCGTTCTTCCGCAAGATAGAGCGCGCGGCCGTCGCGGATGCTCGCGAGATACTCGGCGCCGGTCTTCAGCATGCTGGCAGGACGATCTTCAAGTGAGTCGATTCAAGCGTAACACGCCCGGCACGCAGCCCTGAAACGTCCGGGGGAACCCCGCGAGAGCCACGCCGATTCCGGCGCACGGCGCCGAAGATTCGCGAGCGTAGACCCGGAGAGCCTCAGCGCAGCCGAGACGGGCGCCTCTTCACGCTGTCGCGGTCTTCGAGTATCGTCCGTGCCGTATGCTCGTCGCCACCGGCGACACCGCACGCGGAGAGCACATGGGAATCAAGCCCTCTTCCTGGTCGCTCATCATTGCGATCCTGGCTGCGCTTTCGAGCGGATGCACTGCGCAGCAGCTCTCGCGCAACATCTACGAAGGCACGCGGGCCCATGAGGCGAGTCTGCGGGGCACGCCTCGCGAGCAGTCGCGCACACCGATGCCGAGCTACGATCAGTACAAGCGGGAACGGCAGGCGAGTCGATAGCGCCCAACCGGGCAGGAGCGTGTCATGTTCGATCACATCGGCTTCGGCGTCAGCGACTACGCAGCGAGCAAAGCGTTCTTCCTCAAGGCCCTTCATCCGCTGGGCGTCTCGATTGTCATGGAGGGGCCGTACGGCGTCGGGATGGGCCGGAACGGCAAGCCATCGCTGTGGATCTATCAGACGCTGGGCAAGCAGCATAGTCTCCACCTCGCGTTCACCGTGGACGATCGCAAGCAGGTCGACGAGTTCTATCGCGCCGCGCTCGCGGCAGGAGGAAAGGACAACGGCGCGCCGGGTCTGCGACCGAACTATCATCCGAATTACTACGCGGCGTTCGTCATCGGTCCGGACGGGCACAACGTCGAAGCGGTTTGTCACAAGCCGGGTGCCTGAGCCTCGCTCGCGACCTCACGCGCAGGAATGGCATCGGCTGCTTGGTATCCAATGGAGCCAGCCAGGCAGGGTGATGCGCCAGTTCGAGCGCAGCGCAGAGGCCCCAATTCTGGGACGCGCGAGGTGATACGCGTTGAGACCTCCGAAGAAGAGGTTCCAGTACAAGGCAGCCATGAGCGGCTCGGGCCGGAAATAGAAATAGGCTGCAAGCAGGCTCGAGGCGAGAATGGTGAACGCGCGCAGCCGGCGTATGTCGCGCATGAAATACGCCACCAGGTAGAGAACGTTCGCCAAGTTGATCAGGTAATCCATTGCAGCGTTCACAGGTGCGCATGTGTGCCTGTTGGTCCGTACCGCACACGTAATCCAAGTAAAGCTTGATGGTAGGCGAGTCACGTTTCCCGCCGATTTCGCGCACCAGAGATCTTGTTTCAATTGTTGCCCATCGAGTCGGCGCGCGACTGCCGTTACCTGAGCGGCACTGATATGCTGTTCGAGCAGTGTCCGGTCAACAACGCATTCTTCGGGTTGCCGAGCACGACGCCGGAGGCACTGCGCTTTCTAGCCGGATTGGACCAAGCATGATCATCGACACGCAGGAAGACGTCACGCGGGCTGTTCTGGCCGAGATGCATCGCACGCCGGACACGCGTACGCGCGAAATCCTCGCCGCCCTCGTGACGCATCTGCACGCGTTTGTACGCGAAGTGAAGCTCACCGAGAAGGAATTCCAGACGGCGATCGGCCTCATCAACGCGATCGGGCAGAAGACGACGCCGAGCCACAACGAGGCGATGCTGCTGTCGGGCACACTCGGCGTATCGAACCTGGTGTGCCTGCTCAACAACGGCGCTTTGGGCACGCGGCCGACGCAGGCCAACAACCTGGGGCCGTTCTACCGGGCGGGTGCGCCGCGCTACGAGAACGGCGCGTCGCTGCTGCGTTCACCGACGCCGGGCGTGCCGCTGCACTTCAAGGGCTGGGTGCGCGATGCCAACGGCAAGCCCGTAGCTGGCGCGGAAGTGGACGTCTGGCATTCCTCCCCGGTAGGCCTTTACGAGAACCAGGATCCGACGCAGGCCGACATGAACCTGCGGGGCAAGTTCGTCACCGCGGACGATGGATCGTTTGCATTTCGCAGCATCAAGCCGGCGGGCTACCCGGTGCCGACGGACGGACCGACCGGCGTTTTGCTGGACGCTCAGCGGCGGCACAACATGCGCCCGGCGCACCTGCACTTTCTCATCTACCGGCCGGGTTTCAAGACCATCGCGTCGCAGGTGTACGATCCGGAAGATCCGTATCTGGAGACGGACAGCCAGTTCGGCGTGACGAAGGCACTGATCGCAAACTACGTCGCGCGGAGCGATGCATCATACGAGCTGGAGTTCACCTTCGTGCTGGAGGCCGGCGAGGCGAACATGCCAAAGGCGCCGATCACCGGAAAGGTCGCCGCGGCGTGAGGCCTTGGCGAGGGTCTGAAGGGAGATCGGGGTGGATCAAGGAATTTGGGCGACGTGGTATGACCTGGAACCTGGCGATGAGGACCGTTTCCTCGCGTGGCTGCACGGCGAATACCTTCCGTTCCTGAAACAGATTCCCGGCCACGCCTGGGTCGCGCATTACCGGAACGTAGGTCCCGGAGCGGCTCTCGCGAACTATCACGATGTCGCGGGTCACTCACCGACGGATATCGGCACCGGAAGCCAGTATGTGATCCTGGTCGGCGCGCCGTCGACGCACACGTTCATCAAACCGTTCGTGCTCGATCGCCCGCTGCCCCATGGATTCGGCGAGATGCTGTCGCAACGGAAGGGACTGCGCACCGCGATACTGTGCGAAGAGGCGCGCATCGACGGGCCGGCCGCTCATACGCGGCTGCCCGGTTCCACGCCTGCCCCGGCGATCCAGTTCGGATCGTTCCGCATCAGAACGGTGGAAGAGGAGTTCGACCTCGCCCGCTGGTACGCGCAGTATCGGTTTACGACCATGGCGCAATTGCCCGGCGTCGTGATGACGCGAAAATTCCTGTGTTCGGTCGGCTGGGCGAAGCACGCGGTGCTCTACGAGTTCGAGTCGCTCGAGGCCCGCACGAAGCATTTCGAGGAACCTCACGAATCGTTGGTGATGGATCCGAAGGAATGGACCGGACGGATCGTTCGCACCACGGTGCATACGCCGGGATCGCCGGTCGTGGGCGACCGGCTCTGGCCTCCGGTTGAATGAAGTGCCCTCCGCCGACGAGGAATTCGCTACCGCGTCATCGCATTCGATTGTGGGAAAAGCGATTCCGCCGCGGCCGGAGGCGTCGCGGCCACGTTCAGGCAGGCGATAGGATGTGGATGACGCGGCTGGCAATCATGTCCTTCACCTTGCCGGCGTAGGCCACCATGTGCGGCGCGGCGGCGTGCGCCTTCAGCGCATCCGCGCTTTCCCACTTTTCGATGGCGAGGAAGGTATCGGGTCCGTACCTGGCCTGGATCGATAGGGCCGGCTCCGCGTCGATGGCCGGGCCGTACTCGATGCAGCCCTGCTCGGCGAGCACCGCCGGCACGTTGGCGCGGAAGTGCTGCAGTATCGCCTCGCGCATGCCCGGCTTGGCGGTGATGACGGCGATGACGTGGATCATGAATTCCTCCTAGGTTTCGAGCCGACCGTAGAATAGCCCAATGCTCGCACGCGAATTGATCGCCGAGCGCCGAATCGAGGGTGCGGAGATCGTGGTGGACGGTGGGCTCACCGCAACGATCCGTTGAAGGGAGATTCTGCATGGAACTGGGACTGAAGGGCCGCAGCGCATTGATCACGGGTTCCACGGCGGGGATCGGTTTCGAGATCGCACGCGGCCTGGCTGCCGAGGGGGCCAAGGTCGCAATCACCGGCCGCACGCAACCGCGGGTGGACAATGCGCTTGAGCGCCTGGAGCGAGCCGTGCCCGGCGCCGCACCGGTGGGTGTTGCCGCTGATTGCGTCACGGCCGAAGGCGCGCAAACGGTATTCGCCCGCGTGCCGGACGTGGACATCCTCGTGAACAACCTGGGCATCTACGAGCGCAAGCCCTTCTTCGAGATTGCCGATGCGGAATGGCAGCGCTTGTTCGAGGGCAACGTTCTCTCCGGCGTGCGCTTCGCCCGGCACTACGCCCCGGCCATGGCAAGCCGTGGCTGGGGTCGGATCCTCTTCGTTTCAAGCGAGTCAGCCCTCAACATCCCGCGCGAGATGATTCACTACGGCGTAACGAAGACGGCGCAGCTCTCGATCTCGCGTGGCTTGGCGATGGAGCTCGCCGGCACCAACGTAACGGTGAATGCCCTGCTTCCGGGACCGACGCGCACGGAGAACACCGAGCGGTTGCGCGCCGAGCGCGCCAAGGCGGCCGGCGTGACCGTGGCCGAGCTAGAGGCGGAATTCTTCAAGAACTTCCGGCCGACCTCGCTCCTGCGCCGCTTCACCTCGGCCGAGGAGGTCGCGAACCTCGCTGTCTATCTCTGTAGCGCCGGCGCCTCAGCGACGACCGGCGCCGCAATGCGCGTGGACGGCGGGGTCGTCAATCAGATCATGTAGTGCGCGGCGCCTGCGGGGAGCCACGGCGCAATCTTGGTCGGCTTTTCCAGCAAGGAAAAATCTTGGCCCTTGCCGCAGTTCACATCGGAATTGGCGGGCGCGAACATGCCCAGCGGATTTTCCTTGAACACCCAAGCACGCAGGTCGCAATGTGCGAACTCGGACGCATTACGCGTCATAGCAGCTAGGGCACACCTGCGCCGGGTTAGAAGGATCGCTTACCGGTTTCCGAATGTTGTGGCGGTTCGAGCGGGCGCTTTTCGATCACCAGCACGCTGTCGTAGAAGTGCAGGGCATAGGTACTGCGCGTGAGCTCGTCCACGACAAAGCGCTCGGGCTCGAACGAATACCAAGCGTAGAGCCGGTCCACGAGACCCTTGCTGTATTCGAGGAACGTACCCTCGCGGCGGTAGCCGCCGTTAAAGCGCGGCGCGACCGAAGTGTGGATGTCTTCGCACAGGTATAGGCCGTTCGGCTGGACGTGCAGATACAGCTCCTCGAAGCTTGCGATCTGCTGCCCCATAGTGTGGCCGCCGTCGTCGATCACGATGTCGATGTGCGGCAGGCGCTGCCTCACCTCGGCGAGGAAGGCACGGTCCTCCTGGTCGCCAATCAACACCTCGACCTGCGCTTCCTCGAACTGCTTGCAGCGAGGGTCGATGTCGATGCCGACGATGCGCGCACCGTGACCAAAATATTTCTTCCACATCTGCAGCGAGCCGCCGTGGAACACGCCGATTTCGAGCACCACCGGCTCACGGCCGCGAAAGGACTGAAAGTGCCGATGGTAGATGTCGAAGTAATGGTGCCACTTGTGGATCAGGCGTCCCGGATTTTGGACAAAATACTCCGCGAGCGGATTCGTGGCCGCGCGCCGTGCGCCCGTTAGCGTGCCCCAGGCGTCCGCGATCATATTTCCTAGCATTCGACTTGCACGGGCGCGCGCCCGGCCATGTAGTCGTTCCGGATCCGTACGTAGCCCGAATCCAGCTGACGTACGCAAGTCGGCCATAAAACGCTGCACGGGACGGCCCCGAGCAGGTGCATCCACATTGCGAATGTCTTTGCCAAGGTCCTGTGCGGCTGGCCGAAGCAGCAAAACGCGTAGTCGTTCAAGGGAATGCCGAGGTCAGCCCGCAGCGTCGGCTGCAGTGGCTCGCGCCTGAGGACGTTGACCGGATAGCTGCCGCGCATGAGGACGAGCTTTTCGCATTAATCGGATGTCTAGCACTTTGCAACGATTTTAGCGTGCGCCTCTATCGTATATCTCGACGGATACACAAATCAATCCGGCTCGTTCGCCCGCGTGCTGCGGATTTCACACCCAGCGATTCCGGTCTTGCACCACGACATGCTCCTGCGGTACTGGCCTCAGATCCTTGCCTGCGCGAAGCTCGGTATGGCACTTCTGGAAATCCCGCATCCGCTTGAGCCGCCACTGCTTCTGCTCGTCCGACGAGCGGATGAGCTCGAGGTGCTCGGGCACCGTGTCGCCGTGCGGGTTGCGGAAGGTGTTCACGCCGATGATCGGGTAGGAGCCGTCGTACTTCCTGTGCTAGTGGTAGAGCCCCTCCTCCTGGATCTTGCCGCGCTGGTAGCCGATCTCCATCGCCCCGAGCACGTTGCCGCGCTTGGCTCAGTTCTCGACCTTTACAAGTTCGAAACGGCCCGCCTTGCCGGGTGACCCGTCCGGGCCGGAGTCTCCGCGGGCGCCGATCACCTGGTAGGCATTGATGTCCCGGCATTGCGCGCTGCCGGGCTTTCCCCCAGGTCCGCCTTTACCGCCCGCACCACCCGACACATCGTATTGCAACTGGGTCAGGTCCCCCTGCAGACGCGCATAGCGAATCACGATCGTCGCACCCGGTCCGCCATTGCCGCCGCGCCCCCCGGGCCGGCCGCTGTAATCCGACCGCGGCGGCGCCTGACCGCAAATCGCTATTGCCACTCGCGGTGGCTTGTGAAGATGCGTGGGTCCGTCGCTGCCGGGCTTGCCTGGTGCGCCGGGCGCGCCGCTGCCGTCGAACCGGGCCGCGCCTTCCAGGATGAGCGTATCGGTTGCGATGTCCAGTGTCGCGCCGTTCGTCACTCTGATTTGTGCGCCCGAGGCGACGCACACGACCTCTGCCTTGATGGGGGTGTCGGTCGGGAATGTCTGCGCAGTCAGCTTGTAGACACCGTCTTCATCACATGAGCGCTGCGTGTAGCCTTGGCGGCTGAACACCACGGCGACGGCAATCACCGCGAGCGTCACGCCGGCCATGCTCAACCAGAATCGCGAACGACCGGGGCCATTCGCCAACGCGCCGCCGGCCCTCCCCCGAGTCGATCCAGCCTTGGTCGGATCGGCTGGCGTACCCTCTGAAGACTCGCCAGTGTTGGGCCGGGACGAGAGCTTGGATCGAATCCCCTCGAGAACCTGGGCGGTGCGCGAAGACTTCTCGTCAATCGTCAATCCGCTGAGGTCGATGGCGTGCAGGTGGGTGAAGCTGCGCGGCGGCAACTCCTTGTCCAGCGAAACCGTGACAAGCGCATTGCGCGCCATCGCCGCGCGTGCCTCGCCTTTGACCTCGGGCGAATTGACGGAATTGGGCGACCAGACCACCAGTACACATGGAATGGCCGCCAGGACCGTGTCGATCTCCTTGTCCCAGTCGAGCCCGGCAGGCCGTTCATAGGCCACCCACACTTCGATGCCCTGCAGCCGGAGCCATTCGACGATCGTCCGCACGCGCGGTTCGTCTTTGTTCGAGTAGGCTACAAATACTTCCATCAGCGCTCAGCGCTCTTGCCGCACAGGATCTCGACGCATTCGGCTACCGCCTTGCGCGCGCGTTCTGTCAGGTCCTCTGGCGAGGCGCTGCTGATCGGATGATCGATGACGACGAACCGGTAGCCCTCGGCGCCGAGCACGCGCGCCATCAGCTCCGCGGCGCTCACGAAATTCGACGTCATGATGCCCGCAGAGGGAAGCCCCATCCGCTCGCCGGTGATGGCGTCGTGCAGACTGCACGACGAACAGCTCCCTCAGTCGCCGACGCCGGAAATCAGGGCCTGCCAGCGCTCGGCTTCGCTCATGATCTCCGCCTCGGCCGGCGCGCTGTAGTTGGCCTTGGTCAAGCGCACGACTTCGGCGACGCCATGACGCTCGCGGAGCTCGCGCTCGACCGCGTGGAAAAATGGCTGGGTGCCTTTCTTGCCGTTCGACACGATGCCGACGATCGCGCCTCTCAGCGTGGCGAGGCGCTTCGCCGGCGCAAACGGGGCCGGGCCGGATTCGTGCGTCGGATCGAGGAATTCGATGCTCACCGGATACCTCGTCAGACTGCGCAATCGACGCAGGCACCGATTGCCAGCGTCACGGCCCGGCTCTTGTTGCCGTACCACGGTGGAATCACTGCGCCGAAGCCGCCAGCCGGGCCACCGGCTGCGATCACAAGCACGTCGTCCGGGCAGGTGAGCGCGGCATACTCCCGGTCGCCGCGTTCGCCGACGACGGCGCCCTTGCCGCATTCGCTCCACTCGCTGCGGCGGATGCGCGCCTTGCGACACACGTATTCCTGCAGGTCCGCCTTCGACCAGCCAGCGCGTTCGAAGTGCGCCCGCAGCTGCGGCGGCACGACGAGCGCGTAGTTTCCCGGCCAGATCGAGTAGTGGCGCATGTTCGCCCGGATCTCCGCGACGAATGTGTCCAGAATCTCCTCGGGCTGCGTCGACCACTCGTTCATCAGCTGGCGCGGCGCGCCGGCTGCCATGACGGTCACCGCCGAGGCCTGAGGCGGGACGCCCCGCAATTCGGCCAGCGGCATCCAAGGCGAATGCTCTTCGTCCTCGGCGACGCAATAGCTGATCTTGCCAGGGTGCCCGAGCGTCGAGCGGTCGATCTCGCCGGGACGCGCGTCGAGCAAATTGCACAGGATCAGTCGGATCGCGCGACCGATCACCGTCGTCGCGCGGTCGCTCGGCCCGAGCGCATTGAACGAGCCGCTCATGCCTAGCTCGGTGCGGATCGGGCCGTTCACCACGATGAGGATCGCGCAGCCGCCGGTGCTCGCTGTCGCGCCGTGCAGCAGAAACGGCTCCTGCAACATCGCGGTGAACGCGGCGACCACGACCGGGAAGTGCATCGGCAGGCAGCCCGCCATGACCGCGTTCACGGCGAGCTTCTCCGCGGTGATCGCGCGCGCTCGAACGGGCTCGATCCCCACCAACTGTTCGGGGGGCATCAACGCCCACTCCAGGCAGGCGCTCACCGCGCCGACGGTCGGCGGCACAACGGGCAAGCCATCGGTCCAGCCGCGGCTGTGGAAGAACTCCTGCGCGGCGTGTAGGTCGTCGACCTCGTACCGCCCGGAACGCAAGGCGATACTGGCCTGATGATGATATGCAGCCATGCAAATTTCGAGGTCCCAATGGCCTCACGGATCACCGGGCTCATCGGTCAGTCCATCCCCACGACCCGGCCATTGGGACGCCAGTATACTTCCGGGCATCATGAGTGAGACCTGGATCCCCAGCGGGCGCGTCCCCGACATCGCGATCAAGGACGTGGATGCTTCCTTCGCCCGCTATCGCCTGCCGCTTGCCAAGATCGAGCGGCTCGCCACCGGCATCACGCGATGGGCGGAGGGCCCGGTGTGGATCGGGGACCAGAGCTGCCTGCTCTGGAGCGACGTGCCCGGCGACTGCATGTGGCGATGGGACGAGATGACCGGCGCGGTGGGGCCGTGGCGCCGAGCCCTCGGGCTACGCGAACGGCAACACGCGCGACCGGCAGGGGCGGCTCCTGACCTGCGAGCACGGCGGCCGGCGGGTTGTTCGGACCGAGCCCGATGGCACGCTCACCGTGCTCGCCGATCGATTCCAGGGCAAGCGGCTCAACTCGCCGAACGACATCGTGTGCAAGACCGACGGCTCGATCTGGTTCACTGACCCGAGCTTCGGAATCCTGGGCTGGTACGAGGGCGCGAAGGCCGAGCCGGAAATTCCGACGCACGTGTACCGCATCGACCCCTCGGGCGGGCTCTCCGTCGTCGCCGAGGGCATCAACCAGCCGAACGGCCTCGCCTTCTCGCCCGACGAGTCGATCCTCTACATCGTCGAATCGCGCTCGATGCCCCGCAAGATTCTCGCCTACGACGTGGTCGGCGGAAAGACGCTCACCAACGGGCGCGTGCTGATCGACGCCGGACCGAACGGCACGCCCGACGGATTTCGCGTGGACTTGGACGGCAACCTCTGGTGCGGGTGGGGAATGGGCGAGGCCGGCCTCGACGGCGTGCACGTTTTCAATCCGGAGGGGCGCCTGATCGGCCGCATCGAGCTTCCGGAGCGTTGTGCCAACGTCTGCTTCGGCGGGCTGCATCGCAACCGGCTGTTCATGGCCGCCACCACCTCGCTCTACGCGCTCTACGTCAACACGCAGGGCGTGGCGGGCGGATAGCCGACGTTCATAGAGAACATCGTGCGCCGGCGGGAGCGCAGAGGAAGGTCGTTCGAAGGCTCGCGCTAACGGGGATCGATCTCCTGGAGCGCCGCCTCGATGCTGGCGGCCTCGCGCGGTCGCACGAGGCGCGCGACTTCCCGGCCATCGGCGAGCAGCACCAGCGTCGGCCAGAGTTTCACACCGAACGAGCGCCCTAGCCGGCGGCCGCGGGCGTCCGCGATCTTCACGTGCCGCACACGCGGATGCGCCGAGAGCGCCGCGGAGACGAGCGGCTGCGCGCGCCGGCAGTGGCCGCAAGTTGCGCGGCCGAACTCGAGCAGCACCGGGCCCGCGAGACGCGTCCACCTCCGCACGCGTGGGCCCAGGATCCAGGTACTCATCCGGCATGGCGCGCGAGTGTGCCGCAGGCGCGGCGATCGTGCCAGCGCAAGGCAAGAGTAGGGAGATCCCCCGATGTGAGGTCCGCGGGGGAACCTTAGCATCGACCCTACACGATCATCCTTCGCCGATCGTGACCAAGGGGAGAGGATCATGGCCAAAGCAAAGCAAAACGCCGAAGCCGCCCGGGGCATGCCCGGTGCGCAGCAATGGAACCCGTTCACCACCCACCCCCATCGGCAGGGGATCAGCTACGTGGAGCATTGGCGGTTTGCGATGGGTATCGCTTTCCGCCTCCTTACCAGCGTATTCACGTTCGCGCTGCACGCGATCCTGCCCTTTCTTCCCATCGCGCGCCGAAACGATCGAGGGCCTTGCCGGCCCACGCCGACACCGCACCCATCGTCAGCAGCGACACCGTGATGCCGAAGTAGATGAGGCTCAGGCTCCAGCAGGTGTCGGCTGCGATGGGCTTGGCGAGCACGCCCAGGCAGTAGCAGCTCGTGCCCCAGGCGGTGATCTGCGTGACGCCGAGCGCGCAGACAGCGGCGAGAAACGGATCGGAGCGGGACGCCATGGCGGCGCGCATCGTAAGACACTCCGCGTATGACGTGCGCATCGCCGTGCGGTGGCCGTCACCCAAGTATTCGGACGAGCGTGCCGGAACACCGCTACGCGCGATAGAACGGGCGGTCGCCTCCGATCGTAACGCGCAAACCGCGCCGCCGTTCAGGAAAGTAGTCCCAGAGCGCGTGGTGCTGCGCACAGCGGTTGTCCCAGAACGCCACCGAACCGGGCGCCCACCTGAAGCGGCACTGGAACTCCGGCGTCTCGAGATGCTGGAACAGCATCTCGAGCAGCGCGTCGCTCTCGTGCTGCGCGAGCTGCACGATGCGCTTCGTGAAAATCCGGTTGACGAAGAGCGCCTGGCGTCCGCTCACGGGATGCGTGCGCACCACAGGATGCTCGGCGGACGGATAAGCCTGGGAGGACTCCCTCATCCCCTCGTAGCGTCCGCGGTAGGTCGTCTCGCCGTCGTGGAGCGCAGTCAATCCTCCGAGAAAGTCGCGCAGCGGCTTGGAGAGCGCCTCATAAGCCGCGTACATGCTCGCGAACAATGTATCGCCGCCGACCTGCGGGACCTCCAGCATGTATAGGATCGAGCCGAGCGGTGGCTCCGGATCGCAGGAGACGTCCGAGTGCCAGTCCTCGCCCGCGATGCGCTTGGTGTTCTCGTCGGCGCGGATGATCATGATCTCCGGGTGGCCCTCGAGGATGTCCGGATAGGCCGGATGCAGGTGGAGCGGTCCGAAGCGCCGTCCCGTCGCCTTCTGCTGGTCGGGTGTCAGCGACTGGTCGCGGAAGAACAGCACGCAGTGTTCCGCCAGGGCGGCCTCGAGCGCGCGCACGGTCGCCTCGTCGAGCGGCTGCGCGAGATCGATCCCGCGCACCTCCGCGCCGCACCGGGGCGTCGCCTTGACGATGTCGAGCAAGCAGCTTCCTCCTGCGCCGAGAATAGGGTTGGCTCGCAAACGCGTCAACTTGGCACGGGTCGCCGACCCGACGCGTCGCCGGACCGTATTCTCGGAAGGCGGTGCGCACGGCTACCTGGCCCCGCCTACATGCTCCGGCGGTACTGCCCGCCCGACCTCGAAAAGCGCGTGCGTGATCTGCCCGAGCGAACACACACGCACGGCATCCATCAGCACCGCGAAGACGTTCTCGTTCCGGATCACGGCTTCTTGCAGCCGCTTCAGCATCGCCGGCGAATCCTTGGCATGCCGCCTCTGGAAATCCCGCAGCCGCTTGAGCTGCGACTGCTTTTCCTCGTCGGATGAACGGATGAGCTCGAGGTGATCGGGCACCGGGTCGCCGTGCGGGTTGCGGAAGGTATTCACGCCGATAATGGGGTAGGAGCCGTCGTGCTTCTTGTGCTCGTAGGTGAGCGACTCCTCCTGGATCTTGCCGCGCTGGTAACCGGTCTCCATCGCACCGAGCACGCCACCGCGCTCGGCGATCGCCTCGAACTCGCTTAGCACCGCTTCCTCGACGAGATCGGTGAGCTCCTCGATGGTGCAGGGCGTCTCGTTCACAGCGATCGTACAATGGCTCGAGCGCCGCATCGCGCCTTAGAGCCACACCCATCGCTGACCGCCCGTCAGGCGTGGCGAGCAAGTCTGCGAGCCGCGTAGATTCTGCTACGACAAGCGTATCGATCGGCTAAGCTTCCTCGCGACTTGACGCCGTCCGGGGAGAGCCGCCGATATGCACCGTCGTTATCCGCTTCTGGTCCTCCTGAGCTTGCTCGCCGTGGCTCTCGCGGTGTGGAACGGCGTGCGCGTGATGAACGCTTCGGGATTGCCGTTCGCGGTTGAGCCGGCAAGCATACGCACGGTGCGCATCCAACCGCTGCACGACATCACCCTACCGGCCGGACTGTCGGCGGGCGAGATCGTCGAGACGCAGGCGCAAACGTTCGCGGTGCGCAGCGCGATGCTGGCGGCTCTCTCCGAGGGACACGTCCAGGCCGGCGTGACCATGAGCCTGATGGTCAACCGCGACGGTCGGCTCGCTCCGGTGCCCTTCACCACAAGGAGGCTCGACAGCGTGCGCGAGCTGCGCGTTGCCTCCTACCTGGGCCTGCTGTGGGCGGCGTTGCTCTGCTTGACCGTGCTGATCGCCCTGTGGCGTGGCAACAACTGGGGCGCCTGGGGGATCAGCCTGTGGGGAATCGCCTTCGAGGCCGGCATCGGCCTGGGGATCGCTCCCGTGGCAGGCGCGGGTCCGCTCATCGTCGCCGTCGCCTCGCCTTTTCTGTTCATGCTCGCGCGCATCGGCTTCTACATGATGGCGGAGAGCATCGCCGGCCCGGCGTTGACACCTGCGACACGCAGGCTGCTGCGTTGGGCGTTCGTCGGTTTCCTGCTCGCGGGGCTCGTCTACGAGGTGGTCTCCCCCCTCTTGTTTGTGTTCCACGCACTCCTGATTCCGCAGATGGTTGCAACAATCTGGGCGCTGCCGTACCTCCTTGCGGCCGCGATACTGCTGATCGGCTACCGCCACGCAGACGTACAGCATCGCCAGCGGCTGCGCTGGATGTTCTGGAGCTCGCTGGTGTTCATCTGCGGCATCCAGCTCAGCAACGTGCCGCTGCTCGGCTACCCGACTTCCTTCATGGTCAAGGTCGCGGCGTATGCCGTGTCGATGACGGGCCTCCTCTACGCCGTGCTCCGCCACCGCGTGATCGACATCACCTTCATCGTGAACCGCGCGCTCGTTTACAGCGCGACGCTCACCGTCGTGGTCGCGATCTTCACGTTGCTGGAGAGCTTCATCGAGAAGGCGGCCCTGCCCCACAACGCCAACCTGATCTTCGAGCTCGGCGTGCCGCTCGTAGTCGGATTCTCGCTCGAGGCCGTTCGCAAACGGCTCGAGGCGCTCAGCAAAAGAGTGTTCTTCCGGCGCAAGTTCACGGCCGAGGCCGCGCTGCGCGCCTTCGCCCGGCACTGCGGCTACATCGAGGATCCGGACCGCGTGATCGAGCAGACGCTGCACGAGCTGGTGACTCACGGAGAAGCTCCCGCTACCGCCTTCTACTGGCGCAACGAGAACGGGTATGGGCGCCGGGGCGAGGCCGGAGCGGCCAAGTACGCGCCGCAGGCGGATCTCGACGACCGCGCCGTCGTCGCACTGCGTGCGGAGCGTAGCAGCGTCGACCTCGAGCTGTTCGACAGCAAGGTGGGCACCGATGGGCTGTTGATGCCCGTCATCGTGCACGGCGAGCTGCTCGGCGCCGTTGCCCTAGCCAACCGTCCCGGTGAACGCTATCCCACCGACGAGCGCGAGTTGCTCAGCCACGTCGTCCAGGAGGCCGGCGCGGCCCTGCACGCGCGCGAGAATGCCCGACTGATCGCCCAGCTGGCGGCCGGCGAGCTCAGCCTCGACGCGGCGACGAAGCGGGCGCGCGCCCTCGCTCAGCCCGCCTGATCGGCTTCCGACTCGGCGTCGTTCGCGCCAAGACGGACATCCGCCCCCGTTCACATCGAGCGCCGGTACTGCCCGCCGACCTCGAACAGCGCATGCGTGATCTGCCCGAGCGAGCACACGCGCACCGCGTCCATCAGCACCGCGAAGACGTTCTCGTTCGGATCACCGCTCCTGCAGCCGCTTCAGCATCGCCGGCGATCCTTGGCATGCCGCCTCTGGAAATCCCGCAGCCGCTTGAGCTGGGACTGCTTCTCCTCGTCGGACGAGCGGATGAGCTCGAGGTGCTCGGGCACCGCGTCGCCGTGCGGGTTGCGGAAGGTGTTCACGCCGATGATCGGGTAGGAGCCGTCGTGCTTCTTGTGCTCGTAGTAGAGCGACTCCTCCTGGATCTTGCCGCGCTGGTAGCCGGTCTCCATCGCCCCGAGCACGCCGCCGCGCTCGGCGATCGCCTCGAACTCGCTTAGCACCGCTTCCTCGACGAGGTCGGTGAGCTCCTCGATGATGAAGCTGCCCTGGTTGGGGTTCTCGTTCTTGGCGAGGCCCCACTCGCGGTTGATGATGAGCTGGATCGCCATCGCGCGGCGCACGCTTTCCTCGGTGGGCGTGGTGATCGCCTCGTCGTAGGCGTTGGTGTGCAGGCAGTTGGTGTTGTCGTAGGTGGAGATCAGCGCCTGCAGCGTGGTGCGGATGTCGTTGAAGGCGATCTCCTGCGCGTGCAGGGTGCGCCCGCAGGTCTGCGAGTGGTACTTGAGCTTCTGGCTGCGCTCGTTCGCGCCATAGCGGTTCTTCATCGCCACCGCCCAGATGCGCCGCGCCACGCGGCCGAGCACCGCGTACTCCGGGTCCATGCCGTTGCTGAAGAAGAACGACAGGTTCGGCGCGAAGTCGTCGATGTGCATGCCGCGCGCGAGGTAGGCCTCGACGAAGGTGAAGCCGTTCGCCAGCGTGAACGCGAGCTGGCTGATCGGGTTCGCGCCGGCCTCGGCGATGTGATAACCGGAGATCGACACCGAGTAGAAGTTCTTCACCTTGTGGTGGATGAAGTACTCCTGGATGTCGCCCATCACCTTGAGGCTGAACTCGGTGGAGAAGATGCAGGTGTTCTGCCCCTGGTCCTCCTTGAGGATGTCGGCCTGCACCGTGCCGCGCACCGTCTCGAGCGTCCACTCGCGGATCTTGTCCAGCCTCGTCCTCGGTGGGCGCGCGCTTGTTGTCGGCTTTGAACTTGTCGACCTGCTGGTCGATCGCGGTGTTGAAGAACATCGCGAGGAGCGTCGGCGCCGGACCGTTGATGGTCATCGACACGCTGGTGTTCGGCGCGCAGAGGTCGAAGCCGCCGAGTAGAGCACCTTCATGTCGTCGAGCGTCGCGATCGAGACGCCCGAGTTGCCGACCTTGCCGTAGATGTCGGGCCGCTCATCGGGTTCGAAGCCGTAGAGCGTCACCGAGTCGAATGCGGTGGAGAGGCGCTTCGCCGGCATGTCCTTCGACAGCAGGTGGAAGCGCTTGTTGGTGCGGAACGGGTCGCCCTCGCCGGCGAACATGCGGGTCGGATCCTCGTTCTCGCGCTTGAACGCGAACACGCCCGGCGGTGAACGGGAAAGAGCCCGGCACGTTCTCGAGCATCAGCCACTTGAGAATCTCGCCCGGATCCTCGTAGCGCGGCAGCGCCACCTTGCGGATCTTGGTGCCGGAGAGGGTCTCCTGGACGAGCTTGGTGCGCACCTCGCGGCCGCGGATCTTCACCACGTATTCGTCGCCCGAGTAGGCCTTCTGCATGTCCGGCCACATGGCGAGGAGCTTCTTCGCGCGCGTCGTCGAGCTGTGCGCGTCGCGTCGTGCGTGCCGGCCGAGCGTCGTGCGAGGCGATCGTGCCGTACCGATCTTCCTTGCCTCGCTTCCGGCGAGCATCGCCTGCTGCTCGCGCCGCGAGCTGCTGGCGCTCGCGGGCGATGCGCGCCTGCTCGGCGGCGTGGCGCTTGTAGCCGCGCACGGTCTCGGCGATCTCGGCCAGGTAGCGCACGCGCTGCGGCGGGACGATCGCCGCCTTGCTGGTCGACGCCTTGTGCTTGACCTGCGGCAGCTTGCCGGGCTCGAGCGCGAGGCCGTGCTCGCCGAGCTTCGCCGCACAGCGCCTGGTAGAGCGCGGTGACGCCGTCGTCGTTGAAGCGGCTCGCCATGGTGCCGAACACCGGCATGTCGTCGGGCTTCGCCGAGAAGAGCTGGCGGTTGCGCTGGTACTGCTTGCGCACGTCGCGCAGCGCGTCCTCGGCGCCCTTGCGGTCGAACTTGTTGATGGCGACGAAATCGGCGAAGTCGAGCATGTCGATCTTCTCGAGCTGGCTCGCCGCGCCGAACTCGGGCGTCATCACGTACAGCGACACGTCGACATGCGGCACGATCGCGGCGTCGCCCTGGCCGATCCGGAGGTCTCGACGATGACGAGGTCGAACCCGGCGACCTTGCACGCGGCGATCGCCTCGGGCAGCGCCTTGGAGATCTCGCCGGTCGCCTCGCGCGTCGCCATGCGAGCGCATGAAGACGCTCGGAGTGTTCGATCGCATTCATGCGGATGCGGTCGCCGAGCAACGCCCCGCCGGTCTTCTTGCGCGAGGGATCGATCGAGATCACCGCGATCTTCAGCCGGTCGCCCTGGTCGAGGCGGAGTCGGCGCACCAACTCGTCGGTGAGCGAGCTCTTGCCCGCGCCGCCGGTGCCGGTGATGCCGAGCACGGGCGCCTTGGCCGTGTCCGCGGCCTGCGCGAGCGCCTCGAGCAGCGCGCCCGGGCACGCACCGGCTTCGAGCGCAGTGATGAGACGCGCGAGGGCGCGTCTGATCGCCCGCCTTGACGCGTCTTCAGGTCACGGGGGCGCGTGCGACGCGAGATCGTCGTCGTCGCAGCGCTTGACCATGTCGTTGATCATGCCCTGCAGGCCGAGCTTCGCGCCGTCCTCCGGCGAATAGATGCGCGCGACGCCGTAGGCCTCAGCTCCTTCGATCTCGGCCGGCACGATCACGCCGCCGCCGCCGCCGAACACCTTGATGTTCTCGCCGCCCCGCTCGCGCAGCAGATCGAGCATGTACTTGAAGTACTCGACGTGGCCGCCCTGGTAGGACGAGATGGCGATGCCCTGCGCGTCTTCCTGCAGCGCCGCGACGACCACTTCCTCGACCGAGCGGTTGTGGCCGAGGTGGATCACCTCGCAGCCGGAGGCCTGCAGGATGCGCCGCATGATGTTGATCGAGGCGTCGTGGCCGTCGAAAAGCGATCGCCGCGGTGACGAAGCGCACCTTGTGCTTCGCCTTGTAGGCGGTGAGCTCGCGGCTGACGGAGAGGTCGGTCATCGGGCGTTACCGGTTGGCGTGCCGGGCCCGCTAGTTTACTGCGGTCAGGAGGTTATGAGGGCGGAGCAACCACCCCCTCGTTCTGCTTGGGCTCTGGAACACCACCCCGGCTGCTTCGCAGCCACGCCCCCTCGGAAAGGAGGGGAAAGACCAGCCCTGTGCTCCGCCGTTACTTGATACCAGCGTGCATGAAGGACTGGACGAATTGACGCTGGAAGAGAAGGAAGGCGACAAGGAGCGGGGCCACGGCCATCAGGGTGCCAGCCGAGATCACGGACCAGTCCACTCCGGATTCGGGAGCGCCGAAGATCGCCAGCCCCACCGTGAGCGGCCGGGTCTCCACCGAGCTGGTGACGACGAGCGGCCACAGGAAATTGTTCCAGTGGTAGCTCACCGAGACAAGGCCGTAGGCGAGATACGTGGGGCGGGCGAGCGGCACGTAGACGCGCCACAGCAACCCCAGCATGCCGCAGCCCTCGACGCGTGCAGCCTCGTCGAGCTCCTTCGGCACGGTCTTGAACGTCTGGCGCAGGAGAAAAATGCCGAACGCGCTCGCGAAGTACGGCATCCCGATGCCGGTGATCGTGTCCACCAGGTCGAGGCGCGCCATCGAGCGGTAGTTCTCGACGATCAGCACCTCGGGCATGACCATGAGCTGCACCAGCACCAGCGCGAAAGCGATGTTGCGGCCGGCGAACGCGAATCGCGCGAAGGCGAAACCGGCCAGCGTGCACACGCACGAACTGCAGCGCGAGGATCAGCGTCACCATCATGAACGTGTTGAGGAAATAGCGCGCGAACGGCGCGACGCTCCAGGCACGGGAAAAATTCGACAGCGTGAGCGGCGCCAGCGGATCGAAGCGGCGTGGCGAACTCCGGCGGATGAAATGCCGCCCAGAAGGCATAGAGCAGCGGCATCAGCCACAGTGCCGCGAGGAGCCAGGCCGCCACGATCTCGCAGCCAGCGCCCGGGCTGGCGTATGCCCGCGCCGGTCATCGGTAGTGAATCCTGCCGATCGAACAGAAAGAACTGGCTCACCGCCACCACGGCGAGAAAGGCGAGCAGAACGGTGGTCAACGTAGCGGCATACGCGGTATCGAAGAAGCTGAACGCCGCCTCGTAGATGTAATAGAGCAGCAGATTGCTGGCGTTGTCCGGCCCGCCCTTGGTCAGGATGAAGAGGTGATCCACGAGCTTGAAGGCGTTGATCAGCGCGTTGATCGACACGAACAGCGTCGTGGGCATCAGCAGCGGGAAAACGATTCGCCAGAAATAGGTCCAGCGCGATGCGCCCTCGACCGTCGCCGCCTCGCGCAGCTCGGGCGAGATCGCCTGCAGTGCGGCGAGGTAGAAGATCATGAAGAACCCGGCCTCCTTCCAGATCGTCATCACGATGATGCAGACGAGCACCGTCGACGGATCGCCGAGCCAGTTGTGGCTGCTGCCGCCGAACGCGCGCGACGATCTTGTCGAGCAGGCCGATTTCGGGCGTGTAGAAGAAGAGCCAGATGTTCGCGACCGCGATCATCGGCAGCACCGTGGGCGTGAAGTAGGCCATGCGCACCAGCGCCCGGCCGGGCAGACGGCCGTTCACCCAGAGCGCCATCAGGATCGCGAGCGCGATGCTCGCCGGGATGGTGCCGACGGCGAACCAGAAGTTGTTCTGCACGACCTTCAGGAAGATCGGGTCCGTGGCGAGCGCGCGGTAGTTGTCGAGTCCGACGAACGTCGACGGCCGCAGGCGCGATCCAGTCGTGAAGAGGCTGTGATAGACAGTCGCGATCGTCGGGTAATGCGTGAACGCGACCAGCAGGACTGCTGCGGGCAGGAGCAGCAGCCAGCCGTAGACGTGCGCGAGGCGCCGTTCGTTCATGACGCGTGTCGGGACGCGA
Organism: uncultured beta proteobacterium; assembly: GCA_963735025.1. Lineage (GTDB taxonomy): Bacteria > Pseudomonadota > Gammaproteobacteria > Burkholderiales > SG8-39 > JAABRB01. The sequence goes on from CAVTJG010000009.1 coordinate 321,102, forward strand.
GACCGGAATCGAGGCCGTCCGGGGCGCTCGAAAACGAGCGGCCCGGATGGCCAGACGATCAACGGTAAGGCTTGAGCAGGCGCTCGGACTGGGCCTGCGCCTCGGTGAGCGCGGCCTTGGGCGTCTTGGTCCCGGTGAGCGCCGCCTGGATCGCGTCATCCAGGAGCTTCCTCACCCGCCCGGTCTGATACGTGGAGAGCTCGGCAGTGGCGAACTCGAGCTGATCGCGGGCCACTGCAGCAGGCGGAAACGACGCCACGTAGTCCTTGAGCAGCTTGGTCTGGTACGCGTCGGGGCGCGTGCCGATGTAGCCGGTCGCGATGCTCCACTGCGCAGTGCGCTCGGGATCGGTCATCCATCTTATGAACGTGAGCGCCGCCTTGCGCTCTTCCGGCGTCGACTTCTTGAAGATGTAGAAATTGCCGCCGCCGGTCGGCGTGCCGCGCCGCTTAGACGCGGGCAGCATCGCAACGCCGAAGTCGAACTTCGCGTTCTTCTTCACCGCAGTGAGGTTGCCGGTGGAGTGCCACATCATCGCGGTTTTCCCCTGAAGGAAGTTCTCGCGCAGCGTGCCCCACTCGACGGTGCCTTCGGGCATCACCTTGTCCTTCTTGCTGAGGTCGACCCAGTACTGCAGGGCGCCGACCACCGCAGGATCAGCGAAGTGGGTGACGTTGCCGTCGGCGTTCATCAGCACCTGCCCGTTCTCCATCGCGAGCGCGCCGAACATCCAGTACGGATATCCGGTCGACGGGATCATGACGCCCCAGCGCGAGACGTTTCCGCTCGCGTCCTTCTTGACGAGCTTCTTGCCCATGTCGACCATCTCCTGCCAGGTGGCGGGCGGATGGTTCGGGTCGAGCCCGGCCTCCTTGAAAGCGTCCTTGTTGTAGTACATCACGATGGTCGAGCGCTGGAACGGGATCCCGTACACCTTGCCCTTGTAGATACCGTTTTCCATCAGCGCGGGGTAGAACGCCTTCAGCCACTGTCTTTTCTTCGGCAGTCGTGACGACGTCGTCGAAGGCATAGATCAGGTCCTGCTCGATCAGCTCGTAGATGTCGATCGAGAACAGCACCGACAGCTGCGCCGGCTGGCCGGCCTTGTGCGCCGCGAGCGCCTTGATGCGCGCGTCGTTGTAGTTGCCCGCGTACACCGCATTCACCTTGATGTCCGGGTGCTCCTTCTGGAATGCAGCGACCATGCCGTCGATCACCTTGGTGAGCGGGCCGCCGACGGCGATCGGGTAATACATGGTGAGCTCGGTCGCGGCCACCGCGGGCACTGCGGCGAGCGGTCCGAGACCGAGCGTAAGTGCGGCAAGTGCAATTGCCAGGAAGTTTCTTCTCAGCCTGCTGGTCATAGTTGTTCTCATCGTTGTTCTCCTCCTTGGTTGACGACATCGGCGTGCCCGCCACGCGGCGGACGGCCCGGATCTAAAATTCATGCCGGAGGCGCAATCGCCCGGAACTCCTCGCGCCGCGTACCGGTCTTCGCGTCGAACACATGCGCGGCACTGGCGTCCCATCCTACCCGAATTGATCCGCGCCGCTCCTCCGGAAAGTGGCCGGAGACGCGCAGCATGAGCGCCTCCTCGCCGACACGCGTGCTCACGATGGTATCGGCGCCGTGATAGTCGACGGACTCGACCTGCACAGGCAGGCCACCGCGCTCGACGATGCGAATCGCCTCGGGCCGAATGCCGAGCAGCAGCGCGTCACCGGGCCCGTCCACCAGCCGGGCCCCCGCCGCGCCCCGAATGGCCGCGCCCCCTTCGACCGCAGCGAGTCGCAGGATGTTCATCGGCGGCGTGCCGATGAACCGTGCGGCGAATGCGCTCGTCGGCCGGGCGTACATTGCCTCGGGGGCACCCGACTGTTCGACCTTGCCCTCGCGCATGAGGATGATGTTGTCGGCCATGCTCATCGCCTCGATCTGGTCGTGCGTCACGTAGATCACGGTCATGCCGAGCCGCTGCTGCAGTGCGCGGATCTCGACGCGCATCTCGTGGCGCAGCTGTGCGTCGAGGTTCGAGAGCGGCTCATCCATCAGGCACACCGGATTTTCGGCGATGATCGCGCGCGCCAGCGCGACGCGCTGGCGCTGTCCGCCGGAAAGCTGTGCGGGCCGACGCTTCAACAATCCACCGAGACCGACCAGCTCCGCGACGCGCTGCAGCCGGCGACGGCGCTCATCGGCGGCGACGCCGCGCACCTTCAGCCCGAACACGATGTTCTCGCCCACGTCGAGATGCGGAAACAGCGCATAGGACTGGAATACCATCGAGATGTGACGGCGCGATGGCGGGTCGCGCGTGACGTCGCGCCCGCCGATGAGGACGCGCCCGGCAGTGGGCTCCTCGAGCCCCGCGATCAGGCGCAGCGTGGTCGATTTTCCGCAGCCCGAAGGGCCGAGCAGCACCAGGAACGATCCCGCCGCGGCCTCGAAGCTCACATCGTCGACGGCACGCGCCGTCCCGTAGTGCTTCGAGGCTCCCTCCAGGGCGATGTCGGACATGAACGTGGCAAGAATGGCGCGAAGCGCGATTCTAGCCGGTCATGCCCTGGGCGCTATACAGGAGCGCTCCTCCCCTACTCTTTGAGGAGGGGAGGAATTTGCAACCGCTATTACTGCGGATCGAGCAAGTGCCAGCAGGCCTCGAGCGCGAGCCAGACCGGCAAGCCGAGGCCGAGCAGCGTGACCGTTGGGTCGTCGCGAGAAACCGCGTAGATCATGAACGCGGCGAGCCCCGCGACGACCAACGCGATGCGGGCGGTGTTCATCGCGGCCCCGGCTTGCCGAGCTCCGCGACCCAGTCGAAGCAGTGCGGATGGCGGACCTTTGCGCCCATCGTGTCGTGACGCATCGCGCACGCCACGTAGCGGCTGACGGAACGGCCGTTGCGCGCCGCGAGGTCGAACCAGTGTTCAGCCGCTTTGACGTCGCGCGGCACGCCCGGGTAGACGTCGCTTCCCAGCGCGTACATGAAGGCGAGGATCTCCTGCGCACGCGCATTTCCGGCTATCGCGGCGGCGCGGAAGCGGTCGACGGCGTGCACGTAGTGGCCGCTGTCGTAGAACTGCATCGCGTCCTCCATGTTGTCCGCTCGGGCGGTGCTGCCGAATGCGATGAGCGCGGCGGATAGCGCCAAGGTGGCGAAATGCTTCGATGCGACCTTGCCGGTCGCTGCCGATTCACGTTCCGATGCCATGTTGCACCTCCGGGTGTTGTTAGACTTTGGAGCGCACGATGCGACCGGTTCGGGGCTAGGTCGCGCGCGCAACCTAGCGAACGCGCGGTGACAGATCGGTAACGGATTGGCGCGGCGGACGGAGCGGGAAGGGGCCGTCGTGCCCCCGGAGGGGGGGTCAGGTAGCGGTCAGGACCGTTTCGGCAAAGTTCCGGCGGTGTGCGCGCGCAGGGAACGGCACAGCGCCTCGGTCTCGGGCGAGGGGGCCACCCCCGCGACGCTCTGCAGGATCTTGCGGCACCGCTCGCAGACCGAATACGCCTCGGCGTGCTGGCCAAGCGCCAGGTGTGCCTTCATCAATTCGCAGTAGAAATCTTCGGCGATTTCGTCCACCTCGAGCCCTTTGTGCAGGAGCGCAATGGCGGCCGCGTGTTGCCCATGTCCCTCGAGGTGCTGCGCACGCTCTCGCAGGAAGCGGAGCAGCTTCGACCGGAGCCGCTCACGCAGCGGCAGTGCCCATGACCCGTCGTCGTCGCCGAGAAATGCCCCGCGGTAGAGGCCGAGCATCTTCGCGCAAAGCCGCTCGCTCTCCTCGCTTTCGGGGTCCAAGTTCGCCGTTTGGGCAAGCAATCCTTCCAGTGCCCACGTGTCCACCCAGCAGAAGCGCGGGTTGAGCCCAAGTCGTGCTTCGTGCACGACAATTGTCTCCTCGCCGACCAGGTGGCGGAGCCGCGCGAGCGTTGTCTTCAGGGCGGAGTGCGCGGCATCGCCTTCCGCATCGGGCCAGAGGAACTCGCTCAGCCGCTGTTCGCGCACGTCGCGCCCACCGAGTGCAACGAGCGCTTTCAGCAGCTCGAGCGGCTTGTGAGGAACCTTCCCCTTGAACTCCAGGGGATGGTCATCGATGGACAGCGCAAGGCCGCCCAGCGTCGTGATCCGGACGTGCCACGGCCAATTGTCGATATAGGGCGGTGGGGTGAGCAAGATGTGACGTTGCGCGCGCACGAGCTCACGCGTGTATTCGACCTCGATGCCCGCCTGCAGTGCTCGGGCATAAAGCCTTCCGAGCAGGTCACCGCGCGTTACGTAGGGGCAGCTGACCGAGCGATTGCGTCGTGCAATGGCAAGCGCGGTAGTCAGGTTCATCAAGCCCGCTTTCTCGTCACCGTCACTGAAAGCGAAGTCGGCGATAACTAGGTGCGCCATGCGCGACATTTCGTCAAACGGTGTCTCGCGCGCGCGCTCAAGCGCGCGATTCGCCAGCGCGACCGACTCGGCGCGGTCGCCACACGCGCGATATGCCTGTGCGAGCATCACGGCGCCCTGGGCTTGCTGCAAAGGCGTGCCGCCCTCCTCTGTCGTCCGCACGACTTCTTCGGCCAACGCCCGGGAGCGCAGTGCGTCGCCCCGCGCCAAGGCGAGCCACGCGCCCGTCAGCTGGAAGTGCGAGCGGTCCATCGGGCGTTTCGGCGAGAGGAGCGGCTCGGCGCCCGCGAGGTAGGACGTAGCGTTGTCTGCGTCGCCGCCCAGCAGGCAGGCATAGGCACCAAGCATATACAGAAAGAAGTTCCAGATCACGACGCCGCTTTCGCGAGCGCGCTTGAGTCCATTCTCGACTGCCTCCAGCGCTTCGTTCAGACGGTGGACATGCTGGAGCAGCACCGCCTGACTCACCCGGCAGCAAATCAGCGCAAACGGGGTCGCGTCGACGTCGGAGGTGAGCGGGCCCAGCAGGTCGAGAAGCACGTCACTGTGGCTAGCGTCGCCGTACCACGAAAAGAGGGCGAGATTCACGGCCGCCAGCGCACGCTCCTGAGCATTTCCGCCACGCTTCAACAGGGCAAACGCACGCCTGGCCCAGGTGGCGAGCTCCGGATGCCGTACGTGCTGCCACAGTCGTGCGCCAAACATGGCATTGGTGAAGCGGTTCTTGATCGTGCCTTCAGGCAACGCCGAATAGTGCGGCTCCAGCTCCTGCTCGGCCACGCCGACCCAGTCTCCGAGCTGCGTCAGATCGGCGCTACCGTTCACGATGGTATCGACAATCGCCGACCACGCTAGCGCTTCTCCCGAGACGTCCCCGCCCGCGCGAAATAGCGTGAAGGCCTGCTCGAGACATGCCCGGCTCGCATCGGGGTCGAACGGAAGGCGGGCGGCACCCAGCCAGAAGAGTAGCCAGCCATTGCCTTTCAGCACGGTCTCAGGCAGCGCCTCCAGCCAGCGAGCGAGCGTCTGGTGCTGGCCGCGCTCCAGCAGCAGAGGCGCCTGCTGCAGGATGACTGCGGCGAGTTCCTCCCAAGCGGCCGCGCTGCGCAGTAGCGGCACCGCGTCGGCGACCTGGTCCGCCTCGATGAGTGCCTCGGCAGCAGCGCGCTCGACGCTCGCAAGCGTGGGCGCGTCGAATCGCGCGCGGGCGTGCGTCTGGAGAAACTCGCGAAACAAATCGTGGTAGCGATATTGATCCGGACCTTCTGCCGCAGCGTGCCGGGTAGTGAAGTAGTTTTCGCGCACCAGATCGGAGAGCACGCGCTCGGCCTCCGGTCGGCCCGTCAGCTGCTCAGCGGTACGTGCGCTCAGCCGTGGAAGGAAGGAGGTGCGCAGCAGGAAATCCTGCGTCGGCGCCGGCACCTGCTCGAAGATTTCCCGGGCGAAGTAATCGAAGACGGCTTCGCCGGGGTGCGCTGTCAGTTCCAATGGCGGAAGGTGCCCATGGGCCGCCCGAGCTAGCATCAGCGTGAGCCCCGCCGCCCAGCCACTCGTCAGCGCGAGCAGCTGTTCGACGGTCGTGGCCGGGAGGGCCGCACCATCCTGTCGGAGGTGGGCGAGCGTTTGAGCTTCGGCGCGATTCATCGCAAGCTCGTCGGCGCCTATGAAGGCCATGGCGCCACTCGCTTGCAGGCGCGCGAACGCCGAAGGCGGAGGGCTGCGACTTACGATCACGACTGTGATTCCCGCGGGAACCTGCGCGAGGGCGATCGCGACGACCTCGTGGACAACGGAATCGAGCGGCAAATCCTGGTAGTTGTCGAATACGATGACCGAATGCTCGCGCAGCCTGTCGTACAGACCCTCGAAGTAGCGGCGGGTGAAAATTCGCAGGCCTGGGAGGAATTCTGGCGTCAGCAGCGGCAGCGGGCGACGCACGCGCGGTGCGGCGCGCTTCGCCACAAGGCCAAGATAAGAGAAGAAGGTAGCCGGATCGCCGTCGCCGGCATCGACCTGGTACCACAGGCCAGGAAGCTTGCGGGCGGCGAGGTAGCTCGCGATCAGGGTAGTCTTGCCGAATCCTGCAGGCGCCGAGATCCAGATGACTGACCGACTGCGCCCGTGGTCAATAAGCCGGAACAGGCGCGGGCGCGGGAAAGCGCTCGCGATCCGGGGTGGCGCGATCTTCGCGACGGTACCGGGCGCCCGCTTCACTGCTGTTCCTCCCGCACCCCTCCCCGGGGTGCAATACGCGAACAACGAGCCGGCTAGACGATTGCCTGCACACCGTAAGCCCGGAGTCGGGTCGGCGTCAATGGGTTGGAGGTATGGCGGGGTCAACTACGCGCGCTCGCCGACTCCGCCGCAGGACCTAACGTCATTGCTCGCGCCGATCGGCCATCTTCACCTCACATAGAGCTTCAATCGGGCGCTCGTGCCCGACTGGTCGATGAGCGGTGCCCTGGAGTACCTCGCCCCGAACAGCGTGCGCGACGACAAACCGGCTTCACTGCTCGGCCCGAGCACCGAGCGTCTGTCCTACATCGCCGTCCATTCGATGCTGAGCCGGCGGTGGTGCAGGCAGCCACGGCGCGTTCCGCGCAGGTGCTGGAATGCCACCCTCGAGCTTATGGCGCTACCTTTCCTGGAGAAGGGGGAAATTAATTACAACCACTGTCGCTATCGCCTCGGGTCGAACAAATGCCAGCATGCCTCGAGTGCGAGCCACACCGGCAACGCGAAGGTGATCAACGCGAGCGCGCGGTCCTCCTGCGCCAGCGCATAAGTCGCGTACGAGGTGAGCCCCGCAGCGACCAACGCGATGCGGGCGGTGTTCACCGCGGCCCCGGCTTGCCGATCTCCGCGACCCAGTCGAAGCAGTGCCGGCTGCGCGTTGCGGTGCTCATGGTGCCGTGGCGCATCGCGCACGCCACGTAGCGGCTGACCGGGCGGCCGTTGCGCGCCGCGAGGTCGAACCAGTGCTCAGCCGCTTTGACGTCGCGCGGCACACCGGGGTAGACGTCGCTTCCCAGCGCGTACATGAAGGCGAGAATCTCCTGCGCCTGCGCGTTGCCGGCGATAGCCGCGGCGCGGAAGCGGTCGACGGCGTGCACGTAGTGCCCGCTGTCGTAGAACTGCATCGCGTCTTCCATGTTGTCGGCGCGTGCCGCGGTACTGATACCGGACAGCGCCGCACAGAGCGGCAGGATGACGATTGCTTTGACGACTCGTGTCGAGACCAAACTGTTTACCGGCGCCATCTTGGACCTCCACGTCTTGTAGGGGTTGCGGAGTGAATTACCGCGACGGACTCGGGTCTCGTCGCGCAGGCAAAACTAGCGTGACGGGACTTACTGCGAGATAACCGATCGTTGGGCCGAATGGCCTATAGCCTGAGCTTCGCAGGTGCTTACGGGGACCTTACGGATTCCAAGCGCCCGTTTCCTGGCGGATTTCAGATAGGCTCACACCCGTTTCCGGTTTCGGGACGGTCCGACCACGTTCGGGCCACAGCTTCTGGAGGCGGGCGTGCGAGGGGTGCGGCAGATGACGCGCTCTTGGGTCGGCGTCGCAGGCGCGGCATTCGCGTGCGCCATCGCTGCAACGTCCGCGATCGCGAACAACGGGCTGAACATGCTCGGCTTCGGCGCCGAATCGGTGGGCATGGGCGGTGCTGACGTGGCCGTTGCGCGCGACACGGGGGCTTTGAATTCCAACCCCGCGGGCATCACGCAGCTCAAGTCTCAAGCTTTCGACGGGTACTTTGCGGTCGCGTACAGCCCTGAACGTCGCCCATGCGGATACTCTCGGCAACGATCAACACGTAGACAACCACTTTATCCCCGCGGGCGGATTCGGCTACACCGCACCGATCGGCGACCGCTTCACCGCCGGAGTCGGCCTGTTCGCCCAGGGCGGCGCGGGGAACATGTACAAGACGCTCGTGACCCCGTTCGGCACGGTGGACCAGCTCTCGGGGCTGATCGGGTTCGTGAAGCTCTCCCCCGCGATCGCCTGGCAGGTGACGGACACCTTGAGCATAGCGTTCAGCCTACCCGTAGCGGCTATCAGCACCGAGCAGCGCGTCTTCCCCGACACATCATCGTTCAACGCGGCCAACCCGGCGCAGAGTTTCTTCGGCCTCAACCTGAAAGGTGCGTGGGGAACAGGCGTCGGCGCCAAGGTAGGCGCGCTTTGGCACGCGTCGCGTGAGCTGTCGATCGGAGCGACGGCGGCAACGAAGATCTCGTTGCCTGCACGAAATGGCTATGCGAACGTGAACATGATTGCGGCAGGGCTCGGAATCGTGCGGTACAACGACGCTCAGCTGAACGGTTTTGCGTTACCGCCGGAAGTCGCGGTCGGCGCGGCGTGGCAAGCCACCGCGCGCCTGCTCCTCTCAGGCGAGGTCACGTGGCTCGGCTGGTCACACGCGTTGCGCTCGACGACACTCATGTTGTCGCAGCCCGCGAATCCGGCCGCGCCCCAAGCACTCTCCCAGACCGCTGCCGTCGACGCGCACGACCAATGGGTGTTCGCGCTCGGTGCAGCTTACGCTTCCAGCCCGACTCTCACGTTCTACGGTGGGGTCAACTTTGGGCGAGCGCCGGTGCCACCACAAAACCTCACGCCGCTGCTGGCACCGATCGGAGAGCTCCACTTCACCACCGGCTTCAAGTACGCACTCTCGCCGGGCTGGTCAATCAGCGGCGCCCTCGAGTACCTCGTACCGAACAGCGTGAGCTACAACAACCCTGCCTCGCCGCTCGGCCCGAGCACCGAGCGCCTCTCTTACGTCGCGGACGTGATGGTGAGCCGAAGATGTAGATCAGCCCAGTGCCCTGCCGCCGAAAGTCTCGCGTCCGTCCGCCGCCGGGCTCGTTGAGCGCGAGCGCCTTTTCGTGCTTCTCGACCGCTTTCGCCGACGCCCGATCACCTGGGTCGAGGGTCCGCCAGGCGCCGGCAAGACATCGCTCGTGTCGAGCTGGATCGAGGCGCGCAGGTTGCCGTGCCTGTGGTACCAAGTGGACGCGGGGGACAGCGATCCAGCGACTTTCTTTCACTACCTGCGCTTGGCGGCGCCGGCCGGCTCTCCTCCGCTTCCTGCGCTCACGCCCGAGCACTTGCCTGATCTTTCCGGCTTCTCGCGACGATTCTTCAGCGCCCTCGGCGAACGCCTGACCGCACAGACGGTGATTGTGCTCGACAACTTCCAGGACGCGGCAGGGGGCGCTCCGCCGGCATCGCTGGTGTGCGATGGCCGCCAGGAGCTCCCAGAAGGCGTCACGCTCGTCATTCTCAGCCGAACTGATCCGCCAACGTCATTTGCCGAAGCTATCGCGCACGCCGATCTCGCCCGCATCGGGTGGGACGACTTGCGGCTCAATGTGGAGGAGACGCGTCAGCTCGCTGGGCTCGACCGCACCGCGGGCGAAGCGCGGGCGCAAGCGCTGCGCGAGCGAACCGGTGGCTGGCCGGCGGGACTACGTCTCGTTCTCGAGAGTCGTTCCAACGACGAAACTCGCGCCAGCCTGTCCGAAGCACCCGAGGGGGTCTTCGAGTATCTGGCTGCCGAAGTCTTCGATCGCTCGCCGCCGGCATGGCGCGAATTCTGGCTCGCCACCGCATACCTTCCGCGCTTTGATGCAGCGATGGCTACTGCGCTCACGAACCGAGACGACGCTCCGCAATGGCTGGAGTGGCTGGCAAGCAGACGATACTTTGTCGAACGGCGCATCGGCGACTCGCCGACTTATCAGTACCACGCGCTGTTCGCCGACTTCCTGCGGCGGCAGCTTGAGCGACATTCCGACGCGGCCGCTCGACAACGGCTCGCCCGACGTTCCGCGGAGCTCCTCGTCGAAGCGGGCGACGCGGAGTCGGCCTTCCAGCTGTACTGCGATCTCGGCGATTTTGAAGCGGCGATACCCGCGGTCCTGCGCGGCGCGCCCGAGCTGCTCGCGCAAGGACGCTGGCAGACCCTGCAAGCCGCTCTCATGGCGCTGCCCGAATCACTGGTCGACGAGATTCCTTGGCTCACCTTCTGGCTCGGCGCAGCGCAGTCGATGATCAATCCGCCGCTCGCGCGGATCACGCTCCAGCGTGCACATCATCGTTTCGTCGAGACAGGAGATCTGACCGGTCAGGCGATGAGCGTGTCTGCGGTCATCGAGGCGTACTTTGCGGAATGGGACCACTTGGCGGAGCTCGGACCGTGGGTCGAGGCAGCCGAGCAGTTGAGCAGCGCGGGCATCGACTTTCCGGCTCCCGCAGCGGAACTCCGATTTTGCACGAACGTCCTCAGCGCACTCACTCACTGTCGCCCTGCGAATCCGCTTGCGCCAGCAATGGCCCGTCGCGCGCGGGAACTCGTCGAGCTCGACTTCGGCGCGAACGAGAAACTCGCCGCGGGCTCGCAGCTGCTGCACTACCGCGCCCTGTCCGGCGATATTCAGGCAGCGACGGAGCTCGCTGAGGCGCTGAAGCCCCTGCTCGGTCGTGCCGACGTCACACCGCTCGTCCGACTCACGATGAATTTTAGCCTTATGCATTCCCGCCTTTGCGCTTACGACCTCGCCGGTGCGCTGCAAGCCAACCTCGATGCCCGGCGAATCGTCCACGAGAACGGGTTCGCGTTTGCCGACGCAATCACCCGGCTGTGGGAAATATGGACCCGGGCAGACGCCGGCGATCTTCGGGCGGCGTCGGCTCTGCTGGACGAGATCGAACCGCTGGTCGCGCACGCTCGCGCCAACGAGATCGCTCTTTTCAGGTTTCTCAAGTCCTGGTTCGCGCTCTCGCGAGGCGAGCCACGTGTAGCCCTGCACAACGCGGAGCTCGCCGTACAGACCATCACCGGCAAAGAAACGTATGGACCCGCCGTCTTTTCCCACGGCGCGCTGGCTCTTGCCGCTGCGGAATGCGGCGAAACGGAGCGTGCGCAATACGCTCTCGCTCGAATGCGCACTTGGGTGGCGGGGCTCGACCGAGGCGCAGTACGTGTCTTTGCATTGATGGTCGAAGCCGAGGTCATGTTCCGCGTCGGCCACCACGATCCCGCGAACGACGCCCTCCAAGAGGCGCTGGCGACCGGGCGCCGCACCGATAGTGTCTGCGTCGGCTTGCTGCAGCCCGACATGCTGGCGCGCCTGTGCGCACGAGCCCTGGAAGCCACCATCGAAACCGAGTTCGCGAGGCGGTTGATTGCCACGCGGGGCTTGCGGGCTCCTCTACCGGACAGCCCTGCCTGGCCCTGGCCAATCCGCATTCATGCACTGGGGCGTTTCGAGATCGTGGTTAACGGTGAGGTGTTGCGCCATGCCCGCAAGGCGCAACGCCGCGTCCTCGATCTCCTGAAGGCGCTTGTCGCTCTCGGCGCCGACGGCGTCAACCGCGAGGCGATTGGCGCCGCCCTATGGCCTGACTCTGATGGCGATGCCTCGAGCGATGCTTTCGACGTAACGCTGCACCGGCTACGCAAGCTCCTCGGTCGCGACGAAGCGATGCAGCTCGCACACGGTATGCTGCGCGTGAATCGCGATGTCGTATGGGTCGATGCCTCCGCCTTCGAGCGGCTCGCCGCCAAGGCAAATGGCGAGCATGTCGACCTGGACGTCGAGGCCGCCGAACGCGCCCTTGCACTATACGCCGGGTCATTTCTTCAGAACGAAGAAGACGCGCCCTGGCTGCTGCCGGCGCGCGAGCGGCTTCGCAGTCGGTACATCCGGGTCGCAATTCGCGCCGCTCAGCACTACGAGCGCAGGGGAGGGCCCGGGCGAGCGGTCGAGATCTACTCAGCTGCGCTGGAAGCCGAACCGCTCGCCGAGGATCTGTACCGGCACCTCATGACAGCACTCTTTGCGCAGGGCCGGCACGCTGAGGCGTCCAACGTTTACCAGCGGTGCCGACACATGCTTTCCGTCGTGCTCGGCGTTTCGCCGTCGCGCGAGACCGAGGCGGTATTCGCCTCGATTACCCGGGCCGCGTAGCCGTTCCTGCGCGTTCGGACCGCGCGGCCGATTGGGGCTACGCGAGCACGGCGCCCTGCTCGGGTGCAGGCGCTCGACCGAGCTGATACACGACGGTGCGTGCGCGGCCGGGAAAGTACGACTCTGCGACGACCGGGCACTTCGGGTTGCGGTAGCCGCCTTTTTCGAGCGTGTCGTCATCTACGACGTCGCGCCAGAGACCGCACCACACCGGGCGAAACTGCCAGCGGACATAGCCGGTGCGTGCCGCCACGTCGACGAGGTCTTCCGCGTCGGGCACCTCGCTCACCACGACCGGCTCGCCGTTGATCTCGATCGGCGACACGCCGAAGGCGGTCATGCAGTCGATACGCTCCTGAATCCCCGCTGCCGCGCGACCGCAGGGCCGGGACTCGATTCGCGAGAGGTCCGATGCACCGAGCTCCCACGCTGTTTCGAGCGCTTCGTTCTCGAGGTCCTGGAACCGTTCCCATAGGGAGTTCACCTGCAGCGCCGAGGTCGGCACCGGCTGGTGGGCCACGGCGTTGCCTTCGGCTGCCAGCTTCACCTCGACGAACGCGTGCCAGTGCAGGTTCACGACGACCGGCGTGTTGGCGTAAGGCGTGGCAGTGATCGTGATACCGGCGAGCGGCAACCGGTTCACTACCAGCTGATCCTCGATGATCTCCAGAAACGACTTCATGAGGCCCTCCGAATTTCACGGATGAGTAATCTCTAGCACGACGCTTCCGCTTCCGGTTGCTAGCAGGCAGCGGTCGCGAGTGCCAACGCGAGGTGCCGGGACTGCGGCGTGCGCGTTTTCTGCGCCCTCGTGCCGTCAGGAGATGCAAACTTCGCGCCCGCGCGGCGCGGCGCTGCGCCGCATGTGACAAATGCCCGTCCGCGCACCGGCCGCGCCGTGCCGCACGCCGCATCGGGCAATGTCTGCGGGGTGGATCAGTCTCTGGAGAGGCGGTGCTGCCGGCGCGGGCCGCGGGCGACCCGTGGGCGGATCCTGCCGGTGCGTTTTGCCGCCGCCGACTTGCGTGCACGGCGCGGCGGCGCCACCTTCAGTCCCGCAAGAAACGTGTCGATGAGCGCGGGCGCCGCGGCACCGAGATCGAACCGATTCGGCGTCTCGACCCAGCTCCGCATCAGGCCGGTGACGAACGCGTACAGGCCTTGCGCGGCGACGTGCACATCCGTGGCGGCCGGCAGCTGGCGCCGGGCCACCGCCTGTTCGAACGCGACCTCGCAGCGTCGCAGACAGTCCTTGCGATCCTCGAGCTGGCGGGCGCGCACCGGAGCAAGCTCCGCCGTGTACTCGCAGCGCAGAAACACGACGTCGAACACGGCTTGCGTGCGACGGGAGGAGGCCAGGTTCTGCAGTGCGTGCACCGCGAGCTGGCGCACTGCGCCGAGCGGATCGACGGCCGACGCGCGGTCCATCTCCTCCATCGCGGCGTTCATCGGCATCTCCACGCGCTTGACCAGTGCCTGGAAGAGATCCGCCTTGTCCCGGAAATGCCAGTAGATCGCGCCACGCGTGACGCCGGCCGCATCGGCGACCTCGGCGAGCGATGTGTGGCCGACGCCGTTCGCGCGGAACACGCGCTCCGCGGCGTCGAGCAATTCCTCGCGCGTGGCGAGGGCTTCTTCACGCGTCTTGCGAACCATTGAAACCTTTTGGAAACAAAAAACCGGTGCGCGGCATTTTACAAACATACATGGTTGTATGTAAACTGCCTAGCTGAACAAGAACCACGGGCGCACCGTATGCGCCGGCGGGAGGCGCCTTGGCGCGTCGGCCAGCCCGGTGCTTCAGCGTGCTCAGACCAGGAACGGAGCACTTCGATGAGATCCACCTTCTCCTCCGCGCGTGCCGTCGCGCTCGGCAGCGCCGCTTTTGCGCTCGTGGCGATTGCCGGCTGTGGCCCCCAGGGCCAGCCAGGCGGATTCCAGGGCTTTCCTCCTGCGCCGGTGACGCTGCTCGAGGTCAAGACGACGACCGTGCCGGTGCAATTCGAATACGTCGGACAGATGGCGGGCTCCAAGGAAGCGCAGGTGCGTGCGCGCGTGACCGGCATCCTCGAGAAGCGCACGTACCAGGAAGGCGGCCGCGTCAAGGCGGGCCAGACGATGTTCATCATCGATCCGAAGCCGTACGCCGCCGCCTTGCAGGCTGCCGAGGCGGAGGTTGCGCGCGCGCAAGCACAGCTTTCGCAGGCGCAGCGCGATCGCAAGCGGCTCGAGCCGCTCGTCAGCGGCGACATCGAGGGCGCGGTGAGCCAGCGCGAGTATGACGATACGGTGTCTGCAGTGGAGCTCGCAACGGCGAACCTCAAGCTCGCGAACGCGAACCTGACGACGGCGCGGCTGAACCTCTCCTACACGAACGTGACCGCGCCGGTGAGCGGGTTCGCGAGCCGCGAGCAGAAGTCCGAGGGCAGCCTGGTCTCGCCCGGGCAGGACAGCCTGCTCACGACGATCTCGCAGGTCGATCCGATCTGGGTGAACTTCAGCATCTCGGAGAACGAGCGGTTGCGCTTCGACGAGCTCGTGCGCGAAGGCAAGTTGGTGGTGCCCACAGGCGCCCGAGGGCGGCTACGAGGTGAGCGTGCAGCTCGCCGATGGGACGCGTCTATCCGCGCAAAGGGCAAGCTCGCATTCATCGACGCGCGCATCAATCCGGGCACCGGGTCCTACGACGCGCGCGCGGTGTTTCCGAACGAGGACGTCGGCCTGCGCCCCGGCCAGTTCGTGCGCGTGATCCTCGCGGGCGGCACGCGACCCAACGCAATCGTGGTGCCGCAGCCCGCGGTGATGGACGGTCCGCAAGGCAAGTTCGTCTATGTCGCGGCCAAGTCCAAGGACGGCAAGGACATCGCGCTACCCCGGCCGGTCACGGTGGGCGACTGGGTCAAGCTCGGCGGCACCAACCAGTGGATCGTCGAATCGGGCTCGAGCCCGGCGACCGCGTGGTCGTCGACGGCATGGCAAGGCTGTTTCCGATCCCGACCGGCGCGCCGATCGTTCTCGGTCCGCCGCCGGGGGCCCCCGGTGCAGCGAAGACCGGCGCCGCGGGCGACCCCGCGGCGAAGAAGTAACCCGGACCGTCGCAGACGCGCTTCCCGAAGGAACCCCTCATGTTTTCCCGATTCTTCATCGACCGCCCGATCTTCGCCGCGGTGCTGTCGATATTCGTCGTCCTGGCCGGCCTCGCAGCGATTCGCGTGCTGCCGATCGCGCAGTATCCCGAGATCGCGCCGCCGGTGGTGCAGGTGCAGGCGTTCTATCCCGGCGCGTCGGCCCAGGTGCTCGAGCAGACCGTGGCCGCGCCCCTCGAGAACGCGATCAACGGCGTCGAGGGCATGATTTACATGAGCTCGAACTCGGCGTCGAACGGCCAGCTGCAGATCCAGGTCACGTTCGACATCGGCACCAACGTCGACCAGGCCGCCCTCAACGTGAACAACCGCGTCAAGCAGGCCGAGGCGCGGCTGCCGGAAGAGGTGCGCCGGCAGGGCGTGACCGTCGAGAAGGGCTCGTCGGCATTCCTGCAGGTGCTGGCGTTCTATTCACCGGACGACCGCTTCGACGACCTCTACACGTCGAACTACGTGACGCTGAACGTGCTCGACCGGCTGAAACGCATCCCGGGCACGACCAACGTGCAGATCTTCGGCGCGAAGGACTACGCGATGCGGGTCTGGGTCCGACCCGACCGGCTCGCCCAGCTGCGGCTCACCACGGGCGACGTGATCGCCGCGATCCGGGAGCAGAACGCGCAGTTCGCCGCGGGCAAGGTCGGCCAGGCGCCGTACAGCGGCGACCAGGAGCTCGTCTACACGATCACGACGCTGGGGAGGCTCGCCGACGCCGAGCAGTTCTCGAACATCATCGTGCGCGCGAATCCAGACGGCTCCACCCTGCGTCTGCGCGACGTGGCGCGGGTCGAGCTCGGCAGCAAGGACTACGAATTCATCGGCCGGTACAACGGCAAGAGCGCGACGCTCGTCGGGATCTTCCTGCAGCCGGGCGCCAACGCGCTCGAGGTCGCCGGAGTGGTCAAGGAGACGGTCGCGGAGCTCGCGGAACGCTTCCCGGCGGGGCTTGGCGTACGCGATCCCCTACGACACGACACGCTTCGTGGAGGTGTCGATCCGCGAAGTGCTGAAGACGCTCGGCGAGGCGATGATCCTCGTCTTCCTCGTCGTCTTCCTCTTCCTGCAGAACTGGCGCGCCACGCTCATCCCGATCATCGCGGTGCCGGTGTCGCTGACCGGCGCATTCGCCGGGCTACTCGCGCTCGGGTACTCGATCAACACACTCACGCTCTTCGGCATGGTGCTCTCGATCGGGATAGTCGTCGACGACGCGATCGTCGTGCTCGAGAACGTCGAGCGGATCATGCACGAGGAAGCACTTGCATGCACGCGAGGCCGCGATCATCGCGATGCGCGAGGTGAGCGGACCGGTGATCGCGATCGTGCTGGTACTCGCCGCAGTGTTCGTGCCGATCGCCTTCCTCGGCGGTCTGACGGGCGAGCTCTATCGCCAGTTCGCCGTCACGATCTCGATCGCGGTCGTCATCTCGGGCATCGTCGCGCTCACGCTGACCCCGGCGCTCTGCGTAATGATCCTCAAGCGCGAGCACAAGCAGCCGGGGCGGTTTTTCACGTGGTTCAACGGCTGGTTTCACCGCGTGACGGGCCGCTACATCGGCGGTGTCACGTGGATGATCCGGCGCGGCGTCATCGCGCTCCTGCTCTTCGGCGGGATGGTGGCGATCGCGACGGGGCTATGGCGCGTCACGCCGGGCTCGCTCGTGCCGGCCGAGGATCAGGGCTTCTTCATCTCCGCGGTGATCCTGCCCGACGGCGCGACGCTCCAGCGCACCGACCGGGTCGTCAACCAGGTGGTCGACATCCTGAAATCGAATCCGGTGAACGAGGACGTCGTCGCGTTCACGGGCTTCGATTTCATCGGCGGCGGCTTTCGCAACAACGCGGCGACGATCTTCGTCACGCAGAAGCACTGGGACGAGCGCAAAGTGACCACGCCGCAGCTCGTCGGCGAGTTCTTCGCGAAGACCGCGCATATCAAGGACGCACTGGTGCTGGCCTTCGGGCCGCCGGCGATCTTCGGGCTCGGCACCGCGGGCGGCTACGAGTTCTACATCCAGCAGCGCGGCGACGGCGGGTCCGGCGAAGCTCGCGCAGGCGACGCAGCAGCTGCTCGGCCGGCTCAATTCCGATCCGTTGCTGGGCGGCGCGCAGACGCTGTGGCGCTCGAACGTCCCGCAGCTGCGCGTCGATGTGGACCGCGAGAAGGCGAAGTCGCTCGGCGTGCCCGTCGACGAGCGTGTTCAACACGCTGTCGGCCACGCTCGGAAGCTACTACGTGAACGACTTCAACAAGTTCGGGCGCACCTGGCAGGTGCTGATGAGCGCCGAGCCGCGCTACCGCAATCGCCCGGACGACATCGGCGCGGTGTGGGTGCGCTCCAAGCGCGGCGAAATGGTGCCGCTGAGCGCGCTCGCGAAAGTGTCCTACTCGTCCGGCCCGGACTCGCTCGACCGCTTCAACAACCTGCCGGCGGTGAAGATCATCGGCCAGGGCGCGCCCGGCGTGAGCTCCGGCCAGGCGATCGAGCGCGTCGAGACGATCGCGCGCGAGGTGCTGCCCAAGGAATTCAGCTTCGACTGGGGCGGCGCGTCCTATCAGGAGAAGAAATCGAGCGGGACGTCGAACCTGGCGCTCGGCATGGCGGTGATCATGGTGTTCCTGATTCTCGCCGCGCTCTACGAACGCTGGTCACTGCCGTTCTCGGTGCTGCTGGCGCTGCCGTTCGGGACGTTCGGCGCGCTCACCGCGGTGTGGATACGCGGCATGACCAACGACGTGTACTTCCAGATCGGGCTCGTGACGCTGCTCGGGCTGGCGGCGAAGAACGCGATCCTGATCGTCGAGTACGCGCTGCTGAAGACGACGGGAGGGCTACTCGCCATCGGCCGCGGCGATCGAGGCGGCGAGGTTGCGATTCCGGCCGATCATCATGACCTCGCTCGCGTTCATCCTCGGCGTGGTGCCGCTCGCTTTCTCGACCGGCGCCGGAGCCGGCGCGCGGGTATCGGTCGGTACCGGTGTGATGGGCGGCATGCTGGCGGCGACGTTCCTCGCGATCTTCTTCATTCCCTTCTTCTTCAGGTTGCTCGTCGAGCGGCGCGTGCGCGAGACGCGCAGCGCGGCCGAGCTGCGTGCCGAAGTCGAGGAGGGCGAGCGGCGCAGCGCGGAGTTGCACGCCGCGACGATTGCCGCCACGGAAGGCAAAGGAGCATCCCATGGCTGACGATCCTTTGATCGAGTCATTGCATCCGCCAGGTATGGATTCCCGCCTGCGCCGGAATGACGAACTTCTTCGGAGCATCCCTCATCGACGAATGCCGCGCGCCGCGCTGGCGCTCTCGCTGGCCATCGCGGTGGTCGGGTGCGCCACGACGAAAACGGAGCCGCCGAAGCTCGATCTTCCCGCGGCGAGCGAGGCGAGGGCGCCGGTGGAACTCGACAGCTGGTGGACGCTTTTCGGAGACACGGCACTCACCGGACTCGTCGATGAAGCGCTTGCCAATAATCTGGATCTGCGCGCGGCTGTCGCGCGCATCGATCTTGCGCGCGCCAATCTGCTGCTCGCGACCTCCTATCTCTATCCGTCGGTCGACTTGAACGCGAACCCGAGCCGCGCCCAGCGTAGTGCGGCAACGTCGTTTCGGCAGGGCCCGCCCTTCATCTCGACCGACCACACGGTCGGGCTTTCGGCGGCCTACGAGGTTGATCTGTGGGGCAAGCTGCGCTCCGGACAAAGCGCCGCCGAGTCGACGCTGCTCGCCTCGCAGTACGACGCCCAGACCGTGCGCATTGCGCTGGCGGCGCAGGTGGCAAATACCTACTTCACCATGACTGCGGCCGACGCGGAGCTTGCGCTGTCACGCAGAACCCTCGAGACACGCGACGCGAGCGTCCGGCTCCAGCAGGCGCGGCGCAAGGCCGGCCTGGTGAGCTCGCTCGACGTGAAACAGGCCGAAGCGGCGCGGGCAACCGTGGCGGCGTCGATCCCACCGCTGCAGAAAGCCGTCGATCTGCTCCAGTCCTCGCTCGCCGTGCTCACCGGCCGCAGCCCACGGGACGTGTACACGCCGACCGTCACGCGCGGCCGCGAAATCGAATCCTATGCCCATGCACCTGAGGTGCCGCCAGGCTTGCCATCGGACCTCCTCGCACGACGGCCGGACATCCGCCAGGCCGAAGCGAGCCTCGCGGCAGCCGATTTCCGCGTGTCCGAGGCACGCGCTCGGTACTTTCCTTCGCTGGTTCTCACCGGCACGTACGGTTCGGAGAGCGCGACGCTCGCCAACCTTTTCACGGGCCCGGCTGGGATCTGGTCGATCGCCGCGACACTGGTCCAGCCGCTCATCGGCCTTAAGAGCATCGAGGCGCAGGTGGAGGCGGCCACGGCTAGACGCAATCTGGCCGAGATTGGCTATGTGCAAGCCGTGCAATCCGCGTTTCGCGATGTTCACGACGCCCTG
This sequence comes from uncultured beta proteobacterium, assembly GCA_963735025.1. Taxonomy (GTDB): domain Bacteria; phylum Pseudomonadota; class Gammaproteobacteria; order Burkholderiales; family SG8-39; genus JAABRB01. The sequence continues at coordinate 341,055 of CAVTJG010000009.1, forward strand.
GTGTCGCATACCGGAGCGCGCAATTCGTACCTCGCGCAGGAGGAGCGCCGCGCCCGGCTCGCCGATGCGCTGAAGCTCTCGGATCGGCGCTACCGGGCGGGCTATACGGGCTACCTTGATGTACTCGCCGCTCAGCGCGACCTGCTCGAGGCCGAACGCGAGCAGCTGATCGCCTTGCGCAACCAGCAGACCGCGCTCGTCGATCTTTACCGTGCGCTCGGTGGCGGCTGGGAGCCACGGTCGCTCGCGGCGAACACGCCGTAGCGTCCTGATCCTGCCGCAGTAGCGATGTCTTTACCCCCTTCTCTACAAGGAGGGGATAAAGAACCACCAGGCGCTCTGCTATCTTCTGGGATCGACTTCGCCACTGGGCACGGAGCGCTCGATCATGGAAGTCCTGGTTCTCCTCGCACTGATCCTCGCCAACGGCGTGTTCGCGATGTCCGAGCTCGCGGTCGTCTCGAGCCGCCACGTCCGCCTCAGGCAACTCGCCGAGACGCAGCATCCGGGCGCGGCCGCGGCGCTCGCGCTCACGGCGCATCCAGGTCAGTTCCTTTCGACAGTGCAGGTGGGCATCACGCTGATCGGCATTTTCATGGGCGCATTCGGCGAGGCGACGCTGTCTGCACGGCTGGCGGATACACTGCGCAACATTGCTGTAATCGCCCCCTACGCACGGGAGCTCGCGATCGCGATTGTTGTGATTGGCATCACGTACGTGTCGCTGGTGCTCGGCGAGCTGGTGCCCAAGCGCCTCGCGATCCACGCCCCCGAGGCGATTGCCACGCGCGTCGCCACACCCATGCAGATGCTCTCCAGGGCGATGCTGCCCTTCGTGAAGCTGCTCACGCTCTCGACGGAGGGACTACTGCGCCTGTTCGGCGTCCGAGAAAGCGTGAAACAGACGGTGACGGAAGCGGAGATCGAGGGATTGATGAAGATCGGCGCCGAATCGGGCGTGTTCGAGCCGGCCGAGCACGAGTTCGTCTCGCGCGTGCTGCGCCTGGACTCGCAGACGGTGAGCGCGATCATGACGCCCCGGGTCGACGTCGTCTGGCTGGACGTCGATGCGCCGCGCGAGAACAGCCTGAAGACCATCCGGGACACGGGATTCACGCGGGTGCCCGTATGTCGCGACGGACTGGACGACGTGCTGGGAATTCTCGATACGCTCGATCTGATCGATCTCGCGCTCACGGGGGAAACGTTCGCGCTTCGCGATCACCTTCGTGCCCCGCTCTACGTGCCCGAGACCATTCACCTCATCCGGCTTCTCGAGCTTTTCAAGCTCGACAAGGCACATCTCGCCATGGTGGTCGACGAGTACGGCGACGTGCAGGGCCTCGTCACCATGACCGACGTGCTCGAGGCGATCGTCGGCGAGGTGCCGGAGACCGACGAGGCGCACGATCCGGACGTGGTGCAGAGAGCCGACGGTTCGCTGCTGGTGGATGGCGGGATCTCGCTCGCTCGCCTGAACGAAGCGCTCGACCGCGCGATCAAGTTGCCCGACGACGAGGCGGGGCACTACCACACGCTCGGCGGACTGGTGATGGCCCGTCTGGGACGCGTGCCGCGCGAGGGCGATCAGTTCTCTTTCGCCGGACTGCGGTTCGAGGTCCTGGACATGGACCGCCACAGCGTGGACAAGGTGCTGGTCACGACCGCGCTCGCGTCGAAGCCGTCTGGCGACTCCGACGGGACGTAGCCGGCGCCATGCCCTTGGCCGCGAGCTCCTTGATGGCGCTCTTGCTCTTTCGCAGGCTTGCGAGGCCCATGCCGCGCAGCACGTGCGGCGCCTTGGTGAACTGGATGTTCTCGTACCCGACGATCTCGATGCGGTTTCCCCACGGATCGCGGAAATCGAGAAACGGCCCAGGGAGGAGCTTCACGCGCATCGCCTTGAGTGCCCGGCGAACTGCCTGCTTGTCGTCGACCACCAGCCCCAAGTGACGGCCATCGTCGCGCTCCTGCCGACGGCCCTTCTGGAGCGCCAGGAACTGGTCACCGAGATCGATGAACGCCATTTTCGCGCTCTTGCCACGCAGCTCGAAGTCGAGGAATCCGCCGTAGAACGCGAGCGCTTCGTTGATGTCGCCGACCTCGATCGCGACGTGATTGAACCCGACTGCCCGCGGTTTTCTTGACTCGGTCATGTTCGCGCCTCCGGTGATCGGTGCCGCAATGCAATCAGTATAGTGGGGCGTGGCGCGCCGATAGACCGCGCCCCGACGATGGGATCAGATGAACGCGTGCCGCACTTTCGCCGAGACCCACTCGCTCGCGACAACCGTGGCGAGGATGACGATGAAGATCAGCGTGACCTGCGGCCAGGCAAGCACGTTCAGCGAGGCTTGCAGGTTGAGCCCGATGCCGCCCGCGCCCACCAGCCCGAGCACGGTGGATTCGCGGATGTTGATGTCCCAGCGGAACACCGAGACACCCGCGAAGGCCGGCAGGATCTGCGGCCAGATTCCGTAGACGAGCACCTGACCGCGTGTCGCTCCCGTGGCGGTGATCGCCTCGACCTGGGACGCGTCGATCTCCTCGATCGCCTCGTACATCAGCTTGGCGATGAACCCGATCGAGCGGAGCGCGATGGCGATGATGCCCGCGAACGGCCCCGGGCCGATGATCGCCACGAGCAGGAGTGCCCAGATGAGCGAATTGATCGAGCGCGACGAGACGATGATGAAGAGCGCCAGCGGGCGCAGGAACAGTGCGCTCGGCGTGGTGTTGCGCGCCGCGAGAAACGCCACCGGCATCGCCATGCCCAGCGCCAGCAGCGTGCCGATCGTCGCGATGTTGAGCGTCTCCCAGAGCGGCGCCCAGATCTCGTTGATGTAGCCCCAGCGCGGCGGCACCATGCGCCCGAGGAGATCGGCGGCCTGGCGTGGCGCGTCGAGCGCGAACGCCCAGATGGTGTCGCGCGTCATCACCTCGAAGCACCACACTGCGAACGCGACGAGCAGGAGCCACGCACCGAAGCGCGCGGCCTGCACCAGAGCCGGCATGCGCCGCCAGTGAATCCCCCGTGCGTGCGTCTCGACCGGCATCACTGCACCTTCGTGCGGATCCAGCTCGAGGTGTACTCCGCGACCATCACGATGCCGATGATGATTAGCAGGATTGCGGCCGCCGAATCGAATTCGTAGCGGTCGATCGCGGTGTTGAGCGTGGCGCCGATGCCGCCCGCCCCGACAATACCGATCACCGCCGATTCACGAAAGTTGATGTCCAGACGGTAGAGCGATAGCCCGATGAGCCGTGGCATCACCTGCGGCTGGATGCCGAAGTTGAGCCATTGCAGCCATGTCGCCCCGGTGGCACGCACCGCTTCGGCCGGCCCGGGATCGATGTCCTCGATGTCCTCCGCCAGCAGCTTCGAGAGAAATCCGATGGTCGCGAAGCAGAGCGTCAGGAAGCCGGCGAACGGCCCGAAGCCGAACAACGCGACGAACAGGATCGCGATGATGACTTCCTGGAAGCTCCGCGAGACGGCGATGATCGCGCGGCAGATGAGATAGATCCACAGCGGCGCAACGTTGCGCGCCGCGCCGATGCCGATCGGCACCGAAATTGCGATACCCACTGCCGTCGACGTCACCGTCATCGTGAGGCTTTCGAGGAGGCCGTCGAGAATGTCGCCCCAGCGACTGGTGAAATCCGGCGGAAAGAACGCCCCGATAAAGCGCACTGCGCGCGGCACGCCCTCGGCGACCCGCTTCCAGTTCACTTCCAGCGAGCCGAACGCGAGTGCGAGGTAGACCACCGCACCGATGATCAGCGCCCAGTACAGCGTCCGGTTCGCGATGAGCGGCGGGCGCCGCCACGTCGTGGTGGAAGCGGCGCTCACACCATCCCCGCCATGCGCTCCTCGTCGAGCGTCGGCTCGTCGTCCGCGTCACCGTCAGCCCCACGCTTTCGGTCCGCCGCCGCAATCCAGTCCTCTTCGCCGTAGATCGTCGTGAGGACCTCCGACGTCAGATTGCCGGGAGGACCGTCGAACACCATGCGTCCGGCGCGCAGGCCCACGACCCGCTGCACGAAGAGCTGGGCAAGCTGCACGTCGTGAATGTTGATCACCGCCGCGAGATTGCGCTCGGCGCACAGTTCGCAGATGAGCCGCATGATCTGACGCGACGTCTTGGGATCGAGGCTCGCGGTGGGCTCGTCCACGAGCAGGATGTCGGGTTGTTGGAGAAGCGCCCGCGCGATGCCGACGCGCTGGCGCTGACCGCCGGACAGCGCGTCGGCGCGCTTGTCGACATGATCGGCGAGTCCCACACGCTGGAGCGTGGCGTAGGCCATCTCAACCGCACTCGCAGGAAATCGCCGGAAGTAGCTCTTCCAGAAGCCGACATGGCCGAGCTGCCCGGAGAGCACATTCTCCATGACGGTGAGGCGCTCGACCAGTGCGTACTCCTGAAAGATCATGCCCATGCGCCGCCGCGCGCGGCGCAACTCGCCGCGCGAGAGCGCGGTGACGTCGGTGTCGCCGAGCAGCACCCGCCCGGAAGTCGGCTCGACCAGGCGATTCACGCAGCGGATGAGCGTCGACTTGCCGGCCCCGGACGGACCGATCAGCGCCATCACCTGCCCGGCTGGCACCTCGAGATCTACATTTTCGAGCGCAAGATCGCCGGTGCGGTAGCGCTTGGTCAGCCCCTCCAGGCGCAGCATGTGGGTTGCGTCCCGATCACTTGCACTTGTAGCTGACGTTGTTCGCGGCGTCGATCTTGCGAATCACGTCCCAGTGGTCCTTGTAGGTGATCGAGATGAACTTCGCCTCGCCGGACTTCTCGAATTCCTTCTTCAGCTCGGAACCGTCCCAGGGGTACGAGAAGAAGGCTTCCTGCACCTTTTTCGCGAGTTCCGGCTTCAGGTTGTAGACGTAACCGTAGCCGGTCGTCGGGAAAGTCTGCGACTTGTAGACGGTCACGATCTGCTCCGCCTTGACCACTCCGCGCGAGATCATGCGCTTCATCACGGAATTGGCGATCGAGGCTGCCGGATAGTCCTTGTTGGCGACGCCGAGAACCGAGTTGTCGTGCTTGCCCGAGAACACTGGCTTGAAATCCTTGTTGGCCTCCATGTTGAACTCGGACTTGAGAAGTGCCGATGGCGCCTTGAAGCCGGAGTTCGAGGTCTGCGACGTGAACGCGAGGGTCTTGCCGCGGATGTCCTCGACCTTGTTCACCCCGCTGCCGGGGTAGGTGATGATCTCCATCTCGTAGCCGAACGTGTCGTCCCCGCGCGCCATCATGGCGAACGGCACGAATCCAGCGCAGTTCACCGCCAGCGGATTGGAGCCCGTGTTAAAGCCCGCGATATGCAGGCGCCCGGCGCGCATCGCTTCGATTTGCGCCGCGTTCGATTGCACCGGGAAAAACTGCACGCGCTTGCCGGTCACCTTCTCCATGTGCTTGAGGAATCCATCCCATACCTTCGCATAGACCGCTGGGTCCTCGACCGGCGTGTAAGCGAAGATCAGCGTCGGTGGATCGACCCACTTGCTGGCGTCGGTCGGCGCATCGGCCACCAGGTCGCCGTTTGCGTCGCAGAATCGCGCGTCGAGCGCGCCGTGCGGGCAATTGGCTTGCGCGGCGGCAAAGCCGGCAAAAGCGAACAGGACGGCGAACAGGACGACCGCGACCAGCGCCGACGACGCGGACAACAATGCCGCACGCCTAGTATGACGGTTCATGGTGGTTCTCCTCCTTGAATAGCGGTTCACTGCATGGGTCGGGCCGTAGAGTCCGGCCGGCCGATATTGTGGGCGAAGATGTTACAGGACGACGACGCGGCCGTGTCGGGCGGCGATCGGCCGGGCATCCCCCGGGCCAGGATGGCCGGCAGCCCCACCAGGCAGGACCGCGCCTATCATGGCGCATGACTGGAGGGCGCCAGATAGTCACCATGTTCGGGCCGGAGAGGGGACGCGCCGACATTGAACGCGTGGAAACCGTCGTGACGGGGCTCTTCCCGCACCTCGATGAGGCAGGGGAACGCGTTGCCCGAACACTCTACAGGTTGCTCGCCCGCGGCCAGCCGGTTGCGCCGGAAGCACTTGCCGAAGCCGCCGGGACGGATCCCGAAACAATCGCGGCCACGCTCGGTAGCTGGCACGGTATTTACCGCGATTCCACGGGCGCGGTGACCGGCTTCTGGGGGTTGACGCTCGACACGACGCCGCATCGCATGCACGTCGCCGGGCTCACTTTGCACGCCTGGTGCGCGTGGGACACGCTTTTTCTGCCCGCGCTGCTCGATTCCGTCGCCGAGGTGGCGTCACTGTGCCCGGCAACCGGCACCAAGGTGAGGCTTGTCGTCACGCCGTCCGGCATGCGCGATGCGCCGCCCGAAGCGGTCATGTCGTTCGTCACGCCGGAGCGCGCGCAGATCCAGGAAGACGTGGTCCGTCACCTCTGCCGCTTCGTGCGTTTCTTCGTCTCGTCGCGCGACGCCGCGGATTGGCTGGAGACAGCATCCTGGCATGTTCCTGGTGATCGCTGGCGGAAGCGTGGCACTGGCGCGGGTAAAGCTAGCGGCGCAGTACCCTTCTTTCGGCGCGTTACAGCGCAGCAGGTCCCGCTAGTCCCTCGCCCTCACGGACAAAGCGATTCATAGAAAAGGCATGGATTCCCCGCCTCCCGAAGAGCCTCGACCTCCCACGAGGTGGGCAGTGTTCAAGGACCGACTCGCGATCGCCGGTGTCGTCATCGCATTGCTGGTTCTCTTGTTCATGTTGGTGGACGGCGCGGTGATCAATTTCCAGTGCAGCTTCACGCAGTTCATTACTCTGGAATGCAACCGCTGGAACGCATCGTTCAAGAAGTGGTGACGCCTCGCGGCCATCTGCGGCCACGGGAACGGCGGACTCCTGCAGGCCTACCTAACGAGGAAGGCCTCGGACGAACTCCTCCAGCAGCACGTTGAAACGGGCGGGCTCATCTACGAAAAGCGCGTGCCCGGCGTGCTCGAACACCGCAATCTCGGACTGCGGCCGGTTGCGTTTCAGATTCTTTGCCTGCTCCGCGAACTGTGGGGTCACGACATACAGAAGCGGAACCCGAACGCCGTGGGCGGCGACTCGCCAGTGCTCGCGCGGGTACGGATAGGCGAGGAGCGCGAGGCTCGCCTCCAGCGGAAGCTGCAGCGCCCCACTGGTGAGCTGGGCGAGCTCGGTATCGGGTCGCGGCGTGCGGAACATCGCCCTGACGAACTGATCGATCGCCTGCGCGCGGTTCCGCTGCAGCGCTCCGCGGAAATCTCCCGCGGGCGGAATCGGCGGCTCGCCAACTGAGCTGTCGACCAGCACGAGACCCGCAAGCTTCGATTCGCCGTGAGCGAGCACGTATTGGAGCGCCTCGAGTGCGCCGAGCGACCAGCCGACGAGCACCACTTTCGGGTAGCGCGCCAAGAACTCCGCGATGTCGTCGGCGCGGCGCTCGGCCGTATATCCGGTGGACGCGACCTGGGAGCGGCCCTGACCGCGTGGGTCGAGCGCGGCGACCCGGTAATCTTTCGCGAACGCCGCAAGCTGGGCTCGCCATATCGCTGCGGGCATCGACCACCCGGGGACGAACGCGATCACCGGCGCGCGTGGCGTCCGCGGGGCGGCTTCCAGCACATGCAGCCGGACGCCGTCGGAGGTGAGGAAATATTTGCTTTCCATGCGGGGTTCCGCCGCGGCAGCGGCGGAAATCCCGCAAAGGATACACAGCGCGGCAAGTGCCGCGCGAATCACGAGCGATTCGCAGTGTTGCGCGCGACGATCAGCGCCGACGTGCCTGCCTTCCAGTGATACCCGAACGAAAAGGGAAGCGCCGAGACGTGTCCCGGCTGCTGGTAGGCGGCCGCGAGATCGATTTGGTACGCGTTGGGAAACTCACTGATGGGCGGCTCATAGCGACCGAACAGGCTGATCGCGAAATTGCGATCGCGCAGGCGCGCATAGGGGATACCCGTATCGTCCTGCACCAGCACCTCGCTGACATCGAGCAGCGTCTGGAGCGTGCCCGCGAACTCCCTAGCCTGCAGCAGATACGAGGCCGACTTGATGAACGTCATGCTCGGCTTGAACTGTTTGAGGAACGGCAGGAATTCCGGGTTTGCGCGGAGCGCCCGGTCGGTGACGTCAAGCGACAGGTAGTAGAGCGTCTGCGGCTTCCCCGCGGGCGGCCGGAAGAACGTCACCTTCACGCCCTTTGCGCGGCGCACGGGGTTGACGCTCGCCGCAGGATGAGGTCCGGGGATCTGCGCGAGATCGAACGGCTCTACCGCCGCCACGCGCAGGTCGAGCAGGCTCATCGAGGCCAGCATGAGCGGCAGGACGCCCGTCAGACGCGGCGTTTTCAACTGCTCCGACATGTGCTTGGTGATGAAGTAATTGCGCGCCAGGAGATCCCGGAGCGCCACCCGCGTGTCGTCGAGGAGGGCGGCGGCGTCTTCGGGGCTCAGGCCTTCCAGCACCGGTACGTCGCCGGGTGCCTCGAGCCCGAAGAGGACATACGAATCGCAGCGCGGAAACAGCACGTAGGCATTCAGGAAGTCGGGACCGCTGAAGGGGTAGAGGAGCGTTCGGCAGCGGTCGAGTTCCGCCCGGAGCGCATCGTTGCGCCAGGTCTCGATCACGCTCAATCGCTCGCGCTGCAGCCGCGCCCAGCGCGGTGCAAGCTGCTTGCGGTGGTTCTGCCAGGCGTCGAGCGCCGCGATCTGCGCATGCGGTTTGTAGTCGGAGACCTTACCGGCCAGCAAATACGCGGTCGACGTGATGCGCGCGTCCGGGGTGACGGGCTCGTCCGCGCTCGCCGGCATGCACGTCGACAGCACCGCGAGGATGGCCAGCGTACGTGCGAGACCCGACACCCATCGCGCTCCGGCGCCCGACGGCGAAAAAGGTCCGATCATGGTTGCATGGTCCTTGGGAATGGTCGACCCGACGTTCGCAGGTCGCTCTCCAGTATGCCAGCATGGCGCATGGCGGCCTGGCGGTGGCGACTCGCGCGGTGCGAGTGCCAAATATTCCCACCCGCGTTTCTACCCGCGGCTCTTCCCGGCCTTCGGGCGGACTGCCCGGACCGGCTCACCGGGCGCGGTGCCGAGGGCCGCTCAGCGGACTTTCTTCAGGTATTCGTCGGCATCGTCAATACGCATCTCGACCCACATCGGGAGATGGTCGGACATCTGGTACGTCCGCCAGTCACGGAACCCGCGGGCCTTCGTCTTCGACCAGACTGCGCGATAGGCTTCTTCGTCCGCATCCCGGAAAACATGCTGGTAGTAGTCGAAGACCCCGGCCCGGCCGGTGGGAGTCATTCCGTAGAGCTTCTCGTAATAGGCGATCTGATCGTAGTGCCTGTTCTTGGCAACGTTCGAGCCCGGAATGCTCTGCAGTCCCGCGGGGACGATGAACTTCGCTTTCTCCAGCGCCTGCATCGTCGCATCGTCCCGATTGAAGATGTTGAAGTCACCGAGCAGCATCAAGTTTTCCCGCAGGTCAGTGTCACCAGCAGGCGTGCGGACTCGGCCGGAGGAGAACTTGGAGGAGTATTTCGCCAGCGTGGTCGCAATGTTCGTGATTTCCGCCAGACGCCGCGGATCGACTTTCGTCGACTTGCCATAGTAGATATGGACCGTGCAAAGATTGACCTGCGCCCAACCGCAGTGGAATCCGGCGACGTATGGCGAGCGCGCGAGCTGAACGGCGCGCTCTTTCGCGGTGTCCGGCAGGACAATCTCGGCGGCGAGCCCCGAAAACTGTACCTTGCTCTTGTCGTACAGAAATGCAAGTCGCTCGGAATTTCCAGAAGTGCCGAGCGTGACGTCGGTGACCAAATAGCTCCACCAGTTTCCCAGCAGCTGCTGCAAATGCTGCAGGGCGTAGAGGCTGTCCCGGATCTCCTGAATCGCCACCAGATCGAACCGGCTGACGATCTCCGCGATGTACAGAAAGGCTTCCTCGGTGCGGCCGCCGAATTTCCGCGAATCGAACTCGCGGATATTCCAGGTCGCGAGCAACAGCGTGTCCGTCGCAGTGCGGGTGGGTATGCCATTCTCGCTCTCGAGCAAAGCGCGCAGCCGCTGCAATCCCTCGACCGCCCGGAGTCGATCGTCCTTGTTCTCGATCCTTCGAACGCTTGCGTAATAGAGCATCTCGCCTCCGACCTGAATTCGCCGCCATGCACCCACGGGAACATGCGTTCCCGCGAACGCGAGGCTCAATAACTCCTTACCGCCTAGCGCACCGCCGGACGCAGCCGGTAGTCCCAATATACCGCCCCAGCGAGCAGCGCAAAGGCGATTAGCTCGAGGACACGGTCGAAACTCCCGAACATCACATACCCGAGTAACGCCGTTCCCGCGAGTGCCGGAATGATTGGCGCAAGCGAGCCGTGCCGCCGCTTGCCGAGTCCGACGACGACGGTCGCGAGTGCGGCGAAGAAAACGATTGCCCCTGCCCAAATACCGGGATTCACCACAAGTGTGACCCCGAGCGTGGAAAGCACAGCGACGGCCGCAACCGTGCCGTAGCAGGCGAGCAACGATAGCAGCAGCGCAATCGGGCCCGCGACCCGGCGCGAGGTGTTCGTGGAATCCATGCGTTCCGGCGCCAGACTCCCGGCGCCTTGCCTGGGTTCTGTCGACATGGCGTTCTCCTTGTGCTGCGCGCAGACCATCAAGTCGGTGTTTGCCGGCCAAATCGTTTCGTTGATGCGATTACGAGCGCGGAACGCGTCATTCGGCCCCCGACAAGTGGCTGATCCAGCCGGTGCTATGCTGCCACGCACCATGTCCGCCCGCTACCCCGAACGGATCGTCTGCCTCACCGAGGAGACCACGGAGACTCTTTACCTCCTCGGCGAGGAGCGGCGCATCGTGGGCATCTCGGGCTACACCGTGCGCCCGGCGCGGGCGCGGCGCGAGAAACCCCGCGTGTCGGCGTTCCTGTCGGCGAAGAACGACCGCATCCTGGCTCTTGAACCGGATCTCGTGATCGGTTTCTCGGATCTGCAGGCGGACATCGCGCGGGATCTCGCCAAGGCCGGACTGAATGTGCTCATTTTCAATCAGCGCACGGTGTCCGCGATTCTATCGATGATCCTCACACTGGCTTCGATCGTCGGCGCCGCGGCGAAGGGCGAGCGCCTGGTGGCCGAGCTTGAATCTGGGCTGGACGCGATTCGCGCCGGCGCGGCACGGTTTCCGCGTCCGCCGCGCGTGTACTTCGAGGAGTGGGACGAGCCCATGATCAGCGGCATCGGCTGGGTCAGCGAGCTGATCGGGATCGCCGGCGGCGAAGACGTGTTTTCCGAGCTCGCCGTGAGTCAGGCCGCAACGGGGCGAATCATCGCGGATCCCGGCGAAGTCGTTCGGCGGCAGCCGGACGTGATCCTCGGCTCCTGGTGCGGCAAGAAATTCCGCCCGGAACGTGTCGTCGCACGGGCAGGCTGGACGGATGTGCCGGCGGTGCGCGACGGCGAGTTGCACGAGATCAAGTCGGCGGACATCCTCCAGCCCGGTCCGGCCGCGCTGACCGACGGCGTGCGGCGCATTCACGCAATTCTTGCCCGATGGAGTAAGGTCGGCTGATCCTCTTCCCTCGTCGAGCGCATTCACATGATCACCTATCTGTATTGGGGCGCCGTCATCGCGCTCGTCATTGCCTGCATGGCGATCTTCGCCGGCAAGATGAACAGCATTCGCACGGCACTCATCTCCTCAGCCGTCGTGCTGATCGCCGGCTGGGTGGCCTACTACTTCTATTTCGAGCAGCTATTCGTCAAGCGCTACGGCGGCGTGATGTCCATCAGCGTTCCCGCCGGCCAGCGTCACATCGCCGTGACCTGGAAGGACGATAACCTCTGGGTGGAGAATTACGACCCGGCCACCAACACCTGCATCTTCTCGGAATACTCCCGGGGCAACCTCCTGCAAGGCAAGGTCGTGCTCAAGGATTGCAATCCGCTGATGCCGAACGAGGGCGGGACCGCGGCCGTTCCCACCGCGAAGTCAGGCGGTGGGTAGCGAACTCCACCTCACCGGGCAGCCGCGCGGACGAACCGCCGCGGACCGGAACGACTACCTTACAAAATTGCCGTCGCGCCCGATCATGGTCAGCTCGACGTAATCGGATCCGGCGTGGCTGGTGCGCGAGAAGTTGATGAGGAACCCGCCGAAATCCACGTTGTTCATGCTCTCGAGCGCCGTGATCAGCGACTCCCGGGTGAGATCTCTGCCCGCCCGGCGCAGTCCTTCCACCATGACTTTCGCGGCGAGATAGCCCTCGAGGCTCCCGAAGCTGTAGGCCGTGTTGCCGGCGGCCTTGAGGATGCGCTGGTATTCCTTGACGACGGGCACGCCGGGATACCAGGGGAACGGCACGACCTGCGAAATCACGACGCCATAGCCTTCCGCGCTGAGCGCGTTGGAAAGCGCCTTCGAGCCCACGAACGACACGTTGTGGAATTGCGCGGCGCTGCCGGCCTTCTTCATCTGGCGAACGAATTCCGCGATCGACGTGTAGGCGGAGATCATGACCACGGCGTCAGGCTGGACGGCGGCGATCGTCTTCACTGCCGCGCCCACGTCGACGGTGTTGCGCTCGACCGTGCCGGTTGCGGCAATGGCCAGGTTGCGCTTCTTCATCGCGATCTGCACGCCCGTCAAGCCGGCCTTCCCGTAGGAATCGTTCTGATAGAAAACCGCGATCCTCTGAATTCCAGTCGAGACGAGTTGCTCGACGATCTTCTCGGTCTCGTCGTAGTAGCTCGCCCGCACGTTGAATACGTACCGGTTGAGCGGATTGCGTAACAATTCGGCGCCCGTGAAAGGCCCGACGAACGGCACCTTCGCTTCGGTGAAGATCGGCAGTGCGGCAGCGCTAGTCGGCGTGCCAACGTATGCGAACAGCGCAAACACCTTGTCTTCCTCGATGAGTTTGCGCGTGTTTTCTGCCGCGAGATTTCCTTCGTAGCGGTCGTCGCGGGTCTTGACCGAAATCGTCCGTCCGTGCACGCCGCCTTGCTTGTTGATGTAGTCGAAGTAGGCTACGGCGCCAGCGTTCATCTCGATGCCGAGCTGGGCAGCGGGGCCCGAGAACGCGGCTGACTGGCCAAGCAGCACGGAGTTCGGCGTCACGCCGGGCGTCTGAGCTGCGGCGGGAAGTGCGATGCCAAGCGCGAATACCGCGGTGATGAGTAACCTCGAAGCCTGCATTTTGGTAATCATGGGAGGTGCCCTCCGGCATTCATACGATGCGAACCTTTTTCATAAAGATCCGCCATTATCGCTTTGACTGCATTGGTGTACTGCGGGCCCATGCGCAGAAACTCACAATGCCTCACGAGACAGACGCCCCGCGCGATTGCGCACTGCACCATCCGAGGCGGGAGGGCGATTACCGCTCGACTGGAAAGCCGACGATGCTTCCCCACTCGGTCCACGATCCGTCGTAAATACGGACGTTCTTGATGCCGAGAATCCGCGTGAGCGCGACCCACGTGAGCGTGGCGCGATGGCTCAGGCGGCAGTACACGACGACTTCATCCGGACTTTCCTTCGTGACGCCCACGCGCCGGAGAATGCGCGCGAGTTCCGCGGGGCTCTTGTAGCTGTCGTCGTCGTTGAGCAGATTCTTGAAGTAGAGATGCACTGCGCCCGGTATGCGACCGGCGCGCTCGGCGCCATGATCGAACTTGCCAAGCTCCATCACCCGCTCGCCTGCGTATTCCTCAGGTGATCGGACGTCGAGAAGCAGTCGTCCGGGCTTGCCGAGCCCGGCGCGCACCGCGTCGCGACCCAGCCGCATGCTCGCATCGCCGATGGGAGGTGGATAGTCCTGCGGCGGGAAGCGCGGAATGTCTTTGGTCAGCGGCCGGCCCTCTCGCGCCCACTTGGTGCGCGAGCCGTCGAGCAAACGGAGATCCTTGTGTCCGGCCATGGTGAACGCCCAATAGGCGTAGGTCCCGTACTGCACGGGATCGCCATAGAGCACCAGCGTGTGCTCGGGCCCGATCCCGGCGGCGCCGAAACGTGCGGCGAGCTTCTCCGGCGACACGAACTCGCGGTCGGTGTCGTGCCAGCAGATGTCCTTCCAGTAGAACCAGATCGCGCCGGGAATGTGGCCCTCGCGGTAGGTGTCACGCTCGGGAAGCTGCGAGATCTCCGCGATGCGCACCTTCGGATCGTCGAGGTGCGCGGCCAGCCATTCGGTCGTGACGAGAGGTGTGTCCATGGGTCGTCTAGAAAAATTTGAGCGAGTCATCCCCGCGCAAGCGGGGACCCAGCAGGTCCTTGAACCGGCTCAGTCTGGATTCCCGCGGACCCTGCCCCCGAGCGGGATAATCGGGGGGCGGCAATGACGGGATCATGCGGTCTTTTCCTAGTCATCCTTACCCGCGAGGATTTCTTCAACCGTCACGTGGCGTCCCTCGCGGGCCGATTTCACGCCGGCGCGGATCACTGCAAGCGAACGCAGGGCCTTTTCGCCGTCGACCTCCGGCTTGCCCCTGCCACGCACCGCGTCGGCGAACTCCTCGAGCTCCTCGACCAGCGTGTCGTTCTTCTGTGTCGGGACCGGCACTGCCTCGGTGGTGCGCCGCTTGAGGACCTTGAGGCCTTCGTGAAGACTGTAGTAGGCGGTCATCTCGCGGCCATAAATGTTCATGAGGTAGTACTCCGACGCCGAAGCATACCCCGCGTTGAGCGTCGAGACGGCACCACTCTCGTGCTGCATGAGGAGCCCGGCAACGTCGGGATTCTCGCCCGGGAGGGCGAGCTGGGCAGTCATGCCCGAGACCGACTTCACCGGCCCGAGCAGCATCTCGAGCACGTCCGTATAGTGCACGCCGATCTGCAGCATCACGCCGCCCGGCATGCCCGCCGCGGTATAGCGCCAGGAATTCGTGTCGAATTTCCCTTCGCGGTCACGACTGATGTTCGCCTCGGCCTGCACGACATTGCCGAAGTCGCCTGCGGCAATCTTGTCGCGAATCCAGCGGAAGTGGTTCTCGCGGCGCCGCTGATAGCCGACCGCCAGCAAGACGCCCGCATCCTTGCATGTCTTGATGATGGCACGTCCATCGCTGATGGTCGTCGCGATCGGCTTGTCGAGGAAGGTGTGCTTGCCGGCTTGTGCGGCGGCGCGCACCGTTTCCAGGTGTGTCTGGTTGGGCGTCGTGTTGATGATCGCGTCCACGTCGTCGGCCGCCAGGATCTCCTCGTATTTCGATGCGGCCCGGCAGCCGTATTTTTCTGCGAAGGCGCGACGCTTGTCTTCCGAGCGCGTGAAGCAGGTGACGATCTTGACCTTCTTCGAGCGCTTGGCGGCGTCCGCCAGCACGTCGGACCACCAGCCGAGGCCGATCGAGGCGACGCGTACCGGTTCTGTGCTCATTGGTTACTCCTTGAATTTGTTGTACCCGCCGCCTTGATCGTCAAGGGGAAGGCGCGGACCGCGGGCGGCCGCCCCGCCGCTCCGAGGCGAAGGACCAGACGATCGAGATGATGGAAAGGGACAGGAAGAGGACACTGAAAGGCGACTGGAAGAACACCATCGGATCGCCGCTCGACCCGGTCAGCGCCACGCGCAAGTGCTCTTCGAGCTGGCGTCCCAGCACCAGTGCCAGCAGCAACGGCACCACCGGCATGTCCAGGTGACGCATTGCAAGCCCGAGAAGCCCGAATCCGAGCATCACCCAGACATCGAAGAACGAATTGCGCAGCGCGTAGCTCCCGATCACGCACAGGAGCGCGATGGTCGGCATGAGCAGCGCCTTGGGTATGGCAAGCAGCTTGACCAGCAGGCGCACGCCTGCGAGCGCGATCGCCAGGTTGAAGAAATTGGCCCACATGAAGGAGAAGATGACGGTATAGGCAAAATCGCCTCGCTCCATGAAGAGCAGAGGGCCGGGCGCGAGCCCGTGCACGAGCAGCGCCCCGATCAGGATGGCCGTGACCGGGTCGCCGGGGATGCCGAGCGTCATCATCGGGATCAGCGCGCCGCCGGTCACCGCGTTGTTCGCGGACTCCGGTGCCGCGATGCCCTCTACACACCCTTTCCCGAATTGGTCCTTGTTGCGGCTGAACCGCTTCGCGTAGTCGTAGCTGATGAACGCGGCGATGGGGCCGCCGGCCCCGGGAAGAATGCCAAGGAAGGCGCCGGTCACCGAGCCGATCACTGTCGGTAGGCGCATGGCCTTCAGATCGGCAAGTCTCGGCAGCACCGACCCGACGCGCGTGCTGGCCCGCGTGTCGGCCTGTCCACGCGCAATCGCGATCATGTTGTCGACGAGCTGGGGCAGGGCGAAGAGGCCGATCAGCGCGGTGAGGAAATGGACGCCCGCAAGCATGTCGGCGTTGCCGAATGTGAAGCGCGCGGTACCCATCACCGGGTCCTGTCCGATGGTCACGATCACGAGGCCGATCACCGCCGACAGCAGTCCTTTCACGGGCGAGCGCGCTGCGAAAGTGCAGATCACTGTGAGGCCGAAAAACACCACGCTGAACAGGTCGGGCGCGCGAAAGCGCAGCGCCACATCGGCCAGCGCGGGAGCAATGAAGTACAGGCACAGAAAACTGAAGAAGCCGCCAACGAAGCTCGCGGTGATCGCGATGGAGAGTGCCCGGCCACCGTCGCCGCGCTGCGCCATCGGATACCCATCCAGCGCCGTGGCCGAAGCCGACGGCGTTCCAGGAATATTGAGCAAGGTCGCGGAGAAACTTCCGCCGGTCATGCCGCCCACGTAGATGCCGAGCAGCAGGGCGATGGAGAGCGTCGGGTCGAGCACGAACGTCAACGGCAGCACCACGATGATGCCGGTGCTGATAGTCATGCCCGGAATCATGCCGACGAAGAGCCCGAGCACCACGCCGAGCGCCGTGGCGGCAAGGCTGCCGGGCAGCGATGCACTCGCGAATCCCGCGACGACGTCCGGAGTCATCCGAACAGCGGTGCGAGGACGCCGGTGGGCAGGGGGATCTGCAGGCCATGGCGGAACACGAGAACCAATATGACCGGAAGCGCGATCGACACGACGCCGATCCGACCCCGACGACGCTCGCCGTAGAGCCACATGAGCGCCGCGAAGAACGGCACGCTTGCGATCACGAAACCGGTGAACGGGAGCGCCGCGACATACACCAGAAACAGCGTGAGGAACACCGTGGGTGGCCTGAGTCCGCCAGCCGTATCAGGGATGCGGCGCGGCCCGTGAAGCCCCTGCACCAGAAGCGCGGCCGACAGAACCAGCAAGCTCGCAGTGATGATCCACGGGAAGAACGACGGGCCGGGCGTATCGGGCAGCGACCGCTTGGGCAGGCCGGCAGTCAGGTAGCCGTAGATGACACCCAGAGCGATCAATGCGAGAGCAGCAACGACGTTCCGGTTACGCATTTCTCAGGGTCGGCAAAGGGGCATCGGCGATCCCGGCGCGGGATGCGCCGGGATCGATCAACCTGCGCCACGGCAAACCGCCGCCCTACTTCTTCTTGCTCTGGTACAGGCCGGCGGTCTTCATGATGTCCTTCACCTTCGCGTCCTCGGCCTGGAGGACTTTTTCGAAATCGTCGACGCCTAGCGTCTCGACGGTGAAGCCGTTCTTCGCGGCGAAGTCCATGAACGCCTTCGAATGCGCTGCCTTGGTCATTGCATCGGCGAGCGTTGCCTTCGTCGCCTTGGGCGTGCCCTTGGGCACCGACAATCCGCGAAAGAGCAGCAGATCGACGTTGTAGCCGAGCTCCTTCATGGTGGGCACATCCGGTATCAGGGGATTGCGCTGCGGGCTGGGAATCGCCAACAGGCGAATCTTCCCGGCCTTCGCGAGCTTGAGAGCCCCGGTGAGCGGCGCAACCATCGCATCCGACTCGCCGCTCAGCACCGTCGCATTGCGGCGCTTGACGCCCGCCGGCAGGTGTATCACGTCGCAACCGAGCGCGTTGGCGATGGCGATCGCGCCGAGGTGGGTCGCGCTGCCCGTGGTCGAGTTGGCGATCTTGTACTTGCCTGGGTGCTTCTTGCAGTCTGCCTGAAAGTCCTTGACGGTCTTCCATGGCGCATCCGCCCGCACCGCGAAGGGCATCGGCTGGTATTCCACTTGCCCGATGTGGTCGAGCGCGCTGTGCTCGAAATCGACGTTGCCGATATTGGTAACCGTCAGGATCGAGGTGGAGTTCCACGCGATGGTCCGGCCGTCGGGCTTGGCGTTCTTGACGTAGGTATACGTGACCGCGCCACCTGCGCCGGGCTTGTTCACCGGCACCACGGGCACCCCGAGCACCTTGCTCATCTCCTCGGCGAGCAGACGCCCCTCGATGTCGGCGCCGCCCCCGGCGCCGAATGGAATGACGAATTCGATCGGGCCTTCGATGGATTGGGCTGCGACCGGCAACGCCAGGATGGCGGCCGCAGCCGCCGCGACAATGTCCAGAACGAATCGAGTCGAAAGTTTCATGCGCTCCTCCGTTTGATTTCCGGTCCGATACCTCGCGAGTGCGGGGCTTCTACCGCAGCACTGCACGCCCTCCCGTCGGGCTGATTGCCTCTTTCCGGGACACTACTGGGGCGGATGCCGTATGCCCTTCTTCGCAGTTTTCGCAGCGATTGTCCAGCTTGCAGCCATTTCCGTTCCGAATGGTGATATGCAGATCCGGCACAGGAGCCGGCGGTACACGCCCCTGCTGCGTTGCTTCGCCACCCTCAATTTAGATCGAGTGCGTGCTCCTTGAGTGCCTCGAGTTTCACGTACTCGAGTGCCCTGGCATTCGTCGCCTCCAGAACCACCTGTGGTGCGCACCCGGCCTGCCAGGCCTCGATCCAGCGCAGCACGTGCAGGCACCAGCGGTCGCCCGGCTTCAGCCCATGAAATCGCATTTCCGGATTGGGGGTGACCAGGTCGTTGCCGCGCGCGACGCTGAACTCGAGAAACGCCTCGGTCACCCGCACGCAAACGAGGTGTGCGACGCCCTCGACATCGTGGGTTGCGCAGCACCCGTCGCGGAAGAAACCCGTGAGCGGAGCGTAACTGCATGCCCGCAAAGTGCCGCCGAGGACATTCTTTTCCGATTCCGGGAGTGCGCTCATGGCCAATGGCTTGAAATCGTTGCGGAAGGAGTGCGTGAGGGTCAAATCGCGGCGCGCGACGGACGCCCCCAGGCTGCGGCGGGATTATCGCCCAGGCGCGTGGAGTTCCGCCGCGGCGCTTGACTTTAAACCTTACTATAAGGTTTAAACTAGCACCATGGATCGACCAGACGGGACCGAAACCATGCAGACCATGACGATCGGCAAGCTTGCGCGTGACATCGGTATCGGAGCGGGAACGCTACGCTACTACGAGCGGCTCGGCCTGCTCGCGCCGTCGGAGCGCACGGCCTCCGGCTACCGGAAGTACGGCGAGGCGGCCGCGCGGAGATTGCGCTTCATCCGGCGCGCCCAGGCGCTCGGGTTCACGCTCGAGGAAGTGGCAGAGTTGCTCAAATTGAGCGACAACCCGCGCGCAAGCGCACGGCAGGTGAAGAAAGCGACGCAGGCGAAGATTGCCGACATCGAGCAGCGCATCGACGCGCTCGCGCGCATGAAACAGGGCCTCGCGACCCTGGAGGCGCAGTGCAGCGGGCATGGGCACACGGGCGAGTGCCCGATCCTCGCGGCGCTCAACCAGGAAGACAAATGAGGCACGCCCTGCGTGCCCGTCAGGAGTAGAAAGTGCAGACATTGGAAATCGGAATTCAAGGAATGACCTGTGCGAATTGCAGCGCGCGGGTGGAGCGTGCGCTGCAGAAGGTGCCGGGTGTGGCAGAGGCGTCCGTCAACCTCGCGACGGAGCGGGCAAGCGTGCGCCTCGACGAAACAGTCGCGACGGCCGCAACCGTCGGCGCGGCAGTCAAGGACGCCGGCTACACGCCGATCGCCACCGAGCTCGAGATCGGCGTCGGCGGAATGACGTGCGCGAACTGTTCGAACCGGGTCGAGCGTGCAGTCAAGAAATTGCCTGGCGTGATCGAAGCGAGCGTGAATCTCGCGACCGAGCGTGCGACCGTGCGCTACTTTCCGGCCGCGCTGGCGCCCGAAGAGATCGCGCGCGCGATCGAGGGCGCGGGCTACACGCCGCGACCGCTGGAAGCCGCGGAGAGCGCGGATGCCGAAGCCCAAGCCAGAGAGGCCGATCTCCGCGCACGATTCCGCGACACCGTGGTCGCAGCGGTGTTGTCGTTGCCGATCCTCATTCTCGCGATGGGCCCGATGTTGTTGCCGGGCCTCACGGACGTACTCGCGCGCAGCGCCCCGACGCCGCACTTCTGGAACTGGGTGCAACTTGCGCTCGGCACCGCGGTCGTGTTCGGCCCGGGACGGCGGTTCTTCAGCACGGGGTGGGCCGCGTTCCGCCACCTCTCACCCGACATGAACAGCCTGGTGATGACCGGGGTCGGTGCGGCCTATCTCTATAGCGCGATCGTGGTGATCGCGCCATGGCTGCTGCCGACGGAAGCGCGCCACGTCTACTTCGAGTCCGCGGCGGTAGTGGTCACGCTGATCCTGATGGGCAAGTATCTCGAAGCACTCTCGAAAGGCCGCACCGGGGCAGCGATCAAGAAGCTTATCGGTCTGCAGGCGAAGACCGCGCGGATCGTGCGCGACGGCGAGGAGCGCGACGTGCCAATCGCGAGCGTTGCGCGCGGCGAGATCGTCATCGTGCGCCCCGGCGAGCGCGTGCCGGTGGACGGCGAGGTGCGCGCGGGCGAGAGCTACGTCGACGAATCGATGCTCACCGGCGAGCCGATGCCGGTGGCCAAGCGCGCCGGGGACCGGGTCGTTGGCGGAACGGTGAACCAGCACGGCGTGCTGCGCGTCGAGGCGCGCCAGGTCGGCAAGCAGACGATGCTCGCGCAGATCATCCGCATGGTCGAGCAGGCGCAGGGCTCCAAGCTGCCGATCCAGCGCCTCGCGGATCAGGTGGTGCGCGTATTCACGCCGGTCGTGCTCGCGATCGCCGCGATCACGTTCACGGTGTGGCTCGCATTCGGTCCATCGCCGGCAATCACGCTCGCGCTCGTGAGTACCGTGGCGGTGCTGGTCGTCGCCTGTCCGTGCGCGATGGGACTCGCGACGCCCGCGGCGATCATGGTCGGCAGCGGCCGCGCCGCTGAGCTCGGCGTACTGTTCCGCAAGGGCGAAGCCCTCGAGGCACTCAGCCACGTCGACACCGTGGTGTTCGACAAGACCGGCACGCTCACGGTCGGGCGGCCGCAGCTCACTGATCTCGAGCCCGCATCGGGACGTGACGCGAACACGATACTGCGCTTCGCCGCGGGTGTCGATTCGGGCAGTGAGCATCCGCTCGCGGCCGCGATTCTCGCCGCCGCCCGCGCGCGCGGCATCGAGACGCCGAATGCCGTGGGATTCGAGACCATACCCGGCTACGGCGTGCAGGCGACCGTGGACGGCCACGCGGTGCTGCTCGGCGCCGAGCGACTATTGGTGCGCGAAAACGTCGCGACGGATGCGCTAGCAGAGCGCGCTGCCTCGCTTGCAGAGCGCGGGCGCACGCCGATCTACCTCGCGGTGGACGGCGCGGCCTGGGGCGTGCTCGGCGTCGCCGATCCGCTCAAACCTGAGTCGGCGGCGGTGGTCGCGGCGCTGAAGGCGAAAGGCTTGCGCGTCGGCATGATCACCGGTGACAACGCACGCACCGCGCAGACGATCGCGCGGCAAGCAGGCGTGGACGACGTCGAGGCCGAGGTGCTCCCCTCCGGCAAGGCCGAAGCGGTGCAGCGGTTGCAGACGCAGGGCCGCAAGGTCGCGTTCGTGGGCGACGGCATCAACGACGCGCCGGCACTCGCGCAGGCCGAGGTGGGCGTCGCCGTCGCCACCGGCACCGACATCGCAATCGAGGCCGCCGATGTGACCCTCACGCGCGGCGATCTCGGTGGCTTGTTGAACGCGTTCGAGGTCGCGCGGCGCACGATGCGCACGATCCGCGCAAATCTCTTCTGGGCATTCTTCTACAACATCCTGCTCATTCCCCTCGCGGCGGGTGTGTTCTATCCCGCATGGGGCATCACGCTAAATCCGATGATCGCCGGACTGGCGATGGGCCTCTCGAGCGTGTTCGTGGTCACCAACAGCTTGCGACTGCGCCGCGTTCGCGCGCAAGGTGGGCCTCCTGCGCCCGGTGAGGGCGATCGCAGCCGCGTGGACTTCCCCGCGCCCGCAGTGCCCGCAGCTCGCTGAAAATTTTTCTCACTCACTCAAGGAGAACGACGATGGAAGCAACGACAATCAAAGTTACCGGAATGACCTGTGGCCACTGCGTGGCATCCGTGACCAAGGCCCTGCAGAAGGTACCGGGTGTCGAATCGGCCGACGTGAGCCTGGATAAGGCGCAAGCCATCGTGAAGGGAAGTGCCGATGCGCTGGCGCTGATCGCTGCGGTGAAGGAAGAAGGCTACGAGGCCACCGTGGCAGCCTGAGCACTTTACGCCACCCGGATCACTCCCATCATTCCTGCAGCCAGGTGCTCGAGAATGTGGCAGTGGAACATCCAGTCGCCGGGATTGTCGGCAACGAACGCGATCTCGACGCGATCTTCCGGGGTAAGCAGCACCGTGTCCTGCCAGGCGCGGTAACGGGTCGGTGCACCGTTACGCGTCATGACGCGAAACGCGTATCCATGCAGATGCATGGGGTGATCCCATGCCGTGTCGTTCACGAGCTCGATCACGTACGAGCGGCCGCGCGCGAGCGTGAACATCGGCGCCGGCGTGTGGCCGCCTTCGGCCACGCCGTTCAGCGTCCAGGCCATCCCCTGTCCCATCAGGTCCCGCATGGACATCGCGCGCCCGCCCATCATCCCGCCCATTGATCGGCCCATCATCCCGCCGCCGAGCAGTACGCGATGCCGCTCGGCACCGCCCATATCGGGCTCGGGAACGGGATTGGCGGGCAGGCGAATGGGCGTATCGAGCGGACTGTCGCGGAGCGGGCGAGCGTTCGTGTACGCGAGATCGAGGAGCCGGTACTGCTGGCGCGCAAAGTAGCGGTCGTGCACCGCGTGCTTCTCGCCAGGCTTGCCGGCCATGTCGATCACCAGATCGACCCGCATCGCGGGCGCGATCACGACACGCCCGCCCGTGGGGGCATGCGGCTCGACCGGCTGGCCATCGATTGCGACGATGCGCGGATCATGTCCCGAGAACTCAAGAGCGAAAACGCGCGCGTTCGCAACGTTCACGAGCCGCAGCCGGATGCGCTCACCTGCGCGAACGTTGTCGGATTCGGGGACGACACCGTTGATGGTGACCGTGTTGCCGATACGGCCCGCGTGCGTCGCGTCCATCATGTTGCCGAAGTCGGGATGGATCTGGGCGTTCCGCTCGAGCCGCCAGTCGTCGAGCACCCAGGTCACGTCCCGGTCGACGCGAATCGGCTCGCGCTCCGCGATGATCAGCGTGCCGGAGAGCCCGCGGCCCTGCTGCTCGAAGCTTCGCACGTGCGGGTGGTACCAGTACGTGCCGGCGTCGGGCAAATCGAACTCGTAGACGAATTCGCCGCCATTCGCAGCAATCGGCGGCTGGGTGAGATACGGTACGCCGTCCATCGCATTCGGCAGGCGCACGCCATGCCAGTGCACGGTGGTCTCTTCGCCGAGCGCATTCTCCACGACCACGCGCAGCCGATCGCCCTGTCGCGCGGCGATCGTCGGTCCGGGCACCTGTGCGTTGTAGCTCCAGACCGCGGTATCCGAATGCGGCGGACCGAGAAGGGCCGTCTTGCCCGGTGCCGCGCGCAGGCGAACCTCCACGACCCGCGGCGTCGCACCTCGCGCCGGAGCGACGAGGAACGAGGGCGCGATCAGCGCGCCGGCCGCGAGGCTGCCCGCGGTACGTAAGACTGTTCGGCGTCGCAGTGAAAATCGCGGTTTGATACTCATCGAGTCTTCCCGGGTCGTCTCGACAGCGTTCAGCGCATCGCGTGCCGGCGCTCCTGCTGCGCCCGGCGAATCTCGGCTGGCCAGCGCGACTTGATGTAGGCCAGCACGGCCCAGATCTCGTCGTCCGAGAGCTTGCCGCCGAATGCCGGCATGTCGCTCTGGTAGCCGGGCGGCGCGTACTTGCCCGGCACGATTCCCTCCTTGGTCATGCCGAACAGCAGCTCGTCCGGGTGATGCCAGGTGTGGCCCGAGGCATCGTGGGGCGGCGCGAGCATGCGGCCGTTCGGCAGACGCGATTGCCAGTTGGGCTGGCCTTCGAGACGTAAGCCATGGCACACCGCGCACTGTTGCTCGTAAATCGTCTGACCACGCGCGACCTGCGCGCGATCTTCCGGATCCGCGCGGCGCGCATCGCGCTGCGCGAGAAAGCTCCAGGCCGCCGCGCCCACCGCAACCAGTATCAGCGCAACGAAGAGCCACCCCAGATTCGGCTTGCGTTTTGCGCTCGCGTCGGATCGTCTCGCCTTGGTCATCCCTTGCCCTCTTTGCGCGCGCGTTCGAGGTGCGGACGCAGCACGCGCGCGAACTCCTCCGATTCCCAATCCGCCGCACCCAGATACCGGCCGACCTCGCGACCCTCGGCGTCGATCAGCAGCGTGGTCGGGAGACCCGCCGTGCCGAGCGTCGTCAAGACCTTGCCCGTAGCGTCCACGTAAATCGCTAGGTGCTGGACGTTATGGGCCGTATAGAACTCATGCACCGACTTCACGTCGCCCGCGTCGGTGGCCAGCGCCACGACCGCGAACTGCGACCCGCCGAGCCTCGCCTGCAGCCGATCGAGCGCCGGCATCTCCTTCCGGCACGGCGCGCACCACGTCGCCCACAGGTTGAGCAGCACCACCTTGCCGCGAAACTGATCGAGGGCTACCGGATTGCCCGCTGCATCACGAATGTCGAGCGGCGGCAGCGGCCGCGGTTCGGCCAGCATGGTCATGCTGCGGGATGCGCAGCGCCGGGTCGCCGCGCGAGTGGGTAAGCGCCTGGTAAACGCCCATCGCCACCACAACGAGCAGCAGCACGCCGAACGCACCCAGCGCATTTCTCGTTCGCCGCTGAAGCGGTGCGCCCGATGCCGAGACGCCGGGGGCCTGCGGCCGATGCGGTCCGGTGGCGTTCATCCGGTATCGTGCTAGCGCAGGTTTCCCGTATGGCCAAGCGAATAGCGGCCGGGCTGCGGCCAGACCGTCAGACCGTGGGGCTCGGTGCCGACACGGATCTTCTTCACCGCGCCGGTCATCGTGTCGATCGCATAAACGACGTCGTCGAAACGACCCGAGAGCCACAACGTCTTCCCGTCGGCGCTGACATTGCCCATGTCCGGGCTACCGCCGCCGGGAATCGGCCAGGTCACGTCGACCTTGCGCGTCGCGAAGTCGATCACCGATACGCTGCCTTTTCCGCCAGGCGCCGCGAAAACCTTGTTCGACCCGCGGTTCGCCGCATAGAGCTTCTTGCCGTCGCGACTCGGATAGAGGCCATGCGTGCCGGTGCCGGTCTCGATGAACCCGATCTCCGTGAAACGGTCACCGTCGATCACGAACACGCCATTCGCGCGCATGTCCGCGACGTAGAAGACCTTGCCGTCGGGGGAGATGCGAATGTCCTGGGGCATCCCGCCTTTCGAGAGCTTGAGCGTCGCGAGCTCCTTGCGCGCCACGAGATCGATCTTCGCGATGCGGCCATTAAACTCGCAGGTGAAGATTGCATACCGGCCGTCGATCGAGAAATCGCCGTGGTTGATGCCGGCGCAGCCCGGGACGACAAGCGAGCTCTGCAGCGCCATCGTGTGCGGATCGCGAAAGTCGAGCCGCTTGAACGCCTCGGCGACCACGATCGCCGCGCTGCCGTCGGGCGTGAAGTACATGTTGTACGGATCGTCAACATCGATCGGCTTGCCCGGCTTGCCGGTCTGCGGGTCGATGGGCGTGAGCGTGCCGTCGGTACGGCCCTCGGCGTTGTTGGTCACCCAGAGCGTCTTCAGATCCCATGCCGGGACGACGTGCTGCGGATTGATGCCGACCGGGAATCGATCCACGACCTGCATCGTCGCGGGGTCGATCACCGAAACGTCGTTGGAGCGCCGGTTCGGCACGTAAATGCGCGCCAGCGCCCCGGTCATGGCCGGTCCAAGCTTGCCCGCCGCGGTCTCGCTATACAGGTTGGTGGCATCGACCACTGGCGGCATGCCCGGGACCGTCTCGATGGCCCCTGTCGACTGCTGCGCCGAGGCAGCGCTGACCCAGAAGGCCATCAGACTCATCGCGCCAAGCCCGATCGCACGCGACGTGAGTGATGTACGCAAGCTTCTCTTCATTTGATCTCTCGTTATCCGACGTGTACTCCGGATTTTCGCACGGCCGGGGCCGCGCGGCGCCCGTGCCGAAGCGCTATCCTTGTCACCGAGCAACCAGACTCAATTCCGGAGAAAGCATGAGCAAGAGCGAAATCAAGGTACTAGGAATCTGTGGCAGCCTCCGCAGGAAATCGTTCAACATGGCCGGTCTGCGCGCCGCGGGTGAGCTGATGCCGACCGGGATGTCGATGACGATCGCCGAGATCGGCGATATTCCGCTCTACAACCAGGACGTGCTCGACGCCGGAATGCCCGAGCCGGTGAAGCGGCTGCGCGACGCAGATCGCCGCAGCCGACGGCGTGCTGATCGCAAGCCCCGAGTACAACTTCTCGGTGACCCCCGCGCTCAAGAACGCGATCGACTGGGCCTCGCGTCCGCCCGACCAGGCCTGGCAGGACAAGCCGATCGCGATCTTCTCGTGCACCGGTGGGCCCGTGGGCGGCGCGCGCGTGCAGTACGACCTGAGAAAAATCCTGACCCAGCTCTGGGGTCACGTCCTGCCGCGACCCGAGGTGTTCATCGGCAATTCGGCCAGCAAGTTCGACGCCGAGGGCCGCCTCACCGACGAGACGACGACGCAAGTTCCTCACCGATCTGCTCGTCGGGTTCAAGGCCTGGATCGAGCGGATGGGGCGCCGCTGATCGGATACACGGGCCATGAAAGTTCCGACTGGCACTCGCCGCCGGCCTCATTGCGATAGCAATCGGCATCGCGCACGCGCAATCTGCCGCGCAGCGCGCCGCTGCGGGCGCCCGACATTCACTACGAGCCGACGCCACACAACGTGGTGGCGGAGATTCTGGATCTCGCGAAAATCGGCGCGCAAGACGTCGTCTACGACCTGGGGTGCGGCGACGGTCGTATCGTGATCGCTGCCGTGAAGCAGCGCGGCGCGCGCGGCGTCTGCGTCGACATCGATCCGCAGCGCATTCGCGAAAGCAAGGAAAATGCTGCGGCGCTCGGGGGTGGCCGAACGCATCGTCTTCCTGAACCAGGATCTGTTCGAGACCGATCTCACCGACGCAACGGTCGTCACGCTGTTTCTCTCGCGGAGCATCAACCTCAAGCTGCGCCCAAAGCTCACGCGTGAGCTGCGGCCCGGCACGCGAGTGCTCTCTTACGTGCACGACATGGGCGACTGGGCGCCAACGGAAGCGCGAACCGTGCAAGGGGCATACGGTCCCCGCAAGCTTTACCTGTGGATCGTCACTGCCCGACCATAAATGCGGCATTTGTCCCTTCGCGCGCGTGGGCGGCAGACCATCCATCCGCAAACGCGCAGTACGTCAACCTACACCGACGCGCAACGACCCGAACACCGTTGCGGCGGCCACGCCTAAGCCCAGCGCGGCGAAAGAAAGCAGTGTCAGGGCGAGGATCTCGGTCCGAGACGCCTCACCGGCCCAGCCGGCGTGCGCCTCGTCTCTCCGTTTCGCCACTTTCGAGTGTGACGCGGTTTTCTCCGTGTCGTCGTCCCGAACTGTCATCATGCCGTGCTTGAGGCCCTTTGCGACCAGCCACCAATTTATAGGGTAAGCCGTCATCGTCCCGACCAGGAGCGCCATGCTCATGACGAACCAGAATTCCGGATTGACGGGATTGTGTCCCGCCGGCAATGCCGTTTTCGCGATGTTCGCCAGAGGAATCATTCCGGCCATCAGAAGATTCATGGAGAGCAGCTCCGGAACGAACGTCATTCGCAGCGCCTGCCAATATGAGCCGCCGGCCATTTGCCTCATGAACAGCGCCTGAAAGATCGCCCAGCCGAAGCCAAAGCCCAGCACGTACTCCAGTGCAATGTCCGCGACGGCAGACAGGTGAAGCAGACTCGCAGCGACGGCACCAGCAAGGATTCCCACCCCATCGCCTGCGACGCAGTGCATGGTCGAGCCGAGCACCTGCTTCCATCGAAAAGCGGTGTAGCGCTCATGCGTCCGTCGCAGCGGCTCGCGGCATCCCAAGACGTAGAAGAATGCGCCCACCGGCCCCGTGTAGGCTGTGACGAGAACGAACGCCCACTTCATCACCGGCGCTGTCGGGATGTGCCGGACGTCCAGGACGACGAACAGGAGCGAGAGCCCCGCGAGAACGAACCAGAGCAACATGACCCCCTCGATCACGCGCGGCTCCCCTGTTTCGCCCTGACCGCGCCGCCCTGGCCCGCATCTCGCGCCGGTGCGGGCGTAGCCCGCCCGAGCAGCCGCGCGTTGATCGCGACGATCACGGTGCTCACCGACATCAGCACCGCTCCGAACGCCGGTGTGAGGACGATGCCCCAGGCCGCCGCGACCCCCGCGGCAAGCGGAATGGCGAACGCGTTGTAGCCCGTGGCCCAGATGAGGTTCTGCACCATCTTCCTGTAAGTCTTGCGCGCGAGTCCGAGTATCGCGGCAACATCGCGCGGATCGCTGCGCACCAGCACGATGTCGGCCGACTCGATCGCAACGTCGGTGCCGGCGCCGATCGCGATGCCGAGGTCGGACTGCGTGAGGGCGGGCGCATCGTTCACCCCGTCGCCCACCATCGCCACGCTGAGGCCGCGTCCCTGCACCTCCTTGATCTTCGCCGCCTTCTGTTCCGGCAGCACCTCCGCGAAGAAATCGTCGAGCCCGAGCTCGCCCGCGACCGTCTTCGCTACCTCGCGCGAGTCGCCCGTGAGCATCATGCACTGGATGCCCATGCTCTTGAGACTCGGTCACGGCCGCGCGCGATTCCGGTCGCACTACGTCGGCGAGCGCGAGCGCCGCCGCGACCTTGCCGTCCACCACGAGATAGACGACGGTCTTGCCCTGCTCTGCGAGCCTCGCGAGCGTCGCGTCATCGTGGTCGCAAGCCCCTTCTCGCGCACGTATCCGGGGCTCACCACCAGCACCTCGCGTCCGTCGACCCGCGCCTGCGCGCCACTTCCGGTGAGGTTCTTGAAGTCGCGCACCGGAGGGAGCTTCAGCCTGCGCTCTTCGGCGGCGCGAGTGACTCCCTTCGCGATCGGGTGCTCGGACTGGCTTTCCAGCGCTGCTGCGAGCCGCAGGCATTCCTCCTCGGCAAGCTCGCCGAGCGGCACGATGTCGGACACGCCGAAGCGCCCTTCGGTGAGCGTGCCGGTCTTGTCGAACACCACCGCCTGAAGGTTCCGCGCGCGCTCGAACGCGGCGCGGTCGCGGATCAGCAGCCCGTGGCTCGCCGAGAGGCTGGTGCTCACCGCCACGACGAGCGGCACCGCAAGGCCGAGCGCATGCGGACAGGCGATGACCATTACGGTGACCGCACGCGTGATCGCGAACTGGAGGTCGCCCGCGATGACGAGCCACGCGACGAATGTCGACGACACCCACGCCGAGAGCGATCGCGGTGAGCCAAACCGCGGCGCGGTTTGCAAGGTCCTGGCTGCGCGAGCGTGACTCCTGCGCGCGCCGCACCATGTCCATCACCTGCGCGAGGTAGGTCTCCCCGCCGGTCTTGCGGATCTCGAGCGTGATGGCGCCCTCGCCGTTGACCGAGCCGCCGATTACTTCGGCGCCCTCCTTCTTCTCGACCGGCTTCGACTCGCCGGTGAGCATCGACTCGTCGAGGCTCGTCGCCCCCGACACGATCACCCCGTCGGTCGGGACGCGCTCGCCGGGCTTCACGAGGACCTTGTCGCCGGTCTTGAGCGCGTCGATCGTCACATCCTCGGTGGCCCCGTCGGCTTTCAGCCGGTGGGCCTCGGACGGCAACAGGCGCACGAGCGCCTCGAGCGCGCCGGACGCGCCCATCACCGAGCGCATCTCGATCCAGTGGCCAAGGAGCATCACGTCGATCAGCGTCGCGAGCTCCCAGTAGAAGCCGGTGCCCGAGAGCCCGAACGTGACTGCCGCGGAATAGAAGAACGCGGCGCTGATCGCCACCGCGATCAGCAGCATCATCCCGGGCTTGCGCCCGCCGATCTCGCCGCCCGCACCCTAGAGGAAGGGCCAGCCGCCGTAGAAGTAGACGACAGCCGCGAAGGCGAACAGCACATACCGGTCGCCGGAGAAGGACAGGAGCGGCCGGAGCCCGACAAGCGCCCAGAAGTGTTCCGAGATTGCGAGGATCGGGACAGTCAGGGCGAGCGAAACCCAGAATCGCCGGCGGAAGTCGGCCACCATGTGCGCGTGGTGCGAATGGCGTCGTGACCGGCGTGCTGCGGTGCGCCGGCGGCGCCGTGAGCATGCGAGGCATGTTCGTGGTTCATCGCGTCACTTCCTGTTGATCGCGGTTGCGCCTTTATTCCGCCTTTCGATTACTGGGCCAGGTTAGGTGGAATCAAAGCGCCGCGAGGACGCGCTCCAAACGCTTTCGCACCTCGGCCGCGATCGCGCCCACCTCTGGACGGCCGACAAGCTGCATCACCGCTTCGGGGTCCATAATCTCCACGAAAACCTCGCCGGCGTATCTGCCGCAAGACAACATTGCAAAGGGAGCAGCGCGCGATCTGCGGCTCGGCTTCGAGCGCCTGGTGCGCGAATTCCGGATTGCACGCGCCGAGTATCCGGTAGGGGGGCATGTCCTTTCGAGCCGCTTCTTCAACGTCGCCGCAACGTCGATCTCGGTGAGCACACCGAATCCTTGCTCCTTGAGTGCCGCGACGACCCGATCCACCGCCTGACCGTATTCCAAGTCGACCGACTTTCCGAACGCATACTTGCTAGACATGAGAGTACCTCCTGACGAAACAAGAAGAATCCGAGCGGCGCCGTTGCGCGAGGTTCGGCCCAAATGCCAAGAACGCTATAGTTCCTTCCTCGCCGGTGCCGCGAAGAAGTTGTAGAGCGGCGCCCAGACGAGCGCGAAATACCAGCCGTAGCCGTAGCTCTCGACAAGCCCCAGAACGTAGCTCTTCCAGCTGATCCATTCGAAGCCCGGGAGCAGCTTGCGCCAAGCTTCGAACATCGCGTGCTCAGGGAATGCGAGGTCGAAGAGCACGCAAAG
Organism: uncultured beta proteobacterium; assembly: GCA_963735025.1. Classification (GTDB taxonomy): domain Bacteria; phylum Pseudomonadota; class Gammaproteobacteria; order Burkholderiales; family SG8-39; genus JAABRB01. The sequence continues at coordinate 372,350 of CAVTJG010000009.1, forward strand.
CGTGAACGTGATCGCGAGGAAAAGGCTCGCCGTGTGGCCGAGCGCGACAAGCGGTATGCCCTGCTTCATATTTCCTCCTTGGCGCCGGGCGGCGCGCAGAAGCCCTGCGCCGGCACGCCGAGCGCGGCGTTGAACTTGCTCGACATGTTCTGGAACGCGACGATCGCGGTGAGTTCGACGATAGCGTCATCGTCAAATTCGCGACCCAGCTTGGAGAACACGGCGCCGTCTACACGGCGGCCCGAGTCTGTCATCGCCTCCGCATAGGCAAGTGCCGCCTTCTCTTTCTCATTGAAAAGCGACGAAGACTCGTATTCCTCGAGTGCGGCGAGCTTGTCGTATGCGGCATGCTGCTCGATCGCGGCGGCCGAATTGAGGTCGACGCAGAAGCTGCAGCCGTTGATTCGTGAAATGTGCACCTGCACGAGCGAGCGCAATCCGGGCTCGATCGGTGACCGCGCCCGGTCGAGCGACCGGTAGAGCAGCGTCAGGGCGAGAAACGACCGCGGAAGCCGGCCCCATAGCCGCGCAGGTTCCAGCTCCTGCCCGTATTTGCGCCGCTGAGCGGCGAGGATCAGCCGCACGTACCACGGGTAGCGTGCGAGGAACCGCCCGCCGATCCGTGGTCCGGCGCTATTTGGTCTGCTGCGCGGGCGGGGCATCGACAGGATCTGCGCGCCATGTTCGTGCTGCGGGGCGGACGGGCTCATGCCTTGCTCCCCTCCGACGCGGCGAACTTCTCCGGCGCGGCTTCGAACTTCTCCAGGCAGCTTCGCGAACAGAAGCGATACATTCGGCCTCTCCAGGCCATCGAGTAGCCCTTGTCCGGGGCGACATCCATTCCGCAAACCGGATCCTTTCCGCCGACCTGTGCATCGCCATGACCAGCGTGATCACCATGGGAGCCATGCCCGCCGTGCATGATGTGCGCGCCACAGCCGTAGCGCATCATGACGAAGAACAGCACACCGAAGATCAGCAGCCAGAACAAGCCATCCATGGTCCTTACTCCCCGTTTTTCGTCCCTGGCGGGACTTGCGAGTTTGCCGCCGTAATCCGGTCCGCGCTCCTTTCAGCAATCCGTCGATGGGGCCCGTGAACTGCTGGATCGGCTGCGCGCCATGCCGCGTAACGACTGCGCCGGTGCGGTTGTTGCGCAGGATGTTGCCGGGCGTACCGTTGATGCCGATGGCGTTGCCCTCCGCGAGATCCTCCCTGACCCGTGCGCTCTTCCGGCCGCTCGCCAGGCACTCGACGAACTTCGCCTTGTCGAGACCGATCGAGGTCGCCATCCTGGAAGCTCCGTCTCCGGAACTCCCTTGCCGTTCGAAAGCGTCCGTGTATAGATCAGGTCCGTAAACCGCCAGAACGCCTCGTTCCCGCCGAGCTCCGCAGCGCACTCGGCAGCCTCGGCCTCGCGCTGGGCCGCCGGGTTATGGAAATCGAGCGGGAAATGCCGGTACACCCAGTTCACTTTCCCGCCGTATTGCTGCACGATCTGCTTGGCAGTGTCGTGGAAACGCTTGCAGAACGGGCACTCGAAATCCGAGTACTCGATCAGCGACACGGGTGCATTGGGGTTGCCGCGGATGTGATCGTTGGTCTTCGACACCGGACGCACCTTGCCTGCGCGCGCATCCGCGGAATTCTCTTCGCGCTGCGCAGCCGCAGCGCGTTGCCGCGCGACATAGCGCTCGATACCTTGATCGATCTCGCGGTCGAGCGCGCCGCTCTCGCGCAGCTCGCGGATGACGGCGTCGCGAATGCGCTGAACGAGCTCCGCGTCGGCCTGCGTCGCGCTTCCTGACTGTGCGGCGGCCTGACCCGTTCCGACGAGCGCAAGAAGCACCGCGACGAGCGCCAGCAAGAAGCGAGGTCTCAGCCACGCGAATACCGAACGCGAGCCTGTGTTTGGAAGCGGGTTCGTGTCCATTAGCCCTGAAGATCCCGTTTCTTCTGCTCGAACTCCTCCTTGCCGATCTCGCCCCGGGCGTAGCGTTCCTTCAGCACTTCGAGCGCACGACTTTCGCTTGCGGGTCCACTGCGCGACGGGCCGATCCCTACGGCCAGCCATTTCACGAGGACGACGATGCCGAGAATGATCAAAGCCCACCACAACACCATGTGCACCACGCCGAGGTAACCCCACCCCCAGCCCATGCCGTATTCGCCCCACATCTCTTGTCTCCTTCCGTTCGTTTACCGTTCAGATTGGCGGGCGCTTTGCATTCACCGCCATTCGTCTAGCCCGCTTCGATGTCATGCCGCTTCTGCTCGAATTCTTCCTTGTCGATCTCGCCCCTCGCGTAGCGTCGGCGAGAATTTCCGCCGCGGTCTTGCCACGTCTGCCGATGCGGCGCTCGAGGACGGCCCGGCGCCAAACCAGCGCGCAAGCAACACCACCCCCGCGATGACGAGCCCCCAGAAAATCAGCATCCCGAACCCGCCAAACGCCATTCCGCCGCCGAAATCCGTCGAATCCACCCATCATGTGCTGCTCCTTTTCATGAATGCGAAAGTTGTGACCGGATTGCGGCGCTATCCGCCGCATTGACCTTCCTGACGATCAGACTCAATCCGTCGAATGCCGATCACTTCGACCGCGTCGCCGATGGCGAGCGGCGCGTCGCGCGACTCCGCGGACCAGAGCTCGCTCGCGACCCAGACCGATCCGCGATGACCATCCGCGGAGCGGACGCTGCCCCGACCTGCGAAGCAGGTCTCGGTGCCGCTCATCACCGGCGCGCGCATTGCCTTCACTGCGAGCCAGTAGACCGTGCCAGCCACTAAGGCCACGACTGTGTACACCGCAATTCCTTCGCCGAGCGGGAGCAGCCAAAGCACGGGAAGCGCCACGATCGGCATCAGGAGAATCAGGTGGCACATGTCAGTTACCCTCCCCAATGCCCTCTTTGCGCGATCTTTCCGCCAGCGAGTTCCAGCACACGCGTCCATCTGGCCGGCCAATTCCATTTAACCCGCCTCGTCCGGCATCAACTCGGGTGCCGCCGAGAATCCGCGCTCTTGATCATTGATCCCGGTCGATGTCCGCGGGCGATATGCCAGCGAATCCGTCGCAGCTTCGAGACGAGCGCGCGCGGGCGATACCGCGGCGAGCGCGATGCCGGCGCGGCAGGAAGTGGACTAGAGTCGGAGGTTGTGGAATTGCAGCCGGAGCGAAGGTCCGGCACGGATCAACGAATGCGACACGCGCGGCAAACGCGCAACTGGCGCGAGGTTCCAGCTCTCGACCACCGGTACGCCAACGTCAGGTACGAGGCCCTCTAGCTTCGAGGCAGGAGCCTGGATCGCGGACGCGGAGTCGCCCGCGCAATGCGAATCCAGATCGTGATGGCTGTCCGCAACGACACCGGCAAGGATGTGGCGCTCGCCGGTAGGATGCTCTGGCAAACACAGATCCGCGGCGACCGCGACCTGCGAGACGACGATCAGCCCGGCGATGCTTCGCCAGAAGCCGCGCCATACGCTGCTCGCGATCCTTCGCATCAGTTGGTCGTTCCATATCATCTTTAGCAAAGTCTAGGCTGACGCCAGGTGCGGGCATTGATGAACATCAAGCCCGCACCCGGAACTCGTCGCGCACTGTGCTGTCGCGTCACAGTAGCCGACTGTTACTTCTCGATACTCATCATCCCCAAAGGACCCGATTGACGTAGTTGCTCGCGCTGTTCCTTGGTGAGCACGCCTTCGAGCTTTTCACTGGCATCGAGCGTGTTTTCGATGCGCTGCAGCCTGAGATCACCGATGCGCTTGTACGCTCCGAGAATCGCGGCACGTTCGGACTTGCCCGACGCATAGGCATCGCGCAGCTTTGCCATCTCGTCCTGCATCTTGCCCAGCACGTCCCAGTTCTTGCGCCGGACTTCATCCTGAATCTTGTTGACTTGGCTGCGCTGCGCGTCGCTCAAGTCGAGCGACCAGAGCGCGCCACCCATCATGCCGGGTCCCATGCCGTAGCCGGCTTCGTACCCGCCCATCATTCCCGGACCCATACCGTAGCCACCCATCATGCCCGGCCCCATCATTCCGCTCATCATTCCCGGTCCCATGCCATAGCCCGGACCGTAGCCGCCCATCATGCCCGAGCCCATGCCGTAGCCCGGACCGTAGCCGCCCATCATGCCCGGGCCCATGGCGTAGCCCGGACCGTAGCCGCCCATCATTCCCGGACCCATGCCATAGCCGGGACCATAGCCGCCCATCATGCCCGGGCCCATGCCGTAACCCGGACCGTAGCCACCCATCATCCCGGGACCCATCCCGTAACCGGGGCCATAACTTTGTCCCGGACCACCCTGTCCCGGACCGGATCCACCACGCGGGCCCGGAGCTGCGCCCTGCGGATTACCGCCCATCATGCCGGGTCCCATGCCGGCGCCCGGCCCCATGCCGGGCCCCTGCTGCGCCTGTGCCCACACGGCGCCGGCAAGTATGCCGGCCGTTACGAGCGCGAGAATCGTTCTGGTCACTTTCATCTTGAGACTCCTTCGTCAATTCGCGGCGCGTCTCACCAAATTCGAGGCCGCCGATAGATTTAAAGTTCCTTCGTGGGTCTGCGTTATCTCGACGGCTCGATGCGCGTGACCACGTAGGCGCCACTGATCTTGTCGGCGGCAAACCTCACCTTGTCGCCGGCCTTCACCATGTCGAGCAGTGCGGGGTCCTTCACCTGGAACACCATCGTCATACTCGGCATGTCGAGATTCGCAATCGGCCCGTGCTTGATCGTGAGTTTCTTCGCTTCTTTATCGACCTTTCGAATTTCGCCGTCGCTGAGCGTTTCCGCCTGGGCAATCTTGAGAAGCTCTCCGGCGAATTGCCGCTCCTCTGCCGAGGACAGGGGAGCGATCCCGATTGCTCCCGTACCCAGCGCAACTGCAAACGTAAACGTACTAAACATGTACTTCATCGCGTGCTCCGGTTACTTGACCTAGATCGAACGCGGCTCCGATTGGCGCCGCGCGCTACTTCACCACTACCTTTCCGACCATTCCGGCCTCGAAATGTCCGGGAACCAGGCAGCCGTAGTAAAACTCGCCGGCCTTGATGAACTGCCAGACGATTTCGCCCGACTTGCCCGGCGCGACGTGAGCCATGAACGGCTCGTCGTGCTCCATATCGGGGAATTTCTTCATCAGCTCGGCATGTGCCTTGAGCTCCGCCAGCGTGCCGAACACGATCTCGTGCAGGACCGTGCCGGAATTCGCCACGACGAACTTCACGGTCGCCCCTCGTTCGACGGCCAGCTCGGCCGGCGTGAAGCGCATCGAATCAGACATATCGACGCGCACCGTCCGCGAGACCTTCTCAGGATCACCGGTGCGCCCGAATTCGGTCTCCACCATGGGTTGCGCAGCCGCCGGTTCGGCGTGGGTATCACCGTGCGCATGCGCGGTCGGGACAGCAAGCACCAGCGTGGCGAATGCAAAGAGGATTCGCGTCATGATCATCGCCTCCTCAGTGTCCCAAATGGCCGCCTCGGCGAACCCGCGGCAATCCCGCTTCAGCCAATGTCGGTGACGCCCGCGCAAGCTTGGGCATCTCGCCCGTCCACTCGTAGGCGAGGGTGCCCGGAGGATGCTTGTACCAGCCGGGGTCCTTGTAGTCGTTGCGGGCGAGGCCCTCGCGGACCTTCACGACAGCGAACATGCCGCCCATCTCGATCGGGCCGAACGGGCCGGTGCCGGTCATCATCGGCAACGTGTTGTCCGGCAGCGGCATCTCCATCTCGCCCATGTCGGCCATGCCGCGCTCACCCATGACCATGTAGTCCGGTACGAGATTCATCACCTTCCGCGCGAGGCCACGATGATCCACGCCGATCATGGTGGGTACGTCGTGACCCATCGCGTTCATGGTGTGATGCGACTTGTGACAGTGGAACGCCCAGTCCCCGGGAGCATCCGCGACGAACTCGATCGCGCGCATTGCGCCGACGGGGATATCGACCGTGACTTCCGGCCATTGCGCCTCGGGACGCACCCAGCCCCCGTCGGTGCCACTCACCACGAAGTCATAGCCGTGCAGATGGATCGGATGGTTGGTCATGGTGAGATTGCCGATGCGCACGCGCACCCGATCGCCCTTGCGCACCGCGAGCGGATCGATGCCGGGAAAGACCCGGCTGTTCCAGCACCACATGTTGAAGTCGGTCATCGTCGAGATCTTCGGCGTGCGCGCGCCGGGATCGATGTCGAAGGCATTGAGCAGAAACACGAAGTCGCGATCGACCGGGCGGAAGCTCGGGTCTTTCGGGTGCACGACGAGAGAACCGAGCAGGCCCATGGCCATCTGCACCATCTCGTCGGCGTGCGGGTGATACATGAAGGTTCCGGATTTCGTCATGGTGAATTCGTAGACGAACGTCTTGCCGGGCGGAATCTGCGGTTGCGTGAGCCCGCCGACTCCGTCCATACCGTTCGGCAGCAGGACCCCGTGCCAATGGACGGTGGTGTGCTCCGGCAAGCGATTGGTGACGAAGATGCGCACCTTGTCGCCCTCGACACACTCGATCGTCGGCCCCGGCGACTGCCCGTTGTAGCCCCACAGGTTCGCTTTCATGCCGGGTGCCATCTCGCGCACCACGGGCTCGGCGACGAGGTGGAACTCCTTCCTGCCGTCCTTCATGCGCCAGGGAAGCGTCCAGCCATTCAAGGTCGCGACCGGTTGATAGGGCGCGCCGTTCGGCGGCGCGAGCGGCGGTTGCATGCTTGCCGTGTCCATCATCGGCGCCTCGGGGAGCGTCGCTGCGCCCGCGCGCGAGACCAGGGCGGCACCGAGCGCTACCGCACCGGCCCGACCCAGAAAATTGCGTCTCGAATTCATGTGCGTGTCTCCTGATGAGCCTCAGTGTTCCTTGGATCCGCCTGCGGCCATCGCCGGCGCAGCACCCGCGGCCTTGCGCATCCCCGCTGCCGCGCCGTTCTGCGCCGCCTGGAGATCGGTGTCGGCCAGCCAGAAGTCGCGGTGCGCCTGGATCGAGGCATTGACGGCGACGATGCTCTCGCGGGCGTCGGCGAGCAGCTCGAAGACGCCGATCAGCATGCCGTTGTAGCGCAGCACGTTCTCCTCGGAAATCTTCTTGCGCAGCGGCACGATTTCGTTCCGGTAGTGGCCGGCAAGGTCGTAGGTCGTGCGATACGCAGAGTAGGCCTCGCGCACTTCGGATCGCGCGTTGACCGCGGTCTCGGCGGTGCGGTTCGCCGCCTGCATGTAGAGCGCCTCGGCGCGTACGATCCGCGCCTGACCCCAGTCGAAGATCGGGATCTCGAGACGGATCTCGTAGCCGTTCAACACGTTGAACGGCTCGCGCTCCTGCGCGAGTCCGAGTTCGAGCACATTGATGAAACGGGTCGCTTTCGTGAGACCGAGCGACTCGGCGAGCGCATCGAGTTCGCGCTTCGACGCCTGCACGTCGAGTCGCGTGCCCATGGCAGTCTGCTCGACGTCACGCTGCTCGGCCGGGCCCTTGGGCAGGTCCGGCAGACGGTCGGGAAGCCGGAAGGCGACGTCCTTGCCCCACAGCCCCATCAGCCGCGTGAGCCGCTCGCGCTCGACGACGGCTGTCTGCCGCGCGCGCGCGAGCTGTGCGACCGCGTCGGCGTAGAAAACCTGCTCGCGTGCCCTCTGCAACGCACTGAAGTTGCCGGTCGCGAACATGCGGCGGGCGAGCTCTGCGCTGGCTTCAGCGGATTCGTTTACCTGCTCGAAGTACCGGATGGACTCCTGCGCGGCGACTGCGCCGTAGTATGCGCGGCGTGTTTCGGCGGCCACGCTCAGCATTTCCGCTGAAACGGCGAGCTTCGTCTGCTCGAATCGCCGGGTCGTGATCTTCGTGGCGAGCGGCATCGTCAGGAGCTGGATGATGTTGAAGGAAAGCACGCGATCGATCTTGAGCTCGCCTCCGCCGCGCATATTGGCGTAGCCGAAAGACGGATTGGCGATCCGCCCCGCCTGGACGAGATCGGCCTCGGCAATGCCGAGCTCCGAATAGGACGCCTGCAAGCCGCGATTGTTGAGCAGGGCAACTTGCACGGCATCTTCCACCGAGAGCGGCTTTGCAAGGAGCGCTTGCACCTGCTTGCGCGCGGCATCCTCGTCGGCTTCGGTTCGCAGCCATTTCGTGTCGCTGCCGAGGCGCTCCTTTGCCGCGCTCTGTACTGCGGTGAATCCGCCGTCTTCGCTGAACGTCGCGCAGCCGGACAATACGAGCACGGCAGCGACTGCGAGCAGGCTTCGCCACGGAAGGCCACGCCGCTCGGCGAGTCGCGTACTCATCGAAGAATGACGCATCTGTTCGCTCCTGGTCATTTCGTGGAATTGCCGTCACGCATGCTCTGCGGCATGTCAGGGGCCGGGCGCGCAATCGGCGTGGTTTCGGCGGCGGGTCGAGCGGTGCCCTGCTGCTCCGCGCGCAGCACGCCGACGTGGCCGCCGACCTGGCGCGCCGTGTCGTTCACCTCGCGCCACGGCGCAAGCGACTCGTCGCGATACGGCTGGTAGCCCTTGAATGCGGACTCATACGCATTCGGTGCGACCGGCGCGGTGGCGTCATCGGGCATGGACCGGCTCTGGGCATGAACCCCGCCGGTGATGAATGCGCTCGCCAATATGGCCAGCGCGAGTAGCCTATGCATGCTGAACCTCGTCTGCAACGCGGGAGTACACGGCACCACTGGGCCGCGGACACTAGCGTTTGGATTGACAGGCGAGCCGCGCTGCGGAGCTCAGCTCCGCGCGGCCGCCGCGGTCGTCAGACGAGATGCGCCAGGGGTGGGCGCTTGGGCAGATCCGGGATGAAATCGTACAGCGGCGTGGGAGATTGCGGCGCGATGCCCGCAGCAACAGCGACGCCTGAGGAACTCGATGTGAAGTGCACCACGCCGGAGAAATGGTGGCAGCACGTATGGCTGGCATTCACGGAATCGAGGTCATCGTCCCCAGAGGAAATCTGGTCCGCGCCATCCGCGTGGTGCGCATGACCTGCGTGCTGCGCGGACTGGTCATGGATGCCGGATTCGTGCTGCTCGCAGGCGAAAGCAAGCCATGGCATCGCCGACGCCTCGATCGGCAGCCAGGCAAGAAGTATCAGCAATGCGAATCGGCGCATCAGGGGTGTCACGGGCAAGTCGATGATTTCATAGTGACCATGAGAATAGCAGTAGTTGGCGTTGACCGTCATTCCGGCGCCAAGTTCCTTCCGCGGCCATGCAGATCCTGTCTTCATCGAAGCGGGGCACCCGCGGCGGACGCCTGATTGAGTGACCGGGCGCACCGCCCCGGGAAAGCGCGGGAGCGCTTGCCGGGGCGTGCCGGACAGTCAGTGCCAGCGGCGGTACGCTCGATGGCTGTAGCCCCAGTGGCGCGGCGCGCTGTAGCGACTTCCCCAGCCCGAACGCGCGCGGTTGCCATACGATCGCGAGGGACCATAGTGGCGCGGCGGCGCGACGTGCCTGCGCGACGGCTGGTAGTACCGGGGTGCGGCGCGCTGCGCGTGGTTGTATGCGGGCGCATGCGTTGACCCGCGCGAATATCCGCTGCGGCCACCGCGTTCATCGGCCTGCGCGGTGAACGAGACTGCGGAAAGCAACGTAGCGGCGGCGATTCCGATCATGAGGCGCTTCATGGGTTTCTCCTTTAATGGCGTGACACGTCGTCACGTGAGAAAGAAGATGCCGCATGTCGCAGGCGCGTGGACGAAATGATGTAAGCGCCTGTTGCTCGAGCGGGCCGCGGAAAAGGATGGTTACAAAAAAGCCGGTTACAAGCTCGTGACGGAGCCCCGGCGAGTCAGACCCGGTGCTCGGGTGCAAGCTCGCAACGCTCGGTGGTGTCGCCGACCTCGATCTGCACCGTTGCATGATGAATCCCGAAGCGCTCATCAAACGTCCGGCAGAGCTCGTTCAGAAACGCATCGCCCGGATGACCGCCCGGCATCACGAGATGCACGGTGAGCGCGTTCTCGGTCGTGCTCATCGCCCAGATGTGCAGGTCGTGAATTTCAGCCACACCGGGCAGCGCGGCGAGATGCGCACGCACTCCGTCGGGCTCCACGCCGTGTGGGACCGCCTGCATGCTGAGCGCGAGCGAATCGCGCAGCAGGCCCCAGGCGGCAAACAGGATCACTGCAACGATCGCGAGACTGATGATCGGATCGAGCCAGACCCAGCCGGTCGCGAGCATCACCGCGCCCGCGAGCACGACGCCCAGTGAAACCGCAGCATCCGCCACCATGTGCAGGTAGGCGCCGCGGATGTTGAGATCCCGCTTCCGCTCGCGCAAGAACAGTGCTGCGGTTGCGCCGTTTATCACGACCCCCGCCGCGGCGACCCAGATCATCACCGTGCCGTCTATCGGCACCGGGACATCGAAGCGGCCGATCGCCTCCCACGCGATGCCGCCGCAGGCGACGAGCAGCAGCACGGAGTTGGCGAACGCTGCCATGATCGTCGAACCACGCAGCCCATAGGTGAACCGCGCGCTCGGCGCACGCCGCGCGAGCGACGCGGCGCCCCACGCGAGCAGGAGGCCGAGCACGTCGCTCAGGTTGTGCGCGGCGTCGGCGAGCAGTGCGAGCGAGTTCGCGAAGATTCCGAAACCCGCCTCGACCACCACGAACGCCATGTTGAGCACAACGCCGATCGCGAACGCTCGCCCGGGCGCAATGCCGGGGCCGTGCGCATGGCCGGCGTGGTCGTGATGTGCGTGTCCGTGTGCCATTGTCTGGGGTAACCGCCGCCGGCCAATGGTAACCGGTGCGGAGTCAGTTTCGCGGTGCAGGATGCGCGCCACTGGTAAGATCCATCCGAGCGCACTGCCTCCGCGCATTGCCTTCGAATGTCCCAGCTCACCCTCACCGCACCGGACGCCGCGACTCCTACCATTGCCCTGGCGGGCCGGCTCGACGCCGTCTCGCTGGGACCGGTATGGGCGCAGGCACGGCAGGCGCTCGCGCGCCATCCCGACCAGCCGGTCGTCGTCGACTGCCGCGGCGTCGACTACTGCGATGGCGCCGGAGTCGCATTGCTCGTCGACCTCCTGCGCACAGAGCGAGCGCCCGAGGCCGCGGTCCGCATCGAGGGTCTGCAGGAGGGATTTCAGCGCCTGCTGGACCAATACGATCCGATGGACTTTCGCGCACCGCCGCCGCAGCGCCAGAGCGCAGGCTCGCTCATCGAGCGGCTCGGGCATGCAGGGCGCGACTGGTGGCAGAACACGTACGATCTCATCGCCTTCGTCGGCGAGGGGGTGACCGCTGTCATTGCAGCGCTGCGCCGCCCACACTCGGTGCGGTGGCGCGATGCGATCTTCATGGCCGAGGAGGCAGGCGTGAACGCGTTGCCGATCGTCGCGCTCATCGGTTTCCTGATGGGAGTGATCCTCGCGTTTCAGTCCGCGGTCGCGATGCGCCAGTTCGGTGCGGAAATTTATGTTGCGGACCTCGTCGGCCTGGCGATGACGCGTGAGCTCGGCCCCTTGATGACCGCAATCCTGCTTGCCGGCCGATCGGGTGCGGCATTCGCCGCCGAGATCGGGACGATGAAAGTGAACGACGAGGTGAACGCGCTTTCCACCATGGGGCTCGATCCCGTCCGGTTTCTGGTCGTGCCGCGCGTGCTGGCTGCCGTGGCCATGACGCCCCTGCTCAGCATTTTCGCGGTGCTGATCGGACTGGTCGGCGGCGCGCTGGTCATGCAGCTGTTCGACGTTCCCTTCTACACCTACTATCTGGAGGTCGTGAACCGCGTGAAGCTGAACGACCTGATGAGCGGACTGTTCAAATCGGTGGTGTTCGGCGTTCTGGTGGCGGGCATCGGGTGTCTGCGCGGCCTCCAGACTCGAACCGGTGCGGCGGCGGTGGGCCTCTCGGCGACCAGCGCAGTGGTCACAGGCATCGTACTCATCGTGGCCGTGGACGGAATCTTCGCGGTCGTCTTTTACTACCTCGATATTTAGTGTCCCGAATCGGAAATTCGCCGAAGAAAACCGCCCGGTTCGCCGCCAGGCGTTGTTCCGCTCCTTGCCAAGACAGCCAGTCTTGGCAGCGTCGCGCGCCTAGCCTGGCGGCGAACCGGACGGTTTTCGCTTGCCTTCGGGATATCCATCGAGCGCGGGTAGGAAATTCCGCCCGAGCACTTGTTCAACGAATCTCCGATTCGGGACACTAGCGTGGACACCGATCCGGACCGCAAGGTCGCCAACAGGGGCGAGGTCGTCATCAAGGTCGAGGGGCTCAAGGCCGCTTTCGACGATCGCACCATCCTCGAGGACGTGAGCCTGGAGGTCTACAAGGGCGAGGTGTTCGGGATTCTCGGCGGGTCGGGAAGCGGCAAGACCGTGCTGGTGCGGCACATCATCGGGCTCTACGAGCCTGCGGCCGGCCGGGTACTGATCGAGGGCCAGGACGTGGCGGCCGCGCAGGGTGAAGCGCGTCTCGCCCTGCTGCGTCGTATCGGCGTGATGTACCAGCTCGGCGCGCTGTTCGGCTCCATGACCCTGCTGGAGAACGTCAGCCTTCCTCTCGAGGAATACACCGAGCTTCCGGCCGAGGCGATCGAGCTGGTGGCCCGCCTCAAGCTCAAGCTGGTCGGTCTGGACGGTTTCGAGCACCACATGCCTTCCGAACTTTCGGGCGGCATGCAGAAGCGCGCGGCGATCGCCCGCGCGATGGCGCTCGATCCGGCGATCCTGTTCCTGGACGAGCCGTCCTCGGGACTCGATCCGGTGACCGCAGCGGACTTCGATCGGACAGTGCTGCGGCTTGCCCGGACGCTCGGCATCACGGTGGTGGTCGTGACGCACGACCTCGCCAGCACGTTCACGATCTGCGACCGTGTGATCATGCTTCACAAGCAGAAGAAGGGCATCATCGCCGAGGGCGATCCCCACGTGCTGCGCGAGAAAAGCGACAATCCGCTGGTGCGGCACTTCTTCAATCGCGAGCCCGAAAGCGAGACCGCGTAGGCGATGAGCGCGAAGGCGAATTATTTCAAGCTGGGGCTCTTCATCCTCGCCGCGATCGCGATTGCCGTCGCGATGGTGCTCGCGCTCGGCGCGGGAAAACTTTTCGAGCGCACCGTCGCGCTCGAGACCTACATCGATGATTCCGTGCAGGGTCTCGATATCGGATCCAAAGTCCGCTACCGTGGCGTGCTGCTCGGCGAGGTGAAAAGACTGGGATTCACCGCCGAGCGGTACGAGCTCGACAAGCCGCTCGGACAGCGCAAGCCCTACGTTCTGGTCGAGGCCGTGCTGAACCTCAGTCGCCTTGGTCCACTGGGCGACGTCGACGTCGAGCTGATGAAGCAATACATCGATCAGGGATTGCGCATCCGCGTCGCACCACAGGGAATAACCGGCATCAACTACCTGGAGCTCGATTTCGTCGATCCGCAGCTCAATCCGCCGCTGCCGATCGACTGGCAGCCGAGCAAACCCTACATCCCCTCCGGCGCGCGCCAAGCTCGTGCAATTCACCAACCAGGTCGAAACGGTCCTGCGGGCGCTCGAGGAAGTGGATTTCAAGAAGCTCGCCAGAGACGTCGATGACCTGGTCGTGACTGCGAACCGGAAGGTCGACGCCTTGCCCATCGAGAAGATAGGCACCGACACAACCGCGCTGATCGCCGAACTGCGCGCCACGAATCGCAAGCTCGCGGAGCTGGTCGGCGGTGATGACACCAAGGCGGCAATCGCCGAATTGCGCGCCACAACCGCCCGTTTGCGGCAAGTGCTCGCAAATCCTGCGCTCGACACTCTACCCGACGATGTCGCATTGGCTGCAAACCGCGTGCGCGCCGTCGCGGACAGCGAGCGGCTGCACCGGGCCATCGGAAATCTGGATGCGATCCTCGGCCGTCTCGACCAGGCACTCGCGGGCAGCGAGCACGATATCGCCACGACGCTCAGCAATCTCCGCCAGACCACGGAGAATCTCCGTGAGCTGACCGAAGCCGCCCGCCGCTACCCGGCCGGCACACTGCTGGGCGAGCCGCCGGCACCGATCCGGAGAGATCAGTGATCACGCGCCGCCGCGGCTTAAAGATGTGTCTCGTGATTCTCGTGGCAATGGCAACCGGCTGCTCCCTCACGCGGCCTTCGCTCGAGCGGCACACGTTTGCCCTGAGCATCGAAAGCTCGCCGCCGGTTCACAAGCCCGCCGTGTTCCCCGCGACACTGAAAGTGGGCCGGATCAGCATGCAGCCGCCCTACGGTGGCACATCGTTCGTGTACCGCGCGGGAGATCTGCGCTACGAGGTCGACCCCTACAACGGATTTGTCGCGTCGCCCGGCGATCTGCTCGGTCACGAGATCGCGCAGTGGTTGGGGCGCTCGGGCCTCTTCGCGGCCGTGCGCGAGCCCGCCAGCACACTGACCGGCGACCTCGTGCTCGAAGGGCTGGTGACCGAACTGTATGGAGACACGCGGGACCCGCAGAAGCCGGCGGCGGTGCTGTCGATCCAGATTTCCATGCGCCGCGCCAGCGCCGAAGGAGGGGTCGTGTTCGAGCACCCGTATACGCAACGCGTCGCGATCGAGAGCGCCTCTCCCGAGGCGCTGGTACGAGGCTACGGTACCGCGCTAGGCGAAATCCTCGAGTCGCTGGAGCGCGATCTTGCAGTGCTGAAGCTCGTCGGCTGACGCGTACCGGAATCCGGTCCCTCATCGCAGAGAGTTGCCAAGGTGAGCGCAGACTTCGGGCCGCACGAATCGCGGCTCGGACTATGGGAGAACGCCTACCGCGGAGAGCACCCTCGCGCCGTGTACGGCGATGCCACGACGGTGCGGGTCGCCGGGGGATACCTGAACCGTGACGGGATCCTCTCCGTGGAAGATTGGGGTTGCGGTCTCGGCGGCTTCAAGCACTGCATCGGCGACTGGCAGCACTATGTCGGGATCGACGGATCGCAATCGCAGTATGCGGATCTGATCGTCGACCTGGAGAAATACTCGAGTAGTGCAGACGCAATACACCTGCGGCACGTCCTCGAGCACAATCCAGGTTGGGCACGGATACTCGCCAATGCCCTGCAGTCGTTCCGTCGACGCATGGTGCTCACGCTCTTCACGCCGTTTCAGATCCCGACCCAGGTCATCGCAAGATATTCCAACTTCAACGGCACCGGTGTCGAGATGATCGACATCGGATTCTCGCGCGACGACATCGTGCGATCGTTCGGGGACGTGCGCTGGTTTTCGGTGGAGAACGTCAGGACCGCAACGCAGTACGGCATCGAGCACATGTTTTTCCTGGAGAAGTGACTCCCGGAAGGACGGTCGGATCGGGCAGGCGGGGCCGCGTCACTCCACGGTCACGGACTTCGCCAGGTTCCGCGGCTTGTCCACATCGGTGCCGCGATGCAGAGCCGTGTGGTACGCAAGCAATTGCAACGGCACCACGTGAAGAATGGGCGAGAGGAGCCCTGCGTGATCGGTTAACGAGATCACGTGCAGCGCGTCCGATTCCTCGATCTGCACGCCCTGGTCCGCAAAGACGTAGAGCTGACCGCCGCGGGCACTTACTTCCTGCAGATTCGACTTGAGCTTCTCGAGCAGCGCGTCATTCGGGGCCACGGCGACGACCGGCATGTCGCGATCCACGAGCGCGAGCGGGCCATGCTTGAGCTCGCCCGCGGCATACGCCTCGGCGTGGATGTAGGAGATCTCCTTCAGCTTCAGGGCACCTTCCATCGCGATCGGGTAGTGAATGCCGCGACCGAGGAACAATGCATGCTCCTTGGCAGCGAAGCGAGCAGCCCACGCCGCGACCTGCGGCTCGACGTCGAGCACGTGCTGCAATGCCGCCGGCAGGTGGCGCAGCGCAACGAGTAGATCCTTTTCGCGCTCCGGCGCCAGCTGAGCACGTTGCTTTGCAAGCACCATGGTCAACAGAAACAGCGCGGCGAGCTGCGTGGTGAACGCCTTGGTCGACGCGACGCCGATCTCCGGGCCGGCGCGCGTCAGGAACCGCAGCTTCGACTGGCGCACCAGCGCACTTTCCGGCACGTTACAGATCGTGAGGGACAGCTCCTGTCCGAGGCGCTTCGCATGCTGGAGTGCGGCGATGGTGTCTGCCGTCTCGCCCGACTGCGAGATCGTCACGACCAGCGTGGTCGGGCACGCCACCGACTGGCGGTAGCGGTATTCGCTCGCGATCTCCACGTTGCACGGTAGCCCGGCAACGCTCTCGATCCAGTACCGCGCGACCATCCCGGAGTGATAGCTCGTGCCACACGCGAGAATGAGCACGCGGTCGATCTGCCCGAGCACGCTTTCCGCGTCCGCCCCGAACAGGCCCGGCGAGATCGCGCTCGCGTTCGACACCATCTCGAGCGTTGCGGCGAGCGCACCGGGCTGCTCGAAGATTTCTTTCTGCATGAAGTGCCGATAGGGCCCGAGCTCGATCGCAGCGGAAGTGAGCTGGCTCTCGTGAACCTCGCGCTCGGCCGGTGCGCCGGCCGCGTCGAGCACGACGTAAGAATCGCGCCGCAGCTCGGCGGTGTCGCCTTCCTCGAGGTAGATCACCCGGTGCGTCACCTGGAGGAGCGCGGAGACGTCCGACGCGGCAAAATTCTCCCCCTCGCCGATGCCAAGGAGCAGCGGCGCACCCTTCCGCGCCACCACGACGCAGTCCGGCGTGTCGGCAGATATCACGCCGAGCGCATAAGCTCCGTCGAGTTCGGCGATCGCTGCGCGTGTCGCGGCGTGCAGATCTCCCCGGCTCTGCATCTCTCGATGGACCAAATGCGCGATTACTTCGGTGTCGGTGTCCGAGCTGAACGTGTAGCCGTCGGCCTTCAGCCGCGCGCGCATCGCCTCGTGATTCTCGATGATGCCGTTGTGCACAATGGCGATGGCACCCGAAGCATGTGGATGCGCATTGCGCTCCGAGGGCACGCCGTGCGTGGCCCAGCGAGTGTGCGCGATGCCGACGCGACCGGCAAAACTTTGCGCGGACGCAAGCCCCGCGAGCTCGGCCACCCGCCCCTCGGTGCGCAGACGCTTCAAGCCACCGTCGACCAGCGCCAGGCCGGCGGAGTCGTAGCCGCGATACTCGAGGCGCTTCAGCCCCTCGAGCAGCTCGGGGACGATGTCACGCGCGGCAATACCTGCGACGATTCCGCACATGTGAGTTACTTCTTTTTCACCGGACGTTTCCACCCGCGCACGGTGACCTGCTTCGCGCGCGAGACGGTGAGTTCGCCCTCGGGGGCGTCCTTGACGAGCGTGGTCCCGGCGCCGAGTGTCGCGCCCCGGCCGACACGCACGGGAGCGACGAGCTGCGTGTCCGAGCCAATGAAGACATCGTCCTCGATGATCGTGCGGTGCTTGTTCGCGCCGTCATAGTTGCAGGTGATCGTCCCGGCGCCCACGTTGACGTTGCGGCCCACCGAGCTGTCGCCGATGTATGCCAGGTGATTCGCCTTCGAGCCGGCGCCGATCTCGCTCGCCTTCACTTCCACGAAGTTGCCGATGTGCACGTCTTCCGCGAGACGGGTGGCGGGACGAATCCGCGCATACGGGCCGATCCGGCAATTGCGCCCGATCTCGGCATCGGCAATGTGGCAGAAGGGCTCGACACGCGTGCCGGCCGCGACGCGCACGTCGCGCAGTACGCAGTGCGCGCCGACCTGCACGCCGTCGCCGAGCTCGACTCGACCTTCGAATATGCAATTCACGTCGATGGCGACGTCGCGACCGCAACTCAGCTCGCCGCGCACGTCCACACGCTGCGGATCGGCAAGCGTCACGCCGTCATTGAGCAGGCGCGCCGCGATTTCGCGTTGAAGCGTGCGCTCGAGCACGGCAAGATCGGCCTTGCTGTTCACGCCGAGCGTTTCCCATTGGTCTGCTGGTTGCACGGCGCACACGGGTACGCCATCGGCCACCGCCAGCGCGATCACGTCAGTGAGGTAGTACTCCTGCTGCGCATTGTCGTTCCGGAGTCGTTCCAGCCACCCGGCCAGCCGGGCGGTGGGTAGAACCATCAATCCGGTATTCACCTCCCGGATCGCACGCTCCGCGGCAGCGGCATCCTTCTGCTCGACGATGCGTACCACGTCTGCGCCACGCCGCACGATCCGTCCGTAGCCTGAAGGATCATCGAGCTCGACGGTGAGCAGACCCACGCCGTCGCCTGCCACACCGAGAAGCTTCTCGAGCGTCGCGCGACGCGTGAGCGGTACGTCGCCATAGAGGACCAGCGTAGCGACGGAGGCATCGAGTGCCGACAGGGTCTGCTGAAGCGCATGACCCGTGCCGAGTTGCGGCTCCTGGCGTACCCATTGAAGACCTTCCGCGGCAAGCGCTTCGCGTACTGCTTCGCCGCCATGGCCGTAGACGACGACGATCCGGCTCGGCGCGAGGCTCCGCGCGCTTGCCAGGACATGCTCGAGCAGAGGTCGTCCCGCAAGGCGGTGCAGCACCTTGGGCAAATCAGAGCGCATACGCTTGCCCTGCCCCGCTGCGAGGATCACCACGTTCATTGGAAGAAAGACCGGAAAGTGCTGGAAAAATCAAATGTTATCACGCAGCTTGGAGCGTACCGCACGGGCCGTACGGCCCACAGGGCAAACACCACAACCACCGGCCGAGCCTTACAACCTGTAACAAACCACGGTAGTCCTCCGGGCGTAGAATGAGGAATGCTCCGTAAGCACTTGCGTCGCATTTTCCCGCTATTCGCCAGCGCGAGCGCCGTGGTGGGTGCGCTCGCCAGCGGGCCTGTTGCGGCGGATCTCTATCGGTGGGTGGACGCCAAGGGCGTCGTCAACTATTCGAACATTCCACCGCAGGGCGTGAAGGCAAAGCAGATTGCCGAGACCGTGCCCACGGTCAGCGTGATACCGCTACCGGAAAAGCCGCCTGAGGTGCAGCAGGCCCAGCGCGAAGCGGAATTGCTGAGACGAATCGAGCAGCTCGAAGACGAGCTGGCTGCGCTTCGACGCGCTCCCACGACCGTCGTATACACCTACCCGGCCCCCGTCACCGCGCCTGTCGAAACGATTGCAGCACCGGTCGTGTTTCCCTTCTACGCCTGGCCCGTCTTCAAGCCAGGAAAAGGACATCGCTTCTGGCCACGCCAACCGGGAGCGGGAGCAAATCGGGGGCACGGCGGACGACCACCGGTGACAGCGCCGTTCACCTCCCGCCCGGGATTGACGGTACGCGCGCGGTTCTGACGCGGTGACTGCTTTTCTGATGAAGATGCTCGCGCACGCCCCCAGCACCTTTGCGCTGGTGGTCGCAACATCGCTTGTCTCTTGGGACACGATCGACGCGGCCGAAATCTACAAGTGGAAGGACGAGAAGGGGATCGTCCACTATTCCAATACGCCGCCACCGCAGGGCTCCAGTGCGACGGTGCTCGACGAGAGTAAGGGAAAGGTGAGCGTGGTCCCGGCGTACAAACCCCCGTCCGCCGCCCCGGGCACCGGCAGCGACCCGGCGCTCCAGGACCGGGTCAGGCGACTGGAACGTGAGCTCGACCAGGAGCGGCAGTCGCAATCGGCTGCCACGCCGAATCAGACCCAGACCTACGAGCAGTGGCGCACACAATGTCTGGCGCAGCGTCGTACCGACTGCGATGATCCGAATGCCGCGGTCGCTCCGGTGTACGACGGTTATCCAGGGCCGCAGGTGGTGCGGCCACCGCCGGGTCGACCGATCGGATCCGGGGGATCGAGCGGCGCGCCGCCCGGCTACACCGTTGGCCCCGGTCCGGGTGGCATCGGGGGGGCGTACGTGCCGAATCCGCCTCCGCTGGTTCAGCCTGGCGAACCGCAGCCCGTTCCTCGCCCCGTTCCTCGCCCCGTTCCGCTGGCCCGTTGACGCGGGGCGCTGCCCGCTCTCAGCGCGGCAGCTCCGAGTGCCCCATGAGGAATTCGTCGACGGCCTTGGCGCATTGCCGTCCCTCGCGGATCGCCCACACCACGAGCGACTGGCCGCGGCGCATGTCGCCGGCAGCGAAAACCTTCGGCGAGCTGGTGGTGTAACAGCCGGGACCGTCGGTGGTTGCCCTGGCGTTGCCGCGCGCATCCTTTTCGACACCGAACTCTTCCAGTATCGACTGCACCGGCGAGACGAAGCCCATTGCGAGCAGCACAAGGTCTGCGGGCAGCTCGAATTCGCTGCCCATGATCTCCTTCAGCTTGCCGTCTTGCCATTCGACGCGCACCGCACGCAGCGCCTTGACTTTGCCGTTGTCGCCGATGAACTCCTTCGTCGCCACCGACCAGTCGCGTGCGACGCCCTCTTCGTGCGAGCTCGAGGTGCGGAGCTTGATCGGCCAGTTGGGCCAGACGAATAACTTGTTCTCGTGCTCGGGCGGTTGCGGGAGCACCTCGAACTGGGTCACGGACTTCGCGCCGTGCCGGTTGGACGTCCCGACGCAGTCCGAGCCGGTATCGCCGCCGCCGATCACGATGACGCGCTTGCCGCCGGCGAGAATCTGGCCAGGCACTTCGTCGCCCGCAACAACCTTGTTCTGCTGCGGGAGAAACTCCATTGCGTAATGCACGCCCGCAAGCTTGCGTCCGGGTATCGGCAGATCGCGCGGCGCCTCGGCCCCACCGGACAGCACGACCGCGTCGAATTCCGCAAGCAGGGCTTCGGGCGCGTAGCTTTGGTGGGAGTAGTCGTTCACGCCGTCGACCGATCCCAGCGTGCCGACGCGCACGCCGGGCCGGAACTCCACGCCCTCGGCCTCCATTTGCGCGATCCGGCGGTCGATGTGGCTTTTCTCCATCTTGAAATCCGGGATGCCGTAGCGCAGCAAGCCACCGATGCGATCGCTCTTCTCGAACACCACGACGTGATGACCCGCGCGGCCCAGCTGCTGTGCGCATGCCAATCCTGCGGGACCCGACCCCACCACCGCGACGCGCTTGCCGGTCTTGCGCTCGGGCGGTTCGGGCTGCACCCAGCCCGATTCCCAGGCCTTGTCGATGATCGCGTGCTCGATGGACTTGATGCCGACCGGATCGTTGTTGATGTTCAGCGTGCACGCCGCCTCGCAGGGCGCCGGGCAGACGCGTCCGGTGAACTCGGGAAAATTGTTGGTGGAATGCAGAACATCGATCGCCTCGCGCCAGTTCTGCCTGAAAACGAGATCGTTCCAGTCCGGGATGATGTTGTTGATCGGGCATCCGGTCATGCAGAACGGCGTGCCGCAATCCATGCAGCGCGCGCCCTGGACGGCCGCGTCGGCATCGGTCAAGTGCTCGACGAACTCGCGGTAGTGCTTGACGCGCTCGCGCGGCGCCTCGGCCGCCTCGGTGAGGCGCTCGTACTCCAGAAATCCCGTTACTTTTCCCATGTCATGAATTTCAAAGTCGGTTCAGGCCGCGAGCTGTTTTCTGCTTCGCCCGCGAATTCGCCGAGCGCCCGCCGGTACTCGTTCGGAAATACTTTCACGAACTTGCCGCGGAATGTCGCCCAGTCGGCGAGGATGCGCTTCGCCTGCGCGCTGCCCGTGTGTTGCACGTGCTTCTCGAGCAGCGTCTTCAGCAGCACCTCGTCGGCAAGTCCACGATGCCAGAGGTCGCGCGACACCTTCGCCTCCTGCTCGATCTCCGCGTGCACGGGCTCGATCGCTACCATCGAGAGATTGCACCGCTCCGCGAACGTCCCATTCTCGTCCAGGACGTACGCAATCCCGCCGGACATGCCGGCCGCGAAGTTGCGTCCCGCATCGCCGATCACCGCCACCGTTCCGCCCGTCATGTACTCGCAGCCGTGGTCGCCGACGCCTTCCACCACCGCGTCGGCACCCGAGTTGCGCACGCAGAACCGCTCGCCCGCGACACCGCGGAAGAAGGCCTCGCCCATGATCGCGCCGTAGAGCACGACGTTGCCGATGATGATGTTCGTGAGCGGATCGCCGCGGAATTTCGGCGACGAATGCACGATGATCTTTCCGCCGGACAGGCCCTTTCCGCAGTAGTCGTTCGTCTCGCCGATGAGCTCCAGGGTGATGCCGCGGGCAAGAAACGCCCCGAAGCTCTGGCCCGCCGAACCGGCGAACCGGACATGGATGGTGTCGTCGGGAAGCCCCTCCAGCCCGTAGCGCTTCGCCACGTTCCAGGAGAGGAGTGTGCCGACCGTCCGGTTAATGTTGCGCACCGGCATCTCGATGGTGACCTTCTCGCCGCGCTCGAGCGCGGGCTGGGCGAGCTCGACCAGCCGGTTGTCTAGCGCCTTGTCGAGGCCGTGATCCTGCGTCTCGCAGTTGAAGCGCGCGACGTCCGCAGGCATGTCGGGTATGTGGAAGATCCGGGAGAAATCCAGCCCCTTCGCCTTCCAGTGCTCGATACCCTTGCGCATGTCGAGAAGGTCGGTGCGGCCGATCAATTCGTTGATCGTGCGGACGCCGAGCTGGGCCATGATCTGCCGGGCCTCTTCGGCGACGAAGAAGAAGTAATTCACCACGTACTCGGGCTTGCCCGAAAACTTCTTCCTCAGCACCGGATCCTGGGTTGCCACGCCGACCGGACAGGTGTTGAGGTGGCACTTGCGCATCATGATGCAACCTTCGACCACGAGCGGCGCGGTCGCGAATCCGAACTCGTCGGCGCCGAGCAATGCGCCGATGACGACGTCGCGCCCGGTCTTCATCTGACCGTCCACCTGGACTGCGATCCGGCCGCGCAAGCGGTTCAGCACCAGCGTCTGATGGGTTTCGGCAAGGCCGAGCTCCCACGGCGTGCCTGCGTGCTTGATCGACGACCAGGGCGAGGCGCCGGTACCGCCGTCGTGGCCGGAGATCGTCACGTGGTCCGATTTGGCCTTGGACACGCCGGCCGCCACAGTTCCCACGCCCACCTCCGACACGAGCTTGACGCTGATCGACGCCTCGGGGTTCGCGTTCTTGAGATCGTGGATGAGCTGCGCGATGTCCTCGATCGAGTAGATGTCGTGATGCGGCGGCGGACTGATCAGCTCGACGCCCGGCGTCGCGAAGCGCAACTCCGCGATGTACTCGGACACCTTGCGCCCCGGCAGCTGACCGCCTTCGCCAGGCTTTGCGCCCTGCGCGATCTTGATCTGGATCTGCTGCGCGCTCGCGAGATACTCTGCGGTGACGCCGAAGCGGCCCGACGCCACCTGCTTGATCTTGGACTTCAGCGAGTCGCCTTCCCGGAGCTCGATGTCGGTCTCGACCCGGTCGGCGCCGAGTCGACTGCGCAGGGTCTCGCCCGCCTGGACGGGCGCGAAGCGCCGCCGGTCCTCGCCCCCTTCACCGGTGTTCGACTTCCCGCCGATCCGGTTCATCGCCACCGCGAGCGTCGTGTGGGCCTCGGTGGAAATCGAGCCCAGCGACATCGCGCCCGTCGCGAAACGCTTCACGATCTCCTGGGCGGGTTCGACCTCCTCGATCGGCACGGGCGTGCACTTGTCGAGGCGGAACTCGAAAAGCCCGCGGAAGGTCATGTGTCGCTGCGACTGGTCGTTGATGATCCGCGCGTATTCCTGGTACGTGTCGTAAGCATTCTTGCGCGTCGCGTGCTGCAGCTTCGCGATCGCCTCGGGCGTCCACATGTGCTCCTCGCCGCGCACGCGAAATGCATATTCGCCGCCGGAATCGAGCGCACGCTCGAGCACCGGGTCGTCGCCAAACGCGGCCCGGTGCACCCCGATCGCCTCCTCCGCAAGCTCGAACACGCCGATCCCTTCGACATTCGACGAGGTGCCGGTGAAGTATTTCTCGATCAGGGAGCTCGCCAGGCCAACCGCCTCGAAGATTTGCGCCCCGGTGTAGGACATGTAGGTGGAAATGCCCATCTTGGACATCACCTTGCGCAGTCCCTTGCCGACCGCCTTGATAAAGTTCTTGCACGCCAGCTTCGCGTCGACTTTGCCGAGCTTGCCTGCTTCGGCAAGCTCCGTCAGCGTCTCGAACGCCAGGTAGGGATGCACCGCCTCGGCGCCGAAGCCACCGAGCAGGCAAAAGTGATGCACCTCGCGCGCCGAGCCGGTTTCCACGACGAGGCCTGTGCTCGTGCGCAGCCCCTTATCCACGAGGTGCTGGTGGATCGCCGACAGACCGAGCAGCGCGGGGATCGCAACGTGATCGCGGTCCATCCTGCGGTCGGAGATGATTAGGATCGTGAAACCGGCGCGCACTGCATCTTCCGCCTGCGCGCACAGGCTCGCCAGCCGCGCCTCGATCGCCTCCTTCCCCCAGGAAACGGGGTAGGTGAGATCCAGCTCGCAGGACCGGAACTTTCCGTCGGTGTACTTCTCGATGTGCCGGATGGTCTCCATCTGCGCGAAATCGAGCACTGGCTGGCTGACCTCCAGCCGGAGCGGCGGGTTCATCTCGTCGACGCCGAGCAGGTTCGGCTTCGGGCCGATGAACGAAACGAGGCTCGTCACGAGCTCTTCGCGAATCGGGTCGATTGCAGGGTTCGTCACCTGCGCAAACATCTGCTTGAAGTAGTTGTAGAGGGGCTTGTTCCGGTCCGACAGCACCGCGAGCGGCGAGTCGTTGCCCATGGAGCCCACCGGATCCTGGCCGTCGACCGCCATGGGCGTCAGGATGAACTTCATGTCCTCTTGCGTATAGGCGAACGCCTGCTGACGGTCGAGGAGCGTCTCACGCGATTCGCCGCGAGTCTCGTTCGGCTCGGGCAGGTCGTCGAGCTTGACTGCGATGCGATCTATCCAGTCGCGGTACGGCCGCGCCGACGCGAGCGAGTCCTTGAGCTCCTTGTCGTCGATGATTCGCCCGGCCTCGGTATCGACCAGAAACATCTTTCCTGGTTGCAGGCGCCATTTCTGGACGATCCGCTCTTCCGGGATGGGCAGGACGCCTGTCTCGGACGCCATGACCACGAGGTCGTCGTCGGTGACCAAGTAGCGCGCGGGCCGCAGCCCGTTGCGGTCGAGCGTCGCACCGATCTGACGGCCGTCGGTGAACGCGATGGCGGCCGGACCGTCCCAGGGCTCCATCATCGCGGCGTGGTACTCGTAGAACGCGCGCCGGCGCGGGTCCATGAGCGTGTGTGCCTCCCAGGCCTCCGGGATCATCATCATCACCGCGTGGGCTGCCGAGTAGCCCGCCATCATCAGCAGCTCGAGCGCGTTGTCGAAAGATGCGGAGTCCGACTGGCCCGGATAGATGAGCGGCCAGATCTTGTCGAGATCCTTGCCGAGCACCGGCGAAGAAATTGCGCCCTGGCGTGCACGGATCCAGTTCACGTTGCCGCGCACGGTGTTGATTTCGCCATTGTGGGCGATCAACCGGAAGGGCTGGGCGAGCTCCCAGGTCGGAAACGTGTTCGTCGAGAAGCGCTGGTGCACCAGCGCCAGCGCCGACATGACGCGCGGGTCCTTCAGGTCGAGATAGTAGTCGGCCATGTCGCGGGCCATCAGCATCCCCTTGTAGAGGACGGTGCGCGCCGACATCGATGGAACGTAGTACGCCTTGCCGTGCTTGAGCCTGAGCGCCTGGATCGCGTGGCCGGCGGCTTTGCGAATGATGTAGAGCTTGCGCTCGAGCGCATCGGTGACCCGCACGCCGGCGCCGCGGCCGATGAACACCTGCCGGATCACCGGCTCGATGCCCTTCACCGATTCGCCGAGCAGCGAAGGGTCGCGCGGCACGTCGCGCCAGCCGAGCAGGATCTGGCCCTCGTCCTTGATGGCGCGCTCGATCTCGTATTCGCAGGCGATGCGCGATGCCGGCTCCCGGGGCAGGAACACCATGCCGACGCCGTACTGCCCTGCGGGCGGAAGGTGCACGCCCTGCTTGCCCAGCTCCTCGCGGAACAGCTTGTCGGGAATCTGGATGGTGATGCCGGAGCCGTCGCTCGCCTTCGGATCGGCCCCGACCGCACCGCGGTGGGTGAGATTCTTGAGGATGAGCAACCCTTGCTCGACGATCGAGTGGCTCTTGCGGCCCTTGATGTGCGCAATGAAACCGACTCCGCAAGCGTCGTGCTCGCGGGCAGGGTCGTACATCCCTTGGCTGTGCGGAAGCTCGGCCGGTCGATCCACGTTTCACCTCGCTGGGCAAACCGCTCGTGCACCGCACAAGAAGCGTGCGAAATTCACGGCGGAACCGGTGACTATACCGATGATTCGCTGTCGACTCAAGACGTTAGCGGGGCGGGTGGGCCCCCGCGATGCCCTGCCTAGGGCGCGGCGGCGGCGAGCAGTGTCGCCTGCAGAGCGTCCTCGGGTGTGTCCGCAACGATTGCGGCAGAGCCAAGGCTCTCCAGCAGAATCAGGCGGATGCGCCCGGCTTTTGCCTTCTTGTCGACGTTCATCAGCGCTCGGATGCGGGCGGGCTCGAGTCCGGGTGGAGAAGACACAGGAAGTCCCGCTCGCTGAACGAGCGCACGCAGTCGATCGCGACCCTCCGTGTCGAGCTTCCCCAGGCGGCACGACAGATCCCCCGCCATGACCATGCCCGCCGCAACCGCCTCGCCGTGCAGCCACTCGCCGTACCCCATGCCCGTCTCGATGGCGTGCCCGAACGTGTGCCCGAAGTTGAGCAGCGCGCGGGGGCCCGTTTCGCGTTCGTCGCGCGCAACGACGTCTGCCTTGATCTCGACCGAGCGGCGGACCACGTGCGCGAGTGCGAGGGGATCGCGCGCAAGCAGTGCCGCCATGTTGTCCTCCAGCCAGGCGAACAACGCCGCGTCGCAAATCGCGCCGTGCTTGATCACCTCGGCAATGCCGGCACGGAGCTCCCGGTCGGGCAGCGTCCGCAGGGTATCGATATCGGCGATGACCACGAGCGGCTGATGAAACGCCCCGATCATGTTCTTGCCGAGCGGGTGATTGATACCCGTCTTGCCGCCGACCGACGAGTCTACCTGGGCGAGCAACGTCGTCGGTATCTGGATGAAGGGAATCCCCCGCTGAAAAGTGGCCGCCGCGAAGCCGGCGATGTCTCCAACGACGCCGCCCCCCAGGGCAATGACGGTTGTCTGCCGGTCGCAGCGATTGGTGAGAAGCGCATCGAAGACGAGCTGCAACGTGCTCCAGTTCTTGTGCGCTTCGCCGTCCGGCAGAATCACCGGCACAACGTCCACTTGCGCGGCGCGGAGTGCATCGCAGAACGGCTCGACGTAGAGCGGTGCCACTGTTGCGTTGCTTACGACCGCGACGCGCGGATGCGGCAGCACGCCAGCGATCAAATCGGGCTGTGCGAGCAGTTCCGCTCCGATGTGAATGTCGTAGCCGCGCTCGCCGAGCGCTATGCGGACAGTTTGCATTCGTCGGGCAGGTCGGCAAGGACGCGCGTGACCAGGGCGCCCACGCCTTGGCGACCGGTATCGATCACGAGATCCGCGATCTCGCGATAGAGCGGATCACGAATTGCGTAGAGGTCCTCGAGGCGCGCAAGCGGGTCCACGCCCTGGAGCAACGGGCGCGACTTGTCGTGGCGCGTGCGTTGCCACAAGTCTCGCGGCAACGCGCGCAGGTAGATCACGAACCCGTGGGCAGCCAGCATGGCGCGGTTGCCGGGATCGAGCACTACACCCCCTCCGGTCGCGAGCACGACGTCCTCGCCCTCGGCGAGTTCCTCGATCACGCGCGACTCGCGCGCGCGAAATCCCGCCTCGCCTTCGATCTCGAAGATGGTGGCCACCTTCACTCCGGTGCGCTCCTCGATCTCCTGATCGCTGTCCCGAAAACGCTTCCCGAGTCGCCGCGCCAGCTGGCGCCCGACCGTGGTCTTCCCGGCGCCCATCAGCCCGACGAGAAAG
The DNA here is from genome assembly GCA_963735025.1 of uncultured beta proteobacterium. Lineage (GTDB taxonomy): Bacteria > Pseudomonadota > Gammaproteobacteria > Burkholderiales > SG8-39 > JAABRB01. Next base: position 400,090 of record CAVTJG010000009.1, read on the forward strand.
AGGTTTCTGCTTGATTGCATAGGGCCATTCTAGCAGCGGGCCACCAGAGCTTGGCCGACCCGGGTGCGAATAGGACCGCCCTAAACCACCCCGCCCGCTGCGCGGGCACCCCTCCTTGTATGGTTCGTCGAGGCGCCCCAGGGTTGAGAATGGAGGGGCGCTGGGGTGGAGGGACTACGCTCTCCTATCTGCTGCCTTGAGGCAGACAGACCTTTCAAGGCTTCTCCCGCCCACACCATCCAACGTCGATGAGGAATCCCGCGGCGGGCCTGTGCAACCAGGCTTCGACCGCCCATGGTCCGCAAGGTCACGTCAGGGTGTGCCACCCCAGCCTCGTTAACGTAACACGAGAGGAGCACACCATGGTTGAAGCACCGATCTACATCGGCGCCGACGTCGCCAAGGACACCATCGAGTTGGCCTACGCCAATCAGATGGGCGCGCCGCTTCGCATCGAGAACCGTCGCACGGCCATCAGCGCTTGGCTCAAGAGCGTGCCCCGCGGCACGCCCCTCGCCCTGGAGGCCACCGGGCCCTACCACGAGCTGCTCTGCACGCTGGCCCATCGGCGCGGGCTGATCGTCTACCTGCTCAATCCCAAGCGCACTCGTCATTACCTGCAGGCCATGAGTCCGCGTGCCAAGACCGATCGGGTCGATGCGCCGCTCATCGCCACATTCCTGGCCAACGAGCAGCCGCGGCTTCGGCCCTGGGCGCCGCTGCGCCCCGAGGAGCGGCGTGCCTGGGCGCTGCTTCGCCGGCGCGCCAAGCTCGTCAATGCGCGCCAGCGCCTCGAGCAGAGCTTGGCTGGGTTGCCCAGCATGCGCTCGACGCGCGCCGCGTTGCTCGCCGAGCTCGAGCGCGCGCTTGGCGTGCTCGACACTCAACTCGCCCGCCTGCTTGCCCAAGACCCCACGCACGCCAATCTCCTCCACGACCTGCAATCCATCGTCGGGGTGGGCCCCCTCACCAGCTCGGCATTGCTGCTGGCGCTCAAGCGCGGCACCTTCGCCACCAGCGATGCTTTCATCGCCTTCCTCGGACTGGATCTGCGCGTGCGCGACTCGGGCAACAAGCGGGGCAGGCGCCGACTCACCAAGCACGGCGAGCCCGAACTGCGCCGCCTGCTCTATACCGCCGCCATGGCGGCGCGGCGTACTCAAGCCTGGCGACCCGTGTTCGAGCACTACCTCGCGCGCGGCTTCTCCAGCATCCAGACCTTGGTGATCGTCGCCCGGCGTATCGCCCGCGTCGCCTGGTCGCTCTACAAGCACGGCGGCTCCTTCAACCCCCAACGGCTGGTCCAGGGCTTGACCTGAACCATAGAATCTTGAAAAGGAGGGGAAATACCGAGCCACGCATCACCGTGGGCCTACCGGGAAGGGAGGTAACGGATGGGAACCAGGCGGTTCCCCTCCGTTCGTATCCTTCCGCCGCGCACCGAACGGAGCCTCCAAAACAAAGAGCCGACCCATGGCCGGCTCTTTGTGCCGAGATTACGCGTCGCTCTTACCGTACCGTCAGCCTGTCCTCGACGATCCGCGGCGTGAGGAACACCAGCAACTCGGTCTTGTTGTCGGTGCGGTTGGTGTTGCGGAACAACGGCCCCAGGCCCGGCAGATCGCCAAGCAGCGGAACCTTGTTCACGTCGTTGCGCTGTTCCTGGATGTAGATGCCGCCGATCACCACCGTGCCGCCGTTCTCGATCAGCACCGAGGTCTTGACGTGCCGGGTGTCGATCGCGAAACCGGCCGGGGTCTGGATTCCGACGTTATCCTTGTTGACGTCCACGTCCAGCACGACGTTGCCGTCGGGCGTGATCTGCGGCCGGACCTTGAGCGAAAGTGTCGCCTTGCGGAAGGAGATGCTTGTCGCGCCGCTCGACGTCGCCTGCTGGTAGGGCAGCTCCGTCCCCTGCTCGATGAGCGCCTCCACCTGGTTCGCGGTCACGACTCGCGGACTCGAGATCGTCTTGCCCCGCCCGTCACTCTCCAGCGCGGTGATCTCGAGGTTCACGAAGCGCGTCGCCGCGCTATTGAAGAGCACCATCGAGAACTGCCCGGCCTGTTGACCTGCCTGTTGCTGCGAGAGCGTCGCGGGCAAGTTGACCATCAGGTTCTGCGGAACGCTCGGATTCAAAAGCGTCGGCTGGCCGGAGGCGTTCGCAGTGCTGCTCAGCGTCGCCGCCGAAGAGCGCCTTGTTCGGGCTGCCGAAAAGCGGCGAGGCACCCGCCACAGTCGGGACGTTGTAGCCGAGCCGCGCGCCGAGCGTGCGGGTGAAGTTGTCGCCGGCTTCGACGATCCGCGCCTCGATCTGCACCTGACGCACCGGGATGTCGGTCTGTGCGATCAGCTTGCGCACCTCGTCGAGTCGCGAGGGAATATCCTGGATGAAGAGCTGATTCGTCCGCTCGTCCCAGCTTGCGCTGCCACGCTTGGACAGGATTCTCTGGGCGTTCGAACCACCTTGAGTCTGGCCGGAAAGCAGCTTCGCAATCACCTCGGCCTTGGCGAAGTTCAGCGGAAATGTCTCGGTGCGCAGCGGCTCGAGATCAGAGATCTGCTGCTTTGCCTCGAGTTCGAGTTTCTCCTTGGTCGCCAGCTCGTCGCGCGGAGCGATCCACACCACGTTGCCATTCTTGCGCATGTCGAGACCGCGCGTCTGCAAGATGATATCGAGCGCCTGATCCCACGGGACGTCCTTCAGCCGCAACGTGAGGTTGCCCTGCACGGTATCGCTGGTGATGATGTTCAGATCCGTGAAGTCCGCGATCACGTTCAGAACGCTGCGAACCTCGACGTTCTGGAAGTTCAGCGAGAGCTTCTCCCCCTTGTAGCCGCCGCGCGATCCCTGCACGAGCTTGTTCGGGTCGTACTGGACCGGCTTCACCTCGACGACAAACTGGGTGTCGGTCTGATAGGCATTGTGTTCCCACAGACCCTTGGGCTCGATCACCATGCGGGTGTTATCGCCTTGCTGGAACGTGCTGATCACGGTGACGGGCGTGGCGAAATCGGTGACGTCGAGCCGCTTGCGCAGGTTGTCCGGAAGCGACGTCTTGAGAAAATCGACAACGAGCGTCTGGCCCTGCTGCCGGATGTCGATACCCGTGCTGGTGTCCGAAAGCTCGACGACGACACGGCCTTCGCCAGCCTTGCCGCGGCGAAAATCAACGTCGCGCAGACTGTGCTTGTCGTCCGCGGTCCCTTCCGCGAAGCGAACGGTCCGATCACTGCCGGTTCGGGACGCCGAACTGGGAACTGCGGCGAGCGAGATGGTCAGTGTGCTGCCCTCGGACTGCGTCTCGTACGTCACCATCGTCTTGAGATTCAGCACCAGGCGGGTCCGCTCGCCGACCTGAACCAGATTCACGCTGCGCAGTTCGCCCTCGTTCACCTCCTGGTTTGCCCGAGCCAGCGCATTGATCGTATTCGGGAAGTCGAACGCGATCCGCGCCGGATTGGCAACGGTAAAGCTCGCGGGAGGATTCTTGAGCGGCTCCTTGAGCGTGAGACGAAGCAATGTTCGCCCGCCCTGGCTCGTGACGTTGAGCGCATTGATGCTGTTGGGCGCGCCCTGCGCATGGACTGCCGCTGGGGCGAGAAACGCCAGCGCAGCGACCAGAAGGTAAGGTACCGATTCCCTGAGCCTGCTCATTTATTTTGCCTCCGTCGACGCGCCGGCTTCCTGCAGGAGCAGGGAGCTCTCGCGCTCTGTCCAGTCTCCCGCGGAGTCCTGGACCAGCTCGCGCAATGTGACCTCACCTTCGGTGATGTTGGTAATCACACCGAAATTTTGTCCTACGTAGTTGCCAACGCGTACGCGATAGAGCCCGGTATCCGCCTTGATCAAGGCGAAGTTGCGCTTTTCGCGCGTCATCGTGCCGACCATCTTGACCGACTCGAGGGGATAGGCCTCGAGCGGCTCCTTTGCACGCGTGAGGTCGGGCTTCAATTTGTTGTCGCCCGCCGCACCGGGCGCGCCCTGCTGCGCGAGCTCGATCTTGGCCGGTCCGAAAGGATCGGGCAGATCGAACGCTTCGTAGGGAACCGGCTGATACGGCTTGACCTGGGGCAACGGCGCGACCCGGCGCGGCAGCCCGCGCGACATCTGATCGAGCTCCGCCCTCAGATCGGAATGCTCGCCGCCTTCACACCCGGCGAGCCCGCCTGCAACCATGACAGCCATCGCTGCAACGAGTAGTGCTCTCATCACCGCTTACCTGCCTTTGCGGCCTTCGCCGCCTTGCGCTGCTCCGCAATCTCCTCGTCGTCGAGGTAGCGGAACGTCTTGGCGGTCGTATCCAGAGTCAGATTGCCGTCCTTGTTGACCGACAGATTGAGGTCATTCAGCGTCACGATCCGCGGCAGCTGGCCGATGTCGCTCGCGAAGGCGCCCATGTCGTGATAGTTGCCGGTGATGCGCACAGCGATCGGCAGCTCCGCGTAGAACTCCTTGACGGTCTCCTGCGGCGCCGGCCGGAAAAGCTCGAACTGCAGTCCGCGCCCGAGTCCCGCCTGGTTGATGTCGACCAGCAGTGCTTCCATCTGCGACTTGTTGGGAAGCTGCTTCAGCAAGGCACCGAACGAGCTCTCGATCTCCTGGAGCTGCTGGCGGTGCAGGTCGAGATTGACCGCCTGCGCCTTCTTGGCCTTGTACTCGTCCTTGAGCTTGACCTCCTGCTGGCGCCCGGCTTCGAGCGCGTCGAGCTGATCCTGCCAGTCAAAGAAGTACGCGGCGACGAGAATGCCGACTAGCAGCGCAACGAGCAGCGCGAACTTGGGCAGCGCCGGCCAGCTGCCGGGATCGCGGGCGTCGAGGTTTCTGAATTGGGCGAGAAGGTCATTCATTTGTCGTCAACCCTTCTTCGCGGGCGCGCCGGGCGCGGGTTTCTTGCCGTCTTCGACGAGCGGCGTCGGGGGCTTCATGCTGAAGTCGAGACTGAATTCGGAGAGCCGCTTGTTGTTCACGTTCGATGCCTTGATCTCGACGAGCTGCGGCGATGTGGCGGAGTTCTCGAGCACCTCGGAACCCTGCAGGTTGCGCATGAATGCCGACACTCGGGCGTTCGACTGGGCGTATCCGGTGACTTTTACTCGCAGGCCCTTCTGCGTGAGGGACTTGATGTAGACGCCGTCGGGTGTCCTGCGCACCAGGGCCTCCAGGAGATTGACGGCTCGCGACCGATCGTTCTGCAGAGTCTCGATGATCTGCTTGCGGGCGAGCAGCGCAGCGATCTCGTCCTTCAGCTTCTTGATCTCGGCGATTTCCTTGTCGAGCTTCGCGTTCTCGCGCTTCAGAAAATCGTTCCGGTCGTTCTGAACCGCGACGTAGCCGGCAATCACACCGTGCACCAGGGCGGCGAGCGCGATACCCGCCACCGCAACCATGACCGCCATGACGACCAGCTGTCGGCGGCTTGCCTTGCGCCGCGCCTCGCGGTGCGGCAATAGATTGACGCGAATCATTCGTCGAACCTCCGCATCGCCAGCCCGCACGCGATCATCAGCGCGGGCGCATCGGAGATGAGCCGCTTCAGCTGGATCCGCGGGCTGATCGACATGTTCGCGAATGGGTTCGCAACCATGGTATTGATCCGCACGCGCGTGCTCACGACGTCTTCGAGGCCCGGCAGCGTCGACGTCCCGCCGGTCAGCACGACATGCTCGACGGAGTTGTACTGGGTGGACGTGAAGAAGAACTGCATCGCCCGCTGGATCTCGAGGGCGGCGTTCTCCATGAAGGGTCGCAGCACCTCCGCGTCGAAACTGTCGGGCAATCCGCCCGAGCGCTTCGCGTTCTCGGCCTCTTCCTGCGACAGCCCGTAATGGCGCGCAATGTCCTGGGTGAGCTGGTTGCCCCCGAACGCCTGCTCGCGGGTGTAGACGCCCTGGTCGTTGCGCAATATGGTGATGTTCATGATCGCGGCGCCGATGTCTACCACCGCCACGTTCTGATCGATCCCCTCGTTCGGCAATTGCTGCCGGATGAGCTCGAACGCGGTCTGCATGGCATAGGACTCGACGTCCATCACGAGTGCCTTCAGACCCGCCGCCTCGGCCACCGCGACACGATCCTCGACCTTCTCCTTGCGGGAGGCCGCAATCAGCACTTCCACTTCCTCGGGACTCGAGGGCGCCTGGCCCACCACCTGAAAATCGAGATTCACCTCGTCGAGCGCGAACGGAATGTACTGGTTCGCCTCTCCCTCGACCTGGAACTCGAGCTCCTCCTCGCGCAGGCCTGCGGGAACGATGATCTTCTTGGTGATCACCGCCGCGGTCGGCAACGCGATCGCCACGTTCTTGGTGCGTGTGGCGAGCTTCTTCCAGCAACGCCGCACGGTCTCCGCGACGGTCTCGAGATTGGCGATGTTGCCGTCGATCACCGAATCTTTCGCGAGCGGCTCGATCGCGTAACGGTCGACGCGATACCCGCCTTTTCCGGCGTCGGCAAGCTCCACCATCTTGACGGCAGAGGAACTGATGTCCATCCCAAAGAGCGGCGGCGCTTTGGGCTTGAAGATATCAAGCGGCAAGGGAAAACCCCTTTAGGTACGGTCGTTTAGGCGCGGTTCGTATAGTTTGCATCAAATCCTAGCAACAAGTATCAGGGGGAGCAAGCAAATTTTTCACGTTTGTCCGGGGGCGTCCGGTCCGCCGGAATGCTTATGGAATGCCTATAATGGCGCCCTCTTGGAACCGAAAAAGATCCCCTCCTTGCGGTGGTTACGCCTGCTGGCGTTCCCGCTGGCGCTGCTGACCGGGCTCGCGGTGGTGGGCGCCGCACTCGCCGGTTTCGTGGTGCTCCTCGCCTATCCGAACCTCCCCTCCATCGAGGTCCTCACCGCATACCAGCCCAAGATTCCGCTTCGGGTCTATACGGCCGACGGCGCGCTCATCGGCGAATTCGGTGAGGAGCGCCGGGCAATCGTGCGTATCGATGCGGTTCCCAAGGTGATGAAAGAGGCCATCCTCGCCGCCGAAGACGAGCGGTTCTACCGCCATCAGGGCGTCGATTATGTCGGTGTCATGCGGGCAGCGTACTCCAACCTTCTCGCGGGGGGCAAGCGACAAGGGGCGAGCACCATCACCATGCAGGTGGCCCGAAACTTCTTCCTGTCAAGCGAGAAGACGCTGACCCGCAAGGCCTACGAGGCCCTTCTGGCGTTCAAGATCGAGGCCGGCCTCACCAAGGACGAGATCCTCGAGATCTATATCAACCAGATTTACCTGGGCCAGCGGGCGTATGGATTTGCCGCCGCAGCACAAATCTATTTCGGGCGCGCCCTTGCCGATGTGAGCATCGCGGAAGCCGCCATGCTGGCCGGGCTTCCCAAAGCACCCTCCTCGTTCAACCCGGTCGTGAATCCCCGACGCGCCAAGCAGCGGCAGCTCTACGTGCTGCGCCGCATGCGCGAGCTCGGATACATCACCGAGGAGCAGTTCACGACGGCCCAGGCACAGCCCCTTGTGGTGCGCCGGGACTTCGACGACTTCTCGGTGCATGCCGATTACGTCGCCGAGATGGTGCGTCAAGTGCTCTACGACCGTTACCCGGACGAGGTATACACGAGCGGGCTGCGCGTCTACACGACGATCACCAAGCGCGATCAGGAAGCTGCCTATCGCGCGCTGCGCCAGGGAGTCCTCGACTACGAGCGGCGCCATGGCTATCGCGGTCCGGAAGGCTTTGTCGAATTGCCGGCGAACGCCGGCGAGGACGCAATAGAGGACGCCCTGCACGAGTTCTCGGACTTCGACGACATCAGGGCCGCAGTGGTGCTGGAGGCGTCTCCGAAGGAAGTGCACGCCTATCTTCGAGGTGGGGAGACGATCGTCGTCAAAGGCGAGGGGCTGCGCTTCGCTGCCTCCGCGCTGCATGCCAAGGTACCCCCGAATCGCCGGATGCAACGCGGTGCTGTCATCCGCGTTCACAAGCTCTCCCGGGATGCCTGGGAAATCGTCCAGCTTCCGGAAGCCGAGGCGGCGCTGGTGTCGCTCGACCCGATTTCGGGTGCCGTGCGGGCCTTGGTGGGAGGGTTCGAGTTCAATCGCAACAAGTACAACCACGTCACGCAGGCGTGGCGCCAGCCCGGCTCGAGTTTCAAGCCTTTCATCTATTCGGCCGCGCTCGAGAAAGGCTTCACCGTTGCAACGGTGATCAACGACGCACCCGTAGTGGTCGAGGCGGAGCAGACCGGCGGACAGGTCTGGGAGCCCAAGAACTACGAGGACACGTACGAGGGCCCGATGCGCCTGCGCACTGCGCTGGCCCACTCGAAAAACATGGTATCGATACGGGTGCTGCAGTCGATCGGCACGCAATACGCGCAGGACTTCATCAAGCGCTTCGGTTTCGATGCCGCGCGGCACCCGCCGTATCTCACCATGGCCTTGGGCGCGGGCTCGGTGACGCCCTGGCAAATGGCGCGCGCTTACGCGGTGTTCGCGAACGGCGGTTATCTGATCGATCCTTACCTGATCGAGCGCATCGTGGACGACCGGGGCAACCTGCTCGCGCAGGCGCAACCGGCGCGCGCCGGCGACGAATCGCTGCGTGTCATCGACATTCGCAACGCCTTCATCATGAACAGCCTGCTGCACGATGTGGTGCGCTACGGAACCGGAGCGCGCGCCAACGCGCTCGGGCGTAACGATCTCTCGGGCAAGACGGGCACTACCAACGACAACGTGGACGCCTGGTTTGCCGGCTACCAGCCGACCCTGGTGACCATCGCCTGGATCGGCTTCGATCAGCCGAAGAAGCTCGGCAGGAACGAAACCGGCGCGCGGGCCGCGCTGCCAATCTGGATGGGCTATATGGGCGATGTGCTCAAGGGTGTGCCGGAAATGGGTGCCGACCCGCCAGAAGGGGTGGTGACCGTGAAGATCGATCCGGCGACGGGGATGCAGTCGCCGGAGACCGGCCAGCCCGATTACTTCTATCGCGAGAACATACCCCCCCCACCCGACACACCCGCTCCGGTACCGAACGGCGACACACGCCTCATCGATCGGGTTCGCAATCAGTTGTTCTAGGGTTCGCGTCCGGATGGGTGTCGTGTAGCATGTGCGCTTCCGCGAACCGCCATGCGCCCCACGCTCGTCATCGCGCTCTTCGTCACGATGCTCGCCCTGCTTCTCCAGGCTTGCGGCACCCGAGGCCCGCTGTATCTTCCGCCGCCCGATTCGGACAGCTCCGCCGAAGCGCGCAAGAAATCGCAGTGACCCGCCGATGAGCGTCTTCGCCCGGCGCGACGGGACACTGCACGCGGAATCCGTTGCGCTCTCCGCAATTGCCACGCAATACGGAACGCCCTGCTTCGTCTATTCGCGCGCCGCCCTGGAAGCCTCCTATCGGGCATTCGATGCCGCGCTGACGGGACGCGACCACCTGATCTGCTACGCGATGAAAGCCAATTCGAACCTCGCGGTCCTCGACGTGTTTGCGCGGCTCGGATCGGGATTCGACATCGTATCGGGCGGCGAACTCGCACGTGCGCTTGCGGCCGGTGCAGATCCGGGCAAGATCGTCTTTTCGGGCGTCGGCAAGAGCGTGAGCGAAATTCGCGGCGCGCTCGAGACCGGGATACTCTGCTTCAACGTCGAATCGGCGGCGGAACTGGCGCGCGTGACGCGCCTGGCGCAGGAGATCAAGAAGCGCGCGCCGGTATCCCTGCGCGTCAACCCGGATGTGGACCCCAAGACGCACCCGTATATTTCCACTGGACTCAAGGAGAACAAATTCGGCGTTGCCTACGCCGATGCACTGGATCTGTACCGCGCGGCGGCAGCCTCACCGGATCTCGACGTTGTGGGACTCGATTTTCACATCGGGTCTCAGCTCACCGATGTCGAGCCACTGGTGGACGCACTCGACCGGGTGCTCGAGCTCGTGGATACGCTCGAGCGCGAAGGCATCCGGCTCCGCCACCTCGACATCGGGGGTGGCCTCGGAATCCGCTACCGGGACGAACAGCCGCCGGCGGTAGCGGATTACCTGCAGGCAATGCTCGAGCGCCTCGGTAATCGGCCCTTTCAGATTCTCCTGGAGCCGGGTCGCGCGCTAGTCGGGAACGCCGGCCTCTTACTCACCCGGGTCGAGTACGTCAAACCCGGCGCGCACCGTAACTTCGCGGTCGTGGATGCCGCGATGAATGACCTTATGCGGCCAGCGCTGTATGACGCTTGGCACGACATCCTCCCCGTTGTGCATCGCAACATTCGCCCTGAGACCTACGAGATCGTGGGACCGGTGTGCGAAAGCGGCGATTTCATCGGTCGGGCGCGGGATCTGGCGATCGCGGAGGGCGACCTGCTGGCCGTGATGTCCGCGGGTGCCTACGGTATGAGCATGAGTTCCAACTACAACTCCCGGCCCCGTGCCGCGGAGGTCATCGTCGACGGGAGCACCCTCCATCTTGTTCGCGAGCGCGAGCCGCCTGAATCCCTCTACGCGGGCGAGCACCTGTTACCCCGGTAGCCCCGGGGAACGCGCCCATTCCTTCACACGCCCCCAGGACAATGTGACTAGAATGCGCGACCCGCCGTCGTCCTGACGGCACGAGCGAGCGTTATTTGAGGTCATGACCGAGGTGGCCCGTACTGGATGGCTGCTGGGCGCAGCAGCCTTGGCGATGGCCCTTGGCGGCGTCGCACTGCTTTTGTATTCCGGGCACGAAGCCGGCGCGCAGTCCGAGCAGACGGGAAAGGTCGGGGCAGCCGAGAAAGCCGGTAAGCCATCGGGCAAGCCGGAAAACGTCGACAAGGCCGGTGGGAGGGCGTCAACCTCCCGTCGCGGTGACTGTCGCGCGCGTCGTGCAGCAGTCGGTCCCCGTTCGCATTCAGGCGGTGGGATCGGCCGAGGCCTACGCGACGGTCGCGATCAAGGCGCGCGTCGACGGACAGATCGTCGACGTCCGGTTTCGCGAAGGTCAGGAGGTACGCGCCGGAAGCGTGCTCTTCATCCTCGACCCGCGGCCGTTCGAGGCCGCGCTCAAGCAGGCAGAAGCGAATCACCAACGCGACCTCGCGCAGCTGGCACAGGCGCAGCGGCAGGAGGAGCGCTACCTCGAACTCCTGCAGAAGAACTTCATCTCCAAGGAAGGGTACGCGCAGTACAAGACCGGCGCGGAAACCGCGCAGGCTGCGGTCCTCGCGAGCAAGGCCGCGCTGGAGAATGCACGACTGCAACTCGAGTACACCACGATCCGGGCGCCGATCGACGGCTATACCGGCCGAATCCAGATACAGAAGGGCAACTTGGTCAAGGCGAACGACGCGACCCCACTTGTCGTGCTCAACCAGGTGCATCCGATCAACGTCAGCTTTGCGGTCCCGGAACAGATCCTGTCGTCCGTGCGCAAGCAGATGACCGGCGAGCCCCTGCAAGTCGAGGCGACCCCGCCGGACGCAGCCAAGCCGGCCGTCGGCAAGCTGGTCTTCATCGACAACGCCGTCGATACCACCACCGGAACGATCAAGCTCAAGGCGGTGTTCGAAAATCGGGAAGACGCGCTGTGGCCGGGTCAGTTCGTCACCGTGTGGCTCAAGCTCTTCGAGGACAAGAACGCGTTGACCCTGCCGTCGCGCGCTGTGCAAACTGGCCCGAACGGGCAATTCGTGTTCGTTGTCAAATCGGACAAGACCGTCGAGGTGCGTCCGATTACGGTGCAGCGGTCCGAAGGAGATCTGTCGGTGATCGCAACCGGACTCTCCAAGGGTGAGCAGGTGGTCACGCAGGGCCAGCTGCGGCTGACACCGGGTGCGAAGGTGGTTATCAAGGGCGAAGGAGGTCCGCAAAACGGCGATCGGCCGCAAGGTGGCGACCGCCAGAAGGACGTTGACCGCCGGACGATCGGCGACCGCCCGTCGTGAATCTCTCGGAAATCTTCGTCCGCCGTCCGGTCATGACCATGCTGGTCATGATCGCGATCCTGGTCTTCGGGGTGGTGAGCTATCGGCTGCTCCCGGTGAGTTCGCTGCCGAACGTGGACTTTCCGACCATCGAGGTCCGGGCGGAGCTGGCCGGCGCGAGCCCCGAGACGATGGCCTCCGCGGTGGCGACGCCGATCGAGAAGCAGCTCTCCACCATCGCCGGTATCGATTCGATGATCTCGCTGAGCGGCCAGGGGATCACGCGGATCACGATCCAGTTCTCACTCGACCGCAATATCGATGCCGCCGCTCAGGACGTGCAGTCGGCGATCGCGGCAACGCTGCGCCAGTTGCCACCCACTATGTCCACGCCGCCGTCGTTCCGGAAAGTGAATCCGGCCGACTTTCCGATCTACTACATCGCGCTCTCTTCCGACACCCTGCCGCTCTGGACGGTGAACGAGTACGCTGAGGGCATCCTTGCGCAGCGCATTTCCACGGTGACTGGCGTCGCCCAGGTACAGGTTTACGGTCAGCAGAAGTACGCCGTGCGTGTGCAAGTGGATCCGAGCGCGCTCGCCTCGCGCGGGATCGGCATCAACGAGGTCGAGCAAGCCATCGGGCAGGCGAACGTCAACCTTCCGACCGGGACACTCTCCGGCAAGGACCGCGATTTCGCCGTCCAGGCAACGGGCCAGCTTTTTGACGCCGCGGCGTTCCGACCGGTGGTCGTGAGCTATCGCAACGGCTCGCCCGTGCGTCTGCAGGAACTCGGCCGGGTGATCGACAGCACCCAGAACGACAAGGTCGCGGCGTGGTTCAACGGCAAGCGCTCCATCATCCTAGCCGTGCAGCGCCAACCCGGTGTCAACACGATCGACACGGTCGATCGGGTCAAGGCGCTGCTGCCGGCATTCCGCGCCCAGGTTCCGCAGGGCATCGAGATGCGCGTGTTCTACGATCGCTCGGGGCCGATCCGCGAATCGGTCGAGGAAGTCCAGTTCACGCTGCTGCTCGCACTCGTGCTCGTGGTTCTCGTGATCTTTCTCTTCCTGCGCAATCTCTCTGCTACGCTGATCCCGAGCGTCGCGCTGCCGATGTCCGTGATCGGGACCTTTGCGGTGATGTATCTGCTCGACTACAGCGTCGACAACATCTCGCTTCTCGCTCTGGTCCTGTGCGTCGGCTTCGTGGTGGACGATGCGATCGTGATGCTCGAGAACATCTCGCGTCACCTGGAAATGGGCAAGACGCCGATGCAGGCGACGCTCGATGGCTCCCGCGAGATCTCGTTCACGATCTTGTCGATGACGCTCTCACTCGCAGCGGTGTTCATCCCGATCCTGTTCATGGGCGGGATACTGGGTCGGCTGCTGCACGAGTTCGCGGTGGTGATCATGGCGGCAGTCCTGATCTCCGGATTCGTGTCATTGACGCTGTCGCCGCTCATGTGCAGCCGGGTCCTGCGGCCGGAGAACACGCAGAGACACGGCCGTGTCTACCTCGCCGTAGAGCGGGGATTCGACGCGGTGAAGCACGCATACGACGCGAGCCTGAAGTGGGTGATCGCGCGACCGCGCGCCACCATGGTCGTGTTCCTGGCGATCGTCGTTGCGACGGGCTTCCTGTTTGTGAAGATGCCAAAAGGGTTCCTGCCCTCCGAGGACAACGGCCAGATCTTCGGATTCGTGGAGGCGGCGCAGGACATCTCGTTCGATGCGATGTCCGACCTCACGCGCCAGGTCGCAGACATCATCAGGAAAGATCCCAACGTCGCGTCCGTGAACGCTTTCATCGGTGCGACCTCGTTCAGCCCGTCGCTGAACATCGGCCGGATGATCATCAATCTCAAGCCGCGCGCCGAACGCAAGAAGGTCGAAGACGTGATTCGCGCGCTGCGGCCCAAAGTCGGCGGCATTCCGGGAACCCGAGTGTTCATGCAAAACCTGCCTGCGATCCGGATTGGCGGGCGCGTGACGAAGAGCGAGTACCAATATGTGCTACAGGGCACGGACACCGAGGAGCTCTACCACTGGGTGCCGATCATCGAGGCCAAGCTCCGGACACTGCCGGGCCTGATCGATGTGACGAGCGACCTGCAGATCTCCCGCCCTCAGGTCACCGTGGAGATCGATCGGGAGAAGGCCGCAACGCTCGGTGTCAGTCCGCAGCAGATCGAGATGGCGCTGAACAACGCCTACGGGTCGCGGCAGGTTTCCACCATCTATACCGCGACCGACCAGTACTGGGTGATACTCGAGCTCCTGCCGCGCTACCAGGCCGATCCGGCCGCGCTTTCCCTTTTGTACGTGCGCTCCTCGCAGGGAGCCCTCGTGCCGCTGACCGCGCTGGCCAAGCTGGTGTACGGCGTCGGCCCCCTCAATGTCACGCACCTCGGTCAGTTGCCGTCGGTGACTCTGTCGTTCGACCTGCAGGCGGGCACGTCGCTCAGCCAGGCGCTGGCAACCATCGAACGCGCCGTTGCGGATCTTCAGGTGCCCGCAACGCTTACCGGCGCCTTCCAGGGCGCTGCGCAGGCCTTTCAGGAATCGCTGCGCGGGATGGGCATCCTGATCATCCTGTCCATATTCTTCATCTACATCGTGCTCGGCATACTGTACGAGAGCTTCGTCCACCCACTGACGATTCTTTCCGGACTCCCCGTCGCGGGGCTCGGTGCGCTCCTGACGCTCTGGGCATTCGGCATCGATCTCAACATGTATGCATTCGTCGGCATCATCATGCTGATCGGTATCGTGAAGAAGAACGCGATCATGATGATCGATTTCGCCATCGAGGCGCAGCGCGGGCGCGGCATGCCGCCCGCCGAAGCGATCTACCAGGCGTGCCTTATCCGCTTCCGCCCGATCATGATGACGACCATGGCAGCGCTCGCCGGGAGCCTGCCGATCGCGCTCTCGTTTGGTGCGGGCGGGGATGCCCGGCGCCCGCTGGGCCTCGCGGTCGTCGGGGGGCTATTGCTCTCCCAGCTGCTGACCCTGTACATCACGCCGGTGATCTATCTCTATTTCGAGGCGTTGCAGGAGCGATTCCGGGCGCGCCGCGCGCGTCGGTCGGCACCCACGCCACGCCCGTCGCCCGCGGCGCCTCACCAGGATTTCTGAGCCGTCCTGCGCGCTTGCGCGACCCGCGGCATCAAGGGCTCCGCGAGTTTCTGGCCAGTTTGCACATGCTCTAGACCCGTTCGCCAAGGGACGACGCACGCTTTCGCGTGCTGTCGCCAAAGGCCGACAGCGCGAAACACCCGCCGCGAAATCGTTCCTTCGCTTCTCTCGGGTGAACGCCTATAGTTGCATGATGGAAGTCATCCTGAAATTGACTTTCTACATTCTGTGCGTCCTGGTGCCTCTGCACATGCTCATGGCGCACGAATTCCATCGCTGGCAGCGCGAGCTGAGCGCCCGGCGCCACGGGGTGATCGTGCACCGGTTCGAAGCGCTGGACGAAGCGTCGGAGGTGATCGGCATCTACGGCGGCGTCGAGATCCACCGTACGGTGACTTTCCAGGGTGTGCAGTACGAATTCTTCGGCGTCGCGCCGTCGGGCG
Source organism: uncultured beta proteobacterium (assembly GCA_963735025.1). Classification (GTDB taxonomy): domain Bacteria; phylum Pseudomonadota; class Gammaproteobacteria; order Burkholderiales; family SG8-39; genus JAABRB01. The sequence continues at coordinate 415,538 of CAVTJG010000009.1, forward strand.
GACAGGCCAAACTCCGCCAGGATGAACTCTATCTCGATCCAGGTCTGCTCTACGTCAGTCGCGACGGATCGTTGATTGATGGGCCACGCGCGGCCCGCGACCAACGCAGCACCCGCAGTTCCCGCAGGTAGGCGACCAGCCGGTAGCCGAGCAGGACTGCGAGTATTCCCGCATAGATCGCGGGTTCGGTGATGTCGCGCTTCACCATCCACCAGTAGTGAAGCACGCCCAGCGCGGCAATCGGGTACACCAGCCGATGCAGCGCGCGCCAATTCTGCGCGCCCAGCCGGCGCACCATCGCGTTCGTCGACGTGACGGCGAGCGGACTCAGCAGGAGGAGTGCCGTGAATCCGACCGTGATGAACGGTCGTTTCACGATGTCCTTCAGAATCGCCACGGCATCGAACACATGGTCGAACGCGATATAGCTCGTGAAATGCACGACGCCGTAGAAGAATGCGAACAGCCCGAGCATGCGACGCAGCCGAAGGAGCCAGCTCCATCGGGTGACACGCCGCAGCGGTGTCACCGCCAGGGTGATCAGCAGGAAACGCAGACACCAATCGCCCAGCGAGCGGGTGATGAATTCCGCGGGGTTCGCGCCCAGCACGTCCGGAAACCATGCCGCAGAGACGGCGAGGCGCGCGAAAGGCACGAGAGCCGCGACGAACAGCGTCGCCTTGACCACGCTGATCCATGTCCGACTCGGCTGCATCGTCTGTGATCGACGTCTCAGAAATACTTCTTGAGGTCCATCCCGGTGTACAGCCCTGCCACCTGATCACCGTAGCCATTGAACATCAGTGTCGGGCGCCGGGAGAAGAACTCGGGAATGCGCCGTTCGGTCTTCTGGGTCCAGCGCGGATGATCGACGTCGGGATTCACGTTGGAGTAGAAACCATACTCGCTCGGCGATGCGCTTTCCCACGCAGTTCCGGGCTGCTTTTCGACGAGCCGGATCTTGACGATCGACTTCCCGCTCTTGAAGCCGTACTTCCACGGCACCACCAGCCTGACGGGGGCGCCATTCTGGTTCGGCAGCACTTCACCGAAGATGCCCACTGCGAGAATCGTGAGCGGATGCATCGCCTCGTCGATTCGAAGGCCTTCGACGTACGGCCAGTCGAGCACCGGAGAGTGGACGCCGTGCATCGTCTCGGGCTGCAGCGCCGTGACGAACTCGACGTATTTCGCGTTTCCGGTCGGTTCGACCTGCTTGAGAAGCGCGTTCAGCTCGAATCCTACCCAGGGGATCACCATCGACCAGGCTTCCACGCAACGCAGCCGGTAGACGCGCTCTTCGAGCGGGCGTTTCAGGAGTTCCTCGATCCCGAACGTGCGTGGCTTGAGGCATTCTCCCTCGACTGAAACGGCCCACGGCTGGGTCTTCAGGCGATTGGCATACAGGGCAGGGTCGGACTTCTCGGTCCCGAACTCGTAATAGTTGTTGTACAGGGTGACGTGCTTGTACTCGGTCGGCTCCTCGTTCGAGCTGAAGCGCGATTTGGCGATGTTCGACAGCTTCTGCCGGCCCGCATCCTGCGCAGAGGAATTGTCCTCGCTGCACCCCACGGTCGCCGAAAGGATCGTTCCGGCCGCGGCAGCCTTCATGAATTCGCGGCGGCGTGCGTAGATCGGCCGAGGCGTGATTTCGGATGGCGGGATATCGCTGGGCCGCTTGATCAGCATGACTGGATTCCCTTCTTGGGACTTAGATCAATGGTATACGAGGTATACGCAGCGCGGCCCCAATCCGATTCATTACGGCGAGCCGCGATGGAAACCTCGCCGGGGCGGGCGTCTCCCGACTGTGCCGCACGGCGCAGTCAGGGATTGAGCTGCTTGTAGACCGCCGTGGCCACGCCGAGCAGGTCGTGCTTCGGCAGGTCCGCGGATAGCGCGTAGCCAAGCGCGCCGTCCACCCAATAGAAGACGCTGACACCGTTTTCGCGGGTGAATCGGAAGGCGGTATCGCCCTGGCTGACGTTCATCTTCGACACATACAACGTGAGGCGGCGCCCTTTGGCGTCCTGATACATGAACTGGGCAACCGCACCCCGGTCACCCGGCAGCAGACGGCCACCGACGAGCTCATACCCGCTCTCCACGAGGACCGGCGGCCGCAGATCGGCGCCAAGCCGCTTCGATAGCCAACGCACAAGGTGCTCCTGCTGGTCTGCACCCACTTCCACCGGGTGGCGCACCTCGGGCGAGTAGACAGCATGTGCGATTGCCGCCCGGTGGGCAAACGTCACCGAGCGACCCGGGTCTTCTCCAATCAGAATATTCGTGCCCCATCCGATCGCCGCGCCGAGAATGAGCCAGCTGGCCGCGATCGCGAATCGCGTGAGGCTACGACGCGGCGCAAGCATGGTGAAGCGTTGCGGGATTGCTTCGTCCAGTACCGGGTTGAAGAGCGCGCGGAGCTGTGCGTTCTGGTCACGATACGCTGCGACGCGCTCGGCGGCTTCGGCATCGCGCGTGAGGTACGCCTCGACCTCCGCGCGACGCTCCGGCTCGATCAGATCGTCGGCAAAAGCCTGGATATCCTTCTCGGAAAGATTCATCTCACGAGCTTCAGATTCGATTGTGGCGCCACCGCGCCAAGCTGCGCGCGCAGCCGCTCGCGGGCGCGAAACAGACGCGACATCACCGTGCCGATCGGGATGTCGAGCGCCTTACTCACTTCCGAGTAGCTCAGCTGCTCCAGCGCGATCAGCAGGATCACCTCACGCTGCTCGCTGGGAAGTGCCGCGATCGCGGTTTGCATGTCGCGTATCTCATGGCGATCAGTCTCGGGCACCGACTGAGGAAGCGCGTCCCCATCATCGAGCGGCGTCTCCGGCCGTGCCGCGCGACTACGCAGCTGATTCACGTGAACGTTGTGCATGATCGCGAAAAGCCAGGCACGTAGATCGCTTCCCGGCCGCCAGAGATGAAACTTGTTGATCGCGCGCTCGAGGGTGTCCTGGACAAGGTCATCGGCCGCGTAACGATCGCCCACGAGTGCGCGCGCGTAACGGCGCAAACGCGGAATATGCGGCGCGAGCGTGGCTTGATCCATGGGTTGGGCGCGCGTCCTTCCGCACTGTGCGCTATGGCCGCGCCACGCGCCAGAGATTCTCGACGCCATTCCCGGTCCTGTCGCCCGGGGTGTGATCCATGTCCCGCAGATACAGCGGTTTGCCCTTGTAAGTCCATTGCATCGTTCCGTCAGGCCGGCGCATTGGCGCGTATTCACCCAGCGATCCCGCATTCGCCGGTGCTGCAAAGGGCGGCCAGTCGCGTGCACAATCGCCCACGCACAAACTGCCGCGCGCGCGTGGCGGGTCCCTGTCAAACGTATAGAGCGTCATGCCGCTGGCATCCACGAGCACCCCGTCCTGACTGTGCGCGGGCGGCGGTTCACTGAAGAACGTCGCGCATCCCCCCACCACCGTTGCGACAAGAACCAGCATCAACCCGATGCGGGTCACGGGCCCCACCCGTCCATTCGTCGCACCCATTAGAACAGCTCCCGACCTGTTCCTATTCCCACACTCTATTCCCGCACCGGGCGAAATACCCTGTCTGCGAGACCCCATTTCGCTGCCAGCGTATCGGCGGCGTTCAGAAACTCCTCGGCAAGCGCAGGATGGTTGTAGCGAATCGTCGTCAGTCGCGCGAGCGCATCAGAATCTCCAATGCACGCACTAACTGTGTGTATCCATTCGCCTGCTTGGAGACCCACCGCCTCGGCGCCGAGCAGCGCGCCGGAATCCGCGTCCGCAACGAGCCGGGCGAAGCCACGCGGGTCGCCAAGCGCCAGCGCGGCGGGACTCGAAGCGAGGCCGGCAAAGCCGGTTGCGACCTCGTGACCGGCCGATTCGGCTTCGGCCTCGCTCAAGCCGAGTCGCGCAAGCTCGAGCGCCGAGTACACGACTTGCGGTACCGGTGCATCGCTGCGTCGGGCACTGCCGGGCGATGCGATATTCGCCACCGCGACGGATGCTTCTGCGAGCGCATGATTCGAGGTCATTGTGCGATTCGCGCAGTCGCCAATCGCGAACACGTTCGGGGCGCTGGTGCACTGGTAGTCATCGACGCGGATGTATTCATTCTCGTCGCGCGCCACGCCCCCCGACTCGAGACCGAGCGTGGAAGTGCAGGGTGCGCGCCCCGCTGCGACGAGCACCCAGTCAACCTTCTCGGTGCGGCCCTCTGGCAGTGTCAGCACGACGCCGTCGGACGCCAGATGACAGGCGATTGGACGATTTCCGACGCGCGGTCGAATCCCGAGGTCGTCGAGCGCAGTGTGCAGCAGTTTCAGTGCGGGCGCGCTATAGCTGCTGCGCGATAGCGCTGCGGCCTGAGTGAGCCAAACGATGTCCAGACCAAGCATGGAGAGAATGAACGCCATTTCGGTTCCGATCACTCCGCTGCCGACGATCGCGACGCGTTTGCCGCGCGGAGGCGGTCGATCAAACAGCGCGTCGGTGGTCAGCACCCGATCAGGGTGCAAGACAAGCCAAGACGGCACGACGGGGGCTGAGCCGGTGGCCAACACGATATGCGCGGCCTGCACGCGCTCACCCGAATCGATCTCGATCACGGTTCGCGAGCGAAGGCGCGCGGCGCCCGAGTACGCAACGACGCCGAGGCGATTTAGATAGTCGAGATAGCTCGCGCGGACCGCATGCACGATACGTCGCTGATCGCGCCAGGCTTGCGCAAGATCAGGTGCGAGCACCCCCCGCAGACCACGCTGCGCAAGTGCGTCCTGTCCGGCAAGCAGTCGCGCACTTTCGTACCAAGCCTTCTTTGGAACGCATCCGCGATTCAGGCACGTGCCGCCCCACACACCGCGCTCGATGACGGCGGCCTTCATGCCGCGCAACGCCGCAAGCACCGCAGCCCGGTACCCACCGGGTCCGGATCCGACAATTGCAACGTCAAACGCCTGGATGGTCATGAAACAGTGCCCCTAGGGACCATCCACGTAGGTCACGAACAGGAGGAAGCTGGCTCGCTTCTTCAGTACCAACTCCGGAAGGTTACGAACAGGAAAGACCGGCTGGTTTCCTCCCGTTACTGCCCTTCCCGCGAAGTGCCAACTTAGCGGAGTCCCGCGATGTAGTCTGCAACTGCTTTGATTTGCGCGTCGGACATCTTCGCGGCGATCGTGCGCATCATCTTGCCCGCGTCATTGGCCCGTTCGCCGCTGCGCCACGCCTTCATTTGCGCCTCGATGTATTCGGGGTGTTGCCCCGCAAGACGCGGATACTGCACCGGCAATCCCGCGCCGGTGGCCCCGTGGCAGCTGCCGCAAGCCGGGATGCCCTGCGACGCGATGCCACCGCGAAAAATCTGCTGGCCCAGCTCGACTGTAGCGGTGTTTTGCGCGGCGCCCGTGCTCGGCGTCTGCGCCGCGTAATACGCGGCGAGATTGCGCATGTCTTCAGGCGTCAGATTGGCCACCATGCCAGCCATGATGGGATTCGCGCGCACGGCCGGTTTGCCGTCCGCAGCCTTGAAGTTCATGAGCTGCTTGGCGATGTACTCGGGAATCTGGCCCGCAAGATTGGGATTTGCGGGAATCGCGCTCTGACCGGCGGCGCCATGGCACGCCGCGCAGACCTGAGAGGCCGTTTGCTGCGCCTTTGCGGGGTCGGCTTTGGGCGCGGGTTCCGCGGCAAGCGCAGCACCGCTCGCGAGCGCCGCACACAGCAGCGCCAGGCGAATCTTCATTCGAATTTCCTTTCGAGACGGGACGTTGAGGAAAGCTGCTATTCTAGCGCAGCGTACCGGCGCGCCGCCAACGTCGCGACTCCGCGATCTTTCCACCACTTAATCGGGCGCGACCCATACCCCCGGCGATCGCGATCGAATCCCCTGTTTAACATCCATGTCCATGTTCCGGAACGCGACTTTCGTGATGTCCGCGCACGAGTTGCGGGACCTCCCCCCGCCCGGCGCGCCCGAGGTCGCATTCGCGGGTCGCTCGAATTCGGGCAAGTCGAGCGCCATCAACGCCCTCGCGCACCATAACCGCTTGGCGTTCGTGAGCAAGACGCCCGGCCGCACGCAGCTCATCAATTTCTTCCGTCTGGTGGGAGGTGGCCTGCTCGTCGACCTGCCTGGTTACGGCTACGCGCGCGTTCCCGGGCCGACCAGGAAGCATTGGGAACAGGTATTGAGTGGGTACTTACAATCAAGAGAATCTTTGCTGGGCTTGGTACTTGTCATGGACATCCGGCACCCCCTCACCTCGCTCGACGAGACGATGCTGGCCTGGTTTGGGCCGACCGGGAAGCCGGTGCACGTCCTGTTGACGAAGGCGGACAAACTGACGCGCAGCGCAGCCGAGGCGGCGCTGCTGGGCGTAAGGAAGCGCCTTGCCGAGCTGTCGCCCAAGTTCACCGTGCAGCTGTTCTCGGCGCTCAAGCGAACAGGAATTGATGTCGCGGAGGAAGCGCTGGGGTCCTGGCTGGGAGTCGGACCGACGAAGGGTCAATCGCGCCGCGAGTCCGGCAGTGCCCCGTCCGGCGTTCGCAAAGCTCTGGACCACAACGAGAAAGCCCCGAGGAGGCATCACGACGCTCGGAGCCACAAGTACAAAAAAGCCCCGAGCAGGGTTAACGAAGCCCGGGGCCGCAGAAACAAAAAAGCCCCGAGCAGGGTTAACGAAGCCCGGGGCCGCAGAAACAAAAAAGCCCCGAGCTAAAGGGGAAAGCTCGGGGCTGAACGCCTTAAAGACTAAGGCACCCGCTCAGGGAGGAGAAGCGGGAGACGATCGAGATCGTCTAAGCTTGAGAGTGCCCGCGCTGCAAAAAGGTTCCCACAAAGCGGTGTATCAACGTAACATATTGTTTTATCTACGTAAGAGGGTGAGATGAGCGTGCGAGGCAGTTACCCCGCCTTCCGGCCGCGGCGCATGCGTCGGGATGAATTCTCGCGCCGGATGATGCGGGAACGGCGCCTGTCGACCGACGACTTGATCTATCCGGTGTTCGTGATCGACGGCAAGAATCAGGAACAGCCCGTTGCATCCATGCCCGGCGTGTCGCGCTACACCCTGGACAAGCTCTTGGGGGTTGCCGAACAGACGTTGAAGCTCGGAGTACCGACCTTGGCGCTGTTTCCCCTGATCGAATCCGGCCTGAAGACGCCCGACGGCAAGGAAGCGACGAATCCGAACGGACTTGTTCCGCGGGTGGTTGCTCAACTCAAGAAGAGCTTTCCCGAACTCGGCGTGATGACCGACGTCGCGCTGGATCCTTACACGAGCCACGGCCAAGACGGCGTGATCGACGAAACCGGCTACATACTGAACGACGAGACCATCGAGATTCTATGCAAGCAGGCGGTCACGCAGGCCGAGTGCGGTGTGGACATCGTGGCGCCCTCGGACATGATGGATGGGCGGATCGGCGCCATTCGGGCGGCGCTGGACGCGCGGCAGCTCATCTACACACGCATCATGGCGTATTCGGCGAAGTACGCATCAGGGTTCTATGGCCCATTCCGCGACGCGGTCGGATCCGCCGCGGCGCTCGGCCAAGGCAACAAGTACACCTATCAGATGGACCCGGCCAACACGGACGAGGCGCTGCACGAAGTGGCGCTCGATCTGGAGGAAGGCGCCGACATGGTAATGGTGAAGCCTGGCATGCCTTATCTCGACATCGTGCGGCGGGTGAAGGACGCGTTCAAAGCGCCCACATTCGTCTACCAGGTGAGCGGCGAATACGCGATGCTCAAAGCAGCCTTCCAGAATGGCTGGCTTGACGAGGAGAAGTGCGTCATGGAGGCACTGATCGCTTTCAAGCGCGCCGGCGCGGATGGGGTGCTGACCTACTTCGCGCTGGACGCTGCGCGGCGCCTCTCACACGCCTGACGCGTCATTTTTCGATCGCCGCCTCGCGGATGATCTGCTCGAAGGCGAAGCCGCGGCGATCCTGGCCGAGAATTCGCGCGGGAAGCAGGCTGCGATCGAGGTCGAGCCAGACATCGATTCGCATGCCATCGTCGTCCGCGCGCCGAATGTGCACGGCGCGCAATATCCCGATCGGTGTCTCGATGAGCGTCTCGCCGACGAGTTCATAGAGGTAATGGGCGAGCTTACGGCTCGTCGCAACCTCCAGGGGCGCAGCCGGCGTGGTCGGGGGCATGAAATACGCCTGGTGAATGATCGAGAGAGCATCCTGTGCACCCGTGGGCAGGTCGACGACGTGGCGCTCGCTTTTCCACGACAGCGAGAGCTTGCCGGCGCTCCAGTCGAATCGCGCCGACTCGATGCGCGCGGCGCTCCCGCGCTGAAGCGTGTACTCGCTGGGAATGAGACCGCTTGCCCCGAGGCGGCCGCTGGATCGTTGAATGAATTTGCCGCCATAGAACAGTTTCACGAGCCCGGCGCCTTCCGCGATGGACTCGACGCGATAGACGTGGCCGTCCGTCGCCCAAGTATGCGTCAAGGTTCCGACCTGCCCGCCCGCATAAACCAGGTCGTACACGAGCCGCGCGCGACGGACAGGGTATTCCGCAGCACCGCCCCTGCCATCCGTCGCCGCGGCAGTCGAGTTGTCGATGCCGGCCGCCAACTCGCCCGTTGCATCATCCGTTGGCCCGACTGGGGTCGAGTGTGCGACGGCGTCCGCGAAACCGCCGTCGGGCATCGGCGGGACAGCGCCGAGATCGTCCGGAAGCGCGATCCAGCGCGGCGCGGCCTTCCGCGCGGCATGAGCCTGCGCAACCCGCTTCGTCGCGGTGGCGCGCCGGTGCTGCGCCGCTTGCGGCTCGAGAACGGGCGGCGGCGTCTCCGCAATCGGTGAGTGTGCGCGTGTGACGATGTGCGCTGTCAGCGGCGGAGGCATTTCCTTCGCGTCCGCTGGAAAGAGATCGAACCGGAGGACCGCAACAAATCCGATCCAATGCAACAGAACAGAAGCTATGGCTGCGACTGCAAGCGTGCGATTCTTGCGGAACATCGCGGATCCCGTCTTTCAGCCGAGCGTGTGTCAGCCGAACGTGTGTCAGCCAAACACGAGCGCAACACCGTGCGCACGTTCCGGGCCGACCGCCAGTGATCCATCCGGCATGCGCGCAGGATGCATGCCACCCGCGGCGAGGGCGTCTGCCGCGGCGTCACGATCAGCGACATGGATAAATAGCGCCGCCAGCTTCGGCGCAAGTCGCGGACTGCTCCCGATCCCCGGCAGCCGTCTTGCCAGCGCCGGGCCGGTCGTCAACGCGATGGGCGCGGACCCGGTTTGGATCAATAGCCCTTCGTCGATGGGCTGCGCGCGGACATCGAACATGCGTTCGTAGTCACTTGCACTGGCCACAACGTCCTCAGTCACGATCGCCACGGCGGCCAACGCGGTAGCGCCATTGGGATGTGACTGGTATTCCGGCCGCCAGACCACGTCGCGCGTGAAGTGCTCGCAGACGAACACGCGCCCCCCAGGCGTCTGATCGGGGGCGAGCTGTGTGATACGGAAGCGCGCATCGCGCGTCCCTTCGGGCAGGCGCACCGGCCGCGAGAAATCGACCGGGTCAGTCGGCGAGAAACCGGCCCACAACAGCTCCGTGTAAGCCTCCTTTGCACTGTCGGTGCGAAGCGCGATCGCCGCGAGACCGTCGCCCGCCTTCGCGAACTCGGTGTAATGCTGGCGGGACGGGTGCGGATTGTCCGGTGGGCTCGCGAGCAGCTCGATGTAGTCGCTGCCGAACATCACGCAGTGGTTGCGCGAGCCGAGCGTGTGATCGCCGCGCAGCGTGATGACAAAACCCATGCGCCGAAACGATTCGGCGGCCGCGACGAGATCGTTCACGACGAGCACCACATGATCGATGCCTTGAATGTGTCGGCGCATACTGTGGGGTCGGCCAATCGGGGAAAGTAGGAAATTGTACGGGAACGCCGGGATTTTGAAACCGAGATACTGCGTGCAACAGGAATTCGGCGCCCGAATCACCCGCTATATAATCAACTCGCCGGGGCGCGTTCCAGCATTGCTTCCATCCAGATCTTTCAATGCGCGCGCCAGCAGTCCGTTGACAGCACGCCATAGAAAGCGATTTCCCGGGGACCGCCATGTCTATCATCGAACCGATCAACGCTTTGCATGCCGAGATGACGGTCTGGCGACGCGACGTTCACGCGCATCCCGAGACGGCGTTCGAGGAGCATCGCACCGCGGAATCTGTTGCGGAAAAGCTCGCGTCATTCGGCATCCCGGTGCACCGCGGATTGGCGCGCACCGGCGTGGTCGGATCCCTGTCGGTCGGGACGAGCAGGCGGGCAGTGGGGTTGCGTGCCGACCTCGACGCGCTGCCCATCCAGGAAACCAACACTTTCGAGCATCGGTCGACGCACGCGGGTCGCATGCATGCGTGCGGACATGACGGCCACGTGGCGATGTTGCTGGGTGCTGCGAAGCACCTTGCGACCTCGCGCAACTTCGACGGCACGGTGCACTTCATTTTTCAGCCTGCCGAGGAAAGTCGCGGGGGTGGACGGGTTATGGTCGAGGAGGGACTCTTCGAGCGCTTTCCCATGGAAGCCGTCTTCGGCATGCACAACTGGCCGGGTATGCCGGTGGGCGAATTCGGCGTGATGCCGGGTCCGATGATGGCATCCTCGGACGAATTCGAGATCCGGGTCAAGGGGCGCGGCGGGCACGCTGCGATGCCTCACCAGACGATCGATCCGATCGTGATTGGAAGCCAGGTCGTGCAGGCGTTACAGACGATCGTCAGCCGCAATGCCAACCCCGTGGATGCGACGGTCATCACCGTCACGCAGTTTCATGCGGGCGATGCGATCAACGTCATACCCGGCGAAGCCGTGTTGCGCGGGACCGCGCGCGCGTTCCGGCCCGCGGTGCAGGACTTGATCGAGGAGGGCATCCGGAGAATCTGCGCCGGAGTTGCCGCGGCGCATGGCGCCCAGATCACGGTGCGCTACGAACGGCACTATCCCCCGACCATCAATACGCCCGCCGAGGCCGCATTCGCAGCGGAGGTGATGCGCGACATCGTCGGCGCGGAGAACGTCCACACCGACCTTCCCCCGACCATGGGCGCCGAGGATTTCGCCTTCATGCTCCAGGCCAAGCCGGGCGCCTACGTCTGGATCGGGAATGGTCCCGGTGAAGGAGGGTGCATGCTGCACAACTCCGGGTACGACTTCAACGACGCCATCCTTCCGCTTGGCGCGACGTACTGGGTGCGTCTCGTGGAGACTTTTCTGCGTCGCACGTAGCCGGTGCCGTCACGGCATCCTCGAATCGGATGGGGCCGCAAGTATCGCGAGGTGTAGCTCATTACGCGCAACGGGCATATCGTTCACGACATCTCCAAGCCATGATCACAGAAAAGGCGCCATTGCCATGAAATTCATCGACCACGGAGCGGGCGGACCCGCCTCGGTGCTGATGCTCGCCGAGGGAGCGAAGCCGGTTCTCAAGAGCGGAGAAGTGCTCATCGAGGTGCAGTACGCGGGGGTGAACCGGCCCGATATCCTGCAGCGATCCGGAAAATATCCTCCGCCGCCCGGCGCATCGCCGGTTCTCGGGCTCGAGGTTGCCGGAGAGATCGTCGAAGTCGCTCCGGACGTCACGCAGTGGAAACCCGGCGACGTGGTTTGCGCGTTGACGCCGGGCGGTGGCTACGCGGACTACTGTGCAGCGCCCGCCGTCCACTGTCTGCCCGTGCCGAAGGGGCTCACGGTCGAGCAGGCGGCCTCTCTGCCCGAGAACTGGTTCACCGTCTGGACCAACATCATCGATCGCGGCCGCCTTATATCCGGCGAGACCTTTCTCGTCCACGGCGGCTCGAGCGGCATCGGTCTCGCGGCGATCCAGCTCGCCAAGGCCTGGGGCGCCACCGTATACACGACCGTGGGCAATACGATGAAGGCCGAGGTATTGCAGCACAATGGGCGCCGATGAGGTGTGGAATTACAAAGACGAAGATTGGGCCGCGGAGCTCTGGAAAGCGACCGAGAAGCGCGGCGTCGACGTCATTCTCGACATGGTCGGAGGAGAGTACGTCGAGAAAAACATCCGCTCGCTCGCCCTCGAAGGGCGTCTGGTGCAGATTGCGTTCCTCCAGCCGAGCAAGGTAACGATCGACTGCATGCCGATCATGATCAAACGCCTCACGTTCACCGGCTCCACGCTGCGACCGCGCACAATCGAGCAGAAGGCCGCTATTGCGCACGATCTCCTGGAGCAGGTCTGGCCGCGCTTCGAATCGGGCGAGCTGCGTCCGTATCTCTATCGGACATTTCCCTTCGCCGAAGCTTCCGCCGCGCACGAGCTGATGGAATCCTCGGCGCATATCGGCAAAATCGTTCTCGCGGTGCGCGGCGACTGAACACCGCGGGACATCGCCCGCAATCGTGACGGACATTCGTCCCCCGATCATGGAGCGCGCGCTTTTGGGTCTGGTCGGCGCCCGGATCGGTCGCTCGATCTCGCCGGCAATGCATGAGGCCGCGGGCCGCGCGCTGGGGCTCGATATCCGCTACCACCTCGTCGACTCGCACGTGATCGGCTTTGGTCCGGACGCGCTTCCGCAGCTGATGACCGGCCTGAGACTCGCCGGCTTCACCGGGGTAAACGTGACCTTTCCGTTCAAGGAAGCCGTCCTGGGCGCTCTCGATCGCGTCGAAGGCGCGGCGGAGCTGGTGGGCGCGGTCAACACGGTGGTCATTCGCGGCAACCGTCTCGTGGGCCACAACACCGACTTTACCGGCTTCGTGAGTGGCTGGGAACACGCGCTGGGTACCCGCAAGCCCGGGGTTGCGGCGCTCATCGGCGCTGGTGGAGTGGGGCGCGCCATTGCGCACGCGCTGGTGACCTTGGGGGCACACGAAGTGCGCGTCATGGACACCATCCAGGATCGCGCACGGATCTTGGCCGATACGCTGCAAGAACGCTATCCGACCGTCCGTGTCGTCGTCGCATCGGACGCCGCAGCCGCTTGCGCTGGCGCGTCCGGAATCGTGAATGCCACCCCGGTTGGCATGGTTGCGTTTCCGGGCAGCCCGGTCACCGAATCATTGATCACCGGAGCGGATTGGGTCATGGATGCCGTCTACACCCCCCTCGAGACGGAATTCATCGCGGCGGCCCGCCGTGCCGGCACGCACATCATGACCGGCCAGGAACTGGCGATCGGTCAGGCGATCGATGCATTCGCGCTCTTCTTTGGTCGCCCCGCGCCGGAAGAGGTGCTGCGGAACACCTTTCTCGCAGAAACCGGGCGAGCACCTATCGAATAAATCGCGTCAAAGACGCGTTGCGTGGGCGAGCGACTCGAGGAAACGGTCGGCAGGCTGATAGCCGATCACCCGCAGGCCGTCGATCTCCTCGCCTTTGCGATCGAAGAAGATGATGCCGGGTGGACCGAACAGCTTGAAGCGCTTGAGAAGTGCCTTGTCGTCCTCGTTGTTTGCGGTGACATCCACCTGCAACAGCACCATCGAGCGCAGCTTGTCGCGCACGCGCGCATCGCTGAAGGTGAAACGCTCCATCTCCTTGCACGACACGCACCAGTCCGCGTAGAAGTCGAGCATCACGGGTGAACCGACTGTTTTGAGCCGCGCGTCGAGTTCCGCGAGCGAACGCACTTTCTCGAACCTGACCTCGGTGCCCGCGCCACCTGCCGGCCCCGCGCCCGCACGGAAGCCCGACAACGGTTGCAGAATGTCACGATGACCGGAGAACGCGCCGATTGCGAGTGCCACACCGGCAAGCAGTGAGATAACGCCTACGCCTTTCCAGAACCGCGCCGTGTCCGGAGCGTCGTGGGGCAGCGCGTCGAGGGCGTGCAGGTACATCGCGCCGACGATCAGGAGCGAGGCCCAGAGGAGCATCTGCGCCACGACCGGAATGACGGGCGCCACGATCCAGATCGCCACGCCAAGCATGAGAAAGCCGAAGAACTTCTTGACCGACTTCATCCAGTGCCCAGAACGCGGCAGCAGCGCGCCCTCGGTCACGCCAACGGCGACGAGGGGCACGCCCATTCCGATGGCCATCGAGAAAAGCGCAGTAGCACCGAGCATGACGTCGCGGCTCTGGCTGATGTAGACGAGCGCCCCCGCGAGCGGCGCCGCAATGCAGGGGCTGACGATTGCCGCGGACAGCGCACCCATCACCACGACTGCACCGACGTGCCCGCCGGTGAGCTTGTTGCTCGCGTGGGTGAGCTTCGTATGGAGAAAGGAAGGAAGCGTGATGTCGTAATACCCGAACATCGAGAACGCGAGCATGACGAAAATCGCCGCGAACGCACCCAGCACCCAGGGATTCTGGAGCGCTCCCCCGAACATCGATCCGGCAAGCCCTGCCGCGACACCCAGCGCGGTATAGGTGACCGCCATCCCGGCCACGTACGCAATCGATAGCGCGAACGCCCGCCCCTTGTGGTGTGCCTCGCGACCTTCGCCGACGATGATTCCGGAGAGGATCGGGATCATCGGTAATACGCAGGGCGTGAACGTGAGGAGCAGCCCCGCGACGAAGAAGAATCCGAAGATCGCCCACAGGCTGCCGCCAGCGAGAATGCCGGCCGCGGTGGACTCGTCGCTGATCGCCGCGAGCTGACCGCGCACCGGCCGTCCGACGAATTGACCGGCACTCGCGTCCACACCCGACGGAAGCGCCGCCATCGAAGAAGTCGGCGCGACCGGCGTGGTCGGCGAAGCCGGCGCGAATAGTGAAGAAGTTCCGCCGCCGATCGCGGACGACAGCGCAACCAACGTGAGCTCGGCGTGCTGGGTCATTGGCGGGTAGCAAATCCCAACGTCCGCGCAGCCTTGCGAGGTCACTGCCAGCTTGATCCGGTCGGCGCCCGCCTCGAGGGGAACGCGAATGGCCAGGTTGCCGCGGTAGGTCTCGACTTTCCCGAAGAACTCGTCATGCTTGACCTTGCCAGGAGGAAACGCCGCGGGTCCGAGCTTCACGTGTGCTGGCTCGGCGGCGAACCGGAACTTGTCCCGGTACATGTAGTACCCGTCCTCAATTCGGTAGCGGACCTCGAGCGTGCGATCGTCGATCACCCGGGCCGAGAAGCGGAATGCTTTTTCCGGCTCGAGGATGTCCTGCGCCAGGACGGGAGCCGTGGCGACCAGGCCGATGAGGAGAGCGATCAAGGCGCGCATGGGTCGGAGATTATGCCTTTGGACGCGTTTCCGAGACCACCCACTCCAGGTAGGCGGGTAGCCCGGCGTCCAATCGGACTGCGATGATCTCCGGAAGTTCGTAGGGGTGGAGCTCCCGGATGGCCTGCTGCAGGGCATCGTACCGGTCCGCGGGCGTCTTGACGAAAACCGGGTGCTCGTCGGCGTGCTCGATGGACCCTTGCCATTGATACACGGATCGACAGGGCGCCATCACGTTCACGCACGCCGCGACACGCCGCTCGATCAACGCATCCGCGAGCCGCTCGGCGCTGGCCCGGTCAGGCAGATTGGTGATGACGAGCAACGTGTCCTGCGATGTAGTCATCGCTAGCCCTTTTTCGCCGTCATCGCGGCGGCGCGATCGATTCGCTGCGGCACACCCTCGTGGACCGTCGGGTATCGAAGCACGATGCCGAGTTCTTCCTTCATGCGGCGATTCACGAGCCGCCGCGACTCGCTCATGAACGAGAGTGTCGTGGGAGGTATTCGCCCCGCCGCATCGGCTCGCGCGATGCGCGGTGGCCTGGGCAACGCGGCGCGATCGGCCACGAGGTCGAAATACTCGCCCATCTTCATCTCGCTTTCGTCCGCGACATTGTAGATGCGCCCGGCACCACCGCGCGCGAGGGCGGCCACACAAGTATGAGCGAGATCGTCCGCATGGACATGGTTCGTGAAGACGTCATCCTCGGCGCGCAGCGCCGGCGTTCCCCTTTCGAGCCGCTCGATGGGCAGGCGATCCGCAGCATAGATCCCCGGCACGCGCAGGATCGAGACACACACCGATTCGCGCTCGCCCCACTCCAGCAGTACACGCTCGGCGTCCACGCGCCGTCGTGCACGGTCGGATTGCGGATTCACCGGGCGGCTCTCGTCCACACGCGTGCCACCACAGTCGCCATACACGCCGCTCGTGCTCACATATACGACGCGCTCGAGACGGCGGATGGCGCCATTCGCGTGTGCTAACATCGTTCGCGCCGAAAGCGCATCGACGAGCGATCGCGTGCGGTGGTCACGGTCGCTCCTCGCGTCGGGTGGTGCGAGATGCAGTACGCATTCGGCGATCCCCGCAAGCGAGGCGAGCGTTTCCGGTCGGTCGAGATCGCCCACGACCGGCGTCGCGCCGAGGCGGGTCGCCTGTGCGGCGCCGTCAGTGGTGCGTACGAGCGCGACGACGTGGTAGTGCGCCGACAGCTCCGGCAGGGCGCGCCGCGCCACGTCGCCGAATCCGACAATCAGCAGGGTTTTCACAACGGGATTCTAAGCCCGGCGCAGCAAGGAACAAGCGGCATGCCCCATCAGGTGACAGTACATCCGAGCGGTCACACATTCACGGTGCCCGACGGCGAGACGATTCTGCAGGCGGCCCTCAATGAAGGCTTCCATCTTCCCTATGGCTGTCGCGACGGCGCGTGCGGCTCATGCAAGGGCAAGCTGCTCGCGGGTGAGATCGACTACGGGAAATACCATTCGAGCGCGCTCTCGGACGACGAGCGCGCGGCGGGCTACGCCCTCTTTTGCCAGGCGCGGCCGCGTTCCGATGTGGCGATCGAGGCGCGCGCAATCGGCGCGGTCAAGGACATCGTCGTCAAGAAGCTGCCCTGCCGGATACACAGCATCGAGCGGCCCACCGAGGATGTGGCGATTCTCTCGCTCAAGCTGCCCGCAACCGAGCGGCTACAGTTTCTCGCCGGGCAGTACATCGATTTCCTTCTCAAGGGGGGCGAACGCCGGAGCTTTTCCATGGCGAATCCCCCGCACGCGGACGAATTCCTGCAATTGCACGTGCGACACGTGCCGGGCGGCAACTTCACCGATCATGTCTTCACGACCATGAAGGAGCGCGACATCATGCGCTTCGAGGGGCCACTCGGCTCGTTCTTCCTCCAGCAGAGCGACAAGCCCATCGTCTTCGTGGCGAGCGGAACGGGATTTGCCCCGATCAAGGCGATCATCGAGGACGCCTTCGAGAAGGGCAACGAGCGCAGCATGGTGCTGTACTGGGGCGGGCGGCGGCCGAAGGATCTCTACATGGCCGATCTCGCGCAAGAATGGGACGCGGAGCACGCGAACTTCCGGTTCGTGCCCGTGATCTCCGATGCGCTGCCGGAGGACAAGTGGACGGGCCGCGCCGGCTTCGTTCATCGCGCCGTGATGGAGGATCTGGACGATCTCTCCGGTTATCAGGTCTACGCTTGCGGCGTACCCGTCATGGTGGAGGCCGCGCGGCACGACTTCATTCACGACCGTGCCCTGCCGATCGACGAGTTCTACGCAGATTCGTTCACGACTCAGGCCGATCTGGCCGAACCAAAGCACGGCTGAGTGCCGTCCACCTCTGCGCGACCGATCGGGAAGCAGCCCTAGAATAGCGAGCGGATGATGCCGCCGTCTACGCGCTGTGCGGCGCCGTTGATCGCGGAGGCCTGCTCGGAGCAGAGGAATGCGATCTGCGCGGCGATCTCCTCGGGCGTGGCCCACCGCTGGAGCAGCGACGAGGTTCCCGGACCTTCCGCGAAATACGCTGCGCGCATCTCGTCGACGGTCTTTCCCTCTTCCGGGGCGATTTTCGACAAGAAGACTTCGACTCCCTCGGACCACGTCGGTGCAACCAGCGCACTGTTGACCGTGACACGCGTGCCTCGAGTGAGCTCGGCGAGGCTGCGCGCGACGGATACCTGGGCCGCCTTTGTCATCGCGTAGTGCGCCATGCCGGGATTGGGCTTGGCACTCTGGTCGCTACCGATGAACACGATCCGACCCCAGTCACGACGCAGCATGCCCGGCAGCAGCGCGCGTGCGAGGCGCACGCCGCTCATCACGTTCAGCTCGAACATGTCGAGCCAGTCCCGGTCGGAGAGGTCGCCGAATTCGCGCACCTCGAAATAGCCCACGTTGTTGACCAGGATCTCGACCTCGCCTATGGCTTTGACGGCTTCCACGAGCTTGTGCGCGCCCTCGGCGTGGGATAGATCCGCGGCAATCCCATGGGCGTTCCCGTTGGCTGCGAGCGCACGCACGGTCGCCTCCAGCCGCGTCTTGTCACGGCCGTTGACGATGACGCGCGCCCCCTCCGCCGCGAGCGTCGTCGCGATGGCCCGCCCGATGCCCTGCGTGGATCCGGTCACGAGCGCAAGCCGGCCCTTGATTTTCAGATCCATCCGGTCCTCCGTGCGTCAGTGGCCGGCAAGGTGTGCGCCCCGATGCGTGCCACCCATATGTTCAATCGGTGACTCGCGTTCGATCATCAGCTCGATGTTCCGGCGCGCCCGGACCGACCCTGCATCAATATTGAGATTGCGCAGTGGAATATCGGGTAGCGCGCTGATCGACTTCTGCTGGGCCTCGACCACGATCCGGTCCTCCTCGAAGATTCTTGCGTTCGCATTGCGCAGTTGCGTCGTCAGCGATTGATCGCGCACGCGGTAGTTGCGCACGAGCGACCAGAAGTACATGCATGTCTCGTCCGTCGCCGGCGTGATCGTATTGAGCACGCGATTGTTGACACCCTGGGTCCGGTTGCCGTTCACGGCACCGGTGCCCGCAAGCGCCACCCCGACGTCGAGCACGATGGTGCACGGCGCCGTGAAGTGGATGATCTGCCAACGATCGACGTTGCCCGGTCTTCCGATCTGGGCACGCCAGAAAGGCGGAGCGTCGATGTCCATCATCCAGCGCGTGACCGTCACCGAGTGATCGTCATGAGTGGTGGTCGGTTGCGCGGCGACAATGGCCCGGTGGCCGATACTCGTCGCATGCACGAAAGTCTCGTGCGTGAGATCCATCAGGTTGTCGATGACAAGTCGGTAGTCGCACGCGAGAAACAGGGTGTCACCGTCGCCGGCCCATTCCGGATCATCATTCCAGTGCATGTCCGGGACCAGCGTGGAATCGGCTAGCGACGGATCACCGGGCCATATCCACACGAAGCGATTTCTTTCGATGACCGGATAGGCCCGCACACAGGCCGACGGACTGATCTTCGCAACCGAAGGAATGTGCGTACACCGGCCCGTCGCATCGAACGCGAGGCCATGGTAGCGGCATACGATCTGATCGTTCTCCAGCCGGCCCATCGAGAGGGGTAGGAGGCGATGCCAGCACGCGTCCGCGAGCGCGACCGCCGTACCATCCGACTTCCGCCACAGTACGATTTTGCGGTTACAGACGGTACGCGCCAGGATGTCGCGGCCACCAACCTCCTGAACCCAGGCAGCCGCATACCAGGCATTGAGCGGAAAAGATTTCGACGCTTGCATGACGACCTCCTTTCGCACAAATTTCTTTCGTCCCGATTCTTTCGTCCCGACACACGGGGATCACCTGCGAATCACCAATCCCAGCGCCGCCACGACCATCACGCCGCCGAAGATCATGGAAAGTGTCACCGTCTCATCGAGCAGGAGCCAGCCCCATAGCACGCCCAGAACCGGGATGAGGAAGGTGACGGACAAGGTGCGCGACGGTCCGATGTCACGCACCAGCGTGAAGAATGCCAGATACGCAATGCCGCTGCCTATGACGCCGAGCGCGATTGCTGACGCGGTGGCGCCCAGGGACCACGTCGCGGCCGAGGCTTCCGCCCACGCGGGCGACAGGATCAGGGCTGAATAGCTGATCGACCCCGCGGCGAGCGCGATGGCTGGAATCTCACCGGTATATTGCTTGATCATGACGCCGCCCCAGCCCCAGGACGCGGCACCGAGCAGGCCCACGAAAGCGGCGAATACGATCCGCGCATCGAGCGCCACGGGGCCGAGCTGGACAATCATCACGACGCCGGCAATTCCCAGCGCGAAACCGACGAGGCGCCGACCGCCGAGGGGCTCGCGCAGCATCCAGGCCGCGAAAAGTGCGGTCCACATCGGCACGGTGCCGTTGATGATCGAAAGATAGCCCGCCGGAAGCGAGGCAGCCGCGAAGGCGAAGCAGATGAAGGGCAGGACGTTGTTGACCAGGGCGACACGGAAGAATACGCGACCGCGGGTGTGGAGCCGGACACGTTGCCCGAGAATGATCGCGGCCGGAAGCAAGAACAACGCGGCGGAAAGGGCGCGTAGCTCGGCGACGAGCCCGAAGCCGAGGGCCGGCACGGCGACCCGCATGAAAAGGTACTGCAGCGACCACATCGCCGCGAGCGCGAGCAGTCGGGCGACATCATAGGTCCGCACCGGCGATATGCTAGCTGTGATCGAAGGACGAGGGACGGTTCTTCATGCAACGCGGCAAGGCGCCGGCGGTGGCGTCGTCTTCTTCCGGCGAAGGCGGGAATTATAGTAGAGCCATGCGATGCAGATCTTCGCAGGGCGTGGCCGGTGCTCCCGCGTTCATCCCGGCGGCGGGACCTGGCGCAGCTCATCGCCCAGGAATTGGAGGCCGCATCGCTCGCAAAAACGCCGTCCACTCTCGACATATTGTGCGAGATCCGCCCGTTGCCGCGCCCGTAAGAGCGCCCAGACGACGAGCGCGACGGCGCCCAGAGCCGCGTAAATTTCGCCGTCCGCGCGGGGTGACCACAGGAAAGCCAGGAAGAGTGAGACAGTGGCCCAGAGCAACAGGTCCGTCGCAAGAAGGCGGACCGGCGTCAGGGAACGCGGCACCTCGCCGGCCTGCAGGTTGTTCCCGCATTCGGGGCAGGTCTTGGCTTCTGGCATCCCCATGCGCTCCTGCGACCCAATTTGCCACCAACGGCACCGCCGAGGCAACTCACGCGCAGCACGCCAGTCGCGCGCATGGTGTCATGCCAACACCTTGAGCAATGCGCGTAGCGCCATGTAGGCACCCAGGATGACGAGCCCGATGCAGAACCAGCGGCGAAACACGAGGGGGTTGAGCCGATTCCTGACCCGTTGACCGAGCATCATGCCGGCGAGTGCGGGAATCAGGGCCAATAGCGACCCAGTGGCGATCCCGGATGAAAACTGGCCATGCGCCATGAGTCCGACGGCCAATGCCACCGTGCACACGGTGAAGAAGAGCCCGAGGGTCTGAATGAGCGCTTCCTTCTCGAGCCCCAACGCGCTGAAGTAGGGAACCGCCGGAATTGCAAAAACTCCGGTCGCCCCGGCCAGAAGTCCGGTCAGCACGCCGACGAACGGCGAAAGCCAGCGCTCCGATTGTGGCGCCACCCTGAGGTGGGTCGAGATCAATCCGATTACGCCATAGACGGCGAGCACGGTGCCAAGTGCGGCCGATGCAAGACCGGTCGCCCCTCCCGTGAGCACACCGATTCCCAGTCCCGTGCCCAGGCATACGCCGACGAGCAACGTCGCGAAACGCCTGATCGGCGCACCCAGGCTCGGACCGGCAACGTACTGCCAGATGTTCGTGACCAGCGAAGGAACGATCAGCAACGCGGCAGCCTGAACCGGCGCCATGACGACTCCCAGGATGCCGATTGCGACCGTGGGAAGCCCCATCCCCACGACGCCCTTCACCAAGCCAGCGAGCAGGAATGCAAGCGCGACAATCGAGGCGGCGATGATGGGATCCTGCATGGCGACCCGGGCGCTCAGGTCACGCCGCGGTAGATCGATGCGATGAACGCATCGGCCCGGCGACGCCGCGCGTCACGGTTCGAGCGTCCGTCCCACCAGTCGCGCGATAGTCCGCAGCGTCGGGGTCGTCGGTTGCGTGCAGGCCCTGCTCGACCCCCGCCCGGTCGGCAGCAGTCCTGTTCTGGCTCATTTTCCACTTGCCGAGCAGCCGGGTGATCGGAATCTCGATCCCGACGATGGCTTTCAGCTGGGCGGCGATATAGCTCTCCGGTGCATCCGTGACGTGCCAGGGCTCGTCGCGGGTTGCCTCGAAACTGTTCGTGAGCCGGTCCACGAGAGCTCTCAGCCATGCGGCATCCTCGACGATGCGCATCGCACCGTACGCGTGCACCACCGCGTAGTTGTACGTCGGGACGACCTTGCCGGTCTCCCGCTTCGTCGCGTACCACGCGGGCGTGATGTAGCGTGCAGGCCCTTGAAATACGACGAGTGCCTCGACGTCGGCGGCGTATTCGCGCCAGACGGGATTGGCGCGGGCGACGTGCCCCCGCAGCGTTCCGAAGGGCGCAGGATCGGGATCGATCTCGATGGGCAGGTGGTTCGCGTTCAACCCGTTCGGTCCGAGCGTCACGAGGACCGCCAATGGGTGCTCCCGGATGAGGGCATGCATCACATCGACGCGCGATTCCTCGAAATTCTTCGGCAAGTACATTGCCAAGCGTTCTCTCGTTTTCCGTCGGGCCGCTTACCGTGCGAGCGCGAACACCGCCGCGCCATACTGTTCGCGCGCCGCTTCGTGCATGGGCTGGACCGTCCGCACGAACGCGTCGCGCTCACGCTCGGTAAGCGCCACGATCTCGCAACCCTCGCGCTCGATCGCCTCGCGAGCGATTTCCTCTTCCTTCACGGCAAGCGTGCGCTGATGTTCGACTGCGTCCCGGGTCGCGGCACGCACCGCGTCGCGCAGATCGACCGGCCAGCCGTCGACGGCGGCACGATTCGCGTAGATCCCGCGCGACAGGTAGAAATGGCTGGTCAGCGTGTGGAAGCGATGCAGCTTGTGCACGCCGTAGGTCACAGTATTGGCGAGTGGATTCTCCTGTGCATCGACGGCGCCCGAGGCGATGTCACCGAGCGCCTGCTTCAGATCGCACGGCACCGGAATCGCCCCGAGCAACTCGAAGGTCCGGCAATGCACCTCGCTCGGCAGCATCCGGATGCGCATGCCGGAAAGATCTGCCGGGGCACGAATCGGCCGCAGCCGGTTCGAGACGTGCCGATAGCCGTTCTCGAGATACCCGAGCATCCGGTAGCCGATACGCGCCTCGATCCGCTCGGTGAGGTATTGCCCTAACTTGCCGTCCATCGCGGCGCGCGCCTGCTCCAGATCGTCGAACAGGAAGGGAAGGTCGACGAATCCGAGCTCGGGCACCCGGCTCGTCAGGTAGCTCGTCGACTGGTATGCGAGCGTGAGGATTCCGTGCTCGACCATCCACAGAACGTCCTCGCCCTTGTAGCCGAGGTCCATGACGTTCCAGATGTATTTGATATCCACCGCGTCGCCGAATTCCGCGCTGAGCCGGTCGCCGATCATCTTCAGCGCGCGGCTATGCGTGGTGGTGGGCGGGCCATAGCCGCCCATGCGGATCTGAATGGGGTCGGTCGTAAAACTGCTCACGCCGTCTCCCCAAGGTAGGCTTCGCGAACTTTCGGATCGGCGAGCAGCTCGGCCGCCGGCCCGGACAGGGTGATCGCGCCGCTTTCCATGACGTAGCCGCGGTGCGCGATCTCGAGCGCGAGCCGCGCGTTCTGCTCGATCAGGAGTATGGTCACGCCTTCGACCGAGATCGCGCGCACCGTTGCGAAGATCTTCTGCACGAGCAGCGGTGCAAGGCCCATGCTGGGCTCGTCGAGCATCAGAAGCTTCGGGCGGCTCATCATGGCGCGCCCGATCGCCAGCATCTGCTGCTCACCGCCCGACAGCGTCCCGCCCGACTGGCCACGCCGCTCGGCAAGGCGCGGAAAGAGTTCGTAAATGTGCCCGAGGTCGTGGCGCACGGCGTCCCGGTCCTTGCGTACGAACGCGCCCATGGCGAGATTCTCGGCAACGGTCAGCTGGCGAAACACGCCGCGACCCTCGGGAACCATCGCAATGCCGCGCTCGACGAGCCGGTAGGACGACGTGCCGGTAATCTCCTGACCGTCGTATCGCACGGATCCACCACGCGTCGGCAGCAGACCACAGATCGCCTTCAGGGTAGTCGTCTTGCCGGCGCCGTTCGCGCCGATCAGGCACACCAGCTCGCCCTTGTCCACGGTGAGGTCGATGCCCTTCACCGCCTTGATGCCGCCGTAGGCGACTTCCAGTCGGGCGAGTTCGAGGAGCGTCACGCGGCTGCTTCCTCGAAGAGCGGTCCGCCCAGATAGGCCTCGATTACCTTCGGATCACGCTGGACATCGGCCGGCGGGCCCTCGGCGATCTTGCGGCCGTAGTCGAGCACCAGTACGCGGTCGCACAGGCCCATGACGAGCTTGACGTCGTGCTCGATCAGCAGGATCGTCACGCCGTCCGCGCGAATGCGTTCGAGCAGGCCGCGCAGCGCATGAGTCTCCACGGGATTCATGCCGGCCGCCGGCTCGTCGAGCGCGAGGAGCTGCGGGTCCGTGGCAAGCGCGCGGGCAATCTCGAGGCGACGCTGGTCACCGTAGGA
The DNA here is from genome assembly GCA_963735025.1 of uncultured beta proteobacterium. Taxonomy (GTDB): domain Bacteria; phylum Pseudomonadota; class Gammaproteobacteria; order Burkholderiales; family SG8-39; genus JAABRB01. Next base: position 439,924 of record CAVTJG010000009.1, read on the forward strand.
AAGCGCCCTGGCAAGATCGTTCGCGTGGGAGCTCACGCCGACATAATCGAGCAGTTCGATCGCGCGCTTCTCGATCGCACGCTCTTCAGCGCGCGTCCGCGCATCTCGCAAAATCGCGCCGAACACGCCGGCGGAGGTGCGAACGTGACGACCGATCATCACGTTCTCCAGCGCCGAAAGATTGGCGAAGAGCCGGATGTTCTGGAAGGTGCGCGCGATCCCACGCTCCGCAACCTGGCTCGGATTCAACCCGTTGAGCACCCGGTCCGCGAAACGGAACTCGCCGGATTCCGGCACGTACAGTCCAGTGAGACAGTTGAAGAGCGTGGTCTTGCCCGCTCCGTTCGGTCCGATCAGTCCGTAGATCTCGCCGCGCTGGATCGAGAAGCTCACCTTGGCGAGGGCTTCCAGCCCGCCGAACCGCTTCGAGATGTTCGCCGCCTGAAGGAGAGTGCTCATGTCCCGCGCTCCGTCGCGAGCTCGCGCTTGCGCACTTCGGAGGGCAAGATGCCCGCAGGTCTGAAGAGCATGATCAGGATCATGGCGAGCCCGAAGATCAGCAGGCGCGCCGCTTCCGGGTCGATGATCTCGCGACCGAAGGCCGCATTCTGGAGCGGCGCCATGTAGCGCAGCGCCTCGGGGAATATCGAAAGCAGCACTGCGCCGAGAATGACGCCCGGGATATTCCCCATTCCGCCAAGCACCACCATGGCGAGCACGATGATCGACTCGAAGAGTCCGAAGCTCTCGGGACTGATGAAACCCTGGATCGCGGAGAACATGCCGCCTGCGACGCCACCGAAGCTGGCCCCCATCGCAAAGGCGAGCAGCTTCATGTTGCGCAGGTTGATGCCCATCGCCTGCGCCGCGATCTCGTCTTCACGGATCGCTTCCCACGCCCGGCCGATGCGCGAATCCTGCAAACGAACGTTGATGACGATGATGACCAGGACGAGCGCAAGCAGCAGGTAGTAATACTTCACCGGGCTGGTGAAATCGAGCCCCGCAAACTCGTTGGTCCCGGAGAACGACACGGGCCCGATGCGGACCGGATCGATCAGCGTGATGCCCTGCGGTCCGTTGGTGATGTTGACCGGCTCGTTGAGGTTGTTGATGAAGATGCGCACGATCTCGCCGAAGCCGAGCGTGACGATGGCCAGATAGTCGCCGCGCAGCTTCAGCACCGGCGCGCCCAGCAGGACGCCGAACATGCACGCAACCAGAAAACCGATCGGCAAGATGATCCAGAAAGGCAAATGAAGGCCGAAGTGCGGGCTTGCGAGCAGAGCGTAGGAATAGGCGCCGACGGCGTAAAACGCGATGTAGCCGAGGTCCAGCAGCCCCGCGAATCCGACGACGATATTGAGACCCAGCGCGAGCATCACGTATAGCAGCGCGGAATTCACCACGCGCACCCAGGTCTGGCCAGGCAAGCCCGCGATGAACGGCAGCATCGCGAGCGCGACCGCGATCAGCACGAAGCCGACCCAGACGGCCGCGGGATGCTGCTTGAGTCGTGCCAGGAAAATCTTCATCAGGCCCGATCGCCCACCCGTTCGCCGAGCAGGCCGGATGGCCTGAATATGAGCACCGTGATCAGCACGAAGAACGCGAACACGTCCTGATAGTTACTGCCGAGAACACCGAAAGTCAGGTCGCCGATGTAGCCCGCGCCGAGCGCCTCGATCACTCCAAGCAGCAGCCCACCGAGCATCGCGCCGGCGAGATTTCCGATCCCGCCGAGCACCGCAGCGGTGAACGCCTTGAGTCCGAGGATGAAGCCCATGTGATAGTAGGCCACCTGATAATAGGTCATGACCATCAATCCGGCGAGGGCGGCGAGCGCCGCGCCCACGACGAACGCCGCCGAGATGGCGGTATTGATGTTGATCCCCATCAGACCGGCCACCTCGGGATTCTGTGCGGTCGCGCGCATTGCGGTACCGAGTCGCGTCTTGTGCACCATGAGCAGCAACAGAGCCATCACGCCGGCCGCGAGCAGTACGATTGCGATTTGCAGACTGGTGATCGACGCGCCTCCCACGACATAGCGCTCGGTCTCGAACAACTCCGGGAAACGCAGATAATTGCGCCCCCAGATCATCATCGCCACGTTCTGCAGCACGATCGACATGCCGATGGCCGTGATCAGCGGTGCGAGGCGCGAGGCGCGCCGTAGCGGGCGATAGGCGACCTTCTCGATGCCGAAGGCGAGCACCGTGCATACCAGGACCGCCGCTGCGAGACCGATCGCGACGACCAGGCCGACGGGGAGGGTCACCCCGGCGCCGAGCAGCCCCGTGATGACCGAGAATGCGGTCAGCGCGCCGATCATGACGACCTCGCCGTGCGCAAAGTTGATCAGCCCGATGATGCCGTACACCATCGTGTAGCCAAGCGCCACGAGCGCGTAGATGCTGCCCAGCGTGACGCCATTGACAATCTGCTGCAGGAAGATGTCCATCGCCCGCTTTTATACGGGTTTGGGCGCCCAAACGCAAAACGGCGCCCGGAGGCGCCGCTGCGTCGAGCCAGGGCATGCCGCCCTGCCGGGACTACTTCCCGCCGACGGTCGTGACCACCTCGAGCTTGCCGCCCTTCGCCTCGTACATGGTGATCGCGCCGCTATCCAGATCACCCTTTGCGTCGAACGTGATCTTCCCGGTCACACCGTCGTAGCTGGTCTTCGAGATCTCGGGCAGGAATTTCGCCGGATCGGCAGAGTCCGCCTTTTTCATCGCCTCGACGATGACCATGACGGCATCGTATGCATACGGTGAATAGATCTGCACATCGGTGCCGAACTTTTCTTTGTAGCGAGTCTTGAAATCCCCGCCCTTGGCCAGCTTGTCGACCGGCGTGCCAGGTATCGAGCAGACAAATCCTTCGGCCGCATCGCCCGCGAGCTTGATGAATTCGGGCGAGCACCCACCGTCGGCCATCACGAATTTCGACTTGATGCCGAGATCTTTGGCCTGCTTCGCCATGGGTCCGCCGGTGGCGTCCATGCCGCCGTAGAAGATGGCGTCGGGATTCTTGCCCTTGATCTTGGTGAGAATCGCCTTGAAGTCGGTCGACTTGTCGGTGGTGAACTCGCGGGCGACGACCGTCGCACCGGCGGCTTTCGCGGCCTTCTCGACCTCGTCCGCGACGCCTTGCCCGTATGCCGTGCGGTCGTCGATGATGGCGACCTTCTTGGCGCCCATGTCCTTCGCGATGTAGTTGCCGACCGTGCCGCCTTGCTGAATGTCATTTGCCACGACCCGGAAGGCCGTCTTGAATCCCTGTTCGGTGTACTTCGGATTCGTCGCCGACGGCGAAATCTGCGGAATGCCGGCGTCGCTGTAGATCTTCGACGCAGGGATCGTCGTGCCGGAATTGAGGTGGCCGACGACCGCGGCGACTTTCGCATCGACGAGCTTCTGCGCAACAATCGTGCCCTGCTTCGGATCGGCCTGATCGTCCTCCGGAATGAGCTCCAGCTTGAGCACCTTGCCGCCGATCATGACCTTCATGGCATTGACGTCATCGACGGCCATCTTCGCGCCATTTTCGTTGTCCTTGCCCAAGTGGGCGATCGGCCCGGTGGTCGGCGCGACGTTGCCGATCTTCACGTCCAGTTCGGCGGGGGCCGCGGGGGCCGCTGGTGCGGCAGCCTTCGGCGCCGGTGCGGGCGCGGGCTTGGGTGCGTCCTTTCCGCACCCAGCCAAGGCGAGCGTAAGCGCGGCGACCAGCGAAAATGCCTTGAGATGAGCGTGCATGGGTCTTTCCTCTTGGAGTATTGCGGGGGGCAAGCTGCCGGTAGCAGCGCGGCAGCGCGATCGAGCCCAATTTTCGGCCGATCGCGGAATCAAGGCAAGGCTACCAGAATCGCCCCGAAGTGCGGCGAGGAGCCAGGATGTGCAGGTCTTTGCAAGTCGGGCTCAATCAACCACCCCGGCTGCTGCGCAGCCACCCCACCTTGAAAAGGAGAGGGAAAAGCCACCACCCACCTCTCCATAGCTTGCTTTTAGCGGGAAGGAGGGTAACAGGAGGGAACCAGCCGGTTCCCTCCTGTTTGGTTCGTTCTTGCGTCAGCGACTTCGTGGCCCACGCACCACGCATTCGCGAGCCAGGGGAAACCAGGCGGTTTCCCCCTGTTCGTATCCTTCTGCCTTTTCCGAAGGAACCGGCGGGTTCCCGCCCGTTCGTGACTTACCGGGGTTGTCCTACTTGAGAGAGAGAATGAACTTGATCATCGCCGTCAGGTCGGCATCCGGAACCTGCGGATTCGGGGGCATGGGGATCTGGCCCCAGGTGCCCTTGCCGCCTTTCTTCACCTTTTCGAAGAGCATCTTCTCCGCACCGGCGTCGCCGGCGTATTTCTTTGCAACGTCTTTGTACGCGGGGCCGACGAGCTTCTTGTCGATCGCGTGGCAGGCCGTGCAGTTGTACTTCTTGAGCAGCGCTTCGGACGCGCTGACGGGCGCAGCAACAAACACGGTGCCGGCGGCGAGCGCGAGTGCGGCGGTCAGTGATTTCATGGAGACTCCTTGCTTCCAGTTGGTAAGGACGGTATCCCGGCCCGGCCGGAAAAGACCCGAATCCTACTCAATCCGTGCGGGCATTAACAGCCGGCGCATCAAATCCAGATCGGATACCGGTGCTGAACAGGTAACGCCTTGACAAACAAAGGCGTTGACCCCTTTTCCGGTCGGTTTGGCGAGAACTTCCGGCAGCCCTTCCGTGTCGCTGGGAACCCCCAGCACGACGGTATCGGGCCGATATTCGGCGGCGAGCGCGCGCAGCCAGGGAGCGAGCGCGCCCCGGTCGCCGCGCAGGACGGCAACCCGCGTAGGTGCGACGGTCTCGGCGAGGGCACCGAGCATGCTCGCAAAGCCTGCGGCATGCTGCGCGATCGATGGCCAGAATGAAGTGATCGTGCGCTCGGCCGCGCGCAGATAGCGCGTTTCGCCCGTGATGTGACCGAGACGGATCAGGGCATGGGCCGCAACGCCGTTCCCGGACGGCGTGGCGTTGTCGAATCCGGGCTTGGGGCGGTGAATCAGCTTCTCGTGATCGTGACTGGTGAAGAAGAATCCGCCGTTTTCAGCATCCTCGAATCGTTCAAGCAAGGTGTCCGCGACCGCCCGCGCAAATACGAGCTCGTCAGTCCGAAATTCGGTCTGCAGCAACTCGATGAGCGCGGCGATCAGGAACGCGTAGTCGTCGCTGTAGGCGTTGAGGTGCGCCCGGCCGTCCTTGTACGTCGCGAGCAGCGTACCGTCCCGCCACAGGGTTCCGCGCACGAATTCCACCGCCCGACGCGCGCCTGCAAGCCAATCGGGGCGGTCGAGCACGGCCGCCGCGCGGGCCATTCCCTGGATTGCGAGTGCGTTCCAGCTGGTGAGGATTTTTTCGTCTCGACCCGGTCGGACCCGCCGCTCGCGCGCCGCAAACAGCTTGCGGCGCGCCGCCGCTAGCAGTTCCTCGCAGGTTTCGAGGGACTTGCCGAGTTGCTCGGCGATTACGGGAAGTTCGCGCGTGACACGCAGATTCCAGTGCGTCCCCTCGAAATTGGCCGGGCCATCCAGACCATAGTGCGCAGCGGCCACGGCATACTCATCGGCATCGAGCAACGCCTGCGCCTCGGCAGGCGTCCAGACGTAATACTTGCCTTCGTGACCCTCGGAGTCGGCGTCGAGCGTCGAGTAGTAACCCCCTTCGGGCGAGTGCATCTCGCGCTCGATCCACGTCGCCGTCTCCTCGACCACGCGCTTGAAGAGCGGTTTTCCGGTCAACGCCCACGCGTCCGCATACAGTCTCAGCAGCGGGCCGTTGTCGTAGAGCATCTTCTCGAAATGCGGGATCGTCCACGTGGCATCCACGCTGTAGCGGCAGAATCCGCCGCCGAGCTGATCGTAGATGCCGCCTTGCGCCATCTTCTCCAGGGTCAAGACTGCCGCTTGCAACGCGCCCTCGTCGCCATCGGCAGCCGCCGCGCGCAGCAGCAGATCGAGGTCGGTCGGATGGGGAAACTTGGGCGCGCCGCCGAATCCGCCGTTGCGACTGTCGACGCTCTCGAGGAGGGCGCGAACGGCGAGGGCGATCGGCTCCGCCGAAATGGTTGCTTGCTCGCGGGCGGACGAGGCTTCCATGCGCCCAAATGCGGCGAGCACCGCTTCGTTCTGCTGATCGATGTCCTGCCGGCGATCCCGGTAGAACGCGGTGATTCGTTGCAGAAGTTCGACGAATCCCGGCAACTGGTAGCGCGACTCCTTGGGAAAATACGTCCCGACGAAGAACGGGGCCTGGTCGGGCGTCAGAAACACGGTGAGCGGCCATCCACCGCCCCGCTGATTGAACATCTGGTGCGCGAGCTGATAGATCTGATCGATATCGGGCCGCTCTTCCCGGTCGACCTTGATGTTGACGAAGCTCTCGTTCATCGCCGCGGCGACGTCAGGATCCTCGAACGATTCGTGCGCCATGACGTGGCACCAGTGGCACGCCGAGTAGCCGATGGAAAGCAGGATCGGCTTTCCCGTTTCGCGCGCGAGGGCGAGCGCCTCCTCGCCCCATGGATACCAGTCGACCGGATTGTCGGCATGCTGCTGAAGATAGGGACTGGTTTCCTGCGCGAGCCGGTTCTTGCCGGCTTGGCGCGGGCCAGATGCGCTTTGGTGGGACACTTTGTGGTGGGACATAGTGTGCGCCTCGGGACTTGCAGCCTGGTTTCGAAGGAACGGCGTCGGCCGCGGTGCTGCCGACTTTTGCGATCGGACATGTGCGATCGAATCGTCACAGGCTAACAAAGATCACCAGCTCCGGCAGATAAGCGGCGCCGAAAATCCCTTTCATCGCGCATGGCTTTAACGCGAAGACACTTCGCGCAGAAGAAAAAGCCCGGCCTGGGCCGGGCTTTTCAGTGCAGCAGGTTTGTCTTAGTTGGACGACACGCCGCTGGTGCCTGCGTACCAGAACGAGTTGTCGGTCGACTGGCTGTTGATCCCCGTATTGTCCGCCTTCACCGCAAAGGTGACTTCGGCGCCGCCGACTTCGGGCTGGAGGTACAGCGGATCGGCATCGGCCAGGGCAAACGGGGCAACACCGGCCAGCGCGACGCCAGCGATCAGACCATAGAGCTTGTTCATTTTGAAACTCCTTTAATCAGGGTGGAAGAATTCAGCGCTTGTTCCCGGAACCATTCCAGCGCAGCGCTGATGTCTCTTAGTACGCACAACCACCCGTTTCATTAGCAGTTCATTTGCAAATGGATTGTTCTCGAATCGTGTCGGATCGGGTTGCCGGCGGATGGACCTGCGGGGCGGGCACGCGACAAAAAACGAAAAGCCCGACCTGCGCCGGGCTTTGGACTGGGTAGCTGCGTGGGCGGGCTGCGGTGCTCAGCAGGACCCCACGCCGCTCGTTCCCGCGTACCAGAACGCGGGGCTGCTGGTGTTGCTATTGATCCCGTTATTATCCGCGCCCAGATAGATAACTTCCGCTCCACCGATCTTGGGTTGCGGGGCATCTGCGAGGTCGGAAGAAGCCGCAGCGATGGGTGCCGCCACTCCTAACGCAAGAATTACAATCAGATTCACTAGTCGTTTCATCGCAAGAGTCCTTCCATTTCAGGATGGTTGTGTCCCGCGCATGGTTCCGAAGCTGCTCGACGGGATAATGGTTTCCACTCGAGGCGATCGATCGGCGGTGCGCCCACCACATCGACGGCTATCCCGATTGGCCGCACTGGCGGTACGCTACAAAGTGTGCTCGCCGCGCGCTTGCGAATGCCTGACGAATCGCTGACGAGGCGTTGGGAAAAGAAAAGCCCGGCCTGGGCCGGGCTTTTCGGGGCAGCAGGTTTGTCTTAGTTGGACGACACGCCGCTGGTGCCCGCGTACCAGAACGCGCTGTCGGACGACTTGGCTGTTGATCCCCGTGTTGTCCGCCTTCACCGCAAAGGTGACTTCGGCGCCGCCGACTTCGGGCTGGAGGTACAGCGGATCGGCATCGGCCAGGGCAAACGGGGCAACACCGGCCAGCGCGACGCCAGCGATCAGACCATAGAGCTTGTTCATTTTGAAACTCCTTTAATCAGGGTGGAAGAATTCAGCGCTTGTTCCCGGAACCATTCCAGCGCAGCGCTGATGTCTCTTAGTACGCACAACCACCCGTTTCATTAGCCGGAGTTTCGCGAATGCATTGTTTCCGGAACGCATGCATCCGGATACCCGCAGCATGGCGTAGGTGAGACTGCCCGGAGCGGCCTCGCCAGTACTCTTCCACCCTGCGCTTAGCGGGAAGGAGGGTAACGGGAGGGAACCAGCCGGTTACCTCCTGTTCGTATCGTTCCTGCGTCCGCGGCTTCGTAGCCCACGCACTGCACATTCGTGAGCCGGAGGAAACCAGCCGGTTTACTCCCGTTCGTATCCTTCTGCCTTTTCCCGTAGGGAACCTGCGGATTTCCTCCTGTTCGTGAACTTCCGCCTTCGGGTCTTCCCGGTCTCTCTTACGCCGGGATGCGCAGCACCTGACCCGGGTAGATCTTGTCGGGGTGCTTGAGCATGGGCTGATTGGCCTCGAATATCTTCATGTACTTGTTGGCGTTGCCGTAAGAATCCTTGGCGATCTTTGAAAGCGTATCGCCCTTCACCACCGTGTAGAACTTCGCCTCCGGCTCGGGCTTGTCCACTGCCAGATTGTCATGCACCGATTCCACGCCGGCGGTGTTGCCGACCACGAGAATCACTTTCTCGCGAACATCCTGCGCAGCAACGGTTCCCATGACGTACGCGGTGCCGCCATTGAATGTGATGTCGAGGTCTTTCACCGTGAGCCCGAGCGCGGCGACTTTGGCCATTAACGCCTTGGCAACCTCGTCGTCGGTCGGCTTGGCCGCGTCTGCCGGTTTCACGGCCGCCTGCGCCGCGCCGCTGCCGAAAAGCTTCTCGCCGATATCCTTGATGAAACTGAACATACCCATCGTTGTTTCCTTTCAAACGTCGAGTCGTTGGTGACCTACGCGCCCCCGTCGGTGATGGCGCCCTTCGTTGCGGTAGAAACGAGCTGCGCGTACTTACCGAGCAGGCCCTTCGTATAGCGCGGCTTGGGTTGCTTCCACTTCTTGCGCCGCGCGGCAAGTTCCTTGGCGGGGACGTTCAACTGGATGAGGCGCTTCTTCGCATCGATGGTAATCGAATCGCCCTCTTTCACGAGCGCGATGGGGCCGCCGACGAATGCCTCCGGCGCGACGTGGCCCACGACCATGCCCCACGTGCCACCGGAAAAACGCCCATCGGTCAGGAGTCCGACCGACTCGCCGAGACCCTGCCCGATCAGCGCCGAGGTGGGCGCCAGCATTTCCTGCATTCCCGGGCCGCCCTTCGGTCCTTCGTAGCGGATGACGATCACATCGCCCGCCTTGATTTTCTTCGCCATGATGGCCTTCATGCATGCCGGCTCGGAGTCGAATACGCGCGCGGGCCCCGTGATCGTGGTGTTCTTGAGGCCGGTGATCTTCGCGACGCATCCTTCCGGCGCGAGATTGCCTTTCAGTATCGCGAGATGGCCTTGCGCATACATGGGCTTTGCCCACGGCCGGATCACATCCTGGTCGGCGCGCGGTTCGTCCGGGACGTTCGCAAGCTCCTCAGCAAGGGTCCGCCCGGTGATCGTCCGGCACCCCCCGTGGAGAAGGCCGTGGTTGAGGAGCATCTTGAGGACCTGGGGAACGCCACCCGCGCGGTGGAAATCGGTCGCGACATACTTGCCTGACGGCTTGAGATTGCACAGCACCGGCACCTTGCGCCGAATGCGTTCGAAGTCGTCGATGCTCCACTTCACGCCTGCCGCTGAGGCGATGGCCAAATAGTGCAACACGGCGTTGGTCGATCCGCCGGTTGCCATGACGAGCGCCACGGCGTTCTCGATGGACTTTCGCGTGATGATGTCGCGCGGCCGGATGTTCTTGTGGATCGCGTTGACCAGCGCTCGCGCGGACTCTGCGGCCGAATCCGCCTTTTCCGGGTCGGGACAAGCCATCTGCGACGAGCCGAGCAGACTCATTCCGAGCGCCTCGAAGGACGAACTCATCGTGTTTGCGGTGTACATGCCTCCGCACGCACCGGTGGACGGACAGGCGTTGTTTTCGATGCCGACGAAGTCCTCTTCGCTCATCTTGCCGGCGCTGTAGGCGCCGACCGCCTCGAAGGCCGACACGATGGTGAGGTCCTGACCCTTCCACTTTCCCGGCTTGATCGTTCCGGCGTAGACGAAGATGCCCGGCACGTTCATGCGCGCCAGGGCCATCATTCCGCCGGGCATGTTCTTGTCACATCCGCCGACGACCAGGGCGCCGTCCATCGCCTGGCCGTTCACCGAGGTCTCGATCGCGTCGGCAATCACTTCGCGCGAAACCAGTGAATACTTCATTGCGTCGGTGCCCATGCCGATGCCGTCGGTAACAGTCGGCACCCCGAATACTTGCGGCATGGCGCCGGCCGCACGCAGAGCCTCCATCGCGCGGTCCACCAGTGGCTGGATACCAGCATTGCAGGGATTCATCGTCGAATGGCCGTTCGCGACACCCACAATCGGCTTTTCGAAGTCGCCGTTTCCGAAGCCGACCGCGCGCAGCATCGCGCGATTGGGTGAGCGGGCGATCCCCGCGGTGATCGTTCGACTGCGCGCGTTGTCTGCCATGGAATCCTCCGTTCGGTCTGGCGGTATTCGGGACGGGTCCGAAGTGTAGCGCCTCATGCGGTCATCCCGACGAGAGCCGGGCGAGCCGGGGGGCATTCGCTTGCGACGGCCTCTCGGACCCAGGGTCGGGGCCCGACCGAGACCTTGTGCAGACTCTAGCGAGGCGCTCTCATACCGTCCAATCCATTATAGGACGCCTGTGATACCTTCTGCGTATCATCAGCAGGCCTTTCCGGACACCCGGCTGCGTATGGAACTACGTCATCTCCGCTACTTCGTCGCCGTGGCAGAGTCGCTCAACTTCGGGCGCGCGGCCCGACAACTGACCATCTCGCAGCCGCCTTTGTCACGTCAGATTCGCGCGCTGGAGGAGGAGCTCGGCACACCGCTCTTTGCGCGCAACCGCCGCGCTGTTTCACTCACTGCCGCGGGCAGCGCACTCCTGCCCGAGGCGCGCGGACTATTGCGCGAAGCCGACGCGCTGAAGGAAACCGCGCGCCACCTCGCCACGGGCGAAGCCGGGACCATTGCGCTCGGTTTCATCAGTGTTGCCGCGTACAACATCCTGCCGGCTCTGGTGCCGGAATTCCGCAAACGTCATCCGGGCCTGACGCTCGCGCTTCGGGAAGGCGTCACAGACGCGCTACTTCCCGCGCTGGGGCTAGGTGAGATCGATGTGGGCATGGTCCTCCCGCCTGTCACCGATTCGCAGTTTGCCTACCGAGCCCTCATGCACGATCGCCTCATGGTGGCGCTGCCGGCGCGCACCCGCAGCCGGTTTCCGGGCGGGGCACTGCCGCTGGCGGCGCTGGCGGGCGAGCCCTTCATCCTGTTTCCACGCGCGGCGGGCCCGAGCCTCTACGATTTGGTGGTCGGCAGCTGCCAGCGAGCCGGATTTGCACCCCGTATCGACCAGGAAGCGATCCAGATGCAAACCATCGTGAGCCTGGTCGCCGCCGGCATGGGCGTGGCACTCGTCCCCGCGTCGCTGCGGCATCTGCGCCGGACGGGCGTGGAGTACCGGGCACTGAAAGACTCGACGCCCCCTGTGGAGATCGGACTGGCATGGAGCGCGTCGGAGAAATCGCCTTCAGTACGTGCATTCGTAGCACTTGCATCAGAGTGCGGAGCGCGGCTGGGCCTGTTGCGCGACCGTCGCTGACCGTCGACACCCGTCAGCAAGAAGTTGCTAGACTCCGCGCTCGCATCGGGGAGGAGCCATTGACTATGCAGACTGCGGTGGAGCGTTCTCCCGTTTCGGGTCACGAGCACTGGACACGCAAAGGCGACGTCAAGCTCTTTCTCTGGAACAAGCCCGCGCCGGACGGCGCACGCAACGGGACGGTCCTCTTCGTCCATGGCTCGTCCATGGGTTCGCAGCCGACCTTCGATCTGCAGGTGCCGGGTCGGCCTGACTCGTCGGTGATGGATTGGTTTGCCCGGCGCGGCTTCGACACCTGGTGTCTCGACAACGAAGGGTATGGCCGGTCGGACAAGAGCCGGCCCATCAATTGCGACATCGCGAATGGCGCCGACGATCTCGAGGCGGCGACAGAGTACGTCCTTGCCCGGAGCGCCGCCAAGCGCCTCCTCGTTTACGGCATCTCCTCCGGGGCGCTCAAGGCCGCGCTCTTTGCGGAGCGCCACCCCGAGCGGGTGGCACGACTGGCGCTGGATGCATTTGTATGGACGGGCGAAGGCAGCCCGACCCTCGTCGAACGCCGCAAACGGCTGCCGGAATTCCTCGCGAAGAACCGGCGCCCGATCGACCGCGCGTTCGTGAAAAGCATATTCACGCGCGACCATCCCGGAACCGCGGACGAGGCGACCGTCAACGCATTCGCGGACGCGATCGTCGCGCTCGACGACTCGGTGCCTACCGGCACCTACGTGGACATGTGCTCGAAGCTTCCGCTCGTCGATCCGGCCCGAATCACCGTCCCGACCATCGTCATGCGTGGTCAGTTCGACGGCATTGCGAGTGTCGACGATCTGATCGAGTTCTTCAAACGGCTGCCGAATCCGGACAAGCAATTCGCGGTGATGGCCGGCATCTCTCATGCCAGCTTCCAGCAAAAGAACTTCTTGACCGCGTATCACATCCTGCACGCGTTCTTCAACATGCCCGAGCCGGTGTATCGCGGCTAGCGCGCTGGAAAGAATGACGAAGGGGCTCTCCCTCTCGTAGCTCCCCCCAAATAATGCTCGTTCATCCGAACTTCGACCCGGTGCCGTACGAGGGGGATACCCTCGTAGCTCCCCCAATAATGCTCGTTCATCCGAACTCGACCCATGCCGACGAGGGGGAGTACCCCCTCGTAGCTCCCCCAAATAATGCTCGTTCATCCGAACTTCGACCCTATTGCTTTCTCCCTCGGACCGATTGCCGTCCGCTGGTACGGGATCATGTACCTCGTGGGTTTCGCGACGGCGTTTGTGCTGGGGCGGTACCGCATCAAGCGCGGGCGGTCCGGACGCGTCACTGCATCCATCCTCGACGATCTCCTGTTCTATGTCGTGCTCGGCGTAATCCTCGGCGGGCGGCTCGGGTACGTGCTGTTCTACAAGCCGGGATATTACTTCCAGCATCCGCTCGACATCTTTGCCGTGTGGCAGGGCGGAATGGCTTTTCACGGCGGATTTCTCGGCGTCCTCGCCGCGATCTGGTATCTCGCGCGCAAGCATCAGCTTCGCTGGCTGGAGATGACCGACTTCGTTGCTCCGTTGATTCCACTGGGACTCGCGGCCGGCCGCCTGGGCAACTTCATCAACGGCGAACTCTACGGCCGGGTGACGGACGTCGCGTGGGGGATGGTTTTCGCGAGCCCGGGAGCAGGGGCCGCGCCACGTCATCCGTCCCAGCTCTACCAGTTTGCGCTCGAGGGGCTGTTGCTCTTCGCGATCCTGTGGGTCTTCACGGCGCGGCCCAGGCCGTTGGGGGCGGCCTCTGCGGTCTTCCTCATCGGTTATGGCGCAATGCGGTTCGTGGCCGAATTCTTCCGTGAACCCGATGATTTTCTTGGCTTCCTCGCCCTGAGCCTGACCATGGGCCAGTGGCTGTCCGCGCCGATGATCCTGGCCGGCGTGTTTCTGCTCGCATGGGCGTATCGGCGGGTCTAGAATATTCCCGGGTACGGTGGAAGGAGGGGACGTGCCATGCAGCAGGTAATGGGTGACCGCACACAGCTCGAGCAACGCATCTTTGCGCTCACGGTCGAGCACCGCGACCTGGATGACGTCATCCGGCGGCTCGCCAATCAGTTCGATTCGGATCAGCTGCAGCTGCAGCGTTTGAAACGGCGCAAGCTGCTCCTCAAGGATCAGATCAACTGGTTGCAGCGTCAGCTCGATCCCGACGTGCTTGCCTAGACCGGCCGAGTCGACTCGGCGCATCGCGCCGAAGGCGCGGCGTGTTATTGCCATCATTGCGCGCGCTCGCGCGCATATGTCTCAGTCCAGCTTTTCCGCCGAGATCTTGCCCGCTGCGAGCAGTTGCTTGAACGCCTCGAATGCGTCGCGAATACCGTCTTCGAGCGGAACGCGCCCGTAGTCTCCGACGTAATCCATCAGTGGGTCGTCCGATCGGTCCATGGGAAAGGCGATAGCCTGTCCCGTCACTTCGATGCTGGCGTCCGGCGCGATACGCTTCAGGATCCGCACGCCTTCCTCGACGGGTGCATAGACGCCATTCATGTTGAACACCGGCGCGCCGCTACGCTCCGCGGCCACCGCGCGAATGAATGCCGCCGCGCACTCGCCGGCGTGCAGCCACGAGACGCCGCCGCGATACGCGATTGTGTACGGCTTGCCAGCGGCCGCAGCGAGTATTGCCACGGTGGTCTTGGACGTCATGCCCTGGTCGCGTCCGACCCCGTACACCACGCCCGGCCGGATGCCGACGCTCGGCACCGCCCAGTCCTGCCAATACACCCGCGCGATCTGCTCGTCGCAATATTTGTAGGCCCCGTATAGCGTCGGCATGGCGCCCTCCTCGACGGCGCCCAGTGCCGCTACCGAGCTCGCGTACGCGATGCGCTTGACGCCGTGCTTGCGCGCGGCCTCGAAGACGTTGACCGTTCCGACCACGTTCACTCTGGCTCCGGCAATCGGATCCGCCTTGCAGAACGGCACCTGGAGGGCGGCGAGGTGAATGATCGCGCGCGCCTGGCTTGCCTCGGCAGCCAGCATCACGGCCTTCGTGTCCGCGATGTCGCCGGTCAGCCAGCGTACCCGCGCGAGCTCCGCATCGGACATGAGAAGACCCGGCCGGCGCTTGTCCTCATTGAGGTCGAATACCGCGACCTCGACACCGGCGCGCGCGAGCAGCGCAACCGTCCAGCTGCCGATGCAGCCGCCGGCACCGGTCACGAGGACCGGACCGTCGAAGTCGGACGCATTGATAGGGAATCGTTCGAACATCGTGACGCTCCTAACCGGGAATCCCGAGCGAGAATCAAGGATGGGAGAATTGTGCCGCATCGACGCAAAGGACGCGTCCGCGCCTCGCCGCAGCAATCATCTTATCGACCGCATCACGAGCGAGGCGCCTATCGCAAGCAGCGTGAGCGCGACGACGCGCATGAGTGCGTCGCGCGAGATCCGGTGAAAGACGCGCGAAGCCGCCGCAATGCCGAGTAATACGGCCGGAATCGCTATGACGGCTGCCAGCCAAACCTTGGGATCGAACAGCAGGCCCGTCACGAGGAACGCGAGCATGCGCAAGCCGATGCTGAACACTGAGGTCATCGACAGCGTGGCGCGATACTGCTCCTTGGTGAGCGGTCGATGAGAAAGATAGATCGCGTAGGGAGGGCCCCCGGCACCGAAAAGCGTTCCGGTGATTCCGCCGGTGATGCCCGCCACGTAAGCCCAGCCCCGACTCACGCGCCTGGAGCTCACCCTCAGGAACAGTGTGTAGAGCGCGTACGCCAGGATGAACAGCCCGAGAGCCAGCATTGCGGTCGTACGCGGCAGGTTCACCAGCGCGGTCGTGCCGAGCACCACCCCGACGAGAATGAGCGGCACGATCCGGACGACCTCGCCACGCTCGACGTGCCGCGGATTCTGGAGCCCGATTCGCAGTGCGCCGGTCAGGTCGACGACCGAGTAGGTCGCGATGACGAACTGCAAGGGGAAGAAGTGCGACGCGAGCGGAACCGTGATCAGCGCCGACCCGAACCCGGTCAATCCGTACAGGACTGCGCCGAGAAACGTGATGGGCGCGAGGGCGAGCAGCGCCGACCAGCCTTCGGGCTCCACGTTCAGCAGTCCGCGCGCACTGCGCCCATTCAGGCGAGTGCGCGCTCGAGGACGCGGGCAGCGTGGATCGCCTCGCGCTGGGCGCCATCCCGGATCTGGTGGCGGCAGCTCGTGCCATCGGCGACGATAATCGTCTCGGTGTCGGCAGCACGCACGCGCGGCAGCAGCGCGGCCTCGGCCATCTTCATCGAGACGTCGTAGTGCGCGGCCTCGTATCCGAAGCTGCCCGCCATGCCGCAACAGCTCGACTCGATGGTCTCGACCTCCAGTCCGGGAATCAACTTCAACACCTTCTGGACTGCGGAAACCGCATCGAACGCCTTCTGATGGCAGTGCCCATGCAGCAGGGCGCGTGTCGCGCCGACACCTCTTAACGCCAGCGCGAGGCGGCCGGCGTCACTTTCGCGCGCAAGGAATTCCTCGAACAGCATCGCCTGTGCGGCAAGCAGGTCCGTGTCCGCACCGGGAACCTCGGCCTTGAATTCGTCGCGCAGCGTGAAAAGGCACGATGGCTCGAGGCCCACGATCGACACGCCGCGCTTCGCGAACGGCAGCAGCGCGTCGAGCATGCGTCGCGCTTCCGCCCGCGCTTTCTCCACCATTCCGGTCGACAGATAGGTCCGCCCGCAGCAGAGCGGCCGTTCGCCGTCCGCACCCCGCGCAATGTGTACGGAGTACCCGGCGGCCTCCAGGACGCGCAATGCGGCGCGCGCATTCTCGGGCTCGAACGCGTTGGTAAACGTATCGACGAAGAGCACGACCTCGCGGCCTCCGCCGGACGCTCGAGGGGCCGGTTGCGACGCGAGAAACGGGTCGGAGCGCCATTCAGGCAACGCCCGCCGCGCGGAAAATCCCGTCAGCCGCTCCCCGAGTCGCGCCAGCATCGGAAAGCGGTTGCGAAGGTTGAGCAGCGGCGCGAACCGCGCCGCAATCTGTGCGTAGCGCGGCAGGTTGGCGACGAGCCGGTCGCGCAGCCGATAGCCGTGGCGACGATGATAGTGATGGAGAAACTCGATCTTCATGCGCGCCATGTCCACCCCGGTCGGACACTCGCGCTTGCAGCCCTTGCAGCTAACGCAGAGCGACATCGCCGAATGCATCGCTTCCGAAGTTAGCGCGTCGCGGCCGAGCTGCCCGGACAGGGCAAGTCGCAGCATATTCACGCGGCCGCGCGTGAGATGCTGTTCGTCGCCGGTCGCACGGAACGACGGGCACATCGTCCCCGCGTCGAACTTGCGGCAGTGGCCGTTGTTGTTGCACATCTCGACTGCCGCAGCGAACCCGGTGCCACGTTCCCGCGCGCCCCACTCCGACCAGTCGAGCACCGTATCGAGCGGCTCCGTCGCGTAGCCGGGTTTGAACCGGAAGAGCGTGCGATCGTCCATCTTCGATGGGCGCACGATCTTGCCGGGGTTCATGAGGCCCTTTCGGATCGAAGATGTCCTTGATCTCCGCGAGCGCACGGACCAGCTGCGGCCCGAGGATCGGCTCGATCCACTCGGAGCGCACCAGCCCGTCGCCATGCTCGCCGGAGAATGCCGCCCCCTTGAACTCGCGCACCATCGCGCACGCCTCCTCGGCGATCGCGCGCATTTTCCGGGCGCCATCCTCCTTCATGTTGAGCACGGGCCGCACGTGCAGCGTCCCCACCGACGCATGCGCATACCAGGTCCCGCGCGTGCCGTGCTTCTCGAACACGCGGGTCAGCCGATCGGTGTACTCGGCGAGATGCTCGAGTGGCACCGCGCAGTCCTCGATGAAGGAGACCGGCTTGCCGTCCCCCTTCATCGACATCATGATGTTGAGGCCTGCCTTGCGAACCTCCCAGATCTCCTTCTGCTGGCGCTCGTCGGTGATCTCGACGACGCTGCCTGGCAACCCGAGGTCGCCCATCAGCTCGACCAGCCGTGCGAGCTTGCGCAGCTGCTCGTCGCGGTCCTCGCCGGCGAACTCGACCAGCAGGATCGCATCCGGTTCGCCGCGAATGAACCGATCGACCGTGCCGCGAAATGCCGGAATGTCGCGCGCGAGACCGATCATCGTGCGATCCACCAGCTCTACGGCTTCCGGGTCGAGCTGCACGATGTGCCGCGTAAAGTCCATCGCCTGATAGAAGGTCGGGAAGTGGCACACGCCGAGCGTCTTCGCGGACGGGATCGGCGCGAGCTTGAGGCGGAGCCGCTTGAAATAGCCCAGCGTCCCCTCGGAGCCGACCAGGAGATGTGCGAGGTTGTGCGCGGCGCGCGGCTGCACCATAGTCGAGGTTGTAGCCTTGCACGCGGCGCAGCACCTTCGGCCAGCGCGCCTCGATCTCGGCCGCTTCGCGGCTTGCAATCAGCATGAATCTTTTCGACCAAGCGCGCGGTAGCCGGCCGAACCCTGCGTTGCATCCTCCGCCGGGCCGAACGTGAACGTGTCGCCGGTCGGAAGCCATGTCTCGATGCCGAGCACGTTGTGCACCATGTTGCCGTAGCGGATGGAACGCGAGCCGCACGAGTTGTTGCCCGCCATGCCGCCCAGAGTCGCCTGCGCCGCGGTCGAGACGTCGACCGGAAACCACAGCTTGTGTGGCCGCAAACAGGCTGTTGAGGCGATCCAGCACCAGGCCGGGCTGCACGGTCGCCTCGCCCCGCGCCGGATCGAAGTCGATGACCTGATTCAGGTACTTCGTGTTGTCGATGATGAGCGCCGCGCCGACCGCCTGCCCGCACTGCGAGCTCCCGGCGCCGCGCGGCAGGATCGGCACGCCCGATTCGACGGCAATCTCGAGGGCCGTCCGCGCCGCATCCTCGGTGCGTGGCACGACGATTCCGATCGGCTCGATCTGGTAGATGGACGCATCGGTCGAGTAGCGTCCGCGGCTGGCCGCGTCGAACAGCACCTCCCCGTCGACCTCGCGCCGCAACCGTGCGGCCAGCGCACTCTCCGCAAGTGCCGCGCCGCGCGGGACGAAACCGATGACCTGAGGATTCGCGGCCACGGTGCCTAGGTCGTCGGCCGTGAGCTCAACGCTCGTCCGCCGTCTCGCTCTCGGACTGCAGCATCGCCTGCAGCAAGGTCTGCGGCTCGTGCGCGCCCGACACCGCGGTGCGACCGTTGAAGATGAAGCACGGGACGCCCGAGACGCCCATCTCGCGCGCCTGTTCGTCCTCCGCGGCCACCTTCCCGCGCGCCTGTTCATCGGCCAGACACGCCTCGACTGCGTCGCGCGGCAATCCGGCACCGGTCGCTACCTCCGTCAGTGTTGCAACGTCGGTCAGGTCGCGGCCGTCGAAAAAATAGGCGTGGAAGAAGGCATCCACCACCTCGTCCTGCTTGCCGTGCTCGTCCGCAAGTGCAATCAGTGCGTGCGCCGCCAGCGTATTCGGCTGGCGCACGATCCGGTCGAACGCGAAGTCGATCCCGACGGCCTTGCCTGCCTGCGATACACGCGCGTACACCTCGGTCCCGCTGCGCCCGAACTTGCGCTGCACATAGTCGGTTCGCAACATGCCTTCGGCGGGCATCTGAGGATTGAGCTGGAAGGGACGCCAGGTCACCCGTGGCGCCGGCGCATCGGGTCGCTCCTTCGCATACAGGTCCAACGCGGTGGCGAGCTTGCGCTTCCCGACGAAACACCACGGGCACACGACGTCGGACACAATGTCAATCGTAAGCGGCATCAGCAGTCTCCTTCACGGTTTCGGTCAGCGCGCCAAGCGCGGCAAGCACCACGGTCAGCTTGCTGCCGAGATGATTTCTGAGCAGGCCCTGTAGTCGCGCGGCATCGCGCCGACCCAGCGCGCCGAGGATGTCCTCGTGCTCGGCCACGGCCTGGTCCCAGCGCGCTTGCGATAGATTTGCCATGTAGCGGGCACGCCGGACATGGGCGTTGAGGCTCCGATAGCTTGCCGCAAGCGTCGCATTTCCGGACGCCTCCACGATTGCCAGGTGAATCTCCTGGTTGCAGCGGAAGTAGGGCACGAGCTCGCGGCGCGCGTGGTGCGCGAGCATCTGGTAGTGCAGCGCCCGGATCTCGTTGAATTGCTCGTCGGACATGTTGCGACAGGCGAGTTCCCCTGCGAGGGCCTCGAGCGCGGCCATCACGGCGAAGATTTCCCGCACCCTGTGCTCGGTGAGCGTCGCGACGACCGCACCGCGATTAGGTTGCAGCGCGACGAGTCCCTCGGTCGAGAGCACCTTGAGCGCCTCGCGGAGTGGCGTGCGCGAGATGCCGAGTTGCTCGCAAAGCGCCCGCTCGTTCAGCTTCGTTCCGGGCGCAAGCGCGCCATGCACGATCATGTCGCGCAGCCGGTCCACGGCGTTCTCGTGCAGCAGCCGGCGTTCTGCGAGCGGTTGCCGCGCCGCCTCAGCGGCGATCGTATCGAGTGCGTCACCCATGAGAGTCAGGATTGCGGGCGAATCCGATCCGCCCCATGTGGAGATAATACAAAACTCCCGGGGCGTTCGCCATGTCTCTTTTCATGAGTCTATATTTATCAATACTTTGAGATCGCTGCGCCAAAATTCTTGCTGCGGAGCAGCAGTTTGCATACAAAAAGTCGCTTGCCAGCCTTGCGTCGCGGGAACTAGCATGACGGCCTCTTTCCAGAACGAGGGGGTCCCGCCGTGACTTATCGTGCTGGCCGCCATTTCCTGCAGATCCCTGGCCCGACAACCGTTCCGGATCGCATCTTGCGGGCGATCGACATGCCGGTCATCGATCACCGCGGGCCGGAGTTTGGCCGGCTCGGACTGGAAGTGCTGGAGGGGCTCAAGCACGTTATCCAGACACGCCAGCCGGTCGTGATTTACCCGGCCTCCGGAACCGGCGCCTGGGAAGCGGCGCTCGTGAACACCCTTTCGCCCGGCGACCGGGTGCTCATGTTCGAGACCGGCCACTTCGCTTCGCTCTGGCAGAAGATGGCGGTGCGGCTCGGCTTGCAGACGGAGTTCATCCCGACCGACTGGCGACGCGGCGCGGATGCGACCGCGCTCGAAGCCCGGCTTCGCGAGGACAAGGCGCATTCGATCAAGGCGGTGTGCGTGGTGCACAACGAGACGTCCACCGGGGTCACGAGCCGGATACCGCTCGTTCGCAAGGCGATCGACGCGGCCGGTCACCCCGCGCTGCTGCTCGTGGATACCATCTCTTCCCTCGGGTCGATCGACTACCGCCACGACGAGTGGGGCGTCGACGTGACCGTTGCCGGGTCCCAGAAGGGGCTCATGCTCCCGCCCGGCCTCTCTTTCAATGCGCCGAGCGAGAAGGCGCGCGCCGCCGCGAAGCAGGCAAAGCTGCCCCGATCGTACTGGAACTGGGAGGAAATGTTCGCAGCGAACAAGAGCGGTTACTTCCCGTATACACCGGCTACGAATCTGCTCTACGGACTGCGTGAGGCGCTTGCCATGCTGCATGAGGAAGGGCTCGCAAACGTGTTCGCAAGGCATGATCGACACGCCGAGGCGACGCGCCGGGCGGTGCGGGCCTGGGGCCTCGAGATTCTGTGCGCGGTGCCGGAAGAGTATTCCAGTTCGTTGACCGCCATCATGGTGCCGGCCGGGCACGACGCGGATCATCTGCGCAAGGTCATACTCGATGCATATGACATGTCGCTCGGTACCGGTTTGGGAAAGGTCGCTGGCAAGGTGTTCCGTATCGGGCATCTCGGCGATTTCAACGATCTGACCCTGGTCGGCACGCTCGCAGGTGTCGAGATGGGCCTCTCGCTTGCAGGAATTCCGCACCAGGCAGGCGGCGTCAACGCAGCGATGCAATATTTGACGGAACGTCATCAGACCAGAGCGCGCGCGGCGGCCTGACCGCAGCGACGCCCGGCAACCCAAAAGGAGGAGGACCATGAAACTACGCACTCTGCTTTTCGCCCTCGCGGGCGCCGCAATCGCCACGCCTGCCGTGGCCCAGATGGAACTGAAATTCGGGCATGTGGCTGCGCCCGGCTCACTGTTCCAGGCGAGCGCGGACGAGTTTGCAAAGCGCGCCAACGCCAAGCTCGGCGGCAAGGCAACGGTCGTGGTGTTCGGCTCGAGCCAGCTCGGCAACGACCGCGAGCTCCTGCAGAAGCTCAAGCTCGGCACTGTGGACTTCGCGCTGCCCTCGACGGTGATGTCCTCCGAGGCGGACATCTTCGGCGTGTTCGAAATGCCCTATCTCGTCAAAGACCGCGATCACATGAAGCGCATCGAGAAGGAGCTCTTCTGGACCAAGATCGAGCCGGCCGCCGAGAAGAAGGGGCTCAAGGTCATCGCAGTCTGGGAGAATGGCTACCGCCACATCACCAATAACGTGCGGCCGATCGTGAAGCCCGACGACCTGAAAGGCATCAAGCTGCGCACGCCCAAGGGCAAGTGGCGGGTGAAGATGTTTCAGGCATACGGCGCAAATCCGAGCCCGATGGCGTTCTCCGAGGTGTTTACCGCGCTCAAGACCGGCGTGATGGACGGGCAGGAGAATCCGTTCACCCAGATCTACAGCGCGAAATTCCAGGAGGTGCAGAAATACCTCTCGCTAACGGGGCACGTGTACACGCCGGCCTACGTCACCGTCGGCGCGAAGAAGTGGGCGTCGCTGCCCCCCGATGTGCGCAAGACCCTCGAAGACACCGCCAAGGAGACGCAAGCATTCGTTTACGAGACCGCGGCCGCGGGCGACATGGATCTGCTCGGCAAGCTCAAAGCCAGCGGAATGCAGGTCAACGAGGCTGATAAGGCCGCATTCGTCGCCGCCTCGGGAACGATCTACGAGGAGTTCGCGAAGGAAGTGCCCGGCTCCAAGGAAGTGATCGATCGCGCCATCGCACTCGGCAAGTGACCCGGCGTCCGATCCGCGCCAATTGACGGGCGGTCGGCGATTCCCGCGGTGATGGCCTGACAGCCGTCACCGCGTGTCTTTGACGCCCCGCGATCCACCCCAAGCTAGCAACCTGACGACGTGGCCAATCGCGCTACCGCCCTGCGCGCCGCATTCGAGCGGCTGATGGAATGGGTCGTCATCGCGCTGATGCTGGTTCTCTTCGTCGAGGTCACGCTCGGCGTCGTGTTCCGGATGATCGGGCGACCGCTGGTCTGGTACGACGAGGTCGCATCCGTGCTGCTTGCGTGGGTGACGTACTACGGCGCAGCGCTTGCCGCCTTGAAGCGAGCGCACATCGGCTTTCCCGGGCTGGTTCGAAGCCTCGCGCCTGCCGCGCGCGTGTGGGTGGTGGTCCTCGCGAAAGCCCTGACGATCGGTTTTTTCGTGCTGGTCGCCTGGGTCGGCTGGTCGGTGCTCGCAGTGCTCGCCACTGACTATCTCGTCGGCCTGCCCGACGTGTCGAACCAGTACGTCCAGTCGGTGATTCCCATCGGCGCCGCGCTCTTCGTGATCGCCGAGCTTCTCCTGCTGCCTGACGTCCTTCGGGACGCACGCTCCGGCCGAGCGGCCGGCGCCAGCGCAGCTGAACGGCTTCACTAGCACGACCGAATGGCGATCCTGCTGCTTTTTGTCGGGGTGCTCGCGCTGGTCATGATCGATGTACCGATCGCGGTGGCGCTCGGCATCGCGGCAGTCGTGGCGATGGTGACAACCCAGGGTGTCGACACGCTGCCCAACGTCGCGATCGTGATGTACAGCGGCGCTACGAGCTTTCCGCTGCTGGCCATTCCGCTGTTCATTCTCGCCGGCGCGATCATGAATGCCTCGGGCATCTCCCGGCGCCTCATTGCATTCGCCTCCGCGCTGCTCGGATTCATACGCGGCGGGCTTTCCATGGCCGCGATCGGCACCTCGCTCTTCTTCGCCGAGATTTCCGGCTCTGCCGTTGCGGATGTCGCAGCGCTCGGGTCGGTGCTGATCCCCGCGATGAAGAAGCGCGGCTACCCGCCCGCCTTCGCCGCTGCGGTGATGTCCTCGTCGGCCACGCTCGCCGTGATCATTCCGCCGTCCATTCCGATGATCCTTTACGCAGTCATGGCGGACACATCGGTCGTGCAGTTGTTCGTCGCCGGAATCGTGCCGGGCGTGCTCGGCGGTTTCGGGCTGATGGGGATGGCCTACTGGTTCGCGCGTCGGTACAACTATCCCGTCGAGGAGTCGTTTCAATGGGCCAGAGTGCGACGCACTTTTCGCGAGGCGGCCTGGGCTCTGACGCTGCCGTTGATCATTCTGGGGAGCATATTCGGCGGCGTCGTGACCGCCACGGAGGGCGCCGCACTCGCAGTGGTAGCAGCGCTATTCATCGGCCTAGGCGTGTACCGGGAGCTCGACTGGCGCCACCTGAAGGATGCCATCATCGAGGGCGGTGTCCAGACCGCCGTCGTGATGCTCCTGGTCGCCGCATCCGCGTTGCTCGGCGTGTACCTGACCGAACAGCAGGTCCCGCAAAAGCTTGCCGGAGCGATCATCGATCTCACGTCGAACAAGTGGGTCGTGCTGGCGATTCTGAATGTGCTCTTCCTGCTGCTCGGACTGTTCCTTCACTCCGCAGCGGCGATCATTCTCACGGTTCCGGTGGTGATGCCACTCGTCAATGCCGTAGGCATCGACCCGGTGCACTTCGGCCTCGTGGTCACGGTCAATCTGGGCATCGGCCAGCAGACCCCGCCGGTCGCGAGCGTCCTCGCGACAGCTTGCACGATCGCAAAAGAGGACATCTGGACGGTCTCCCGCACGAACGTGTACTTCATCGCCGTGCTGGTCGTCGTGCTTCTGCTGGTGACCTACGTTCCCGCTGTTCCGCTCTCACTCGTTCACTACTTCTACGGATAGGAGCCCTCGTGCCTGGCGATATCCTGCTCACGCGAGACGGTCCCGACGGTTCAATCGCGATCGTCACGCTCTCCAATCCCGATCGCCTCAACGCCCTTGGCCTGCCGATGTGGGAAAAGCTCGGCGATTTCATGCGCGACCTGGATGACGACGCCTCATTGCGCTGCGTCGTACTGCGCGGCGCAGGCGAGAAAGCATTCGGCGCCGGCGCGGACATTTCGGAGTTCGCGACGACTCGTGCGAATTCGCAGCTCGCCAAGGAATACGGCACTCGCGTCGAGCGAGCGATGCGAGCGATCTCCGAATGCCGGCATCCGACCGTGGCGATGATCCACGGCGCGTGCGTGGGCGGCGGGCTGCTGGTCGCATCGCGGTGTGACCTGAGAATCGCGGGCGAGTCGGCGCGCTTCGGCGTGCCGGTCAAGAAGCTCGGGCTGGTCGAATCGCATGCCGAGATGCAAGGCATGCTCGACGTGATGGGCTATGCGAACGGCCTCGAGATGATTCTCGAGGGACGCATCTGGGGAGTCCGCGAGGCCTACGAGAAGGGGCTCGTCAACCGGGTGGTGCCGGATGCCGATGTCGAGCGGGAGACGCTGGCCACGGCGCTGCGCATCGCCGAAGGGGCACCGCTCGTGGCCAGGTGGCACAAGAAGTTTGCGCGGCGCCTGGCCGA
Organism: uncultured beta proteobacterium; assembly: GCA_963735025.1. Lineage (GTDB taxonomy): Bacteria > Pseudomonadota > Gammaproteobacteria > Burkholderiales > SG8-39 > JAABRB01. Next base: position 465,291 of record CAVTJG010000009.1, read on the forward strand.
TCCGCGTCCACTGACGGATGCCGAGCGCGACGAGGCGTATGCGTGTTTCGACACCGAAGATTTTCGTGAGGGCGCGGCGGCGTTCCTCGCAAAGCGCAATCCGCAGTTCAAGGGACGATGAGCGTCGACCACCGGCCGCGAATCGCGTTCTTCGCGGGGGATCCGAACGGCGTCGGCCCCGAGCTCGTCGCCAAGCTGCTCGCGAAGCCGCAGATCACCGAGAGCGCCGCAGTGCGGCTGATCGGCGATCGCGCCGTCCTTGCAAGTGCGGAGCGCCTTACCGGCGCCATGATCCGCCCGGATGTCGAGTTCGAGGCGCTGCCCGTTTTTTGCGATGAGGCGCGCACACCCGGAAAGGTTAATCCCGCCGCCGGCACATGGATGCTCGCCGGGCTGAGGCGTTGCGCGGCGCTGGCGCGCGCACGCGAGGCGGACGCGATTGTTTTCGCGCCGCTCAACAAGCAGGCGTTAAAGCTCGGCGGGTTGCAGCATCCGGACGAGCAGCATCTCCTTGCAGAGTTGCTCGAAGCGCGTGGCTATACGGTGGAGTTCAACGTCATCGACCGGCTCTGGACTTCGCGCGTGACATCGCATATTCCGCTCAGAGACGTCGCCCGCGCAATCACGTCCGAGCGCGTGGCCGACGCAGTGCGGGTGATCGACAGAGGGCTCCGGCAGGGAGGTGTCGCGAAGCCGCGAATCGCGGTGGCCGGGCTCAATCCGCACGCGGGCGAGGGCGGCACCCTGGGTCGCGAAGAGATCGACGCGATCGGACCGGGAATCGAGCGCGCGAATGCCGATGGCATCGATGCGCGCGGCCCATTTCCCGCCGATACGATTTTCCTTGCCGCACGGCGCGGCGATTTCGATGCGGTGGTGACGATGTACCACGACCAGGGTCAGATCGCGATGAAGCTGATGGGGTTCGACCGCGGCGTGACAGTGCTCGGCGGCCTGCCGGTACCGGTCACGACCTGCGCGCACGGCACGGCGTATGACATCGTCGGCCGCAACGTGGCAAATCTCGTGCCGCTCACCAACGCATTCGAACTGGCGGTCGCGATGGCCGCGCGACAGAATGAGAGGTAACGCGAACATGTCCGCGTCGAAGGGCCCGTTGGAGGGGGTAAAAGTTCTCGAGCTCTGTCAGGTCATGGCCGGGCCCACTTGCGGAATGCTGCTCGCCGATCTGGGCGCAGACGTCGTGAAGGTCGAAAAGCTGCCGGGGGGCGACGACACACGGGCCTACGACAATCCGCAGGTGAACGGCGAATCGGCAGCCTTTCTCGCCATGAACCGCAACAAGCGCTCGATCGCGCTCGACCTGAAGCACCCGGCGGGGCAGGAGGCCCTCAAGCGCCTTGTGCGTGATGCCGATGTGCTGGTCGAGAATTTCCGCAAGGGCACGATGGAGAAATTCGGCCTCGGCTACGACGCGCTGAGGGCCATCAACCCCCGCCTCGTCTATTGCGCAATCACCGGTTACGGACACACCGGACCCTATGCCGACAAGGGCGGCTTCGATCTCGTCGCGCAGGGTGCCTCCGGCCTCATGAGCATCACCGGCGAACCGGGCCGCGAGCCGGTGAAGTGCGGCCCGCCGGTGTGCGACATCAACGGCGGCATGCTCGGCGCGCTCGGGATCGTGGCAGCGTACGTGCACCGCCTGAAGACGGGCCAAGGCCAGATGGTGGACACCTCCCTGCTCGAGGCAGGTATCCACACCACTTTCTGGCACTCGGCGATCTACTTCGCAACGGGCGTCTCGCCGGCGCCAACCGGCTCGGCGCACGTCCTTTCGGCACCGTACCAGGCATTCCCGACACGCGACGGCTGGGTGACGATTGGCGGTGCGAATCCCGCGAACTGGGTACGCCTCGCGCGCATGATGGAGCTGCCCGAACTGCTCGACGATGCGCGGTTCAAGTCCAACTCTGACCGGATGCAAAATCGCGCGGCGCTGTTCGAAATCCTGGCGCAAAAGACCCGCGAACGCACGACACAAGACCTCGTTGCCGCGCTTGACGCGGCGGGGATTCCCGCCGGCCCCGTCAATACGATCGGAGAGATGCTGGCCGACCCGCATGTCCTCGCTCGGGAAATGGTCGTCGAGACGGTCCATCCGATTGCGGGACCGACCAAAGCGCTCGGCCTGCCGATCAAGTTTTCTGCGACGCCCGGTGGAGTGCGTCGCCCGGCCCCTCGGCTGGGGGAGCATACTCGCGAGGTGCTGCGCGAAGCGGGATTTGCGGACGCTGAGATCGACGCGCTGGCCCGGTCCGGTGCCACCCTCACCTCAGGTGGAGATTCGCCGTAGAATCACCGGCCCAATTGGTCGAAAGCAGCCGGAGCCTTGGCCGTCACCGGATTGCGCCAGGGTCTCCGGGAAGGCGGTGGAATCCGCCAATTTTTCCAAAAAGGAGGAGTCAGATGAAACCTATTCGTTACGTTACCGCTACGCTCGCGCTCGCGGCTTTTTCGCTCGGCGCCGTCCAGGCGCAGGAAATCAAGATCTCGCACCAGTGGAAAGCCAACGTGGACGGGCGCGACAAGGCCACGCGCGTCTTCGTCAAGGCAGTCAACGAGGCAGACCCGAGCCTCAAGTTCCGCATCTACCCCGCGCAATCGCTCGGCATCAAGCCAGTCGCGCAGCTGGATGCATTGCAGAACGGCACGCTCGAAATGGCTGTCTTTCCGATGTCCTACGCCGTCGGCAAGGCCGCGGAATTCTCGATCATCATCATGCCGGGAACGGTTCCCACCCTTGCCCACGCCATGAAACTGCGCGGCACGCCGTTCCAGGCAAAGCTGAACGAGCTCGCCGAAAAGAACGGCATCCACATCGTCACGTGGTGGTGGACACCCGGCGCGTTCGCGACCAAGGATCGCGAGATCACCGGCCCGAAAAGCGTGGACGGCCTGAAGATGCGCGCGGCCGATCCGACGTTCGAGGTCATGCTCAAGGCGGCGGGTGCGTCGGTGGTGAGCATGCCCTCGACCGAGATCTATCCCTCGCTGCAGTCCGGTGTGCTGAATGGCACGCTGACGTCTGCCGAGACGTTCGTGAGCATGCGCCTCTACGAACAGACTAAGTTCGCCACGGTGCCCACCAACTACGCCCTGTGGATGCTCCTGCAGCCGCTCGTCATGTCCAAGCAGCACTGGGACAAGCTGACGCCGGCGCAGCAGAAGATCTTCGAGGCGGCGGCCGCAAAATCGGACGAGTTCTTCCTCGGTCTGCAGAAGGAAGCAGTCGACAAGATGGAGGCCGCATACAAGAAGGCCGGCGCCAAGGTGCACGAGATGACCCAGGCCGAATACGACGAGTGGGTCGCGCTCGCGAAGAAGACGTCCTATAAAGAGTACGCCAGCAAGTCGCCCATGGCGAAAGAGCTTCTCGACGCGCTGCTCGCGGTGAAGTGACAGTCGGAACATGATCGAGCCGGGCCGGGCGACTGGCCCGGCTCGTTTTCGTTCCCCGTACTTCGGTGAATCGTTTCGTTTCAGCCATGGACCGCGTGTCGGTCGCGTGCGCCGCGATCGCCTCGGTCATGCTCGGCGCAGCCGCGCTGGTGATCACCTGGAACGTGATCTACCGCGCCATGGGCGCCTCGACCTACTGGGAGATCGAGTTCTCGGTCTTCATGATGGTTGGAGCCCTGTTTCTCGCCTCGCCCTACTGCCTGATGACGAACGGGCACGTGGCGGTGGATCTCCTCTCGCACTACCTGCCGCGGCGCGTCGCGCGCGTGTTGGGCATTGCGATCGCGATTGTCGGTCTCGCGATCTGCGTCTACCTCGCGTACGCCGGTGCGGAGCTCACCATTGATTCGTTCGGCAAGGGTGAGCGCACGGAGAGCACCTGGGCCCCCTACAAATGGCCGCTGTTCCTCAGCATGCCCGTTGGGATGGGGCTCACTGCGCTGCAGTACCTCGCAGACCTGATTCGCGGCGTATCCGGGAAGGCTGACCGATGAGCGAGCTCCAGATCGGCCTGCTTATCCTCGTCGTCACGCTTGTGGTGCTCTTCTCCGGACTGCCCATTGCCTGGGGCCTCACGCTCGTCTCGGTCGGCTTCCTGCTGGTCTTCGCGGGTCCGGAGACGCTCGCGAACGTGCCCATCCTGATGATGGACGAGCTGTCGTCGTTTGCGCTGCTCACCATTCCGCTGTTCGTCCTGCTCGGTGCGGCCATCGGCGCGTCGGCGGCCGGCAAGGACATCTACGAGTCGCTGCACCGTTGGCTCGACCGTGTGCCCGGCGGCCTGGTCATCGCGAACATCCTCGCCTGCGGCGTCTTTTCGTCGATCTGCGGCTCGAGCCCGGCGACCGCCGCCGCGATTGGTAAGTCCGGTGTGCCCGAGATGATCCAGCGCGGTGTGCCCGCCTCGCTCGCAACCGGAGCGATCTGTGCCGGGGGCACGCTCGGTATCCTCATTCCCCCGTCGATCACGATGATCCTGTACGGAATCGCGACCGAGACGTCGATCGGGAGGCTCTTTCTCGCAGGCGTCGTGCCGGGCGCGATGCTCGTGCTGATGTTCTCGCTCTACGCATGGATCGTGACGCTACGCGCGCAGCGCAGCATGGCACCCGGCGATATCCCACACTACACGCTTGGGCAGAAAATGGAGGGCCTCGGCCGGGTGACGCCGTTCATCGGGATCGTGGTGGCTATCGCGTACGCGATGTACGGCGGGCTCGCAACACCCTCCGAAGTCGCGGCGATCTCGGCGGTCCTCGCGATCCTCCTCGTGGCCGGGATCTATCGCGCCTGGCGTCTCGGCGACCAGTGGCGCATCTTCCGCGAGACGGTGCGCGAGTCCACGATGATTCTGATGATCATCGGCGCGGCAGCAGTCTTTTCCTACATGATGTCGCTGCTCTACGTCACCCAGACCGCCGCGCAATGGATGGTCGATCTCGACCTGAATCGCTGGGTACTGCTTTTTGCAATCAACATGTTTCTGCTCGTGGCCGGATGCTTTCTTCCCCCGGTGGCGATCATCCTTATGGTGATGCCAATCCTCACCCCGGTGCTCGAGGCGAACGAATTCGACCTGATCTGGTTCGCGGTCATCCTGACGATCAACATGGAGGTGGGCTTGATTACCCCGCCGGTGGGGTTGAACCTCTATGTGCTGAAAGGTGTGGCGCCGGACATACCGCTTACGACCGTTCTGAAGGGCTCGCTGCCTTTCGTGCTCCTCATGTTCCTTGCCATGGTTATTCTCGCGCTCGTTCCGGACATCGCGCTCTGGCTGCCGAACCACATGATGGGCATGGGATAGTTTCTTCCATCTGCGGGCTGAGCCGTCCGCTCCTGTAACCATGAACGCCTACGCCTTCTTCCAAGCAGCATTCGAGCGCCGACAGAGCGAAATCTTCCTCGAGGACGAGCTCGGTGCTTCGTACACCTATGCCGACCTGGACCGGGAAACCGCGCGAGTGGCGGCATTCCTGACCGGTCTGGGGCTGCAGCCGGGCGACCGCGTCGCGGCGCAAATCGAGAAGTCGCCGCAAGGAGTCTTTCTCTATCTCGGGACACTGCGCGCCGGGCTCTGCTTTCTGCCGCTCAATTCGGCGTATCAAAAAGGCGAGATCACCTATTTCCTCGGCGATGCCGAGCCGGCCCTGTTCGTCTGCGACTCCGCGCGCATTGCAGGATATGAGGAAATTGCGCGTGCCGCCAAGGTGGCGCACCTGCTCACGCTCGATTCGCGAGGCGCAGGCACGCTCTCCGATGGCCTCAAGGACGTTGTCCCGCGTTTCGACCCCTGGCCGGTCGGTGAAGACGATCTTGCGGTGATCATCTACACATCGGGCACGACCGGGCGGTCGAAGGGCGCGATGGTCACGCACGGCAACCTCACGTCCAACGCGGCCGTACTCAGGGAGTACTGGCGATTTACCGATGGCGATGTGCTGATTCACGCCTTGCCTGTGTTCCACGTGCACGGCCTGTTCGTGGCGCTGCACCCGATTCTGCTCGCCGGTGCGCGCATTCTGTTCCAGCGCAAGTTCGACGCGAAAGCCGTGCTCGCAGCCATCCCGCGGGCGACGGCGCTCATGGGCGTGCCGACATTCTATGTGCGGCTGCTGGGCGAACCCGGGCTGACGAAGGATGCCGTGCGTAGCATGCGCCTTTTCGTCTCGGGGTCGGCACCGCTCTTGCTCGACACGTTCTCCGAGTGGCAGGCGAGGACCGGACACACGATCCTCGAGCGATACGGCATGTCGGAGGCGGGGATGATCACGTCGAATCCCTACGACGGCGAGCGCCGCGGCGGGACAGTCGGCTTTCCGTTGCCGGGCGTCGCATTGCGTGTCGCGGGTGCCGACGATGCGCCGCTTCCGGCCGCCGAGCCCGGAGCAGTGCAGATCAAGGGGCCCAACGTCTTTGCCGGTTATTGGCAAATGCCCGAGAAAACGCGCGAGGAGTTCACCGCCGACGGCTGGTTCCGGACCGGCGACGTGGGACAGTGGAGCGACGACGGATATCTCTCCATCGTCGGCCGCGCCAAGGACCTCATCATCTCCGGGGGATACAACGTATATCCGAAAGAGATCGAGCTCGTGATCGACGCGATCCCCGGCGTGACGGAGTCGGCCGTCGTCGGCGTCCCGCACTCCGATTTTGGCGAAGCGGTTACGGCAGTGGTCGTCAAGCAGCCTGGTGCCACGCTCACGGAGGGCGTGATCATCGACATCGTCCGCGGCCAGATTGCGAGCTTCAAGGTCCCGAAGCGCGTGTACTTCGTCGACGACCTGCCGCGCAATGCGATGGGAAAGATCCAGAAGGCCGTGCTACGCGAGAAATTCTCCAGCTGACGCAAGCGCAGATCACGCTCGGCCCCGGCTACTCCGCCGCGATCAGGCTTGCGAGAAACTCCGGATCCGCGCGCAGCCGCGCAGATTGTCCATCGTAGACGATCCGTCCCTTGTCCATCACGATCGCCCGCTCCGAGAACGTCAGTGCGACGCGGCTATTCTGCTCGACCAGGACGATCGAGAGCCCCCCTGCTTGCGCAGACGCACCAGCACCGTCGTCAGCGCCTCGACGATCACTGGCGCAAGCCCTTCAGTCGGCTCGTCCATCAGCAGAACCGAAGGATTGGTCATCAATGCCCGGGCGATGGCCAGCATCTGCTGCTCTCCCCCGGAGAGGTGGTTGCCCGCGTGGCGGCTGCGCTCGCGCAGGTTGGGAAAGAGTTCGAACAAGCGGTCCTCATTCCAGTCGCCCGGGCGTGCGCCGATTTCGAGGTTCTCGCGCACCGAGAGGGAGGGAAAGATCTCTCGCTCCTGCGGAACATATCCCAGCCCCAGCCGCGCCCGCTGGTGGATCGGCATCTGGCCGACGCTCTGTCCGTTCAGCGTGATTTCCCCTTGGTGCAAGGTCGTATGGCCCATGACCGTTGCGAGTAGCGTCGATTTCCCCACGCCGTTTCGTCCAATGATGCTGACGCTTTCGCCGGGAGCCAGGACCAGTTCGATGCCCTCGAGCACCACTGTCTCGCCGTAACCCGCCGAGACTCGAGTCAGGCGCAGCGCCTCACTCATCGCCCGCCGCGCTCCCCAGATACACTGCGCGCACATCGCGGTTCGCCGCGATCTCGGCCGGCGTACCCTCCGCAAAGATCTCGCCGCTTACCAGAACGGTGATGCGATCGGCGAAGCGAAAGACCAGGTCCATGTCATGCTCGATGATGAGCACGCCGATCTCCTTCGGCAGCGCGGCGATCGCGTCGAGGATGATGTGACTCTCCGCGCTCGGCACGCCGGCAGCCGGTTCGTCGAGCAGCAGCACCCTGGGCTCGAGGCCGAGCGCGATCGCGATCTCGACGAGCCGCTGCCTGCCGTACGGCAGCTCGGACACGAGGCGCCCCGCATCGTCGGCGAGCTTGAGGGCCGCCAGAAGCCGCATTGCCTCGTCGATGACGTCGCGGCGCCGTCCCGCAGGGCGAACCATCGACGACGCGACGCCCATTCGCTCGGCGACGGCGACGTAGACGTTCTCGAGCACGGTGAGTCCGCGAAAGAGCTGGTTGATCTGAAAGGTGCGGGCGATGCCGCGTTTCACGCGACCCGCCTGCGGCAGGTGCGTGACGTCGTCGCCCCGGAGCAGCACCTGCCCGCGAGAAGGCTTGAGCAGGCCGGTGAGTAGATTCACGAGCGTCGTCTTCCCGGCACCGTTCGGTCCGATGAGCGCGTGCCGCGCTCCGGCGTCGAGCCGAAATCCGATCTCCCGCGCCACTTCGAGTGCACCAAAGTTCTTGCATAGCCCGCGCGTTTCGAGCAGCGTCGTCATCACGCCGGACCCCGCGCACGCACGCGCGTGCGCAATGTCCCGGCGATGCCGAGAATGCCGTTGCGCGCATAGAGTGCAACCACGATCAGCACGACGCCGATACCGAGCTGCCAGGCGGTGGGATAGGCCTGCGAGAGCGTGTGCTCGAGAATCATGTAGGCGACCGCTCCGACAAAAGCCCCGTAAAGCCGTCCGTAGCCGCCAAGGATCAGGATGATCAGCACGCCCGCTGCACGATCGAGGCCCAGGACGGACAGGTTCACAAAAGCGGTCGACTGGGTAAACACCCCACCCGCGATGCCGGCGAGCGCCGCGGAGATCGTGTAGACGGTCACGAGACGCCGTTGCACCGGCGCGCCGACCGCGTGCATCCTGAGCACGTTCTCGCGGATTCCCGTCAGACTCTGGCCGAACGGCGAATAGATCAGCATGCGCACGACGATGAAGCAGACCAGCAGCACGCCCAGGGCGTACAGATACTGCACGCGAAAGTACAGGGGATCGAACTCGAAGACCCCGAATATCGCGGTGAACGAGAGCCCGGGCATGCCGTCGAAGCCGCCGGTGTAGGCCGCGCCCATGTTAGCGCCTTCCTCCAGCAACGCCATCGTGCACAGCGTGACCATGAGCAGAGTCAGGCCCTGGGTGCGAAGCAGCACCAGTCCGCTCGCGAATCCGATCGCACCGGCAACCACGCCTGCGGCGAGCAAGCCGCTGAGCGGCTCGTTCCAACCGAAGTGGAGTGCAAGGATGCCGACCGTGTAGGCTCCGGCACCGAAGAATGCAGCGTGCCCCAGAGTAATGATGCCGGCGTACCCCAGGACGAGATCGAGGGACAGCGCGAACAGAATTGTGATCAGCACCTGGGTGCCGAAAGAGAGGTAGGTCGGAAAAAAGAAGTACGCCGCCAGCGCGGCAATCCAGGGCAAAGCCTCCCACCACTTGAATCGGTGCCGGTTCGCAAGCGCGTGCGCAGCGGCGAGGCTCGGTGCGAGCGGCGCGGTCATCCGGTTCGCCTGCCGAACAGTCCCTGCGGTCTCCACAGCAACACCGCCAAGGTGAACGCGTAGATGAATATCGTTCCGCCCTTCGGGAAGTAGAGCTTGAGCGCGAAATCGAGCACCCCGATCAGCAGCGCGGCGAAGAATACGCCGCTCACGCGTCCCAGCCCGCCGACGGCGACGACGATCAGGAAATAGACCAGGTAGCGCAGCGGGTACTGCGGATCGAGGCCGAGTATCTCGGCGCCCAGCCCGCCACCGATGGCCGCGAGTCCGCTCCCGATCGCGAACGTGACGGTGAAAAGCAGCCCCACGTCCACGCCCATGGACTGCGCCATGCGACGGTTGTCCACCGCGGCGCGGATCTTGGCGCCAAACCGGGTGCGTTCGAATCCCAGCCACAGCCCGACGACGAGCGCGGTGCCAGCCACGATCACCGCGAGGCTGTAGGTGCGATATTCGAGGATGCCGAGATCGGTCTGGCCGCGCAACCAGTCAGGCAGAACGATCGACTGCGTCTCGGGACCCACGATCAGTGTGACCGCAGCGGTCATGACGAAGGCCAGACCGATGGTGAACAGCACCTGGTCGAGTTCCGAAGCGCGGTAGAGCCGCGCATACAGCAGCCGTTCGAGCACCACCGAGATCGCGGCGACGGCAACGAATCCGACGGCCAGCGCGGGCAAAAACGCGAAGCCCAGGTCGCCCATCGCGTAAACGATGATGTAACCGCCGAGCATCGCGAACCCGCCATGCGCGAGATTGACAAAGCCCATCAGGCCCATCGTGACCGAGAGCCCGACCGACACGATGAACAGGACCATGCCGGACGTGATGCCGCCGAGGGCGATGCTGAGAAGTTCCATTGCGCCGCGATGCGCCTAACGAAAAAAGACCGCCGCCCGTCAGCTTTGCAGGGCGGCGGTCTTGGTGCTGCCGGACGAGTCGCCCGGGCCGGCTACTTGCACTTGCCGACGCCGAGCTCCTTGCACTTGTCCTTGACGGCGGGAGTCGTTGCGAGATTCTTCTGGTAGAGCTTGCCATCCTTCTCCACCAGCTCGCTCAGGTACTCGTTCATCACGATGTCGCGGGTCGCCGGATCGATCATGATCGGGCCGCGTGGGCTGTCGTACTTCCAGCCCTTCAGGGCAGCCATCGCCTTGTCCGGATCGATCTTGCAGTTCAGGGTCTTCGCCACATGCGCGATCGCGGCCATGCCGTCGTAACCTTGGACGGCCATGAAATCCGGTGTCGAGTCCGCTCCGTACTCCTTCTTCCAGGCGGCGACGAAGCGCTTGTTCTCGGGATTGTCGAGATCGGCATTGTAGTGGTGCATGGTGACCAGTCCGACCGCGTCCTTGCCCATCGCCTGCAGCTTGTTGTCCTGGGTAATGTCCCCTGGACCGATGAGCTTGATCCCCGCGTCGCGCATGCCCAGTGCCCCATAGGTCTTCGCGACAGCGACTGCGTGATCGCCGGCGGGAACGAAGACGAAGAACACGTCGGGCTTCTTGTCCTTGGCGCGCTGGAAGAAGGGCGTGAAATCCGGCACCTTGCCCGGGCCGCCCATCGGGATCTCATCGATCACCTTTCCGCCCGCACCCTCGAACCCTGCCTTGAACGCCGCCAGCTCGTCCTTGCCCGGCGGGTAGTCGGTATATCCCACGACCGCGGTCTTCGCCCCGAGCTGCTTTGCGGCGGCCTCGCCCATCGTGTAGCCAGACTGCCACATCGAGAACGAAACGCGCGCGATCATCGGCGACAGGTTGGTTATCCATGCGGTGCCGGCGTTCATGATGATCATCGGTTTTTTGCCGGCAGTGGCAAGGGATGCCGAGGTGATGGCGTTCGGCGAAAAGATGAATCCGGTGAGCAGGTCGACCTTGTCCTGGGTGATCAGCTCCTGCACCGCCGTCTTGGCCGCAGCGCCGCCCGGGTTCTTCGAATCACGCTTGACGAGCTCGATCTTGCACGACCCGAAAGCGTCCGGGTTGAGCTTCGTGAAGATGTCCATGCCCCGGCTGATCTGCTGCGCGAGCTCGGCGCCCCCTCCGGTGTAAGTCAGTACGACGCCGACTTTGACGGTCTGCGCCTGCGCGAGCGCGGCAACGCCGCTCAATGCCGCTGCGCAAAGCAGCCGCTTCATTCCGTGCTTCATGGTCTTCTCCTCCTCGTGCGGCAGGTGACGCCGCTGAGGGCCTAATATGGCCAAAAGGCATGGTTGATGCAAGTTGTTGCCTGGTGCGCAGGACGAGCCGCGGTCGAACTTGACGCCGCATGATGGGCGTCGACCAGCGCGTTCGTACGTTGCGGCAGACGAGGCGTAGTGTGCAGCGAACCCTCTACTCAGACCGGCGTTAACGACCTTAGCGCATAGATGTTGCGTCGCAGCATCCTGCTGCTCCCCTGCTGCTCCCTATTGGACCTTGCCACCGAGTGGCGTCGGGAGTAGCTTGCGCCGTTCTTGGGCGAACCCGGCGTCGGTGATGCGCCGCGTGCGCCGCCCGAACAATCCAGGAGGAAACAATGCTTCAGGAGCGCATTCCTGATCTCGCAAAATTCGTCGAGCCCGACCGCGTGCGTCGCGAGGTCTATTCTGATCCCACGATCTTCGAGCTGGAGATGCAACGCATCCACGAGCGCGTGTGGATCTATTGCGGTCACGAAAGCCAGGTTCCGAAACCGGGTGACTACTACACCGTGCAGATCGGCCGGCAACCGATGCTTATGGTGCGCGGCAAGGACAATGCCGTGCACGTGCTCTACAACCGCTGCCCGCACCGCGGCAACATGATCTGCGGCGACCGGCACGGCTCCGCCGGCGATTTCTTCCGCTGCTCCTACCATGCCTGGACGTTCCAGCACGACGGAACGCTGCGCACCATTCCCATGATGGAGTCGGGATACGAGGGGACGCGCTGGTCGCGCGACAACCCCGATTGCAACATGAAACACGCTGCGCGCGTCGAATCCTACCGCGGCTTCGTGTTTGCCAGCCTCGCTGAGAATGGTCCGACCCTCACGGAGTTTCTCGGCGCTGCGCGCGTCGCCTTCGACGACATGTGCGACCGCGCACCCGAGGGCGAGGTCGAGATCGTGCCAAACTGCTTTCGCGTGATCCAGCACTCGAATTGGAAGATCTTTCTCGAGAACCAGCTCGACGCGCTGCATCCGTCAGTCACCCATCAATCTACCGGGCGCGCGGCACACGACGTCGAGATCGCCATCGAGAAGCGCACCGGACACGCGCCGCTCTCCTATCACATGCTGTCGGCATTCGCCACGGTGACCATCGACAAATGGGACATGTTCCAGACACTCAACTACCCGCATGGCCACTGCATCCTGACCGGATACATGGGGCTGCGTCCGACAGATCCCGACACGCTTGCCTACGAGAAGGCGATGCAGAAAGCCTACGGCAAGGCGCGCGCGGAGGAAATTCTCGGCGTCAACATCCACCACGTGCTCCTCTATCCAGGGCTCTCGGTGCAGTCGCCGTTGCAGCAATTGCGCGCGGTGCGTCCGCTCGGCGTCGACAGGACACTCACGGAAATCTGGCACTTCCGCCTGAAGGGGGCGCCCGAGCCGATCTACCGCCGCTCGCTGGCCTACTACAACCTGGTAAATTCTCCCGCGACGATGATCAACGCGGACGACCTGGAGAATTTCTGGAAGTGCCAGCAGGGGCTCGCGTCGGAAGGGGGCGACTGGGTGAGCTTCCATCGCCACTATGGCCGTGATATCGCTAGAGACGGTTACATCGAGACCGGACCGAACATGGGTACCTCGGAGGCGCCCATGCGCAATCAGATGAAGGCGTGGTCCGAGTACATGACCCGGGATTGAGGGGCGGAATCGATCGATGGCAACGAAACGCAAGCACGCCGCTCCCAAGCGAGCAGCGAAGAAGAAATCCCCACGAAGCGCAAAGTCGTTACGCAAGGTCAAGACGGCGCCCACCCGCGTGGCAAGCGGCCGCGATACCCAGCACGCGGTCGAGCAGTTCCTGTTCCGGCAGGCCGAGTTACTCGATACGAAGCGCTGGCAGGATTATATCGACCTCTTCACCCCGGACGGGATCTACTGGATGCCGCCCGAGCCGTCGCACACGACGTGGGAGGGCATGCCGGCAATCTTTGCCGAGGACAAGAACCTGATGACGGTGCGCGTGAACCGGGTGCTGCACCCGGACGCGTGGTCGCAACGCCCGCAGTGGGGCACCAACCACGTCGTTGGAAACGTGATGATCGAGAGCGAGAAGCCGAACGGCGACGTGGTGGCGCGCTCGCGCTTTCACATGATGGAGCTGCGCCGCGACGACGTGCGCCATTTCGCGGGTTCGTACGTCCATCACCTGCGCAGAACCAAGAATGGATACCGGATCAAGCTGCAGCGCGTCGATATGACGAACGCGCAGGCCGCCTACGACTACGTGCTGCAGGTGTGGGTCTAGGGAAAGTACAAGTAGTCGGTCATTCCCACGAACGCGGGAATCCAGACTGAGCTGACTCAAAGGCGTGCTGGATCCCCGCTTGCGCGGGGATGATTCGCGCAGAGTTTCCCTGGTCGATACTCAGCTCAGGAATGGAAGCCAGGTCACGATGCCCGGAAATGCGATGATCAGCGCGACCAGCAGCATTGCGCAGGCCATGAAAGGCACTGCCGCCCGGCAGATCTCGACGAAGGTGGTTCCGGGTGGCGCGACACCCTGCATCACGAACAGAAGCAATCCGAACGGCGGCGTGGTGAAGCTGATTTCCATCGCGAGCAGCATAATCACGCCGAACCAGATCATCTTCATCTCGAGCGGCAGCCCGAAATCGAGCGTCGCGACGATCGGGAAGAAGATTGGCACCGTGAGAAGCATCATCGCGAGCTGATCCATGAACATCCCGAGGATCAGCAGGATGCCGAACATCATGAGCAGCATGACGACCGGTGTAACGTCGAACCCGGTCACCCAGTTGATGAGCCCTGCGCTGCCGCCGGAGAACGCGAGAATCTGGCTGAAGGTCTGCGATCCGAAGAGAATCAGCAGCGCCATGACCGTCACGCGTGTCGCGCCTTCGAGCGATCTCCACATTGCGCGCCAGCTGAAGCAGCGGTAGACCATCGCAAGGAGCACCACCCCGAGTCCGCCGAAGGCTGCAGATTCGGAGGGGGTCGCGATCCCGCCCATGATCAGCACGATGACCATGCCGACGACTGACACCATCGGCAGTACATCGAGCGCGAAAAGGCGCAACTTCGCGCGTGTCGGGATCGACTCGATTTCGTAGATCGGCGCCGCGTCGGGATCGATCCGCGCACGCACGTAGATGAGAACTGTATACATCGCCGCCAGGATCAGGCCGGGAACGATGCCCGCAACGAGCAACCGGCCGATGTCGATTTTGGCGAGCGTTCCGAGAAGTACGGCGAGCGCCGATGGCGGAATCAGCATCGCGAGGCCGCCTGTCCCGAGAATCGGGCCGATCGACATGCTCTTCTTGTACTTGCGCCGCGACATCTCGGGCACCATCAGCGTGCCGAGCAGTGCAGTCGACCCCATGGACGATCCGGAAAGTGTGGCGAACGCCGTGCCGCCGGCAACCGTCACGAAGGAAAGCCGCGCCGGTATCTTGCCCATGAGCTTGTCGACTGCGTTGAACATGCGCGTGGCGAGCCCGGTGTGGAAGAAAAGCTCGCCCATCAGAAGGAACATCGGGATGGGAACGATCGCGAAATTCGCCATCGACTCGAAGGCGTTGCCTGCGAGCGTGCCAATGCCGTTCACGACACGTAACGAGAGAGGGCCACCGCCGCCGAAGTAGTACACGGCGGCGGCGACGTTCACGCCCAGGAAGGCAATACCCACGGGCATCCCGAGCGCCATCAGCAGCAGGATGGCCCCCAGGAGCGATGCGAGCGCCCAGTACCACTCCATGATTTGGCGGTGCGGGCTGCACCCCGCCCGCTAGCCTTCTCCTGCGAGCCCGGCCTTGCCGGTGTGGAGCAGCTCGCGGCCGAAGACGTAGCGCAGGAACTCGATCCCCATCAAGCCAAAGCCGATCGGCATCGAGACCGTGACGATCCAGCGCTTGATATCGAGTTGCGCGCGGAGCTCATCGTACCGGTTTGCGGTGAAGTCATCGATCGTGAGTACACCCGTGTACCAGGCAAGCGCCAGACAGGTGAGCGCGGCGAGGACCGCCACAGATCGCGAAAGAACCGCGCGTACCTTGTCCGGCACTGCAGCGGTGAGGAGCTCGATGTGGATGTGGCCGCGCGTGCGCACCAGCCACGGCCCACCCAGCATGAGCACATACACGAATCCGTACTCGATGAACGGAAATGTATAGGGGTTATAGCGCCAGCCGACTGCGCGGAAGACCGCGAAGTAGACGATGCCGAGCATCATCATGGCGATATAGACCGACGCCGCGGCCATCATGAGCCACAGCAGGCCCTCGTACCATCGACCCAGGGTCCTCAGCATTTGGTCGCGCCCGGCAAACAGGGGCGCCCGGGGACGGTGCCCCGGACGCGTTTCGGGCTCGCGTGCGCCTTCCTTACTGCTCGATGAACAGCTGGCGCAGCTTTGCAACGTCCGCGGGATCGCGCTTCGCTTCCTTGATCCGTTGCGTCATGCGGTCATAGGCCGAGTTCACCGCCAGATCGAGATAGCCTTTGGCGTTGGGCGCGGTCTCGAACTTCATGCCCTCCTTGACGAGCGCTGCGCGCTCCTCACGCGCCAATTCCTCTAGCTTCGCGCGGGCGGCGTTCTCGTGCGCGATCACGATCTCCTGAAGCCGCTTCTGCGCGTCGGGGCTGAGCGACTTCCACTTGTCGAGATTCATGATCCACCCGATGTCGGTCTGGTAGAACTCGGGCTCCAGACCATAGTGCAGGAATTTGTCCCACTTGTAGTCCATGAGTCCGATCGTCGCCCACGCGGTCGCATTCACCACGCCCTTTTCGAGCGCGGAATACACCTCGTTCGATCCCATCGGGTGGGTGCTCGCGTTGAGAGCTTTCAGAAACGCGCCGTAGATCGGATTGTCGCGCATCTTGATGCCACTGAGATCAGGCAGGCCCTGCGCGGTGAACTTGGGCGCGTCCTTGAGATAGATCCGGAACCGGCCCCCCGACGCGGTCCAGCCGAGGTACTTGAGGTTGAAGAGCTTCTGGTGCAGCTCGTCGATCATTTTGATGCCACCGTTCGCCCGGACTTTCGCCGGCGAAGAGTTCGAGGTCGAGATCGCCTCGTTTTCGGGAATCGCACGTGCATAGAAGGCAGCCGGCGTGCAGACGAGATCGACAACGCCCTTGGATGCCGCAGTGGGCTGCTCGAACATCTTGATCGAGTTGAACGGCTTGACGTCGATCTTGATTATCCCCTTGGCGCCCGTGTTGATCTTGTCCACGAGCTCCTTGCAGAGCTTGGTGTAGATCAGCTGGTCGGGAAAAGGATAAACGAGTGTCAGCGTCGTCTCGGCATACGCGGCACGCGCCGCCAATGCAACTACAGCCGCTGCCGCCAGCAGCATCACGCGGTGGCATTTCATGGTCGTACTCCTCCGAACGGGCGGGTTTGAGTTATCACCTAGGGGCAAGATCATGATCCCACAAGACCGGGACCCTGACAACGAAACCGGCAGTGCTGCCCGTGCCGCTACCAGAGCTTGAAGAGCATCCGGGTGGCAAGAAGGTAGAAGAGCAGGGCGACGACCTGACGCAGGCGCCGGGCCGGAACGCGGTGTGCAACGCCGGCTCCAAGCGGCGCCGTCAGCACGCTCGCCAGGACGATTCCGGCGAGCGCCGGAAGGTAGACGAAACCGAGCGTGTAAGACGGCAGTCCCGGCGCGTTCCAGCCGCTCACCACATACCCGACCGTCCCCGACAGCGCGATCGGAAAGCCGATCGCCGCCGCAGTGCCGATCGCGTGCAGGACCGGTACGTTGCAGAACACCATCATGGGAATCGACATGACGGCGCCGCCGATGGCTACAAGCGCGGACAGTCCGCTGATGGCCATTCCAGCAATGAACATGCCGATTGTCCCGGGCAATTGCCGCGATGGCTTGGGCTTGAACTCGACCAGCAGCATCGTGGCCGCGTAGTAAACGAGCCCCGTGAACACGAGCGCGAACCATCGCGTCGAGAGCGTCCCGGCAATCAGGCCGCCGACCAGGCCGCCCAGAAGGATGCCGGGCGTGATGCGGCGGAACACTTCCCAGCGCACAGCGCCGCGCCTGGCGTGCGCGCGCAGGCTCGAAACCGAAGTAAAAAGCACCGCGGCCATTGCAGTACCGACCGCGAGATGCAGGATGTGTTCGCTCGGCAGGTTCTGCGCCTCGAACAGCATGATGACGAGCGGCACGGTGAGAGCGCCGCCCCCGATGCCGAGCATTCCCGCGAAAAAGCCCATGACGGCGCCGATTGCCAGGTACCCGATGAACCATTCCATGATCGCTGCGGTCCGTCAGTAGGCCGTCAACCGCCCGATCGGCGCATGTCCAACAGGAACCCCGCGAGCTCGACAAAGCCCGCTCCGCTCTCGCCTCGTGTCACATAGGCCGGCAGGTGCTCGAGACCGATCGGCAAACGCGCGCACGTTCGCCACTCCGACCGCCGTTGGAAAAAACGCGAACATCGGCGCGTCGTTCGGCGAATCCCCGATGAAGACGAGGCGTTCACGCTCGGCGCCAACATCGATGTCGACGTCAAAGCGCTCCTTGAGCAGGATTCGGGTCATGGCGAGCTTGTCGTAATCGCCGAACCAGCCGTTGACGTGAATCGAGCTCACCCGTGCAGTCATTCCCGCAGCGCGCATGATTCCGACGATGCGGTCGACCTCCAAGTCGGATAGTCGTGGAACGTCTTCGCAATAGTCGATGGCCAGGTCGGCCTCGCGATACAGCTGATCCGATGCGACCGCTGCACCCGGCACGGCAGCAAGTATCTTGTCACGCACCGCCTGGAGCCGGGAGCGATTCACCGCGCGGGTCTTCGCGTCGTCCCGATACCGCGTGAGAAGTTTTCGGTCCTTGCGGTCGTAGCAGAAGTAGAGCGCCCCGTTCTCTCCAACCACCGCATCCACCGGCCACATCCGCGCAATGTGGTCGCACCAGCCGGCCGGCCGGCCGGTGATCGGGATCGCCAGGAGTCCCGCGCTTCGCAGCTGGCCGAGCGCGGCATACGCCTCCGGCGTGAGCTGTCCATCCGTGGTAAGCGTGTCATCGATGTCGCAAAGCACGCCGCGAACTGCACTCGCGACGTTGCGCGGCATCTCGACGAGCGGCTTCATGCCTGCTCCTCGTACCAGACAAGTCTCTCCAGGAAACGCGGAACAACCCGGATGGTGCGCTTTGTCATTGGCGCGTGGAGCGGCGATTGAGCGTAAGCCAGTCCGCGAGCGCGCCACGCTGCGCTGCGCTCATGCCCAATCCGCATTTCGTACGCCGCCAGAGAATGTCCTCGGCCTCCATCGCCCATTCGCGCTCGACGAGATAGCGAATTTCGCGCTCGTAGAGCCCGCCCCCGAAATTCCGGCCCAGGTCGGCCTCCGAGGCAGCATCGCCGAGGATCTCGGCTGCACACGTGCCGTGCCGGCGCAGCAAGCGGGTCAGCCATTGCGCGGGCAGGGCAGGGTATCGGCTTTGATATACCTCGACGAGCTTCGCAAAGCCCGAACCCCCGAAATCGCCTCCGGCCAGGGGCTCGCTGGCCGTCCACGCGCGCCGGCGTCCGAGCCAGCGCTCGAGCTTCTGCAGGACTGCCTCGGCAAGCGCGCGGTAGGTAGTGATCTTGCCACCGAACACCGAAACGAGCGGTGGCCCGTTAGCGTCGAGGTGCAGAACGTAATCGCGGCTCACCGACGAGGCGTTGCCGTGCCCGTCGTCGAAAAGCGGCCGGACGCCGCTCCAAGCCCAGACAACCTGCTCGCGTGTTACCGGCGTTGCCGTGTACCGGCTCGCGGCATCACACAGATACGCGATCTCCGCCTGGGCGCACGTGGGCACGCGATCTGGATCCTTCATCGGGACTTCGGTCGTGCCGATCGCCGTGTACTCCTCCTCGTAAGGCAGCAGGAATACAACGCGCCGGTCCGGATTCTGCAGGATGTACGCGTGATTGCCCGCATAGAGGCGCGGCACCACGATGTGGCTGCCCTTGACGAGCCGCACGCCATAGCGTGACGGCGTGCGCAGCACGCCATCCAGCACTTGCTTCACCCATGGCCCGGCAGCATTCACGACCGCGCGCGCCTCGATGTTGTGCACGACTCCCGTCCGGGTGTCGCGCAGCTCGAGACGCCACAGCCCGCGCGATCGCGCTCCGCCAATACAGCGGGTGCGGGGCAGCACGACTGCGCCCTTATCGGCGGCGGAGCGCACATTGAGTACCACTAGGCGCGCATCATCCACCCAAGCGTCGAAATACGCGAATCCCCTCCGGAACTCGGGTTTCAGCACGCGGCCGTAGGCGCTGGCGTCGAGCAAGATCGAACGGGATTTCGACAGACTGGAACGGCGGCCGCTCAGCGCGAGCCGAGCACGGCCGAGGTGATCGTAGAGGAAGAGCCCGAGCCGGATCATCCATCGCGGACGCAGATGCTGCTCGTGCGGCAGCACGAATTCGAGCGGCCAGACGATGTGCGGCGCGATGGCCAGCAGCGTCTCACGTTCGGCAAGCGCCTCGGCGACGAGGCCGAACTCGTAGTGCTCGAGATAACGCAGGCCACCGTGTACCAGCTTGCTGCTGGCCGAGGAGGTGGCCCACCCAAGATCGTTCTGCTCGCAGAGTAGCGTCGAAAATCCGCGACCCGCGGCGTCGCGTGCAATCCCCGCGCCGTTGATTCCCCCGCCGATGACGACGAGGTCGTAGCGCTCCATGGGTGTCTTTCTCGGCCGACGCGCCCGACTGCGGGCTAGGTGCCGCGCGCAAAAGCCGGGTAGCCGTCAGCTTCGCCGACCGCGCAGCTTCCGGATGGCCGCCAACTGGGCAGCGAGCATCGCGAGCTCGCCTTCGACGGTGGCGACCTCTTGACGGTCCTTGGCGTTGCGCCGCGCCTCCTCGGCGCGCTGCTGCGCCTCGAGGGCCTTCGCCTCGTCCAAATCGTTACCGCGAATCGCGGTGTCGGCGAGAACCGTCACGAGTCCCGGCTGGACCTCGAGAATGCCGCCCGCGACGAACACCAGCTCCTCGTCGTCCCGCCCAGGTTGCTTGATCCGCACCGCACCCGGCTTGATGCGCGTCATGAGGGGAGTATGCCGCGGATAGATGCCGAGTTCCCCCGCCTCACCCGGTAGCACGACGAACTCCGCCTCGCCGGAGAAGATTGCCTCCTCTGCGCTGACCACGTCGACCTTGATTGTGTTTGCCATGGCCGGATCTTTATTGCAGCGTCTTCGCCTTCTCCGCCGCCTCCTCGATACCCCCCACCATGTAGAAGGCCTGCTCGGGAAGACTGTCGTACTCGCCGTCGACGATCGCCTTGAAACCTTTGATCGTGTCCTTGAGCGAGACGTACTTGCCCTTCTGTCCGGTGAAGTTCTCCGCCACCGAGAACGGCTGCGAGAGGAAGCGCTGGATCTTGCGGGCACGCGCCACAGCAAGCTTGTCCTCGGGCGAGAGTTCGTCCATGCCCAGAATCGCGATGATGTCGCGCAGCTCCTTGTAGCGCTGCAGCGTCACCTGCACTGACCGGGCAACGCTGTAATGCTCGTCCCCGACCACTAGCGGATCGAGCTGCCGGCTCGTCGAGTCGAGCGGGTCGACGGCAGGATAGATGCCGAGCGACGCGATGTCGCGCGAGAGCACGACTGTGGCATCGAGGTGGCCGAATGTCGTGGCAGGCGACGGATCGGTCAGGTCGTCTGCGGGGACGTATACGGCCTGGATCGAGGTGATCGAGCCGGTTTTCGTCGAGGTGATGCGCTCCTGGAGCCGCCCCATCTCCTCGGCGAGCGTCGGCTGGTAACCGACCGCCGAAGGCATCCGGCCGAGCAGTGCGCTCACTTCGGTTCCGGCGAGCGTGAAGCGGTAAATGTTGTCGATGAACAGCAGCACGTCGCGGCCCTCGTCGCGAAAGCGCTCGGCCATCGCGAGTCCGGTCAGCGCGACCCGCAGGCGGTTACCCGGCGGCTCGTTCATCTGGCCGAACACCATGCCCACTTTGTCGAGAACGTTCGAGTCCTTCATCTCGTGATAGAAATCGTTGCCCTCGCGCGTGCGCTCGCCCACGCCCGCGAACACCGACAGGCCCGAGTGCGCCTTGGCGATGTTGTTGATCAGCTCCATCATGTTCACAGTCTTGCCGACGCCGGCGCCGCCGAACAGTCCGACCTTGCCGCCCTTCGAGAACGGGCAGATGAGATCGATCACCTTGATTCCGGTTTCGAGCAGCTCGATGGACGACGACAGCTCCGAGAACTGTGGCGCTTTCTGGTGAATCGATCGGCGTTCGTCCGTTTCGATCGGACCGGCGTCGTCGATCGGACGTCCCAGCACGTCCATGATTCGACCGAGCGTGCCTACCCCCGTCGGCACGGTAATCGGCGCGCCGGTGCCGGCCACCTTCATGCCGCGGCGCAGTCCGTCGGAGGAACCCAGCGCGATGCAGCGTACGACGCCGTCGCCCAGCTGTTGCTCCACTTCGAACGTCAGCCCGCTCTCGGCGAACGACGTGCCCGTATCCGCGAGGACCAGGGCGTCGTAGATGTTCGGCATCGCCTCGCGGGGAAACTCGACGTCGACCACTGCGCCGATACATTGAACGATGGTGCCTTGTGCTTGTGCCATGGTTCTATCCTAGCTCGTGATATTGCTTGATCGGAGTCCCGGTCAGACGGCGGCTGCGCCGCCCACGATCTCGGCAAGCTCCTTCGTGATACCCGCCTGGCGGCTCTTGTTGTAGATGAGCGTGAGCTCGTCTATGACACTTGCCGCGTTGTCCGAGGCGGCCTTCATCGCAACCATCCGGGCGGACTGCTCGGACGCCAGATTCTCGGCGACCGCCTGATAGATGATCGCTTCGATGTAACGCGTGACCGCGTGGTCGAGCACTTCCTTCGCATCCGGCTCGTAGATGTAATCCCACGACCCTTCCGGTGCGCCCAGCCGCTCGCCTGACAGCGGCAGCAGCTGCTCCATCACCGGTTCCTGCTTCATGGTGTTGATGAATCGCGTGTAGAAGAGCATCACGCGATCGAAGCGATCGGCAAGGTAGCCGTCCAGGATCAGCTTTATCGCGCCGATCAGCCTGTCGAGCTGGGGTGCATCGCCCATTCCGGTGACTTGCGACACGACATTGGCGCCGATCCGCTGCATGAAACCCAGACCTTTGTTGCCGATGGTGCACGCCTCGATGCGCTCGCCTTCGACATCCCACTCCTTGTACTTGCCGAGCGCAAGCCGCAGGACGTTCGTGTTGAGGCCGCCGCACAGGCCCTTGTCCGTGGTGATGACGATGATACCGATTCCCTTCACCGAGTTGCGCTCGATGAGAAACGGATGCTTGTACTCCGGGTTCGCATGCGAGATGTTCGCCGCGACGTTGCGGATCTTCTCCGCGTACGGTCGCGTGGCGCGCATGCGCTCCTGCGCCTTCCTCATCTTGGAGGCAGCGACCATTTCCATCGCCTTGGTGATCTTGCGCGTGTTTTGCACGCTCTTGATCTTGTTTCGTATTTCGCGTGTGCCAGGCATCGTGTCTGATTCTTTCTGCGCCGCTCGATCAACGCGGCTGCCGAACGACGTGCGTCAACGTGCGTGATTCAATACGTGCCGTTCTTCTTCCAGTCCTTCGCGGCCTCATGCAGGGTCGCCTCGTCTTCCTTGGAGAGATCCTTCGTCGATTCGATGCGATCGCACACCGCAGAGTACTTGTCCTTCAAGTAGTCGCGCATGGAGCGTTCCGCGGCGAGCGCCTTCTTGACGTCCACGTCATCGAAGTAGCCGTTGTTCACCGCGAAGAGCGTCAACGCCATCTCCCACACCTGCTGCGGCTGGTACTGTGCCTGCTTCATCAGCTCGGTGACCATACGACCACGCTCGAGCTGCTTGCGAGTGGCCTCGTCCAGATCGGACGCAAACTGTGCAAAGGCCGCGAGCTCGCGATACTGGGCGAGCGCCAGTCGCACGCCTCCGCCGAGCTTCTTGATCACCTTGGTCTGTGCCGCACCTCCCACCCGCGAGACCGAGACGCCGGCGTTGATCGCCGGGCGGATACCCGCGTTGAAGAGGTCGGTCTCGAGAAAGATCTGGCCGTCGGTGATCGAGATGACGTTCGTCGGCACGAATGCGGTCACGTCGCCAGCCTGGGTCTCGATCACGGGCAACGCGGTGAGGGATCCGGTCTTGCCCTTGACCTTTCCGCCGGTCAGCTTCTCGACGTATTCCTCGTTGACCCGTGCGGCGCGTTCCAGCAGTCGGCTGTGCAAGTAGAACACGTCACCGGGATACGCCTCGCGCCCGGGCGGGCGACGCAGCAGCAGCGAAATCTGCCGGTAAGCCCACGCCTGTTTGGTGAGATCGTCGTAGATGATGAGCGCGTCCTGCCCGCGATCGCGGAAGTATTCGCCCATCGTGCAGCCGGAGTAAGGCGCGATGTACTGCATCGCCGCCGACTCGGACGCGGTCGCGGCGACGACGATCGTAAATTCCATCGCCCCGTGCTCTTCGAGCTTGCGCACCACGTTGGCGATGGTCGAGGCCTTCTGGCCGATCGCGACGTAGATGCAGAATAGATCCTTGCCCTTCTGGTTGATGATGGTGTCCACCGCCACCGCGGTTTTGCCGGTCTGACGGTCGCCGATGATGAGCTCGCGCTGGCCGCGGCCGATCGGCACCATCGAGTCGATCGATTTCAAGCCGGTCTGCACCGGCTGGCCCACCGAGCGGCGCGTGATCACACCCGGCGCCACTTTCTCGATGACGTCGGTCTGCTTCGCGTTGACCGGGCCCTTGCCGTCGATCGGCTGGCCCAGTGCGTTCACCACGCGGCCGATCAGCTCGAGGCCGACTGGCACCTCGAGAATGCGACCGGTACATTTCACCGTGTCGCCTTCGGTGAGGTGCTCGTACGCGCCGAGAATCACCGCGCCGACCGAGTCGCGCTCGAGGTTGAGAGCGAGGCCGAAGGTATTGCCCGGAAATTCGAGCATCTCGCCCTGCATGACGTCTGACAGCCCGTGAATCCGGCAGATGCCGTCGGTCACGGTCACCACTGTGCCTTGCGTACGGACGTCAGCCGAAAGCGCGAGGCCCTGTATCTTGCTCTTGATCAGGTCGCTGATCTCAGCGGGGGAGAGTTGTTGCATGGTCGCTCCTTGAATTCAAACCTTTAGCAGCGCGGTGGACATTGCCGCGAGCTTGCCGCGTACCGAGCCGTCGATGACCTCGTCGCCGACCGCAATCCGGACACCGCCGATCAGCTCCTTGTCCACGGACACGTGCGGCTCAACCTTGCGCTTGAAACGGCGCTCAAGGTCTGAGATCAGTGCGTTGAGCTGGGTGTCATCGAGGGGAAACGCACTGGCGATCTCGGCCTCTACGACACCTTCGCGCTTGCGTCGCAGGGTCTCGTAAAGCTCGTGTATCTCCGGTAAGGCCGTGAGGCGACGATTGGCGACGATCAGGTGTATGAAACTCTTCGCCTGTACCGCAACGTTCTCGCCCATCACGGAAACAAGCAGATCGGTGAGCTGCGATGCACGGATCTTGGGATTCCCGGCGCACGCCTGCACGTCCTTATGCGCAACTGCAGAATTCAGGCGCTCGAGCAACGCCGACCAGGCGTCGAATTGCCCGTCGGATTCGGCGAGCCTGAACACCGCCTCCGCATAGGGGCGCGCAATGGTGACAGTCTCGGCCATGGCGGCTCAGAGCTCCTGCTTCAGTTGCGCGAGGAGCTCAGCATGGATCTTCGCATCGATTTCCCGCCGCAGGATCCTCTCGGCACCTGCGACTGCCAGCACCGCTACCTGCTCGCGGAGTTGCTCCTTGGCGTTCGTGGCCTGCTGGTCCGTTTCCGCTTTTGCCCCGGCGATCAGACGCTCACCCTCGGTGCGTGCGGCCTGCCGGGCATCGTCGACGATCTGCGTGGCGCGCTTTTCGGCGCGGGCGATGATCTCCTGGGCCTTTTCCCGCGCGTCGGCCAGTTCCGCTTCGGACCGTTTGCCGGCCTCCGCAAGCTCGTTACGGCCGCGCTCGGCAGCGGCAAGGCCCTCGGCCACATCCTTCTGCCGGCGCTCTATGGCGCGCAGGAGGGGTGGCCAGACGAACTTGGCCGTGAACCAGACAAACAGCCCGAACCCCACCGCCTGCATGAGCAATGTCAGATTGATGTTCATGCCTTCCCCTTACTGCGCGATGTGGCGGTGACCGCTCATCCCTGCTGGATGACGGCGAGCAGCGGATTGCCGAAGGCGAAGAGCATCGCAAGACCGACGCCGATGATGAACGACGCATCGATCAGGCCGAGCAAGAGGAAGACCTTCACCTGAAGGGCCGGCATCAGTTCAGGCTGGCGTGCGGCGCCCTCCAGGAAGCGGCTCGCCATGATTCCGATACCGATGCAGGCGCCGGCAGCGCCGAGCCCGATCATGAGGCCGATGCCGACCCCGGTGTAGGCCTGAATCATCGCCAGTAGTTGAAGTTTCTCCATTGCGCGTTCCTTTCGCGTTCGTCGCGTGTTTAAGGGGTGAATTGAAAGCTTGTCAGTGACTTTCGTGGGCCATCGCCAGGTAGACGACGGTGAGCATCATGAAAATATAGGCTTGCAGTACCACGATCAGGATATGGAAGATCGACCAGCCGAGGTGCAGGATCGCGCCGAAAATGGTCCCCGCGATTCCGGTGGCGGCCCACAGGCCGAGCAGCATGAAGATGATCTCGCCCGCATACATGTTTCCGAACAGCCGCAGGGAGTGGGACAGGGGTTTCGAGAAATACTCGACGATGTTGAGCAGCAGATTCGCCGGCCAGAGAAGCGGGTTCGACCCGAACGGCGCGCAAAACAGCTCGTGTATCCAGCCACCAAGACCCTTGACCTTGATGCTGTAGAAGATCATCAGTCCCCAGACCGAGATCGCGAGCGCAAAGGTGGTGTTGACGTCGGCGGTCGGCACGAGACGCCAGTGGTGCGCGATGGCGTGCGTTCCCAGGGCCATGATATCGATGGGCAGAAAATCCATCGCGTTCATGAGGAGGACCCAGACGAACACCGTGAGCGACAGGGGCGCGATCAACGTGTGGCGCTCGCCGTGAAAGATCTCCTTGGCCTGGCCGTCGATGAAGTTGAACATGATCTCGACGAAGGCTTGTCGCCGCGAGGGTACGCCGGACGTTGCACCACGGGCGAACCACCAGAGAAAGCCTATGCCCAGGACACCAAGCAGCAAGGACGTCACGAACGTATCGACGTGCAGCACCCAGAAGCCGCCGTCGCCGATCGGTTTCGCGAGGTGCGTCAGGTGACCTGTGATGTAGGACGTGGGAGTTAATGCTTCAGACGCCATGAATGTCGCCCATTCGTTCTTCGTTTGCTCGTTGTTCGTTCTTTACTCGTGCTTCGATTCGCGCACCAAAATCGCCATTGCCAGGATCCCCAGCGAAACGACGAAGGATCCGATGAATCCCGGTATTACCACGTCCTTGTAGGACGAAAACACCACCCACAGCAGCAGCACGATGACCGCGACTTTCACGGCTTCGGCCCGCAGCAACGCAAGCAACGCGCCGCCGGGACCTGCGCTCACTCTCGCGCCAAACGACGCCACCAGCATGGACAACGCCGCTGCGGTGCTTACCACCGCTCCGCCAAGCAGCACGGAAATTGCGCCATGTCGTCCGTCCAGCAGGCCACCGACCAACGCCATCAGGACGGTCGCTGCGACTTGCCAGCGAATTACGATGCGATAGGGCCTGAGCTGCACGTCGTCCCAAACTTGCGGGTGGCCAGGGAATACGCCCCGCGCGATTCCGGCGATCCTCCGCAATTTCGGCGTAAACACCCTGCCGCGGTGCGGTTCGAACTCCGACTCCCGGAAAATCGCGCATGCGCTCGCGGAGCCGGGCGGCGTGCCCGCTTCCGCGCGCGGTGCGAGGCCCTCCTCCGCCACCTGCAGAAAAACCGCTGGATTGTAAATGGGTCTGCCGCGGTGCGTCAAACCGGAAACGGCCTACTCAGGAGGATTCGTCCGCCGCGACCCGAACCTCCATCCGACCCACCCCCGCGATTTCGGCCACCATCACGTCGCCGGGCTGCACCGGGCCGACGCCAGCCGGCGTGCCCGTCATGATCACATCGCCGGGGCAAAGCGTGTAGTAACTCGATGCGAACTCGATCAGCCGCTCGCAGTCGTAGTCGAGCAAGCGGGTGCTCGCCTGCTGCCGGATCTCGCCATTTACGGCCAGCGAAAGCGCGAGATCGTTGGGGTTCGCGATCTCGTCGGATGTAACGAGCCATGGTCCGAGTACGCTGTAGGTATCGACGGACTTGCGAAAGCTGGGCAGTTCCGGTCCGCGGACCGTCATATCCAGTCCGATCGCATATCCGCAGACGTGTTCGAGCGCGCGGGCGCGCGAAATGTACGACCCTCCCCTGCCGATCACGATTGCAAGCTCGACTTCGTGGTCGTTGCGACGATCGGGAAATCGCAGACGAACCGGTTCGCTCGGCCCGATAAGCGAGCTGGTGGCTTTTAGGAAAAGGCCCCAGTCGCCGATGGTCTTGATGTCCCGGCCGTGAGCAATACCCGGGTCCCGTCGTGCTTCGTCGATATGCGCCATGTAATTGATCGGCGCACCGATGATCTTGGAGGGGTTTGCCACCGGCGATTGCAGCCGCACGCCCGCGAGGGGTAGCCGCGACGGTCCAGTCAGCGTGCGTGCCCGCGCGAGCACTTGATCGAAATGGATGATCAGCGGGTCGCCGACAGGAAGCGGCCAGCGTGACATCGGAATGACGTCGAGGGCGTCGCTGATGTCCAGAACGTGATCGCCTTCGACAATTCCAAGCCGGTCGTTGTCAAAGCGGCAGATCTTCATGTGCAAGACTCCCGTCAACTGGCATGGCGCGGATTGTGCCTCGAAGACACCCGTCGCGTCGGATCCAAGGACGTGTCGGATCGAATTCGCGCTGCGATAATGCGGGAGAACGCATCAATGCAGGGCAAGTGTCTTGGCGGCAAATCTCGTTCTGTTCTTGGGTGATGCGCTGGCGAAGTACGGATTTCCAGCCGGGCACCCGCTGGGCGTCGATCGCCAGGCTGCCTTTTGGTCCGCCGCACAACAGCAGAATTTGCACCGTCGAGTAACCGTAAGGGACGCGCGTACAGCGACGCGATCCGAACTCCAGCGATTCCACACCGCGCAGCACGTCGAGTGGGTGCAATCGAGGTCGCACGCCGGCGAAGGGTATCTCGACTCAGGCGACACTCCGGCGTTCCCTGGCGTCTTCGATGCCGGGGCGGCGGTGGCGGGAACCGCCTTGGAGGGTCTCGAACGGATCATGGCGGGTCAGGCCGTCAAGACCTTTCAACCCATCGGCGGCCTGCATCATGCCCGCCGCGGTGAGTCCGCCGGGTTCTGTGTGTTCAATGATCTAGGTGTGGTGATCGACACGCTGCGGTCACAATTCGGCGTGGAGCGCATCGCGTATGTGGACATAGACGTGCATCACGGAGACGGCATCTATTACTCCTATGAAGCGGATCCAGGCTTGTGCATCGTGGATATACACGAGAGTGGGCACTTCCTTTACCCTGGAACCGGCCACGCTGATGAGCGGGGCCGAGGCGCCGCCGCGGGGACCAAGCTCAACCTCCCCCTGGATCCGGGCGCGGGCGACCACGATTTCTTTGCAGCATGGGAGCGCGGGCTCGCGCACCTCCGGGCGCAGGCGCCACAATTTGTCCTCCTGCAATGCGGGGCGGAGAGTCTCGAGGGCGACCCGCTCGCTGATTTGCGGCTCACCCCTGCTGCGCACGGGCGAGTGGCAGGGGATCTCGCGCGACTGGCGAACGAGTCTGCAGACGGGCGGATGATGGTATTTGGCGGGGGCGGCTACAACTTGGGCAACCTCGCCGCCGGATGGACGCGGGTACTGGACGAGGTGCTCAAAGTCGGCTGACGGCCTTCAGCGACGCTCTGCAATAGCCCGACCGGGCAAAAAAATGTTGCGCAACATTTTGCCCGGCCCTAGAAGCGGAACGCGTAGCCGCCGTAAAGGGTCGCCTGCCAACGGTCGGCATATAGGGCTCCTTCCACGGGTGTCCCGCCGAATCGCAACCCTCTTGCGCCCACGACAATCGCGCTGGACCGGGTCACCTGGTAGTGCGTATCGAGGCCGAATCCGATGTTGGCGGCGCCACCTGTTGAGAAGATGGGTCGTGCGCCGCCCAGTTCGGTGAGCCCTGGCGCAACCTCCAGCGTTCGACCGCTTTGCCACTCTGCCCCGACGTAGGCAAGCAAGCGGAACCCCTGGTTGGAGATGATCGGACGACTGAAACTCAGATTGAGGCTTTCGCCTTGAGTGCTGCCCGTGGGATCGAAACGGTAACTTGCGCTCAACGTCCCGGCCGTTGACCGCCATCTCAGCCCTGGACCAACTTCGACCGGATTATGGGCTCTATCGGGGTACGTGAACGCAGGAAACGGGATTCCCGTCCCAAGGCGCGGCGCTAGCGACATGCCCACCTGCACGTGTCCACCGGTACCGGCGAGTCCCCACCACGTTTCATCGGTGTCGAGGCGCAAGCCCGAAATGGAGCGATGCACCTTGAAATCCGACTGATCTGGGACAGCGAACCCTACACCGTATACGCCCAGAGGATCGCCGCTGCTCTGGGCAAGGGCGCTCGCACCCGCGGCGAGCGCGCCGATCATGACGCTGCAGACAAAGCTCCGCGGCTTCATATTGCCTCCTGATCCAGCCAGCCATTCCTCGTCGCTGGCCGGAATACCGACTCCTCATTCCATTCTGCGCCTAGATACGCTCACCGCCACGGCCTGGCGTTGCGGCAGCGGCAAGAGTACACAATTGTGCGCCGCCGAAATTATGACAGGCGCATAGCGTGTCGTCATCCGGTCAATTTTTCGAGCAACTCGTCAAGGTGGGCGTGATTCATATAGTCAACGATGAGCTTTCCGGCCCCTTTCTTGCCGGCCCGGATTTCGACGGTCGTTCCGAGCCGCTCCGACACTTCTTCCTGCAGGCGCGCCGTGTCGCGGTCGATGCGCGTCCGAGTCGGTGCGCTTTTCACCTTTGGATGGAGAATCGCCTGGACGAGGTGCTCGGTCTCGCGCACTGAGGATCCTTCGCGATCCACTTTGCGCGCGAGATCCTTCTGTCGTGTTCCTTCGAGCGCGAGCAGCGCACGCGCGTGCCCCATGTCGATGCGACCTTCCATGAGAAGTTGCTGCACGGTTGGCTCGAGATTCAGCAGCCGAAGAAGGTTGGTGGTACCGGTTCGTGAGCGGCCCACGGCGTCGGCCGCTTCCTGGTGGGTGAGCTTGAACTCGTCGATGAGTCGCTGGATGCCGGTGGCTTCTTCGAGCGGATTCAGATTCTCACGCTGAATGTTCTCGATCAGCGCCATCGCGAGCGCCGCCTGGTCGGGAACGTCGCGAATGACGATCGGCACCTCCGCGAGGCCTGCGATCTGAGCCGCGCGCCAGCGGCGTTCGCCGGCAATGATCTCGTACTGCTGCGAGCCGGCGTTGCGCACCAGGATCGGCTGCATCAACCCTTGGCTTCGTATCGATTGCGCGAGCTCGTTGAGCGACTGCTCGTCCATGCGCGTGCGCGGTTGAAAGCGGCCGGGGTGGAGCTGTTCGACCCGAGCGGTTGCGAGCGTCTCGCGCGTTTCACCGCCCTCGTCATTGTTGAGAAGAGCGTCAAGGCCGCGGCCAAGTCCCTTTGCTTTGATCATCCTGCGGTCTCCCTGGGTCGAGCGTCTCGCGCTGTCCGCGCTAAGCGGTGGCCTGCGACGCGCTTTCACGCCACAGGACTTCGGCGGCCAGTGCAACATAGGCCTGCGATCCTTTGCATGTCGGATCGAAATCCAGCGCGGACTTTCCATAGCTCGGCGCCTCGGCAATCCGGACATTGCGCGGAATGATGGTTTCGTAGACCTTGGCGCCGAAATGCTGCTGCAGCTCGGTGGATACCTGTTGCGCGAGCGTGTTCCGCGGATCGAACATTGTGCGCAACAGGCCGTCGATTTCGATCTGCGGATTGAGGTGTGCGCGCACCTTCTTGATGGTGTTGACGAGATCGGTGAGTCCCTCGAGCGCGTAATACTCGCATTGCATCGGGATCATGACCGCGTGCGCCGCCACCAGTCCGTTGAGTGTGAGGAGATTGAGCGCCGGCGGGCAGTCGAGGAGGATGAAGTCGTACTCGTCTGCGACCGGCGCGAGCGCAGCCTTGAGCCGAACCTCGCGATTCTCGAGCCCTACCATCTCGACTTCGGCGCCTGCCAGCTCGCGGTTTGCGGGGAGCACTTCATACCCGCTTGTTTCCGGCTGAATACGCACGTGCTCGACGGAACTCAAGCCGAGCAGCACGTGGTAGACGGTGTGCTTGAGTGCGCGCTTGTCGACGCCGCTGCCCATGGTCGCATTGCCCTGCGGATCGAGGTCCACCAGCAGGACACGCTTGCCAGAACGTGCGAGGCCCGCGGCGAGATTCACGGTGGTCGTGGTCTTGCCCACGCCGCCCTTCTGATTGGCGATCGCGATGATGCGCGTCATGACGTTGCTCGCTCCACGAGGACAAGATGACGCTCCCCGGTCAGACCCGGCACCGCTAGCCGTTTCACCGACCGGACCTGGTAGTCCTTCGGCA
The DNA here is from genome assembly GCA_963735025.1 of uncultured beta proteobacterium. Lineage (GTDB taxonomy): Bacteria > Pseudomonadota > Gammaproteobacteria > Burkholderiales > SG8-39 > JAABRB01. Next base: position 497,439 of record CAVTJG010000009.1, read on the forward strand.
GGCCCGCGAGTTCTGCGTCAGGGTATGCGCCCTTCATTGCAGCAAACACTCCGTGGGCGGCAAGCAGATGCTGCGAATCCCCGACAAAGTCCGCGAGACTCGAGAAAGCACGCGACGCAATCACGTCGAATTTACGATCGGGTCGCCAGGTCTCTACGCGCGCGGATCGGACGGTTGCATTCGCCAGCTCGAGCTCGATCACGGCCTGCTGCAGGAATGCAGCCTTCTTTTGATTGCTGTCGAGCAGGGTGACTTCACACTCCGATCGCGCGATGGCCACGGGAATTCCAGGGAGCCCCGCCCCGCTTCCAACGTCCAGGAAATGCCGGCCGTCGACGTGGGGGACGAGCGCCAGCGAATCGAGCAGGTGATGACTCAGCATTTCATGCTCGTTCCGAATCGCAGTCAGGTTGTAGACCTCGTTCCACTTGGCCAATAGTCGAATATAAGTGAGTAGTTGCTGTCTCTGAAATGGCTGTAATTGAAGCCCAAGCGCGTCGATGCCAGCCGCAAGCGCGGCGTCCAGGTTCATGCCGCTGAAGATTGCTCGGATCGAGAGGCGCTTCGATCTGCCCGTTTCAGGTGAACGAGAAGGAGCGAAATCGCGGCCGGTGTCATGCCCGAGATGCGCGACGCCTGACCAATGGTCTCGGGCCGATACCTGGCGAGCTTTTGCTGCACCTCCATCGATAGCCCGCGCACTGCCGAGTAGTCGAAGTCGGGGGGAAGAACCGTATCTTCCAGCTTTTCGTTGCGCGCGACCTCACCCTGCTGTCTGACGATATACCCTTGATATTTAACCTGAATCTCGACCTGTTCCGCGATTGCGGGATCGTCTACCGGGGGGCCCGCGCCAGGCAACGACAGCAATGACGCATAGGTCACGCCCGGCCGCTTCAGGAGATCGTGTGCGGTGTATTCGCGCTCAATGGCCTGCCCAAAGACGCGCGCGGCATCGGCAGCGGACATCTCCCGGGGGCTGATCCAGGTTGATTCCAGGCGTTGGTGCTCGCGAGCTATCGCGTCGCGCTTGCGCTGGAATGATTCCCAGCGTGCGTCGTCCACGATCCCCAGGTTACGACCGACATCTGTCAGGCGGAGATCTGCATTGTCCTCGCGCAGCATGAGGCGATACTCTGCGCGACTGGTAAACATGCGATACGGCTCAGACACACCCCGCGTGACGAGGTCATCCACCAGAACACCGAGATACGCTTCGTCGCGGCGCGGGCACCACGGTGTCTGACCGGACGCGAGTCGTGCCGCGTTGAGTCCTCCGAGCAACCCCTGCGCAGCGGCCTCTTCATAGCCGGTGGTGCCGTTGATTTGCCCGGCAAAGAACAACCCTGCAATCGCTTTGGTCTCGAGCGACGATTTGAGCCCGCGCGGATCGAAATAGTCGTACTCGATCGCGTATCCGGGTCGCAAGATGTCCGCCTGCTCGAGCCCCCGAATCGAGTGGACCAGGTCGACCTGGACGTCATAAGGAAGGCTCGTGGAGATCCCATTGGGGTAAAACTCGTTCGTTGTGAGCCCTTCTGGCTCCAGGAAGACCTGGTGGCTGGTTCTGCCGGCGAACCGATGGATCTTGTCCTCGATGGAGGGGCAGTACCGAGGGCCGACGCCTTCGATCTTGCCGGTATACATCGGCGAACGATCGAGCCCCGCGCGGATGATTGCGTGTGTGCGCTCGTTCGTGTGGGTAATCCAGCAGGGAAGCTGGGCGGGATGCATGTCCCGGCGTCCCACAAACGAAAACACCGGCTCCGGGGAATCTCCGGGTTGCGCCGTCATGGCCGAGAAATCGATCGTCCGACCATCGATACGCGGTGGGGTGCCTGTTTTGAGGCGCCCTACAGGCAGCGCCAGCTCACGCAGTCGCGCCGCAAGCGTGTTTGCAGGAGGGTCCCCCGCGCGACCAGCCTGGTAGTTCTCGAGACCGACGTGGACCAGACCGCCCAGGAATGTGCCTGTGGTCAACACCACGGCGCGCCCGCTGAATCGAATGCCAAGCTGGGTTTCGACGCCGACGACTCGGTCGCCCTGAAGGATCAGATCGTCGACGGCTTGCTGGAAGAGCGTCAAGCCTGGCTGATTCTCCAGTTTCGACCGAATCGCCTGCTTGTAGAGGGCGCGATCAGCTTGGGCGCGAGTTGCTCGTACCGCGTGGCCCTTCGAGGCGTTTAAGATCCGGAATTGAATGCCCGCCGCATCGGTCGCAAGTGCCATCGCACCGCCCAGCGCATCGACCTCTTTGACGAGATGTCCCTTGCCAATGCCACCGATCGAGGGGTTGCAGGACATCTGGCCAAGCGTCTCGATGCTGTGAGTCAACAGCAAGGTCTCGCAACCCGATCGCGCGGCGGCAAGCGCCGCCTCGGTGCCCGCATGGCCACCTCCAACGACTATGACGTCAAACGATCTGGTTGGCTGCATGGCTCGCTGCCTTCAGGAGGCCGCAATAATACGCGCTTTGGCCCCGGCTCGCTGAGACGCGAAATGTTCCACGTGAAACCAGCGAATTGGTACTTTGAGCCATCATGTGTTCCACGTGAAACATGGCCCGATCACGGACCAGACTCGGGCTTTCCCTTTGTCCGTAGCGCCGCTACTTCGCCCTATCTACAGGCAATATCATGAGGGTATGTGCTCACTCCTATACCGTCGGACTCGCATGGCGTCTGCGAGTCGGGCCGGTAACATACGCGGGGCGGAAACCCCCTATCCTGGGCACCCGCGCACCCGCGGCGAAAATCCGCCAGCGGTGGTAACCTAAAGTGGCTTACACGTCTCCGCGGCAACGAGTTCCCGGCCTGCGCCGTGCTGTTTGGATTGACCTGCTTTCCCGCGGGCCACAGCCGGCGTGGACGATCACAGCGCGCGTTGAGGCCGCCGCGAAGCCCACGCAATCGCATTTCGAACCGTCGCGCGCCTCCAACGAGGCGAGTAACTTTCAACACGCAAGTGCCAGGTGCACGACGGGGTTCCCGAATTTCATTCCGCAGCAAGAAAGACAAGGAGGAAGAAATGTCGAAGTTCAGCATTCAGGCCGGTGCGGCCGCGATCTTGACAATTGCACTGCTGGCGCCCGGCGCAGCGGTGGCGCAAAAGACGACGTTCGTCACCATCGGTACCGGCGGTACCACCGGCGTCTACTACGTGGTGGGCCAATCCATCTGCTCACTGGTCAACCGCGGCGCCAAGGAACACGGTATCAGGTGCACTGCGCCTTCGACTGGCGGGTCCGTGGCGAACATCAACGCGATTCGCGCCGGTGAGATGCAAATGGGGGTCGCACAGTCGGACTGGCAGTACCACGCCTACAACGGCACCTCGAAGTTCAAGGAACAAGGCCCGATGAAGGACCTGCGCTCCGTATTTTCGGTGCACGCGGAGCCCTTCACGGTGGTCGCCCGCAAGGACGCCAACATCAAGAGCTTCAACGACCTCAAGGGCAAGCGCGTCAACATCGGCAACCCGGGGTCCGGCCAGCGCGGCACCATGGAAGTCGTCATGGAGGCCAAGGGCTGGAAGATGAGCGACTTCAAGCTCGCATCCGAGCTCAAGGCCGCCGAGCAATCGGCCGCGCTCTGCGACAACAAGGTCGACGCGATCATCTACACGGTTGGTCACCCCAACGGTTCGATTCAGGAAGCCACGACCTCCTGTGACGCCGTCATCGTGCCGGTGACCGGACCCGAAATCGACAAGCTGATCAACGGTAGCGCGTACTACGCGAAGGCAACCATTCCCGGCAAGATGTACAAAGGTAACGACAAGGATATCGAGACCTTTGGCGTCGCGGCGACGTTCGTGACGTCGGCCAAGACCAGTCCCGAAGAGGTCTATCAGGTCGTGAAGGCCGTGTTCGAGAATTTCGACCGTTTCAAGAAGCTGCATCCTGCCTTCGCCAATCTCGATCCGAAACTCATGATCACCCGAAATCTCTCGGCGCCGCTGCACGAGGGCGCGGTGAAGTACTACAAAGAAAAAGGCTGGATGTAGCCAGGATGAAGATGCGGGAAGCACAGCGCTTCCCGCCTTCCACGCAAGAATAAGAGGAGGCCGACATGGCCGCGGAGGCGCACGCCGGCGGAGCCACGTCGGGCGAGGGACTTTCCGATCTCGTTGCCCAGGCCGATACGGGTGGGAGAAATCCGCATGGCGTAGTCAAGCAGGTGATGCTGGGAGTGGCGCTGCTGTGGTCGCTCTTCCAGCTGTGGCTCGCTTCCCCGATTCCCTTCATGGTCGGAATCGGCGTGTTCAACGACACGGAAGCACGCTCGATTCACTTGGCGTTCGCGGTCTTTCTCGCCTTTCTCGCCTACCCTGCGCTGCGTCGTTCGCCGCGCGCGTACGTTCCCGTTCAAGATTGGGTTTTCGCTCTGGTCGGCGCATTTTGCGCCGCCTATCTCTTCCTGTTTCACGTCGAGCTTTCGGCCCGCCCCGGCGCGCCCCTCACGCGGGACATCATCGTCGGCTGCATCGGAATGGTGTTGCTGCTCGAGGCGACGCGACGCAGCCTGGGCCCACCGCTCACCATTCTTGCTGCGGTCTTTCTTGCCTATACGTTCTTCGGTCCCTACATGCCGGATGTGATCGCGCACCGCGGGTTTTCTCTCAATGCCGTGGTCAATCACCAATGGATCACGACCGAGGGCGTCTTCGGCGTGGCGCTCGGCGTCTCCACCAGCTTCGTCTTCCTGTTTGTTCTGTTTGGCTCGCTGCTGGACAAGGCCGGCGCCGGAAACTACTTCATCCAGGTAGCGTTCTCGCTGCTCGGTCACCTGCGCGGTGGCCCGGCCAAGGCCGCGGTGGTGGCATCCGGCATGACCGGCCTGATTTCCGGGTCCTCCATTGCCAACGTCGTCACTACCGGCACATTTACGATCCCCCTGATGAAGCGGGTCGGATACACGGCCGAGCAGGCGGGTGCAGTCGAAGTCAGCTCCTCCGTGAACGGGCAGATCATGCCTCCGGTGATGGGCGCGGCGGCATTCCTGATGGTCGAGTTCGTCGGAATTCCCTACACGGATGTCATCAAGCACGCTTTTCTCCCCGCGCTCATCTCGTATGTTGCGCTGTTCTACATCGTTCACCTCGAGGCGCTCAAAGCAGACATGAAGGCGCTACCCAAGCGCCAGACAGGTGGATTGATGCAAAGGCTTGTCGCGTGGGGATTCGTCATCTCGGGGACCATCGTTCTGGCCGGCGTTTCTTATTACGCGGTGGCCTGGATGAGACCGGCCTTCGGCGCCGCCGCGAGCTATGTGATCGCCTTGGTGCTCGTTGCCGCGTATATCGGACTCATCGGGTACGCCTCGCGTCATCCAGAGCTCAAGCTCGATGATCCCAATGCCCCGGTCGTCGAGCTACCTGAGGTCGGCCCCACCGTCAAAGCAGGCCTGCACTTCCTCCTGCCGGTTGTGGTGCTCGTCTGGGCCCTCATGGTCGAGCAGCTCTCACCCGGCCTGTCGGCATTCTGGGCCACTGTGTTCATGATCTTCATCCTGCTGACGCAGCGCCCCCTCATCGCGTTCTTTCGCCGTCGGGGCAAGATGAGCGCCGCATGGCGCCAGGGTGCTGCCGAGCTTCTGGACGGTCTCGTCACCGGTGCCCGAAACATGATCGGCATCGGCATCGCGACCGCTGCCGCGGGAGTGATCGTGGGAACAGTCACCCTCACCGGCCTCGGCGCAGTGATGGTCGACGCCGTTCAGGCGCTTTCCGGCGGGAACATCATTGCCGTGCTTTTTCTCACCGCCGTGATCAGCCTCATCCTCGGCATGGGGCTGCCGACGACCGCCAATTACATCGTGGTTTCTTCGCTGATGGCAGTGGTGATCGTCGAACTTGGTGCACAGGCGGGCTTGATCGTCCCGCTGATCGCGGTCCATCTGTTCGTTTTCTACTTCGGCATCATGGCCGACATCACGCCACCTGTCGGCCTGGCGGCGTTCGCCGCTGCCGCGATATCGGGTGGCGATCCGATCAAGACCGGACTCACCTCCTTCTTCTATAGCCTGCGTACGGCTGCATTGCCTTTCCTGTTCATCTACAACACGGATCTCCTCCTAATCAACGTCGACTGGCTCACCGCGCTCGGAACGTTCGTGACCGCCACCGTTGCGATGCTGCTCTTTGCCGCCGCAACCCAAGGATACTTTCTCGTGCGCAGCCGAATTTACGAGTCGGCAATCCTGCTCCTGGTGGCTTTCATCCTGTTCCGACCCGGTTTCTGGATGGATATGGTCTCCCCGCCCTATCACGAAGTCCCCGCATCGAGCGTTGTCCAGGAATCCGGATCGGCCAGTCCTGGCACCGAGATCCGCCTACAGATCGCTGGAGAAGACGATTTCGGGAATCCCAAGGTCTTCTTTGCCCCGCTCGAACTCGGTGCCGGCGAGGACGGAAAGGCGCGCCTTGGCGCGACCGGCATCGAGGTGATCCAGCAGGACAACACCCTGATCATCGATGCCGTCGCATTCGGCAGCCCGGCGCAGAAAGCGGGCCTCAAGTTCGACCAGAAGATCCTTAGCGCTCGAATCGCGGCCGATCAGCCTCCCAAGCAGCTGGCGTGGGTGATCGGGTTTATCCTGCTGGCCGGGGTCGTGTTGTTGCAGCGTCGGCGCCGGCTGAAACCCGCTGCCACGTAAGGAAGAATCGCGTGTTCAAAGACATCCTGTTACCGGTCGATCGCGAGCACGAAGCGTCGTGGCAGACGGCGTTGCCCGTAGCCACCGATTATTGCAAGGCGTCGGGCGCCAGACTGCACGTCCTGACCGTCGTACCGGGGCTTGGCGTCGGTAATGTGTCGTCTTTCCTGCCCATGGACTTCGAGCAGAAGATTCTCGACCAGGCCGGTCAGTGGATGCACGCGTTCGCCCGCGACCATGTGCCCTCCGGCATCGCCGTCCAGCACATCGTCGGCCACGGCAAGGTACACAGGGAGATCCTTCGCGTAGCTGCCGAGATTGGCGCAGACCTCATCGTCATGGCTTCACACCGCCCGGAGCTGGCCGATCACCTGCTCGGTTCGAATGCGGCACATGTCGTGCAGCATGCGAAGTGCTCGGTACTGGTCGTTCGCGCTGCGACGTAGTCCAGCTATAGACCGCGGACACTCCGTACTGGCGATCTGCTCAGCTGCCAGCCGATGCAGTAGCGAGCGTGCGATCCAAAGCGGCGGCGAGCTTTTCCACCATCTCGTCCGCGTGACCCGCCTCCATGATGAACGGCGGAGCGAGCAGGACATGATCGCCTCGTTCACCGTCCAAGGTCCCGCCCATCGGGTAGCACATCAGCCCCAGATCCATCGCCTGCGCCTTGAGCCGCGAATGCAGGCGCAGCGCAGGATCGAACGGCTCCTTCGTCTTCCGGTCACGCACGAATTCCATACCCCAGAACAGCCCTCGGCCCCGTATATCCCCGACGTTGGGATGCCCGGCGAAACGCGCCCGAAGCTTCTCGCCCAGCAGCTCGCCCATTCGCCCGACATTCCCCAGGAGATCGCGGTCGCGTATGGCGTGCTGCACGGCGAGGGCACCGGCACACGCCGCGGCGTGCCCGAGATACGTGTGGCCATGCTGGAAAAACCCGGTTCCTTCGCGAATCGCCTCGACCAATCGCTCCGACACGATTGCCGCGCCGATAGGCTGATAGCCTGCGCCGAGTCCCTTCGCGACGCACACGATGTCCGGTGCAACGTCCTCCTGCTCGCAGGCATATAGGGTGCCCGTGCGTCCCATTCCGCACATGACCTCGTCGAGAATCAGCAGCACGCCGTGCCGGCTGCACACTTCCCTGATCTTGCGGAAATAGCCGGGCACGGGCGCCACGGCGCCAAGCGTGGCGCCGACCACTGTTTCCGCGCAGAATGCGATGACGCTTTCCGGACCCAGGGCACGAATAGCCGCATCGAGCTCTTCGGCAAGTCGCGTTCCGTAGGCCTCGTCGCTCTCTTCCCGGTTCTTGCCGCGATACGCGTAGCAAGGGGCCACGTGCTGCACCGGAAACAATAGCGGCGCGTACTGCTTGCGGCGCCCGATATTTCCGCCGGTTGCCAGCGCGCCCAGCGTGTTGCCGTGATAGCTCTGCAGCCTGGCGATCACGTGCCGCCGCTGCGGCTGCCCGACTTCCACGAAGTACTGTCGCGCCATCTTGAGCGCGGCCTCAACCGCCTCGGAGCCGCCCGAGACGAAGTAGACGTGACTCATCCCCGCGGGCGCATGAGCGATCAAGTCGTCCGCCAGCGCTTCCATCGGCTCGTTGGTGAAGAACGACGTATGCGCGTAAGGCAACCGGTCGAGCTGGGCCTTGATCGCGTCGACAACACTTCGGTCGGAGTGTCCCAGGCAGGACACGGCGGCGCCACCACAGGCGTCCAGGTAACGTCTGCCCGCAGCGTCGACGAGATACATCCCGTCGCCACGGACCGCCAACGGATACTTCTGTCGTAGGCTGCGGTGAAAAACGCGCGTCATCTTGCCGGATTGAGCCGAGGCAAGGCGCCCGGGACCACGAACGAACGCCGCGCTACGCAGCCTTGGTCACGCGCTCGCCCGCGCTCAGGCTTGCAAATCGAGATGTAACGTCTCGCGGCGCAACGCGAGTTGCCGAGGTAGCCGGTCCTTCAGCTTGCCCAGCAGCTCGTCATGCAACGCGAGCTCGGCTTCCCATTCGTCCGGATTGATCGTGGTCGCGGATTTGAATTGCTCGCGCGTGAACGAACCCAGCCCGGACCACTCGATATCATCGTAGTCGGGCACCCAGCCCAGCGGGGTCTCGATCGCTTTCGCACGACCGCTCACACGCTCAACGATCCATTTCAGGACCCGCATGTTCTCTCCGAAGCCCGGCCAGATGAACCGGCCCTGGGCATCGGTGCGGAACCAGTTCACCTGGAAGATCTGCGGTCGTTGCGAGACGTTCCAGCCGAGCTTGAGCCAATGACCGAAGTAGTCGGCCATGTTGTAGCCAACGAATGGAATCATCGCGAAGGGATCGCGACGCACGACGCCGACCTTGCCGGTCGCGGCCGCGGTAGTTTCCGAGCCCATCGTCGCAGCCATGTACACGCCGTCCGTCCAGTTGGACGCCTGCACGACGAGCGGCACCGTGTCGGATCGGCGGCCGCCGAAGATGAAGGCTGAAATCGGCACGCCGTCCGGATTTTCCCAGTCCGGATCGATCGATGGAACCTGCGAGGCATGCACCGTGAACCGGGCATTCGGGTGCGCCGCCAGGCGGCCTGATCCGGGAGCCCACTCTTCACCGCGCCAGTCGGTCAGCTTGGGCGGTGGTTCCTTCGTCATTCCTTCCCACCACACGTCGCCATCGGGGGTCAGCCCGACGTTCGTGAAGATCACGTTCGCCCTGAGCGCTGCCATGCAATTCGGATTGGTCTTCTCGGACGTGCCGGGTGCGACGCCGAACAGCCCTGACTCGGGGTTGATCGCGTACAGCCTCCCGTCCTTGCCCGGCTTGATCCACGCGATGTCCTCGCCGATCGTCGTGACTTTCCAGCCCTTGAACGCCGGGGGCGGAACGATCATGGCGAAATTCGTCTTGCCGCACGCGCTCGGAAAGGCGCCGGTCACGTACCGCTTTTCACCGGAAGGTGCGGTCACGCCGAGGATCAGCATGTGCTCGGCGAGCCACCCTTCGTCGCGCCCCATCACCGATGCGATGCGCAGCGCAAGGCACTTCTTGCCGAGCAGCGCATTGCCCCCGTACCCGGAGCCGAAGGACCAGATCTCGCGCGTCTCCGGGAAATGCACGATGTACTTGTGCTCCTTGTTGCAGGGCCACCTGACATCGGATTGCCCGGGTTTGAGTGGGGCACCGACGGAGTGGACGCATGGCACAAACCGGCCGTCGTCGCCGAGCAGATCCCAGACCTTGGTCGACACCCGCGTCATGAGATGCATGTTGACCACGACATAGGGCGAGTCCGATAGCTCGATGCCGATGTGCGCAATATGCGAGCCGAGCGGCCCCATCGAGAACGGCACGACGTACATGGTTCGACCGCGCATGCACCCGTCGAAAAGACCGTTCAGGGTCTTGCGCATTTGTGCGGGCTCGACCCAGTTGTTGGTCGGCCCGGCATCGGCTTTCTGCGCGCTGCAGATGAAGGTACGGTCCTCCATCCGCGCCACGTCGGTCGGATCGGATAGGGCTAGGAAGCTGTTCGGCCGCTTCGCAGGATTGAGCCGCTGGAACATGCCGGACTTGACCATCTCATCGCACAGTCGGTCGTACTCCCCCTTGCTCCCATCGCACCACACGATGCGGTCAGGCTTGGTCAGTGCTGCGACTTCGGCGACCCATTCCTTTGCGCGGCGATTGCGGATATAGGGGGGCACATCGATGTGCGGTGTGTACGGCTGGTTCATGATGAATTGCCTCGGACGTCAATTCAGGCGCATGGTGTCGCGCAGGTTTTTGATGAGCGACGGTCTACGCAGAAAAGCGCGTTCGGTCGCCATGAGGATAGTAAGGTCTTAAATCGTAACACGATTCCGAACCGCACACGGGACCACTCATTACCGCGGCACGGAGACTTGCTCAGTCCCTTGATGCGCCCCTGCGCGCAGCATGCAACGCCTGTCGCACCAGCCGGAACGTCGGCGCCGTCGTCGTCACCAGCATGATCACGCGCGTGACATGGGCGGCCGTGACCATCGGGACGCCCAGTTGCAACACCTTGGCCGTAATACACATTTCGGCAATGCCCCCCGGTGCGGTCGCAAGGATCATGGTCGGGACGGCCAGGCCGCTTGCCCGCGCAATAACGGCACCGAAGATCGCCGAGAGCCCGATCGCTGCCACGGTACTCACGCATACGATCAGCGCGAACTTCGGTGCGCGCCGCATGAACTCCCGCTCGAACCGTGACCCCAGCGCGCAACCGAGCAACAGCTGCCCCGTGTTGCTGAGCGGCGCGGGAACCACGGACCACTCAAGTCCCGAAGCAGTTATCCCGATGGATACCGCAAGGGCTCCCAGCAGCCAGGCATTCGGCAGCTTCAGCCGTGACATGAGAAACCCGCCCGCCGCCGTGCATGCAAACAGGATGGCGAGTCCCTGCGCGGCGACATGCTTGCCGACCGGGGTGAACACATCCGATCCATGCACGCCGGCGAAGGTAAATGCAAACGGCACGAGCACAACGACGAGCAGAATTCGCATCGACTGCGCCAGCGCAATGCGATCGGGCTTCGCTCCGAAGCGCTCGCCGAGAATGGCCATCTCGGTCGCTCCGCCGGGGACGCTTGCGAAGAACGCCGTGGTGCGGTCCGTGTCGGTCAGGCGCGAAATCGGGATGGCGCCAATGTAGGCAAGCGCAGTGGCGAAGAGCGCTGCAGCGATGAGCAGTTCCCATCGCCCCAGTACCTCCCGGGCAACGACTGGCGTGAAGTACAGCCCGAGTGCCGTGGCGATAATGATCTGCCCAGCCTCGCGCCCGCCGAGCGGCGCCGTCACACCGGCACCGGAAAATCTGAGCACCGCCATTGCAAGCAGCGGTCCGATCATCCATGGAAGCGGCGTTCCGAGCGTCTGGCATAGCGCACCCGCCGTGGTACACGCCGCAAGGCCCGCGATGACCGGCCGGCGCAGCCAGCGAGCGATCAGTGTCGGCCTCACGCTCCGCTCCGACGGAAGGTTACTTGCCGATGCAGAATCGCGCGAAGATCTCACCCAGAAGGTCGTCGGCGGTGAACCTGCCGGTGACGCCTTCCAGGTCGCGCTGCGCGAGGCGCAATTCTTCGGCGAAGAGCTCGGGCTCCCCAAACACGCTTTCTGCTGCCGCGAGCCGCTTGGCCGCCTGGCGCAGCGCATCCAGGTGTCGCTCGCGCGCCATGTACACGCTCTCGCCGGATGGCTCCCAGCCGGCAAGCTCAAGAAGCGCTTGCTTCAGCTGATCGAAGCCTGCGCCGGTCTTTGCGGACGTGAAGACGTGCACGGCATCGCGGGTTTCCTTCCTACGGGCTTGCTCAGTTACGAGATCGACCTTGTTGTGCACCACCAGGCGCGCGAGCCGCGCTGGAATGCGCGCCACGATCGACTCGTCCGCGCTGGTAACGTCCGTGCGCGCGTCCACGATCAAGAGCAACACGTCGGCCCGCTCGATCTCGCTCCAGGTGCGTGCAATGCCGATCCGCTCGACCTCGTCGTGCGCCTCTCGGAGTCCGGCCGTATCCACGATATTCAGGGGTACCCCATCAATCTGGATCGTCTGTCTAACGGTGTCACGCGTGGTTCCTGGAATCGCCGTGACGATCGCGAGATCCTCGCCGGCAAGCCGGTTGAGCAGGCTGGACTTGCCGACGTTTGGCTGTCCCGCTAGGACAACGCTCAAGCCACTCCGCAGAAGACTGCCCTGGCGCGCGCGCGCGAGCGCATTCGCGAGCTCGCCGCGCACTTCCGACAGGCGACTCCGGGCATCGGCGCGATCGAGCGGATCGAGTTCTTCCTCAGGGAAATCGAGCGTTGCCTCGACCAGCATGCGTAACTCAATGAGTCGGTCGACCAGCGCTTGAACCGCCGCCGAGAAATCACCTTGCAGCGCGCGAACGGCACACCGCGCAGCCGCGTCCGTCGCCGCCTCGATGACGTCCGCCACCGCCTCGGCTTGGGCAAGATCCAGCTTGTCATTGAGAAACGCGCGCCGCGTGAACTCGCCGGGCTCCGCAATGCGCGCCCCTAATTCCAACGCTCGAGCAAGCAGTAACCGTAGGACAACCGGACCACCGTGACCCTGCAACTCGAGCACGTCCTCACCGGTATAGGAATGGGGCGCAGAGAAAAACAGCGCGATGCCATCGTCGATCGCCGCACCCGCGCCATCGCGAAACGTCGCACGGATCGCCACGCGCGGCGCGGGAACCCTGCCGATCAGCTGCTTCGCGAGGCTGCTCAGTAACGGTCCCGAGACGCGCACCACGCCGATGCCGGCGCGGCCTTGCGCGGTCGCGATGGCGGCAATGATGTCATTGGGTGGAGCCACTCATACTCGACATGCGCACCACATTCGCCATGGCGTCGGCGACCGCGGTGTTTCCTCTTCGGTCGCGATTGCCGCAATGATGTCAGCCGACAGTGCGCCCACGTCAAACGGCCCTTACGCGCCGCGGGCTTTGCGTCTACGCGGGTTTGGTTTTCTTACCGTCGGCGATCGCCATCATGCGCGTGATGTGCCACTGCTGGGTAATCGATAGGATGTTGTTGACGAGCCAGTACAGCACCAGACCCGCCGGAAAGAAGAAGAACATCACGCCGAACGCAAACGGCATGATCATCATTACCTTCGCCTGCACCGGATCGGGCGGGGTCGGGTTGAGCTTGGTCTGGATGATCATGGAAGCCATCATCAGCACCGGCAGGATGTACCAGGGATCGGGCGACGAAAGGTCCGTGATCCAGCCGAAGAAAGGCGCCTGCCGCAGCTCCACGCTGCCGAGCAAAACCCAGTACAACGCGATGAATACGGGGATCTGGACCACGATCGGCAGACAGCCCCCGAGTGGGTTGATCTTCTCCTCCTTGTACAGCTCCATCATCGCCTGGTTCATCTTGGCGCGATCGTTGCCGTACTGTTCGCGGAGCTTCGTGAGCCGAGGCGTCACCTTTTTCATCCGGGCCATGGACTTGTAGCTCGCTGCGGACAGCGGATAGAACGCGAGCTTGATAAGCATCGTCAGCAGAATGATGGCGACGCCCCAGTTCTTGACCAGGCCATGAATGAAGTTCAGCAGCCAGAAGATCGGCGCCGCGAGCAACGTCAACCAGCCAAAGTCCACCACCAGCTCGAGTCCCGGTGCCACCTGCTCGAGGTGATTGAGGTCCTGCGGCCCGGCATACACAGGCATGACGACTTTGCCCGTCTGCCCGGGCGCGACTGCGGCAACGGGCACGATTACCCCCGCGCTGAACAGACCGTCGGATACGCTGACGCGTATAGAATTCACGCTGCACGTTCCCTTGTGGGACAAGCGCCGTCACGAAATAGTGCTGGACCATCGCGATCCAGCCATTGTCCGCGTTCGGAGTGTAGGACGTCTTGCCCTTCTCGATGTCGGCGAAACTGACCTTCACGTACTTGTTCTGCTCGGTGTAGACGGCAGGACCGTGGAAGGTCCGTAACATGAATGAGTCGCCGGGCGACGGCGTGTTGTCCCGCGTCACCTGGAAGTACGCGTGGGCGTTGATCGGCTCCGACCCCCCATTGACGATCTCCTCGGTCAGGTCGATCAGGTAACTGGAGCGCTTGAATGTGTAGATCTTGACGACGCGCACGCCTTCCGCGTTGGTGGCCTCCAGCCGGACCTCGAGACTGTCCTGGCCGGGTTTCAGCTCGTAATCCTTCGCAGTCGAGGTGAACTGAGTCTTGTGATTCGGCAGATCCTTGCCGATCAGGCCGCTCTGCAACGCGCTGTGGGACGTGGGACTCAGCAGCACGAAGTTCTTCCCGCGGTCCACCCTGTCTTTATGCATCAGGAGCTCGAGACGGACGAGGTCGCCACCGAGCTGACTCACCTCCGCGTTCAGGAAATCCGTCCGGATGCTGATGAGATCCTGCTGCGAATGCTCCACGTCCGGCAAGTTGGGTACAGCGACTGGGCCCTGCGCTGGAGCGGCTCCCCCGCCGGCGGCCGGAATCGAGGGAGTGGGCACACCTGGTGGCGCAGATGCCTTTCCGGTCTGCGTGGCGGCCTGCTCGGGAGGTTTGGGCGGCGGCTGTTGTTCACGCTGCCACGCCTCCCAGAGCATGAGCACCGAGAAGGAGAAAATGATAAACAGAATTAGACGTTGCGTATCCATCGGCCTTGATCACTTGCGGAGGCTTCCTACCAGGTTGCGTGGCAATCCACGGTCCGGTGGGGGCTCGGGAATCTCTGTGCGTTACACCCCGAGTTCAGCTGCGGAGCGGCGACTCGTCGGAGTCGCCTGCCGCCCGTGGAACCGGATCGTACCCCCCGTGATGCCAGGGATGGCAACACGCCAGCCGACGCACCGCCAGCCAGCTGCCGCGCCAGGGACCGTGCCGATCCAGGGCTTCGACCGCGTACGTGGAACATGAGGGGTAAAACCGGCAATGCTGCCCGAGCAGCGGGCTCAGGGCATAGCGATAGACCTGGACGATCGCGATCAGGATTCTATTCATCGCGATAAGACGCAAATAGCGTGTCGACCTCGAGAAACGTTATCGGACGAAACTCGGGCGCGCGGGTCAGACGCAGAACAAAGTCGCGGCCGCCCAATTCTGCCTGACGCTGCCGGAAAGCTTCGCGCGCAAACCGCTTGATGCGATTTCGCCCGACCGAACTTTTCACCAGCCGCTTCGGCACAACGAGCGCGAGCCGCGGGTAGCCGATCGGATTAACGATGCTGTGGAGCACGAAGCGGTGCGCGCGCGCAATGCGGCCTGACTTGAGCGCCGCCCCGACGGCGGCGGATTGGAGCCGCTGAGTTCGCCGCAGGCGAGCGCCGCCCGTCAAACAGCGAGGCGCGCCCGCCCTTTCGCCCGGCGCGCGCGGATGACCGCCCGGCCGCCGCGGGTTCGCATCCTGACCAGGAAACCGTGGGTTCGCTTGCGCCGGACGCGCGAGGGTTGATATGTGCGCTTCATTGGATTTTCCTGAGGGCGGACAGAACCCGCTATTAGACCAAGGAGCTGCGAAACCTGTCAACGTAACGGTTTCAGCCTGTGGATAACTCGTGCCAATCAGCGTATCATTCCGGTTCTGAAACGATCGTTGATTTCGGGTCCGGCCGAGCCTTCTGCAATGATAGAAACCCTCTGGGAAGCCTGCACCGCTCGGCTGCAAAAAGACCTTCCCTCTCAACAGTTTAATACCTGGATTCGACCCCTGCGGCCGGGTGCTGACTCGATCGTCGACAACGAGCTGACGCTCATTGCGCCCAACCGGTTTGTCCTGCAATGGATCAAGGAGCGTTTCGTCCCAAAAATCGAGGCGCTCGCAAGCGAGCTGGCCGGACATCCGGTGCGCCTGTCGCTCGGGCTTCCCGAGGTCGAGGCGCCGCCGATCGAACCACTTGCCACCACGCCGAGCAAACCCCAGCCGAAGCCCACGACGCCCGTCCGCGCAAAACTCGAGCGCTCCAACTTGATCGGAGAGTTCACTTTCGAAGGCTTCGTTCCGGGCAAAGCCAATCAGCTCGCGCGCGCTGCTGCGATCCAGGTCGCCGAGAATCCCGGCACATCCTACAACCCACTCTTCATTTACGGCGGCGTTGGACTCGGCAAGACCCATCTCATCCACGCTGTCGGCAATCATTTGCTCACCCAGCACCCCAACGCGCGCGCGCGCTACCTGCACGCCGCACAGTACATCTCGGATGTCGTACGCGCATATCAGCAGCGGTCATTCGACGCGTTCAAGCGGTACTACCATTCCCTCGACATCCTGCTGATAGACGACATTCAATTCTTCACCGGCAAGGATCGCACTCAGGAGGAGTTCTTCTACGCCTTCAACGCGCTCATCGAATCACACAAGCAGATAATCATCACCTGCGATACCTATCCGCGCGATATATCAGGCATCGACGAGCGACTCAAGACGCGCTTCTCGTGGGGGTTGACCGTTGCGATCGAGCCGCCCGAGCAGGAAATGCGCGTGGCCATCATCCTCAAAAAGGCGGATGCACTGGGCATCACGTTGTCCGAGGAGGTCGCATTCTTTATTGCGAAGCACATTCGCTCCAATGTTCGCGAGCTCGAAGGCGCACTCAAGAACGTGATCGCTTTCTCCCGGTTCAACGGCCGTGACATCACCATAGATCTCGCCAAGGACGCGCTGCGCGATCTGCTTACGGTCAACAACCGCCAGATTTCGATCGAAAATATCCAGAAGACCGTCGCCGAGTTCTACAAGCTCAAGGTTGCAGACCTGCATGCCAAGAAGCGGACGCGAAACATTGCCCGACCCCGGCAGATCGCAATGTCCCTCGCGAAAGAGCTCACCCAGATGAGCCTCCCGGAGATCGGTGACGCCTTCGGCAATCGCGACCATACAACCGTACTGCACGCCTGCCGCACGATCGCGGCGCTGCGCCTCAAGGATTCCGAGATCAACCGGGACTTTCACGTGCTCGAGCAGACTCTCAAGGGTTGAAGACCGCTGGATAGCCTGTGATTCGATGTGGACAACTTGTTTCCCAACCGTTGCGAGGTCACCCGAACACGGGATTGCCCACCGCGCTTCCACAGGGACATCCACAGCTACTCCACAAGTTAAGCCGTTGAAGTCGCGCAATACTGTTCTCTTACCCCATCTGATGCAGCGCTTCATAATCATCATCAGGAAAAGAATATGAATCTAGTAAAGACAACGCGCGAAGTGCTCCTCAAGCCCTTGCAAGCCGTTTCGGGAATCATCGAGCGGCGGCACACCCTGCCGATTCTCTCCAATGTCCTCTTGCAGCAGCATGGAGAGCGAATGTCATTCATCGCCACGGACATCGAGATCGAGATCACTGCGGCCGTGGGGTTGCAGACGACTTCCGACGCCAAGGGTGTCACGGTTGGCGCGCGCAAGCTGCTGGACATTCTTCGTGCTCTACCCGACGGCGCCGAGATATCGCTCGCCGCGGCGGACAAGCGGCTGCAGGTGAAGAGCGGGAAGAGCCGCTTCAATCTGCAGACCCTGGCACCGGAAGACTTTCCCAGGTTGGCGGCGCCCGAGGGCGAAACCGTTCGGATCGAATTGCCCCAGAAGTTGCTCAAGGCCCTATTCGCCCTCGTGCAGTACGCGATGGCCCAGCAGGACATTCGTTACTACCTCAACGGGCTCCTGATGCTGATCGACGCCGGCGAGCTACGCGTCGTTGCGACAGACGGACACCGCCTCGCGCTGGCCACTCACGCAGTCGCGTCGAAAGATATAGGCCGGCAGGAGGTGATTCTGCCGCGCAAGACCATTCTGGAGCTTTCCAAGCTGCTGACGGATAGCGACGAACCCGTGGCCATCGAGCTCTCCGCCAATCAGGCGCGGTTTACTTTCGGGGATATCGTGCTTGTCTCGAAGCTGGTTGACGGGAAGTTCCCCGACTATCAACGTGTCATTCCGGCCGAGCAACCCAAGCGACTGCACCTGGGCCGAGTTCCACTGCAGCAGGCGCTTCAGCGCGCGTCGATCTTGACCAGCGACAAGTTCCGGGGTGTGCGCTGGGTACTCACGTCCGGCAGCCTCAAGATCATCTGCAGCAACACCGAGCAGGAAGAAGCCCTGGAGGAACTCGATGTGGAGTATTCGGGAGAGGCGCTCGACATCGGGTTCAATGTCAGCTACCTGCTCGATGTGCTCAACAATCTCGATGCCGAAGAAATCGAATGTGCGTTGGGCGATGCCAACTCGAGCGCACTGTTCACGTTACCGGGGCGCAGCGATTTCAAGTACGTCGTCATGCCGATGCGGATCTGAGGACAGCCAGAAAATGAGCGAAGAGAAATCCGCCTCGAACGGCGCCGAGTACGATTCCTCGAGCATCAAGGTGCTCAAGGGTCTGGACGCCGTGCGCAAGCGGCCGGGAATGTACATCGGTGATACCTCGGATGGCACCGGATTGCACCACATGGTGTTCGAAGTGGTGGATAACGCAGTCGATGAAGCGCTGGGCGGCTACTGTGACGAGATCATCGTCACGATTCACACCGACAATTCGATCAGCGTGCATCGACAACGGCCGCGGCATTCCGACCGACGTCCACCCCGACGACGAAGCGGGGCGATCCACTGCCGAGATCGTCATGACCGAGCTTCATGCGGGCGGAAAATTCGACAATAACGCGTACAAGGTGGCCGGCGGACTGCACGGCGTCGGTGTCTCGGTGGTCAATGCGCTTTCCGAGTGGTTGCGCCTGATCGTGCGGCGCAACGGCAAGGTCAATCTGCTTGAGTTCCGGCGCGGCGAGCTGGCCGAACCCTTGAAGGTGACCGGGCCCACCGAGAAGCGCGGGACCGAAGTGCATTTTCTCGCGTCCGCGGAGACGTTCGGGAAGGTAGAGTATCACTACGATATCCTCGCGAAGCGGTTGCGCGAGCTTTCATTTCTGAACAACGGGGTGCTGGTCAAGCTGGTAGACCAGCGGGAAGGTCGTGAAGAGGACTTTGCGTTCGCCGGGGGCGTCAAGGGGTTTGTCGAGTATCTCAACCGCACCAAGTCGGTCCTGCATCCGAACATCTTTCACGCCACCGGAACGAAGGACGGGTTCACCGTCGAGGTTGCAATGCAGTGGAACGATTCCTATCAGGAGTCGGTGCTTTGCTTCACCAACAACATTCCGCAGCGCGACGGCGGAACTCACCTGACCGGGCTTCGGGCAGCGATGACCCGCACGCTCAACCAATACATCGAGCAGCACGAGATCGCGAAGCGCGCGAAGGTGGAAACCACCGGCGACGACATGCGGGAAGGCCTCGCCTGTGTGTTGTCGGTCAAGGTCCCGGAGCCGAAATTCTCGTCTCAGACGAAGGACAAGCTGGTGTCCTCGGAAGTCCAGCCGATCGTGAGCGAAATCGTCGGGCAGAAGCTCGCGGAGTTCCTGCTCGAGAAGCCGACGGACGCGAAGACGATTACGGGCAAGATCGTCGACGCGGCGCGGGCGCGTGAGGCGGCTCGCAAGGCGCGCGAGCTGACTCGCCGCAAGGGCGTTCTGGATTCATTTGGGCTCTCGGCAAAGCTCGCGGATTGCCAGGAGAAAAATCCGGAGCTCTGCGAACTCTACCTGGTGGAAGGCGACTCCGCGGGCGGTTCGGCCAAGCAGGGGCGGGACCGCAAGTTCCAGGCGATTCTTCCGCTGAAGGGCAAGATCCTGAACGTCGAGCGGGCACGTTTCGACAAGCTGCTTTCATCGGCGGAAATCGCGACTCTCATTCAGACGCTCGGCACGAGTATCGGAAAGGACGAGTTCAACATCGACAAGCTGCGCTACCACCGCATCATCATCATGACGGATGCGGACGTCGACGGGGCACACATACGTACCTTGCTGCTGACGTTTTTCTACCGGCAGATGCCCGAGCTCGTCGAGCGAGGGTACGTGTACATCGCGCAGCCTCCGCTCTACAAGGTGAAGCTCGGCAAGGAGGAGCGGTATCTCAAGGACGATCATGAGCGCGAGCATTTCATGCTCACGCAGGCCCTGCAGGGAGCAACGCTATATCCGGCCGAAAACGCGGCTCCGATCCAGGGTGACGCACTGGAAAGGATTGCGCGCTCCTATTTGCTGGCGGAGGCTGTCATCCAGAGACTTTCCCGCATCATCGACGAGCGCGCGCTGCATGCTTTGCTTGCCGGACTCGAGCTCGATATGTCCGATGGGGAGCATGCGCGCGCGAGCGCTGCTGCGCTGGGCGCCGCGCTGGGGAACGGCGATACGCGCGTTCAGGAGCGGTACCTGGAAAAGCACGAGCGCTGGCAGCTGGTCGTGGAGCACATCCATCATGGCAACGTGAAGTCGACCGTGCTCGACGACGACTTCCTGAAGTCGGGGGATTGCGACCAGATTCGTGAGACGGCACAGATCCTGCAAGGATTGATTGGTGCGGGGGCGCACGTCGTGAGAGGCGAGCGCCAGCATGCGGTGAGCGACTTCGGCGAAGCGATGCGCTGGCTGCTGCAGGAGGTCGAGGAGAAGGCCAACGTACAGCGCTACAAAGGCCTCGGGGAGATGAATCCGGGTCAGCTCTGGGAAACGACGATGGATCCGGCGTCCCGGCGGCTGCTCAAGGTGCAGATCGAGGATGGCATTGCCGCCGACGAGATCTTCACGAAGCTGATGGGCGATGAGGTCGAACCGCGCCGTTTGTTCATCGAGCGCAACGCGCTGGTTGCGCGCCTCGACGTATAGGCAAGCTCTACAGGATTCGATCATTCCCGCGTAAGCGGGAATGAGGCCTAGCTTAATCGACCATATTCCCGGATTCCGCCCCCCGATAACCCCGATTCGGGGACAGGCTTCGCGGAGATGCCTGGATCAGGCCTTCATCCGCTCGCGCGCGTTCTCGAATACAGCCTCGACTCCTTTGCGTAGCCAGGCATGCCCCGGATCCTTGTCACGGTTGCGATGCCACACGAGGTGTACGCCGGAGCTCGGAAGCTTGATCGGAGGCGGAAAGATCTTGAGACGTAGCTTGCCGGCGAGCTTGGTTGCGAGTTCGCGACCCATCACGCCTATCGCGTTGGATTCGCTCACGACCACCGCCAGCGCAAGCGTGCTCGAAACCTCGATGGCGATATCCCGCTCGAGCTCATGAAGTGCCTGGCGAACCGCGAGCTTTTGTTCCTCGGGGCTTTTCGGTCGGAGTACGACGTGGCGCTCCGCTAGATACCCCGCCAGGGTCAGTTCGCCGCGAATGCGTGGATGGCCGCGGCGTGTCACGACGACGACGTCCGCGTCGAGCAGATGCCTCGCGGCGAAATCTTTGGCAGTGGGAAGCACGACATCGACGACTGCGTCCAGATCACCGTCCCGCATTTCGGTCCAGACCGATTCGCGATGGCCGATCAGTCGACCCGAGATCCGGACGCCTGGCGCACGCGCGTGGACCCAATCCAGGAACTCGGGACCGAACACAACTTCCATTCCGTAACCCGTGGCAACGACGAATTCGCGATCTGAGGTGCGCGGATCGAACGTCTTGGCGCCGGCGAGGCCGCGCCGGATCAGATCAAGAGCGTCGCGAACGGGCGCGTGCAGGTGATGCGCGTAAGGCGTCGGTGCGACCCCGCGGCTGGCTTTAACGAATAGTGGGTCATCGGCCATCGCCCGCAGACGGGTGAGCGCGTTGCTCACGGCCGGTTGAGTCATCGCGAGTCGCTCGGCCGCATGGCCGAGGTTGCCCTCCGCATACACGGCGTCGAATACGGTCAGCAGATTGAGATCAATGGTGCGCAGGTTGAGAGGCATGGCGTCTCCGCATGAATAAGTCTCATCACGAGAATCAAGTGGAATGGTAATTCAACGTCGGGCAATCTCGCCGCGGCGTGCGACCCGGGCGGGAAGGGGTGGCGGTCAGGGAGGAGCCCGTGGTCCCAGTGCTCGCGCAGCGTGACGAACACGCCGCTGCGGAGGTCCGGGGGGTGATCGCGCTTCGACTCGCCCGGTGTCGCCGCACCTGCCCGACGAGAATCTCCATGGATCACGAACACGACGGAAAGTCGCCCGCGACCGCGAACGATGCGGTGGCGCTCGCCACCCGGCTGCTGCGGTTTCAGGTCGAGCTCAGCGGTTGCAGCGGCGATACCGCGAGCCGTGATCCATTCGTGGCCGGCTACCTGTGGGGATTCTGCGGCGGCATACTTGCCGGAATCCGTGCACCGTCCCCGGGATTGTTTCCGCTTCACAGCATGGTGTGCCGCACCCTGTTCGGCGATCGCAACGGTTCCAGCGTGGTCGAGAAGACCGCCCAAGCGCGGGAGACGGGCGAGTTCGTGGCAGGCGAGCGCGTGGCGTTTGCGGATGCGCTGCGGTACGTGACCGAAGGGCGTGCCGGAGGCGGCCTGGTCGTGCATTTGGGCAGAGCCGCATCGCGCGACGGGGACCGGTCGGGCGACGATCGACCGGAGTAAGCGACCCGGCGCACCGGCCGAGCGGTTGCGCCAACTGTCAGTGCGCGAGAAAGGCGAAGTACCCCGCCAGCGCATAGAAGGCCGCAACCTGGGCAAGATTGCGCAAGCCGTGATTGCGGAGGAACGTGTCCCAGTCGAAGAATGCAATCTTCCCGTCCGCGTGAGGGGTGAGTCGTGGGACGAACCGCGGCACGGCGGCGCAGTATCGTGCGTAGGCTTCGCCAAACGTCGGCGTGAGCAGCGCTTCCTCCCGGCTTACGCGATTGACCATGTAGAAGTAGTACACGATCGTGAACGCCGCGAGCAGCCAGCCGTTGCCCAGCAGCATCAGCATTCCGAGGAGCAAAAAGTACCGGCCGAGATACATTGGATTACGCACCAGCGCATAGGGACCGTTTGCGGCGAGCACCTGATTCTTCTGCAGACTCGCGAAGCACCAGAGCTGGATTGCTTCCCCGAACAGCGAAACGCCTAGCGCGGGCAGAAACCAGTTGCGGTTCGCGAACCAGAGCAGAGCGATGCCCAGCGCGATGAATAGCGGCACGCGCAGGCGCACCAGCGTTCGACGCAGTGCAGGGTGATTGAACAGTTCGTGAACGGCTCTTGTCATAGCTGCGCCACTCACGATTCCCCGGGAGGAGGGTTCTTGTGGTGCTGCGGCTTGAGCCCGAAGTATCCCTTCAGCACCCAGAGTTTGCGCCAGCGATTCGCGCGGCCGAGAAGGGCCAGTCGCTGCGCGCCCAGCGAGTCCGGATGGCGATGCGACCAATGTTTGTAGACGCCCGCCAGATCGACGTTCTCGAGCCGTTTCCTCAAGATTCCCGGCAATCCGCGCAGCTTGACGTGCGACTGGAAGTCGACGAGCAGCGGCTCGCCCGCGTCGCCGACGAGAATGTTGCCGCCATAGCGCAGGTCGAGGTGCGCGATCTTCCGCGCGTGCATGGCTAGAACGGCGGCCTCTAGCGTGCGGAAAAACTCGGGCGTCGCGCGGTCCGGGCCGGCATCCGCCATTTCGATTCCGGGGACGAACCGGTAGGCGAACGCATACGCATCAACGCGAAAGGCTTCGGAGGGTACGCCTGCCAGGCCACGCAACCCTTCCAGCGCCGACAGCTCGCGACTCACCATGAACCTGCCGAGCGTCTCCCGGTAGGGAAGGGGGCAATCGAGAAAATCCTTGACCACCCACTGCACACCCGCGTGCTCATGGACGAGGACCGTCGCGTTCGCCCATCGGCCCTTGTTGAGAATACGCGGCGCGCCGCGCTCGAGGTCAGCGCGCGTGAAGGGCCGATTCGCGCGTGGAAGCATTCGGGTGGGCGCTCATCCGGCAAGGGCAAAGCGGTGGTCAGCTCCGCTTGACGGCCGCTTTGCGCGCGCGGGTAGGCTTCTTCGGTGGAGGCTTGGCCACACGCGCAGGTTGCTTGCGTGCAGGGGGACGTTTCGTCGCCTTCGGTCGCCGCTTTGCTCGGCGCCGCAGCCTTGCCGGGTGCCTTGGCCGCGCGCGCCGGTTTGGCGGACTGGACGGGCGTTTCCGCCGGCCCGGCCGGCTGGGAATCCGGCTTCCGAATGGGCGTCTTGCGCTCGCGTGGCGCGAACTCGAATCCGATCCTTCCGTCCGGCTGCCGCGCGAGAAAGGCGGAAAATGGACGACCCTTCTTCGAAATGAATCGATGCAACAAGTCGGTCTTGCCGGTCTCGAGCAGCTTCTTGACCTGCTCTGGCTCGATCGGGCGCTGCAGGATGTTCTTGCCGGTGCGGAAATCGCAGGTGCGATCCGGCCCGACCGACTTTTCGCAGACGTACGCGAGCTCGTGATCGTAGACACGTCCGCCGCATTTCGGGCACGCCCCGAGCGGGGTGCGATCCGAAAAATCGACCGGTTCGGCATCCCGATCGCCGTTCGACCCCTGCCCAAAATCGAGCTCGGTGGTGAAATCTTCTTTCAGCTTCAGCATGGCGGCGAAGCGCTTGCCCAT
This sequence comes from uncultured beta proteobacterium, assembly GCA_963735025.1. Classification (GTDB taxonomy): domain Bacteria; phylum Pseudomonadota; class Gammaproteobacteria; order Burkholderiales; family SG8-39; genus JAABRB01. The sequence goes on from CAVTJG010000009.1 coordinate 522,020, forward strand.
CCGGCTGCGGAACCCCTGCAGCGGACCGATCGAACGCGCCTCGACGAGCGCTTCGGCCTCCTCCGCCTCGAGTCGCCTGCCGGCGATCACCTTCCAAATGGCAAAGTCACATTTCGTGCAAGCGAACTTTTTGTAGTTCTCGATCACCGTCGCGCCGCACTTCGGACATTTCACCTTGAGCGTCGAAATCGGCTCGTCGAGCTTGCCGGCCCGCTTGATCCGCGCGACCAGGTCACGCGCGGTGTCGACGATGTGGTCCATGAATTCAGCGCGTCGCAGCTTGCCCTGTTCCATCTGCTTCAGCTTGAATTCCCATGTCCCGGTCAGCTCCGGCGATGAGATCTCTTCAATCCCGAACTTGTTCAGCGCGAACATCAGATCGAATGCCTTGGCCGTGGGATGGAGATCGCGCCCCTCGCGGACCACATATTCCTCGTAGATCAGCCCCTCGATGACGGATGATCGGGTGGCCGGCGTGCCGAGTCCTTTCTCGCGCATCGCCTCGCGCAGCTCGTCGTCCTCCATGAGCTTCCCGGCCCCTTCCATGGCGCTGAGCAGTGTCGCCTCGGTGTAGCGTGCCGGAGGCTTGGTCTGGTTCGGCTGTACCTCGACGGAAATCGTATCGACCTTTCCATCCGGCACCGGCGCGAGCGTGGGCGAATCGACCGATTCCGCCTCGCGGCCATACACGGCGAGCCAGCCAGGGTTCACCATCACGCGGCCCTCACTCTTGAACGGCTCCTCCGCCACGCGGGTGATGCGGGTCGTGACCAGGTATTCGGCGGAAGGAAAGAACACCGCCAGAAAACGCTTGGTGACCATGTCGTAGAGCTTCGTTTCGGCCTCGCTCAGATGCTTGGGTGCCTGCAATGTCGGAATGATCGCGAAGTGATCCGACACTTTCTCGTTGTTGAAAATGCGCTTGTTAGGCCGCACCCAGCCTTCCTTCAGGACGCGTTTCGCGTGCGGGGCATAGCCGGCGACAAGCGCGGACTCTCCACCGGGCGCGCTCTTCTTCCCTTTTCCGCCGCCGAGCATCTCGAGGGTGGACTTGACGGTGTCCACGTAATCCTCGGGCAGCGCGCGGGAATCGGTTCGGGGATAGGTCAGGACCTTGTGCTTTTCGTACAGTGCCTGTGCGATCGACAGCGTGCCCTTCGCCGAAAAACCGAATCGCGAATTCGCCTCACGTTGCAGGCTGGTCAGGTCATAGAGGAGCGGAGAGATCTGGGTCGTCGGTTTCGACTCTTCGGTGACCACGCCCGGCTTGCCGATGCACTTCGTACGAATCGCCTCGGCTCGTTCCGCGGTCCAGAGGCGCTCGGGTCGAAGGTCAGCATCCTCGGCCCGCTTGTCCTTGTCGAAACCCTCGTCGAACCACCGTCCGCGGTATTCGCCGCCTTTGCCGGCGAACGAACCCTCGATTTCCCAATAGTCGCGGGAAACGAAGCTCTTGATGCGCTGCTCTCGTTCGACCAGGATCGCCAGTGTCGGAGTCTGTACGCGGCCGACGGTGGTCTTGTAGAAGCCGCCGTCCTTCGAATTGAAGGCGGTCATCGCCCGCGTACCGTTGATGCCGACGAGCCAGTCGGATTCGGAGCGGCTTTGCGCGGCATCCGCGAGCGGCCGCATCGCCGCGTCCGGGCGCAGGTTCTCGAAGCCTTCGCGAATGGCGTTCTGCGTCATCGACTGCAGCCACAGCCGCTCGATCGGCTTTTTCGCGCCGGCGTGTTCCACGATATAGCGGAAGATGAGCTCACCCTCGCGTCCCGCGTCGCACGCGTTGATCAGCCCTGTCACGTCCTTGCGCCGGATCAGCCGCGTGAGCAGTTTCAGCCGGTCTTCGGTCCGTTCAATCGGCCTCAGATCGAAATGTGGCGGAAGCACCGGAAGATTCTGAAGCGACCATTTGCCGCGCTTCACCTCGTAGTTTTCCGGGGCTGCGATCTCCACCAGATGGCCGATCGCGGACGACAGCACGTACTCGCTGCTCTCGAAGTAGTCACCGTGACGGGTGAACCCGCCCAACGCGCGCGCGATGTCGTTGGCGACGGAGGGTTTCTCGGCGATGATGAGTTTCATTGCCATGGGCGTTTCTCGCGCGCGCTCGTAAACCCCTTGCGCGCGATGTCGTTGGCGACGGAGGGTTTCTCGGCGATGATGAGTTTCACAGCCATATGCGTTAATCGCGCGATGTCCCGGGCGATGGAGCGCTGCTCAGCAATGATGAGTCTCGTTGCAAATCGGGTCTTCGCCAATGAACCAATAAACCATTGAACCAATAAATCGATGGGGACGGGATGTTAACGTGCACGCTTGTCGAAGGCGACACCGACTGCAGCCGACGACGATCCTGCACAAGGCCTTCCCCTGCGGGCTCATGCGTCGGTCGCGCGAGCTCGTTGAAGCGGCGTGCATGGCCCGGGACCGGGCAGGCTGCCCCGGAGCGCGAAAGGCGGCAATGATAAGGAGTCGCGGCGGTCGAAGCAAGGCGCCTCGGATGCGCGGGCGTTCGACTCAGTGAATGTATTGGGGTCCGCCGCTGGGCAGCAGCTCTTCAAGCATCAGGGAGTCCACGTCGCCCCGGCGCGTCCAGAGCACCATCAAAATGACGACCTTGAGCTTTTCGAGCTCGACCACGTCGTCCTCGACCGCCATTGCCTTGTCGACGATCAGTTCACGCAGCCCGGGCGAGAGCACACGCGCGCTTTCCAGAAAAATCAGGAATCCGCGGCTTTCAGCGCTCAGCTTTTCGAGCTCGGACTGTGTAAATGCGCGAAAGGTGCCAGCGGCATCAATATGCTCGTAGGAAGTGCCTTCACCAGGGCCGACAAGGCCATTCAGCCAATCAAGGGCCTCGGTGATCTCGCCGTTCTCGAATCCAGCCGCGGTCAGCTTGCGGGCGAGCGCGTCCTGGTCTGGATAATTCTCGGACTGGTAATAATTCTCGAACAGGTAGACGAGTACTTCGAACATCGTATTGCGTCACTCCTCACGAGACGCGCTGATATGCCCCGCCCGGCAGGCTCATGACCCGCCCTTCGAGCTCCAGCTGTAACAGCATCGCTGATACCTTGTCGGGCGTCAAGCCGCTGCGCTCGCACAAGGTGTCAACATTGCACGGGTCAAATCCCATGCATTCGAGCAATGGGACATCTGTCACGGCGGCCGCGATGAGCGTCGCTTCGGGCGCGGAGATGTCGCCGAATTCGCCCAGCAAATCTTCTGCACTCTCGACGAGTTTCGCGCCCTGCTTGATGAGTGCATGGCACCCCTTGGCGAGTGGGGAATGTATCGAGCCCGGGACCGCGTACACATCGCGCCCTTGATCCGCCGCCATACGCGCCGTGATCAATGATCCGCTTGATATCGCTGCTTCCACGACCAGCACTCCCCGCGAAAGCCCGCTGATGATCCGGTTTCGACGCGGGAAATTTTCGCGTGCGGGAGGCGCACCAACGGGAAATTCGGACACCAGCACGCCGTGCTTCGCAATCTCCTCGGACAGCGGCGCGTTGCGTGGGGGATATACCACGTCGATGCCTGTGCCGAGCACTGCAATTGTGCTGCTGCTGCCGTCCAGCGCGCCGCGATGTGCCGCCGCATCGATTCCAAGTGCGAGTCCGCTGACGATCGGAAGGCCCGCATCGCTGAAATGCCGGGCAAATCTTTCCGCGTTGGCGAGTCCCTGAGGCGTGGCATTCCGGCTGCCGACGATCGCGAGGCTGCGTCGGGGAAGTAACGCTAAGTTGCCGTCAACGTAGAGCAATGCCGGAGGGTCGGGAATCTCGAGCAGCTGTGGTGGGTAGCTGGAATCGGCGAGGGTGATGATCTGGTGCCCCGGCTGCGCTGCCCACTCGAATGCACGCTCGAGCAGATTCCGGTCCGGAATCTCGAGAATGCGATCGGCAAGGTCCTCGCCGACTTGAGCCGCAAGCGCGCGCCGCCCCGCGGAGAGCACGTGCTGCGGCAAGCCGTGCGCGGCTAGAAGTTTTCGAAGCCCCTGGCCGCCGAGCCCGGGGACGAGCGTGAGCCGAATCCAGGCGGCGAGGTCGCTGTCGCGCTCCACTGCCGCCCGGCAAGCGCGAAAGTCAGGGAGTCCGGGCGAAGTCGCGCGGCGTGACGGGCTCCGAACCCTGCACGACCAGTGCGTACGAGACGTGCTGAAAGGTCCGGAATACGAACACGAGCCCGTAGCGCTCCTCGGGAAGCGTTACGGTCTCCGGGCGAGGCTTGCCCATGTAGAAGGGGCCGACGCTCTTATCGAACGACAGGGTCACGCTCCGATACAGCGCCAGCACGTTGCCGAGCTCGATTCCATCCTGGGCGCCCTTGTTGAGAATCACGATCTGCAAGGGACCGGCCTCGCGGCGGAAGGTACCAACCTTGACCTCGACAGAATAGGCCCAGGGATCCTCGCCCCTTGAAGTGTCGCCGTAGAGCTCGCTGCGAGTGTCGAACTCGCTGTCGGAGATCCTCGCGATCCGGGCATCGATCATCCGATCGGGCTTGCGCGGGACATAGCTGAATACCACGGACGGTCCGACTGCAACGAGCCGGTCGCCGCGGGTGATCTCGCGGGTCCCGCTGGTAATCACCAGCGTGCTCGGCTCACCGCGCTTGACCACGCGCGCGATACCGAGGTTGACCGCTTCGAATCCGAGTGTCTGGTCGGTATCCGGATCAATGATGGGCTTGCCCTGGCGGTAGACGTACCAGAGTTCCTCGGCACTCTTGCTGATGCCGTTCGCGTAGACTTTGCCGCCCTGGCCCACGTTGTACCGGCCGAGCTCGGTCGCGACGATCTCGGGTGCTTTGTCCAGCCCCCCGTTTTCGATGACGAGCGGCCGGGTCAGGAAGGGCTCGATCAGTCTGGGGGGGATGCTCGGTATCGCCTCGCCAGCAAGCTTCTCCTCGCGCACACGAGGTTCGAGGCGCTGGATGGTCAACCGGCCCGATGCGCGGTCGAAGACGACCACGTCGCCCGGATAGATGAGGTGCGGATTGCGAATCTCGTCCTTGTTGAGCCGCCAGATTTCCGGCCAGCGCCACGGCTCTTTGAAGAACTTGCCGGAAATACCCCAAAGGGTATCGCCCTTGCGGACCGTATACCGATCCGGGGCATCCGGCCTGATCTCCAGGACGTTGCCGCTGACGCGTGGATCCGGCTGTTGCGCAAACGCCGGGATGGCCAAAGCGCAGGCAAACAGCACCGCTATGCTAAACTTTTTGAACATAATGACCTCGACCCCGTCGAATCCCTAGCCAAGGGCTTGATTTTTCTCCCGATGCGGCGCCAGTCTCAGGGAATTGATGAGATTCTGCACGTAATTAATTCACGCAGCAAGTATTTGTGGCACAGCTAACTATCCTCCGCTACCCCGACCCGCGGCTCCATACGGTGGCGAAACCGGTCAGGGAAGTCGACGACCGGATCCGGACCTTGGTCCAGGACATGGCCGAAACCATGTATGCCGCGCCGGGCATCGGCCTCGCGGCCTCGCAGGTCGATGTTCATCTGCGGGTCATCGTCATCGACATCTCCGAGACGCGCGATCAACTGAACGTCCTGATCGACCCCGAAATCCTTGCTGCCGAGGGCCTGCAGGAATGCGAAGAGGGTTGCCTCTCCGTGCCGGGAGTCTATGAAATCGTGGCCCGCGCCGAAAAGGTCAAAGTGCGCGCGCTCGGAGTCGATGGGCAGCCCTTCGAACTCGAGGCCGAGGGATTGCTTGCCTTGTGTATCCAGCACGAGATGGATCATCTCGAGGGCAAGGTATTCGTCGAATACCTTTCTCGGCTGAAGCAGACGCGAATCCGCGCGAAGCTCCAGAAACAGCAGCGACGCGCGGCGGCCTGAGCGCCGGCCCCGTTTCCCCTTCCACTATGCGAGCCGTCTTCGCGGGCACACCCGAGTTCGCGGTGGTGGGATTAGAGGCGCTGTGCAAGGCCGGCCATGAGCTGATCCTGGCGCTGACCCAGCCCGATCGTCCGTCCGGTCGAGGCCTGGAACCGGCGCCGAGCCCGGTGAAACTCGCCGCGACGGCCCTCGGCGTCGCGGTCTACCAGCCGGTCACGCTCAGGGATCCGGCGGTCCACGCACGAATCCGCGCCGCGCAGCCGGATGTCCTCGTCGTGGCGGCCTATGGCCTGATTCTTCCCCAGGCGGTGCTCGATATCGCCAAGTGGGGCGCCCTGAATATCCATGCTTCGCTCCTTCCTCGCTGGCGCGGTGCGGCACCGATTCAGCGAGCGATCTTGGCGGGAGATTCGGTTACGGGCGTGTGCATCATGCAGATGGATGCCGGGCTCGATACCGGTCCGGTCTTGTTGCGGGCCGAGACCCCGATAGGTCACGAGGACACCGCGGGAACCCTGCATGATCGACTCGCCCCGCTGGGCGCGACTTTGCTGGTTGATGCACTGCGCGGGCTCGAGCAAGGGACGATCCTGCCTTCGCCTCAATCGAGCGAAGGGGTGACCTATGCGCCGAAGATCGCAAAGTCGGAAGCGCGTATCGACTGGGCGCGACCGGCACCTGAGATCGGGCGGCACGTTCGCGCATTCAATCCGTTTCCCGGCGCCGTCGCGCGGATGCGCGATACGGAGGTCAAAGTGTGGCGCGCCGCAGTACATCCTGGATCCGGCGTGCCCGGGACCGTCCTGCGGGTCGGTTCCGGAGGCGATCGTCGTGGCATGCGGGACTGCTGCGCTCGAGCTGATCGAAGTACAACGGGCGGGGGGTAAGCGGCTCGCAGCAGAAGACTTGCTACGTGGCTTTCCGATTGCCGTCGGCGAGCGCTTTACATCACTGGACGAACGTGAAACGTGAATTCGGATCGAATTCGCCAAGCAAGCTTCCGTAACGGCAGTTCGCGGCAATCCTTCTCGCGCGCGGCCCGCTTGAACGACGCGCTGCGCCGCGCGCGCCGGCTATAATTCGCGCCGCTTCCATGGCCGCCTCCCCGTCCAAGAGCCTGGCCGAGGACTTGGCAGACGCGAGCCGGGTCGTCGCGCGAGTCGTCGCTGGCGAGAGCCTCAATGCCGTGCGCGCGAGAGCGGCACTGCGACCTGCCGTGGTGGATCTCGTCTACGGAACTTTGCGCGATTTTGGACGCGGAGATCTCCTGATCGATGCGCTCACGGAGCGAAGGCAGCCTGAACCGATCGTCCGTGCGCTGTTGCTCGTCTCGCTGCGCGGCTTGCGCGCCGGGCGTGTCGAGCATGTTCTCGTGAGCCAGGCCGTCGAGGCGGCGGGGCGGTTGCGCGTCGGCTCGGCGAAGAGCTTCGTCAACGCGCTCTTGCGCAACTATCTGCGCCGCAGGGACGCGCTCGAGGCGCGGATTGCTGCGACCGAGGTTGGGCGGTTTTGCCATCCGCAATGGTGGGTGGACCGGCTACGCAACGAGTATCCCGAAGCCTGGGAACGCGCGCTCGAGGCCGGCAATCAGCACCCGTCGATGACATTGCGCGTGAATTTCCGGCGAACCCAGGTGACCGACTATCTCGCTTTGCTCGGAGACAGACATATCGATGCGCGCCAGATTGGCCCGGTGGCGATTCGTCTCGGCGAGGGGCTCCCGGTCGAGGAAGTGCCGGGCTTCGCCGATGGGATTGTGTCGGTCCAGGATACGGGGGCACAGCTCGCGGCGCCGCTGCTGGCGGCCTCCGACGGGCAGCGCGTTCTCGATGCATGCGCAGCGCCGGGCGGCAAGGCGGCACATATCCTCGAGCTCGCAAACGTCGACCTCACTGCGCTCGACGTCGACCCGGTTCGACTGGATCGCGTGCGTGTGACCCTTGCGCGCCTCGGTCTGACGGCCAAGTTGGTTCAGGGCGATGCCGCCGAACCGGCTCAATGGGCCGCCGGCCGCACCTTCCACCGCATTCTCCTCGATGCGCCGTGCAGCGCTTCGGGCGTCGTGTGCCGCTATCCGGACGTGAAGTGGCTGCGACGCGAGCAGGACGTCGCCGGGTTTGCGGCGCTCCAGCGCAGGCTGCTTACCGGGCTGTGGCGAGTGCTGGAGCCGGGTGGTAAATTGCTCTACGCCACGTGTTCGGTATTCGAAGAGGAGAACGGCGCGGTGGTGAATTGGTTTCTCCAGCAGCAATCGGACGCGGCGCGCATCGCCATCCCGGAAATTGCCGGCGGGCAGCTGTTGCCCGACGAGATGCACGACGGCTTCTACTACGCGCTGCTCGAGAAGCTGCCCACCGGGCAGGGTCCGGCGGGCGCACGTACCATGGCGCACTGAGCGTCCCAAGCATCCCCAGGCACGTAGCACACACGCTCCGAGTGGGGCGCTGATCAGGAAACGAGAAGATCTTGCTTTCCAAACCTGCGTTGCAGACGAGCCTGGCTGTTTCGGTCCTACGATTCGCCGTATGTGCTTGCAGGGTGACGCTCGCGCTGATTGCGATCGCGGGAATGCTCGCGGCCGACTTTGCCTCGGCCGACGAGATCGCAGTGCGCGAAGCCCGTCTGATCGCGGAGGAAGACGGCTTTGCGCTGCACGCCGATTTCGACGTGACGCTTACCCCACGGCTGGAAAATGCCCTGCACATGGGCGTACCGCTCTACTTTACGACGGAGTTCGAATGCTCTCGTCCGCGTTGGTACTGGCTGGACGAACGGGTCGCTTCCGTTTCGCGCTCGACGCGCCTGTCCTTTCACGCCCTGACGCGGACGTATCGCCTCAGCGCGGGTACGCTGCATCGAAGCTTTCCCACGCTCGATGAGGCGCTGCACGTGCTTGGCCGCGTGCGCCACTGGATTGTTCTCGAGAAAGATCAATTGCGCGCCGAAGCGAGCTACGTAGCGGCGGCCCGGATGCGTCTCGACATCTCGCAACTGCCAAAGCCGTTCCAGGTGAGCGCGCTTGCAAATCGCGAGTGGACACTCGCCTCCGAGTGGACGCGATGGGAATTCACCATGCCGGCACCCAAGGCGGGGTCAGACGCAAAATGACCTACGTGCTTGTTGCGAGCGCGGCCCTCGCCGGCATCCTGCTTTTTCTGCTTGCTGCCGCGAGCGGGCAGACCACGTTTTTCGCCGAGCACTACCCACTGCTCCTGGTGCTCAACGGTGCAATGGTGTTCGGGTTGTTCCTTCTCGTTGGCTACCAGCTGATCACGCTGTGGAGGGCGCTCAAGGCGCGCGCATTCGGATCGCGGCTGACGCTGCGGTTTCTTGCGATTTTCGTGGTCATGGCACTTGTGCCGGGCGCACTCGTGTACACGGTATCGGTCCAGTTCCTCACCCGCAGCATCGAATCGTGGTTCGATGTCCGGGTCGACGCGGCTCTGGAAAAGGGTCTCGATCTGGCACGCAATCTGCTCGACAGCCGCCTCGCGGATCTGCGCGGCAAGGCCACCACCGTGGCGCTCGAGCTTTCCGAGTTGCCGCCGGCGCTGCAGTCAATCGCGCTGAACCGCCTCCGCGAGCAGGTGGACGCCACGGAGGCCGTGCTGATCGCCGGAAACGGGTCGGTCATCGCAAGCGCGTCGCGGAACGTGACGCGTCTCGTCGCGGAGCCCCCGCCGGCCGCGGTACTGCGCGTAGCCCGCGCTGCGCGCGGCTACTCGGCTATCGAAGGTGTCGGGGAGCGGGGCCTGCTGCTGAGGGCAATCGTTCCACTTTCAGCCGCTGCGATCTCGGAGGAGACGCGCTGGTTGCAGCTCGTCGACACCGTGCCGCAGGGTCTGGTAGACAGCGCCGAGACTGTTCAGTCCGTGTATGGGGACTACCGGGAGCTTTCACTACTGCGTGTCGGGCTCAAGCGCATCTATCTCCTGACCTTGACGCTTACGCTACTCCTCACGCTCTTCTCATCAATCGCGCTGGCGTTCGTGCTCTCGAGGAGACTTTCGGCCCCGCTCGCGATGCTCGCCGAGGGTACCGAGGCGGTCGCCCGCGGGGATTTCAGCCGACATGCGGAAGTCACGACCCGGGATGAGCTGGGCGTGCTCACGCGGTCGTTCAATTCGATGACTGCCCAGCTCGGTCAGGCACGGGCGGCCGCGGAGGCAAACCGCGAGCAGGTCGAGGCTGCCAAGGCGTACCTGGAGAACATTCTCGCGAATCTGTCCGCGGGCGTGCTCACGTTCGACGAAAAGTTCAGGCTGCTGATCGCGAATTCGGGCGCCGGCGCGATTCTCGGGGAGGATCTGGCGCGCAGCGAAGGCGCACCGCTCGCGGGTTCCGCAACGCTCGACGCGCTCGCGCGCGAGATCAGCCTGGCGTTTGCAAGCTCGGGTGAAGGCTCCTGGCAGCGCGAGATCGAGCTCGCCGAGCGCGGTCAGGTGATTCTCGCGCGAGGTTCGCGACTGACTGCGCCGGCCGGAGGCGGCTACGTCGTCGTCTTCGACGACATCACACAGCTGATTGCGGCACAGCGCGCCACCGCATGGGGCGAGGTCGCGCGCCGTCTCGCGCACGAGATCAAGAATCCGTTGACTCCGATCCAGCTCTCCGCAGAGCGTCTGCAGGCCAAGCTCGCCGGCCGGCTCTCGGCGGCAGATGCCCAGGCGCTCGAGAGAGCGACGAGCACGATCGTCAACCAGGTCGATGCCCTCAAGAACATGGTGGACGAGTTTCGCGAGTATGCGCGACTGCCCGCACCGACACTACATGCGCTCGATTTGAATGGCCTTGTCCGCGAAGTGTATGCGCTGTACGAGCATTCCGACGTGCCCGTGGAGCTCAGGCTCGCGCAGAACCTGCCGCGGGTGCGCGGTGATCCAGCCCAGCTCAGACAGGTCATACACAATCTGATCCAGAATGCGCAGGATGCGCTCGCTGGCCGGCGCGATCCGCGGATCGAACTGCGCACGGACATGGCCGGAGACCGCGTCCGCCTGTGCGTAGTCGACAACGGCGGCGGGTTCGCCGAAAGCATTCTGAAGCGCGTCTTCGAGCCATATGTCACGACCAAGCCCAAAGGCACCGGGCTGGGTCTTGCCATCGTGAAAAAGATCATCGAGGAGCATCACGGTACAGTCTCGATCGAGAATCGCCCCCAGTCCGGCGCGGCCGTCACGGTCGCGCTGCCGCTGGCGGCGTAGGGCGGAGCGCATGGCGAAAATACTGGTAGTCGACGACGAAATCGGAATTCGTGAGCTCCTGTCGGAAATATTGACCGACGAGGGACACACGGTGCGTCTTGCCCATAACGCCACCGCCGCTCGCGAAATGCGCGCGCGGGAGCGGCCGGAACTCGTGCTGCTCGACATCTGGATGCCGGATATCGACGGCATTTCCCTGCTGAAGGAATGGGCTGCCACCGGGGCTCTTACCATGCCCGTGCTCATGATGTCGGGCCACGCGACGATCGATACCGCTGTCGAGGCCACGCGAATTGGCGCGCTGGATTTTCTCGAGAAGCCGATCGCACTGCAGAAGCTCCTCGGCGCGGTCAAGCGCGCATTGCGCAGCGGCGAGACGCGGCCGGAATCTCGCCTTACGCTCGCCAGTCTCGGCCGTGCCCCGGTGATAGCGGAGGCGCGGAAGCGTCTCGCGCAGCTCGCCAACACGAGCGCTCCCCTGCTTCTGCGCGGAGAGCCCGGCATGATGCCCGAGATCTACGCCCGGGAATTGCAGCGTCCCAACACCCCGTGGCTCGGTGCGGGCAAGGTGCTCTCGGAAGCTCCTCAGGAGCTCCTCGCCCAGGCGGCCGGGGGAGTGCTCTTCCTCGAAGAGCTCGCAAACCTGAGCAAGTCGCAGCAGCGCAACCTCAGCTTCCTGCTCGCGCGCCCCGACCGCAGCCAGATCCGGTACGTCTCCTTCTCCTCCGAGGATCCGCGTCGGCTCGTCGCAGAACGCGGGTTCGATGCCGATCTCCTTGCGCGGCTGTCCGAGCTCGTGCTTGGATTGCCCGCGCTGCGCGAGTTCGCGGAGGAGATCCCGGAACTCGCCGCAACGCTGCTCGCCCAGCTCGTCGAGTCGCGGTTCTGTCCACCGCGCACCTTTTCGACTGCGGCATTGAATGTGTTGCGGCAATACGAGTGGCCGCGCAATCTCGAGGAGTTGCAGCAGGCGGTCAAGAGCGCCGGGCTCGCGGCGCTCGAGGACGAGATCAGCGCCGCCGATGTCGAGCGAGTGTTGATGCGCCCCCCCGCAAAGAGTCCGGGGATCGGCATCCCGCTCGATCTTCCGTTACGCGAAGCGCGTGACGTCTTCGAACGCGCATATTTCGAGCATCATCTGGCGCGCGATCCGTCGATCAGCCGGCTCGCGGAGAAATCGGGGCTCGAGCGGACCCACCTATACCGCAAGCTCAGATCGCTCGGGATCCCACTGGGTCGCAAGGACGAATGAGGGATCGCGGACGGTCGATCGCCTTTTCGCGGATCTCGCACTCACTTGCCATGTTGGAACGGGATACAATTCGCGCGCGCAGTATTGATCGCTCGAGCAGTGTCGATCGCTCGCGCAGTGTCGATCGCTCGCGCAATGTCCAGGGAGCGCCGTGAAAATTCTGATACTGGGCGCGGGTCAGGTCGGCTCGACCCTTGCCGAGAACCTCGTCTCAGAGCAGAACGACATCACGGTAATCGATCTGGATGCCGTGAAGCTCAAGGATCTCCAGGACCGGTTCGATCTGCGCGCGGTCGTCGGCAGCGCGGCCGATCCGGGCGTCCTCATCGAGGCGGGCATCGAAGACACGGACATGCTGATCGCGGTGACGCAGAGCGACGAGACGAATCTCGTTGCTTGCAAGGTCGGCTCCAAGCTGTTCAACGTCCCGACCAAGATCGCGCGGGTACGCGCCACCGGTTTCCTGCGTCGCCCGGAAATTCTGTCCGAGGACGGTTTCGACGTCGATTTCGCGATCTGCCCCGAGCAGATCGTGACCGAGAACATCTCCAAGCTGATCGAATTTCCCGAGGCGCTTCAAGTGCTCGATTTTGCGGCCGGCCGAGTCACCATGGTCGCCGTGCGCGCATTCGAGGGTGGGCCGCTCGTCGGCCATCCGCTCAAGGATCTCGCCCAGCACATTCCATCGGTCGATGCACGCGTGGTCGCCATCTTCCGGGGCGACCAGGCCATCATTCCGGATGGCGAGAGCATTGTTCATGCGGGCGACGAGGTTTTCTGCATTGCCGACACCGATCACGTTCGCAAAGTGATGCATGAGCTGCGCAGAATGGACAAGCCAGTGAAGCGGGTGATGATTGCCGGAGGCGGCAACATCGGGCTGCGGCTCGCCAAGGCGCTCGAGTCCCGCTACCAGGTGAAGGTGATCGAGTACAACAAGCGGCGCGCATCGGAAATCGCAGGCCAGCTATCGTCCGCGCTGGTTCTGCACGGCGATGCCACCGACGAGGAGCTCCTCGAGACCGAAAACGTCGCCGAGATGGATCTTTTCCTCGCGCTTACCAACGACGACGAGAACAACATCATGTCGACCCTCCTTGCCAAGCGGATGGGCGCACGTCGGGTCGTTGCATTGATCAACCGACGCTCCTATGCGGACCTGATGCAGGGCGGCGAGATCGACATCGCGATTTCCCCGGCGCAGGCGACCATCGGCAAACTGCTGACGCGCATTCGCCGCGGCGACGTGGTTGCGGTGCACAGCCTGCGTCGTGGCGCCGCCGAGGCCCTGGAGCTGATCGCGCACGGCGACGAAAAGACCTGCAAGGTGATCGGCAAACGTGTCGACGAGATCCAGTTGCCGCGCGGCGCGACGATTGGTGCGATCGTGCGCCGGCTCGAGCGACCGGAAACCGAGCGCATCGAGGATCCCATTGCCACGAGTCGCGACAGTCAGGTGATCATGGCGCACCACGACATCACGATCAAGTCCGACGACCACGTCATCATGTTTGTTGCGAACAAGCGGATGATTCCCAAGGTCGAGAAGCTGTTTCAGGTCGGCTTCGCGTTCATCTAGACGAGGATCTGGACAAGACCTTGCGAACGCTCCGCCAACTCTTCTACGGGTAGAACGATGGGCCGCATTCTTCCGGTCCTGAACGTCCTAGGGCTGGTCGTCCTGATCTTCGGGCTATCGCTTCTGTTACCGATCGGCGTGTCGTGGTGGATCGACGACGGCGCGCTGACTTCGTTCGACGAGGCACTCCTGCTGAGCATCGGGGTGGGCGCGCTCGTCTGGGGCGTCACGCGGAAGTTCCGGCGCGAGCTGTCCTCGCGCGACGGATTCCTGCTGGTGATCTCCGTCTGGATGATCCTTCCGGCAGTCGCATCGTTGCCACTGCTGATCGCGATACCTGGATTGACTTTTTCGGATGCTTACTTCGAGGCCACGAGCGGCTTGACGGCGACCGGTGCCACGGTGCTTTCCGGGCTGGACAGCCTGCCCGGCTCGATCAACCTCTGGCGCACTCTCCTGCATTGGATCGGGGGCCTCGGGATCATCGTGCTGGCGGTCGCGATTCTGCCCATGCTGGGGGTCGGCGGGCGCCAGCTCTACCGCGCGGAAACGCCTGGCCCGATGAAGGACACGAAGCTGACGCCCCGCATCGCGGAGACGGCAAAGGGTTTCTGGTACATCTATGTGGGGCTCACCGGTGCGTGCGTAATTGCCTACCGGATTGCCGGCATGGGGTGGCTCGACGCGGTCATTCATGCCTTTTCGACCTTGGCGCTCGGCGGATTTTCGTCCCACGACGCCAGCATCGGGTATTTCAACTCCGTCGCGATCGAATGGGTTGCGATCTTCTTCATGTTCGTCGCTGGACTGAGCTACGGCACGCACTTTCTTGCCTTGACGCGGCGGACGGCGATGCCCTACCTGCGTGATCCGGAGGCAAAGGCGTTCGTGATCATTCTCGCCGGGAGCTGTCTGGGCGTGTCGCTGTATCTATGGGCTACGGGCGTCTACGCGGACTTCGGCACGGCGTTGCGCTACGGCGCCTTCAACACCGCTTCGGTCGCGACAACACTTGGGTTCTCGAACACCGACTACGGTACGTGGCCGATATTCGCGCCCCTCTGGATGCTCTTTCTGTGCGGGTTCGTGACGTGCTCCGGATCAACCGGCGGCGGGATCAAGCTGGTCCGGGCGCGGCTGCTGGCCAAACAGATGTTCCGGGAGACGTCGCTCCTCATTCATCCGCGCGCCGAGATTCCGGTGCGTCTGGGTCGGCAGGTCATCCCGCCGCGAGTGGTCTTCGCGGTGCTGGCGTTCATGTCCTTCTATGGAGCGAGCATGCTCGTGGTCGTGTTTCTGCTCACCGGCACCGGGCTCGACCTGCTCACGGCACTTTCCGCGGCAGTTGCATGCATCAACAACACCGGGCCCGGCCTCGGACACGTCGGCCCCGCTACCACGTACGCCGGCCTGAGCACATTTCAGATCTGGGTGTGCACGGCCGCGATGCTGCTCGGCAGGCTCGAGCTTTTCACGCTCGTGGTGGTACTCAACCGCCGGTTCTGGCGCGCGTAGCGCGCGCATCGGATCATTTCGCCACCAAGCGAAATGATCCGAGAAACAGCTGTGCGTCGGACTCCGGGAGACTGCCTTCTCTTCCGACGTAAACGACCTGGTAGAACCGGGAGCCGCCGATGAGGACCCGCGCCGCGAGCCGCATCGAATGTCGCCGACCTTCCCGTCCGCCTGGAATTCCTGACCCGCGGCGCCGTCGATCGTAATCTCGCGGGTTGAAGCGATACGCCCGTCGATGTTGCGAACGAGCGCGTCGCGCGCCGCGGCGAGAATCTCGGCGTGACGAGCATGGTCGCGCGGGATATCCGCGTATGCCGCACCAAACGCCATCCCCTCCCTGCGCACCGAGGTCATCGACATCATGAGTGCGACACCCGCGACCACGACCTCGCGCTGCGCCATGTCCGGACGCGCCGGCATCAGCACCGTATAGCCGCCGCTCGCCGAAGTTACTTCGCGCCAGTCAAGCTCGGGATAGCATGCGACAAGCACCAGCGTGAGGGCCAAAACCGGTGCCCACGCGAACCACCGGCCGCGCGCGAGCGCCATCAGCGCAAGTAGTCGGCGAGAATCACTTGGCAGCGGTGCACGCGATCTCGACCAGAATCCGCGGGTCGGCGAGCTTTGCCTCGACCGTTGCGCGTGCCGGCGGATTCTTCGGGTCCATCCACGCCATCCAGGCAGCATTCATCTCGTCCCGCGAGCGGATATCGGCCACCCACACGTTTGCCCACGCAATGTTCGATTTGCTTGTTCCGGCCTTGGCAAGCAACGCATCGATCTTCGCGAGGACCTGCTCGGTCTGCCCGCGCACACCTTGATCGAGATCGTCGGGTACCTGGCCTGCCACGAAGACAAATCCATTGGCCTCGACTGCACCGGACAGGAACTTGCCCGGGTCATGACGTTTGAGCTGCATTCTCGATTGCTCCTTTCATCACTTGGGGAAACCGGATCTCGATCCGATGATCACGCGTCATAGGCGAGCGCGGGCGCCAGCCAGCGCTCCATGCTCGCCATATCCATGCGCTTGCGCCGCGCATAATCTTCGACCTGGTCACGGTCAATCTTGCCGACGGCGAAGTATCGCGCCTGTGGATGCGAGAAATAGAAACCCGACACGCTCGCCGCAGGCAGCATAGCGTAGCTCTCGGTCAGAATCATGCCTATGTCACCCGCCTGCACTAGCTCGAACAGATTGCCCTTTTCCGTGTGGTCGGGGCACGCCGGATATCCGGGCGCCGGACGAATGCCGCGATAACGTTCCGCGATAAGGTCGGCGCTCGGGTGATCCTCGTTTGCGGCGTAGCCCCAGAAGTCGCGACGCACCCGCAAGTGCATGAGCTCGGCGAATGCCTCGGCGAGACGGTCGGCCAAAGCCTTCAGCATGATCGCGCTGTAATCGTCGTGTGCGGCCTCGAATGCGGCGACGCGCTCGTCGCATCCCAGACCCGCGGTCACCGCGAATGCGCCCACGTAGTCGCGCACGCCGGACGCTTTCGGTGCCACGAAATCCGCGAGGCAGAGATTGAATCGATCTTCCGCCTTCCGGCTCTGCTGGCGCAGCATGTGAATGACGGTCGTCGGCTCCTTGCGCGAGTCGTCGGCATAGAGCTCGATATCGTCGCCGACCGAGTTGGCCGGAGCGATGATGAACGCACCATTCGCCGTCAGCCACTGCTCACGAATGATCTGCTCGAGCATCGCCTGCCCGTCTCGCAAGACGCCGCGCGCACTTTCACCCACCAACGGGTCCTCGAGGATCTTCGGATAGGCGCCCGCAAGGTCCCAGACCTGGAAGAATGGCGACCAGTCGATGTAGGCCGCAATCTCTGCCAGGTTGTAGCCACGGAATTCCCTCCGGCCGATCAGCCGTGGGACCGGCGGCGCGTAACCGGACCAGTCGAGCTTGCAGGCGTTGGCTCGCGCGTCGCCGAGCGTGACCATCGGCGCCTGACCCTTCTTCGCCGCGTGCTGGGCCCGGATCCGCTCGTAGTCGGCGCGCACGCTCGTGACAAAGCTGTCGTGAGCATCTCGTGAGAGCAGGTTGGCGCACACCCCCACGCTCCGGGACGCATCCGGGACATAGACCACGAGGCCCGCGTAGCGCGGTGCGATCTTCACCGCGGTATGCACGCGCGAGGTCGTGGCGCCCCCGATCAGCAGGGGAATCCGGAAACCTTCGCGCTCCATCTCGTGCGCCGCGTGCGCCATCTCTTCGAGGGACGGCGTGATGAGCCCGGAAAGACCGATGATGTCCGCTCCCACTTCGCGCGCGACCTGCAGGATCTTTTGCGCGGGAACCATCACGCCCAGATTGATCACTTCGTAGTTGTTGCACTGAAGCACCACCGCGACGATGTTCTTGCCGATGTCGTGCACATCCCCCTTCACCGTGGCGATCACGATCTTGCCCTTTGGCTTGACGTCGCCGGACCGCGCTTTTTCCGCCTCGATGTAGGGCACCAAGTGCGCGACGGCTTGCTTCATCACGCGCGCCGATTTCACGACCTGGGGCAGGAACATCTTTCCGGCGCCGAACAGATCGCCGACGATGTTCATGCCGTCCATGAGCGGACCCTCGATCACCTGGATCGGCCGCTCGACCTTCTGCCTGGCCTCCTCGGTGTCCTCGACGACCCACGTCGTGATGCCCTGGACGAGAGCATGCGCGAGCCGATCCTCGACCGGCCGGGTCCGCCACGCGAGATCCTCCTCGGTGCGCCGTGCTCCCCCCTTCACTGTTTCGGCAAAGGACACGAGCCGTTCAGTCGCATCGCTTCGCCGATTGAGAATCACGTCCTCGACACGCTCCAGGAGCTCCTTGGGGATCTCCGCGTAGACGCCGAGCTGCCCGGCATTGACGATTCCCATGGTCATGCCGGCTTCGATGGCGTGATAGAGGAAGGCCGTGTGCATGGCCTCGCGCACAGCGTCGTTGCCGCGGAACGAGAACGAGAGATTCGAGACGCCTCCGCTCACCTGAGTGTAGGGGAAGGTTTCCCGGATCCAGCGCGTCGCGGCGATGAAGTCGACTCCGTACGAATTGTGCTCCTCGAGCCCGGTTGCCACGGCGAAGATGTTCGGATCGAAGATGATGTCCTCGGGCGCAAAGCCGACGCGCTCGATCAGGATGTCGAAGGCGCGCCGGCAGATCTCCTTCCGCCGCTCCAGGGAGTCGGCTTGCCCCTGCTCGTCGAACGCCATCACCACAACCGCAGCGCCGTAGCGGCGCGCAAGCGTCGCCTGTCGCACGAAGGATTCCTCTCCTTCCTTGAGCGAGACGGAGTTCACGATCGACTTGCCCTGGACGCACTTGAGCCCCGCCTCAATCACCGTCCACTTCGACGAATCGATCATCACGGGCACGCGCGAGATGTCGGGTTCCGAGGCGATCAGGTTCAGGAAAGTCACCATGGCCGCCTGCGAGTCGAGCATCGCCTCGTCCATGTTGATGTCGATCACCTGGGCCCCGTTCTCGACCTGCTGGCGCGCGACGGCCAGTGCGTTCGAGTAGTCGCCGGCGAGTATCAGCCGTGAAAATGCTTTGGAGCCGGTTACATTGGTCCGCTCGCCGACGTTGACGAAAAGCGAGTCCTTGCCAATGTTGAGCGGCTCCAGGCCCGAGAGTCGCGTGCGCCGCTCGATCTCCGGCACCTCGCGTGGCGGCAGATCGGTCACGGCGGCAGCAATCGCCCGGATGTGGTCCGGGGTCGTGCCGCAGCATCCGCCCACGATGTTGAGGAAGCCGCTTTCGGCAAATTCGCGCAAGAGCCTGGAGGTGTATTCCGGCGTCTCGTCATAGCCCGTCTCGGAGAGCGGGTTCGGCAGGCCTGCGTTGGGATAGCAGCAGAGCCAGGTGTCCGCGCAGCGGGCAAGCTCTTCGATGTAGGGCCGCATGAGCTTTGCGCCGAGCGCGCAGTTGAGACCGATCGACAGTGGTCGTGCGTGCCGCACCGAGTTCCAGAATGCTTCCGGGGTCTGTCCGGTGAGTGTGCGACCGGACTGGTCGGTGATCGTCCCGGAAACCATCACCGGGAGACGCTGTTTGCGTCTCTCGAACTCGCTCTCCACCGCAAAGATCGCAGCCTTTGCGTTGAGCGTGTCGAAGATCGTTTCCAGCAGGATCAAGTCGGCGCCTCCGTCGATGAGCGCACGCGCCGCCTCTGTGTAGGCGGTCACGAGCTCGTCGAAGGAGATGTTCCGGAACCCCGGGTCGTTGACGTCCGGGGAGATCGACGCAGTCTTGCTCGTGGGACCGAGCACACCCGCGACAAAGCGCGGGCGCTCAGGCGTCCTGTCGCTCCACTCGTCGGCGGCCGCACGCGCCAGAGCAGCGGAGGCGGCATTCAGGTCGTATGCAAGCGCCTCCATACGGTAGTCGGCAAGCGAAGGTGCGCTCGAGTTGAAGGTATTCGTTTCGATGATGTCGGCACCGGCTGCAAGATATGCCCGGTGGATTGCCGCAATGATCTCCGGCCGCGACAGCGATAGCAGATCGTTGTTGCCCTTCACGTCGGTCGCCCAACCGGCGAAGCGTTCGCCGCGGTAGCCGGCCTCGTCGAGCTTGTAGTCCTGGATCATGGTGCCCATGGCACCGTCCAAAATCAAGATTCGGCGCTCGAGGATGGCGCGGAGCTCGGCGGTTCGATCAGGCTGCATACGGTATGCGAAGTGTTGAGGCCGCCTCGCCACGCGGCGGCGAAAAAATAAAACCCGATCGGCGAAGCGCGGATCGGGTCACTCCGCTTTAGCCGAATTTTTAGAGCGCCCGCAAGCTGGCAATCAAATCGGCGCTGACCGGAAAGGCTACTTTGCGCCTAACCCTTTGTCAACCAAAGTGGTTCCTGCGCCGCGCGGCGAATGTGTTCCCTTGCACCATGCTACCCACATGGCGCGATATGCCTCTTCCAGGTGGCGCGTGAAGCGCCCGGCATCCATGAGCGGCGAAGCGGCCATTCGATCGCGCATACCTGCCCGCAACGCGGCCAGGCGCGGACGGTCCTGCGCCAGTGCGGTAGCGATATCGAGATATTCCTCAGGTGTGTGCGCTACGAGTTCACCGAGACCGATTGCATTCAGGAGGCTGGCCCCGCCGCGCGAAGTGGCGGTATCGCCGGTCAGCGTGACCAGCGGCACGCCCATCCACAGCGAGTGACAGGTCGTCGTTCCCCCTGTGTACGGAAACGTGTCGAGTACGATGTCCGTCGATCCTTGCAGCGCCAGGTATTCCCGGAACGGTAGTGCATCGCGCAACTCAATCCGTTCCGGTGCCACCCCATGACGTGCAAAACGCGCGCGGAACTCGTCGCCGATCGAGACCAGTCCACGCCGAACGACGAGCAGGCGCGCATCGGGTACGCGTGCAAGGAGACGGCTCCAGAGTTCGATGACTGCCGGTCCGATCCTGGCAAGACTGGAAAAAGAGGCAAAGGTGATGTTCCCCGCGCCGATGCTCGGAAGCTCGGCGACCGGCGGGCAGTCTGCGGGCGCCTCGAAACACCACTGGCTGTCCGGCAGGCGGACCAGTTGTTCGGTGTGATATTCGTCCAGCATCCCTTCCGGGCTGGCGTGCGCATCCGTAATGCGATAGTCCATTTCCGGCATCCCGGTGGTGTTCAGGTAGCCTAGCCAGGTCACCTGTACCGGCGCAGGCTTGTGCGCAAACGCGTGCAATCGGCTGTTTCCGGTATGTCCGCTCAGATCGACAAGAACGTCGATGGCGTCGCGTCGAATCAGAGCCGTCAGCGCCTCATCAGTCAGGAACAACACTTCGCGCCACCGATGTGCATGGCGTTTGAGACGCGCTTTCACGTCGTCCGGTTTCGGAAAGTTGTCATAGCAGAAGATCTGGAAGCTGCCCTGGTCATGCTGGGCCAGCACGGGCGCGATAAAGTGCCCCACCGGATGGTCGCGCAGGTCGCCCGAAACGTAGCCGATCCGGAGCTTTCGGCCGGGATCCCGATTGTTCCCGTGGGGTTTGATGCTCGCTGGTCTGTAGAACCGCTGCGCGAAAGCGCGATGCTCCGCAAATATTTCCGCGGGATTTCGGCTCAGGTTATGGTTGAGGGCGAACAGCAGCGCCCAGTGAGCGTCGGGCGAAGCGGGATCCAGTGCGAGTGCCTCGCGGTAGCAATGTTCCGCCTCCTCGACCTTGCCCATTTGCATGAGGGCGTTTCCCAGTCCGGTTTTCGCTTCCGCGGAGTCAGGTTTCAGCGCAAGCGTTCCGCGGTAGCATCTTTCGGCGTCCGCGAGCTGCCCCATTTTCAGGAGAATGTTCGCGAGACAGAATTGCGCGTCTGTGAAGTCGGGTTTCAGGACGAGCGCATGCTCGAAGCTCTGACGCGCGTCTTCCAGTCGTCCGAGATCGCCGAGTGCGTTGCCAAGGTTGCTGTGTGCCAAGGCAAGATTCGGGTTGAGCGCAATGGCCTCGCGGTAGCAATTCTCCGCATCTTGCGGTCTGCCGAGCTTTCGCAAGACCGCCCCAAGGTTGATTCGTGAATCGACATGCCCCGGGTCGAGCGCCACCGCCCGACGAAGGCTGCGCTCGGCTTCCTTGAACTCGTCAAGGCCCGCAAGTGCATTGCCAAGATTGCTGTGGGCTTCGGCAAGATCCGGCTTGAGCGAGAGCGCCTTGCGCAAGCATTTCTCGGCCTCTTTGTGCTGACCCAGCATGCCGTACGTGCTTCCAAGGGTGTTCAGAAGAAAAGGGTTCGTCGGTTGCAGACGCCGCGCGTTTTCGAGCAGGCTGACAGCGACATCGAGATCCCCGAGACGACTTTCAACCATGCCCAGCAGATGCAGGACATTCGCATCGGCCGGATTGGCTGCTAGCATCTGCCGGCAAAGCTCTTGCGCTTCGGCCAGTCTCCCGGCCTGATGATGCTGCACGGCAAGATCAAACATTTCCTGCATCCGGAATTTCTATCACTCGCGAGTTCTGTCTGCCGCCGACCAGGCGCGTCTTGAGAATAAGCGATTCAGAATGATTCGGCGCACCCGACCGGACGCGGTGGTTCCCGCTCGCCTGAGACCCCGGCATCGAGGGGGCGTGTTTCACCCGGCCTAGCGCGTTGCCTGTCGACGATGGGATGCGCCAGCCATTGCGCACGATATACTGCGCTCCTAAATACTTTTGCCGCCCGGAGAATGAAGCATCTCGCCCCTCGTGAAGCCTTCGAATTCCTGCAAAACACGCCGCAGGCGCTCCTCGTGGATTGCCGCAGCGAAATGGAGTACCTGTTCGTCGGACATCCAGCCGGTGCGCTGCACGTCTCCTGGAATGACGGGCCCGACTGGGAGGTGAACCCTCATTTCGTCGGTCAGGTCAAGAAAGTGGCAGGGACCAACCACGCGCATCGGCCCATCGTCCTGATCTGTCGCAGCGGCAACCGCTCGATCGAAGCGGGCGAAGCGCTCGAGCGTTGCGGATTCACCGACGTCTGCAATGTTCTGCACGGGTTCGAAGGCGACCTGGATGACAGTCACCACCGCAATGCAAAGAATGGTTGGCGTTTCGAAGGGTTGCCCTGGGAGCAGGTGTAATTCGGTGCGCGCCCGAGTGCGCGAATTGGCGCCGGCTGACGGGTTACGCTAGCATTCCGCGGAGCGGATTGTTTGGACCTGCAATAATCAGTGTCCAAAACGGAATCCGACGCACCGAATGCCGGCGAAGCGTAAACAGTCCACTCGCGCGTCACCCGAGCTCGACCACGGGATCCTCCCTACGCTCCTCGGCTACCAGCTGCGCCTTGCGCAGATCGCGGTATTCAACGACTTTGCAGCCAGCGCCCGTGAATTCGATGTATCGCCGGGGCGCTTCGGGATGCTGGTTCTGATCGAAGTGAATCCCGGTGTCACCCAGACAAGACTCGCGGAAGCCGTGGGCCTGGATCGCTCGACACTGGTAGCGGTGCTTGACCAGCTCGAGGAGCGTGGCCTGCTCGAGCGCCATCGCGGTATGGATCGCAGAACCAACGGGCTCTGGCTCACCCGTCGTGGGAAGTCGCTCGTCGCGCGCATGAAGGAGCGCATACGCGCGCATGAAGATCGGCTCGCCGTGCGGCTTTCCGAGGCCGAACGCAATGAACTACTCGCGCTGTTGCGGCGCGTCGGTCCCGGGACGCCCTAGCGCGGCGGTGAAACCGTCGGTGGGCTGGTCATCCGCGGCGAGAGCATCGGTGATGTCGAAGGTACCGTCATCGGAGGCGATACCGTGGATGGACTGGTCACGTCGGGCGAGATCATCGGCGACGTCGTTGGAGCCGTCATCGAGGGGGAGACCGTGGACGGCGCGGTGATCGACGGTGAAACGGCCGACGGATTCATGATCTCTGGCGTGAGCTGCGGCGCGACTGTCGATGGGCTGATCGCTCTGGGCGCGAGTTGCGGTGAGCCGGTCTGAGGCGTCATGACTCGTCCTGGCTCGATCTGCTGAAGGTTGCCGGGCTGAACCTGGCGCACCGCCGGTTCGCCGGTGCCACCCTCGCTCCGCTGCGGGGGTTGCGACCTTGGCGCCGGTCCCGGCCCGGGCGCCGGCCGCTGCGGCTGCAGCATGAACTGTGGTGCCTGGGGAAGGAGACGCGGTGGCACGGTGGCAAGCGGCATGAAACCGACCTGCTGAGGTCGCACGTCCAGGATTCCCTGCGGCGTCTGCAGGAACGCGAGGCCTCGGGTGACGCGGAGGTAGGTGCCCGGTTCGTCGAGGGGCGCCAGTCCGCCGGCGGTGGGGGGTGGGATGTAGAACGCCTCGAAGTCCGTTCCGCGCACGCCGATCGTGGCGGTCGGCGTCACCACCTTGTAGCCGCTGCGATTCACCCGCGCAACGGCGCCGGTAATCGCACGGAGGCCGCCCCTGACCAGCTGCAATACCGTCGTGGCAAGCGAGTCGCTTTCGCCGCGAAAAGAATGGGCTTCGATCTTCAGATCGGAATTCGCGCGTACCGAGAGCATCGCGCCGTCCGAGAATCGGATCTGGGCAAGTCCGTCGGCGCCAGTGATGATTCGATCGCCGGGTGCGAGCGGACCGCCGCGCCCAGCCGCACGGGCGCGACCCGCGGCATCGATCACCTGCACGGCGCCGATCGCGACGATGAAGTTCGCAGCGGACTGAGCAGATGCTGCGCCCGGTGCGAGGGCGAGGATCGTCGCCGCAGCCAACAAGGCAACGAGGCGGGCGAACTGGATGTGTACGAAGCTGGGCTTCATCGGCGGATGGCCGGCGGCGGAAACCGGCGGCAATCGCTGGTGATGACGCAAAGCCTAACACCGTCCACGCTGTCGCGGTTGGACGAAGTGTCCGGCGATTCGCGTCCGGCACGTTTCCGACCGGGAATCGTCAGGCTCAGTCGTTACGGCGCTGCGTGCGCTTGATACGCGCCATGGCGGCGCGTCCCTTGTCGGTAAGGAACGGCTCGACGAGCAACTTGACGCCTTCCGCGATGTACTCGTCGAGCGAATAGCGCTCCCGCAGGGCCCACTGCTTCAGCGCCCATGCGTGGGCGAAGAGCACGTACTGATACACGAGGAGCTGATCATCCACCGGACGGATGTGCCCGCCCGCGATGCACGCGCGCAGGCAAGTCGCCAACAGTCGGTTGGTGCGGAGCTCGCCGTCCTTGATGAAAATGCGCCTGTCGGCGCGTAGCGACTTCGTGGAGCGGTAGGTGAGTACCGTTGCTTCGCGCAGCTTGTCGACCACCCGGCAGTACGCGCCGATCGCTACGCACAGACGTTCCAGCGGCTGATCCACGCCTTCGAGCGCCGCAGGGATCTCCTTCTCGTACGTATCGAGCACGAGCTTCAGCGTAAGGAAGAGAACGTCGTCCTTGTCGCGGAAATACTGGTAAATCAGCCCGACACTGATTCCGGCTTCGCGGGCGATGTGCTGAATCGTCGTGCTGTAGTAGCCCTGCTCGGAAAAGAGCTTGATCGCCGCCCTTACGATCTGCTCGCGTCGTTCGCCGACCAGCCTGGGGTCGGTCACCACGCTCTCGACGGTGCCGGGCGAGCTCATCCTGCCGCTCACCGCGCCTGGCGCATCAGCCGGCACCATCACCCGCCATGACAGCATTGGCGATCACGAGCCGCTGGATCTCGCTCGTGCCCTCGTAAATTCGCAGCGCGCGGATCTCGCGATAGAGCGTCTCCACCGTCGTTCCGGATACGACGCCCGTTCCGCCGAAGAGCTGTACGGCCTGGTCGATCACCTGCTGCGCCATCTCGGTCGCGTAGAGCTTCGCCATCGACGCCTCGCGGGTCACCCGTCGCCCCTGGGTGTCGCGCGTCCATGCCGAGCGGTACACGAGCAGAGCAGCGGCATCCACGGAGAGGGCCATGTCGGCGATCTTTGCCCTGGTGATCTGGTAATCCCCGAGATGCTTGCCGAAAACCTCGCGCTCCCTGCAGCGTCGCAGCGCCTCGTCAAGCGCGCGGCGCGCGAGCCCGAGCGCGGCCGCCCCCACGGTCGTGCGAAACACGTCAAGCGTGCTCATGGAGATCTTGAAGCCTTCGCCTTCGGCACCGAGCAATGCCCCGGCCGGAACGCGGCAGTTGTCGAACGCGAGCGTCGCGAGCGGGTGCGGCGCGATGGTGCGAATGCGCGCCGCGATGGTAAACCCGGGTGTGCCGGAATCCACCACGAATGCCGACAGGCCCTTCGAGCCCGATTCGGGTCCGGTGCGCGCGAACACGACGTAGTGATCGGCAATGCCGCCATTCGAGATCCAGGTCTTGGTCCCGTTGAGGACGTAGGCATCGCCAACACGCTCTGCCGTCGTCGCAATCGCGCCGACGTCGCTTCCGGCTTGCGGCTCGGAAAGCGCGAAGGCAGCAATGTGCTCGCCGCGCGCGACCGGTGGAAGGTAGGTACTTCCGTTGTGCCGCGTTTCCGAACAGCGAGATCGGTCCCGTTCCGAGGCCCTGCATCGCGAACGCGAAATCGGCGAGCCCTTCATGGCGCGCCAGGATCTCGCGACTCAGGCACAGGCTGCGAACATCGAAAGCGCCGTCCGGCGCCGTCACGCAGCAGGCTTGGAGCAGCCCGGCACTGCCCAGCCGGCGCACGATTTCGCGGCAGGTGGCATCGAGCGAATCGTCGTCGTGCGTATGACCCGCCAATCCAGCCAGCTCGGTCGCCGCGAATCGTTCGAGATCCGCGGCGCGTCGGCGGTGCCGCTCCTCGAAGAACGGCCACCCGAGATACGACGTGTCAGCCATGGGTGGAAGCAGGGGTGGGGGCAGGAGGACGTCGATCCACTAGTTCCCTTCGAACTTCGGCTTCTCCTTCTTCACGAACGCGTTGTACGCACGTTCGAAGTCGCCGGTCTGCATACAGATGGCCTGCGCCTCCGCTTCGGCCTCGATCGCCTGCTCGATGGACATGTTCCATTCCTGATGCAGGCACTTCTTGGTCATCGAGTGCGCGAATGCCGGGCCATTCGCGAGCGTGAGCGCCATTTCGTTCGCGCGTGCCAGGAGCTTGTCCTGCGGCACGAGCTCGTTGAAGTAGCCCCATGCGAGGCCTTCTTCGGCTTTCATGACACGACCCGTGTAGAGGAGCTCCGATGCCCGCCCCTGACCGATGATGCGCGGCAGAATGGCGCAGGCGCCCATGTCGCAGCCAGCGAGGCCGACGCGCACGAAAAGAAATGCCGTCTTGGACTCCGGCGTGGCATAACGGAAATCCGAAACCATCGAAATGATAGCGCCCGCACCGGTGCAGATTCCGTCAACGGCGGAGATGATCGGCTGCGGACAATTGCGCATCTCCTTGACGAGACTTCCGGTCATCCGGGTGAAGACCATGAGCTCGTCCATCTTCATCTTCACCAGCGGCCCGATGATCTCGTGCACGTCACCGCCCGAGCAGAAATTGCCGCCCTCGCCGGTGACGATCACCGTCCGCACGTCGTCCGCGTACTGGAGCTTGTGGAAAGTGTCGCGCAGCTCCGCGTAGCTTTCGAAGGTGAGCGGATTCTTGCGCTCGGGACGATTGAGCGTGACGGTCGCGACGCGATCTTTCACGTCCCACTTGAAATGCGCCGGCCGCCATTCGGCCGCTTTCAGTTTGTACATGACGTCTCTCCTGGAAATTCGGTTCAGCCCGCGAAAACGATTCAACCGACCATCGTCAGACCGCCGCTCACGCTCAGCACCTGGCCGGTCACGAAGCTCGTCGCGTCGCTGGAAAAGAACACGACCGCGTCGGCAACTTCTTCAGGTAGTGCGAGCCGCTGCATCGGCGTGACGCGGACGAATGCCTCGCGAATCTTGTCGGGTACGGCGGCGAGAAGCGGGGTATCGGTCGGCCCCGGGCATACGCAGTTCACGGTGATGTTGTGTCTTGCCATCTCGCGCGCGAGTGACTTGGTGAAGGCGATCACGCCGCCCTTGGCTGCCGAGTACACGGTCTCGCCGAGGCTTCCGACGCGCCCGGCGTCGCTCGCCACTGAGACGACCTTGCCCGCCCGGCGCTCCATCATCGGCTCGATGAATGCCCGGGTCACCATGATCGGGCCCATGAGGTTGAGGTCGACGACTTTGCGCCAGAAGTCCGGCGTGTTCTTGATGAACGGCTCGGTTCGATCCCAGCCGGCGACGTTCGCCACGATATCCACCTGTTTCGCCTTGGTGAGGGCGTCGCGGCGGAAGGCCTCGATCGAGTTCGGATCGGTCACGTCCAGGCGGAAGAAGTCCGCCCGGTGACCCTGTTCGCGCGCTCGCGCTGCGACGGCCTCGCCCGCTTCGATGGCGATGTCGCCGAGCAGGACGTGAGCACCCGCTGCCGCGAGTTTTTCCGCGGTCGCACGCCCGATTCCGGATGCGGCGCCGGTGACGACGGCGGTTTTTCCCTGAAGTTGCATCGCGTGTTTCCTCCATGATCGCGCGGACCCCAATCCGCACCGGTATCGCAGGTCGATTTGCTTCACTCCCGATTGAAGGGATCGCCCGCCAACACTGACTGAATGATTGCTCATTCAGTCTGGGGCGTCAATGGGCGGGCAAACTACTGTCGATAGAGGCGCGCAGATCCTGGAATAATAGTCTGTTAAATCAATATTTTGAAGCCATATGCCCAACGACGGACGATCGCGGTCGCCCATCGCAGGTGCCGGCGACGCAAAAGCTAGGACGACGTCCGCGCGTGCTTCCCCACGCTCCAGCCCATCGCGGCCAGGTGCTTCTCGCCGACCTCGACGGGGTCCGCCTCGAGCGGCGTGGCCATCGTGTCGTTCCAGCGGTTGAGGAAGCCGAACAGCGCAATCACTGCGACGATCTCCACGATCTCGCCTTCGTCCCAGTGTTTGCGCAGCTCGGCGAACATCTCGTCGGTCACATCGTTCGGCACGTGTCCGGCGGCCAGCGCCACATCGAGCGCCGCACGCTCCGCCGCGTTGAAGAGCGGGCTCGTCCGGTATTCCCAAACGGCCGCCAGCTTCGCGTCGTCGATGCCCGAGTGCAATGCATGCCCGGCAGTGTGTGCCATGCAGTACTGGCAGCCGGCCGCGCGGCTCGCGACGTGCCCGATCAGTCGCCTGAGTCCGAGGTCGACGCTGCCTTCCGGATCCCAGATTGCGGCGGAGAGTTGCGCGTACGCCTTGAGCAACTTCGGGCGTCGTTGCATCGTGAGCTGGCTGTTCGGGAGATATCCGTTGCGCTTCGCGAGCTTCGCAAAATACTCGGCAAGATCCGGGTCGTGGTCGGCCGGCAGCGGCGCAAGCCGCGGTTCGGGAAGCTTGTTCCTTGGCATGTCGGTCGCCTCGTCTCTGCAGTTTGAGCAGGTGTACGGTATCCGACTCGGGGAACGCACGCTTCGGTTTCGAGACCGGCGTCTATCGGTCGGTGCATACTTTATCCCACCAACCGCTGCCGCCGCTGGGGCCGCGCGACGCCGGATCTGGAACGATCAGTGTTCACCGGAGGGAGAACCGAATGCCGAAAGCAAGTTGGGTTTACAGCCTCGCCAACGACGCGCGTGGCATTGCGCGTACCCTGGCCGAGGGCGTGGAGACGCGTATCTTCGTGGGCGACAATGTCATGCTCTCGGTGGTGCGCATGGCGCCCAATGCAGTCGGGCAGGTGCACAGTCATCCGAACGAGCAATGGGGCGTGCTCCTCGAAGGGACCGCAACGCGCATTCAAGGCGACGAGGAGGTCGCGGTCAGCGCAGGCGAGTTCTGGCATACACCGGGCGGGGTGCCGCACGGCATTCGCGTCGGGGCTGAAGGTGCGACCGTGCTCGACATATTCAGCCCGCCGCGCGACGAGTATCGCAAGAGCGGCTCGGGCTACGGCACCCAGACTTGAGGCGCTTCAGTCCGACATCGGTGCGAAGTCGGCCCCGGTGCCGAGTAGCGGAAACGCGCTGAGTACACCCGGTTCGGTCACCGCAGGCGCCGTAGCGACATGCGCGGGCGTCAGCTCGGCAAACGATGTCACGCCGAGAAGCGCGAGGCAGATACGCACCTCCTCCTCGAGGATCTCGAGCGTGCGCACGAGCCCGGCGATGCCGTCGGCCGCCAGGCCGAGACACGCGAGCCGACCCAGTCCGACACATTGCGCGCCGAGCGCGATGCCCTTGACGATGTCCGAGCCGCGCATGAATCCGCCGTCGACCCAGACCTGCGCACGCCCCGCGACGGCGGACACAACTTCGGGCAACACCGCCGCACTGCCGAGGCCGTGATCGAGCTGGCGCCCGCCGTGATTCGACACATAGATCGCTTCGACGCCATGCTCTACCGCGATCTGCGCATCTTCTGCGGTCGCGATGCCCTTGAGGATCAGCGGCAGGTCGTGGCGGTCCTTGAAGCGCTTCACTTCGTCCCAGGAGAGCGCGGCTTGATAGGCCATGCCCGTAGCGGCATCGGCACGCCAGGGTTTGATGAACCGCCCGGCCAGATCGCGCTCGCGCCGGCTGTACATTGCGCTGTCGACCGTCAGGCAGAACGCGCGATAGCCGTGATCCCGGGCGCGGCGCACGCAATCATCGACTCCGCTCGCGTCGGTGCGTACGTAGAGCTGGTACACGCGGAGGTTGTCGGCCGCCGCTGCAGTCGCCTCTAGCCCTGGCACTCCGACCGAGGACAGCATCTGCGGCACGCCGAACGACGCTGACGCGCGCGCCGCGGCGGCGGCGCCGCCTTCGACAAACGATTCCAAGCCGCCCACCGGCGCAAGCAGCACGGGAAGGCGGGTCCGCGTGCCGAAAAATTCGCCCCTCACGTCGATGTCGCGCACATCGCGGAGCACTCTCGGCCGAAAGGCGATCGAATCGAGTGCGTGCCGGTTACGGCGCACGGTGGTCTCCGTCTCGGTGCCCCCGATGAGGTAGCCCCATGGACCCGGCGTCAGATTCTGGCGCGCTGCCGCGACGATCTCCTGCAGGGTAAGGAATTTCTCCTGGACGGGTTCGCTCATGACCTGGCCTTCGGAAATGCTCGGATCCCGGGATTCTCAAGGTCAGACGCGAACCGCACAAGTTAACGCCGCATGGAGCCACGCGAGCGCCGTGCCAGACCGGATCCGGCGCGCCACGCCTTGCCGATCTGTGGCAAGTCTGTGTCGATTGCTAGGGGAGCACGGGTGGGAGCTGTCGCGCGAGTGCCTGTTTCCGGTTCGTCAACGTGCCTACGAGTGCGAAGCCGGCAAGCGCGCCGGCGCGGTTCACGAAACGCGCGTCCACGCCGTCCTCCGCCACTTCGAGCTCCCAGGCGCCTTCCGCTGACACTGGCGGCGCGACGACGACCGGCATGGCGGGCGTCTTGACCACGACCGGCATCGCCGGATAGACGACCGCGGTGGGGGTGCCGGCGAGAGTGCACGCGAGCGCACGTGCGGCGTGCATGATCGGTGCCACGAACGGCAGCACCTGCCCTTCGACCTCGGCACAGTCACCGAGGGCGTAGACGTCCGCAGCGCTGGTCGCGAGGAACCGGTCGGTGACGATGCCTCGATTCACGGTCAGCCCTGCGCGACGCGCGAGGTCAATGCGCGGACGCAGGCCGATCGCCGAGAGCACCGCGTCCGTCTCCAGCGCCACGCCGTTTGCGAGCGTAACGCCAAGGCCGCCTGATGTGCGTGAAACCGCGGTCGCCGTCGTCCCCATGTGCCATCGCACGCCCAAGTCCTCGAGCGCGGTGCGCACGCGCTCCGCCGCCGGTGCGGGCAACAGCCTTCCGAGCGGATGCGGCGCCGGGTCGACCAGGTCGACGGCATACCCGGCGGCGGCGAGGTCGTTGGCGAATTCACAGCCGATCAGGCCCGCGCCGAGCAGCACGATGCGCTTACGCCCCTCGATCGTCGCGCGGAAGCTCGCGTAGGAGGCGAGGTCGTTGACGCGCTGCACCTCGTCCGCCGCATATCCCTCGAGGGGTACCGTAATCGGGTCCGCGCCGAGCGCCAGAACGAGTTTCGAATAGGACAACGTCTCCCCGTCGAACTCCAGCTTCCGGTGCTCGATATCGATGTTCCGAACCTCGGCGTTCGCCAGGACTCGAGCGCGGAGTTGCGTGGACATGGTCTCAGCACTCGTGCCGCCGAGCTGAATCGGCGTCTTGCCCGAGGCGAGCGCGTTCGAAAGCGACGGCTTCGAATACGAGCGCGCGTCGTCGCGGCTGACGATCACGAGCTCACGATCCGGCGCGAGCTTGCGAAGCTCGCGTGCCACGCCGTAGCCCGCGAGCCCGCTGCCAACGATGACGATCGGTGATTCGAGCATTTCTGCGCCTGCAGGGGAAGTGACGGCCCTCAGGCCGCCACCACCTCGACCATCTCGAAGTCGGCCTTCGCTACACCGCAGTCCGGGCAGGCCCAGTCGGCCGGGATGTCCTCCCAGCGTGTTCCTGCGACGATCCCCTCTTCGGGGAGTCCCTTGGCCTCGTCGTAGACGAAGCCGCATACCACGCATTGCCATTGCTTCATGTCGCTCTCCTTTCGTTTCTGACCGGTCAACCCTGCGCCTTCACGAGCGCGGCCCGGTATTGATTGGCGTGCCGCTCCTCCACCTTGGCCAGGGCAGCAAAGCGCCGCGCGGCCTTCTCGAGCGTCCGCCGGAAGCTTTCCGCGTGTTCCTTCGACTCGGCGATCTGCTCGTCGAACTCCCTGACGGCGCCGGTGTTGCCTTCCTCGACCGCAAGGTGGCGGAACTTCGGATACATCTCGGTGTACTCGTAGGTCTCGCCCTCGATCGCAATCTCGAGTGCACGGGCGGGCGTGAGCTGCGCCTTCGGGTAGAGAAGGTCGAGGTGGCCGAAGGCGTGCTGCACTTCCTGGTCGGCAGTTTCCTCGAAGATCTTCGCCGTCTCGCCGTCACCGGCTGCGCGCGCAAGCTTGGCGAAATAGCGATACTTGATGTGCGCCATGCTCTCGCCCGCAAAGGCGGCCTCGAGGTTCTGGATGGTGATGGATTCCGGTTTCATTGCGTTGCTCCTATGCTGGGTTGCAGATTCGACGGAGCTATTTTGCCGGCCACGGCATATCGAATCCAACGAATAATATTGCCGGTTATAATTGATTAATTCGATAACTGAGCCCCGCGATCCCCGCCATGCACGCCCTGCCGTCCCTGCGTCAATTGCAATACCTCGTTGCCATCGCGGATCACCTCAACTTCACGCGTGCCGCGGAGGCTTGTTTCGTGACACAGTCGACGCTCAGCGCGGGCCTGAAGGAGCTCGAGTCGATCCTCGGCGCACAGGTCGTGGAGCGTGACCGACGATCGGTCGTCCTGACGCCGCTCGGCAGGGAGATCTCGGAGCGGGCGAGAACATTGCTCGCCGAGGCAGACGATCTCGTCGAACTGGCGACAGGCGCTGCCGAACCGATGAGCGGGACGTTGCGGCTCGGGGTGATCCCGACCATCGCGCCGTTTCTGCTGCCGAAGGCCCTCCCCGGGCTGCGCGAGCGCTATCCGAAGCTCAAGCTCGCGTTGCGCGAGGATCTGACCGGCAATCTGCTGGCGCGGCTGCGCGACGGCGAGCTAGACCTCGCGCTCATCGCGCTGCCCTATGAAACCGGCGATCTGCTTGTGCGGCCGCTGTTCGACGACGAGTTCTGGCTCGCCGGGCCTGCCGGTGAGCCGGCGCTCAAGGCGAAGCGCCCTCTGGTGACCGGGCCGATCGCCGAGCGGCTGTTGCTGCTCGAGGAAGGGCACTGCCTGCGCGACCACACCCTCGCAGCCTGCGAGCGTGACAGGTCGGCGAGCGCTTCCGGGCTGGAGGCCACCAGCCTGCTGACCCTAGTGCAAATGGTCGAGTCGGGTCTCGGTCTCGCGCTCTTGCCCGAGCTCGCGTTGCGCAGCGGTGTGTTGACCAACACCGAGCTTGTCGCGCGCCCGCTCGCGCCGCCCGCGCCCCATCGCACGATCGCGCTCATCGCGCGCCAAACGACTGCGCGCGGCGCGGAGCTCGACGCCCTCGCAGATTTCCTGGTCGACCTCCGCAAACGCGAAGGTCGCGCGATTCTGACCTCGCGCGGCCGGCTTTCCCGAGGGTGAGGGCGTCGTATGCGGTGCGAAAAGGACAGGGGCTAGCCGCGTTCGTGTTGCCGCACGGCCCGGCGACCTTCGAGGGATGCGATGGGCGGCATCTTGAAGCGGCGCAGCTCGGCGATTTCCGCAGGCGCCCCCGGGCCCACCGGGCGATCGCCTTGGATGGTCACGCGTTCCATCAATCGGCGCTGCGGGTAGTAGTCGTGCACTGCGGAGTGCTGGGCGGATCGGTTGTCCCAGAAGACCAGCATGTCGGGTTGCCAGCGGTGACGATAGTGATATTCCAGCGTTCCCGTGACCCGGAAGAGAGTGTCGAGCAGCGCCCGGCTCTCCCGCTCCTCCATTCCCTTGATGTAGAGCGTGAACTGCGGATTGACGAAAATCGACTTCCGCCCGGTCACCGGATGCACGCGCACGACCGGATGAGTGACGGGCGGATATTTCTCTTCGTACTCGCGCAGCCTCTTACGCCCTGCCTCGCTTTGCGAGAAGAGCTCCTTGAAGGGCTTGAAATCGTGCACCGCTTCGAGCCCGGAGATGAAGTGCTGCAGCCGGTCCGAGAGGCCTTCATAGGCGGCAGTCATGCTGGCGAAGACCGTGTCGCCTCCGAGCGCCGGGACGATCTTCGAGCAGAGCATCGTGCCCATCGGCGGGCACTCGCGAAACGTTTCGTCCGTGTGCCAGATGTCGGTGGCGGCGGGCGGGTTGCCCTCCTTGTTGTCGTAGACGATCAGTTCCGCGTTGTCCGCGGCATTCGTCGAGAAGGGGTGCACGGAAAGCGCACCGAAATACCGCCCGAAGCGCATCAGGTCCGCTGCGCTGATTTTCTGATCGGGAAACACGAGCACTTCGTGCGCTGCGTGCGCCGCTCCGATCGCCTGCAAGGTTACCGGATCGAGCGGTTTGGTC
Source organism: uncultured beta proteobacterium (assembly GCA_963735025.1). GTDB lineage: Bacteria > Pseudomonadota > Gammaproteobacteria > Burkholderiales > SG8-39 > JAABRB01. The sequence continues at coordinate 556,829 of CAVTJG010000009.1, forward strand.
AGGTCCACCCCGGTCACCTCGGCGCCCAGGAACACGCCGACCTTGCGTATTCGGAGGGATACGTCCTGGCTCGTAGCTGCCGTACCGCGATCGCCCATTGCCTCCTCCGTTCGAGCCACCGAGTTCCGCAGGCGCGGAACCGTGCCGCAGATTACCATTTCCGTGGCGTGCTTCAATCCGAGACCCCACGAGAGGACGAGACCGACATGAGTACCCTGCACCAGAATCTGATCGGCGGCAGCTGGACGCCTGGCGCGAGCGTCAACGTCAACAAAAGCCCGTCGGACTTCGCCGACGTCGTCGGCGAGTACGCGCAGGCCGACGTCGGGCAGGCGCAGGCCGCGATCGAGGCGGCCAAGGCGGCCTTTCCGAAGTGGGCGAGCGGAAGCGTCCAGGAGCGCGCCGATATTCTCGACCGCGCAGGCAATGCGATCCTTGCGCGCAAGGAGGAGCTTGGCAAGCTGCTTGCCCGCGAGGAAGGCAAGACGCTCCCCGAGGCGATCGGTGAAGCCGCCCGCGCCGGCTACATCTTCAAGTTCTTCGCTGGCGAAGCGGTGCGCATCGAGGGCGAAAAGCTCGCCTCCGTGCGGCCCGGCGTGGAGGTCGAGATCACGCGCGAGCCCGTCGGCGTGATCGGCATCATCACGCCGTGGAACTTTCCGATCGCGATTCCGGCGTGGAAGATCGCGCCGGCACTTGCTTACGGCAACTGCGTGGTCGCGAAGCCTGCCGACCTCGTGCCGGGCTGCGCCTGGGCGCTCGCGTCGATTCTGCAAGACGCGGGCTTGCCGCCGGGCGTGTTCAATCTCGTGATGGGGCGCGGTTCGGTGGTCGGCGAAGCGATCGTTGGGGCGACCGACGTCGCCGCAATCTCGTTCACCGGATCGGTCGCCACCGGGCGCGCGATCGCCGCACGCGCCATCGAGCAGGGCAAGAAGATCCAGCTCGAGATGGGCGGCAAGAATCCGATGGTGGTGCTCGACGATGCGGACCTCGCGGTCGCGATCGGGGCATGCGTGAACGGCGCATTCTTCTCAACCGGCCAGCGCTGCACCGCTTCGAGCCGGCTGATCGTGACGCAGGGCATCCACGACAAGTTCGTCGCCGCGCTACGCGAGCGCATGGACACACTGAAGGTGGACAACGCGCTGAAGCAGGGCACCGACATCGGACCGGTGGTCGACCAGAGCCAGCTGGACCAGGACCTGGCGTACCTCGACATCGGCCGCAAGGAGGGCGCGAAGGTGATCGGCGGCGACATCCTCGGGCGCGAAACGGAGGGCTACTATCTCCAGCCTGCGCTCTTCACCGACACGCACAACGGCATGCGCATCAATCGCGAGGAGATCTTCGGTCCGGTGGCGAGCGTGATCCGGGTGAAGGATTACGACGAAGCGCTGGCAGTCGCGAACGACACGCCGTTCGGATTGTCATCGGGAATCTGTACGACTTCGCTCAAGCATGCCTCGCATTTCAAGCGCAACGCACAGGCTGGCATGGTGATGGTCAATCTTCCGACTGCGGGGGTCGACTACCACGTGCCTTTCGGCGGCCGAAAGGGCTCGAGCTACGGGTCGCGCGAGCAGGGACGCTACGCTGCCGAGTTCTACACAATGGTGAAGACCGCGTACACGCTTCCGTAGGTCGGCAGGGTCCGGTTGGTCTAGCGCGCGTCAGGAAGACTCTCGATCAGGCGCGGAATCATCTGGAGAATCTGCCGTGTGATGACCGGCACGCTCGAAGCTTCGCCAAGCGAGCCGCCGGTCAGCGGGCCGATCACGTAAAGATTCGAAACGTACGCTCCGCGATCGCCGATCGCCCGCGAATCGGCATCGACGTCCACGCCGAAGCCGCAAGCGCTCGCTCGCAACACGCCGTCGGCCGCCAGCCCACGCACCAGCGGATCGGTCGCCGCCGCGAGACGACTGTCGAATCCGGTGCAATTGATGAGAGTCGAATAGATCGCATCACGAGTGTTCGCGGCGTCGTGATCCTCGAATTCGACAGCAAAGCCTTGCGGAGTCCGTCGCACTGATCGCACACGCGCGCGATGGAACGCTAGCTGACGCGAATCGACCATTCGCTCGACGATCTCCTCGATCTGCGGCGGTATCCGGAACCGGTGGACGTCGTACCACGGCTTGAGATGGCGCAGGAAGCGCATCTGCTCGGTCGTCGAAAGATTCGGCCACAGCACGTGCGAAGCATCCCGCACGTCGTCGAACGGCGCGTGCCAGCTCGCGCGCGCCGGATCGAGTCGGTCGATATCGGCGCGCAGCGCCCGTACGATCCTGGCGACGGTGTCCGGCTTGCCGTGGCGGGCGACGAATTCCGGAATCTCCTGCATGAGACCCTGCAGTCGAGGAATGGTCGGCGGAAACAGGCTGTGCGACGTTGGCCGCATTCCACGGCGCGACACCGCGTCGATTCGCCCGCGATGACCCTGCGCGACGAGTGCCGCGATGACATCTGCCGCGGTCAGGCCGGTGCCCAGAATCAGGACATTGCGATCCGGTTCGACGGTTCGCAAGGCCTCGAGATCCCACGGATCGGCGACGCAGTCGGGAAGTTCAGCCAAAGCGTGGAGCGAGTCGGGCAGATGCGGCTGACCCTGACCGACGGCGAGCACGCATGCGGCGGCACGCAAGGTATCTCCGTTGTCGAGCGAAAGCGAAACACCGCCAGGACTGATCGACGCACGCACTGCGCGTTGCGACACGTGCCGGATGGTGGATCCCGACGGATTCGAATCCCGATGGCGGTCCAGCTCCTTGCAGACGTAAGCGCCGAAATCCGCGCGGCGCGGATAGATGCGTCCGTTTGCGGCGATCGCCGCGGGATCCCGTTCCAGAGCACCGCTCGTTCTCAACCAGTTGCTGAAGTGCTCGGGTTCGTCCAGGTAGAGCAGATGTATCGAGTCGGCCGCATTCAGGCGATGGTCGGGATGTCCGGTCGAATGCGCGATTCCGGTGCCCAGGCGTGCCCGCGGCTCGATCAGGAGGATCTCGACGGGCCGCGGAGCGACGCGACTCATGTGGATCGCGAAAGCAGCACCGCTGTATCCGCCTCCGATGACGGCGATCGATGTCACGTCGCTAGAATGTCTGCAGGTGCGAGCATGGCCTATGGTCGCCGCAACGACGCGGCACGGCAAGACGTGCCGATCCTGGCGAGGCGGGCTGGCCCGGGGCCGCGCGGCTTTCCGGGGCCCGAAGACCGTGCGATCATTTCGCCCCGGCCGGTGCCCGGGTGCATCCTGATGCGCCCTGCACCGACACCCCACGAACCGTTGCGGAGATCACCAGGTGACGAAGAAGGTCGACGTCTACAACCACTTTTTTCCCGACGTCTACGCGAAAGCGATGATGTCCATCAACCCGAAGTACAAGGATCTGGGCAAGCGCGTTCGCAATGTGAAGATGCTGTTCGATCTGGACGCGCGGTTCCGCTGCATGGACAAGTTCGGCGACGACTACCGGCAGATCCTCACCGTGCCGATGCCGCCGCCCGAGGTGCTGGCGGGCCCGGACAAGGCAGTGGACCTGATGCGAGCCGCGAACGACGGGCTGGCGGAGCTGTGCGAGAAGCACCCTGATCGATTCGCCGGCTTTGCAGCCAAAGTGGCGCTCAACAACATCGATGCGTCGCTCGACGAGATCGACCGCTGCATGAAGGATCTCGGCGCGCTCGGTATCGAGGTCGCCACGAACTCGGCCGGACGGCCGATGGATTTACCCGAGTTCGCGCCGATCTTCGAGAAAGCCGCCAAGCAGTACGACTGCCCGATCTGGGTGCACCCGGTGCGTGGTGCCGACATGACCGACTATGCGTCGGAGTCGCGCTCGCGGTTTGAGATCTGGTGGGTGTTCGGCTGGCCCTACGAGACCAGCGCGTTCATGGCGCGGATCGTGTTTGCCGGCTATTTCGACAAGTACCCCAATCTCAAGATCATCACGCACCACATGGGCGGGATGGTGCCGTACTTCGAGGGGCGTGTCGGTCCCGGCTGGGCACAGCTTGGCTCGCGAACCTCCGACGAGGATCTTTCCGGTGTGCTGCCAGGGCTGAAGAAGCCGCACCTCGACTACTTCAAGATGTTCTACGCGGACACGGCGGTTTTCGGCGGCGTGCCCGCAACGAAATGCGGCCTGGAATTCTTCGGCGCGGACAACGTCGTGTTCTCTTCCGACTCGCCTTTCGATCCCGAGGGCGGCGAGATGTACATCCGCGAGACCATCAAGATCCTGGACGAGCTCGAGATCCCGGAGGCGACGCGCGAGAAGATCTACTACAAGAACGCCGAGCGGCTCTGCAATCGCAAGTTCTTCTGAGGCCTTCGCGCAGGGCACCCATGAAGCTCGTGATCGCTCGACCCAGCCCCTACGCACGCAAGGCGCGCATTGCGCTCCTCGAGAAGGGCATCGTGTTCGAGACGATCGTCGAGAATCCCTGGCAGCCGGAAACGACCGTGCCGAACGTCAACCCGCTCGGCAAGGTGCCGGCGTTGATACTCGACGGCGGGCGGGTCTTCCACGATTCGACGGTAATCGTGGAATATCTGGAGACGCTCGGCGCCCCGCCTAACTTGATACCCAGGTCTCCGGAGTTGCGCGTGGCGCACAAGCAGCTCGAAGCAATCGCCGACGGTGTCTGCGACGCCGTCGTCCTGATCACGCTGGAGGTTGCGCGCGCCCCTGAGCTGCGCAGCATGGACTGGATCGAGCGCCAGCGCAGGAAAGTCGTAGCCGGAGTCAACGAGCTCGCGCGTCTGCTCGGCAAGGGAGAGTGGTTCACGTCCGCCGGGTTCGGGCTTGGCGAGATTGCCACCGTATGCGCGCTCGACTACATCGATCTTCGCTTATCTGCATTCGATTGGCGTCCGACGGGCGCGAATCTCGCAAAACTGCATGCGCGGCTATCGGCTCGCCCTTCGTTCGCGCAGACGAAGCCGGAGGCGCAGGCGCTGCCGCAAGTCCGCTAGCGGCGCGCGAGGGCTATTTCCCGGGCTATGCCGCCTTTGCTCGAAGTGCCGCAAGGATTTCCGCGGCCGACGGCGTCGCGCTCGCATCCTTGAAGGCGGCGAGGCGCTCGTAGATCTCACAGGCGGCAAGATGAAAACCGCCAGGCAGTCCGGCTTCAGCGAACGCGGCAGCGATTTCCTCCATCTCGCCGGTCCAGCGCCAAGCCTTACGTGCGGCGCCCCGCATTTGCTCGATGCGCTTGAGCGCATCCGGCTGGCTCGCTTGCCACTCCTCGATCAGTTCATCACCGACGCCGGCGTGCGCGGCGAGGGCGCGCGCGGCGGTTGCGAGCGCAGTGGCGCCCTTGTTCCAAGCCGCGAAGGCCGCTTTGAGGGTCGATGCCGCGCCGACCGGTCCCTCGAGGGCACGTGCGACGAGCTCGCCCGAGGAAAGGAGCGGTGCAAGACGCGCTGCATCCGGGCCGGCAAGATAGAGGCGCGCACCGGTTCCGTCGCGCGGCGGCGGGCCGATGATGCCGCCGTCGACGAACGTTCCGCCGCCCGCTTCGATCGCCGCCGCAGCCGAGCGCACCGTTGCGGGCGACACGGCATTCGCATCCACGTAAACACCGCGATACTGGTTCGCGGCGACTTCGCGCGCGAGACCGAGCGCGCCGTGCGGCGGGCACACGGAGAGCGCAATGGTGCTGGTCGATAATACTTCTGCCAGCGTCCCGGCGTCCTCGAGGTCTGCGAGATGGGCCCGATCACGTGTCGCGACACCCCGCCCGACCGACGCCCACAGCACGCGCAACCCCTTCGCGCGCAGCCGTGCGCCGATCGCCGCGCCCATCTCGCCTGGATGAAGTATTGCAATCGTCTGTTCCGTCATCGTCGTCGCTCGCTTTCGGATTCTCGGCAGCAGGCTAACATGCGTCGCTGCCCCGTCAAGACGTCAACGCAACGCGAGCTTGTAGGCCTCTGCCATCGCTCGGAGGCGGTGCGGGGATGACATGTCGAGCCGTGCCGGCTACAGTGAGTGACCCCCGTGGTACAGCCGGGAGGTGGATGTCGTTCCACGCGACACAAAAAGGGAGGAGGCCATGATCTCGAGACACGACATTGCGAAATGGGTGGCGCTGCCGCTGGTGCTCGTACTGGCGGGGCTCCTGTCCGGCGGCCAGTCGCGCGCGCAGGAAGTGACGCTCAGATTGCACAATTTCAATTCGCCGAAGGCGATCGCCAACCGACTCTTTATGATGCCGTGGGCGGCCGAGCTGGAAAAGTCGACGAACGGCCGCCTCAAGGTCCAGATCTTTCCGGCCATGCAACTCGGCGGCAAGCCGTCGGACCTCTACGGCCAGGCGCGCGATGGCGCGGTCGACATCATATGGACCGTGCCCGAGTACGCGGCCGGACGTTTTCCGCTGACCGAGGTCTTCGAGTTGCCGTTCGTCGCGGGGAGCGCGGAGGCGACCAGCCAGGCCATGAACGAGTTCTACGGCAAGTGGCTGACCGAGGAATACAAGGATACGCATCCCCTGGTCTTCCATTCCACCGCACCGGCCTTGATTCACACCGCCAACCGGCCGATTCGCAGCCTCGAAGACTTCAAGGGCATGAAGATTCGCAGTCCTTCGCGTGTGAACACGGAGGTCCTGAAGGCGCTCGGCGGCGTGCCCGTCGGGATGCCGATTCCGAACGTGTATGAAGCGCTCTCGCGGGGTCTCGTAGAGGGCGCGTGGGTGCCCTGGACGATCATGGGTCCCTTTCGCCTGCTGGAAGTCACGAAGTACCACACCGAAGTCGACATGGCCCCCGTCCTGTTCGTCATGACGATGAACAAGGCGAAGTACGAATCGCTACCACCCGACCTAAAGAAAGCGATCGACGACAGCACCGGAATGCCGCTCGCCAAGCGGCTCGGAAAGATGTGGGACGAGGACGAGAAGCCAGGGCGCACCGCCGCGGTGAAGAAAGGCGACGAGATCGTCCAGTTGAGCGCCGCCGAGACGGAACGCTGGAAAAAGGCCGTGCAGCCGGTCGTCGATGCCTGGGTCAAGCGGGTTGACGGCATGGGCAAGGACGGCGCCGCCATGATTGCGGACGCCGAAAAATTGGTCGCGAAGTACAGCAAGTAGGTTGCGGTCGCAAGTGGACGGGGAGCGGCGCGGCGAGCGCGACTTCGAGTTGCGCGCCGGTATTGTGCTCGAGCGCGCCACCCGCGGCCTGGCCCTTGCGGGTGGATTTCTGCTCGTCGGTGTGCTGGTGATGACGGTAGCAAGTGTCGCCAGTCGCTATCTCTTCGATGCGCCGATTCCCGGCGACTACGAGATCACGGAGCTCGCGTGCGGCGTGGCCGTGTTCGCGTTCCTTCCCTATTGCCAGCTGAATCGCGCGCACATCGTGGTGGAGTTCTTCACGACGCGCCTTCCGCGGCGGTGGAAGAGGTTGCTGGACACCGTGCACAGCCTAGCTTTCACCGGCGTGGCGGTCCTGCTGGCGTGGCGACTCGCGGTGGGCGGTCTCGGCAAGATGGCGGACGGCCAGACGACGCTGTACCTGGGCATCCCGCTGTACTGGGGTTATTTTCTCGCCGTCATCGGGGCGGTGACCTTGTGCCTCGTGTGTGTCTGGGTGTTCACGGAGCAGGTTCGGGCGATGCGCCGATGAGCGGAATCGGGCTCGGCGGGGTGCTGTTCGTTGTTTGCATTGTTCTCATCGCCCTGCGGATGCCGGTGGCGGTGGCAATGTTCGTCGTCGGCGCCATCGGTTTCGTTCTGTTGTCCGGCTGGTCGGCGTTTCTCGGCTTCCTGAATACCGCGCCTTTCGGTCGTGTTTCCAACTACTCGCTCTCGATCGTGCCGCTCTTCCTGCTGATGGGGCAGTTCGCGACACAGGCGGGCCTCAGCCGATCGCTCTTCGAGTCAGCACGCGCCTGGGTGGGGCATCGGCGCGGCGGACTCGCCATGGCGACAATCGGCGGATGCGCGGCGTTCGGCGCAATCTGCGGGTCCTCAATCGCCACGGGGGCCACGATGGCGGCGGTCTCGCTGCCCGAGATGAAGCGCTACGGCTATTCCGGCGCTTTGGCCACCGGTACGCTGGCCGCAGGCGGAACGCTGGGTATCCTGATTCCGCCCTCGCTGATCCTCGTGATCTACGCGATCATCACCGAGCAGTCGATCGGCAAGCTCTTCCTGGCGGCGATCGTGCCAGGCGTTATCGCGGTGATCGGCTACGCGACAGCCATTGCCGGGTATGTGCGCTTCCATCCCGACGCCGGCCCTGCCGGACCGCGCGTTCCCTGGCGCGAACGGCTTCGCAGCCTCAGGCACGCATGGCCGGTGGCTGCCATCTTCGTGCTCGTGATCGGCGGAATCTACCTCGGGGTGTTCACGCCGACCGAGGGCGCTGCGATCGGAGCTGCGGCGACCGGTCTCATTGCCGCGCTGTACGGTCGGCTCGGCTGGCACGCACTGCGCTCCTGCCTCATCGACACCGCGCAGGCCACGGCGGTGATCTTCCTTATTCTGATCGGCGCCGACGTCTACAACGCCTTTCTCGCGCTTTCGCAGCTCCCCGTCGAACTCGCCGGCACGCTCGCCACGTCGGGGCTTGCCCCGATGTCGATCCTGATCGGCGTGCTGCTCATCTATCTCTTGCTCGGCTGCGTGATGGACTCGCTCGCGATGATCCTGCTTACGGTACCGGTTTTCTTTCCGCTGGTCACTAGCCTCGATTTCGGGATGGGAGAAGAGGCGACGGCCATCTGGTTCGGTATCCTGGTGCTGATCGTGGTCGAAGTAGGTCTCATCACCCCGCCGATCGGGCTCAACGTCTACGTGATCAACTCGCTCGCCGACGGCGTACCGCTGGCCGAGTCGTTCAAGGGTGTCGTACCATTCCTGCTGAGCGACTTCGTGCGCATTGCCATCATCCTAGCCGCGCCCGCGACGTGTCTCTGGCTACCGGGCTTGATGAGCTAGGAAATCCCGAGCGAGCGTTCGCCGCGAAAGTTCGTCAGCCCCCGAGTGCCTTGGACGGCGGTGAGGATCCGGCGCGATTTTCGCGGCTGACGCTGTAGTAGGTCCCCGCGAACATCACCACTGCGCCGATCATCGTCGCCAGTTCGATCGGCTCACGATAGAAGAGCGCGCCCACCACCGCGATCAGCGGTAACCGCAGAAAATCGAGCGGCACCACGAGCGTCGCATCGGCCAGCCGGAACGCGCGGGTCATGCAGTAGTGCGCGGAGTATCCCGCGACCCCGACGCCGACGACCCAGGGCAGGTCCGCGACCGTCGGCATCACCCAGACAGGAAGTGCGGGAATCAGTCCGAGCGGCAGCTGGATCACCGACATGTAGAACAGTATGACCAGCGGAGAGTCGGTCGAGGAGAGCCGTTTGGTCGTGATCATGGTCGTTGCAAAGGCGAGCGACCCGCCGAGCATCACGAGTGCCGCGGGATGGATGAACGCGAAACCCGGTCGCAGGATGATCAGGATGCCGGCAATGCCCGTCATCAGCATGACGACGCGTCCGCGATTGAGCCGCTCACCGATGAGCAGCACGGCGAGCACCGCGGTCCACACCGGCATGGTGAACTCGATCGCGAAGACGGTAGCGAGCGGCAGGAACGCGATGGAATACACCCATGCGAACTGGCCACAGTAGTGGAGCAGATTGCGCACCACGTGCAGGCCGATCCGTCGGGTGCGCAGTGCGCCGAGCCCGTACCGTGGCACGATAGCCAGCACCATGAGGAGCGAGACGAGGCTCCGGAAGAACAGCACCTCGAACGTCCCCATGGTGTCGAGGAGCTCGCGCACCGCGATCGCCATGGTCGAGAAGGAAATCAGAGTGCCGCACATCCAGAGCGCTGCTCGCAGTGCGGCGGACGGCCTGGCGGGAATTTGCGCGGAGGTCAAGACGGGGGTTGCCGGGAGGGAAGCAGATTTGCCTACATGCTATCGGAACAGGGCGGGGGGGCGGGATCTTTCCGATGCCATACCGCACGCAGCGAGACCGTGCGCCCGATGCGGTTATCCGAAATTGACCCGGCCCACACGCTTCCTATATTGTGTGGGCACACGGCCGGAAAATACGGCGGAGACAGCATGGCGGGCAGCACGTTTCCCGACTTCGACGAAGGCAATTTCGAGCGCGAGGTGCTGCAGCGCCCCGGGCTGACGGTCGTCGATTTCTGGGCCGAGTGGTGCGTGCCGTGCAAGCAGATGACGCGTCTGCTCGGCGAGCTCGTCGACGAGCTGCCCGAGGGCGTGCTCGTCGGCAAGGTGGATGCGGACAGCAACCGCGCGCTGGTCGAACGCTACGGCGTTCGAGCCATCCCTTCGCTGCTTTTTTTCAAGGGCGGAGAGGTGGTCGAGACACGCACGGGCGTGGACCGGAGGCAGGTACTCAAGAAGGCGATCGAAGCCCACGCCTGAGCTAGGGCGCGCGGTTCGAACCATATCGGAGGAAGCATGCCGAACATCACGATGCTCGACATCGACGAGCTGAAGAAGACGAAGCTCAAGCCCTACATCGAGAAGTGCCTCGAGCACCGCGCGCCCGATCCGGGCTTCCACGCGATGATGGGCCACAACATCGACCTCGCCGAGGCAATGTTCGTCGGCTGGGACACCGTGTTCAACACTGGTCGGGTCAGCCACACCCTGAAGGAGATCATCCGCGTGCTGCTTTCGCGGATGGCCTCCTGCAGCTACTGAGGAAACGTCCGGTCCGCTTCGGCGAAGCGGCAAGGTCTGACCGAGGAGCGCATGGACGAGGGCATCAACAAATACCAGACGAGTCCGAATTTCACACCGGCTGAGAAGATCGCGCTGCGCTACGCGGATCTCATGGCCACCGATCCGGAGGCGATCGACGCGGCGTTCTACGACGAGCTTCGCAAGCACTACTCCGAAGAGGAGATCGTCGAGCTCGGCGTCTACATCGGCTTCAACATCGGCTATCACACGTTCTTCGGCACGCTCAAGTTCTATCCGATGTTCTCGCCCGACGGCCGGCTGGTGAGCCAGGAGGAATCCGCGCGGCTCTACGGCGCGGCCCCGGTGTCGCTGGCGGAAGCCGGAGCACGCTGATGCCGCACATCGAACCGGTGGCGCGCGAGGCGATCGCGGATCCCGAGCTGCGCGAGCTGATCGAGCGCTGCGAGCGGCTCGGCGTGCCGGACGCGCTTTTTCCGCAGGTCCTTGCGCGCGTGCCCAACTATGCCAAGGCGATTCTACGCGCGATGCTGATGTCGCATGAATCCGGCAACGTCGATCACAAGCTGAAGGAGATCGTACGCGTGCAGCTTGCGCGCTTTGCCGGGGACCGCTATTTTTCCGTGCTGCGCTCGAAGCGGGCGCGCGAGGCGGGGCTGGACGAGGCCACGATCGACGCGGGCTCGGGCGACTACGACGACGATCCGCGCTTCACTGAGGCCGAAAAGCTTGCACTGCGTTATGCGGATCAGATGTATCTCGACCCCGGCAAAGTGGATGCCGCGTTCTACGACGAGCTCAAGAAGCACTATACCGAGGCGCAGATCATGGAGCTCGGTGCCTTCATCGCGCTGCACTACGGGATGCAGCTCTTCATGCGCACGCTTGACGCTGCGCCGCTTGCTGCCGGGACGGTCGGCGTCAAGCGCTGACTCCGATCTGCCGCCGCGGCATAGCTCCTTTCCGACGTGGCGCGGAATGCAGGGGAAAACAGGAAATCCTGGATTGGCTGATCGGTTGCGCGAGGCTACGCGCGCACTCCACGCCGACGCCGAACGTGCCGGCATCATGCACGAGCTCTTGAATGGGCGGATTACCAGGGCGCACTATTGCCTGCTGCTCGGAAATCTCCATGCGATCTATACGGCGCTCGAGTCCGCACTCTCCCGTCACTCCATGCATCCGTGTGTTGCACCCCTCATGCTGGCTGGGCTCTTGCGTGCCGGCGCGTTGGCCGCGGATCTGCGCGCGTTGCGCGGAGAGCGTTGGGCCGAAGACTTCGCAACGTCGCGGGCGAGCGATGAGTACGTCGCCCGGCTCGACGAGATTGCGCGTGTGGCGCCTGAGCTCCTGGTTGCGCACGCATATACGCGCTACCTGGGTGATCTAAATGGCGGTCAGATTCTGCGGACCGTCGTAGTGCGCGCTCTGGAACTCGGCCAGGACGACGCCACTTCATTCTACGATTTCGGAGGGGCCGGAAACGCTGCGATACTCGCGGAGCGCTTTCGCGGCGCGCTGGATACGCTGCCGGTTGGCGAGGGCGTCATCGATATGATTACTGCAGAAGCGCGCCGCGCCTTTGCCCTCCACGTGCGGCTATTCGAGGAACTGGCGAGCGCTTCGCCCGCGGCGGCGTCCGTCCAGCGTCGTTAGGATCCGGACCTGCCGCTACGCCGGTGGACGCGGAGCCGGCCGTAGACTTCGGCGGCACGTTTCGCCGAAGCCTCGAGCTCCTCCAGCAATGGTGCGACCGAGGAATCGGCGCCGGCGTCCGCGATCTCCATCGCCGCCACGGTGACATTGGCGAGAATCGCACCCATCACTTCATCGACCTCGTCGCGTTCGTCTTTCTGGCGCGCACCGGATGCTCCGGTACGAATCGGCCGACCGGCCTCATTGAGCGAGTGTTCGAGGTGCCGGCGCGCAGCCTGGGCACGCTTGCTCTCGCTCAAATCGGTCAGGATAACGATGAATCCCAAGACCAAACCGTTCTGTCCCGGCACTACATCTGCCCGTACGCCGACCGCGTTGCCCGCGATGTTCTCTCCTTTCAGGAGCAGTTCGCCGCGCCACGGCTGGCGGTTCGTTCTCAACTCGGCGAGCATTTCCCGGAACATTCGGGGTTCGGTGAATAGCGGGGCGATGTCGTCGAGGAGATCGAGACGCGCGGGCGGGCGGTGCAAGAGCCGGGTGAACGCGTCGTTCGCGGCAAGTACCTTCCCGCGGGCATTGGCGATCACCACAGGCTCGTTCGAGGTGTCCACCGTCGACCGCACTTCATCGAGCTGGTGCTGCGCGATCAGGAGTCGAACCGCCTGGATCTGAAGAACGATGTCGCCGAGTGACGTGCCGATTGCCCGCGCAAGCGCGACTTCCGCCTTTGTCCATGGCTTGGCTGTTTCGCGCACGATCTCCGACCACACGGCAAAAGAGCGTCGCGGCGACAATTCAAGTGGATTGTTGCCGATGACCGGCTTGGTCGGATCGCCTGCCCAATCCACAGTGAGCAACTGCTCCTTGCGAAACCACATAAGGTAGTCGGGCCGCGTGCGCGAGAGTTCGACCGCGAGGACGCCGCTCGCGGTAGGGGTGATAGACCGGAGCGCAGGATTGGCACGAGCGACAGAAGAGCACTCGAACACCTCTTCGGTGCGATGAGCCGATACCCACGCTGCCAGGGCGCGAAGCTCGGGCGTCGAAGGCACGTCACCCACCGTGAGCGTCTCTCCGTCATAGAAGAGCGCCGCGCCGTTTGCGTCGAGCGGCTGGAGCAGTGTGCGGGGGTTACCCACGAGCGCCAGACGCCAGTCGCCTTCTTCCGAGGTCGCTTCGACAAGTCGCTGCTCGAGTCGCCGCACGAGCACCTCACCCTGGATCTGGAGATAGTTGTCGATCGCTGCGATCCTGGTCGAGATCACCTCTGCGAGCACATCGGCGGCTGCACGCACCGCATAGGTGACATTCCGGGGCGTGTAGTGGTGGCACGCGATCAGTCCCCAGAGGCGACCCTCGCGCACCAGCGAGACCACGAGGGTGGCGACGACCCCCATGTTCTTAAGGTATTGCGTGTGGAGTGGCGACATGCTGCGCAGAAAGGAGAGCGACAGGTCCAGCTCGTCGCCGGTCAACGGCGAATGTCGCGGCACGATCGGCACCGGGACGTAGCCCGCATCCACCAGCACCCGTACGCGATTTCGGATGTACAGCTCGCGCGCGCGCTGTGGAATGTCGGACGCGGGATAGTGTCGCCCGAGCAGCGACTCGAGTTCCGCCTCACGCGCCTCGGCGATGACCTTGCCGTGTCCGTCGGGATCGAACTGGTACACCATCACGCGGTCGTAGCCGACCATGTCGCGAAAGGACTGAACAACCGCGTCCGCAAGTGTCTCGAGGGTCGAGGCTTCGCTGAATCGTCTGACGGCTGCGGCCAGTTGCCGCTGCATGCGGCGACCTTCCGAAGCCTCCGAGAGCGGTTCAAGCTCCACCACGACGCCGCCGGACGACGGTAAGTGAGCTATCCCTTCCAGTGCGCGGGATTTTCTGCCACGGCCGATGCGGCACCGCAAGGGCATTGGCTCCGACAGGTCGCCAGTTTCCAGAAGCTCATGCAAGCGCGGGACGAGATCTCCGCCGAGCATGTGCACTGGTTGTTCGAGGAGCGCCGCGTGCTCCACGCCAAGGATGTAATCGACGTTCGCGCTCGCCTGCATCACGACGAGATCGGAGGGGCGCAGCACCAGCAGCGCGCCATGGGGCTGCACCGATCCGGCGAGGTGGATCAGCTCACGTTCGCAGTTGGTGAGGTCGGCTTGACCGAACGGCGGGCTGGTGAGCAGGTCGTCCATGGCGCTCGTTTTCAGAGAGCCCTCGCGACCGTAACGGGGGCGCTGGGGGAACCGGTTTGATACTCTCCCGCCACGCTAGATGTCAAGGTACGCACGAATATGTTCGTGCGTACCCGATGACGCAGCGCCGCATGGCGCTGGGTGTTACGTGGTCTTGCTATGCGCGAGCGGAGTGCTCTCGTCTTCGCCTTCGTCCGCCTGGAGACCGTGGCGGCGAAGCTTCACGTACAGGCTTTGCCGGCTCAACCCCAAAATCTCGGCTGCCGAGGTCCGGTTGTCGCCGGTGAGTTCGAGTGCTGCCTTGATCAAGTGGCGCTCCACGAGATCGGTTGTGTCACGGACCAGATCGGGAAGCGATACGCGCCCGACGAGTGCGGTGAGCTGTTCGACGGCTGTAGCCAGATCCTGCACGCCGCGGGTCGCGACCATCATGCGCCGCTCGATGCTGCGCAAGGTGAATCCGATGCACTCGCGCTCGCCGTGCGAGACGGTCGCGGCGGAAAGTTCGACCTCGATCGACTGACCATGCTGGTCGCGCAGAGCGGAGACGAGCGGCCTCGCGACACCATGCTTGCGCACGATTCCGATGATCATTGAAAGATCGCCACCCGGCCGTCCCACCCACTCACCCAGCGAGCGACCACGTGCCTGCTCTTCGTTGGCGAGCTGGGCAAGCTCGAGAAACGCGGGATTGGCGCTCAGCACGACGCCATTCGAGTCGGTGACCACGACGCCATCCGGGGTGCGTTCGATAAACTCGGCCAATGGCAACGCGGTTTTGGCAGCCTCGTTCTCGCGGACGCTCTGACCGTGGGCGCGCACGAGCAGAAGAGTCGATTCTTCGGACCGGAACGGCGTCGCGCTGAGGCGCACCTCGCCGCGACTACCGGCGAGTGGTGCCAGCACTTCCACCGCGCGCCCGGTGATGCGCGCCGAGGCGAGCTTCTCTTCCAGCGCACCGAGTGCCGCACGCTCGAACCATGCTCCGATCGGCTTCCCCGTGACCTTATCGGGGGGCGCACCGAACAGCTGGCCGGCTGCGGCATTCGCATCCACGATTCGCAGCGTGCCGGCATCGACGATCAACACGGCGTCGCTGGCAATCTGGAAAAGCAGCCGGTATCGCGTCTCCGCCTGGCGCCTATGCCAGTAATCTCGCTCCATCGTCTGTTGCGTCTCGACGAGGCGGCGCTGGATTGCGGAGATTGTCCGTAAGTCGCGACCTACGACCAACAGCGGCCCGCGCTCGCCAAGCCGGACTGCCGAGTACGCGACTGGTATGTCGGGACCGGACGCCGCAGGGTGATTGACCTGCCGCAACCGCGAGACTCCCGCGGTTGACACTTCGCGCAGTAATTGCTGGACCTTCGGCCGCGTCTCGCTGGTGACGATGTCGGCCCATTTACGGCCGACCCAGTCGTCAGGATTTGCCAGCATCGGATCGGAGCCGCCGAATGCCGCGCTTTGTACGATCCCCTCGGAGTCGACCACCAGGGCGACGTCGCCCATTGCCGCTGCGAGTGTCTGCGCCATCTTGGGCGCAAGTTCGGACAGCGCGCCCAGATCGGCAGGGGATTTTGCCTGCCTGCTCATGTCGAATTTCCTTTGGACCGGTCGTCGAGCCATCGATTACGGCGAGTGATTCATGTGGGGCTTGCCCGCCAGATTCGGCAGGCTGCCGTACAGATCCGTCAGCATTGCTTGTATACCAACGAACCCTCGAATTCTACCCCGAATCGCATCTCCGCGAAATTTCACCGGACACCGAGGCGTGTCTCGGTCCAGGAACAGGACGCGAGGTCCCCGGCCAGCGCTGGCGGAGGTCCGCCAAGTGGGCGACTCCTGCCGCAGTCAAGGCGAGCGCGATCCAGACCCAGGACGCGCCGAGCAATGCGCCGCGCAGCGCAAGCATCAGGCTTGCCCCGGCGACCAGCATCGCCAGGACCGCGCGCGGAGGCGGGCCCATGCCCGTCGCGCGATGGTAGGTCCACAATGCGGCACCCTCAGCCAGCATCAGCCCGAGGATCAGGTCGACGATACGCGCGTCAGCGAGCCACTCGGCCATGTCATCGCCTCAGCCGGGCCCGAACGGTCCGTTCAGTCGGACAACTGCAAGGTTCAATGTAGCGGCGAACGTCACCCACGCAAGATAAGGCACCAACAGCCACGCCGCGGCGCGATCGTGCCGCGTGAGGAAGGCGAGCAATAGCGCGATCGATAGCCACAGGAAGCCCACCTCCGCCAGTGCCCAGTCGGGCCGGTGCAAGCGAAAAAACAACAGGCTCCAAAGAACGTTGAGAAACCCGTTGAGCGCGAAGAGGACGAGCAACCATTCGCGGCGGCGGCGGTCCGGCAGCCGCGACCAGGCGTGCGCGCCGGAAAGCGCGGCGAGCGCGAAAATGAGCGTCCAGGCGGGACCGAATAGCTGGTCCGGCGGCTTCCATGGTGGCTGGCGGAGGCCGTAGACCAGTCGCCGAGCTCGGTCATCAGCGCGCCCAACACGGCCACCGCAAGCGCGGCCAATCCTGCCGCGAGGATCGGCATCCAGCGGCGCCGAGCGATTGCGCTCACGGCGATACGAGGCCGAGCAGATGTGCCAGGTCCTTGAAGAAGATCCGCGCGTGTGCAGCCGGCCGGGCGCGCACCAGCCTCTTGTGCATGTACGCTTGCCAGGTGAGCTGTTGCACGTCGGGATCGCGGCAAATGCTCACGAACCGTTCGCGCCGTCCGTCGTTGCGATACCAGAATCGCTGCATCATGCCGAGGACCCAGAACACGCGACCATGCGCCTCCATGAAGCGATGGCGCGCAGAACGCAGTGCGCGCGCGTCGCCGCTCGCAAGGAATGCATCGATCGCGTCGGCAGCCAGGCGACCACCGGACATTGCGTAGTAAATTCCCTCCCCGGATGCGGGCGCGACGACGCCCGATGCATCTCCGGCGAGCAGCACGTCGCGGCCATTGTCCCAGCGGGCGAGCGGCCGCATCGGAATCGGTGCGCCTTCGCGACGGATTGTCTCGGTCGCATCCAGGCCGGTCGATTCGCGCAGCATACCGACCGCGTTGCGAAGCGAGAACCCCTTGTGCGCCGAGCCAACACCGATGCTGGCGGTGTCGCCGTGGGGGAATATCCAGGCGTAGAAGTCGGGCGAGAGGCGGCCTTGATAGTAAACATCGCAGCGCGTGCCGTCGAAGTCGCCGCCCGCGCCGCGCGGCGATTGCACGATCTCGTGGTAGGCGAAGACGAACTCCATCCTTTCGGCTCCGGGGACGCAGCCGCGCGCGACCGCCGAGTTCGCCCCGTCGGCGCCGATCACCGCACGAGCACGCACGTATTCGAGACCGCTGGTTGTCCGGTACTCGATCACGGGCACGCCGGACGCATCGCGCTCGAGGCGGACGAAGGTGCCGGCGCGGCGCTCGGCACCCGCGGTGGCTGCGCGCTCGCGCAGCCACTCGTCGAACACCTCGCGATCGACCATTCCGACGAAACCGCCGTCGATCGGCATGTCGACGCGACGTTCCCGCGGGGAGACCATGCGCGCGCTGGTGCGCGCGCAACGAGCAATGACTCCGGGATCTCGAACTCTTCGATCAGCCGCGGCGGAATCGCGCCGCCGCACGGCTTGATCCTTCCTGCGCGATCGAGCAGGAGGACTGATCGTCCGCGGCGCGCGAGATCCGTAGCGGCGACTGCACCGGCTGGCCCGCCGCCCACCACCACCACATCGAGCAACGCTGCCATGGTGCTCACCTCACTATTGGCCAAGGCGGCCGAGACTCGCAGCTTGAATGGGCGCGCTGACCGTGGCGCGAGCCGACGCGGCATTCTCGGCTGCCGTGACGCCTATCGCCTTCGCCGCCAGCATGGCGGCAACCGCGAACAACAGTGCCTCGCCGGTGAATACCGTCCGTACGCCGTGACCGGTGAGCCGATGACGAAGCGTGCGACGTCGCTTGCCAGTGTGCCGGCAAAGCCGCCCAGGCCGAACGCGATCGCCTGTGCGGCACCCCAGAGTCCCATTCGAACGCCTTCGCGCGATTCGCGCCTGCGGCCGACCAGATTCATCATCGCGCCGATCGCCGACACCGCGAACGCACCGTTCGCAACACCGAGCGCGAACACGGCGATGCGGAGCAGCAGCACGACGCCGGTGAATCCGGCGGCGGCCAGAGCGAGCAGGGCGAGCGCCGAGGCGATGCACCCGCCGATCGACCAAAGCCGCATCGATCCCCACCGCGGGCCGCCGATTCCGGTACCCGGAGGCGACGAGCAGCATGCCGGCGAGCACACCCGCGTGCTGGACCGCGGCGAGTTGCGTCGACTGCCCGAGTCAGGCCGAAGACGCTGCCGGCGAACGGCTCGAGGATCAGATCCTGGGCGCTGTATGCAAGCATCGACACGAAGACGAATACGGTGAACCGGCGCGATTCCGGCTCCGCCCGGACCTCGGTCAGGGCCGCACGGAAACTCGGCCGGGCCTGCGGCGCTTGCACCGGTGAGACTGTGCGCGGCCCTTCGACATTCCAGATCGCGGCAAGCGTCACTAGGAATGCAATGCCGGCCACCCCAGCGGTGACGGCCAGCAAGCGCGCGGGCGAGAAGGGATCGAGAAGCGCGCCGGCGACGCCGGCCGTGACGATGGAGCCCCGATCATCATCACCCACACGATGGTCGCGGCGGCCGGGCGGCGCGCGGCATCGACCCTTTTCGCTAGCGGTACGAGAAGGGATGTTCCGGACGCGCCGACTCCCGCGCCGATTAGCAGGAACGCCGCGGCGGCCAGCACAATTCCGGCGGCCGTGTTCGTCGCCATCCAAGCGGGGGCGCCCGCCGCGGCGACGCCACACACGGCGAGCACGGCCATGCCGCCGACAATCCACGGCGTGCGGCGGCCACCGACATCCGAGCCGTAGCGAGGCGAGGCCGAGGCACTTGCACCGCGTAACGGAGCGCGACGAGGACGCCGGGGAGCATTGCCGGCAGCGCGAGCTCCACCACCATCACGCGATCGAGGGTGGAGGTGGTGAGCACCACGATTGCGCCGAGCGCGGTCTGAACGAGCCCGAGGCGGACGATCCCGATCAGCCGAGCGGTAGCCGTAGTCGGTCATACCGGCACGATCGACCAGCGCAATCGCGCTGACGAGCATGCCCAGCACGTACAGCGTCACACCGGTGCCGTTGTACCAGGGGGCACGCGCACGCGGTGCCTGCAGCGGCGGGCCATTGCGGCGAATTGCAGCCCGAAGAGCAAACCGCGACGATGCCCGCGGTAAATTGACCGTCCCCAGGCTGCCAGCGCGCCGATGACCACGAGCTGCGGCACGGCCATCACGATGTACGGTCTACCTGCGCGGCCCACACGACACCGAGGCGCGCCGGAAACGCAGTCAACTCCCATGCGGTGGTCGCCTTCCACCGACTTGAAATCGTTGAGCGTCATGATGCCGTGTGCGCCGGCGCTGTAGAGTGCGGCGATTGCGATGATCCGCCAGTCCGGGGCGGCCCCGGCCAACACGACTGCCGCGCCAGTTACCCAGGCGAGGCCCTCGTACGACACTGCGACTGCCGTGTTGCCCCACCAACCGTTGCGTTTCAGCCGCGCGGGCGGCGCACTGTAAGCCCAGGCGAGGACAAGACCTGCCGCGGCCGCCCAGAACACCCAGCGACCGAAGGCAGCGGCGATGCCCAGCGAGAGCACCGACCACGCGACCGCGATGTACAGCCCCCACCGGCCGGGGACGCGCCCCGATGGAATGGGGCGATGCGGCTCGTTGATTGCGTCGACCTCCCGATCGAACCAGTCGTTGACGGCCTGGCTGGTCGCGCACAGAAGCGGCCCGGCGAGAATGATCCCCGCGAGGAGTAGCGGCCAATCTCCCGCGGCCGCGCCTGCGGACACAGCGCCGCATCCGAACGCCCACATCGGCGGGAACCATGTGATTGGCTTGAGAAGTTCCAGCACCGCGCGCGGCGCAGGACGGCTTCCCTCGGCCGGTATGACAGCCGCGCGTTCCATGACCCTAGCGTAGACTCAGACGCGGAGAGCGTCAATAGGAGTTGACACTAATAGTGTACTGTTTCGAAGACGCCTGGCAACAATCCCGTGGTTACTTGCCGCCCTCGGATGCGAGCTCCCCGAGTCCGTACCGATGCAGCTTGACGTAGAGACTTTGCCGGCTCAGCCCGAGCAGTTCCGCTGCGGACGCGCGGTTGTCCTCGGTGACCTCGAGTGCCGCCTCGATGCACAGTCGCTCGATCACGTCGGTCGCCTCGCGAACGATCTCCTTGAGCGACACGCGTCCGACGAGCTCGGTAAGCTGTTCCACCGATCGCGTCAGGACGCGCGACGAGCGCGTTGTCGTAGTGACCCGCCGCGCCACGTCGCGGATCATGAAGCCGAAGGAAACGTGTTCGCCGCCTGTCACGGCAACCCCGGAGATCTCGACTTCGGTGGTCGAACCGAATTCACCGCGGATCGTTGTCGCAAACAGCCGCACGTTGCCATGTTGACGCAGATTCGCCGTCAACACGCCCAGATCGAGGCCTTGGCGGCCGAGCCATCGATCGAGCGGTTCGCCGCGCGCTTGTTCCTCCGTCACGAGCTGTGCGAGCTCGAGAAAGGCCTGGTTGGTCGCGCGGACGCGACCATCCAGATCCGTAAGAACGAAGCCATCTGGCACGCTCTCCACGACTCGCAGGACCTGTGCCTTCGCGCCTCGGGAGACCGGGTCAATGGAGGGACCGTCAGGGGTAGCGATCCGGACCAGGAGTAGAGCGTCCTGTTCCTGGCGGACCAGGGAGGCAGATACCTGGCAATCGTGATTTGCGCCGCGTACGCGCGCCTGCACGGAATCGGCGTCGCCTACGGCCTGCACGGTGGCAAGCAAACCTCGCACGCGCGCAATACTCTCGTCGTCGAATGCGTCGACGAGCAATCGCGCCGCGGCACCCCCCTCGCCGCCGCCGAGCAATCGATCCGCGGCGGGGTTTGCATCGAGGATCTTCTGTGACTGAGCGTCGATGATCAGGATGGCTTCGGACGAAAACCGAAAAAGCATGCGGTAACGGGTCTCCGCATTGCGGAAGCGCAAGTAGTCGCGCTCCAGCGATTGCTGGGCCGAGACGAGCCGTTGCTGCAATGCCGACAGCTCACCGAGACTGCGGCCGACCGTCAAGACCCGGCCGGCCTGGCCCGTCTGGACCGCGGCGTGCAGGACGGGTTCGTCCGAATCCCGGTGCGAGGGATAGTTGACATGGCGCCAGCGCGGTGCGCCGTTCGATGCCGCTTCGCGCAGCAACGCCTGGACCTTCGATCGGCTCTCGACCGTCACCACTTCCATCCACCGCCGACCGACCCAGGCCTCGCTGTCCGGCAGCGCCGCCTGGAGATCGTCACGGCCGAAGGCAACGTCGCGAATCACGCCTTTTCCGTCGACGATCAGTGCCATGTCCGCGGTCGCTGAAAGCACGATCGCGGCGGTATCCGCATCGAGACTGCCGAGGGTCTTCTTCGGGGCGGCGAACAGTTTCACGCGGTGGGCCGCCCGGGCCTCATCGAGCCGAACGAAAGCCGCTCTCAGGTGCCGACGTCCTGCGCGCCGGCCGATTCTGCAGGGCGCAGTGCGAGCATCCGTTCGGCACGAGCCACCGCGATCCGGCCGTCGGTCGCGGTCGCATCCGCGCCGACGCGGCAGGCAAGATCGGGCTGCGCGTTGAATAGCGGGCCGCCCACCATGATCCGCACTGACCGGTTCCGCGAGACGCGCCGGATCGCGCGGATGAGCTGCGAGAGACCGGCAAACCGGATCTCGCCGGCCGCCGACAGGCCGACCATCCCGAACCACTCGCCGGCGACGAGCCCGAGCAGATCGTCATTGTCGGCAAACGGGCCACTCCAGACGCTCCAGCCGGCGCGCCGGAAAAACTCGGCAACCATCATGGCGCCGAACGAGTGTTGCTCCCCGGGTAGCGGAACGAGCACCGCGCGGCGCCGGGTGCTGCGCACCGTGTCGTAGTCGGGCAGCGCCGGATGCAGATGATGAAGAACCTGGTGCAAATGCCACAGACCGATAGTGACTTCGGAGAAGTCGCACACGTCCTCGCTCCACAACTCTCCGAGATGGCGTGCCGCGGGCGCGAGCAGGTGCAGGCATAGCGTCTCGCACGAAACGCCGCGGTCCCGTAGCGCGTCGACATGCGCGCACGCGGCACTCGCCTCCTGCGCGACCACGAGTCGAGCGAATGTGGAGATCTCCTCGGTAGACGGAATCCAGTGCGCGGTGTGCGACGCCGGCTGCGCCATTGTGGGCGCGTCTTTCCGGCTCAGTACCAGGCGCGGCACCACCTCGGCCTCGACCGCGCGGATCAGCCACTCGCGCCGGACCTCCACGTCGTCGAGCGACACGCCCGGGGGGGGCGCTGTCCCCAATGCCGCGGCCATCTCGTGAACTTCGTCCCAGCATTCCTGCGTCCTCGCCTGATGTACCTGCCCCGGCATGGCTCCCTCCTCTCCGGCACGCATCGGCTCCCTTCGCGAGCCTGGTTTTGTTGTCGTTCCGCGCTTCCCGCCTCGCGGCGGGGACGCCCGCACGAGCCAAGTTACGGCGGAACTTCACTCCATCCTCAGTCAATTGTCAAGTATCTGTGACGTCCATTTTGATTGACACAGTTTCGCAACGGGTCTAGATTTCTGTCGCGGAACAACGAAAGCAGGCGTCATGCACCCCCGACAGACCCAAGCACCGCAGAGCCTTTACACAGCGAGTGAGCGCCGCCGTCGCGACGCTTCGCCGTGGACGCTGGTGCAGGGGGTACTCGCGCCGGTCCAGTTCGCCGCATTTCTGATCAGCCTCTGGCTGGTGCTGCGGTATCTGCGACCGGGGAAGGGCTCGCGATCGCAACCGCCTCGGTCGTCGTCAAGACGTTTTTCCTGTACACCATCATGATCACTGGGTCGTTGTGGGAGCGGGACGTCTTCGGTCGCTATCTCTTCGCGCCGGCGTTCTACTGGGAGGATGTCGTCAGCATGCTCGTGCTTGCGCTCCACACCGCGTATCTCATGACGTTGACGGTGAGTATCGTCAACGCAGAGCATCAAATGTATCTGGCGCTCGCAGCGTACGCCGCTTACGTCGTCAACGCAACACAGTTCCTGTTGAAGCTGCGTGCTGCACGGCAACAAGGTGGTGGTGCATTGTCTGCTGCGGTGATGGCAGGGGGGGCCGAATGAGCCATCGGGACGCCCTTCGCGTCCACATTCGGCCGCACCGATCGGTCGCGGCACGATTTCCGTGTTGCGCGAGCGCGGACAGCGCGAGGTGTTTTGCGGGCTGACCGGCATCGTCTGGCTGCATCGCAAGATCCAGGACGCCTTCTTCCTGGTCGTCGGCTCGCGCACCTGCGCGCATCTGATCCAATCGGCCGCCGGCGTCATGATCTTCGCCGAGCCGCGGTTTGCCACCGCCATCATCGACGAGCGCGATCTCGCAGGGATGGCGGACTGCCAACGACGGAGCTCGACCGCGTCGTCGCCCGCTGCTGGCGCGCCGGCCGGATATCAGGCTGCTCTTCCTCGTCGGCTCGTGCCCGTCGGAAGTGATCAAGCTCGATCTCTGCGCGCGCGGCGCAGCGGCTGTCGCCACTCCATGCCCGCGCGTGCGCGTGCTCAACTATTCGGGCAGCGGCATCGAGACGACCTTCACGCAAGGCGAGGACGCGTGCCTCGCCGCGCTGGTTCCCGAGCTGCCCGCACAAGCGACCGAGCGCCGCGCTCGCTGCTCGTGGTCGGCGCGCTGCGCCGACGTCGTCGAGGATCAGTTCCGCGCGACTGTTCGCCGAGCTCGGCATCGACACGTTGCGTTTTCCCGCCGCGACGATGCCACGGCGAGCTGCCGCCAGTCGGACCGCGACACGTCGATCCTGCTGGCGCAGCCGTTTCTCGCCGATACGGCGCAGGGCGCTCGAGGCGGCGCGGCGCCAGCTCATCGCCGCGCCTGTTTCCGCTCGGCGCGGAAGGCACGACGACTTGGCTGCAGCGCCGCGCGCAGATCGTGGGATATCGACGAGACTGCATTTCACGGAGGTCACGGCACCGGGCGCGAGCGGGCGCGTCAAGCGCTCGTAGCCAGCCGCGGCCAGCTCGCCGGCAAGCGCATTTTCTTCTTCCCGGATTCGCAGCTCGAGATCCCGCTGGCGCGGTTCCTTCAGCGCGAACTCGGGAGTGGAGCTGGTCGAGGTCGGCACGCCCTATCTCCACCGCGCGCCATCTGCGCGCATGAGCTGGCGCTCCTGTCCGCGCGACGTGCACGCATCAGCGAGGGCCAGGACGTCGATCGCCAACTCGATCGCTGCCGCGCCGCCGCGCCCGACCTCATCGTCTGCGGTCTCGGCCTCGCCAATCCGCTCGAGGCGGAGGGCTCACGACCAAGTGGTCGATCGAGCTGGTGTTCACGCCGATCCAGGGCTTCGAGCAGGCCGGCGACCTCGCCGAGCTGTTCGCGCGCCCGCTGCGCCGGCGCGACACGGTTGGAGGTCTGACGCGATGCAGCTGACCGTCTGGACATATGAGGGCCCGCCGCACGTCGGCGCCATGCGCATCGCGACCGCGATGCAGGGCGTGCACTACGTCCTGCATGCGCCGCAGGGCGACACCTACGCCGATCTGCTCTTCACCATGATCGAGCGGCGCGACAAGCGCCCGCCGGTGACCTACACGACCTTCCAGGCGCGCGACCTCGGCAGGCGACACGGCCGAGCTGTTCAAGACGGCGGCGCGGGAAGCCTACGAGCGCTTCCAGCCGGACGCGCTGCTGGTCGGCGCCTCGTGCACGGCGGAGCTGATCCAGGACGATCCCGGCGGTCTCGCCAAGGCGCTCGACCTGCCCGTGCCGGTCGATGCCGCTGGAGTTGCCGGCCTACCAGCGGAAGGAAAACTGGGGCGCCGCCGAAACATTCTATCGGCTGGTCCGGGCGCTTGCCGGCCCAACGCACCGACACCTGGCTCGTGCGCGCCGCGCGGACGCCCGGCACGCGTGCGCGCTGCAACCTGCTCGGCCCGACCGCGCTCGGTTTTCGCCACCGTGACGATGTGCCGGAGGTGACCGAAGCTCCTCGACGCGCATCGGCATCGACGTTAACGTCGTAGCGCCGCTCGGTGCAACGCCCGCCGATCTTGCCGCGCCTCGGCGAGGCCGACTTCAATGTCGTGCTCTACCCGGAGATTGCGGCGCCCGCGGCGCAGCTGGCTGGAGCGAACTTTCGGCCAGCCGCGCCACGCGCAACCGTGCCGATCGGCATGAGCGCCACACGCGAGTTCATCGCTGGAGATCGCGCGAGCTGGCGGACATCGATGCCAGCGCCTGTCGTCGGCGAGCCTAGACTCGCGGCTGCCCTGGTACTCGCGCTCGGTCGATTCGACGTATCTCACCGGCAAGCGCGTCTTCATCTTCGGCGATGCGACGCACGCCGTCGCCGCAGCGCGTATCGCGCAGCCGACGAGCTCGGCTTCACGGTCGTCGGACTCGGCACCTACAGCCGCGAGTTCGCGCGCGAAGTGCGCGCGGCCGCCGTCGAGTACGGCATCGAGCCGCTGATCACCGACGACTATCTCGAGGTCGAGGCGCAGGTCGCCGACGCTGCAGCCGGAACTCGTGCTCGGCACGCAGATGGAGCGCCACATCGCCAAGCGGCTGCGGCATCCCATGCGCGGTGATCTCGGCGCCGGTGCACGTACAGGACTATCCCGCTCGTTACTCACCGCAAATGGGGTTCGAAGGGGCGAACGTCATCTTCGACACCTGGGTACACCCGCTGATGATGGGGCTCGAGGAGCATCTGCTGGGCATGTTCCGCGAGGACTACGAGTTCAATGACGCGGCGGCTCCTTCGCATCTGGGCGTCGCCGCCGAAGCGCGCGCGATGCCACGACGCGCCGCCGAAGTTCGACCTCTGCAGACAGCGATCGCCTGGGCGCCGGAAGCGGAGCGCGAGCTGGAAAGATTCCCTTCTTCGTGCGCGGCAAGGCGCGTCGGAACACCGAACGGTTCGCCAGCGAGCAGGGACTCGCAATGATCGAAGTGGAGACGCTCTACGATGCCAAAGCGCATTTCGTCGCTGAGTCGCTGCGATCCGAGGGCGCTTGCGCCGGTCTGGCGGAAAGGCGAAGAGAGCGCGACCCGAGGTCACGCTGGCGTCCGTGCATTCGCGCGTGATCGTCACGCTCGACAGCCACCTCGCAAGCGCGACCGCTTCCGCGGCACGACGCTTGCCCGCGAGTTGCCGGGCCTCGAGCTACGCCTGCACCGGCCGCGGACTGGGCCGACGACGCGGCAGCGCTCGAGCGCTGCATCGCGGACATCGGATGCGGCGACATCGTGATCGCCAACATGCTGTTCATGGAGGACCACATCGCGCCGGTGCTGCCGGCGCTGCAGGCGCGACGCGACCACTGCGACGCGATGATCGGTTGTCATGTCGGCGGGCGAGGTCATCCGTCTGACGCGGATGGGCCGCCTGACGATGGACGGCTCGCCGGGCGGCGCGCTCGCGCTGCTCAAGCGGCTGCGCGGGGGGCGCAAGAACGAGGCGGAAGCCCGGGAGCACAGCAGATGAAAATGCTGCGGCGCCTCCCGCAGATCCTGCGCTTCATCCCGGGCACCGCACAGGATCTGCGCGCCTACTTCCTGACGTTGCAGTACTGGCTCGCGGGCTCCGACGAGAATGTCGTCGACCTGGTGCGCTTTCTGGTCGACCGCTATGCCGATGGCCCGCGCCGCGCACTGCGCGGCACGCTGAAAGTCGCACCCCCCGCCGAATATCCCGACGTCGGTGTCTATCACCCGCGTGCGCGCGGCGCATCGTGGATTGTGCGAGCCGCCTGCCTGCCGCGCCTTCCACACGAAGCGCGGCACGGTGGGTCTGCTCGTGATGCGCTCCTATGTGCTGGCTGGCAACACCGGGCACTACGACGGCGTGATCGCGGAGTTCGAGGCACGCGGGCTGCGTGTGATTCCTGCGTTTGCGACCGGCCTCGACGCGCGTCCCGCCGTCGAGCGATTCTTCATGAATGACGGCAAGGCGACCGTGGATGCGGTCGTGTCCCTCACCGGCTTTTCGCTCGTCGGTGGCCCGGCCTACAACGACGCCAGGGCGGCCGAAGAGATGCTCGCGGCCCTGGACGTACCCTACATCGCGGCGCACTCGCTCGAGTTCCAGACGCTGGAGCACTGGGAAGCCTCGGAGCGCGGGCTTGTGCCGGTCGAGGCGACGATGATGGTCGCGATTCCGGAACTCGACGGCGCGACCGGGCCGATGATTTTCGGCGGCCGATCGGCGAGTGCTGTCAGCTGCGACTCCGCGCGACATGCAGGTCCACCCGGAGCGCGCAAAGATGCTGGCGGCACGGGTCGCCAAGCTGGTTGCACTGCGGCATTCGGCGCGCGCCGAACGCGGGTCGCGATAGTCCTGTTCAATTTCCCGCCCAACGTCGGGCGCGACGGGGACCGCCGCGTATCTTGCAGTGTTCGAGTCGCTGCACCGCACGCTGAGCGCGCTGCGCGATGCGGGGTACACGGTCGAGGTGCCAGCTACCGTCGATGCACTGCGCGAACGCGATCCTCGGCGGGAATGCTGCGCGCTACGGCGCCGACGCGAATGTCTGTGCGCGCATCCCCGCCGACGAACACGTGCGTCGCGATCGCTGGTTGGCGGACATCGAAGCCCAGTGGGGTCCGGCGCCAGGCCGACAGCAGAGCGGACGGCGCGTCGATTTTCGTGCTGGGCGAGCGGTTCGGCAACGTTCTCGTCGGCATTCAACCCGCGTTCGGCTACGAAGGCGACCCGATGCGGCTCCTGTTCGAGAGGGGATTCGCGCCGACGCACGCCTTCTCGGCCTTCTATCGCTACCTGCGCGAAGATTTCGCCGCCATACGCGTGCTGCACTTCGGCACGCACGGCGCGCTCGAGTTCATGCCTGGCAAGCAGGTCGGCCTGTCGGCAGCGTGCTGGCCGGACCGGCTGATCGGCGATCTGCCCAATATCTATCTCTACGCCGCCAACAACCCTTCCGAAGGGACGCATCGCCAAGCGCCGCGCCGCGGCGACGCTGGTCAGCTATCTGACGCCGCCGGTGGCGCACGCCGGACTCTATCGCGGCCTTGTCGAGCTCAAGGCGTCGATCGAGCGTTGGCGGGCGCTGCCGCCGGAGGCGCCGACGAGCGCGGCGACCTCGCCGCGCTCATCCAGGCGCAGGCCGCCGAGCTCGAGCTCGCAACGCCCGAGCCGGCATGGGCCGGCGAGGCCGAGACCGAGGTGCGGCGCTCGCCGACGACGGTCCTCGAACTGGAACACACGCTCATCCCGCATGGTCTGCACGTCGTCGGCCAGACGCCGACGCCGGAGGAGCGCGTCGATATGCTGCTCGCGCTCGCGGCGGCTGCGCACGGCGGCGACACCGCGTGCGGCGGTCGAGGCGCTCGTGCGGGCGACGCACCGGAAGCCGCTGTGCGGCCGCATTACCGACGACGCAACGCTCGCGACGCTCGGCGAGCTCGCCGACGACCGACTGCGCTGCTCGCGCGAGAATCACGAGATCCCCGCACTTCTGCGCGCGCTCGACGGCCGCTTCGTTCGCCCGGTGCCGGGTGGCGACCTGCTGCGCAAGCCCGCGATCCTGCCGACCGGCCGCAACGTCCACGGCTTCGATCCCTTCCGCATTCCGAGCGTCTTCGCGGTGCGGACGGCGCGCGGCAGGCCGAGCGGCTGCTGGAACGGCATGCCGCGGACGGCAACGCGCTTCCCGAGACCGTGGCGCTGGTGCTGTGGGGCACCGACAACCTCAAGAGCGAAGGCGGGCCGATCGCGCAGGCGCTGGCGCTGATCGGCGCGCGGCCGCGCTTCGACAGCTACGGCCGGCTCGCGCGGCGCGACGCTCGTTCCGCTGCGAGGAGCTGGGGCGGCCGCGGATCGACGTGGTGATGACGCTTTCGGGCATATTCCGCGATCTGCTTGCCGCTGCAGACCCGGCTGCTGGCCGAGGCGGCCTACCTCGCTGCGAGCGCCGACGAGCCGCTCGAGCAGCAACTTCGTGCGCAAGCACGCGCTCGCCTACCAGCAGGCGCATGGCTGCGACCTCGAGACGGCGGCCCTGCGCGTCTTCAGCAATGCCGACGGCGCCTACGGCTCCAACGTCAACATGCTCGATCGACAGCGGCTGCTGGGACGACGAGGACGAGCTGGCCGAGACCTACACCCGGCGCAAATGCTTCGCCTACGGGCGCACCGGCGGGCCGGTCCAGCAGGCGGCGACTGCTGCAAGAGCGTGCTCGCGGACGTCGAGCTCGCCTACCAGAACCTCGAGTCGGTGGAGCTCGGCGTCACCACCGTCGACCACTATTTCGACACGCTCGGCGGCATCAGCCGCGCCGTGCGCGAGGCGAGGGGCAGCGAGGTGCCGGTCTATATCGGCGACCAGACGCAGCGGCGAGGGACAGGTGCGCACCCTGCGCGAGCAGGTCGCGCTCGAGACGCGGACCCGCATGCTCAATCCGAAGTGGTACGAAGGCATGCTGGAGCACGGCTACGAGGGCGTGCGCCAGATCGAGGCGCAAGTGACCAACACCTGGGCTGGTCGGCGACCACCGGACAGGTCGCGCCGTGGGTCTACCAGCAACTCACGCAGACCTTCGTGCTCGACGACGAAATGCGCAAGCGCCTCGCCGACACTGAATCCGACAGCCTCCGCCAAGGTCGCGAACCGGCTGCTCGAGGCACACGAGCGCCACTACTGGTCGCCTGACGCGGCGACGCTCGAGGCCCTGCGCCAGGCCGGCGAAGAGCTCGAAGACCGTCTCGAAGGCGTCGACCTGGAGGCTGCCGCATGAACGTCACGATCGGCTCGACACCTGCCGCGCCGGAAGCGGGCTCGCAGCCGCCCGACGGCGAAGGCAGCCTCCAGGTGCAGCTCGACCCGAACCTCGAGATCGGGACGCGCGAAGGTGTTCGCCGTCTACGGCAAGGGCGGCATCGGCAAGAGCACGACCTCGTCCAACCTGTCGGTCGGCGTTTTCCAAGCTCGGCAAGCGCGTGCTGCAGATCGGCTGCGATCCGAAGCACGATTCCACCTTCACGCTGACCAAGCGGCTCGTGCCGACGGTGATCGACGTGCTCGAATCGGTGGATTTCCATGCCGAGGAGCTGCGCACCGAGGACTTCGTCTACGAAGGCTACAACGGCGTCATGTGCGTCGAGGCCGGCGGGCCGCCGGCCGGCACCGGCTGCGGCGGCTATGTCGTCGGCCAGACGGTGAAGCTGCTCAAGGAGCACCACCTGCTCGAAGACACCGACGTGGTGATCTTCGACGTGCTCGGCGACGTGGTTTGCGGCGGTTTCGCCGCGCCGCTGCAGCATGCGGAGCGCGCGCTCGTCGTCGCCGCCAACGACTTCGACTCGATCTTCGCCATGAACCGCATCGTCGCGGCGATCCAGGCCAAGTCGAAGAACTACGAGGTGCGCCTCGGCGGCGTGATCGCCAACCGCAGCGCGCGAGACCGACCAGATCGACCGGTTCAACGACGCCGTCGGCTTGAAGCGCCTGGCGCATTTCCCGGACCTCGACATCATCCGGCGCAGTCGCGCTGAAGAAGTCGACGCTGTTCGAGATGGAGCCCTCGCCCGAGCTCGAGGCGGTGCAGGACGGAGTACCTGCGGCTTGCCGCGCGCGCTGTGGGACGGCACCGAGCCGCTCGACGCCGAAGCCGATGAAGGACCGGGACATCTTCGACTTCCTGGGATTCGACTGATGCCGATCCGATCACCTACCATCGAGCGGCGCGGCGCAGCTCGAGGACCTATTTCGACCGCACGGCGGTCGACGCCTGGCGCAAGCTGACGTCGGACGCGCCGCGTCGGGCGCATCCGCGCGACCGTGCGCGCCGGGCGCGAACGCGATGCGCCGGACGCTGCTCGGCTGGCTGCCGGACGATCTCGCGGGCTGCGCGTGCTGGATGCCGGCTGCGGCACCGGCGCGCTCGCGCGTCGGGGCTCGCGCGGCGCGGCGCCAACGTCGTCGGCGTCGACCTCTCGCCGACGCTGATCGGCCTCGCGCGCGAGCGGCGCGCCGGATGAACTCGGCTCCCGGCACGATCGACTTTCGCGTCGGCGACATGCTCGATCCAGCGCTCGGGCGCTTCGACCACGTCGTCGCGATGGATTCGCTGATCCACTATAACGCGGCGCGATGATCGTGGACGTCGCTGGCCGGACTCGCGGTGCGCACCGAGCACGGTCGCTCGCTGTTCACTTTCGCGCCGCGGACCGCCGCTGCTCACGCTGATGCACGCCGTCGGGCCGGCTGTTCCCGCGCAGCGATCGCGCGCCGGCGATCGAGCCGGTCAGCGGCGCACAGCTGCAACGCCTGATCGCGCGCCGATGCCGGCGCTGGACGGCTGGCGCATCGGCGACAGCGAGCGCGTCGCCAGCGGCTTCTACACCTCGCAGGCGATGGAGCTGGTGCGGCGAATGAACGCGGCGTGCAACGACACGCTCGCGCGCGCATGGCTGCTTGGTCGGACCGCGGTTTCTGCCGTTCGCGGACGCCGCGACGGCCGAGCTGCCGCTCGGCCGGCTTGCTGCGCCTGTCGCTGTTCCAGGTATCCGTCGGCATGGCTGGTGCTGCTCACCGGCACGCTCAACCGGGTCATGATCGTCGAGCTCGGCGTGCCGGCGTGGCTCGTGGCGCTGATGGTCTCGCTGCCGCTGGTGTTCGCGCCGTTGCGCGCGCTGATCGGCTTCCGCTCCGATACACACCGTTCGCGCCTCGGCTGGCGGCGGGTGCCCTACATCTGGATCGGCACGCTGCTGCAGTTCGGCGGCCTCGCGATCATGCCGTTCGCGCTGCTCGTGCTCTCCGGGCGAAGGCGCACGGCCCGTGTGGGTCGGCTAGGTCGGCGCCGCGCTGGCGTTCCTGCTGGTCGGGCGCCGGCATGCACACGACGCAGACCGCCGGGCCTCGCGCTCGCCACCGACTCGCGCCCGCAGAATCGCGGCCCCGCGTGGTGGCGCTGCTCTACGTCATGCTGCTGGTCGGCATGGTCGTCAGCGCGCTGGTCTTCGGCGCGCTGCTCGCAGATTTCCGCCAGCTGCGGCTGATCCAGGTGATCCAGGGCGCGGCGGTCGTGACGATGGTGCTCAACGTGCTCGCGCTGTGGAAGCAGGAGGCGCGCGATCCGACTCGCGCGCCGCACGGCGCACGCGCCCGCCGTTCCGCGAGGCCTGGCGCGCGTTCCGCCACGGCGGTCGGCCGACGCCGGTTGCTGGTTGCAGTCGGGCTCGGAACGGCGGGCTTCACCATGCAGGACATCCTGCTCGAGCCCTATGGCGGCGAGATCCTGCGGCTCTCGGTCGGCGCGACCACCACGCTGACGGCGATGCTGGCGACCGGGACGCTGGTCGCGTTCGCGCTCGCCGCGCGCGCCTCGAGCGCGGCGCCGATCCGCACCGGCTGGCCGCGTTCGGTGCGCTCGCCGGCATCGTGGCATTCCCTGCTGTCATTTTCGCGGACCGCTGGAATCGCCACTGTTGTTCCGTGTCGGCACCGCCCTGATCGGCTTCGGCGGCGGGCTGTTCGCCGTCGGCACGCTGATAGCGGCGATGGCGCTCGCCGACGCACGGCCAAAGCGGTCTCGCGCTCGGCGCATGGGGCGCCGTGCAGGCGACCGCCGCCGGCGTCGCCATCGCAGTCGGCGGGGCGATTCGCGACGTCGTGTCCGCCTTCGGCGAGCGGGGCCTTGGGCCCGCACTCACCGGACCGGCAATCGGCTAGCGGGTGGTCTACTGCGTCGAGATCGTGTTGTTGTTCGCACCTGGTCGCGATCGGCCCGCTCGTGCGCCGCCGCGCGGGACCCACGCGACCCCTCGGCGCCCAAGTTCGGTCTTGCAGAGTTCCCCGGCTAGAGCAACGGAGGTCCATGCCCAGCGGCGCAATCACAAGCTACATCGACGTCGCCCAACTCGTGCTCTACGCGTTCTGGATATTCTTCGCCGGCCTGATCATCTACCTGCGTCGTGAGGACAAGCGCGAAGGCTATCCGCTCGAATCGGACCGAACCGGGGGCCGCATCGACGTGCAGGGTTTTCCCGCATTCCCGCGCCCAAGACGTTCGTGCTGCGCACGGCGGACGCGACGGTGCCAAGTCGCAAGGCCGACCAGCGCACCGGCAAGTCCGCGCCGGTCGCGGGCTTTCCGGTGCTCCGCTGGAGCCTACCGGGGATCCCATGCTGGACGGGGTCGGACCGGCCGCTACGCAACGCGCCGATACGCCCGATCTGACGATCGACGGCGCCCAAAGATCGTCCCGCTCCGGGTGGCGGCCGATCGCTTCTCGAGCCGCGCGATCCCGATCCGCGCGGCATGCAGGTCATCGGCGCCGACCACGCCATCGCCGGCGTGGTCAGGGACGTCTGGGTCGACGTCTCGGAAATCATCCGATATCTCGAGGTGCAACCTTCGGGTGTCCGAGGGCACTGTTGCTTCCGGTAAATTTCTCTCGCATCGACAATTGGGGGCCGGGTGCAGTCGCTCTCTCGCCAAGCAGTTCGCAAATGTACCCGCTGGCAAGCCCGGATCAGGTGACCTTTCTGGAAGAGGATCGGATCACCGCTTTCTATGGCGGCGGCAAGCTCTACGCCAAGCCGCGGCGCCAGGAGCCGTGGCTGTGAGGACAATCTCATGAATCGCGATCCCGAGCACATCCGCGGCGTCGGCGAACCGCTGCCCGCGGGCGAGCGGATACTCTGGCAGGGTGCACCGGAGTGGCGCGTACTTGCGCGGCGTGCGTTCCACGTGCGCAAAGTTGCCCTGTACTTCGGGGCGCTCTTGGTCTGGCGCGCCGCCGTGGCGCTGACCGGAGGCGAACCATTTGCGACGGTCGCAGGCCCGATCCTGTGGCTCGCCGTGTTCGGCGCGGCGTCCACCGGCGTGCTTGCGCTCCTCGCCTGGGCCAGCGCGCGCACCGCGACCTATGCCATCACGAGCAAGCGAATCGTCATCGGCGTCGGCGTGGCCTTACCCATGACCGTAAACATTCCGTTGCACCAGATCGCCGCGGCGGGCCTGCGCGAGAATCCGGATGGCACGGGCGACGTCCCGCTCGCGTTGCTTGGCAACGTCCGGATCGCGTGGCTGCACCTGTGGCCGCACGTGCGCGCGTGGCGATTGTCACGACCCGAGCCGATGCTCCGGTCGATCCCGGAGGCGCGTCGGGTTGCAGCGATTCTCGCCGCAGCGGCGGAGGCTGCCGCTGTGCGTTCCGTACCGATCAAACCGGACGAGGTGGCGCCCGCGCCGCCGGGCGTCGCCGCGACGCACTGAGGCGACCCCCATGAGCGACCCTTTCGTCGACCACGGTGTTCCGCGTGTTCCATTGCTCGGCGCGTTCGCGCTCGTCCTGGCTACGCTCGCCGCAGTGGCGCTCTTGCGCGTGTTCGGTTACGGGCCGCCCGCGCAACCGCCCGCCGAAGTCATCGCGGCGCGCGAGCTGCGATTCGCAGACCGACCCGCGGGTGGCGTCGCGGTCTATGACGCGCGCAGCGGTGCACTGATCGACGACCTCGCCACGGGTGGCGATGGATTTGTCCGCGGCACGCTTCGCGGCCTCGCGCGCGAGCGTCGCAGCCACGGAATCGGTGCGGAGCCGCCGGTGCGCATCACCGCCCATGCCGACGGGCGGCTGATGCTCGAGGACATGGCGACTGGCCGCCAGATCGACCTCGGGGCGTTCGGCCCCACGAATGCCGCTGCGTTCGCGCGCTTCCTCGACAAGCGGCGCGTCGCGGCCGTCACACTGAAGGAGTGATTCATGGATGCGACCATCGATCTGACCACGCCCGACGACGCGACCCGCCTCGCCGAAGCGAACACCCTGCTCTCGCCACGCTTTTACACCACCGACTTCGCGGGGCTCGATCGCCTCGACGTCGGCCCGGTCCGCAGCGAATGGGACGCGCTGATGGCCGAGTTCCGCGCTGACGCGAACCGGCACCACTTCGAGCGCGACGATGCATTCGAGGTCGACGTGGCGAAATTTCCGGATGGACTGCGCCAGGAGTTTCTGGATTTCCTGATCAGCTCGGTAACCGCCGAGTTCTCCGGGTGCGTGCTCTATGGCGATATCGAAAGAATACTCGGCATCCCGATATACGCGAGTTGATGGGCTACATGCAGCGTGATGAGAGCCGACATGCCGGTTTCATCAATCGCTCGCTCAAGGACTTTGGGCTCGGCGTCGATCTCGCGCTCCTGACGCGAACGAAAAAGTACACCTTCTTCAAGCCTAAGTACGTGTTTTACGCCACCTACCTCTCGGAAAAGATCGGCTACGCGCGCTACATCACGATCTTCCGGCAGCTCGAACGGCGGCCGGAGCTGCGCTTCCATCCGATTTTCGAGTGGTTCGAACGCTGGTGCAACGACGAGTTTAGGCACGGCGAAGCGTTCGCGCTGATGTTGCGCGCGAATCCGCATTTGCTGCGCGGCGGCAACAAGCTATGGATCAGGTTCTTCCTGCTGGCCGTGTATGCCACGATGTACGTGCGCGACCACTCGCGGCCGGAGTTGCATGCCGCGCTCGGACTCGATCCGACGGAGTACGACTTCACCGTGTTTCGCATCACTTCGGAAATCTCCAGACAGATCTTTCCAATTACTCTGGACATCGAGCATCCTGCGTTTCGAGCTGGTTTGGAACGACTGCGCAGGATCGCCGCTGCTGCTGCCGCCGCGCGCGCGCAAGGCAGCCCCGGTGGGCGTGCTCAAGCGCTTGGGTGCGCAGTCGCTGGCGTGGCGACGTTCGCACGGCTCTACTTCCTCCCGTCAAGCCGAACGCGATACCGCAGAACGTGCGCCTCGCGCCGGCCTGGTAGAAGCGGAGCGATGACGATGTTCGAGCACGGGTTCCCCGTGCTCTACGCGCTGGCCGCGTGGTGGCTCGGCACGGGCGTGATCCTCTACCTCGTCCGCCTCGCGAGGCAGACCTACGCCGGGACGCTCATCGGGGCGTCCGTGGTCGCGGGATTGGCGTTTTCCGCCCTCGCCGCGACGAGTGGCGAGGCGACCGTTGCCGGAGCTTACGTGGGATTCACGTGCAGCATCCTGATCTGGGGATGGCAGGAAGTCGCGTTCCTGACCGGCTTCGCAACCGGATCCCGCACCACGCCGTGTCCCGCCGGGGCGCGGGGCTGGCGTCGGTTTCGCTACGCGACCGAGACGCTCATCCACCACGAGCTTGCCCTGGTGGCAGCGGGTGCGGCGGTCATCGCAGTGACCTGGGGCGGCGCAAACCAAACCGGAACGTGGACGTTCCTCGTGCTCTGGGCGATGCGCCTCAGCTCCAAACTCAACCTGTTCCTCGGGGTGCGCAACCTCTATGCGGAGCTCCTGCCGGCGCACCTGAGCTATCTCGCGAGCTATTTCACGCGGCGCCCGATCAATTCATTCTTCCCCGTTTCGGTCACGGCCTCAACGGTGGTCGCGGTGCTGTTCTGGTCGGGCGCGACGACGTCGGCGGCCACGTCCTTCGAGGCCGCGGGGCTCGCGCTGATCGGCACGCTCCTGGCGCTTGCCGTGCTTGAGCACTGGTTCATGGTGCTGCCGTTACCGGTCGAGGCGCTGTGGAGCTGGGGATTCAGCCGGCGCGGGGTGGACCGGGCGGGCAAAGCGGATGTGGGGGGGGGGGGGGGCCCTTGGGTGATGAGGGCAAACCAGCGCTCGACTTGATTGAGCCAGGAGGCGTAGGTTGGGGTGTAGTGAACGTGGTAACGCGGACGCGCGGCGAGCCAGGCGCGCACCTTGGCGTGTTTGTGGGTGCCGTAGTTGTCGATGATCAGATGTACGTCCAAGGTCGCCGGTACGTTGCGGTCGAGATGGCGCAGAAAGGCCAGGAACTCCTGATGGCGATGTCGGGACTTGCATTGCGTGATGACCGCACCGGAGGCCACATCGAGCGCAGCAAACAACGTGGTGGTGCCGTGCCGCTTGTAGTCGTGCGTCACGCCCTCGACATAGCCCAGCCCCATGGGCAGCAACGGCTGGGTGCGATTGAGCGCCTGAATCTGGCTCTTCTCGTCCACCGAGAGCACCAGCGCGCAGTCGGGCGGGTTCAGGTACAAGCCGACAATGTCGCGCACCT
This sequence comes from uncultured beta proteobacterium, assembly GCA_963735025.1. Lineage (GTDB taxonomy): Bacteria > Pseudomonadota > Gammaproteobacteria > Burkholderiales > SG8-39 > JAABRB01. The sequence continues at coordinate 594,556 of CAVTJG010000009.1, forward strand.
TCTCGACAAAGAACGGATCGGTGGACAGCTTGAAGCTCTTCTGCCGGTGCGGCTGCAACCCAAACAGTTTGAACAGCCGGTGCGCCATCGACGGGCTCACCTTGGTGGCTTGCGCAAACGAGCGCACGCTCCATTGCGTGGCGGCCACCGGCTTGGTGTGCAAGGCCCGATTGATCAATTCCGCCACTGCTTCGTCCTCCAGACTACGTGGGCGTCCCGGGCGCAATTCGTCATGCAACCCTTGCAGACGATGGCTGACAAACCGCCGGCGCCACTTGCCGACCGTCGCCTCCGCCAACTTCAGCCGCTTCGCAATCGCACTGTTGGCTTCACCGTCCGCCGCGTGCAGCACGATCTTTGCCCAGGCGCACCAGCCCTGCAGGCAGACTGCGCGAGCGTACCAACGCTTGCAGTTGCTCCCGCTCTTCCGTACTCAACACCAATACGCTCTTCGGTCGGCCGGTTCTCATTCGAGGATTCCTCCAGGGAAGAATACCTAGAACGACATGCAATAATTATGCTAACTATTTGTGAAACACGACACTAGCAAGGGAGAACAAGAATGCGCGGGCACGTTGATCCTCAAGCTTCGATGTTCAGCTACTTCTCGCCGGAGTCGCGGGTGCCGCCAGATCATCCGCTGCGTTCGATCAAGCGCGATGCCGATGCGCTGCTCGCCTCGCTGAGCGGGGAGCTTGACAAGCTCTACGCTGAGGACGGGCGGCCGTCGATCCCGCCGGAGCGGCTGTTGAAAGCGAGCCTGCTGATTGCGTTGTACTCGGTACGCTCGGACCGGATGCTGTGCGAGATGCTCGACTACAACATTCTGTTTCGCTGGTTCCTGGACATCAGCCTGGATCAGCGGGGGTTGGATCAGTCGAACTTCTCGCGGCTGCGCGAGCGACTGGGTGAAGACCATCTGGCCTGCCGCTTCTTCGATGCGGTGTAAGCGAAGCGCGCAGCCGCATGCTCCTGTCCGATGAGCACTTCACGGTGGATGGGACGCTGATCGAAGCATGGGCCTCGACCGCCAAGAGCCTGCGGCGCAAGGATCAACCGCCATCGAGCGGTGGGCCCGATGATCAAGGCATGGTCAACTTCCGCGGCGAGCGCCGCTGGAACGATACGCACGAGTCCAAGACCGACCCTGAGGCCAAGCTCAAGCGAAGCAGCAAAGGCCAGGAGACGAAGCTTCGCTACGGCGGCCATGCCCTCATGGAGAACTAGAAGGCTTCTCCATACAGGAAACCCAAGGCGCCCGAGGCTTTTCCAGACTGCCGAGGTGTCAGTTGCTCATGGCACGACATCGTCGTCGCTCTGATCTTTGGGAATGAGTCGCATTGCCCCTGCCAGGGCGAGAATGATGAGCGCGAGCAGGCCGAGTTCCACCAGAGCGGCCTGAAATGTCGGATCGTTCAGGTTCACGTGCGTGCTGCTCTCGGCCGTGATCACCAGCAGACGGCGGATGGCGGCAATGATCGCCACGATGAAGAACGGTTCGGCTTCCAGCCGCTTCTTGAGCGCGATGCGTCGCACCGTATAGATGATCTCGGCCAGCATCAGCACCAGCAGCGCCCGATCGAGAAGGTGCAGCAAGGCACCGACGTAGTCGCGCCCGACGATCCTCTCGATCATCTCTCCGACTGCGAGCGCCAGCAGGCCCGCCGCGGCGAGCACCAGGACAGACGCCGTCGCAAGATAGATATAGTGCTCGGCGCGTTCCAGCAGCAGCCCACGGTCCGGCGGATTTTCCATGGCGTGTCCCTTTAGCCCAGCGCTCGTCCGATAGGGCGCTCAGCGCCTCATGGATCGAGTGGACCGCCCGGGCGCACACTCGGCGCTTAAATATAGAACGGATCCGGAACGCTAGTGGAATGCGCTCAATCCAGATTCCCGCGTGTGCGGAATCACGGACGACTTCAATAAGTTCCCGGGCGCTCTGCCTAGGGCTTGGTCGCGGCGAGCGCCGGATAGCTCTTGAGCATCTCGGCGCCGAACAGCGGTTTGTTGACGCCCTGATGGCAGGTCGAGCAATACACCTTGGGCGAATCGCCGAGCGGCCCCAGGCGATTCGCGGGAAAAGTCGACGTCAACGGCGAGAGATATTCGATGTTCAGGTTCCGCACCATCTGGATGGCATGGTAAGCCGTAATCCGCTTTGGCGTACTCGCGTCCAGGCGGAGAAGGAGCGCGAGTTGTGGCAGAAGACGCAATTCACGCCGAGGGCTTTCGACATGTTCATCATCAGCGCGTACGTCACCTCGGCGGCCATGATGCCATGCGGATTGCCGCCGGGCAATGCCGTCTCGCTCTGCACCCGGATCGCGCCCGCGCTCCCGAGGAGTGGCGAGAACGGGTCGTATGGCAATGAAGTCAGCCCCACCGCCACTGTCGGGGCATTCTGGCCCGCGCGACTTCCCACGATGCCCGGGGCAGTTTTCGGACCCGCGTCCGCGAACCAGATGTTCGCCGGCACGGGCTCGCCGCGGTGGCACGTGAAACACGTCACTCCGGCCGGATTGACATGGTACTGCCATTTCGCGTTGATATTCCGATTCATCTGGATCATGCGTCTCGCCACAACCTTCGTATACACGTTGTCGTCGGCCAGATTGCCCTCCACGTGACAGTAGTTGCAGCCTTGCTTCGGCGCGACCCACTGCGTGATCGCGGCCATCGTGCGGACGAACTCGGCGACGCTCAGGTCGTTGAGCACCTGCACGTTCTTGAACACGGTCGTCACCGGCGGACTGCCGGCTTCGGCAGCCGGAATCGGGGCGGGGACCACGTTCTCCGCACGCTCTTTGGCCACTATCCGCGGGTTGCTGACTTCGACCATGCCCAGGCCCCGGTACCCGGTCTGAACCGAGTTCATCGGCGGGTGCTCGAAAGTCGTGACGACGATCAGAACGACCCCCGCAACTGCCAGGGCAATCGAGATCCGGAGTCCCATGCTCATTTTGCTCCCCCCATGTGCACCGCCGGATCGACGACGGGCGGATAGATGTGCGGGTATCCGGGCGCCACGCCATGTTTCACCGCCCAGAGATACCAGTTGTCGACCACGGTGCCGGTCAGCAGGATGCCGATGCCGCCGGTGAGCGTGCACAGTACCGCGAACCACCACGCCCAGCGATGGATCGACTCCATCGTGGCGTTGAAGCCCATGGTCCAGCGCCAGAACAGCGCGGCGCGCTCGGCGGCGGTGCCGCGGTCGGTGATCTGCTCGATCTCGCGCTCGCCGCCGAACCGGCTGACCGCGAGGATCGTCGCGCCGTGCATCGCGAAGAGCAGCGTCGAGCCGTACAGGAAGGCGATCGAGAGCAGTGGAACGGGTTGTAGAAGAGGTTGCCGTAGCGGATCGAGAAAGCCGCGGTCCAGTCGAGGTGCGGGAAGATACCGAACGGCACCGCCTCGCTCCAGCTGCCCATCAGCACCGGGCGGATGAAGCCGAGCACCAGGTAGAGCCAGATGGCCGCCGCAAACGCCCAGGCCACATGCGTGCCCATGCCGAGCGCGCGGGCGCGCCGGTACATGCGCACCCACCACAGCAGGATCGAAGCCGTCAGGAAAAAGCCGGCCATCAGCCACCAGCCGCCCTCGTTCGAGCGGCGGGATCTTGAGCCCGTATTCCGGCGGCGGCGGCTCAAGCGCGAGCCAGAGCAGCTGCCGTACGAACTCGACCGGATCCCAGTTCACCGACGCCAACATGTTCAGCCCGATGATCTCGATGGCGATGAAGCCGCACACAGATCGAAGCGACGCCCGAGCGAGCCGAGATAGATCGGGCCGATCTGGGCGTCGCCGATCTTGCCGACCGAAGAGGTGCATGAAGAAGCGGCTTGCCCTGGCGCACCCCGGTGCCCTCGGACATCGGCACGCCGATGTGCGCCGGCGTGCGGACCTGCACGCGGGTAAAGATGTTTTGATATTCAGCCATGTTGTTCTCCTCCGTCCCGGCCTTACTGCCAGATCGGCAGGTCGAGCCACCAGTTCCACCATTCCGGCCAGCCGCGGGTCCAGAACGGGCCGCTGATGATGATGCAGACCGCACTCCAGAAACCGGCCGACAGCGCCAGGAACAGGCCCAGCCGGTGGATACCGAGCGCGCCGATCGAGTAGCCGATCGTGTCGCGGAAAAAGGTGTTCTCGTGCTCGGCCGTCTTCACGCGCTCGCCCTTCGCGGGGTTGGCCGCCGACAGGATCAGCGAGCCGTGCAGCGACAGCGCGAACGTCGTGGTGAAGAAGAAGCTCACCGCGATCATGTGCGCCGGGTTGTAGTGGAAGTGCAGATACTGGTAGCCGACGTTCGACACCCAGTCGAGATGGCTGAAGATGCCGTACGGGAAACCGTGTCCCCAGGCGCCCAGCAGGAGCGGGCGGAACACGACCAGCGTGACGTAGGCGAAGATCGCCACGCTGAAGGCGAACGGGACGTGATAGCCCATGCCCAGCTTGCGCGCGATCTCCGCCTGACGCAGCGCCCAGGACACGAAGGCGCCGATCGCGCAAATCGTGATGAGCTGCCAGAGCCCGCCTTCCTTGAGCGGCGCGAAAGCCAGCCCGTAGGTCAGATCGGGCGGCGCGATACTGATCTGCCAGATGTTCCAGGTCGGCCCGATCGCCGCGCCGTAAAGGATCAGCGCAGTGCCGAGCACGGCGAAGAAGATCGTCGTGACCCCGAAGAAGCCGACATAGAACGGCCCGACCCAGAAATCGAACAGGTCTCCGCCGATCAGGGTGCCGCCGCGGACGCGATACTTTCGTTCGAAACTCAGCATCGCCATTTCCGATTCCCTCCCTCGGCGCCACGCGGGCGCAACTGCTGCCGCCGGCCAGCTGCAGACGCGGCCTGAGCGCGATGGGCGCCTTGGTCCGCGTCCGCTTGCCGTACGCTCCGATTTCCCCTATTTCGCCGGTGGCGACTCCGCGCGCGCCATCGTCGCAGGGTGGCAGCGGTGCGCTGACGTCTTCATCGCGGCGGCCTTCGGCGCCTTCGAGCCAGTTGAAGTTCGGTGCTGAGCAGGATGAAATGGATCAACAGCGCCAGCACGAACAGGAAGGTGAACAACGCGATCAGCGTCCTGCGCGGATCGAACAGTAACCATAGTCTCCACATGTCTTCGTTCTCCTAAGCGAGGTATGACATGAATGTGTAACCGCCGCCTTGACGGCGCCGATCAACGACGTTTACCCTCGGTGCCCGGCAGCCAGGGACGCCACTTCCATGCCCCACAAGTGCGACGAGGGCAATCAGCAGAAAACGATGAAGCTCACCACGAAGATGCCGTGGAAGCCGTGTAGCTGGCTCTTCGCCGGTCTGGGCAGGCTTTGTCGCTGCAGCCATAGCGATCCTCCGCGATGACGTCCTCTACAGCCAGGGCCGCCAGGACCACGCAAGAATGTGCGCGACGATGGCGATCACGGTGAAGACGATGAAGCTCGTCGACGAACATGCCGTGAAACTCCTTCGCCTCGCCGTCCGTCAGCCCCGATAACGACGTCGCTTCTATCATCAGCCATAGTACCACCTCCAAGATTGGCCTCGCGGCCGTTACCGCGCACCTCCCGCGCGGCAGGAACGCCGCGGTGAACATCTCCCGCGACACACTGCCCGCTCGATTGAGTCCGGCAGATTCTTCGAATCGACGACATCGGGTGTCATGCGGCACGCTCCGCGGTCAGCGCGCCGCGCGCGCGTCCAGACTCGCGCGGCGGTCACCCGCTCGGCGCCGCTCGCCCGGGCCTCGCGCTCGGCTGCGTCGCGCAGCCGCTTGGCGGCCGAGATGCGGATCAGCACCGGCTGTGCACTCGACGAGCTCGTCAGCGCTGCCTTGCGCGTCCTCGTCCCAGGCGAGCTCGCGGTGCAGCCGCGCGGGCGTCGCCTCGACCTTGTCGAGCTCGCGTGCCGAGCGGCAGGATGTGGAACAGCGCATCGAACAGCGCGTTGCAGACCTCCTGCACGAGGTAGGTCGCGCCGGCGTAGCCCATGAACGGCGTGCCGGTGTGGCGGCGGATGATCGCGCCGGGGAACGAGGCCGGGATGTAGATCGCCGCGTCCGCCGGTCTCGGCCAGATACATGCGCTCGTTGTAGCTGCCGAACATCACCAGCGGCGGCTTGTCGCGGATCGCCTCGCGCACCGCGTCGTTGTCGGTCTTCACGCCCGCGCTCCGCGCGAAAGGCGAAATGTGCAGGGCAGGCCCAGCTCGTCCTCGAGGAAGTGGCGCACGCCGCGCGCGTAGGTCTCGTTGGCGACGATGGCGAAGCTCGCGGTGCCGAAGAAGTCCTGCGTGACCGAGCGCCACAGGTCCCAGAGCGGCTTGATCGTGGTGTGCTTCTCGCGCTCGATGAAGGGCTCGGGATCGAGCCCGAGCAGCTCGCCGAGCGTGCGCAGGAACCTGGTGGTCGAGTGCAGGCCGATCGGCGCCTGCAGATAGGGCCGCTCGAGCGCCTCGCAGAGCATCCGGCCGAACTCGCGGTACATGCAGACGTTGACGTCGGCGTCGGCGAGCTGCGGCACGTCGGCGAGATGGCTGCCGAGCGGGAACACCATGTTGACCTCGGCGCCGATGCCTTCGACCAGGCGGCGGATCTCGGCGAGATCGGACAGGTGTTGAAGGTGCCGTAGATCGGGCCGATGATGTTGACCCGCGGCTTCTCGCCGTCCTTGCGCGCGGCTTGCGCTCCGGGCACGCTTCTTCGGCGCCGTACTCGGTCCACAGCCAGTTCATCGCGCGGTCGGCGCTCTGCCACTGGTCCTCGTCGATGGTGCGCGGCAGGAAGCGCTGGATGTTGGTGCCTTCGGGCGTCACGCCGCCGCCGATCATCTCGGCGATCGAGCCGGTGACGACGACCGCGGGCAGGTCCGGATCGAGCGTCCGCGTGCGCGCGCTTCATCGCGCCCTCGGTGCCGTGCTGGCCGAGCTCTTCCTCGCCGAGGCCGGTGACGACGATCGGCAACTCGTGCGGCGGCAGCGCGTCGGTGTAGTGCAGCACCGAGGTGACCGGCAGGTTCTCGCAGCCGACCGGGCCGTCGATGATCGACCTGCAGGCCCTTGATCGCGGTGAAGACGTAGACGGCGCCCCAGTAGCCGCCGGCGCGGTCGTGATCGAGGACCAGCATCAGACCGATCTCCTCGCTCTCGCGCTGCTTGGCGCGCCTTGCACCAGCCTGGCGCGCGTACTTCTCGCGGAACTCGGGCCGGTCGCGCGGGACGTCCTCCCAGATGCCCGCTGCATGCCCGTTGCCGACGCCGTCGAAGAAGCTCCGCATCGCGTCGAAGCGCGCCTTGTTGGCGAGCGCGGCGTTGACGACCTGCGCCAGCGAGCCGGCGCCGGCCGGCCCATCAGCGGGCGCGCCGAGATCAGGTTGGTGAAGTAGAGCGCCGGGATCGCCTGCTTCCTTGGCCTTCTGCACGACCGGCGTCGTGCCGATGGCGAGGTCGGGCTGGAACTCCTCGATCGCGGCCAGGTCCTGCTCGAGCGAGGCGCGGTACTGACGCTGCACGCCCGCGCCTCGAGCCACTCGCGGTCGGCGTCCGACCAATCGCGTCTTCGGGCAGGCGGTGCCGACGTAGCGGACGTCGGCGCCGCTCTCGACCAGCAGGCGCGCGACCAGCAGCTCCGAGCCCTCGTAGCCGGACAGCGTGATCCGGCCGTTGATCGGCGTCGTCGGCGAGCGCGCCCGTGATCGCCGGCAGGAACGCGTTCTTGGCGGCGTCGATCTTGTCGCCGCGCGACGCCGCAGGCCTCGCCGATGGCCTCGAGCCAGGCGGCGGTGCCGTCGTGGCCGACCGGCGCGGAGCCGACGATCGGGCGGCCCGCCGCCTCGAACTCGCGCACGGAGGCGGTGTAGAAGGGATGGATCGCGGCGACGGCGGCGCAGTCGAGCGCGGCGTAGAGCTCGCGCCACTCGCGCGTCGGCACGACCGGCCCGGCGGCGAGGCCCAGCGGCTCGAGCATGCGCGCCGATGCCGACGGGATCGGCCGGGAACATCTCGCCGAGCAGCGTGACGGTCGGCCTGTCGGTCCGCGCCGCCGCGCGGCGCCTGCACCGGGCCCTGCTCGGCCTCGTCGCGGGCATAGTGCAGCATCGCGCCGGCGAGCACGTCCTTGGCCTCGGCATGGGTCGGCACGCCGAAGCCCGGCACGTCGATGCCGATGATGCGCACGCCGTTGATCTCCTTCGGCAGCAGCTGCAGCGGCACGCCGCGAGGCGGTGGGCACGCACAGATTGGTGACGACGATCGCGTCGTAGTGCTCGGGGTCGGCGAGCTTGTGGACCGCCTCGCGGATGTCCTCGAACAGCTTGCCGGTGACGAGCGTCTCGGAATTGAACGGCACGTAGCCGACCGTGCGCCTCGCGCCGTAGAAATGCGACGTGAAGGTCAGCCCGTAGACGCAGCAGGCCGAGCCCGAGAGGACGGTCGCGGTGCGCCGCATGCGCAGGCCGACGCGCAGCGAGCCGAAGGCCGGGCACATGCGATCTGCGGCTGGTCGTGCGGGCCCGTCGGGATAGTCTGCGGCGTAGCGCTCGAGCGTCTCGCTCTTGCCGGCGGCCTGCGCGGCGCCGCGTCAGCTCGCGCCTTGCCGGCGTGGCAGCCGCTGCCGCCGGCGGCGACGTCCGGCCTGGGCGCTGCGTCGGGCGTCGGCGCCTGTCTGCGGGGTCGTCGAAGTCGCGTCCATGCACTGGTCGTCAGACCGCGTCGTAGATGACTTCGAGCGAGGGCTTCTCGACGAGCGTCGACGCCGCACATGTCGGCCATGGTCGCCGGCTCGAGCACGACGTCGCGCCCGACCGCTTCGCTCGCGAACAGGCCGAGCAGGCCGTCCTGCGTCGAGCGGCTGGGCTGCACCGGCGGCGCCTCGGCGACGTTGTCGGCGAGCTCCTCGAACAGCGGCGCCCCATTCGCCGTCGGGCCGGCCGATGATCTCGTAGTTGGCGCTCTTGCGGCGGATGTCGTCGTGCGCGGGATCGCGGCCAGCACCGGGATGCCGACCGCCTCGGCGAAGGCCTGCGCCTCGCCGGTGCCGTCGTCCTTGTTGATGACCATGCCGGCGACGCCGACGTTGCCGCCGAGCTTGCGGAAGTACTCGACCGCCGAGCAGACGTTGTTGGCGACGTAGAGCGACTGCAGGTCGTTGGAGCCGACGACGATGACCTTCTGGCACATGTCGCGGGCGATCGGCAGGCCGAAGCCGCCGCAGACCACGTCGCCCAGGAAGTCGAGCAGCACGTAGTCGAAGTCCCAGTCGTGGAAGCCGAGCTTCTCCAGCAGCTCGAAGCCGTGGATGATGCCGCGCCCGCCGCAGCCGCGGCCGACTTCGGGGCCGCCGAGCTCCATGGCGAAGACGCCGTCGCGCATGAAGCAGACGTCGCCGATCTGCGACCTCCTCGCCGGCGAGCTTCTTCTTCGACGAGGTCTCGATGATGGTCGGGCAGGCGCGTGCCGCCGAACAGCAGCGAGGTGGTGTCGCTCTTCGGGTCGCAGCCGATCAGCAGCACCTTCTTGCCCTGCTGCGCCATCATGTAGGAGAGGTTGGCCAGCGTGAAGCTCTTGCCGATGCCGCCCTTGCCGTAGATCGCGATGATCTGCGTTTCCTTGGTCCGGCGCGGCGTCGAACGGGATCGGGCTCGATGGCGGCTTCCTGGCGCGCAGTCCGCGTCGAAGCGCTTCGAGCGTCGGCGCAGTGGGGCTGCAGGCAAGTCTCATGAGCAGCGTCCTCCAGTCGAGGATCATCTTGAGGCAGGCGGGATCGTCGAAGGCGGTGCGGTAGGCGGCCGCGGCGTCCGCAGCGTCGCGCTGGTGCGTGATCAGGCCGCGAGCGGCAGGCGGCCCGCCTCGACGAGCGCCGCGACTGCGGCGAGATCGGTGCCGGCGCCATTCGGCCGCGATCCGGATGCGCGCCTCGCTCATGAAGGCCGGCGGAAAGGCGAAGGCGAGCCGCTCGGCGTAGAAGCCGGCGAGCACGATCTCGCCGCCCGGCGCGAGGCGGCCGACGAGCGTGTCGAGCAGCGCGGATCGCCGCTGACGTCGTAGATCGCGCGGTAGTCGCGCCGCGGTCGTCGTCGGCGGGATCGACCACCTGGTAGCCGTGCGCCGCCGGCGCGCGGCGGGATTCCTCTCCCAGACGACCGGCGGCGCGGCCGCCTGTCGGCGAGCGCGAGGCGGGCCAGCAGCCGGCCGAGCACGCCGTGGCCGACGATGAGGTCGGGCTGCTGACGCGTCGGCGTGCGATGGCGTGATAGGCGGTCGCGGCGAGCGCCAGCAGAACGGCCTCGCTCGCCCAAGCGCGTCGGGACCGGACGACGCGCGCCGCGGGCACCACGACGCGGGACGCGGCGCCGCCGAACAGGCCGCGCACGTCGCCGTAGCAGCGGGCGCCGGGCACGAACACGCGCTCGCCGACCTGCAGCCGGCTGCGGGCCCGCCGCCTGCGACGCGGCCGACCGACTCGTAGCCGGGAACCAGCGGATAGCCCATGCCGGGAAGGCGGGCATGCGGCCGGTCCAGAGCAGGCGCTCGGTGCCGGTGCTGATGCCGCTCCACTCGATGTCGACGACGACGTCCGCGTCGCCCGGCGGCGGGAGCTCGAGCTGGCTGAGCGACGAGGTGCTCGGGCTCTTCGAGGACGACGGCGAGCGGTGTTAGCGGGTGCGGCATCGATAGGCGTGCGGTTTCAAGAGGGGTATCCATTGAATGTCAGTCTAATCTCACTACTCATATGTCAACTAAGTTAACACTTCTTCGACCGGCCGACTTGGCGGCGAGGCCTGTCAGGAGCGGGGTCGCGTGGGCAGCTCCGCGGCCGCACGAAGCCCGCCTGCAGCAGACCACGGCGAGTCCCCGGCGTGCGCGGCCGGCCGCGCCCCATGGCCAGCAGGTAGAAGCCGAAATAGGCATCCCCGCCGGATCGGCCCCGGCGCGGGCCATCGGCTCGGCCAGCAGCAACGTGCCGCCCGGGCAGCGCCTGGCGCACGGCGCAGCAGGTCGCGAGCGCGTCGCGTCGTCGTGGTCGTGGACCACGCGAACCAGCGAGACGATGTCGGCCCCGCCGGCAGCGGGTCGGGCAGGAAGTCTGCCGCCGACCGCCTCGGCCGATCAGCGAGCCGGCTGGCGAAGCGGGCCCGCACGCCTCGCGACCGGCGGCAGGTCGAACAAGGCGAGCGCAGATCCGGCGCCGGCCGCCACGGTGCCAGGAACGTGCCGTCGCCACCGCCGACATCGAGCAGCCACCGTGCGCGCGAAATGTAAGCGTCGAGGATCTCTCTCGCGACCAGGGTCTGCGAGGCGGCCATCAGCGCGCTGTAAGCGCAGTCCCTGACCGGCAGCGACGCCGGCTCCGTCGGCGCCGGCGTAGCGCCAAAAGCGGCAAGCACTCTGTCGTGCCGCTCCCCCCGCAGCAGCGCGACGGGCCCGGCAGGTCGGCGTAGAGCAGGGTGTGATGCTCGATCATCGCGGCGATGCCCGGATTGTCCCCCAGCGCCGCCCCAGAATCCCGAGCCCGAAGCGGCCGTCGCTCGGCCTCGACGAGATAATGCGGTGGCCGAACGCAGCAGCCGCTCCGTCCCCGCCCGGGGAGCCCGAGCGCGAGCCAGAGCCCACGCTGCGGGCCTTCGGCCAGCAAGTCGAACAGCGCAGCTGGACGCAGGCGAGCAGCACCTGGGAGTAGACGAAGCCCGCACACAGGTCGAACACGGCGCGAGCCCGCCGCCGCGCGACCGGCCGGGTAAGCGGGAAAGCGGCCGCCCAACTCCGAAAACGGCGGCTTGCGATCAATCGGTCCCGCCAGCCGAGAAGTCGAGCCAGCGGTCACGACCGCGCTTGCCAAGGCGCTGGCATCTCCCCTCGCTCCGAGGGCTCAGCAGCGAGCCGAAACCCTTCAGGCGGCCTGCCGTGCCACCTTTCGGCAGAAAGCGCTGGGCTTCCCCCTTGACGAAAGCCGCGCAAGTCACAGGCGCCGGAGCAATCGGGGATCGACTCCAGGGCCCCGCCGATCAGCTGGTTGAGCGCGGCACCGCGCCCTCGAGCCCGAGCTCGCCGGCCGCGGTGGGCCGGCCCAGTGCCGCGTCCCGCCCGCCGGTTTGCCCATTTCCGCCGGGTCGCGGCGACCGCCCCAAGGTCGTCGGCGACCTGATAGGCTTCGCCGAGCCGGTCGCCGAAATCGCGCCAGGGCCCTGGTCGGCGCCCGCGGCGGTCGCGCCGGCCACCGTAGCCCCACCAAAAAGGGCGCCGGTCTTGGCGGTGATAATCGTCAGCGCAACCGGCGACTCGCATTCCCAGGCCTGCCCCGCGGCAATCCCCCCGGGTGCCGACCCAGCGACCGACGATGAGACCAGGGCCCCGAGCCGGTGCGGCGCGGCCGCCAAGCCCTGCGCCAAGGTCTCGAAGGCGAGCACGATCAGCGTGTCACCGGCCAGCACCCCCAGGGCTCGCCGAAGGCGCGATGCACGGAAGGCTTGCCGCGCCGCAGCGCTGCATCGTCGAAGCAGGGGAGGTCGTCGTGAACCAGCGAGGCACAGTGCATCAGCTCGATGGCGACGCCGCGGCATCGGTGACCGGAGGGTCTCGCCGCAGGCCGCGCCACGGCGAGGCAAAGCTTGGGCGAATCCGCTCCCCGCCCGGAAAGACCGCATGGCGGACCGCCGCCGCCAGCCGCGGCGGGCAGCCCGGCGCTTCGGCGTGTGCTACTGCGGCAATGAGGGACTGCTCGATTGCGGCAGCCAGGGCCTGCTCAATTCGCTTCACGGGATCCATCGTGGAGCCTCCGCCATGCGCCCGGGCCTCCGGCGTGCCCTTGGCATCACTGTAAAAGTATACTTGTCGTCCGAAGATGTAATGTAATGTAGACACTCACGACTGTCTATATGAGTCAATAGATTTTTGAAGGGACGGGGTGGACCGGTGGCGGTCAAGCGTGTCGTAGTAATCGGAGGCGGAGTCGGTGGGCTCGTTGCGGCCCTGGACCTGGCTGCACGCGGGGCGTAGCGGTCACGGTGGTCGAGCGCGCACGCACGCCGGGCGGCAAGATGCGCGAAGTTTTCGGATAGGTCACGCTCCACCTCGACGCCGGCCCGACGGTCTTCACCATGCGCTGGGTCTTCGACGAGCTGTTCGTCTGCGGCCGGGACGACGCTGGACGGAGCACATCTCGCCTCGAGCCCGCTCGAGGTCCTGGCCCGCCATGCCTGGGGCGCTCGGATCAACGGCTCGATCTGTTCGCCGACGTGAACTCGCTCGGCGGACGCCATCGCCACCCTGGCTGCGGAAGGCCGGCGGAGGGACGCCGCTTCCTCGCCTTCGCCGGGCGCGCCCGGAACATCTATCGGACGCTCGAGCACCCTTTCATCCGTGCAACGCGCCCTTTGGCTATCCGCTGGCGCTGGGCGACGCGCAGGGCTGCGCGGACTCGGCGACCTGTGGCACATCGCACCCTTCGCGACGCTGTGGCGGGCGCTGGGGCTGGACCTCCATGACCTGCTGCCGCGCCGAGTTTGTTCGCGCGCTACGCGACCTATTGCGGCTCGTCCCCGTTCCTGGCGCCGGCCACGCTCATGCTCGTCGCCCCCATGTCGAGCAAGACGGGGTGTGGCTGGTGCAGGGCTGGATGCACCTTAACTGCGGTTGCACTGGCCCACCTCGCCCTCGAGAGCGCGAGGCGCCGACTTTTCGCTACCAGCCCACGGAGGCGACCGGGGTCATCGTGGCCGGAGGCAGAGCTGCGGGGGATCGAGCTCGCGACCGGGGAGCGGATCGCTGCGGACGCTCTGTCGTGGCCAATGCCGACGTTGCGGCGCTGTCGAAGCGGGCGCTCCTCGGTGTCGCGATGTCGCGCGAGCGGTTCCGCACGTTGCTCTCGCTTGGCGCGCTCACTGTCGGCCGTGACGTGGTCGCTGCTCTTGGGGCGGACCGACGGGTTCCCGTTGCTGCGGCACACGGTGTTCTTCTCGGACGACTACGCCGCCGAGTTCGACGCCATCTTCCGGCACGCGAGGCTCCCGGACGCCCCCACGGTGTATATCTGCGCACACGACCGCGATGACCGCGACGGTCGCGCAGCCGGACGGCCCCGAGCGCTTGCTGTGCCTGGTCAACGCGCCGCCTGTGGGGCCATGCTCGCAGCGCTTCGACACCGAGCTTACGTCGAGCGCTGCGCCACAGCGACCTTCGCCCTTCTCGGCGCGCTGCGGCCTGCAAGTGCACCGGCGACCCGAAGGGACCACCGTGGTGACGACTCCGGCGGACTTCGAGCGGCTCTATCCCGCCACCGGCGGCGCGCTCTACGGGCAAGCCTCGCATGGATGGCGCGCATCTCTTCACCCGGCCCGGGCTCCCGCACAACGCATTCCGAACCTGTACCTGGCCGGCGGCAGCACGCATCCGGGGCCGGGCGTGCCGATGGCCGCGCTGTCGGGTCGGGCTCGCGGCAGGCAGCTTGATGGCGGACCGCGCTTCGACCATCCGGTTCCGTCGGGCGGCTACGCCTGGTGGTATGTCGATGCGTTGAGCGACGACGCCCGTCACGGGCTCACGCTGATCGCGTTCGTCGGCAGCGTGTTCTCACCCTACTACGCATGGGCGCGCGCGCGCGGCGCGGCAGACCCGCTCCAGCATTGCGCACTGAACGTCGCGCTCTACGGGGCACACGGCAAGCGCTGGGCTTTGACCGAGCGCCGCCGCTCGGCGATCCAGCGGACGCGCGACAAGCTCGTCGTCGGGACAAGCAGCGTCAGCTGGGACGGCGGCGCCCTGACCGTGGACATCGACGAGGTGACATTCCCGATGCCCTCGCGCATTCGCGGGCGCGTGTGCCTGTACCCGGAGGCTGTCGTCGCGCGTCCGGTCGCGCTGGATGCCGCGGGCCGGCACCAGTGGAGTCCGATCGCGCCCTGCGCGCGCGTCGAGGTCGCGCTCGAGCATCCCAGACTGCACTGGGTCGGAGCAGGGTACTTCGACAGCAATGCCGGCGACGCGCCGCTCGAGGACGACTTCCACGGGTGGCACTGGTCGCGGTCCAACCTGCGCAACGGGACCTGTGTTCTTTACGACGTTGCCCGCCGCGACGGCACGAACCTCACGCTTGCGCGCCACTTCGACGCTGCTGGAAACGCGCGGGAGATCGCGCCACCGCCGCCCGTACAGCTGCCGAAGACGCGCTGGCGAATCGAGCGCGCGACGCGATCCGATGCCGGGGCACCCGCGCGCGTTCAGACGACGCTCGAGGACACCCCGTTCTATGCGCGCTCAACGGTCCGGTCACAGGTTCAAGGCACACCTGTGTCGGCGATTCACGAGAGCCTGTCGCTCGACCGCTTTCGCACTGCGTGGGTCAAGCTCTTGCTGCCGTTTCGAATGCCGCGCGTCCGTCGCTGACTGACGTCCTCGTCAGTCCGTGAGGTGGTCGCGGTCGTCGGCGGATCGGTCATGCGTGCCGTGCTTCTTGTCGCTACTGCGATTGCGACGCAGCGAGATCAACTCCCAGACACCGAATGCCAGCACACTGCCCAGTACGAGCAGCAGCTCGACGAGGCCGAGCCAGCCCGATTCCGTCACGCAGCCGAGTGCGTAGCCCGGCGCGGCGTTTGCTCACGAGCGTCGGAGTCGGTGATGGAATCGTTTGCGGCAACTTCCTTGTACGCTGGTTCCGCTGCGGCGGATTCCTGTTGAAAGAGCGCGAGCGGGGGGACCTTGGTCTTCACGAAGAACCCAGTAGCCGTATCCCGCGAGAGCCGCGATAAAGCCCCCCAGATCGAAGAGCGAGAAGTAGCGTGCCGCGTCCAGCCAGAAGTAGGCGAAGACTGCCTTGATCGCAAGAACCGCCAGGAAGAAGAGAATGATCGGCCGCATGATCTCGCCGAAAACGAACATGCGCGTCGCGGGCGCTTCGTGGTCGTGAATTCCTGCGGCGCGGCGTTCGACCAGCCGTCGGACGCGCAGCGTCACGCTCGTATACACGAACCACACACCGACGACTGTGAAGGCCACACCCAACAGGTTCCTCATGGCGTACGCTCCGTTCGCGGACTCATGAACGACCGGCTGCGCGCACGAGCTGCTCGCGCCGCTCGAGGCGCTCGAAGAGATCGATGATGCGTGCGACGCGATTTCCAAACCGCCACCATGGAAACGGCGCCGCGAGTGATTCGTGTCCCGCCCGGACCGCCATCGCCGCCACCGATTCCACGAGGAACTGCGTCGCGGGCAGCGGCGTTTCCGGCACGCCGCGACGAGAGCTGATCGAAGCAATGATCGCCGCCGCGACGAGCGTCGCCTTGCGGCGACCGGACACCACCGCGCGCTGCGCGACGGAGTCGAGCGCCTGTCGCTCCACTGCGCGTCCGATCTCGGCGTAGATGAGCCGCGCGGCGTGCATACCCGGGCGGCAGCTACGCGGCAGGCGGGCGATTCCACCGGCAGCGCGCTGGTACAGCTCGTCAGCGAAGCCGAGCAGGCGCGCCACCGACACTCCCACCGAGGGGATCGAAAACAGGATCGGCAAGCCAGGCGTCGGGATCGATGCCTGCTTCCTTGAACCAGCGTATCGGCAGGTAGATCCGGCCAGCTCGCGCATCCTCGCCGACATCCCGGGCGATATTGGTGAGTTGCATGGCGACGCCCAGATCGCAGGCGCGCGCCACCACCTCGGGTTCGCGCCGGCCCATCAGCAGCGCCATCATCGCGCCGACTGTTCCCGCGACACGCGCCGCATAGTCGCACACGTCGTCGAGCGACTCATAGCGCCGCCGGCCCTGGTCCCAGGCGAAACCCTCGAGCAGCGCTTCGGGCAGCGACCGGGGAATCGCGAACTGCGCGACGACTTCGGCGAATGCGCGGTCCGCCGGGATTTCGGCCGGCCGGCCCTGGTAAATGCGCGCGAGGCGCTCGCGAAGCTGATCGAGCCCTGCCGCATCGCTGCCCCGGAAGATCGATCGCGTCGTCGGCAACGCGGCAGAACGCGTACAGGGCAGTGGCCGCGTCGCGCAACCTCCGCGGCAACACGAGCGATGCCGCATGGAACGTAGTGGGAGCCATTGCGCAGCAGCGCGCGACACGCTTCGATGTCCACGCGCGCATTCGACGAATTGTGCGACTCAGGCGAGCGCGGCCGCATCGGGAACCACCGTGTCGAGGATCCGCGCCGAAGAAAGCACACCGGGAAGCCCGGCGCCCGGATGCGTCCCGGCCCCAACAAGATAGAGGCGCGCGATGTCTTCGCTGCGGTTGTGCGGACGAAACCACGCGCTTTGAGTGAGAACCGGCTCAAGACCGAACCCGGCGCCGCGGAATGCGCACAACCGATCCTGGAAGTCCTGTGGCGTCATTACGCGCGAGGTCACGTATTTGTGCTCGAGGCCGGGCAGCACCGTTTCCGAGAGGTGCGTCGCCAGCGCGCGGCGATAGGCCTCCGCCCGCTCGCTCCAGTCGATGTCGCCATCGAGGTTCTGGCACGGGCGCGAGGACGTAGAAGGCGTCGCATCCGGGCGGGGCCAGCGAAGAATCGGTCGCGGTCGGCCGATGCAAATAAAGACTGAAGTCCGCGGCGAGCTTCTTGCGATCGAAGATGTCCGCGAGGAGTTCGCGATAGCGCGGGCCGAGCAGGATCGTGTGATGGGCCACGTCCGGATACTGGCTCCGGGTTCCGAAGTACCAGACGAACAGGCCGTTGGAATAGCGTGCGCGTTCTATGCGCCGATCCGTCCAGCGTTGGCGCACTTCCGGGGGCAGCAGATAGCGATACGTCCATGCCGAGTCGGCATTGGAGACGACGACGTCGGCCGCGATGTGATCTCCCGAGGCGAGCATCACACCCGTCGCGGCGCGGTTCTGCACCGTGATCGCGCGAACCTCCGCGCCGCACCGCACGACGTTCCCCTGCGCCTCGATCAGCCGCACGAGCCCTTGCACCAACTGGCCGGTCCCCCCATCGCGAAGCGCACGCCCCAGCGTCGCTCGAGCGAAGGGATCAGGCTGTAGATCGAGGATGCCGCGAATGGATTGCCGCCGATCAGCAGCGGATGGAAGCTGAGCGCGATGCGCAGGCGCGGATCGGCGACATGCTTCGCGACCAGGCTGTAGACGCTGCGATAGCTTTCCAATCGGACCATCCCGGGCACCACCCGCGCCATGTCCTTCCACGAGCCGAAAGGTACGTGGCCGAGTTGCTCGAACCCCAGTCGGCAAGTGGCCTCGGCCACTGCCATGAACCGTTCGTAGCCGGCGACGTCACCAGGTGCGAGTCGCGCCACCTCTGCGCGCATCGCTGCCGGATCCCCCGAGCAATCGAAGGTCGCGCCATCGTGAAAGCGCAGCTGATAGAAAGGTGATATCGCGCGCAGCTCGACGTCGTCGGCGAGGTTGCGCCCGCACAGTCGCCAGAGGTCCTCGAACAGGAACGGCGCGGTGACGATTGTTGGACCGGCATCGAAAGTGAACCCATCCTGCCGGAAGACGTACGCGCGACCTCCCGGCGCGTCCAGGCGTTCGAGCACCGTGACCCGATAGCCCCGCGCACCGAGGCGGACTGCGGCGGCCAGGCCACCGAATCCGCTGCCGATGACGACGGCATGCGGGACCCGTTTCGGGATGCGGACGTCATCACTACATGACACTGACGGTGTCAACATATGCAGACAGTCTATCAGTGTTCCGGGCGCCTGTGCGGGCGCGCGAGCATGCGCTTTGCTGCAGCGCGTCAGCAGGCGGGTGCGACAGCGTTCGCAGCGCGCCGCACGAGGAGGGCGATCTCCTCGGGCCGCTCCTCGTGTGCGAGGTGTCCGAGTCCGGGCAGGCGCTCGAGTCGCGCCGTGGCCACCAATGCCCTCACGCGTTCGGCTTCGCCCGGCGGGACCGTACGATCGTTCTCGCCCGTGACCAGCACGAGTTGCGGTGCCAGCCGTGGCAACTCGCGTTCAAGCGGACGCAGGTCCCAGTTCGCCATCATCTCGAGCGCGGCACGCACGTGGCGCGGATTCCGGACGAGGCGTGCATAGAGGTCGACGCCGTACGCATCGAGCGTTGACCCGGTCCGCTGGATCAGACGCTCGACGGCTACGCGATCGCGCGCGCGCCACGCGAAGATTCGCGATACGACGTCGTTCACGGCAAGTATCCTCGCGAGCGGCGAGAAGATGTGTCCGGCCAGCCCGTGAAGAGGCAACAGCGCGCCGTTCAGGCTCACCAGCGCACGCGGCGCGATGCGACCATCGAGGCACATCTGCGCGAGGATTGCGGCCCCCGCCGAGTGGCCCACGGCGACCACCGGTGCGACCCGCAGGCGGCGCAGCAGATCGCCGATCGCGGCCGCCATCGCCGGGAGACCGAATCCCGGGGGCGGCGGCGCGGTCGCGAAGCCGTGCCCGGGAAGGTCAGGCGCCACGACCGTGAACGCGTCTGCGAGAAGGGGCGCAAGATCACGCCAGGAATGAGTTGCCGCCCCCGTGCCGTGAAGGAGCAACACTGCGGGACCGCGCCCGAACGTCTGCACGTGCCAGCGCAATCCTGCGGCGTCGACAAAGCGACTGGCGTCGCCATTCGGCCAATCGATTATCTCGGGCGCCAACTTCGGTCGCGCGCGCGCGGTAACGACCCGGGAGACCCCGCGGCGAGTGCTGCGCCCG
The DNA here is from genome assembly GCA_963735025.1 of uncultured beta proteobacterium. GTDB lineage: Bacteria > Pseudomonadota > Gammaproteobacteria > Burkholderiales > SG8-39 > JAABRB01. The sequence goes on from CAVTJG010000009.1 coordinate 614,176, forward strand.
CGAGACGGTACCGTCATGACAATCTCGCGCCCGAGGGCCCGCTCGCGGATCGAACCGCTGTCGAGAGGACGTGCGCGTCGGCACGCGGCAGCGGAAGATACCGGGCGCCGAGCGCGACGGCCAGTTGTCCGGCGTGAGGCTCGGGCCGCGGTGAGGTGTCCACGACCAGCGTGGTCAACGCCGCGCCGCGCGCAGTCGACGCTGCCGCGAGCGAATCGGCATTGGCCCGCGCACGATCAGACGCGCCGTCGCGCGCAATGTTGGCGCGGCCGTCCGTGAGCAGGACAACGATCGGTGTCTCGCCGCGGCGGCGCACTGCTTCGGCGAGCGCGACCGCCGCGTCGATCCCGGCCGCGAGCGGCGTGCCGCCGCCGCCCGGAAGCCCTGCCAGGCTGCGCTTGGCACGCACCAGGGAACGCGTCGGCGGGAGGAGGAGGTCGGCACCTCGGCGACGAAACGCGATCAGCGCGACTTGATCGCGACGTACGTAGCAGTCTGCGAGCAACAGCTCCACGACACCTTTCGCCTCGGCGAGCCGGTGCGCTGCCGACGAGCCGGAGGCGTCCACGACGAAGATCGTCGTGGTTTGCGAGCGATGCTTGAACCGGTTGATCCGGAAATCCTCGCGCAATACGATGACGCGCGCGTTTCGGTCGGCGCCGGTCTTTCTGCTGCGCAGCCGTTGCCATGGCGCTGCCGCACGCAGGGTTTCCAGGACGTTCAGTCGAGCGCCGCCACGCGGCGCGCCGCGACGCACGCCCGCCGGCCGTCCGCGCGTCGCAGCATGGCGCATCGCGCCTGCGCGGCCGCTTGATCCTGCTCGCGTTGGAACGCCATTGGCGAGTTGCAGTCGCGCGAGCACATCGGGAGGCAGCGCAGCCACCGTCGCTTCAATGACGCGATCCTCGAGCTGCTGAACTTCGGCGGGCAAGTCCCGGTCTTCGGTGCTATCCGGAGTGTCAGCTCCTGGGTCGTCGGCAGGCGGTTCGGGCGCATCGCTCGCCGCCGGAAGTGCGGTCGCTCGCGGGCCGAGCACCAGGCGTGCCGCCAGGGCAGCGTCATCGTCCGTCACGGCAGCCCGCCCGGCCAGCGCGGCGGACGCGCGCGCGACGCGCAACGCGAGCATCGGGGCCCGCAACGAACCGATGCCGAGCGCGGCTGCCGCACCGCACAATGCCTCGATCACCGTGCCATCGGTACGCACGAGGCCGAGGCGTGCCCGCGCCGCTTCGATCTCGCCGACGGAGACAGAAATGGCGTCCGGCGCGTCGCGAATCACCAGATCGGCAAGGTCCAGGTGAAAGGCCAACCGGTCGAGGAGCGAGGCCGGCGGCCGCTCGTCGTCGCTCATGCCTTCATCGAGTGCGATCACGCCGAAGCGGGCGTTGAATCGCTCCGCGATACCGTCGCGCTCGAGGGCAATTTCCATCGTGTCCATCGCTGCCGCCACGCGCGCCGCTGTCCCAGCCGTCACCCGCTCTGCCATCGCAAACACGGCGATGCCGTTGTGCGCCGTCGCGAGCAAGCCGCGCTCGACCACAGGCCGCCCGGCGCCCAGCGTTGCCGCGAGATCCAGTCCGCCGAGCAACCGCTCATCGGAAACGTGTACTGGCACGCGCAACACAGGCGTCTGAGCGGGCAGCATCGCGTGCAATGTCGCGAGCCAGCGGTCACGCACGGGACCGTGCGCTGCGCGCAGCGTGACGCCACCCGTTCCGTATGGATCGATGGCGAACAGTGTCGCAGTGGTGAGCGCTTCGTGCCATGCGGCCGACGCATTGGTGTCTCCGGTCATGGACCGAGGGTCTCCACGATCGCCCGCTCGACGCGTGTGGTTGATCCCGCGTCGTCGAGCGGATTGCGGCGGAGCCGGTGCCGGAGCGCAGGGGGTGCCGCTCGGCGCAGGTGATCATTGTCGACCTCCTTGTCGCCTTCGAGACTGGCAAGCGCGCGCGCCGCGCGCATCAGCGTCAACTCTCCGCGCAGGCCGTCGGTGCCGAGGCTCATGCACAATCGTGCCGCGCGCTCCAGAAGCGCGTCCGGAACGCGCACCGATTGAAGGCGCTTGCGGCCGGTAACGATCGTCCCGCGCACGCGTGCATCGTGCGTAGCCCATTTCGCGACGAACGCGGCGGGGTCTCGCTCGAACTCGTCGCGACGGCGCACGACCTCGATCCGCGTCGCCAGGTCAGTGGGCGTGCGCACCTCGACGGAAAGGCCGAAGCGGTCGAGGAGTTGCGGACGCAGCTCACCCTCTTCGGGGTTGCCGCTGCCCACCAGCACGAAACGCGCGGGATGGCGCTCGCTCAAACCCTCGCGCTCGACCACGTTCTCGCCCGAGGCCGCGACGTCGAGGAGCACGTCGACGAGATGGTCTTCGAGCAAATTCACCTCGTCGATGTAGAGGAAGCCGCGATGGGCACGGGCGAGCAGGCCGGGCTCGAATGCCTTCACGCCTTGCCCCAGCGCACGCTCCAGGTCGAGCGCACCGACGACGCGATCCTCGGTGGCACCGAGCGGAAGATCCACCACCGGTACCGGAACCCGGGCACTCCTTGGCGCCTTTTTCGGCTTGCGAGCGCGACACACGTCGCACGCGACGGCCGTCGCCGCCGGATCGCAGTTGTAGGGACATCCCACCACCACGCTCATCGGCGGCAGCAGCGCCGCGAGTGAGCGCACCGCAGTCGACTTGCCCGTGCCGCGATCGCCGAAGACCAGCACGCCGCCGATCGTGCCGTCGACCGCGGCGACGAGGAGCGCGAGCTTCATCTCCTCCTGGCCAACAATCGCCGAAAAGGGAAAAGCGACCGCCATTCTCAGTACCCCCTCTCCCCGGCAAACCCGCACGGCCGCGCAGGGCCATTCGGTGAAGCGTCAGCACGTCTCCGCGCCAAGCCTTGGCTGCCAAGCATCGCGCCTCCTTTCATTTCGGGCCCCGTCGATTTTGACATGCGTCAACAAAAGATGACACTCTTCTTGTAATTCGAGTCTAAGCCGCGCTGTGGACATGGCGCCCGGCTCGACTTTGCTTAACTCTTTGTTTTTGCGACGACTCAGGCGGGTGTACGCGGACGCCTGTGGACCGGGCGGTGCTGGAGAGGCGGTATTCAGCCGATGGTCAAGTGAGTGACCGCCATGTCCCGAGGGATCTTTTCCGTGTGAGCCCGGCGCCGGAATTTCGCCTGGAATCAGGAAGCTACGCCGGAGCGGCGTTGTTGTTGAAGCGCTCGAGCCCGAGCGCGGCGCGCAGATCCTGCGTCGCCGCTTCCTTGTAATCCTCCAGCGGAATGCCCGTAGCGTCCGCGATCTTCACGACGGCATTGAACGATGCGACGATCGCAGCCGCATCGACCAGTCCCTCGGGGCCCAGTGCGCGATAGATGCTTTGCCGCGCGGCGGCCTGTCGATTCTTGTCGTTGCCCAGCATCGCTTCACCGAACTCGATCAACGCCGCCGCATGCGGCACGCCGTTGTCGTCGCCTCACCCTCGAGGAAGGCATCCAGCTCGAGCTCCTGTCCCGCATGTTCGCCGCTCGCACGGAGCAGCCCCGCGTGGCTGACCGTTCAGTAGTAACAACCGTTGAGCGCCGACACGCGCGCTGCGAGCATCTCGATCTGGGCGTGCGTCAACGCGCGATGTTCCGTGCCGAATGCACGAATCTCGTCATCCTTCAGATAGAGCTCGACGTCGAGATCGAAGAAGTTGAAAACCTCCTGGGGAACGAGGCTCAGCGCGCGGTGGATGTTCTTTTCGCCATGCACCGCATAGGGATCGGCATCGTCGGCGGTCAGGTCGTGCGGCGCGACCGTGTGCACCCACGCGAGGTCGCGCTTGGCGCCGGCCGGGCGCGCTTTGCGAGGTTCACCGGGCATGGGCGCCGGTAGCGGGCGCAGCGCGCGCCCCAGCGCGTGGTCGAACGTGTCCAAGGCCGTGACGAGCGCGACGATGCCGACGATTTCCACGTAGCGCTCTTCGCTGACGTCGCTCGCCACCGTCTCGCGTACCCAGCTCTGCTTGAGCCGGCCGGCATCCGTGACGATGCGGTGCACGACGTCCACGACGGGTTGCGCAAGGGCGCCCTGCGAATCATGGTCTCCGCGCAACGCGTACGGTGACAGGGCGTCTTTGCGTTGCCTGCACAATGCGCAATGTGGCGCGTTGCGCGTTTCCGCCGCAATGGCCAGGCGCTCTGTGCCGGTCCACCATGTTCCGGGCGCCGCGAGCCGCGCCCACGCACGCTGTACCTCGCGGTCGAGCCCTTGCCTGATCGGCAGCTTGCTTGCTTCGAGCATTTGCGTGTTCGGCGTGATTGTCACGGGACACTCCATCGATGGAATAGAAGTGAGACCGCTCGCGGCGCGGCGATCGTCACGCGAGTTTACCGCTCGGGTGAGCTGCTAGCGACAACCGCGCCCACGTGCTTTGCCGCCAGGCTGAGCTCCGCATCCGAATTCAGCACGTCCGGGCAAAGCCGCAGCGTGTCGCCGCGCGCATCGCAATCGATGCCCGCTCTTGCCAGTGCGGCGGAAAGGCCGGTGGCGCTCGGATGCGTCACAGTGAGAAACGCGCCGTGGGCGGACCCCGCACCTTCTGCGTGCACGCCTTGCTCCGCCAACAGCGTAGCGAGTCGCGCTTTCTGTTCAAGATTGTACGCACGCAGCCGCTCGGGCCCGAGCTCGAGCGTGACTTCCAGTCCGGCTAGCGCCTGCACCGGTGCGAGCACCGGCGGCGTGGACTCGAGCCAGGCGTCGCCGCCCGATCCGAACTCGGGCGGATCCGGTCGCTGGTAGGCAAACACGTCCTTTTTCGCAAACCAGCCGGTGTCGAGCGTGCGTAGTTGCTCGGCGAGCCCCGGGCGCACGTAGAGCCAGCAGGCACCCGTGCCGCCGCGCGTGTATTTGTACGAACCGCCGACCGCGAAATCGGCCTCGAGCGTGGCGAGATCAAGCGGCAGTACGCCGGCGTGGTGATAGACGTCCAGCAGCACCAGGGCGCCCACGGCGTGCGCCGAGCGTATTCGCTCCGCTAGCGCTGTCACCAGCTCACCGCTGCGAAACTGTACCGTTGAAAGCACCACGAGATCTGCGCTGTCGGCCGAAAGTGCGCGCCAGGGCACGATCTCGAGCGCGATGCGCCGCTTCTCGCGGTAGACGCGCAGGACGAAGTCGAGCGAGTCGAACTCTCCGTCGCTCGCCACCACGCGCGGCACGCCCTCGAGCGCGTTCAGCACTGCGCGCAAGCCTTGCGCCGCGCTCGTCTTCGGCACGATGCAGTCGGCACGCGGCGCCCCGACGAGTCGCGCCGTGAGTGCGCGAAAGCGTTCGCGTGCTGCGAGCCACGGCTCCCACGCGCCGCCCATGTCGCGATACCACGCGTCGAGCGCCTCGCGCACGTCCTCCGCCATGCGATCGGGTGGGCGGCCGAGAGAGTGGTTGGCGAGGTAAATGCTCTTCCGCGCAAGCACGCGCGAAAAGCGTGGCCAGAGCTCCGCGCGCAGCTTCGACTCGGTGAGTGATCCCTCGATCACCGGTTGCCGATTTCGGTGCGCACGTCGATCAGCTCCGGGAACAGCGCCACCTCCAGCGTTTTTCTCAGGAATCCCACTCCGGCAGTGCCGCCCGTGCCGCGCTTGAAGCCGATCACGCGCTCGACCGTCTTCACGTGCCGGAAGCGCCAGAGCTGGAAATTCTCCTCCACGTCCACCAGCTTCTCGCACATGTCGTAGGCGTCCCAGAAGCGCTTCGGATCCTCGTAGATCGCTCTGAGTACGGAGGTGACGCCCGGGTTCCGCGCGTAGGGCAGCGAGAAGTCGCGCTCGACGACTTCGCGCGGCACTGGCAGGCCGCGGCGCGCGAGATGGCGCAGAAACTCTTCGTAGAGACTCGGCGCCTCCAGCAGATGCTTCAGCCAGGCGTGCGTGTCCGGGTCGTGGCGCTGCACCTCGAGCATGCGCGCATTTTTGTTGCCAAGCAGGAACTCGATGGCGCGAAACTGGAATGACTGGAGGCCCGATGCGGGTCCGAGTGCATCGCGGAACTCAGCGTATTCCGAGGGCGTGAGCGTCTCGAGCACTGCCCACTGCTCGAATAGCTGGCGCTGGATCTGCTTCACGCGCGCAAGAATCTTGAAGCAGGGTGCGAGCCGATCCGCGCGTACGTGCCCGATGGCCGCCACGAGCTCGTGAATCATCAGCTTCATCCAGAGCTCCGACGTCTGGTGCTGGATGATGAACATCATCTCGTCGTGGTGCACCGGCTGCGACCGGGGCAGCTGGGCCGACAAGATCTTGTCGAGGCGCAGGTAGCCCCCGTAGGAAGTCTCGGAGCCAAGTTCGGTGATGATGCCGGGATCGTTTATCGGCTGGGCCATTGCGGCACATCGCTCGTGGAAAGCGAGCGCTCATGATGCCACGCGCGCTCGCCGACCGCACGTCGCGCACAGCACCGTAAACCGGGATGAATATAGCGGGTTGTCCCGCGGACCCGGGGGGTGTAGATTCGCCGCTCGGCCGGACCGGCAGCAGAGATTCGGTCCGGCGATTCGGGGAAGCGCAGGAAGGAAACCGGAATGGCGGAAAAGCTGAATACGGGAGACATGTTTCCCAGCATGACCCTCAATCTGGTCGATGGGGGAAAGCTGGATCTCCCGGGCGGGATCGAATCGAAATACAAGGTCGTGCTCTTCTATCGCGGCCACTGGTGACCATACTGTCGCCGGCAGTTGGCCGGCTTCGAGTTCTGGAAGGCACAGCTCGCGGGTGCGGGCGTCAAGGTCGTCGCGGCAAGCGTCGACCCGATAGACAAGGCAAAGGAAGTAGCGGCAGGGTTGAGTTTCCCGATCGGCTACGGCGTCACGCGCGCGCAAGCTGATCAGCTCGGTTCGTGGTGGGAAGACCGTCGTGGAATCGTCCAGCCTTCGGAGTTCATTCTGGGTGCGGATGGAAAAATCCTGCTCGCGAGCTACAGCTCGGGCCCGTTGGGCCGGCTGGAGGCAACCGATGTGGTGCGGATGGCGAATTTCGTCGACGCGCAGGCGCAGCAGAAGAAATAGTCCACGCAGGCAACGCAGCAATTGAAAAAGCCGGGTCGACCCCGGCTTTTTCTTTTCCCCGCGAATTGTTCGTGGCGGAAGAGAGTGGGAGTCGAACCCACCAGGGACGTCTGACGCCCCTCTCCGGGTTTGAAGTCCGGGCGCCCCCCCGGGGTCGATTCCCTTCCGATGAGCGCGAATTCTAACCCGTGGTGCGACGCCCCCGGAAAACGCTTCGGATGCGGGTCTGAGCACGATTCGTGCATCGCCGACACGCCGCGTGAAGCGCACGCGATCGAAGAACTCGAGGACCTCAATCGACAGGTTGCGTCCTAGCCCGCTCGCGTCGCGAAATGCGGCCGCCGTGACGCGTCCCTCTCCGTGTGCTTTGGCAAGCGCCTCGGCGATCTGTGCGAGCCGCGCAACCGTACGCGGCAGGAAGAATCTCGTCTGGGATACGCGCACCGCGAGGCTGCGGCGCGCGGCCCGGTCGAGCAGGCCCTGCACGGCTTTTGGCGGAGCGCGAAGCCCTTCGGCCATCTTCGGCAACGGTAGGTGGTCGCGCGTCATCTGCTTCGAGCAGCTTCACAATGCGTTGCCATAGCTCCGCGTCGGCCGCCACGAACTCGGATCGATGCGTCGGCAGGCGCACGTCAGCCCCGCCGCGCGCAAGCTCGCCGGCACGCACGAGCTCGTTCGCGATGGCGACCACTACCGCGCGCGGGAGGCCCTTGCCGTCCAGGATGCGATCTTCCGGTGGCCCCGGCGAGTCCGGCGCGCGCGCGTGCCACGCTGCGACCGATTTCAGCGCGGCGGCGCGCAGCTCGTTCCAATGCGTCGAAGTGAACCCGAGGCGCTGCGCGCCGGACTCCACGCGCGTCATCGGGACGACGTCGAACAAGCGCCTGGATTCAGCTTCGGTCAGGTTTCGGCATGCCGCAAACCGCTCGAGGTCCAATCCTCTTCGCGGCGCGATCCAGCAGCGCCGTGAGCGCGCCCTTCGGATCGGAGGATTCCATGACCCGCAGTGCGTCGAGCCGCTCGGACTTGGCGCGTCCGCGCACGGGCGGAAACACATCGATGACGCGCCCGCCACCGATGGTGCGGCGAGCGGACTGGTCACGCAGGATGAGATGGTCGCCATGCACGGCGCCGACCGGACGCTCGAGAACGAGCTGCACCAGTCCCGTCGTGCCGGGTGCGATCTCTTTCGCTTCGAGCGTGGCCACACGGCCAGTGACGGACGATGCACCGACGTGCACGTGCACCGGCGTCCAGTGGCGCAACGGTCGCGTCTCGTCGGTGAGCACGCGGAGACGCGCATCGATCCGGGTGACAGGCGCGGGAACCGGACCGGTCACGATCCAGTCCCCACGCCGGATCTCGTCATGCTTGAGGCTGGTGCCGGCGAGGTTGATCGCACAGCGCTCGCCTGCCCGGCCACGCGGCGCTGCTGCATTTTGGGCGTGGATCGTGCGCGCCCGGCCGGCGGCGCCCGCCGCGAGCACGCGCACCGGATCGCCGCTCGCGAGTTCGCCCGAAAATACCGTGCCGGTGACGACCAGTCCCGCGCCCGCGACGGTGAATGCCCGATCGACCGCGAGACGGAAATTTCCGTCCGTAGCACGACGAGGAAGCTGACCCGCGATGCTACGCAACTGCCCCACGAGCGGCGCGATGCCTTCGCCCGTGACGGCTGAAACGGGAAAGATCGGCGCGCTGGCGAGCGTGGTTCGCTCGAGCAGGCGCTCGATCTCGGCGCGTACTGCTGCCAACGCGCTCGACGGGGACGCGATCGATCTTGGTGAGCGCGACCAGTCCATGACGGACATCGAGCAGGTCGAGGATCGCGAGGTGCTCGAGTGTCTGGGGCATCGGTCCGTCGTCGGCCGCGACTACGAACAGCGCCGTGTCGATCCCGGCGACGCCACACAGCATGTTGTGAACGAAGCGCTCGTGGCCGGGCACATCGATGAAGCCGATGGTGCCCGCGTCCGCGTCGGGCAGATACGCGAAGCCAAGGTCGATGGTGAGGCCACGGCGCTTTTCGTCGGGCAGGCGATCGGTGTCGACGCCCGTGAGGACCTTCACCAGGAGCGTCTTGCCGTGGTCGACGTGTCCGGCGGTCGCGACGATCATTGTCGGGCGGCCGGGACGAGGGTTCCAAGCTGGGCCAGGAACGTCTCCGTATCCTCCGCGTCAAGTAGGCAGCGGCAATCGAGCAGGTAGGCGTCGTCCTGGATGCGCCCGATAACCGGAACCGGTAAAGCGCGAAAAGCGTCGGCGAGACGCTGCAGCGCGCCCCCGCGACCTTTCGCTGCGCGCGGCGTGATCGCGACGCCTGCGCTGGGTACATCGCGCCCGGGCTGCGCGCCTGAGCCGATCTCGGACGCGCAGGCAACGACATCGACCGCGTATTCTTTCAGGACCGGCGCGAGCGCGACGGCGAGGCGCGCGGCGGTGCGACGGATATCGTCGAGCGGACGCGTCAACGCGCGCAGCGCCGGGAGCCGGTCGCGCAGACGCTCCGGGTCGGCGGCGAGGCCGAGCACCGCGGCAAGCGCGGCAATGGTCATCTTGTCGACGCGCAAAGCTCGCTTGAGAGGATTGCGCTTGATCCGGGCGATGAGATCGGCGCGCCCGACGATGATTCCGGCCTGCGGTCCGCCGAGCAGCTTGTCGCCGCTGAACGTCACGAGGTCGGCACCGCTCGCCAGCGTTTCGGCCGGGGTGGGCTCGTGCGGAAGTCCGAACGCACGCAAGTCGACGAGCGCACCGCTTCCGAGATCGACGACGAACGGAACGCCACGGTCCTTGCATAGCTTCGCGAGCTCTGTCTCGGGCACCGCCGCAGTGAATCCCTCGACCACATAGTTGCTCGTGTGCACTTTCATGACCAGGCCCGTACGCGGCCCGATCGCCGTCGCGAAATCGGCAAGATGCGTGCGGTTGGTGGTCCCCACCTCGTGGAGGCGGCAGCCCGCGCGCGACATGATGTCGGGCATGCGGAACGACCCGCCGATCTCGATCAGCTCGCCACGCGACGTCGGGACCTCCTTGCGCGCCGCGAGCGTGTTGAGTACGAGCAGCACCGCGGCGGCGTTGTTGTTGACCACCGTGGCCGCCTCGGCGCCGGTGAGTCGGCACAATGCTTCCTCCAGATGCGTATCGCGGTCGCCGCGCTTGCCGGTGGCGAGGTCGTACTCGAGATTGCTCGGCTCGCCCGCGACTGCGACCACCGCGTCGATGGCCTCACGCGGCAGGACGGCTCGTCCGAGATTGGTGTGCAGGACCGTGCCCGTGAGGTTGAACACGCGTCGCAGCGGGGGCGCCGCACGCGCCGCCAGTCGCCGCTTCACGTGCTCCAGCAGTTGCGGGATGCCCGGCTGCGGCGCGGCGCTGTCCTGCCGCAGCGCGTCGCGGCAAACGGCGAGCTCGTCGCGTATCGCCGCGACCACTGGGGCGCGGCCGTAGCGGTGCACCAGGTCGGCGCTTTCGTCCCGGCGCAGCATGAGGTCCACCGAAGGAAGAGCGACTCGCGCGTCCATGGAACGATCCGACATGACCTGTACGATAGGAGAAGAGGCGGCAAAGGTATCGATCCGCCCCTCGAATTGCAAGGCGATGCGGATCGCGCGCGGGGCGGCGGCGCCACGCGTTATTGCCGAAGCGTACCCGAATCAGCTATTTCGGCACGAGGCCGGAAGATATTTCCGCGACGCGGTTCCGGGCCGGCACTTCCAGTTGAGTGCGCCACCCTCGACGCGCTCGGGAACGAGCATGATCGTCTTTCCGGCGAGCGGCGAGAATGCCAGCGTCACGGTGAGCGCCGCAGTCCGTGGATTGATGGTCACGCTCCGCACGCGCGGCGTCGGCGGGATGTTCACACCCGCCTCCGCGAGGGTCTTTGGATAGGCGTTGCGCTCGGCAAAGTAGATTTGCACCGCGTCCCGCGCCGGCGATGCCGCGATCAGCGCCTCGGAAACTTTGGCGCGCACCGCGTAATCCTGGTACGCGGGAATCGATACGGCCGCGACGATCCCGAGCGTGGGAAGAAGCAGGCCGAAAAAGATGGCGACCCCGAGCAAGACACGCGATGCCGGTGCCAGCGCAACGACCGCCGTCCCGCAGATCATGTCGTGCAACGCCTGCTTGCGTTGCGTGAATGGCTGCATCAGATATCCGATGTACAGCGCCAGGATGGAGATGAATCGGGCGAAGTAGCGACCGACTGCGCGGCCGAATCCGATGCGCTCGTGCCCTTCGGCAGTGACGACGCGCAACTTGAACGCACGCTTGCCGAGCGTGGCGCCCCGCTCGCTCGATTCCATCAGCGCGAAGTAGAGGAACGCGCCGAGGATGCCGACGATCGATACGCCTGCTCCGACCCACCGGACACCACCCATCAGGGCGAACACGAAACCGATGATTCCGCCGACCACGATGGCGACGATATACAGGATGATGGTGTCGAGGATCACGGCGCCGAAGCGCACCCAGAAGCCTGCGTAGGTGACCTCGTCGCCGAGGTCGGCGTCGCCTTCATCGCGCACCATTGCGGCGGGCGGTCGATATGGAGTTGCTATTGCCGGATCGCCAGGTGTCGCGGGCCGTGGGGCCGGGGCACCGAATACCAGTGACGCGACTTTCCAGTCTGCCATGCCGTCGGTCCATACGAGGTCCGTAGGGAGCACCCGGCCGCTCGCATAGTTCTTCCGCACTTGATGCTCCGGATAGGGCCCGTGCTTTTCGCCTTGCCGCGCGACCCAGTAATCGCTCATCGCCACCCTCCGCTCGAGTTGCCCGCCCCGTTCTGGCCGAGGGCTCGACGCACCATACCGCGTTGCCGCCGCAGGAGGCGTGAAATGCACCGCATGGCAAGCGCGCTGGCGTTTCCGGCGTGCTGCAGCGATACTTAGTGCACCTCGGGACGGACCTCCCGCTACGCTGTCCGCCCCCTCTTCCGCTGATCCGGTCCGCTCCAAGGAGGAAAGATATGAAAAAGGCCGACCAGAAATTTCGCGCCATCTACGACCGACAGGTCAAATGGCAGGAGGGCGCGGCAAACAAGCTGCTCACGCTACCGCGCGGCGTGAAGGTGAAGATCTTCTCGCACGATCCGGTGACGAAGCGCATCGACATGAAAGTGAAATTTCCGAAGGGGTACATCGAGCCCGCGCACACGCACAAGAGCTGGCATTCCATCCTGGTGACCAAGGGGAGAATGTGCGTCGCCGGCAAGGATCTGCGGCCGGGGGACTACGTGTTCGGCTGGAACACGATGCACGGCCCCTACGAGTATCCCGATGGGTGCGAAGTATTCGTGGTGTTCATGGGCGACGGCACGCAGCACGAGTGGAAAGAAGAGTCCCTTCTGCGCCACCGGACGAAATGGCGCGCGCGCACCGCCGCGGGGAAGCGGGCCGTAGCCAGGGGCACCGCCGCACGCAAGCGTGTGCTTGCGAAGAAGCCGGTAGCAAAGCGCGCCGGCACGAACGCGCGCCTTGCGCGCCGCTAGAATCTGCAGGCTCTGAGCGTGCGCCGATAACTGCGCCGCTGGATCGCACGGACACACATGGGCGCCGAGCTGCTAAGCCCTATCGACCACACGCTGCTCATCGGCGCGCTCCTGCTCGCCCTGAGCATCCTTGCGTCCAAGGCATCCGACCGGACCGGCGTACCGCTGCTGCTCGTTTTCCTGCTGCTCGGCATGCTGGCGGGAGACGACGGGCCAGGCGGGATCGCTTTCGACGATGTGGGCGTCGCTGCGCTCATGGGCAACCTTGCGCTTGCGGTCATCGTGCTCGACGGCGGGCTGCGTACCCGTGCGGGAACGTTTCATATCGGTCGCTTGCCGGCGCTCAGTCTCGCCACCGTTGGCGTCCTGGTAACCGCAACGATCGGCGGCGTGGCGGCAATGGTGCTGCTCGATCTGCCGGTTCTCGAGGGACTGCTCGTTGGCGCCATCATCAGCTCCACCGACGCCGCCGCGGTGTTCGCGCTCCTGCGTGGACATGGCATCGGATTGCGCGAGCGCGTCGGCGCGACGCTCGAGATCGAGTCGGGCGCCAATGACCCGATGGCGGTGTTTCTGACGCTGACGCTCATCGACGCCGTCGCCTCCGGCGAGTCGCTGGGTGCCTGGGGGTTGCTCGGTGATTTCCTCTGGGATCTCGGGCTGGGTGCAATCGGCGGCGTCGTCGGGGGCCGCATCCTGGCCTGGATGCTGAGGAACACCAGGCTGTCTCCGGGACTTGCGCCGCTCTTCGTATCGGCGGCCGGTATCTGCATCTTTGCGCTCGTCAATACGGGCGGAGGCAGCGGGCTCCTGGCGGTGTATCTCGCCGGCATCGTCGTGGGCAACGGCCGGCCGCCGGGGCTTGCACGGATCCTGAGTGTTCACGACGGGCTCGCCTGGCTCATGCAGATCGGCATGTTCCTGATTCTCGGTTTGCTGGTCGAACCGGACGAGTTCATCCCGCTGGCGCCTGCGGCCCTCGCGGTGGCCGCCGTGCTCATTCTCGTCGCGCGACCAGTGGCCGTGGCCGCCTGCCTCGCGCCGTTCCGGTTCGCACCGCGCGAACAGGCCTTCGTCGCGTGGGTGGGGCTGCGCGGCGCCGTGCCGATCATTCTCGCGATGTTTCCGTTGCTTGCGGGACTCCCGCACGCGCGCGAAATTTTCAACGTCGCGTTTTGCGTGGTCCTCGTTTCGCTAGCGCTTCAAGGGTGGTCGCTGCCCGCTGTTGCACGCTGGCTCGGCGTCGAACGGGAACCGCGCGCGCGACCCGTATTGTCTACAGAAAGGAGAAAGTAATGAGTCTTCGCATGGTCCAATGTCTCGGGGTGAAATCGGCCATGGTGGCCGGCGTGCTCGCAGCAGTGCTCGTCACCGTCGGCTGTGCGGCGACTTCGCGCGCGCCGCGTCGCGCACGAAAGCGGATTCCTCGGCGCCGACTATGACCTGCTCAGGCCCGGAGACAGGAAGCAGGCCCAGCTCGTCTATCTCCGGCACGGCGTCAACTGGGCGACGTACAAGAACATTCTCCTCGACCCGGTTACCGTCTGGAACGGGAAGGAGTCGACCGCACAGGGCATCTCGGCTGCCGACGCGCAGATGCTCGTGAACTACTTCTACAGCGTGATCCGCGGCGCGCTGGAGAAGGAGGGATTCACGCTGGTGAGTGCGCCCCAGCCCGGGACGTTGCGCGTGAAAGTCGCCATCACCAAGGCCCAGGAGTCCAACGTGGGGATGAACGTCGTGTCCACAGTGGTGCCGTCCCTGCTTGCGCTCTCTTCGCTCGACAAGCTCGCCACGGGCAAGCCCGCATTCGTCGGCGAGGCGCAAATCGAGGTCAAGGTGAACGACGCCGTTACCGGGGAGCTGCTCGCGGCGGCCATCGATCATCGCGTGGGTGGAAAGGCGCTCGACGCCTCGATGCTGTCGTCGTGGGGCGACGTCGAGACCATGATGCGCCTGTGGGCGAATCACGGCAGCTACAATCTCTGTCGGCTGCAGAACCGCCCGAACTGCACGCCGCCGCCCAAGCCGCAATAGAAGCGGTAGCGGGTGCGAAGTCCGCGGCGTCGCCGCCGAGACCAGGCGGGCGGCGGATCCTCAATCGCCTGCGCCCACCGCCTTCTCGAAGTTGGATCGAGCTTCCCAGAAGCCGAGCACGCCCTGGCGGTACTGGTCGTTGGCCTGGGCGAGCGAGGCTTGGGCCGAGAGCAGGTCCTTGAGCAGCGCCGTCTGCTGGCGGAAAGCGTCCATCGTGACCCGCAGCTGCGCGCGCGCGGCGTCGCGATTGAGCTCCGCCACCTTCAGATAGTTGCGCGAATCCTCGAGCTTTCGGTACGAGCTGTTGACGTCCAGCACGACCTGCGAGGCGAGATCCTCGGCCGAATTCTGCGACTGGCTGCGTGCCCGTTCGAGCTGCGCGAGGTCGTGCTCCTTCTTGCCCCAGTCGAAGACGTTCCAGCTGAATTCGATGCCGACATACGAGATGCTCTGCGGCAGCACATCGCTCGTCACGGGCGCAATGTACTTGTACACGAGACTCACGTCGGGGATGTATTCGGCGCGCTTGAGTGCAACGCTGTAATCGGCGTACTGGATGTTCAGCCGCGCCTTCTGCAGATCCGGCCGCTGGCGAAGCGCCGCCACGCGCGCGGCTGCAATGTCGTTCTGAAACGGTGTCGCGGCCGGAACTTCGCTCACCCGAAATGCTGTTTCCGGGTCGCGCCCCAGCAGATGGTTGAGCTGCTCCTTCTGCGAGGCCAGCGTGTGGCGCGTCGCGCCGACGTTGTACTCGGCCTGTGCGAGCGACGCCCTGGACTGAAGCAGCGACGGCTCGAGCGCGGTCTGCTCGGCGGCCTGCTCGGTGACGACGCGCAAGAGCTCTTTCGAGGACGCGACCTGCTCGCGCAGCGACTCGAGCGAACTCTGCGACTGAAGCACCGCGAAATACGCCTGCTTGACGTTGTTCACGATGGTCTGTCGCTGATTGCGCAGGTCCTGCTTGGACATGTCGGTGCCGACGCCGAGTTGCTCGATGCTGAGCCCGATCTTGTAGAGCTGGCTGATCGGCTGGGACACGCTCGCGGTGATGGCGGTGCTGTAGCCGCGGTCCGTGGTCAGAGTCGTGGTCTGGGCAGGGATCGGACCGACTGGCGCGGGATAGGTCCCGAACGCGCCCTGCTGATAGGTCAAATCGATCGGGGTGATGCTGTAGGCGGGCGTCACCGCGATCTGGAGCTGCGGAAACCGCTGCGTCTTGCTTGATTCGATCTGGTCGTTCGATTTTGCGACATCGAGCGTCGAGTTCTGGACCTGACGGTTTTTCTGCAGGGCGAGCGCGATAGCCTGGTCGAGCGTCAGCACGTCGCCTTGCAGATCGGCGCTGGTCGCGTCGCTCGCCTTATAGGCTTGCGCCAGCACGGGCGTGCCGGTCGCGGCCGCGGCGCGCTCGAAGAGCATCGCCTTTTCACCGCCGAATGCGGGCGTGACGGCCAATGTGAACAGCACGACGGTACGCATCATGTCGTCCTCCTTGCAGCGGGGGAAACGGAAAGGGTTAGCCAGGAGCGCTTGCCGCTGTCCGCGCGGCATCTGCTGCGCCCGGCTTTGCATCCCACTTCACGATCTTCAGATCCAGAACGAAGATGACGTAGAAGACCTTGACGAGGAGCAGCTCGATGAACGTGGCGAGCGCGAGCCCCCCGATTTGCGCGAAGCAGAGCGGTTGCCACAGCGGGCCGCCGTGGATCGCAAGTGGAACCAGGGCGAACATGGTCGCCAGAACCGTGATCATCACAGGCCGCAACCGCACGATCCCGGCATCGAGCAGTGAATCCTGTAACGGCTCTCCGCGCACGCGGTTCTCCTCTATGAAATCGAACAGCACGATCACGTGACTCACGATGACGCCGACCAGGCTGGTGATGCCAAGAAACGCCATGAAGCTGAACGGGGCGCCCATGATCCACAGCGCGGCGACCGCGCCCACTGCTCCGTAGGGCACCGCGGCGAACACGAGCAGCGGTTTGGCAGCGTGGTTGAACTGGATGACAAGCGAGATGTAGATCGCGGCGACCGAGATCGCCAGCAGGATGCCGAGCTGCCGGAAACCATGCTTCTGCTTGGCTTCGGCGCCGGAGATCGTGACCTGGAAGCCGGGTGGCAGGCTCTTCTCGAAGGCCGTCAACGCCGGGCGGGCGGCCGTCATCACCTCCGACGGATAGAAGTTCCCGGCCGGGAAGCCCTCCACCGTGATCGTCCGGTAGTGATCCATTCGCTGGATACGCTGCGTTTCCAGGTCGGTGTGGACCGATGCGACCAGGCCGAGCGGCGCGTTCTGCGTGCCGGACGCCGAGTAGACGTACAGATTCTGGACGTCCGAGAGATTCGCGCGCTCGTCGAACTGCAGCTGGGCCACCACGGGGATCTGCTTGTCGCCTTCACGCAGGACGGTCACCTGGCTGCCGCTGATACCCGCACTGGCGGAGCCGGCGACGTCCTGGTTGGTGACGCCCGCGAGGTTGGCGCGATCGGGGTCGACCGCGAGCTTGACGACGAAGCTCTCCTCACCCCAGTCGTCGCGAAAGCCGACGGCGATCGGGAGGTCCCGGAAGACCGCCGTCAGGCGATCGCCGAGCCGGCGCAGTTCGGAGAGGTTCGCCCGCGACCGCTGCGGGTCGGCGCCCGATTCGGTGCTGAGGCGGATCTGGACCGGAATCCCGACGGCGTTCGTCTCGAGCTGACGCACGTCGGCGCGGGCGCCGTCGAGCCGGGCGGCGATCGCCGGGCGCAGCCGCTCGGCCAGCGGCGGCGTGTCGAACTTGTCCCCAACCTCGATGACGAGCTGCGCATAGTTGTTCTGGCGCTGCTCCGGCGTGAGCGAAAACCAGAAACGCGGCGCGCCGCCGCCGACGAAGGTAGTGACCGACTTCAGTACCGGGCGCGGCTTGCCGTCCTTGCCGGGATTCGCGGCGGCGTACTCCGCAGCGACCTCGCGGACGATCTGCGCGGCGCGCTCGGCCACCGCGTCGGTGCGCGCGAACGAGACGTTGTTGGGCAGCCAGAGGTCGATGTATGAGAGGTACTGCACGTCGTCCGGGAAAAACGACGTCGGCAGCCGTGTGAACATGGCGCCGCCACCCACCAGAAAAGCGCACGAGACCGCGAGCGAGATCCAGCGGTGCTTCAGGACCTTGACGCCGACCCGGTAGTACACGCCCGTGAAACCGCGCCTGCGCCGTTCCTCGATCGGTGGATCGAGCCGCTTCGGCGGGCGCAGGAGGTAATACCCGAGCAGCGGCACGAATGTCATCGATGCGAGCCGCGAGGAGACGAGCGCACAAGTCATCACGACCGGCAGGCTGTAGAGAAAATCACCCGTCGTGCCGGTGAGCAGCAGGTAGGGGAGGTACGCGACGATGTTGGTGATCGTCGCGAAGAGGATCGCCTGCGCGATCTTGGTCGGCCCGAGCCAGGCGGCAACCTGCCGCGACTGTCCGGCCCCGAGCTCGCGCTTGATGGCGTCGCCGGCTACGACCGGGTCGTCCACGAGGAGGCCCAGGGCAATGATGAGCGTTGCGATGGAGACCTGCTGCAGCTCGATGCCGAGCGTGAACGCGGCGCCGAACGTCATGGCGAGCGTGGTCGGGATACTGAGCGCGATCAAGAGCGCAGAGCGCCACTCCCAGAAGCCGATGAGCGAGATCACGACAACGAGAATGATGGCCTCGTACAGCGCGGTCATGAAAAGATCGATGTTCTCCCTGACCTGGCGTGGCTGATCTGAGGTGCGGGCCATGACGAGATCCGGGGGGAGCTGGGGCGCGACCTCGGCGAGCGCGGCGTCGACCAGCTGACCGAATTCCGCGATCTGCTTGCTCGAACGCATCTGGACGGAGAGCGTGATCGCCGGGGTCCTGTGCCACTGGCCGTTCGCGTCTTTCCAGGTGTAGTAGTTGAGGTAGTTCGGTGGGCTCTGGTACGTCCGGATGATGTCGACGAGATCGCGCAGGTACACGGCATTGCCGTTCGCGTCACGCGTGATGATGACGCCGCCGATCTCGCGGGCGCTCTTGAATTCTCCGGAGGGATCGACGGTCACGTTCAGGTTGTCGACGTTAAGCACGCCGCCGGCGAGCGTGATGTTCCGCGCGCCGAGGATGTTCTTGAGGTTCGAGGGCTGCAGACCGTAGGCGGCGAGGCGGGCCTGCGAGTACACGAGCGTTATCTGCTCGTTGAGGACGCCCGAGCGGCTGACGGTCGAGGCAAGAGGTACCCGTTCGAGCGCGCGCTGGATGATGTCGGTCGCATCGTCGAGCTCGCGGTAGGTGTAGCGCGGGCCTGCCACCAAGGCGAGCTTCGCCTCCGTCTCCGCGGGGTCGCGGATGATCGCCGGCGCCCAGGCATCGGGATGAATGCGCGGCGCGCCGAGCACCTCGCGCGCGAATCGCTCGATCGCCGCAGCGAGCGCCGCGTCGTCGAGATCGGTCGCGATGTCAAGGCCGGCGAACCCGGGGCCGTCGAGAGGACGCACGTCGCGCGCGATACCCTGGGCCACGAGGTGGCGCGCAATCTGGTCGCGGCTCCGCAACGGCAGGTCCGGACTCACCAACCCCGCGTAGGACACCACCACGGCGACGCGCGGCCCGGGCGGCGCGCGCGCGCGAATCTCGGTCAGGGCGCGGCGGATCGCGTCAGCGCGCAGGGCGATCGCGACCGGCGTCTCGGGGGGGCTGGCAACGGTGAGCATGAGGGCCGCGGTGTCGCCGAAGTCGCTGTTAAACTGGATCGGCCCGGCGCCCTGGGGGAGTTGCGAATTCAGTGCGTTCAGCTTGAGGTTGATGTCGCTGAATTCCTTGCGAACATCGTCGACCGATTCGTCGAGCTGGATCTGAACGATGGACACGCCCGGGAGCGATATCGACTTGATCCCGAAGGCGGATGCGGTGGGCGGATGGATGCGCGTGTTCTCGGCGATGCGCTCCTCGATCGGCCGCGTCACCAGCTGCTCGATTTTCTCCGCACTGACGCCCGGCCAGTTGGTGACGGCGAGCGCGATCCGGACTGGAATTTCCGGGTCTTTGCGCTTCGGCATGTTGACGTAGCCGTAGGCGCCCCAGACAACCACCGCGACGAGCACGACCCAGGCGATGGCGCGCTGCTCGGTGAAGTAGCGTGCGACGTTGTGCGTCTCGCGGACGAAATCGGCGTCGGACCGGCCGTGCTCCATGGGCTGCGGCCTACTGGAGCACGCGGACCGTCTGGCCGTCGACGACGAATTGCGCCCCACTCACGACGACGTGCTCCCCCGGGCGCAATCCGCTCTCAACGACGATGCGATTGCCGATCACCCCGCCGAGCGCGACCGGCCGGCGCCGCGCGATCTCCTTCCCGTCGGTGCCCTCCACGACGAACACTGCGTACTCCTTCGAACCGGGCGCCACGCGAACGACCGCCGACAACGGCACGGCAGGCTGGTTCGAGGGCGGACGCGTGTCGCCGACTTCCACGGTTCCGATCATTCCGAGCTGCAAGTCGCCGCGTGAATTCGGCAGCGTCACCTCGATTTGGAAGACCCTGGTCTGCGTGTCTGCCGCCGGCGAGATCGTCGTGATCGGTCCCTTGCGCACCGGATCGGCGACATCGCTCTGGAAGACGACCGACAGCTCCTGCCCGATGCTCAGCGAGCGCATCACGTCGTCGGGAACGCTGAACACGACCTTGAGGGCACCGGCACTTGCAACCACGAAGCCCACGCTGCCCGGCTGGACGAAGGTGCCGACGTCAACCTTCCGGCTGAGAACCACTGCGTCGAGGGGGGTGCGGAGCGAGGTGTCGCCGAGCGGAATGCGGGCACTCGCCATCTGCGCCTGCGCGGCGGCCATGTTGGCCTGTGCGGTCTTGAGACTCTCCACCGCCGAGTCGTAGTCCGGACGCGTCATCGCCTGCGCCGCGTACAGCTTCTCCGCGCGCGCGTAATCGCGCTGCGCCTTGTCCAGCACCGCCTGCGCCGAAGCGACCTGGGACTGGGCGGAGGAGACCTGCACCTTGTAGTCGTTCTGCCGGACGATCGCGAGCACCGCGTCGCGCGCGACCCGGTCGCCCTCCTGGACGTCGCGTGACACCCCGCCGACACCGCGAACCTGCAGGAGGCGTTCGACGTACCCACCGACCTTGAACGCGACGTTGACCTGCGTCACGGGTTGCAGGGTCGCCGCATAGCGCAGTGCGCTCACGCCCAGCGCCGGCGCGGCTGTCTGTACGCGCACCGGCGTGAGAGTCGGGGGTGGATGAGCGGCGTCGCGGCACGCGCCGACTCCCACTGCGATCAACACGCTGCACAACAGAACCGCGTGATTCCGTCGCATGCCGGACTCCGTTGGACACACACAAGTCGACGCAAATCGAAGTCGAACATCGAAGTCAACGTACTTCGACGTCGACGTACATCGACGTCCCCGGTCAGGGAGTCGACATCGATGACCATTCTTGCCGATGGTCCATGGCAGTCGACCGCCGCGCCGGGACGCTGGATGGTAACCTTTTTCTTCCCGCCGTCGTGACGCGGACGCGATCGTCAATCGGCGTTCATTCGCTGTGCTTCCGTCCGACGAGCCACAACGCGAGCGCGATCAGCAACAGGCCGGTCAGCCACCAGCCATGGCGCGCGAGCTGATGCAGCCCGGCGAGGAATCCGTGCAGATGTTCCCCAAGCAGATAGGCTCCCATGCCCCACGTTCCGACCCACGCCGCGGCGCCGAAAACGCTCGCCCAGAAGAATCGCCACCACGGCATCCGCAGGCTGCCCGCCACGAGCGGCGCGGTTTGACGCAGACCGTCCAGGAAGCGCGCCACCACCACGACGAGGGCGCCGCGCCGCGCGAAGAACGATTCGACGCGCTCCAGGCGAGCGGGCGGAATCCTGCAGCGAAGCAGCAAAGCGCGACCACCGGTCCGGCCGATCAGGTACCCGACACAGCTCCCGAGAACGGTTGCGACATAGGCCACCGCTACGACCAGCCTGATGTCGAAGTCGCCCGAGGTCGCGAGGATGGAGCTGCCCAGCAGAAGGGTTTGTCCTGGCAGAGGGATGCCGAAGCCTTCGGCGAGATTGCTGACGAACAGTCCCGGATAGCCGTACTCATCGAGTATCGGACGCGCTGTCGCGAGCAGATGGGCAATTGTCGGATGCACGTTTACTGGTGGATTCGCAGCGCCGTGGTCAATGTCGCTTGCAACGTATCGAAGTATAGGGCGAGCGAACCGTGATGCCGCGCCGAGACCCGAACTGCGATCGCTCTCTCCACTGAGGGTGGCATCAACGTTGGCGCCTCGGTTATAGTCCCGGATCAGAGCACGGCCTGATCCGATAAAACGCCGCAGCAAAGCATTTCCAGGAGCGCATATGGATCTGGATCCCGTCTTCCTGTCCCGCCTGCAGTTCGCATTCGTCGTCGCCTTTCATATCCTGCTGCCCGCGTTCACGGTCGGGCTCGCATCGTTCATCGTGGTGCTCGAGGGCTTGTACCTCGTGAAAGGCGACCAGACCTACCTTCGGCTCTCGCTCTTCTGGGTAAAGATCTTTGCGGTGTCCTTCGGGATGGGTGTGGTGTCCGGCATCGTCATGCCGTTCCAGTTCGGCACGAACTGGAGCCAGTTCGCCGACGCCACCGCCAACGTCACGGCGCCACTGCTCGCCTACGAGGGCCTTACGGCGTTCTTTCTCGAGGCGGGATTCCTGGGCGTCATGCTCTTCGGGCGAAAGCGCGTGCCGCAATGGGTGCATTTCTTTGCCGCCGTGATGGTCGCGAGCGGAACGCTGCTCTCGTCGTTCTGGATCCTTTCGATGAACAGCTGGATGCAGACACCCGCAGGCTACGAGGTCGTCGACGGGCGATTCTTCCCGGCAGACTGGATCGCCGTGATCTTCAATCCGTCGTTTCCCTACCGCCTCGCCCACACGGTCACCGCGTTCATGGTCACGACCGGCTTTGTCGTGGTCGGTGTCGCCGCGTACTTTCTGCGCCACGGCAAGCACGTCGCCGAGTCGCGGGCGATGATGTCCATGACGTTGTGGCTACTCTCCCTCTCGGTGCCCCTGCAGCTCGTCATCGGCGACAGCCACGGACTGAACACGCTCGCGCACCAGCCGGTGAAAATCGCGGCGATCGAGGGAATCTGGAATACCCAGGCGCGCGCTCCGATGGTGGTGTTCGCGATTCCCGACGAGGCGGCCGAGGCGAATCGCTTCGAGATCGAGATCCCGGCACTTGCCAGCATCTATCTCACGCACGACGTTGACGGCGTGGTGCAGGGCATGAAGGACTTTCCGCGGGCGGACCGTCCGCCGGTCACCCCGGTGTTCTTCGCATTTCGAATCATGGTCGGTATCGGTGTGCTGATGCTCGGAGCGGTCGCCTGGAGCTGGTGGTTGCGCGCGCGCAATCGGCTGTTCGATTCGCGGGCGTTCCTCGCTGTCTGCCAGGCCATGATTCCGGCCGGCTTTATCGCCGTGGTCGCGGGATGGGTCGTCACCGAGGTCGGTCGACAACCATGGGTGGTCTACGGATTGCTGCGGACCAGCGACGCGGTGTCGCCCTCGCTGACCGGAGGCGACGTGGTCATTTCGATGATGCTGTACATGGCGGTGTATGCGGTCGTGTTCGGTGCGGGTCTCTACTACCTCGTCCGGCTCGTTCGTGCGGGACCCCCGGCGGAAATCGACGTCCGCGAGCCGGAGTTGCGGCATCGGCCGGCGCGACCGCTCTCGGCGGCCGAAAGCGACGCCTAACGGGAGTGACCGTCATGCAGCATATCGACCTCGTCCCCATCTGGACCGCCATCCTCGCGGTTGGCGTCTTCATGTACGTTTTCCTCGACGGCTTCGACCTCGGCGTAGGCATCCTCTTCCCCTTCGCGCGCGACGATGCGGCACGCACGCTGATGATGAATTCGGTCGCACCGGTATGGGACGGCAACGAGACGTGGCTCATCCTTGGCGGCGCCGGATTGCTCGCCGCTTTTCCCCTCGCGTTCGCAATCATCATTCCGGCGCTCTATTTCCCGATCCTGCTGATGCTCCTCGGCCTGATCTTCCGGGGCGTGGCATTCGAGTTTCGGCACAGGGCGGGGCCGGCGCAGCACTGGTGGGACAAAGCATTCTTCTGGGGATCGCTCATCGCGACGTTCGCGCAGGGCATGGTGCTCGGCAACTACATCGAGGGTTTCGAGGTGTCCGGGCGTCACTTTGCGGGCACGAGCTTCGATTTTCTCCGCCCCTTCGCCCTCATGACGGGCATCGGACTTGTCTTCGGCTATGGCCTGCTCGGTGCGACGTGGCTCGTGCTGAAGACCGAAGGCGATCTCCAGGGTTGGGCGCGCGGCCGGGCGCGATTCTTCCTGATCGGGGTGCTGGCGTTCATCGCCGTGGTGAGCATCTGGACGCCGTTCCTGAAGCCCTATATCGCGGATCGCTGGTTTTCCTGGCCGAACATCGCTTTCCTCGCGCCGGTTCCCGTCGTGACCGGGCTGATCGTGCTGGCCCTGTGGCACGGACTGCGCCGCGACCGCGACGTCCTGCCGTTCGTGTGTGCGCTCGGGCTGTTCGCGATGTGCTACCTCGGCCTCGGCGTGAGCGTGTGGCCGTACGTGGTTCCGCACACGATCACGCTGTGGGAGGCGGCGGCATCAGAAAAGTCGCAGGCGTTCCTGCTGATCGGAACGCTCTTTCTGCTGCCCATCGTGCTGATGTACACCGGCTGGTCGTACTTCGTGTTTCGCGGCAAGGTGCGATCGGAGATGGGATATCACTGAAGAGACCTCCGGCGGCGGGGTATCAGTGACGAGCCATCCCTGACCGGAAAGATCGGGCCGGTTCGTCAGCCTCCGCCGTTGAGCGACCGGATGGCGGCTGCGATGTCCTCGCTCGACTCGGGCGAGCGCCTGACTGTGCGCGGCGACGAGCGCGTCGTAGCCCGCGCCGGCCGGCTGCACGATCGCGCTGCGGCCGTTTCGAATCGTTTTTCCGGACGCGTTTTCGATCGTCCACAGAATGTCGACGTCGGCCGAATTGCCCAGCTTCGACTCGAAGCGCACGACGTTCAGCGCGACCCGATACTCCGGAGATCCCCCGACCACTCCGGGCGCCGCAGCGATTCGCGACGTATCCGAGCAGCCTGCGCAGGTTTTCCGCGACTGCCTGGGCAATGCCGCTCGCGAGCGGCTCCGCCCAGCGATGAAATTCGTCGCGTGCGACCTGGTTGGCCGAGATCTGCAATGCGAGCTGTGGGCGATCGACTGTTTCGGGAATGGTCACTGGTCCGATGCTCACGCCGTAGCTCGGCCCAGTAGTCGATGCCGATGCCGATGCCGATGGCGTTGCGGTAGCAGTCAGGGTGTAGAAACTGGAGGGCGGGGAGCTGGCGCACCCGGCGAGCGAAAGCGCTGCCGCCGCGAACGCTCGCGGCGATCCAGCGAGGGCCGATCATGGCTTCTCCTCCGCGCGCTTTCCGCGAATCAGGGATTCGGGGTGGCGCTCGAGATAGTCGGTCAGCACCGCGCAGCGACCTTGACGCGCGCGTGATCTCGCGCAGTGCCTGACGCGCATCTTCCTGCAGCGGGGAATCGCTTGCCATGACCTTCCGGCGGCTGCAATGGCACGCTTGGCCTCGACCAGCGCGTCCTTTGCTTCGGGCGTCAGCTCCGTATCGACCCGCTGCACGAGCTGCTCCGCGGCCTTCAGCGCGCTATCGAGCTGCCGCAAGGCGACCTGCAGGTCCTTCGCGATGGTCTCGAACGGAATCTTGTCGAGCTTGTCCACGACGCTCGTCAGCGTTGTCTCCAGGTTCGCCAGGCTGCCGGGCACCGTCGGGATGGATCGGCGGAGCGGCGGTCCAGTCGACCCGCGCGGGCTTGCGCGTGCGGAAAGAAATCGAGCGCCACGAAGAGCTGACCCGTAAGCAGGCTTCCTGTGCGCAGTTGCGCACGCATCCCGCGCGGGACCATCGAATCCACTACCTCGCGGCGCTCGATCTCACTGAGCGTCATGGTGCTCCGCAACTCGCGCCGCTGGAGTCGGTCGGGGTAGAGGCGCACGAGGACTGGGATGCGCACCGTCTTCGTCGCGCGATCGAACTCGATGTCGACACTGTGTACCTCGCCCAGATTCACGCCGCGAAAGTCCACCGGGGCACCCTTCTCGAGTCCACGGACGGATTCGCTGAAATACAGGACGAAGGTGTGAAATCCGGACGTCGAAGGCGCAAACGCGGCCGCCCGCGAGGCGAACAGCTCGAAGGAGGCTTCCGCATCCGCAGGGGCCGACAAGGGCGCGTCCGGGAGCGTCTCGAACGCCAGTCCCCCGATCAGGATCGAGACCAGTGACTGGGTGTCGAGCTTGACGCCGCTCGCATTGAGCGTGAGATCGACGCCGCTCGCCTGCCAGAACCGCGAGTTGTAGTTCACGTACTGGTCGTAGGGCGCGTCGACGAAGACTTTCACGGTAACCCCTTGGCCGTCCTTGTCCAGGCTGAATGCGACGACGCGACCGACCTCTACCCGCCGGAAATAGACCGGCGTTCCCACTTCCAGTGATCCGAGATCTGCGCCGCGCAGGACGAACTGGCGCCCGGGCACGCCTGGCGTCACGGCGGGCGGCACTTCGAGTCCCTTGAAGTCCCGCTGGCTGTCCTCGGCTTTGCCGGCGTCCATGCCGATAAATGTGCCACCGAGCAAGGTGCTCAGGCCGCTGACGCTGCCGCCCGCGATGCGCGGCCGTACCACCCAGAACTGGGTGTCGCTGCGCAGAAAACTCTCCGCATCCTTCGCCATTCTCGCGCGCACCAGGACGTGCTCGCGGTCTTCACTGATGGAGAGGGTCGTCACCTGGCCGACGTCCACGCTCTTGTACTTGATCTTCGTCTTCCCTGCCTCGATGCCTTCCGCGCTCTTGAACGTGACCGTGATATCCGGTCCGCGCTCCAGCAGCGCATGCACCGCCAGCCACGCGCCGATCGCCGCGGCGACGATGGGCACCAGCCAGACGATCGAAGGCGCCCAGCGGTGCGGCGCCACCGCGATGGCCTCCGGCAGGTCGGTCGGTTCCTCTTTCGGTCGGCGGCTCAGCCATGGGGCTCGTCGATGGGATCCCAGATCAGGCGCGGATCGAAGCTCAGCGAAGCAAGCATGGTCAGCACCACCACCGCTCCGAAAGCCACCGCGCCGGGGCCGGCCTGGACGGTCGCGAGTCCCTGCAAATGCACCAGCGCGACGAGCACGGTCACGACGTAGATGTCCAGCATGGACCAGCGCCCGACCAACTCGATCACGCGATAGAGCCGGGTGCGCTCCTGCGGTCGCCATGCGGTGCGACGCTGGGTCGAGACGACTAGCACAGTCAGCGCGATGATCTTGAGGAGCGGCACCGTGATACTGGCGGCGAAGACCACGATGGCGAGCGGCCAGGAGCCCGAGGTCCAGAGATAAGCCACGCCACTCAGGATGGTGTCCTCTTGCGAGCCGAACAGCGTGGTCGTCTGCATGACTGGCAAAGCGTTTGCCGGCACATAAAGCAACGCCGCCGCGATCAGTAGCGCCCAGGTGCGCCCGATGCTGTAGGGCTTGCGCGAATGGAGCGGCGCGCCACACCGTCCGCACGCAGCGTGCCCGCCCGCCTTCGGCGATCGGGAGACGAGCCCGCAAACGTGGCAGGCGAGCAGGCCGAGCCGAAGGGTTGTCGCGTCGCTCATTCGGGCACCTGAGTCCGTGTCCAGAGCTCGCGCGCATCGACCGACGCGAGCCAGGCTGCCATGACCACCATGAGCGCGCCGAAGGACCAGAACGCCGTCCCGATGACCACGGTCGCGAATCCGCCAAGCTTTACCAGCGAGACCAGCAGACCGAGCATGAAAACCTCCACCATCCCCCACGGCCGCAATGCATGCATCAGGCGGTTGACCGGCGCGAAAAGGCGTGGCACGCGTCCGAGCCGCAGCGGCAGGACGAGATAGAGCATGCCGGCGAGCTCGACGGCCGGCACGATGACCGTCGTGACGAGCACCAGTCCGGCGACCAGCGGCTTCTCCTGCCGGTAAAGCGCCGCCACGGCCCCCAGCAGGGTGGTGGCATCCTTTTGACCCTGGAATTCGAGTGCGACGATCGGAAACGAATTGGCGATCGCAAGCAGGATCAGCGCGGTGAGTGTGAGCGCTACCGCGCGATCGAGGTTTGCGCCGGGGTTCCGATAGAGTGCGCCACCGCAACGCCGGCAGCGTGCCACGCCCCCCGGCGCAAGCGCCGTTTCACGATGCAGCAGGTCGCACTGGTGGCAGGCGACGAGCGGCTGCGGCGCGAGGGTCATCATCGCATGCAGATTAACAGACCCGCCACGACCGCTGCACGCTTGCCTATGTCGCGCCGATCCCCGTCAGCTCGAGGACGGAGTCGTTGATGACCTGGAAGTCCCCGTAGAAATCTTCCCGACGGGACAGCGCAATCGCATTGATCGTGGGGACGTACCACACGGTTTCCCGGCTGCTGCCGCGCGCACTGGCCGCATCGGTATCCCGCCACACGATCGTGAGATCGACGCGCACGGCCGTGAATGTCCCTGCGGGCACCGTGATGCGATCCCAGCCGCCGACACTCCCGTTCACCTGCTGGCGCAGGGTGCCGAACTGCTTCGGCGGGACGTCGCTCTTGACCACGTCGGCCTGCCAGGACTTGCCGATGAACAGAGGGAACGAGAACCGCGGAAACGCCGGCGTGAACGAAAGATTGTAGGTCCGTACCGGATTCAGATTCCGGTTGTAGAACGCGGTCACGACGCCGCCTTGCTGCCATTCCTCGCGGATCGCGTAGCCAGTATCGGTGACGCCCGTAATGTGAAACTGCCCGCGGTTGGTCTCGAGACCGGTGAGCTGATCGCGCTGGATGTAAGCCCACCAGTCTCCCGTGCGCAGGGTCGGTGCGGGAACCTGGTCGGGCATCTCGGCCGGCGCAACGGGAAGAATGTTTGCGCTGCGGAGCGCGGAACGTCCGCCCGCGCAACCGGCCAGCGCCACGAGCGCGCTCGCCAGGAAGGTGCGACGGGAGAGACTGGTGAGTACGACATCGCGCACGGGGCGGATTCCTTTCCAGGGCGACGGGTATCTTGCAGAGAAGACCGACAATTATAGGCGGGCGGAGAAATTCGTTTTCGGGACGGGGTGCCTTACTTGAATACCAGGCTCAGGCTCGGCACTGCCACGAGCAGTGCCACCACCATGAGCATCACGATCACGAACGGAAAGGCGCCGGCGAAGATGTCGTTGATCGTGATGCGACGGTCGTCCAGCGTGGACTTGACCACGTAGCAGGATATGCCGAAGGGAGGCGTGAGCAGACCGATCTCCACTGCCACCACGGAAACCACGCCGAACCAGACGAGATCGCCGCCCAGCTTCGCTACGACGGGAAGCACGAACGGGAGCGTGATCACCATGATGGAAACCGAATCGAGGATCGTGCCGAGCAGGACCACGACAATCAGATACAGCACGATGAAACTGTAGAGTCCGAGCTCCGCGGCGATTGCGAAGGCGCTCATTTGTTGCGGCAGGTTCGACATGGCGAGCATTTGCCCGAACACGCGTGCGCCGAGGAGCAGAAAGAGCACGGACACGGTCACGTATCCGGTCTCGACCATGGTTTCCCAGAGCTTTCGACGGGTGAGCTTCCTGCGCACTAGCGCGATGACCAGTGCGCCGAGCGCGCCGCCGGCGCCCGCTTCGGTGGGCGTGAAGATGCCGCCGTAGATTCCCCCGAGAACGACGAAAACGAGCGCGAAGATCGGTGTGAGCTTGATCACCGCACTTTTCACGCTCTCCGCCTGTTCGTGCTCTTTCACCACCGAGCCCCCGACGAACGACGGCCAGAAGATCGCGAGCAGCACGATCAGTAACGCCATGGCGGCGGCTAGGATGAGGCCCGGGACAATTGCCGCGAGAAAGAGGTGTCCCACCGATTGCTCGGCGAGGAAACCGTAGACGATGAGCAAGAGGCTGGGCGGGATCAGCATGCCGAGGACCGACGATCCTGCGACAACGCCAACCGAAAATCGCGGGGTGTAGCCGTGACGCAGCATCTCCGGCGTCGCGATCTTGGTAAACACCGCTGCCGAGGCAATTGACGAGCCGGTGATCGACGCGAAAATCGCATTCGCCGCGACGGTGGCGACGCCGAGGCCGCCTTTCACGCGACGCAGTAACCAGCGGGCAATGTCGAAAGTGTCGCGACCGACATCCGACACGCTGACGAGCAGCCCCATCAGCACAAAGAGCGGCACCACACCGAAAAAATAATTTCTCAGGTACTCGGTCGAGGTGCGCGACAGCACCCGCATGCCGAGCTCCGGGTCACCGCGAATGATCCAGATGCCGCAGAAACCAAGCACGATCATCGCCACGCCGATCGGCATGCCGGCATAGATGAGCACCAGTAGACACGCGATGGCAAAGATTCCGACCTGAATACTGGAAAGGCCGCTGCCGACGATCAGCGAGGCGATCGCGGCGAGGACCACGAAGAGCGCGAACGCCAGCCAGCCGCGACGATGCCCGGGCAGAGGACGGACGAACGCGCTCCATACGCGCTGCGCCGACCCGAGCAGCAGGAACGCGTACTCGACCGCGGTTACCGCCGCGCCCAATACGATCACGGCCAGAAACGGCCAGATGATGAACGTGAAATCCCCCGGCGTTCCGGTGACCTCGTTCGTGGTCCAGGCCCGCTCGAGCTTGGGCCAGGTGCCGTAGGTGATCGTGGCGAATACCGACATCCCGAGGAGGTTGTACAGCGAATCGAAGAAGAAACCGGCCGCGGGGCGCGTCGCTTCCAGGCGTTCGATGAAAATGTCGGCGCGGGTGAAGCGCCCGACATGCAGGGTGTTCGCGAACTGCATGAACACTGCAGTGACGATCGAGTAGCCGACCATCTCGGCCACTCCGCGGATCGGGGCGTTGAACACGTAGCGGCCGACGACGTCTGCGCAGATGAGGAACATCAGGCAGAAGACCCAGAACGTGCCGACGCTGTTCATGCCGAGCGTCAGGGCGCCGAAGCCCTTCGCGATGGACGCGATGGATCCCGCCGCCCGCTGTCCGGCCGGCGCCGCGTGAAGCAGTGTCATGGGTGAACGATAGCGACCCGACGAGCCGAAGAGGCCCGCCGGTCAGGTTGCGCCGTTCAGAGTCCCTTGTCCCACTCGCGCAGCGGCTTCGCGCCGTTCTTGCGCGCTTCCTCCATGAAGATCTTCAGCACCTGGCGTCCGGGTTCACCATTGCGTTTGACCCATTCGGCTCCCATGTCGGGAAGCGCGTTCGCCCACTTCTGGCGTTCCGCCTCCGGGAGCTCCGAGATCTTGACGTTCGGATTCTTGGCAAGCGCGGCCCAGGCGGCCGCTTCGCGCTGGGCGGTGATGTTGTTCGTCATCTCCGCATACTCGCGCCCGAGGCCCTTGAACAGCACTTTCATATGCGGTGGCAACTTGTCCCAGGTGTCCTTGTTCATCGCCAGGGCGCCCGCGAACACCGCGCCCGTGTCGACCTTGGTGATATAGGGGGCCACCTCGTGCAGCTTGAATGGCAGCACGCCGGTGATCAGGATGAGCGCGCCGTCCGCCACGCCGGTCTGCAGCATGTTGTAGAAGCCCGGCAGGCCCGCGTCGACCGGGGTCGCGCCCGATCCCTGCAGGCGGGCTGCGATCGCGCCCGGCGCGATCAGCTTCTTGCCCTTGAGGTCCTCGAACTTCGTGACCGGGAACTTGGTGACCAGATGGTACGTGTCGGCAATCTCCGCCCCGAGGTAGACCGTGTTGTTCTTGGTCCATTCCGCGTTGAACGCCGGAACCGTCTCGATCAGCTTGTCCTGGATCTTCGCCATGTTGCGGAAGTCGCCCGTCACGAAGGGCATGTAGTACGCGACGTTCTGCAGCGGCTGTTTGGCCGGCTCCCAAAGCGATCCGACCCAGCCAATGTCCGCGAGCCCGTCGCCCACGCCTTCGAGCGTGTTGTTGAAGTCGTAGAGCGCGCCAGCGTAGGCCTCGGTCCAGATGATCCGATCGGGGATGCCGACCTGCTGGAGGATCTTGTTCGAGTCCGGAACGATCAGCACTTTCAGCGGAATCGTCCACGGCAGCACCGGCGGATGGCTCGAGCCCATGGTCATTTTGTAATCCGTGGCGCTTGCCGGGACAGCCGTCAGGGCCAGCATCACTGCGGCCGCCATGGCTCCCGTGGTCGTGCGTATGGTTCTAGTCATACTCGCCTCCTCCTTCGTTCGTTGAATGACAGTTCTTCCCATCACCGTCTGACCGCGGTTTGAATCCGAATCAGTGTATCAGCCTGCTTCCACCATCGAGTAGCGCTCGTCTGCCGCGAGACAAAGCGCTTCGGGCAGTCCGAGCTCGCGCCGAACGATGTTGGTGCCTTGCACGATCGAGACCATCTTGTGGAACGCGTGGCGGCGGCTCATGCCCTCGCGCCCCATGCCGCAGTCGGTGGCGGCGATCAGCCGTTCGGCCGGAATGTGCTTCAGCGCGCTGCGGAGCGTGGCGGCGACCATCTCGGGCGTCTCGACCTGCAGCGTGTGATGGTCGACCACGCCGATCGCGACCTTGTGCTTCTTGATGCCCTTTCCGATCGCTTCCAGATCCATCCCGTCCGTGCTGCAGCATTCGAAGGTGATCACGTCGGCATCCACACGGCTGAGCGCTTCAAGCGCCGGCTGGTAGCTCGGCTGGGTGTCGAAGATCCGCTGCCCGGCCGGGTTGCCCCAGCAGGTGTGGCACCACACTTCGGTCTTGCCGCGCAGCCCGCGAACGGTGTTGTTGAAGACTTCGACCATGAAGTCCGGATTGAGCACCTTGTCGACGAGTCCCTTGGCCGCGAGCAGGTGGATCTGCGGCTCTTCCATCTGGATCACCGGGCAACCGGCGTCGGCGAGCTCGACGAGCTCCGCATTCAGCGCGTCGCTGATCGCCATGATCGTCTTGCGCAGGTCCTTGTAATGGAAATCGCGCACTGCCATCGCCACGAGTTCCGCGGTGATCGTGCCGAACTTGACCGGGCGCGTCGTCATGCGCTGCGCAGCTTTCCAGATCGACGTGTACTGCAGCGTGCCACGGCCGACCGGACCGACCAGGTCCGGCATGATCCGCGCCTCGAGAATGTCGTGCAGGATGTGGCCGCGCTTGTGGGGCATTCCGGCGCGCCCACCCTTGGCGGTATAGGCGTACGCACCCGAAAAGCCGTCCATGCGCAGCGCCGGGTAGGAGAACCAGTTGTGTCCGCCGACGTCGGCGTCGAATCGGCAGTCACCGTCGGTCACGATATCCAGCCCAGCGGTTTCCTGGTCGCGAATGTAGGCGGAAACCGCGTCCAGATACTGCTCGCGGTAGAACTTGTCCACCATCGCTTCGCGGAAATTTCGCCTACCCAGATTCTCCGTGTACCAGCTGGGCCGCGGCAGCGAGCCGATGATGGTGGTGGGAAGGACAATTCCGGCCGTTGCGGTGTACATATGAAGCGATCTCCTGGTGCGATGGCTTGCGACTGGTGATACAGGCAGTGTTCCGCTCCGGAACCGGTGTCCCGGACACAATGGGACCGAAGGGCGGGACCGAAGGGCGCAACTCGCCGCGATTTCTACGCCGAAGTTTCTAATTTCTCGGCCGCGTGCTGGCGTGGCCCGCAGCGACCTCTATTTCGGCAAGCCTAGCATCGCAATTGCAAGCCAGGCAATCACGTTGGATCCCAACGATATTTGCGGCGGCGAACGCATGCTGGTCCCTTGATCCGCGCGCCAGCGCCGCGCCCGTGGGGCGGATCCCACCGGTGATATGCTGAGCGAATCGGGTGGCAATCGAGGCGCGCGGCGTGATCGAGCACATCGAAATAGAGAAATGCACGGGTTGCGGAATCTGCGACTGGGTCTGCCCGGCCGACGTGATCCACATGGAGTCCGCACCCGCGCCGTCGCCAATTGTGGGTCTTATTGCCGGACTGACCGAGGAGCGGCTGCTTCCCGTGATCAGGTACCGGGAGCACTGCATCACCTGCTTCAACTGCGAGATCTACTGTCCCGAGCGGATCGTGGACGTGTTTCCGGTGGTGAAGAACCGCCCGCGGCCATGGTGAACGACACGCTCATTCGATCTGACATTCTCGTAGTCGGCGCGGGCCCGGGCGGACTGCTGGCCGCGCTGAGTGCGAAGCGACACAGCCCGCCCGGCACCCAGGTCACGCTGGTCGATTCCTGGACGGTGGGACGCACCGGGCACGGCGCGTTCTCGAACGCCTGGACGCTGGTCGTCTTTCCGGAAGACGATCTCGACGCAATCGGAAGCGAGATCATTGCCGGCAACGACTGGCTGGCCGACCAGGTGCTGGTGCGCGAGGTTCTCGCGACGTCGTTCGACCGCTTCAACGATTTGCGCGGCGCCGGGCTGGTATTTCCGACCGACGACCAGGGCCGCTACGCGCGGCGACCGACGCGCGGACTCGTGCATTCACGCGTCCTTCATCCGGTCGGGGGTGGCCTGGATTTTTGCTGGCAACTCCGCCTCGCACTGGAAAAGGAGGGCGTCAAGCTGCTCGATCGCGTGATGGTCACGGGTCTCATGCGCGGGGACGCCGCGCGCGTGACGGGGGCCGTGGGTGTGCATACGCGCAGCGGGCAGTTCCATGTGCTGAGCGCCCGTGCGACCATCGTCGCGACGAACGCGATCACGTTCCGCTCCGGGTTCGTCCGCGATATCACCGGCACCGGCACGCTGCTCGCGTACAAGGCCGGCGCGGCGATGCGCAACGCCGAGCAGAGCTACCTGCGCCCCGGCACGCCCAAGTTCTATTTCGAGGGCATCACGTTCGCCATCCAGGAAGGCGCGAGCTTCACCAATGCAGACGGCGAGCAATTCATGCAGCGCTACGAGCCCGAATGGGGCGACCGCGCGGATGTGCAGCGCATCGCGCGCGCGATGGCATTGGAGCGACAGCGCGGCAAGGCGCCCGTCTATCTCGACATGTCGCGGGTGCCCGAGGCGATGCGCGAATACTTCGTGCAGAGCAAGGTCAAGTGGATGGACTACTTCTTCCGCAAGCTCGGCCCGGATGCGAAGACCGACATGTTCGGCGCGACACCCTACTACCCGCAGAACCAGATGACGAAGATGGGCATCCGGACCGACGCCAGCTGCCGCTCGGATCTCCCCGGGCTGCTCGCTGCCGGGCTCGCGCAGCCGGGCTGCGCCAATCACTTCGCGGGTTTCCACTTCGGCATGTGCATCGGCTCGGGCTGGGTGGCCGGCCGCAGCGCGATGGAAGATCTCGATGCACTCCAGGCGCCCGCGCTCGATGCAGCCGAGATCGCGGCGCTGCGGCAATCGAGCTTCCGGACCCTCGATGCGACCGCGAGCGCGAAGTCTGACGCATTCCTGCGCAAGTTCCAGGCGTTGATGTTCGCGTATGACGTGTCGGTCTGGAAGCGCGCCGACCGGCTCGAACGCGCGCAGCACGAACTGGCGCGCCTCCGCGACGAATTCGCAGGTCTGCTCGCGCCGCACACCCACGAGCTCGATACGCCTCACCGAAACCGAGGCCATGGTGATGGCCGCAGAGATCATCCTGGGCGCATCGCTCTTCCGCCAGGAATCGCGCGTCAATCATCTCCGGGAAGACTACGATTTCCGCGACGACGCGAACTGGTTCTGCTGGGTCGATGCAGCCCAGCGGAACGGCAAGCCGGAATTCGTCAAGACGCCGATACCGACGCCGTTCTACCCGTTGCGCGCGGAGACGGTCGAGGCCTCCGGCGCCGCGCAGCCTGCGCCGACGAGGCCGGCCGTCGCGAGCTGACGCCAAGTGACGCACGACGAAATGGCGCGACAGGCCAAGGGACCACGATGACGAGCGGACCGCCGCGGACACGCATCTCGACGCTGGACAAGCCGGCGCAGGCTGCGCCCGAAGGGCTCGAGGGAACGTTCTACAACAGCGACACGATCGCCCAGGTGCTGCGCGAGATCGGCCTGAAGCACGTCGCGCTCTGCCCGGGGTCGAGCTTCCGGGGCCTGCACGAAAGTCTGGTGAATGCGCTCGGCAATCGCGATCCGGAGATGATCCTCTGCCTCCACGAGGAGCACGCCGTGGCGATCGCGCACGGCTACGCACGCGTCACCGGTGAGCCGATGGGCGTCATCGTGCATTCCAACGTCGGGCTGATGCACGCGACGATGGCGGTGTACAACGCCTGGTGCGATCGCATGCCGATGCTGATCCTCGGAGGCACCGGGCCGCTGGACTCGGCACGCCGGCGTACGCCGATCGACTGGCTGCACAGCGTGGCCGACCAGGGCGCGCTCGTGCGACAGTACGTGAAGTGGGACGATCAGCCCCTGTCGCCGCGCGCCGCGATCGAATCGGTCCTGCGCGGCAACCAGATCATGCGCACCGCGCCGAAGGGGCCGGTCTACATCACGCTGGACCAGCGCTTGCAGGAAGACAGCGTGCCTTACCCGAACGCGGACAAGCCGGACGCGCGCCGATTCCGGGCGCCCGCACCGCCGCCGCCCGACCCTGCCCTGGTCCAGGAGGCGGCGCGCTGGCTGATCGCATCGGAGTTTCCGGTCATTCTTGCCGGCCGCGTCTCGCGCGACGAGCGCGCGTGGGACGAGCGCGTTCGGCTTGCGGAGGCGCTCGGTGCCACGGTCCTCACCGACTTGAAAGTCGCTGCCGCTTTCCCGACCGATCACGTCCTGCATGGTGCCGAGCCCGCCATCGCATTCACCCCCGACGACGGGGTCGAGATACTGCGTCGCGCCGACGTGGTGCTGAGTCTCGACTGGTGGGACCAGGCGACGCTGTTCAAGCAGGCGTGGGGCGAGATCAACACCCCTGCGCGAGTGATCCGCTGCTCGCTCGACAACTACATCCATCGCGGCTGGACGCGCGACCACATGGGGCTCGCGCCCGTGGATCTCGATATCCTCGCAGAACCGGATGGCGTCGTGCCTGCATTGCTCGCGGAGATCGAGCGCTCGGCGGACGGTGCCTTCCGGCGCCGCTCGGCAGAGCGATTCACAGCGCGCGCGGAGGGGCGACGCCGGACGTCGCCGGTTCGTCCCGTCGGCGGCGGTCCCGAGGCTATCGGGTTGTGGGACATCGGCGAAACGCTGCGGGAAGTTCTCGACGGCAAAGCCTACTGCCTGATGCGGGCGCCGCTCGGCTGGCACGTCGACGCGCTGCCGATCCGGCATCCTCTCGAGTATCTCGGCGCGGACGGTGCGGCGGGAATCGGCAGTGCGCCGGGGATGTCGGTCGGCTCTGCGATCGCCCTGCGCGGCACGGACCGCCTGCCGGTCGCGGTGTTCGGCGATGGGGACTATCTGATGGGCGTCTCGGCGCTGTGGACGGCGGCGAGCACCCGGACCCCGCTGCTCATCGTGATCGCCAACAACTCTGGGTACTATATCGACGAGCAGCATCAGGCGATGACGTCCGCGATGCGCGGCCGGCCCGTGGAGACGGCGCACGTGGGTCAGCGCATCGCGGAACCCGAGATCGATCTGCTTGCCATGGCACGCGCACAGGGATTCGAGGGATGCGGGCCGATTGCGCGGCGCGCTGCGCTACGCGACGCGGTAGCGGCCGGCGTACGCGCGGTAGAAGAGGGAAAATGCTTCCTCATCGATGTCCGCATCAGGCCCGACTACGAAGGCTATCCGCGCTGAGAGCGGACGTGCAGGAGAACGAAAAGAGACTCTGCGCGTAGGATTCAGGTTCCGGTCACGGCGACGTGCCCGCGGAACGTAAGCTGTCAATCGAGGAGGAGAATGCAATGCGTACCAAGCGACGTATCGTTGTGCTCGCGGCGCTCGCCGCGGGAACCGCGGCTTTGCTGCCGGGGATGGCGGCGGCGGAGTTTCCTGAAAAGCCGATCACGATGCTTATCGGGTTCCGACCCGGTGGCGCAGTCGACACGACCGGGCGACTGCTCGCGCAGGCCTTGGAGAAGGAGCTCGGGCAGCCCGTGGTCGCGGTCACCAAGGACGGTGGCGGCGGCACGGTCATGGCGAGCACCCTGATGAATGCCGCGCCCGATGGCTACACCATCGGCATGGGCGCGAGCGCTGCGTACACGCTGGCGCCGCAGATGAACGACAAGCTGCGGTACAAGATCGACGACTTCGATCACATCGCGACCGTGAGCATTCCCCAGGATGCGATCGTAGTGCCGATCAAGTCCCCCTGGAATTCGCTTGCGGACATGATCGACGACGCCAAGAAGAACAACAAGACGCTGTCGTTCGCCTCGCAGGTTTCGGCGGCTACGCTGATGACCATGGCGATCACCAAGAAGAGTGGCGTCAAGTTCAACGTCGTCAACGTCAAGGGCGGCGCGCTCGGGATTCAGCAGGTGCTCGGCGGCCACGTCGACGTCACCTGGAGCGGCAGCGGCTGGAATCAGCAGGTCGACGCCGGAACCATGAAGGCGCTCGCCTCGATGGGCAGCAAGCGCAACATCGACTATCCGAACCTGCCGACCCTGATGGAGCTGGGCTACGACTTCGAGTTCACCGACACGTTCATGCTGTCGGCGCCGAAGGGATTGCCGAAGCCGGTGCTGGACCGACTCTCCGCGGCCGTGAAGAACGCGATGACGCCCGAGTTCAAGAAGGCGCTGCTCTCGAAGATGAAGCTCGTGGTCGACTATCGCGACCCGGCCGCCACATCGGCTTACCTGCACCGGCAGTACGACGTCGTGGCGCCGCTGGTCCAGGAGCTTAAGAAAAAGTAGCGGTGCGGACGAGGGGGAGGGGGTAGTCGTGCGACGTGCCGATATCGTCGCGGGGCTGGTGCTCATGCTGTTCGGGGCGGTGTCGCTGTTCGCGATCATCCCCGCGCAGGTCGGGGGCGACGCTGGCAGTGCCGGCGTCGCCCCCGACGTCTTTCCCCTCACCCTCATGTGGCTCTTTACCGGCCTCGCCGTGCTGCTCTGGGTATCCCGGCTCGTGCGCCGGGGCAAGGAGGAGGACGGACCGGCTCCGCTCCGGTCGGAGAATTTTTTCTACATCATCACCGCATCGATCGCGCTGGCCGGGAGCTTCCTCGCGATCACTTACCTCGGCTTCATCGCGGGCAGCGTGATCACGGTCGCGGTTGCGATGCTCGTCATGGAAGGCCGCCGCCACCCGATCAGGCTGGTCGCCGTGTCGATCCTTGCGCCGGTGGCCGTGTTCGCGATCTTCAGATACCTCTTCACGGTGCTGCTGCCGTGACGCACTGCTGACCA
Source organism: uncultured beta proteobacterium (assembly GCA_963735025.1). Taxonomy (GTDB): domain Bacteria; phylum Pseudomonadota; class Gammaproteobacteria; order Burkholderiales; family SG8-39; genus JAABRB01. Next base: position 653,046 of record CAVTJG010000009.1, read on the forward strand.
TGGACGTCATCCTCGCCGGCATCGCGGACGCGTTTACCCCGATCAACCTGATGTTCATGGCGGCGGGGGTTTTCACCGGCATCCTCGTCGGCGCAATCCCCGGGCTGAATGCACCGATGGCGATCGCGATCGCCCTGCCGCTCACGTATTACATGTCGCCGCTCGCGGGCATCGCGTTCCTGATCGGGATCATGAAGGGCGGCACGTTCGGCGGCTCCATCACCGCCATCCTGCTCAACACGCCAGGCTCGCCGGAGGCGACCTCGACCGCATTCGACGGCTACCCGCTTGCGCGCCAGGGCAAGGGGATCAAGGCGATGAAGATGGCGCTCTTTTCCTCGGTGTTCGGTGATGCATTCAGCGACATCGTCCTGTTCACCGTTGCCGCGCCGCTTGCGCTGCTCGCGCTGAAGATGGGCCCCGCGGAGATGACGGCGGTACTGATGTTCTCGCTCACGATCGTCGCCGGGCTTTCGGGCCAGTCGCTCGTGCGCGGGCTCATGGCCGCAGTGCTGGGAGGTTTCCTCAGCACGGTCGGACTCGATATCGCCACCGCCGAGCCCCGGTTGACGTTCGGCTTCGTGGAGCTGGAGGACGGCATTCCGATCATTCCGCTCACGATCGGGCTGCTCGCACTGTCGGAAGTGCTGATCCAGATCGAGCGCTACCTGCACTCGGACGTGGGCGAACGGCGCGTGATCGACGTCTACGCGAAGGACGTTCCGCGGGAGAACCGGATCGTCACCTGGAGCGAGTGGAAGCGTTGCTTCCGGACCATCGTGCGCTCGACCTTGATCGGCACGGGCATCGGTGCCCTGCCGGGCGTCGGCGCAATCGTGGCCGGATTTCTGGGGTATGCCGCGGCGAAGCGCGCGTCCAAGCATCCGGAGCGCTTCGGGAAAGGCGAGCTCGAGGGCGTCGCTGCATGCGAGGCGGCGAACAGCGCGGTGTCCGGCGCGAACCTCATTCCGTTGCTCGCGATCGGCGTTCCGGGCAGCCTTTCCGCCGCGATCCTGATCGGCGCCTTCCTGATTCACGGCGTCGATCCCGGTCCCCTGATCTTCAAGAACAGCCCTCAACTCGTGTACGGTATCTTCGCGGTCATGGCGGTCGGCAACCTCTTCAACCTGGTGATCGGCAGCGTCGGGCTGCGATTCTTCGCACTTCTCGTGAAAGTCCCGCTGAGCATGTTGCATCCGGTCATCGTCGTGCTGTGCATCGCGGGTGCCTTCTCGAACGGCAGCACGATGTTCTCGGTGGGTGTGATGATGGTCTTCGCGGTGCTCGGCTATTTCATGCGCAAGCTCGATTTCTCGTTTGCGACGTTCATCGTCGGCTTCGCGCTGGGCGAGAACTTCGAGGTGTTCTTCCGCCAGACGGTCACGCTGTTCGCCGACCAGCCCGCGGCGCTGCTGTCGCGACCGATCGTGATGGGATTCGTCGCGCTGACGTTGTGGTCTTTGTGGCGCACCGGCCGGCGGCGGAGGCCGGCTGCGGCATGAGCGGCGTCGAGATCACCATCGCGAGCTGGGATTACGATCGCGTCCGGCCGCTGCTCGACGGACGCGTACGGATCGAAGGCTGTCGTGCGAACTTCCTCGTGCTCAATCCCGAAGAATGCTTCCATCGGGCATATCTGCACCAGGAATTCGACGTCTCGGAGATCGGATTCAGTCCGTACCTGATCGCGCTGTCGCGGGGAAATAATCCGTACCAGGCCATTCCGGTGTTCCTTTCGCGCATGTTCCGACATTCCGCAATCTACATTCGCAGGGATCGGAGCATCCGGTCTCCCGCCGATCTGAAGGGTCGCCGGATCGGCGTTCCCGAGTACCAGATGTCTGCCGCGCTCTGGGCGCGCGGAATGATTCACGACGAGCACCATGTCCGCTATGACGAGATGCAGTGGGTGCAGGGCGGACTCGAGGAGCCCGGCCGCAAGGACAAGTTCGAATTGAACCTCCCGCCCGGTTTCCCGCTCGAGGCCGCACCAGCGGGGCGTTCTCTCTCGCACATGCTGGCGGCGGGCGATCTCGACGCGGTGATCAGCGCGCGCGCGCCGTCGTGCTACCTCGACTCGCATCCTCAAGTGGCACGAATGTTCGAGGATTTCCGAACCGCAGAGAAGGAGTACTTCCGGCGCACGGGGATTTTTCCCATCATGCATGCGCTGGGCATCCGGAACGACGTCGTGGCGAAACATCCCTGGTTGGCGGCCAGTCTGCAGAAGGCGTTCGTGGCGGCCAAGCGGATCTCCGAGCAGGATCTGGGCGAGGTGGTGGCGCTGAAGATCGGGCTTCCATGGATAGCCCAGGAAGTCGCGGATACGCGCGCGCTGATGGGCGACGATTACTGGCCCTACGGCGTCGAGCCGAATCGAGCCACGCTCGAAGCCTTGGCGCGCTACTCCTACGAACAGGGGCTGGCGGTGCGCCGGCTGACCGTCGAGGAGATGTTCGTTCCCACGACGCTGAGCGAACCGAAGACTTAGCGTCTTGCCGGAGCAGGAGGAGTCGTAACCCATGTCCATGTCGATGGTCTGTTGCTCCCACAGCCCGCTGCTGCTCGGTTCGCTCGAGCCCGCTGACCGGGAAGCGCGCGAGGGCTTTTTCAAGGGCATGAAATCCGCAGGCGAGTGGCTGCGCAGTTGCGATCCGGAACTGCTGGTCGTGTTCGGGCCCGATCACTTCACCGGCCTTTTCTACGACATGATGCCGGCGTTCTGCATTGGCGCTGCCGCGACGGCGTCCCGCGACTGGGATCTTCCGGCCGGGGAATTGAACGTGCCAGGCCAGGTGGCGCTGGATTGCCACCGGTTTGTGAGCGACGCCGGATTCGATCCCGCGATCTCCTATCGGCTCACCGTCGATCACGGCACGACGATTCCGCTGCACGAGCTCGTCGGTTCGGTGAATGCCTATCCCGTGCTGCCGATCGTCGTCAACTGCGTGGCCGTCACGCGCCCGTCGTTCCGGCGCGTTCGCGAGTTCGGCGCTGCGGTCGGCCGCTTCCTGAGCGGCCTCGACCGACGCGTCGTCATCATCGGGTCGGGCGGTCTTTCGCACGATCCCCCGACGCCGCGTCTGGACATGAACTCGCCGGAAGTCGTGGCGCGCCTTGTCGACCGGCATGTCGCCACGAAAAAAGACTTCGACGCGCGCCAGGCTCGGGTGGTTACGGCGGCGCGGGCGCTGGTCGCCGGCGGCGGTCCTTGCCTGCCGCCGAGCGAAGCATGGGACCGCGCGTTCCTCGATCGCCTATTGCGCCAGGACCTCGAAGGCTTCGATGCCTACACCGACGAGTTGATGGACCGCGAAGCCGGTTTCGGCGGGCACGAGGTGCGCACCTGGGTTGCCGCTGCGGCGGCCATGCAGGCCGCGGGGCCCTTCGAGATGACGCTCGACTACTACCGCATCATTCCCGAGTGGATCACCGGGATGGCGGTCGTGCGGGGCGCGGCGGCGAATTAATCATTCCCTCCTTTTCAAGGAGGGAAAAAACGACCCTCACATCTTGAGCAGGCGCGCGGAGTTGCCGCTCAGGACCTTCACCTTGTCCTCTGCCGACAGCGCGATGCGCTCCATCCACTGCGTGCCGAGCTTGCTCGAGGCTTCGAAGGGCCAGTCGACTGCGAAAAGAATGTGGTCGATGCCCATCTCCTGCATGCAACAGAGCATCGCGGGATCGGAGAAGAAGCCGCTCGTCGTGACGTAGAAATTGTTGCAGAACGTGTCGCGAAAGTGATTCGGTGCATTGCCGGGGCGCGACAGCGCGTGGTCGATCCGCCAGACGAGATAGGGCAGCGTCTCGCCGAGATGGCCGAGGATCACCTTGAGCCTGGGGTACTTGTCGAATACGCCGGACAGCACCAGGCGGATCGCCATGGTCGCCGTCTCGATCGTGAAGCCCCACCCGGCATTGAGCAGGCCGGGAAACTTCTCGTGATAGGGCTTGAGGTAGGTCTCGATGATTGCAGGGTGCGGAATCGCCGGGTGCAGGTAGATCGGCACGTCGAGTGCCTGCGCGCGCTCGAAGATCGGCCAGAACTGCTCACCGTCGATGAAGTGCTCGCCACCGGTGAGGCCGTGAATCATCGTGCCCTTGAATCCGAGCTCGTTGACGGCGCGCGACAGCTCGTCGGCAGCGGCCTTCGGATCGGCGGTAGGCAGCGCGGCGAACGCGGCGAAGCGATCGGGATGCGCCTTCACGAGCGTGCTCAACCGGTCGTTCACGCCGCGCGTGACGCTCACCGCGGTCTTGGCGTCGAGCTTCTGCGTGGCCGGCGCGCCATGCGATAGCACTTGCACGTCAACGCCCGCCTCGTCCATTTCGTTGAGGCGCGCCGCGCCGACTTCCTCTAGCCGTTCGCGGAGCTTTCCGCCCGTGCGCGCGTCCAATCCCGTGAACAGGGACGCGAGCTCCTTGTCGTAATAGTGCTCCTCAATGGCGATGACGCGTTGCTTGGCCTGCGTGGTCATGATGGGACTCCTCCGGCGTGACTGGCTTGACCGTGAACTTTATCAGGCTGTCGCGGGACACGTTTTCCCCCTGTCTGAGTAGGGGTTGGGGGGGTCTTAAGGCTTGCTTAAGGATTGCGTTTCACCATCGCTGGCGAGACGAGGGATGGTCCCTCGCTGCTTGCGAGCGATAGGAGAGAGCGATGATGAAACGCAATCGTCTGGCCGCATCGGCCATAGCCCTGGCGGTTGCCGCGGCGTTTGCAGCGGGGTGCACCGAGGCGAAGTTGCCCGGGGTGAGCGATGCCAATGCGATGAGCGCAGCGCCCGTGGTGGCGAGCGCGCCACAGGCCCCGAGCGCGGCGATGCGCCACGGGCTGCCCGACTTCAGCGCGCTGGTGAAGGCGCAGGGGCCCACGGTGGTGAACGTCACGGTGAAGAAGAACGGGCCCGAGATGGTTGCCGGGCAGGTTCCGTTCGACCAGAACGGCCCCTTTGGCGAATTCTTCCGTCGCTTCGGCGTTCCGGTGCCTCCCGGGGCGGGCGAGCAAGGCGAGCAAGGCGAGCCGGGCACCCCGCATCCCAGCCAGGGCGTGGGCTCGGGGTTCATCATCAGCCCCGATGGGCTGATACTCACCAACGCGCACGTGGTGGACGGGGCCGACGAGGTGACGGTTCGCCTGTCCGACAAGCGTGAGTTCAGCGCCAAGGTGCTGGGGGCCGATGCGCGCTCGGACGTGGCGGTGATCAAGATCGAGGCCACGGGACTTCCGGCGGTGCGGATCGGCGATCCGAAGAAGGCCGAGGTGGGCGAGTGGGTTGCGGCGATCGGCTCGCCCTTTGGGCTGGAGAGCACGGTGACCGCGGGGATCATCTCGGCGAAGTCGCGGAACCTGCCCGATGAGCGCCTGGTGCCCTTCATCCAGACCGATGTGGCGGTGAACCCGGGCAACTCCGGGGGGCCGCTGTTCAACCTCGATGGTGAGGTGGTGGGGATCAACTCGATGATCTATAGCCGCACCGGGGGCTACATGGGGGTGAGCTTTGCCATCCCGATCGATGTGGCGATCAAGGTGAAGGACGACCTGGTGAAGTACGGCAAGGTGACGCGTGGGCGCATCGGGGTGGTGATCCAGTCGGTGACCCCGCCGCTGGCCGAGTCCTTTGGCCTGGCCAAGGCCGAAGGGGCGCTCATCTCCAAGGTCGAGCCTGACAGTCCGGCGGCCAAGGCGGGCTTGAAGAGCGGTGATGTGATCCTCGCCTGGAACGGCCAGTCGATCAGCGATTCGGCCGATCTGCCCCCGCGGGTGGCCGACACCAAGCCGGGCGCGCAGGCAAGCCTCACGGTGTGGCGCGCGGGCAAGGAGCAAACCCTCACCCTCGCGGTGGGCGAGATGCCCGCCGATCAGGCCACGCTCGCCTCAGCGGCGACCAGCGCCCCACAAGGCAAGCTCGGCGTGGCGGTGCGCCCGCTCGCCGAGGCCGAGGCGAAGCAGGCCGGCACCGAGGGCGGGCTCCTGGTCGAGCGTGCCCAGGGCGCGGCGGCCAAGGCCGGGGTGCGACGCGGGGACGTGATCCTCGGGGTGAACGGCAAGCCGGTGCGCACCGCAGAAGACCTCAAGCGCGCCATCGACGGCGCCGGCAAGCAGGCCGCGCTCCTCGTGCAGCGCGGCGAGGCCCGAATCTTCGTGCCGGTGCAAATCGGCTAGGGCACGAAGTCCCCTCCGGGGCTTCTCCCTATCCTCGGAGCGGCTTTGCCCGCGCGGCTTCGGCCGCGCGGGCCTTTTTATCGGACGTGTTTTCCGGTCCTGGCTTCAATGCTGCGCAACAACCTGTGCACTCGGTCCGGAGCCCTCGACATAGACACGCTCGCCGACAAACAGGCTCGGATTGGGCGCCTGCGTCACCACGACGAGAACGCCGCTGTTGAGTCGCACGACGATCTGCTGGGCGGGTTTCGGCTTGTCATAATGGTTCTGGGCGTACTGGCCGCCGACTGCGCCGACGATTGCGCCCATCGCGATCGCGACGTCCCGCCCCGTTCCGGCGCCGATCAGGCTTCCGATTGCTGCGCCGCCTGCGCCGCCAAGGATGGCGCCGACACCGAGTTCGTGGGGATGTTTGACCTGGGTCGCCGTGATTTGCTCAATGCGCCCTTGGCGGATCTCCGTCGGCGACTGTTCTCCGCCGCCCATGCCCATGCTGCCACCGGCGCAGCCCGTGAGTGTTGCAACCAGTGCCGCCACGACCATCGTCGAAAATACCGCTTTCATTGACCTCTCCTGCTTTGGTGAAACTTGCCGCGCAAACCGGCTATGAAGAAACAAATCTGCAACACGCGACCTTCTTGCCGACGACGGATCATTCGCCGCGCGCCGATAGGGTCGCAAATATACCAGAGTCATACCCAGCCACCGACCGGCGCGGCGCCGGGAATTCACCCGTGACAACCGACGCCGTGCGGCGTCAGTGGACAGCCCGCGGGATTCTCCAGGAGCAAGGCGATGCCCTGCCCGCCACCGATGCACGCGGAGGCGATGCCGTAGCGCTTTCCGCTGCGGCGCAGCTCGCGGGCGAGCGTCAGGGTCAGGCGCACGCCGGTGGCGCCGAGCGGATGACCGATCGCGATCGCGCCACCGTTGACGTTCACGCGATCGCGAGGAATACCGAGCTCGCGGATCACCGCCAGGCATTGAGCGCCGAACGCTTCGTTGATCTCGAAGCGGTCGATGGCATCGATCGCGACGCCGGTGCGCTCGGCGAGCATGCGAATCGCCGGCGCGGGGCCGATGCCCATGATCTCAGGAGGCACACCCACCACCGTGCCGGCGATCACACGGGCGAGCGGAGTCTTGTCGCGCGCGCGCGCGTGATCGCCCGAGGCGATCAGCGCAGCCGCTGCGCCATCCACGATTGCGGAACTGTTGCCGCCGGTTTGAACGCCGCCGAATGCCGGCCGGATCGCGGCCAGCTTTTCGAGCGGCGATTGCCGGATGTGGGTGTCGGTATCGAGGCGCGCGGTCTTCGACGAGAGACGTATGCTGCGCGGCCGATATCCCGCGAGCTCGAAAGTCTCGTTGCTCACAGGCGTGATTTCGCCGGTGAGAAAGCCGCTCTCCTTCGCATGGAGCGCGCGCTCGAAGCTCTCGTGGGCAAACCGGTCGGTCATCTCGCGGCTGATCTCGTACCGCTTGGCGAGATTCTCCGCGGTGTCGCCCATCGTCGCGTTCGGCGCAGGGTCGAGCAGGGCTTCCCACAGAAAGTCCTTGAACTCGACCTGGCCCATGCGAAACCCGCTGCGGTGCGTGTAGGCCGCAACCGGGTTGCGCGACATCGACTCGGTGCCGACACACAGCCCGAGCGCGATCTGGCCGAGCTTGATGCGATCGCCCGCCTGCATGATGAGCTCGATGCCGGTTCCGCATACGCGCTGGGTCATGGTGGCGGGTACTTCGATCGGCACACCGGAATACAGACCGACGTGGCGCGGCAGGCAGAACACGTCGAAGCTCGCCTGAGCCATGTTGCCGGCGAACACGTGCCCGACGTCCGCAGGGTCGACGCCCGATGCGCTGAACACCTCGCGCGCCACCTTGATGCCGAGGTCGGTCGGCGAAACCGATCCGAGCGCCCCGTTGTAGTCCACGAACGGCGTCCGCACGCCATCGAGCAGCCAAACGTCATCGTAGTTGGTGAATATGCCTGTGTGTTTTGCCATCCTGTGTCCTTATGCCCTCCTCTCCGAGGAGGGGAAGATCAAATTTTCCCGCGAGACTACCGTTTCGCGTGGGTGACCGCAGTATCTGCCAAGAATACGCGTGCCGAAGGCACGTCGGCATGAAGTTCGTCGACGAGCGCGGCACGGTGCGCGAGCACCGCGCGCTGGTTGATCGATCCCTTGTCGGTCATCTCGCCGAGATCGATCGACGGCGGCACTTCGAGCAGCATTCCCCGCGCGACGCGGCTCGCGCTGCCTTCGCTTCCGTCGCCCAGCGTGTCGAGCAGCTTCTGGAACCACGTGCGCACGTTCGCGTCCGCGACAATCTCGCCCAGACCCGCGGTCGGCGGTAGCGCCTCGCAGAGGCGCCGGCAGGAATCGACGTGCGGAAATACCATGATCCCGACGTCGCGCCGGTTCAGGCCGGTAATGACGACATCCTGCACGTACGGCGCGCCCGCCGCCATGATCTTCGCGCGTAGCGGTCCGACGCTGACCCAAGTGCCGCTGTCGAGCTTGAAGTCTTCGGTGATTCGTCCGTCGAACATCAAACCCTGGTCCGGGTCTGCGGGATCGGCAAAGCGCACTGCGTCGCCACTGCGGTAAAAACCTTCTTCGTCGAAGCCTGCTTGCGTCAACTCCGGCTGGCGCCAGAATCCCGGCGTGACGTTCGGCCCGCGGTAGCGCGCTTCCAGCTTGTCCTCGACCGGCGCAAGTTTCAGCTCCAGGCCCGGGGCGGGAATGCCGACCAGTCCCGAACGCCCGTCCTCCCAGTTCGCACACAGCGCGAACGGCGCGGTCTCGGTCATGCCGAGGCCGGTGATCATCAGGATGCGCTCGCCGCAGGTCTCCTCGGCGACGCGGTGCAGGCGGTCCCACATCGGTTGCGACAGTCCTGCCGCAGCATAGAAGAGCATCTTCACGCGGCTGAAAAAATGCCGGGCGAGCGCGCGGTCTGCGTCGAGTGCCGCGAAGATCTCCTCGAATCCGCGCGGCACGTTGAAGTAGACCGTCGGTGCAATCTCGCGCAGGTTTTCGATCGTCTTGCCGATCAGCTGCGGAACCGGTTTGCCGTCGTCGATGTAGAGCGTGCCGCCGTTGTAGAGCGTCAGACCGAAGTTATGGCTGCCGCCGAACGTGTGATTCCACGGCAGCCAGTCGACGAGCACCGGCGGCTCCTCCGCCATGAACGGCAGGCAGTCGATGATCTGCTGCAGGTTGCTGCAGAGCATCCGCTGCGTGTGAATCACCGCCTTCGGCATGCCGGTCGACCCGGAGGTGAAGAGAAATTTCGCGAGCGTGTCGGGATTGACCGCGGCGTATGCCGCGTCGACGCGCGCGGTGGCGTCGGTGGCGACAAGCGCGGCGAACGGTGTGGCAGCGCGATCCTGCGGCGGCGCATCCGTGACGACGAGCTCGGTGCTTGCGGGCAGCGCGGCGCGCAGCGCACGCTCGTACCGTTGACCATCTGCCACGAACACTAGCCCCGGCGTCATGAGCTCGACGATGTAGCGAAGCTTGCCGAAATCCTGCGAGATCAGGGAATAGGCCGGCGACACCGGCGCAAACGGCACACCGACGTGAAGTGCGGCCAGCGCGAGCATCGCGTGCTCGAGATCGTTCTCCGAGAGGATGAGGAGCGGGCGCTCTGCATCGAGTCCGCGGTCGAGCAGGGCCTGACCGATGCGGCGTGCCGCATCGAGCGCCTGGGCATAGGACAGGGTCCGCCAGCTTCCCGTGCCGTCACGCTTTGCGAAGAGCGTTCGATCGGGCGCTTGGTGCGCATATTCGACCAGGCGTTCGGTGAGCTTCACAGGGTACTTGCCGAGCGCGAGCGAGTTCTTCATGCGCTGTGTGCCCTGCGCATCGCGTTCCATGATCACGCGTCCACGGCCCAGCGCAATGCGGCGGATCGGTGCGGGATGGCTCATCGGGTCTTCCTACGCGAGCGAGTGTCAGCGACGATCTGCCCGGCGACCTGCTCGAGCAGGCGGAACAGCATGCGCTGTTCAGCGGGGCGCAGCCGCGCGGCAAACCGACGATCGTGTGTCCGCACTTTGCGCATCAGTTCGTCGCGAAGGCGCTCGCCACGGCGCGTCAAGTGTAGCCCCCACGCCCGGCCGTCATTCGGGCGCGCGTGCCGCTCGGCGAGCTCGCGTCCCACCAGCCAGTCGGTGATCAGCATGGCGCCGGAGCGCGCGATGCCGAGCACCTGCCCGAGCGCAGTCTGGCTCAGTCCGGGGTTGGCCCCCAGAATCACCAGGGCCGTGAAGCGCGGCGGCGTGATGCCGAAGCCCGCGGTCGCCCGGTAGAAATCCTCGAATGCCGCGATCTGGGCGCGTCGCAGCGCATAGCCGAGGAGCGAGTCGAGGCCGTCGTATTCGATGCCTGGAACGCGCGCGTTGCTGCTCGGGCGCGGGCCGCGCTGGGTGCGGGATTGAGCCACCGTTACCTTGCACGATCGTTGACCTGCGTATTGTAATGCTATACAACAATGTGAAAATGCGGCGCGCCTTGGAGGCAATCGGGGTGCGGGCGCAGGTGGTCGGAAAGGGTCGCAGAACCAGGCCGGCTGTTGCATTGCACAATCGGCTATGAGAGATCGCGCATGAACGCGACGCCCGGTGTGAGGTTCAACTCGGAGCGGGTTCCCCCGCGAGATAAAGGAGGAGTCATGACGGATCGCAATCCCATGAATCGTCGCGAGTTCAGCAAGGCGGTCGGCGCTGCGGGCGCTGTCGCTGCACTCGCTCCGTTTGGTATCGCGCGCGCGCAGAGCACGAAGCTGAAGATCGGTGTGCTGCTGCCGCGCTCGGGCGTGCAGGCGCTGATCGGTCAATCCTGCCAGCGGGCGGCGGAGATCGCGCCGCCGTTGATCAAGCAGATGCTGGGCGTGGACATCGAGATCTTGTCCGGGGATACGGAGAGTAACGTCGACGTCGCGCGAACGCGCGCCGAACGCCTGATCCAGGAGGGCGCGAACGTTCTCGTCGGCGCGTTCGATTCGGGACAGACGATCGCCATCGCTCAGGTTGCCGAGCAGCGCGGCGTGCCCCTGGTGGTCAACATCGCGGCCGCGCCGCAGATCACCAACCAGGGCTACAAGTTCGTGTCGCGCATATTCATCACGGCGCCCGAGATCGTCACTCAGGGCCTTTCGCTGATGGGCGACCTGTTCCAGGCTACCCACACCGCCCCGCGTACGGCGGTCTTCATGCACGTCAACGATACCTTCGGCCAGGCCGTCGCGCGAGGCGTGAGCATCATCAAGCCCAAGCTCACGCAACTCCCGTTCGAGATCGTGGAAACGATTCCGTACGATGTGGCGGCGCGCGATCTGTCGGTCGAGGTGGCGAAAGCGAAAGCCTCCAAGGCCGACTTCCTCATGCTCGTCTGTCGACTGAACGACGCGATCACCCTGCGCCGCGAGATGATCCGGCAGCGTTGGAACCCCATGGGAATCATCGGTCCGGGCTCGCCCGGGATGTACGAGGAGCAATTCTCGAAGGTCCTGGGCAAGGCCGCGGACTACTGCATCACCAACAACCCCTGGTACAACCCGAAGGCCGCGCTCACCAAGACGCTCGAGCAGGCATTTCTCAAGCGGTATCCGAACGACAAGTTCGTGTACCACGGTCTGAACGTCGGGTACACGTTCGAGGGGATCCTGGTCGCTGCCGACGCGTTCCGGCGGGCACGCACCACCGACCCGGGTACGCTGGCCGTGGCAGTCCGTCAGACCGACATCAAGAGCCGCGTGATGCTGGGCGGCCCGATCAAGTTCAACGCCAAGGGACAGGTCGAAGGCAACCTGGAGGCGGGTGTGCAGATTCGCGACGGGGTTCCGCGCGTGTTCCTGCCCGCCGATGTCGCCGAGGTGGAGCCTGTTTTCCCGATGCCTGGCTACAAGCCGTCGTGAAGCTCTCAGTACGACACTAACTCGTTCCCGCGAAAGCGGGAATCCGGCGGGCCCTTGAATATGCCTGGTCCGGATTCCCGCGTGCGCGGGAATGACGGCGGACCTACCCGCGCTTGTAGACGATCTTCTTCGTCCCGCCATCGCAGCTGCCGACGACTTCGCCGTCCTTCACCTCGTCGGCGGGCACGATCTCGAGGGTGAACACGGGCACGCCGTTGGCCTTGATCTTCGCCTCGATCTCGGATTTCAGTTCCTCGCAATCCTTCCTGGCGAGCGCCGGCGATGCGGCGAGCATCAGCGCGGCAAGCAGCACGATCGCTCTCATCTGGATTTCCCCCTGTGTCGTCGTGTCGGCGCGACGGGACGTCGCGCGTGCATTATGACGCGATCATAATGAAACGTGCACTCGACCGAATGGTCGACCCAATTGGTTGGTGAGAGACGGAGGCAGATTTATCCCCTCCTTTTCAAGGAGGGGTGGCCGCGAAGCGGTCGGGGTGGTTCAACGAGCGCCGCACACCACCCCGCCGCCTCCGGCGGCACCCCTCCTCGACGAGGAGAGGAACGAGCGCTTCGCTACCCCCATACTTCCTTGGCGGTCTCGACGACGAGCTTGATCTTCGCCGACTGGGCTTCGAGCATGATCGCGTTGCCGTGCACGGTGCTGGAGAAGCCGCACTGTGGCGAAAGGGCGAGCTGCTCGAGGGGCACGAATTTCGCTGCCTCGTCGATGCGGCGCTTGATGTCGTCCTTCTTCTCGAGCTCGCCGAGCTTGGTCGTCACCAGGCCGAGCACGACGATCTTGCCTTTCGGCACGTGGCGTAACGGCGAGAAATCGCCCGAGCGCTCGTCGTCGTATTCGAGAAAATAGCCGTCGACGGCGAGATCCTTGAACAGCGCCTCGGCCACCGGCTCGTAGCCGCCTTCCGCCACCCACGCGCTCTTGAAATTGCCGCGACAGAGGTGCGTGCAGATCGTCATGCCTTCGGGGCGATCGGCGATCGCGGCATTGATGAGCTTTGCGTAGCGGCGCGGCAGCTCATCGGGATCGTCGCCGCGCTGCTTGGCCCCTTCGCGCAGCTTCGGATCGCACAGATACGCGAGGTTCGTATCGTCGAGCTGAACGTAGGTGCAGCCCGCTGCGCCGAGCGATTTGAGCTCGTCCCGATAGCATGCCGCGATGTCCGCGTAGAACGCCTCGAGATCGGGATACGCTTCCTTGCTGATCGCCTGTCGCCCGCCGCGAAAATGCAGCATGGTCGGCGAAGGAATCGTGACCTTGGTAACGCCGCGCTTGGTGACGGACTTCAGGAAATTGAAATCAGCGAGCTGAATCGGCTTCTCGTGCTTCAGCTTGCTCACGACGTGCATCACGGGGGGCGCAAAGCTCACGTCACCCGCTGCGCCGTGGAACTTCGACGCGATGCCGCCCCGCACCTCGACTCCGCCGAGCTGCTCGAGGAAGTCGATGTGAAAGTAGGTCCGCCGGAACTCGCCGTCGGTAATTGCCTCCAGCCCGAGGTCCTCCTGATACTTGACGACGTCGCGGATCGCGGCGTCCTCAACCTTGCGCAGCGCCTCGCGGGTGATCTCGCCCTTCTGCTGCTTCTCGCGTGCATCGAGCAGTTCTTTCGGGCGCAGGAAGCTGCCGACGTGATCGGCGCGGAACGGGGGCGTGTTGCGGTGGGTCATGGTCGTGCTCCTGATTGTTTGCAAGCCGTATCAGCCGCTCACGCTGAAGCTGTCGCTCGGCTCATCGAGGCGGAAACGTCCGCAGGCGACATTTTCCATCCACCGCGCCGTCTGTGCAAAGCCCCCGAAGGCGAAGCAATGCAAGCCCGCGATTCCCAGCCCCTTGCCGTCGAGCGCGACGCGGCGGACGACCTTCTCCGGCCCCTGCTGAACCACCAGCCGGGTGAGCGATATTGCCTGGGTTCCGACCGCGCGGAGCGAATTGCCGATTCCGCAGCGGACACCGTAGTTGAGCAACGCACGAATCGTCGCGGGGCCCGCCACCCCGACTCGCACCGGAATCGCTACGCCACTCGCGCGCAGGCTTCGTAGCCAATCGACGATGACCCCGCCGTCGAAGCAGAATTGCGAAACAATGAAGAGATCGATGCCGGTGCGCTGCGCGAGATCGATCTTGTCCGCAAGCGATGCCTGGAGGAGCGCATCCGGGATCTTGCGGTGTCCCTCCGGATAGCCGGCGATGCCGACGCTGCGGATGCCGTACTCCTGCAGCAGTCCCGTCTCGATGAGGGCCAGACTGGAATCGAACGGACCCGCGGCCGCCTTGCTGTCGCCGGCGACCGTCAGGACGCGCTCGACGCTGGCTTCACCTTGCAGACGACCGAAGAAGTCGCGTGCCGCAGCGACATTGGTCAGCCGCCGCGCCGAGACGTGCGGTACCGGGTTGAAGCCCGCCTGACGCAGATGCCGCGCCATCGCTACGAGGTGATGGTAGGGCTCGCCGGGCAACCAGGGCGTGAAGACATCGCTTCCCGGGGGCAGCAGGCCTGAATAGCTCTCGATGTCGGCCAGGTTACGTGTGGAGGCTTCGAGCGATCCCGCCCTCACAAGCGTACTGATGGCGTCGGCCAGGCCGGCCGGTGCCTCTACTGCCGCGCGTTCGTCCGTCTGGGCCATGTCACTAGTCGCGCCGCCGCGAAATGATGTACGACTCGTCCCAGAACCAGAGCCCGCCGTGCTTGTGCAGGACGTCGCTCGTTGCGTTCAGGTAGCGCCGGTCGGTCAGCACGCCCTCCAGCCGCGCATCCTCGATCTGACCCACGTACACCGCGGCGTTCCATGCCGCAAAGAGCGTCGAGGTGCCGATCGAATCGGAGATCTCGGTAGGCAACGTGTGCATGTCGTAGCGGAACAGCGATCGTGCGTCCGAATAGGCATTGAAGTTCAGGTTGCGGGCCGCACTGCCGAGCGTTTCCTTCACCGCTTTGAGAATGTTGTGCCGGTCGTGCTGAAATGGCTGCTCGTCGGGCCATACGTTCTGCAGGATCTCCAGGCCCGGGTCGTTGCCGTGCGAATGGATTCCGAGCAGTCGTCCGCCCGGACCGAGGCTCTTGGCGAGCGGCGCGATCACCCGCTCGGCCTTGAATTCGAGCGGTGCGCGCAGGCGATAGGGCTGCGAGGCCATGACGAGATCGTAGTCGGCTGTGGCGCCTCCGCGGCGCGGGATGATCGGGTCGAGCAGAAAGCGATGGTCCTCCCGGTAGATGACGAGCACGGCGGGACGTTCGTAGACCGGATTGCCGGTCTTCGGGCTCACGTGCGCACGCCAGTGCTCGGTGAGCCACGGGCCGAGCGCGGTGATCTGCTCCTCGAATTCGTGCGCGGTGGTTCCGGTGAGTGCGAGCTCGTGCCAAGCGAGCCCCGTCGCGGCAGCCACCGAAGTCGGGACGAGCCACGGCGCCTCCCGATAGTAGAGATTGGTCATCACGAGCACGCTCGCGGGGTGCTCGTAATAGCGGTCGGGCATCTTCTCGAGCGCGAGACGCACGTCCTCGAGGCTGATTTCCTTGCCGACGATGTAGAACGGCATCGTGGAAAAACGGTTGTGCATCGCGCGCATGACGCGCGTCAGCACCGTGCCGTCGCCTACGCCCGCGTCGAAGACGCGAACTGCCGGTGGCCGCGGATGGATATTCGCGAGCTCCATCGCCACGCGCTGCGCGACGACGCCCTTCTCGGAACAAGTGTTGACGAAGAGAAGGTACTTCTGGCGGTTGTCGAAGAACCGGAAATTCCGGTCCTTCGGGGCGCCGGATTCAGACGCCGGACCAGGCGCACCAAGAGCCACCGGCGCGACGCTGGCGATGGGACGTGTCGCGGCCACCGCCTTGCCGTCGCGATGGGCGCGCATGTTGCTCGACATGAACGTGCGCACGCGCTCGAGCGTGGCGGTCGTGATGCGTCCGCCGTCGCGCAGGCGATTGACGAACTTCCCGTCGTTGACGACGAGGCGCCCGAACGTGGACTCCGCGACCCCGGTGTTCCGGCAGTACTCGGTGATCTCGCGAAGTAGCGACTCGGCCTCCATCCTCCCCTCCTCCAAGGGATTCGCGATCGTTTATTGCATTCCCGATCCGGTAGGCTGTCAATCGGATTTCTGCCCACGATCCAAGTGGGACAGTGAGTGGGCAGATTATTAATTATTTATTATCAGTTGTTTAAGGCAGTCGCCCCACCGAGGATCCAGCGCGGGTCACTGAGACCGCAGAGATCCCACATTCCATCCCATCGTCGAGGGAGCGCGCGCGCCCAAGAAAAAAGCGGGTGCCTGTGGCACCCGCTTCGCCAAAGCCCTCGCGGGCCATTTCCCTGCTTGGAGACTATCCGACGGCGTGCCAGATGTTTCGCGCCGCCCGTGCCCCGGAATGGGAGGCGAACCCTCCCATTCCGGTCAGCGTGGATTACATGTGATAGGCAGCTTCCCCATGCTGTGCGGCGTCCAGGCCCTCGCGCTCCTGCTCCTCGACAACCCGCAGACCGATCGTCATGTCGACGACCTTGTAGAGGATGAAGCTCACCACACCGCTCCATACGACTGTCGTGGCGACGCCGATGAACTGCACCCAGACCTGGCCGCCCATGCTGACGCCATCGGCATACCCCACGCCGCCGAGGCCCTTGGACATCAGGACTCCGGTGCCGAGCGCACCGATGATTCCGCCGATGCCGTGCACGCCGAACACGTCCAGCGAATCGTCGTAGCCGAATGCGCTCTTCAGGCCCGTCACCGCCCAGAAGCAGACGATTCCGGCCAGCAAGCCGAGGACGATCGACCCGATTGGCCCGATGAAGCCGCAGGCAGGCGTGATCGCAACCAGTCCGGCGACGGCACCCGATGCCGCGCCGAGCATCGTGGGCTTGCCGCGCACGATCCACTCCGCGAACATCCAGCCGAGCACTGCCGCAGCGGTGGCGAGCTGCGTGTTCGCGAGCACCAGCCCGGCGACGCCGTCGGCCGCGAGTTCGCTCCCGACGTTGAAGCCGAACCAGCCCACCCACAGCAGCGCCGCGCCCACCATCGTGAAGGTCAGGTTATGCGGCGGCATCGCTTCCTTGCCGTAGCCGATCCGCTTGCCGAGCAACATGCAGCCGACAAGTGCGGCGATACCGGCATTGATGTGCACCACAGTACCGCCGGCGAAATCCTTCGCGCCCAGCGTCGCGAGCCAGCCGCCGCCCCAGACCATGTGGGCGATCGGTACGTAGACGAACGTCAACCAGAGCGCCATGAACCACAGCACCGCCGAGAACTTGATCCGTTCCGCGAAGCCTCCGACGATCAGCGCGGGCGTGATCGCCGCGAACGTCAGCTGGAAGACCATGAATACATACTCGGGAATCACGCCGCTCAGCGTCTCGGGCGCGATGCCCGCCAGGAACGCCTTGCTGAATCCTCCGTACACGGTGTTCCAGGGACCCTCGGTGAATGCCAGGCTGTAGCCATAGAGTGCCCAGAGTATCGAGACCAGCGAGAACGTCACGAAGACGTGCATCAATACCGAGAGCATGTTCTTCGCGCGCACCAGGCCACCGTAGAAAAGCGCCAGCCCCGGGATGGTCATGAGGATCACGAGTACCGTCGCCGTGATCATCCACGCGGTGCTACCGGTGTCGAGCGTTGGCTTTGCCTCGGCGGCGGGTGCCGGTGCAGCCTCGGGCGCCGGTGCGGCCGGTGCCTGCGCCAGCTGGATCGGCGTGGCAGTCGGCGATGGCGTGTCGTCCGCAACCGCCGGCGCGGCCATGCCGACCAGGCCGACGAGCGCAATCAATGCGAATAGTTTTCGAATCACGTCTTGTTCTCCCTTACAGCGCATCCGCGCCGGTCTCGCCGGTGCGGATGCGGACGACCTGCTCGAGGTCGGCGACGAAGATCTTCCCGTCGCCGATCTTCCCGGTGTTGGCGGATTTCTCGATCGCCTCGATGACCTGGTCGAGCAGGTCCGATTTGATGGCGACCTCGATCTTCACCTTCGGCAGGAAATCGACGACGTACTCGGCGCCCCGGTAGAGCTCGGTGTGGCCCTTCTGGCGCCCGAAGCCTTTCACCTCGGTGACGGTGACGCCTTGCACGCCTATGGCAGACAGTGCCTCTCGCACCTCGTCGAGCTTGAACGGCTTGATGATTGCGGTGACGAATTTCATGTTGCTACCCCTTGTAATGGCGGGACCCTTGCCGGACCTCAGAACGCCTTCTTGATGTAGACGACGCCTGTGCCCTTCGCGGTGTTGTATCCCGACAGATCAGTGTAGAAGTTGACGGAGGCGAGCTGCGAATTCTTCACATTGGTGTCGGAATAGAACGCGCCGATCTCGAGGTCCTTCACGGGCCCCGACTGGACGGTGTAGGAGGCCCCAATCTTCCAGTTACTGTAGGACGCTTCTGTCGCACTGATCTGGTTCCCATCGTTCTTGACCTTCAGGATGCCGTAGTCCCCGAATACCGCGAACCCGGTCTTCTCGATGGGGTAGTTGGCGAAGAAGTCGAGGTACCAGGTGCCATCAGTATCCTGACCGATCGGCTTCGCGCCAAAGTAGTTTGTCAATGCGTACGAGTACTTCACGCCCAGGAACTTCCACCCGAGTGCAGCGGCGATCTCCCAGGTGTCGGCGGAAGTGGCGCCCGGATTCTTGTTTCCCGGGTAGTAGTAGTAGATGGTGCTGAGGTCGTAGTAGAAGTCCGTATCGCCGATGTTCCGCTTGAAGCCGGCGTAGAAATCCCACTCCAGGCTCGAGTGGTTGTAAGCGCCGAAATCCTCGAGCCAGCTGACGTTCGAAAGCCAGGTCCCGGCATAGAGGCCACTGTCGTGTGCAAAGTCGAAACCGCCCTGAACGGCCGGTTTGCCGCCGGTTTGCGTAATGCCCCGGAAGATGTAGTTGCTGGTGATGCCCAGGTTCCCCGACAGGGAATACGACGGCGTAGCCTGTGCGAACGCTTGGGCACCCGGCAATGCAAGCAGACCGGCGGCCATCGAGGCAAGTAGAAACTTTTTCATGATCTCCCTCCGAGTGAGTGCGAAATGTGTGGAAAATGCCGAGTTCTTACTGCACAGGCCGTGCCAGAAAGTTAAGGTATAAAGATCAATAAGTTGAGAGGACACTTCGATTTTGTCGCCGGTTCAATGCCCCGAATGAGTGCGTGCTTGGGGCGAGTTGCACAGATATGGTGCGCGATTTTCGTGAGTGAAATGACGCTGCAATACGGCGTGCTAAACTCGGCCGCGCACGCCGTTTCATCAGGATTTGCCCAACGCCATGGAGCCCGCCCGACTCATCGAAGAGGTCAACGCCCGACTGAGCGAACTCCTGGCGGCGAGCCCCGCGCGCGATGTCGAGCGAAACGTGAAAGCCGTTGTCACCGCAGCTCTTGAGCGGCTCGAGCTCGCGACCCGCGAGGAATTCGACGTGCAGGCCAGGGTGCTCGCGCGCACGCGCGAGAAGCTCGCGGCGCTCGAGGCGCGCGTGGGCGAGCTCGAGCAGCGGCTGCGATCTGACGGCTGATGGGCGGCTGATCGCCGCCGGGGGCGCGGCCCGGTCATCGCGACCGGGTCCAGGCGCGTTCTTTGACTACCCCCATTCACCGTCCCACTTGCGGCGGCCCCGAAATGTCCCTGGCGGTAGTACACAGCCGAGCGCTCGCCGGGCTCGCGGCGCCCCTCGTAACCGTCGAAGTGCATCTCGGCAACGGATTGCCGAGCTTCACGATCGTCGGATTGCCGGACACCGAGGTGAAAGAGAGCCGCGAGCGGGTCCGCGCAGCGCTGGTCAACTGTAATTTCCAATTTCCCGCGCGACGCATCACTGTCAACCTGGCGCCGGCGGAACTCCCCAAGGAAAGCGGGCGCTTCGATCTGCCGATCGCCCTCGGCATTCTCGCCGCTTCGCGGCAGGTTCCCGCCGAGTCGCTCGAGCGCTACGAATTTGCCGGCGAGCTCTCGCTTTCCGGCGAGCTGCGACCTGTGCGCGGGGCGCTGGCAATGACCCTCGGCGCGGCGCGGGACGGCCGCGCGTTCGTGCTGCCGACCGAGAGTGCGCGCGAGGCGGCGCTGGTCGACGGTGCGAGCGTTCATCCGGCCGCGAGTCTGCTCGCGGTATGCGCGCATCTCTCGGGTGCTACGCCGCTCGCAGTGCAGCCTCCGCGCCAGCCGCCTCCCGCAGCAGAGCATCTCGATCTTGCCGACGTGAGAGGGCAAGCGCACGCCAAGCGTGCGCTCGAAGTCGCTGCGGCCGGCGGACACAGCTTGTTGATGGTCGGGCCGCCGGGCACCGGTAAGTCGATGCTTGCGGCGCGGCTGCCTGGCGTCTTGCCGCCGATGACCGAGGCGGAGGCGCTCGACTCCGCGGCAGTGCGTTCGCTATCGACCGGCGGATTTTGCATGAACGACTGGCGCCGACGTCCTTTTCGTACGCCCCATCACTCGGCGTCCAGCGTCGCGCTCGTGGGTGGCGGCGGCGATCCGCGCCCCGGCGAGATCTCGCTCGCGCATCGCGGTGTCCTCTTCCTCGACGAGCTGCCGGAATTCGATCGCCGGGTGCTCGAAGTGCTGCGCGAGCCGCTCGAATCGGGCCGAGTGACGATCTCGCGCGCGGCACGCCAGGTGGACTTTCCGGCGTGCTTCCAGCTGGTCGCGGCGATGAACCCGTGTCCGTGCGGGTACCTCGGCCATTACGGCGGCAAGTGCTCCTGCACGCCGGACCAGGTCGCGCGTTATCGTGGCAAGATCTCCGGCCCGCTGCTCGACCGCATCGATATCCAGATCGAAGTCCCCGCCGTGCCGCAGGACGATCTCTTGCGTCAGTCGAGCGGCGAATCCTCCGCCACCGTGCGCGGGCGCGTCGAGCAGGCGCGCGCCGCGCAGCTCGCGCGGCAGGGCAAGTCGAACAGCGAGCTCGGCGCGCGCGAGCTCGAGGGACATTGCCGCGCCGAGGCTCCTGCGCGAGACACTCCTGAAGAATGCAATCGGCCGGCTCAATTTGTCCGCACGCGCGTACCATCGCGTTCTGCGGCTCGCGCGAACGATTGCCGATCTCGCCGGCGTCGAAGCGGTCGGTGCGGCGCACGTCGCCGAAGCGATACAGTACCGGCGACTCGACCGCGCCGGATGACCCGGTCATCGAGCATTTGCTGCGGTGCGTCCGGCGATCCGGTCGCGAGCGTCAATGCGACAGGAGTTGAACAAGAAGAATGGCCCTGTTGGATCAATCTCCTCACCGAAGCACCGAACGAACGCAATGGCTCGTCGTGTGGATCGCTTTCGCGGCCGGAATCGTCGCGGCGGGCCACATCGGCAAGCTGCCTCCGGCGCTTCCGGACATCCGCGCCGAGCTGAACGTCAGTCTTGTCACGGCGGGCTGGATCGCCTCGATGATCTCCGCCACGAGCTTCGGTCTCGGGCTCTTCGCGGGCGCCATCGCGGACCGCATCGGCCATCGCCGCGTGCTCGTGTTTGGTCTGGTCACGCTGGCGGCCGGCAGCCTGCTCGGTGCATTCGCCCATTCCGGCGAGTCCATGCTGGCATCGCGCTTCGTCGAGGGTCTGGGCTTCACCTCGTGCATCGTGGCCGGCGGGGCGATCATCGCGCGCGCGACGTCGTACAAGGACCGGGGATGGGCGCTCGGTGTCTGGGCCGCGTACATGCCCGTCGGCTTCGCCGGCATGCTGATCGTGTCGGCGCTGGTCGTCGATCGGTTCGGGTGGCGACTTCTATGGGGAACGAGCGCCGCCGTGACGCTCGCCTGCGCGCTCGTCTTTTTTCTCGCCACCGCGGGATGGCAGCGCGCACAGAAGCGCAGCACGCATCGGGAGTCCATCCTCCGCAGCGTCGGCCGCAGCGTGGCCGTCCCGGGCGCCGTGCTGGTCGCGCTTACCTTCGGCCTCTACGCGGCACAGCACATTTCGATGATGAACTGGCTGCCTACCTACATGGTCGAGGTCCACGGCTCTGCCCCCCTGATCTCGGCGGGCGTGCCAGCGCTGGTATTGGCATTCAACGCAGCGGGCAGCTATCTCGGAGGCTGGGCGATGGGTCGCGGGGCGCCGATCTGGTTCCTGCTCACGCTGGGATCGGTCGGCATGGCCATCACAGAGGTCGGCATCGTGTCCCAGGCGCTCCCGAACGAGCTGCGGCTCGTCATCGCCTGCGGTTTCGGCGTCTTCGGCGGGCTCATCCCCGCCGCCGCGCTCGCTGCGGCTCCAGTGTATGCAACGTCGGCTGCCCTGATCGGCTCGATGGGCGGGCTCATGGTCATGGGATCGAACACCGGGCAGCTTTTCGGCCCGCCGGTGCTTGCGGCGGGGCGGGAATACGCGGGAAGCTGGGAAGGGACGCTCGGACTCCTGCTGAGCTTCGCCGTCGCGGCCGCGGCTTTGTCGCTTGCATCCCGGACAATGGAACGCCGCGCTGCCCACGCGACGCATCTCCGGGAGACGGTAAAGTAGTAGCTACCGGTCGGATCGTGCGCCCGTCGCCGGTCCGCTTGATCTAGGAGGATCGCCATGCGTACACAAGTCGGCATCGTCGGAGCGGGCCCCGCGGGGCTGCTGCTCTCGCACCTGCTGCATCTGCAGGGAATCGAATCAGTCGTCCTCGAGATTCGCAGCCGCGCGGAGATCGAGGCGACGCTCCGCGCGGGCGTGCTCGAGCAGGGCACCGTGGATCTGCTGACGGCGACCGGCGTCGGCGAGCGCATGAAGCGCGAGGGCTTCATGCACAAGGGCATCGAGCTGCGCTTCGGCGGTCAGTCGCATCGGATCGATCTCACCGGGCTCACCGGCGGACGCGCGATCACCGTGTATGCCCAGCACGAGGTCATCAAGGATCTCGTGAAGGCGCGCCTCGACGTGGGCGGCGCGATCGTTTTCGAGGCGAAGGATGTGAACATCCATAACTTCACGGCGGACAAGCCGCTGATCCGCTATGAGCACGACGGTGTCGAGCACTCGCTGGAATGCGACTTCATCGCCGGCTGCGACGGCTTTCACGGTGTGTGCCGGCGCTCGCTCCCGAAGGGCGCGCTCACCGTCTACGAGCGCACGTACCCGTTCGGATGGTTCGGCATCCTCGCCAAGGCGCCGCCCTCCACCGAGGAGCTCATCTATACGCTGCATCAGCGCGGCTTCGCGCTGGTCAGCACCCGCTCGCCCGAGGTGCAGCGTCTCTACTTCCAGTGCGATCCGCTCGACAATGTGGACACCTGGTCCGACGACCGGATCTGGGAGGAGTTTCAGGCGCGGCTCGCAACGCACGAAGGCTGGAAGCTGATCGAAGGGCCGATCTTCCAGAAGGGCATCGTCGCGATGCGGAGCTTCGTCGCCGAGCCGATGCGCTTCGGCCGGCTCTTTCTGGCCGGCGATTCGGCGCACATCGTTCCGCCGACCGGCGCAAAGGGCCTGAATCTCGCCGTCGCCGACGTCAACGTGCTCGCGAAGGCGCTCGTCGCGCATTATCGGACGGGAAGCGGCGAGGCACTCGACGCGTACTCCACGACATGCCTGCGGCGCATCTGGAAGGCCCAGCGCTTTTCGTGGTGGATGACGTCGATGCTGCATCGCGCGCCGGGCGGCGACGCCTTCCAGCACCGCGTGCAACTCGCCGAGCTCGACTACGTCACAAGCTCCCAGGCGGCGTCGACGAGCCTCGCCGAAAACTACGTCGGTTTTCCGATGGATTGAGGGAAGGGACCGGCGCTTGGCGACCTACGCGATCGGCGACGTCCAGGGCTGCTTTGCCGAGCTCGAGCGGCTGCTCGACGAGATCCGCTTCGACGCCGCGCGCGACCGGCTCTGGTTCGTGGGCGACCTCGTGAACCGCGGTCCGCAATCGGCCGAGGTCCTGCGCTTCGTGAAATCGCTCGGTGACAGCGCGGTGACCGTCCTCGGCAATCACGACATTCATCTTTTCGCGCACGTGGCGGGCTACGGCAAGAAGCGCGCCGACGATTCGTTCGGGGACGTGCTCGCCGCGCCGGATTGCGACGCGCTGGTGGAGTGGCTGCGGGCGCGACCCATGATGCACGTCGATCAAGGCTACGCAATGGTGCACGCGGGATTGCTGCCCGCGTGGTCGATCGAGCGGGCTCAGGAACTGGCGACAGAGGTGGAGTCGGCATTGCGCGCGCCCGACTACCGCACGTTTCTTGCAGGGCTGTACGGCAGTCAGCCCGATCGCTGGCAGGAGCGTTTGCGGGGGATCGATCGGCTGCGCGTAGTGGTGAATGCCATGACGCGCATGCGGTTCGTCGATCCGAACGGGGTCATGGACTTTCGCGCGAAAGGCGAGCTCGAGAGTGCGCCGCGCGGCTACCTGCCTTGGTTCGACGTGCCGGGCCGCGCAAGCGCCAGAGTGCCAATTGTCTGCGGGCACTGGTCGGCGCTCGGCCTGCTGATCCGTCCCGATCTGCTTGCGCTCGACAGCGGCTGCGTCTGGGGCGGCCGGCTTACTGCGGTGCGTCTGGAGGATCGGAGCGTGTTCCAGGTGGCGTGCCAGGCCGCGCCAGAGCCAGAACGCCGGCAATAGCCGTCTCCGCCTGCTGCGCAAGCTCCCTGCGGTGAAGGCCGCGTGCGGGGATCGCGGACGCGAAGTGCAGCTCCGCAACAAGCGTTGGCGCCGACACGAGGCGCCAGATCGATTCGACGAGCGTCATGTCGCCGACGAAAGCCGGCGCGTCGGTCCACGCACCATCCGGATCGGTATAGCGAATCCCGACCGGCTGCAGCACGGCCTCGGCGTCCACCGCGCTCTGAAAAAGCGCACGATGGAAGCTATTCAAGATCCGGCCGTCGCTGGTCGTCCCCTCCGGGAACATCGCGAACACCCGGCCCGTCGAGAGCGTGGTGGCCACGCGGCCATTGATGTGCCTCGCATGGTGACCTCGGCCGCGCTCTATGAAGAGCGTGCCGGCCTGCGCGCACAGCTTTCCGATCACGGGCCAGCGCCGGACCTCGTCCTTTGCGACGAACACCGCCGGCCGCACTGCGAAGATCGTCATGACGTCGAGCCACGACACGTGATTGGCGACGAGCATACAGCGCGGCGGCAGCGCGGCCGGCTCGTTGAGGCAAGACACGCGTACATTTAGAATCGCGAGCAGTCGCCGCGCCCAGCGCCGGAGTTCGTTATCCTGACCGGCCGCGTCGAGCCGCGGAAAGCGCACTCCGGTCACCCACAGTCCGCGGACGACGTGGCCGACGATGCGTACGATGCGGATGACGCGAGTGGGGAGGCTGGTGGGGGCGTTGTGCATCGCGGCGAGCGCTCCGGCAAAGTAGGGCGCCGACGCGTGGATTGTAATGGTGTAACGGGGGAGATCTAAATGTCGGATTGCGTGTTTTGCAGGATCGTCGCGGGAGAGATTCCTGCAAGCGTCGTTCACGAGGACGATGACACCATCGCGTTCATGGACATCGGGTCGGTGAATCCGGGTCACGTGCTGGTCGCGACCAAGCGGCACGTGGAGAACCTCTTCCGGCTCGACGAGGCATCGGGCGCCGCAGTCGGCCGGACGGTGGTGCGCGTCGCGCGCGCAATCGAGGAAGCGTTTGCGCCCGAGGGGCTCAGCCAGTACCAGGCGAACGGCAAGCTCGCCGGGCAGACCGTGTTCCATTTCCACGTGCATCTCGTGCCGCGCCGGCGGGAAGACGGCATGAAGATCGACTGGCCCGCGCGCAATCCCGGGCGCGATTCGCTCGAGGCCGACGCCGCCGCGATCCGCAAGGCGCTGCAGCAGGAGTCGGGGGGCAGGTAGACTCGAACCACCCCGTCGGGTCATGCAGTCAGAATGGCGCTCTGGAACACCACCCCGGCTGCTGCGCAGCCACCCCTCCTCGGAGAGGAGGGGATGATGCTAACGAGGCGATCCCATGGCATTCGACCTACTTCTCCGGAACGGACTTGTCGTCGACGGCACCGGTCGGCCCGCGATGCGCGCCGATGTCGGAGTCACTGACGGACGCATTGCCGAAATCGGCAAGTTCGCGGACGGCGCGGCGCGCGTCATCGATGCGACGGATCTGGTCGTGGCGCCCGGGTTCATCGACCCGCACACGCATTACGACGCACAGATCTGCTGGGATGGCGCGGTCACACCGTCGTCATGGCACGGCGTGACGTCGGTCGTGATGGGCAATTGCGGTGTCGGCATCGCGCCCTGCCGGCCCGCCGCCCGCGAGGTGGCGATGCACGACCTCGTGAACGTCGAAGCCATTCCGTTCGAAGTGCTCGATCGCGGCATCACCTGGGACTGGGAGACATTTCCCGAGTACCTTGACGCGGCGGCGCGCCGCAAGCCAGCCGTCAATCTGGCGTTCCTTGCGCCGCTCACGCCGTTTCGACACTACGTGATGGGTGAGGCGTCGATCGAGCGCGCTGCGACACCCGACGAAACCGCGCGCATCGCAGGTCTGCTCGGCGAAGCGCTCGATGCCGGCGCATTCGGATTTTCCAGCACGATCCTCAATCAGCACCTCGGTTTTGGCGGACGACCGCTCGCCTGTCGCAACGCGAGTCGCGAGGAACTGAAGGCTTATGCCCGCACGCTGAAGGCCCGGGACAAGGGCGCCATCGAAATCGCGCTGACCCGGCAAATCGCGGTGCTGGAGCAGGACGGACTCGAGATCCTCGACCTGCTGCTCACGGAGAGTGGGCGGCCCGTCACGTTCATCGCCATGTTCGATCGCGATGACCTGCCGGAGGCGGTTCGCGACACGCTGCGCAAGGCCGCGCCCTTGATCGCGCGCGGCGCGCGGCCGCAGACCTCGCCGCTACCGCTCACGCGCGAGATCAACATGCGCAGCCCCTTCTCGTTCGCCGCGTTTCCGTCGTGGAAGCGCGTGTTCGAGGACAAGTCGAAAGAGGCGCAGGCCGCCGTCTATCGCGACCCCGGGTTCCGGGATCAGTTTCGCGAGGAGCTGAAGCGGCCGCTCGCCTTCGGCAACTGGGCGCGCGTTACCGTGCACGAGGTGAAGTCGCCGGCACTCAAGCGCTGGGAAGGCATGACGGTTGCGGAAGTTGCCGCCGCACAGGGCAAGGACGGCGTCGACGCGCTACTCGATCTCACGCTCGCCGACGAGCTCGAGAACGAGTTCACCATGGCCTCTTTCAACACGCGCACGGATCGCATGGCGGAGCTGCTCAACGACCCCGCGATCCTCATCGGCCTGGGCGACGGGGGCGCGCACGTCGACATGCTGTGCGACTCGGGTTATCCCACTTACGTACTCGGCACGTGGGTGCGCGAGCGCAAGGTGTTGACACTCGAGCACGCGGTGCAGCGCATGACCGCCGATCCCGCGGACTTCTTCGGCATCCGCGACCGCGGTCGGCTTGCGCCGGGTCTCGCCGCCGACATCGCAATTTTCGATCCGGCGACGATCGGGTCGGCGGGTCGGCCGGAGCGCCGCTACGACCTTCCCGGTGGGGCCAAGCGCATGGTCATGCGCTCTCACGGGGTCGAGTACACCGTCGTGAACGGCGCCGTGACCTGGGAGAAAGGCGCGCTGACGGATGCCGCCGCCGGAGTCGTCCTACGTTCCTAGAGAAGGACTGATCGCGTCATTCCCGCGCAAGCGGGAATCCAGTCCGAGTGCATTCAAGATGCTGGATCCCCGCTTGCGCGGGGATGACGGGCGCTTGAAGTGCTTTGCAGGTCTGCGCGGAACCCGCAACCCTCACCAAAGCTTCGCGCCGAACGCCTCCCGATAACGCGCGCCGATCGCCTCGCGCGTCGCCCGATGATTTTGCCCGCCGCGCGCGGCAATCTTGAGCGACCCCATCAGCGAGGCGAGCTGCCCGGTTTTCTGCCAGTCCCAGCCCTGTCCGATTCCGTAGAGCAGCCCCGCGCGGTAGGCGTCGCCGCAACCGGTGGGATCGACGACCTCCTCGGCCTTCACGCACGGAATGTCGTGTCGCTTGCCCTCCGCGAAGATCGTCGAGCCTTCGCCTCCTCGCGTCACGATCACCGCGCGCACCAGGCTTGCGAGATCCGCGAGGCTCCGGCCCGTCTTCTCCTCGACCATCTTGCCTTCGTAATCGTTCACCGCGAGGTAGCTCGCATCCTTCAGAAACGCGAGCACTTCCTCGCCGGAGAACATCGGCAACCCCTGGCCAGGATCGAAGACGAACGGAATGCCGGCTGCGACGAGCTCGCGCGCGTGCTGCAGCATGCCGTCCCGGCCATCGGGCGCAACGATCGCGAGCGCCGCTTTCAGGTCGGGCGTGATGCGATTCAGATGCGAGTGATTCATCGCGCCAGGGTGAAACGCGGTGATCTGATTGTCATCGAGGTCGGTCGTGATGAACGCCTGCGCCGTGAGCGTGTCGGGCACATGGCGCACGAAATCGCGCGCGAGCCCGAGGTGATCGAGCCGAGCGACGTACGAATTGGCATCGTCCCCGATCGTTGCCATGATCAGCGGGTCGCCGCCGAGCATCTTGAGGTTGTAGCCGATGTTCCCGGCGCAGCCGCCGAATTCCCGCCGCAGATCGGGCACGAGGAACGCGACGTTCAAGATGTGAATCTGTTCGGGAAGGATGTGCTCCTTGAACCGCCCGCGAAATACCATGATGTTGTCGTAAGCGATCGAGCCGCAGATGAGGATTCGCATTGATCTCCGATCAGGGGTAGTAGAGCAGAAGTCGGTAGCCGGTGGGCTGTACGCTCGCGGTGTCCAGCAGCAGGCGCAAGGATTGTTCGGCGCCGGGGGCCAGGCCACGCTCGAATTCGACGCGCTCGCCGAGATAGTCGCGGGGCGCGAGTACGCGCCGGGCGATTGCGCGATCGCGCGCATCGGTGAGCGTGAGCTCGATCCAGGGCTGCCGCTGCGTGAACGCGGCGCGATTGCGCAGCACTGCGGTCAGCGAAAGGACTCCGGGCATCTCCGGCTCCGGATGCATCTCGGACAGTTCGATCGTCACCAGATCGCCGTGGCCGGGGAGCGGCAGATCGCAGCCGAGACGCTCGCAGGCGAGACCGAGCCACCTGCGCGCATCGGGATCCCGCGCCGCGATGTCGCTGCGGAACGCGTAGACCACCTGCGCGCAGAACGCCAGCAAAAGGACGAGGCTGGCCAGCCCCCACATGATCGTGCCGGCGCGCGCGCGTCGTTTGCGCTCCGGGCCGAAACCATACCCGTCGCCCTCGGCGTCCGAATAGTCGATCTCGTCCTCGTAGCGCTCTTCGTCGGGGAGCGGGGTGCTGCCGCGATCCTGGAGCGGAATGCTGTCGTGGTCCTGGAGTGGAACGCTGTCGTGGTCCTGGAGTGGAATGCTGCCGCGGTCCTGAAGCGGAACGCTGCCCCGATCCTGCAAGGGAATGCTGCCCCGGTCTGGAAGCGGAATGCGGCTCTGACTCGAGGCCGACTCCGGCGTCGGTTCCTGCGGGGGCGCGACGCTCGGGTCGAATATCGGTGTTCGCCCGGAAGAGGACGATTCGGGCTCGCCGACATCCAGGTGCTCGGCGAGCGCATCGCGCGCGTCGAAGATTACCGAGCAGCGACCGCACCGCACGCGCCCGTTGCGAGCTTCGATCTGGCTTCCGGTGACGCGGAATGTGGTGCTGCACGACGGGCAACGGGTGATGAGGGTCATCGCCGCACGCCCTCCAATACGGTCCAACTGTCGCGCGCACCGAACGGCGCCATGGCGAACCACGGCGCATAGGCGTTCGACACGTCGTCCACCTGAGGCGTGAGCAGCCCCGCCAGCGCGATGCGGCCGCCGCGCCGCGTGTGTGCGGCGAGCAGCGGAGCAAGCACTTTCAGCGGGTTGGCGAGAATGTTGGCAACCACGAGATTCGCATTCATGTCGAGCGGCGCGAGAGTGTCCTGGAATCGTGCCGCCACCTCGTTGCGCGCTGCATTGGCACGCGCTGCGGTGACTGCGTCAGGATCGATATCGACGCCGAGTGCCGCCGCGGCGCCGAGCTTCATCGCGGCGATGGCCAATATACCGGATCCGCAGCCATAGTCGAGCACGCAGGCACCCGCGCTCACGCGGTGGGCAAGCCACTCGATGCACAGCCGCGTCGTGGGATGGCTGCCCGTGCCGAACGCCAGTCCCGGATCGAGGATGATGGTCGCCGCGTCCGGGTCGGGTGGCGTGGACCAGGACGGCACGACCCAGAGGCGCTCTGCCACCCGGATTGGCTCGAATTGCGCCTGGGTGACGCGCACCCAATCTGCATCGTCGACCCGCTCGGTCCGATATGCAGGGGCGCCGGCGAGCCCGGCCTGCTCGGCAGCCGCCGCGAGCAACGCGTCGCAATCGGCGTCCACCTTGCACAGCGCACTGACCACGCTCCGATCCCAGGATCGGGCCACGAGTTCGCCGGGCTCGCCGAACATGGGGTGCTCGTCGGGTGTGCCGGCATCCGCATCCGTGACGCTCACCGATACCGCGCCGAGCGCCAGGAAGGCGTCGGAGAGTCGCTCCGCCTCTCCGGCCGGCGTCTCGACGATGAGCGAGATCCAAGGCATCAGTGGTGCTTCTGGCGTGCTCGGGCCGCGCGGCGCGTGACCCGAAAGGCTGCTAGATGGAGGTCGAGCGCTTCGCCATTTGCGCGAGCTTTTGCTCGAGGTAGTGGATGCTCGTTCCACCGCGCAGAAAGCGCGTGTCGTTGAGCAGATCCTGGTGCAGCGGAATGTTGGTCTCGATGCCCTGCACCACCATCTCGGAGAGCGCGATGCGCATGCGGCGAATCGCCTGATCGCGCGTTGCCCCGTAAGCGATCACCTTGCCCACCATCGAATCGTAGTAGGGCGGCACCGTGTAGCCCTGGTAGACGTGCGAATCGACGCGTATGCCGGGGCCGCCCGGCGGATGGTAGGACGTGATTTTGCCGGGCGAAGGCGTGAACGTGAACGGATTCTCCGCATTGATGCGGCACTCGATCGCGTGCCCGCGCAGCTCCACGTCGCGCTGGCGGATGCCGAGCTTCTCGTTCGCCGCAATGCGGATCTGCTGCTGCACGATGTCGATCCCGGTGATGAGCTCGGTGACCGGATGCTCCACCTGCACGCGCGTGTTCATCTCGATGAAGTAGAACTCTTCGTCCTCGTAGAGGAACTCGAAGGTTCCCGCGCCGCGGTAGTTGATCTTCTTGCAGGCTTCGGCGCAGCGTTCGCCGATCTTCGCCCGCTGCCGCGGCGTGATGTCCGGCGCCGGCGCCTCTTCGATCACCTTCTGGTGCCGGCGCTGCATCGAGCAGTCGCGTTCGCCCAGGTAGACCGCGTTGCGGTGCGCGTCTGCGAGTATCTGGATCTCGATGTGCCGCGGGTGCTCCAGGAACTTCTCCATGTACACCGTTGGATTGCCGAATGCCGCTTCCGCCTCGGTGCGCGTGAGCGACACCGCGGGAAGCAGCGCGGCATCCGTGTGCACCACCCGCATGCCGCGCCCGCCGCCGCCGCCCGAGGCCTTGATGATCACCGGGTACTTGAGGGCGCGCGCGATCTTCTGGATCTCCGCGGGATCTTCGGGAAGCGCGCCTTCGGATCCGAGCACGACCGGCACACCCGCCTTCTTCATCGCTTCCTTGGCGCTCACCTTGTCGCCCATCAGGCGGATGTTCTCGGGCCGGGGCCCGATGAACACGAAACCGCTGCGCTCCACGCGCTCGGCGAAATCCGCGTTCTCGGACAGGAAACCGTAGCCGGGGTGGATCGCTTCCGAATCGGTCACCTCGGCTGCGGAAATGATTGCCGGGATGTTGAGATAGGACTGCGCCGCCGCCGGCGGGCCGATGCACACCGATTCGTCCGCGAGCTTCACGTATTTCGCCTCGCGGTCGGCCTCCGAGTGCACGACGACCGTCTTGATGTCGAGCTCGCGGCAGGCGCGCTGGATGCGCAGGGCGATCTCGCCGCGGTTGGCGATCAGGATCTTTTCAAACATCACTCGATGACGAACAGGGGCTCGCCGTATTCGACCGGTTGACCGTTCTCGACGAGGATGGTTTTCACGACGCCGTCCTTGTCGCACTCGATCTCGTTCATGAGCTTCATCGCCTCGATGATGCAGATCGTCTGGCCGGCTTTCACCGTGTCGCCCACCTCGGCGAAGGGTTTCGTCCCGGGCGACCCCGCCCGATAGAATGTTCCGACCATCGGCGACTTCACCACGTGGCCCGCGGGTGCCCCGGGCGGCTCGGGTTCGGTCGCCGGCGCGCCGGTCGGCGCGAGCACGGGCATCGCCTGTGTCGTGGCGAGGCTCGGCGGCACGGCGGGCGACACCTCCGGCGCCGAGCCGCTGCGGATGCGCACCCGCTCCTCGCCTTCGGTCACCTCGAGCTCGGTGATCCCCGATTCCTGCACGAGATCGATGAGCTTCTTGAGCTTTCTCAAGTCCATTTTCGATGTTCCCCCCGGCCGGGCGCAGGATGCGCCGGCCCCTCCGGTCAGGCTTGCAGAGCGTACTGGAGCGCGTAATCGTATCCGCGGCTTCCCAGCCCGCAGATCGTGCCGACCGCAGTGTCGGAAAAGTACGAGTGCCTGCGGAACGGCTCGCGCGCGTGGATGTTGGACAGGTGCACTTCCAGGAACGGGATCGCCACGCCCGCCAGCGCATCGCGCAACGCAACGCTGGTGTGGGTGAGCCCGCCTGGATTGATCACGATGATGTCGAAGCCCTCGGTGCGGGCCGCCTGGACCCGATCGACAAGGTCGCCCTCGTGGTTGCTCTGGAAGCAGGCGATCTCGGCGCCGCCGACCCGCGCCGCCAGCTCGAGCCGCCGATTCACCTCGTCCAGCGTCTCGCGGCCGTAGATCTCCGGCTCGCGGGTCCCCAGCAGGTTCAGGTTGGGTCCGTGCAGGACCAGGATCCGGCGCTTGCGCCGCGCCACCCCGGCTTTGCGCGCTTTCGCTGGTTTGGCCATGGCCGGCGAGTTTGCCGGAGATCGCCGGAGATGTCCAACTTATAGCCGCCAGTTAGCCGCTTTTTGCGGAATCTGGGGCGAGCGTTCCAAGCAGTTTGTCGAGCTCTTCCTCGGTGATGAGGCCCAGATGGCTCTTGATGAGCTTTCCGGCGCGGTCCAGCACGACGGTGAACGGCAGGGCGCCGGTCCGGTTGCCAAGATCGCGGGCAAGGATCGACCCGTCCATGCCGGCCACCAGGATCGGATAGTTGATCCCGATCTCCTTGGCGTATTTCTGCACTTTGTCAGCCTGATCGACGGCGATGCCGACAACTTGGACGCCGTTCGCTGCATGTTTGCGCTGGATACCGATCAGCCCGGGGATCTCCTGGCGGCAGGGCGCGCACCAGGTTGCCCAGAAATTGATCACCAGGACCTTGCCTTGCCATGCTGCGAGCGTGACCGGCTTTCCGGTGAGGTCCGGCAACTCGATCCGGGCGAGCGCGGCGGGCGCTCCCGGGGCGGGCGAGTCGGGGGAGAGCCGCGTGAGCTGCACGTAGACTCCCGCGCCCAGCGCCGTTGCCCCGACCGCCGCGATGAGCAGGAACCTGGCGGCCCTACGCATCGCTCTCGGCCAGCGCGGCGACCGCATTGATCCCGGCGCGCTCGATCTGGCGGCCCCCCGGCGTCGCCTTGAGGGCGCTGCGCTCTTCCTTGGCGGCGTAGACGGCCAGCGTGAACGGGATGCCATCCCACTCGACGCGCAGCACCTGCACCTCGCGCGGCTCGTCGCCGCAGTAGTGCCGGACTTCGCTCAGCTCGTAGGGCATGCCGCGATTGAGGAAGAAGAGCTCGAGCCCCTTGCGGTCATCCGTGAACAGCTGCAGGTCGACATCGGCGTAGCGGCTTGCGGTGCCTTTCAGCACTGGCCCGGAAAGATACGGGCGGAAGGGCTCCAGCCCGCGCATCGCATCGAGCGCAGCATAGCGCAGCGCCTGCAGCCGCTCGCGCTGCTCGTCGCCCTGGTAGAGCGAGAGGTACGCGAGGAGCTCCGATTCGACTTCTTCGTTGGTCGGCAGCGCCTGGGTTTCGACCGCGCCGAGCTGACGCGCGGCCTTACGCTTCGCCGAGGCGAGGTCTTCGACGCCATCCACGGCCATGATGCGCGCCGCCGCGGCAGCGATCCGGGCGCGCATCTGCGAGTGCTTGAGCTTGTTCTCTCTGGGCATACGGCGGGCGCGGCGCGAACGGAACGACAATCTTACCTCACGGGCCACATGCGACCGGCGGATACAATTCACGCCCATGCACCTGCACATCCTCGGCATCTGCGGCACTTTCATGGGCGGTCTCGCGGTGCTTGCGCGCGCCGCCGGCCATCGCGTGACCGGTTGCGACGCGAACGTGTACCCGCCGATGAGCGATCAGCTGCGCGCCGAGGGCATCGATCTCGTCGAAGGGTACGGTGCCGACCAGGTCGCGCTCGCCCCCGATCTCTGGGTGATCGGCAACGTCGTCACGCGCGGCAATCCGCTCATGGAGGCGATTCTCGATCGCGGGGATCGCTACATCTCCGGCCCGCAGTGGCTCGCCGAGCACGTGCTGCATGGGCGGTGGGTGCTGGCGGTTGCAGGGACGCACGGCAAGACCACCACCTCCGCGATGCTGGCCTGGATCCTCGAGCATGCGGGGCGGGCGCCAGGGTTCCTTATCGGTGGCGTCCCGACCAACTTCGGTGTGTCCGCGCGCCTGGGGACCGGCCCGCACTTCGTGATCGAGGCGGACGAATACGACACCGCCTTTTTCGACAAGCGCTCGAAGTTCGTTCACTACGGGCCACGGACCGCCATTCTGAATAACATCGAGTTCGATCATGCAGACATCTTCGCCGATCTTGCAGCGATCGAGCGGCAATTTCACCACTTCGTGCGAACTATTCCCCGGAGCGGCCTGATCGTGTCCAACGCGGATGACGCGGTGGTGGAGCGGGTCCTCGGACAGGGATGCTGGACGCCCGTCGAGCGATTCGGCGCCATGGGAACGTGGCGCGCGAATGTCCTCGATGCCGCGCGCTTCGACGTCGTGGACGACGGCAGGCGGGTTGGTACAGCTGAGTGGGCACTCACTGGTGACCACAACCGCGCCAACGCGCTCGCTGCGATTGCCGCCGCCCGGCACGCCGGGGTTGCGCCAGAGCAGGCGATCGAGGCGCTCGGCGCCTTCGCGAACGTCAAGCGGCGCATGGAAGTGAGGGGCACGGTCGGCGGCGTGACCGTGTATGACGACTTCGCGCACCATCCTACGGCGATCGCCGTCACGATCGCCGGCCTGCGCAGCGCCGTCGGCGGGGCACGCATCCTCGCCGTGCTCGAGCCCCGCTCGAACACCATGAAGCTCGGCGTCATGAAGGCGGAGCTTGCCCCGAGCCTCGCTGCCGCCGACCGCGTCTACTGCTACTCCGCGAATCTCGGCTGGGACGCAGCGCCGGTCCTCGCGCCGCTCGGCGCGCGGGCAAGCTGCCACGAGGACCTCGACGCGCTCGTCGCCGCCATCGTCGCCGAATCGCGCGCGGGGGATCACGTGCTCGTCATGAGCAATGGCGGGTTCGGCGGAATCCACGCCAAGCTGCTGGACCGGCTCGCTGCCGCTCGCCCGTGATCATCTATCTGCACGGCTTCAACAGTTCGCCCCAGTCGCACAAGGCGCAGCACTTTGGCGCAGAGATGGCACAGCGCGGCCTGGGCGAGTGCTTCGTCTGCCCCAAGCTGCCGCATCGCCCGGCCGAGGCGATCGCGCTCGTCGAGCGCGAGTTCGCAAAACACGCGCCAGGCGAGGTCACGTTCGTCGGCAGCTCGCTCGGCGGGTTCTACGCGACCTACCTCGCCGAGGCGCACGAAGCGCGCGCAGTACTGCTGAACCCGGCCGTCACGCCGCAAGCCGATCTCGAGAGCTACCTCGGCACACAGCGCAATCTCTACAGCGGCGAGGAATATGAGCTCACGCCCGCGCATCTCGCCGAGTGGCGTGCGCTCGCCGTGCCGGTCACGCGCCCGGAGCGCTATCTGCTGATCGTCGAGACTGGCGACGAGGTGCTCGACTACCGTGCCGCCGTGGCCAAGTACCAGGGCGCGCGCCAGATCGTCGTGCCGGGCGGCGACCACACACTGAAGAGCTTCGCCGAGCACATTCCGCTCATCCTGGAATTCGCCGGGCTCACGCCTGCCTGAACCGCTCGACTCGGCCTGCGCGTGCCTCGGAATCGGGGCGCCGGCCGGATATAATCATCGACCCCGTCCCGCCGCGCCTCGGGCGTTCGGCGCCCGGTTTTTCCTTTCTTCCAGTTCCCACCCATCAACTTGCCGCCATGAACGTGCTCTACGAGGAAGACGGATCGTTCAAGGTCGGCACCGTGCTTGCCGAGACCGACGCATCCATGCAGATCGAGGCGGCCTCGGGCAAGCGCGTTAAGGTGAAGCGCGCGAACGTGCTGCTGGACTTCAAGGAAGGCGGGCTCGCAGATTTCCTCGAGCGCGCGAATGCCGCAGCCGAGGAGATCGAGGTCGATTTCCTGTGGCAGGTCTGTGGCGCCGACGAATTCGGATTTACCGACCTCGCCGAGGAGTACTACGGCCGTGCGCCCGTGCCGGTCGAGGCGGCGAGCGTGCTGCTGCGGCTGCACTCCGCGCCGATCTATTTCCATCGCAAGGGCCGCGGACGCTACAAGTCGGCGCCCGAAGAGACCCTCAAAGCCGCACTCGCGGGCATGGAGCGCAAGCGCCGGCAGGCCGAGCAGATCGCCGAATGGATCGCGATGCTCAAGCGCTCGGAGTTGCCCGATGCGTTCCGGCCAATCCTGCCGCAACTGCTCTACAAGCCCGACCGCAACCGCATCGAGACCAAGGCATTCGAGGAGGCCTGCGAGGAGACGGGATTGAGCGCGCCCAAGCTCCTTGCGAAGTGCGGCGCGCTCCCGTCGAGCCACGACTACCATTTCGGCCGCTTTCTCTTCGAGCACTTTCCGCGGGGAGTGGCGTTCCCGGCGGTGGACGTGCCGGAGCCGCCGTTCGATTTGCCGCGCGCCGCGGTCCAGGCATTCAGTCTCGACGATGCCGCTACCACCGAGATCGACGATGCATTCTCCGTGACGTGGCTCGACGAGCGCACGGCGCGCGTGGGCATCCACATTGCCGCGCCCGCTCTGGCGATTGCGCCCGGCGCGCCGATCGACGTCATTGCGCGCGCGCGACTTTCCACCGCCTACATGCCGGGCACGAAGATCACCATGCTCCCGCCAAACGCGATCGAGCGGTTCACACTCGCCGAGGGTCAAGCGCGCCCGGCGGTGTCGCTCTACGTGGACGTCGATCGCAATTCCTTCGAGATACGCAGTACCGATACGCGGCTGGAAGACGTGCCGATTGCGGCCAATCTGCGCCACCACGACGTCGATGTGCTGAACGATCGCTTCGCCGCCGGAGAGCACGGCGGGGAGGGCCAATTCGTCGCCGAGCTCTGGTTTCTGTACGGCTTTGCGCGCGCACTCGAGACTGACCGCGGCAAGGGACCGACGGTGTCGGGCGAGCGCGTCGAATACAGCTACTACGTCGAGGACGACCGCGTGCGCATCGAGCCGCGCAAACGCGGCGCGCCGCTCGATGTGCTGGTCGCCGAGCTGATGATCCTCGCCAACAGCTCCTGGGGCCGACTCCTCGACGAGCGCGGCGCGGCGGCGATCTATCGCGCCCAAAGCCCGGGTGCGCGCGTGCGCATGACGACGGCGGCGGCCGAGCACCAGGGCCTGGGCGTGAGCCACTACGCATGGTCGACCTCGCCGCTGCGACGCTACGTCGACCTGGTCAACCAGTGGCAGTTATGCGCCGTTCTGCAGGGCGTGACGCCGCCGTTCGCGCCCGGCTCGGAGGCGCTGCTTTCGGCGCTGCGAGACTTCGAGATCACCTATGCGGCGTACGATGAGTTCCAGCGCCACATGGAACACTACTGGTGCCTGCGCTGGCTCATTCAGGAAAAGGTGCGCTTGGCCCGGACCTTGGTCGTGCGGGACAATCTGGTCAAGTTCGCGGATCTGCCGCTCTATGTGCGGGTGCCGTCCCTGCCCGACCTGGAACCCGGGGACGAGGCCATGGTCGAGGTCGAGGAGGTCGACCTCATTGACACCCAGGTGCGTTGCGTCTATAAGAAGGTCCAACAACAAGAATCGGCTTGAAGTAAAGCTCAGAATATACTGATTTGTAACGGCTTATTAACGGACAATAGAGAAGAAACCCAGGCCAAATTGCAGGTCATGTCGGCACAATTCTCTCCGCCGGATCCGCCGGCCGGCGTGCTGGTCGCGGCGCTCGTCGTCTCGATCCTGCTGCACACGTTCGCGCTCTCGGTCAATTTCCGCATGCCCGACTTGACGCGGCTGAAGCCGCCGCCGCAGACGCTCGACGTCGTGCTCGTCAACAGCAAGACCAAGACGACGCCGGACAAGCCGGAAGTGCTCGCGCAAGCAAACCTGGACGCGGGCGGCAACGTCGAGGAGGACCGGCGCGCCAAGACCCCGTTGCCGGTGATCAAGGAAGATCAGCGCGGCGACGACGTCAAGCAAGCGAAGAAACGCGTGCAGCAGCTGGAGGTGAAGCAGCGCGAGCTCATTCGCCAGGTGCAGACCAAGAAGGCGCCGGCCATCGTGCCACCCCCGCCCCAACCCGAGCCCACGCCGACCCCCGCGCCACCGCAGCTCTCCGGACTCGATCTCGCCAACCGCGCGCTCGCGATCGCGCGCATGGAAGCGCAGGTCTCCCGGCAGGTCGAGGAATACGCGAAGCGGCCGCGCCGCAAGTTCGTGGGCGCGCGCGCGGCGGAGACCCGCTATGCGATGTACGTCGAGTCGTGGCGACAGAAGGTCGAGCGGATCGGCAACATGAACTATCCCGAGCAGGCGCGCGGCCGCATCTACGGCAGCCTGCGCCTCACCGTCGCGATCAAGTCCGACGGCTCGGTCGAGTACATCCAGGTGGATCGGCCCTCGGGCCACAGTGTTCTCGACCGTGCGGCCGAGCGCATCGTGAAACTTGCGGCACCTTACTCGGCTTTCCCGGACAACATCCGGCGCGACACCGATATCCTCGTCATCTCCCGTACGTGGACGTTCGCGCACGGAGATCGGCTGTACGGAGACTGATCTCGGCACCGCGCCCCGCGGTGGCATCACGGGGAGCATCTCGTCAGCACGTGTCGCCCATGACTATTCGAAATGACTGACCGGTACGCCGTCGTCGGCAACCCCGTCGCGCATTCCATGTCGCCGGAGATCCACGCCGCGTTCGCGCGCCAGACCGGGCAGGACATCGCCTACACGCGCGTGCTTGCACCGCTCGACGAATTCGCACGCACGGTCGAGGCGTTTCGCGCCGGCGGCGGCAAAGGGCTTGAACGTGACCGTGCCCTTCAAAGGCGAAGCGTTTCGTCTTGCCACCGAGCGCACCGAGCGGGCGCTCGCGGCGGAAGCCGTCAACACGCTGCGCTTCGATGACGGACGCGTGCATGGCGATACCACCGACGGCCCGGGACTGGTGCGCGACATCGTGGACAACCTCGCCGTTCCCCTCGCCGGCAAGCACGTGCTGCTCGTCGGCGCGGGAGGCGCGGCGCGCGGCGTGATCCAGGCGCTGCTCGACACCGGGATCGAGGCGCTCGTGCTGGCGAATCGCACCGTGGAGCGCGCGCGCGAGCTCGCAGAGCGTTTTGGCAGCGGAGTGGAGCCGCGCGGGTTCGATGCACTTGGCGACGCAGGCTTCGACGTCGTCGTGAATGCGACCTCGGCAAGCCTCTCCGGCGAAGCGCCACCCCTTGATCCGAGAGTCTTCGCGCCCGGCAGCCTTGCGTACGACATGATGTACGGCAAGGGCGAGACGCCTTTCCTCGCTGCGGCGCGGGCTGCAGGCGCCGCCCAGCTCGCCGACGGGCTTGGCATGCTCGTCGAGCAGGCGGCCGAGTCGTTCCTGGTCTGGCGGGGCGTGCGGCCGCAGACCGCGCCGGTGCTCGCCATGCTGCGTGGGACGGAGTGAAGCTCGGCAAGCGGATCGGCAGGATCCTCGGCTTTGCGCTCGGCGCCGCCGTCCTCGTCTTCGTCGTTGTGCAAGCCTGGTTCCTCCTGCACATCGCGTACTGGACCAAGGTCGATCCCGGGCAAACGAGCTTCATGGAACGGCGGCTCGACGAGATGCGCGCGCGCAACCCCAAAGCCAGGCTCGACCAACGCTGGGTCGAATATAAACGCATCTCCCCGCATCTCAAGCGCGCGGTAGTCGCCGCCGAGGACGCGAAGTTCGTCGACCACGAGGGTTTCGACTGGGAAGGCATCCAGCGCGCGCTCGAGCGCAATCAGAAGCGCGGCAAGGTCGTCGCCGGCGGCAGCACCATCAGCCAGCAGCTTGCGAAGAATCTCTTCCTCTCGGGCGAGCGTTCTGTGGTCCGCAAGGGCCAAGAAGCGCTCATCACGATCATGCTCGAGGCCATCATGGAAAAGCGCCGCATCCTCGAGATCTACCTCAACGTCGCCGAGTGGGGCGAAGGCATCTTCGGCGCCGAGGCTGCCGCCCGCCACTACTACCGCACGAGCGCCGCGCAGCTCAGCGCCGACCAGGCCGCCCACCTTGCCGCAATGCTCCCGCGCCCGCGCTACTACGACCGCAACCGCAGCACGCGCTACCTGGAGCAATACGCTGACCGCATCCAGGCCCGCATGCCCTCCGCGCAAGTCCCATAGAGCGGGCTGCAGTAGCGATGGTCTTTTTGATTTTTCCCCTCCTCTCCGAGGAGGGGTGCCCGCGAAGCGGGCGGGGTGGTGCCGTGACTTCCTACGAAGGATGGCGACGAAATCAAGAGTGCCTCGCCATACCCCGGTGCTATAGTTTTTTCCGCACCCGGTCGCACAGCTTGTCAGTCAGACGAGATTGGAGCAGGCCCATGGCAGCATCCTGCAAGACGTGTTTGCCTTTCGAATTTAGGTCGTACTAAATTCCGTCAAGTCATTGATTCCGAACACCTCGCTATCCAATGACTGTATATAAATACACATATGTGCCGCTTTATAAAGCGGCTTTTAGGTCGTCCACTTCTTGTTAGGGCTCATCATGACCCCCGACGACTTCGTCCGAGCGCTGGAAACCAGTTGCCGCGATGGCGCAGTAGACGACTGTGTGTCATCGTTCATAAAGCCCTCTGGCCGCAAGCCGCGTCAAAGTCTGGCCCAGCTTTCTCAATGGTTCACTTCACTGTCTGCGTCTGAGCGAGAGTTCGTTGTCCGCGCGATGGGGGAGGCAGCCGACGCGACATTGTTCGGGGTATTGTGCGTGATCGACGGAGTACGCTCGGTCGAGCCCATTGGCGAGAAGTCAGAGTTCAAGCTAACCGCGACTCGCGATGGCGTCGAATCGATCATCTCTCCAAACGA
Source organism: uncultured beta proteobacterium (assembly GCA_963735025.1). GTDB lineage: Bacteria > Pseudomonadota > Gammaproteobacteria > Burkholderiales > SG8-39 > JAABRB01. The sequence continues at coordinate 694,475 of CAVTJG010000009.1, forward strand.
CACGTTCCTTCATGACATCTTGCGCGCCAAGCCCTAACCTCCGGTTCGAGCCGACCGCCGCAAGCGGGCTTCGCGCGCTTGCGGTGCCCTCGTCGCTTCGCTCCTCGGCGGCGGCTCAACCGGCGCGTTAGAGCGCAAGACATGCAGCCGTGGTTCATAGCCACCGAACGTTTCACCTCTGGCGATAAGGAGACTTGGGAGAAGTACGTTGCCTGGTCCAGCCTCGGGCACTTGGACGAGGTCGTATCTCTGGATCCCATGCTGTGCCCAACGGTCCTGCCGGAGATTAAGGACGAGTACTGGCCGTACATCGTCAATGAAGACTTCATGCTCAACTTCTTCGTCAGCCTGGAGTTCCTCCTCAAGCAAGTGCCAGATATTCGAGGGCTGAATCTCTTGTGTGTCTACCGAAACCCCGAGAGCCTACCGCCTCCTTGCGAGGGGGCGGTGAAATTTGAATTCTTGGGCTACGACCTCGTCGACTTGGAAGGAAGCGCCAGCGCCTTAACTAACTGCGGCGGTTTTCCCGACGTGTTCGCGAATAGCGAGCTCTCTCCCAAAGGCTTGCTCACCTCGCATGCCCGGGCGAGGGAAGTGCAGGCCGAGTTGCGCATCAAACATCCCGAGGAGCACCATGCTGACTGCCATGTTTGGGCGATATCCAGGGCCGTTGCGCTCTAACCTCCGGTTCGACCGGACCACCCGCCAGCGGCGCTGGCGGGTACCCTCGTCGCTTCGCTCCTCGGTGGCCGGCCAACCGGGTCGTTGGGCGTCATACTTGGAATTCCATCAGTACGAAAGGATTAACTCATGAAATTTCTTCGTCCCTTCGCAGTCATCGCCGTCTTTGCGATGAGTTCTCTTGTCGCCGCTGCCGATGGGTTAGTGGTCGTTAAGAGCCCTTATGGTGCAAAGGACACCATGAACCGGCTAGAGGAGGTCGTCAAACAGCGCGGCCTAAACGTGTTCGCGCGTATCGATCATGCAGCGGGCGCAAGCAAAATCGGGACGTCACTTCGCCCGACCGAGGTCCTCATCTTCGGTAATCCAAAGGGCGGCACACCGTTTATCGAATGTGCGCAGTCAGTGGGGATCGACCTTCCGCTGAAGGCGCTGGTGTGGGAGGATGAATCGGGTAATGTCTGGCTCGCCTACAACGATCCAGCTTTTCTCGCGCAGCGGCACGGAGTCGTGCAGTGTGCGGTCGTCCCGAATCTGAGCAAGGCGCTGGCCGGAATCGCTCAGGCAACAATCGCTCGCTAGCGCGGTGATGCCCAACCACGCGCTCGAGCCGACCGCCTCCAGCGGGCTTCGCCGGCTGGCGTTGTCCTCGTCGCTGCACTCCTCGGCGGCGGCTCAGCGCGAGCGTTAGCCTTTCGACGGAGACTCAGTCGTGCAACGAATTGCAGTGTTTGCTCGGAATCATTCGCAATATCTGGAGAGCGCCTGCGCTGTCTCGGACAACGACCCAAGCCGACTGATCACGTTTCGTTCATCTGTGCGCTGGGCCCGCGCAAAGAAAGCGTTGGATGACCAGAAAATCGTTCAGCTGTATCTCGCACCGACCGGATCAAAGGGTACGGTGGGGTACGAGGCTACGCTAAAGGCTCTCGTCCTAGACCCAGCGGCCAGTGACTCAGAAACGGCGAAGGCCCTTGCTTACGAACTGCCGGAAACTTCGGATGAGGGTCTCTGGGGCAAGGATGGCAGCGCGGTAAAGACCCTTTACTCTGTTTCCCACTGCCGTCGCCTTTCCGTTCAGTTTCCAATAACGCACCTCCGAAAAGCGTCCGACGGAGAACCAATTTCTGAGGACTACGGTTACAGCTACGTCCCCGTAGTTGAACTCGAAGAGGTCACTGGCGCCCAGTCGAATCCGGAGGAGATTGCACAGCCTTCTCTCTACTTTGAAGGCGCCGTACGAAGAATTGCGGTCAACGCTTATGAGAGAAACTCAGCCGCTCGGGAGCAATGCGTCGCACACTACGGCGCGAGCTGTACAGTGTGCGGTTTCAATTTTGGGGACACCTACGGGGAAATGGGGCAAGGCTTCATTCACGTACACCATCTCACGCCTCTCGCGTCAGTTAAGGAAGGATACCAAGTCGACCCCATCGCAGATCTTCGCCCCGTCTGCCCGAACTGTCACGCCATGCTCCATATGCGCACGCCGCCGTTTGCGATCGATGAGTTGGCCGCAATTATCAGCGCGAAGGGCTAACAGGCCCATGCAGCGGACCGCTTCGAAGCGGGCTTGCGCCCGTTTCTTCGCGGCAGCCGATGGGCGGCGTTAGGCACCATGCGCAATCGCACAGCCGAGTATTTGGCGCTCAGACCGAACTTCATGAAGGTAGCAGCCTTGGCCTTTGGCAGCCTCTTTGGCATCGCGTTGCTCTGGCAATTCGGGTCATACGGTGGGCTCGGATGGTGGTTGTTCCTTGCTGCCCTTGCGGCTTTGGCCGGCTGGGCTTGGGCGTACTTTATGTGGCTGGTTTGTGCGAAGGACTTTCAACGCATCGCTGCCGCCGCATCACGCGAGGGGTCATCCAATGACAAGCCTGGTGCCTAACATCCGGTTCGACCGGACCACCCACCAGCTGCGCTGGTGGGTGCCCTCGTCGCTTCGCTCCTCGGTGGCCGGTCATCCGGTGCGTTAGACCGCAACCGTCACCAGCTATGCGCGTACGCGAGGCGATCTCGACCGATTCCGCCAGACTCGTCATATTCTTTCGGACGCTCTACTCTGAGACGTGCTTTATGCTCTTTGAGCCGGACGAGTTCACCGTGACCGAAGAGCAGCAAGCGCGGCGCATCGCCGAAATGTCTCAGTCTGAGACTGGGGCCATGTTTATTTGTGAAATAGACAACGAGCTCGTCGGTGTAGTCTTTGGCAATCGGGACGTTGCTCGGCGCACGCGTCACTCGTTGTACGTCGTGATCGGCGTGCTCCAAGCGTGGGTCGGACGGGGTGTCGGGCGCTCGCTATTGCAGGCTCTAGAAGGTTGGGCGCGTTCCAGAGGGATACACCGCCTCGAGCTGACTGTTGACGTCGACAATCGGCGAGCAATTGCGCTCTACGAGAATTGCGGATTCGAGCGTGAAGGAGTGAAACGTCACTCGCGCAGGATCGAGGGGAGATATTCCGATGAGCTATACATGTCCAAGCTCATTGCGGTCTAACCCCGCGTCGGTCTTGTTGCGTTTCACATAGGCGCGCACGTACTGCGCCGGGAGCAGGCGCACCTCGATCCCTCTGGCCCGCAGGTTCCTCGCCCAGTGATGCGCCGTGCCGCAGGCCTCCATCACCACCAGCGCCACGGCCCGGTTGTCGAACCAGCGCGCAAACTGCGCCCTGGTGAGCCGCGCTTTCTCCACGACCTTCCAGCGCTGGTCGGCAACGGCGATTTCGAACACGTTCTTGGCCAGATCCACGGCAACGGTAGTAGCATTCATCTCGGACTCCTCCTCTCTGATTAGCTGAAATGACCAGATCTCAGCTTGGCACGATGATGCCGAATAAAGAGCGGGAGGAGTCCATCCCATCACTGCAACCGAAAGCCCAAACGCTGCGCGTTAGGGTTCCCTAGTTACGCTCGGCGGCGACTGAGCGCGGACGTTAGACCGATAGGACGCCCATGACATCGGCCACGATTAAGCTCTTCCTTCCACGCGGAGATGCGAAGAGCCTGCGCACTGCTGAAATCTCTAACTGGACCGGTAAAGCTGTTGCCGCCCCGCGCACGGAACTGGACGAGCTTTTGGCTCGCGAAGAACTTGAGAAAGCCGGCGTCTACATCCTCATTGGAAGCGACCCGATCACCAACGCCGCTCGCGCTTACATCGGCGAGGCGGAAGTCATTCGGGAACGACTAAAGCAACACAAAACAAAGGAGTTCTGGGTTTCCGCCATTGTGTTTGTCAGCAAGGACGAAAACCTCACCAAGGCGCATGTGAGGTTTCTTGAAAGCCGCCTTCTTGCTGAGGCCGCTCAGATTGGCAGGTTCACGCTTGAACAAAATCAGGCTGGTGGTTCTAAACTTCCTGAATCGGACCGCGAAGACATGGAAGTGTTCCTGGCCCGCATTCGCCAACTCCTTCCTGTCCTCGGCTCTGACATTCTCGCGCCGATCGCTCAACTCACCGCGAAAGCGCAACCCGGCGGCGTACTGTTCTGCCGCAGTAAGGGAGCCGAGGCGCGAGGCCAGCGCACCGCGAACGGCTTTGTAGTTTTTCACGGCTCGACCGCTGTATTGGAGGAACGCCCATCTGCCGAGAGTTACCCCTACGTTTTAGTCCAGCGCAAGAAATTAATCGCTGATGGGACACTCATCGTGGCGGATGGCTTCTTGGTGTTCACCAAAGATGCAGAGTTTTCTAGTCCGTCTGCGGCGGCGGTCGTTATACACGGCGGAAGCGCAAACGGTCTGACGGCATGGAAGGCTGAGAATGGAAAATCGCTCAAGCAACTCGACGAACAGGCCTAACGGCTGGATCGACGCGGACCGCTGGCCAGCGGCCGGTCATTGTGATCGTAAGGTCGCGCATCAGGCCTCTCGACGCTGTGCACGGCGACGCTCTTGCCTCACGAGCTAAGATTTATTGTTAGCGCTGCTCGACTTCCAATTCAGTCGCCAAAGAGGTCGCTATGCCCGATGTGTTTCTAAGCTACAAGCGCGAGCGTCGACCTGCCGCAGAGCATTTGGCGGCGATCCTCCGTCTCTATGGCTACGACGTGTGGTTTGACTACGCGCTGGTTAAAGGTCGAGACTTTGGACTTCAGATTGACCGGCAGATTCGCTCTTCCGCAGTTCTTGTCGTCCTTTGGTGCAGGAGATCCGTCGCGTCTCGTTGGGTCCACGAGGAAGTCGACCTCGCTCATGATCTTGGCATCCTGGTGCCTGCAAAGATAGAGCCATGTGAACTTCCTGTTGGAAACAGGCGGATTGATCATGTTGATCTCATCTCCTGGGACGGATCGCCACGAAGCTCCAAACTTGATGACGTCTTGGTTCACATCGCCAAGCGAGTTAAGCGAGACCCGGCACCTGACTTCCATGGCTTACGCGACTACGAGGCGACCTGGAAACGCTTCGGAAGTCCACCTCTCGTCGCATTTGCACTGGAAGACTCAGAATCGGAGGATGAGCCAGCTTCTCTGGAGCAGAAGCGCGGCAATCGGCCAAAGCGAATTGCCTTCGATGGCAGAGATCTCGACGTCCTCCGCGACATCTGGATAGAACTGCGGACCAGCGAGAGCGTTGATCGGCTTACGCGATTCTTGGAGCAGGTACGAGGAACCCCACTTGATCTGCTTGTTGAGGAGAGGCTTGCTGCAATCGAGCGAACAGCCTCGTCGCCGAAAACTGCAGACTGGCTGCGTGAGGCGCGGCCGATCTTGGAGCGGATTCGGCATCTCTATGAGTCGATGGGATGGAAGCAAGGCGCAACCGCTTCAGATCCGCGGACGTTCGGAGACAATTTGCGTGCCCTTGTACTCTTGCTGCCGCCAGTTAATCTGGAAACAGACGTTGTTCGAGCGAGCAATGTGTTTAACGAGTATCTGAACACAAAAATTCATCACGGACAGCCGATTCCGGACGACTACACCCTTGAGGCTGTCTTCCCGTTGCCCGGGGCTCAATGGGGCGAGTCGCTCGATCGAGTTGCAATTTGCCGGCGACCAGGGGTCAAGTCAAGCGAGTACATACGTGAGGGATTTGGCGGAATTGGCACCGGCTTGCTAGTCGAACCGGAGGTTGAGTTCCGTAAGACGTGAATGCGCGACCTGACCCCTCGGTCAACCTCGAACGCGAGGTTGAGTGCCTCATCGCTCGCGGGGCAGGGTTGGGATGGAACATCTGCTATGACAGAGTGAATGAAGTTTGCCCCGACGGGTACAAAACGCTCTCGGAGCAGGCGGGCTTCAAGAGGAAAGAACTGCGCATCGCGTGCCCAAGGGCTACGAGGGGGAAATGATGAGCTGGGCGCGCCTTGCAACGGAAGGGTCTAACCACGCGATGGACGCGGACCGCCAGCGCGCTTCGCGCACTGGCGGTGCCCTTGTCGGTGCTCTCCTTGTCGGCGGCTCCTCGCTTCAGAGGAGCTATCTTCCAAGAAATTATTGGACCGAAATTCCAGGGCAGGTCATCATTGCGTCGCGAGGGTGTGGCGCGCAAGCGCCTCGACCAAGGGCTCGAGCAGCGCCGCCGCGCCCCCGACGCAGTCCGCGAGCGTCGAGCGCTCGAGTGCCACTCCCTCGCGGGCGTAGATCTGCGACTGGCGATACAGCGGCAGGTGATCGGCGTACTTCGCAACCAGGATGTGGGCGAGCAACCCCGGACCGGCCAGCCCACGCGCGATCGGCCGGCTCGGGGCGGGAAGTTGCACGATGCGCTCGCACTTGGCGCAAGCGAGCTTCGGGCGCACGTGCCGGATGACCCTCAAGCTCGCCGGCACGTACTCGAGCATCTCGGCCACGTCCTCGCCGATCTTGCGCATCGCAGCGCCGCAGTCCGGGCAGCTGCAGGCCGGAGCGTGTTCCACGGTCTCGCGCGGCAGGTGCTCCGGCAGTGGCCGACGTGCGGGGCGTTCCTTCTGCTCGGGCTTCGCTCCCGTAACCTCCGCGGTGCGCGCCACCCGACTCGCGCGGTTGGCTTCGAGCTCCTCGACCAGGAGCTCGAGTTGGCCGATCTTCGCATCGAGCTTCTCGGAGGAACGACCGAACTGCAACCGGCGAAGCTTCGCGATCAAGAGCTTCAGGTGCTCGATCTCGTGGTCACGCTCGGTGAGTCTCGCCTGCTGGTCGATGATCAGACGCTTGAGCGTCTCGATATCATCGGGCAGATCAGTTGCGTTCACCACATCGCGATTCTATCGTTTCAGCTTGCGCGAGTGAAGCACTCGCGCGAACTTTTTTGCGCACACGCGCTCGGGCGATATCGCGCAATGCACGCACGAGCGCGTGTGCGTCGGATCAGTACGCGAGGCTCGGCGCGAGTGTTCTCAGCGGACGACGCCAGTCGATACCTTCGAGCAGCATCGAGAGCTGCGCCACGCTCAAGTGCACCGTGCCGCTACTCGCCTGCGGCCACACGAAGCGCCCGCGCTCCAAGCGCTTGGCGAATAGGCACAGTCCTGTGCCATCCCACCACAGTACCTTCACCCGATCTCCCGCGCGGCCGCGGAAGACGAAGACGTGACCGGAGAACGGATTCTCGGCAAGCGCGCCTTGCACGAGCGCGGCCAGCCCATCGAAGCCCTTCCTCATATCAGTCACCCCGGCGGCGAGCCAGATCCGCGTGCCCCCGGGCAGCGTGATCATCGCCACACGCCCAGCGCGTCGAACACCCCACGCAGCTGCGCGGCATCGACATGTCCGCGCAGGATCACCCGCACCGCGCCGATCTCGAATTCGATCCAGCCACTCGCCGCTTCCGCCACGCGCTTGCCGGCTGCGCGTCGCCGTGTCGGCTTCGCCGCAGCTTCGAGCAGACTCACAGGCACCAGCGTCCCGGTAGGCCGCTTCAGCGCCCGGCGTGATTGGTAATTGCTGATCCACTTGCGCACCAGATTCGTGTTGAACCCGTGCGCCAGGGCGATTGCCGAGACCGAGGCGCCAGGGACCAGGCACTTCTCGACCACGGCACGCTTGTGCGCTTCGCTGAAGAAGCGCCTACCGTTGCGGCTCACCCGCTCAGGCTCAACGGGTACTCTACGGTTCTCCGAGCTTCATGGTGTCCACTACAATTCGAAGTGGACACCATCATCGGGGTCGCCCTCTCAACCGGGAAGGAGGGCCAAGAGCGGACGCTTACAGTTCTCTTTCAAAACCAAGGCGAGTTGGTGCATGGGTCTGGCACGTTGCGCGCGCCAGACATCGTCGCACCAGTTAAGGTCTGGGCTGTTGGAGGCCATATCTTCAGCATTGAATCCGAGGTGCCACTTAAGTCATTCCGCACGGCCACAGATGTCTCGTTTGCATTGGCCGACTCCGCCCAACCCATCATTCCACCGGACCTTGCGCATAAAGCCGTGCAAGGCCGGTGAACGCAGACGTTGAGGCTGTAGAAAAACCCTTCGTTATCTCTTGTCGGTGGAGGCCGCCGCCGGCATGATCGGTGGTATCAACTTCGCTGCGCGAGGTGGGGCGAGATGGCACGATTCAAGCCGATCGACATGAGTCCGAAACTCATCCCAGTCGATTTCGCCCGCCAGATCCTTCCCGGGTCCTTCGAATATGCACTGTGCCACCTGATCGATCGGGAGCTCGATCTGTCGGAGCTGGAGGCGCGCTACGGTAACGACGAGACTGGGGCGCCGGCCTACGCGCCTTCGCTGCTGCTCAAGATCGTGCTGCTCGGCTACTCGCGCGGGATCGTCAGTTCGCGCGCGCTCGAGGCGGCCTGTCGGCACAACGTGCTGTTCATGGCGGTCTCGGGGGATGCGGCACCGAACTTCACGACCATCGCGGCCTTTGTGAGCGAGCTGGGCGAGGGGATCGGTCGCATCTTCACTCAGGTGCTCATGGTGTGCGACCGCCAAGGGCTCATTGGACGCGAGATGTTCGCCATCGATGGTGTGAAGCTGCCGGGCAATGCCTCCAAGCAGCGCAGCGGCACCCGCAAGGACTTCCAGCGTGCGGCGCGCAAGATGGAGCGCGCGGTGAGTGCGATGCTGCAGCGCCATCGCAGCGAGGATTCAGCCGGAGGTGTGGAGCCGAATCTTCGGGAACGCGAGGCGCGTCAGGTTGAGCGCCTTGCGCACGAGGCAGCCCGCGTGCGCGACTGGCTCAAGGCGCATCCCCTGGATCGCTCCGGCGCCCGCGGCGGGGTGAGGAAGTCCAATCTCACCGACAACGACTCGGCGAAGATGGCCACCGCCAAGGGCGTGATCCAGGGCTACACGGGGGTGGCCGCGGTCGATGAGCGAGCCCAGGTCATCGTCGAGGCGCAGGCGCACGGTGCGGGCCAGGAGCAGGGGCTGCTCGTGCCACTGGTCGATGCGCTCGAACCGATGCGTGCACCCGCGACGCTCATCACCGCCGATGCGGGCTATCACAGCGAAGAGAACCTGAAGCAGTTGGCCAGCCGCAAGGTCGAGGCGTTCATTCCGGACAATGGCTATCGCAAGCGCGATCCGCGCTACGCCGGGCAGGATAAGCATCGGGCTGAATCGGACCCCTTGCACGACAAGTCCGAGCGCCCCGAGAAGAAGGCGTTGTTCGGCCCGACAGACTTCCGTCCTGCCGAGGACCTGTCGCACTGCATCTGTCCAGCGGGTCAACGGCTCTACCGCAACGGCCATCACCACGACCTGAACGGCCTGGAGGCGGTGAAGTTCACCGGACCGAGGGCTGCCTGTGGCCGGTGCAAGCTGCGCGCGCAGTGTTTGCGACATCCCGAACGTACGCCCGTGCGCCAAGTCGCCATCTTCCTGGGGCGCACGCCAGGCAAGCCTGAGCGCGCCACGGACATCATGAAGCGCAAGATCGATAGCGCTCAAGGCAAGCAGATGATCACGCGGCGCTTCGCGACAGTCGAGCCGGTGTTCGCCAACCTGCGCTACAACAAGGGCCTGGATCGGTTCACGCTGCGTGGGCAAGCGAAGGTGGACGGACAGTGGAAGCTCTATTGCTTGGTACACAACATCGAGAAGCTGGCGAAAGTGGGAGAGTTGAGATGAACCGAAGAATCGCAGTGCGGCTATACGAATGCCAACACTGCTCGGTGGAGTTCATCGGTCCGATGTCAGTCGCCTCCGTCGACACCGCATCGTCATTCGCGATCAACGCCTCCGTAGGTCATTACAGAGGGGTTTTTCTACAACCTCGTTAGGCGTCAATCGAAAGGAAGGCATGAAAATGACACGCGTCCGAGTTGAGGGCTTTACCATCTCGCTTGACGGATACGGAGCTGGTCCGAATCAGGACGTCAGGAATCCGCTCGGCGTGGGCGGGACAGAATTGCACCAGTGGTTAGTCCCGACACGCACGTTCCAACGGACCCTATTTGGCGCCGACGGTGGCACAACGGGGATCGATGACGACTTCGCTGCGCGGGGCTTCAAGAATGTTGGCGCCTGGATTCTCGGAAGAAACATGTTCGGACCGATTCGCGGTTCCTGGCCCGACATGAACTGGAGAGGCTGGTGGGGGGACAACCCACCCTATCACGTTCCAACTGTTCATCTTGACTCATCACGCGCGCCCGCCCATCCAGATGGGAGGCGGAACGACGTTCTACTTCGTCACGGGCGGTATTCACGAGGCGCTTGACCGGGCGCGCGACGCAGCCAACGGAATGGATGTGCGCATTGGCGGCGGGCCTGAACACTATCCAGCAATATCTGCGTGCGGGCCTCATCGATGAGCTGCACGTCGCTATCTCGCCGGTGCTTGCTGGGCGAAGGGGAGCGACTGTTCGAGGGGGTTGACGTGCGCGCTCTGGGATACGAATGCGTTCAGTTCGTTGCGTCGGAGAAAGCGACCCATGTTGTACTCCGGCGCCAAGGGCACAATGACGCCTAACAACCAGTTGCAGCGGACGGCAACCTTCCCCTGAAAGCGTTGACACCTCTGGCTAACCGCTCGAAGGTGTTGAATGGCGAGATCTGGTCCAAGAATGACTAATCGCTATAACGAGCAGTTCAAGGCAATCGAATAACTTGACCAGGACGGTTACGTATGCAGAACTTTGTTGTCGAATTCAAAGAGGCCTTCACTTCCGCATTTTGCAACCAGCTGATCGAAAAGTTCGAGCGAGATCCAAATAAAACGGCGGGGAAAACCGGCGGGGGTGTCGATAAAGTCAAGAAAGACAGTCAAGATTTGTATCTCTCGCATTTGCCGGAATGGCGAGATGAATGCCAGTCAATTGGCAATGTGATCTATCAAGCGCTGACGGAATATGCCAAAGCCTATCCATTTATCCTGACCGGCGCGGTTTCACCATCGATTCAGGATCAAAAGACAGGAAAAGTGAGGGCTATCACCTATCAAGATATTGAAATTATGCCGGAACGCGACGTCATGGCCTTATCGCAATCTCTGTACCGGCTGGACGATATCAACTTGCAGAAATACACCAAGGCAACGGGTGGATATCCCCACTGGCACTCCGAGCATTTTCCGTCCCCGAGCGATCCCAATCAACGTGCCCTGCATCGCGTTCTACTATGGTTGGCTTACTTGAATGATGTCGAGCAAGGGGGCGAAACTGAATTCTTTTTTCAACAAGCGAAAATCAAGGCGCGTAAAGGGACACTGGTATTGGCTCCGTGCGGCTTTACCCACACTCATCGAGGATGCGTTCCTCAATCGAGCGACAAATACGTTCTTGCTTCTTGGGTGATGTACAGGGATGCAAAGCAACTGTACGGCACGACATAGGATTGCTCTGTACTCTGCCCCTGTATCGGATTACGGCTGACCGGACCGCTTGCGATTTGAAATTTTAGTCCTCCGCGATATCGCAAGGACTTGCGCGGAATTGACGACCAGCACGGTATTTTTATTCGCCTCCGCCATTGGATACGTCCCTCCCAAGACTTCCACACTCAATCCGTAGGTCCGTGGCCCGACTCCTCACGATTATTCATGCAGAGTCCCAGGCCAGACCCCGCGGAGGGTCGACAATTCGTGTTCCGCGGGCCAACGTCAAGATATCGGCGATCTCTTCGTTCATGAGCGTGACTTCGAGGACCTTAAGGCTTTCGCGAAACTGTCCGTCGTTCAGGGCGCGGGGGATGGCGATGACGCATTCCTGCTGCACGAGCCACCGCAGCGCAAATTGCGCGACACGGAAGTGCGATGGCGCTCGAGGTGGCGGGTGATCTGGGACTGGTTGAATCCTTGCGCCCTGAGGGCGAAGAGCATAGATGTCTCCTCCGAGGTGCGCTGGCGATGACTCATCGTGGTTTCCATTGTCGTGGCAGATGGGATGAACCACAAATATCCCAGTTCACCTCCCCTGACACTCCGGGGAGGCGGCGCGTTGCACTTACTGAGTGTTACGTAAGTGCATGACATCAAATCGGCAACTCGGCCTGCTGCCAGAAGGCGCGAATCAACGTGGGTCGACGCTGCATGGATCTGAGCCGGCGCTCGGCGTAGCGCTTGACTTCGCCGATGGTGTCAAACACAGGTTGGCGAGTTCGCGCAGCTTGGCGTAGCCGAACAGGTATTCGACGGGATTGAGTTCGGGCGCATATCCGGGCAGGCGTTCCAGCACGATGTGGCCATCGAGCGAGTCGACGTAATCGCGCACCAAACGGCTGCGATGCGCTGGCAGCCCATCCCAGATGATCAGCAGCTTGCCCTTGATCTGGGCGCTCAATGCTTTGAGGAATTCGATCAGCTGCGGCCCCTTGACCGCACCGTGGAAGAAGCGAAAGTAGATGTGCCAGAAACTCGCCCCGGCGATCAGCGACAACTGCTTCCAGTTGAAGCTGTACTGCAGTGTCGGCGTGCAACCTTTAGGCGCCCAGGTCTTGACCCGCGTCGGACGCTCGCTCAACCCCGATTCGTCGACGAAGACGATGGTTCTTCCCTGGCGTCTGGCGTTTTTTTTAGCGCCGGCCAGCGCTTGGTCTTCCACGACAAGATCGCCACTTCGTCGCGCTGCAGTGCCCGGCCGCTGGGGCGCTGGCTGGAGAACCCAAGTTCGCGAATGATCCGCCAGACATGCACGGTGCTGAAGGCATGGCCGAACTCTCGCTTGATCAGCTTGGCAATGCGCGCCAAGGTCCACAGCTCGGTGGCAAAGCCATTGGCCACGGCACCGGCAACAATCATCTTGCTGAGCTTGGCGCGCTCCGCTGCGCTCATCACCCCAGGTCGACCCAGTGGCCGGCGCCGCCAAGCTTGCGCGTCTTGCCCCAGCCGCCGCGCCCAACTCGACGCCGTTTGCCGACTCACTTCGCAAACCCGCGCTACTTCCGCCTGCACAACACCACGCGCCAGCATGCGCATGCCGCGGCGCCGACGCGCCTCCAGTTCTTTGAAGTCTCGTTTGTACAGTTTCCTCGCCATGCCCGCCCTTCGAAGTGTCGCCACTCCGATTAACGCGCATCATAGCGAAACGGTTGTCATCCATTTACGTAATTCTCAATAGTATATGAATCCGCAGCGCGTAACCATGCGCGCGAGCGTTAGACTGCCCGCAAATCTCGCTCATACCAGCCGCTAAATTGGAGGGACTCCCGCCATGTCTCTACGCTCCGGCATTTACATCGTACCCACCCACCGGTGGTATATCGAACGGACTGTCTGGCTCATTGCCGGCGGGGTCCTCCTCGTCGCAACCGCCCTGGCTCTACTGGTACACCCTCTTTCGGTTCTCGCGGTCACGGCCACGGGCGCAACCTCCGTCGTGGTTGCGCTTACTGGCTTCTGTCCGGTCGGCAATGCGCTCACTCGGTTCGGCTTCACACCGATGCTGGCCGGGCCCGGCTGGGCGCCGGGGGTCCCGTACTTCCTGCAGACGGACAGGTGGTATCTCGAGCGGCACATCTACTTGGCGGTCGGTATCAACCTGACGGTCGCCTCGGTGCTGACGTTGGTGCACAGTCCGTGGTGGCTGCTGTTTACGGGCTTCGTAGGCTGTGCCATGGTCTGGTTCGCCGCAACGGGCTTTTGCATCATGGCCAACGGACTGTACTGGCTGGGGGCGGAACCTCGCCTAGCTCCACGAAATGAGCCTGGCGGCAATGTCGCGCCCTCGTCCAGCCGCCAGGCGCTTCCTCAACACTTCACGTCGCACCGCATCTCGCACCATGGCGCAAGGAACGCCGCGCCACTGTGACGGGGCAGCCCAACCCGTCGGTCGAGCCGACCGCCGCCAGCGCGCTTCGCTTGCTGGCGGTGCCCTCGTCGCTGCGCTCCTCGTCGGCAGCTCAACGCGAGCGTTAGGCCGCGCGAACCTCCTAATGCGATGCCACGCTTCACGTCGGCAATCCGTCGATGCCCGCCAACTGCATCCTTTGCAGGAGGATGCCAACCCCACTTACGCCCAAGATTGCGTCGCGGCTGCCAAGGCGCGACTATATTGGTTGGCCTAGGCCCAAATAGGAGTCCATCATGGCGGTCGGTTGGATCGACAATCTTTTCAATAACACAGTTCATCCCTGGTACTTGAAGTCCGTGGATGATCGGCACAACGGAACACTCACGAGCGGAAGCCACCGTCTGGTGCTGGACGACGGTGGGTTTCATAAGCTCTCGCCCAAGACCCACTACTCTGCCGACTGGTGCGGAATACCGTGGTACTTCCAAGGCAAGCACTCGAAGGTTCTTTCGAAATCAGGGAGAGCCGGCGCTCGGTTCTATACGTCTGAACTCGGCAAGGAAAACTGGATTACTTTCGAGGAGAGTGAAACCGGTCGCAGCATTGCTCGGCAGTCAGTCCCCAAAGGTTCGGACTTTCATTGCAATGTCCGAATTGAGGACAGCGGAATATTCTTTGATGTCGTGAACAACAATGAGTTTTCTGCGGAGAATGCCCTGCATCAGATCTACTCAGAAACGAAGGAATGGGTCCAGATCGCAATGCCGGCGATAGCGGCAGCGATCGCGGGTGCGGCCTAACCCATCCATCGACCGGCAAGCGATCTGACCGATGCCGCCCCGTTCATGCGCGGCATTGATTCGCTTATCCGTTAATAGAGTTTCGCCAGCCCCTTCCGTACTGCCTCGGGTACGTTCTGCTGGTTCTCGATCTCTGCGAGAAAGTTCCGGTCGTCGGCCACGGTCAGTGGATCGAGCTGGATCGGCTCGAGAAGCGTCGACAACGGCGCGGCCGCGCGCGACGCTGTGACCTCCGGCCCGGTGAAGTCGTTCGGGCCGTTGTACGGGAGGCGCGGGCGCTGGTCGATCCCGGTCGGCTGAATTTCATCCAGCGCTAGCGACCAGACCACCGGTTCGGGCGCTCCGGGTGCGGCCCGTCTGGCCCTCGGCTTCTCCAGCTCGCCTGCGAGCTTGGGCAGATCGCGGAACGCTTTGCGTAACACCGTGCGCGCCGTGCGAAGCGAGACGGTGGCCACGTCGGGGTCGCCGGTCTGCTGCTCGAGAAACAGCTGGCGCAATTTTCGCCCTACCCAGACCCTTTCCCCGGCGTGACCGAGCGCCTTCATCATTCCAGGCGTGCCGTAGCGCGGGATGCCGTTGATCATGACGAGCCGGATCGAGGTTTCCTTCGCTTTGATGAGCGCCTCGTACGGATCGCTCTCGGTTCCCTCGATCACGACGAGATCGGCGCGTTTGCCGGTCTCGAGCGTCCCGAGCGCGGCCTCCCACTTGAGGATCGCCGCAGCGTCCCGCGTGGCCATCGACACGATGTCGCGGGCGCTGAAGGCACCGTTCAGCACGTGCTGGGAGTACAGCCAGGCGACCTTCAGCTCGCCGAGCAGGTTCTTGCTGCCCGACGGCGACCAGTCGCTGCCCAGCGCGATGCGCACGCCGGCCCGCTTCGCCGCGGCGACCCGCGCCGTGTCGCCGTACAGCAGCAGATTGCTCAGCGGCGACCACACCATCGAGCCGCCACGCTGGGCGAGCACGTCGAAGTCCTCGGCGAGCAGGCCGGACGAATGAATGCCGGCGAAGCGGTCGTTGATCGCCCACTCGCCCGGCGCGACCTCCAGCGCCAGAAAATGCCGGCGCGCGATCGAGTCCTCCTGCCCAGGCGGGGTCACGCCCTCGCTCAGGTGCAGAAGGAGGCAACTGTCCTCCCTCTCGAGGCGCGTGAGAAACGCGCGGGCGTCCTTGGCATCGACGTCGGCGATGCGCCCGAGGGCCTCGGACAGAGCCGGGTCGTCCGTCTGCTCGACGTTGCGGACGACGCCGCGGTAGAAGCGCTGCACGCCGGCGTTGCTGCTCAGCATGATGCCCTGGCTCGTGGTCACGCCGCCCAGCAGGCATTTGCATTCGACATACCGGACCAGCGGGGCGAGCAGCGCGGCGTTACCTTTCGCATCCCGGTACTCGCCCACGACGCGCATCGGTCCACTGATCAGCCTGCGGTAGTCGGGGTGGTCGGGCCACTGCCCGCGGTGCTGGAACAGCTTCGGCACCGGGCTCCACAGCGGCAGGGCGTTGTAGCTGAGGTGGTTGTGCAGCTCGATCAATCCGGGGAACAGCGTGCCGCTGGTGTTGACCGGCTTTACGTCTTCGAAACCGGCAGGCGGCCGGCTGCGCATGATCCTGGATGGCGACGATGCCGCCGCGGTCGATGTAGACGATCGCGTCGGTCTTGACGGTGAAGGCGTCGTCCATACTGACCACCCGGCCGCGCAGCGCGAGCTTGGGGCCCGTGAGCGGATCGACGGGTGTGGGCGCCTTCCGCACCTTGCGCACGACCCGGCGCTGCGCTGGCTGCCGCTGCGCTGTGAGGGGATACCAGTGCTCGTTCGGGGCGGCTCATGCGACGACGCCCTTGGGTACGTTGATCGTGATGTTGCGGCGCTTGGCGATCGCGTCGCCGCCCGAGCGCCTGGCCCAGCCGTCCTGCGCATGCATCCAGCCGGGCAGACCGGCGGGGAAATCGAACTCGGGAATCGCCACCCTGTCGCCATCCGCCCAGGTGACCGCGTACGGCACGAGCGGTGTCGGTACATCGGGATGAACGACGTGCGACGCAAGCGCCTCCAGGCCCGCATTCCAGCCCTGCAGCAGTTTTTTGGTGGCCGCCGCGCGCTTCGTCTTGTTGCCCTTTGAGAAGCTTTCCGGGTACGTGGGGTGGCCCACGGCCGCGTAACCCACGTTGAGCGCCTGGCCCGCAGGCGTCGCCTTCCAGAACTGCCAGGCCTCATCCGCCGCCGTTCCGAGGGCAAGCACACCCTCGACCTTCTGGCCGAGCAACAGCGCCTCGAACCATCGGTGACGGTAGGCGAGCAGCCGCGGGTCCCTGCGCGTCTTGGCGCGCACACTGCCGTACACGCTGTACAGGTAGGTGTTGATGAAAACGTAGCTGCGGGTGATCCCGAGCTTGGCGAGGAAACCCTGGGCGCGCCGGCCCGCTTCGCCCACCAGGATTCGACGGATGACGGTCTCGTGCTGGGCGGGGTCCTGTCCGATCACGAGCACGCGCGCCGAGCCGTCCAGCCGGCCACGGTGGAAGATCGGTCCCCACTCGACCCGGAACTGACCCGGCGGATAGACGTCCTCGCCCGGATAGTCGTCGGCGAGCGTGGTGAACGGCTCCTCGAAGTAGCCGGGGTCGAACGGATGGGCCATGGATCCTCCTGTGAATGCCCGCATCGCCGCCTCCGCCCGAGCGTGCGGTGCAAGTTTGCACCCTAAACGCATCCGCGTGGGCTGCACAATATGCGCGAGGGCATATTGCCGGGAAGCGACACCTTCCCGGAAGCTGCTGCACGACTGCAGGAGTGGCGCCATGTCAGCCCCGGGCTATCATGCACCCAGCGTCCGCGTTTCCGGGATTCTCATCATGCTCGAGACGATCGGCGGGATGGTCATCTTCATTTTCGGACTGGCCAGCATCGCCGGCGCGCGGCTGACGCCTTGATCTACATAGATCTACCGCTGTTCACTCACTACAGGTGGGTAACCAAATGCCTCGCTAGGGGGACTATTCGTGAATCCGGAGGGCTCGCCAGAGAACAGCCCCCCTTGGAGCAGTACCCTGGCAGCTAGCTTGTGGTCGGGCTCTGCAATCGCAATTTGACTCCGTGCTATCGGCAGCTTGTGTCCGATGCGACATCGACAAAGCAGGTTCATCACCTAAGGTCGCCCGACGAGATGAGAGGCTTTCTGGAGGTGATAAAGCAGGAATACTGGCTCGCGGCCATGGACGGCGCCCAATCATCCGGTGCAGCGGACGCGTCGCAAGCGACGCACCGCTGAACGGCACCGTTGAAGCTGTAGAAAAACCTCTCGCATTTCGTCTCGTGTCGTCTATCTTGTGAAAAGCGATTGCGCTTTACAGAAGAGGAAGAACGATGGCGCGGTTCAAGCATTACGACTACGGTCAAGCGAAGATGCTGCCGGTGCGCTTCGAGGAGCAGATTCTGCCGGGCACGTTCGAGCACACATTGAGCCGGGTAATCGAGGAGAGGATCGATCTGTCGATTTTCGAAGCGCGCTATAAGAACGACGAGGGCGGGGCGCCCGCCTACGACCCGGCGATCCTGCTTAAGATCATACTGTTCGCTTACTCGAAGGGGATCACCTCCAGCCGCGAGATCGCGCGGCTGTGCTGTGAGAACGTGGTGTTCATGGCGCTCTCGGCGGACAGCCAGCCGCACTTCACCACGATCGCGTCGTTTATCGCCAAGCTCGATGGCGAGATCGTCTCGGTGTTCCGGGACGTGCTGCTGGTGTGCGACGAGCTGGGTCTCATCGGCCGGGAGATGTTCGCGGTGGATGGGGTGAAGCTGCCCTCGAACGCCGCGAAGGAGTGGAGCGGCACGCGGCGGAATTCCAGAGGAAGGCCGAGAAGTTGGAGCGGGCGATCGAGCGGCTGGTGAGGCGCCACCGGGAAGTCGATGACAAGGGCGAAGACAAGAGCCTTCGGGCGGCACGGGCGAAGCAGATCGAGACGCTGGAGGCGGCCGTGGCGAAGGTCCGGGGGTTTCTTCGATGGGGGCAAGAGCGAATCGGGCCGAGCGGACGAGTGAAGAAGTCGAACCTCACCGACGCTGAGAGCGCGAAGATGAAGACCTCCAAGGGCGTGATTCAGGGCTACACCGGGGTGGCGGTGGTGGATCACAAGCACCAAGTCGTGGTCGGGGCCGAGGCCTTCGGCGAGGGCCAGGAGCACGGGCTGCTTGTGCCGATGCTCGAGCAGACGCGGGCGAGCTTCCGCGAACTGGATCGCGACCAAGACATGCTCGCGGGAAGCGTCGTGGCGGCCGATGCCGGCTACCACAGCGAGGCGAACGCGAAGTACCTCGAGGAGACCGGGGTAGACGGATATCTGGCCGACACTCTGTTCCGGAAGCGCGATCCGCGATTTGCGATCCGCCGAGCGGCACAAGCCTGAATCCGAGCTCGATCCGAACCGACTGTTCGGGCCCGAGGACTTTGACTTCGACCCCAGGACCAAGGGCTGCATCTGCCCCGCGGGCAAGCAGCTCTACCGCAGCGGTCAACACAATCGTCCCGATGGTTACCGCGCGCTGATCTTCAAAGGGGCCAAGCGCGACTGCGGCCCCTGCCCGTTACGCCATCGCTGCCTGAGGCATCCCGATCGCACACTCACGCGCCAAGTGGTGTTCTTCCTCGGTCGGGCGAAGGGAAAACCCGAGACCTACAGCGCCAGGATGCGGCGCAAGATCGACAGCGAGTACGGACGTCACCTGTACGGCCGGCGACTCGGGACGGTGGAACCGGTGTTCGCCAACATCTGTCATGCCCACCGGCTCAGACGTTTCGGCCTGCGAACCAAGAGAAAGGTGAACACCCAGTGGCTGCTCTACTGCATGGTGCACAACATCGGCAAGGTGCAGCGCTACGGGGAAGCAGTGCAGTGAAATGAGAGCAGACGCCGAAGCGCAAAGCCAAAACACCAAGACGAACGCCGCGAACAAGCAACGAGGCAAGTGACAAGCGTCTCGCCAAACGGCAAGTGCGGTGGTGATAGGCTGTCGTCGAGGGGTTTTTATACAGACTCGTTGGACGTCGCTCCACGGATTGCTTGGAGGGATGGTGTACACAAGGGTTTCAAAAATTCTCCTCACTTGGGCGGTTGCACTTTTTGCGTCTCTGGTGGTTTTCAACAATCTCACCGACTATGACTCGAACTACATGTTCGTCAAACACGTGCTCGAGATGGATACCACCTTTCGTGGCAACGGAGCGATGTGGCGGGCGATTGACTCCCCGTTCCTTCATAACGCGTTTTACTGGCTCATCATTTTTGCGGAGGCGGTAGTTGCGGTCTTGTGTTGGGCGGGCGGATTCCGTCTATTCAGGTCGATAAATGACGCGGCTCGCTTCAACCAGGCCAAGGGCATCGCGATTGCCGGACTCACGTTGGGGATCTTCTTGTGGTTTACGGGATTTGTTACCGTAGGCGGGGAATGGTTCTTGATGTGGCAGTCGGAGGTGTGGAATGGTCAAGAGGCAGCTTTTCGGTTGGTCGTAATCCTTGGTATCGTGCTCCTGTATCTCATTCAGCGCGACGGGCAAGCCGATGCCTAAACCCCGCGCTCGAGCCGACCGCCGCCAGCGGGCTGCACGTGCTTGCTGGGCCCTTGTCAGTGCTCTCCTTGGCGGCGGCTCAGCGCAAGCGTTAGGCGTCAAGATCGCTCCGCGCACCCTTCCACCGGCGATGTGACCCAAGTGCCCTTGATCGGACAAGCCGCGATGCTTCTGGCATTCGATGTTGTTCAGGAAGCGATTCCCGAGCACGACGACTGGCATACGCACGAGCACCTTCCGGAGAGGCTTTCCATTCCAGGCTTCGTCCGAGGAACCCGGTGGGTGGCGTTGCGCGGGCAGCCTAGATATTTCGTGATGTACGAGGTGACGCAACTCGCTATCCTGACGTCCGAGGCATATCTCAATCGCTTGAACAACCCGAGTCCGTGGACTTCGAAAATGATGCCTCACTACCGAGGCATGACTAGAGGCTTTTGTTCGGTGGTAGGGAGTTTTGGCCTGGGCATCGGCCACTTGAGTCAATTGTTGCGTTTCAAGCCGGAGACAGGGGCCGAATCGTCCCTGCGCAAGTGGCTGCTCCAGGATGCCCTTCCTCAGCTCTGTTCGAGGCCTGGGATCGGAAGCGTTCATCTGCTTGAAGGGACTCTAACTCCCACGATGACAAACGAGCAGCGCATTCGGGGTGCTGACGCGGGCGTTGACTGGGCACTCCTTCTCACTGGGTACAGTCAGGATGCTATCGCGACACTGATGCAAGCCGACCTTGGCAGCACACAGCTGGAACGCCACGGCGCTACAGGAGTTTTCGATGCCTTGTACAGAATGGACTATTCGCTCAGTCGTCAGGAGCTCGGCGCCTAACCCTGCGTATATGGACTCCTCCCGCAAGTAAAGAGAAACGCCGTGGGGTGGTCAACGCGGGAATCGGTTGCAGTCGTATATCCGGCATCTGATGTGGGCTCGTAGTGGCCCGTGCCGACATGGAATCTGCGCACGGGTAGCCACACGCTCCAAGCGATCAAGCTTCGATCAGCAGAGTTATCGGCTTGGTCCCGTGCCGGTCCGACCGTTGTTGCCATGATGGGCGGGGTTTCTCTTCGCAAACCGCGGAAGTAGGTGATCGGTGAGTTCTCAGGCAGGCGCTGATTGATATTTCTCGTGCTTCACCCAGACGGCCCAGGCGATGCGCGCGAGCTTGTTGGCGAGCGCGCAGGTCGCCTTGTTGTGGTTGGTGCGCTCCTGCACCGCGAGCGCCCAGGTTCTGAGGCGATCGAGGTCGCGGCCCGCGCGCCGGGCGACGGTGGCCGCGCGTAGCACCGAGCGCGCGCCGTGGGTGAGCAGCATCCGGATGTAGCGATCGCCGCGCTTGGAGATGCGCCCGAGGTGGCGGGTGGCCCCCGAGGAATGCTCGCGCGGCGTGAGCCCCAGGAAGCTCGCGTAGCGTCGGCCGGTATCAAATGTGCGCGGATCGCCCACGGCGGCGAGCATTGCGGTGCTGGTGAGAAGGCCGATGCCGGGCACGCTGGTGAGCGCGTGGCAGGCGGGGCTCTGGCGGGCGAGGGTCGCGAGCTCGCGTTCGATCTGATCGATGCGCGCCTCCATGAGGCGAATCTCCTCTAGCGCCAGGCGCATGGGCGTGCGCAGGATCGCTGGAACCGCCGACTGATCGTCGGCGATCAGGCGCGCAATCTGGGCGATTCCGCGCACCGCGCCCAGCGGCACCTCCATGCCGAACTCCCGGCAAAACCCCCGCAGCGTGTTGATGCGCCGGGTGCGCGTGGCCATCCACCCCGAGCGTAAGCGGTGCAGCCCCTGCAGCGCCTGCTGCTCGACGGACTTCACCGCCACCGCCTTGATATCGCTTGCGCGTGCGGCCTCCAAGAGCGCGAGCGCGTCCGCGGCGTCGGTCTTGTTGCGTTTCACATAGGCGCGCACGTACTGCGCCGGGAGCAGGCGCACCTCGATCCCTCTGGCCCGCAGGTTCCGCGCCCAGTGATGCGCCGTGCCGCAGGCCTCCATCACCACCAGCGCCACGGCCCGATTGTCGAACCAGCGCGCAAACTGCGCCCTGGTGAGCCGCGCTTTCTCCACGACCTTCCAGCGCTGGTCGGCAACGGCGATCTCGAACACGTTCTTGGCCAGATCCACGGCAACGGTAGTAGCATTCATCTCGGACTCCTCCTCTCTGATTAGCTGAAATGACCAGATCTCAGCTTGGCACGATGATGCCGAATAAAGAGCGGGAGGAGTCCATCCCATCACTCGAGCCGATCGCCGCAAGCGGGCTTCGCCCGCCTGCGATTCCCTCGTCGCTTCGCTCCTCGGCGGCGGCTCAGCGTGATAGTTAGGCGTCATACCCACCCGTCGTCTAGCTTGCCCTCGCCAGATTGGGAGAGTCAAATGAGCACCGATACGCTCGAGCGCAATAAGCAGAACGTCATGGCGTTCTACGACTTGATGTTCAATCAGTGCAAGCCGGGTGAGGCCGTAGAGCGATACGCAGGAGCTACCTACACCCAGCACAATCCTCACGTAGCCGACGGCAAGCAAGCCTTCGTAGATTACTTCGAGCGCATGGCTCTCGAGTACCCAGGCAAACGGGTCCAATTTATGCGGGTCATAGCGGAGGGACACTTCGTTGTTCTGCATTGCCACCAGCATTGGCCCACCGAGAAAGAGAAGGATTGGGCTGGCATCGACATCTTTCGCCTCGACCCGGAGGGTAAAGTGGTTGAGCATTGGGACGTGCTGCAGGTCGTACCTAAGCAGTCAGCCAACTCAAACTCCATGTTCTAGCCTGTCCAGAGTCGGGACGAACGTGGCGCCGCACCATCGATTGCAGCGGATCCGCTCCAGCGGGCTTTGCCCACCTACGCGGAACGCTGGACCGGAACATTAGGTAGTCGGGAGTAGTTCAATGCAAGATTTTCCACACCATTACAGGGTATCCGCGGTTGCTGGACCAGAGGGTGAAGTGAGCCTTTCGGCCAATCGACTCGAATCAATTTCTTCGGCGTCACCGATAGAGTTTGGGGGTCCAGGCAACCGCTGGTCTCCCGAAAGCCTGCTAGTTGCGGCAGTCGCCGATTGTTTCATCCTTAGTTTTCGAGCGGTGGCGAGGGCTTCAAAGTTTTCATGGACATCATTGGAGTGCAGTGCCGAAGGCACACTCGAAAAGAGCGACGGCACTACAAGATTTACGGCGTTTGCGATAAACGCGGAACTAGCTGTGCCACAGGGCACGAGGGAAGAGAAAGCCTATCGCTTGCTCGAAAAGGCTGAAGCAATCTGTCTCGTAACCAATTCACTCACCGGCACAACGCATTTAAACGCGGTGGTGTCGGTATTGCCATAGAAATAACGCTACCTAACCAGCTGTTCAACCTGAAGCCTGACCGCTCCGTTCGCTTGCTGTTGCAAGCTCCCTCTCCGTCAAGCACAGGTTAACAGCACGTTAGGTCGCATTGGAGAGTAGTTCATGAATCCAGTTCGGAGCGTAGCCTTCGACAACGAGATCGCTCTAGCGAAGACGTTCATCGCACGAGGCGGCCTTGAGGCGGGCCTTACTCACCTGGAGCGCGCTCACATCATTGGCCAGGCTTTTGTCGTGCCCCACGCAAGAGCGCACTGGCTGATGCTCAAGGTGGAATTGCGGCGAAGGCGGCCCGTAGCGGCCTTCGGGCAAGTCGTACGCATCGCCCTGGGCGTCTTGGGTTCTGCTGTCGGGGTAGTCCCAGTCGGGAACACCGGCGGCAGTAACGTTAGCATGTTCAAGCGCATGCCCATTGCGCCTGAATTGCAGAGCATTATTGATGGTGGCGCGCCACCTGACGCGCGGGCGTAGCAGAGATCCGGAGGTGCACGCGTGGCGTTCTTGATTGGAGCGGTCTTGGCACTTTCGGTCGGGCTCCTAGCTACCTTCATAGGTCTGGACCGAGATCGGGCGTTCTACCCCACGGTTATGATCGTCATCGCTTCGTACTATGCGTTGTTTGCGGTCATGGGCGGTTCCATTCAGGTGCTGATGATTGAGTCGATGGTCATCGTTGCGTTCCTAGGCGCATCCATCGCAGGTTTCAAGCGCTCGCTTTGGCTGGTCGTCGCGGCGCTCGCAGCGCATGGCGCGTTTGATCTCGTCCATGGCCATTTGATCGAAAATCCGGGTGTTCCCCCGTGGTGGCCGCTCTTCTGTCTGGCCTACGATGTCGTGGCTGCCGCCTATCTCGCATGGCACCTGTTGCGTTCGAAAGTGCATGCGCCTGCGACCTGACCCGCGCATGAACCTGACCGTCCAACAGCGGCGCTTCGCTTGCTGTCGCCGGGCAGGTTATGCGTACCGTTAGCCGTGTACAAATGAGGCTCGAGTGAGGCGTCAATGATCGATCTAAAGCTGCTCGCTACCGTATTTGGCACAGTCTTCCTCGCAGAGCTCGGCGACAAGACTCAACTTGCAACCATGCTCTTTGCCTCGCGTGAAGGCGCCAGTCTGGTGACGGTCTTTGTCGCAGCGTCGCTCGCGCTCATCACCACGTCCGCAATCGGTGTTGCGGCAGGGGCTGCTGTTTCGACGCTCATTCCGCCCAAGCTGCTCAGCTACATCGCAGGAGCGGGCTTTGTCCTGGTCGGGGTATGGACCATATGGCGGGCATGATCAACCGCATGCCTAACCACGCGCGCGAGCCGGCCGCCGTCAGCGGGCTTCGCGCTGGCGAGCCCTGGTTGCTGCGCTCCTCGGCGGCGGCTCAGCGCGAGCCTTGGGCGTAAGATCGACCGTGGCCTCGCACTGGCCACGTCGCACCATTTCCCAACCTGACCGGCGAGAATGATTATGACCTTACTGCGCTACGTCGCTGCTACTGTCGCTGCGGTGTTCCTCTGTGGCACTTCCCTTGCAGCAATCGCGGTCGAGGGGCTCATTACAATTCCAAGCGCCCATTCGGCGGACACGACGATGGACAGGTTCGAGGCGGCAGCGAAGAAGCGCGGGTTTATGGTGTTCGCGCGCCTCGATCATGCAGCGGCAGCCGAATCCTCCGGTCTGAAGATGCCGCGTGCCACTGTGATCGTATTCGGGAATCCGCGTCTGGGTACTCCGGTCTTCATCAAGACCCCTACGGTCGCGATCGATCTCCCGCTCAAGGCAATGGTCTGGGAAGACGCGAGCGGGAAAGTATTCTTAAGCTACAACTCGGCGGAGTACCTCTACGGGACAATCTATGTCCGACATGGAGCGGCATACGACAAGGCGGTGGTAGCAAAGGTTGATGGTGTGCTTAGTGCTATCGCGGGTGAAGCGACAAAATAGCCGCGCAAATCGTTGGTCTCGCGTCATGACGAGATGCGGCTTCGTGCGATCGATCACCGGTCTTGCAGCGCGCGAAGCGATCGAGAGGCCCAACCATCTTATTCAGCGGACCGCTTCGCAGCGTGCTTTCGCTCGCGGTTTTGCGACCGCTGCTCGGTTGCGTTAGGCGGCATGAATCGCCACCCACTGTGGGCCGAAGGCTAGGCAGCCGGGGGAGGCTGACCGTCCACTTTTGGACGAGCGGCGTCAATGCAGGCCCATCGTGGTGCACTTGCGGTCCAGATCGCCATCGCAGGCACCGCCACATCTGGGTCATCGAAAGTGCCGACCCGTACGAAGATCAAGTGCGGCCGCGTCTCCGCCTCGCTGAAAAGTGGCGTTCCGCAAGACGGACAGAACCTGCGGTGCATCTGATTCCCACTGGCGGCTACGCTCGGGAAGTCGGAGGTCGGACCCGTCACCGTGAAGGTTGCCTTTCGAAAACAAGCGTTGACGGTGCCGCTGCCAGCACCAAGAAACTGGCACTCACGACACCAACAGACGCGCGTAACGATTGGCGACTCTGAACTCCGCCAGCGGACCGAGCCGCACAGGCACTTGCCAGTAACAATCATGCTTTGCTCCAAGTCCGGTGCTGGTCCACGTCGTCATGAAAATGCTACACCCGCGTCACATCCGACACCACTATCGCCGAGCGACGCCAATGCTCAGCCCCCCATTCCTGGAATATGGTGCGAGCGGGTGAACGCAATCGTTAGGCCCTAAACGAAGTGCCAGCGTTCCAGGCACCATGCATCTATTGAAAGTGCGACTTCATGCCGACTGTGAGTCCGGAAAGGAAAGATGGCTAAACGACTGGAGTACGCTATCGTCCTCCAAAGGGTGTCGCGGTGAAATGCGCTCAATCGAAGGTGTTCTACCGAACTTTCGGCGAAGGAGCGGCTAAACGAGGAGACGAAATGAGTCCGGTCAAGATTGTTGGTGTACTGCTGATCGTCGCTGGTGTCCTGGGTGTCGTGTTCAGCAGTTTTAGCTTCACAAAGGAAACGCACGAGGCCAAGTTGGGACCGATAGAGCTATCCGTTAAGGAGAAACAGACGGTAAACATTCCGATTTGGGCTAGCGTGGGGGCGATAGTGGTTGGTGGTTTGCTCGTGGCCTTTGGAAGCAAGAAGGGTTAGCTGCACGCGATGGCGCCTTACCATGCGCTCGAGCCGACCGCCGCAAGCGGGCTTCGCGCGCTTGCGGTGCCCTCGTCGCTATACTATTCGACGGCGGGTCAGCGCGAGCGTCAGGCTTCACGCTCGTAGACCTCAGCAGTGCGCGAGAGAATGCAAATGAAACCTCAAACCGCCACTCACTACAGCGCACCAACCCAGATCCTGCACTGGCTGACGGCCATCCTGGTTCTGATCGCATTCATCTACGGGCCGGGTGGTTCGGAAGAGCGTGTCTACTCCTCGGTGCGTGACTTTGATCGGCAGTTTCACGAGACACTCGGTGTTTCGGTGTTGGTTTTGGCCGTGCTCAGGGTTCTGTGGAGAGCACGCGACCAACGACCGGCACCTCCCGCTGTGGCGCGATGGATGACCTTGACCGCTCATGTGGTTCAGTTCGCGCTCTATGTTCTCCTATTTGCGGTACCCATCACGGCTATCACCGGTGCCTGGCTGGAAGGTCACGCGCTAACCTTGCTCGGTGGCCTTGAGGTTCCGCCTGCGCTGGCCAAGTCGCATGATCTTGGGGCCAAAGTTGCCGAGATTCATACTTGGCTTGGGGATACCATCATTTGGCTGGCCGGCGCACACGCGGCCGCCGCACTTCTTCATCATTACATTCTGAAAGACGGTGTACTTCGGTCAATGCTTCCGGGACGCAAGGTACCGTCCGGTGAAGCCTAACCCTCACTCAACCTGACCCGCAACGGCGCGCACCGCCTGGCCCTCATTTCATTCTCCGCCAAGCGCGTCCCGCCGCTGCGGGCCGCTTGGCTAGAACGTTAGGCGCTATCCAAGCATGGCAGCGACATCAAACTGGTTTTTCTGGGCGTTATTGTCCGCAGTATTCGCGGCGCTCACGGCCATCTTCGCCAAGATCGGGCTCGAAGGCGTGGATTCGGATCTGGCGACGCTGGTTCGTACCGTAGTCATCATGGCTGTGCTCGCCGCGTTCGTGCATTTCGCCGGAAAGTGGAGCAACCCGTTCGAACTTTCCTCAAGGACATGGCTCTTTCTGGTTCTCTCCGGCTTGGCGACAGGCGCCTCATGGGTATGCTACTTCCGAGCCCTGAAGATTGGCGACGCGTCGAAGGTTGCCCCCGTAGACAAGTTCAGCTTATTGCTCGTTGCGGTGTTCGCGTTTCTCTTTCTCGATGAGCGCCCGTCAGTCAGAGAATGGGCGGGAATTCTCATGGTAGGGGCAGGCGTTCTGGTGCTGGCGTTCAAGAGATGAGCAAGAATGGCGCGCCGAACCAGCCCTTGCAGCGGAAGCGCCGCGAGAGGCACCCCCCTGGAGGGCGACGTTGGGCAGCATGAAGACTTCCATGAATTCATTGCGAAGCGTTGATGGAGCATTGGGGCGACTGCTTTTGCGATGCTGCGCCGTAGGTGCCTTTCTCGCCGCCGCGGCTGCCATTGTGTTCGGCACTGTTGTCTTGTTCAGCGGACACATCGTCGGCGTTCTTATATTGTCGACGGGGGCTCTCTTCCTCTGGCTCGGACGCCTAGCCTGGCGGGACCGGGCAACCCTGGGTGAGGTTCTGAATCGAGATTTCGAGCGGCCAGGGAAGGGCAAACCATAGACTCATGGCCGCGGAGGCTGTCATAGGGCACAACCTACGGAGGTATGCGCATGCGTTTTATAGATTAACCAACGGTCGCCAGCGTGGGGTGGGGCGGTGCAGATGGCGGAGAGATGGGTGCCGCGACAATGTCTCACGTGGTCATTGTGGACTCCCGTGAAGGAACGTTGGCCGATTCTGGAAACGGCCTGCAGACTGCGATTCGCGTCGGCTTTCGGCCGCGTCTGACGCGCGGTATTGGGCGTCATGGCACGCATGGTTGTCCTCTGACCTGGAGAACTGATGTCCCAGCAGAACAAAGACGTTGTACTGGCTTACGTGGATGCATTCAACCGCGAAGATCTCGAAGCGCTCTGCAAGCTCTTCACACCGGACGCGCTTGTCTGGGGTGTTCTTGGTTGGGGCCAAGTCGAAAAGGTCCGACCAATTTGGCAGGAGTTAATGGAGTGCCTGAAGATGCAGCTCCAGGTCGATGCAATCATTTCTGAGGGGGATACTGTCGTCGCGCGTTACACCGAGCGTGGCACATCTGTGCTCCCTTTCCGGGGATTCGGTCCTACGGGGCGGTCCTATGAGCTTATCGCGATGGAGTGGTTCGTGATCAGAGACGGGCGGATTCATCGTCGTTGGGGAGCGCGCGATTTCGCTGCACAGAGCAGGCAACTCGGGTGGCCGCCGCAGTAGCTCAGGCGAACGCGCTGAGCGGGGCAATGTGGAAGGACATGAGATCGCGAAATCACGGACCCACTCGATCCATCGATACGGCCGGATTAGCCAAGGCGCACCGCCGGTTTCCGACGTTGAGCGCGGTAGTCAGGAACAATCATGAAAGTTCAAGGCGCAATCGAGTTCACCATTGTCGAACGTTCGGAGGAACGAGTGGTCTCGGAAATGCCCGTCGGGGATGGAATCAAGAATCCATTCGGAGTCGTACATGCAGGGGCGCTGCTCTGGCTGGCAGACGTCACCGCCACGGTGCTTGTCATGGGGCGGAGCGATGCCTCGGAGGGAATGAAAGGGTTTCCCCTTGGAATCAGCATCAATGCAAACTTCCTCGGCAACCAATCGAACGGTTCATTCAAGGCCGTTTCGTCTTTTGTGAAACGCGGACGGACCGTCAGCGTTGTCCGAACCGCCGTCTACGGCGCTGGAGAAAAACTCATGGCAGATGTGACCACGAGCCATGTACTCTCAAAGTAGAAGTGTCTCAAAGTAGCAGTGTCGGGAAGTGCGCTCTTGATGAACCGACTGCTCCTGGTCTGCTTAGGTCTCCTGCTCTCAGCCGCCACGGCGGTCGGTGCTCACGAGTGCCCTCGTACTGCAGTCCGGAAGGCAGCGATTCCTGGATCGCCGAACATCGTGGTCGTGGCAGAGGGACGTTTCGAGCCGCGGAGCGTGGGGAGCTATAGCCTGCGGGTGTATGCCGAGACGAATCCCCGCTTTCCTTATGACGACTTTGTCGGCGGCATCGTCAGATCACGAGACGGAACGGTGGAGGATGTCAGGTTCTCCGATCTGGATCGCGACGGAGCTCCCGAGATTATCGTCGTCATTCGCTCGGCTGGAACCGGGGGTTATCTTTCGGCGGATGCCTTTCGGTTTCGGGCGAGCGCCCTGATCTTGTTGGCGTCGGTTTCGGGTTTGCCGAGGAATGCGGACCCGATTCGTGCGCTTGAAGCTGAGCTAACAAACCGCGCCGAACCACGCGCCACACCGGACGCGGACAAGCTGCGC
This sequence comes from uncultured beta proteobacterium, assembly GCA_963735025.1. Taxonomy (GTDB): domain Bacteria; phylum Pseudomonadota; class Gammaproteobacteria; order Burkholderiales; family SG8-39; genus JAABRB01. The sequence continues at coordinate 724,427 of CAVTJG010000009.1, forward strand.
CGGTGAGCGCGAGCGTCGGGCGCACATCGAGAAAGCTCATGACCCGGAATCGAATCCTGTTTCAAGGCAGTCACTCGAGCCGTGGCCGCGTCGACAGTCAAGGCAGGAAAGACCGTTCCGAACACCTGCTTATCGCCGAGCCTATTGCCGCCGCGCTTGGCCGGGAGCTGATCGCGAGCGATTTCGACTTGATCTTGACGGGAGGGCGCGCGCTGGACGCGTCGGTTGGTCGCGCAGCCGTGGCCGCCTGCAAGGAGGCGGGAATTGACCCTCGCGAGCGAATTCGGACGTATCCACACGGCCCGAGGACGGAAGGCGAGGGCTTCGGGATGATCCTCGAGCCGCTCGATCGGCGCTGGCAGGAAGTCCGAACGTTCGTCGTCAAAGAGTGCGATGCGGTCGTCGCGCTGATCGGTGGAAAGGGAACGTCCGACTGCATTCAAAAGGCAGTCCTTGCGGGCAAACCCGTTCTCCCGATCGCGGTGGCGGGCGGCGCAGCACAGGCCGAGTGGGAGCGTCTGAAACAGGCGGGGCACTATAACCGCGCGCCCGGCGACTTCGACTTTCTTGCAGACCGGAGTGCCGACGCCGAGACCATGGCGCGCCTTGTGTCCTCCCGGTGCCGCATGCTCCTCGGGACGGAGAATCAGACGTTCTCTCGCAGGATCTTCATCATCCACGGGCATGATGCCGGCCTGAAGAATGAGATGGCCCGGTTCCTGGAGAAATTGCAGTTCCAGCCGGTCATCCTCAACGAGCAACCGGATCAGGGGCGGCCGTTGCTGACGAAGCTGCGCGCCGAGCTCGCCGATATCGGATTTGCGTTTGCGCTCCTGACGCCCGACGACGTGGCAAGTGCGGCAGCGACGCCTAAGACAAAACGAAATCGCGCGCGACAGAACGTCGTGTTCGAGCACGGCATGCTGGTCGGCATGCTTGGACCCGAGCGCGTGTGCGCCGTGGTGAGAGGTGACGTCGAGGTCCCCTCGGATCTCGCCGGCGTTCTCTACAAGAAGCTGGGAGTCGGCGAGCCGCTCGATTCCATCGGCATGGCGCTCATCAGGGAGCTCAAGAGCGCCGGCTATGACGTTGATGCCAACAGGTTGTGACCCGGAAGGGACGCATGACAGAGCGTGGGCGTCACGAGGAGGGGACCTTGCGTGAGCGATAAAGACGAAATTCGAGACCTCCTGATCGAAATTCGCGACAACCAGCGTTTGTCCCTGCAGAAGCAGGAAGAGCATCTGGCGGTTGCAAGGGAACAGATCGATCGCGCCAGGCGGCAGGTCCAGGATTCGATAGAGCTTCAGCGCCAGGCCATCGACAGGGTGAAAAAGGTCTCGCGAATTGCGATTCCGGGAATCATTCTTTGCGTCGTCCTGATCGCATATCTGGTGATTCGATACTTCTGAGCGCGATTGCCTCGCGAGCAGGCGAGCGCATATCAATACTTGCGTTAACTGCGCTACGACGGCGTCGCTGACAATCGACAAAAGCCCCGGAATTCGCTATATCTCGAGGGGTGCGCTTGTCGCGCCGCACGGCGACCGTTCCTGCAGAGGAGGATCGAGCAATGAGCAACGCAACGAGAAAAGAATTGCCGGTTGACCCGGTAGCCCTCCGTGAGGAGGTGAAAAGCAAGTACCGGGACGTAGCTGACAATCCGCACGGCGAGCACCACTTCCACACGGGCCGGCCGCTTGCCCGGCGCCTGGGTTATGACATGGCGCTCGTCGATGCGATGCCTGACGTGGCGGTCGAATCTTTTGCAGGGGTGGCGAACCCGTTCGCGCTCCGGACGCTCGATCGCGGAGAGAAGATCGTCGACGCCGGGTCGGGAGGTGGATTCGATTGCTTCGTTGCCGCCAGGCAGGTGGGCCCGGAGGGCAAGGTCGTCGGGATCGACATGCTCCCCGAGATGCTGGAGAAATCCCGTGGCTCGGCCAAGCTCATGGGTCTCGAGCAAGTCGAGATTCGCGAGGGGTTGCTCGAAGAGATTCCGGTCGAGGACGGCTGGGCCGACGTCGTCATCAGCAACGGCGTCATCAATCTCTGCCCCGATAAGAAGGCCGTCTTCCTGGAATTGCGGCGGGTGTTGCGCCCGGGTGGCCGGCTCCAGTTTGGCGACATCGCGAACGGGAAGCCCGTGCCGGAGGGCGCGCTTCGCGACATTGATCTGTGGACGGGATGAATTGCCGGTGGCCTTCCGTGCGAAGGCTGGCGCGCAATGCTGGAGGAGATCGGGTTCGTCGATATCCAGATCGGTCCTCCATACGACACCTTCGGGGAAGCCCGAGGAGAGAAGAAGGCGAGGCAGTTTGCCGTTTACGGCTACACGTTTCAGGCGCGCAAGCCCTGACGTGCGGCGTCGGTGGCTACCGCGATCGCGGTAGCCACCGATCACCATTGCGGCGGGTCAGTTGCTCAAGGCAGCATGCTCGGGTTCGATTCGTGGCTTGCGAGCAATCTGGCTTCAGCGGGCACCAGATCCTCGTCCGCGGCGGTCCGACCTGCGTAATCCTGCGCCGTGACGCATCCCGCATCGTCCAGGGATAGCGTGCGAACCTGGATTCCCTCCGAATAAGCAGCGTGGAACCGCGCGACTGCGGCCACGAGTCGCTCGGTAGATACGGTGCCGCAGAAATCGAGCCATACTGTGTGGATCAGGATCGGCTTCGCCCACGCCTGCAGCGACGCGAGGTCGGCAAAGGACTTTCCGGCCGCGACGTAGTGGTCGGGGTAGATCTTGACGTTGAGCGCCTCCGGGGGGGCGTTGTCTACGGCCAGTCCCGACAGGGGAAAGAGGAGAGCGAACCCTCCGGCGATGACGGCGCTGCGGCAAAGTGAAGGGAAGGGACGGGTGTTCATGTGAGTCTCCTTTGGTTCTCTGACGATCGGACCGGCGTGGGCCGGAACATCTGCTCCAAGCTGCGCGAGGATTGTTGGGCGGGACGAGAGATCGCTCAAACGACCTTTTCTAACGCCTGGCATGAGGTTTGGTAATGGATCGCCGTCTGCTGCAGCCGCGGCTCTCGCTCGATCTGCTCCGAGGCTTCGAGGCAGCGGCCCGCCACTTGAGCTTCACGCGGGCGGCCGAAGAGCTGTTCGTGACCCAGGCGGCGATCAGCCACGAGATCAAGAAGCTGGAAAAGCAGCTCGGCCAGGCTCTGTTCACCCGGGTCAATCGTGGCCTCAGCCTGACCAGCGCCGGGCACGAGCTTCACCGCGGCGTGCGCGAAGGACTCGAGCTCATCAACGAAGCAACGCGCCGCGCGGCAGGTATCAAGGAAGGCCGAACGTTGACGGTCACGATCAGCGTTCCGCTTGCGTCACTCTGGCTGGCGCCCCGGCTCCCGCATTTCGTCGCCCGACACCGGGAAGTCGATATGCGAATCGTCGCGGCTGACAAGGAGCTCGACATGGTCCGGGAGCGGATCGACCTTGCGATCCGAAGGTATCCCTCGGGTGAGGCGCCGCGCGACGCCCCGATTCTTTTCCCGATGGAGATCTTCCCGGTGTGTGCGCCGGCGCTGCTGCACGATCGCATGCGGCCGCTCAGGAGTCCCAGCGATCTTCGACACCACATGCTGCTCGAGCTTGATCCCGCGACAGTTCGACCGGCGTGGCTGGATTGGCCGGGATGGCTGCGAGCCATGAAGCTCGACAGCTTGCGGGCAGTGGGAACGCTCGGCTTCTCGCACTACGACCAGGTGATCGAAGCGGTGATCGGGTCCGCCGGAGTCGCCCTTGGGCGCCACCCACACATCACGCGTCATCTCCAGGAGGGGCGGCTGGTCGCGCCGTTCGGTCGCGATGCCGTCGTCAACCTGGGCGCCTACCACGTCATCCGAGCGCCCGGCAGCGCGGGCCGCCCGCTAGTCGAGGAGTTCGTTGCGTGGTTACATGAGCAGGTCCGTGAGGATGCCGAGCGATTGTCGTGGCGCGAGACGGACCGCGCGGCGCGAGCGGTCCCATCAAGCGGCGTTGCGCGCAAGAGAAATCAAGCGAAGCCTGCCCGCGGCGCCGTCGCCCCGCGCGGCCGGCGGTCGGGACGCAAAACGACATGATGGAATGAGACCGGGGAATCCAAAATGAGCGAACGGCCCACGATCGAGTGCAAACCTGACGGTCCGTATCTCGTCAAGAACCTCGCAGATCTCCGCGACTGGCGAGGGAACCGTATCGAAGCCAAGGAAATCATGGCGCTCTGCCGGTGCGGCGGCTCGGCCAACAAGCCCTTCTGCGATGGCACGCACAAGAAAAACGGTTTCTCCGGCGCCAAGCTTCCCGATCGCGGCGTCGACAAGCGCGAGAGTTATCCGGCCGCGCGAATCACCATTCATGACAACCGATCGATCTGCGCCCACGCGGGTTACTGCACCGATGGCCTCAAGTCGGTGTTCAAGTACAAGAGCGAGCCGTGGATCGATCCTGCCGGCGACACGGTCGATGCGATCATCGAGACGATCCGTCGTTGTCCGTCGGGGGCACTGAGCTACACCCTTGACGGGGTCGAGGGCGGAGCTCCGCCGCGGGAGCCGGCGATCACGGCGACGAAGGATGGTCCGTACGCTGTCACGGGTGGTGCTCAATTGCTCGAGCAAACCTGGGCGGAGGGCGCGTCGACGGAGCACTACACGCTGTGTCGTTGCGGAGGGTCCAGGAACAAGCCGTTCTGCGACGGCACACACTGGAGCATCGGGTTCAAGGGCGAGAGCCGCTAGCGTGCGCAGGGCGCCAGCGCGTCTTTGCTTGCTCGCGTTACTCGGTCTCACATCATTTCTGGCGCCCGACTCGTCGATCGCCCCGGCGGCCCACGCACAGAGCGCACAGACGGAGCCTGACAGCACGTCGGTCGCAATTGATTTTGGCGCCTTGCTGCAGCACTGGGTTCGCTCCAGCGAAGAGGAGCGATCAGGCGATTTCGTTCAGGTATTCCGCCCTGCAGCGTCGATGAATTTTCCGCCGAGCCGATTCAGAATGGCCTATAAGTTCGCTCCGGGAGGAGACTGCGAGTTCTACTTTCTGTCTCCTGACGACAACCATCATTTCAGAGCGTGTAAATGGAACGTCGGCGCGAGCGACAGGACAATTCTTCGCATCATGGAAAACGGGAAGACCGCCTCTTTCAGAATCGTCGAGCTCTCACGAACGATTCTGCGCCTCAGGCCCTTGGAGTAGTCCTGCAAGGAGTGAAGCGGACCATTGGCCGGATCCTGCTGTTTTCGGCCATGGCTGCCCTGGGACAATTGAACGCGGTCGCCGCCACCGGATGCGGCGAGGTCGTCACGATCGAAACACACGACCGCACGACAACGCGCTACGCGCTCGCATATCCGCAGCCGGTGCCTCCCCAAGGCGTCCGGATTGCGCTGGTGCTGCTCGTGGGCGGGGGAGGTCACCCCGACCTCGACGAACAAGGCTGCCCGCGTGCCCTCACCGGCAATTCTCTCGTACGCTCGCTGCCGCTTTTCCTCGGCGCAGGTTTCGCGACCGCACTGGTCGATGCGCCGTCCGATTATTGGGGCGAGGACGGGCTGGCGGGTTTCCGGGTCATGGCCAAGCACGCCGAAGACCTGGGCAAGGTGATCGCCGACGTGAGGACGCGCACCAAGGCATCGGTCTGGCTCGTGGGCACCAGCCGGGGCTCGATCTCTGCAGTCAACGCAGCCGCAACACTTACCGGGTCATCCGCGCCTGACGGCCTCGTGCTCACCTCCGCGCTGATGTCGGGTTACGTCGGTGGTCGGAAGCCGTGGGTGGCCAATACCGTGTTCGATCTTCCACTGGAGGAGATCCGGGTGCCGGTCCTCGTGGTGGGTCACGCGGAGGACAAGTGCATCCGTTCGCCGCCGGAACTGATGGCTGACATCACGGCGCGGACCAGCGGCGTACGCGAACAGATCGTCACTGTCATGGGCGGCCCCGGCTGGTCCGGTTCACCGGGCATTGGCGCGTGTGTCGGCCGCGCGCCGCACGGATTCGTCGGGCAGGAGGTTGAAGTCGCTGCCGGAATCACGCGATTCGTCGCCGGCACTGCGTATTGAGCGAGCGGCGAAGGCAGCGTGAACTAATCGGATGAGATGAACGCCGTCAGCGGCATTCCGTTCGAGATGGACTCCCGAACCGAATGCCGCTGCCGACGTGGCTCCTGGACCCTCACTGCCCCCCGTGCGGGGCGGAGGCGTGAGGTTCGCCGGGTTACGACCAGAACTGGTCCCAGTTGTGCAGGTCGTAGAAGTGCTCCCGACCGTCCACGATGCGGCCGTCCTTGACTTCGAAGACGATGCAGCAGGCAGTGTCGAGGCGCTTGCCGTTGCGCTGCGCGCTGTTGTGATGAAAGCCGATCACGCGGCCGTCGTCGCTCGCGAACACGTCTTGCAGCGTCGCCTTGAAGGTCCCCGCCGTGTCGCCGCCATACCGGCCGAACTGGGTGAAGACGGCGTCGCGGCCCTGGTGGTCGCCCGCGACGGGGCTGCGCCCGGGCGTATGCCACGAGGCTTTCGGGTCGAAGAGTTTGGTAAGCGCCTCCATGTCGGCCGTGTTGAAGGCCTGGTAGCCGCGTCGGACGACTTCGACGTTTTCCTGTGCTTTGCTCATGATGGTCAACTCCTTGGTTTTTGTTGCGATCGGTGATCAATTAAGGGTGATATTTACGAGGCGCTCGCGCTCTCCAGAACGTTATCGACGCGGACCTGGCTTTCCTTCGGGTCGATGACCCCCAGGTTCTTGACGATCTTGAAGCTGCCGTTGCTGGCCTGTGCGATGTACATGTTCATTCGCACGTGATGCTGACCGGGCACCATCTCGGCAGGACCACCGGGTCCCTGTGCGATGCGTGCATGGTCGAGCGCCCGGATGACGTCTTCCTGCTTCAGCGAGCCCGCCTCTTTGACGGCAGCCTCCCAGAGCCTCAGCCCCCGGTACATGCCCGAGCACGCGCTGCCGGCAGTGAACTTGGCAGCGCCCGGATAGAGCCTGTCGTACCGACCGATCAGCTCCTTGCTGAACGGGTCGCTGATGTTCTGGTAGTAGTCGAGGCAGCTGTACAGGCCCTCCACGTGCGCGGCCGGCACCAGGTTGAAGAAGTTCTCGTCGAAGTACGTGCAGACGATGCGCCCACCCCGCTTCGTGAAGCCGGAGTCGTAGAGCTGCTCGAGGAACGGCGTGAGCCCGGGAGGAACGATCGTGTTGAATACGACCTGCGCGCCACTGGACGTGATCTTGTCGATCGTCTTGCCGTAGTCGGCGTGATCGAGAGGAAAGTACTCCTCTCCGACGATCGTGCCGCCGTTCGCCGTGACAACCTGACGGACCTTCTTGTTCATGACGTGCGGCCAGATGTAGTCGGCTGACGGCAGGTAGAACTTCTTCGCGTCCGTCTGTTGCATCAGCCAGGGAATGAGTGGCTCGACCTGCTGCGCCGGCACCGGGCCGGTACAGAAGATGAGCGGATCGCATTCCTGTCCCTCGTATTGCTCCGGGTAGATGTAGAGCTTCTTGCCCTTCACGACGGCCGGCCCCTTGATCGCCTGCCGCGTGGAGCTGAAGATGCCGCCGAAGATCACGTCGACCTTGTCCTGCTCGACGAGCTTGGCGGATTTGGCTTCCGCCACGCTGTCCGTCGTGGCGCTGTCCTCGAGATACAGCTCCACCTTTCGTCCCAGCAGGCCACCCTTCGCGTTGATGTCGTCGATGACCATCTTCGCCACGTTCGCATTGGCCATGCCCATGAACGAGAGGGCACCCGTCTGGTCCGTGATGACTCCCACCTTGATCGTGCTCATGTCGCTCTCCTGTCGTGTGTCGAATGAGTCGAGATTTCCGCGAGCCGGCGGGGCGGCGACCGGAAATCCTGGACGCCGCCCTGCGCGGGAAGACGCACTAGGCGCTGTACTGGCCGCCGAGCGTTGCCGACTGCGGCTTGCCCACGTGCCCCGCTTCCTTGAGGATCGGCGGGACCTCAGGGTCGGTGACGAAGCTCTTCCAGCCCTCGGCGTCCCAGTCGAAGATCACCCAGACCCGGTCGGCCTCGTTGGGATCGCGAAAGACGACCGAGCCCTTGGACCCGTGCTGCTTCCGCTTGTCGGCGCCCTTGGTCGAGAAGATCTTCAGGAAGCGGTCGAGATCCTCGACCTTTGTCGTTGCGAGCATCATGTTCATCTCCTTTTCGTGAGGTTTCGTCGCGTTCCCGCGACGTCGTTTCGAGCCACGATCGATTGCCGGTGAAGGGTGATCGTGTAAGATGAATGCTCCGCCTGCCCGCGGGCCGGAACATCGGGAGACCTCCCCATTTTTGCCCCGCCGCCCCTCCGTCTCGGTGAATTCGTCGCCACGCTGGCGCTGGCGCAGGACAACGCATTCGGCCAGCCGCTCGAGTCGCAGATGCGCTCCTGCCTCCTCGCGATGTGGATGAGCGAGGCGGCGGGCTTTGACCAGGAGCTGCGCGCGACCATCTACTGGGTCGCGCTGCTGCGCTACATCGGCTGCACCGGCCACGCCCACGAGGTGGCCACCCTCTTCGGCGACGAGATCGCCATCCGTGCCCAGACGCTGGTGCACGACGCCGCGAATCCGAGCGAAGTCATGCGCGACGTGGTGGCGTTCGCGACCGCCGGGCGTGCCCCCGAGGAGCGCGAGCAGATCGTGCTGATGATCGAGAAAGGCGCTCACGAGTGGGCCGTGCACAACTTCGCGTCGGGGTGCGAAGTGGGCGACATGCTGGTGCGGCGGCTCGATTTCGGCCCCCGCGTGCGGGATGCGCTGCGCTTCACGTTCGAGCGGTGGAACGGCAACGGCTTCCCCACCCACGCGAAGGGCGAGGCAATCCCGCTCGCAATGCGCGTCGTGCACGTCAGCCACGACATGGAGGCGATCGGCCGCCTCTTCTCGCCGGCCAAGGCGGTCGACGCCGCACGCGAGCGGCGCGACCAGACCTACGACCCGAAGCTCGCGGACCTCTTCGCCGCGCACGGACGTGGGTGGTTCGACAAGCTCGAGAAGCTGGACCCGTGGGATGCCGTGCTCGAGCTCGAGCCGGAACCACGCCGAACCCTGGAAGGCGCCTACCTCGACAGCGCTCTGGAGGTCGCGGCGGACTTCATCGACCTGAAATCACCTTACATGGCGGGCCACAGCCGACGATGCGCACAGCTGAGCGCGGACGCCGCCCGCTCGCTGGGGATCAACGAAGAAACCATCACCACGCTGCGGCGGGCCGCGCTGGTGCACGACTTCGGCACGACCGCCGTATCGAATTCGATCTGGGACAAGACTAGCCCGCTCACGCGTGCGGAGTTCGATCGCATCGAGCTGCACCCGATGCTCACCGAGCAGATGCTCCGCCGCTCTCCTGCCCTGGCCACACTGAACCCGCTCGCGTGCGCACACCACGAGAAGGCCGACGGGTCCGGCTACCACAAGCGTCTGCGCACCGATGGCGCCGATCCTGGTGCCTGCATCCTCGCCGCGGCGGATATCTACGTGGGACTCACCACCGAGCGCGCCGACCGTCCTCCGCTCTTCGACGCAGACGCCGCAGCCGAACTCCGCCGGTTCGCCTCACAAGGTGTGCTGGACGAACGCGCGACCAACGCCGTGCTCTCGGCGGCCGGCCATGGCAAGCCGGCAGCCTCTACCTCGTCCCGGGCGAAGCACCCCGGCGGACTTTCCCGTCGCGAGGTCGAAGTGCTGCACCTCGCGGCGCGGGGACTCACGACGAAACAGATCGCCGATCGGCTCTTCATCTCGCCGAAGACTGCCGATCACCACATCCAGCATGTCTACACGAAGATCGGAGTCTCGACTCGCGCCGCCGCCGCATTGTGGGCGACGCAACACGCCGTCGTCCGCTGAGACCGCCGCGATAGAGGGAGGTACTTGATGGGCCAAAGACCGGTTGTAACAGTCGAGGACATCACTCGCGTCGACTTCGAATTGCGCCGCCCTGGGTGCGAGAAGGGGGTCATGCACGTCGAAGGAGCAGTGCAGAGCGCGGTGTTTCGCGTTGCGCCCGGATCGGGTGTCCCCGTCCACCTTCACTCGCAGGTTTACGACCTGTTCGTGGGCATCAAGGGTCTCCTCGAAATCCGCTACGAGGGCCAGAAGGGGCACGGCACGTTTGAATTGAAGCCCGGTGGCTTTTGTGCGATGCCTCCCGGCGTGAAGCACGAAGTGTTCAATCCCAGCGCCACTGACGAAGCGTTCTTTCTCAGTGTTCATGCGCCTCACGACGGCTACGACTTTGTTCCAGGCGACTTCCGGCAGATCGCGGCGGCGTTGCAGGATCGCGAGTACGTCGCGTCGCAGCGTTCCGTAGAAAGGGACGCCTCGCTCTAGAGATCCATCCGGACCCACACGAGGGAGGGTGACGTGGCGAATCCTGTCGATGCACTGATACTCGATCTTCTGGAATGGATCGGCCCGGAACCGCGCGCGTATTCCGAGGTCATCGAAGCCTGGCGGACTTCCTGCCCGCGCCTGCCGGTGTGGGAAGAAGCCAGTGCGCGCGGCTTCATCGAACGACAGCACGTAGCAGGCTCCGGAGCGATGGTCTCGGTGTCCGTGCTGGGGAAGAAGTTCCTGGGCAAGCGTCGCCGAAGGGCCGCATCGATCAGCCAGTAGGGCCTGTGCTAGGCTTTCGCGACACAACAAACCCGGAGGAAGATCATGGCCAAGGCCTACATGGTTGTCTGCTACCACTCGGTGTCCGACGAAGAGGCACTGAAAGCGTACGCAAAGCTCGCGGCTCCCGCGACGGAAGCTGCCGGCGGCCGCTATCTCGCACGCGGGACGCCCGCCAAGATTTACGAGAGTGGACTCAACCAGCGCACGGTCGTGGTCGAGTTCCCCAGCATCGCGCAGGCAATCGCCGCGCACGACAGTCCCGGCTATCAGGCCGCGCTCAAAGCACTTGGCAACGGTGCCAAGCGCGACGTGCGCCTTATCGAAGGCATGGCCTGACCGCCCGCGCAGCGTTCAGGTAGCAAGGGAGCAACCGCCGTGCTCCTCCTGAGCAGGTGGTCGGCATGCTTTCTCATCGGCATGTCGGTTTGCGCCGGGGCGAGCGAAGGTGGGACTTCGATTCGGGAGACCGGAACGCCATCGGCGAGTAGCGGCGAACCGCGCGGGGCGGTGAAGACGCAGGGGCCTTCCTTCGCTTGCGACAAGGTGAGAGCCGGCAGCATCGAAGAAATGGTCTGCCGGGACCAGGATTTGTCTGCGCTCGATCGCAAGCTTGCCGGTGTCTACGCGGCTGCCGCCAAGATCGCGACGAACGAGCACCCGCCCAGGCTGAAAGTCGAGCAGAGGGGGTGGATCAAGGGGCGCAACGATTGCTGGAAGAGCGACGACAAGCGCGCGTGCGTCGAGGATGCTTACGTGCGTCGCATCGCCGAATTGCAGGCCCGCTATCGGCTGGTCCCTGGCAAGGGTCCGTTCCGATTCGTTTGCGACGGTAACCCCGCAGATGAGGTCATTGCCACGTTCTTCCAGACCACTCCGCCGACGCTGATCGCAGAGCGCGGAGACAGCGTCTCGCTCATGTACCTGCAGCGGAGCGGGAGCGGCGCCAGGTACGAGGGCGGCAACGAGTCCTTCTGGGAACACCAGGGCGAAGCGTCGGTCACCTGGGGGTACGGCGCGCCGGCAATGCGTTGCGTGAAGCAGCCACCGCGGTAGACCCCGATGTCGGCCCTCACCGCTCGAGGTAACCGGCAGCCCGCTCAGTTCACCGCCTGCGGTCCGCGCACGAGGCGTCCGGGCAGGTTTCCGGTCGACTCTCCGTCTCTGATAGACCACGGTGCCGCTCACGATCGTGGCGTGATAGCCCTCCGCGCGCTGCACGAGCCGGCGTCCGCCGGTCGGCAGGTCATAGGCGACATCCGGCGCGGCAAGCCTGAGACGATCGACGTCGAGCACGTTCAAGTCGGCTTTGAAGCCGGGCGCAATGAGCCCGCGATCGCGCAATCCGACCGTCTCCGCCGCTTCGCGAGTGAGAGCCCTCACGATCCAGGGCAACGGCAGTCGCTCGCCTGCCGTGCGATCCCGCGCCCAGTGCGTCAGCATGAACGTCGGCAGGCTCCCGTCGCAGATCGTGCCGCAGTGGGCGCCGCCGTCGCCGAGACCCAGCACCGAGCCCGGGTGCTGCATCATCGCGAGGCAGGAATCGAGGGAGCCGCGCGAGTAGTTCGCGAGCGCGTAGTAGAGCATCGCGTGCCCGTCGCGCTCCAGCAGCAGGTCGTAGGCGAGCGCTTCCGGGGCGATGCCGCGCCTGCGTGCCTGCGCGGCGATGCTTGTCTCCGGCCGCGGCTCGTAATCAGGCGGATCGCCCAGCACGAACATGCGATCGAAGTCGCGCACCATCCGCCCGAGCACGTTGGCGGGATCGGCGTCGATCGGCTCGGAGAGAATGCGCGCGCGCAGCTCGGGCTCGCGCAATCGCGCGATCCGCTCCGCGAAGGGAAGCCGCGCGAGCGCGAGATACGCCTGCGTGCTGTAGAACGGGTTCAGCGTGAGCTCGTGCCCGAACAGCATGCCGACCGCGCGCCCCGCCACCTGCGCCTTGATCGGCAGGCCCGCGGCGTTGGCCTCGGCGACCCACTCGAGAATCTCGGGCCAGCGCGGCGACAGCGGCCCGGTGTCACCTTCCATCAGCGAGAACGACAGCGGACGTCCCGAGCGCTCGACCACGCGACGCATGCAGCCGAACGCCTCCTCCGCGTGGTCGAAGTCGATGATGAGCTGCATCGCGCCTCGCCCGGCCTGCTTCAGCGCCATCGCCAGCGCCGTGAGTTCCTCTTCGGCGGCGCTGAACGTCGGAGCCGACTTTCCGTCGCTGGAGCGGTGGAAGAACGTCCTCGACGTGGAGAACCCCATCGCGCCCGCATCCATCGCCTCGCCGACCAGTCGCGCCATCGCCGCGCGATCCGCCGCGTTCGCGGGCGCGCAGTCCGCGCCGCGCTGACCCATCACGTAGACGCGCAGCGCCGAATGCGGCACGTAGCCGCAGATGTCCATGTCGTAGTGCCGTCCCGCGAGGAAGCCGAGATACTCGGGAAAGCTCTCCCAGCGCCACGGAACGCCGTCCACGAGCACCGGGTGCGGGATGTCCTCGACGCCTTCCATCAGGCGGATCAGCATGTCGTGCTGCGCCGGTCGGCAGGGTGCGAAGCCGACTCCGCAGTTCCCCATCACCACGGTCGTCACGCCGTGCGACGACGAGGGGACCAGCCGGTTTTCCCAGGTCACCTGGCCATCGTAGTGGGTGTGGATGTCGACGAAGCCGGGCGTGACCGCGAGGCCCTTCGCGTCGATCTCCTCGCGGCCGCGCCCCGCGCACCTTTCCTACCGCCGCGATCCGACCCCCGTGACCGCGATGTCGGCCTCGAATGGCTGCCCACCGCTACCGTCGTGAATCCATCCGCTGCGAATCACGAGATCGAAGTCATTGTTCTTCATGTTGGCCTCTCCTGGTGCGCCCGGGCCGTAAGCCCGCCTGGCGATGCTCTCTGTCGCACGTCGCGTGCCAGAGGCTCGGATGGCCGAAAAATGTTCTAAGACAGCGGGTTACGGTCGTGGAGCCGAAGCATCCGCCCACCAAATATTGCGGAACCACGCTATGTGGCGGGCCAAAGCCACCGCCTGATGCGGATCAGGCCGGCTTCCCGATGCCGAGCTTCTTCATCCGGGCGCGCAAGGTACTCGGCTTGAGACCGAGCACGCGCGCGGCGCCGTGCTCGCCTTCGATTCGCCAGCGCGCTTTCCTGGAGTACCTGCTGGATGTGCGCGCGCTCGATCTCCTCGAGCGAGGCGAGCGTCCCGCGCGCGGTTGGAGGTGCCGCAGTCCCGCCGGCGGGCTGCACGTGCAGATCGTGCGCCTGCAACGTCCGCCCGTCCGAGACGATCAGCGCGCGCTCGACCAGGTTCTCGAGCTCGCGGACGTTGCCCGGCCAGTCGCACGCCTGCGCCCGCGCAATGAACGAGGGCGCGATGCCGTCCAGCGTCCGGCCCAGCTTGCGCGACGCCTTGGCCACGAAATGCCGCACGAGCGCGGGGATGTCCTCGCGACGCTCGCGCAGCGGCGGCAGCGTGATCGGGAAGACATTGAGTCGGTAATAGAGATCCGCGCGGAACCGGCCGGCGTCGACGTCGGCGCGCAGGTCGCGGTTGGTCGCCGCGATCAGCCGCACGTCGACGCGCAGGCTGCGCGCGCCCCCGATGCGCTCGAACTCGCCGTCCTGCAGCACCCGCAGCAGCTTGGCCTGCGCCTCGAGCGGCAACTCGCCGACCTCGTCGAGGAACAGCGTGCCGCCGTCGGCGAGCTCGAAGCGGCCCTTGCGCTGCTGCGTGGCGCCCGTGAACGCGCCCTTTTCGTGGCCGAAGAGCTCGCTCTCCACGAGATCGCGCGGCAGCGCGGCGCAGTTCAGCTTGATGAGCGGCCGGTCGTCGCGCCGGCCGCCCGCATGGATCGCGCGCGCCACCAGCTCCTTGCCGCTGCCCGTCTCGCCCGTGATAAGCACCGTGCTGTCGGTGGGAGCAACCTGCGCGATCTGCTCGCGCACGCGCTGCACTGCCGGCGAATCACCGACCATCGCGTCCGCCCCGGAGCCGAGCTCCTCGAGCAGCACACGGATCGTGGCCTTCGACCGGCGATGGCTCTCGGTCTCCCTGCGCAGAGCGATGTGGGTGGCCACGCGCGCGAGCAGCTCCTCGGTCTCGAAAGGCTTGGTGACGTAGTCGACGGCGCCGGCGTGGAACGCGCGCACCTTGTCGAAGGTGTCGGCGAGCGCCGTCACGAATATGATCGGGAGGGCGCGCGTCGCTTCGCTCTCCTTCAGGCGGCGGCAGGTTTCGTAACCGTCCATCCCGCTCATCCGCGCATCGAGCAGGATCAGGTCGGGATCGGCCTCGACGGCAAGCGCGAGCGCCTGCTCGCCGCTCGCCGCCGACACGGTGCGATACCCCACCGCGCCGAGCTCCTGCTCGAGGAGGTCGATGTTCAGCGGCTCGTCGTCGACGATCAATACCGTGCTGGCGTCGTTCGTGGCCTTCATGTCTGCGAAGACCCATAGCGCAGGGGCAAGTCCAGCGCGAACGTCGAGCCGACGTCGGGCGTGCTCTCGACGCGGATGTCGCCGCCCATGAGTCGCGCAAGCCGCCGCGCGATGGCCAGCCCGAGCCCGGTTCCGCCGTGCGCGCGCCGGCTCGCGCCATCGACCTGCTCGAACTCCTCGAACACGCGCTCGAGCCGGTCGGCGGGGATGCCGATCCCGGTGTCCGCGACCGCGATCTCGACCGAGCCATTTGCCGCGCTCGCACGCAGTTCGATGCTGCCGACCGCGGTGAACTTGACTGCGTTGCTCAGCAGGTTGATCACGATCTGGCGCAGCTTCTCTTCGTCGACGTACATGGGCGGAAGCGCGCCGTCGAATGCGCCGACCAGCGATACGGCGCTCGCGTCGACCAGCGGCTCGATCGTGCGCAGGCATTGCTCCAGCACCACCGCCAGCGCGACTTCGCCGGGACGGATCTCGATCCGACCGGACTCCACCTTGGCGAGGTCGAGGATCTCGTTGATGAGCGCGAGCAGATGCTGGCCGCTCGTGAGAATCTTCTCCAGGTTCTCGTACTGCTGCGTCTCGAGACGCTCCTTCGAGCGGCGCATCACGATGCGCGTGAAGCCGATGATCGCGTTCAATGGTGTGCGCAGCTCGTGCGACATGTTGGCCAGGAACGCACTCTTGTGCGCGCTCGCGATCTCGAGCTGCCGGGTCTTCTCCTCGAGCTCGCGGAACAGCCGCACGTTCTCGATCGCGATCACCGCCTGGTCGGCAAACGTCTTCAGCAGGGCGACCTGCGTCTCCGGGAACGGGCCCGGCTTCGCGCGACCGACGGAAATTGCGCCGATCGGGCGTCCCGCCTGCATCAGCGGGATGCCGAGGTTGCTGCGAAATCCTGCCGCCTCCGCGGCCGTTCCAATCGCGTAATCGGGATCCTCGAGCACGTCGGGAATCGCTGCAACGTCGCGTGTCAGCACGGCCCGGCTGGCGGTGGTGGCGCGGTCGGGCGGCCGCGGAAAAGCGCGGCGAATGGCATCCGCCGCAACAGGATTCGAGACCGCCAGGGTCGCGACATGGAGCAGTTCCCCGTCGAAGGTGAACACGTTCGCAGCGGTCGCGCCGCAGAGACGCAGGGCGGCGGCTGCGATGGTCTCGAAGACCGGCTGGGCGGTGGCATGCGACTGGCTGATCAGCCGGAGGATCTCGCCGGTCGCGCGCTGTTGGGCGAGAGCCTCGGCAAGCTCGCCCTCGTGCGGCAGCGCGCTGCCGCGTGATGAACCGCGCCCTATACGCCCAGCTGTCATCCCCCCTCCGCGTGCGAGCGACACCGCGTGCGAAGCATACCGCTTGATAGGCTCGATCGCCCGGCGCGCAATCCCCTTGCGGCCGGGCCGCTCGCGGCGTTAGGTTTAGCATCCATGGCCAAGCTGGAGGCATCATGAAACTCAATCTCACCGCACTCACGCTGACGGGCGGACTGTTCTGGGGCATCGCGATTTTTCTTGTCGCCGCGGCGAATCTGATCTGGCCGACCTACGGTCGCACAGTCCTCGATCTCGCTGCCTCGATTTACCCCGGGTACCATCCCGGCGCCGGCGTAGGCTCCGTCGTGACGGGGACTCTGTACGCGATGGTGGACGGGGCAATCGCGGGCGCTGTCTTCGGATGGCTCTATAACCTGCTGGCGCGAGCGCGCCCAAGCACGGCGGCCTGACCGCAACCGCGATGAACCCCTTCTCCACGACGCACTTCCCCGCGGCGAGAACTGCCGTGGCGCTGGATGGATCCGACGTGCGCGTGCTGCTCGGTCTCAAAGGCGGAGGAATGGCTCATTTCGAGCTCGCGTCCGGACAGACATCGCGGGCGGTGACTCATCGAACGGTCGAGGAGATCTGGGTCTGCGTGTCGGGTCGCGGCGAAATGTGGCGGCGCCAGGGCGGGCGGGAAGAGGTCGTGCGTGTCGCGCCCGGCGTCTGCCTTACAATCCCGCTGGGCACGCATTTTCAGTTCCGCGCCCTCGGGCGCGAGCCGTTGGGGGTCGTTGCGGTCACGATGCCGCCCTGGCCTGGCGACGGCGAGGCGACGGTCGTGCCGGGCAGATGGCAGCCGACCGCGTCCGACGAGACGGCAGTGCCGGAGCGACACTCCTAGCAACCGCACATTCATCTACGGAACCTTCCGGACCATGGACGACGAAGTTCGCGACATAAACGGCACAGCGGTGCGCGTGGGCACGCTGGTGCGCGTACTGAAGATCGGCGAATCGGTGCTCGAACAACTGCCGGATTCCGAAGCGGAGGCGGCGCGCGCGATGGAAGGCGAGGTGCTGGAGGTCTACGAGATCGACGACTGGGGCGGAGCCTGGGTGGAGAAATCCTTGCCCGCGGACGACGGAACGTTCGTCTCCCATTCTTTGGGATTGGGGCCCGAGCAGATGGAAGTCGTGCAGGATTGATGTCGCCGGCAGTCTGACCGGTGTCCGGCCCGAAGGCAAACCGACCATTCGCTGCTAGACGACGTCGTCTCGCGCCGGAGCGCGCTTGTGGCCGTGCAGCATCGCCGCGACCAGATTCTCGCGATGACGAATCGAGGAAAACGCGACGCCGGCAACGTGCAAACCGACCAGCGCGAGCAGCAGGTTGGTAAGCCCCTCGTGCAGCTCCTCCACCCACTTGACTCCCCAATACGTTTCAGTGGTCATGAGCCATCCCGAGAGTGCGACGAGGATCACGCCGAGCACGAGAGCCAGCACCATGCACGCCCCTAGCGGGTTGTGGCCGATGTATCTGGGTTCGGCGCGTGCGAGCACCCGGCGCAAGTAGTCGAGCGTCATCGCAGGTGAGCGCACGAACTGAGTGAACCGCGCGTGGCGCGACCCGACCCAGCCCCAGGTGATCCGCGCAAGCACGATCGCCAGCGTTGTCCAGCCCAGCCACTCGTGCCACTTTCCGCCGCCGTCACTCGTCAGCCAGGCGGCCAGCACGGTCGCGACGAGCGACCAGTGCGCGATGCGAACGAACGGATCCCAGACCCGGATCTTCGCTTTCGCTTGTGCGCCCGTCACGATCAATGCGGGTATCTACTCGTCGGCACGAGGGCAAGCGTCCGGGGATGAAAATATGCCTCGACCCGTTCCCCCTTCTCGTCAAGCGCGTAGACTTCGTAGCAGCCGCCGTCTTCCTTGATGCGCCGGATCTTCCATCCCCGCTCCTCCAGCATCTTCTGCAGTTTTTCCTGGGGTTGCCAGGTTTCGCGCGCGCCGGAGTCTCACGTTGCCAGGCCGGTGGCCTGGCTTTGAATGGAGACGATCAGTGCGGCAATCGCCAGGCAGGCAGCAAGGAGACGTATCATCGACAACTCCGCGAGGTGGTGAGGGTGGTGCCGGATTCTCACCGACATTTCGGCGCTCAACAAGCGCTTGCAGTGGGTGCGTCGGGGGCGCCGTGAGTGAAAGCGTCAGGCGAGAGGCGAGACTGCATTGAACGAAGCGTGGCTGCTCTGGGGACTGTTGTTCGGCTCATTCGGGCTCGGATACTTCATGTATGGCAAGAAGCAGAAGGCGATCGTGCCCCTGCTCTGCGGGATTGCCCTCATGGTCTTTCCGTATTTCGTCACCAACACCATACTTCTCGTTTCGATCGGGGGCGCGCTCATGGCCCTTCCGTACTTTCTCAAGATCTGAGGAACACCATGTGTCTTGCTTGCAGGAGAAGTCAGTGCTCGAACTCAGGCCGAACTGCGAATATTGCGACCGGGATCTGCCTCCGAATTCGACGATCGCCCGCATCTGCACTTATGAGTGCACGTTCTGCGCCGATTGCGTCGAAAATGTCCTAAAGAACGTCTGTCCGAACTGCGGCGGCGGTTTCGTCAGCCGACCGATACGTCCGGCTACGCCCCTTAGGGAGGGAGTGTGCCTCGCACGTCAGCCGGCTTCGACCAGGCGTGTTCACACGAAATTCAGCGATTCTCAGATTGCGGCGTTCGTCGAAGGCGTCAAAGACATTGCCCCGGAGAACCGCTAGAGACCGACCGGACCGGCGATGAGTACATGGTTCTCGCTGACCGTCGGTGACGCACTGGTAGCCTGGGAGCCGCTGGGCCAGATCGAGAAGCTGTTCGCGATCGGACGCGAGCGGCACTGATGCTGGCGAACGCGCCGTGTTCACGCGGTACGATTCGGAAGGACGTCTTCACTGCGAAGTCACTGCGTACTTCTCGCCGGCTGCGGCGGACGTGGCGCGACAGGTGGACGCGATGCCTTGCGAGAGACCGTCGCGAGACGGTTTGAGCCTGCTGGTTGGCACGGAGGAATCGTGGTTCAAGCTGTTCCCGTGATGCGGCGGCCGTTGCCAGATCATCTTGCCCGCAGATCACGAGCACGTTCCGCTGCAGGGGCGTCGGCAGCCTGATCGCCGGCTTTTCGCCATAATGCGGAGATGATCAATACGAGCTTCGTGGAAAGACCTTCGGGCTTTCCAGATAGCAAGCGACGGACAAGTCGCGCGGCATTCGCGTGAGGAAAACGTTGTTCATCGCGATGCTCACGGGGGCCGCCGCGCTTCCGTATGCGCTGGCGCAGGCGCAGGACCAGAGCAGTCTCACACCATGGCTTGCTGCACCAAGTCGATCCGCACGCAACGTGGCACGGGATGATTTCCGGCATCCGAGCGAAGTACTCGCGTTCTTCGGCATCGACGATGGCAGCACGGTCGTCGAGATCCTGCCAGGTAGCAGCGGCTATTACATGGAGATACTCGCGCCTTACCTGAAGGAGAAGGGTCGCTATGTCGCGGCGAGTCGCGACGCTGCCGCTCCGCCGCAGTATCTAGCCGACCACCAGAAGCTGCTCGCCCGGCTCAAGGCGGAACCCGCGTTGTACGGGAGAGTCGTCGTCACCGAATTCAACGCCGACCGACACGAGATCGCGCCGCCGGGCAGCGCCGATTTCGTGCTCACCTTCCGTAACCTGCACAACTGGATCGAGCGGCACGAGATCGAAGGTGCGCTCCGCGCTTTCCACAAGGCGCTGAAGCCGGGCGGCGTGCTTGGAGTCGTCGATCATCGCGGCCGTACGGACGTGCCCCAGGCGGCACAAATGAAATCCGGCTATGTTCGTGAAGACGTCGCGATTGCGCTGATCGAATCGGCCGGATTCAAGCTGGTCGGTACGTCCGAAGCCAACGCGAATCCGAAGGACACCAAGGACTATCCGGCGGGCGTGTGGACGCTGCCGCCGACCTATCGCCTGAAGGGCCAGGATCGCGCGAAGTACGAAGCCATTGGCGAGAGCGACCGGTTCACTCTGAAGTTCGTGAAGCAGTGACGGCCGGGATGTCCGCCGCGACCTCGAGCCCTCTATCGGACCGGCGTCCATGACGCAGCGAATCGAGGGCCCGACGCGGGACGAGATGGCCCTGCTGGAGCCGTTCACGGGACTGACCATCGACAGGATCTTCGTCCCATCCACGCAAGCCGAGATCGACCACGCTGCCGCGGAACTGGCTGCCGCCCGGTTCGTCGGTTTCGATACCGAGTCGAAACCGACCTTCGCGAAAGGTGAGGTCTCTGACGGACCGCACACGGTGCAGTTCGCGACGCTGGAGAAGGCGTACGTGTTTCAGCTCCACCGCACGGCGTGCCACTCGGCGGTGAGCGCCATCCTGACCTCGACCGACATCGTCAAGGTCGGTTTCGGCCTTCGGTCCGAGCAGGACCAATTGCCGAGGAAGCTGGGCGTTCACCCTCGAGCGATTCTCGATTTGTGTGCGGTATTTCGCCGCCAGGGTTACCGCAAGATGATCGGCGTCAAGACCGCAGTCGCCGTCGTGTTCAAGCAGAAGTTTCAGAAGTCGAAGCGCGTGACGACGTCCAACTGGGCGCGCCATGAGCTTGCGGCGAATCAGTTGCTGTACGCTGCCAATGACGCCTATGCCGCAGTGAAGGTGCTCGACGCGCTTGGCCTGAGCGAAGCCGACCTTCCGATCACGGACCGAAGCCTTCCATCGAGCGGGCTCGACCGCATCGACCCTCACCCCAACACCTAGGATCAGCATGGCAAGCGGGGTGCCCTATGCGTTGCTCACGCTCTTCTGCTTCGGCCTGAACGATCTGCTCTTCAAGCGTGCGGCGCAGCACGGTGCGGCCTCGCATCAGATGATGATGGTGTTGACGCTGACCATGCTGCCATTCTTCGTGGCTTACGGCGTGCTGACGCAGTCGGTCGTCCCGGACCCTTCGGCGCTCTGGGGTTCGCTGGGCGGACTGTTCGCGTTTTCGGCTTCTACAATTTCTCCCGGAGCCTGAGCTCGGGCGCGGTGAGCGTGCTGTCGCCGATCTTCCGGCTCCAGTTCGTCGTCACCGCCGTCCTCGCTCTGGTGTTTCTCGGCGAATATCCGTCGGTGGTCAAGATCGGGGGACTGTTGCTGGCGATCGCCGCGGTTTGGCTGCTGCAGGGAAGCGCCGCCGGCGCGAAAGTGGAAGTTCCGCGTGAGGCCATCGCACGCGTGCTGCTGGCGACGGTCGCGGTGGGGATCGCGTTCTTCCTCTTCAAGTTGGCATTGCGGCAAGGCGCCACACCCGCCTCGGTGCTGCTGTGCCAGGTGGTCGCGCTGTCGTCGGCCTCGACGGCATTGTCGGTGTATCTCGATCGCGGGTCTCGCGGCCTCGCGTGCCGTATTACGCTACGGCATCCCGTTCGGCGTATCGCAAGCAATTGGCTTCGGTGCGCTCATCGAGGGGCTGGCGATCGGCGAGGCGAGCATCCTGGTGCCGATCGCGCAGTTGTCGTTCGTCATCACCGCGATAGTCGGTCTCACGTTCCTCAAGGAGGCGGTGACCACACGCAAGATGGCGGGTCTCGCAGCAGCGGTGGCCGCAGTGGTACTACTTGCGCTGGCGGCGAGACTGCCTTGACGGTCGATATTCGGCGCGCAACGTGGCGCATGACGTCTACTTGAGGAGGCGATGCATGGATCTGGGGCCGCGTCGGCGAAAGGCACAGCCGACTTCGAGGAGACGATCGCCGCCCGCTGGGCTGCGCAGGTACCGGCGCGAAGATTCGGGACTGCCGCGGAATTCGGGCAGACTTGTGCGTTCCTGTGCAGCGCCCATGCGGGGTACATCACGGGTCAGAGCATCCTGATGGATGGCGGGATTTTTTCCCGGCGCGTATTGAAGCGGTTCGCGCAGCGGGATGTTCGAAGAAACTTGCGTGCCCGGATATGTATTGAAAGGAGTGACGAATGGAATTGCCCGAAATGATCACACGCCTGCCCGAGGCCGAACTGCCGATTCCTCCGTCCAAGGTGAAAACGCACGTGCTGCCGTCGGACCGCGGGCAACTCGTCTTCTTTCAGGTCCTGGAGGACGTAGAAATCCCCCCGCATTCGCACAAGGCCCAGTGGGGTACGGTCCTCGAGGGCGAGGTGGAAGTGACGATCGGGGGCGAAGCGCGCGTCTACAAGCCTGGCACCACGTACTTCATCCCGAGCGGAGTCGTGCACAGCGCCAAGGCACGTGCCGGCGCGAAGATCATGGACCTCTTCGAGGAGCCCGATCGCTACCCGATCAAGTGAACCCGATCAAGTGAGAGACTCGCATGGGGAAGGGGTCGTAGATGACCACGCACACCGGCGGATGTCATTGCGGGAAAGTGCGCTTCGAGGTCGACGCACCGGAAGATCTGAGAGTTTCGGAATGCAACTGCTCGATCTGCGGCAAGTCCGGATACCTCGGCGTGATCGTTCCAAAGGAGCGCTTCCGGCTGATCTCCGGCGCGGAGAGCCTGACGACCTACCAGTTCAATACGGGCGTGGCACGGCATCTCTTCTGCCGGCACTGTGGAATCAAGTCGTTCTACGCTCCGCGCTCGCACCCCGATGGAATCAGCGTCAATGCGCGGTGCATCGACCCGGGCACGGTGAAAAGCATGGACGTCCGGCCGTTCAACGGCCAGGAGTGGGAAAAGCAGCTTCCGGCCGGGCGCGCGCTGTCGTTTCCGAATTGACGGCTCGCGGGCGAGCCGCAACAGCGACTATGCCCTGGGGAAGCTCTGCAGCAGTCCGTCATTCCCGCGAATGCGGGAATTCGGTCGGAGCCCTCTAAATGCGTTACTGGATCCCCGCTTGCGCGTGGATGACCTGATCAGAGGTTGCCTAGACGCTGCGGTTGAACCACAGTAGAGAAAGCAAT
This sequence comes from uncultured beta proteobacterium, assembly GCA_963735025.1. Classification (GTDB taxonomy): domain Bacteria; phylum Pseudomonadota; class Gammaproteobacteria; order Burkholderiales; family SG8-39; genus JAABRB01. Next base: position 747,679 of record CAVTJG010000009.1, read on the forward strand.
GCAGCCGCAATCGCAAAGATAGCCGCCGCAGCGACGAAAAGCGCCGAGATCTCGGTCTCCTTGCGCTCCAGCACGAGCGACGAGTTGAGGTTCTGGTAGACCTTGCGCAGGTCATCCGCCGATCCGGCGTAATAGTATTCGCCGCGCGTGACCTCCGCGATCTGCTTCAGCGTCTCTTCGTCGAAGCGCACGTAGATGGACCACCCTTCGAAGCCGACTTCGCCGCCCGCTGCCGTGCCGAACCCCACCGTGTAGATTCGAACGCCCCGCTCGGCCGCCATCTTGGCGGTCTCGATGGGATTCGGACCGGTGGTGGCCCGACCGTCGGTGAGGAGGATGATGGCGGCCGAAGGGTGGGATCCAGGCGGCACCGGCTTGAAGGGCTTCTGCTGCGGCTTGCCTGGCCGGTCGATCGCCACGCCGCGTCCCCCGTCCCGCGAAGCCCCCCGGAAGAGGAACGGCTCCAGGTCGATGCCGTCGTCCGGAAACAGAGCCGCCAGGGAAACAATGATGCCGCTGCCGATGGCGGTGTGACGCTGCAGCTCGAACCGGTCGATGGCCCCGATCAGGTCTTCGCGGTTGCGGGTCGGCGTCTGCACGACCGACGCCGTGCCGGCGAACGACACGATGCCGATGCGGACGTCCGAGGGCTGCTCCATGACGAAGGCCTTCGCCGCGGTCTGCGCGGCTTCCAGCCGGCTCGGCTCCACATCCCGGGCGCGCATGCTGAGTGACACGTCCATGGCGAGAATGATCGTGCGCTGCTCGGAGGGCAGGGTGATGACGGCATTGGGGCGGGCGCTGGCCACGATCCCCGCGATGATGGCCAGCAGGAAGAGCAGCGGCGGGATATGACGCCTGTAACGCTGCCACGGACCCATCGCCTCGCGGACGAGATCCACGCTGGTGTAGCGTATGGCGACACGCTTCTTGCGGCGCAGCAGCAGGACATACAAGGCGACAAGCACCGGCACGCCGAGCAGCAGCCAAAGTACGCCTGACCACAAAAACGTCATGGGATCTCTCCCGGAAACACGCACCCGCCAAAGCGCAATACTGCTCCGCTTCGGCAATCTCCGTCGCCTCGCGGACTCCCAAATTCAGCATACGTCAGCGGAACGACGCCCGCTCACTTTAGCACCGACCGGCGGATTCGTACGCGTGACTTTGTGTCGGCCGGCGACGTTCGAAATCGCCAATTCCTGCTGGAAACCCTACACGGCGGCCAACGGCCGGCACTGGCCGTAGATACGGCTGAGGAAAGTCTGATTTAGTCATCCCCGCGCAAGCGGGGATCCAGGAAGGCTACGAGTGGGTTCAGTCTGGTTTCACGCATTCGCGCGAATGACGGACCTCTGCAATGCTTTCTTAAGCCTCGTGCAGGATGCCGTGAACGATGTAGCCGCCCGACTTGTTGTCGCGCTCGAGATCGAGCAGCTTGCGGCTCTGCGCCTCCTCGAGAAGCTTGGAGAACGACCGGAAGCCGTAGTAGGACTCGGTGAAGCCCGGCATCCGACGCTTGATCGCCTGCTTCACCGCCGAGCCCCAGAGCTTCTCGTCGCCAGTCCGCTCGCCGAGCAGCTCCTCGGCGGTCTTCACCACGAGTTCCATCGCTTCCTCGGGCTTGCCGGCTTCCTCCTTCGGCGGCGCTTTCTTGTCGGTGTCGCCGCTCTTGGCCGGCTCCTTGCGGCGCGACCGCCGCTGCACCTTCTCGTCGCGCACCAGGTCGTCGTAATAGATGAACTCGTCGCAGTTGGACATCAGGAGGTCCGAGGTCGAATTCTTCACTCCGACGCCGATCACCTCCTTGTTGTTCTCGCGCAGCTTGGAGACGAGCGGCGAGAAATCCGAGTCGCCGCTGATGATGACGAACGTGTCGACGTGCGGCTTGGTGTAGCAGAGGTCGAGCGCGTCGACCACCATCCGGATATCGGCCGAGTTCTTGCCCGACTGGCGAACGTGCGGCACTTCCACGAGCTCGAACGCGGCCTGGTGCATGGCGCTCTTGAACTCCTTGTAGCGCTCCCAGTCGCAATAGGCGCGTTTGACGACGATGCTGCCCTTGAGCAACAGCCGTTCGAGAACGCGACCAATGTCGAACTTGTCGTACTTCGCCTCGCGCACCCCGAGCGCGATGTTCTCGAAGTCGCAGAAGAGTGCCATGTTGTTGTCTTCGGCCTGATTTGGCATGCGCAGTGCTTTGTCCTTGTGCGGGTCGGCTTGGCCGGCCACGGAATTGCGAATATCCCGATTATCCGCGCAATCGTTCCGGACCGCAGTAGGCGTGCGTGCGCTGTCAGCGTGCCGGATCGTCCGCCAGCGCCGCCCGCCGCCCGCGCTCGACATCGATGCCCGCGAGGAGGGCGAGGCCGACGACGAAGAACACTCCGGTGACCAGGATCGCGAGACGATGGTCGCCGTGGGACAGCCACGACACCAGGCCATAGCTCACTGGTCCGATGATCGCCGAGAGCTTGACGGCAAAGCCCCATAGCCCGAAGAACTCCCCGCGGCGCGCTTCCGGGCTCAGGTAACCGACCAGCGCGCGCGCCGCCGATTGGGACGCGCCGAGCGCGAACCCCGCCAGATTCGCCGCCACCCAGAAAAGCGCGCGTCCTTCGGCCAGCCACGCGCAAAGGATCGTCGCAATCCAGATCAGGAGCGTGAGTGTCAGGGTGCGCACGTGTCCGAGGCGGTCCTGCACCTGCCCAAAACCGAATGCGCCGATCGCCGCGGTGACATTGACCGCGAGAATCATCGTGATGGTGTCGGGGGTGCTGAATCCCAGCGCCTCCTGGGCATAGATTGCGGCCAGCGCCACGACGGTCTGCACGCCGGCCTGATACACAGTCACGCACACGAGAAAGCGCGCGAGATCGCGGTACCGCGCGGCGTTCCGCAGCGTGTGTCCGAGACGCAAGAACGAATCCCTGACGTACCGATGGCTGGGATCCACAGGCTGGGGGACGGCCCGTTCGCGAAGGATGAGAAACGTCGGCAGCGCCGCCACGGCGAAGAACGCCGCCGTGATGAGCATCGTGACGGGCACGTACTCGGTTGCGGCCTGCCCCTTGCCCTCGGCCCACGTGACATAGGCGAGGCACAGCCCGAGGGCTAGAAGTCCCCCGAGGTAGCCGAGGGCCCAGCCCCAGCCGGAAACCGTGCCGAGCGACTCGCTGTCGGCGACCTCGGGCAGGAAGGCTGCGATCAGGTTCTCACCGGTGCCGAAGAAGTAGTTCGATGCCACAACCAGTGCCATCGCCAGCAGAAGACTCGACGGGCCCGTGAGCGCGAGCGCGGCCGTGAACGCGACGCAGCCCACGGTGGTGACCGCCAGCAGCTTCTTCTTCGCGGCCCGCAGATCCGCGTAGGCCCCGATCACCGGCGCGGTGAGCATGATGAGCAGGTAGGACACCGCGAGCGCTCCCGTCCACGCCAGCGTCGCCCAGGACGCCCGGTTCGCCACGACCCCGACGAAGTAGGCGTTGTACACGGCGGTGATGACAACGGTCGTGTAGCCGGAATTGGCGAAGTCGTACATCGCCCACGCGAGCACTTCGCGCGGACGCACGCCAGGAGCGAGCCGCCTGCGCTTCGTCGGAATGGTGGGATTCACGCGTATGACATCCGTGTATCGCGATCATAACGGGCAAGCTAAAATCTGCGCGACCTGCTGCCGGGCGTGACGCTCTGCACCCGGGGATGCGCGGCGGCATGCCGGCCAGTTCCCGCCAATTGCCGATTGATACCCGCTACTCAGCCACCCGGAGCGCGCGAAATCATGCCCGAGACCACCGAGCGCAAGGAACTGGAGGACTTGCAGGAAGACCTGCACGCCGTCCAGGAACTCCTGTCGCGCCATCGCGTGGTCGAAGGCCTGGTTCATCGGCAGAGCATGCGCAACCAGGACGTCGTCGAGCAGCTCGTGCACCGGCAGCATCTCGCGGAGCTGCACCGCAAGCTGGACGGCATGCATCCCGCGGACATCGCCTTCATCCTCGAGGCGTTGCCGCTCGAGGAACGGCTCGTCGTCTGGGATCTCGTCAAGGCGGACCGCGACGGCGAGATCCTGCTCGAAGTCTCCGATGCGGTTCGCGAGTCGCTCATCGAGAGCATGGACTCGCAGGAGCTGCTCGCGGCCGCCGAGCATCTCGATGCGGACGAGATTGCCGACCTCGCGCGCGATCTGCCGGAGGAGGTGTTGCGGGGCGTGATCAACGCGCTTCCGGTCGAGGAGCAGGCGGCGTTGCGCACCGCGATGGCCTCCAAGGAGGGCACGGTCGGCGCGATCATGGATTTCGAGGAGATCACCGTCCGCGAGGACGTGACGCTGGAGGTGGTGACGCGCTACCTGCGCCGCTACGAGGAGCTGCCCGATCACACCGACCAGCTCTTCGTGGTGGATCGCTCACGCCATCTGCGGGGCGTCCTGCCGATCTCCAAGCTTGTTGTCACCGACCTCGAGGAGATGGTCGGCGCCGCGATGAACAAGGATTTCGTCACGCTCTACCCGGACGACAAGGCCCAGGACGCGGCGCAGGCGTTCGAGCGCTACGACCTCGTCACCGCCGCGGTGATCGGTCGGGACGGCAAGCTGCTCGGCCGCGTCACCGTCGACGCGGTGGTGGACTTCATCCGCGAGCACAGTGAAGCGCAGAACCTCGCGAAAGCGGGCCTGCGCGAGAGCGAGGACGTGTTCGCGTCCGTCTGGGACTCGGTGAAGAATCGCTGGGCTTGGCTGGCGATCAATCTCGTCACCGCATTCATTGCCTCCCGCGTGATCGACGCGTTCGAGGGCTCGATCGCGAAGCTCGTCGCGCTCGCCGCGCTGATGCCGATCGTCGCCGGCATCGGCGGCAACGCCGGCAACCAGACGATCACGATGATCGTGCGCGCACTGGCGCTCGGCCAGGTCGAAGAGGCGCAGGTGAAGAAGCTCTTTCGCAAGGAAGCCGCGGTCGCGCTATTCAACGGGTTGCTTTGGGGCGGAGTGCTCGGCGTCGTGTCCTGGCTGCTCTATCACAGCATCGCGCTCGGGGCAGTGATGACCGCGGCGATGACACTCAATCTCCTCCTTGCCGCCACGCTGGGCGTGGGCATCCCGGTGCTCCTGATGCGGCTCGGACGCGATCCCGCCCTCGGCTCGTCGGTGATAATCACCGCTTTCACCGATTCCGGCGGCTTCCTGATCTTCCTGGGTCTCGCCACGATCTTTCTGGTCTGACCGGCGCGCGCGAGATCCGCTACACTCGTCGCGCCCACCCGAGGGCGCACAGCAGAACTAGTACTCGAAGAAGGAGTCCCGCAATGGCAATCGTTCAGGAATTCAAGGAATTCGCAATCAAGGGCAACGTCATGGATCTCGCGATCGGCGTGATCATCGGCGGCGCGTTCGGCAAGATCGTGGATTCGGTAGTGAACGATCTCATCATGCCGATCATCGGGCGCGTCACGGGCGGCCTGGATTTCTCGAACTACTTCCTGGCGCTGAAGGAAGTGCCCGCCGGAACGCCCATGACACTGGATGCGGTGAAAAAAGCCGGCGTTCCGGTCTTTGCCTACGGCAACTTCGTCACGATCGCGCTCTACTTCGTGATCCTCGCATTCATCATCTTCATGATGGTGAAGTGGATCAACAAGCTGAAGCGCGAGGCGCCCGCGGCCGCTGCGCCGGCCGCGCCGCCCGAAGAGGTGAAGCTGCTGCGCGAGATTCGCGATTCGTTGAAGAAGTGACGCGTCGCGCCCGCGTGGGCGGGCCAGCGCGCGATGTCGTCATCCCCGCGCAGGCGGGGACCCAGCGCACTGGAGTCCCGCCTGCGCGGGACTGACGGTCACCGGCGAAGAGTCACTGGTTGCCGAAAACTTCCTCGGCCACGCCGATCGTTTCGGCGATCTCGGTGTCCGTGTGCGCGGCGGACACGAAACCCGCCTCGTAAGCCGAGGGCGCGAAGTACACGCCCCGGTCCAGCGCGGCGTGGAAGAACCGGTTGAACGCGTCCTTGTCGCTCTCCATGACCTCCGCGAACGAGGTCGGCGGCTGCGCGCGGAAATAGAGCCCGAACATTCCGCCGGCGCTCTTTGCGGAGAAAGCGATGCCGCGTTTCTTCGCCGCGGCGGAGAGCCCTTCGACCAACGCCCGGGTGCGCTGGGACAACCGGTCGTAGAACCCCGGTTCCTGCACGATCTTCATGGTCGCGAGCCCGGCCGCCACCGCCACCGGATTGCCCGAGAGCGTGCCGGCCTGGTACACCGGACCAAGCGGCGCGATGCGCTCCATGATGTCGCGCCGCCCGCCGAATGCGGCGACTGGCATGCCGCCGCCGATCACCTTGCCGAGCGTCGTGAGATCGGGCGTGATGCCGTAGCGGCCCTGCGCGCACGTGAGCCCCACCCGAAAACCGGTCATCACTTCGTCGAAGATCAGCACCGCGCCGTGCTGCGTGCAGAGCTCGCGCATGCGCCCGAGGAACTCCGGGGATCCTTCGACGAGATTCATGTTTCCCGCGATCGGTTCGACGATCACGCCGGCGATCTCCTTGGCCATCGTCCGGAACGCATTCTCGAGTTGCGCAGTGTCGTTGAACGACAGCACGATCGTCTGGCCGGCGATCTCCGGCGGCACGCCGGCCGAGCTCGGATTGCCGAATGTGAGCGCGCCCGAGCCCGCTTTCACGAGCAGGCTGTCGCCGTGGCCGTGATAGCAGCCCTCGAACTTGATGATCTTCGGCCGGCCCGTGAATCCGCGCGCGAGCCGCAGGGCCGTCATGGTCGCCTCGGTGCCCGAGCTCACCAGCCGCACGAGCGCCATGCTCGGAAGCAGCTTGCAGAGCAGCTCCGCCATCTCGATTTCGGCTTCGGTCGGCGCGCCGTACGAAAGCCCGCGACCCGCGGCCGCCTGTACCGCTTCCACGACCTGCAGCCGCGCATGGCCCACCACCGCGGTACCCCACGAGCCCATGTAATCGATGTACCGCTTGCCGTCGGCATCCCAGGTATGGGGGCCTTCGGCGCGCGCGATGAAGCGCGGCGCGCCGCCCACGGCGCGAAATGCGCGCACCGGTGAATTGACGCCGGCAGGAATGACCCGCTGGGCGCGGTCGAAAAGCGTGTCGTTGCGAGATGTCATGGCGAGGGTCGTTCGAAGAGGCGTTGGAAATCGGATGCCCGGGCAGTCACGTCCGGGGCGTCAAAGACTGCGCTGATCACCGCGAGGGCATCGGCGCCGGCGGCGATCACCAGATGCGCATTCGCGGGGGTGATGCCTCCGATCGCGACGAGCGGCAGCCCGACCGCGCGGCGCGCTTCCGCGAACAGCGCGAGCGGTGCGCGCACCGCCCCGGGCTTCGTGGATGACGCGAACACGCTCCCGAACGCAACGTAGTCAGCGCCCGCTTCCTTCGCGGCGAGGGCGAGATCCAGACGGTTGTAGCACGATGCGCCGAGCAGCTTGTCCGGGCCGAGCCGCCGGCGCGCCGCGGCGAGATCGCCGTCCTCGGCGCCGAGATGCGCACCGTCCGCGCCTGCCTCATTTGCGATGTCGATGTCGTCGTTGATGACGAGCGGTGCATGGTGCGCGCGGCAAAGTTCCGCGAGCCCGCGCGCTTGTTCTCGGCGCAGCGCCCCGGTCGCGTGCTTGCTCCGGTATTGGATGGCGGCTGCGCCTCCGGCAAGTGCCGCGCGAACGAGGGTGAGGAGCCGATCGGTGTCCGGCTCCTCTGGCGTGATCGCATACAGGCCGCGTGGCAGCAATCGCATGAATCAATTCTCGCGCGGCGGCTCGTCGGAGTCGTCGACCGTGCGCGCCCAGAAGAAGCGGTCGGGGATGAGCTGGCCCATGCCCGGACGGAAAGCGGCGCGCAGCGCCTGCCACGTGTACTCCTGTGCCTCGCGGACGGCCTCCGGCACCTCCAGACCGTTCGCGAGCGTCGCGGCGATCGCAGACGCAAGCGTACAGCCCGAGCCGTGGTAGCTCCCCGGCAGGCGCTCCCACTCGTCGGAGCGCACGAGCCCGTCCTCGCCGTAGAGCGTGTTCACGACTCCGGGCGTGCCGTCGTGGGTGCCGGTGATGAGCACGTATTCCGCGCCGAGCTCGAGCAGGCGCGCAGCGCAATCTGCAAGCGGAAAGTCGTCGTCGTCGTCCGCCTGCACCAGCCGCCGCGCCTCGATACTGTTCGGCGTGAGCACGGTTGTCTGCGGGACGAGGAGCTCGCGCATGGCGGCGATCACGTCTTCCGTGGCGAGATCGTCACCCCGGCCCGAGGCGAGCACGGGGTCGAAGACGAGGGGCACGTCCGGGTAGTCCGAAACGACCTCGGCGATGGCGGCCACGTTCTCGACGCTGCCTACCATGCCGATCTTGAATGCAGCGACCGCCATATCCTCCAGGAGGCTGCGGGCCTGATCGACCACCCATTCCGCGTCGATCGGCATCGACTGCTGAACGCCGGCGGTGTCCTGAACCGTGAGCGCGGTCACCACCGAGAGGCCATGGCAGCCCAGCGAGCCGAGGGTCAGCAGGTCGGCTTGCAGACCGGCGCCCGAGGTCGGGTCCGAGCCGGCAAACACCAGAACGAGTGGTGGCGCGGGGAGAAGCATCGGGGCGGCCCGACGGACCGAGTGGCGAGCGGCCGCTGCCGCAAGGTAAGATGTGCGCCGATTTTAGCCCAAACCATTGGTGATATGACGGAAACTGCTCAAAAGTCGAAGACTTGGATGTGCCTGATCTGCGGATTCCTCTATGATGAAGCAGCCGGATTGCCCGAAGAGGGCATTGCGCCCGGCACGCGCTGGGAAGACGTTCCCCTCAACTGGACGTGCCCAGAGTGCGGGGCCCGGAAGGACGACTTCGAAATGGTGGAGATCTGACCTGCGGGCGGTCCCCCCGCCCCAATTCCCCGACCGAGGCGCTTTTCACACTTCAGAAACTGCGTTAAAAAGTTGTCCGAAGCTATGATTCCCACATAGCCATTCGGCCCGGCCGTCCATTAGAATTCCTCGACGCGCTAGCCTTGCGCGGGGGTGGAGTTTCCCCGCTGCGGGCCGAACAGGAGACTCCGAGTGGGCGATACGGCCAATAGTCTTGACGGGACCAAGGTGATGGTGATCGATGACTCGAACACCATTCGCCGCAGCGCTGAAATTTTCCTGATGCAAGCCGGATGCAAGGTGATCCTTGCCGAGGACGGCTTCGACGCGCTCGCGAAGATCAGCGACCATCAGCCCGACATCGTCTTCTGCGACATCATGATGCCGCGCCTGGACGGCTATCAGACCTGCGCGTTGATCAAGAAGAATCCGCGCTTCGCCCAGACACCCGTGATCATGCTCTCGTCCAAGGACGGTCTATTCGACCGGGCGCGCGGCCGCATGGTCGGATCCGACGAGTACCTGACCAAGCCGTTCACGAAGGACAGCCTGTTGAAAACCGTCGGCGCGCACACGCCCAGCCGGGTCTGAGATTCTAGGAGAAGCACGCCATGACCGTTAACAAGATCCTGGTCGTCGATGATTCGCCGACCGACCGCCAGTTCATGACGGAGACCCTGTCGAAAAAGGGTTACAAGGTGGTCACTGCGGATAGCGGCGAGGCGGCCGTCGAAAAAGCGAAGACCGAATTGCCCGACCTGATCCTGATGGACGTGGTCATGCCGGGACTGAACGGCTACCAGGCCACGCGTGCCATCACACGCGACGAGAAGACTAAGCACATTCCAGTGATCATGTGCACGAGCAAGGGTGCCGATACCGACAAGATCTGGGGAATGCGACAGGGCGCGCTCGACTACCTCGTGAAGCCCGTGGATCCGCAGCAGCTGCTCGCGAAAATCGCGACGCTCAACTAACGACCGTAATCACCGGACGCGCTATTCGGCCATGGCGAAACGAATCAGCCTGCGCGAGTTCCAGCAGAATCTCGTGCACCGCCTGGGCGAGGCGGCGATCTCCACGGAGGCGCCGTCGGCACGCCTTGGCGTGGAGGTGGGCGGCGAGAAATGGCTCATGCGCCTCGAAGAGGCAGGTGAAGTGATGCCGGTTCCCCCGATCGCGCCCGTGCCGCTCATGCGCTCGTGGTATCGCGGGTTGACCAATATTCGCGGCAATCTCTATAGCGTCGTCGACTTCGCCGCGTTCCAGGGCGGGATGGACACGCCGATCACGCCGGAAAGCCGCCTGATTCTGGTGGCGGACCGTTACAGCATGGGCGCCGCTTTGCTGGTGGGGCGCATGCTCGGCCTGCGCAACATCAGCGCGCTAGAACGCCAGGCGGACACCCCGCAACACATCTGGGTGAGTGGCTGCTATCGCGACGGCGATGGGGAACTGTGGCGGGAGCTCGGCATGTCCGAGCTGTTGTTCGACAACGATTTCTTGCAGGCGGGCGTGTAGCCGCCGACACATCCGATCGATTCAAAAGGGGTTAATCGCGTCGCGTCCCGCCCGGTTTTACGGGCCTCCGCTCCGAGAGGGCTGGCCGCGATGCAGATGAAGGGCTAGGGGGTTACATGGCAGTCAAGCTATCCGCACTGAACTTGCCGTTCGGCAAAGGCAAGCCCGAGGCCAAACCGGCCGAACGCAAGGTCGCCGCGAAGCGGCCGACGAAGGCGGCGCCGGATGCGCCGGGACGCGCGGCCGGTGCCGCGCGTGTCGCCAAGCTCGGGGGCATGGCGATCTCGCGCCAGACCCAGGTGCTGGCGGTGTTGCTCGTCGTTTTTACCGCGGCCGCCGTAGTGCTCACGTTTTTCCAGCTGCAAGGAGCGACCCAGCACGCGTCACAGATCTCCGCGACCGGCCAGATGGCGGTGCTGTCGCAGCGCATCGCAAACGAGTCGCAGCAGGCCCTGCAGGGCAATTCGGCGTCCTTCGCCCGACTGCGCGACAGCCGCGAGCGATTTGGTCTCCTGCTCACCTCCCTGGTCAACGGCGGTGAAGTGGGCGGCCTGCAATTGCCCGCCGCCTCACAAGGCGATCTCGCAGCCATCGAGAGAGTGAAGGCGATCTGGGAAAAGACCAATCGCGGCGCGGGGCTGATGATCAGCCAGGAAAAGAACCTGGTCACCCTCGGTCAAGCGGTCAAGACGATCAACAACGATAACCCCACTTTGCTCGATCTCGCCGAGCAGGTTGCGGCGCTCAAGCTGCAGACGCAGTCCTCTTCCCGCGAGATCTCGCTTGCCGGACAGCTGGTGATGCTGACGCAGCGGATGGCAAAGAATGCGAACACGCTGCTTGCATCTGACGTCGTCGACCCGGAGGTGACGTTCCTGCTGGGCAAGGATTCCAACACGTTCCGGGACGTGCTCCAGGGGCTGACCAAGGGCAGCGACTCGCTGCGAATTCCGGCGGCGCGCGACACCGAGACACTCGAGAAGCTGCGCGAGCTCGACGGGGCCTACGCGAAGTTCCGTCTGTCGATCAACGCGATTCTCAGCAGCCTGCAGCCGCTGGTGAACGCGAAGCGCGCGGGCGCCCAGGTCGTGCAGGATTCTGCCGCCTTGCTCGGCGCCGTGAATGAGTTGGAGCAGCGCTTCCAGGGTTCGCGCGGCGACCAGACACTCTATCTGGCGGCCATCGCGCTTTCGATCCTGCTCGTCCTCCTATGCGCGGGCATGATCGCCAAGGCTTACCTGGGCGAGAACCGCCGGCGGCGCGACGACAGCGAGCGTTTGCGTGAGGATGCTGAACGGGTGAACAAATCCAATCAGGAGGCGATTCTGCGCCTCATGAACGAGATGGGCAGCCTGGCGGACGGCGACCTGACCGTGCAGGCCACGGTGACCGAGGACATCACCGGTGCGATTGCCGACTCGGTGAACTACACGATTGAGGAACTTAAGGGCCTCGTCGGCCGGATCAACAGCGCGGCGGCCCAGGTGACGAACGCCACCGAATCCGCCCAGCAGACATCGGTGAAGCTCCTGCAGGCTGCGGAGAAGCAGTCGCGCGAGATTCAGGAAGCAAGTGCGTCGGTGTTGAAGATGGCTCGCGCCATTAACGAAGTGTCTGCGAGCGCGTCCAAGTCAGTGAGCGTCGCGCGCCAGTCTCTCGGCGCCGCGCAAAAGGGCCAGGAGGCGGTGCAGAACTCGATCGCCGGCATGAACGACATTCGCGACCAGATCCAGGACACTGCAAAGCGGATCAAGCGGCTCGGCGAATCCTCGCAGCAGATCGGCGAGATCGTCGAACTGATCTCGGACATTACCGAGCAGACCAACGTGCTCGCGCTGAACGCCGCCATTCAGGCCGCATCGGCCGGTGAAGCGGGTCGCGGATTCACGGTCGTTGCGGAAGAGGTGCAGCGGCTGGCGGAACGCTCCGGCGAGGCGACCAAGCAGATCGGCGCGATCGTGAAGACGATTCAGACCGACACGGGCGACGCGGTGGCCGCCATGGAGAAATCGACGCAGGGCGTGGTCGACGGGGCGCGCCTGTCGGACAACGCGGGTCAGGCACTGGGCGAGATCGGCGAGGTGTCGCGCCGGCTCGCGCAGCTGATTGAGGAGATCTCGGTCACCGCGCAGGCGCAGGCGCAGGCCGCCGGCGTTGTCGCGACGTCCATGCAGGACATTCTGAACATCACCCGCCAGACGACCGAGGGCACGAAGCAGACTGCGGTCTCGATCGGCCAGCTCGCCAAGCTTGCGCAAGAACTGAAAGGCTCAGTGGCGAACTTCAAGCTGCAATAGCGAGGCCACGAGACCGCGACGCAGAATCCGCAGAACACGAAACCGCTTGGTCGGCCATGCAACGCAGGCGCTCGCAAACGAATGGATTTGCAAGGGAGCTCGCTCCCTTGTTCGTTCGGGGGATATGCAGGGGGCGGCTCCCCTTGTTCGTCAAAAGGCATTTTTTGAGGGTCCCCCCGGGGCAGTACCGCAGTCCGACTGAATGCGATCGAGCGATAGTGAGAGGAGTGGTTTAACAGTGGCTGGCGAATTCGATATCGGGCCGTTGACGTGGGTCAAGGGCGAGATCGACCAAGCCCTCGAGAAGTCGCTCGGGTGCCTGCGCGCCTATGCCGCCAATCCGGCCGAGACGACGCAGCTGAAGTTCTGTCGCACGCATTTTCACCAGGCGCACGGCGCGCTGCAGATCGTCGGCCTGGACGGGGTGACACGCGTCTCGGAAGAACTCGAGGGCCTGATCGGCGAGACCGAGAAGTCGGGCGCGCCGCCCAAACCCGAGATGCTCGCCGCCGCCGAGCGAACCTACGAGGCCATTTCGGCTTATCTCGATCAGCTGCTCGCCGGCGAGCCGAACCAGCCGCTGCTGCTCTTTGCCGTGTACCGGGATCTCGCCGCAGCGCGCGGCAAGGATTCCGCGGATCCGGTCGATCTCTACTATCCTGATCTTTCGCACCGCCCGCCGCGCCGCGAACGCGCACCGTCGGCGCACACGGGCGACGCGCTGATCCAGCACTATCGCGACGCGCGCGCGCGCTATCAGCGCGGGCTGCTCAAGCTCCTCAAAAAGGATCCGACCGGAGCCGAAGACATGCGCGCCGCAGTGACGGCGGTCGAGGCGGCGCAAAGCGTGCCCGCGCAGCGCACATTCTGGTGGGTCGCCCTCGGATTCTTCGATGCGCTGGTCGCGCGTGCGATGCCCGACAACCCGACGCTCATGCGCCTGTGCAATCGCATCGAACACCAGCTCAAGCGACTCGTCGAAGGCTCGACCAATGTCGCCGAGCGCTTGACGCGTGAGGCGCTATTCGCCGTGGCGCGCGCCCGGCCGGCAACCGAGCACCTCCGGCAAGTCCAGGAGACCTTCGAGCTCGCCGGCTCGATCCCCGGCAGCTTCGAGCTGAAATCGGAATCCGCTGGCCAGTTGCCCGGCGTGCGTGCGATGCGCGAGCTGGTCACGCAGGCCAAGACCTCCTGGAACAAGGCCGCATCCGGCCACCAGGGAAGCCTTGCCGCGTTCCGCGATCAGACCGCGCAGCTCGCCAAGCGTGCGGCCGAATCGGGCGACGATCTGTTGAAGGCGCTCGCCACCGATATGGCGATCACCGCAAAGTGGCTCGGCGACAGCCCCGACAAGGTGACCGACGCGGTCGCCATGGAAGTGGCCACCGCGTTGCTGCTGGTCGAGAACGCCACCGAGAACTACGCGCGCCTCGGCGATGAATTCAAGCAGCAAGTCGCATTGATGCGCGGGCGGCTGCAGGGTGTCATGCAGGGCAAGATGCCCGAAGGCGCCGCGCCGGTGCTGGACGAGATGTCGCGCCGCGCCCAGGAACGCCTGCTGATGAGCCACGTCGTGGGCGAGATCAACGCGAGCCTGCGGTCGGTCGAGCAGGCGCTCGATGCGTTCTTCCGCGATTCCTCCCAGCGCCCCGAGCTCGTCGCGCTCGACAAGCCGATGCGTCAGGTGCTGGGCGCGTTGACCATGTTGAACGAGGACCGCGCCGCCGCGGCATTGTCCACGTGCGCGGCCGAGATCCAGCGCTTCGCCTCGCCGGACTATGCGCCAGCCCAGTCCGACTTCGAGCGAGTGGCCGGCACGCTGTCGGGACTCGGCTTCTATGTCGATTCGTTGCAGCACGGTAAGACCGATTTCGATGCCTTCATGCTGCCGATCGGCGCGCGCAAGGAAGCGCCTGCCGAAGAAGCGGAGACCGCCCAGGCGAGTGCCAGCGTCGAGGCCGGTCTTGCGAAGGGCAAGCGCGAAGTCCAGGAGCTCTTCGAGCGGTGGAAGAAAGAGCCTGGCGACGCGGCGCTCAAGGCCAAGCTCGAGGAGAATCTCCAGGCGTTGCAGAAGGACGCGAGCCTGACTGCGGAAGGCGCGCTCGAATCACGCGTCGCCGAGATGCTCGCGGTGCTCAAGAAAAGCGACGCCAAGACGTTCGATCCGGTGGCCACGCAGACGCTCGAGGGCATCACACCCGCATCCGCCGAGCCGCCGCCCTCGGCGAAGACCGAGGAACTCGTCAGCGCGAGCGCCGAGAAGGTCGACGCCGAGCTGCTCGCCGTGTATCTCGAGGAGGCGGGCGAGGTGCTCGCGACCATCGGTGCGAGCGTCGAGCAGGTGCGCGGAGAGCTGCACAACATCGAGGAGCTGCGCACCATCCGGCGCGGCTTCCACACATTGAAGGGCAGCGGCCGGATGGTGGGACTGACCCGACTGGGCGAGGCCGCATGGGCGGTCGAGCAGGTGATGAACAAGTGGCTCGAGGAGGAGAGTCCGGCAACGCCCGATCTTCTGCGGCTCGTCGCCGAGGCGCAGTCGTTCTTCGGCGCCGCCGTCGAGGACCTCAAGTGCGGCGGAGCCGGACCCGACGAAGCCGCGATCGTCGCGCTCTCGCAGCAGGTGAAGTCCGGCGAACCATTGGGGGAAACCGCGAGTGCCCAATCGGCACCCGTGTCCGCGCCGGAAGCACCTGTCGAGGTGACCGAAGCACCGGTATTTGAAGAACAGGCTGCCGCCCCGGCAATCGAGGAAGTGGCGGAAGCGCCGGACACTCCGGTAATCGAGGAAGTGGCGGAAGCGCCGGACACTCCGGCAATCGAGCCACAGGAGTCCGTGCCCTTCGAACTTGCCGAAACGCTCACCGTGCCGCAAGAGTCAGCGCCAGAGGTCGACTTTCCCGCGTTCGAACTTCCCGGCGAGTCGCCTGCGCCCGCAATCGACCTGCCTGATTTCGATCTTCCGATTGGCGCACCGGAGGCGGAGGTTCTGCAGCCCGCCGCCGCACCGTCCGACGCACCGCCACCGGCCAAGGAGCCGGCACTTGGACCGATCTCGCTGGACTTCTCCCTGCCGATGTCGACCCTGAATGCCGAACCGGATGCGCAGCAGACGCCGCCGCCTGCCGAGACTCCGCCGGTCGAGGAACTGTTGCCATCCGCGATGACACCGGCTGACGACGATGCCGACAATACCGTGCACATCGGCGACGTCGAGCTGTCGCACTCTCTGTACGACATATTCAAGAGCGAATCGCGGGAGCATCTCGATGGCATCGCTGCCGCGCTGCGCGAGGTCGAGGGCGGGGCGCCCGTCAGCATCGATTTCCGCCGCGCCGCGCACACGCTTGCCGGGATTGCCGGAACGGTCAATTTCGATGGCATGTGGGCAGTCGGACACGCGCTGGAGCACATGCTTCACCGCGCCCAGGATCGCGCACTCGATGGCGCCGAGCTCGGCACCGCGCGCGACGCGCTGGCGAAACTGGAGGAGATGGCCGCGGCGGTTGCCGCCGGTGTCGCGCCGCTTCCGGATCCGGATCTCGTCGCACGAATCGAGGCGACCGGCGACGCGCTCGCGGACTCGGCGGCGCTCAGCGATCCGGGCGAGAGCGACGATACGCTGACCCTTCCGGGCGGCGCGGGCGACGAAGACGCGCTCGATTTCACTGCGCTCGCCCCCGAGGGGGAAAGCGCTCCGGCGGCGCCTGCGGCGCCCGCCAATGTCGTGTCCTTCCCCGCTCCCGCGGAGGTTGCCGAGTCTCCGCCGGCCGACGTCAAGGTCGAGGAGATCCCGGTCGAGCGACGGCGCAGTCCGCGCGAAGAGGCTGCACGGGAGGCGCCGGCTGCGCCGCGCGCCGAGCACGGTCCCGACGTGACCGTCGAGGAGATTCCCGTCGAGCGGCGTCAACGCCGCCTCGACGACGATATCGATCCCGAGTTGCTGCCGATCTTCCTGGAAGAGGCGCACGAACTCATTCCGGCGGTGGGACAAGGGTTGCGCGACTGGCGCGCAAGTCCGGAGAACGCGGCCGCGGGCCAGGGTCTGCAACGCGTGCTGCACACGCTAAAGGGCTCCGCGCGAATGTGCGGTGCCATGGCGCTCGGCGAGCTGACGCACTCGATGGAAACGAAGATCGAGAACGCGATGGCGCTGAAAACGCCACCCGACTCGCTGTTCGACGAATTCGACGCGGCCTACGACCGGATGGGTCTGCTCTTCGAACGCATGCAACTTCCCGAGGCGCTCGCCCCCGCTGCGCCCGAGCCGGCACCAGAACCGGCCGAGCCCGCAGAAGTCGAGCCGGATGTCGAGCCCGTCAGTGAGGCGGCGGCGTCCGAAGTGCCGGATGTCGATGCGCCGCAGCCGGCGGAGCCCGCTCCCGCGCGCGCCTCCGCCGCCCTCCCCGCGGCACGACCGGCCGGAGTCGAGCCGGACCCTGCTTTACAGACTCGCGCGATGCTGCGCGTGCGCGCCGAGGTGATTGACCGGCTGGTGAACGAAGCGGGCGAGGTCAGCATCGCCCGCAGCCGGATCGAGGGCGAGTTGCGCGCCTTGAAGGGCGCGCTCTCCGAACTCACCGACAACACGAACCGTCTGCGCACGCAGCTGCGCGAGATCGAGATCCAGGCCGAGTCCCAGATGCAGTCGCGCCTCTCGCAGGTGCAGGAAGTCGAGACGCCGTTCGATCCGCTCGAATTCGACCGGTTCACTCGCTTCCAGGAAATCACGCGAATGATGGCCGAGAGCGTGAACGACGTCGCCACGGTGCAGCAGAATATTCTGCGTGCGGTGGGCGATGCGGACGGCGCGCTGTCCGCGCAGTCGCGACTCACGCGCGGCTTGCAAACCGACCTGATGCGTATCCGGATGGTCCCCTTCTCGAGCGTCGCGGACCGGCTCTACCGCGTCGTGCGACAGGCGGCCAAGGAGACCGATAAGCGCGCAGTGCTCGACATTCGCGGCGGACAGGTGGAACTCGACCGCTCGGTGCTGGAGCGCATCACCGCGCCGTTCGAGCACATGCTCAGGAATTCGGTGGCGCACGGTATCGAAGCACCCGCAACCCGCATCGAGCGCAGCAAGCCCGAGCTCGGCGAGATCAAGATCGAGGTGCGGCAGGAAGGCAACGAGATCATGCTCATGGTGTCGGACGACGGCGCCGGCCTCAACCTGCCGCGGATCCTCGAGAAGGCGCGTGCGCTGGGCCTCGTCGAGCCCGACCAGACGCCGACCAACGCGGAGATCGCGGATTTCATCTTCCACCCGGGATTCTCAACCGCCGCCGAAGTGAGCCAACTCGCCGGCCGCGGTGTCGGAATGGACGTGGTGAAGAGCGAGGCGGCGGCGCTCGGCGGGCGCATCGAGACGCACACCGAGCTCGGCAAGGGCACACGCTTCCTCATCTACCTGCCGCTCACGCTTGCCGTCACGCAGGCGGTGCTGGTTCGCGCCGGCCCGGTCCGGTTTGCCATTCCGGCGGTCATGGTCGAGCAGGTCCGGCAGGTCAAGACGCCGGAACTCGCCGCCTGTACGGAGTCGGGCGAGGCGCAGTGGCAAAATCGCAGCTATCCGTTCCGTTACCTGCCGCGCCTGCTCGGTGACTTCGACAGCCTGCCCGAGCAGAAGCGGTTCCACTCGATCATGTTCGTGCGCAGCGGCGCAAACGTCGTCGCGATCCACGTCGACGAAGTCGCGGGCGCGCAGGAAATCGTGGTCAAGAACACCGGGCCGCTGCTTTCACGCATCGCCGGCATCACCGGCGCGACGGTGCTCGGCTCCGGCGAGATCGTGCTCATCATCAACCCGGTGATCCTTGCCGGCCGCGAACCGATCGAGTTCAGCTCGACGGACGCACCCGTCGTGGCGCGGGAGGAGGCGCCGATCCTCACCATACCGACCGTGATGATCGTCGACGATTCGCTCACGGTGCGCAAGATCACGGGCCGGTTGCTTTCGCGCGAGGGTTTCCACGTCCTCACGGCGAAGGACGGTGTGGACGCAGTGGAGCAACTGCAGGAGACGCTCCCGGATGTGATGCTGGTCGATATCGAAATGCCGCGGATGGACGGCTTCGACCTCACTCGCGCCGTGCGCGGCGATCCGCGGCTGCGCCACATTCCGATCATCATGATCACCTCGCGTACCGCCGAGCGACACCGTGCGTACGCCAAGGAAATCGGCGTCAACGTGTATCTGGGCAAGCCTTTCCAGGAGGAAGAGCTCCTCGGGCACATCGCCACGTTCGTGGGCAAGGCCCACACCGCCACGGACCCGGTGTAGACCCGAACCGCGAAGATCCGCGGGCGCTAGCGCACCGATTCGAGCGGGCGCGTCTCGCCGTGCTTCAGCACCCAGAACGCGTCGCTCGACAATCCTCGCGCGGCGAGCGCTGCGCGCAGGCGCTCCGGCGGCTCGTACAGCGACTCGTCAGTGAGATCGTCGAAGGTCCCCCAGTGGATCGCGACCGACTGCCGCGCGCCGAGATCGAGATGGATCTGCACGGCTTCCTCGGGATCGACGTGCATGACCCGCATGAACCAGCGCGGAGCGTAGCCGCCGATCGGGATGGCGGCGAGATCGATCGTGCCGACGCGCGCGGCGATATCGCGGAAGTCGGGCGAGTATCCGGTGTCTCCGGCGAAAAAGAACCGCAGTCCGGAACCTTCGACGACGAAGCCGCCCCACAACGTCTGGTTGCGGTCCCACGGCGTGCGCGCGCTCCAGTGCTGCACGGGCACAAACCGGATCACGACGCTATCGAGGCTGCGTGAGTCCCACCAGTCCATTTCTTCCACGTTCGTGATGCCGAGCGTGGCGAACCAGGGCTTGAGCCCGAGGCCGACGTAGAAGCGTGGCGGGCCGCCAGCCTGCTTGGCGAGGGCCCGTACCGATGCTTCGTCGAGATGATCGTAGTGGCTGTGCGAGACCAGCACGGCATCGATGTGCGGTAGCTTGGCGAGCGGAATCGCCGGCTCGACCACGCGCCTCGGCCCCACGCTGGAAAGCGGCGATGCGCGCAGCGAGAACTGCGGGTCGGTGAGGATATTCAGCCCGCCGACACGCAGGAGCAACGTCGCATGACCGATCCATGTAACGCTCGGATTTGCGAGCGCGACTGGGTTTGCCTGCTGCTCGACCTCGAATCGATACCCGCCTTCCGGCTTTTTCGGCAGGCCGTCGCGCATTTGCTCCCACTTCCATTTCCAGAAGCTCCGGCCGCTTTCGTGCGGGTAGTTGTTGCGGAACCCCTCGGGCGTGTGATGTGGTTTCGAAGGATCGAAATACGGGTTCGACATCGTGCATCCGGCGAGGACGCTCGCCAGCAGAGTTGGCAGGAATCGTACCAGTCGTGTCATTGGCTGAATCATGAAGATCGATACGCGCGCTTGGCGCGCTCGTATCGCTCCAGGCTCCGATGGAACAAGGGAGCACACCCCCTTGTATATCCCCCAATCATGAAGATCGAAACGCGCGCTTGGCGCGCTCGTATCGCTCCAGGGTGAGTTTCCTCGCGACCGCATGATCGACGATCGGCGACGGGTAGTCGCGGCCGATCACGCACCCGCATGCGGACTGCTCGGGACCCGACATTTGCCAGGGCGCGTGGATGAATTTGTCGGGGACCCTGGCGAGCTCCGGAAGGTAGTGACGGATGAACCTACCGCCTCCATCGAATTTTTCCGATTGCGTCACCGGATTGAAGATCCGGAAATACGGCTGCGCATCGCACCCCGTCGATGCGGCCCATTGCCAGCCGCCGTTGTTGGCGGCAAGGTCGAAGTCGTTGAGTTGTTCGGCGAAGTACTTTTCGCCCCAGCGCCAGTCCACGAGAAGATCCTTCACGAGGAAGGACGCGACCACCATCCGCAAGCGGTTGTGCATGTAGCCGGTGCGGTTGATCTGCCGCATCGCTGCGTCCACCAGGGGATAGCCGGTGCGTGCCTCGCACCATGCGGCGAACCGCACCGGATCGTTTTCGAACTCGACGTCCTCGAGCTCGTGCTTGAATGCATGCCCGACGACGCGCGGGTGATGATGCAGGATCATGAAATAGAAATCCCGCCAGACGAGCTCGGAAAGCCAAGTCTCGGCGCCGCGTCCGCCGATCGCGTGCGCGCGGCCGGCGAGTTCGCGGATCGAGATCGTCCCGAACCGGAGATGCACCGAAAGATACGACGGTCCGTGCAGCGCAGGATAGTCGCGGCGTTCGTGGTACTTGTCGATCCGCGCGAGAAACGCATCGAACAGCGCACGTGCGCCGGATATCCCGGTCGGGATCGGAAGATCGGTGAGGTTGGTGCGCCGAAAGCCGAGATCCTCGAGGGCGGGCATCTGCCGTACGCGGGGACGGGCGAGACATCCGAGGCGGTCGGCGACGGGATGCGCGGCGAGATCGGCCACCGAAAGGCGCCGCAGCCAGGCGTTCTTGTACGGCGTAAAGACGGAGAACGGCGTGCCCGTCGCGGTGAGCAGCTCGTCGCGCTCGAACATGACCTGGTCCTTGACGGTCTCGAAGCCGATTCCCTGTTCCTCGAGCGCCTCCTGCACGGCCGCGTCCCGCGCGCAGGCCGCAGGCTCGTAGTCGCGGTTCGCGTACACCGTTGCGACGCCCAGAGCTGCCGCGAGCCGGGGCACTTCCACGCGCGCCCGGCCGTGGAGCACAATGAGCCCTCCGCCGCGCTCCGCGAGCGCATCGTCGAGCTCGCGAGCCGCGTGCCAGATGAATTCGACTCGCCGGTCGAAGCGCTCGGGGAGCAGGTCGAGGATCTCGGTATCGAAGCAGAATGCGCAGTACACCGCGCCGGACGCTTCAAGCGCACGGGACAGGGCGGCGTGGTCGGTCAGGCGCAGATCGCGTCGGTACCATACCAGGACGGGCTTTCTGGACGTGGACGACATGGTGCGGTTGCGGGCTGGTGGTTGCGGAAGGGACTGTGCAGATCAGAATTCTGTGAACTCCTGAGCGATGGCGCTCGCGGTGCCTGCCGAAGCTGAGCCGCATGCGATCATAAGATAGGTTCTATTCTCCCGTTGTGGGCGAACGGACATCATGACGACGGCGCAAGGACAATGCGAATGAAGAACGAAGAACCGGTCGTGATTCGCGGCGGGCGCGTTTACGCAGCGGCGGGCGGCAATGCCCACTGTCCGCGGACATTCTCGTTGCCGGTGACACGATCGCAGCCATCGGACCGGCGGGCATGAAGGCGCCGGCCGGCGCGAAGAAGATCGACGCACGGGGCATGCTGCTGCACCCGGGGCTGGTGAATGCGCACGTGCACGGACACGGCAATCTCGCCAAGGGCATGGGCGACTTGTGGACGCTCGAGCTGCTGCTGGTCGCCGGCCCGTGGATCACCGGCAACCGCGCTGCGGAGGACAAGTACCTCGGCACGCTTATCGGGGCGACCGAGATGCTGCTGAAGGGCTGCACCGCGTGCTACGACCTCACCCTCGAGATCCCGATACCCACGCCCGACGGCCTCGAGGCGTGCGCGCAGGCCTACGCGGACGCCGGGATGCGCACGGTGGTCGCGCCGATGGTGGCGGACGCAAGCTTTTACGAATCCATTCCCGGCCTGGTCGACGCGCTGCCGCCGGCGCTGCGGAAGGAAGTGGAGCGGTTCCAGCTCGCGCCCCGCAAGCAAACCCTCGCCGCCATGCGCAAGTCGCTGCGCGCATGGAAGTTCGACTACGATCGTGCGCGGCCGGCGGTTGCGCCGACCATTCCGCATCACTGCAGCGACGCGTTCATGCGCGACTGCGCCGCGCTGGCGAAGGACTTCGGCGTGGGACTGCACAGCCATGTGCAGGAATCGAAGGTGCAGGTCATCGTCGGCCTGCAGCGCTACGGCAAGACGCAGACCGCGCACCTCGAGGATCTCGGCTTGCTCGGGCCCGAATTCACGGTCGCGCACGGCGTGTGGCTCGACGATGAGGACATGCGCCGCCTCGCGGATCACGGCGCCTCCGTCGCGCATAACCCGGGCAGCAACATGCGCCTCGGCAGTGGCATTGCCGACGTGCGCGGCATGCTCCGGCACAAGGTCAATGTAGGGATCGGAACGGACGGCGCGAACTGCTCCGATAACCTGAACATGTACGAGGCGATGCGATTCGCGTCGCTCGCCTCCAAGGTGCAAGGCCCCGACACGGAACAGTGGCTGAAGACTACCGAAGTGATGCAAGCGGCGACTTCTGGCAGCGCGCGCGCGCTCGGCTTCGAGGGCAAGATCGGTCGTCTGGAAGCGGGCTACAAGGCGGACATCGTGTTTCTCGAACTCACGCATCCCAACTGGCTACCCTTCAATGATGCGACGAACCAGCTCGTGCACACGGAAGACGGTGGAGGTGTTCACTCCGTGATGGTCGGCGGGAGGATGGTCGTCGCGGCGCGGCGCCCGCTGAACGTCGATCTGGCGAAGCTCGCGCGGCAGGCCGAGAAGGCGCGCGAGCGGCTCGAGCGCGCGAATCGCGGCAACCGGGCGCTGTACGAGCGACTCGAGGGAATCGTCAACCGGTTCTGCCCGGGGCTCGCGCGCACGCCGTACCACATCGACCGCTACGCGGGCGGCCATTACGAGCACCAGCACGCGAATCCGCACCGCCAGAAGTAGGGCGGGCGTCGGCCTGACCCGTTGTACATTTCCGGCAAGCAGCCCTAGCGAGGAGCGCAATGGCCATGCAGCTGCCAGTGAAGAGGTGGTTCACCTTCGTCGACGAGACCGAGGACCCGAGCGGGAATGACCCGCTCAGAAAGGTCGCGGTCGTGGCGGTCGTTGCGAACCCATGCGCGGGGCGCTACGTCGAGGACCTGAAGCCCATGATCGAGGCAAGCGGCGAGCTCGGTCGCCGGATCGCCGAGCGTGCGGTGCAGGCGATGGGCCCCTACCGGGCGTTGAGCTATGGAAAGGGCGGCATCGTGGGCACCGCCGGGGAGCAGGAGCACGTCAATGCCCTGCTGACCACCGCTTTCGCCGAACCGCTGCGCCTGGCAATGGGCGGCGCGAAGGCCTGGATTTCCTCGATGACCAAGCGTGGCACACCGGGTACCACCATCGACATCCCGTTCAACCACAAGGACGCGCTCTACGTGCGCTCCTTCTATGACGGTATCACGCTGACCCTGCACGATGCTCCGGCGCCCGACGAGATCGCCGTGATCGCAGGCCTTGCAAACCGCGGCCGCATCGGCGCCAGGGTGGGCGGCCTGCGACCCGAGGACGTGAAGGGTACGGACGGCCTGGTCTGAATTCTCGGTCGCGCGCCGGCCGCCCGGGTTTGAAAGTAGAATAGCGCAACGTGCGGGCCGTCAATCTCACCCACCATTTTCTGATCGCGATGCCGGCGATGGTGGACCCGTACTTTGCGCGCACCCTCACGTACGTTTGCGAGCACAACGACCAGGGCGCGCTCGGCGTCGTGATCAACCGACCCATCGAGTTGACTCTCGCGGGGCTCTTCGAGAGACTCGAGCTGAAGCTCGACGTGGCGGATCTGCGCGAGCTCCCTGTTTACTTCGGTGGCCCGGTCCAGACCGATCGGGGATTCGTCCTGCACAATCCGGCCGGCGAGTGGAGCTCGTCGCTGCCGGTGCGCGACGGAATCGCGCTCACCACCTCCCGCGACATCCTCGAGGCGGTCGGCAACGGCGCCGGTCCGGGCAAGTTGCTGATCACACTCGGCTACGCCGGCTGGGGCGCGGGCCAGCTCGAGCACGAGATGCAGCAGAACGCCTGGCTCACGGTCGAGGCGCAAGCGCACATCATCTTCGACCTGCCTGCCGAAGAGCGGATGGCCGCGGCGATGGAGCTCATCGGCGTGTCGTACGCGAGCCTGTCGGACGAGGCGGGTCATGCATGATGGTCGTCGATCATGAGGAGCGAAACGTTGCTCGCGTTCGATTTCGGTGAGCGATACCTCGGTGTCGCGGTAGGCGACACGGAAGTGGGCATGGCACATCCGCTCGCCAGCATCGATGCGCGTGCCGCCGCGCCGCGTTTCAGGGCCGTCGCGGAGTTCATAGCCGAGTGGAAGCCGACCCGCCTGGTCGTCGGACTGCCGCTCACGCTCGACGGCGAGGCGCACGACGTGACGCGCAAGGCCGAGCGGTTTGCGCGCCAGCTTCAGGGCCGTTTCGGATTGCCTGTGACGATGCAGGACGAGCGGCTCTCTTCGGTCGAGGCCGAATCGCGGTTGCGTGCAATCGGGCGCGGCGGTCGCCGGCACAAAGACCTTACCCATCCGATCGCCGCGCAGGTCATTCTGCAGGCCTATTTTGACGAGGCCGCCCGATGAGCGTCGTACTTCCCGATGCCGAGAAGGTCTACACGGACCTCTGCGCGCGCCTGAAGCAGGCGGTGACCGCGGAGACCGTCATGATCGGTATCCAGACCGGCGGCGCGTGGGTGGCCGAGCGCCTGCATCGTGACCTCGGAATCGCGACGCTGCTCGGCACGTTGAACATATCGTTCTATCGCGACGACTACTCGAGCTCCGGGTTGCACTCCAACGTCCGCCCCAGCCAGATCCCCTTCGACGTGAGCGGCAAGCGGATCCTGCTGGTGGACGACGTTCTCTACACCGGTCGCACCGTACGCGGCGCGATGAACGAGCTCTTCGACTACGGGCGTCCCGATACGATCGAGCTCGTAGTGCTCATCGACCGTGGCGCGCGGCAGCTGCCGATCTGCGCGCAGTTCATCGGTGAGACCGTCTCGGTTCCGAAGGGCGCGAAGCTCGATCTGCGGCGCGACGACGCGGGCCGTCTCTCGCTGCACCTAGAAGAAAAATAGCCGGATGCGCAACCCGCAACTGAACGAGAAAGGCGAGCTGCAGCATCTGCTCAACGTGGAAGGACTGCCGCGCGAGCACCTCGTGCGCATCCTCGACACTGCGGCGTCGTTCGTCGGCGTGACCGAGCGCGAGGTGAAGAAGGTACCGCTCCTGCGCGGCAAGAGCGTGTTCAACCTCTTCTTCGAGCCTTCGACCCGCACGCGCACGACGTTCGAGATTGCCGCGAAGCGACTCTCCGCCGACGTAATCAACCTGAACATCAGCACTTCGTCGCAGTCGAAGGGCGAGACGCTGCTCGACACCATCGACAACCTCGCGGCGATGCACGCCGACATGTTCGTCGTGCGGCACGCGGCGAGCGGCGCGGCCCACCTCATCGCACGGCACGTGGCGCCGCATCATCACGTGATCAACGCGGGCGACGGCCGCCACGCGCATCCCACGCAGGGGCTGCTGGACGCATACACCATTCGCCACTACAAGCAGGATTTCACGCGGCTCTCCGTCGCGATCGTGGGCGACATCCTGCACTCGCGAGTTGCGCGGTCGCTGATCCACGCGCTGAACATCCTCGGGACGCCCGACGTGCGGGCCATCGCCCCGCAGACGCTCTTGCCGACGGGCGTCGAGCAGCTCGGCGTGAAGGTGTTTCACGACATGAATGAGGGGCTGCGTGACGTGGACGTGGTGGTGATGTTGCGCCTGCAGAACGAGCGCATGAGAGGGCCCCTGCTGCCCTCCGCACAGGAATTTTTCAAGTGCTATGGCCTCACGGCAGAGAAGCTCACGCTCGCGAAACCCGACGCGATCGTCATGCACCCCGGACCCATGAATCGCGGCGTCGAGATCGATTCCTCGGTTGCCGACGGCGGACAGGCCGTCATTCTCCCGCAAGTCACCTTCGGCATCGCGGTTCGCATGGCGGTGATGTCCATCCTGGGCGGCGGCAGCGCAGGCCGGAGCGAGGAGTGAATCAGGTATGAAGATTCACATTCGCAATGGCCGGCTGATCGACCCGAAGCGCGCGATAGATGCCGTGCGCGATCTCTTCATCGCGGACGGCCGTATCGCGGGCGTCGGGACAGCGCCCGGCGGGTTCAAGGCCGATCGCGAGATCGATGCGAGCGGCCTGACGGTCGCACCCGGACTGGTGGATCTCTCCGCGCGGTTGCGCGAGCCCGGACTCGAATACAAGGCGACGCTCGATTCCGAGCTCTACGCCGCAGTCGCTGGTGGGGTGACGAGCCTCGCATGCCCGCCGGACACCGACCCGCCACTCGATGAGCCGGGGCTGGTAGAAATGCTCACGCGCCGCGCGTCGAGCCTGCATCTCGCGCGGGTCTATCCGGTCGGTGCCCTGACCGCAAAGCTCGAGGGCGAGCGTCTTGCCGAGATGGCGATGCTGCATCATGCGGGCTGCGTCGCCTTCTCGCAGGCGGACGTGCCGATCAAGGACACCATGGTGCTGTGGCGCGCCCTGCAATACGCGGCGACGCTGGGCTACAGCGTCTGGCTGCGCGCCCAGGATCCATTCGTCTCGCGCGAGGGCGTCGCCCACGACGGCGACGTCGCGACGCGGCTCGGACTGCCGGGGATTCCGGCGTTCGCCGAAACGATCGCCCTCGCCACCATCCTCGAGCTCGTCCGCGCGACGGGCACGACGGTGCACCTGTGCCGCCTGTCAACCGGGACCGGCGTAGACATGGTCCGACGGGCAAAGGCCGAAGGACTTCCGGTCACGAGTGACGTCGCAGTGCATCACGTCCATCTTTCCGAGGTGGATATCGGCTACTACGACGCGCACTGTCATCTCGTGCCGCCGCTGCGCAGCCTGCGGGACCGCGACGCGCTGCACGCTGGCATCATGGATGGCACGATCGACGCGATCTGCTCGGATCACACACCGGTGGACATCGATGCGAAGCAGATGCCGTTCAGCGAGTCCGGGCCCGGCGCGACCGCGCTGGAGCTCCTTCTGCCGCTCACCCTGAAGTGGGCGCAGGAGAAGCGGGTTTCGATGATCGATGCGCTTGCACGCGTCACCAGCGAGCCGGCACGCATCCTGAAAATCGATGCGGGGCATCTCGGCGTCGGCGCACCTGCGGACATCTGCGTATTCGATCCGGAAGCGTATGTGAAGGTGACGCCAGGCACCCTGCGGAGCCAGGGAAAGAACACGCCCTTTCTCGGCTACGAGCTCCCAGGGAGGGTCTGTTTCACTCTGGTTGCCGGCGACGTCACGTACGAGGCGCGGGCGTAAGGTAGGATTTGAACAGGTGGGAACCGCCTGGTTCCCCCCGTTACCCCCCTTCCCGGTGCACCGGAAGCAGATTTGCCGGGTTGCACTCCGGCGAGGCGACTGTGATCAGTTTGTCGCGCGAGGTTTGGCCGCGGGCGACTGACACTTGCGCGCGGGGGACGCCGAGCTGCTCGGCGATGAACGCGACGACGGCCGCGTTCGCGCGGCCGTCGACCGGCGGAGCGGAGATCCTGATCTTTAGCCGTTCACCATGCACGCCGGCAACCGCCGTGCGCTTCGCGCCCGGCTGCACGTGTACCGCGATCGTCCAGCCGGAGGGGGTGCGGGTCAGCCAGGGCGCTCTCGCCGCGCTCACCTCATGCCCGTGAGCATCATCCGCGGCGCCCCCTCGAGCGCGATGAGCAGGATCTGGATCAGGATCAGCACGAAGAGCGGCGAGAGATCGATGCCGCCGATCGTGGGGATGAATCGTCGAAAGATGGAATAGAGTGGGCGCGTCAGCGCGTCGAACACCGGCGCAAGCGGCGAGTAGGGGCTCAGCCAGCTCGTGACGACGTGAATGATCACCACGAACATCGCGAGATACAGGCACGCACGGAACAGCTCTATCACCGACCAGAAGAAGAGCAGCGTGCCTGCCGTCGCGAGGCCTCCGCCGACGAGCGAATAGAGCGCGATGAGCTCGACAAGTTTTGCGAGCCACGCCAGCACGAGCGTGGAGAGATCGAGCCCCCTCGCAGTGGGCACGAAGCGCCGCAGCGGCAGTACCGCCCAGTCGGTGAGCGAGACGACGAAATGGCCGACGGGATTGCGGAACGGTGCGCGGAACATCTGCATGAAGAATCGCGCCAGCGCGAGATAGGCGATCAGACCGAAGGCGGTCCTGATGAGGAGCTCTGCGATCTGCTCGAACATCAATCCCTCCCGAGCTCGTCGCCCAGCTCGCGCGCCCGCCGGTTCGCAGCGTGGATCGCTCGCACGATGGCGTCCTGGACGTGGTCCGCATTCATCGAGGCGAGCGCCTGCTCGGTCGTGCCTCCCTTCGAGGTCACGCGCTCCCGGAGCACTGCGGCCGGCTCGGTGGATCGCGCGGCCAGCTCCGCCGCGCCGCGCATGGTTTCGATGGCGAGCAGGTTGCCGGTCTCCGGCGGCAGCCCCATTTCGCCCGCTGCCCGCTGCATCGCTTCGAGGAAGTAGAAGACGTATGCGGGGCCGCTACCGGAGAGCGCGGTGACCGGATCGAGCAGCGCTTCGTCGTCCACCCACACGAGCTTTCCGGCCGCCGAGAGGATTGCGCTCACGAGCTCGCGCTGATTCGCGTCCACGGCGGGCTTGGCGTAGACGGCAGTGATCCCGGCGCCGATCAGCGCGGGCGTGTTCGGCATGCACCGGGCCAGACGCGATTTGCCGCCCAGCCAGCGGCCGATGTCATCCATGCGGACTCCGGCCGCAATGGAGACCACGAGCTGATCCGCGAGGTGGGGCGCGAGTGCGCGACAGACTTCGCGCATCTGCTGAGGCTTGATTGCCAGGACGACTGCGTCACCGTGCGGGACCGCTTCCGCCGGCGTCTCGAAGCACGCGATGCCGAACTTCTCCGTGTGACGCGCGCGTGCCTCGTGTAGCACCTCGACGACCCTCAAATCGGATGCGGCAACACCGCGCGCCATCAAGCCGCCGATCAGCGCGGTCGCCATGTTGCCGCCGCCGATGAATGTGACCCTCACTTTCCCTCCCCCTCGCTCCTGCGCTCGCACAGGAGGGGTGAGTTTAGCAGGGGTGAGTTTCGAAGCCGCGGGTCGATCCTCACTTCGGTCGCGGGCCGAATATCGCGGTGCCCACTCGCACCATGGTGCTGCCCGCAGCGATCGCCGCTTCGAAATCGTCGGACATTCCCATCGACAAGGTGTCCAGGGCGAAACCATCCCGGTTCAGCGCATCGCGCAATGCGCGCAGCGATTCGAAGTGTTCGCGCTGCAGCACCGGGTCGGCAGTCGGCGCGGGAATCGCCATCAAGCCGCGCAGCTTGAGGCGCGGAAGGCGGGAAACCGCCATTGCAAGCGGGCGAACCTCGTCCGGCGTGATCCCTGCCTTCGTCGCCTCCCCGCTCACGTTCACCTCGATGCAGACCTGGAGCGCCGGCATTGTCGCGGGTCGTTGCGCGGCGAGCCGCTCCGCGACCCTCAGCCGGTCCACTGCGTGTACCCAGGCGAAGGACTCGGCGATGGGCCGCGTCTTGTTGCTCTGAACGGGTCCGATGAAGTGCCACGTGAGACCCAGGTCGGCCAGCGCGGCGATTTTCGCGAGCGCCTCTTGCGCGTAGCTCTCCCCGAAATCGCGCTGGCCGGCCGAGCGGGCGGCACGAACCGCGTCCGGCCCGAATGTCTTGGAGACTGCGACGAGAACTATTTCACGAGGGTCCCGCCCCGCGGAGCGAGCACTCCGCTCGATCCGGGAATTTACGCCTTGTAGGTTCGCTGCGATTGTGTTCATAATTCTCAGGTTCGCACGGGAACCGACTGAATTACAGAGATTTTTCGGTCCGAAACCCGGACTGGGCACCGATCGGCATTCCGGCGCCACCCCGCCGCACAACCAGGGACGAATTATATGGATATCACCGAGCTGCTCGCCTTCGTCGTCAAGAACAAGGCGTCTGACCTGCACCTCTCATCCGGCCTGCCGCCGATGATCCGCGTGCACGGGGACGTGCGGCGCATCAATCTGCCGCCAATGGAGCACAAGGACGTGCACGCGATGGTGTACGACATCATGAACGACGCGCAGCGGAAGGCCTACGAAGAGAATCTGGAGTGCGACTTCTCGTTCGCGGTGCCGGGGCTCGCGCGCTTTCGCGTGAACGCATTCAACCAGAACCGTGGCGCGGCGGCGGTGATGCGGACGATTCCTTCGAAGGTGCTGACGCTCGAGGACCTCAATGCGCCGAAGATCTTCGCCGAGATTGCCAAGCAGCCGCGCGGCATCGTGCTCGTGACCGGCCCGACCGGCTCCGGCAAATCGACCACGCTCGCGGCGATGGTCAATGACATCAACGAGAACGAGCACGGCCACATCCTCACGATCGAGGACCCGATCGAATTCGTGCACGAGAGCAAGAAGTGCCTGATCAACCAGCGCGAGGTCGGTCCGCACACGCTTTCATTCTCCAACGCGCTGCGCAGCGCGCTGCGGGAGGACCCGGACGTCATCCTCGTCGGCGAGATGCGCGACCTCGAGACCATCCGCCTGGCGCTGACCGGCGCGGAAACCGGTCACCTGGTATTCGGCACGCTGCACACCAGCTCCGCCGCCAAGACGATCGACCGGATCGTCGACGTGTTCCCGGCGGCGGAAAAGGAGATGGTTCGCGCGATGCTCTCCGAGTCGCTGCGCGCGGTGATCGCACAGACCCTGATGAAGACGAAGGACGGCGAGGGACGCGTTGCGGCGCACGAGATCATGATCGGCACGCCGGCCATCCGCAACCTGATCCGCGAGAACAAGATCGCGCAGATGTACTCGGCGATCCAGACCGGCCAGCAGCTCGGCATGCAGACGCTCGACCAGAACCTCACGGAACTCGTCAAGCGCGGCGTGGTGAACGTCTCCGAAGCCCGCGCGCGGGCGCAGAACAAGGACGCCTTCATCGGCTGACCGGCAGGTCCCAGCCGGTCTCGCGGCGGGGATCCCGAGTGGCTGGACCAGGCGCATAATGGACGCGTTGCGCGTCCCTCGAACGAGGTAGACCATGGAACGAGACCAGGCATCCAAATTCATCAACGACCTTCTGCGGTTGATGGTCAACAAGAAGGCATCCGACCTTTTCATCACGGTCGGCTTTCCGCCAGCCATCAAGGTCGACGGCAAGGTGACGCCGGTTTCGCAGCAGCCCCTCACGCCGCAGCACACCCAGGATCTCGTGCGCTCGGTGATGAACGACCGGCAGGCCGCCGAGTTCGAATCGAACAAGGAATGCAATTTCGCGATCAGCCCGGCCGGCATCGGCCGGTTCCGGGTCAACGCCTTCGTGCAGATGGGCTCGATCGGCATGGTGCTGCGGACCATCAACGCCAAGATCCCGACCTTCGAAGAGCTGGGCCTGCCACCCGTGCTGCGGGAGGTCGCGATGACCAAGCGCGGGCTGGTGATCATGGTCGGCGCGACCGGCTCGGGCAAGTCCACCTCGCTCGCCGCGATGGTCGGACACCGGAACCAGAACTCCTACGGCCACATCATCACGATCGAGGACCCGGTCGAGTACGTGCATCCGCACGTGAACTGCATCATCACCCAGCGCGAGATCGGGGTGGACACGGAATCCTGGGAAGTGGCGCTCAAGAACACCCTGCGGCAGGCGCCGGATGTCATCCTGATGGGCGAGATACGCGATCGCGAGACGATGGACTACGGCATCGCGTTCGCGGAAACGGGCCACCTTTGCATGGCGACCCTGCACGCGAATAGCGCGAACCAGGCACTCGACCGGATCATCAACTTCTTCCCCGAGGAGCGCCGCCCGCAGCTCCTGATGGACCTCTCGCTCAACCTGCGCGGCATGGTGTCGCAGCGACTCGTGGCGCGGAAAGAGGGCAAGGGCCGGATCGCGGTGATCGAGGTCATGCTGAACTCACCGTTGATCTCCGACCTGATCTTCAAGGGCGAGGTGCACGAGATCAAAGAGATCATGAAGCGCTCGCGCGAGCTCGGGATGCAGACCTTCGACCAGCATCTTTTCGATCTCTACGATACGGGCATCATCACCTACGAGGACGCGCTGCGTAACGCCGACAGCGTCAACGATTTGCGGCTCATGATAAAGCTTCATTCCACCGAGGCGAAGAACCGCGACATCACGCAAGGCATCGATCACCTCTCCATCTCGAACTGACGGCGCCACCGCGCGCCAGGAAAAAAGGGCCGGCCATGCCGGCCCTTTTCAGTTGCATTTCCCTTCCGGGAGTTGCCCACTTGCGCCCTTGTGCACGCTTCCCGCACGGACCGACGGCGCCGTGAGCTCCAGCCGGCCCGGCTGGCGCGTCCGGCAACCGTGACGTGAATGGATCACAGATTTCCGCCGTATCCGATCACTGAACCCCGCAGTGGGAAGCGCGACTATACGGTCCATCAGCACTGCGCTGGAACGGTTCCGGAAGACAGGCGCTGATAATTCAACCACACTCACTTGAAAGGAGTATCGAAATGAAAAAGCTCTATGGTCTGATCGCTGGTGTCGCGCTTGCTGGTGTTGCCCCGTTTGCCCTGGCCGATGCCGATCCGCTGTACCTCATGCCCGAAGTGGGCGGCGCCGAAATCACCTTCAACGTTCAGCCGGACGAGACGGGGATCAACGACGCGGCCGACACCAACGCGTTCTTTAACGCGGGCACGGGCGGCGTGTCCTCGAACTAAGCTGGCACCACTGAGACTGGAAGCGCGACCTAGGAGGGTAGGCAGAAAAACCGGCCTAGCGTACATAGCTTCTGCACTGCGCCCGCACCGGCAACGTTGCGGGCGCAGTGCGTTCTGCTGGCCCGGGGATCGGGGCGCGCGCCGGCGCTGCTACCAGGCGCGGGGCGGCCGGCGCTGAACAACGATTCTCCCGTTGTCGTACGCGATATAGCCGCCGGTGTTCAGGTCCTTGAGAATGCGACTGACCATCTCGCGCGATGCGCTGACGCGATCGGCAATGTCCTGCTGCGTGAAGCGTTGGTCGATGATGAGTCGCCCGTCGATGTCCTTGGCGAGCCCGAGGAGAAGCTTCGCCACCCTTCCGTAAACGTCCAGCTGCGCAAGATCCTTGAGAGTCTCGGTCATATGGCGCACGCGGCCAATGAGCCCCGGATGAGCTGCAAGGCCGCCTCGGGATGGCTTGCGAGAAAGTCCCGGAGCATATAGTTCGCGATCACCGCCATCCGGCACGCTTCCAGCGTCGCAACCGATGCCGACCGCGGTCCTTCGTCGAGCGCGAACTCACCGAAATACTCGCCCGGCCCCTGGACGTTGAGACGAGGTCTTTGCCGTTCTCGTCACTGACGACGACCTTCACGCGGCCGGAGAGAATCACGTAGAGCGAGTCGCTGCGTTCCCCTTCGGTCACTACGATCGTGTTCTTCGGGTAGGTGCGCACGATCGCAGCTTCGGAAAGCGCCGCGACCTCTTGCTTCGAGAGCCCGGAGAAGAGCGAAACCGCCTGCAGTGACTCGACGGTGGAGAGCATGGTCTGGGGGTATGGTTCGCCGCCATGATATCCCGGAGCGTCGGGCCGGCGTGAAGATCTCACAAGTATTCGGTGCGCTGGCATGCAGATCGTGCGACGCCTTGGGCGTAGCGTTGGGTCATGCGTCGGCAAGGACCTGTGCGGACGACCTTACAGAAAAGGAGGTTCACGTGAAGCTCAAGACATACGCCGCAGCCCTCGTAGGGGTGGCTCTGGCCACGGCCTCGGGGATCGGCCTCACCCAGGAGCACGAGCTCTTGGCCGGGGCGCTCCAGTCCTCGTGTACACCCGAACGGCAGAAATGCCTGGAAAGGCTCGAGCGGCGCCTCCCCCTGGACGGCGGAACCCGCGACCGCTCCGAGATCGAAAGTGCGTTGTTCCATCTGCAGGCGAACAATCCGGAGTGCGCGTTGCTGCTCCAGGGCACCGTGCTGCTCGGCTTCTAGCTCGGGGCCGCGCCGGCGCCATGCGGGTGACGCGGGCGGCGCCCCCCAGCTCGACACCCCGCACCCCGATTCCTAGATCGGGGCCTGATCGCTCCCCTGTAACCGAACGGTCATCTTTTGCGGGGATCATTTCGATACTCTTGAAAACGTATAATCGGGTACCACGATCGCTACCGCCGCCGCGGCTGCAGGCAATGCGCGGGCGAGTCGGGCGCGTCCCCGAGCTGCAAGGGAGAGGGTGACCATGATCGAACCGAAAAGGTACAACGTGCTGTTCCTTTGCACCGGCAATTCCGCGCGCAGCATCTTCGGCGAGGTGATCATGAACGACCTCGGGATGGGGCGATTCATGGGTTACAGCGCCGGGAAGCTACCCCCGCGGCGAGGTGCATCCGCTGACACTCGAGGTCCTGAAGCTGCATCGAATACCGACCGAGGGGCTGCGCAGCAAGGATTGGGAGGAGTTCACCAGGCAGGGTGCGCCGCGCATGGACTTCGTCTTCACCGTCTGCGATCGGGCGGCCGCGGAACAGTGTCCGCTGTGGCCGGGCCAGCCGATTAGCGCGCACTGGGGCGTGCCCGACCCGGCCGAGGCCGAAGGTGACGAGGCGACCCGCATGCTCGCCTTCAGGCAGGCATTCAAGGCGCTCGAGAACCGCATCAAGATCTTCACCAGTCTTCCCTTCGCGTCGCTGGACGAGCTGAAGCTCGCGCAGAAACTGCACGAGATCGGTCAGATGCCCACCGATTCGTAGTCGGTCCGCACCTCCGCGCGGGTGTGGCCGCGCGGAATATCAGGATAGGTTCTAAAATGACCGCGCGCCTTGGGAGGGGCCACACCGCGACGGCGCCCGCATTGTCATTGTCGATGTGCCGGGCAGATTCCCGCACCGGTGCATTGCAGGCAAAGGGGGAAACGGTCATGGACATCAAGTCGCTGCATCACGTCGCCTATCGGTGCAAGGACGCTCGCGAGACCGCGGATTTCTATACCCGCATCCTGGGGCTGGAGTACGCGATGGCGGTCGCCGAAGACCGGGTGCCGAGCACCGGGGAGCACTCTCCCTACATGCACGTGTTCTTCCGGATGGACGACGGAAGCTATGTCGCGTTCTTCGAAGTGCCGGAATCGCCGCCGATGGGGCGCGACGAAAATACCCCGGCATGGGTTCAGCATCTCGCGCTGCGCGTGGCGGACGAAGAAACGCTCCTCGTGTACAAGGCGAAGCTCAAGTCGTACGGTGTCGAGGTGATCGGTCCGACCGATCACGTCTTCTGCAAGTCGATTTATTTCTTCGACCCGAACGGGCACCGCCTGGAGCTGACGGTCGACACGATGAACGCCGAGATGACCAGGCGGCTCGGCGACGTGCGCGACGCGATGCTCGACGAGTGGAGCCGCACCAAGCGCGCGCCGCAGCACGCCGCGTGGGTGCACGAGAAAGCACTGCAAACCTGAATCATCATCGGAAGGAGAGCGCCATCATGCCCGACAAACCCCCGTTCCGGGCCGACCATGTCGGCAGCCTGTTGCGCCCTCCCGCATTGCAGGAGGCGCGCGCCCAGGCGAAAGCGGGCAAGCTGCCACCCGCCGAGCTGCGATCCGTCGAAGACAGTGCGATCCGCGAAGCCGTCGCGAAACAGGAGGCGATCGGCCTACAGGGCATCACCGACGGAGAGTTCCGCCGCGACTACTGGCACCTCGATTTCGTGAAGCAGTTCGAAGGCGTCACCCTCGCGAAAGTCGAGGGGATGACGTTCCAGGCGGAGGACGTGCCGCCGATGGCGAGCGTCACCGGCAAGGTGCGTTGCACGGCGCCGATCATGATCGAGGATTTCACGTTCCTGAAATCGGTCGTGAAAAAGACCCCGAAACTCTGCATCCCGGCGCCGGCGACGCTGCACTTCCGGGGCGGGCGGAACGCCATCTCGCGCGAAGCGTATCCCGATCTCGCGGAATTTTGGGTCGACGCGGCGAATGCGTACCGCGATGCAATCGGCCACATCGCAGCGGCGGGCTGCAACTATCTGCAGCTCGACGATGTGAGCTTCTCCTACCTCTGCGACGACAAGGTGCGCGAGAACTTCCGGGCGCACGGCGACGACCCCGCGACGCTGCACCACGCATATGCCCAGGCCATCAACGGCGCCCTCGCCAGGCGGCCGGCCGGCATGGCGGTCACCATGCACACCTGCCGGGGCAACTTCCGCAGCACCTGGTTTGCGGCGGGCGGCTACCAGGACGAAGTCATCGAGGCGATGTTCTCGACGAACGTGGACGGGTATTTCATGGAATACGACACCGACCGCGCCGGGACTTTCGCGCCACTTCGGTTGCTACCCAAGGGCAAGAAGGTCGTGCTCGGCCTCGTCACCTCCAAGTCCGGCACCCTGGAAAGTAAAGACGACATCAAGCGGCGCATCGACGAGGCGGCGAAGTTCGTTCCCCTGGAGAACCTGTGCCTTTCCCCCAGTGCGGCTTCGCAAGCACGCACCACGGAAACAAGCTCACGACGGACGAGCAGTGGCACAAGCTCGAGCGCATCGTCGAGGTGTCGCGCGAGGTGTGGGGAACGAACTAGGAGTCTGGATCCCCGCTTGCGCGGGGATGACGTTTCCTAGATGAACTTCAGCGCCCTCGGCAGCCAGAGGGCAAGCGCGGGGAAGAGCAGGAGCAGAAAGACCAGCGCGAAATCCGCGGCGAGAAACGGACCGATGCCCCTGAACATCGTGCCGAGCGGAACGTCGGGCAGCTGTGCGCGCAGCACGAATATGTTCAGCCCGACCGGGGGCGTGATGAGCCCCATCTCGACCACCACGACCACGAGCATCCCGAACCAGACCGGGTCGTAGCCGAGCGTCTGCACGAGCGGCAGGAACACCGGCACTGTCACCACGATCATGCTGAGCGAGTCGAGGAAGCATCCCAGCACGATGTACACCATCACGAGGATCAGGATGACGGCCCAGGGCGCCACATCCAGTCCTTTCACCCAGGTCGCGACGCTCACCGGCAGCTGCGTGAGCACCATGAAATAGCCGAACAGGAACGCGGCCAGCGCGATGAAGAAAAGCGTACCCGTGGTCCACACCGTTTCTGTCAACGCGGCGCCCAGTTCCCGCCACCCGAAGTCGCAGGTCACGAACGCAATGACGATTGCCGCGAAAGCGCTCACTGCGGCGGCCTCCGTGGGGCTCATGATGCCCGCGTAGATCCCGCCCACCGCGATCGTGAAAAGCAGCGCCATCTTCCACAGGCTGCGAAGCGCGCGGAGCCGCTCGCTGAGGGGCAAGCCGGGTTCTTTCGGCACGCGCGCGGGCTGCAGGCGCGCGATGATCGCGATGGCGACGATGTGCAGCAGCGTGAGCGCGATGCCGGGGAAGAGCGCCGCGGCATACATCTCCGGCACGCTGCGCTCGGAGAACAGCGCGTAGATGATCAGGATGATCGACGGCGGGATGAGGATGCCAAGCGTACCTCCCGATGCGACGACGCCGGTCGCGAGACGCAGATCGTACCCGTGACGCTGCATCTCCGGCACGGCAACGCGCGCGAACGTCGCCGTGGTGGCCAGCGAGGAGCCGCAGATCGCGCCGAAGCCTGCGCACCCGCCGATCGTGCCCATCGCCAGCGCACCGCGCAGCCCGCTGAAAAGCGAGTTCGCCGCCTGATAGAGCTCGCGCGCCATGCCCGCGCGCACGGCGACCGCGCCCATGAGCACGAAGAGCGGCACGACGGTGAGGGTGTACTTCTCCGCCATTTCATAGGGAACGCTGCCGACGGCGATCAGCGCGTGTCGCCATCCGTCCACGGCGGCATAGCCGACGAAGCCGACCAGACCGAGCGCCACCGCGCACGGGATCCGCGCGAGAACGAGGCCGATGAGCGCCGCCAGCCCGAGAAGGCCGATGAGTTGACCGGACATCGAGAGTCAGTCGACGTCTTGGCGAGGCAGCTCGAGCGCGCGAGCGGCACCGCCGCGCAGCACGCGCCAGGCTACCGCAACGATGGCGATTGCCGAGCAGGCAAAACCCACGGCGATCGGAATCGCCTGCCACCAGCGCGGTAACTGCAGCGTCATCGTGCCTTCGCCATAGCGGTACTTGTCGAGCGCCGGGGGCACGATCTCGACGAGCGTCACCGCGATGAAGGCGAGCGAGAGGGCGAGGCCGATCAGGCGCAACGCAAACGTGAGGCGCTCCGAGCGGAGCGAATCGACGAGCCCGATGGTGATGTGCTCGTCGCGCAGGAACACGCCGGGGAGTGCGACGAAGATGCAGACGGCGAGCGCCATCTCCATCATGTCGACGACGCCGAACACCTCGATCTTGAACAGGGCGCGCGCGAGCACGGCGGTCGTCGTAAGCAGCATCATGAAGACAAGTGCGGCGACGGCTACCCAGCCGAACGGCCGGGCAGCCATCTCGAGGCGCGCGCGCAATCGATCCGATCGATCGCCGGGCACGCGACTACTTCCAGAAGGACTTGGATGTCTTATCGGCCTTCGCCGCGCCTTCCTGCATCAGCTTGTAGACATTTCCTTGCCGGCAACCCCTTGCCTTCGAGGTCGGCGAGGACGCGCTCGGTGACCGCAGCGCCCGCCGCGCGGAATTTCGCATTCTCCTCGGGGGTCAGGGTGATGATCTGCGTGCCCGCCTTGATCATTGCATTCTTGCCCGGCGTGTCGATGCTGTCGAAGCGCCGGCCGGCTTCCGCTCCGCCACCCAGCTCTTCCAGCGCGTCAGTCAGGATCTTCTGGGAGGCCGGACCCAGGGCTTCCCAGGAGCGCTGGTTGATGACGGTGCCGAAGCTCACCACGTAGGCATACAGTTCGGTCGTGTACTTCGTGACCGGGCCCATGCGGAACGCAATGCCCGCGCCGCCGTAGTCGATGAACGCACCATCGAGCGTGCCCTTCTGCATGTTCTCGACGATCTCGGGCGACGGAATTCCGACCGGAGTGCCGCCGAGCTGGTTGATGAACTCGCGCACGGCAGGCGACGCGAAACGGATTCGCTGACCCTTCAGGTCCTCGACCGTATGGATCGGCTTGGAGGCCATGTTCACGTTGCCAGGCTGGTGAGTGTAAAGCTGCAACACGTGCACGCCCACGTGCTCCTTGTCCAGGATGGCGCGGATCTCGGGTTCGTTCAGCACCTTGGAGCCGATTTCCCCGCTGCCGAAGAGGTAGGGCATGTTGGAGATGTCGGTGAGTGGAAACCGGCCCGGCGTGAATCCATGGACGAACCAGCTGATGTCGGCTTGCCCCGTGCGGGCCAGGTCATACATGCGCGGCGCGGGGCCCATCTGGCCGTTGGGGAAGATCGCAATCTTCAGCTTTCCGTCGGACTTCTTCGCAACCAGGTCGGCCCATTCCTGCAGGTACTTGGAGTAGGGGTGCTGCGGGACGACGAAGTGCGCGAGCTTCAGCTCCACGGTCTGCGCGCCCGTGGTCGCGGGGACGCCCACGCCGATCAGCGCGGCGAGTGCAACACCCACGGCTGCACGCGGGATGCGGCATTGCATCATGACAATTTCCTCCTCGGCGTTTTCGTTGGTCTTTGCGATCGGATGGTACTGCCAAATGAATGCAAGTCAAATTGCGACGGTCAGCCGTTTCCGTCCTGGCGCCGCATCGACCCCGCAACGATCTTGAACTCGAACAGCCGGCACTCGAGCGGCCCATTGAAAAGCGGCGTGCGCTTCGACGCCTTCAGCCCGATCAGCTTCGCTAGCCGCAGGTCCGCGGTGAGGATGTAGCAGCGCCAGCCGGCGAAGCGCGCCTTCAGCGCGTCGCCGAGCTGCGGATAGAACGAGGCAAGCTCTGCGTCCTCGCCGACGCGCACGCCGTACGGCGGATTCGTCACCAGCACGCCGACCGGCGCGGGCGCGTCCACTTCCAGCACGTCCGCGCGCTGCAGCGAAACGGCTCCGGACAGTCCAGTCTGCTCGAGCGCGGACTGCGCGCTGTCGAGAATGCTCGCATCACGATCCGCGCCGAAAATGGCCGGCTTCCGGACGTCGGTTGCGCGCTCGCTGGCCGCTGCGCGGAGATTGCGCCACAGGTCTCGCATCGAAATCATGCAATCGCTCGAACGCGAACGTGCGCCGGCTTCCGGGCGCGATGCCCAGCGCGATCTGTGCCGCTTCGGCGAGGATCGTGCCGCTCCCGCACATCGGATCGAAGAGCGGCTCGTCCGGGCGCCAGCCGGAGAGGGCGATCAGTCCCGCGGCGAGATTTTCGCGTAGTGGCGCCTCGCCGGTCGCGCCGCGCAGCCCGCGCTTCCAGAGCGGCTCGCCCGAGGTGTCGAGGTACAGCGTCACGGTACGCTCGTCGAGAAAAGCGTGAATGCGGACATCGGGTGCGCGCGTGTCCACGTCCGGTCGGCTGCCGGTATCGGCGCGAAAGCGATCGCACACCGCGTCCTTGATGCGCAGCGTCACGAAGTCGAGGCTCCTGAGCGGGCTGCGGATCGCGCTGACGTCCACGCGGATCGCGCAGCTGACATCGAACCGCTCCGGCCAGCGGACTGCGTGCGCCGTGTGGTACACGTCCCGCTCGTTGCGATAGGGTGCCTGCGCGACGCGCAGCAGAATGCGCGAAGCGATGCGGCTCTCCAGATTGGCGCGATAGCACACCGCCAGATCGCCGGCAAAGTGAACGCCGCCTCCGACGGTGTGCGTCGCGCGGGCGCCACAGGCGTCGAGCTCGCTTGCAAGTACTGCCTCGAGCCCGCGCGGGCAAGTGGCGAACATCGCCAGGGTCATGGTGTCGAGGCCCGCGCGGCGACTGCTCAAAGGGCGATGAGCGGTCCGCCCTCGTTCGAGGACCGCGTCACCGCGTCGAGGATGCGAACGTTGTCGAGCAACTGCTCGCGAGTGTAGCGATACGCCGATTTGCCCGCAGCGGCCTTCGCCCACATCTCGAGGTTTGCGCGCACGGTCTGCGCGGCCGGGAAAGATCGCGACGTGCGTTTGCCCGACGCGTCACTCACCACGAGCTCGCTCGGCAGCTCCTTGTCCACGTTGGCGCTCTCGCGCGCCTCGGCCCAGCCCTGCGAGCCGAAGACCGTGAGCCGACCGTAGTACGGTGTCGCGGCGAGCGACGAGATCGACGCGGTCGTTCCCGACGCGAAATCGAGCCAGATCGACAGGTGATCCTGTCCGGTCGCATTCGGGAGAACGCGGACGGTGCGCGCCCGCACCGCTTTCGGTCGCCCGGCAAACGAGATGAAAAGGTCGGTGAGATGAACGCCCAGCGCCGTCATTCCGGCAGCAGGCGCATCCTTCGCCCCGACGCGCCAGTTCGACGTTTCCACATGCGCAAAGAGATCGTGGCTGACGTTCGCTTCCATGTGCAGGATCTGACCCAGAGTTCCGGCGGCGATCAGACGAGCGATCTCTTCCATCGCTGGTTCGAAGCGGCGTTCGTGCCCGATGCCCAGCACGATTCCGGCCTTGTCGCACGCGGCAAGCATGCGCTCGGCGCTCGCGGTGGTGAGCGTGAGCGGCTTCTCGCAAAAAACCTGCTTGCCGGCCCGCGCCGCGGCGATCACCAGCGCCTCGTGCGTGCTGTGCGGCGTCACGATGAGCACCGCGTCGACGCCCGCATCGGCCAGCACGTCGTCGAGGGAATTCCGCAGAATCAGCCCGTGCTCGCGGGCGAACCCCGCGACGGCCTTCTCGTCATGATCGACCGCGTGGGTGATGTGCAAAACGGCGCTTCCGGCGAGCCGTTGCACGATGTACTTGCCCCACCAGCCCATTCCGACTACCGCAGCGCGCAATCCGCTCATCTTGAATGCCTCCGAATGCGTGGCATGATACGGCACTCACGCGGCACGCTGCAGGGCCGCGCCGTGAACCTACGGGGAGCAACATGAGCAATCGCGCAGAAACCATCGCATCCTCGGGATACCCCCTGGCGTTTCAGGCCGCGCGCGGCGCGCAGCCGAGCGAAGTCCTCGCCGGCGGTACCGGCAACATCACGATGCGCGTCGAGGCGCGTACGCTGACCGGGCATCAGAAGGAACTCCTCGTGA
This sequence comes from uncultured beta proteobacterium, assembly GCA_963735025.1. GTDB lineage: Bacteria > Pseudomonadota > Gammaproteobacteria > Burkholderiales > SG8-39 > JAABRB01. The sequence continues at coordinate 790,127 of CAVTJG010000009.1, forward strand.
CCGAGGGCGAGGGGGGCGACGTGTGGCGCCTCGTGAGCGACGAGGGACCGAATCTGAAGGGCACCGATCTCGCGCCGTTCCCGCTCGCATTCTTCAATGCCGCGCTGCATGCCGATTTTCTTCAGCGGGCGCTGGCGCTCGGCCAAGCGCACGGCGTGACGGTCGACGAACTGTCTGCCGCGCTCGACAACTATTACACGTTCAGCGGATCGTTCTTCAAAGGGACCGGAAAGGGTACAGCGGATCCCGTTTCGGCGCGGGTCGCTGCGCGATCGTCCGCCGCGCCGGAGCACGTGACGCGCGTGCTCGACGCCGCGCTGGCCGCCTCGCCGGTCCACGCGGCGTTCGCGACACCGCTCGTCAATGTCTTTGCGCTCTACGTGAACGGCCGCCGCTGTCCGGTCGTGCGCGTCGCGCCCTCGACCTCCGGCGACGAGGTCGACCCTTTCCTTGCGCACCGCAAGGCACCGGCCCCGCTGGCCGCGACGGAGGGGTCGGACGCGATCATCACCCGGCTCGACCCCGACCCGAACGACAAGCGTCCAAAGCTCATCGCGCCGGAGGGCTTCGTCCCGATCCTGATTCGCGGCACCAGCGAGGTCGTGGATCCGGACGGGGTCGTCGCGACAACCGTACTGCCCGCCTCGCCTGGTGCGCGCTTCCGTCTGCTCGCGGATGGGCGCGCCGCGCGCCGTCGCGCACCCACGCCGCTCGCGCTCGCCGCGGCCGGCGTGGCGTTCTGCTACATGACCCAGCTGAGCAGGTACGTCGAGTATCGCAAGCACAAAGTGCACGGTATTCGCGTGGTGCAGACGAATCGATTCAGCGTGACGGGCAGCGCGCAGGACTTCTCGTTGCGCGGAGGCGTGGCGCCGTTCGAGACGCACGTCTTTCTGAACGCCGACGAGCCGGACGAGGTGATGCAGAACCTGCTCGAGATTGCCGAGAACACCTGCTATCTCCACGCTGCGCTCCGGAGCAAGCTCCCCGGTCGCGTCGAAGTCGCGCTGAACGGCGCTGCGGTGAGCGCGTGAACGTCACGGCGGAGCCGTGCCTGTGAGCACTCGCGTGACACCTTCAGCCTCCCGACAGCGGACGCGAAGAGCTCCCATGCAACGCCTGATCGTCGGCATCACCGGTGCGACTGGCGCGATCTTCGGCATCCGCCTGTTGGAAGCGCTGCGCGACGCTTCCGTCGAATCCCACCTGATCGTGAGCAAGTGGGGGCTACAGACGATCGAGCACGAAACATCCTACACCCTGCAGCAGGTCCGAGAACTCGCGACGGTCTTCCACGAGCAGGGCAACATGGGCGCCGCACTGTCGTCGGGATCGTTCCTGACCGACGGTATGGTGATCGCGCCCTGCTCGGTGCGGACGCTTGCGGCGATCGCGCACGGCATCGGGGACCATCTCGTCCATCGCGCCGCAGACGTGATCCTGAAGGAGCGCCGCAAGCTTGTCCTGCTCGTGCGCGAGACGCCGCTCTCGGAAGTGCATCTCGAGAACATGCTGAAGCTTGCGCGGATGGGCGTGACGATCATGCCGCCAATGCCGGCGTTCTACAACCAGCCGCGCACGGTCGACGACATGGTCGATCACATCGTCGCGCGGATGCTCGACCAGTTCGGCATCGGGGCCGATTTCGCCAAGCGCTGGGACGGCGAGATGCACCGCAAGTCGGGCGCACGGCGCCGGGCCAAACCGGACAAGATCGGCTAGTCCGGCGGATGCCGGAAATGCGCGGCCGGGAGTGCCCGGCGCGCAATTGGCCTACTTCCCGATGGGCATTGTGTAACAGACCGCGGTGCCGTCCAGGACGACAGTTCCGTCGCCGCGCAGGACGCGGGTCTCGAGCTCGGTGATCGGCTTGTCCGCGCGGACTTTCGTGACCTTCACCTCGCCGGTGATCGTGTCGCCGGGGCGAACCGGCGCCAGGAATTTCCAGTTGACCTGCATGAACACCGTTCCCGGCCCTGGAAGGTCCTCCGCGACCACCGCATTCAGGATCGCGCTCGTCACACCCCCCTGCACGACGATGCCGCCGAATGGTGTGGTGCGTGCCGCGGCTTCATCGTAATGCAGAGGATTGCGATCGCCGCTCATTTCGGTGAAGAGCTCGATGTCACGCGCCGTGACTTCGCGCGAGCGGCGTCCAATCTGGCCGATCTCGGGCATCCCGTTCGGCCACGCATCGTTCGTTTGAAACATACGCATCTGCCCCTCATTCGACGGCCAAGCGCGGACACCACGCACCTGCCCGAACGTTGTCTATGCGCGCGGACCGCCGGACTCTCGAGCCCGCCGCGGCTCTGCTACCGCTTGTGCGCGCTTTGCGAGCCGCTCAGGTTGGTGTCGTATCCGGGGAGTACTCGCACGTCGACGACGCATACTGCACCGCCCTGCGCGAGGCGCACCCCGCGCTCGATCGCCGGTGCAAGCTCCTCGATACGCGCAACCGGGCCGATTCCTTCCGCGCCCTGCGCGCGCGCCAACATTGCCAGATCGATGTCCGGCTCGTCGATGCGCTGGCCGATCCAGCGGTTCTCCACCGGGCGGCCACGCGCTTTTGCCACGCGTTCCTGGTGCAGCTCGTCATTGAAGAACGACCGGTTGTTCGCGACCAGGATCAGGCAGGGGAGCTGGTAGTGGGTCGCTGTCCAGAGCGCAGTGCATCCCATGAGAAAGTCGCCGTCGCCCATGATCGCGACGGGCAGGCGGCCGCTGCCCTTGAGCGCGAGCGCCGCGCCCACGGTAATACCCGGGCCAGCGCCCACGCCACCGCCGCCCTCCAGGCCGATGTAGTCCAGCGGGTGCCTGAAGTGCGCGTACTCGCCATTCCAGCCGAGCGGCAGTCGGGTGATGCAAACCTCCGTGCGCCGGGTGGCCGCATCGAGCGCTTCCGCCAGCGCGCGGATTGAAACGACTTCGGAGGCGGAGGGCGCGATCTTCGTCTTGCGCTGCGGCTTGTCGGCCTTGCGCGGCTTCACCGCCCCGAGCAAGGCGGGCACTGCGGCGTCGGCCTCGCACATGAGGTAGACATCCGCGGGCGGCAATCCCTGGTAATCCATGCTCCAGCCGCGATGGACGTGGGCGTCGGGCGACACGCGGATGATCTTCGCGCCGATGGGCGCGTCGCCCCATGCCTGCTTGAGCGTGCCGGCGAGATCCGTCCAGTCGAGCGCAACCACTACGTCCGCGTCGCGCAGCACTTTGGCGGCCGCCGGATTCAGAAAGACGCCGGGCGGCGCGGCATGCAACGGATGATCGGTCGGAAACGCGGCTGCCATCTTGAGGTCCGTGAGTACTTTGGCCTGGAGCTTCTCGGCGAGCGCCACCCGTTGCCTCCAGGCGTCCTCGCTCCGCGACGCGCGGCCGGCGAGAATGACCGCGTTCCTGGACTTGGCGAGCAGGAGCGCGGCCGCGTCGACCAGATGCGACGCTGGCATCACCGGGTCGGGGGCGCGATACCGCCCGGCGTCCGGAAACGGCGGTAGCGCATCGAGCGCCATCTCTTGCAGCGCGGCATCGAGGTTCACATAGGTCGGCCCGCGCGGCGCCGTGTCCGCGATCTGCACGGCGCGCAACAGCGCCTCGTAGGCAGCGGGAACCGAGGCGGGCTGGTTGTCCCATTTCGTGTAGTCGCGCACGAGGGCACCCTGATCGGATACCGTATGGATCCAGTCGATCCAGGGGCGCCGCCGCGCCGCATCCCACGGCCCCGTCGCACCCAGAACGAGCATCGGCACGCGGTCGCACCACGCGTTGAAGATGGACATGGAGGCGTGCATCAACCCGACGTTCGAGTGCAGCACCACGCCCATCATCCGGTCGGCGACCTTCGCGTAGCCCTGTGCGATGGAGACTGCGCTTTCCTCGTGCAGACACAGCAACATCTGCGGCTGCGTGTTGCCGAGATGGTTGACGATACTGTCGTGGAGGCCGCGGTAGCTCGCGCCGGGATTGAGCGCGAGATAGGGAATATCGAGCGCGCGGAGCGCTACGGCAATCGCGTCGCTGCCCCACACGCTGTCGCTGACCGGCGTGGGTTCAGGCCGGTCATGGCGGGGCCGGTTTGCGGATTTTTCTCGTTTCATGACGGATCCTCGCCGCGCGAATCTACGCTCGTCGCGTGGAATGGGCAATCGCCGCGCGCATCGCGCAAAATGCTCGCACCTTCAACGCTTGGCGGCGCTCGCCCGGGACGGTACAGTGGGGCCCGTCTTTGCCGAGATCGTTCATTCGGGCCGCCATGCAAACCGAGAACCTATGACGCCGTCACGCCTCGAGATAGTCGTCGATTTCGCCGACTGCGATCCCGCGCGGATCGTCTTCTATCCCCGGTATTTCGACTGGTTCGATCGTGCGACCGAGCGGATGTTTCGGGAGCGAGGACTACCATGGCCGGAGATGTATCCGCAGTACAAGATGGCGGGCGTGCCACTGGTCGACGCATCGGCGAAATTCATGGGCCCCGCACGCTTCGGCGACGCCATCACGTTCGAGACCTGGGTCGGCGAGTGGCGCAACAAGGTGTTCATCGTCGAGCACCGGGTGCACAACAACGGCCGGATCATCGTCGAGGGACAGGAAGTGCGGGTGTGGGGGCTGCGCGACCCGAACGATCCTGAAGGCATGCGGGCGGGTGTCATTCCACCCGAGATCATCGCCCGGTTCAACGATTGAGAGATACGAGGGAGCGTGAAATGGAAAGCGTGTGGAAAACGAGACTGCCGCGCATCGGCGAGCTGGCACCCGACTTCACGGCGAAGACGACGCATGGCACGCGGTCGCTGGAGGACTATCGGGGCAAGTGGCTGGTGCTGTTCTCCCATCCCGCGGATTTCACGCCGGTCTGCACCACCGAGTTCATCGCCTTCGCGCGCAACCACGCGCGGTTCCGCGCGCTCAACTGCGAGCTCCTCGGCCTGTCGGTCGACAGCAACTATGCGCACATCGCGTGGGTCCGGAACATCAAGGAGAAGTTCGGCGTCGACGTCCCGTTTCCGATCATCGAGGATCTCTCGATGCAGGTGGCGCACGACTACGGAATGATCCAGCCCGGGGCGAGCGACACCTCGACCGTGCGCGCAACCTTCTTCATCGACCCCGAGAGCAAGATCCGCGCGCTCGTGTATTACCCGATGACGAACGGCCGCTCCGTCGAGGAGTTTCTCCGCTTGCTCGAGGCGTTGCAGACGAGCGACAAGCACGCGGTCGCGACGCCGGAAGGGTGGAAGCCGGGCGAGAAGGTGATCGTCCCGACACCCGCGACGACCACCGACGCGGACGCGCGCGTCAAGGCGGGCTATGAGACAACCGACTGGTACTTCTCGAAGACCGACCTGAAGAGCGCCCCGAAGAAGGCCGCGCCGAAGCGCGCGAAGCGTTAGATTTACGTCACTTCAGCGCGTTTGTGGTCCAGCCGATCAACCGGTCGATTGCCGAATCTGCGGCCAGCGCGAGCGCGCGCGCGCCGCCCGCGGCGTCGGCGCTCGTGGCCGGCTGATCGGTGCTGAAGGTCGTCTGTGCGACGAGGCGACCGTTCTCGACGAGCATCGCGCGCACGCGGACGAGCGCGTGACTGCGATCGGGCGCATCGAATACCTGGCTGAACTCGAGCAGCTCGACGCGCAGGGTCACTGCGGTGCGCACGCCGTCGGCCGGCGCGACCACGCCGTCGCGGGTCGTGGCGACGAGCTGCTGTCGGAGCTGAGCGGTGAAGAGCTCCGCGGGCGGCGCGACCCAGCGGCTCTCGACGTAGGACCGCGGCTGCGACGCATCGCGATAGGCGAGGCGGTAGACGAGCGCCGGCGAGGCGATCCATGCGGGTGCGGTCACAGTTGCAACCGTGATTGCGCGTTGCAGGCGCGGCGACTCTTCGCGAGTCGCGGCGCCCGGGCCGAAGTCGTACTCGGCCGGCGAATGCGGCGTGTTGTTGGCGCACGCGGTCAGCGTGAGCGCGGCAATAACAATTGCGAGTTTGCGCATGGTCATCGCCCGGCCTCGAAGCCCGCCTCACCGGGGCCGGGGCGCCGCGGCGGCAGGCCGAACACGAGGCTGTCGGGCTGGTCGGCGAGCCCGGTCAGCACCCTGTCAAGCACGCGCACTTCGTGCCGCAAGTCATCAGCCAGCACGTTCAGGCGCGGCAAGGTGTCGTCGCTGAGCGCGCGCGCCGTGGCACCGACGTCGGCGGCGTTGTCGCCAACCTGGCCGAGCGCCGGTGCACGCTCCTCGTACTTGGCGGCCAGCTGGGTCATCGAATCGACCATGATCTCCGCGCGCTTCACCGCGCCCCTGGCCTCGTTCACCGCCGCGCGCACATCGTTCACTGTGACATGCGTGTCCGCAATCAGCGGCGCGAGTGAGGCCGCGGCCGGCTCCAGGCTCGCAGCGAGCTTCGTTGCCTGCGCAGAGGCGGCGTCGATCCGATCCAGCATGCCGATGAGTACCTTCTGGTTCTCGTCGTTGAGCAGTTTTTTCATGCGGTCGGCCACCTCGCCGAGCGCCGCAACGATCCCTTCGGCCGCGTCGAACAGGGATGGCCGCATCGGAATGCTCGCCGGCAACTCGGCCGAGGTCGCGAGCCGCTCGCGGGCCGAGCCGTCGTCGTCGAGCTGCACGAACGAGAGTCCGGTGACACCCTGGAAGCCGAGCTGCGCGTAGGTGCCGCGAGTGATGGGCGCCTCGGGATCGACCGTGATGCCGACCACCACACGGCCGGGCTCGGCCGGGTCGAAACGGATGGTCTCGACTTTCCCGACGTCGACGCCGCGAAAGCGCACCGGCGCCTCGACCTTGAGCCCCGAGACCGCGCGCGTCGTCGTCACGATGTACGGTGCACCGCCGACCTGCTCGTCACGGTTGAGCCAGAGCACGCCGGCGACGAGCGCGATGCTGAGGAGCAGTACGAACGTACCGGCGGCCAGCGCATAGGCTCTATTTTCCATTTAATTCTCCCGATTGCTCAGTTGCCGGCGATGGCCGCAGGCTCGAGCGCGCTCAATGCGCGCTGGCCGCGGTCGCCACCGAAGAAGTTCCGGATGAAAGGATGGTCGACGCTTACCACCTCCGACACCGAACCGATCGTGAGCATCTCGCCCATGTACAGTACTGCAACGCGATCGGCGAGCGAGACCAGCGTGTCGAGGTCGTGCGTGACCATGACGACCGTGAGCCCCAGCCGGTCGCGCAGGGATGCAAGCAGGCTCACGAAGCTTTCGCTGCGGTCCGGGTCGAGTCCCGCGGTCGGTTCGTCCAGGAACAGGAGCTCGGGTTCGAGCACGAGCGCGCGCGCGAGGGCGATGCGCTTGACCATGCCTCCCGAGAGCTCGGACGGCATCCGGTCGGCGTGGCGCCGTTCGATATCGACCATGTCGAGCTTGAGCAGCACCAGGTCGCGAATGAAGTCTTCGTCGAACGCGCGCAGCTCGCGCAAAGGGAGGGCGAGATTATCGTAGACTGGCAGCGCGCTGTATAGCGCGCCTTCCTGGAACAGCACTCCCCAGCGCTTGCGGATCTTCGCGCGGATCGCCGCCGGCGCTCGCCGCAGGTCGAACCCGAAAACCTCCACGCTGCCGCGGCTCGGACGCTCGAGCCCGACCATTTGCCGGAGGAGTGTCGTCTTGCCACTGCCCGACCCGCCGACGAGCGCAAGGATTTCGCCGGCATCGAGCGTGAGGTCGATGCCCCGGTGGACGACGTGGCCGCTGAACTCGGTCCAGAGTCCCTTGACGGCGAGGACGGGTCGTTCCGGCGTCCGTGGCGGCAGACGCACAGGGGCCCTCCTGGATGTCCTTGATCCGGAGGCCTGCCGAGGAGGTGCCATCGTCTTGTCGGTCACGTCGTCAGCTTCGGAGCTCGAGGCCGATGTGGGAGAACGCGACCGCGAACAGCGAGTCGACGATGAGCACGATCGTGATGGCGGTCACCACCGACTGGGTGGTGCCGGCGCCAAGACTCTCGGTGTTCGGTCGGATTCGCAGGCCGAAGTGGCAGGCGGTCAGCGCGATCAGCGCGCCGAACACCGCTCCCTTTCCGAGCCCGAGCCAGAGGTTCGAAGTTGGCACCGCGACCGGAAGTGTTTGCATGAAAAGCGTAAAGCTGATGTCGAGCTCGAGTCGCGCCGCGAGCATCGCGCCGACGAGGGCGATCGCGCTGGTCCAAACGACCAGGAGCGGCACCGCGATCGTGAGTCCCACGACCTTCGGCAGAATCAGCCGGATGCCGGCGGGAATTCCCATCACGTTGAGCGCGTCGAGCTCTTCGGTCACCCTCATCACACCGAGCTGCGCCGTGATTGCCGAGCCCGACCGCCCGGCAACGAGGATCGCAGCGAGTACCGGCCCGAGCTCGCGGATGATACCGATGCCGACGATGTTGATGACGTAGATCCCGGCGCCGAAAGTCCGCAGCTGTTCTGCGGAGAGATAGCTCAGCACGATTCCGATGAGGAAGCCGACGAGCGCGGTGATGGGGAGTGCCTGCGCTCCTGCCCGGTGGAGCGTCGCCGACATCTCGCGCCAGGGGCCGCGCGACAGATTGGCGATCACCCATGCGCCGTCGAGCGCGACCTGGCCGGCGAGGCGGACGATACCGGCGAGATGACTCCCGACGGTGATCATGCGTCGCCCGAGCGCCGCAAGCGGATCGAGCAGCGAGCGCCGCAGCACGGTGCGCTCGCCTTCGTCGGCATGGGCGAGGTTCTCGAAGAAAAGCTCCTGCTCGGGTTCTATCCGGAGTTGTGCGGGGCGCTTTCGCTCCCACGCGCGCCAGAGGAGCAGCGCGCCGACGTAGTCCAGGCGCTCGATACCGGTCAGGTCCCAGGCGTCGCGCGCGGCGAATCGCGCGAGCTCGCCGCCCAGCGCGCTTGCGCGGGTTTCGAGCGCGCGAATGTCCCACGCTCCACCGACCCGGATGGTGCGCGTGCCGTCCGCGCTCAGCTCGGCGTCGATCTCGGGATCGCGGATCCGCTTGGGCGCAGGCTCGGCCATCGAACATTGCCCGGCGTGCGTTGCCGCTGCGCCGGTTTCCTCCCCTGTTGTTGCACGAAGCGAAGGGCCACACCCCCTCGCGCTCCCCAAAATCAGGAGAACTGCCAAACAACGGCAGTTCTCTCTCTGGCTGTTCAGGCTGAGGCTAGCAAATTAATGCCGCCTCGGCCATTGTGGAAAATCCGGCGGATGTGCCTGCGACGGCGTTCAACCCGCGCGTGGGCCGTGAACCATGCGCGGCTCGACGAACAGGGACGCGATCTCGACTTTCCGGATCGTGGGGTCGTCGGGGACCTGGTACAGGACCGGGGTGATCAGCTCCTCGAAGAGCCCGCGCAGGCTGCGGGCCCCGGTCTTGTACTCGATCGCCAGGTCGGCGATCTGCTCGAAGACGTCGCGATCGACCGTCAGCTCGACGCCCTCGTCCGCGAAGATATCCCGAAACTGGGAGTACATGGCGTCGGCGGGCTCGGTCATGATGCGCACCAGCATGTCCCGGGTGAGATCCTGGAAACGCGCCGTGATCGGCAGCCGCCCGGTGAACTCGGGGATGAGCCCGAACTCGATCAGGTCGGTTGGCTTGACGCGCGCGTTGAGGCGATCGAGGACGGCGGGATTGTCCTCGCCCGATGTGGAGATGTAGCCGTATGTATGGCTGTGCGAGGCGATCTTCTCCAGTCCGACGAAGGCACCGCCGCAGATGAACAGGATGTTCGTGGTATCGAGGTACTGGCCGGTGCCCAGCTTGACCATGCAGCCTTCCATGATCTTCAGGAGCGCGTGCTGCACGCTCTCTCCCGAGATGCCCTGAGGCTGTCCCTTCGTCCCCTTGAGCTTGTCGATCTCGTCGATGAAGACGATGCCGTTCTGGGCGCGATCGATGTCGCCGTCCGCGCCGTCGACGAGGCGCTGCAGGATCGCCTCGATCTCGTCGTTGACATACCGGCTCTGCGCAAGCGAGGTGGCCTCCGCCGTCACGAACGGCACACGCAGCGCCCGCGACAGCGTCTCGCACATCAAGGTCTTGCCCGTTCCGGTGGGCCCGATCAGGAGGACGTTGCTCTTGGCAATCGGTGCGGCGCCGCGGCGCGAGCGCGCGATCTTCTTCACGTGCGTGTACACGGCGACGGCCAGCGTCCGCTTGGCGTCGTCCTGTCCGATCACGTACTGATCGAGGTACTTCACGATGAGGCTCGGCTTGTTCACGGCTTCTGGCACGGCGGGGTTCCGGAGGTGACGATCTCCAACAATAGCGCTTCTGCGCCCATCCTGTTCCTTGTTCCCTGTTGGCGGCAAGGTTAATCGGCTGGCACAGCGCGATTTGCATGTGCGGTGCATGCCGGGGATCGTTGGTGGTTGGGGACCGCGTTGCTATACTGGGTGCGTGAGTCGTCGAGTCACCGATGGCCGCGAATATTCGTTGCTGATGTTCTTCGAAAGTTTATTGGAGCTGATAGATGGCGCGCATGGTCAAGTGCATCAAGCTCGGGCGCGAAGCCGAGGCGCTCGACTTCCCGCCACTCCCCGGTGAGCTCGGCAAGCGGCTCTACGAGAACGTGTCGAAGGAATCTTGGAAGCAGTGGCTCGAGCACCAGAAGATGCTGGTGAACGAGAATCAGCTCAATCTCTCCGACAAGAAGGCGCGCGACTATCTCCTGAAGCAGACGGAGAATTATTTCTTCGGTACCGGCGCGGACGTTGCCGCGGGCTACGTCCCGCCGGGACAGAAAAAATAGGCGTGCGCCACATTGAAGCGCGGAACCGGCACGTGCCGGCACGCCGTGCGATCCGTTTCCTGGCCACAACATCATGAGCAGTGATACGCCACAGCCGACCGACATCAAGCTGCATCAGAAGTCGCGGGTGCTGGAGCTCTCGTTCGCCGACGGTCAGACCTTCAAGTTGCCTTGCGAGTTTCTGCGCGTCTACTCGCCGTCGGCCGAAGTGCGCGGCCACGGCCCGGGACAGGAAGTACTCCAGGTCGGGAAGAGCGACGTGGAGATCTCCCAGATCGAGCCGGTGGGCAGTTACGCAATCCAGCTCACATTCTCGGATGGCCACGACACCGGCATCTACTCGTGGGACCTGCTGTACGAGTACGGCCTGCACCAGGAGGAGATGTGGCGGAGCTACCTCAAGCGCCTGGAAGAGGCTGGCGCGAGTCGCGCCCCGGGCCCCGCACCTTACGCGCAGCGGCCGCAATCGAAGTAGCCGGGACGCGAGCCGCCAACCTTCGAGGCGTGCGGGCGCGATTCCCCGTCCCGGCGTTGCGAAAGAATCGATATGAATAAGCCGCTGCATCCAGAAATGTTGTCCCGCGCCGCACCGAGCGTGGCAGCGAAGGCGACCGACTCCTTCCGCGTCGTTCTCATCAACCCCTACGAGCTCGGCCGTCAGCCGTTTGCCTTGGCCGAACCCGCCGCCTGGCTGAAGCGCTCGGGATTTCCCGTGTCTTGCCTGGATCTCTCGCTGCAGAAGCTCGATCCCGAAGTACTGACCGGTGCGGGACTGGTGGCGATCTACGTGGGCATGCATACGGCCACCCGCATTGCGATCGAGGCATTGCCTCGCATCAAACAGCTCGCCCCACGGGCGCACATCTGCGTCTACGGGCTGTACGCCCCGATGAACGAGGCGCGCCTGCGCACGTTGGGTGTCGACTCTGTGCTGGGCGGCGAACTGGAGCCCGCGCTGCTATCGCTGTGCGAACGGGTGTGCGCCGACCGAACGTCCACGACCCAGCGTGAGCCGCTCGTCAGCCTGGCGAAAATACGATTCGAGGTACCGGACCGCAGTGTCCTGCCGAAACTTTCCCGGTACGCTCATCTCGTGCTGCCGGACGGATCGACTCGCACCGTGGGCTTCGCGGAGGGCAGCCGCGGCTGCAAGCACTTGTGCCGGCATTGCCCGGTGGTTCCTGTGTACCAGGGAAAATTCCGGATCGTCCCGACGGACGTGGTAATTCAGGATATCGCGCAGCAGGTCCACGCAGGCGCCACGCATATTTCGTTCGGCGATCCGGATTTCTTCAACGGCTCCACGCATGGTCTCAAGCTGGCGCGCGCCTTGCACGACGCGTTCCCGCATGTCACGTTCGACGCCACCATCAAGATCCAGCACCTCATCGACCACGCCGAGCTGTTGCCCGAATTGCAGCGCTGCGGGTGCCGGTTCATCACGACCGCAGTGGAAGCGGTGGATGATGAGATCCTGCTTCACCTCGCCAAGAACCACACCAGTCGCGACTTCGACAAGGCGGTTGCGCTGGTCCGCGCAGCAGGAATCGCGCTCGCCCCGACGTTCGTTGCATTCACGCCCTGGACGACGCTCGATGGCTACATCGCCATGCTCGAGCGGCTCGTCCAGCTGCAGCTCGTGGAAAGCGTTCCCCCGGTGCAGCTCACGATCCGGCTGCTCGTTCCGGAGGGTTCGTATCTCCTGCAGTTGCCCGGGTTCCCGGAACAGCTGCTGGGTTTCGATCCTGCGCTCCTCGGCTACCGGTGGCGTCATGCCGATCCGCGTGTGGACCGGCTCCAGCAAGCTGTGCAGGATTGCGTGGCGCAGAGCGAGCGGGAAGGGCTCGCACGACGAGAAGTCTTCGCGGCCGTCTGGCACATGGCCCATGCGGCTGCCCGGCGCCGCGCACCTGAGCTTGCCGGCGATCTCGGGTCGCCGATCCCGCGGCTATCTGAGCCGTGGTACTGCTGCGCCGAACCGACCGAATCGCAGCTCCAGTCTTTCTGATCGCTCCGCACCATGCACCGCGTTCTGCTGTTGTTTCCGACCACCAGTTACCGCAACGTGGATTTTCTCGCTGCCGCGAAAAAGCTCGGCGTGGAAATCGTCGCCGCGGCGGACTACTGTCACCAACTCGCCCCGTCCTGGGGTCTGCCGCCGATCATGGCCCTGCATTTCGACCGGCCCGAGCAGGCGGCGGACACTGTTCTGCGGGAGCTCGCGGGCAAGCCCACCGCCGTGCTGGCGGTGGACGATTCGGGAGTGGAGCTCGCTGCGTTGCTGACGGAGCGTCTCGGTCTGCCGGGAAACCCTGTTCATGCGGTGCAGCGCGTGCGCGACAAGCTGGCGTTCCGTCGACTGCTTCGCGAGCATGATTTCCTGTGCCCCGATTTTAGGCACCTGCCGACCGGCGTGGACCCTCGCTCACTGTCACGGGATCTGAAGTATCCCGTGGTGGTGAAAGCGCGGCGGCTTTCGGCGAGCCGCGGGGTGATTCGCGCCGACGATGCCGATGCACTCGTGCGAGCCGTGAACTGGGTGCGGGCCATCCAGTCCCGCGCCGATCGTGATGCCCGGGAGCTGGGCATCCTCATCGAGGACTTCATACCCGGTCGCGAATATGCCCTCGAAGGCACGCTGGAGCGCGACGGCCTGACCATGCTCGCCCTTTTCGACAAACCCGATCCGCTGGACGGGCCGTATTTCGAGGAGACGCTCTACGTCACGCCTTCCCGGTTGCCGGGCGAGCTCCAGCACCGCTTGCACCAGGAAGTCGCGCGAGCATGCCACGCTGCCGGGCTGGTGACCGGTTCGATTCATGCCGAGGTGCGTATCAACGACCGCGGCATCTGGATCCTGGAGATTGCGCCGCGCTCCATCGGCGGCCTGTGCGGGCGGATGCTCACCCATTCGCTCGGCATGACGCTGGAGGAATTCATCCTGCGCCAGGCCATTGCAGATCCGCGGCCGGTACGGAGCGCGGGCGGCGCGTCGGGCGTGATGATGATCCCCGTTCCGCGCCGCGGCATTTATCATGGCATCGAGGGGCTGACTGCCGCCCAGTCCGTGCCTGGTGTGACCGGACTGACCATTTCGGCGCAGCCCGGTCAGATCATCGCGCCGCCTCCCGACGGCGCGAGCTATCTGGGATTCATCTTTGCGCGCGCGGAGCATCCTGAGGAGGCCGAACGCGCGTTGCGAATGGCGCATTGCGCGCTGACGTTCGACATCCGTCCCGAGTATCCGGCGATGCTCGCGCCTGCAGCCGAAAAGGCATGACCGGAAATCACGCCGGCTTCTGAGCGACTAGAACGGCTTCACGACGACGAGTATCACCGCCGCAACGAGGAACAGGACCGGCACCTCGTTGAACCACCGGAACCAGACGTGCGACTTCGTGTTCCGATCACTCTTGAAATTCTTCATGAGCTTGCCGCACCACAGGTGGTAGACGACGAGCGCCGCCACCACCGCCAGCTTTGCGTGTAGCCAGCCGCCCGCGAAGCCGTAGCCTAGCCACAGCCAGGTGCCGAAGACGATCGTCAGCACCGCGCTCGGCGCCATGATGCCGAAATAGAGCTTGCGCTCCATGATCTTGAAGCGCTCGTTTCCCGCCTTCTCCGTGGGATCGATCATCGCGTGGTAGACGAACAGGCGCGGGAGATAGAAGAGGCCGGCGAACCAAGTGACCATGAAGATGATGTGCAGGGCTTTTATCCAGAGCATGGTGCTATATCCATCGACGACCACCTGATTTGGGGGATATACAAGGGGCGGGAAGGGGTGAGGGGGCCCCTTCCCTTCCCCCATAGCCCCTTTGTTCGATTGTGACCATGAAGATGACGTGCAGGGCTTTTATCCAGAGCATGGCTAGGAAAGCAATCGTTTGCGAAACAGGATGAGCGCAGCGTAAAAGGCGACCGCGCCGTACGCGATCAGCACCAACAAGTGTAGCGCGATGTCCGCAGGAATTTCGCCGAGCAGCAGCGGGCGCACGAGCAAGGTGGCATGCGTGAGCGGCAGTGCGTGCGAGACGATCTGGATGCCCGCGGGCAGCTGATCGACCGGGAAGAAGACGCCGGAAAGCATCGCCATCGGCGTGATGAACAGCGTGAAGTAGTACATGAAGAAATCGTACGAGGGCGACACCGCCGTCACGACCAGCCCGAGCCCGCTGAACGCGAAGCCGATCACCGGGATGAGCGGCAGGACCCAGAGCGCGAGCCAGCTCTTGAGCAGACCCAGCGCCGCGGCCACCAGCAGGATCGCCAGGCCGGAGAGGAACGACTTGCTCGCCGCCCACGTGCATTCACCGAGCACGATGTCCTCCAGCGCGAGCGGCGCGTTCAGCATGGCATCCCAGCTGCGCTGCACCTGCATGCGCGAGAAAGAGGAATAGAGGGTCTCGAACGTCGCGCTGTTCATGGTCGAGAAGCAAACCGTCCCGGCCGCAAGATAGACGATATACGGAACGCCATTCACTTCCGGGAGCAGCCTGCCCAGACCGTAACCGAAGCCGAGCATGTAGATCATCGGATCGGCCAGATTGCCGAGCATCGAGGGCACCGCGAGCTTTTGCCAGACGAGGAACATGCGGCGCCAGACGGCCGTGAAGCGCCACGAGAGCTGCGGCGGCGCGAACGAATAGGCGGCCGGGATCATGATGCCATCTCGTCGATCAGGAAGTCAGTCACGCAGCTCCCTTCCGGTCAGCTTTAGGAACACGTCCTCCAGGTTGGCGGGCCGGTGCAGGTAGCGAAGCTCCGGCTCGTGCTCCAGGCTCGCGAGGAGTGGCGTGTCATCCGTGGTGTAGCAGAACACAGTGTCGCCCGCCCGCTCGATGCGGCTGGCCAGTGCGCGTCCCGTTCGTTCCGTCCAGGCGTCCGTGCCGTCGCCGTGCACCTCGACCACGTGGCGTTCGATATGCCGGCGCACGAGCTCGCGCGGCGCGCCCGCGGCAATGATCTGGCCGCGATCGATGATCACCAGCCGGTTGCACAGCCGCTCGGCTTCCTCCATGAAATGCGTGGTGAGCAGGATGGTCTTGCCCTGTCCCGTAAGACGGCGCAGCCGCTCCCAGATGAGGTGGCGGGCCTGCGGATCGAGCCCGGTAGTCGGCTCGTCCATGAAAACCACGTCCGGGTCGTTGATGAGCGCCCGCGCCAAGGTGAGCCGGCGCTTCATTCCGCCCGAGAGCGTCGCAATCTTCGACTCGGCACGGCCCGCGAGCCCGGCGAATTCCACGAGTCCCGGAATGCGCGCCCGCAGCACCTCGGCGCGGATGCCGAAGTATCGGCCGTAGACGAGCAGGTTCTCGGCCACCGTGAAATCGGGATCGAGGTTGTCCATCTGCGGGACCACGCCGATCCGCATGCGCGCTTCGCGGCCGCGCGCGGGAACCGGCTTGTCGAGCACGGTGATCTCGCCGGCGTCCGGAGTGGTGAGTCCGAGCGCGAGTCGCAACGTGGTCGTTTTGCCCGCGCCGTTGGGGCCGAGCAATCCGAAACACTCGCCGCGCCGGAGCGAGAAATCGATGCCCGCCAGGACTTCCTGGGCCCCGTACGACTTGCGCAGGCCGCGTACGCTGAGCACCGTGCCCGCACCCTGCTCGCCGGCTGAAATGTCGGGCTCGATCATGGGGCGCGGATCGTTCAGTGCCAGTTCCCTTTCACGATGTCACGGATGATGTTCAACCGACGGTGAAAGAAGTGGTCGGCCCCGGGAATCACGATTACCGGCAACTCCTGGGGACGCGCCCAGTCGAGCACCCGCGCGAGCGGCACGGTCTCGTCGTGCTCGCCGTGAATGACGATGGTGCCGGCCGGAACGGTCGGCGTGGTGTACTTGCGCTCGCCGAGGTCGCCCGCGGCGGTGCCTACGAGCACCAATCGCTCCGATGTCACGCGCTGCGCGACGCGCGTCTGAACGTAGCTGCCGAAGGAGAAACCGGCAAGCGCGAGCGGCTTCTCGCCGAAGCGATCGCGAGCATATTCGATCACCGCGAGCATGTCGTCCGTCTCGCCTTCGCCGTGGTCGTGCGTCCCCTCCGACTTGCCCACGCCGCGAAAGTTCGGACGGATTGCGACGTAGCCGAGCTCGACGAACGCGCGCGCGAGTGTCGCCACGACCTTGTTGGTGAGCGTGCCGCCGAAAAGCGGATGGGGATGGCAGACGAGCGCGATGCCGCGCACGCCTTCGGAGACGCCGTCCGCGGGAAAAACGGTCGGATGCTCGACGACCGTCTCGATCCGTCCGGCCGGCCCGGCGACGAAGACGTGCTCTTCGGATTTCCGTCTCAGGGAGCTTTGCATGCGACGAGCGTGGCAAGGAGAGGAGGTGCCCCTTGCGTGTTCGAGTCTATATGCGCAGCCGCTCGACGACGCGCCCGTGCACCAGGTGCTCGTCGATGATTTCGTCGATGTCGGTCTTGTCGACGTAGGTGTACCAGACCTCTTCCGGATACACCACGATGACTGGGCCCTCGTCGCAGCGGTCCAGACACCCGGCGGTATTGATTCGCACCTTGCCCTCGCCACTCAGCTTGAGCGCCTTGACGCGGTCTTTCGCATACGCGCGCACATCCTTCGCGCCGCGGTCCGCACAGCAGGCCTCGCCCGGCTCGCGCTGGTTGCAGCAGAAGAAGACGTGATGCTTGTAGTAGCTCATGAGAATGGATCACCGCTGGAGTCGGGAACGCCGCGCGCGACGCGCGGGAACTCTCGATTATAGCCAGCGCGATTCCGTGGCGTGCGCGATTCTCCAGCAGCCCGCCGGGCATGCGGCGCATGAAATCGGTGATAGCCTACGATGCTCGGGCAGCCGGGGATCGGCGGCCTGGCCGCTCTGCCCTCGGCCCCTGGCCCACAATTCATCGTCGAGCGACCCGTCATGAAGATCTCGCAACTGGAAGTCCACATCCTGCGCGCGCCGGACGACGGCCGACCGCACTGGGTCAGCCATTTCAAGGTCCCGAAAGCGAACGAGATCCTGGTTCGGCTGAGAACCGACTCGGGCGTCGAGGGCATCGGGCTCGCCACGAGCTATACGCCGATCGAGGCCGCGATCCATGCCTTTCGAACAGGCATCGGCGAGCTCGTCGTCGGCGCCGATCCGCTGGCGCCCGAGCGCCTCTACGAAAAGCTTTTCGCGCTCACCTCGCAACGCCTCGCGCACGAGAAGGGCTGGTCGCGCGAGGCGATCGTGCGCATCTCCTCCGCCGTGGACATCGCGGTCTGGGACATCGTCGGCAAGGTCGCGAATCTGCCGCTGTACCGCCTTTTCGGCGGCTATCGCAGCGAGGTCCCCTGCTACGTGACGTGCGCCTACTACCGCGACGGCAAGGACATGGCCGAGCTGCGCGACGAGATGCAGATGCTGAAGGCGCAGGGCCACAAGGGATTCAAGGGCAAGGTCGGCGGGGCGAGCCTCGCGGAGGACATCGAGCGCATGGCACTCGTGCGCGAAGTCATCGGCGCGGACAAGGATCTGATGATCGACGTCAATCGCGCCTGGGATCTCCCACCGCGATCGAGGGCGCGCGCCTGCTTGAGCCGCTGCAGCCGCGCTGGCTGGAGGAGCCGGTGCGCTGGGCCGACGACCGCCGCGAGCTGAAGCTGCTTTCGCAGCGGACGAAGATCCCGCTTTCCGCGGGCGAGAGCGAACTCACGAGCTACGGCTGCCGCGCGCTCATCGACGAGCAGGCGATCCAGATCCTGCAGTTCGACTGCACGATGATGGGCGGCTTCACCGAAGGTCGCAAGCTCGCCGCGCTGTGCGAGCTCAACCATGTCGAGGTCGCGCCGCATCACGACTGCTTCATCCACGCGCATATCGTCGCGGCCAGCCCCGCCGGTTGCATCGTCGAGTCGTTCACGGATCCCGAGCGCGACCCGCTGCAGGCCGAGCTTTTCGAGGATCCGCCGAAAATCGTCAACGGCATGCTGACGCTGAAAGAGCAGCCGGGCCTCGGTCTGACGCTCTCGCCGTCGGCCGCTGAAGAAGTTCGGCGAGCGGATACTCTGACGCGCACAGCATTGGGAATGGACAAGTCAAGCGCGCACTCCGAAGCCGCCTATGCGGAGTTTCTGCGTGCCAACCCGGCATACTTGGCAACGCAACGGCTCGATGCGCTCCGCGAGACCGAATATTCCCGGCTCGACCGGGGCGGCCACGTCTACCTCGACTACACCGCCGGAAGCCTATACGCGGAGTCGCAGCTTCGCGCCCACATGGACCTGCTCGCGCGAGGCGTGTTCGGCAACCCGCACTCCACGAACCCCACTGCCACCGCGAGCACCGCGCTCGACGAAAGCGCGCGCTCGCACGTCCTAGACCACTTCAACGCGTCGCCGGACGAGTACGTTGCGATCTTCACGGCCAACGCAAGCGGTGCGCTCAAGCTCGTCGGAGAGTCGTTCCCGTTCGTTCCGGAGAGCCACTTCCTGCTCACGTTCGACAACCACAACTCGGTCAACGGCATTCGGGAGTTCGCGCGTGCGCGCGGCGCGAAGGTGACCTACATTCCGGTCACGCTGCCCGAAATGCGCGTGGACGAGTCGTCTCTCGAATCCCATTTCGACATGGCCAGTCCGGGAGCGAGTCATCTGTTCGCGTATCCGGCGCAGTCGAACTTCTCGGGCGTGCAGCATCCGCTCGCCTGGATCGAGCGGGCGCACGCGAAGGGCTGGATCGTCCTGCTCGACGCGGCGGCGTACGCGCCGACGAACCGGCTCGACCTCGGTCGGCACAAGCCGGACTTCGTCGACATCTCCTTCTACAAGATGTTCGGCTACCCGACCGGGGTGGGCTGCCTGATCGCGCGCCGGGACGCGCTCGTGAGACTGCGCCGGCCGTGGTTCGCGGGCGGCACCATCACCGTCGCGTCGGTCCAGGGCGACAAGCACTATCTCGCCGACGGTCCGGCAGCCTTCGAGGATGGCACCATCGACTATCTCAATCTGCCCGCCGTGGAGATCGGCCTGCGGCACATCGAGTCGACCGGCATCGAAACCATCCACGAGCGCGTGCGGTGCCTGACCGGATGGCTGCTCGGCAAGCTGCTTGCGCTGCGGCACGGGAACGACGCGCCACTGGTGCGCCTCTACGGACCCTCGGAGACGGAGGCGCGCGGGGGCACGATCACCGTGAATTTCTATGATCGGGACGGCCAGGCGATGGACCACCTGGGGATCGAGCAGCGCGCCGGCGCCGCAAACATTTCCCTTCGCACCGGGTGTTTCTGCAACCCCGGCGGCGGCGAGATGGCGCTCGGCATTTCCGGCACCGAGCTCTCGGCCTGCTTCCACCAGCCCGGCCACGAGAGCCGGCTCACGCTCGACGACTTCCGCCTCTGCATAGACGGGAAAAGCTCGGGCGCGGTGCGGATCAGCCTCGGCATCGCGAGCAACTTCGCCGACGTCGAGCACCTGCTGCAGTTCGCAGCCGGGCTGCTCGAATCCTGATCGTTACCGTTACCGTCGGCGGGTTCTCCCGGCATCTCGTTTCGACGAGCGGAATCCAGCGTCCAAGTTCCACGCAAGTGGTGGCTTTGCTAGAGGAAATCGAGATTCCGGAGTAGCGCGTCCGCACGGCGGCGTATTGCAGCGCGCTCGTTGCGACCCAGGAAATTCCAGTACAGCGTGGTCATCGGACAGGCATCTGCACCCGTGCGCGCCTTGTGGCTCCAGACGCGCTGCGCCTCGCCGCTCGCCACGATCATGAGCACGCGATCCTGGTTCGGGTCCAAGTTCTCCAATGCGTTGCTCGCAATGTCGAGCTGATCGCCCAGGATGAGCACCAGATTGCGCACGCTAGTGCGTGCGGTTCGGCGCCCGGCCGTCATGGCGCCGTGCACCGCCCCGCGCTGCGTACTCGCGCTACCATGGAATCGGTGCGCCGTGCTGATCAAAGAATCCGCCGGAGTGCTCGGCGCGAAGCGACTCGATGACGCCCAGCAGCCGCGCTGCTGCCGCCTCGGGGGCTTGTACCGCGAGGCCGGCTTTGGCGAAAGGTGCCGAGAGCGGTGAGTCGACGGTTCCGGGATGGAGCGCCACGCACACTGCCTGCGGGCGTTTGCGGGAAAGCTCGATCGATGCGGTGCGCACGATCTGGTTGAGGGCGGCCTTGGACGCCCGGTAGCCGTACCATCCTCCCAGCCGGTTGTCGTCAATGCTACCGACGCGCGCGGACAACGTCGCGAACACGCTCTTTCCGGCTCGGGGCAGGAGCGGGAGAACGTGCTTCATGACGAGGGCGGGCCCGATGGCGTTGACTGCGTATCCCTGCGCCATCGAGCGCGGGTCGATCTGGTCCCAGGTCTTCTCCGCGACGCAGCCCTCGTCGTGCAGGGCGCCGGTCGCATCGATCGCGAGCCGCAGCTCGGAGCCTTGCCGCGCAATCTCGCTCACGACGGCCGCGATGCTCGACTCGTCGGTGAGCTCAAGTGGTGGGTTGCTCGAGCGTGAATAGCCGAGCACTCTGGCGAAGCGGGAGTCGGCGTCGAGCTGGGCGACGAGCGCGCGACCGATCGCGCCGGAGGCGCCGAACACGACCGCCGCGCTCCCCGGTGGAAACGACGTTCCGGATGCACCCAACGTGCTCATGACATCGGAATCTGGCGCCCCCGCTCGGATCGGTGACTTGCGCAGGGCTTCCCTGACATCAAGGAAGAAAAACCCGGCCGAAGCCGGGTTTTTTCGAACGTGCAGCGGCGCGGGTTAGCGCGAGGGGTGGCCGCCGGTACCCGCGTACCAGAACGCGTCGCTGTTGGTCGCGCTGTTGATCCCGCCTTGGTCGGCTTGCGCCGCGAAGGTGATCTCGGCACCGCCCATTTCGGGTTGCAGGTACAGCGGATCCGGGTAGGCCGAGGCGATGGGGGCCGCGACGGCGAACGAAAGACCAACGATAAGACCGGAAAGTTTCTTCATTTTGATGCTCCTTCAAAGGTTAGAGTGGGTGATTCGTTTCAGTGTCGTGTTTCTTTAGTTCGGCAGAACGACCGTGTCGATCACGTGGATGACGCCGTTCGTGGCGACGATGTCGGTCTTGATGACGTTGGCGTCGTTGACCTTCACTCCCATGTTGGACACGTCGATCATGAGCGTCTGGCCCTCGACGGTCTTCACCGCACCGGTCTTCACGTCCTTGGCCATCACCGTGCCGGACACGACGTGATAGGTCAGCACTTTGACGAGCATCTCCTTGTTGGCGAGGAGCGCGTTCAGCTGATCGGCCGGGATCTTGGCGAAAGCGGCGTCGGTCGGCGCGAACACCGTGAATGGGCCGGACCCCTTGAGAGTCTCGATCAGGCCGGCTTCCGTGAGGGCCTTGGCGAGCGTGTTGAACTGGCCCGCGGCGACCGCGGTGTCGACGATGTCGGACTGCATTACGGGGGCGGTGCTCGACACCTTCGAGGTGTAGGACCCGCCGGCGGTCGCGACCGTCATGCCGGTGCCGAGCGCCGCCGCGATCGAGGCGGAGAGAAGGATTTTCGAGAACGTCTTCATGTAGAGCTCCTGTGGATGAGAGTGGACGAGCAACAGGACCGAACTCTACGCAACCAGACACAGTTTGTCTAGGACAAATTTGTGAATTACCCATTAGTTACGTAATATATTAATAGGAAACAGTTTTTTTGTCCTAGAAGAAATGATCCAGCCCGAATCTTGGCCATGACCAGCGGTCGGCGCCGGGCTCCGGTCGGGCGGAGTCGAAACCGCGGGCTTCCCGACGGCTCGCACCACCCGGGGGAAGAGGAGTCGCGCCGCGAACAACCGGCCGGTGGGCGCGCCACCGCGCCGGTCAGATATTCGGGTTGTCCGGCGCGAGTCCCATGGCCACGCGTCCGTATGCGGCGCTATTCGCATCCCAGTTCACGTGGAAATGCCCCATCGCCGCGTTGAGGTCGCGCATGTGCCGTTGCATGGGATTCGAGAGGCGAATGGCATTGCCGCCCGCCGCGCGAAAGAGCGACGTGCCCACGGTCGAGGCGAGCACCGCGGCATAGGTGCCGTCGCGTCGCCAACGCAGCTTGTCCGCAACCGAGGGCACGGTTTCCGACTCCGCAAGCCGCAGCGATTCCTGAAAACCCTTGTGTAGCAGCAATCGCGCGGCGTCGAGTTGCGCGCCGGCTTCCGCGACGCGACTCTGTATCGTGCCGTGTTCGGCAATCGGCGATTTGCTGGACATCGACGTGCCGGCGCCGAACCGCTCGATCGTCTGGTCGTACATGTCCTCCGCCATGCCGATGACGAGCGATGCGATGAGATGCGGAAAGAGCGCAGCCACCGACTGCCGGTAGAGCGGGCCAGGATTGACGGCGCTGCCCGGGGTGAGGTCGCCGCGAACGTCGCGCGCAGCGAGCGTCATGTATGCCGGAAGCTTCAGTTCCTTGCATGCCACGTCGTGACTGCCGGTTGCCGCGAGGCCGGCGACGTTCCAGGTGTCGATCACTTCGAGTGCGGATTTCGGCACCAGGAACATGCGCGGCTCGGGCGGCGCGCTCTCACGGTGCACCATCGCGCCGAGCATCGCCCATTCGCTGTGCATGATGCCGCTGCAGAACGGCCAGCGTCCTGACAGGATGTAGTGATCGCCGCTCGCGCGCGCCCGGCCGCAGGGATAGATGACAGCGGAGGCGATCAGCGCGTCGGGATTCTCGCCCCACACACGATCCTGGCCCTCGCTCGGCCACATCGCGAGCATCCAGTGATGGACACCGAGATTGACGAACACCCAGCCGGTCGATCCGCACGCACGCGCGAAGTCGCTCGAGATCTCCACCAGCAGTTGATAGTCGAGTTGCGGTCCTCCGACGCGTGCGGGCTGGTTGACGCGCCACAGGCCGGTCTCGTGCAGGTCACGGATGGTCGCGTCGGAAGCCGCCGCAACGCCTCGGCTTCCGGCGCACGCTCCCGGATCGCGGGGACTAGCGCGCGCGCACGGCGCAGCATCTCGTCACGCGTGGTTGCTGTGGCGGCCGGCTCGCGGTTGGAAGTCGCTCTTGGCCATATCAATTGATCCCGATCGAAACCTCGTCGTGAAATTCTGCCCCAGAATCAACGCCAGGCCGCTACGAGTTTCCCGCGGAGTGGTAGATTAGCTCTCATGGAAGCCGCTTCCATCCTGCTCCTCTCCGGAGGCATCGAAAGCGCGACGTTGCTGCATCAGCTGGCTGCGGACGGCGAGCCGGTGCAAGCGCTGTTCATCGACTACGCTCAGCGTGCCGCCGGGCAGGAAAGTACCGCCGCGCATGCGCAATGCGGCGAGCTAGGTGTCGAGCTCGTGCCGCTCACGCTGGGAAACGTGGGCGAGATCTTTCGGCGGGGGCAAGATCGAAAGCATCACGTACCGTTGCCGCACCGCAATCTGGTGGCGTTGAGCTTGGGCCTTTCCTACGCGGCGAATCTGGGCGCTCGCAAGTTATACCTCGCGGTCAATCTCGACGACACGGTGGAGTATGCGAGCGCGTCACACGCATTTCTCGCGCAGTACCGGTTGATATGCGGGCTGCTGGGCGACGTGCGACTCGCAACGCCCCTCATCGGGCTATCCAAGCGCGAAGTCATCCAGCGCGGCGTCGCGCTCGGCGTCGACTACGCGACGACTTATAGCTGCCTGCTCGGATATTCGGTGCATTGCGGTCGTTGCCCGCAATGCCAGAAGCGACGCGAGGCTTTCCACCAGGCCGGTTTCGACGAGCCGGCCGAGTTCTACCGCGCCTGATCGCGCGGGCTAGGCCCCGGGGCCTGGCCCCGGCTTGCCCGCGCGAACGTCAGGACCTTCTCAAACCGCGACTGTTACGCGCAAGAAGGTTGCCGGAATGGACGTGGCATCCTTGCGCTGGCTCTTGTTCTGGCTGTCGAAGAGATCTTCCAGTTCCTTTTGCAGGTCAGCGGCGCGACCATTCTTTTCCGCCGCTTCGAAGGCGTTCATGGTCGGCCCGTAATATTTCCTGAACTCGTCCACGAGCGCCGCGGGGCGGCCGGGATAGTTGAACGTGAACGTGTCCCGGGCGAACGAGATCTTGTCGGCGGGAACTCCCGCTTTGGAGAATCGTTCGATCACGTTGCTCTCGACTCCCCACGTCATCGGGCTGACGAAGCCTTCCGGCGGCGGCGGCGTATAGGCGGAGCTGATCTTCAGAATCTGCGCCACCAGCGTCGGATCGTTGGGGATCCAGTTGCCCATGATGACGCGACCTCCGGGTCGGGTGACTCGCGTCATTTCCTTCGCGACGTCGAACGGCTTCGGTGCGAACATGGCGCCAAAGATGGACACGGACACATCAAAAGAGTCATCTTCGAGCTCTTCCAGATTGGTCGCATCGCCTTCCTGAAACCGGACATTCGCGAGGCCTTCCTGCTCCGCACGTTGGTTCCCGGCGGCGACCAGATTTCGCGCGATGTCGACGCCCAGCACGTCCGCTCCCAGTTTGGCCGCCGGCAGAGCCGTCGTTCCGTCGCCGGATCCGAGATCCAGGACCTTCAGACCTTTGCGGATATCGATGCTATTGACAAGCGCTTCTCCGCTCTCGCGCATGCTCGCTGCGATGCGTGTGAAGTCACCTTTTTCCCAGAGTGCTTTGTTCGGATTCATGACGTCTCCTTGTGTGATTGACTGTTGGCCTACGGGATAACGATTGTTCTTAATCTGGGTCGACTCACCCCAGGTTTTGCGCCCAGCTTTGCCCGCTCGAGCGATAGAAATGCAGGGTGCTGGCGTGCGCCGCGGTGTCCTGCACGCCATGCGCCATCTCCTGGAAAGCGTCGATGACACGCGCCTTGAGATCGTGGCCGCCGGGTTGGGACAGTGTCCGCGCCCATTCCTGTCCGCCAGAGCGGTAGAAGGCGTTGGTTTGCGCCTCGGCAAGCGGGGCGGTGACGCCGTGCGCCATGTTGCGAAACGCCTGGCCGACGCGCTGACGCGTGTCCTGCATCGTCGATTGCCGGGCGACGGTGTGCAAGACCGGGCGCCGCGAAATCGGCCGCGGGCGTGGCGAGTTCACGTGTGCGGTCGAAATGCTCTGCTTGGCGAGTGGAGTGGCAGTGGTTTCCATGTTCGGTCTCCCGTAGTGAGTTGGCTTCGCGTGGGGCAATTCCGTGTTGCTGGGTGACATGCTAGGGAGCGCGCGTATCGCAGGGATTTCGCGCAGCGCACGGTTTGTTTCACGTTTGTTTCAATTCGAGATGTTTCACCTCGAGGTGGCATAATTCGGTGCGCAATTGAACCGTCCCCTCGCCGCGCGCAACGCCGACATGACCCTCGACGCAAAGGCGAACTCCATCGCGTGGACTTGTCTCGTCGTCGCCGGCGCGGCGGAGATCGGGTTCACCTACTTCCTGAAACTGAGCGAGAGCTTCACGAGGATCGGCCCGACCACGACATTCGTGGCGCTGGGCGCGTTGAGTTTCTGGATGATCACGCTCGCTATGCGTCGCATCCCGTTGGGGACCGCCTACGCGGTGTGGACGGGAATCGGTGCGGCCGGGACCGCGCTTGTGGGCATCCTCGCGTTCGGCGACCCGGTCACCACGGCGCGGATCGTGTTGATCCTCGTCATCGTGGGGGCGGTTGCCGGCCTGAAGCTCGTGTCGCGGGAATAGGCGGCGCGGTGGAGTGGGTCTACCTCGGGCTGGCCGGAATTTTCGAGATCGGGTTCACGACCTTCCTGAAGCTGTCGGACGGCCTGCGTCGCATTGGCTACACGCTGGCATTCGTCGCCGCCGCGGCAATGAGTTTCTGGCTGTTGACGCTCAGCCTTGATGCGATCCCGCTCGGAACTGCCTATGCAGTCTGGACCGGCATCGGCGCCTTCGGCACCGCAATCGTGGGGATGTTGTTCTTCCGCGACCCCGTCACGATCGGCCGTGTATTCTTCATGCTCGTGCTCATCGCAGCGATCGTTGGACTCAAGATCTTCTCCTGAAGCGTCTGCGCGCTTCAGGCTGACTGATACCGCCGCTTGCCGTTACCATAGGCGAAGAGGGCCTCGCACCGCGGCCGTACCGAATGGATCGCCCGAGAACGAATCGCCATGAGAGCCGGCCGCGCCGCCTTCCTGATCATTCTTTTGCGTGGCTGATTTCTGGTTGCGCGCCGGCGACGAAGCTGACCAATGCCTGGGTGGATCCCAGCTACAAGGGGCCGCCGTTCCGCAACTTGCTCGTGCTCGGCGTTGCGCGGAACATCGGCGAGCGGCGCACCTTCGAGGACGAGTTCTCCGCGAAGCTACGTGCCATCGGCGTCAAGGCTTCCCCTGGTTACACGGTGCTCCCCGACAATGGCGACGTCGAACGAGCCGAGCTGGAGGGTGTATTGAAGAAGATCGGCGCTGACGGGGCGATCGTCGCGCGTGTGCTGGACATCGATCGCCGCACCGCCTATTCCCCGGGCTATGTCACGGTGATTCCGAGCGTCGGCTATGCGCGCGGCTTTTACGGATTTTACGGTTCCGCAGTGGCCCTCGCGGCGCCACCCACCTCGTATCAGTACGACGTGGTCGTGGTCGAGACGAGTCTCTGGCAAACTCGCGATGCCACGCTCGTGTGGTCCGCGACGACGCAGACCACGGATCCCGGCGAACTTAAGAAGGAGATTGCCGGCTACGCCGACATCATCATCGGCGCACTGCGCGAACGCGGCCTGATCGTCGACACGACAAGACGGGCGCAATAGGCTCACACACGTAATTCGTTTTGGAGACACTCATGCGACGCTGCAAACTGTTCCTGGCAATCCTTGCGCTCACTCTCGCTCCTGCGATGGCTTCCGCCGCGGGATGGGGCGCACTGCTCATGCAGGGGCCGACCGAGTGGTTCAACGGTGACGACCTGAAGCTGTTCGTCGACAGCGCGCGGGAGGCGCTCGACAAGGCGCCGGTCGATACGCCCGTGACCTGGAGCAATCCGAAGACGCAGAACTCGGGCGCCGCCACCATCCTTGCCACCAGCACGAAGGACGGGCAGGTCTGCAAGACACTCAAGGTGGACACCCAGGCGAAGGGCATGAAGGAGTCCATGCGTTACGTCGCCTGCCGTCAGCCCGACGGTCGCTGGGGGCTCACCGTAGCCAGATAGGGCGCTGGACGCAGCGCCGACGAACGCCGCGCGAATCGCCTGCTCGACGGTCGACGCGGATCGGCGCGCAAATTGCAGGCGGTCTTGGCGCATGCTACGCTCCCTGCCCCCGTTCGCAGAAGCGAGTCCCACGAACGACGATTTCCGCAGACAGATTTTGCGCATTTGGGACTGCCTGCGTCCTTGCGTGTCTCACCTATGAGGAGTGGACGTAAATGAAACGACGTGATTTCCTGAAGAAGGCGGGTGTCGGCGCGGCCGGTGCGAGCCTCGCGGCGCCGGCAATCGTGCATGCGCAGCAAAATATCCAGTGGCGGCTGGCGGCGAGCTGGCCGAAGAGCCTGGACACGCTGTTCGGCGGCGTCGAACTCATCGCCAGGCGGGTCGGCGAGATGTCCGGCGGAAAGTTCACCATCAAGGTCTTCGCGGCGGGCGAGATCGTTGGCGGCCTGCAGGTGTTCGACGCGGTCCAGGCCGGCACCGTCGAATGCGGGCACACCGCGCCCTACTATTATTTCGGCAAGAATCAGGCCTTTGCGTTCGGCACGAATATTCCGTTCGGCCTGAACGCGCGCCAGAGATTGGCCTGGTACCTGCACGGCGGCGGCCTGGAGCTGATGCGCGAGCTGTTCAAGGGCTACGGCATGGTCAACTTCATGGCCGGCAATACCGGATGCCAGATGGGCGGCTGGTACCGCAAGCCGATCAATTCGCTCGCCGATCTCCAGGGCATGAAGATGCGTATCGGCGGCACCGGCGGCCAGGTGCTCAGCAAGCTGGGCGTGATCCCCCAGCAGATCGCGGCAGGCGACATCTATCCGTCGCTGGAAAAAGGCACCATCGACGCGGCCGAGTGGGTCGGACCCTACGACGACGAGAAGCTCGGCTTCTACAAGGTGGCGAAGTACTACTACTACCCGGGCTGGTGGGAAGGCGGCGCGTCGACCGAACTGCTGGTCAATGAAAAGGCATGGGCATCGCTTCCGAGGGAGTACCAGGCCATGATCGAGGCCGCCACAACCGAGGCCTACGCGTGGATGTTGGCCAAGTACGACGCGCTCAATCCGCTGGCACTCAAGCGCCTCATCGCGGGAGGCACGATCCTCGCGCCGTTTCCGAACGACGTTCTGGCCGCGGCTTACAAGGCGTCCGAGGAGCTCTACCAGGGCTTCGCGGCGAGTAACCCGAAATTCAAGAAGATCTACGACAACTGGTACAAGTTCCGCGAGGACGAGATCCAGTGGTTCTCGCATCGCGGAAGCCCGCTTCGACAGCTTCATGACCGCGGCGCAGCGCGCCGCGCAGCGGGGAGCCAAGAAGTAGCGTTGGACCAACCCCGTACCGGCAAGCCAAAAAACCCCGCGTCCGCGGGGTTTTTTTGCGCCAGCGCCGCCCTGCCGGGATGTTGTTACTTGCCCGATTCGGCGGGGCTGCGCGGGTCGGGCGCGTTCCCGGCGGCACTTCCACCGCCCCCCATCGCCTTGTCGAGCGCACGTTGCATTGCGTCTTCGGCGCTTCCCTCGGCGCCCGATCCGGCATCGGGAATCATGATCTCGATCTTGTCCGTATCGATGGGCGCTTTCTTGGCCAGCCCGCCGCTCACGATGCCGGGAAACGCGATGACCAGGCCGACCATGATGAGCTGGATCAGGACGAACGGTACGGCACCCCAGTAGATCTGTCCGGTGGTGACCCTGGCGATCTGCTTGCCGGTAATCTTGTCGACGTAGTCCTTGGTCGCCGCGACGCTGCGCAGGTAAAAGAGGGCATAGCCGAACGGCGGGTGCATGAACGAGGTCTGCATGTTGATGCTGAGCAGGATGCCGAACCAGATCAGGTCGATGCCGAGCTTCTCGGCGACCGGCCCGAGCAGCGGGATGATGATGAAGGCGAGCTCGAAGAAGTCGAGGAAGAACGCGAGCACGAACACCAGCAGGTTCACCACGATCAGGAAGCCGAGCTGCCCGCCCGGCAACCCGGTCAGCAGGTGTTCGACCCAGATGTGCCCGTCGACGCCGTAGAAGGTCAGGCTGAAGACGCGCGCGCCGACCAGGATGAACACCACGAACGAGGTCAGCTTGGCGGTGGTATTCATCGCCTGGCGCAGCAGCGGGATCGACAGGCGGCGCCGCACGATCGCCATGATCAGCGCGCCGGTCGCGCCCATCGCGCCGCCCTCGGTTGGCGTGGCGACGCCGAGGAAGATGGTGCCGAGCACGAGAAAGATCAGCAGCAGCGGCGGGATCAGCACGAACGTGACGCGTTCGGCGATGCGCGAGAGCAAGCCGAGCTTGAGCGTGTGGTTGACCACCGCCGCGAGGAACGCGACGCCGACGCCGACCGCAGTGGAGACGACCAGCATTTCGTCCACGGGCGCATTGGGCGCGCCGTACTCGTACCGCGCGAAGGCGTAGGCGGCTGCAACGGCAACGAGAAACAGGACGACGAGGGACGGAACGCCGCTGCTGCCGTTGGCTTCGCGGAAAGTGCGGGCCTCCAGAGGCAATGCGGGCGCCCAGGAGGGCTTGAATACCGACACGCCAATCGCGTAGGCCGCGTACAGGCCCATCAATACCAGCCCTGGGATGAAGGCACCGGCATACATGTCGCCGACCGACTTGCCGAGCTGGTCGGCCATCACGATCAGCACCAGCGACGGTGGGATGATCTGCGCCAGCGTGCCGGAGGCTGCGATCGCCCCCGTTGCGAAGCGCCGATCGTAGCCGTAGCGCAGCATGATCGGCAGCGAGATCAGGCCCATCGAGATCACCGAGGCGGCCACCACGCCCGTGGTCGCGGCGAGCAGCGCGCCGACGAAGATGACGGCGATCGCGAGTCCGCCGCGCAGCGGGCCGAACAGCTGGCCGACGGTGTCGAGCAAGTCCTCGGCCATGCCGCTGCGCTCCAGGATCAGTCCCATGAAGGTGAAGAAGGGCACCGCCAGCAGCGTATCGTTGGACATGATCGCCCAGATGCGCTGCGGCAGCGCCTGGAACAGGGACGGATGCAGCATCCCGAGCTCGACGCCGAGCAGGCCGAAGAAGATGCCGCTGGCGGCGAGCGCGAAGGCAACCGGGTAGCCGAGCAGCATGACCACGATCAGCGACGCAAACATGAGCGGCGCCATGTTCTGGATCAGGAACTGGGTCATGCTGCTTCCCCCCGCTCCTTGCGCAGCGCTTCGGCAAGCTGCTCTTCCAGGGTCGGACCCTCGTCCTTTTCGGTGGGGTCCGAAATCAAGCCGCGCAGAAAAGCGATGCGCTTGATCAGCTCTGAAAAGCCCTGCAGCACGAGCAGGAGGAAACCCACCGGAATCATCAGGCGTGCCGGCCAGACCAGCAGGCCGCCGGCGTTGGTCGAGATCTCGTGGCTCCGATAGGCGTCGACGAACACCGGCCACGACAGCCACATGATGGCGATCGCCATCGGCAGCAGGAAGAAGATCGTGCCGAAGATGTCGATCCAGGCTTTCTTCCGACCCGACAAGTGTGCGGTCAGAATGTCGATGCGCACGTGCTGGTTGTGTCGCAGGGTGTACCCGGCACAGAACAGGAAAACAAACGAGAACAGGTACCACTGGATCTCGAGCCAGGCGTTCGAACTCGTGTTGAGCGAATAGCGCACCACTGCGTTGCCTGCGCTGACCAGGACCGCCACCAGGATCAGCCAGTACGTCATCCGCCCGACGTGCTCATTGAGCGCGTCGATGGCTCGCGAGATCGACAACAGAACCTTCATGGTTCGCCCCCGAATCGAAAGGTGTTCATGAAAACACGGAGTTTGCCCAGGCCCGACGCCCCCCTGCGACGAGCATAAAGATGGATCATGTGGGAGCGCCTCGCCGCGAACGGGCACCCTCTCCCCCGCTTCGCCTCGAGTGCCTTGCCAGACTAACCTTCCAACGCTGACAGCATCCTGTCACTGCACGGCGCGGGAGGTCAAGGCGCCGCGAAGTATGCGCCAACCGGGGCGGTCAGTTCGCGCTTTCCCGCCCGGGAACCCACAGGCCGGGCGCTATCGGTTTGCCCGAGGCGTACCGCTGCCAGAATCGGCCGAACACCTTTCGGTAGCACGCGGCATACGCATGGTGCTCGTCCAGAAATTCGGGCGCGGTACACCCGAAGCGCTCGGATGCGCCGGCGTCGATGATGACGAGGCCGGTCCGTTTCGCCCACTCGTCGAGCGCCTTCTTGGTTCGCGCGACCGAACTTCCAGCGTGGGCGCTCTCGCCCAGCGCGTGCTCCAATCCGGGGATCAGCGGTGGCGCGAAGAGCACGAGCCTTCCGCCCTGCTCCGAGAGCTCAGCGGAGAGCCTGGCGAGCGCGGCGAGCAACGCCGGATTGAGCTTCCCGTCGCCCTGGACGATGGGCTTGGAATACCGGGACCCGGGAGCCGCGCCCGCCCGGACGAGCTCGTCGAGTCGCGCCGGGTCGACGGGGCGACCGTCGGCGAAGGTGGCGCTGCCGTCGTAGCGGAAGCCGACGCACAACCCCCGGTTGATAGTGTCGAAATCGCGTGCCGGCGTGCCATCCGGACAGCGGTAATCCGCGCTCGACGCATCGAAGAGCGCGCGCTTGAACGCGGCAACCCCCTCGGGCGAGCGCCAGATGAGGCGCACGATGCTCCAGAGATTCTTGACCCGCGGCCACGAGATCGCGTCCTGGAGCTTCTGCAGGAGCGACACCTGCGGCAAGGCGTTGCGGGATATTGCAGCCGCGGGTGAGAGGTCGATCGTGCTGGGCTACTCCCGACCGGTAAAGCATGCCCACCGACCAGTCGAGCGCGAGAAAGATCCACTTCACCCGGTCCGCGTAGTGATGAACGATGTACTCGGCCTCGCCGATCGTCGCGTGCAGGGGATTGGCGGTCTGGGCGAAGTTGTAGATGCGCACGTCCGGCGGAAACGCGTCCGCGGTGAGACCCATCGATGTCGAGGCGCCGAGCACCACGCCGTTGATTTCCGGCAGTCGGTCGGCGAGCCGCAATGACTTG
This sequence comes from uncultured beta proteobacterium, assembly GCA_963735025.1. GTDB lineage: Bacteria > Pseudomonadota > Gammaproteobacteria > Burkholderiales > SG8-39 > JAABRB01. The sequence continues at coordinate 822,924 of CAVTJG010000009.1, forward strand.
AACGGACGGTTCGCGGTGATCGGTGGCGGATACGTGATCCCGTGGGTGGCCTGTTGCCACTCGCTCGCCGCCTTGACCATTTTCGGCGTGCCGACGGCGCGCTCGCCCAGCAGCAGATTCAGGCCCACGACGACGGCCAGCATCGCCCCGAGCCCGATCAGCAGGGCGGCGTTGAACCGCCTGCAGGCAGCTATCGTCGCGGCGTCGCTTGGCGATGCCTCGTCGGCCGGCTGGAGCGTGGTCTGTGTATCCATGCGTGGATCAGAACTGGAAGTAAAGGAACTCCGAGTTCCGATGAAGGTTGACGATGGCCGCGAAGGCCACGGCCGCGGCGATCGCTGCCGAAATTGCACCGGGGCGCCACAGCAGCAATCGCGCGGGCTGCGAGTCTCTCGGGATCACCAGTGCGGGGCGGAACCGCGCCATGATCTGCTGCGTGTTGGGCGCGAACCATGCGATGGCGAGCAGGATGATCATCCAGTTGACCAGGCCGCCGCGCACGAGGCCGCGCCCCTCCGAGAAATCGATGCCGTGCGCCGCAAGCCAGGGTCCGACCTCGCCCAGCCTCGCGAGCAGCACGCCGGGCAGGGTGAATCCGTTGAATCCGAACATGCCCTTGAGAATCATGATCGCGTCGGTCATGTTCGCCGCGCGGAAGAGCGCGAGGCCCACCAGCCAGCACGCAAAGGTCAACAGTATCGCAGCCCCGCGTCCCCACCAGGTCGACTGGCCGCGCTTGCGCCCCAGCCGCCGGTCACGGTGCTTGCGCAAGGTGCGCCAGACCTGATTCACCGCCAGGTAGAAGCCGTGCAGCAGCCCGAAAAACACGTAAGTCCAGCCGGCACCGTGCCAGACGCCGCACAGCACCATCGTCACTACCAGGCTGTAGTAGCGTCGCGCGGCGCTCTTGCGATGTCCTCCCAGTGGAACGAACACGTAGTCCCGCAGAAAGCGCGAGAGCGTCATGTGCCAGCGTTGCCACAGGTCCGACATGTTGATCGCCTTGTAGGGCGAGTTGAAGTTGAGCGGCAGCCGGACGCCGAAGAGCCGGGACAGGCCGATCGCCATGTCGGAATAGCCCGAGAAGTCGAAGTAGAGTTGCAGTGAATAGGCGAGCACTGCGGCCCACGCCTCGACGAGCGTGGGCTCCACGCCGGTACCCGGCAGCGCGAACAGTGGGCCCACGTACGGTCCGATCCCGTCGGCCAGGATCACCTTCTTGAAGAGCCCAATGATGAAGATCGTCAGGCCCACCGCGACATTCTCCGCCTGCAGGCGATACGTCTCGCGTTGCGCGAACTGCGGCATCATCTCGGCGTGGTGGAGAATCGGACCCGCGATGAGATGCGGGAAGTAGGTGACGAACAGGCAGTAGTGGACGAACCGGTACTCCTGCACCTTGCCTTGCCACGTATCCACGAGGAACGCGATCTGCGTGAACGTGAAGAAGGAGATTCCCAGAGGAAGAATGATCTCGGCGTGCGAGAACGACGTGCCGATCAGCTCCCCGACATTCTCGAGAAAGAAATTCGCGTACTTGTAGTAGCCGAGCAGCGCGAGATCGCCGGCGACGGCGACGAACAGCATCAGCTTCGCCTGGGCGAGACGCCCGGCTGCGCGCGCCTTGCCGATCCGCATCCCCAGGACGTAGTTGAAGAGGATGGAGCCGAGCAACAAGCCGACGTAGACCGGGTTCCACCAGCCGTAGAAGAAGAGCGAGGCCGCGGTCAGCCATCCGGCCGCAAGCGCGTGGCTCGTCCGGGCGACCAAGTAGAACCCTGCGAACGTGATCGGGAGGAAGAGGAAGATGAAGGGGAGGGAATTAAACAGCATGGACGAGCGGCGCAGACGCATTGCCCAGGCTGCCGGCCCGGGCGCGGCATTCTGTCATGCGTGGGGAGAATCCGGCAAACCCGGCACTGAATCTCAAGCACCGGAAAGGCCCGTCATTCCCGCGCACGCGGGAATCCAGGCGGAGCGCGTTCCCGGGCGGTAGGAAATACTGGATCCCCGCTTTCGCGGGGATGACGTGGCCACGTTCCCGGGACCGAACCGAGCAGCGATGGGTCTACGCAGACGTCGAAACGCGCAAGCTCAAGTGCCTTCGAGCGCAGACCAGTCTCCGACCTTGAGGCTCGCCAGCTCGCCCGAGACGTCGCGCTGCGCCTTCACCGCGCCTGTCACACCCGACATGAGCGTGGGATGGCCGACGAGTATCGCCCCGGCGAGGCGGCCGCCGCGATCGACGACGAGCTTGCGGTACCTGTACTCTGCCGCATCCTCCTGAACGATCACCTCGTCGCCATCGCCGGTCGGATTGACCCTCCCTACGGACGCGACGTCCGCGCCGACGACCTTGAGGATGGTGAACGCCACCGGTTCGCGATAGGTGCGATTTCCACCCATCGCATTTACCGCGGCGACCTCGCCCTGCTCGGCGGCGACCGGCCAGAGCCCCGGAATGCGGCCCTCGAACTCCGCGACGTCCCCGGCCGCGTACACATTGGGCACGTTGGTGCGCATGTGATCGTCCACGATGATGCCACGTCGCGTCTCGACCCCGCACGACTGCGCCAGCGCTACATTCGGCGCGATTCCCGCCGCGACGAGGAAGAGGTCGGCCGGAAGCTCGATGCCGGAACTGAGCCGCACATAGAGATGACCGTCGTCGCCACGCGTCACGCGCCGGATCTCGGTGGAAACCTGGAACTGGATGCCCAGGCCTTCGAGGTACCGGCGCAGAAGCTGACCGGCCGCCTCGTCGAGCTGCCGATGCAGCAGCCACGGATTGCGGTCGAGCACGGTCACCTGCACGCCGAGCTTGGAGAGGGCGTACGCGGCCTCCAGCCCGAGCAGCCCGCCCCCCGCAACCACCCCCAGGCGTGCCTGCGTGGCTTGCGCGTAGCGGCGGATCTCCATTGCGTCATTCGCCGAGCGCGCGACGAAGCATCCGGCCCCGCCGTGACCCTCGATCTCGGGCACGTAGCTCGAACTTCCCATTGCGAGGATGAGCCGGTCGTACCGCAAGGTCTCGCCAGTTGCGAGGGTCACGGTCTGCGCGACCGTGTCGATCGTGCTCGCCGTGGTGTTGAGCCAGCACGTGACCTCGCGCTCCTCGTACCACTTGTCCGGTAGCAGGTAGAGCCCCTGCATCGCCGAGCGCCCGTAGATCAGGCGGGTGATGGCCATCCGGTTGTAGAGCGCGTGGTTCTCCTCGGCAATGGCGTGGATGGTGCATACGGGATGGCGTCGCCGCGCGAAATCGGCCGCGGTGATGCCCGCAATGCCGTTGCCGATGATCACGACATCCTTGATGCTCGCGTCGTATTGCGAGGACGTGGGGTACTCCGGCGACTTGCGGCGCTCGGGCTTGAGGGCGATCGTCACGCGTCCCTGCTGGACCTTCGCACAGCACGCCATGCGAGTGTTGTGCGCGTAGCCGAGCCGCTCGAGCGTGCTCTTCTCGTCGGCCTCGGCGGACGAGAGGTTTTCCATGCCGTCGGTCACCGCGATCGGATCGGCGCCGCACACGCCCATCCGGCAGCCGGCCTCGATCTCACCGCCGCAACCCTCGATCACCTCGAGCAGCGACTGCCCGGCGCTTGCGGCGATCCGCTGTTCGCCGGGCTGGATGACCACTTCCGCCTGTTGGCGGGTGCTCGCGCGTCGCATCGCCTGGGCCGCATTCTCGCCGACGCGCGCACCCTGCTGGGCGGTCTTCTGGATGACGTGCACGAGAAACAGCCGCTCGTTCCGGAAACAGCGCGCGATCCACACCAGCGCGATGCCGACGACCACCGTGCGCAACGCCCACGGCGCGGAGGAAGGAACACTCAGGCCGGCGAGCTGCTCGACGCCCGACACCATGGCAGGCGCGACGAACCAGTAGTAGAGGCCGATTGCGGCGGCGCCGAATACAACCGTCAGTCGATTGCGCTGCAGCTTGAGGAAGACGTCCAGCAGCTGGAAGAGCGCGAGGCTCAGTGCGCACCAGAGTCCGAAGTGTGCATAGATCTCGGTGAGCGCACCGCCCACCGGCGCCGTGTAGAACGCGTAGATGAATCCCGGGAGAGCGCCCGCGAAGAGCCGCCGATACCCGACGTAGTGGCGGTCGTCGTCGTACTGATCGGCGAGGTAGGCGATGGAGGGATTGAAGTCGTAGCAGTTCTTCGTGCACCCGACGCACGGCTTGCAGTGGGCGTTGGGCAGCACGGCGAAGGGTGCCTGACCGTAGAGCCGCTGCACGGGGAGCAGCGGGCAGATGCTGCTGCACCAGCCGCTCTTGCCCTTGAAGATCAGGCCGCCAAGGAACGCACCGCCGAGTCCGAAGAGAACGAGCGCCGCGGACGCCGCGCCGTTCGTGTCGAACAGCCATTTCCGCGACGAGACGAGCACGAAGAAGAGCGCGATCCCCACGACGAAGCTGTATTCGCGAACCCGCGGCGTATGCGCGAGTCCGCGCGTGAGGCCGGCGAGACGCGGAAGTTGGTTGAGGGCCGCCATCGGACAGATATTTCGCCACAGCCCTGGCGCGACGAGCATCACCAGCGGCAGGGTCGGAACCAGGATTTTCCAGAGCAGGACGAGACCGTGCTCCGGAGACGCGAGGAGCAGTGCGACGACCGCAAAGGCCACGCCGATTGACGCGGCGCGCAGCGCGTGCCACGCCCATCCCGGAACCCTGGTCGGGATCTGGGTGTAGTTCGGAAATGGCGGGCGGGCAGTCGGAGCTGTCGGGGCCGTCGCCATCTATCGCACGATACGCAGGAGCCGCTGGGTCATCTCGCGCAGCCGCAGCGAAAGAATTCGTGCCAGGTCCGCGACCACTTCGCGCGCCAGCGCGGGATCGCGGGCGCTCATCACCTCGAGCGTCTTCGCGTCGATGCGGAACAGCTCTCCGGCGCTGAGCGCGCGCACCGTCGCGGAGCGCGGCAGGCCGTCGAAGAACGACTGCTCGCCGATGATCGAGTGTTCCTCGATCGCCGAGAGCAGAAACTCCTTGCCCTCGTCGGTGCGTGCCACGGCCTCGAGCCGGCCGCTGGCGACGATGTAGAAGTCACGGCTTTCCTCGCCGGACTCCAGCAGCGTTTCGCCCTGCGCGAAGCGACGGTGTTGCGCGTAGCTCAGCAGCTTCGCCCAGCCGGCCTCGGAGAGCTGCCCGAGAAACACTGGCGAGGCCGATTCCGGCTCGCCGTCCGGGTTCTCGTAGTTGAAGAAGGAGGTGAAGTCCATTCTGCTTCGCTCCTCTCGTCGCGCGACGCCGTCGCCCACTGCTGCAGACGATCGTAGAGTACCCGCAACGGGCCGTGTCAGAAAGTGCTGTGACCGAAGCATGCATGGCGCGGCGCGGCACGCGCCGTGATCTGGCAGAATCAGCCCGGAAACCCACTGAGCAGCACTTCTGAGCAGCACATCTTGGCCCGATCCCGCAAGAAGCGATCCCCGGAAAGACCATCTCCCGAGCCGGCGCGCGCCGTGCCGCATGTCGCGAAGGGGCGCGGCCGCTTGAAGTTCCTCTGGCCGGCGCTCACCGTGGGTGCCGCGCTGATCGCAGGCGTGCTGGCCACGATCTGGTGGTGGACGCCTGCGCCGCCTGCCGCCACCGTACAGGGCGCCTCGGCGTTCGTCGGGAGTGCCGCTTGCAAGGATTGCCATACGGACGCGTATCGGGCCTGGCAAGGGTCGCAGCACGAGCTCGCCATGCAGCACGCGACCGAGAAGTCGGTGCGCGGCAATTTCGACAATGCGAAGTTTCGTTACGCGGGCATCGAGTCGACCTTTTTCCGGCGCGACGGAAAGTACTTCGTGCGCACCGACGGGCCGGATGGCGCGCTCGCCGATTTCGAGATCAAGTACACGTACGGCGTCTTTCCGCTCCAGCAATACCTGGTCGAATTTCCGGATGGTCGCCTCCAGGCGCTCTCGATTGCGTGGGATACGCGTGCAAAGAACGCAGGCGGGCAGCGCTGGTTTCACCTCTATCCGAACGAGCGGGTGGATCATGGTGACGAGCTGCACTGGACGAAGCGCTCGCAGAACTGGAATTTCATGTGCGCCGACTGCCACTCGACCAACGTGCGCAAGAACTATGACGCTGCGACCGATACTTTCAAGACGGCATGGTCCGAGATCACCGTCGGCTGCGAGGCATGCCATGGGCCGGGATCGCGCCACCTGAGCTGGACGAAGAACAAGGACGCCGACCCGACGCGCGGCTTGACAGTCGCGCTCGACGAGCGCCACGGCGTCTCCTGGAAGATCGACCCTGCCACGGGCAATGCGACGCGCAGCAGTCCGAGGCGCACCGATCGCGAAATCGAGGTGTGCGCGCAATGCCACGCGCGGCGCGCGCAGATCGCGGAGGGTTATCACGCCGGGAAGCCGTTCCTGGATTACTACCGGCCTGCATTGGTTGCGCCGGGCCTCTACCACGCCGACGGTCAGCAGCGCGACGAGGTGTACATCTGGGGCTCGTTCCTGCAGAGCAAGATGAATCGAGCGGGCGTCACGTGCAGCGATTGCCACGAGCCACACAGCCTGAAGTTGCGTGCGGAAGGGAATGCAGTTTGCGCGCAGTGCCACCTGCCGGCCAAGTACGACGCGCCCTCGCACCATTTCCACAAGTCGGGGCCGGGCGCGCGCTGCGTCGACTGTCACATGCCGACCGCGACCTACATGGTGGTCGACCCGCGGCGCGACCACAGCCTGCGTGTGCCGCGACCGGACCTTTCGGTCGAACTCGGTGTGCCGAACGCGTGCAACGGCTGCCACACGGACAAGTCGGCGCAGTGGGCGGACGAGGCCGTACGCAAATGGTATGGGCATCGCCCGGACGGTCTCCAGCGTTTCGCCGCGACGCTCGCCGCGGCCGAGCGCGGCGCGCCGGGCGCGGACGGCAATCTCGCGGCGCTATCTAACGATCTCTCGCAGCCGGCCATCGCGCGTGCAACTGCCGCGGAAGCGCTTGCCCAGTTTCCTTCGCAGACGGCGCTCACGGCGCTGCAGCGCGGGTTGGCCGATGCTGACCCTCTGATCCGTCGCGCCAGCGTGACCGCGCTCGCGCCCCTGCCGGTGGAGCAGCGGGTCCCGCTCGTCGCGCCGCTGCTCGACGATCCGGTACGCACCGTCCGCATCGAGGCGGCGGCCACGCTGGCGGGCGTGCCGGAAACCGCACTCAATCCGACGCAGCGTGCGAGCTTCGATCGCGCAGCGGCCGAGTTCGTAGCCGTGCAACGCTACAATGCGGATCGCCCGGAAGCGCGTACGGCGCTCGGTGGCTTCGAGGCGCAGCGTGGCCGCGCCGAAGCGGCCGAAGCGGAACTGCGCGCTGCAATCGCCATGGACCCAGGCTATGTTCCCGCATACGTGAACCTCGCCGACCTGCGCCGGTCCCAGGGCCGGGACGCCGACGCGGAAGCGATTCTGCATGAAGGTCTCGATCACGCGCCGGAGAACGCAGCGCTTCAGCACGCGCACGGTCTCGCGCTCGTTCGTTTGAAGCGCACGCCGGAGGCGCTCGATGCGCTTGCGCGAGCGGCGCAGCTCGCTCCCGACGACGCGCGCTATGCGTACGTGTATGCGGTGGCCCTGAACTCGACCGGAAACACGCGTGCGGCGCTCGCGGAGATCGATCGCGCGCTGGCGCGGCATCCGGGCGATCGTAACCTGCTCAGCGCCGGGGCGGCGTTTGCCCGCGATGCGGGAGACAGTGCGAGGATGGCCACGTACACTAAGCGGCTCGCCGCGCTCGGGGCGGCGCCCGGCGCGAGCCGCTGAAGGAACAGTCGGAGCAGGCCAATGACCGGCAAAATGCCAAGCGTGATCATCATGGGCGGATCGCTCGGCGGACTCACCGCCGCGCTTTTCCTGCGCGATCTGGGGTGCCGCGTGAAAGTGCTCGAGCGGTCCCGGACACCCCTCGCGGGACGTGGTGCCGGCATCGTCCTCAATCCCGCCACGGTGCGCTACTTCACGCTGCGCGGCACGCGCGACGTGCGATCGGTGAGCGTGGCGACGAAATCGGTGCGCTACCTGGGCGCGGACGGACGCATCGCGGCCGAACAGCAGGTGACCTATCGCTTCAGTTCCTACAACGCGATGTACCACGCGCTGCTGGAGGCGTTCGGTCCGGACGATTATCACCTGGGGCAGAACGTGGCCGGACTCGAGCAGGACGATCTGGGCGTGACGGTCCGCGTGGATGGAGCGCCCGCGGAACGCTGCGACCTGCTGATCTGCGCAGGCGGTATTCGCTCGCCGGCGCGCAGCTGGCTGCTCGGCGATGCGCCTCTCGAGTACGCCGGCTACGTGGCGTGGCGCGGCATGCTGAGCCAGGGCGAGGTCACGCCGGAAACGTTTGCACTGCTGCGCGACGCGATCGTCTACCACATCCTGCCTGCAGGTCACGTGCTCATCTATCCGATTCCTGTCATCGAAGAAGGGATGAGCGAGCCCGAGCCGTACATCAACTGGCTCTGGTATCGGAACGTGCCCACCGGCTCCGCCTTTGACGCGCTGATGACGGACGAAGACGGGAATATGCGTGACGTGTCCCTGGGGCCGGGCGAGGTGCAGGCGGCGAACGTCGCCGCGCTCCGTCGCGATGCCGCGGACGAACTGCCGCCGCCACTCGCGGAACTGATTCGCGGAACAGCGGAACCATTCATCCAGGCGATGATGGATTGCGAAATACCCCGCATGGCCTTCGGGCGCGTGGCGTTGATGGGTGACGGTGCTTTCGTTGCCAGGCCGCACGCCGCGGCGGGCACTGCGAAGGCGGCCGAAGACGGTTGGCAGCTCAGCCTCGCGCTCGAGCGCGCGGGGGGTGACGTTCCAGCCGCGCTGAAGCAGTGGGAGACCGGTCAGCTTGCGCTCGGAAAATCGCTGGTGGAGCGCAATCGTCAGGCCGGCCATCTCCTGCAGAACGGCACTTGGTCGGTGGGAACTCCACTATCGTTTGGGCTCTACGAGACCGGCGACAGCGTGATGCCGTAGGGGTTTGGCTCGTCTTGCGCTGCAACCAACACGCGCGGCCTGCGAGGATGTCGCGCTGCGACAGGCGCACGTGCGGCGGTCCGCGCACCCGCAGGCGCTGGCGATTCTTCTTGAAACTCTCCGCCTGCGCGCTACTCTATGTGTCGGGTTCTTCGAATCCGTACTTCACCCCCGGAACAAGAACGATCGAAATCTATGATCGACGTTTGTAGGCGCGGCGCCGGCAAGTGCAGGCGACTGCGCCGGGGGGTGAGAGTTCCACGCCGAAGGAGATGAACGTGAAACCTGCTCCGTTTGATTACATCCGGCCGGGTTCGCTGCCGGAAGCGCTCGAAGCAATGGCGCGACACGCGTCTGCCTGCAAGATACTCGCTGGCGGGCAAAGCCTGGTGCCGATGATGAACCTGCGGCTTGTCAAGCCTTCAGTCCTCATCGACATCAACCGGATACCGGGCCTCGCAGACATCCGGCTCGACGGCGGGGAGCTCGTGATCGGTGCGCTCGCGCGTCATGCAGCCCTGCTCGCGTCGGAGCTCGTCGCAAAGCATTGCGCGCTCATGGCGGAAGCCTATCGACACGTTGCGCACGGCCCGATCCGCAATCGCGGCACGCTCGGCGGCAATATCAGTCACGCGGATCCGGCGTCAGAAATGCCGGCAGTGCTCGCGGCGTGCAACGCCAAGATCGGCGTGCGCAATGCCAAGCGTGCGCGGACGATTCCGGCAACCGATTTCTTCACCGGCGCGCTCACGACCGTCCTCGCCGATGGCGAAATGGTCACCGAGATCCGCATACCGATCGCCGCGCCCGGTCAAGGCGCTGCGTGGCACGAGGCCGTCAACCGCCAGGGCGATTTCGCAATGGCGGGCGTCGGCGTTCTCGTGACAGTTGCGGGCGGGAAGTGCACGCAAGCAGGTATCGCGGTGGCGGGTATGGAAACACCCGGTGTGCGGCTTCCCGCAGTGGAAAAGCAGCTCGTTGGCAAGGCGCTCGACGAGGCCGCCATCACGGCTGCCGCCCGCAAGGCGGGCGCGGAGGTTCGCCCGGGCAGCTCATATCACGCCGACGAACCCTACAAACGCGAGCTGGTCGAGACGCTGACCGTTCGCGCCCTGACCGCGGCGCGCGATCGCGCAAGCTGAGGAGATCGCCATGGCTCTGATCCCGATCAGTCTGAAAGTGAACGGTACGCAGTACGAGCGCGCGGTGGAGCCGCGCCGGTTGCTGTCGGATTTTCTCCGCGAGGATCTGGACCTCAAGGCCACGCACGTCGGCTGCGAGCACGGCGTCTGCGGCACGTGCACGGTGCTGGTGGACGGCGAAGCCGTGCGTTCCTGTCTCAGCTTCGCCGTGCAGGCGGACGGCGCCGAGTTGCGCACCGCCGACGGGCTCGCGCAGGGCGGCAAGCTCAATGCGCTGCAGCAGGGCTTCTGGGAAAAGCACGGCCTGCAATGCGGCTTCTGCACGCCCGGGATGCTGATGGTGGCGACCGAGCTGCTCGAGCGGAACGCGCAGCCCACGAAGGCGGAGATCGAGGAAGCGATCTCCGCGAACCTGTGCCGTTGCACCGGCTACTACACCATCGTCGAGTCCGTGCAGCGGGCCGTCGAGCTGATGAAGGAGGGAGCGAAATGACCGCGACCTTTCCTAAGCATATTCCAGCGGAAGGCTATATCCCGCCGAGCCGTCAGCAGGAGGCGCCGCGCAAGGGCTACAAGTACATCGGCCAGAACATGAAGCGGGTCGAGGATCCGCGCCTGCTGACCGGTAACGGCCAGTACATCGACGACATCGTGGTGCCCAAGATGGCGCACGCAGCCGTCCTGCGCAGCGACCGGGCGCACGCCCGCATCAAGCGGATCGACACTGCAAAGGCCAAGGCGCTGGCCGGCGTCCACCTCGTGCTCACCGGCGCGGAAGCAAAGGAGGTGACCGGGCCGAGCGCGCAGTTCGCGAGCCCGCCGGTCGTGCAGTACTGCCTCGCCGTCGATCGCGTGCGCCACGTCGGCGAAGCGGTGGTGGCGGTGGTCGCCGAAAGCCGCTATATCGCTGAAGATGCCTGCGATCTGATCGAGGTCGAGTACGAAGATCTGCCCGTGGTTGTCGATCCGGAAGCCGCGATGACCTCGAGCGGCGACGCCGTGCTGCATCCGGAGCGCGGCCCGAACAACATCGCGCAGCACCGGACGTTCGTGTTCGGACCAGTGAAGGAAGACTTCGGCAAGGCGGACGTGGTGGTCAAGCGCACGTTGCGCTGGGGCCGCTCGGGCGCGCAGCCGCTCGAAACGGTCGGTTGCATCGCTTCCTACGAGCCGGGCGGCGGCAAATTCACGATGTACACGAACAGCTCGTTCCTCAACTACGTCGGCTGGCTGGTAGGCGCTTCGCTCGGCGTGTCCGCGGCGAAGCTCAACCTGATCCCGTGCGTGACCGGCGGCAGCTTCGGCTCGAAGCTCTTCACGCACAAGGTGATGACGCTCGCGGGCACGCTCGCGCGCGCGGCCGGCCGCCCGGTGAAGTACATGGAGGATCGTCTCGACAACATCACCAGCTGCGACAACCACGGCTCGGACCGTCTCTATCGCTGCGAGCTCGCGTGCAAGCGCGACGGGACGATGCTCTCGCTCAAGTTCCAGGTGATCGACGACTACGGCGCCTATTTCCAGTTCGGGGTCGGCACGCACGGCAACTCGCTGTGTCAGATCATCGGGCCGTACCGCATTAACAGCATCCACATGGAGCTGATCGCGGTGCTGACCAACAAGTGCCAGCAGGGCGCCTACCGAGGCTTCGGCTCCGAGGTGACCAACTGGATGCTCGAGCGCATGGCCGACGCCGCTGCCGACGAGCTGAAGATGGATCCGATCGAGCTGCGACGGAAGAACCTGATCCAGCCCGACCAGTTCCCGTACGTCATTCCGAGCGGCAACATCTACGACAGCGGCAACTACCCGGCGGTGCTCGACGAAGCGCTGCGCATCGCCGATCTCAAGAACTGGGAAAAGATCCGCGCCGAAGCGCGCGCCCAGGGCCGTTGCGTCGGCATCGGCGCGGCCACTTGCCAGGAGCGCAGCGTCTTCAGCTCGACGGAATTCTGGTCGCTCAATGGAACCGAGAATCCGGGCTTCACCCTGACGAGTTCGCCGGAGTCGACGCAGATCCGCATCGATCCGACCGGCACGATCCACGTCACGCTCGGCTCGCCTTTCTGGGGCAACAGCCCCGAGACGATGGCCACTCAGATCGTCGCCGAGCAGTTCCAGGTGGATCCCTCGCAGGTCAACATCGTCTATGCGGACACGCAGAGCGGATTCAACTCGACCGGCCCAGGCGGCAGCCGCTTCACGGTGATGATCGCGGGAGCGGTTGTCGGCGCGAGCAAGAAGGTCAAGGAAAAATTGTTGCGCGTGGCCGGCCACATGATGGAGACCGATGTGAACGACCTCGAGCTGCGCGCGGGCAACATCGGCGTGAAGGGCGTGCCCGGCAAGGAGAAGTCGATAGCCGAAGTGGCGCTATTCGCCCATTACTTCCGTCTCAACCTGCCCGAGGGCGATGACTTCGCGAGCGGGATCGACGCCGCCTACGTGTACGACCATCCGCTCACCACGATGCCGGCGGCCGATCGCAGTCACCTCGGGATCTTCTATCCGATCATGGGGCACATGTGCCACCTGGCGCTGGTCGAGGTCGATCCGAAGACGGGCAAGGTGGCGATCCTCGACTACGTTGCCGTGCACGACGCGGGAACCGTGGTGAACCCCATGACGCTCGCGGGGCACATTCGCGGCGGCACGGCGCAGGGCATCGGCACCACGCTCTACGAGAAGTTCCACTACGACGAGAATGGCCAGCTCGTCACCGGCACCTTCGCCGACTATCTGATTCCGACGCTCTCCGAAATGCCGCCCGAGATTCGCGTGGGACACGTCGAGACCCCCTCGCCGTTCACCGAGTACGGTATCAAGGGCGGAGGCGAAGGGGGGCGGATGGGTGCGCCCGGCGCGCTGTCACGCGCGATCGAGGACGCGCTCGTGCAGTATCGCGTGCGCTGCGACGAGCTGCCGCTCACGCCGCGCAAGGTGCGGGAGATGGTGCGGGCCGGCGAGAAGCGCTAGCGCGTTCAAGAGTTTTCCCCTCCTTTTCAAGGAAGGGGTGCCGCCAAAGGCGGCGGGGTGGTTGCGGCGCAAGTAATTGCTTCGACCATCCCGCCTCGCCTCACGCCACCGCGCGAACCACGATCCACACGCCCCACACCGTTAGCACAGCGCCGGCGGCGCGGGCGATCGCGACGCCCCAGGGCAGCGCTTTCTCGGCGAGCACAAGTATCGCGAGCGCTGCTGCGGCCACGAGATTCATGGTGCCGAAGACAAACAACAATGCCATCAGCGCCCAGCAGCAGCCGAGGCAATACACGCCATGCCGGAGGCCCGTGACGAATGCGCCGAGCACGCCCGGGCGCCATTCGTTGAGGATGAAGCTCATCGGCGAGCGGCACTTGTTTAGGCAGACGTGCTTGAGCGGGCTCCACTGAAAGAGGCCGGCAGCAATAAGCAGCGCGCCGGACAGCAGGGCATTCGCGCTGGCCATCATGTCGGACATGAGACGAACGCGCTCGAGGAGCCACTGCGCACCGGTCGCCGCGGCGCTGAATCCGATCCACACCACGACGTACGCCACCACGAAGGCGATCGTGGCGAGCAGGGCATGCGCGTCTGAATTGCCTCGGGCGACGCGATCGTGCATGAGCACCATCGGCACGGCGCTCGGGATCATCATGCCCGCCATCATCACGCTCCACATGACGAAGAGGAACATGGCCGTACCGCCGCTCCACGGCATCGGATCGGCCGATGGCCCGTCGGGAAAGGAACCCATCGGTGCCATGTGCATCGGCAGCAGCCATATCCAGGCGGCCGCGGTGAGCGCGACGAGCGCGACGAGCACGAGCGCACGCGCGAAGCGCCCGGAAGCGGCCACCGCAGACATGGCGCGAGTCAGGCCGGACTGTATGCGAACGGCGCGTAGAAGCCGTTCTTGTTGGACACCTCGACCGACATGCCGTGGTCGGCGTAGCGGTATTGCTTGCTCCGTGCAACCACGAGCGGCTCGCCCGGCGCGAGGTTGAGCGGCGGATTGTGGACCGTCGTCTCGGATGAGCCGTCGCCTCCCATTATCGCTTCGATCTCGGCGCTGGCAACGCTGCCGAAGCGCACGCTGCGGTGGCGTCCATCCGCGCGGTATTCGATGGGCACGCTGCGCACGCCCGCCACCTCACCGATGAATCCGGAGAGCTTCTCCATCAGGCCGCCCGCCTTGCCGGAGTAGATCTGCGTGAGTGCGTCGCGCTGCTGGTCATTCGCGCGCTCGTCGAGATAGAGCGCGACCCGCCACTTCGTCTGCAGCATGTGACCGGGCGAGTGCGCCACGAACCCGACGTTCAAACCGCCGAGCTTGGTGGCGCCGAACGCGCCCTGATCGATGTGCCAGGCCACGAGAACGGTGCATTTGCCGTCGGTCGGCGGGCCCCCGAAATTGCATGGGCACGCCGCCTCGCAATTGCAGGCCTCGAAATAGGTCCCTTTCAGCTTCCAGTCGGTTGCCATGATTGCGACCTCCGCATGTCTGGTGTCGCGCCCAGCCGGGCGGCGCCCGAGGGATCCTGGGAACGGCAACGCGTTTATACGCCTGCGACGGCGCGCGTTCAATTGGCCCGCAGTGGCGTGTTCCGACCCCGCGCCGGAGGAGATCGACCTCGCGGCGAATACACGCGCCTACGGCGTTCCGATGTAGTCGCGCTTGCCGATCTCCACGCCGTTGTGGCGCAGGATGTCGTAGGCGGTCACGACGTGAAAATAGAACGTCGGCAACGCATGGCCACATAGATACTGCACGCCCTTGAACGTCACGTCCTTTCCGCCGACCTTGAGCGTGACGTCCTTGTCGTCGGACCCGTCGATCTGAGCGGGCTTGATCGAGCCGATGAAATCGGCAGTTTTCGCGATTCGTGCCTTGAGGTCGGCGAGCGTCTGCTCAGTGTCTCCGAAGCTCGGATTCTCGACGCCGGCAAGCCGCGCGCAGGCGCCCTTGGCGGCGTCGCACGCAATCTGGATCTGGCGAGTGAACGGGAACATGTCCGGATAGAGCCGGGACGTGGTGAGCACGAGAGGATCGATCTTGCGCGCTTCGCAGTGCGCCTGCGCCTTGTCGAGGATGGCGGACAGATTCTTGAGCGTATTGGCGAAGCGCGGCGCGCTTGCCTGGTACATTGAAATTGCCATTGGGGAGTCCATTCGGGAAAACCCGCAAATGCGGGCAGCCTATTCTAGCGCTACCGTAGATGGGCGAAAGTCGGCGCTCAGGCAGGAAAGCTCAGGAAAAGTCATCCTCGCGCAAGCGGAGGTCCAACTCGCCTAAAAGAGTGCTCAGTCTGGATTGCCGCATACGCGGGAATGAAGGCCTTCGAGAGTCGTTCGCTAGCGCGGCCGATCGCCGGCAAGCGTGATCCGGTGCATGACGCGAAGGTGCCCGTGGTAGTCGTTGACCGGGTTGTGCTGGGTGCAACGGTTGTCCCAGAGCGCGATGGACCCGGGCCGCCAGACGAACCGGCATGTGTGCTCCGGCCGTACCTGGTGCTCGAAGAGATAGGCGAGCAGCGGCGCGCTCTCCGCCTCGGTCATGTCGGCGAATCGAACGGTGTGCGCGACGTTCACGTAGAGTGCCTTGCGGCCGGTTTCCGGGTGCGTGCGCACCACCGGGTGCTCCGCGACGTACTCTTCACGGCTTTCCGCGCGACCGTCGGACTTGATGCGGTCCTCGCGGGTGCGTGACACGTCCGCCTTGGCCGAGGAACTCACGGCGCGCAAGCTATCGAGCATGCGTCGCATGCCCTCGGATAGTGTCTCGTAGGCGAGGTACATGTTCGCGAACAGCGTGTCGCCGCCGAACGGTGGCGTCTCGCGCGCCAGAAGCATCGAGGCCATCGGAGGCTCCGCCAGGTACGTCGTGTCCGAGTGCCAGATGCCACCGAAGTTGACCGTCTCGTGCGCGAGCTTCTTCACCTCGATGATTTCCGGGTAGCCCTCGATCCCCTTCACGAAGGGATATTCCACCGGCCTGCCGATGCGCCGCGCGAAAGCCATTAATTGCGCCGGCGTCAGGTCCTGGTCGCGAAAGAAGAGCACAAGGTACTCGTGCCAAGCGTCACGCAGCGCCGCCACCTGGTCGTCGTCGAGCGCGTGCGCCAGGTCGACGCCCCGTACTTCCGCGCCAAGCGCTCCCGCGACTCGACTGACCTCGACCGTTACGCGCCGCATGCTAAAAAAATCCCGCGTGTGTGCCCCGAAGCGCCGGGACCGCTCCATGCCTCTGTAATATAGTGGCAGATCGGGCCGAATGCGTTGACGGAGGCGGTTTCGGTTCGATCCCCGCGGCGCCGCCTCGCACCGAGCGCGGTCCGCACCAACAACAAGACACCTGTGCGGCATGATGGACCGAAACTCGACCTACGTCGCGTTTCACGCGAACCCGGCGAAGGAGCCGGAAGTCACCGACGTCCATATCCTCGAGCTGCTGAAGTCGTGGGGGGTGCGCGCGGACGGCGGATTGACGTTCACCGACGGCCGCGAGAAGGACGAGGCGCGCCGGGCGGTGCGGCTGCGCGAGTTCACCGAGCGGCACCTGCGCATGCGGCTCGACGGGGCGAAGCACATGGTGCTGGTCATCGGGGAGACGACCCGCGAGGACAAGGAGTGGATCCCGCTCGAGATCCGCTACGCGGTGGACGACTGCGAAATTCCCATCATCGCCGCCTACCTCGGGCACGAGGTCATCCTGGATCCGACCGAGCTCGCGCCATTGTGGCCGGCGGCGCTCGCGAAGCGCATCCGGGAGGGAACGGCCCGCGTCATCCACATCCCGTTCCGGCTGGAAGCCCTGCGCGATGCGATCGGCCAGTTCGGTCCCGAGAAGCGTCCGCAGAGCGGTTTGAGCTTCTACGATATCGAGACTTACCGCGGCTGGGGATATTGATCGAATTTTCGAACGATTTATCGTACTGGGGAATGCCACCGTCGCGATCGCTGTTTGCTCCAGGTCCGCGGGATCGTCCCGCGCGGCCCCCCCGGAGGAGACACCATGAACAAGCGAATCGCGTATCTGGCTGGCCTGCTGGCACTCGTCTGCGCCACGGCCGACGCGCAGACCAACATGCGGGTGCGGGGCACCATCACCGCCGTCGACGGCAACACCCTGATGGTGAAGTCCCGCGACGGGAAGGACCTCAAGTTCACGATGCCCGACAACGTGGGTGTGGCGGTGGCGACGGCGGTCAAGTTCGAGGACATCAAGCCGGGCGACTACGTCGGCGTGACGGCGAAGAAGCAAGCCGACGGCATGCTCGCTGCGATGGAAGTTCACTATCTTCCGCCGCAGGTGCCCTCTGGCCATATCCCGTGGGACCTCGCGCCCAACACGACGATGACCAACGCCAGCGTCGAAGCGATGGTGCAGGACACGGGCAGGCGCGAGCTCACGGTCAAGTACAAGGAGGGCATGCAGAAGATCATGGTGCCGGAGGGCATCCCGCTCGTGCGCGCCGTGCCCGGCAATCGGTCTGACCTGAAGGTCGGCGAGTACGTCTTCCTCGTCGCGCAGGCGAAGCCCGACGGCACGATGGTCGCGGCACGCATCCAGGTGAGCAAGGACGGCGTCAAGCCGCCGATGTGACCGCCCCGCGATCGCCACCGTCGCGGCGTTTATGCGCGTTGGCTTACCGAGCTGAGAGTCCGTTGAACCAGTCGAGGATCTGCGCGCCGTTCCAGAAGACCACGCCGGGCCGGCCGGCCATCTCGGCGAAGGCGCGCTCGACGTGACGGATGCGGTGCGGCACGCCGGAGAGATAGGGATGGCAGGCGACCGCCATGAATTTCGCCCGCTCGGCGCTTTCTTCGTACAGGCACTCGAAGTGATCCATTACGCGTGAGTGGAACACTTCCGAGGTGTGGTGCTGGAGCGCCATCAGCACGATGTCGTGCAGCTCGAAGTTGTAGGGGAGCGCGACGATCGGCTTGCCGGTGGTCTTGAGGCGGACCGGCTCGTCGTCGAGCACCCAGTCGCCGATGTATTCGATCCCCGCCTCGGCGAGGTAGTCGATGGTGTCGAAGGTCTGCGTGAGCCCGGGGCCGAACCAGCCACGTGGGCGCTTGCCCGAGAACTTCGTGATGATCTCGACCGCGCGCTGGATCGTCTCGCGCTGGTTCTCGAGCTTGTGCATCGGGATCTGCTCGTAGCTATGGGCGTTCAGCTCCCAGTCGCTCTTCATGCACGCCTCGATGAGCTGCGGATAGGCTTCGCACGTTTTCGCATTGAGCGTGACCGTGGGCTTGATGCCGAGGCGCTCGTACATGCGCTTCAGGCGCCAAAACCCGACCCGGTTGCCGTACTCGTGCCAGGTCCAGTTCGGCAGGTCGGGAACCATCGGCTGGCCCTGCGGCGGCGAGATCACCATGCGCGCCATCGGGCGCGAGAGGTCCCACTCTTCGAGCGAAATGACGGGCCACACGACGAGCCGCGCACCACCGGGCAGCTTGAGCGGCGGACGGCCTTCGATCGCGGAGTAGGGCAGTCGTTCGTGTGGGAGCATCGGTCTCTCCTTCTGAATGGGTGCGCTTGAAATGGTACTCGATGCACCTTGCATCGTGATGCGATAACCGGCAAATTTCGATTGCCGACAAATTGTCGTTTGACCCCGGGTCGAGGAGGAGCCATGGCCACCGATTTCCCGTTCGTGCACGTGGACGACGTTGCGCCGCGCAACATGGATCCGAAGCAGGGCTGGAGCATCTCGGATTTCCGGATCATCATGGACGGGCGCATGGGCTGCTCGTCGACGATCTTCCGCGGCCTCTTCATGCCGGGGGCGATCCACAAGAAGCACCGCCACGACAACTGCGACGAGATGTATTACGTGCTGCGCGGACACGGATTGGCCGGCGCGGGGGACGATCGAGTCGAGCTCTACGCGGGCCACTATCACTACATTCCGCGCGGCACCGAGCACTGGCTCGTCAATTTGAGCAGGACCGAGCCGATCGAGGTGTACGGGATCTACGACCGCTCGCCGAGCGTCGAGGCGACCGGCTACGTCTACACCGGCGACATCACCGATGCCGACCTCACGGCGCCGCGTACCCCGAGCCGCGCTCGCAAGCACCCGGTCATCCACGACGATCTCGTGCCGATCTACAAGACCTCGCGCGGCGAAGGCTGGACGCAGGATTTCTTCAACCAGCCGATCAGCCGTATCCACGGCGCGACGACGACGTGGATGCAGGGCTACTTCGGCGCAGGCACCGTGCACCAGAAACACATCCATGAAAACTGCGAGGAGATCTGCTACATCCTCAAGGGGCACGGGCTCGCGGGCGTGGGCAAGCACCGCGTCGAGCTGCACGCCGGACACTTTCACTATATCCGTCCCGGCGAAGAACACTGGCTCGTCAACCTGAGCAAGACCGACGTCCTGATCGCGCCCGGCTGGTACATCGGGGCGGGCGATCTCGACGAGACCGGTTACCGACACCTCGGGCCGGTCACCGCGGAGGATCTCAAGGAGCGCACCGCATAGGTGCATGCGGCTCGCATGGCCGGCGATTCGCTCGCTCGCGACCCACGGGTGCGCTTGGTCAACCCGCATGGACTTGGCTTATACTGCGCCGATCGCGCAGGGAGGAGGGCCCGGGGCGGTAACTTTGCTCCGCGATAGCTTTGCTTCGATTCACTTCCTGTCGATTTACCCGACCCACTTTCCACCGGGAGAATCCACCATGGAACGACGCAAATTCTTGACGGGCGCCGCAGCGGGAGGAGCCGCTGTTGCCGCCTCAACTCTGTCGGCGCCTGCGATCTCGCAGGGAGTCAAGCAGCTGAAGATGGTGACCACATGGCCGAAGAACTTCCCTGGTCTCGGCACCGGCGCGGAGCGCCTCGCCGAGCGCATCACCACGATGTCGGGCGGCAAGCTGCAGGTCAAGGTGTACGCGGGCGGCGAGCTCGTGCCGCCGTTCCAGTCGTTCGACGCGGTCTCGCAGGGCAAGGCCGAGATGTGCCATTCGGTGTCGTACTACTGGCAGGGCAAGTCGCCGGCATTCAACTTCTTCGCCGCGGTGCCCTTCGGCATGACCGCCGACGAGCACTACGCGTGGATGCTCTGGGGCGACGGCCTGAAGTTGTATACGGAGCTGTGCGACCAGTTCAACGTCGTTCCGTTCATGCGCGCGAGCACTGGCGTGCAGATGGGCGGCTGGTACCGCAAGGAAATGAAGTCGCTGGAGGACTTCAAGGGCCTGAAGTTCCGCATGCCGGGGCTGGGCGGCGAGGTGCTGCGCAAGCTGGGCGCCACGGTGGTCAATCTGCCGGGCGGCGAGATCTTCCCCGCGCTCCAGGCGGGCACGATCGACGGCACGGAGTGGGTGGGGCCGTTCAACGACCTGGCCTTCGGCTTCTACAAAGTTGCGAAGTACTACTACTGGCCGGGATTCCACGAGCCGAACACCACCGGTGAAGTGCTGGTCAACAAGACGGTGTGGGCGGGCCTGTCGAAGGAGCAGCAGGAAATCATCCGGGTCGCGGTGCAGGCCGAGTCGACGATCGAGTTCGCCGAGTTCAACTACAAGAACGCCGATTCGCTCGACGTGCTGCTCAAGAAGCACGGCGTTCAGCTGCGCGAGTTCTCGCCCGAGATGATGAAGGGCTTCTACGATGCGTCCATGGAGGTCATCTCGGAAGTCGGCAACAAAGACCCGTTCACCAAGAAGGTCTACGAGAACTTCATGGCGGCGCGCACCAAGGCGATCGGCTGGAGCCGGCTCGGCGAGCAGGGCTTCATGGACGCGCGCAGCGCGAACTTCAAGGGTTGAGCGCGCGGTAAGCGCTTGGTAGGAACGCTTTCCCGGCGGGATCGCACGGTCCCGCCGGGGCGGTTGCGTCCATCACAAGGCCCGTGACAAGAAGAGCAGTATGAGCGGCCTCGAGCGGATCGCGAGGGCGATCGACCTGACGAACGAGTGGATCGGGCGCGGTCTGGCGTGGCTCACGCTCGGGATGGTGCTGGTCACGTTCGTCGTGGTGCTGCTGCGCTACGTCTTCGGTCTCGGGTGGACCATCCTCCAGGAATCGGTCGTGTACATGCACGCGCTGGTGTTCATGGGCTGCGCGGGCTACACCCTCGTCCATAACGGCCACGTGCGCTGCGACATCTTCTATGGCGCCGCCTCGCCGCGCGGCAGGGCGAAGATCGACATCATCGGCACGTTCCTGTTCCTGATCCCGATGTGCGTCCTGATCATCTGGGTTTCCTGGCCCTACGCGGCGGCGTCCTGGGCGGTGCTCGAGGGCTCGCCTGAAGGCCGCATGGGCATTCCGGCCGTGTTCCTCCTGAAGACGTTGATATTGGTCTTCGCCGGACTGCTCGCCGTGCAGGCGGTCGCGCTGTTGCTGCACTCGGCGCTGTTCCTGGCCGGCGTGACGCCGTCGCGCGGCACGTTCGACAGCGAAACGGAAGCCGCCGAATGATCGCTCACTTCGGCGAGTGGCTCGACCTCGTCATGTTCGTCGCACTATGCGTTCTGGTTCTGCTCGGCTTCCCCATCTCCTTCACGCTCGCCGGCACGGCGCTCATCTTCGGCCTCCTCGGCATGGCGATGGGCGTATTCGATGCCGACTTCCTCGGCGTGTTCCCAAACCGCATCTTCGGCGTCATGACCAACGAGGTGCTGATCGCGGTGCCCTTGTTCATCTTCATGGGGGTGATGCTCGAGCGCTCCAAGGTCGCCGAGGAGCTGCTCGACACCATGGGGCAGCTGTTCGGCCGCCTGCGCGGCGGTCTGGGAATCTCGGTGTCGGTGGTGGGCGCGCTGCTTGCCGCCTCGACCGGCATCGTCGGCGCCACCGTCGTCACCATGGGCCTGCTTTCGCTGCCGACGATGCTGCGGCGTGGCTACGATCCGAAGCTCGCCTGCGGATCGATCGCCGCGGCCGGCACGCTCGGCCAGATCATCCCGCCGTCGATCGTGCTCGTGGTGCTGGGGGACCAGATCTCCAACGCGCACCAGGAGGCGCAGCGCCTGCTCGGCAATTTCTCCCCGGAGCCGGTGGGGGTGGGCGACCTTTTCGCCGGCGCGCTGATCCCCGGGCTCGCGCTGGTGGGTCTGTACATCCTCTATCAGATCGGCGTCGCCATTCTCAAGCCGAGCGCCTCTCCGGCTATTCCGCGCGACGACTTGACGCAGTCCGGCAATATGGCGGGCCGCGTATTGCACGCGCTGGTCGCGCCCTTGGTGCTGATCGTTTCGGTGCTCGGCTCGATCCTGATCGGGGTCGCCACGCCGACCGAGGCGGCGGGGGTGGGCGCAATCGGGGCGACTCTGCTCGCGGGGCACCGTCTCGCCGAGGGCAGGCCGTTGCCCGTCTACACCGCGGCAGTCAGCCTGATCGGTGTGATCGCCTTGACGAGCTTCGTGGACATGCGGATGACCCGCGACCAGATCACGGCGCTCGAGTACGCATCGGCCGTGCTCGCCGTGCTGATGTGCCTGGGGATCCTGTGGGGGCTGCTGGTCGCGCTCGCGCGCGTGTTCCGCACCAATACCCTACTCCCGGTGATGCGCACCACGGCGCGCCTGAGCTCGATGATCTTCGTGATCATCCTCGGCGCGCAGCTCTTCTCGCTCGTTTTCCGCGGGCTGGGCGGCGACGACATGGTGCACGAGTTCCTCGGGACGATTCCGGGTGGCGCGCTCGGCGCGATGATCGTCGTGATGGCACTGATGTTCGTGATGGGATTCTTTCTCGACACCATCGAGATCCTGTTCATCGTCGTACCGATCGTCGGACCGGCGCTGCTCAAGTTCGGGCTCGATCCCATCTGGCTGGGCATCATGATGGCAGTGAATCTCCAGACCTCGTTCCTGACTCCGCCGCTCGGCTATGCACTCTTTTACCTTCGCAGCGTGGCGCCGCCGGAGGTCACGACGATGCAGATCTACCGCGGCGTCATTCCGTTCGTGATCATGCAGCTGTTGATGCTCGTCGTACTTTCCTTCTTCCCAGCCATGGCCACATGGCTCCCGCACGTCGTTTTCCGCTAGCGATCGGTAGCGCCACGCGCAGGCGGTCGGTTTCAGCCTCGTGTGCTCATCCCGCGCAGGACGATGTAGCCCATGGCGAGGCCGATGACGCCGAAGAGCAAGGCGATTGCGCGCTCCATCGTGCGCTGCGCGAACCGGCCCTGCAGGCTGGGGCCGATCTGGCCGCCGATGATCACGCCGGGCACGCTATAGCACACCAGATTCCAGGGAACCGCGGCGACGCCGCCGGCGGCGATCAGGGTGATCACCTGCGTGATCGATGCGGCAGCAATCGTGACGGCTACCGTAAGCACGGAGGTGGCTGCAGCAACTGCGACGGGGACGTGATTACGTTTCACGAGCTGCGGCATGATCACTTCGCCGATGCCCACGCCCAGCAGACCGGTCAGGAAGGCGCCCAGTCCCGTGAGGAGTCCTCCGCCGGCTCCCTGCCGCGGCTTACGATAGACGTAGGTAAAGCCGCGCCGGTCGGTCAGGCGCCGGACGGGTCTCACGCCGCCCGATACGTCCTCTTCCCGATGAGTCGGATCGATGTCACGGCGGCGGCGAATGGCGCAGGACGATCGGGCAGAGCACGAGCATGAGCACGGCGTAGCAACCCTTGAGCAGCAGTTCGTGCTCCTTCAGCACGGCCAGGATCAGCGCGCCGACGATCGCGACCGGAACGGCCACTGCCAGGAACGGCAATGCGCTGGGAAAGTCGATCAGTCGCCTACGGTAGTAGCTGACGAATCCCGAAGCGAAACCGCACAGGCCGGTGAGGAGCGCGGCGCCGATGGCGGTAGCAGTGGTGAGCGGGTACTCGGGCCCGATCATCGGAAACGCGATGAGGAAGATCGGGATGAAGAGTGCGGGCCCGCCGACGCCGCTCAACATCGCGGCCGTGGCCACCAGGATCGACACCGGGAACATGAACCAGTACATCGTCCAATCCATGCTCGCTTGCTTCGTCCCCTGGTTGGAACTGATCGACCGCCGGCCGGGGTGCCCACGGAGCGGGCGGGGTGGTGTTCCAGAGTGCTTGCGAGACGCGCGGCTCAGCGCTTCTCGTCGAGAAGCAGCGTGCGCGCTACAGCGAGCTCCTTCTTCACTGCGTCGTCGACCTTCGGGAAATGGAGGTCGAGCCGTTCCATCGACTCGACGATAGCCGCGGCGACCACGAGGCGAGTGAACCACTTGTTGTCGGCGGGGACGACATACCACGGCGCATGCTCTGACGCCGTGTGTCGAATGACGTCCTCATAGGCGGCCATGTACTTGCCCCAGAATCCCCGCTCCCGCGCGTCGGCGCTCGAGAATTTCCAGTTCTTCTCGGGGCGGTCGAGCCGCTCCAGGAAGCGCTTCTTTTGCTCGTCCCGCGAGACGTTGAGGAAGAATTTCAGGATGAGATAGCCGTTGCGCGCGAGATAGCGCTCGAAATTGGCGATGTCCTCGTAGCGTTCGCGCCAGATCCGCTTCGTGACGAGCTTCGCGGGCAGCTTTTGTTTCGCGAGCAGCGCCTCGTGCACCCGCACCACGAGGACCTCCTCGTAGTAACTCCGGTTGAAGATTCCGATCCGCCCGCGCTCGGGAACTGCCTTCATGCAACGCCATAGAAAGTCGTGGTCGAGCTCCTCGCTCGACGGCGCCTTGAATGACGTCACCTGCACGCCCTGCGGGTTGACCCCGGACATCACGTGCTTGATGGTGCCGTCCTTGCCGGCCGCGTCCATGGCCTGGAAGAGGAGCAGGACGCCCCAGCGGTCCTGTGCGTAAAGCTTCTCCTGTTCCTCGGCAAGCCACTCGACGCCGCGTACGAGCAACGCCTTCGCCTCCGACTTCTGCTCGGATTTGAACTCGTGCGTGTCGCCCGGGTCGTGATCCTTGAGCTTGAAGGCCTTGCCTTTCGTGACGCGGTACGGACGCAGGAGCTTCTCGAGTTGCCTCAAGTCTATCTTGGCCATGACGCGACTTTCCCCTTGCGAGCGCGGTAAGCACCATGCAACGCACGGAAACTTAACCCATTTGTGCGGACATTGCCGGTGAACCCGGCAGATCGCGTTGCGGATTGCGTCGTATCAATTCACGTAATACGGTCGGGTTTAGGATCGCGGAGGCAAATTGGAACGGAGGATTTCACGGCATGGCGAGAAGACAGACAGCAGTACACAAGCGCACGAGAGGCGAATAGCGCGCTCTCGCCGGAAGGGCCGAAGCAGATCGACGCGTACTGGCGGTCGTGTTGCTCCCTCGCGGCGGTCATCCTGCTCCGCGAGCACTTTCCGACCCTCAAGATCCGGTTCATCGATGTCGTCGACCTCTACCGGATGACTCCGGCCTCGGAGCACCCCCACGGGCTCTCGGAACGGGACTTCGACAGCCTGTTCACCGTGGACCGGCCCATCATCTTCAATTTCCACGGCTACCCCTGGCTGATTCACCGACTTGCGTACCGCCGCACAAATCACCACAACCTGCACGTGCGCAGGTACAAGGAAAAGGGCAACATCAACACGCCGCTCGAGCTCGCCATCCGGAACGAGATCGACCGCTTCAGCCTGGCGATCGACGTCATCAACCGCGTTCCCGGGCTGCTCGTGGCCGGTGCGCACGTCAAGGAGAAGCTGCGGGACATGCAGATTACCTGTCGCCAATATGCGTACGAGAACGGCGTCGACGAGCCTGCGCAGGCGGCCTGGAAATGGGCCGCTTGAGGGCGCCGCGAGGTCGATGACCAGTTCCCACGGCTCGCACGTGATCACGCGTGACCGCTTCGACGCGGTCCTGTTCGATCTGGACGGCGTCGTGACCGACACCGCCCAGATCCACGCGTCGAGCTGGAAGCACATGTTCGACGAGTACCTGCAAAAACGGGCACAGCGAGCGGGCGAGGCATTCCACCCGTTCGACATCGCGACCGACTACAAGCTGCACGTGGACGGCAAGCCGCGCTACGACGGCGTGCGGGACTTTCTGCGCGCGCGCGGCATCGATCTCCCGCAGGGGTCGGCCCAGGACCCACCAAGCGCCGAATCCGTCTGTGGGTTGGGGAATCGCAAGAACGAGTTGGTCAACGCGGCGATCGCCGCGGGCGAAGTGGTGACCTTTCCCGGGACCGTGGCGCTGGTGCGAAAGCTCCGTGAACAGGGCTTCAAGTGTGCGGTCGTCACCTCGAGCCAGAATCGCGCGGCAGTACTCGACGCGGCAGGAATCGCTGACTTGTTCGACGCTGCCGTGGACGGCAATACGATCGTCGAGCTGGGTCTCGCGGGCAAACCGGCCCCCGATTCATTTCTGCAGGCGGCGAAAGCGCTCGAGGTTCCGCCCGAGCGGGCGGTCGTGGTCGAAGACGCCCTCTCCGGGGTCGAGGCGGGCGCGAACGGAAAGTTCGGCCTGGTGATCGGGGTGGCGCGCCACGGCAACGCCGCTGAGTTGAAGCAGCACGGCGCCCATGTGGTAGTTGCAGACCTCGCAGAGCTCGATCAAGGGAACTGACCGCGACATGCGCCACCACGAACGGGTCAAGCCGCCGCCGCACGATTACGTCGCGGACGAATGGAACTGGATCGAGCGCCGGTTCCATCCCGAATTCATGGCCCAGACCGAGACGATCCTCGCGCTCGGCAACGGTTACCTCGGCATGCGCGGCGCGCCGGAGGAGGGCGGTCCGGTCGTGCAGAGCGGAACCTTCGTCAACGGCTTCCACGAGACCTGGCCGATCGTCTACGGCGAGCAGGCGTACGGATTCGCCCGCACCGGCCAGACGATGCTGAGCGTCACCGACGCGAAGAACATCAAGCTCTTCGTGGACGACGAGCCGTTCTGGCTCGCGACCGCGAACATGCTGCGCTTCGACCGGCGCCTGAACATGCGCGCGGGCACGCTGGACCGCGAGATCCTGTGGGAGACGCCTGGCGGCAAGCAGGTGCTCATCCGTTCGCGGCGCCTGGTCTCCTTCGAGCACCGGCATGCCGCGGCGATCTCGTACGAGATCACCGTGCTCAACGCGCGCGCGCCGGTGGTGATCTCCTCCGAGGTGCTCGCCGAGCGACGCGGCGCCCCGCGCGGCGGCAACGATCCCCGACGCGGGAAGATTTTCAGCGGGAGGGTCCTGCAGCCCCGCACCAGCCACGCGAACGACCGGCGAATCCTGCTCGCCCACGGCACCGACCGGACGAAGATGGTCCTTGCGTGCGGCATCGACCACGCGATCGAGACGGAATGCCGGTACGCCACGAAGGCGGCGAACACCGAGGACTTCGGCCAGGTGACGTTCACGATCGACGCCGCGCCCGGTCGCCCGATCCGGCTCGCGAAGTTCATCGCGTATCACACTTCCGCGACAGCATCGCCGGAACAGGTGTGCGGGCGCGTCGACTGGACACTCGACCGCATCGTGGCGGAAGGATTCGATTCGCTCGCGGACGGCCAGCAGCGCTTCATGGACGACTTCTGGCGGCGCAGCGACGTCCAGATCCAGAACGTGCAGACGGGCAGGGTCCGGCGCACGACCGTCGAAGTGCAGCAGGCCATCCGGTTCAACCTGTTCCACATCCTTCAGGCTTCCGCACGAGCGGAGAATGCGGGCGTCCCTGCCAAGGGGCTCACGGGAAATGCCTACGAGGGGCAGTACTTCTGGGACTGCGAGATCTACGTGCTGCCCTTCCTCATCTACACCGCTCCGCGCATCGCGCGGAACCTGCTGCTCTTTCGCTACCGCATGCTGGACAAGGCACGCGAGCGGGCGAGGGAGCTCAGCCACCAGGGCGCCCTTTTTCCCTGGCGGACGATCAGCGGCGAGGAGGCTTCCGCGTATTACGCGGCGGGCACCGCCCAGTACCACATCAACGCGGACATCATGTATGCGCTGCGCAAATACGTGAACGCCACAGGGGACGAGGAGTTCCTGCAGCAATACGGCGCGGAAATGCTCATCGAGACTGCGCGCTTCTGGGTCGACATCGGCTTCTTCTCGGAGCGCAAGGGCGGAAGGTTCTGCATCAACGGCGTGACCGGGCCCGACGAATACAACACCGTCGTCAACAACAACACGTACACGAATCTCATGGCGCGGGAGAACCTGCGTTACGCTGCGCAGACGGTCGAGGCGCTACGCGTGTCGAATCCGGAGGTCTTCGCCGAGCTCGTGCACAAGACCGCGCTCGATCTCGGGGAGGTCGAGGACTGGCGCCGCGCCGCGGACCACATGTACGTCCCGTTCGACCGGGAAACCGGAATCTACCCGCAGGACGACAGCTTCCTCGATCGCGAGCAATGGGACTTCGCGAACACGCCGCCGGAAAAATATCCGCTGCTGCTCCACTACCACCCGCTCAACATCTACCGCCACCAGGTGATCAAGCAGACCGACGTGATCCTGGCGATGTTCCTGCTCGGTCACGAGTTCACGCTCGAAGAGAAGCGGCGCAACTTCCTCTTCTACGACCCGCTCACGACCGGCGATTCCTCGCTCTCGTCCTGCGTCGAGGCGATCGTCGCGGCCGAGATCGGCGAGTTCGAGAAGGCTACCGAGTACGGCATGGCGGCGCTGCTCATGGATCTGGCGGATGTCGGCGGCAACGTGCACGACGGCTGCCACATCGCGTCCATGGGCGGCACCTGGATGGTGACGGTCTACGGATTCGCGGGGATGCGCGACTACGACGGCATGCTGTCGTTCCGGCCGAATCACGCGCCGGAGCGGCAATCGACCATGCGGTTTCCGCTGACTTACCACGGGCAGATGCTGGAGGTCGAAGTCGGGCCGGACGCGACGCGATACACGCTGCGGGAGGGTGAGCGCATCCAATTCCAGCACGAGGACGAGGTGATCGCGCTCACCCGCGACATGCCGAGTGCGCTCCGGACCAACGTCAAGTAGCGGATCATCGGGACTCGTGGTGGAGAATGACGCCGAGTCGTCTAGAATTCTTCTTCTGACATGCCTGCTTCGACCATACGCACGCCGGACCACCGTCTCAGGGTCTTCGTGAGCTCCACGCTGGGTGAGCTGAACCCGGAGCGCACGGCGGTCCGTCAAGCAATCGAGCGCTTGCACCTCGCGCCGGTCATGTTCGAGCTGGGGGCGAGGCCGCACGCGCCCCGCGCGCTCTACAGGTCCTACCTTGCCCAGAGCCACATCTTCATTGGCATCTACTGGCAGCGCTACGGCTGGGTGGCTCCCGGTGAAACCATCTCTGGCCTGGAAGACGAGTACCGCCTGGCCGGCAATCTGCCCCGGCTGCTCTACATCAAGCAGCCGGCGACGGACAGGGAAGAAAGGCTTGCCCAACTGCTCGACGACTTCAAATCGGACGACCAGGCTTCCTACAAGCGCATCGAGACCGCGGACGAGCTGTCTAAACTGGTTCAACGCGACCTTGCGCTGCTCCTCAGCGAGCGCTTCGAGGCCAGCGTTGACGCAGAGGCCCGGAGGCGGCAGCACGCTTCCGCGACCCCGTTGCCCCTGACCAGGACGGTGGGGCGCGGCGCGGAGCTCGAGCGGATCGTCGCCAAGCTGAACGAAGATTACCGCCTTGTCGTGCTGACCGGCCCGGGCGGTGTGGGGAAGACCCGACTCGCGCAAGAGGCGGCGCCTTTCCTGCACGGCCGATTTTCCGGCGGCGTCCACTTCGTGCCGCTGGAGACGGTCACGGACGGCAGTCTTCTGGGGCGCAGCATTGTCGACCGTCTCGGCATCCGCACCGAAGGCACCTGGACGGCGCAGGATGCCCTGGCCGATCATTTCGCTGGTCACGCAGCGTTGCTCGTCCTCGACAACCTCGAGCAGATCGCGAATGTGGAACGTCCCATCCGTGAGCTGCTGGAGCGCATACCCGGCCTCAAGGTTCTGGCGACGAGCCGGCGCG
Organism: uncultured beta proteobacterium; assembly: GCA_963735025.1. Classification (GTDB taxonomy): domain Bacteria; phylum Pseudomonadota; class Gammaproteobacteria; order Burkholderiales; family SG8-39; genus JAABRB01. Next base: position 852,913 of record CAVTJG010000009.1, read on the forward strand.
CGCTGCGCATCGCCGGCGAGCAGGAGATAGCGGTGCCGCCGCTGGCGCTGCCGGATCCGGATGATCCGGTCGCTTCGCTCGCCGGCGCGCCTGCCGTCCAGCTCTTTGCGGACCGGGCACACGACGCCAATCCCGGATTTTCAATGGAGGGAGAGACCGTCCGTGTGGTGGCGGACGTCTGCAGGCGCCTCGACGGCCTGCCGCTCGCGATCGAGCTGGCGGCAGCCCGCAGCAAGGTGTTGAGCCCGGCGGCGCTGCAATCGCGCCTCGGTCAGGGGCTCGACCTGCTGCGCAACCGTGCGGCGGATCTGCCGGAACGCCAGCGGACCTTGCGTGCGACACTGGAATGGAGCTACCAGCTACTCAGGGAAAGAGAACAGGCGCTTTTCGCCAGACTCTGCGTCTTCGCCGGCAGCTTCTCTCTGGGTGCCGCGGAGGAGGTCTGTGATCCGGACGCCGCGCTCGAGTTCCTGGATTCACTGACGGCGTTGCTGGACAACAGCCTCGTCCTGGTGGCCGAGGATCTCGACCGCGGCGAGCCGCGGTTCCGGATGCTCGAGACTGTGCGCGCGTTCGCGGCCGAACGCCTTGCGCTGAGAGGTGAGACGGCTCTCGTCTCGAGGCGTCATCTCGCGTGGTACCGGCGTCTCGCTCGGCAGGCCCAACCCTTCCTGTGCGGACCCCACCAGAGGGCTTGGGCCGCCCGACTGGATCCCGAGCGCGCCAATCTCAGGGTGGCCGTCGCGACGGCGCTCGGGCTCGACGAGCTGGCCGGAGTGGTGGATTTCGTCTGGGAACTGGCGGTGTTCTACGAAATCCGCGACGCGAGCGACGAGCCGCGCGGCTGGACGCGGGAGCTCATGACCAGACATCCCAGTTTCGACGACGTGATGCGCGCCAAGCTGCTGTCCATCGACGCGCTGCTCCGCGTGCAAGCCGGCGATTTCGAGGGTGCCCTCGAAGCGCTGGATTGGTCGCTCACCGTGTTTCGCGCCAACGCGATACCGTTCCAGACCGCGGTGACCCTGATGGTGCTGTCGCAGCTCCACTTCACCGTCGACCACGACTCCGCGCGTGCCGTGGAGACCTTGAACGAATCGATCCGGCTGTTCGAGTCGGTGAATCACGACTGGGGCGTCGCGCGCACCGAGATCATGCTGGCGACCATGCTCTGGAGCACCGGCGACATGGAAGGCGCGGAGCGGCACCTTCACCGCTCGCTCACCCACTCCCGTCCGATCGAGAACGAACCGCAGATTGCCCGCGCCCTCTCGCTGCTGGCCATGCTGGCGCGAGGTCGGAGCTCGAGCGAAAAACTGAAGCCGCTCCTGAGAGAGGCGGGAGAGATCATCACGAAGGGCCGCTACCGCACGGAGGCCGCGCTGTGGCTGGGATCGATTGCCGGGTTCCTCCTCGATAGCGGCGACGCGGCGGGCGCAGCCGGGACTGCGGCGCTCTCGGAGTCCGTCCGGCGAAGTCTTGGTGTGCCGCTCGCACCCGTGCTGGAGAAATTCATCACCGGCGTCTCGAATGCGGCGGCGTATATCTCGTCCGGAGCAGAGCAAAGCGTCACGCGGCCCGATTCGGTCTTCGACCACGTGTCCGAGGCGCTGGAGCAACTGGCGGCCTAGGGCCGACCGTGTCGGGAACTGACGACGCGGCCGCTTCTGTTATCGCGGACCGGCGCAGAGAAGCAACGTGGTTTCCGCGGTGATCGCGCCAACCGTTGAGCTCGCGAGTGCGCTATCCTTTCGGCGTGGGAGAGTGACACGCAAAGGAATATCGAGATGAAGATCGGAACGATGGCGCGGTGGTTCGTTATGGGGATGGCAGCGTTGGTAGCTGGCTGCGCGAGTTACTACAAGGTGACCGATCCCTCCTCGGGGCGGACCTTCTACACCGAGAAGGTCGATCGGCAGAAGGGCGGCACCACGATCATGTTCAAGGACGCCAAGACGGGCGCCGAAGTAACGCTGCCGTCGTCTGAAGTCCTCGAGATCCCCTCGGATCAGTACAAGGCGGCGACAGGTCAGTAGTCGTTGCGACGAAGCCTGGGGTGGAATAGCCGCCCCCGGGACCCTCGCTAGATCATCTGGTGCTAATATCGCCGGCTGCCATCAGGCCGACGTCGGCGCACGCCTTCGCCGGCGACATTCTCTGTGCGCGCTCCACACCGCGCCAGGTTTCGAGGGGACACCATCACATGATCCGGCACCTTGTCGTGACCTTTTCGCTCGCGGCAATCCTGCTTGGGCTCGCGGGCTGCAGCAAGGATGCGCCCCCGCCGCAACGCCCGGCGCCGATGGTGAGCGTGCTCGAGGTCAAGCCCCAGACAATCCCGATCACGCCGACGTTCGTCGCGCAGACCGAGAGCTCCCGGCAGGTGGACATCGTCGCGCGCGTCTCCGGCTTCCTGGACAAGATCGCTTACAACGAGGGCGACCTGGTGAAGTCGGGCCAGATCCTGTTCCAGCTGGATCCAAAGCCGTTCGAGGCTCAGCTCGAGGCCGCGAAGGGCGAGCTGCAGGCGCAGCAGGCGCGGCTCTTCACGGCGCGAGCGACCCTCAACCGCGTGAAACCGCTCGCAGCACAGAATGCGCTGTCGCAATCCGACCTCGACCGCGCGACCGGGCGAATTCGAGGCAGCGACTGCTGCCGTCTATTCCGCGCAGGCGAAAGTCAAGGAGGCGGAGCTCAATCTCGGCTACACGACGATCCGCTCGCCGGTCACCGGCGTGGCGAGCAGATCGGTTCCACGCGAGGGTGCGTATCTCAACTCCCTTTCTCCGGACGCGAAGCTCACTTACGTGGCTGCGCTCGACCCGATCTGGGTGAACTTCAGCGTCTCCCAGAACCAGATGGCGAAGTCGAAAGAAGAGCGCACGAAGGGCCTGATCGTCACCCCCAAGGATCAGGCGTACGAGGTCGAGCTCGTGCTCCCTGGCGGGACGCCCTACCCGGAGCGAGGGAAGATCAGCTTCGCCGATCCGTCATTCAGTCCGGACACGGGCTCGTTCCTGGTTCGCGCGGTGCTCCCGAATCCGAAAACGGAGCTGCGTCCCGGGATGTTCGTCACCGCGCTGCTCCACGGCTCGAAGCGACCGAACGCAATCGTGGTCCCGCAGCTCGCCGTGCAGCAGGGCTCCAACGGGCACCTGGTCTACGTGGTGAAGGAGGACGGCACCGCCGAGGTGCGCCCCGTCATCGTCGGCGATTACTACGGCGAGAAGGACATCGTGATCGTCGAACGGTCTGCATGCCGGCGACCGCGTGGTGGTCGACGGCGTGCTCAAGGTCGTACCGGGGCAGCCGGTGAAAGTCGTCGCACCCGGCGAGGCCGGGGCCGCCAAGGCGGGCGAACGCTGCCGGCAAGTCGGGCGCGGCGAAGAAGTAGCCGGCCCACGCGATGTTCACCCATTTCTTCATCGACCGGCCGGTCCTCTCCTCGGTCATCTCGATCCTGATCGTGCTGGCCGGCGCGGTCGCCATGTCGGTGGCGCCGATCGAGCAATACCCGGAGATGGCGCCGCCGCAGGTTACCGTCACGGCGCGTTATCCGGGCGCCACCGCCGAGGTCATCGCGAACACCGTTGCAGCGCCGATCGAGGCGCAGATCAACGGCGTCGACAACCTGCTCTACTTTTACTCGACGAGCTCGTCGACCGGCAACATCACGATCAACGTCTTCTTCAAGCCCGGCACGAATCCCGACATCAACCAGGTCAACGTTCAGAACCGGGTCAGCCAGGCCACGTCGCAGCTGCCGCAGGCGGTCGTCCAGCAGGGCATCACGGTCGACAAGCAGTCGTCGAGCTTCCTGATGGTGCTCTCGATCTACTCGCCCGACGATCGCTACTCGACCACCTACCTGGACAACTATACAAACCTCTACGTGCTCGAGGAGCTCAAGCGCGTTCCGGGCGCGAACCGCTCCCAGGTGCTCGGCCTTCCCGACATCGCCATGCGCGTCTGGCTGCAGCCCGACCGGATGGCGCAGCTCGGCATCACGGCACAGGAAGTTGCCAACGCGATCAATAGCCAGAATCAGACGTTCGGCATCGGCCAGATCGGCGGTCAGCCCGCGATGCCCGGCGTGATGCAGCAGTTCGTCGTGACCGCCCAGGGGCTGCTCACCAAACCCGAGGAGTTCGAGGAGATCATCGTGCGCGCGGCGAAGCAAGGCACCGCCATCGTGCGCATCAAGGACATCGGTCGGGTCGAGCTCGCCAAGCGCGACTACTCGATCTCGAGCCGCCTGAACGGCAAGGCGGCCACCACGATCGCCGTGTACCAGCAGCCCGGCGCCAACGCGGTTGCGACGGCGGGCGCGGTCCGCGCGCGCCTCGAGGAGCTCAAGGCCCAGTTTCCGACCGGGCTCGACTACAAGATCGTTCTCGACACGAGCATCTTCACGCTGGCCTCGGTGGAGAAGGTGATCCACACTTTCTTCGAAGCGGTGGTGCTGGTGGTCGCCGTGGTGTTCCTGTTCCTGCAGAGCCTGCGCGCGACCATCATCCCGATCCTCGCCGTGCCGGTCTCGATCATCGGCACGTTCACCGGCATGCACCTGCTCGGCTTCTCCGTGAACATGCTGACGCTCTTCGGCATGATTCTCGCAATCGGCCTGGTGGTGGACGACGCGATCGTGGTGGTCGAGAACGTCGAGGCGAACATTGCGAAGCACGGGCTCTCGGCGCTCGAAGCGTCCAAGCGGGCCATGACCGAGATCGCCGGGGCGCTGATCTCGATCGTGCTCGTGCTGGTCGCCGTGTTCCTGCCGGTGGCCTTTCTCGGCGGCGTGACCGGCACGCTCTACAAGCAGTTCGCCATCACGATCGCGATCTCGATGGTGATCTCGGGGATCATGGCGCTCACGCTGTCGCCCGCGCTCGCGGCGATCATCATCAAGGGGCATCACGGCGAGAAGAAGGGTTTCTTCCGCTGGTTCGAAAACACATTCGATGCCATCACGCGGGGCTACATCCGCATCGTGGGCGGCATCATCCGGGTGTGGCCGATCTCGCTGCTCGTCTTCGGCGCGGTGGTCTTCGGCATCATCACGCTGTTCCGCGTCCTTCCGTCGAGCTTCGTGCCGGACGAGGACCAGGGCTACTTCTTCGTCGTGGCCCAGGCGCCGGATGCGGCGAGCCTCGGCGTCGTGACCGAACTGACCCAAAAGGCCGAGAAGATCATTCTTGCCGACCCGGCGATTCAGGACGTCGCCGTGGTGGATGGCTACAGCCTGATCGACGGCCAGTTCTCGAACAACAACGCCGTCATGTTCACCCTGTTGAAACCGTTCGAGGAGCGTACCGACCGCTCGCTGCTCGTCTTCGACACGCTCAAGCGGCTGAACGCCAAGTTCTTCGGTCTGCGGGAGGGATTTGCGTTCGGCCTCAACCCGCCGTCGATTCCGGGACTCGGCACGACCGGCGGCTTCGAGTTCTACATCCAGAACCGCGGATCAGGCGACGCGCGTGCGACGGGCGCCGCGGTCGACGCGTTCCTCGCCAAGGCAAAAGAGCGTCCCGAGCTTGCGGGCGTGAGCACGACATTCCGCGCCGCCAGCCAGCAGCTCTTCGTCGATCTCGATCGCAATCGCGCCGAGGTGCTCGGTGTGCCGGTGAGCGACGTCTTCCAGACGATGTCGGCGTTCTTCGGCTCGCAGGTCGCGGGCCAGTTCAGCCAGTTCAGCCGCGTCTGGTGGGTGATCATCCAGGCCGACGCCGACTACCGCGCGAAACCCAGCGATTTTGACAAGGTGTACGTGCGCTCGAAGTCCGGGGCCAACGTGCCGCTGTCGGCGCTGATCACCACGCGGTACGTTGCCTCGCCGAAGCTTCTGACGCGCTTCAACGGATTCCCCGCGGTCAAGATCAACGGCGCCCCGGCGCCGGGCTACAGCTCCGGACAGGCACTCACGGCCATGGAGGACGTCGCGAACGAAACACTGCCGGGAGGCTTCTCCTACGCCTGGGCCGGTCAGGCGCTGCAGGAGAAGGGATCCGGCGGAACGTCGGCCACTGCGTTCATCTTCGGCCTGATCGTCGTGTTCCTCCTCCTCGCCGCGCAGTTCGAGAAGTGGACCCTGCCCATCGCGGTGGTCCTCTCGGTTCCGTTCGCGATTTTCGGCGCCTTGGTGCTGACCTGGCTGCTCGGCCTGCAAAACGATGTCTACTTCCAGGTCGGCCTGGTGACGCTGGTCGGCCTGTCCGCCAAGAACGCGATCCTGATCTGCGAGTTCGCCATCGAGCGCGTGCACGCCGGCTCGACCGCCAGGGAGGCGGCGATCGAGGCGGCCGGCCTGCGGCTACGCGCGATCGTCATGACCTCGCTCGCGTTCGGCCTCGCCTGCGTGCCGCTCGCGATCGCCACCGGTCCGGGCGCGAACAGCCTGCGCGCCATCGGCACCGGCATGGTCGGGGGCATTGCCGCGTCGACCTTCCTCGCGATCTTCTTCATCCCGCTCTTCTTCTGGCTGCTCGAGAGCCTGAGCGAGAAATTCGGCGGGAAGAAGGCCGCAGCTCCGGCGCATGGTGGTGCTGCGACCGACGCGCCGCATGCCAAGCGAGAGGGCGACTGACATGCGCCCAGGCGTGCTGCGTGAGCGGTGGCGGTGGTCTAGATGGTTTTTCCCCTCCTTTCCAAGGAGGGGTGCCGCCGGAGGCGGCGGGGTGGTTCTTACGGCGCTACTCCTCGCCGGCTGCGTCCTCGGCCCGGACTTCATGAAGCCGAAAGTGGATTCGCCCGACGGGTGGCGTGTCTCGTACAAGGAAGCGGCCGATGTCGCCAACACGAAATGGTGGGAGCAGTTCGGCGATCCGGCGCTGAATCAGCTCATCGAGACCGCGCTTGCGGAGAACCGCGACGTGCGGATCGCCGCCGCGCGCGTCGACCAGTTCCTCGGCGCGCTCCAGACGACGCGCTCGCAGTTCTACCCGCAGATCGGTTACGGCGCGGATGCGAGCCGCAACCGCGCGACCCAAGTCGGACCGACGCCGCTCCCGGCGGGTACCGACCCGTACTACAACCTCTACCAGGCCTCGCTCGGCGCCACGTGGCAAATCGACCTCTTCGGGCGTGTTCAGCGCCAGAGCGAGGCGGCGCGCGCGCAGGTGCTCGCGAGCGAGCAGGGCCGGCGCGGCGTTGTCCTGTCGCTGGTGACGAGCGTCGCATCGAGCTACATCGGGCTGCGCGCGCTCGACCGGCAGCTCGAGATTTCGCGCGCCACGCTGGAGAACTACGCCGGGACACTGCGAATTTTCGAGCTGCGCTTCAAGGGCGGCGTCGTGTCCCAGGTCGAGCTCTCGCAGGTCCAGTCGCAATACCAGCAGGCGCTCGCCTCGATTCCGGCGCTCGAGCAGCAGGTTGCCGCGCAGGAGAACCTGATCTCGATCCTGCTGGGGCGCAATCCGGGCCCGATCCCGCGCGGCAAGACGGTCGACCAGCTCGTCACGCCGGAAATTCCCGCCGGCCTCCCGTCCACGCTGCTCGAGCGCCGGCCCGACATCCTGCAGGCCGAGCAGGAGCTGGTCGCCGCGAACGCCCAGATCGGCGCGGCGAAGGCACTTTACTTTCCGACGATCTCGATCACCGGCCTGCTCGGGTCGGCGAGCGCCACGATGGGGAACTTCCTCACCGGACCGGCAGCGGTGGGCACGCTCGCTGCAGGTCTTGCGGGACCGATCTTCACCTTCGGTGCAATCGAGGGGCAGGTCGCGACCGCCGAAGCCGGTCAGCGTGCAGCGCTCGCCTTCTACGAGCAAGTCGTGCTCAATGCATTCCGCGAAGTGAACGACGCGCTGGTCGGGACGCAGAAGAAGGAGCTGGAGTACGCCGCCCAGGCCAAGCGCACCGAGGCGCTGCGCGAGTACGCGCGCCTGTCGCGCCTGAAGTTCGACAACGGTTACGCCGGCTATCTGGAAGTGCTCTATGCGGAGAACGAGCTCTTCTCGGCCGAACTCGTGGCAGTGCAGACCCAGTTCGAACGCTACGCCCAGCTCATCAATGTCTACAAGTCGATGGGCGGCGGGTGGGTCGACGAGGCTGCGAAGCGCGCGCCGCTTCCGCTCGCGGGGGTGGAAAGGTTGGCACAACCGCAGGGCGACAATGCGGGTCGCTAGCCGATAGCTCGAAGCAGAAGGACCCGCAATGGACGACGCGCGCTGCCTTTCCTCCTTCGCCGCCCGGCACCGCGCATCTCCGACCAGGCTTACACACATGACTTTGCGACTCACACTCTATGCGGCGCTCGCAGCGTTGCTCGTCGCGGTGGCGCCCGCCACGTTTGCCCAGCAGGCGGCCAAGGCGCCCGCGGCCCCGCGCTCGCTGTCCACCGAAATAAAGCCATGGAAAGGCGACTTTGACGGGATGGTCGAGCGACGCGTCATCCGCGTGCTGGTGCCCTACAGCCGTACGCTCTACTACAACGACAAGGGGCGCGAGCGCGGTATCACCGCGGACAACATTCGAGATTTCGAGCAGTACGTCAACAAGAAGTACGCGAAGACGCTCGGCAAGCGGCCGATCAGCGTCGTCATGTTTCCGACGACGCGCGACGAGCTGCTCAAGGATGTCGCCGACGGTCTGGGCGACATCGCTGCCGGTAACCTCACCGTCATCGACGAACGCAGGAAGATCGTCGACTTCGTTGCGCCGGCAGATCAGAAGCCCGTGTCGGAAGTGGTCGTGACCGGGCCCAAGTCGCCCGCGATCGCGACCGCGGAAGATCTCTCGGGCAAGACCGTGCACGTGCGCAAGTCGTCGAGCTACCACGAAAGCCTCGTCGCCCTCAATGACCGCCTCCAGAAGGCGGGCAAGGCCCCGGCCGCGCTGGTCCTCGTCCCCGATGCCCTGGAAGACGAAGACATGATGGAGATGCTGAGTGTCGGGCTCCTCGAGGCGATCGTGGTGGACGACTGGAAGGCCCGGATCTGGGCGCAGATCCTGCCCAACGTCAAGGTGAACGAGGGCGCGGTCGTGCGCTCGGGCGGAATGCTCGGCTGGGGGATCCGCAAGGACAGTCCCAAGCTGCAGGAGATCCTTAACGAGTTCTACGCGAACTTCATCAAGAAGCAGAATCTGCTGGAAGCGCGCAAAAAGCAGTACTTCAACCGTGCCCGGCAGCTCAAGGATCCGACCGGGTCGGCCGACTGGAAGCGCTTCGAGCAGACACTCGCGCTCTTCCGCAAATACGGCGGGCAGTACGGGTTCGACCCGCTGATGCTCGCGGCGCAGGGCTACCAGGAGTCCCGGCTCGACCAGAACGTCAAGAGCCCGGTGGGCGCGATCGGCGTGATGCAGATCATGCCGGCGACCGGCGCGGAGCTGAAAGTCGGCGACGTCACGCTCACCGAGCCCAACATCCACGGCGGGACTAAGTACATGGATCAACTCATGACCCGCTACTTCCAGGATGCGAAGTTCGACGACGTCAACCGATCGCTCTTCGCGTTCGCCGCTTACAACGCAGGTCCGGGGCGCATTGCCCAGATGCGCAAGGAGGCGGCAAAGCGCAACCTGGACCCGGACAAGTGGTTCAACAACGTGGAGATCGTGACGGCCGAAAAGGTCGGCATGGAGACCACCACCTACGTGCGCAACATCTACAAGTACTACGTGGCCTACAGGCTGATGCTCGACGTCGAAGCGGTGCAGAAGAAAGCGCGCGCGCAGGTTGCGCCCGGCAAGTAGTGAATCGGCTCGAAAATTCCAAAGTTTCTAAACGAAGGGGAGCCGGTCGGCACTCCTTCGAATCTTTCCTTCTCAACGGAGAAATACCATGTACATGTCTTGGATGAACAGGAAGTCGATATTCGCGACAGCGCTGGTTGCTGCGGCATTTGCCACAACCGCGCTTGCACAGCAACCGGGCGCAACGGGAGGGACCGTCGTCTCGAGCGAACCGGGCAAGGCGGAGATCGTCAGTGCGGCGAAGATCTCGGCCCAGGTCGTCGGCATCGACAAGGCGACGCGTACCGTCACGCTCAAGGGGCCGAAGGGCAAGGTCGTGGACATCGTCGCGGGCGACGAAGTCAAGAACTTCGACCAGATCAAGCTCGGCGATCACGTCGTCGCGCGGTACATGGAGTCCCTCACCCTCGAGCTCAAGAAGACCAAGGCGGGTAGCGGCGACGTGGTCGTGAGCGAAGGGGCCGTGCGGGCGGCGCCCGGCGAGCGGCCGGCGGTTGCCGGCGCACGCGAAGTCACCGCGCTTGCCGAGGTCACCGCAGTCGATCCGAAGAAGAGCACGATCACGCTCAAGGGGCCGCGGGGCAATTCCATGACGCTCCCCGTGCACAACCCCGATCAGTTCAAGGTCGTCAAGAAGGGTGACCACGTCGAGGTGACCTACACCGAAGCGCTCGCGCTCTCCGTCGAGCCGGCGCCGAAACCGGCGGCTGCGCAGAAGAAGAAGTAAGGAACGCTAAGAGGTTTCCCGGCCCCCGCGGGCCGGGTCACCGCGCGGCAGCACGTCGCGGAACGACTCGAACGTCTTCCACTTCGGCGCCGGCGGCGTGTAATCGACCCGCGGCACGTAGGGCGACGATTCGGTTACCGCCATGCGGTAGATGTGGCGCGGGCAGTTGGGTAAGATGCGCCGCGCCCCACGCGTCCGTTCACCGCACCTCCGGTCGGCGAATTCAGTCGAAGCGTCGCGCCACGCCGATCTCCAACCGGTTTTCGTAGGTTCCTGGGATGCCATCGGGTCCCCAGAGCCGATGACCGAGCATCAGCCAGGTTCGCCAGTAGCGCGCGAAGAGTATTCCGCCTTCGATCTCGCCGACCGCGCCGGTCTCGCTGTCGCGAGTCCAGTCCACGGTTGGCTTCACCTTCACCTTGAATGTGTACTCGCGGCGCCAGATGTCGTAGAGCGTGAGCTCGAGCTTCGTGTAGCTGATGTTCTTGCGGTCCGGGTCGCCGCCGACCGAGTTCACCTGCTGCACTTGGGTCTCGAATCGCGAGGTGTGGGAACGGGGGTCGACGAGAGGCAACACCAACGGCGCGAGCATGCGGATGCCCGCGCTCAGCTGATACTTGCCGCTGCCGAGGGACTCGGGGCTCGCGGTCGGGAAGGTGATCTCGATGAAGGATGGATACGAGTAGGGACCGGACTTCAGTGCGCGGAATCCGATCCGGGTCTTGATGTCGCCCAGCTTGGGGTTAAAAGGGCTGCCGCTGAAATCGGTCGTTTCGTCCGGAAACGGAATCTCGACGCGAAACAGCGACACCGGCCCGGTCAGGAAAGTGTCGATCTTCAGCGTCGTCTTGGTCGATTCTTCCGGCGAGTTGCGCGACGTGTTCTGGCGCTTCAACTCGATCAGGCCGTGCCAGCCCTTGCTGGGCGCGGGCGATGACGACGCTTCGGGAGGCTCGTCGGAATCCGCGGATTCCGTGACGCCCGGCTTCTCGTCGTCCGGTCCACCCGCCGGCAACTGCTGCGCCAGAGCGTCGGACGCCACGAACCAGATTGTCGTGGCGAAGAGGGCGAGTAGCGCCATTGTGTAGCATTCGCGCATACGGGCTACTGCGTCAATGTCGGCGCGTGCGCCAGGTCAGCACGCACGCGGTGGTTGGGACGAATCCCCCTCGAGTGCCTGATGCTCGGGGGATGCCTCACCGAGCAATGCGATCCGCCTTGCGTACAGGTCTATTCCGGGCAGTGCGCTCAGGCCATGCGCGAAGATGCTGAGCAGCACTGTTGCGATCACCGCAAGGCGGATCGTGGACTCGCCTCCCAGGTGTGCCTCCTGCTCCAGGAAAACCAGCCCGAGCACGATGGACGCGAGCCCCCGTGGGCCAAACCAGCCCATGAACAGCACGGTCGCGCGGCTCAGTCGAGTGCCCCGCAGCGCTAGTGCAACGGGCGCCATGCGCACGAGGGTCAGGCTCAGCACGGCATAGAGCAGCACGGACGGCGTGAAATGCGCCCAGTCGTTGACCGCGATCGTGCCGAAAAGGAAGAAGACGAAATAGTTGAACAGCTGCCCCCAGTCCTCGGTGAATTCGACACTGTGCCGACCGACCTCTGCGAAGCCGAATTGCACGGCGAGCCCGGCGACGAATGCCGCGATGAACATGCTCGCCCCAGACGCTTCGGATGCCATGACGCAGAGCAGGGGGAGCGCCACCACGCCGAGCTGCCCAAGCGGCGGCGCCATCCACCCCTTGCGGCTGGCCAGTCCGAGGAGCCATCCACCGACTGCGCCAATTCCCACGCCGATCAGTGCCCCGTAGCCAAGCTGTTCGCCCAGGAAACGAGCGAGCACCGCGCCCGCGCTCTCGGTACTCCCCTGGGCGATGGCAAGTGCGATGAACAGCAGCAGGAACGGGACGGAGAGCCCGTCGTTGAGCCCAGCCTCGACGTTGAGAGACTGACGGATTCTCTGCGGCACCCGTTCGCTGTTCACGATGACCTGCCCGAGGCCGGCGTCGGTCGGCGCGAGGATGGCGGCCAGGATGCCCGCTTCCCACCAAGTGAGTCCGCGCAGCACGACGATCGCGAACACGGCACCCAGCAGGATGGTCAGCAGCATGCCCGTGCTGAGCAGGCGGATGGGAAGACTACGTCCGGCTTTCAGGAACGAGGGACTGATCCGGCTCGCATCGGTGAAGAGCGTCATCACGAGGCCCAGCTCCGCGACCAGGAGCAATGCGTTGCGATCGAGGGCGAGCTCAGTGACGGCCGCAGGCAGGAGCATCGTTGCAGCGCCCGCGGACGTGAACAGACATTGGTGCAGTGATGACCGTCCGCTCCAGTCGCCGCGAGACAAGGCTATAGAGGAAGACGACGAGCACGAATGCAGTCAACAGGACCATGGCTAGAGCCGTATAAGCCTTGAACTAAAGCAAGGTAGCGCGGCTTCGCTTCGCCCGCCAGGCAGCAGGCGTGGAGCTGCTCCAGCGCCGGAACGCCCGCGTGAAGGCGCTCGCATCGGCGTAGTCGAGTGAGTCGGCGATCTGGCTGACCTCCATCCCGGTGTCCGCGAGCATCTGCCGGGCGATCTCGTAACGGCTCTCGTCCACGAGTTGCCGGAAGCTGGTGCCGAAGGCGTTCAGGTGGCGATTCAGGGTGCGACTGTGCAACGAGAATAGCGCGGCGACCTGGTCTGCCTTGGCGTGACCTGTCAGGAGCGCGGTCCGCAGCACGCTCCGCACCTGCGCCGGGAAGTCGTTGCGGTGTCTGGCCTCGAGCGCGTCGATCTGCTTCTGCAGCAGACGGCGCAGATCGGGATCGGCATCGGGCAAACGCCGATTCAACCAATCAGCGGAGAACAGCAGCGCGTTCTGCTCGGCGTCGAAGCGCAGGGGGGCTCGGAAGAATCGGCGGAACGGCCCGACGTCCTCCGGCTTGCGGTGGGCGAACCGGGCCTCGAGGGGCCTCCACTCGGGACCGCACAGCGTGCGCATGATGTTCTCCATCACGGCAACTGCGCCGTCCCCGATCTGGTCGGTCGCCTCGACTTGGGGCTGATAGATGTCGTAACCCAATGTTGCCGTGTCGCCATGCACCGCCAGAGTTGGCACCGCGCCGCGAACGTGAAGGTGCAGATAGCGCACGAGGCTGCGAAGGGCCGTTCCCACGTCCGGCGAGTGCTGCACCAGAAAGCCCACCAGCCCCAGGGAGGACAGGCGACCCTGCTGACCGAGCAGGAGTCCGAAATGCCTGCAGCCGGTCCTGGCCACGCACCGGCTGAGGAGATGCCCCCGGGCTGAGTAGGAAATCAGATTGTCGGGATCGTCGAACAGCTTCAGGTCGAACCCCGCCTCGGCCACGACCTCGGCCGGATCGGCACCCAGGCTCCTGAGGACCGCCGGAATCGCCGCCGCGACACCGACCCGAACGGTCGCCTCTTCGGCCCCGCGCCCCCCCTTTTGCAGCCGCACGCCGCCTGACTGTCTTCGAGTGGATCTCACGCAAGCAGAATACGCGACGCTGTCCGAAAATGTCCAGTCAGTGTCCGGAAGTGTCCAGCGCGACTGCGGCCCGCATGATGAAATGGATCATTGGTGGCTGACGCCGGAGGCTGTGACGATCGCAGGCCGTTTGACGTTGCACCGACCCTTACACTTTCGAACGGAGAAGTTTCGTGGAAATGTCTCGAATGAAGATAATGTCAGCGCTCGCAGTCGCCCTAATGGCGGCGGCCTTTGCCACGACAGCGCTGGCGCAGCAACCAGGCGCAGCAGGAGGCGCCGTCGTCACGAGCGAACCGGGCAAGGCGTCGATCGTCAGTACGGCGACGATCTCAGCCCAGGTCGTACGGCATCGACAAGGCGACGCGCACCGTCACACTCAAGGGGCCGAAGGGCAATGTCGATGGACATCGTCGCACACGATGATGTCAAGAACTTTGACCAGATCAGCTCGGCGATTACGTCGTCGCGCGCTACGCCCAGGCGCTCACCCTCGAGCTGAGAAAGACCAAGGTCGAGGCGGGTGAACCGACCGTGCGCGAGGGGGCAGTCGAGCGGCGCAGCCCGGCGAGCAGCCGGCGGCAAAGTCGCCGGCGCACTGTGACGGTCACCGCGATTGCCGACGTCAGCGGCGTCGACGCCGAAGAGGTGGCGGCGATTACGCTCAAGGGGCCGCGGGGCAACGTCGTGACGCTCGACGGGCGCAACCCCGATCAGTTCAAGGTCGTCAAGAAGGGCGGCCAGGTCGAGGTGACCTACACCGAAGCGCTCGCGCTCAGCGTCGAGCCGGCGCCGAAGCCGGCGGCGAAAATGAGGTAGTGAGCAGCGTCGCGGCCCGTCGGTGCGACGAAAGCAGCGGCACCGCGGTAGCCGTGATCCTGCGGCACGCGGCCTCGCCGAAGTCACGGGCATGAAACGACGCGCAAGGCGGTACCGCGAGGCGTTCGCCGAATCGCGCACCGAGGAGTGTCGTCGTGGCGTTCGCTCGGTGCGCTGGGCTGTCGTGATGCTGGTGCTCGCGGGCTGCACGACGGTCGGCCCCGACTTCGTCCAGCCCAAGGCACCGGTACTCGAGCAATGGCAGGAGGCCGACCGTGCGGCCGTCACGCGCACGCCCGTGGAGCAGATCCGGTGGTGGGAAGTTTTCGATGACCCGGTGCTCAGCAAGCTGGTCCAGATCGCCTACCAGAACAATTACAACCTGAAGATCGCGGGCTTGCGGGTACTGGAGGCGCGCGCCCAGCTGGGGATCGCCGTGGGCACCCTCTATCCGCAGGTCCAGCAGGCGAACGGCAACGTGACCTATACGTCGGCCAGCAGGAATGCCGCCAACACGTCGGCCGGGGACCTGCGGTTCTGGGAGTACAACATCGGCGCCAGCGTCGGCTGGGAACTCGATTTCTGGGGCAAGTTCCGGCGCGCGATCGAGTCCGCCGATCCAACCTGCTGGCCTCCATCGCTGCCTACGACAACGCGCTCGTGCTGCTCGTCGCGCAGGTCGCGGACACCTACGTCGCGATCCGCGCCGCCGAGGAACAACTGCGGGTCGCGCACGACAACGTCGCGATCCAGCAGCGCGCCGTGCAGATCACCGAGGCCCGGTTCCGCGGCGGCGACGTCGGCGAGCTCGACGTGCTCCAGGCGCGCACCCAGCTGCTGGGGACCCAGGCGTCGATCCCCCCATTGGAGACCGGCCTGCAGCAGGCAAAGAACGCCCTCAGTACGCTGTTGGGCCAGCCTCCGGGCAGCTTCGCGGAAATTCTGGGCCCGCAGCCGGGCGTGATTCCGGCGGCGCCGCCAGCGATTGCCGCGGGCGCCCCGACTGATCTGCTCCGGCGGCGTCCGGATGTCCGGCAGGCGGAGCTTGCCGCGGCGACGCAAAGCGCGGCGGTGGGGGTCGCCGAGGCCGACCTCTATCCGAGCTTCGGATTGAGCGGCTTTTTCGGCGTGATCGCCGCCGACGGAACGAACTCCACGCGCACCGGCAACAGCGGCATCGGCCAGCTCTTCAACGCGAACTCCATCGCGTTCGTCGGCGGACCGTACTTCAGCTGGAATATCCTGAACTACGGCCGCATCCGCAACAACGTCCGCGTGCAGGATGCCCGGCTGCAGCAACTGCTGGAGAATTACCAGAGCACGGTGCTCAACGCGGTGAAGGAGGTCGAGGACGGCATGGTGGCGTTCCTTCGCAGCCGCGAGCAGGAGCGGATTCTGGCCGCGACCGAAGCGTCGGCAAAACGCTCGCTCAAGATCGCCAACGTCGGATATCGCGAAGGCTTCTACGACTTCCAGCGCGTGCTGGACGCCCAGAGCGCACTGCTGCGGGCGCAGCAGCAAACCGTATCGGCGCGGGGCACCACGGTCAGCAGCGCGATCGGGATCTATCGGGCGCTTGGCGGTGGCTGGGAAGACCGTTCGGGCCAGGGATTCGTGGACGAGGCGACCCGCGACACCATGCGAAAGCGCGTCGACTGGGGCGATCTTTTGCAACCGGAGGCGACCGAACCTCCGTTGAAGGGCGATGGCGGAGGTTGGCCGTCCCCGGACTGGTAAACAGCGTCAACCCGAATGTAGGCATGCCATGAGCGAGCAACCGAAGACTCCGCAGGTGGGGCGGGAACCGGGAAAAGAACCGGAGAAGACGTCCGCGCCGCCGGCGGCGGCGCGCGCACCGGCACCCGGCGTCGGCAGCGCGTCCGCCAGATCGGAAACGCCATCGGCCTCGAGGCGGATGGACCCGGTGCGCAAGTGGGTCCTGATCTTCGCCGCGTTCTGTCTGTTCCTGCTCGCCTGGTACATGGCCGCCGACCGCTACACCCCGTTCACGACGCAGGCGCGCGTCAACGCGTTCGTGGTGCCGATCGCGCCGCAGGTGGCAGGAGAAATTCTCTCCGTCGACGTGCGCACCAATCAGGTCGTGAAGAAGGGCGACTTGCTCGCCCGGATCGACCCGGTGCGCTACCAGCTGGCGGTCGCCGCGGCCGAAGCCCAGCTCGCGCTCACCCAGCAGAATCTCAAGGTCTCCAGCTCGACGGTCGAAGCGGCTGCGGCCGCGGTGGATGCCGCAAAGGCCGCCCTGGCCAAGGACGCGCAGAACGAGGTGCGCCTGAAGCGCATCGACGCGGATGTCCCCGGCGCGGTTTCGGAGCGCGGACTGGACTTGGCGACGGCTTCCCGCGTCGAGGCGGAGGCCCAGTTGGCCAGCGCCAGGGCCAATCTGCAGAAGGCGATCGACGCACTCGGGCCGCGCGACGAAAGTAACCCGCAACTGCTCGCTGCGCGCGCGGCACTGGACAAGGCGAAGCTGGACCTGCAGTACACGCGCATCGTTGCGCCGAACGACGGCCTGGTGACTGACCTGCGGGTCGACGTCGGAAACTTCGCCGCGACCGGCCAGCCGCTGATGACCTTCGTTGCGGTTCAAAAGATCTGGGTCGAGGCGAACCTGACCGAGAACAACCTCGGCCACATCAAGCCGGGCGATGCCGTCGATCTGGTGCTGGACGTCTGGCCGGACAAGACCCTGCGCGGGCGTGTGCGCAGCATCACCTACGGCGTCACCGCGGCCGAGTCCACCTCGAAGCCGGGCACGCTGCCCACGGTCCAGAATGCGCGTGACTGGCTGCGCAACGCGCAGCGGTTTCCGGTGCTGATCGATTTCGAGAATCCCGCGGAGGCCACGCAACTCGGCGCGCGCGTCGGCAGCCAGGTCAGCGTGCTGGTCTACACCGGCGACCGGCCGATCCTCAACGCACTGGGCCGGATCCTGATGTGGCTGAGCGGGCTCCTGTCCTATGCCTATTGAGGCGGCGACCGCGGCGGCAGTGCCGAAGGCGCGGGGCCTCGACGACCCCAGGATGCGGCGCATCCTGCGGTTCGTCATCGGCGTCAGCCTGGCGACCGCCTACAGCAGCTACGTCAACTGGCCGTTCTCGTTCATGCTGGTTGCGCTGGTGATCCCGCTGTTGGCCTTGCCCGTGCCGGCGGCACCTTCGCTGCGGTTCGGAGTGTGGACCGTGACGAAGCTTCTTGCATTCACCGGCCTCGGGGTGGTGCTGATGCTGCCGCTGCACAGCTATCAGCTGTTCGGCTTCGCGTTCGTCGCGCTCATTCTGTTCGTCACCTTCCACCTGCAGGCCCAGGGCAAGATCGCAAGCCTGAACGCCATCTTCGTCATCGTCGGGGTCACCCTGGTCCCGGCGTTCGGGCAAAACTCGATGGACGTGGGCGTCGAATTCGCGAAAGGTTTCTCGCAGAGCGCCCTCGCCTTGTTCCCCATCATCTGGATCGCCTTCGCGGTACTGCCCGGCGGCGTATTTCCGGGCCTGCCCAATGCGCCCCGCGCCGCAGGCACGTCGGTGGACCGGGGCATCCTGGCACTCAGGCCGGTGGTCGTGCTGCTGCCGCTGTTTGCGTACATGCTGAGTAGCGACAACAACATCCGCTACCTGATCGGCTACTATCAGCCGGCCATGATTGCGCAGCACGCGAGCCGGGCGACGGCGCGCAAGCTCGCCGGCGACCTGTTCATGGCCACTGTCATCGGCGCCACGGGGGGGCTGATCATGTGGTGGCTGATGAAGCTGTGGCCGTCCTGGTTCTGGTTCGTGCTGGTGATGGCGCTGTTTTCGCTCTTCTACGCCACCCGCATCTTCGGTGACGGACCCGGGGGATTGAAGCCGAATTACTACCGGTGGAGCTACGGCCTGTCGACGCTGGTCTTCATCGTCTTTCCCGACGCTCTGACTCAGGGCTTCACCGGTGACGATCCGAACATGAAGTTCTACCAGCGCATCCTCGACTACACGCTCATCACCTCGTATTCGGTATTCGCCGTGCTGGTCTTCGACGCTTTCGTAGACCGCCTGCGCGCCTGGCGCATGCGATTCGCGGGGAAACCCGGGTGAGGCGCGCATCCGGTGTTTTCCCGCGCGGCTCGAACAGCGATCAACCTGACACAATCATTTGATGGAGACGATGATGGCAAAGAAGACTGCGAAGACGAAGGACGAGTCGAAGCACAAGGCGAAGAAGGGCAAAGCTGATGCTGCCAAGGCCGGTGCGGGTAAATCCGGCACGGCGACGCCCGACGAGGCGCTCTCCGGAAAGGCGTACGCGCGGGAGATGAAGAAGCTGCACGGGGAGCTCGTCAAGCTCCAGGAGTGGGTCAAGCTGAAGGGCCTCAAGGTCTGCATCGTTTTCGAGGGCCGTGACGGCGCCGGCAAGGGCGGCACCATCAAGGCGATCACCGAGCGCGTGAGCCCGCGGGTGTTTCGCGTCATCGCCCTCCCCGCACCGACCGACCGCGAGAAGTCCCAGATGTATGCGCAGCGCTATCTGCCGCATCTGCCGGCCGCAGGCGAGGTCGTGATCTTCGACCGCAGCTGGTACAACCGCGCGGGGGTCGAGCGCGTGATGGGGTTCTGCACCGAGGAGCAGGCGAAGGGTTTCCTGAAAATGGTGCCGCTGTTCGAGAAGCTGATGATCGATTCGGGCATCATCCTGTTGAAGTACTGGCTGGAAGTGAGCCCCGAGGAGCAGACCCGCCGGCTCGCGGCACGCATCGACGACGGGCGCAAGATCTGGAAGCTCTCGCCGATGGACGTGAAGTCCTACGATCGCTGGGACGACTACACGAAGGCGCGCGACGACATGTTCGCTGCCACCGATACCGCATGGGCACCGTGGTTCGTTGCGCGCTCGGAGGACAAGAAACGCGTGCGCCTGAACGTGATCAGCCACCTCTTGAAGAAGATTCCTTACAAGGCCCCGCAGGCCATGAAGGTCAAGCTGCCCAAGCGCAAGATCGGCCGTTACAAAACTATCGATTATCCGTTCAAGTACGTGCCCGAGCGGTTTTAGCGAGCCGCATGAGCGAAACTCCGATGGGCACGAAGGCAGGCGACCCCGGCACGGCAACATTGCGCTTCGACGTGGTCGCCGGCCTCACGGCTGCGGCGGTCGTTCTGCCCAAGGCAATGGCCTACGCGACCGTAGCCGGGTTGCCCGTTGCGGTTGGCCTCTATACCGCCTTCATACCGATGGTGGTCTACGCGCTGCTCGGCTCGTCGCGGGTGCTCAGCGTCAGCACCAGCACCACGCTCGCGATCCTGGCCGGAACGGCACTCGGCCTGGCGGTGCCGGACGGCGAACCAACGAAGCTCGTCACGGCGACGGCCACGCTGACCGCGCTGGTCGGCGCGATGCTGCTCCTGGCGAGGCTGCTGCGTCTGGGATTCGTCGCCAACTTCATTTCCTCACCAGTGCTGACCGGCTTCAAGGCCGGCGTAGGCCTGGTGATCGTGCTCGACCAGGCGCCGAAGCTATTCGGGATCCACATCACCAAGCAGGGATTCTTCCGAGATCTCCTCAGCGTCGTGCATCACTTGCCCGATACCTCGCTGATGACGCTCGCGGTCGCCGTGGCAACATTTCTCGTGCTGATCGGGATGGACCGCGTGTGGCCGCACTCTCCGGCGCCGCTGGTCGCCGTTGGCGGCGGCATTGCCGCGGCGTGGTTGTTCGGCCTGAACGCACTGGGCGTCTCGACGGTCGGCCTGATTCCGCAAGGACTTCCGTCGCTCACGATGCCGGACCTCGCACTGATCCAGCAACTGTTGCCGGCGGCGCTCGGGATCGCGCTGATGAGCTTCACCGAAACGATTGCTGCGGGCCGCGCCTTTGCACGACCCGGGGACCCGCCGATCGATCCCAACCGTGAACTGATCGCCACCGGCGCGGCCAACCTTGGTGGTGCGCTGCTCGGCGCGATGCCGGCCGGCGGCGGAACGTCGCAGACCGCAGTCGTGCGCGCAACGGGTGGGCGGTCGCAGAAGGCGTCGCTCGTCACCGCCGGTGTCGCGGCGGCAACCATGCTGTTGCTGGCGCCGGTGCTGGGCTTGCTGCCTCACGCCACGCTCGCGGCGATCGTCATCGTCTACTCGATCGGACTGATCCAGCCCGTGGAGTTCCTTGCCATACGCAAGGTGCGCACGATGGAATTTCGGTGGGCAATCGTCGCTGCACTCGGTGTGCTCCTCTTCGGCACGCTCGAGGGCATCGTGGTGGCGATCATCATGTCGCTGATCGGCCTGGCCAGCCAGACCGCCCGCCCACGCGTGTCGGTCATCGGTCGCAAACGCGGGGCCGACGTGCTGCGCCCGCTGTCCCCCGAGCACCCCGACGACGAAACCTTCGATGGGCTGTTGATCGTGCGTCCGGAGGGGCGCCTGTTCTTCGTCAATGCGCAGAATGTGGGCGAGCAGATCAACGCGCTGATCACGCAGTACAAGCCCCGCGTCGTGGCGTTGGACATGAGCCGGGTACCGGATATCGAATACTCCGCACTGCAGGCACTCATGGAAGGCGAGAAGCGCGCGACCGAACGCGGCGCCGTCGTGTGGCTGGTGGGGCTCAATCCCGGCGCGCTCGAGGTCGTGCGCCATGCCGGCCTCTACGAGCGACTCGGCCGCGAGCGCATGCTGTTCAACGCACGCGCGGCGATCGAACGCTTCCAGGCACTGGACGCGGCCGCAGACAGCACGGCGCGGCCCTCCGCGCCCTGACCGAGATCGTTCGGCGTACGACACGAATGACAGGGCCGACTGCCTCCTGGCGGTCGACTTTGTCCTTGCGCGGTATGCGCGTTGTCGCACTCCGCCTGCGTCTTATTGCCGACTGGTTGATCCAACGCAAACAGAGTGTGTGACGCTGTCCGAATATGTCTATCTGCTGTCTGGAAATGTCCAGCAGCAGCCTGGGTTGCATGATGAAATGGGTCAAGGCGTTGGAGTGTGCTCAACGTCCCATCAACCGTTGGCACTCCGATATGAAAGCCACATGCAACAGTCTCTGATGACGAAGAGTTGGTCTCTCGCGCTCGGCGCCGTGCGGGCGCCGAAGCCGGCGGCTGCGAGAAGGTGATCGGTATGCCGACGAGCCGGAAAACGCGCCTCGGAAACTCGGCGCGTGCCGCGATCGGCTTCGAGGCGCATGAGCGTCGCGTTCTGTTGCTGCAGGGCGGCGGTGCATTGGGCGCATACCATGCGGGCGTCTACGAGGGCCTTGCCGCTGCAGGGTTCATGCCGGACTGGGTCGTCGGCATATCGATCGGCGCGATCAACGCCGCGCTGATCGCGGGCAACCGGCCGGAGGACCGGATCGATCGCCTGCGGGAATTCTGGAACCGCGTCTCGTCGCAGGCACCGTTCACTCTCCCGGCGACAATGGATTTCGCGCGCCCGATGATGAACCGGATGGCCGCCGCGTCGGCGATGTTCTTCGGCATCCCGGGCTTCTTCGCTCCGCGGATGCCGCCGCCGCAGGTCGCCCCGGAAGGGACACTGGCGGCATTGAGCTACTACGACACGGAGCCGCTGCGGGCAACGCTCGAGGAGCTGGTCGACTTCGACCGCATCAATGCCGACGACGTCCGGCTGTCGCTCGGCGCGGTCAACGCGCGCACCGGCGAGTCCGTCTACTTCGACAGCATCGACCATGCGATCACGGCGAGCCACGTGATGGCCAGCGGCGCGCTCCCGCCGGGTTTCCCGCCGGTGGAGATCGACGGCGAGTACTACTTCGACGGTGGGATCATGTCCAACACCCCGCTGCAGTACGTCGCGAAGGACTTCCGCATGGACGCGCTGATCGTGGCCGTCGACCTGTTCAGCGGTCTGGGCGAGATGCCGAAGAATCTCGGCCAGGTGCAGGAACGCGTCAAGGACATCCAGTTCCAGAGCAAGACGCGCTTTTCGCAAGACCAGATCCGCAATATCGAGGCGCTGCGGAGCGTGCTTGCCGACGTGCTCGGGAAATTGCCGGAAAGCATGCGCTCCGATCCGCAAGTCAAGAAGCTGGAAGAGGTGAGCCGGCGAGGCCGCCTGTCGCTGATCCACCTGGTCAACCGGCACGATACGAAGTCGTCCGACTTCAAGGATTACGAGTTCTCGCGCGCGACCGTCGATGACCTCTGGCAAGGGGGGCACAACGACGTCCAGAAGGTGCTCGAGCACCCGGACGCCTGCCGTGTCACCGAACTGGGCAACGGCGTGCGCGTCTTCGATCTGTAGAGCCTCTGGGCAGCGAAAGGATTTCTCCATGAAAGAGTCAGAGGTCAGAGAACGCGCATTCGCGATGCCACTCACCAGCCCGGCGTATCCGCCCGGCCCGTACCGCTTCGTCAACCGCGAGTTTTTCATCATCGCCTACCGGACCGATCCGGAGAAGCTGAAGGCAGTGATCCCGGCGCCGCTGGAGTTCACGGAGCCGATCGTCAAGTACGAATTCATCCGCATGCCCGACTCGACGGGATTCGGCGACTACACCGAAAGCGGGCAGGTGATCCCGGTCAGCTTTCGCGGCGAGAAGGGCGGCTACGTCCACGCGATGTACCTGGACTGCGACCCGCCCATTGCCGGCGGGCGCGAGCTGTGGGGCTTTCCGAAGAAGCTCGCTTCGCCGATTCTCAAGGTCGAGAAGGACACCCTCGGCGGCGTGCTCAGGTTCGGCCCGGTGCCGGTCGCCGTTGCGACGATGGGCTACAAGCACCGGGCACTCGACAACGACAAGGTCCGCGAATCGGTTGAAGCGCCGGGCTATCTGCTGAAGATCATTCCGCACGTCGATGGCACGCCGCGCATCTGCGAAATCGTGCGTTACCGGTGCGGGGACGTTACCGTCCACGGCGCGTGGAGCGGACCGGCGGCGCTGGAGCTGTTCCACCACGCACTCGCACCCGTCGCTGACCTGCCGGTGCTGGAAGTGCTATCGGCAACCCACATCGTGTGCGACCTCACCCTGAATCTGGGGACCGTCGTCCACGACTATCTCGCAACCGAGAGGAAAGTGAAATGAAGCTCAAGGACAAGGCCGCCATCGTGACCGGTGCCGCCAGTGGCATCGGCAAGGAAATCGCGCTCACGTTCGCGCGCGAGGGTGCCAAGGTCGCCATTGCCGACCTGAACAAGGCTGCGGCGGACGCTGCGGCCGCAGAGATCCGCGCGGGCGGCGGCCAGGCGATCGGCGTCGCCATGGACGTTGCCAGCGAAGAGGCGGTGAACGCCGGCGTGGCGGCGACCGTGGCCGCATTCGGCAGCGTGGACGTCCTCGTCAGCAACGCCGGCATCCAGATCGTGCACCCGCTCGAGCAGTTCAGCTACGCGGACTGGAAGAAGATGCTGGCGATCCACCTCGACGGCGCCTTCCTCACGACGCGCGCCTGCCTGCCGCACATGTACAAGTCCGGTCGCGGCGGCAGCGTCATCTACATGGGCTCGGTGCACTCGAAGGAGGCATCGAAGCTCAAGGCCCCGTACGTGACGGCGAAGCACGGCCTGATCGGCCTCGCGAAGGTGGTCGCGAAAGAGGGCGCCCAGTACGGCGTGCATGCAAACGTGATCTGCCCCGGATTCGTTCGCACGCCGCTGGTCGACAAGCAAATTCCCGAGCAGGCCAAGGAACTCGGGATCACCGAGGCCGAAGTGATCAAGAACGTCATGCTGAAGGAAACCGTCGACGGCGAGTTCACGACCGTGGCAGACGTGGCCGAGGCCACGCTGTTTTTCGCGGCGTTTCCCTCCAACGCGCTGACCGGCCAGTCGCTGATCGTGAGCCATGGCTGGTTCATGGAGTGAAGTCGTCGGCGCGATGCGTTCTGCATGGATGAGTCAGGCAAGGAGACTGCAATGAGTTCCACGATGGCACCCAACGCACGCGGTGTCGGCACCCCCGGCCGGCGCACGGTCTACAGCATGTGCGGCATGTGCGCGGTGCGCTGCCCGATGCAAGTGACGGTCGAGGACGGCAAGCCAATCTGGCTGCAGGGCAATCCAAACGACAAGGTCATCGGCGCCAGCCTTGTGCGCCAAGGGCGCGGCCGGACTGTCCTTCGAGTACGACGACGAGCGGCCGCAAACGCCGCTGATCCGCACGGGCCCGCGCGGGAGCGGGCAGTGGCGCCGAGCGTCCTGGGACGAAGCGCTCGACTACGTCGCCGACAAGCTGCGCGAGACGATCGACGAACACGGCGGGCGCGGCATCGCGCTGTCCGACCGCGGCGGCCCGTTCACCGACCTGACCCGCACCTTCCTGCAGGCACTCGGCTCGCCGAACTACTTCAACCACGATGTCACCTGCGCGGGCAACGGCCACAACGCTGCCATGTCGATCTACGGGTTCAGCCATGCCGGGCTGATTCCCGACTACCGGAACGCCAGGCACCTCGTCCTGTACGGGAGAAACGTCGTCGAATCACTGATGGTCAAGGAGGCCAAGGTCTTCATGGACGCCGTGGCGAACGGGCTGCGCGTCACCTACATCGATCCGCGCGCCAGCCTCACGGCCTGCAAGGCGCACCGCTACTGGCAGGTGCGCCCGAACAGCGACTATGCGTTGAACCTGGCCATCATCCACGAAGTGCTGAAGCAGGAGGTGTACGACAAGGACTTCGTCGCCCGCTTCGTTTCCGGCATGGACGCCTTGCGCGCGGCGGTCAAGGACACCACGCCGGAATGGCAGGAGCCCCATACCGGCGTGCCCGCCGGCGAGTTGCGCGCTTTCGTGAAGGAGATCGCCGCCGTCAGGCCGCGCGTGATCTTCCATCCGGGCTGGCTGAGCGCGCGCCACAAGCAGTCGTTCCACGTCACCCGCACGACGCTGATCCTCAATGCGCTGATGGGGAACATCGAGATGCCAGGCGGCTTCGTGATCGCCAAGCCGCCCGAGGCCTACGGCCGCAAGGGACTGAAGCGTCTGGCCGCCCGCGCCCCCAAAGTGACCGAGCCGCGCGTCGATGGCGCGGGCGCCACGCGGCCGCAATGGGATCCGGCCATCGGCGCGCTGCACCAGCTGTTCGCCGCGCTCGAAAGCGGCAAGCCCTACGGCATGGGCGCGTACTTCGCCTACCGTCACGATCCGCTGACTTCCTTGCCCGACACCGAGGCGGTGAAGCACGCGATGGACAAGCTCAAGCTGCTCGTCTCGATCGACGTGCGCTACTCGGAAACCGGCTGGTACTCCGACGTCATCCTGCCCGAGTCGACCTACCTCGAGCGGGCCAACATCCTGGCCCAGCTGCCCGGCCCGATGCCGGTATTCCTGATGCGCGATCAGGCGATTGCGCCACGCTTCGACAGCCGCCCGGGCTGGTGGATCTTCCGCGAGATCCTCCACCGCATGGGCGCGAAGGAAGCGCTCGATTTCGAGACCATCGAGGAACTCTGGAACTACCAGCTCGAAGGCACCGGCATCACCATCGCCGAGATGCGCGAGGCGGGCGTCGTCGCCCTCGCCGCCGCACCGAAGCTGATGCCGCGCGATCAACTCAAGTTCCCGACGCCGTCGGGCAAGATCGAGATCGAGAGCGAAGTGCTGAAGAAGGCCGGCCTGCCGAGCCTGCCGCCCTACGACGCCCAAGGAGGCGCCCACGGGCGACCGCTTCAACCTGCTGTTCGGGCGGCCACCGACGCTGGCGCATGGCCAGTCCCTCAACAACCCGATCCTCAGGGAGATCGCCCCGGAGCAGGTGCTCTGGATTCATCCGGACCGGGCGCAGCCCCTGGGCATCGCCGATGGCGCCGCCGTCGAGGTCAACGGCGGCGGCAGCTACACGGGACGGATCAAGGCGAAGGTGACGCCGTGGATCCACCCCGATGCGGTGTTCATGTTGCACGGCTACGGCGCAACGGTGCCGGTGGCCACGCGCGCCGTCGGCGTCGGCGTCGCCGATCAGCGGCTGCAGCACGGCAAGCTCTACGACTTCGACCCGGCCGGCAGCGGTTGTGCGCTGACCGAGACCATCGTCCGCATCAAGCCCGCCGCGGCGAAGGGAGCCTGACCATGAGCGTCTACATGCTGCGCCACGACGAGGCCAACTGCATCGGCTGCCAGGCCTGCGAAGTGCACTGCAAGACCAACAAGGACCTCGGCGCCGGCCCGGCCCCGTGCAAGATCGTCTCCGTCGGCCCGATCGATGTCGGCGGGCAGCCGCGGATGCGGCACGTGTTCATGCCCTGCTTCCATTGCGACGAGCCGTGGTGCGTGAAGGCCTGTCCGACGGGTGCCATGCAGCAGCGCGAGAAGGACGGCATCGTCTTCGTCCAGTCCGCGCTCTGCGTCGGCTGCAAGAGCTGCATCTCGGCCTGCCCCTGGGGCGTGCCGCAGTGGGATCCGGCCACCAACAAGGTGGTCAAGTGCGATTACTGCATGGATCGCGTCGATGCCGGGCTGCAGCCGGCCTGCGTCACCAAGTGCGTGACGGGCTGCCTGTCGTTCGGCCGCGCCAACGAAGTGCCCGACCCGCGGCGCGAGCGCTACGCGCGCATGCTCGTGGCGGAGGAGCTCGGTGGCGGCACGAGTGGTGCGAGCGGCGGCGAATAGGGAGTGGCCATGAGCGAACTGCCAGCTGTTGCCCGCATGGCTCGATGCCGATGCGGCCGCCCTGTCGGGCGCCGTGCCGCCTGCGGCGACGCTTGCCGGTGCCCTGCCGGGCCTCACCAGCGCGCAGACGCTGACGCCGCTGCAGCGCCTGCAGCGCGTGCAGCAGGCCGGGCTCGCCGAGTGCGCGGGCGCGGGTGAGCCGGTTCATCTCGCGTGGCG
Organism: uncultured beta proteobacterium; assembly: GCA_963735025.1. Lineage (GTDB taxonomy): Bacteria > Pseudomonadota > Gammaproteobacteria > Burkholderiales > SG8-39 > JAABRB01. Next base: position 880,429 of record CAVTJG010000009.1, read on the forward strand.
CCGGTTCCTGCGCGGGCACGGGCCGTCGGTGCTGGTGATCGACGCCACCAGCTTCGATGAGCGCGCCCGGGGCGCCGCGGCCGTTCTCGCCGGCGCGCCCTGGTTGCTGGCCGAAGGACTGCTGATCGCCATCGGACTGCGCGAGAGCGGCACGGTCGAATTGCGCCTGCCTGCCGAGCTGACCGGTCACGAACGCCCGTTCCTCAACGCGGTCGATGCCATCCGCACACTGGCGCAAGTGTCGGGCCCGCGCAAGCGCATCGACGTGCTGCGCAACTGCAAGCCGGGTTGCTGGGGCGAGAGCCCGCCCGGCGATGGATCGCGGCTGGTGCACACACCCGAGACCTGGTGCCGGATCGCGCTGCTGTTCGCGGGCGCAACGGGACCCGATGCATCGTTGCTGACCCTGCGCCGCGGCATGAAGCAGCGCGGCCTGGTCGAGCACGATCGCTCCGGCAATCTGCGGCGGCAGATCGACGCCTGGGGCGGCGGTGTCGAGGTCGAAGGCGAGGACCCGCTGCTCGTGTTCGACGACGGCCTCGGCGGCTACCTGCCGCTGTCGCAAGCGGACCTGTCGTGCGAACCGCTGGCACTTGCGGAGGCGGGCATCGTGCCTGCTCCATCGACGCTGATGGTGATGGCGCCGGGCGTGTGCGTGGTCAAGCAGACGCGGCGCGCGCTGTATCGCCACTGGCTGCTCGCCGAAGGCGAAGCCGCGCCGGTACGCGGGTTGCTGGCGCGCACCGCGCGCCTGGTCGCCGAGATCACCCTCGGGCGCGGCGAAGCCGGTCATCTTGCTTCTCTCGATGCGCTCGCGCTGGAACTGCAGACGCAGGGGCTCGCCGCAGCGTGGCCGTTGGGCAGTTCGCTGCGCTACTTTCGCGCGCAGTGGGAAAGCCACGCGCGGCGCGAGTCCTGCCCGGAGGGGCTGTGCCTCGAGCGCAATGCCGCGCCGTGCCACAGCACCTGCCCGGCCAACATCGACATCCCGACCTTCATGGCCCACCTCGGCAATGGCGACTATCGTTCCACCATCGAGGTCATCCGGCGCGACAACCCGCTGCCGCTGACCTGCGGGCTGGTCTGTCCGGCGCCATGCGAATCGGCCTGCGTGCGCGGCGGCAGCGACGGCGCGGTCTTCATCCGGCCGTTGAAGGCCAAGGCGGCCGAGCACTGCCTGGCGAATGGCGGATATCCGAAACCCGAGATCGCCCCCGATACCGGCAAGCGGATCGGCATCGTCGGCTCCGGGCCGTCCAGCCTGGCGGCTGCGTACTACCTGCGCACCTACGGCCACCACGTCGAGATCTTCGAGGCGCAGGAGAAGGCCGGCGGCATGCTGCGTTATGGCATCCCGGCGTATCGCCTGCCGCCGGACCTGCTCGAGCAGGAGCTCGACCAGATCCGCGTGCTGGGCATCCCGATCCACACCGGTGCCAGCGTCGGCCGCCTCGAGGACTTCCGCAAGAACTACGACGCCGTCTTCCTCGGCCTGGGCACGCAGATGGCGCGCCTGCTGCCGATCGAAGGCGCGCATCATCCGTTCGTGCTCGGCGGCATCGACTTCCTGCGTGCCGTGCGCAGCGGTGAGCACGGTGCGCGTCGGGCCGCGCGTCGTGGTGATCGGCGGCGGCAACGTCGCGATCGACGTGGCCTTGACCGCGTTGCGCCAGGGCGCCGCGAGCGTCGACCTGGCGTGCCTGGAGAAGCGGCGCGAGATGCCGGCCAGCCCGCACGAGATCGAGGAGGCGGTGGCCGAAGGCGTGCAGTTGCGGGCGGGCTGGGGCCCGCTGCGCATCGAGGAGGAAGGCGAGGTCGTCTTCCAGTTCTGCGAGCGCGTCAAGGACGATGCCGGCAAGTTCGATCCGAAGTTCGACACGGCGCGCCTGCTGACGCTCGAAGTCGATCACGTGCTGCTGGCCGCGGGCCAGGGCACCGACCTCGCGCTGCTGGAAGGCAGCGCGGTCGAGAACACGCGCGGCTTCATCGTCGCCGACCCGAAGACGCTGATGACCAAGGTGCCCGGCGTGTTCGCCGGCGGCGACGCGCAGCACGGCCCGCGCACCGCGGTGGAGGCGATCCGCGCCGGCAAGATCGCCGCTGCCTCGATCGATGCCTGGCTGCGCGGCGCGGCGATGGACGCGTCGATCGGCAAACCGGTCCGCCGCGCGGAAGTGACGCCGCTGTCGATCGTCGCACTCGATCGCAGCCATCGGCGGCGCGCGATGATGCCCGAGAAGAGCGTCGAGGAAGTGCTCGGCGAAGGCAACTTCGTGCGCATCGAGGAGGGTCTGACCGATGCCATGGCGCAGGACGAGGTGCGCCGCTGCCTGCGCTGCGACGTGTGCATCGGCTGCGGCCTGTGCATGGTGGCGTGCAGCGAGATGGGCATCGAGGCGCTGCGCATGGGCGACACCCACGCGGGCCGGCTTGCCTATTTCGATTTCACCCGGCCGGCGGAGCTGTGCATCGGCTGCGGCGCCTGCACGCAGGTCTGCCCGACCGGCGCGATCCGTCTCGAAGACCGCGACGGCGTGCGGCGCACGATCATCACCGGGACGGTGGTTCAGGAGCAGCCGCTGCTCACCTGCAGCGAATGCGGTGCCCCGACGCAGACGCCCGCGCACCGGGATTACGTGCGCCGGCGCCTGCCGGATCACATGGCGGCGCTGCTGGACCGCGAACTGTGCCCGTCGTGCGCCCGCGCGCGCGCCGATCGTCCCCGTTGGGGACTGCAGGATCATGCGCAATGAACGCGCTGGCGTGACGAGGATGCCGGTCGCTCCCTGCGCAGGGGACCCGAGATGACCGAACTGCTCATGATCCTGCTGAAGATCTCGCTGGTGATCTTCATGGCGGGCAACCTGCTCAACATGGGTCTGCGGCTGAAGCTCCAGGAGGCGATGGTGGGGCTGCGGAACCTGCGGTTCGTGACGCTGAGCATGCTGTGGTGCTTTGTGCTGGGCCCGGCGGTCGCGGTCCTGCTCACGCGGGTCATCCCGCTGGAGCAGCCCTACGCGATCGGTCTCATCCTGATCGGCATGACGCCGTGCGCGCCGTTCCTGCCGATGATGGTGGAGCGGGCCCGCGGAGACATGGGGTACACGGCGAGCTTCATGTTGCTGGCCTCCGTGGGCACGGTCGCGTACATGCCGTTGGTGGTCCCGGTGCTGGTCGAGGGCCTGAGCGTCAGCGCCTGGTCCATCGCGAAGCCGCTGCTGAGCGTGGTGCTGGTGCCCCTGGTAGTCGGCATGGCCATCCTGCGTGCCGCGCCGGCCACCGCCGCCCGACTGCATCCGATCGTCAAGAAGACGACGGGCGTGGCCACGATCGTCATGCTCGGCCTGTGTGTCGTCATATATGGGAAGGCGTTCATCGGGTCGGCGGGGAGCTTCGCCACGCTCACGCAGGTCATCTTCTACGCCGTCGTGACTGCCGGCGCGTACGCGCTCGCCTTCGGGCTGCCACAGGCCCAGAAGAGCGTCCTGAGCCTCGGCGTCTGTACGCGCAACCTCGGGGCGGCCTTCGCACCGCTGTTTGCCGTCTCGGGCGTCGATGAGCGGGCAATCGTCATGGTCGCGCTCGGGGTCCCCCTGCAGACGATCGCTGCAATCGTGGCCGCGAGCGTGTACCGGCGACGCGCTGCCTCGACCGGCGCGGCGTGACCGCCGCGCTCATCGCCAAATCCTCACCGAAGGAGACGCACCATGGGCGCCGCAATGCTGGATATGGCGGAACAAAAGCGCTTGAACGAGGCGCGTGACGCGCAAATCCCCTGGAAGAAATGGGGCCCTTATCTGAGCGAGAGGCAGTGGGGGACGGTGCGCGAGGACTACAGCGAAGGACGGTGACGCGTGGAGCTACTTCCCGCACGACCACGCCCGCTCGCGCGCCTACCGATGGGGGGAAGACGGCCTGGCCGGCATCTCGGATGACAAGCAGCAGATTGTGCTTTGCGCTGGCGCTCTGGAACGGCAAAGACCCGATCCTGAAGGAGCGCCTGTTCGGACTGACCAACGCCGAGGGCAACCACGGGGAGGACGTCAAGGAGTACTACTTCTACCTCGACTCCACGCCCACCCACTCGTACATGAAGTACCTCTACAAGTACCCGCAGGCGGCCTACCCGTATGACGATCTGGTCGCGACGAATCGCGACCGCGGCCGGGGCAAGCCGGAGTACGAGTTGCTCGACACGGGCGTGTTCGACCAGGACCGGTATTTCGATGTGTTCGTGGAATACGCCAAGGCGTCGCCCGAGGACATGCTCATCCGGATCACCGTGCATAACCGCGGGCCGGAACCGGCGACGCTCCAGCTGCTGCCCACACTCTGGTTTCGCAACGACTGGTCATGGGACAACGATGAGGATCGTCCGACCCTTCGTCAGCTGGCGCAGGACGAAACCGGCGGGATCGTCGCGCTCGTCGCATCGCGATCTCGGCGAGCGCCACCTTTACGCGGAAGGCTCGTCGGCGCTCCTGTTCACCGAGAATGAAACCAATGCGGAGCGGCTGTTCGGTACGCCCAATCCCTCGCCGTACGTGAAAGACGGCATCGACAACTTTGTCGTTCACGCCAAGAAGGACGCGGTCAACCCCGAGAAGAAGGGGACGAAAGTCGCGGCCCATTACCCGCTCACGCTGGGTGCCGGAGAGTCCCGCACGATTCGTCTGCGGCTCAGCGACCAGCCGGTGAAGGGCTCCAAGCAAAAAGCGCTTGGCGACGATTTCGGGAGGTGCGTTCGAGTCCGTTTTCAAGTCACGGATCCAGGAAGCCGACGCGTTCTATGCGAGCGTCATTCCTGCTTCGCTCGGCGCCGACGCGGCGAGCGTCATGCGGCAGGCGCTGGCCGGGATGCTCTGGTCCAAGCAGTTCTTCTTCTATGACGTCGGCCGCTGGCTCGAGCAGCACGGCGTCCAGCCGTACAAGGCGAACCCGCGTTCCATCCGCAACGACCGCTGGGGACACATGGTCAACGCGGATGTGATCTCGATGCCGGACAAGTGGGAGTATCCCTGGTACGCGGCCTGGGATCTCGCCTTCCATGTCACGGCCCTGACGCTGGTCGATGAGGACTTCGGCAAGGAGCAGCTGGAACTCTTCCTGCGGTCCCGTTACCTTCACCCCAGCGGCCAGATCCCCGCGTACGAGTGGAATTTCGGCGACGTGAATCCCCCGGTCCACGCCTGGTCGACGATTTACACCTACTTGACCGAGAAGGCTCAGCGGGGGGAGGGAGACCTCGCCTGGCTCGAGCGTTGCTACCACAAGCTGCTCCTCAACTTCACCTGGTGGGTGAACCGGAAGGATCGTCTCGGAAACAATGCGTTCGAAGGCGGGTTCCTGGGGCTGGACAATATCGGGGTCTTCGACCGGTCTTCGCCGTTGCCGACCGGGGGATATCTCGAGCAGGCCGATGGCACCGCGTGGATGGCCCTGTTCTGTCAGAACATGGTCGAGATCGGCGCCGAGCTGGCGATGGCCAATCCGGCTTATATCAATCTCACGACGAAATTCGTCGAGCATTTCCTCATGATCGCATCGGGGATGATCCGTCCCAGCGAGGAATTCGGGATGTGGGACGAGCAGGACGGCTTCTTCTACGATGTGCTGCGCTTGCCTGACGGACAGGCCCAGCGTCTCAAGGTCCGCTCGATGGTCGGGCTGCTGCCCTTTTGCGCAGTGACCATTTTCGAAGGGGCGTTAAGGAAGAAGTACCCCGAGGTCGGCCAGACCGCGCGCGAGTACCTCGACGCACGACCGCAGCTCTCCGCTTTCATTCATGACCCGCAGAAGCCCGGCTACCAAGGGCGGCTCCTGGGATCGATCCTGAACGAGACCAATCTGCGCCGGGTGCTGAAGGTCATGCTCGATGAAAAGGAGTTCCTGAGCCCCTTCGGGATCCGGGCCCTCTCACGGATCCACCAGGATCATCCCTACGTCTATCGTGTCGGCGATCAGGAGTACCGGGTGTCGTATGTCCCGGGCGAAGGGGACAGCGGCATGTTCGGCGGCAATTCCAACTGGCGCGGCCCGATCTGGATGCCGGTCAACATGCTGATTCTCCGTGCGCTGCTTCAGTACTACTTGTACTACGGAGACGAGTTCACCATCGAATGCCCGACGGGATCAGGGAAGCAGATGAACCTCTATCAAGTGGCCGACGAGATCGGGCGCCGCTTGTCCAGCATCTTTCTGAAGGATGAGCGAGGGAGGCGCGCCGTGCACGGGACGGCAGGAAAATTCCAGGACGATCCCCATTGGAAAGATTACCCCCTGTTCTATGAGTACTTCCACGGTGACACCGGCGCGGGGGTCGGCGCGAGCCATCAGACAGGATGGTCCGGGGTGATCGCGCGGCTCATGCACCTGTTTGCGTCCCTGGATGCCCGGAAGATGCTCGAGCAGGGCAAAGCAAGATCAGCGGGCACGAAGCCTGGCCCGGCGCGGAAGACGTGACGCGCGTTCTTCATCCATCCCTCTATCAAGTCAACACGCGCGTCTGGTTGACTTCGCTGTCGGCGACACTGGGTCGGCCCGCGCGGCTGGACGATATCCCGGATCGCCGAGCTGGACCGGCTGGCGGAGCGGGGCTTTGACTGGGTCTGGTTCCTGAGCGTGTGGCAGACCGGCCCGGCGGCGCAGGCGATCTCGCGCGCGAATCCCGAATGGCGTCGCGAGTTCGCCGCGACGCTGCCGGACCTGCAAGGACGAAGACATCGCCGGCTCGGGTTTCGCCATTCAGGGCTACACCGTGCATCGCGATCTGGGCGGCGCTGCGGCGCTCGCACGTTTGCGACAGCGACTGCAAGAGCGCGGACTGAAGCTGATGCTCGACTTCGTTCCGAACCACATGGCGCCGGATCACCCGTGGATCGACGAGCACCCGGATTATTTTGTCCAGGGCAGCGAATCCGACCTGGCCCGTTCACCGCGGAACTACTGCCGCGTGCAGACAGGAAGCGGCCCGCTGGTGCTCGCCTACGGCCGCGACCCGTACTTCGAGGGCTGGCCCGACACGCTGCAGCTCGACTACGGCAACCCGGACTTGCAGCAGGCGATGATCGGCGAGCTGGAGCGCATCGCCGGGCAATGCGACGGCGTCCGATGCGACATGGCCATGCTGGTCCTGCCCGACGTGTTCGAAAGCACCTGGGGCATACGGGCCGAGCTCTTCTGGCCCAGGGCGATCGAGTCCGTGCGGCGCGAACATCCGGAGTTCCGCTTCATGGCCGAGGTCTACTGGGACCGGGAATGGACGATGCAGCAACAGGGTTTCGACTACACCTACGACAAGCGGCTCTACGACCGCTTGCGCGAAGGCCACGCCCGGCCGGTGCGCGAGCATCTCCACGCGGCGCTGGATTATCAGATCAAGCTCGCGCGTTTTCTGGAGAACCACGACGAACCCCGCGCTGCAGCTGCATTCGATCCCGCCGTCCACCGAGCCGCCGCGGTGATCACCTATTTCATATCCCGGCCTGCGCTTCTTTCATCAGGGGCAGTTCGAAGGCCGGAAGAAACGCATTTCACCGCACCTCGTTCGGGCGCCTGAGGAACCTCCGGATCGGAGGTCCAGGACTTCTACGAACGGTTGCTTGCGATGCTGCGCAAGCCGGTCGTAAGAAGCGGGGAATGGCAGTCGCTTGCCTGTCGGCCGGCCTGGGAGGGAAACGGCTCCTGGGATGCTTTCATCGCCCATGCCTGGACGGGGCCCGGCAATGAACGGATGGTGGTCGTCGTGAATTACGCACCCCATCCGAGCCAGTGTTATCTCGACTGCCTTTTTCCGAAATCAAGAACCGTTCGGTACAGCTCGGGGATCTGCTCAGCACGGCCATTTATCTCCGCGAAGGAAACGAATTGTCCGAGCGCGGCCTGTATCTCGATATGCAACCGTGGTCCTATCACATGTTTTGCCCTGGAGCTCAGCCAATGAAAGCGATTACGGTAGAACCCAAGAAGCCAGATAGCGCACGACTCGAAGACGTCCCGGAACCCGATGCCCGCAATGGTTCGGTGCTGGTGGAAGCAATCGCCGTCGGAGTCTGCGGGACCGACGTCGAGATCGTGGAGGGGAAGTATGGCTGGTCCCCGCCCGGCAAGGAGCGCCTGGTCCTGGGCCACGAATCGCTCGGCCGCGTGCTGGACCCGGGCTCGGCAGGGGGGCTCAAGAAGGGCGATCTCGTGGTGGGCATCGTGCGCCGTCCCGATCCCGTTCCCTGCCCGAACTGCGCGGTCGGCGAGTGGGACATGTGCCGCAACGGCCAGTACATCGAGCGCGGCATCAAGGAAATCGACGGCTATATGTCCGAGCGCTGGCGGATCGAGCCCGAGTACGCAATGAAGATCGACCCCACTCTCGGCCTCCTCGGTGTGCTGCTCGAGCCCACGACGGTCGTCACCAAGGCGTGGGAGCAGGTTGTCGCGGTCGGGCAGCGCGCCTTCTGGGAGCCGCGCACCATGCTCGTGACGGGCGCGGGTCCGATCGGTCTGCTCGCGGCGCTGGTCGGTCAGCAGCACGGGATCGAAGTCCACGTCCTCGACCGGGTCGAATCGGGGCTCAAGCCGGAACTCGTCCGCGAACTCGGCGCGACCTATCACTCCGGGAGCGTCATGGATATCGGCTTCGAGCCGGACGTCATCATCGAGTGCACGGGTGTCGGATCGGTGATCGCCGACTCGATCCAGAAGATCGGGGCGGGCGGGATCATCTGCCTCACGGGAGTCGGAGCCGGCGGTGTCGCCGGCCGAACGGTAGCCGATGTCGCGGCGGCGGCGGTTCTGAAAAACAATGTGGTGGTCGGCAGCGTGAATGCGAACAAGCGTCACTGGTACAAAGCCACCGAAGCACTGGCGCGCGCGGACCGCAAGTGGCTGAGCCGCCTGATCACCCGCCGCGAAAAGCCGGAGAATTTCCAGCAGGCCCTGGAGAGACAACCCGACGACATCAAGGTCGTGATCCAGTTTTCCGAGGTGTGATCGCGGGATTGGTGGGCGCCGTGGCTGGTTTCGCATGCGATGAATGATCAGCACGGTGGCCAACTGCCCTGGCCGGTATTCCTGTCCGAACTGATCGGTACGGCGCTGCTGGTGCTGGTCGGACTGTCACTGGTCATCTTCATGTTCGGATCCGGCACCCCGATGGCGCGCCTGATTCCAGGCGAGGACCTCAGGCGCCTGATCACGGGATTTTTCTTTGGAACGACGGGTGCGCTGATCGCGCTGTCCCCGGTAGGGATGCGCAGCGGGGCGCACATCAACCCGGCCGTCACGCTCGCCTTTCGCTTGATGGGCAAGCTCGATCTGAAAACGACCCTCGGATATATCGCAGCGCAGCTGATCGGCGCGGTCCTGGGGGCCTTGCCGCTGCTTCTGTGGGGAAACATGGGGGAAAGCGTCGCGTTCGGCGCGACCTTGCCGGGACCCGGTACCACCCACACGACGGTCCTTCTGGGCGAAGCGATCACCACGTTTGCGATGGTCGCCTTGCTCTGCGTCTTTCTCGGTTTCCGCGCGATCCGGCCCTACACCCCGGCGATCTTCCCCCCGCTGTACGCGATCATGGTGTGGGCGGAGTCGCCGATCTCCGGCACCAGCACCAATCCCGCGCGCAGCCTTGGCCCGGCGGTCATCTCCGGGGAATGGCAGGACTGGTGGATTTATTGGATAGGGCCAATGGCCGGAATGTTATTGGCCGTCCTCGCCTGCAGTTTTCTCGCGAAACGCATCGAAGTCGCCAAACTGTACTACTTCGATAGTGACTATGATCATCTGTTTCGCCGTGGTCTTCGTCAGCCTGGCTCGAGCGAGACGTCGATTGATGGAGCGTGAGCGCGAACGACCCGGATTAACCGTCAGGGAGGCGCAGGATGACTGAAGCCCGCTTCCGACTGGCGATTGCCCTGGCCGCACTGCTCGGCGTGGCCGGGTGCGCGACCACGTATCCGATGATGCCGACGCCGGCGCTGTACACCGGGCCGCAGGCGAAGCCGCTGTTCACCGAGGTGCCCGCCGAGGACCATAAACCGCCGCTGGATCTGCTGTACATCACCGACCGAGCGCGCGCGACCGGCCCCGACGAGCGGGAGCCGTACACGTCGGAACGGTCGCGGTCGATGGCCTTCGGATCGACAACGGTTCTGTTCGGCGAGGGCATGACGTGGGGTGCGCTGTTGAGCCAGAGCCTGCTCGTCGACCGGACAACTCCGTTGGATCTCTCGCTCGGACCGACGAAGGAGACTCGGCAGGTTTCCGCGCATTCCGTACAAAGTCACCGCGACCGAAGCCGGGCTGATGCGTGACCCCGCCGTCGTCGATGCGCACGAGACGGCCATTCGGGAATTGCAGGCCGACGTCGCGCGTCGCCTGGCCTAGAGTCCGCGCAAGGAAGTCGTGCTGTACGTCCACGGCGTCGCCAATACTTTCCAGGACGCAGCGCTGACGATGGGCGAGTTGTGCCATTACCTGGGCCGCGAGTTCGTGTGCGGGATCTTCACCTGGCCCGCGGGCGGGAAGCGCGGAATCCTGTTCGGGTATCAGGTCGACTACGAATCGAGCGAGTTCGCGGCCGAGCACCTGCGCAAGGCGATCCGCGCGATCGCCGCGACGCCCGGGTTGGAAAAGCTCCACCTGATTGCGCACAGCCGTGGGACGGACGTGCTCGTCACCGCGGCGTCCGATTTGAACTTCGAGGCCTACACGCAGAAAAGCAGCGTCGCACGCCGCTTCAAGATCGGCAACATGGTTCTGATTGCCCCCGACCTGGACCCCGACGTGGCCATTGCCAAGCTCTTCAAGGCGCTGTCCGACCCCGGCCTGCCGTAGGGCTCGGCGCCGAACCCGAGGATGGTTCTGGAACGCACGCCCGGATTTCGTATCACGGTCTACTCGTCTCCCGACGACAAGGCGCTTGCGACGTCAGGCTGGCTGTTCGGCAGCATTTTCAGGCTCGGGCGCCTCGACACGACCATGCTCACGCCGGAGCAGATCGAGCAGGCGCGCACGATCGGCATCCTCAACGTGATCCAGGTCCAGGGCAAGACCGACACGTTCGGCCACAGCTACTTCACGTCGAATCCCAAGGTCAGCTCCGACCTGATCGCGTTGCTGCGCTACGGGCTTGCTCCCAACGCACCGGGCCGGCCGCTGGTGGAAGTGGAAAAGCCGTTCTGGCGGATAACCGAAGGACAGGACACGAGCGCCACGAAGTGACTGGCGCAATGCGCGAGCGCGACGATCTAATACCGTCGCCGGATTACGTCCCCGGGTCGACCTTCTGCCAGGTCGAGTCGGGATCGAAGCGCGTCATTGCCACTCGCGAGTGTCGCGGTGTTGGGGCCGAGGTCCTTCTGGTACACCACGCCGTCGTGACTCACGATGAAGGTCATCACGCCGGTATCCCCGTACTTGGCCGGCCAGGCTACGGCGGCAAACCCGCCGATCATCCGGCCATGCGCGACGTAGTCGTACGCGCCGCCGGGTGCGTTCTTGCCCTGTGAGGTGAGGATCTTGTACTCGTAGCCGTAGTACCCTGCGGCGCCGCCGCTTCCCGCCGCGCGGGCCGTAGCGACGGCCGGCCCGAGCGGGCTTGCTTCCTCGTTTGGCTTACTCGCCCAGTAGAGCCCGTCCTTTTTCCCCGGTGCACTTCTGAACTTGGCCGCGTACTCGCGCACGCCGTCGCCGTTTCGATCCCGCGTCGCGTATTCCCGCTGCGCGTCATAGATGGCGAGCATCACCTGTATCACGGCCCGCTCGTTGCGGCCGATGCGGCGAATGCGCATCTCGTCGGCGCCGGCGCGCGTGTCAAACCGCCAGCCGCCCGCGGTCTTCACGATCGGGATCGGCAGGGTCCATCCGTCGTCACCGACTGCAACGAGCGCCTTCGCGTCTCCCTCTGGTTTGATCGTGTGCGACTTGGACCACGCGGCGAGGAAGCGGTAGCGCCCTTCTGCCCCGACCGGCGGAAAGTACGTCCGGAAGTCAGCGCCGAAGATGGACTTCAAGGCGTCCTCGTCGCTCGTCGCGACTGCGTCGCCGAACGCGTTCATTGCCGCCTCCGGCGAGGCGAACGTTTTCTGCTGCGCAAGCGCCGCCGGAATCCAGGCCATGAAGAGCGCCAATGCGGCGACGAACGCGGCAAGACTCGTAATCGTCGCGCCGCGGATGTATCGAGCTGTGGATCGCATCGTCGAGTCTCCTTTAGCGCCTGCGGCCGCCACCACCACCACCGCCTCGCGCCGCCCCACCGCCACTTGGCCTTGCGCCTGCCCCGCCGCCGCTCGGCCGAGCGCCCGCGCTGGCGCCTCCGCTTGGCCGTGCACCCGCGCTGGCGCCTGACGCGCCGCGGTTGGTCGCCATCGACTGATTGCTGGCGCGACCGCGGTCGAAATCATGCTGCGAGGCCGAGCCGCCGCCCACGCCCTGGAAGGCGTTGTCGCGGCCAGCACCGCCGCCACGGTCACCCGTGCCCGGCCCGCCGCGATCCGCCACGCTTGGCCCGCCGCGGTCGCCAGCACCCCCGCGGTCGCCTGGTCCACTTCGGTCGCCAGGCCCGCCCCGGTCGCCGGCGCCGGCACGATCCCCGGCACCACCCTCGCGCCCGCGAAAATCATTTCGCCCATCGGCGCCGCCGACGCCCTTGCCGTATTTCTCGCGGCTCGCGTTGTCACGGTAGGAAACGCCCTTGCGATGGCTCGCATCGTGCTGCCATTGACCGCCACCGCCCACGTTGTTGCGATTGAAGTTGTTGTCGATGCTGGTCGCACGGTTCACGTTGATGTTGACGTCGCCGCGGCCCCAGTTGCAGCCGCCGAACATCGCGCCCGCCGCCGCGACGCCCACGCCCCAGGCGAATCCACGGACGAGCGCGCCGCCGGGGTAGTAGAGGGGGGGTGGTGGCCAGTAGTAGGGCGGATAACCCGGATACATCCACGCGCCGTACACGATGGTCGGGTTGTAAGCCGGCACGTAGATCACCTGCGGATTCGCGGGCTCGATCTTGATCACCGTCTGCTGCGGTGCCGCCTGCTCCACGATCACCTTCTGCTGTTCGGTCGACTGGAGGTTGCCCGCCTGTTCTGCGCGGGTCCGCAGTCGCTGCACGGCGTCGAGCACCGACTTCTGGTCGGCGAGAAATGCGTCGCCGAGCTTCTGCGTCCAGTCGAGCTTCTCGTTCATCGGCTCGAGGGCCTGCGGAAATGCAACCAGCGACTTGACGCTCACGTCCCAGGTCTCGTTTGCCACCGCCTTTACGGCCGCGTCGCCCTTGACGTTCGGGTTCGCCTTCACCCAACGGGCGGCCTGCACGATTTCCAGCGGATACGTCGAGGCCATGAGCACCTGCGACAGCAACGAGTCCGGATAAAGTGCGATCGGCGCCACCAGCGCCTCGATCTCCTCAGGCTTGAAGGCCGGCGCCTCGCTCTGCGCCTGCGCGATGGCCGCGGACGCCGCAGCGAACGCGAGCAGCAACGCGGACAGGAATCGTGCAACACGTGCGCTCAAACATCTCATGCGTAGCTCTCCCTGGACTGCCGCAGGCTACCGGAAACGGTAATGTCCCGCATGGTACGGGCAAATCCTACTTTGGTCGGATTTCCGGCTGCCCGGCGATGGCCGCAGGATTGTGCACCGATGAAAACCCGGCGCTTGGCCATCTCACTGGCCCGACAGTTCGAGCGTGACGTGCACGACGTCCGGGTCGCGGTGTAGCGTCATTGGAATGCCGCTGTGCTTAAACACTTTCAGCATCGGGGAGTTGTCCGGCAGGACCTCCGCGATGAGCTCCTTCACACCAGCCTCGCGCGCGATGAGGGCGAGATGTCGCATCAATCTCGACGCGATACCCAAACCCTGATGGGCGGCGTCCACGGCGAAGGCGACTTCGGCCCTCCCAGGCTCCGATACGATGTAGCGACCGCCGCCGACAATCGCTCCATCGACCACCGCCACGAGCGCGACGTGGCGCACGAAGTCGACATTGAGAAAGTAGTCGATCTCCTGCTCCGAGAAGGCGCGCTTCGGCGCAAAGAACCGGCGGTAGCGCGCGTCCTCGTTCATGTTGGCGACGGCGGTGAGCATCCCCGCGCGATCAGTCGGCTTGAGCGCGCGAATCTCGACGGCGCATCCGTTGCGCAGCGTTTCGATCGTCGAATATAGCGAAGCATCCATGGCGGGGAACCCGGGCCGGATTGAGTATACCGAAACCAAGATGTAAGCACACACTCACAAACTAACCTAAGCCTACTAACGCTGCCCGATGCTGATGCCTTCAGTTTACATTGGATGGGAACCCGCGTATTTTGCGGTGCATCAATGAGCTGTCACAATGCCGCTCCTAAAATTGAACTGATAGGCGGCTAGCGTCGTGACAGGCACCTTTTCTTGCGGAGATTCCGATGACTGACGTAAGTAAACAACTCGAACGCACCCACACTCTCTCCGCGAAAGTCGCCCAGGTCTTCCAGCACCGAGCGCAACTCGCGCAGACCCGCTACAGCGAACGCGTGCAAAAAGCGCTCGCGGAGCAGATTGCCGGCGCGACGCAGCAGGCGACGTCGCCCTGGGGATGGTGGACGGATTGGTATCGCTACTCGGTCGATTTCGCGCAGCGCAGTGTGCTCTACTGGGACACGCTCAGGCAGCGCGGCAATCAGTTCACGGAACGCGAACAGGCAGGGTTGCCGCCTGTGCTGCACTTTGACTACGAGATGGTGCTCGACGCGCGGCGCTTCGAGCATGCGGTGAACTACGCGCTGGTGCGCATCGTCCCGCCGGAGGGTGTGACGGTCGACCCGAAACGTCGCCCGTACATCATCATCGATCCACGTGCGGGTCACGGCCCGGGGATCGGTGGCTTCAAGGACGACTCGCAGGTGGGCGAGGCGCTGCGCGCGGGTCATCCTGTCTACTTCGTCATCTTCTTCCCCGAGCCCGAGCCGGATCAGACGATGCTCGACGTGTGCGCAGCCGAGCAGCAGTTCGTGCGCCGCGTGCGCGAGCTGCATCCGGACAGCCCAAAGCCGGCGATCGTCGGCAACTGTCAGGGAGGCTGGGCGGCGATGATGCTGGCCTCCTCGAGCCCGGAGGACACCGGGCCCATCGTGATCAACGGTGCGCCGATGTCCTACTGGGGTGGCGCGTGGAGCGAGGGCGAGGGCGACAACCCGATGCGCTATGCGGGCGGAATGCTCGGCGGGACGTGGCTGGCATCGCTCGCCGCAGACCTCGGCAACGGGAAGTTCGACGGCGCCTATCTGGTGCAGAACTTCGAGAACCTCAACCCGGCTAACACGTACTGGAAGAAGAGTTACAACGTCTTCGCGAACGTCGATACCGAGGCGCCGCGCTTCCTCGACTTCGAGCGCTGGTGGGGCGGCTTCTACCTGATGAACCGCGAGGAGATCGAGTGGATCACGCAGAATCTCTTCGTCGGCAACAAGCTGTGGTCGGGCGAGACGAAGTCGAAGGCCGGCAAAGCCTTCGACCTGCGCGAGATCCGTTCGCCGATCATCCTGTTCGCCTCGCTCGGCGACAACATCACGCCGCCGCAGCAGGCGTTCAACTGGGTCGCCGACCTCTACGGCTCGACCGAGGAGATCAAGTCGCGCGGACAGGTGATCGTGGGCCTGATGCACGAGGACGTGGGGCACCTCGGCATCTTCGTGTCGGGCAAGATCGCGAAGCGTGAGCACCGGCAGATCGTCTCGGTGCTCAAGTCGATCGAGGCGCTGACGCCGGGTCTGTACGCGATGCGGATCATCGAGCACCGGGGCAAGAGCGGCGAGGTCGAGTACGACGTCGAGTTCGAGGAGCGCCGGCTGGAGGAAGTAACCGAGCGGCTCAACCGCTTCAAGCGCGCCGACGAGGCGCCATTCGAGGCCGTGGAAACGATTTCCGAGTTCAACCAGCGCGCCTACGAGATTTTCGCCCGGCCGCTCGTCCAGGCGACGGCGAACGATTTCACCGCGAAGCTCGGCCGCGAGTTTCATCCGCTCCGCTTCGAGAAATGGTCGGTCTCCGACCGGAACCCGATGCTGCTGGTGGCTCGGGCCGCTTGCGCAGGTAGTCAAGGCCCAGCGCCAGGCCGTCGGGCCGGACGACCGGCTGCGCAAAGCCGAGGCGGCGTACGGCGAGGTCGTCGCCGCGACGCTCGATTACTACCGCGATCTGCGCGACGCGACGAGCGAGGCGCTCTTCTTCCAGACCTACGGCAATCTGTTCGCGCGCTACGTCGCCGACCGTGGCGAGCGCGAGGCCGAGGCCCCGATCGATCCGCGCGAGCTGCCGTTCGTCAAGGCGGCGCTCGCCGCGATCGGTGAAGGCGGCTACCCGGAAGCGCTCGCCCGCGCGGGCGAACTGCTCGCACGCCGCGGCATGCCGGTGCCGCTGGCGCGCCTCGAACTCAAGGCCGAGCTGGTGAAGGAGTACGCGGATCTGCTGCCCGATATTCCGCTTCACGAGTGGAAGCGGATCCGCGGCGAGCAGGACGCGATCGTCCGCTTCGAGCCGGAGCGGGCGCTCGAGACGCTGCCGCAGCTGCTTGCCGATCCGTCCGATCGCGAGCGGTTCCTGCGAGGTCCTGGAGCGGCTGACGACAGATCCGCGCGTGCGCGCCGAGCGAGGCGACGCCTGAACAGATCGCGATGGTCGCGCGGATCCGCCAAGGACTCGGCGCCGGGACACCGCGGATCGCGGCGCGCGCCGGACGCTAGGGAAATTCAGCATGGAACGCAGACACGAGAAGTACGAGCGGCTGCATCGAGCGCTGCAAGGGACTCGCGCCCACGCCGACGGCGGTCGCGCACCCTTGCGATCGAAGCTCGCTCGAAGGCGCGCTCGACGCGGCGAAGAACGGCCTCATCGCCCCGATCCTGGTCGGCCCGGCTGCGCGCATCAAGGCGACGGCCGCCGAGTTCGGCCTCGACCTCTCCGGATACGAGCTCGTCGACGCGGCCCACAGCCACGAGTCGGCAGCAAAGGCGGTGGAACTGGTGCGGCTCGGCCGCGCCGAGGCGCTCATGAAGGGCAGCCTGCACACCGACGAGCTGATGGGCGCGGTCGTCAGGCGCGAGACGGGGTCTGCGCACCGCGCGGCGCGTCAGCCACTGCTTCGTGATGGACGTGCCGAACCACGACACGCCGCTCATCATCACCGATGCGGCCGTGAACATCGCGCCCACGCTCGAGGAGAAGGTCGACATCGTGCAGAACGCGATCGACCTCGCGCACGCCCTCGGGTGTGAATGAGGTGCGGGTCGCGATCCTCTCGGCGATGGAGACGGTCAATCCGAAGGTGCCTTCGACCATCGAGGCCGCGGCGC
The DNA here is from genome assembly GCA_963735025.1 of uncultured beta proteobacterium. Lineage (GTDB taxonomy): Bacteria > Pseudomonadota > Gammaproteobacteria > Burkholderiales > SG8-39 > JAABRB01. The sequence continues at coordinate 897,756 of CAVTJG010000009.1, forward strand.
TCTGCAAGATGGCCGACCGCGGGCAGATCACCGGCGCCATCCTCGACGGCCCGCTTGCGCTCGACAACGCGATCAACCTGGCTGCGGCGCAGATCAAGAAGATCGACTCCCCGGTCGCCGGCCGCGCGAACGTTCTGGTGGTGCCCGATCTCGAGGCCGGGAACATGCTCGCCAAGAGCCTGACGTTCCTCGCCGGCGCGGATGCCGCGGGCATCGTGCTCGGCGCCAAGGTGCCGATCATCCTGACGAGCCGGGCGGACTCGGTGCTGACGCGGCTCGCTTCCTGCGCGGTGGCGGTGCTGGTCGCGCACGCGCGCCGCGCGCACGCCGAGAAAGTCGTCAGCTAGGACCCATGTCCGACGCCATCCTGGTCCTCAACGCCGGTTCCTCGAGCATCAAGTTCTCGCTGTTCGTCGCGCACGCCGGGTCGCTCGCGCTGGCCGCTGCGCGGCCAGATCGAGGGGCTCTTCACGAATCCGCATTTCGTCGCCAAGAACGACGCCGGCAGCGGTCGTGAGCGAGAAGTCCTGGGGCGAGGGCACCGAGCTCGGCCACGCCGGCGCGATCGATCATCTCGCCGGCTTCATTCGCGGCGAGCTCGCCGAGCACCGGCTGGTCGGCGTCGGTCATCGAGTCGTGCACGGCGGGCTCGAATACACGCAGCCGGTGCGCGTCGATGCGCGGGTGGTCGCCGAGCTCGAGAAGTTCGTGCCGCTCGCGCCGTTGCATCAGCCGCACAACCTCACTCCGATCCGGCTCCTTCTCGAGCGTCAGCCGGGACTCGCGCAGGTCGCGTGCTTCGACACGTCGTTTCACCGCACGAACCCCGAGATCGCGCAGCGCTTCGCGATTCCGGCGGAACTCCACGACGCCGGTGTCCGGCGTTACGGATTTCACGGGCTCTCCTACGAATACATCGCCTCGGTACTGCCGCAGCACGATGCGCGCGCCGCGGGCGGCAAGACAGTCGTGCTGCACCTCGGAAACGGCGCGAGCATGTGCGCGCTCGAGGCGGGAAAGAGCGTCGCGAGCACGATGGGGTTTACGGCGGTCGATGGCCTGCCGATGGGCACACGGACCGGCGCACTCGACCCCGGCGTCATCCTGTACCTGATGGATCAGCGTGGGATGGACGCGCGCGCGATCGAGAAGCTGATCTACAGCGAGTCCGGGCTGCTGGGCGTGTCCGGAATTTCGAGTGACATGCGCACGTTGCAGGCGAGCGACGATCCGCGGGCGAAGCTCGCGATCGATCTCTTCGTCTATCGTATCCGGCGCGAGCTTGGTTCGCTCGCGGGCGCGCTCGGCGGACTGGATGCGATCGTTTTCACCGCGGGCATCGGCGAGAACTCGCCCGCGATCCGCGAGCGCGTGCTGGACGACGCCGAGTGGCTCGGCGTCAGGATCAGCCGCCGCGCGAACGCCAGGGGCGGGCCGTGCATCAGCGCCGCGCGCAGTCGCGTCTCGGCCTGGACGATCCCGACCAACGAGGAGCTGATGATCGCGCGACACACGCAGCGGCTCCTGCAGACCTGAGAGGAAGCAGCATGGCCATCGACATTCCCCGCCCCGTCCTGAAGGGCAAGAAAGCGCTCGTCGTCGGGATCGCCAACGAGAGCTCCATCGCGTGGGGGTGCGCCAGCGCGTTTCGCGAGCTCGGCGCGGATATCGCCGTCACTTACCTGAACGAAAAGGCCCGACCGCACGTCGCACCGCTCGCCGAGCGCCTGGAGGCGCCGATCTTCGTGCCGCTCGACGTGTCGAGACCGGGCGAGCTGGAAGCAGTGTTCGACACCATCACCCGGCAATGGGGGCAGCTCGACATCCTCGTCCACTCGATCGCATGGGCGCCGAAGGACGACCTGCAGGGTGGACTGCTCGGCTGCTCCGCCGAGGGATTCGGCAAGGCGATCGACGTTTCGTGCCACTCCTTCATCCGCATGGCGAAGCTTGCCGTGCCGCTCATGAAGGAGGGCGGCACGATGTTCGCGATGAGCTACTACGGCGCGAACAAGGTCGTGGCGAACTACAACGTGATGGGCCCGGTGAAGGCGGCGCTCGAGGCATCGTGCCGATATCTCGCCTACGAGCTCGGACCGAAGGGCATCCGCGTGCACGCGATCTCGCCCGGGCCGCTCAAGACGCGCGCCGCGTCCGGGCTCAAGGATTTCGACCTGCTGCTGACCGAAGCCGCGCAGCGCGCCCCGATTGGCGAGCTGGTGGACATCATGGACGTGGGGTTTGCCTGCGCGTACCTCGCCACGCCGTATGCGCGGCGCATCAGCGGCGAGACACTCTACGTCGACGGCGGCGTGAACATCATGGCCTGACGCGGCGCCGGCACGCCGCGTTCACTCGGGCTTGCCGAGGCGATCCCCGTATTTTTTGCGCAGCCGGTCAACGATCGCTTCGAGTGATTGCATCGTCTCTTTCTCTCCGACGTACTCGCTCGATTTCTCGCGCACGGCGTAGTGGATCCGCATCGCGTCATGCAGCTTCTTGAATGCTATCTTGTTCGGCGATCCGCACACCGATTCATCGTTCTTGATGACCCGTGCGATCACGCCCGGATCGAGAATCCTCACCTTGCAGATGGTGCAGAGTCGCGCGATCTCCTCGTCGATCTCATCGAGCTGCCCCGCCCACCATCCCACATTCGGGCTCTTCTTCTCGTCACTCATGGTGCTCCACTCCTGTATTTCTCAACGACTCTCTCTAAATACTACGCCTACGCTGGCTCGAGCTGGTCCACGTACACGCGCACGCGCTGCCCGATGCGCAGATCCGGCTTGGCACGAAACGTTCGTTTGTCGACCGAGCCGTCGTCGTAACGATAGGTGATCTCGTAGACCGTCTCGCGATCGTTCTGGCTCGCGATCTTGCTGCCGATGTATCCCCCCGCGAGCGCACCGGCAACCGTGGCGAGCGTTTTTCCGTTGCCCGCTCCAATCTGGCTACCCAGGAGGCCCCCGATCAATCCTCCCCCGACTGCGCCGACCACTTGCGTGTCTGGATTGTTTCGCTCGTACTGGCTGATGCCGATGACCGTCGCGTAGCGAGGCTCTGCGGGTGTCGTGGCACATCCTGCGACGAGTACCGTCAGGCCGATCAACAGCGCCCCCACGTGGCGAAGAACGGCGGACACCCTCACTCCTGATACGCGCCGAAGAGATAGGCGCTTTGCAGAATGCTGCTCGGGCGGCCGAATTTGCCGAACCACTTGTCGTAGAGGGTCGTCAACTCGGTCGAGCGGTAGAAGCGCGCGAGCGCACGGTTCACCGCGAGACGGAAATCGGCGTCGTTTCGCCGCATCATGAGTGCATAGGGCTCGACCGAGAAATCCTCCTCGAGAAACGCCAGCCTCTCCGCGCCCTCCGCAGCGGCCAGCCCGACCAGGAGCAAACGGTCGTTCGCGTACGCATCGACCTTCTTCTCGCGCAGCGCGGCCAGCGCGGCAGGTTCGCTCCCGAACGGCACGAGCGTGACCTTGACCTGCTCCTGCTGCACGGCATTGCGCAGCTTGGCCTCCGAGGTCGTGCCGGACACCACGGCGACCCGCTTGCCCACCACGTCGGAGATCCGAAGCATGCCGGAATCGGCACGCACCAGCATGGTTGCGCCGTCAATGAAAATTACGCTGGAGAAGTCGACCCGCTCCATGCGGCCGAGCGTGATCGTGGTGGTGCCGCATTCGAGGTCGACCTTGCCCGACGCGACTTGTTCGACCCGGTTGGCTGCCGTAACGGGCACCCACTCGATCTTCAGTGTAGGGAGGCCCAGTTGCTTCTGGACTGCGCCGACCACGTAAGTGCATAGATCGATCGAGTAGCCCACTGGGCGTCCATCCGTCCCCATCGACGAGAAGGGCGGCGACGATTCGCGAAAGCCGAGGCTGATCACCCCAGCGTCGCGGATCTTCTTGAGCGTGCCGGTGAGCCCCTGCGCGTACGCGGGGAGCGCGCAGATGAATAGGAGCAGAGCGAGGAATCTGGCCATGACTTGTCTTCCCGAGATTGATCGTTGGGAGCGTGAGCGTAGGAGTTGTTGCCGGGTAGCTGGGTCGTCGCATTGCCGGCGCATGAAGCGGACCCGCAGCAGGCGCGAACTGCATGCCCAGTGTGCCATACGCTTTCGCGTCGGCCAAGCCTGGGACCCCGCGCTACTTGAAGAGCCGTTCGAAGAATCCCCCGACACCGCCGCCAGCGGGTTGCTCTGCGCTCTGGCCGCCCGACTTACCGCTCGCGGGCGCCTTACCACCACGCAGCGCGGTCGCGCACGGCGCTTCCATCGTCGCCGAATCGAAGAGGCCCTTCGCAAGCAGCGAAAGACCCCCGGTCATCACGCCAATACCGATCTGCGCCGCAGCGCCTGCAGCGCCCGCAATGTCGACGCCGACGGAGGGATCCGCCAGTGTCCCTTGCACCTTTACCAGATTCGCCAGTCCACCGATGCCAATCCCTTTCTTCGCTTGCGGCCGGATGCTCAGGTCGATCGTCTCGGAGCCAAGGTTGATCGTTCCGGCCATCGCGATGCCGACGTTGTTGGTCTCGATCGCTACGGTGCGGTCGACGGTCACTACTCCCTTGGTTACCGGCACGTTGATCACCGCGCACTCAATCTGGGAGTACTGCTCCGTCCGGCGCGTCGGGTTCACCGCGTTCAGCACCTGGGCAACGATGTTCAACCCAGCGCTGTCAAGTACCCGGTTCCGCGCGCGGGCCGGTCCCGTGACCAGTTTCACGTGACCCTCCAGCGCCGCCGCCAGCGCCGCCGAAGACGCGCCAGCCGATCGGAGATCGAACTCGAGCTCGGTCGGACCGCCCGTAAGCACGTCGCCCTGGCCGAGCGCGGCCATCATCTTTCCAAGCTCGATCTTGCTTCCGGTCGCGTTTACGCTGAATTCGGCGTGCTTCGCGTCGCTGGCGTCCAGAGCGCCGGCCAGCTTCACGCCGCCGCCGCCCATCCGCATCTCCAGCGACCGCGTGCCCAGTTTGCCGCGACTGAGTGCGATCCGCCCGCGCACCGCTTCGAGCAATATCGTGGGCGGCAAGACCAACCGGTCTATCTTGAGGTTGAGATCCGCGTCCACTGCATTGAGCGCGCCGAGCGGCAAAGGATCCTTCGAGAAGACGCTTCCCGAAGCCTTTCCCGCTCCGGACGGTTGGGCCGCGCCCGGCCCGCGAAGCTCCTGGACGTCGACGAGCGGCGCCGCGATGTCGGCGGTGATCTTCGGCCGTCCACCGGAGAAGTCGGCTTTCACCGCGCCCGACGCGGCACTTTTCCCCACCGATAGATTGATGCCATCGACTGTGTAGACTCGCTTGTCGCTCTTGATGTCGCCTTCGAACTTGATCGGTGGCAGTCGGGTTATGCGTTCGCCCGCGAGCTTGGTCAGCGATTCGGACTCGGGAATTTCTGCGCGCACCTTCAGCGCCAGACGCGCGCCACTTGCCGGAAAGCCGACCTGACCCGACGCGGCGATCGTCGCGCTGGCGACCCGCGCCTCGAGCTTGACACCCAGTGAGTTGCCCGAACTGAGCGCACGGATGATTAGATCATCGGTTGTTCCAGCGAGCGACAGGGGCACCCCATCGATGGTGGCCTTGATGAGGATTTCCCGTCCCGAAAGGCCTGCAGGTCGGATGAAAGCCTCGTCGAACGTCAGGCGCCGCGTTTTCCCGGTTCTTCCGGAGCGGAATTGGACGACACCTCGCGTGATCCGAGCCGCACTCAGATCCACTGGCAGCCCGGTCGATTCCGATGGCGTGTCGGTCGGCTTCTTTCCGCCAGCGCGGGCCATCACCCAGTTTCCCACGCCCTTTGCGTCGGTCTCGAGGTAAACGTCGGGCTCGACGATGTCGAGCTTGAGTCGCACGTTGCCGGTCAGGAGCGGAAGCAGCGCCGCGCGCACCTCCACGTGCTTCGCCGTGATCAACTGCGCTCGCGACCCCCAGCTTGCATTCGCGAGACTCACGTTGTTCACGATGAGTCGGAGTGGCAGCAATCCGACCTTGGTAGGGCCGGCGACCTTGAGTTCGCGGCCGGTGGCCGCCTTTACCTCGGCCGCGGCCAGTTCGATGTATCTGTTCCAGTCCACGACAGACAGCGCCACGAACGCGCCGGCGAACAGCACGACGACCGCGATTGCGGTGCCGACCAGCACGCGTAGCCAGACACGACCCGCCTGCCTGCCGGGAAAGGCCGCCGGGACACTCATGCGTGCGCGCTGAGACCTCATCAAAGCCATTCTCGCGCCTGCGTCGACGCGTGCCAAGCACGCATCGACCGCGTTAGCCACCTATTACCCAGATGCGGCGGGCGGCGGGGTCTCCCGCCGTCTCGTCACGAGCAGGAGAAAGACGAGTGCCGCGAAAGGCCAGAGCGTCGACACGATCCGTGTCAGGCCGTTGAAGTTGAGGAAGTGGCCCTGCCGCCAGACCTGGAGAGAATTCGCAAGATACGGATTCTCAGGGGCCACGTTTACCAGCACTGTCGCCGCCATCAGGAGCACGCCCGCGAGCGCGATTGCGGTGCGGCGCGAGAGGAACATCGCGGGCAGCGCCAGAGCGACCCCGATCGCGCCGCCCCATAGCGCGCCGGGGGTAAGCCAGGCGAACATGTCGGCCGGCCGAAAGAGCGTGGCGAAGGCCGCGGAGCGGATCAGGCATGCCACGACGAGCAGGGCGACGACGAGCCGCCAGCGCGCGGCGCGGCTCGGCGTGAGCGCGCCGGTGAGCAGCGCTACGGCGACCAGATTCGCAGCGGTGACCGTGCCCTCGATGCGCACGAAGAGCTCGGCGGGATGCAAGGCTGATGGCAGCGATTCGAAGAGATCCCGTAGATCGCCATTGCCGAAGAGCAGTGTCTCGGGATTGAGTAGCGCGAAGAGCCACAGCCCGATCAGCACCAACCCGAGATCGGTTTGCCGACCGTGATGGAAAAGCTCGTCCCTCAGCGCATAGAGTCCGCCATGCCGCGCCAGCCATCTTGCGGCGATCGCTCCGATCGCCGCGCCGATCATTGCACCGAGCGCATTTGCCACGAGATCGACATTGGACTGAATCCGGTCGGGGAGATAGGCCTGTAGGGATTCCATCGTGAACGACAGCGCGATACCTCCGAGCACCGTCGCGACCCATGCCCGCGCACCCACCAGACGCGGCGCCGCGGCGAGCACGCCGAGCAGACCGAGCGGAATGTAGGCGATGACGTTGGCGCCGATGTCGAACCCCGTGACGTAGGGCGGCCAGGGCGCGGCGATGAACGCGAACGGACTTGTGCCCAGGTCGCGCCAGCCAGTGAATCGATGCAGGCTGCCGTAGACGACGAGCAGCACGTAGGCGGCGAGCAAGTACCGCGCGAGGGGCGAAGGACGCGCGTCGGGGCGCATGGCGCTGCGATTGTCGCACACCGCGCCGGTTGCCCCGTGCGCTGCGCTATTTCGCGTCGAGCAACGCCCTGTAGACAGCCAGCGCTGGCCTCTCGAAGAGCGCAAAAGTGATGCGCTCGAAGTCGGGCCGCACCGCCAGGAACGCGCGACACTCCTGCACGGCGATCGCGGCCGCGGCGTCGATCGGATATCCGTAGACGCCGCAGCTGATCGCCGGAAATGCGATCGTCGTCAGTCCATGTTGCACGGCGAGCGCGAGACTCCTGCGATAGCAGGATGCAAGAAGCGCCGGTTCGCCCCGTTCCCCGCCGTGCCACACGGGCCCGACCGTGTGGATCACGTGACGTGCGGCGAGACGGTAGCCCCGGGTGATGCGCGCGTCGCCGGTTGGACAGCCGCCGAGCGAACGGCACTCCGCGAGGAGTTCGGGGCCTGCTGCGCGATGAATCGCGCCGTCGACGCCGCCGCCGCCGAGAAGCGAGGCGTTCGCGGCGTTCACGATCGCGTCCAGCGCGAGTGTCGTGATATCCGTCTGGACAGGATGAAGCCTCTCAGCCATCGGCGCTTCCTGGCCCGCGCGCGGGCTACCAGGTGGTGATTTGTAGCACGAAGTGAGCGGCCCAGCAGTCACGCAATCGTCATGCGCACGGGAAGATGGTCGGAGGCCCTGCGCGCGAGCGCGGTCGAATGCACGGCAAGTCCCGTGCGCAGGCTGCGTGGCTCTATCCAGATCCGGTCGAGCGCGAAGACCGGGCGCCGCGCGGGAAACGTGGCGGGCGCGGGCGCGCGCCCGAAGTGCGCACGCAGCCAGCGGAGCGGCCGGCCCCACAGGAACCATTCGTTGAGATCGCCCATCAGGACCACCGGCTCCGGACGCACCGGCGCGAGCATCGCCAGGATCCTGCGGATCTGTTGCCGGCGCTCCGCGGGGGCGAGACCGAGATGCGTCGCGATCACGCGCAGTGCACCGCGCGGCGTTTCGAGCATCAGGTCGAGCGCGCCGCGTGGCTCGCGGCCGGGCACGCTGAGATCGACTCGGTGCACCGTGCGAACCGGCAGTCGGGTCAGCACCGCATTGCCGTAGTGGCCGTCGCGTTTCAGTAGCGTCGGTCCGGCGATTCCCTCGCACCCAAGCTCGCGCGCGAAGTCGGCAATGAGATCGAGCGCAGCAACGGGCTGCCACTCGAGCTCCTGAAGGGCGATGACGTCCGCATCGAGCTCGCGCAGCACCGCGAGAACACGTTCGCTGTTTCGCTGGCCATCGCTGCCGACACAGCCGTGTACGTTGTAGGTCGCAATCGTGAGCGGCATCAGGCGCGCCGCTCGCCATGCTCGCCGCGCCGGCGCGCGAACAACCAGCGGATTCCGATCGCGCCGGAGACGATCAAGGCGGCGACGATCGCAAGCGTTGCAATCGCAGTCGGCGAAGGATCGTGCAGGACTGCCAGCAACCGATCGGAGAATACGCTCACTGCGGCGATGCCCGGGGTCATGCCGAGCATCGTTCCGATCAGGAAGTCGCGCAGTCGAATGTGCGACGCGCCGGCGACGAAATTGACCACGGTGAAGGGCGCCACGGGAATCACACGCACCGCAAGCACGGCGAGCACGCCGGATTGCCCGAGCCGGCGAGAGAGCCGGTTCAGGCGGGCGCCGGCGACCCGGCGGGTGGTCTGCCGTCCGAGGGCCTGGCCAATTCCGAAACCGACTGCGGCGCCGGCCAATGATCCGCAGAGCGCGTAGACGAATGCGGCGATCGGCCCGAACACAAGTGCCGTCGCGACGATGAGCAACGTGATCGGCACCGCAGTGACCGAGGCGACGATATACGCCCCCAATATCCAGAGGGGCGCCGCGGCCGAGTCTTGCATCCAGGTCGCCGCTTGCGCCAGTGCGTCGCGGTTGATCCACGCGGCGAGCGGTCCCCAGCGCCACGCCGCAGCGAGCATTGCGATTCCCACGAGCAGAAGCGCGAGAAACGTGAGTCGCTCGCCCGCGTGCGGCTGCTCCTCCGGCGGAACGATCTCGTCGACCAGCTCCTCCGCATCGACCGGGCGCTCGGGATCGATCACCGCGGCGTCCGGCACGACTGCGTCCAGATCGGCATCGAGCGACGCTTCGAGTGGCGTCAGACTACGCGAGTTGCCGCGTAGCGCCTCGATCGCCTCGATGAGCGATCCTTTCTCCTCGAGGGCGCACCCGAATTCGCCTGGCGCGACGCCGAGATGCTCCCCCAAGAGCCGGTTGCGCAGCGCGACGATGGCATGTCCCACGCGCGGTTCGGTCGCCTCGAGGGCGAGATCGCATTCCGTATCGAGACCCATCGAGCGGTTCGCCAGGTTCGCCGAGCCGATTCGCAACAGACGATCGTCGACAATCATGAGCTTGCTGTGCAGGTCGATACACTGCTCGCCCAGGCCGGTGTGCTCGGGGCAGTAGATTCTCAAGCGGCGACGACGGTCCATACCGCGCAGCCGCTGCGCGAGCCGCGCGCGCAGCACCCCCATGGTGTTCTGCTCGAGCCAGCCGCCACCGCGTAGCCGCGAGACGACGACGATCTCCGGACCATCGGGCTCCGCGACTCGTGCAGCGAGCGCATCGCCCACCGCAGCCGAAGTGAAATACTGATTCTCCAGGTAGATGGAGTGTCGCGCCGCCGCAATGGCGTCGAGGTACAACTGCTTCACTTCGTCCACTTCGCGTCGGCCCGCGTAGCGTGGCTCGGTGCGGGCGATGGCGACGTTTACATCGGTGGCGTCGGGCTCCACGTCCGCCGGCCAGGGGTCGTGCGCGGCTTGCGAATCGACCTTGCGGAGTTCGTTGCCCGTGGCGCGTCGCCAGCGCTCGCGTGCGAGGTCGCCCAGCGCTTCCGCCGCCGCGCCGTCGACCATCATCTGGACGTCGTGGAACGGTGCGTAGGCATTACCGGCCGGATCGACACGACGCGGATCACTTGGGCGATGCTGGGACGTATCCCAGCGGCGGATAGTGAGATCGAGTCCGCCGACAAAGGCTACCGCGTCGTCGACGACCACGATCTTCTGATGGTGCGATGCTCCGACCGGGTGACCATCATCCAGATGAAAATGCATCCGCGCATGCGTGCGCCAGCCGAGCGCGTAGATCGGCAGAAACTCCCGCTCGAGCGCATACAGCATCGCGAAATCCCAGCTGACGACGTGGATCTGCAGCGTCTTGCGGCGCCTGACGAGCGCGTCGAGGAAATCTCCGAGCGTGGCCGGCAAGTCGCCTGAGTCGTCGTGAATCAACGTCGTGCGGCTGTCGATGTCCCAGCCGACGATGAGCAGGGAGTGCTGCGCGCGAGCGGCGGCAGCGCGAAACGCAGCGAAGTAGGCCTCGCCGTCGACGAGGAACGCAACTCGCCCGGCACGCGCCAGGCGCCAGCAGTTGCGACCGGTGCGCAGAACGCGCGGCGCGCCCGCGCCGGCGGCCGGGGCGGGCTGCGTATCGACGTCTTCCGGGGGGCTGGCGTCTGAGGTGTGCATGCCGGGTCGGGCGGGCGAGTCCGACGATCCGCTTCAGGACGAAGCGGGCGCGCCCGCGGCAGCCGCATTGACTTCGATCGATCCGCTGCGGATGTGCACGTCGTGTTGCGGGAACGGGATCTCGATACCGCTTTCGCGGAACGCGTCGTAGATCGCGAAGTTGAGGGCGCTGATGAGCTTGCCCTTGCGGTGGACCGCGCTGGTGGTCCACGCGCGCAGCTCCAGGTTGAGCGAGCTGTCGCCGAACTCGAGAAAGCGCACGGCCGGCGGCGGATCGTCGATCACCTCCCCTTCCGCGGTGGCCACCTCCAGCAGAATCGCCTCGACCTTGCGCACGTCGGTGCCGTAGGCGACCCCTACCGGGATCCTGAACCGCACCGACCCATCGTTGTACTTCCAGTTCACCACGTTCTCGGTGATGAACTTGGAATTTGGAACGATGATGGTGATGTTATCGTTGGTGAGCACCTTTGTGCTGCGTGTGCCGATATCGACAACGTCGCCCTCGACGTCGTCGATGACGATGCGATCACCAATCTTGATCGGACGCTCGAACATGATGATCAACCCGCTGAAGAAGTTGCTCACGACGTTCTGCAGGCCGAAGCCCAGACCGATGCCCACCGCGCCCGCCAGCACGTTGAGCGTTGTCAGGTCGACGCCGGCGGTCTGCAGGATGATGAGCAGGCCGAGCAGGAGCAGGACGTAGCGCGTGATCGAGGCCACCGCCTGGCGTGCGCCGACATCGAGCCTGGTGCGGGCCAGCGCCTGCCCGGCTATCCACACTCTCAGCCTGCCGGCGACGTAGAAGAGCAGCACGACGAGAATCAGGATGTAGTTGAGTGTCCACAGGGTGAAGGGTTTGCCGCCGAGCTGGAAGAGCGGCACCTCGAGCATGCTTTGAATTCTTTCGAGCCAGCCGGAAAACTCCCGCATCATCGTCTCCTGCGATTGGTCGTGGTGAGCGCAACGCCTGAAAGGGCGGCCGTCGCGCGAGTGAGGCATCATGCACCGATCGACGGGGTCGCAGGTAACGGCCTCGACTAGTATCATCGGTTTATCATGTGGTGGCAGTCGAGCACTGGACAGGGATGGCACGTGGCGAGCACCTCGGTTGTGGTTGCCGACAGCAGCGCGGCGCGCATTCTCTCCGCTGCGACGCCGACCGGCGGTTTGGCGGAGATGGAGAAGCGCTACTCGCCGCTCGCGGCGAGGTGGAAGGCGCCCGACGAACGATGTCGTCATCGACAACGATGTGACGGACGGCGTCAGACTACGCTGCACGAAGGCCGAATCTTGATTCAATGGCGCCCGAGCGCCTGATACTATGAAGGAGCGAATCCATGGCAGCCGGAAAATCGAGAAGGACGACACATCGAAGCAAGTCTGGCAAGAAACTCTATGCCGTGCGCGGTCCGCGAGGGCGTTTCAAGGACATTCAGCAGTATAGGCGGGCACACCGCCAGGACATGCGGCGCACCAGCGACGCGGAGGCGCGCGCTGCGGCGAAACAGGCGGAGCAGGCCGTGCGCAAGGCGGTGCGCTCGGGAACGGCCGACGCAAGGGCCGCCGCTTCCGCCGTGCAGGCGGCGGCGACCTCCATCGTGCGTTCTGCCACGCGCGAGATCGACGCGCTCGCCAAGGCCGCGCGCGACTCGCTGCGCCGGTTTGCAACGTCTAGTGATCGTGCGGCAAAGTCGGCGAGCCGTGCCGTGCGCCAGGCGGTGAGGGGCTCCACAAGATCTGCGCAGCGGGCGACGAAACGCGTCAAGCGCGCTGCCCGCAAGACCGAGCGCGTCGCGACGCGTCGCGCGCGCCGCAGGTAACGTCGACGGCAGCCCGCGGCCTTCGGTTGCGCAGTCCTAGCGGGACTGCCGCCGGCGCCGCGGCGGCTCCTTCACCGGCGGCCCGCCTTCGTCCGGCGGCTCAATCGGCGGCTCGTCCGGTTTCGGATCGTCGACTGGTGCGCGTCGCTTGCGCGGTGGGGGTTCGGCGGGCGGCGGCTCGGAGCGAGGATCTTTCACCGGTGTACGCCGACGTTGCGCGGTTGTCACGGGCGTCACTGGCTCGATCTTCATGGGCGCCATGGGTACCGTGTCTATTCAGATTCCGAGATAGTTCGACTTCACTTCCTCGTTCGCCCAGAGGTCCTGCGGACTGCCGGAATACATGACCCGGCCCTTGCTCATGACGTGCACGTGGTCGACGAGCTTCATCGCCAGCGAGGCATTCTGCTCGACGAGCAGGATGGAGAGTCCATCGTCCTTCAGCTTTCCAACCGCGTCCCACACGCCCTGGATGACGATCGGCGCGAGGCCCTCCGAAGGCTCGTCCATGATGAGGCAGTCGGGATTCGTCATGAGGGCGCGGCCGATCGCGAGCATCTGCTGCTCGCCGCCCGAAAGCGTGCGCGCGCGCTGGTTGTGCCGCTCCTTCAGCCGTGAGAACAGCGCGTAGACGCGCTCGAGGTTCCAGCCGTGGCGCTCGGTCGAGCGCTCGGCGACGCGCAGGTTCTCCTCCACGGTGAGCGTCGGGAACACGCGCCGGCCCTGCGGCACGAGACCCATCCCGCCCCGCACCGTCTCGAACGACGAAACGTGCGTGATGTCAGCGCCCTTGAAGACAATGCGACCGCGCCGTGGCGGGTTGAACCCGACGATCGACTTGACGAGCGTCGTCTTGCCCACGCCGTTGCGCCCGAGCAGCCCGAGAATCTGTCCCTGCTCGAGCTGCAGCGACAGCCCCTGGAGGACATAGGCGTCACCGTAGTAAGTGTGAATGTCCTGGACGTCCAGAATGGCCATGACGCTATTCTGTCCCCAGGTAGATTTCCCGCACTCTGGCGCTGTGGCGGATCACATCGGTCGTGCCCTCCTCCACGACTTCACCGAAGTGCAGCACCGATATGTGATCGACCACGTCGAACACCACGTCCATGTCGTGCTCGATGAGCAGGATGGCAAGCGTCGGATCGAGGCGCTTCAGGAATTCCGCCATCTCGCGTGACTCGCCCGAGGCCAGCCCGGCCGCAGGCTCGTCGAGAAGCAGGATCTTCGGATCGCTCGCGAGCCCCAGCACGATTTCGATCTGGCGCTGCTCGCCGTGCGAGAGGTTGCGTACCTGCACGTCGCGGCGGTCCCAGTAGCCGACGTCTTCGAGCAGGCGACGCGCCTTCCCGGATACGTCACGGTAGGAGGAGAGGGGTCGCCATACTACGAATTTCATCCGGCGCAGCCCCTGGATCGCGAGCAGGACGTTGTCTAGCACCGTGAGCTTCGGAAAAAGGTTCGTGACCTGGAAAGTCCGCGCCATGCCCAGGCCGGTCCGCCGGTGGCTCGGCCAGTCTGTCACGTCCGAACCGAAGAGCACCGCCTGTCCCGAGCTCGCGGGCAGGATGCCGGTGATGACGTTAAACAGCGTTGTTTTCCCCGCGCCGTTCGGTCCGATGATGGCCATGCGGTCACCCTGAAAGACCTTGAGGCTCACGCCCTGCACCGCGTGGAGACCGCCAAAGCTCTTCGTGAGGCCGCGCAGCTCCAGCACCGGCGGGTCGTCAGGCTGCCGCTTGTCCACACTCGTGCTCATAAGGTCGGCAAATCGGGGATTGGCGTCGCTGGGGCGCCGCCACCCTCGCGAGTTGCGGCGCCCGATGGCTCAAGGACGCGTTACTCGCAGTACTTGCACGGCGGGAAGTCGCGGCTGTAGACCGGCTGCGCGAGGAACTTGTCCTTGCCGTACTTCCAGAACTGGCCCACGTCCGGATAGGTTTTGACTACGACGTTCCAGAGCTCTTCGTCCGGATAGCCGAACATCTTCTGCTTCTCGACTTTCCGGATATAGACGTTCTGCACGGGATTGCGCAGCTCGTCGAAGTGCACCGGGCCGCGCACGGTGTCGAGCTTGAGGCCCGCGAGCATCTGCACGAACTTCTCCCCACCCGGCCACTTGCCGCCCGTCTTCTTCATGATCTCGTGGATCATCTGGGCGGTGGTGTAGTTGGTCTCCGAGTAATAAGACGGCACCTTGCCGTACTTCGCGCGGTATTTCTTCACGAACGCTTCGTTCCTCGGCGTCTCCAGCGCCGCGCTGTACTGCAGCGCCGAGTAGTGGCCGACCGACTCGTCACCCATCGAGGGCAGCACGAATTCGTCGTAGCTGGTGCCTCCGCCCAACACCGGCTTCTTGTTCCCCGAGGCGGCGAGCTGCTTCGGGAACTGCAGCGACATCGGCCCAACCATCAGCGTGAAGATCGCGTCGGCGTCATCTTTGATGGTCGGGATGAAGGGTCCGAAATCCTTCGTTCCCAGCGGCGGCCAGATCTTCTGGATGACCTTACCCCCGCAATCCTCGAATGCCTTCTGGAAGCCGCCCACGACCTCGTAGCCGAAGGCATAGTCGGCGCCGATCGTCACGATTTTCTTGTAGCCCTGCTCGCAGGCCCATTCGCCGAACGGGTGATTGGGCTGGGAGCTCGTCCAGCCGGTGCGCATCAGGTACGGATACTTGGACGCCTGCCTCTGGGTGAGATCGTCCGCCGCGGCGACGGAAGGAATGTAGACGGTCTTCAGTCGCGTGCTCACCGGCGCCAGCGCGTAGCCCGTCGAGGCGAGCAGCCCCCCGATGAACATCTGGACCTTGTCCTGGCGAACGAGCTTTTCCGCCTTGCGGACGTTGACCGGCGGCTTGCCTTGACCGTCTTCGAGAATGAACAGGACCTTGGCGCCGGCGAAATCGTTGCCGACCTCGTCCAGGTACATTTCGAACCCGTTGCTCATGTCCTTGCCGACCTGGGCGAAGATGCCGGTCATCGGCGCGAGGAAACCGATGCGCAGCTCGTCTGCGGCGCCGGCCGGCCCAGAGGCCAGACCAATGCCGAGCGCGACCGCACCCAGCCTGCACGACCAAGGAAGTTCGGTTTTGAGTCTGCGCAACATATCAATTCCTCCTTTTCTGTCTGCTGTCTATCGTCTATTGTGACGCCGAAACTTCTTCAGTCCGCTCAGCGACCGTCGGCGTCGCGCGTCGTTGGCGAATTCGTTCGGGAATGCCCATCAGGCCGCCCGGGAGATACAGGATCGTCAGCACGTAAACGCCACCGAGCACGTACTGCCACCAGTCCACCACTGTGCTGAGATACTCGCGCAGGAAGACCACGACGCCCGCACCGATCGCCCCGCCGATGAGCGTGCCCGGGCCGCCGAGGACCACCATGAGCAGCGCATCGACAGAAGTGGTCAGGATGACGTCCTCCGGGCTCACCAGCCCGTTCAGGAACGCCCACAGCACCCCGGCGAGCCCGCCGAATCCGCCGGCGATGATGAACGCGATGTACTTGTGCAGCCACGTGTTGTAGCCGAGGATTCGCATGCGCAGCTCGCTCTCGCGGATTCCGACCAGGCTGCGCCCGAACGGGGACTTCACCAGCAGGTGGAGCGCCGCCAGCGACGCCACGAAGAAGCCGAACACCACGTAAAAGAAAGTCATGTCGTGCGCGAGATCGATCCCGAACTCGGGCCGGCCCGGCATGTTGATCCCGTTGTCGCCGCCCGTGAGCGAGTTCCAGCGATAGGCGAGCCCCCACACGACCTGACCGAGCGCAAGCGTGATCATGAGGAAATAGACGCCGCTTGCGCGAATCGCGAACAGCCCGAAGAAAGCCGCCGTGACGGCGCCGAGCGCGGCGCCGAGCGCAATGACGATCCAGAAGCTCGCGTCCAGCCCGAACCCGAATCGGGTCGCCAGGATCGCCGTGAGGTACGCGCCAATGCCCAGGTACGCGGCCTGTCCCAGCGAAGGCAGTCCCGTATAGCCGAGCAGAATGTCCAGGCTCATGGCCAGGATCGCGAATATCAGCGCTTGCGTGACCAGCAGGATCACGTACGAGCTCGCGAACTGCATCGCCGCCACCAGGACGATCAGCGCGCCGATGACGATGGTGACCTTGGCGCCTTCGCTCACGATGTCTTACTCATGTCCGCTTACCCAAGTCCGCTCACTCACGTCCAAAGAGGCCCGTCGGCTTCAGCGCCAGGATCAGTACCATCGGCGCGTAAAGCGTGAAATAGGAGATCTCCGGAAAGAGCGCCTTGCCGAAGTTGTCGGCGAGCCCGACGATCAGGCTACCCACCGCGGCGCCGCCCAGGCTGCCCATGCCGCCGATGATCACCACCGCAAACGCGATCGGCAGGATTTCGAAATCCAGACCCGGGTACACGCCGAGAAACGCTCCGCCGATCACGCCTCCCAGCGCGGCAAGGAACGCGCCAAGGGCGAAGATGAACATCGAGACCCGCGAAGTGTCGACGCCCACGCCGCGCGCCATTTCCGAGTCATCCACCGCGGCGCGCACCATCGCGCCCATGCGCGTCTTCTCCATGGTGAGCCAGATCGTCACGCCAATCGCCACGGCCACGCCGATCATGAACACGCGGTACAGCGGGAAATAGATTCCTCCGATCACCACGCTTTCCGTCAGCACTTCAGGCGGTGAGATGTCGAGGCTGTCCCCGCCCCAGATGTCGAGCGCACCCTGCTGGAACAGGAACGCGAAGCCGACCGTCAGCAGCACCTGCCGGAGCGGATCGAATCCCAGCGGACGCAGGAATACCCGCTCCATTATCAGGCCCACCACCGCGATCGCCAGGGCGGCCACGGGAATGGCGAGCACCCACGAATCCGTCGTCCAGATCACCGTCAGCGCGACGTAGCCGCCGAGCATGAAGTACGAGCCGTGCGAGAGATTGACGATGCGCATGACGCCGAAGATGAGCGACAGCCCCCCGGCAAGCAGGAACAGCAGCGCGCCGTAGGAGATTCCGTTGAAGACCTGTATGACCCAGAAATCCGCGTCCATGGCAGCGAGGATAAGTTGACCGACGTTAACCGACGCTCAACCCTTCAGCGCGCCCGGACGCTCGCCTAGGTACCAGTCGAGGATCTGCTCGCCGGTCCAGATGACGACGTCCTTGTGCGCGCGGATTTCCTCGAGCGCGCGCCGATAGTATTTGAGCCGGTGCGGCACGCCCATGATGTACGGATGCACGACGAGCGCCATGATGCGCGCTGAGTGCGCCGAGTCGGCGTAGATCTGCTCGAACTGGTCGATCGCCCGCCGGTAGTACTCGATGGCCTGGTGATGCTGGATCAGCATCATGGCGACGTCGTTGCACTCCTGCGTGTACGGCACGTTGACAATCGGCTTCGTGCGCGTCTTGAGCACGACCGGCTGATCGTCGACGACCCAGTCGCAGACGTACTCGTATCCCGCCTCGACGAGCAGGTCGGGCGTGTCCCAGGTCTCGGTGAGTCCCGGCCCGAGCCACCCGCGCGGCCGCTTGCCCGTGAACGCCTTGATCACCTCGCTGGTCTTCGCGATGTCCTCGGCCTCGTTCGCGACCTTCTGCATGTTCTTCTGGGTGTAACCGTGCCCCATGAACTCCCATCCACGGTCGAGCGCGGCGCGCGAGACCGGCTCGTAGGCCTTGACCGCGGTGCCGTTGATCGCGAGCACCGCCTTGATGTCGAGGCTGTCGAGGACCTCGAGCATGCGCCAGAAACCGACCCGGTTTCCGTACTCATGCCACGCCCAGTTGGGGATGTCGGGCATCGGTGAGCCGCCCGCGGGCGGCGTAAGGACCGTCCGCGGCATGGTCTGGTCGATGTCCCATTCCTCCACATTCACGATCGTCCAGACAACCATGCGTGCCCCGCCGGGCAGCTTGAGCGGTGCACGGTCGGCGATCGGGGAGTACGAGAGGCGTTCGAGTGGCTTCATGTCGCGTGACGTGGTCCGATGGTGAGGTATACAGGTGGACTGGGGCGGTCTGTCGAACCGACTCACCGATCGCTCGGACCGGTCGGCGTCCCGGTGTGGATCAAGTCGCCCGACGGTGAGTGAATACTACCCTACCTCGAATTGTTGGACATGATCGCACCGCGAGTCCGGTCACTTCGCCGATTTCTTCGTCTCGCGGTACCAGTCGAAGATCTGCTCCCCGTTCCAGTGGAGCACACCCGGGAAACGCGACATGTACTCGTACACGGCTTCCAGGTACTTGATCCGGAACGGCTGACCGGAAATGTATGGATGGATCGCAATCGCCATGATGCGTGGCCGGTCCGTGCCCTCCATGTAAAGACGGTCGAAAGTGTCGATGCACTTCTGGGTCCAATACTGAGGTTCGTGATGCTGGACGATCATCATCGGGATGTCGTTGCACTCTATCGTGTACGGCAAGGTGATTAGCGGCCCCTTGGCAGTCTGGATCTCGGTCGGCTCTTCATCGTAGACCCAGTCGCCGATGTACTTCACGCCTGCCTCGGCGAGGTGCTCGGGAGTTTCCAGTGTCTGGGTCAAGCCCGGCCCCAACCAGCCCACGGGGCGCTTGCCGGTGAACTTCTCGAGCTGGTCCATGGTGCGGCGGATCATTCCGGGCTGGTCTTCCTCCTTGTGGATCGGTCCCTGCTCCCAGCTGTGGCCCATGAACTCCCATCCCAGGTCCTTGCATGCCTGGGCGACGCGCGGGTAGTCGACCGTGACTCGGGCGTTGATGGCGAGAGTGGGTCGGA
Source organism: uncultured beta proteobacterium (assembly GCA_963735025.1). Classification (GTDB taxonomy): domain Bacteria; phylum Pseudomonadota; class Gammaproteobacteria; order Burkholderiales; family SG8-39; genus JAABRB01. Next base: position 917,220 of record CAVTJG010000009.1, read on the forward strand.
TGCCGAGGCGCTCGTAGAGCGTGTTGAAGCGCCAAAAGCCGACTCGCATGCCGTACTCGTGCCAGCTCCAGTTTGGCACGTCGGGGAGAAGCGGTTGGCCGGTCGGCGCAGGGAGCACCTGGCGCGCCATCGGCTTGCCGATGTCCCACACTTCGAGATTGACGATCGTCCAGACGATGATGCGATTAGCGCCCGGAAGCTTTAGCGGCGGGCGGTCGACGATTGCGCTGAATGCGACGCGCTCGCGCGGAATCATGGCCATGGTCGTCCCCGTTCTTGCGTCTTGCGGCGTTCTAGGGTCTTGCTTCGAGTTCAATGCTTGAATATGGCATCGCTACGCCCTACTTGAACGCGCGAATGCAGCGCATTCTCTTCACGGCGCCCCGTCAGCGATCGCGTCAGGCGGCCCGCGCGCCTGCCGGCGCGAATTCCGCTTTGATGGCATCGCTCGTCATCACGAATCCGAGCGCAGTGCGGATGCAGAGCAACGCCGCGTCGTGCAGCGCCGGATCGTCCATGGTGTCGACGCAGTCCTCGGCCACGATCACCGCGTAGTCCTTCGAGCATGCTGCCGCGACGGTCGACAGGACGCAGCTGTTCGTGTTCACGCCGGTTACGATGAGCGTGTTGACGCCGTGCGCGCGGAGCGCGAAGTCGAGATCGGTGCCAACGAAGCAGTCGTAGCGTTTCTTGGTGTCGACAATCCAGTCCCGCGGGTCGAGCAACGCGGGCATGACGGTACAGCCAGGCGACCCCTTCAGATTGTGCCGCTCGGCATTCTTGCGCGTCGAACTCGGATCGTCGGCGCGCGTGCGCCAGAATGGATTGGCCCGGATCTCGGCCACGTCGCGGTAGGTCGTCACGAGGTGGATCACCGGAATCGCCTGCGCGCGGCACCAGCCGAACAGCCGTGCGGCGGCCGCGATGATACGATCGGACTGTTCCTGCGTGCGTACCGGCATCGTCGCCACCGACAAGTCGAGGTGGCCGCGGTGCAGGTCGATCGCGAGCGCGGCGGCGCTGACATGGTCGACGCCAAAGTCCATCTTCTTGGTCACGCTGCCCCCTGGATCATTGGATTGAGGGAGGTCGCCGTAGTGTACGCGGATCGATGCCTAAACGTTCGGCGAGCCCGTCGGTTAGGATTGGTGATCTAGCGAGCGGGGGATTCGCAGGCGGCGCCTCGGCAGACCAGGAAGAGCCGGTCGCCGCCCAGCTGGTAAAACTTGACGATGGTTCCCTTGGCTGCCGCGTCGAGTTCGGTCAGTAGGAATCCGTCGGTCCACCCCTCTTCAGGATACTTCACCGGCGGCTGCGGCAGACGCATGACGTCTAGGTGGGTGACGACGCTCAATCCGGCCGAGGTCCAGTCGTCGCTGTAGATGGGGAGCTCACGTGCGAGGGTGTGCACGTCGCGCGCGGCTTCCAGGTAATTCGCGCCGCGGTAGGTGGCCTGGTAGTAGGGAAACGCGACCAGCACGAACACCAGCTTGAGTGCGATGACCACGCCCAGCCAGCGCATGGTCGTGCGCATCCCTGCCGCGCCGGCGCGCCAGAGCAGGCGCGCCAGCACCAGTCCGAACAACGGAAAGATCGGAATCAGGTAACGCACCGCGCTCTGGGGAGAGAGCCAGTAGGGCAGAAAGTTGAGCGCCGCGATCGCCACCGCGGTGCGAAAGTGAAGTTGCTCCGGCTCGGGCGCCGACACCTGCCGTCGCCAGAGGAAATATGCTGCCAGTCCCGATGCCGGCAGCAAACGAGCGAACGTTTCCAGAGGATAGGCAATCAGCTTGGCGAGGTAAGCGCCGAGTCCCACAGGCACCAGCTTGAGGAGCACTTCGTGCACCATGCGGCCTCCCTGGCCGCTCGCGCCTCGAATCCCTTCCAGCCAGATCACGGGCGCCCCCACCATCGCCAGGTGCAGGAGGATCGACGGCCAGGACAGCAGATACTGCCGATATTCGCGCCGGAACAGCAGGACGAAACCCGCGACGCCGTAGAACACGTAGGCCGTCAACGCCTTGGTCATGAATGCGGCGGTCACGGCAACGACCGCAAGAATCAACCACCCGAAATGGCGCCGCTCGGCCGCCAGCCACAACGATGCGATGGACAGCAGCACGAACAGGCCGAACAGCGGATCGACGTACGCCAGCCACCCCCGGTAGAAGAACAGGTCGCCGAGGGTGATGTAAACGAGCGCGGCGAAAGCGGCGAACGCGGTATCGTGAAACAACGCTCTTGCCAGACCCGCCAGGACCAGACCGCCGAGGACCACGGACACGATCATGATCAGCCGGGATAGTGCGAGCGCGTATTCCCAACCGGCGGTCGAGGCGAGCGGAATCAGGATCCAGTTGAACAGCGGGTTGTGCTTGACGTCGACTCCATAGAGAGTGTGGGTGATCCACGAGCCGTGAAGCCACATTTCCAGCGACGTCAGTGGCAGGATCGCCTCCTCGCCCACGAAGTGAAGACGCAGCGCCGGCAGGAAGGTCAACGCGGCTACCGCGAACCAGATCCAGTATCGGCGGGCCTGATCGCGCGACGATGCGGAGGCGAGTCGGGCGTCGTTCATGGTAAACGGACGGTCCGCCTGTACACGGGCACGAATGCAAATTGCTGCCGTGTCATCAATGCAGGACGTGCCGGTAGGCGGCCCGGCAGTCCGGGGTGCCGTCCGCTGGCATGTCGTCCTTCAAGAGCCAATCGGAAGCGAAAGTGACCGGGAGCTGCCAGACGCGCAGCGCGCCCAGGACGACCGATTGGGTTGACACACTTATTTCGGGGGCATCGAGCGTTCCGCCGACATTGATTCCGGGCGCAACCGGGAAGAGCCGGGGTTGTTTCGATCGCGGCGCGAAAGTGCCTCTCATGCCACGGGAGCGGTAATCGACGACGAGATCGCCGGCAACCCGGGCGAGCGTCGTATCGAGCAATACGATCCGGCTAGTTGCGACGCCCTTGTCGATGATTGAAGCTGCCCACGATGCAATTGAGTTGCGACTGGGAACGCGGATCGAGCGTACGCAAGATCAAGGGCAAGACGCCGGACCCGAGTGCGCCTAGCGCTCCAGCCTCCTGGTCCTTCGGCAGAATGAGCACGTCGAATTCGCCACTCGCGTTCTGTACGAGCGATTCGGGAGCACCGTATGTCTTGACGTCCATGCTGAGGTCCAGCGTGCCCGGTGTGGGAGTTTTTGGGGCTCGATCGGCTCGCATCAGGGGGCCATATTCGAAATCCGGTTCCCTCGAACTTCATGGAGTATTGCGGCGATCTTTCCGCGCACGTCGATTGCGAAATCCGCGCTGAATTTGCCCTGACCGAACCACACGGTGGCCGGGTCGACCGCGAGCCGGCCGTTGGCAAGCGCCGCCTTCAGCTCGGCGCGGCCGACGACCTCCCCGGCCGAGGAGATCTCGTCCAACGTCAAATCGAGGTCGAAGTCGAAGGCTCGCAAGATGTTGGTGAGGACTGCGCGCATCCCGATCGAGCTTCGCCTGATCGATCTGCTCGCCACTCCTGGACTCCTTGACCGCGCGCTTTTCGACGTTCCCGGGACTCCAAGCCTGGGCGCCGATATCCTCGAGGTGCACTGGCACGCCGCGTACTTTCGCCGCAAATCGCGGGCGCGTCATGCGCGTGTCGGCCGCCAGCGAGCCGCGGAACTCGCTCTTTCCGAGCCGCATGGCGAGATCCTGCGCCTTGATCTGGTTCGAGTCGGCATCGATGGTCGTCGACACCTTGTATGGCCCGAGTGGCGGCAGCGGGAAGCCGACGAGATCCGCGAGGGTGTGAATCGTGTCGCCGGAGAGATTCACCGTTCCGGAGAAACGCGGCGCATCCTTGTCGATCGTGGCGTTGCCCGCCGCTTCGAGCCGAGCGCGGTCGTAGTCGATCACGATGCGCACGGCATGGGGCTTGCCTTCTGGGAAAGAGCGCGTCAAGGGTGGGTAACTGGCCGGATGCCGCGAAAGGCTTGTCGCCCAGAGATCCTTTGATCGAAAAATCGATCGGCGCTGCGGCGGGCGCGTGGAGTTCGCCGCCAAAGTTCACCCGCGCGCCCTCCGGAAAGGCGTCCGACTTCGGCAGGAGCAAATGGGCGTCTTTCGCCTCGATCGAGATGGCGGCGTTGGCCGGCAACGCGGCTGCCGCTGCAGCGATCGCCTCGACGCGCATGGCCAGGCGGTCGATCCTTCCGGTGACACCCTGTTTCCCGAGCGGTCCGGGCATCCGGGCGATGTCTAGTCCGCGCGCCGCGAGGTCGCCAGCGAAGCGCACGGTGTCCTGGCTGAATGCTGCGTCGAGCTTTCCCTCGACGCGCGCGCCCGACCAGTCGAGCGAGAAAGGACCGCGCACCGCGTTGTCGCGCACTTGTGCGCTGACGGCGACATTCTCCAAGGTCTGACGGAGGTAATCCGCCCGGCGCGCCTTCAACGAGAGATCGAGATCCGGAAGGGCGGGTGCGGGGGCGTCCTTGGTGGTCCGAGCGCGTCGATTCGCCGATCTCGGCCAGCTCGTCGCCCGCGATGGTTTGCATCTCGAGCGCGACGGTGGTTGGCGTACCGCTCCGGGCGGTCGCGTTACCGCTTCCGCGTGTCGCGCCGATCGCGATTTCCGTCGCGTCGACGCGCCAAGCTTGCGGGCCGGTGTCGACCGAACCGCGCAGGGATCCCGGTACGCGCGGCAGCGTGATGCCGCCGATGAGCGGTGCGAGCTGGTCGAGGTGCGACACGGCGATGTCGAAGGCAAGCTTGACTGCCATGGCCGTACGCGGCTGCTCGATCCGGCCGCTCGCCTCGACCCTCGCTGCGCCGACACGCGCGTACAGGCGTTTCACCGCCCAGCTCCGGTCGTCGATCAGGTCGACAAGCGGGCTGCCGATGAGCTCGACCTCGAGCGGCTCGCCGGACAGCGTGCCCTGTGCGTTCGCGCGGACCGCCTCGCCGCGACCTGCCTTTATATCGATGGCGCGCAGCCTCACCTCGTGACGATCTCCGGCGAAAGGGACGACAAGCTTCAGGTCCTTGCCTGTCACCTGTCCTTGAAAATCGTCGAGCAAGGCGTTCACCGTCGCGCCCCGGGCGGAGGCGGTTGCACTCAGGCCGCCGACGCGTGGGTCGATCGTCGCCACGCCGCGCGACTGCGTGACGGCCGCGCGGGGAAGCGACTTCACGGACACGTGCGCGTCCATCGCGAACGGACCGCGTGCGTCGATCTCGATCGACGCTTCGCCGGGTGCCCCGTCGATGATGGCGGAGACGGTGGTCGTCAGCTTTCCGGCCTCGAGGCGCGACAAATAATTCGCATTGGTAGCGGAAAAGGGACCGTTCACGAGCCGGTCGTAAGAGACTGCGAGCTCGCCGTCGAAACGACGCAGCCTCTCGAGCACCCGCGTCAAGGTTCCCTCGAAAGTTCCCGCAGCGCCAAGCTCGACGGCGCGCCAGCGTTCGAGTACCGCAAAATCGATTTCGTGGGCGCTCAATGTGATATTGGCCGTCGGTCGCCCGCCGTGCACTGCCAGGCGTGCGTCACCCGAGATTGTGCCCATGGGTCCCGTGAGCTGCGCCCCCTCGAGGTTGACGTGATCCGCGGACGCTGCGAGGCTGGCAGTCATCTCGACCTGGCCGAGCTCCGGTGCATCGGCGCCGAGCGCCCTGAAGAACCGTTCTGCGGTGGCGGACTTGATTGCAAGTTTTCCTTGAAGTCCAAGCGGCGCGGGTGTCCACGAACCGCGCAAGGTGCTGTTCGCCCCGGCAAACGCCGCCGTCAGATTGAGCGGCCAGCGCTCGAGCCCGGCGAGCGCGTCATGCAACGTCGCAGTGATGGCCGTGACGTCCCATGCCTCTTTTTCGCGCGTGCCGCGAAGTGTGAGTTGCATCGGTTGGCCTGCGCGTGCCGAGCCATCCACCTCGGCGAAGTCTACGGACCGAGGCGGTGCGCTGGCGCTGCGGACAAGCAATCGGGCGGGCGCGACGTGAAGCCTCCTGATCTCCACGAAGGTCCAACGCGATGGCTCGCCGGCAGTTGCCGCTGAAGGCACGGGAGCCTCGGTAGGCACCTCGGCTTCGAGGTGCTCCCCGGAAATTTCGGCCAGGCGGATCTCACGAGAGAAGAGCGCCCACAGGTCGACACGCACGCGGACCCGGTCGGCCGAAGCGCGGGCGACGCGTATCGCACGACATTCGTCGAGCCGGACGTCGCCGCCCTCGATTCCCGGGCGGGTCCCGGTCACCAGGTGCAGCGTCCCGCCGATCGTTAGCGGGCAACCGAGGCTGTCCGAAAGCGCTGCGGCGACGCGCGCGCGGAAGCCGTCAATCGGAATGGAGAACTCGAACGCGAGCAGCGCGCCGACGACAAGCGCCGGAAAGATGCCGACGAAGCCGGCGATTGCGGCAATGCGGGACCGGGAACGCTTCATGAATATCTTCCGTGCCCAATCGTGCCACGTTCGCCCGAGTCGCGCCCCGGTGCGGTGCGAACAAACGCGTCAGTGATGATGCTGAAGGTGCGGGCGCGGACTCGCGAGCGATCCGAGCCACATACCGACGATCGCGAATCCGAAACCGACGAGCTGGGGCGGCCAAAGGCCGTCGGGCGCGAAAAGCTCCAGGCCGCCCCAGGAGACGATCCCGAGGGCCATCGAGAGAATCGCGCCTTGCGAAGTGGAGCGCTTCCAGTAGATGCCGGCCGCCAAAGGCACGAGGCACGACACCAGGGTCACCTTGTAGGTGTTCTGCACCATCTGATAGATGGAGGCCTCGCTGTTCAGCGCGAAGAGCATCACCGCCAGCGTGAAGATCACCAGCACGAGCCGCAACGTGAGCAGGAACTGCCGGTCGCCGAGATGGGGAACGAAGTGCTTCAGGATGTTCTCGGTGAAGAGCGCGGTGGGCGCAAGCAGCGCACCGCTTGCCGTCGAGAGGATTGCGGACAGCAGCGCTCCGAAGAACATCACCTGCGCGAAGAGCGGCGTGTGGTTGAGGATGAGCGTCGGCAGGATGAGCTGGAACTCGGTGCCTTCCGTGGCGAGGAGCGGCTCGACCATCTGCGGGTCGATGAGCAGCGCCGAGTAGGCGAGGAAGATCGGCACGAAAGCGAAGCAGAAGTAGGCGACGGCGCCGATCAGGGTTCCGCGCACTGCGGTCTGCTCGTCCTTGGCCGACGTGACGCGCTGAAAGATGTCCTGCTGCGGGATCGAGCCGATGGCCGCCGTCAGCCACGCGGCGAAGAAGGCGAGCATGTCTTTCGCCTCGAGCTTGGGCAGGAACGCCAGCTTGCCGGCGTCGGCGGCATGGCTGATGACCGGGCCCGGGCCGCCTACCATGTCGCCGATCACGAAGGCGAGGTAAAGGAGACCGATCACGATGATCACGGTCTGGAAGAGATCGGTGAATGCGATCGACCACATTCCGCCGACGAGCGTATAGATGAGCACGCATGCGGCGCCGATGCCGATGCCGGTGGCGAGCGGAATGGCACCGCCGGACAGCGTATGAAAGACGATGCCGAGCGCAGCCATCTGCGCCGAAGTCCAGCCCAGGTACGAGATCGTGATCGCGAGGCTGGTGGCGAGCTCTACCGGTTTGCCGTAGCGCTTGCGGTAGAAGTCGCCGATGGTGAGCAGGTCCATGCGATAGAACGCGCGCGCGAAGAAGAGCGCCACGAACACGAGGCAAAAGGAAAAGCCGAAGGGATCGGCGACGATCCCGTGCATGCCCTCCTTCACGAAGGTGGTCGAGACCGACAGGACCGTTTCCGCGCCGAACCAGGTTGCAAAAACGGTCGTGACGCTCATGTAGAGCGGCAGGCTCCGGCCGGCGACGAGGAAATCCCGCGAATTCTTGACGCGCCGGGCGGCCCACAGCCCGATGCCGATCGAGACCGCCAGATAAAGTCCGACGAGTCCGATCAGCATCGTCCGGTCAATCCAGCCATCGTGCCAGCTCGACGGCAAGTATCGCGGCGAGCAGCACGACGCCGGCCGCGATCCAGCGCCGCGTGCGACGTTTCTCCTCCGCGAGCGCTGCGGTCGCGCGGCTGAGTGAGTCCGCGGCGCGGCTTGCGAGCGCCTCGTGCAGCAGGCGCGGCAGTTGCGGAGCGAGCCGCGCCCATTGCGGCGCCTCCGCTTTCATCTGCTCCGCGAACGCAGCGAATCCCATCTGCTCGCCCATCCAGCGCTCGAGAAACGGCTTGGCCGTGTCCCAGAGGTTGAGATTCGGATCGAGCATGCGCCCGAGCCCCTCGATGTTGAGCAGCGTCTTTTGCAGCATGAGTAGCTGCGGCTGCATCACCAGATGGTAGCGACGCGAGGTCTCGAAGAGGCGGAGCAGCGCGCGGCCGAAGGAGATCTCCGCGAACGGTCGGTCGAAGAACGGTTCGCACACGGCCCGGATCGCGCCCTCGAAGTCGGTGAGATGCGTGGTCTCCGGCGCCCAGCCGCTCTCGAGGAGCGCCTCGGCGACGCGTCGATAATCGCGCTGGAAGAAACCGAGGAAGACGTCGGCCACGAATCGCTTGTCGGCGTCGCCGAGCGTACCCATGATCCCGAAATCCACCGCGATGTAGCGACCTTCAGGTGACACGAAAATGTTGCCCGGGTGCATGTCCGCGTGAAAGAATCCGTCGCGCAGCGTCTGGGTGAAGAACAGCTCGACGCCGTGGCGCGCGAGCTGCGGGATATCGACTCCCTGCTCGCGCAGCAGCTCTACGCGGCTGATCGGCGCGCCGTGGATGCGCTCCATGGTCATCACGTTGGTGGCGCACCAGTCCCAGTACACCTCCGGCACGAAAAGGAGCGGCGAGCCCTCGAAGTTGCGGCGCAGCTGGCTCGCATTGGCCGCCTCGCGCATGAGGTCGAGCTCCTCGTGGAGATGCCGCGCGAACTCTGCAACGACATCGCGTGGCCGAAGTCTGCGAGCTTCGCCCCACAAGCGTTCGAGGAGCCACGCGCCCGTGTCCATCAGGGCGAGGTCGCGGCGAATGCCGGGCAGGATCTTCGGTCTCAGTACTTTGACGGCGACCTCGCGTCCGTCGGGCAGCGTGGCGAGGTGCACCTGCGCGATCGAGGCGCTGGCGACCGGTGTCGTCTCGAAGGTCGCATAGCAATCGGAGAGCTTCTTGCGAAACGACCGCTCGATCTCGGCGATCGCCTGCTCGGCGGGGAAAGGCGGGACCTGGTCCTGCAGCTTGGCAAGCTCCTCGGCCAGATCCGGCGGCAGCAGGTCGCGCCGGGTGGAGAGCACCTGTCCGAACTTGACGAAAATCGGCCCGAGGGTCTCGAGCGCGCGGCGCAGCCGCACTGCGCGCGGCTCGCGCAAGTCGCGAAACGCGAACACCCGTCCGAATGCGCGCGCCGCGGCACCGATCGGGGCGTCGATCGGAGCGAAGAACTCGTCGAGGCCGAATCGGTAGGCCACGGCGAGGATGCGGGCGAGTCGCAGGAGGCGGCGCATGGGTCGGCGGTGCCGGGAGCGGCGAATCTAACCGGAATCGCCGGGTGGGGCAAAGGCGCAGGTCAACTGGCGTGCATCAGCGAAGTGCGGCCAGCTGTCGGTCGTGAACCCGCGCGAGCAGCAGTTGCGAGACTGTGGCACCCACGAGCGCGAGGAACATGTCCCACTGCGTGTCCCACGGGTCGCCCTGAGTGCCGAGAAACTCATTGGCGCCTTCGCCGACCAGCACCGCAGTCCACCATTCGATCAGCTCGTAGCAGGCGCTGATGGCGAGAACGACGCAAAGCACGAGAAAGAAGAGCATCTTTCCCCGCTTGAGTGGTGTGACGCGGAGCAGGATCTCGCGCGCGATGATCGCCGGGACGAAACCTTGCGCAAGGTGACCGATACGATCATAGGGATTGCGGGCGAAATCGAAGGCGTCCTGCAGCCAGAAGCCGAGCGGCACGTGCGCGTAGGTGTAGTGCCCGCCGAGAAGCAGGATGAGAGCGTGGATGAAGATGAGCCGGTAGGCGAGCGATGTGAGCGGGAAGGTGCGCCAGGTGGCGACGAGGATCGGGATCGCGATCCCCACCGGCGCGGCCTCGAGGGCCCAGGTGCCGAGCTCCCGCGGCCGGATGGCGGAAAGACCAAGCGCGACGATGACCAGGACGAGCAGAATGATCTGCTCGCGCCTCGGCGCGGCTTGCGGCGTCGCGGCCGCGCTCAGCTCAGCGCCTCGCCGAGTTCCGCGATCAGATCCTCGACATCCTCGACGCCGACCGACAGGCGCACCAGACCGTCAGTGATGCCCAGATCGGCCCGCACGCCGGCCGGTATTGACGCGTGCGTCATGATCGCGGGATGTTCGATCAGGCTTTCGACCCCACCAAGGCTTTCGGCGAGCGCGAAGATCCGGCAGCGCTCGAGGAACCGCCGCGACGCTTCGAGACCGCCCGCGAGAACCGCCGTCACCATGCCGCCGTAGCGCCCGTTCATCTGACGGTCGGCCAACGCCTTTTGCGGGTGACTCGCGAGGCCCGGGTAGTACACGCGCTCCACTTTCGGGTGCGCCTCCAGGAACTGCGCGATCGTCAGCGCATTGGCGCAGTGCCGCTCCATGCGCAGTGCGAGTGTCTTCAGCCCGCGCAGCACGAGAAATGCGTCGAACGGGCTTGGCACGCCGCCCACCGCGTTCTGCAGGTATGCAAGGCGGTCGCGCAATGCCTCGTCCTCGCGGATGACCGCGACGCCGCCGATGACATCCGAGTGGCCGTTCAGGTACTTCGTCGCGGAGTGCACCACGATGTCGAATCCGTGTTCGAGCGGCCGCTGGACCCATGGCGAGGCGAACGTGTTGTCGCACACGGCCAGGATGCCGCGCTTGCGCGTGATCGCTGCGATCGCTGCAAGGTCGACCAGCTTGAGGAGCGGGTTCGTCGGCGACTCCACCCAGACCATGCGCGTGTTGGGGCGCAGCGCGGGCTCGAGCTTCGCAGGGTCGGAAAGGTCGACGAAGCTGAATTCCAGTCCGGCGGAGCGTCGCCGCACGTTCTCGAAGAGCCGATAACTTCCGCCATAGAGATCGTGCATCGCCACGACGTGCGAGCCTGAATCGAGCAGCTCGAGCACGGTTCCCATCGCCGCGAGTCCCGATGCAAAGGCGAAGCCCGCAAAACCGCTTTCCAGGCTCGCCACGCACTCCTCCAGCGCATCGCGCGTCGGGTTACGAGTGCGCGCGTAGTCGAAGCCCTTGTGGACCCCGGGGCTCGCCTGGACATAGGTCGAGGTCGCGTAGATCGGCGTCATGATCGCGCCGGTGGTCGGATCCGGCGCCTGACCGGCGTGGATCGCGCGCGTTGCAAAGCGATGCTGCGGCTTCCCTGGTTTGCCCATTCGTTCATCCATGGCCCGATTCCTCGTCAATTTTCGTCGCTACCGCGCGCAGCATCGGCGGCAGCCAGCCGCTGGATACGCTTGTCGAGGCGCTCGACGCCATCGCGCACTTCGTCCACCTCGCGTCCAAACGCGTCGAGCTCGTACGAGTGCATGAGCAGGCCGGCCTCGTCCTTGAGGTACTCCGTGATGTTCTCGCCGAGTCGCCCGGCGGCCTCGCGCTGCCACGCGGAGAACGCGCGCGCAGCACCCGCCATGCGATGCGCGACGACGTCGCCGACCACGCGCGAGAGGTCTTCTTCGACGTCCCACCGCAGATTTTGAAACAGGAACTGGACGGTACTGGCAAGTGCGGCATCGCCGTCCAGACCCACTTCGCGCAGGGCGGCTTCATCCCGCGCGATGATGCGCGGCAACGCCGCCGGTGGGATCGTCAGCGTCAGCGCGACGTCCTCGTCCGTGCACGCTCCCACCAGGCCTGATTCGTCGATCTCCAGGACGAGATCCGGCAGCGGCGCGAGACGGAACCGAACGCGCTGGCCGGAAAACGGAACGAGCCGGTCGCGCGCCCACTGCTCGCGCCCAAGCAAGTGATTGATGGCCGCCACGGCAGGAAAATCGATCATCCGGGCGAGTTCTTGCGCGTCGGCTCACTTGCGACGCGTGGCCAGAAACTGAACCACGTCGATCTTGCTGATGATGCCAACCGCCTTGCCTCCTTCGACGGCAACGGCCACATTGTGCGCGTCGAACACCGATTGCACGGCCGTCAAGGGGTCATCGAGTGCGACCTGTCCTTCCAGTGCCTCGGCAACGCTGCTGACCGGATCGTTCGCGGTGCAGCGACCGCTGACGAGCCCCTGCAGGATGTCGAGCTCGTGGACCATGCGCAGCGCGCCATCGCCTGCGCCCTGCAGTGGCAGCTGCGAAAAGCCGAGCTCCGACATGCGGCTCACCACGTGGCCAATGGTTTCGCCGGCCGCCGCGAACTCGACCTTGCCGCCCTTGAATTTCAGGATGTCGCGCACGGTCCCCAGGCGCTCCTCCGGTCCAACGAAACCCATGTCCTGCATCCACGTGTCGCTGTAGAGCTTGCTGAGATAGCGGTCACCCGAGTCCGGAATGATCACGACCACGATCTTGCCGGGGCCGAGCTCGCGCGCGACCTTGAGGGCCCCCCACAGTGCGGTGCCGGTCGACCCGCCCGAGAATATGCCCTCCTCGCGCGCCAGCCGCCGTGTGACGTGAAACGAATCGCGGTCCGAGACCTCGACGATCTCGTCGATCACCGAGAAATCAAGCGTTCCCACCATGAAGTCGTGGCCGATGCCCTCGACCCGGTAGATCGACGGCTTGGGCATGCTGCCCTTGTAATAGAGATCGTGATAGATGCTGCCGCGCGGGTCCGGGCAAACGACGCGCACGGTGCGTCCGGCCGCCGCGGCTTTTTCCTTGAGGAACTTCGCGGCACCGGAGATCGTCCCGCCGGTGCCGATTCCGCCCACCAGGCAATCGATCAGTCCGTCGGTATCCTCCCAGATCTCCGGACCTGTGGTCAGATAGTGTGCCTCCGGATTCGCCATGTTGAAGTACTGGTCCGTGTAGAAGGCGTCCGGCGTCTCGCGCGCAATGCGTTTCGCGGTCTCGACGTAGCTCTCGGGATGATCGTGCGGTAGCTCGGTGCGCGTGATCACCACCTCCGCGCCGTACGCCTTGAGCATGTCGATCTTCTCCTTGCTCATCTTGTCCGGCATCGTGAAGATGCAGCGGTAGCCGCGCGCGCTTGCAACCATGGCGAGGCCGAGACCGGTGTTGCCCGAAGTGCTCTCGACCAGCGTGGCGCCCGGCTTGAGGAGGCCGGCCGCTTCGGCGCGCTTGACAATATTGACCGCGATCCGGTCTTTGACTGAACCGCCCGGATTGAGGTACTCGAGCTTCGCGTAGACCGTCGCCATGTCCGGCGACACGATGCGGTTGAGCCGCACGAGTGGCGTGCGGCCGACGAGATCCAGGACGCTCTCGAAATATCGCATCGGCGCGGGCTCGCGCGGCGGAAGATGCGCGGCGGGGCGCGCTCAGACAGTCGCGCGGCGCAGAGCGTGCTTGAGGCCGTGGATCTCGCGCAGGACCGGCTGCAGGCCGTCACGCCCCGTCGAGGCGAGGATCTCGTCGCGCTTCTTCTTCAGCTCCTTGATGCGCGTCTTGACCTTCTGCTTGTCGATGCCTTCGGCGTGATGATGCGCGTGCATGTCGACGCCGAGCGCCGTGCAGAGCGCCTTGAGCAGGTGATCCTTGTTGAGCTGGGTGTAGCCCTTCACCGCCTCGTGCTCGAGACCTTTCGCGATCTCGCGCAGCTCGGTGACCTTCTTCTTCTTGAGTTCCTCGTAGGTATGCGCCATGGGTCTTCTCCAGTATCAGCCGGGGATGCGCCAATTATGACAGCGACCGGGGGACCTGCACACGCGGCCGCCTCCAGGGCGGCCTTTTTCGCCATAACAAAGGCTCAGGACACCTGTTGAATTCCAGCGAGCAGCCAGCCCGACTGACCTTTCTCGGGCTTCTTCAGATTCCAGACCTCGTCGAACGGCGTCGGCGCGCCGTCCCGCTCCTCGCGGAGCATGCCGGAGAAGCGGATGCTCGCCCAGTGCATGCCGTTCTCGGTCACCACCTCGAGCAGCTCCGCGTTCAGCGTCACAACGTCCGTGTGGCCACCCGCGGCGCTGTGCGCCGAGACATCGCGCTCGAGCGCCTCGAACATCTCCTCGGTGACGAGATTGCGAATCGACTCCAGGTCGCCGCGATCGTTCGCCGCCTGCATGGCGATGAAGTTCTTGCGTGCCTGGCGCAGGAAGCCGTCCGAGTCGAAGCCGGCGGGTATCCGCGCAGCGGCGGGCGGACCGTACTCCGGGGACAGGCGCCAGGTCGGGCATCTGCGAAGGCGGCGGCGCGGCCACGGTCTCGCGTCCCAATCCCGCGTACTGCATGCTCTGCGCCTGCGGCGCCATGCGCGGGCGCATGGCCCGCATCACGAACCCGAGCACAACCACGATGGCGACACCGATCAGGAGCGCCGTCAGTAGCGTTCCCATCTGATCGCCGAAGAGATAAGCGAGGCCCAGGCCGGCCGCGAGGCCCGCCAGCGGCGCCAGCCAGCGACCGGGGCCGGACTGGGGGACGCCCTGCTGGGGCGTCTGGGCCTGCGGCTGGACAGCGGGCGGCCGCTGTGGCGTCACCGCCTGGCGCTGCGTGCCGAGGCTGCGCGCGCCGCCGAAACGCCGCGCCTCGGCGTCGGTCGGGAACAACCCTGAAATCATCAGGGTAGCGAACACGGTTGCCCAAAAAGCCTTCATGGTCTTCCTCCATTCATCGATGGCGCGTCACTGCGAAATGCAACGCAATGCTGCGGCTAGTACTTGAAGCCGCGGTGCAGCGCGACGACGCCGGCGGCGAGATTCCAGTATTCGACGCTTTCCAGCCCGGCTTGTTCCATCATGGCCTTGAGCTCCGCCTGATCCGGGTGCATGCGGATCGATTCGGCGAGATAGCGGTACGCTGCCTCGTCCTTCGCCACCCGGCGACCGATCCAGGGCAGGACCTTGAACGAGTACCAGTCGTAGGCGGGCGCGAGCGGCTTCGCCACTTTCGAGAATTCCAGCACGAGCAGTCGGCCGCCCGGGCGCAGCACGCGCCGCATTTCCGCG
Source organism: uncultured beta proteobacterium (assembly GCA_963735025.1). Classification (GTDB taxonomy): domain Bacteria; phylum Pseudomonadota; class Gammaproteobacteria; order Burkholderiales; family SG8-39; genus JAABRB01. The sequence goes on from CAVTJG010000009.1 coordinate 932,252, forward strand.
AGCGCGCGATCCTTGTGAGTCATGTTGCGCAGTCCGAACGCGACGCTCACGCAGTCGAAATGGTCCGCGGGGAACGGCAACGCCTCGGCATCGCATTGTGCGAGCGGAACCACCGCTCCGGCATCGAGCATCCGGTCGCGCCCCACCCCGAGCATCGCGTGATTGATGTCGGTCAGCCAGACTTCGCCCTGTGCTCCGGCGCGCTTCACGAATGCACGCGCGAGGTCGCCGCTGCCGCCGGCGACATCGAGCACCCGGCTGCCGGCGCGCACGCCGCTCTTCGCAACCGCGAACGCCTTCCACAGCCTATGCAACCCGCCCGACATGAGGTCGTTCATGAGGTCGTAACGCGTCGCGACGGAATCGAAGACGCCCGCGACGCGTTCTGCTTTCTCGTCTTCGCGGACCTGCTGGTAGCCGAAGTGGGTCTCGGGCATGGGGTAGGTGGTGTAGAGCGTGTGACCGGATGAAATTCGCCAGGTGCGCGAGGCGCCTTCGGATCGCGGCCATCATAACCGACCTGACGGAGCAGTCACGGGCCTGCCGTACTGCCGTAACCAAACCGTAACAGAATCACCATACAATGGGTCCCTGTTGTTATAACGCCCTTATTTTTAACGCCTAACTCCCAAGGGCCCACAGTGCCTGCTGCAATCCTCGTTGTCGAAGACGAACCGGCGATCCAGGAGCTTCTCGCGGTCAACCTGGAGCATGCTGGCCACAGCGTCCTGCGAGCGCGCGACGCCGAGCAGGCCGCGCAGCTCGTCCGCCATGCGCTACCTGATCTGATCCTGCTCGACTGGATGCTGCCGGGGCAGTCGGGCGCACTGTTTGCGCGCGAGCTGCGGCGCGACGAGCGCACCAAGCAGGTCCCCATCATCATGCTCACGGCGCGCGGCCAGGAACAGGACAAGGTTGCCGGACTGGACGCGGGCGCGGACGACTATGTGACCAAACCGTTTTCTCCGCGTGAGCTCCTGGCGCGAATCAAGGCGGTGCTGCGGCGGCGCGCACCGCAGCGCACCGAGGAGCCTGCGGAGGTCGGCGGCCTGCGCCTCGATCCGGCGACTCATCGCGTCACCGCCGCGGGCCGGAATTTCGAGCTCGGGCCGACCGAGTTCAGGCTCCTCCATTTCCTGATGACCCATCCCGAGCGGGTGCACAGCCGCGCCCAGCTGCTCGACCGCGTATGGGGCGATCACGTGTTTCTCGAGGAACGCACCGTGGATGTGCACATCCGCCGCTTGCGCAAAGCGCTCGAGCTGACGGGGCACAACCGCCTGATCGAGACAGTGCGCGGCAGTGGCTACCGGCTGGCTGCGCAGCCCACCGCCGAAGTCTGAGCCGCGCGCCGCGCGGGGCGCCTCACGCTACGCGATGCATCACGGCATAATCCGGCCCGGTGCCTCCTGATTCCATCGAAGCCGGCGCGCAAGGCCAGGCGTGAACTTCATCTGGACGCGCACAGCGACCATCCTGGGCAACGCGATCGTGGCCGGGTTGATCGTGTGGCCGCTATTCGGCGCAACCTGGGCGATTGCGACCCTCGCGCTCGGGCTGTTCGCCGCGCTGGTCTTTCACCTCCGCAATCTCCACTCGCTTCTCGCGTGGCTGCGCGACCCGCTCAAGAACCCGGTGCCGATCGGTGCGGGCGTGTGGGAGCACGTGTTTGCCGGCCTCTACCGTCTGACGCGCTCGTTCGCGCAGCAGCGCAACCGGGTGACTGGTCAGCTCGCGCGGTTCCGGAGTGCGGCGCAGGCGATGCCGATCGGCGTGGTCGTGCTGGACGACGAGGACCGGATCAGCTGGTGCAACGTCACCGCGGAGCGCATGTTTGATCTGGATGCGCGCACGGACGCCGGTCAGCCGATCCTGAATCTCATTCGCCATCCCGCATTTGCAAGCTACCTCAAGGGCGGTGTCTACGACGAGCCGCTTACGCTTCGGATCGTGCGGGGCGAGGCGCTCGCGCTGTCGGTGCGAATCGTGTCATACGGGCAGGACGAGAAGCTGCTGCTCACGCGCGACACCACGCAGGCCGAGAAGATCGAGACCATGCGGCAAGACTTCGTGGCAAACGTCTCGCACGAGCTGAGGACGCCACTCACGGTGGTGAGCGGCTTTCTCGAGACTTTCTCAGAAGGCAACATCAAGCCGGATGATCCGCGCGGACGCCAGGCGCTGGAGATGATGCGCAGCCAGACTGACCGGATGCTGCGCCTCGTGGAGGATCTGCTGATGCTCTCCACGCTGGAGACGAGCTCGATGCCTGCGCAGGAAACCGTCATCGATGTCGAGAAGCTGCTGGGCGGGATCGTCGAGGATGCCCGGGTCCTGTCCGCCGGACGCCACCAGGTCCAGCTCCACGTCGGCGAGCCGGCAATGCTGGTGGGCGACGAGCACGAGATTCGCAGCGCGTTCGCCAATCTGGTGTCGAACGCAGTCCGCTACACGCCGCAGGGCGGGAGGATCACGCTTGGGTGGGGTCAGCGCGGAGGGGAGGGCGTCTTCAGCGTCGAGGACACCGGAATCGGAATCGAGCGCCGGCACATCCCGCGGCTGACCGAGCGCTTCTACCGGGCCGACACCAGCCGGTCGCGCGATACCGGGGGCACCGGGCTGGGACTCGCGATCGTGAAGCACGTGCTCACGCGCCACCAGGGGCGACTCGAGATCGAGAGCGAACTTGGACGCGGCAGCCGCTTCGAGGCGCTATTTCCGGCGCGCCGCGTGCACGTCACGACGCCGTCGCAAGCTCACCCCGCGCTGGAAAAGCTCACGCGATCGTAGTCGTAACCGTGCTGGATCAGCGCGGTCAACTTCACGCGCTGGGGATGATCATCGATCCGCATTTCGAGCTCGCGGCCGCGCTGGTACCAGCCCGACGGCAGGACGAGCGCACCCGGCATCGTCGAAGTGCCGGGAATGATGAATGCCTGCATGTACGGTTCGGGCGTGGACATGGTTGCCGAGCGGACGGCAATCGCATTGGCGAGGCCCGGCAACGCCTGGGCGCCCAGCATCAGCGACCGGTCGATGCCGACCATGAGCCATCGGACCTCGCAGAGGATGAAGCTGCGCGCGCCCTGCGGCTTGAGGGCGATCAGCTGCAGCTGCGCGACCCGCTCGCCGGTTCCCTTGCGGCGCAGTCGAAAGCCGTTAGCGCTCTCGTCGAGCGTCTCCCAGGTCTCCGATACGAACCCGGTCTGCGTGCCGCCCGTATCGGTCGCCGGGCCGGCCGTTCCGTAGATATGGATCTGCTCCGCATCGCGCCGCGAGTAGTCCCAGTGGCGCGATGCGTTCCGGAATACCTTGCCGCTGATCGCGACGTGAATCGACTCGAATCCGCAAGTGAGCTCGGTGCGGCCCGGCACCAAGCGGCGCGTGAACTGGCGCGTGGCGGGCGCCTCGATCCATGCACGCAGGAGCGTGACCAGCAAGCGTCCCGCGTCGGGCTGCACGCAGTCCTTGCCCAGCCCCAGTGTCTGCGGATCCTGTCCCTCGTCGAGCTTCTTGACACGGCTCTTGACGCTGCGGCGCAGATTATGCACGTCGAGGAAACGCATATCGGGGTTGGCCGATGCGGTGTCCTGCCAGGTGGGCGCGGTGCTGCCGGTGAGATCGACCGCATAGCCCTGGTCTTTCTCCGGTGCGAGGCTCAGGTCGACCTTGTAGGCCCACATGCTGGCCCAGCGGCGCGTCCAGGCGAGCTCGCGGGCACCCAGTCCATATGGGTGCGCGAGATGCAGCAGCAATGCACGCACGTAGACTTCGGCGCAGCTCGACACCGACTTGGATTTGCGGCCCGCCGCGATGGTGCGCATGAAGTACCCGCCCGCTTCGGCCGTGTGATAGAGCTGATGCAGGTCGCGCCAGACGTCACTGTCGATCTCGCGGCGGCAGCGGTAGTGCACGAGCATGAGCTCGGCCACGCAGTCGAGCGCCCGCTGCGCGATCAACGCTTCCTTGCCGACCAGGTCGGGAGACCGGTCCTCCACCGCGCTGCGCAGCAGCCTGCGGTAAGCGCGGCCGAGCGAACCCCAGAGGTCGTAGACCTGGTCGAAGGCCGCCGCCTCGAATTCCTTGAGGGGTAGCGGTCGGCCCGAGAACTTCTTGCTGTGCTCCGACTGCGCGACCAATACGGGCTCGCGCAGGCGCTCGAGAATCTCCAGCATTGGTCCGTCGGAGGGCGGCGCGTCCTCCAGCGATTCGAGCAGCATGGTGAGCTCGTGACAGGCCTGACGCGGATCGGCGAGCGGCGCGCGCGTGAGCCACACTTCCGCGCTCTTGAGATCGCTCAAGCGCGGTTGGTGCGTCGGCGCAAAGCTGGGTGTCTTCACGTTATTCTCCGTCTCGAACGGCGGGCCACGCCGAACATGCCACGCGCCGCCGGCTCCTGTCTCCGCTCCCGATGCCGCTTTGACCCGAAATCGACTCGAATTGGCCCCCTCGACCGGGTCCGAACCAGGCTATGACATTGGAGTATAAAGCCCTCCGCGCCCGTGTGGATCGGAACTGCTGCGCACTCCGGCCCGGCTCGGGCGGCAGGCGCCAGGGGCCTAACCGGGATCCAGGCGCTCGGCGAGGCGCCGACCCGTAGCCGCGGCGTCGAACTTCCGCGGGGCCGAGTGACCCCTGTTGGGGGGTGCCCAGATCGGAGCGGGATAATGCCGGTCGTCTCGATACCGCGGGATGACGTGCCAATGCACGTGGGGCACCACGTTTCCCAGGGAAGCGAGGTTGACCTTGTCCGGCGCGAGCGTATCGCGCAGCACGGCCTCGACCGCGAGCACGACGCGCATCAGATGCTGCTGCTCGCCCGGGGTCAGGTCGGTCATCTCGCGTGCGTGTCGCTGGAGAATGACCCGGCAGTAGCCCGGGTAATCGGGATCGTCGACCGCGACCACGCGACAGGACTGGTCCCGCCAGAGCACGATCCCGCCCTCTTCGCGGCAAAGCTGGCAATCACCCACCGGATTCTCTTTGGCCGCCCCCTTGCCAGCCGCACTTTTTTCAGTCGCCATGTTTTTCGTCTCCGCCTTCTTGGTCGCTGCCATTCTGGCTGCCTGCTGGCAGCGGGGGCGGCTGCCGCGCGGGAGGGGGAAAGACGTCGCAGTAGCTGGCGTAGAAGCTCGCGAAGAGCGTCGGCACGAGCGCAATAAGGAACATCACGATCAACGTCGGCACCACCGTTTGAGCGGTCGACGAGCCGTGCAGCAATGCGCCCAGAAAGGCGATCGTCATTCCGGGGACGAGCGTGCCGATGCCGGCAATCGCCATGCCGTAGAGCAGGAAGGCCCGCCAGTTGGCGAGCATCGCAAAGAAGCTGTAGAAAAGCGCCTTGGTCGCGGACATCCGGTTCCAGGCGGCGAGCACGGGCGCGAACCAGAACGCGGCAAGAATCGGCAGGTAGAGCACCATGCCGAGCAGCGCCGCGCCGGACAGCGAGCCATCCCGGAAAGCGGCTTCTGGAATCGGCGTGCCGAACATCATCCAGCGCATCAGGTGACCGCCGTCCGCGAATTGTGTCAATGCCAGGCTCGAAGTCGTAGCGGCCAGATAGAGCACACCGAGCAGCAGCAGCGCCGGCAGGCTGGTGCGAAATCCGGCGAACAGGTGCCCAAGCTCGAGCGCCTGCCGGGCATCGAGCACGCGGCACATATGCATGAAGCTGACGCTGAAAACCGGAATCAGCACGACCGCGGCGATCGATCCGGCAAAGGGAACGATGCCGATGACGCCCATCATCACCCAGTAAGCGAACAGCATCGTCATCCACATGAAAGGGCTCGCGCGGAAGAGCTGCCAGCCACGCTGCAGCCACCGCAACCCGAATTGGGTCGGCACGATCGCCATCCGAGCGATCTGGCGGTCCGGCTGAGGCTTGATCGTCTGCTCTTCCACGTGTGTAGGCCCTAGATCCAGGGACAACGGTCCGAATGCGCGACACGGAGCGCAAGGATCCGCCGGAAATGCTCGGGGTCGTGTGCGTGCACGAGCTCGCCAGGCCGCGGCAGGTGGAAGTCGTGCAGTCGCGAAAGCCAGAATCGCAATGCTGCGGCCCGCAGCATCACGGGCCATGCGCCGCGTTCCAGGGCCGTGAAAGGCCGCACTGCGTGGTAGGCCGCGAGCAGCGCGATCGCGCGCGCATCGTCGATCTCGCCGTCTGCTTGGATGCACCAGTCGTTCACGCAAACCGCCACGTCGAACAGCCAGGCGTCGATTCCGGCGAAGTAGAAGTCGATGACGCCGCCGATCGTCGCGCCGTCGAACAGCACGTTGTCGCGGAATAAATCGGCATGGATCGGTCCGCGCGCGAGATCCCGGAGCCGGTACAGGGACTGGAAACGTAACTCCTCGTCCAGCATGCGGGCGCGCTCATCGTCGAGGAACGGGCGAACCTGCGGCGCTGTCGCGCGCCACCAGCGCGGCCCGCGCGGATTCTCGAATTGGCCCGGGAAGCTTGCGCCCGCGAGATGCATCGCTGCCAGCAGCTTCCCGACTTGCGCGCAGTGTGTGCTCTGCGGATCCATCACGGCGGCGCCGGGCAAGCGGGTCACGAGGGCGGCAGGCTTGCCTTCGAGCGTTCCGAGCATCGCTCCCTGGAGATCGGCGATCGGTGAGGGGCACGAAATATCGTGCCGTGCAAGATGCGCCATCAGGCCCAGGTAGAAGGCGAGCGCGTCGCGCGGCAGGCGCTCGAATATCGTGAGCACGTAGCGACCACCGGTCGTGGTGACGAAGTAGTTGGTGTTCTCGATGCCCGCCGCGATGCCCTTTGCCTCGACGAGCGTGCCGACCGCGTAATTGCGCAGCCACTCCGTGAGCGTTTCCGCGGTAACCTTGGTATAGACCGACATCCTGCTTGCTCGGGCGCCGGGTGGGCAACCCGGCCTACGCGCCCACGGCGAATCGCCGGGGACCACTGCGCGGTCTCAAGAACTCATTGCCCTCAGAATTGCAGGAGCTTCCACTGGGGGACGGCGATATTTCCCCCGCCAGGCGCCGACGGCGTGTAGCCCGACTCGGACATGCCCTCCACGAGATAGTACTCGTAGCCGTTCGGCTGGACGACGCGGATATACCGGCGTCCGTCAATGTTGTACTCCTCGGTCTTGTCCTGCGGTCCGGGCTGAACGGTCACGCCCGGCGCGGTCGGTGATGTGTCCAGTCCAATCTCCGGCGGTGCCTCCGGAACCGGTTCGAGACCGGGCGGGGGTGCCTGTGCGGCGACCGGCAACGCGATGGCCTGAACGAGCAAGCCGAGGGTGGCGAGAATGAGAAGCGCGCGGTGCATGTCGAGGTTCGCAATTGGCCTGAAAGTGTAGCAGATCGGCAACGGGAGTCTCGCGTATGGCGTCGTTGGACGAGGACATTCTTCCGCCCGGCTGCGCACCGTTTTCGGGCGCGGCGTCGCCGCGTCGAACTCTGACATAATGACGCAGCATTGCCGCGCCGTGCGTGGCGGCACGGGTGCGCGCTACGGAGCCCGCGGCCGTCGGCTCCGGCGGCTTTCCGTGGAATCGCTTCAGTCGCCCCGCTTCGGTTGCCCCAGTTTGGTTGCACCAAATATCGTGAGTAAGTCCCTTCTTCTGGTCGACGGCTCGTCGTATCTCTATCGCGCGTTCCATGCGCTGCCTGATCTGCGCAATCCGCAGGGCGAGCCGACCGGCGCGATCCACGGCGTGCTGAACATGTTGAAGCGGCTGACAACCGATTACAAGGCCGACTACCTCGCTTGCGTGTTCGACGCAAAGGGCAAGACCTTTCGCGACGAGCTGTATTCGGACTACAAGGCGAATCGCCCGTCGATGCCCGACGATCTCGGTGTGCAGATCGGCCCCCTGAAGGAGGCGATTGAGGCACTGGGCTGGCCGCTGGTCGAGATCGAAGGCGTCGAGGCAGACGACGTGATCGGGACGCTCGCGCGCCAGGCGGCCGAGCAGGGCATCGACACGATCGTGTCCACGGGCGACAAGGACCTCGCCCAGCTCGTCGACGGGCACGTCACGCTCGTCAATACGATGACGAACGAGAAGCTTGACGTCGCCGGCGTGAAATCGAAATTCGGTGTGCCGCCGGAGCGGATCGTCGACTATCTCGCGCTCGTGGGCGATGCCGTGGACAACGTTCCGGGGGTGTCGAAGGTCGGCCCGAAAACGGCGGCGAAATGGATCGACCAGTACGGCTCGCTCGATGAGGTGATGACGCACGCCGATGAGATCTCCGGTGTGGTGGGCGAGAACTTGCGGAAGGCGCGCGACTGGCTGCCGATGGGCCGCGCGCTCCTGACCGTGAAATGCGACGTGGCGCTGCCGGTGGGCGTGGCGGATCTCGTGCCGCGCGAGCGCGACCGTCCGGCACTCATAGCGTTGTTTCAACGCTTCCAACTCAGAACCTGGCTGAAGGAGATTCAAGGCCAGAATTCGGACGCCACGGTCGAGGCACGCGCAGCCGAACCCGCGCAAGGCAGCGATGCATCCGGCGGCGATCCGGTCGAGCGTCGCTACGAAACGCTGCTCACGGAGGAGGACGTCCTGCGCTGGCTCGCGTCCATCGAGAATGCGGAAGCGGTGGCGGTGGACACCGAGACCACGTCGCTCGATCCGTTCGCCGCGCGGCTGGTCGGCATGTCGTTCAGCGCGGAGACCGGCCGAGCCGCGTACCTGGCGATCGACCATCGGTACGCGGGTGCGCCGGACCAGCTCGGCGCCGAACGCGCGCTCGCGATCGTGCGGCCATGGTTCGAGGATCCGGCGCGCAGGAAGATCGGTCAGAACCTCAAGTACGACCAGCACGTGCTGGCGAACCACGGCGTGAGGCTCGCAGGCGTGGCGCACGACACGATGCTCGAGCACTACGTGCTGGAAAGCCACGGGCGCCACGACATGGACACCCTTGCGGACCGCTACCTCGGCGTGAAGACCATCAGCTACGACGAGGTGACCGGCAAGGGCGCGCGCCGTATCGGATTCGAGGAGGTGGACGTCGAGCGCGCGACGGCCTACGCCGCCGAGGACGCGGACATCACCTTGCGTCTGCATCAGGCGCTTTACCCGCAGATCGTCGCCGCGGAGAAGCTCACGTTCGTCTACGAGAAGATCGAGCTGCCGGTGCGCGAGATCCTGTTCCGCATGGAGCGCAACGGCGTGCTCGTCGACAGCGCGCTCCTCGAGACGCACAGCCGCGAGCTCGAGCGGGAGCTGATGGCGCTCGAGGCACGCGCGCACGCCGAAGCGGGTCAGCCTTTCAACATGAATTCGCCCAAGCAGATCGCGGAGATCTTCTTCGAGCAGATGAAACTGCCGGTGGTCAAGAAGACGGCGAGCGGCGCGCCTTCGACCGACGAGGAAGTGCTGGAGAAGCTGGCGCTCGATTTCCCCTTGCCGAAGACGCTGCTCGACTATCGGGCGCTCGCCAAGCTGAAATCCACCTACACCGACAAGCTTCCGCGCATGGTGAATCCGGACACCGGGCGTGTGCATACCAGCTACGGGCAGGCGACTGCAGTGACCGGACGGCTCGCCTCGACCGACCCGAACCTGCAGAACATCCCGGTGCGTACGGCGGAGGGCCGGCGTATTCGCGAAGCATTCATTGCGCCGCCCGGTAGCGTGATCGTATCGGCCGATTATTCGCAGATCGAGCTGCGGATCATGGCACACATCTCCGGGGATGAGAGTCTTCTGCGAGCCTTTGCCGCGGGCGAAGACGTGCATCGCGCCACCGCGGCCGAGATCTTCGGCAGAGGACTGGCGGAGGTCACTCCGGAAGAGCGGCGCTATGCCAAGGTGATCAACTTCGGGTTGATCTACGGGATGAGCGCGTTTGGACTTGCACAGCAGCTGGGGCTGGAGCGAGCCACGGCGCAGGCCTACATCGACAGCTATTTCGCACGCTACCCGGGAGTCGCAAAGTACATGGAGTCCACTCGCGCGCACGCGCGCGAGACCGGATTCGTGGAGACCGTGTTCGGGCGCCGCCTTTCGCTACCCGAGATCCGTGGCGGAAATGCGCAACGCCGCGCCGGTGCCGAGCGCGCGGCGATCAACGCGCCGATGCAGGGCACCGCGGCGGACCTGATCAAGCTCTCGATGATCGCCGTGCAGGACTGGATCGATCGTGCAAGGCTGGCCGCCAAGCTCGTCATGCAGGTGCACGACGAACTGGTGCTCGAAGTGCCCGAGACCGAAGTCGAGCGCGTGAGAATGGAGCTGCCGGCGCTCATGAGCGGCGTCGCGGAGCTGCGCGTGCCACTGGTCGTCGACGTCGGGGTCGGTCCGAACTGGGAGAAGGCGCATTGAGGCATCCCCCGTTGCGGGACGAGATAGGTTCATGTGTTTCCCCTCCTTTTCAAGGAGGGGATAGAGAAGCATCGCGGAGGAGTGATGACCGAAACTGTGCATGCGCCCGAGCGCATCGGGCTGGTCGGACTCGGGCAGATGGGCGCGCCGATGGCGCGAAATCTTGCGCGCGCCGGCTTTCAACTCGTCGTGGCCGACGCGAGCGCGGATGCGGTGCGCCGCTTCGCCGCCGATACGTCATGTGTGGCGCCACCCGACTTGAAGTCACTGGGTGCGGAATGCCGGGTGGTGATCACGATGCTGCCCGACGGTGCAACCGTTCGCCGGGTGGTTCTCGGGGAGGGGGGCGATAGCCTGGCAGCGGGGCTCGCACGCGGCGCCATCGTCATCGACATGAGCTCCTCCTCGCCCGTCGGCACGCGCGAACTCGGCAAGGAGTTGGAGGGGCGCGGCATTGCGCTCATCGACGCGCCGGTGTCGGGAGGCGTGAAGAAAGCGATCGACGGCAGCCTCGCGATCATGGCCGGAGGGGACCCGAACACCATCGAGGCAGTGCGTCCAGTGCTGGCCGCGATGGGGGGAAGGTTTTCGCGACTGGACCGCTCGGTGCAGGTCACGCAATGAAGGCGTTGAACAATTACGTCTCTGCGGCGGGGTTCGCGGCTGCCGCCGAGGCAGTGCTCGCGGGCGCGCGCTTCGGGCTTGCACCGGAGACGATCGTCGCCATCTTGAATGCGGCCACCGGCCGCAACAATTCGACCGAGAACAAATTTCCGCAATTCGTCCTGCCGCGCACCTTCAACGCGGGATTCACCATCGGGCTGATGGTCAAGGATCTGCGTATCGCATTGGAGGTGGCGCAAGCGACTGATATGCCTGCTCCGCTTGCCAAAGCGTGTCTGGCGGAATGGGCCGCCGCCGAGCGTGAGCTCGGCGGCGCGGCCGATCACACTGCCGCCGTGAAGCACTGGGAACGGCTCGCGGGGAGCGAGATCCGGCAAAAGAAAGACGCGTGAGCGCCGAGGCGTCGCGGCGAGAGCGCCCCGGCGCAAAGCGCACGCAGGGAGACTTTCACTAATGGCCCGCAAGGGATTCATCGAGCGGCACGGTCTCTGGACCGAGGACCAGAAGAAGCAGGCAAAGGAGCTCCTGGCCCAGGTTCGCAAACAGGAACTGCGGCTGATTCGACTCGTCTGGGCCGATCCGCATGGCTGGTCGCGCGCAAAGGCGGTCACCGTTCCGGTGTTTGGCGACGCACTTGCCGACGGCTACAACATCAACGTCGCGACCACCACGCTGGACGCGTCGGGTGCGCGTACTTTCAGCTCGTTCACGCGCGGCGGCGGCATGGACCTCGACGAGATGACCGGCTCGCCGAACATCGTCATCGTCCCGGACCCTGGCACTTTCCGCGTGCTTCCCTGGGCGCCGGGCGTCGGATGGGTGCTGTGCGACGAGTATTTCGGGAGCGGCGCGCCGTATCACTTTTCGCCTCGTCAGCTTCTGCGGAAGCAATTGCAGCGGCTGGGCGATCAGGGCATGAGCTACGTCGTGGGGCTCGAAGTGGAGTGGTATCTCACGCGCGTCGCCGATGAGCATCTGACCGAGGAGCATCTCGGTGTTCCGGGAATGCGCGGACGCGCCATCAGGACGTATCCGGTCGAGCCTGGTTACGCGTACCACTCGGAATCGAACATGGACATCATGCAACCGGTGCTCGGCGCGCTTCAGGATGCAATGGAGTCCCTCGGCCTTCCCCTGCGCTCGCTCGAGAACGAATGGGGACCGGGCCAGCTCGAGTGCACGTTCAACGCGTCGCCGGCATTGCAGGCGGCCGACGACATGCTGCTTTTTCGCACGGCGACGAAGCAGATCTGCCGGCGCATGGGCTATTTCGCCACCTTCATGGCGCGTCCGGCCCTGAAGGGCTACTACGCGAGTGGCTGGCACTTGCATCAGTCGGTTACCGATACACAGACCGGAAAGAATCTCTTCATGCCGAAAGCGGCCGGCGAGCCCCTGTCTCCGCTCGGACGTTCGTTTCTGGGTGGGTTGATCGAACATGCAGTGCCGGCGACCGTGTTCGCGACGCCCACCGTGAACGGCTACCGGCGCTTCCGGCCGAACTCGCTTGCGCCCGACCGGAGCGGCTGGGGCATCGATCACCGCGGCGCGATGATCCGCGTCCTCGGCGGCGTCGGCGACCCAGGCACGCGCCTCGAGAATCGCACCGGCGAGCCCGCCGCGAATCCGTATCTCTACTTTCTCTCGCAGGTCGTCGCCGGTCGCGACGGGATCGAGCATGGCCGCGACCCCGGTCCGCCCGATCTCGCGCCGTATGCCGCGGATCGGCCGATGTTGCCGACCACGCTCATGGACGCGCTCGACGCGCTCGAGGGAAGCGCACTGTTTCGCAGGGAGCTGGGGGACATCTTTTTCGACTACTTCCTGAAAATCAAGCGCAACGAGGCCGGCCGGTTCCTGCGTTACCTCGAGACGAGTGGCGTGCAGGACTGGCGTGAGGAGCCCACCGATTGGGAGCAACGCGAATACTTTGATTATTTTTGAGGAAGGTCCACAGGAGATTGTCATCCTCGCGTACGCGGGGATCGAGTCAATCTTTGAGTGCAAGAGCAGTGGATTCCCGCTTGCGCGGGAATGACTTGATCAGATGTTTCCTGGACGTCTCCGCGGCGGACGCGTAGCGCTCGAATATCCGGATAGAGGAAAGCACGATGTCAAAGCTGGAGCATCCTGCGGCGCCGCCGGGCGCGCTCGACGGGCCGGAGCCGCGGCACAATCTGGATCATCTCGTTCAGGAGGATCGCGTCCACCGCCTGATCTACACCGACCCTGACATCTTCCAGGACGAGATGACGAAGGTCTTCGGCGGGATCTGGGTGTATCTCGCGCACGAGAGCCAGATTCCGCGCAACGACGATTTTCTGACCACCCGTCTCGGGCTGCGCCCGATCATCGTCGTGCGTGACGGTGCTGGCAGCATCCGGGCCCTCTACAACCGGTGCACGCATCGCGGCACCACGCTGTGCCGCCACGATCGCGGCTCGGCCAAGGCGTTCCAATGTCCGTATCACGGCTGGACCTACCTCAATACCGGTAAGCTGTCCGGCGTGCCGTGGCCCGACGGTTACGCGTGCGATTTCAAGGATGCGCAATTCAATCTCGCGCAGGTGCCGCGCGTCGAGAGCTATCGGGGTTTCATTTTCGGCACGCTGAACCTCGATGCGCCCTCGCTCGTCGAGCATCTCGGTCCGGTCACCGAGCCGATCGATCAATGGCTGGACCGGCACCCCGGCGGGCGCGTGGCGTTCTCGGGTGCGAACCGTCTCAAGTACCAGGGCAACTGGAAGCTCGCCTACGATAATTCATGCGACGGCTACCACGTCGTGTTCTCGCACCGATCGCTGCTCGAGATGGAGAACCGGCTGCTCGACGCGTCAAAGAAGGGCATGTCTTTCTATCGGTCGAAGCCCGACGACGCCCCGATGTACTGCCGATACTTCGGCAACGGCCATCACTTCAAGGACAAGCGGCCGAACGTCGCACAGCGCCCCGGTGCGCTTTGGGAGATCGAGGGCGGCCATCCGGGCATGGAGTACTTCGCGGACCAGATCAGGCAGCGGCTCGGCGCGAATGCCGACCGGGCGCTCGACCTTGCGGCGTCCGAGCCGGTCAACATCAACGTGTTCCCGAACCTGCTCATACTCGGCAATCACGTCCAGGTCATCGAGCCGGTCGCGGTGAACGAAACGAATCTCGTCTGGCATGGCACGGCGGTCGTCGACGAAGCGAACGCGCTGGAAGGCGCCGTCGACGCCGTCAATGCGCTGCGCATGCGTACCTTGGAGTCCTTCCCGAACTTCGGTGAAGTGGACGACGCGGCGAACTTCGAGGAGATCCAGCGCGGCCTCGCTGCCTGCGAGGACGAGTGGGTCTACATGCACCGGGGAATGGACATTCCGGGCCGGATCAAGATCGACGCGAATGGCGTCATCACCGCCCCGGCGACCGATGAGGTTTTCATGCGCGAGTACATCAAGGAGTGGCGGCGCATCATGCAATCCCGTCCGGCGCTCCAGGTCCGGCGCGAGACCTGAGCGCGGAAGATGCAACCCGACCATGATCCGTCGCGCTCGTCGTGGTATGTCGACGACGCGTACTATCGCAGCCTCGTGGAGGACTTCTCCGACTGGCAGCGCGACGACCGTGCGCTGGCGGACCCGACGCTGCGCGATCGTTGTCGCGCGCTGCTCGAGCGCGAGGCACGGCTGCTCGATCAGGGCCGGTTCGAGGACTGGCTCGCGATGTACGCGCCGGAGTGCCTGTACTGGGTGCCCGGCACGCCGGGCGGCGGAGACCCGCGCCGCGAGGTGGCCCTGGCATTCGATGATCGAAGGCAACTCGAAAGCCGGATCTATCGCGTGCGAACGGGTTATGCGTGGTCGCAGATCCCGGCGTCGCGCACCGTTCGGCTCGTCACCAACGTCGAGGTCTTCGGCACCGGTGTGCCCACGGTCTGGATGGTGCGCTCGAATTTCCTCGTGAGCGAATTTCGCGCCGGGCAGCGCCAGGCACTGGCGGGTTGGTGCGGCCATCGCCTCGCCGAGCGAGCCGACCGGCTCGAGATCCTCGTCAAGCAGGCGAACCTGATCGATTGCGACCAGTGCCTGCAAAACCCGAGCATTATTCTGTAGCTGGCAGTCGCGAGTTTCGCACCCCAGAGCGCTCTGGGGACAATGTCAGCGCTTCGTCGCCACCATGAACACGCGCCGGAAGGGGAACAGCGTCCTGCCGTCGGCGCGCCGTGGATAGGCGGCGTCCACGAGACGCACGTACTCGCGCTCGAATCCAGCGCGCAATTCTCGATCAAGCGCGCCATCGAACGCGTCGAGGAAAGGCTTGAGCCACGTGCCGCGAGTCCACTCGGCAACTGCGTGCTCGCCCTCCAGCACTTGCAGATACTCGGTCTCCCAGATGTCCAGGAACGAGCAGCCGGCGACAAGCAGGTCGTAGTAGAAGGCCGGCTCGTGCGCCGGCGGCGGCCGCAGCAGCGGCTCGAGGGTCGCGCGCCATGGTCCCGCACGTGCAGCCGCTCCGACGCTCGTGTGCGAGGGTGCGCCGAAGTTGCGCGGCATCTGTGCCGCAATGACGCCCCCGGGCGTCAGATCGCCGAGCAGCCGCGGGAACAGCGTGCCGAGATCCGGAAGCCAGTGCAGCGCCGCATTGGAGTAGATGAGATCGACTCTCTCGCTCGGCCGCCAGTCGGCGAGATTCGCATTGATCCATTCGACGCTTGGCACTGCAGTCCGTGCCTCGGCGAGCATCTCGGCGGATGCGTCAACGCCGGTGATGCGTGCTTGCGGCCAGCGTCCCACGAGATGGCGCGTGACGTTGCCCGCCCCGCATCCGAGATCGACGACGGTCGCGGGGTGCTCGAGAGGAATGCGGGCGAGCAGATCCAGCGCGGGTCGCATTCGCTGGTCGGCGAACTTCAAGTACTGCGACGGGTCCCAGGCCACTCTTGCGGTCCTCCTCGGTGGCGGCTCCTCCTTGCGGACGGGCGGATGGGCATCGGCACTGAGAATGTGCCGTCGGCCCGATTCTGATGCACGCTTCGATCGGAGTCTAGGCGAACCCGGTGAAGCCTGGTAGCCGTGCCGGCAACCCCCGCGCGGGAAATCGCAATGAAGCCGATTCTCGCCGCACGGACCCGATATCGGTGACACATCGCGGGGAAGCGGGTTAACCTGTGCCGCATGGAACCCTACGAGGTCTACGCGATCCGCTACGCGACCGTGGTGCGCCGTGCGGCCGAGAATTTCATCGGTGGCGACCCGCACGACGCGGTGACCAGCCTCGATTATTTCGTCTGGCTGGCGCGCAGTGCGAACCACACCTTCGTCGTCGATACCGGCTTCAACCGCGACGCGGCACGCCGGCGCAAGCGCGAGTTCCTGCGCTCGCCGGCCGAAGGCCTCGCCCTGCTGGGCGCCGACGTCGCCACGACCGAGCACGTGGTGCTCACGCACCTGCACTACGACCACGTCGGCAACTTCGATCTCTTCCCCCGCGCGACCTTTCATCTCCAGGATCTCGAGATGCAGTTCGCCACGGGTCGCTACATGGCGCACGCGAATTTCGCGTACGCCTACGAGGTCGAGGAAGTCGTCGGCGTGGTCCGGAACGTCTACGCGGGTCGCGTCGCGTTTCACGACGGCGATGCCGAGCTGGCGCCCGGCTTTTCGGTGCATCACATCGGCGGCCACACGCTCGGACTGCAGGCCGTGCGGATCTGGACACGCGTGGGCTGGGTCGTGCTCGCATCCGATGCGAGCCACTTCTATGCCAACATGGCAGAGGGCCGGCCGTTCCCGATCGTCGTCGACGTCGCGAAGATGATTGAGGGCTGGAGCCGGTTGCGCGCGCTCGCCTCGGCGCCGCAGCATGTCGTGCCCGGCCATGATCCGCTCGTCATGCAGCGTTATCGCGCGCCGAATGCGGAGCTGGAGGGTATTGCCGTTCGCCTCGACGACGAGCCCGGCAAGTGAGCCCGTCATTCCCGCGAAAGCGGGAATCCAGAGCTGAAGACGCTCACGCGCTTGATGGATCCCCGCCCGCGCGGGGATGCCGAGATCAGAAGCTACCTGCCGATCGCTCCGAACACCTTCTGCACCATCTTCGACGCGGATCCGATCGGATCCTTGCGGATCGCGCGCTCCTGCTCGGCAATCACCAGGAACAGGCCGTCGAGGGCCTTTTGCGTGACGTAGTTGTCGAGGTTGGCGTCCTTCGCATCGATGACACCGAACGAGGCGGCCTGCCCCGCATACTGGTTGTAGAGCTGGGCGAGGTTCACGCGCGCCGTCATCTCCTTCACGATCGGCAGGAACTTCTGCGTGAGCGCAGCCGAGGTGCTCCGGCGGAAGTACTGCGTCGCGGCATCGTCACCACCGGTGAGGATGCCCTTGGCGTCCTGGACGCTCATGCGCTTGACGGCGTCGACGAGCAGGGGTTTTGCCTCGGTCACCGCCATCTCGGCGGCGCGATTCATGCTCGTGACGAGCTCGTCCGCCTGCGCCCCCATGCCCACCATTCGCATGAGCCGTTCGGCCTTCTGCAGCGAGCCCGGTAGCGGGATCTTGACTTTCGGATTGCCGAGGAAGCCGTTCGCCGTGCCGAGTTGCGAGACCGCGCGATCGGCGCCCTGGATCAGCGCATCCTTCAAGCCCAGCACGGCATCCTGGTTCGAGAGGTCGGCAATCGTCAACGCATTGGCCGGGCCGACGAAGGCGAGCGCGAGCCCTGCGGCAGCAAATGTTCGACGCGACATGATGGGTACTCCCGAGTGGATTGCGTGATGGCGTCGATCTAGGCGACGCCCGCGTGATGCGCTTGCTGATCGGCGTGGTAGCTGGAGCGCACCAGCGGCCCGACCGCCGCATGCACGAACTTCATTGCGCGTGCTTCGCGTTCCAGGATGGCGAAGTCGTCGGGGTGCACGTAGCGCGCGACCGGAAGGTGATGTCCCGAGGGCTGCAGGTATTGCCCGACGGTCAGCATGTCGACTCCGTGGGCACGCAGGTCGCGCATGACCTGCAGGATTTCCTCGTCGGTCTCTCCCAACCCGACCATCAGGCCGGATTTGGTGAGCACGTCCGGCCGCGCCGACTTGTACGCGGCGAGCAGCTTGAGCGAGTGCGCATAGTCGGCACCGGGACGCGCCAGGCGATACAGCCGCGGCACGGTCTCGAGATTGTGATTCATCACATCGGGTGGCGCGGCCTCGAGGATGTCGAGCGCAGTCTCCAGCCGCCCGCGAAAATCGGGCACCAGCACTTCGATCCGGGTTTTCGGCGAATGCTCGCGCACCGCGCCGATGCATGCCGCGAAGTGCCCGGCGCCGCCATCGCGAAGATCATCGCGGTCGACGCTCGTGATCACGACGTAGGAAAGTCGCAGCGCGGCGATCGTCTCTGCGAGGTGCAGCGGTTCTTCCGGATCCGGCGGTTTCGGACGGCCATGCGCGACGTCGCAGAATGGACAGCGCCGCGTGCACAGGTCGCCGAGGATCATGAAGGTGGCCGTGCCTTTGCCGAAGCATTCGCCGATGTTCGGGCAGGAGGCCTCCTCGCACACCGTGTGCAGCCGCTGGCGGCGCAGGATGTCCTTGATCTCGAAAAAACGCGATCCCGGGCCTGCCGCGCGTACGCGGATCCACTCGGGCTTCTTGAGCGCGGTCCCGGCCGGCGCGATCTTCACCGGGTTCCGCGAGGTTTTCGCGGCGCCGGTCTGCTTCGCCGGCGCACCGGCGGTGGACTCGAGTTCGGTGTCGTTCGGCGATTTGATCATGCTATGCAATCAAGCTCCGGCAGCACTTCCGCGGGCGATGCGAGCCGTGACGCGATGGCCTCGGCGAGCAACAGTCCCGCCTGCGCGGGCGCGAGCGGGATGCCGAGATCGGCGAGTTGCGTCACGCGCAACCCGGGGTATCCGCATGGGTCGATGTCAGTGTACGGCGCAAGATCCATTTCGACATTGAGCGCGACACCGTGGTAGCTGCGGCCGTGGCGCACGCGCAGCCCGAGCGCGGCGATTTTCGCGTCGTCGACATACACCCCGGGCGCACCGGCGCGCCGGCTGGCGGTCACGCCGCGTGCGGACAGGAGAACGATCACGCTGTCCTCGATGCGGCGCACGAGCTCCCGCACGGTCAGTCCGCGCCGGGGAAGGTCGATCATCAGATAGACGATGGCCTGTCCCGGGCCATGGTACGTGATCTGCCCGCCGCGATCGGTTCGCACGACAGGGATCGCGGTCGCACGCAGAATATGCCCAGCCCGGCCTGCCTGGCCGAGCGTGTAGACGGGAGGATGCTCGAGCACCCACAGCTCGTCGGGCGTTCCGGAATCGCGCGCAGCGGTGAAATCGCGCATCGCCGCGAGCGTCTGGGAGTAGTCCACGCGCCCGAGCTGACGTACGATCATAGAACCATCGTCACCATCGGATGGTCGCAGAGCTCCCGATAGAGGTCGTCGAGCTGCTCGCGCGAGTTCGCGTTGACGGTCACGGTGACCGACAGGTAGTTCCCCTCGCGGCTGGAGCGCATCTCGACGGTGCCTGGATCGAAATCCGGCGCGTGGCGCTGCACGACCGTCACCACCGCCTGCGCGAATCCAGGCTGGGTCTTACCCATCACCTTGATCGGGAAATCGCACGGGAATGCAAGCAGCGACTCGATGTTCTCAAGCATGCGCGGCTGCGGCGCGAGCGATCTGCGCCTTGTGATCCTGGTAGAGCCCGTACATCCGGGCGTACATCGGCCCCGGCTTGCCGTTTCCGACCGGCTTGCCGTCCAGCTTCGTGACCGGCAGCACTTCCTTGGTCGATGACGACACCCAGATCTCGTCCGCCTCGCGGAGCTCGCGCTCCGGGACCGGCCGGATCTCGACCGGCATCCGCGCCTCGCGCGCGAGATCGAGCACCAGATCGAGCGTGATTCCGGGCAGGATGCGGCGATCCTTCGGGGGGCTCACGATCACGCCATTCTTCACGAGAAATACGTTGCTTGTCGATGCCTCGGTCACATGACCGTCGCGCAGCAGGATCGCCTCGACGCAGCCTGCCTCCGCGGCAAGCTGACGAAGCAGGCAGTTCGCGAGCAATGATATCGACTTGATGTCGCACCGCTGCCAGCGGAAGTCTTCGGCAGTGATCACGCCGACGCCCCGCTCGCGTTGCTCGGCGCTCGGCTTGGACATCGGATTCGCCATGACGAGCACCGTCGGCGTTGCGTCGGCCGGAAACGCCTGGTCGCGCGGCGCGACACCGCGCGTCACCTGGACGTAGACGCTCTGGTCATCCCACGCATTGCGCTCGATGATCTGACCGACGATATGCGTCCAATCCTCCGATGTCAGGGGATTGCGCAGGTGAATCGCATTCAGGCTGTTCTGCATTCGCGCGAGGTGCTCGGCGAGCCGTAGCGGCACACGCGCGTAGACCGGTATGACCTCGTAGACCCCGTCGCCGAAGATGAATCCCCGGTCGAGCACCGGAACGCGTGCTTCCGTGAGGGGCATGAACTCGCCATTCAGATAGACAGTCTGCGACATCGACGCATCTCCAAGATGGGCGCTACTTGTTCCACCACAAGCGAATCGTATCCCACATGCGCCCGAAGAACCCGGCCACCGCCACGCCCTCTAGCGCGACGGCGCTGCGCTCCCCGAACGGCTTGCCGTCCAGGGCGAGCCGGATCGTTCCCACCGTCTGGCCCTGGCTGACCGGTGCGATGAGGGGCTGCTGGCTGACGAAGTCGGCGGTGAGCTTTTCCGCCTCCCCGCGCGGGAGCACGACGTAAAGATCCTCGGGAAGTCCCGCCTTCAACTCGTTGCGCGCGCCCTTCCATACCCGGAGGGTGCTGATTGCCTGGCCTTTTTCGTAGACTCGCACGGCGTCGTAGAACTGGAATCCGTAATTCAGGAGCTTCTGGCTCTCCTGTGCCCGCTGCGCGTCGGAGCGTGCACCGAGCACGACCGAAAGAAGGCGTCGCGTTCCGCGCTTGGCCGACGCGACGAGGCAGTAGCCCGCCGCTTCGGTATGTCCGGTCTTCACGCCGTCCACATTCGGGTCGAGCCACAGCAGCCGGTTACGGTTTTGCTGGGTGATGTTGTTGTAGCGGAAATCCTTGAGCGAGTAGAGCTTGTAGTACTCGGGAAAATCCCGGATCAGCGCGCTGGCGAGGATCGCAATGTCGCGCGCGGTCGAGTAGTGCTTGGCATCCGGCCAGCCGCTCGCATTCGTGAAGTTCGTATTCTTCATGCCGAGACGCTGCGCCTCGCGGTTCATCATTTGCGCAAACACGTCCTCCGAGCCGGCGATCAGCTCCGCGAGGGCGACCGTGGCGTCGTTGCCCGACTGAACGATCATGCCGCGCAGGAGTTCCGCCACCGTCACCGGCTTGCGCGGCTCGATGAACATCCTGGAACCCCCGGTCTTCCATGCTTTTTCGGAGACGGGGACCTGCTGATCGAGCGTGATGCTCTTCTTTTCGAGCGCGGCGAACACCAGATAGGCGCTCATCAGCTTGGTGAGCGAAGCGGGCTCGACACGCGCGTCCGCATCGTGCTCAACGATCGGCTGGTCAACCGTGAGATCCATCAGCACCCAAGCGTTCGCGGCGATCTGGGGCGGTGGTGGCGCTTCGGCAAGGACTGGCTGCGAAACGAGTGCGGCGCATAGCGCTGCGATTCGGAAGAGTGATTTGATGGACATCCTGGTCAATCCAGCAGAAAGAAGCTCAATGAGGTGAACGGCAGCGAACTTGAACGAACCGGGGATCGGGCGGATGCAACAGATCGACGACCACGCTACCGCGATTATACCGCCCTCGTCACGTCTACCTGACGACGATCGGCGTCACTTCGAGCGCGTCGCGAATATGCCCGGATACGGCGAGCGCCTCGATGCGGTCACGATACGGCCCGGCGCGAACCCGGTGCAGACCGTCGATGCTTTCGATGCGCAGCGCGCCGGCAAGCCACGTCAGCTGGGCGGCAACCCGGTCGCGAAAGAGGTCCGCATTCTCGCGCGACGCGAACGCGCCGAGCTGCAGGTACACGCCCGTGGCTTCGACCTCCGTCGTAAGGGGGTTGGTGTTTGGGTTGCCGTTGGGATTGGGGTTGGTACCGGGCGGATTGGACGCCACCGGCGGAGCCGGCTCGGGGCGCGCTCGCTCGGGCGCCGCTTGCGGTGGTGCGGACGCCGTCAACGGCTGGCCGGGAATCAACAACTCGACCTCGACCATCGCACTGCCGTTGCCGACGTAGCCCAGCCGGTATGCCGCCGCGTACGACAGATCGATGAGCCGATTGCTGAGAAACGGACCGCGATCGTTCACGCGCACGACCACCGACTGGCCGTTGGCCAGATTGGTCACGCGCGCATAGCTCGGCAGCGGCAGGGTCGGGTGGGCGGCCGACATCGCGTACATGTCGTAGACCTCGCCGATCGACGTGCGCCGGCCGTGATACCGACGGCCGTACCACGAGGCGACGCCACGTGCCTGATACGGCGCGAGCGCGGTCATCGGCACGTAGTCGCGCCCGAAAACGCTGTAGGGCCGGCTCGCAGCACGATTGAGCGGCTCCGACTTGGGCACCGCGTCGGGAATGCTGTCGAGGTTGGCCGGGGGATTGCCGCCCGGCCCGTCGTCGAGATAGTAGCCGCCACCGCTGCGGCCGATCGAATCCGGACTCTTGGGGGTGCTCGAGCATCCCCCGGCAAGAAAGGCTGCGACGAATAGCACCGCCCCCATCCGCGCAATGTCGAGACTGTCGCGCGTCGCCGCCGGTTTCACGTTCTTCAATTCCGAATTCCCGCTCAGCTCTGTACCAGCTTGCGCTCCCGCGCGACGCTCATCAGGATGCCGATCCCGAAGAAGAGCGTCACCAGCGCAGTGCCGCCGTACGAGATGAACGGGAGCGGCACGCCGACAACCGGCAGTATTCCGCTCACCATTCCCATGTTCACGAACGCGTAGGTGAAGAAGATCAGCGTGACGCTTCCGGCGAGCAGCCGCGAAAACGGTGTTGGCGCACTCGCCGCGATCATCAATCCGCGCGCGATCAGCGCGGCATAGAGGACGAGCAGCAAACTGGTACCGACGAGCCCGAACTCCTCGGAGTACACCGCGAAGATGAAATCGGTGTGCCGTTCCGGGATGAATTCCAGATGGGCCTGAGTGCCGTTCAACCAGCCCTTGCCGTCCAGCCCCCCTGATCCGACCGCGATCGTGGCCTGGATCGTGTGGTATCCCGCACCGAGCGGGTCCTGGCTCGGGTCGAGCATCGTCAGGATGCGGCGCTTCTGATAGTCGTGCAGCAACGTCCATACGAGCGGCAGGCTCGCGGCGCCGGCGATCACGAGACCGGCGATGATCCGCCACGACAGCCCGGCCAGGAAGATGACATAGCAGCCGGTCGCCACCACGAGCAGCGCGGTCCCGAGATCGGGCTGCCGGATGATCAGCGCAACCGGTATGGTAAGCAGCACCGCGGCGATCAGGTAGTCTCCCATGCGGAGGGTCGCCGCCCGGCGGTGAAAGTACCAGGCCAGCATCAGGGGCATCGCGATTTTCATCATCTCCGAGGGCTGGAATCGCGTGACGCCCACGTGCAGCCACCTGCGTGCGCCGTTCACGACGTCGCCCTCGACCGCAACGGCGACCAGCAGCGCGAGCCCGACGAGATACACTGGCACCGCAAATCGCATCAGCGTCTGGGTCGGCACCTGCGCCACGATCCACATGGCGGCAAGCGCCACCGCAAGGTTCACCAGCTGCGAAGTCATGCGAACCGAACTCTCGTTCGTCGCGCTGTACAGGGTGAGCATCCCGACCGTGACGATCAGTGCGACGATCGCCAGCAACATGCCGTCGATGTTGCCGGCGAATCGTTGCCAGAGCCGTGCGATCACCCTTCCTCCGGAGCGTCAGGATCGAGCGCGGGCGCGTGATCGGGCAATTTTCCGAGCAGATAGTAGTCGAGTACGATGCGGGCGATCGGCGCAGCGGTCGCGCTTCCATGACCGCCGTTCTCGACGAGCACCGCAAGCGCGATGCGCGGGGACTCCGCGGGAGCAAAGGAAATGAAGAGCGAATGATCGCGATGGCGCTCGGCGACTTTCTTCTCGTCGTATTTCTCGTTCTGCTTCATCGCGATCACCTGCGCCGTCCCGGTCTTGCCCGCGAAGGTGTATTCGGCGCCCGCGCCGGCGCGCGCGGCGGTGCCCCCCGGACGCGTGACATCGACCATCGCGGATTTCACGAGCTGGACCCACTTCGGATTGAGGGGGATGGTCCGGGTCGGCTCGGGATCTATCGTGCGCCGCTCGCCGGTGACGATGTCGACCAGCTCTCGCACCAGGTGCGGCCGGTACACCACGCCGTCGTTCGCCAGGATCGCCGTGGCCTGGGCGAGCTGGAGCGGAGTTACTAGGTTGTAGCCCTGCCCGATTCCCACCGAGATCGAATCGCCGGCGTACCATCGTTGCCCGAATCGCTTCTTCTTCCAGGCGCGCGATGGCAGAAGGCCAATGTGCTCGCCCCGGACATCGATGCCGGTCCGGGCGCCGAATCCGAACTGCGCAAGAAAATCGTGCAGCTTGTCGACGTCGGTGTCGTTCGCAAGCGCGTAGTAGTACGTGTCGCATGAGATCACGATCGACCTGTGCAGATTCACCATGCCGTGACCGCCGACCTTCCAGTCGCGATAGCGGTGTTCCTGTCCGGGAAGCGCGAAGTAGCCGGGATCGCTCATCGCATACTCCGGCGTGCGTCTTCCGAGCTCGAGCGCCATCAGGGCCATGAACGGCTTGATGGTCGATCCGGGCGGATAGGCGCCGTTCAAGGCTCGATTGCTGAGCGGCTTGTCCGGATCGTTCACCAGCCGCTCCCAGCTTTGCGGATCGATTCCGTCGACGAACAGGTTCGGGTCGTATCCCGGGCGGCTCACCAGTGCGAGGATCCCGCCGGTGGAAGGCTCGATCGCGACCAGCACGCCGCGGTAATTCCCGAACGCACGCTCCGCGACTTGCTGGAGCTTGAGGTCGAGGGTGAGCACGAGACTGTTACCCGCGGTCGGCGGACGCGACGAGAGGGTCCGCACGCCGTGTCCGCCCGCGTCGATCTCGACATGCGCCGAACCGGTCGTGCCGTGCAGCTCCTGCTCGTAGCTCTGCTCGATGCCGGTCTTGCCCATGAAGTCCGTGCCCTTGTAGTTCGCGCTGAGGTCGCGACTCTCGAGCCAGGCAAGGTCCCGGTCGTTGATCCGACCGATGTACCCGAGCGCATGGGACGCGAGCTCGCCGAACGGATACTCGCGATACAGGCGCGCCTTGATCGCCACGCCGGGGTAGCGGTACGCGTTCGCGGCAAAGCGCGCCACTTCCACATCGGTCAGTCGGGTCTTGATCGGCAGGCTCTCTGCGCCCCGCGTCTCCTCACGCAGCTTCTTGAATCGCTTCCGGTCGCGGGGCGCGATGTCGACGACGCCGGCAAGTGAATCGATCACGGCGTCGACGTCGTCGACCTGGTCAAGCTGGATCTCCAGGGTGTACGCGGACTGATTTCGCGCCAGCACGATCCCATTGCGGTCCAGGATCAGCCCGCGGTTGGGCGGCAGCGGCACGACCGAGATTCGGTTGTCCTCCGCCTTCGTGTGATAGTAGGCGTGCTGGACGACTTGAAGGTAAACGAAGCGGGCGAAAAGCACGCCGAACGCGACGAGAACCAGCGCGCCGGCAACCGCGAGCCGCACATGAAAGCGGCGCACTTCGCGTTCGGGGTCGCGGTACTCGGCGAGTCCTCCGGAGCCGAGCCGGCTGCCCATGCCGCGCGACCGCGAAGTGAAGAGGTTGCGGCCTATCGATCCCGTGCTCATGTCAGATCGGACGATTCTCGTCGACGTGCTCGGGACGCCGTTGCGGGGCGAGCAGGACATGCGTCACGACCGGCCACAGCGCAGCGGCGATGAAGCTGCCGGAAAAGAACGACCAGCCGGGGAACGTTCCGCCGGCCGCCATGCGCGCGACGAGCATCACCGCCTGGCTCGCGAGGAGCAGGACGAGTATGTGGAGCGCTTGTTGCCAGACCGGAAACCAGGGTATCCGGCGGTGGAGCCAGTGCGCGCCGTACGCGATCACGGTGTAGGCAAGCGCGTGCTGGCCGATCAACGTGCCGTTTGCGGCGTCCATGATGAGGCCGAGCAACCACGCGATGCCGATTCCCATCCGGCGCGGCTGGTGAATGCACCAGAACGCGATCACGAGCGCGACCAGGTCCGGGACCCCGCGCAGGTCGCGCCATGGCAGCAGGTTGAACATCAGCGCCACGACGACAGAGAGCGCCATGAAGCCCACCTTCACCGGCAGCAGGATGTGCTCGCGTTGGGCGCTCGTCTGGATCACTGGTTTTTACGCGTCCGTTTGCCCTTGACCGCCGTTCGTCCGGAAGGTTTCGCAATCTGCGGCGGCGGCGGGATCTGCTCGGCCCGATTGAGCACCAGGACCTGGCGGTGGCGATTGACGCCAGCGCTGGGCTGGCAGACGATATTCGCGAAGGCGAGCTGGGTGTCGCGTTCGACCTTGGTCACCCTGGCCACCGGCAGCCCTGCGGGGTACACCTCGTCGATTCCCGAAGTGACCAGCACGTCGCCCACTTCCACGTCGGCGTTCGTGGCCATGTGGCGCAGCTCGAGCGTGGCACCGTCGCCAGAGCCGTACACGATGCCCCGCACCCCGCTACGCACGACCTGCACGGGAACCGGGTGGTCCTTGTCGACGATGAGCGTCACCTCGGCGAGCAGGGGGTGCACGCGTGTCACCTGTCCGAGCACACCGGCGGAATCGATGACGGGCTGCCCGAGCTGGATGCCCTGCTGGCTGCCCTTGTCGACCATCACCGTCCGAGCGAACGGATCACGCCCCGCGTAGACGACTTCGGCGAAGATCGCCTCCTGGGGCGATTTGGGTCGTGCGTCCAGCGCTTTGCGCAGCTCGACGTTTTCGGCCTTGAGTGCCTCGAGCGTGAGCAGGTCCGGCGCGCGCGTGAGCTGTTCTTCCCGCAACGTCGCGTTCTCGCGCTGCAGAACGGTGCGGCTGGCGAAGAACTCGGCAAGATCCGCAAGCGCGGTGACCGGTGCGGTGGCGAGCTGCTGGATCGGATACGCCGCGAGCGCGAGCACCTGCCTGAGCGGCTCCGCGTAGCGAAAGCGCGCATCGAGCACCATCAGCAGAATCGACAGCACGACGAAAAACCCGAGCCGAGCGAGCGGGGCGGGGCCGCGATGAAAGAACTGCGGCGTCTGCCGTTCCATTGATGATGTGGAGTGGGGAGTGAGAAGAGAGGAGTCACAACGACGCGGGTCTCGACCGCGTCACCACTCCTCTGCTCCGACTCCTCACTCAGTCGCTGGTGAAAATGCTGCCGAGCTTGTCCATGCGCTCGAGCGCCTTGCCCGAGCCGCGCACCACACACGACAGCGGATCGTCGGCAACGATCACGGGCAGTCCGGTTTCTTCCATGAGCAGACGATCGAGATCGCGCAAGAGGGCGCCGCCACCTGTGAGCACGAGTCCCTTCGACGCGATGTCGGCGCCGAGCTCGGGTGGCGTCTGCTCGAGCGCCGATTTCACCGAAGAGACGATCTGGTTGAGCGGCTCGGTCAGCGCCTCGAGGATCTCGTTCGACGAGATCGTGAAGCTGCGCGGGATGCCCTCGGCGAGATTGCGGCCCTTCACCTCGATCTCGCGCACTTCCGAACCGGGAAACGCGGATCCGATCTCCTTCTTGATCATCTCGGCAGTGGCCTCGCCGATCAGCATCCCGTAGTTGCGCCGGATGTAGTTGATGATCGCCTCGTCGAACTTGTCGCCGCCGACGCGCACTGAGCCCGAATACACCATTCCGCCGAGCGAGATGACCCCGACTTCGGTGGTGCCACCCCCCACGTCGACGACCATCGAGCCGGTTGCCTCGGCGACCGGCAGATCCGCGCCGATCGCGGCCGCCATCGGTTCTTCGATCAGGTAGACCTGCGATGCGCCCGCGCCGATCGCCGACTCGCGGATGGCGCGCCGCTCGACCTGGGTCGAGCCGCACGGCACGCAGATGATGATGCGCGGCGAAGGCGAGAGCAGGCGCGACACGTGCACCTTCTTGATGAACTGTTTGAGCATCTGCTCGGTCACGGTGAAGTCCGCAATGACGCCGTCCTTCATCGGCCGGATGACCGTGATGCTGCCCGGTGCTTTGCCGAGCATCATCTTCGCTTCCTTGCCGACTGCCTGAATGGTTCGCTTGGCACTCGGACCGCCTTGCTGCCGAATCGCGACGACTGACGGCTCATCGAGCACGATGCCTTTGCCGCGCACGTAGATCAACGTGTTCGCGGTACCCAGATCGATGGCGAGATCGTCGGAGAAATACGCTCTCAAAAATCCAAACATGGACCCCTTCCCTTGCGCGGGATATTGAAAGGATTCGCTATAATACCGCATCCAAACGATTGTTTAAGCGGAAAAATTCATGTCTCTACCACTCGAGCAGGTGAAACGGATCGCCCACCTCGCCCGCATTGCCGTGACGGATGCCGAGGCCGCCACCGTGCAGGCGGACCTGAACCGGATCTTTACGCTGATC
This sequence comes from uncultured beta proteobacterium, assembly GCA_963735025.1. Taxonomy (GTDB): domain Bacteria; phylum Pseudomonadota; class Gammaproteobacteria; order Burkholderiales; family SG8-39; genus JAABRB01. The sequence continues at coordinate 960,776 of CAVTJG010000009.1, forward strand.
GAGGCGATGAGCGCCGTGGACACCGCGGGGATCGAGCCGATGGCGCATGCCCGCGACTTGACGGTCAGGCTGCGCGCGGACGAGGTCCGCGAGCGCGACCAGCGTGAGGCCTTCCAGGCGGTTGCCCCCAAGGTCGAGGCGGGGCTCTACCTGGTTCCCAAGGTCATCGAGTGATCGACGCCTCCCTCGCCGAGCTCGCGGCGGCGCTCGCCGCGCGGACAGATCTCGAGCGTCGAGCTCACCGAGCACTGCATCGAGCGCATCGCCCGGTTCGATAAGGGCCTGAATGCGTTCATTACTGTGGACCCCGATCGCAGCCTCGAGCAGGCGCGCGCGGCCGATGCGCGCATCGCCGCCGGTCGCGCGGAGCCGCTCACGGGCATCCCGGTTGCGCACAAGGACATCTTCGTGACGAAGGGGTGGCCGAGCACCTGCGGGTCTCGGATGCTGGCGTCCTTCGTCTCTCCGTACGACGCGCACGTCATCGAGCGGTTCAATGACTCGGGCGCGGTGATCCTGGGCAAGACGAACATGGACGAGTTCGCGATGGGCTCGTCGAGCGAGACATCCTGGTTCGGACCGGTGCGGAACCCCTGGAACACGGAACGAGTCGCAGGAGGCAGTTCGGGCGGCTCGGCGGCGGCGGTCGCGGCACGGCTCGCCCCGGTGGCGACCGGCACGGACACGGGCGGCTCGATCCGACAGCCCGCGGCCCTGACCGGTGTCTGCGGGCTCAAGCCGACCTACGGGACGGTTTCCCGCTACGGCATGATTGCCTTCGCCTCGAGCCTCGACCAGGGCGGCGCGTTTGCACGCAGTGCGGCAGACCTCGCAACACTCCTGAACGTGATGGCGGGCTTCGATGCGCGCGACTCGACGAGTCTCGAACGCCCGGCCGAGAACTATGCGCGCGATCTCGAGCGGCCCGTCTCCGACGCAAGCGCGGGGAAGCCGCTCGCCGGTCTGCGCGTCGGCGTGCCTGGCGAGTATTTCGCCGCGGGACTCGCGCCCGATGTCGCCGCCCCGATCGAGGCCGCGATCGACGCATTGAAAAAGCTCGGGGCCAGCGTCGTCGAAGTGCAATTGCCGAACACCGGTCTTTCGGTTCCGGCCTATTACGTCATCGCGCCGGCGGAGGCGTCTTCCAACCTGTCCCGATATGACGGTGTGCGATACGGCTATCGCGCGCCCGACTACGACGATCTCACGGACATGTATTGCAAGACCCGCGCGCAAGGCTTCGGGGCCGAGGTCAAGCGCCGGATCCTCATCGGCACGTACGTACTCTCGCACGGCTACTACGACGCGTACTACCTCAAGGCACAGAAAATTCGCAGGTTGATCGCCCGGGACTTCACCGAGGCCTTCCAGCGGTGCGACGTGATACTCGGACCGGTTGCGCCGACCGTCGCGTTCGAACTGGGCGCGAAGATGTCCGATCCGGTGCAGATGTACCTGAACGACATTTACACGATCGCCGCGAATCTCGCCGGTCTGCCCGCCATGTCGATCCCGTGCGGGTTCGGGAGCGAGGGGCTACCGGTCGGCCTGCATCTGGTCGGCGACTACTTCACGGAGGCGCGCCTCCTCGGTATCGCGCATCAATTCCAGAAGGCGACCGACTGGCACACGCGCATGCCAGCGGGATACGACTGATCTTTCGGAGCCAAGTAGCGAAATGGAGTGGGAAACGGTCATCGGCATCGAGACGCACGCGCAGCTCTCCACGCGCTCGAAGATATTTTCGGCGGCGTCGACCGCGTTCGGCGCTGCGCCAAACACCCAGGCCTGCGCCGTCGATATCGCCCTGCCGGGCGTGCTCCCGGTGCCGAACGACGGCGCCGTCGAACGCGCCATCCGGTTCGGCCTCTCAGTCGGTGGAACCATCGCGCCACGCTCGATCTTCGCGCGCAAGAACTACTTCTATCCCGATCTACCGAAGGGCTATCAGATCAGCCAGTTCGAGGCGCCGATCGTGGTGGGCGGTACGATCCGGATTCTTCTGCCCGACGGCACGGAGAAGACGGTCCGGCTCACGCGCGCGCATCTCGAGGAGGATGCCGGCAAGAGCCTTCACGAGGATTTTCACGGAATGACCGGCATCGATCTCAATCGCGCCGGCACACCGCTACTCGAGATCGTGACCGAGCCCGATATGCGCTCGTCGGCCGAAGCAGTCGCATATGCCCGGACGCTGCATGCGCTGGTGCGCTGGATCGAGATCTGCGACGGCAACATGCAGGAGGGGTCGTTCCGCTGCGATGCCAACGTCTCGGTCCGCCCGTCAGGATCAGATCGGCTCGGCACCCGCTGCGAGATCAAGAACCTCAACTCGTTCCGGTTTCTCGAGCAGGCGATCGACTTCGAGGTGCGCCGGCAGATCGACGTTCTCGTGGACGGCGGGCGGATCGAACAGGAGACGCGGCTGTACGATCCCGAGCGAGGCGAGACCCGCACGCTGCGCACCAAGGAGGAGGCGCACGATTATCGCTACTTTCCGGATCCGGACCTGCTGCCACTCGAGGTCAGCGACGAAAGAGTCGCCACGGTGCGCGCGGCGCTTCCCGAACTGCCTGCCGCGAAGCGCGCCCGCTATGCGGACGAATTCGGGTTGACGGCCTACGACGCGGCGACGCTCACGGGATCGCGCGAGACCGCCACGTATTTCGATGCGGTCAGTGCAAATCTGGCGCAGCGCTTGCCCAGTGAAGACGCGCGGGCGCTGGCGAAGACCGCCGCGAACTGGGTGACGGGCGAGCTCGCGGGCGCGCTGAATCGCGCGGAGCTCGAAATCGATCGTTCACCAGTGTCCGCGAGGCAGCTCGCCGGGCTCATCGCCCGAATTCACGACAAAACCATCTCGGGAAAGATCGCCAAGGAAGTGTTCGACGCGATCTGGGCCGGCGATGCAGCGGGCGACGACGCGGCCGATGCCATCATCCAGGCGAGTGGACTCCGGCAGATCACGGACGCCGGAGCGCTCGAGTCCATCATCGACGGCATCATTGCCGCAAACCCGAGCCAGGTGGCCGAGTTCCGGGGCGGGCGGGACAAGGCCTTCAATTTCTTCGTCGGGCAAGCCATGAAGGCGACGCAAGGGAAGGGTAATCCCGCGCAGATCACCGATATCTTGAAGCGGAAACTGCAGATTGAGCGGGATAGGGGGTAACGGGAGGAAACCAGGCGGTTTCCTCATCGTTCGTATCCTTCCGATTTTTCTTCTTATTGAGCTGCTTTCGTGGCCACCGATGCGGAGGGCGGCGCGACTATCCCGGTGATCTGTTGATAGCGCCGTTTATCCTCGTCGTACTTGGCGTTGATCACGGGGATTTCCTGTTTCTTCACGGCAAGAAGCTCGTTCTGCGCCCGGAGGTCGCTCTCGATCTCGAACGATTCTCGCTTGAGCTCCGCAGGCAAGGGCTTGTCCTTGTAGGGGGCCGAGTCCTTCTCGAGCTTGGCGCGACGACGCTCCAGGTCCGAAATGCGCAGCGCGATCTGCCGGGTGGCCTCGGCGTTGTTCGCGAGCGCGCGCGCGCGCGCGTCATCGATGTCCTTGATCGACGGATAGGTGGCGAGAAGCGCGCGATTCTTGCGATTCTCCTCGCGCGCAATCGCGGCGGCTTCGCGCTTCTTCTGTTCTTCCGCCGCCTGTGCCGCAATCTCCTCGGGCGTGAGCGCGGCGGCGTTCCGTTTGACGACCGTGCCTTGCGAATTGAGCTGCTGGGATGCGCGGCCGGTCATGTCGATCGGCGGCCGGTCGGTGTATCGGGTACGTCCGTTCTCGTCGACGTACTTGTAGAGCTTCTGCGCGCCCGCGGTTCCTGCGGCAAGGAGCGCGCAAAAGACGAAAAACAGAGTCCTCGCGCATTTCATGGTGACCTTCTCTCCGTGTCGTCGTTATGTATTGGTGAAAAGCGGGCGAGAAACACGGCGTGGGGTTACCCTACGCCGATTTCCTCGCCCTTGGCGCACACTGGCCATTGGACCGCTTGGCGGCGCAATACGCACGGTGTCGGCCGAGGCTTTGCGTAAAATTCCACATATGCTGCACGGACTTACCGCACATTCTTGGAGCGGTGCGATACCTGGATGTGGCGGGGCGATACCCGGTGCGGCGCAATGTGCCGAGTTTCGTCAGTCGACCGTTGCTGCGCAGCGATTGGGCGGCACGCTGTGCCGCGCGTCCCAGATTGGCCCGGCGCACGCCGCGCGGTGGACGGGATTCGACGATTTTCATTCCTGATTTCAACGTGCTACGCATAACAAGCCTGAATCTCAATGGAATCCGCTCGGCCACCCGCCGCGGGTTTCTCAATTGGCTCGAGAAGAATCGTCCGGACATTGTCTGTATGCAGGAGATCAAAGCGCATCTAAGCGACCTGGACTCCGCAATTCTCATGCCGGATGCGCTGCGCGGCTTCTTCCACTCCGCAGAGAGGAAAGGCTACGCCGGCGTGGGCCTCTACTGCCGAAAGCCGCCCGAGCGGGTGATCGCAGGTTTCGGCAGCGCAGAGTTCGATCCGGAGGGGCGCTTCCTGCGCGCCGACTACGGAGGCCTTTCGGTGGTGTCCGTGTACCTGCCATCCGGCTCGAGCTCCGAGGAGCGGCAACAGGCGAAGTTCCGCTTCATGCGTGAGTTCATGCCGTGCCTCGAGCGGCTGCGCAAGAGCGGGCGCGAATTCATCATCGCCGGCGACTGGAACATCGCGCACCGCGAGATCGATTTGAAAAACTGGCGCGCCAATCAGAAGAACTCGGGGTTCTTGCCCGAAGAGCGCGCATGGCTCGGCGAAGTATTCGAAAAGGCAGGCTGGGTCGACGTCTTCCGCATGCTCGACCCGCGCGCGGAGCAATACACCTGGTGGTCCAACCGGGGTCAGGCGTGGGCAAAAAATGTGGGGTGGCGGATCGACTACCAGATCGCCACGCCAGGCATTGCGTCCAAGGCGCGGGTTGCGCAGATCTACAAGGACGAGCGGTTCTCCGATCACGCCCCGCTCACCATCGACTACGACATCAGCGTATAGGAAGCGCTGGGCACGTCATCCCCACCTCCCGATTACGGCGCTCTGGGCCAGGGTTCGCGCGAATCCAGTGATCCTTCAAAGGGTCTGGGGCTGGATTCCCGCATTCGCGGGAATGACGAATATGGGATCAGCGTCGCCAGTGCACCATCGGTAGCCCGGCGACGGGTGAGCGGAAGTAAGGAATCCGCGTCCCGACCAGACTTCCGATGTAAGCCGTGCGCAGGTCCGGTCCGCCGAATGTCACGCTCGCCATCCACGGTGCAATGGTTCCCTTCGCGCGCCGCATGTCCTCGGTGGTGGCCTCGCCCTTCGCGAATTTCGCTTCCAGTACTGCCGTGGCTTCCGGATCGCCGTCGTCCAGCAGCACGCGCAGATTGCCCTCCGGCGTGATGGCAATCAAGCGGTCGGCCATGACCATCGTGCACCAGAGGTTTCCGAACACATCGAACGCGATGCCGTCGGGAAAGCCCGTGCCGAGCGGCTCCGGGCCGAACACCTCGCGATCGCGCAGATCTCCGTCGGGGGTCACGCGCATGCGACTCACGCGCTTGCCAGTGGTTTCCACGATGTAGAGCCACTCCTCCCGGGCATCGAGCCGCACTTCGTTTGTGAAGCAGAATCCTTCCGCCACGACCCGCAATCCGCGCTTGTCCGCCAGCGCGACATACCCGTCGTCGAGCCCAGGCCGTATCGCGGCGGTCCAGGGATTCACGCGCGTCGACACCGTGAGCCACATGCGGTCCCGTGAGTCGCGCAGCACGAAATTCACCTTGCCGATGGGTTTGCCGTCGATCGTGTCGTGCAGCGTGCGTGACCGTCCGTCGCGTGACATGACCTCGAGCGCATCGGTTCCGAAATTGGCGATCAGGAAATCGCCGTTGGCCGCGAACGCCATCCCGTTCGGCAGCGTGCCTTGCGTGAAGCGTGTCTCGAAGTCGGCGGTGGACGCGAACTTCGCCTGCGATTGCTGAGTGATCATGGACTGCGTGCCGTCCGGGGCGATGCGCATCACGCCGCCCCGCGCGTCAGCGGACCAGAGGGTGCCGTCCGGCTCCGCCAGGATGCACTCCGGGCGTTGCAGGTCATGGCCGACATACCGGATCGACGCTCGGTCGACCGTGAAACCGTCGAGTGGATTCTTGCTCATGCGCGCCCACCCCCTAGGTCGCTGCCAGCGCGGCGCGCTCGCGCTCGGTCGAGGCGAGCAACGCGTCGTCCACGATTGCCACGGCACGCGTCCAACCTGCCGACGCCCCGCGAATCTTGTGCGGAAAGCACGCGATCACGAAGCCGTGCGGCGGCAGCGCCTCGAGATTGTGCAGCTTTTCGAGATGGCAATAACCGATGTGGCGCCCCGCCTTGTGTCCTTCCCAGATGAGCGACGCGTCGCCGGTTTCCTTGTATTTCTCGGCGGTGTACACGAACGGCGCGTCCCAGCTCCAGGCGTCGGTGCCGGTGAGCCGAACGCCGCGCTCGAGCAGATACATCGTCGCCTCGTAGCCCATGCCGCAACCGGCGCTCACGTAGTCGTCGTTCCCGTAGCGGCTCCCCGCGCGCGTGTTGACGGCGACGATTTCGAGTGGCTTGACCACGTGCCCGATGCGTGCGAGTTCGTTCTCGACATCCTTCGCCGTTACGACGTAGCCATCGGGAAACGCCCGGAAATCGAGCTTCACGCCCGGCTGGAAGCACCATTCGAGCGGCACCTCGTCTATGGTGATCGCGCGCTCGCCGCGATTCATCGTCGGATGGAAGTGGTACGGCGCATCCAGATGCGTGCCGTTGTGGGTGATGAGCTCGACCTTTTCCACCGCCCATGCCGCACCGTCGGGCAGGTCTTCCTTCGCCAGCCCCGGGAAGAACGGCGCCATCTGACCGTATGTCGCCTCGTGGTCGAAATACTCGATCTTCGGGGCGAACGGCGACGGGTCGGACACGACGTCGTTCTCGAGGTAGATCGACAGATCGACGAACTTTCTTGCCATGTCAAAGCCTCCCTGCGCCGAGTCTCTAGCGATGTCGCGCTGTCTTGCGCGGCCGCTTGGCAGGCCGCGACCGCGACGTCGTCGCCTTCCGGGTCTGCTTTCTCGTCGGTTTTCTTGCGACCCGCTTTCCCGCGCGTTTCGCCGGCCGCGTAGCGGCGCGCTTGCCGATCGGGTCGGCGGAAACCAGTATGGCGGCGATGATGCAGGGCTCGGTCCCGCGCACGCTCCACGAATGTATCGTGCCGCGCTGGATCAGTACGTCGCCCGGGCGCAGCAGGGTCTCACCGGTGTCCATGATCGCGTGGATCTCTCCGCGCAGCACGATGATGTAGTCGACGGTGTTCGTCCGGTGCATCATCGGATCGCTCGACGACGTATCCCGGGCGTGCCCCGCCTGGATCGACTCGAACGCTTCGCGGGCGTCCGCACCGCCGCGCCAGGCGGAATCGGGCGGAAATTCGACGATGCGCAGTATCGTGCCGCGCGGCGGCGGCTCGAGACGCACCGGCCGCGCAGCGGCGTCCGAGGTGCCTTCATTGCGCGCCGGCGCGCTAGTCGTCTCCCACAGATCGGTGAGCGCGAGGCCCGGCATGGACTTCATCTCCATGACGTTGCGCGCCGGACTGTCCATGATGAACGTCGACTTGCCTTCGGGGGTGTGGCCCGTTACGACCCTGCGCACGGTCCAGATCATGGGCGTCTCCTCCTTCGCTGCCATGGGTTCGCTGCTCGCCGGATTGTCGTTGCGAGCGTGTGGAGGCCCAGTATATGCAGGCGCGCCCGCCTTGACAAAAGAACCCGATCCGCCGTCCCATTGTTCGGTTGGCGCTGAGAGCGTTCATGCGTCGGGAGACAGGGGGAGAGGACGATGAGGCTAACGACATGAGGCTAGTGACATATGCACGCCGGCGCGGCGCGGCGCCGCGCGCCGGCGCATTGATCGCGAACGACACGCGCATTCTCGACTTGCAGGCCGCGCACCGGACCCACCATGGCAAGAGTTCTCCGCACCTCGCAAGCGTGCTGGCGATCGTCTCGGGCGGCGAACCTGCGACCAGCCTTGCACGCGGGCTCGTCGCGACGGCGGATCGATCGATCGAGGCACAGCTTCCGCGAGCGCGCGTCAAGCTGCTTGCGCCGATCCCGCAGCCCCCACAGATGCGGGACTTCCTCTGCTTCGAAAAGCATCTGGTTCAGGCATTTCAGGCCGCACGCCGGGTGCGCGCGCAATCCACCCCCGATCCGGAGCAGGCGATGCGCGACATGGAAGCGCAGGGGATTCTCGCAGTACCGAAGACCTGGTACGAGCGGCCGATTTTCTATCATCCGAACCGCCTCACGGTATGCGGCACGGAGACGGATCTGCCCTGGCCGGCCTATTCGAAGCGGCTCGACTTCGAGCTCGAGTTCGGCTGCTACATCGGCAAGCCCGGCAAGGACATCGCGCGAGACGACGCGCGCAGCCACATTTTCGGCTACACGATCTTCAACGATTTTTCGGCGCGCGACGAGCAGACGCTCGAGATGCCCGGCCAGCTCGGACCGGGCAAGGGCAAGGACTTCGACAACTCGAATTGCATGGGTCCGTGTCTCGTCACCGCCGACGAGCTTCCGGATCCCTACTCACTGACCATGATCGTGCGCGTGAACGGCGAGGAATGGGGCCGCGGCACCTCGGCCGACATGCACTGGAAGTTCGAGGACTGCATCGCGCACGTCGCGCGGTCCGAAACGCTGTATCCCGGCGAGTTCTTCGCTTCCGGGACCGTGGGCAACGGCAGCGGCCTCGAGCAGATGCGCTTTCTCAAGCCGCGTGACGTCGTCGAGCTCGAGGTCGAGGGCATTGGGACCCTCCGCAATCGCGTCGTGCGGCCTTGATCAACGCTGCACACCACTCGTCCTGCGCAGGCTCTGGAACACCACCCCGGCTGCTTCGCAGCTACCCCTCCTCGGAGAGGAGGGGAAGTTGTCCCTGCCCCCCGGCACCGCCGAGCGGGCGATCAGGGTTGCGTGAGCTTGATCTCGATGCGCCGGTTGCGCGCCAGGGCCTCTGGAGTCGTTGCCTTGTCGAGCGGGTGGAACTCGGCGAATCCTGCGGCGACGAGGCGCTTGGGCGGGATGCCCTGGCTCACCAGGAACTCGACGACCGACAAGGCGCGCTCGCTCGACAGAGCCCAGTTGGAAGGAAAGCGTACCGTGTTGATCGGGCGGAGATCGGTGTGCCCGTCCACGCGCAGCACCCAGTCGATGTCCTCGGGGATTCGCGCGGTCGCGGACCTCAGCGTGGTCGCGAGCTGGGTGAGTTGCTTCTGTCCCGCTGGCACCAGCGTGGCGGAAGCGGTCGGGAAGAGCAGCTCGGACTGGAAGACGAACCGGTCGCCCTCGATCCGGATGCCCGGATCCTTGCCCAGGATCTCGCGCAAGCGCCCGAAGAATTCCGAGCGGTAGCGCTGCAACTCGTCGACCTTGCGTGCGAGCGCGATGTTCAGGCGCTCGCCGAGGTCGGCAATCTGGGCGTCCTTCTCGCGCGCTTCGACCTTGGAGAGATCGAGCGCCGCGGAGAGCTGCGCGAGCTGCTCGCGCAGTGCGGCGATCTGCTGGTTGAGGAGGTTGACGCGGGCCTCGAGGAGGGCATTCTCCGATTCGCGCGCCGTGACATCCCGGTCCCGCTGCTGAACCGTGGCGGCGAGTTCCGCCGCGCGGCGCTCGAGATCGTCACGCAGCTGACGCAGTGACGCGATGTCCGCCTGCAGGCTCGCGAGCTCCTGCTTCTGGCGCGCATTTTCTTCCTGGCTCGCCGCAATGCGTGCCGTGGATGCGTCGAGCTCACCGCGCAAACCGGCCACGTCGCGTTCGCTCGCATCCGCGCGCGCGGTCGCGCGATCCCGCTCCGCCAGGGTGGCCTGCAGGCTCGACGAGAGATCGTCGAGACGCGTCTGGAGGTCGGCACTGCGCGCCTGCTCGAGGGACAGGGTTTGCGCAAGTGCGCTCACCTGGCGCCCCAGCTCATCGAGCGCCCGGGTTTTCCCCGCAAGCGTGTCGCCGAGTACGAAATAACCGACCACGAACATCAGCAGCACAAACACGAAGACCAGCAGCATCGACGCCAGCGCGTCGACGAACGCCGGCCAGACGTTGATGCCGTGGCGGCTGCGGCGCGAGAGCGCGAGCACGGCCGATGCCCTCAGCTCTCCGCGGACGTCTTGCGACCGAGGCTCTGTGCGAGGAGCCGCACTTCCTCGCGCAGCTCGCGCGGGACCTGCTCACGCGCCGCCACGACCTCCTCGACGAGCCGCCGCAGCGAGAGATCCGAGCTGCGCAAATGCTCACGCATCTGCTCGGTGCCGCCGAGCGCGCTCGCGACCTGAGTCGCGAGCTCGGCGATCACCGGCTGGAGGTCGGTCTGACCCTTCGAGAGGCTGAGGATCAGCTTCTGTTCCGAGCGCAGCTGATCGGTGAGCGACGAGAGTTGCTCGCCCAGGTTCGCCAGGCTCGCCTGTGTGGCGCGGCGATCCTCCTCGCCGCGCGTGAGCGTGCGTTGCAGCTGGTCAAGGTTATCGGCGGTTTGCTCGAGCAGCGCCTCGATGTAGGTCGGCAGGGAATGCTCGCCTTCGGCGCCGAGCCGGCCGCTCGGCAGGTGCGCCAGGGTCGCCAGCCACTCCTCGACGTAGTTGTAAAAGCGATTCTGCGCATGCCCGGCCTGGAGATCGAGGACACCCAACGCGAGCGCGCCGCCGAGCCCGAAGAGCGACGAGCTGAACGCGGTCCCCATACCCGCTAGCGGACCCTGCAGATCACGCTTGAGGGCGTCGAATACCGCGCCCGAGTCGCCCGCACCCGCAGTGAGGCCACCGATCACCTTGCTGACGCCACCTACCGTGTCGAGCAGGCCCCAGAATGTTCCGAGAAGGCCGAGGAACACCATCAGCCCGATCATGTAACGCGAGAGGTCGCGCGATTCGTCGAGGCGCATACGGATGCCGTCCAGCATGGACCGGATCGCCATCGCGGACAGGCGCAGGCCCTCGCGCTCGCGGCTGCCGAGCATCCGCGCCATCGGCGCGAGCAGGCTCGGTGCCTCACGCGGTACCGGGCCGCGCTCCGTAACGCGAATCCACTCGCCGGCTGGGCGAAGCGTGATGACCTGGAAGAAATTGATGGCGATGCCGATCACGAACACCGCGAGAATCAGCCCGTTGAAGACGTGGTTCGCAAGGAACGCGCTCTTCAAGGGACTGAAGAGGATTCCGCAGCCTACGGCGACCGCCGCGAGAAACACCAGCATCCAGCCCATCATTCGTTGCGGATCGTTCATTGCGGACTGCCCCGGATCAACGATTGATAAGGATTTTCGGGAACGGTATCACATGAGCCTGCGCGATGGCGGCGCGCGGCGTCGCTACTCCGGCGCGGCCAAATCGCGGTTGCGGGCATCGGCGAAGTCGAGCATGCGCCGCACCCACGGCAGCAGCGCGTACGCGGGGAACGAGAGAAAGAAAGTCAGCAGAAAATAGTGGGAGTAGCCGAGTTCCTGGGCGCCGATTCCGCCCGCCCAGCCGGCGACCGATCGCGAAAGCGCGAAGACCGAGGAAAGCAGTGCGTATTCGGTGGCCGAGCGGCGCTTGTCCACGATCGCCATCAGGAACGCGAGGAATGCGGCTGTGCCGAGGCCTCCGGTAAACGACTCTGCAGCGCTTGCCGAGTAGATCACCACGCGGTGCCAGTCCTCGGGCGATGCGCCCGTGCCGTACGGGATTACAGCGGCCGCGGCCGCGTAGCCCAGATTCGACAGCGCCTGGAAGAGGCCCAGCACCCAGAGCGCTCTGAAGATGCCTGCGCGATCGGCATACCAGCCGCCGGCCAGCCCGCCCGCGATCGAAAGCACGAGGCCGATGTTCACGGAGACGAGCCCGATCTCGTCGGCGCCGAAATGCGCGTCGACCCAGAACGGCTTCACCATGAATCCCATCGACGCGTCGCCGAGCTTGAAAATGAGAATGAATACGAGCACCGGCCAGATGTTCGGCCGCGCAAGCAACTCGAAAAGCGCGCCGAACATCGGCCCGCGCGCGCCGGTGTCCGATTCGGTCGATTGCATGGGTTCGCGCCGCGTGTGTGCAAACCAGACCCACGCGACCATCGCGGCTGCAATGCCCCAGGCGATGGCCCAGAACGCCGGCCAGGCGGCCGACCAGTGCATGACGTTGTTCGCGAGCCACAGCGTGCCGAGCAGGAGACCGACGACCAGCACTGCAGATCTCGGATCGGAAACCACGCGCGCAAGCTCGGTGCGCAGCGCGATCGTCCGTTCGCGAACGATCGCGCGCTCCCGGGGCGCCGTCAGGACGGCCACCGCGCAGATGAACAGGATCACCGCGCCGCATGCGTACGCAGTGGACCAAGTGAACCAGCGGGTCAGAATCAGCACGAAACCGGCAGTGAGCATGCCGACCCGGTAGAAGCCGATGCGAATCCCGTTTGCCAGGCCGAGCTCCTGGCGATCGAGAAGCTCGATCGTGTAGCCGTCGATCGCGATGTCGTTCGTGGCCGAAAGCAGGGTGAAAGCGCCGATCGCCACCCACACCCATGGCCCGAACCCCTGCGCCATGGCAAATGCGATCAGAACCATCCCCATCGACGCGTCGACGACCGCCATCCACACACGATGATGGCGAAAGTGGTCGATCGCAGGGGCCCACAGGAACTTCAGCGTCCACGCCAGGCCAAGCAGGCTGAGCAACCCGATCTCGCTGAGCGAGACGCCCTGCAGGCGGAAGTGCACCGGAAACACGTCGTAGAACACACCGAGGGGAAAGCCCTCGGAAAAATAGAGCAACGCGACCCAGAAAAATTTCGAGCGCAGCAGGCGTGGCGGGGGGGATTGCGCTCGGTTCACGTATCAGGCGCGCGTGCCGCGCTCGATGCGGTAGACGGCGACGCTGCCGCGCAGATTCGGCAGGAAGCGCACTGCGCCGCCCTCGTGCAGGACGAGCCGCTCGATCACGCGGATGCCTTGAGTGCCGCAGAAGCGCTCGAAATCGCGGATCGTGAAGAGGTGAACGTTGGGCGTGTCGTACCACTGGTAGGGTAGCGTCTTCGAAACGGGCATGCGCCCGCGCAGGAACTGCCAGCGCGCCACCCAGTGGCCCATGTTCGGGAACGTCACGATCGCCTCGCGCCCGATCCGCAGCATCTCGTTGACAACTTCCTCGGTGTGGAGCACTGCCTGGAGCGTCAACGAAAGGATGACGTAGTCGAAGGAACCGAAGTCGAAGTCTCCCAGCCCGCGTTCGAGGTCGGTCTGGATGACGTTGACGCCGTTGGCGACGCAGGCGATCACCTTGGTGTCCTCGATCTCGACCCCGTACCCGCTCACGCCGCGCGTCTGGGCGAGATGCTTGAGGAGCAGCCCATCGCCGCAGCCGAGGTCGAGCACCGACGCACCCTGGCGCACCCAGCCGGCGACCGCCTTCAGGTCCGCGCGTTCTGCGAGTCGCGTGCGTCCCTCGCCACTCATGCCGCGAAACCCTCGCTCGAGCTCCCGGTCCGTCCCGCGCCCAGCAGCGGCTCGCCCGGCAACTCGAGCTCGGCACTGGTCGCCCCGTCTGCTCCGACCGCACGCGCCACGTTCTCGAAGTACGCGCGCACCAATGCGTGGTAGCGCGCATCGTCCAGGAGAAACGCGTCGTGCCCGTGCGGCGCGTCGATTTCCGCGTACGACACGTCGCGGCGGTTGTCGAGCAGCGCCTTCACGATCTCGCGCGAGTGCTCGGGAGCAAATCGCCAGTCGGACGTGAAGGAGACGACCAGAAAGCGCGCCCGCGCGGCCGCAAGCGCCGCGGTGAGGTTGTGATCGAAATCGCGCGCCGGATCGTAGTAATCGAGCGCTTTGGTGATCAGCAGGTACGTGTTCGCGTCGAAGTACTCGGCGAACTTGTCGCTCTGGTAGCGCAGATAGGACTCCACCTCGAAGTCGACGTCGAAGTGATAGCCGATTTCCTCGGAGCGTAGGACGCGGCCGAACTTCTCCATCATCGCGTCGTCCGACAGGTACGTGATGTGGCCGATCATGCGAGCAAGCCGCAGCCCGCGCTTCGGTTTCACGCCGTACTCATGATAGTCGCCGCCGTGGAAGTCCGGATCGGTGACGATGGCGCGGCGCGCAACCTCGTTGAAGGCGATGTTCTGAGCGGTGAGCTTTGGCGTCGCGGCGACCGCGATCGCGTTGGCGATCCGCTCCGGAAAGGCGGTGGCCCAGGCGATCGCCTGCATTCCGCCGAGGCTGCCGCCCATCACCGCTGCGAAGCGCTCGATCCCGAGCCGGTCCGCCAGCCGCGCCTGGCTGGCGACCCAGTCTTCCACGGTGACGACTGGGAACCGCGATCCGTATGGCTTTCCGGTCCGCGGGTCGAGCGATGCCGGGCCGGTCGAACCGAAGCAGCTGCCGAGATTGTTTACGCCGATCACGAAGAAGCGGTCTGTATCGACCGGTTTGCCGGGGCCGATCATGTTGTCCCACCAGCCGACGTTATTGGGATCGTCCGCGTGATACCCGGCGACGTGATGCGACGCGTTCAGCGCGTGGCAGATCAACACTGCGTTGGAGCGCGCGGAGTTCAGCGTCCCGTAAGTCTCGTAGACGAGGTCGTACGAATTGAGTACCGCCCCGCTCCGGAATGTCAGCGGGGCGTCGAAATGCAGCCGGCGCGGAACGACTGCGCCGGCCGATCGGGGATGCGGTGCCTCCGTCATGTCTTCTCGTAGTTTTCCCCTCCTTTTCAAGGAGGGGTGGCTGCGAAGCAGCCGGGGTGGTTCGGGACGCGCCGCACACCACCCCGCCGCCTGCGGCGGCACCCCTTCTCGGGGAGGAGGGGAAAAGAATTCCGGCTCAAACAAAAAACCCGTCCAGCTTTTCGGCTCGAACGGGTCACCCTCGCTTTAGCCGCATTTGTCCCCGGTGGTGCTCCAAGCCGGGTCGCGCCCGCAAGCTGACGTTCAAATCGGCGCGTCCGCGGCATTGTAGCGTCAAACCACTTGCCGCTGCGCAGTCGGGCAGGAGAACCGGGTTCGACTAGTGCGCGGCGGCGCGGCGGCGGCGGCGCCCGGTTCTCGCCAGCAAATTCCGCACGCGGATACGTTCGTCGCGTGTGAAATGGGTGTGATCCTCCGCCAGGATTCGAACGAATGCGTCACCTTCGGGCGAGAGACTGCGGCGCGCGAGCCGAATCACGGCAAAGCTCGCATTCAGCCAGGGCTCGACCAGGGGAAGTACCGTCAGCTCGCCCGACTCGATTTCCCGCGCAGCCATTTTGAGCGGGAGGATGGCTACGGCGTCGGACAGCGCCGCGACACGTTTCATCATCGCGAGTGATTCGCACGTCACCGAGGGAAATTCCCGGGCGCCGGATTGCGTATCGGTGCGCGCCTCCTTCAGCAGCGGATCGAGTAGCCGCGCCGGAAGGCGCGCGGTCGAGACGATAGGAAAGTCGAGAATCTCGGCCAGCGTGACGTTGCGCAATTGCGTCAGCGGATGACCGGTCCGAACCACGAAGTAACCCTGGTAACGGGCGAGAGACGTGACCTCCAGATCCGGATCGGCGCGCGCCAGCGTGGCCTCCGCGATCACCAGATCGACTTCGCGCTTGCGCAGGAACTCGATGAGATTGGCCCAGTTGTCGACGAGAATCCGCATCGAGAGAGCGGGGTACCGCTGGATGAGCGCCGCCACAGCCGCGTCCACTATGCCTTCGGCCGGATAAGTGCCGGCACCGATCGCGAGGCGTCCCGTTCCGACACCCCTGATGAGCGTCATTTCCCGTCTCAAGTCGCTCGCACGCGCAAGCAGCTCGCGTGCGTACACGAGAAAGAGCCGCCCGGTTTCGGTCGGCTCGACGCGTCCAGGGCCGCGATCGAAGAGCCGCACGCCCACGCGCCGCTCGAGCTGCTGGATGCTGCGCGAGAGGGCCGGTTGGGTGATATGCAGGACGTTTGCCGCGCGGGCAAAGCTCGCGTGCTCGGCGAGCGCCTGCGCGTGGCCAAGTGATCGGAGGTCGAAGTCCATGCATAAATGGTATCAAATCAATGATCCATATGCATTGGACTCATTGGCAGAAATTCGCCAAGCTTGCGCGCTGCACCTCTGCTGCCTCCTATCGCGCTCATCCGATTTCGGGCAAGCGAGCGCGGCCAACCTACCCCAACCTACCAAGAGAACCACCTCATGAGCGAACACGTCACACGAATCCTGCGCGCCATCGCCGCGGCGGCCGTTGCGCTGATGCTGGCGACGCCGGCGATCGCGCAAAGCAAGAAACCCAACATCCTCGTCATCTGGGGCGACGACATCGGCACCTGGAACATCAGCCACAACAGCCGCGGCATGATGGGCTACCAGACGCCCAACATCGACCGGGTCGCCAAGGAAGGCGTAGCGTTCACCGACTACTATGCCCAGCAGTCCTGCACGGCCGGCCGCGCCGCGTTCATCAGCGGCTCCGTCCCGGTCCGCTCGGGCATGACCAAGGTCGGTCTGCCCGGCGCCAAGGAAGGCTGGCAGAAGACCGACGTGACCATGGCCACCGTGATGAAAAGCCTCGGTTACGCCACCGGCCAGTTCGGCAAGAACCATCAGGGCGACCGCAACGAGCACCTGCCGACGGTTCACGGCTTCGACGAGTTCCTCGGCAATCTCTACCACCTTAATGCCGAGGAGGAGCCCGAGAACGAAGACTATCCGCGCGACATGAAAATGGCCGACGGTAGTACGTTCCAGCAGAAGTTCGGTCCGCGTGGCGTCCTTCATTGCTACGCAACGGACAAGGACGACCCCACCGAGGACCCGCGTTCCGGCAAATGGGGCAAGCAACGATGCGAAGACACCGGTCCGCTCACCAAGAAGCGCATGGAGACGATCGACGACGAGACGGTGGCTGCGGCGAAGGATTTCATCACCCGCCAGGTCAAGGCCGGAACCCCCTTCTTCGTCTGGTGGAACGGCACCCGCATGCACTTCCGGACCCACGTCCGTCCGGAACACCGGCACAAGGGCAACGACGAGTACACCGACGGCATGATCGAGCACGACATGCAGGTGGGCGAGCTGCTCAAGCTGCTCGATGACCTCGGCATTGCCAATGACACGGTCGTGATGTATTCGACCGACAACGGCCCGCACTACAACACATGGCCGGACGCGGGCACCACACCGTTCCGCAGCGAGAAGAACTCGAACTGGGAGGGCGCCTATCGCGTGCCTGCGTTCGTCCGGTGGCCCGGTCATTTCCCCGCGAACGTGACGCTGAACGGCATCGTCGCGCACGAAGACTGGTTGCCCACCTTCGCAGCAGTGGGAGGCAATCCCAAAATCAAGGACGAGCTGCGCAAGGGCGTGTCGCTGAACGGCCGGAGCTACAAGAACTACATCGACGGCTACGACCAGCTCGATTACCTGACGGGCAAGGTGAAGGAGTCACCGCGCCACGAGTTCTTCTACGTCAACGACGACGGCCAGATCGTCGCCATGCGCTACGATCCTTGGAAGGCCGTTTTCCTCGAGAACCGCGGGCAGGCTTTTGGCGTCTGGCGGGAGCCCTTCACCCAGTTGCGCGTGCCGCTTCTCTTCAACCTGCGCCGCGATCCGTTCGAGCGGGCGCAGCACAACGCCAACACCTACGATGACTGGTTCCTGGACCGCGTGTATGTGCTTGCCCCGATGCAGCAACTGGCGGCGAAGTTCCTCCTGACCATGAAGGACTACCCGCCGAGCCAGACGCCCGGATCCTTCAACCTCGAGAAGGTCCAGAAGCAGATCGAGGACGCCCTGGGCGGCCGATAGGCGAATGCAAGCACCTCGGGGCGCTTTCTCAGGAAGCGCCTCGTCGCATTTTGGAGGCCCCGCGAATGAAACGCCGCTCGACCATGCAACTTCTGTTTGCCGCGGCTTTGCTGGGCGTCGTGTTCTGCGGTGCGGTACGGGCCGCGGAGCCGCTCCCGTCTTGGAACGATGGCAGCGCAAAGGACGCTATCGTGACGTTCGTCCGCGCGACGACGACCGATGGAGCATCGACGTTCGTTGCACCCGCGGACCGCGTCGCCGTCTTCGACAACGACGGTACGCTGTGGTCGGAGCAGCCCGCGTATTTCCAGCTGCTCTTCGCCCTCGACCGGATCAGAGCGCTGGCGCCGAAGCATCCGGAGTGGCGGACGAAGCAACCCTACAAAGCCGCCCTCGAGGGCGACATGAAGGCGCTCGCCGCGTCCGGCGAGCATGGCCTGCTCGAGCTCGTCATGGCCACTCACGCTGGCATGACTACCGAAGAGTTCGAGGCCATCGTGAAACAGTGGCTCGCCACGGCGCGCCATCCGAAGTTCAAGCGTCCCTACACTGAGCTCGTGTATCAGCCGATGCTCGAGCTGCTCGCCTATCTGCGTGCGAACGGCTTCAAGACCTTCATCGTTTCGGGCGGCGGCATCGAGTTCATGCGGCCCTGGGTACAGGAGGTCTACGGCATTCCGCCCGAGCAGGTGATCGGCAGCAGCATCAAGGTGAAGTACGAGCTGCGCGACGGCAAGCCGGCGCTCGTCCGGCTACCTGAGATCAACTTCATTGACGACAAGGCCGGCAAGCCGGTCGGCATCCACTACCATATCGGTCGCCGCCCCATCGCGGCGTTCGGCAACTCCGACGGCGATTTCCAGATGCTCGAGTGGGTGACTTCCGGCTCTGGTCCGCGCCTCGGGCTGATCGTCCACCACGACGACACCGAGCGCGAGTACGCCTATGACCGCAAGTCCTCTATTGGCAGGCTCGAACGCGGGCTCGACGAGGGACCGTCGCGCGGCTGGACGATCGTCAGCATGAAGCGCGACTGGAAACGCGTCTACCGCGGAGATCGCTGAATCCGGGCGACCTGTGGCGGCGGGTCAGTTCGGCTTGCGCTGCTGCCAGTCCGCCCGGCGGAAACGCCGGCGCCGGGACTTGGGATAGGGTTGCAGTCGGCCGAACTCGCGGATTCGCGTGATGATGAAATTGCGGATCTCGTTCGGCACGCCCTCCGCTTCGCGCGCGAAGCGCGCAGCGACGGCCGTGGCGGGAAAGGGCCCGTTTCCGTCCCCCTCCTGCTGGGGCGCGCTGGCGCGCTCCGGCTTGGTGTCGCCGAGGTCCACGCCATCGTAGAAGAAGCCGATCTCGCGCCGCCAGACGAGCGCCCGCTCGCTGGTGTCGATTCCGTAGCAGAGCTGGAACGACAACACCTCTCCCTCGGGCGACTGCCAGACGAAGAGGTCGAAGTAGTCGCTGTGGAACCAGCGACGCATGGTTTGCGGCTCGTCCTGCCGGAGGCCGGCGATCTCGCGAAGGGCATTGGCGGGCATCATGCGTTAAGTCTACCAAGGAGTTGACGGGATTTCTCGGGGTCGTCGGTGCGCAGGATCCGGCTGGCGAGCGCCTCGGCCTCGGGCAACGTCGCGCGCAACACCTGCTGCTTGATGGGCAGCAAGAGCGCGGGGTGCATCGAGAACTGGCGCAGCCCGAATCCCAGCAGGAGGCGCGTGTGCGACACCTCGCCTGCCATCTCGCCGCATACGGACACCGGCTTTCCGGCCTTGACCGCCGCACGTATCGTACCGGCTATCAGCTGCAGCACTGCGGGATGCAGCGAATCGTAGAGGTGTGCCACCGTGTCGTCCGTGCGGTCGATCGCGAGCGTGTACTGGATCAGGTCGTTGGTGCCGATCGAGAGGAAATCGAGACGCTTGACGAATAGCGGCGCGGCGAGCGCCGCCGCCGGAATCTCGATCATGCCGCCGATCTGCATCCCGTGGTCGTAGGGAACGCCCATGGCCTCCAGCGTGTCCCGCGCCTGCTGCACGTACTGCAGCACCAGGTCGATCTCGTGCGCATGCGCCAGCATCGGAACGAGCATCCGCACCTTTCCGTAGGCCGACGCGCGCAGAATCGCACGGAGTTGCGTGAGGAACATTGCCGGCTCGGCGAAGCAGAACCGGATCGCGCGCAGACCGAGCGCCGGGTTGGGTCCGCCTCGATCCGCGCCGTTGATGACCTTGTCCGCCCCCAGATCGATGGTCCGGATGGTGACCGGTCGATCCGGCATGGCCTCTGCGGCCATCCGGTACGCCTCGAACTGCTCGTCCTCGCTCGGAAGATCGTCACGGTTCAGGAACAGGAATTCGGTTCGAAAGAGCCCGACCCCTGTGGCGCCCGCCTCGAGCGCCCGCTCGATGTCGTCGGGCAGTTCGATGTTCGCCAGCAGCTCGACGGGCGTGCCATCCAGGGTGGCCGCGGGGGTCGACCGCAGGCGCTTCAGCTTCTGCAGCTCGAGCTGCAGGACGGATTGCTTCAGGCGGTACTCGGCGAGCACCCGCTCGTCCGGGTTGACGATCAGCACGCCCTCGGTGCCGTCCACGATGAGGAGCTCGTTCTCCCGGATCATCTGGCGCGCATGATGCAGCCCGACGATCGCGGGCAATCCGAGACTGCGCGCGACGATCGCAGTGTGCGAGGTCACCCCGCCGAGATCGGTGACGAATCCGGCGAACTGGTGCTGCTTGAAGAGGATCATGTCCGCCGGCGAGAAATCGTGTGCCACCACGACGATGTTTTCCTCGTGGGTCGGATGCTCGGGCGTGTGGCCCGTGTCGAGCATTGCCTTGAGCACGCGCTCGGCGACCTGACGGACGTCCGCTTTACGCTCGCGCAGGTACGTGTCCTCGATCTCCTCGAAGCGGGCGATCAGCATCTCCATCTGCTGGACCAGCGCCCACTCGGCGTTGCAGCGTCGCGTGCGAATCAGCTCGCGCGGCGTGTCCGAAAGCATGGAGTCGTTCAGGATCATGATGTGGACGTGGAGAAACGCCCCCATCTCGGCCGGCGCGGATGCGGGTACGCTGGCACGCAGGCCAGTCAGCTCGCCGCGTACCTGGGCGACCGCAGTATCGAAGCGCTCTATCTCTGACCCGATCTCGTCCGGCGTGATCTCGTAGTGCGGAACTTCGAGTCGTGCGGTGGAGACGAGGTGTGCGTACCCGATCGCGATCCCGGTCGAAACGCCGGCGCCGTGCAACGTGAAGCTTCCGTGCAACTTGGCGCGCGGGTCGATCCGGATGACATCGATTGGCGGCTGATCCATGGCGTTATTCGCCTTCGCCGAATTTGTCGTTGACGAGCTTCGCGAGCTCGGTGAGCGCCGCATCAGCGTCCTCGCCGGTCGCCTCGATCTCGATGAGGCTGCCCTTGCCGGCGGCAAGCATCATCACGCCCATGATGCTCTTCGCGTTCACGCGCCGGCCGTTGCGCGACATCCAGACGTCGGACGCAAAGCGGCTCGCTGTCTGGGTAAGCTTGGCAGAAGCGCGCGCGTGCAGACCAAGCTTGTTCCGGATCTCGATTTCAAGCCGCGGCATTCAGCGGTTCCTTGCCGAGCCGCGCCACACCCTCGAGCCCGCCGCTCGCGGCCTTGCCGACGACCGAGGCGAGCGGCTCGTCGCGGTAGGTGAGTGCGCGAATCAGCATCGGCAAGCTGGCACCCGCCAGCCCCTCGACGCGGCCGGGGTTCAGGAGCCGCGTCGCGAGGTTTGCGGGTGTTGCCCCCTGGATGTCGCTGAGAATCAGCACGCCGGCCCCGTTGTCGAGGCCGGCAACCAGTGCCTTCGCCTGGGGCATCAACGCTTCGGGATCGTCGTGTACCGTGACGCCCAGCTGCGCAACCGCGAGCGGGCGCCGGCCGAGCACGTGGCTCGCGCAGTGGATGAGCGCCTCGCCGAACGTCCCGTGGGCGACGATCAAGATTCCGACCATTTGCCGGCCCTTCCTCCTAGAACCTTCAAAAGTAACCCCTTTTTCCCTGCCCTGTGAAGGGCGCGCGCGCCGGGGGAATCACTTCACAGCGGCCTCGAGGGCGTCGATGAATATCCCCGGTACGTCGAATCCGGTCTGATCGGTAATCTCGCGGAAGCAGGTCGGGCTGGTGACGTTCACTTCGGTCAGGAAATCTCCGATCACGTCCAGCCCCACCAGCAGCAGCCCACGACTCGCGAGCACGGGTCCGAGCGCGTTAGCGATCTCGAGGTCTCGCTCGGATAGCGGCCGCGCCACGCCGGTTCCGCCGACCGCGAGGTTGCCGCGCGTCTCGCCGGGTTTCGGGATCCGTGCCAGGCAGAATGGCACGGGTTTGCCGGCGATCAGCAGGATCCGCTTGTCGCCGTCGCGGATCTCGGGAATGAATCGCTGCGCCATCACCGAGCGGCGGCCGTGCGCGGTGATGGTCTCGACGATCACGTAGCGGTTGGGATCGGTATCGGTGACCCTGAACACCGACTCGCCACCCATGCCGTCGAGCGGCTTGACCACGACGTCGCCATGCGCCTCGATGAACGCGTGAATCTGGCCGGCGAGACGCGTGACGAGGGTCGGTACGCAGAACTGCGGGAATTCCATGACAGCGAGCTTCTCGCTGTGATCGCGAATCGCGCGCGGATCGTTGAAGACGCGCGCGCCGTCGCGTACTGCCTGCTCGAGCAGCCAGGTGCTCGCCACGTATTCCGCATCGAAAGGCGGATCCTTGCGCATCAGCACCGCGTCGAATTCACCGAGTGACGATTGCTGCGGCAGCGCGATGTGGTACCAGCGTTCCTTGTCACCGGTCAGGGTGAGTTTCGCATGCTCGCCCACCACCGCGCCGCCCTTCCACATCAGGCTCTCCTGGAGCATGAAGTAGAGCTCGTGACCGCGGCGCGCCGCCTCCTCCATCATGGCGAAGGAGGTGTCCTTGTAGGTCTTGATCGACGAAAGGGGATCGAGGATGACGCCGATTCTCATCCGGCACCTTCAGGATTCGCGCGGGAAACGGCAAGGATACGCCCGCGGAGAGCTGCCTACAAAACTAGAAAAGCAGGTTCGGCAGGAAGAGGGAAATCTGGGGGATGTACGTGACGAGCACGAGAAAGACAAGCAGCACCATGAGCCACGGCAGCGCCGCTCGCACGACCTCCACGATGGACATCTTGGTGATGCCAGCGGTCACGAACAGGTTGAGGCCCACTGGCGGCGTAACCATGCCGATCTCGAGGTTCACCGTCATGATGATGCCGAGGTGGACCGGATCGATGCCGAGCTGAGTCGCGATCGGGAAGAGGATCGGCGCCAGGATCAGGATGATGCCGGTCGGCTCCATGAAGTTGCCCGCGATCAGCAGCAGGACGTTCACCACGATCAGGAATCCCCAGGAGGGCATTCCCCACGCGAGGATCTGCTCGGCGATTGCCTGCGGGATGCGTTCCGTCGTGAGGACGTGAGCGAAGAGCAGCGCATTGGCGATGATGAACATCAGCATCACCGTCACCTTCGCGGCATCCACCAGCACCCGGGGAACGTCGCGCAGCCCGATGTCGCGATAGATAAAGACCGCGACGATGAACGCATAGACGGCCGAAACTGCCGCTGCCTCGGTCGGCGTGAAGACGCCGCCGTAGATCCCTCCCAGGATGATCACGATCAGCAGCAGCCCCCACAGCGAGTCGCGACCTGCAACCAGGACCTCGCGCAGCGGTGCCCGCGGCTGCGGCTGGAGATTGAGAACCCGCGCGCGAATGTAGATCGCGACCATCAGCATCAGTCCGAGCACGAGACCGGGGATCACGCCCGCCATGAATAGCTTGCCCACCGACGTCTCGGTGGCCGCCCCGTACACGACCATCACGATCGAGGGCGGAATGAGGATGCCCAGCGTGCCGGCGTTGCAGATGACGCCGGCTGCAAACGGCAGTGGATAACCCGCCCGGACCATGCCGGCGATGACGATCGAGCCGACCGCAACGACGGTCGCGGGCGACGAGCCGGACACCGCGGCGAAAAGCATGCATGCGAGGACCGAGGCGATCGCGAGGCCACCGCGCAGGTGGCCCACGCAGTCGATCGCGAAGCGAATCATGCGCTTTGCCACGCCGCCCGTGGTCATGAACGCGCCGGCGAGGATGAAGTAGGGAATCGCGAGCAGCGTGAAGTGCTCGGAGGTCTCGAAGAGCTTGAGCGAAAGCGAAGCGAGGGAGTCCTGACCGAAGAAGAGGATCGTCAGGAGCGACGACAGGCCGAGCGCGACCGCGATCGGCATGCCGATGAGCATGAAAGCGAACAGCAGGACGAAGAGGATGGCCGTGGTCACCGCTTCGGCTCCGCCCCGGGCTCCTCGTTCGGCTCCTCGATCCGGTGCTTCAGTGCTTCGGCTGCCTCGTCGCCGAGCAGCTTCGCGCCCTTGCCGGTGACGATCCGGTAGAGCACTTCCGCGAAGCGGATTGCGAGCAGCCCGAAGCCGATCGGCAAGACGAGCCGCGGGACCCACTGCGGGATCGGGATGTCCTGCGCTTCGATCCCGATCTCGTACATCTTCGCGACGTACACCCAGCCGCCGATGAAGACGATGACCGCATAGACGATGCAGAGAATGGCCGCGACGGCGCCCACGATCTGCGCCGTACGCGGCTTGAGAACCTTCACGAGGGCATCCACGCCGATGTGCGAGCCCACCCGCACGCCGTAGGACATACCCAGAAAGATCATCCAGGCGAACAGGAACGTGACGAGCTCGAGCGCCCAGACGAAGCTGTAGTTGAAGACGTATCGGGCGAGCACCTGCGAAAAGGAGACGAGCGTCATGACGGCAAGAAGAAGGGCAATGAGCCCCTCTTCCAGCCGCCCGAGCCAATCTCCCAGGCGCATGTATCCGCTCCGGTATCCGGTCAGGAAAGCTTGCGAACCGCTACGAAATTACCCGCCGGCCTTCAGTGCGGCTTGGATCAGATCCTTGCCGATGCCGGGCTCGAACTTCTTCCAGACCGGCTGCATGGCCTTCTGCCATTCGGCGAGATCCTGCTTGGTGAGTGGCTGGATCTTCGCCTTGCCGGCTTCCGCGATCTTCTTCTTGTCTGACTCGTTGATGTCGAAGGCGAGCTTGTTCGCGTACGCGGTCGCCTCCTTCATGGCTTCGGCGAGACCGGCGCGAACATCCGGAGGCAGACCGTCCCACCACTTGGCGTTCGTGACGACCATGTACTCGATGAGTCCGTGGTTGGTCTCGGCGATGGTCTTCTGCACCTCGAAGAACTTCTGCGAGTAGATGTTCGACCAGGTGTTCTCCTGCCCGTCGACGACGCCTGTCTGGAGCGCCTGATACACCTCGCTGAAGGCCATCTTCTGCGGGTTGGCCCCGACGGCGCGGAACTGCGCTTCGAGCACGTCGGAGGACTGGATACGGAACTTCAGGCCCTTGACGTCGGCTGGCACGGTCAGCTTTTCCTTGTCGGACGAGAGCTGCTTCATCCCGTTGTGCCAGTACGCAAGCCCTTTGAGGCCCTTGCTCTTCATGGAGTCGAGCAAGGCCTGGCCGTCCGGACCGTCCTGGAACTTGTCGACGACCTCGATGCTCGGGAAGAGGAATGGCAGGTCATAGACCTGCAGCTTCTTGGTGTAGCGGTCGAACTTCGAGAGCGACGGCGCGATGAGCTGAACGTCGCCGAGCAGCAGCGCTTCCATCTCCTTCGCGTCACCGAACAGCTGGGAGCTCGGAAACACCTGCACCTGGACCTTGCCGGGGAGCTTCTTCTCGGCGAGCTCCTTGAACTTCAGCGCGCCCTGGCCCTTCGGCGTCTTCTCGGCGACGACGTGGCTGAACTTGATGACGATAGGCTGCTGCGCGAACGCGATGGATGATGCGCCCAGCGCCAGCGCGGCAGTGAATGCGGCGAACAACTTCATGATGATCCTCCTCCAGGAAATACGACACTCACAAAACGCAACCGACGATCCCGCGGGATCTCGGTGTTCCTCGAATCGCTTTCCGTTGCGGGTCAATCGATGCCGCCCGTCACGCTCCGCAACGGATGCACAAGCGCTGCAGCGGGATTTGCTTATTCTTTTTTGCCTGGTCTGGTAGCCTGGGTCGACGCGACGGACACCCGTCCGCGGTCATTCTACCCACATCCCCGTGGGCAAGGTATCCGTCGTCGGAACGACCGGTGAAAGGCGCGTCCGGCCGACTATTTGCCCGCTGCGACCATGTAGTCGACCGCCGCCTTGATCTCTGCGTCGGGGGCCGCCATTTGGCCACCCTTCGGGGGCATGGCGCCTTTGCCTTTCAGCACGCTTGCGTACAGGGCGTCCATGCCGGTCGCGATGCGCGGCGCCCACGCAGCCTTGTCCCCGAACTTGGGCGCGCCTGCCACGCCGGCCTGGTGGCAAGCAACGCAGACGCGGTCATAGACCGCTTTGCCCTCGGCTGTGCTTGCCGCGCCGGCGGGCGCGCTCGCCGCAGGACTGGGCGCGGATGGCGCGGGTGCCGCTGCCGCCGGTGCGGCAGCCGCGGGCGCTACCGCCGCGGGAGGGGGTGCGATCGCCTTGCCGGCAGCCGGCGCCTCAGGTTCCTTCCAGTTCGCGCCTGCGGCATTGGCCATGTAGACGACGGCGCGCGTGACCTCGGCGTCGGAGAGACTCGGGTTTCCGCCACGCGGTGGCATGCCGCGAAGACCGTTGATCGCAGCCTTGACCAGGGTGTCATGGCCCTGCTTTATGCGGTCCGCCCATTCACCCTTGTCGCCGAACTTCGGTGCATTGGCAACGCCGGTCTGATGACATGCCGTGCAAACCGATTTATAGATCTCCTCGCCGCTCTTTGCCCCCAGCGCGGGCGCGCCGCCGCTTGCCTGGATGACGACGTCGGCGACGGGCTTGATGCGCGCCGCCACGGCTTCGGGCGCGAGCACGGCCGGGTCCGGTGCGCGCATGCTCACGACGGCCCTGGCCAGGAGAATGATCAGTACCACCGGCACCACGAACGCAAGCACCACGATGGTGATGAGCTGTTGCGGGGTCTTGATGAAGCTTGCGTGAGCTTCGGGATCGTGGTGCGTCGGCTGGGCGCTCATCAGAGGGGGCTCGTGCTAAGAAATGCTAAGGAATGGGCTGGAGAATGCGGCGAACTCGAGTGGGTCGCGAATTATAGCCGCAGCGCGTACGTGGGCAAAGCGGCGCAAAGCGAGTGCCATATCGTTGTTGTAGAATTTGCGGCGTCGCGAGCGCCCGTAGCTCAGTGGATAGAGTATTGGCCTCCGAAGCCAAGGGTCGTGGGTTCGAATCCCGCCGGGCGCGCCAGCACCATCCGCTTGAGCACCATCCACTTGAACGGCAGATCGTGGGCGCGTCGGTCGTTGCAATGTGTTCGCCGGCCCCGTGCCGTCGGTCGACATTCGGCCGCAGCAATCCGCGTTCGTGTTCAGGTCGTGACTGCGCTCGGGCGCCCGGTTGCGGGTCGCGGGGGGCGCGTAGCCTCGGTTGAGCCAAGACGTCATTCCCACAGCGGCAGCCAGAAGTACCAAAGCTCAGTTGAAACAGACCGTTGCAATAGCTCGCGGGCGGCGCGGCGGAAACCATAGTTGACTATTTTAGTCGGGAACTTTATAGTTGACCGTGGCTCTCAGGTATTGACGAGGGGTCGCGGGTTGGAGCCCTTCGGGGACCGACGACTCCGCTCAACGACGCTCCCGGGCGACGCCGCCGACAAGGCCGGCGCTCAGGGCAAGAAAGGGATGAACCCATGCGACTCACGACCAAGGGACGTTTTGCAGTAACCGCGATGGTTGACGTGGCCATGCACGCCACGCAATCGCCCGTGCCGCTCACGGACATCTCCGCGCGCCAGGGAATATCGCTTTCATACCTGGAGCAGCTCTTCAGCAAGCTGCGTCGCCGTGAGCTGGTGAAGAGCGCTCGTGGCCCGGGTGGCGGCTACCGTCTGGCAAAGCCGATGGGCGAGGTGACGGTTGCCGACATCATCATTGCGGTCGACGAGCCGATCGACGCAACGCAGTGCGCGGGCAAGGAGAACTGTCACGACGACCAGAAGTGCCTGACGCATGACCTGTGGGTGCGGCTGAATGACCAAATCTTCGATTTTCTGCGCTCGGTGACGCTGGGCGAGCTCGTGGAGCAGCACCGCGCCAAGCAGGCGAACGTGGTCGAGCTGCGCGATCAGCGCGCGGGAAAGCGCTCGCAGACCGAGCCCGTCGCGGCTTGAACGCGAACGGCCTGCTCCAATCGGAACGACGGAGTTTGGAACCTAAAGCATGGCAATCACGCTGACCGAAAGCGCCGCGCAGCACATCAGGACCTCGCTTGCCAGTCGCGGCAAGGGGCTCGGGCTGCGCGTGGGGATCAAGAAAGTGGGTTGCAACGGCCTCGCCTACACGTTCGATTACGCGGACGAGATCGGTGCGAACGACCTCGAATTCGAATCGCACAGCACGAAGGTCGTGGTGGACAAGGAGTCCATCGGCTACCTCGATGGCTCGGTGCTCGATTTTCAAAAGCACGGCCTGGGCGCCGCGTTCAAGTTTCAGAACCCGAACGCCAAATCCGAGTGCGGATGCGGCGAGAGCTTCAACGTCGAGTGACCATGCGCGTGGGCCACGCAGCGGGTATTAGGGAATGGGCATTGGCCGGGCGAACAGCGGAAACCCCGGTGAAGCGCCTGGCGACAACATGGTGAGCAAATGAGCAGTACCGCGCTTCAGAATCTCATCGATCAGCCGTACAAGCACGGATTCGTCACCGATATCGAATCGGAGACCGCGCCGAAGGGACTCTCCGAGGACACGATCCGGCTCATCTCGAGGAAGAAGAACGAGCCCGAGTGGTTGCTCGAGTTCCGGCTGACCGCGTACCGGCACTGGCTAACCATGGTCGAGCCGACGTGGCCGAACGTGCACTATCCGAAGATCGACTTCCAGAACATCAGCTACTACTCGGCGCCCAAGCCGAAGCCGAAGCTCGCCAGCATGGACGAGGTGGATCCGGAGCTCCGGCGCACGTTCGAGAAGCTCGGTGTGCCGATGCACGAGCAGAAAGTGCTCGCAGGCGTCGCGGTTGACGTGATCTTCGACTCGGTGTCGGTCACGACGACCTACAAGAAGAAGCTCGCCGAAGCCGGGGTCATTTTCGGATCGATCTCGGAGGCAGTCCGGGACCATCCCGAGCTCGTGCGCAAGTATCTCGGCACGGTCGTCCCCACGTCCGACAATTTCTATGCGGCGCTCAACTCGGCGGTCTTCACCGACGGCTCGTTCTGCTTCATCCCGAAGGGCGTGCGCTGCCCGATGGAGCTGTCGACCTACTTCCGCATCAACACCGAGGAATCCGGTCAGTTCGAGCGCACGCTCATCGTGGCCGAGGAAGGCAGCCACGTGTCCTACCTCGAAGGCTGCACCGCGCCGAAGTTCGATACGAACCAGCTGCACGCTGCGGTCGTCGAGCTGGTGGCACTGGACAACGCCGAGATCAAGTATTCGACGGTGCAGAACTGGTATGCCGGCGACGAGAACGGCCGCGGCGGCATCTACAATTTCGTGACCAAGCGCGGCCTGTGCAAGGGTGCGGCGAGCAAGATCTCCTGGACCCAGGTGGAGACCGGCTCGGCGATCACCTGGAAATATCCGTCCTGTGTCCTGCTCGGCGACAACTCGGTGGGCGAGTTCTACTCGGTCGCGCTGACCAATCACATGCAGCAGGCCGACACCGGTACCAAGATGATCCATGTCGGCCGGAACACGCGCAGCCGGATCATCAGCAAGGGCATCTCGGCGGGGAAATCGAACAACAGCTACCGGGGTCTCGTGAAGATCGGGCCCAAGGCGGAGCGGGCACGCAACTACTCGCAGTGCGACTCGATGCTGATCGGCGACGCGTGCGGCGCGCATACCTTCCCGTACATACAAGCCCAGAACAACAGCGCGACGGTGGAGCACGAAGCGACCACGTCGAAGATCGGCGAGGACCAGCTCTTCTATTTCGCACAGCGGGGCATCGGATCCGAAGAGGCGGTGTCGATGATCATCAATGGATTCGTGAAGGAAGTCTTCACGCAGCTGCCCATGGAGTTTGCGGTGGAGGCGACGAAGCTGCTCGGCTTGAAGCTGGAGGGAAGTGTCGGATGAGAAATCCCGACGGCAAGATGCTGCTCGAAGTGCGCGACCTGCGGGCTACCGTGGCCGGCATCGAGATCCTCAAGGGCATCGATCTCGCGGTGCACGTGGGCGAGGTGCACGCCATCATGGGGCCGAACGGCTCCGGCAAGAGCACGCTCGCAAAGGCGCTCGCGGGGCATCCCGCGTACGTAGTGACCAGCGGCGAAGCACGCCTCGACGGCCAGGACCTCTTTGGCCTCGCACCGGAGGAACGCGCCCGTGCGGGCCTGTTCCTGGGGTTTCAATACCCGGTCGAGGTGCCGGGCGTGACGAATGCGTCGTTCCTGCGTCTCGCCTACAACACGGTCCAGAGCACACGCGGCAAGGACGAGCTCGATCCGCTGGAGTTCGACGACTTCGTGCGCGAGAAGCTCAAACTGCTCGAGATCGATCCGGCGTTTCTCGACCGGAGCGTGAACGACGGATTCTCCGGCGGCGAGAAGAAGCGCAACGAGATCCTGCAGATGGCGCTACTCGAGCCGCGGCTCGCGCTGCTCGACGAGACCGATTCGGGCCTCGACATCGATGCGTTGCGCGTCGTCGCGAATGGCGTGAACTCCCTGCACGCCCCGGACCGCGCGATCGTGCTCGTCACCCACTACCAGCGGCTGCTGAACTACATCGTTCCCGACTTCGTGCACGTCATGGCCGGGGGCCGCATCATCAAGACCGGAGACAAGGGCCTTGCGCTCGAGCTCGAGAGCCGCGGATACGACTGGCTGCTCGAGCCCGGACGCGCCGTCGCGGCCTGAGCAATCCATGACCGAAAGCGCCGCAAAGCCCTACACCGCTACGCTCGCGCCCGGCGCCGGTGCGCTGGCGGCCGGACCGAACGCGTGGCTCAATCGCCTGCGCGCGGATGCCCTCGAGCGCGCCAATGCGCTTGCCGCGCCGACGACCCGCGACGAGGACTGGCGGTTCACGGACCTCTCGCCGCTCTACAAGACCGCGTATCAACCGGCGCGCGCCCCGAGCGAGTTGCAACGCGCGACGGTCGAGCCATTCTTCGTGCCCGAGGCCGGCAGCCGGCTCGTGTACGTGGACGGCCACTACGTACCGGAACTGTCGGCGATCGGGACCGACGGCCTCGTGGCCGGAACCGTCGCGGACAGCATGCGCGGCGCACCGGGTCTGGTAGAGGCCCATCTCTCGCGGCTTGCCGGATTCGAGACGGACCCCTTCGTGGCGGTCAATACCGCCTACCTGCAGCACGGCGCCGTGATCACGGCGCCGCGCGACTGCCGGGTCGAGCGACCGGTGCATCTCCTTTTCCTGAGCACCCAGCCCGAGCGTGCGAGCTACCCGCGCGTCCTCGTCGTTGCCGACCGCGGCGCAGAGTTGACCTTCATCGAGGATTTCGTGAGCCTCTTCGAAGGAGCGTATCTCGTGAACGCCGTGACGGAGATTACGGTGGGCGAGAATGCGGGCGTGCGCCATATCCGCGTGCAGCGCGAAAGCGAAAAGGCGTTCCATATCGCAACGTGCGGCGTATCGCTCGCTCGCGACGCGCGCTATGTGTCGCAGAGCATCTCGCTCGGCGGCCGCATCTCGCGCCTGAACCACAACGTTCACCAGGCGGGTGTGGGAACCGACTGCGCGCTCGACGGCCTGGCCCTGATCGCGGGGCGGCAGCTTGCGGACACTCACAGCTCGATCGATCACGCGCAGCCGGACGGACGCAGCCGCCAGCGTCACAAGTGCATCGTGGACGGCGCGGCCCATGCGGTCTTCAACGGCCGAATCATCGTGCGCCGGGGCGCGCAGCGCACGGACTCCGCCCAGTCGAGCCGCAACCTGCTGCTCACCGGCAAGGCGCACGTCGACACCAAGCCGCAGCTCGAGATCCTGGCCGATGACGTCAAGTGCGCACACGGCGCGACCGTCGGCCAGCTCGATCCGGAGCATGTCTTCTATCTGCGCAGCCGCGGACTGAGCGAGGCCGCAGCCGAGAACCTGCTCACCTACGCCTTTGCCGCGGAAATCGTCGACCGGATCCCGGTGGCCACGCTCCGCGCGCGCCTGGAGAAGCTGGTGACGCAGCGGACGCAGGTGAAGGCATGACACGATGAGCGCCCTGCCGGTTCAGGCCCACGCGGACACCCACGCCGCGCCGCTCGACGTCGCGCGGATCCGCGCCGATTTCCCGATCCTCTCCGAGGTGCGCGTGAACGGCAAGCCGCTCGCGTATCTGGACAATGGTGCCTCCTCGCAGATGCCACGGCAGGTGATCGACCGGCTGGTTCGCTACCAGACGCGGGAGCACGCCAACATCCACCGCGGCGTCCATTACCTCTCGGCGACCGCGACGGCGGCCTTCGAGGCGGCGCGCGCGACGGTACAGCGGTTCCTGAACGCGCGGGAAGACCGCGAGATCGTCTTCACGTCGAACGTCACCGACTCGATCAACCTGGTGGCGCACGGTTACGGCAGGGCCTTCATCGGCGCCGGCGACGAGATCATCATCACGCACCTCGAGCACCACGCGAACATCGTGCCGTGGCAGATGCTCTGCGAGGAGAAGGGCGCGAAGCTGCGCGTTGCGCCGATCAACGATGCCGGCGAAGTGATCATGGAAGAGTTCGAGAGGCTCTTCGGTCCGCGCACCCGGTTCGTCTCGGTCACCCACGTCGCGAACGCGCTCGGCACCATCAACCCGGTGCGCGCGATGATCGAGATTGCGCACCGCCATGGCGTCCCGATCATGATCGACGGCGCGCAGGCCGTGCAGCACATGGCCGTCGACGTCCAGGCGCTCGACTGCGACTTCTACGCTTTCACCGGTCACAAGGTGTTCGGCCCTACTGGCGTCGGCGTGCTCTACGGGAAAGCGGCGCTGCTCGAGAAGATGCGGCCGTTCCGCGGCGGTGGCGACATGATCCTCTCGGTCACGTTCGAGAAAACGACCTACAACGCGATTCCCTTCAAGTTCGAGGCGGGGACTCCGCCGATCGCGCAAGCGATCGCACTCGCCACCGCACTGGACTATGTGCAGGAGATCGGGTTCGAGCGGATCTCCGCACACGAGGCGGAGCTGCTGCGCTACGCGACCGAGTCGCTGCGTGCGATTCCGGACGTGCGCATCATCGGCACCGCCCGGGAAAAGGCCTCGGTGCTGTCGTTCAACGTGGGAGAGATCCACCCGCACGATGTCGGATCGCTGCTGAACGATGACGGCGTCGCGGTGCGCACCGGACACCACTGCGCCCAGCCCGTGATGGACCGCTTCGGCGTGCCCGCCACGGTGCGCGCCTCCTTTGCGTTCTACAACACGCTCGCCGAAGTGGATCAGCTCGTGGCTTCCGTCCGCCGCTTGCAGAAGCTGTTCGCTTGATATCGAACGCTATGGACAGCACCCAGCTCTATCAGGAAATCATCCTCGACCACAACAAGAAGCCCCGCAACTGGGGCAAGGTGGAGGGATGCACGCACCGGAGCGAGGGGCTCAACCCGCTGTGCGGCGATCACATCTGGGTGACACTGAAGGTCGTCGACGACACGATCGAGCGCGCCGCGTTCGAGGGCACGAGTTGCGCGATCTGCAAGGCATCCGCTTCGATGATGACGACTGCTGTGAAGGGCAAGAAGCTCGCGGACGCGGAGGCGCTGGTGCAGGAGTTTCGCGACATGGCGACCGGCAAGCTCGATACCGAGGCGGGCACCCACCACCTCGGACGACTCACTGTATTCGCAGGCGTGAAGGACCTCCCGTCGCGCGTGAAATGCGCGATCCTGCCCTGGCACACCCTGCACGCCGCGTTTGCGAAGAAAGCAACCATTTCAACCGAAGGCGAGCACGATCCGTTCGCCAGCGCCTGATATCAAAAAATGCCCAAGATCGCAGAAATCGAACCGACACCCAATCCGAGCGCGCGCAAGTTCGTGCTGCGCGAGCCGCTGACCTATGGGGTGTCGCGCTCCTACGAGAGCGCGGAAGCTGCGCAGGGCGATCCGCTTGCAGAAGCGCTGTTCGCAATCCCGCATGTCACGAGCATCTTCTATGTGGACACCTGGATCACGGTGACCCAGGACGGCATGGCAGACTGGAACGAGCTTGCGCGCCAGGTCGCGGTGCCCATCCGCGAGGCGCCGACCGCAGCCGAACGCACCGCAGAGTTTCTCGAGAACGACGCCAGTCCGCTCGCGCACGTTACCCCCGTGGACGAGCTATCCGCCGAGGACGCGCAGAAGCTCGAGATGATCGAGTCGGTGCTCGACCAGCAGGTCCGTCCCTACCTCCGTGGCGACGGCGGCGACGTGCACATCCTCGGCCTGGAAGGCAATCAGCTGAAGCTTCACTACCAGGGTGCGTGCGGAGGCTGCCCCAGCGCTTTCTCCGGCACGCTGTCGGCGATCGAATACATGGTCCGCGAGATCGACCCCGAGCTCCAAGTCGTACCGGTATGAGCGATTGGGTCGCGGTCTGCCCGGTTGCCGAGCTGGGGCCGGGGGAACATCGCGTCGTGGACCTCGACGGCACGCAAGCGGCCGTCTTCAATATCGCGGGAGCGTTCCACGCCATCGAGGACGTGTGCACCCACGACGGCGGGCAGCTCACCGGCGGCAGTGTGGAAGGCACGGAGATCGTCTGCCCACGCCACGGCGCGCGCTTCTGCATCCGCACCGGAGCGGCGCTCACCGCACCCGCCTACGAACCGACCGCCGTGCTGCCCGTGCGCGTCGTCGATGGCATCATCGAAGCGCGCGACGACCGCTGGGATTGAATAACTTCGGCGAATTCTCTTCCCGACGTGGAAGCTTTCCCAAGAATTGCATGCGCTCGCGGGAAGGGGATTTACAAGGGGCTCGCCCTTGTTCGTTCGGGGGGGGGAGCTCCCTGCGTCGTCTGAAGGGGACTGGCTGGTTTCTGTCGCAGCGTCAGATGGCCCAGGTGTGGCCGCAGCCCTTGCACTCCACGCGCAGCCAGGCGGCATCCGCGTCGTCGGCATTGCTGACGCCTCGATCGTCGTAGACGGGGTGTGCGATCCGGCTCGCGTCGGTCACGCCGAGCCTTCCGTAAACGCCGCACTTCGCGCACGTGGCCTTGTCAGCGAGTCGCTGGGCTCGCGTCATCATGCTGCGGTACTGCTGCCACGCATGGATCGCGATGATTCCGCTCACGAAGCCGGCAACCAGCATGACGAGCCCGTGTGCCGCGCCGCCGGATGATCGGTACGCTGCAATGAAAACCGCGACGCCGAACGCGGCGAGGATGCACGCGGTCAGGTAGAGGTGGCTCGCGATGAGCTGCCGCTCGTACCAGCTCCGAAATCCGCGCTTCCCGACCTCTTTTGACAGCTCCATTGCCGGCATCCCAGGATCGACGACCAGGATTGTACGCGCGCGGCGCGCGCCGGATGTGCGATGCAACAGGCCGCGGATGGTAAGCTGCCTGCGCGGCCTGGACCCTGCGCTGCGCAGGTCTTCCGGTTCGGGCCTCTAGCCAGCAAGATCCAGCAAGATCCAGCAAGGTCGAGCAAGATGAGACCCATGCGAACAATCGAGACGCTGATCCTGGCCGCCGTGAGTGGCGTCGCCTTGGCGGGGGGGTCGAACTACGGCATCACCCCGGGCGCGAAGGACATCGCGGGGAAGGTTTCCGAATGGCCGGTGCCGACCCCGGAGTTCGCGCGCGACCCGGCGCCCGGGCCGGACGGCAACATCTACATCTCGGTCATGAACGGCAACAAGATCGCGCGCTTCGACACGAAAGCGAAAACGTTCAAGGAGTGGGACCTGCCTGCGGGCGCACATCCGCATGGCCTGCTCGTTGCCCCGGACGGCCACGTTTTCTACACCGGCAATCGCAACGGAACGATCGGGGAACTCGACCCGAAAACCGGCAAGGTCGTGAGCCACAAGACCCCGTCGGGCGACGGCGGGCCGCACACCATCGTCCTCGATGCCGCGGGCACGCTCTGGTTCACCGAGCAGAGCGGCGGCAAGCTCGGACGACTCGACCGAGCGACCGGGAAGATCGATGAATACTCGATGCCCGGCGGCCCCTATGGCCTGGCCGTCGACAAGCAGGGCAACGTCTGGGTCTGCCGGATGGGCGCCGACAAGCTCGGAAAGCTCGATCCGAGGACCGGCGCCATCACCGAGATATCGATGGACGTCGGCTCGCGCCCTCGGCGCATTGCGGCCGCACCGGACGGCACCCTATGGGTCGCGTTATACGGCAACGGCAAGCTCGCGCAAATCGATCCGGTCGCCAACAAGGTGCTCCGCCAGCTCGAGATGCCGGCCGGCGCGAACGGCGGGCCCTACGCAGTGACCGTGGATGGCGCGGGCCGCGTGTGGGCAAACGAGATCCATACGGATACCGTCGCGGTGCTCGATCCCAAGACCGGTCGGTTCCGCGTGATCAACCTGCCATCCCCGAACACGGGCATCCGCAAGGCGATCATCGATGCGGACGGACGTTACTGGTACATGGCCAGTCACATCGGGAAGATCGGCGTCATCGAATGACCAGGAGCGAACCAGTGAGCAAGCCACAAGCGCAGCGTCCCCCGTCCACCAACCCGATCAGCCGCTACCCGGTTCCGGATCTCGCGTCTCTGCCCGCCGACATCCGCGAGCGCATCGTCGCGGTGCAGGACAAGTCGGGCTTCGTGCCGAACGTTTTCCTGACCCTTGCCCATCGTCCCGAGGAGTTCCGCGCGTTCTTCGCCTACCACGATGCGCTCATGGAGAAAGACGGGGGACTCTCGAAGGCCGAGCGCGAGATGATCGTGGTGACCACCAGCGGCGCGAACGATTGTCACTACTGCGTGATCGCGCACGGCGCGATCCTGCGCATCCGGGCGAAGAATCCGCTCGTCGCCGACCAGGTCGCGATCAACTACCGGAAGGCGGACATCACGCCGCGCCAGCGTGCCATGCTCGATTTCGCCATGAAGGTCGCGCTCGATTCGGGACGCATCGGCGACGCGGATTTCGCGGCGGTGCGCGAGCACGGATTCTCCGAAGAGGATATCTGGGACATCGGCGCGATCGCCGCGTTCTTTGCTCTTTCGAACCGCATGGCCAACCTGATCGCCATGCGGCCGAACGACGAGTTCTACCTGCTCGGGCGCGTCCCCAGGGGCGGCTGACGACCCTTGCGGGGGCGCGTCGCCGGGTCCGGTGTTGCGGCGCTTTGCGCTGCCTCGTTGCGAACCCATTTCTCGAAGGCGTCCACGTCTGCATTGCCGAGGGAACGCTGGCTGCGCAGGAGGAAGTAGCACCGCGGCGATGCAATCGAGCGCGCGAAGGGCGTGACGAGCTTTCCCGACCGAAGCAGGTCGCGCATGAGCGGGGTGCGGCCCAGCGCCACGCCCTGGCCGTCTACCGCGGCGCGAACAAGCTGCTCGTAATGACTGAAATGCAGTGCGCCGGCCGGCTTGACGTCGGGAATCCCGGCCGACTCCAGCCACTGCGCCCAGACGAGCCACGGTGTCTCGTGAAGATTCTCGACGTGCAGCAGCACGTGGTGGCGCAGATCCGCGGGCAATGCGAGCGGCCGGGCGGGGTCGCTGGCGAGCGTCGGGCTGCAGACCGGGAAGACTTCCTCCCCGAAGAGCCTCGTCGCACCGGGCGCTCGCGCGGCCTTCGTATAGCGTATCGCGACGTCGATCCCGGCCCGGTCGAGATCCTGGACCTCGTTGCTCGCGGCAATGCGCACATCCACGCCAGGATGGTCGCGCGTGAATCCGGCGAGGCGCGGGATCAGCCACAGCGATGCGAATGACAGCGACGTGGTGACCGTCAGGGTCGGGACGGCCTGGGACGCGCGCAGCCGGCCGACCGCGTCGTGCAGCCGCTCGAGGGTCTCGACGGAGGCGGCGTAGAGCGCCTGTCCGCGTTCGGTGAGGAGCAGCGCGCGATGCCGGCGCTCGAAGAGCTCGAAGCCCAGACGCTCCTCCAGCAGGGCGATCGAGCGGCTGACCGCGGACTGGGTGAGGTGAAGCTCAGCCGCAGCGCGGGTGAACGAGAGATTCCGTGCCGCGGCCTCGAACACCTCGAGCCGGTCGAGCGGGGGCAGGTCGAAGCGTTTTCCTTGCATTCCTAAAACGCATGCAAAGCATGCGAAACGATCGTTTGAGCAGCGTCAGGCGCAGGCGCAAAGTACGACCCAATCCTAGCAGAGTTCAGCGAGGAAGTGACCGCCGAACTGGATGCACAGGGATCATGCAAGAAAGGAATCGATCATGGACATTCGTGGCACGCCCCATCTCGTACATCTGACCGCTGCCCTGCCGGGCTCACGGCTTCTGCGGTTGCCGGACGGACGCGGTCACCGGATCGTCAGCTTGAGCGGGGACGTCTGGGTGACGGAGCAGGGTCAGCAGCAAGACATCGTCCTGCGCGCCGGCGAGACCGTCACGCTCCAGTCGCCCGGAACGGCGCTGATCATGGCCTTCGGGTCGGCCGACATCGAGGTCGTCCCGCCGCCCGCGCGCGAGGATCTGTCAGCGGCGTGGACCGACGCCGTCGAGCACTTCGAGGAGTACGAGCATTCGGCGAGGCGCCTACGTGCTCAGGCGTTCAGCGACGCGATCTCGGCGCTCGGCTGCAGCGTGCGCCGCATGGCTCGACGGATTACCGCCGCGCTAGGCGGCACGTCGGTGGTGCACGGCCCTTGCCACGGCGCGGCGTAGGAAGTCCCGATTGAGTCATCCCCGCGTAGGCGGGGATCCAGCAATCCTTTGAAAGAATTCAGTCAGGATTCCCGCATTCGCGGGAGTGACGAGCTTCTGCAGAGCGTCTGTGGGGTATCGATTGCCGACGGTCAGCCTGGAATCGGCGGCCGCCGGCGCCCCACCTTGGTCGCCTGCTCGAAAGCGTAGGCAAGCTGCAGCACTCCGAAATCGTCGCGGAATCGCCCGACGATCTGGATCCCGACCGGCAGGTCCGAGTCGCTGAAGCCGCACGGCACGGAGATCGCCGGGTGGCTGGTGACGGTGATCGCGTAGCAGGTTCTCAGCCACTCGATGTAGTTGGAGAGGGGAACACCGCCGATTTCGGTCGGATACTCCACCTCGATCGGGAACGGGAGCGCCTGCGCGACCGGGCAAACAAGGAACGCGTACCGCTCGAAGAACTGTCGCATTCGGTGGTAGATCTCGGTGCGCAGCGTCTCGGCGCGCGCGATTTCCTGCTGCGTGAGCCGCAATCCCGCTTCGATGTTCCACACCACCGTGGCCTTGATCTTGTCGCGATGCTCCGCGAGCAGCGGCGCGTAGCGCTGCGCGAACTGGTGGGCGCGCAGGACGTGGAACGCCTCGGTGGCGCCCGTCAGGTCGGGCTCGTCCTCCGCGACGACACAACCGAGATCCGCAAAGACGTGCCGTTGGGACTCCAGGACCTTCGTGACGAGCGGGTCGACGGGTGCGCCGCCGAGGTCGCGGCTCCAGGCTACGCGCACCCCTTTGAACGAGCGCGCGAGCGGGCGCGCGAAAATCTCTCCCGGCTCGCCGAGGGAGTTGGGCGAGCGTGCGTCAGGGCCCGACAGCGCCGCGAGCATGAGTGCCGTGTCGCTTACAGTGCGCGCCATGGGCCCGTACACCGAGAGCGACGCCCACGCGTTGGGGGTCGGCCAGATGGGCACTCGACCGACACTGGGGCGCAAGCCCGACGACGTTGCAGAAACTCGCCGGATTTCGCAGGCTGGCGCCAAGATCCGATCCCTCCGCCACCGGCACCATTCCGCACGCCACGGCAACTGCCGCGCCGCCGCTCGAGCCGCCGCACGTGCGCGCCGGGTCGTATGGATTCCGCGTCGCTCCGAATACGCTATTGAACGTTTGTGATCCGGCGCCGAACTCCGGCGAATTCGTCTTGCCGAGGATGGTCGCCCCGGCCGCCTTCAATCGCTCGACGACGAGCGCATCCTGTGTGGGGACATGATCGCGATACACTAGGGAACCGAACGTCGTTCGGATCCCCGCCGTCTGAACGAGATCCTTGACGGCGGTGGGCAGCCCCGTCAGCAGACCCGGTGGAGTGCCGCGGGCGGATCCACGTGAAAGGGACTCGTCGGTGCGCCGGGCGGTGGCGCGGGCCAGGTCCGGCACGCAGGTCACGATTGCGTTCAGCGTCGGGTTGACGCGCTCGATCCGGGCCAGATGCGCGTCGAGGAGCTCGGTCGCCGACACCTTCCGCTCGCGCACCAGGCGCACGAGCTCGGTTGCGTCGAGGTCGCAGAGTTCCGGATCGGACATGCGGTCGATAGCGGGTCGATTGTGGAATGACGACAAGGGCGACGAGGTTGCGTTCGGGAGGGCGCCCAGTCCACGCGGACCATAACATAGGGAGAAGTGGTGTGGGCGATGCGGGCAATGCCGGCCACGATGCGAACGTCCCCCGGAAAGTAGCCGTGCTCAGAGCCATCCTGAAACTACTTGCCGCGCTGCGGTTGCCTGGCGCTGCTGCCGCGCTGCTGCGCGTAGTGCTGCGTGTGCGTCCGAAGGATGCGCAGGCGCTGCACGAGCTGCACGCGCTTGCGCTCGCCCGCGGCGACCGTCCGGAAGCGACGCAAGTCGGCGAGCGGCTGCTCGAATTGAACCCCGACGAATCGGGCATCCGGTGGAATCTTGCGGTGCTTGCCTTGCAGGCAGGAGATGCTGATGCGGCGCTCCGGCATTTCGCGCACCACGACAAGCTTCGCTCGAAGGGCACACTCGCGACGCGAGTCTGCGCGGACAGCCTGCTCGATCCGGAGCGCGCGGCCACCGGCGAACCGTACGTTGCGCGGCTGCGCAACGTGCTCGTCGAGACCGCGCTGTGGTCGGTGTTCGACGGCGACAAAGTCTATGTGCGCGAAGTCCACGACCGAACCATCGCCAACGGGCCCTATGTCGCAGGCCGGGTCTTTCCCGATGGCCGGAGGTTCGTGGTGTCGCTGCGGGCGCCGGAAGTCAGTATCGACACGCCTTGCGCGTTGCTCGGAGGAGACGAGAACTACTCACACTGGCTGACGCGCAATCTGACCAAGATGTTTCTCTTCGAGGGTCATCCGGAGTACGCGACGCTTCCGCTGTTGATCAACCAGGACCTGAGCGGCTACCAGCGCGAGTACCTTGCGCTCCTCGGGATATCCGAGGAACGGCTGGTCAAGGTGCCACGCGGGACGGTCGTGGCGTGTCGGGACCTCGTGGTTCCCACCCAGCTGCACCGTCACCCGCGGATGCGCCAGGGCATCGATTGGCTGCGCGGGCAGCTCGCTAAGTGGATGTCCGCCGGCGAGCCGCGCGATCTGCTTTTTCTCTCGCGCAAGGACAGCAACACCCGCGTCCTCCTCAACGAGGACGAACTCGCAGGCGCGCTGGACGCGCTGGGCTTCCGCACGATGATCGCGGGCGCAATGTCGGTCGCGGAGCAGATCGACGCCTTCTCGCGGGCACGGGTCGTGGTGGGATCTCACGGCGCCGGCCTTGCCAACCTGATGTTCGCCCCGTACGGCGCGCTCGCGATCGAGATCACGAGCGCCAACATTGCCCACATGGACGACTTTCGGTTCATCGCGCAGCAGATGGGTCAGCGGATGATCACCGTAGTCTCGAACGACCTGGGTCCCGAACAGCCGGGCGCAGAGCATCCGATGCACCGCCCGTACCGGTGCGACGTTCCTGCGGTCATCGAAATCCTCGACCGCGAGCTCGCGGCGCTGAGCTAGCGGAGAAAGCTGATCACGGCGAGAAATATGACCACTGCGGCGCCGATGGCGAGACGCCGTCCCATGCGACGCATCTTGTCGCGCGCCTCGCGCGCCTCGCGCTGCTCCATCTCCATTGCGGCGGCGACCCGCGCCCACTTCTCTTCGACGGCAATCTTCACCTTGGGCGCAGGATCGTGCGCAGCCGGGTGATTCCAACCGTCGACGGTCGGGTGGTCGATGGGGGATATGGGGGATATGGGGGCGGTCGTCGCTGGACGTCGCGCCTGCGCAGTGGGGCGCCGATTCCCAGTGGGGGTTCGGGTTCCCACTGGGGCTCGGGTTCCCACTGGGGCTCGGGTTCCCCGAGGCGACCCCCTTCCGAGTCGATATGGGGGCGGTGGGCGCTCGGTGGGGCGCCGTGGCGCCGGATGACTTGCGCGTCGCGAGTTCGCGCAGGGCGGCGTCGATGAGCGCCTGCTCCCTGTCTTTGAGATCGGGTTTTTTCTTCATCACATCAGCACCACGTCGAATTGCTCGGCGTTATAGCTGGTCTCGACCTGCATCGAGACCGGCTTGCCTATGAAGTCGGAGAGCATCGCGAGCGACTGCGACTCCTCCTCGAGAAACAGGTCGATCACCGCCTGCGATCCCAGGATGCGGTACTCGCGCGCGCTGAACTGGCGCGCCTCGCGCAGGATCTCGCGCAGGATCTCGTAGCAGACGGTGCGCGCGGTCTTGACCTCTCCGCGACCGGCGCACGTCGGACAGGGCTCGCAGAGCACATGCGCCAGGCTCTCACGGGTTCGCTTGCGCGTCATCTCCACGAGGCCGAGTGCGGTGAAACCGTTCACGGTCATCTTTGTCCGGTCTCGCGCGAGCGCCTTGCGGAACTCGGTAAGCACCGCAGCACGGTGTTCCTCGCCAGCCATGTCGATGAAGTCGATGATGATGATGCCGCCGAGGTTGCGCAGCCGGAGCTGGCGCGCGATGACCTGCGCCGCCTCCAGGTTCGTCTTGAAGATCGTGTCGTCGAAGTTGCGCAAGCCCACGAAGCCGCCGGTGTTCACGTCGACCGTCGTGAGCGCCTCGGTCTGATCGATGATC
Organism: uncultured beta proteobacterium; assembly: GCA_963735025.1. Classification (GTDB taxonomy): domain Bacteria; phylum Pseudomonadota; class Gammaproteobacteria; order Burkholderiales; family SG8-39; genus JAABRB01. Next base: position 1,003,558 of record CAVTJG010000009.1, read on the forward strand.
AGGTAGCCACCCGACTTCAGATCGACGCGCCGCGCGAGCGCCTTCTCGATCTCGTCTTCGACGCCGTAGAGGTCGAAGAGCGGCCGCTCTCCGGTGTAGTGCTCGATCCGCGAGAGGACGCGCGGCACGTAGTCCCGCGCAAATTCCTGGAGCTTGATGAAGTTCTCGCGCGAATCGACGATGATCCGACCGGTATGGTCGCCGGCAAAATCCCGCAGCACGCGTTGCGCGAGCGAGAGATCCTGGTAGAGAAGCGCAGGTGCCGTGGCGGTTTCCGCGCGGGTTTTCATATCGGCCCAGATCCTTTTCAGGTACTGGACGTCCAGCGCCAGATCCTCCTCGCCGGCCGACTCGGCCATGGTGCGAATGATGTACCCGCCCGTTTCACCCGGAGGCAGCTGCCGCTCGAGCTTCTCCCTGAGGACTTTTCGCTCGGCCTCGTCCTCGATGCGTTGCGACACGGCGATATGCGGATCGCGCGGCAAGTGGACCAGAAAACGGCCGGCAACCGAAACCTGGGTGGAGAGTCGCGCGCCCTTGGTTCCGATCGGGTCCTTGAGCACCTGCACCATCACCGGCTGACCCTCGGAGAGGATCCGCTCGATGGGTTTTTGCGTGTCGCCGTTGCCGCGCTGCTCCCAGATGTCCGCCACGTGCAGGAAGGCCGCCCGATCGAGGCCGATGTCGACGAAAGCGGACTGCATGCCGGGCAGGACCCGCTCGACCCGCCCCATGTACAGGTTGCCGACCAGTCCCCGGTTGGCGGCACGCTCCACGTGCAGTTCCTGCACGACGCCGTTCAGCACCACTGCGACACGCGTTTCCTGTGGCGTGACGTTGATCAGGATGTCCTCGGTCATGCGCGGCTCTGGTACTTCCGCAGCAGTGCGGCGGTTTCGTAGAGCGGTAGTCCCATCACGCCCGTATAGCTGCCGAGTATCTCCGGGATGAATACCGCGGCGCGGCCTTGAATCGCGTAGCCGCCGGCCTTGTCGTAGGGCTCGCCCGTGTCGACATATTGCTGGATCTCCGGCTCTTCCAGCGCGCGAAAGCGCACGTGGTTGTCGTTCACGATGGTTTCCTCGACGGCGTCGAAACGCAGGGTCACCGCGGTCAGCACGCGATGCTCGCGCCCGGAGAGCTCCTTCAGCATCGACACCGCCTCGTGACGGTTGGCGGGCTTGCCGAAGATCGTCGAGTCGAGGCACACGGTCGTGTCGGCGGCGAGCACCGGCAGACGCGGGAGTCCTCGCTGCATGATTCGCATCCAGCCCGTGTCGGCCTTCTCGTGCGCGACCCGCCGAACGTAATCCTCCGGGGACTCGTCCTCGTGCACGGCTTCGTCGACATCCGGACCGCGTGACCAGTGCTCGCGCAGCAACAGAACCTCGAACGCCACGCCGATCTGCTTCAGCAGCTCGCGCCGGCGCGAGCTCCGCGAGGCGAGGTAGACCTTGGCGAAGGGCGGAGGCATGTCAGCGACCCGCTTCGGTTTGCCGGGACGCACGCACGCCCGCCGAGCGCCGGATCCGGCGGGCAAGTGGCCTGAGCGCCTGGGTGATACGCATCGGGTCTCCTCTCGCAAGCTGGGGGTGGCGCCCCCGCGGCCTCGTCACGGATTCCGGACGGGAACCTCTATTCTCGGTGATACGGGTGGTGGTCGAGTATGGAAAGTGCCCTGTAAAGCTGCTCGCTGAGCACCACACGTGCCAGTCCATGTGGAAGAGTGAAGCTCGAGAGCCGCATAATCAGTGCGGCCGAGCGCTTGAGCTCCGGCGCCAGGCCGTCCGGCCCCCCGATCAGGAACGCGAGGTCCTCGCCCCCGGCCAGCCACGACTCGAGGCTGGTTGCCAGCTCCTGCGTGGTCAGCGTCCGGCCCCGTTCGTCGAGCGCCACGCACCGGCACCGGGCGGGGAGGGCGGCGCGAATCCGAGTCTCTTCCGCCGCCAGCAGCTGGGCCACCGAGCGCGACGGTCGACGTGGCTCCGGCCGGATCTCGGTGAGCTCGATGCGCGCCCGTCGCGGCATGCGTCGCGCATAGTCCGTGAACGCCGCATCGACCCAGCCGGGCATGCGGCTGCCCACCGCGACGACGAGCAATCTCATGCCGCGCCCCGCCTGTCCGGCGCGTTATGAAGCGCTTGCCCGCGTGCTCCGGGCCCGAGTCTGCATCCGCTCCGTGCGTGGTTTGGGCTCGCCCCACAATTCCTCGAGGTTGTAATACTCGCGCGCCGCGGGTTGCATGATGTGCACCACGACGTCTCCCAGGTCGACGAGTATCCAGTCGCTGTCCGGCCCGCCCTCGGTGCCGTAGACCCGTTCCCCAAGGGCTTTCAGCCGCTCGTTCACATTACCCGCAAGCGCCCTGCCCTGACGGGCGGAATCGGCGCTTGCAATGATCACTCGATCGAAAAGTGCGGTGAGATGGGTGACATCGAAGACCGCGATATCGCGCGCCTTGATGTCCTCGAGTGCGGCGATGACCGCTTTTTCCTTCTTGCGGATGTCCAAACCGGGTGTGTCTCCTCTATCCAGCTATCTGTACACGCTATCTGTATAACCTGTGCGCCCCAATATAAGCCAACACGCTTTCCGGAAGCAAATAGCGTGCGCTTGCGCCACGCGCGAATCGATCGCGCAGATCGGTCGCCGAGATGTCTAGGGGCGTCATGGGAAAAGTCATGATTGCGCCGGCCGGCGCGGCCCGCGCCGCCTCGAGGGTCGCGGCGCGCCGGGCATACTCGAGCGCAAGGCCGGACACCATCGTTTGCGCGGACAGTGCAAACCCCGGCCGCTCACCGACTGCGAAGTGAGCGAGACCGAGGAGCTCCGTCCACGAACGCCAGGTGGGCAGCGACAGGAACGAATCCATCCCGAGAATCATCACCAGCGGCTTGTGTGCGCCGAGCTCCGCACGCAGCCGCTTGAACGTGTTGATCGTGAAGGTGGGATCGGATGTGCGCGTCTCGGCGATGTCGAGGGTGAATCGCGGCTCGCTGGCGATGGCGAGCCGGACCATCTCCACCCGGTGCAGCGCAGTCGTCGTGGGTATGTCGCGGTGCCCCGGCTGACCGGAAGGCACCCAGCGCACCGTATCGAGGCCGAGCGCCTCGAGCGCCTCCATGGCCAGTCTCAAGTGACCGTAGTGCACCGGATCGAACGTACCGCCCAAGATGCCCAGCGGAGTCATCAGGTGCCTTTCTCGAAATTTCGGCTACGCTTCTTCATATAAGAGCAATCTTACGAACAAGGGGGGATTCCCCCTTGTATATCCCCGGACCAACAAGGGGCGAGCCCCTTGTATATCCCCTCGTTCGCAAGTTCAGACGCGTCTTAGGAGAGCTCACATCTTCCTCTGTATCGCGGCCGGCAGATGCGTGACGCGCTGCATCTCGGGATCATCGAACAGCGCAGGGTCCTCGAGGTAGGCGAGCAGCATGGGCGTCGCGTCGACGCCCCAGAAGAGCTCGCCGTCGACAGCGAAGGTCGGCACGCCGAATATGCCCGCCGCGCTGGCCGCATCGCCATTCGCCCGGAGCTGCGCCTTTGTTCCGGGCGCATTGCATAGCGCGTCGGCATCCGGGACGCCGAGCCGGTCGCAGAGCGCGGGCCACTCGTCGTCGATGGAGCGCCCCTCCTTCCAGATGAAATCGAAAATTGTCTGAACGACGTCGGCCCCACAGCCGAGCGCCACGGTGAGGCGCAGCGCCCGCAGGGGATTGAACGGATGCGCGGGTGGAAAGCGGATCGCGACACCGAGCTCGCGTGCGTGAAACAGCACGTACCGATAGCTGAACGTGCGCTTGGTCGGAAGCTCTGCTGGCCCCTTGTGGCTCCAGTGCGCCAGGATTCCGCCGAACACGACCGGCCTGAGCGCAACGTCTTCGCGGCGGAAGAGCTCGGGTTGCGTCGCGAACTGGAGGTAGGAGAAGGGCGAGATGTAATCGAAATACCAGGTCAGCCGCGGAGTATTCATCGCGCCGGCGACTCTACGCGCGCACCTGCCCCGCGCCGAGCACGACCCACTTCTGCGACGTCAAGCCCTCCAGGCCCACCGGTCCGCGGGCATGCAGCTTGTCGGTCGAGATGCCGATCTCCGCGCCGAGCCCGTATTCGAAGCCGTCGGCAAAGCGCGTCGAGGCATTCCAGATCACCGAGCTCGAATCCACCTCCCGGAGAAAGCGTCGCGCGCGCGACTCGTTCGAGGTCACGATGGCGTCGGTGTGTTGCGAGCCGTAGCGGGCGATGTGCGCCATTGCGTCGTCCACGTCCTTGACCACGCGTACGGCGAGAATCGGCGCGAGGTACTCGGCGTACCAGTCCGCCTCGGTTGCGGGACTCATGCCGGAGAAAATCGCCCGCGCACGCTCGTCGCCGCGCAGTTCGACGCCCTTCTCCCGATAGATCCTTCCCAGGCGCGGCAACACCTCCGCCGCAACGTCTTCGGCAACCAGCAGCGTCTCCATCGTGTTGCACGTTCCATAGCGCTGCGTCTTTGCATTGTCGGCGACGCGCACCGCCATATCGAGATCGGCGTCGGAATCGATGTACACGTGACACACGCCGTCTAGGTGCTTGATCATCGGGATCCGTGACTCGGCCATCACGCGCTCGACGAGGCCCTTTCCGCCGCGTGGCACGATGATGTCCACGAATTCGTTCATGCGCAGGAGCTCGCCGACCGCCGCGCGATCGGTCGTCTCGACGACCTGCACGCCGTCCTCGGGCAGCCCCGCTGCACGCAGCCCGGCGCGCACGCAGGCAGCGATCGCCTGATTGGCGCGAATCGCCTCCTTGCCGCCGCGCAGGATCGCGGCATTGCCCGATTTGACGCACAGCGCGGCCGCGTCCGCGGTCACGTTCGGGCGCGACTCGTACACGATTCCGATCACCCCGAGGGGCACGCGCATCCTGCCGACCCGGATGCCGGTCGGCTGCTCGCGCAGTTCACTCATCTCCCCGACGGGGTCGGGCAGGTTCGCCACCTGTTCCACGCCCAGCGCCATGGCTTCGACCGACTTCGCGTTCAGCGTGAGACGGTCGATCAGGGCCGACTCGAGGCCAGCTTTGCGGGCGTCCGCCACGTCCTCCGCATTGGCCGCGAGGATGGCGTCGCAATCGCGCCTGATCGCGGCCGCGATCTCGCGCAGACTGCGGTTCTTCGTGTCCGTGTCCGCCGCCGCGAGCGCGTGCGAGGCCGCGCGGGCGCGTCGACCGACGTCCCGCATGTATCCGGCGATGTCCACGATGTCGCGATGCATGGCAGGGATATGTTACTCCAGCGGGGGAACCCGGATTCCCGGACGCGCCTCAACGGGCGAATCGCAGCCCGAGCTGCAACAGCTCGTCCCAGGCATCGCCGTCGGCGACGCCTTTCGCAACCCGGTCGATGTGCGCGGCATGCGCGAGCGCGTCCGCAAGATCGTCCTCGCGCATGCGAGTCGCGGCCTGCGAAACGACCCGCTGGCGGGCGTCGCCCCAGATGCGCTGGGCGCGAAAGATATCCTGATCGCGACGTCCCGCTGCGCGGCCGGCCTGCAGCTTGTGCGCGGCCCGCACGTCCTCGCTCATGACCCAGAGCACCCGCAGCGGCGGCTCGCCCTCTCCGGCCAGTCCGTCGAGCACTCGCGCCAGGCGCAGGGCGTCGCCGCCGAGCATCGCCTCGGTGAGCTGGTAGACGTTGAAACGCGCGACATCCAGCACCGCATCGCGCACCTGGTCGAGCGTGAGCTCGCCCTCGGGGTAGAGGAGGCCGAGCTTGCGAATTTCCTGATGGGCCGCAACCAGGTTTCCCTCAACGCAATCGACGAGAAATTCGACGGCTTCGGTGCCGGCACGTTGCTTCTGGCGTGCGAGCCGCGTGCCGATCCATTGCGCGAGCCTCGTTCGCTCGACCGGATAGATGTTCACGACCGTTCCCGCCGCGCTCAGCGCGCCGAACCAGGCCGAGCCCTGCCCCTGCCGATCGAGGCGCGGCAACGTAACCAGCGTCGTGGTGTCGGGCGGCATGCTGCGGCAGAGCGCCTGGATGGCCGTGGCGCCCTCGGTTCCCGGCTTGCCGGTCGGGATGCGCAGCTCGATCAGCTTCTTTTCGCCGAACAGCGACATCCCGGCTGCGCTCATTGTCAGCTGCGACCAGTCGAAGCCGCGCTCGACGAGCAGCACGTCGCGCTCGGTATATCCGCCGGCGCGCGCGGTTGCACGCACCGCATCTGCGGCCTCGAGTGCGAGCAGCGGCTCGTCGCCGTGGATCACGTAGAGCGGGCGCAGTCCGCGCGCCAGGTCCGACTCGAGCTGCTCGCCGCGAAGCTGCATCGGCGCGCTATTCGGCGCCCGGCTTCGTGGCGGCGAGCCGGCGCATGATGAGCTGCACCATGTCCTGTTGCATTTCGCGGTAGATGAGCTCCGCTTCCTGTTCCTTGGCGAGCACCTGGTCGTTGAAGGTGATGGGGCGCCGCAGGACGATCTGGCTGGAAGGGATGAACTCGGCGCCCTTGGGCGAATACACCCTGAACCCGACGATATACCGGAGCTCGTACTCGGTCACCTGCCCATCCGCGTTCAGTGACAGGATGAGCCGCTCGCGCGCCTCGCTCAGCAGTGCGAGGACGGCTTGTGGATTCTCGCTCTGGGGAACCACCCTGGCGTTGGTTCCCGAAGCGATGTTTCGCTGCAGATCGATCGCCAGCGGCGTCTCCGCAGGAATGCTGATCGTGTCGAATGGCAGAGTGGCGGTCCCGCGGAGCTGGAAGCCGCAGCCGGAAATGAGCGCGGCGGCGCTGAAGAGCATCGCGAGAAGCGCAGCCCGGATGCGTGTCCGGTGGAGAGTGCATTCCAGGTTCATCTTGCGCGCCTCGCGGAATCAGACCACGACGTTCACGAGACGCCCGGGAACGACGACGATCTTCTTCACTTCCTTGCCTTCGATATGCTTGCGCACCGCGTTGTCCGCGAGCGCCACTCGCTCGATCGCGGACTTGTCGGCGGTCTTCGGCACTCGGATCTCGCCGCGCAGCTTCCCGTTCACCTGGACCACCAGCGTGATCTCGTCCTGCTCGAGCGCGCGTGGATCTGGCTCGGGCCAGGGCGCGTGCAGGATATCCGTGCCGAATCCGATTTCGCGCCAGAGCGAATGCGCGATATGTGGCGTGATCGGCGCAAGCACGCGCAGCAGGATGCCGGTTCCTTCGGCGAGCACCCATTGCCAGGCGGCAAGCGCCACGGAATCGTCCCGCACCGAAGTGCACGCGGCGAGTGCGTTCAGGATCTTCATCGCGCCCGACGCCACGGTGTTGAACTGGAAGCGATTCATGTCGTAGTTCACCTGCCCGAGCACCTCGTGCACTTCGCGCCGGGTGCCCGCGAGCCCCGGATGCGTGCGCTCCCAGCCAACGGGTAGATGCTCGCCCTTCATCACGCGGGGCACCGTTCCCGCAATCGCATCCCGGTAAGCGTGGCAGAACGTCCACAATCGCTTCAGGAACCGGTGCGACCCCTCCACGCCGGCGTCGGACCATTCGAGCGACTGCTCGGGAGGCGAGGTGAAGATGATGAAGAAGCGCGCGGTGTCTGCGCCGTATTGCTCGATCAGCGCCTGCGGATCGACGCCGTTGTTCTTCGACTTCGACATCGTGCCGATGCCGTCCGATTCGACCGGCAGCCCGTCGGCCTTGAGGATCGCGCCGGTGCGCTTGCCCGCTTCGTCGGCGCGCACCTCGACGTCGGCCGGGTTGAAGTAGCTGATGCGGCCGTTCGCCGTCTTGCGGTAGAAGATCTCGTTCAGCACCATGCCCTGCGTGAGCAGCTTGGTGAACGGCTCGTCGGTTCCCATCAGGCCGATATCGCGCATGACCTTCGTCCAGAACCGCGAGTAGAGCAGGTGCAGGATGGCGTGCTCGATGCCGCCGATGTACTGGTCGACGGGCATCCAGTGCGCGACCCGTGCGTCCACCATGCTGCGCGCATTGTCCGCGCAGCAGAAGCGCGTGTAGTACCACGACGAATCCACGAACGTGTCCATCGTGTCGGTCTCGCGTCGCGCGGGCTTGCCGCAGCGCGGGCAGGGGGCGTTCACGAAATCGGCCCGCTTTGCGAGCGGATTCCCGCTGCCGTCGGGCACACAGTCCTCGGGAAGCACGACGGGAAGATCGGCATCCGGTACCGGGACGTCTCCGCACGCGTCGCAATGGACAATGGGAATCGGCGTGCCCCAGTAGCGTTGCCGCGAAATGCCCCAGTCGCGCAATCGCCATTGCACCTGCTTGTCGCCCAGGCCGATCTTGCTCAGGTCCGCTGCGATCGCGTCGGTGGCCTGCTCGTACGCAAGGCCGTCGTACTTGCCCGAATTGACGCACACGCCGTAGTCCGCATACCACGCCTGCCACGCGTCGGTGGAGAAAGGCTTGCCGCCCACGTCGATCACGGGCTTGATGGGCAGTCCGTACTTCTTTGCGAAGGCGAAGTCGCGCTCGTCGTGCGCCGGAACTGCCATCACCGCGCCTTCGCCGTAGCCCATCAGCACGTAGTTGCCGACCCACACCTCGATTCTCTCGCCGGTGAGCGGATGGGTGACGAAGATGCCGGTTGGCATGCCCTCCTTCTCCATGGTCGCGAGATCCGCCTCCATGACGCTGCCGCGCTTGCATTCCTCGACGAACGCGGCGACCTTCGGATCGCGCTTCGCGGCGGCCTCCGCGAGAGGATGCTCGGCCGCGACCGCGCAGAACGTCACGCCCATGATGGTGTCGGCGCGGGTGGTGAAGACGCGCATCTCGCGGCGCTCGCCCTCGAGCTCGTAGGGAAACGCGAAGTTGACGCCGTAGCTCTTGCCGATCCAGTTCGCCTGCATCATCTTCACGCGCTCCGGCCAGCCCGGAAGCTGTCGAGCGCGGCAAGCAGTTCCTCTGCGTAGGCGGTGATCCGCATGTAGTACATCGGGATCTCGCGCTTCTCGACGAGCGCGCCGGTGCGCCAGCCGCGCCCGTCGATGACCTGCTCGTTCGCGAGCACGGTCTGATCCACGGGATCCCAGTTCACCACCCCGGTCTTCTTGTAGACGATGCCTTTCTCCAGCATGCGCAGGAACAGCCACTGGTTCCAGCGGTAGTACTTCGGATCGCAGGTCGCGAGCTCCCGGTCCCAGTCGATCGCGAATCCGAGCGACTGGAGCTGCCGCTTCATGTAGGCGATGTTCTCGTACGTCCACTGCGCCGGCGGCTGGTTGTTCGCGATCGCGGCGTTTTCCGCCGGGAGGCCGAACGCGTCCCAGCCCATCGGCTGCAGGACGTTGCAGCCGCGCATGCGGTAATAGCGGGTGAGCACGTCGCCGATGGTGTAGTTGCGCACGTGGCCCATGTGCAGCTTCCCCGAAGGGTAGGGAAACATCGACAGGCAGTAATACTTGGGACGCGATGGATCCTCGACCGCGCGAAAGGCGCCGGTCGCATCCCAGTGCGCTTGCGCTTCGCGTTCGATCGTTGCCGGCTCGTATTGCGGATCCATCGTTTCTGCGGCTTTGTCGGAAAAGGGGAAAATTATAGCTTGTGCCAGCGTGCGCCCGATTGCCTACGTGCCGTCGTCCTGTCCGCACGCTGCGGCGTAGCATTGCGGCTGGCCCACGCCGGGAGGAAGCGGGAATGACGATTTCCCGTAGGGATTTGCCAATCCACTGCGGTAGAATCGCGGGAGTCTTTGCCATCCCGCATGTCGCTCCTCGAAAATCTCAATCCCGAGCAGCTCGCCGCAGTCACCCTCCCGAACCAGCACGCGCTGATCCTCGCCGGAGCGGGGAGCGGCAAGACGCGCGTGCTCACCACCCGCATTGCGTGGCTGATCCAGACCGGCAACGTCAGCCCGGCAGGCGTGCTCGCGGTGACATTCACGAACAAGGCCGCGCGCGAGATGCTCACGCGCATCTCGGCGATGCTCCCGATCAACACGCGCGGCATGTGGGTCGGGACGTTCCACGGGCTGTGCAACCGCATGCTGCGCGCGCATCATCGCGAAGCGGGATTGCCGCAGCTCTTCCAGATCCTCGACACGCAGGACCAGCAATCGCTCGTGAAGCGGGTGCTGCGGGGCATGAACATCGACGAGGACAAGTTCCAGCCACGCCCGGTGCAGTGGTTCATCAATGGTCACAAGGAAGAGGGCACGCGTCCGAAGGATGTGGAGGCCTACGACGACATCTCGCGCCGCATGGTCGAGATCTACACGGTGTACGACGAGCAATGCCAGCGCGAAGGGCTCGTGGACTTTCCGGAGCTGCTGCTGCGCTCGTTCGAGCTGCTGACGCGCAACGAGGTCCTGCGCGAGCACTACCAGAACCGATTCCGGCACGTGCTGGTCGACGAGTTTCAGGACACCAACCGCCTTCAGTACCGGTGGCTCAAGCTGCTGGCAGGCCCGCACACAGCGATCTTCGGTGTCGGTGACGACGACCAGTCGATTTACCGGTTCCGGGGCGCGAACGTCGGCAACATGGCCGACTTCGAGCGCGATTATCAAGGTGCCGAACCTCATCCGCCTCGAGCAGAACTACCGTTCGCACGGCAACATCCTCAATGCGGCCAATGCGCTCATCTCGCAGAACCGCCGGCGTCTTGGGAAGAACCTCTGGACCGCGGCGGGCGAGGGCGAGCCGCTGCGGATTTTCGAGGCGCAGAGCGACGGCTACGAGGCGCACTGGCTCGCCGACGAAGTGCAGGCGCTCGTGCGCGAAGGCCTCGATCGTAGCGATATCGCCATCCTCTATCGTTCGAACGCGCAGTCGCGGGTGATCGAGCATGCGCTCTTCACGGCGGGGATTCCGTATCGCGTGTACGGCGGGCTCCGATTCTTCGAGCGCCAGGAGATCAAGCATGCGCTGGCCTATCTCCGGCTCGTCGCGAATCCCGAAGACGACAACGCGTTCCTGCGGGTGGTGAACTTCCCGACCCGCGGCATCGGGGCCCGCTCCATCGAGCAGCTTCAGGACGCGGCGCGCAGCGCGGGCACGAGCCTCTGGCTGGCTGCCGCGCAGCTGTCGGGGAAGGCGGCGACATCCGTCGGCGCGTTCGTGCAGTTGATCGAGTCGCTGCGCGCGGGCACCAAGGGCCTGCCACTCCCGGAGGTGGTGGATCAGATGCTGCAGGCCAGCGGGCTGCGCGATCACTATACGAACGAGCGCGAGGGCGCCGACCGGCTGGAGAACCTGGACGAGCTGATCAATGCCGCCGCGGCGTTCATCCAGGACGAGCAGGCGACCGGTGCGGCGATGGCGGCAGTCGATGCGGCGGACGCGTCAGGTGATGCGCAGCCAGGCGATCCCTGGCTCGCCGCGTTTCTCGCGCACGCCGCACTCGAGTCGGGCGAGAACCAGGCTGCGGAGGGAATGGCGGCCGTCCAGCTCATGACCGTGCATTCGGCGAAAGGGCTCGAGTTCCACGCCGTGTTCATCAGCGGTCTGGAGGAGGGGTTGTTTCCGCACGAGCAGAGCGTCACGGAAGAAGACGGTCTCGAGGAGGAGCGCCGCCTGATGTACGTGGCCATCACGCGCGCACGCACGCGGCTCTACCTGTCCTTCGCGCAGACGCGATTGCTGCACGGCCAGACGCGGTACAACGTGGCGTCGCGGTTTCTCGACGAAGTGCCCGCCGGCGTGACGAAATGGCTCACGCCACGCGGCGGAAGGTTGCTCAACGACAGCGCGTGGCAGGCGGCCGCCGCGCCGACGCGCTTGGCGGCGAAATCGGGTTCGCAAGCATCAGGCCGCGGCGCGCTGCCGTTCCGCATCGGTCAGAACGTCACGCATCCGAAGTTCGGCGCCGGAGTGATCGTGAACGCCGAGGGTTCGGGGGCCGACGCGCGGTTGCAGGTGAACTTCGGGAATCAGGGCATGAAGTGGTTGCAGATGGAGTACGCCAAGCTCACCGCCGCCTAGTGCGGCAGCCGCCGCACTAGGCCGCAGTGAGCGGCGGGAAGGTCACGAACAGGAGGAAACCGGCTGGTTTCCTCGGGCTCGCGAATGTGTGGTGCATGGGCCACGAAGTCGCGGACGCAAGAAGGATACGATCAGGAGGAAACCGGCTGGTTTCCTCCCGATACCCTCATTCCCGCTAAAGGAAGTCCGCGGAGGGGTCGGTGCCGGCGGAGCCGGCGGGGTGGTTGACGTGTCACCCACTATTCGTCAAAGAGCCCCAATTGTCGCGCGCCGATCAAGACGGCCTGCTCGACCGCCTGCTTCGCTTCGCGGAGTGTGTTCGATTTGCCGGCCCGATTGCCGGACTCCCACCGGTAGCGCGATGCGCCGTCCGCATCGCCGTCCAGGGTGACCTTGCCGACGCGCTCCTTGCCAAGCCAATAGCCATGCGAACGATAGCCTCGTTCCCAGACCGGCTTCACCTTCCTGGTTCTGCGTGCCTGCTTCGGCATCTTGTCGTCTCCCTTGGGCGCCCAAAATCTTACCAGAGGGCTCCTTGTGCGATCACCGCGTACCGCGCCAGTCGTCCCACGGCCGAGAAAAGCGTGGTGCTCAGCCAGTTGACCTTCAGCCATCCGGCTGCGATGCACAACGCGTCTCCCACGAAAGGCGCCCACGCAAAAAGTAGCGCCGGTGCCCCCCAGCGCCGCACGGCGTCGTGGCCCGCGAGCGGCTTGCGGGTCGCGATGAAGCGTCCGATCAGATAAGTCGTGAGTCCCCCGAGCGTGTTGCACGCTGTCGCCACGGTGACCGCCGGCCACGCAAGCTCCGGATGCAGCTTGAGCACGCCGAACAGCACGGCCTCGGAGCTGAGCGGTAAGAGTGTTGCCGCGAGGAACGCGGCGAGCGCGAGGGAGCCGAGACTCGCCTCCGGCGTGAAGAAATCGGTGAAGTCCACACGGCACCGTAAGCGGAAGCGGGCTCATGGCGCAACTCGCCCGTTTCCTCTACATTACGCGCTCCGCCGTGTGAGGATGCTCGCTGCGCTGCGCAGCGCAGCGCCGGTACCCGCTTTTCCGATTCCCGTTCCCGATGCTCACCGACTACCTGGAGAAGATCCTCACCGCTCGCGTCTACGATGTCGCCGAGGAGACGCCGCTCGAGCTTGCGCCGAATCTCTCGGCGCGGCTCGGCAACCGGGTCATGCTCAAGCGCGAGGACATGCAGCCGGTGTTCTCGTTCAAGCTGCGCGGCGCGTACAACAAGATGGCGCAATTGCCGGCGGCCGCGCTGAAGCGTGGCGTGATCGCCGCCTCGGCCGGCAATCACGCGCAGGGTGTGGCCCTCGCGGCGCGCAAGCTGGGTTGCCGCGCGGTGATCGTGATGCCGGTGACGACGCCACGGATCAAGGTCGACGCGGTGAAAGCACTGCGGGCAAAAGTCGTGCTGACCGGCGACTCGTACAGCGAAGCGCACGAGGCCGCCAAGCGGATCGAGCGCAGCGAGCGTCTCACCTTCGTGCATCCCTACGACGATCCGGACGTGATCGCCGGGCAGGGCACCATCGGCATGGAGATCCTGCGCCAGGCGACGCGTCCGATCCACGCGATCTTCGTGTGTGTCGGTGGCGGGGGGCTGATATCCGGCATCGCGGCCTACGTGAAGCGCCTGCAACCGTCGATCAAGGTGATCGGCGTGCAGCCCGCGGATTCCGATGCGATGACGCGCTCGGTACGGGCCGGGCGTCGCGTGGTGCTGTCGCACGTCGGCCTCTTTGCCGATGGCGTGGCCGTGAAGCAGGTCGGAGTCGAGACGTTCCGGCTGGCGAAGAAGCACGTCGACGACTGGATCCTCGTGGACACCGACGAGATCTGCGCCGCGATCAAGGACGTCTTCGAGGACACCCGCTCGATACTCGAGCCCGCCGGGGCGCTGGGAGTCGCGGGCATCAAGCGGTACGTTCAGGCGACGGGTGCGCGCGACCGGAAGCTGGTGGCGATCACATCCGGCGCGAACACGAATTTCGATCGGCTGCGGTTCATCGCCGAACGGGCGGAGGTGGGCGAGCAGCGCGAGGCGCTGTTCGCGGTCACGATTCCCGAGCGGCCCGGCAGCTTCAAGAAGTTCTGCGCGACGCTGGGGGGGCGGAACATCACCGAGTTCAATTACCGGATCGCGGATCCAAGCGCGGCGCACGTGTTCGTGGGCGTGCAGATCCACGATCGTGCCGAGCGGAAGCGCATCGTGCGGACGCTCGAGCGCCACAGCCTCAAGACGGAGGACCTCTCGGACAACGAGATGGCGAAGCTGCACGTTCGGCACCTCGTCGGCGGACGCGCCGCGAACGCCGATCACGAATTGCTCTACCGCTTCGAGTTCCCGGAGCGCCCGGGCGCGCTACTGCGGTTCCTCGAGAGCATGCGATCGGACTGGAACATCAGCCTCTTTCATTACCGTAATGATGGCGCGAACGACGGACGGGTCTTGGTCGGCATGCAGGTGCCGCCACGGGAGATGCGCGAGTTCCGGCGGTTTCTCGCGACGCTGGGCTATCCTTACGTCGACGAGACGGCCAATCCGGCCTATCGCCTGTTCCTGGGCTGATCGTTCGCGCGCGAGTCACCGAATTCGCATTCCGCGTATTCGTACTTCGCGCATTCAAATTCCGTATTTCAGGCAGGTATGGCAAGTAAGACCCACTTCATGACCAAGGCGGTGCGCCAGTACGTCGCCGCGCATTCGGCGCGTCCGGACGCGCTGCTCGAGGAACTGCGGGCAGTCACCGGGCGTGAAACGATGTTTCGCATGCAGGTCGGGCCGGAACAGGGCGCGTTCCTGTCGCTGCTCGTCAAGCTGCTCGGCGCACGTCGCGCGATCGAGATCGGCACGTTCACCGGCTACAGCGCGATCTGCATCGCGCGTTCCCTCGGGCCGGGTGGCGCACTGTTGGCCTGCGACGTCAGCGAAGAGTGGACGTCGGTGGCGCGCGAATTCTGGCGGCGCGCCGGGCTTGCGGAACGCATCGAACTGCGGCTTGCGCCGGCACTCGTGACGCTCGACAGGCTGATCGCGGACGGGCGTGCAGGCGATTTCGACTTCGCGTTCATCGACGCCGACAAGGAAAACTACGACGCCTACTACGAGAGGTGCCTGACATTGGTCCGGCCCGCCGGCCTCATCGTGTTCGACAACGTGCTGTGGTCGGGCGCCGTCGCGGACAGAAAGGACCAGTCGATGTCGACGGTCGCCCTGCGCGCGCTGAACGGCAAGCTGGTCGCCGACGCCCGGGTTGACGTATCGATGGTTCCGATCGGCGATGGAATGACTTTGGCGTTGAAGAAATAACGCCAAAGTCAAAGGTCACGAACGGGAGGAAACCGGCTGGTTTCATCAGAAGCAAAAAGCGGAAGGTCACACAGGAGGGAACCGGCTGGTTCCCTCGCGTTACCCTCCTTCCCGCTGAACACATTCCTACGTTCCGGAGTCTACTGGGCTGGGCCGTCGAGGTGGCCATTGCGACGCGTGTGGACGCCTGCTTCTGTGACCACGAAGTCCATGGGGATGTCCCACGGTTGCGGGTGAATCGTGGGCAGTCGCGCGAGTTCGTAGGTGACGCCGATGACGCGTGGTCGGACGTCGAGCGCCGCGAGCGTGCGGTCGAAGAAGCCGCCGCCGTATCCGAGCCGGTAGCCTCCCGCGTCGAACCCGTTCATGGGAAGCAGCACGGTTCCGGGGCGCACCGCGGGCCCTTCGGTCGGATACGGAATGTCGTAGACGCCGTGCGCGAGCGCCACGCCCGGATGCCATTCGCGGAAAATGAGTGGCGTCCGCGGGGCGATCACCACGGGCAGCGCGGTGCGCGCGCCGCGTTCGCGCAGGTGCCGGGCGAGAAAGCGGGCATCGTATTCGTTACGATAGGGCCAGCAGAAGGCCACGACACCTACGGAGAGATCGGGGAACCTGCGCGTCAGATGGCGGTCGATGCTCGCGCGGTGCGCTTGAAGCGTCGCATCCGGCAGGGCCATTCGCGCGGCGACGAGCGCCTCACGCGTGGCACGCCGCCAAGTGCGCAAGGCGTCTCCGGTCAGGCTGGGTTGGTCGTGGTCAGGCATCCATAAACCCCGGGCACGGAACGGTTTTTCTGTTGCGGCCCGTGGTATTCTTCATGTGAATTCTCAAGAGCCCGGTTCACACTATAGTACTCATGGCACCCATGTTTTCCGCCCCCATGCTCGCTCGTTCCGTGCTGCGCCTTATGGCGTGCGCGCTGGCGGCCGCCCTGATTGCACCCGCCTTCGCGGCGGGACGCGACGATGACGCATTTCGCGCCGCCGCCGACGCTTTCCGGCGCGGACAAGCGAGCAAGCTCGATCGATACGCCGAGCAGCTCAAGGGCAATCCGCTGGAGCCCTACGTCCAGTACTGGCAGCTGAAGCTGCGGCTCGAGGACGCGGATGCCGCGACCGTTCGCGAAATGCTCGTGCGCAACGAGGGGCTGCTGCTCGGCGAGCAGCTGCGCAACGATTGGCTGCGCGTGCTCGGCAAGCGGAGTCAGTGGGACGAGTTCTTCGCTGAATATCCGCGACTCACCGCCGAGGATCCCGATGTGACCTGTCTGGCGCTGCAGGGGCGCTGGAGGCGTGGTGACGAGGCGGCACTCGTCGAGGCGCGCGATTTCTGGGCCGCGCCACGCGACATTCCCGAGGCGTGCATGCTCCTGATCGAGACCCAGATCGCCGACCGCAAAATCACGACCTCGGATGTCTGGGATCGCGTGCGCGTGCTGCTCGCGGATGGCCAGTTGGGCACAGCAAAGCGGACGATCAACTACCTCCCGGCCGCCGACACGCCGCGCGAGCGCACGATCGAATCGATCGCGCAGCGCCCGGACAGCTACATCGATAAGACCCGTTTCGATCCGCGTTCGCGCATGAATCGCGAGCTGATGATCTTCGCTTTGACGCGCTCCGCGCGCAAGGATGCCGAGCGCGCAGCAGGCTACTTCACGCGCGGGCTTCAGGAGCGTTTTCCCGCCGACGACCAGGAGTACGTCTGGGGCCAGATCGCGACGCACGCGGCGCGCCAGCATCTTCCGGTCGCGACGCTCTGGTTCACGCGCTCGGGCGATGCGCGGCTCACGGACGAACAGCTTGCGTGGCGCGCGCGCGCCGCGCTTCGCAACGACAACTGGGCCGAAGTCACCGCCGCAGTCGACCGCATGAGTGCCGACGGACGCGAAGACCCCACATGGATCTACTGGAAGGCGCGTGCGCTGCATGCTGCGGGCAAGACCCGGGACGCCGAGTTGCTCTACCTGCAGATCGCCCATCTGCATGATTTCTACGGAAAGCTGGCTCGCGAGGAGCTCGGGGTTCCGCTTGCTATTCCGCCGAGCGACCATGTCATCTCCGACGAAGAGGTCGCCAAGGCTGCGCAGAATCCGAGCCTGCAGCGCGCGCTTGCGCTATTCCGCGCTGAATCACGGGCGCTGGCCGTGCGTGAGTGGAACTGGGGCGTGCGTGGGATGAATGACCGTGACTTGCTTGCCGCCGCGGACCTCGCGCGTCGCTACGAGATCTGGGATCGCGTCATCAACACGGCAAACCGAACCGTTGGGACACACGATTTCTCGATGCGCTTTCTCGCGCCGTACCGCGACATCTTCGCCGAACAGGCGCGCGCCCAGGGCCTGGAGGATAGCTGGGTGCTCGGTCTGGTGCGGCAGGAGAGCCGATTCATCAGCGACGCGCGCTCGTCGGCGGGCGCTTCGGGTCTGATGCAGCTCATGCCGAGAACTGCACGGTGGATAGCGCGGCAGATCGGCATGCGCGACTTTTCGATGCGCCGCGTGACCGACGTCGACGTCAATATCGCGCTTGGCACGAGCTACCTTCGATACGTGTACGACGAGCTCGGTGGCAGCTCGGTGCTCGCGGCCACCGCCTACAACGCCGGTCCGCGGCGCGCGCAGCGCTGGCGCGGCGACCGGGCGCTGGAAGGCGCCATCTACGCCGAGTCGATCCCGTTCTCCGAGACGCGCGACTACGTTAAGAAGGTAATGAGCAATACTGTCTACTACGCTGCGATTTACGGTGGGCAGGTCGAGTCGCTCAAGCAGCGTCTCGGCGTCATCCCGGCCCGCGACCCGGACGCCAAGACCGGCGGCGGCGGAGAGCCGACGCTAAAATAGCGTCTCCCGCCCCGGCGCAAGCCGAGCGGTCAAGTTGCCCCGGGTCGCGCGCTCCGTTAGTGTTAATGTGAGCCCGATCCGGGCATGTTTCCGGCTCCCTATCCGATTCAAGACACTCACATCCCAGACCGCATGAACAGGATCTGCATTCTCGGCGGCTCCGGCTTCGTCGGCCGTCACATCGTCGAGCGCCTCGTGGCGCAAGGTCATTTCGTTACGGTGCCGACCCGGCGCCGCGAGCGCGCCAAACATCTCTACTTGCTGCCCACCGTCGACGTCGTGCAGGCCGATGTCCACGATTCCGCGACGCTCGCCAGACTGTTTGCGCGCTGCGATGTCGTGGTCAATCTCGTGGGAATCCTGCAGAGCCGGTCGGGGCAACCCTACGGCCCGGATTTTGCGCGCGTGCACGTCGAATTGCCGCAGAAAGTCGTCGCCGCGTGCATCGACGCGGGCGTGCCGCGGCTCCTGCACATGAGCGCGCTCAAGGCCGATGCCGATGCGCCGAGCGAGTACCTGCGTTCCAAGGCGGAGGGCGAGGCTGCGGTGATCGGTGCGCGCGGCCGTATCGCAGCCACGATCTTCCGCCCGTCCGTCGTGTTCGGTCCGGAGGATCAGTTCCTGAACGTGTTCGCGCGAATCCAGAAGATTCTCCCGGTCGTATTTCTTGCCTGTCCGGATGCCAGATTTCAGCCGATCTACGTCGGCGACGTCGCACGCGCATTCGTCGACTCCCTCGAGCTCGACGAGAGTTTCGACAAGGCCTACGACCTGGTCGGCCCGAAGGTCTACACGCTCCGCGAGCTCGTGGAGTACGCAGGCAATGCGAGCGGACATTCCCGTCCGATCATCGGACTCGGGCCGCGGCTGTCGTGGTTCCAGGCGCGCCTGATGGAGATCCTTCCGGGCAAGCTCATGAGCCGGGACAACATCCGCTCGATGCGGCTGGCGAACGTCTCGGATGCCGCGTTCCCGTTCGGGATCCGGCCGACGCCGCTCGAGGCGATCGCCCCCGCGTACCTGAGGGGCGTCTACGCGCGGTCGCGCTTCTCGGCATTCCGGTACCGTGCAGGGCGCAAACCGCGCGAAGTATGAGCAACCCGGTTCTGATCATCGCCAACAAGAACTACTCGTCGTGGTCCCTCCGCGCGTGGCTCGCGCTCGCGCAGGCCGGTGTCGTTTTCGACGAGGTCCGCATCGCGCTCGGGATGCCTGACACCAGGGAGAAGCTGCTCGGCTACTCCGCGGCGGGCAAGGTTCCCGTGCTCATCGACGGAAAGGCGAAGGTGTGGGAATCGATCGCCATCTGCGAGTATGCGGCGGAACGCTGGCCCGAAAAGCGGTTCTGGCCCGCGGATCGCGCGGCACGTGGGCATGCTCGCTCTGTCGCAGCCGAAATGCACGCCGGGTTCGCTGCCCTGCGCACCGCCATGCCGATGAATTGTCGCGGCCGCTATCCGGGCAAGGGCCGCAGCGCGGCCGTGGATGCCGACATCGCCCGCATCGAGGCCCTGTGGGGCGATTGCCTGAGGCGCTCAGGCGGGCCGTTCCTGTTCGGCGCGTTCTCGATCGCGGACGCGATGTATGCCCCGATCGTCTCGCGATTCCTCACCTACGACGTGAGGCTGGCCGGCGCCCTCGCGCAGTATGCCCAGGCAGTCCTCGACCTTCCCGCGGTGAAGGAGTGGTACGCGGCGGGCGCCGCCGAGCCCGAGTTTCTCGCCGCCGAAGAGCCGTACGCCACCGCTGTCTGACGCGCGATGAAAGTCTATGCCGTAGGCGGGGCCGTTCGCGACGAGCTGCTCGGTCTGACGGTGCAGGACCGCGACTACGTCGTGGTCGGCGCAACGCCCGAGGAAATGGAGCGTCTCGGATACCGTCCGGTCGGCAAGGATTTTCCGGTGTTCCTGCATCCGGACACGCACGAGGAATACGCACTCGCGCGGACCGAGCGCAAGACGGCGCGTGGCTACAAGGGTTTCCAGGTGTACGCCGCGCCGGACGTCACGCTCGAACAGGATCTCGCGCGTCGTGATCTCACGATCAACGCCATCGCGCGCACCGATGCGGGCGATCTCGTCGATCCGCATCATGGCGCTGCGGATCTGCGGGCGGGCATCCTGCGTCATGTCAGCGCCGCCTTTGTCGAGGACCCGGTGCGCATCCTCCGCGTGGCGCGATTCGCGGCACGCTTTCCGGCGTTCCGGATTGCAGACGAGACAGCGGCGCTCATGCGCACCATGGTTGCACGCGGCGAGGCCGATGCCCTCGTTCCAGAGCGTGTCTGGCAGGAGCTCGCCAAAGGGCTTGCCGAGCCGACGCCCGCCCGGATGTTCTCCGTGCTCGCCGAGTCAGGCGCGCTTGCGCGCGTGCTGCCCGAATGGGCGCAGCTGGACGAGACGCGCGCGCTCGCCGCGTTGACGACCGCCGCGGAACGGGGCCTGGTCTCCGTCGTGCGGTTCGCGGCACTTTTCGCCGGCGCCGATCCGGATGCGGTGGAGGGCGCATGTGCACGTCTCAAATGCCCGGGCGAATATCGCGACCTGGCGCTGCTCGCCGCGCGCCACTCGGCGCGGATCGAGGATGCCGATCGACTCGCGGCCGCCGATCTGGTCGACCTGTTCACGCGATGCGATGCTTTTCGGCGCCCGGACCGATTTGCGGCCCTGCTGGAGGCCGTCGACTGCGACGCAATGGCGATGGGTCGCGAGCGGCACTATGTCGTCGCGCAGCATGTAGTCCACGCGCTCAAGGCGGCGCAGGGCGTCGATGCGGGTCGGATCGCTGCGGAGAACGCCGAGCGCGTGCCGGACGCCATTCGCGATGCACGAGTGGCTGCCGTCCGATCCGCGATCTCTGAGTAGCGGCCGCCGCCGGCGGTCCGTCACAGGAATCGCACGACGAGCGTGAGCGCGATCGACAGCAGGATCGTCGTCGTGAAAGGCAAATAGTAGTTGCGGCCCTTGTAGCGTAGTGTCATGTCGCCGGGCAACCGCCCGAGACCGAAGCGCGCGAAAAGCGGACTGAACGCGGTGAGGATCACCAGCGCGATCGCGAGCGTGAGAAGCCACTTCACCAAGGGGGCCTTCGTTGGATTGCGGGTCGGTTGACGGTACACTCGCGCAGCGAGTGATTATGCGGTCAAAACCGCGACACCCGCGAAACTACGACAATCACGAGAACCACGACAACTACGGGATCGCGATGATCGAACTCTACACCTGGGGGACACCCAACGGCCGCAAGGTCTCCAACATGCTCGAGGAGATCGGGCTGCCCTACAACGTTCACCGCATCGACATTGGCAAGGGCGATCAATTCACGCCCGAATTCGTTGCGATCAATCCGAACTCCAAGATCCCCGCGATCGTGGACTCGGATGGACCGGACGGACAGCCGATCACCATGTTCGAATCAGGCGCGATCCTGATCTACCTCGCGGGCAAGACCGGCAAGTTTCTGCCCGAGACGCTGCGCGCGCGATACGAGGTGCTGCAATGGCTAATGTTCCAGATGGGCCACGTCGGGCCGATGTTCGGCCAGCTGCACGTCTTTCTGCGTTCGGCCAAGGTCGAGGTGCCCTACGCGATCGAACGCTATACGAACGAGAAGAATCGTCTGTACCGGGTGCTCGACAAGCGGCTCGGTGAGACCGCCTATCTCGCGGCCGGCGAATACACGATCGCCGACATCGCGACTTATCCATGGGTGGCGCGACACGAGTGGCACAAGACCGACCTTTCGGACTACCCGAACGTCAAGCGCTGGTTCGACGGCATCTCGGCGCGCCCGGCCGTCAAGCGCGGCATGGCAGTACCTGGCTGACGCCGCCGGTTCGGCGTGCGACAGCGATGATGCGAGACATCCGTGCCGGCGCGGGCGACCGGCTCGAGCTGCTCGAGGCCAAGCCGCGCGCAGCGGGGTATCCCCATCCCGTGCTCTTCCTGCATGGCGCATTCACGGGCGCCTGGTGCTGGGCCGAGCACTTCCTCGCGCATTTCGCGGAACAGGGTTTCGCCAGCTACGCCCTCTCGTTTCGCGGGCACAGTGCGAGCCGCGGGCGTGAAACGCTCATGACGAGCAGCATCCAGGAGTACGTGGAGGACGTCTTCGAGGCGGTGAACCGGATCGGAAGGCCGCCGGTGCTCATCGGCCACTCGATGGGCGGCTTCGTCGCGCAGAAGTACCTCGAGGATGCCCCCGTACCGGCCATGGCACTGCTCGCACCGGTTCCCCCGCAGGGACTCTTCGTGTCGCAACTCAAGCTCGCATTTCAGAACCCGACGCTCTTCGCCGAGATGAACACGCTCTTCTCTCATGGTCGCGCTTCCGCGGCGGCGCTGCGGAAGGCGCTCTTCTCCGGGCCGGTCGATTCTGCGAAGCTCGCCGAATGGTTCCAGCGCACGCAACCCGAGTCGCAGCGCGCGATCTGGGACATGACGCTCTTCGCGCTGCCGTGGTTGTGGCGGCTTAACCGCACGCCGCTCCTGTGGCTCGCGGCAGAGAACGACCTGCTGGTGCCGATCGATCAGATGCGGATCGGGGCCGCGATGCTGGGAAGCCCGATCGAGGTGATTCCCGATCTCGGACACGCCATGATGCTGGAAGTGGGCTGGAAGCCCGTGGCCGATCGCGTGATCAGTTGGCTGCGAACGCTTGCGTGACGCGCTCTAGGCGGGAAGGAGGCTAACGGGAGGGAACCAGCCGGTTCCCTCCTGTTCGTGACCTGCCGGGTTTGATTTCCTAACGCGCGTGCTTCTGCAGATATCCGACGATATCCTCGATGCGCAGTTGCGGCTCGTCCGGATCGGGCTTCGAGCCGACCACCCGGTTCATCCACAGCATGTTCTTTTCCATGCGCGCGACCACGGCCGGCCACTCGGCCGCGGTGTAGCGCTGCGGATCAGGAAGGGTGTGGCATTGCTTGCACGCGAGGCGGAACGCCTTTGCCTGATCGGACTCGATGTCGGGATACTTCCGCCAGTCCAGCGGACGCTGGGAATAGCGTTGCAGGTAGGTCATCAGCACCGCCCGCTCCTCGTCAGTCGGCGCCTTGACCCCGGCCATCATCTCTTTCATCAGAGTGCCGAGATTGCCCTTGCCGCGCATGCGCACGACCATCCGCTCGACGATGCCGGGCCATTTCTTGGCATGATGCATCGCCGGGTTCGGAAGATTGTGGCACTGCACGCAATACTCGACGACTAGTGCCGCACCGCGCGAATCCGGCTCTGGAAGCTGCGCAAGCGTGAAGGTCGGCGGAAGAATCCGCGCCAGCATCGGACCATGCGGACTTTCCTGCCAGCGCATGCGCGCCGCTGCGACGGACTGCTCCGCGGAGCTTTGCGCGAGCGATGTGCCCATGACGGTCGCGCCCGCCAAAGCGGAGAGCGCGACCAGGCAGATCGAGACTCTGTTCATCGGTGCATTTTACAGAGTGTGCCGGCGATCCCCCGCGCTGAACCCAGCGAGTTCGTCCGGCACGCCGCGTCCGAACGCGATCGCCTTGAAGATCTCGCCCATCTCGGCGGGTGAGAGCAGCTTGCTCGCTGCCGCGGCGGTGGGGAGATAGCGCGCCGGATCTTCCGGCGGCGTGCGCAACATGAGGTCGGTGATCCCGCAGTTGACCAGGAACTGCTCCTGGCTCGCGTATCCGAGAACGTCCAGCTCCACCTTCGAGGCTGCGGCCGCGATCGCGCTGAAGTCGACGTGCGCGGTGACGTCCTGCAGCCCGGGCAGGAAGAACGGATCCGCGTGCGCGCGGTGGCGATAGTGGCACATGAGTGTGCCCTGGGATCGCTGCTCGTGGTAGAACTCCCCGGCGGGGAAACCATAATCCACGAATAACATCACGCCGCGCTCGAGAATCGCGCCGACGCTCCGCACGAATGCGCGCGCAGCGAGCGCGATCTCGGTCACGTATCCTGGCGCGAGCCCGAGCTGCTCCGCAGCAGCGCGAAGCTCGCCGGCGGCCGGCCGGAAACTCCATTCGAACGGCCGTTCTCCGCGACTTGCCACGACACCGCCTTCCTCGATGCCTTGCTCGGTCGCGCGAACGATGTGGACCGGCATGGCGTCCAGCACCTCGTTTCCGAGCACCAAGCCGGAGAACGCGGGCGGCAGGACGTTCAGCCAGGCGATCCGCTCCATCAGATGCGGTACGCGCTCGGCGAGCAGGTCGCGGCTGCGCGCGCGCAGGTCCGCGGAGAGCTCGAGAATGAGAAAGCGCTGCGGCGCTGCATCCAGCCGATCGAGCTCCTCCAGGAGCTCGGCCGCGAGAGCGCCCGAGCCTGCGCCGACTTCCAGTATCTCGTCCAGGCCGAGCGCGAGAATCTGGCGCGCCTGCTGCGCGATGCAATGCCCGTAGAGCGGCGTCAGCTCCGGCGCCGTCGTGAAGTCGCCGTCTGCGCCGAGCTTGCGCGCACCCGCACTGTAATAGCCCAGTCCCGGCGCATAGAGCACGAGCTCCATGTACCGCGCGAAGCTCATCCAGCCGCCGTCCGCCTCGAGCTCGCGGCGCACGTGCTCGATCACTCGCGCGCTGTGCGCGAGGGCCTCGGACGAAGGGGGCGGCAGTGTCTCGCGCGTCTCCATGAGGGGCCGTCATAGTGCGCCATTCCGGTAGAATCCTCAATCGCCTCTGCGCCAACACAGCGGCGCGAAAACGAGCATCGGGAAGCGAATGGCCGCACCTCTATCCGGAAAGGTAGCGCTCGTCACCGGCGGCGCGAAGCGCGTTGGCGCGGCGATTGTCCGTCGCCTGAACGATGCCGGCGCGGCGGTCATGGTTCACCATAGAAATTCCCAGGAAGCTGCAAAGGAGCTCGTCGCGGAGCTGAACGGGGCGCGTGCGAATTCGTGCGCGTCGGTGCGCGCCGATCTGCTCAATATCGGCGCGGTGGCGGAGCTCGTCAAGACGACCGTCGAGCGCTTTGGCGGGCTCGACATCCTTGTCAACAATGCGTCGACCTTCTACCCGACGCCTGTGGGCGAGATCAAATCGACCGACTGGGACGACCTGATCGGCACGAATCTCAAGGCGCCGCTCTTTCTCGCGCAGGCTGCGGCGCTGCACCTCAGGAAGGCGCACGGGTGCATCGTGAACATCACGGACATCCACGCCGAGCGCCCCCTCAAGCGCTACGTCGTCTACAGTGTGGCGAAGGCGGGACTCGCCGGCCTGACGCGGTCGCTTGCGAGCGAGCTGGGTCCCGACGTGCGAGTGAACGGCGTCGCCCCGGGGCCGATCCTGTGGCCCGATGATGGATCGTACGACGAGGTGGCACGGCAGCGGGTGGTGTCCCACACGTTGCTCAAGCGCACCGGCGAGGCCGAGGACATTGCCCGCACCGTCTATTTTCTCGTCGCCGAGGCGCCGTACATCACCGGGCAGGTGATCGCGGTCGACGGCGGACGCAGTATCAATCTCTGAAGGAGTGACGAATCGTGATCCTTGAAATCGCAGCCATACGCGTGAAGGCTGGGCAGGACGGGCAGTTCGAGATCGCGTTTCGCGAAGCGTCCCGGGTCATCGGCGCGGCGCAGGGCTACCGGTCGCACGAGCTCCTCCGCTCGTTCGAGAATTCGGGCAAGTACGTGCTGCTTGTGCGCTGGGACAGCGTCGAGGCGCACATGGAGGGTTTCCGCAATTCGCCGGACTTCAAGAAGTGGCGTGACTTGATCGGGCCGTATTTCGACGGCGCGCCCGAAGTCGAGCACGGTCAGACGGTGACCGACTCCCGGCTTTGACCGGGAGGGTGTCGCGCATCTAGCCTCCGCGACTCTCCAGCACCGCCGCCCAGGGGCTTTCCGGACGAGGAAGTAGCAGGCCGCGGGAATCGACGGGCAGGCGCACGAGTGAAACGGTGTCGGCGACATTTCCGCCGATCGCCTCGATGCCGCCGGGGGTCTCGGCCACGACGAGGTCGCAGTGGTATGGGCCGCGCCGGAGTTGCGCGTATCCCGTTACTTCCTCCGCAAACTTCGGCGCGGCGTAGCTCGATCGCGCAACACAGACGAGGTCGCCGACCCGCGGCGCATAGGTTGCCGGGTCGCGCGCGGCGAAGCGGTCGTCGTCCCGCGGGTCGATGAATCGCTCGATGTAGTCCCAGTGCAGCACGGTCGAGGGAAACTGAGCGGGAGAGAATCCCGCCCCGCGTGCGAGCCACGCGATGAATGCCGCCGACCAGGGTCGTAGGTCCCCCTGGTTGCCGATGATCGGCAGTCGCGTCACGCTGTACCAGTACATCAGTACCCGCGTGAGATACGGCGGCTGCACTTCGTGAGTCGCGGCCCCGTCATCCTCGTAGTGGACGGCTGCTGTGCCGGCCGCGTCGTAGGTCACGACCGGGCGCCCGAAGAGCATCCACTCCTGCCGCGCGAGGAAGACCATGCGCTCGCGCGCGGTCGGCACGTCGAAATTGGGAGCGATCTCGGGAGACGGAGTGAGGGGCGCAGGTCCCGGCGCCGCGCATCCGGCCAGGATCGCGGCGGTGAGGCAGGCAATGACGGTACGCATGAATATTCCCCCGGATGACGAAGTCATGATCACCGACGGCCGGTCACGCCGCAACCCCCGTCTCGTCCTCGCCGAAGCGCTTCGCTCTGAGATAATCAGAACGCTGTCGCTCCGCCCCCGATGAATCCGTGCGGGGCAGGGCCGCGGGAATCCGGGCCGATCCGATTCGAATGTATGCTGGATCCCCGCTACGCGAGGATGACGTGATTCGACCATGAACGCCCCAGATATCAAGCGGCTGCAAAAAGATGCCTACGAGGCGAACAAGCTCGAGAAACGGCTGCGCCGACTCGTTGGGCAAGCCATCGCCGACTACGAAATGATCGGGGCAGGCGATCGGGTGATGGTGTGCCTGTCTGGCGGCAAGGACAGCTACGGCCTGCTCGACGTGTTGCTGAAGCTGCGGGCGATTGCTCCGGTGCCTTTCGAGATCGTGGCGGTCAATCTCGACCAGCGTCATCCCGGGTTTCCCGAGCACGTATTGCCGGATTACCTGCGGACGCTCGGCGTCCCGTTCCACATCGCTGTGCAGGACACGCACTCGGTCGTGAAGCGATTGATCCCGGAGGGCCGCACGATGTGCTCGCTCTGCTCGCGGCTGCGGCGTGGCGCGCTCTACCGGGTCGCTCGCGAGCTCGGCGCGACGAAGATCGCGCTCGGGCACCATCGTGACGACATCCTGGAAACGTTCTTCCTGAACCTCTTCTTCGGCGGCAAGCTGAAGGCGATGGCGCCCAAGCTCGTGTCCGACGACGGTCGGCACATCGTCGTGCGCCCGCTCGCCTACGTCACCGAGGCCGACCTCGCACGCTACGCCGACGTGCGGCAATTTCCGATCATCCCGTGTGATCTATGCGGTTCCCAGGAGAACCTGCAGCGCAAGCAGGTCAAGGCGATGCTGCGGGAGTGGGAGAAGCAGCATCCTGGCCGTGCCGCGACGATTTTTCGCAGCCTGGCCAACGCCGAATCCTCGCATCTGCTCGACCGCGCACTGTTCGATTTTCGCGGCATCGTGCCGACCGGTGAGCCGGTCAAGAACGGCGATCGGGCGTTCGATCCGGATCTGCACGCGCCGCACGACTAGCTCGCGACTTGGTCACGCCGGATCGTACGGCGTGCCGTCCTTGTGGAAGAACTGCGTCGCCGCATTGGACGCGCGTCCCGCGAGATCCACGTCGGGGTAGTGCACCCGCTCCCCCGGAAGCCGGTCGCCGACCTCGAGGTAGACGGCCGGCGAAGTTCCGCGGTTGATCAGGTGATGGCCATTCGGTGCGCCGGCCGGGAAGCCGGCGCACAGCCCGGGTCCGATGATTTGGGCTCCGGTATCGGTCACGACCGTGACCTCGCCTTCGAGGACGTAGACGAACTCGTCCTGACGCTCGTGCCAGTGACGCGCGGACGAGTGCGTGCCGGGCGCCAGGGTCACCAGGTTCACGCCGAAGTTGCGCAGTCCGAGCGCGTCGCCGAGCGCGCGCTTGCTGCGCCCGGAGAGCGGCGCACGCAGCGCCTCGGTCGGATAGACCGACTTCGTGCGGGGCTCGACCGTCGTCGGATCGAGCACGGGGAGTTCGACATCTGCGTTTTTGGCCATGCGGGCTGCTCCAGTAAGCACGGAGGCGTGGGAGGGCTCTTAGTATATGATTATATGGACTATTATTGCGAGGCTCTGTATCCCGCCTCCGCCGCCAAAAAGTCCTGTTGTCAAAATAAATTTGATAAGGCAGACTCTCTGCTGTTTCGGGCCACGGGCCTTCGATTTTCCATGAATAGCGTCGAACATCTCATCGCGCTCTTCGGCAGTCAGGCCGAGGTCGCGCGCCGTCTCAGTCTCGACCGCGCCGTGGTGAGCAACTGGGTGAAGTCGGGTTACGTGCCCGCGCGCTGGGCGATGGAGATCGAGCGTGTGAGCGAGGGCCGCATCAGCGCAGTCGACATCCTCGACGACGCGAATGCGAAACGGCCGGTCAAGGTCAAGTCGCGCCCCGATGATTTCGGGGCGCTCAACACAGGGAGTCAAGCGATGAACGAGTACGCGCCCACCAAGCGCATCAATTCCTTCCATCCGCCGCAGCGCACGCTGATGGGACCCGGTCCGACCGAGATCCACCCGCGCGTGCTCACCACCATGAGCCAGCCGGCGATCGGGTATCTCGATCCGGTCTTCGTCGAGATGATGGAGGAGCTGAAATCGCTCCTGCGCTATGCGTACCAGACCAAGAATCCGCTCACCTTCCCGATCTCGGGCCCCGGATCGGTCGGGATGGAATACTGTTTCGTGAATCTCGTGCGGCCCGGCGACAAGGTCGTCGTGATGAAGAACGGCGTGTTCGGCGGCCGGATGATCGAGAACGTCGAGCGCTGCGGTGGGGTGCCCATCGTCATCGACCACGAGTGGGGCGAGCCGTGCGACCCGCAGAAGCTCGAGGACACGCTCAAGAAGAACGGCGACGTGCGCATCGTCGCGTTCGTGCACGCCGAGACCTCGACTGGCGCGCTGTCCGATGCCAAGACGCTGGTCGAGATCGCTCACAAGCACGATGCGCTCACGATCGTCGACGCGGTGACCTCGCTCGGTGGAGTGCCCGTGCTCGTCGACGAGTGGAAGTTCGATGCCGTCTACTCGGCCAGCCAGAAATGCCTCTCCTGCACGCCCGGGCTCTCGCCCGTGTCGTTCTCCGAGCGCGTCGTCGCGGACGTCAAGTCGCGCAAGGACAAGATTCACAGCTGGTTCATGGACATGAACCTGC
Source organism: uncultured beta proteobacterium (assembly GCA_963735025.1). Lineage (GTDB taxonomy): Bacteria > Pseudomonadota > Gammaproteobacteria > Burkholderiales > SG8-39 > JAABRB01. The sequence goes on from CAVTJG010000009.1 coordinate 1,032,912, forward strand.
TGCTCGGCTACTGGGGTGCGACCAACCGCACGTATCACCACACTGCGCCGACCAACTCGCTGCTCGGATTGCACGAAGCGCTGCTGCTGTTGCGCGAGGAAGGTCTGGATAACGCGTGGGCGCGGCATCGCCGTCATCACCTCGCGCTGAAGGCAGGCCTGGAAGCGATGGGCCTCAAGTTCCTGGTGAAGGAGCAGTATCAGATCCCGCAGATGAACGCCGTTTACGTTCCCGAAGGCGTCGACGAGGCGAAGGTCCGGCGCACGTTGCTCGAGGAGTTCAGCCTCGAGATCGGCGCCGGCCTCGGCCCGCTCGCCGGAAAGATCTGGCGGTTCGGCATCATGGGTTACTCGTGCCGCCCCGATAACGTGATGCTGTGTCTCTCCGCGCTCGGCTCGGTGCTCTCGGACCTCGGCCGCCCGGTGCACGTCGGCGATGCGGAGGCTGCGGCGCACAACGCCTACGCGCACATGCACACCAGCGCGGCGCAATCCAAGCGGAAGCCGGTGCCCCAGGCGGCCTGAGCGGGCACCCTCCACGAACGAAGACGGCGGACTCAGGTCCGCCGTTTTTGTATCGGCACTGGACGCTGATGTTGCGCTCTGGCGACGGGAACGGGGCGCGGGCGCTTGCGTCGGTGCCGCACGCCAGAATGTCAAACATCGTTAAATTACGGCGAGATCCCGGAAAACCGGGCGGATCATCGGGATATGATTCGACCAGGGAGGATGCGAGGTCGGGCTCAGCCCCGGGGCATTTGACGAATCGAATTCTGCAGCCCCCTCGACGGTGCGTCGAAGGGAACAAGGAACACGACTCGAAAGGAACCGTCTGCCTTTGCCGCAGAGCCGCGCTGATCAGCATGCCGCATTCGCGGCGGCACGATTTCGCATGGTCCCGCTGGCCGCGGCGGTGTGCGCAGCGCTGGTCCAGTATGTGCCCGCGGCGCTGGCAGGTCCCGACGCCTGCAGCGGATCCAGTGTTCGCACCTGCCAGGGCAATCAATCGGCCGGCGTGTCGTTCACCTCGGGCGTCAGCACCCTCAACGTCCTCAACCTCACCGGCAACATTACACCCGCGGCCGGTGCGACCGGCCTGCGCCTGTCGTCGAGCGGGTCCGACGGCGGGAACGGCGGCAGCTTCCCGGTCGTCGGCGGCGCGGGTGATCGAGGCGACAACGGCACCGGCTTGACGATCCGCGTCACCGCCGACGGGAGACTCATCCTCACCAACAATCTCGTCATCGGCCCGTTCGACTTCAGCGCCTACGGCATCCTCGGGTTCAGCTCCGGAGGCGACGGTGGCAATGGCGGCAACGGCACGGCGCTCGTGGTCACGCCCGGGCTGGGCGGCGACGGCGGCGCCGGCGGGAACGGCGGCAGCGTGTCGATCACGAGCGACATCGCGATCATCACCAACGGCGCAAGCGCGCACGGCGTCTACGGGCTCAGCCGCGCCGGCAACGGCGGCGACGGAGGCAACGGTAACGGGATCGGCCTGATCCTCGCCCAGGGTGGAGATGGCGGCAGCGGCGGGAGCGGGGGAACGGTCTCGATCAACTCGAGCGGCGCGATCATCACCCATGGCGCAAGCGCGCAGGGCATCTTCGCACGCAGCCTCGGCGGCATCAGCGGCGACGGCGGGTCGGGAACGCTGAGCGTCGTCGGCAAAGGGGGCGCGGCGGCCGGCAGCGGACCGGGCGGAAACGTAGCGGTCACGAGCAGCGGCACTGTCGTCACCGGTGGCGCTGACGCGCGGGGCATATTCGCGCAAAGCGTGGGCGGGTTTGCCGCGCAGGCAGGCGCCGGTGGAGGCATCGTCGGCTTCGGTGGCAGCGGCGAGAGCAGCGGCGACGGCGGCACGGTGCGCATCATCAATCACGGAGCGATCACGACGGGTGGCGTGCGTGCCGATGCGATTTTCGCCGAGAGCGTCGGCGGTGGAGGGGGAAGCGCCGGTGGCTCCGGCGGACTGTTCGCCCTGGGTGGATCCGGTTCGGCGGGAGGAAACGGCGACACCGTCACTGTCATCAACAGCAACGCACTGGTGACGTCCGGAGAGCGGTCCCGCGGAATCTTCGCGCAGAGTCTGGGCGGCGGCGGTGGCGATGGTGGGGCATCCGGGGGTCTGCTGACCTTCGGCGGCAGTGGCAGCAGCACGGGTTCGGGCGGCAAGGTCAACGTCACGAACGATGGCGCGATCACGACGGGTGGGCGCGCCGCGCAGGCGATCTTTGCCCAGAGCCTCGGCGGCGGCGGCGGAGACGGCGGCGTGGGCGTCGGGCTGATCACTTTCGGCGGATCGGGCGGCGCGGGCGGCAACGCCATGCCGGTGAACGTCAGCAATACCGGTGCCCTCGCGACCAGCGGCGCGGACGCGGCGGGGATTCTCGCGCAGAGCATGGGTGGAGGCGGCGGGAACGCCGGTGGCGCGGTAGCCGTCAGCGCATTCCTCGGTTTCTCGCTGGGCGGTGCGGGCGGCCCGGGCAGCAGCAGCCAGAAGGTCCAAGTCGACACGCAGACCGGCACGATCGACACGACCGGCGACCGGTCGCACGGCATCCTCGCGCAAAGCGTTGGAGGCGGTGGCGGCAACGGCGGCTTCGCCGTCGCGCTGTCGGGCGGTGTCGGCGGGAGCGTCAGCGTGGCGGTAGGCGGACGCGCCGGAGGGGGCGGCGCCGGCGGCGAGGTCGAGGTGGACAGCGCGAGCGCGATCACCACCCACGGCGAGGACGCGCACGCCCTTTTCGCGCAGAGCGTGGGCGGGGGCGGCGGCAACGGCGGGTTCAGCATCGCGGGCGCGGGGACCGATGGCGTCGGGATCGCGATCGGCTACGGCGGCACCGGGGGCAGCGGTGGTGTCGGCAAGCGCGTGGGCGTCGTGAGCGACGGCACGCTGGAGACATTCGGCGCGCGCTCGTACGGACTGCTCGCCCAGAGTCTCGGCGGCGGCGGCGGCAACGGCGGCTTCAAGATCACCGGAGCGGGCGGGGGGCTCGGCGCCGGCAGCCTCAGCCTCGGCGGCAACGGCTCCGGCGGCGGCAACGCCGATCAGGTCATGGTGACGACCACCGGCGCGATCACGACGCACGGCGAGAATGCCTATGGCCTGCTCGCGCAGAGCGTCGGCGGCGGCGGCGGGAACGGCAGCTTCGCGATCGCTGCGGCGGGCGCCGGCACCGGCGCCGGAACGCTCGGCATCGGTGGATTCGCGGGAGGGGGCGGCGACGGCCGCAGGGTCGACGTCTTCAGTCACGGCACGATCGACACTTTCGGCGTGCGATCGACCGGCCTGCTCGCGCAGAGCGTCGGCGGTGGCGGCGGCAACGGCGGCTTCAGCATTACCGGTGCCGGCGCCGGCACCGGTGCGGGAACGTTCAACCTAGGCGGGCGCGGCGGCCTGGGCGGCGACGGCAACATCGTGTACGTCGAGCGCACGGGCGCGATCACCACGCGCGGCGCCGAAGCGCACGGCCTGCTCGCACAGAGCGTCGGCGGTGGCGGCGGCAACGGAGGTTTCAGCATCGCCGGCAGCGGCGCGGGCACCGGCGCCGGCACCATTGCTATCGGCGGTTTTTCGCTCGGCGGCGGCGACGGCATGGCGGTCACGGTCGTCAGCGGCGGGGCCACCGAGACGTTCGGCAGCAACGCCGTCGGCGTGCTCGCCCAAAGCGTCGGCGGGGGCGGCGGCAATGGTGCGTTCAGCATCGCGGGCACCGGCGCCGGCACGGGCTCGGGCACATTCAATCTCGGAGGCGGCGGGGGACTCGGCGGCGATGGCAGCACGGTCGACGTCACCAGCACGGGAGCGATCACCACGCATGGCGCGGAGTCGTACGGCCTGCTCGCACAGAGCCTTGGCGGCGGCGGCGGCAACGGCGGCTTCAATGTTTCGGGCAGCGGTGCCGGCACCGGTACCGGCACCGTGGGCGTCGGCGGCACCGGCGATCATGGCGGCGACGCCAATACGGTCACGGTCGACAACCGCGGCAACGTCGCGACCTACGGCGCAACGGCGCACGGCATCTTCGCGCAGAGTCTGGGCGGCGGCGGCGGCAACGGCGGCTTCAGCATCTCCGGCAGTGGCGCCGGCACCGGGTCCGGTGTCGTCAGCGTCGGCGGATCCGGACAGGGTGGAGGCATCGGCGGCGCGGTCGACGTGACCAACAGCGGCAGCATCGCGGTGCTGGGGAGCGGCGGGAACGGCATTCTCGCGCAGAGCCTGGGTGGCGGCGGTGGCAACGGCGGCTTCAGCTTCGCCGGCTCTTTCGGTCGCCGCAATTCCAGAAGCCTGACGGTTTCAGTGGGCGGATCGGCGGGCGGCGGCGGCAGCGCCGGCAACGTCACCGTGCTGAACCGCGGCGCGATCGACATCGCTGCCGCGAGCGCCGCCGAGAATTCGCTGATGCCGGCGCACGGCATCTACGCGCAGAGCATCGGCGGCGGCGGGGGCAACGGCGGGCTCAGCACCGCCCTGGGTAGCCTGAGCCTCGGTGCGGTGTTCAACGTCTCCGTGAGCGTAGGCGGCGCCGGCGGTGCCGGCCGCGAAGGCGGCACCGTCGACATCTCCAATGAGGGGATCATCACCACCCGCGACCATGACTCGCACGGCGTCTATGCGCAGAGCATCGGCGGCGGGGGCGGCCAGGGCGGTTCCAGTCTCAATTTCAACCTTGATGGCGGCAGTACCAGCGGCAACAAGACCTTCTCGTCGAGCATCACGGTCGGCGGCAGCGGGGGAAGCGGCAACATCGGTGGCGAAGTCATCGCGAACAACCGGGGCGCCATTCAAACCGTCGGGGACAGCTCCCACGGCATCTACGCGCAGAGTATCGGCGGAGGGGGAGGTGACGGCGGCAACGCCAAAGCCGTGAGCCTGTCCGCCAGTGACCTGACGCCCTGGAAGGACTCGGACGGCCAGGACTGGAGTTTCAATCTCAACATCGGTGGCAGTGGCGGAAACGGCGACAAGGGCGGCAAGGTGACCGTCACCAACAGCGGCGATATCCAGACCGAAGGCGTGCTGGCGCGCGGGATCTTTGCCCAGAGTATCGGCGGCGGCGGCGGCAGCGTGTCCGATGGGGTACTGGGGAAGGTCGGCGATTTTGTCGACGACGTAGGCGATGTCCTCGACGCCGTGAACCTGGCGTTCGCGATCGGCAAAGCCGTCAAGAAGCGCAACCCGTCCAATCTGCTCCCGACGGGCGTCTCGCTGACCGTTGGCGGAAACGGTGGCAGTCAGGGCGATGCGGACGAGGTTCGTGTAGTGAACGACGGCGACATCACCACTGCCGGCATGGAGGCGCACGCGATCTTTGCCCAGAGCATCGGCGGCGGCGGCGGCGAAGCCCAGCTCTATGCCAAGGGCGTGGGTGCCGGCGAGTCGGCGTCCGTGGGGATCGGCACCACGCTGCAACCGGTTATCGGCGGCGCCGGCGGTGCCGCAGGTAACGGCGGCGCCGTGATGGTCACGCATAACGGCACGATCACGACCTGGGGCGAGGCTGCAAACGGCATCAGCGCGCAGAGCATCGGCGGCGGTGGCGGCCAGGCCGGAAGCATTACGGGAGGTTTCGCCGACTGGCGCAGCATCGGCCTCGGCGCGGCATTCGGGCGCAGCGGCGGTAGCGGTGGCGACGGTGGAAACGTCGTGGTGGCGAGCACCGGCACGATCGCCACTCACGCTGACAACGCGATCGGCATCTTTGCGCAAAGTGTCGGTGGCGGTGGCGGCATCGTCGGTGACGTGGGCGGCATCGCCTTTGCTGGCAGCGTCGGCGGCAATGGCTCGGCCGGAACCGTGAATGTCACGCACGCCGGGAACATCACTACCGCGGGGAACGTGGCGCACGGGATTTTCGCGCAAAGCGCGGGCGGCCAGAGCATGGGTCGCGCGGTCGGCGTCACGCTCAGCGGCACGGTGGCTGCGGGCGGTAACGACTCGACCGGCATCCTTGCACAGAGCCGTGGCGATCTGGGTGCCGGCGATATCACGGTGGACATCCTGAGTGGCGGGGTCCAAGGCGGCTCGGGTTCGGGGGCGGGTGTGGCCATGCTGGAAGGCCGCAACAACCGTCTGACGAATCACGGCACCATTACCATCCTCCCCGGCGTCACCGGCACGGCGATCGCCGCCAGCACCGGCAACGAAACCGTTGCCAATTTTGGCACCGTCACGGGCACCGTCGATCTCGGCGCGGGAACGAATGCGTTCGACAACAACGCGGGTGCAACTTTCAACAGCGGCGCCCGGGTCGTGCTCGGCGCGGGAAATTCGCTGACGAACGCCGGAACGCTATCGCCGGGCGGATCCGGGAATGCGGCAGTCACTGCGTTGAGCGGCAACCTGCAGCAGTCGAACGCAGGGGTCCTGGCCGTGGATCTGGATCACGCGCAGCACGCGACCGACCGTATCGACGTAACCGGGTCGGCCGACCTCGCTGGCAAGACGCGCGTCCAGAACGTGAACGCCGGGCGGGTACGCTCGGGCGTCAGCACGTACACGATCCTGACCGGCGCAGGCGGTGTCACCGATTTCGGCCTCGGCCTCGACACCCGCCAGGCGGCGGTGATCGGCTATCAGCTCCTGTTCCCGAACGCCAACGACGTCGTGCTGCAGGCCAGCGTGGACTTCGCGCCGTCGCAGGGACTGAACGCAAACCAGCGCGCAATCGGTGCGAATGTCAACTCGGTCCAGAGCAACGGCGGCTCGGCAAGCTTCGCGCCGGTCGCCGCGGCACTCTTCGCGCTGCCCGACGCGCAGACCCTGGGCGCGGCCTATGATCGGCTCAGCGCGGAGGGCTTCCTTGCGACCGGAACCGGCACGCTCTTCGCCAACGAGGGATTCAGCAACGCACTCCTCAGCTGCCGCGTGCGCGATGGCGAGTACCGATTCGTGCGCGAAGGAAACTGCGGCTGGATGCGGTTCTCGAAGGGGAGCATCCGCCAGGATCAGACCACCGCCAATTTCGGCTTCGACGAGGACGTGATCCAGCTCGCCGGCGGCTTTCAGCGGGCCATCGACTCGACATGGCACGTCGGCCTCGGGCTCGCTTACCAGGACAGCGACACCGACGTCTCCAACCTTAGCCGCACGAACGGGCAGCAAGTCCAGATCGGCGGTGTCGTGAAAGGACGCAGCGGCGCAACCACATACTCCGCGACCGTGACTGCGGGCAAGGGTTGGTACGACACCGACCGCTTCGTGAATATTCCGACGCTTGGTGTCGTCGCGGCCAGTAACCAGGACGTCGGACTCTTCGGCGGACGCTTTCGCCTGGCACACGCATGGGAACCCGGCAAGAACTGGTATGTTCGTCCGATGATCGACGCGGCAGTGACTTACGCCCGTTTCGACGGGTTCGACGAGGTAGGCGCGGGCGGCGCGAACCTGCAGGTCGTGAACCGCAACGAGACATGGGTCAGCGTCCAACCGGCGGTCGAAGTAGGCGGCGAGATGGAGCTGGCCGACCGGACGCTAGTGCGCCCGAACCTGAAGCTCGGGATCACCCAGTACGTGTCCGGCACGGATCCGAGCATCACCGCAAGCTTCGCGGGCGCGCCGGCGGGCGTCGTGCCATTCACCGTGTCCGGAGAATTCGACCGGACCTACCTCGATGTCGATGCCGGCGTGGACGTCCTTGCTGTCAACGGTGCGGTCCTTCGCATCGGATACGCGGGACGATTCTCCAGCCATGTCACGGCGAACGCAGCGACGCTGAAGGTGTCGATACCTTTCTGAGGCCATGGCGCGAAGTCGGCTCGGACGCGCTGACGACGGCCGGCAGGGTCTCCAGAACGCTGTAGTGCCCGGATCGCGGTATTCTTTCCGGCGCATGAGACTGTTCTCGAATTCCCGGCGCCCGTTTCACCTGAGTACGTACCCGCTGGAGCGGTTGCCGCGCGCGCCGGTGAGCGAGGCGGCGCTTGCTGCGGCCCGCAAGCTCTCGCACGCGCAGGCCGCGGCGCCGGGCAACGTGCTGGCCGACATCTGCCGCGACTACAGCGGCATCTACGAGAAGTTCCGCGCCGGTGATCACGCAGCCGAGCACGCGCCTTATTTCGAGTCGCTCCACGAGCGCGCAAACGAGCTGAAAGCGCTCGCGCTGTTCTTCGATGCGACGCTGGTCGGCGCGTGCAAGATCCCCGACGTCGCGCGGCTCGACGACAGCACGGCGGGGCATACCCATGCCGTCGTGGTACTCGTGGAGTACAACGATCAGGTCGAGAACGACAACCCGGTCAGGGACCTGATTCGCGGCAGCGACGGCGCGGCTGCGCGGTTGCGCGCGGGCGAGGTTGCCGTCGTGGTTTCCGCCTACCTGCGCCAACTGGGGTATGCCGCCACTGCGCACACGCCGTACGTCGGTGAGGTGTCATTGCCGGTGCTCGCGGTGCAGGCGGGCCTCGCGCGCTTCTCCGGTGACGCGTTCGAGGCCCCGTTCATCGGATTGCGATTCGCGATTGCAGCAGTGACGACCGCGCTCGAGATCGCGCCGGATCAGCCGCTCGCACCGCGGCGACCGCTCGAGGGCGGCCTCGCATGGTGGCTGGGCGTGGGCGGCACAGAGACCTGGTGGAACAGGCGCGCCATGCAGCGTCGACCCGGAGAGTGGGGCCGCTACCCGATGGAAACCGTGAAGCGAGTCGATGAGACGACCACGCTGATCATCGATGACGAAGTGCCGCGCCTCGCGAAGCGGTCGAACGGTTTCTACCGCGGTCACAAGGGCGATTTCGGATCGAAGGCGCAGCGCGAGTTCTGGCGCTTCGCCACCAAGACCCCTGTCGGGACTGCGCTCGTCGATATTCAGGCCGCGCAGATGCGCCACCAGGACGGGCCGGTGGCGTCGCAGATCGATCCCGCCAGCCTCGATCCGGAGCGTAACCGGCGCGCGCTGAAAACGCTCATGCATCACCTCGGTGCGGACATCGCGGGAACCTGCGAGGCGAAGCGCTACGTCTGGTACTCGCACGATTTTCGTGGCCAGCCGATCGAGATCTACCACAAGAGCGCCGTGGTGGCGGTTATCGATCAGGGCTTCGAGACGATGGAGGGTGCTTCCGGCGACGACTGGGTAAGCGGCACGCAGAGCTTTCGCGCCTATACGCGCGGCGGCCAGATCGCCGCGGTGACGGCGGCGTACGTTCGCAGCCTCGGCCATTCGGCGCGTGCGCAGACCAACGCACATTCCGACGTGATCCAGACACCGCTCATCGTGCTCGCGGGGCTCGGCGAGATGTCGCGTATCGGTGAGACGGTGCTGAATCCGTTCATCGGGCCGCGTTCCAAGTCGGTGGTGATGACGACGAACATCCCGCTCGCGTGGGACAAGCCGATCGATTTCGGCCTGCAGGATGCCTGCTCGAAGTGCCTGAAGTGCGCGCGCGAGTGTCCGTGCGATTCGATCACGTACGGCGGCCCGGTGATGTTCAATGGGTACGAGCAGTGGAAGCAGGACGTCCAGCGTTGCACGGTCTACCGGATGACCAATGTCGGCGGTGCGGCGTGCGGCCGTTGCATGAAGATGTGCCCCTACAACAACGAGGGGCTCGTCGTGCATCGCCTGCTGCTGTGGGTCGCGACCCATGTCCCGGCGAGTCGCGGGCTCCTCGCACGCCTCGACGACCGGGTCGGGAACGGCGAGGTGAATCCAGTCAAGCGCTGGTGGGCCGACATCGAGATGATCGGCGGCAAGGCGGTGGTGCCGAAGCACGTCAATCGCCGTGGGCTCGACCGCGAGAAGGGGTTCGCGAAGAAGGCAAGTCACAAGGTGTCGTATATCAATGCCGACATGCTTCCGCCGCCCAACTGGCGCGAAGCGTTCCCGGTCGACCGCGCGGCCGCGCTCGCCGCGGCGGGGCAGCTCGAGACGCCGGCCCAGGCACGCGAGCGCGTTCGCAAGGGAGGGCCGAAGCCGGCCCACTACAATCAGACGCCTCTCGCCGAGGTCGGTCCCAAACAAGAAGCATCGTGATCGCGCTGAACGCGGCCGTTGAGATCCTGCGCCGCGGCCGCACGCCCGAGATCGCCGGCCGCACGGCGCTCGTGTGCGGAGACGAGCGAGTGAGCTATGGCGCGCTCGTGCGGCGGGTCAATCAGGCGGCGAATGCATTCGGAGCGGTCGGCGTCGGACGCGGCGATCGGGTGGCGCTGCTGTTCGACGACAGTCCGCTCTACGTCGCGGCACTCCTCGGGTTGATGCTGCGGGGCGCGGTGGCGATTCCGCTCAATCCGAAGCTCAAGCGCGACGACTATGCGTTCGTTCTGGCCGACGCGCAGGCCGTGCTGTTCGTGCTGGGCGCGAACTATCGGGACGTTGTGGGCGACCTCGGAAGTGCCGCAGTGATTGCCGCGACAGGTGCCTCCGATTCGCTCGAAGCTCTCGTCGCGAAGTCCCCCGACTCCGCCGAGCCGGCGCCGACTGCAGCCGACGACGAAGCGTTCTGGCTGTTCTCGTCCGGCACGACCGGCCGCCCGAAAGGCATCGTGCACAGCCATCGCAATGCCGTGCATGCGAGCAAGATCCTGCGCGAAGTGCTCGCGCTCGACCACCGTGCCGTCGTACTTGCCTCCTCGAAGATTTTCTTTGCGCTGGCGCTCGACAATGCGCTGTTCGGTCCGCTCTCGCTTGGCGCGACCGCCGTGATTCAGCCCGGCGTCCCCGACCCGGAGACGGTCGCGCGTCAGGTCGCCGAGCTGCGACCGACCGTGCTCTTCACCGTGCCGACCTTCTACCGCCGGCTGCTTGCGCTGGACCCCTTGGCACTGCGACCGTTCGCGACGCTCACGTACCCGCTGGCCGGCGGCGAGCGAATTCCGGAGGAGCTGGCCAGGCGTTGGCGCGCAACGGTCGGCACCGAGCTGCTGGCGATCTATGGCGCGTCGGAGACGTTCTGCAACGTGTTCGCCACTTTTCCGGGCGCGGCGCGCAGCGGCAGTGTCGGCAAGGCGCTCGACGGCGTGCGCTGTCGCCTGGTCGATCGCGACAGCGGTGAACCGGCCGGTCCGGACGGCGGCATTCTCTGGGTGAGGCATCCGTCGCTCGCGCTCCGCTATAGCAGTGACGCCGCAACCGTTAAGGCATTTCGCGACGACTGGTTCTGTACCAACGATCTCTTCACCGTAGACGCCGACGGGTACTGGTTCTACCAGGGCCGCTCCGACGAGCTGCTGAAGGTGGCGGGGCAGTGGGTCAAGCCGACCGAAGTCGAGGACGCGGTGGCGGGTGCGCCCATCGAGGAAGCTGCGTGCGTCGTCGTGCCCGACTCGGATGGTTTCGAGCGGCTCGCCCTGTTCGTGGTCGCGGCCGATACAACGGCCGCGCTGGCGGCCGCCGCCGAGCGCGTCGCGCGCGCGCTTCCCCGCCATGCCCAACCACGCTGGATCCGCGCGGTCGACGCACTGCCGCGCACCTCGACCGGGAAGGTGCAGCGGTTCGCGTTGCGTGAGGTCTTGCTGGACGAGCTGCGTCAGTAGTGCGCTAAGTGTCGTGCACGGAAACGGGGGCGCCGCCTCGGACCGAAGATTCGAGCATTGCGGCGATAAAGGATTGCACGCGCAATGCTTCCCGCCCGCCCACCTGCGGTGTTCCGCCCGACTCGACCGCGTCGCAGAAGTCGGTGACCAGTGCACGATGCCAGTCGTGCGGAAAATCCATCGGGTCCGCGCCAGCGCCCGCGAGACCGGATTGCGCCGCAAGCAGCTCCTCGCGTCCGTCGTGCCATCTCACTTCCAGGCCGGTTCCGACGAGCGACACCGAGGCATTGCGGCACACGAGCTCGATGCGCTCGGGTGCGCCCGGGTACGCTGCGGTGGTCGCGTCGATGGCGCCGATCGCGCCGCTCGCATAACTCACCGCGGCGGCCACGCAATCCTCGGTCTCCATGCGGTGTACGGGCGTCGTCACTGCGTACGCCGCGACTTCGACGGGCGGGCCGGCGAACGCGAGCAAGAGGTCCAACGTGTGAATTCCCTGAGTGAGCAGCACTCCTCCGCCATCACGTGCCCGGGTCCCGCGGCCCGGCACGTCGTAATAGCTCTGCGGCCGCCACAGGCGCATGACCGCGCTGGCATTTGCAACTGCGCCGAGCGAGCCCTCCCGCATCAGCGCCGCGAGGCGCACCGCGGAGGGGCGATAGCGGTGCTGAAGGCACAAGCCGAGCACGACGCCGGCGCGCTCGCACGTCGCGACCACTTCGCGCGCCCGCCCGACATCGACCTCGAGCGGTTTTTCCAGCAGGATGTGCTTGCCGGCGGCCGCGCAGCGGCGTACCAGCTCAAGGTGCGTGTGCGGGGGCGTGAGCACGCTCACGCACTGAATGGCCGGATCGTCGAGGAGCGCGTCGACCGACTCGGCGACGGGCAGTCCATACTGCGCCGAAAAATTCTTTCGTCGCTCCGCCGACGGACTGTACGCGCCGCGGACGATCACCCGAGCTGCAAGGTCCCGGAAGCTGTGCGCGTGCGGCGCGACGGCCATGCCGAGGCCGATGATGCCGAAACCCAGTTTCGCCATGTGCCGAGGAACCAGCCGACCTGCTCAAAACCCGTAGAGCTCGCCCGGATTGTCCACCAGGATCTTTCGCTGCACGGATTCATCGGGGGCCCATTCCAGCAGGAGGTCGAGCAGGACCGCGTCGTCGGGCAGCGCGTTCCGTGGCTCTTGCGGATGCGGCCAGTTGCTCGCCCAGAGCATGCGCTCGGGCGCGGCCTTCACGAGCGCCTTCGCAAGCGCACCCACGTCCTCGTAGAGCGGGGCGCCGCGCTTCGATGTCTCGTAGGGCGCCGAGAGCTTGACCCAGCACCGGCCGGTGTCCACCAGTCGCAGTAGAGACTTGAAAGCGTCGTGGTCGGGCGGCACGGGCTCCAGGTACTTGCCGACGTGATCGATCACGAAACGGCCGGACAACCGCTTGATCTGCGTCTCGTACTGCGGTAGATCGCGCCCGTCGAGCTGGATGTTCGCGTGCCAGCCGAACGGATGCACCCGTGCCATGATCGCATCCAGCTCGGAGAGTGGAATCGTGCCGTTCTTGAAATTGAAGAAGCGCTGGGCCACGGCACCCGCGCGCGTGAGCCGTTCGATCTCCTCGTCCGCGACATCCGCGCGCACCACCGCGACAGCCTTGGCCGCATCGCCCAGAGCATGCACCGCATCCATCGTGACGCGATTGTCGTCTCGATAGGCGTTGGGTTGCACGACGATCACGCGCTCGAGCCCGAGCCGCGCCTGGAGCTCGCGATACATCTGCAGGGAATAGTTCCCCGGCATTAAAGCGCCCGCTGCGATGGGCGCCGCCGCATCGTAAAAATGCATGTGGGTGTCACATGCACCAGGGGGTGTCTTCAGCATTGACGGGCGGGGTTCGGCCATGGCGGGCTCCTCGTTCGGCTGCGTCCGGAAACGTTCAGCTCCGCGCGGCAAAGCGCGTCGCATGCGCGGCGTTCACGGCACCTTCCGGCAGACGCCCGGCCACGATCTCGCCGGCCTGCGCGACCGTCTCGAGCGCCTGATGCTCGATTGCCTCGGGCGTGAGCCCGGCGATATGCGGCGTCGCAATCACGTCGACGCGTGCGGCGAGTGCGGGCGTGGGCATCTGGTCCGGGGCACGCCCGACGTCGAGCGCCGCGCCTGCGATTTGTTTTGCCTGGAGTGCCGCGACGAGCGCCGCTTCGTCGACGAGGTTCCCGCGACTCGCGTTGATGAAGAACGCGCCCGGTTTCATGCGCGCGAATGCGGCAGCGTCGATCAGGTTCTCCGTCGCCGGAGTCGCGACCGCAAGCGGCACCACGAAGTCCGCCTCGGCAAGCAACGCCTCGAGGCTCAATTGCGTGACATGGGGATCCGCGATCTTTGCGTGGGGATCATTCGCCAGTACGCGCATGCCGAGTGCGTGCCCGGCCTGGCACAGGTAGCGGCCGATCGCCCCGTAGCCGATCACGCCGAGTGTCGCCCCGCGCAGCTGGCGCCCCATGCGCGCCTTGGGCTGATGGCCGGTTGCGCGATATTCCGTCGCATAGTCGGCCACATACCGCGCGAGATTGACCATGGCGCCGATGATCCACTCGGAAACCGCCGCCGCGAACCCTGGGCTCGCATGCGTCACGAGGACGCCGTTCCGGCTCGCCGCGTCGACGTCGATGTTGCGGATGTCCACGGCCACGCGCAGGAAGGCCACGAGGCCGGGTAGCCGGTCAAAGGCATCCGCATAGCCAGGCGTTTCGCGATCGCACACGATCAAGTCGGCCTGCTGCGCCGCATCAATCAACTCCTCGGCGGTCATTACACGGTCGAGCGGATTGAGGAGGACATCACCCAGCTCGCAAAGTCCCGCCAGCGCACGTTCGCCGTAATAGCCCGCGCGGGCGGCAGGTGGGTGAGTCAGCAGGATCGTGGTCATGGCCGGCCGCCCAAGTTGCAGACGACGCTTGTTCCGGTGTCGTGCTTCTGGTAGCGTTTTATCCAGACGGTTAATAACAGAAGATCCGACCGTCCGTCCACCCAAGGAGGAATTGGATGAAATTGCGTCGCGAAATTTTCGCGTGGTCCTGCGCGCTTGCCGCCGGTGCTGCGTTGCTCGGTGCGCCCGGCCTCGTCGGCGCGCAGCAGAAGATGGTGTTGAAGGCTTCCGATGTCCATCCGCTCGGCTACCCGACCGTCGAGGCGATCGTGCGCATGGGCAAGAAGCTCGAGGCGCAGACCAACGGAAGACTCTCGATCCAGATGTACCCGTCCATGCAGCTCGGCGGCGAGAAGGAGATGATCGAGCAGGCGCAGGTCGGCGCACTGCAGATCGCCCGGATCTCGGTCGGACCGATGGGACCGGTGGTGGACGAGCTGAACGTCTTCAACCTGCCGTTCGTCTTCAAGGACGAGGCCCAGATGCGGAAGGTGATTGACGGACCGATCGGCAAGGAGATGCTGGACAAGATCACCGCGAGCCCGCAGTCGCGGCTCGTCGCACTCGGCTGGATGGACGCGGGCACCCGCAACGTGTACGCGAAGGTGCCGATTAAGAAGCCCGCCGACCTGAAGGGCCAGAAGATCCGCATGATGGGGAACCCGATCTTCGTCGACACCATGAATGCCATGGGTGGCAACGGCATCTCGATGGGCTTCAACGAGCTCTACAGCGCGCTGCAGACTGGCGTGGTGGACGGCGCCGAGAACAACCCGCCGACCTACTACACTCAGAAGCACTACGAGATCGACAAGTACTACAACCTGACCGGCCACCTGATCATTCCGGAGATCTTCGTGTTCTCGAAGCGCACCTGGGACACGCTTTCCAAGGAAGACCAGGCGCTCATCATGAAGCTCTCGCACGAGGCGCAACTCGAGCAGCGCCAGCTGTGGGATAAGATGGTCGGCGAGTCGGAGGCCAAGCTGAAGGCCGCAGGCGTCAAGTTCGTCGAGGTCGACAAGGAGGCGTTCTACAAGGCCACCCAGCCGGTGCGCGACAAGTACGGATCGAAGCACGCGGCACTGCTCAAACGGATCCGGGATACCAATTAGCTTCCGATTCCTGACCGGCCGGCGCCCATGGGGCCCGGCCGGTTTTTCTTTTTCCGGCCAACGACGATGATTGCTCGCTACGTTCGGTGGATGGACACGCTGTATATGGCGTGCATCTGGATCTCCGGGTTCGCGCTCGTCGTGATGACGATCATCATTCCGTGGGGCGTGTACACGCGCTACGTGCTCGGCACCGGGTCGCAATGGCCCGAGCCGCTCGCGATTCTCATGATGGTGGTGTTCACTTTCGCAGCGGCTGCCGCCTGTTACCGTGCAGAGGCGCACATAGCGGTGCGAATGCTCACCGATGGGTTACCCGTCCGCCTGCGACCCGCCGTCGCGCGACTGGTGGATATTCTGCTTGCGGCGCTCTGTCTCTTCATGGTGATCTGGGGATTCCAACTCTGCGTTGTGACCTGGCACCAGGTGATCGCGGAGTTTCCGTTCCTGTCAGTGGGTATTACCTATCTGCCGCTGCCGCTGGGAGGCGTCGTCACGCTCGCCTTCATCGTCGAGCGCGTCGTCGCAGGATCGCAGTCCGATCGGCCGGTCGTCACGTTCGACCACGAGCCGCCGCCCACGGACGGGGGCTAGTCGCGCATGGACGCCCTCGTGCTGCTCGGCAGCCTGTTCCTGATGATCGCGCTCGGCGTGCCGGTCGCCTACGCGCTCGGCATCGCGTCGCTCGTCGGCGCGCTCTGGATCGACATCCCGCTCGACGCAGTGATGCTCAAGATCTCCGACGGCGTGGACAACTTCGCGCTGCTCGCGATCCCGTTCTTCGTGCTCGCGGGCGCGATTATGGCCGAAGGAGGCATGGCACGCCGGCTGGTTCGCTTCGCGTCGGTGTTCGTCGGTTTCATCCGCGGCGGACTCGTCCCTGGTCAACATCCTGGCATCGACCTTCTTCGGCGCGATCTCCGGTTCATCGGTCGCCGACACTGCGTCGATCGGCAGCGTGCTCATTCCGCAGATGGAGAAACAGGGCTATCCGCGGGTATTCGCCACCAACGTGACGATCTGCGGCTCCGTGCAGGCGATCCTCATCCCGCCCAGCCACAACGCCGTGATCTATTCGCTTGCTGCAGGTGGAACCGTCTCCATCGCTCACCTGTTCCTGGCGGGCGTGATGCCCGGGCTGCTGCTCGGGATCACATTGATGACGATGTGCCTGTTCGTGGCGCGCAAGCAGAATTTCCCGAAGGGCGAGCGGATTCCGCTTCGTCAGGCGGTGAAGATCTCGATCGACGCCCTCTGGGGCCTGGTCACCATGGTCATCATCATGGGCGGGATTCTCGGCGGCGTATTCACGCCGACCGAATCGGCGGCGGTTGCCTGCGTTTACGCGTTTCTCGTGACCATGCTGGTGTACCGGGACTACCGGTGGCGCGATCTGCCGCGTCTCGTGCATCGCACGGTGAAGACCGTCGCCATCGTGATGATCCTGATCGGCTTCGCTTCCGGTTTCGGCTACATCATGGCCCTCATGCAGCTGCCGGCGAAGGTGACCGCCTTCTTCACCGGATTGTCCGACAACAAGTACGTGATCCTGATGCTCGTGAACGTCATGCTGCTCGTTCTGGGCACGCTCATGGACATGGCCCCGCTCATCCTGATCTGCACGCCCATCCTGCTGCCGGTCATGACGAGCCTCGGCGTCGATCCGGTCCATTTCGGGATGATCATGCTCATAAATCTGGGGATCGGATTGATTACGCCGCCAGTCGGATCGGTGCTCTTCGTCGGCTGCGCGGTGGGCAAGGTGCCGATCGAGGCGGTGGTACGCACCATCTGGCCGTTCTACATCGGACTATTCCTGGTGCTCCTCGTCGTCACCTATGTGCCGGTGGTCTCACTATGGATTCCGAGTTTCCTGAAGCTATGAGGAGTGGATCATGAAAACGGTGCTACTCACCGGGGCGGCGGGCGGAATCGGAAGCAGGCTGCGCAAGCTGCTCGCCGGCGTCTATACGGAGCTCCGGATATCCGATGTGGCCGAGATCAAGGATGTTGCGCCCGGTGAGCGGTTCATCAAGACCGATCTTGCCGACATGGCCGCGGTCGAGAAAATGCTCGATGGCGTCGATGGCGTGATCCATCTCGGCGCCGTTTCGGTCGAGCGGCCTTGGGAGGAGATCCTTCCCGCCAACATCATCGGCGGGTACAACCTCTTCGAGGCCGCGCGTCGCAAGGGTGTGAAGCGCGTCGTGTTCGCGTCGTCGAATCACGTGGTCGGTTTTTACCGGCGCAATCGCCGGATCGGCACCCGCGCGCTGGTTCGCCCCGACAGCCGCTATGGCGTATCGAAAGCCTACGGCGAGGCGCTCGGCGCCTTCTACGCCGACAAGTTCGGCCTGCGCGTGCTGTGCATCCGCATCGGCAACGTCGCCGAGCGGCCGGTGGATCTGCGCCGGATGTCGATCTGGATCAGCCCCGACGACCTCGCGCAACTCGTCCGCATCGGGCTGGAGCATCCCGGATTGCACTACGAAGTCGTGTACGGCGCTTCCGACAACGCGCGGGCCTGGTGGGACAACGACGCGGCATTCCGGCTCGGCTATCGTCCGACGGGACGCAGCGAGGATCATCGCGAAGCCGCGCTCGCCGCTCAGGCAAAGCTTGCAGCCGATCCTGTCGCCGACCTGTTCCAGGGTGGCGGTTTCTGCAGCGACGAGTTTTCGGGCGACCTGGAGCGCGCGGGGTGCTGACTCGAGCATCCCGGCTGCTGCGTAGCAGCCAGGGTGGTGTTCCGGTGCACGTCCATTTCGCGCGTGACCCGCAACATCGTTGCGTCGTGCGGACTGCGAGTGACCGCGAAACCGAAAGCTCGCGCCAACCCGAGCATCGATTCGTTGCCGCGCAGTACGTCGCCTCCGGCTCGCTCAAAGCCGGCTTCACGCGCGGTCTCGATCAGCATGTCCAACAGCAGCCGCCCGAGCCCCAGGTTCTGCCACGCGTCGGCGATCACGAGCGCTAGGTCGCATCGCTCGTCCTTGTCGGCTGCGTACTGCGCCAGCGCGACGACCTGACGTTCGCTGTCGTCCCCGGCAAGCGCGATGAGCACTCGATCGCGTCGGCCGTCGGCCTCGGTCAGACGCTTCAGCATCGACGGCGTGAGCTCGCGGATCGGCGCGAAGAAGCGCAGGCGCTGTGTCGCATCCGAGAGGCCGCGCACAAAAAGCCGGACCGCGTCCGCGTCGTCCAGCCGGACCGGCCGTACGTGAACCGTCCGGCTGTCACGGAGACGCAGGTCCACGACTCCAGCGAGCATCGATGCAATTTCCGCGCGGTCCATCGTCAGGCTTCCCGTGAAGACGGACGGCGATCAAGCGGTGCGCTGCGAGGGGCTGCAAGTTTCATGGCGCCATCCTGCGCGCCCGAGGTATCGGAACGATTGCGCCCGCTACATCGTTTGTTGTGGTTTTGTATCCGCCTCAAACGCGCGCGAAAAAGAAAACGGCGCGGCGTCGAGGTGCTCGACGCCGCGCCGAACGCCGCGCTCAGGACGCGCGGCGCAGGGGGAGGGCTACCGGGGATTCCTGCAGCGGTCTGTACGCTAGAATGCTTCCGTTCACCGGCGGGGTAAGGAAGGCCCGTTTCACCAATGGCCAGGATAGCGGCTCGCTCCGGTTCCACGATGCGAGCGCAAGCATGCGCGCGAGCAGGCAGTAGTCGAAAGCGAGCCTGATCGTCGTGCCGGCGACCAGCAGCCAGTGCAGGAACGCGAACGGCGGCCACATTCCGAGCGCGAGCAATCCGAGGAATGCCGTGGGCACCTGCACCGGAAACGCGCGCACGCTGAGCGTGCGCACCGCGAAATGGACGATCTGCACGGCTACAGCTGCAAAGGCAATTGGAAGCCCCGCATCCCAGCCCGCAAGCGATGCGGCGAGCGGAAGCAGGGCCGCGAGCCAGTACCACCACTTCGGCGTGATCCGGATATTCAAGGGCAGGTACCCACCGGCTCGAAATTGACCGGAGCGCGCGCGCGGTCGACGAGAGATCGGATCGCCCGCCCGGGTGCGGAAAGCGCGTGCGTGAACGCCTCGGCGCGTAACTTCCGGGCCTGGCGTTGCGCCTGCTCGACGACGTCCCAATCGAGCTTCGTGGGCGCGAACGGTTCCCGGGGTTCCCGGTCTGACGATACGATTTTCATGACGTTCTCCTTGGTGTGGTGCGTGGTTACGCGGCCAGTGCGATTGGTGCGCGTTCCGAATGACTGTCCAGAAACGCGCGGATCCGTGAATTGACGTCACCCGGGTGGGTCAGCGGACCCAGGTGGCCCGCGCCGGTGATCTCCCGGCGCGTCACCTCGGGGAGGACCGTGCAGAGCAGGTCCACGATTTGGCGCGGCGGGCGACGCGTCGCGCCGCCAACTAATGCGAGCATTGGAACCCCGATGCGGTGGTACGCAGCCAGGCCCGTGGCGTTGTAGAGGATTGCGTCGAATTCTGCGTCGACCTTGCGCATGCGCTGCACGATGGCCCGCCGCCGCTTGTCCGGAAGCGCGCTCCACGCGCCAAGCCCGGACCAGTAGTCTATGAAGACGTGGGCGGCGTGATCGGCCCGTCCGGAATACACCGCGCGACGCACGGCAATGCGCATCGAGCCGAATTCGACCGCGGCCGCGCGCGTTCTGGAATCCTCCTGGAGCAGATTGGCCAGCATCGGCTCGTAGAGCGCGATGCTCCTCACGCGTCCGGGATTCCTCAACGCAAGGTGCAAGGCGACGGCGCCGCCGAACGAATGCCCCACCAGATGGACGCCGCCCGGTTCCGCCGCGATCAGCGGCTCGATTTGACGCGCCTCGTCGTCGAGCGACAACGCTCGTTCGTATTTCCAGTCCGCGCCGGTCCCGTAGCCCAGCAGATCCGGCGCGAGCACCCGGTATCCGCTCCGCGAGCGAGTCCTGCAGCGCCGACCACTGGCGCGCCGAGCTTGCGCTCGAGTGCAGGCAGATCACGGCAGGCATGTGGTCCGGGCTGGAGACCGGCTGATGGAAGGACCTGGTCACGGGTGATGCCTCCGGTCAATCCAGCTCGGCCAGATCGGCCCAGTCGTCGTGGGACACCGCGGCGAAATCGAGGTCGGCGGTCGGATCGCTCTCCAGATCATGGGCGAGCACGCCCGAAATGATCGACTCGGGGGCGAGAAAGACTTCTTCGTCCATTGCCGTGTACATGAGCCTCTCCTTTGATGTTGGTCGACCCGCCCGTCGGGTCGCGACACGGTGCCCAGGTTAGGGGCTCCGGGTAATCGCCCGATTTCTTCATTGCGACACTTTGTTATTGGCGTGTAACTCGATCGCATGCGCAGACGCCGGTGCGTTCGAAGGAGGGTTTTCACCGCATGCGACGCGGCTATAATCCCCCGGTCAGGGGATGCAGGAGGACCGAGCGTGACGACCAACAGCCACGTGCTGGTAGTCGAGGATGATCCCGACGTGCGCGGAATGATCGTCGAGTACCTTTCCGGTCACGGGTTCGAAATGGCCGAGGCCGAGAACGGTGCAGGGATGCGGGCTGCGATCACCGCGCGCGTGCCGGATGCCGTGCTGCTCGACGTCAATCTCGGCGGCGAGGACGGGATATCGCTTGCGCGCTGGTTGCGCGAGCGCCACGACATCGGGATCATCATGGTCACCGCAGCCGGCGAGGTCGTCGACCGGGTCGTGGGCCTCGAGGTCGGCGCGGACGATTACGTCGCGAAGCCCTTCGACCCCCGCGAGCTTCTCGCGCGGCTGAAGAGCGTGCTCCGGCGCGTCCAGGCGCGCGCTTCCGGTGGTGCCGCCGCCGAGGGGAGCAAGGACGCGGGTCGGCGTGTGAACGTCGGTCGTTGTGTGCTCGATCTCGCCGGGCACCGGCTCGTTGCGGCGGACGGCCAGGAGGTTCCGCTCACGAGCATGGAATTCGACCTTCTGCGGGTTTTCACCGATCACCCCAATCAGGTGCTGTCGCGGGATCAGCTGTTGACGCACACCCGTAACCGCGACTGGGAGCCCTTCGACCGGTCGATCGATATCCGCATCGCGCGCCTGCGGCGCAAGATCGAGACCGATCCGGACCACCCGCAGCTCATCAAGACGGTACGCGGCGCCGGCTACATGTACGTGCCCGGCTCGGCCTGAGGCCGCGCGCACGGCCTGCGGCGCTGCGTCCGGCCCGTGCGGAATGTAACCGGATTGTTTCAATGGTTTCCGGCACGTAACCCACTGGGCTGGCGGACCCGGGCACGGCTAGACTGGAGGCCATGAACATGCCGGCCCATAAGGAAGCGCTGCGCGAGCTCAGCCGCGCGGGCGAGGCCTACCGGTTTCTGCTCAGCGAGCGGGATCTGGCCGTCCTCGTGCTCTCCGAGAACGTCGAAGACTGCAACGAGGCGGCGTGTCAGCTCTTCGGCGTGACCCGAGCCGAGTTCATCGGCCGTTCTCCGCTCGAATTCGCGCCGCCATATCAGCCGGACGGATTGCCGTCGGAAACCTCCGCGCGCGAGCGCCTTGCCAGCGCCTTGGCGGGTTTGCCGCAGTGGTGTACCTGGCAGTACCGTCGCAAGGACGGCAAGCTGGTCGACACGATCGTCCACGTCGAGGCCGTGCACGTGGACGGTTTTCGGCGCGTGCTGATCCGTATCCGCGACGTCTCTCGGCTCGAGCGCGCCGAGCACGCGCTGGTCGAGAACGAGCTACGGCTGCAACAGATCCTGGACAATACGACGACCGCGATCGTCTTTGCCAAGGATCTGGCGGGCCGATATCTCTTCGTGAACCGGGCGTTCGAGCGAATCGTCGGATTGCCGCAGCGTGAGATCGTCGGAAAAACCACCCCCGAGCTCTTTCCGGCGGACACTGCAACGACGCTCATGGGAAACGACGCGCGCGCGATCGCAGCCGGAAACGCGGTCACGGTCGAGGAGCAGGTAAACATCGGCGGCCAGTCGCGTACGCTGCTCACGAACAAGTTCCCGCTGTTCGACACGGGCGGCAAGCCTTACGCGATGTGCGGAATCGCAGCAGATATCACGGAGCGCAAACGCACCGAGGAAGCGCTGAAGCGTGCTTCGCTCGCTGTGTCCGTCGCGGGCGGCGTGAAAGGTCTCGAAGGTCTTGTCGAGCATCTTGCCGCGGTGCTGGGAACGGACGTTGCTTTCGTGTCGGTGTTCACGGACGCGGCGCGCGATCGGATGCGCACGCTTGCGGGCTGGCTGGACGGGCGCCTGCTCAAGAGCTACGAGTACGACCTTGCCGACTCCCCCTGCGCCGGAATCATCGGGCGCGCATTTCGCTTCGTGCCGACCGGGGCGCTCTCCGAGATCCCGCCGGGGACCATGTTCAACGCGAAAGGCATGGACAGCTACGCGGCCTATGCGCTGTCCGACTCCTCCGGCGCGCCCCTCGGGCTGATTGCGGTCATGAACCGCGCGCCGCTTACCCAGTCCGACCACGTCGAGGCGATTCTCAAGATATTCGCGGTGCGGGCGGCGGCGGAGCTCGAGCGGACCCGCACCGAGGACGCGCTGCGCAGCGCCGCGCTCGCGGTATCGGTCGCCAGCGGGGACGAAGTCTTTCGAGAGCTGGTCGGCGCGCTCGCCACGATCCTGGGCGTCGAGATCGCCTTCATAGCGCTGCACAAGCCAGGCGCGCAAGACATGCTGAAGATGCTCGCGCTTCAGGTCGACGGCAAGTTGATGGGTAATTTCGAGTATCCGATCGCGGGCACGCCTTGCGAGCAGGTGCTCGATCAGCAGTACCGTGCGTATCCATCACGGCTTGGCGAGCTGTTCGAGCTGCGGGGCGAGTTCGGGAGCATGGGTGTTCAGAGCTACGCCGGATTGCAGCTTAACGACGCCCACGGCAAATCCATCGGGATCATGACGGTACTTTCGCGGCGCACACTTCCGGACCCCGATCTTGTCGAGTCAATGCTCAAGATCTTCGCGGCGCGCGCCGTGACCGAGATCGAGCGGACGCGGGCGGACGAGGCGCTGCGCGCGCGAGAGGAGCAGTATCGCGCGATCTTCAACGGATCGGCCGATGCACTGATGCTGTGGAATTCGTCGCTGCAGCGCGTGGACGTGAACCCGGCCTACGAGCGCATTTACGGCTATTCGCGCGAAGAGGTGCTCGGCGGGGCGTATCTCGAGGCCCCGTCACTCGAGGAAGCCGAGCGGCGACGCCGCATGGTGCGGCGCACGCTCGCAGGGGAACCCTGGCACGACGAGCTCGAGTCGGTGCGCAAGAACGGCGAGCGCGTTCAAGTCGAGGTGCGCACGATGCCCATCCGGTACTCCGGCGAGCCGCATGTGCTCGCCATCGTCCGGGACGTGACGGAGCGCAAGCGCGCAGAGGCGGCAGTCCGCGCGAGCGAGGAGCAGTACCGCTCGATATTCAACGCGTCGGTCGACGGCATGCTGCTGTGGGATGCCAATCATCACATCGTCGACGTGAACGAGGCATTCCTCGACATGCACGGCTATCGGCGCGACGAGCTCGTCGGACTTGCGCGGCCGGTGTTCATCCCCGGCGAGATGCAGGAAAAGTGCGCGAGCCTGCTGCCGCAGATCCTTGCCGGCAAGCCCTGCCACATCGAGGCGCGGAGTCAGCGCAAGGACGGCGCCGGGTTCAACGTGGAGATACACGGCGTGCCGATGCACTATCAGGGACAGCCGCACGTGCTGGTGATCCTGCGTGACGTCACCGCGCGGCGCGAGGCCGACGAGCGCCTGCGCGCGAGCGAACAGCGCTATCGCCAGCTCTTCGACATGGAGTCCGACGCGATCCTCCTGGTCGACGTCGAGACGATGGAGCTGCGGGACGCGAATCTCGCCGCGGCCGAGCTCTACGGCTTCGCGCGCGACGAGCTCCTGGGGATGAAGGCCACCGATGTCTCGGTCGAGACCGATGCGACGCGAACGTCGATATTGAGGCACACGGGAACGCTGCGGATCCCGTTGCGATTCCACCGCAAGCAGGACGGCACCGTGTTTCCCGTCGAGATCTCGAGCAATATCATCGAGCTCGGCGGGCGGAAGATGCTGCTGGCGGCGATCCGCGACATCACCGATCGCAAGCGCGCCGAGGAGAAGTTGCGCGAGAGCGAGGAGCGCTATCGCCTGCTCTTCGAGATGGAGTCGGACGCTATCGTGGTGGTGGACGTCGACACTCTGCAGCATCTCGACGTCAATCGTGCTGCGGTCGAGCTGTACGGATACAGTCGCGAAGAGCTGCTTGCGCTCAAATCGACCGACGTCTCTGCCGAGCCTGAAGACACCAGCGCGGCGATGTCTCGCGGTAGCGCGTTGCCGCGCACTGGCGTGGTACGAGTTCCGCTCCGCCACCATCGCAAGAAGGACGGCACGGTGTTTCCGGTCGAGATCACCGCGAACTTCTTCGAGCTCGAGGGCCACAGAATCATGGTGGCGGCAATCCGGGACATCACCGAGCGGCGGATGCGGGAAGTGGCGCTGCGCAGGAGCGACGACCGGCTGCGCGCGACCGTGCAGGCGGCGCTCGACTGCATCATCACGATGGATGCGCAGGGCCGGATCCTCGAGTTCAACCCTGCGGCGGAGGCGTGCTTCGGCTATACGCGCGACGAAATGCTCGGCGATGTTCTTGGCGACAGACTGATTCCGGAACGATTCCGCGACGCACATCGACGCGGCATGGAGCGTTACCTCGCGTCCGGTCACGGCCCCTTCATCGGGAAGCGGATCGAGGTCACTGCGATGCGCCGGGGCGGAACGGAATTTCCGGCAGAGCTGGCCATCGCCGTCGCCGAGGGACCGGACGGCAAGATCTTTGTCGGCTATCTTCGAGACATTACGGAGCGTCGCCAGACGATCGAAGCCCTGCAGTCCAGCGAGGAGCAGTATCGCGCGATCTTCAACGCCTCGACGGATGCCCTCGTGCTCTGGAACTTCGATCTGCGCCGTGTCGATATCAATCCGGCCTACGAGCGCATGTATGGGTTCACGCGCGAGGAAGTCCTCGGTGATGACTACCCCAGCCACCTGCCGACGGAGTCGATCGAGGAGCGCAAGGACGTGATCCGGCGAACACTGGCTGGAGAGAACTGCCACGTGGAGCTCGAATCGGTCCACAAGAGCGGTCGACGGTTCCACATCGAAGTGGACACGACGCCGATTCGCTATCGGGGCGAGCCGCACGTGCTCTCCGTCGTCCGCGACATCACCGAGCGCAAGCGCGCCGAGGAGGAGCGGGGCCGGCTGGAATCACAACTCCGCCAGGCGCAGAAGATGGAAGCGATCGGTCATCTCACCGGGGGTATCGCGCACGATTTCAACAACATCCTCACCAGCATCCTGGGTTACATCGTCCTGGGCGCCGAACGCCAGGGCGATCTGGGCGACGCGAAGCTGGGCAAGTACCTCGACCAGGCCCAGCGCGCTGCGCAGCGCGCCCGCGACCTGATCCAGCAGATGCTCACCTTCAGCCGGGGTCAACGGGGCGAGCGGCGGGCACTTTCCCTCGTGCCGCTCGTCAAGGAATCGGTAAAGCTGCTGCAGTCGAGCCTGTCTGCAACGGTCGAGCTGGAAACGGACCTGGCTGACGGCGTGCCTGCGGTGATGAGCGATCCCGTGCAGATCGAGCAGGTACTCCTCAATTTGTGCATCAACGCGCGCGACGCGATGTCGGGCACGGGGGTCATCCGGGTCGCCGTGCGTCAGGTCGACTCCACCGACGCGGTGTGTGCGTCCTGTCGGCAGAAGGTTGCCGGGCATCACGTGGAGCTTTCGGTCTCGGATACCGGAGCCGGGATCGCGCCCGATGTTCTCGACCGGATGTTCGAGCCGTTCTTCACCACGAAGGAGGTGGGCCGGGGCAGCGGAATGGGTCTTGCGATGGTGCACGGCATCGTGCACGACCACGGCGGGCACATCGTCGTCGATACGGCCCCGGGACACGGCACGACTTTTCGCCTGCGGTTCGCGCCGGCCGACGCGGCGCGAACCGTGTTCGGCGCGGCGGCGGCGAAGGAACCGGTACCGAGTCGGCCACGACCGCACCTCACCGGGCGGGTCCTCGTCGTCGACGACGAGGAGATGGTCGGCGACTTCATGGCCGAGATGCTCGCGAACTGGGGGCTCGACGTGACGGTCAAGCGCAGTCCGACCGAAGCCGAGGTGTGGTTTGCGCACGATCCGTCGCGAATCGACCTGGTGATCACGGACCAGACGATGCCGCGTCTCACCGGCATCGCGCTCGCGCAGCGGTTGACGGGGGTGCGTCCGGATATGCCCGTGATTCTCTACACGGGTTACAGCGATCCGGTGACCGATGAAGCCATGGCCTCGCAGCGGCGTCGTCGCCCTGCTGAAAAAGCCCGTGGACATCGACAAGCTGCTCGCACTGCTGCGCGCCCATCTGCCGGGCGGCCGTCCGTCGATGCAACCGGGCCACGCGCCCACGCGGGCGGCCGCGTCCCCCACGCGTCGCAAAGCGACCCCAGGTGGTTCACGCACGTCGCCGCGCGAAGTGCCGGCACGCAAGGCGGCATCCCGGGGCAAGCGAGCAGGCGGAAGCAAGCGCGCAATCCGGAAAAGCGGCGGCAAGGCAGCGGCAAGGCAGCGGTAAGGCCGCCACGCCGCCGTCCCGCGCGAATCGGCTTCACGGTTAAGGTTCGCCGGTACGAATTCACGAACGCCCCCCGCGCGATACAAAGCCGTAACAAACTGCATCGGCGCGGAAATCGGGCCGATACACCGCAGTCCTAAGATCGCTCTCAGCTTGACGGCGCGCCTGCGGCGCGACGCACAAGCCCCGGCCCGCACGGGCCAACGAGAAGAGGAGCGATCGAGATGCACGCCAACTATTCGGACGTCATCGTCCACCTGCCCAAGACGCTGGACGCCGAAGCGCGCCGCCGCCTCGCGCGCACGCTGGAGAACGAGCGTGGCGTCACGCATGCCAATCCGAATTCGCGCGCGCGTCAGCTCATGGTCGTGCACTACGACCCGCAGGTCATCAGTGCACTCGGCGTCCTGAGAACCGTACACGCGCAAGGTATCAGCGCCCGACTCATTGGAATGTAAATCACGACATCACGAAAGGAGATCCGCCATGTCCATCCTGTCATCCGCCAACCAGTCCGACTGGTCCGCATTTCTCAATCCCGACGCTGCGCCGCTCGGCTTGCGCAAGATTGCCTTCCCGCGCTTGCAGAACGGACCCATCGCGCGCGCCAACATCGGTGGGCGCTTCTCGCTGCTCGGCAACGGCCACGTTTCGATTGCCGCGGCGCGGGGGCTCGTCATTCGCGTGCGAAAGGGCACTCTGTGGATCACGCAGGCCCACGATTCGATCGACCATGTCGTGCGTGTCGGGGAGCAATTCGTCGCCGATCGCGCGGGCCGGCTGGTCATCTCCGCGTTCGACCGCGCGGAGGTCCAGGTCGACTGGCCGGCGCGCGAGCGCGCAGCGGACATGGCGGCGAGCGAATCGCTCGCCGCAGCGGCCTGAGCGCAGCCGTTCGTGTTTACTACCCCGGCTGCAATTGCTGAATCAAACCACTCCGCTCCGCGTTCACGGGGCACCCCTCCTTGGAACGGAGGAGGAGGGTCAAAAGCCCTTTCCCCTTCTCTCCGAAGAGGGGTGGCGCCAAAGGCGACGGGGTGGTTTGCTGTATGAAGGAAGCACCACCCCGCACTGCGGTTTGACACGCTCCCCCACGCCACCTACCCTTCGAGACCCGGGGATGTAACTTGGTCCAAGTCCAAAGAACGAGGAGGAGCAGCATGAAAATCAGAACTCGCTTGACGTTTATTGTCGCGTGCGGCCCTGGCGGCGCCATTTTCCACCCCTATTGCCATGGCTCAGACCGTGGGGATCGGCGCCACCACGACCGCGTACACGGCGCAAGCCTCGGCCGCCATTTCGAAGGTGGTCTCCGAGAAGGCGGGAATTCAGATGCGCGTCCAGCCGCACGGAGGCAGCGGGGCCTATGTTCCGCAGGTCAATGCGGGGAATCTGGAATTCGGGCTCGCCAACGAGCTGGAGACGTTCTATGCCGTGACCGGCACCGTGATCTATGCCGGGCGCCCGCAGAAGAATCTCCGGGTCGCGACGGTGCTCACGCCGTTTGCCAGCGCGCTTTTCGTGCGCAAGGATTCCGATATCAAGACCGTCCAGGATCTCAAGGGCAAGCGGCTGCCTTCCGGGTGGGCGAGCCAGAAGATCATCGGCGTGCTGATGGACGGGTATCTTGCAAGCGGCGGCCTGTCTTACGCTGACGTCGAGCAAGTGCCGGTGCCCAACGTTGTCAAAGGTGCCGACGATTTTGCGGCGGGCAAGACCGACGCCTTCTTCTTCGCGCTCGGCGCGGGGAAAGTACGGGAGACCGATGCCAAGGTCGGCGGTATCCGGGTGATCGGGATCGACGACACGCCCGAGGGGGTGGCTCGCATGCAGCAACACGTGCCGGTCGCGGTGGCGGGCCTCTACAAGCCGTCGAAGGTCAATGTCGGCGTCCTCGAGCCGACGCACGTTCAGCAGTACGACTACCTCATGCTGACCAATTCGAAGGCCTCCGACGAGCTCGTCTACAAGGTCGTCAAGGCGATGCACGACAACAAAGCGATGCTGGCGGCGGCGTTCCCGGCGCTTGGCCGTTTCTCGCCCGATCACATGGCCAGGACGTTCAAGGAAGGCGTCGAGTATCACCCGGGCGCCATCAAGTACTACACCGAAATCGGCCAGTGGCCGCCTAAGTAAGTCGACGCGATTTGGACGCCACCGGCGGGACGGAACGGTCCAACGCTGTGGCGCGGGTGCGGGAAGGTCTCACGACCGTCCTAGCGGTCGCGCTCACGTGCGGCGCGATCGCCTGGGCGGCCGACCTCTTTCGCGAGGTCGGCCTGCTGCTCTACACCGAGCAATATCTGCTCGGCATGCTGGCGATCGCGCTGCCGCTCGTCTTCCTGACGGCGCGCGCCCGCAAGACCGCCGAGGCGGCCGCCGCCGACCGGATGCCCTGGTACGACTGGCTGGCCGCTGCGGCCGGATTCGGTGCGGCCGGCTACATGGCCGTCCGTTATCCCGTGCTCGCGGAGCTGATCGCGATGCATCCGCGCGACGGGCTCGTGACGGGGCTCATCGTGGTCGTGCTCGTCATCGAGGGGCTGCGCCGCACGGCAGGCACCGCGTTGACCCTGATCATCGTCGGATTCATCGTGCTGGCGCTTGTCGGTCACCTGATCCCAGGCACGCTGTCCGGCCGCAACGTCGAGTTTGTCAACCTTGCCTACTATCTCGCGTGGGATGCATCGGCGATGCTCGGCACGCCGATGATCGTCGTGACGACGATCGTCACGGCATTCGTCTTCTTCGGCCAGGTGCTCCTGAAATCCGGTGGATCGGCGTTCTTCACCGAAATCGCAACTGCGATCGTGGGACGCTTTCGTGGCGGGCAGGCGAAAATCGCGGTGACCGCCTCGGCATTGTTCGGATCGATATCGGGAAGCGCGGTATCGAATGTCGTGACAACCGGAGTCATCACCATCCCGTTGATGCGTTCCGGGGGCTACCGTGCGGTCGACGCGGGCGCCATCGAGGCGGTGGCCTCGACCGGCGGCCAGCTGATGCCGCCCATCATGGGCGCCGCCGCATTCCTGATGGCCGATTACCTGCAGATCTCCGTACGGTGAAGTGGTCATCGCCGCGCTGATTCCGGCAATTCTCTATTACGGCGCGCTCTTCATCGTCGCTGATCTCGAGGCCGCGCGCAGCGGCATCCTGCGCATACCCGAGCACCTGATTCCCAAGGCGTGGCCCGTGCTGAAGACGGGCTGGATGTTCCCGCTGCCGTTCATCGTGCTGATCGGCACGCTCTTCTTCCTGAACTACTCGCCCGAGCTCTCGGCGCTGCTTTCCGCGGTCGTGATCCTGGCCACCGGAATGCGTCGTCGGCTATCAGGGTAGAGCGACTTCGCTTTCGCGACATCTTCGACGCGCTCGAGGACCACCGGCATCGCCGTGCTCGACATCATCATGATCGGTGCGGCTGCCGGTTTCGTTATCGGCGTGCTCAACATCTCCGGGCTGGGATTCGGATTGACGCTGGCGCTGGTGCAACTCGGCGGCGGAAACGTGTTCCTGATTCTCCTGATATCGGCCGGCGTGTGCATCCTGCTCGGCATGGGCATGCCCACCGCCGGCGTCTACATCCTTCTGTCGACCCTGGTGGCGCCCGCCCTCGTCAAGGTGGGGATCGTTCCGATCGCCGCGCACCTTTTCATCCTGTACTTCGGAATGATGTCGATGATCACGCCGCCGGTGGCGATCGCCGCGTTCGCCGCCGCCTCACTGAGCGGAGCGGATCCCATGCGTACGGGGTTCGCGGCGATGCGGTTCGGCTGGATCGCGTTCGTGATTCCCTTCATGTTCGTATTCGCGCCGACGTTGGTGATGGAGGGCCCGGCCCTGGCGATCGTCTTCGCTGCGGTCACGGCGCTGATCGGCGTGTGGCTGGTATCCATCGGCATTGTCGGGCACCTCATTCGCAACCTGAATGTCGTGGAGCGAATCCTGTTCATGCTCTCGGGCATTGCGCTGGTCATCCCCGCCGACGCGTTCCACGGTGCGCTGGCGACCGATATCGGCGGGTTCATCCTCGGCGCGGTGCTCGTCGCGCGGGAGTATCTGGTCAAGCGCCCGGCTCGGGCCATCAAGCCCCAGACCGCCGGCTCCCGATCCTGATCGCGCGGCCGCCGATAATCAGGCCGACGACTGCTCGGCCGCGCGCAGCGCAGCGATCATGGAGGTCTGCAGCAGGTGGCGGTAGGCGAGCTCCGGATCGGCGGCGGTCCGCCGCCAGCGCTCGAGCGTCTCCTTGCGCACGACGGGATCGCGCTCCTCCAGGAGCCGTTTGTTCTGCGCGGTTTGCGCGAGGATCGCGCTGACCACGACGGGTTTACGCTTGCGTTCGTAGCCGTCGAGAATGTCGGCCGTCGCAGCGTCGCGCCAGACGCGCGCGATCCGGTCCGCGAGATCGAGCGCGTCGTGCAATCCGCCGTTCAAGCCCATACCGCCGATCGGATTGTTCAGATGCGCAGCGTCGCCGGCCACGAACGCCCGGCCTTTGCGATAGGTCGCCGCCACCCGCTGATGCGCGCGGTAGATCGCGCGCACCTGGATGTCGTAGTGCGTGCCCCGCGGCACGAAGCCCTGCAGCCGCGACTGGATGAATTCGTCGGACAACGCCTCTTCGTCGGAGGCCGCCTGCACCGGCGCGATGAATCGCCACATGTCGGGGATC
The DNA here is from genome assembly GCA_963735025.1 of uncultured beta proteobacterium. Classification (GTDB taxonomy): domain Bacteria; phylum Pseudomonadota; class Gammaproteobacteria; order Burkholderiales; family SG8-39; genus JAABRB01. Next base: position 1,064,700 of record CAVTJG010000009.1, read on the forward strand.
TCGAGCAGCGTGACCCACTCGTCCGCATCCGCGATGTAATGCACCGAGCACAGATCCGGGATGGCAGATCGGAAGTCGAACGTCGTGCCGGCGACCAGAAAGCGCTCCGGATAGGTCAGGCCCTCGAATTCGATGCCTAGAGACTTGCGCACCGTGCTGCGCCCGCCGTCGGTCCCGACAAGCCAGCTTCCGGCGAACCGCTCGGCACCGGACGGCGTTGTGACCAGCGCCGCAACTCCGTCGTCTGTCTGCACGATGCTCTCCACGCGGTGCGCGAATCGCACATCGACTTCCGGCATCGTCGCAAGGCGCTGCAGGACGAATTCGACGAGCTTGAATTGCTCGCACTGCAGGCGATAGGGATGACGCGTGTCGTTCCTGAGCAGTGAGAGATCGAACTCCGCAATCCTGCCCTCGCGCCGGTCGCGGTACTGGAACGTCGGGCACACGCGCCCCATCGCCAGAAGCCCGGCAGTGATGCCTGACTCCTCAAGCATGTCCATTGTCGGGGGATGGAACGTCGATGCGCGGTAATCGATGATCGGTTGCAGCTTCGGCCTCCAGCACGGTGACCGGCAGGCCGCGCTGCGCGAGGAGCAGCGCGAGCGTGACGCCCACGGGTCCCGCGCCGACGACGAGCACGCGGTCCGACTTCACGATTTCCCGTCCGGCAGGCACATCAGAGAGTCGGCGTATTGGGTGCGAGACCGAGCAGCGTGCGACCGTACGTCTCGAGATTCGTCTTCATCGCCAGCATGCCGTGCATGTTGATCGCGTGGAGGTCGCGCGCGGCAAGCTGGATCGTGTTCGACTCGGCGAGGCCTGCGCCGCCCGAGGCGAGGTACAGCAGCTCGGTGGATTCCAGGCACAGTCGCACCGCGTACGCGCAATCCATGCGCGCCTTGACGCGGCGTTCGACCGGCATGACCTGGCGCCGTTCCGCCCAGGACTCTATCTCGTCGACCACTGCATGCAGGACGAGCCGCGCGGTGTCGAGCTTGGTGGCCGCCTCCGCGACCTCCAGATGCGTGACCGGCATCTCGATCTGCTTCTCCTGGAACGTGTACGCGACGGTACGACCGGGAAGTCGCTGGATGAACACTTCGAGCGCACGCCGCGCAATGCCCAGGGCCGGTCCGCACAGAAAGAGCGCCAGCGCGGGCACCGCAGCCGAGTAGTAGAGAGTTGTCCGATGCAGGCTTGCACCCGGCGCTTGGCCTTCCCGCACGCCAGGCATGGAGAGCACACGGTGCGCGGGCACGACGACGTCCTTCACCACGACGCTGTTGCTGCCGGTGCCGGCGAGGCCGCCGACGTACCAGTCGTCCTGAATTGCGGCTTGCTCGCTCGGAATGAGAAATACGGCTTCATCGACGGCTTGCCCTGCGTCGTCGGCGACGCTCGCGCCGAAGATCAGCCACTGGGCGTGGTGACAGCCGGAGCAGAACGGCCAGAATCCGTCGAGCACGTACCCGTCCGCACGTTCGGCGTGCCTTGCCGCGCGGCGCCAGTACCGCCGCAATGCGCGCATCGGGATCCGCACCGTAGACGTCACGCTGCGCGGGCTCGCTGAAGAGTCCCATTAGCCAGGAATGCGCGTGCATGACGCCGAGGCACCAGCCGGTTGCGCCACATCCGCCCGCGATCGCCTCCACGATGTCCAGGTGCTGGTGCAGGCTTGCTTCGTCGCCCCCCCACAGCGCGGGCTGCAATGTGCGGAAGAGCCCCGCCTCACGCAGTAGCGCGGCGTTTTCCGCGAGCATCTTGCGCGCCTGGACGGTCTCCTGCGCGCGTGCTGCCAGTTGCGGCGCGAGCTGCGCCGCCCATGCCACGCTGTCTGTCTTGTCCAAACGAATTCCCCGGTCCGGTTTCCCCGAATCGTAGGGGGAAATCGGACCGGGGACAAACGCCGGATCCCGTATCGTATTAGGCGGCTGCCGGAGCGGTCACGCGGCGCTCGGCGATGTACACGCTGCCGTAGGCGACCAGCGCCATGGCCGCGCAGGCGATTAGCGCGATGAACATCGGGTAGGGCGTGCCATCGTGGCTGAACCCGACGACCTGCACGACCGCCGCGCCGATCGCCATCTGCATGCCGCTCATCAGGCCCGAGGCCGAGCCCGAGCGCTCGGGCTGCGCCGCAACCGCCTCCGCCTGCACCGGCGCGATGGCGACGGCACCGAACAGGGCAAGCGCAATCGCGGGCACGAAGAGCGTGGCGGTGCTCCATTCGAACATGCTGACCGTGGCCAGGCCGGCGATGGCCGCCGTGAGGCAGCCGATTCCGGAGAACACGATCAGCTTGCTGCGCGGAATCCGATGCCCCCAGCGGCCCGACGCATAGTTTCCGCCGATATAGAACGCGCACAGCACGGCGAACCACACTCCGTACTCGGTCGCCGTGCCGCCGCGCACCTCCACGATCAGGTAGGGGATCGCGGCCTGGGCGACGAAGAAGGTGGCCATCACGAAGCTGAAGAAGAGCGCCGGCCCGACGTAGCGACGGTCCGCGAGCAGCGCACCGAAGTTGTCGAATGCCTGGCGCAAGCCGAGCTTCGCGACACGCGCCGGGTGCGTCTCGGGCAGGTAGACGGCGAGCAGCACCAGCGCCACGCTACCCAGCGCGGCGCACAGCCCGAAGATCGCGCGCCAGCTCACGTGATCGAGCAGGACGCCGCCCGCCAGCGGCGACAGCATCGGCACGAAGATCATCACGACGGTCAGGTAGGCGAGAACCTTCGCGCTGCGCTCGCGGCCATAGACGTCGTGAACGATCGTGCGCGTGAGCACCAGCCCGGCCGAGCTCCCCGCCGCCTGCACCATGCGGCCCGGCGATCAGCAACTCGGGCGTGGGCGCAAACGCGGCGATCAGGCTGCCGAGACAGAAGAGCGTCGTTCCGGCGAGGATCACCGGGACGCCGTCCCGTAGCGGTCCGAGAGCGGACCGTAGACGAGCGTCATCACGGCGATGGTCGCGAACGCCAGGCTGATCAGCGTCTGCGCGGCTGCCATCGAGATGGCGAAATCGCGGTGCACGAACGGCACCGCGGGCGTGAGGATTTGCGTTGCCATGGGTCCCAGCGCGTAGGCTGCGACGAGCGCGCCGAGGGCCACCAGATTCAGATGCTTCATGTGCGTCTCCCGTGTCTGTGCTGCGCCGGATCCGTGTGGCGGGCCGATCCGCAGCGTCAGGAGAGACTGTAGTGAGCACCGGTATCCGCCCGATTTCGGGCGGTGCACAGGAATGTTTCAATTGTTTCTGCTCAGGGGCGTCTGCGTGAAGTACTTGGCGTCGGCGGCGCAGAATCGCGCCCATGCAATCGGCCGGCCGTCAGCGCCGATGGCGCGGGGTCAGGGAATGCGGTTCTCGGGAGGGCTATTTCTTCCGCCAGGCGCCGCCGGGGTCCTGCACCCACCAGCCGGGCTGCGCGCTTGCGATCCAGCGCTCGCCGAATTTGGCGCGAATGTCGGCTTCCCACTCGGGATGCCCGTTCGCGCGCGCGATCTCGCGGTAGAGCGCGAGTCGATCCTGGTTCTCGGCGGCGATGATGGCGTTCACCTGGGCTCGCTGGGCGAGCGGCACCGCGTTCGCATTGTGCAGAGCGACCAGCCCGTCACGCGAGACGCCGACCGCGCCGCTCTTGTAGTAGGGCAGAAGCTGCGCATGCCGCTGCTGCATGCTTGCAGTGAGCGAGCGGATCGCGGGGTGTCGATGTCCAGGTTGGCTTGCGCAAGTGCACTGCCGCTCGCGACGAGGCCGACGGCGAGCGCGAAGACATTTGCCAAGATCGCCGATTCGGTTGAACAATTGTCGTGCACGCATGGTTCTGCCTCGCTGTTGGGCGTCGCCGCTCACTGCGCGGCGGGCTTGTCGCCCGTCGCGCCCTTGCTCGGATCGAGCCGGTAGACCTCGTCGATGATCTTGTCGGCTGCTTTCTCGGCGGCGGCTGCCGGAAAGTAGATGTTGATCGTCACGCAGCTCGCGAGCACGATCGGCAGCGCCGCCGCTGCGAAGCCGGCCTGCAGACAGTTTCGTCGCGTTCATGGGATCCCCGCTCAGTGTGATCGTCGGCGTGACGTTCGAATCGATCACCCGCCGCAGGCGGGTCAACAGCTCGTCCCACCCAACATCGCGATTGTAGCCGAGCACGTTGATTGCAGGAACACCGCCGCCCTCGACGATGACGAATCCCTGCTGCGTGTCCTCGATTCCACCCATGCGGCACACTCCTTCTCGCAGCCGGCAGCTGAGGCCGAGCCTGGAGTAGCCGAAGCTCTCGAAGAATCGCAGCATACTGCGCTGAACGGCCACCGCCGCGCCGGCGCCGCCGAGCGCGGAGATATTGTTGACCGCGGTCTGGCTGATGCGTCGCGGATAATCGCCCGGGCTGGACTCGAGGCGCGCGTCGAACCGGACTGGTCTCCAGTCGACAGCTCGAGGTCGGCGATCCGCGCGTCGAGCCTGCCGGTGATGTTCCCGAAGGAGAATGCGCGCGTGACCAGCTCGAGATCGAGGTTGCGCGCATCGAGATCGCGCATCAATCGTGGCGCGAGGCCCAGCGGGCTTTCGACGACGAGATCCGACACCTTTACCGTCCCGTCGAAGATACGAATGGTTAACGCGCTGTCGACGGTGAGCGTTGACCGCTCGTAGCGCACGAGAGGAATCTCGCCCGACAACGTGCCTTGCATGGCCGGCAATCCGAAATGCGCCAGCATCTCCGCGAGCGGCATCGGCGAGATGGCGCCACGTACCCGCCACGCGATGCCATCCTTGTCGCGACGCAGATGTAAATCGCTCAGCGTGAGCAGTCCCGACAGCACCGGTATCGAGAAGTCGTCGACGCGTACCTCGTTCGTGCCGATATCGAGAAAGGTGCCGACCGCACCGAGCGGCAGTCGCTGCACTTCCGCGCCCGACATGCCGATGCGCCCCTCGGTGCGGACGCCTGCCTGCCATGGCAGGCTTGCATAGACACCAAACAGCGCGAAGCGGCCACGCAGGTCTTCGGCCGACGCGTCCTCCAGCTCGAGCGTCGCATGCGTGGGCTTTCCGTCCTGCCAGCGGAGGCTGGCTCGCATGCGCCCTTCGGTGCGCAGCTCGCCAAGCGCAGTCTGCGCCAGTGCCGGCTGCAGAAACCGCGTATAGAGCGGCGTCATGGCCAGATCGCCCGTCTCGACTTGCGCGCGCACCACATCCTGCGATTGCCGGTCGATCGTCGCGCTTGCCCGGATCTCGCCGACTTCTTCTATGGCAAGCAGCGCTTGGGTCACCTCGATCGTGCGGGCATCAATGGTTCCCTCGGCGGTCAACCGGAATCCCGCCTTCGAATAGACCGGAGACCAGAAGACCTCGCCTTGCGACCACTCTTCCTCGGAGCGCCACTGCCAGTTGTCCCCGCGACCCTGCGCGTGGAGCGCAAGCTGCCCCGCGAGTCCCTCCCCGGCATGCAGCCCCGACGCATCGGCGAAGGCTCCGGCGCGAAATGTGATCTCGCTATCGATCTTCGAATCTCCCGATTCTGGCATCTCGACCGTCAGTACGCCGTCGAAGACGCCCGCACCGATCTTCACCGGCATCTCGGGGGCAAACCCTTGGACAATCCCCTGGATGCGCGCCACGGACGCAGCTTTCGCGCGCGCCACGATGCGCTGCGGGTTACCTCCCGAAGCCTCCACTGTCCAGCGCTCTTCTCCGCCCGGCGATACGACCAGGCGCGTCTCGCCCGACGCCAGATCGTGGCGGAACGCGATCGGCAGGCCGACCGGTGACTCGACCCGGCCGTCATCGCAGGCGATGACCGATTGCTCAAGCTGGAACTTCGCGCATGAAATCACGACATCTCGCCAGTGAAGATCGTGCGCGGCAAGCTCGCCGATGCGTAGCCGCGCTTGCGAGAGGTCCGCTCCCGAAAGCTCGATCTGGATCGCCTTCACCGCGAAGCCGGGACCGGCGAGGTCCCCGATGGTGAGCTCGATCGAGCGCGTTGTTGCGATGTCCGCCCCCGCCACGAGGCCGGCGCCGAGCACCAGGCTCGCAGCAATCGATGCGGAAAGGGTGGTGAATCGCAAGTTCGGTGGGAGCTGCGTAGTGGACCGAGAAGTCGTGCCCGGTTCGATTGTCGCGATTACGTTCGCCGCCGGCAACCAAATGCTGCGCTACCATTCGCATGCGATGGCCCGGAACGGAAAACGCAGCGCACGCGCGACGCGCAGCACCTCACTTCCTTCGCGGGTCACCGTGGAGGGTCTGGATCGCGCGCCACACCGCGCATTTCTGCGCGCACTGGGCTTGACCGATGCCGACCTGGAGAAGCCCTTCGTCGGGGTCGTGTCGACCGACGGTCGCGTGACCCCCTGCAATGCGCACCTCGGCGCGCTCGTGCGCGAAGCGTGCGCCGCAGTGCGCGACGCCGGCGGCGTGCCGTTCGATTTCGCTTCGATCGCGGTCGCCGACTCGATGTCGATGAATCACGCCGGCATGCGCTATTCGCTGCCCTCGCGGGAATTGATCGCGGACGGCGTGGAGGCGGTGACGCGCGGTCACGCCTACGACGCGCTGGTCACGTTCGGGGGCTGCGACAAGACGCTGCCCGGGATGATGATGGCGATGGTGCGCCTGAACCTGCCGTCCGCGTTTCTCTATGGCGGCGCGGCTCTGCCGGGCAACTGGCGCGGGCGGGATGTGACGGTGCTCGACACGTACGAGGCGGTGGGCGAGGTGATGGCAGGCAAGTTGAGCGAGGCGGAGCTCGGCGAGCTGGAGCGCGTATGCCTGCCGACGCTCGGGGCGTGTCCCGGACAGTTCACCGCCAACACCATGGCGATGGTGTCCGAGACGCTCGGTCTCGCGCTGCCCGGTTCCGCCACGCTCCCTGCCGTGGCCGAAACTCGCCCGGCGCTGGCGCGCGCAACCGGAGCGGCCGCGATGAAGATCCTGCGCGACGGCGGTCCGCTGCCGCGCGACCTCGTCACGGTGAAGAGCCTCGAGAACGCGTGTGCCGCAGTGGCGGCGACCGGTGGCTCGACCAACGCGGGGCTGCACATTCCAGCCATCGCACACGAGGCGGGCATCCGCTTCACGCTCGACGACCTCGCACGCGTGTCGCGGCGCACGCCGCTGATCGCGGACCTGAAGCCGGGCGGGCGGTACCTGGCGAAGGATTTGCACGCAGCGGGAGGCGCCTACGCAGTGTTGAAGGCGCTCCTTGCGCGGGGCGTGCTGCACGGCGATTGCCTGACGCTCGCGGGAACGACGCTCGAGGCCGCGCTCACGGCGCATCCGGACGCGGACGGCGCCGTGGTGCGCACCGAAGCCATCCTTCCGAGCGGCGGGATCGTCGTGCTCAAGGGCAACCTGTGTCCCGCCGGCGCGCTGATCAAGGTCGCGGGATTGAAGTCGCGGCGCTTCGAAGGAACGGCGCGGGTGTTCGACTCGGAAGAGGATTGCACCGCTTACGTGCGTGGCCGCGACTGCCGGCCCGGCGACGTGCTGGTGATCCGCTACGAGGGACCGAAGGGCGGTCCCGGCATGCGCGAGATGCTGGGAATCACCGCGCTGCTCTACGGACAGGGACTGGGCGAGCAGGTCGCGCTCTTCACCGACGGGCGGTTCTCGGGGGCGACGCGCGGAATGATGGTCGGCTATGCGTCGCCCGAGGCCGCGGCGGGCGGTCCGATCGCGCTCGTCGCGAACGGCGACCGTATCACCATCGACGCGGACGCCGGTGTTGCGGAACTGCACGTGCCCGAGGAAGAGCTGGACGCACGCCGCGGCCGCTGGCGGCGACCCCGGCGCCGGCCGCTCTCCGGGGTGCTGGAGAAATATGCGCGGGTGGTGGGATCTGCCTTCGAGGGCGCCGTGACGCATCGGGGCGGAGGACCGCGCCGGCGTCGCTAGGGAGCGTCTGTCCACGTCATCCTCGCCCCCGATTACCCCATTCGAGGGCAGGCTCCCGCGGGGATCCAGCAAACCCATGAATTGAATCGGTCTGGATTCCCGCTTTCGCGGGAATGACGGACTTCTGCAGAAGCCTCTATTACCGAAACGCGCTACACGACTCGGCGGAATTGCGGTGCGCTCTCCGCGCTCGAAGACCACTTGCGCGCGACCGACGATCAGCGGATCGAGCACGCCGATCAGGTCGGGGTCCTTCCCGGTGTAGGGCAGGGTATGCAGGATGTAGCGCAAGGCGCTCAGGCGCGCACGCTTCTTGCAATCGCTCTTGATCACTGTCCACGGGGCATCGGTCGTGTCGGTGTGAAAGAACATCGCCTCCTTCGCGCTCGTGTACTCGTCCCACTTGCCGAGTGACGCCTTGTCGATCGGGGACAGCTTCCACTGCTTGAGCGGGTGCACCTCGCGTTCCTTGAACCGGCGCCGCTGCTCGCGACGACTCACCGAGAACCAGAATTTGAAGAGGTGAATGCCCTGGCGCACGAGCATGCGTTCGAACTCCGGAGCCTGGCGCATGAACTCGCTGTACTCCGCGTCGGTGCAGAAGCCCATCACACGCTCCACACCCGCGCGGTTGTACCAGCTGCGGTCGAAGAGGACGATCTCGCCCGCGGTGGGAAGGTGCTCGACGTAGCGCTGGAAATACCATTGCCCGCGCTCCTCGACGGTGGGCTTCTCCAGTGCGACCACTCGTGCGCCGCGCGGATTCAGATGTTCCATGAAGCGCTTGATCGTACCTCCCTTGCCGGCCGCGTCGCGGCCCTCGAACAGCACGATGACGCGCTGCCCCGTATCCTTCACCCACGCTTGGAGTTTCAAGAGCTCCACTTGCAGCCGGTACTTCTGCCGCTCGTAGTTTTTCCGCGAAAGAAGGTTCTTGTAGGGATAACCGCCTTCGCGCCAGTTGTCGGCCAGCTCGCGGTCGGCGGCCCGCCGTGCGAGGTTTTCGAGCCCCCGCTGCTGGTCGAGCACGGCGCGCAGGACGCGCACTGCGTCGGCCGCATTGACGCCCTCCAGAAGATCGCGGATCGCGCCGGCCGTCGTTTCTTCCGCAGCCGCTCCGGCCTGCTCGATCGCATACTCCTCGATGGCCGCCGCGTCTAGCACCGGCGGCGTGTCGCCGCTCGCGACGCGCCGGACGGCGTTCTTCATGGTCGTTCCGCCGGCCTTTTTGGTCTTCGCCCCGGCGGGTGACGAACGACGGGGGATGAGAGGGAACGACGGCGGGTGTTCATGGGAGGCGTGGAGGACATGCCGGGTACCCTTTGCTGCAATTCAATCGAAACCAGGACGTGTAGCACCCGATGCCGAGCGGGGGCTGATCTGCGTCAAAGAATACGCCAGACGGACTAGAATTCAATCCAATGCGCGCGGCGGGCTCGACGGGCGCGTGTGAATTCTTCCCTTTCCGGAGAACATGGACATGTACGTTGCCGATGCGAAGCGCCTGACCCTGGCGGGTGCACGAAAAATGTTGACCACCGCGATCGGCATGGCCGAGAAGGAGAATATTCCGATCGCCGTTGCGATCGCCGATGCAGGTGGCCATCTCGTGACACTCGAGCGCATGGACGGCGGGCGGTTTCACACCGTGCACTCTTCGACCACGAAGGCGGTGTGTGCCGCATCCAACAAGCGGCCGACGAGCGCGAAGGGCGCGCAGGCCCAGGCGCTCGACACGACGCACGCCATCGGACTCGCGCTTGCCGCGGGCCCCGAGCGCTGGACCGCGATGGAGGGCGGCTATCCGATCATCGTCGATGGCGAATGCATCGGCGGAATCGGCGTGAGCGGCGGCAACTGGGAGTTCGACGATCGCGTCGCACGCGCTGCGGTCGAGTCCATCGGCGCGGGCTATCGCATCGACGCAAAGTAGCGCCGGCACGGCCGCTCAGCTCGGCTTCGCCATGTCGCCCGGACCGCAGACGATCGAGGCCTTCGCGTCGGCGGGAATCGGCGGCATGGTCGCACTCCATTCCTCGTAGCGCGCGCGCATCGCGGCAAGACGGTCCGGAAAACGTCTCGCGAGGTTGGCGCGCTCGCGCGCGTCCTTCGCGAGATCGAAGAGATATTCGTGGCCCTCGATCGCGAGGTACTTCCAGTCGCCTGAGCGCACCGCGGTCTGGTTGCGGAATTTCATGCGCCAGAAGAGCTCCCGATCAACCGTCTTCGCGGGGTCGCGCAGCAACGCGGCGAGATCCATGCCGTCCAACGGATATTCCGGGTGCGGCGCGACGCCCGCCGCGGCGAGGAACGTTGCCCCCCAGTCCATCGTGATCGCGAGCTGACGCGTCACGCCGCCGGCGCGGATCGCCGCGGGCCAGCGCGCGATCTGCGGGACGCGGATGCCGCCCTCCAGGAGGTCCATCTTCGCGCCGACGAACGGCCAGGTGTCGGAGAAGCGTTCGCCGCCGTTGTCGCTCGTGAACACGACCAGCGTGTTCTCCCGAGTACCCGCGCCGTCGATTGCGTCGAGGATCTTGCCGATCCCCTCGTCCATGTGGTTGAGCATGGTGCGATAGATCTCGAGCGAGCCGCCGTCGGGGTGGTGGATCGCGCCGTGGATGCGCTTCGCTTCATCGGCATCCGCGCGCGTCTCCCACGGCCAGTGCGGCGCCGTGTAGTGCACGCTCAGCGCAAAGGGCGATTTCGCTGCGGTCCGGGCGATGAAAGCCGCCGCGTGGTCCGTGATCAGGTCAGTCACGTAGCCGGTCCGCTCGACCTCCCGGTCGTTCTCGTAGAGGTCGTGCTCCCCTGCGCGGCCGCAATGCGTGAAATAGTCGATGCCTCCACTGAGCGGCCCGAAGAACTCCGCGTAGCCGCTCTTCAGCGGACCGAAATGGGGTGGATAACCGAGGTGCCACTTTCCCGATAGGCACGTGGCGTAGCCAGCGTCGCGCAGGAGCGACGGAAAGGTCGGATGCGCGGGCGGCAGCCCGAGATCGTCGCGCCCGCGGGCTTGCGCGGTGATGGGCTCTTCCGCCGCCCCGCGCAGCCGGTACTGGTAGCGCCCGGTGATCATTGCGAAGCGCGTCGGCGAGCATACCGGCGAGTTCGAGTAGGCGTCGGTGAAGCGCAGACCTTCGGCGGCCAACCGATCGAGCACCGGCGTCGCCTGCGCGCGTGCGTCATAGCAGCCGAGGTCCGCGTAGCCGAGATCGTCCGCGACGATGAAGACAAAATTGGGTTGCGCGCCCTGCTTGGTCATGCGTGATTCCTCTTTGTCACTGCAGTCGTGGCATTTCGATCGGGGTCGACGCGCCGGCCGCTTTAGGCAAGCGCGCCGATCAGCGCGCCGGCGCCGATGAACCACAGCGGGTTGAGCCGGGTCGTCGACGCGAGCGATGCGGTCACCATCGCAATGGCGAGCGTCGTGCCGCTGCCCGCCGTTCCTTTCGTCAGTATAAAGCCGCTGGCCAGGACGAGGCCTACCGTGATCGGCGCCAGCCCCTCTTTCGTCGCGCGCAGCCAAGGCGCGTCCCGCGCTTTGAGGTCGGCGCGTACCGCGAGATACGCGAGTAGCGACGACGGCAGGCAGAACGCAATGAGCGCCGCGATGCCGAGCGCAGGCCCGCCGACAGCCTGTCCGATGAGTGTCATCACCAGCACGTTCGGGCCCGGCGCTGCCTGACTCAGGGCGACGGCAGTCGCGAACTCCGTGCCGGTCATCCACCCGTGTTCGGTCACGACCAGCCGATACACGTCGGGGAGCACCGCGTGCGCGCCACCGATCGACACCAGCGACAGCACCGCGAGCTGGCCGAGCAACGTCCCCGCTGCGCCGGGCGCGTCCACTCTAGCGCTCCGCCCGCCAGGCAACCCACACGCCGAGTGGCGCAAGGACAAGCACCACCAGCGGGAGCGGAAGTGCCGCAAGGGCGATTGCCGCAAAGCTTGCCGCGCCGAACAGGATGACCAGCGGCCGGGGATGCAAGGAGTGCGCGAGTCGGACGCCCACCGAGACGATCAGCCCGGCGGCCGCCGCACCGACGCCTCTGAATGCACCTTTCAACCAGTGCGCGTCCGCGAACTCGAGGTAGGTCGCGCCGAGCGCCAGCACGATGACCAGCGGCGCGCCGAGGAGCCCCAGAACGCCGGCCGCCGCGCCAGCGGCGCCCCTGAAACGCACGCCGATCATGATCGCGACATTGACGATGTTCGGGCCGGGCAGGAGCTGCGCGAGCGTGAGGACATCGGTCATCTCGCGGTCGGTGACCCAGCGATGCCGGTCGACCAGCGCGCTGCGCGCGTGCGGCATCACGCCGCCGAAGCCGAAGAGCCCGACGCGGAGGAAGGCAAGAAAGATATCGCGCACCGATGGGTGGTGCGAAGGTGCGGCGGCCTTTTCGGTGTCGGGCGTCATGCGCGGGATTATCGCTGCAACCGTCATCATTCCCGCGGCGATCCCACCCTGCTTCCGAGGAACACGAGATCCGGCGATCGATCCAGCGTCCAGAGGCGTGCAAGCATTTCGTCGGCGTGTGCGCGGCCGATCACTCCGCCGGCGAGCTCGCGAAACTTCTCGTCGAGCTCCGCATCCGAGAGCGGTGCATCCGGGTCGCCCTTGCGCGTCGGCTGCAGGAATGTTTCGCCGCGGCCGTCGTGCGTCGTCATGGTCACGCGCGCCGCGCGCTGTCCCGGGAACAATGTGTCGATATCGGGTTCGACCACCAGCTCGATGCGCGACATCAGGGAGCGCGTCGCCGGGTCGGTCAGTCGCGCGGCATCAAAAGCGCCGAGGCGCACGCTGCCGTGGACGAGCGCCGTGGCGACGACGTACTTGAGGCTGAACCGTGCCTCCATCGCAGAGGTCGGGTTTTCGGCGCCGGCGACCTCCAGGGCGGTCCGATAGGTGCCGATCGTCACTCGAGCGAGGTCCTCGTGGGTCGCACCGAGGCGCCGCTGCAGAGCGAGCGCACCGTCGATCGCGGCGAACGCGTGCCCGCAGCACGCGTGATTCTTGAACGTCATCCGCGTGATGTGCCAGTCTTGGCCCAGGGTAGCGAGCGCCTCGTCCCAGTCGGGCGCGTCGCCCATCGCCTGCCCGAAACCCACGGCGCCCTCGATGACGTCGAGCGAGCCGGTCACGCCCTCCCGCGCGAGCTGCGCCGCGAGCAGTCCTGCCTCGGCGGCACGCCCGGCGTGCAGCGGCTTGGACATCGACTCCATGCGAAAAGCCTGCTGCAGGCCGGCCGCGAACGTCGTGACAGTCGCCAGCGCGTGGGCGAATCGGCACCGATCCAGCGAATAAACCTCGGCGCAGGCAGCGGCGGCACCGAAACTGCCGATCGTCCCGGTGTTGTGCCAGTAGCGATAATGCGCGCGTCCCATCGCGACGCCGATACGCGTCGAGATCTCGTAGCCTGCAATCACGGCGCGCAGGAACGACGCGCCATCTGCGCCGAGTTCCTGCGCTGCGGCGAGCGCAGCCGCAATGGTGGGGGCGCCGGGATGAAAGATCGCGTCCTTGAAGATGTCGTCGACCTCGACCGTGTGCGCAGCAGCGCCGTTGATCAGCGCAGCCGCGCGGGCGGTCGCGCGACGGCCAACCCCCAGGGTCGCGCCCCCGCGGTCGAGGTCACTCGCGAGTGCACGTTCCAGAAGCGTCGCAGGCGGTTCGACTGCGCCCGGCAGCAGCGCGGCAGTCCAGTCGACGACCGCGCGCTTAGCGTGATGCAAGACTTCCGGGGCAAGCGGATGCGTCCGGAGATCTTCCGCGAACTTCGCAAACCTTTCAACCACGTGCATGTCGTCTTCGCGAGCTACGGGCGCTTGTTCAATTCAGCGGCCAGGGTAGATCGACGAACCCCTGCAGCAGGCCGCGGGGAAAATCAAGATTCAAGACGTAGCCGAGCGCGACGATACACACGAGCGCGGCGATCGTGAAAACGACGGTCACCGGCCAGCTGCGCTTCGCGCGCAGGCGCACGAAGGCCGCGAAGAACAGCGCTACCGCGAAGATGTAGCCGATGAGCGTGGCAATCGCGAACAGCGCGGCGAACCACGCGAAACTGGTCCATGCGCCTGAGACGGTGGCATCGCCGACATGCTTGCCCTCGATCTCCTGATCCTGATTGGCCGGATGATCGGCCCGGCGGCCACTCACCGCCCAGAGGATATAGGTCGCGAAAACCAATGAAAGGGCGCCGACGCCCACCGGGAACACGGCCGCGAGAAACGACTGCTGCAGCCCGTCCCACACGGCGTAGGCGAACAGCAACACCACGCCCGACGTGAAGAGAATCTGCGGGCGGCGCGCACCGGCCTTCGGGCGCAACGGGGCGGGCGCTCCGGGGGCGGCGCGGCGGACCACGCCTTCTTCGCCGACGCGCGAACGCGACCCGGCGAACACCGAGATCGCGGTGATCGCAGCAATGATCAGCACGCCCGGCCGGGTCAGAAATCCCCAGTGGTGAAACTGCAACGCCTGATAGAAGTACGTCTCCGCCTGGGAAGCGAGCACGAAGCCGATGAGGACCGCCGGCCGCGGCCAGCCGAACCGGCGCAGCAGAATGCCGACGAATCCGATTGCCAGCAGGAGCAGCAGGTCCATGAGGTCGCGCCGCGCCTGGAACGCGGCGAACGTGATCACCACCATCATGAACGGCGCGATCAGCGTGAACGGGATGAGCGTCAGCCGCGCGATCGGGCCGGCGAGCGCCAGGCAAACCCCCGCACCGATCATGTTCGCGAGCGCGAGCGACCAGATAACCGTGTAGGTGAGATCGAGATTCGCGCCGACCATGCTGGGGCCCGGCTCGATACCCAGCAGGACGAGACCGGCGAGGAATATCGCCATGCTTCCCGATCCTGGAACACCGAACAGCATCGTCGGCATCAGGGCGCCACCCTGGCAGGCGTTGTTGGCCGATTCCGGGGCGAGCACGCCACGGATGTCGCCCGTTCCGAATTTCGACTTGTCACGCGAAGTCTGGACGACATGTCCGTATGCAATCCAGTCCACCACGCTACCGCCGAGCCCCGGGATCGCGCCGACGAGGGTGCCGATTCCCGCGCAACGCAGACAGAGAAACCAGTGGCGACGCATGTCCCGGAACCCCTGCAGCCAGCCCGCCCCGAGCTTCGCGCTTTCCGCGATCGGCCGGTTCAGGCGCAGCAGATCGACGATCTCCGGAAAGGCGAACAGTCCGAGCGCCATGACGACGAGCGGTATGCCGTCGCGCAGATAGTCGCTCCCGAGAATCATGCGGTCTTCGCCCGTGGCAGGCGCTGCGCCGATCGAGCCGAGCACCAGGCCGATCCCGCATGCGGCGAGTCCCTTCGCGAGGCTGTTGCCGGCGAGGACGCCAACCATCGACATCCCGAACACCGCGAGCATGAACATTTCCGCAGAGGTGAATGCGAGGATAATCGGGCGCGCGACCAGCACCGCGCCGGTGAGAATCAGCGCACCGAACAGGCCGCCGAAGAGCGAAGCGGAGAAGGCCGCGCCGAGCGCGCGCGCCGCCTGACCCTGCTTGGCGAGCGGAAAGCCGTCGAGCACTGTCGCCTGACTGGCGCTCGACCCGGGGATGCCCATCAGGACCGAGGTGAACGTGTCGGACGTGGGAATCACGGCGACCAGGCCCACGAGCATCGCCAGCGCGGACACGGAATCCATGCCGTAAAGGAACGGAATCAGCAGGGACAGCCCGGCGATCCCGCCCAGGCCGGGCAGGATACCCACGGCGAGGCCGACGACCACGCCGATCGCCAGGTACAGCAGATGCTGGGCGCTCAGAACGTCGCCGAGCGACGAGGCCAGCGTTTCGAGCATGGCGCGACGGTCAGCGCGCGCGACACTCGCAGGCAGAGGGCGGGCTGTTTTCCGCCCTCTGTAGACGTCGCGTTCGCGACCGCCAGCCTGTCACTTGAACTTCACCGAGTAGTTGTTCGAGAGGTGCTCGCGCACCCAGAACTTCGACGCGGGAGAGATCTCGGTTGCCGTCCTGTAGAGCGTCTGCGCAGCCTTTCCGGTCGCTTGCGGATACTCGCCGAGCACTTTTTCCCGCTTTGCCTTGAACTCCGGATCGTCCTGCGCCTTGCGGAACGCCGTAGTGTAGGCGTCGACGATGTCCTGCGGCGTTCCCTTCGGCAGCACCACGAGCTTTTGAGCCGCGAATCCCGCGCCGATGAATGCCATCAGCGTGTTCCATTCCAGACCGGAGGGCTTCTTGCCCTCGGCCTTCGCGAGGACTTCGCCGATGTCGGGGAGATCGGGGAACGTCGGATCGCGCACCAGCTTTCCGTCGTCGTCTATGACGCCCCAGCTGAAGAGCGGCACCGCGCGCCCCGCTTTCACCATGGGCACCACGCTCGCAAGGTACGCGGAGGTGGTCTGGTAATCGATGTTCGACTCGCCTCGCTCGAACGCGAGGCGCGCGTCGCCGCGACCCTTCATGCCGAACACGTACTGGACACGGAGGTCGAGTTGCCGGAACGCGAGCATGGGCACCAGGCTGAGGGACGTCGCACCTTCACTGCCGTAGATGAGGTTCGCCTTGCGCAGCGCGGCAATATCGGCGGCGGATTTGATGCCGAGATCCGCACTCACGTAGACGACGCCTCCGGTCGGCGAGGCCAGCACGACTTTCCAGTCCTTGTACTCGTAGCGTACGCGCGGATCGCCAAGCAGGTACGGGAACTGGGTCGACGCGGACGTGCCGAGGATCGTGAGCCCGTCGGGCTTGGCGCGCGAGGCGAACTCGTTGGCGCCCTTGGTCGAGCCGCCGCCCGGCACGTTTTTCACGGCGACCGTCGGCTCGCCGGGCAAGTACTTCGAGAGGTACGGCGCGTAAAAGCGCGCCCACACGTCGGAGCCCCCGGCGACGTTGAACGGGATGATGAAATCGATGGTCTTGCCGCGGAAGTCGGCGGCATGTGCCGAAAGCGGGAGCGCGGCTGCAAGCGCACTCGCGAGGGCCGCTTGAATCACCGTGCGGCGGGTCGAGTCGATATTGAAATTCATGCTTTCCTCCTCCTGAAGTGACTTGGAATGATTCTTGTTCTTCTACGCAACCGGGTCGAAACGAGAGCGGAGTGTAGACGGGAACGGCCGGCCGCGGGACCCATAACAAACCGGGCAAGGCTGCTATGCAGTTCCTGCACGATCTTGGCGCCAATGCGGCGCACGTGAGAGCATGCGTTCCGGGTCGGCCATGGCGTCGCGCGGCACGAAGGGAGCGGTCTTGAACGTTTCGGAAGTGATGGTCCGCTACCTAGAAGCTGCCGGGATCCGCCACGTTTTCGGCTATCCGGGGGATCCCAACATCGAATTCATGGAGGCGGCACGGCGCGCCGGGATGCAGTTCGTGCTCGCACGCCGCGAAGGGACTGCCGGGCTGATGGCCGAGGCCTACGGTTTCCTGACCGGGCGGCCGGGCGTTTGCATGTCCACGCTGGGTCCGGGCGCCTCGAACCTCGTCAATGCGGTGGCCAGCGCATTGCTCGACCGGGTGCCCATGCTTGCGGTCTCGGGGCAGATCGAGACGAAGCGCGAGCAGGTCTTTACCCACCAGGTTCTCGATCACAACCTGTTGTTCGCTCCGGTAAGCAAGTGGGCGAGCCGGGTCGCGCCCGATACGGTGGCCAGCGTCATGCGCCGAGCATTGCGCACGGCGCTGGCGGAACGGCCGGGCCCGGTTCACATCACGACGCCGGCCGACGTAGTGGGAGCTGAGGCGATCGATGACGCGATCGTGTTGCCGCCGCTCAAGCCCGTGCCGGCGGCGCTCCAGGTGTTCGCCACGGACGCCGCGAGCGCCGATGTGCTGGCGCGGCTGCGTCGCGCGCGGCGCCCGGCCGTGCTCGCCGGGATCGCGGCACAGCGCTCGGATGCGCATGATGCGCTGGCGCGTCTCGCGGAGAAGGCAGGCCTTCCCGTGGTCGTCTCGCCGATGGCGAAGGGTGTTCTCGCGGAAGACCATTCGTACTACGCGGGCACGCTCGACATGGCGTGCAACGAGGTCGTTTGGGAATTTCTCCGAGGGTGCGACCTCCTGCTTGCCGTCGGATTCGACGCGGTCGAGCTCATCAAGCCGTGGCAACTTTCCCTACCCACCGTGCACATCGATGCGACGCCGAATAGCGACCAGATCTATCCCGCCGACGCCGAGCTCGTCGGCGACATTCCGACGATCCTGGATGCGATCAGTGCGTCCTGGAGCGGTGCGCCGAAGTGGGAGGAAGTAGCGGTGCAGCGGCAGCGGGAAGTGCTGCGCGCCGCGTACTATTCCGGCCGGGTCGCGGGCAAGCTCAATCCCACCGACGTGGTCGACCTGGTGCGCGAGATCGCTCCGCGCGACACCATCGCGACGACGGATGTCGGCTCGCACAAGCTGCTCGTCGGCCAGGGCTGGACTACGTTCGCGCCTCGCTCTGTCCTGATGACGAACGGTCTATCCTCCATGGGCTACTCGCTTCCCGCCGCCATCGCGGCGAAGCTCGTCCATCCCGAGCGACCGGTGGTGTGCTTCGTGGGCGATGGCGGCCTTGCGATGGTGCAAGGCGAACTGAGCGTTGCCGCGAGCCTCGGGCTCGATCTGCTGGTCATCGTGTTTTGCGACAACAGCCTGAACCGTATCGAGATCAAGCAGCAGAACCGGCACTATCCGAGCTGGGGTACGCTCATCGACGCCGTGGAACTCGAACCGCTGGCCCGCGCGATGGGATGCGAGGGCGTGATGGTCGACAGCGTGGCGGCACTGTCCAGAATGCTTGCGGGCGCGCGGCCCAGGGATCGGCCCCTACTGATCGGCGCACGGATCGATCCGGCACAATACTCCGCCCAGTTTTGATCGGGATTGAACGAGACTCTCGAGCGGGATTCAGGCGCGCGCTTTGTCCGCTCGCACCAGTGCAAGGATCCTGTCGGCATAGGCGCGCCAGTCGGCGGTCGCGTCCAGACCGGTAAACGCGCCCTGCGCGGCGAGCCCGGCGATCATGTCCTGACGTTCCGCGCTGGCGGCGGCCATGTGCGGATTGAATCCGGCTTCCTTCACCGTCACGGCCGCCTCGCGCATCTCCTCGGCACGCCGCCGCCCGTGCTGCGCGACCCGACTGAAGAGATAGGCGCCCTGCTTCTCCCAGTCGATCGTCGGGAAGGTCTCGGTCAGTGACGCCAGCACGCGGTCCTCGACCCCATATTGCCGGGCCGCTGCGTAGCTCTCGATCACGATCGCCTCGAGTCCCTTGATGAAGACGCTACGGCACATCTTGATCGCCGAGGCGACGCCGATCTCGTCGGATGCCACTTCCATGCTGAATCCGAGCGGCGCAAACAGCGACGCGGCGGCCTGCGCATGCGCGCCGCCGAGCAGCATCGGCACCCCGATTCCGTAGGGCGGCACCGAGGTCATCATCGCCGATTCGACGTACCGGCCGCCAGCGCCGTCGATTGCACGGCCGGCAGCCGCCTTCGTGCCGGGCGAGGCCGAGTTGACGTCGAGGAACCAGGTTCCGGAACGGATGGAAGCAGACGCCTCGGTCGCCACCGCAAGCGTTTGTGAGGCCGTCACCGCTGAGATCACCACATCGGCGCGGTCGAGCAGCGCCGCGGCCGAGTCGATCGCCGCGATTCCCGCCTGCTCCGCGTGCGCGCGCGTCGTTGTCGCCTTCGCAGCGTCCTTCAGCAGGATGTCGTACGTCCCGACCCAGGCGGCGCCCCGCTCGACAAGGGCCTGCGCGAAGATCTTTCCGACCTCGCCGTAACCGATCAGGCCGATCCGCATTGCTTCAGGTGCAACGCCATCATGGACCATCGCTTCCTCCCGCGTCCGGACGCAGCATTGTGACGCATTCCGCGCGCCAAGCGGGTGTGCACGCTGCCGCGGCCCCGCGCCGGGGGTGTGCACAGTGCACACCAAATCGATGGTCTGCTTCACGGACGCCGACCCTTGCGGTGCGGAGAATGAACGCCATCAGCACATCGCCGGAATGGTTCCGGACGAAGAGAGTGCTGATCCAGACCAACTTGACCGAAAGGAGTACCAAATGAAAAAGCTCTACAGCCTTATCACCGGAGTCGTTCTTGTCCTCGTCACCCCGTTCGCGCTCGCGATGGACACGGAGCAGGGCGGCATCGAGTCCTCGACCAGCAGCAGCGCGTTCTGGTACGCGGGCACCAGCGGCGTGTCGTCTGACTGAGACTGCGACGCTGCGCGGAGAGCCCGGCCGCAACCGGGCTCTCCGTGTTTGCCGGTGTTTCAACCGGCGGCGTTGAGCTGCTGCTCGAGTGCGTGCATCGTGCGGTAGCAAGGCAGCACCTTGGCGACGCTTGCGTTCGGCTCGCGCTTTTCCCGGATCGCTGCGAAGAACTCGCGATCCTGCAGCTCGATGCCGTTCATCGACACGTCGACCTTGCTGACGTCGATCTTCTCTTCCTTGCCGTTGTAGAGATCGTCGTAGCGGGCGATGTAGGTGCCGGTGTCGCCGATGTAGCGGAAGTAGGTACCCAGCGGGCCGTCGTTGTTGAAGCTCAGCGAGAGAGTGCAGATCGCGCCGGTGCTTGCCTTCAGCTGGATGCTCATGTCCATCGCGATGCCGAGTGTCGGATGGATGGGCCCCTGTACCGCGTTGGCCTGCACGATCTCGCCGCCAGCCTGGTAGGCGAAGAGATCAATGGTGTGGGCGGCGTGGTGCCATAGCAGGTGATCGGTCCAGCTGCGCGGCTGGCCGAGCGCGTTCATGTTGGTGCGCCGGAAGAAATAGGTCTGCACGTCCATCTGCTGGATCTTGAACTCTCCGGCTGCGATCTTCTTGTGCACCCACTGGTGGCTGGGATTGAACCGTCGCGTGTGCCCGACCATCGCCACCAGGCCAGTCTGCTTTTGCAGCGCGACGACTTCCTGGGCGCCCTTGAGCGTATCCGCCAAGGGGATCTCGACCTCCACGTGCTTGCCCGCCTTCAGGCAGGCCAGCGTCTGCTCGGCGTGCATCTGCGTCGGCGTGGCCAGAATCACCGCGTCCACTTCCTTCATCGCAAGGCTGTCGGCCAGATTGGTCGTCACGTGACCGATTCCGTACTTTTCCGCGACCGCCTTCGTCTTGTCGAGCTCGCGGCCGACGAGCGACACGGCCTCGACGCCGTCGATCACCTTGATGGCATCGAGGTGCTTGGTACCGAAAGCGCCGGCGCCCGCCAGCGCGACTTTGAGGGACTTGCTGCTCATGCCTGGTTCTCCAGAATCAGATTTCCGATGGCGGTGTTGCTCCCCGGCACGTGATAGAAGCGGTGCACGACCTTGGGCGGCTTGTCGCTCATCGCGCCGCGGGCGATCAGCCACATCACCAGCTCGATTCCCTCGGAGCCCGCTTCGCGCACGTACTCGATGTGCGGCACCGCCGCCTGTGCCTCGGGGTCGGCGATCAGGCGGTCGAGGAACTCGTTGTCCCACTTCTTGTTGATGAGTCCGGCGCGCGGGCCCTGCAGCTGATGGCTCATGCCGCCGGTGCCCCAGACCTGGACCTTCAGCGGGTCGTCGTACGATGCGATCGCCTTGCGAAGCGCGCGGCCCAGGGCGAGACAGCGCCGGCCGGAGGGAACCGGGTACAGCACCACATTGACCGGGAAGGGGATCACCCGGCAGGGCCACGCTTCTGGCGACCCGAACATCAGGTTCAGTGGCACCGTCAGGCCGTGGTCCACTTCCATCTTGTTGACGATGGTCAGGTCGAAATCGTCCTGGATCACCGACTGTGCGATGTGCGTGGCAAGCTCCGGATGCCCGATCACCTTGGGCACCGGACGCGGGCCCCAGCCTTCGTCGGCGACCGGGAACTCCGCCGCGCAACCGATCGCGAATGTCGGGACGATATCCAGGCTGAAGGCGTTCGCGTGGTCGTTGTAGACGAGGAAGATGACGTCCGGCAGGTTCTCCTTGATCCACTTCTTCGAGAAGTCGAAGCCGGCGAAGAGAGGCTTCCAGTAGGGCTCTTCGGTCTTGCCGTGATCGATCGCGGCGCCGATCGCCGGCACGTGCGAGCAATAGACGCTGGCAGTGATCTTGGCCATGTTCAACCTCTTGCTTTCTTGCCGGCCGCGCCCTGCGGCTGGTGCTGGGCCTGCGCGTCGCCGTCCTCGCCGATGTAGCGGTTGCCCTCGACCGAGCGTCCACCCTGGATCATGAGATCGCGATATTCCTGCTCCGTCATCCCGGTCATGCTGCCGGCCATCTGCTGGAAGCTCTTGCCGTGGGTGGCGCCGAGCTTCGACAGGAAGTAGATGTTGCCGCCGAGCGCCATGCAGCGGTTCAGGTCGACCGCCATCACCGCCTGCTTCTGCTCCTCGCTCAACGGCCACTCGTCCAGATAGGCCCGCTGGTCAGCCTTGAAGCGCTCGCGGTTCTCGGCCTTCATCAGCGACATGCAGAACTGGTTCAGCGAGTAGCCCTTGCGCGCCTGATCGGCGTCGAAGATCGTCGTGCCGGGAACATCCTTGTAGGGTTTGTCCAGAGCCATTCACTTCTCCTCGGGCCAGTAGAGCCGCATCGGATTGTCGACCAGCAGCTTGTGCTGCAGCGCGGCCGTCGTCGCGATGTGCGGAATGAAGTCGACCAGCAGCCCGTCGTCGGGCATGTGGTTCTTCAGGTTCGGATGCGGCCAATCGGTGCCCCAGATCACGCGGTCGGGAAAAGTCTCGACGAGGCGGCGCCCGAAGGGCACCACATCCCGGTACGCGGAGCGTTCGCCGTTCAGGGCCGGGGGACCCGCGACGCTGAGGCGCTCGGGGCAGGTCACCTTGGACCACACGTTCGCGTGCTCACGCATGAACCTGACGAACAGCTCGAACTCGGGGCCGTCCACGGGCTTCCTCACGTCGGGCCGGCCCATGTGATCGACGACGACGGTGGTCGGCAGCGCGGTGAAGAAGTCCCACAGTTCGGGCAGGTCGACGGCCTCGAAGTAGATGACCACGTGCCAGCCGAGCGGCGCGATGCGATTGGCAATCTCCATCAGCTCGTCCCGGGGCGTGAAGTCGACGAGGCGCTTGACGAAATTGAAGCGCACGCCGCGCACGCCCGCCGCGTGCAGATCCTGTAGCGCCGCGTCGGTCACGTCGCGTCGGACGGTGGCGATGCCGCGCGCTCTTCCGTTGCTGTTCAGGAGCGCGTCGACCATCGCACGGTTGTCTGCGCCGTGGCAGGTGGCTTGCACGACGACGTTGCGCGCGATCCCCAGGTGGTCGCGCAGCGCATAGAGCTGGTCCCGGGACGCATCACAAGGCGTGTACTTGCGCTCGGGCGCATAGGGATATTGCGCCCCCGGACCGAACACGTGGCAGTGCGCATCCACCGTCCTTGCGGGGAGCTTGAACTGCGGCTTGGACGGGCCGGCATACCAGTCCAGCCAGCCAGGAGTCTTCTGAAATTCCATGGAAAGCGTATCCCGAAAGCCTATTTCAGAAAATGATGGCCCGTGCGAACGAGGGGATATACAAGGGGCTTGCCCCTGTTCACGTGGGGATATACAAGGGGGACTTCCCCTTGTTCGTGCGCCCGCTTTTGCATAAAGAACGATGGCCGAAATTTCAAGATAACTTCTAATCGATGTACTTGAGTCCGGCTTTCTCGAGCGGCTCGCGCATCTTGTACATGTCCAGTCCGAGCACGCCCGCGGCCAGCTTGGCGCGCTTCTCGGCCTCGTTGGCTTCGCGCGCCTCGGCCGCATCGGCGGCCTGCATCGCCGTCGCAGCAGGAACGACGACGACTCCGTCGGCATCGGCAACGATCACGTCGCCGGGGTTGACCAGCGCGCCCGCGCACACTACGGGAACGTTCACAGATCCGATCGTCGCCTTGACCGTGCCCTTGGCGCTGATCGCCCGGCTGAAGACGGGAAAATCCATCTCGGTCAGGTCCTTCACGTCACGCACCCCGCCGTCGATGACGAGGCCCAGCGCGCCGCGGGCGCGGAAGCTGGTGGCGAGCAGGTCGCCGAAGAAGCCGTCGTCGTTCTCGGTGGTGCAGGCCGCCACGACCACGTCACCCGGCTGCAGTTGCTCGGCCGCCACGTGCAGCATCCAGTTGTCGCCCGGCTGCAGCAGCACTGTGACGGCGGGGCCGCAGACGTGCGCACCAGTGTAGATTGGCCGCATATACGTTTTCATCAGTCCGATGCGGCCCATGGCCTCGTGGATGGACGCCACGCCGAAGCGGGACAGCTTCTCGACGGCGGCCTTGTCGGCGCGCACGATCTTGCGTTTGACGATGCCGATGTTGTACATGGCCATGTTCACCTGCCTTTCGCTTTGAGTGCCGCGTCGAGCCGCGGGTAGACCCGGCGCGCGTTGCCTTCGTAAATCTGGTGGCGCGCGTCGGGGTTGACGCTCGCCGCTTCGATGTAGCGCTTGGTGTCGTCGAAATTATGGCCGGTCTCGGGGTCGATGCCGCGCACCGCGCCGAGCATTTCGCTGGCAAAGAGGATGTTGTCGACCGGGATCACACGGGTCAGCAGGTCGATGCCCGGCTGGTGATAGACGCAGGTGTCGAAGAAGATATTCTTTAGCAGATGGTCCTTCAGGAGCGGCTTCTTGAGCTCCTGCGCCAGGCCGCGGAACCGGCCCCAGTGGTAGGGTACCGCACCCCCGCCATGCGGAATGATAAAGCGCAGTTTCGGAAAGCGCTCGAACAGGTCGCTCGTCAGGCACTGCATGAAGGCCGTCGTGTCGGCGTTGAGGTAATGTGCGCCAGTAGTGTGAAAGCACGGGTTGCAGCTCGTGCTCACGTGCACCATCGCCGGAATGTCGTACTCGACCATCTTTTCGTAGATCGGATACCAGTGCGGATCGGACAGTGGCGGCGAAGTCCAGTGCCCGCCGGACGGGTCCGGATTTAGGTTGATGCCGATGTTGCCGTACTGCCTGACGCATTTCTCCAGCTCGGGAATGCACGTCTTGGGATCGACCCCCGGAGATTGCGGCAGCATCGCCGCGGGGATGAAGTTGTCCGGGAAAAGCTGCGAGACACGGTAGCAGAGCTCGTTGCAGATTGCCGACCAGGTGGCGCTGACGTTGAAATCGCCGATGTGGTGCGCCATGAAGCTCGCGCGCGGGCTGAAGATGGTGAGATCCGAGCCGCGCTCCTTCATCAGCCGCAGCTGGTTGTTCGCGATCGACTCGCGCAACTCGTCGTCGCTGATCTTCAGGTCGCCTGCCTTCGGCATGACCGAAGGGTCCTTGATGCCGGCGATCTGCTTGTTGCGCCAGTCCTCAAGTGCTTTCGGGGCCGTCGTGTAATGGCCGTGACAATCGATGATCATGGGCGCTCTCTTCAGGGATTTCGATAGCTATCCGGCCCGGACCGGGCGCGGACCCGCTACTTTACCGCGCGTCACTGGCGCGCGTGGACCGGAGGCGGCGTCCCGGCCAGGCCCCGGGGTCGAGCAGCGCCGGAGAACCCCGCCCGCGGGCGGGGGCGCAAGTCGTTCCGTTACTGCGCGACGGGGATGCCCGCCTCCTTGTAATACTTCAGTGCGCCGGGGTGGTACGCAACCTTGCTCGCGGGCGCCATCTTCTTGATGTTGGCGCGCTTGAAAGCGCCGAACGTGGCGCCGAGTTCCTTCTGGTTCTCGGCCACTGCCTTCGTGATTCCGTAGACGAGCGCCTCGGACGCGCCCTTGCTGGTGACCATCACCCATGGAATCTCGATGATGTTGGCGGCATCGATCAGCCCGGGAATGTCCGGGTTCGCCTTCATGTGGACGATTTCGGCGGCGGACAGGTAGTCCTTGAAGCGCTTCTGGCCATCCGCCGAATCATCGAGCGACACGTACTGGATGCCACCGCGCGAGCGTAGCTGCGCATTGACCTTCTTGCCGCCCGCGGAGTTGAGGCTGATCAGCGTCACGTCGACCAGTCCGTCGCCGAGAGCCTCCATGCCTTTCACGAATCCTGAGACCGGGACCTGCTTGAAGTCGGCGTAGGTCATGCCGCCGTTGGCGAGCGCGCCCTCGATGTAGTACTTGATGATGGTCGAGGACGTGTACTCGGATGCGATCCGCAGCCCTTTGCTTTTCGCCTTGAGGTCGGCGATGGTCTTGATTCCGGAATCGGCGGCGACCATCAGGCCGGTGCGCAGCGGGAACATGACTCCGACGAGCTCGAGATTCGGATTCTTCTTGCCCTCGAAATTTCCGGTGCCGGTGAGGGCGTACTCGGCCTCGACCAGATTGCAGAAACCGAACTGCACCTCGTTGCGGTTGATCAGCGGGATGTATGCCGCTGTGCCCGACATCGGCTGAATGCGTGCGATGATCTTGGCCTTCTGGTTGGCGATCTTGGCGACCGCCTGGCCGGTGTTGTACCCGAGACTCCCCTGCTGGTCGGTCGCGATTCCGACGACCTGGGAGAGTGCGGCCGGTGCCGCGCTCAACATCGCCCAGGCGGCGATTACGCCCAAAATTCGATGAATGGTTTTCCTCATTTCGACTCCTCCTTTTGTGGTTGACTGTAACTCATACAAAAATTGCTGAAGCGCGTCACGCCAGGACCGATCGACGCGTCGCAAAGAGGCGGTAGCCCAGCACGGCCACGACCAGCACCGCGCAGACGAGATTGACCGTGCCCCAGTCCGCCTTGGCGAGCGCCAGTGGTAGGGTGGCGGCGCCGAGCGCCGCCAGACCCGCGCGCACGAAAACGCCGAGCTTACGGCCGAAATACCCGACGACTGCCACCGACATCGCGAAGATTCCGATCATCGCTTCGAGGATGTCCACGACGATGTCGCCCGGTGGGCCCTGCAGCAGCAGCGCGGGCGTGCCGACGAAAATGAAGGGAATGACGAAGCTCGCCCATCCGATTCGGACTGCAGCCATTCCCGTTGCCATGGCGTCGGCCTTTGCGATCGCCGCGGCCGCGAACGCCGCCAGGGCGATGGGCGGCGTGATCATCGACATCATGCCGAAGTAGAGCAAAAACAGGTGCGCGGCGACCCGATCGACGCCCGCCTCGACGATGGCGGGGCCGACCAGCGCGGCCAGCAGTACGTAGACGCCCGAGGTCGGCATGCCCATTCCCAGGACGATGCAGATCAGCGCCGAGATCATGAGGATCGGCACGAGGCTGCCGCCGACGACGTCGACCAGCAAGAGGGTGAGCGCGAATCCCAGTCCGGTGATATTCAGAATCCCGATCACGAATCCCGCGGCCGCGACGATCAGAATCAGCTCGACCATCGAGGTGCCGGTGTCGACGAAGGCGTCGAGCAGCTTGCGCAGGGTGAGGCGATGCTCGCCATAGGGACGCAGAAAGCCCACGACGACGATCACGACAGCCGACATCATGGCGGCGTCCTCGGGCTCGGAGTTCATCCCGAAGAGCGCGTAGAGCAGCACGGCGAAGGGAAGGACAAGGTGCCAGCCGCGCTTGAGCACGTCGCCGATCCGCGGGATCTCCTGATCGACCATGGCGTACCGATCGCGCGCAGCCATGAGGTCCACCTGGACGAACACGCTGAAGTAGTAGAGCACGGCCGGGACGATCGCGGCCATGGCCACGGTCATGTAGGGAATCTCGAGAAACTCCGCCATGAGGAACGCGGCCGCGCCCATGATCGGCGGGGCGAGTTGGCCACCGGTCGACGCGACGGACTCGATGGCGCCGGCATCGGTACTCGAATAGCCACCGCGGCGCATCAGGGGGATCGTGATCACCCCCGTCGTGACCACGTTCGAGACTGCGCTGCCGGAGATGGAGCCGAACAGCGCGGACGCGACCACCGCGATCTTCGCCGCCCCGCCACGCGTCCGCCCGGTGACCGCAAACGACAGGTCGGTGAAGAACTCGCCGCCGCCCGCGATGAAAAGAAGCGTGCCGAAGAAGACGAAGAGAATGACGATCGTTGCGCCGACCTTCAGGGGCGTACCGAATACGGCGCTCGGATCGAACCCGATGTATTGCACGAGTTGCACGAGCGTCAGGTTTCGGCCGATCAGGGGACCGGGAACGAGGTGCGCCAGGAGCGCATACGCGACGAACACGGCCACGATGATGAACAGCGACCAGCCGGAATTGCGGCGGACGCCTTCCAGCACGAGCACCGTGACGACCGCCCCGATGAACGTGATGGCCGGCGGCCGGAAGGCGATCTCGTTCAGCAGCCCGACGTAGGCGAATGCCGTGTACAGGAGGGTTCCGAGCCCCACCAGGGCGAGAACGATATCCAGGGCGCCGGGGGGGCGACCGCGCTCGCGCGTCCAAGACACGGTCAAAAAGAGGATGCAGATCGCCAGGCCCAGCACGAGCGCGAGGTACTGCTCGGTCAGGATCGCGACGCCGAGCCGGGTCGGCAGGTCGAGATTCCACAGGATGCAGGAGACCGTCATCAGGAAGGCGCACGCCTTCACGAGGTGCGCCGCACCGCTCGCCACGATCGACGAGCTCCCCCTTTCCGTCATTGGAGTTCGACCTGCCTGTCCGCCGCAGCAGGCTTACTTCGCGTGCACCTTGCGCAGGAACGCGAGCGTGCGCGCGTGCGCGGACTCGGCAGCTGCCTTGACGTAGAAGTTTGGCCGCGCATCGTTCGCAAACGCATGGCCCGCTTCGTACGTGTGCGTTTCGGCGGACGGGATCGCTTTCTTGACCGCCTCGATCACTTCGGGTGTCGAATGCGTATCCGTCGCGCCGAAGTGGAACAGCATCGGGCATTTTGGCGGCTTACCCAGATAATTCTGCAGCATCGTTCCGTAAAACGACACGGCGCTGGTCAGGGCCAGCTCGCTGGCGGAGCGCAGCGCGAGACCGCCGCCCCAGCAGAAGCCCATGACCGAGACGCCCTTGCCGCGGTTCAACCGCTCGACGGCCGCGGCGATGTCGAGCATCACCTTTGCCTTGTCGAGGCCCATCATCGTGTCGCGACCGCGATCCGGCTGATCGAATGGAACGACGGTGTTCGGTGTGGCGCGGTCAAAGAGCGCCGGGACGATCGCGTCGAACCCTTCTTTTGCGTAGTTGCGCGCAACCGATTTAAGCTGGTCCGTGACGCCGAAGATCTCCTGCAGGATCACGACGCCGCCGAGCCGCTTGTCGCCTGCGGTGGCCTCGAATGCGCCGAGCGTGAAACCGTCCGATGCCTTCAGCTGCACCATTGCCTCATTACTACTGGCCATTTCCGCCTCCTTGGTTTTGCCCACTGGGAAGATACTGAGAACAGCTGGATGAATGATGCCGGAACATTCCACATCCTGCCCCGGACGCGGCGCGCGGCTCTCCCTGCGGGTCGTTGATTGTCCTCGCTATCGGCGTAGCGAGGAATGGCATTGCCCGACTAGCTGGTATAGCATTATGTTATGAGTCGCAGGTGCGGGGCCACCGCGTAAAGTTCCCCGCCAAGCGGAGTGTGTGCGTGCCGATACCGGCGAACCACAGGGAGGACCGGCAGGTGCCCAATAGTGATTCCACTGCCGTGAAGCTGCGTACGCTTCTCGGCGATCATCCGTCCACGCGACAGTTGAAAGCGGGCGCGATCGCATCCCCTCGCGTGACGTTCGATTTCGCGGACGTGAAAGTCCCGAATCGCGCGTTCAAGCAGGTGGTGCGGGAGAACGCGTTCGATCTGGCGGAGCTCGCGATCATCACGTATCTGCAGGCCAAGGCGCTGGGCAAGCCCCTGGTGCTGCTGCCCGCCACGATCGTGGGTCGCCATCAACATGGGTATCTCGTGTACAACCCGGCCCGTGGCGAGCTGGCGGCCTCCGAGCTTGCCGGGCGCCGGGTGGGAGTCCGGTCCTACCCCGTCACGACTGCGACCTGGGTGCGCGGAATTCTCGCGCACGACCATGGCGTCGATCTCGACCGCGTGCGGTGGGTGACCTTCGAGGATCCGCACCTTGCCGAATATCGGGAACCGCCCACGGCAGAGCGCGCGCCGCCCGGCAAGGATCCCCTCGCGATGCTCCAGGATGGCGAGCTCGATGCGGCGGTGGTCGGCGCGCCGCTGCCGGCCGATTCGCCACTCGCGCCGCTCATCCCCGACCCGAATGCCGCGGGCCGGGACTGGTGCCTGCGCAACCATGCGGTGCCCATCAACCATCTCGCAGTCGTCAAGCAGTCGCTCGCGCAGTCCAGTCCCGACATCGTGCGGGAGATCTACCGCTTGTTGCGCGAGGCGCGGCAGGTTGTACCCGCCGCGGCGGATGGCATCGATATGCTGCCCTTCGGCGTGGGCGCCCTGCGACCGAGCCTTGCGCTTGCGATCGACTACGCGTTCGAGCAGGGGCTCCTGGCGAGGCGACTCGAAGTGGACGAGCTTTTCGACGACACCACCCGGGCGCTCTAGAAACCGCGTCGGCGCAATGGATCTCAAGCAGATCGAGTATTTCGTGCACGTGGCGGAGCTCGGAAGCTTCACGAAGGCTGCGTCTCTGCTCTCGATCGCCCAGCCGGCGCTGAGCCGCCAGGTGCGCAGCCTCGAGGTCGAGCTCGAGCAGACCCTGCTCTATCGCAACGGCCGCGGCGTGAGTCCGACCGAAGCGGGCAAGCGCCTCCTCGCGCACGGTCGGGGCATCCTGCTGCAGGTCGAGCGCGCGCGGCAGGAAGTCGAGGAAGTGCGGGGCGCACCGGTCGGGCGCGTCGTCGTGGGTGCGCCGCCGACCATCGGAAAGATGCTGGCCGTGCCGCTCGTTGCGGAATTTCAGGCGCGTTTTCCGCGCGCAACGCTGGGCATCGTCGAAGGGCTGACGACGTATGTGACCGAGTGGCTGCTCATGGGACGCGTCGACATCGCGGTGCTGCACAACCCCGTTGCATCGCCGGCCCTGACGCTCTCCGCGTTGATGGAGGAGCAGCTCTGTCTCATCGGCCCGGCCCGGCGCGGCAAGGCCCGTTCGAATGCGCCAGTCCGAATGCGCGATCTGCCTGGATATCCGCTGATCATTCCGAGCAGGCCGCACGCCTTCCGCATGCAGGTCGACACGCAGCTCGCGAACCTCGGCCTCAAGGCGAACGTGGTGCTGGAGATCGACGGCGTGCCCGCGATGCTGGACCTGGTGCACCAGGGGTACGGGCATGCCGTGCTACCCGCAAATAGAGTGCGCGCTGACAATCAGCGGCGCGCGTTCACGACGCAGCCGATCGTCGAACCCAGGCTGGCGAGCACGCTCGCGCTCGCGATTCCGGCGCAGCGGCCGACGACACCACTCACCCGCCATACGCTCGAATTGCTCCAGAGATTCGTACCGCGCGCACTGCGTGCGGGCGGGCAGGTTTCGACACGCGCGACTTGAGGGTTCGCAGTGAGCGATCAGAACAGGATCGCGATTCCGTCCAGCTCGCCTTCGGAGTCTACCAGGTCGATGCGCTTGTGTGCGATCCTGTACGTTCCGCCGGTGCGCTGAAGCCGATGCTCGACCAGTCCACCCCACACGCGTTGGCGTTCCGCGCGGAATTCCACCAGCACCAGCGTCGAGGCAGACTCGCAGCTCAGCTTCGGACTCACCGACCAGCCTAACGTTTCCCACCTGGTGAATTGTGCGCGCCGTCGGCCTGCGCGCATGGGCACGCGGATGGCGTGCCTGCTTCACGCGCAGCTCGAGCAACGTCCGGTCGTCGTGGATGATCGAGGACGTTTCGAGCGGGTCGCTCTGGTCCTGCTCGAGCGGCACCCAGTAGGTGGCATCTTCGGTGAAGAGCTCGAGCCACTCTTCGAAGCGCTGCGTATCGAGAAGGTGCGCTTCGTGGTAGAGGAAACTGTTCGATCTCGCCGGGCACGTCACGCCCCGGCCGTCATGTAGTCGAGCCAGGCGCGCATCTGCGCGCGGATGTAGACCTCGCTTGTCCCGGTGCCGCCGCGCCGCGTCCCGTTCGC
Organism: uncultured beta proteobacterium; assembly: GCA_963735025.1. Lineage (GTDB taxonomy): Bacteria > Pseudomonadota > Gammaproteobacteria > Burkholderiales > SG8-39 > JAABRB01. Next base: position 1,096,455 of record CAVTJG010000009.1, read on the forward strand.
CTCGTCGACATCGCGGCCGTGTCCGCGCCTGATGTTGAGCCATTCCACCGCTCCGGAGGAGAAGCCGCGCTGCACTCGCTCGTACACTTCGAGATCATCGGTGAGCACCCACGACGCGGTGCCGTTGACGACGTTCGAGAAGGCGACCGTATCGCGGAACATCTGCGGCGGCGCCTGCTTCATTCGCAACGAGTACGTGTAGACGACCGAGCGGTCGACCGCGAGCGGATGGACAATGCGGAGCTGCCGGAACTGGCTCATGAAGGAGCAGTTCGGGTAGATGATGGTGTTCCACAGCGTGACGCCGACGATGCGCTTCGCTTCAGCCTCGCCGACCTTTCGCGGCGAGCGTTCGGTAGTACTCGGCAAACACCGGGTTGCCGAGTCCCACCACCAGCCGATCGTCGTCGTGATAGTCGCCGAGATAGCCATGGCCATAGGGCGTCGTCCACACGCCGACCGCTTCCCAAACGGCATCGGGCGCGCCATTCTGCCGCATCTGGCGCACCGCGATGTCGAAGTAGTGCTCCTCGCCCGGCGGCCCGGGATCGGGCGCACCGCGCGCCACAGCGACCGACGAGGCATGTACCCATGCCGGGTGCGCGCCGTCGAGATGGTTCTCGAGCATGAGCTTCCAGTTGCCGTTGTAGGCGTGCTTGAAAACCCCGCCAGCGACTTCCAGCTCGCCATCCGGCGCGCGATCGACCAGATCGTCAAACGAGGCGTGCGCGGGACCGAGAAAATCCTCGAGGCTCGGCCCCGATTCGGCGAGCGACGCGAAGATGAAGCCACGGTACAGTACGACGCGCGGCACCGGGTGCAGGCTGAGTTCGCCGAGCTTGTCCGCGTAGCCCGATTCGAACGGCATCGCCTGCAGCCGTCCGCCGCGGTCGTAGCTCCAGCCGTGGTACGGACACACGAAGCGCTCTGCGTGACCGCGGCCCTCGGCGCACACCGTGGAGCCGCGGTGCGCGCAACGATTGATCAGCACCCGCACCGATCCGTCATCGTGGCGTACCACGATGACTGGTTCCCGTCCCATGCGCGTCGTGAAGTAGTCTCCGGCGGCGCGCACCTGGCTGTCGTGGCCGAGGATCAGCCACGCGCGGCCGAAGATGCGCTCCATCTCCAGCTCGAAGATCGCCGGGTCCGAATACACCGAGCGGTGCACACGGTCGGGTTGAATCAGCATCGCGAGCCGCTCGCGATCGAACGCGCCCATGGTCGGAGTCCGGGAATTCGACAGCTGTTAGGATACGGTCGTCTCCGCACTGGGTAAAGCGGCCCTGGCAAAATCCGGAAAGGAAATCAGCGTGGCAAGAATCCGGCACATCGCCATTACCGCGGAGGATCCGTTCGTCACGGCGGAGCTGATGAAACAGGCGTTCGGCCTCGAGGAGATCGGACGCGGCGACAGCGACGTCGCGCGCGAAGTCTACCTCACCGACGGCTACATCAATCTAGCGGTCGTGTGCTGGAAGCGTACCGCAGACAACCCCGACCCCTATCCCGAAGGATATGGCCTCGACCACTTCGGCGTACAGGTCGAGGACCTGGATGCGGCGGAAGCGCGCGTGAAGGAAATCGGCGCGGCGCCCCAGCCGCCGCCCAAGGTGGATCTCGCGAAGCTCGGAGGTCGCATCTTCTTCGAGAAGAAATACGTCCTGGCCGGCGTAAAGTTCGATCTTTCCAGCCAGGGCTGGCCGGTTACCACGGAATGAGCGATATCGCCCTCGAAGCCACCGGCGTCAAGAAGGTCTACACCAAGAACGGCCGGCCGCTCGAGATCCTCGACGTCGAGCGCTTCAGCGTCCGCGAGCGGGAGTTCATCACCGTGATCGGGCCGAGCGGATGCGGCAAGAGCACGTTCCTGCACATCATGGGCGGGTTCATCAGGGCCGAGGCCGGCAGCATCCAGTTGTATGGCAAGGAGGTCAGCGGCCCGGGGCCCGACCGCGGCATGATGTTCCAGGAGTTTGCGCTATTTCCCTGGCGCACTGTGGCCGGCAACGTCGCGTGGGGTCTCGAGGCCCAGGGCGTAGCGCGGGCGCAGATCGAAGAAATCGTTGCCCGGCAACTCGAGATGACCGGGCTCACGGAGTTCGCGCATCACCACCCGGCCGAGCTCTCGGGCGGGATGAAACAGCGCGTCGCCCTGGCGCGGGTGCTCGCATTCGATCCGAAGGTGCTGCTGATGGACGAGCCCTTCGGCGCACTCGACGCCCAAACGCGCGAGGCGATGCAGGAAGAGCTGATGCGCCTGTGGGAAACCACGCACAAGACCATCGTGTTCGTCACACACGACATCGAGGAGGCGGTTTACCTCGGCGATCGCGTGGTCGTGCTCACTGCGCGTCCGGGGCGCATCTGCGAAGAGGTCTCCATTGACCTGCCGCGGCCCCGCGAGCTCGACGTCAAGAAGTCGATGCGCTGCCACGAGTACCGTAACTACATCTGGGACCTGATCCGCAGCGAATCGACGCGATAGGTAGATCCACTGCAGGAGATTCAACCCCTGCGGCAAGTGCCGCTCATTGCGGCAGATAGGTTACGTCCACCATTCCTTCGACCTGGACCGGCTTTTCCAGCCATCCCAGCTTGGTCTGCATGAATGTAGCAAGCTTCTTCAGGCTTTCCACGTCGACGCGTGCATCGGCATTGCGCTTCCAGTCGGCATTCTTCAGGTAGACGGGGAGAGGCGTGCGCACGAAACCGGCCTTGTGGAGATCGGTCTTCGCCTGCTCGGTGTTCGCCAGATAGTACTTCGTGACGGCGACGTAATCGGACAGGAACGCGCGAACCGCGTCGGGGTTCGCCTGGAGGAACTTCTCGCCGAACCAGATATCCAGCAGCTCGTGGTCGTAGCCGACGGCTTCGACGGCGGTGAAGAGCGGCCGCAACCCGCCCTTGGCGACTTCCGCGGAGTAGAACGGCTCGACGAACGTGCCGGCGTCGACCTTGCCACTGCGCACCGCCTCGCCCATGGCGGGGAATCCAAGCGGAACCACCTTGGTGTCAATGTCGGGCGTCAGTCCGGCGTTCAGCAGGCCGGCGCGCGCCCACAGGTCGGTGGCGGTCTTGATTCCGACCACGCCGATGTTCCGCCCTTTGAGGTCCTTGACCGACTTGACCGGCCCGTCGTCCTTCGCCATGTACGTGGTGCTGAAGTACTGGCTTCCGGCGGCTTCCAGGCAGATGCTGGCGACGATCTTCATGTCGACGCCCTGCGATCGGGCGAAGATGACAGCGAGACCGGGTGCCGTACCGGCGTCGAGCTCGCCCGCCAGATAAGCCTGAAAGCGCTGCGGGTTGGCCCGGAACAGGATCTGTTTGAGCTGATACTTCTTGCCCTGGTTTGGCGTGAGGTCGGGGCGCGCGCTCATCAGCCAAACCTGCTCCTCCGCCGCAAAGCCGCGACCGAACCGGATGAGAGGCGGATCGGCGGCCTCGGCGATCGGAGCGTAAAGGAACGTCGCGGCGAGCACCGCGATCAGAAAATGCCGGATCGTATTCATCGTGACCTCCTCCTCGTCGCACTCAGACGTAGTACGTCTCGAGCTTTTCCCAGTATACCAACCGGCCGCGCAGCACGATCAGCAGACGGTCAAGCGCGTACCCGAGGATCGCGATTGCGAGCACCACCGCGAGCATGCGGTCTGTCTGAAGCGAGGAGAGCGAATAGATCACGAGATAGCCCAGCCCATCGGCGGAGCTGATCATCTCGGTGATGATCACCACGATCATCGCCACGGGCAGCGCGACGCGAAAGCCGGCGAAGATGAACGGCACGGTGGCGGGAATCACGATCCGTCCGAAGATGCGCGCGCGTGAGGCGCCCATGTTCTCCGCCGACCAGATCAGGACGGGACTGACGTTGCGCGCACCCTGGTACGTGATGATCACGATCGGGTAAAGGCATTCCAGGGAGACCAGGGCGACCTTGGAGAGGCTGCCGATCCCGAACACGAAGATGAAGATCGGGAACAGCGCGAGCTTCGGGACCGCGTACGTTCCGGAGAAGAGCGGATCGAGCAGCGCGGCGGCAAGCGCCGAGCGTCCCATCAGGATGCCGATGGTCACACCGACAATTGCCGCCAGGGCAAATCCGCCGAGCGCCCGATAGAGCGATACCCATGCTTCGTGGAGTCCGCTCGCGCCCGCGACAAACCGGATGAACTCGTCCCCGATCTTAACGAGCGAAGGAAAAAGCAGCGGGTTCCACAGGCCGCTCCGCGCCGCGAGCTCCCAGGCGACCAGCATCACTCCGAGCAGGATGAGCGATCGCAGTCGGATCACGCGCCCGGCTCCTGCCAGGCGAGCGCGCGCCGCCGCGCGCGCCGCAGGAGAAGGTCGCCCGCGTAGCCGAGGATCGCGATGCTCAGCAGCGCGGTGTACATCAGGTCGAAGCGCAGGCTGTTCTCGGCTTCCTGGATGAGGAATCCCAGGCCGGAGCGCGCATTGATCATTTCTGTGGCGAACATCACGATGAAGGAGAGCGCCATCGATACTCGCAGACCGGCAAATATTAGCGGCAGCGCGCTCGGCACCACCACGCGGCTGAAGATGCGCCACTTCCCCGCGCCCATGTTCAGTCCGGACCAGACGAGAATTCGCGGCGTGGACTTGGCGCCGTAGTAGGCGTTGATGAACGTGGGATAGAAGCAGGCGAGCGAAATGATCAGGATCTTGGACAAATCGCCGATCCCGAACCAGAGCATGAAGAGCGGCAGCATGACGATCTTCGGCACCGGGTAGGTCATGAAGACCGCCGGACTCAGCATCTCGTCGAACCAGCGCGCCGTGCCGGCCACCAGGCCGAAGGCGATGCCGAGCGCCGAGCCGATGGCGAATCCGGGCAGCGCGCGCACCAGGCTCGCAGCGACATGCTCGTAGAGCTCGCGCGTGCCGAGCGCGGCAACGAAGTGCTTCACGATTTCGACCGGACCTAGCGCGTAGTCGGGCAGACCCCGCAGCCAGAAGAGCTGCCAGATCGCAAGAATGGCGAGCAGGAGGCCGACCCGCGCGATCGGCATTTTGAGACCCATCATCATTCGCACTAATCAAGTCCTGTCGTCGGATTTCCGTGCCGGAGCCGGATTCTCGGAACGAATCGCGCGCAGCGAGCCCATGAAGGGCGGAGGGCCGCAATGGCTCGGCCCTGCTCTTCCCGCGTGCAACTTGACCCCGCCTCCCGATGGAGAATAATCGGAATTTGCGTGTCCAGGGGAGCAGAGCATGATTTGCACGCCACGCGCCGATCGAAGCCGCAACCACCCCGCCGGCCTCGCAGGCACCCCTCTGTGAAAAGGAGGGGAAAATACGAATACGCGCTTACTCGTAGGAACCAGCATGACCGACATATCCGATTCCAGCGCCTGGTCGATCAGCCCGCAGGCTTGGTCGCGCGTCACGCCGACCGACGTCGACCCGGACGAGACCCGGGAGTGGATGGAAGCTTTCGACGCGCTCGTGGCAGCCGAGGGACCGGAGCGCGCGACGTTCATCCTGCGGAAGCTGCTCGATCGCGGCCGGCAGCGGCGCGTCCCGATGCCGCCGGTGCTCAACACGCCTTACGCCAACACCATCGGATTGGCCGACCAGCCGCAATACCCCGGCAACCTCGACATCGAGAGTCGTATCAGTGCAGCAGTGCGCTGGAACGCGCTCGCGATGGTCGTGCGGGCGAACCGCGATCATCCGGAGCTCGGGGGGCACATCGCGACCTATGCGTCGATCGCCGATCTTTTCGAGGTGGGCCACAATCATTTCTTCCGGGCCGGCCAGTCCGGCGACTTGGTGTTCTTCCAGCCGCACGCGGCTCCGGGGGTGTATTCGCGCGCGTTCCTCGAGGGGCGCCTGACCGAAGCGCATCTCGCGAACTTTCGCCGTGAGACCGGCGGACAAGGCCTCTCCTCCTACTGTCATCCGTGGCTCATGCCCGGTTTCTGGCAGTTTCCGACTGGCTCGATGGGACTGGGTGCGATCCAAGCCATCTACCAGGCGCGCTTCATGCGCTATCTCGAGGACCGCGGCATCCTTGCCACGCGCGGCCGCAAGGTTTGGGCGTTCGTCGGCGATGGCGAAATGGACGAACCCGAATCGCTGGCCGGCCTCTCACTCGCTGCCCGCGAGGGTCTCGACAACCTGATCTTCGTCGTCAACTGCAACCTGCAGCGCCTCGACGGCCCGGTGCGCGGCAACGGATCGGTCATACAGGAACTCGAGGGCCTCTTCGCAGGTGCGGGCTGGAACGTGATCAAAGTGCTGTGGGGCTCGGACTGGGACCCGCTCTTCGCGCGCGACGAGGAGGGCGTCATTCTCCGGCGGTTGCACGAAACGGTGGACGGCGAGTTCCAGAAATACGCCGCCACGGACGGACGCTTCAATCGCGAGCATTTCTTCAACAAGTATCCCGAGCTCCAGGCCATCGTCGCGCATCTGTCCGACAACGATATCGATCGGCTCCGGCGCGGGGGGCACGACCCGATCAAGATCTACGCCGGGTATCACGCTGCTGCAAACCACAAAGGTCAGCCGACGGTGATCCTGGCCCAGACCAAGAAGGGCTTCGGCATGGGGCACTGGGGCCAGGGGCGGATGGGCTCGCACCAGCAGAAGAAGCTCGAGAACGATGCGCTGAAGGCATTCCGCGACCGTTTTGCAGTGCCGATCTCCGACCAGGACGTACACGATCTCGCGCTGTACAAGCCAGCGCCAGACAGCCTCGAGATGCGCTACATGCATGAGCGTTGCGCGGCGCTCGGCGGTTACCTGCCTGCGCGCTCCGCGGAAGCACCACAGCTCGCCGTCCCGGCACTCGACGCGTTCACGAAGATCCTGGAAGGGACGCACGATCGCGAGCAGTCCACGACCATGGCGTTCGTGCAGTTGCTTGCACAGCTGCTGCGGGATCCGAACGTCGGCAAGCATGTCGTGCCGATCGTGGCGGACGAGGCGCGCACGTTCGGCATGCAGACGCTCTTTCGCCAGGTGGCGATCTATTCTTCGGCCGGCCAGCTCTACGAGCCGGAGGATCGCGACGAGCTGCTGTACTACAAGGAGGCGAAGGATGGCCAGATCCTCGAGGAAGGCATCAGCGAGGCTGGCGCTCTGAGCTCATGGATTGCCGCTGCGACGAGCTACAGCACCCATGGCGTGCCGATGCTGCCGTTCTACATCTTCTATTCGTGCTTCGGTTTCCAGCGCGTCGCCGATCTCATCCATGCGGCGGCCGATCAGCGTGCGCGCGGGTTCCTGTTGGGTGCCACCGCGGGCCGCACGACACTCTCGGGCGAGGGGCTGCAGCACCAGGACGGGACGAGCCAGCTCTGGGCTTCCACCATCTTGACATGCCGTGCCTACGACCCGTGCTTCGGTTACGAGCTGGCAGTGATCCTGCAGGATGGCGCACGCCGGATGCTCACCGCGCAGGAAGACGTTTTCTACTACGTCACCGTGATGAACGAAAACTATGCGCAACCTGCGCTACCTTCCGGCGCGGAAGCGGGAATCCTGCGCGGGATGCACCGCATTCACGGCGCAGGCTCCGGCGACGTGCAGCTGCTGGGCTCCGGCACGATCCTGCGTGAGTGCCTCGCCGCGGCGGAGATTCTCGAGCGCGACCACAAGCTTGCCGCCAACGTCTGGAGCGTGACGAGCTGGACCGAGCTGCGGTGGGACGGGATGCTTGCCTCCGGCACGGCTTCGTCTGCGGTGCGCGAAGCGCGCAGCACGTTCGGCACGGAGCAACCCTGGATAACTCAGTGTCTCGCCCCGACCCGCGGCCCCGTCATCGCCGCAAGCGACTACGTGAGTTCGGTGGCTGATCTCGTCCGGCCATGGGTACCGGGCGGACGGTCCTACGTCGCGCTCGGCACCGACGGGTTCGGGCGCAGCGACACGCGCGCCAACCTGCGAAAATTCTTCGGCGTCAGCCGGGCGGACATCGTCGCGGCGGTGCTGCGCGAGAGCGGCCGATCATGAGCGCGCGCGACGTCATCTTCCATCTGCTGGGTCCCAGCGGCTCGATTCCGAATCATTCGACGTGGCCATTGCTGGTCTACCCGGCCGCAGTCGAGATCTCCGGTCCTGACCCGGCAGTCGCATTCGAGGAGCTGTTCGAAGCCAATCACTGGCCGGCTGCGTGGCGTAACGGGGTCTATCCTTTTCACCACTTTCATACCACTGCACACGAAGTGCTCGGCGTGTACAGCGGCGAGGTGACCGTATTGTTCGGTGGTGACGACGGGGTGACGATCACCGCGCAGCCCGGTGACGTGGTCGTGCTCCCCGCGGGCATGGGCCACAAGAAGCTTGCATCGCGGGGGAGCCTGGGCATCGTGGGGGCCTATCCCGAGGGGCAGAGCGCCGACATGAACGTCGCGAAACTCGCGCACGCGGCCCGGTCCGCACAGGCGGAGGCAGCCGTGGCACGCGTTCCGCGACCGTCGCACTGCCCGGTCTTCGGCGCGACCGGGCCGCTTCTCGAGCTCTGGCGCGTCTGAGCTACGTAGGCTCCGTGCAGCTCCGCCGCGTGGCGGCTACGAGGCGTGACGAATCACGTCGGTGCTCAGACCGCCACGAACGGCTTGTCCTTGACCGAGCCGGCAAAGCCGTAGAAGACCTCGTTCACTTTCGCCCAGCTCGGCAACGCTCTCATCTTACCCATCCAGCGCATGATATTCGGATATTTCGAATAGTTGCAGCGGATGATGTCGCCGAGCCCGATGATCTCGGCGCCCTGGTAGTCGGCGATCGTGATGGCGTCACCGACGAGATTGTTCTTCTTCGGCCCGATCAGCTTTTCGTCGAGGATCTTCAGCCACCCCTCCGTGCGCTCCTTGTGCCACGCGAGCGTTCCCTTCTGCAACTCGTCGCTTGGGCGCTGATGAGTGGGAAAGATCTGCGGATAGACGAGGCCGTAGGCGAGGTCCCGGTAGATGTTGCTGTTGAACCAGTCCATCATTTCGTTCACCCGTGCGCGTCCCTTGAGATCGGTCGGGTACGTCGGCGACTTCGCCTTCTCGGCGAGGTACTTCAGGATCGCGGAGCTCTCGGTGAGCCGGAAATCGCCGTCTTCGAGCATCGGAACCATCTTGCTTGGATTCATATCGGAGTAGGGCGGCTTCACGTGCTCGCCCGTCATGAGATCGACGACCTGGAGATCGCATTTCTGGCCGCATTCCTCGGCGCCCAGCCACACGATGCGGCTGGTGGTGGAAACCGGGTGGTAGTAGAGCTTCATGATCCTGCCTCCTTGGTTGTGGGAACGCGTTCCTGGGGCTGTTCCGCCGGGAAACGCCGCGCCGCCTGTGGGATGCCGTTTCGGCCGCACGCGGCAGCTCGGCATTCGCGAGTGATAGCATGCCGGGTGCGCGACATAAAGTGGTTCCGGACGCACGGCCGGTCTTGAATTCGTGCCAGGGGGCAGCGTCCCACTTGCCGCTGCCCGTGCTGCCTACGGAGAATACACGTGAAAGTAGTCACTTATTCGCAAGCCGGCGAAGCTCGCCTCGGATTCGTCTCGGGCGAGACCGTCATTGACGCCCTGGCAGCGCTGCCCGGTTCGGACGCGGCGGAGCGCGCGCATTTCGCGAACGCGCTGGCGTTCATTCGCGCAGGGGATGCGGGACGCAAGGCGGCCCAACGCGTGATCGCCGATGCCCCGGCGGCCGCCCGGAAGCCGCTGGCGTCGGTGCAGCTTGTCGCTCCGTTGCTGCCTTCGACGATCCTGTGCAGCGGCAGCAACTACCACGACCACAACAAGGAAAAGGCCGCGGCGCCGATCTCGGGGAAAGAACCCGAATTCTTCGTCAAGACGGCGGACTGCGTGATCGGACCGGGTGACACCATCGTGTACGACGAGGTGCTGACGAGAAAGCTCGACGCGGAGACCGAGCTCGCGATCGTGATCGGCACTGCCGGGCGGCACATCCCGGTGGAGCGCGCGCTGGAGCACGTCTTCGGCTACACCATCGTCAACGACGTGACCGCGCGTGATCGCCAGGTACGCAGGAAACCTGACGGCTCGCACTGGTACGAGCTCGGCCGCGGCAAGGTCTTCGACACCGCCGCGCCGATGGGACCGTGGATCGTCACTGCGGACGAGATCGGCGATCCGCAGAAATTGCGCCTGCGCACGCGCATCAACGGCGAGCTCCGCCAGTCCAGCTCGACCGGAAACATGATCTGGTCGTGCGCCGAGCTGATCCACTTCTTTTCCATCAACCTGACGCTGCGTCCCGGCATGGTGATCATCACCGGGACACCGGGTGGCACGGCCTGGTCGGTCGATCCGGAGCTTGGCGGCAAGTGGGTCGGTGGCGACGGGTCGGAAGCGCTGGTCGCCGCGAAGGGATACCTGCGCCCTGGCGACACGATCGAGTGCGAGCTCGAGAAGATCGGCGTGCTGAGGAATCGCGTCGACATCGCGTCAGCGTGAGTCAGTCCGCTGCATCCACGGAGCCCCCCCGCCCGTACCAAGGCAGCACGAATTCAAGCCACAGTAGCAATTCCCCGCATGGAGGCGCTCATGAAACGACGTGAACTCTTGAACGCATTGCTCGCCGCCGGCGCCTGGGCCGCGCTGCCGGGCATCGGCCGCGCCGCCGCGCCGCCGCCCGACATGAAGGGCGTCGAGGCGCTGCAGAACGAATGGAAGATTCTGCTCGCTGCGAACGCCCAGGTACCGGTGCCCACCGAAGCGCTGAAGCTTTCGAACGACGAATGGCGCAAGCGGCTCGACGCCAAGCAGTACTACGTGCTGCGCGAAGAAGGGACCGAAGCATCCGGCACCAGTCCCCTCAATGACGAGCAGCGTCCCGGCGTGTTTGCGTGCGCGGGGTGCGGTCTGCCGCTTTTCACGTCGGCGATGAAATACGAAAGCCACACCGGGTGGCCGAGCTTCTTCACCACCATCCCGGGGGTCTTCGTCACCAAGACCGACTACAAGATCATCCTGCCGCGCACCGAGTACCACTGCGCCCGGTGCGGGGGCCATCAGGGTCATGTGTTCGATGACGGTCCGAAGCCGACCGGCCAGCGCTGGTGCAACAACGGCGTGGCGCTGAAGTTCATCCCGAAAACCGGGAGCGCCTGAGGTGGCCGACTGAATACCGTCAGCACGGCGGCGTGCCGAGCTCCACGCCGTTCGCCTCCGCCCAGCGCTTGAACGCGACGGAGTGATCCGGGCTGCCGCCGAGCGCCCGTGCGGCATCGGCCCACATTTCGCTCAGCAACCGGCATGCGGGTGCGTCGATTCCGATGGTCTGCGCGAGATCCGCGGCGATGCCCACGTCCTTGGCAAGCAGGCCGAGCGCAAATCCGGTCGCGAACTTGCCTGGGACGACGTGCTCCTTGAGCGTGTACTCCGTGCTGAAATTGCGTCCGGTCGAGGCGTTGAGGATATCGACCATGGTCGCCGGATCGAGGCCGAACTTCCGGCCGACGATGAGCGCCTCGGCGCCCGCGGTGAACCCCGCCGCCGCGACGTAGTTGTTGAGCGCCTTCATCGCGTGACCCGAGCCGGCGGCCCCAGTGCGAAACAGCTTCTGTCCCATGGACTCCAGGAGCGGCTGGACGCGCGCAATCGCTTCCTCGTCGTCGCCGCCGACCATGATCGCGAGCGTTCCCGCTTGCGCTTTCGGCACGCCGCCGGACACCGGCGCATCGACCAGCGCCACGTTGTTGCGGGAAAGCGCCTGGGCGAGCTCGCGGGTGCCGGTCGGCTCGGATGAGCTCATGTCGACGACGATCGATCCCCGCGCGAGGATGTGGCCCAGTCCACCGCCCCATTCGCGCAGCACTTCGCGGACGATCCCGCCGGTGGGCAACATCGTGACGACCACGTCGACCTCGCGAAAGGCCGCCGGCTCCTCGGCGGCCCGGCACTCGTGCTCGTCGGCAAAGCGCCGCTGGCGCGCGGCGTCGGCGTCGCGTACCGTGAGCGGAAACCCTGCCTTCGCCACATTCCGTGCCATCGGCCAGCCCATGTTGCCCAGGCCGATGAATCCCACCCTGAGTGTGCTCTGCACGAAGGCCCCCTATTCGGCGATGCCGAGCTCGGCAAATGTTTCGCGCGCGCAGCGGATGCCTTCCATGGCGGCCGGCACGCCGCAGTAGATCATCGCGTTGAGCAGGATTCCGCGAATCTCCTCCTTGGTCACCCCGTTCGTGAGCGCGGCCCGCACGTGGATCTTGATCTCAGTTGTCTTGCCCATCGCGAGCACCATCGAAAGCGTCGCGATGCTGCGGAGGCGACGCGGAAGATCCTCGTTTCCCCACACCTCCGCAAAGCAGTAGCGCGTGACGACATCCTGGAATCCGCGCGTGAAATCGGTGGCCTCCTTGATGTGCTTCTCGCCCAGCTCGGCGCCGAAGAGCTCCCGCCGGATCTGCACGCCTTTCTCGAACAACTCGTCTCTCATGGCGCCCTCCTCTCGAAAGATTGCGAAGTCGAATTCTCTAGAGTGATCCGACGCCCGCGAGTGCCTGGCGTACTTCCTCCACGCCTTCCGCGGAGAGCGCAGCTTGTGGCGGAAGCGGTGCGCCGACCTCGTAGCCCTGGAGCTGCAGGCCGCCCTTGATGCAGGCGGCAAGATTGTGCTTGGCGAACGCCTGATTGAGATCCCACAGCCGGCGCTGTAATGCCAGCGCTTCGTCCCATGCGCCGCGACGGCAAAGATCGTAGAGGGCCACACTCTGACGGGGCACCAGGCATGCGGGCCCCGCCATCCAGCCGACGCCGCCGATCAGCATGACGCACGCGGGAATGTGCGCGGAGGCGGAAAAAACCTTCATCCGGTCTCCGACACGGTTGATGATCGAGAGCAGCCGCCCGGTGTTGAACGAAGCGTCCTTGATGTAACCGATGTTCGTGATGTGACTCAACCGCTCGATGACCGGCAGGCTGAGATCCGAGCGCTGAAAGTTCGGGTTCGTGTACAGCACTACCGGAAGCGACACGGACTCCGCGATTCCCTTGAAATAGTCGAAGACGCCTGCGTCCGGAACCGGGAAGTATGCCTCGAGCACGGCGAGAATCCCGTCGCAACCGAGCCCCTCCATTTCGCGTGCCTGAAATGCGGCGTCCGCGGTGGTCGTGGCGGCCACTCCCGCGACGACCGGCACCCGGCCGGCCGCCGTCTCGACCACGATCTCCACGACGCGGCGCTTCTGGGCCCACGACAGGTACGCGAACTCGCCGGTCGACCCGAGCGGCGTGAGGCCGTGCACGCCCGCATCGATGAGGTCGTTGCATAGCCGCGCCAGCACGTCGGCCATGACCTCGCCTGACGCGTCGACAGGCGATACGAGGTAGGGAAAAACACCGCGGAACTCCATCTTGACCATGGGGAATTCTCGTCGTTCTCGTCGGGAGCCCGCATCGTACCGCGTCGCCCGTAACGCGGCGCGTGCTAGATTCATGCCTCGTTACATGTCTCGCTTCCGGCAGAATCCTTGATGACCGAGAATCTTCGCGTGCTGGTGCTCTACGCCCATCCCAATCACGACGTCTCGCGCACCAACCGCGCGCTGCGCGGCGCGATCGAGGGTGCGCCGGGCGTCAAGGTGCACGATCTCTACGACTGCTATCCGGATCTCTTCATCGACGTGCGCCGCGAGCAGCGCCTGCTGCTGGAGCACGACGTGCTTGTGTTCCAGCATCCGATGCAGTGGTACAGCGCGCCCGCGATCGTGAAGGAATGGGAGGACACCGTGCTCGAGAGCGGCTGGGCCTACGGCGAAGGCGGCGACAAGCTGCGCGGCAAGCTCTTCATGCAGGCGGTGACCACCGGTGGGCACCCAGACGCCTACCGGCACGGCGGCAAGGCGCATTTCACCGTTCCGGAACTGCTGCGCCCCTTCGAGCAGATGGCGCACTACTGCGGCATGGTGGTGCTGCCTCCGTTCGTGACCAGCGGCGCGCGCGATATCGACGACCGCACGATTGCCGCGCAGGCAGATCGCTACCGAGCGCTCCTGGATGCAATCCAGCGGGGAGAGCCGCCCGCGCCCTTCGATACGATTCCAGGCGCGGAGTGAGCATGGACGAAAGTTTCCTGGCTCAGATGCTCGTTTATCTCGCGGCGGCCGTAATCGTCGTGCCTGTATTCAAGCGACTGGGCCTCGGTTCGGTGCTCGGCTTCCTGGTGGCCGGCATCATCATCGGGCCGTGGGGCCTCAAGCTCATTTCCGATGTCGACGCGATCCTGCATTTCGCTGAGATCGGCGTGGCGCTGCTGCTCTTCCTCGTCGGCCTCGAACTCGATCCGCGCCGGCTCTGGAACATGCGCAAACCGGTCTTCGGACTGGGCGGCGCGCAGATCGCCGCGACGATCCTAGTCGTCGCCGGCATCGCCTATTGGCTGGGGCAGAGCATCACCGTAGGCGTCGTGGCCGGGATGGGATTCGCCATGTCCTCGACGGCGATCGTGCTCGCAACGCTCGCGGAAAAGAATCTCCTGCCGACGCCTCCCGGGCAGTCGTCGTTTGCCGTGCTGCTCGCGCAGGATCTCGCAGTGATCCCCGTGCTGATGGTCGTCGCCCTGCTGGCGCCGGGCGCGAAGGGCGCGGGGTTCGACTTCCTGGCGGCGGGCAAGGCAATCGGCGTGGTCGCGGCGGTGATCTTCGTCGGGCACACCCTGCTGCGTCCCGTCCTGCGCTACATCGCGAACACCCGGCTGGGCGAGATCTTCATTGCGTTCTCACTGCTCCTGGTGCTCGGGACCGCCGCGCTCATGCACTGGGTGGGGCTGTCGATGGCGCTCGGAACGTTCCTCGCCGGAGTCCTGCTCGCGGATTCCGAGTACCGCCATGAGCTCGAGCTAGACATCGAGCCGTTCAAGGGTCTGCTACTGGGGCTGTTCTTCATCGCGGTCGGGATGTCGGTCGACATCGGACTTTTCGTCCGTGCTCCGGACCTTGTGGTCGGGCTGGCGCTCGGCGTGGTGGTACTGAAGGTGGTGCTGCTGTTTCCGCTCGCACGGCTGTTCGGCCTGGGCGGTCGCGAAGCGATCCTGTTTGCGTTACTGCTCTCGCAGGCGGGCGAGTTCGCGTTTGTCGTGTTCGGTGCCGCGGGGGCGCAGAACATTCTGCCGCGGGAGACGGTCGACCTGCTCACCGCGGTCGTGACGGCCTCCATGCTCGCCACGCCGCTTATCCTGTTTGTCTACGAGCGATTCGTCCTGCCACGTTTCGCCAGTGGACCGGAACGGGCTGCGGACGTGATCGAGGAGCAACATTCGGTGATCGTGGCCGGCTTCGGACGGTTCGGCCAGATCGTCGCGCGGCTGCTCCAGGGCCGCGGCATCGCCGCCACGATCATCGACCACGATCCGAATCAGATCGAGCTTGTGCGCCGCTTCGGCTGGAAGGCGTACTACGGCAACGTCACCCGGCTCGACCTGCTGGAAAAAGCGGGCGCCGCAACCGCAAAACTGCTGATCGTCGCGGTGGACAATCCCGACACGGCGCGTGCGACGGTGAAGCTCGTGCGCAGCCATTTCCCGAAGCTCGCGGTCTTGACGCGGGCGCACGACCGCACCGACGCGTACGAGTACGCCGAGCTCGGCGTACCGGCGATCCGCGAGACCTTCGGTTCGGCGGTCGAGGCGGGCGAGCGCGCGCTCCGCATGCTCGGCGTCGGAGGACATGCCGCACGCCGATTCGCCCAGTGGTTCCGCCGGCACGATGAGGAAGAACTGGTGCTCCTCGCACCGATCCGCCACGACCAGAAGCAGCTCATCCAGCGCACCCGCAAGGCCCGCGACGATCTCGAGCAGCTCTTGCGCGACGAGGAAGGGCGCGTCCGCCGCGGTGGCGAAGGCGGGTGGGACTGATCTAGAGCTCGAATCCGGCGTCGATCCGGACCTTTCGGGACGCCTCGCCCGATAGCATTTCGATGAAACGTCGCGCCGCATCGGGGGCGGAGGCATTCACGCAAAGGCCGACGGTGTAGGTGGTGGCGAGCTCGAATTCGACGGGCAACGGCCCGACAAGCGCCACGCCCGGCGTGCTCTTGATCTCGGTGATCTGCGTGCAACCGACCGGCCGCGGCTCGGTTGCTTGCGCGAGAGCGCGCATTGCCGTCGCGCCGTTGGGGAACGTGCGCATTCGGTTCGCCACGTCGTCTGCGATTCCGAGCCTGGCGAGCACGCCGGCGAAGTGAATCCCGGCGGTTGCCCGATGTGGGTCGGGGAAATAGATGCCTTGCGACGCGAGGAGGCCGGCGCGCAGCGTATCGGTACCGGAGATGTCCGGGAGAGGATCGCCAGCGCGCACGGCGACGCCAGTTCGTACCACGCCGAGATCCGCGCACGGTGCGGGGGCGACGCGTCCGCTTGCCACGAGCTCGTCGATGAGCTTCCGGGTGAGGATGACGACGTCGGCGCGCTCCCCCGCCAGCAGCTTGTCCCGCATGGCGCCCACGGCGCTGAACGTGCCGTCGATCTCGTAACCGGTCTCGGCGCGATATCGATCTGCGAGCGCGCGAACGATCCCGTGCGCGGCACCCCCGCTCAGCAGCCTTACGCGCATCCGGCGCGCCCGCTCAGCCGACGGCCGCCAGGATTCGCTCGGGCGTGATCGGAAGATCGCGGATGCGCACGCCGAGCGCGTCGAACACCGCGTTGCCGATCGCTCCCGCAGTCGGTCCGGCTGCGCCTTCTCCGGCACCCACCGAGCGCTCGTTGGGCCGGTTCACGATCTCGACCACGACTTCGGGAACTTCCGAGAATTTCAGGATCGGATACTCCTCCCACGTGTCGCTGAGGACCCGCCGGCGATCGATGCGGACCGCTTCCTTAAGCGTCTGGCTCGCCGCCTGGATCGCGCCGCCTTCGAGCTGATTCGCGACGCCGTCCGGATTGACGACGAGTCCCACGTCGACCGCGATGACGAGCCGTCGCACCCGGATTTCCTGCTCGGCGTCGACCTCCGCGACGACTGCGCAATACGCACCGAGGTTCTTGTACTTCGCGAAGGCGATGCCGTGCCCGCGGCCCTCTGATGTCTTCCACGAGCGCCAGTTCGCACGCCGCGCGGCGACCTCGATCACGGACCGCGCGCGCGGATCGGTCAGGTGGCGCAGGCGATACTCGACCGGATCGGCCCCGGCAGCATGCGCGAGTTCGTCCATGAATGACTCGATGGCGAACACGTTCGCAAGCGCGCCGAGCGAGCGCAGCGCCGAGACGCGCAGCGGCATGTCGAGTACACGGTGGGCGACAACCTTGCGCCCCGGAAAATCGTAGAGCGGCACTGCGTTGCGCTCGGAGCCGCCGGCGGGCATCGGCGGGTTGATCGCCAGAGGCATTTCGAAGGGGTGCTCGAGATGCCCGGCCGAGAGGAGCGCCGGCTTGTCCGCGCGTCCGGGCCGCGTGCTGTGTCCGTTCGAGTAGTTCTCGAGTGTCCATTGCACGACGGTGCCCGATGAATCGAGGCCCGCTGAAACGTCCACGGCCATCGTCGGGCCGAACGGCGCCCAGCCGAGTTCCTCTTCGCGTGACCAGAGCGCGCGCACCGGGCGCTCGCCGGCCGCCCGCGCCAGCAGCGCCGCATCAAGCGCGACGTCATCCGCGGGATTGTGGCCGTAGCAGCCCGCGCCTTCGACGTGCCGGACAGTGATCGACTCGGATGCGAGTCCCAGCGCCAGTGAGAGATCGGCGCGCAGGTTGTAGATGCCCTGGCTGTGCGTCCAGACCGTGACGGAGGCGCGCCCCTTCCACTGGGCGAGCGCGCAGGACGGGCCGATCGACGCATGGGCGCTGAACGGCCGGGTGTATGTCGCAGAAAGCGTGCGAGCGGGCTTTGCATCGGCCGCGCGCTCGTCGAGCACTTTCGACTCGCGCGGCGCGGCGCGCAGCCAGCCGGGCAGGTCGGCCGGATCGGGGAGCGTGTCGTGCTCTTCCCACCGGGCGCCCGTGGCGAGCGCTTGTGCCGCCTTGACCGCAACCTCCTCGCGCTCCGCCAGGACGCCGAGAAAGCTGCCGTCGCGCACCACGTCGACGACACCGGGCATCGCGCGCACCGCGGAATCGTCGACCGAGAGGAGGCGTGCCGCGCGCGATGCCGGGCGCACGACCTGGCCGTAGAGCATTCCCGGCAGGCTGAGATCGTGAATGAATCGTGGGACGCCGAAGATCTTGTCCGGGAGGTCGACCCGCGCCGTCGACTGTCCTACGATCCGGTAGGCGCTCGGGGGTTTGGGCGCGACCGATCCGGTCGCTTCGCGATCGAGCAGCGCATCGTCGGCAAGCGCCCAATAGCTGGTTCGGCGGCCATTCGGCGCAGAGATCGCGCCATCGTCCACCTTCAGGGAATCCACGTCGACGCCCAACTCCGCCGCGGCTTCCGCGAGATAGATTGCGCGCGCCTCGGCGCAGGCATAGCGGAGCGCCGTGCCCGAGTCCTGGATCGAAAGACTCCCGGAGGTCACGCCCTCGTTCGGGCTCGCGGGCGTCGCCGCCGGCACGAGCTGGATTCGGCCGAGATTGACGTCGAGCTCCTCTGCCGCGATCTGCGCGAGCGCGGTCAGGATGCCCTGTCCGATCTCAACCTTGCCCGACGTGACGGTGACCGTCCCCGCCGAGGCGATGCGTAGCCACTGCGATAGCCGGCGGTTGCCCTGCAGGTTGCCCGGCAGCTTCGCGTCGCTCGCGGGTTTCGCGGCGGTGCTCATGCCGCCTCCTTTGCCGCTCGCATCACGGCGCGCACGATCCGATTGTGCGTGCCGCAGCGGCACAGGTGACGGTCGAGCGCGGCGCGCACTTCGTCCTCCGTCGGATCGGGCGTGCGCTCGAGGAGCGCCTCGGAGGTGATCATGATTCCGGACAGGCAGTAGCCACATTGCCCCGCCTGCTCGGCGAGGAAGGCGCGCTGCAGCCGGTGCGCGCGCTCCGGGGTACCGAGACCTTCGATCGTCACGACGTTCTTGCCGGCGGCCGCCCAGAGCGGGGTGTCGCACGACGGCACGGACTGCCCGTCGATCAGGACGTGGCACGCGCCGCACTGATTTGCACCGCAACCCAGGCGCGTGCCTTTCAGTCCGAAGTCGTTGCGAAGGATGTACACGAGCGGCGTGTTTTGCGCCGCACGGACCGTCCGCTCCGCGCCGTTGAGTGTGAATCGAATCTCGTCGCTCACGTTGGCCTCAGAGCGACGCAGGAATGAAAGGGGCCAGGGTGGAAAGGGGCAGAGTGGTCAGTACTATTGCGTGCAACACGATCTCCTCCTGTCAACGGACGCCGTAGAATTGGATCGGCATTGGACCGGCTACGGCGGATATGATTCCTGCGAGGATAATGCCACATGATGTGCGCCGATCGAAATCCATGACCACACCCGTGACACCCCGCCCGGCGGCGACGCTCGCGCTCTTGCGCGAGGGTGAACGCGACCTCGAGGTGCTGATGATGCGGCGCACGCATCTCGCGGAGTTTGCGAGCGGCGCATATGTCTTTCCGGGCGGCGCGGTCGATGACTCCGACCACGACCCTGCGCTCGCTGCACTCGCACGCGGTATCGACGACCAGCGGGCAAGTCGCGTGCTCGGTGTGCCGCACGGCGGACTGGCCTACTGGATCGCGGCAATTCGCGAAAGTTGCGAAGAGGCGGGAATGCTGCTCGCCTATGACGGCACGGGTGGGATTGTTCCGATCGAAGGCGATGCGCGCCGCGCCGAGTTCGCGCGGCAGCGCCGGGCACTCAATCAGGGTCAGCTATCACTGGTCGACCTCCTGCGCGGAGAGCAACTGACGCTCGCGACCGATGCCGTGGTCTACCTGAGCCGCTGGATCACGCAGGCCGGGCGTCCGCGCCGCTTCGACACGCGCTTCTTCGTCGCGCGTGCACCGGCCCGGCAACAGTCGGAACACGACGGCGCGGAGCTCTTGCACCACGTGTGGCTCACCCCCAAGGAGGCGCTGGCACGCCATGCGCGCGGCGAAGTGAGTCTGCTCTATCCCACGTTCAAGACGCTGCAGACGCTTGCACGGTTCCGGGAGGTCGACGCAGTGCTCGACTATGCGCGTGCCGATCG
Organism: uncultured beta proteobacterium; assembly: GCA_963735025.1. Lineage (GTDB taxonomy): Bacteria > Pseudomonadota > Gammaproteobacteria > Burkholderiales > SG8-39 > JAABRB01. Next base: position 1,116,493 of record CAVTJG010000009.1, read on the forward strand.
TGAGATGCCGGCGATGGTCCCCCGCAAGGCGATGAGCCGCGCGGGACCGACCACGCTTTACTGGGGTGATTTCGCGTACGCCGAGGTCGGCAAGCTCGACGTCGACGGCCGCGGTACGGCCAGCTGCGAGATCATTCCGGGCGAAGTCGTGCGGCTGTCATCGCGCGTGCGACGCGTCACCGCGCCGAATCCCGGAATGATGACGGGGCCAGGCACGAACACATACCTCGTCGGCGATGTTGCGACCGGAATTGCGGTCATCGATCCCGGTCCGGCAATCGACTCTCACGTCGATGCGATCCTCGCCGCAGCCGAAGGCCCGATCCGGTGGATCTTCTGCACACACACCCACATCGACCACTCGCCGGCGGCCGTGTCGCTCAAATCGCGGACCGGCGCAATGACTTTCGGCATGCTCGCCCTGCACGCCGAGCGTCAGGACGCAACGTTTCAGCCGGACACGCGCCTCACCCACGGCGAGCGCATCGCGATCGCGGGCTGCACGATCCGGGTACTGCACACGCCGGGTCATGCCTCGAACCAGCTCTGCTTCCTCCTCGAAGAGGAGCGGCTGCTCTTCACCGGCGATCACATCATGCAGGGCTCGACGGTCATCATCAATCCGCCCGACGGCGACATGACCGCGTACTTCGCATCGCTGGAGGCGTTGCTGGCCGAGGATGTCGCCTACATCGCGCCGGGTCACGGATTCCTGATGGCGAATCTGCCGGAGGTCGTCGAACGCCTGATCGTTCACCGGCGTGATCGCGAGAACAAGGTCTGGCACGCATTGCGTGCCGCCGGAACGGCGACCGTCGAAGAGCTCGTCCCCACGGTGTACGACGACGCGCCGCAGCGCCGGCATGGCATCGCCGCCCGGTCGCTCCTCGCGCATCTCCTCAAGCTCGAGCGCGATGGTCGTGCGCGTCAGATTGCCGGGGAGCGATGGGAAGCGGTCGTGGCGTAGCGCGTTGGAAGCGCAACGCATCATGGCCATGCCAGCAAAGACAGGCGGGACGATCTGAGTCGACCAAGGTGACCCCGATGTAAGGTCGCTGCAAGGACGCCGCGCCACCCAAAGGTCGCGCCAACTGCGCGGCGGGCGCGCGCCGCATGGGAATCGCGCGCGGCGCGTGCGCCGTAACGTTCGGCGAGGTCCAGGTTCACGGCGGTGCCGATCAGCGCAAGGTGGGTGAATGCCTGAGGGAAATTGCCGAGAAACGCGCCGCTGGCCGGATCGATCTCCTCGGCGAACAGTCCAACGTCGTTCGCACGCGCGATCAGTCTTCTCGAACTGGACTCTCGCCTCCGAGACCTGGCCGAGGGCGACCTTGGCGTCGATCAACCAGAAGCTGCACGCGAGAAAGGCGCCCTCCTCGCCTTCCAGTCCGTCGACACCGTCGTAGCGAAGGAGATATTCGCCGCGCGCAAGGCGCTCTTCCACCATATTGATCGTGTTGGCGAGAACGTCGTCGTCGAGCGGAAAGCCCAGCATCGGCGCAAGCAGTACCGCAGCGTCCACGCCCCCGTCGAAAGCCTGGCGCAGGAACCGGCCCTCCGGGTCCACGCCCTCTCTGAGAATCGCCTGGCGGATCTTCTCGGCTTCCGCCGCCCAGCGCTCCGAATCCGGCAGGAGGCGGGCGGCGCGGTCGAGCGTCACCCAGCTCATGAGCTTGCCGTGCACGTGGTGCCGCGGGGGACCGCGCATCTCCCAGAGCCCCTGATCGGGCTCGTTCCAATGGCGCGCGACGAACGTGGCGAACGTGGCGAGCAATCGCCGGTACCCTTCGCTAAGCTTGCCCGCGAGCTGGTCGTAGACGAGCGCGAGGTCGAGGATCTCGCCGTAGACATCGATCTGCCGCTGGGGGTACGCGCCATTGCCGGTCCGTACCGGGCGGCTTCCCGCGTAGCCATCGAGATGCCCGAGCGTCTCCTCGTCGATTTCAACCTCGCGGCGAATGCCGTACATGATTTGAATGTTCGGCAGGGTCTCGCGGCAGCAGTCGATGAGAAATTCATGAAATCGTCTGGCCTCGCCGGCATAGCCAAGGGCAGAAAGCGCGTACAGCGCGAATCCGGAGTCACGCAGCCAGCAGAAGCGATAGTCCCAGTTCCGTTCGCCGCCGATGTCCTCCGGCAGCGACGTGGTCAGTGCGGCGACGATCGCGCCGGTCGGCGCGAAGGTCATCATTTTCAGCGTGAGCGCGCTGCGGCGGACGAGCTCGGAATAGCGTCCTCGATAGCGGCAGTAGCCGATCCATTCGGACCAGAATGCGTGGGTAGCTGCGAGAAATTCGTCGACGCGCGCCGTGGGCGGTCGCTCTGCCTCGGTGTTTGCGGCCAGCACGAAATCCCGGGTCGCGCCGGCCGCGATCGAGAAGGCGGTCGTCGCGGCGTCGCTCTGGATCGCGCATTCGGCTGCGCCGAACAGCGCGGGAACGCCGTCGCCGCGGATGGCGCCGTCCTCGAACCGCAAGACCGGCCGGGACCTTGCATAGTCCACGGACGGCCGGTAGACGAACTCGAGCTTCACCGAACCGCTCAATCCGGTCAGGCGGCGCACCACCCATCCTGGCGCGTTGAGCGACACGTAGTCGTGTGCGCTTGCGTAGAGGCGGCGTCCCACGGGCATGAAATCGGTCAACGCGACCTCGCCATCGGAAGTGGTGAACACCGTGCGCAGAATATTGGTGTCGGGTAGATAGCGTCGAGCAGTTTGATACTCGCCGGCAGGTCGAATCGACCAGTGGCCGCCGCGCTCGGCGTCCAGTACGCTCAGGAAGACAGGCGGTGCGTCGAAGCGCTTCAGTGCGCACCACTCGATGTTGCCGTCGCGACCCACCAGCGCGGAGCCGTGGCAGTCGCCGATCGCGGCATAGCTTTCGATGGGGGAATACCCGCCGGGTGTCATTTGCGTGGATTTCGCGGCACGCCGGCGAAAACCGGCGCCGTAAGAGCTTGTTGTGGACGAATCGATGCTAACGCAGCCTCGCATGCCGCGCCGGCCTAACCACCCCGGCACCTGCTCCTAGCGGGAAGGAGGGTAAGGGGAGGGAACCAGCCGGTTCCCTCCTGTTCGTATCCTTCGAAGTGCCCCGGATTAATGCGCGACTTTGATTTCGGCGCCGCACAAAAAGAAAAGCCCGGTCGCCCGGGCTTTTCTCAGCAAGAATACTGAGGACTCAAAGCGGCTTGACGTTGCCCGCCTGCGGGCCCTTCTGGCCTTCGCGCACTTCGAATTCCACTTTCTGGCCTTCCTTGAGGGTCTTGAACCCGGCCATCTGGATCGCGGTGTGATGCGCAAACAGATCCTTGCCGCCGCCATCGGGAGTGATGAACCCGTAGCCTTTTTCCTCGCTGAACCACTTTACCGTACCGGTTGCCATTGAACTTCCTTTCCTACTTTCGATTGAAATAGCCGAAGCGTTACCGGGCCACGGCGGCCGGGCACGAAGATCAAGGGAGGGGAGTGGAACCGGAAACGCCGCTGGCGCGGCGGTATGGACGGTAGTGGCACTGCGTACTCACTTCTTGAATATCCTGCGAGGCGGAATGTAGCATGAACCGTGGGACGGGTGGGGCGAAATCGGTCCTGCCGGACCGCGGCGGGACGGCCTCCCGGATGTGACCGTTTCCGCAGCGCGCGCCGATTTCCGGGACTTCGGCCGGGGCCACAGGTTTGTCGTGCGCGGGCGGGTCTGCTATCTTTGCGGCACGGCATGTGCCGGGTTTGCGGAAAGGAGGTGATCCGATGTCTAGTCGATTGCTGAGTTTCGTTGCCGTCGTCGTGTTCGCGATGACGAGCAGCGCCGCGTTGGCTTGCTCCAGCTCGGGTCTGGACAAGATGACGGGGACGAAGGGATCCAGCAGCACCGCCAGCACCTCCAGCACGTTGGACAAGCGCGGAGGCTGAGCGAACGGTCTTTCCGACCCCGGCTTCTCCGTTGCAGCCCTCGGCTCCCAGAGCCGAGCCCGACGCGAGAAAAAGCAGTCGAACAAACCAGTAACATATTCCACGGCCGCGGGCACATCCCGCGGCCGTTTCTTATTCAGGTGGCGAAATCACCTGCGTCGCATATCCGAAAGTGGAAGGTCACGAACAGGGGGAAACCGCCTGGTTTCCCCCCGTTACCCCCCTTCCCGGTCAGAGGGCAGGTCGTATGAGAATCGCAGCAGTCCTTGCATTGCTTGTGGGCGCCGTTGCCGTGCCGGCGATGGCGCAGCATGGCTCGCAGCCGTTGCATCAGCATTTCGACGACGCGGAGCGCTGGGCCCAGGTGTTCGACGATCCGGCGCGGGATGCGTGGCAGAAGCCCGCCGAAGTCATTCGTGCGCTGGCGCCTGCCCCGAACGCGACGGTCGCCGACATCGGTGCCGGCACCGGCTATTTTTCGGTCCGACTGGCGCGCGCCGTTCCGCAGGGTCGGGTCTATGCGGTCGATGTCGCGCCGTCGATGGTCGAGCACCTGAAGTCGCGGGCCAACCACGAGAAGCTCGCAAACATGGTGGCGCTACAGGCGGACGTCGCCGACCCCCGACTTCCTCAACCTGTCGACCTGGTTGTTCTCGTCGACACGTACCATCACATCGAAGATCGCGAGACCTATTTCCGCAAGCTGCGTGCATCGCTGACCGCGACAGCGCGACTTGCGATCATCGACTTCCGGCCGGACTCGCCAGTCGGGCCGCGTCACGGGCGCATTGCCCCCGACGTCGTGAAAGCGGAGCTTTCGCGCGCCGGATACCGGTTCGCCACGGAGCACGAATTCCTGCCTTACCAGTACTTCCTTGTTTTTTCACCGGCCGGCACTTGAGCCGCGTCGCTTTAGCGTCCTTGCCGCCGGAGCCGGGCGACTTCCGCTTCCAGTTCCGCGATGCGCGTGCGTAGAGCGGCCGTGCGTTCTACCATTTCCGCCTCGCTGTAGCGCACGGTGATGTGCTGCGGACAGTTCCAATCGAATGCCTCGACCGCGATGAGCACTGCGCGCTCCGCGCGCGCCACATAGCCGGGCGGGTGCAGCCGCTCGACGAGCCCTGTGTCCTCGGCAACTTCGACGATTCGGGCGTGACCCATCAGCTTGAGGCGACGCCTGGCCGCGTAGTCCAGCAGAATGAGCGCCACGCGATCGTCCACGGACAGATTGCCCGTCGACACGTACTGACGGTTGCCGCGGAAGTCGGCGAACCCCAGCGTGCTGGCGTCGAGCACGCGCAGGAAACCCGGTGGCCCACCGCGGTGCTGCAGGTACGGCCAGCCCGTCTCGCTGACCGTGGCCATGTAGAAGCTGTCGCGCGCGGCGATGAATTCAGCCTCGCGGGGCCCGAGCCGGTCCGGTGCCGACGCCCGGTCTGCTTGTCTGCCCGGTGCGACTCTTATGCCGTATTGGGACTGCAGGGCCTTCACCGCGTCGGTGAAGGCAATTTCGGCAAACCGGTGTCCCATCGTCTTCCTCCGAAGTGGCCGCCCGGCTGGCGCAGGGTCGAGCGTCAATGCACTGTCGGTAGCTTCGCGCAGACCTTACATCGATATTCTCCGCGCCCCCGGCCGAGCGTTCGCGCGCGCAGTGTCATGCCGCGACCTGTTACCCTTCGAAGTACCAGCCGGTTCGCACTAGACGGGCCGCGGGCCATGCGCGTCTGATAAGAGGAGGGCACATTGAGCGACAGGATCAGCATTCAGTTCACCCGGTTCTCGGCTTTCTATTCGCCGCTCATCGCGACCATCGCGGGCGGATTCCTGGAGAAGGAGGGATTGAAGCCGGAGCATTCGGTCTCGCCCGCGGGAAAATCCGCGATCGAAGGTCTCGTGGACGGTACCGTGCACGTAGCGCAATCGGCACCTTCCCAGGCGATCACCGCGCTCGAGCAGGGCAAGACGCCGCCGGCACTGCATTTCGCGCAAGTTAACGAAAAGGACGGCTTTTTTCTGGTCGGACGTGAAACCGAGCCAAATTTCTCCTGGGATCGACTGAAAGGCCGCGAGGTGCTCGTCGACCACGGCGGGCAGCCGATGGTGATGTTCCGGTATGCCTGCTTCAAGCGAGGGCTCGACTTCGGCGCGATACGGGCGATCGACGCCGGTTCGAGCAACGCGATGGTCGAGGCCTTTCGCGGCGGGAAGGGTGACTACATCCATCTGCAGGGGCCCGCGCCTCAGCAGCTCGAGCACGACAGAATTGGGCACATCGTCGCCGCGCTCGGTGATGCGATCGGCCCCTGCGCGTTTTCGAGCCTCGCTGCGACGCGTGAATGGCTCGCTGGCGACATGGCGCCGCGCTTCATGCGCGCCTATCGGAAGGCACGGGCCTGGCTCATCGAAACGCCGGCCGCGGAAGTGGCGAAGATCGAAGCCCCCCTGTTTCCCGGCATCGATCTCGCGGTGCTGACCGCCACGATCAGCGCATATCAGAAGCTCGGCAACTGGTCGCCGCACGCAGAGATCACGCGCCCCGCATTCGAGGCGACGCTCGACATCTACCAGCACGCCGGCCGCATCACGCGGCGCCACCGCTACGAGGACGCGATCGCGTTGCCGCCCGGCGACTGATTACGTCACTCTGGCCTATGCGCCGGTGAGCCGCCGGAGCGCTGGCCCGAGCATCGTGTGAGCGTCGAAGCGCGCGAGATATTCGCCGTCGCGCAGACCACCCTTGGCCGAGATGATGCGCCCGAGCGCGCGTCGCTCGGACATACGCCAGCGCGCCACGCCCGGCAGCAGCGCGGCGATCGGGGCCCAGTGTTCCCAGGCGCGGCGGGCCTGCGCGCCGGCAACGTCCGCGACGCCCAGACGACGCATCACAATGCGCACGTCTTCCTCCACGGCGCTCTCGCGATCCGCACCGGCGCGCGCACCGAGCCGTTCCGCCACCCGTCTGCCCAGCGCGTTCAGCCGTGGCCAGTTCGGCGCGCGCGCGCCGTCCGTCTCGAAGTACAAGTAGTCCTTGGCGAGGCGGGCGAGCGTTCGCGCCGACGAGCGATACCGCGGATCGGATCGCATGTGCGCGAGCTCGGTGCGCGCAAGCCTTCCGATCGCGGTGTTGCGTGGCCGGAAGCCGAGCTTGTAATAGAACCACCACGCGCCCGATTCGATGCCCTCTTCGTTATGGTCGCCCAGCTGATAGGGCTCGATCGTGAAGGACGTCGCGGCGAAAAGATGACGCAATGCTGCCAGCAATCGCCCGAACACGTGGGCGGCTTCTCCGCCGCGAAAGGTCTCGAAAGTGTTGTACGCGACGTCCACGCATCGGAAGAGGACATCGGCCTGGATGTAGCCGAGCGGCACGCCGTTGCGGAGCGTGAGCAGCCCATACGACGAACGGAGCAGCGGGCGGCGCTCGGGGAGCATGCCGATCACGGCCCACTGCAACCCTCCGCCGTCGTCGACAATTCGCACATCGCGCGCGTCGCCGTATGCGAAGGCGTCGAGATCGCGGCTGCGGGTGACCATGGCTTCCTGCGCGAGATCGATCAGGCGGCGTCCTTCTGCTCGGGAGACGGCGCGCACCGATTGCGGCGGCTCCGCGATGGCATGGCGCAGACGTGGTCGCCCGCGACGCGGCGCCTTTCCGCTGAAGTGGATCGGCGCGCGCGCGTGGTGCGCGAGCGTGCGGGTCGGCGTCCCGGGACCGGGCCGAACCAACAGAGGCGTGTCGAGGTTGTCGAAGATTGCCTCGCGAGTGAAGTCATCACCCGGTAGCGCCTCGACGCGACGCACGTAGAACGTTCCATCCGGCGTGCGCGCGCCGCGTAATCGGTCGAGCGCGGCACGCGCCGCGGGCGCGTGCTGGCGGAGCCAGATGGCCTCGATCGGAGTGACGAGTAGCGGCAGCGCGGCGGCCAGCCGGTCGGGCTCGTCCACGTTGTCCCAGTCGATCGACAAGTCTCCGGGCCAGCGCGATGCAAGCCACCGTGCGGTCGGCCAGAAGAAGCGGTAGCGGATCTCGGTGCCTGCGATTCCCGAATCGGCGAGTGCATCGCGATGCCGGGCGAGATCGCGGCGCAGCGAAAAATCGCGCAGCATGCGCGTGACCTGGGCAAGCACTGCGCGGTTATCCGGATAGGCGCGCAGATAGCACAGATGCTCGTGCAGGCGCAGGACATCGCGGGCACTGGCGAGGCGGCGCGCGTGCGAGTGCCCGGAGCAGCGTGAGCTTGGCCGTGGCATGGCCGGGACCGTATGCGACGCGCGTCGCCTCCAGTCTGCGCAGAAGCATCGAGGGGGTGGCTGCCATCGATCCGTGTCGAGCGGCAGCGGCCCTGCCGCTATGCGATGTCAGCGATGACTTCGCCGAGCGTGCGGAACATCGTGTCGATCTCGCTCCGCTCGATGACGAGCGGCGGCGAAACGGCGATGGTGTCGCCGGTGAATCGCACCATCAGATTCCGCTCGTAGGATTTCAGGAATGCCTCGCGGGCCCGGGCGCCCGGCGCGTCGGGACGCGGCGCAAGCTCAACTCCGGCGACCAGGCCCAGGCTGCGAATGTCGATCACGTTCGGTCTGTCGCGCAGCGTCGTGCACGGCGTCCGCAAAGTACGGTTCGAGCTCGCGGACACCGTTCGTACAGACCGTCGTGCTCGTATACGCCGATCGCGGCGACGGCCGCGGCGGCGGCGAGCGGGTGGCCCGAGTAGGTGTAGCCGTGCAGGAACTCGACCGCCCCGTCGGGCGCAGCGTTCACCACGGTGTCGTAGATTCCGTCGCGAACGATCACTGCGCCCATCGGGACTGCGCCGTTCGTCAATCCCTTTGCGCAGGTGATCATGTCTGGCATCACGCCGAACCGCTCCGCGGCGAACGCGTGGCCGAGCCGCCCGAACCCGGAAATGACTTCGTCGAAGATGAGCAGGATGCCATGGCGATCGCAGATCTCGCGCAGCCGTGCAAGATAGCCCCGCGGGGGCAGCAGCACGCCGGCCGATCCGGCAAACGGTTCGACGATGACCGCCGCGATGTTCGTCGCATCGTGCAGGGGAATGATGCGTTGCTCGAGCTCGTCGGCGAGGTGGGCGCCCCACTGCGGCTCGCCGCGCGAGAAGGCGTTGTGCTCCAGATCGTGCGTGCTCGACAGATGGTCCACGCCGGCGACCTGCTGACCGAACGCCTTGCGGTTGCCGGGTATGCCTCCCACCGACATGCCGCCGAAATTCACGCCGTGATAGCCGCGCTCGCGGCCGATCAGCTTCTGGCGGGTGCCTTCACCGCGCGCGCGGTGATAGGCGAGAGCAATCTTCAGCGCGCTGTCTGCGGCTTCCGAACCGGAATTGCAGAAGAAGGCATGAGTGAAGCCCGCCGGTGCATGCGCGACGAGTCGTGCCGCGGCTTCGAACTCGACCGGATGCCCCATCTGGAATGGCGGCGCATAGTCGAGCGTCTCGGCTTGCCGCTTGATCGCGGCGACGATCTCGCGACGTGCGTGACCGGCGTTCACGCACCACAGGCCTGCAGTCCCATCCAGAATCCGCCGGCCGTCGTGCGACGTGTAGTACATGCCTTCCGCTGCGACGAGCAGTCGCGGCGCAGCCTTGAACGCGCGGTTCGCGGTGAAAGGCTTCCAAAGGGGGGCGAGATCGAGCGAAAGTTCTGGGGGCGTCGGTGCGTTCATGGGCAACTCCGGCACGCATACGCGCGTGTTCCGGCCATGTTAGGGCCTGCCCAATGACCGCGCAATGACGCAATGCACGATGCGCTCAGCGCGCCGGACGATTCTTGAGCTCGATGGGCTTGCCGTGCGGGGTCGCGCGCGCCGCCGCATCCCAGTCGTTCTTGCGTTGCACCAACTCGGTGTCCGTCACGAGCCCTTTGGCGGTGGCAAGCTTCTCCAGGGCTGCCAGCCAGTACTCGTAATAGTGCGTACCGTCGTCGCGCGTGCCGGCTGCCTTGATCTCGGCGCCAAGTGCGGCGGCCCACTCGCGCCACGTGAAAAGTCCGCGCTCGTGCAGCGCGAGAGTCAGGCCGAATGCCTGCGCCTCCCACGGCGCGCGAAAGATGGGACCGTCCGCATCGCGCGGGAAGTCCGGAAGTTCTTCAATCTCTTGCGGCGCAGGCGTCATGCACTCTCGAGATGCGCTTCCCACAGATCCACATACACGGCGTCGCGTTCGCTCGCGTCGGCGCCCCACAGCTCGCGTGCGGCGAAGCGTACGCTGTAGAGGTGCTGCGGCTGTGGGCCCAGACCCATTGCGTGCGAATCGGCAAAGACGAAGACGCCGTGATCGCGGTCGACGATGCCCGCGCGGCCGCGTGCGTAGCGGGGCAATCGGGTGTGACCGGTCGGATTGATGTTGCGCGCCACGACGCGATCGCCTGGGGCGAAGCGCGCGGGCGCACGGTCCTTCTCCCGCTCCTCGACTCGCGCAGACCCGCCTTTCTTCAGCAGGCGCTCGACGTTGGCTGCGGTGAGCAGGCGCGCATGTCCGGTGCGCTCGACGGGTGCCGAGGCGTCGTGCCTCCGCGCATCCACTTCGGCCTGCGGCACCAAGCCTCGCTCGACGAGCAGGCGTTCGAGTCCCCAGAGCCACTTCTCGTAGTAGGTCGCGGCGAGATAGTCCGTACCCGGCATGCGCTCGCGCGCATGCCGACTCATGTCGATGTTCCACTCGCCGAGGAATCCGGTGGCGAGTGTCAGAGCCAGAACGCGCCGCTCCCATTCGTGGTGGAACCACGGCTCGTTCGCTTCGATCTCCAATGCGCCGAGGCCGTGCATGCCGCCCATGTCGTGGACGCTGTTCATTTCGTCGGGCCTGCGACTGTCGCCACCCCGATCATCGCATCGCGCGTGACGATCGTCGCCAATTCGTCCTCGGACCAGCCCTCGGTCCCTGCTGGGCGCTCCGGCAGCACGAGATAGCGCACCTCGGCGGTCGAATCCCACACGCGCACCTCGACGTCCGCGCCGATCTCCAGGCCGAACTCCTGCATGACGCCACGCGGGTCGATCACCGCGCGCGATCGATAGGGTGCCGATTTGTACCAGACGGGCGGGAGACCGAGCACCGGCCACGGATAGCACGAGCACAGGGTGCACACGACGAGGTTGTGCACCTTGGCGGTGTTCTCGAGCGCGACCATGTCTTCGCCCTGCCGGCCGGTGTACCCAAGGCTGGCGATGGCCGCGGTGGCGTCGCGGAGCAGCCATTCGCGGAATGCGGAGTCAGTCCAGGCCTTCGCGACGACCCGGGCGCCATTGCGCGGTCCGACCTTGGTCTCGTAGGTGTCGATGAGCGCGTCGAGCGCCGGCGGATCGACCAGGCCCTTGTCGACGAGCAGCGACTCGAGCGCCTTGACGCGCAGCTCAGTCTCCGAGAAGTGAGAGCCTTCGTCGTGATCGTGGTGCTGCCCGTGGTGTTCGTGCGTGCCGCTCATGCGGTCGTCCCGTCCGGGAAATATTCAAATTGTGATCCCGACCGGAGGGGTCTGTCTATTTATGGGGCGAAACGCGTCGGTGGGCGCTACTTTTGCCAGTGCCAGCGTCCCGCTGCGGCTTGCCGGGGTGAGGGTACTGGGGATGATCGTAGCTTTCGCGGACGAAGCGCTCGCAGGTCAGCAGGCCCCGCTCCTGGCGTCGATTGATCAGCGGGTAGTGACGCGTGTCGAGCAGCTGCTCCACGACGTGCCAGCAGTTCTTCGGATTCGTGACCCATTCCTTCGGATCGATCCTTCGCAGGTCGAACGAGCGCGAGTAGCTGCGCAGGGTCTTCTGGCCGCGGCGATTGGTGTATTCGTGCATGTACGACATGGCGAGCTCGCGCAGCGTTCGGTACACGGGGTCGCGATACCGCAGCGGCGCGTGGTTGGTCTTCGAGATCGCCCCCCAGCATCCGTTGCGACGGAAGAGCGTGATCGCATGATCGAAGTCCTGCACCGCCGAGAGGTACATCAGCAGGGGCGGTTCGCCGTGGATCCAAAGCGCGCACGCCGCCAGCATGGCGCCTTCGATGCAATGCGCGTGACGCTTCTCCAGGACGCTGCGCACCGAAAGCGCGGTGTCGCCGTGCAGCTCGTGGTTCTGGCGGATCCGGTCGTTGAGGAATTTCTGGATCTTTTCCGGGGTGTCGAGATGCCGCAGAACGGCAAACTCTCCTTTCGTGAGGCCGAGGTCGTCGGCTCGGGCGAAGCGTTTCATCTTGTTTTCGGTCTCCTGATACGCCGGGTGCGTGCCACCACCGAAGGGTACCCAATGGCGAGTGGTCCTGCCAGGGCCTTCGCACGACTGGCGCGAGCCTGCCTGCACCCGGCTTCGTACGCGGCTTTACACAACTTTACGCGCCGGAGAAGGCCGTGCAACCGACTGCTGCCACGATGGAACTGTCGACGGAACCCAATCCGCCGGGCAAATTTCTACATCAGTCCACTGCAGGCAAGGAGAAATTCATGGAACAGGAACGGCACGACAACACATCGCAATCCGGCACCGATGCACCCGGTCGCCGGCGCTTCTGGAAACGCGCCGGCATCGCTGCGCTGCTGGGCGCACGCTGACGGGCGTGGGCGTAGGGGTCTTCGCACACGGCGGACACGGCCACGGTTGGGGCGGTCCAGGCGGGTGGCATGGCATGCGCGACGAGTCGCCCGAGCTCCGGGCAAAGCGCGTGGACCTGATGATCGAGCACATGCTGGACGGCATCGACGTCAGCGCGGAGCAGAAGACCCGCATCAACGCGATCGTCACCGCGACGATGAACGACATGCAGCCCTTGCGCAAGCAGCGCACGGACGCGCGACGCGAAGCGATCGAGATCCTCACCCAGCCAACGATCGACCGGGCGAAGATCGAGGCCTTTCGCGTCGAGAAGCTGAAGCTTGCAGAGGCCGCGTCGCAGCGCATTACGCAGGGTATCGTCGACGTCGCGGAAGTGCTTACGCCGGAGCAACGCGCCGCCCTGGCGGAGAAATTCTCGCAACGTCGTGGCCGGCGGGAGCGCTGAGACGGGAGTGTGACGGCCCGCGCCGGCGGGCCGGGCGATCGGGTTATCCTCGAGGAGGAGACCCGAATCGCCGATCGCGACCATGGCCGAACGCATCCTGATGATCGAGGACGACGCGCGCCTGTCGGAGATGGTGTGCGACTACCTCGGCAAATCCGGCTTTCGGGTCACGGTGTCCGGGACCGCCGCCGAAGGCGTGGCGCGCCTCGCGAATGAGTCTTTCGATGCCCTGGTGCTCGATCTCATGCTGCCCGACATGGACGGCCTCGAGGTGTGCCGCAGGGTGCGTGCCGGCTCCGATCTTCCGATCCTCATGCTGACTGCGCGCGGCGACGCGACTGACCGCGTGGTGGGCCTCGAGTTGGGGGCGGACGACTATCTGCCGAAACCGTTCGACCCGCGCGAGCTCCTCGCGCGATTGCGCGCGATCCTGCGCCGACGCTCGCCCGGCCGGGCGGCCGACGTCCTGCGCTTCGGGCGCCTCGAGATCGATCGCGGCGCACGCGTTGTGCGGCTCGAGGGAGAGGAACGTCCGCTGACGAGCTACCAGTTCGCGTTGCTCATCGCGTTCGCCGAGCGCCCCGGGCGGGTCATGTCGCGCGACGAGCTGATGGATCTCGTCAAGGGCGAGCAGCTCGAGGCGTTTGACCGGTCCATCGACGTGCACGTCTCGCGCATTCGCGCCGCCATCGAGGACGATCCGAAGCGCCCCCGTCGCATCATCACGGTGCGCGGCGCGGGCTACGTGTTCGCGAAGAGTCAGGACGAGACTGAGTGAAACGCCTGTACGTCCAGATCTTCCTGACCGTGGTCGCGGCGCTGCTCGTGTTCGCATTGCTTGCGGGGGTGGCGTGGCGGCTGCTCGGCGAGCCGCACTGGACGGCCAATGCGCGGGAAGCCGTGTCGGAGCTGATCTATGCCGCGCTGCCGCCGGCCGACGCACCGCGCGAAGCGCAACAGGCTGCGCTGAACCGTATTGCGGGCAAGCTTCCACATGACATCGCCCTCTACGGCGCCGATGGCGCGCCGCTCGCGCGCCTCGGCCGCGAGCTGCCGCCGCCGGAATGGGCCGGTCCGGGGCGTGGACGGCCGGGAAGACGGGCGCTACCGGCGTGGAGCCTGCAGTTGCCGGACGGGCGCTGGCTGGTGGTCCGCTTTCAACGCGGGCCGCGCCCCCAGGTCCTCGGACTCATTGTCACATTGGCATTGCTTGCGCTCGGCGTGGCGGTCGGCGCGTACCCGGTCGTGCGCCGCCTGACCCGGCGGCTCGAGCGGCTCAAGGTCGGCGTGGACGCGCTCGGGTCCGGCGATTTCACGACGCGTGTTCCGGTCGAAGGCCGCGACGAGGTTGCGGCGCTCGCGGAGACATTCAATCGCGCGGCCGGTCGGATCGAGGCGCTCGTCACGGCGCACAAGAAATTGCTGGCGAATGCCTCGCACGAGTTGCGTTCGCCGCTCGCGCGCATTCGCATGGCGATCGGCATGCATGCGGACGGCGGTGATCAGAGGATACGGGCCGAGGTGGAGCGCGACATCGCCGAACTCGACGCGCTGATCGACGAGATCCTGCTCTCCAGCAGGCTCGACACGCTCGCGGATCGGACCGCCATGGAGGAGGTGGACCTCCTTGCGCTGGCAGCCGAGGAAAGTGCGCGAATCGGCGTGGAGGCACTCGGCGACCCGGTGACCGTGCGCGGCGAGCCGCGCCTGCTGCGCAGGCTGCTACGAAACCTCATCGAGAATGCACGGCGTTACGGCGCCAGCTCGCCGATCGACGTCACGGTGCGCCGGATGGGAAATCATCGGCGTGGAGATTCGCGTCTGCGACCGCGGTCCCGGCGTGCCGGAGTCCGAGCGCGAGCGGATCTTCGAGCCCTTCTACCGGATGGCCGGGGCCAGTGAGCGCGCGGGCGGCGTGGGGCTGGGGCTTGCGCTCGTGCGCCAGATCGCGCGGCGCCATGCCGGCGAGGTGCGCTGCGAGGGGCGCGAAGGTGGCGGCGGCTGCTTCGTCGTCGAACTGCCGGTGGATGGCATGCGTGCCGCGGTGCCCTGATCCGACTCGGCCCGATCGGCGCATCGAAATCCGCTGCTATACTCGTCGCGATCGCAAGAATCCCTCGCAAAAGGAGGTCATACATGGCTGACAAAGCCGACAACCTCACTCCCGCGCAAAGGACACAAATCGGCCTGATGGCCGCGGCCATCGGAAAGGGCTGGGGGTGGTTGCTTGCGCTCGGGATTCTATCGATCGTTCTCGGAATGATCGGGCTCGGCATGACCGCCATGCTGACCATCGTGTCCGTGATCTTTTTCGGCGCAATGCTGCTGGTCGGCGGCGTGTTCCAGCTGTTCGGCGCATTCAGGCATTCCGGCTGGAAAAGCACGTTCTGGCACGTGCTGATCGCACTGCTCTACGTCGTGGGCGGCATCATTCTTGTCGGAGATCCCGTAGGCGGCTCGGTCGCGCTGACGCTGGTCGTGGCGACAATGCTGGTGGCCTCGGGTCTCTTCCGGGTCGTGATGGCGATCCAGGCGAAGGGCGCGCCCGGCTGGCTTTGGCTGCTCTTCGGTGCGATTCTCTCGATCGTGCTCGGCCTGATGATCTTCTCGAGCTGGCCGGTGAGCGGCCTGTGGGTGATCGGGCTCTTCGTCGCGATCGAGCTGATCATCAACGGCTGGTCGTGCGTGATCATGGCGCTCGTGGGCCGGCGTGCGGCGAAAGGAATCGGGAGCACCGCATCGCCCGCCTGATCGCACGCGGTCCCAGCGCACCCCGGGGGACTGGATGAGCCTGACGCTGATCGACAACGAGCGCGGCGCGCGCACTGCACGACGATTCGTGCTGGCGGTGGATCTCGATGGCGTCGTCGCCGACTTCATGAAGGGTCTCCGCCCGATTGCCGCCGAGTGGCTGGGCGTGCCGGTCGAGACGTTGACCGAGGAAGTCACCTACGGATTTCCGGAGTGGAAACTCGATCGCAGCGGCGGCTACGATGCGCTGCACCGTTTCGCCGTCAAGCAGCGCGGGCTGTTCAAGAGCCTTTCGCCGGTGGCCGGAGCGCCCGCGGCATTGCGCCGGCTCTCGGCGCGCCAGATCCGCATCCGCATCATCACGCATCGCCTCTACATTCCCTGGTTCCATCAGGAGGCCGTCCAGCAGACCATCGAATGGCTGGAACACCTCGGCATTCCCTACTGGGACCTTTGCTTCATGCGCGACAAGGCGGCGGTCGGCGCGGACCTCTACGTCGAAGACAGCCCGGACAACATCGAGGCACTGCGCAGCGAAGGTCACGAAACGATCATCGTCGTCAACTCGACCAACCGCCACCTGCCGCCGCCGCGGGCGAGCTCGTGGGAAGACGTCGAGCAGCTGGTCATCGCCTCGCTCGCGCGCTGGCAGGGTCGCGACCAGAACGAGTGATGTTTCTGGCGGTCGTCAGATCGGCAGAAAGGCCTTGAGCGCAACGCCCTGTACGACGAATCGGATCGTCCGATTGGTTCGCTCGGCGACGACCCGCGCAATGGTGTCCTGATAGGCGATCAGCTTGCCGATCTCGCGTTCGAAGCTCAGGTTCTGCACGCCGTCGGCGCCGATCTCGTTCGAGAGCAGCATCAGACGCCCGTCGGCGTCGCGCGAGATGGAGAGCTTCCATGCCGCGACTTCGATGTTGCGTGCCGCGTTGTAGAGCTTTTGCGGGTCGACGCGGTCGAGCAGAAGAAACTCGGTCTGGTTTCCGTATGCCTGCATGATCATGCTGCCGAGGCCGACACCGAACGCAAAAACGCGGTCGCCGGCGAACTCGGGCTGGAATGCGATATTCAGCGCGTCCGTTCCGCGGGCGTTGCCGAGCTCCGGGAAACGCCATTCGAATTTCGGATCGAACGCGCGATTGACCGCCGCCTCGCGGCCGGCATAGCCGCCGATGCGCCATTCGCGCGGATTGCGTCGGTAGAGCTTGTCGGTGAGGAGGCGGGCCGAGGCGAGGCTCTCCTGGAGGTGGATTTCGATCGCACTGTCGATGTCGGTCTTCGCGAAATCGGACGCGTGGAGCTCGCGGGCGCGCGGGGGCGGCCGGTGGCCGGTCGTAGGCGCCGCGTCCGGAATCCTGATCTCGCGTGCGCAACCCGTGACCAATGCAAGCGCGGCAACGACGAGAAAGCGACGGCGACCAGACTGCACACGATGCCGTCTCGCGGCACTCGCGCTTTGCCGGGGCGACCCCGGCGACGACCGCGCTTCTCCCACCGGCTCTCCAGATCAGGGCATGGGCACGTTCCCCATCCGCGTGCAAGCTTAAGACAGACCGGCCTCGATGGCTAAGGCGAGCGCACCATGTATGCGCACCAGTTCGCGGTCAGTGTCCTGCGAACCGTGGCGGTCGCTTGGCGGCGAAAGCACGAACGCCTTCCTTGAAGTCTTCGCTCACCGCACAGGCGCCGAAGGCCTCGATTTCCGCCGCGAGCTGCGCGTCGAGGCCGTTGCGGGCGCTCTCGCGCATCAGGCGCTTGAGCTCGCCAAATGCAAGGGTGGGACCGGCCGCAAGCCGACGCGCGAGCTGCAGGGTTTCGGCCGCGAGATCCGTGGCCGGCACGACGCGATTGGCAAGCCCGAGCGCGAGCGCCGTCGGTGCGTCGATCCGCTCGGGGAGCATGAGCAGTTCCATCGCCTTGCGCGTGCCGAGAACGCGCGGGAGGGTGAACGTCATTCCGCAATCGGGCGTCGTGCCGAGTTGCAGATAACCGCTCACCAGATAGGAACGGTCGGACAGGACGGCGAAATCGGCGGCCAAGGCAAACGACAGGCCCGCTCCGGCGGCGGCGCCGTCCACGCTCGCGATCACGGGCTTCGGCATCCGTCGCATCGCGATGATGGCCGCATGCGCCGCGTGGATGCCGTGCCGGAACCCTGCGGCGCGCAGATGCGCCTGGGCATCGAGGTCGGCCGCGAAGGTGTCGATATCGCCGCCGGCCATGAAGTGGCCGCCTGCCCCGCGCAGTATCACGCAGCGCACCGTGGGGTCCGCCTCGAGCGCATGCATCGCATCGCCAAGCGCATCGGCGAGCTCGGTATTGAGCGCATTGAGGTTCTTCGGCCGGTTGAGCGTGACGATCGCGACCGCGCCGTCATGCTCGATGAGCACGGTGTCGCCGGTCGTGGGCTGTCGGGTCAGTTCCCAGGATTGCATGGACGGAATCTCCGAGAATCGATTGTCGGATGGTGTGGGGAATCTATGAGTCACGCGCGGCATGCGCGGCGAGGACGTGCGCCACGCTGGCGGTGAGTCGTTTCGCGTAGGGAACGTGCAGGAACTCGTTGGGTCCATGCGCGTTCGATCCCGGACCGAGCACGCCGGTGATAAGGAACTGTGCTTGCGGGTACGATTTTCCCAGCATGCCCATGAACGGAATCGTTCCGCCCTCGCCCATGAAGGCGGCGGGCCGGCCGTAGCAGGATTGCGAGGCGCGCTCGAGGGCGCTCCTCAGCCACGCGGCCGTGGGCGGCGCATTCCAACCCGTGGCGGACTGATCGGCCTGGAACGAGACGCTCGCGCCGTGCGGGGGATCGGCTTCGAGGATCCGTTTCATCGCGCGAGTTGCGGCAGTGGCGTCCACCGTTGGCGGCAAGCGCAGCGATAGCTTGAGCGCGGTCCTGGGGCGGAGCACATTGCCGGCGTCCGCGATCGCAGGGAGCCCCTCGGCGCCGGTGACGGACAGAGCCGGGCGCCACGTGCGATTCAGCACGGCTTCGCCCGGTTCCGCGGTCATCGGGCGCGTACGACCCGCATATGGAAATTTCCTCCAGGTCATGTCGCCCAGGATGGCCCCGGCAGCGCGGGCCTGATCGATCCGCTCAGCCGGAATCTCGGTGTGAAACTCGTCTGGAATGACGGTTCCGGTGCGCACATCATCCAGGCGGTCGAGCAGCGTGCGCGCGACGCGGAACGAGGACGGCACGATGCCACTCGCGTCGCCGGAATGGACGCCTTCCGACAGGACCTCCACACTCAGTGTTCCGGCGGCGATGCCGCGGAGCGAAGTGGTCACCCAGAGCTGATCGTAGTTTCCGCAACCCGAGTCGAGCCCGATCACGAAGTCGACGTCGCCGATGCGGGGCGCGAGCATCTCGAGGTATGCGGGCAGATCGTAGCTGCCGCTCTCCTCGCAACACTCGATCACGCCGACGCAGCGCGCGTGGGGCACGCCCTGATCCCTTAGAGCGAGGATCGCCGCAAGCGAAGCAAACACCGCGTAGCCGTCGTCCGCGCCGCCCCGGCCGTACAGCATTTCGTTCTCCAGGACGGGCGTCCAGGGCCCGAGGCCATCGCGCCAGCCGATCATCTCCGGCTGCTTGTCGAGGTGACCGTAGAGCAGCACCGTGCGATCGACCGCGCCCGGTATCTCGAAGAAGAGCAGCGGTGTGCGATTCGGCAAGCGCACGATCTCGAGCGTCATGCCGACGAGCAACCGGGCGCGGCACCACCGCTCGGCCATGCGGATGACGGTCTCGATGTGGCCGTTCGACTCCCAGCCGTGGTCGAAATGGGGTGACTTTGCGGGAACGCGGACGTACTCGACGAGTTGCGGGACAATCTCCGCGTCCCACATCTTCGCGGTGAACTCCAGGAGTGCGCGCGGCGCGACGGCAGTGGTCATATCGGCCATGGACGATATCGGCTCCGAATGAAGGCGGAAGCTTAACAGGGCACTGCGCGGCCGGTTTTCCGGTGCGGCGAATGTTCTCTCGTGTCGCGCGGCGCGCGCGTAAGATGCCGTTCAGGAGGTGATTGCCTTGCAGCGACTCGGACTGACGGAGATGGAAAGCGCAGCAGAGCTGGTACACGGCGTGATGCCGCAAACGCCGCAGTACAGCTGGCCGCTGTTGAATGCGCGCGCCGGCTTCGAGCTATGGATCAAGCACGAGAACCACTCGCCGATCGGCGCGTTCAAGGTGCGCGGCGGGCTCGTGCTGCTCGGATCGTTGCGCAATCGTCCGGGATTCCGGGGCGTCATCAGCGCGACGCGCGGCAACCATGGCCAGAGCCTCGCCTACGCCAGTGCGCGGGCAGGTGCGCGGTGCGTCATCCTGGTGCCGCACGGCAACAGCCGCGAGAAGAACGCGGCGATGCGTGCGCTCGGTGCCGAGTTGATCGAACACGGGCGGGACTTCGACGAAGCGCGGGTGCGTGCCGGCGAGCTTGCCGCCGGCGAGGACCTCGAGTCCGTCGGACCTTTCCGGCGAGAGCTGGTTGCCGGCGTCGCGAGCTACGCGCTCGAGCTCTTTCGCGGCGCTCCGCCGCTCGACGCGGTGTACGTGCCGATCGGCTGCGGGAGCGGTATCTGCGGATTGATCAGCGCGCGCGATGCACTGGGAACCGTCACGCGGGCCACGCAGATCATCGGCGTGGTCTCGACGAACGCCAACGCCTACGCGCTCTCGTTCGCAGAGCGGCGCCCGATCGAGACGTCGAGCGCCGACACGGTTGCGGACGGTATGGCGGTGCGGGTGCCCGTGCCCGAAGCCCTCGAGATGATTTGCGCCGGTGCCGAGCGCATCGTGGAAGTGAGCGATGCCGAAGTCGAGGACGCGATGCGCCACTACTTCACGGACACGCACAACGTCGTCGAGGGAGCGGGCGCGGCTCCACTGGCCGCCGCGCTGAAGGAACGCGGGCGCTGGCCTGGCAAGCGCGTGGGACTGATCGCCTCCGGCGGCAATGTCGACCGACCCCTGTACCAGCGGATTCTCGGTGCCGCCTGATCCATAAACACTTTATAATCATGGTATTGGAATAAAGGAAGGGCAGGGAAGCATGACGGATCGGACAAAGCACGCCCAGTCGGCCGAGGGGGCCACGGTGGACGCGGGGTCGCAGCGTCCCAGGAAGGCCACTCGCGGCCGGCACCGGCTCCGATTGCGCAACCTGCGGCCCGACGACTACGAGTCCATGCGCAGCATCACCGGTCGCGTCTATGCGTCCATGGGGGGTCAGTTCGGTGGCGCGATGTCGAGGGAAAAATTCGAGTCGATGCTGAGTCGCTTTCCGGAAGGCCAGATCGGAATCGAGGACCGCGGCCGCATCGTCGCCGCCGCGCTCTCGCTCATCGTCGACTACGATCGATATGGCGACTCGCATTCCTACGGCGAGATCACGGGCGACGCGTACTTCACCACGCACGATCCGGACGGCGACGTGCTCTACGGCGCGGAAGTCGTAGTCGATCCCGACTACCGATCGATGCGCCTCGGGCGGCGACTCTACGACGCGCGCAAGGAACTCTGCAAGCAGCTCAATCTGCGCGCGATCATCGCCGGCGGCCGCATTCCCGGCTACAAGGACTACGCGGAGCGAATGACCCCGCAACAGTACGTTGAGGCCGTGCGAGGCAAAAAAGCGCACGATCCCGTGCTCTCTTTCCAGCTCTCGAACGACTTCCAAGTTCGGCGCGTGATTCGCGGCTACCTTCCGGGCGATGCGGCCTCGCTCGACTACGCCACGCTCATCCAGTGGGAGAACATGTACTACGAGCGGCGCGCAAAGCCGGTCGTCGGGGCGCAGAAGGAATCGGCGCGAATCGGCGTCGTGCAGTGGCGGCTGCGCCAGGTGGACTCCGTCGAGGATCTGCTGCAGCAGGTCGAGTACTTCGTCGAATCGGTCGCAGATTTCAAGAGCGATTTCGCGGTCTTCCCGGAGCTTTTCAACGTCGCCCTGATGGGACTCGTGGAACAGACCGACGTGGCAGCAGCAATGCGCAACATCGCCGATTTCACGCCGCAGATCGTCGAAGCGATGCAAGGGATGGCGGTGCGCCACAACGTCAACATCGTCGGCGCCAGCATGCCGGTCGTGGAAGGCGGAAAGCTTTTCAACGAGGCTTATCTTTTCCGCCGCGACGGCACGCGCGAGACCCAGCGCAAGATCCATATCACGCCGGTCGAGAAGCGGTTGTGGGGACTGGAGGGCGGCAACGTCCTGCGGCACTTTCGCACCGACGCGGGCATCATCGGCATTCTGATCTGCTACGACGTGGAATTCCCCGAGCTTGGGCGGGTGCTTGCAGATCGCGGCGTCCAGATCCTGTTCACCCCGTCGTGGACAGAGACCAAGAATGGCTACCAGCGGGTGCGGCGCTGCGCGCAGGCGCGGGCCATCGAGAACGAGTGCTACGTGATTCTGTCGGGCAGTGTCGGGAACCTGCCGCGGGTCGAGAACGTCAACATCCACTATTCGCAGTCGGCGATCTTCTCACCTTCGGACTTCGCCTTTCCGCACGACGCGGTCGTCGCCGAGAGCACGCCCGACACCGAAACGGTGCTCGTGGCCGACGTGGACCTCGAGAAATTGCGGCGGCTGCGCGACGAGGGATCGGTCCGGACCTTCCGTGATCGCCGCCTCGACCTCTACCGTGTCGAGTGGTTGGGGCCTGTGTCGGAGTAAGTGGCGCGCAGATTGCGCGGATTTAACGCCGGCGCGGGACGCGCAGGTTTAACGTCGGCGCAACGTGCGCCGCAGGCGCTTCGGGGTCTTCGCCGTGGGGCGAACCCGCCTTCGCGCGCAGTGCGGCCGCGTACGCGCTTCGCGCCCAGTTCCGCATCGCAGCGCGGCTCTCGAGCGCTTCCTCGGGCGCACGCCAGTAGGAGAGGATCACCTGCTTGCGACGCGCCGTGTAGCTGAACGGCTCCGATCCAACCGCCTCGTATTCGCCGCGGTTTTGAGTGTCGGCTTTCAGGTAGAGCACGTCGCTGGCGACGAGTCCAAATATCAATCCATCGCGGTAAATTCCAAATCCGCCGAACATCCTCCGCGCCGAAACACTCCCGAACGACGCGAGCAGCTCGAGCACGTGCTCGACGAATTCGTTGCGTGCGGGATTGCTCGGCAAAGGAAGGGTGGGGCGGGAAGGCGCGGGACGCAGCCGTCCCGGGGTCAGTCCTCCACCCGCACGCCGTGCCAGAACGCGATATAGCCGCGGATATTCTGCGCAGCCTCTTTCGCCTCCGGGTAATACCAGGCGGCGTCCTTGTTGACCTGGCCGCCGACCACCACATCGTAATAGCTGGCGACACCTTTCCAGTGGCATACGGTGTGTGTGGCGCTAGCGCGCAAGTGCTCGCGCCGCACGGAGTCGGGAGGGAAGTAGCGGTTTCCATCCACGATTTCGCACGCCCCACTTTCGGCAATGACTGCGCCGTTCCAGATCGCCTTGGTCACGCTGTCGTCCTCCATGCTGCTTGACCCGAGGTAGGCCTAATGGCCTAGGTACTCTTGGAGATGGTCCGGGCGCCCCAGTTTTCCCATACTCCTAGCCGGGGCGAGGGAAAATCCGTGTCCCGTCAGGTGCGGCGAGCCCGTCAAGGCACGTTCGCTGCGCTTCGCCCCGTTCTTCCGGCTGCTCGCTCCTCTCCGCCGGGAGATCGCCTGCACCCGGCATCGCGTCCCTCGGCGCGATGCCGGGATTCTTATTTTGCCCGGCGCGCGTATGCGCGCCGCTCAACCGCGCTGTGACCGCGCCGGCGGGTCGACGAAGCTGTGGTGCGTGCTATCGATGTGGAGCCCGAGTCGCGCGGCCTCGATGACCGCTTGGGTCCGGGTGGCGACATTCAGCGTGCGCAGAATGGCAGCGACGTGGATCTTGACGGTTCCATCGGCCAGTTGGAGCTCGCGGCAGATTGCCTTGTTGGATTTTCCTTCCATGATCAGGGCAAGTACCTGCGACTGACGATCGGTCAATCCAAGATCACGAGGTGTGATCGGCCTGTCAGCCGTCCGGTGCGTCGCGGGGGCGGAATCGGGAATTGCCTCGGTGGCGCCGCTGAATGTGGCGCGCGGGACGTAGACGCCTCCCATCATAACCAAACGCAGCGCGTGCAGCATTAGGAGTCGGGGCGACTTCTTCGGCAGAAACCCCATTGCTCCGAGGTCCATCACCTGCACGACATCCTCGCGACGCACCGTTGTCGACATCACCACGATTCGCAGGTAGGGATGCCGCGTGCAAAATGTGCGGAGAAGCGTGAGCCCCTGCGGATCGGGCATTTCCACGCCAAGCAGGAGGATATCCGCGTCCGGATGCGCGTCGGCGAGACGAAGGCCCTCATCGCCATTCTGTGCGTCAAGCACCTCGACCTCGCTGTCGAGCTGCCTGAGCAGCTGATGAAGCCCCTCGAGTATGAGAGGGTGGCCGTCGACCACCAGAATCTTCACGATGCCCCTCTTACTGTTGTATTTTAGTTATGCAGGGCATGGTAGCACCGCTCCAGCGCGACTGGCAGAGCGGCGTAACCGACCCGACGGACGGAGCCGTGCGGCGGATTCTCGGTCGGAAACTGTCGGATGATCGACGCGCGCGGGCAGGCGGGAGATTCGCAGGGGAATCATTATGTTGCGGCGCGAAATGGGCTTCGAACGGGTTGCGGCCGCTCCTAGCCGGATGGTGGGAACCCCCGGTCCCCGCATCCGCTACAACCCCAGACGCTGCCAGAGCTCGGTCGACAGGTCCGCCCGATTCATCGTGTAGAAGTGCAGGCCGGGCGCGCCTTGTGCGAGGAGACGGCGGCACAGCTCCGTGACGACATCCAGGCCGAAGGCGCGGATCGACGCCGCATCATCACCGTATCCTTGCATCCTGAGGAGCAGCCACCGGGGAATTTCGGCGCCGCAGGCGTCCGAGAAGCGCGCGAGCTGGCTGAAGTTTCCGATCGGCATGATTCCCGGCACGATCGGCACATCGATGCCGAGCGCCTCGCAAGCGTCGACGAACCGGAAGTATGCGTCGGCATTGTAGAAATACTGGGTGATCGCGGCGTCGGCCCCGGCCTCGAGCTTGCGCTTGAAGTTCCGCAGGTCTTCATCGGCGCTGCGCGCCTGCGGATGAAACTCCGGATAGCACGCGACCTCGATGCGAAACCAGTCGCCCGTCTCCTTGCGAATGAACGCGACGAGCTCGTTGGCGTGACGAAGCTCTCCGACGCTCGCCGCGCCGGACGGCAGGTCGCCCCGCAATGCGACGATGTGCCGGATGCCATGCGACTTGTACTGTGCGAGAACCGATCGCAGATCTTCGCGCGTGGATCCTACGCAAGAAAGGTGCGGCGCGGCGGCGCTTCCGTCCGCCTCGATCTCAAGAACGGTCTCGAGCGTGCGGTCGCGCGTCGAGCCGCCCGCGCCGTAGGTCACCGAAAAGAATTTCGGCCGGAGCTGCGCGAGCTTGCGGCGGGCTGTCCGCAGCTTCTTGACTCCTTCCGCGGTCTTCGGCGGAAAGAACTCGAAGCTGAAGGTTCGCGGATGCTTCTTCTGGCTATCCACGGCGGCCGAGCGTCGGGGCATCAATGATTCGCACGAGCTGGCACTTTCCGAACGACTCATCGCGCGTTGAGCGTCGCGTCATCGCGCGACGCTCCAACGCGTAGCTACGACGCCCACTAGTATCTGTAGCTGTCCGACTTGTAGGGCCCTTGCTTCGGCACCCCGATGTACTTAGCCTGCTCGTCGCTGAGCTCGGTGAGAACCGCGTTCAGCTTCTTCAGCTGCAACCGAGCGACCTTTTCATCGAGGTGCTTCGGCAGCGTGTAGACGCCCACCGGGTACTTGGCCGTGTTGGTGAATAGCTCGATCTGGGCAATGGTCTGATTCGCGAAGGAGGAGCTCATCACGTAACTCGGATGACCGGTGGCGCAGCCCAGGTTCACCAACCGGCCCTTGGCGAGCAGGATGATGCGCTTGCCGTCCGGGAAGATGACGTGATCGACCTGCGGCTTGATTTCCTCCCACTGGTATTTCTCGAGCGAGGCGACGTCGATCTCGTTGTCGAAGTGGCCGATGTTGCACACGATCGCCTGATCTTTCATCCGCGCCATGTGGTCGTGCGCGATCACCCGGAAGTTGCCGGTGGCAGAGACGAAAATGTCGGCTTTGTCGGCCGCGTACTCCATGGTGACGACTCGATAACCTTCCATCGCGGCCTGCAGCGCGCAAATCGGATCGATTTCGGTGACCCAGACCTGCGCAGACAGCGCACGCAGGGCCTGCGCCGAACCCTTGCCGACGTCGCCGTACCCGCACACCAGCGCGATCTTGCCGGCGATCATCACATCGGTGGCGCGCTTGATGCCGTCCACCAGTGACTCCCGGCAGCCGTAGAGGTTGTCGAACTTGGATTTCGTGACCGAGTCGTTCACGTTGATGGCGGGGAACAGCAGCCGGCCTTCCTTCGCCATCTGGTACAGCCGGTGGACGCCGGTGGTCGTTTCTTCGGTGACGCCCTTGATCGCGGCGGCGCGTTTCGAGTACCACCCGGGCTGGCTGCCCAGGCGCTTCTTGATCGCCGCGAACAGCGCGCGCTCTTCCTCGCCGGTCGGCGCGTCGAGCACCTTGGAATCCTTTTCCGCGCGCGCGCCGAGGTGCAGGAGCAGCGTCGCGTCGCCGCCGTCGTCCAGGATCATGTTCGAGAGTCCACCGTCCGGCCACTCGAAGATGCGGTGGGTGAACTCCCAGTACTCCTCGAGCGATTCGCCCTTGTAGGCGAACACTGGCGTGCCGGCGGCCGCGATTGCAGCGGCGGCGTGATCCTGGGTCGAAAAGATGTTGCACGACGCCCAGCGCACTTCCGCGCCCAGTGCCTGCAGCGTTTCGATGAGTACTGCGGTCTGGATCGTCATGTGGAGCGATCCGGTGATGCGTGCGCCCTTCAGGGGCTGTCGCTTGGCGTACTCTTCGCGAATCGCCATCAGGCCCGGCATCTCGGTCTCCGCGATCCGGATCTCTTTGCGGCCCCAGTCGGCCAGCCCGAGATCGGCCACGCGGTAATCGTTCTTTGCTTGCAGCACTGCGCTCATTTAGAACTCCTTCTACGCGCGGGCGCCGTTCGCGTCAGGGACGCGGCCCTGCCGAGCCTGACAGGGGCGAACTCCGCGCCTGCTGCAGCGCCCCTCGGCGGGGTGGTCGAACCAGTATCCTCGGGACGCGGGGCACGAAAAACAGAAACGCCCGCATCTCGGAGAGATGCGGGCGCCGTTCATTCCGCTGAGCCTGGCCGTCCGGATCGGGTCGGTCGCAGCGCCCCTCAGCAGTGCAATTATAACTCGGGTCCCGGCGTTGCGCGACCGTCCCGGCAGGGGTTCCTCGTCGAGTCCGCTAGACGCGCCTCGCTACCAGCACGGCATTCGAGCCGCCGAATGCGAAGGAATTTGATAAGGCAATGGCGAGACCGGGGATCTCGCGCCCCGTGCAGGGCACACAGTCGAGATCGCACTCGGGATCCGGATCGGTGAGATTGGCGGTCGGCGGAACGCGTCCCCGGCCGAGCGCTAGCGCCGTGATGGCGAATTCGAGCGCGCCGGCCGCGCCGACGAGATGACCGTGCATCGACTTGGTCGCGCTGACGGCGAGCTTGCGCGCGTGATCACCGAAAACCTGCTTGATTGCGTCGATCTCGATCCGGTCACCCGCCAATGTTGCAGTGGCGTGCGCGTTGATGTATCCGACCGATTCCGGTGCGACGCTTGCGTCGGCAAGCGCGGCCTGCATGCCGCGCACCTGCCCGTCCGCGTACGGTTGCGTCAGATTGTGCGCGTCGCTCGAGCTCGCGTAGCCGATGAGCTCGGCGATCGGCGCGCGGCCCCGTGCCTGTGCGGCCGCTTCCGATTCGAGCGTGATCACCGCAGCTCCTTCGCCGAGCACGAACCCAGTGCGATCCTTCGCGAACGGCCGGCTCGAGGCCTCGGGGCCGTCAGCGTGCTCTTTGGCGAGCACGCCGAGGACCTCCCACGCGCAGACCGAACCATCGTTCAGCATCGACTCCGTGCCGCCGGCGAGCGCGCGATCGAGGTAGCCGTCGCGAATCGCGCGAAACGCCTCGCCGATCGCGACGGTCGATGATGCGCAGGCGATCGAGTAAGTGAGCGAGGGGCCCTTGAGCTTGTACCGCAGCGAGATGTGACCCGCCGGTGCGTTCGCCATGATGAGCGGCACCGAAGCCGGTTTCAGTTTGCGGCTCCGCCGCTCGAAGTAGATACGGTAGGAATCCTGTAGCGCTTGCGATCCACCCAATCCGCAGCCCATGTACACACCCATGTTCGCCGGTCCGCGGTCGTCGGCGAGCAGGCCGGATGCAGCGAGCGCCCGATGGGCAGCGACCACCGCCATCTGCGAAACGCGATCCATGACGACGAGTTGCAACTTTGGGATGATGTCGCCCGGGTCGAACTCGACTTGCGCCAGCAGCGCATCCCCGCCGAATTCCGGGGTACCGCTGCGCACTTTGCGGATTGCGGAATCGCCCTGGTAGAGGCGTTCGAACACCGCGTCGGGATCGCCCCCATGGGGCGAAACGAGCCCGATGCCGGTGACGAAGACGCGGCGCCGGCGGGCTCCGGCGTCAGCCACCCTTCGCCTTGACGCACTCGTCGACCAGCGCGACCGCCTCACCGAGCGTGTTGAAGTTGGCGCGCTCGTCGGGAATTTCGATCTCGTAGTGGTCCGAGACGTCGAACATCAGCTCGGCAATGCTGAGCGAATCAAGTCCGAGCTCGGTCAGCGTTGCCTCCGGCTTGATGACTTCGGGCTTGACGCCATACTTGCTGACGAGCGTCTCTTGGATATGGGCGAACGAGCTCATCCTCGGGCTTTGCGGCGGTGGTCGAATCGCCGGGGAATATACCATCCGTCCAGTACCCGCTGCATTCGATCGGATACAGCGGATGGGCCGCTCCCGCGCGCCGCGGGGAGCGGCGCGGCTATGCGGCGACCTTGGCGCCAGCTTCGGCGGCGAGCGCCTTGGCCTTGTCGGTCCGCTCCCAGGTGAACTCGGGCTCGTCGCGGCCGAAGTGCCCGTAGGCCGCCGTCTTTTCGTAGATCGGGCGGAGCAGGTCGAGCATCTTGACGATCCCCTTGGGGCGCAGGTCGAAATGCTTCTGCACGAGCTCGGAAATTCTGTCGTCGGAGATCTTTCCCGTTCCCGAGGTCGTCACCATGATGCTCGTCGGGCGCGCCACGCCTATTGCGTATGAAAGTTGCACGAGGCATTTCGAGGCGAGTCCCGCGGCGACGATATTCTTCGCCACGTAGCGCGCCGCGTACGCAGCCGAGCGGTCGACTTTCGAGGGGTCCTTGCCGGAAAAGGCGCCGCCGCCATGCGGTGCAGCGCCGCCGTACGTATCGACGATGATCTTGCGCCCGGTGAGGCCGCAGTCGCCGTGCGGACCACCGATCACGAATCGGCCGGTCGGATTGACGAGGAAACGGACATCGCCCTTCACGAGGTTCTTGGGCAGCACCGGCTTGATGATCTCCTCGATTACGCCGGACGCGATCTCCTTGTTATCGACATCCGGAAGGTGCTGTGTGGACAGCACGACCGTGTCGATCGATTCCGGCTTGCCGTCGGCGTACTTCACGGTGACCTGGGACTTGGCGTCGGGGCCGATCCACGGCAGGCGGCCGTCGCGTCGCACCTCGGACTGCCGCTGCACCAGGCGGTGCGCGAGGAAGATCGGTAGCGGCATGAGCTGCGGCGTCTCGTCGCACGCGTAGCCGAACATCAGGCCCTGGTCTCCGGCGCCCTGATTGAGCGGATCGTCGTGCGCCTTGTCCACGCCCTGCGCGATGTCGTTCGACTGCCGGTCATAATTGAGGAGCACGCCGCAGGCGCGGAAATCCATCCCGTACTCTGCGTTGTCGTAGCCGATTCGCTTCACCACGCCGCGCGCGATCTGCGCGTAATCCACGATCGCATTGGTGGTGATCTCGCCCGCGAGCACGATCAGACCCGTATTGCAAAGGGTCTCCGCGGCGACGCGAGAGAGGTTGTCCTGGGCTAGAATCGCGTCCAGAATTGCATCGGAAATCTGATCGGCAACCTTGTCCGGATGCCCTTCCGAGACCGACTCGGAAGTGAATTGAAAGCTGCTCATAGGATTTGTCGTGGGGTAATCTGTCGCGTGGTGAACTTCGTGCGGTGAATGAACCGTGCTGCTTAGGATAGCAGAACTCGCGCGTGGGCTGTCCCACGACCCATCGCCCACCTTCCATCCCACGTCCGCATGCTCCTGCTATGCCGCCTCGTCGCCGCGCTTCCGCTTGCGGCAGTGCATTCGCTCGGCGCGTTGATCGCGCGCATCGCGTTCGCCGTCGCCGGCGGTGAGCGCCGCCGCCTGGACGAGAATCTGCGTCGCGCAGGTTATGGTGATCCCGCAATCCGGCGGGCCGTCATCGAGGAGTCGGGCAGGACCCTGCTGGAGTTGCCGTGGATCTGGCTGAGGCCGCAGGAAGAGGTCGCGAAGCTCGTTCGCGACGTCGTGAACGTGGAGGCTTTCTTTCAGGCAAGAGAGCGCGGCAAGGGCATCATCTTTCTCACGCCACACCTCGGTAGCTTCGAGGTGTCCGCCCAGTTCGCTTCGCTGCATTCGCCGATCACGGTGATGTTCCGACCGCCGCGCCAGCGGATTCTCGAGCCGCTTGCTTCGCGCCGGCCGGGCGCGCGGCAATATCCGCATCGCGACCGCGGACCGTAAGGGTGTGTTTGCGTTGCTGCGCGCACTGCGGAACGGTGAGACCGTGGGAATCCTGCCTGACCAGGTACCGAGCCGCGGCGAAGGCGAGTGGGCGGAGTTCTTCGGCCGGCCCGCGTACACCATGGCGCTCGCCACACGCTTGCGGGACGCGACGGGCGCGACCGTCGTCCTCGCCTTCTGCGAGCGGCTGCCGCGCGCGGCGGGCTACCGGATCCACCTTCGGTCGATGCCGGATCCGAAGCCGGGTGAAACCGCGGCACGCCATCTCAATCGCGCGCTGGAAGGCCTCATCCGGGAAAAGCCTGAGCAGTATCTCTGGTCGTACAACCGATATAAGGTGCCGCCCGGCGTCGCTCCTCCGGACGCTGAGGGCAAATGACACGAGCACTGCAAATCCGCCAGGTGATTCGCGGCGCGCGTGCACGGCCGCGTGCCCGCCCGTGACCCGTCTCGCGATCGGCCTCGCCTGGTTGCTCGCGCGGCTTGCGCCTTCGCCCCGCCGGCATGTCTGCGAGGCGATTGGCACTGCGTTCGGGTGGCTTGCGCGCGAGCGGCGTGCGGTGGTGCGCGTCAATCTCCGACTGTGCTTTCCGACACTCCCCGACGCGGCGCGCGAGGAGTTGCTGCGCCGGCACTTTCGCGCGCTCGGACGGGGACTGGCGCTTGCTTGCACGGCCTGGTTCGGCTCCGCGGACGAGATCCGTGCGGCAGTCCGGGTGGAGGGCATCGCGAACCTCGGCACGGAGCCGGGTCGACCGCGAATCCTCTTCGCGCCGCATTTCGTGAGCCTGGACACCGCTGCAATACGCCTCTCGCTGGAACATGCCGCCGTCGCGATGTACAGCACGCAGAAGTCCGCGTTCTTCGACCGATTCCTGATCGCGCGGCGGACGCGCTTCCGCGCGATTCGGATGATTCCGCGCGCGGCCGGGGTCAAGCCCGTGCTGCGCGCGCTCAAGGATGGACTGCCGCTCTTTTTCCAGCCCGACCTGGATTTCGGTCCGCGCGATTCGATCTTCGTGCCTTTCTTCGGGGTCGCAGCCGCGACCACCGCCGCCCTGTCGAGACTGGCGCGAATCACCGGCGCCGTGGTGCTACCTGTCGTGGCCGAGCAGTCGGCGGACGGTGCGGGATGCACCGTGCGGATCGGACCGCCCATTGCTGACTTTCCGGGCGCGAGCCCGGAGTCCGACACGCGCCGCATGAACGCGATCATCGAGGAGAACGTGCGTCGGATCCCGGACCAGTACTGGTGGATCCACAAGCGGTTCAAGACGCGTCCCCCTGGCGAGCCGTCCGTGTACGAGAGAATCTAACCTCGCGTGCGGTACCATCGCGGAGCGACGGCAATCTCACTGCAAACGACCCCTTAGATGCGGCTCAGGTTCACCAAGATGCAAGGCGCGGGCAATGACTTCGTGGTGCTCGACGGCATCGGGCAGCAGGTCGCGTTGACGCCCGCTCAGCTGAGGCGCCTCGCCGATCGGCATTTCGGGGTCGGCGCCGATCAGATTCTCGTCGTCGAAAGACCCGGGACGCCGGGCGTCGATTTCCGCTACCGGATCTTCAACGCCGACGGCGGAGAAGTGGAGCAGTGCGGGAACGGCGCGCGCTGTTTCGTCAGATTCGTGCGCGACAAGGGCTTGACGACGCAAGCAGAAATACGCGTGGAGACGCTCTCCGGGATCATTGTTCCGAGACTGGAGCCGGACGGCCGCGTGACGGTGGACATGGGGCAGCCCATTTTCGACCCGCGACGGGTTCCTTTCGACACCGATTCCGATGCGCTACTGCAGTCTCTCGACGTCGACGGCGTGACTGTACGCATCACCGTGCTATCGATGGGCAACCCGCATGCCGTTCAGGTCGTCGACGATGTCGCGTCCGCCCCGGTCGCGACGCTCGGGCCGCAGATCGAGCGCCACCCGCGATTTCCGCAGCGCGTGAACGCAGGGTTCATGCAACTGGTCGATCGCCATCGCATCCGCCTGCGCGTGTTCGAGCGGGGCGCCGGCGAAACGCTCGCATGTGGCACAGGTGCCTGTGCGGCAGCTGTTGCAGGCATCAAGAGAGGGCTTCTCGAGTCGCCTGTGGAAGTCGAGACGCGCGGCGGGCAATTGACGATCATGTGGCAGGGCGCGGACAATGCCGTGTGGATGACCGGCCCCGCCGAAACCGTATTCGACGGGGAAATCGAGACCGAATTGCTATGAGGCGCTAAGACGTGAATCCTGCCGACGTCGCACGATTTCTCCAGGAGAACCCGGCCTTCTTCGACGAGCATGCCGATCTCCTCTCGCAGATCAATGTCCAGCATCCGCACGGGACACATGCGATTCCGCTATCGGACCGCCAGGTGATCTCGCTGCGCGAGAAAAATCGCGCTCTGGAGTCCAAGCTGTCCGAGCTGATCGGTTTCGGGGAAGAAAACGATGCGATCAGCGACAAAGTGCATCGCCTGAGTGTGGCGATGCTGTCGGCCGCCGGGCTGGCAACGTTACTCGCGGCCATCTATTTCCACTTGCGCGAGGACTTTGCTGTCCCGCACGCGGCCCTGCGCGTTTGGCTGGGCGCCGCCGATCACCCGGAGTTCTCGCCGGTGAGCGACGCCGTGCAGACATTCGCGGCCGAGCTCGATCACCCGTATTGCGGTCCGAACGACGGACTCGAGGCCGTTACGTGGCTGGGCGAGAGCGCCCCGCACGTCCGCTCGGTCGCTTTCCTGCCGCTCCGCGACAAGAGCGAGACCTTCGGCCTGTTGCTGCTTGCAAGCGAGGATCCGCAACGTTTCTATGCGGAGATGGGAACCGTTTATCTGACGCGCATCGGAGAACTCGTGAGCGCGGCACTCATGCGGTTCATCTAGTTGGGCTGAACGGCGGAAGCAGCCTCCCCGTGCAGCCCGATTCCCGCCGCGAGTTGCTGGCGACGTACGTGCGCGGGCTCGAGCACGAACGCCGGCTGTCACCGCACACGAGCGCGAACTACGCCCGCGACATCGACCGTCTTTTCGAGCTCACCGCCGAGTTGCCGCTCGATCGCATCGGGAGTCATTCAATCCGGCGCACGATCGCCCAGTTGCATGCGCGCGGGCTGTCGGGCAAATCGCTTGCGCGCATGCTCTCCGCCTGGCGCGGATTCTTCGGCTGGATGGTGCGTCATCATGGCTTCGCGGCCAACCCGTGCGCAGGGGTGCGAGCGCCGAAAAGTGCCAAGGAGTTGCCGAAGGCACTGTCGCCGGACGCTGCGCAGCAGCTACTCGACCGCGTCGTCGAGAACGCGCTCGACGCACGCGACAAGGCGGTCTGCGAGCTCGCGTATTCCTCGGGCTTGCGGCTGGCCGAGCTGATCGGGCTCGACGTCTCGGACGCGCAGGCAATTCTGCGCGATGCCGAGGTCACCGTGACCGGAAAGGGACGCAAGACGCGCGCCGTCCCGGTTGGATCGAAGGCATGCGAGGCCATCGCGGCCTGGCTCGAGACGCGGCCGCGGATGGCAAGATCCGACGAGACGGCGCTCTTCGTTTCGGCGCGCGGACGGCGACTCTCCCCGCGCGCGGTGCAGGCGCGCGTCAAGCGTTGGGCGTTGCGCGCGGGGCTCGACGCCCCGTTGCATCCGCACGTCTTGCGGCACTCGTTTGCGAGCCACGTGTTGCAGTCTTCCGGTGACTTGCGCGCCGTGCAGGAGATGCTGGGCCACGCGAGCATCGCGACGACCCAGATCTATACGAAGCTCGACTTCCAGCACCTCGCCAAGGTCTACGATCAAGCGCATCCACGCGCACGCAAGAAACGCTGATCGATCCGGCGCCACGCGCGACTGCAACCGACCGCCGCGTGCAATTGACCATGCAAGCACTTCACCTCAAACCAGGCCGCGAGAAGTCGCTGCTGCGCCGCCACCCGTGGGTGTTTTCCGGTGCCATCGACCGTGTCCAGGGAGATCCACAGGGCGGGGCGACCGTGGCCATCCTCGGCGCCGACGGGCGCTGGCTCGCGACGGCCGCGTACAGCCCACATTCGCAGATCCGCGCACGGGTCTGGGCGTGGACGCGCGAGACGGCAATCGATGCCACGTTCTTTCGCGATCGCATTCTCGCGGCACTGGCGCTGCGCCGTGATTTCGCGACTGGAGCGGGCGAGGCACGTCGACTTGTGCACGGTGAGGCGGATGGCCTGCCAGGCGTGATCGCGGACCGCTACGCCGATATCGTGGTTCTTCAGCTCACGTCGGCGGGCGCGGAGCACTGGCGGAACGCGATTGTCGACGCGCTCGCTGCCGCGACGGGATGCGCGCAGGTGTACGAGCGATCCGACGTCGAGATCCGCGCACTGGAGGGCCTCACTCCGCGCTGTGGTGCGCTGAGAGGCGCGCCGCCTACCGCACCGGTGGAAATTTGCGAGCATGACGTGCGCTATCTGGTCGACATTGTGGCAGGCCAGAAGACCGGTTTCTACCTGGATCAGCGCGAAAACCGCGTACGGATACGCGGTATCGCGCGCGATCTCGCCGTCTTGAACTGCTTCTGCTACACGGGCGGATTCACGTTTGCCGCGCTCGCAGGCGGTGCGCAGTCGGTCCTGTCGGTCGACAGTTCCGGTCCCGCGCTTGCGATCGGTCGACAGATCGAGGCACTGAACGCAATCGAGAGCGGCCGCGTCGAATGGCTCGAGTCCGACGTTTTCCAGACTTTGCGAAATCTGCGCGATCAGGGTCGACGGTTCGGATTGATCGTGCTCGATCCGCCGAAATTTGCGCCCACGGCCGCGCACGCAGAAAAGGCTGCGCGTGCCTACAAGGACATCAATCTCTGGGCCCTGCGACTGCTCGAGCCGAACGGGTACCTCGCGACGTTCTCGTGTTCCGGAGGGGTTGGCGCCGACCTTTTCCAGAAGATCGTCGCCGGGGCGGCGCAAGACGCGGGGGTCGACACGCAGATCGTCACGCGCTTCCATGCGGCAGCAGATCACCCCGTGCTGCTGTCGTTTCCCGAGGGTGAGTACCTCAAAGGGCTGCTGCTGCGACGGATTTGAAGTCGCCACGGCAGGCTGCTTCCCGGCTCCGGGCCATTTTGCGTCCACTGATTCCTGCTGGCATTGGGTCCGCTTACCGCGCATGGAAAGGCGTGTTTACGGACTCGGGTCGCTGCGGTATAAAGGCGTGCTGCAACTCTCGGAGCCCCATTCGGGCGGCGTTTCTGGATGGCGTCTCAGGCCTTGTATGAGATGCTTCATGGGGAAATTGGGCGATTCATGGCGCGTCAGGGTAAATCGGCGAAGCGTGCGGTTGTCACGCGAGCGAAAGCTCCCGGAGGTAAGGCCTCCAAGAGGAGCGGCGGAGCTTCGCGCGAAAAGCGGGTGCCGCCTGCGAAGAAGTCGGTGTCCAAGGCCGGGCCCGTAAAGAAGGCAGTGCCCCGCGCCGTCGCGGTGAAGCGACCCGCGCCGAAAGCGGCAGCCAAGCCGGTCGTCGGCCGACGGGCACCGCCGCCACGGGCGGTGCCGAAATCGCCCGCGCCGCCCAAGGCGCTGATGGCGCAGGCCGCCCCGTCGACGGTACGTCCGGCGGGCCTGGGCCTGCCACGGCCGGCGCCACCGCCGGTGGTGCGCCCGATGGCCTCGCTCTCTCCTCCGTCCCCGCGACCGGCACCGAGACCCGAGCATCCCCCTGAGGTGACGGCGCGCCGAAACGAAAAGTCTCCGTCCGAGATGCCCGTCTATGCTGGGATGACCGAGGCGGATCTGCTCCGGATGAGTTCCGATGAGTACATGAACAGCCGGCAGCTCGCGTACTTTCGCGAGATGCTGATCGCGATGAAGCGGCAGTTGGTGGAGAACGCCGACGTGACGTCGGAGCATCTTCGCGAGAACGACATCGTCCCGGATCCGGCGGATCGCGCCACGATCGAGGAAGAGCACACGCTCGAGCTGCGCACGCGCGACCGGGAGCGGAAGCTCATGCGCAAGATCGACGAGTCGATTGCACGGATCTCCGATGGAAGCTACGGGTGGTGCGAGGAGACCGGCGAGCCGATCGGGCTGCAGCGCCTGTTTGCGCGCCCGACTGCGACGTTGTCGGTCGAGGCACAGGCGCGTCGCGAGCTCAAGCAGAAGCTGTACGGCGAATAGCGGGACGGCACGCCGCACCTTGGTGTGACGCGCCCGGCGCCCACGGGCAGGGACTCGAACCTGGACTCGATCCATTTGCGACTTCGGCATGCTCGCTGATCCACGTCACAGGCGCGAGTCGCGGCTCGTCGTCGCCAGCATCGCCGCTAGCCTGGGAATCCACGCCGCCGCCGTCGGACTGATTCCGCCGGTCATGATGGGATCCGTCGCGCCGCCTGTGCCGATCAACGTCAGCCTGCGCGTCGCGACTGATGCTCCGGCGGTGCGACATGAAGACAGCGTGGCGCTCGACCGCATCGGGCTGCCCGCAAAGGACGTGCGGCGCGCAAAGGAAATCGTGCTTTCCGAGCGCCCTGTTGCGACACCCTCGCCGAAAGCGGCGCGCGTTGCGGCCCCCGCGCGACGGCCGCCTCCGCCGATTCCTGAAAAGCTCGCGGCCGCGTCGGTTTCGAAGTCGCATCCAGTCACCGATTCGCGTCCACCCGCGAATCCGCTTCCGGCCGCGCGTGCGCGATCTTCCACGAATCCGCTTCCAGCTGAAAGGGCACGGCGTGGGGAAATGCCAAACGCCCCTTCGGTACTGACCGTGGCAGCGGTGCCGGCTACAAAGATTGTCGTTTCGGCAACGACTCCTCCGAGATTGCGTGCCGAGTACCTCAGGAACCCGTCTCCGGAGTATCCACGCCGGGCAAGACGCGACGGGATCGAGGGAACAGTCACACTCAAAGTGCTGGTGACTGCGGCGGGCGCGCCCGGGGAGGTGAAGGTCGAAACGTCGAGCGGATACGAATCACTCGATCGCGCCGCGCTGAACGCGGTCCGGGGCTGGCAGTTCATCCCAGCACGCCGCGCCGACGAAGCGATCGACGCCTGGATACGGGTGCCGGTGGTGTTCCGCCTCGAAAGCGGCTGAAAAACGCGCACTCTTGCGCATTCACGGGGCTCCGTGCCGGTGTAAGTTGACGGGTTTGTTTGCTCGTCGCCGGCGGCCTGTGGTAGAACCACGAGGCAAGTGGTGCCGCACTCGCTGCCCCGACGCTAACTGCCGGATCGCCTTTGGCTTTCTCCCTATTTGGCAAGAAGCCGGCGGAAAAGAAACCGCCGCCGAAGAAACCCAGTTCGCCGGCCGCGAGGGCTCCCGCCGCGCCGTCGCCGCCGTCCGAGCCACCGGACGACGCGCCGGATCTCGACTTTTCGAACTACGCGCCGCCTTCCGAGAACGCCGCGCCACCTCAAGTTGACGCGCCGTCCGCGCCCGTGCCCGAGCCCGCCCCGGTGCAGGCCAAGGGGGCGGCGGCTGCTCCACTGCTCGACTTCGGCGATCTTCCTGCCGCGGCACCAACTCGCGAGGCTTCGCCGGCGTCAGCGCCAGCAAAAGCACCCGCTACGGCCGCGCCGATATCCGTCATTCCGGACTTCGCGCCGAAGCCCAGCGCACCCGCCAAGCCGGTCGAGCCAGCGAAGGCGCCGCGCAAGTCCAAGCAGGACATCGACTCGATCATGTGCATCGAGGTCGAGGACGGCGCAACGGAGATGCCGTCCGTCATCGAGGAAGGCGCCATCCTGTTTGCCAATGGCCAGGCGGATCAGGCGCTCGCCAGTCTCGAAGCAGGGCTCGCCGGGGAAGGCCTTGGCGCGTGGCAGCTGCAGGTCTGGCTGATGCTCTTCGACGTGCTTCAGCATCTCGGCCAGAAGGCGCGGTACGAGGAAAAGGCGCTGGAGTTCGTCGTCAAGTTCGAGCGTTCGGCGCCCGCGTGGACCGACGCACCGAAAGCGGAGAAGGCCCCGGCTGTCATGCGCACCGGCGGCGCGGCGCATGTCGCCCTGTCAGGCACCCTTTCGGCCGCGAGTGCCAACGCGCTTGAGCAGTTGCGCAAGATGGCGGACAAGCAGCCGAAGCTGCGCGTCGATTTTGCCAAGCTTCAGGGCATCGATGACGACGGCTGCCGGCTGCTTCACGACGTGCTGGTCGCATTGAAAAAAGGCAAGAAGCAGGTCTATTTTTCAGGCGAGGCGCAGGGATTGAAATTGTTGCGTGAGCGCGCGAAGCCCGGCGATCCCGGTGTGAACCAGGCTGTATGGCAGGTGCTGCTCGAGCTCTACCAGCAGCTGGGAATGCAGGACGAGTTCGAGGAGGCGGCGGTCGACTTCGCCGTCACCTACGAGGTTTCACCCCCCTCTTGGGAAGCGCCGCCGCCGAAGACCGGACCGCCTCCCGAAGCGGAGCCATCGGAGGCCGACGCCGCGCCGATGGATGCCTACTACATCGAGGGCGACGTTGCGGGTTCCAACGATACGTTGTTCAGCGAGCTGGCGACCTACGCCGAAAGCGCCAATCCGATCGTCATCGACATGTCGCGCACTCGGCGAGTCGACTTTGTCAACGCCGGAAGACTGTTGAACACCCTGGAGAAGCTCAAGACGAGCGACCGCGCAATCGTGATCCGGGGTGTGGGGGAGATGGTTGCGGCGCTCCTCGCGGTCATGCGTATCACCAAGATCGCGCGGGTCATTCCGCGGAAGTGAATCGCGAAATCCGTCGGGCGCGCTCACGGGTTACTTGATATCGGGCGCGATTGCCCCAATACAGCTGCTTCTGGCGGCAAAGCTGCATTGGCTTGACTCATTGATGCGATCCGCCGAAGCGAGGGCTCAGAGCGTCGATGCGAGCCGCGAATCGAATCCCGTGCGGCATTCTCGCTCGGGGGATACCGGACTGCGCTGCGCAGCCAACAATCGACCGGGGATCGAAATGGAGCAATTTCACGGGACGACGATCCTGTCCGTGCGCCGCGACGGGCGGGTAGCGCTCGGCGGAGATGGCCAAGTCACTCTTGGAAATGTGGTCATCAAGTCGGGCGCCCGCAAGGTCAGGCGGCTCTACCAGGACCGCATCCTGGCGGGATTTGCCGGTGGGACGGCAGATGCCTTCACGCTCTTCGAGCGCTTCGAGGCCAAGCTCGAGAAGCACCAGGGCAACCTGGTGCGCTCGGCGGTCGAACTGGCCAAGGACTGGCGAACCGATCGGATTCTGCGGCGACTCGAAGCGATGCTCGCGGTCGCAGACCGCGAGGCCTCTCTCATCATCACCGGTGTGGGGGACGTGCTCGAACCGGAGAATGGCTTGATCGCCATCGGCTCAGGGGGTCCGTACGCGCAAGCTGCCGCCCGTGGATTGCTCGACAACACCAATCTCGCTGCCGAAGAGATCGTGCGCAAGGGGCTCGCGATTGCCGCGGATCTCTGCATCTACACCAATCAGAACATTGCGATCGAAGTTCTCGAATAAGCCCGCTCATGTCGAAAATGACGCCCCAGGAAATCGTCCACGAGCTGGACAAGCACATCATCGGTCAGGACAAGGCCAAGCGGGCCGTGGCAGTGGCGCTTCGCAATCGCTGGCGGCGCCAGCAGGTCGCCGAGCCGTTGCGCCACGAGATCGTGCCCAAGAACATCCTGATGATCGGGCCCACGGGCGTGGGCAAGACCGAGATTGCCCGCCGACTGGCTCGATTGGCGGATGCTCCATTCATCAAGATCGAGGCGACGAAATTCACCGAGGTCGGATACGTGGGGCGCGACGTCGACACGATCGTCCGCGATCTGGTCGAGATCGCGATCAAGGACATGCGCGAAGCCGCGACGCGGCAGGTGCGGGCGCGTGCCGAAGACGCGGCCGAAGAGCGGATCCTCGACGCGTTGCTGCCGCCCGCGCGCGAAGTGGGGATCGCTCCTCGCGAGACGGGTATCGCGGCGCGCAGCGATGTGACCGAGGAATCCACCACTCGCCAGAAGTTCCGCAAGAAGCTGCGCGAAGGCGAGCTCGATGAGCGCGAGATCGAGCTCGAGGTTGCCGTGGTGCATCCGCAGGCCGAGATTTTCGCGCCGCCGGGGATGGAAGAGCTGACCCAGCAAATACAGTCGATGTTTCAGAACATCGGCGGAAACCGCAAGCGCCAGCGCAAGCTGAAAATACGCGAGGCGATGAAGCTCGTCACCGAAGAAGAGGCGGGGCGACTCATCAACGACGAGGACCTGAAATCAAAGGCCCTGGCAAACGTCGAACAGAACGGCATCGTCTTTCTGGACGAGATCGACAAGGTCACCAGTCGATCGGACCTGCAGGGCGCAGACGTGTCACGCCAGGGCGTGCAGCGCGACCTGCTGCCGCTGGTCGAGGGCACGACGATCGCGACCAAGTACGGGATGGTCAAGACGGACCACATACTGTTCATCGCCAGCGGCGCATTTCACCTTGCCAAGCCCTCCGACCTCATTCCCGAGATGCAGGGTCGCTTTCCGATTCGTGTCGAGCTCGATTCGCTTTCGGCGGCGGATTTCGAAAGGATTCTCACGCAGACCGATGCGTGCCTCGTTCGCCAGTACCACGCTCTGCTCGAGACGGAAGGCGTCATACTAGAATTTCGCCCGGAAGCGATCCGGCGACTCGCCGAGATTGCGTACTCCGTGAACGAGAAGACCGAGAACATCGGGGCACGCCGGCTCTACACCGTGATGGAGAAGCTGCTCGAGCAGATCTCGTTCGATGCCGGCCGCACGCCCGGCGGCACGATCGTCATCGATCCCGCGTACGTGGATGGGCGACTCAAGGACCTCGCGGGAAGCGAGGACCTGGCCCGTTACGTGCTCTGATTTTCGGGCGCGCCGGAAACCTCCGCGAGGCAGCGCGGGCAGTAGCACTTCGCCGCGGCATCGGGTGGTGCAATGGGGGGCAGTTGCGCGCACCAGCATTCGGCGAGTCCCGCCTGCATCCCGCATTCGAAAGGCGCACCGCAGCGCGCGCATCGGTCGAACAGGGCAGGGATCAGCGTGCAGTAGTGGAAGCGCTCTGCCGGTGGCGGGATCCGCTTCGTGAATCGAACCGGATACCTGAACGACGGGCCGTCGTAGACGAAGCTGTGGAATTCGCCATTCTCGCCGCACGCGTCCACTTCCGCCGGAAGATCGGCGAAAAAGCTTTCGTCAAGTTCACGTCCCGCGAAATCTCGCGGGACATGGTGCCCGTCCACGCAGACCGCAACCGCGCGATAGCCGTCGCGCCTGAATGTGCGGGCGAGGTCGCGGCTGTCGCGGCCCCACAAGGGGTAGACGCCTATGAAGTCGCCTCGCGCGAGCATCCGCTCCCGGTAGTCGCGCACTTCCGCCAGGAAGATGTCGCCAAAGGCGATGTGCCGCACGCCCTCCGAACGAAGTCGTGCGAGCGCAGACGCCATGCGGGCTTCGTAGACGTCGTTTGCCGGATTGCGCGGGACCACCACCGCATGGAGGTTCAGTCCCAGGCTCGACGCCTGTTGCGCCACGAGCACGCGCGGGACTTCGTGCATGACGACGGTGTCGTCCTCATCGGTGACCGTGACGAGAATGCCGCGAACGTCCCACTCTGGCGTTGCACGCAGCGCCGCGAGGGCCAGCATGCTGTCCTTGCCACCGCTGGATGCGAGGACGACCGGTGTGCGTGTCATCGTCGGTGCGGCCTCAGCCCTTGTCGTCCGGCTCCACCCCGCGCTTCGCATATCGTGAAAGCGCCTTGCGCATGAATTCGAGCTGCCCGGACACGAGTGAACACCCCGCGCACAGTGCGAGATGCATTTGCAATGCAAGGCGCTCACGCATGCTCAGCGCGCGGTCCTGGCGCTGCGACATCAAGCGGCTCGCTTCCTTGCAGGTCAGCATCTCGATCCCTCGTGTCAGTCTTCGACGCGCTGCTCGCCCGAGAACCACTTTGTCTGCAGGCACTCCCGTAATGCCAGGCGTGCGCGGTAAAGCAATACCCAGCTGTTCGTCGGGGTAATGCCGAGTTCCTTACAGATCTCGTCGGTGTCCATGCCCATGATTTCCCTCATGTTGAACACTCGTGCCGTGTTGGGGGGCAGGCGTGCCATGCACGCCTCCAGGACTTCGAAAAACCGGCCCTGAGATAGCGTGGATTCGGGGTCACCCCAGTTCGCGCCGGGCACGAGGGTGGGGTTTTGGAGCGGGTGGCCGTCGGGTGCGAAGAGCGCATCGATATCCTCGAGCGAAGTTTCGTCTTCGAGGTCGGTCAGCGGCGCTTCGCGGGTCTGGCGGCGGAAGTGATCCATGATCTTGTGCTTCAGGATCCCGATCAGCCAGGTGCGCACCGACGATTGCCCTGCGAATCGCTCGGCGCCTTGCACTGCGGCGACCAGGGTCTCCTGCACCACGTCCTCGGCGTAGGTCGTGTTGCGGAGTTGCACCATCGCGAACTTCACTAAATGCGAGCGGTGCTTGTCGAGTTCAAGAGCGTCGACCGCGGCAGAGGCATCGGACATTAGGGCAGGATGGGAATGATTCGAGCAGGAGGCATGGAAAGCGACTCAATCTAGCCGGTTCCTCAGGGACTTACAACTGCAGGGCTTGAAATCGAGCGAACCCCCCCCATTTTCCTGGCAACGGGCCGCGATGCCCCGCAATAGCTCATAGGAGATGATCATGGCAAATATCCGGCGTTACGATCCCTTCGAGGATGTGTTCAGCGATTTTTTCAAAGGTTTCCTGGTGCGTCCGGTCGGCGGTGACGAGGCCGCAGCGGCCGCCCCACGCGTCAAGTTGGAAGTGAGCGAGGAAGACAAGGCATACAAGGTTCACGCCGAGCTTCCCGGAGTGAAGAAAGACGACATCCACATCGAGATCGACGGCGACCAGGTGGCGATCAGCGCCGAGGTCAAGCAGGAGAAAGACGTGAAAGAGGGCGATCGTATCGTCCACTCCGAGCGCTACTACGGGAAGCTTTCGCGGGCGTTCCGTCTCGCCCAGGACGTCGACGAATCGGCGGCTGTCGCCAAGTACAATGACGGCGTCCTCGAGCTTACTCTGCCCAAGAAGGCTGCCGCGAGTAGGAAACAGATATCTGTTTCGTAGGCATGAGTAGGCGGAGCCGCCTAGCTTCTTAGGAGCAAAGCCCGAAGGTAACGAACAGGGGGAAACCGCCTGGTTTCCCCCATTGAATGTGGCGCGTTGCGCCACATTCGTGGGTAGGTAACGAACGGGAGGAAACCGGCTGGTTTCCTCCCATTACCCTCCTTCCCGCTACGAGCAGGCTGCGGAGAGGTCGGTATTGCCTTTTCCTCTCCTTTCCAAGGAGGGGTGGCTGCGTAGCGGCCGGGGTGGTTAACTGATCACGCGGTCGGCGGGGCGGTTAGAATCGGCGGTCGGGTATTTCAGAGCGCCCCATGTCCATTTCGCCCACGACCGCCGCGCACAAGGCGCAGATTCTCGCCGAGGCGCTTCCGTACATTCGCCGGTTTCACGGCAAGACGGTCGTGGTGAAGTACGGCGGAAACGCCATGACCGACGAGAAGCTC
The DNA here is from genome assembly GCA_963735025.1 of uncultured beta proteobacterium. Classification (GTDB taxonomy): domain Bacteria; phylum Pseudomonadota; class Gammaproteobacteria; order Burkholderiales; family SG8-39; genus JAABRB01. Next base: position 1,160,397 of record CAVTJG010000009.1, read on the forward strand.
AAGCACAGCTTCGCTCGCGACGTCGTGCTCCTGAAACTCGTCGGAATCAACCCCGTCGTCGTACATGGGGGCGGCCCGCAGATCGACGATCTGCTGCGTCGGGTCGGCAAGCAGGGGCAGTTCATCCAGGGCATGCGGGTCACCGACTCGGAGACGATGGATCTCGTCGAGATGGTGCTGGGCGGCCTGGTGAACAAGGAGATCGTCAACCTGGTCAACCAGGCCGGTGGGCGCGCGATCGGTCTATCAGGCAAGGATGGCTCCTTCATTCGCGCACGCAAGCTGCTGGTGCCGGACGCGGAGAAGCAGGGCGAGATGCTCGACATCGGACAGGTTGGCGAAGTCGCGTCCATCGACCCAGAAATCGTCGCGCACATCGAGTCGGGCGATTTCATCCCGGTGGTCGCGCCGATCGGAGTCGGGTCGCAGGGCGAGTCCTACAACATCAACTCGGATCTCGTTGCCGGCAAGCTCGCGGAAGTCCTCAAGGCCGAGAAGCTTATCCTCCTCACGAACACGCCGGGTGTGCTCGACCGGGACGGCAAGCTGCTGACGGGGCTCACGCCGAAGCGGGTCGACGAACTGATTTCGGAAGGCACGCTCTCCGGTGGAATGCTGCCGAAGATCGCCTCGGCGCTCGATGCCGCGCGGTCGGGCGTGCGCAGCGTGCACATCATCGACGGACGGGTCGAGCATGCACTGCTGCTCGAGATCTTCACCGACGAAGGGGTCGGCACGCTGATCCGCAGCAAATGATTCCGCGCTCGCCTACGCCATCCTCTGCCCGACGCCATCCCACAGTCCTTCGAGGTATCCCTCCCGCGAGTCGTAGATCGTGAGCACGCGGCGGCGCGGCGTCGGGCTGAAGGAGATGTGCACCCAGCGGCCGTATTCGAGGATGCACTGATCGAACTCGATGGTCGAACGATGGATCGCCGCAACGATCTCGAGCGGCGTGCCGAACGCCGGACATTCGAAGTCGGCAGCGAGGCCGAGCGTGTGCTGGGAGGCCTGCGCGCCGCCCACGGCCGCGTTCAGCACGGGGCTGCGATAGCCGCTGGTGATACGCAGACGGTGCGCGAGCAGTTGCCGCACCTGATCCAGACCTCGCGCGAGCATGCGCAGATTGCCGATGAGCTCGGGGGGCGGCATGTTGTCGATGCCCCTTTCGCGCGCGACATGCGATCGAATCAGTCCCGCAAGCGTGACGTGGCGCGAGAGGCGCTTGGGATAGGCGCGGGTATGCACGACATCATTCTAGACGCTGCACGCCCGGAGCCCGGGGCGTGAAGCCACGTTCTTTCCGGTGGACCTGGGTGTTCGATCTCGACAACACCCTGCACAACGCCACGCCCCACATCTTTCCGCACATCAATCGCAGCATGACCGCCTATCTGCAGGAGCATCTGCTGCTCGACGAGGCCGGCGCGAGCGAGCTGCGCACCAGGTACTGGCATCGGTACGGGGCGACGCTGCTCGGCTTGATGCGGCACCACGGCACGGATCCGGACCACTTTCTCCGGGCCACCCACCAGTTTCCGGAGCTGCACCGGATGGTCGTCCGCGAGCGGGCTACACTGGCGACGTTGCGGCGCCTGCACGGGCGCAAGATCCTGTTCTCCAATTCCCCCGCGCACTATGCGCACGCCGTGCTCGACATCCTGGGCCTGACGCCGGTCTTTGACGCCGTCTACGCGATCGAGCACGTTCGGTACGAGCCCAAGCCATTGCTCGGGGGATTTCGTCGTCTGCTGTCCAACGAGCGGGTGATTCCGCATTGCGCGGTGATGGTGGACGATTCCCTGCCGAACCTGCGCGCGGCACGACTGCTCGGCATGAAGACCGTATGGGTGAGCAGGCAGCCCCGTGCGCCGGACTACGTGACGGTGAAGATCACGTCGGTCCGCCAGCTGCCCCGGGTGCTCGACCGCCTCGGCCGCGCGCCGCTAGGTACGGGAGGGGAACGACCTGCGGTTGCTTAGCCGGCCTTGATTGGCCGCGCGAGCAAGCGCTCACCCGGTCCGCGTCGTTCGGCTAGAATCCTCCTCCCTGCTGCCAATCCCCCGGAATGCACCGTGCTACACCACGGCTGCCCCGGAAGGGGGTCCGAACCACGACGGGATGAGCCGCAGGCGATGGAAGATGAGCGTGCCGTGCGCGGGCAGGCGTGCGGACGGTCCCAGTGCAGAAGAGGAGGCTGCGATGGCGACCAAGCCGGGGGAGCGGAGGCTCCAGATTCTTCAGGTCCTTGCCGAGATGCTGCAGGACCCGAAGGGCGAGAAGGTCACGACCGCGGCGCTGGCCAAGCGTCTCGACGTGTCCGAGGCGGCGCTTTATCGGCATTTCGCGAGCAAGGCGCAGATGTTCGAGGGGCTGATCGAGTTCATCGAAGGAACGGTGTTCGGTCTGGCGAACAAGATCACGCGGAGGAGCCTGACGGTCTCAAGCAGGCGCATGCCATCGTGGGCATGCTACTCAATTTCGCCGAGAAGAACCCCGGCATGACGCGCGTCCTCATCGGCGACGCGCTCGTAAACGAGGACGATCGGCTGCAGGCCCGCATCAATCAGCTCCAGGATCGGCTGGAAGCCACGCTCAAGCAATGCCTGCGCATTGCGGCGACCCAATCGGCGCCCGAGCCCGGTGGCGAAGGCACGTCGGGCGCTGACGATCTGGCGGGCCGCGCGAACCTGCTGCTTTGCTACGTCGTGGGCCGCTGGCACCTTTTCGCCAAGGGCGGATTCAAGCGCAAGCCCAGCGAGCAATGGGAGCGGCAGTGGCGCATGATGCTCTGAGCGGTGGTGACGCGGAACGCTGCCCGTACCGCGCCGACGACACCGCGCGGATCAATTCGCGGAGGGCGTGCCGCAGACCTTGCAGCCCGGATCTTTTCTGAGCCGTATCACGCGCCACTCCATTGCGAGCGCGTCCAGGATCATCAGGCGACCGACCAGGGGTTCGCCGATGCCGGCAAGCAGCTTGAGCGCTTCGGCGGCCTGGGTGGTGCCGACGATACCGGTCAGCGGCGCGAAAACGCCCATCACGGCACAGCGCAACTCCTCCGCACCTGCGTCCTCCGGGAACAGGCAGGCGTAGCAGGGGCTGTCCGACTTGCGCAGGTCGAACGCGGTGATCTGGCCGTCGAATCGGATGGCGGCGCCCGAGACCAGGGGCTTGCGGTGCGTGACGCACGCCGCGTTCACTGCATGCCGGGTTGCGAAGTTGTCCGAGCAGTCGAGCACGAGGTCGTTGCTGGCAATCAACTCCGCGAGTTGAGTTCCCGCCAGGCGCTCGCGGCGCGCGATCACCTGCACTTCCGGATTCAACGCCGCGAGTGCATCACGGCCGGAGTCGACCTTGGCTCGTCCCACGGATCCCGTGACGTGCAGGATCTGCCGTTGCAGATTGGTCAGGTCGACTTCGTCTCCGTCCACCAGCGTCAGGCTGCCGACGCCTGCGGACGCCAGATATAGCGCGGCCGGCGAACCCAGGCCACCCGCGCCGACCACGAGCACGCGCGCGCGCAGCAGCTTCTCCTGCCCCTCGACCCCGAATTCGGGGAGCAGAATGTGGCGGGAGTAGCGCAGGAGCTGCTGGTCATTCATGGTCGAGGCGTGGCCTGCGCGCTCCCTGCCGACGTGGGGGATCTACAAGGGGGTCTGCCCCCTTGTAGGATCGGGTGGCGGGAGTAGCGCAGGAGCTGCTGGTCATTCATGGTCGTGGCGTGGCCTGCGCGCTCCCGGCCGACTTGGGGGATCTACAAGGGGGCTTGCCCCCTTGTGGACCGGGGGGGGAGTAGCGCAGGAGCTGCTGGTCATTCATGGGCGCGACGCGACGTGCGCACGTCCGGAAATGACAACACCGCACGCCCCGGCGGGAGCGTGCGGCGGGCGTGTGGTCTTACTTCTTGGATTCGGCCTGCGCACTGCCGGGCGGAGTCGCCGGCGCGTCTAGCTTGGCGATGACAGGCAGGCCCTTCAGCTGATTGAGGGCCTGCTTGAGCTGGAAATCGTCGGCGCCGCCAAGCTCGATCGGCTTGGCGTTCGGTGCCGCCGAGCCCGAGGAATCGCCAGGCTTGTTTTGCTGGGTGGTCGGCGCCTCGTTCGGCTTGCTTTGGGCGGCCTCATCGGTGCCTTCCAGATGCTTGATGAGATCCGCCTCCCGGATACGGTCGCGCGGCGCACCCGGCTCTTCCACCATCACGTCCGGCGTGATGCCCTTTGCCTGGATCGACCGTCCGTTGGGCGTGAAATACCGCGCCGTGGTGAGCTTGATCGCGGTGTTGTTGTTGAGGGGCATGATGGTCTGCACGGAACCCTTGCCGAAGGACTGCGTGCCCATCACCGTCGCACGCTTGTAGTCTTGCAGTGCGCCCGCGACGATTTCCGAGGCGGATGCCGATCCACCGTTTACCAGCACGACCATCGGCACCGATTTGACGCCGGCCGGAAGCTTCTTCAAGTAGTCGTCGCCGCGGCCACGCATGTAGTCCGCCGGCGCGGCCGAGTACTTGCGCTTCGCATCCTCGGTGCGCCCGTCGGTCGTCACGACGATTGCGTCGCGCGGCAGGAATGCCGCCGAGACTCCGACAGCGCCGTTCAGCAGGCCGCCGGGGTCGTTCCGGAGGTCGAGCACCAGGCCCTTGAGCTCGCCGTTCTTGTAGAGCTCCTGCAGATGGTTGACCATGTTTTCGCCGGTATGCTCCTGGAATTGCGAAATCCGCAGATAGCCGTAACCGGGCTCGATCGTCTTCGACTTGACACTCTGCACGCGAATGACATCGCGCACGACGGTAACCTCGAATGGCTGCGATTCGCCCTTGCGCACGATCGTGAGGCGGATCGGCGTCTTCGGCTTGCCGCGCATGCGTTTCACCGCATCGCCCAGCGTCATGCCCTTCACCGGCGTGTCATCCAGCCGGATGATCAGGTCGCCCGGCTTGAGCCCCGCGCGAAATGCCGGCGTATCCTCGATCGGCGACACGACTTTGACGAAGCCGTCTTCCATGCCGACCTCGATGCCCAGTCCGCCGAATTCGCCCTGGGTCCCGACCTGCAATTCCTTGAACGCTTCCTGATCCAGATAGGCGGAATGCGGGTCCAGCCCGGTGAGCATCCCGTTGATGGCTTCTGTGATGAGCTTCTTGTCCTCGACCGGCTCCACGTATCCGGTCTTGATCGCGCCATACACCTCAGCGAATGCGCGCAATTCGTCTACCGGAAGCGGATACCGCGCTTCCTCGCGCTGCGCGACTGCGGAGAAGTTGAGCGAGAGCAGGACCCCCGCCATCACACCGAACAGCACCAGGCTGATCTGCTTGAATTTGCTGCCCATGGAAATTTGGGACATTGAGCTACCTTAGCGCTGTGACGTCAAAGATTACTTCAAAGATACCCAGGTAAGTGGGTCAAACGGCTTACCTTCGTGCCGCATTTCAAAGTATAAACCCGAAGTACCCGCCCCGCCGGTTGCGCCGACCGTCGCAATCACGTCCCCGGCGTGAACTGGGTCACCGACTTTCTTCAGGACGGCCTCGTTGTACCCGTAGATCGTCAAGTAGTTCTCACCGTGGTCCAGGATGAGCAGGTTTCCGAACCCGCGCATCCAGTCGGCGAATACCACCCGCCCCGGGGCAACCGCCCGAACCTCCTCCCCTTCCGGGGCCAGGATCAACACTCCCTTCCACGTGAGGCTGCTGCCTTGTCTGGGAGCGCCAAACCGCCCCGCAAGTTCCCCGCGGACTGGCAAATGAAGTTCGCCCTTGGCCCTCGAAAACGTTCCCGGGACACCCGCGACCGGGACGCGCTCGTTCCGGGAGCCGGGGCTGGAGCTGGTGGAGCGAGGCGCGGGAGGCCGTACGGACCGCAGGGCCTTTGCTAGCTCGTCGACGAGTCGCGAGAGGCGTTTCTCGTCGCGCTGGTACGACTCGATTTCGCGCCGCTGGCCGCTGATCTGGCGCGCGACGCTCGCCAGGACGTTGCGCCGTTCTTCCGCTGTCGCCACGATCTTGGCGCGCTCGGCCTGAGCCTGGCGCTCCAGGTCCGCGAGCTCGGCATTCGCCGCGCGCGCGCTCTGCTCGAGCGCCGCAAGCCGGACCATCCGGTCCTGCAGTCCTTGAATCAGCTCGTTCTGCGCCTGGAAAACGTACTCGTAGTAGGTCAGGCTGCGCGCAATCCGGTTCGGGTTGTCTCCCGAGAGCAGCAGCTTGAGCAGTCGCTGATCCCCCGTGAAATACTGGGCGCGCACCAGGGCACCGACTTGCTCCTCCCGGGACTCGATCTCGCCGCGCACTTTCCGGCCGTCGGATGCGATCCCGCGCAGTGTGGCACGCGCCTCGCGCTGCCGCTCGGCGAGCTCCCGCAGCGAGCGGTTGGCCTCGGAAATGGCGGTTTCGCTTGCGCGCAGCTGGTCGGTCGCCTCGGATTGCGCGCTTTCGGCCGCGGCGAGCTCCTTCTTCGCCTGCTCGATACGGCTGCGCAGCTGCTCGAGCTCCTCCTTCTCCCGTGCGGCACCCGCCGGACCGCTGGCGACTCCCCCGGCGACGCAGAGCGCCAACAATGCGAGGCGGACACGGAATTCCGTCAGGCGCCCGCCTTTCCCTGATTCGCGACCGCCTGGGCCGCCGCAGCGACCACGGACGGGTCGCCCAGGTAATAGTGCTTCAGGGGCTTGAGCTCTGCGTCAAGCTCGTAGACCAGGGGTATGCCGGTGGGAATATTGAGCTTGACGACCGCTTCGTTCGTGAGGTCGTCCAGGTACTTGACCAGTGCGCGCAGGCTGTTTCCGTGCGCTGCGATGATCACGCGGCGGCCAGCCTTCACGGCCGGTGCGATGGTCCCGTGCCAATAGGGCAGGAAACGCTCGACGGTGTCTTTCAGGCACTCGGTTCCGGGCACCTGGTCAGGCGTGAGGTCCCGGTAACGTGGATCGCCTGCGGGGCTGCGGGCGTCACCGGGCTCGAGGCCCGGGGGAGGCACGTCGTAGCTCCGGCGCCACGCCAGTACCTGCGCTTCGCCGAACTTGGCTGCAGTCTCGGCCTTGTTAAGGCCCTGGAGCGCCCCGTAGTGCCGCTCGTTCAGGCGCCACGAGTTGTGGATCGGTATCCACATCAAATCCATCTCTTCGAGCGCGATCCACAGCGTCCTGATGGCGCGTTTCAGGACCGAGGTATAGGCGACGTCGAAAACGTAGCCTTCCGCGAGGAGCAGCTGGCCGGCGCGGCGCGCCTCTTCGCGCCCGTGGTCCGTCAAGCCGACATCCGTCCAGCCGGTGAAGCGGTTCTCCCGGTTCCAGACGCTTTCGCCATGGCGCAGGAGCACAATCTTGATCATGAGCCGTCCTTGTCCGGTCCAATAGCGGGATTTTATAATATGCTAAAGGACTTACCTGCGAGCTCCTCAAAACAGCACCGCCAAACAAGCGAATACCATGAAACGGGACGTCATTGACCTGATCGATACGCAGGACCAAATCGAGCTTGCCGCCCGCTCTCTCCGGGCGATGGGCCATCCGCTGCGGCTGAAGATCCTGTGCGTGCTGGGCGACCGGGAGATCAGCGTGCAGGATATCGTCGACACAGTGGGCACCTCGCAGAGCAACATCTCGCAGCATCTCGCGATCCTGCGAGAGAAGGGCGTGCTGAAGACGCGCCGGGACGCCAACCGGGTGTTCTACCGGGTCGGCGATGTGCGCGTGTTGCAGCTGATCGAGATGATGCGCGAGGTGTTCTGCGGACACATGGTTCGTTGACACTTGGTTCGTTAGATGTTCGATAGATAATCCTTGCGAGATCCGCCGGGGCGGGCCAATCGACGCGCGTCGGAACGGCGCCGAAAACTGCGCGGCGCTTCCCGGGGGTCTCCAAGTGCGCGAGCCTTTCGCCCACTCCACTGCATTCCCAGATAAGGCAGTCAAGCCATGAAGTTCGTGATGGACAATATCTACCTGGTCGTGGTCGCGCTGGTGAGCGGTTCGATGCTCGCCTGGCCGATGTTGCGACGCGGGTCCGGCGGGCAGCGTGTGAGCGCGAGCGATGCGGTACAACTCATCAACCGGCATGATGCCCTGGTCATCGACATCCGCGAGCCGAACGAGTACGCCGTGGCCCACATCATCAATTCGCGCAACGTGCCGCTGAAGGATCTCGACACGCGGGTGAAAGAGATTGCCCGCTACAAGGAGAAGCCCGTGATCATCGCGTGCGAGAGCGGCAACCGCTCGCGTGGCGGCGTTGCCGCCCTGAAGAAACTGGGTTTCACCCAGGTGTACACCCTCTCGGGAGGCCTGGGTGCCTGGCAGCAAGCCGGGCTTCCCACGGAGAAGTGATTGGCGCGTATCCTGATGTACAGCACGGCGGCCTGCCCGTACTGCCAGCGGGCAGAGCGACTGTTCAGCGCGAAGGGTATCGCGTCGATCGAGCGAATCCGGGTCGATCTTCAGCCCGAACGGCGTGCCGAAATGACGGAGAAATCTGGTCGCCGAACGGTCCCGCAAATATGGATCGACGATCGGCATATCGGAGGCTATGACGACCTTGCCGCGCTCGATCGAGCGGGGAAGCTCGATCCCCTGCTCGGAATTGCGGCCTAGTTGCGGCCTAATTGCAGCCTGAGTGGCCGACCGTTCCGAGTATGGTCGCCAAACGCCTGGGGCACAACGGTCCGGGGCACGACAATCTGGTGCACAACGATCTGGAGCAATGATGAGCGAAACGCAGCCAGCACAACCGGGATTCGGCATTCAGAAGGTCTACGTGAAGGATGCTTCTGTTGAGTTGCCGAACGCCCCGCGCGTTTTCATGGCGCCGCACTCTCCGCAGATCGAGGTGCAGCTCGAGAGCAGTGCGGAACGTCTCGACGAGACCATATACGAAGTAGTCGTATCGGTGACCGTGACCGCGAAGCAGGACGAGAAGACCTGCTTCCTGGTCGAGGTCGCGCAGGCAGGCATCTTCGAGATATCTGGCATTCCGGAGCAGGACCTCGAGCCGATTCTCGGCATCGCGTGCCCCAATATTCTCTTTCCTTACGCGCGCGAGGCGGTGGCCGATCTGGTGGGGCGGGCCGGCTTCCCGGCGTTGCATCTCTCCCCCGTGAATTTCGAGGCGATTTACGTTCAACGCCTGCAGTCCCAGCAGGAAGCACAAGCGGGCCAGGCACGCAGCGAGGTTTCGCATTGATGCCGCGCTTGGGGGCCGCGCTGCTGTCGTTCTTCATCGCCGGCGCCGCGGCCGCCGCCGACTATCGGTCGATCGCCGAGCCGGCCGTGCTCTACGATGCGCCCTCCGTGCAGGCGACGAAGCTGTACGTCATCGGGCGCCAGGCGCCGGTGGAGGTCATCGCAAGCGACGGTACGTGGGTCAAGGTACGCGATTTCTCCGGCGAGCTGGCCTGGATAGACGCGAAGGCGCTCTCGGAGCAGCGCACCGTGGTCGTGACCGCCCCGGTCGCTGAGGTTCGCGAAAAGCCCGACGTGCAGTCCCCGCTTGCGTTTCGGGCGCAACAGGGAGTCCTGCTCGATCTGGTCGATCTCAGCCCGATAGGCTGGGTGCACGTGCGTCACCGTGATGGCGCCACCGGGTACGTTCGCCTTACCGACGTCTGGGGAATCTGACCGGCACGGCGAGGCCACGTCGGTCAGGGATCGTCGATGAGAATCGCAATTCTCGGCGCCGGTGCGTGGGGCGCCGCGCTTGCCACCGCACTTTGCGGCCACCATGTCGTTCGGCTCTGGGCACGTGATCCGAGGCGTGCTGCAGACATTGCCGCCAGCCGTCGCAGTCCTTATCTCGAGGATGTCCCGATTCCCGTGGGCGTGGAGACGACTTCGGACATGGCTACAGCCCTCGCGGATGCGGAGCTGGCCGTTGTGACGACGCCTACCGCCGGACTGCGCGCGACGCTCGGTCAGGTGCGCACGGCGGCGCAAGGCGTACCCGTTGTCTGGGGGTGCAAGGGATTCGAGCAGGCGAGTGGTCGCCTGCCCCACGAGGTTGCCGGGGAGGTATTGGGAGCGGAAGCGCGATGCGGGGCGCTGTCTGGCCCCAGCTTCGCTCTCGAAGTTGCACGCGGCCTGCCCACCGCCGTGACGCTTGCGTCGACCGACGTCGCATTCGCACGCTCGACCGCGCACGCACTGCATCAGCGCGCTCTGCGCGTCTATTTCAGCGATGACCTGGTGGGCGTGGAGATCGGGGGAGCAGTCAAAAATGTCATGGCGATCGCAACCGGCATCGCCGAGGCACTCGGTCTTGGGCTAAACGCGCGTGCGGCGCTGATCACCCGCGGGCTCGCGGAAGTCACGCGTCTGGGGGTACGGCTCGGCGGTCGCCCCGAAACGTTCATGGGCCTTGCCGGCGCAGGCGATCTCGTCCTGACGTGCACCGGGAACCTGTCTCGAAACCGCCAGGTCGGGCTCGCATTGGGCCGCGGCGAGCAGCTGGACGACATCCTCGCCGGTCTGGGGCACGTGGCCGAGGGCGTCCAAACCGCGCGCGAAGTCGAATCGCGCGCGGCGGAGGCCGGGGTGGACATGCCCATCACGGGCGCAGTGTGCGACGTCCTCTTTCGCGGCATCGCGCCGCGCGATGCGGTCGAGCAGCTGCTGGCGCGCGACCCGAAGGCGGAGAGCTAGTCGCGATCGTATTTGAACGAGAGCGAGACGCGGGTCCGGAACGCGACGACCTTGCCCTTCTCGACTTTCATGTCCATCTGCAGCACCTCCGCGATGCGCAGGTCACGCAGCGTCTCGGAGGCCGCCCCGACCGCACGCCGGGCCGCGTCCTCCCACGACACGGGGCTCGTGCCGACGACTTCCACGACCTTGTAGACGGCCTCGATGGAGTTACGCTTCTTCGCCATGATTTCCTCCTTGTGCGCCAGGTTTTTCGCTGGTTGCGGATTCCGCAAGTGCGGATCCGGAATGCATGATAGTCCCGATCACGCGAACTTCCCGAAATGCGATTCGCTCAACCCGGTGCGCTTTCCGCGCCCGAGAAGTCCGCTTGCCGCCACGCCTCGTATACGACCACGGCCGCGGCGTTGCTGAGATTCAGGCTGCGGTTGCCCTGCTGCATGGGAAGCCGCAAGCGCCGATCGGGCGGCAGCGCTGCGAGCAGATCCGCGGGCAACCCGCGGCTTTCCGGACCGAACAGGAAGGCATCGCCCGGCACGTAGCGCTCCTCGGCATAGCATCGCGTGGCGCGCGTCGTGAGCGCAAAGATGCGATGCCCGGCAAGGCGCTGCATGCAACTGGTCCAGTCCGCATGAACTTCCACGACCGCGAGCTCAGCGTAGTCGAGCCCGGCGCGTCGCAGCGATCGTTCGTCCAGGCGGAAACTGATCGGTCCGACCAGATGCAGGCGTGTCCCGGTGTTTGCTGCGAGCCGGATCACGTTTCCCGCGTTCGGCGGAATTTCGGGCTGATAGAGAACGATCTCGAACATCCCGGGCTCAACCATCCCACGGAAGCGTGCGCGCGATCACCCAGTTCTCCACCCACTCGGCGCCGGCGTGCTTGAGCGTTGCGGCCAGCTCCGACAAGGTGGCTCCTGTGGTCATGACATCGTCGATCACTGCGACCCGCCGCCCGCGCACCGCGCAGTGGCACGCGAACGCGCCGCGCACGTTGCGGGCGCGCTCGGTGTACGGCAGATCCGTCTGACTTGCCGTGTCGCGCATGCGCTCGACATCCGCGGTCGCCATCGCGGCGCGCCCGACTGTCGCACGCGCGATTTCAACGGCCTGGTTGAATCCACGGGCCCTGAGCCGCTCGCGCGCGAGCGGCATGGGCACGACGAGATCGACGACCCGACTTGCCACATGTCGCGTGAGCGCCGCGCCGAACAGGCGCGCGACCGGGAGATTGCCCTGGTACTTGAGGGACTGCACCAGCCGATCGATTGGATATGCGTAGGGCCAAAGCGCAAGGGTCGCATCGAACGACGGCGGTCGGGAGAGGCACGCGCCGCATACGGAAGCAGCCGGACTAGGTATCGCGCAGATCGGGCAGGATGGCGGAGCGTGCGGCATTGCAGTCGCGCATGCCTCGCAGAGCATCGATTCGCCGGCGCGCGCACCGCAGAGCAGGCATTCGGGCGCGAGCACGGCGCGGGTGATGGCGTTCCAGAGCCGGGTAGCGGGCGGCGCCATGGTTTGACAGGTTTGACAGGTTTGACAGTTGCGGGAGGCTCGGACACCATCGATTCTTTTCGCGTCGAGCGTAGCTGTGCCGCCAATCACCGTCAAACCCGCTGAACCGGATGTCGGCCTCGGTCGCGATGGCCCCGATAGCGCACGTGCGGTGATCGAGCGGCTGTTCGAGCTTCCGCTGAACGACCTTCTCTACCGGGCGCACAGCGTGCATCGCGCGCATTTCGACGCAAACGCGGTCCAGCTCTCGACCCTGCTATCCGTGAAGACCGGTGGTTGTCCGGAGGACTGTGCGTATTGCCCACAGTCCGCCCGGTACGATGCCGGGGTTCCGGATCAGGACGTCCTTCCGCTGGACGATGTCACGTCAGCTGCGCGGAGCGCACGCGCTGCGGGGGCCACGCGCTTCTGCATGGGTGCCGCCTGGCGCGGGCCAAAGGACCGGGAACTCGAGCCCGTTCTGGCCATGATCCGCGCGGTGAAAGCACTCGGGCTCGAGACTTGCGCGACGCTCGGATTGCTACGTGACGGCCAGGCCGAGCGGCTGCGTGACGCGGGGCTCGACTACTACAACCACAATCTCGACACCGCACCGGAGCACTACCCGAGCATCATCTCGACGCGCACCTTCGAAGACCGGCTCGCGACGCTCGCGCGCGTGCGTTCCGCCGGGATTCGCGTTTGCTGCGGCGGCATCGTCGGCATGGGCGAGAGCCGCGGTGCGCGCGCAGGGTTGATTGCCGCCCTGGCACAACTCGAGCCGCCGCCGGAATCCGTGCCGATCAACATGCTGGTCAGGGTCCCGGGGACGCCGCTGGCGGATACCGTTTCGCTCGATTGGAGCGAGTTCGTCCGCACCATAGCAGTGGCGCGTATCGCCATTCCGCAGAGCTACGTGCGGCTTTCCGCGGGGCGCCAGGAAATGCCCGAGCCGATGCAGGCCTTATGCTTTTTCGCCGGCGCAAACTCGATCTTCTACGGGGACAAGCTGCTCACCACGGGTAATCCGGAGGCGGCCAGGGATCGCGAACTGCTCGCCAAACTTGGCATGCGTTGCCTCGGCCAGGATGAGCTGGCGTCCACCTGACTCGCGCACGAGCCGAGCAATTCGGCCAGCGCCTGTCGATGATTCGGTCGTGACAGTGGTGAAAAGGGTGACAGCGACCCGGTGGAGCGGCCGCTGATGCCGGTCCCCGCGGTGGGTTGGCTCGACCGAATCGCTGCGCGCCGTGCAACTGCGCGCGCGGCGCGCAGCGGTGCCTACCACGATCCCCTGGGCGAAGAGATCGCGCGGCGGATGCTCGAGCGTCTCGAGTACGTCAAGCTGGCGCCGCAACGGATCGTCGATGTGGGCGGGGATGCGGCGATCATCAGCCAGCGCTACCCGGCTGCGGCCGCATACTCGGTTGGGCCTGCGCGCGCCCGTCCGGGTGTCGAACGCCGAGTCGACTGGTGGCCGCGCATGCACCGGATCTTTTCCCGGCGATCACTTTCCGTGGTCGTTGCCGATATGGGGAAGCTGCCCCTCGCATCGGGTTCGTGCGACCTCGTGTGGTCGAATCTTGCTCTCGCGCGAAGTGACGATCCAGGCGCGATCCTGCATGAATGGGGGCGCGTGATGGCCGTCGAAGGTCTGCTCATGTTCTCCTCGCTAGGACCCGATACACTCAAGGAACTCCGGATGGCGTTCGCGGACGATCCGCGGCCGCACGTGCATCCCTTCGTCGACATGCATGACCTGGGTGATCTGCTGGTCGCCGCCGGGTTCGCCGATCCGGTGATGGACATGGAAGTCGTCACCTTCACCTATCCGCGCTTCGAGGAACTGATCGCGGACTTGCGTGCGTCGGGTCAGTTGAATTCACTCGCCGATCGACGACGCGGGCTCACGGGGCGCCAGGTCTGGGATCGCGCACGACGTGCCTACGCGGACACAGCGCGGAATGGGCGCGTGCCGGCGAGCTTCGAGGTCGTGTACGGTCACGCTTGGAAGCCGCAGCGTCGCTTCAGCGCCACTGGTGCGCGGATAATCAAATTTGATCGCGCGACGCTCGGTCGGTAGGCGAATTGATTGCCGATTCAGCATCGCTTGGCAGCGGCGCACGCTTGTCCGTTGTCGACGGCATGTGCTAGATTTGCGCACCGCAAGAAGAAGGCGGTTTACCGCCCGCTTCCAGGCAGGCACACCGATGTGGGACGAGAATCGCCCCGAATTGCAATCTTTGGGGCCGCAGGCGCCTCTCCAGCTGACGATCCGGCGTAACTGCTCGATCGCGCCGCAGGCGCTGTGGTGGCTGCTGGGCGCGACGGCCGGCGTGTCGTTCGGCATCGGGATCGGCTTTGCCATGTTCGGTGCGTGGGTCATCCTGCCGTTCGCCGGACTGGAAATACTGGCGCTCGCAGCAGCGTTTTACTGCATGAGTCGCCGCGTCGGCGATTACGAGAAGTTCGTGGAGGAGCAGGGGACGTTGAAAGTCGAGATTCGAGACCAGGGCCGCATTCGCGAGTACGAATTCAATCCGCACTGGGCGCGGCTCGTGCTGCGGGAGCACGGCTGGGAACGCCGTCTTGCGCTGCGCTCGCACGGGCGTGAGCTGGAGATCGGCCGGCATCTGCCGGACGCGGGACGGCGCGATCTTGCGACGCTGCTCGGGCATCGGTTATCAAGCTATCAGAAGAGGTGAGCATGTCTGGAAAGTTCGCCAGGGTCGTGGCCGGCCTGAGCATGGCAGCGTGGGGCGCGGCAGCGCAGGCCGCGTACCGGCTGAATCTGCAGACACCCGCGACGGCGGCTGGCGTCGACGTATACAGCCTGCACACGATCATCCTCGTGATCTGTGTCGTCATATTCGTCGGCGTGTTCGGCGCGATGGGCTACTCCATGTACGCGCATCGCAAGTCGAAGGGCCACGTCGCGGCCCAGTGGCACGAGAACACGCTGGTCGAGGTGCTCTGGACGGCCATCCCGTTGGTTATCCTGATCCTCATGGCGTGGCCGGCGACGCGGACGTTGCTCAACATGCGCGATACGGCGCAGGCAGACCTGACGATCAAGGCAACCGGCTACCAGTGGAAGTGGGGCTACGATTACTTGAGCGGCGAGGGCGAGGGCATCGCATTCATTTCGGACCTCGCCACGCCTGCGGATCAGATCTATGGCACGGCGACGAAGGGTGAGCACTACCTTCTCGAGGTGAACAATCCGCTGGTCGTGCCGGTCGGCAAAAAGATTCGCGTGCTCACCACCGGCGCCGATGTCATCCACTCCTGGTATGTCCCCGCGCTTGCTGTCAAGCAGGACGCGAATCCGGGCTTCATTCGTGACACCTGGTTCCGGGCTGACAAGGAAGGCACTTTCCGTGGTCAATGCGCCGAGCTCTGCGGAAAAGACCACGGATTCATGCCGATCGTCGTCGAAGTGGTTTCGGCGGAGAAGTACGCCGCATGGGTCGGCGACCAGAAGAAGAAGCTGGCCGCGCTTGCCGACGACCCCAACAAGACATGGGACCTCGCATCGCTAGTGGCGCGCGGCGAGAAGGTCTATCAAGCGAACTGCATGGCGTGCCACCAGTCAAACGGCATGGGCACGCCGCCGGCTTTCCCGCCGCTTTCCGGATCGAAGGTGGTGAACGGACCCAAGGAGGCGCAGATCGCGCTTGAGCTGAACGGCAAGCAGGGCACGGCGATGGCTCCTTCAACCGGCTCTCGGACGTGGAGCTCGCGCCGTGATCACCTACACCGCAACAGCTGGGCGAACAAGACCGGCGAGGCAGTGCTGCCCGCCGACGATCAAGGCCGCCCGCAAATAAGGTGAGAATTCGCATCAGGAGAACCCAATGAGCGCAGTTCTCGACACTCCACGGACACGACGACCACGCGCATCATCCCTACGGGATCATGCGCTGGGTCACCACGACCAATCACAAGGACATCGGCACGATGTACCTGTGGTTCAGCTTCACCATGTTCCTCGTCGGCGGGATCATGGCGCTCATCATCCGGTCGGAGCTTTTCATGCCGGGGATTCAGATCATCAACCCGGAACGCTTCAACGCGATGACGACCTACCACGGCCTGATCATGGTGTTCGGCGCCATCATGCCCGCGTTCGTGGGGTTTGCGAACTGGTTGATCCCGATGCAGATCGGGGCGCCCGACATGGCGTTCCCGCGCATGAACAATCTCTCGTTCTGGCTGCTGCCTCCCGCGGCGCTGCTGCTCATCGCCGCCCAGTTCACTCCCGGCGGCGGCGCGGGCGTCGGCTGGACGATGTACGCGCCGTTGACGGTCCAGGCGCCGATGTCGATGGATCTGACGATTTTCGCGATTCACATCCTGGGCGCATCGTCGATCATGGGATCGATCAACATCATCACGACGATTCTCAACATGCGCGCGCCCGGTATGGGGCTCATGCGCATCCCGCTCTTCTGCTGGACCTGGCTGATCACCGCCTACCTGCTGATCGCGGTGATGCCGGTGTTGGCCGGCGCGGTGACAATGACGCTCACGGACCGCCATTTCGGCACGACGTTCTTCAACGCGGCCGGAGGCGGCGATCCCGTCCTCTATCAGCACATCTTCTGGTTCTTCGGGCATCCCGAGGTGTACATCATCGCCATTCCGGCGTTCGGCGTGATCTCGCAGATCATCCCGGCATTCGCGCGCAAGCCCCTATTCGGCTACACGTCGATGGTCTACGCGACCGCGTCGATCGCCGTGCTGTCGTTCATGGTGTGGGCGCATCACATGTACACCGTCGGAATGCCGGTCGAGGGCCAGCTCTATTTCATGTACGCCACGGTGCTGATCGCCGTGCCCACCGGCGTCAAGGTCTTCAACTGGGTGGCGACGATGTGGAAAGGCTCGCTCACGTTCGAGACGCCGATGCTGTTCGCTTGCGGCTTCCTGTTTCTCTTCACGATGGGCGGATTCACGGGGCTGGTCCTGTCGATCGTTCCGATCGACGTCCAACTGCACGATACGTATTACGTCGTCGCGCACTTCCACTACGTGATGGTTGCGGGGGCGCTCTTCTCCGCATTTGGGGGGATCTATTTCTGGCTGCCGAAGTGGACCGGAAAGATGTACAACGAGACGCTCGGGAAGTTGCATTTCTGGCTCACGTTCATCTTCTTCAACGTGACGTTCTTCGTGCAGCATTTCCTGGGCCTCGCCGGCATGCCGCGGCGCATTCCGGACTACAGCCTGCAGTTCACCGAGTTCAACATGATCTCGTCGATCGGCGCCTGGGGATTCGGTCTGTCCCAGCTGTTGTTCCTGTACATCGTCGTGTCGACCATCCGGAGCGGCAAGAAGGCGGCCGACAAGCAGTGGGACGGGGCGGATAGCCTCGAGTGGACCCATCTCCCATCGCCGCCGCCGTACCACAGCTTCGAGACCCCGCCGGTCCTGAAATGAGCGGCGCAGCACCACAGCGCGAGCGCATCGAGCGCAACAACCGGATCACCGCGGCGGTGCTCTGGGGAATCGTCGCGCTCTTCTTTTTTGCAATCATAGCGAAGTACGTGTTCCTCACCCAATGAGCCTGGCGGCGGAAAACCGGAAGCTGCTCCTTAAGCTCACCGTCGTCGCGGTGGGAATGTTCGGATTCGGCTTTGCGATGGTGCCGTTCTACAAGGCGATCTGCGACGTGACCGGCCTCAACAATCTGCTCAACGCAGACCGGGCACCAGTCAATACCCAGGTCGACATGTCGCGGGCGGTCACCTTCGAATTCGATGCGAACACCCGGGGAACGGATCTCAAGTTCAAACCCTTGCAACGCAGCATCGACATGCACCCGGGCGAAATGGTCGTGGTCGAATTCGAGATCGAGAACCGGTCGAGCGTGCCGGTCGTGGGCCAGGCGATTCCCAGCTACGGACCGAAGGCCGCGGCTTCGTATGTGCGTAAATTGGAATGCTTCTGCTTCCGCCAGCAACATCTGGCGCCGGGCGAAGTCCGCAGGATGCCGGTGCAGTTCGTGCTCGACGGCGACGTGCCGGCCGACGTCAATACCATCACCTTGTCGTACACATACTTCGAGGTGAACGCCGCGGCGGCGGCTCCACGCGCCGGTGGCGCAGGCTGAGGATGAGCTACGTGGCGGCCAACTCCGGCGATTCACAGCGGCGCGCCACGCCCCTGCAGGCCGCGAAGACGGTGTTCTGGGCATTTTTCGGGGTGCGGCGCGGTAAGGATCACGCGTCGGTCACGCTCACGCCGCTGCAGATCGTCGCGGCTGCCGTGATCGGAGCGGTGCTATTCGTCGTGACGATCGTGTCGGTCGTCCATCTCGTGACCCGCTGATCGCGGGACGAGTGCGGCAAACAGAAAAGCAGGCACCAAGAGAAACGAGCTCTTTCGAGGAGAAACGCATGGCAAGCACCACCCACTCGGCCGGACATTACTACCTTCCGGCGCCATCGAAATGGCCGATCACGGCGGCAAGCGCCATGCTCTGCCTCGGGTTTGGCGCGGCGCTGACGGTCAACCACCTGACGCTCGGCTATGTGCTGCTCGCGATTGGCCTCGCCATCTTCGCGTTCATGCTTTTCGGCTGGTTCGGCACGGTAGCGCACGAGTCCGAGGGTGGCCGCTTCAATCAGCAGGTGGACACCTCGTTCCGCTGGGGCATGAGCTGGTTCATTTTCTCCGAGGTGATGTTCTTTGCCGCCTTTTTCGGCGCGCTCTTCTACATTCGCACCTTCTCCATTCCGTGGCTTTCGGATCCCGAGAACAAGCTGCTTTGGCCCGACTATTCGGGCACCTGGCCCGCCTCCGGATTCGGACCGGCCAACGTCGGCGATCAATTCACGCCGATCGAGGCGTTCGGCCTGCCAGCGATCAACACGCTGCTGCTGCTGACCTCCGGCGTCACCGTCACGATCGCACACTGGGCACTCAAGGTGAACAAGCGCGGGGCGCTGATCGGCTGGCTGGCCGCGACGATCGCGCTGGGCGTCACATTCTTGTTCGTCCAGGCGTACGAGTACGGGCATGCCTACCACGCGTTCAACCTGAAGCTCACCACCGGCGTGTTCGGGTCGACCTTCTTCATGCTGACCGGCTTTCACGGCTTTCACGTCACGGTCGGGTGCATCATGCTCATGGTCATCCTCGGGCGCTCGATTGCCGGCCACTTCAAGCCCGAGCATCACTTCGGCTTCGAAGGGGTCGCGTGGTACTGGCACTTCGTCGACGTCGTGTGGCTGCTGCTCTTCATACTGGTCTACTGGCTCTGACGCGCGGCAGACCGGAAGCCGAACAACAAGGAGGAGGGGGATTGACCCCGGCAACGGGGCCTTGTGGCGCGCCGCACATCGTGCGGCGTCTTTTTTTGACCGTTGTGGACCTGGAGTCAGCGTATCCGGTCGGTGATGAATCCGAGGTAGTAGCTCGCCATCAGGATCAGGAAAAGCGTGATCGAGAGCCCCACCCGCAATGCGAGCGCCTTCACCGTGCGCATGGACTGGCCGCGATCCTTAACCAGGTAAAAGAGGGCCGAGCCGAGCGAAAGCACGATCAGCACGAGCATTGCGATGACGAAATAACGCATGGCGATTGACCCGTTGCAGTGTCTGCAGTGTAGCCGAACGCGAATCTCGCGGGTGCAGCCGTCATGAAGTCTTCCTTGCCTTGGACCTTTCGCCCGCGGATCGTCATGACGGTGCTGGCCGCGGCGTCTTGCGTGCTGTTCATCTCGCTCGGAAACTGGCAGTTGCGCCGCGCAGCGGAGAAGGAGGCGACGCAGGCGCAACGCGAAATGCGGGCAAGCGAAGCGCCCCTGATGCTCCCCGGGCGGCCGGTCGACGCCGAAGCCTGGGCGTGGCGGCGCGTCGAAGTGCGCGGACAGTTCGTCGATCAGCGCACCATATTCGTCGACAACCGTACGCGTGCGGGCCGGCCGGGCTACGAAGTGGTCACGCCGGTGCGCATTGCGGGGACCGATCTGCACGTGCTCGTGAATCGCGGCTGGATCGCACAAGGGCCCACCAGGGATGCGTTACCCTCCGTGCATGCACCGGCAGGCCCAGTGAACCTGCTGGGCATCGCAGTCCTGCCGCCGGCGCGGGTCTTCGGACTCGGCGATTCCGCCCCAGCAGGCCCGGTGTGGCCGCATCTGGATCTCGCTCGATTTCACGCGTGGTCGGGGTTGGCCCTGCAACCAATCGTGGTACTGCAGACGAGCAAGCTGGACGGTGAACTGCAGGACGACGGGCTGTTGCGGCAATGGCCGCGCGAGGAGTCGGGTGCCGCGAAGCACCGCGCCTACGCTTTCCAGTGGTACATCTTTGCACTCTTGACGGTGATTCTCTATGTCGCACTCAACCTCAAACGCATCCGCAGCAGTTGATCCGGTCGCGCGCAGGCGTAGCCGGATCACACTGTCGCTGATCTTCGCGGTGGCTGTCGCGCCGTTTGCGCTCGCGTGGATCGCGTACCTGTTCTGGGAGCCGGAGCGGCACATCAACCACGGTGAGCTGATCGAACCTCGCCCGTTGCCGGCTGTGCCGCTCAAACGGCTTGACGGAAAACCCTTCCGCCTCGAAGAGTACAGGGGCAAATGGGTAATGCTGCATGCAGACCGCGGGGCTTGCGGCGAGCCTTGCCAAAAGCAGCTCTACTACATGCGCCAGGTGCGCCTCGCGCAGGGTGCCAATCGCGACCGTATCGAGCGGGTGTGGCTGATCACCGACGATCGGGCGCCTTCGCCCGAGATCGCAGCGCTGGTCGACGACGTTGCGCTCGTTCGGGCAGGGGGCTCGGCACTGGTTGCTGCGCTTCCGGCGCCGCGCGCTCCCAGCGATCACATTTACCTCGTCGACCCGCTCGGCAATCTGATGCTCCGGTTTCCGCGGGATCCCGATCCGAAAGGGATTCTCAAGGATCTGCAACGGCTGCTGAAGGTCTCGCGAATCGGCTGAGGTGTGCGTGATAAAATCCAGGCTCTTCCGGTGCCGGCCATGACCGCGACAACTTTTCGCGCCAAGTCCTCCAAGTCCCATCTCCTGCGGCAGTTCTACGAGCTGACCAAGCCGCGGGTCGTCTCCCTGATCGTCTTCTGTGCGGTCATCGGTATGCTCTTGGCCGTCCCTGCGGGGCAGTGGGTCTCGCTCCGAGTGCTGCTCACTGCCACGCTCGGGATCGCTCTGGTGGCGGGCGCGGCCGCGGCGGTGAACTGTCTGATCGAGCAGAAAGTCGATGCGGTCATGGCGAGGACGCGGGCCCGCCCGTTACCGCGCGGGGAGCTCACCTCACTGCAGACGCTGGTCTTTGCGGGCGCAGTCGGAGGACTCGGTCTCTGGTTGCTGTACGACTTCGTCAATCCGCTCACCATGTGGCTCACGCTCGGCACGTTCGTGGGCTACGCTATCGTCTACACGGTCGTGCTGAAACCGCTCACCCCGCAGAACATCGTGATTGGCGGCGCGTCGGGCGCCATGCCGCCGGTGCTCGGGTGGGCCGCGGTCACCGGCGACATCGGCACCGAGGCGCTGCTGCTGTTCCTGATCATTTTCGCGTGGACTCCCCCGCATTTCTGGGCATTGGCGCTGTATCGCACGCAGGATTACGCCAAGGCCGGTCTGCCCATGCTGCCCGTGACGCACGGCCGGAAGTACACGCAACTGCAGGTGTTGCTGTATACGCTCATCCTGTTTGCGTGCAGCCTGTTGCCTTTCGCCTACGGCATGAGCGGCTGGCTGTATCTCATCGCGGCAGTGGTGCTGGGCGGAATCTTCATCGCCTACGCGGTCGGGCTATACGCGCGCTACAGCGACGCGCTTGCGCGCCGCACGTTCAGGTATTCGATCCTCTACCTTGCGCTCGTGTTCGCGGTGCTGCTGATCGACCATTACATCCAGCTGCCGGGGTGATGATCCGTCTCGCAGCCATTCTCCTCACGCTGGGCCTCGTCGCGTGCGGCCCGCAAAAGCCGCAGTTCAACAACACCGACATCACGGGCGCCGACTACGGCAAGTCGCTGCAGCTTGCAGACCAGAACGGAAAGGTGCGCACGCTCGCCGATTTCAAGGGGAGCGCCGTGCTGGTGTTCTTCGGATACACCCAGTGCCCGGACGTCTGCCCCACGACGCTGGCGGAAATGAAGGCGGTCAAGAATCTGCTGGGCGAAGACGGCAAGCGCTTCCAGGTACTTTTCGTGACTGTGGATCCCGAGCGCGACACCGCGGAATTGCTCGGCCAGTACATGGCCGCGTTCGACCCCACTTTCCTCGGCCTGCGGGGCGATGCGGAATCGACCGCCAAGGTCGCCAAGGACTTCAAGGTGTTCTACCAGAAGGTGCCGGGCAGCACTCCCGACACTTATTCGATGGACCACACCGCGGGAAGCTACATTTTCGACCCGCAAGGGCGGCTGCGCCTCTACGTTCGCCACGGCCAACCAGCCGACAAGGTTGCCGCTGACATCAAGCTCCTGCTCGCCGGAAACTGATACGCCTTGAAATAGCCGTCCTCCCAGCCCGGCGGTCGGAATGGAAAGCGGGTGAGCGGCCATGCCCGTCCTGCGCCTAGGGCCGCAGCCGTTGCCCTCCTGCGGGGGAAACGATGCGGAGGCGGCCCTCCTCCTCGCTGGCCGGTTTGCGGCGGGCAGTCATCGATAGCAAATTCAAACGGCGTGCTTTGCGCCAGAACGAATCGCCTCGGCCTCAACTCGCCCTGCACTACGAGTTTGAGCGAACGCAAAACAAAACGCCCGGCGCGAGGCCGGGCGTCAGTTCATTTGCGAAACGGATCGGGCGGGAAGATCAGTTTTCCGCGAGCGCGCCTCGCATCTTCTGCATCGCCTTGGACTCGATCTGGCGAATCCGCTCGGCGGAGACGTGGAACTCGTCCGCGAGATCCTGCAACGTGGCGCCATCCTTTTCCCGTAGCCAGCGTGTCTCGATGATGCGGCGGCTGCGCGGGTCGAGGCTCTCGAGCGCGCTGGCTAATCCATCCGCGCGGTTGCGCGCGTTTTCCTCGGCTTCCAGCACTTGGGATGGCTCGCCGGCTGGATCCGCGAGGTAGGCGATCGGGGCGTAGCTGCGCTCGTCGTCCTCATCGGTCGGCTCGAGCGACACCTCGCGACCCGCGAGACGGGTCTCCATCTCGGCGACGTCCTCGGGCTTGACGTTCAGCGTGTCCGCCATGGCGTCGATCTCACCCTGCGAAAGCGGACCGAGACCCGGCTTCATGCTGCGCAGGTTGAAAAAGAGCTTGCGCTGCGCCTTTGTGGTGGCGATGCGCACCAGCCGCCAGTTTCTCAGCACGAATTCGTGAATCTCGGCCTTGATCCAGTGGATCGCGAAGGACACGAGTCGCACGCCCCGGTCGGGGTCGAAGCGCTTCACCGCCTTCATCAGGCCGATGTTGCCTTCCTGGATCAGGTCGGAATGCGGCAGGCCGTAACCAAGATAGCTACGGGCGATCGCGACCACCACGCGCAGGTGCGAGAGCACCAGCTCGCGGGCCGCGCCCAGATCCTCGCTGTCCCGATACCGGCGCGCGAGCTCCTGCTCGCGTTCGACGCTCAGCATCGGGAAGCGGTTTACCACCTGGACGTACTGATCCAGGCTTCCGACCGCGGATGGGACTGGCAGGTTCAGGCTATTAGCTGTCACTTCGGGTTACCTCCACTGACTGGTCATTTTAGCAGTCTCATGGTTTGAGTGCTAACGGCGCCATTGGTTCACCCTACCCAGGTCAGGATGCGGGTCATTCCCTCCCTGGAGAATGTAAGTACCTACTTACAGAAGCGTAGGCGCCAGCCCAGCCAATGGCCGCCGAAAAGACCAGCAAGGCGACCCAGTCCCGGAGCGGCAGGAGTATCAGCCGGAACTCGGAGCCATACGTTCGCGCGAGGTTGGTGACTTCGCGGTCCAGTAATGCGGCCATTCCCAGGATGATCGCGGCCGCCGCAGTCCCCCCCAGCAGGCCGAGCGTCGCGCCCTGGTAGAGAAACGGGCGGCGAATATAAGCGTCCGTCGCGCCGACCAGCCCGGCGAGCTCGATCTCGCTGCGTCGGGTGAGGATCTGCAGGCGAACGGCATTGAACGTCACGGCAACGAGTCCGATCGCCAGCACGGCACCCAGCAGCGCAACCGCCAACCGGCCCAGCCGCAGCATCCCGCCGACACGCCGTGCCCAGGCTGCATCGAACTGGACCCGGGCGACCTTGGGCATGCTCCGCAGCCCGGCGGCGAGCTGCTCGGCTGCACCGGTCTCGCCCGGCGCGAGGTCGGCGACGAATGCGTCCGGCAAGGGATTGGTCTTGAGGGTCGAGACGATGTCGGCAATACCGTCCGATTGCTGGATCGCGCGCAGTGCCTCGTCGCGCGGGACGAACCGAACTGCGCGGACGCCGGGCGCGCGCTTCAGCTCCGCCGCCACCCGGTCCATCTCGGACTTGTCGGCGTCCATCGCGAAAAACACCGAGATCTGCGGTTCCGTACCGATCCGGTCTGAAAGGGCTCCGAGATTCTCCAGAATCAGGTATCCGCCCAGCGGGAGCGCCAGGGCAATGCCGACGGCAACGACGTTGAGCGCGAGCGCCAGAGGTGCGCGACCGAGTCGCCGCAATGACGCGGTGGCGCTTTGGGCGTGGTGGCGAATCCAGGGCGTCACGACACCAGCCGACCGTGATCGAGCGCGATCGAGCGGGTTGCGTAGCGCTCGACGAGCGTCTGGTCGTGCGTCGCGACCAGCACGGTGACGCCGACCTGGTTGAATGCGCGGAAGATCTCCAGTATCTCCAACGCGGAATCCGCGTCCAGGCTCGCGGTGGGCTCATCGGCGATCAGGATGGCGGGTCGGTTCACGACTGCGCGTGCCACGCAGAGACGCTGCTGCTCCCCGCCGGAAAGCGTTATCGGTTGTGCCTTTTCGCGGTCGAGCAGGCCGACCTTCGCGAGGGCGGCGCGCGCGCGGCGCGACGCCTCGCGCGGCGCCTGGCCGGTCACCTGCAGCGGAAACATCACGTTCTCGAATACCGTGCGGTCGTGCAGCAGCTTCTGATCCTGGAAGACGAGGCCGATGCTGCGGCGCAGATAGGGGATTGCGCGACTCCGCAATGCGCCGACATTCTGACCATTGATGAGCAGGGTACCGGACGTCGCGCGCTCGATTCCCGGAAGCAGCTTGAGAAGCGTCGTCTTGCCCGCTCCGGAATGGCCAGTGATAAAAACCATCGCGCCCGCTTCGATGCCAAACGACAAGTCACGGAGCGCCTCATGACCTCCGGGGTAGCGCTTATAGATGCGGCTGAGGCTGATGATCATCGCTTGATTCGGACTCTTGATGCGCGCGGGCGTGCGGCAGATGGCCCGGCAGGTAGCTCACGAACATCTGCCTGGGAAGCGCCCAAGGCGAGCTATGCCCCGGAACGCTCGTCCCCAACCTTGCCCAACAAGGCCTGCGCGAAATCGCGCGCGGAAAAGGGGCGCAGATCGTCGATTCCCTCGCCGACGCCGATGAAGACGATCGGAAGCGGGCGGACGCGCGCGATCGCGGCCACCACGCCGCCGCGCGCCGTGCCGTCGAGCTTCGTCATGACCAGTCCCGAAAGTCCGAGCGCGTCGTCGAACGCCTTGACTTGATTGAGCGCGTTCTGTCCGGTGTTCGCGTCGAGTACGAGCCAGATGGCGTGTGGGGCCGTCGGGTCCGCCTTGGCAATGACGCGCTTGACCTTCTTCAATTCCTCCATCAGATGGAGTTGCGTCGGCAGACGACCGGCGGTATCGGCAATCAGGACGTCTGCGCCGCGCGCACGCGCCGCGTGAATCGCGTCGAAGATCACCGCGGCGGAATCCCCGCCTTGCTGTGCGATCACCTCGACGCCGTTCCGTGCGCCCCATTCGGCAAGCTGCTCGCGGGCCGCTGCGCGAAAGGTGTCGCCCGCGGCGAGCATGACGGCCTTGCCGTCATTGCGATAGAGCTTGGCAAGCTTTCCGATCGACGTCGTCTTGCCCGCTCCGTTCACACCGACCAGCATCACGACGAACGGCTTGTGGCCATCAGGGCTCACGACCGTTTCCAGCGGGCCGAGCATTGCTTCGAGCTCGCTGGCCAGGGCTTCCTGCAGTTCGGCTGGAGTCTCGAGACGGTCACGCTTGACGCGCGCGCGCATCGTGCGGAGCAGATGTTCCGTCGCATCGACGCCGGCATCGGCACCGAGAAGGGCAGTCTCGAGGTCCTCGAAAAGCGCCTCGTCGATCGTCCGGCCACCGAATAGCCCGGAAAGCTGCGCGCCAGTCTTTCTGAGGCCCTGCCTCAGTCGACTGAACCAGGATGCGCGCTCGGATTGGTCTTTGGAGTTCCTGGAGATACTCAACACGTCGCTGGCCGCCTGATCGCGCGGCCAGAGTGACCGGCTGGGAGGCGCGATTCTAACAGATCGAACCGACGGATCTCGCGCACACTGCAGGGCCGGACGCCAACGGAGGGCCCGGTGTACAGTCAATGCGCGGGCGGCTTGGGAAATAGCGATCAGAACGTGGCGACCAGAAAGTCGAATTCGGTGCGCATCATTGCGGGCGAGTGGCGTAGCCGATTGGTCGATTTTCCCGCCGCGTCGGGACTGCGACCCACGCCCGATCGCGTTCGCGAGACGCTGTTCAACTGGCTTGGGCAGGATCTGACCGGAACGCGCTGCCTGGACCTCTTCGCCGGTTCGGGCGCGCTCGGCTTCGAGGCGCTCTCGCGCGGCGCGGAAGAAGTCGTTTTCGTGGAACGATCCGCTTCGATCCGTCGCGCCATCGCGGCCAATGCGGATCGGCTCGGCGCGCGGGGAGTACGACTGATTGCCGGTGATGCGTTAGAATTTGCTGCGACAACGCCCGAGCGGTTTGACACGGTGTTTGTCGACCCGCCATATGGGAGCGGCCTTGCCGAGGCGGTGCTGCCGAGGCTGCCGCGGTTGCTCGCCGCAGACTCGCTCGTCTATGTCGAAAGCGACCGGGTATTTTCCGCGCCACAGCCGTGGCAGCGGGTGAGAGGCGGGCGCGCCGGTGCCGTGCATTACTGCCTGATCAAGTGGGGCGATGACGACGCTACGGAGCGGGATGCTGGGGGAGAGCGATGATCAAGGCGGTGTATCCGGGAACTTTCGATCCTCTCACGCGAGGCCATGAAGACATCGTGCGTCGCGCCGCCGCGCTGTTCGGCGAGGTAGTCGTCGGCGTGGCCGACAGCCGCGGAAAGCGCCCGTTTTTCACCATGGACGAGCGCGTGGAAATGGCCCGCGAAGTCCTCGCCGTCTACCCCAACGTCACTGTGCGAGCGTTCAAGGGTTTGCTCCGTGACATGGTGCGCGAGAGCGAGGCGCGGGTGATCATTCGCGGGCTCCGAGCGCTGTCCGATTTCGAATACGAGTTCCAGATGGCCGGGATGAACCGCAGCCTCATCCCCGAAGTCGAGACGCTGTTTCTGACGCCAGACGAGAAGTACATGTTCATCTCGGCAACGATCGTACGCGAGATCGCGATGCTCGGCGGCGATGTCAGTCGATTCGTCCCGCCCCAGGTGCTCGCACGTCTGCGCGACAAGACGCTCGATGTTGACGGCTAGTCTCGTTCCAACGGATTCATGGAGGCGGTTCGGCAGCACGGCGCCCGGAGCCTGATATGGCGTTGATGATTACCGACGCGTGCATCAATTGCGACGTGTGCGAACCGGAATGTCCGAACGGCGCGATTTCACAGGGGCCGGAGATCTACGAGATCGACCCTGCGAAATGCACCGAGTGCGTAGGTCACTACGACGAGCCGCAATGCGTGCAGGTCTGCCCGGTCGACTGCATTCCCGTCGATCCGAGCCGGGTGGAGGGTCGCGATGAGCTGCATGCCAGGTACCTGGCACTCACTGCCGGGAAGAAGCGTCAGGCGACCGGGGCCTGATTTCGGCGCAGGCGGACGAACGTCGCGGTTCAGGCGGCTGCGGCCAACGGCATCGGTTCCAGGTCGAGCGCGTGCTCGAGTTCGAAGGCGAGCCGATGCAGCGCCGCGAGCTGCCGCATCAGTCCATTCTCGACCTCCTCGAGCTCCTTGATCCGATCCTCGAGCGCATCGGTCGCCTGGTGGATGCGCTTAATCGACTCGAGCCTGCGGCGCAGCTGAATCTGGTGCTCTCGGACCTGCGTCTCCATGGGCGACATCACGGCCCGCAACCAGTGCTCCGCTTCGCGATTGGCATAGGTGTAGACGCGCCGCACCTGGCTTGCCATGGTTTCGAAGAATTTCTGCGTGAGCACGAGCTTCTCATGCGTCACCATGGTGTAAAACGTGTCGAAGTGGCTGCGGAAACTGCGCTCCAGCCGGTCGAATTCCTTGACGAATCGGAACAACGAGAAGCTGGGTGGGCTGCCGAGCCGTAGCCCGTGCTCGTCGCTGAACTTGCGGTACATCGCATCCATCATGCGGCGGATTTCCTCGATCACCTGTCCCGAGCTCGCAAGCTTGGCGCGCACACCCTCGAAGTAGCCGAACATCGCCGAGCGCAACGCCGGCGTGAATTGGCTCTTGGACATGTGGCGCAGTGCGCGCCGCGACTCTTCGTTGAGCGCGTCCATGCCCAAGTAGGTGAAAAGCTCGTTGGTGTGCTGCGCGAACACGCCGCGCAGGGCCTGGAACCGTGCGAGTCCGCGCTCGAAGTCCTCCTTCTCCCGACGGACCCTGCGCATCATCCCTTCGACGACGCCGAGATTCTTGCCGCGCAAGGCGCGCAGCTCGGCAAGCTGCTCGAGCACGCCGCCAAGGCGTGCCTCGAGTATCGCGCGGGAGTTGCCGAGCAGGTCGAACACCTCCTGGCGAGTCGCGTCGCGCACGATCTCGTGCTTCGCCGGAATCAGCTCAGCGGAAAGCGAGTGCTCGAGTGCAGGCAGGCGGCTGCGCTCGAGCAACTGCTCGTCGTCGGTGATCTTCGCGACGAGGCCTTTCTGGGCGGACACGGCGAGCACGTGGTCCCTCTGCACGCCGAGCATGTCGCTTACGGATTCAATCTGTCCGCCGACCTCGGAATCGATGTCGTCGTCGGTGCGCAGGCCGTCCCAGAGCGAGTCGATCTTGTTCAGCACGACAAAGCGTGCCTTTTCGCGTCCCGGCGCCGCCGCCAGGTGATCGCGCCACACCTCGATGTCGCTCTTGCTTACTCCGGTATCGACCGACAGGACGAAGAGCAGCGCATGAGCGTTCGGCAGCTGGTTCAGGGTGAGCTCTGGTTCGTTCCCGATCGCGTTCAATCCCGGCGTGTCCAGGATGACGAGGCCCTGCGCCAGCAAGGGATGCGGGAAATTGATGATCGCGTGACGCCAGCACGGGATCTCCACCATTCCGTCGGCGGGCAGCTTGGCGCCGCGGGGAGGTGACTCGGTGACGAAGAAACCATAGTGCTTTGCCTCCTCGATCGGAACGCGCTTGGTCACGCGTACTTCCTGAAAGGCCTGGACCAGCCCTTGCGCGTCCGAGACATCGAGCGGCACCACGCTCCATTCGTCCGGGTACCGTTTCAGCTCGGCGATCGTGGCATTGGCCACGCGGGTCTCGATGGGCAGCAGTTGAATGCTGGGCGGACGTGTCGAGTCCCAGGCCAGCTCGGTGGGACACATCGTCGTGCGCCCGGTGGAGGAGGGCAGAAGGCGCCGCCCGTAGTCCGCGAAGAAGATCGCGTTGATCAGCTCCGATTTGCCACGCGAGAATTCAGCCACGAACGCGATGGTGAGCTTGTCATCCGCGAGCCGCTCGATGAGCTGCTCGAGGCGGACGTCGGTCTGACCGTCGAGCAGTTCGTTTTCCTCGAGCCAGCGGCGATATGCGCGCACGCGCAACGTCACCCCGGCGCGCCAGGCGCTGTAATCCTGTAACCGCTTGACGAGACTGGTCATGGCGGTTTGCGAAGGGGCTCGGGCCCCTTTTGCAGAGTCTCCCTGGGGGAGAATGTAGCATGGGATGGTGAGGGGACGACAATGTTCAGCGCTGGCAGATCGCGCAATAGTACGTGGCGCGCTGACCCTGTACGACACGGCGGACGGTGTGGCCGCAGGCCCGGCAAGATTCGCCGGCCCGGTCGTACACGTTGTAGCGCTGCTGGAAATAGCCGGGAGCCCCGTCGGCGTTGACGAAATCCCGCAGCGTGCTGCCCCCCGCGGCGAGCGCATCGTTGAGCGTGTCTCGCACCGCCGATACGAGCAGGGCGCAGCGGGCGCGGGTCAGGCGCTTCGCCGCTGTCGCCGGACGGATACCTGCCCGGAACAGGCTCTCGCTTGCGTAAATATTCCCGACTCCGACGATGAGCCGGGCGTCCATCAGGAGCTGCTTGATCGATACCCGGCGACCGCGCGTCATGCGGAACAGCGCCTCTCCGTCGAACTGCTCGGTAAGCGGCTCGATGCCGAGTCCGGACAGGAGCGGATGCGTGCTGGCGTCGCCCGGCCACCAGATCACGGCGCCGAATCGGCGCGGATCGCGCATGCGCAGGACCTTTTTCCCGATGCACAGGTCGAAGTGGTCATATGGGCCCGGCGGGGCGACGGCCGATACCACGCGCAAGCTGCCTGACATGCCCAGATGCAGGATGAGCGCTCCGCGACCGCACTCGATGATCAGGTACTTGCCACGCCGACGGACATTGCGCACCCGCTCGCCCTTCAGTGCAGTCGCCAGATTTCGCTGGACGGGCCAGCGCAATCCGTGGTGCCGGATCGTCGCGCCGGTCAGGATCTGGCCGGCGAGGAAAGGCTCGATGCCCCGCCGTGTGATCTCAACCTCGGGAAGTTCTGGCATGCGCCGCAGTCTCCGGCAAGGGGCACTATCCGCGCCCGATCCCGGGGTTTTCTTGTGAGGAGCCGCAAATATACCTAAGATGGCTGCCGCTATTCACCATAGACTCATCAGATGATCTCCGCTCTCTACAGGTACTGCAGTTCTTTCGGTGGCGCATTGCAGGCGCCCCGTCGAAACACATTCGTCCTTGTCGCCATGATCGCGACGCTCGGTGTGTCCGGCTGCGCACAGCAGCCCGTTGCGCCGAAGGCATCCGATGCGAAGGAGGCACGCTCCCCCAGTCCCGCCGGTCCCGCGCGGGCGGCGACGCCGAAAGGTTCCAATCTTCCGCGGCAGGAGCTCACCGACGAGCTCCTGTACGGACTGCTGCTGGCGGAAATTGCGAGCAACAGTGGCAATCGCATCGTCGCCGCGCAGGCATTCGCGGATCTTGCCAAGCGCACCCGCGATCCGCGCATTGCGCGCTCGGCGACCGATGCGGCGCTCAAGGCCCAGATGCCGGAGTCCGCGCTGGAATCCGCGCGCATCTGGGTCGAGACCGACCCGCAGTCGTCCGAAGCGCTGCGGACGCTGACGAGCCTGCTGCTCGCCGCCAACCGCCTCGAGGAGGCGGAACCGCATCTGCAGCGAATCCTGGCGGTCAACGAATCGACGCGTGCCGATGCGTTCATGCAGCTCAATCGGCTGCTTGCAAACCACGGCGACAAGGCTGCCGCGCTCGCCATCGTCCAGCGCCTCGCCGCTGCATACCCCGAACTCGCCCAGGCGCATTTCGCGACCGCGCAGGCGGCGGCCAATGCAGGCCAGGACGATCTCGCTCTGAAGGAAGTACGCGAGGCGGCGCGCCTGAGCCCCGACTGGGAGCTTGCGGTCCTCTACGAAGCGCAACTTCTCCAGAGGCGCTCGAGCGACGAGGCGACGGCGGTTCTGGCCGAATTTCTGAAGACTCATCCGGGCTCGCGGGACGTGCGATTGAACTACGCGCGGATTCTGGTCGACCAGAAGCAATACGAGGCGGCGCGCAGCGAGTTCGGCGTGCTGCTGACCGATTTCCCCGACAACACGGAGGTGCTCTTCGCCGTGGCGTTGCTCTCGATGCAGCTCGAGGACTGGGCGCCTGCGGAGGGCTATCTCAAGCGGCTTCTTGCCCTCGACTACGGCGACCGGAACGCCGTGCGGTTCTATCTCGGGCAGATCGCCGAGGAGCAGAAACGATATCCGGAGGCACTCGGCTGGTATCGGGAAGTGACGCGCGGGACGCAATATCTCCCGGCCCAGGTGCGTCAGGCCGAGGTACTCAGCAAGCAGGGAGACCTCGCCGGCGCGCGCAAGCTTCTGCAAAGCGTGAATGCCGCGAACAACCAGCAGCGCGTGCAACTCATTCTCGCGGAAGCCCAGCTCCTGCGGGAGGCGGATCGGCTCCAGGAGGCATACACCCTCGTTGGGGAGGCCCTCGAGAAGCTGCCGGACAACACCGACCTTTTGTACGACTATGCGATGCTTGCGGAAAAGCTTGATCGGGTGGACGTCCTCGAGTCGTCGTTGCGCAAGGTGATCAGCCTGAAGCCGGACCATGCGCATGCCTACAACGCGCTCGGCTACTCGCTCGCGGATCGTTCGATGCGGTTGCCCGAAGCGCGCGAGCTGGTCGGCAAGGCACTCGCACTGTCGCCGAACGATGCGTTCATCATCGACAGCATGGGCTGGGTGGAATACCGCCTCGGCCAACCGGAAGAAGCGCTGAAGTACCTGCGCAAGGCGTACGCGGAACGACCGGATCCGGAAATCGCCGCACATTTCGGCGAGGTGCTGTGGACGGTGGGCAAGCACGCCGAAGCCGAGAAGGTGTGGAACGAGGCGCTTGCCAAGGCGCCGAACAACGACACGCTGATCAAGACGATCAAGCGCTTCAAGCCCTGAGGCCCCGCGGGTGGCGTTAGTGCCCGTGCCGCGCATCGCCGTGGCGGCGCTGTGCATGGCGCTTCTCGCGGCTTGCGCGACTGCTCCCGCGCCGACCGGCACGGCGTTCGAGCTCACCGGCCGGGTAGCGATTCGATCCGGGCAGGAAGCCGCATCGGGCCAATTGTTCTGGCGGCACGGACAGTCCTTCGATGATCTGATGATCAGCACGCCGCTCGGGATGGGGATAGCCGAGATCACGCGCCGCGCGGAGATCTACACGCTCACGACCGCGGACGGGAGGCGGATCAGCGCCTCCGATCCGGAAGCGCTCACGGAACAGGCGCTCGGCTGGCGGCTGCCCCTCGCCGGACTGCCCGATTGGGTGCAGGGACGTCCCTACCCGAGCTCGGAAGGCGAAACGCAGCGCGGGCCGGACGGGCGTGCACAGCTCATACGCCAGCTCGGCTGGACAATCGAATATCTCGCGTACGATGATCGGGCGGAACTCCCCACCAGGATGCGGCTAACGCGCGACGGATTGGACATTCGTCTGACGATTGACGACTGGGCGGCGGTGCCGAAATGACTGAGGCCGCGCGATTCGCGGCGCCCGCGAAACTGAATCTCTTCTTGCACGTGATCGGTCGGCGATCCGACGGTTACCATCTGCTGCAAACCGCGTTTCGCCTCATCGATCTCTGCGATTGGGTCACGATCGCGCTGCGCGACGATGGCGCCATTCGACTCGAGAGCGACCTTCCCGGCGTGCCGGCCGGGCAGAATCTCGCATTGCGCGCGGCACACGCACTCCAGACGGCGACCGGTGTGCACGCCGGCGCCACGATCCGCCTCGAAAAGCATATCCCGGTGGGCGCCGGACTTGGCGGTGGCAGCTCGGACGCCGCCACCACGCTGATCGCGCTGAATCGCATCTGGCGCACCGGGCTCACGCGCGACGATCTCGCGTCGCTCGCGGTCGCGCTCGGCGCGGACGTGCCGTTTTTCCTCTTTGGCCGCAGCGCATTCGGGGAGGGTATCGGCGAAGTGCTCGCGGAGCTCGAATTGGCGCCGGCTTGGTACGTCGTTCTGACACCGCAAGTCTCTGTGTCGACTGCGGAAATCTTCTCCTCCTCCGAATTGACACGCGCTGCGAAACCCATCAAAATTACGGCCTTTTTCAAGGGCTTCGGCCGCAACGACCTGGAGCCGGTGGTGTGTGCGAGGTACCCCGAGGTGGCCGAGCACTTGGCCTGGCTGAGGAGCTTCGGCGACGCGCGAATGAGCGGCTCGGGATCGAGCCTGTTTGCGGAGTTCGCGTCGGAGGCCGAGGCGCGGGCAGTCGTCGCAAGAATTCCCGAAACCATGCGCGGCTTTGCGGTCAGAGGACTCGACCGCCATCCGCTTGTCGTCTGCTGAGAGTTCGTATTGGGGAGTCGCCAAGTTGGTTAAGGCATCGGATTTTGATTCCGACATGCGTAGGTTCGAATCCTACCTCCCCAGCCATCGTTGCAATGCGCGTCGTGCGAATTTCGCGTGGACTGCGGCGTGTGCGACGAGATCGGAGGCGCCGCGATGGCCTATGAGAGCCTGATGGTGTTCGCGGGCAGCGCCAATCCGCTGCTCGCGCACAACGTGTGCAAGCGCCTGAACATCCCGATCGGCCATGCAGTGGTCGGCAAGTTCTCCGACGGCGAGATCATGGTCGAGATTCTCGAGAACGTTCGCGGCAAGGACTGCTTCGTCCTGCAGCCGACCTGCACGCCGACCAACGACAACCTCATGGAGAGCCTTCTGATGATCGACGCACTGCGCCGGGCATCGGCGGGGCGAATCACGGCCGCGATTCCGTACTTCGGATACGCGCGGCAGGATCGCCGGCCACGGTCGGCACGCGTGGCGATCAGCGCGAAGGTGGTGGCGAACATGCTCGTCGCGGTCGGCGTCGACCGGGTGCTGACCATGGACCTGCATGCCGACCAGATCCAGGGATTCTTCGATGTGCCGGTGGACAACGTCTATGCTGCGCCGGTGTTGCTCGGCGACGTGTGGAAGCACCACCGCGAGAACCTGCTGGTGGTCTCGCCCGATGTCGGCGGCGTCGTTCGCGCCCGGGCGCTCGCGAAGCGGCTCGAATCGGATCTTGCGATCATCGACAAGCGGCGGCCGCGCCCGAACGTGTCGGAAGTGATGAACATCATCGGCGACGTCGAAGGACGAACCTGCATCATCATGGACGACATGGTCGACACGGCCAACACGCTCTGCCGGGCCGCAGAAGCGCTGAAGGAGCAGGGCGCGGTGGGAGTCCTGGCGTACTGCACGCATGCCGTGCTTTCCGGAAGCGCGGTGCAGCGCATTGCCGAGTCGGCGCTCGACGAGGTCGTCGTCACGGATAGCATTCCGTTGCGTGCCGATGCGCAGGCGTGCAAGAAGATCAGGGTCCTCTCGGTTGCAGGACTGCTTGCCGAGACCATCCTGCGCATCAGCAACGAGGACTCCGTGTCCTCTCTCTTCATGGAATAGGCGTAACTGTTCATCAACCGCACGGACCTGGTCGCGGGCCGTGCACCACCTGGAGCAAGCAATGAAGATCGAAATCAGCGCTGTAAAGCGCGAGGCGCAAGGGACCGGAGCGAGCCGCCGCCTGCGCCGTAACGGCCGCGTCCCTGGGATCGTCTACGGCGGGGGCGATTCGCCCGAAATGATCGAGCTCGATCACAATGAGCTCTATCAGAGCCTGCGCAAGGAAGCCTTCCATGCCTCGATCCTGACGCTCAAGCTGGGCGGACAGGACCAGCAGGTCTTGCTGCGCGCCATGAACATGCATCCCTACAAAAAGCAGGTGCAGCACATCGATTTCCAGCGAGTGCGCGCCGATCAGGAGATTCACACCAAGGTCCCGCTCCATTTCATCGGCCAGGAAAGCTCGCCTGCGGTGAAGCTCTCCGCGGCGGTCATCAGTCATGTGATGACGGAGCTCGAGGTGTCCTGTCTGCCTGCCGATCTGCCCGAGTTCATCGAGATAGACCTTTCGAACATCGCGCTGGGCGACACCATCCACATTCGCGATATCGCAATGCCGACAGGCGTGAAAGCGGCGCTCTCGGCGGACGAGAACCCGGCCGTGGTGACCACGAGCATCCCGAAGGAGGCCGCGGTCGAGGAGGAAGCCGTGGATGCCGCGGCCGAGATACCCGCCTCCGAAGTGCCGGCTGCGAAGCAGGCCGAAGCGCCCGCGGCGCCTGCCGAGGAGTCCAAGAAAGACAAAGGCGAGAAGAAGTAATCCTCGCACACTCGCGCGAGGGACGGCCCGAGACATGCCCGGCGCGGTACCGCGCCGGGCCGGTTGCGACGCGGGCGCGTTCCCGCTCGACTCTTCCTGACTCTTCCAAATCGTGGCGTGGGATCATGGCGATACGACTCATCGCAGGGCTGGGCAATCCCGGCCGCAAGCACGAGCGCGACCGGCACAATGCGGGATTCTGGTTCGTGCAGCGACTCGCGGATCGGAGCCGGGCGCCGCTGCGCACCGAGGCCAAGTTTCAGGGAATCGCGGGAAAAGTCACCGCACCATCCGGTGACGTCTGGCTACTGATGCCGCAGACCTACATGAATGATTCCGGTCGAAGCGTCGCGCAGCTTGCGCGCTTCTACAAGATCGAATCCGCGGAGATCCTGGTCGTCCACGACGAGCTCGACTTCGCGCCCGGAACGGTGAAGCTCAAGCTTGGCGGGGGCGTGGCCGGGCACAATGGTCTGAAGGACATTCACGCGACACTTGGAACCCAGGCCTTCTGGCGGCTGCGAATCGGCATCGGTCACCCGGGCGATCGCAGCCAGGTCGCCGATTACGTGCTGCATTCGCCGCGTCCCGAGGAGAGCACGCTCATCGACGAGGCAATCGATAGGGCGATCGATGTCGCGCCACTGATTCTGGCGGACGACTTGACCGGCGCAACGCA
This sequence comes from uncultured beta proteobacterium, assembly GCA_963735025.1. Classification (GTDB taxonomy): domain Bacteria; phylum Pseudomonadota; class Gammaproteobacteria; order Burkholderiales; family SG8-39; genus JAABRB01. Next base: position 1,197,189 of record CAVTJG010000009.1, read on the forward strand.
CAAGCTCCACACCAAACCCAAGCCGCCCCCCGCCCCCGAAGAAGAGAAGCGCGAGGATGAAGAGGGAAAGCCTTGAAAGTCGGATACGGTTTTCAGCTCAGTGGGAAGGGCGGTAACGGGGGGGGACCAGCCGGTTTCCCCCTGTTCGTAACCTTCAGCTTTTGCCTCGAAAGACTACGGAGTGAGTGGCGCTCATGCCCTTGAGATGCGGAATCGTCGGTCTGCCCAACGTCGGCAAATCGACGTTGTTCAACGCGTTGACCAAGGCGGGCATTTCCGCCGAGAACTATCCGTTCTGCACGATCGATCCCAACATCGGTATCGTCGAGGTGCCTGATACCCGGCTTGAGGAACTGGCGCGAATTGCGAAACCGCAGAAGGTCGTGCCTGCGACCGTCGAGTTCGTGGACATCGCTGGACTCGTTGCCGGCGCCTCGAAAGGCGAGGGGCTGGGGAATCAGTTCCTGGCCAATATCCGCGAAACCGACGCCATCGCCCACGTCGTCCGTTGCTTCGAGGATCCGAATGTCGTGCACGTCACCGGCAAGGTGGACCCGGTATCCGACATCGAGACGATCAACACCGAGCTTGCGCTCGCAGACCTCGCGGCGGTCGAGAAGCAGCTCGTCAAGCAGTCCAAGGCGGCGCGTTCCGGAGGGGACAAGGAAGCCCAACGACTCGTCGTCGTGCTGGAGAAAGTCCAGGCCGTCTTGAACGAAGCACGACCGGCGCGAACCGCGGACCTAACGAGAGAGGACCTCGCGGCGCTCAAGCCGATCTTCCTCCTCACGATGAAACCCGTCATGTACGTCGCGAACGTCAGCGAGAACGGATTCGCCGGCAATCCGATGCTCGACGCCGTCGAGAAATTCGCGGCACGTGAGGGTGCGCCTGTCGTACCCATCTGTGCGGCCATCGAGGCCCAGCTCGCCGATCTGGATCCCGCGGAGCAAGCGGTCTTCCTCGCCGACATGGGGCTCGACGAGCCGGGGCTCGCACGCCTCATCCGTGCCGGCTACAAGCTGCTGGGACTTCAGACCTACTTCACGGCCGGCCCGAAGGAAGTGCGGGCGTGGACCATCCCCATCGGCGCGACCGCGCCCCAGGCGGCGGGCGTGATCCACACCGATTTCGAGCGTGGTTTCATTCGCGCGGAAACGATCAATTTCGCGGACTACGTCGCGTGCAAGGGCGAGCAGGGCGCGAAGGAAGCCGGGAAGATGCGTGTCGAAGGCAAGGATTACGTGCTGGGTGACGGAGACGTCATGCATTTCCGGTTCAATGTCTAATGGCAAGTCGATCACGAGGAGAAGTTATGTTCGTCAGGATCTTTGCATTACTCGCGGTGCTCGCCCTCGTGGCTATTCCGGCACTCGCGCCGCGGGCTGCGCTCGCCGCGAGCGCGGCCGAGCTCAACCGGGAGGCCCGGGCTGCGCTCAAGACGCTCATCGCCAGGACACCGGCCGCCAAGGAACTCGAGAAGAAGGCGAAAGGCATTCTGGTGTTCCCCAGCATCGTCAAGGCAGGCCTGATCGTGGGGGGCCAGTATGGCGAAGGCGTGCTCTACAAGGGGGGCAAGGTCGCCGGGTACTACAACACCGCTGGCGCGTCGTACGGACTGCAGGCAGGTGCCCAGAAATTCGGTTACGTCCTTTTCTTCATGTCCGACTCCGCGCTTGGCTACCTGGGCAAGAGCGAGGGCTTCGAGATCGGGGTCGGACCGAGCGTCGTGGTGATGGACGAGGGCAAGGCAAAGTCCTTCACCACGACCACCGCGAAGGACGAGGTCTACGCCTTCATCTTCAGCCAGTCGGGCCTCATGGCCGGGCTCGGGCTGCAAGGCAACAAGATTACCAAGCTGGATAAACGGTAGTCGCACGGGCGCCGGCCAGGCGCACTGGTAGCCCTACCCTGCGGGTGCATTCAGCGGGATGCCGAGCAGCGCACGCTGCTTCGGAGTCGCGGGCTGCCTGAAGGCGAGCGCGTGTATTTCGTAATCGGAAAGCGGGGGCGCTTTCCACACTTCCCGGAATCCGGCGCGCTGGAGTGTCGAGTTCAAGGTTTGCGCGCTGAAGCCCGTCTTGTGCGCATAAAAATCTTCGCCGCTCGACTCGATCTCCTTGCCGTAACCGTAGATCACGTCGAGAGCGGTGATCGGCCCCGCGGGCGAATCATAGAGCTCGTCCTCGAGCCCGAGTTCGCCGCCGGCCAGCTTGCGGATAACCGCCTCGAGATCCGGTACGCGAATCTCGGCGAATCCGTCCGGTTTCAGGACGTGCAGGAACCCTGCGAGGACGCGCGGCACATCGTGCGCGTAGTAGTGCTCGAGATTGTGCGAGCAGTAGATCGCGTCGAACCGGGCCGCTTCGAATTCACGGAGCTCGCGCGCGTCGCACACGACGTCGACATCGCGCCGCGCGTCGATGTCGAGCAGCAGGTGCTGCCAACCTTGGTAATGCGGCGGGATCGGAATGTCCTTGGAGTTGCCCCCGACATTGAGCACCGACGGGGTGTCCGGGCGCATTGTGGCGGCCGGCGGCTTGGCCGCCGGCTTGCCCTGCCTGAAGATGCTGCCGAACATCGAGCCGGGCGCGCCCCGCTCAGATGCTCATGCACACGTACTTGACCTCGAGAAACTCCTCGATTCCGTACTTGGAGCCTTCGCGTCCGATTCCGGACTCCTTCATGCCGCCGAAGGGCGCGACTTCGGTCGAGATGAGCCCGGTGTTCATGCCGACGATGCCGTATTCCAGGCCTTCGGACACGCGCCAGACGCGCCCCATGTCGCGTGCATAGAAGTACGCCGCCAGGCCGAACTCGGTGTCATTGGCCATGCGGATCGCTTCCGCCTCGTCCTTGAACCGAAAGAGCGGTGCCACCGGCCCGAAGGTTTCTTCCTTGGTGACCTTCATCTCGGTCGTCACGTTGGCGAGGATGGTGGGCTCGTAGAAGAGGCCGCCCAACGAGTGGCGCTTTCCGCCGAGAATCACCTTGGCGCCTTTCGCAACAGCGTCGGCCACGTGTTCCTCGACCTTCGCCACCGCGGCGGCGTCGATGAGCGGACCGGTCGTGACGCCGGCCTCCATGCCGTTGCCCACCTTGAGCTTGGCCACGCGCTCGGAAAGCTTCTTGGCGAACGCGTCGTAGACCTTGTCTTGAACAAGCAGGCGGTTCGCGCACACGCAGGTCTGGCCCGCATTGCGGTACTTCGACGCGATGGCACCGTCGGCCGCTGCGTCGAGATCCGCGTCGTCGAACACGATGAACGGCGCGTTTCCGCCGAGCTCCATCGACGTCTTCTTGACGGTCTTGGCGCTCTGCTCCATCAGGACCTTGCCGATCTCGGTGGAGCCGGTAAAAGTGATCTTGCGCACCAGCGGATTCCCGGTCATCTCGCCGCCGATTGCCGAGGCACTACCGGTCACCACGCTGAACACGCCTTTTGGCACGCCCGCACGCTCGGCGAGCTCGGCGATGGCGAGCGCGGAGAACGGGGTCGCGGTGGCGGGCTTGACCACCATCGTGCATCCCGCGGCGAGCGCGGGGCCCGCCTTGCGCGTGATCATCGCGTTCGGAAAATTCCACGGGGTGATGGCGGCGCAGACGCCGACCGGTTCCTTGAGCACGACGATGCGCTTGTCGGGCTGGTGTCCGGGAATCGTATCGCCGTAGACGCGCTTCGCTTCCTCGGCGAACCACTCGATGAACGACGCGCCGTAGGCAATCTCTCCCTTCGCCTCGGCGAGCGGCTTGCCCTGCTCCGCCGTGAGGAGCATTCCGAGATCGTCCTGGTTGGCCATCATCAGTTCGTACCACTTGCGCAGGATGGCCGCGCGCTCCTTTCCGGTCTTGGCGCGCCAGGCGGGCCAGGCCGCATTCGCCGCCTCGATTGCGCGGCGTGTTTCCGGAGCACCCATGTTGGGCACCGTGCCGATCACCTCGCCGGTGGCGGGATCGGTCACGTTGATGGTCTTGCCATTGTCGGCGTTAGCCCAGGCGCCGCCGATGTAGCACTGCTGGCGGAAGAGACTCGCGTCCTTCAATCGGAGCGCGGGAAGTGTAGTCGGTGCGTTCATGGAGCCCTCGCTTTGGTCACTGGAGAGGATGAGGGAATACGGCCCGCGGGGGCCGCTGCTGGGTTCATTCTAACGCAACGCTTCCAGCCAGCGGGACGGTATGCCCGATGGGGCACCGGCGTCACTGCGCCGTCCAGCCACCGTCTATCGGCAGCGCCGCGCCACGGAACTGTGCGGCCGCATCCGAGCAGAGAAACACCGCGAGCGCGCCGATATCGCCCGGCTTGACGAACTCGACGGAAGGCATTTTTTCGGCGAGCAGCTTGATGCGAGCGTCTTCTGCGGAGAGCCCTTCGCTTGCGGCGATTGCGTCGATTTGCTTCTGCACCAGCGGCGTCAGCACCCATCCCGGGCAGATCGCGTTACAAGTGATCCGGGTCCGCGCAGTCTCCAGCGCGGTGACCTTGGTGAGTCCGACCACGGCATGCTTGGCGGCGATGTACGCGGCCTTGTTCACGGAAGCCACCAGCCCGTGCGCGGAGGCGATGTTGATGATTCGACCCCAGTCGCGCGCCTTCATCTGCGGCAGCGCCGCCTTGGTGGCGTGGAAGACTGCCGAAAGATTGATCGCGATCACCGCATCCCAGCGCTCTTCGGAAAACTCCTCGATCGGCGCGGTGTGCTGGATACCGGCGTTGTTGACGAGGATGTCCAGGCGGCCGAACTCCGCAATGGTCTTCTCCACCAGTAGGCGTACCTCCGCCGGCAGGGCGAGATCGGCGCCATCGTAGTGGACCCGCACTGAATGCTCACCGGCCAACCCGGCCCGCAGCGCCTCGACGTCCGCGGCGCGCCCGAATCCGTTCAGCATGATGTCCGCGCCCTGGGCGGCGAGGGCGCGCGCCACCCCTTCACCGACGCCGCCGGTCGATCCGGTGATCAGCGCGACCTTTCCGGCAAGCGCCCGGCGGCCGTCCGTCACTTCTTCTTGACCAACGGGCAGCGCGACGCCGACAGCGGTTGAAACGCTTCCGCAGCCGGAATCGTGTGGCGCAGGTCGTAGAAGTCCCACTCGGACTTGGACTCCGCGGGCTTCTTGACCTGCACCAGATACATGTCGTGCACGAGCCTTCCGTCCGCACGCACCTGCATGTTCTTGCCGAAAACGTCGCTATGCAGGGTGGATTTCATCCAGGCCATCACCGCGTCGGCATCGTCGGTGCCGGTAGCCTTGACGCCGTTGAGGTACATCGTGACCGACGAGTAGGTACCCGCCTGAACCATCGTCGGCATTCGCTTCGTGCGCGCGTAGTAGCGCCGCGCGAAGGCGCGGGTCGCGTCGTCGCGGTTCCAGTACCACGCGGTCGTCACATACATGCCCTGTGCGGTCTGCAGTCCGAGATCGTGAATGTCGCTGATAAACAGCAGCAGCGCGGCGATCGACTGATGCTTGTTTACTCCGAGCGCGCTCGCCGCCTTGATCGACTTCACCGTGTCTCCGCCCGCGTTTGCGAGCCCGATAATCGTCGCGTTGGACGCCTCGAGCCGCTCCAGGTAGGGATCAAATTCCGTGGTGTTGAACGGGTGGCGTGCAGCACCCAGCACCTTGCCACCGCTCGCCCTCACCACGGCCGCCGTCTCGCGCTCCAGCGAGTGACCAAAGGGATAGTCGGCCGTGAGAAATGCCCAGACCTTGCCGCCCTCCTTGACCACCGCCTGGCCGGTGCCGTGCGCAAGCGCGTAGGTGTCGTAGGTGTGGTGGACGAGGTAGGGGTTGCAGCTCTCGTTCGTCAGCTGCGTCGTGGCCGCGCCGGTCACCATCACGACACGCCGGCGCTTTGCGGCGACATTCGACACGACGATCGCCACGGCCGAATTGAGGACGTCGGTGATCATGTCGACGCCATCGTGCTCGTACCATTCGATCGCTGTCTTCGCTCCGATGTCGACGCGATTGCGGTGATCCGCGGAGATCACTTCGATCGGCATTCCGAGCACCTTGCCGCCGAAATCCGCGACGGCCATCTGCGCCGCGATCACCGATCCTTCGCCGCCGATTTCCGAATAGATGCCGGAGAGGTCCGTCAGCACGCCGATCCGGACGGCATTGCCCGAAATCTTCGGTTCTGCGGCTGTTGCGGATATGGCGGCCGCGGCAAATGCGATGCCGAGGAAGAGCGAGCGAAACGAGTGGATGGGGTGCTTCATGAAAGGGCCTCCTCGCGAGCCGCAGGCGGCAAGAGCTCCAGACTCCGAGTGGCGATTATAGCGGAGCGCCCCGATTTCGCCGCCTCTGAAACATGGTACGTATGCGCCACCGGGACGCACGGCGACAGCTTCGCTACACTTCATGAATCTACAGGATGAACCGACCAAATGACACGGGACACGGGATCGGAAGTGAGCGCGCCGCTGGACATCGTGGCGCTTGGCGAACCGCTGTTCGAGCTATCCCGGCTTCCCGGCACGACCTGCTACGAGCCGGGATTCGGCGGCGACACGTCGAACGCTGCGGTCGCAGCTGCGCGGCAGGGCGCACGCGTGGGATACGTCACGCGCGTGGGCACGGACAACTTCGGCGCGATGCTTCTCCGCATGTGGCAGGCGGAGGGCATCGACATCGTGGGCGTCGTATCCGACCCGACCGCGCCCACGGGCGCTTACTTCGTGAACCACGGAGACGGTGCGCACGACTTCAGCTACCTGCGGGCTGGCTCCGCGGCAAGCCGGTTGCAACCCGACGATGTTTCGCCCGAGCTCATCCGTCGCGCCACGTACCTTCACGTTACGGGCATCAGCCAGGCGATCAGTCCGAGCGCTTGCGATGCAGTCTTTCACGCCATTGACATTGTCAGGCAGGCGGGCGCGAAGGTTTCCTACGATCCGAATCTGCGGCTCAGGCTCTGGCCGCTCGCGCGAGCCGGGGCGGTCACTCTGGCAACCGCTGCGCTCGCGGATTATTTTCTGCCGAGCATCGAGGACGCCCGGGCACTGTCGGGATACGAGTCGCCGGAGAGCATCGTGCGCTGGGCGCACGACCTCGGAGTTCCGACGGTCGCGCTCAAGCTCGGTCCAAAGGGCGTGCTCGTGAGCGACGGCCACGAGCGGGAGCTCGTGCCGGGGTTCAAGGTGGCGAGCGTCGACGCGACGGGCGCTGGCGACTGCTTCGACGGCGCGCTGCTCGCGCGGCTCGCCGCGGGCGACACGCTGTGGGATGCGGCCCGCTACGCGAACGCGGCCGCCGCGCTCACGACGACCGGCTTCGGCGCCAGCACGCCGATACCGCGTCCGGACGCCGTACGCGCACTGCTCGCGACCATGCAGGACTGAATCGACGGCCATGGACCTGGTGCGCGCGGTGACGGCTTCTCGAGGCTGGCGAGTGGGATGCGGCGCACCGATATCGTCCAGGAAGAATGAGTCCCCGCTTGCCTGCTGGGGGCACGGGATCGTCCATATCATGGAAGGCGATCTCGGCAATGCCCACTACTGGTACCGGCGCGCGCGGCGGCGCTTTCCAGCCGGCGGGTCGGTCGGGGACGAAATCGCTGCGCTCAAGTTGGCGGTCACGAAGCCGCCGACGCCGGAGAACGGCTGATCCTGCCACTGCGGGTCAAAACGAGCATTTGGGATCGAATTTCGGCGCGCGCTTTTCTTGGTGCGACGCCAGGCCTTCGCGCACTTCGGGCCCGGTGAATCCGAGCATCTCGAGCGCGAGCGACGTGTCGAACGACGGCCCAGCGAGGCGCAGCCAGTTGTTCAGGCTGTATTTCGTCCAGCGTATCGCGGATTGCGCGCCGGTGGCGAGGCGCTTCGCGACCTCGAACGCCTTCGGCACGAGCTCGGCCTCGTCCACGGCCAGCGACACGAGTCCGATACGCTCGGCCTCTTCACCGGACATCGCATCGCAGAGCAGCAGGTAGTACTTCGCTTTCGCCATGCCGCAGAGGAGCGGCCAGACAATGGCCGCGTGGTCGCCGGCCGCGACGCCGAGTCGTGTGTGCCCGTCGATGATCTTGGCGTTTTTGGCCGCGATCGAGATATCGGCCAGCAGCCCGGCGACGAGGCCCGCGCCGACTGCCGGGCCGTGCATCGCCGACACGACCGGCTTCGAGCAGTTGATCAGGTTGTAGACGAGATCGCGCGCCTCGCGCCAGGACCGCGCGCGCGTGTGGAAGTCGGCGATGATCCCCTCGATCATCTTGAAATCGCCGCCGCCCGAAAATCCCTTGCCTTCGCCGCGCAGAATCGCGACGCGGGTCTCGGGGTCGGTGTCAACGTCCCGCCAGATCTCCGTGAGCTCCGCGTGGGTCTCGGAGTCGGCGGTCGCCAGCTTGCCCGGCTCGCCCATCACGATCTCGACGATGCCCTCCGGGTGACGGTTCACTTTCAGTCGCCGGTACTTCGCGTAGTGGTCAGTGCTCATGTTGTCCCTCTCGTTGGCGAAGCTGTCGAGTGTATAGGCTCTGACCCGTTGCTAGCCAATCCTCGCGGGAAGATGTCGGAAGCCGCGGAACCGCACGCGCCGATCGCGCTCCGGTTCACCATCGGGTTCGATCCGCGGGAAGCGGGCGAGCAGGCGTCCGATCGCGATGCGCGCCTCGACCCGTGCGACGTTCATCCCGGCGCAGGCATGATCGCCGTGACCGAACGCGACATGACGGTTCGGCTTCCGGGCGACGTCCAGCCGATCCGGATCCGGAAACTGTTGGGGATCGCGATTTGCTGCCCCGATGCCGAGCGTGATGAATGTGCCGGCCGGGATCGACCGGCCACCGATCTCGATTTCGGCGGTCGCGAGCCGGTTGTTGAGTTGCAGAGGTGATTCGAAGCGCAACAGCTCCTCGACTGCCGTGGAGATGAGCCGCGGATCCGCGACCAGTCGCTCGAGCTCGCCGCGGTGGGAAAAGAGCGCGTGCATGCCGTTGCCGATGAGATTGGTGGTCGTCTCGTGGCCGGCGTTCAACATGAAGATGCAATTGTGATAGAGCTCGGTCTCGGTCAGGCGCTCGCCGTCGTGCTCGCCCTGGATGAGACGGGTGAGAACGTCCGTCTCGAAGTCTCCGGGGTGCTTACGCCGGTCGGCGACCAGGATCGCGAGGTAGTCGAGAAATTCGCGCACGGCCTGGTTCCCGCGGGCGAGCAGTTCCGCGTCCGGCGCCGGCTCGAGCGCCGACAGGATCGCGATCGACCAGCCGCGCAGTGGTCCGCGCTCGCCGCGCGGGACTCCGAGGAGATTGCCGATCACCTCGATCGGTATCTCCGTGGCAAAGTCGTCGATCAGGTCGATGCGGCGATCTCGAGCCATACGATCGGCCATGCGATCGAGCAGGCCATCGACCAGCGTGACGAGCCCGCCCTCCATGCGGACGATCGCCCGTTGATTGAGCGCGCCCATGATCAGCCGGCGCACACGCGTGTGCAGCGGCGGATCGCTGAACACGAGACTGGTGGTGTGGTGCTCGTAGAGAGGCGTTGCGCCGAACTTCGGCGCGAACTCCTTTTGCTTGTCCGAGCTCGCGTGCGGACTGCGGTAGACCGTGACGACGTCTTCGTAGCGCGTCAGAAACACACCGCCCCCTTCCAGCCCGTGCACCGGTTCGTGCCGGCGCAGGATCTCGTAGTAGGGGTAGGGGTCGTCGACGAAATCGTCCGGAACGCGCGTCAGCACGAATTCGCGCGCGAGCGCCCGCTCCTGGTCGACCGTCCGGATCACACTCACCGGGGTTTCTCTCCGACGCGTCCCGCGCGTGCTGCTCTAGAACGTACCCGGGTAGGCGCCACCGTCGATCAGGAAGTTCTGTCCCGTGATGAACCCGGCGTGCACGCCGCAAAGGAACGCGCAGAGCTCCCCGAATTCCTCGGCATTGCCGAACCGTCCGGCGGGCTGCGCCGCGAGACGCGCCTCGCGCATCGCTTCCGGCGTGGTTCCCCGGACCTTCGCGTTGCTCACGAAATTCGACTTCAGCCGATCGGTGTCGAACGCGCCGGGCAGCAGATTGTTGATCGTCACGTTGTGCCGCACCGTCTTGCGGGACAGTCCGGCGACGAAGCCGGTGAGCCCGCTGCGTGCGCCGTTCGAGAGGCCGAGCTCGTCGATCGGGGATTTCACCGCGCCGGACGTGATGTTGACGATCCGGCCGAACTTGCGCGCGATCATCTTGTCGACGGTGGCCTTGATCAGCTCGATGGGCGTGAGCATGTTCGCGTCGAGCGCCTTGATCCAGTCGTCGCGCGACCAGTTGCGGAAATCCCCGGGAGGCGGTCCGCCCGCGTTGTTGACCAGGATGTCCGGGTCCGGACACGCGGCGAGCGCAGCGGCGCGCCCATCGGGAGTCGTCACATCGGCCGCGATCGCATTGACTTCGACGCCGAGCTTCCTGAGTTCCTGTGCGGTCTGCTCGAGCGCTTCCTTGCCGCGCGCGATGATGGTGACGTTCACGCCCTCGCGCGCGAGCGAGATCGCGCAGCCTCGCCCGAGCCCCTTGCTGGCGGCGCAGACGAGCGCCTTCTTGCCCTTGATTCCGAGATCCACTGTTCCTCCTCCTATGTCCTGGTACTTCAGCCTGATGGTGCGGGCCGGATGGTGACGAGCAGCACTCCGCCGACCACCAGGAGCGCCCCGGTGAGCTGAACGGCGCTCAGCGTCTCGTCGAGAATGATAAACCCAAGCAGGATCGTCGCCACGGGGCCCGCCGCCCCGACGATCGCGACGAGATTCGCGCCGACGCGCCGCAGCGCTTCCGCGGTCGCGAACACCGGAAGCACCGTGCAGACCGTCGCGAGCAGCAGCACGAGCGCGTATGCGTCGACCGGGAGCACGAGTGCGGCGATCGGTCGCGCCGCGAGGAAATGGCCCAGACACACCGCGGTTGCGGCCGACATGGCGATCGAAATGAAGCGCATCGAGCCGATCCGCTGCATCACGCGGCTCCCCGCGACGAGATACACGGAGTAGGTGAGCGCCCCGCAGAAGATTACGGCCGCGCCCAGGGCGATGTTCACCTGCTGTTCCATGGCCGCCCGGGAAAGGACGAGCGCAATGCCGAGGTACGACACCGCGAGCGCCGTCGCGAGGCGCGGCGTGATCGGCTTCTTGAGAAAGATCGCGGAGAGGATCACCACGACGGTCGGATAGAGAAACAGGACGAGCCGTCCGAGTGCGGCCGACACGTACTGCAGGCCGATGAAATCGAGCAGGCTTCCCGCGTAGTAGCCCAGGATTCCCAGCATGCCGATCAGCGCGCCGTCGCGCGTGGTGAGCGGCTTCGAGGCGATCCCGCGATTCGCCCACCACGCTGCTCCGAGGAAGAGCGGCAGTGCAAACGCCATGCGCAAGGCGAGCAGCGTCACCGGGTCGACGTGGTAGCGGTAGATGAGCTTGACGACGATCGCCTTGAGTGAGAACGCGAGCACGCCCACCAGCGCAAGCGCGACGCCGCCCGCACCGTAGCTGAGGCGGCCGGGACGGACTTCGGACGCAAGCGCGGCCGGCGGGGCGTCGGACACGGTGTCGTTGCGGGAAAAGCTACCGCTTCCTGGTCCCGCCGAGAATCGACCCGAGCACGCCGCGCAGGATCGAGCGGCCGATCTGCGAGCCCGCCGAGCGGGCAGCGCTTTTTGCCGCGGCTTCCAGGATGCCCTCGCGCTTGCCGCCGCGCGGCCCGGTGGAACCGAACAGGATGTCGCTCAGCGAGCCGCCGCTACTCTGCGGCGAGTCTGGCGTCGGCTTGGTCGGCGCGCCGGGCTTCGCCTGCTCTCCGGCCCGTGCTTTGAGCATCTCGTAGGCGGACTCGCGGTCCACCGTTTTCTCGTAGTGCCCGGCGACCAGCGACCCGGCAATGATTGTCTTGCGCGCCTCGGCTGTGATCGGGCCGATCTGGGAGGCCGGCGGAAAGATGAATGCGCGCTCGACGACGGTCGGGCGGCCTTTCTCGTCGAGAAGCGAGACGAGCGCCTCGCCGACCCCGAGATCGGTGATCGCCGCTTCCGTGTCGAGCTTCGGGTTCTGGCGCATGGTCTGGGCCGCCGTCTTGACCGCCTTCTGGTCGCGCGGCGTGAATGCCCGCAGCGCGTGCTGCACGCGGTTGCCGAGCTGGCCGAGCACCGTTTCCGGGATATCGAGCGGGTTCTGGGTCACGAAATAGACGCCGACGCCCTTGGAGCGGATCAGCCGGACGACCTGCTCGATCTTGTCGAGCAGCGCCTTGGGGGCGTCGTCGAAGAGCAGGTGCGCCTCGTCGAAAAAGAAGACGAGCTTCGGTTTCTCGGGATCTCCGACCTCGGGCATATGCTCGAAGATCTCGGAGAGCAGCCAGAGCAGGAACGTCGCGTAGAGCTTGGGCGAGTTCAGCAGCTTGTCCGCGGCGAGTATATTCACCACTCCGCGGCCGTCCGTAGTCTGCATCAGGTCGGCGATGTCGAGCATCGGCTCACCGAAGAACCGGTCGGCGCCTTGCTGGTCGAGCTGCAGCAGTCCGCGTTGAATCGCACCGACCGACGCCGCGGAGATGTTCCCGTACCCGGTCTGCAGCGTCTTGGCGTTCTGCGCCAGGAACTCGAGCATCGCGCGCAGATCCTTCATGTCGAGCAGCAGGAGCCCGTTGTCGTCGGCGACCTTGAAGGCCAGCGTCAGCACCCCTTCCTGGGTATCGTTCAGGCCGAGCATGCGCGCGAGCAGCAGCGGGCCCATATCCGAGACGGTCGCGCGGATGGGGTGACCCTGCTCGCCGAAGACGTCCCAGAATGCGACCGGGCAGGCGCGCCATGCGGGTTCGGCGAACCCCAGCGTGTCGAGGCGCTTCTTCATCTTGTCGGACGGCGCGCCCGCCGCCGCCATGCCCGAGAGGTCGCCCTTTACATCGGCCATGAACACCGGCACGCCGATCGACGCAAACCGCTCGGCAAGCACCTGAAGGGTCACCGTCTTTCCGGTCCCCGTCGCGCCCGCGATCAGGCCGTGGCGGTTGGCCAGCGCCGGCAGCAACACGAGCTCGGCATCTTCGACCTTGGCAACGGGCAGGGGCGCAATCATCGGGGGTTCCTTTCGGGTACGGCGGGGATTCTGGCGATCGGTCAAGATCGCGGGGGTCGGCGGGCGTAGAATTATATGCTTACCGACAACCACCCCGACTGACGTCGATTCGCGCGCACGTTTATGGCTGGACATTCCCGATGGGCCAACATCAAGCACAAGAAGGCAGCTTCTGACGCCAAGCGCGGCAAGGTGTTCACGCGCGCGATCAAGGAAGTCAGCGTCGCGGCGAAACTGGGCGGCGGGGATCCGGGCTTCAATCCGCGGCTGCGCCTCGCAATCGACAAGGCGAAAGCGGGCAACGTGCCCGCGGACACCATCGAACGCGCGATCAAGCGCGGGACGGGCGAGCTCGAGGGCGTCGCGTACGAGGAGATTCGGTACGAGGGCTACGGCATTGGCGGCGCCGCAGTGATCGTGGACTGCTTGACGGACAACCGGACGCGCACGGTCGGCGATGTGCGACATGCGTTCACGAAGCACGGCGGCAATCTCGGCACCGACGGCTCGGTGGGGTTTCTCTTCAAGCACTGCGGCCTCTTCCTGTTCGCGCCGGGCACGAGCGAGGAGCAGGCCATGGACGCGACGCTCGAAGCTGGCGCCGAGGACGTGGTGGCGAACGAAGACGGGTCGGTCGAAGTGATCTGCGCGCCGGGCGATTTTTCCAAGGTGCAGGCGGCGCTCGACGCTGCCGGCCTGAAGCCGGAGATGGCGGAGGTCACCATGCGCCCGTCGGCCGAGAACGTCCTTGCGGGCGAGGACGGACAGAAGATGCAGCGTCTCCTGGACGCGCTCGAGGTCCTCGACGACGTGCAGAACGTGTACACGACTGCGGCAATCGAGGAGTGAGCGCGCACGCGGCCGACGGCACGATCCGCATCCTCGGCATCGATCCGGGGCTGCGGATCACGGGATTCGGAATCATCGAAAAGACTGGCCAGCGCCTCGCCTACGTCGCGAGCGGCTGTGTCAGGGTCCCGCATACCGGCACGCTCCCGGAGCGTATCGCGGTCATCCTCGATTCGCTCGGCGAGGTGATCGGGACGCACCGGCCTGGCGAGGTCGCGCTGGAGAAGGTGTTCGTCAACGTCAATCCGGAATCCACGCTCCTGCTCGGCCAGGCGCGCGGCGCGGCGATCTCTGCCGTCGTTCTTGCGAAGCTGCCGCTTGCTGAATATACGGCGCTGCAGATCAAGCAGGCCGTCGTCGGAACCGGACACGCCCGCAAGGAGCAGGTGCAGGAGATGGTCAAGCGGCTGCTGCGCCTGCCCGGGCACCCCAGCCAGGACGCGGCCGACGCGCTCGCCTGCGCGATCTGCCATGCGCACGGCGGCCAGGGTTGGCAAGGGTGGGGCGGTCGCCCCGCGTCCTATCCGCGTGCATCGGACGGGCCGTCGGGGAGGGCCTACCGGGTGCGCCGGGGGCGCCTCGCGTGATCGGTCGCATTCATGGCGTGCTGCTGGAAAAGCACCCGCCGCAGATCCTCGTGGATGCGAACGGCGTCGGCTACGACGTCGAGGTGCCGATGAGCACCTTCTACAATCTCCCCGCGATCGGCGAGCGGGTGACCCTGCTCACTCACCTCGTCATTCGCGAGGACGCGCATCTCCTGTTCGGGTTCGCCACCGAGGCGGAGCGGCGGCTTTTCCGGCAGCTGCTCAAGATCGCCGGGGTCGGCGCTCGCACCGCGCTTGCCGTGCTGTCCGGAATGAGCGTCGCGGAGCTCTCGGACGCGGTGATTTCCCAGGATACGGGGCGCCTCACGAAAGTTCCGGGCATCGGCAAGAAGACCGCCGAACGCCTGCTGCTCGAGCTCAAGGACAAGCTCGGCGCGGAGTCGCTTGCTGGTATCACCATTCAGCGCCCGGCACCGGCCACGAGCGACGTCCTTCGCGCGCTCGTTTCGCTTGGGTATAGCGAGAAGGAGGCGCTCGGCGCAGTGAAGCAGCTGCCCGAGAACCTGTCGGTTGCCGACGGCATTCGGCAGGCCCTCAAGCAGCTTTCGAAGAGCTGACAGACCCCGGGGCCGAGCTGCCCCGGTCCGACTAGAACTCGCGACCCAGCTTGCGGTCGAGCGAGTACTCGCCTCCGCCGCGCACCAGGATCGCGAGCGCGATGGCGAGGAGCAGGAGCGGCATCTCCATGCCGCTCTTGGTCCAGAAATAACCGCTTTTGATGTTGAAATGAAACGCGGCGACATACATGAAAATCGCGAACATGAACGCGATCGGCCGCGTCAGGAGCCCCAGCACCAGCAGGATTCCACCGAAGAATTCGGTGCCGCCGATTAGCGCTGCCCAGAAGACTCCCGGGGTGAAGCCGAACTTGTCGAGGAACCCCGCGGTACCGGAGATTCCTCCGCCTCCAAACATGCCGAACAGCTTTTGCATCCCGTGCGGGATGTACCAGGCACCGTAGGCGATCCTCAGGAATGCCCAGGCATATTTTCCGAGGCCCTCCCAGAGTTTTCCCAGGGCTGGGATGATGTATTGCGTTTGAGTGGCCATGCTTCTCCTCCTTCTTTTGAATGCAGCGTTGACGTGGCGCTACGCTTCGATTCTTTATTGGAAGATCCCAAGCAGACTCCGACACGCCGCTGATGCTACGCCGGAGCGCGGACCCCATGTCAGAACACCCGGACCGGTGGGTTTAGTCCCATCGATCCCACTGCCGGGGCGGCCGGGTCGCGGCATAATGGCCGGGTGACCATCGAGACCGATCGCCTGATCGCGCCCCAGAGCGCAAGCGCGCAGGAAGAGGCATTGGAGCGGGCGCTCCGGCCGCGCTCGCTCGACGAATACGTCGGCCAGGAGCGCATTCGGGGGCAGCTCGAAATATTCATCGAGGCCGCACGCAACCGGAAAGAAGCGCTCGACCACGTGCTGCTCTTCGGCCCGCCCGGACTCGGCAAGACCACGCTCGCGCACATCGTCGCGCGCGAGATGGGCGTGAACCTGCGCCAGACCTCGGGTCCGGTCCTCGAGCGCCCCGGCGATCTCGCCGCCCTTCTCACGAATCTCGAGCCGAACGACGTCCTCTTCATCGACGAGATTCATCGGCTCTCGCCGGTGGTGGAGGAGATTCTCTACCCGGCGCTCGAGGACTATCAGATCGACATCATGATCGGCGAAGGACCGGCCGCGCGATCCGTGAAGCTCGATCTTCCGCCGTTCACGCTGATCGGCGCCACGACCCGCGCAGGCATGCTGACCAACCCGTTGCGCGATCGCTTCGGGATCGTCGCTCGCCTCGAGTTCTACTCGCCCGCCGAGGTGCAGCGCATCGTGACCCGCTCGTCCGGCGTGCTGGAAGTCGAAATCTCCCCCGAGGGCTCGCTGGAGATCGCGCGCCGCTCGCGCGGAACGCCACGTGTCGCGAATCGCCTGCTGCGGCGCGTGCGCGACTATGCGCAGGTGCGCGCCGGCGGCGACATCACTCGCGAGGTGGCCGACGCCGCTCTTCGCATGTTGGAAGTGGATCAGCTCGGCCTCGACGTGATGGATCGCAAGCTGCTCCTCGCGGTGATCGAGAAATTCGCGGGTGGCCCGGTAGGCGTCGAGAACCTCGCCCACGCCATCGGCGAGGAGCGCGACACGATCGAGGATGTGCTCGAGCCATTCCTCATCCAGCAGGGCTACCTGCAGCGCACCCCTCGCGGCCGCGTGGCCACCGCCACGACCTACCGCCATTTCGGCCTCGCCACCCTGGCGCGCGACCAGACCCCCGATCTCTGGCCGGACGGGGAGTAGGGCAAAAGTCGTCTTTCCCCTCCTTTTCAAGGAGGGGTGGCTGCGAAGCAGCCGGGGTGGTTCGATAGGCGCCCCACACCACCCCGCCCGCGCCGCGGGCACCCCTCCTCGGAGAGGAGGGGAACCCCCCCCCGAAGCTGCCATTCCAGGTTGACTGGTCGTAACCCCATCCGGCCTCCGCCGCCGTTTACACCTCGGCGTCAACACACACGGAGGTCCCATGAATGCCCTGATTCGCCCGGGGTTTGCCCGGAGTCTTGCAGCGGCCGCTCTCACGTTCAGCTGTACGCTGACCGCGCCGAGCGCGCTCGCTTTCTGCGGGTTCTATGTCGGCAAGGCCGATGCGAACCTCTTCAACGAAGCCTCGCAGGTGGTGATGGTGCGCGACGGCGACAGGACGACGATCACGATGCGCAACGACTACAAGGGCGACCTGCAGGAGTTTGCGATGGTCGTGCCGGTTCCCGAAGTGCTGCCCGAAGAGAGCATCAAGGTTGTAGACAATGTGCTGTTCGACCGCATCGACGCTTACAGCGCGCCGCGGCTCGCGGAGTACTACGACGCGAACCCGTGCCATGCCCTGCGGGAGCGGAAGAACGGTGCGATCGGCCGGGCGCCACAGTCGCTCGCCATGGATGCGGCGAAGTCGAAAGTCGAGGAAGAGCGCGGCGTCACGGTGGAAGCCGAGTACACGATCGGCGAATACGACGTCGTGATTCTCTCCGCCAAGGAGTCGAACGGACTCGAGACCTGGCTGCGCGAGAACGGCTACCGGATTCCCGCGGGTGCGGCCCAGGCGTTGGCACCTTACATCCGGCAGGACCTCAAGTTCTTCGTCGCGAGGGTGAACCTGGCGGAACAGGCCAAGACCGGTTCGGCGTACCTGCGCCCGATGCAGTTCAGCTTCCGGACCGAAAAATTCATGCTGCCGATCCGGCTCGGGATGCTGAATGCACACGGTCCGCAAGACCTGGTGCTGTGGGTCTTGACACGCACGGGCCGGGTCGAGTCGACGAACTACCGCACCGTCCACCTGCCGGCGAACATGGACATCCCGACCTACGTGAAGGGCGATTTCCGGACGTTCTACAAGGCGATGTTCGATACCCAGGCGAAACGCGAGGAGTACCGCGTGCTCTTCACCGAGTACGTGTGGAACATGAGCTGGTGCGACCCCTGCGCAGCGAACCCGCTGACTCCGGCGGAGCTGCGGGGCCTCGGCGTGGAGTGGGTGACTTCGGGCGGACAGCGCGCGCCGCGCGCACAGCCCGTGATGCTGACCCGGCTGCACGTGCGCTACACCGACGCGACGTTTCCCGAGGACCTCGTGTTCCAGGAGACGAAGGACCGCGCGAACTATCAGGCGCGCTACGTGCTGCGGCACCCGGCCAAGGTGGCGCCCGACGACTGCCCTGCTGCCGGCACGTTACCTCGACGGAGTCGTCGCGCGCCAGGAGCGGGAGGCGAAAGTCCTCGCGACGCTCACCGGCTGGGATGTCGACGCGATTCGTGATCGCATGGCCATCGCCCCGCGGCGACCCTGGTGGGAAGAATGGTGGGTGGGGGTGGCGCCGTGATCGCGGGGTTCGCCGACGGAGTGCGTCTTGCGCGCGGGGTCACCGCGCGCCTGCCGGGCGACGTCCGCATCTATCAGATCGTGTTTCTGGGCGTGCTCCTCGGGGCGGGTGCGCTCGTGCGTGACTTCGCGCTGCGGCCCGAGCAGATGGCGCTCACCTTCGCAGCAGGCCTTGCGACACAGTTCGTGTTCGTGCGTGCCCTTGGACTGCAGCGGGTCGGGGTCCTCAGCGCCATCATCACCTGCCTCGGTCTCTCGATCCTGTTGCGCGCCGACACCTGGTGGGTCCACCCGCTCGTGGGCGCACTCGCGATCGCGAGCAAGTTCGCGATCCGGACGGGCGGCAAGCATCTCTTCAACCCCGGCAACCTCGGCGTGATTGCCGGTGTCGCTCTGATTCCGGGCGCCTGGATCTCGCCGGGGCAGTGGGGCAGCGACATCGCCTCCGCGGTCTGGGTGGTGGCGCTCGGCGCGCTCGTATCGAGCCGGGCGCGTCGGCTCGATACGAGCTGGATCTTTCTTGCGTGCTATCTCGGGCTCGTGGCGGCCCGGATTCACTGGCTCGGCTACGACTGGGCCGTGTTCGTGCACCAACTCCAGAACGGTGCGTTGCTCCTGTTTGCGTTCTTCATGATCTCGGATCCGATGACCACGCCCAACCGCCGTGGCGCACGCGTCACCCATGCGGCAGCGGTCGCGGCTGCGGCGTTCGCATGGCAGTACGCTCTGTTCATTCCCAACGGGCTGGTCTGGGCGCTCTTCCTTGCGACGCCCTTGGTGCCCCTGCTGGATCGGATTTTCCGTGCAGAGCGGTTCAATTGGCGCGACAATCGCGCCTTGCCGAACCCCGGAGCGACGACGACGCAAACGACGAGAGCTACGAGAGCCACGAGAGCGACGACGATCCTGCGTTCAACGACTTTACGCCACCTTACGTTCGAAGGGTTAGAGGCTTGGAGCATCAGGACCAGCGTGCGCGCGTCCGGCCATGGCCCATCAGGGTCTATTACCATCACACCGATGCAGGTGGCGTGGTCTATCACGGCACCTATCTCGACTTCTTCGAGGCTGCCCGGATCGAGCTGTTGCATGCGCTCGGTTTCGATCTTGCCGTGATGGCCGAGACGCGCCACGCCATGTTCATCGTCTACAGGCTGAACGTGAATTACCATAAGCCCGCGCGGCTGAACGACCAGCTCGCGGTTACTGCCGAGATCGGGCGCGTCGGCCGGGCGCGGATCGTTTTCGACCAGCGGGTGCTGCGGGGCGCGGAGTCGCTCGTTTCGGCGACGATCGAGGCGGCCTGCGTGCATCCGCGCACCCTCAGACCCGTACCCCTCCCCGACGAGCTTCGGGAAAGCCTGGAAGCGCTTGCATGAACGTCACCCACGATCTCTCCATCCTCTCGCTGATCGCCAACGCGAGCATCGTCGTGCAGGCCATCATGGTCCTGCTGCTCTTCGTGTCGGTGAGCTCCTGGTACTACATCTTCCGCAAGCTGTTCGCCATTCGCCAGGCGCGGCGCGAGACCGAGGAATTCGAGCGCACGTTCTGGAGCCGGCCCGACCTCAATGCGCTCTACCAGAGCGCAGTGAATTCGCGACACCGGACCGGCATCCTCGAGCGTATCTTCGAGGCGGGCTTCCGCGATTACGTGAAGCTCAAGGGCCAGACCCGCGTACCCGACACGGGCGAGCTCGTGGACGGAGCGCGCCGGGCGATGCGGGCGACCTACCAGCGTGAGATGGATTATCTCGAGTCGCATCTCGCGTTTCTCGCCTCGGTGGGGTCGGTGAGCCCGTACGTCGGGCTGCTCGGCACGGTCTGGGGAATCATGCAGGCGTTTCGCGGGCTGGCGAACGTGGCGCAGGCAACGCTCGCGGCCGTGGCGCCCGGCATCGCCGAGGCGCTGGTGGCCACGGCGATCGGGCTCTTCGCGGCCATCCCGGCCGTGGTCGCCTATAACCGGTACTCGCACGACATCGACCGGCTGGCCAATCGCTTCGAGAGCTTCATGGAGGAGTTCTCCAACATCCTGCAGCGGCAGGCGGGGCGATGAGACAGCGCAAACTCATGAACCAGATCAACATCGTCCCGTACGTGGACGTCATGATGGTGCTGCTCGTGATCTTCATGGTCACCGCCCCGCTCGTGAACCCCGGCGTGATCGAGTTGCCGACGGTCGGGAAATCCTCGCAGCAGGACCAGGTGGTGCCGCCGCTCGAGGTCATCGTCAGGCGCGATACGTCGCTCATGCTGCGCGAGCGCGAGCCGGGTGCGAAGGAAGAGCGCGACATCACCATGCCCGAGCTCATCGAGATCGTGAAAGCGCGGCAGGCCGCCAGACCCGACCAGCCTGTCGTGATTTCGGCCGACAAGGACGTGAAGTACGACGCGGTCCTCAAGGTGATGGACGAGATGCAGAAGCTCGACGTCAAGCGCGTTGGCCTGATGGTCAAGCCCGCCGCGCAGTAAGCCCGCATGGCGCAGAGGCAGGCCCGTACCGAACCGCGGAGCACGATGGCATTCGTGCTGTCGGTCGGGATGCACGTCGCCTTCTTCGTGGTGCTGTTCTTCGCGATCAGCTGGAAGACGAAGCCACCGGCGCCCGTGGTTGCTGAGCTGTGGACGCCGCCTCCCGCCGCGGTCGCGCGGCCGGCTCCGAAGCCCGCGCCCCAGCCCAAGCCTTCGCCAAAGGTCGCACCGCCTCCGGAGCCGAAGGTCGAAGAAAAGCCGCCCGAGAAGGTCGATATCGCGCTCGAGCAGGAAAAGGAGAAAGAGCGGGAGCGTCGGCGGCTGGAGGAGGAACGCAAGCGGCTCGAGGCGATCGAGCTGAAAAGGCGCAAGGAGGAGGAGGCGCGCAAGCGCGCGGAAGCCGAGCAGAAGCGCAAGGAAGAGGCGGCACGCGCGGAGGCGGAGCAGAAGCGCAAGGAGGAAGAGGCGCGCGCGAAGGCCGAACAGGAGAAGAAGGTGCGCGAGGAACGCATCGCCGCGGACAAGCGCTTTAAAGCTGCGACTCGAGAGCGAGACACGCGAGCGCATGGCGCGCGAGCTTGCCAAGGCGCCCGCGCAACCGGGGCGGCGCGAGGGCGTTGCGGCATCGGCTCCGGGGGATCCGAATGCGCTCGCGGGGTATAGCGACAAGATCAGCGCGAAGATCCGTGGCAATGTGATCCTCCCGCCCACGCTCTCCGGAGATCCGGAAGCGGAGTTTCGGGTGGAACAGCTTCCGACGGGCGAGATCCTGAGCGTGAAGATCACGCGCTCGAGCGGCAACAAGGCACTCGACGACGCGTGGGAGCGCGCTATCCTGAAGAGCTCGCCGCTGCCGCTGCCCGAGCAGCGGGAAGTTTTTCAGTCGACTCTGCGCCTGAAATTCCGCCCGAGCGACAAACGATGAACCGCACGATGATGCGCCCAGGAAGGTGTCGGTATACGACGACAGTCGGGCTGCACCGGGAACTCACGTATAATTTCGCATCGTTTTGCGCGACCCGTCGCTCGCCTCGCCGTCGCGCGAGATCCGACGTCGATCAATGCCATCCAGAGCCATCTAGTGCATTTCAACATCATCGAACTTTCGTCGAACGGGTGATTCGATTGCTGCGCGCCGCACTCATATCCATTTTCTTTCTCGCTTTCCTGGTTGCGGGTCCCGCGCGCGCGCAGCTCACCATCGAGATCACGGGTGCGGGCGGCAACCAGATCCCGATCGCCATCGTGCCGTTCGCCGGCGAGCGGGTGCTCACGCCGACGATCTCCGACGTGATCGAAGCCGACCTCGCGCGCAGCGGCCGATTTCGCACCCTCTACACGGGTCCCCAGAACCTGAGTGACGTGTCCAGCATCGACTTTTCGCCCTGGCGCGAAAAGAATGCCGACGCCGTCGTGGTCGGCGGGGTGTACCCGATCGGCGGCGGCCGGTACGAGGCGCGGTTCCGGCTCTACGACGTGCCCAAGCAGGCCCAGCTCGGCGCGCTCGCCTTCACGTTGAATGCACAGCAGGTGCGTGCCACCGCGCACCGCATCGCCGATTTCGTCTACGAGCGGCTCACCGGAGAGCGGGGGGTGTTTTCCACGCGCATCGCGTACGTGGTGAAGAACGGCGCGCGCTTCCAGCTGCAGGTCGCCGATGCGGACGGTGCGAATGCACAGACTGCGCTCGCGTCCGACGAGCCGATCCTGTCGCCCGCGTGGTCCCCCGACGGAAACCGTCTTGCGTACGTTTCGTTCGAGAACAAGAAGCCGGTCGTGTATGTTCACTCGCTCGCGACCGGGCAGCGGCGCGCGGTCGCGAACTTCCGCGGCTCCAACTCGGCACCGGCCTGGTCGCCCGACGGACGCAGCCTGGCGGTGGTTCTCTCGCGGGAAGGCGGCTCGCAGCTCTTCCTGATGAGCGCCGACGGATCGAACGTACGCCGCCTGAATTCCTCGCAGGCGATCGATACCGAACCCTACTTTTCGCACGACGGCGAGACGATCTACTTCACCTCGGACCGTGGCGGGAGCCCGCAGATCTACAGCATTCCGGTGGCCGGCGGAAGCCCGAAGCGGGTCACGTTCCAGGGAAGCTACAACGTCACGCCGCGCGTCAGTCCGGATGGGAAATCGCTCGTGTTCGTGCGTCGTGAAGACGGGCGGTTCCAGGTGGCGATCATGGATCTCGCCACCAAGCAGGTTCAGGTGCTGACCGATACGGGGCGCGACGAATCGCCGAGCTTCGCGCCCAATGGGCGCATGATCCTGTATGCCACGAACACGGGAGGCCGCGGAATACTCGCCGCGGTGTCGAGCGACGGTCGGGTCAAGCAGCGCTTGTCCGTTCAGGCTGGCGATGTTCGCGAGCCCGCCTGGGGACCGTTTTTGAAATAGCAGCCAATTGACGACGAATCTAGGAGGAAGTCCGATGAAACAATTGCTTCTCGCCGTGGCGGTTGCCGTAGCGCTGGTGGCCTGCTCGAGCACACCCGAAAGCGAGTCCGGCGCGGCGGTCGAGGATCGCACGCCCGGGGGCGGCGCCGACAAGGGAAGCGGCACCTCGACGCAGCCGATCACGACGACCACCATTCCCGGCGATCCGCTCAAGGATCCGTCGAGCCCGCTTGCCAAGCGCAGTGTCTTCTTCGAATTCGACCGGGACGACATCAAGGCGGAGTACCGCCCGATGCTCGAGGCGCACGCCAAGTATCTCGCGCAGAATCAGGCCAAGAAGATGCTGATCCAGGGCAATGCCGACGATCGCGGGAGTCGCGAGTACAACATCGGCCTCGGACAGCGTCGTGCCGATGCGGTGAAGCGCACGCTGGTGCTGATGGGCGCGGGCGAAGCGCAGATCGAGTCCGTGAGTCTCGGCGAGGAGAAGCCCCGCTGCACCGAGCAGACGGAGGAGTGCTGGGCGCAGAACCGCCGTGCGGACCTTCTCTACACGGGTGAATTCTGATGTATGTCCGGGCGGTGGTGATGGCGGTCGCGCTCGGTACCGCGCTTCCAGCGTACGCATTGTTCGAGGACGACGATGCGCGCGCGCAGATCAAGAAGCTGGAGGCGCGCGTCGCGCGCATGGAGACCGATGCCGGCGAGCGGGATCGCAAGGCACTCTTCGAGGTCGTGAATCAGATCGAGGCCCTGCGCCGCGACATGGCGATGCTGCGCGGCCAGATCGAAGTGCTCACCAATCGCGTCGAGAGTCTGGACAAGCGCCAGAAGGATCTGTATGTCGACCTCGACACGCGACTCCGCAAGATCGAGCTCGTGGGCGCGGACAAGGAGAAGGACGCCCAACAGCTCGCACTCGAGACCCAGGCCTACGAAGCGGCGCTCGCGCAGTTCAAGGCCAACAACTTCGGGTCCGCAATCCAGGGGCTGAAGGAGTTCCTGAAAACCTATCCGACGAGCACGCTGGCGCCTTCCGCCCAGTACTGGATCGGCAATGCGCACTACGCGCTGCGCGATTACAAGACCGCGATCGCCGAGCAACAGAAAGTCGTGGCGACCTGGCCTGACCACGCGAAGGCGCCGGACGCGATGCTCAACATCGCGAGCAGCCAGGCCGAGCTGGGCGACGTGAACGGCGCGCGGAACACGCTGCGCACGCTGGTCGCCAAGTATCCGAATAGCTCCGCGGCGGAGCAGGCCAAGCAGCGGCTGGCGCGCCGGTAGCGTAGTGCCCTGAGAGATTCCGTCATCCCCGCGAACGCGGGGATGACGTGTAATCGAAGCGAAATCCGCCGCGACATAGAGCGGGGTTATCCGGCCCGAAGCGCAATTGCTCGTTGGCTCGGCGCCATTCGCTAGAATGCCACGGCTCGGAACGGGCGCTCGGAGGGGGCATGACCGACGTAAATCCGGCGACCCTGGTGCCGTATGTCACCTGGGGCGCATTCATTCTCGCCTTTATTTTCGGCTTCGTCGGCAACCGGACGAACTTCTGCACCATGGGTGCGGTGTCGGACGTCGTCAACATGGGCGACTGGAATCGGATGCGGATGTGGCTGCTCGCGATCGCGATCGCCATTGTCGGCGCGCAGCTTCTCGAGATCGGGGGCGTCATCAAGCTGTCGAACTCGATCTACCCGAGCCCGAACTTCACCTGGCTCTCGTATATCGTCGGCGGATTGCTGTTCGGCGTCGGCATGACGCTGGGGTCCGGTTGCGGATCCAAGACGCTGATCCGTCTCGGTGGCGGCAACCTGAAGTCGCTGATCGTCGTGGTTTTCATGGCAATTGCCGCCTACATGACGTTGCGGGGCCTGTTCGGCGTGTTCCGGGTGGGGGTGCTCGAGCAGGCGAGCGTTCAGCTCGGCGGCAGTCAGGATCTGCCGTCACTCGCTGCCCGGCTCCTCGGCGCCGATCGCTTGACGATGGTCTGGATCCTGATGATCGTCGTGGCGGGCGCGCTCGGGGCGTTCGCGCTCGTCAGGCGCGAGTTCCGGACGTTCGACAACCTGCTGGGCGGCGTGGTGGTCGGTCTGGTGGTCGTCGGGGGATGGTATGTGAGCGGCAAGCTGGGCTATGTCGCCGAGGATCCGAAAACGCTCCAGGAAGCATGGGTCGCCACGAACACCAATCGGATGGAGTCGCTCTCGTTCGTCGCGCCGCAGGCGTTCCTGCTCGAGTTGCTCATGCTGTGGACCGACGCGTCGAGAATTCTTACGTTCGGAATCGCTTCGGCGATCGGCGTGGTGGCCGGGTCGGCGTGCTACGCGCTGGTCTCGCGAACCTTCCGGTGGGAAAGCTTTCGCGACGCGGCCGACGTCGGCCGGCACGTCGTCGGTGGCGTGCTGATGGGATTCGGCGGCATCGTGGCGCTCGGCTGCACCATCGGCCAGGGGATCACCGGATTCTCCACGCTCGCGCTCGGATCGATCATCACGTTCGCGTCGATCGTTGCAGGCGCCGCGGTCACGATGAAAATCGAATACTGGCGCATGATGCGCGAGGCGTAGTGCCGGCATGCGCGGTGGTGCGCATGCGCGTCGAAAACGTCCGTTCGTTGACACCCCCAACGCCGCGGAAATACAATCGCACCCTTTCCCTGGGCCGTTAGCTCAGTTGGTAGAGCAGCGGACTTTTAATCCGTTGGTCGTAGGTTCGAATCCTACACGGCCTACCAGAATCAAGTACTTGGCGTCCCCGAAGCCTGATTCCCCGGACCTGCTGCGGCGCAGGATCCGCGGCCAGCACGGATTCCCGGTATCGTTCTTGCTAGCTACTCGACTCGTCCGCGGTAGATGGGCGGGGGACGGGCGTGCCATTTCGGGTGTCTGCGGGTATCCGGCTGGGCGCGGTCTGCCCCTGCCCCCCGCGTGACACAATTGCTGTCGTTGCCGGTATTGCGGGTATTCGGGCGCCTCGTCACGATTCGAGATCATGGCCGTGAGCAAGACATTGAATGCATCGTCGCTGGTTTCCTCGCTGGGGCTGCGCCGCGCCCGGCAGGAGAGCGGCGTGAACGATGAGGACTATGTCTCGCTCGGCAAGACCTCGAACGCGAAGTCGCTCGACTCGGACGCCGACGAGGCGCTCTTCCGCATGGTGCACGAGGAGGAGACCTTCGACCGGTTGCTCGATGTGCCGTTCGCGCTCAAGCACTTGCGCGATCTGCACGCGATCATGCGACACGCCGTGATCGTGCTCAACGAGCGCCGCGAGGATCTCACGCACCACATGCTCTTCCATCATGCGTTCGCGTCGTTCACGCTCGGTTTCGCGCTGGGGCTGGTCGAGGCGCATCGCTCGAAGCTGATGTCGCTGCGTCCGGGCATGGCCGCGCTTTCGGCGACGCCCGGCGCCGTCGCCGAAACGTGGGGCGTGGAGATCGCCACCTACTACCTGGCCTACGTGGATGTCGAAGGGGTGCTCGGCAAGAAAGCCGACATCGAGCTATACGGTATCAGCGACGCGTGGCGCGACCTCGCGAACGAAGACCGCATCGATCAGTATCACGGCCTGGATCGTGTCGTCACCGCGGGACGCCACGCGGCGCGCACCTGGTTCGAGGAGGAGTCGGCCGACGTCCCGGCGGCCTTCGTCGAAGCCGCGGCGGCGTTCATCGAGGGCCCGGCCGACGGACGCTGACCGCGTCCGTTCCCGGCCGGTCGGGTCAAGGCACCATCCGGGGACATTCTCCCCAGTCTTCTGCCTCGCTGTCACCAATCCGCTCGCGCGTTGCGCGTAGCGCGCCTATCATCGGGTGCGCGGACATCCTGTCTGGAGCGCCGATGACCCAGCTGCTGCTCGACCGTGTGAACCGGCGCCTGTGCGACGCCACGCGCGGCGAGTTCGACCCGCGCACGCGTGTCTGGCGCGAGGGCACGGTTCGCGGCGAGCGCATCGAGATGCGCGATGCGGTACGCTGGCTGCAGCGCGAAAGCGGCACGCCATGTCGCGCGCCGGTAGGGGTGGTGGGTCCTCGCGACGCCAGGCCTGAACAACTCATCTTTGCCGAGCGCCTCGGTCGAGGACTGGCCGAAATGGGCCTGACCGTGATTTGCGGCGGTCTGACGGGCGTGATGGGCGCGGCGTCAAAGGGTGCCGGCGAGGCTGGCGGCGCGGTGGTAGGCGTGCTGCCACAGGGTGACTGGCGCGACGCCAACCCGTACGTCACGATACCCATTGCCACGGGTATCGGCGAGGCGCGCAACGCGATCATCGCGCGCGCATCGCTTTGCGTCGTGGCGATCGGCGGGGGCTACGGCACGTTGTCCGAGATCGCGCTTGCGCTCCAGTTCGGTGTGCCGGTATTCGGTCTGTTCGAGTCCGCGCCACTGCCGGGCGCGCGGCCGGTCGTGGACGTGAACGAGGCGCTCGAACAGGTGGCTGGCGTGGTGCTCGCGTTGCTGCAATAGGCCGGAGTGCGACCGCCCCGCCGAGGTGGATTGGTTCAGGAAAGCGGGGGAGTCGCACCCCAGGGGAGACTTCCTGGAAGGAGATCGGGGGTGCGACGCGAAATCGTTCCGCCCGTGCATTGCAAAGCGTATGCCGCCGCCATCCCGTTGGCATATACTTTGCGAAGAAAAACAGCCCATTAGCGCATCGATCCGAATCCGTGTTCCAGCTCTGGCCCAAGGCCGCCACTGCCGAAGCCGATGAATCCGCGGCGCGCTCCGCGCGTCCTTCGCGGATGCGCGAGCTCGTGGGCAAACCGTTCCGCTATCTGATCGTGATTACGCTGGTGGTGCTCGTGGTGGGCGGCTGGGTAGCGCTCTATTTCAAGGCGCGTGCGCTCGACCTGCAGGCGGCAAGCGGCGTGCTCGGCATGCTGCGTGAGCTGAAGGGGATCGACCAGCGCTGGAACGATCGACTGATCGGCGCGCGCCTTTCCGCGGACGCGCAGGACGGCGGAGCGCTCGCAGCGACAGAGGGCTCCGCCAGCGTCACGGCCGTCGCGCGGTTGCAGGCCCAGCTCGTGCAGCGGTCCTATCAGCTCGGCGGGCTGCTGTCGGCGCAGAGCCTGTCCGCCTTGCGCGATGCGTTCGAGGAGAAGGCGCGAGCGATGGACGGCTTCCTGGTCGCCAATCGTGAGTATCGCGCGACGCTCGCACGACTCGTCCAGCGCGGAGACGCGGTCGCACGCGCCGCCGTTGCACGCGCCGGCGCTCGTGACGCGCTACCCGCTGCCGTCGAACGCGATGCAGAGCGCGCGACGTCCGCGACGCTCGCGTATGCCGCTCAGCCAGGACCGACGACGAGCGCCAACGCACAGGCGGCGATCGCGCGCCTCGCTTCAATCGACATCCCCGATCCTGAGCGCGGCTTGCTGGAGGAGCTTGCGGTGGCCGCGCGCCAGGTCGTGGATGAGCGCCGTGCCGAAGACGACCTGTTTCGGGCCGCGCTGCTCGCGTCGACCGGGCCACGTCTCGATACCCTCACGAAAGCCTTCGAACACGAGTTTGGCGGCGCGGTTGACGAGTCCGAGCGCTACCGGCTCTACCTGCTCGTGTATTCGGGTTTGCTGCTGGTCCTTGCCGCCTACCTTGGCTGGCGCCTGGTGCACAGCTACGCCGTCATCAACCGCATCAATCTCCAGTTGCGCGACGCGAACGAGACCCTCGAGCATCGCGTAACGGAGCGCACGCGCGAACTCTCCGACGCGCTTCGGCAACTGCAGGAGCAGGAGATGCTGCTCATCCAGAGCGAGAAAATGTCGTCGCTCGGGCAGATGGTCGCGGGCGTCGCGCACGAGGTGAATACGCCGCTCGCCTACGTGAAGTCGAGCCTGGATATCGGTCAGCAACCGCATGCCGGAGATCTCCGAGCTTGCCGCAGCCACCGACCGCCTGCTCGAGTTGCTCCAGTCGAGCTCGACCTCCGAAGCGGACCTCTCGGCGCAGTTCCAGCGTGTTTCGGGGATGATGGAGGAAGCCAAGAGCCGTGGCATGCTCAGCGAGCTCGATACGCTCGTGAAGGACGGCCTGCACGGGATCGGGCAGATATCCGAGCTCGTGACGAATCTGAAGGACTTCGCGCGGCTCGATCGCAGCAAGGTGGCACAATTCGATCTGAACGAAGGCGTCCAGAGCGCACTCAAGATTGCCGGCAACCAGCTCAAGACCAAGACTGTTCGGACCATGTTCGCGACAATCCCGGCGATCAGCTGCTCGCCTTCACAGATCAACCAGGTATTTCTGAATCTCGTCACCAATGCGGCGCAGGCGACGCCCGACGCGGGCGGGACGATCACCGTGCGCACCGCGATGCACGGAAACGATCACGTGATGGTCGAGGTCAGCGACAACGGGCATGGCATACCCGGGGATCTGCTGCCAAAGATTTTCGATCCGTTCTTCACGACCAAGCAGGTCGGGAAGGGCACCGGGCTGGGGCTTTCCATCGTCTACAAGATCGTGGAAAGTCACGGTGGGCGCATCGAGGTCGATTCGAAGCAGGGTGTCGGCACGCGTTTTCGCGTGATCCTGCCCGCAAAATCCGCCGCACACGCCGCCGCCGCATGATCAGCGCACGCCGATTCGCATGAGCAACCTCCGCAAGATCGGAAAATATGAAGTCGTCGGCGCGCTCGGCAAGGGCGCGATGGGCGTCGTGCACAAGGGCTACGATCCGGTCATCCAGCGTCACGTCGCGCTCAAGGTGATTCGCAAGGCCGATCTCGATCCGGCCGACGGCTCGGCGGTGCTGGAACGCTTCAAGCGCGAGGCGCAGGCGGTCGGCAAGCTTCACCACCCGAATATCGTCGCGATCTACGACTACGGCGAGGACGACGAATTCGCGTTCATCGCGATGGAGCTGGTGAGCGGACGCGCGCTGCGTGAGCACATCCGCTCCGGTTACCGCCCGGAGCTCAAGGAGTTTCCGGAGATCCTGCTCCACGTTCTCGAGGGCCTCGAGTACTCGCACATGCAAGGTGTCGTCCATCGCGACATCAAGCCTGCGAACGTGCTCATCAGCGACATGGGTGTGGCCAAGATCAGCGATTTCGGGATCGCACGGGTCGAGGCGTCGCATCTCACCAAGCTGGGCGAGGTGCTCGGGACGCCTTTCTACATGGCGCCCGAGCAGTTCAGCGGAATCGCGGACGAGCGGAGCGACATCTATTCGGCCGCCGTCATCGTCTATGAGATCCTCAGCGGCAGGCGGCCGTTTGACGGCGCTGGCGCGCCGCTCATGAGGAAGATTCTCGAGGACATGCCACCCGCACCGTCGACCCTCGAACCGCGGCTGCCGCGAGAGATCGACGCGGTGCTGATGAAGGCGCTCGCAAAGGATCCTGCGGATCGCTATCGAAACGCACGTCAGTTCGCGGGCGCGCTGTTGCAGGCCTTCGAGAATCGCGGGCGGACCTCGCAGCCGCTGCCGACCCAGGAAGAAGGCGACGGCGGCAGGCAGCTCGACGGCGGAATCGCCGAGGGCGGCACGATATCCGGAAAGGCCGCGGCGTTGCGACTCCATCTCGGCGACCGAAAACCGGGGAAGAGCGGAACCGAGCCCGCGTCCGACCCGCCGGTGACTGCAATACGCCGTCCGGCACTGCTGTTCGTCGACGACGAGGAGCGAGTCGTCAATGCCTTGCGTTCCGTGTTCAAGGACTCCTACCGTGTCGTCACCGCGACCGGTGCGGAGCAGGCACTCGGAATGGTTCGACGCGAACGATTCCACGTCGTGGTGAGCGACCAGCGCATGCCGGGAATGCTCGGCGTCGACCTGCTGCGCGAGGTCAAGGAGATAGCGCCCAACTCGGTGCGCATCCTGCTCACCGGCTATTCGGACCTCGCCGCGATCGTCGGGTCGGTGAACGAGGGTGAGGTGTACCGGTTCATACACAAGCCGTGGCATCACGAGGAACTGATGGCCACCATGGCGGAGGCCGTGACGATCGCGATCGCGCTGGAAGCGAGCCCGCCGCCGCGCCTGGCCGCCAAGGCCGACAGCGATGTCGCGGTGCTCGTGCTCGACGATCCGGCGCTCGCCCGCGCGACGCGCGAGATGCTGGGCGACCTCGCGCACGTCGAGCACGCGGTCACGCTCGAGGAGACGCTGCGCATCTTCGGCGAGCGGGAGGTGGCCGTGCTGGTCGCCGACCTCGAGTCGCGCCGTGTCGACAACACCGTGCTCTTCAAGCTGCTCAAGCAAGAGCACCCGGGCACGCTGGTCATCGTCACGACCAAGGCGTCGGACTCGGAGCTCATCATCAGTCTGATCAACGAGGCGCGCATCTTCCGCTTCGTGAACAAGCCGGTGAATCTGACGTTACTGCAGAGTCATATCGTGGCGGCGCTCGAGCGCTACCACAGCTTCAAGCAGGCGCCCGCGCTGATCAGGACCCAGAAGGCGATCGCGTCGCCAGAGGTCGTCGACTCGTCGGCGGGCCGAACGATACTCGAGTCGCTGCGCGCGATCGGCGGCCGGTTTACTGCGGTATTTCGCGGATAGCAGGGCCGGAGTGAGCAAATGTGCCAGTCAGGACGCGGGCAGACGTCGGCCGGGCGTCTGGGTTGCGCTATCCTAGATCGTTAACTTTGTCGCTATGCAGGCCATTCGCAGAATCCGCGATTTTCGCCAGTACGGCCTCGACCTGGTCACCGGCCGGGCCTGCCCGTACGGCATGCGCTATCTCTTCCGGTTGACCGAGGATGGCGCGCAGCACGTTCGCGAGTTCCTGGGGTTGAACGTCGCGACCCGAGCGAGTGACACCGTGGTCGATCTCGCGAAGGCGACACAGGAGCAGAAGCTGGTGACGGTCATGCTCTCGCGGGAGACCCTGAAGTCGCTTGGCATCTTCCTGATGTTCAATCTGCACCAGTGCGTAGCGGTCGTGATCACGCCCACCGGCGAGATCATCGGGTGCGAGACCGCAGTGGAAGTCGAGACCGCGCGCAGCGAGAACAGTACGCCAGAGCGTCCGTGCGGCGTGCGCTGGCGCAAGGCATCGATGAAGGATCGCGGCACGCCCGACGACGGCCTTGCCGCTGCCTGACTCTCCACGTCGCAGCACGTTGGCCATTCGCTGGCCGCTCGTCCTGACCGGCGGGTTGCAGTCGATCTAAGAGTGCCCTAATCTTCGGGTCCGCCGCGCCCGATCTGCGCGATCGCACCCCAACCCAAGCGGAGACACGTCATGGCTGGCAAATTCATCGACATCCCCGCCGCCGACGGCGGCGCATTCAAGGCCTACCTCGCAGTTCCGTCTGCGAAGAAGGCACCGGGTATCGTTCTCATCCAGGAAGTATTCGGAGTCAACAACCACATCCGTTCGGTCGCCGATCGCTATGCCGCGGGCGGCTACGTCGTACTCGCTCCCGACATCTTCTGGCGCAGCCAGCCCATGTTCGACGTGGGCTACGACCCGGAATCGATCGCCAAAGGTCGCGCGATGAAGGGGCAGACGGATATCGCGAAGGCGGTTGCAGACGTCGCCGCCACGGTCAGCACACTGCGCGCGCGCGGCGATTGCACTGGCAAGGTGGCGTCGATCGGGTATTGCATGGGGGGCTGGCTCTCGTTTCTTGCCGCGGCGAATGCCGGCGTGGACGCCGCGGTGTGCTACTACGGCGGGGGCATAGACGGCTCGCTCGCCCAGGCGCCGCGCGCGATCTGTCCGATCCTGATGCACTTCGGGGCAAAGGACGAGCACATTCCGCAGAGCGCGGTGGAGGCCACGCGCGGCGCATTCAAAGCGCGCAGCGACGTCGAGATCCTCGTGTACGAGGGCGCGGGCCACGGCTTTCACTGCGACGAGCGCGGGTCTTACAACGCCGAATCCGCGAAGCTCGCGCACGAGCGGTCGCTCGCATTCCTGAAGAAGACGCTTGCCTAGCGATAGGCTTCCACCCGCCGGCGCAGGGCGCCAGCGGGTGGTAATGCCCCGCCTCGCGTGCTAGCCTTTTATCGCCTGATTCAACACGCATCTGTAAGCCATGCCGAGTAAATCGATCGAATCCATCGTTCAGGATGCCGCGGAGGAATCCGGCTGGGACGACGCGGCCGTGATCGAGGTCCTGCAGGACTTCATCGACCAGTTTGCCGACATCGACGAGTTCGAAAGCTTTCTCGAAATTCGCGTGCGCGAGGCAATGACCGAGGACGAGAGCGAGGCGAGAGGCGAGGACGAGGAAGAGGAACGCTAGCGCGTTTGCTTTTCTACCCCCGCCTTTTCAAGGAGGGGGCCGGCGAAGCCGGCGGGGTGGTTCAGCCGCCACTCAACGCGTTGCTCCCAGGCTCGACCGGTGTACAACGCGCATCCGCTCCAGCGGATCGTATCCGCCAAGGCACATCGTCCAGCGCTCGAACTCGCCGCGCGGCATCACGAAATGGATGCCGCACCAGATCCGGTCCCAGTCTTGCGGCCGGATCGCGCCAAGTTTGCGCCGACCGCCCGGAAGCACCGCGTGACGGCGCATCGGGTCGAACGCGATCACGTCACCCGGCAGGTCCGCGCGCGTCACCTCGCCCGCCGACCTGTAAGCCGAGCCCGTCGCTCGCGAGGATCCAGTAGACGAATACCTCGCCCTCCCAGGGCTCGTCGTTGTGCCGTCCGAGGCAGGAGGTATAGACGAGCAGCGTGTCCGACACGTAAAGATCGTCCGGCATACCCAGTAGCCGGCGCGCCTCCCAACCCGGCCCCTGCGCGAGGAATGCCTCGCCCACCGCACGCGGCTCGAAGCCTTCCCGGTCCACCGGGGCAAAATCCGGTGAACGCTCGTTCCATGGACCCGCTTGCAGATATGCCATGCACGCTGCGCGAAGCTCCGGCGGCACGGCCAGGCGAAACAGCGAGCACTTACGGTTGAAAGACGGATGTCTCATTTCGCACTCCGAGCGGATTATCCGCGAACGCCGTGCCCGACGCTTGGCGGACCGAATTCTCTGCGAATTTCGTGCCAGGGCCACGCGCATAAGCGAGCGTCGCCTGCGATAATCTCCGCCGTGGCGGCCGGCAGGCTCCGCGTGCCTTCCACCGTACCCGAGTGTCAGAACCCACGGTTTCCTCAGTCAAAATGCCCCGAGATCCTGCAGACCGACTGGAACCGCGCCCCGTCGTTGCCATCACCATGGGCGATGCCGCCGGCGTCGGTCCCGAGGTGATTGCGAAGGCGCTCGCGCACGCCGATGTCTACGCGCAATGTCGACCGCTCGTGATCGGTGATGCCAGCCGGCTCGAGGAGGCGATCGCGCTGTGCGCGCTCGCGCTGAAAGTGGCTCGCGTCGCGAGTCCGGCGTCGGGATCCTACGCGCACGGGGTCGTCGACTGCTTGGACCTCGGACTTGTGCCCCGGGGTCTCGCGTTCGGCAAGCTGTCGCAGGCAGCGGGCGAGGCGGCGTACCGGTACGTTGAAAAGGCGACTGCCCTCGCCGTCGCCGGGGAGGTGGATGCAATCTGCACCGCGCCGCTCAACAAGGAAGCATTGAATCTCGCCGGACACCACTATCCGGGCCACACGGAAATGCTCGCGGACCTTACCGGAACGCCCGAGGTCTCGCTGATGCTGGTGGCGCCGGGACTGCGCGTCATTCATGTGACCACGCACATGGGGCTGCTCGATGCGATCGCGCGAATCGAGCCGGGGATCGTGGCCCGGACCATAGAGCGCGCGCAATCCGTCGCGACACGTGCGGGAATCCCGCAGCCGCGAATTGGCGTGTGCGCGATCAACCCGCATGCCGGCGAGGGCGGGCTTTTCGGGCGGGGCGAGGAGGCGGCGAAGATCCTGCCGGCGATCGAGGCGAGCCGGGCGCGCGGCTGGAACGTGGAGGGGCCGCTCCCCGCGGACACGCTCTTCTACCGGGCCGGGCGCGGTGACTTCGACATCGTCGTGGCCATGTATCACGACCAGGGTCACGGACCGGTGAAGGTGATGGGCGTCGAGCAGGGAGTGAATGTCACGGTCGGATTGCCCGTGATCCGGACCTCCGTCGACCACGGCACCGCGTTCGATATCGCGGGAATGGGAATTGCCGACGAGCGGAGCATGCTGGAGTCACTCCGGATCGCCGTAGAGCTCGCCGCCACGAAGCGCGGAGAGGCGACGTGAGCATCGACTGGTCGCGCGTGGTCTCGATCGAGGATCTGCGGCGGCTCGCGCGGCGGCACGTTCCTCATCCGCTTTTCGGCTTCATCGACGGCGGCGCCGAGGACGAGGTGGCGCTCGTCGACAATCGTGCCGCATACGACCGGTGGAAGTTCCGCCAGCGCGTGTTCGTGGACGTTTCCCGGATCGACACCGAAGTGGACCTGTTCGGCACCCCGATCCGGTTTCCGCTAGCGATCTCGCCAACCGGGCTCGCCGGACTCGCCTGGCCACGCGCCGAGGTGGCGCTCGCGCGGGCCGCCGCGGCCTATGGAATTCCGTTCACGCTCGCGACGCCCTCCACCTCGTCCCTGGAACGCGTCGCACGCGAAGCCGGCGGCCGGCTCTGGTTCCAGCTCTACGTGCTGCGCGACCGGGACTACACGATGCGTCTCGTCGAGCGCGCGCGCGCGGCGGACTACGAGGCGCTCGTCATCACCGGAGACGTGGCGGTTGCCGGGAAGCGCGAGCGCGATCCACACAGCGGCTTCACGGTGCCGCTGCGGCCGCGGCTCGCTAACCTGATCGGCCTCGCCGGCCATCCGAAGTGGCTGTGGCAGATCGCGAAGCATGGCGTTCCGAAGATCGAGAACCTGGACGACTGGTCGGTCGCCAACGTCGGGACGCAGACGCTCGCTGCCATGGCCGCGTCGCAGTTCGACTCTGCGCTCGACTGGGAAACCCTGCAACGCTTGCGTGATGCCTGGCCGCGCAGGCTATTGCTGAAAGGGGTGCTTACGGCTGACGATGCGGAAAAGGCCGTGGCGCTGGGCGCCGATGGGGTGATCGTTTCCAATCACGGCGGACGTCAGCTCGATTGCACGGTGGCGCCGCTCGATGCGCTGCCGGAAGTCGTGCGCGCCGCGGGTGACAAGCTCGCGGTGCTGATCGATGGTGGAGTGCGCCGCGGCTCGCACGTGATGAAAGCGCGCGCGCTCGGCGCGACGGCAGCAATGGTCGGACGGGCGACGCTCTACGGTGTCGCTGCCGCAGGCGAGGAGGGCGCCCGACATGCGCTGGAGATTCTCACCACCGAGATCAAGCGGTCGATGGCGCTGCTGGGCCGCACCGTGGTACGCGACCTCGACGCGGGGATCATGCAGCGCAATTGAGCGCCGTTACTTTCGAGCGGCCTTGGGGCGCGGATAAAGATTCACGATCGCGGCGGGATCCAGCTCGCCTTCGCCCCGCGCATCGAGCTCGCGATAGAGCGCGAGGACCCGCTCCGAGACGGGGAGCGGCGTGCCGGTCTCCGCGGCGACATCGAGCGCGGTGCCCACGTCCTTGACGAACAGATTTGCGGCGGCAAGCCGCTCGGTCCAGCCGTTCACCATGCGCGGGGCCCAGGTCTGGAAAGGCCGCGAGTCCGCCTGGCCGCCGGCAAGCGCTTTCGGCAGCAGCCCCGCGTCCACGCCCGCGCTCTCGGCCAGGCGGACCGCTTCCGCGACGATTGCGAGGGTGGTTCCCACGATGATCTGGTTGCAGAGCTTGGTGACCTGCCCGGCGCCGACCGGGCCCATGTGCGTGATGTTGGTGCCGTACGCAGCGAGAACCGGTCGCACGCGCTCGAACGCGGCTGCATCACCACCAGCCATGATGGCAAATGCGCCTCCGCCCTCCGGACCGGGAACGCGCCCGGATACCGGTGCGTCGATCCACTCCATGCCGCTCGTGCGCTTGAGCCGCGTCGCGAACTCGCGTGTAGCGTCCGGTCGAATACTGGCGTGATCAACCAGGACCTTCCCCACTCCGGGTGCGGTGGCGATGCCGCCCGCCCCGAACACGATCTCTTCGACCGCGCGTGTGTCGAGCAGGCTCATGAGCACGATGTCTGCGGCCTCGGTGACTTCTGCCGGCGTGCTGGCCGCGCGCGCGCCGCGCTCGAGGGCGCTCGTGAGCTTGCCGGGTGTCCGGTTCCAGACGGTCACCGTGTGGCCATGCTCGAGCAGCCGCAATGCCATCGGCAATCCCATGATCCCCAGACCGAGAAATCCGAGCTTCATTCTGCGTCGCCTCCTAGCGCCTGCCCAGGCAGCGAGGGTAGCCGATTCGAGGCGGCCGCGGTCCCGCCCGTGCCACACAGTCAAGAGGCGCCTGATTAGTTCGGGATTTCAACGATTTCGGGTCGGGGTTACAATCTTCGTCAAAATCCCTCACGCGTGGCGTTTGACGCGTGACCCTTGCGCGCCGCACCCAGGATCTCCAAGGACCGACCGGATGACCCTCCGCATCGACTTTCCGCCGGAGCGAGCCGCGTTTTACCGGGCGCAGGGCTGGTGGACCGACGAGCTGGTCGGCGATTGGCTGGAGCGCGCGGCCCGCGCCACGCCAAACCAGGCGGCAGTGGTTCGGGATGCGCACACGGTGACCTTCGCCGAGCTGGCCCGTCTCGTGCGGGCGTTCGCGCGCGGCATCGACCGTCTGGGCATAGCCAAAGGGGATGTCGTGGCTGTGCAGCTGCCCAATACGCTCGAATTCGTTGTCGCATACCTCGGGCTCGCGTCGCGCGGCGCAGTCATGCAGACCCTTCACATGCCATATCGGGGCGCCGAGATCGAGATGCTGCTCCGACACAGCGGAGCGATTGCAGTGATCTGCGTGGCGCAGCAGAAAGACTACAGCGCGGCGGCATTGGCATTGAATCTAAAAAGCAAGTTGCCGCGACTGGCGTACGTGATCGCCGTCGGTCGGCCGCCGTCTGGTGCAGTCGCATTCGACGATCTCGTCGCCGATGCGGCAACGAACGACACCGACCCGCAGACGGTCTCTGTCACTGCGGCCGATCCTTTCGTGCTGCTTTACACGTCCGGCACCACCGCCGCGCCGAAGGGCGTCCCCCATCCATCCTGCACCTATCTCGCGAATTTTCGCCTGGTCGCACAGGAGCTCGCCGTGAGCGCCGCGGATTCGGTGCTCTGTGCGGCGCCGTTCACGCATCTGTACGGGCTCTCCGCGTTGAGTGTCGCGCTTTGCGGCGGGGCCACCTCGGTACTGCTGCCGGCATTCGCTCCACAGGCGTTCGCCGACGCTCTGCAGCGGGCGCGTCCGAGCGTCGTCTATGCGGGCCCGGCACACATGGCGGGCTGCCTCAATGCGGGACTGCTTGCGGGCATGGATCTCGCGTCGGTCCGCGTCGCGATTCTTTCGGGTGCTGCCGTGTCACCGGAGCTTGCCACCACGATCGAGGCGGCGCTCGGCCGCGGCAAGGTGCTGCAGCTCTGGGGCATGACTGAATTGCAGGGCGGCGCATTCACGCGACTGGACGACTCGAGTGATGTGCGCACGCGGACAGCCGGGCGACCAGTGCCCGGCAACGAGTTGCGGATCGTGCGTGAAGATGGATCCTGTGCGCCGTCGGGCGAGACCGGTGAGCTGGAGATGCGCGGATGCTCGCTGTTCGCCGGCTACCTCGACAATCCGCAGGCCACTGCCGCCGCGTTTACTGCGGACGGGTGGTTTCGGACCGGCGATCTCGCTTCGCTCGATGCCCAAGGGAACCTGCGAATCGCAGGTCGCACCAAGGAAATCATCAATCGCGGCGGTGTGAAGTTCAATCCGCTCGACATCGAGCATCTGATGGTTTCACACCACGCCGTGGAAACGTGCGCGATCATACCGATGCCCGACCCGGTGCTGGGCGAGCGTGCCTGCTGCTTTGTCACCCTGCGCGACGGACAGAATTTCGGATTCGAGGCGATGCGCGAGTGGCTCGCGCAGCACGCGATCAGCAAGATCAAGTGGCCCGAGCGGCTCGAGGTCATCGATGCGATGCCGATGACCGCGACGCGGAAAGTGATGAAGGGTGCCCTCGCGAAGGAGCTCGAGCGGCGCCTGCAAAGCGAGCAGCAACAGCAGTAAGGGATCAAACATGAAACTGAACGTGATCGGCGCCGGTCCGGCTGGACTCTACTACGCAATCCTGCACAAGAAGAGCTTTCCGCAGGCCGACGTGACGGTGTACGAACGCAACCTGCCCGACGACACGTTCGGTTTTGGCATCGTGCTTTCCGACGAGACGCTCGGGAATCTCAAGTCTGCCGACGAGCCGACCTACCACGATATCGCGGCGAGCTTTGCGTACTGGGACGACATCTACGTGCACTACAAGGGCGCAGTGTTGAAGTCCTCGGGGCACGGTTTTTCGGGGCTGAAGCGGCTCACGCTCCTCGAGATTCTCCAGCGACGCGCGGCCCAGCTCGGCATCGATGTCCGGTATCAAACCGAAATTTCGTCCGTCGAACCCTACCTGAACGCGGATCTCGTCGTGGCGGCGGACGGGATCAACAGCGTGATCCGCGAGAACTGGAAAGATCACTTCCGGCCGTCCATCGACTGGCGGCCGAACAAGTTCGTATGGCTGGGCGCAAAGGCGTTGCTGCCGGGGTTCACGTACAGCTTCCGGGAGAACGAGGATGGAATCTGGAATCTGCATGCGTACATGTTCACGCGGGGCGAGTGCACCCTGATCGTCGAGACGACCGGCGAAGCGTTCGCGAAGTCCGGTATCGGCGTGCA
The DNA here is from genome assembly GCA_963735025.1 of uncultured beta proteobacterium. Lineage (GTDB taxonomy): Bacteria > Pseudomonadota > Gammaproteobacteria > Burkholderiales > SG8-39 > JAABRB01. Next base: position 1,237,103 of record CAVTJG010000009.1, read on the forward strand.
GGACGAGCGTGCCACGGTGGCCTATGTGCGGAAGCTCTTCGACGCGGAGATCGCGGGCGGGGAGATCCAGACCAACCGCTCGTTCTGGCGGAATTTCCCGGCCGTGCGATGCGCGCGATGGAGCCACGAGAACGTGGTGCTGCTCGGCGATGCGGCGCACTCCGCGCACTGGTCCATCGGATCGGGCACCAAGCTCGCGCTCGAGGATGCGATTGCGCTGCACCACGCGGTCACCCGCCATCGGCGCAGCATCAAGGGGGCGCTGCGCACCTACGAGGAGGAGCGCCATGCCGAGGCGGACCGCATCACGCATTCCGCCAACACGAGCCTGGTCTTCTTCGAAAACGTGCATCGATTCTGGCACATGGAGCCGATCCAGTTCAATTTCGCGCTGATGTCGCGCGCGAAGGCCGTGACCTACGAGAATCTTCGCATGCGCGACGCTTCGGTGGTGCAGGACCTCGATCGGTGGTGGGTGCGGCATGTGGCCGAGAGCGAAGGGGCGCGGGTGCCCAAGGACTTCACCGCACCGCCAATGTTCGCTCCCTTTCATCTCAGGGGGATGCAGCTCGCCAACCGCGTGGTGGTCTCGCCGATGTGCCAGTACTCCGCGGTAGACGGAACTCCGACCGACTGGCATTTCGTGCACTACGGCGCGCGCGCCGTGGGGGGCGCGGGTCTCCTGTTCACCGAGATGACCTGCGTGGCGCCGGATGCACGCATCACACCCGGTTGCACGGGCATGTACAAGGCGGAGCACGCGCTGGCATGGAAGCGGATCGTCGATTTCGTGCACATCCACACGGATGCGAGGATTGCCCTGCAGCTCGGCCACGCCGGGCGCAAGGGTTCGACCCAGCTCATGTGGGAGGAGATGGACAAGCCGTTGCGCAACGGCAACTGGCCGATCGTCTCGGCCTCGCCGCTACCCTATTTCCCGGGCGAGAGTCAGGTGCCGCGCGAAATGTCACGCGCCGACATGGAGCGCGTGCGCGACCAGTACGTCGCCGCGGCGCGCATGGGGATCGAGTGCGGATTCGATATGCTCGAGCTGCACATGGCGCACGGGTACCTGCACGCCTCGTTCATCTCACCGGTCACGAATCGACGTACCGACAAGTATGGCGGGTCACTCGCAAACCGGTTGCGGTTTCCGCTCGAAGTGTTCGATGCCTGTCGGGCGGTGTGGCCGAAGGAGAAGCCGATGTCCGTGCGCATCTCGGCGACCGACTGGATTCCGGACGGCATCACCGGTGCCGACGCCGTCGAAATCGCCAAGGCCTTCAAGGCGCACGGATGCGACCTGATCGACGTGTCCACCGGCCAGACCGACCCTGCGTCGAAACCCGTATACGGGCGAATGTATCAGCTGGTGTTCGCGGAGCAGATCCGCAACGAAGCCGGCATTGCCACGATGGCGGTCGGGGCGATCACGTCCGCCGACCAGGTGAACACGATCGTCGCCTCCGGGCGCGCCGACCTCGCGGCGCTTGCCCGACCGCATCTTGCCGATCCCTATTTCACGCTGCATGCCGCGGCCGAATACGGCTTTCACGGAGTTTCGTGGCCCAAGCAGTACCTCTCAGGCAAGCAGCAGCTCTACCTGCTCGTGGAACGCGCCAAGGCGGAGGACCAGCGCCGGGACCCGGCGCCACGGCCATCGACGCACGACTCCCTGGAGACCGATGCGTAGCGCACCGCGGCCCCGCTTGCCAGGCGTCTTGTCACCGGAGTTTGCTAATCTTTCCGCTCGGGCAGGCGTCGCTTCTCCGCCTGGCAAGGGGATTGCTTGTCTATGACTGAACAATTGTCTCGAACGGGGACTGCATTGGACACGCGGGTGTCAGGAGCCAGCGCTGAGCCGACCGGCCGACCGGGGCCGGTGCGTGCACTCTGGAAATGGCTGAAGAACGCCACCCGGCCGGACCGAGTGGCGCTCAAGGATCTGGGACCGGCCGAACTCGAGCAGCTGCAGGCCACTTTTCGCGAATGTCTGGCCGAGACCGGCGGTGAGGCTTCGGCGCGCGGGCGGGTGCAATGGCTGGCCTCCAACTACCAGGGTTTGACGGACGCCGGCCGAGTCCGCTTTCTGCAGGTGCTCGCCAACGAATTCGGACCCGACGAGCGCGCGGTGGCCCGCGCGATTCAGGACTACCTTCATACGGCCCCCGGACCGGGCCGACGCAACGCCGAATCACGGCTCCGGCTGGCGCTGGGTTCGCCGCGGATCAGGATCCTCAAGCAGTTCAACCTGCTCCCGGACGGGGTGAAGTTTCTCGTCGACATGCGCACCGACGCGTTGCGCTACGCGGGCGAAGCACCGGAGCTCGATGTTCTCGAAGAAGAGCTCTACTCGTTGCTCGGCAGTTGGTTCGACGTGGGAAATCTCGAGCTCACGCGCATTTCCTGGGCATCGCCCGCAGCGCTGCTCGAGAAGCTGATCGCCTACGAGGCGGTGCACGAGATCCGCGGCTGGGGCGATCTGCGCAATCGACTCGACTCCGATCGGCGCTGTTACGCATTCTTCCATCCACGGATGCCGGGCGAGCCGCTGATCTTCGTCGAGATCGCACTGACTCGCGACATCGCGACGAACGTCCAGACATTGCTCGACGAGTCGGCACCGATCCTCGAGTCCGGAGCGGCGCAGGCGGCGATCTTCTACTCGATCTCGAATACCCAGCCTGGCCTGCGTGGTGTCTCGTTCGGTGGTTTCCTCATCAAGCGCGTCGTCGAGCAACTGCTCGTCGAGTTTCCGAAGCTGAAGTCTTTTGCGACCCTCTCACCGGTACCGGGTTTCCGGCGCTGGCTGGAAGGCGAGATCAAGGCACGGCGACCGGGCTTGCTTGCAAAGGCCGATGCGGACCGGGTTTGCAGCGTCGCGATCACCACCGATCCAAACGAGGCGCTCGGCGATCTCCTGAAGCGCAACTTGACAGAAGATGTGGAAGCCGCGCTCACGCTGGAACCGATCCTGCTGCATCTCTGCGCGCACTACCTCGCGGAGGTGAAGGAAAGCGATCGGGAGGGTGCGCAGCTCATCGACCCGGTCGCGCGCTTCCATCTCGGCAATGGCGCACGTCTCGAGCGCATCAACTGGCTGTCCGACACGTCGCCGCGCGGCATCAAGCAGTCATGCGGGCTCATGGTGAACTACCTCTACAAGCTGGATGACATCGAGGAAAACCACGAGGCTTATGCGCGCGAGGCGCGGGTGGTGATGTCAGGGCCGGTGAAGCGCTTGCTCCGGCCGCGCTAGAGTTATTTGGGTGCGCGCGATAGCGGGCCGAGCGGCATGCACGCGAAGCAGCCGGGTCCCCGCTCGACGGCGTGCCTTGCGGCACCATGAGCTCGCCCCGGGCCGGCATACCCCACGCTTGAGCGCGCGACAGTCAATCGTGGCGGATGCAGATCTTCCCGAACTGCGCGCCGCTGGCGAGGTAGTCAAGCGCCGGGCGTAGCTCATCGAACGCGAAAGACTCGATCGACGACCGGCTGCAGGCGATGCTGATCGATGGCGCGCGCCATCGCCTCGAAGTCCTCACGGCTGCCGACCGTGACGCCCTGCATTCGCACCGCGCGCGTGACGATCGGGCCGAGGCGAACGTTCATCTTTCCGCCGGATAGCACGCCGATCATGCTCAGCGTCCCACCAACGCGTACCGCACGCAGCGATTGTTCGAGTGTCTGCTCGCCACCGACCTCGACGATATGATCGACGCCCTCGCCCCCGGAAAGCTCGCGGGCAACCTTTCCCCACTCCGGTACCTTGCGGTAGTTGATGAGCGCATCCGCGCCCAGCGCGCGAACGCGCTCGAGCTTCGCGTCGCTCGACGAGGTCGCGATCACGTAGGCGCCGACGAGCTTGGCGAACTGAAGCGCGAAGAGCGAAACACCGCCGGTCCCCTGGACGAGCACCTTGTCGCCTGCCTTGATGCGTCCTTCGGTGACGAGCGCACGCCAGGCGGTGAGGGCGGCGCAGGGCAGTGTCGCGGCTGCGTCGTCGGAGAGATGCCCCGGTACGCGGGAAACGCTGCGCGCATCGATCGCCATGAGCTCCTGCATGGCGCCATCGAGCGGTCCGCCGAGAATCGCCGCGAGCAGCGCGGCACGTGGCGCACCACCGAACCACTCGGGAAAGAACATCGGGCAGACCCGGTCGCCGAGGGCGGACCCGCGTGACTCCCTCGCCGAGCGCAACCACCTCGCCGACCCCGTCCGATACGGGAACGAGCGGCAGCGTTCCCGTCGATGAGCCGTAGCCCCGCTTGAGCACGAAGAGATCGCGAAAATTGAGCGATGCGGCGCGCATCCTGATCAGCACCTGGCCCGGCGCAGGCGCCGGATCGGGGCGCTCGACGCGCCGCAGGTTGTCGATCGACCATTCGTCCTGAAGCTGATAGACCCTCATCGCACTTCTCCTCCGCGACGAATCCGCGCATCGATGCGGATCGCCATGCGCTATTCTACGCACGGCAGGGCCTTGAAATTCGACAACGGAAGGCGATACGGAATGAGGCGCAAGGCGCGCGGAACCTTTCGGCCCGACCCGGCATTTCTCGCACTGCGTCCCGCTGTCTCCGGCAATACCGTGAACGGACTGGGCGAGCCCGCCGAGCGGCAGCCGTCGCCGATATTCTGGCATCGACCGGAGCGGGAAGCGCATGGCGCAATGCAGGAGCACATCGTGGCGCGCTTCAATTCCGTGCCGGCGTTTCACAAAGCGTATGCGAAGGGCGATCGTGGCCCAAGCAAGCCCGATCCGATCGCCGCCGAGCGCATCAGCCGTTCCGCCGAGGAATGGACGGCCGCCGTCAAAGCGTTCGCGCTCGCGAACGAAGCCGATCTCGTCGGCATTGCGCGCATGGATCCGTCGTGGGTGTTCGAGGGCTATGCGATCAGCCTGCCGTGGGTCATCGTGCTCGGTGTGTCGATGGACCATGCATTGCTTTCGGACCAGCCGTCGACCGCCGAAAATCCCACTGCGCAGGTGGAAGTGGGCGAGCAGTACAACCGCGGCGCGCGCGTCGCGATGCGTGTCGTGAACTTCATTCGCGGTCAGGGCCACGCAGCCGATCCGCACCAGGGCCCCTGGGCAGGCGCGCTGAGCATGATGCCCGCAGCCATGGCGTGCGGCTTCGGCGAACTGGGGAAGCACGGCTCCTTGATCAACCGGACTCTCGGGTCGTCATTCCGTCTGGCTGCCGTCACGACCGAGCTCCCGCTCGTCGCGGACCAACCGGACGCGTTTGGCGCAGACGATTTCTGCACACGCTGCCAGGTGTGCATCGACGCGTGTCCGCCCGATGCCATCTCGCCCGTCAAGCGGCTGGTCCGCGGCGTGGAGAAGTGGTACGTGGACTTCGATCGCTGCATACCGTATTTCAACGAGACCTACGGGTGCGGAATCTGCATCGCGGTGTGCCCCTGGAGCACGCCGGGGCGCGCGCCGACACTCGCCGAACGATGGACCGCGCGCAGGGCGCGCGGGGGTGTCGGCCGGAAATAAACGGGCCGATGGCGCTCGGGATTACCTGGCGCCCTGCGACGCGCCCTCGCGCAGCTTGAAGCGCTGCAGCTTGCCGGTCTCGGTGCGCGGCAGGACGTCGACGAACTCCACGGCGCGCGGATACTTGTAGGGGGCAATCGCCGACTTGACGTGGTCCTGCAGGGCCTTGGCCATCGCGGCGTCGCCGCGATATCCGGGTTTCAGGACGACGTAGGCTTTCACGATCATTCCCCGCGCAGCGTCGGGAATACCAACCACGCCGCACTCCGCGACCGCCTCGTGTGTCAGCAGCGCGGTCTCGACCTCCGGACCCGCGATGTTGTAGCCGGCCGAGATGATCATGTCGTCGGTGCGCGCCTGGTAGAAGAAGTAGCCGTCCTCGTCCATCGAATAGGCATCGCCGGTCACGTTCCAGCCATTCTGGACGTAGACGGTCTGTCGATCGTCGGCGAGATATTTGCAGCCGGTCGGACCCTTCACCGCGAGCCTGCCGACGACGCCAGGCGCGCACGGCTTGCCATCGTCATCGAGCACGGTGGCGCGATATCCAGGGATGGCGTAGCCGGTAGCGCCTCGCCGCACGCGCTTCTCGGTGTGGGAGATGAAGATGTGAATCATCTCGGTCGAGCCGAGCCCGTCGAGAATCTCGATCCCGGTCGCCGCCTTGAACGCCTGACGAATCGGGTCCGGTAGCGCTTCGCCTGCCGACACGCACTTCTTGAGGCTGGAAAGATCGTACTTCGGTGCGAGCTCCGCCATCTGCCGATAGAAGGTCGGTGCGGTGAAGCATACCGTCGCGTGAAAGGTCTGGATCGTTTGCAGCAGATCCGCCGGCGTGAGCTTCTCGATCAGGACCGTGGAGGCGCCGGCGCGCATCGGAAAGCACAGCATGCCCCCCAATCCGAACGTGAAAGCCAGGGGAGGCGTCCCGCAAAAGACGTCGTCCGGGCCCGCCTTGAGGCACGAACGCGGGAAGAGGTCGCACATCGCCACGACGTCCCGGTGATAGTGGACGCAACCCTTCGGCTGTCCGGTCGTTCCCGACGTGAATGCGATGAGTGCCACGTCGTCCGCGGCCGTGTCGACGTTGTCGAACGTTTGCGGCTTGAGCGCGAGTGCGTCTTCGAGGGATCCCGGTGCGCCGTCGTTGAAATACAGGACCTGCTTGATCTGGGGGCACTGGGCCTGGGCACGCTGCATCTCCTCGTCCAGCCGAACGTCGCAGAGTGCGACCGAGCAATGTGCCTTGTCGATGATCTGCTTGAGCTCCTTGGCGCGCAGCAGCGGCATCGTGGCCACTGCCACGCACCCGGCCTTCATGATGCCGAACCAGCAGGCGGCCATCATCGGATTGTTCGGGCCGCGCAACAGCACCCGGCTTCCTGGAACCAGCATCAGGTCTTCGGCAAGCACGTGCGCGATCTGGTTCGCGCGGGCGAGCAGCTGCCGGTACGACCCGTGGTACTTCTGCCCGTCGACCATCGTATGGATGACCGGCCGATCACCGTGCCCGTCGGCAACCATTCTGTCCAGTAGCTCGGCCGCGCAGTTCATGCGCTTCGGATAACGCACCTCCGGCCGCTCGAAGACGAACTCGGGCATCCGATCCGGAGGGGGCAGATTGTCACGCGCGAAGGTGTCGACGTGCGCGGTATACGACATCTGCGGCTCCTTTTCTCGCGGCATTACTCTCCGCCCGCAGTGCAACGAGCGGTCGTCGAGTCACATTACCTCTCCGCCCGCAATGTTGATCGCCTGCCCGGTCACCGACTCTGCGCCCGGGAGGCAGAGCCAGAGAACCGCGTTCGCCACCTCGCCGGGCTGGATCATCCGCCCCTGCGGGTTATGACGCACCAGCGCGGCGCGTGCCTCGGCTTCCGACTTGCCCGTCTTCCGCGTGATGTTGGCGACTGCATCCTTGACGATATCGGTCTCCGTATAGCCCGGGCAGACCGCGTTCACCGTCACACCGGTCCGCGCCGCCTCCAGCGCAAGCGAGCGGGTGAGACCGATGACGCCGTGCTTGGCGGCGCAGTAGGCCGTCACGTAAGGATAGCCTACGAGCCCCGCCGTGCTGGCAATGTTCACGATCCGGCCCCAGGCCTGCTTGATCATTCCCGGAACCGCCTCGCGCGTGCAGAGAAACGTACCGGTGAGATTCACTGCGAGCATTCTCTGCCAGAGCGCGTGATCAGTCTTTGCGAAGGGCGCGCTTTCCGCCTGGCCCGCATTGTTCACGAGAATGTCGATACTCGCGTGCCGGGCAAGAATCTGCGTGAACGCGGCAGCAACGGCACGCTCGTCACCGACGTCGCAGGCGGCTACATCGCAGGACGCGTGGCGCTTGATCTCTTCCGCCCGAGCTTCGAGTCGCGTGCGATCACGGCCCACCAGCGTGACCGTTGCGCCCGCCTGCGCGAGCGCCTCCGCGATGGCCGAGCCTATGCCGCGCCCGCCACCGGTCACAACCGCGTGGCGACTTGTTAAGCCAGACACGCTCGATTCTCACAAGATGCGGGTGCGGGCGTCCAACCTTCTCTCCCGCCTCCCGTCACGATCGCGTGGCGTCCGGTCAAGCCAGGCACGCTAGCTCCTCAGATGCCGTTCAACGATGCTTGGCGAGAAAATCCGCGAGCGCGGCGTTGAATGCTTCCGGCTGCTCCACGTTCGCGAGATGCGCAGCCGACGGAATGACGACCAGTTCCGACCCCGGATAGTTTTCGTGTATCTCGCGGGCCATGGCGACCGGTGTCCCCATGTCCTGCTCGCCGACGATGACGAGCCCGGGAACGTCTATCTCCCTGAGTCTTGCCGTGAGGTTTATCTTCGGAATCGCATGCGAGCATCCGACATAGCCAGCCACCGGTGTCGTGCGGATCATGTCCCCGATCCGCTTGGTCTTGCCCGGATTCGCACTCCGGAATGGCTCGGTAAACCAGCGCTCCAGCGTTGGCTGCACGAGTGGCTCCATGCCCTTCGACTCGGCGACCTTGATGCGCTCGGCCCAGAGCGGTCCGGCCTCCGCTGGATAACGACTCGTCGTATCGGCAAGGACCAGTGTCTTCAGTCTTCCGGGATACTTGAGGGCGAAGGTCTCGCCGATCATCCCGCCCAGCGACAAACCGACGTAGTGGCTCTCCTTGACGTCCAGCGCGTCGAGCAATCCCTTGAGATCGTCGGCAAGTCCATCGAGCGTGTAGGCGCCTTTCGGTGCATCACTCGCGCCGTGACCGCGGGTATCGAATCGAAGCACCTTGAAGTGCTTGGCGAGCACGGCGGCCTGCTCGTCCCACATGTGCAGATTACACGCGAGCGAGTGGCTCATCGTGATCCACGGACCTTCGCCTTCGGCCGAATAGCTGATTTCGATGCCGTTCGCGCGAATTTTCATTTCCCCCTCCAATTGCTAACTTGGCCCGATCGACGCCAGCTTGTCGCGTGGTGCCGCGCTACTTCATGCCATCGCCGGAGACCGCATCGTACTGCGCTCCGTCCGGCTGCCAGATCGTTCCGGTCACCTTTGCGGACTTGCTCATCAGCACCGTCAGCATCATGAACGTGGCGTCGTCCATGTAGCGGTAACCGATCGAATAGTTGCCCGTCCAGTAGGCCTCGCGGATGAATGTCGGTCCCATTATCGCCTCGACATCCGCCTCCGTCATCCCTTCCGTGATCTTCAGGGAATTCTCGTAGGTCGCAAGGTTGCGAACGTCCTGGACGCGACCGTCGCGTCCGATTGTCACCCGCCACGTGAAGTAGCCGGTGGGCTGCAAGGTGTAATCCCAGACAGTCTCGCCGCTAGGCAGCTTCTGCTCGCGTGCCGGCTTGCCGCCGACGCGGAGGACATCCGCCTCGGTCATCCCGGCTTGTACCCTGTGTCCGACGGTGGCGGCGCAGCCCGCCAGCAGAATTGCGCAGGCGGCCAGTATCGCGGTCCACGGCTTCATGGTGCTTCTCCTTGTTGCCAGTACTTCAATGCAAGGGGATTCCCGGGCGGACACCCCGCGGTTTGTTCCGGTCCTGACGTAGCCCGCCCCGATTACAAGACCACGAATCGCGGTCAGTCTCGCTGCCGCGAGATGCGTACGACATCGGGAACGCGCCGGACGTTCCGCATCACGCGCGCCAGGTGCTGGCGGTTCCCGACCTGTATGGTGAACTGCATCGTCGTGTACATCCCGCGCTCTTCATCCATGTTGACATTGTCGATATTGGATCCGGCTTCGGCAATCGCGGCCGCCACCTTGGCGAGTACTCCGCGCTGGTTCGCCGCCGTGACCCGGATCCCGACGTCGTACATCTTCTCGGTGTCCGTTCCCCATTCCACGTCGATCCATTTTTCCGGGTCGGAACGCGATTTTGCCGCGGTCGGGCAATCGTGGGAATGCACGACCAGGCCCTGACCCTTCTTGATGAAGCCCACGATCGGGTCGCCCGGAATCGGGCGGCAGCATTTTGCGAATTGCACCGCCATCCCTTCCGAACCGCGTATGACGATCGACCCGCCGGGGCGGTACTCGTCCGAGGCTTCGGTGCCGGGAGTGATGAGCAGTTCGCGCGCAACGATTGCGGGCAGTCGCTTGCCGAGCCCGATGTCGGCCAGGATTTCCTGGCGTGAGCGCGCGCTCGTCTCCCGCACCAGCCGCTCCCAGCGCTCCGGCTCGATTACGCTCGGTTCGGCCTCGAGCCCGCGCAGCGCCTGATTGAGCAGCCGCTCGCCGAGCGCCGAGGATTCCTCGAATTGCATGGTCTTCAGGAAGTGCCGGATCTGCGAACGCGCCTTGCTCGTCTTGACGTAGGAGAGCCACGCCGGGTTCGGATTCGCATGGGTGGCCGTGATGACCTCGATCTGGTCACCGTTCTTGAGCTCCGTGCGCAGAGGGACCAGCTCGTAGTTCACCTTCGCGGCCACGCATTTGTTGCCGATATCCGTGTGAACCGCATAGGCGAAATCCACGGGTGTCGCGCCGCGCGGCAGGGACTTGATCTCTCCCATGGGAGTGAATACGTAGACCTCGTCCGGGAAGAGGTCTACCTTGATGTGCTCGAGAAACTCGGCCGGGTCGCCGCTCGCGTTCTGAATCTCGACGAGCGACTGGAGCCAGCGATGCGTGCGCTGCTGGACCTCGAAGAGAGTCCCCTGGTCGTCCTTGTACACCCAGTGCGATGCGACGCCGGTCTCGGCGATGCGATGCATGTCCCAGGTGCGGACCTGCACCTCGAGCGGCGTGCCGAAGGGACCGATCAACGAGGTGTGTAACGACTGGTAGCCGTTCACCTTCCGGATCGCGACATAGTCCTTGAACTTTCCCGGCACTGGTTTGTATAGGGAATGCAGCGCGCCGATCGCGAGGTAGCAGGATGGCACGTCGTTCACCACCACACGGTATCCGTAGATATCCAGCACCTCGGAGAACGTCAGATGCTTCTCCACCATCTTCTTGTAGATCGAGAAGATGTGCTTCTCGCGGCCGGTCACCGTTGCCTCGATGCCCGATTCGGCGAGCTTTTGCCGGATCGAGTCCACCACCTTCCCGACCACTTCGCGGCGATTGCCGCGCGCGGCCTTGACGGCCTTGGCGAGCGTCGCATAGCGCAGTGGATAGATGTACTTGAAGCCGAGCTCCTGCAGCTCGCGGTAGAGCGCGTCGAGCCCGAGGCGGTTCGCGATCGGGGCGTAGAGCTCGAGCGTCTCGCGTGCGACGCGCTTGCGCTGCGCGGCCGACACGGCCTCGAGCGTTCGCATGTTGTGCAGGCGGTCGGCGAGCTTGATCAGGATGACGCGCACGTCGCGCGCCATCGCGAGGAACATCTTGCGGAAGTTCTCGGCCTGCGCGTCGAGCGCGGTCTGGAATTCGATGCGATCGAGCTTCGATACGCCGTCGACAAGGTCCGCGACCGGCTTGCCGAACCGCTCGCTGATGTCATCCTTGACGACGTCGGTGTCCTCGAGAACGTCGTGCAGGAGCGCGGCGACCAGGGTCTGCGGATCGAGGTGCCAGTGGGAGAGGATCTCGGCGACCGCCACCGGGTGGTGGATATAGGGCTCGCCGCTCTTCCGGAACTGGCCGTGATGAGCGCGGTCGCTGAAGTGGTAGGCCTCCTCGAGCCGGGTGATGTCGGCCGGCTTGAGGTAGCTCGCTACGGATGACTTGAGCTCGGCGAGCGGTTCGGCCAGCGCGCTCATGGGGACTTCCGGATAAACGGCCCCGATCCGCGCGCCTGTGCGCCCGGCCCTTGCCGGCTCACCAGGACGCGCTCATGGACGGGGCGGGTGTTCAACTCACATTGACGCGATTGAGCATCTCCAGTCCGACCTTGCCGGCCGCGAGCTCGCGCAGCGCGATCACGGTCACCTTGTCACGGTTCGTCTCGATCATGGGCGAGCCGCCCTGGGCGAGTTGACGCGCGCGATATGTCGCGGCGAGGGTGAGCTGGAAACGGTTGGGAATTCTCTTGAGGCAGTCGTCGACGGTGATGCGGGCCATGGCAGATCCTATTCTCTCAGTTCGAAGATTTCCGGGTGAAGCGCGCACTGCCGGGAGAGGCGCAGACGCGCGGCGCGTACGACTGCTGCGAAGTCACGTTTCGCTTCATCGAAGTTATTGTTAATAATAGCATAATCGAACTCCGCCGCATGGCTGATCTCTTCCGCGGCCGCGGCCAGCCGTTGCTGGATGACTGCCTCGGGATCCTGGCCGCGGCCGAACAGGCGCCTGCGCAACTCGTCCATCGACGGCGGCAGGATGAAGATTCCCACGGCATCGGGGAAGGCGCGGCGTACCTGCTCGGCGCCCTGCCAGTCGATTTCGAGCACCACATCACGGCCGGATTTGAGCGCGTCGGCAATCTGTTTCTGCGATGTCGCGTAGAGATTGCCGTGAACCTCCGCGCTTTCCAGGAACTCGCTCGCCTCGACCATTCGACCGAACGTCGCCCGGTCGACAAAATGGTACTCGCGCCCGTTTTGCTCGCCCGGTCGCGGCGCGCGCGTGGTGTAGGAGATCGAGAGCACCAGTCTCGGGTCCTCCGCGATCGCCGCATTGACGAGCGTGGACTTGCCGGCTCCGGAGGGCGCAGACACGATAAAGAGTAGGCCGTGCATCGTTCCCGCCCTCACTCGATGTTCTGCACCTGTTCGCGCATCTGCTCGATCATCAGCTTGAAGTCGAGCGCCGCCGCGGACAATTCGCGCGACACCGATTTCGATGCGAGGGTGTTCGCCTCTCGATTGAGCTCCTGCATGAGAAAATCGAGGCGCTTGCCGACGGCGCCGCCCTTGTCGATGGCCCGATCCACTTCGTCGAGGTGGGCGGCAAGACGCGACAGCTCTTCCGCGACATCGATGCGCACGCCGAACACGGCGATCTCCTGGCGAATACGTTCTTCGTCCGCCGTCGCGAGGACCTCGCGCAGCCTGGTGACCAGCTTCTCCTCGTACGCCGCTATGGCCTGCGGGACAAGTGGCGCGATCTCGGTGAGCCGCGCGCGGATTCCTGCGACACGTTCCTTGATCATCCTCGCGAGCTTCTCGCCTTCGCGGGCGCGGCTCTGCGCCAGCTCGCCAAGCGCTTCCGCCATCAGCGCCAGCGCCGCCTGGCGCATGTCGTCCTTCCCGCCCGCGGGCTCGCCCAGCACGCCCGGCCAGTGCAGGACATCGGCCACGCGCAGCGGCTGCGCATCGGGGATCGCGTTGATGACTTCTTTCGAGAGACGCGCGACGTGCGCGAGCAGGGCAGGGTCCAACCCGCCGCCCGCACTCGCCAGCGGGGCGCTGGCATACGAAAGCCGGCAGTCGAGCTTGCCGCGCGAAACGGCACTTGACGCAAGCTCGCGCAGCTGCGGCTCGGCCCAGCGAAATTCCTCTGCGAGCCTGAACTGCATGTCGAGATAGCGGCCATTTACCGTCTTCAATTCGATCTGCAGCAGGCCCTGGGGCAATTCCCGGGTCACCGCGGCGTAGCCTGTCATGCTTCTTGTCATGTCGTGTGTGGAAGCGTTGTCGCTGGAGGGGTCGTTCTGCTTTACTTTGGCGGGTCAAACCCAGACAATCCGCCGCGTATGACGGTATTCTAGCCCGCTAGGCAGGGCCCCGAATAAGCAGGATCCCGAAAGAACGGTATCCCGAATAAGCTGGGTTCGATACGGCAGGAGTCCGCAACAGCAGAGTTCCGAACAAGCAGGGATCCGAAATAGCCATTCAGCAGGTCGTTTTCAGCCGGATCGTGCGTCGATTGCCCATGCCAGCAGCTCGAGTCGCCAATTGCAGTTCCTGGAAGTCCGCAGCCGAGTCGCCTCGCCGCGACAGGCGGCGCACTCCAGCCACAGCCCGCGCGGGCGCCTAACCGCAGCAGATGGCCGGCCAAGCCAATATTCCGCTGCCCGAGGGGTATCAGCTCCAGAACTATCGCGTGACCAAGGTGCTCTCCGCCGGTGGCTTCTCGCTTGTCTATCTCGCCGAAGACGAGAATGCCCAGCCGGTTGCGATCAAGGAGTACCTTCCGAGTTCGCTGGCGCTGCGGCGCGAAGGGGATGTCCTGCCGTCAATCTCGGAGGAGAATCTGCCGACGTTCCGCTACGGCATGAAATGCTTCTTCGAGGAGGGGCGGGCCCTGGCGAAGCTCTCCCACCCGAATCTGGTGCGAGTGCTGAATTTTTTTCGCGCCAACGAGACCGTCTACCTGGTGATGCGCTACGAGCGCGGCCGCACCTTGCAGGAGCACATCCTGGCGCGGCGCGGCGCAATCAAGGAGAATTTCATCCGACGCGTATTCACCATGCTGCTGAACGGCCTGCGCGAAGTGCACTTGAACAAGCTTCTGCACCTGGACATCAAGCCTGCCAACATTTACGTGAGAAACGACGGCACACCGGTCCTCATCGATTTCGGCGCCGCGCGCCAGACGCTCACCGCCGAGGGATTCAAGCTGAATCCGATGTACACCCCGGGATTCGCCTCTCCCGAGCACTACAAGAACCGGGAGCTGCTCGGACCGTGGTCCGACGTGTATTCCGTGGGCGCGAGCATCTTCGCGTGCATCGCCGGCGCCGCGCCACAGGCGGCCGACCAGCGCATGGACAAGGACCGCTACGTCTCCGCCACGAAATTGTTCGGAAAGCGATACTCCGACCAGCTGCTCGAGACCATCGACTGGTGCCTGCAGCTCGATCATATGAAGCGGCCGCAGAGCGTGCTTGCCCTGCAGAAGGTGCTGCTACGCGAGCGCGATCCGGAGACTCCGCGCCGCAAGACATTCGTCTCGTCGCTGCGCGGCACGCTGCTCAAGCTGGCACGCAAGTCGGCGGCCTGATGCGGAGCCTGCAACGATGAAATTTTCCATCTACCAGGACAGCCGGCAGGGCCCACGCAAGATGAACCAGGACCGCGTGGCCTATGCGTATACGCGTGACTCACTCATGATGGTCGTGGCCGACGGCATGGGCGGGCACCTGCATGGAGAGGTCGCCGCGCAGATCGCCACCCAGTTCATCGGCGAGGCCTACCAGCGCGAGGCGACGCCGCGGCTCGAGGATCCGTTCCGGTTCCTCCTGAACGCGA
Organism: uncultured beta proteobacterium; assembly: GCA_963735025.1. GTDB lineage: Bacteria > Pseudomonadota > Gammaproteobacteria > Burkholderiales > SG8-39 > JAABRB01. The sequence continues at coordinate 1,252,171 of CAVTJG010000009.1, forward strand.
TCACCAACGCGCACCACTCGATCATCGACTATGCGAACCAGCGCAATCTTCTCGAGACGCCGCGCACGACCTGCGTCGCGTGTGTCGTGCAGGACGGACTTGCGCATTGGGCGCACGTTGGCGATTCGCGGCTCTATTTCGTCCGGGAGGGGCGCGTCGAGCACGTGACGAAGGATCACTCCAGAGTGCAGATCCTGGTCGACACCGGGCGAATTCGCGAAGAAGCGGTCCCTGCGCATCCCGACCGAAACAAGATCTTCAATTGCCTGGGTCAGATGACGGTTCCGCGGGTGGACCTTTCGCGGCGCGTTGCGCTCAAGCACGGCGACGTCATACTCATCTGCACCGACGGGCTATGGGGTGCGCTGAACTCGAAGATCATCTGCGAGGAACTGCTGCGCGCCGACATGCTCACCGCCGTCCCCAAGCTGCTCGACATGGCAGAAGCGCGCGCCGGGCGGGAGGGGGACAATCTCTCGGCCCTCGCAATGACCTGGGCGGACGAGCTCGGCGACGAGGCGCCAACCTGGATCTCGACGGTCACGATGGACGAGAACGAATTCAAGAGCACGGTCGCCCAGTTCCACAAGACGACCCCACCCGCCGCGCCGGGATACCTCACCGACGACGAGATCGAAGGCGCGATCGACGAGATCCGGAATGCCATCCGGAAGCATAGCGGGAATGACCGGCGCGGCAGCTGAGCCAGGGTCAGGCCGCCGGCCAAGCGGACGCCGCGCCGACGAGCTGCGGGCGGTCCGAATTCAGCGCGGTTACACAAAGCACGCCGAAGGCAGCGTGCTCGTGGAATTCGGCGACACCCGTGTACTGTGCACCGCGAGCGTCGAAGACAGGGTGCCGGCGTTTCTCAAGGATCGCGGTCAGGGCTGGCTGACCGCGGAGTACGGGATGTTGCCGCGTTCCACCAATACGCGGACCGACCGCGAGGCGGCGCGCGGCAAGCAGTCCGGGCGCACGCAGGAGATCCAGCGGCTCATCGGCCGCTCCCTGCGCGCGATCACCGACCTGTCCAAGCTGGGCGCCCGAACGATCCAGATCGATTGCGACGTCCTCCAGGCGGACGGCGGCACCCGCACGGCAAGCATCACCGGGAGCTTCGTCGCGCTGCATGACGCCGTCACCAGGCTGCTGCACGACGGCGAGCTCACCGAGTCGCCAATCCGAGATTGCGTGGCGGCCGTGTCGGTCGGCGTGTACGCGGGCGTCCCGGTACTCGATCTCGACTACGCCGAGGACGCGGCGTGCGACACCGACATGAACGTCGTCATGACCGGCAGCGGGGGATTCGTCGAGATCCAGGGGACGGCGGAAGGTCATGCCTTCTCACGCGCGGAGCTGGATGCACTCGTGGCGCTCGCCGAGCGCGGCATTCGCGACCTCGTGGCGTGCCAGCGCGCCGCGCTCGGCGCCGCAGGCGCGTCCGTAGCGGTGTGAAGCGTCCCGCGGCGATAGAACCCGGCCGATGAAACGTCTCGTCCTCGCATCCTCCAACGGCGGTAAGCTGCGCGAGTTTCGTGAGCTGCTCGCGCCCATCGGCATCGAAGTCGTTCCGCAGGCCGACCTCGGCGTGCCGGATGTCGACGAACCTCATTCCACGTTCGTCGAGAATGCGCTCGGCAAGGCACGCAACGCTGCGCGTCACACGGGTCTGCCGGCGCTGGCCGACGACTCCGGAATCTGCGCGGCCGCGCTCGGGGGCGCGCCCGGAGTGCACTCGGCCCGATTTGGCGGCGAGCCGAGATCGGATGCCCGAAACAACGAGCGCTTGCTTGAATTGCTTTGGAACCAAGCCGACCGTCGCGCCCACTACTACTGCGTTGTGGTGCTCGTTCGGCATGCGGAAGACCCGGAGCCGTTGATTGCGGAGGGTCGCTGGCATGGCGAGGTGATCAACGGCCCACGTGGCGCGGGGGGATTCGGCTACGACCCGCATTTCTTCGTGCCCGCGCTTGCGAAGACCGCGGCGGAGCTCGAACCGGCCCGAAAGAATGCCTTGAGCCACCGCGGGAGGGCGCTTGCGCGCCTCATCGCACTGCTGCGCGAGGAGCCCTGAAGGCGGCGCAGGCGTTCGGTTCGGCGCAGGTATCATCGGCGGGAAGGTGAAGCCCGAACCCATGTCGTCGACTCTCGTCCATGTCCCGGTCCCCGCAAGCGGCGTCCGGCTCGCGAGCCTGCCGCCGCTTGCGCTGTACTTGCATCTCCCCTGGTGCGCGCGGAAGTGTCCTTACTGCGACTTCAATTCGCACGAGGTGCGTGCTGCGGTGCCGGAGGACGAATATGTTGCAGCATTACTAGCCGACCTCGAGACCGCGCTGCCGTCGGTATGGGGCCGCAGGACGCACGCGATTTTTCTCGGCGGCGGCACGCCCAGCCTCTTCTCGGCGCGTGCCATCGACGCGCTTCTCGCGGGCATGCGCGCACGATTGAACGTGGAGCCCGGAGCGGAAATCACGCTCGAAGCGAACCCCGGCACGTTCGAAGCTGACAAGTTTCGCGACTTCGCCGCTGCGGGCATCAATCGGCTGTCGATCGGCATCCAGAGCTTCGATTCGAAGCATCTCGCTCGCCTCGGGCGAATTCACGACGCGGACGAGGCGCACCGTGCCGTCGAGATCGCGCAGCGGCACTTTGCGAATTTCAATCTGGACCTCATGTATGCGCTTCCGGAGCAAACGCTCGCGGACGCGGAGTCCGACGTTGCGTCAGCCGTCGCCACCGGCGCGCCACACCTGTCGTTCTATCATCTGACGCTCGAGCCCAACACGCTCTTCCATCGGCATCCACCGTCGCTCCCCGACGAGGACACACAGGCCGATATCCACGAAAGCGTCGGGCGGCTGCTCGTAGGTGCGGGTTACGCGCACTACGAAACTTCTGCTTATGCACGCCCGGATCGCGAATGCCGGCACAATCTCAATTACTGGCGCTTCGGCGACTACCTCGGTATCGGCGCCGGTGCGCACGCGAAGGTCTCGTTTGCCGATCGGATCGTGCGCGAGGTCCGGGCACGCACTCCAGCCGAGTACATGCGGCGCGTCGCGCAGGGCACGCAGGTCGTCGAGCGCCGCGACCTCGCTGCGCGCGAGTTGCCGTTCGAGTTCATGATGAACGCACTGCGCCTTACCGACGGGGTGCCGGTCGCGTCGTTCACCGATCGAACCGGTGTGCCGTTTGCCGCCCTGCAACAATCGCTCGCGGCCGCGGAGGCAAAGGGCCTGATCGTGCGCGACCATCAACGCATCAAGCCGACCTCGCTGGGGCAGCGATTTCTGAACGATCTGCTGCAGATCTTCCTGCCGGAGCCGGCGGCATCGCAAAGCGGTGAGAAGGTATCCAGATGAAGCGTAACCTGCGTCAGGTGAAGGCCCTGGCTTTCGACGTGTTCGGTACGGTGGTCGACTGGCGAGGGTCGCTCATCGCGGAGGGTCGCAAGCTCGGTCGTCGCAAGCGGATCAGGGCCGACTGGGCTGCGTTCGCAGACGCATGGCGGGCGGGATACCGACCGGCGATGAATCGGGTACGAAGCGGGGAACTCGGCTGGACGAGGATCGACGATCTGCACCGGATGATTCTCGACGAGCTGATCCCCAGGTTCGGCCTGAACTCGCTCACCGAGGCGGAGCGCGCCGAATTCAATCGGGCGTGGCATCGGCTCGCGCCGTGGAAGGATTCGGTCGCCGGACTGAAGCGGTTGAAGAAGCGCCATGTCCTCGCGACGATGTCCAACGGCAACGTGGCGCTGCTGGTCAACATGGCGAAGCACGCCGGACTGCCGTGGGACGTGGTGCTGTCCGCCGAGATCGCACGGCACTACAAGCCCGATCCGGAGGCGTATCTGTCGGTCCCGCAGCTGCTGGGTATCGAGCCCGGCGAGGTGCTGATGGTGGCCGCGCACAAGGACGATCTCGACGGCGCTGCCCGGGCAGGACTGCGCACTGCATTCATCGCGCGTCCGCTCGAGTTCGGCGATCCGCCCTCAAGGAAGTCGCGCCCGAGCCGCGGTTCGACGTGAATGCACGCGACTTTCTGGACCTCGCCCGCCAGCTCGGCTGTTAGCGACTACGCTACGCCCAGTCGCGCGCCTTCAGGAATTCCGTGTAGAGCTTTTCCTCCGGACTGCCCGCCTCCGGTTTCCAGTCGTACCGCCACTTCACGATCGGCGGAAGCGACATCAGGATCGACTCGGTGCGCCCGCCCGATTGCAGCCCGAAGACCGTGCCGCGGTCGTACACCAGGTTGAATTCGACATAGCGACCGCGGCGATAGGCCTGGAAATCCCTTTCGCGATCTCCGTAAGGTGTGTCGCGCCTGCGCTCGACGATCGGCAGGTAGGCCGGCAGAAAACCGTCGCCGACGCGTCTGGTGAGATCGAAGCAGTGGTCGAAGCCGCCCTGGTTGAGATCGTCGAAGAAGATCCCGCCGACCCCGCGCGGTTCGCGGCGATGTTGAATGTAGAAGTACTCGTCGCACCACTGCTTGAAGCGCGGGTAGTACGTGGACCCGAGCGGATCGAGCGCGGACTTGCAGGCGCGGTGGAAATGCTGGGCGTCCTCCGTGAACCCGTAGTACGGCGTGAGGTCCATTCCGCCGCCGAACCACCATATCGGCTCGGCGCCGTCCTTGGTGGCGATGAAGCAGCGCACGTTGAGGTGCACCGTCGGGACGTACGGATTGCGCGGATGCAGCACCAGCGAGACGCCCATCGCCTCGAACGCGCGTCCCGCCACCTCCGGCCGGCCCGCACTGGCGGAGGGCGGCAGGTTAGCGCCCATCACATGTGAAAAGTTGACGCCGCCGCGCTCGATCAGCTGGCTGTCCTCGATGAGCTTCGAGATCCCGCCGCCGCCGCCTTTTCTGCCCCAGGTATCGGTGCGGAATTTCCCGCCGTCCTGGCGCTCGAGCTCCGCGACGATCCGGTCCTGCAGTCCGCGCAGGTACTCGGCGATTGATCGTGCGTCCACGCTCAACCTCCCTTGCGCGCGTCGATGGCGCGAAATCCGATGTCCGTGCGGTATTGCATCCCGTCGAAGCGTATCGTGTCGATGACCTGGTAGGCGCGCGACTTGGCCATCTTGATCGAGTCGCCCAGCGCGGTGACGCACAACACGCGTCCGCCGGCTGTCAGGACCTTCCCATCGGACAAAGTCGTGCCGGCATGAAAGACGTGGAAATCTTCACCGCGCACGCCCAGCCCGCTGATGACATCACCTTTTCGCGGCATGCCGGGATAATTCGCGGCGGCCAGCACCACGCCGAGCGCGGTGCGTCGATCCCAATCGGCCTCGGTCTCGTTCAGCCGGGCGTCCATGGCCCGCTCGATGAGCTCGAAGAGATCGGAGCGCAACCGCATCATGATCGGCTGGGTCTCCGGATCGCCCAGGCGGCAATTGAACTCGAGCACGCGCGGATTACCGCTGGCATCGATCATGAGGCCGGCATAGAGGAATCCGGAATAGGGGATCCCGTCGGCCGCCATGCCGCGCACGGTCGGCGCGATGATCTCGCGCACCACGCGCGCATGCAGAGCGGGCGTTACGACGGGCGCCGGCGAGTAGGCGCCCATGCCGCCGGTATTCGGACCGGCGTCGCCGTCCTTCAAGCGCTTGTGGTCCTGGCTGGTGGCGAGGGCGAGCACGTTACGCCCGTCGACGAGCACGATGAAGCTCGCCTCCTCGCCGGCGAGGAACTCCTCGATCACCACCCGCGCGCCAGCTTCTCCCATACTGCCGTCCACGAGCATGTGATCGATCGCCGCGTGCGCATCCGCCTCGCTCGTGGCGACCACCACGCCCTTGCCGGCGGCCAGGCCGTCGGCCTTGATCACGATCGGCGCCCCCTTCGCCTCGACATATCCATGCGCATCGCTTGACGCCGTGAAACTCGAATATGCGCCGGTCGGAATGCGGTGCCGGACGAGAAACTTCTTGGCAAACTCCTTCGAGCTCTCGAGCTGCGCTGCGGCGCGTGTGGGGCCGAAGATCCGCAATCCCCGCGATTGAAAGAGGTCGACGACTCCCGCGGCCAGCGGCGCTTCCGGTCCGACCACCGTGAGCTGGATCTTTTCGCGAGCGGCGAAATCCGCGAGCTCGTCGAGATTCGTGATCGGCACGTTCTCGACGCCTTCTTCGGTCGCGGTTCCGCCGTTGCCGGGCGCAACGAATACCTTTTGCACGCGCGGGCTGCGCGCAAGCTTCCACGCGAGCGCGTGCTCGCGGCCGCCGGATCCGATCACGAGCACCTTCATCGACGCGCTAGAACTTCACCTGTGCCCAGAACATCGCCACGCCGATGAACGGGAGGTAGGTGCCCGTAACCGAAAGGCCCGAGTACCCCACCGATGCGATCGGCGTCAATCCGGGAAGCGGGATGTAATTGTATTCGGTGCGCGCCCACAGTACCGCGCCGAAACCGGCGCCCGCGTGGAGCTTGCGTTGCTCGCCCCAGTTGTAGAGATAGCCGTATCCTGCGACGTACATCGGCTTGTAGTGGGAGTCCTGGAAGCCCATGGCGATGAGCATGTCGGTGTTGCGACCCCGGTCGACCGAACGCGCGATGCCTCCTCCCAAGGGAAAGTCGTTCTGCGTCGGCCCGGTACGTGTTATATTGATAGGGCGCGTGCCACGTGTAGAACGGAACGATCAGGTTCCAGTCGCCCTCCTTCCAGGCATTCTTCGTGCCGACGCAGCGATCGGCAAACCATTCGCCCCAGTCCTTGCACTCCCACGCGTGCGCATTGGAAACGGCCACCAGCAGCCAAACCGCACAGTCAACAGGGTTCGCAGTATGCCCACGGGTCCGAAGGTAATCATTGGTATTCAATCAATGTCGAAAATGCCGAAAGCCAGTGAAGACCATCGCGATTCCCGAGTTCGTCCGCCGCCGCGATCACCTCGTCGTCGCGCACGCTTCCGCCGGGCTGGATGATGGCCTTCGCACCGGCCTCGAGCGACAACATCCACGCCATCGCGGAAGGGGAAGAACGCATCCGAGGCGACTGCCGTGCCTGCAAGCGAGAGTCCAGCGTTCTGCGCCTTGATCGCCGCGATGCGCGCCGAGTCGATGCGGCTCATCTGGCCCGCGCCGACGCCGAGCGTACGCCGCCCCGCGCAGAACACGATCGCGTTGGACTTGACGAATTTCGCCACCCGCCACGCGAACAGCAGATCGCGCATTTCCGCCTCACTCGGCGCGCGCTTGGTCACCGTTCGGAGATCGGTCTGCGGCGACGTTCTTCGCATCGGGCGTCTGTACCAGCAGCCCTCCCCCGACGCGCTTGAAATCGTGATCCTGCATGTCCCGTCCCATCGGCACCACGAGCACCCGCACGTTCGTCTTCGTGGCGAAAACGGCGCGTGCCTCGGCGCTGATCTCCGGGGCGATCACGACTTCGACGAACTGCTTCGCGACCGCCTCGGCGGCGCGGCCGTCGATCGCGCGATTGAACGCGATGATGCCCCCGAATGCAGACGTAGGATCGGTGGCGAATGCGCCCTCGTACGCGGCAAGGCAGGCATCGGCCTCGGCCACGCCGCACGGATTGGCGTGCTTGACGATCACGCAAGCGGGGTTCGAAAAGGTCTTGACGCACTCCCACGCTGCGTCGGCATCCGCGATGTTGTTGTAAGAGAGCTCCTTGCCCTGGATCTGCGTGTATCTGGCGAGACTGCCCTGCGCGGGTGCGACGTCGCGGTAGAAGGCGGCCTGCTGGTGCGGGTTCTCGCCGTAGCGCATGTCCTGCACCTTGTGCCACTGCAGCGTCAGGCGATCCGGAAACGGTGCGTCACTGCCCTCCGCGTCGCGGCTCGTGAGGTAGTTGCTGATCGCCGCATCGTAGGCCGCGGTGTGGGTGAACGCCTTCTTCGCCAGCGCGAAGCGTGTCTCGAGTGAAAGCGCGCCGTTACGCGCGCCCATCTCATCCAGGACGCGGCCGTAGTCGCCGGGATCGGTGACGACGGCGACGCCCGGGTAGTTCTTCGCGGCCGCCCGCACCATGGTCGGGTCCGCCGATGTCGATGTTCTCGACCGCCTCTTCCAGGGTGCACCCTGGACGCGCGATCGTCTGTGCGAACGGATACAGATTGACCACCACGAGATCGATCGGTGCGATACCCGCGTGCTCGATCGCGGTCAGATGTGCAGGCAATTCGCGGCGCGCGAGGATGCCGCCGTGGATCTTCGGATGCAGCGTCTTGACACGGCCATCCAGCATCTCCGGAAATCCGGTGTAGTCCCCGACCTCGACCGCCGCGATGCCGCTTTCCCTGAGGAGCTTCGCGGTCCCGCCGGTGGACAGTATCCTGACGCCCCGCTCGGCAATGCCGCGCGCGAACTCAACGACGCCGGACTTGTCGGAGACGCTGATCAGCGCCTGCTTGATCGTGAGTTCCATACGGGTAAGAGGCGGAAAGAAGCAGTGAGGGCGAGTGCGTGCAGAGCGGAGATTGTACCCCGCGATCCACGCGCCTCACTGCGCGCGATCAAGGCTTGATCTTGTGCTGCGCCATCTTCTTGCGCAGCGTATTGCGATTGATTCCCAGCATCTGGGCCGCGATCGTCTGGTTCCCTTCGGCCCGGGTGAGCACCGCCTCGAGCAGGGGCTTCTCGACGTTCTTGATGACCATGTCATAGACCGCGCGCGGGCGGGCCCCGTCGAGGTCGGTAAAGTAGCGGTCGAGCGACTTGCGAATGCAGTCCGCGATCTCGCTGGTCTGCTGTTTCATGCCGGCAGCTCCTCCTCTGGACGCAGGTGCCGATCCTCCTGCGCGAGCTTTGCGAAGTACCGGTCCACTGCCGCGATCTGCGCGTCGCAGGTGTCGAGGCCGTTGATCTCATGCCGGAACTCCGTCCAGCCGGGAAGACCTCGCGTGGTCCAGTGTATGTGCTTCCGCGCGATCCGCACGCCGGAATCGCGCCCGTGCAATTCGTAGAGCTCGTGCAGGTGATGCACGAGCACCGCGTGGATTTCCTGGATCGGCGGAGGCGGGACCTTCTCGCCCGTGGCGAGGAAACTCGCGATTTCGCGGAACAGCCAGGGACGTCCTTGTGCCGCGCGCCCGATCATCACACCGTCGGCCCCGGTGTGATCGAGCACCCGCCTGGCCTCTTCTGCGGTCCCGATGTCGCCGTTCGCGATGACCGGTAGCCGGGTCGCGCGTTTCACCTCGCGAATCGTGTCGTACTCTGCGTTTCCCGAGAATCCGCACGCGCGTGTGCGCCCGTGCAAGGTGAGCAGCTGTGCGCCGGCGGATTCCGCAATGCGTGCAACCCTGACCGCGTTGCGATGCAGCGGATCCCATCCGGTCCGGTACTTGAGTGTTACCGGGACGTCCACCGCATCGACTACGGCCTCGATGATCCTGCCGACGAGATTCTCGTCCCGCAGCAGGGCCGATCCGGCCGCGGTGTTGCAGACCTTCTTGGCCGGGCAGCCCATGTTGATGTCGATGATCCGCGCGCCGTGATCGACGTTGAAACGTGCTGCGTCCGCCATCTGCCGGGGCTCGGCGCCAGCGATCTGAACGGCGACAGGTTCGGGCTCTCCCGCGTGATCGAGCCGGCGACGGGTCTTGGCGCTATCCCAAAGCTCGCGCCGGGACGTCACCATCTCGGAGATCGCCAGACCGGCGCCGTATCGCCGGCACAGGTTGCGGAACGGACGATCCGTCACGCCCGCCATCGGGGCGACGAAGACACTGTTTCGCAGCACGTGCGGGCCGATCTGCATTGCCGTTGAGGAGTGGATCGAACGGAAGGGGAGCGGGAGCGGATTCTACTTGGAATCGCCGCGGCTTGGGGATGATCTCGATCGATCAGCACGAATTTTTCGCACACGGAAAATTTTTTTCGACGTCGGAACGCGGCGACGTGCGCGTCGGCCGCGCTCATCTCCTGAAGGTCTTGTTAATTTGCGAAGCTAAGTTACGGAAGCGGCGCGCGTTATGAAGAATGACTGCGCGCGACGCGGCGGATCAAGGCAATGCGCGCAATCCAAACACGAAACGCCGCGCGAGCACCCTGCGCGCGGGCGGCGCGAGATCGATCGCCAGCAATCCGGCGCCACGCAGCATGCGCGCGAGGGGATGATCGGATTCGAATCCCCGCACCAAGCCGTCGGTAATTCCGATACTTGCGTAGCGATCGCGCTTTCGCATCGTCGCGAATCGTGGCGCCAGCCCGCCTGCCTCGAGCGCGGTGCGCCCGGCTAGGAAGATCGCCTCGGCAAGCTCGATGGCGTCGCGCAATCCCAGGTTGAGTCCTTGCCCTGCAACGGGATGCAGCGTCTGTGCGGCGTTGCCGATCGCGACGGTGCGCGGGCCGGCGGCCGCGCCGCGGCGAAAGCGCAGCATGAGCGGATAGCCTGCGCGATGACCCACTTCCACGAATTTCCCGAACCGGCGGCCGAACAGACCGGTCACTCCGTCCAGAAATTCGGTGTCCGGTACCTTGATGAGGTCTGCCGCCCGATTGGTGCGCACGCTCCAGATCAGTGCATATCGATCGGCAACGGGAAGCAGCGCGACGGGGCCCTCGCCGGAGAAGCGCTCGAAGGCAGTGTGCCGCGCGACCCGCTCGGGCCGCACCTGCGCGACGACGGCGGTCTGGCCGTAGTTGCGCAGGCTGAGATCGTCGCCGGCCGAGTGTTCGCCGTCGGCGAGCACCAGCAGCCGCGCGGCGAGCTCGCGGGCGCCATCGCCCTCGAGCTGCACGTGTACGGCGTCGCCGGCGTCATGCCAGCCCCTTACCTTCGCCGCGAGGTGCTCGGGCGCCGCGGCGGCAAGCAGGGTTTCGGCAAGCGGCGCCAGATCCGTAACGTAACCGAGCGCGGGCATGTCGAGCTCTTCGGCGCGGATCAAGGTGCGGCCGAATCCCCCTGCCTGCGAGATGTGCACATTCTCGATGGCAGTGACCGGCAGGGCGTCGAACACCCCGATCCGGTCCAGCGTCAGGCGACTTGCGTAGGAGAGCGCAATTGGTCGGAATGGTCGGAATGGCATGAAGCGCGTCGCGGCACCACCGGCCCGCCGCGGCTCGACGAGCGCCACCGACAGCCCGCTCTGGCGCAGCGCGAGTGTCAGCGTTGCGCCGACCGGCCCGCCGCCGGCGACGACGACGTCAAACTTATCGCGCATCGCGCATCAGCGCTTCGATGTCCATCACGGTCTTTGGCGCTGCGGCGGTAATCAGTTCGCAGCCACTGTCGGTCACCAGCGCGTCATCTTCGATCCGGACGCCGATGTTCCAGAATTTCTCGGGAACGTTCTCGGCGGGACGGATGTAGCAACCGGGCTCTACAGTGAGTGTCATTCCGGGTCGCAGCACCTTCCACTCGCCGCCTTCCTTGTAGTCGCCGGCGTCGTGGACGTCCAGTCCCAGCCAGTGCCCGGTCCGGTGCATGTAGAAGCGCTTGTAGTCCTCCGACTCCAGCACGGTGTCGAGCGTGCCCGAGCACAACCCGATGTCGATGAATCCCTGTGCGAGCACTTTCACCGCAGCCTCGTGCGGCATGTCCCAGGAATTTCCCGGCTTGACCTCCGCCGCGGCTGCCGCCTGTGCGGCAAGCACGAGCTCGTAGATGGCCCGCTGCGGCCCATCGAATGTTCCGCCAACAGGAAACGTGCGGGTGATGTCCGCGGCGTATCCGTCGAGCTCGCCGCCGGCGTCGATCAGCAGCAGATCGCCTGCGCCCATCAGCCGGTCGTTCTCCCGGTAGTGCAGCACGCAGGCGTTCGGTCCGCTCGCAACGATCGGCCAATACGCAGGAAACTGCGCGCCGTGCCGGCGAAACTCGTACAGCAACTCCGCCTCGATCTCGTACTCTTTCATTCCGGGCCGCGCCACACGCATTGCCCGAACGTGCGCACCTGCGGAGAGCTCTGCGGCTCGCCGCATGGTGGCAATCTCGTGCTCATCCTTCACCAGGCGCATCTCGTCCAGGACCGAGCGAACGTCCCGGATGTCGGCGGGCGCGGCCACGCCGGTGCGCGCCTTCGCGCGGACCTGATTGAGCCACCCCATCACCCGGCCGTCCCACGCCGGATCCATTCCCGCCGCGAAATACAGCGTCGGCTGGTTGGCGAGCAGATCCGGAAGCCTGGCGTCGAGCTCGGCGAACGAATATGCAGCGTCAAAGCCGAACTTTTCGCGCGCGGCTTCGAATCCGTATCGAAACCCGTCCCAGAGCTCGCGCTCGGGATTCTTCTCGCGGCAGAAGAGCACCGACCTGGGCTCGGTGCCGGCAACGAGCACGAGCAATGCTTCGGGCTCCGGAAAGCCTGTCAGGTAATAGAAGTAGCTGTCGAAGCGATACAGGTAGTCGCTGTCACGGTTACGCAGGCGCTCGGGCGCCGTCGGAACAATCGCGACGCCAGCCTGCATGGCTTCGAGCACGCGCGCCCGGCGCGCGCGGAAGGGTGCGGTTCGATTCATGGCGCAAGTGTCGGGTCCCGGGGGTGACTTTGCAAGCCTTGGCGTTCCCAGTTGCGCGAAACCAGATGTGAGCTTGCACTAATGCTTCGATTGCGGGGCGGGCCGGCCCGGGGGCGTCTCATCGTGCCGCCAGGCAAGCCGTCCCGCGCAGTGAGGGGGCGGGGCCCCGCCGCATTGTTCCCCCCGCCCACTTCGCGGGCACTCCTCCTTGGAAAGGAGGGGAAGAAACGACACGCGTTAAGGCCGACGATCGAGCAGCCAAGCCCACTCGTTGCTCCGCACGCGCAACTCCTCCCGCGTCGCGTTGCATAGCTCGGATACCGCAGCGCGATAGGCTTCGAGATCCGCGCCGCCTTCCAGCTCCCGGGCACCGATCTCGAGCTCGGCCAGCACTTGTTCGAGTGCGAGCGCGGAGGCGAGGGCGTTCTTGAGCTGCTCGCGCGGCTGCGGAATCCAGTCGCGGTCCGCGAGGAGCGAGCGCAGCTTTTCTCCGCCGTCGAGAACCTTCTTGCGCACGCGCGGCAGTGCGCCGAGTCGCTGCGACTTCAGATCGCCGAATACCGCGAGGCTCATGAGGCTCAGCCATCGGCTGCGCAATTGTTCGGCCCACGCCCCGTCGAGCTCGAGCGCGCGTGCGACTTCCGCCGGGTCGAGTGTGCTCATCGGGCGGCGAGCGCCGCATTGAGGGCCGCGAGACGCTCCGGTGTTCCGACGTCTATCCACTTGCCCCGGAAATGCTCGCCCGTGACCCGCCCCGCTGTGGCTGCGCCGCGCAGCAGCGGCGCGAGCTGAGCCTTCTCGCCACGGCGGATGCCGGCGAAAAGGGCGGGCGCGTAGAGTCCGATTCCTGCAAAGGTCAGTCTACCGTCGGCGGCATTTCCGACGCGCTTGCCGGTGAGCGTGAAATCCCCCGGCGGGTGATGGGGCGGGTTGTCGACGAGCACGAGATGGGCGAGCGCGTCATCCAGACCGCGACCGATGAGAAGCGCGAAATCCAGATCGGTGTATACGTCGGCGTTCACTGCGATGAAGGGGGACTCGCCGAGCAGCGGCAACGCGTTCGCGATTCCTCCGGCCGTCTCGAGAGCCGAGGCCTCGGGCGAATAGCGTATCGACACGCCGTAACGTGCGCCGTCGCCAAGCGCCGACTCGATCGCGGCGCCGAGATGCGCGTGATTCATGACGATCTCGCGAATGCCGCCTGCGCGCAGCCTCTCGAGCAGCCAGGCGACGAGCGGTCGCGCGCCGACTTCCAGCAAAGCCTTGGGTATTCGGTCGGTAAGCGGGCGCATGCGTTCGCCGCGGCCGGCTGCGAGGACCATCGCTTTCACGTCGATTCCCTCACTAGAACGTGTACCGGACTTCCGGCGTCCGCCCCTCGAACTCGTCGAGCAGCCTGGCCAGCGGGGCAAGCGCGGCGTAGCGCTCGCAAGCGGCGCGGACGTAGGCGAGAAAGCGCGGCGCGTCGCCCAGGTAGTCAGGCTTGCCGTCGCGGTATTGCAGCCGCGCGAAGATTCCGAGCACCTTCAGGTGACGCTGCAACCCCATCCACTCCAGGTCCTGGTAGAACGCACCGAAGTCCGCATCGACGGGCAAGCCGGCCCGGCGCGCCTTTTCCCAGTATCGAACGGTCCAGTCGATCACCCGCTCTTCCGGCCAGCTCACGAATGCATCGCGGAACAGGGACGCGACGTCGTAGCTGATCGGCCCGAACACGGCATCCTGAAAATCCAGTATGCCGGGATTCGGGTCACTCACCATCAGATTGCGCGGCATGTAGTCGCGATGCACGAATACCTTCGGCTGCGCGAGATTGCTGGCGAGGATGAGGCGGAACGTCGTTTCGATCGCCTGTCGCTGTGTGTCCGAGAGCGCGACACCGAGATGGCGGACAACATACCACTCCGGGAAGAGTTCGAGCTCGCGGCGTAGCAGTGCTTCGTCGTAAGGCGGCAACTCGGACGGGCGACTTGCGAGTTGCCATCTGACCAGAGCATCGACCGCATCGGCGAAGAGCGTATCCGCGTTCGAGGCATCGAGGGCTGCCAGATAGGTGGTCGACCCGAGGTCGGTCAGGAGCAGAAAGCCCCGCTCGAGATTCTGCGCGAGGATTCGCGGCGCATTCAGGCCCGCTTCCAGGAGGAGTCCGGCAACATGTATGAACGGTCGGCAATCCTCGCGCTGGGGCGGGGCGTCCATGGCAATCACGCTGGGCGCATCACCTTCCGCAAGGTGGACCCGGAAGTAGCGCCGGAAGCTCGCATCCGTGGAAGCAGGCGTCAGATGGAAGCTGCCGGACCGATAATGGGTTGCCAGCCATTGCTCGAGCTCTTCAAGCCGCTCCATCGTTTCGTTGCCTGGTCGGGTGAATTGTGCGATTTTAGCAACTAAAAAACGACATCCAACCCAATGTGGCCCAGTTTCCACCCTGCTGCGGCGGTGGCGGTTCTAGCTTTTGCCCTATGCGGCAACGTCGCTGCCCAGGGACAGGGGCTGCAACTGCACCGAACGCCGCTCGCGCAACCTCCCCAGCCGGGCGAGGACATTCCGGCGTTCGTCACCGCGGACAAGATAGAGGGTGTCGCGGGCGTGGAAGTGGATGCGCTCGGGCACGCGGAGCTGCACAAGGGAGCGACCACGCTCTTTGCCGATCGAATCCGTTACGTGAACGAGTTCGACGAAGCGGAGGCGGTGGGCAACGTGCGCCTCCGGATGGGCGACGACGAGCTGCGCGGGCCCCGTTTGCGGCTGCGCGTGTCCGACAATGCCGGGGTGATGGACGATCTCTCGTTCACGCTCTCACCGCGCTCGCTCGGATCATCAGGACGCGCGGCGGTTCCGACTGACAGCCGCGGTACGGCCAAGGTGGCGCGCTTCAGTGGCGAGGATCACGTGCGGGTGAGCGACACGACATTCACCACGTGCAAGCCGGGCCAGGACGACTGGATGATCTCCGCGGAAGAGCTCGATCTCGACCTGGAGCGCGAGGTCGGCACGGCGCGTGGGGCCCGCCTGACCTTTCTGGGCCTGACGACTCCCGAGCTGCCGGACTTCGATTTTCCGCTCAACAACCGGCGCAAGAGCGGTTTCCTGCCGCCGAGCGGCGGCATCAGCAACGCGCGCGGATGGGAATTCATCGCGCCGTACTATTTGAACCTCGCGCCCAATTACGACGCGACAGTCGCGCCGCGGTACATGCAGAAGCGCGGTTTCCAGCTCCTCTCGCAGTTCCGCTATCTCCTGCCGGGCTCGACCGGCGAGGCGCGACTCGAATATCTGCCCTACGACAAGCAGCTCAAGACTGACCGCTGGGGCGTCTCGTGGCTGGACAACTCCCGATTCGGCGGGAACTGGTCGACCAACATCAACTACACACGGGTTTCCGACAACAATTACTTCCGCGAGCTGTCCGGGCGGCTGGCAACCGCGACGCAACTCTACCTTCCGCAGGAGGCATCGATCACCTACGGCGCGGGCTGGTGGACGCTCGACGCTGCGCGCATCGAAGTTTCAGACGCTGCAGGACAACGACAATCCCTCGCCGATTCCCTACAATCGCCTCCCGCAGTTCACGGCAAGCGCGCTCCGGAGCGTGGGGGCCGGCTTCGATCTCGGTGCGAGCGCCGAGGTGGTCGCATTCGACCGGTCCGTTGGCCTCACCGGTCAGCGCGGCATCATCTATCCCATATTTCTCGCGGCCTTTCGTGAAGTCCTACGGATACGTCACCCCAAAGGTCGGCGTGTCGGCGACCTATTACAATCTGAAAAACGTCCTGCCGGGTCTGCCCACCGATCCGACACGGGTGCTGCCAATCGCGTCGCTCGACTCCGGGCTTTTCTTCGATCGCGACGCGCAATGGTTCGGCCAGGACTTCATCCACACGCTCGAGCCGCGCGTCTACTACCTCTGGGTGCCGTACCGCAACCAGAACGACCTACCGATCTTCGATACCTCGGTGCCCGACTTCAATGCGGCGCAGCTTTTTTCCGAGAACTACTACGTCGGCCAGGACCGGATCAGCAATGCGAACCAGGTCACGGTGGCGGCTACCTCGCGGCTTCTCCGTCCGGACAACGGGCAGGAGGCGGTGCGCGCCTTCGTCGGTCAGCGCTTCTACTTCACCGAGCAGAAGGTGCAGCTCGATCCGCAAACGCCGCTCCGCACCACATAAGTTGTCTCCCATACTCGGAAGCATCGGCGGTCAGATCGCACCTCACTGGCGGGGGGAAACTTCCGCGGAGTACTCGTGGTCAAAGGCACAGCTCGAGCGATTCAGCATCGGCGCACGCTATTCTCCGGAGTTCGCAAAGGTGCTGAACGTCGCTTACCGCTACGCACGTGAGACCTCGACGCAGCCACAGATCCGGCAAGTGGACATTTCAGCGCAATGGCCGCTCGGTCGGGGGATCTATGCGCTGGGGCGCGTCAATTACGATCTTTACGCCGACCAGTTCGTCGAGGCCCTGGGCGGGATCGAATATAATGCGGGCTGCTGGATTGTTCGTGGTGTCGTCCAGAGCTTCGTGACATCGTCGACTCAGCGAACCTACGAATTCTTTGTCCAGCTCGAGCTGAATGGCGTAGCGCGCATTGGGACCAGCCCGCTTGAGGCGCTGCGTCGCAACATTCCGGGTTATTCGCGTACGAATGCTCCGGCGACGCACAGACGGTGCCGATGCTTTCGACAGCGGCGATTCGGACGCGTCGCCGTTCGGTCACTATCACTGAGCCGTTCCGCACCTCGATTGGAAGCATGAAGCTCATTTCCCTCATCGCGCTCTTCTTCGCATGTGGACTGGCACTCGCGCAGTCGGATACCGCGCCCCGAAGCCGTCCGCGCATCGAGCTCGCCGATCGGATCGTGGCGGTGGTGAACAACGAAGTGATCACCCAGCGGGAACTGGAGCAGCGCGTCGCACGGGTCGTGGCGCAGCTGCGCAGCCAGGGTGCCCCGCTGCCGAGCCCGGAAGTGCTGGCGCGGCAGGTGCTGGAGCGCATGATCTCCGATCGGGTGCAGCTCCAGTTCGCAAAGGAAAGCGGCGTCACCGTGAGCGACCAGGACCTCGACCGCGCGATCGCAGGGATCGCGGCGCAGAACAAGCTTTCACCCGGCGATTTCCGGCGCGCCGTGGAGCGTGAGGGCTTCGGCTGGGATGCGTTTCGCGACAGCATCCGCAATGAGATGCTGATCTCGCGCCTGCGCGAGCGCGAGGTCGACCGGAAGATCGTGGTCTCCGACGCCGAAGTCGAAGCGTTCATGGAGGCCAACGAATCCAGCGCCGATTCAAACCAGGAATATTCTCTATCGCACATTCTCGTGCGCGTGCCCGAGCAGGCCAGCCCGACGCAGATCGACGGTCGTCGCGCGCGCGCCGAGGAAGCGCTGGCGCAGATACGCTCCGGCGCCGATTTCCGGCAGGTTGCAGTGAGCTTCTCGGACGCGTCGGACGCGCTGCAGGGCGGGAAGATGGGCTGGCGCTCCGCCGACCGCCTCCCTGAGCTGTTCGTCGAGGCCGTCGTCAATCTCAAGCCGGGGGACGTCACGCCGGTACTGCGGAGCCCTGCGGGCTTTCACATCCTGCGCCTGGACGACCGAAGAGGGGGCACAGCAACCTCGAGCAAGGTTCAACAGACGCATGCTCGGCACATTCTCGTGCGTACGAACGAACTCGTCTCGGAGGGCGACGCCCTGCGCAAGCTCAACATTCTGCGTGAGCGCATTCGACAGGGCGCCGATTTCGCCGAACTGGCACGGCTGAATTCGGACGATGCGTCGGCGTCGCGCGGCGGGGATCTCGGCTGGATCCTGCCCGGTGATACCGTGCCGCCGTTCGAGCAGGCGATGAACGCGCTCGCTTTGCATGAGGTGAGCACGCCCGTACGCACGCCCTTCGGCTTCCACCTCATCGAGGTGCTGGAGCGCCGCACGGCAGACGTGACGCTTGATCGCAGGCGCCTCGAGGCGCGGCGTGTGCTCGGCGCGCGCCGCGCCGACGAAGCCTACGAGGAGTGGGTCCGGCAACTTCGCGACCGTGCATACGTCGAGTACCGCACGGAGGACAGCTGACCCATTGCCGGGCATGCGCCACGTCCCGCGGAAGCGATACGGCCAGCACTTTCTCGTCGACCCCGCGATCGTGGACCGTGTCGTCGCGGCTGTGGCGCCCGCATCCGACCAGGTCGTGGTCGAGATCGGTCCCGGGCAGGGTGCGCTGACGGGGCTGCTCGCTGAGCATTCCGGCCGTTTGCACCTGATCGAGATCGATCGTGATCTCGCCGCGGCATTAACCGAACGCTACAGCGGTGGCCGTGTGAGCGTGCACGTCGGCGATGCGCTCGAATTCGACTACGGGTGCCTTCCGCCGCCCCTGCGACTGGTCGGCAATCTTCCCTACAACATCTCGACGCCGCTCCTGTTCCGGCTGGCGGCGTTCGCCGACCGGATGGTCGACGCCCACTTCATGCTCCAGCGCGAAGTCGTGGAGCGCATGGCGGCCGCGCCGTCGACACCCGAATACGGCAGGCTATCGGTGATGATCCAGTACCGCTTCGCGATCGAGAAGCTGTTCGGTGTCCCGCCTGGCGCATTCCGGCCGGCGCCGAAGGTGGAATCCGCCGTAGTGCGCATGGTGCCCAGGCCGGCGCAAGAACTGAATGCCGCAAGCGAACGCGTGCTGCGAGAAGTGGTGACCGCCGCGTTCACCAAGCGACGCAAGACGCTGCGCAATGCGCTGGCGGGAATTGCCGACGTCGACGCGCTGTCAGCGCTGCGCATCGATCCGGGTTTGCGCCCCGAGAACCTCGCTGTCGGCGACTATGTCGCGATCGCGAACTTCGTCGCCGCTCGCGCGCCTCAATCGCGCTCAATGAGCTCGATCTTGTAGCCGTCGGGATCTTCCACGAACGCGATGACGGAGGTGCCGCCCTTTACTGGCCCCGCCTCGCGGGTAACCCGGCCGCCGCGCTTTTTCACCTCCGCACATGCCTTGGCGGCATCGTCGACCGCCACCGCGATGTGTCCGTAAGCCGAGCCGAGGTCGTACTTTTCCACCCCGTAGTTGTAGGTGAGCTCGAGCACCGACGCACGATCCTCTTCGTCGTACCCGACGAACGCGAGCGTGTATTTCTGATCCGGGCGATCGGTGGTGCGCAGCATCTTCATGCCCAGCACTTCGGTGTAGAACTTGACCGAGCGATCGAGGTCGCCGACTCGCAACATGGTGTGCAAAATACGCATGGAGGGCTCCGTTAGAGTTCGGGAAGGGCGTGAGAGAGAGCGCGCAGCTCACCGCGGTAGGTCTGATACTCCGGGCAGATGCTCGCGACCGCGCGCCAGAAGCGCGCCGAATGGTTCATGTGGCGGAGATGCGCGAGCTCGTGCGCGACGACGTAGTCGATGAGCGCAGAGCGCAGGTGGATCAGCCGCCAGGAGAGGCGTACTCGACCATCCGTCGAGCACGAGCCCCACTGGGTGCGCGCGTTTGACAGGGAAAGGCGACGTACGCCGACATTCATGCACGGCGCGAGCGCGGCGACGCGGTCGCCGAAGTGCGCCAGCGCGCGCTCGCGCAGCCAAACCAGGGTTGCGTCACGCAGCGTGCCCGATACGATCGAGATCTCGAGGCGGCTGCCCGCCAGGCACGTCGGTGCCCCCGCCGGTGCGGCGAATACGCCGACCTCGGTACCGAGGTATGGCAGTCGGGCACCTTCCCGCCAGACGAACGCCGGGCGCGTATTGGCGCGTGCCTCGTCGAGCTTGCGCAGCACCCACGCCTGCTTTTCGCGAATGAACGCGTCGACTTCCAGCAAAGTGACCCAGCGGGGGGCGGACGCGTGCAGGCCCTGCTCGTCGATCGCGATGCCGATCGTCCGACGGCGCGCGCGACGGAACGCGTAGAAGATCGTCCGATCGCCGAGATTTATGCTGCGCAGCCGGCCTTTTGCCGGTGCCTGCGGCTCAACTCTGAACGGCAGTTCGAGCTGCATGAGGGACGTCGAGTAAATGCGCGGGCGTGAGCGAGACCATTTGCTCCTCGATCCAGTCCTCGACTTTGCGCATCACTTCCTCCGCGGTCAATCCCTTGGTCTCGATCGGCTCGCCGATCACCACGGTGACCTTGCCGGGGTATTTCAGGAACGAGTTTCGCGGCCATACCAGACCGGCATTGTGTGCGACCGGGAGCACGCGCGCGCCATTCTGGACCGCCAGTATTCCCCCTCCTGCCTTGTAGGTCCCGCGCTGCCCGACCGGGATGCGGGTGCCTTCCGGGTACACCATGATCGAGAAGCCCTGGGCGAGCCGCTCGCCGCCCTGTTCGATCATCCGGCGAATCGCGACCTTGCCTTTCGAGCGATCGATCGCGACCGGGCTCATCAGCGCGAGACCCCAGCCCAGGAACGGAATCCAGAGGAGCTCGCGCTTCAGCACATAGACGTGGGGCGGGAAGATCGAGGTGTACGCGATGGTTTCCCAGGCCGACTGATGCTTGGACAGGATCACGGTGGGTTCTTCCGGGATGTTTTCGCGCCCGATCACCTCGTACTGGATCCCGAGCAGGTGCCGGGAGAGCCAGAGTGCGAAGCGCGGCCAGCCGGCGATGACCTTCCAGCGCGTGAGTCGCGACAGCGGGAGCGTCGCGAAACAGAGCCCAAAGTACGGAATGACCACGATGACCAGGGTGATCAGGTAAAGGGCGGAGCGGATGAAGCGTCATGGGCAAAGTGCCTGTGCGACCGCGGCGAGATCGGGGTACACCAGCGTCCCCTCGGGCAAGCCACCCGCCTGCCGCGTGGTCTCACCTTTGCCAGTGAGCACCAGGATGGATTGCGCGCCGACCGCGGCCGCTGACTGGAGGTCGCGCAGGCTGTCTCCCACTGCTGGCACTCCTGCGAGCGGCGTGTTGAAGCGCTCGCCGATCTCGCGCAGCATCCCTGGAGCCGGTTTCCTGAACGCCGAGCTCGATTCGGCGGTGTCGGGACAGTAGAAAACCGCCTCGATCCGCCCGCCTGCCTGGCCCACCGCCTTGATCATCTTGCTGTTGATCGCGTTCAGCGTCGCCATGTCGAAGAGCCCGCGGCCGATTCCGGACTGATTCGTCGCGATGACCGCCCGGTATCCCCCGTGCGTGAGGCGCGCGATCGCTTCGAGTGCGCCATCGATCGGCCGCCATTCGTCGGGGCTCTTCACGTACTGCGCACTGTCTTGATTGATCACGCCGTCGCGATCGAGGATGATGAGCTTCATGGGCGAATGGCGATTTTACGCCGCGAGCTTGGAGATGTCGGCGACCTGATTCATGAGTGTATCGAGCTGCGCAAGCAGGGCAAGTCGGTTGCCGCGCAGTGCGGAATCCTCTGCCATCACCAGCACGTCGTCAAAGAACCGGTCAACGTCGGCACGCGCGCCCGCGAGCAGCTTCAACGCATCGGCATACTCCTGGCGCTCGACGCTCGCGCGGGTTGCCGGGGACAGCTCCTGCACGGCGGCGAAGAGCGCGCGTTCGGCCGCGTCGCGCAGGAGGCTCGCCTCGGGCTGTGTCGGAACCGCGCCGGCCTTCCTCAGAATATTACGTATGCGCTTGTTGGCGGCTGCCAGGCTCGCGGCCTCGGGGAGCTTGCGAAACGCGCGCACTGCCTCCAGACGCGGGATGACCAGATCGATCCGGGCAGGCCGCTGGCCGACGACGGACTCGATCTCGTCGACGGCGAAATCCCGATCACGCAAGTAGGAGCGCAGTCGCTCCAGCATGAACTCGTGCAGCCGCTCGACGGTGTCCCCCGCGAGTTGCGTTGCACCGTATCCCGCGTGCGCCAGGCCCAGCAGCTCCAAGCTGTCGAGCGGCAGCGCGTGCTCGGCGAGAATGCGCAGCACACCGAGCGCGGCGCGGCGCAGGCCGTACGGATCTTTGTCGCCGGTCGGCACCAGACCGATGCCCCAGATGCCGACCAAGGTGTCGAGCTTGTCGGCGAGCGCAACGGCATCTCCGATCCGGTCGGTCGGCAAATCGTCGCCGGCAAACCGCGGGCGATAGTGCGCTTCGATCGCGTGCGCGACGGCCTCGGGCTCGCCGTCGTGGCGTGCGTAGTGCATGCCCATCACGCCCTGCAGTTCCGGGAACTCACCGACCATTCCCGTCAGCAGATCGGCTTTCGCGAGGTGTGCGGCGCGGCGCGCGAACGCTTCGTCGACTCCGAGCTGGTCGGCGATGGCGCCGGCCAGACGCTCGATCCGCTCGACGCGCTCGAGCTGGCTGCCGAGCTTGTTGTGGTACACGACCGCGGCCAGCTGCGGCACGAGGCTCTCGAGGCGCCGGCGTCGATCCTGGTCGAAGAAGAATTTAGCGTCCGCCAGCCGCGCGCGCAGGACACGCTCGTTGCCATGGATGATGTTTCCGGGATGCTCGGTTCGCAGGTTGGACACGAGCAGGAACCGGTTGAGCAGCCTGCCCTGGCCGTCGATCAGCGGGAAATACTTCTGGTTCTGCCGCATGGTGAGCATCAGACAGGCCTGCGGCACCTCGAGAAAGGCCTTCTCGAACTGGCCCTCGAGCACCACCGGCCACTCCACGAGTGCGGTCACCTCGTCGATCAGTGCATCATCGACTGCGAGCGATGCGCCACCCGCCCGCTCGCCGAGCAGCGTCTCGATTCGAGCGCGACGCCGAGCGAAGCTCGCGATCACGCGTCCCTTTTCTTCCAGGTCGCGCTCGTACTCGGCGGCGTGACGAATCTCGATTGCACCTTCCGACAGGAAGCGATGGCCTAGCGTCGCGCGGCCGCTCTCAAGTCCAAGCACCGTTCCGGGAACGACGCGATCGCCGTGCAGCATCATCAGTCCGTGCACCGGACGGACGAACTCCGCATCGCTCGTGCCCCAGCGCATGAGCTTCGGCACCGGCAGCCGGCGCAGTGCCTCCGCGACGTGCGACGCAAGAGAAGCGTCGATCCTGCCGCCGGCGACGACCGATTGATACGCAAACTGCTCGCCCTTTGCGCCCTGAACGCGCGCGAGCGCGCCGACGTCAACGCCTTGCTTCTTTGCGAAGCCCAGAAGCGCGGGCGTAGGCTTCCCCGCCTTGTCGACACCCGCGCTGACTGCCGGTCCGAGCACGGTGCGCGACTGGTCGGGCGCCTGCTCCAACACTTCTTCGACGAGCACGCCCAGACGGCGCGGCGTGGCGAACACGGCAACCTTCGCATCCTGCTGCGCGAAACCGTCCTGACGCAACAGCCCGAACAGCGCTTCACCGAACACATCGCCGAGGTTGCGAAGCGCCTTGGGCGGCAACTCCTCGGTGAGCAACTCGACGAGCAGCGGGGCGCCGCTCATTGGGTGTTCTTCAGCATTGGAAAGCCGAGCGCCTCGCGCGACGCCAGATATGCCTGCGCAACCTGGCGTGCCAGGGCGCGGACACGCCCGATATAGCTCGCACGCTCGGTCGTCGAGATCGCGCCGCGCGCGTCGAGCAGATTGAAGGTATGCGAGCATTTCATGACCATCTCGTAGCCGGGCAGCGGCAGCCCCGCGTCCAGGAGCCGTTTCGCCTCGGACTCGAACTCACCAAAGAGGCGCAGCAGCCAGGGCACGTTCGATTCCTCGAAGTTGTACTTCGACTGCTCGACCTCGTTCTGGTGAAAGACGTCGCCATAGGTGACGCCGGGCGTCCATACCAGGTCGAAGACGTTCTCGACGCCCTGCAGATACATCGCCAGACGCTCGAGGCCGTAGGTGATCTCGCCCAGCACTGGTCTGCACTGCAGGCTCCCAACCTCCTGGAAGTAGGTGAACTGGGTCACCTCCATTCCATTCAGCCACACTTCCCAGCCGAGGCCCCACGCGCCGAGCGTGGGCGACTCCCAGTCGTCCTCGACGAACCGGATGTCGTGCACGGAAGTATCGATGCCGAGCGCGCGCAGGCTGTCGAGATACAGGTCCTGGATGTCGTCCGGCGACGGCTTGAGGACGACCTGGTACTGGTAATAGTGCTGCAGCCGGTTGGGATTATCGCCGTAGCGCCCATCCTTCGGGCGCCGCGTCGGCTGCACATACGCCGCGTTCCACGGCTCCGGGCCGATCGCGCGCAAGAATGTCGCGGTGTGGAATGTTCCCGCGCCAACCTCCAGATCGTACGGCTGCAGCAGGACGCAACCGCGCCGACTCCAGAACGTCTGGAGCGCCAAGATGATTTCCTGGAAGGTTTGCATGAATGTTGGCGATCGAAGCAGCCCGCAATTCTACAGGGTCGCACTCGTGCGACAAATCGCGTGAATTGGTTTCATCGTGCCGCATCGCTCCGAATGCGGGGCGAGCCGGCCCGTGTCGGGCTCATGGTGCCGCAAGGCAAGCCGTCGAGCGGGTACCCGCAGGAGGGCACGTTTGCGGCCCTAGGCGCTGGCCGGGCATGGCCGCTGGCCCGCTACCGCTGTACCCACCTCAGCGGCCGGAATTGTGCAACGCTGAATGCTCGCGCCGCGCGGCCCAGACTCCCGCGCCAATGCATATCAACGAAAGCAGGACGACCGGATAGTTGCCGAGGAGAACGTAGGGCGTGGCGCCCGTACGGCCCTGGACCTTTCCCGACAGCACGCCCTCGGTGAACGAAGGCAGGCGCGCGACAACGTTGCCCTGCGCATCGATGATCGCCGTCACGCCGGTATTGGTGGCGCGCAGCATGGGTCGCTCCGTTTCGAGTGCACGCATGCGGGAAATGCGCAGATGCTGCGCGGGCGCAAGCGAGTCGCCGAACCAGGCGACATTGCTCACGTTGACCAGCAGCGTTGCGTCGGGAAGCTGACGGATGATTTCCTCGCCGAAGGAATCCTCGTAACAGATGTTCACCGCGACCCGTTGCCCAGCTACCGCGAGTGGTTTCTGGTCTGGTCCGCCCGCCGTAAAGTCGGAGAGCGGAATCTTCAGGATCGCGAGTATCCAGCCGAAGCCCGGCGGAATGAACTCGCCGAACGGCACGAGATGATCCTTGGCGTAGGTCTGTCGCGGCGACGCACCGATGCTGACCACTGCATTGTAGTAACGGCCGCGCGTGTCGCGCACCGGCACACCGACGATCACATCGCCACTGCTTGCCGCGGCGCGCCGGCTCAATCGCTCCAGGTACTCCGGATCCACCGCTTCGAGCAGGCGCGGGATCGCCGTCTCCGGCATCACGACCAGGCGCGCATCGGTGGTCTCGGCCAGCCGCGCGTAGGTTGCGAGCGTGCTTTCGTAGCGGCCAGGAACGAACTTGAGCGACTGCGGAATATTTCCCTGCAGGAGGCCGACCGTGATCGGGTCGCCGTACGGCGTAGTCCACGTGATCTGCGCGAGCGTGACGCCACCCGCCGCCACGATCACGATGAGGCCGACCCCGAGCTTTGCTGATCGCTCCCGCCGGACGGCGAGGACGATGCAGCCGGCCACCAGGGCAGTGAGGAACGAGACACTGTATGCACCGGCGATCGGAGCGTAACCGGCGAGCGGCGCGTCGAGCTGGGAGTAACCGAGCGCGAGCCACGGAAAGCCCGTGAAGATCCAGCTGCGCAGCCACTCGCCTAGCGTCCACAAAGCCGGGATGAGCACGAGCGCCCGCACGGCCGGCGCGCCGCCGATGCGCGCCTGTGCGTATCCGGCGGCGGCCGCATAGGAAGCGAGGATCGCGCAGAACGCTACGGTGGCGATTGCGGCGAGGGGCGCGGGCATCATGCCGAAATCGTGAAGGCTGACATAGACCCAGCTCACGCCGCCGAGAAACAATGCCGCGCCGAAAGCGAATCCGAGCCATGCAGCCTCGCGTGCGGTGGTTGCCCGGAGCCAGAGCCACACCAGCACGGTGAACCCGGCAAGCGGCAGAAAGAACGCGGACCAATCGCCGAAGCCCGCGATCGAGATCGCGCCCGCCGCAACCGCGACGATCAGCCGGATGCGGGCGGACGAGAGCGTCAAGACGAGGCGGGTGCGGGTGCCGGGGCGCGCTCGACGAGCAGCGCATGCAGCCGGCGCGAATCCGCGCGCAGCACCTGGAATCGCAAATTCTCGGCCACGATCGATTCGCCACGCTTCGGCAGCCGGCCGAACTTGCTGATCACCAGGCCGCCGATGGTGTCGTGCTCTTCGTCAGGAAAGCTCGTGCCGAAGCGCTCGTTGAAATCGGCGATCTCGGTCTGCGCCTTGACGCGCCAGCGACCGGCCTTCTCGCGCAGGATGTTGTCCTCGACCTCGTCGAAATCGTACTCGTCCTCGATCTCTCCCACGATCTGCTCGAGGACATCCTCGATCGTGACCAGGCCCGCGACTCCGCCGTATTCGTCGACGACGATCGCCATGTGATTGCGGTTCGCCCGAAAATCACGCAGCAGCGCATTCAGCGGCTTCGACTCGGGGACGAAGACTGCCGGCCGAAGCATCTCGCGGACGTTGAACTCTTCCTCGCCGGCGTAGTAGCGCAGCAGGTCCTTCGCGAGCAGGATGCCGATGACGTGATCGCGATTGCGGTCGATCACGGGAAAGCGTGAGTGCGCAGTGGCGATGACGTGTGGAACGAAGCGGTCGGGGGTGTCGTTGATGTCGAGCACGTCCATCTGCGTGCGCGGCACCATGACGTCGCGCACCTTCAGCTCGGATACTGCAAGCGCGCCTTCGATCATGGAGAGTGCGTCGCCATCGAGCAGGTTGCGCTCGAAAGCCGAATGCAGCAGTCGGATGAGCTGCTCCCGGTCTTCGGGTGCGCGCATCAGGAGCGCGCTCAGCCGCTCCAGCCAGTTCGGTTTTGGACTACTGCCGTCGTCTTCCACTCCTTACCCCTCCCTCTTGTAGGGATCGGAAAACCCGAGCGTCCCGAGGATCCGCTTTTCCACGGCCTCCATGCGTTGCGCGTCCTGATCCCCCTCGTGATCGTACCCCTGGAGGTGAAGCAGGCCGTGCACCACGAGGTGCGCGAAATGCGCCACGACGGGTTTCCCTTGATCGCGCGCCTCGCGAGCCACGACCGGCGCGCACAGCACGATGTCGCCTTCCAGGGCCCTACCTGCTGCGGAATACGCGAACGTTAGCACGTTGGTCGCGTAGTCCCGGCCGCGGTACCGTCGGTTGAGCGCGCGGCCTTCGGCGGTACCGACGAACCGGACCGTCACATCAGCCGTCCGGCGCAGCGCGGCGCGCGCCCAGCGTTCGAGACTCACACGCGCCGGAAGCCCCGCGCGCGGTACCCCGTATTGCACCGTCACCGCCTGCCGCGCCTTGCGTCGTGGAGTCGCGCCGGCTTGCCTTGCTGCGACGTCAATCTCCGCCGCGCTCATGTCGTTCATAGGCATCCACGATGCGCGCGACCAGTGGATGACGGACCACGTCGCTCGACTGGAATTCCGTGAATGCGATTCCGCGCACGCCGTCGAGGATAACGCGTGCGGCGACGAGACCGCTCTTCTGTCCGCGCGCGAGGTCGATCTGCGTCACGTCGCCCGTGACGACTGCCCGGGTCCCGAACCCGATGCGCGTCAGGAACATCTTCATCTGCTCCGGCGTCGTGTTCTGCGCCTCGTCGAGAATGATGAAGGAATGATTGAGCGTCCGCCCGCGCATGTAGGCGAGCGGCGCGATCTCGATCGCGCCGCGCTCGAACATCCGTCCGACCTTGTCGAAGCCCATCAGATCGTAGAGCGCGTCGTAGAGCGGACGCAGGTAGGGGTCGACCTTCTGCGCGAGATCTCCGGGCAGAAACCCGAGACGTTCGCCGGCCTCGACGGCGGGCCGCACGAGCACGATACGCTTCACCGCGTCGCGTTCGAGCGCATCCACCGCACAGGCGACCGCCAGGTAGGTCTTGCCGGTTCCGGCCGGACCGATCGCGAACGTCACATCGTTCGCGAATATGCTCTTCAGGTAGCTGCGCTGGCGCGGCGTCCGGCCGTGCAGATCGGCGCGCCGTGTACTCAGCTTCGGCGCGGCATCGCCTTCCTCTTCCGCCGGTTGCTGCGCCTCGACCAGGCCCAGCTGGATGTCGTCCAGAGAGAGCTCCTTCCGGGCATCCGCATAGAACTTCTGCAATAGTTGCGCACCGCGCGCCGTCTGGCTTGGAGTCCCGTGCAGCGTAAAACGGTCGCCGCGCCGCGCAATCGTTATGTCGAGCGCGCCCTCGATCTGCCGGATGTTCTCGTCGAGCGCACCGCACAGGTTCGCGAGGCGCTGGTTGTCGGCCGGCGCGAGCAGGACTTCGACGGGCTTGGGCTTCAAATCGTTCAGGCGAAGCTCTGCTGGTTTACCGGATTGATGGTGCGAGCGGCTCTGCGATCCGCCCACGCAAACTGTGGGGCAGGGCGGCTTCGATGCGTAGTTCGACCGTCGCGCCATACAGGTCGGCGGTGCCGGGGAAGTTCACCACCCGGTTGTTGCCGGTGCGCCCCGCGACCTCGCCGGGATCCTTGCGCGACGGGCCCTCGACGAGCACCCGCTCGACCGTGCCGACCATCGCCGCGCTCACCCGGCGCGCCTCGGCCTCGAGGACGGCTTGCAGGCGTGCGAGACGCGCAAGCTTCTCGTCTTGCGGCGTCGGGTCGGCGAGCGCGGCCGCAGGCGTGCCGGGCCGCGGGCTGTAGACGAAGCTGAACGAGCCGTCGAACCCGACTTCCTCTGCGAGGTGCAGGGTTTTTTCAAAATCCACAACTGTCTCGCCCGGGAAACCGACGATGAAATCCGACGTGATCGAGATGCCCGGACGAACGGCCCGCAGGCGACGAACGATCGACTTGTACTCGAGCACGGTGTAGCCGCGCTTCATCGCGGCCAGCATCCGGTCCGACCCCGACTGCACCGGGAGATGGACATGCGGCGCAAGCTTGTCGAGGGTGCCGTGCGCGTCGATCAGTCGCTGGGTGAAGTCCTTCGGGTGCGACGTGGTGTATCGCACCCGCTCGATTCCCGGCACCTCCTGCACATACTCGAGCAGCAGCGCGAGGTCGGCCCAGAGACCATCGGCCATTGCGCCGCGATAAGCATTCACGTTCTGTCCGAGCAAAGTGATTTCCCGCACGCCTGCCTCGCCCAGCTCCGCGATCTCTGCGATCACGTCGTCGAACGGGCGCGAGAACTCCTCTCCGCGCGTGTAGGGAACGACGCAGAAGCTGCAGTACTTGCTGCACCCCTCCATGATCGACACGAACGCCGTCGGGCCCTGGACGCGCGGGGGCGGCATGCAGTCGAACTTTTCGATCTCGGGAAAGGAGACGTCCACCTGCGGTCGCCCGGTGGCGCGCCGCGCGCGAATGAGATCCGGCAGGCGATGGAGCGTTTGCGGGCCGAAGACGACGTCTACATAGGGTGCGCGCGCAATGATTGCGGCGCCTTCCTGGCTCGCTACACAACCGCCGACGCCGATCAACAGATCCGGATTGGCGTGCTTGAACTGCCGCACCACGCCGAGGTCGGAGAAAACCTTATCCTGCGCCTTCTCGCGCACCGAGCAGGTGTTGAAGAGAATGACGTCCGCATCCTCCGGACGCTCGGTCGTCTCGATGCTTTCCGCGACTGCCAGCACATCGACCATGCGCGCCGAGTCGTACACGTTCATCTGGCAGCCGAACGTCTTGATGAAGACCCGCTTCCTCTGCTTCATTGCCGTGCGGGTTGCCCGTTCCCGCTCGGGGTCACTGGAAGAATCTGCTGAATCGGGGTGCCCTTCGGGCCATCCGCGGGCCAGGATCCCCCGGACGAGTTCGGATTCTGCCGTGCCGCCTCCGCAGGAGTCAGGATCCACACCTTGGAGAGATCCCCATTCCGGTCCACGGTGTACTCCACGAGCGAATTGCGGGGCACCTCGGAGGGCACGATGGTCAGATTGTTCTGCGCATAAATCAGCGCACCGGGCGCGAGCTTCATTTGCTGGCCATTTACCTGGACGAGATTCTGCATCATGTGGGTGAACTCGCCGCGCTGGGCTTCCCTTGGAATGGTGCGGGCGAGGGATTGCGCCCACACGGCGACCGCAATCGACGCGAGGATGAGTGCCAGCAGGGCAGTTAGTGCTTGTTTCATCGCTAATATTCGGAGGATCTGGCCTATTCTAGGAGATTTCCTGCGTTCCGGCGCGGACCTCCTGCACGCTCCGGCACGCTGCGGTGCGTCAGCGGAGATGCAGGCGAACCCGCAGTGTTTGGCGCATCTGCCGCGTGTCCGCGCCTTTCATACTATTATCGACCCGGAGGCGGTCGGCGAGGCGGCATTGATCAAAAGGCCTCTTACCAGGCGGCGAATACAAGCCGTCGCGCTTCGCCTTGTTCAAAATCGAAAGTGGAGGAAATCACCATGAAAGCATTCACCATGGTCGTCGGGCTCGCGGTGAGCCTCGGCTTGGCCCTGACGGTCGCCGCCCAGGACAAGATGAACATCGCGTGGGGCGGTTCCAATCCCGGAGGGGTGATGTACTACATGGTCGGCGCCGCTGGCACGATCATCTCCGAGAAGCTTCCGCAATACAACATCAACCAGGTCACTACGGGGGGCTCGACCGAGAATGCCAAGCGCATCATCAAGGGCGAACTCGACATGGGCATCGTCTACGGCGCGCACGTGTACATGGCGCAGAAACCGGAGGGTCCATTCGCGGGCGGTGCCAAAGGCACGATGATGCGAGGCGTCGCCAAGGCTTACAAGGGCCCAACCTACTTCGTCACCTTGCCCGGATCGGGGATCACGAAGCTCGGCGATCTCGCCGGCAAGACCGTCGCGCTCGGGCCGCCGGGATCGGGCACGGTCTTCAACTGCTCGAACATCCTGCGCGCGGTGGGGCTCCTCGACAAGGTCAAGCCGCGGATGATGACGTTTGCCGACGCCGGGCGTGCGCTCGGCAATCGTCAGATTGACGCGTTCTGCCAGTCTTCCGCGCCGGCGGCGGCGGTCAAGGAAATCGCCGAGACACGGGGTGCGGTCGTCCTGCCGATGTCCGATGCGGAGATGGCGCAGGTGATCAAGACCTATCCCTTCTACGTGAAGGACACCATGCCGGCGACCACCTACAAGGGTGTACCGGCGGTGGAACTGCCCTTCCTGACCGTCTACTGGGTGGCGCACGAGCGCGTTCCGGCCAAGGCCATCGAGGATATTCTCACGCTGGTCTATCAGCCCGATATCAAGAAGCAGCTGGCCGCCGGACACAAGGCCTGGGCGCAGATGGAGCCGGACACCAAGAATTTCCTCGCGCTCGGCGTGCCCATGCATCCTGGCGCGGAGGCTTACTACAAGTCGAAAGGGCTCTGGCAACAGTAGCTGCCGGCGACAGCGCGGGCCGCGGCGCGACTGCCCCGGCCCGCGTTTTTTCGGGTGAATGATTTCACCATGTCACCCGGCAGGGGTCACCGCGCTCCCGGACTCGTTTCCCGCGAGACGCGGCGCGCATGGCCGCGCCGCGTGCGAAAGCGGCGTGGACGATTCCCGGATATGGACATCGCGGCATAGCCGCCGACGTAGCCGTGCACGATGACTGAAGAACGCTGGTTCGAACCGATCAGGACCAAGAGCCGGACCCTGAGCGGCCCGTTCTCGATCTTCTACACACTGGTCGCCGCGGCGTTCTCGCTCTGGTATCTCTACACCTCCGGCTTCGGGCTCGTATCGACCGAGAGCAACCGGGGACTGTACCTGCTGTTCACGTCCGTCTTGGTCTTCCTCGGCTACCCCGCCCGACGCGGTTCGCCGAATGATCGTCCCACGCTCATCGACGGCGTCTTCATCGTTCTTGCCGTCGCATGCATCGGCTACTGGATGGACCAGTACGTCGACTACGCGATGAATCGCGTGAGCGATCCCAACCAGTGGGACATGGCGATGGGGATCATTGCCGTGGTCGTTGTACTGGAGACCAGCCGCCGCGTTCTCGGACCGGCCATTCCAATCCTATGCGTGCTTTTTCTGGCGCAGCTCTACTACGGGCCATATCTGCCGGGCAAGCTCGCCCATTCCGGCATGGATGTACGCCGCATCATCGAGTTCACGTATTCGACGCAGGAGGCGATGTTCGGCGTCGTGACCGCCACGTTCGCGACGTTCGTGTTTCCGTTCATGATCTTCGGTGCGTTTCTGGAGCGAAGCGGTGCCGGTGCGTTCTTTATGGACCTGGCGACAGCCCTGACCGGCCAGTGGCGAGGCGGCCCCGCAAAGATCGCCGTTCTCAGCTCCGCGCTATTCGGATCCATCTCCGGCTCCTCGGTGGCAAACGTCGTGGCCTCGGGCACGTTCACCATTCCGATGATGAAGCGCATCGGGTTCAAGCCTCACCATGCGGGCGCCATCGAGGCGATCGCCTCGACGGGCGGCCAGATCATGCCCCCTATCATGGGCGCCGGCGTCTTCATCCTGGCGACCCTGACGCAGCAGGAGTACCTCAGCATCGCCTTGATGAACGTGATCCCGGCGCTGCTGTTCTTCATGTTCGTCCTGCTGATGGTGGATTTGCAGGCGGTGCGTACCGGACTCAAGGGGCTTCCGGCGGAGGAGATTCCGAGAGTCGGCGACGTGTTGCGGCGGGGATGGCACTTCTTCGTGCCGCTGGTCGTCGTCATCGGCATGCTCTTCATGGGCTATTCGCCCGACTTCGGCGCCTTCTGGGGGATCGTCTCGGCGCTCGTCCTGTCATGGCTGCGCACCGATACGCGGATGGGGCCGCGCAAGGTATTCCACGCGATCGTGGCGGGAGCCCACAACAACACTTCGGCCGGTGCCGCGATCGGAAGTCTCGGCGTGATCATTGGCGGGATCGTTCTTTCGGGCCTCGGACTCAAGTTCTCGGCCATCCTGGTCGAGTTCGCCGGTGGACAGTTGCTGCTCACCGTAGCGCTCGTCACGGTGATCTCGATCATCATCGGCATGGGGAGCAGCACGACAGGGTCCTACATCATTCTCTCGGTGGTGGCCGCGCCTGCGCTCATACAGCTGGGCGTGGAAGAAGTACCCGCGCACCTGGTCGTGTTCTATGCCGCCTGCTTGTCGAACATCACGCCGCCGGTGTGCGTGTCGGCCTTCGCGGCCGCCGCGATCGCGAAAGCCGATCCCATGAAAACCGGATTCGCGGCACTCAAGTTTGGCGCAACGCTGGTGCTCATCCCCTTCAGCTTCGTTTACGTCCCCGAGCTTTTGCTGCATGGCGAGCCGGGGGAGATTGCCTACGCGACCGTTCGCTATGTGCTCGGATACGGGGCGCTCGCGGTGGGACTCCAGGGCACCGAGTTCGTACGCGGCAGAATCGGCGCGGGGCGCCGCGCGATGTTCCTGCTCGCATCGCTCGGTCTGCTTTTCCCGCTGTTTCCATTTGTCGAGTTCGCGGGACTCGTGCTGATGATTGCCGCATGGGCGCCTTCGTTTCTCGCCGCGCGCGCCCCCGCAAACTTAGGCGCCCAGGTCTTGACCCGCGTCGGACGCTCGCTCAACCCCGATTCGTCGACGAAGACGATGGTTCTTCCCTGGCGTCTGGCGTTTTTTTTAGCGCCGGCCAGCGCTTGGTCTTCCACGACAAGATCGCCACTTCGTCGCGCTGCAGTGCCCGGCCGCTGGGGCGCTGGCTGGAGAACCCAAGTTCGCGAATGATCCGCCAGACATGCACGGTGCTGAAGGCATGGCCGAACTCTCGCTTGATCAGCTTGGCAATGCGCGCCAAGGTCCACAGCTCGGTGGCAAAGCCATTGGCCACGGCACCGGCAACAATCATCTTGCTGAGCTTGGCGCGCTCCGCTGCGCTCATCACCCCAGGTCGACCCAGTGGCCGGCGCCGCCAAGCTTGCGCGTCTTGCCCCAGCCGCCGCGCCCAACTCGACGCCGTTTGCCGACTCACTTCGCAAACCCGCGCTACTTCCGCCTGCACAACACCACGCGCCAGCATGCGCATGCCGCGGCGCCGACGCGCCTCCAGTTCTTTGAAGTCTCGTTTGTACCGTTTCCTCGCCATGCCCGCCCTTCGAAGTGTCGCCACTCCGATTAACGCGCATCATAGCGAAACGGTTGTCATCCATTTACGTAATTCTCAATAGGTCGCAGATCCGCCTTTAGCGGGAAGGAGGGTAACGGGAGGGAACCAGCCGGTTCCCTCCCGTTCGTATCCTTCCGCTCCCCTAATCCGGCAAGGAATGGAAGGCGAGTAGATGAAGGAATTTGGTGGCGAGTCAGGGATTTGAACCCCGGACCAACGGATTATGATTCCGCTGCTCTAACCGCTGAGCTAACTCGCCCGGGGAGGGGATTATAGGACACCTGCTTTGATGAGCCTAGCCGCTGGGTCAGCCGCAGTGCCCCCGGTTGAACAAGGGCGGTAGGATACGAACAGGGGCAAACCCGCGGTTCCCCCCCGTTACCCCCCTTCCCGCAAAAAGGACTTAGCGGATGGCAGAGGCGTCGTCGGTCATAATCCACCTATGAGATTTGATGTCGTTGTTGTTGGCGCGGGGCTGGTGGGGGCGAGCTTCGCGCGGGCGCTCGAGGGCACTGGGCTGCAGGTGGCGCTCGTGGATCCCGGCGTGCGGCCGACCTGTTCGGACGAGTGGGATAGCCGCATCTACGCAATCAGTCCGCGCAACGCGGCGTTTCTTGCCGAGACCGGCGCATGGCAGTCCCTGGACAGTTTCGCGCATTCAATCCGTGCAGCGAATGGAGATCTACGGCGACGCGTCGGACGCACGTATGACGTTCAGTGCTTACGAGACGGGTGTCGCGGAGCTCGCGTTCACCGTCGAGTCCGGGCGCCTGCAGCGCGCGCTGTGGGACGGACTTGCGACACAACGCGACGTGACGCTGTTCACATCCGTGCGCTGCACGCAACTGGACATCGGCCCGCGCGCCGCAACACTCACGCTGGACGATGGCACTCGAATCGCGACGTCGCTGGTCGTCGGCGCCGACGGTGCTTCGTCGTGGGTCCGGCAGCAGGCAGGACTGGCTGCGACGGCGCGCAGCTATGGCGAACGCGGCGTCGTGGCGAACTTCACGTGCGCTCGCGCGCATCGTGGCACCGCCTTTCAGTGGTTTCGGTCGGACGGCGTGCTCGCCTATCTCCCGCTGCCCGGGGCGCGGATGTCGGTGGTCTGGTCCACGCCGGATGCGCATGCCAGTGAAATGCTCGCGCTGGCGCCGGACGAACTTTGCGCGCGCGTCGCCGAAGCCGGGTCCCATATGCTGGGAGACCTCGCGCTTCTCACGCCGCCGGCAGCCTTTCCGCTGCAGCTCCTGGTGGCGAGGCGTATCGTCGCGCCGCGCATCGCGCTGGTGGGCGACGCCGCTCATGTCGTGCATCCGCTGGCGGGACAAGGCGTGAACCTCGGCTTCGCCGACGCCCGCACCCTCGCCGATGTGCTACGCGCCCGCGAAGCGTCCAGGGATTGTGGCGAGCTCGCGCTGCTGCGCCGGTTCGAACGGGCACGGGCCGAAGCGATTCTGGCGATGCGCGGGGTCACCGATGGCTTGCAGCACCTCTTTTCCGCCCAGGGAAGCCTTATTTCCGGAATCCGGAACATGGGATTGAACTTAACCGAGCGAATGCCGGTCTTGAAGAATCTGCTCGTGCGCCAGGCGTTGGGCTGAACCATGCCGGGGAGAAGCGCCGGCCGGAAAGGATCCTGAATGAGACACGTGATGTTGTTGGCAGCCGCAGTCGCCTTGCTCGGCACGGTGCTGCCCGCGCTGGCTGACGAAGCCCAGGTGAAGCGCGCGTTCGAAGCTCGCCATCAGGGCGTGAAGGTCGAAAAAGTCACCAAGACCCAGTTTGGCGGGCTGTACGAGATCCTGGTCGGTGATGAGATCGTCTACACGGACGAGAACGCGGACTATCTCTTCATCGGGCGCGTGATCGACGCGCGTACGCGCATCGATCTCACCGAGCAGCGGGTCGACAAGCTGACCACCGTTCCGCTCAAGTGGAGCGACCTGCCGCTGGATCAGGCGGTCAAGACGGTGCGTGGTGACGGCTCCCGGGTCATGGCCGTATTTTCCGATCCTCACTGCCCGGCTTGCAGGCAGCTCGATACCGCTCTGCAGGAGGTCACGAACGCAACCATCTACACTTTCCTCTATCCGGTGATTCGTCCCGAGCTGCGCAAGCATTCCGAAGCGATCTGGTGCTCGAAGGACCCGTCCCAGGCGTATTTCGATCTCGCGCTGAATCGCAAAGTGCCGGAAGCCGCGGCGAACTGCGCAACGCCGATCGACAAGAATCTTGCGCTCGGGCGCAAGCTGAGGGTCAACTCGACACCGACGATCTACTTCAAGGACGGCCGGCGCGTGAAGGGCGCGCGAAATCCCGAGCAGCTCTCGGCGATACTGGACGAGACGTCTCGTTGACAGGCATCGACGACCGCTGCGATAACCTGCTGCGGTCAGCGATCCGGCGCGATCTGGCCGGGAACCGGGTAACCGTTCGGGAGTAGCACCCACATCGCGCCGGTCTGGCGCATGCGGCCGGCGAGACGGCCGGCTTCGCGGCCGGTGCCCCAGAAGAAATCCGCGCGCACCGGCCCGCGAATCGCTCCGCCGGTGTCCTGCGCGATCATGAGTCGCTCGAGCGGTTGATCCGAGTTCGGCCGTGTCGTCGCGAGATAAACGGGCGAGCCGAGCGGCACGTAGCGGCGGTCAACAGCGATCGAGCGCTCCGCGGTGAGCGGCACCCCCAGCGCGCCGATCGGACCCACGTACGCGGCGCCACCGCCGCCTCCCTGGCCGGCATCGTTCGGTGGGAGCTCGCGGAAGAAGACGTAGCTGGGATTCTGATTCAACAGGTCCGCCACGCGCGCAGGATGCGCGCGCGCCCAAGCCTGGATGCCCTGCATCGAGGCCTCGTCGATCGTGAGCTCACCCTGCTCGACCAGGTAGCGACCGATGGACGCGTACGGATGGCCGTTCTGGTCGGCGTAGCCGATCCGCAGCGTTTCTCCGCTCGGCAGTCGCACGCGCCCGGATCCCTGGATCTGCAGGAAGAACGCCTCGATGGGATCGTCGACCCAGACGATTTCCTTGCCAACCACCGGGGCCTTGCCACCGTCGATCTCCGCGCGCGAGTAATACGGCACCACGCGCCGTCCCTCGACGCGGCCACGCAGGCGCAGATTCTTGGTGTCGGGCGCAACGCTGGCGAGATCGATGATCAGCAGGTCGTCGGGTGGCGCGTAGAGCGGGTAGAGGTACCGCCCGCGCCGTTCCCGGCTGCCGCTGAGGAGCGGCTCGTAGTAGCCCGTCACTCGCCCTTCCGTGGTGCCGTCCGGATTCGTCACGTGATAGGGCGTGAAATTGGATTCGAAGTATGCGCGAATCGCATCGCTCGTCGGCGACGCGATATCGGCCGCCTTGCCGCACGCGGCAACCCAGCTGTCACGATAGCGGAGTGCCCGACAGCTTCGCAGAAAAGCGTCCCACGCCGCTGCCAGGTCGTCGACGTCCCAGCCCGGCAGATCCGCGTAGCGTGCGAGCGTGAGCGGCGGTGCATCGGGCTTGATCGGTTCCACGACCGGACAGACCGGACAGACCGGACATGACGACACGGTCGGGCAGGCGTCCCCCTGGACGGAAGCATCCTTTTTCGCAGTGCCACACGCTGCGAGCGCAAGCGTGGCGATCACGAGCACGGAAACGAACGCGAAAGACCGGCGCGAGTCACGTATCATCTGAATCGTGCATCCAAGCATCAGCGGGCCAGTATAGCGGCGCACATGAATAGCGGATTCTGGATCTTCATTCTCGAGGGCTTGGTCGCGCTGGCGATCGCCATCTTCGTCGTCTGGTGGACTCTGCCGAAGAAGAAGCGGGACGACGATTGAGGGGGGTTGCAGTATCCCCTCCTTTTCAAGGAGGGGAAAAAAGACTACGCGTACGCGTAGCGTGATCGAACCGGCAGACCGAGCCGCCCGAGAAACGCGAGCGTCGGCTGCAGCGACTGGCGGGCCAGCTCGCTGCGCGCGGCGCTCGCCGTCGCCAGCGTCGCCCAGCGCTCGCCGTCGCCGCCGAGCGCGAGCCGAAACACGGCGGAAGGCGGGAAAAACACGCAGCGCGCGAACTGATCGATCACCAGGCCAAGCAGCGCCGACGTAAGCCGCTTCCGCAGCGGCGACGCTTCGCGGGCGAGCGCTTCGACGGTCGCGCGGGCGTGCGCAATGTGCCGCGCTTCGTCGCGCATGTGCAGGTCGACCATGCGATAAACGACTGCCGACACGGTCGATTGCTCGATCCCGGCACGCACCATTGCGTTCATGCGATTGGGCAACTCCTCGCCGGCGAGCACGGTCGCCCAGAAGAGCAGCCCGTCGGCGGGGGCGTGACGGCCGACCTGCCGTGCGAGCCGCGGCCGATGCGTGCGCGCATCCGGGATCGAGACGCCGCTGCGCGTCATGAGCTCGAGAAACATCAGACTGTGGCCCGCCTCCTCGCGGATCTCGTGCAGATAGCGTCGCTTGAGCGCGGCATCGGCGGTCGCGTCGAGCCCGCGACCGAGCCGGGCGATGAACAGCGATTCGAGCCAGAGGCCGGTCTCGAGCAGGTGCGCGAATTCGAAATGCGAGAGCCGCTGGCGATCGGCAATTGGCAGACGCTCGAACGCCGGGACTCCCGCGAGCGACAGCGCTTCGGGTGGCAACCACCAGGTGTCGCGCGCGACACCCTCCCAATTGAGCTTGCCGAGGGGATCGTGGTAGGGCAGGCTTTCGTCGTTGAGCAGCTGAACCAGCGCGGGCGGCATCGACCGGAACTCCGGGAATTGCGTACTGTTACCCGAATCTAGCGTGAGCGACCCCGGCTGAACAGAGCCACCGCCCGGTACTTTTCATATATGCACCTCGATCTATTTTATGAGCTGGCAATGCCGCCGCTTCTCAAGCGGACCGAACGCCAAGCGGTGGCCGAGGCGCTCGAGGAGCTTGAAGTCGCGGACCGCGCCGGTTTTCGCTGCGCCTGGCTAGTCGAGCATCATTTCATGCGCGGGTACTCGCATTCTTCCAAGCCGGAGCTGTTGCTTGCAGCGGCCGCGCAGCGCACCAGGCGATTGCGACTCGGGCTGGGCGTGATTCCCCTGCCATACCATCACCCCGTGCATGTCGCCGAACGCGTTGCCACGCTGGACCTGCTCACCGATGGCCGGCTGGAAGTGGGAATCGGGCGCGGATTCACGCCGCGCGAGTACGAAGTGTTCGGCGCGCGCATGGCCGATAGCCGGGAGCTCGTCGAGGAATCGCTCGCAGTGCTGCGGGCAAGCTTTGCAGACGGTCCGCTGAATCATGCGGGGCCGCATTACCGCTTCGACGATCTCGACATTGTTCCGGCGAACGTGCAACGGCCGCACCCGCCGCTGTGGACCGCGGCCGTCAGCCCGGAGACGTTCGACTGGGCGGCCGAGGCCCGGCTCGGCGTCCTCGTCGGGCCGTTCAAGCCGTGGTTCATGGTCGAGCAGGACATTCGCCGATACCGTGCCGCCTGGCACCATCCCGAACCCGCGCGCATCGGCATGACGGTCGGCATCTTGTGTCTGCGCGACGGCGCGCGCGCCAAGGCGCTTGCGCGGCCGGCATTCACCTGGTTCTACTCCGAGCTCCTGCGTACCACCGCCCCGGTGCTGGAGCGACTTTATCCGTCGTACGAGCGGTTTCGCGAGATCGGGCGATTCCGGTCGCTGCTGCGGCTGGGGGCACGGCCACGCCTCCTCGAGGCGGCGGGCATGACGGTGGCCGGTACGCCGGCGGAGTGCATTGAGCGCCTGTCGCGCTACCGCGAAGCCGGGGTCACGCACCTGCTGTGCGCGATCGGCGCCGGCGCGGTGGATAGCGCCGTGGTGCGCGAGTCGATGGCTTGCCTTGCCGAGGAGGTGATGCCCGCGCTCGGTGCGGGACACCCGCGATGCGCGTCTGCGTGACGGGTGCGGCCGGGCATCTCGGCCGCGCGCTGTTGCCCGGATTGTGTGCCGCGTCCTGGGTCGAAAGCGTGATCGGCGTCGACCGAGTGTCGCCGGTATTCCGGCACCCGAAGTTCCGGCCGGTCGTGACCGACATTGCAGATCCGGAGGCGCTCGCCGCGGCGGGCCGGGCGGACGCGCTGGTCCATCTCGCCTACATCGTCCTGCGCGGCCGCACGTCGCGGGACGAGATGCGCCGGGTCAACGTCGCCGCCGCACAGGCGATCATCGCCGCCGCCGCGGGGCGCGTGGTGGTGCTCTCGTCCGCGGCGGTCTACGGCAGCGGCGAAGGCGTCACCGAGCAAGCGCAGCTTGCGCCGCTGCCCGGCTTTCTTTACGCGGAGAACAAGGCGGAGCTCGAACGCTGGATCGCGCTGCACGCCGTGCGGGCGGTGGTCCTGCGTCCACACATCATTCTCGGTCCGCACGCGCTGCCGCTCCTGCGGCAACTCGCGGCAATGCCCGTCTATCCGCGCGTGCCGGACCCGCAGCCGCAGCTGCAGTGCATCCACGAGACCGACGTGGCGCGCGCAATTCTGGCTGCTTTGCGTTCCAACGCGGCCGGGGCGTTCAATCTCGCCTGGCCCGAGCCCTTTGCGTGGCGATCGCTCGCGCGCACGTCGCATCGACGAACGATCGGGCTTCCGTTACCGTGGTTGCGCGCTGCCCTCTGGCTGGCCTGGCGAGTGGGAGGCTGGGGCGGCGAGCCGGGCTGGCTGGCCGGCGCCGCGCGCTCGCTGACGCTGGATTGCACGCGTGCGCGAGACGAGCTCGGCTGGACCGCGCAATACGATCCGCTCGACTTCGCGGAGGCGTAGCTCGCGATATCAGTGCAGGACGCGTGGAACCGAGAGCGTGAACTCCGGGATCGAGGCGTCGAAGCGGGTGCCGTCCTCGGCGACCATCTGGTAGGCGCCTCGCATGGTCCCGACCTGGGTGGCGATGGCGGTGCCGCTGGTGTATTCGAAGGACTCGCCCGGCTTGATCAGCGGCTGCTCGCCCACCACTCCCAGCCCGCGCACCTCCTGCACCTGGCTGTCGGCGTCCGTGATGTACCAATGGCGGCTGATCAGCTGGGCCGCGACACGGCCGGTGTTCCGGATGGTGATGGTATAGGCGAAGACGAACCGCCCGGCCCCCTCGTCCGACTGGTCGGCGAGGTACTGGGTCTGCGTCGAGACGCTGATCTCGTAGCGGCGATCGGCTTCAGTTTCCATGTCACTCATTCCACAACACTTATTCCACAACAAATAGGCATTCCACAACAAATAGGCATTCCACAACAAATAGGCCAACCGCACAAGCGGTACCCAAAAGCGCAACCCGCAAGCGCGACCGGCGCACGGCCGGTCGGCCGGGATTGCGATTAGAATTGGTCCGCATCCGCAGGTTCCACACGCCCGTCCCTTCCGCAGGCCGAATTCATCATGCCGAGCCGCACCTACCGCATCGCGCCCAGCATCCTGTCGGCCGACTTTGCACGGCTCGGCGACGAGATCCGCTCCGTGGTGGCCGCGGGGGCGGACTTCATCCACTTCGACGTGATGGACAACCATTACGTTCCCAACCTGACTTTCGGCCCCCACGTCTGCGAGGCGATCCGGCCGTTGACCGACGCGGTGATCGACGTGCATCTCATGGTGAAGCCGGTCGATCGCATCGTGCCGGATTTCGCCGCGGCGGGCGCCAACATCATCAGCTTTCATCCCGAGGCGAGCGAGCACGTGGATCGCACGATCGAGCTGATCCGCGCGAGCGGATGTCGACCCGGCCTGGTGCTCAACCCCGCCACGCCCGTCGACTGGCTCGACTACACGTTGCACGCGCTCGACCTGGTGCTCGTCATGTCCGTCAATCCGGGTTTCGGGGGCCAGAAGTTCATTCCTGCATCGCTCGACAAGCTCCGCGAGGTTCGCAAGCGGATCGATGCGCACGCCAGGCAGGCGGGGCGGGAAGTCCTGCTCGAAGTGGATGGCGGCGTGAAAGTCGACAACATCGCGGCGATTGCGCGCGCGGGTGCGGACACCTTCGTGGCCGGCTCCGCAATTTTCG
This sequence comes from uncultured beta proteobacterium, assembly GCA_963735025.1. Taxonomy (GTDB): domain Bacteria; phylum Pseudomonadota; class Gammaproteobacteria; order Burkholderiales; family SG8-39; genus JAABRB01. The sequence goes on from CAVTJG010000009.1 coordinate 1,294,564, forward strand.
GCGCGCAAGATTACAAGGCCACGATCGACGCCATGCGCGCCGAGATCGCCAAAGTCGCCTGAATGAGCCCAATCCGGGCCGTCCTCGTCGATCTGGACGGCACGCTTCTCGACACCGTGGCGGATCTCGCCGCGGCGGTGAATTGTACGCACGCCGATCTGGGTTTCCCCGCGCGTGACGCGCAGCTGATCGCCACGTTCGTCGGAAAGGGGTTGCCGATGCTCGTCCGCCGGGCGCTTGCCGGGACTCTCGAAGGCGACATCGACGATGCCCTCTTCGAGCGTGCGTGGCCGCTCTTCGAACGGCACTATGCCGCCGAGTCCGGTCGGCAGACGACGCCCTATCCGGGCGCCCGCGAAGGCATCGACCGGATGCGCGCTCTGGGCCTCCGGCTCGCGTGTGTGACCAACAAGAGCGAGCGCTATACGCTCGAGCTGCTGCGCGATACGGGGTTCCTGGAATTCTTCGAATTCGCAGTGTGCGGCGACCAGGTAGCGAGAAAAAAGCCGGATCCGGCACCCATGCTGCTCGCCTGCGAACGATTTGCCATTCCGCCCGCCGAGGCGCTCGTGATCGGCGATTCGGCGAACGACGTCCTGGCAGCGCGTGCCGCCGGCTGCCCCGTCTGGTGTGTGCCCTACGGCTACAACGAAGGCCGTCCCTTCGAATCCCTGGCCTGCGACCGGGCAATCGCGACGCTGGCCGAGGCCGCCGAGATCCTCGCGCGGATGCATCTCCAGATCGAATGAGTCCCCAAGGTCCGAGGGCGGCGCCCGGGCCGTTGTCGGGCGTCTGCGCCCGGTGATATATTCCGGCGCAATATCGTTCCTGCCCGAACCGACACTCCTACGTCATGACCTGCCTGCTCTTCGGAAATCGGAGCTTTGCCGCCCGGCAAGTTTGGCGCCGCTGGCGCACGTAAGCCTGCCGTACGCGCGCCATTCGCTGTTGGCGCGCTCCGAAATTCCGCCGGGAGCATCTTTCAGGAGCAGTTCATGACCGAAGCCGACTTCAAGCGGCTCGCCACGCAAGGTTTCAACCGGGTTCCCCTGGTGCTCGAGACCTTTGCCGATCTCGATACGCCGCTTTCGATCTATCTCAAGCTCGCGAACCGCACCAACACCTATCTGCTGGAGTCGGTCGTCGGCGGCGAGCGGTTCGGCCGCTATTCCTTCATCGGGCTCGCCTCGCCCGTGCGCCTGCGTGTGATCGGGCGGACGGTGAGCGTGCTGCACGGCGATGCCGAAACGGAGCGCGTCGACACCGACGCGCCGCTCGCGTTCATCCGCGAATATCTCAAGCGATTTCGATCCTATTCGCGCCCCGGGCTGCCGCGTTTCTGCGGCGGCCTGGTCGGCTACTTCGGATACGAGACTGCCCGCTGGCTCGAGCCGCGCCTCGAGAGTCGCTCGCCAAAGCCCAACACGGTCGGCTGCCCCGACGCATTGTTTCTCCTGTCGGAGGAGATTGCGGTCGTCGACAATCTCTCGGGCAAGCTCTATCTCGTGGTATTCGCGGATCCGGCGAAGCCCGGCGCCTTTCAGGACGCCCAGGCGCGGCTGCGCGAGTTGCTGGGCGCATTGCGCCTACCTTTGCCGCTCAGGCCGCAAGAGCCGTCCGCGCCGACATCCGCCGAATCGAACGTCGGGGCGGCCGCGTTTCGCGACTGGGTCGAGCGGGCCAGGCGTTACATCCACGACGGCGACATCATGCAGGTGGTGCTCTCGCAGCGCATGAGCCAGCCGTTCGCGGCACCGCCGCTCGCGCTGTATCGCAGTCTGCGCTCGCTGAATCCCTCGCCGTACATGTTTTACTTCGATTTGGGTGATTTCCATATCGTCGGCGCATCGCCGGAAATCCTCGTGCGGCTCGAAGGAAACTCGGTCACCGTCCGGCCGATCGCGGGGACGCGGCGACGTGGCGCAGACCCGGAGGAGGACACCCGGCTTGCCGCCGAGCTGCTCGCCGATCCCAAGGAACGTGCCGAGCACGTGATGCTGGTGGATCTGGGCCGCAACGACGTCGGCCGGGTCGCGCAGGTGGGTTCGGTGAAGGTGACCGAGACCATGAACGTCGAGCGCTACTCGCACGTGATGCACATCGTCTCCAATGTGGAAGGTCGGCTGAAGCCGGGTCTCGACGCGCTCGATGTGCTTGCCGCGACGTTCCCCGCCGGCACCGTGAGCGGCGCGCCGAAGCTCCGCGCAATGGAAATCATCGATGAGCTCGAACCGGACGCGCGCGGCGTCTATGCCGGAGCGGTCGGCTATCTGGGATTCAGCGGTGACATGGATCTCGCCATTGCGATTCGCACCGCAGTGCTCAAGGACGGCAAGTTGCACGTGCAGGCCGGCGCCGGACTGGTTGCCGACTCCGTGCCCGAGACCGAATGGCAGGAGACCTGCAGCAAGGCGCGCGCGTTGCAGCGCGCCGCAGAGATCGCGCTGGCTGGCCTCGATACGCGGCTAGAGGGATGAAGGTGCGAGGGCTTCAGCAAGAAAAACCCCCTCCTTTCCAAGGTGGGGTCCGCCCGCAGGGCGGGGAGTGGTTGAGGCTCCGGGCAACGCACTGCACCACCCCGGCTGCTGCGCAGCCACCCCTCCTCGACAAGGAGGGGAAACACAATCTCCAAGGTGGCCTCGAAGTCGTATTTCAACGCGGTAAAATCGACCGCAAGGACTCACGATGCTGCTGATGATCGACAACTACGACTCGTTCACCTACAACCTGGTCCAGTATCTGGGCGAGCTCGGCGCGGACGTGCGAGTCGTGCGCAACGATGCGATCACGCTGGATGAGGTGGCGCAGCTCGCGCCCGAGCAGATCGTGATTTCGCCGGGACCGTGCACGCCGAATGAGGCGGGCATCTCGATGCCGCTGGTGCGAGAGTTCGCGGGTCGCATTCCGATTCTGGGGGTGTGCCTCGGCCACCAGTCGGTCGGCCAGGCGTTTGGCGCGCGGATCGGGCATGCACGGGCGCTGATGCACGGCAAGGTCTCGGCGATCCGGCATCGGGGCGTGGGCGTGTTTCGGGATCTTCCCGAGGGATTCAGCGCCACGCGCTACCACTCGCTCGCGATCGAACGCGAATCGCTGCCGGATTGCCTCGAAATCACTGCCGAAACCGATGACGGCGAGATCATGGGCGTGCGGCACCGCGACCACGCGGTCGAGGGCGTGCAATTCCACCCTGAGTCCGTGCTGAGCGAGCACGGACACACGCTGCTGGCCAATTTCCTCCAACGTACGGGAGAACGTTCATGAGCATGACGCCGCAGGAGGCGCTCACGCGCTGCATCGAGCATCGCGAGATCTTCCATGACGAGATGCTCGATCTCATGCGCCAGATCATGAGCGGGGAGATGTCACCCGTAATGATAGCGGCCGTGACGATGGGGCTGCGAGTCAAGAAGGAGACGATCGGGGAGATCACCGCCGCTGCGCAGGTGATGCGCGAGCTTGCGACCAAGGTGGTCGTGAAGGATCCCGAGAATCTGGTGGACGTGGTCGGCACGGGCGGCGACAGCGCGCACACCTTCAACATCTCCACCGCGGCGACGTTCGTCTGCGCCGCGGCCGGCGCGCGGGTCGCAAAGCACATGGGCCGTGCGGTATCGAGCAAATCGGGCGCCGCGGACGTGCTCGAGGCGCTCGGAGCGAACATCAACCTGAAGCCGCAGGAAGTCGCGCGTGCAATCGACGAGCTGGGCGTCGGGTTCATGTTCGCGCCGAACCATCACGCGGCGATGAAGCACGCCGCGCCGGTGCGCCGCGAGCTCGGCGTGCGCACAATATTCAACATTCTCGGCCCGCTGACCAATCCGGCGAGCGCCCCCACGCAGTTGCTGGGCGTTTTTCACTCCGATCTCGTCGGCATCCTGATCCGTGTCCTGCAGCGCCTGGGCGCGCGCCACGCGATGACCGTGTGGGGGATGGAGAACCTGGACGAGATCTCGATTTCCGGGCAGACCATGGTGGGCGAGCTCAAGGACGGGCGGATCAACGAGTACCTGGTTCACCCAGAGGATTTCGGCCTTCCCGTGCACGACCCGCGCACGTTGCGCGTGACAACGGTCGAGGAGTCGCGCGATGCCGTATTGCGAGCGCTCGAAGGGAAGGCGAGCTCCGCGCGCGATGTCGTGGCGCTCAATGCAGGTGCGGCAATCTACGTGTCCGGAAGGGTCGCGACGATGCAGGATGGCGTCGAACTCGCGTTCGAGACGATTGGCAGCGGTGCGGCGCGCGCGAAACTCGACGAGTTCGTGAAATTCACCCAGCAATTCGCGAAGGCATAGGGAGCGCGCGCTACCGCACGGCGCCGGAGACGGGACTATTCGCATGGCAGTGAAATTCTCGCGCTCGAAACCGAGCCCCCGCTACGAGCGGCTGGTCCGGCAGTACCAGATCATGCATCGCGATGGCGAGGCGCATCTCGGCATCCCGCCGGACTTGACGTTTCCCGGGAAGAGCCTGCCGCCCCAGGCGCCGCGCATCAAGCGGCTCATCGACCTGACCGGCGCGCGCGACGTGCTCGACTACGGCAGCGGCAAGGGCCAGCAGTACATGCCGATGCCCCTGACCGACGATTCGGGCGCTGTCTACCCGGACATCCAATCGTGGTGGGGGGTGACGGTCCGGTGCTTCGACCCGGGCTATCCACCGCACGCTACGTTGCCGGAAGGCGAATTCGACGGGGTGATCTGCACGGACGTCCTCGAGCATTGCCCCGAAGAGGACATGGAGTGGATCGTCGGAGAACTGTTCGGTTATGCGCGGCGCTTCGTGTTCGCGAACGTCGCGTGCTTTCCCGCGCAGAAGCGGCTGCCGAGCGGGCAGAACGCGCATTGCACGGTGCGTCCCGTGAAATGGTGGCGCGCATTGATCGCCAGCGCGGCACGGCAACGTCCGCGCGTCCTCTACGAGTTTCGGGTGACGTACGACGACCGAACGCCCGACGGGCCGCGCCGGGTCGAAGGCGTGCTGACGAACGAGGAGGCGTGGCGCGCCGCTTCGCAGACCTGAGCGCCGTTCCAGAACCCGCATGCCGACAGTCATTCGACAGCAGTACGCGGCACTCACCCGTGAAGCGCAGACCTGCATGGACGCGGGCCGGTTCGGGGATGCCGAGCACGTGCTCGCGGAAATCGTGCGTCTCAATCCGCGTGAGCACTATGCGTGGGGCCTGCTCGGGAGAATCGCACTCGAGCGTGGCGATTCGGATGGCGCCCAGGAATGGATCCGGCGCGCGCTCGATCTCGATCGACGCAACCCGGACTACCTCAACGTGCTCGCGATCGCGCAAGCGGAGGCCGGCGACCTCGCGCACGCCGAATCGTCGCTACGGCGCGCGCTGCGCGAGCGTCCGACCCATGCGGACGCCCACTACAATCTCGGCAAGGTGTTCGAGAAGCGCGGCGATTTCGCCGCCGCGCACCGCGAATACGACCGCACTCTGGCGCTCGACCCGAGTCACCAGGGTGCGCGCGGCAACTGCGCGCGCGTGCTCCAGTTTCTCGGTGAGCTGGACGCGGCCGTGGAAGTTCTCGCGGCGTCGGTCGCCGAGGGCTCCGCCGAGCCGTGGAACATCGTCCTCTACGGCAAGGCGCTCATGGCCGCGCGTGGCCACGCCGCGGCGGTTGCGGCGTACGCGGACGCCTGTCGTCGTTTCCCCCGAAGCGGGCTGTTGCGACGCACCTACGCCCATGCAATGCTCGCTGCGGGCGATTTTGCCTCGGGCTGGCGGGAATATCTGGGGCGCGACGTGGACGGCCCTGCGCCGCGCGCGATGGTTCCGAACCCGCTGCCACGCAGCCTCGACGGGCGCGCGTTGCGGTTGCTTCCGGAGCAAGGTCTGGGCGACATCCTGTTCTTCCTGCGGTTCGCGCCGGAGCTCGTTGAGCGCGGGGCGAGCGTGCATGCCGTAGCGCCCGAAAAGCTCATGGAATTGCTTGCGCGGACCGGTTTCTTTGCAAGTGTTACTCCGCAGGCCAAGGACGCTGGCCACGCGGAAGGCGACGCATATTCGGTCGCAGACCTGCCGTGCATCCTGGAAAGCGCTGCGCCCGCGCAGGTGTTTCGCCTGGCCGCGGATCCGGTGCGCAAGTCCGATTGGCGCGCGCGGCTCGCCGCGCTGGGCGCTGCCCCATTCGTAGGCGTGACGTGGCGCGCGGGAACGGATTTCCGCCGCGGTCCGGAATTCGGTCGCGACGCGCGCGCGCTGTCAAAAGAGATCGATGCGAATGCCCTCGTGCAGGCACTGCGCGACACACCCGGCACACTCGTCGCGCTGCAAAGGGAGCCCGTTGCAGGGGAAGTCGCCGCGCTGTCCACGGTAGCCGGTCGCCCGGTGCACGATCTCTCGACGGCGAACGACGACCTCGATTCGATGGTCGGCCTGCTTGCGGTGCTGGACGATTACGTCGCAGTCAGCAATACGAGCGTCCACTTGCGCGCGGGTCTCGGGCGCACGAGCCGGGTGCTCGTGCCGTTCCCGCCCGAATGGCGCTGGATGGCCGCGGGCGACGAGTCGCCGTGGTTTCCCGGCTGCCGCGTGTATCGCCAGGCGCCGGAACGCACCTGGACGAGCGCGCTGGACGCGCTGCGAGCGGATCTCTCGAGAGCAAGGCACGGGGCGTGAATCGGCAAATGCACGAGGAGACCAGGTGAGCGATATTCTCGAACGCATCCTTGCGGTCAAGCGAGCGGAACTGGCAGACGCACAGCGGGATCGACCGCTGGCAGTCGTGCGCGCGCTGGCGGCCGCGCAACAGCCGCCGCGTGACTTCGTCGGCGCACTGCGCGCGCGGATCGCCGCCGGGCGGCCGGCCGTGATCGCAGAAATCAAGCGTGCGAGCCCCAGCAGAGGGGTACTCCGCACGGAATTCGACCCGGCTGCCATCGCGCAATCGTATGCACGCCACGGTGCTGCCTGCCTCTCGGTGCTGACCGACGCGCAGTTCTTCCAGGGCGCACCCGCGCACCTCGCTCTCGCGCGCGAAGCATGCGGACTGCCCGTGCTGCGCAAGGATTTCGTCATCGACGAGTATCAGGTGCACGAATCGCGCACCTTGGGCGCCGACTGCATCCTGCTCATCGTCGCGGCGCTCGACCTTCCGCGCATGCAGGCGCTCGAGGCGGCGGCACGGTCGCTCGGTATGGCCGTACTAGTGGAAGTACACGACGCGGGCGAGCTCGAAAAGGCGCTCAATCTCGCCACGCCGCTCGTCGGCATCAACAACCGGAATCTTCGGACATTCGAAACGCGGCTCGAAACGACGCTCGACCTGCTGGCGCGCGTTCCCGGCGACCGGCTGGTGGTCACCGAGAGCGGCATTCTGGCGCCCTCCGACGTCGCGCGGATGCACGCCAATGCGGTCCAGGCGTTCCTCGTAGGCGAAGCATTCATGCGCGCCACAGATCCTGGCGTCGCACTTGAGGAATTATTTGCAACTCATTGATTTTAATAATTCCACGTTTTTGGTCGATCTGTTGCGTGGGCGCAACAGAAAAGCCGGTCCAGAGGGCTTTTTCGACGGCTTTAGTTGCGGGTGGTTCTAGGCGTTTGGCAGAATGCCACCAGCTTCCCGAAACGCTCGGAGGAGTGAACGGCGCAGGGGGGACCCGGCGCTTCAGGCAATCTCACGAGGAGAACTTCTTGATGAACAAGAAACTGATGGCAGCCGCGGTCGCCGGTGTGCTCGTCGCTCCCGCTGCGTTCGCGCAGTCGAGCAACGTGCAGCTGTACGGCCGGATCAACGGCGGCTTGGACTATTACAAGGCCCCGGGCGCCACGATCGGCGGCGTCGGTGCACTCACGGATTCGAGCCGCGAAGGCCGCTTCCGTGTGTTCGACAACAGCTCGCGGGTCGGCTTGCGCGGGACGGAAGATCTCGGCAACGGCCTGAAGGCGATCTTCCAGATCGAGTCGGGCGTCAACATCGACAACGGCACGGCCCAGACGGGTCAGGGCGGTCAGGGGAACGTGTCGACCGGCAACTGGGGTACGCGTGACACCTGGGGCGGCCTGCAGGCTGGCTGGGGTCGCATTACCTACGGCCGTCAGTCGATGTACTGGGTGAACGGCGTGAACGCGCAGTATGCGGGCAGCTGGATCAACACCGAGATTCCCTGGACGAACGGCACGAACCTCGGTCGCGTAAGCGGCGGCGGTATCGTGGCGGCGCGCGTGAGCAACACGATCCAGTACACGACGCCGACCTGGGCCGGCAACAACTTCACCTTGAGCTGGTCGCCGGGGGCAGCGCGCAGGAAACTGTGCAGAACAAGAGCGCCAGCATCGAGGCGGACGGCCAGATCTGGGCAGCGACTTGGCGCGGTACGTTCGGGCCGGTTTATGGCCAGTTGGACTACGCCAACGTGGCGGCCAACACGAACAACGTCGGTATCACCAGCTTCCAGCAGAAAGGCCAGCTGTACAAGGCCGGCGTGAGCTGGGGCTACATGCCCGGCGCGCGCATCGGCGTGATCTGGGTTCGCACCTCGCAGAACGGCGCAACCGGTTTGCTCGCGGGTCAAACCGTGAGGAAGGACGGCTACACCATCAACTGGTCGCAGACCTTCGGGAACATCCAGGCGATGGCGCAGTACGGCTGGACCGGCGACATCAAGAACTGCGCGGCGGTCGACGCGTTGACTTGCGATAGCACCTCGGCGAAGGGCTTCATGGTCGGCGGTCGCTACCTGCTGTCGAAGCGTACCTGGCTGTATCTCTCGTACAACCAGGTCTCCAACAAGTCGAACGACTTCATCGACTACACCGGTGCGGCGATCACCTCGACCAACCAGGCGTCAACACGCCCTACGGTGCGGATCCGCGGGTACTGGCATTCGGCTTCTTCCATCACTTCTAAGAAAAACCCGGCTTAGACCGGGTTCGGATGGAAACGGGCGCTTCGGCGCCCGTTTTTTTTGCGTCTGCGGAAACCAAACGGTTTCCGCGGGCGAAAAGCGGGCGCAGCGCCTCACGAACAGGGGGAAACCGCTTCGGTTCCACCACCGTTACCCCCATCCCGCCAAGACCGGTCCGGTGGTTTAGCGCGAGGTGTTTCCCCACTCAGTCACAAACGGGAGGAAACCGCCTGGTTTCGTCCCGTTACCCTCCTTCCCGGTAAGCTGGGCTATGCTTGATGGATGCTGAGCGCAGTTGACCGGCTGATCGTCGGGTTCGACCAAGGCGTCCGAACGATCCTTGGTGTGCATGCGAGCGAGCGGCCGACGCCGGGGCGCGAGCTTCCCGAGGCGGATCTCGACGACGTGTCGCGTCGCCACGCGGCAGGGCTCATGCGGGTCAATCACTGCGGCGAGGTCTGCGCGCAGGCCCTTTATCAAGGGCAGGCGCTTGCGTCGCAGAACGATCGTCTCAAAGCGCGCTTTGCGCTCGGCGGCGCGGGAGGAAGAGGACCATCTCGCGTGGACCGAGTCGCGCATCGAGGAGCTCGGTGGGCGCACGAGCCTGCTCAATCCGCTCTGGTACGTCGGCTCGCTCGCGATCGGATTTGCCGCCGGCAAAGCCGGCGACGCGTGGAACCTCGGCTTTCTCAAGGAGACCGAGCGCCAGGTCGAGCGTCATCTCGAGGGGCATCTCGGGCGGCTCGAACTCGACGACACGCGTACCCGCGCGATCGTCGCGCAGATGAAGGCGGACGAGGCTGGACATGCACAGATGGCTGCCCGACTGGGCGCGCGCGAGCTGCCCTTTCCCGTGAAGCGCGCCATGGCCGCCGTGGCGAAGGTCATGACGACGCTCTCTTACCGGATCTAGCCACCTGTTCTCCGACGCACCGGGAAGGAGGGTAACGGGAGGAAACCAGGCGGTTTCCTCCTGTTCGTAACCTGCCAACCCGTGCGAGCAGGGCGTCCCTCGATTCTCCCATAGGAAAGGAAAAGGGCGCGGCTTTCGCCGCGCCCTTCCCATGGCCTCCCTGTGCGCCGGCTCCCACCGGCGCCAGCCTTACTCAGAATTTCAGAACATGAAGCTCGCTTGTGCGCCCAGAATGTTGATGTTGGTCTTGTAGTTGCCCACCAGATTTCCGGGCGGCAGGGTATTCGGCGTCAGCTGGCTGGTTCCGTCGTGCACCCAGATGTAGCTATAGCCGACATCGAGCCACCAGTTGGGCGACGGCTTGTAGCGCGCGCCGACCGAAAGCCAAGTGCGGTCGTTGTCCGGCAGTCGCGGCGTACGATACTGGTCCTGGACCGGAGACGTGTCGTAGGCGAGTCCTCCGCGCAGCAGCCACATCTGACTGGCCTCGTACTCGATCCCGCCGCCGAGGCGCCAGCTGTTCTGGAAGTTGAGCGCGGTATTGGACGCGTTCGTTCCCGCGAGCGGTCCGCTGGTGCGAACGATCGTGAGGTTCTGGATCGAATCCCAGCCGGTCCACGTCCAGTCCGCCAGCAGCCGGATTTTCGGGTTCAGCTGATGCGACACGGCCACCGAGAAAGTGTCGGGGAGCTTGATGTTGGCCTTCACCGTGCCCGCGGCTGCGGCGAGCGCAGGCGTGTTGAAGGTGAGATCCGCATCGACCTCGTATTTCATGGTCGAGCGATAGGTGACGCCGATGCGCGTGGCCGGGCCGAGCGCGAACAGCGCCCCGACGTTCCAGCCCCACGCCCAGTCATCGCCCTTGACCTGTCCGATCGCGGTGCCCGCCAGGTTCGCCGCCGTGGTAAGCGTCGCCTCGAGCCGCTGGTACCCGACACCCGCGCCGAGCTGGATGGCGTTGTTCACCTTGAAGGCCACGGTCGGATTGATGTTGAGCGTCTTGATTTCCGACTTGATCGCGTGGAACTGGCCCTGCCACGGGCTATCCCACTCGGTGGCGAGGCCGAACGGCGCGTTGATCCCGAGACCGACCGACCACTGGTTGTTGATCATCCAGGAGCCATACATCGCCGGCACCAGCGCGCTCTCGCCGCCCTGGCCACCGTTGCCTGCCAGCGGATTGAAGGTGCTGACGCGCGGGATTGGGGCTCGGTCCGTCGGTGTACTTGGTGTCGGGGATGATGTAGTTCAGCGCGAATGCCCCCTGAATTCCTGGCAGCAGCGCCGTGCCGGCCGGATTCCAGAAGACGGTGCTGGCGTCCTGGACGGCGGCAGCCATCCCTGAATAGGCCAGACCGAGGCCGCTGGCGTTCTGCTCCTGGATCTGAAATCCGCTCGCGTATGCACCGGACCCGAGCGTGGCGAGCGCCGCGCCCACGGCCACTGCCAACAGGTTGTTCTGACTTTGTCGCTTCTTCATTTTGCGTTTTCTCCGCTCCAATTTGCACGCCGGGCGCTCCTCCGCAACCCCCCGACGGCACGCGAGAAGTATACGAATGCCATTCTCGGATCACAATGAAAATACAAAGGCTTAAAGCCTTTCGTTGCGAAAACGCAACAGCCGAGAAGAGACTTGGGGCGGATCGCGGCATTGCGGCACCGCGCAATGACTGCTGGCGCCAGATTGCACCACGATTCAGACGATCAAGCCGCCCGGCGAGGCGCGAAATCAGGCGTCATCGACGATTTCGTGAGTGACCGTCATTGCCGCCGTCTTGCCGAGCATGGCCGATGCGGAGCAGTACTTTTCGTGAGAGAGGTGGACGGCGCGCTCGACCGCCGCGGGCTTGAGATTGCGACCGCGGACGACGAAATGCATGTTGATCCGCGTGAAGACCTTCGGATCGGTCGTCGCGCGCTCCGCCGAGACGTCGACGTGGCAACCACGCACGTCCTGGCGGCTCTTCTTGAGGATGAGCACGACGTCGTAGGCCGTGCAGGCACCGGTGCCCGCGAGAACGGTTTCCATCGGGCGTGGCCCAAGGTTGCGCCCGCCTCCTTCCGGCGCGCCGTCCATGACGAACGCGTGCCCGCTGCCGGTCTCGGCAACGAAGGTCATACCGCCATCCAATCCGCCCCACCGTACCGTGCACTCCATCGCCCGCGCTCCTGTAATCAATCGAGCATTCTAGCGTTCGCGATCCCGCGCCGCGCTCGGTGGAGCCTGGAGCCATGCGTGTTGTGCCACGCATCAACCGGGACGCGCGGAGCAGCGGCGGGACTCGACATTTTCGCGCTCCGTCGCAGATCGCTGCCCACTGCATTGAGAAATCCATTGTTTATGTTAGGGTTTTTAGCAGACACATGAAATAAATCGAGATAATCCACGGTATTAAAATGTCTATGCGGCAACGCACCAAATGTGCTTGCGCTGCAGCAAGTGGAATTGCATAATCGAACCAGTTCGGAATTCGCTGATTGGTTTTCAGCGATTCCAGGTTTTGTCTCCTCCACCCTCCTCCTTTGGTGGATTCCGCGCAGCCACATCGGCTGCGCTTTTTTTTGCCCAAGCTTCTGATTTGACGGAGCAAGCCCGGCGCAATAGAATCTCAGGCTTTCGTCTGCGCTTACCCGGCGCAGCCATCCAAGAACTGGCCCAACCTCGAGTCGTCGAATCGATGAAAACCTTTTCCGCCAAGCCCGCCGAGGTGCGTCACGACTGGTATGTCGTGGACGCCGCCGACAAGGTGCTCGGTCGGCTTGCCTCTCAGCTGGCGGCACGCCTGCGCGGCAAGCACAAGCCGATCTACACGCCGCACGTCGACACGGGTGACTATCTCGTCGTCATCAATGCATCGAAGTTGCGCGTAACGGGCGCGAAGCCCCTCCAGAAGCTTTACCGGCGCCATAGCGGCAAGCCCGGCGGGCTCAAGGAAACGGAGTTCGCCACGCTGCATGCGCGATTTCCGACGCGCGTGCTCGAAATCGCCGTGAAGGGAATGTTGCCGAAAGGTCCGCTGGGTTCGGCGATGTATCGCAAACTGAAAGTCTACGCGGGCGACGCGCATCCGCATTCTGCGCAGCAGCCCAAGACGCTGGAGATCCAGTAATGATCGGCGAGTACTACTACGGCACCGGCCGTCGCAAGAGCGCGGTTGCGCGCGTCTTCCTGAAAAGCGGTAAAGGCGGTTTCGTCGTCAACGACAAACCGATCGACGAATATTTCGGACGCGAGACGGGCCGGATGATCGCGCGCCAGCCCCTTGCGCTCACCAATAACCTCGCCACGTTCGACATCATGGTGAACGTGGTGGGTGGCGGCGAGTCGGGTCAGGCAGGTGCGGTCCGTCACGGCATCACGCGCGCACTCATCGAGTACGATGCGGCGCTCAAGCCATCGCTGTCGAAGGCCGGTCTCGTGACGCGCGACGCGCGCGAGGTCGAGCGAAAGAAAGTCGGTTTCCGCAAGGCGCGGCGGCGCCCGCAATACTCGAAGCGATGATGTCCGCATAGCGAGAATGCAGAAGCCGCCCGCGAGGCGGCTTTTTTGTCAGTGCGAAGGATGTCGCCGGAAGACGACATCCCGGTGAGGGACGAATCGATGATCAAAGTTGGAATCGTCGGCGGAACGGGCTACACGGGCGTGGAGCTGTTGCGCCTGCTCATTCAGCATCCGGACGTGGAGCTGGTGGCCATCACTTCCCGCAAGGAGACCGGCATTCCTGTGGCGGATCTGTTTCCAAGCCTGCGCGGTCACATCGCGCTTGCGTTCAGCGACCCTGCGAACGCGCCCCTCACTCGATGCGACGTGGTGTTCTTCGCCACCCCGAACGGGGTCGCGATGGGCGAGGCGCGTGCGCTGGTGGAAGCGGGCGTGCGCATCGTCGATGTCTCCGCGGATTTCCGGATTCGCGATGTCGGCGAGTGGGAGAAGTGGTATCGGATGAAACACGCCGCGCCCGAGCTGGTCACCGAGGCGGTCTATGGATTGCCGGAAATGAATCGTGCGTCGATACGAACAGCGCGCATCGTGGCCAACCCCGGCTGCTACCCGACTGCGGTGCAACTCGGCCTTCTGCCGCTGGTGGAGGAAAACGTGGTCGATCTCGACCACCTCATTGCGGACGCAAAATCAGGAGTGAGCGGTGCCGGGCGCAAAGCCGAGGCGCACTTGCTGTTCTCGGAGGCGTCCGATAACTTTGCTGCGTATGGCGTGCCCGGACACCGGCACTGGCCGGAGATCCGGCAAGGGCTCGCGCAGGCGGCAGGAAAACCCGTGGGCCTCACGTTCGTTCCGCATCTCACACCGATGATCCGCGGGATACACGCAACGCTCTACGCGCGGATCACGCGCGAGGCGGATTTCCAGGCGCTCTACGAGACCCGGTATCGGACCGAGCCGTTCGTGGACGTGCTGCCGCCAGGACGACATCCCGACACGCGCTCCGTGCGTGCCGCCAATCTGTGCCGGATTGCCGTGCATCGACCGCATGACAATGACATGCTTGTGGTGCTCGCAGTTATCGACAACCTGGTGAAGGGCGCCGCCGGCCAAGCCGTGCAGAACATGAACCTGATGTTCGACATCGAAGAGAAGACCGGGCTGCAGCAGCTGCCGGTCGTACCGTGAGCGCTCATGCGCAAGCTCTTGCGGCGGTTTCGCCAGCGCTTCGGCATCGCCGCCCCGCGACTCGCGGTCAGCCCGCACGTCGCATGGTATTGGCGGGCGCTGCGTGTGATCGTGGTGCTCTCGATCTCGGGTGCGCTGGCGCTGTGGATGTACGACACGGGCCGGCGATTCGCAGGCTTCGATCGTGGTGTCCTGGACGAGGAATTGCAGCGACTACGGACGCAGGTGGCCGAGCTGGAGGAACGGGTGCCGAGGCTGCAGGCCATCGCGGACTCCAGCGACGCGCGATTGAAGATCGAGCAGACTGCGCAGCGCAATCTTGCGCAACAGGTGAAAGCGCTGGAGGCGGACAACGCGCGCTTGAAGGAGGACATCGCCTTTTTCGAGAACCTGTCCGCGCAGGATCATGCCGAGGAACGTGTGACGGTCGCCCGCTTCAAGGTCGAGAGCAACGTCCTCCCCGGGGAATACCGCTACCGCGTGCTGCTGATGCAGGGTGGCTCGCGACCGCGCGAGATCAGCGGACGACTCCAGTTCATCGTCAAAATGCAGCTCGAACGCAAGGATGTTATGCTGGTCGTTCCCGACGAGACGTCGGAACCGCAGTCGGCCTATCAGATCAAATTCAGTCGGTTCTATCGGGCCGATGGCGTGATCCGGGTCGACCCGAACGCGAAGGTGCGGTCGGTTCAGGTGCGGCTGCTCGAGAAGGGATCGGGCCAGCCGCGCGCGACAGAGAGCGTCAGTTTGTCCTGAGGTTTGTCCTGAGGTTTGTCCCAAGGAAAGCCGGGTCAGGAGAACGCCAGCGTCCATTTCGACGCAGTCCATGAATCGGAATCCGGGAGGTAGCATGTTCGGCAAGAAGCCCTCCAAACCGCAGAATCGAATCGATAGCCTGATCGGGTCAGGGACCACGGATCGAGGGCAGCGTCATCTTCAGCGGTGGCCTGCGGATCGACGGCGAGGTCAAGGGAGATGTCTCATCTTCCAACGATCAGCCGAGCACGGTAGTTGTCAGCGAGCAGGCACGTATTGAAGGTGAGGTGAGTGTCACCCATATGGTGGTCAATGGCACGATCGTCGGCCATGTGCACGCATCGGAATTCCTGGAGCTCCAGCCCCGGTGCCGGGTGACCGGTGATATCCACTACACCAACCTGGAAATCCATCTCGGGGCGGTCGTCGAGGGAAGGTTGGTGCACGCTGCCGCGAGCGGCGAAGGGAAGGCCGTAGAGCTGAAGTTGGCAAAAGGCAAGAACTGACGGCAAGAACTGACGGCAATAGCTGAAGGCAACAGTCGGACTAAGTTCAACAGACGGCATCTGACCCGATTGACCCGCCTTGCGCGGTGGGCAACAATATGGGCAACGTGCCCGAATCGAGGAGCATCAAATGAATGCAGTGACGGAAATGCCGATGCCGGCACCGTTGATCTTCACCGACAGTGCGGCTGGCAAGGTGAAGCAACTGATCGACGAGGAAGGTAACGCCGAACTCAAGCTGCGCGTGTTCGTGACCGGCGGAGGCTGCTCGGGCTTCCAGTACGGATTCACGTTCGACGAAGCAACGAACGATGACGACACGGTCATGGAGAAGAACGGCGTGCAGCTCCTGATCGATCCGATGAGCTACCAGTATCTGGTCGGCGCCGAGATCGACTATCAGGAGAGCATCGAGGGCGCGCAGTTCGTGATCAAGAACCCCAACGCGACGAGCACCTGCGGCTGCGGTTCTTCTTTCTCGACTTGAGCGCAGGATTCTATCGACAAGAAACGGGGGCGCAAGCCCCCGTTTTTGTATTTCGGCGGCGAGAATCACGGTCTCAACGCGACGAGCAGTTGTTGCTCTCTGCGGGAAGGAGGGTAACGGGAGGAAACCAGCCGGTTTCCTCCTGTTCGTAACCTTCCAAATCCCCGGGGCCGAAGGCTCGGCACTACCGGGGGTAGATAGCTCCCAAGTACCCTCGGACCTGATGCACCAGTGACCGAGGGGATGTTTCCTGGCCTTCCGGCGAGGGCTTCGCGTGCGAGCCATGCGAATGCGAAGGCTTCGACCAGCTTCGGCGGCACGCCGAGTGCGCCGGTATCGGTCAACGTGCGGCCCGGAAGGCGCGCGGCGAGACGATTGACCAGGTCACCGTTCTCTGCGCCGCCGCCGCATAGCAGGATCTCCGAGGCCGCGGCGCAGTGGCGCTCGATCGCATCGGCGACAGTCGCTGCCGTGAGTTCAGCGAGCGTCGCTTGCACGTCGGCAGGCCGATAGCGATCCGGCGCGAATCGCTCGAGCCAGGCGCGATTGAACTCCTCGCGCCCGGTACTCTTCGGCGGGGGCGCTGCGAAGTACGGTTCGGTGCGAAAGGCTGCGAGCAGCGGTTCGATCACTGCTCCACTCTCTGCCCACGCGCCATCGCGATCGAAGGAGGTGCGCTGGTGCGTCTGGGTCCAACTGTCGAGGAGGATATTGGCAGGACCGGTATCGAAGCCGACGACCGGCCCGTCGAGGGGCAGGTCGGTCACATTCGCGATTCCGCCGAGATTGACGATCACGCGATGCTTGTCGGGTGAACGGAAACGCGCGGCGTGAAACGCGGGAGCAAGTGGTGCGCCTTGACCGCCTGCAGCGATGTCCCGACTGCGAAAATCGCATACGGTGCAGATTCCGGTTCGCTCGGCAAGCGTGGCACCGTTGACGAGTTGTGTCGTGTAGCCGCAGTCGGGCCGATGCCGCACTGTTTGCCCATGGCATCCGATTGCGTTCACGCCGTCGGCATCGACACCTGCGAAGGTGAGCATTGCCAGGGTCGCCTGGGCGTAGTGACGTGATAGCGCCACCCCGAGCAACGCTGCGCGTCCGATCTCGTCTTCTCCGCGCTCGTTCAATGCGAGCGCTTCTGCCTGGATCTCGGGAGGGTAGGCGAGCGAATGTGCGGCGATCAGCCGCCACGGCGAGGACCCGAAATCCACCAGGACGACGTCGACACCGTCCAGGCTCGTGCCCGACATGAGCCCAGCGTATTGCTCGGGCACGGCGGAAGGCGCGCTAGTCGAGCGCGGCGATCGACACGCTGCGCAGCTGGGCGAGTTGTGCGGCGTACGGCCCGGTCTGCTCGCGGAACGCGTCCATGCGCTTGGCCGGTACGGGCTCGGCTGACGGAAAGACCATTTTAACGGGTCGCGATGCTCGTTCGCGACCCGGAACTCGTAATGCAGGTGCGGCCCGGTCGCCCAACCGGTCGAACCCACGTAGCCGATGATGTCGCCCTGACTCACCCGCACGCCGCGGTGCATGCCGGCGCCGAACTTGGACAGGTGCGCATAGACGGTGCTGATTTGACCCTTGTGCCGCAGAATCACGACATTGCCATAGCCGTTTTGCTGGCCGGCCAGCTCGACCACGCCATCGCCGGTGGCGCGCACGCGTGTTCCGGTCGGCGCGCCGTAGTCGACGCCCTTGTGTGCCCGCCACGTCTTGAGCAGCGGGTGAAAGCGCCGTGTCGAGAACCCGGAGGTGACACGCGAAAACTCCAGGGGCGATCGCAGGAACGCCTTGCGCAGGCTCTTGCCGTCCGGCGCATAGTAGCTGCCCGTATCGGATTCTTCGCCAAACCACACTGCGCGGTACTCGCGTCCGTTATTGATGAACTCGGCGGCGAGCACGCGTCCCGACTTGATCGCTCGCCCTTGGTGATAAAGGGTTTCGTAGATGACGGAGAAGCGATCACCCTTCCGCAGATCCCGATGAAAATCGATGTCTCCGCCGAAGATTTCCGCGAGCTGGATCGCGACCGAATCCGGAAGTCCGGCGTCGTCGGCCGCGGCGAAGAGCGAGGAGTGGATCTCGCCGGATTTCATGTGCACGGCGCTCGAGAACTCGGCAGGCTCCTCAACCGTGCTGAAGCCGTCGGGCGTGCGGTCGAAGCCGAGTATCGTGTCGCGGCCCGCCACGAAGCGCAGGCTGAGCAGATCGCCGTGATCGGCCGTCATCGCCTGAACGATCATCCCGGGGCGCAGCGACCGGAACGGCTTGGCCCGCCCGTTTTCCCGCACCAGTTGCGCGGCAATGGCAGGATCCACTCCAAGGCGCGCCAGCAACGCGGCGAGCGTGTCGCCCCGGTCGAAGCGTTCCTCGTGCCAGAAGACGTGCGCTTCTTCGGCGGGCACCTGCGCGTCTGCGATCGCGAGCTTCTCCACGACCGTGATGCGCTCCACGGGCGGCTGAGACGTCTCCCGTACGGTTCCGAACGCCGCCACCATGCCGAAAAGCGAGAACACAGCCACTACCAGCGCGGCGCGGCGCTTGCGGCGTATCCGCGGCGGATCGAGGTGCGCTAGAATCAACGCGTTGTTTTTCTGCATGTTTTCCCTGCAGTGCGGCTCAGTGTAGCAAAGCTTTCACGAGATTCCAAGAAAAATGTTTCCATCTAATGAGTGACTTGGCGAAACAAGTTCGATGTAATTACTAGGGGTTGCGACGAATTGCTCGTTGAGGCCGAGCTTATCCAAAAGCTCAAGCGGGGCAAACCCCTCCGGGTCAAGACCGGGTTCGACCCCACCGCCCCGGACCTGCACCTGGGCCACACAGTCCTCATCAACAAGATGCGCCAGTTCCAGGACCTGGGGCACCACGTGATGTTCCTGATCGGGGACTTTACCGGAATGATCGGCGATCCGACTGGCCGAAATGTCACACGCCCGCCCCTGACCCCCGACCAGATTGCCGCAAATGCGGAAACCTACAAGGCGCAGGTATTCAAGATCCTCGACCGGGAGCGGACCGAGATCCTTTTCAACTCCGAATGGGGCAATGCCCTCGGCGCCGCGGGCATGATCCGGCTGGCGGCCAAGTACACCGTTGCGCGCATGCTCGAACGCGACGATTTCGCGAAGCGGTTCAAGGGAAATCAGCCCATCGCCATCCACGAGCTTCTCTATCCGCTCGCGCAGGGGTACGACTCGGTCATGATGCGATCGGACATCGAGCTCGGCGGCACCGATCAGAAGTTCAATCTGCTGGTCGGTCGCGAGTTGCAGCGCGAAAACGGGCAAGAACCGCAATGTATCCTCACCATGCCGCTGCTCGAGGGCCTCGACGGGGTGAACAAGATGTCGAAATCTCTGGGCAACTACGTGGGGATCACCGAGCCGCCGCAGGAGATCTTCGGCAAGCTGATGTCGATCTCCGATCCGCTGATGTGGCGCTACATCGAGCTGCTCTCGTTCGCATCGATCGATACGATCCAGGGCTGGCGCCGAGCGGTCGAGGAGGGCCGTAATCCCCGCGACATCAAGGTGCTGCTTGCCAAAGAGATCGTCGCGCGTTTTCACAGTCGCGCCGAGGCCGACCGCGTGCACCTGGAATTCGAGTCCCGGTTTCAGCGCCACGAGCTGCCCGAGGACCTGCCCGAGGTCAGTCTCTCCGGGGCGGGCGGGCCGCTGCTGCTCACGCAGATACTGAAACAGGCGGGCCTCACGGCGAGCACGTCGGAAGCGATGCGAATGATCGAGCAGGGTGGCGTGAAGCTGGACGGCGAGCGCGTCAGCGACAAGGGCCTTGCGCTTCCTTCCGGCACCGTTGCGGTCCTGCAGGTGGGCAAGCGCAAGGCCGCCCGCGTGACGATCGGGTGAGCGAAACCGCACCCGCACCTGAACCGCGCGCCGTCGTCGCCCTCGACGGCATCGCCAAGACCTACCCGAGCGGCACGCGTGCGCTCGCCCCGGTGACGCTGACGGTTCACGAAGGCGAGTTCCTGACGTTGCTCGGTCCATCGGGCTGCGGCAAGAGCACCATCCTCAATCTGATTGCGGGCATTGCCACCCCTTCGAGTGGCCGAGCACGATGGTGGGGCGCGGGCCGCGAGACTATCGGTGCGCCCGGACGGAGCCTGGCGATGGTGTTCCAGAATGCGACGCTCATGCCGTGGGCACGGGTCGCAGCGAACATTCGGTTGCCGCTTGATCTGGCCCGCGTGCCGCGAGCCAGGGCCGATGGAATCGTGCGCGATGCGCTCGGGCTCGTGGGCCTCGCCGGATTCGAAGCGAGCTATCCGCGCGAGCTTTCGGGCGGCATGCAGATGCGCGCATCGATCGCGCGGGCACTGGTGACCCGTCCGGATCTTCTGCTGATGGACGAGCCGTTCGGCGCGCTCGACGAGATCACGCGCACCCGGCTCGATGCGGAGCTCCTCGACCTCTGGACGGACCGGCGATTCACCGTCGTATTCGTCACCCACAGCATCTACGAGGCGGTCTTTCTCTCGCAGCGGGTCGTCGTGATGTCGTCGCGACCAGGCCGGTTGATCGACGAAATCGTGATCGACGAGCCTTATCCGAGGACCGAGGCGTTCCGCGTCTCGCAGCGATTCGTCGAGCATGCGCGGGGACTGCAGTCGGCGCTTGCCGAGGCGAGCCGCGAATTCGGAGCGCGCGTCTGATGGACTCCGCGCGCACGGAGCAACGCGCCGCGGCCACGCGGCGCGTTGCCCGCGTTGCCGCGCCAGTCGGCGTTGCGCTCCTCGTCCTGATCGTATGGCAGGCGCTCGTCACCGCGTACGACGTGCAGTGGTACATCGTGCCCTCGCCGCTGGCGGTGCTGCGCGCGCTGATCGAAGACTGGGGGCTGTTCTGGCATTCGCTCCTCGTGACGCTGAAGGTCACCCTGAGCGCATTCGCCCTTGCGGTGGTGCTCGGCACGCTGATCGCCTTCCTGTTCGCTCAGAGTCGCTGGCTCGAGCTGGCGCTGTTTCCGTATGCGGTGATCTTGCAGGTGACGCCGATCGTGGCAGTGGCCCCGCTCATCATCATCTGGGTCCGGGACACGCAACTCGCGCTCGTCATCTGCGCCACGATCGTGGCGATCTTTCCGGTGATCTCGAACACGACGCTCGGACTGCGCAGCGTCGATCCCGGTCTGATGAACCTCATGCGGATGTACAAGGCGGGGCGCTGGGCGGTGCTGTGGCGGCTGCGCGTGCCGAGCGCTGCGCCGTATTTCTTCGCCGCGCTGCGGATCTCGAGCGGGCTGGCCCTGATCGGCGCGGTGGTCGCCGAGTTCGTCGCCGGCACGGGCGCGGCCGGCGCCGGACTCGCGTATCAGATCCTTCAGGCCGGTCTGCAGCTCAATGTGCCGCGTCTGTTCGCCGCGCTCATCGTGCTCACGCTCACTGGCGTCGCATTGTTCGTGGCGATGGTCTGGCTGTCCAAGGTCGCGCTACGAAACTGGCACGAGAGCGAGCTCGTCGTGGAGATGCGGTAAGGTTGCGGCTACCGGCAATGTGCCGTTACTTCCCGTAATCGCAATCAAGAAAGACGCCCATGGCCGCAGCGCGACGAGCTCGATTCCTGTTTGCGTTCGTTTGTGGCATGACAGTCGCGGCGCACGGCGCCGCCCAGCCGCTCACGAAGCTCGTGTTCACCACGAACTGGTACGCCCAGGCCGAGCACGGCGGTTTTTATCAGGCAGTCGCCGAGGGGATCTACCGCAAGCACGGCCTGGACGTCGAAATCCGCATGGGCGGCCCGCAGGTGAACGGCCTGCAGATCCTGGTTGCGCGGCAAGCGGACCTCTTCATGGGATACGACATCCAGACCGCGCAGGCTGTGGCGCAGGGACTTCCGGTGGTGACGGTTGCAGCGACGTTTCAGAAGGACCCTGCGGCGATCATTGCGCATCCGGACGTCAAGTCGCTCGAAGAGCTGAAGGGACGCCCGATTTTCATCAGTCCGGCGAGCCATACGACCTTCTGGCCCTGGCTGAAAGCGCGCTACGGATTCACCGACGCGCAACTACGCCCGTACTCGTTCAGCGTCCAGCCATTTCTCGTCGACAAGCGCGCCGCTCAGCAGGGTTACATCACGTCCGAGCCTTACTCGATCGAGAAGGCCGGGATCAAGCCTTCGGTTTTTCTGCTGGCAGACCTGGGATACCCGCCATATGCCGAGACGATCGTGGTGACGCGGGGCACGCTTGCTGCGCGCAAAGGAGCCATCGAAAAATTCATTCGGGCAAGCGCGGAAGGGTGGAAAAGCTATCTTGCCAACCCGGCGCCCGGCAATGCGCTTATCAAGCGGGACAATCCGCGCATCGAGGACGCGCTGATCGCGTACGGTGTCGCGCGCATGATCGAATACCGGCTCGTGACCGGGGGCGATGCAGACAAGCTCGGGATCATGACCATGACCGACGCGCGCTGGGACAAGACTGCAGAATTCATGCGCTCTGCCGGACTGCTGAAGCCGGACTTCGACATTCGCAACGCCTACTCCCTTGACCTCGTACAAGGGGTGCAAGTATTGCCCTGACCCGGCAGGAAGGTCACGAATAGGAGGAAACCGGCCGGTTTCCTCCTTGTTTCCCTCCTTCCCGCTGAAGGCGGCCCTGATCAGCGTCAGTGAAGGCGTTTGCGGTTCGAGGGGAGGCTTGCAGGCTGGGGCTGCGTCGCGGTACTCGGCTTCACGACGCTGCCCTGCTCCGCCCAGGTGCGCTGGAAGAGCTGGTTGACCAGCGCTACCGCCTCACCGATTTCGGAATCGCCGAAATGGCGTGACAGGAGGTGCGCCACGTCGTCCACCATGCGCTGACGCTGGGCTTCTCTGATCGCCTCGGGCGTCGGACCGACGAACACCACGCCGTACTCGTCGGTGCCGTCGTCGTGGTAGTAGGTGACCTCGACTTCCGCGGCGCGCTCGGTGAACGGATTGAGCCCCTGTAGCGCCTCTTCCACGATCTCGCGGAAATTCCTGCCAACGTCGCCGGTCCAGCAGATCTCCAGCAACCGGCGCCGGGCGTCGTACGCGATGCCCGGCTCGTCCTCGTAGGCGCTGTGCGCGTCGGAAAGCGATTCCTGGTCGATGTACGCGAGCCAGGGCCGCAGTGCGATCTCGATCTGCGCCAGCGTGGCGCCCGGGCGCATGGGGACGGCGCCGTGAACGTGGACTTCGATACGCATTGTGTATGGCTCCATCGGGGTGCCGAAGGTGGGTGCCGGGAAATGCGGCCGCGCAGTGGGCGGCAGGCCGATTCTACCGCGCCCGTGGGAGCCCGCACGCGCGGCGCGACATCATTCAGCGTCCGCCACCGCCGCCGCCGCTGCGCGCGCGGCCTGACCGGCGCCGACCGCCGCCCCGGCGGGCCGGCTGCTCTCGCTGCTGCGCGGGTGCGTTGCTCCAGTTTCCGGAACGCATCGGACCGGGACCGCTTTCTCCTTGGCCTCGCCCGCCGCCGCGGCCCGAACGCATCGGTCCCTGTGCGGTCGCACCGCGTCCGCCACCGCCACCGCCACCGCCGTCTCCGCTGCGCCCGCCGCGCAACGCCGCGTGGAACTGCTCGACGAGGGGCATCACCTCGCGGCGCGAGATCTCCAGTCCGCCATGGTCGCCCTCCGGGCCGTCATGGATCGTCTTGTAGATCATCGTCTCGGCCTCACGTCCGCCTCCGCCACGCCGCTGGGAAACCTTTTTCGCCTCGTTGAAGGCGCGCACCAGCGCCTCGGCGTTGGCTTCCAGATCGAAGCGCGCCTCACCGGTCAGGCCGAGCCGCTCCGCGGTGGCGTCGTCGAACTGTGCG
Source organism: uncultured beta proteobacterium (assembly GCA_963735025.1). GTDB lineage: Bacteria > Pseudomonadota > Gammaproteobacteria > Burkholderiales > SG8-39 > JAABRB01. Next base: position 1,318,536 of record CAVTJG010000009.1, read on the forward strand.
AGGCCGGCGCGTGAGTTCTCGGGATCCGCGGCGTCGGGGTTCAAGCCGCTTGCGACTCGCGCGATCGCGAGTACGTGCGCGGTCTCGCGCTGCGGCAGGCCGAAGAGCGCCGAGGCGGCCACCACCGCCTCGAGGGCATGCTCCTGCACGTCTTCCGAAGCATCACCCCACAGGCGGCTCTGGCCAGCGGCACGCCCGTCGTAGTGCTCGATCGGCTCGTTGAAATGAGACTCGGGCGCGACGTTCGCGGGAGGGTTGCCCTTGTGGGCATAGAAGCGGCTGAAATCGGGCATGGGCGTGGGAGGCGTCAGCAGTTCGCCGCGCGGGACGGGGCCAGGCCATGGCGCCGCCGCGCGCATATAGCGCCCGGCTGCGCCCACCTGTCTGGGTTGGACGACGGTCTCATTCCTGCTTTGCCTTTCGATCGCGCGGCCTTCCGGCAGGGCGCGATCCGTGCGTCGCTCTCGGGAGAAATCGGCCGCCCAACTACCACGTATTGCCGTGAACGAACTACGGCTGTTACCCGGGCGGCTGCGGCTTGTGCCCGCTCAACCTGAAACGTCGTGGCCTTCGGTAGAAACCTCTACAGGGGCCAACTGGGAGCGGACGCCGCTTCGTTCTAGCCACGCCATTCTAGATGGGTTGTCCCGTAGATGCAAAGCGGATATGTGGGCGGATGTACGGACGCTCAGGACGCCTTCCCGGAGCAGGATTGACGTGGATCAAGGCCGCCCGGCGCCGGGCCCTGAATATCGCGGGGACAGGTCATCGGACGAGAGGTTTGGAGCATGTCACGCTATTTCGCCGCTTTGCTGCTCGCCCTGCTCGGGCTGGCACAGCCCGTAGCCGCCGGGGACCCCGCGCGGGGTCGGGCGCTCTACGAATCCCGCTGCGTAGAATGCCATTCCAAGAGCGTGCATCAGCCCGAGAGCCGCAAAGCGCCGAGCTTCGCAGGCGTGCTTGCGCAGGTGAGCCGCTGGAACGATACGCTAGGCGGCGACTGGACCGCCGAGGATATCGAGGATGTCGTGGTGTACCTCAATCAGCGCTATTACAAGTATCCTTGTCCGCCATCCGCCTGCCCGCCGGGCCGCGCGTCGGCGACGATGCCCGGGGCAGTGGCTGCACATTGAGCAGCGCACGCGCGGCCGCGTGCGCCGTGTTCGCGTGGTCGTGTCCGCTTGATCGTGTTGGTGCGAGTGCGTGAACGGTCAATCCCCGATCTCCAGCTCCAGCAGCGCATAGGAGAGCGTCTTCCCGTGCGTATCGAGCGCTAGAGACGTGGTGACGCCCGAATCGAGCGCCTGTTCGCACACGAACTGCAATGCGTGGATGAGCGGCAGCTCGAAGCGACGCACCTCGCCCTTCACCGTAGCGGCCAGGTGCACGCGTACCCGCTCGACCGTGACCTCCGCGACGAGCAGGGGGTAGTCGTCGGGGCGAAAGGGGAAGAGCGAAAGGATGACGGTGTCGCCCTTGTCGCCCGCGCGACAATGCGCGAGTTCAGCGAGCTTTCGCGGCATAACGGCTTTGCGACAGGACGAGTTCAGCGGCTGCGAGGCGCCTCGGCAGCAGCGTCGAGACGATGCCGAGGCGCTCGGTGACGGATTTTCGCAGCCCGCCGCCGCCCGCGGGTCCGTTCGTAAGCAGTGCCTCCACCTCCCAGGCGATGCGCTCGGCGAGCGCGAACTGGTCGGTCCGACCCGCGACCCGCAGCCGCACCTCGTAGGGGTCGTGCGAATGACCGAAGCTCGACCGGTGCGACGAATCGATGCCGATCCGATCGATCCGCAAATCGGGTACCGCGTCCTGCAGTCGCTCGCGCAGGACCGCGGCCGCCAGATCCGCCCGAGCGCGCGCGTTCGCGCCCGCGTAAGAGATCTCACCCTCACCGATCCACCCCGCCAGGTAGCCAACGCTGACCTTTAGCGTGTCGGTCCGCGGCCGGCCCGTCGCTCCCCCGACTGCCACACGGTCGGGTCCCACTTCTGCCAGCCGCACGCTGGTGAAATCCACTACGACATCGGGCGTCACATAACCGGTCGGATCGGTGACCTCGTAGAGCAGCTGCTCTTTCACCGAGGCGAGTGTCACTGCACCACCGGTACCGGCCACCTTGCTGATCGACGCGAAGCCATCCGCATCCACGTCGGCGAAGGGAAAGCCGAGGTGGGCCAGATCGGGCACGTCCTTGACGCCCGGATCCGCGAAGTAGCCACCAGTGATCTGTCCAGCGCACTCCAGCAGGTGGCCGACAATGGTTCCGCGCGCAAGCCGTTCCCAGTCATCGAGCGCCCAGCCGAACTCGTGCACGAGCGGGGCCAGGAACATCGAAGGATCGGCGACTCTTCCGGTGATGACGATGTTTGCGCCGCTCGCAAGGGCAGGCAGGATGGCGTCGACCCCGAGATAGGCGTTCGCCGATACGATCTTGCCGTGCTCCCCGAGTGGCCGCCCGGTCTCGAGCGCGATCATCTTCGGCTTCACGCTCCTCAGGACGTCGTCGCCCGTGACCGCCGCGACCTTCACGCGCAGACCGAGCCGGCGCGCGACTGCGATCACGACTTTGCCTGCCCCGAGCGGATCGGCCGCTCCCATGTTCGTGACAATGCGCAACCCGCTGCGCGCCACGAACGGCAGCAGCGCTTCCATGCGCGCTTCCAGCAACGGGTCGAAGCCCGTCCCGGGTGCCTGGCGGCGGCGCAGGTGGGCGGCCGCAACCGTTCGTTCCGCGAGGCACTCGAGCACGAGATAGTCGAGCCCGCCTTGCGAGGCAAGCACGACGGCGGGCTCGATGCGATCTCCCTGGAATCCGGCGCCGGCGCCGATCCGAAGCGTCTTTGCGTCTGGCATGGCGCGTCTTTTGGTTCGTCTGTCCCGCGCCTTGCGGCGCGTGGGCAAGTATAGCCGCGCGCCGCCGCCGGGACGATCGTCCGCGGCGCGGGCGCTAGAACGCTAGAACGCTAGAACATTTGCTCGCTGTGGGGTCCGAGACCGAGGCGCATCATGGTCTCAACCGAGCGTGCCCGCGCGCGGCGGGCCGTCTCGCGCGCCACCGTGTTGCGCAGCCTGACGATCAATGCTTCCACGAAGACGAGATAGATGAGCGCGGCAGTCACGCCAGCCAGATAGAGGACGGCACCTTCCCATCCGGAAAGTGCGGGCGCGGAAACTGTGGCGACGGTGACCGCCACCACCGCCGCGCCGAGGCAGGCGACGCCGAGGCGAGTGACGCCGAGAAGCTGGCGATAGCGGGGACCGAGACGCCGATGCCGCGCAACGTGATGGGGCACCGTGGTACTGTGCCGATGCAACACCCACACCAGCGCCGCGATGCAGCCGTAGAGTCCCAGATCCACGCGCGTGCCTGCCTCCTTGAATGTCTTGTCCGGCCCGGCCACCATATCTTGTGGTCGACGGCCTGAATATCCCCGTATTCTGGGGCCGGGGCGCAGGCAAGTATTCCTGTGGCGATCGGCGAGCGTGCGCTATGTCACGCCGCAATGCGGGGCAGAAGTGTCGGATGCCTGACGACATTGCGCCGCACGCGGAGCGTGCTATTCGAACGCGCGAGTTCACCGGCTGCACGGCGGGCCGTGGGACCGCGCGGACGTTCGCTTGACAAGGCCCACCCGCGCCGGCCAAAATAAGTAACCATCCGGTTACTTATCGGCTGCGTCAGCTGGCGGCATCGTATCGGTGAACTGTTGTACTGTTGTTCACCTGTATGAGTGCGCAAGCCGGTCCCGCAGCCTCGATCCCGCAAGGTCGACAGGATCGAACGGATACCGGGTCGATACGAAAATTCAACACGGAGGAGGATGAAACATGCGCAAGATTCTCTTTGCTTTTGGCGCGGCGCTCTGTCTCGCGCTGGCCGGCCCTGCCGCAGCGGACTGGAAACCGACGAAGCCGATCCGGATCATCGTGCCATGGAGTGCCGGCGGATCGACCGATCAGTTGATTCGCACACTCGCTGCGGATCTCGAAGACGCGCTCGGGCAGAAAGTGGTCGTCGTGAACCAGACCGGCGGCGCCGGTGCCGTCGGCACGAAAGCGGCGCTTGAAGCGCCGAAGGACGGCTACACCTGGACGGCGGGCGCCGCGAAGGATCTCGGCACCTACATCGTCACCGGGGCGATCGACACACAGCTCAAGGACTGGAACCTCTATCTCGCCACGGTCAACTACACGCTGCTCTCGGTGAATCCGGACTCGAAGTTCAAGTCCATGGAGGACATCATCAAGGCGATGAAGTCCGATCCGAGCTCGGTGACCATTGCCACGGGTGGCATCAACTCTGCCGGCGGCGCTGCCGCCGAGGCACTCAAGGCGGCGGTGGGCGGCGAATACAAGATGGTGACGTACGACGGCGGCAATCCCGCAGTGCAGTCGACCGTTGCGAAGGAGACCGAGATCACGACCCAGCTCGTCTCCGAGCAGTACGACATGCTCCGTGCGAAGCGCCTGAAGCCGCTCGCAGCCTACACACAGAGCGCCGTGACGCTGCCGGGTGTCGGGACGATTCCACCGATCACGAAATTCCTGCCGAAAGCGAAGGTCGGCCCGGTGCACTTCGGAATCTGGGCGCCGAAAGGCGTGCCGGAGGATGTTGTGGCGACGGTGGGCAAGATCTGGGATTCGAAGATCAAGAACTCGGAGCGACTCAAGAAGTACGCGGAGTCCAAGGGCCTCGGCGTCGACGTCGTCTGGGGCGACGCCGCCTACAAGCAGGCGTACGAGACCACGGCGATCAACGCGTGGCAGATCTTCGACGGCGGCAAGGGCAAGGTCAACCCGGAAAAGGTGGGCTTCCCGCGGCCGTGACGAGGTAGGCGCGCCGGCGGCAGGTCTCCAGACTTGTTTGGCCAGCGGGAATACCGGCGGGCGGGGTAAGCTCCCCGCCCGTCTCTTTTTTCTGTCGGACGTCTCTTGACCGTCAGTTGAACGTCCACTGGCGGCCATGCGGGCGACCCATCCGAGATCTGCGTGCATGGCATGGCACGGGCTGATTTTCTCACCGCGTTGATTTTGCTCGTCCTCGGCGTCTACATGGCCGAGGAAGGGCTGCGCATGCCGGGCGCGGGCGGCTTCATCGTCAAAGGCGGGGAGCCGGGGCGCGTGCCGGTGATGCTCGGCGTGATCATCGCAGTGCTCGCGATCGTCCTACTCGTGCGCGCAGTCCGGCAGGGCGGTCATCACCTGGCGGGCATTCGAATCGACGATCCCGACTTGCGGTCGGGCACGATTCGATGCGCGCTAACGGCCACGCTATGTACGCTCTATGCGGTGGGGATGCTCGGAGCCACCGTGGGTGGGCACGAGATCCAGTACGCCGAGGCGACCTTCGCGTTCCTGGCGGTCTTCATCATCGGGTCCGAATGGGGATTCGCGAAGGAGCTCGCGATCGCGCGCCGGGAGCGCTGGTCGCGCCGTGCGCCACGGCTCACCCGCGCTGTGCAAAGTGCTTTGGCATTCGTGCCCGCCGCTTACGCGCCGTACGTCTGGCTCGTTGTCCTGGCATTGGTCCAGGCGGCACTCGTAAGCTGGACGGTAGCGTACGTCTTCGAGTACGAGTTCTACGTGAAGCTCCCCTGACGGCGCGCGGGAAGGCATTCGATGGAATTTCTCTCGGGACTTGCCGACTACCTCGTGGCCACATTCGGCCAGATCGGCATCGCATTCGGCAAGTTCAGCAGTCCGGTTATGGCGCTCTATATAGTGGCGGGCACGTTGCTGGGGATCATGATCGGCATGCTGCCGGGGCTCACGGCCACAATGGGCGTTGCGCTCCTGACGACACTGACGTACCGAATGGAGTCTGACTCCGCACTGATGATTCTCGTGTGCCTCTACGTCGGCGCGATCTACGGCGGCAGCCGCAGCGCGATACTGCTCAATATCCCCGGAACGCCGGCGAACGCGGCGACGACGCTGGATGGGTATCCGCTCGCAAAGGCGGGAAGAGCCGGTCCAGCGATGGGTACTGCAACGACCGGCTCCTTTCTCGGCACGGTCATCGGCATGTTCTTTCTCGCCACGGTCGCGCCGATCCTTGCCGAGTACGCGCTCTCGTTCCAGACCCACGAATTCTTCTGGCTGGCGATCTTCGGCGTGCTCATATCGGGGCAACTCACCGCCGCGGACGATCCGCTCAAGGGGTGGATCGCGGGATTCCTCGGGCTCGCCGTCGCGATGATCGGGCAGGAAGGTCTCTACATGACTGATCGCTTCACTTTCGGCTACACGGAGATGGAGGGCGGCGTGAACCTGATCCCGGCGATGGTCGGGGCGTTCGGCTTCTCGGAGGTGATCGCGGTCATGTACAACCGCCGCGCCGAAGTCGTGAAGGCGACCACCCGTCTCATCGACGTCATTCCGGATCCGCGCGAAGTGCTCAAGTACTGGCGCACGATCCTGCGCTCCGGCATGCTCGGCACGTTCATCGGCGTGATTCCGGGCGTCGGCGAGGACATCGGCGCATGGGTGTCCTACGGCGCCGCGCGGCGCGCGTCCAAGGAGAAGGAGAAGTTCGGGAAGGGCTCGGTCGACGGCCTGATGGCGGCGGAGACCGGGAACAGTGCGGCGCCGCCCGGAGCGCTGATTCCCGTGCTGACCCTCGGCATTCCGGGGTCTGCGCCCGCCGCCGTCCTGCTCGCCGCGATGGTGCTGCACGGGGTGCGCCCGGGCCCGATGATCATGATCGAGTTCCCCACCTTCGTGTACGAGGTGGTGGTGATGATGATGTTTGCGGCGATCGCGATGCTGGTGCTCGGCATCCTGCTCACGCCGGTGCTCCTGAAGGTGCTCGCGGTGCGACGCGAGCGGCTCATGCCCGTGGTCTTCGTGCTCTGCGTGATCGGCAGCTACGCGATCCAGCAGCGGATGTTCGACGTTTGGGTCATGGCGATCTTCGGCTTGTTCGGGTTCGCGCTGCGGCAGATGAAGTACCCGATGGCACCGCTCGTGCTCGGTATCGTGCTCGGCGACATTCTCGACAAGAGCTTCCGCCGCTCGTGGGTCATCCACGACGGAGACTTCACGTTCTACTTCGGGCGACCGATCTGCGTAGCGCTGATGATCCTCTGTGTCTTCACCATTCTCACCAGTGCCGGCCCGACCAAACACTACGTCGGTGGACGCGTGCGCGCCGTATCGGAAGGATTATTCGGCGGGCTTGCGCGGATCGCCGGTGCGCATTGGACGCTGGCGGTCGCCGTCGGCCGTGCGGCCCGCGCGTTTTCCAGCAAGCCGGTCGGCGGCCTGCCGATTGGCATGGAGGGCTTTGCGCGGGGCATCCGCGACGGGGTTGTCGCGTACGTCAGAACCGTCGTCGGGGCAATCTATGGATTCTTCCGCGCGGTCTTTGCGCTCGTATTCGATCCGCTGATCGACCTGCTCCGCCTCGTGCGGGTGCTGCCCCGGGCGGAGGGCGGCAGTTAGGCCGCCCAATCGATTTACTGCACGGACCGAGCTTCCGCCGCACACTGCTGCTCGCCGATCCTGTGCTCCGAGCTCTTCAAGGCACTTGCCGAGGTACGAAAAAACCGGCGCGGGCATTCTGCTCGTCGAGCAGAACGCACGGCAGGGGCTTGCCATTGCCGATCGCGGCTACCTGCTCGAGAACGGTCGCATCGTCGGCGAGGGCGCTGCAACGGCGCTTGCCCAGGACCCGGCGGTGCAGAAGGCCTATCTCGGCGGCGTGGCCCGCGACATCGGCGCGAGGCGTGAGCGGACCTTTACGCAGCTTCCTTGACCGACGGCAATCCCGCGAGCGCCATTGAAGGCGTTGAACAAGGGGGCGATGCCCCCTTGTAAATCCCCCGAGTCGGAGCGCTCGCGAAGTTACGCCGCCTCCTTGACTGACGGCAATCCCGCGAGCGCCATTGCAAGCTCTTTCTCGTCGTAGTTCTGATCGACCAGCTTGCCCGCAAAGTAGTCCATGTAGGCCTGCATGTCGAAGTGGCCGTGACCGCAGAGGTTGAAGAGAATGACACGACTCTTGCCTTCGTCGCGGCACTTGATGGCCTCGTCGATCGCGCCTCTCACCGCGTGATTGGCTTCGGGGGCAGGCAGGATTCCCTCGGTGCGCGCGAACTGCACACCGGCGTCGAAGCACGTCGTCTGGTGATACGCGACGGCGTCGATCAGTCCGAGCTGCTTGATGTGGCTGACGATCGGTGCCATGCCGTGATAGCGCAGCCCACCCGCGTGGAATCCGGGCGGCGTGAACGTCGAGCCCAGCGTGTGCATCTTCACAAGTGGCGTGAGGTGACCGGTGTCGCCGAAGTCGTACGCGTACTTTCCACGCGTGAGGCTCGGGCAGGCGGCCGGCTCGACCGCGATGATCTTCACTTTCTTGCCGCCACGCAGCTGCGCGCCCAGGAAGGGGAAGGCGATGCCCGCAAAGTTCGATCCGCCGCCGGTGCAGCCGACGACGATGTCCGGGTAATCGCCCGCCATCTCCATCTGTGCCATCGCTTCCTGGCCGACGACGGTCTGGTGCAGCAGGACGTGATTCAGCACGGAGCCGAGCGCGTACTTCGTGTCGTCGCGCTGTGCAGCGACCTCGACCGCTTCCGAGATCGCGATGCCGAGCGATCCCGGATGATCCTTGCGCTTCTCGAGGATGGCCTTTCCTGATTGCGTTTGGGGCGAGGGTGAGGGGATGCACGTGGCGCCGTAGGTTTCCATCAGCGCGCGTCGATAGGGCTTCTGATCGTAGGACACGCGCACCATGAAGACCTGCACTTCGAGACCGAAGAGCGCGCCCGCGAATGCGAGTGACGAGCCCCACTGTCCTGCGCCGGTCTCGGTCGACAGCCGCTTGACGCCCTCCTGCTTGTTGTAGAAAGCCTGCGCGACCGCGGTGTTCGGCTTGTGGCTGCCTGCCGGGCTCACGCCTTCGTACTTGTAGTAGATCTTCGCCGGTGTCTGCAGGGCTTTCTCGAGGCGCCGTGCCCGAAAGAGCGGGCTCGGGCGCCACTGCCGGTAGATCTCGCGCACCGGCTCAGGAATCTCGATCTCGCGCTCCGCGCTCACCTCTTGCATGATCAGCGCCATCGGAAAGAGCGGCGCCAGATCGTCGGGCCCAATGGGCTGACCGGTGCCTGGATGCAGGACCGGGGACAACGGCTTGGGCAGATCGGCGGCGATGTTGTACCAGACCTTGGGGATGCGTGACTCGTCGAGGATGTATTTGACTGTATCGGACATTGCGTGCCTCCTTCGGATGGGGTTCGCGCGTGGCAATCCGGATTGCGACCTGCAAGAAGTGTACTGCCGGCAGGGCGGTCGCGACCACCCCGGCGGATCAGGTGGAAGAAGTCGCGAATCGCGCCGGATCCAGCGCGGCGAGGAGGCGCGCGGAAACCGGCGCCGGCTCTCCCTCCAGCACCGCGGCAATGACCTCGCCGCACAGCGGCGGGCCGATGAGCCCACGCGCGCCATGGGCGGTGCTCACGCACAGCCCGGCTGCGGTGCCGAATTCGCCGGCGAGCGGCAGGCGGTCGGGGCTGGTGCAGCGCACGGCTGCGCGACCCGCGAGGCGCGCTGGGGCGGTCGCTCCGACATCGAGCGCCGCCGCAAGGGCGGGCGCCATTGCTGCAAGATCGGCCAGGTTCTGCCGGTGCTCCGCCTCGTGCAGCGCGAGATCTTCGAAGTCGTGCACGAATGTCGCCCCCAGCGTGTGCAGCCCGGCCCGCGCCGGCGTGATCGACGCCTCGCCGCACACGACCACGCGCAGCGTGCGGCTCGCCGGGGTCTCCGCGAGCTGAGTGATCTGACCGCGCACCGCATGCAGCGGCAGTTGGTGCATCTGTGAAAACCTCGCCGCCTCCGCGGATGCGGCAACCACGACGACCGGCGCAGTGGCGAGAACGCCGCCCGCACCGATTGCCTGCCATTCGCCAATCGAGTCACGAACCAGCGCAAAAACCTCGGCACCGGTTCGTACTTCGATGTGCGGCTGCGCGGCGAGCGCACGCACGAGCGCCCCCGGGTGCACCCATCCCGCACCGGGAAAGTAGAGACCGCCGGCCGGCAGATCGATCCCCGCCAGCGCGGCTGCCTCCGCGCGATCAACCTGGCGCACGAGTGATGACGGAAGTCCCGCCCTGATTGCGCCTTCCTGGCGTGCGACGGTCTTCTCGTCGAGTGCAAGCTGCAGGACGCCGCACGCGCGCCACGTGTTGTCGCCCTGCGGAAGCAGGGTATTGAGCAATCGCACGCTGTGCTGATACCCGGCGAGAGTGAGCTCGCCGAGCAACGTCGGGCGGCCCGCGAGGCGCGCGTAGAGGACGCCCTGCGAATTGCCTGAAGCACCTTGTGCGAGCGCTGGCGCACGCTCGAGAAGCGTAATCTGCCAACCGCGCATTGCCAGACTCCAGGCCGACGCTGCGCCGGCAATGCCTCCGCCAATGACGATTGCGCGGCGCGCGGCTGGCGCCCGTTCGAATGCGGCGCCGCCGTCTTCCCGCGCGCCGATCAACATTTCGCGCTTGTGACCGAACCCGCGCGCCTTGTCGACCCGGAATCCCGCCGCCCGCAACCCGTCCCGTACGACTGTCGCGACGCTGTACGTCGCTACCGACGCGCCGGGACTGGAGTGCGCACCGACCGCGCCCAGCAGGCGCGCCGACCACATCCCCGGATTCTTTGCCGGTGCGAAACCGTCCAGGAACCAGGCATCGCAGTATCCGGCAAGCTCGTCGAGCATCGTTTCGGCGTCGCCGATCGCGAGCGTGAGGAGCACACGGCCTTCCGCGAAGTAGAGGCGGTGCCAGCCTGGCGCAAACTCCGTGTATTGCGCGACCAAGCGATTGCGAGTACGCCGCGAGAGCCGGCCACAGAGCGAGCGCGCGCACGAGCTCTTCCGGGGCGAGGGGGTATCGCTCGAAGCTGACGTAGCGCAGCACCCCGTCCCGAGGCGCGACACTTGCCCACAACCGCCACGCCGCGCAGAAATTGAGGCCCGTGCCGAATCCCGTTTCGCCGATCGTGAATCGCCCGCCCGGCGCTAGCGCTGCCCAGCGGTCGCGCAGGTGGTTCCCCGCGAGAAACACGTGCCCTGTCTCGTCGATCCCCGATTCGCGCGAGAAATAGATGTCGCCGAAGCGACGCGAGAATGGCTGCTCATCCCGCCAGTCGAGCTCCTGTCCGGTTCCGGTCATCGCTTCATCGCACCAAAATCGCGCCCGTCATGACGTACGCCCCGAAGGCGCACAGGAAGAGCCCAGAGGCACGATTCACCCAGACGAGCGCCGTGCGCGACACGCGCGTGCGTAGCGCGCTCACCGTTCCGGCGAGCAGCATCCACCACAGCATCGAACCGGCGAACACGCCCAGCGTGAGTACGCCCGCGGCCGCGCCGCCGCTCATTGCGCCGACCAGGCCGAGGCCGGCAAACACCGCGGCGAAGGAGAGGATCGTGGACGGATTCGCGAGCGTGAGCAGGAATGTCGCGGCAAACATCGAGGCCGGACCGCGTCCGCCTGCCTCCGCCTGCCGATCGACCGGCCCGGATCGAAACGCACGCACGCCGAGGCAAATCAGTGCCGCGCCACCGATGAGCGCAAGGGCCCGCTGGAAGTCCAGCAGCAGCGCCGAAACCGCAGTAATGCCGAATGCCGCGACCGCGGCGTATGAGGCGTCCGCCGCCGCGGTGCCGAGACCACCTGCCACCGCGGGCCAGAAACCCTGCTCCAGCGCGCGGCGGAAGCACAGCACGCCGATCGGCCCGACCGGCGCAGCGATCGAGAATCCAAGCAGGAGGCCTTTGGCGAGGAAGGAAAAAATGTCGCTCACTGTGAGACTCGTCCAGTTCGGCAGCGCAGCGGAGCTATCAGGCCGCGGCGCGCCGATGCGCGCCTCGGGCGCGGGCGGGGCGGAGCAAGGCTTCTGCAGTTCGACCGCGACGAACACGACGCTGGAAAGCACGAGACAGAGCAGGAGATCGGCGAGATCGAGCGGCACCGTCCTGAAGATCGGCGTTCAGCGCAGGGAAGTAGACAACCGCCATCTGCAGCGCAAAGGTGACGAGCACTGCGCCGAGCAGAGGGCGATTGGAAAGCAGGCCGAGCGAGAACAGACGACTCCCGGTCCGACCGTATCGCCAGCACATTGCCCATCTGCGACAACGTCAGGACGGTGAAGGCCATCGTCTGCCACTTGGCCGACTCTGCTCCAATCGACCAAGCCTGGGCGAGGAGCGGTGACCCCTGCCATGAGCAAGCCGACCCAGATGATTTGCTGCCACATGCCCCGCGCAAAGACACTTTCCGACGGCGGCCTTGGCGGACGCTTCATGATGGCCTTCTCCGCTGGCTCTGCGGAAAGCGCGAGGCCTGGCAGCCCGTCCGTGACGAGGTTGATCCAGAGGATGTGAATGGGGAGCAGCGGGATCGGTAGTCCGAGGAAAGGCGCGAGGAAGATCGTCAGGATCTCGCCGGTGTTGCTCGTCATCGTGTACCGGATGAACTTCAGAATATTGTCGAAGATCCTGCGCCCTTCCCGCACCGCGGAGACGATCGTCGCGAAGTTGTCGTCTAGCAGGACGAGGCTCGACGCCTCCCGCGCCACGTCCGTGCCGCCGCGGCCCATTGCGATGCCGATGTCGGCACGCTTGAGCGCCGGCGCGTCGTTCACGCCGTCGCCGGTCATGGCCACGAATTCGCCCTGTTGCTGGAGTGCGTGGACGATGCGGATCTTCTGCGCCGGGTCGACGCGCGCGTAGACGCGGATCTCCCTGACCACCCGATTCCAGGGCTTCGTCCGACAGCTGCGTGAGCTCTGGTCCGGTGACGACGCGTGCGTCGTCGGCAAGGATGCCGAGGCGCTTCGCAATGGCATGGGCGGTCGCGGGATGGTCGCCCGTGATGAGCACCGGTGTGATGCCCGCGGATCGGCACAGCCGCACGGCTTGCTCGGCCTCGGGACGCGGCGGGTCTTCGAGTCCCACCAATCCAAGCAGCGTCAGCTCGCGCTCGACCACATCGGGGTGCTCGTCAGATGGGGCGCCGGTCCAGTTCCGGTATGCGATAGCGAGCACTCGCAGGCCGTCGGAAGCCATGTGCTCGGCGGCATCCAGCACTTGCTGCCGGCCGAAAGGCGCTTCGCCGTTCGCCGTGAGCGCGCGGTCACAGATCGCGACGACGGCTTCGGGGCTGCCCTTCGTGAACGCGACGACGCCCTCGGCGCGCCGGTGCAATGTCGTCATTCGCATGCGCGCGGAATCGAACGCAAGCTCATTGATGCGAGGAGCATCCGCTTCGAGCGCATTCTTGTCGTAGCCTGCTGCGACGGCGGCGGCGAACAGCGCGGTTTCAGTCGGATCGCCGGCGACCTCGCCCGCCGCATTGCGGTTTGCGTCGTTGCTAATGGCCAACCCCAGGAAGAGCGTTTGCCACGGCTCGCCAACACGCGGGCAATCCGCCGGCACGAGTCGTTGGCCGTCGGCCATGATCTCCGCCACGCGCATCGTGTTCTGCGTGAGCGTGCCGGTCTTGTCCGAGCAGATGTAGGTCACCGAGCCGAGGGTCTCGACCGCCGGAAGACGGCGGATCAACGCGTGCTCGCGCACCATTTTTCTTGCACCCAGGGCAAGGGAAATCGTGACGACCGCGGGCAGTGCCTCGGGTATGGCGGCCACCGCGAGGGTCACTGCGGTCAGGAGCATCAGGAGGGTCGGCTCGCCACGCAGCACCCCGGCGGCAAAGACGATCGCGCAGATTCCGAGCACGACAATCGCGAGACGCGACCCGAAATGTGCGAGACGCTTCTGCAGGGGCGTTTTCGAGTCTCCGCCGTCCTCGAGAAGCTGTGCGATCCGCCCCAGTTCGGTCGACATCCCGGTGGCGACTGCCACGCCGCGCGCCCGCCCATTGGTGACGATCGTGCCCTTGTGGGCCATGTTGCGGCGGTCGCCGAGCGGCAGGTCCGCGCCGTCGAGTGCCTCGGTGGTCTTCTCGATCGTCAGGGACTCCCCCGTGAGCGTCGCCTCGTTGATCTTGAGCTGGGCGGTTTCCGTCAGCCGCAAATCCGCCGGCACGATGTTTCCCGCCTCGAGCACGACGACGTCGCCCGGCACCAGTTCGGTCGCGGGAAGCGTCTGCATGGTTCCTTCTCGTGCGACGCGCGCGCTCGTCGCCGCCATTTTTCTCAGCGCCGCGATCGCCCGCTCGGCACGGTACTCCTGCACGAACCCGATCCCCCCGTTGAGAACCAGGATCACGATGATCGCCACGGTATCTTTCAGATCGCCGACGATTCCTGACACGATCGCGGCTCCGATCAGAACGACGATCATCAGAGTCGGTGAATTGATCGATGAACATCCGCCAGGCGGGGCGGCGGACGCTCTCGCGTATGAGGTTTGGCCCGTGGCGAGCGAGCCGCGCCGCCGCCTCCGAGGATTCCAGGCCGCGCGAAAGATCGGTGCCGAGCCGCGCGCCAAGATTCGGCGACAGATAAGCGGTGGGCGCCGGGAACGCTTTCCGATGTGTGAATCATGGGCGCAGCAAGTCTAGGATGAAGCGTGCGCGCCGGGGCTGATCCAGAGCAAACCGAACACCTCCCGGTTGCGAGGCCGGGGAAGAACGATCAGCGCGTATCCGGACGAATCAAATGAACTGCACCGCCACGCTTCCGAGCGGCCCGAAGTCCGCGCGCAGCGTGTCACCCTTGTTCGCCCACACTGGACGGATGAACGAACCGGAGAGCGTGAAGTGGCCCGGCTCGAGAACGGTACCGAACTGCCCGACCTTGTTCGCGAGCCAGGCGATTCCGAGCGCCGGATGGCCGAGCACCGCGGCCGAGACGCCAGACTCCTCGATCGCCTCGTTGCGGTACATGAGGCCGGGCACCCAGCGAAGGTCGACGTCGGTCGGACGCACGGGCCGACCACCCAGCACAACGGCCGCGGCCGCGCCGTTATCTGAGACGGTGTCGAAGATCTTGCGCGGATTCTGAACGCGTGCGTCGATCACTTCGATCGACGGCACAACCCATTCGGTTGCGCGCAGCACGTCGAGCAGTCCCACGCCCGGCCCCTTTAGCGGCTGGCCGAGCACGAAACCGAGCTCCATCTCGACGCGCGGCACGCAGAAGCTGTCGTGGGGGAGCTTCACGCCGTCGTCGTAGAACATGTTGTCCAGCAGGTGCCCATAGTCCGGTTCGTCGATCTGCGACGAGAGTTGCATCGCCCTGGACGTGAGGCCGACCTTGTGGCCGCGGACCCTGGCGCCCGCCGCAACCTTGGTATCGGTCACGATCTGTTGAATGGCGTACGCGTCCTCGATGGTGATGTCGGGCCAGGTCTTGGAAAGCTGCAATGCGGGCTTGCGCTCCTTCTCGGCGGCGAGAAGTATGCCGGCGGCCTTCTTGCGGTCGGCGTCGGAAAGCATCGAGAGGTCCCCTTGGATTTTGGTTGTCGTGTGATTTGGTTGTCGAGCGTCGCGCCGATGGTGCATCGGCGCGCGGGTTTGCGCAACCGGCGGATCTAGTTCGAAGCCCGGATACGGCGAATCAAGTCTGCACAGTCGACGCTCGTCGGCAATGTTCCGAAGCAGGTGCCCCAGTCGCCTTCGAGCCGGGTGGCGATAAACGCGTCGGCGACGTAGTTCGGGGCATGGCGCACCATGAGCGCGGCCTGCAGTGCAACGGCCATCTCCTCGACCACGCGCCGCGCCCGGACTTCGAGCGTCGCTGTATCAGCGAGCTCGCGCTTCAGCGCCTCGGCGACTTGCGCGAGCTTGGGCGCGACGGCGGCGGCATCTGCGAGCTCGGCGAAGAACGCCTCGCCACACGCGGGCTCGCGCGCCATGGAGCGCAGCACATCGAGGCTGATGACGTTGCCACTGCCCTCCCAGATCCCGTTCACCGGCGCTTCGCGATACAGCCTTGCAAGCGGGCTCTCCTCGACGTAACCGCTGCCGCCGAGACATTCCATCGCCTCGACTGCCAGCGCGTTGATGCGCTTGCAGACCCAGTACTTCGCCACCGGGGTGACGATGCGCGCGAGCTGCCGTTCGCGCTCGTCCTCGCGCCCTGCGTCGAACGCACGCGCGAGCCGGAACGCCAGCAGAGTCGCCGCCTCGCATTCGAGCGCCAGGTCGGCGAGCACGTTCTGCATCAGGGGTTGCTCGACCAGGCGCTTGCCGAACGCAGAGCGATGCTCGCAATGGTGCAATGCCTGTGCGAGTCCGGCACGCATCATGCCGGCATTCGCAACGACGATGTCGAACCGCGTCAGGTGCGCCATCTCGATGATCGTTGCGATGCCGCGCCCTTGCACGCCCACCACCCGCGCCCAGGTGCCGTCGTATTCGATCTCGCTCGAAGCGTTCGAGCGGTTCCCGACCTTGTCTTTCAGTCGCTGGATGTGAAAGCGATTGCGTGTGCCGTCGGGCAGCGAGCGCGGCACGAACAGGCAGGTGAGGCCCGGTCCGGCGCGAGCGAGCGTGAGGAAACCGTCCGACATCGGTGCCGAGCAGAACCACTTGT
Organism: uncultured beta proteobacterium; assembly: GCA_963735025.1. Taxonomy (GTDB): domain Bacteria; phylum Pseudomonadota; class Gammaproteobacteria; order Burkholderiales; family SG8-39; genus JAABRB01. The sequence goes on from CAVTJG010000009.1 coordinate 1,335,036, forward strand.
GGCCGGTCAGTAGAAATTCGCCCTCGCCGATCGGCTCCGCGCGCGTCGTGTTGGACCGCAAGTCGGACCCACCCTGTTTTTCGGTCATCGCCATGCCCAGGGTAGCAGCGCGCTTCTCGGCAATCGGAAGCGGGCGCGGGTCGTAGTCTTCGGCCACGATCTTCGGCTCCCACTCGACTGCGAGATCCGGCGCGTTCCTCAGCACGTGCACGCCCGCGAAGCACATTGTCACCGGACAGGCGACGCCGTTCTCACCCTGGTTCCACAGGTAATTGAGCGCCGCGCGTGCAACGTAGACCCCGTCACGGTCCACCGTCCATGCCAGCGAGTGCAGGCCCGCGCCGAACGCAATCGACATCAGCTCGTGATAGGCAGGGTGATACTCGACCATGTCGATGCGGTGACCGCTCCGGTCGTGCGTTCTGAGCTCGGGCGTGTAGCGGTTTGCCTGGTACGCGAGCTTCTGCATCCGCTCGCTCGTCACCATCTCGCCCATTGCGTGCGCACGGGCCTCGATCCACGCACCGCCTTCGCGCGCCACGGCCGCGCGCAGCACCGGGTCGGTCGTCCAGGCGTTGTGACCGCCGTACGGTGGCGACTGATTGGTCACATCGTGCGTTGCACGCGGCGGAATAGTCGAGGCATTCAAGACACGCGTCCCCGTCCGGCGGATAGACCTGCACTATATACAATACGCTCGAGAATGTGCCGCGCATGGCGCGCGCGTCGGCACTGAAAGACGAGAGCGAACATGATCCGGCCATGCAACGACGACGACCGCGACTCGATCTTCACGATCATCAACGATTCGGCGCAGGCGTATCGCGGCGTCATCCCGCCGGATCGCTGGCATGATCCCTATATGAGTCGGGATCAGCTGGGGGCCGAGATCGCCGATGGCGTCGCGTTCTGGGGGTGCGAGCGCGTGGGCGTGCTAACCGGCGTAATGGGGATTCAGGACAGAGGGGAAGTGGCACTTGTCCGACACGCCTACGTGCGCACCAGTGCAAGGCGAACCGGTATCGGCGGCGAGTTGCTCGAACATCTGGAGCGCCGCACCGCTAAGCCGATCCTGATCGGGACGTGGGCTGCCGCCACCTGGGCGATCCGATTCTACGAGCAGCGCGGGTACGTCCTGGTGGGGCCGCTGGAGAAGGACCGGCTGCTCGCGAAGTACTGGAATGTACCGCCACGCCAGGTTGCGACTTCCGTCGTGCTCGCGAGCCCGCGCTGGCAGCGTCTACAAGTGCAAAGGAGCCGATTCGAATGAGTGAATATCGTCTGTACTGTTTCGCGCAATCCGGCAACGCCTACAAAGCTGCGTTGATGCTCAACCTGTGCGGCGCAAACTGGGAGCCGCGCTTCGTCGATTTTTTCAATGGCGAGACGCGCACGCCGGAATACCGGGCGATCAACGAGATGGGCGAAGCGCCGATCCTGGAGCACGGCACGAAGCGGCTGTGCCAGTCCGGCGTCATCCTGCACTACCTCGCCGCGCAGTATGGCCGTTTCGGCGGCGCATCCGAGGAGGAAAAGCTCGAGATCCTGCGCTGGATACTGTTCGACAACCACAAGGTCTCGTCCTACATCGGGACACTGCGCTTCCTGATCCAGTTTGCGAAGACCGGTGAGACCCCGGTGACGGAGTTCTTGCGCGGACGCGTGAAGGGCTCGCTCGGTGTGCTGAACGGGCATTTCGGAAAGAGCCGCTATCGCGGTGGGCGATGCGCCGACCATTGCCGACTTTCTCGCTTTGCGGCTATCTCTTCTGGCCCGACGAGTTCGGCGTGAGCTGGAGCGACTATCCGCACATCGGCCGCTGGACCGACGAGATCAAGGCGCTGCCCGGCTGGGGGCACCCGTATGAACTTATGCCAGGGCATCCACTGCCGGAGAAAAGTAAGTAGGAAGGAAGAGCCCGGCTATCGGGTGACGGCGGGGGAAAGGTAGCGAACAGGAGGAAACCGGCTGGTTTCCTCCCGTTACCCTCCTTCCCGCAGAGCAAACCACCGCCGGTGCGCTGATGGCGCATGGCTACTTCGTGGCGATCACGCGTTCGCCGAAAGCACGTAGGCTTTCGCGCGCGATCTCTTCTCCTGACTCCTGGACGAAGTGTCCCGCCTCGGCGATCACGTAGGGCTCAGGGCAGCCGCGGATCTGTTTGCGCAGGTTGTTCATCACCGGCGGCCCCAACACCGGATCCGTCGCGCCGACAGCCATGAATGTCTTGCCGGTCCATCCGGTGCGCCACCAGTTGCGCGCGCGCCGCGAGAGCTCCGCGCCGTCCGCGTCGGGGTGGTCCGGCACGAGATTCGGAAAGCGCCGCACGCCCGCCTTGTAGGTCGCGTCCGGAAAGGGGGCCGCATACGCAGCCGCCTCCGCATCGTCGAGACCCGTGACCGAGCGCTTCATCAGCCGCGCAATATTCATGTCGGGATTCTTGTTCGCCCATGCGCGCCATTCGAGGAACCCCTTTCCGAGCGGCACATCGCCCGTCCCGAGCGCCGTGTTCATCACCAGCAAGCGGGCGAAGCGCGCCGACATGTCCATGGGCAGCGTCAGCCCGAGAATCCCGCCCCAGTCCTGACAAACGAGCGTGATGCCGGCGAGATCGAGCCGCTCGATGAACGCGCGCAACATCTCGCGGTGCCGGGTGAACGTATAGAACGATTCCTCTGTGGGTTTGTCCGAACGTCCGAAACCCACGAGATCGGGCGCGACAACGCGCGCGCCCGCGTGGGCGAACACCGGAATCATCTTCCGGTACAGGTAGCACCACGTCGGCTGGCCGTGCAGGCAGAGGAATGTTTGCGCCGCATCCCGTCGACCTTCGTCCAGATAGTGAATGCGAGCGCCTTCCAGACCGGAGAGGTCATCGATGTAATGCGGTGCGAATGCGTAACCCGGCAGATCGGCGAAGCGATCATCGGGAGTGCGAAGCATGGCCATAGTCATCTGCTCTTGGGCGACGTTGTAACTCTAGCAGGCCCAGGGAGAAGGCTTCTGCTGTAGGCGCTTGCGGCCTGGGCGCCGGACGGGCATGGTCGGTGCCCCGCCTACGACGGATTCTGCTCAAGGCGTGAAATAGGATTCGAAGCGGAGCGTGAAGCCGGGAAGGGCTTCCTCGGGTAGATCGTCGATCCCGGCGGCTTCGTGGCGGCCGCCGCCCGTGGGGTACTCGCGGCACAGGTCCGCCGCGCCGTTGACGTGGCCGCGGGGCGCGCGAACGCTGACGACATAGCCGCCGCGGGAGTTTGGCGCGAGTACCGCGAATGCACGATCGGGCTGCGATAGCGCAAGGTGGTTGGCGAATGCACCGATGACGCGACGGCTCCAGGGTTCGTCGGGCAACTCGTAGAGCTCGGTTCGCGGAGAATCGAATCGAGTCCGGACGGCAAGCGCCCGGTTCATGTCTTCGCGCCAGCCGTTTCGAAGATCCTCGAACACAGCCTCGCGCGCCAGGAACCGCAGCGGATCGGCATACGGCGCGATCAGCCGATACAGCTCGCCGGGCGGGATGCGAAGGTCGGTGATCGTCTCGCCGTAGGCGTTGTAGTTGATGCTGTCGCCTAGTTCGCCGAGCGCTTCGATCTGTGCATCGGTCAGATTGAGTGGTTGCGCGAGCCGCCGCGCGGCGTCGCCGAGGTTGTCGCCGAATGCGGCGACCACTGCCCAGGCACGGAAGCGCCCTTCCAGGTGAGTGTCGACCAGGATGCTCGTGCAGGTTCCGCTACGCGTGTCGATGTGCGCTTCGAGACCGGGGTGCGCGGGTACTTCTCCCGAGAAGTGATGGTCGAAATAGCGCACTCGTGCGCCCGCATCGAGCAGCCGGAGGAGGGCGGCGCGATTGCGCTCGAGCGAGACGTCCAGCACCGTGACCAGGTCGCCCGGCTGCGCCGGCACGCGCTCGAGCAATGCGATATCGCGCTTCACGCCGGTGACGAGCACGGCCTCGGCCGGCTCCGCAAGCCTCAGCTGATGGAGCGCGCACAGCCCGTCCGCATCGCCGTTGGCGACGTCGAAATGCTTCATTTCCCCGGATTCCATGTCTGGATGCCGGCCCGCTCGGCGATCCGGTCGAGAGGCGTCACCCAGTTCTCACGTGGCTGAGCGGTGTCGAACTCGACCGTGGTGTCCGCTTCCTCGCGCGATGTGGGCTCGCTCGAGTCGCGCTGGCGTGCGAGCACTGCCAGGCCGGCCTCGGAAGCATCGGAGCAGGCCTGCTCACGGGCGAGGATACGTGCACGGAGCTCGGCTTCGGGCGCCGTGCAGGACACGATGACCACCGGCACCGACAGCTCGCGCGCCAGAACGCGGAACGCGGTGCGTTCCGTTTCGCGGAGAAACGTCGCATCGACGACGACCGGCCATCCGGCCGCGATCACCGAACGCGCAAGATCTGCCAGTCTTCCATAGGTGCGCCGGGTGGCTTCGGGATCGTAGATGCCGCCGCCCACCGCGCTCGATGTCCGCGCGGAGGCTTCGAGTCCGAACAGCCGTTTGCGCTCGACGTCGGATCGAATTCGAATCGCACCGAACCGCTCTGCGAGCACTCCCGCAACGGTGGTCTTTCCCGATCCGGAAAGGCCATGGGTCAGCAAGAGCGCCGTCGTGCCGCGGTGCGCCAGGCGCTCGGCAAGGTGAAAATAGCCGCGGTACTCGACCGCGATCGCAGCCTTTGCCTCTGTGGCGATCCCCGGCTGTTGGATGCGGATGCAAGCGATCTTTGCACGCACCATCGCGCGATAGACCATGTAGAAGCGCAGCACCGCAAGCCCGGCGTAGTCGCCTGTCGCTTCGCAATATGCGTTCAGGCAACGGATTGCGAGGCCCGGCAGCCGATGATCGGCAAGATCCATCACGAGAAACGCGACCTCGTTCATCACGTCGATCCAGCGCAGGTCGGCGTTGAATTCGATGCAGTCAAAGGGCGTCGGTTCGCCGCCGATCAGGGCGATATTGCCAAGGTGCAGGTCCCCATGGCATTCGCGTACGAATCCATCGCGCCTGCGATCGGCGAACACGCGTGCGAGCCGTGCGCCCTCGCGGTCGGTCCAGGTCCGCAGGCGCTCGAGCTGCGGAACATCCGGAGACTCGCCGATCAGCTCCTCGATGTGGTCGAAGTTCGCCCGCGGCGGCGCCATTACCCGTTCGGCGGTGCCGAACGGGGAGTTCGGTTCCGCAATCGCGACCGTCGCGTGGAAGGCAGCAAGCTTTCGGGCGAGCGCGTCGACGAGTGCCGGCGAGCATTCGCCGCGCTCCGCCATTCTGTCGAGCAGATCGTCCTGCGCAAAGCGTCGCATCTTCACGGCGTATTCGATCGCCGGGCCGTCGCCGTCGAGCACCGGGGCCACCACGGTACCGGTGATGCGCACGGTCGCCAGGTAGATATCCGCGGCAGTGCGCCGGTTCAGACGCAATTCCTCTTCGCAGCACCGCCGCCGCGCATCGAGCGTGCTGAAATCGAGAAAGCCGAGGTTCACCGGCTTCTTGATTTTGTACGCGTAGTCGCCCGCCAGCAGCACGTAGGAGATGTGCGTCTGCAGGACCTCGACGCGATCCACCGGATGCGGATAGGCGCCGGGCCGCGAGAGGGCGTCGATCAAGCGGGCGATCGTCGACTGTTGCGCCGCAAGTGCTGCATCTTTACCGGTCATATCCGCCACTCGGTCGATTTCCCGTGAACCGCCGTTGGAGGCGGCCCCGTCATTATTCGCCCTAATTTGGGGCGCTGCACCACGTCGGGTCCGGGGGCAGCATTGTCCTCACAAGGGCGCGGCCAGTTGCCTGCCATGCGTTAACATTGCCCGCACCGATGGTCGCCCAGTGGTGACGCGTGCGGCGAGGAACGAACCATGCAGCCAGGTACGCCTTTTTCCCTCCAGGTCAATCCGAAGATCCCGCGCCGGCTTGCACGGCTGGAGGAACTCGCCCACAACCTCTGGTACAGCTGGGACCGGGCCACGCGCGAACTCTTCTCGCGGCTTGATCCGCAGCTCTGGGAATCGGTCAATCACAGTCCCAAGGCCTTCCTCAAGCGCATCGACGAGCAGAAGCTCGTCGATGCGGCCGACGACCCCGTGTACCTGAGCAATTTCAACCGGGTGCTATCCGCGTTCGATACGTACCACGGCGAGCCGACGCGGGTGAACGGCGCCAAGGGATTGAGCGCGAGCGATCTCGTCGCCTACTTCTGCTTCGAGTTCGGATTTCACGAGAGCTGCCCGATCTATTCTGGAGGACTGGGCATCCTTGCCGGTGACCACTGCAAGGCAGCGAGCGACATGCGGATGCCGTTCGTCGGCGTCGGACTGCTCTACCGGCAGGGCTACTTCCAGCAGACGATCGACAGCGAAGGCAACCAGCACGTCACCTACTCGGACTCCGACTTCGACGATCTGCCGGTGACTCTCGTGACTGACGACGCGGGTGCCGAGCTGCGCATTGCGGTCGAGCTTCCCGGTCGCTCCGTCGCGCTGCGCGTCTGGTCCGTCCGTGCCGGTCACGTCAAGCTGTACCTGCTGGACACCGACGTCGAGGAGAATGCGTCCGCGGATCGCGCGATCAGCTATCGACTCTACGGCGGCGACCGCACCACCCGCATCGAACAGGAGATTGTCCTGGGAATCGGAGGGGCGCGCGCGCTCGCGGCGATGAATCTCAAGCCGACGGTGTGGCACATCAATGAAGGCCACGCCGCTTTTCTCGTGCTGGAGCGCGTCCGCAACGTCATGGGCCAGGGACTTGATTTTCCTGCAGCGCTCGAAGCGGTGGCAGCAAACACCGTGTTCACCACGCATACTCCGGTGGCCGCCGGGCACGATCAGTTCCCCGCGGACATGATCGAGAGCTATTTCGGCGGCTACTGCCGCGAGCTCAACATCCCATCCGAACAGCTTCTCGCATTGGGGCGCACGCCGACGGTTTCGGATTTCAACATGACGGCACTCGCGGTGCGCGGATCGCGCATCCACAACGGCGTATCGCGCATCCACGGCGGCGTCTCCGCAAAGCTGCTCCGGGACCTCTGGCCGCAGATCACACCCGAGGAAAACCCGGTCACCTACGTGACGAACGGCGTGCACGTGCCGACTTTTCTGGCGCCGGAGTGGGTCGAAGTTTTCAACCGCACGCTGGGCCTGGGTTGGAGCCAGCGATTCGCCAATCGCGAGATGTGGGATCAGATCGCTCACTTGCCCGATCATTACTTCTGGAGCATGCATCAATACCTGAAGTCGCAGCTCCTGCACCTGGTGCGGTATCTCATTCGACGGGCGCACGTGCGGAACCAGGGCAGCGAGGCCCATCTCGACCGGCTGTTCAAGTACGCCGACCCCGCGAACCCCAACGTGCTCACCATCGGCTTCGGCCGGCGGTTCGCAACCTACAAGCGAGCGGCGCTGCTGTTCGAGGATCTCGAGTGGCTAAGGGAGATCACGAACGATCCCGACCGGCCGGTGCTGTTCATTTACACCGGCAAGGCGCACCCGGCGGACAAACCCGGCCAGGACTTGATCCGGCAGGTGTCGCACGTTGCGCGGATGCCCGAGTTCGAAGGGCGGATCCTGCTCGTCGAGGGCTACGACCTGCACTTCAGTCGCAGGCTCGTGTCGGGCGTGGATGTGTGGCTGAACAACCCGGTCTATCCGCTCGAGGCGTCCGGTACGTCGGGCATGAAAGCGGCGATGAACGGAGTCATCAATCTGTCGGTGCTCGACGGCTGGTGGGAAGAGGGTTATGACGGCACCAACGGCTGGGCGATCAAGCCGGCCACCGATGCGGCCGACGATTACCGGCGCAATCGCGAGGAGAGCCGCGCGCTCTATGAGATCCTGCAGGATCACGTCATGCCGCTCTACTACGCGCGCGGCAATATCGGGCACTCGCCCGGATGGATCCGGATGGCCAAGCGCTCCATCGCTTCGATAGCGCCTCACTTCAACGCTGCGCGGATGGTGGGCGAGTATGTGGCCAAGGCCTACGTGCCGGCATCCCAGCAAGGGCGCCGCTTCGCGGAGGACCGGTGCGCGGGCGCCGTTACCCTGGCGACGTGGAAGTCGCGCGTGCGTCACGCGTGGCCCAGCGTGAGCGTTCGCCGCATCGACACGCCCAGCAAGCGCATTGCGTTTGGCGATTCGTTCCTGGCCGAGGTCGCAGTATCGCTGGACGGGCTGTCACCGGACGACGTGGTCGTCGAAATCGTGATGAATCACCCGCGCCGGCAGAATCGGTTCGTGCTTGCCGCAGCCGGGCCGATCGCCGGAACCGGCGAGCAGCGCTTTGCCCTCGAGCTCACGCCGGATCAGTGCGGCCAGCTCGAATATCGCATCCGGGTTTACCCGTGTCATGCACTGCTCACGCACCCCTTCGAGATGGGGCTGATGATCTGGCTTTGAGAGTGGCTCTCACCCGAGCGGTTTCAGCCCCTCGAATAGCGTCGGAAGCAGCTCTGCGACGGTCGGGTGGATGGGCATCGCCGTCTGGATCGCCGTGTAGGGCAAGTTCGCGTTCATCGCCAGGATGAGTACGTGGATGACCTCGTCCCCCTCGATGCCGAAGATCGACGCGCCGAGGATCTGCTTGGTTTCGGCGTCGACCAGCGCCTTCATCATTCCGGTGGTCTCGCCGCGCTCCCGGGCGCGACCAACCCGCGCCATGGGCCTGGATGTGACCAGCGCCGGTCGCCCGCGCTCGCGAACTTCCGCCTCGGTCATTCCGACCCGACCGAGCGGCGGATCGACGAACAGCGCATAGGCGGGGATTCGGTCGGAGACCTTGCGCTGCGCGCCGTCGAGCAGGTTCGCGGCAACGATCTCGAAATCGTTGTACGACGTATGGGTGAACGCGCCACGGCGGTTGACGTCGCCCAGCGCGTACACGCCGGACGTCGTGGTCATCAGTGCGTCGTCCACGGGAATATAGCCCTGGGCATCGGTCTCGACTCCGGCAGCGTGGAGATCGAGATCGTCGGTGTTGGGACGCCGCCCGGCGGCCACCATCAGGTGCGAACCTCTGATTGCCGGCATCGTTTCCTCGCAACGCACCCCGATCGCCACGCCATCGCCATCTTTGCGCACTGCGATGCACTGCGCGCCGGTGTGGATCTTCACGCCCTCCTGCTCGAGCGCCGCTCGGACCGCCGCGGAGATCTCCGGATCCTCGCGCGGGATGATCCGCGGCGACATTTCGACGACCGTGACGTCGGCGCCGAAGCGTCGATACATCTGTGCAAATTCGAGTCCGATATAACTGCCGCCGATGATGACGAGGTGCTCGGGCAGGAAGTCCACGTCCATCATCGTCGAGCTCGTCAGGTAGGGCACGGACGCAAGCCCCTCGATGGGGGGGCTGCTCGGGCGCCCACCGACGTTCAGGAAGATCTGCTCGGCTTCATAGGTCGCGCCGTCCACTGCGAGCGCGTGCCGCCCGACGAACCGCGCGTGGCCCTGGATGACGCTCAGACCGGGCGTGCCGCGCAGCCACTTCTCCAGTCCACTGCGCGACGCTTCCACGACGGAGTCCTTGCGCGTCTTGACCTTCCGCATGTCGACGCTCACCTGACCGCCTACTTCGACCCCGAACGCGTCCGCGCCGCGCGCGACATGCGCCACGCGCGCGCTTGCAACCAGGGTCTTGGTCGGAGTACAGCCCGAGTTCACGCAGGTGCCGCCGAACAGATTGCGCTCGATCAGCGCGGTCTTGCGGCCGGACTTGGCGAGCCGTACTGCCAGCCCAGGACCCGCTTGTCCTGCGCCGACAACGATCGCGTCGAATCGAGTGCTCATTTCCTCTTCTCCAATTTCTGTTCTTCAACACAATTTGCGATTGTGAAATTGCGCGGGGGGTAGTCGCGCCATCGAGCATGCGCTTACAGGCGTTATCGGATCAATATGCGTTTTCCCGCAGTCCGGATGCGACTGCCCGTCGCCCGCGTGGGTCAGTAACCGGTAGAATCCAGGCCATGCTGATACGATTCGACAGTCAGGCCGGCGGATTCTCGATGTTCGGCGACATTGCCGTGACGCTGATCAAGATGATGGGGCACAGCGGAACGGTGCCCGGCGCGATCCTCGCGCAGGATATTCCGCCTGCGCTCGAGCGACTGAAGGCGGCCTTGGCGGCGGCGCCCGAGCTCCGCCCGGAGCAGGGGTCGTCGGCAGGGGATCCGGGTGACAAGGAGCCGGTCGTCTCGATTCGCCAGCGCGCATTCCCGCTCGTCGAGCTGCTCGAGCAAGCTATCCAGAAGAGATGCGACGTGCTCTGGGACCGGGCTTAGATCAGGCCTGTGCCACGCGCGCGCCGCGGCGGGCGATGCGCGCATAGATTTCCGCATAGCGCTCCGCGCTTGCCTTCCAGCTGAAATCGCGTCCCATGCCGTTCAATTGCAGGGCACGAAAGGTGGGTGGATCGCGGTAGGCCGCCACTGCGCGCTCGACCGAGTCGAGCAGCGCGAGGGCGGTGGCAAGGTCGAAGACAAAGCCCGTCGCGGTGCCGGCCGCGAGGGACTCCGGTGCGCAGTCCACGACCGAGTCGACGAGTCCGCCGGTCGCGCGAACCACCGGCGGTGTGCCGTAGCGCTGGCTGTACATCTGATTCATGCCGCACGGCTCGAAGCGCGAGGGCATGAGGAATATGTCCGCACCTGCTTCGACGCGGTGTGCGAGCGCTTCGTCGTAACCCACGAACGCCGCCGCTCGGCCCGGATTGCGTGCGGCGATTTCCCGCACGGCGTCCTCAGCACCAGACTCCCCGGCGCCGACGAGCGCGAGTTGCGCGGGTAGACGAAGAATGCGCGGCGCCGCCTCGATGACGAGATCGATGCCCTTCTGCCAGGTGAATCGGCTCACCATCGCGACGAGCGGAATGTCCGGATCGAGCTCGAGGCCAAAGAACTCCTGCAACGACCGCTTGTTGGCGCGCTTTCGCTCAAGCGTGGCGGGACCGTATTGCGCGGCGATGTTCGGATCGCGCGCGGGATCCCACTCATCGACGTCGATCCCGTTGAGGATGCCGCTCAGCACGGCGGCGCGATGCGCAAGCAGACCCTGCAGTCCGAATCCCAGTTCCTCCGACTGGATCTCGTGCGCATAGGTCGGGCTGACGGTGGTGATCGCGTCCGCGTAGGAAAGCGCTGCCTTGAGAAACGAGATACCGCCGTGGTACTCCAGTCCGTCGATCGAATAGGTCTCGGGTGCGAGGCCGAGAATCGCGAGCAGCGATGCGCTGAAGACCCCCTGGAATGCCAGATTGTGAATCGTGATCATGCTGGCGGCGCGCGCGTCGGGCGTGCTCACCAGGTAGGCCGGAGCGAGCCCCGTGTGCCAGTCGTTGCAGTGAATCACCTGCGGGTGCCACTTGAGCGGGGAGCTGGCGCAACCGAGCACTGCGGCGGCGCGCGAGAGGAGGCCAAAGCGCAGCGCGTTGTCGAACCAGTCGGCTCCCGATTCATCCTGATAGAGCCCACCGTCCCGATCGTAAAGCGGTGGACAGTCGACGAGATAGGTCGGTACGCCGTTTCCCGTGCGTGCTTCGAGCAGTCGCGCCGCAGGCAGGCCTGCATGGGGCGGAATCGTGCCGCACGCGCGCGCGTCGGGCAGCGCCGCGCGAACCGGCCGGTAGGCGGGAATCAGGAGGCGTGCATCCACGCCGTGTTGACGTAGCGCCGCGGGAAGCGCACCGGAAACGTCGGCGAGCCCACCGGTCTTGACGAGTGGTGCCGCCTCGCTCGCTGCAAACAGGATTCGCATACCGGGCCGGGTTCTTGCTGGGTTCTTGCAAACGGTAACGGGGTAGGATACTAGAACCTGTCTCCCGATCGCGCGAGAACACCTTTCGTGTCAACTTCGCAAGTACCGCTCGACACACCGGCCGGCGCAGAAGATCAGGCTGCGCTTCTGATCGCGGTCGCCCGCGAACTTGTCGAGCAGACGCGCCCCGATACGCGCGGTCGGCTGCACGTGACACTTGCAAGCCGGATCGATCGCGATCTCGGGCTCGACAGCCTGGCACGGGTCGAGCTTGGACTGCGGGTCGAGCGCGCGTTCGACGCGCGGCTTCCGGAAGGCGCAGCCGCAACGGCCGAAAGCCTTGGCGAACTGCTCGGAGCATTGCGCGGCGCTGGTAATGGCGAGAGCGCCAGGACAAGCGGTTCGCCAACCACGCGAAGCGAGGAACCCGATGCGGTGGTCGGTGAGCCCGACGACGCTCGGACACTGATCGAGATGCTCGACTGGCACGTCGCGCGACGCCCCGACCGCCTCGCAGTCACGTTCCTCGCGACGGATACGGAAAGGCAGACGCTGACCCATGGCGACCTTGCGGCACGCGCGCGACGCGTTGCAGCCGGACTCGTCGCGGCAGGACTGGCGCCACGGCAGGCGTGCGCGCTCATGTTGCCGACCTCCCTCGAGTTCTTCGCCACGTATTACGGCATCCTCATGGCGGGCGGGATCCCGGTGCCCATCTACCCGCCGTTTCGCATGTCGCAGATCGAGGATCATCTGCGCCGGCAAGCGGGCATTCTCGCGAACTGCGAGGCTCGCGTTCTCGTGACGGTACCGGAGGCCAAGCTGGTCGCACGCCTGTTGCGCGGGGACGTGCCGACGCTCACGCAAGTCGTGACGCCGGCCGAGCTCGCCGCGCATGGCGATGCATTCACGCCCGTCGAGGCTGCACCGGACGACATCGCCTTCCTGCAATACACCTCCGGATCGACCGGAAACCCCAAGGGCGTGGTGCTGACGCACGCGCACCTCCTCGCGAATATCCGCGCGATGGGGCGCGCCGCGCAAGCAACGTCACGTGACGTGTTCGTCTCATGGCTACCGCTTTATCACGACATGGGGCTGATCGGCGCCTGGCTCACGACGCTCTACTTTTCCGTGCCGCTCGTCCTCATGTCGCCGGTGGCGTTTCTGTCGCGCCCGTCACGCTGGCTGCGGGCAATTCACGATTACCGCGGCACGCTGTCTGCGGCCCCCAATTTTGCCTACGAGCTCGTGGCAGGGCGGATCGACGAGCGCGAGATCGAGGGCATCGATCTCTCCTCGTGGCGCTGGGCGTTCAACGGTGCCGAGGCGATCAACGCACAGACCATGGAGCGATTCGCGGCGCGCCTGGCGCCGTACGGACTCGATCCGCTCACGCTCGCGCCCGTGTACGGACTGGCCGAGGTGGCACTGTGCGCCGCATTCCCTGCGACCCGGCGCGGCACGCTGGTGGATGCCGTGGACCGCGACATCCTCATGGACACCGGGCGCGCGCGACCGATCGAACCGACCGCCCCGGCCGCGCAGCAGATCGTGGCGTGCGGGCGCGCACTTCCCGGGTACGAACTGCGCATCGCGGATGCGAAGGGTAATGCCCTGGGCGAGCGTACGGTCGGGCGCGTCGAAGTGCGCGGGCCGTCGGTGACAAGTGGCTACTATCGTAATACCGAGGCGACCGCGGGATTGTTCGATGGCGAGTGGCTGGACACGGGCGACCTCGGCTATCTCGCGGCGGGCGAGCTCCATATCACCGGCCGCGCGAAGGACATGATCATCCGCGGGGGCCACAACATCTATCCGTACGAGCTCGAGGAGGCGGCGGGCGAGCTGCCCGGTGTGCGGCGCGGATGCGTCGCGGTTTTCGGGGCAAGTGCGACGCACGGCTCAGGCGAGCGCCTGGTGGTACTCGCCGAAACGCGCTTGACGAACGAGGCCGAGCGCGCGCAGCTGCGCGGCCGGATCAGCGACCTTTCGGTCGAGCTTGCCGGCGGGCCCGCAGATGCCATCGTGCTGGCGCCGCCGCATACCGTGCTGAAGACGTCGAGCGGCAAGCTGCGGCGCGCTGCGACCCGTGATCTGTACGAGCGCGGGCTCGTCGGCGCCGGCAAGCGCGCGGTCTGGTGGCAGCTCACGCGTCTCGCGGCGCGTGGACTTGCCGGACGCGCGCGCCATGCGATTGGCGACGTGCTGGACGTGGCGGCCGGAATCTGGGCGTGGCTCATCTTCGGCGGCATCGCCCTCGCAGGCCTGATTGGCACGTTCGTCATTCCCGGGTTGCGGGCGCGGCAGGCGGCATCGCGAGCACTAGCGCGATTCGCCGCCGCCGCAAGCGGCGTGCGGGTCACCGCTGTCGGGACCGAGAACCTGCCGCGCGATGGTTCGATCGTGGCCGTGGCAAATCACTCGACGTATCTCGATGCAATCGTGCTGATGGCCGCGCTGCCTCTCGACATCGTCTTCGTCGCAAAGTCGGAGCTCGCGGAGAACTGGCTGATGCGGCGCCTGCTCACCTCGGTGGGCACGCGCTTCGTCGAGCGATTCGATGCTGCGCGCAGCGCGGAGAACGCGCGCGACCTCACCGCGGCAGCCCGCAACGGGACTTCGTTCGCGTTCTTTCCCGAGGGAACCTTCGTGCGTGCGCCCGGCCTGCTGGAATTCAGGATGGGCGCGTTCGTGCTCGCGGCGGAGAGCGGAATTCCGATCGTGCCGATTGCAATCGCCGGGACGCGTGCACTGATGCCGGCAGACAGCTGGCTCCCGCGGCGCGGGCCGGTGCGGGTGGTGGTTGGCGCGGCGATCGCGCCCTCGGGCCAGGAGTGGAATGCGGCAATCCGGCTGCGCGACGCGGCGCGCACGCACATACTCGCGCACTGTGGCGAACCCGATCTGGCGGGCGCCCGCATCGCAACGGTGTTGCGGCCGCAATCGTGAATTCGCCGCATGACGACCATTGATCCGTAATCGGGAGACCCAATGATCATTGCCGGAGACATCGGCGGGACGAAGACGCTGCTTGCACTCTTCGAGGCGGGTGGTCGCGCACCGCGCTTCGAGCGGCGCTACGACTCGCACACGAAAGCCGACTTTCCGAGTCTGCTCGGTCAGTTCATCGATGACGCACGCGCCTCGGTAGGTGTGCGGCCCCAGGTTGCACATGCGTGTTTCGGCATCGCGGGACCGGTGCTCGGCGATCACGTCAAGGTGACGAATCTTCCCTGGGAGATCGACGCGCGAGCGCTCGAGAAGGCCTTCGGTATCGCGCGCGTGCGGCTGCTCAATGACTTTGCCGCCGCGGCGCATGGCATCGAGGCGCTCGGCGCTGAAGACCTCGTGACACTGCAGACGGGCGAACCGATTGCAGATGCGCCGCGCGTCGTGCTCGGTGCCGGCACGGGGCTGGGCATCGCCTACATGGTGTCCGACGGGAGTGGCTACCGAGTGATCGCCGGTGAAGGCGGGCACGCGGCATTCGCGCCAGCGAACGAAGAACAGGTCGCGTTGTGGCGCCACGTGCATGCCGGATCGAATCGCGTCGTCCTGGAGCACGCGCTTTCCGGGAGCGGTCTCGCGCGCATCTACGAGTTCCTCCGCGTCGAGCGTCGCCATCCCGAATCGCCCGGCGTGGCACGGGAGATGGCCGATGGCGATTCAGCGGCCGCCATTGCCCGCAACGCGATGGACCGCGACGATCTGCTCGCGAGTGCGGCGCTGGACCTGTTCGTGGCGATCTACGGCGCCGCGGCGGGCGACCACGCCCTCAATGTGGTCGCCCGGGGGGGCGTCTTCATCGCGGGCGGGATCGCCCCGAAGATCCTGCCGCGCATCACCGCGGGTGGATTCCTGGCTGCATTCAACGACAAGGCCGACTTCTCGGCACTGGCGCGCCAGATGCCGGTACGCGTGGTGACCAATGAGAAGCTCGGCCTGATCGGCGCGGCGCAGTGCGCGGCGCGACTGTGACGATTTTTAGCCGAGCGCTGCCGATACGATCGCCTGCGCCTCGCGCAGGATCGTGGCGAGGTGCGCTTCGCTCACGAAGCTCTCGGCGTAGAGCTTGTAGATGTCCTCGGTTCCGGAAGGACGCGCGGCGAACCAGCCCTCCTTGGTGACGACCTTCAGACCGCCGATTTCCGCATCGTTTGCCGGGGCGCGTGTCATGCGCGCGGTGATCGGATGGCCCGCCAGCGTTTCTGCTTGCACATCCTGTGGTGACAGTTTCTTCAGACGATCCTTCTGCGCGAGCGTCGCGGGCGCATCGATGCGCTTCGTGAACGGCGCTCCGTGCTTCTCGACGAGCGCGCGATAGTACTCACCCGGGTCCACGCCGGTCACAGCAGTGATTTCCGCGGCCAGCAGACCGAGAATGATGCCGTCCTTGTCGGTCGCCCAGGTCGATCCGTCGCGGCGCAGGAAACTCGCCCCGGCGCTCTCCTCGCCGGCGAAGCACAGGCTCGCGTCCGCAAGACCCGGTGCAAACCACTTGAAGCCGACCGGCATCTCGACGAGGCGGAAGCCGCGTGCCGCCACCACGCGGTCGATCAGGCTCGATGACACGAGGGTTTTGCCGACACCAGCGGTGTGTGCCCATTCAGGCCGATGCGAGAGGAGATAGTCGATCGAGACCGCGAGATAGTGGTTCGAGTTGAGAAGGCTCGCGGAGGGGGTGACGATCCCATGCCGATCGGCATCGGTGTCGTTTCCCCACGCGACGGCAAAACGGTCGCGAAGCGCCACCAGCCCCGCCATCGCATAGGGGCTCGAGCAATCCATCCGGATCTTCCCGTCGTGGTCGAGTGTCATGAACCGGAACGTCGGGTCGACTTCCGGATTCACGATCGCGAGATCGAGTCCGTATCGTTCCGCTATCGGTCGCCAGTAACCGACTGCCGCACCGCCGAGTGGATCGACGCCCAGCTTCAGACTCGCTCGACGTATGCCCTCCATGTCGATGACGCTCGCGAGATCGGCGACATAGGGCGCAACGAAATCATGTTCCTCGGTGGTCCGCGCCGCACGTGCCTGCGGAGCGGTGAATCGCCGCACGCTGCGATTCGTATCGGCGAGAAGCGCATTGGCGCGACGCTCGATCCATCCGGTTGCGTCGGTGTCGGCCGGACCGCCGTGCGGCGGGTTGTACTTGATGCCGCCGTCAGCGGGCGGATTGTGGGAAGGAGTGACGACGACCCCGTCTGCCAGTCCGGTATTGCGGCCGCGATTCGCCGCCACGATTGCGTGGGAGATGACCGGGGTGGGTGTGTAGCCATCGTCGGACTGGACTAGTACCCGCACGCCGTTTCCGGAGAAAACTTCGAGCGCGGCGCGCTCGGCGGGTCGCGAGAGTGCGTGCGTGTCCTTGCCGAGAAAGAGCGGTCCGTCAAAACCCTGCGCCGCCCGGTATTCGCAGATCGCCTGGGTGATCGCGTGGATGTGGGCCGCATTGAAGCTCGCGGACAGCGCGCTGCCACGGTGTCCGCTGGTGCCGAACGCGACGCGCTGGGCGGGGTCGCGAGGATCCGGCAAGCGCTCGTAGAACGCACGCTCGAGCGCCGCGACGTCGATCAGGTCGTCGGAGGAAGCCGGAGTTCCGGCGCGGGGGTGAATACTCATGCTCACGCGAAAGTCGAGAAACTGGACATAGGTTAACCTGCCGGCTCCTCCACGTCATTCTGCGGCGAACCGATATCGGTACGCAGTGCCTCAGGCACCGAATCCCGAGGGTTCGAGTGACGATGCCATTGCACGCAATGTGAAACGCATTGCCGGATTGTGAAGAGGAAATTTGACCTTGCGCAAGCGAAGACGCGCAGGCGCGGTTAAGCTTGGGACAACGAGCGCAGGGCCCACGCAGGCTGGCGCGAACCAAAGGAGAGCGACGTGGCGTCCGACGAGGAGTGCATCCACCTCGGCTATTGTCCCTACAAGCACGACGCAGGCGGTGTGCCGGCGGGGCAACTCGTGCGACACACCGTCGCATACGTTCTTGCCGGTGGAAGGGGTACCCGACTCGGCGAGCTCACCGACTGGCGCTCGAAGCCGGCAGTGCCGTTCGGCGGCAAGTTCCGCATCGTGGATTTCACGCTCTCCAATTGCGTCAACTCGGGAATTCGCCGGGTCATCATCGCCACGCAGTACAAGGCGCAGAGCCTGATTCGCCACATCCAGCGCGGCTGGTCGTTCCTCGACGGCAGATTCAACGAATTCATCGAACTCGTGCCCGCCCAGCAGCGCGTCACGGCGGACTGGTACAAGGGCACTGCCGACGCGGTATTCCAGAATCTCGACCTGCTGCGCAACCAGCAGCCGGAGTACGTGTTGATCCTGGCGGGCGACCACGTCTACAAGATGGACTACGGAAAGATGCTCGCCGAGCACGTCGCACGCAAGGCGGACATGACCGTGGGCTGCATCGAAGTGCCGGTGGCGGAAGCTGCGCGTCAGCTCGGCGTGATGTCGGTCGACGAAAACTTCCGCGTGAACGGTTTCCAGGAAAAGCCCGCCGAGCCGCGGCCGATTCCCGGCCGATCCGACACGGCGCTGGGAAGCATGGGCATCTACGTGTTCAACGCGGGATTCCTCTACGAGCAGCTCATCCGCGATGCGGACGACCGGAAATCCGGGCACGATTTCGGGCATGACCTGATTCCGTATCTGATCGACCGTGGTTATCGCGTCTATGCGCACCGTCTCGACGACAGCTGCGTGCAGCGGGCCGACGGCAAGATCTACTGGCGCGACGTCGGCACGGTGGACGCCTATTGGGAAGCCAATCTCGAGCTGACGCGCGTCTCCCCGGACCTCGATCTCTACGACCAGAACTGGCCTATCTGGACGCATCAGGAACAGCTGCCTCCGGCGAAGTTCATCTTCGACGACGACGACCGGCGCGGCACAGCGATCGATTCGATGGTCTCGGGCGGATGCATCATCTCCGGATCGACGATCCGGCGGACCCTTCTTTTCTCCAGCGTTCGCGTCAACAGCTACTGCACGATCGAGGACGCGGTCATTCTCCCTGAGGTCGAGGTCGGGCGCCACGCGGTCCTCAAGCGCGTCGTGGTCGACAAGAACTGCAAGATCCCGCCCGGCTTGAAGGTGGGTGTCGATCCCATCGAAGATCGGAAGCGGTTTCACGTCACCGAAAAGGGCATCACGCTGGTCACCCCTGAAATGCTGGGGCAAGTCGTACATCATCTGCGCTGACTTCCGCGGCCGAGCTGCGGGCGGGTCGACTGCACGTCGCCCCGGGTTCCGACGCCGCGCTGGCACGGGTAAAACCCGCAAGATAAAAAAGCCCGCATAATTCGGGCCCCAATTCAGGCATTGCACGGAAATCCCGGTGGCAAAATCCGACTGCCCGCTCGACCTCGTGCTGGTGTGGCACTTCCACCAGCCCGACTACCGGGATTACACGACCGGCGAGTTCCGACTGCCCTGGACCTACCTGCACGCCATCAAGGACTACGCCGATATGGCGTGGCACCTCGAGCGCCATCGCGAAGTGCGCGCCGTCGTCAATTTCGTGCCCGTGCTGCTCGATCAGCTCGAGGACTATGCGAGCCAGTTCGAGAGCGGGACGCTGCGTGATCCGTTGCTGAGGTTGCTTGCGCAGCCGAGCACGGAACAGCTGAGCGACGCCGCGCGTGGCGCGATTCTCGAACGCTGCTTCCACGCCAACCATCTGCAAATGATCGAGCCGTTCGCGGCCTATAAGCGGTTGCACGCTCTGTTCGAGTACACGGAGCATCAGGGCGCCGACGCGATCGCGTACCTTTCCGACCAGTACCTCTACGATCTCCTCACCTGGTACCACCTGGCCTGGACGGGCGAGACCGTACGTCGCGAGTCGGAGCTCGTGACACGCCTCATGTCGATGGGGCACGGGTTCAGTCAAGCCGATCGGCTCGCGCTGCTGGGTCTGCTGGGCGAGGTCATCCGGGACATCATTCCGCGCTACCGGAGGCTGGCCGAGCGTGGGCAGATCGAGATTTCGGCGACTCCGCATCACCATCCGCTCTCGCCCCTGCTCATCGACTTTGCTTGCGCGCGCGAGCCAGAACCGCACGCAGTGCTGCCGCGGTCGCCCGTCTATCCGGGCGGAAGTGCGCGCGTGGCATTTCACATCGAATCGGCCATTACCACGCATGAGCGGCGATTCGGCGCCCGGCCATACGGTCTCTGGCCCGCCGAGGGCGGGGTGTCGGAGGCGTTGGTGAGATTGCTCGGCGAACAAGGCCTCGAATGGACTGCGAGCGGGGAGCGCGTGCTTGCAAACAGCCTGGCACGTGCGGAAGGTGGGCCCGGGTCGCGTGCCGACTACCTGTATCGTGCCTGGCGATTGCCGGGCGTCGCACCCGGACTGACCTGCTTCTTCCGCGACGATCGTCTGTCCGATCTGATCGGCTTCGAGTACAAGACCTGGAACGGGCGCGACGCCGCGAAGAATCTCATCGGGGAGCTGACGGCCATTGCAAAGGGCGCGGCGCCGGGTTCGGCTCCGATCGTGAGCGTCATACTGGACGGCGAAAACGCCTGGGAGTGGTACCCGTACAACGGCTATTACTTTCTCGAGGCGCTCTACGAGGGGCTCGCCGCTCACACGTCGATCCGGACCACGACGTACCACGACTGGCTCGGGGCACTGACACCTCCGGCCTCGCCACCTGCCCGGGTCGGCGAGCTGGCGCGGCTCACGGCCGGTAGCTGGGTCTACGGAAATTTCTCGACCTGGATCGGTTCGCCGGAAAAGAATCACGCCTGGGACCTGCTGGCGGCTGCCAAGCAATGCTTCGATCTCGTCATTGCCAGCGGTCGCCTCGATGAGGCGCACACTCGAGCTGCGTTCGAGCAGCTCGCGGTTTGCGAGGCGTCTGACTGGTTCTGGTGGTTCGGCGACTACAACCCGGTCGACTCGGTCGCGAGCTTCGACCAGTTATATCGAGAGAATCTCGCCCGACTCTATTCGTCGCTCAATCTTCCCGCCCCGGCGGAGCTCGCCACGCCGATCAGCCATGGCAGCGGCAAGCCAGAATCGGGCGGATCGATGCGCCGCGCCTCCTGATCATCGCCGCTCTTCGCGGAAAGCGTGTGCCGTCCCGTTTGACCTGCGTCAACTCGTCGTCGGGCCGCTGGGGGACGATGAAAATGAGATGTATCGTCAAGTTGAGGAAATCTCAGGCAGCGAATCAGGAGCAAGCATTTAGGAGCAAACAGAATGGGAGCCGTCATCAACACACCGAAGGGCTACCGCCGCCTTGAACGGAACGACAGGATCATCCAGGAACGCCGGCACGACAGTTACCGAACCTCCGGGAAGCTTCCCGAGCCAACGCGCTGTCCCGACTGCAGCGCCGAGTATCGCGACGGGCGGTGGCAGTGGGGATCCACCGAGGGTCCTGCACACATGGAGCGGTGCCCGGCGTGTCACCGCATCCACGACCGCTTCCCGGCCGGGTTCGTCGCCATCTCGGGCGAATTTCTGGCAGCGCATCGGGACGAGATTCTGAATTTGGTCCGGAACGTCGAGGCTCGCGAGAAGGACGAGCATCCGCTCGAGCGGATCATGGATTGCAAGGAAACCGGCGAGGGTCTGATGGTAACCACGACGGATCCGCACCTGGCCCGCGGAATCGGCGACGCGCTGGCGCACGCCTACCACGGCGAGCTGGAATATCACTACAACGACAGCGACCAGCTGCTGCGCGTCCACTGGAGTCGGTAGCGCGCCGGGCGCTCATTCCGGAAGCGGAAAGCGCTCCATGAAATAGCAGAGGCAGTCCTGCCGGACGACACGGGCGTCGCGCGTGAGCATCGAGGGCATGACCGGCCGGCTCAGGCGGATGAGTTCACCGTCACGCTCGAGGAACCCCTCGCCGACTTCCTCGCCCGCCTCATTGCGTACTTCCAGGCACTGTGCCGGCTGCCCGTTGCACCGCGCAAAGATCGTGCCCGTTGGAAGCTCGCGAAAATTGAACCACTCGAGATCCTCGCCGAAGACAAGGTCGGCGGGAGTCGAGTCGAACGCAAAGGTCGTCGCGCGCGGAACGTGCACCGTCGCGACCGTGTGGAAGAGGTGCACGTCACCCGACCGGACTACATGGGTCGGCACCTCGGCGAGCTGCATGCACGCTTCGATATAATCTTCTGCGTGCGTCACGCCGCTCTCATCGCCCGTCTTGCCGCATTCACAGGTCACTGACGGGCAGAGCTCGGCGAAGGCCATCGTCTGAACCCCGCGCGGCCGGCGAAAATAGACCACCGTGCGGCCGAACAGCGCGGCAAGCTGGAGGTCCTGGGGCCTCAGCCGGGTCACGCATGCGTAGTGCGGGTTGAGGCCGGTGTTGTTGTGCAGGTCGATGCTGGCGAACACTTTGCGTGCGCGCATCTCGTCGACGACCGCCTCCATGATCGCGTGTTCGGGCGTGCGTTCCCAGTCCGATCCGGGCCAGATGCGGTTGAAGTCCGGCTGACCATCTAGTCTGCGTACGTTTTCCCGCGCGGCGGCGACGTTCCCGATGAACACGGAGAGCGCACGCGGCAGTTCCTTCGCGACATATGCCCTCAGGAGCCGCTGTACAGCGAGCAGGCCGACGTCCTCATTGCCGTGCAGGAGCGCCGAGACGAACAGCGGTTCGGACCGGCGCCCCGGAAGATGAATGAGCGTCGGGCCGGGCAGGATGCGATGCAGCGTGCGCGCATCGACCTCGAGCAGCCCCGCGGGCAGCCGATCGATGATGCTCAGCGTTCCCTGCGCGTCGGTATTCAAGATCAGATCTTCCAGCGATGCACGGGTTCAGCGGCATCGCTCAGGGCGCGATAGGCGCGGGTGAGCGCGTGCATGTCGCGACCATGCTTCTCCACGAATCCGCGCTGCCATGCCGCACCGGTTGCCCCGCTTGACGCGCGCGCTTCGATCGTCCCGAGATAGCGGTCGATGTCGCCGCGGTCGACACGCAGCGACTCGAGGCCCTTGCGCGCCTGCTCGAGAAGAACTTTCTGCACGAGCCGAGCCAGGTTCCAGCGCTCGCCGTCGTACCAATCGACGCCGGCAGCGAGGCCGAGGCGCGCGGCCTGGTAGAAGTTCTGCTTCGCCGCAGAATGTGGCAGTCGATGCTCGGGGGCGTGCGGCTCGATCACGAGCCACTCCATGAGCCCGAAGAAGAACGCCATGTTCGCCGCCATATCGATCAGCGTGGGGCCGGCGGGCAGGACCCGATGCTCGATCCGCAGGTGCGGAGTCCCGTCCGGATCGAATCCGATGAGCGGACGGTTCCAGCGCCAGATCGTCCCATTGTGCAGCCTGAGGTGAGGGAATTGCTCCGCGGGCTCGTCGAGGGTCAGCGGCAGAATGGCGGGGTGATTGGCGCTGTTCTCGACGTAGCATTCGTTGAGCGAGGCGCGGACATAGCCCGAGCCAAACGTGACGCGCCGCTCCGGCGATCCGATATCCACTGCCTGCTCGAAGAGCGGGATGCGGGTCTCCTCCCAGAGAATCCTGCCGAAGAGAATCGGCGAGTTGGCGGCGACCGCCACCATCGGCGCGGACAGGATCGTCGCTGCGTTCAGGTAACGCACCGCCCTGTCGGGCGGCACCTGGAGGTGCAGCTGGAACGACGTTGCCGCCGCCTCCAGCATGACGTCCATGTGCTCGGTCCTGAGGTGCTCTTGGCCGACGATGTCGAGCCGGATCGCTCGGCCCTTGCGCAGCCGTATGACCTGCTCGTTCAGCGCGGCATAGCGCCGCATCGAAGACATGTTGGCCGGACAGAGTGCAGCGTCGGTGATGGTCGGGAGGATTCCGATGGTGACAATGGTGGCGCCCAGATCTTCGCCGACGCGCGCGCAATGCTCGCGTGCCTTGCCGAGATCCTCCTCCAGGCGGTGGATGCCGTTCCCGGCGAGCGACTGCGGATCGACATTCAGCTCAATGTTGAATTTCGCGAGTTCCGGCACGATCGCCGGATCGGCCGCGTGCTCGAGAAACGCCTCGTTGATCGCCAGGGGCCCGCCGTCGGGCCCCACCAGCCAGACCTCCAGCTCGAGACCGCCGACCGCGCGCCGTCTCGAAAACCCGCCCGCGCTAAACCGGCTTGCAAGCAACGCCAGCTCGAGGTCGAGTCGCGCTCGGAAGCGCTCGAAATCCGCCTTCTCGAAGCGGCTGCTGGCGATTTCCTGGCCCATGGTATCCGGATGGTACTGTGGCCCGTGATCCCGCGGGGCGACGAGCCGTCATCGACCGGAGGTGGGACAAAATTGGGATTATGCTTCGCGCGTTTCGCCGGATCGGGTGTTGTCGGGCGACGTGGCAAATGCTGGGGGAGGCATCGTGCTGAGGAATTTGAGTCGTATTGCCATGGTGGCGCTCATACTGGCCGGCATCGTGTTGCCGGCGAGCGCGGCGGACGAGGCGCGTGAAGCGACCGCCGTGAGGTTTCCCGTCCACCTCGGTGACCAGGTCGTGCTGTATGTCCGGCAGGGAATCAGGAGCTTCACGGCCGCCGAGCGGGCCGAGCAGCTCTCGAAAAGGCTGAAACAGCTCGCAGACGACCCGAACATCAATCCATTCAAGGTCGTGGTGGAGGAGACGCCGGTCAGCAGCGATCTCCTCGTCGGCTCCGAGATCCTCGTGTCGGTCTTCGATTCGGACGCCAGGGATTTCTCCGGAAGAACGCGCCACGAGGTTGCCGTGGTGGCGGCCCGCAAGATCGAGGATGCCGTCGCGAAGTATCGGGAGGAGCGCTTGCCCGCGTCACTTGCGATCGATGCGGTGGAAACCGGGGCGACCATCCTCGCCGCGGGGCTCTTCCTGTTTCTCTTTCAGTGGGCCTTCCGCAGAGGTCGCCAGCTCGTCCTCGACAGCGCGAACCGGCAACTCGCAAAGGTCGAGAGCAAGACGCGCAGCGTCCTGAGCGCCGAGCAGCTGCGCTGGCCGCTCCTCGTCCTGATGCGCATCGTGCAGTTCGCGGTCTGGATCGCCGTGTCCTACGCTGCGCTCAGTCTCGCGCTCTCGTTCTTTCCGTATACGCGCAGCGCGGCCCGGGAGATCGACACCCTGGTGCTGGCACCACTCGCCGAGCTCGGTCTGGGCGTGCTGGCTGCACTGCCGGGCCTCTTCGTCGTCCTGGTCATCGCCCTGATCGCACGCTGGGTACTCCGCGGCAGCCGGCTCTTCTTTTCGCAAATCGAGCGCAAGCGGATACACATCCAGGGGTTCTATCCGGAATGGGCGCGGCCCACGCAGCGCCTCGTCTCGTTGGTTGTGCTCATCGTCGCAGTGATCATGGCATACCCCTACGTCCCCGGATCGGAGTCGCCGGCATTCCAGGGCATCGCGATCTTCCTCGGGCTCCTCGGCTCGCTCGGAGCCACCGGCGTGGTGTCGAATCTGATCAATGGCCTGATCATCACCTACATGCGATCGTTCCGCGTCGGTGACCTCGTCAAGATCGGGGACACGATGGGCATGGTCACGGAAAGCACGCTCATCGTCACGCGCCTGCGCACCGCGAAGAACGTCGAGATCAGCGTTCCCAATTCGCTGGTTCTGTCGGGGCAGGTGATCAACTACAGCGTCTCGGGCAAGCCGATTCTCACCACCCAGGTCACGATCGGCTACGACACGCCCTGGCGCCAGGTTCACGCGATGCTGCTCGCCGCGGCGGCGGCGACCGAGAACGTGGAGACCGATCCGAATCCGTTCGTGCTGCAGACCGCGCTCGACGACTTCTACGTGCGCTACGAGCTCAATTTCTCGGTGAGCGATCTTGCCCGGCTGTTGGCGATCATGTCGCGGCTGCACCAGCGCATCCAGGACGAGTTCAATGCCCACGGCGTGCAGATCATGTCGCCGCATTTCGTTTCCAACCCGGATGCACCGGCGGTCGTGCCGCGCGAAAGGTGGTATGCGGCGCCGGCTGCTGCCGGGGACGCGAACGCTCCCGCGGCCGGCAGGACGTGACGTCGAATCATTCGATACCGCGACGGTAAGCGCCAAGCGTCCACTCACCGCTGGCTTCGTCGTGGCGCAGGATGTAAGTATCGCCGTCGCTCGCCGCCACCTTGAAGTAGCGGTGATCGGGCGCGACCCACCGGTCGAGGATTTCCTGAACGTCGAGATGGCGCTCGCCGAGCGCAAAGGCGCGCGGTTCCTCGTCGCCGCGGTAGCCCGCGTAGCATTCGACCTTGAGCTTCATTGCCGGCCCGGCTGGCCGAAATGATACGCTTGGGCAGCCTCCGGCAGCTCGGGACCGCGTCAGCGCGCTAGTTCAGGCGTGCGCCGCTGTTCGTGTCGAAAAGATGGAATCCGGCGGGATCGAAGGCGAAGGTGAGATTGTCCCCGGTGTCGAGTGTCGTCTCCGGGTCGATCTTCGCAACGAGCGGTGTTGCGCCGCCATACTCGAAGAAGACGAGCGACTCGGCCCCCAGGGGTTCGATGAGCTGTACCGTGCCTGGCGTGCCGCCGTTCACTCCGACGGTAACGTGTTCCGATCGCACGCCCAGGACCACATTGCGACCTGGGAGGTTGCCCGGCAGGCCGTCGGGCAGACGCTGGCGGAGGTTCGCGGCCTTGAACATCAGGGCCCCGTCGGCGGCCTCGACGCTGCCGCTCAGGAAATTCATGGTGGGTGTGCCGAAGAACCCGGCGACGAACTGGGTAGCGGGCTTGCGGTAAATTTCCAGCGGCGCGCCGACCTGCTCGATGACGCCCCGGCTCATGACCACGATGCGATCGGCCATGGTCATCGCCTCGGCCTGATCATGCGTGACATACACGAACGTCGCGCTCAACCGATCGTGCAGACGCTTGAGCTCGGTGCGCATATCGACGCGAAGCTTGGCGTCGAGGCTGGACAGCGGCTCGTCCATGAGGAGTACCGACGGATTGGTGACGATGGTGCGAGCGAGCGCCACTCGCTGCGACTCGCCGCCCGAGCATTGTGCGGGCCGCTTGTCGAGCAGCGCCGATATGTGCATCGCTTCCGCCGCTGCGCGCACCCGGCTGTCGATTTCAGGCGCCGCGACTTTCTTGACCCGCATTCCGAAGGCGATGTTTTCGTACACGGTCAGGTGCGGAAAAAGTGCCAGGTCCTGGAAGACCATTCCCAGGCCGCGCTCGCCCGGCTCCAGATCGTTCACGACCTGCCCGCCGATGGCGATCTCTCCCGACGTCGGCCGCTCGAGCCCGGAAATCATGTTGAGCGTGGTCGTCTTGCCGCAGCCGGACGGCCCGACCATGATCAGGAATTCGCCGTCGCGAACCTGCAGGTTCACGCCCTTGACGGCAATCTGCGCGCCGAACTGCTTGACGACGTCCTTGAGTACGATCTGGGCCAAGGCGTGCTTCCTCCTGCAACTACTTTCTGATGGTCCCGAAGCTGAATCCCTTGATCAGGTGCTTCTGGATGAACATTCCGAGGACGACCACCGGGATGGTGATGATGGTGCCGATCGCGGCTTGCGGGCCGAAGAGCCGGCCCTCGGACGCGCTCTGGAACTTGTTCAGGAGCACCGGCAGGGTCACCACGTCCGGATGCGTCAGCGTCAGGGCGAGGAGAAACTCCGCCCAGTTCAGGATGAACACGAACAGGAACGTCACGACCATGCCCGAGCCGACCAGCGGCAGGACGACGCGCCGCAGCGTGTACATCCGGCCCGCGCCCATCATGCGCGCCGCGTGCTCGAGCGTGTAGGGCACCTCCTCGATGAAGGTGAGCATCATCCAGATGACGAACGGCAACGTCGTCGCGATGTAGATCGCGCTGAGCCCGACCCGGGTGTCGAACAGGCTGATGCGCGTCCCGAAGACAGTTTCGGTGGCGAGCGGGATCATGATCGCGTAGTACATCAGGAGTGGGATCGCGATCACGATCGGCGGAACCATGCGGATCATCAGGATCGCATGCCTGAAATGCTTGCCGCCTACGTTGAACCGCGAGATCGAGTAGGCGAGAAATGTGCCGAGCAGCAGTGCGACGAGCGATGAGAGGGTGCAGATCAGCAACGAATCGCCGAGCGGGCCCCAGACATTGAACGGCTGTTCCGTGGCCTCGCGGGCGACGCCCTTCTGGGACGTGTCGAATACGAAGATTTGCGAGTAGTTCTTGATCGTCGGCTCGTGGGGGATCCAGTGCGGCGGCCACGCCACCCACTCTCCCGATTCCTTGAAGGACGTAGCCACCATCCAGTAGATCGGGAACAGGACGACGAGCGCCCAGGCAATGAGGATCGCGTGACGGAAGAAGGTCCGCAGGCGCTGCCGGCGAGTGTTGCGCGCTCCGGCGCTCACGGCCTGCTCGCGGGTCATGTCGGCGGGTGCGGTCATGACATGCGCTGCTGGGCGACCTCGGCACTCTGCCGCACGAGGAGATAGATGCCGAAGAAGATGAGGCTGGCGAATATGATGAGGAGCAGGATCGACGCTGCCGCGCCGAAGCTGAACTTATTGAAGACCCACACCTGTTCCCAGAGGTAGAAGGCGATCGTCTGGGTCGACGTCCCCGGTCCGCCAGCGGTGAGGAGAACCACCGGATCGAAGAGCTTGAGCGCCTCCATCGAGCGAATCACCACCGCGATGACGATTGCGGGCTTGAGCAGCGGCAGCTCGACGCGCCAGAAGATCTGCCAGGGGCTCGCCCCCATCACTCGCGCCGCATTGATGAGCTGCTTCGGCAGCGCCGAGAAGCCGGACAGGAAGATGAGGAACGTGAGCGAGGTCCACTGCCAGACGTCGGAAAGGATCACCGACCATTGCGCGGCGGTCGGGCTGGAGAGCCAGCGGATGCGTGGATTGACGCCCAACGGCTCGAGGAACGGTGCCAGCAGCTGGTTGATCGGGCCGGAGTCGATGTAGAGCATCGTGAAGTTGTAGCCGACCACCACCGGCACGATCATCATCGGAATCAGCAGAATCGTGATGTACACGCCTTTCCCGCGCACGGTGCGCGCCACGAGCATCGCGAGCACGAATCCGAGCACGAGCTCCAGGGTGACGGCGCATCCGGCGAAGTAGAACGTGCGCCCGAGCGCCGCCCAGAATCCGGGCGCCGTCAGCACCTGCGCGTAGTTATCGAATCCCGACAGGAACGCCTGCTCGAAGGGGCGATTCGCCCGCCACTTCAGGAAGCTGATGTAGACCATCAGCAGGAACGGGATGATGATGACGAGGACGAACACCGCTTCCACGAACACGAACGGGATCAGGCGGAATACCCGCTCCTGCGCGAGCCAGCGGCCGAGCCGGCGCCACGCGGAGCCGTCGGCCGATGCGCTGCCGGACGCAATGGCGTTCGCCTCGCTCACGATGCGGCCTGAGTCATTGAAATCCGGGGAGTGTCGAAGAAAATCACGCCACGGGGCGCCGGCCAACCCGGCGCCCCGTGGCCCGCGACGCCGGCTCTCACATATCGGAGAACTTGGCGCCGTACATGCCGCTGTCGACGCCGGCCCGCCAGGCCTGGATCTGGTTGGCGCGGCCGATGTCCTCGGTCACGCGGTTCCAGCCCGCCTCGATTTTCTTGGCGGCTTCCTCAGGCGTCGCGCTTCCGCTCATGACCTCGGCGAGACCGTTGTCGAGGATCTTGAAGTACTCGTAGTTGCCCTCGATCATCAGCAGCGACACGGCGTAGTTGGAGTTCTCCATCGTCGTATCGACGTGCTGCTTGCCGAAGCGCTCCAGAATCGCCTTGTTCGTCAGGTTCGACTTGCGGAACGGATCCCAGAAGCCCTTCGGATGCGCGATGGCCTCGTCACCCACCGACGGGCTCGTGAGCCACTGGATGTAGTAGTAGGCGAGCTCGGGGTGCTTGCTGTAGGCATTGACCATGTATCCGGTGCCTGCCGCCTGCGGTGCGCGCCGCACCTGCTTGCCTTTCCAAGTGACGGTCGGAATCAGGCAGGAGAGGACCTTGCCCTTCACCTCGCTCTTGGGGTTCGAGTTGCTGTAGCCCACGATCGACGGAAAGGACATCACGGAAAACGCCTGGCCGCTGCCCCAGAACGGGTAGATCTGCGGCGTGCCCCAGCCCTGGATATCCGGCGGCATGTACTTGACGATCGACGTGAACTTCTTGATCGCCTCGATGCCCTCCGGCGTGTTGATCATCGGCTTCATGTCCTTGTCGAACAGCAGCCCGCCGTAGTAAGCCGGAAAGTGGCGATACGAGAAGTTGACCGAGCGGTAGGCCATCGCGCCGTACATCGGCTTGTCGAACTTGATTCCCCAGCGGGTGTCGCCGGCCTTGGTGTGGAAGTACGCGGCCATCTGCTCCCACTCGTCCATGGTCGCGGGACAGCCCGGCGCCTTGCCGAACTTGGCCTGGTATTCCTTCTTGACCTGCGGGTTGTCGAGGATGTCCTTGCGCAGCGCCAGGATGATGTGGTCGCCGTCCAGGACGATGTTGTAGAGCTTGCCGTTGTAGTACTGCTGGTATTTCAGTCCGTCCGCGACGCCGGAGAAGTCGGGCTTGCCGACGGCCGCGTACTTGTCGAGCGGAATGATCACCTTGGCGCCCACTGCGTCGGGCATGGTGTAAGGGAAGTCGTTGAAGATGTCGAACGACCCGGTCTTGGCCACGGCTTCGGCCATGATCTTGGACGGGATGTCGGTGTAGCCGAGCGGCGTGCTGACGACCTTGATGTTCGTCAGTTTCTCCCAGCGGCTGCTGAAATCCTCGATCGCATTGCGATAGAGCGAGTTGAGCAGCATGGTGATCTCGATCTTGTCGATGTTGTTCTTCTTCATGTAGGCGCGAGCCTGCTCGACGGCCCGGTCGGCGACCGGGTCGTCCGCGCGCGCAGGCAATGCGGCGAGTGAAGCGCCGACCGCGACTGCAATCGCGGCGACGGAAGCCATTGAACGGATCGGACGGATTGCGTGCATCTTTGTTCTCCTCCAAGGATTGAGACCGATCCGGAGGGCGGACTATTCTGGTTTTGGCGACCGCCCCCTACGGTCATGTGCCGATTTAAGCACAAATGCAGAAGTCTGGAAGTGTCGCGAGAGTTCGCGGCTCGGGCCATGCTGGGTGCGGTGCAGCATGACAGGGTCAGCCAGATCGCCCGCTTCCCGATCTTTCGTGCTGACAGGGGCCGTCAGCGTTCGTGCGCGCGATCGCGATCATCGAGATGGCGCACAAACCAGTCGGTGGCGAGACGCGCCATCTTTTCCAGCGCGCCGTACTCCTCGAACAGGTGCGCGGCGCCCGGTACCAATGAAATCTCTTTCTCGCATTGCAAGGATGTGAATGCCCGTTCGTTCGGGGGGATCGCCTCGTGATCCGCGCCACCCACGATGAGCAGTGTCGGCGCCTTGATGAGCCCGAGTGCGTTGCGGCTCGCGAGGTCGGGTCGGCCGCTGCGACACACGACGGCGCCAATCTCGTTGCGCAGCGCCGCAGCAACCTGCAGCGCCGCCGCAGCGCCAGTGCTCGTCCCCAGGAGTCCGATCGGTAGTCCGGTCGTGGCGGCCTGCAGGCTTATCCACCTCACTGCCGCAGAGAGGCGCGTGGTGAGCAGACCGATGTCGAATCTCGTCTCGTATACCCGGTCCTCGGCGGCGGTCAGGAGATCCATGAGCAGCGTGGCGACGCGTGCTTCGCGCAGAGTGTTTGCGACCGCTCGATCGTGCGGAGTGTGACGGCTGGAGCTGCTGCCTTGCGCAAAGATCACGACGCCGATCGCCTCCGCAGGCAGGTCGAGCATCCCCGGGAGCCGCGCCGGACCCGAGGGGACTTCGACAACGCGTCGCGTGGACTTGCGGTTCAAGCGCTCTCCTGCTTGGGGTACGCGGAATTTCCGACGCTCAGGCCGGCGCTCAGGCGCGGTGTACCGACCGCACTCGCCGCGGCGAGCTGTCGCCCTCCAGCTCGAGTTTAGCCAGCTCGAACTCGCGCTGCTGCGTCAGCGCGCGCGCCACCGCCTCGGCAGGTTCGCCGGCTGCCTCGAGCACGCGCCCGGCGAGCTGCAGACTCGCCTCGACGGTTTCCGGGACCACTTCGGTCGCGCCGCAATCGAGCAGGTGACGCGCATGGCTCGAATCCCGAGCCCGCGCAATGATCAGCAGGTGCGGCCAGCGCTCACGCACCGCGTGCACCGTATGCTGCGCCGAGACGGGGCTGTCCGTCGTGAGGACCACGCAGTGCGCACGCTCGGCGTGCATGCGACGCAGGATCTCGACCCGGCTCGCATCGCCATGGAACACCGGCAGAGCCTCTCGCCCGATGCTGCGCCACCGTCACGGCGTCGACGTCGAGCGCCACATATTGCATGTTGCAGGAATCGAACACGCGCGCCAGCATCTGTCCGACGCGTCCAAATCCGGCAATGATCACGTGCCCGGCGAGCTCGCGCGGGACCTTGGCTTCTTCGGGTACCCCGTGGTTCGCATTGCCGCGCTCGAGCGCGCGGCCCGCGCGTCGCGCGAAGCTCGCCACGATGGGCGTCGCCATCATCGTGAGGGCAGTGACCAGGAGCATGAAGTGCGCGGTTTCGCGCGGGAGCAGTCCCTGGAATGCCGCGATGCCCACGACGACGAACGCGAACTCGCCGCCCTGGCCGAGCAGCAACCCGGCCTCGATCGCGGTATGCCAGCGGCAAGCCGAACAGACTGGCAGAGTGCCGCAGTGATCGGCGCCTTGAGCGCGAAGAGCCCGATCACCGACCCCGCAATCCACAGCGGCTGCTCGGCGACCACCCGGAGATCGGTGGCCATCCCCACGGACATGAAGAACAGGCCGAGCAGCAGTCCCTTGAACGGCTCGATGTCCACCTCGATCTCGTGCCGGTACTCCGTTTCCGCGATGAGCAGTCCTCCGAGAAAGGCACCGAGCGCCATGGACAGTCCGGCGGCGTTGGTGAGCGCGGCCGTTCCGAGCGCCGCGAGCAGCGTGACCGCCATGAATAGCTCGGGGCTGCGCGTCGCGCTCGCGATCCGGAAGAGCGGGCGAAGCAAGCATTCGACCCGCGAACACGATGCCGGCAATCGCAATGAGCGCGGTGACGAGCGCCGTTCCGAGCGCGATGGCGACGCTCTGGTCCGCCTGCGCGGCCAGCACGCCCAGCAGCATCAGGATCGGGACCACCGCGAGGTCCTGCAGCAACAGGATCGCAAAGCTGGCACGCCCGAGCGGGCTCGCGACCGCCCGGCGCTCGGTCAGCAGCTGCATCACGACCGCGGTCGACGAGAGCGCAAACGCCATGCCGAGTACGAGTGCGGTACCCGGAGGATTGCCGAACGCCCAGGCGATCGCGCCGATCACCGCGGCGGTGAGTGCGACCTGCAGCGTGCCGAGGCCGAATACCAGGCGGCGCAGCGCCCAGAGTCGCTCGGGTGAGAGCTCCAGCCCGATCATGAAAAGCAGAAACACGACGCCGAGCTCGGCGAGCGGCTTCACGCCTTCGATGTCGTCGATCACCGCGTAGCGCAGTATGCCGATCTGTTCGGCGAACAGGCCGAGCCCATAAGGGCCGAGCACCGCGCCGAGCGCGAGAAACCCGAGCACGGGACTGACGCGCAGCCGCGAGAAGAACGGCAAGATGATCCCCGCCCCGACCAGGAACACGATGATCTCGCGCAGGTGTGGTATCGAATCGTGCGGCTGCATCGCGATACGATCGAACCCGAATTCGGTGCGGGCGATCGCACTCAGCGTACGCGACCCGGTCTGCACTGGCGTTGCGCCAGATCAAGCGCGGCGATGCCGTACAGGCGTACGGTCGTCGCCGGTTCACGCGCCGGACAGGTGCAGAACGAGTCCCAAGGACGGCCGGTCGCTCTCGAGACAGTTACGCGCGTCGGCCATACCGGTCGCCTCCCCGTCCTGAAACCGCTCATCCTGCGCCATGCCGGGAATTCCGGCGAGCATGCGCACTGCATCGCGCTCGGAGAGGATCTGGCGGCAAACGATGCTGAATGTTCGGTAGAGATCCGCATTCTCGATGCGGAGGGCGGCGAGCGCGCCACCGCAGAATCCCCATGCGTAACCGATCGCAAACCGATCCGCCCGGATCGCCGACCGCGACCCGGGGCAGAGATCGAGCTGCAGGCCGATCACCCGCGTACTCACGTCGACCGCGTCCTCGATACGGAACGGGACGTGATCCTCCTTCTGCTGAATCATCTTCTGCCCCTGCTTTGACCCGACCTTGCAAGCATCGCCCGGGCAGAGATATCATGCCACTTTATAATTGTGATGATAGATATTCATGAAGAGCGAGCAGACGCGAAGACGCGAGCAGAGGCGGGCAGCAGCCGGTGAGAGCGAATAGATCCCACAAGGAGCTCAATCTGCGGGCCGTGGACCTGAATCTCCTCACCGTCTTCGATGCGATCTACGCCGAGGGAAATCTCAGCCGTGCCGGCGAGCGGCTCGCGATGAGTCAGCCGGCGGTGAGCAATTCCCTGGCGCGGTTTCGCGCCTTGACGCGTGACCGGCTTTTCGTGCGCGGGACGCGTGGCGTGACGCCGACCCCGCTCGCCCACCGCCTGGCGGATCCGGTACGCCGGGCGCTCGAGCTGATTCGCGAGGGCATTGAAGGCGTGCGCGAATTCGACCCGCGCACGTCGCAGCGCAGCTTCACGCTTGCGAGCGCATTCGGAATCGAGGTCCTGGTGGGCGCGGAAGTTCTGAAGTGGGTGCGCCGCGCCGCGCCCGGCGTGACGGTTCGCGGCATTGCGGCGCCGGAGCGGCAGCGACTCTGGTCGCATCTGCGAGACGGGATCGTCGATCTCGCCGCGGACTACATTTTGCCGCGCGACGATCGGTTTGCCTGGGAACGGGTGATGAAGGGGGAGGCGGTGGCCATCGTGCGGAAGAATCACCCGCGCATCCGGTCCCGGCTCACTCGGTCCGGGTTCCTCGCGGAGGAGCACGTTGTGCTGACGCGCACGGATCCTGCGGATACGCGCCTCGAGGGTGTCGAGCCCCTGCTCGCACTCGATCGCAAGATCCTCCTCGAAGTACCCAGCTCGCTTTCGGTCTCGCTGGTGGTCAGTCAAAGCGATCTCGTGGGCGTGGTCGAGCGCCGGCTCGCCGAGGTGCTCGCGCCGCAGATCGGGCTGCGAATCCTGCCGCTGCCCGTCAAGCTTCCGCTCTTCCCGGCGTACCTCATGTGGCATCGTGGTCGCGACACCGACCCGGGGCATCAATGGCTGCGACGGGGGGTGAAGGAAATATTCGCCAGGCTCTGAGCGGCCCGCGCGCAGCTCTTCCATGCTGCTCCACATTACGGGATCCGGGATAATCCCCGGATGAGCAGACACCGAACGCGCAACAAGCAGAAAGTGGAGCAAGCGACATGAAGCCCAAGAATGCCTTTTACGCCCAGTCGGGCGGCGTCACTGCCGTGATCAACGCCAGCGCTGCGGGCGTGATCGAAACCGCACGCAAGCACAAGTCGAAGATCGGCAAGGTCATCGCGGGGCGCAACGGCATCATCGGCGCGCTCACCGAGGATCTGATCGACACCAGCCGGGAAAGCGCGCGATCGATCGCCGCACTCAAGCACACGCCCGGAGGGGCGTTCGGATCCTGTCGCTACAAGTTGAAACCTTTCGATAAGGATCCTGCCCAGTACGAGCGGCTGATCGAGGTCTTCAAGGCGCACGATATCGGCTACTTCTTCTACAACGGCGGCGGTGATTCCGCGGACACCTGCCTGAGAGTCTCGCAGCTCGCGGAGAAGCTCGGCTATCCGCTCCAGGCGATCCACGTGCCCAAGACCGTGGACAATGACCTCCCGATCACCGACAACTGCCCCGGATTCGGCTCGGTCGCCAAGTACGTGGCCGTCTCCACGCGCGAGGCGACGCTCGACGTTGCGTCCATGGCGCTCACCTCCACGAAAGTGTTCATCCTGGAGGTGATGGGCCGGCACGCAGGGTGGATTGCCGCTGCGGGCGGCATGGCATCGAGCCCGGAGCTCGAGCAGCCGATCCTGATCCTGTTCCCCGAAGTGGCGTTCGATCAGGCGAAGTTCCTGGCGCGCGTCGACGCCGCGGTGAAGAAGTACGGGTATTGCTCGGTGGTGGTGTCCGAGGGCGTGAAGGGTCCGGACGGCAAATTCCTGTCCGATCAGGGCCTGCGCGATGCTTTCGGTCACGCGCAGCTCGGCGGTGTCGCCCCGGTGGTGGCCAGCATGGTGAAGAACGCGCTCGACCTCAAGTACCACTGGGCGGTCGCCGATTACATGCAGCGGGCCGCGCGCCACATCGCATCGAAAGCCGACGTCGCGCAGGCCTATGCGACGGGTAAGGCTGCCGTCGAGTTTGCGTTGAAGGGACAGAATTCGGTGATGCCCACCATCCAGCGAACTTCCAACAAGCCCTACAAGTGGAAAGTCGGCATGGCCTCGCTGGACAAGGTGGCGAACGTCGAGAAGATGATGCCTGCGGATTTCATCACCCCTGACGGCTTCGGCATCACCGACAAGTGCCGGCGCTACCTCGCGCCACTCATACAGGGCGAGGACTATCCGCCGTATCGCAACGGTTTGCCGGACTACGTGCGCCTGAAAAACGTCGCCGTGCCGAAAAAGCTCGCGACGTCGTTCAAGATCTGAGTCGGTTGGGAATGAAAGCCGTGGACGACCTTGCCCGTCAACTGCTCGACGCGGCGGCGCAACGCCGACCCGTCGAACCCTTCTCGCGCACCGTGCCCGGATTCGACATCGCGCGTGCCTACGCCGTCACCGCGGCCCTGCATCAGGAGCGCGTCGCGCGCGGTGCGCGGCCCATCGGGCGCAAGATCGGCTTCACGAACCGGACCATCTGGGCGGAATACGGCGTCTACGAGCCGATCTGGGGCTACGTCTACGACAAGACGGTGCAGTTCGCCGAAGAACCGCAGGCTACGGTCGGGATCGGACACCTCGCCGAGCCGCGCATCGAACCGGAGATCATCCTGCACTTTCGCGAGGCGCCGCGCGCGACGCGCGACGAGGCGACGATCCTCGCGTCCATCGACTGGATCGCCCACGGCTTCGAGATCGTGCAGAGTCCGTTTCCCGACTGGAAGTTCCAGGTGGCCGATACCGTCGCGGTGAACGGACTGCACGGCGCGCTCGTTGTCGGGCCTCGGGTCCCGGTTGCCGGCATTGCCGACTGCGCTCGCAAGCTGCGCGATTTCACCATCGCGCTACTTGGAGACGGTGTCGTGCGAGCCGAAGGGGGCGGCGCGAACGTGCTGGATACGCCGCTTCTCGCGATGGCGCACCTGCTGGAGCTGCTGCGCGGCCTGCCGCAATTCCCGCCGGTCTCGGCAGGCGAGATCGTCACGACCGGGACGCTGACCGCTGCGCTTCCTGTGCATCCCGGCGAGACGTGGAGCACGAAGCTCGCGGGCATCGAGTTGCCCGGACTGACGCTGAACCTCACGTAGCAAAACGGTCTCGGAGGTCCCTGGCAACGCCCTGTTCCGTGTGGTAGCTTGCCGCGATCCCGTCGAGTTCTCCAGGAGCAGATTCCGATGACACCCAATCGCGGCCTCACGATTCATTTCAACGATGGAACCTCGCTCACGATCGAGTTTCCCGAGCAGGCCGCGAACGAGTATGCGCGAACCATCATGCAGGAGGAAATCCTCAAGCGGCGAATGCTCACAGTTGAGGCGGAAGGGGCGCTGCTCTACATCCCCTTCGAGAACATCAAGTACTTGACGGTCTTTCCCGGGCCGGAACAAGCGCCAAAGTTTGCGATCCGCGGCGCGTCGATTGCGAGCTGAATCGTCTCGCCGCACAAGGAAACACACACGCCCATGGTCGCCCGCATGCCCAAGAAAACGCCCAAGAAATCACCACGTGCAGTCTCGCATGCGTCCGCCCGAGAGGCCGCTGCGCCACGCGAGTCGGCCGATTCGCGCTCATCGCTCGAGACGCTGAGGCAGGACCTGGTCGCCGCGAACCGGATCCTCGCGCACTACGGCGTGCTGGACGCTTACGGTCACGTCAGCGCGCGACATCCTGACGACGCCGGCCGCTTCCTGATCTCCCGGTCGCGCGCGCCGGAACTCGTCACGTCGGCTGATCTGATGATCCTCGATCTGGACAGCAATCCGGTCGATGGGGACGTCAGGCAGCCGTATCTCGAGCGGTTCATCCACGGCGAGATCTATCGCGCGCGCCCGGACGTCATGGCAATCGTCCACAGTCACGCGCCCGCAGTCATCCCTTTTGCCGCCTCAACGGTGACGCTGCGTCCGATCTATCACATGGCGGGTTTTCTCGGTCGCGGGGCGCCGGTGTTCGACATCCGCAACCGCTTTGGCCCCACGGACTTGCTCGTCCGCAATCACGACCATGGACGCGCGCTTGCCGAAATCCTGAACGATAGCGACATCGCGCTGATGCGCGGGCACGGGTATGTGGCCGTTGCCCCGAGTGTGCCGCTTGCGGTGTACCGCGCGATCTACACCCAGATGAACGCGAGCCTGCAGCAGCAGGCGATCGCGCTCGGCGGAACGGTTACCTACCTCGTCCCGGAGGAGGCCGAACTCTGCGTGCCCGTCCAGTCGCTCACCATCATGCGGCCCTGGGAGCTCTGGAAGCGCAAGATCGGCCCGGTGAAGTAGCGGCGAGCCCGGGAAGCTCCGAAGAATTCCGTCATTGCCGCCCCCCGATAACCCCGCTCGGGGGCAGGATTCGCGGGAATCCAGACCGGGCCAATTCAATTTCATTCCGGATTCCCGCTTGCGCGGGGATGACAGGATCGTGTTTGTCCTGACCGCTGCGATCAACCGCAATTTCCGACCGCGCCGCACGCGGTGCAGCCCGATCGAACAAGGGGGCCAAGGGGGAAAGGAAGGGGCCCCCTCACCCCTTCTTGCCCCTTGTAGATCCCCCGATAGTGGCGTGCGGCGAGCGATTGCCCGGATCAACCGCAACTGCCGACCGCGCCGCACGCGGTACAGAAATCGCATCCGTCCTTCTTGATCACCGCGTAGTTGCCGCACTCGTTGCAGAGCGCGCCCTGCATCAGCTTGGGCTCGTTCGGCTCGCGCGGCGCTTCGAGGATGCCCATCTCGCGGGCCGGGTAGCCGTTCTCGTCGAGCACGCCCAGCATCGCGTAACGATGAATGATCACGCGCGCCATGTACGCGACGATCGACGGAAAGTTTTCCTGGCGCCGCTCGCCGGGGACGAACGCCATGAAGTCGCCGAGCGGCTCGGAGTAGTTGGTGAGCTTGCGGAGCTTCATCCCGATCCAGGCCGGGTCCATCACCCGCATGTCCAGCGAAAGAATGCGCGACAGCCCGTCGAGCGCCCGCGGATAGTGTCCCGACAGCCACATCGAATACGGCCGCGTCACGCCTACCGGAAACCCGTCCTGCGGCGGAAGCGTGATCTCCTTCAGCCCGAGCACGAAGTCGTCTCCGGAGCCGGCGTTCTGGATGTCCACTGTCCAGGACAGCGTGCCGTCGGTGCCGGTCTTGGGCTCCTGCACGCTGAACATCGCGTCCAGCACGGGTGTCGGACCGGGTTCCTCGAAGGCGCCGAGCTGCTCGCACCGGAAGCGCACAACCTGCGCGACCGCAGCGACGATGCCGGGCACCTTCTTGAGCTCGCCATGCGGGGGAAATGGCAATTCGAACGGATCCCCGAAGGTCCTCGAGAGCACGTCGAGCTTGAGCGTCAGCCACGCCCGGTCGTCCGCGCGCATGTCCATCGAAAGGGTCTTCGCCACCGCTCCGAGGCCACGCGGCTGCTCGGCCCCGTTCACCCAGACCTCGAAGGGATGAGATCTGCCGTTCTCGACCTGACCGACGAAGAGCGCGAACTCGCCGTGCGGATAGCGGATCATGTAGGTCCAGGCGAGATTGCCCCCGGGGAGCGTCGGGCCGACCCGGCCAGCGCAGCGACGAGAGCACCGGCGCAGGCAGCGACTTGATCGTCAACCGCCGGTTGCGCTCGTCGTCCAGCCGCACGTCCTGTGGCTCCTTCTTCGCCTGATCGCGCGACTCGACCGAGAGCACCGAGCCCAGCACCGCGTTCGGGCGATAGGTTGCGAGACCCTTGAGACCCGCCCGCCAGGCCGTCAGGTACAGATCCTCGAAGTCGGCGTACGGATAGTCCTCGGGAACGTTCACGGTCTTGGAGATGCTCGAGTCCACGAACGGCGCGACGGCCGCGACCATGTTCTTGTGCGCCTGCGCCGAAATGTCGAGCGCGGTGACGAAGTAGTCGGGCAGATTCTCCGTGTCGCCGCCCGAGTGGGCGTAGTAGCGCCACGCGTAATCCTCGACCGCGTATTCCTTGAACGTGCCGTCGCCCATGCGCTTCTTCCGCGTGTAGGTCCACGAAAACGGCGGCTCGATGCCGTTCGAGGCGTTGTCCGCGAACGCCAGGCTAATGGTTCCGGTCGGTGCGATCGACAGCAGGTGCGAATTGCGGATGCCGTGGGTCCGGATCTTCTGTTTCACCTCGGTCGGCAGGCGCGAGGCGAAATTGCCGCCGGAGAGGTAGAGGTCTGCGTTGAATAGCGGGAAAGGTCCACGTTCGCGCGCGAGCTCGACCGACGCGAGGTAGGCGCGGTCACGCATGTACTCTGCGATACGCGTCGCCATTGCGAGCGCCTCCTGGGTGTCGTAGCGCAGGCGGAGCATGATCAGAGCGTCGCCGAGACCGGTAAAGCCCAGGCCGACACGGCGCTTGGCGTGCGCCTCGGTCGCCTGTTGCTCCAGCGGCCAGTTGGTCGCGTCGAGCACGTTGTCGAGCATGCGCACGGCGACCTCCACCGTCTTGCCGAGACCGGCCTGATCGAACTCGGCCCGGTCGGTGAACGGATGCTTCACGTAGCGGGCGAGATTGATGGATCCGAGGCAGCAGCACCCATAAGCCGGTAGCGGTTGCTCGCCGCACGGATTGGTCGCCTCGATCGTCTCGCAGTAATACAGATTGTTGTCCTTGTTGATGCGGTCCAGGAACAGGATTCCCGGCTCGGCGTGGTCGTAGGTCGAGCGCATGATCTGATCCCACAGCTCGCGTGCCCGCACCTTGCGATAGACCCAGAGGCCATCGTCGCGCTGGTAGGCTCCGGCGGTCTTTTCTTCCGCGGCCGGCTCTGCGCGGTGTACGAGCTCCGCGTCGCCGTCGGACTCCACTGCCCGCATGAACACATCGGTCACGCCGACCGAGATGTTGAAGTTCGTGAGCTCGCCGGCGTCCTTGGCATGGACAAAGTCCTCGATGTCCGGATGGTCGCAGCGCAAGACGCCCATCTGCGCGCCGCGGCGCGCACCGGCCGATTCGACTGTCTCGCACGAGCGGTCGAAAACGCGCATATAGGAGACCGGGCCGCTCGCCCGCGAATGGGTGCCGCGCACCAGGGCGCCCTTCGGCCGGATCGACGAGAAGTCGTAGCCGACGCCGCCGCCCCGACGCATGGTCTCGGCAGCCGCCGACAGCGCGGTATAGATGCCCGGCTTGCCGTCGACGATCTCGGTGATCGAATCGCCGACCGGCTGGACGAAGCAGTTGATGAGCGTTGCCGCGAGGCTCGTCCCGGCGGCGGAATTGATGCGCCCGGCGGGAACGAATCCATTCTCCTGAGCCTCCAGGAACTTCGTTTCCCAGTATGCGCGCTTGTCGTCGGGCTCGACCGCGGCCAGCGCGCGGGCAACGCGACGGCGGACGTCCTCGACCGTGCTTTCGCCGCCCTTCGCGTATTTCTCGATCAACACCTCGGCGCAGATCTCCTGTTCCGGCGGGGTGTTCTCCTTTTCTGACAACTGCTGAGATTGTTGTTTAGCTTCCACCTCTTTCATGCCTGATTCCCTTTGGGTTCATCTGTTGTTGTTCGAGGCAGGAATGAGCAGCATTCGCATGAGTGGCAAACCTGGGGCGAACCCCGCCCTCCTACCGAGGACCGTATTTTGGACCCGAATCGGGCTCGTTGTGTGAGCCATCTCACGCCAAATCGGACCACTAGATCTGGTGTGTGAAATGTTACACATCCACCACATGTGGATATTGCGCCGCACAAAAATACTTTTCAATCCAGGGGTTGCAACGCAAGCCCGCCGGATCGCCGTGTGATCAGGGAATCGATCCGTGTAAGCTTCTGTTTACCAAGTAAGACCAAGCTACATGTCGACACGTCCAGGCGTTGCCTGAGCGACCACCCGGCCCGGAGATCCAGATGACCCAGTCCAGCATTGGCCCCGAGGAGATTCCCGCAGGCAAGGAAGTGGCCACCCTGGCCGGGGGCTGCTTCTGGTGCCTGGAGGCGGTTTACGACGATCTGCAGGGCGTGGAGTCGGTCGAGTCCGGATACATGGGCGGACCGGGCGAGCGCCCGACATACGATGAGGTCTGCTCGGGAACCAGCGGACACGCGGAAGTGGTGCGCATCACGTTCGATCCGGGCGTCGTCTCCTTTCGCGAGTTGCTCGAAGTCTTCTTCGTGATTCATGACCCGACGACGCTGAACCGCCAGGGCAACGATGTCGGCACCCAGTACCGCTCCGCGGTCTTCTATCACTCGGCCGAGCAAAAACGGTCCGCCGACGAAGTCGTTGCCGAACTCGCGAAGCGCGCGGTGTACGACGATCCGCTCGTCACCGAGATCACGCCGGCGACGACGTTCTGGATGGGCGAGGCCTATCATCAGGAATACTTTGCGCGCAATCCGGCGCAGCCCTACTGCATGTGGGTGGTCGCAGAGAAGGTCGCCAAGTTCCGCAAGCACTTCCTCGGAAAGCTCAAGCGCAAGTGATTCCCCGCCAGCGGGGTTGACCTGCTGCCCTGTGCGTCGAATAATCGGTGGGCGCGGCGGGCGCGTGTCTCTTGCAACCGCCGCGTCACCATCGTCATATCGATCGACAATCGACTGACAATTGTTCATATGGGAGAGCCCATGGCGACGAAAAAGCGCAAAAAGGCACGGCGGACCACCCATCGCAGCAGCAAGGGCAAGAAGCTCTATGCAGTCCGCGACGCGAAGGGGCGCTTCAAGGACATCCAGCAATATTCACGCGCGCACCGCATGGACATCAAGCGCAAGAGCAAGAGCGAGAAGGCGGCCGCCAAGAAGGCCGCCAAGAAGCGCAAGCCGGCCAAGCGTAAATCCGTGAAGTCCGTTCGCAAGACCGTTCGCCGGACCGCGCGCAAGGTCGTCAAGTCGGTCCGCAAGGCGGCGAAGTCCGTGCGGCGCTCCGTGCGCAAGGTTGGCCGCAAAGCGACGCGGCGCGCGCGCAAGTAGCACGTATTCGTGCACGAGGGGGTGTGCCCCTCGTGCCCCCTGATCACGAGATCACTTGGCGACGTCCAGGCGGCGCGCCAGGTCCTGCGCCTTGATCTGCGCGGCGATGTCCCCTTGCCGACCGGCACGGACATACCAGTCGAGCGCCTTCCGCAGATTCGCTTCCACGCCGGTTCCACGCTCGTACAGGCTGGCAACGATGTATTGTGCCGCGGCATCGCCGCTTTCGGCCGCGGCCTCGTACCAGTACGCCGCGGCGACATAATCGAGCGGCACCCCCCGCCCCAGGAAATACTGGGTGGCCAACGCGAGCTGCGCATCCGCATGCCCCTGCTCGGCGGCGCGGCGATACCAGACCGCCGCGTCGACCTGCGAGCGCGACACGTGCGCGCCGTGCTCGTACAACAGTCCGAGGTTGTATTGCGCTTGCGGTAGGCCAGCGGTCGCCGCCTTGCGCAGCCATGCGAGCGCCTGCTCCG
The DNA here is from genome assembly GCA_963735025.1 of uncultured beta proteobacterium. Taxonomy (GTDB): domain Bacteria; phylum Pseudomonadota; class Gammaproteobacteria; order Burkholderiales; family SG8-39; genus JAABRB01. The sequence continues at coordinate 1,378,469 of CAVTJG010000009.1, forward strand.
GATCCGCGGCCTGCCCCTCGCCGCGAAACAGCATCATCGCCAGATTGAACTGACCAAGGCGCTCGCCGCGCTCGGCCGCGGTCACGATATTCGCGGAGCGCGCGGGCGTGTTCGCCACGCTGATAATCCAGCCAGGCAGGGTCGGGACCGGGTTGCGAATTATCCGCGGGCGCGCCCGACGTCATGGTCAGGGCCGCCGCTAGCACCAGGGCATCGATCATGACGCGCTGGATGAAGTCGTGCCGGCCACGATCGCTTGCGCGAACTTGATCAGCGTGAGCGGGGCCGAGCCTTCGGCCTTGTTGTTGGCGATCAGGAACGCGGCATGTCCTCCGGACAGCGCGTCCTGGCAACGCGCGGCAAGTGCGGCGCGCGTCGTCGGGTCTTCGTCGACAAGGCGATCGAACGGGGCATAGTGCGTCTTGGCTGCCTCGTACGCATATCCGGCGTGCAGGTTCCAGCGCGCCACGAGCGGTCCGGGAGCGAGCGCCGCCAGCGCCGCAGCCTGTGCGGCGATGCCCGGCATGCGCGAATGCACGCTGAAGCAATAGCGTGCACGCGTCGCATTGAGCGCAGCGGCGAGTGGCGCACCCAGCAGCCCGGGATCCCGCAGTTCGATCGCGTAGAGCGGGCCGTGGGGGAGCGCCTCGAGAAAACCGCGGAGGCGTGCCGCGAAACGCATAGGATCGCGAACGATCGTCCGGCCGAGCGGTGAGAACTGGAAGACGAGCGGGCCGGCCCTTGCACCCAGCCCTTCGACGCACGGCGCGACGAAGTGCGCGCTGGTGAGCGCCGAATCCAGAAAGCGCGGATTGTCGCCGGCCGGCTTGCCGCGCGCGCCGCGGATGAACGCATCGGTGACGAGCGCGGGCGCTTTCACCACAAAGCGGAACTTGTCGGGCACCTGCGCGGCATAGCGCGCCAGTTCCAAGGCGGACAAGGGCGCGTAAAACGTGCGGTCGATCCCGGCGCAGGTGAGGACGGGATGTGCCGAATAGGCGCGCAAGCCCTCGCGCGAAAGCACCGGTTCGGGCTGCGATTCGCCGTACACGATCCCTGTCCAGCCCGGAAATGCCCACGATGATGTCCCGAGGAAGAGATTCTCGGGCAGCGCGCGACCGAGCTCGACGATTGCATCGTCGACCTGCGCGGGCGGGACCAAAACCGGCGGCGTTCCATGCCCGGATCCCACCGCACGGGCGGATCGGGCCGGCGCGCCCGCGCCGAAGAAATCGAGCTGATCGCTCACGGTCGCAGCGTCCGCGCCGCGTCGCCGGTGCCGACCGATCCCGACAAGACGATCACGCCGGAAGGATGTCGACCGAAAGGCCGTCCGCTATCCGGGCGCCTTGCCCCACAGCGCCTTGAGCCGGGCATCGCGCCCGCAGCCCGTGCGATAGAACTTGTAGCGCACCGGATTCTTGATGTAGTAATCCTGGTGATAGTCCTCGGCGGGGTAGAACGTTCCGGCCATCGTGATCTCGGTGACGAGCGGCTCCTTGAACGGTTTCGACTTCGCGAGCGCGGCCTTCGACGCTTCCGCGAGCCGCTTTTGCTCGTCCGACTGATAGAAGATTCCGGTCCGGTACTGCGAGCCGCGGTCGCAGAACTGCCCGCCGGCGTCGGTCGGATCGATGTTCACCCAGAATACCTCCAGCAGCTTCTCGTAGGAGATCTTGGCCGGGTCATAGACCACCTGGACGGCTTCCGCATGGCCGGTCGTGCCCGAGCTCACCTCGTGGTAGGTGGGATTTGCCTTGTGTCCCCCAATGTAGCCCGAAGTCGTCGAGACGACGCCGTCGAGCTCGTCAAAGGGGTGTTCCATGCACCAGAAACAGCCACCCGCGAAAGTGGCCTTGGCAAGGTTCGACTGCGCAGCGGGAGTCTGCGCGTGGACGCCTGGTGCGACCAACACCATGGCGACCAACATTATGGTGGTCGAAGCAAGCGACAGGATGATCGCGCGTACGAACGGGACCTGGGAGCGAATGGCATTCATGGCTGGTACCTCAAGCCGGGCGCAAACCAACAGTGTGCCACGTTGCCGCGACGCGCGCGGCATGCAGGGTGCGGAGGGGCTAGTCGGCCCGCGGATGCTTCTCGATGTAGCGCTGCAAGACGACTTTAAGCGTTGCCGCATGGCACAGATTTCCGGCCCTTTGCGCGGCGACGATGTCGTCCACGATCATTTCCTCGACGCGCTGCTCGCCCGCAGCGGTCTGCGCGAGTGCATTGCCCAGCTCGAGCGCCACCACTTCAGGGAGATTCTCGTGCTCCGCAATGGCCAGAATCTCTTCTTCGGTCAATTCGCAGAAATCGAGGCAGTCCTTGATCGTCAGCATCCTGAACCTCCTCTGGTTTGCCGCAGCGGCGGCTTCCCGCTACGCTCACTCGTCATACGTTCATCTGAGCACCAAAGAACGAAGTCCGGGTTGATCCGGATTAAACGAAAGTGGATGCTGCGGCGCATCTTCGCGTCAGCGCACGGCAGGGGGAGGTCAAATGCCGGAGAAACGGAACGTGGGCGTCGTAGGCGTCGGCCTGATGGGGATGGCCGTCGCAAAGCGGCTGCTTCAGCGCGGATTTGCGGTCCGCACCCGCGACATCCGGGCCGAAGCGGACGCCGAGGCGCAGGAGGCTGGGGCCACGGTTTGCGATTCGCCCGCCGCGCTCGCAACGGATTGCCGGGTCGTCATCACGCTGGTCGTGAACGAACCGCAGACCGAGGAGGTGGTGTTCGGTGCGCGCGGAGTGGCCGAGACGCTCCCGCCCGACGGAGTGATGCTGTTGTCGAGTACGGTGTCTCCGACGTTCGTCGAGTCGGTTGCCGGGCGACTGGCCGAGCGCGGACTCTCGATGGTGGATGCGCCGCTCTCGGGCGGCCCGGCGCGCGCGCGCGCCGGCACGGTCAGCATGATGATCGCCGGCGCAGATTCCGCATTGGCGCGCGCGCACGACGTGCTCGAGTCGATGTCCGATGCGCGCTTCCGGATGAGCGAGCGGCCGGGCGACGGTGCGCGAATGAAGCTCGTGAACAACATGCTCGCCGGCGTGAACCTCGCAGGGTCCTGCGAGGCCATGGCGCTCGGGGTTCGGCTCGGTCTGGATCCGCAGCGGGTGTTCGACGTCGTAAATGCGAGCTCGGGCGGGAGCTGGATCTTCGGCGATCGCATGCCACGCGTGCTTGCCGGAGACTATCGCCCGAAAGCCGCCACTACTCTGCTGACAAAGGATGTGTCGCTCGCGCTCGGCGCGGCGCGAGAAGCGGGCTTCCCGGCACCCGTGGCCGCCGCGGCGCTGCAGGTGTATCTGGCGACTGTCGCGCTCGGGCACGGCGCCGAAGACGACGCTGCGCTCGTCAAGTTCTACCAGGCGTTGACGGGAATCGACCTGCCCAAGTGCCCCTGATACCGCCTAACGCGGGCTAGATCTTCGTCGCCTTGCCGGCCCAGTAAGGTTCCCGCATCTCGCGCTTGAGCGTCTTGCCCGCCGCGCTACGTGGAAACTCGGCCATGATGACGACTTCGCTCACGCGCTGGTAGCGCGCCGCCACGCGCGAATTGATCCAGTCGCGGAGCTCCGCGGCGGACACTCCCGCCCCCTCGCGCAGGATCACCGCCGCGAGCGGCGTCTCGCCCCACTTGTCGTGCGGGACGCCGAACACGGCGACCTCCCGCACCTCCGCGTGCTGGGCCGCGATCTCCTCGACGTCCTTCGGATAGACCTTCACTCCGCCGGAGTCGATCATGTCTTTCTTGCGATCGACGAGATAAAGGAACCCTTCTTCGTCGACATAACCCACGTCGCCGGAATAGAGCCAGCCGTTGCGCACCGCCTGCGCCGTGAGATCGGGGCGCTTGTAGTAACCGGTCATGAGGATCGGGCTTCGCCCGACGATCTCGCCGATTTCTCCCGGTGCGCAATCCCGGCCGTCCTCGCCGACGATCCGCATTTCGGAATACTGGGGCGGGCAGCCCACCGATCCGGCCTTCCGCACGGCATCGTCGCGGTCGAGAATGGTTACGAATCCCTCGGTCAATCCGTAGAGTTCGTAGAAGCGTCGCGGCAGCACGCGGTTCAGCTTTTCCTTGTACTCGTTCAGGAGCGGTGCGCCGAGCGAGAGGATCATTTCCAGGGATGCGAGCCGTGCCGGGTCGAATCCGGGCAGGTTGAACAGCGCAATGATCTGGGAAGGAACGACCATGATGTGGGTGATGCGCTCCCGCTCGATGGTCGCGATCATCTCCGCCGCATCGAACTGGCGGGCCAGGCAGAATGTTCCGCCGAGGTAGAACGACGCCATCATCGTGATGAAGGCGCCGTTGAACACGAGCGCCCCGGTGTGCAGCGCCCGCGACTCCGGCGTCATGCGCCAGGCCGCGCCCAGCCACAGCGCGTACATCGAGCGCGTGAAGTGCGAATGCATGATGCCTTTCGGCAACCCCGTTGTTCCGCTCGTGTACATGATGTTGAAGAGGTCGCCGCTCGCCACCCGCGCGGGCCTGAAGGTGTCTGCCGCGCGAGCCGTGAGTGCGGCGTAGTCGCCGTAACCAGGTTCAGCGCTGTCGACGAGCAGGATCCGGTCGCCGAGCTGGCCGGCGAGCTCGCCCCGGATCGCGTTCAAGGTCGGCAGCATCGCGCGCTGGCTGATCAGGCACTTCGCGTCCGAGTCGCGCGCAAGGCTGGTGAGCCCGGCCGGCATGAGAAGCGGCGAGAGCGGCACCAGCGCGGCGCCGATCGACGGCGCCGCCCAGTAGATCTCGAGCAGCTCGCGACAGTTCGTCATGACCGTAGCGACCTTGTCGCCCGGACCGACGCCGAGTTCGCGCAGCACATTGGCCACCCGGGCAACGCGCGCGTGGAACTCGCGCCACGTGAACCGCTCGTCCTCGAACACCACGGCCACGTGATCGGGACGGAACCGCGCATGGTGCGCAATCAGATGGGCGAGTTCCAGCATCTCTCTCTTCGGGTCCGCGCGAAGGTTGTCGCGAAGTCAGGACAGATTACGGCGCGAGCCGCTCGATCACCCATTCGCCGTCGGCGAGCCGATAACGGATGCGATCGTGCAGTCTGCTCGGCCGGCCCTGCCAGAACTCGAGCGCATCCGGCCTCAACCGGTAGCCGCCCCAGTGCGGCGGCCGAGAGGGGTTCAATCCGTGCCGCAGCCCCATCTCCGCCGCGCGCGCCATGAGTCCGGTCTTGGAAATGGGTTCGCTCTGGGGCGATGCCCATGCGCCGATTCGCGCGCCGATCGGGCGGCTCTTGTAGTACTCGTCCGATTCCTCGACGCTCGCCTTTTCGACTCGTCCCTCGATGCGCACCTGGCGCTCGAGCTCGGCCCAGTAAAACACCAGGCTCCCCCAGGGGTTCGTCGCCAGCTCGCGACCCTTGCGGCTTTCGTAGTTCGTGTAGAACACGAACCCGCGCGCATCGAAACCCTTCAGCAGCACCATGCGCGCGGACGGCCGAACGGTCCCGTCCGCACCGGACGCCGCCGTGGCGAGTGCCGCGGCCGTTGCTTCGGCGAGCTCGGACTTCAGGGCTTCGTCGAACCACTTGGCGAACTGCTCGACCGGGTTGCGCGTGACCGCGCTTTCGTCGAGAGTCGCGCGCGAGTACTCGCGGCGGATATCGGAGATGGGTTTGCTCATGTTGGACAGTGACGAGAAGCCCGAATTCTAGAGGGTTTGAAGAACTTCGAGTGCGGAGCCCGCTCCGCGTCGGCCCGCCCCCCCTCGCTATTCGACGGCCGGGCGTCCGCCTTTTCCGCGCCGTTTAGAATACGAGTTACTTCGGACGGACTGCATGGCAAACGTCATCGACTTCGAGCACGGAATCAGCGCGGTGGACGGCGAGTACGACCGCCCGCTCCAGACATCGGTCCATCTGATCGTCGAGGCGGGCCGCGCTGCGATCATCGACCCGTGTGTCAATCGCTCGGTGCCGCGTATTCTCGAGGCGCTCGCGGAGAAAAATCTCGGACCCGCGGACGTGGACTGGGTGATTCTCACCCACATCCATCTCGACCACGCCGGTGGCACGGGGCTCCTCGTGTCCAAGTTGCCGAATGCGCGCGTCACCGTGCATCCGCGTGGTGCGCGACATATGATCGATCCGAGTCGCCTGATCGACGGGACGGTCGAGATCTACGGGGCGGACGAGACCCGGAGAATCTACGGCGACATTCTTCCCGTGCCCGCCGAGCGGATCGTCGAGACGCCGCACGAAGTCACCGTGAATCTCGCGGACCGCGAGCTCCTGTTTCTCGATTCTCCGGGGCACGCACGCCATCACGTCGTCGTCCGGGACAGCCGGTCCGGGCACATCTTTGCGGGCGACACGTTCGGACTTTCGTATCGCGAGCTCGATTGCGACGGTCGGCAGTTCATCTTGCCGACCACGAGCCCGGTGCAATGGGATCCGGTTGCGCACCACGCATCCGTCGACATGATGCTGGCGCACAAACCCGAGGCCATTTACGTGACGCATTACAGCCAGGTGCGCGACATTCCGCGCCTCGGCGCGGATCTGCACCGACTGATCGACGCGCATCGCGAGGTCGCGCTCGCGCATCGGGACGCCGGCGCCGCGCGGCATGAGCGGCTCAGGCAGGGCTTGACGGAGATCGTTTTCGGCGAGGCCGCCCGCTACCGCTGGCCATTTTCACGCGAACGCGTGCTCGAGGTGCTCGGCTGGGACATCGAGTTGAACGCGCAGGGCCTCGGTTTCTGGCTGGATTCGGTGAACGGCAGTTAGCCGCCTGCAGCGGCGCGCCGCGCTTCGTACACCTGCAGGTGAGTGTTCGCCGCGGCGAGCAGCCGCGCGTCCAGACCGGCGGCGCGCGCGCGGCGCAGCATGTCGCCCACGATGTGATCCGCCTCGGTGGGCCCGCCGCGCTCGATGTCGCGCAACATGGACGCACTGAACTGCGAGCCGCGAGCGAAAAGCAGCGCCTCGGTCTGCTTGAGCGATTCCGCGCGCGGGGGATAGCCCGCGGCTTTGGCCGTGCCGACGCACGTGTCGAGGAGCTCGCGCATGATCGCCTCACCGTCCGAAGTGGCGAGAACCTCGCCGACCGATCCGCGCATCAGGCAGGTGCAGGCGGCAAGCGTTGTGAGCAGCACGAATTTTTCCCACATGACCAGGAGGATGTCCGGCACGGCCGTGGCGTCCACGGGGGTGCGAGCATAGGCTTCCGCGAGCGCGGCGACTTCGATCCGCGCCTTGCCGCTCCGATGGCCGAACCGCATCCAGTGGAACGGGGACATCTGCTTGACCACGCCCTCCGGGGTGAGAGTCGCGGCGATTCCACACGAGCCACCGATCACGTTGGCGCTTCCGAACGCGGCGTCCAACCGATCCAGGTGCGCCAGTCCGTTCAGGAGCGGGACGACGACGGTCGCGGACCCGACTGCAGGTCGGATCGTGTCGATCGCCGAGTCCAGATCGTAGGCCTTGCAGGTGAGCAGGATGAGGTCGAAGGGCGTGCGGATCTCTTGCCGCTGGACCGCTTTCGCCGGAACACGGAACTCGCCATCGGGCGTCTGGACGACGAGTCCGTCCGTGCGCAGCTGAGCGGCGCGTCGCTCGCGCACCAGGAATGTCACGTCGCTGCCGGCCTGGGCCAGCCTGCCACCGAAGTAGCCGCCGACACCGCCGGCGCCGAGAACGAGAATTTTCACGCGATTGCCCTCCGGGCGGCAAGCTGGCCGCCAAGCATCGATCGCCTTACCCGCCGACTGGACGAGGTGATCGTGTCACACGAAGTCGGTATTATCGGTGAATACCAGCCAGGGAGGTACGCGCCATGCAGGTCAGGAAGCACATGAGCACACCGGCGATCACGGTGCGCGCCGATTCGGATTACCGGACTGCGTTCGACGTGATGCGCGAGCGCGATTTCCACCATCTTCCGGTCGTGGATGCAGACGGGCGGCTCGTGGGCATCGTCGCGCAGCGCGACATGATGGTCGCGGCGACGCGCCATCACAACGCGCCGGTGGAAATCGCCGAGGTGATGCACCGCCCGGTGGTCTCGACGCACGCGGATGTCCTGGTGGTCGAGGCCGCCCGCCTCATGATGAGCCAGAATATCGGCTGCCTTCCGGTAGTTGATGCCGACATGAACTTGCTCGGAGTGATCAGCGAGAGGGATCTTCTCGAGGTCTTCGTGCGCATGCTGTCGTCGGGTGCGTCCCGTGCCGCACCGGCGAAGCGCAAGGCCGCACCGGCCAAGCACAAGGCCGCGCCGGCCAAGCACAAGGCCGCACCGGCCAAGCACAAGGCCGCGCCGGCCAAGCGCAAGCGACGGCAAAGAAGACGCCCGCGCGCAAAGCGTCCACTCGCGAGAAGGCGAAGCGGAACGTTCGCAAACGCTGAGCGGAGTGGGGCGCGATGGCGTCAGAGCGCGGCGATCGCCTGCACTTCAATGAGAAACGGCTCCTGCACCAGCCGGTCGACCATGAGCAGCGTATTAGGTGGCCAGCGGCGATCGGGAAAGAACCGGGGAAACTCGCGTAGACGATAGGCCATGAAATTGGGGATGTCCTGCGAATGCACGAGGTACGTCGTGAATTGAACGACGCTGCCCCACCCGGCGCCCTGCGACTTGAGCGCCGTCTCCAGATTCGCGAAGACTTGCGTGCACTGCGCATCGAAATTTCCTGCGCCGATCACTGCACCGGACGCGTCGGCTGACAGCATGCCGGCGATGTAGAGATGCTCGGATGCCTTGACCCGCGCAACATGCGAGTATTGCCCGAGCGGTGTCCCGAGCTCGGGGACGTTCATGATCCGCACTTCCGCCATTGCGATCCTCCCGGTTCTTGATGGAGCGGGTGTGGCCCGCGCGCGGGCATAATAGCCTCCCTCACACAGTTCCAGAGATCGGCGATCGGCCCCATGGCGCTTCCCCATCAGAAAACCTGGATCGGCAAACCCGTGCGGCGGCTCGAAGATGCGCGACTGCTCACCGGACAAGGACGGTTCACCGACGACATCGCCGTCGCGAATCAGGCTTATGCCGTGTTCGTCCGCTCGCCGCACGCGCACGCGCGCATCTTGAAAGTGGATAGAGCAGCAGCGACTGTGGCGCCTGGGGTGATCGCGGTGTTGACAGGAGCGGATGCCGTTGCGGACGGACTCGGCTCGCTGCCGTTCTTGGCGCTGCACAAGCGTCCGGATGGTTCGCCCATCACCGCGGCACCCCGACTTCCTTTGACTGCGGACGTTGCGCGTTTCGTCGGCGATGCGGTGGCGCTCGTGGTTGCCGAAACGTTGAACGCTGCGCGCGATGCGGCCGAGCTGGTCGAAGTGGACTGGGAGCCGCTGCCGGCGGTGGTGGATCTGAAATCGGTTCAAGCGCCCGATGCACCACTCGTGTGGCCCCCGGCGGGGAGCAACGTGGCCGCCTATTACGCGGTCGGGAATGAAGCGGAGGTGGAAAAGGCGCTCGCCGCCGCACGTCATCGCGTGCGAGTGCAGATCGTCAACAACCGGGTCGTGTCGAACCCGATCGAGCCGCGTGCGGCGATCGGCGAATTCGAGCCCGCATCCGGGCACTACACGCTGCAATGCTGCTCGCAGGGCACACATCTCGTGCGGAAATGTCTCGCGGAGGATGTATTCCGGATTTCGCTCGACAATTTGCGCGTGATCACGCCGGACGTCGGGGGCGGGTTCGGAACCAAGGTCTTCGCCTATCCGGAGTACGCGGCGGTGCTCTGGGCTGCGCGCAGGACCGGCCGGCCGGTGAAATGGCTGTCGGATCGATCCGAGGCTTTTCTGTCCGACGCGCAGGGACGTGACAACGTGAGCGAGGCTGAACTGGGGCTCGACGCCGAAGGCAATTTCACCGCCCTGAGGATCCGCTCGAGCGCCAACATCGGGGCTTATATCTCTCACTACGGCTCCGCCGTTCCCGCCATGGCCGGGGCGCGGACGCCGACTGGCGCATACCGCATTCCCCTGCTGCGCCACGAGGTGCGGATGTTTTTCACGAATACGGTCTCCGTGGACGCGTATCGCGGTGCGGGCCGGCCCGAGATGGCGTACCTGATCGAACGCGTGGTGGAGCGCGCAGCGGCGGCCGGCGGCTTCGATCCGATCGATCTTCGCCGGCGGAATCTGGTGCGGCGCGCGGACATGCCGTTCACCAATCCGGTCGGGTCGGTTTTCGAGCCCGCCGACTTCGTGGCGCTGCTGGACGCGACTGCCAAGGCGGCGGACTGGCAGGATTATCCGGCACGCAAGCGTGCCGCCGAGGCGCGCGGCCTGCTCGCCGGGCGTGGGATCGCGTTCTACATCGAGCCGACCGGCAGCGGCAATCTCACCGAGGCGGTCACCGTCTCGGTTGGCGGCGCCCGACATCGAATTCAGCGCCGGACGGTTCCGAATTTCAGGAACCGACCGGTCGGTCGGCCCGTTCGAGCTCGCAGCGCGGCAGCCGGACCGCCAGATACGTGTCGATTGCTCCTACTCGGCGGATGCCCAGACTTTCCCGGCTGGTTGCCAGGTCTGCGAAGTCGAGATCGATCCCGAAACCGGCGCAGTTCGGCTGGCTCGCCTGGTCGCGGTCGACGACATCGGCACCGTGATCAATCCGCTCATCGTTGAGGGACAGCTCCACGGCGGCATTGCCCAAGGCATCGGCCAGGCGCTCCTGGAGGACTGTGTGTACGACCGCGAGTCGGGCCAGCTCGTGACCGGCTCGTTCCAGGACTACGCGCTGCCGCGCGCGGACGATCTGCCTTCCTTCATCAGCGTGTTCGATCAGAACTCGCCCTCGCGATCAAATTCGCTCGGCGCGAAGGGGGTCGGGGAAGCGGGGCCATGCGGGGCATCGCCGGCGGTCGTGCACGCCATCATCGACGCCTTGCGTTCGTTCGGCGTTGAGCACGTGGATATGCCGGCGACACGCGAGAATGTCTGGCGGCTGATGCAGGAGAAACCTGCCTCTTAGCGAGTGTGGGGGTCGGCGGCGGGGATATCTTCCCCAGATCTCCCCCTTCTGCCCGGACATACCCCAGGAACAACTGCAGCGCTCGGTCGCGGTGGAACTCCGCGATCATCTCGACGCGCTCGGCGCCCCACAGATGTGCGCGTCCGCCCTCGCATTCCCCACTTTCAGGCGACTTGGCAGACTCTGCGCGAGAGTGCCAATCCGGTGAGACTTCGGTCACGTATACCGAAAAGCGTGGATCCGACTTGCGCCAGCGCGCGAATTTCGCGGTTTCTGGCACGAGTGGAAAGGATTAGAGTGCCCGGTAGTCGTAATGGATCAATGAAGCGTTATCGTTGTTATCGTCGCCAGGTTCGTTATCATTGTCGGTATAAGCGTCGATGGACGACGCAATAAGTGAGAATTCGCGGAACAGCTGGGGGAGGGAACAGGAACGCGAAATGCTTCAGTCACAGCGGAACTGTGCGCGGCACGCTGAGTCTATATTGGATTTTGGCGGGCGCTCTTTACCCGCCAGGGATTGGAGGTGAATCATGGTTGACATCGTCCAGAGCTTCCGGTCGTACTACTCGAGTACGAACAACGAGGAGATGTCGCTTCAGGAGTATCTCGAGCTCGGGCGCTTCGACCCGATGGCGTACGCGACCCCCGCGGAACGCATGCTCAAGGCCATCGGCGAGCCCGAGATGGTCGATACGCGCAACGATCCCCGTCTATCGCGCATTTTCGGCAACCGGCTGATTCGCCGGTATCCAGCCTTCGACGAGTTCTACGGCATGGAGGAGGTGATCGACCAGATCGTCTCGTTCTGCAAGCACGCTGCCCAGGGCCTTGAGGAGCGCAAGCAGGTGCTCTACCTGCTCGGGCCGGTCGGTGGTGGCAAATCCTCGATCGCCGAGCGTCTCAAGCTGTTGATGGAGACGTTTCCCATCTACACGCTCAAGGGCTCACCGGTAAACGAGTCACCCCTGGGACTGTTCAATCCGCACCAGTTCGGCGAAACGCTCGAAAAGGAATTCGGCATTCCGCGGCGGTACCTCGCCGGAATCATGTCGCCGTGGGCCGTCAAGCGGCTTAAGGAACAGGACGGCGACGTGTCCAAGTTCCGCGTCGTGCGGATCAAGCCGTCCGTCCTCAAACAGATCGCCATCACCAAGACCGAACCGGGCGACGAGAACAACCAGGACATCTCGTCACTGGTCGGCAAGGTCGATATTCGCAAGCTCGACCGCTTCGCGCAGGACGATCCCGACGCCTACAGCTACTCCGGCGGTCTGTGCCACGCCAATCAGGGGTTGCTCGAGTTCGTCGAGATGTTCAAGGCGCCCATCAAGATGCTCCATCCGTTGCTCACGGCCACGCAGGAGGGCAACTACAAGGGCACCGAGGGATTCGGAGCGATTCCGTTCTCGGGCATCATCCTCGCGCACTCGAACGAGACCGAGTGGCAGACCTTCCGCAACAACAAGCACAACGAGGCCTTCCTCGACCGAATCTACATCGTCAAGGTGCCGTACTGCCTGCGCGTCTCGGAGGAGATCAAGATCTACCAGAAGCTGCTCAACAACTCGAGCCTCTCGAGCGCGCCCTGCGCCCCGGGCACGCTCGACATGATGGCGCAGTTCGCGACGCTGACCCGGCTGAAGGAGCCGGAGAACTCGAGCATCTTCTCGAAGATGCGCGTCTACGACGGAGAGAGCCTGAAGGACGTCGATCCGAAGGCGAAGTCCTATCAGGAGTACCGGGACTACGCGGGCCATGACGAGGGGATGACCGGCACCTCGACCCGCTTCTCTTACAAGGTTCTCTCCGCGGTCTTCAACTACGACCAGACCGAGGTCGCCGCGAACCCGGTTCACCTGATGTACGTGCTCGAGCAGCGCCTCCAGAAGGAGGACCTTCCCGAGGAGATCAAGCGTCGCTACCTGGAATTCATCAAGGGGTACCTCGCGCCGCGCTATGCCGAGTTCATCGGCAAGGAGATCCAGACCGCCTATCTCGAGTCCTATACCGAGTACGGGCAGAACATCTTCGACCGCTACGTCACCTACTCCGACTGCTGGCTCCAGGACGAGGAGTACCGGGATCCCGAAACCGGGGAGATCTTCGATCGCCAGCACCTCAACGGGGAGCTGGAAAAAATCGAGAAACCGGCCGGCATCGCCAACCCGAAGGACTTCCGCAACGAGATCGTGAACTTCGTTCTGCGTGCGCGCGCATCGTACGGGGGCAAGAATCCCGACTGGCGCAGCTACGAGAAGCTGCGCGAGGTGATCGAGAAGAAGATGTTCGCGACGACCGAGGATCTCCTGCCGGTGATCTCGTTCACCGCCAAGGCGTCCACGGACGATGACCAGAAGCACAAGGATTTCGTCGCGCGCATGGTCGACAAAGGTTACACGGAGAAGCAGGTTCGTCTGCTCTGCGAGTGGTACCTGAGGGTCAGAAAGTCACAGTGACCCAGGCTGCCATCGGATCGCAAGAGCGACTCGGCATGCCCGGGGGATATACAAGGGGGCTTGCCCCCTTGTTCCAATTGGGGAATATACAAGGGGATTCCTCCCCTTGTTCGTTTACCTTTGCCTTTGGTCGCGTAGAACGGACTGCGACCTCAGTAGCAAGCCGACTGCAGAGTTCTCGCGACGTATGAATCACCTCATCGACCGGAGGCTGGCTGGCGGGAACAAGAGCGCGGTCAATCGCGAGCGCTTCCTGCGTCGCTACAAGGAGCAGATTCGCCGCTCGGTGAAGGGGATCGTCGCCGAGCGCTCCATCACCGACATCGACAAGGGCGGCAACGTGAACATTCCGGCACGCGACATCCGCGAGCCGGTGTTCCGCCACGGCCAGGGTGGCGACCGCGAACTCGTCCATTCCGGGAATCGAGAATTCACTGCCGGCGACACCATTCCGCGCCCGCAGGGCGGCGGGGGTGGGGGCGGCCAGGGCAACGAAGGCGGCGAGGGCGAGGGCGTCGACGATTTCGTGTTCAGCCTCTCGCGCGAGGAGTTTCTCGACCTCTTCTTCGAGGACATGGAGCTTCCCGACCTGGTGCGCAACTTTCTCGGCGACATCCCGGAGCGCAAGTGGGTACGCGCCGGCTACCGTCGCGAGGGTTCCCCGAACAATCTGGCCGTCGTGCGCACGCTCAAGCAGTCGCTCGGGCGCCGGATCGCGCTTTCCGCGGCCATTCGCGACGAGCTCGAGGCGGCACGTGCGGAGCTCGAGGACGCCGAGCGCCGGTCCGTGTCGCTCCTGCAGGCGACGATGCTGCGCGAGCGTGTCGACACGCTCGAGAAGAAGCTGCAGCGCGTGCCGTTCCTCGACGAGCTCGACCTGCGCTACCGCAACCGCGTCGCCGTGCCGGCGCCGGTCGCGCGGGCGGTCATGTTCTGCCTGATGGACGTGTCGGCCTCGATGGACGAGCGCAAAAAGGATCTCGCCAAGCGGTTCTTCACGCTGCTCTACCTTTTTCTCACGCGCAAGTACGAACAGGTGAATCTCGTGTTCATCCGCCATACCGACAACGCCGAGGAATGCGACGAGCAGGCCTTCTTCCACGATCCGCGCACCGGCGGGACGGTGGTGTGCTCCGCGCTCGAGCTGATGCACGAGATCGTCGAAGAGCGCTACGGCGACTCGAGCTGGAACATCTACGCTGCCCAGGCCTCCGATGGCGACGCCTTCGGCAGCGACCCGGCAAAGAGCGTGCGCTTCCTGCGCGACTTCCTGCTGCCCGTCGTCCGCTATTACGCCTACATCGAGATCCCCGACGAGAACGACGGTCGCACCAGCACGCTCTGGGCAGCCTATCAGGAGCTCGAGGGCGTTGGCGGAGAATTACGCCATGCGGCGTGTGGGTGGACACGCCGAGATCTATCCGGTGTTCCGCGAGTTGTTCGGGAAGGAGACGGCGTGACTGGCGATCCCATGCGCGAGGCGACCCGACGGGCCGCCGAGCCGATCTCGCGCGGCGCGGAGTGGACGTTCGATCTGCTCCGCCGCTACGATGACGCCATCGGCGAGTGCGCGCGCGAGTTCGGGCTCGACACCTACCCTAATCAGATCGAAGTCATCACGTCCGAGCAGATGCTCGATGCGTACGCCGCGACCGGGCTGCCGATCACCTACCCGCACTGGACTCACGGGAAGGAATTCATCCGGAACGAGGCACTCTATCGCAAGGGCTATCAGGGACTCGCCTACGAGATCGTCATCAATTCCGATCCCTGCATCGCGTATCTCATGGAGGAGAACACGATCACGATGCAGGCGCTGGTGATCGCGCACGCGAGCTACGGCCACAATTCGTTCTTCAAGGGTAACTACCTCTTCCGCCAGTGGACGTACGCGGATGCGATCCTCGATTACCTGGTGTTCGCGCGCAGCTATGTGATGAAGTGCGAGGAGCGCTACGGCGTCGGTGCGGTCGAAGAAATACTCGATTCCTGCCACGCGCTCGCGCCGCACGGCGTGGACAAGTACAAGCGACCGGGAGCGAAGTCCCTGAAGGACGAGGTGCGTCGGCAGACAGATCGCGAAGAGAGCTCGCGGCAGCTCTTCAACGATCTTTGGCGAACGCTGCCCCGAAAGGAGCAGAAGGAGGCGTCCACCGCCGAACCGCCTGCGTTTCCCGCAGAGCCCGAGGAGAACGGGCTCTATTTCATCGAAAAGTATTCCCCGACACTCGAACCCTGGCAGAAGGAGATCGTGCGGATCGTGCGCAAGATCTCGCAGTACTTCTATCCGCAATCGCAGACGAAAGTGATGAACGAGGGCTGGGCGTGCTTCTGGCACTACACGCTCGTCAACCGGTTGTACGACAAGGGTCTGGTGGACGACGCGTTCATGCTCGAGTTCCTGCAGTCCCACACGAACGTCATCGCGCAGCGCGGCTTCGACCAGCCGGGGTATGGTGGGCTCAATCCGTATGCGCTCGGGTTCGCCATGTTCCGGGACCTGCGGCGGATATGCGAGGAGCCCACCGCCGAAGATCGCGAGTGGTTCCCGGAAATCGCCGGAAGCGACTGGCGCCAGGTGCTCGATTTCGCGATGCGCAATTTCAAGGACGAGTCGTTTATCGCCCAGTACCTGTCGCCGAAGCTCATCCGCGATTTTCGGCTCTTCGCGATCGCCGACCATGCGGACGAACCCGAGCTGATCGTGGACGCGATCCACGATGAGGCGGGTTATCAGCGCGTGCGCACGCTACTTTCGCGGCAATACAGCCGCGACTACATGGTCCCCGATATACAGGTGGTCAATTACGAGCGTGACGGCGATCGCTCGCTGACCCTGCGCCATCAGATGCCGCGCAGTCGGCCGCTGCAGGAGGACGAGGCGGAAGAAACGCTCAAGCACTTCGCGCGGCTTTGGGGTTTCACGGTGCGTCTCGAGTCCGTGAACGACGACGGCGAGATTCAGAGCACTACCGAATGCACCGCCTGACGCCCGTCTAGGTTGGCACCGGTGCGAGCCGGTTAAACTTGGGGCATGACTCCGCACGTGGTGATCATAGGCTGCGGCTTCGGCGGACTCGCGGCCGCGCGCGTACTGGACCACCCGGGAGTGCGCGTCACGCTCGTCGATCGCGCGAACCATCATCTGTTTCAGCCGCTTCTCTATCAGGTCGCGACTGCGGGTTTATCCGCCACCGAGATCGCGGCGCCGATCCGGCATATCCTCCGACGCCAGAAAAACGTCACCGTGCTCATGGCGCATGTGCGGGAGATCGATCCGGAGCGGCGCGTCGTCGTGTTGAACGGGTCGGAAGCCATCACATACGACTTCCTGATCGTCGCGAGCGGCGCGATGCACAGCTACTTCGGAAGGGACGAGTGGGCGAGCGACGCGCCGGGGCTCAAGACGCTGGAGGATGCGTTCGAAATTCGCCGCCGCATTCTGACCGCCTTCGAGCGCGCCGAACGGGAAAATGATCCGGCCGCGGTCCCGGCGTGGTTGACGTTCGTGGTGATCGGCGCGGGGGCGACCGGCGTCGAGCTCGCAGGTACGCTTGCCGAGATCGCGCGCCACACCTTGCGCAGCGAATTCCGCCGCATCGACACCCGCAAGGCGCGCGTGATTCTCCTCGAGGGCGCAAACCGCGTGCTGCCGCCGTATCCCGACACGCTGTCGGAGAGTGCACGACGTCAGCTCGAGCGTCTCGGCGTCGAGGTGCGCACGGGGTGCTTCGCGACGGCGATCGACTCGACCGGGGTTTCGATCGGCGATACGCGCATCCACGCGCGCACTGTGATCTGGGCGGCGGGCGTTGCAGCGTCCCCGCTCGGCGCCACGCTCGGCGCTCCGCTCGACCGCGCCGGAAGGGTACGCGTGCAGCCCGACTTGTCGATCCCCGATCACCCGGAGATTTTCGTGGTCGGCGATCTTGCGTCGGCACAGTCGGGCGGCAGGACGGTGCCGGGCATCGCCCCGGCAGCGAAGCAGATGGGTGCGCACGCCGCGCGCAACGTGCTCGCACGAATTGCCGGCCAGCCGGTACGGCCGTTTCGCTACCGCGACTACGGGACGCTTGCGACCATCGGCCGCCGCGCTGCGGTCGCGGTGTTCGGCCGCGTGCGGCTCTCGGGCTACCCGGCGTGGCTCGCATGGCTGTTCGCGCACATCTTCTTCCTAATCGGGTTTCGCAACCGCTTCGTCGTGCTGATGGAATGGGCATGGTCGTACTGGACGTTCGAGCGCCATGCGCGCATCGTGATCGGTGCGGCGGCGCAACGCCCGGACAGCGCGGACGCGTGACCATCAGTGAGGTTCCGCAAAGCTGGAGAACGCGAGATGGCTGATACCCGGATCGAGCATGACAGCTTCGGCCCCGTCGATGTGCCGGTGGCGCGCCTGTGGGGCGCACAGACGCAGCGCTCGCTCGAGCACTTCAGGATTTCGAGCGAGCGCGTGCCTGAGGAACTGATCCGCGCACTGACGATGGTGAAGCGCGCGGCCGCCACGGTCAATCGCGACCTCGGCGGGCTCGACGCTGCAATCGCCGATGCAGTGATCGAAGCGGCCGACGAAGTGCTCGATGGCCGGCATTCCGAAGAATTTCCACTGGTGGTCTGGCAGACCGGCTCGGGCACCCAGACGAACATGAACGTCAACGAGGTGCTCGCCAATCGCGCGAGCGAGATTCTCGGCGGTGCGCGTGGCGAGGGGCGCCGCGTGCACGCGAACGACCACGTGAACCGCGGCCAATCGACCAACGACGCATTTCCGACCGCGATGCACGTCGCCGCCGTACGAGGCACTCGTGCGTGAGGTTGTTCCGGCGCTGCGCGCCCTCGCCGCGACCCTTGCCGGCAAGAGCGAGGCATTCGCGGGCATCGTCAAGATCGGGCGCACGCACCTTCAGGACGCCACGCCGCTCACGCTGGGCCAGGAGTTCTCGGGCTATGCCGCGCAGCTCGAGCAGGCGATCGTGCAGATCGAGGCGACATTTCCGCGGCTCGCGGCGCTCGCGATCGGTGGCACTGCCGTCGGGACGGGGCTCAATGCGCCCGCCGGTTTTGATGTGCGGATGGCCGCCGAGCTTGCGCGGCTGACCGGATTGCCGTTGGTCCCGGCGGCCAACAAGTTCGAGGCGCTCGCCGCGCACGACGCGCTGCTGAACGCGCACGGAACGCTGCGGACCGCCGCAGCCGCGCTCACGAAGATCGCGAACGACGTTCGCTGGCTCGCGAGCGGACCGCGCAGTGGCATCGGCGAAATCACGATTCCGGAGAACGAGCCCGGAAGCTCGATCATGCCGGGAAAGGTCAATCCGACCCAGTCCGAAGCCGTCCTGATGCTGGCGGCGCAGATCTTCGGCAACGATGTCACGATCGGCATCGCAGGCGCATCCGGGAACTTCGAGCTGAACGTTGCCAAGCCGGTCATCGCCCACGCCTTCATGCAAAGTTGCCGGTTGCTGGCCGACGGCGTGCGCTCGTTCGATCGCTACTGCGCATCGGGCATCGAGCCGAACCGCGCGCGCATCGCGGACCTCGTGGACCGCTCCCTCATGCTGGTCACGGCGCTCGCCCCGCACATTGGCTACGACAAGGCGGCGAAGATCGCTCGTAAGGCGCACGCGGAGGGGACGACGCTGCGCGCCGCGGCGCTCGCACTGGGCTACGTCAGCGAAGTGGAGTTCGACGAGTGGGTGCGCCCGGAGAAGATGGTTTGAAAACGGCCAAGGAGACTTTGATCAGGTCATCCCGGCGCAAGCGGTGATCCAGTGATCCTGTTTCGGCTTAGCGCCGGATTCCCGCGTTCGCGGGAACGACACATTCTTCGGGGCTTTCCTACGCCGTCACCACCGGCGCGTCGAGCAGCGGCATTTTCGCCAGCCATTCCTCGACGAGCTTCGGATCGTCGAAGAGCGTCTCGAGCTCGGCGCGCGCTTCCGCCTCGGTCTGCCGGACCGAATCCACGACGTCGATCGGACTGGTCACGCGCGAGGTCGCGAACTCCAGCCGTATGCCGTTCGGATCGAAGAAGTACGCCGACCAGAACCGACCGCCCAGGCTGACCGGACCGATCACCTTCACGCCGTGCGAGCGCACGCGCTCGACCACGGCGTCGAACCGCTCCATCGGAACGTGAAATGCGACGTGCTGCATGCCGCCCGGCAGGTCGCGATTGGAGCGGGCGAGCCCTTTCGGGTACTCGAAGAATGCGAGCAGGCTGTCATTGCCCATGTCGAAGAAGTAGTGCCGCAGGTTGTCGTAGGGCGGCTGCCCGCGGTCCTGCTCGAAGGGCACGCGCCGGACGTGCACGAGCCGCATGCCAACCACGCGGGTATAGAAATCCATCGTACCCGGCAGGTCGTCGGTCACGAATGCGAGATGATCAATGCCGCGGGTCGAAACCGGGCCGGACTCAGGCGTCTTGCTCATGGTGCGTCTCCACAAGGTGCAGGAAGGGCCGTACGGCGTCGAGAAAGGCTTGCGGGTTGTCGACCGCGACGTTGTGACCGGCGTCGACCTCGACGACCCGGATTCGCGGATTGGCAGCGCGCACTTTCGCGACGGTCCCGGAGGCGAACATGTCCGAGCGCGAGCCGCGAACGACGAGCGTGGGGCACTGCAACCGACCCAGGGTCTGCCACATGTCCACACCGAGCTTCGGATGCTCGCCGGTCTCCAGGATCCGGCGGAACTGGGCACGAAAGTGGGGATCGCGCTTGATCGCGTAGCCCCCGTCGACGCTGCGCAGATAAGCTTCATATCGCGCTCGATTTGCCGCGCCGCCGGTGGCATCGGGATCCGCTGCGAAGTACCGCATCGCTTCGTCCACCGAGTCGAACCGGTCGGGGATGCCGGCCACCTGCGTCCTGACCCGCTTCGATCCGGCCGGCGCATTCTCGGGCGAGTAGTCGACCAGCACGAGTCCCTTCACGCGCCCTGAATGCTCCGCCGCATAGAATGTAGCGTTGCGGCCGCCCATCGAATGGCCCATGAGTACCACTTCGCGCCATGCGAGATGGTCGAGCAAAGCGATGACATCTCCGGAGAATGCCGCGAGCGAGTAGTCGCCACTCGGGCTGTAGTCGGAATCACCGAAACCGCGCATGTCCATCGCGACGACTTCGCGATCGGCGGCCAGCGCTTCCGCGGTCCCTATCCAGTCGTAGGAAAAGAAGGACAGACCGTGCAGGATCAGGACCGGTGTTGCACCGGGGCGACCGAAGCGCCTGAAGAAAAGACTCACGTCACCCGACTGGGCCCGCCCCGTTGCGGCAACTTCACTTGCCATCTCACCCCCTGGCTACCGGTCGATCAATTCCTCGCAGGATCCGCGCCGGACCCTCGCCGACCGTCGTTCGATCCACTACCTTACCTTCCGTCGATCCGCATGGGAAGCGGTGCGCCGATCGGGCCGGCCGGCCCGGGCGGTGGTAGGCTTCCGCGTCCAATGGGGTCCCATTGACCCCAATCTAACGCCCCCAATAGCCATGCGCTGCAGCGAATCCGACCGAGCGAGCTACCCATGAAGATTTCCCCCGCCGATGCCGCCGACCGCAAGGTGATCGTCACCGAGGTCGGCACCCGTGACGGCTTCCAGGCGGAGCCCGAATTCATCCCGACTGCAACCAAGATCGAGATCCTCGATGCGTTGGTCGACGCCGGCATCCCGAGCTTCGAGGCGACCTCGTTCGTTTCCCCCCGCGCGGTGCCGCAGATGGCGGACGCCGCCGAAGTGATGGCGCAGGTCAAGCGTCGCAACGGTGTACGGTTGCAGGCGCTGGTGCCGAACGCGCGCGGCGCCGAGGCCGCCGCGCGTGCCAAGGTGGACATGATGGTCTGCTTCGTGTCGGCGAGCGAGAGCCACAATCGGACCAATCTGAACAAGCCGATCGCCGCTTCGCTCGAGAACGTTGCCGCGGTCGCGAAATTCGCACTCGCCGCGGGCATCCCGGTGCGGGGCGCGGTGGCGACAGCTTTCGGTTGCCCATTCGAAGGCGACGTGCCCATCGACTCGGTGCTGCGCATCGTCGAGGCGTACGCCGCGCTAGGCGTACGCCATGTATCGCTCGGCGATACCACCGGCATGGCGACACCGAGGCTCGTGGAGGAGAGCCTTGCAGCGATCCGCAGCCGCTTTCCGGACCTCGACGTGGCGCTGCATTTCCACAACACGCGCGGCATCGGCCTCGCCAACGTCCTGGCCGGACTCGATCTCGGCATCCGTGAGTTCGAATCCTCGATCGGCGGGATCGGCGGCTGTCCGTTCGCGCCGGGCGCGACCGGAAACATCTGCACCGAGGACCTGGTTTACCTGCTGCACGAATGCGGCTTCGAGACGGGCATCGATCTCGAGCGGCTGATCGGCGTGGCGCGACGTGTCGAGGAAGTCGTCGGGCACCCGTTGCCCGGTCAGGTCATGCGTGCCGGACCGCGTCTGCGCCATCACACCGTCGAAAGCGCGCGGCGCGCCGTCGGGTAACGGGGAGAACCACGCCGATGCTTCGAGCCACCCCTTCTCGAGAGGAGGGAATGTCGCGACCGCCGTGCACTGTCAAGTGTCGTGAGACATGCTCTTGGAGGCGCCAGACGCGGCAAGGTCGCGCACTTCGGCCTTCACGTCGACATTATGGGATTTTCCGTCGCTCTCCCGCACGGTTAGCGTGATCGGCACGACGTCGCCCTGCTTGAGCTGGCGCTCGATTCCCATGAGCATGATGTGATAACCGCCGGGCTTGAACGCGACGTCCTTGCCGGCTGGCAGCGCGACCTCGGCGACCGGGCGCATCCGCATCACGTTGTTGACCATCACCATCTCGTGGATCTCGACCCGCTTTGCGGTAGGCGAGGTCGCAGACACCAGCTTGGCGTCGCTCGTCGATTTGATGGTCATGAATGCGCCCGTCGCCTTCTGCGGCGCAACCGTGCCACGTACCCAGGGCTGAGCCACAGTGACGTCCGCGAACGCGCTACATACCGGCAGCATCAATACGAACACGATTGCCACTCGCGCGCACCGAGTGCCGAGCAAACGAATCGGTATTTCACGAGTTCTCATTTGCAATGCTCCTGAAGGAATCAGTTAAGCGAATTAAAGGGCGGCAAGGAGTGGTAGGCGCAGGTGCGATCACCGCGCGGTCTTCCGGGCCCAGGTGTCGCGCAAAGTCACGGCGCGATTGAACACCGGAGCGCCCGGACGGGAATCGACGCGGTCAGTGACGAAGTAGCCGTTCCGCTCGAACTGGAAGCGGTCTTCCTGCGCGCGCGTCGGCCAGTGCAGGCTCGATGAAGGCCGAGATCACTCGCTTGGACTCCGGATTGAGTTCGGCGCGGACGTCGCGGTCGCCGGCACCCGGGTGCTCCGCGAGAAAGAGGCGATCGTAGAGCCGTACCTCGCCCGCGCGAGCGTGCAGCCCGGACAGCCAGTGGATATTGCCCTTGACCTTCTTCTTTTCCGCGCCGGGCGTGCCACTGCGTGTGTCGGGATCGTACTCGCAGTGAATCGTGACGACGTTGCCACCGGCATCCTTTTCGACGCCGGTACACTTCACGACGTATGCATAGCGCAGTCGCACTTCGGCGCCCGGCGCGAGCCTGAAAAAGCCCTTGGGCGGGGCTTCCGAGAAGTCCTCGCGCTCGATCCAGAGCTCGCGCGCGAACGGCAGCTTGCGCGTCCCGAGCTCGGCACGTTGCGGGTGATTCGGCACTTCGAAGAGCTCTTCACCGCCGTCCGGATAGTTGTCGATCACGAGCTTCACCGGGTCGAGTACCGCGACGCGGCGTTCGGCGCGCACGTTCAGGTCCTCGCGCATGCATTCCTCGAGCACCGAGTAGTCGATCCACGAATCGGCCTTGGACACGCCGATGCGGTCCGCGAAGAGACGAAAGCCTTCCGGAGTGTAGCCGCGTCGGCGCGCGCCCACGAGGGTCGGCATGCGTGGATCGTCCCACCCGTCGACGTGGTCTTCTTCGACGAGCTGGATGAGCTTGCGCTTCGATAGCACGACATAGGTGAGATTGAGTCGCGCGAACTCGATCTGCTGGGGCAAGGGCGCATCGAGGAGACCGCATTCGGCCAGGCGCTCGTTGAACCAGTTATAGAGTGGCCGGTGGTCCTCGAACTCCAGCGTACAGATCGAGTGAGTGATGTTTTCGAGCGCATCCGACACGCCATGCGCCCAGTCGTAGGTCGGGTAGATGCTCCAGGCGTCTCCCGTCCGGTGGTGGGCGGCGTGCCGGATCCGGTACATCGCCGGGTCGCGCAGGTTGATGTTCGGGGCCGCCATGTCGATCTTCGCCCGCAGCACGTGCGTGCCGTCGGGAAAATCTCCGGCGCGCATGCGCCGCAGGAGGTCGAGGCTCTCGGCGGCCGGCCGGTCGCGATAGGGGCTGTTCTGCCCTGCCTCCGTCAACGTCCCACGCATGGACCGCATCTCGTCCGCGGTAAGTGAGTCCACGTAGGCGAGCCCTGCTTCGACGAGACGCGCGGCGAACCCGTAGAGGTGCTCGAAATAGTCCGACGCATAGTAAAGATGCGCGCCCCAGTCGAAGCCCAGCCACTGCACCGCATCCACGATCGCGTCGACGTACTCCTGCTCCTCTTTCGTGGGGTTCGTGTCGTCGAAGCGCAGGTGGCATACGCCGCCGAACTCTTGCGCCAGGCCGAAATTCAGGCAGATGGATTTCGCGTGTCCAAAATGCAGGTATCCGTTCGGCTCGGGCGGGAACCGGGTGCGGATCCGCGCCGGATCACGCGCCGCGCGACGATGGGTCTCGGCCGGCCCGGGTGCTCCGCCCCAGCGCCGCTCCGCATACTTTTCCGCCGCCAGATCGGCCGAGACGATCTGGCGAATGAAGTTGGAGGAGGATGGCGCTTGCGGTTCCGGTTTGGACATCTGCGAAGGGAATGCGAGGATCGCGCGGCATTCTACCGCAGCGCCGCTTGGCGCCTGGCAAGTTGTAGCGTCCCGCGATTCCCTCAGTGCGCCAGCCTCGTCCGCAGTCGGCCGGCGACGCTCTCGCCGAGGCGTGCGAGGTGCTCGCAAATTGCCATCGGCGGCGCGTCGACCTGGACTTCCACATGCAGTCCCGCGCGGTCCAATCTGACCTGCAGCCCGGGGTCCGGCGCGGGCTTCTTCCCTTCCACTCGCGGCCAGTCGAGCACCAGTCGCTCGATTTCCGGGTCGACGAGGCCCGCGAAGCGCGAATCTCGCGCGACGAGGACGAAGAGCTTGCGAAAGCGCGACGATCCCACGTTCAGGGGCCGCGCCTCGTGCATGAATTCGTTCAGGTCCTTGAGCACGCCATCGCCGAAGCGGCCGAACACGAGCGCCGCCCCCGAGATCAGGGTTCGCGCAACGCCGCCGGTGAATGCTTCGTACACGCGCCGGCTGCCGATCGCGAGCTCGATGCGTGCTGCGGCGAGCGTATCGGCTCTCCAGACGAGCTTCGGGCGTGCACTCGAGGAGGAGTGGTTCGCGTCGTAGTGCATCTGCCACGGGATCCCGTCAGGGGACACGCTTCGAAACCGATAGCAGATGTCTCCCTCGCGACTCGGGTCGTATTCCCAGGCGAGATCGCGGACACGCCGTGCCCGCTCTGCCGACCGACGATGCTCCTTCGCATTCCGGGCCCGCTTGAGGCGGGACACGAGCGCGAGAATGGCCACCAGCCCGCCGATGACCAGGATGCCGACCAGGGTACCGGTCATTCGACTTCCGTCCGCGATTTCGATCGAACGGGATCGAGCAGTGACGGCACTTAGCCGTGCGAGACCGACACGACCGGCTGGGCGCCGGTCTCCGAGAGCAGCACCGTCATCAGGTTTGTCACCAGCGCGGTACGCTGATCGGAGCCGAACTGGGCAATCCCGTCGGCCTCGAGCCGCTTGATTGCGAGCTCGACCATCCCGATCGCCCCCTCGACCATGCGCTCACGCGCCTGCACGACGGCGTCGGCCTGTTGTCGACGCAGCATCACGCTCGCGATCTCCGACGCGTAGGCGAGGTGGGTGATCTTCGCCTCGAGCACCATCACCCCGGCGATGTCGACGTGCCTCTGCAAGGTTTCCGTCAGCAGCTTCGCGACACTCTCGAGATTGCCGCGCAGGGTCACCTCCTGGCCGCCCTGACCGTCGTAGGCATGGCTCGAAGTCAGCTCCCGCAGGCCCATCTCGCTCTGCATGTGCGTGTAGTCCTCGTAATCCTCGATGTCGAACGTTGCCTGTGCGGTGTCCGCGACGCGCCAGGTGATGACCGCGGCGACGTCGATCGGGTTGCCTTCCTTGTCGTTCACCTTGAGCGTCGGCGTGTTGAAGTTGCGCACGCGCAGCGACACGCGCTTGCGGTTGTAGAGCGGATTGACGAAGAAGAATCCGTCCTTGCGCACGGTCGCCACATATTCGCCGAAGAAGACCAGCACCGCCGCCTCGTTCGGTTCGAGCGTGAAGAGCCCTTTGGCGAAGAAGAAGCCCGTCAGCACGAGCAAGATGCCGATCACGATTCCGGTTGGCCCCCCGCGGAGCGCGAAGAAGGCTCCCAGTGCGAAGAGCACGAGCACGGCAACAAGCCCCAGCCATCCGCTCAACGGCCGGTCGCGCTCGATCTCCAGGGTGCGGTTGTCGGTGCGGACAGGATTGGTGCTGACTGACGGCATCGACGAACTCCGTTCTCTCGGAAGACCGTCAAGTATGCGGCGCGGAAATATCGACGGGCGGCGGCCCGATTTGCGCTGAGGCGGGCGAAAATCACGCTCAGGACGCATTCGGAGGGAGCCGCGTCTGGCCCAACTCGATCGACACGTGAAGTTTGACTCACCGACCGCGGTTGGCTAGCCTGTATGCCCCGTCCAGCGCGTCACGACCCTGTCGCGGAGATCCGCGGGTTCGAATGTCTCGGCGCCGCGGCGCCTCGAACGTCATCAGCAGAACCGGCACCGGAGAAGACATGAGCGCAGTGCCCGCCCGGCCGTTGCCGGGCAAGGTCCGGATCGGTATCGATACCGGCGGAACGTTCACCGATATCGTCGCGGTTGATTCCGTGACGGGTGTCATGCGCGTCACGAAGGTTTCCAGCACGCCCGCCAATCCCGCGGTAGGCCTGGTAAAGGGAGTGCGCGACATCATCGCGCAATGCGAGGCTGGAAATCGCAGATATCGCCTCGCTTTCTCACGGCACGACGGTTGCGACCAACGCGCTGTTACAGGGCTCGATCGAGGCGCTCGGGCTGGTGGTCACCGAAGGATTCCGCCACATTCTCGAGATCGCGCGCCAGGCGGTTCCGGTCGGCTACGGCAATTCCTACTTCTGGGTCAAACCCGAGCGCATCGTTCCGCTGCACTACGTCCGCGAAGTAGGCGGGCGGATGAACTTCCGAGGCGAGGAGCTGCGGCCGCTCGACGAGGATAGCGCCCGCGCAGCGGCGCGGTTCTTCAAGGGTCAGGGAATTCGCGCTGCCGGCGTGTGCCTGATCCATGCCTACGCCAATCCGACGCACGAGCAGCGTGTGCGCGACGCAATGCTGGCCGAGTATCCGGAGCTCGTGCTCTCGCTCTCGAGCGAAGTGCTGCCCGAATACCGCGAGTACGAGCGGGCGGTGACCACGTTGGTCGATGCCTTCGTCAAGCCGCACATGGCGATCTATTTGCGACGCATTCGGGAGGAGCTCGGGCCCGACCTCGGCGCCAAGCCCTTCCTGGTGATGCAATCTTCCGGTGGTGTGATCTCCGCTGCGCAAGTGGTCGACAAACCGATCACCACCGCGCTCTCGGGCCCGGCCGCCGGTGCGCTCGGCTGCTCGGTCGTCGCCGAGGTCGCCGGCTTCCGCGAAGTCGTCACCCTGGATGCCGGCGGCACGTCCACCGACATCTGTCTGATCGAGGACGGACGCGCGCACGTCACCAACGGTGCCTCGATCGGGCCGTTCCCGGTGCGCATCCCGATGATCGAGATCGAGACGATCGGCACCGGCGGCGGCTCGATCGCCTGGATCTCGCGCGAAGGCCACTTGAAGGTGGGACCGAAGAGCGCGGGCGCGGTGCCGGGGCCGATGTGCTACCCCGAGGGCGGTGACGAGCCGACCATCACCGACGCCAACCTCGTACTCGGGCGTATTCCGCCAGCGCTGATCGGCGGCGGCATCCGCCTCGATATCGAGCGCGCGCGGGGAGGGATCGCGCGGCTGGCCGAAGGGCTCGGCCCAACCGGCCCCCAGCGCAGGCGGATGAGCGTCGAGGAGCTCGCCGAGGGGATCATCGAGATTGCAAACTGGAATCAGGCAAATTGCATCCGTCAGATGACCATCCAGAAGGGGATCGACCCGCGACGCTTCGCATTGCTCTCTTTCGGCGGCGCCGGCCCTGCGCAATCGCCGGCCGTGATGCGGCTGCTCGGTATGCGATGCTGCATCGTCCCGTTCAATCCGGGCAACCTTTCCGCGTTCGGATTGCTCGCGGTGGACTGGCGCACCGATCAGATCGCCACCCACGTGACGCATGAAGATGCATTGGTGATCGACGAGCTTGCCGCGGTGTACGCTCGACTCGAGCGTGATGCGGTCGAGACGCTCGGGCGCGACGGAATTGATCCCGCGCGCTGCCGCACGGTGCGCGAAGCCGACCTGCGCTACGCCGGCCAATCCATGGAGGTGCGGGTGACGGCACCGGCGGGAGCCGTCGATGCCGCATTCGTGACGAAACTCCTCGACGCGTTCCACGCCGCGCACCGCAAGGCCTTCGGGTACGACTATGCGGGTCGGCAGAAAGTCGAGCTGGTGAATTTCTGCGTTTCCGGCTTCGGCGTGATCGAGCGGCCGACGCTGCCGCGGCTCGATGCGCGGCCCGGCGCGACGCCGGTGCGCAAGGGAGCGCGGAAGGTCTTCTTCGATGGGCACTGGCTCGACACCCCGGTCTACGATCGCGCGGCACTGGCGGCGGAGTTCCGACTGGACGGGCCAGCCGTGATCGAGGAGTTCGGTTCGACGACCGTTGTGTGGCCGGGCCAATGGCTCGAGGTCGATCCGCACGGGATCATGCTCGTGCGGGAGAAGGTGACGGCGCTCAAACAGTGACGAACCGGGGGATCGAATGAGCACGCGCACTTCCATCGCAGACAAGCCCTGGCCCACGCCGCCAGCGCGCACCCGGCCGATCGAGGTCGACCCGATCGTGCTGCAGATCGTCGAGGGCACGCTGAACTCGATCGAGCGCGAGATCGAGTTTGCGATCGAGCGGACCGCGCGCTCACCCATGATCCGCGAGGCGCACGACTACCGGGTCGGCGTCTTCGATCGGTATTGCCGCAAGCTGACCGGACGCTCGTACTCCGCGATGCCGAACGCCGTCGTGCGCGACTTTCCGCCCGAGACGATGCGGCCGGGCGACGTCTTCCTGATGAACGACACCTATCTCACCGAGGGGTCGATCGGTCATCTGCCGGACATCTGCTCCACGGTGCCAGTGTTCCACGATGGCGCGGTGGTCGCGTACATCCAGGCATTCGGTCATCACGACGACATCGGCGGGCGAGTGCCCGGGTCGATGCCGGGCACCGCGGTGACGGTGTTCGAGGAAGGGCTCGCGATACCACCGATCAAGCTGTACAGCGAGGGCAAGCGCAACGAGGACGCGCTCAGAATCATCCGCCGCAACACGCGCGTACCGGAGATGCTCGAGGCCGACCTGGACTCCGAGATGCAGGCGATCATGATGGGCGCGGGGCGCTTGCAGGAGCTGTTCGAGCGGTTCGGCGCCGAGACCGTCGAAGCGTGCTTTCAGGCCATTCTCGACAAGTGCCGCGACATCTACGTGAACGAGCTTCTGCCGAAGATCGCCGATGGCGAGTACTACTGGGAGGACTTCGTCGAGCACGACGGGGTCACCGACCCGAAGCTGCACAAGCTCGCGCTCAAGATGACGAAACGCGGCGGTCGCATCTCGCTCGATTTCACGGGAACGGCGCCGCAGTCGTCCGGACCGATCAACTGGCCGGCCGACTATGCGGACGGCGCATTTCTCATCAAGTGGATTGCGCCGGTGTTGCGCAGCCTGGCCGATTCGCCGGAGCGGGCCGCCGAGATATTCGTGAACGAAGGCGTCTGCGAGGTGTTCGAGGTCGTGTTCCCGCCGAAGGGCACGCTGATCACGCCGGAATGGCCCGCTGCGACCAATGCCCGCTCGTTCGTGCTGCTGCGCTCGCTCGGGCTGCTCGCAGGCGTGGTCGCGCAGGCGGTCGGCGGCCGGATGCCGGCCGACCAGGAGACGATCCGGTATACAGGGTTCTATGGCAACGACGAGCAGGGTAAGCCGTTCCTTTCGCGCGAAGTGCTGGGCGGCGGCAGTGGCGGACGCGAATATGCCGACGGGTCCGACGTCATCCACATCGTTCCCGATTCGCGCAACCAGCCGGCCGAGTTCACCGAGAACCGCTTTCCGGTCATCGTCGAGAAGCTCGCGCTCGCCACCGACTCCGGCGGTGCCGGCAAGCGGCGCGGCGGTCTCGGGTACGAGAAGCACTATCGCGTGCTGGTCGACTGCCACACCATCGTGACGGCGGATCGTGTCCGGCTCGGCTGCTACGGCCTGAGTGGCGGAAAGGCCGGCCAGCCTTTCTGCGTGACCGTGGACCTGTTTGGAAATGCGAAGGATCTCGGCGGCCTGGTCGACGGCGAGCCGCTCGCCGCAGGAAAGGTGATGCGGGTCGTGACCACGGGCGGCGGGGGATGGGGCGATCCACTCGATCGGGAGCTGGAGCTGGTGGAGCTCGACGTCCTGCAGGGGAAAGTGTCACCGGATGCTGCGTGCGCGGACTACGGTGTCGTGTTGGTGCGGCGTGCCGAAGAGTGGGAAATCGACATTACCGCGACGGACGCTTTGCGCGCGGAGATGCGCGCGGCGCGCAAGCAACCGCCGCCAATGATCGATCGCGGCCCCGGGTACGAGAAAATGGTGCGGGGCGAGTTCGGGCCACGGATGTAGCAACCGGTGATCGGACCGGAATTGGCGACGCCTTGTCGCCGCTGAAGAGGAGAGTCGCGTGGCAATCGAAGTCGCCAAATTCGAATTGAAGAGCGTGCAGGACGCCTCGGGCCTGGAGGAGTGCATTCGCACGGGACGATTCACGGCCGACCAGGTGCGCGCCGTGATCGGCAAGACCGAGGGCAACGGCGGCGTCAACGACTTCACGCGCATTCTCTCCGACCAGGCGTTCCGCGCCGTGCTGGTCAGGCTCGGCAAGCGCTCCGAACGAGAGGTGAAATCGGTTCCGATGGTGTGGTCGGGCGGTTGCGATGGCGTGCTGACACCGCATGCGACCGTATTTGCCGAGAACGAGAAGACGGGACCTCGAAGCAAGGACCGGCTGGCTATCGGCACGGCGATCAGCCCGACGCTGCTGCCGGAGGACATCGGCCGGCCGGCGATGGTCGAAAAGGTGGCCGAAGGCGTGCGGCTTGCGATGCGTGCCGCGGGCATCGACGATCCGAAGGACGTGCACTACGTGCAGACCAAGACGCCGCTGCTCACGATCGATTCCGTTCAGGATGCGCACCGGCGTGGTGCGAGCGTCGCATGCGAGGTGCACGATTCGATGGGCGTGTCGAACGGCACGACCGGACTTGGAATCGCGGTCGCGCTCGGCGAGATCGCGATGCCCAAGGCCGAGCAGATCTGCAAGGACCTCGATCTTTACTCGTCGGTCGCATCCTGCTCCTCGGGTGTGGAGCTCGACGCCGCGCAGATCGTCCTCCTCGGCAACCGCCCTGGCGCGGGCGGACGCTATCGCATCGGCCACAGCGTGATGCGCGATGCGCTCGACATCGATGGCATCTACGCGGCGATTCGCGATGCCGGCGTCGATCTGCCGGAGCGGCCGCGTGCTGAGGATCTCGCCGGGCGGCTCGTAAATTGCTTTATCAAATGTGAAGCCGATCACCGCGGCAAGCTGCGTGGCCGGCGACAGATCATGCTCGACGATTCCGACGTGCACCATCACCGTCATTCAAAGGCCGCGGTCGGCGGCGTTGCCGCGGCGGCCATCGGAGACCCGGCGGTATTCGTCTCGGTCGACGCGATGCACCAGGGCCCGCACGGCGGCGGTCCGGTCGTCGCGATCGTGGACGTCGGCGAATGAGCAACCCGCGGCACGGAATTCCTTGTTAGTCAATCTTCAACAGCGGAGGAAATGATATGAGCAAGACAATTGGATTTTCGGCGCGTTTCGCGGCTGCAGTAGTCGCGTCCGCCGTTCTCTGGCCGGTGGGCGCGCAGGCGCTCGACAGCGTGAAGGTCGGCGTGTTTCCGGTGAGCTCGTCGCTGCCGTATTTCGTGGCGCGGGACCGCGGGTTCTTCAAGGAGGCCGGGATCGAGACGGAGACGGTCCGTCTGATCGGCGGTCCGCCGAACGTCGCCGGCCTGATCACCAACCAGATCGATGCTGCGGCGGTGCTCGTCACCATCGAGGGCATGAACGCGGATCTGAAGAAGCCGGGCGTCGCAATGTACATCTCCATCAATGCACAGAACGCCGAGTATCAGATGGAGCAGTTCGTCGTGCGCAAGGGCGTCAAGGCGAGCTCGCTCGCCGACCTGAAAGGCATGAAGATCATGTCGGCACCCGGGCCGGCGAACGTGACCATGGCGAAGGCGGTCCTCGCCGCAGTCGGGCTCAAGGAGGGCGACTACACCCTCGACCAGCTCGACATGGGCCAGCACATCAATGCGATGACCGCCGGAACCTTCGACGCCGGTTATACGCTCGAGCCCAACGCTTCGGTCATGCGCGCGAACGGCGTCGCGACGACGTTGGAGTCCGGCGTGATCGCGAAGTACATCCTCGGCGACCCCAAGGCGCTCGCGTGGATCGCGGGCGGCGTGATCTCCTCGGATTTCATCAAGAACCGCCCGGACGTGGCGAAGCGCTATACCGCAGCTTGGCTCAAGGCGATCGACTTCATCAACGCGAGCCCGCAGGAGGCGCGCAAGTCCCTCGCGAAGAACACGTTCACGCCCGACTCGGTGGTCGCGACGGTCCCGCTGGTCAAGTTCACCAAGATCTCGGACCTGACCGCGGGGAACAAGGCCGAGTTCCAGAAATTCATCGACTTCGCGACCGCGCGCGGCATCCTGCCGGAGAAGGTCGACGTCACAAAGTACCTGTATACGTTTTAGTTGACCGTGCGGCGTGTTTCTTCACGGGAGAGAGGGCGCACGAACAAGGGGGGTAATCCCCCCTTGTATATTCCCCGAAGGAACAAGGGGCGAGCCCCTTGGAAATCCCCTCTCCTGCCAGTGAGCGTAACTTCGGATGAGCCTTAGCAATGGTGCGTTGATCCAATGTCGCAAGCGAGCGGAGCACCGGTGCTGACAGGATCTGGGGATGCGGTGGCGGGTGCGACGGGCGCTGCGGACATTCGCGCCGCGGAGCCCGTCCACATCACCATCCGTGGACTGACGAAGCGTTTCCAGGGCGCGCCCGTCTACGACAACTTCGACCTCGACGTGCCGCGCGGCAGGTTCGTCTCGGTATTCGGGCCGAACGGATGCGGCAAGTCGACGCTGATCAATCTCATTGCCGGTCTGATTCCGGTCGACGCGGGGACGATCCTGTTCGATGGCAAGCCGCTCGCGCAGACCAAGATCGGGTACGTCTTTCAGAACTATCGGGAGGCGCTCTTCCCCTGGATGTCGGCATGGAAGAACATCGAATACCCGCTCAGGATCGAAAAGGTGGCGAAGGCCGAGCGTACGCGCCGCGTCGAGCGACTGGTCGAGCACCTCGGCGTGAAGATCGATCTCGCACGCTACCCGTACGAGCTCTCGGGCGGGCAGCAGCAGCTCGTGTCGATCATGCGCGCGCTGGTCGTTGACCCGGAGGTGCTGTTTCTCGACGAGCCATTTTCGGCGCTCGACTACGAAATGACGCTGTTCATGCGCGAGCAGCTGCAGCGCGTGTTCCACGAGACGGGTACTACCATGGTGCTGGTCTCGCACGACCTGGAGGAGGCGGTTTATCTCGCCGATCGCGTGCTGTTGCTCTCGCGCCGCCCGGCCACGATCGCCGACTTTCCCGATGTGCTGTTGCCGCGCCCGCGCAGTGACCAGACGCTGTCCGATCCCGCGTACGTGCAGCTGAAGGGCCACTGCCTGGAGGTATTCCAGCGCGAGGTGCGCAAGGGATGAGCGATCGTCGATGAGGCGCGACACCTTCCTGCCGCTCGTCGGGGTCGCCGCGCTGATCCTGCTCTGGTACGTCGCGGTGTGGGTGCGCCTGGTCGATCCCGTGCTCCTGCCGACGCCGGAGGCGACCCTTGCCGCGTTGATGAAGGGCATGGCGGGCGGCGAGCTGGGATACGATTTCTTGCGCACCGTCGAGCGTACTGCCTATGCGATCGCCATCGCGGCGGTGATCGCGATCCCGATCGGGGTCGCGCTCGGCTCGGATGAGCGGATCTACCGGTCGCTGGAGTTCGTCATCGATTTCTTCCGCTCGACGCCGGCCTCGGCCATGTTTCCGCTCTTCCTGGTGATCTTCGGCGTCGGCGACATGACCAAGATCCTGGTCGCTGCGTTCGGCGCGGCGCTGGTGATCCTCTTCAACGTGGCATATGGCGTGATGAACGCGCGCAAGACCCGTCTGCTTGCCGCAAAGGTGATGGGAGCGTCGCGTATCCGGGTGCTCACCGACGTGATGCTGCTCGAGTCGCTGCCGCAGACCTTCGTGGGCTTGCGCAATGGCGTGTCGCTCGCGCTGGTGATCGTCGTCGTGGCCGAGATGTTCATCGGATCGAGAGATGGGCTCGGCCACCGCGTGTTCGAGGCGCAGCAGCTGTTCGAGATGCCCGACATGTATGCGGCGATCTTCGCGGCGGGCGCGCTGGGCTACGGGCTCAACCTGCTGCTTCTCCTGGTCGAGAAGCGGTTCGTGCACTGGTCCGGAAAGTAGGTACAGTCTAGGGACGGCAGGCAGGTAAGTTAAGCAGCGCAACTCCGCACGGACCGTGCGGCAAGGAAAGTACAGGCGACCAACATGCCCAATGGAACCAGAATCGTGCGCAGCGCCTACCGCGATTCGATCGCGCTCATGAAGCTTTCCGCCACGCTCGCGGAGATGCCCGATATCGAGCAGGCATCGCTTGTGATGGCGACGCCCGCAAACCTGGATCTGCTCCGCGAGACCGGCCTCCTCGATGGCGCGATCGACGCGCGTCCCAGCGACGTGCTGATCGCCGCGCGCGCGAAGACCGGCAAGGCCCTCGCCGCAGCCCTCGATCTGGCGGAGCGCAAGCTGGCGGAGAGTCCCGCCGCCGCTGCCTCCGGCATGCCTGACGCAATGGCGCCGCGCTCGACGGGGATGGCTCTCGAGACCGCGCCGCAATCGAATCTTGCGCTGATCTCGGTGCCGGGCGAATACGCAGCGACCGAAGCGATCAAGGCCCTGCGCCTCGGCCTGAACGTGATGCTCTTCAGCGACGGGGTATCGGTCGAGGACGAGGTCGCGATCAAGTCGCTCGCCCAGGCACGCGATCTTCTCGTCATGGGTCCGGACTGCGGGACCGCCATCGTGAACGGCGTGCCGCTCGCATTCGCGAACGTCGTGCGGCGTGGCGCCATTGGCTGCGTCGGCGCGTCCGGGACCGGGCTTCAGCAGGTCACATCCTTGATCGATCGCTACGGAGAAGGCGTGTCTCACGCCCTGGGAACTGGCGGTCGGGACTTGTCCGAAGCGGTGGGCGGGGTCACGATGCTCGCTGGAATGCGTGCGCTCGCGGCCGACCGCGGCACCCGGGTGCTGGTGCTCGTCTCCAAGCCGCCTGCCCAATCGGTCGCACGCCGCGTGCTCGCGGCCGCGCGCAAAATCCGCAAGCCGGTAGTGGTGTGCTTCGTCGGTGCCGAGCCGCCCGCGGCGAAGGAAGGCAATCTTCACTACGCACGGACACTCGAGGACGCGGCGCGCGTCGCCGCCTCGCTTGTGACCGGTCGGGCATCCGGGCGACGCGCCACGACGCGCAGGCCGTCCGTCCGGACACACTTCGCGCGCGATCAGCGTTTCATACGCGGCCTCTACAGCGGCGGCACCTTCGCCTATGAAGCCTCCTGGCTGCTCGGCTCCGCCCTCGGCGAGGAAGTCTGGTCGAATGCCCCGGTTGATAAGAAATACGCGCTCCGGGATCCCTGGTCGAGCGCCGGTCATACCGTCGTCGATCTGGGCGCCGACGAGTTCACGCGGGGGCGCCCGCACCCGATGATTGATCACCGATTGCGCAACGAGCGGATCCTGCGCGAAGCCGCGGACCCCGAAGTCGCGGTCATTCTGCTCGACGTCGTGCTGGGCCATGGCTCCCACCCGGACCCGGCAGGCGAAATGGTGCCCGCCATTCGCGCGGCGGAGGCCGCGGCCAAGCGGCGCCGCCGCCGACTCGCCTTCGTCGCGTTCGTTTGCGGGACCGCGGGTGATCCACAAGATCTCGCTCACCAGGAGGCGGCGCTGCGCGCGGCTGGTGTCGCACTCGGCACGAGCAATGCCGACGCCGTGCGTCTTGCGGCCGCGATCGTCGGGCGCGGCGCACCGGCAAGGAAACGGAGTCGTTCATGAGCGCGCTCATCGGAACCCCTCTTTCGGTCGTCAACCTCGGCATCGACGCGTTCGCGGACCCAATATCGGCTGCCGGCGCCGCGGTGACGCGCGTCCAGTGGTCGCCGCCAGCCGGCGGAGACGCGCAGGTCAATCGCGCGCTGGCAAACCTCGTTGGCAATCCCGTGGTCGAGGACGCGAATCGACAGGCATTCACCGCGTACTCCGACGCCGAGCCGGTACTCGAGGGCATCGGCATTGCACACGAGGTCATCCGCGGCATGGGCACTCGAACGCTGCTGCATTCGGGGCCGCCGGTCGCCTGGGAAAACTATGTGCGGGCCGATGCAGGGTGCCGTGATCGGCGCGGCGATGCTGGAGGGGTGGGCGCACGACCCGGACGGAGCGCGCGCGCTGGCCGATCGCGGCGAGATCCGGTTTGCACCCTGTCATCACCATGGGGCAGTCGGCCCGATGGCCGGCGTGATCAGCCCGTCCATGCCGGTATGGATCGTGCGGAATGCGCGTCACGGAAACCTCACCTACAGCAACCTCAACGAAGGACTCGGAAAGGTGTTGCGCTACGGCGCACACAGTTCCGAAGTTCTCGACCGGCTGCGCTGGATGGCCGCGCGGCTCGCACCGGTCCTGTCTGCAGCCATGCAGGCGATCGGACCGATCGAGCTCAAGCCCCTCATGGCGCGCGCGCTGCACATGGGCGACGAGATGCACAATCGCAACACCGCGGCGAGCGGTCTGCTCATGAAACAGCTCGTGCTCGGCGTGCTCAAGGCCGGCATATCCGCGCGGGAGGCCGCAGATGCGCTTGAGTTCGTGGTCGGCAACGATTTCTTCTTCCTGAATGTGAGCATGGCCGCCTGCAAGAGCATGCTCGATGCGGCGCGCGGCGTGCCGGGAAGCAGCATGGTCACGACGATGGCGCGCAACGGTGTCGAGTTCGGCATCCGGGTGAGCGGGACGGGCGATACGTGGTTCACGGCGCCTGCGCCGGTGGTGGACGGGCTTTATTTTTCGGGGTACACGCGCGCCGACGCGGCGCGCGACATCGGTGACAGTGCGATCACCGAGACCGCGGGGATCGGCGGATTCGCCATGGCCGCGGCACCCGCCATCGTGCAGTTCGTGGGCGGAACCCCCGAGTTGGCACTCGCGAACACGATGGAGATGATGCACATCACGCTCGGTCGAAACGCCGCGTTCACGTTGCCGCAACTCAACTTCGCCGGCACACCGGCGGGCATCGACGTGCGCAAGGTCGTGGACACGGGTATCTGTCCGGCGATCAACACCGGGATCGCACACCGGGAGCCGGGCGTGGGCCAGGTGGGCGCCGGCCTGACGCGCGCCCCGGCGGAATGCTTCGCCCAGGCGGTCGTTGCACTGGTCGGCCTGGTGCAGGGCGTCGCGGCACGCTGACCGGGTATACGCGGATTTACGGTTCTACGGGAGTCGGCTGCGGTAGCGTCAGGCCCTTTGCGCGCACCGCTTCGCGCAGCCGGTCCGGATAGTCCGAGATGATTCCGTCCACGCCCAGGTCGATCAAGGCGTCCATCGTGGCGCGGTCATTGACCGTCCAGGGGATTACTTTCAGACCGAGCTGGTGCGCTTCGGTCAGCAGGGCGGGTGTCAAATCGCCGTGGAACGGCGACCAGACCGCCCCCCCGGCCGACTTCACCATGCGGGGCACGGAGCCATGGTCGCGATAGTGCATACCGGCCGTCCAGGGCGAGCCGTCCGAATCGGCGCGGACGTTGTCCTCGCCGGATTGCTGGATCGTGAGATAGACGGTGGCGATCTCCGGCGCCTCGGCTTGCACGATCTCGAGCGTGCGCCAGTCGAACGATTGGATGGTAGTTCGATTCGCCACGCCGTATTCGCGCGTGACCGCGATCACGCCGCGCGCGAACGCTTCCGGGCCGACGGTGTCTTCCGGTCGCGTCGGATCGATCTT
Source organism: uncultured beta proteobacterium (assembly GCA_963735025.1). Lineage (GTDB taxonomy): Bacteria > Pseudomonadota > Gammaproteobacteria > Burkholderiales > SG8-39 > JAABRB01. The sequence goes on from CAVTJG010000009.1 coordinate 1,416,428, forward strand.
CGTCTCAATATTGAATCGCACGCTCCGGTTACCCGCACGCCGCGCGAGCTCGAACACCTCCGCGAGTCGCGGGATCCGCGCACCGTCCATTCCCTGCTGCGCGGGAAAGCGCCGCGCGTAGTCGGTGCCCGGGCGGATGCGACCCACGTCGAAGCGGGCGAGCGCGGCGGCGTCCAGCGTGTGGATGAGCGGAGACTCCGTGAGCCACTCGCCGTCGGGACCCCGCGTGATGGTCGGGTCGAGCGCGCGATTGTGGCTGACCACCACGACACCGTCGCGCGTCACGCCGCAGTCGAGCTCGAGTGTCGCGACGCCGATTGCGAGCGCGCGCGCAAATGCGCCCAGCGTGTTCTCCGGCGCGAGTCCGCGCGCACCGCGGTGACCTTGCAGATCAAATGCCGCGGCGTGCGCCATGGCGATCGACAGGATCAGCAGTAATCCGAGTCGCGTTGCGTGTCGCCGCATGCGATAGAATCCGTGCGTGATGGCCGTCCCTGTCAGGTGAAAGCATGGTGAAAGTCTACTCGATCGACGGGGTCGTGCCGGTGGTTCATCCTGCCGCGTACGTGCATCCGTCCGCGGTATTGATCGGCGACGTGATCGTCGGGCCCGGCGTGTACATCGGGCCATGCGCTTCCCTGCGCGGAGACTTCGGACGGCTGGTAGTCGAGCGCGGCGCGAATGTCCAGGACAGCTGCATCATCCACGGCTTTCCCACCCGCGATACGGTGATCGGCGAGGATGGCCATATCGGCCACGGCGCCGTCATCCATGGCGGGACCGTCGAGCGGAATGCGATGGTCGGCATCCATGCCGTCGTGAACGACAACGCCGTGATCGGAGAGTCGGCCATCGTGGCCGCACTCGCTTTCGTCAAGGCAGACATGGTGGTGCCGCCGCGCACGCTCGCGGCCGGCATTCCGGCGACCGTTCGCCGTGATTTGTCGGAGGCCGAGCTCGCATGGAAGAAGGAAGCGACCGCGCTTTATCAGAACCTCGCGGTCAGGTGCCTCGCATCCATGTTCGAGGCAGAAGCCTTGACCGAGATGCCGCCGGACCGCAAGCGGCTCGATATATCGGACGTGACGCCGCTCTCCGATTACAAGCGCGCATCGGAGGGGAAATGATGGCCGCGACGCGTTGGATCGCCGCGCGGCGCCCGGGACTACGATGAGCGATTCCTTTGCAGCACGGCTGCGCCGCGGCGACCGGCTTATCGGCTCGTTCGTGACACTGCCGGCGCTCGAGGTGGCAGAAGTGATGGGGGTGGCCGGATTCGATTGGCTGGCCATCGATTGCGAGCACGCGCCGCTCGATGCGCTCTGGGCGCAGCGGCTCCTGCAGGCTGCGCGCATCCCGGGCGTGATTCGCGTCGCGGACGGACACGAGTCCACCCTGAAGCACGCTCTCGACACCGGCGCGGCAGGCGTCGTCGTGCCGATGGTCAACACGGCGCCGCAGGCGCGCGCGATCGTGTCGCACTGCAAGTATCCTCCACTCGGCACGCGCGGCGTGGGCATCGTGCGTGCACAGGGGTATGGGCTCGCCTTTCAGGAGTACGTGGCGCAGGCCAACGAGTCCACGGCGGTCATCGTGCAGATCGAGCACATCACCGCAGTCGAGAACATCGATGCGATCGTCGCTGTTCCAGGCGTGGATGCGGCGTTCGTGGGACCCTACGACCTGTCGGGCAGCATGGGCCGGCTCGGGCAGGTGGACCACATCGATGTGCTCGCCGCCATCGAGGGCGTGCGCTTCGCGTGCGAGCGCGCCGGCATGCCGCTCGGTATCTATGCGAGCTCGGCGGCGGCGGCGCGGCCGTACCTCGAGAAGGGGTTCACGTTGGTAGCGGTCGGCATCGACGCGCTCCTCCTGGGTCAGGCGGCGCGGCAGATCGTGCAGACTCTCGAGTGAATCGAGGCATTGGAGCCCCGCATCCGGGCCGAGCCCCGATTCCAGCGGCCAATATCGTCCAACGTATAGTCAAGTGCACTTCCTGGAGGGTTGATGACGTACCAGAATATTCTTGTCGAGACGCGCGGCCGCGTGGGTCTTGTGACGCTGAATCGCCCCAAGGCGCTCAACGCGTTAAACGATGCTCTCATGAACGAGCTCGGAACCGCATTCGCGAACTTCGATGCGGACGAGAGCATCGGCGCAATCGTCATCACCGGAAGCGAGAAGGCCTTTGCCGCCGGCGCGGATATCGCGGCGATGAAGGACTGGGGGTATATGGATGTCTTCAAGACGGAGTACATCACGCGCAACTGGGAGACGATCCGGAAAGTGCGCAAGCCGGTAATTGCTGCGGTGGCCGGGTACGCGTTGGGTGGAGGGTGTGAGCTCGCGATGGCGTGCGATATCCTGATTGCTGCCGATTCCGCGAAGTTCGGTCAGCCCGAGATCAAGCTCGGCGTGATCCCGGGTGCCACCGGCACCCAGCGGCTGCCGCGCGCAGTCGGCAAGGCGAAAGCCATGGACCTCATCCTCACCGCGCGCATGATGGATGCCCAGGAGGCCGAGCGCGCGGGCCTGGTGTCACGCGTCGTACCTGCGGACAAGCTACTCGACGAGGCGATCGCCTGCGCGACCACGATTGCGGAGATGTCGCTGCCCGCGGTCATGGCGGCCAAGGAGTGCGTCAATCAGGCCTACGAAAGCGCATTGACGCCGGGAATCCTTTTCGAGCGCCGCATGTTCCACGCGCTCTTTGCGACCGAAGACCAGAAAGAAGGCATGACTGCTTTCGTCGAGAAGCGAAAACCGGTCTGGAAGCACCGTTGACCAGGGAATGCCCGGAAAGAATCGAGGGCGTGCAGTTGAGCGGGAAGGGGGGTAACGGGGGGGAACCAGCCGGTTCCTCCCTGTTCGCGACCCGCCGATTGTGCCTTGATCGGGTTCCAGCTTTCCTCCACTGATGCGGTTCGTCCAAGCACGATCGTGGAGCGTCATTTCGTGGATGTGCTTTGCGCATGTGCTGAGCCTGGCCGGGTTCTCGACGTATCCCGCGCTGCTGCCCGGATTGCGTGAAGAGTGGGCGATGAGCGGAGCCGAAGCGGGGCTCCTCTCGGGACTCTTCTTTGCCGGATACATGGTCGCTGTGCCGGTCCTCACCAGTCTCACGGATCGGATCGACGCGCGACGCATCTATCTTGTATCGAGCATGGTGGCCGGCATCAGCAGTGCGGGATTTGGTCTGCTTGCACAAGGCCCTGGCAGTGGCGCGCTGTTCCAGTTGCTGGTGGGCGTGGGTGTTGCGGGCACCTACATGCCGGGGTTGCGGGCGCTCACCGACAACACCGGCGGCACCGCGCAAGGCCGCGCAATCTCCTTCTACACAGCGATCTTCGGCGTCGGCATGGCCGGCTCGGTCCTGCTTGCCGGCACGGTCGCCGGACTGGCCGGGTGGCGGGCGGCGTTTCTCGTCGCGGCCATCGGGCCGCCGATCGCAGGTGCGATGGTATTTGCCGGCCTGCCGGCGCGCCCGCCGCACGTCTCCGCGCATCGCCCGCGATTGCTCGATTTCCGGCCGGTCCTGCGCCAGCCGGTAGCGATGGCATTCATTCTCGGATATGCGGTGCATTGCTGGGAACTTTTCGGCACACGCTCCTGGATGGTGGCGTTTCTCACGCGGGCGCAAGGCGCGCACGAGGCGGCATGGCCGCTAGGGCCGATCGCCATTGCGGCGATCGCCAACATGCTCGCGCCGCTCGCGAGCATCTTCGGCAACGAGATGGCGATGCGCTCGGGCCGGCCGGGCGTGATTCGAGTGTGCATGACTGCGTCTGGGCTCGTCAGCTGCGCGTTCGGATTCCTGATCGGTGCCCCGTGGTACGTGCTGCTCGTGATCGCCACCCTGCACATGGCGCTGGTGATGAGCGATTCGTCTACGCTGACCGCCGGGCTCGTTCAGGTTGCCGACCCCGCCGCGAAGGGCACCGCGCTGGCGCTTCATTCGACGCTCGGTTTTGGCGCGGGATTCGTGGCGCCGCTCGTTTTCGGGGCCGCGCTGGATGCCGCGGGCACAGGAGGTCCCGTGCTCGCGTGGGGAGCGGCATACGCAACCCTTGGCGCCGCCGCCGTGCTCGCACCCCTTTTCCTGCGCTGGGGACCGCGCCGCTGACCGGAGGTTTCCTGGAGGCGGGACCCGTATTGGCGGGCGTCAAGTAGAATGTTGCGCCCGCATGACAGGCGCCCGGGGGCTGCCGGCCCGGCCCGCGAGACACCATAAGCAGGAGGGAACGATGGAAAAGGTCTGGCTCAAGAGTTACCCAAAGGGTGTGCCGAGCGAGATCGATGCAGGTCGCTACAAGTCGGTGGGTGAAGTCTTCGACGAAAGCGTGCGGAAGTTCGCCGACCGGCCCGCGTACCACAACATGGGCAAGACCATCACTTTCCGCGAGCTGGACAAGCTCTCGAGGGACTTCAGCGCGTGGCTGCAGTCGAAGGGCATCGCCAAAGGCACGCGCATCGCGCTGATGATGCCGAACGTGTTGCAGTACCCGGTGTGCATCTTCGGCGCGTTGCGCGCGGGCTACACGATCGTGAACGTCAATCCGCTCTATACGCCGCGCGAGCTCGAGCACCAGCTCAAGGATTCGGGCGCCGAAGTGATCGTGATCCTGGAGAACTTCGCGACCACGCTCCAGCAAGTCGTCAAGAACACTTCGGTCAAGCATATCTTGATTGCCTCGCTCGGCGACATGCTCGGGCTGAAGGGCACGCTGGTGAATTTCGTCGTGCGCCACGTCAAGAAAATGGTCCCCGCGTACGACCTGGCCGGCTCGATCCGATTCAAGCGAGGCGCTTGACCAGGGCGCGCAGCGCGAATGGAAGCGGGTCGAGGTCGGCCCCGAAGACATCGCGTTTTTGCAATACACCGGGGGCACGACGGGCGTCGCAAAGGGCGCCATGCTGCTCCATCGCAATATCGTGGCCAATCTCGAGCAGGTCTCGGCGTGGTTCGCGCCGGTCCTGGGCGACGCCTCGATCGTGGTGGTCGCGCCGCTGCCGCTCTACCATATCTTCTGCCTGACCGCGAACTGTCTCGCATTCATGAAGCTCGGCGGCTGCAACGTTCTCATCACGAATCCGCGCGACATTCCAGGATTCGTCAAGGAGCTCTCCCGGCACAAGTTCAACGCGATTACCGGCGTGAACACGCTTTTCAACGCCCTTCTGAACGATTCCGGTTTCGCAAGCCTCGATTTCTCGAATCTCAAGTTCTCGATCGGCGGCGGCATGGCCGTCCAGAAAGCGGTCGCCGAGCGCTGGAAGCAGGTCACCGGGTCGGTGCTGGTCGAAGGCTATGGCCTGACCGAGACCTCCCCTGTAGCGACCGCGAATCCGCTGGACGCGGCCGAGTACAGCGGCGCGATCGGATTGCCTGTCTCTTCCACGGAGATCGCGATCAAGGGCGAGGATGGCCAGACGCTCGCGGTGAACGACGTCGGCGAGATCTGCATCAAGGGCCCGCAGGTGATGAAAGGCTACTGGCAGCGCCCGGAGGACACCGCCAAGGCCATCGACAAGGACGGATACTTCGCGACCGGCGATATCGGCTACATGGACGACCAGGGCTACGTACGGATCGTGGACCGCAAGAAGGACATGGTGCTCGTGTCCGGATTCAACGTGTATCCGAACGAGGTCGAAGGCGTCGTGGTGGCCCACCCCGGAGTCCTCGAGTGCGCAGTGATCGGCGTGCCCGACGAGAAGTCCGGCGAGGTCGTCAAGCTCTTCGTGGTGCGGAAGGACCCTTCACTCACCGAGGCCGACATACGAAAGCACTGCGAGAGCCACCTCACCGGATACAAGCGTCCGCGCTTCATCGAGTTTCGCGACGAGCTCCCGAAGACCAACGTCGGGAAGATCCTGCGTCGGGCGCTGCGCGACGAGGAACTCGCGAAGCACAAGAAGGCGGCGTGACGCTTCGCAGGAGAGGGGGAAAAGACGAGTCACCTCTTTTTCAAGGAGAGGAACAACCTCGTCACTCTGCCTGCCTTCAGCTCACCCGTCACGCGTCGCTCGATTGACCCAAAATCGCATCGTCACGGGCGTCGCCCTGCTCGCCGTCACCGTGCTCGTCTGGGGAGCGACGTTTCCGATCGGCAAGGATGCGGTGACGCGCATCGATCCCTACTGGCTCGGCGCGTTGCGTTACGTTACCGTAGCGCCGCTCTTTGCTGGAATGCTGTGGGCCGTCGAGGGGCGCCGCGCACTGGCCTATGAGGGTAAGTTGGGAGTCGCCGCGCTCGTGGGGTGCGTCGGTGTAGGCGGCTTCAACCTCTTTACGTTCTCGGGCATGCAGTTCACGTCCGCCGCGCACGCGGCGATCATCATGGCGCTGCAGGCGCCCCTGACCGCGATCGTGCACTGGGTTTGGCGCGGCGTCCGGCCAGCTCGCTTCACGATCGTGTGCATGACGCTTGCACTGCTTGGCGTTTCAGTCGTGATCACGAAGGGCGACGTCACCGCCGCGATCGCGGGTGGTTCGCTCTTCGGTGACGCGCTCGTCCTGCTTGGAGCGTCGTGCTGGGTGGCGTACATCATGGGCGTGGTGAAATTCTCCGGCTGGAGCGCGCTTCGCTTCACGACGCTTACATGCGTTCCCGGAGCCGTGGGACTCTTCGCGGTCGCACTCTTCGCCACTGCGATCGGCAGCGTCGATATTCCGACCGTGACCACGCTAGCCCTCATCAGCTGGCAACTTGCCTTCCTGACGTTTCTGACGGTGTTCGTCGGCGTCCTGTTCTGGAACAACGGGATCCGGATGATCGGTCCGCTCAATGCGGTGCTGTTCGGCAACCTCGTCCCGGTCGTCACGTTCGCCATCCAGGTCGGACAGGGCGTGCGATTCTCGATGCTCGAATTCGCCGGCGCCGCGCTCGTGATCGGTGCCCTTGCCGCGAATAATCTTTATATCCGCCAATCCGTTGCGCGAATTGCATGAGTTTTGCCGCGGCCTCTTGCGACCCGTCATGCGGCAGCGCAACATTTCTGCTATAAATGAAAACAGGATATGTAACCAGTCGGTTATTCCGGCCGGAAGGGACAATCGATGCTCTACGAGTTGCATGAGTGGCACCATGCGCTGATCGAACCGTGGCACGCGCTGGCACGAACGCATCACGAGTTGTTCAGCCATCCGTTCAGCGCGCTTTCCTACCATCCGCTGGCCGACCGGGTCACCGCCAGCGCGGACCTGATGCAGCGGCTCACCCGCCGCTACGAGAAGCCTACGTTCAGACTCACTCGGACCGAGATCAGGGGCGCGGAGGTTTCCGTCGCCGAGCGTATTGCGCTGAAGAAGCCGTTCTGCACGTTGCTGCATTTCGAGCGGGCGGCGCAACGCAACGATCCGAAGGTGCTCGTCGTCGCCCCGCTCTCCGGGCATTTCGCGACGCTGCTCCGGGACACGGTTCGATCGCTGCTTCCGGAACACGACGTCTACCTGACGGACTGGGCCGATGCGAAGATGGTGTCGCTTGCCGAGGGACACTTTCATCTCGACGACTACGTCGACTACGTCCGCGAGTTCATCCGGTTCCTCGGCCCCGAAGTGCACGTGATTTCAGTGTGCCAGCCCACGGTGCCCGTGCTGGCTGCCGTGTCGCTCATGGCCGCTGCGGACGATCCGGTCAGGCCGCGCACCATGGTGATGATGGGCGGACCTATCGACGCGCGCCGCAGTCCCACCGCCGTCAACGGACTTGCGACGCGCAAGCCGCTCGTATGGTTCGAGCGCGCGCTGATCCAGCGCGTTCCGGCGAAGTACCCTGGATTTATGCGGCGCGTCTATCCTGGGTTCCTTCAATGGCTCGGGTTCGTGGGCATGAATTCCACGCGGCATGCGGACGCGCACTGGGACTATTTTCATCACCTGGTCGAGGGCGACGGCGAGAGCGCAGCCGCGCACCGCCGGTTCTACGACGAGTACAACGCCACGCTCGATCTCCCGGCCGAGTACTACCTGGACACGATCCGGACGGTGTTCCAGGAGTTCGACCTGCCGCTGGGACGGTGGCAGGTGCGTGGCGACCTAGTGAATCCCGCCGCGATCAGCCGCACCGCGCTGCTCACCATCGAGGGCGAGCTGGACGACATTTCCGGCTTTGGCCAGACCGAAGCTGCCCACGCACTCTGCGTCAACATTCCGGCGCGCCGCCGCGAGCACTATCTGGTGCCCAACGTGGGGCACTACGGCATCTTCAGCGGTCGCAAATGGCGCGAGACCATCGCGCCACGCGTCGGCAAATTCATTCGCCGACACGCCTGACGAGTTTCGGCTCCTTCAATCGAAGGAGAAGCGGTAGAAGAGGTCCATTCCGCTGCGGGTGCCGGTTTCCGCGCGCGCCGAGAACCGGCGTGTCAGGGCGTACTCGAGGCGAAGGACCGCGAAGGCGGCACTGATCGACTGCTCGTACGAGACGTAGATGCGATCGCTCAGACGCTTGCCGAGCGTGACGGCCTGGCTGCCCTGTCGGTCCGATCCGATGCCGATATCGTCGAGGCCCACCTTGTTCACGAGTGACTCCTGGCTGCCGCCGGCCGCACCGATCAGCGCGGCGGCAGCGACCTGTAGCGCCGCATAGTCCGTTTGCGCGCCGGCTTCGGCCGGGCGCCCGAGGACCAACCACGCGAGCTGCTCGCTCTCCGAGACCGGTGGATTGGACACCACGCGGATGACCGGCGCCCGCAGCGATCCTTTGACCTCGACGCCCGCCTCCACCGCCTGACTGCGTCGCCAGGCCGCAATGTCCAGTGATGGATTCTCGATCGGCCCATCGAAGATCAGTCGGCCACGCTCGATGTCCAGCCGCTGTCCGTACGCCCGAAAGATTCCGCGCCGCGTTCGGATTACGCCGTCGCCGAGCACCTGCCCGGTGGTAAGGCTGCGCACGTTGAGGCGGCCGACGAGCTTCGCGTCGAGTCCCGCGCCGCGAATCGTAAGGTTATCGCCCATGTCCAGATCGAACGCGATGAGCACGGGCAACCGTCGCTCGCCGGGCGTGGCCGCATCGCGCTTCGGCGCTCTGCCCGCAACCACCACGTCATCGCCCAATTCGAGCAATCCGCCGGTATCGAACTCGAAGTGCCCCGAATCCGCGCGCAGCGATCCGCGCAGCGTCAGCTGCCGGGCTTCGGCAACGCCTGTTCCCGACCCCGACAGGGTCAGATTGCGGTCCGGCCGGTTCAGGGCACTGAATTGCTCGGCACGCCAGCTGAGCCGTCCGGTCCGCTCGTCACCCTTCTGCGTCAGCAGCCCGTCTGCGGTGAAGCGACCTGTGCCCCCTGCGATCGACAGCTCGCTCACGCGCACGGAATTCTCCGAAATCTCGGCGTGGACACGACCGTCATGCCAGTCGATGCCGTACGGCGGCGACACGATGTGAACTCCGCTTGCATCGAGACTTCCTTGCCAGACGGGCGTGCCCACCGTTCCGGACGCGGTCAACTCGGCGCGCACGCGCCCGTCGAAGCTTGCGCGGGTGCGGAGGAATGCCGCGAATGGCGCAAGCGAGGGAACGTCGAGCCGCGCCGTGAGCGAGAGCGGCGACTCCCGGGCCAGGCCCGCTGCGGCGCCGGTCCCGATCGGAAGCGCTTCGCCTTGCACATCGAGCGTGACCTCGCGCCCGCGTGCGGTGAGGGTGCCCGTTGCGCGCTCATCGGCCAGTCCTGCTTCGAGTTCAAGCGTCGAGAGTCCGAGGACGAGCCGGGGCTCGGTCCGGAATTCGAGGTCGCCGCTCTCGCGTCGGATCCGGATGCTGCCGTTCAGCCGCGGCGTGGCTGCCAGTCGCCAGCTGCCGCCTAATATCAGCGACGAGTCGACGAGTTCGCCAGCTCCGGAAAGCGCGACGAGGAGCGCTGCCGGCAGCGCATCGAATTCCCCGCTCGTCGTGAAATTGCGCGGTGCCCAGCGCGTCTCGCCGAGCGTGACTCGCCCGCCACCAACGCGCAAGGTCATCGCTTCGGCGATCACGCGCTGCGAGGCCAGATCGAGCCGTGCCGGAGCGTCCAGTGAAATTGGCAGTACGCCGCGATTCTCGAGTGCCGCCAGAGTTCCCGACCAGCCGCGCCCGTCGCGCCACCCGCCCATCAGTCGTGCCGTGAAGTTCGCCGCCTTTCCATCTGCCTTGACCTCGATTGCATGCTGCGCTTGTGTGCCCCTCACGTGAAGTGCGATCCGTTCCGCCGTCAGACCGCGCACGTTGACATCTGCCGCATCGGCGTCGATCTGCAGGGGGCCCCCGGACTCCCAGGCGACCGTGCCACTCGCGCCGAGCGAGCCGACCGCCACGCTCTGCGGGCCCCGCAGTTCGACGCCGCTTGCTGTGAAGTTCACGTGCGGCGCGCGCCACGAGCCGGTCGCTCTTGCCGACACGTCCACACGTCCTTCGATACGCGGATCGAGTTGCGCAAGCCGCCGCGCGGCGACCGTGACCGCGAGCGCATCGCCCGTTGCGCCGAAAGCGCCGCGCAGGGCGAATCGGTTCGCGCCGACCTCCAGCGTCATGTCGGCCGATTCGACCCGCTGGTCGGTGACCCGCGCCGTTCCCTGGCCGCCGACGGCTGCCCCGCGGAAGCGGCTTGGCGTCAACTTGTAGGTTAGCTCGCCGGAGAGGCGCGTAATCGCGCCCTGCAGCGTGATCTCTCCGTTCAGGTTCGCTGCGGGATAGCTGCCCCATTCCGCAGGATCGAAGCCCACGAACGTGGCTTGTGCTTTCACAGGCATTTCGCCTTCCATCTCGAGCTGACCGCGCCCCTCGATGCGCCCCCCGCGAGCCGTGATACGCGCATGACTTATCACTAGCTCCGCGCCGTGGCGCGCGGCATCGAGCTGGATGGCCAGCGGTCTGTGTCCCAGTTCTTGCGTCAATTGCGCGTGCACTGTCGCGTCCGCGCCGGCGAGCGACGCATCGATGCGCCCGTTCAGTTCGGTGGCGAGCAAGCGGGCGCGGATTCCCCGCAGATTGATGGCATGCGCAACGAGTGCGAGCGTGGCGCGGCCGTCGTCGGACAGTGCGCCCGAGCCGCTGAACCGCCCGCCGCCCGACATTCCAACCTCGAGTGATTCCAGACGCGTCGCGCGAAAATCGGTGACAAAATCGGCCTTCACCTCGCGGACCGGGACGCGCCCTTCATCCATGGTCCCAGCCGTCGCATTGCTCGCCTGCAACGTGCCAGCCAGATTCTGTGCATCCCGGCTTGCCGCGCGAATCGATAGCGTGACATCGCTGCTCGGAAGATCCTTTTCGAGTCGCGCGAGATCGATGCCCTGGGCGCGGACGTCGAGCTTTTCGAGCCACAGGGGATCGAACGGCTTGAGCAGGGCGTCGCTCGCCGCGCGAATGCCGTCGAAGTCGATCTCGACTCGCGCGTCGATTCGCTTCAGGATCCCCGAAAGCGTGAGCTTCGCTACGCGCTCGGGCCCCTGACGCACAACTGCCTTCGCGGAGAGATCGAACGGGGCGCGGCCGGCGAGCTCGCCGTCCGCTTCCAGCGATCCCCAGTCCGACCTGACACGCAGCGCGCGCACGCGATGGGTGCGCAGATCGCCTTCGTAGCCCAGTGAAATGTCGCGCAGGCTCGTCCGTGATTCACCGCGGACAATCTCGAATTCGCCGACGGACGCGCGCGCGATGCTCACCCGGAGAGGCAACGCGACCGTCGTGGGCAGCGACGTGGAGCCGGTCGCCTTCGCGTCGGAAGGAAGGATGCGCAGGGAGACACTTCGTGCCGACAGGTTGCCGATGGCGAGGCGATCTCCCAGCAGTGCCCACGGAGACCAGGTCAGGCGCGCTTCGTCTGCGCGGACCGCCAGAGACTCGTCCGCGTACTCGATCCGGTCGAGCGCAATTGGCCCGAGGAGCGTGCCGTGAACGCCCGTAACACGGAGTTTCCCGCGGCTCAAGGTCTCGAGATGCGCCATCGCCCAGGCAAAGGCCGTCTCGCTCGACGCCAGCCAGGCGAGACCGCCCGCGAGCAGTCCCGCAACCACTGCAAGACCGATCAGCGCGCCTAGCCAGTAGCGTCTCTTGCGCGTCTTCGCCATCAGAAGCTGAATCCCACCGAAAAGTGCAGCCGGAACTGTTTCACCGCCTGGCCATAAGCCACGTCGACACGGAATGGCCCGATCGGACTTTGCACCCTGAGACCGACACCATAACCCCACTTGGCATCGAAGCTCTCGGTCGTCTCGAAGGCATCGCCGACGTCCACGAATACCGCACCGCCGAGCACGTCGGTAAACCAGTGCGTCACTTCAGCACTGGCAAGCGCGAGATAGCGGGCGGACCCGACGGCGCCTCCGAGGTCGATGCCGATGCTCTCGAACGCGTAACCGCGGATGGTCTGGTCGCCGCCGGTCCGGAACATGTAGGCGAACGGGATCCCCGTCCGCGTCGTGGCGAACACCCCGCCGGCCTCCGCGCGCAGCAGCAGGTCGTCGTCGCGCGAGAGCGGGATGAATCCATTTATCTTCGCGGTGCCACGCAGAAATGCACGACTCGACAGACCGGGTACTGCAGTTCCGACGTTGAGCGTACCCAGGTAGCCGCGGCGCGGCGATCCGACGACATCCGTCTTGCGGAACGTGTAGCGATAGTTGAGATAGGTCGCCCAGGTCGTGTCGCTGTTGACGCCGCCGATGCTTTGTCGCTCGTGCAGCCACTGTGCCGACAGACTCGAGGGCAGGCGCTCAAGGCCCCACTGTCGCGCAAATGTCACCGCTTCCGTCTCAGTGACTTGACCCTCCACGTCCTTCCGCTCGACGCTGCCGATCACGGTATTCCACGAGCCGCCCGGCAGAGGCTGCGAGTCGACGCTGACGAATGCACTCTGGATGTCGCGTTCGTAGAGCAGCTCCGTACGAAGCCGCCACTGCTCACCGAGCAGGTCCGCGTCACTATAGTTCCCGCGAACCCGAAATCCGGTATCCGTCGTGAAGCCGATCGACCCGTCGACACGCTTTGCGCGCCCTTCGATCACCGCGACGCGCAACGGCGCGGCGTCCGCCTTGGCGGGATCCGCATCGAGGGCCACTTCGGCGCTCGCGAAGTGGCCGAGCTCCAGAAGCCGCCGGCGGAAGAGGATCACTTCTCCTCGGAGTATTCGTCGCCGGGGCGCAGCGGATTCAGGCGCTCGACGATCTTCGGGTCGTAACGGTTAGTGCCGCGCACTTCGATGGCGCCGACCCGGAAGACCGGCCCGCTCTCGATCTCGATATCCAGGGTCGCCTGTGCTTTGACCGGGTCGATATGCGCCTCGCTGGAAGCGACCGGGCGGCCGCGTACTTCACCGAGGCGACTTCGCGAACGGCCGCCAGCTTGGCCGAGTCCCAACCTGCTTGCCGGAAATGGATCGCCGACCGGGAAGTCCCCAGGACTCGCGTACCGCTTTCATCCGCTTCTCCGCGTCCGGGTCGTTCAACAGCGGACCGCTGAAGCGAATGTCGACTTGCGCGATTCGGGTTCGCTTACCCGGTTCGATCACGATTCGCACTAGCCACTCCGGCTTCGCCTTCGGTCACTTCGGCGCTGACATTGGCCGAGAAATAGCCCTCGGTCTCTACTGCTGACCGGATGTGGTCGCGCTCCTCAACGGCGAGACGCTTGAGCAGATCGGGAGTCATTCCCGGAAAGTCCCGCCAGCGCGGGAGGTCGAGATTCGGCTCGACGACCTCTTTCAAGTCGCTCGGGCCGACGAGCTCGACGCGATACGGCAACTCCGCATGCGCCGACGCGCAAGATAAAGCGATGACGACGCAGAGCGCCGCCCGCACGACCGCAGCGCGAATGCGCAATCGCAATGCGCTCGGGAGCGGCGCCGAGATGGCCACTTCGGCGGCGCTTTGAATCGAGTGCATCTCGCAATTCTACTTGCGGTTGGGATAATCACCGGACGGACGGTCGTCTGCGGTTGCCGTACGGTTTCGTACTCGAAACGATAGACTCGGGATCGAGCAGGGAATTCCCCAAGCGTAGTGGGCAGGATGCAGAAATGCGCCGGCATCACCCTGGACCATTGCAAGGCATGCTGGCGATCGTCGCGCTGCTGACGATCGCGGCAGGGCACTGGTCTGCGGAAGAGACGCTGGCGGCCGATGAGGCTCCGTTGCGGCTCGTCCGGACCTGGCCGCTGACGCAGCAGGACCTGCGTGCGGACGGCGCGCCCGAGCCCACATATCGGTTGCGCCTCGAAATGGCGATGATGCGCGACGCCGGCTGGCAACCGGAAGTCATTCTGGAGGCGACGCGAGCCGCGGTCCGGATACTTGCGCAATGCGGTATCCAGACGATCTTCGCGGAGCTCAGCGAGTTTGACGGTCCCGCTCGATACCGGTATCTCGCGACACCGGTATCTCGACGAGCTTGCGCGGCGCACCCGGCTCGCGCGCCCAGCAGTGTTCTTTGTCGCCGATACGCGCAACGAGCCGGCATTCGACGCCGAGGCGATCGGACGCGGAAACAGCCGCTCGCGGCCCGAGATGACCGACACGGTGTGGATTACTGCGGGCACGCGCGATCTCGCAATCGTCTTCGCGCACGAGCTCGTGCACGTGATTGCCGATAGCGGCGAGCACTCCGATCTGCCCGGGAATCTCATGCGCGAGGAGACCGCGCCCGAGAGCACTGCACTCACCGCTTCCCAGTGCCGCCGCCTCACAGAGACGGGTGCGGCGAATGGCCTGCTGCAGCCGAAGAGGCCTTGAGTGCATCGGAGACTGTAGTCTAGAGTTAGCGGGCCTGCGGCGGATGAGGCTACTTCTCCGCATGGAGTAAGAGTCTGCGAGAAACCTCGGACATCCCTCAATGCGATTCCTGTAGAACTTCTCGACCCGGTAGAACGAGCAGGCGAAAGCTGGCGAGGAGCAGCCAGCTCGCTGCGCAGATCGATGCGGCCATCGGCCAGGTCGTTCCGTCGTACAGTCGCCCAACCAAGAATCCGGCAAATGCACCGAGCGCCATCTGCGTGAATCCGACCGCGGACGATGCGGCCCCGGTCATGCGCGCGAACTGCCCGATCGCGCCGGCGGTCGATCCGGGCATGGTGAATCCGGTCGCGAATAATACGATCATCATGGGAACGAGCACGGCGGCCACCGACTGGACGCCGAGGTAGGCAAGCACCGCCATGAGGGTGCCGCCCAATGCCGCGAGCGAGGTGCCGATGCGAAGCAGACGGTCGACGCCGGTGCGTTGCACGAGCCTGCCGAGCAGGAGGTTGCTCGCGATGTAGCAGATCACTGCGCCGCCGAAGAGGAAACCGAAGTACTGGGGCGGTACGCCGAGCACGTCGATGAGGACGAAGGGCGATCCGGAAATGTACGAGAAGATCGCCGCGTAGCTGAACCCGACGCAAAGGGCATAGCCGACGAACCGCCGGTCACGCAGGATCGCGATGTAGTTCGCGAGGAGGTGACGCGGATTGGTAGCATTTGGATCACGATCCAGGTGCGTTTCGGGAAGTCGCAGGATCGTGGCAGCCAGCAGGGCCGCGCTCACCAGGCCAAGCAACACGAAGTTGGCGCGCCATCCGAGCGACACGGTCATCAGGCTGCCGATCATGGGACCGAACACCGGCGTTGCCGCAGTGCCGGCGGTGATGTAACCGAGCATGCGCGCCGAGCCCGCGGCGCCGTAGGTGTCGCGAATGATCGCGCGTCCGATCACCGCGCCGGAGCAGGCACCGACTGCCTGGAAGAAGCGCGCAGCAATCAGCCCGTCCATCGTCTGCGTGCTGAAACACACGATGGTCGCGGCAACGTAGATCGTGATGCCACCGAGCAGCACGGGTCGGCGTCCGAACCGGTCCGAGAGCGGTCCGTACACGAGTTGCGAGATCGCAAATCCGGCGAGAAAGACCGATAGCGTGAGCTGCGCCTGCGATACGGTGACGTCGAAATACGTCCGGATTCCGGGCAAAGATGCGAGAAAGAGGTCGGTCGAGAGGGGTAGCAAGGCAAACCCCACCCCGATCATGACCGCCACCCCGATGTGAGTCGGTGGCAGTTTCACGGCAAAGACGCGCGTCGCCTGATTACTTCGGCGCGGTGTACTTCGCGACCTGCTGATCGATGCTGCCGAAGATCGATCGGCCCGCGGCGTCCAGCACATCGATCCGCACGCGGTCGCCAAAACGCAGGAAAGGTGTCTTGGCTGCGCCGGTGTCGATGGTCTCGAGCATGCGAATCTCGGCGATACACGCCGGACCTGCGCTGCGATCCTTGTTCGAGACCGTTCCCGAGCCGATGATCGCGCCGGCTCCGAGCGGGCGGGTCTTCGCGGCGTGCGCGATCAGCTTCGGAAACTCGAAAGTCATATCCACACCTGCATTCGGTTTTCCGAAGGGGTGTTCGTTGATGTGCACGACGAGCGGCAGATTCAGCTTTCCGCCGTCCCACGCTTCGCCGAGCTCATCGGGCGTGACGGCCACCGGCGAGAACGCGCTGGAGGGCTTCGACTGAAAGAAGCCGAAACCCTTGCCGAGCTCCTTCGGAATGAGATTGCGCAGCGAGACATCGTTGACCAGCATGACAAGGGCGACGTGTTCGCCGGCCTTCTTCGCCGGGATTCCCATCGGCACGTCGTCGACGATCACCGCCACTTCACCTTCGAGATCGATGCCCCAGTCCTCGGATTCGGCCAGGATGTCATCGCGCGGGCCGATGAACGTGTCGGACCCGCCCTGATACATGAGCGGATCGGTCCAGAACGCCTTCGGCATTTCCGCCCCGCGAGCCTGTCGTACGAGCTCGACGTGGTTCACATAGGCGGATCCGTCGGCCCATTGATATGCGCGCGGCAGCGGCGCGGCGAAGTTCGCAAAATCCGTTTCGAACGCCCTGGACGAAGGGTTTGCATTCAGCTCGTCGCTGAGCGTCTGCAGCAGCGGCGCGTGGTAGCGCCAGTCATCGAGCGCTGCCTGCAGGGTCGGTGCGATACCGTCCGCCAACTGGGCCAGTGCCAGGTCGCGCGAGACCACGACGAGCGTCCCGTCGCGGGTTCCGTCCTTGAGCGTGCCGAGCTTCATCGAGACTCCATGGGGATCAGGGCTTGCCGGGATCGAAGTGCTTCTTCAGCCCCTGCCAGCATTGGTAGTATTCGGCCTGCAACTCGGCGGCCTCGAGCGCGTAGCGCGTCGGTCGAATTGCAAGGCGCGTCTCGAACATGAACGCCATCGTGTCCCGGATGACGTCAGGCTTCGCGAGATCCGCGTTCGACGCGCGCTCGAAGGTCTCGGCATCGGGGCCGTGCCCGCTCATGCAATTGTGGAGGCTGGCGCCGCCCGGCAGAAAACCCTGTGCCTTCGCGTCGTAGACACCCTGGATCAAGCCCATGAACTCCGCCGCGATGTTCCGGTGGAACCACGGCGGCCGAAATGTGTCCTGCATGACGAGCCAGCGCGGCGGGAAGATCACGAAGTCGATGTTGTCCACGCCCGGCGTGTCGCTGACGGACTGCAGGACGAGGAAGATCGAGGGATCGGGGTGGTCGTAGCTGATCGAGCCGATGACATTGAAGCTTCGCAGGTCGTACTTGTACGGCACGTGATTGCCGTGCCAGGCAACGACGTCCAGCGGCGAATGCCCGATCTCGGCGGCCCACAGGTGGCCCATGAACTTGGCGACGAGCTCGAAGCGACCCGTGCGGTCCTCGTAGGCGGCCACCGGTGAGAGAAAATCGCGCGGGTTCGCCAGGCCATTGGAGCCGATCGGTCCGAGGTCCGGCAGACGGAACGGACTGCCAAAATTCTCGCAGACGTACCCGCGGCTCGCCCCGTCCGGAACCTCGACACGGAAGCGCACACCCCGCGGGATCACGACGATCTCGCAGGGCTCGACATCGAGCACACCCAGCTCGGTCGCAACGACCAGGCGCCCCTGCTGCGGCACGATGAGAAGCTCGCCGTCGGCGTCATAGAAGAATCGGTCGGTCATCGATCGATTGGCGGCATACATGTAGATGCCGCAGCCGCCCTGTGCCGCAGGGCCTCCGTTACCCGCCATGGTCACGAGACCTGCCACGAAATCGGTGGCACTCGACGGGATTGGAAAGGGATCCCAGCGCAGCTGGTTCGGCGTCGCCGGTACCGCGTCAAAGTCGTTGGTGACCATCCCGTCGTCGAGCCGCCGGAACGGCTGGTGCATCGCGCCAGGGCGGATGCGGTAGAACCAGGTACGGCGATTCGTGGCCCGCGGTGCGGTGAATGCGGTGCCAGAGAGTTGTTCCGCGTAAAGGCCGTAGGCGCATTTCTGCGGTGAATTCCGGCCGAGCGGCAGCGCGCCGGGCAGCGCCTCGCTGGTGAGGTGATTGCCGAAGCCCGGCTGGTAGGCGCGCGCCTTGCCGACGCCGACGCCGACGCCGGCGCCGGCGCGCGGAGCGGGAGCATTCTTCACGGTCGTACGCGCAGTCATGTTGCATTCTCCTCTGTGATGCCGGTTCGAGACGGAGAGGCTTCAGGTTGCTCAGGCGATCGTCATCGCCCACCGGGCCGTCTCGTGCTCGTCGATGTCCTGACGAGAGCAAGTATAAGCGTGCTCATTTCGTTCGCGATGATCGCGAACGACGACCCAGAAAACCCTCAGCATGCGTCGATCGGCGCGGTGCCGTCGCGCGCCGGAGCGCGCGGCGCTCGATCGAAAGCGCGATACCCTCGTTCAACACGAGCGCGGAGATCACGATCACCCCGCCTGTCAGCACGGCTGCACCGGGCTCTTCGCCGCGCGCCAGCCAAACCCAGAGGGGTCCGAGAATCACCTCGATCAGCGAAAGCAAACCAACCTCTGCCGCGGAAAGGCGTGGCACTGCGATCACGGTATACAGAATTCCGGGGATGGCAAGCTGAAAGACCGCCAGCGCAACGTACAGCGCGAGGTCCTTCGCGCCCGCGGTAATGGGCAAGGCAAGCGGAAGCGCAATGAGCGCCGATAGGGCGCCGCCCACCGCAAGCGCTGGAATCAGGTCGACCCGCCCGCGACCGAGCTTTACCGCAACGTAGTTGACAGCCGCGGCAATCGGGATGCCGAGCGCGATCAGACTGCCATCGATGTTGCCGGTGCGAAACGCGTTGTGGAACATGATGCCGATTCCAGCGGCCGCAGCCGCCATGGCCACCCAGGTCCGCCGGGGTACCCGTTCGCGCAGGACGAGCCATCCCGCCAGCGCCGCGCAGAACGGCAGCAACCCCATGATGACCAATGTGTTCGCGACCGTCGTCAGCGAGAGCGCGAGCATGAAACACGTGAACATGGCGGCCCACGCGGCGCCCGAGACGAGACCGTGCCAGCCCATCGCTCGTATCTTCGGCAACAGCCGGCCGCCGTTTCGAACAAGCAGGACCGTTCCCACCACGATGGCAAGAAAGGCCGAGCGCCAGAAAGTCGCTTCCCACCCGTTCGTCACCGACGAGGCGCGCGTCAGCAGTCCCGCGATACTCCACATGGCGGCGCAAAGGGCCATCGCGGCGATGCCGACTTTGTGCTGAGCGGGTGTGGGAGGCGCGGGAGTCATGCGGCATGCGAATGGTCGCGATCATACGCAACCCGCGCCGTGCCCGTGAATCGCGCGGCACAGGCATCAATCCGCGCGCTCGCGCGGCACGGGCACATCGGTTACGGCACGCGCATCGGCGGGATGCGTCGGCTGCGTCCGAACGCTGTCGTAAATCGCAGTGAAGTCGGGAGCCGTGGCGTCGAAGAGTTCCTTGAAACTCGTGACGGAGAAATAGGTGTCCTGATACCGGTCGATGCGGTACTCGGTTCGCATGATCCGCTCCAGGTCGAACCGTACCCGGCTGGGTCGCGGGCTCTCGATGGCGTAGCGGAGCTCGCCGCCCGATGAGAGAATTCCCGCGCCGTACGCGCGCAGTCCCTGCGGCGTGGCAATCAGCCCGAATTCGACCGTGTACCAGTAGAGGCGCGCGAGAAATGTCAGCGCGTCAAGTCGTTGCGCCTTGAGCCCGCCCTGACCGTATGCCTGCAGATAGTCGGCGAAGACCGGGTCGAAGAGCATCGGCACATGCCCGAAAAAATCATGGAATGCATCGGGTTCGACGATGTAGTCGAATTCCTCGGGCGTACGGAGCCACACGGTCACCGGGAAACGGCGGTTCGCGAGATGCTCGAAGAAAACGCGGTCCGGGACCAGGCCCGGCACCGCCACGATCTGCCAACCGGTGGCGGCGCGTAGTGCTCGCGAGACGCGGTCGAACCGCGGGATCTCGTGCGCTGCGTCGAGGCGCGCCAGGCTGGTGATGTACTCGCTGCAGGCGTAGTGCGGGACCAGGCGCGACTGCCGTTCATAGAGCCGTCGATACAGGTCGTGCTCCGTGGGCGTGTACATGTCCCAGCGCTGATCGACGCTGTAGTCCGGGCCGATGCCTGAATAGTCGCCGCGCAGACGCGCGCCGCCATCGGCGAGCGTCGCCGCGTCGTGCCGAGGCTCGCCTGCGCGCGTAGGCATCAAATCATTTTTCGGTCGACAACACGCCGCGCCGGACCTGATCGAGCTCCATGGACTCGAATAGCGCCTTGAAGTTGCCTTCGCCGAATCCCTCGTCGCCTTTGCGCTGGATGATTTCGAAGAAGATCGGCCCGATCAGGGTCTTGGTAAAGATCTGCAGCAGCAGGCCACCGCCCGGGGCGCCGTCGATCAGCGCCCGGGTCTGCTTGAGGCGCGTGACGTCCTCGCCGTGGCCCGGAAGCCGTTTGTCGAGCAGCTCATAGTATGTGTCGGGCGTGTCGAGAAACTCGACGCCCTGGTCGCGCATCGCTTCGACCGTCGCGTAGATGTCCCCGGACGAGAGGGCAATGTGCTGGATCCCTTCACCGTGGTACTCGTCGAGATACTCCTGGATCTGTCCGGCCTTTTCCACGCCTTCCTCGTTGATCGGGATGCGGATCTTCCCGCAGGGGGAGGTCATCGCTTTCGATTTGACGCCGGTGACGCGCCCTTCGATGTCGAAGTAGCGCAGCTCCCGGAAGCCGAACAGCCGCTCGTAGAAATCGGCCCATTCCTTCATTCGGCCGCGGTGGACGTTGTGGGTGAGGTGATCGACGCCCATGAGCCCGCATCCCGTCGGGTGGGGGTCGGCGCCGGGTAACGGCTCGAAGTCCACGTCATAGATATCGATGTCGCCGATGCCGCCGCGCGTCATGCTGTGCTTGCCGCGCCACCGGTCGACGAAATAGATGAGCGAGTCGCCCACGCCCTTGATCGCCGGAATGTTGAGCTCCATCGGGCCGCTACGACTGTCGAATCCCCACGCGCCAAGCTCCAGCGCGCGTTTGTACGCCGCGGCGGCGTCCTGCACGCGAAATGCGATGGCGCAGATCGACGGGCCGTGCAGTCGCGCAAAGCGCTGCGCAAAGCTTTCCGGCTCGGCATTCACGATGAAGTTGATGCCGCCCTGGCGGTAGAGGGTGACGTCCTTGTGGCGATGACGGGCTACGGGTCGGAAGCCCATCGTCTCGAAGAGCGCGCCGAGCGCCTTGGGATCGGGCGCGGCGTACTCCACGAACTCGAATCCGTCCGTGCCCATGGGGTTGTCCTTGTCCCACAGCTGAGCTGCCATATGCGTGTCTCCATGGCCCTTCGCGGGCGGTTTTGGCGGCTATGGTACGCACGAACCAGTGGCATTTGGCACCCAATGCACCCAGCAGTTTCGAAAACAGAGCAATAATATTGCTCAAATAGCGGAGAAGTAGATGAAAAAGCCCGAATCACGCCCCGATCGTATCGACCGCAAGCTGCTCGATCTCTTGCAGCAGGACGGCCACCTGACGAACGTCGAGCTTGCCGAGCGGGTCGCACTTTCGCCTTCGCCGTGCCTGCGACGGGTGCGCGCACTGGAGCAGGGCGGCGTGATCAGGCAATACGTCGCGCTGCTCGATCCGGCGAGGGTCGGGCTGACATTGCTCGCCTATGTCAGCGTGCAGCTCGAGAAGCGCGGCAAGATGCCGATCGACGCGTTCAGCCAGGCGGTGCGCGGTTGGCCGGAAGTGGTGGCGTGCTACGCCATGACCGGCGACATGGACTACCTGCTGCGCGTGCAGGTCGAGAATCTCGACCACTTCTCGCGCTTCGTCATGGATCAGCTGCTGAAGCAGCCCGGCGTGCTCGACGTCAAATCGAACTTCGTGCTCGAGCGCATCAAGGAGACGACCGCTCTTCCACTCGGACACCTTGGATAGAGCCACCCCGTGCGCAACGTAACTTATTCCGGCTTGTGCTGCGGCGCCGTGCCGAATACCGCTGCATGGACCTCGAAAATGTGGCTATCCGCGATGCCGTGCGCAACGAGCTCCGCGCAGGTCTGACGCAGATAATCCGCCGAAGACCCGATCATTCCCTTGCCTTGCTTGATCGCGCCGGCGATTCTTTCGAGCGGCACTTTCCCTGCGTACCAGGGATGCGAGCGATCGACGACGAACGTGATTGCATCGATCGTTTCGCCCGCGTCGCGCAAGCGAACCCACCGCGGCATATAAACGCCGGTCACCATCTCCCGGCACCAGAGGAGGCGAAGCTCGTCCACCGCCTTCGCGGCCTCGAGGCGATACGCGACGCCCCGGCAGCGACCGCCGCGGTCGAGCCCGAGCATCATGCCGGGCGCATCCGGAGTCCCGCGTCCGAACATCGACCACAGGCAATACCGACGGTGATAGCCGTACACCGTGGCGAGGCGGCGCTGCGTGTAGTGGACGAGCGGATTCCAGATCAACGACCCGTAGCCGAACAACCAGACATCGCGCCCGCGAGGGTGCCGCGCCAGCACGCTTGCGATCGACGCCTCGAGTTCCTGGTCCGAGAGCAGTCGCGGTGCGTAACCGCAAGCGATGATCGCTTTGCGAATGCGACCGGTTTCCAGGTCGTTGCGGGTGATGGCCAAGGGATTGGAGGATCAGTTTGCCGGATCTTACCGCGCGCGCCTGCAGCGCACGCGCGGGCTTACAACTGCGGCTTGAGGTGAGCGCCTGGCGGGAGGTCTGCGCCGGACGCGGCGCGCGCAATGGCATCGAGTTCGTGCAGACGCGGATCCCGGATCCCCGCCGCGGTGAGCCCATCCACGGTCTGACGCAGATAGTCGATCCCGTTGCCGAACTTCCCGTTGCCGCGCCGGAGAATGTCCACGATGCGTTCGGGCGGCAGGCGTCCCGCATAGCCCGACCTGTGCCGGTTCACCACGAACGCGAGCGCGCGAAATGACCTGTTGCCCTGGCTCGTGTGGACCCAGCGCGGCGCATACGATCCGAGGAGCATTTCGCGGCGCCATAGCAGCCGCAACTCGCCTTCTGCGAGGCGCGCGGGGATCCGGTAGGCAATCCCCGGGCAGCAGCCGCCGCGATCCAGGCCAAGTACCAGGCCGGGCTGCTCCAGCGTGCCGCGATTGATGCGCGACCAGAGGCAGAAGCTGCGGTGGTATCCGCGCACCGTCGCGACGACGCGTGCGTCGAAATCGAGTACCGGGTTCCACACCAGTGAACCGTAGGCGAACAGCCAGACGTCTGGCGTGCGATGGGGTGAGGCGAGCGTCTCCTGAAGTGTCGCGTCCAGTGTCTCTTCGGACAGGAGGTGCGCAGCGAGGGGCGTCCCCTCGAGCGCGCGCCGCACCCGGTTGCTTTCCAGATCGAGGCGACGCAGTCCCGGATTCGCCGCGCCAGGTTCGCGTGCTGGAAGATCGGTCATGGGCGCGTGCATCCGGGCAACGTCATCGGCGCCATTCCGGTTGGCCAACGGCTCACTCCTTGGCACCCAGAACGAGAAATGCGCCGTTCGCCTGCGCGATCTGCTCGGCGTCCCGCCACACCTGGCAATTGGCGAAGGCCATGCGTCGTCCGACCCGGAGCAGGTGGACGCGTGCCTCGACCCAGTCGCCGGGCCGCGCGTTGCCGGCGAAGTCGACCGCCAGGCTGGTGGTCACGACCTTCAGTTCCGGTTCGCGTGCCAGGCTGCACGCCATCCCCATCGCGAAATCGGCCAGCGTGCAGATCATGCCGCCGTGTACGATGTCGCGGCGGTTGCGGTGCTTGTCGGCGATGCGCAGGCCGATGGTGACGTCGCCTCGCTCCCGCTTCATGTAGAGCGGTCCGACGAGGTCGTTGAATGGACTGATGTGCTCGAGTGGCTTGAATGCCGTTGGGACGTTCCCTTCGCTCACGCCGCCGCCTTCTCCGGGGCGTCGCCCGCCGCCCGAAACCGCGCAAGCAGCTCCGCTTCATGCGCTTTAGCCTGCTCGAGGTGCCTCGCCTTGATCGGACCAAAGCCACGGATCTCCTCCGGAATGCTGGCAATGGCGACGGCCGTTGCGTGATTGTCGCGAACCAGACCGGCGAGAATCTCCTCGAGCGCCCGCTCGTAATCGACAATGAGCTCACGCTCGCGGCGCCGCTCTTCGCTGTACCCGAAGACGTCGAGCGCCGTGCCGCGCAGCCCCTTGAGCCGGGCAAGCAGCCTGAACACCGACATCATCCAGGGGCCGAACGCGCGCTTGCGCGGCTCGCCGGTCACCGGATCCGGCTTCGCGATGAGCGGCGGTGCAAGATGGAATCGCAGCTTGAAGTCGCCCTCGAACGCGCTGTCGACGCGCTGCATGAAATCGGCCCGCGTGAAAAGCCGTGCGACTTCGTACTCGTCCTTGTAGGCGAGCAGCTTGAAGTAGTAGCGCGCCACGGCCTCGGTCAGGCGCGTGCCGCCGACGCGATCCGCCTCGGCCTGACGGACGCGATTCACGAGCTTGCGGTAGCGCTCGGCGTACGCGGCGTCCTGGTAACCGGTCAGGAACTCGGCACGCCGTGCGATGAGCTCGTCAAGATTGCGCGACACGCGACGCGAGATCGGGATGATGTCTGCGGGGGTCGCCACCTTTTCGACTGCCTTGGGGTCATGCGCCATGCGGCGGCCCCACGTGAACGCCTTCCGGTTCGCCTCGACCGCCACGCCATTCAGCTCGATGGCGCGCTCGATCGCCGCGGCCGAGACCGGTACGAGGCCTTTCTGCCACGCATAGCCGAGCATGAAGAGGTTGGTGGCGATGGCGTCGCCCATCAGCGCGGTGGCGATACGGGTGCCGTCCACGAAATCGGCGCACCCTGCGCCGACGGCCCCCTTCAGCTCTGCCTGCATGTCCCCACCGGGAAAGGTCCATTCGGGATTGCGCGTGAAGTCGGCGGTGGGGACCTCCGCGCTGTTGATGACGAGCCGGGTGCGCGCGGTTTGCATCTTGGCGAGTGCTTCGCTGCCCGCCGCGACGAGCATATCGCAGCCCAGGACGAGATCGGCTTCGCCCGCGGCGACGCGCACCGCGTGGATGTCCTCCGGCCTACGGCCGACGCGGATGTGGGATGTCACGGCGCCGTTCTTCTGCGCGAGCCCGGTCATGTCGAGCACCGAGACGCCCTTTCCTTCGAGATGCGCGGCCATGCCGAGCAGCGCACCGATGGTGACCACGCCGGTTCCGCCTATGCCCGTCACCAGAATGTTGTACGGCGCGCCGGTGGTGGGCAGGGTCGGTTCCGGCAGGTCGGGCCAGGACTCGGCACCCGACGCGAGTGCGTTCCCGCGCCGCGGACGGCCGCCCTCCACCGTGACGAACGAGGGACAGAATCCATTCACGCAGGAAAAGTCCTTGTTGCACGCCGACTGGTTGATCACACGCTTCCTGCCGAATTCGGTCTCGAGCGGCTCGACCGCGACACAGTTCGATTTGATGCCGCAGTCGCCGCAGCCTTCGCACACGAGCTCGTTGATGAAGGCGCGCTTCTGCGGATCGGGGAACGTGCCGCGCTTGCGCCGGCGGCGCTTCTCCGCGGCGCAGGTCTGGTCGTAGATGATCGCCGACACGGCTGAATGTGCGGCGGACCAGTCGCGCACTTCCCGCTGAACGCGGTCCAGCTGGTCGCGGTGGTGCACCGGCACGCCCGGTGCAAACCCCTGGCGTGCGCCGTACTTGTGCGGCTCGTCGGTCACGACGACGATTTTCTCGACGCCCTCCGCTGCGAGCTGGCGGGTAATCTTCGGCACGCTGAGCTGCCCGTCGACCTGCTGTCCGCCCGTCATCGCTACTGCGTCGTTGTAGAGGATCTTGTAGGTGATCGGCACATTCGCAGCGATCGCGGCACGAATGGCGAGCAATCCCGAGTGAAAGTAGGTGCCGTCGCCGAGATTCGCGAAGATGTGCTGCGTCTCCGTGAATGGCGCCTGGCCGATCCAGGGCACGCCTTCCGCACCCATGTGAGTGAACGTCGCGGTCTCGCGGTCCATCCACACCACCATGAAGTGGCAACCGATCCCCGCGGTGGCGCGACTTCCTTCCGGCACGCGGGTCGAGGTGTTGTGGGGACATCCGGCGCAGAAGTACGGCGTGCGCGCCACCGTCACTCGCGGCGTGGCGAGGGCCTTTTCCTTCGCTTCGAGGAACGCGAGCCGCGCCTTGATCCGGTCGGACGTGTAGAAGCGTGCGATGCGCGATGCGATCGCGCGGCCGATGCGCGCGGGCGAGAGCTCGGAGGCCGCCGGCAGCAGCCATTCGCCGTGCGGCAATGCCCACTCGCCCTTCTCGTCGAATTTTCCGATCACCCTGGGGCGAACGTCCTCGCGCCAGTTGTACAGCTCTTCCTTCACCTGGTACTCGAGGAACTGGCGCTTCTCCTCGACCACGAGTATTTCCTCGAGCCCTTCCGCGAAGCGACGCACCCCTTCCGACTCGAGCGGCCAGATCATTCCGCATTTGTAGAGCCGGATGCCGATCTCCGCAGCGAGCCGCTCGTCGATACCGAGGTCCTCCAGGGCCTGGCGCACGTCCATGTAGGCCTTGCCGGCAGTGATGATGCCCAGCCGTGGCCGCGGGCTGTCGATCACGATGCGGTTGAGGCCATTCGCGCGGCAATAGGCGAGCGCGGCGTAGAGCTTGTGGTGCAACAGGCGCTCTTCCTGGACGAGAAAGGGGTCCGGCCAGCGTATGTTGAGCCCGTCGGGCGGCAGAATGAAATCCTGAGGAATCAATGAGTTGACGCGGTCCGGGTCGACGTAGACCGACGCCGAGCTCTCGACGATGTCCGAGACGCACTTGAACCCGACCCAGCAGCCCGAGTAGCGCGACATCGCGAAACCGTGCACGCCCAGGTCGAGATACTCCTGGACCGACGCCGGGTAGAGCAGTGGCATCATCACTGCCTTGAAGACGTGGTCGGTCTGGTGCGGCAGCGTCGAGGATTTCGCGGCGTGATCGTCCCCGGCCAATGCGAGCACACCGCCGTAACGGGACGTTCCCGCGGCGTTCGCGTGCCGGAACACGTCGCCGCAGCGATCCACGCCCGGCCCCTTGCCGTACCACATCCCGAAGACGCCAGCGTGCTTGGCACCCTCGAAGAGGTTGACCTGCTGCGTTCCCCAGACGGCAGTTGCCGCGAGGTCCTCGTTGATGCCGGGTCGAAAGGCGATGTGCTGCCGCTCGAGATGCGCCCGCGCGGCCGACATTGCCTGGTCGAGACCGCCGAGCGGCGATCCGCGATATCCGGAGACGAAACCTGCGGTGTCCAGGCCCGCCCTGGCGTCCCGCTCGCGCTGTAACAGCGCGAGCCGCACGAGCGCCTGAATGCCGGTCAGATAAATCCGGCCGCGGTCGAGAGTATATTTCTGGTCAAGGGTGACGTCCGCGAGCGGCGGGCGGGCAAGCTGGGGCGCAGCAACGGCGGTCATGCAGTCTCCTCGAGCTACTCGTTACGATCACCCGTTCTCGCGTGTGGCAAGAACGGCACCGTTCGCCCGCATACGGAATTTTGTTCCGCGCGGACACCTGTCGTCACAGAGGACGATCGTCGCAGAGGACGCCCCATTCTACCCGGTGGCCTTGCGCGGCGGTCCGGGCGTATTCCCGGCGCCTGGGCCCGGCGGCTGGGAGGGCCACGCGTTTCACGTCCGGGATACGCCTTGACTTGTATGTGAAATTACTTCGGGACCTGCTGTCGGTTCGGGTTTCGGTGGGTTGGCGGCCAAGTCGCTCTTTCCCCTTCTCTTCGAGGAGGGGGGGCCGTCACGAACGCGGTGGGCCCCTTCGTCCACCTAGCGGCGGGGGTGGTGGGAAGCGCGGATGTGGCCACCTCGGCTGCTTCGCAGCCGCCCCGGCTCTAAAAGGAGGGGATGGTTGAGGGCGCCGGTCGACCCCGGAAGGGCTTCACCGCAGCGCACAATCCAGCGTCGATCGTTTGACACCGCCCTGAAAACCAAGCAAAATCGCATGTTTCGCTGGGAGGGGTTCCCGAGCGGTCAAAGGGAGCAGACTGTAAATCTGCCGGCTCTGCCTTCGAAGGTTCGAATCCTTCCCCCTCCACCAAAGGATGCGGGTGGAGGCGAGCGGACCGGCACCACGCGAGTGAAGACCAGGCGGGTGAAGACCGAGCGGGTGTAGCTCAATGGTAGAGCAGAAGCCTTCCAAGCTTATGACGAGGGTTCGATTCCCTTCACCCGCTCCATTCGAATCCGGATGGGGGCGGGGTGCAGGGATAGCGTGACACAGATGCACGTAGGGACGCGTGACGGATTGACCATTGAAGATCATCGAACGAACCATTGAACGAACTATGGCCGATGTAGCTCAGTGGTAGAGCACTCCCTTGGTAAGGGAGAGGTCGAGCGTTCAATCCGCTCCATCGGCACCAGGATTTCGGGCAACGCAAACACGGGCAACACGGGCACTACTGGAGTCAACCGACCATGGCAAAAGCAAAATTCGAGCGCAAGAAGCCGCACGTGAACGTAGGGACGATCGGTCACGTTGATCACGGGAAGACGACGCTGACGGCGGCGCTGACGCACGTGCTGTCGAAGAAGTACGGGGGCGAGGCGAAGGACTACGCGCAGATCGATGCGGCGCCGGAGGAGAAGGCGCGCGGGATCACGATCAACACGGCGCACGTGGAGTACGAGACGGAGAAGCGTCACTACGCGCACGTGGACTGTCCGGGCCATGCGGACTACATCAAGAACATGATCACCGGAGCGGCGCAGATGGACGGGGCGATTCTGGTGGTCTCGGCGGCCGATGGGCCGATGCCGCAGACGCGTGAGCACATACTGCTGGCGCGCCAGGTGGGGGTGCCCTACATCGTGGCGTACCTGAACAAGGCGGACATGGTCGACGACAAGGAGCTCCTGGAGCTGGTCGAGATGGAGGTTCGCGAGCTTTTGACGAAGTACGAGTTTCCGGGGGAGAAGACCCCGATCGTGATTGGCAGTGCGTTGAAGGCGCTGGAGGGCGACAAGGGCGATATGGGCGAGGGCTCGATCGTGAAGCTCGCCGAGGCGCTGGACAGCTACATTCCGCAGCCCAAGCGTGCGGTGGACGGGCCGTTTCTGATGCCGGTGGAGGACGTGTTCTCGATCTCGGGCCGCGGCACGGTGGTGACGGGTCGGGTGGAGCGTGGCATCGTGAAGGTGGGCGAGGAGCTGGAGATCGTGGGGTTGAAGGCGACGCTCAAGACGGTGTGCACGGGCGTGGAGATGTTCCGCAAGCTGCTCGATGAGGGGCAGGCGGGGGACAACATCGGGGTGCTGTTGCGCGGGACCAAGCGCGAGGAGGTGGAGCGTGGACAGGTGCTGGCCAAGCCCGGCTCGATCACGCCGCACACGAAGTTCGTGGCCGAGGTGTACGTGCTCTCGAAGGAGGAAGGGGGGCGGCACACGCCGTTCTTCAATGGTTACCGGCCGCAGTTCTACTTCCGCACGACGGACGTGACCGGATCGGTGGATTTGCCCCAGGGCACCGAGATGGTGATGCCTGGGGACAACGTGCAGATCACGGTGAGCCTGATTGCACCGATCGCGATGGAGGAGGGGCTGCGCTTCGCCATCCGCGAGGGTGGGCGCACCGTCGGCGCAGGCGTGGTGACGAAAGTGATCGAATGAGGAATTGGGCGGGGTGCGCACGGCGCACCTCGACGATGGGAACCGGGAGCGCGGGCAGAAACGGCGATTCGGGAGTAGACTTGCAAACCCGTTCGGGTCACCGCATTTCGAGTCCCGGTCACCTGACCTCTGGGAATAGGCCAATAGCTCAACTGGCAGAGCGTCGGTCTCCAAAACCGAAGGTTGGGGGTTCGATTCCCTCTTGGCCTGCCATGCCCGTTCGCGCGTCCCAAGCTGCTTGGGTCGGGGATTTCCACGACAGTAAGCGCTAACAGTTGAATAGAGAGGCCCTGGCGGGCGCGATGGCGGACAAGATCAAGATCACTCTGGCGGGCCTGTTGCTCATTACAGGCCTCGTGGGTTTTTACTATTTCGCTTCGCAGCCGCTCGTCGTGCGCGTGGGAATGGTGCTCGTCAGTTTTGGCCTTGCCGTGGTGGTCGGCTGGTTCTCCGTCCCCGGAAAGCAGCTGGCCGGCTTCACCCGTGACGCGATTGAGGAAACGAAGAAGGTCGTCTGGCCAACCCGCAAGGAGTCCTTCCAGACCACGGCGGCGGTTTTCGCGTTCGTCATCCTGATGGCGCTCTTTCTGTGGCTCGTCGACAAAGGACTTGAGTTGGGACTGTACGACTTGGTGCTCGGATGGACGCGGTCATGAAAGAAGCGGTCACGAACAAGCGGTGGTACGTGGTGCACGCCTACTCGGGCTTCGAGAAGTCCGTGCAGCGCGCCCTCGAGGAGCGTATCCGGCGCGCCGGGATGGAAGAGCATTTCGGGCGAATCATGGTGCCGACCGAGGAAGTCGTGGAGATGCGCGCCGGCCAGAAGAACATTTCGGAGCGCAAGTTCTTTCCAGGCTACGTCCTGGTCGAGATGGACATGACGGACGAGGCCTGGCACCTCGTGAAGAACACCCAGAAGGTGACCGGATTCGTGGGCGGGGCGCATGGTCGCAAGCCGCCGCCGATCAGCGACAAGGAAGTGCAGGAGATCCTGCATCAGATGCAGGAAGGCGTCGAGAAACCGAAGCCCAAGGTGCTGTTCGAGGTGGGCGAGGCAGTTCGCGTCAAGGAAGGCCCCTTCAACGATTTTCACGGCATGGTGGAGGACGTCAACTATGACAAGAGCAAGCTTCGCGTCTCGGTCACGATCTTTGGCCGCTCGACGCCGGTGGAACTGGAATTCAGCCAGGTCGAGAAGGCCTGACGAATCGCTGGAGCTGGATTTCTCGGCTTCGGCATCTGCGTCGCAGGAACGACGCATCGTTTACCGGGGAGGCGAGCTTGCCCAGCGGTCGGACAGCAAGGCAAAGCTCGCCGCTTGAACCCGTCTAGAGGAGTCTGAAAGTGGCAAAGAAGATAGTTGGTTACGTCAAGCTTCAGGTACCGGCCGGCAAGGCCAATCCCAGTCCGCCGATCGGGCCGGCGCTCGGCCAGCGCGGCCTGAACATCATGGAGTTCTGCAAGGCGTTCAATGCCCAGACCCAGAAGGTCGAGCCGGGATTGATGCTGCCGGTGGTGATCACGGCGTTCCAGGACAAGAGCTTCACATTCATCATCAAGACACCTCCGGCTACGGTTCTCATCAAGAAGGCCGCCAAGCTGGAGAAGGGCAGTCCGCGTCCGCACTCCGACAAGGTCGGATCGATCACGCGGGCGCAGGCCGAGGAGATCGCGAAGGCCAAAATGCCCGATCTCACGGCTGCCGATCTCGATGCGGCGGTGCGCACGATCGCGGGTAGCGCACGCAGCATCGGCGTGACGGTGGAGGGCCTGTAAATGGCAAAGCTCAGCAAGCGCAAGCAGGCCCTGGTGGGGGTGGTCGACCCCGGCAAGAGCTATCCGGTGAGCGACGCACTCGAGACCGTCAAGAAATGTGCGACAGCGAAGTTCGACGAGTCGGTCGAGGTTGCCGTCAACCTCGGTATCGACGCCAAGAAGTCGGATCAGGCGGTGCGCGGTTCGGTGGTCATGCCGGCGGGCACGGGAAAGAAGGTTCGGGTCGCGGTCTTCACGCAAGGCGACAAGGCTGACGCCGCGCGCGCAGCGGGCGCGGACATCGTCGGGCTCGAGGATCTGGCCGAGAAGATCAAGGCCGGGCAGATGGATTTCGATGTGGCGATCGCCAGCCCGGACGCCATGCGCGTCGTCGGACAGCTGGGCCAGATCCTCGGTCCGCGCGGCCTCATGCCCAATCCGAAGGTCGGCACGGTGACGCCCGATGTGGCAACTGCAGTGAAGAACGCCAAGGCAGGTCAGGTTCAGTACCGCACGGACAAGGCGGGGATCGTGCATTGCTCGATCGGCCGCGCGTCGTTTTCGAAAGACCAGCTGCGCGAGAACCTCGCCGCACTGATCGACGCGCTGAACAAGTCCAAGCCGGCAAGTGCCAAGGGCGTGTTCCTGAGAAAGCTTTCGGTGGCGAGCACGATGGGCCCGGGAGTCCGGGTCGACCTCGCCAGCCTGCAACAGCAGCCGGATCAGTGAGGAGTGGAACCCCGCGCCAGGAGCGGGGTGTGGAAAATTTTTGGGTCTTGCGCAAACGCGCAGGATCAGGGCTTTGGGCCTGATCGCCCAAGCGAGTCCGGCAAGCGTCGGGCACCGAGCGTCGTTTCGACTGGCGGTGCGGACGGGGTGACGGATGGCGAGTGTGGTCAGGGTTGTCAAAGACCGTTGGGGTCGACGAAGCGGGGATTCTTTCCGCTTCGAGAACTTAAACGGGACGCCGGTGGCATTTGTTG
Source organism: uncultured beta proteobacterium (assembly GCA_963735025.1). Taxonomy (GTDB): domain Bacteria; phylum Pseudomonadota; class Gammaproteobacteria; order Burkholderiales; family SG8-39; genus JAABRB01. The sequence continues at coordinate 1,449,072 of CAVTJG010000009.1, forward strand.
CCGGATTCCCGCCCAGCGCAGATGGCGTACCCCAGTGAAGGAAACTTGTGACAGCAGATTCGGGCAGCAGATGGCCGAGACGCAGCAAGACTTCCGGAGTGCAAGGTCGCCGTGCAAGTCGCAAGCCCGCAAGGGCGCGCGGCGCTTTTGAATGGAGGTAGACCTTGGGTCTCAATCTCGAAGAGAAGAAGACGGCAGTCGCCGAGATCTCCGCGAAGCTCGTGGGGGCGCAGGCGGTCGTCGTCGCCGAGTACCGTGGTCTGGAAGTGGAAGGTATGACCGAGCTGCGCCGCAAGGCACGTGCATCGGGTGTGTATCTGCGCGTGCTGAAGAACACGCTGGCGCGACGTGCGGTGAAGGATACGCCGTTCGAGCAGCTTGCCGATCATCTGGTCGGCCCGCTGATCTACGGCATCTCGACCGATCCCGTGGCGTCGGCCAAGGTTCTGAACGATTTCGCCAAGGACAACGAGAAGATCGTCCTCAAGGCCGGCGCCATGCCGGGCTCGCTGCTCTCCGCAACGGAGGTGAAGAGCCTGGCGACGATGCCGAGCCGCGACGAGCTGCTCGCGGTCCTGATGCGAACGATGCAGGCGCCGGTCGCGCAGTTCGTGCGGACGTTGAACGAGGTGCCGGCCCGCTTCGCGCGGACGCTGGCGGCCGTTCACGACGCGCGGGCCAAGCAGGCTGCATGAGGGCCGCCGGACCGACCGCTTTCGAATCGCGATCTCGAATCACTTTTTCGAACCTTATTGCTGCAACCGATATCTGACAGGAGTTAACGAAATGGCACTCGCAAAAGCCGAATTGCTCGACGCAATTGCGAACATGAGCGTCCTGGAGCTCTCGCAGCTCATCAAGGACATGGAAGAGAAGTTTGGCGTATCCGCCGCGGCGGCGGCGGTTGCGGTCGCCGGCCCGGCGGCCGGTGGCGCTGCTGCCGCAGTCGAAGAGCAGACCGAGTTCACCGTCACGCTCACGGGCGTGGGTGACAACAAGGTGAACGTCATCAAGGTGGTGCGCGCGGTGACCGGCCTGGGCCTCAAGGAGGCCAAGGATCTGGTGGACGGCGCGCCGAAGCCCGTCAAGGAAGCGGTCTCGAAGAAGGACGCGGAGGACATCGTCAAGCAGATCACGGAGGCCGGTGGCAAGGCCGAGATCAAGTAGCAGGACGGCATTTGCCGGGCTGGCGGCGCGGGCGCGTCGCCAGCCTTTTGCGCTTTTTCGGAGCGCATTCGGGGCGCAAATGTCAGCCGCGGCCGCCGCGGCTGACATTTTGTACCTTGTGCATCTTGTCCACGAACCCTGTCTCGACAGCGGAGCATCCATGACCACAGCGACCTACTCGCTCACCGAAAAGAAGCGTATCCGTAAGAGCTTTGCCAAGCGTGCGAACGTGCTCAACGTTCCGTACCTGCTGGCGACCCAGCTCGAAAGCTACGCGGCATTCCTGCAGGCGGAGATCGCGCCCGAGAGCCGCAAGACCGAGGGCCTTCAGGCCGCGTTCAACTCGATCTTTCCGATCTCGAGCCACTCGGGCAACGCGCGGCTCGACTTCGTCTCGTACTTGCTCGGCGAGCCGCCGTTCGACGTGAAGGAGTGCCAGCAGCGCGGGCTCACCTACGCCGCGCCGCTGCGCGCGAAAGTCCGGCTCACGATCATGGACCGCGAGGCGGCCAAGCCGACGATCAAGGAGTTGAAGGAGCAGGAGGTGTACATGGGCGAGATACCGCTCATGACGCACACCGGCTCGTTCGTCATCAACGGGACCGAGCGGGTGATCGTGTCGCAACTGCACCGCTCGCCCGGCGTGTTCTTCGAGCACGACAAGGGCAAGACCCACTCCAGCGGAAAGCTGCTGTTCTCCGCCAGGATCATTCCGTATCGCGGGTCATGGCTCGATTTCGAGTTCGATCCGAAGGACTTCGTCTATTTCCGGGTCGACCGGCGGCGCAAGATGCCCGTGACGATCCTGCTCAAGGCGATCGGCATGACACTCGAGCAGATCCTGGCTCATTTCTACGACTTCGACACCTTTCATCTCGGTGCCGAAGGCACCCAGTTCGAGCTGGTGCCCGAGCGATTGCGCGGCGAGCTCGCGCGCTTCGATTTCGTCGACACGAATGGCAAGGTCATCGTCGCCAAGGACAAGCGGATCACCGTCAAGCACATCCGCGACATGGAGGCGGGCGGCATGCAGCGCATCACCGTGCCCGACGATTTCCTGCTCGGCCGGACGCTCGCCCACAACGTGGTCGACCGCGAGACCGGCGAGATCCTGGCCAACGCGAACGACGAGATCACCGAGGAGGTCCTCGAAAAGCTTCGCGGCGGTGGCGTCGACACGATCAGCACGATCTACACGAACGACCTCGACCAGGGCGCGTACATTTCGCAGACCCTGCGAAGCGACGAGACCGCGGACCAGTGGGCTGCAAAGGTCGCGATCTATCGCATGATGCGGCCGGGAGAGCCGCCCACGGAAGACGCGGTCGAGACGCTGTTCAAGGGGCTCTTCTACGCGGAAGAGCGGTACGACCTGTCGATGGTTGGCCGCATGAAGTTCAATCGCCGTGCCTACCCGAACAAGCTCGAGGACAAATCGCCCGCCTGGCTGCGGCGCTTCTACGAGAGCGTCGGACCGAAGGATACTGACGGCGCGGCAACCCTCTCCAACGAGGACATTCTCGCGGTGGTCGGCATCATGGTCGAGCTGCGCAACGGTCGCGGCGAAATCGATGATATCGACCATCTCGGCAACCGCCGTGTGCGCTCGGTTGGCGAGCTTGCCGAGAACCAGTTCCGCGCGGGACTCGTGCGCGTGGAGCGGGCGGTGAAGGAGCGGCTGTCGCAGGCGGAAAGCGACAACCTGATGCCGCACGACCTCATCAATGCGAAGCCGATCTCCGCTGCGATCAAGGAATTCTTCGGGTCGAGCCAGCTTTCGCAGTTCATGGACCAGACGAACCCGCTGTCCGAGATCACGCACAAGCGCCGTGTCTCGGCGCTCGGACCGGGCGGCCTGACGCGCGAGCGTGCGGGCTTCGAAGTGCGTGACGTCCACCCGACGCATTACGGCCGCGTGTGCCCGATCGAGACACCGGAAGGCCCGAACATCGGGCTGATCAATTCGCTCGCGATATACGCGCGCACCAACCAGTACGGCTTCATGGAAACGCCGTATCGGAAGGTGACCGACGGAAGCGTCACGAACGAGATCGACTTCCTGTCCGCGATCGAGGAAGGGAATTTCGTGATCGCGCAGGCGAACGCGACCCTCGACGATCAGGGGCGGCTCGTCGACGAGCTCGTATCCTGCAGGTTTCGGAACGAATTCATGCTGTCCGGACCGGACCGGGTGCAGTACATGGACGTCGCACCGTCGCAGGTCGTCTCCGTGGCCGCGTCGCTCATCCCGTTCCTGGAGCACGACGACGCGAACCGCGCGCTGATGGGCTCGAACATGCAGCGCCAGGCGGTTCCGTGCCTGCGTCCCGAGAAGCCGCTGGTCGGCACGGGCATCGAGCGCACCGTCGCTGCCGACTCCGGCACCGCGGTGATCGCGTTGCGTGGCGGCCTGGTGGACTACCTGGACGCGACCCGGATCGTCGTGCGGGTGAACGACGACGAGACGAACGCGGGCGAAGTCGGCGTCGACATCTACAACCTCACCAAGTATCAGCGTTCGAACCAGAATACGAACATCAACCAGCGTCCGATCGTGAAGGTGGGCGAGCGGATTGCCAAGGACGATGTGGTGGCCGACGGCGCATCCACCGACCTCGGCGAGCTGGCGCTCGGGCAGAACATGCTCGTCGCGTTCATGCCCTGGAACGGCTACAACTTCGAAGACTCGATTCTGATCTCCGAGCGGGTCGTGGCCGAGGACCGCTACACCTCGATACACATCGAGGAGCTGACGGTGGTCGCGCGCGACACGAAGCTCGGGCCGGAGGAGATCACCCGCGACATCTCGAATCTTTCCGAGGCGCAGCTGGCGCGCCTTGACGAGTCGGGGATCGTGTACATCGGCGCCGAGGTCGAGGCGGGCGACGTGCTGGTGGGCAAGGTGACGCCCAAGGGCGAGACCCAGCTCACCCCGGAGGAAAAGCTGCTGCGCGCGATCTTCGGCGAGAAGGCCTCGGACGTGAAGGACACGTCGCTGCGCGTGCCCTCGGGCATTTCGGGCACCGTGATCGACGTCCAGGTCTTCACGCGTGAAGGCATCGAGCGTGACAAGCGGGCCCAGAGCATCGTCGACGACGAGCTGAAGCGCTACCGCAAGGATCTCACCGATCAGATGCGGATCGTCGAGACGGACACGTTCGGGCGGATCGAGCGTCTTCTGCTCAACAAGACGGCGCAGAAGGGTCCGAAGAAGCTCGTGAAGGGCACGAAGATCACGAAGCCTTACCTCGACGACGTCGAGCGGCACTCGTGGTTCGAGATCAGCCTCGCAGACGAGGAGGCTCAATCGCAGCTCGAGACAATCAAGGATTCGCTCGCCAACACGCGCGAGGAATTCGACCGGATGTTCGAGGCGAAGAAGAAGAAGCTGACGCAGGGCGACGAGCTGCCGCCCGGCGTGCAGAAGATGGTCAAGGTGTACCTGGCAGTCAAGCGTCGCGTCCAGCCGGGCGACAAGATGGCCGGCCGGCACGGCAACAAGGGCGTGATCTCCAAGATCGTGCCGATCGAGGACATGCCGCACATGGCGGACGGGACGCCTGTCGACATCGTGCTCAATCCGCTCGGCGTGCCGTCGCGGATGAACGTCGGTCAGATCCTCGAGACACACCTCGGCTGGGCCGCAAAGGGCATCGGGCGGAAGATCGGCGATCTGCTGCAAGCCAAGGCGAGTCGTCGCCGAGGTCCGCGGCCTGCTCGAGAAGGTCTACAACGTCAAGGGCCGGCCGGAGCGCCTCGCGGAGCTTTCGGACGAGGAGGTCATGGCAATGGCTGCCAACCTGCGCGAGGGCGTGCCATTTGCGACCCCCGTGTTCGATGGGGCCACCGAGACCGAGATCATGGCGATGCTCGACCTTGCCTATCCGAAGGACGACCCGCGCACCAAGCTGCTCGGCATGACGCCAACCAGGACGCAGGTCACGCTGTACGACGGTCGCACCGGCGACGCATTCGACCGCGTGGTCACAGTGGGCTACATGCACGTGTTGAAGCTGCACCATCTCGTCGACGACAAGATGCACGCACGCTCGACCGGCCCGTACAGTCTCGTGACGCAGCAGCCGCTCGGCGGCAAGGCGCAGTTCGGCGGCCAGCGCTTCGGCGAGATGGAGGTCTGGGCGCTCGAGGCCTACGGCGCTTCGTACACGTTGCAGGAGATGCTCACGGTGAAGTCTGACGACATCCAGGGCCGGACCAAGGTCTACGAGAACATCGTCAAGGGCGACCACAAGATCGACGCCGGCATGCCGGAGTCGTTCAACGTGCTGGTGAAGGAGATACGCTCGCTTGGCATCGACATCGACCTGGAGAGGTTCTAGGGCGTGAGGAGTGGAAGGCGAAACGTGGGGTGCCCAAACCGCACGCTTCGCCGCGAGCCGGATTCACGATTCACGTATTGCTGCACGACCGGAGGTTCTGAGACATGAAAGCACTGCTCGATTTGTTCAAGCAGGTTACGCAGGAACAGGAATTCGACGCGATCAAGATCGGCCTCGCGTCGCCCGAGAAGATCCGCTCATGGTCGTTCGGCGAGGTCCGAAAGCCGGAGACCATCAACTACCGCACCTTCAAGCCGGAGCGCGAGGGGCTCTTCTGCGCGAAGATCTTCGGGCCGATCAAGGACTACGAGTGCCTGTGCGGCAAGTACAAGCGGCTGAAGCACCGCGGCGTGATCTGCGAGAAGTGCGGCGTCGAGGTGACGCTCGCCAAAGTGCGCCGCGAGCGCATGGGCCACATCGAGCTCGCGAGCCCGGTCGCGCACATCTGGTTCCTGAAGTCACTGCCCTCGCGGCTTGGACTGGTCCTCGACACGAGCCTGCGTGACATCGAGCGCGCGCTCTACTTCGAGGCCTACATGGTCGTCGACCCCGGCATGACGCCGCTCAAGCGCTGCCAGCTCCTCACCGAGGACGACTACCTCGCCAAGGTCGAGGAGTACGGTGACGATTTCAGCGCGAGCATGGGCGCCGAGGGCGTCCGCGAGTTGCTGCGCTCCCTCGATATGCAGCACGAGATCGACACGCTGCGCAAGGATCTGGAGGCGACCGGCTCGGACGCCAAGATCAAGAAGATCGCGAAGCGGCTCAAGGTGCTCGAAGGCTTCCAGAAATCCGGGATCAAGCCCGACTGGATGATCATGGAGGTTCTGCCGGTGCTCCCGCCGGAGCTGCGCCCGCTGGTGCCGCTGGACGGTGGCCGATTCGCCACCTCGGATCTGAACGACCTTTACCGGCGCGTGATCAACCGCAACAACCGGCTGAAGCGGCTGCTCGAGCTCAAGGCCCCCGAGATCATCGTGCGCAACGAGAAGCGCATGCTGCAGGAAGCCGTCGACTCGCTGCTCGACAACGGTCGTCGCGGCAAGGCGATGACCGGCGCCAACAAGCGCCCGCTCAAGTCGCTCGCCGACATGATCAAGGGCAAGGGCGGCCGGTTCCGTCAAAACCTGCTCGGCAAGCGAGTCGACTACTCGGGCCGCTCGGTGATCGTGGTGGGGCCGCAGCTCAAGCTCCACCAGTGCGGTCTGCCGAAGCTGATGGCGCTCGAGCTCTTCAAGCCATTCATCTTCCAGAAACTGGAGCTGATGGGGCTCGCGACGACGATCAAGCAGGCGAAGCGCATGGTGGAAGCGCAGGAGCCGGTGGTATGGGACATCCTTGAGGAGGTGATCCGCGAGCACCCGGTGATGCTCAATCGCGCCCCGACGCTGCACCGCCTCGGCATCCAGGCGTTCGAGCCGCAGCTCGTCGAAGGCAAGGCGATCCAGCTTCACCCGCTGGTCTGTGCCGCGTTCAACGCCGACTTCGACGGCGACCAGATGGCCGTGCACGTGCCGCTGTCGCTCGAGGCCCAGATGGAAGCGCGAACGCTGATGCTGTCCTCGAACAACATCCTCTCTCCGGCGAACGGCGACCCGATCATCGTCCCGTCGCAGGACATCGTGCTGGGGCTCTACTACGCCACGCGCGACAAGATCAACGCGCGGGGCGAGAACATGTCCTTCTCGGACGTGTCCGAAGTGCTGCGCGCCTACCAGAGCAAGCAGGCCGAGATTCATGCACGGGTCAACGTGCGGATCCGGGAGTACGAAGTTAGCCCGGAAGGCGAAAAGACCGTCAAGGTCACCCGCTATGCGACCACGATCGGGCGCGCGATCCTCTCGGAGATCCTGCCTGCGGGACTGCCGTTCGAGCTCATCAACAAGCCGCTCAAAAAGAAAGAGATCTCACGGCTCATCAATGCTGCGTTCCGGCGCTGCGGATTGCGCGAGACCGTGATCTTCGCGGACCGGCTGATGAACGCCGGATTCACGATTGCCACGCGCGCTGGCCTCTCGATTGCGGTCGACGACATGCTCGTGCCGAAGGAAAAGCACGGACTGATCGAGGCGGCCGAAACCGAGGTCAAGGAGATCGAGCAGCAGTACACCTCGGGGCTCGTCACGTCCGGCGAGCGCTACAACAAGGTGGTGGACATCTGGGGCCGCACCGGCGATCAGGTCGGCAAGGCGATGATGGACCAGCTGTCCACCCAGGATGTCGTCGACCGAGACGGTCAGACGGTCAAGCAGGAGTCGTTCAACTCCATCTACATGATGGCTGACTCCGGTGCGCGGGGTTCCGCGGCGCAGATCCGCCAGCTGGCGGGCATGCGCGGCCTGATGGCGAAGCCAGACGGCTCGATCATCGAGACGCCGATCACGGCGAACTTCCGCGAGGGCCTCAACGTCCTGCAGTACTTCATCTCGACCCATGGTGCACGGAAGGGCCTGGCGGACACTGCGCTCAAGACGGCCAACTCCGGATACCTCACCCGCAGGCTGGTCGACGTGACCCAGGATCTGGTCGTCACCGAGGACGACTGCGGGACGCAGAACGGCGCCGTGATGCGCGCACTGGTCGAAGGCGGCGAGGTCGTGGAGGCATTGCGGGAGCGTATTCTCGGCCGCGTGACTGCGGCGGAAGTCCTGCATCCGGAAAGCCAGGAAGTCCTGCTGGAGGCCGGCACGCTGCTCGACGAGGACGAAGTCGATACGATCGAGATGCTCGGAATCGACGAAGTGAAAGTCCGCACCCCGCTCACCTGCGATACGCGCTGGGGTCTTTGCAGCTACTGCTACGGTCGCGACCTGGGACGCGGATCGCTGGTCAACGTCGGCGAGGCGGTGGGCGTCATTGCGGCGCAGTCCATCGGCGAGCCCGGCACACAGCTCACCATGCGCACGTTCCACATCGGCGGCGCGGCATCGCGTGCCGCCGTGGCGAGCCAGGTCGAGGCGAAGTCGAACGGCGTGGTGCGGTTCTCGCCGACGATGCGCTACGTGACGAACGCGCGCGGCGAGAAGGTGGTCATCGCGCGCACCGCCGAGGTGCTCGTCACCGACGAGAACGGACGCGAGCGCGAGCGGCACAAGGTGCCTTACGGGGCGACCATGACGGCCGACGACGGCAAGCCCGTCAAGGCCGGAACGCGGCTGGCCTCGTGGGACCCGCATACCCGCCCGATCATCACGGAATACGCGGGCATGGTGAAGTTCGAGAACGTCGAGGAGGGAGCGACCGTCGCAAAGCAGATCGACGACATCACCGGCCTCTCCACCCTCGTGGTGATCGATGCGAAGCGCCGTGGGCCGTCGACCAAGGGGTTGCGTCCGCAGGTGCGGCTGCTGAGCGAGACCGGCGAAGAGATCAAGATCGCCGGAACCGATCACTCGGTGAACATCACCTTCCAGGTCGGCTCGCTGATCACCGTCAAGGACGGGCAACAGGTGTCGGTCGGTGACGTGCTGGCACGTATTCCGCAGGAAGCCGCGAAGGCGCGCGATATCACGGGCGGTCTGCCGCGGGTGGCGGAGCTGTTCGAAGCGCGTGCACCGAAGGACGCCGGGATGCTGGCCGAAGTCACGGGTACCGTGTCGTTCGGCAAGGACACGAAGGGCAAGCAGCGCCTCGTGATCACTGATCTCGACGGCACCCAGCATGACTTCCTCATCCCGAAGGAGAAGCATGTCACGGTGCACGACGGCCAGGTGGTGAACAAGGGCGAGCTGATCGTCGACGGACCGGTCGAGTCGCACGACATCCTCCGGCTCCAGGGCGTCGAGGCGCTTGCGCGCTACATCACCGACGAAGTGCAGGACGTCTACCGTCTGCAGGGCGTGCGCATCAACGACAAGCACATCGAGGTTATCGTGCGGCAGATGCTGCGCCGCGTGCAGGTCGAGGAGGCGGGTGACACGCGCTTCATCCCCGGCGAGGAAGTCGAGCGCGCCGAGCTCCTGACCGAGAACGAGCGCGTGGAGGCCGAAGGCAAGCAGCCTGCGACGTTCAGCTACAAGCTGCTCGGGATAACGAAGGCTTCGCTCTCGACCGACTCGTTCATCTCCGCGGCGTCGTTCCAGGAGACCACGCGCGTCCTTACCGAGGCCGCGATCATGGGCAAGAAGGACGATCTGCGCGGCCTGAAGGAGAACGTCATCGTCGGGCGTCTGATCCCGGCGGGCACCGGCCTCGCGTACCACAATGCCCGGAAGCACGCCCCGTCCGCGGAAGCGCTGATGCAGCAGGAGCTCATGGAAAGCGCGGAAGCAGCGCCGACGGAAGAAGAGGTGCAGCAGCAACAAGAAGCTTAGCGGCGCTTAGCAGAAGAATAGGCGCGCGAAGCTTCGACGCCGCAAAAGCGGAAGGTCACGAACGGGGGGAAACCCGCGGTTTCCCCCCGTTACCCCCCTTCCCGCAGAATTCAAAACCCCGCGTGAGCGGGGTTTGTTTTTTTGCAAGCACTGGATCGAAGGATAGCGCCACTCCACGGTTGGTTTGCTCGTACCGGGAAGGAAGGTAACGGGAGGGAACCAGGCGGTTCCCTCCTGTTCGTAACCTACTGTGCTCGCGGCGCAAAGCGCCGCGGCGAGCGCGTCAGCGCTGGCCGGTTCGCGTACTCGCGAACGAGGCCGCCGCTGCGCGCGGGACGCCGCGCCAGTATTGTTTGGGCGCGTTGACGGTGCCGCCGAGCGCGGCGGCGGCGTGCCAGCCCCAGCGGGGGTCGTAGAGCATGCCGCGTGCAAGGGCAACCATGTCCGCCTTGCCCGAAGCCACGATCTCCTCGGCGTGATGCGGATCGGTGATGAGGCCGATGGCGATGGTCGGAATTCCGGTCTCACGCCGGATGCGCTCCGCAAACGGAACCTGGTACCCGGGGCCGATCGGAATTTTCTGCTGAGGAGACACCCCTCCGCCCGAGCAGTCGATCCAGTCGCAGCTGCGCTTCTTCAGCTCGTGGGCGAGTGCGACTGTCTGATCGATATCCCAACCGCCCGGAACCCAGTCCGCGCAGGACAGTCTGATGCCAAGCGGCTTGCCCGCGGGCCATACGGCTCGTACTGCGTCGAATACCGCGAGGGGGAACCGCATGCGATTCCCGAGCGACCCGCCGTACTCGTCGTCGCGCCGGTTCGCGATCGGAGACAGGAACTCATGCATCAGGTAGCCGTGCGCCCCGTGCAGCTCGATGGCGTCGAATCCGAGGCGCTCGGCGCGGCGCGCCGATTCGGCGAAGAGCTCGACGATTCGGTCGATCTCGTGTTTCGTCAGAGCGTGGGGAGGGGGTTCGTCGGCGCCATGCGCGAACGGGGAGGGTGCGACCGGCTGCCAGCCACCGTCACGCGGAAGGATGAGGTCGCCGCCGTCCCAAGGTGCGCGGCTCGAGGCCTTCCGGCCGGCGTGGGCGAGCTGGATTCCGAACGCCGCGCTCGAATAGCGGCGGACGGCCGCTACCACCGGCTCGAGCGCACGCTCGTTTGCATCGGAATAGAGCCCGAGACAGCCGGGTGTGATTCGGCCGACGGCATCGACCGCGGTGGCCTCCACGAAGACCAATCCGGCACCACTCATTGCCAGATTGTTGAGATGAATGAGGTGCCAGTCGCTCGCTGTGCCGTCCGTGGCGGAGTACTGGCACATCGGGGACACCACGATGCGGTTCGCGAGCTCGAGCTCCCTCAGGCGGATCGGGCTGAACAGGACGGGGGACGGCATTTCGCTGAGACTCCACAGTCTGGAAAGGGGGCAAAGGATAGCCCGGTTTTCCCCGGTGTAACGCGGGCCCGCTCCGGGCCATTGTTCGGGCCCATTTTGCGCGTCGCACCATTGTTGCTATGGGTGAAAAAGCCCTTTATAATCCCGCGTCTTTGGTTTCGGGGTCCAAATTTTTGCCCCGGACCCGTTTCCTCGACCGACAGAAAGCCCATGCCGACGATTAATCAGCTCGTGAGCAAGTCCCGGGATCGCCTGCCGAAAAAGAGCAAGGTGCCCGCGCTTGCCGGCTCGCCGCAGAAGCGCGGAGTTTGCACGCGCGTGTACACGACGACGCCGAAGAAACCGAACTCAGCACTGCGCAAAGTCGCGAAAGTGCGTCTGACCAACGGGTTCGAGGTGATCAGCTACATCGGTGGCGAGGGGCACAATCTTCAGGAGCACTCGGTGGTGCTCATTCGCGGCGGCCGGGTCAAGGATCTGCCGGGCGTGCGGTACCACATCGTGCGCGGCAGCCTCGACACCCAGGGCGTCAAGGACCGTAAGCAGGCCCGTTCGAAGTACGGCGCGAAGCGCCCCAAGCCTGCCTGAACCAGGAAAGCGGCTCGTCATGCCCCGTCGCAGAGAAGTCCCCAAGCGCGAGATCCTTCCGGACCCGAAATTCGGGAACGTGGATGTCGCGAAGTTCGTCAACGTCCTCATGACCCGTGGCAAGAAATCGGTCGCCGAGCGCATCGTCTACGGCGCGTTCGACACGATCAAGAGCAAGTCGGGCAAGGAGCCGATCGACGTCTTCGGCCAGGCGTTGCAGAACGCGCGGCCGATGGTCGAAGTGAAGAGCCGGCGAGTGGGCGGCGCCAACTACCAGGTGCCCGTCGAGGTACGCCAGATTCGGCGCGTCGCGCTCGCGATGCGCTGGCTGCGCGAGGCGGCGCAGAAGCGCGGCGAGAAATCGATGCAGGCGCGTCTCGCCAACGAATTGATCGAGGCTGCGGAAGGGCGCGGCGGAGCGGTCAAGAAGAAGGACGAAGTCCACCGCATGGCGGAGGCCAACAAGGCCTTCTCCCACTATCGGTTCTGATGAAAGGAACTCCGGAGGGCGGGCCCGGAGCCCGCCCTCGTCGTTGCAGGCTATGGCACGCAAGACCCCAATCGAGCGCTATCGGAATATCGGCATCAGTGCGCACATTGACGCCGGTAAGACCACGACCACCGAGCGCATCCTTTTCTATACCGGCGTCTCCCACAAGATGGGCGAGGTGCACGACGGCGCGACGGTGATGGACTGGATGGAGCAGGAGCGCGAGCGCGGCATCACGATCACTTCCGCCGCGACGACGTGCTTCTGGAAGGGGATGGACGGCAATTTCCCCGAGCATCGCATCAACATCATCGACACGCCTGGTCACGTTGACTTCACGATCGAGGTGGAGCGCAGTTTGCGGGTGCTCGACGGCGCCTGCATGGTCTACGACGCGGTCGCGGGCGTGCAGCCCCAGTCCGAGACGGTCTGGAGGCAGGCGAACAAGTACCGCGTGCCGCGTCTCGCGTTCATCAACAAGATGGACCGCACCGGTGCCGACTACTTCAAGTCGTATCGCCACATCCGCGAGAGGCTCAAGGGCAATCCCATCCCGATCCAGATCCCCATCGGCGCAGAGGAGCATTTCGAAGGCGTCGTCGATCTCGTGCAGATGAAGGGGATCTACTGGGACGACGCGTCGCAGGGGATGAAGTTCGAGCTGCGCGACATTCCGGACGCGCTGAAGGACTCCGCGCAGGAATGGCGGGAGAAGATGGTCGAGGCCGCGGCCGAGGCAGACGAAGAGCTTATGAACAAGTACCTCGAAACCGGCAATCTGTCGGTCGAGGAAATCAAGCGGGGCCTGCGCGCGCGCACCATTGCGAACGAGATCGTGCCCATGCTTTGCGGCACGGCGTTCAAGAACAAGGGCGTGCAGGCGATGCTCGATGCGGTCATCGAGTACCTCCCGTCGCCCGTCGAGGTGCCGCCCGTCTCCGGCGAGAAGGAGAACGGAGAGGAAGACGTGCGCAAGCCCGACGACGACGCACCGTTCGCCGCGCTCGCGTTCAAGATCATGACCGACCCGTACGTGGGCCAGCTCACGTTCATCCGCGTCTATTCGGGCGTGCTGAACTCGGGCGACACCGTCTTCACCTCGGTGAAGGGGCGCAAGGAGCGCATCGGCCGGATCCTCCAGATGCACGCGAACCAGCGCGAGGAGATCAAGGAGCTGCGCGCCGGCGACATCGCGGCGGCCGTCGGGCTGAAGGACGTCACGACCGGCGAAACGCTTTGCGACCCGAGCAAAGTGATCATTCTCGAGCGCATGGTGTTTCCGGATCCGGTCATCCACGTGGCCGTCGAACCGAAGACCAAGGTCGACCAGGAGAAGATGTCGCTCGCGCTCGGCCGCCTCGCGCAGGAGGATCCGTCGTTCCGCGTGCGCACGGACGAGGATTCCGGGCAGACCATCATTTCCGGCATGGGCGAGCTGCACCTCGAGATCCTCGTCGATCGGATGAAGCGGGAGTTCGGCGTCGAAGCGAACGTCGGAGCACCGCAGGTGGCCTATCGCGAGACCATCAAGCGGGTTTGCGACGAGGTGGAAGGCAAGTTCGTCAAGCAGACCGGCGGCCGCGGGCAGTACGGCCACGTGTGGCTGAAGGTCGAACCGAACGTGATCGGCAAGGGTTTCGAGTTCGTCGACGCGGTCAAGGGCGGATCGGTGCCGCGCGAGTTCATTCCCGCGGTCGAGAAGGGGCTCAGGGAAACCCTGCCGAACGGCGTGCTGGCCGGTTTCCCGGTCGTGGACGTGAAAGTGACGCTCTTCGACGGCTCTTCGCACGACGTGGATTCGAACGAGAACGCATTCAAGATGGCGGCGTCGATGGCGTTCAAGGACGGCATGCGCAAGGCCCAACCGGTGATCCTCGAACCGATGATGTCGGTGGAGGTCGAGACGCCCGAGGAGAAGATGGGCGACGTCATGGGCGATCTCTCGTCGCGGCGCGGCATGATCCAGGGCATGGAGGACATCCCGGGCGGCAGCAAGGCGATTCGCGCGGAGGTGCCGCTTGCCGAGATGTTCGGCTATTCCACCACGGTGCGCTCGCTGACGCAGGGCCGCGCCACGTATTCGATGGAGTTCAAGCATTACGCCGAGGCACCCAAGTCGGTCTCCGAGGCGATCATCAACAAGGGGAAGGTCGAGAAGTAGCGCGCAACGCGTTGACGACGACACAGGGTAGCGACCATGGCAAAAGCAAAATTCGAGCGCAAGAAGCCGCACGTGAACGTAGGGACGATCGGTCACGTTGATCACGGGAAGACGACGCTGACGGCGGCGCTGACGCACGTGCTGTCGAAGAAGTACGGAGGCGAGGCGAAGGACTACGCGCAGATCGATGCGGCGCCGGAGGAGAAGGCGCGCGGGATCACGATCAACACGGCGCACGTGGAGTACGAGACGGAGAAGCGTCACTACGCGCACGTGGACTGTCCGGGCCATGCGGACTACATCAAGAACATGATCACCGGAGCGGCGCAGATGGACGGGGCGATTCTGGTGGTCTCGGCGGCCGATGGGCCGATGCCGCAGACGCGCGAGCACATACTGCTGGCGCGCCAGGTGGGGGTGCCCTACATCGTGGCGTACCTGAACAAGGCGGACATGGTCGACGACAAGGAGCTCCTGGAGCTGGTCGAGATGGAGGTTCGCGAGCTTTTGACGAAGTACGAGTTTCCGGGGGAGAAGACCCCGATCGTGATTGGCAGTGCGTTGAAGGCGCTGGAGGGCGACAAGGGCGATATGGGCGAGGGCTCGATCGTGAAGCTCGCCGAGGCGCTGGACAGCTACATTCCGCAGCCCAAGCGTGCGGTGGACGGGCCGTTTCTGATGCCGGTGGAGGACGTGTTCTCGATCTCGGGCCGCGGCACGGTGGTGACGGGTCGGGTGGAGCGTGGCATCGTGAAGGTGGGCGAGGAGCTGGAGATCGTGGGGTTGAAGGCGACGCTCAAGACGGTGTGCACGGGCGTGGAGATGTTCCGCAAGCTGCTCGATGAGGGGCAGGCGGGGGACAACATCGGGGTGCTGTTGCGCGGGACCAAGCGCGAGGAGGTGGAGCGTGGACAGGTGCTGGCCAAGCCCGGCTCGATCACGCCGCACACGAAGTTCGTGGCCGAGGTGTACGTGCTCTCGAAGGAGGAAGGGGGGCGGCACACGCCGTTCTTCAATGGTTACCGGCCGCAGTTCTACTTCCGCACGACGGACGTGACCGGATCGGTGGATTTGCCCCAGGGCACCGAGATGGTGATGCCTGGGGACAACGTGCAGATCACGGTGAGCCTGATTGCACCGATCGCGATGGAGGAGGGGCTGCGCTTCGCCATCCGCGAGGGTGGGCGCACCGTCGGCGCAGGCGTGGTGACGAAAGTGATCGAATAGGAAAATCATGGCTGGCCAAGGGCAAAAAATCAGAATCCGGTTGAAGGCGTTCGACTACAAGCTGATCGATCAGTCGGCGCTCGAGATCGTCGACACGGCGAAGCGTACTGGCGCCGTCGTCAAGGGGCCGGTGCCCCTGCCGACGCGCATCGAGCGTTTCGACGTGCTGCGGAGTCCGCACGTCAACAAGGCGTCGCGTGACCAGCTCGAGATCCGCACGCATCAGCGATTGATGGACATCCTCGACCCGACGGACAAGACGGTGGACGCGCTGATGAAGCTCGACCTTCCGGCCGGTGTGGACGTAGAAATTAAACTATAACGTTCGGGACCGTCGCCGAAGGCTACGGTCCCGGAGAAATCTGTGTATGGGCCGATCAATTGGAATCGGCGCCCGGGGCGACCCGGGTCGATTAGAAAAGAAAAGGAACTGTCATGAGCTTGGGACTCGTCGGCCGCAAGGTCGGCATGACCCGCGTATTCACCGACGACGGCGATGCCGTCCCGGTGACTGTGCTGGACGTCGCCGACAACCGCGTCACCCAGATCAAGATGCCCGAGACCGACGGCTACAGCGCGGTCCAGGTTGCCTTTGGCAAGCGGCGCGCATCGCGCGTGAGCAAGCCGATGGCCGGACACTTTGCCAAGGCCGGCGTCGAGGGCGGGACGATGCTGCGGGAATTTCGCGTTCCGCAGGACGAACTCGCCAATCTGCAGGTGGGCGGCAAGATCGGGGCCGACATCTTCCAGGTCGGGCAGATGGTGGACGTGGCCGGTACCACCAAGGGTCGCGGCTTCGCGGGCGTCATTCGCCGTCACCACTTCTCGTCGAATCGGGCGAGCCACGGCAACTCGATTTCGCACAACCGCCCGGGCTCGACCGGTCAGAACCAGGACCCCTCGCGCGTGTTTCCGGGCAAGCGCATGCCGGGTCATCTCGGCGACGTGAAGCGCACCACGCAGAACCTGCAGATCGTGCGCGTGGACACCGAGCGCCAGCTGCTGCTCGTGCGGGGCGGCATTCCGGGCGCGAATGGCGGACACATCGTTGTCCTTCCGGCCGCAAAGGCTCCCAAGCGAGCGGCGAAGTGAGGGGACGGCAATGGACCTCAAAGTGATCAACGACAAGGGAAAGCCCGCCTCCACGGTCGCTGCCTCGGACGCGCTCTTCGGACGTGATTTCAACGAGTCGCTCGTGCACCAGATCGTGATCGCGTACCAGGCGAACGCGAGGCTCGGTACGCGCAAGCAGAAGGCGCGCGGCGACATGAATCAATCGCATCGCAAGCCGTGGCGGCAGAAAGGGACCGGCCGTGCACGGGCCGGATTTGCCGGAAGCCCGCTGTGGCGTGGTGGCGCACGGATTTTCCCCAATCTCCCCGACGAGAACTTCAGCCAGAAGGTCAACCGCAAGATGTACCGCGCGGGCATGGCGTCGATCCTGTCGCAGCTTGCGCGCGAGGGTCGGTTGTCGATCGTGGAGGATTTCAAGATCGACGCCCCCAAGACCAAGCTGCTCGCCCAGAAGGTGAAGAGCATGGGCCTCGAGCAGGTCCTGCTGATCACCGATGGTGTGGACGAGAATCTCCTGCTTTCGTCTCGCAACCTCCCGAACGTGCTGGTGCTCGACGTCCAGCACGCCGATCCGGTGTCGCTGGTTCACTACCAGAACGTGCTGCTGACGAAGCAGGCAGTGGCCAAGTTCGAGGAGATGCTGGGATGAGCGGGTTCAGGCAGGAACGGCTGCTGAATGTGCTCCTTGCTCCGGTCGTATCGGAGAAGAGCACGTTCATCGGCGAGAAGAACAACCAGTACGTCTTCCGTGTCGCGTCCGATGCGACGAAGCCCGAAGTCAAGGCCGCGGTCGAGCTGGTGTTCAGCACGAAGGACAAGAAGCTCCAGGTGCTTTCCGTTCAGATGGCCAGCGTCCGAGGCAAGCAGAAGCGGGTCGGCCGCTTTCTGGGCCGGCGGAGCAGCTGGAAAAAGGCCTACGTGCGACTGGCGCCGGGCCACGACATCGACTTTCAAGCCGCGGGGTAAGCCATGCCGCTCGTAAAAATGAAACCCACCTCCGCCGGACGGCGCGGCGTTGTCCGCGCGACGACGCCGGGGTTGCACAAGGATGGCCCGCTCGCAAAGCTGGTGGAGCGCCAATCGAATCGCGCCGGTCGCAACGGCAAGGGCCGGATCACGGTGCGGCATCGGGGCGGAGGCCACAAGCAGCACTATCGCATCGTCGACTTCAAGCGACGCGATAAGGATGGCATCGCGGGCAAGGTGGAGCGTCTGGAATACGATCCGAACCGCAGCGCGAATCTGGCCCTGATCTGCTACGCGGACGGTGAGCGCCGTTACATCATAGCCGCGAAGGGACTGACCGTCGGGGCGCAGGTGATGAGTGGCCCCGACGCTGCGATCAAGCTCGGCAACGTCAAGGCGCTGCGCAATATTCCGGTCGGGACGACGATTCACTGTGTCGAGCTGCAACCCGGCAAGGGCGCGCAGATCGCCCGCGCTGCGGGCGCATCGGTGCAGCTGCTCGCGCGCGAGGGCGACTACGCCCAGCTTCGCATGCGGTCGGGCGAGATCCGCAAGGTGCACATCGAGTGCCGGGCGACGATCGGCGAGGTCGGCAATGAGGAGCACAACCTCGAGCAGATCGGCAAAGCCGGCGCAATGCGCTGGCGCGGGATTCGGCCGACGGTTCGCGGCGTAGCGATGAATCCGATCGATCATCCGCACGGCGGAGGCGAGGGGCGTACCGGGACGAAGCGCGATCCGGTCAGCCCGTGGGGCGTGCTGGCCAAGGGCTTCCGCACGCGCAGCAACAAGCGCACGAATTCGATGATCGTGCAGACCCGCCACAAGAAGAAGTAGGCGCAGGAGCGATACGCATGTCACGTTCGATCAAGAAGGGTCCTTTCGTGGACCACCACCTGGTGAAGAAGGTCGATACCGCGCGCGCCGCGAACGACAAGCGTCCGATCAAGACCTGGTCGCGGCGCTCGACGGTGACGCCGGATTTTGTCGGCATCACGATCGCGATCCACAACGGGAAGCAGCACATCCCGGTGTACGTCACCGAAAACATGGTCGGGCACAAGCTCGGCGAGTTTGCGCTGACGCGGACCTTCAAGGGCCACACCGGCGCGAAGAAAGCTGCGGCCGCGGGCGCCCCTGCGGGGCCGGCCAAGCGGAGATAGGCGAAATGGAAACCCAAGCGAAGCTGTATGGCGTGCGGTTGTCGGCCCAGAAGGGCCGCCTGGTGGCGGATCTCATTCGGGGAAGGTCGGTCGAGCAGGCGCTCAACATTCTCGCTTTCACGCCGAAGAAGAGCGCGCAGCTCATCAAGAAGGTGCTGGAGTCGGCGATAGCGAACGCCGAGCACAACGACGGCGCCGACGTGGACGAGCTCCGAGTGAGTCGCATCGACGTCGACCAAGGGTTCGCGCTGAAGCGGTTCCAGGCACGCGCAAAGGGCCGCGGCAACCGGATCATCAAGCGGACCTGTCACATCTTCGTGACGGTGAGCGATCAGCCCGCCAAGCCGCGCAAGGCGGTCACCAAGCCGCGCCAGCCGCTGCCACCGAGCCGCGCAAAGCGCCAGCCAAGCGGGCCCAGCCCGCCAAGGCCAAGTAAAGAGGATCTCAATGGGACACAAGATCAATCCGACCGGATTCCGGCTGGCCTTCAACCGGGGCTGGACCTCGCGCTGGTTCGCCCAGGGTCCGAACTTCGCCACCATGCTGAACGAGGACCTGAAGGTCCGCCAATATCTGAAGAAGCGGCTCGGCCACGCAATGGTGAGCAAGGTGTTGATCGAGCGGCCGGCGAAGGATGCGCGGATCACCATCTTCAGCGCCCGGCCGGGGGTGGTCATCGGAAAGAAGGGCGAGGACATCGAGCAGCTCAAGGCCGAGCTGCGGAGGCTGCTTGGGGTAAACGCGGTGCACGTCAACATCGAGGAGATTCGCAAGCCCGAGGTTGACGCACAGCTCATCGCGGACTCGATCGCGCAGCAGTTGGAAAAGCGCATCATGTTTCGCAGGGCGATGAAACGCGCCCTGCAAAACGCCGTACGGCTCGGGGCCCAGGGGATCAAGATCATGAGCGCCGGGCGGTTGAACGGAGCCGAGATCGCGCGAACCGAATGGTACCGGGAAGGACGCGTGCCGCTGCACACCCTGCGGGCCGACATCGACTACGCGACGTCGGAGGCGAAGACCACATACGGGGTGATCGGCATCAAGGTGTGGGTGTACAAGGGCGAAGTGCTGGGTCGCGAAGAGGAAGCCACTCCGACCATTCCGCAGATCACGCCTCACGAAGAGCCGCCCGCGCCGAAGAAAGTGCGCCGCGCGCCGGCACGCGCCGACGACGGCAAGGCAGCGGCTGCCCCAGCCCCAGCCGGTGCGGATGCCAAGCCCAAGGCGCCACGCCGGGCGCCTCGCAAGACGGCTGCCTCCGGCGAGGGCGCCAAGCCTGCCGGCGAGGCGAAGCCCCGGACTCCGGTCAAGCGCGTCGTGAAGAAAACGAGCTAAGAGGCCACAGCAATGCTTCAGCCAGCAAGAACCAAGTACCGCAAGCAACAGAAGGGCCGCAACACGGGCATTGCCACGCGAGGCAACAAGGTCTCGTTCGGCGAGTTCGGCCTCAAGGCGACGACCCGCGGCAGGTTGACGGCGCGCCAGATCGAGGCGGGTCGGCGGGCCATGACACGCCACGTGAAGCGGGGCGGGCGAATCTTCATCCGCATCTTCCCCGACAAGCCCATTTCGCGGAAACCGGCCGAGGTGCGCATGGGCAACGGCAAGGGTAATCCGGAATACTTCGTGGCCGAGATTCAGCCCGGCAAGGTGCTCTACGAGATGGATGGCGTCGAGGAGTCGCTTGCACGCGAGGCGTTCAGGCTCGCGGCCTCGAAGCTGCCGCTCCGGACCGTGTTCGTGGCGCGCCACATGTTATGAGGACGAGAGGCGAGGTGATCGCATGAACACGAGCGAGCTACGCGCCAAGGACAAGGCGCAACTGGACAAGGAGCTGACGGATCTTCTGCGGGCGCAATTTTCGCTGCGCATGCAGAAGGCGACCCAGCAGCTGACGAACACCAGCCAGATCAAGCGAGTCCGGCGCGACATCGCCCGGGTGCGTACCGTGCTGGCCGAAAAGGCGAGGGCCGAGGGATGACCGAGCAGGAACAGCCGAAAAAGAATACCCGGACCCTCACGGGGCGGGTCGTGAGCGACAAGATGACCAAGACCGTCACGGTGAAGATCGAGCGCTGGGTGACGCACCCGCTCTATGGAAAGATCGTGACGCGCACCAAGAAATACCACGCTCACGACGAGGCAAACGAGTGCAAGGAAGGCGATCTGGTGACGATCGAAGAGTGCCGCCCCTTGTCGAAGACCAAATCGTGGCGGGTGGCGAAGCTGGTGGAGCGGGCCAAGGTGCTGTGAGGGCGCGCAGGCTCGTGGACCTTGAAAGAGAGCGGCACGTAACGTTATAATCACCTGTTTTTCGCCCCGGAAACCCGCCCTGGATACCTTGGGTACGGCAGGCGCGGCCGATCTTCAGGATCGGATTTTCGGAACCAGATTTTCAGAACCAGATTTTTAGAACCAATTCCCGGACGGGATCCAAGACTGACCGCGAGCCCCGGAGGCGCGACAGCTCCGAGGGCAGGGCGGGAGAAGTTGGAGAGAGCGGCAAAATGATTCAGATGCAGACGGTACTGGACGTCGCCGATAACACCGGCGCGCGCGCAGTCATGTGCATAAAGGTCCTCGGCGGCTCGAAGCGGCGCTACGCCGGCATCGGCGACGTCATCAAGGTGAGCGTCAAGGAAGCCGCTCCGCGCGGACGGGTCAAGAAAGGCGAGATCCACCACGCCGTGGTCGTGCGAACTGCCAAGGGCGTGCGTCGTCCGGATGGGTCGCTGATCAAGTTCGATTCGAACGCGGCCGTACTCCTCACGCCCAAGTTCGAGCCGATCGGCACGCGCATCTTCGGCCCCGTCACGCGCGAGCTGCGCTCGGAGCGGTTCATGAAGATCGTGTCGCTCGCGCCCGAAGTTCTCTGACAGGAGCCCCAGCATGCGCAAGATCCGCAAGGGCGATGATGTGATGGTGATTGCAGGCCGCGACAAGGGTAAGCGCGGAACCGTGCTGCGCTGCGTCGACAAGGCCCACGTGGTCGTCGAAGGCGTGAATCGGGTGAAAAAGCACCAGCGCCCCAATCCGATGAAGGGAATGCAAGGGGGCATCGTCGACAAGGACATGCCGATTCACGTGTCGAACGTCGCGCTGTTCAACCCGCAGACTAAGAAGGCTGACCGGGTCGGCATCAAGCAGTTGCCCGACGGTCGACAAGTTCGCGTGTTCAAGTCGAACGGCGAGCAAGCGGACGCGTAAGGAGCCAGGAATGGCAACCAAGACCAGCAAACCGGGCAAGAAAGAGCCAGGCAAGAAAGCCGATTCGGCCGATGCCGAAACCAAGACCAAGGAATCCAGGGAGGCGGCCGGTCCGGCACCGGCACCCCGGCTGCGCGATCACTACCGGAATACCATCGTTCCCGAACTGGTCAAGCAGTTCGGTTACAAGTCGGTAATGGAAGTTCCTCGGCTCGGAAAGATCACGCTCAACATGGGTGTCGGCGAGGCGACCCAGGACAAGAAGATCCTCGACAACGCCGTGAGCGACATGACCAAGATCGCCGGTCAGAAGCCGGTCATGACCAAGGCGCGCACGTCCATCGCGACCTTCAAGGTCCGCAAGGGCTTTCCGGTCGGCTGCATGGTCACTTTGCGCGGAGCGCGAATGTACGAGTTCCTGGATCGATTCGTTACCGTGGCTTTGCCGCGGGTGCGCGACTTTCGCGGCGCCTCGAGCCGTGCGTTCGACGGGCGCGGCAACTACTCGGTCGGCGTGAAGGAGCAGATCATCTTTCCCGAGATCGACTATGACAAGGTCGACGCGATACGCGGGATGAACATAAGCATCACCACCACGGCGAAGACCGACGAGGAAGCGCGCGCGCTGCTCGCCGGATTCAACTTCCCGCTCAAGACGAATTGAGCAAGACATTCTGAGCAACATACTGAGAAATTCATACTGAGGTCCGCATGGCAAAGCTTTCACTGATCAATCGCGAAGGGAAACGCCGCAAGGCGGTCGCCAAGTTCTCCGCCAGGAGGAAGGCTCTCTTCGAGATCATCAACGACTCCAGGGTGACAGACGAAGACAAGATGGATGCGCGCGCGAAGCTGCAGAAGCTGCCGCGCGACGCGAGTCCGGTGCGGCTGCGGAATCGTTGTGCGATCACCGGTCGGTCGCGGGGCTACTTCCGCAAGTTCGGGCTGGGACGCAACAAGCTGCGCGAGGTCGCGATGCGCGGTGAAGTGCCGGGCCTGACCAAAGCGAGCTGGTAAGGAGTCCGCAGATATGATGACCGATCCGATCAGCGATATGCTGACCCGAATCCGCAACGCGCAGGCGTGCGGCAAGAATATGGTCAGCATGCCTTCGTCCAAGCTGAAGGCTGCCATCGCCCAGGTGCTGAAGGACGAGGGCTACATCGACCAGTTCGCGGTTCGCGAGACCGGGCCCAAGCGGGATATCGAAATCAGCCTGAAGTACTACGCCGGTCAACCCGTGATCGAGAAGCTCGAGCGCGTGAGCCGGCCCGGACTGCGGATCTATCGGGGCGTGGAAGAGATCCCGAAGGTACTCAACGGGCTGGGCATTGCAATCGTCTCCACCAGTCGCGGCGTGATGACCGATCGCAAGGCCCGCTCGCAGGGTGTCGGCGGCGAAGTTCTCTGCATCGTCGTCTAGGAGACCTCGACATGTCGCGTGTTGGAAGTTTTCC
The DNA here is from genome assembly GCA_963735025.1 of uncultured beta proteobacterium. GTDB lineage: Bacteria > Pseudomonadota > Gammaproteobacteria > Burkholderiales > SG8-39 > JAABRB01. The sequence continues at coordinate 1,472,630 of CAVTJG010000009.1, forward strand.
GGTTCCCGTTCCGAAGGGCGTCGAGGTCACTCTCGGAGCCGACGCCATCTCGGTGAAGGGTCCGCTCGGTACGTTGTCGCAGCGGCTGACGAACCAGGTACGTATCAAGAGAGAGGGTGATCAGCTGCTGTTCGAAGCCGTCGCGGGCGCGGAGAACGCAAACGCAATGTCCGGAACCATACGGGCGCTGACCGCCAACATGGTCACCGGTGTGACGAAGGGATTCGAGCGGAAGCTGACCCTCGTCGGCGTCGGATACCGGGCCCAGGCGCAGGGCGACAAGCTCAATCTCGCGCTCGGATTTTCTCACCCGGTCGTGCATGCCATGCCCAAGGGCGTGAAGGTCGAGACGCCGAGTCAGACCGAGATCGTGATCAAGGGTCTCGACAAGCAGCTCGTCGGCAAGGTTGCGGCAGAGGTCCGCGCGCACCGGCCGCCCGAGCCCTACAAGGGCAAGGGCGTGCGCTATGCCGACGAGAAGGTCATTTTAAAAGAGACCAAGAAAAAGTAGCGAGGCGCGACGATGAAGGAAAAGAAGGAAGCCCGGGCGCGGCGAGCTGCGCAGACGCGCAAGAAGATCAGCGAGCTGAAGGCCGTGCGCCTGTCGGTGCACCGTACGAATGTGCACATCTATGCACAGGTGATCGCGGCCAACGGTGCGAAGGTGCTCGCGAGCGCCTCGACCGTAGAGAAGGATGTGCGCGCAAAGGTTCCGAATGGCGGCAACAAGGCAGCCGCGGCGATGGTGGGCAAACGCATCGCCGAAAAGGCGCAGCAGCTCGGAATCGCGGAAGTCGCCTTCGACAGATCCGGGTTCCGGTATCACGGTCGCGTGAAGGCGCTCGCGGATGCGGCGCGCGAAGCCGGCCTGAAGTTCTAAGCGAGGTAAGCGAATGGCACGGATGCAACCGAGGATGCAGACCGGCGGGGACCGCGGCGACGGTCTGCGCGAGAAGATGGTCTCGATCAATCGCGTCACCAAGGTCGTCAAAGGTGGCCGGATCCTGGGCTTCGCCGCGCTGGCGGTCGTCGGGGACGGCGACGGCACGGTCGGCATGGGCAAGGGAAAGGCGCGCGAGGTGCCGGTGGCGGTGCAGAAGGCCCTCGAGGAGGCGCGTCGCAAGATGTTCCGGGTCGGACTGCGGAACGGGACGCTGCAGCACGCAGTGATCGGGAGGCATGGTGCCTCGAAGGTGATCATGCAACCGGCATCCGAGGGGACCGGGATCATCGCAGGCGGTGCGATGCGTGCGGTGTTCGAAGTGCTCGGCGTGAGCGACATCCTGGCGAAGAGCATCGGCTCCAGCAATCCGTACAACGTGGTGCGTGCAACGCTCGACGGCTTGCGCCGCATGCGGACGCCCTCCGAGATCGCGGCAAAGCGCGGCATCTCGGTCGAGGAACTGGTTGGCTGAGGACTGCGCATGACCGCCAAGAGCACTGATGCGAAGAAGGCCGGCGCGAAAAGCGCGGGCGCCAGGATCAAGGTCACGCTCGTGAAGAGCGTCGCGAGCTGTCGGGCGGAGCACCGGGCGACGGTCCGCGGCCTGGGGCTGCGCCGTATCCGCCACACCGTCGAGGTGGAGGACACACCCGCGGTGCGCGGAATGATCAACAGCGTCGGCTATCTCGTGCGTTGCGAGAGCTGAGAGAGAGGATTGCGATGCGGCTAAACACGCTCAAACCCGCACCGGGCTCCAAGAAACCGCGCCTGCGGGTCGGCCGCGGGATCGGCTCGGGGATGGGCAAGACCGCCGGACGCGGTCACAAGGGACAGAAGGCGCGCTCGGGCGGATACCACAAGGTCGGGTTCGAGGGCGGTCAGATGCCCCTTCAGCGGCGTTTGCCCAAGCGCGGCTTCACGTCCATGTCGCGGGACGCAATCGCAGAGGTGCGCCTGTCGGATCTGCAGAAGATGAAAGCAGACGAGATCGATCTGGCGATCCTGAAGGCCGAAGGAGTCGTGCACCGTCGTGCCGCCGGGGCCAAGGTGATCCTATCCGGAAAACTCTCCCGCAAACTGGCACTGAGCGGCGTCGGGGTCACCAAGGGCGCCAAATCGGCGATCGAAGCCGCCGGCGGCAGTGTCGCGGTGCCCGCGACCGAACAGGCCTCCTGAAGAGCGCGCCTTGGCCACCGGCACTCCACAGCTCGGCAAGACCGGGAAATACGGCGACCTGAAAAGGCGCCTGTTTTTCCTGCTGGGTGCGCTCGTCGTTTTCCGGATCGGCGCGCACATTCCGGTGCCCGGCATCGACCCGCACGTGCTCGCCGACCTGTTTCGCAGTCAACAGGGCGGAATTCTGGGGCTCTTCAACATGTTCTCGGGCGGCGCCCTGCGCCGTTTCACCATTTTCGCGCTCGGGATCATGCCCTACATCTCGGCGTCGATCATCATGCAGCTCATGTCTGCGGTCTCGCCGAAGCTTGAGGCCTTGCGCAAGGAAGGCCAGTCCGGTCAGCGCAAGATCACGCAGTACACACGCTATGGCACGGTCGCGCTCGCGCTCTTTCAGGCCACCGGAATATCGATCGCCCTGGAGGCCCAGGCCGGGCTCGTCATGGATCCCGGGATGCTGTTTCGTGTCACGACCGTCGTGACGCTCGTGACCGGCACGATGTTTCTCATGTGGCTCGGCGAACAGATCACCGAGCGCGGACTCGGAAACGGCATCTCGCTCATCATCTTTGCCGGTATCGCCGCGGGATTGCCCAATGCCATCGGCGGGTTGTTCGAACTCGTTCGCACCGGGGCGATGCATGCGCTGACCGCGCTCGCCATCTGCGCCGCGGTGGTCGTGGTCACATGGTTCGTGTGTTTCGTCGAGCGCGGGCAGCGGAAGATCTTGGTCAACTATGCGAAGCGCCAGGTCGGCAACAAGATCTACGGTGGCCAGAGTTCGCACCTGCCTTTCAAGCTGAACATGGCGGGCGTCATCCCGCCCATCTTCGCATCCTCGATCATCCTGTTTCCCGCGACGATCGCCGGCTGGTTCGGGACGAGCGAAGGCAGCGGTTGGTTGCGCGACATCGCGGCCACACTCTCGCCCGGTCAGCCGATCTACGTGCTCCTGTACGCGGCGGCCATCGTGTTCTTCTGCTTCTTCTACACGGCGCTGCAGTACAACCCGAAGGAGACAGCGGACAACCTCAAGAAGAGCGGCGCCTTCGTGCCGGGAATCCGGCCGGGAGAGCAGACCGCGAAGTATCTCGAGCGGATCCTGACCCGGCTCACGCTGGTCGGCGCGGTGTACGTGACCCTGATCTGCCTGCTGCCCGAGTTTCTGATCTTGAAGTGGAACGTGCCGTTCTACTTCGGAGGGACGTCGCTCCTGATCATCGTGGTAGTGACGATGGATTTCATGAGCCAAGTGCAGGCCTACATCATGACCCATCAGTACGAGAGCCTGTTGAAGAAGGCGAACTTTAAGGGGGCCGGTTTCCCAACGCGTTGAACGCATGGCGAAGGAAGACGTCATCCAGATGCAGGGCGAGGTTCTCGAGAATCTCCCCAACGCCACCTTCAGAGTGAAGCTGGAGAATGGACACGTCGTCCTGAGCCACATCTCGGGGAAGATGCGGATGCACTACATCCGCATCCTGCCGGGAGACAAGGTAACGGTGGAGCTCACGCCGTACGACCTGACGCGCGGGCGAATCATCTTCAGGGCGAAATGAGGCAGTGAACAGGAAAGGACGCAGCCATGAAAGTTCGGACATCTGTGAAGAAGCTCTGCAGGAACTGCAAGATCATCCGCCGCAACGGCGTGGTGCGGGTGATCTGCACGGCGGATCCGCGCCACAAGCAGCGGCAGGGTTGACCATCAGGGACGACCATGGGCGAGCAAAAAGCTCAATTACACGATATACTTACAGGTTTCCCAGTTTAGCCGGGTACACCTTGACCTTGGACTGAGCATATGGCCCGCATAGCAGGCGTAAACATTCCGAATCATCAACACACCTCGATTGCACTCACTGCGATCTACGGGATCGGCCACTCGCGCGCCAAGGAGATCTGCACGGCTGCCAAGATCGCCGACACGACCAAGATCAAGGATCTGTCGGAGGCCGAGATGGACCGGCTCCGCGAACAGGTCGCGCGAATCGCGGTAGAGGGTGATCTGCGCCGCGAGGTGTCGATGAACATCAAGCGCCTGACCGACCTCGGCTCTTACCGGGGCGCCCGACATCGCAAGGGATTGCCGGTGCGTGGCCAGCGGACCCGGACCAATGCGCGCACCCGGAAGGGCCCGCGCAAGGCCGCAGTGAAGCTGCAGTCCCCGGCGGGTAAGGTTTGAGCTTGGGGTACCGAGCTCGGTAACCATTACGAACACGAACGGAAACGAACGACATGGCAAAACCCCAGGCACAGAGCGCAGCGACACGGGTGCGCAAGAAGACGAAGAAGAACGTCGCCGATGGCGTCGTGCACATCCACGCGTCGTTCAATAATACGATCATCACGATCACCGACCGCCAGGGCAATACGCTCTCCTGGGCAAGCTCCGGGGGGGCGGGGTTCAAAGGCTCGCGGAAGAGCACGCCATTCGCCGCCCAGGTTGCCGGCGAGGCCGCAGGCCGCGCGGCGCAGGAATGCGGCATCAAGTCGCTCGAGGTCCGCATTCAGGGTCCTGGCCCGGGGCGCGAATCGGCCGTGCGCGCGCTGAACGCTCTGGGCATCAAGATCTCCAGCATCGCGGACATCACGCCGATCCCTCACAACGGGTGCCGTCCGCCCAAGCGCCGTCGAATCTAGGAAGGAATCAAAAGTGGCCCGCAGTCTCGATCCAAAGTGCCGCCAGTGCCGCCGCGAAGGGGAAAAGCTCTTCCTCAAGGGCGAGAAATGCTTCACCGACAAGTGCGCCATCGAGCGCCGCAGCTATGCGCCCGGACAGCACGGCCAGAAGGCCCTGCGGCGGTCCGACTACGGCAAGCAGCTGCGTGAGAAGCAGAAGATCCGCCGCGTGTACGGCATGCTCGAGCGCCAGTTTCGCAAGACCTACTTCGAGGCGATTCGCCGCAAGGGGCCGACCGGTGAGAATCTCCTGCAGCTGCTCGAGTCGCGCCTCGACAGCGTCGCATACCGCATGGGTTTCGGCATCTCGCGCACCGAAGCGCGCCAGATCGTGCGGCACAACGGCATCCTCGTGAACGGCAAGCGGGTCAATATCCCGTCCTACCTGGTTCGACCCGGCGACGTGGTCGAGGTTGCCGAGGGCGCCAAGCAGCAACTTCGAGTCAAGGCCGCCGCCGAAGCCGCGGAGTCACGCGGCTTCCCCGAGTGGATCGAGGCAGACGCCAAGGGCCTGAAGGGCACGTTCAAGGCATTGCCGCAACGCTCCGAGCTGCCGTCCTCGATCAACGAAAGCCTGGTCGTCGAGCTCTATTCCAGATAACAGCCAGCCGGATCAGTCCAAGGAAACCGCATGCAGGCAACCGCCTTTTTGAAGCCACGCATCATCGATGTGCAAGCCATCGCGCCCTACCACGCGAAGGTCACCATGGAACCGTTCGAGCGCGGCTACGGCCACACGCTCGGCAACGCGCTCAGACGCGTGCTGCTCTCCTCGATGCCGGGGTATGCGCCTACCGAGGTGCAGATCTCCGGCGTGCTGCACGAGTACTCGACGCTCGAGGGTGTGCAGGAGGATGTGGTCGACATCCTTCTCAATCTGAAGGGCGTGGTGTTCCGGCTTCACACCGGAGGCGAGGTCACCCTCAAGCTCGGCAAGAGCGGCGAGGGCGCCGTCACGGCTGCCGATATCGAGCTGACCCACGACGTGGAAGTGGTGAATCCCGAGCATGTCATCGCGCACCTTGCGCCGGGCGGCAAGCTCGAGATGGTGATCAAGGTCGAGCGTGGCCGCGGCTACGAGCCGGGCAACGTCCGCCCCGTTCCCGAGGAGTCGAAGGGAATCGGCAAGATCATCATGGACGCATCGTTCAGCCCGGTGAGGCGGGTGAGCTATCAGGTCGAGGCGGCGCGCGTCGAACAGCGGACCGACCTGGACAAGCTGATCATGGACATCGAGACCAACGGCGCGATCGAGCCCGAGGAGGCGATCCGCTATGCGGCGCGTGTCCTGGTCGATCAGCTTTCGGTCTTCGCGGCGCTGGAAGGCACGACTCCGGCAGTCGAGGAGCGCAAGGTTCCGCAGGTCGATCCGATCCTGCTGCGCCCGGTGGACGACCTCGAGCTGACGGTCCGTTCCGCAAACTGCCTGAAGGCCGAGAACATCTATTACATCGGCGACCTCATTCAACGTACCGAGACCGAGCTGCTCAAGACCCCGAACCTCGGACGCAAATCGCTGAACGAGATCAAGGAAGTGCTCGCGTCGCGCGGGCTGACGCTCGGCATGAAGCTGGAGAACTGGCCGCCGGCCGGACTCGAGCATCACCGCGTCGCCTGAACGCGCTTCGGCCCAGGGATAGAAGATCATGCGCCACCGCCACGGACTGCGAAAGCTCAATCGCACCAGCGCGCATCGCCAGGCGATGCTGCGTAACATGACCAACTCGCTGCTGCGACACGAGGCCATCAAGACGACTCTCCCCAAGGCGAAGGAGCTGCGCCGGGTCGTGGAGCCCATGATCACGCTCGGCAAGAAGCCTTCGCTCGCGAACCGGCGCCTCGCGTTCAATCGCCTTCGCGACCGCGAGATGGTAATGAAGCTCTTCGCCGACCTCGGCCCGCGCTACGCTAAGCGCAACGGCGGCTACCTTCGCATCCTGAAGTTCGGTTTCCGTCAGGGCGACAATGCGCCGATGGCGCTCGTCGAGCTGCTCGATCGCCCGGAGCAGAACGAAACCGATACGAAGGCCGACGCCAAGGCGTAGCGATACCGCGGCACTGAAACAATGAAAGCCGGGCGCACCCCGGCTTTTTTTTCGCCACTCCATCGCAAACTGGTCTGGGTGTGTAGAAATGCATCGTCCATGATTCGGTTAGGCTCTTGGCATGGCACTCGTACTCTTCACCGATTTCGGGTCGAACGACCTCTACGTGGGCCAGGTCGAGGCAGCGCTCCACCGCGATGCCCCCGGGCTTGGGGTCATTCACCTGCTTCACGAAGCGCCCATGTTCAACCCCAAGGCGAGCGCGCACCTGCTCGCTGCCCTCGTGACGCGGATGCCGAAGGGCAATGTCTATGTCGCAGTCGTCGACCCAGGTGTAGGGAGTGCGCGGGATGCGGTTCTGGTCCAGGCGGACGGCGACTGGTTCGTCGGCCCGGATAACGGACTCCTGTCGGTCGTCGCAAACCGCTCCACGTCGCGCCAGTTTTGGCGCGCGGTCACCCCCCCCGCCGACAGCTCGGTGTCCTTCCACGGCCGCGACATCTTCGCGCCGATCGCGGCCGGGCTGGAGATAGGCAGGCCGGCGGAGGACTTTGCCGAGCCGCTTGAAGCCCTTTCCGTTGGGCTGGCCGACGGCGATCTGGCGGAGATCATCTACGTGGACCACTATGGCAACGCATTCACGGGAATTCGCGCAACGAACGCTTCGACTTCCCGGAAACTCGTCGTTGGAAGCCGCGAGATCGGGCATGCGAGCGTGTTCTCCTCAGTCACGGCGGGAACGGCCTTCTGGTACGCGAATAGCGTCGGACTCGTCGAAGTAGCCGTCAGTGGCGGCAGCGCATCGCGTGCACTCGATCTCGCGGTCGGACAGCCTGTGCGCTGGGCGTGACGCGGAGATTCCGGAAGCAGGCGGGACGGTGACAACCACGCTCTACACGATCGGGCACAGCACTCGCACCTACGATGCCAGGCAGCCGCGGCTGCTCGACGACGCTTGATGCATCGATGCGCATCGCCGGGTCGAATCACTGGACGAGGATAACGCGATAGTCGTTGACGTTGGTACGGGTCGGGCCGGTCACGACGAGATCGCCGAGGACCTGGAAGAAACTGTATGCGTCGTTGTTTCGAGCGAGCCGATGCGGATCAAGTCCTGCGGCGCACGCGTCGTCGAGCGCATTGGGCGCCAGCACAGCTCCGGCGTTGTCCTCGGACCCGTCGATGCCGTCGGTGTCGCATGCAAGCGCCCAAGTGCCGTCCTGGCCGGCCAGCTCGATTCCGAGCCAAAGCAGGAACTCGGCGCAGCGACCGCCGCGTCCATTGCCGCGGACCGTGACTGTGCATTCCCCGCCGGAGATCAGCGCGACCGGCTTCTTGAACGGATGATCGTGCCGTTTGATCTGCCGGGCCAGCGCCGCATAGACCTTGGAGACTTCGGATGCTTCACCCGTGACGCTGTCGCCCAGGATCTCCGCCCTGAATCTCGTGACGCGCGAAGTAGTCGGCGGCGGCGAGCAACGATCGCTGCGCAGTGGCGATTACGCGATTCTCGACCCGCGCGAAGATCGGGTCGCCATGCTTCGGGGTTTCCGGAATCTCGCCACGCACGCCGCGTTCCAGAACTTCCAGAACGCGCTGTGGGGCCTTCACGCGCCAGCGCTGGATCACGTCCAGCGCATCACCGAAAGTCGTGGGATCGGGCGCGCAGGGCCCCGAGGCAATGTGCGTGGGGTCGTCGCCGGTGACGTCGGAAACGATGAGCGCAATGACCTGCGCCTGGCAGAGTGCCGCGAGCCGGCCGCCTTGTATCGTCGACAGGTGCTTGCGTACCGTGTTCATGTCCTGGATCGGCGCACCGCAGCGCAGGAGCTCGCGTGTGGTCGCTCTCAGATCGTCGCTCGTTATTCCGTCAACGGGCAGCGCAAGCAGACTCGAGCCGCCTCCCGAGACAAGCACCAGCAACAAGTCCTCGGGCCTCGCATCGCGCGCGAGCTGCAGGATCTGTAGCGCCGCGCGTTCGCCGCTTGCGTCGGGCACGGGATGACCCGCTTCCACGACCTTGATTCGCTCCGTCGGCAGACCGTGCTGATAGCGCGTGATGACCAGGCCCTCGAGCGCTGAATCCTTCGGCCAGTGCTGCTCGACGGCCACCGCCATCGAAGCCGCAGCCTTTCCGGCGCCGACGACGATCGTGCGTCCGCGCGGAATTGCGGGCAGGTGGGCCGGGAGAATCCGGATCGGATCCGCCCCCTCCACCGCGGCCTTGAAGCTGTCTATGAGCAGTTCCCGCGGATTCATCGAATTTCCAACTCCTGGATGGTCGCGCCGGCCGATCGACTGCGAGGCGCGAGGGCGGTCAGCTTCCGTGCGGCTGCTGCACCTGCACGGTGCGGCGATCCTCGCCGCCACCGATATGGTGCTATTCTCTGCCCCGAAACCGTGCGTATCAAGAATTAACTAAATAGATTCATGCGGTTGCATTGCCGGCACCGAACCAGCGTTCGGAGCCCGTTTCCCCAAGGGAGGAGAAAAACAATGGAAGCGTTCAAGTCCGGAGCCGACGTTCTCTTCATTCTGATGGGTGCCGTCATGGTGCTCGCGATGCACTCCGGATTCGCCTTTCTCGAGGTCGGGACAGTGCGCGCCAAGAACCAGGTCAACGGGCTGGTCAAGATCCTGTGCGACTTCGCGATCTCGACCGTCGCGTACTTCTTCGTCGGTTACGCGGTCGCCTATGGTGTCAGCTTCTTTGCCGGCGCGGAGCAACTCGCGCAGAAGAGCGGCTACGATCTCGTCAAGTTCTTCTTCCTGCTCACCTTTGCGGCGGCCGTTCCCGCGATCATCTCGGGTGGCATCGCCGAGCGTTCCCGATTCTATCCGCAGCTGATCGCATCCGCGTTCATCGTCGCGCTCGTCTACCCCTTTTTCGAGGGCATCACTTGGAACGGGAAGTACGGCGTACAGGAATGGCTTAAGGGCGCATTCGGTGCGGAGTTCCATGACTTCGCTGGATCGGTGGTCGTGCATGCGGTGGGCGGATGGATTGCACTTGCAGCCGTGTTGCTCCTCGGCGCGCGGGCGGGACGCTACGGCAAGGACGGCCGCCCGATGGCTGCGCATCCGCCGTCGAGCATTCCCTTCCTGGCGCTCGGTGCGTGGGTGCTCTCGGTCGGCTGGTTCGGATTCAACGTCATGTCCGCGCAGACTCTCGACAAGGTGAGCGGCCTGGTAGCGCTGAACTCGCTGATGGCCATGGTCGGAGGCATTCTTGCGGCTTTGATCGCCGGCCGCAATGACCCGGGTTTTGTACACAACGGGCCGCTTGCCGGGCTGGTCGCCGTGTGCGCCGGTTCGGATGTCATGCACCCCATCGGCTCGCTCGTCGTGGGCGCCGTGGCGGGCGTGCTGTTCGTCTATGCCTTTACTGCCGCGCAGAACCGCTGGCGCATCGACGATGTGCTCGGGGTATGGCCGCTGCACGGGCTGTGTGGCGCATGGGGCGGCATCGCGGCCGGCATCTTCGGGATGCAGGCACTCGGGGGCATGGGCGGGGTTTCCTTCATGTCGCAACTCTTTGGCACCGTGCTCGGCATCGTCGTGGCAATGATCGGGGGCGGGATCGTCTACGGCGCAATCAAGGCGATATCCGGGCTGCGCCTCAGCCCGGAGGAAGAGTTCCAGGGCGCCGATCTGTCGATTCACAAGATCTCATCGTCCCCGGAACGCACACCCGCTGCGCAATAGGAGGTTTGTGCGGACGTTCGCGCGGGCGTTTGCGCGTGCATCGGGCGCGGCAGCGCGCTGCGCCCCGTTAGGCAACGCTCGGGTCAGGCGATGCCCATCATCCGGAGTGCGCCCTTGAAGAGCGGGCTGGCAGGATCGCCGAGTTTCTCGGTCACGCTGAGGTGATTCTCGCCCGGCATCTTGATATCCCCGGCGAACACGTTCTTCCATGCTTTCGCGATCGACGAGTTCAGATCCTGGAAGGCCTGCGGTTCGGCGCCGCCGACGCACGTCCACAGCTTCGCGTCGGTCGCCGGCGGCATGAGCACCGGCGAACAGCGACGGGCCACGGCGAGGTCGAAGTTAACCTGCGGCTTGAGAAACGCGGCGCCGGCAAGCGGACGCAGATCGTGAACGCCGCTGATCGAAAGTCCACCCTGAAAGACCTTGCGCGGGAGATCGGGCGCAAATACCGGCCAGATCGCGGCCAGCATCATCGCGGTCAGGTGTCCGCCGGCCGAGTTGCCCGCAACGTAGAGTCGTTGCGGATGCCCGCCGAAGTTGCTCGCGTTGCGGTAGAGCCATGCGCCCGCCTGCAGGACCTGGCGCACGATCTCCTCCACGGTGACGGTCGGGCAGAGCGCGTAATTAACGTTGGCAAAGGTGACACCGGCTTTCGTGAACGCTGGCGCGAGAAAATTGTAGAAGCGCTTGTCCAGGGCGCGCCAGTAGCCACCATGGATGAACATCAGCACAGCCCTGCTTGCGCCGCGCGCGCGGAAGATGTCGAGCTTCTGCGTCTCGTGCGGCCCGTACGGCACATCCACATAGCCATCCAGACCCGGGATCACCTCCAGTGAACGGGCCTCGGCACGATCGAAGTACTCCTGAAAGTTCGTTATGGTGGTGCGCGGGTTGTACTGCAGATCGAATTCGGACGCGCTCATTCCGATCTTCCGTTCATCGTCTTTCCGTCCATTTCCGTTCCGTTCATTTCCGTCCAAAGATCATGCGCTTCCTCTCAGTCCGGGAGGACTGCAGTCGCTTCGATCTCGAGCTTCGCGCCGTCTTCGACGAAGCCGGCAACCTGGATGCCGGTCATCACCGGGAAGTGGCGGCCGATGATCTCCCGATACACTGCCCCGAGCGCCTTTCCCGCCGCCAGATACTCGTCCCGGTCGCCCACATACCAAGTCATCCGAACGATGTGCTCGGGCTTTGCGCCGGCTTCAGCGAGTATCGCGACGATGTTGGAAAGGGCCTGCCGCGCCTGAGCGACGAAATCGCTGGATTCGAATTTCTCGTGCTGCGGGTTCCAGCCGACCTGGCCGGCGACGAACACCAGGCGTCCCTTTGCGAGGATGCCGTTCGAATAGCCCTTGGGCTTGCCCCAGCCCGGGGGTTGCAGGATCTGCATGCGAGGCCTTTCGTGCGAGTGTTCGGGTTCCGGATTATCTACTTCCCGTCATGGGATTGTCAGGGATCGCGCCGCGCTGCATGTTGCGGCGCAACGCCAGCGCGCGTTCATTGCCGGATGCGGAGCGCGCGCGTCGTGGGAAATCTATCTCGCCCCGTATAATGCACGCGAACGATTGCTGTTTCGCGCGCGGGAGGGATCCGGTCTCGCGAACGTCCCGGAGGTCATCACATGTTCTTTCGTACCGCGGCCGACAAGCGACCCTATCACTACGGCCCGTTTCCGCTCGAGACGCTTCCGCGCGATGCCTCCGTCGCGGCCGTGGAGGCGGCACTTCCGCCGTTGTCGCAGAAGCCTCACGGCGCAGCGCCGAGCGGCGCATTCGGGCATGCCCTGCGCACTTACCTGGAAATCTTCAAGAGCCAGGTCAACCCGGAACTAGCGCCCAAGCGTGCACCGGTGCCCGACGATACGGATCGCCGTGCGATGGATGTCAAAGGCTATGCCTACTTCCTGAATGCATCGCAAGTCGGCATCTGCTGGATTCCCGATAACGCATGGGTGGTGGGCGCCGAGCGTCCGGATCATCAGCACGCGATCGTGCTGCTCGTCGAGCACGGTCGGGTTCCCGAGGCGGACAATCCCGCGCGTGAATGGGTGAGTCCGGCGGTGGACGAAGCAGGCGACATGCGCGCGGGCGAGATCGCCGTCTGTGTGGCGCGGCACATCGCCAAGCTCGGCTTCTCCTCGCGCGCGCACGTGGTGGGCAACGGGCTGCTCGACGCGGAACGGCTCGCGGTCCTCGCCGGCCTGGTCGTGCGCGGCGGAACGGGTCTTCGCAATCCGTTTTTCGACACGGGCTTTTCGCTCGCTGTCGTCTCCACCGAATATGCGCTGACCGAGGATCAGCCGCTTGCCGTCAATACTTTCGATGCGCGCGGGCTGCGCTATTGGCTCGGGCTGAACGGCGCCACCTCGGGCCGGGAACGCAACCGCTGCGCCAAGCGCCCGACGCACTACAGCAAGTATCCGATGGAGCAGGTCCGGCGCGTCGATCGGCCGACGACGCTCATCCTGGATGACGAGGTCCCGCGGGTTTCGAAGCGCGCGGGCTTTTTCGATCGTGCATTACGCGGAGACCTCGGCGGGAAGACCCAGGCCGAGCGAAGCCGCTTCGCGTTCAAGCAGCCGCACTCGGCGGGGATGATGGCGCCGATGCGGGCGATGGTTCCGATCCAGGGCGGCGAGGCGGACAAGAGTGCCAACACAGCTCGCTACGGCGATCCGGCCGCAAATTCTCGGGCGCTGAAGTCGCTCTCGTATTTTCTCGGCTCGGATCTCACCGGCATCTGCGAGATTCCCCGGTACGCGTGGTACTCGCATGACGCGGACGGCAACCCGATCGAGATGAAGCACAAGTACGCCGTGGTCATGCTCATCGACCAGGAGTACGACACGATGGAGGGTGCATCGGGCGACGACTGGATCTCCGGCGCCCAGTCGATGCGCGGCTACCTTCGTGGCGCCGAGATCGCGGGGATCATGGCCGACACGCTGCGACAGCTGGGCTTTGCCGCGCGCTCGCAGACCAACGTGGACAGCGAGGTGCTGCACATCCCACTGCTGCTGCTTGCCGGGCTCGGCGAGATGAGCCGGATCGGCGAGCTCGTGCTCAATCCTTTCGTGGGACCGCGCTTCAAATCAGTGGTACTCACCACCGACATGCCGCTCGAGCCGGACAAGCCGATCGACTTCGGCCTGCAGTATTTCTGCGGCCACTGCTGGAAGTGCGCGCGCGAATGCCCGTGCGAGGCGATTCCCTTCGGCGGCAAAGTCATGTTCAACGGCTACGAGACCTGGAAACCCGACGTCGAGCGCTGTGCCCGCTACCGGCTCACGAACGCAAAGGGCTCGGCATGCGGTCGCTGCATGAAGACCTGTCCGCTGAACAAGGTCGTCACGGCGGATGGCCCGTTGCTCCAGCGCGTCGCGAGCTGGTGTGGCGTGAACGCTTTCTGGCTGAAGCCCCTGCTGGTCCCGATCGCCGTGAAGCTCGATGACTATCTCGGCAACGGCAAGCGCAACCCGGTCAAGAAGTGGTGGCTGGATTTCGAGATAGTCGACGGGGTGTGCGTGACGCCGGCAAAAGGCGTGAGCCAGCGCGATCTCGATGTCGGCCACAAGGTCGACCCCGAGAAGAAGCCGATGGCGTTCTACCCGGCCAGCATGATGCCGGTTCCCAACGACAACAATCCTCAGCCTGTCGATCGCAAGGCGGCGCTTGCTGCGGCGGCGCGCATCGAGACGCCCGACCAGGCCCGCGCACGCCGCGCGCGCGGCGATCCGGCTCCCGCGGACTACGCGCCGACTCCGCCGGCGGCAGGCGGGCCGCGAGGCCCGGTGACCAAGCCGGCCGTCTACGGCGCGGGCGCCGAGAAGAGCAAGGCTGCGTAGGGGAAGGACGGTTTTTCCCCTCCTTGGAAAGGAGAGAAAAAAAGCAGTGTCAGGCGGCCGCAGCCGCCGGGGCGCCGAGCATCTTTGCGAAGTTCTCGGCGGGCACCGGTTTGCTGTAGAGATAGCCCTGACACTCGTCGCAGTCTTGCCGCTTCAGGAGTGCAAGCTGCGACTTGGTCTCGACGCCTTCCGCGCATACCGAGAGGCCGAGGCCATGCGCCATGGCGATTATGGCAATGACGATCGCAGCATTGTCGGCGTCGGTATCGACGCCCATCACGAACGACTTGTCGATCTTGAGCTCGTCCAGGGGAAAGCGCTTGAGGTACGAGAGCGAGGAATACCCGGTCCCGAAATCATCGATCGAGATCCGGACGCCGATTTCCTTGAGTTCCTGCAGGGCGCGAATGCTGCGCGGCGCATCCTCCATCATCGCGCTCTCGGTCAGCTCCAGCCCGAGAAAGCGCGGATCGAGATCGGCATCCTGCAACGCCGAGCTGACGATCGCCGGAAAACGTTGAGTCCGAAACTGCGGGCTCGCGACGTTGACCGAGAATCGCGGCACGCGCAGTCCCTGCCGTAGCCAGTCGACCACCTGGGTGCATGCCGCTCGCAGCACCCACTCGCCGAGCGGAACGATGAGCCCGGTTTCCTCGGCGATCGGGATGAACTTGTCGGGTCCGATGAGGCCGCGCTCGGGATGCTGCCACCGCACAAGGACCTCGGAACCGCTGCCCCGGCCGCTCTCGACGCGCACCTTGGGCTGGAAGTAGATCCGCAACTCCTCGCGCTCGATGGCTCGGCGCAGCTCGCTTTCGATGTTCAGACGGCGCATCGACTTCGCGCTCAGGTCGCGCGAATACACCTCGTAGGCGCCTCCGCCTTTCTGCTTTGCCTGGCGCATTGCCACTGCGGCGTTGTTGAGGATCGAGCCGGATTCCATGCCGTCCTCGGGGAATACCGTCACGCCGGCACTTGCCGTGAGGACGACCTCTTCGCCACCTGCGCGGAACGGCGCCGCAATCGCCGTTAGCACGGTTTCTGCCAACCTCCCGGCCGACTCGGCGTTCTCGAGTCCGATTACCAGCAGGGTGAATTCGTCCCCGCTCAGCCTCGCGAGCACCGGTGGATTGAACGGGTCGCCGGCCTTGCCTGCCGCGACTGCGCCGCCGATTGCGAGGTCGAGTCGCATGGCGACGCCTTTCAGCACGGAGTCGCCGACGCCGAGTCCGAGCGCCTCGTTGATCTGCTTGAACCGATCCAGATTGAACTGGATCACGGCACCCACGGTCCCCGCGCTCGCCACTTCGCGCAGTGCGCGATCGAGTCGCTCGGTCAGCAACCGGCGATTCGGCAATCCCGTCACGGCGTCGTAATTCTCGAGCCGGTCACGATAAGCTTTTGCGGAAAGTGTGTTGCGCAATCGCAGCGCCAGCTCGCTTGGATCGAAGGGTTTGCCCAGAAAGTCGGTTGCGCCCAGCTCGAGCGCCATCAGCTTCGTGTCAGCGTCGGTCGACGAGGTGAGGATGATCACCGGGATGTGACGCAGCGTCTCGCTGTTGCGCAGCCGCTTGAGAATCTCGAAGCCGCTCATCTCTGGCATCACGAGGTCGAGCAGGACGATGTCCGGCCTTTGATCGGAAATGATGTCCATCGCCTTCAGCGGCGAGGAGCACTGGATGAATTTCTTGTACCCCGCGTCCTGCAGGAAGGTTTGCAGGACCTCGAGATTGATCGGCTCGTCGTCCACCATCATGATGAGCGAATTGGCGGACTGCTGGTCCTCCGGGCCGGACACCGGATTGGCGCCGACCGATTTCATCTGCAACAGTGCGTCGTCTGATCCATCGAACGTGACGATCTGCTGCGACAGGTGGGTTGGCTTTTCGATAATCATGTTCATGATCGCTCCTCCTCGATACTAGAGGCGGTTCGAGCATGGGTCTTGCAATACCCGTGCCCGAAGCAGCAGTACTGCGCCTTCTCGATGTGCACTGCGCACATTGCGTCTGGTCTCATGCTGCCGCCGGGGTGGCTTGCCTTGCGCCCGGCACTTCGAGGCGACTGGCAAGGTGATGTAGTTCACGCAGCGCTGCCGAGGCCCCTGGACCGTCGCCGCCTTTCGCGCACGTTTCCAGGGTCCGGGCCGGCTCCGTGAAGGCGTGATAACCGACCGTTCCGCCGGCGCCCTTCAGCCAGTGCGCAAGGCTGGCGAGCTGCGGAAAGTCCAGCGCCGAGTAAGCCTCGTCCATGGCATTGAGCTGTTCGTCGAGTCGCGCAGCGAAGCGCCCGAGAATGGGCCACATGCGCTGCTGGTTCGCGTAGCTCGACAGGACCGGTGCATTGTCCGCTGGGGTTGCGGCCTCCGCGCGGCTGGCAACTGCGACCGGAGTGGGCTGCTGGTTGGTCGGCGGCTGTGCTGCAATGCGCGGCGCAGACGGCCTGCCATGCACGCGCTTGCCGCCCAGCTTTTCTGCGAGCGCGCCGAGCAGAACGTCGATGTCGATCGGCTTGGTCACGTAGCCCGTGCATCCTGCCTCGAGCACTTCCTTCTCGAAGCCTGCCATGGCGTGTGCGGTGAGGGCAAAGATCGGCGTCTTGAGACCCCGTTGGCGCAGTGTCCGGGTGGCGGTGTACCCGTCCATCACGGGCATCGACATATCCATGAGGATGACGTCGTAGCGGGTGACGGCCGCCTTGTCCACCGCGACCTGGCCGTTCTCGGCCTCTTCGACCGTGAGCCCGTTCTCCTCCAGCACCAGCCTGACGAGCTCGCGGTTCTCCGCGCCATCGTCCACGACCAGGATTTGCGCGGAGGGAAACTCCCAATGAGCGTGTTCCTCATCGGCCACGTCGAGATCCAGCTGGCACGCGTCGGCGGGCTCGAGCATTTTCACGCCGGCGAGCGGGCCGGCGTCGATGGTGATCGCGAAGGTGCTTCCGACGCCCGGTTCACTCGTCACGATGATGTCGCCGCCGAGCGCGCGCGCGAAGCGGCGGCTGATCGCGAGGCCAAGTCCCGTCCCGCCGAATCGCCGCGTCACCGAGCTGTCTGCCTGAACGAATGCCTCGAAGATGCCATCGAGCTTGTCGGGTGCGATGCCGATACCGCTGTCGATCACGTCGATTTCGTAGCGTGGCACGGCCACCGACCCGCCCGCGCGGATCACCACGCGCACGGCGCCTTTTTCAGTGAACTTGATTGCATTGCCCACCAGGTTCGTGACGATCTGGCGCAGCCGTGCCGGGTCCGACTGGATTATTGCCGGCACCGCACCTTCCGCCGAGAACTCGAGGCCGATGCCTTTATCCCGGGCGCGTACCCCGAGCACCTTCACGACTTCGCGAATGACACGGTGCGGCTCGCAGTCGATGCGCTCGACTTCCATGCGTCCGGCCTCCACCTTGGAGAGGTCGAGAATGTCGTTGATCAGCTCGAGCAGGTGCTTGCCGCTCGAGTGGATGGTGTCGAGATGGCGGAGTACCTCGCGCTCGTGCGTTCGACCGTGTCCGCGCTTGAGCAACTCGGTGAAGCCGAGAATGGCATTCATCGGTGTGCGGATCTCGTGGCTCATGTTGGCGAGGAACTCGCTCTTGGACTTGTTCGCGGTCTCGGCCTCTTCCTTCGCCTTGCGCAGCTCGACTTCGTTTTCTTCAAGGCGCGTCACGTCGTCCAGGCTGATCAGCACGCCGCCCGGCTTGCCGTCGCCGCCGATCACCGGCGAACAGTTGGCCTTGAACGTCCGCAGCTTTCCGGCGGCATCGCGCAGGCGAAGCATGCGATCGCGCTGCAGCGCGCCTTCGCGCAGCGCGACCGTCCAGGGGAAATCTCCGGGTTTGACGGGCTCGCCATCCGATCCCAGCCAACCCAGCGCGCCGGTCTCGTGACCGACCAGCTCGTCGGTCGTTGCGCCGAGCAGGGAGGCGAAAGCCTGGTTGGCGAGGACCACCGTCTGCTTCTTGTCGATCACTAGCAACCCTTCGGCAAGGGTGTCGAGCGCCGAGCGCACGCGCGTCGGCACCGCCTGAGACGGATCGATGTGGCGGAGCATCCGCCCGAGGTAGAAGTAGAAGGATCCGAAGCACGCGAAGAACATGAAGCCCAGCAGGTACAGCCAGGGCATCTCCATCAGCCCGAAAAGCGACGGAATCTTGATCGGCTCGAACGCGAGCTCGATCTGGCCCCAGCGCCCGCGGCCCGCGCGGATCGGCACCTTGATCTGCCGATCGGTCGATCGATCGTCCGCCATCGGCTTCCAGATCCGCGCGTGCTCCCCGACGGAGGCGACGACGTCGCCACCGGATTTGCGCAGGGCCGCCGAACGCAGATCGCCGTTCCGGCCGACCATGAACTTGAGCATCGCTTCGGCCTGCGCGATATCGCCGCGGGTGGCGAGCGCCGTGGCGTTGGCCGCCGCGAGCTCCGCCAGCGCTGCGCGCCCTTCGCGGATGGCAGCGGCCCGATCCGGCAGGAGTCCGAAGAACGCGGCGGCGAGCAGCAGGCTCGCAACCAGGAATGCGAGCCCCATCGCAAGATAGGTTCGTGTTGTCAGCACTTTTTTCAGCATGTTGTCGTTCTCCTCGTGCCTTTTGTCTTGCTATTCATTGACGCCGGACCTCAGCGATCGCCCGCTGCCGCAGGTCTGGCGTGGTCGTCGGAATCGATATCGTCCGCGACATCGTCGGTGTACTCGTCGTCGCCTTCGTGGGTGACCAGCTCCTCGAGCGATTCGTCATCCTCATCGTCGGATCCATCGCTCAATCGCGAGAGCACTGGCAGCGGATCGACCAGCCGCCACGCCGGCAGCGACGAGAGCAGGCTCGAAAGCAGCACGCCGCCGCGCAACAGCCAGATCACGTAGCCAACCGACAGGCTGGTGCTGGCGGCGAACACCGTTCCGGCAATGCGCGTCTCACCGGTCGCCTCTTCCGCGTTCTGTTCCCGCAGCTTGTTCAGGTCGTCCTGGAATTCCGGAGCGCTCAGGGCCGCGACGGCCGCTTCTTCGGCCTCTTTTTCGTGTTTGGTTGCCTCGGGGACGGCGGGCGTCCCGAGCCCGCTTCCGTCGCGTGCGACCTCGACGCCGCTGGCACGAATCGTCATGCTGGCGTCCGCCACGCTGGGCGCGGTGTTTGTCGCACCTGAATCGGTCGATTCGACCTTGGCGACCTCCTGGGCCGGCGCTTCCGGCGCGGGAGCAGCGGTCGCGCCGCCACCGGACCCGCCGCGGCCACTACCAGTGGGCGGCGCTTCTTCATCGCCCGTGCCGCCGGAACCCGAATCGTCACTGCTGCCCGAGCCCGAACCGCCCGAACCACCGGTCGAAGGCGGAGGCGTCCCGTCCCCGCCCCCTGATGGTGGTGGGGGGGCGACGTCCGGAAGCGGGGCAACGCCCACGGTCATGGTCTGGCCCCCGGCCTGGTACTGGGTGCCATCGTGGACGCGGAATCCGAAGGTTTCCGCCACGGGGCCTGCGACGCTCGCGGGCGGCGCGTATCTGAGTTTTCCCGCGGCGATGTCGGCCGCGGTGACGATGTCGTTGACCGCAACGGCCGAGCCGCTCAGCAGGAGCGTGCCGACGGTCGGCAGCGAAGTGACCTCGATGTGATCGAGCGGGTCGCCGTCCGCATCGCTGTAGTTGAAGTCGGCGAGGGTGAAAGCGTAGGTGACGCCCTCGTCGGTGTTGACACTACCGTCCGCGGAAGTGGGAGCCTGGTTGTCCGGGTTCACCGTGATGGTCACGGTGGCGACACCCGATAGCAGCGCACCGTCGCTCACCCTGTAGACGAAACTGTCGGTGCCGAAGAAATTCGCGTTGGGCGTATAGACGAAGCTGCCGTTCGCGTTGAACGCGAGCGTGCCAGAGGTTGGACCGAAAACGAGCGTCGCGGTGATCGGCGAACCATCCTCGTCGTAGTCGTTGGCGAGCGCTCCGGGCGCCGTGACGGTGAGGACGGTGTCCTCGTTTGTCGCATAGGTGTCCGCGAGCGCGAAAGGCGCCTCGTCGACATTCGTGACCGTGATGGTGAGCGCCTGGGTGTCGCTGCCGCCGAATCCGTCCGAGACGCGGACGGTCACGTTGTAGATGTTGTTGGCGCCCGCGTCGGTTGGCGCCTCGAAGTTCGGGGCCGGCGAGAAAGTGAGCACGCCGGTTGTCGGGTCGATCGCGAAGCTTCCCGCGTCGGCGACAGGATCGATCGAGTAGATGAGCGGCTGCAGGTCGACGTCGGTGGCGGTCACGGTGGTTACCGCAGTCGTGTTCTCGGCCACGATGAATGCGGCGGTCGCCCCCCCGCCGTCAGAGGTGATGATCGGAGGGTCGTTCACCGGCGCGACCTCGATCGTGATCGTGCTCGGTGCCGCGGCGAACGCGCCTCCGGAGTCCTGGACGCTGAAATCGAAAGCGGCATAGCCGGCGCCGTTCGCGTCCGGAGCGGGCGTGAACACGAAGGTCGAAAGCAGCCCGGTGGCGATGACATCGCCGGGGTTTACGTCGACACCGCCGAGCCGGAGCGTCGCGCCAGCCGGGAGCGAGATCGCGTCGATGCGCACGGCGGCGAACGCTTCGCCGTCGACGTCCGCGAACCCAAAGTCGACAGCCGCGAAAGCTCGAGTGGTGTCCTCAGTCACCGTGATGGTGTTGGTCGTGCCGCTCGGCGGGTCCGCAGTCGGCGCGACGTTGATAGTGACGACAGCGGTGTCGACGTCCCCGTCGGCATCCTGGATCTGATAGGTGAAGGAGGCCGCGCCGTTGAAGTCGGTGGTGGGCGTGAAGGTGAAGCTGCCGTCGTTGTTGAGCGCCACCGCACCGCCGGTCACCGGGCCGACGACCGAGAGCGTGAGCGGCCCATCGCCCAGCCCGGTGTCGTTGGCGAGCACGCCTGTCGCGGCGGTGACGACGAGCGGCGTGTCCTCGGTGGCGGCATAGGTGTCGTCGGCCGCCACCGGCAAGTCGTCAGCCGGGGCGACGTTGATGGTGACGACAGCGGTGTCGACGTCCCCGTCGGCATCCTGGATCTGATAGGTGAAGGAGGCCGCGCCGTTGAAGTCGGTGGTGGGCGTGAAGGTGAAGCTGCCGTCGTTGTTGAGCGCCACCGCACCGCCGGTCACCGGGCCGACGATGCTCAGGGTCAGGCCGCCATCGCCGAGGCCGGTGTCGTTGGCGAGCACGCCTGTCGCGGCGGGCACGACGAGCGGCGTGTCCTCGGTTGCGGCGTAGGTGTCATCGGCTGCCACCGGCACATCGTCGGCCGGGGCGACGTTGATCGTCGCCGTGGCCGGCGCGATGCTCCCGAGCCCGCTGAGGTCCACAGCGACAAATTGGAAGCTAGTCGAACCGTTCCAGTTCGCGTCCGGCTTGAAGTACAGCGTGCGGGCATTGCCAGACGCGGTGTAGTCCGTGGTGCCCACGACCGCGAGCGTCGTGAGCCCGGCGTCCTCGTAGAGCAAGCCGTTCGCCGGAAGCGAGGTGAGCCGGAAGCTCGCGATCGCGTTATCGAGGTCCGTGCCGGAGAGGGTGATCGCGATCGAAGGATCGTCCTCGACGCCGCCGGCGCTGACGTTCGTCACCACCGGCGCGTCGTTCACTGCCGCGACGTTGACGGTGCGCGTCGCGATCGCCGAGTCGAGCGAACCGTCGTTGACGACCAACTCGATCGTGCGTGGCCCGGCGGCCGGATCGTCGCTCGTGTTCTGGTAAGAAACAGATTGCAGAACTTTGTCCCAATCGGTGAGCGAAGCGGGACCGTTCAAGGTAAGTGTGCCGCCAAGCGCATCCCAGAGCCCGGTTACCCCGCCGAAGCTCGTGAACGTGAGCACGTCTTCGGCTTGCACATATCCGGTGGTGACGCGCACGATTGCGCTGGCGAGGGTCGTGTTGTCCGTGTCGCTCACTGCCACTAACGAATCAACGGGCGTGGCCGGATCATTCTCCATATACGCCGTGGCGCCGACTGAAGTCGTTACGAGCGGCGCATCGTTGACTGCAATGGCGCTCATTGCCTTGGAGCCGGTGAGGGCGGGGGCGAGGCCATCGGAGACGCTGGTGGCGATGGTGAAATTGCTGTTGTAGTTGAGCGCCGGGGTGAAGGTGAGCCCGGCGAGTAGCGTGTTCACATTGGCGATGGCGCCGCTGGCGGTCCACACCCCGGCGCTGAAGGTCGAGGTGACCGCACCGGAGGTGCCCGTATTGAGCGAACCGGCGGCCAGGTCCGAGAGGGTGAGGGTGACCGTGACGGTGGGGCTGTCGATGTCGCTCACGACGATGTCGACGAGATTGAGCGCGGTGTCCTCGGTGTAGGTCTCGGGGGCCGAGAGGTTCGTCGCAGTCGGCGCATCGTTGACTGCAATGGCGCTCATTGCCTTGGAGCCGGTGAGGGCGGGGGCGAGGCCATCGGAGACGCTGGTGGCGATGGTGAAATTGCTGTTGTAGTTGAGCGCCGGGGTGAAGGTGAGCCCGGCGAGTAGCGTGTTCACATTGGCGATGGCGCCGCTGGCGGTCCACACCCCGGCGCTGAAGGTCGAGGTGACCGCACCGGAGGTGCCCGTATTGAGCGAACCGGCGGCCAGGTCCGAGAGGGTGAGGGTGACCGTGACGGTGGGGCTGTCGATGTCGCTCACGACGATGTCGACGAGATTGAGCGCGGTGTCCTCGGTGTAGGTCTCGGGGGCCGAGAGGTTCGTCGCAGTCGGCGCATCGTTGACTGCAATGGCGCTCATTGCCTTGGAGCCGGTGAGGGCGGGGGCGAGGCCATCGGAGACGCTGGTGGCGATGGTGAAATTGCTGTTGTAGTTGAGCGCCGGGGTGAAGGTGAGCCCGGCGAGTAGCGTGTTCACATTGGCGATGGCGCCGCTGGCGGTCCACACCCCGGCGCTGAAGGTCGAGGTGACCGCACCGGAGGTGCCCGTATTGAGCGAACCGGCGGCCAGGTCCGAGAGGGTGAGGGTGACCGTGACGGTGGGGCTGTCGATGTCGCTCACGACGATGTCGACGAGATTGAGCGCGGTGTCCTCGGTGTAGGTCTCGGGGGCCGAGAGGTTCGTCGCAGTCGGCGCATCGTTCACCGGGCTGACCGTGATACCACTGCTGGCGGACGCCGCGCTAAAAGCCGTACTGCCCCCAGTGAGTTGGGTGACATAGGCAATCTGGACATTGTCGACATAAAGGTACTGGTTGGCGCCATTTGCGGCCACGACAAACCGGACCCGTGTGTTGGCGGCGATGTAGGCGCTGATATCAAAGGACATCGCGCCAGATCCTGTGTTCGACGTCGAGCTGAAGCTTGCTAACGTGCTGTAGCTACCGCCCCCGTTACTCGAAACTTGTAGATCTACTCGATCTACCGCGCCAAGCGAATTCGTGTAATCAAAGGTCAGCGTGGCGATGGATGCGCCGATCAAATTGACTTCACGGTAAAGCGAATCGCCATTAATGGCCGGATGTAGCCTGAGGCTGCCGGCCTCGACGCGGATTTCGCCGCTGCCGGCGCCGCCACCGGCACTGTCGGTCTCAACCCAGGAAGTTGCCCATGACGCGCTACCGTTGTTACTGTTGTAGGAGACGGATCCGAAGTTATCTAGAACAGTCTGGGTCGGCGTCAGAGCCGCTGTGCCGCCGGCAGAGCCGCTTGTCTGGTCCCACGCGTGGAAAGTGATCCCATTGGTTACCGTGCCGTTCCAGTTCGGGTCCGGGACGAAGCGTACGAAGGTGTTTGCATCGGCCGCCAGCAGCCGTGCGGCTGTTGTCGAGGGGTTGCCGAAAGCATTCCAACTGGCGCCGCCGTTTATGGAGTACTCCCACGCACCGTTGGTGTTGTCTACGGCAATGACCGCAATCCCCGTGAGCGCGCCGGCATCGCTGTCGCCTACTTGCCCTGCGATCAGCACCGAGACTGGCGTGCCGGGATTGGTCGCCAGATCCTCGTTGATCGCAATCAGGTCGCTTGCCCCCGCAAGCACCGGCGCATCGTTGACTGCAATGGCGCTCATTGCCTTGGAGCCGGTGAGGGCGGGGGCGAGGCCATCGGAGACGCTGGTGGCGATGGTGAAATTGCTGTTGTAGTTGAGCGCCGGGGTGAAGGTGAGCCCGGCGAGTAGCGTGTTCACATTGGCGATGGCGCCGCTGGCGGTCCACACCCCGGCGCTGAAGGTCGAGGTGACCGCACCGGAGGTGCCTGTATTGAGCGATCCGGCGGCCAGGTCCGAGAGCGTGAGGGTGACCGGCCGGTCATCGCCTTGGAGCCGGTGAGGGCGGGGGCGAGGCCATCGGAGACGCTGGTGGCGATGGTGAAATTGCTGTTGTAGTTGAGCGCCGGGGTGAAGGTGAGCCCGGCGAGTAGCGTGTTCACATTGGCGATGGCGCCGCTGGCAGTCCACACCCCGGCGCTGAAGGTCGAGGTGACCGCACCCGAGGTGCCCGTATTGAGCGAACCGGCAGCCAGGTCCGAGAGGGTGAGGGTGACCGTGACGGTGGGGCTGTCGATGTCGCTCACGACGATGTCGATGAGATTGAGAGCGGTGTCCTCGGTGTAGGTCTCGGGGGCCGAGAGGTTGGTCGCGACGGGGGCTACGTTCGGCTGCGTGACGGTTCGCGCCGAATTCCGATGTGTCGAAGAACCATGTGAATTTTCCGCCGCCTCGCGTCGACGGTGGCGGTTGCGCAAATCCCCTCGGCCAGGGTGCCAGGGAACGTCGAGAATCGACCGGAAATTGTTGACGTTACCGGTCGCGTCGGTCGTGACATGCGCAAGCCAAGAAAACGTGACCCTCGCCTCGCCGTCTGACTCGGCCATCTGGCGGCAAAAATTCAATGCGGAAATTGGTGTTTGCACCGTACTGCTCAGGGTGCCGACGATGGAGATCTGGGTGCCAGTCGTCGACGGCGGAGGCGAGCACCGGGAAGTTCTGCCGGCGGTTCGAGACCGCCATCGCTGTCGTGCCGTACTGCGTTCCCGGCGTCGGGTCGAGACGTTCGGCCGATGCCATCGAACGCTAGGCTGCAGTTGTCGTCGATGTCGATCGACTCTTCGATAGATCCGAATGCAGATCGTGTTGCCGAGGACGAATTCCCGGTTCCTCGTCCGTGAGCATCAGGCCGTCCCAGCCGTTTACGTGATCAGTTGCCGGCACCAGGGGCCGTGCCGCCATCACGTGTTCGCTGCACCAGAGGTCGCGAACCACACGTTGCTCGCCGTTGCCGAGGATCAGCGTCCCGCGGCAGTTGGTCCCGACGATAGTTCCCCTGACACGATGTTGCCTGACCAGTCCCCCAGATGTGACGCCGGTCCAGGCGTTCCCGGACAGGAAGTTACCCGCTCGACGCCGCCGACGATGTTGTCGAGCCGCCTCGAAGTAAACGCCGTCCTCGGCATTGCGCGGTCGAGTGTGCCGCCAGGCGTCAGTCCCGATGTAGTTCCCCTGGATGAGGTTGGCCGTTCGAGGCGAAGCCGGTGATCCGGTCCTGGAATCCGTTGCCGGAAAGACGTTGCGCGGCCCCGGCTACGGTGCCGCCGATCGTGTTGCCGCCCGCGCCGCCCGTGAGCAGGACGCCGGAGAGACCGTTCGCGATCGCCGTGTCGCCGGCGGCGTTCAGACCCATCGTGTTGCCGAGGACTACGTTGCCGGTCGCGCCCGGGCCGTTGAACTCGACCCCGCTCCAGGCATTGCCGGAGACCAAATTCCCGGCGCCGACGGCCGTGCCGCCGATGGTGTTTCCGGAGGCGGTCACGAGCACGCCGGACTGGGAGTTGGCGATTGCAGCGTTGCCGTCCTTGTCGGTGCCGATGCGGTTTCCCTGCACCACGTTGCCGGCGGACGCGATGAGCACGCCGGCACTGCTGTTGCCGGAAATCACGTTGCGGTCCCCAGACGACGTTCCGCCTACGGTGTTGTTTCCCGAGGCGAGCCTGATCCCGACCCCGCTGTTTGCAGATGCGTTCGTCCCGGCGGCATTCGTCCCTATCCAGTTTCCGACAATCGTGTTTCCACCGCCGCCCGAAATATCGATACCATCGCCGCGGAAGCGGTTTATCACGAAGCCGCGAATGGTCGAGCCACCCGCAGTGATCGAAAAGCCGTCCGCGCCCGGGCCTGCATTGGTGCCATTCAGCTGAATGATTGGCGTGCCGGAAAATCCGGGTTGCGTAGTGGCGTCGATAATTACTGGATCGACGATCGTCGGCAGGCCAGCGAAGGGGCCGGCGCCGTCCGGGTCCATGACGTTAATCGTATGCGGCCCTATGCCGGAGATATTGAACTGGATGAGATCGGGGCCCCCCGCGTTCGCCGTGTTGTTCGCAGCGATGATCGCTTCGCGCAGAGAGATCTTGCCGTCCAGTCCCGGGGTGAGCAGCAAGTTCGCGATTGACGAGGTGTCTCCGTCCAGTACGTCATTGGTCGTGGTGACCGCTACGGTCGCGAGGAGACCGTTCCACGCGCGCTGCGCCGCACGGGTGACGACGATTTCGGCGTCCACCTGCCCGACGCGATACTCGAGCTCCCAGTCGCCGCCCTGCGCGGCGCTTCCCGTCTTGTCCGTGCTCGCTGCGACGTCGGCGCCGGTCAGGTCCGCGATCCAGTCGACGAGCGCGCGGCCGCGCGCGGTCGAAGCGAGATCGCAGCCGTAGAAGAGAAGATCGGCGCCGTCCTTGAGCGCGCTGCCCCACGCGCTGATCAAATCGGTGTTTGCGCAGAGCGCCTTGGCATCGAGCACCGTTCCGCCGAGCTGGATGGCGCCGTCGGAGCCGTGAGTGATGAAATGGACGGCGTCGAGCTGCATCCGGCTCTTGAGCGCGGCGGTGACCTGGACGATGCCGTCGCGTTGCGTATCGAGGGTGATGACTTCGAATCGACGGCTCGGATCGGCGTCCCCGACGAGCGCGGCGAGCAACTGCTGGGCGTCCGGCACGCGCGGGTCGATGAAGACGAGCTCGCGGCTCGCCACGACTGCGGCGCGGGCGGAATCGGTGGACTGAGACGGCGCGACGATGGTGGCCGGAGCAGGCTGCGCACCGGGCAGTACGAGCTCGGGCGCGAGCCCGAGGCCGTCAGCGGACAGGAGGAGCCGGGGTTCGAGCTGCTCCAGCTGTAGCCTGAGTGGATAGGGCGGGATCGGGCGAGCGGCGCGATGAGGCGGTCGTTCGGCGGCCGTTACCGGCTGGCGCGCCGACACGCGCGTCGATTTGCCGACGTGCGCCCCCTTTGGAGAACCACCTGATTTTGTTTCCCTTTTGCCCACTCTTGTCGAGCCCGTCCGCCCATCCGGGCCCATACGGAGCAATATGTGCGCCGACTACCTGAGCAGGGCGGGATAACCACCTATTTATATTGAAGAAATCGATGTTCCCGTTAGCAAAATGCACATCGCTTTCCGATGAGCGCGCGGCGGGGGCAGTCAGGCGGCCAAAGCAGTGCAAGGCGGTGAGAATTTTTTCCTGCCGGAACATCCGAAGTGATGCGGTTCGTGGAGGATGACCGCGGTGCATATGTCGGGCTTCGCCCCGCTCCGACGGCTCGTCGACACTCCTCGGCGAGGGGGGAGTCGGGATGCGGCGCCGGCGACGGAGCGCCGGGACGCAGGTTCAGCCGAGCAGTTCGGCGAGGATGTGACGGTAATCGTGCGCGGCGGCGTCCGCGAGCGGATGCTGCGCGTCACGAACGACCCAGCGGCCGCCGACCATCACGTCGCTGACGAGATTCGTTGCGCCGGAGAAAATCAGCGCGTTCGCAATGGCGTCTTCGCGGCGTGCTGCAAGATCCGGACGATTCGCATCGAGCACGACGAGGTCCGCGCGCAGGCCGGCAGCGATTGCACCCATGTCGCGTCCGAGTGCTTGTGCGCCGCCCGCAGCGGCTTCCGTCCAGAGCGTGGTGCCCACCGCCGGCGAATCCGCGCGCACGGTGAGATTCCGCTTGCGACGCTTCAGGCGTTGCGCGTACTCGAGCATCCGCAGCTCTTCGGCCGGACTGCGCGAGACGTGACTGTCGCCGCCGATGCCATAACGACCTCCTGCGGCGCGAAAATCGACGAGCGGAAAAATGCCGTCGCCGAGGTTCCCTTCCGTCGTGGGGCACAGTCCGGCGACCGCGCCACTCGCTGCGAGCGCGGTGGTCTCGTCGCTGGTCATGTGAGTCGCGTGCACCACGCACCAGCGCGCATCGACCGGCAGGTTCGCGAGCAGCCACTCGATCGGGCGCTGGCCACTCCAGGCGACGCAGTCGTCCACCTCCTTCGTCTGCTCGGCGGCGTGGAGGTGAATCGGAGCGGAGGGATCGATCGCGGTGATCCCGGCGACCAGCTCCGCAAGGGAGGCCGGATCGGCTGCCCGCAACGAGTGGGGGGCGATGCCTACCCGCACATCAGGTTTGTTCGCGGCGACCATGCGGGCGCGCTCGACCATCGCCAGGATCGTGGCCGGATCGGTGTCGAAACGTCGCTGGCGCGGCTGCAGCGCTCGCGCACCGAAGTCCGACCACCGGTACAGCGTCGGCAGAAGGGTAACGCCGATGCCCGTCTCGCGCGCCGCGGCGAGGTGCGCAAGCAGGAGCTCCGAGCGTTCGGCGTAGGGTGTTCCGTCGGCCTGATTGTGGACGTAGTGGAACTCGCCGACTGCGGTGTAGCCCGCGCACAGCATCTCTATGTAAAGATGGCGGGCGACCGCGAACGCCTGCTCGGGCGTCAGGCGCGCCACGAATCGGTACATCAGCTCGCGCCAGGCCCAGAAGTCGTCGTCCGGCGTGCCGCGCACTTCGGTGAGGCCGGCCATCGCGCGCTGAAAGGCGTGCGAGTGCACGTTGGCCATACCGGGCAGCGCGGGACCCGCGAGCACTTGCGCGCCGACGGTCGACGCGCCTGGCTCGACCGCCGTGAAATCGCCTTGAGCGTCGACGGTGATCGCGACGTCGCGTGCCCAGCCGCCGGGCAGGAGTGCCGCGGTCGTGAAATATCGCGTCACGCAATCTCCATGAACTTCTCGACCATCGCGCGCAGATGCGGTCGCACGCGCTCTGCGAGGTCGTCGCGAAAGCGGAACGGCGCGGACTCTTCCATGTAAGTCGCCTCCGAAAGCTCGAGCTGGAACGCATGCACGTTTTCCGCGGGGCGGCCATAGCGACGCGTGATATAGCCTCCCTTGAAGCGGCCGTTCAGCACCGCGCGATAGTCCGGGTGCGCGCGCCGCGACCGCCAGCACCGCCTCGCCCACGCCGCTCGCGCACGAGCGGCCTTCCGCCGTGCCGAGATTGAAATCGGGTAGCGTTCCTTCGAAGAAGCGCGGCACCACGGAGAAGATCGAGTGCGCGTCCCACAGCAGCGCGCGACCATGTCGAGCCTTCAGCCGCTCGAGCTCCTCGGCAAGCTTCGCATGATAGGGCGTCCAGTATCGCGCCACCCGATCGGCAATTTCTTCATCATCCGGCACCTCACCCGGTGCATAGATCGGCTGCCGGTAGAAGGTGTCGACGGGGCAGAGGCCGGTCGTGTCCTGGCCCGGGTAGAGGTTCGCGTTGTCGGGCGGGCGGTTCAGATCGACGACGTAGCGCGAATGCGTCGCGACGAGCACCGATACCCCGAGCGCGTCAAGAAAATCGTAGAGTCGTTCCATGTGCCAGTCGGTGTCGGGGACCGTGCGCGCGATCTCGGTCATGCGCCGCGCTAAAGCATCCGGAATGTGCGTGCCGGTGTGCGGCATCGACACCAGGAGCGGACTGCGACCTTCGCGAAATGTATAAGGGTCCATGCTCAGCCTCCGGACGGCAGCAGATCGCCGGCGAACGCGTTGAATGCGCCTGCTGCGACGAGCCGCTTCACCGCCTCGATGTCCGGCGCGAAGTAGCGGTCCGCATCGTAATGAGCGGCAACTGCGCGCACTTTCGTGATCGCGGTGTGCAGTTGCGATGAAGTGTGCAGCGGCGCGCGCAGCTCCACGCCCTGGGCGGCAGCGAGAAGCTCGATCGCGACGATGCCGGCACAGTTGTCCGCGACGTCCGCAAGCCGGCGCGCGGCGAAAGTCGCCATGCTCACGTGATCCTCCTGGTTCGCAGAGGTCGGCAAGCTGTCCACGCTTGCGGGGTGCGCGAGAGACTTGTTTTCGCTCGCGAGGGACGCCGCCGTGACCTGAGCGACCATGAAACCGGAGTTCAAACCGCTGTCCTTGACGAGGAATGGCGGCAGGCGACTGATGCTCGCGTCGATGAGGAGCGCGATTCGCCGTTCGGAAATTGCCCCGATTTCCGCGCAGGCGATGGCCAGCGCGTCGGCAGCAAGCGCAACTGGTTCGGCATGAAAATTCCCACCGGACAGCACCTCGTCGGTCGCGGCGAAGATCAGCGGGTTGTCCGACACGCCGTTCGCTTCGATCTCGAGCGTGCGCGCCGCGGACCGTATCACGTCGAGGCACGCGCCCATCACCTGGGGCTGGCAGCGCAGCGAGTAGGGGTCCTGCACGCGGTCATCGCCGCTAACGTGGGAGGCGCGAATCTGGCTCCCCGCGAGGAGGTCGCGATAGTGCGTGGCGACCTCGATCTGGCCGGGCTGGCCGCGCAACTGCGTGGATGCGCGGGTCGAAGGGCGTGTCGCTGCCCATCGCCGCATCGACGGAGAGCGCGCCGGCGACCAGTGCCGCGGCAAATGCATCCTCGATCGCGAAAAGTCCGACGAGCGCCAGTGCAGTCGACACCTGGGTGCCGTTCAGGAGCGCGAGCCCTTCCTTCGGAGCGAGGCGCAGGGGCGCCAGTCGGGCGCGCCGCAGTCCCTCGTCGGCGGGCCGGCGCTCGCCCGCGATCCGTACTTCACCGACACCGAGCAGCGCGGCCGCGAGGTGAGCGAGCGGCGCGAGATCACCGGATGCGCCCACCGAGCCTTTCGCGGGGATGCAGGGGTACACGCGCGCCTGGAAGAGCGCAACGAGCGCCTCGACCGTCTCCGGGCGCACGCCCGAGTATCCCTGCGCGAGGCTCGCGACTTTGAGCGCGAGAATGAGCCGCACGACGTCGTCGCCGAGGAGCGGGCCGGTGCCCACGGCATGCGACAGCACAAGATTCCGCTGCAGGCGCTCGAGCTCCGCGTGGGGAATGCGACTTTGCGCGAGCTTGCCGAACCCCGTATTGATGCCATACGCGGGTTCGTTGCCGGCCACGACCCGGTCGACGACCGCCGCCCCTGCCAGCAACTCTCCCAGACACGCCTGGTCGAGCGCGATCGCTTCGTCCCCGCGCGCGATGCGGCGCAGGTTTGCGAGCGTGAGGCGATGTCGGCCGAGGGAGAGCATCGGTATTACATGTGAAGCGCTAGCTCACGATCCGACGAGCATCGGCAGATCGAGCTTCCGCTCCCGCGCGCAAGCGATGGCTTCCGGATAGCCCGCGTCGGCATGGCGCATGACGCCCGTCGCAGGATCGTTCCACAGCACCCGCTCGATCCGCCGTGCCGCGGCGTCGGTCCCGTCGCAGACGATCACCATCCCGGCGTGCTGCGAGTAACCCATGCCCACGCCACCGCCGTGATGGAACGACACCCAGGTCGCGCCGCCCGCGCAGTTGACGAGGAGATTGAGCAACGCCCAGTCCGACACGGCGTCGGATCCGTCGCGCATCGACTCGGTCTCGCGGTTCGGGCTCGCCACCGAACCGGAGTCGAGGTGGTCGCGTCCGATCACGATCGGCGCCTTGAGCTCGCCCGATCGCACCATCTCGTTGAACGCAAGCCCCGCAAGGTGCCGTTCGCCGAGCCCGAGCCAGCAGATGCGCGCCGGGAGTCCCTGGAACTTGATGCGCTTCTGCGCCATGTCGAGCCAGAGGTTCAGGTGCTTGTCGCGCGGGAAGAGCTCGCGGATTTTTGCATCGGTCCGGTAGATGTCTTCCGGGTCGCCCGAGAGCGCTGCCCAGCGAAACGGGCCCTTGCCCACGCAGAACATCGGACGGATGTACGCCGGCACGAACCCCGGATAGTCGAACGCATGGCGCTCCCCGACGTCCTTCGCTTCCTGGCGGATATTGTTGCCGTAGTCGACGCACGGAATCTGCATGCCATTGAATTCGAGGATGGTGTGCACGTGCTTGCGAATCGACTCGCGCGCGGAGATCGCGACCTCTTCCGGGTCACGCTTGCGCAAGTCCCACCACTTCTCGAGCGACCAGTGCTCGGGAAGGTAGCCGTTCGCAGGATCGTGCGCCGAGGTCTGGTCGGTCACCAGCGCCGGCTTCAGGTCACTCGTGCGCGCGCGCGCCAGGATCTTCGGCAGGAGCTCGCAGGCGTTGCCGTGCAGCCCGATCGAGACCGCGCGCTTCTCCGTGAGCGCACGCTCCAGCATCGTGAACGCTTCGTCGAGGGTGTTAGCGCGCGCATCGAGATAGCCGCTCTTGAGCCGCATGTCGATGCGGGACGGGTCGCACTCGATCGCGAGCATCGACGCGCCGGCCATGGTCGCGGCGAGGGGCTGCGCGCCGCCCATTCCTCCGAGCCCGGCGGTCAGGATCCACTTCCCGGTCCAGTCGCCGCCGTAGTGGCGGCGTCCCGCCTCAGCGAAGGTCTCGTAGGTTCCCTGCACGATGCCCTGGCTGCCGATGTAGATCCACGAGCCCGCGGTCATCTGCCCGTACATCATCAGACCCTGTCGATCGAGCTCGTTGAAGTGCTCCCAGTCGGCCCACTTCGGCACCAGGTTGGAATTGGCGATCAGCACGCGCGGCGCGTCCGGATGGGTCTTGAACACGCCCACCGGCTTGCCGGACTGCACGAGCAGACTTTCGTCGGCGCCGAGGCGCTTCAGGGTCGCGACGATCGCGTCGAAGCACTCCCAGTTGCGGGCCGCCTTGCCGATGCCGCCGTACACGACGAGATCTTCGGGTCGCTCGGCGACCTCCGGATCCAGGTTGTTCATGAGCATGCGCAGCGGCGCTTCGGTGAGCCAGCTCTGCGCGCTGAGTTGCGTTCCGCGCGGTGCGCGGATCACGCGTGCGGCACTCTTCTCGGTCATGGAAGGCCTTTGTTCAGGAACGAAATATGATGGGAAATTCGGGGACGTCGAGCGCGTCGCCGTGACGGAGCCCCAAATGGGGAAAGGGCGGCGAGGTCGTGCCGCCACGCTCGGCGAACGTTGCGTCGTCGCCCACCCAGCGTGCGGACATCGCACGACGTCGCTCGGCGGATTGGTTTGCCGGCGCACCGTGCACGGTGCGGAAGTGAAAGGCAAGCGCGTCGCCGGGCTGCATCGCCTCGCCGACGATGTGCAACTTGGCGCGCTGCGCTTCGATGTCCGGTATCGGGGCGAAGTCGTCTTGCGCGTAAAGCGGCGTGCCGTCGAAGCGCATCGGCCGGTAGTCCCGACCCCAGCGATGTGAACCGGCGACGTACTCGGGCACCGTCTCGCGCGCGACCGGATCGAGCGCGATCCAGAAGCTCACGCTCTGGCTGCCTTCGACGCAATAATAAGGTTGGTCCTGATGCCACGGCGTCGGAACGCTTGTGCCGGGCTCTTTCACGAGCACGTGATCGTGGAAGAACCGCGCGGTGTGCGATGCCATCAGCCTGGCGGCAAGCGCGGCCGCGGGCGATTCATGGACGAAGGCGCGAAACTCCGGAATGCGCTGCCAGTTGCAGTAGTCCTGGAAGAAGGGCGCCGAGCCGTCCTGCGGACGATAGGTCCGCTCGCGCGGGCTCGGATCGGCCATGAGCCGGTCGACGCCGGCGCGCAGCGGCGCGACCCACGCCTGAAACAGGCCGCGCAGAATGACGATGCCGTCGGATCGGTACTGATCCACGATGTCCTGCGGCAAAGTGGCGTTCGCGGCGCCGCTCATGGCTTGCTCCGTTGGATGGTTCCGACGAGGTCGACGATCAAGCGAACGATTGCGAGCGCGGTGATGCCGTTCGCATCGAGCGACGGATAGTGCTCGGCGAAGTTGATGCCGGCCACTGTGCCGCGCCGCGCCAGTCCGGTGAGAAGGTCCACCGCATCGTCGAACGCGAGCCCGCCCGGCAACGGCGCACTGGTGCCGGGCATCACCGACGGATCCATGCCGTCGCAGTCAAAGGCGACGTAGTAGCGTTCACCCGGCGGAAACTCGGCGAGCACCCGCTCGATCCCCGCGCGCCGCAGTTCGCGGGCGGTGATGATCGCGTTCCCGC
Organism: uncultured beta proteobacterium; assembly: GCA_963735025.1. GTDB lineage: Bacteria > Pseudomonadota > Gammaproteobacteria > Burkholderiales > SG8-39 > JAABRB01. The sequence goes on from CAVTJG010000009.1 coordinate 1,507,148, forward strand.
GCGCGAGTGTCGCGCGCACGTCGTCGGGGCGCGCGCTTCCCACACCACGCGCGCCGCAGTGCACGATGCGCTTCACCCAGGGCATCTCCGCCGCGCGGCGCATCGGGCTCGAATAGCCGTCGCGAATCCCGTCGACCTCGTCGCGATAGTCGATGTGCGCGTCGATTTGCAGGACGTGCAGCGGCCCGTGGCCCTCGAACGCACGGATCGCGAGCGCGGTCGTCGAGTCGTCGCCGCCGAGCACGATCGGGAGCGCGCCGGCGGCGAGGATCTTGCGGACTGCCTCGGTGGCGCGCGCGGCGCTGCCAGCGAAGGTCACGCGGATCCGCGGGTACGTCGCCGCAGTCCGCAAGGGCGAGGTCGCCGTGCTCGGCAAGTGCACCGCCGAGGTCGAAATCGTGATGACCCAGCATGCGCCCGAAGCGCGCCGAGCGCTCGCGAATGACGCGCGGCGCATCCGCGACGCTCGGCGCGATGTTGCGAACCGTGTAGGGGATACCGTACGGGATGCCGAGCACCGCGAATCGCGCCGCGAGCTGGTCGATATCGACGAACGGCGCCGAAAGGAACGTCGCGTTACCCGCCGGTAGCGCTCTGCAGACCGTCGTCATCGTTCGTCTCCGGGTCCCGGTGCGCCGAGCGCTGCGGCGGCAAGTTGCGCTTCCTGCACGACGAGCGCGCCGTAGCGATCGATGGCAGCGTCGCTGATCCGGAACGACGGTCCCGTGATGCTGAGCGCTGCTGCGATCTCTCCACCCGGCCCGAGCACGGGCGCCGCGATCGCGGTCACGCCGCGTTCGAGCGTGTCGCGGCGCGCGACGAAGCCCTTGCTGTTCACTTGGCCTGCAAGCGCCTGGCCGACCGCCGTCCTGTCGATCGGCAACGTGCGCCCAAGCCAGGAGGCGTGATGGATGCTGTGCGCGCTCACGTGCTGGCGCAGATAGAGCGCGTGGTCCGTGTCCGCGCGCACCGCGAGATTGGCGGTCTCGCCGGTCGCCTCGGAGAGGCGCCGCAAATGCGCTTCGGAGAGGTCGTAGATGCTCATTCCCCGCACGGCGGCGAGTCCGATCTGCAGCAGACGCCCGCCGGCCGCGTAGCCGCCTGCCGCCGCGCGTCGCACCAGGCCGCTGTGCTCGAGCGTGGCGAGCAGGCGCGCCACCGTGCTGACCGGGAGTGCAGCGGCGCGGGCCAGCTCGGAGAGCGTCGCCGCCTCGCGGCTCTGTCCGAGCAGGGCGAGCAGATCGAATGCGCGCTGCACGGCGCGCACCGGAAGCGGGTCGTTGCGCAAGGCCGCGCGCGGCACGCGGCGCGGCCGTCCGCGGGCGGCCGCGGTGCCCGCTGCGATGACCGGAGTGATCGAATGGGCGGCTTGCCTTTTTGCCATCACGTGGAATATTATTCCACACCATGGGAAAGCGCAACGCCGCTCGCAGTGCCGCCCGGGACGCCGTTCACGACGGTACTCGCGACGCCGACCTCCTGATCGTGCACGCGGCGGAGTTGCTCACCTGCCGTGGTCCTGCGGAAGGTATTCGTGGCGCCGCGCTGCAGCAGATCGAATCGATCGCCGACGGCGCGCTCGCGATTCGCGACGGCCGCATCGTCGCTGTCGGCTCCACGGCCGAGATCGCACGGACGTTTTCAGCGTCCACGACCCTCGACGCAACGGGTCGGCTGGTGAGCCCGGGCTTCGTCGATCCACATTCGCATCTACTGTACGGTGGAACGCGCCACGAGGAATACGAGGCGAAAGTCACCCAGCGGGCGCCCGCGCGGCGACTCGACGGTGGCATCCGGTTCACAGTGCGCAAGACGCTCGAGACGTCCGACGACGCGCTCGTCGCGCAGGCGCTCGATGATCTGGACACCATGCTTCTGCATGGCACGACGACCCTCGAGGCGAAGACTGGCTATGGACTCGAGCGCGACGCGGAGCTGCGTCTGCTGCAGCTGACCGCGGGGCTGCGCCATGCCGTGGACGTCATTCCGACCTATCTCGCGCTCCACGTGCTGCCCGATGAATATGCCGACCGCCGCGCCGACTACCTGCAAGTTGCACTGAGCGGGCTTGCAGAGGCCGCCGGACTGGCACGCTTCTGCGACGTGTCGTGCGATCCGCTCTGCTTCACGTTCGACGAGTGCATGCAGGTCGGTACGGCGGCGCGCGCCGCCGGGATGGGCATCCGGGTGCACGCCGACCAGTTCGGCGACGCCCAGGGCGCGCTGGTGGCGGCGCGACTGCAGGCGGCGTCGGCCGACCATCTCGACTACGCGAGCGACGCGGGATTTCGTGCGATGGCCGAGGCCGGCACGGTGGCGACCTTTCTGCCGGGCGTGACGCTGCACATGTGCGAGATGACACCGCGATTCGTGCCCGGCGGGATCGGCGAGGCGGAGAAGCCTTTCCTGCCACTCGTGGTGCGGCGCGCGGTCGAAGCCGGCGTGACGGTCGCGCTCTCCACGGATTTCAACCCGGGCAGCTGCCCGACGCAATCGATGCAGATGGTCATGGCCCTCGCCGCGCGGCTGTTTCGGCTGGGCTACGCCGAGATCTGGAACATGTGCACGCTGAACGCTGCCCGATCGCTCGATCTCGCACACGATCGGGGCAGCCTGGAGGCCGGCAAGCGCGCCGACGTCGTAATCTGGACCGTTCCCGCGCACGGACTGGTCGTCAATCGGTTCGGCGTCAATCTCGTCGACACGGTCGTCGCAAATGGAAGGATCGTGGTAGAAAAGGGACGCTTAAAGGGATCGAGTCGGGGCTCGCGTCGGCGCACCCCGGCGACGAGCGCGCGGGCGGCCGCGGCCCGAGTCTGATCGGCGCCCGGAACACTTCGTCGTGCTCATGCTGTCTTGCAGAGACTGTCCTGCTGAAACTGTTCTGCCCAATCGGAAACAAGTGGAGGTTCAAATGCGATTCATATCCGGCATCAAGCTGTTGATCGCTGCAGCGCTCGGCGCAGTGCTGGTTGCGCCGGCCGCGGCACAACAAACCATCAAGATCGGATTTCACGTGCCGCTCACCGGCTTCGCTGCCGCGGACGGAAAGTCGGCGCTCAATGGCGCCGAGCTCGCTGTCGATGAGATCAACGCAGCAGGTGGCGTGAACGGCCGCAAGCTCGAGCTCGTCGTGCTCGACGACCAGGCCAAGGCCGACCAGGCGGTGCCGCTCGCGAACAAGTACATCGGCGACGGGATCAAGATAGTCGTCTCGGGCAGCTATTCGGGACCGACGCGCGCGGCGGCCGGCGTGTTCCAGAAGGCGCAGATTCCGTATATCTCCTCGTACGCGATCCACCCCGATATCACTCGCGCCGGCAACTACGTATTTCGCACGTCTTTCATGGGTGAGGTTCAGGGGCGCGCTGCCGCCTACTTCATCGGCGACATCATGAAGAAGAAGAACGTCACGCTGATCACGCTCAACAACGATTTCGGGCAGTCGCTCTCGGCCGGCTTCAAGGAGGTGGCTCCGAAGTACGGCGTCAAGGTGATCAGCGAATACACGTACGCCATGGGCGACCGCCAGTTCGGGTCGATCGTCGCGAGCGTGAAGCGCGACAACCCGGACATGCTCTACGTGTCGGGATACTTCTTCAATGGCGGTCCGCTCGTCGCCCAGCTGCGCGCTGGCGGCATCACCACGCCGATTCTCGGCACGGAAGGCTTCGATACGCACAACTTCATCAAGATTGCGGGACCGGCCGCCGAGGGCGTCATGATCACCACCTCGCTCGATCGCGACAGCAAGTCGCCCGCAATGCGGAAGTTCATCGACGACTACGAGAAGAAGTTCAATACGCCGGCGGACATGGTAGCGGCCAGCACCAACACCGCCATCCAGGTCGCGGCGGCCGCGCTCGCCAAGGCGGGTCCCGACGATTCCGCCAAGATCCGCGACGCGATCGCAGGCACCAAGGACTTCCAGGTCGCAACCGGGAAGATCAGCTTCAACGATCTCGGTGAGATCTACAAGGCCGCACAGATCCAGGTGATCAAGGACGGCAAGTTCCATCACCAGGCCACTATCGAGGATCCGGTGCTACTCGCGCCGCCGACGAAGTGATGCGCTGAAGCGATGCGTCATTCCCGCCAATGCGGGAATCCAGACGGAGCGCGCTCGTGAGCCCGCTGGATCCCCGTTTGCGCGGGGATGACCCGAGCAGTTCCGGCCGACGCCGCTTCGCTTTCTCGCGCGAAGGCGTGTCGGCTCACTCTCTTTCACCACCACAGCTCATGTGCTGACGAATGTACTACGCCGAACTCCTCCTCGTCGGCCTGATCTGGGGCTGTACCTACGCGATGATGGCGCTCGGCCTCACGCTGGTGTACGGCCTGCTGCGCATCCTGCACGTCGCGCAGGCGACCGTGTTCACGCTCGGGGCCTACGTCGGTTTGCTTGTGGCGAACTACACCGGAAGCATGGCGGTTGCTTTCGTCGCCGGGGCGGTTTCGGCCGGCGTGCTCGGGCCGCTGATCTACCGGTTCATCTATCAGCCGATCCTCGACCGGCCGCCGTTCGTGGCCCTCGTGGCGTCGATCGGCGTGCTGATCGCGATGGAGGACGGCTTCCGTCTGCTTTTTGGCCCCTACGGCCTCTCGTTCGAGCACAACACCTGGTTCACGACGACCTACAGCGTTGCAGGAATGACCGTGAATCTCGTGCAGGTCTCGATGGTGGTTGCGGCCGTCGCGCTGCTTTCCGCGTTCGCCCTGTTCGCGACGCGCACGCGTGCCGGCGTCGCGTGGCGCGCCACGGTGTCCGATCCGCAGATGGCCGAGAGCTTCGGCGTCAGCGTCACTGGCGTGCGCTACACGAGCTTTCTCATCGCATCGGTGCTGGCAGGCATCGCGGGTGTGCTCGTCGGCCTGCTCAACAATCTCGTCGAGCCCGGAATGGGCAGCGTGATCGCCTACAAGGGGCTCGCGATCATCGTGCTCGGGGGGCTCGGGAGTGTCGCGGGAACGCTCGTCGCAAGCCTTGCGCTCGGCGTGGTCGAGAGCTTCGGCACCGTCTTTCTCGACAAGCTGCTCGACCGCGACGCGATCGCGTTCCTGTTCCTGATCATCGTGCTGATGATCCGGCCGCAAGGGCTGCTCGGAAGGCGATGAAGGCGATGACGGGACAACGCTGATGGACTACTACCTCTCGGTGGCAACGTTCGCGGCACTGAACGTCATCCTCGCGCTTGGCCTCAATCTCATCAGCGGGTTCTGTGGGCAGGTGAGCCTCGGGCACGCCGCGTTCTACGGACTGGGCGCCTATGCGGCGGCGTTGTGCTCAGTCGCAGGCGTGCCGTTCCCGATTGCAATTCTTGCCGGCGTGCTCGTGGCGGGCGTCTTCGGCATCGTGGTCGGGTTTGCCGCGTTGCGCGTGCGCGAGGACTTCCTTGCCATCGTCACCATGGGCGTCGGATTCCTGTTTCTCGGCGCGGTTCGGAAACAGTCCTGGCTGGGTGCCGAGATGGGCATCGCAAAGATCCCTTCGCCGCTCGATAAATGGGGCTATGCGGCGCTCGCGATCGGCGCGGCCGTCGCCCTCGTCGCGCTCAGCCTGCATGTGCGGCGCAGCTGGATGGGGCGCGCCTTCGGCGCGGTGGCGCAGGACGAGGACGCCGCTCGCACTATCGGCATCGACGTCGCCGGCTACAAGATCGCCGCATTCTTCCTCGGGACTGCTGCCGCAGGGCTCGCGGGAGGAATCTACGCGCACATGACGCAGCTCATCATTCCGGACACGTTCAACTTCATCCAGTCGATCACCATTTTGGCGATGGTGGTGATCGGCGGGATCGGCTCGACGCTCGGTGTCGTCGCGGGCGCGATCCTGCTCACGCTGATGCCGGAGCTCTTCCGGTTCATCAACGATTACAAGCTGCTCGTGTACGGCGGCTTGCTGCTCCTGGTGATGCGTTTCAGCCCGGGCGGCCTCGCAGGGTTCCTGCAGCGCGTCGGCGTGAGGCTCGCGTGACGCTCCTCGCGGCCCGCAACCTCTCGATCGCGTTCGGCGGCGTCCACGCGGTCGATGATGTCTCGCTCGCCGTGACGAATGGCGAGCTCGTCGGACTGATCGGCCCCAATGGGGCGGGCAAGACCACACTGCTCAGGCTGCTTACCGGAATCTTCCCGCCGGACTCCGGCCAGGTGTTCTTCGAAGATCGTGACATCACCCGCATGCCGATTCACCGCCGCGCGCAGCTCGGCTTCGCGCTCACCCATCAGATCGTGCGCCCCTTCCGCGACATGACGATCGCCGAGAACGTCATGATGGCCGCGGCGGGCGAGGTGATGGCGCGGCCCTGGCGGGCGCTCGTGGCCGTAGATGCGCGCCGTGCGCGCGAGAAGGCGCTTGGTCTCCTCGAGCGGCTCGGAATATCCGATGCAGCAGACAAGCTCGCGCGCAACGTTCCGCTCGGCTACCTCAAACGCATGCAGGCCGCGCGCGCCCTGGCACTCGATCCGCGCCTGCTCATGCTCGATGAACCGCTGGCGGGATTGAACCAGTCGGAAGCGGGACGATTCGCGGATCTGATCGTCGACCTCAACGCGGGCGGCATCACCATCGTTCTGGTGGAGCACAACCTAGGCGAGATCACCCGCATCGCGCGGCGGCTGCTCGTCCTGCACAATGGTGCGCTGCTCGCGGAAGGCGAGCCGCGCGCAGTCATGGCGCGCGCGGAGGTGCGCGATGCTTACCTTGGGGCCGAGGCGCATGCTTGAACTCAAAGGATTCGGCTGCGGCTACGGGCTGGTACAGGCGGTGGAGGAACTCGATCTCACCGTGCACGCCGGAGCGATAACTGCGCTGCTCGGCCCGAATGGCGCCGGCAAGACCTCGACGATCATGGCGATCGCGGGACACGTGGACGTGCAGGCGGGCACAGTGGAATTCCTCGGCGAGGACGTCACGCACCTCGCGCCGGCCGAGCGCACGCGGCGCGGTATCGCGCTGGCGCCCGAGGGGCGCCGCATCTTTCCGGATCTCACCGTCGCCGAGAATCTGCTCGTCGGGGGCTACACGCAAACGAAAGCCGAGGCGCGGCACGTCCAGGAATCCGTGCTTGCACTCTTCCCGCGGCTGGGTGAGCGCCTTCACCAGCGCGCGGGCCTGATGTCGGGCGGCGAGCAGCAGATGCTCGCCATCGGCCGCGCGCTCATGGCGCGCCCCAAGCTTCTGCTGGTGGACGAGCTTTCGCTCGGACTGATGCCGGCGATGGTCGATCAGTGCTTCAAGGCGGTGCTCGAGCTGAAGCGCCAGGGCATCGGCGTGCTGCTCGTCGAGCAGAACACCAAGCGTGCGCTGGCGGCAGCCGATCATGTGGTCGTGCTCGTCTCGGGCCGCAAGGCCTACGAAGCGGATGGCGAGCAGGCACGACGCGATCCGGCGATGGTCGATTCGTTCCTCGGACTCAAGGAGATGGCATGACGGCGGGACCGCGCAAGGTGACGGCACAACGTGGCGCGACGCTACGTTGCAAGGGCTGGCGACAGGAGGCAATCCTGCGGTTGCTGGAAAACAATCTCGAGAACGCCGAGAACCCGGAAGCGCTCGTCGTCTACATGTCGGTTGCCAAGGCTGCGCGCGACTGGGAATCCTTCGATCTGATCGTGCGCGCGCTCCGGAATCTGGAGGAGGGCCACACGCTCGTCATGCAGTCGGGCAAGCCCATCGGCGTGTTCCGGACACGCGCGGACGGTCCACTCGTCGTGATGGCGAACGGCAACCTCGTTCCGGCGTGGTCCAGCGACGATCAGGTGGACGACTTCGTTGCGAAGGGGCTCACCATCGTGCCGGGTTTCACTGCCGCGGCATGGCAGTACATCGGCAGCCAGGGGATCGTTCAAGGCACCTACGAAACCTTCCTCGCCTGCGCGCACAAGCATTTCGGCGGAACGCTTCGCGGACGTTGGGTGGTGACGGGCGGATGCGGGGGCATGGGTGGTGCACAGCCGCTAGCGGGTTACATGGCGGGCGCCGCGACACTGGTGGTCGAGGCGGACGCGGCCAAGATCCGGAGGCGCATCGAAACCGGATATTGCCAGCACCTTGCGACCAATCTCGACGACGCCCTGGCGCTGGTGGACGCGGCGCGGACGAAGGGCGAGGCGGTCTCGGTCGGGCTAGTCGGCAATTGTGCCGACGTCCTGCCCGAGCTCCTGCGCCGCAACCTCGTCCCGGACATCGTGACCGACCAGACATCGACCGAGCTCATCGGCGGTTACGTGCCCGCCTCGTTGCCGCTCGATGAGACAAAACGCCTCTGGGCGGCGGAGCCCGAGAGCGTCAAGCCGCTCGCGTACGAGTCCATGCGGGTGCACGTCGAAGCGATGGCCGAGCTGCAGAGCCGCGGCGCGGTGGTCTTCGAATATGGCAACAACATCCGCATGCGCGCCACGGCCGGCGGAGCCAAGCGCGCGTTCGAGGTCCCGTCGTTCGTCGATCTCTTCATCCGGCCGTACTTCTGCGAGGGTATCGGACCCTTCCGCTGGATCTCGATATCGGGCGAACCTGGGGATATCCACGCGATCGACGCCCTCATCGAGCGCGAGTTCGCGGCAAATGAGCGGCTCTGCGCGTGGATCGCGAAGGCGCGCGAGCACGTGAAGTTTCAGGGCCTGCCGGCGCGCATCGGCTGGCTCGGTCACGGTGAACGCACCCGCCTCGCGTTGCTCGTGAACGAAATGGTCGCGCGCGGCGAGGTGTCCGGCCCGATCGCATTCACGCGTGACCATCTGGACGCGGCTTCGGCGGCGATGCCCTATCGCGAGACCGAGAACATGCGCGACGGTAGCGACGCCGTCTCCGACTGGCCCATTCTCAATGCACTCCTGAATGGTGCGGCGGGCGCCGATCTCGTCACCGTGCACCAGCTCTGCGATTACGGTCAGAGCGCGGGCGTGACCCTGGTTGCCGATGGCACGCCCGGGGCGGGCGTGCGCATCGAGCGGGTGCTCGATTGCGACACGGGTCTCGGCGTGCTGCGTCTCGCGGACGCGGGCTACGAGACGGCGCTTGCGGCGAAGGCGCGCCACGGCCTGGGGCTGTAACGCGCGGTTCGCCGACCGGTCGCGGCGCGATTGTTCGCGACGGAACGGTCAGTAAGCTACTTGGCCGTGCACTTGCCGACGAGTCTTCCGGCGTACTCGGTAGTAATGTTGGTGGTCTCGCCGTCCATCTTGCCGCTCAACCGCATAATGCCCTGGTAGCTGCTCGGGCCAGTGGTCATTTCGCCGGTCCCGCTCATCGCGTCCTTGCCAGTGCATGTCACACGGAAGGTAGTGCGGTTGCCGACGGTGTTGCGGTCCGAGAACTGGCATTCGCCCTGCATGGGTGGCATCAGGCCGTCGCTCTGCCCTGCTTTCCCGCAAACCTGGACCGTCATGCCCGGCATGCGCATGCCCTCCATGGTCATGCTCGAAGTGACTTCCCAGAGATTGTCGGGTCCCGTCTGGGCAAAGCCGGGTACCGTCCCGATGAGCGAGATGCCGAGGGCGAGCACAGCGAATTTAAGGATCTTCATGGGATTGCTGCTCCCTAGTGGAAAAACGATCGTGCGGACCTTGTTCGCCTCCGTCGTGTGCTGCGACGCGCCGCCCAGCCGGGGGCGGTGCGGATTCTAGCGCAGCGGGGAAACTACCGGTCGGGAGAAAGAGCGCAGGCGGCTTTACCGGGCAATGCGAACGCTTTAGGCTAGGCCCGGGTCAGGACATCCGGTGGAGAGAAACATGGCAAAGTCGAGCACAATCGAGATACCCCGCGTGGACCACATCGGGATCCGGGTGAAGGACCTGGATCGGGCAATGAAGTTCTACACCGTGCTCGGGTTCACGTTGCACGCCAAGGCCACAAATGACGCCGTGGCGATCGTCAAGAATGCCAACGACGTCGAGCTCAACCTCATCTACAACGCGAACGCCGACGCTGGCGAGAAGAACATTCTCATGGACGTGGGCGAGAAGTATCCCGGCTACACTCACGTCGCGCTGCGCGTCGCGTCGATCAAGGCCACTATCGAGACCCTGCGGGAGCACGACATCCGGATCACGCAGGGGCCCGTCGCTTTCGGCCGCGACGGCCACGTCTCGGTGTTCGTGCGCGATCCGGACCTGAACGTCGTCGAGCTGCGCGGTCGCAAAGAGGATCTCTCCTCGCTCGGCGGCGTGGAGGAGTACGTGCCCTTGAACTAAAGATTGCCGCGGGTGACCACCCGGGCGACTCGACGCTTCGGCGATTCGGGAATTCGAGATCAGTCATAACCAGGAGGAGCCATGGCACAGGCCAAGCGCAAGAACGTCGTCTCCGACAAGCTTTACTCGCGCGTTGCAAACGGCAAGGCGTTGTTCCCGCACGCGGTGTCCGTCGAGGGCAAGCGGCTGATTTTCCTTTCCGGGCAGCTTGCATGGGACAAGGACGGGAAGCTCGTGGGCGAAGGCGACATGCGGGCGCAGTTCCGCCAGGTCTGCGAGAACCTCAAGGAAGTGCTCGTCGCATCCGATGCGGGACTCGAGAACATCGTGAAGACCAGCACCTTCGTCACCGACATGGGCGAGTTCTTCAAGTGCGTCGATATCCGGCACGAGTATTTCGGACCCGGATGGCCGACCAGCACCACGGTCGAGGTGAGCAAGCTCGCAGTGCCGGGCGCGCTGGTGGAGATCGAAGCGATCGCGGTGGTGGGCTAGGGAGGTGCTTCCGGGCTCCGTCATTCCCGCGTAGGCGGGAATCCAGGCCGAGCCCGTTCGATGGTTACTGGATCCCCGCCAACGCCGGGATGACGTCGTTGCATGGAACTGTCGCATCCCTCTCACAAGCGCCTGACGCCCGGTCAGCACGTCGCCACCTCCGGCGAGATTCTGCGGTATGCGGCGACCACTTTCGGCGACAAGATCGGTGTCGTCGACGGCGATCAGCACTGGACCTACGCGGAAGTCGACAGCCTGGCCAACCAGTTTGCGAATGCCGTCGAGTCCGAACTGGCCGGCACGGACGGCCGGGTCGGAATCATGGCGCGCAACTCCGCCGAGTACGTCTTCGCCCATTTCGGGATCGCGCGCACCGGCCGGACCGGCATCAATTTCCCGACGCGCAGCACGGTCGACGAATTGATCCGGGCAATCACGCTGACGAACCCCGCGATTCTGGTCGTCGACGGCAGCACCGCCAGGATCGCAGGCGAGGCAATTTGCGCGCTCGCTGCGCCGCCGAAGCTCGTTTGCATCGACCGTATCGACTCGCGTGGCATGACGTCGTTCGAAGATTTTGTGCGCGATCGTTCCATGGCTGCGCCAGCTATCGCGGCGGACCCCGATGGCCCCGGCTCGATCATCTTCTCCGGGGGCACGACCGGAGACCCGAAGGCGGCGTTGTCGACTCAGCGTGCGCGGGCGATCTCGGCGATGGCGGGCGTCGAGGACTTCCGCATCGACAGCGATGTCGTGGCCGGATTCACCGTGCCGTTCTCCCACGCCGCCGGGCTGTTCTCCTGGTTCCAGCCCGCGGTGCTCGCGGGTTGCACAGGCGTGATCGTGCCCAGATGGGATCCGGCGCTCTTGATGCGACTGTCGGAGCAGCATCGGATCTCGATGGTTTTCGCCGTGCCGGCCCAGCTCGCGCTGCTCTTGAATCATCCCGACTTCGATCCGGCGCGGATGAAGTCGCTGACGACGATCGTGCTGGGCGGCGCGGCGGCGCCGCGCGACTTGATCGAGCGGGCGGAAGCTGCGCTGCCATGGCTGACGTGCGCGCGCGCCTATGGCTCCACCGAGACCGGCCACCTGGCGGCGCAGTTCAAGCCGGATCGCGAACAGGTCTACGAAGGACTCAATCAGCCGGGCGGGCGCCTGGAGATCGAAGTGTTCAGATCACCCGGTGCGGCGGCTGCAGAGGGAGAGGTCGGCGAAGTGGCAACGCGCGGGCCGCATCTCATGCGCGAGTATCTCGGCGACCCTGCGGCAACGGTGGAGTATTTCAGGACCGACGACACCGGCGAGCGCTGGGGCTGGACGGGCGATCTCGCGATGAAGCACGCGGGATACATCAGTCTCGTCGGCAGGTCGAAGGACGTGATCATTTCCGGTGGCTACAACGTCTATCCCGGTGAACTGGAAGAAGCGCTGCTCAGCCATCGCGATGTCGGAGATTGTGCGGTGTTTGCAATGCTCGATCCCACCTGGGGCGAGTTGCCGGTTGCCGCGGTCGTCCCGGCCAGTGCGACACCCGATGCGAATGCGATCATCGCGCACGTCGCGGAGCGGGTCGCACGCCATAAGCGCGTGCGCAGGGTCTTCTTCGTCGAACGTATTCCGCGCACGCCGGCAGGGAAGGTTCAACGGCATATCCTGATGCAGCAGTGCCTCGGTGGCTGAAATCGCGGTCGATCAGTTTTGATCGGCGGCCACTTGGGCGCTGGCCGTGCCCGTAAGGGTTCCCGGATAAAGCTGCCCGAGCAGATCACGCGAAGCTCCGGTCAGCAGTTCCTGCATCGCAGCCGCGAGCGTTTCGGACACGCACTCAGCGGTACGCCTTGCCCATAGCGCAGAAAGCGTGTCGCGACGGGCCTCGATCACTTTCTTCACTGTCTCGCTCCAGAAATCCGGATACCCGCGCTCGGTCCATTCGCCACGCCCGCGGCCGTAATGCGCGACGGCGAGGTAGCGGAGCAATGCGCCGGCCACGAGTTCTTCGAGGACCGTCTTGTCCCATTGCACCGTGGTGGTCTTCGCACCCCGCAGGAAGTTGTAGCCGCGCGCGAGCCCTGCGCCGCCCAGCGCGCCGATCAGCCCGCCGACGAGCATGCCTGCGCCGAACGTGAGCCCGCCCGAGGCGAGGTCGGCCTTGAGCCCTGCCAGCGCACCGGTCACCACGCCGCCGACGAGCGCCGACTTGCCTTCGCTCAGGCCGCGCTTGACGGCGTAATTTTCGGCAAGCCTTTCCAGCACGTTGCGTGCAGCGTGCCCGCCGAGGCCATGGATGGCGATGAGCCGATCGGTGGTCTGCCGGATGTCGGTGTCGAGACGCTCGGCGAGCGCGCGCATGGCGGGCCCGAGCGGGCCCGACTCGTCCGCGCGCCCGATTCCGAGTGCGGAACCGACCTCCCGGAGGCGCGAGCGCAGGCCCGCTTCGTCGACGACCTCGCGATCGCACGCCGCGCGCGCGAGCTGCGCTGCAAGCGCTTCCAGGGCCGCCTCGAACTGGCCCAGCCGCTGCCCCATCCACGCAGCTTGCAGGCGCTCGAAAGCGGGTCGCTTCGGCGCCGGAAGAACTTCGGTTACGGCGCGAAGCAGCGTGATCTCCTGCACCCAGCACCGCGCAAACGCATCCAGGGTGAGCACGTTCCGGACTACTTCGTACTGTGCGACGTGCGCACGCCAGCGCGCTTCCTCGGCCTCCTCCTCCTGGCGGGGGCGCGGCACGCCGGTCTGGTTGAGGAGGACCAGGGCCGGCTTTCCGATCCACGTCAAGATACGCATCTCGGGCCCGACGTAGCCCGCATCCGACGGCATTTCCGCCGCATTCACGAGATAGAGCACAACGTCGGCGTGATCGCGGACATTCTTCGCTGCCTGCTGGGACGACCAGAACGGGCGGTCCCGAAAACGATCCCAAGTCGATGAAAACAGTCGCCCGACCGGATTTCCCGATTGCTCGAGGCGCCGGGCGAGCCGCACGCTGTCGCCGAACCCTGGCGTGTCCCAGAGACGAATTGCGTCACCCTCGGGCGTCTCGATCAGCGTGTGGACCTCGGCAAACGCGGTGACGTGGGGCTCGTCGCGTACTTCACCGATGTCCTGTCCGAGCAGCGTCCGCGCAAGAGTCGTCTTGCCTGCATTGGTGTGCGAGACGAGCGAAAGCTCGATCCGCTGCGGCCCCTCGCTCATACCGCGACCTCCGGCGCATGCGCTTGATCGAGCGCTCGCGCGAGCTCACGCTCCGCATGGCCGCTATCCGCCGTCTCCAGGTCCGCAAATACCGGCTCGCGCGCCTGCCCGGCGAACATCCGCCGCCAAGCGTCCTGGCGCTCCGCCCGCCGTCCGGGATCCGCCGGCGAACCGCTGGGTAAATCCCGATTCGTCGACGATCACGATCAGCGGGACTCCGCTCGCCAATCGGCCGGCGATCGCCTCGACAAATGCGCCCTGGTTCTCCGGCTCCGGTGTCGCAGTCATCGCAAACAGCGCGATGACGAGCGCAAGTGGGGCCGTCGGCACAGCGTCCGGAGGAATCGCCTCTTCACCGCCGAACGGCACCGAACTCGCTATTTCGAAAACGCTCTGCGGACCGAACACGCGGCCAACGAGAGCATTGAGTGCGAGCGTCGCGCGGGGCGACGGAACATATCCGTAGGGGACCACGTGAACCTGTGCTGCCTCACCCCGGAAGCCGCGTACCAGGCGCTGGAAGTACGCTTCCTCGAGCCGCAACGGAAAGCGGGTTGCGAGTCGGTGTTCGGCAAGCCACGCGCCGAGCGCGAGCAGGGCCCGCGGTAGCAACACGAACAGCGCAAAAGTCGCCGCATAGAGATGGATCCACGGCGCGGCATTCTCGCCGTCGCCCGCGCTGAAACGAAGCTCGGCGAAGTGTGCGGCGCCGGGGAGTTCGATGCCGGTCAGCGCCGCCGCCGGGCCGAGAACGATCGAGAGGAGCCAATGCGCCTGCTCCGGGCCCAGAAAAGTGCTTTCCCAGCCGGCGCGATACTCGAAGGCGAGGCCGCGCATGTAGAGTCCCGCGATCGCGCCGACTGCGAAGGTCGCCGCGGCGATGTGCAGCACGCGCGCGATCCGCGCGGCCACGAGACGCGCCGTCGCTTGTGTCCAGTCGTGCGCAAACACCGCGAGCGCCGATGTCACGCCCGCCTCGCGCGGTCGCGGGCGGCGCGTCGCCGGCGACGGCGTGCCCGGCCCGCGCGACGACGCGCGCGATCGGCCCGAGGGAGTGCACCGAGATCTTCGCAATGCGCGCTCCGGCGCGCGTCGCGATCAGTGCGTACACGGCGAAATTCCACGCGAGGAGGCCCATGTGCGGGAACGCGAGTACGTTGATACGCTTTCCGGGACCGATCGCGTCGATGGCCAGGCCGAGCACGAAAGCCGCCGCGACGACGACCCATCCGACCCAGGGCCGCCACTCGACGGCGCGCAGCGCACGGAGAACGCTTCGATGGCGCGACCCGAGCCGTTCGACTGCAAGCGCGGCACGACGCGCGAGGAAGGCGTCGCGACCTCCGCCGGCCCCCACGACTTCCGCCGCCGCGCGGCTCGCCCAGGCGCGATCATCGTCGCTCCATATTTCAGGCGACACGGTGCCGGCCTCGAATGCGCGGACAAGCAGGACGTTTCGGGCTGCGGCCTCGTTCACTCCGGCGAAGAAAGGAATCATGCGGAAGCGGCGAGTGTACGCGATCGCAACTCGCCCTTCGCGACGTCGGGGATTGCGCCGTGTTCGCGATGCCCGATTCCACCTGGGGGGAGCTGCCGGCCGCCGCGATCGTCGCGGCCCGTGCGATCCCCGATGCGGAGGAAATCCTGGCCCACGTCGCCGAGCGGGTCGCACGCCACAAGCGCGTGCGCAAGGGCTTCTTCGTCGCGCGGATTCCGCGCACGCCGGCCGGGGAGGTTCAGCGGCATCTCCTCAGGCGGCAGTGCCTGGGGGAAAAACGCTAGCGAGGGTGTAAGATCCTCGCGTGGCTAGCCTTTCCACACGAATTCATGCGACTCGATGGTGCACGGCGTGACGGGCGGGGATGCCAGGTCCGACATGGCGATCAGTTTCAGGAGCGCTGCGCCAAAGGACTCGAAGGCGTCGGGTCCCGCGAAATCAGGGCGGCAATGTTGAGCGGAGGTCTGGCCGGCGATCGTCTCGAGCAGGGCCACGTCCATGATTACAACACGGAATCGGGTGACCACGAGAATCCCCGACGCGATCAGTTTTCTCATCTCGCGGCTCACGGTTTCCAGACGCAGACCAAGGTAGCTGCCCATTTCCTCACGCGTGATTCGCAGTTCGAGATCGCAAGTGTTCGCGCGGCTCGCCTGCGAGTGCCGCACGAACATCAGAAGGAAGGCTGCGATGCGCTCACGGGCGAACATGCGTCCGAGCAGAATCATCATTCTGTTGTCCAGCACGATCTGGCGGCTCATCGCGCGATGAAGATCGCATCCCAGGGAAGGAAGATCGCGCGTAATGTCCGACAACCGGTCATACCGGATGCTCCAGATGATGCTGTCCTGCAAGGCGACCGCATCGCAGCAGTGTACGCCGCTGTCGATGCCGTCGAAACCGAACAAGTCTCCGGAAAAAGCGAAGCCGATTATCTGCTCATGTCCGCCGATCGACTGGGTGACTCGCTTCATCAGGCCGGAAACGATCAGGTGTATCGAGCGGAATGCGTCGCCCGAACGATACAGATGCGTGCAGCGCTTGACGCTGCGTTTCACGGCCATGTCGCGTAGCCTTTCGAGATTGCGGTCGCCAAGGACAGGTCGCATCGGCGTCGCTAGCAATGCCGACACTTCGAGATTCACGGGGCGCTGACGCGTCGACGTGGCGAGCTGCGCGAGGTTACCGGACTCTGTCGATCGGCCTTGTCTTGATACATGGCCGCGTCGGCGTGCGCGATGAGAGCGCGCGAAGCTCTGCCGTCGGCGGGAAACACCGCTGCGCCGATGCTCGCCTGCTCTGTTATGCGCGCGCCGTCGATATCGTAAGGCGCGGAGAGCACAACGCGAATATTCCGCTCCGCTGCGAGCGCCGCGCCGCGATTCACGATATCCGGGAGCAGGACCACGAACTCGTCGCCCCCGTATCGACAGACCGTGTCTCCCGCGCGCACGCAGTTGACCAGCCGGTCCGCCACGACTTGCAACAGCGCGTCGCCGATCGTGTGCCCGAGCCGGTCGTTCACGGTCTTGAAGCCGTCCACGTCGAGCATCAGCAGGGCGACGAATCTTCCGTGCCGTGTCGACTGGGCAATCGCCTGGCGGAGCCGGTCGAGCAACACTCTGCGATTGGGCAGCCCGGTCAGCTCGTCGCGGTACGCCAGGCGCCTGGCCCGTGCCTCCAGTCGGGTGAGACGCGTCATTTCCTGCGTGAGCCGCGCAACCTGCGCTGCGAGACTTGCGACCTCCTCGCGCGCCGCTTCGGTCTGCCGTCGGCTGGCGGCGAGCGCACGGCGCAACTGTGCCGACTCGGAGAGCCCGACATGCAGCCGGCGTGGGGCTTCCGCCGTTGCAGAGTTGCGCTCGACAGGTGCGTTCCGCGAACCACCCACGGAGCGTGTGCGAGCGCTGGAGTTTGCGTCCTCCGGTGTGGCGGAGGGCGCATCGCGTTCAACGATCGGCCTCGTCTCCTGTTTTGCGCAGCGTCGCAAACGACGATCGGTTGCGCGAGCCTCGCTTATATTCATGGCAATAACTACCCATTTTGATCATTAACCCACCGGGTTGCGCCAGTCTGTACGTTAGCACACACAAGAGATCGCGCGATCGACCTATAATTGCTGGCGGGTGGGGGACGTCCCCACGCGGTTCCTCGCGGATCAGCGGTGCCCAGTCGCGATCGTGAGGCGAAAGATGATCGACCGGCGCAGCTCAGAGCAAAATCTCCTGCTCGCGGCCCTACCCGCGACAGAATTGGACCGGCTTCGAGAGCACCTCGAAGTGGTCGAATTGCCGCTTGGGAACGTTCTCTACGAGTCCGGTGGCCGGCAGGGGCACGTGTACTTTCCCACGTCCGCCATCGTCTCCCTGCTCTACGTCATGGAAAACGGTGCGTCTGCAGAAATCGCCGTCGTGGGCTTCGAGGGGATGGTCGGAGTCGCGCTGTTCATGGGCGGCGAGACCACGCCGAGTCGCGCCGTCGTGCAAAGCGGCGGCCACGGTTTTCGCCTTTCGGGCGAGCGTCTGAAGGAGGAGTTTCACCGCTCCGGTCCGCTGCAGGATCTCCTGCTGCGCTACGCGCAGGCGCTGCTCACGCAGATGGGCCAGACGGCTGTCTGCAACCGGCACCATCCGGTGGAGCAGCAGTTCTGCCGCTGGCTGCTGCTGAGCCTCGATCGCCTGCCTTCGAACGAGGTGACGATGACCCAGGAGCTCATCGCGAACATGCTCGGGGTGCGCCGCGAGGGCGTGACGGAAGCGGCACGCAAGCTCCAGGCCGCGGACATCATCCGGTATCACCGCGGCCGTATCCAGGTCATCGACCGGCCCATGCTGGAAGCCCGCGGGTGCGAATGCTACGCGGTGGTCAAGCGCGAGTACGACCGATTGCTATCGCAGGGTGCCGTGCGCCGGCCCGCGTGACGGGCCCGCTGCCGTCGCGCATTCTCGCCGCGTTTCCCACGAGCTGCTTTCCGATCCGACGGAACCTCTGTCTTTTCGTCTCCTCTGTGCGCTACCGCACAGAGCGAAGCGCAGGAAGTTGAAATACTTTCTGCAGCATTCCTCCTCGTGACCTCCCCCGGTGATTCGTCCGCCATGCGGGCGCGTCGCCTGCCCGGTGACTGCCCGACTAGTCACCGGGCACCCTCTTTTGCCCGACCGGAGCCGTGACTACGTTTCGTATCCCGTCTCGGGCGCGACGTCCTTCTGGCTGTCCGGCGGCTCGATGAACGACGGGGCGTTGTCGTAGATCGCCAGGAAGAGCGAGCCCTGCGGGCCGGAAATGAGCGGGCCGTAGTAGAGGCCCTGCTGTTCGTATTGCATGAAACCCGGGCCGAAACGCTTGGTGCTCGTACCGATCCGCCACTCGCCTTCGAGGATGTAGTGGAAGACGTCACCGTTGTGCGAGTGGCGCTGCACGACCACGCCGGGATCGTGCTTCACCAGGTAGAACCACGGCCCCACGTCTTCCTTGCCGAAGAACTTGCAGTAGATGCCGGGGATGTCCGTGCCGTCGAATCCCGGCGTTTCCTTGAGCGGCAGCCACGGCAGATTCTGCTCGAGCGCGAAAGTCACCTTTTGATCCGGTGCGAATGGCATGAATCACCTCCTGTGAAGCGCGGACACTGACCGGACCGGAACGCTACGCCTGTCTCGAATGCTTGTCGATGGTCCATCCGCGACACCGCGCGGCCGCGCAAAAACGCTGAGCATCATCCAGCGGGGAAAATCCTTCACGAGACGACTCGGTCCGTGCAGCTGCACGAGACCCGAGCTCAGGGCCGATTGTATCGTCTGCTCGCCCATCCACACGCGGGTCATCGCAAGCAGGTCAGCCTTCACGTAGAGATCGATTTCGTGGCCGGGATCCTTCAGGCACAGCTCCACGTCCGGCCGCTCGATGACCAGCCACCAGTCGCCAAGCTCCTTCGCTCTTCGGGGCATTCCGCGGAAGCTGAACTGCACGACAGTGCGCGACGTCGGCAAGACCTCGGTTCGCAACCGCTGCTGCACGTCCCACATCAGCAGAGCGGGATCGAGATCCTCCTTCGACACCTCGGGGTACACCCACTGGCGTCCCCACTCACCAAGCTGGATGAGGATCGGCATGAGCGCCTCGCATGCGCGAGTCGGCTGGTATTCGAATCCGCGTCCCCCGCGCTTCGGCACGCGTTCGATCATGCCGGCGGCCTCCAGGTCGCGGAGGCGCCGGGCGAGCAGCGTGCGCGAAATCAGCGGGAGGCCGCGGCGCAGCTCGTTGAAGTGGCGGTGACCGCAGAGGAGGTCGCGCAGCACGAGCGGTGTCCACCGCTCTGCGAACACTTCGCAGGCGACCGCAATCGGGCAGAACTGGCCGTAGCGATGCACCGCCTCAACTATAGCCTGACCGTCCTCTCGCAGGAAGTCCACATTCTGGACTATTCCGTGTCGGTCCGACCTTTTACGTTGAGGGCTCGCCGTCCGCGTCGCTGGCGTGCGGACAAAACCTATGACGCAAAAGGAGGCAGCGGAGTATGGACATGGCAAAGACGGGACAGCTGACAACCAGTGCGGCAGACGTCTACGAGGAGTTCTTTCTTCCGGCGCTCTTCCAGGAGTGGGCGCCGCGCCTCGTGAAGATCGCGCAACTCCAGCCCGGTCACGACGTCCTCGACGTGGCCTGTGGTACTGGGGTGCTCGCTCGCGCGGTGGCCGATCACGTCGGCGCGACGGGAACGGTCGTGGGCCTCGATCGCAACGACGGGATGCTCGCGGTGGCGAAGCGGGTGGCGCCGCGCATCGAGTGGCGGCAGGGCACGGCGGAAGCGCTTCCCTTCGACGCGGACCGGTTCGACGCGGTGATGAGCCAGTTCGGTCTGATGTTCTTCGATGATCGCCGCGCTGCGATCGAGGAAATGTGGCGGGTCTTGCGGCCTGGAGGCCGTCTGGTGCTCGCGGTCTGGGACACGCTGGAGAATACGCCAGGCTACGCAGCGGTCACCGAGTTGCTGCAGCGTCTTTTCGGGCAGGCAGCTGCTGACGCGCTGCGGGCGCCGTATGCGCTGGGTGACCTCAACGTCCTGCGAGCTCTGCTCGCCGAAGCCGGAATCCGGGCCCCGGAAATCGTCACGCTGGAAGGGACAGCCCGGTTTCCCTCCATCGACGCATGGGTTCATACGGATGTCAAAGGTTGGACACTTGCAGACATGATCGACGATACGCAATACGACCGGCTGCTCGACCAGGCGCGTCTCGAGCTGCGATGCTTCGCCGATCGGCATGGCGCGGTTTCCTTCCGGGCGCCCGCCCATATCGCGACATCGGTGAAGCCGTCGTGACAAGGCACACCGTCGCGACATACCCGCGCAAACTTGGCACGTCGTGCTTGACCCGGGCGAACGCGCCGCGCGAGACTTGGGCGACCATGCATTTCCGCGGCGCCACGCGGAGAACCCGAAGGAGCCATGATGCCCGCTGCGATACCTCGCGTCGCTTTCAGCCACGTCGGCATTCACGTGCACGACCTTGCCGCGATGGAGAGCTTCTACACCGGCTTGCTGGGGCTGGTGGCCACCGACCGCGGGCCGCTGGAAACACCGCTCGGCATGCTGGACTTCGTGTTCCTGTCGCGCGATCCACGCGAGCACCATCAGCTCGTGCTCGCATCGGGCCGTCCCGCGGAGACGCCGTTCAACGTGCTGAACCAGATCTCGTTTCGCCTCGATTCGCTCGGCGACCTGCGCGCGTTGCACGACCGGCTGAAGGACTTTCCCACCAGTGACGTCGTTCCCATCAACCACGGCAATGCGCTGAGCGTGTACTTCCGGGATCCGGAGGGCAACCGCATCGAGCTCTTCATCGACACCCCCTGGTACGTGGCGCAGCCGCTGCGAATCCGGTTCGACTTCGCCGACTCCGACGAGACCCTCATGCGGTGGGCCGAGGAGACCGCGCGCAAGCTGCCCGGCTTCTGCCCGGTCGGCGAATGGCGTCGCGACATGGCCGCACGGATGGGGATCGAGTGAGCACTCCCCGGTCTGCTACGATCGGCAACTTTCGAGCCCCGGAGGCGACGCATCGATGACGAAGTTTGCGCTTGGCCAGCCCGTATCCCGAATCGAAGACCTCACGCTCGTCAGGGGCGCGGGGCGCTACGCGGACGACGTGCGGCTGGAGAACGAGGCGCACGCCTACGTGCTTCGTTCGCCCCACGCCCACGCGAAACTTCTTCGAGTGGATGCGGCGGCGGCGCGCAAGGCGCCCGGAGTGCTCGCCGTGCTGACCGGCGCGGACGTGAAGGCCGACGGCCTGGGCAACATTCCCTGCATGATTCCGCTCAACAACGCCGACGGCACGCCGCGCGGCGAGACGCCGCGCCCGCTGCTGGCTGCGGAGCGCGTCCGGCACGTCGGCGATCCGGTTGCCCTCGTGGTCGCGGAGACACTCGCCCAGGCGAAGGACGCTGCCGAGCTCGTCGAGGTCGACTACGAGCCGCTGCCGGCCGTCGCCGATACGTACGCGGCGACGCAGGCGGGTGCCGGGCAGGTCTGGCCGGACATCAAGAACAACGTCTGCTTCGACATCGTCTTCGGCGACGCGAAGAAGGTCGACGCGGCGTTCAGCGTGGCGAAGCACGTGGTGAAGCTCTCGCTCGTCAACAATCGCGTCGTGGCCAACTCGATGGAGCCGCGTGCCGCGCTGGCCGACTATGACCCGGCAAGCGACCGCTCGACGCTCTACACGCCGACGCAGGGTCCGCACAAGATCCTCTCCCAGCTCGTCGATCCCATCCTCAAGGTCGACAAGGAGAAGCTGCGCGTCGTCTCCGGGAACGTCGGGGGCGCGTTCGGCATGAAGATCTTCCTGCATCCCGAGCAGCCCCTCGTCGTGTGGGCGTCGCGCCGGCTCAAGCGGCCGGTGCGCTGGACCGGCGACCGGAGCGAGAGCTTTCTCTCGGACGTGCAGGGACGGGACAACTACTCGATCGCCGAGCTCGCGCTCGACGCCGACGCGAAGTTCCTGGCGCTGCGCGCCACGACGTACGCGAACATGGGGGCGTATCTGTCGAACTTCGGGCCGTTCATCCCGCAGCTCGCTTTCGTGGTCCTCTCGAGCGTCTACCGAATTCCGGCGATCGCGTTGAACGTCAAAGGGATCGTCACCAACACCGTACCGGTCGACGCCTATCGCGGCGCGGGCCGTCCGGAGGGAATCTACCTGACCGAGCGCATCGTCGACACCGCGGCGCGCGAGCTCGGCATCGGGCCCGACGAGATTCGCCGGCGCAACTTCATCGACACGTTCCCCTACATGACGCCGGTCGACAGTGAATACGACAGCGGCGATTTCGCCGGAGCCATGGCGCTCGCGATGGAGCGGGCGGACTGGCGGGGCTTCCCCGCGCGCCGGGCCGCCGGTGAGAAGCAAGGCAAGCTGCGCGGCCTGGGCCTGGCGATGTACATCGAGCGCTGCGGGGGCGGCGCCGGAGACACGGTCACCGTCCGGATCGGCGGCGAGGGGAAGGTCACGGTGATCTCGGGCATGCAGGACAACGGGCAGGGGCACACAACCTCTTTCAAGCAGGTCCTCTCCGACCAGCTCGGCATCGATGCCGAGGCGATTGAAGTCGTGCAGGGCGACACGGACATCGTGACGGACGGCCTCACCGGAGGCAGTCGTTTTCTCGCAATAGGCGGCGTGGCGGCCATGGCCGCCGCGGACGAAGCGGTCGAGCAAGGCAAGCAGGCTGCGGCCGGACTTCTGGAGGCCGCCGCGGGCGACATCGAGTACCGCGACGGCGAGTACCGCATCGCGGGCACTGATCGAAAAGTTTCCCTCTTCGAGGCAGCAAAGCAGGCGAAAGGCCTCAGCGCAACGCACACGCGCACGCCAGAGAAATACACCTATCCGAATGGTTGCCACATTGCCGAAGTGGAG
This sequence comes from uncultured beta proteobacterium, assembly GCA_963735025.1. Taxonomy (GTDB): domain Bacteria; phylum Pseudomonadota; class Gammaproteobacteria; order Burkholderiales; family SG8-39; genus JAABRB01. The sequence continues at coordinate 1,530,443 of CAVTJG010000009.1, forward strand.
GTCGACCCCGATACTGGCGTGACGTCGATCGAGCGCTACACCATCGTCGACGACTTCGGACGGACGATCAACCCGATGCTCGCGCAGGGTCAGATTCACGGCGGTACGGTGCAGGGCGTGGGGCAGGCGCTGCTCGAGCACGGCTACTACGATCCTGAAAGCGCACAGCTCATCGCCGGATCGTTCATGGACTATGCGATGCCGCGCGCCGACGATTTTCCATCGTTCGACTGCACCTTCAACAACGTGCCGTGCACGGGCAATCCGCTCGGCGTGAAGGGCGCGGGCGAAGCGGGTGCGGTCGGCGCACCCGCGGCGCTGGTGAACGCGGTGGTCGACGCGCTGCACGCGCGCACGGGGCGCACGCAGCTCGATATGCCTCTCACCCGCGAGAAGGTGTGGCGGGCGCTCGCAAAGGCCTGAACCGCAATTGCGTATGGCCGCGCACGTCCTGACGCCGTTCGAGCTGCACGTTCCGGACGAGGCGTTGCAGGACTTGCGCGCGCGCCTCGCGCGCGTGCGTTTTCCGGACGAGCCGCCTGCTGCGCCGTGGACGACCGGCAGCAGCGTCGTGTACCTGAAGGAGCTGGTCGACTACTGGCGCGACCGCTTCGACTGGCGCGCACAGGAAGCGCGGCTCAACGCCTTCCGGCAATACACGGTCCCCATCGCAGGCATCGATCTGCACTTCATCTGCGAGGAGGGAAAGGGACCCGATCCCATGCCGCTCCTGATCTCGCACGGCTGGCCGGGGTCGGTCGTCGAGTTCTTCGATTTGATTCCCATGCTCACGGATCCAGGCCGGTTCGGCGGCGATCCGCGCGATGCGTTTACGGTCATCGCACCGTCGTTGCCCGGCTACACGCTGTCGTTCCGGCCTGGCCAGGAGCGCTTCGGTGTCGAGCGGATCGCCGAGGTCTACTCCCACTTGATGGTCGACGTGCTGGGCTACGAGCGCTACGGCGTGCAGGGCGGCGATTGGGGCGCGTTCGTCGCCTCGCGGCTCGGTTACCAGTTCGCGCAGCAGGTGACCGGTATTCATCTCAATCTGCTGGCCGTGCGGCGCGACCAGCAGTTGCTGGAGAATCCGACGGAAGCCGAGCGTCGCTATCTGGTTGAGCTCAAGCATTGGCTCAAGGAGGAGACGGGCTATCAGTGGATCCAGGGCACGCGGCCGACGACGCTCGCGTTCGCGCTGACCGATTCGCCCGCGGGGCTCGCAGCGTGGATCGTCGAGAAATTTCACGCCTGGACCGATTGCGGTGGCGTTCCCGAGAACGCCATCGACCGGGACGCGATGCTCGCCGACATCACGCTTTACTGGTTCACGGGCGCGATCGGCTCTTCGTTCTGGCCGTATTACGCCCGGATGCATGGCCCCTGGCCCATCCCGCACGGCGCGACGGTGGATGTGCCGACAGGCTATGCGGAGTTTCCACGAGAGATCCTCCGCCCGCCGCGCTCGCTTGCCGAGCGCACGTACACCGACATCCGGCGCTGGAGCGTGATGCCACGAGGGGGCCACTTCGCCGCGCTCGAGCAACCGCAAGCGCTGGCGACGGAAATCCGGGAGTTCTTTCGACCGCTGCGCGAGCGCGTAGCGTAGGCTCGGAGCCGGGGCTAAACCCCGAGGTAGTACTGCTTGATCATGTCGTTGTCACGCAGATCGGCGGCACTCTTGCCCTCGAACTCGATCTGCCCGTGCACGATGATGTAGCCGCGATCGGCGATCTTGATGGCCTGGTTGAAGTTCTGCTCGGCCATCAGCACGGTGAGATTGCGCTGATCCTTGAGCTCCTTGATCTTGGCGATCATGCGGCTGACCAGGATGGGCGCGAGGCCGACCGAGGGCTCGTCGACCAGCAGGATGGTGGGATCGGACATGAGCGCGCGCGCGACCGCGACCATCTGCTGCTCGCCGCCGCTCATGTTGCCCGCGAGCTGGTTGCGTCGTTCCCGGAGCGGCGGGAACGCCTCGAACACGAAGGCGAGGTTGTTGTCGATCTTCGATCGTGCGTCCGGCCGGAAGGCGCCTAGCAGCAGGTTCTCCTCCACCGTCAGCTTCGGAAACAGGCGCCGGCCTTCGGGCACCAGCGCGATCCCGAGGTCGACGATTTCCTGGGGCGACTTCCCCACGAGATTGATGCGCTCGCCGTCGCGCTCGAAGTAGATTTCGCCGCTCGTCGGCTGCACGATGCCCGTGATGCACTTGATGAGCGTGCTCTTTCCGTTGCCGTTGGAGCCGAGCAGTACAACGGTCTCGCCCGGGTCGACAACGATCGACACGCCGTGGAGCACGCGCACCGAACCGTATCCGGCCTCGACCTGGTTCGCGACAAGCCTATTCGCCAAGGTAGGCCCTCTCCACGTCGGGATTGTGGACGATCTCCTTCGGCGTGCCCTCGGCGATCTTCTGGCCCGCGTCCAGCACCACCACGCGCTCGGAGAAGCCCATCACCGCGCGCATGATGTGCTCGATCATGATCACGGCCACACCGCGCCCGTTCAGGGCCAGCAGGATCTCGAGAATCTCGTCGACCTCGGCGCTGGAGAGACCCGCCATCGCTTCGTCCGAGACCAGCAGCTTGGGCTTCGCGGCCAGCGCCTTGGCGAGCTCCAGCTTGCGCATGTCCACCTGCGTGAGCCCTGCAGAATTGTGGTTGGCGCGATCTTTGAGGCCGATGAGCTCCAGCACTTCCATGGCCTCGTCCATGATGCGCCGGCGGGACGTGCGGGCGTGCGCAGCATATTCGAGCGGTACGCGCAGGTTCTCGAGCACCGTCATGCTACGGAACGGTTTGGGAATCTGGAAGCTGCGCGCGATGCCGAGGTTGGCGCGCTGGTGAGGCGCCATGCGGGTGATGTCACGGCCCTCGAAGGTGATGGTCCCTTCGTCGTTGAAGAGCGCCCCCGAGATGCAGTTGATCATGGTGGTCTTGCCCGAACCGTTCGGCCCGATCAACCCGAGGCGCTCGCCGGCGGCGACATGCAGCTCGACGTTGCGCAACGCCGTGAAGCCGCCGAAATGCTTCGAAAGGTTGTCCACCTGCAGCACCACCTGGCTCATGACTTGCGCCTCGCCCGGTATTTCTGCCACAGCCCGACGATGCCCTGTGGCGCGAGCGTGATGAACAGCACCAGCATGATCCCGACGAGGAGCACGTTCAGCTCGGACGAGACGTTGACCGTGATGATCTCCTGGGTGGTCCCCACCAGTAGCGCGCCGATCACGGGGCCGATCCAGTGCGCCGTGCCGCCGATCATCGGCATGGCGATGGCGTTGACGGCGATGAAGAGATTGAACGCCGAGACCGGGTCGACGAAGGTGACGAAGAACGGGTAGGGTGCTCCCGCCACGCCCATCAGAGCGCCCATGAGAGTGGTCGAGATCAGCTTGAGGCGCAGCGTCGGCACGCCCGCGCATTCGGCCGCGACCTCATCGTCTCGGATTGCCGCCAGGCCGCGCCCGAGACGCGAGGAGTTGAGCCGCCTGGAGATCGCCACCGCCGCGAGCGTCAGGATGAGCATCACGACGAAGGAGAGCTGGGCGTAGCTCTTGAACCAGAGGAAAGTCTCCGGGGTGAGGATGTAAGCACCGCGCGCCCCTCCCACATAGGCCCAGTTGTTGATGAGCGTCTCGAACACGATCGCCATGGCCAGCGTGGCGATGGCGAAGTACACGCCCTTGAGGCGCAGGGTGAGGTAACCCACGCCCAGGCCAATGAGGCCGCACACGATCGCCGAAGCCGCGATCAGCAGCGGCAGCGGCAAGCCCAGCGACTTGTTGAGCGCGATGGACGTATACGCGCCCACCGCAAAGAAGGCGGCACTGCCGAAATTCACGTAGCCCGTGAATCCGCCGAGGATGTTCCATGCCACCGCCATGATCGTGGCCTGGAGGATCACGTACAGGGCGGTGAAGTAGTAATCATTGCTCGCGAACTGCGTGAAGGCCAGGCCGCCGATGAATATGGCGACGACGACGACCCAGAAGGCGCTTATTTTCATTCTCTAGCGGCCGAAAAGTCCGGACGGCCGGAAGGCGAGCGTCGCGAGCAGGAGGCCGAATGCCACTGCCGGCGCCCATGAAGGTCCACCGAACGTGGTTACGAGGGACTCCACGACGCCAAGGATCAGCGCGGCGATGAACATTCCCGAGATGCTCCCCATGCCACCGAGCACCACGATGGCAAACGCCCGGCCGATGTAGAGCCGGCCGAGCGAGGGTTCCACGGGGCCGATGATGATGAGCAGGGAACCGGCGATCGCGGCGGTGGCGATGCCCAGTCCGAAGGCCCACTGCTTGACGGTGATCGGGTTGGCGCCCATCAACTGCAGCGCGAGGCGGTCCTGGGCGACGGCCTGGATCGCGCGGCCCATGAACGTGCGCGAGAGATACGTGTAGATTCCCGCCGTGAGCGCGACGGACACCGCGAACGGTATCAGCATGCGCAGCGGAAAATCGACGAAGCCGATGCTCAACGTCCCGCCGGTGTAGCGACCCGAGACGAGCCGGTAGTCGACGCCGTAGACCAGGATCAGCACGACTTCGATGATGAACATCATGCCGAAGAAGAACGCGAGGCCGGAGAGCGATTCCTGTCCGGTACGCTCGAACGCCAAATAGTAGATGCGGTAGATCCCGGCCCCCACCAGGAAGAAGATCGGGGCGGCCAGCACCCCGACCAGGACCGGGTCGATCCCGAACCGGGAATTGAAAAAGTAGGTGGTGTAGGCGCCGACGATGATGAACGCCGGGTGGGCGATGTTGACGATGTCGAGCTGGCCGAAAATGATGGCCAGCCCGATCGCCACCGCGGCGTAGAAGCCGCCGAGTAGGATCCCCGCGACGACGGCGTTTGCTAGTAGATCTGCGGACACGACCGTCGTGCGGGTTCGCTACGGAATCAGGCTACTTCTTGTACGGGTAGACGATGTCTCCCGACTTCCATTCTTTCGGATACAGCACGATGCGCTTGCCCGGGCCCGCGAATTGCTCGAGGTTGTTCGGCTGCACGTCGCGGAATTGGACCTGCAGCACACGCGATTTGGCCCATTCGCCGTTCTTGCCGAATTTCACGTCCCCGACCACCGTCTTGAAGGTGTGGTCGTGCATGTACTTGGCGAGCTTCCCCTGGTCCAGGCTCTTGGTTGCTTCGACGGATTGCCCGAGGACTTCGAGGTAGGCGTAGGCGTACGGCGGCAGATAGTGGCCGTACGGATCGACGCCCTTGCCCTTCGCCGCCTCCTGGTACTTGGCGAGGAACTCCTTGACGCCCGGGAAGTTGAGCGTCGGCTCCGGCACCCAGAAGTCGTAGTTCACGATCCCGTTCAGCATTGGCCCCAGGTTCTTCTGGATGGATGCGAACTGCAGGCCGACCATGCCGCCACCGAACATCTTCGTCTTCAGGCCGACTTCGTTGGCCGCTTTCGTGATGCCGATCGAACCCGGCGGATACGAAGCGACGAACACGAGGTCGGGATTGGTCGCCTGGATCGCCCGCACGATCGGGGTGTGGTCGGTGGTCGACGGCGGATAGGTCTTGTCATAGACGATCGTGAGGCCCGCACGCAGCGCATTCTTGCGCGCGCCAGCTGCCGCGTTGAGCGCGAACTCGGCGTCGGCCGCGATGATCGCGACGGTCTTGGGCTTCGGATTCTGCTCCATGGCGAGCTCGAAGAAGCCCCTCGTCCAGTCGAGCTTCGGCTCAGGACCCGCCGGCATGATCTGAAAATAGCGGTCGTAGTTGAACTCGTCGTTCACCGCCAGTCCAAACAACGACGGGAACACCAGCTTCTTGCGCATGATGATCGGCATCGCCGGCGCGATTTCATTGGTGCCGTAACTCGACACCACGAGATCCACCTTGTCGACGTCGAGCAGCTTGGTGTAGATGCCCGGGACCTTGGCAGGTTGCGTCGCGTCGTCGTAGTAGACGAACTCGACCGGCCGGCCGAGCAGGCCGCCCTTCTTGTTGATGTCGTCCTTCCAGATCTCCATCGCGATCAGCGCGCCCTTGCCGGCGCCGGCCAGGCCGCCTGTCAGGGCCATGCTGAATCCGATCTTGATCGGGTCCGCGGCTTTCGCCGCAGGTGCCACCAGCGTAGCGGACACCGCGAAGAGCGCGAGCGCACCCGCCGTCAGCCACGCACGGATAAACGAACGAAATTTGTCCATATCCTCCTCCATCCTTTGGTTGCATCCCGCGTGCGTTCCCGGGGATGCGGCTCCTGGGTTCCCTCCCCCGTTTCGATCCCACTAGCGGTCCGGGACCATCCGGTCCGGAAAATCCGGCCGATCCGGGGGTGCAGAACAGGAGTGTATTGGTAAACGCGCGAGATGTAAAACCTCGCAAAAAGGGCACGCCGAGCAATGGAATCACACTCGATGGGATGGGTGAACATGTTCGAAATCCGCGCGGTGCGCGCCGTACTCCGCCAATTTCCCCCGCCCGCGCCACACGGTGCGGGCACCAAACGTCGCATGTGCGCACTCCAGTTGCGCTTCGCCCCGGTTTGCATCACCCTTCGGTTCGTCTGCTTACCTCGCGAGGCGGAAAGTGCTGGACGTGATCGCCACCGGGCTGGTTGCGGTCGGGGCTGTGCTGCTGGTCGTCGCGCTCGTCACGGCGGTACGTCTGGTTGCCGAGCTTCCGGGCGGAACCGTCAGGCGTCAGTGGCAGGTGCTCGCGACCCTGATTTTGGTTTTTGTCGCGGCCTATGTGGCGTACCTTTTGGTCGAGAGGGCGGACCGGGAATCCTTCGCCGAACTGCTCGTTCCGGCCGGCTACTTTCTTGGCGGCTACTTCGTCGTGCTCGTGACGACTGTGTCGCTGCAGACCGCGCGCGACGTGCGGCGCGTGGCGGTGCTCGAGGAGCAAAGCATCACCGATCCCCTGATGGGCATCTACAACCGGAGGCATCTCGATCGCCGACTCGAAGAGGAAGTGGGCAAGGCGCGCCGTTACGGGCTGCCGCTCTGCGTCCTGCTCCTGGATCTGGACCACTTCAAGCGGATCAACGACGAGCACGGTCATGCGGTCGGGGACCGCGTGCTGAGCACGCTCGGCGCCCTCATGCTGGATGCCGTCCGCAAGTCCGATATCGTCACGCGCTATGGCGGCGAGGAGATCCTGGTGCTCGCGCCGCACACGTCGCTGGAGGAAGGTTGCCTGCTCGCCGAGCGGTTGCGAACCGGCGTCGAGTCCGCGCCCCTCGCGCCGGGGAGCGAGACGAGAGACGGCCGGCCTTTGCACGTCAGGGTGAGCGTCGGCGTCGCGGCCCTGGGCCCGGACGTACAAGACGGCCCAGCGCTGCTCAAGGCCGCGGACGAAGCCCTCTACCGCGCCAAGCGCGAAGGACGCAACCGGGTCATCGCGGCAACCGAGAGCGTGCCTGCCTGAGCCCTCCGAGCTGACCGAGTCGATCATGTCCTATACGACCATCCGCTACGAGATCGCCGACCACGTTGCGCGGCTGACGCTCGACCGGCCGGCGCGTCTGAACGCGATGAACCGGACGATGCTTGACGAGATCAACCGCGCTTGCGATGCGGCCGAAAGCGATTCCGCCGTGCGGGTCATGGTGGTGACCGGCGCGGGCACGGCATTCTCATCCGGCTTCGACCTCAAGGAGCAGATGGAGGCGCAACCGTCGGGCGAGGGCGCGTGGCGCAAGATCCTGGACGACGATTTCGGCGCGACGATGCGCTTCTGGTCCCTCTCCAAACCGACGATCGCCGCCGTGCACGGCCCGTGCCTGGCCGGTGCGTGCGAGCTCGCGCTCGCGTGCGACCTGACGATCGCGGCCGAAGATGCCGTCTTCGGCGAGCCGGAGCTCAAGTTCGGCGCCGGGATCGTGACGATGATTCTGCCCTGGGTGACCGGGCCGAAGCAGGCGAAAGAGATCATTTTCAATGGGCTGGATGACGTCTCCGCGCAGGAGGCGCTGCGCCTGGGCCTGGTCAATCGCGTCGTCCCGCGAGGCAAGGATGTCGAGACCGCGCTCGCGATGGCGCGCCGCATCGCGGTGGTCGATCCGGAACTCGTGCGCGAGACGAAGCGGGCCATCAACAGCGCCTACGAATTCATGGGGATGGGGAAGGCGCTCGCCGCCGCGCTCGACATCGATCACGGCATCGAGTCGCGCGGGTCGCCGGACAAGCGGCGCTTCATGGAGATCGCGCGCTCCGAAGGACTGCGCGCCGCGATCGCGTGGCGCGATCGGCGCTTCTCCGGGTGAGCGCAACCAGCGTCGCGACGCCGATCCTCGAGCGGTGCGCGACGGACGGCGCCGCGCGCGCGCTCCTCGCCAGTGATGTCGCGCTGAGCTACGCGGATTTGAGGGCGCGCACCGAAGCGCTCGCACGCGCGCTGCGTGCGGCAGGTCTTGCGCCAGACGAACCTGTGCTGGTTCCCGTATCGAATCGACCGCAGGACCTCGTCGCGTTTCTCGGCGTGTGGTGCGCAGGCGGCGTGGTCGTGCCGGTGCATCGGGCAAGCCCGGGTCCGGTCGTGCAGGAGCATCTGGACGCGACCGGCGCGCGCTTCATCGTGCGGACGGGTGGGGCGATTGCCGTCGCCGGTCCCTGGCGCGAGTCCGGCGACCTGCTCGTCGCCGCGCACGGCGCTCCGCCGCTGCGCGACGTGCTGTCCGGCGCGGCGCTGGTCATCTTCACGTCGGGGACGACGGGCCGGCCGAAGGGGGTCGTGCTCTCGCACCGCGCGCTCGCGGGCAAGCTGGCGGCGATCGACAGCCTGCTGCATTTCGAGCGCGGCGAATCCACGCTGCTCGTGCTCAACATCACGTTCAGCTTCGGCATCTGGGTCAGCCTGCTCACGCTCGTCACCGGCGGAACGCTGCGAATTCACGAGAAGTTCACGCCGCGCGCATTTTGCGCGGCGGTCGCGGCCGAGGAGATCGCGCGCGTGGCTGTCGTGCCGACCATGATGCGGGCGCTCTTCGCAGATGCGCCCACCGAGCTCGCGGCGGCGGGTCGCAGCGGGACGTTCAGGCAGATCCTGATCGGCGGAGAATCGCTGGGCGGCGCCCTGGCCGCGGAGATCGCCGCGCATTTTCCGCGCGCCGGTCTGGTCGACATCTATGGTCTGACGGAGACCGCGACGTCCGACTTCTTTCTGCTCGCGGAGGATCAGACGCGGTTCGCCGGGTGTATCGGTCGTCCGTCACCGCATGTCGAATATCGCATAGCCGCCGCCGATGGCGCCGTGGCGGAGAGCGGCGAGGTGGGCGAGCTGCAGATCCGCACGCCCTTCATCATGAACGGCTATCTCGATGCGCCGGCGCTCACCGCGGCGGCGTTCCAGGGTGGCTGGTTCCGCACCGGCGACATGGCGCGAGTCCGCGAGGGCGGAGTGGTCGAGCTGGCCGGGCGTGCGAAGGAGCTGATCTCGCGCGGCGGCAACAAGGTCTCGCCGCTTGAGCTGGAGCAGGTCTTCGCAGCGCATCCGGACGTCGCGGCCGCGATGGCCGCCGGCGCCGCCGACCCGATTCTCGGCGAGCGTATTCACGTGCTGGTGGTCCCGCGTCCCGGCAGGGTCATGACGGAGGAGAGCCTGCGCGCGCACGCCGCGGCGCGGCTGCCGAAGTTCCGGCAGCCCGACGCATATCACTTCGTGGATGCGCTGCCGCTCGGCCGCACCGGCAAGGCCGACCGCGGAGCGCTGAAGGCGATGCTCGAGCGCGGCGAACCGCCGGCGCCTATTCGGCCGCGCCCCAGTAGTTGAAAGTGGCGGGTCGCCAGCCGGGCAGGTACATCGTCTCGAGCTCGGCAATCCGAAAACCGCATTCGCGCAGGAGCGCGGGAATGTCGCGATCGAGGTGACAGCCGCCGCTGACTTTCTGCCATAGCGGTGTGATGCGACGCTGCCACTTGCGAACGCTCGCATCCGGCGCCAGCCCGTGCTCGACGAACAGAAGACGTCCTCCGGGCCGCAGGACGCGCCGCATCTCCGCCAGGGCGGTCGTCGCGTCCGGGATGCTGCAGAGCGAGTAGGTCATGACGATCGAGTCGATGCTTGACGCGTCGAGGGGAATTGCCTCCGCCCCGGCCGGGAGGAACGCGACGGGAAACGGCGCGTTGCGAACCTCGTCCGACGCGAGCGCCCAGGTCTCGGGGGAGGGATCGAGCCCCCAGAGACGCACGACCTTGCCTGCATCGTAGAAAGGGACGTTCAGCCCGGAACCGATTCCGATCTCGAGCACGTCGCCCGACGCGGACGGAATCACCTTCGCGCGCTGCCGCATGAACGGCTTCAGGCCGCACGCGAGATTGATCAGTTGCGGCAGCGCGTATCTTGAATAGAGGCTCAACGTACCCTTCGGGACACTTGTGGTTCAGTGTCATCCCCGCGCAAGCGGGGACAAGCGGGGACAAGCGGGGACAAGCGGGGATCCAGTGTGCAGTCGAGCATGGCAGGACTGGATACCCGCTTGCGCGGGAAGGACGGCGGCCGCTTACGCTTCCTCGCGCCAGAGATCGAGCGCCTGCTGCACCGGGCGGTCCGAAAAGCTGAAGAGCACGGATTCGGCGTCGGCGTGCAGCGAGTATGCCCGCCAGCTCGGCATGACGAAGACGTCTTTCGGCTCGAAGTGCAGCGTCTCGTCGCCGAACGTGACACGGCCCTTGCCTTCGACGACCGCGAACACGGTCGAGTCGGTGGAGCGGTAGCTCTTGCCGGAGAAGCCTTTGGGCAGCAGCTGCATGAACGTCCCGATCGTCGGCATGGCCCATCCCCCGGTGGCCGGATTCGCGTAGCGCAGCTTGTGGCCGTGCGCCGGATGGGGCGCCTCGCATTTCGCAAGGCTGGCGAGCGCCTCGCGCGAGCGCGCGTAGGGATACGACCATAGCGGCGAAGTGCGGCTGGTGGTCTTGTGGTCGAGCGGCAGCATGGTCGAGCCGTAGCGCGCAATCGATTCGCCTTCGGTTCGCGAAGTCTGCTGCGATTCAGCGGAGTAGCGCTCCAGGAACTGTGCGTCGAGAATTTCCACGATCGGTACGTCGAGGCCGTCCAGCCAGATCACCGGCTCCTTGCCGGGATTTCCGTGGTCGTGCCAGGTCCACGACGGCGTGATGATGAAATCGCCCGGACTCATCGTCACGCGCTCGCCCTCGACCGCGGTATATGCGCCGTTGCCCTCCATCACGAATCGCAGCGCCGACTGGGAATGGCGGTGAGCGGGCGCGATTTCACCGGGCAGGATGAGCTGCAGGCCGGCGTACAGGGTGTGGGTGATGCGGGATTCGCCGCGCAGTCCCGGGTTTTCCAGCACCAGCACGCGCCGCTCGGCTTCCTTGGCGGTGATGAGATCGCCTGCTTCCATGACCCAGGGATGAAGTTCGCGCCATTTGAAGATCGCCGGAACGCACGGTGTCTTGGGCAATGGCGGGATCAGCGCGTGAAGAACCTCCCAGAGCGGCGTGACGCTCGCCTGGCCGATCTTCTCGTAGAACGACTGGCGCTCGGACTGGTTGGACGGCTTCGGAACGGCAGACATGGCGCCTCCTCGCGATACTGTTACTGTCGATGTGCTGTCAGTGTGCAGCCGAGCGGCCGCGCATGCGCGCGGCCACCGATGCAGGTAATTTACGCCAGACCAGGACCGCCGTCTAATCGACGCGATGCGCGAGTCGTGCCGCGCGGGCCCGGTCAGGTGACATATTCCGCGACGGCAGCTCGCAGGTCCGCCGGAATCGGGATCGGCCGGCCATCATCGAGCGAGATGAAGCAGATCGTCTGCCGGATCAGGAGATGCTCCACGCCGTCTTTCTTGCCGCTGTAGGCAAGATCGAGGGAGGCATTGCCCATCCGTGTCACGCGCAGTTCGTAGCGCAGCGTCTCGCCCATGCGGTAGGGCTTCCTGAAATCACATTCGATGTGCACGGACGGCGTCCCGATGCGACGGACCGTGAGCAGCTCCGCGTGGTCGTGACCGAGACCGTAGGTGAACCAGTCCTCCATGGCGGCGTGCGCCATGTCGAAGAATCTCGGGAAATAGACGATGCCCGCCGGATCGCAGTGCGAGAACCGAACCGGCTGGTCGTGCTGAAAAACTTTGCCCATGGTCAAGTGACGAGGAGTGGTGGATGCGGAGCGAGACCGAACTATTGGAGGGTCACGAACAGGAGGAAACCGGCTGGTTTCCTCCCGTTACCCTCCTTCCCGCTGAGAGTAAACCATCGCAGAGACATTGTTACCCGCCGGGAAGGACACGGAATCGGGATGATAGGTTTTTCCCCTCCTTATCAAGGAGGGGTGGACGCGAAGCGGACGGGGTGGTTCAAGATATCGCAATTCTACTTGCCGGTTGCCGCCTTCATCCACACCACGGGTTTCGCCTTTCCGATCTCCTGGGTGAGCGCCGAGCCCTCGGCATCCGCGAGCGCGGCGAGACGCGCCTTGCGAATCGCAGCGATGCGCTCGGCATCCGTTAGCTGCGGTTCGCCCTCGACTACGGTCGACATGATCCGCTCGAAATTGCCCCAGCCACGCTGATGGGTGTCGCCGTATCCCTTCACCAGCCGCGCGCACTGCGCGACCTCGAACGCGAGCGCCGGGTCGCGCGCCGCGACCTTCTCGACGGCGGCGAGCCAGCTTTCGATGCGTGATTGCTCCTCTGCGTAACGGGAGGTCATGCGGCGCAACGGCTTGAGCCACGCCATCTTGCGCAGGAGCACGAAGCCGAAGACGGTCGACGTCTTGAGGTGAATCCCGACGTTCAGCGATTTGCCGCGCCGCTCGGACCACGCGCGTAGGGGGCGCGCGAGCGAGTGCGGCAGGACGTCGCAGATCTCGTTGATGCCAGGCTTGAGATACTCGATGATCACCACTGGCTCGTCGGGCTTTGCGCCGACTTCCGCGCGGACGCGCTCGAAGCGTGCGCGACGGGTCTTGAGGTCGGCGACCCGGATGATGTCCTCGTAGGTCATCCAGAGCGCGAGAAGGCGCCCGGCCTCGTTCGTGAGAGGGTAGCCGGACGCCGCGCCACCGGCTGCCTGCTCGGCGGCGAGAATCCGCGCGAGCCGATCGATATAGAGCTCGGCGTATTTCTGGTCCTGGTAGTCGCGCAGGCGTGCCTCGCCCTCTTCCACGATGCGGTGGGTTTCAGGCGGGAATGTCGCGTGCACACTCGCCTCGTGCGCCCGGCGCGAGCGAGACACGTGCGCTTCGCTACGGCCCCGCCACTGCTTTTCGTCCTTGGCGTCGGGCGCCGCGGTCGTGCCGGCGGCGTGCGCGAAACCGGCTGCGAATCCGCGCAGACTCCCCTCCGTGCCCTTGCCCTGCTTGCGGATCGCGGCCTCGCACGCTTCGCGCGGAAATGGCAGGACACCCGCACCCGCCAGCGCGCCGAACATGACCGCGTTGATCACGGTTCCCGATTGACGCGCGAGCTCGGCCATGTCGCCCAGCACCGCCCGTTTCGCCAGCGTTTCGGCGGCCTTGCGCAGCTTGCTCTCGTCGAATCGCCCATCGCCGAGCGCGGATTTTTCGGCGACGGTGTAGACGCGATGCGTGGAGGCGATCAGCGTGGTCCGGTCAGGGCTGACATAGCCGTTCTGTATCGCGCGCCCGGCTTCGATGAATTCGGACGCGAGCATCGCATCGACGTTGCCCGGGGAAGGAGTGAGCGCGAGCACCGGCCGCCGGCCGGCGAGGCGATCGACGGTCACCGGATAGATCTCGACATAGTAAGTGGTGGCGCCGGTGCGTTGCGCGACCCCGGGAATGGAAGTGCTCTGCACCGGATAGCCGCTGGCGGTCGCCGCGTCGACGAGCCATTCGGCGAGCACGCCCCCGCCTTCCCCGCCGAGCGCCGCGACGAGAATCGTGAACGGACGGTCCGGGAGTTCGTTGCCGGCAGCGATCGTCTTTGATTCGGTTGTCGGGTTCATTTCGTTTCGCTTTTTACGGTTCAGGCCGGCTGTAGCCAGCCGATGACGGTGTTGCGAACCCGCGCGATGAAGCGGTCCCAGGCACTCGGGTTCTGGATGATGCGCGCCTTGAAGAACGACGGGCACAGCACGGCGGCGTGCGCGACCTCGCCGCACAGCCCGCAGCCCACGCAGCCATTGTTCACGTGGGCCACCGGATCGGTCTTCAGCGGGTCGGTGCTGGGCTTGACGGTGAGAGACGGACAGCCCGACAGGCGCACGCAGGAGTGATCGCCGGTGCACACGTCCTCGTCGACGCCGAAGCGCTCGCGCACCACGCGCTCACCGCGCTTGAGCTGCGCGGCAACGAGCGGGCGCAGCCGCCGCTGGCGCTCGAGCTGGCACTCACCTTCGGCGATCACCACCTTCAGCCCCTGGTAGGTCGTCGTCAACGCGTCGCGCAGCGTCTTCGCGACGTCTCCGACCCGGTAGTTGTTGACCGTGCGGAGCCAGCCGACGCCCATGCCGGTGAGGGTCTTCTCGATGTGGTGGTCGCCATGCGCGGCGCTCTTCCCGGCCATTTCGTGCCGCAGTGCTTCCGGCGGCGTCGACAGCAGGTCCTGGGTCCCGGTTGCCGAGGAGTAGCCGTTCTTCATGATCACGAGCACGCCGTCGCCCTTGTTGAGCAGCGTGGACGTCACGCCGGAGAGCAGGCCGTTGTGCCAGAAGCCGCCGTCGCCCATGATGGCGACCGGCCGGCGCGACATCAGGTTCTTGACCCCCGCCGCGCTTGCGAGGCTCATGCCGTAGCCGAGAATCGAGTTTCCGAACGAGAAGGGTGCGAACGTCGCAAAGGCGTGGCAGCCGATGTCTCCCGCGACGTGCACCTTTCCGACCTCGCGCTCGGCGAGCTTCAGCGCCGCGAAGACCGGGCGCTCGGGACACCCGACGCAGAACGTGGGCGGACGCGCCGGTAGTGGATCGCCGAGCGCGGCGTTTGCATCGCGGCGCAATTCGTCGACGCGCGCGAGCCACGCCGCGCCGCCTTCCACGCCCGTGCCTTGGGCATGGGCGCGCAGAAAGCCGACCAGGCCGCGCAGGATGACCTCCACGTTGTACTCGCCGGTCATGGCGAGCAGATCCTTGCCGTGCAGCTTCACCTGCAGGTCGGCCCGGCGCAGGAGCGTCGCGATCTCCTGCTCGATGTACTCGGGCTGACCCTCTTCGAGCACGAGAACCGCACGCTTGCCGGCGCAGAACTGCGTGATCTCGTCGGGGACGATGGGGTGCACGACGTTGAGGCAGAAAGTCGGAATCTGGAGCTCGCCGAACGTGTCCGCGAGGCCGAGCGTCTGCAACGCGCGCACCAGGTTGTTGTACAGACCGCCCTGGACGATGAGGCCGAGCTCGCCCTGGGCCGGACCGAACGACTCGTTCATGCCGTGCTCGACGATGAATCGTCGCGCGGCCGGCAATCGCACTTCGACCTTCAGCTTCTCCTGCCGGAAAATGGCGGGAGGGTGCGCGAGCCTGTCGTACTCGAATACGGGCGGGCCAGCGAGAAGATTGCGCGTCGAGATCGCCGGGGCGACGTTGTCGCTCGCGGCGAATTCGCCCCGCACGTGGCATGCCCGAATGCGCAATTCCATCATCGCCGGCGTGTTCGACGCCTCCGAGAGCGCAAAGCCTTCCTCGACCATGCGGACGATGCTCGGCAGGCTCGGTCGCGGATCGAGCAGGATCATCGACGACTTCAGGGCGTATGCGTGGCTGCGCTCCTGGATGACGCTCGCGCCCTCACCGTAATCCTCGCCGAGCACGATGAGCGCGCCACCCATCACGCCTGCCGAGGACAGGTTCGATAGCGCATCGGCTGCGACATTGGTGCCGACGATCGATTTCCAGGTGACCGCGCCGCGTACCGGGTAATTGATCGAAGCCGCAAGCATCGCGGCCGCGGATGCCTCGTTCGAGCAGGATTCGACGTGCACGCCGAGCTCGCTCATGTACTCGCGCGCCTGGACCATCACGTCGAGGAGATGCGAGACGGGCGCGCCCTGATACCCACCGACATACCCGACGCCGGATTGCAGCAGCGCCTTCGTCACGGCGAGGATGCCCTCGCCGCGGAACGTGTCGCCGGCGCCGAGGCGCAGGGATTTTATTTCTTCGCGGAAGGAAATTTCCATGGAGAAAATCCTCAGGCCGGCTGGAGCCAGCCGATGACGGTGTTGCGAACCCGCGCGATGAAGCGGTCCCAGGCACTCGGGTTCTGGATGATGCGCGCCTTGAAGAACGACGGGCACAGCACGGCGGCATGCGCGACCTCGCCGCACAGCCCGCAGCCCACGCAGCCGTTGTTCACATGGGCCACCGGATCGGTCTTGAGCGGATCGGTGCTGGGCTTGACGGTGAGAGACGGACAGCCCGACAGGCGCACGCAGGAGTGATCGCCGGTGCACACGTCCTCGTCGACGCCGAAGCGCTCGCGCACCACGCGCTCACCGCGCTTGAGCTGCGCGGCAACGAGCGGGCGCAGCCGCCGCTGGCGCTCGAGCTGGCACTCGGCATCGGCCACGATCACCTTGAGCCCCTTGTAGCCGGTGGTCATCGCCTCTTCGAGCACCCGCATCATCCGGTCGACGCGGTAGGTGTAGACGTTTTTCATCCAGCGCACGCCGAGCCCCTTCAGGGTGCGCTCGATGGACATGTCCCGCGACTTTCCGGCACCCTGATGCGGCGACGAGGGAATGTTCTGCGTGCCCGTCGCCGAGCTGTAGCCGTTCTTCATGATCACCAGGATGCCGTCGTCCTGGTTGAACACCGCGTTCGCGACGCCCGACGTGAGGCCGTTGTGCCAGAAGCCGCCGTCGCCCATGATGGTCACGGTGCGCTTGTCGAACATCGGCGCGACCGCCGAGTTCGACGCGAGGCCCAGCCCGTAGCCAAGCACGGTGTGCCCCATGTTGAAAGGGGGAAGCGTGGAAAACGTGTGGCAGCCGATGTCGGCGGACACGTGAATCTTGCCGTGCGTGCGCTCGACGAGCTTCATCGCGGAGAAGACCGGTCGCTCGGGGCATCCGACGCAGAAGCCTGGCGGGCGGGCCGGGACGGGCGCGCCGAAAATCTCTAAGGCTTTTCGTTTCGGTGCGGTCAGCGATTCAAGCCTGCGTTGCGCATCGGCCGTTTCGACGCCGCGTGGATTGGCCGCTTCGATCCATCGCGCGACACCGATGAGCACCGTCTCGCCCGTGTATTCGCCGGCCATGGGCAGCACGTCCTTGCCGTGCACGCGGGTCTGCAGGTCGGCGCGCCGCAGGACCGCGTGGAGCGCGTCCTCGAGATAGGCCGGCTGGCCTTCCTCGACCATCAGCACGGCACGCTTGCTCGCGCAGAATCGCGTGACCTCCTCCGGAATGAGCGGATAGGTGACGTTCAGGCAGTAGATCGGGATGCGCGCCTCGCCCAGCGCGTTTGCCAGGCCGAGCTGCTGCAGGGCGCGGACCACGACGTTGTACATGCCGCCCTGGCAGATGATGCCGACGTCGTCCGCGCTTCCTTCGAACATTTCATTCAGCGCATGCTCGGCGATGTACTTCACGGCGGCCGGCCAGCGCACCTCGACCTTGTGCTTTTCCTGGGCGTAGGTCGAAGGCGGCAGGGCGATGCGGCCGAAATCGAACACCGGTGCCGAGAGCAAGTGCCGCCGCGACACGGCCGGGGCCACGTTCGCCTTCGTCGAAAAGACGCCGTGGACGTGGCAGGCCCGGATGCGCAGCTCGAGCAGCACCGGCGTGCTCGACGCCTCGGAGAGCGCGAAACCCTCCTCGACCATGCGTGTGATCGTCGGCAGGTTGGGGCGCGGGTCGAGCAGCCACATCTGCGACTTCATCGCGAAAGCGTGACTGCGTTCCTGGATGATCGACGCGCCCTCGCCGTAGTCCTCGCCGAGCACGATCAGCGCGCCGCCGGTCACGCCCACCGAGGCGAGGTTCGAGAGCGCGTCCGATGCGACGTTGGTCCCGACCGTCGACTTGAACGTGACCGCGCCCCGTATCGGGTAGTTGATCGATGCGCCGAGCATCGCCGCGGCGCCCGCCTCGGACGCGTTGGTCTCGATGTGGATGCCGAGCTCGTCCATGATGTCGCGCGCGTCGTTCAGCACGTCCATCATGTGCGACACGGGCGCGCCCTGGTAGCCGCCGACGTAGGCGACGCCCGACTGCAGGAGCGCCTTGGTCACCGCGAGGATGCCTTCGCCGTGGAAGGTGTCGCCGTCGCCGAGCTTGAGCAGCT
The DNA here is from genome assembly GCA_963735025.1 of uncultured beta proteobacterium. Taxonomy (GTDB): domain Bacteria; phylum Pseudomonadota; class Gammaproteobacteria; order Burkholderiales; family SG8-39; genus JAABRB01. The sequence continues at coordinate 1,548,630 of CAVTJG010000009.1, forward strand.
CTACTTCCTTCTCGAAGCTGCGTTCCATGGTCAATCCTCGCGGCGGGGAAACCTATCGAGATTAGGCCTGGCCCTTGCATGTGTCAAATTGATGGCGGACATGCTATTAATTCACGTTGCGAATGCTCTCCCGCACTACTAGGGGGCCCGGTAGGCCAGCCGCCGCATGGATCTGAACGACCTCGATCTCAACCTGCTCAACGTGTTCGACGCGGTCCTGCGCGAGAAGAGCGTGACGCGCGCCGGACAGCGCGTCGGGCTTTCGCAGCCGGCAATGTCCAACGCCCTCGCGCGGCTGCGCAAGCTCTTCGGCGATCCGCTGTTCGTGCGCACGCCGAGCGGCATGAACCCCACGCCCTGCGCGCAGCGCCTTGCCGACCCGGTGCGCCAGGCGCTCGACCTCCTCGCACTCACGCTGCGCGAGCAGGCGGGGTTCGATCCGGCCACTTCGAACCGGACCTTTCGCTTTCACATGTCCGACATCAGTGAGGTCGTGTTCCTGCCGACGCTGCTCGAACGCCTGAAGCGTGAAGCGCCCGGTGTGCGCCTGGAGGTCGCGCAATATCCGGTCGACCGCATCCGCGAATCGCTAGAAACCGGGAAGATCGACATCGCCCTGGGCTTCATGCCCGAGGTGGGCGGCGACATCGCGCAGCGGCGACTCTTTCGCGATCGCTACGTGTGTCTCGCGCGCGAGGATCACCCGGTCATCCGCGAAAGCCTCTCCGCGGCACAGTTTCGCGCCGTACGTCACGTGCTGATCGCCTCGTCCGGAACGGGACACGAGGTGGTGGCGCGCATGCTGGCCGAACAGGGGTTGGGCGACAACATCGCGTTACGTGTGCCGCACTTCATGGTGCTGCCGATGATCCTGGCGCGCACCGACCTCGTGTGCACGGTGCCGTGGCAGCTCGCGCAGGCATTCAGGGCCGCGGGCCGGTTTCGCGCGCACGAGGTGCCGCTGGCGATCCCGGAATTCGACGTGCGATTGCTGTGGCACCAGCGGTTCGAGCAGGATCCGGGCAACCGGTGGTTGCGTGACCAGTTGCTTGATCTCTTCCTGGAGCGGGCGGCGCCGCTCAAGCGGCGCGCGAACCGAGGTAGGCGGCAACGACGCGCGGATCTTTGAGCACCGCCTCGGGCTCCCCTTCGGCGAGCGGCACGCCGTAATCGAGCACGAATAGGCGGTCGGCAAGGTCCGCCACCATCTGCATGTCGTGCTCGACCCAGATGATCGCAATGCCGAGCTCGTGCTTGATGCGCAGGATGTGACGGGCGAGGTCCTCGCGCTCTTCGCGGTTCAGACCCGCGGACGGCTCGTCGAGGAGCAGCACCTTCGGCTGCATCGCCAGCGCCCGGGCGAACCCCACGATCTTCTGGATTCCGAACGGCAGCGCGTCGACGTGTTCGTGCCGATAGCGCTCGAGCTCCACGAATTCGAGCACTTCTTCCACTGCGCGCCGGTGCGCCGACTCCGCGGCGCGCACCCACGGCAGGAAGAGGCCCTCGGCAATGAGTCCTGTGCGGATCTGCGAGTGGCGCGCCACGAGCAGGTTCTCGATGACGGTCATGTGCGGAAAGAGCTCGCCATGCTGAAACGTTCGCGCAACGCCGAGCTGCGCAATGCGATGGGGCTTGGCGCGCGTGATGTCCGTCCCGTCGAACGTGATGCGTCCGTCCGTCGGCCGGTAGATTCCGCAGATGCAGTTGAGCACGGAGGTCTTGCCGGCCCCATTCGGCCCGATGAGCGCCAGCAGCTCGCCCGGCCGCGTGGTAACCGACACGCCCTCCAGCACCTTCAGGCCGCCAAATGCGAGCGAGATGCCCGCAAGCTTGAGCTCGGCACCCTCAGCCATACCAGCGACGGCTCCTGCGATACTGCTTGACCTCGCGATAGCTGCGCCGTCGATCGCCCCCGCCCGCGCCGAGGTAGAACTCCTGGATGTCCGCGTGCGCGCGCAGCCGCTCGGGCGTGCCGTCGAGCACGATTCGGCCGTTCTCCATCACGTAGCCGTAGTCCGCAACCTCGAGCGCGATGTGCGCGTTCTGTTCCACCAGCAGGACAGTGGTGCCGAGCTCGGCGCGTACCCGCAGGATCTGATCCATCAGCTCGTCCACGATCACCGGCGCCAGGCCCTGCGACAGCTCGTCGACAAGCAGCAGGTCGGGCGCGCAGGCAAGCGCCGCGCCGATCGCCAGCATCTGCCGCTCGCCGCCGGAGAGATATCCGGCCTCGCGGGCACGCAGTCTCGCGAGTGCCGGAAAGAGCGCGTAGATCGATTCCGTGAGGCGCCGCCGGTCGGTGCCGCGGCGCGGCACGACTGCTTCCAGGTTCTCGGCAACGGTCAGGTTCTCGAAGACCTTGCTGCGCTCGGGCACCAGCGCGACGCCGAGCGCGGTCACCCGATGCGGCGCGAGATGCTCGATGCGCTTGCCGCGATAGCTGATCGTCCCCTCGGTCACGCGGGCATCGTCCAGCCCGATGAATCCGGAGATCGCGCGCAGCGTCGTGGTCTTGCCCGCACCGTTCGTCCCGAGCAGCGCGACGACCCCACCCTTCGGTACCTCGAGCGACACGCCCTGCACCGCGGTGATCACACGGTGATAGACCACCTCCAGGCGCTCGAGTATCAGGAGAGGTTCAGTCACTGGAGTAGCTCGTGTTCAATCGGAGGCACGCGGGGGGTGCGGGGGGCGCGGGAAGGGTCCGGTCGCACTTCCGGAAGGGGCCCGCGCCCCCTGCTTCGTTCCTTCCGAATCCGCACGCCGATCGTCGGCGTGGCGCAAGCGTCCTGAGAAGTTTCATCGGGAGCTGGAGAGGGGCTTCTGCTTGAAGGGCCACATGAGGAACCAGGCCTGCACGCGACGCCAGATGCCGACTAGCCCCTGCGGCTCGAAGACGAGAAAGAGCAGCATCACGACGCCAAACGCGGAGTAGTTGACCGCGAACACGACCGAACTCAGCGCTTCCGTGAGCCCCAGCGCTTCCATCAGCCATTCGATGAAGTACGGGAACAGGATCACGAAGATCGTTCCGAGAATTGCGCCGAGAATCGAGCCCAGACCGCCGATGATCACCATCGCGACGTACTGGATGGTGAGGAAGAGCGAAAAGGCTTCGACGGAAACGAAACCGCGGAAATACGCGAAGAGGCAACCCGCGATGGAGGTCAGGACCGACGAGACGACGAATGCGGTGAGCTTCGCGCGCTGCACGCTGATGCCGAGCGCTCCGGCCACGGCCTCGCGCCCGTGGATGGCACGCCAGGCGCGGCCGGTCTTCGAGCGCAGGAGATTCAGGCTGAAGAGCACGGTCGCGACCGCCGCGACGAGCAGGACGAAATACCAGGCACGGGCGTCGTAGAGCTGCCACTCGCCGATCGTGGGCGGATCGATGATGATGCCGGTCGAAAAGCCGCGCTTCGTCTCGTACTCGGCTCCGAGATAGATGACGATGAAGTGCAGAGCCAGCGTCGACACCGCGAGATAGAGTCCGCGCAGACGCAGGCTCGGCAGTCCGAAGATCAGGCCGAGTGCCGCGCCGACCAGAGCCGCTGCGGGGAGCGTTACCCAGATCGGCGCGCCGAGCTCCTTGTAGAGGATGCCGGTCGTGAACGCGCCGGCGGCCAGCAGCCCCGCGTGGCCCAGCGAGATCTGCCCCGCATAGCCAGTGAGCAGCATCAGCGCGATCGCGCCGACTGCGGCGAGCAGCACCTGGTTCGCCAGATCGAGCGCGAGCGGACCGGCGAGGAATGGGTACGCCGCGAGCACGATCGCGAGCACCGCCAGCGACGACTTTTGCGTGCGGGTGTCGAGCAGCGCGAAATCGCGGTCGTAGCGGGTGCGGAAGTAGCCGCTGGCGCGCGGTGCAGTCATACAGTCAAGAACAGGGGCCGCGGGCGCCAGCTTGGCTCTGCCGACGACCGTGGCGGCCATGCCCCACCTCGAACCATGGCACCGGGGGGTGCGGGGGGCACGGGAAGGGTCCAGTCGTCCTTCTGGAAGGGGCCCGCGCCCCCTGCTTCGAATATTTTCATACGCGATCGAGCTCTTCTCGCGAGCCGAAGAATCCCCAGGGGCGCACGACGAGCATCGCGAGCAGGATCAGGAATGGCACCACGTCGGAAAGCAGCGGGTCGATGTAATTGACCATCAGCACCTCGGCGGCAGCGATGACGAGCGAGCCGAGCAGCGCACCGAGCAAGCTGTCCAGTCCGCCGACGAGCGCGGCGGGGAACGCCTTGAGGCCGATCACGACCATGGTGCTTTCCAGTCCCGCATCACTGGCGAGCAGCATGCCCGCGAGTCCGCCGGTGAGCGTCGCAAGCCCCCACGCGAGCGCGTAGATCGCATGCAGACCGATCCCCCGCTGCGCTGCGAGCAGCGGATTCTGACCTGCCGCTCGCATCCGGATACCCCATCTCGAAAACCGCAGGAAGGCAAAGAGCAGCGCGTAGCAGACAAGGGTGGTCAGCACGAGCGCCAGCCCAACGCCCGAGATACGCGCGTCGCCGATCGGAACCGATGCATTGGCCCAGCCGAGCTCTTCGAGTGGATAGCGCGTCTGGGTGCCGAAGGCGAGAATCATCCCTCCGCGCAGCAGGATGCCGAGCGCGATCGTCGCGAGCACTGCTGCGAGCACGGACTCCCCGGTCATGCGCCACATGAGCGCCACGTAAACGAGCACACCGACCATCAACGCGAGCGCCAGGGCGGCGGCGATGGCGACGAGCGGGTGTCCCGAGAAGAGGGATGCCGTGGCATACAGACCGTAGGCGCCGAGCATCATCACTTCTCCGTGCGCGAGCGAGAGCACGCGGCTCACCCGGTAGATGAGCACGTAGCCGCAGCTGATGAGCGCGTAGATCGACGCGAGAACGGCAATATTGACCGCTAGCTGCATGATGCGCTGCGAGAGGCGTGCCCGCCCGGGCACGGCCGGTCGGGGTGCGGACGCGGGCGACGGGCGAGCTGCTGCAAGTCACCCGCCGCGCGGTGGCGCGGGCCGCGCGCGGGCAAGTTTCGCATTCGATGCGCTCAGCGCTTGACGCTGATCACCTTCCAGTCCTGCACGCGGACGACGGCGTTCTTCGCCGGATCCCAGTGCCACACCCGGTAGTACTGGGCGGTGCGGAAGTGATTGGTCTTCGTCCACTCAAGCGGCCCGCCGCGCAGCCCTTTGAGATCGACCTTGAGATTGCTCATCGCCGCCGCGACCTTCTTGGGTGTCGGCGGCCAGGACGTCTTCTTGAGCGCGGCCTCGAGCACGAGGCCTGCCACGAAGCCCTCGGTCAGGTAGGACGTCGGGTACTTGAGCCCTGCGCGATGCGCGATCGCACGCATCTGCGCGTGGGCCGGCAGGTTGTCCTCCATGAACGCGTTGGTCCCGATGACGTAGAACTTGCCGTCCTTGATTCGATCGAGCTCCTCCTCCGCGTTGAGGTGCGCCCAGCTGACGTAGCTGCCGTTCCAGCCCAGCCGCCGCAGCGCCTCGAAGGTCCGGACCTGCGATACCCACGGCGACCAGGAGAACACCCAGTTCGGGTCGGCGTCCTTGATCTTGGTCGCGAACGGCGTGTAGTCGGGCGTAGGCGGCGGCGTGTACTGCGTGCCGACCGTCTTCATGCCGAGCGCGGCGGCGTATTTCTCGGCGTGCTCGATGCCGGTCCGCACCAGCGGAATCGCCATCCCTGCGAAGCCGATGTTGACCGGTCCGCCGGCCGTCGACTTGATGAACGAGAGCGCAGCTTCCGAGTCGAGGTTCGCGCTGTAGGCCGTCGAGCAGAACTGCAACGGATCGGCCGGCGGAAAGGTTGCCGGCGGACACACGCCGCCGGCGTAGAGGAGCGGCACGCCGGCGCGCTTGGACTCCGCGACCATCGGCGCGTAGGTCGACGAGAGGCTCGTATTGATGAGGAGCACGACTTTGTCCTGCAAGATCAGCTTTTTCGCATTCGTGGCGGCTTTCGAGGGCTGGGCCTGGTCGTCGAGAATCAGGAGACGTACCTGCTTTCCGTTGATGCCCCCCTGATCGTTCAAGGAATCGATATAGGCCTTCATCGACTCGACGATCGGCGCGTACCCGCCCGCCACCGGGCCCGTCATGGCACCCGATACGCCGACCACGTAGGCGTCCTGGGCAAGCGCCGGTGCGGCAACTAGGGCCGCCGCGACCGGAACCGCCAGAGCAAGATTTCTCATTCGCTTCATCATGGCTGTCTCCTCCTTTTTGTGGTGCTCGTCGAATTCTACTCTCGGCCGACTACATTTCCGGCGCCGGCCGCGAGCAGCCTCTCCTCGCTGTCGTCGTACATCGCGTCGACCAGGTCGCGAAATCGCTCGATCATCAGCGTGCGCTTGACCTTGCGCGTCGGGGTGACCGGCTCGCCTTCCTCCTCCGGATCGAGTGCCTTGGGCAGGATGCGGAACGCCTTGAGCTGCTCGACACGGGCGAGTTCCGCGTTTGCGCGCGCTACCTCGCGTTCGAGTAGCAGGCGCACTTCCGGATTCAGGGCGAGGCTCGTGAATCCGGTATATGCGACATTGTGGCTGCGCGCCCAGTCCGATACGGCGTCGAAGTCGATCTCGATCAGCGCGGTCAGATATTTCTTGCCGTGACCGATGACCATGGCCTCGGCCACATAGGGGCTGGCCCGCAGCAGATTCTCGATGAATGCCGGCGAGAGCGACTTGCCGCCCGACGTGACGATGAAATCGCGCGCGCGGTCGATGAGCCGCAGCTCCCGCACTGCACTAGTTGCTTCCGCTCCTTGAAAAGGAGGGGATGCACCCACCTCGACCCACTCGCCGATGTCGCCGGTGCGCAACCAGCCGTCGTCGCCCTTGATCTCCCGCGTCGCAGCGGGATTACCCCAATAACCATCGAAGAGGTCGACGCTGCGCACCAGGATCTCGCCGCGATTCGTCTCGTCCTCGGAGAGCTTCACTTCCCATCCGGGCGGCATGGTGCCGACCCTGCCCGGACGCGGGAACCGTCCGCGCTGCCCGGCGATGATTCCGCCCCCGGTCTCGGTCTGACCGTAGAGCTCCATCGTGTTCACGCCCCAGATCTGCCACAGCGCCATGGTGTCCGGCGGCAACGGTGCGCCGCCGGCGACGAGCAGCTCGACCGCGTCGAGTCCGATCTTGTTGAGCAGTGGCCGGAACACTGCGTGCTTCGCGAGCGCGTAGGCGAGGGGGAAGACCGACCGGCCTTCCCACAGCCCACGAACGTGCCGCCGGCCGATCCGCATCGCGACTTCGTAGGCTGCGCGCTTGACGGCGGAAGTGCCCGCGATTCCCACGAGGACCTGCGACGCGAATTTCTGCAGATAGCGCGGCACCGTGAACAATACGGTGGGCGCGATCTCGAAGATCGTCTGGGGCAGATCCTCGACGCTCTCGCCGTAATGCGGCACCATTTTCGACAGGAGCGGCAAGGTAATGGCGATGTCGCGACCGAAGATGTGGCACAGCGGCAGGTACGCGACGGTTCGATGCGTCCGCTCGGCCAAAGTCGAGTAGTGCACGACCATGTTCGCGGCCGCTGCGAGGTGCGTGCCGTGCGCCACCAGTGCGCCCTTGGGATGCCCCGATGTGCCCGAGGTGTAGACGATGAACGCGCCTGTGGCGGGATCGATTCCGCGCCCGAGCCGCTCCAGCTCGTCCACGCCGACTTCCCCCGCGGATTCGAAAAGTTGCGCGAACGACCTGAGCTTGGGGTGCTCGTAGGCGAACATCGCGGAGTCGTCGATCACGACGATCCAGCGCAGCGATGGAAGCTCGTCCACAAACGGAAGGATCTTGTCGACGTACTCCTGGTCCTCGGCAACGAAGATCGTGGCGCCGCCGTCGCGCATCTGGTACTCGACTTCCGCCGCGGACGCGGTCGGGTAGATGCCGTAGGTGATCGCGCCGAGCGCCTGCGCACCGAGATCGCACAGGATCCACTCTTCGCAGGCGTCGCCCATGATGGCTATGCGCTCGCCCGCCGCGAGACCGAGTTCCGCGAGCGCCCGAGCCGTGCGCGCGACGAGCTCCGCATACTGGCACCACGTCCGCTCGCGATACAGCCCGAGATGCTTTGCGCGATAGGCGACCGTGTCGGGCTCGCGGCGCGCGCGCTCGGCGATCAGCAGTGGCGCGCTCTTGCCGCGCAGCTCCGCATACCACGCCGCGGCGTCACGCATGATCGCGCACCTTGTTGCCGCGGTTCGCGGCGCCGGCCGTCTGCGTTGCCAATTGTCGTGCCTCCACCTGCCTACGGGTGATTGTCCATTGATACGATAGCCCGATCAACCACCGTGACATGTCGTCACGCCGATACGCGATTTTCGCCTGAACGCGCACCGCGTCCGGGTCGAAAGCGGAATGGCGATAGAATTTCGCCTGCGCGCCCGCTCTCGAAAATGCCGGCGCGGCGTTTTCATCCGAGCAAGGAGCTTCCCATGACGTTGCAGTCAGACGGGCGCCCGCCGTTCCGCGCCGACCACATAGGCAGCCTGCTGCGGCCGGCGAATCTGCGCCAGGCGTTTCGCCGGCACGCGGCGAAGGAAATCGACGACGCGGCGTTTCGCGAGATCCAGGACGCGGCGATCCGCGATGTCGTGAAGCTGCAGGAGGACTGCGGCCTCGGCGTCGTCACCGACGGCGAGTTCCGGCGCGTATCCTACTGGGCGCGATTCGTGTTTCTGACCGAGGGGCTCACCGTCAAGGAGGCGCTCTTCAAGTTTCACGACGAGCACGGACACGAGACCGACTTCACGACGCCGCACGTGGACGGGCGCGTGCGGCGGCGCGGGCCGATCACGCTGGACGAGTTTCGCTTCGTGGCCGGCATCACGAAGGCGACGCCCAAAATCACGATGCCGTCGCCGTCGACGATGCATTTCTGGCGCGGCAACCAGTACGCCGATCCCGGCGTGTATCACGATCCGGCCGAGTTCTTCGCCGAGCTCGGCAAGGTCTACCGCGAGGAGATCACGGAACTCGCGGCAGCGGGGGCGCGCTACGTGCAGCTCGATGAGGTCGCGCTGGCGGCGCTTTGCGATCCCGCAGCGCGCGAGCGCGTCAAGGCGGATGGCGGCGATCCGGAACAGCTTGTCGATCTTTACGTGGAAGCGATCAACCAGGCCGTGCAGGGCATCCCCGCCGACGTCGTCGTGGGGGTTCACATGTGCCGCGGCAACTACAAGGGCAAGTATCTTGCCGAAGGCGGCTACGAGTCGGTTGCGGAGAAGCTTTTCCAGCGCGCCAAGGTGAATCATTTTCTCCTCGAGTTCGACACGCCGCGCGCGGGCGATTTCGCGCCGCTGCGACTGGTCCCGAAATCGAAGGGTGTGGTGCTCGGGATGGTGAGCTCCAAGGTCCCGCAGCTCGAGCCGCTCGACGAGCTCAAGCGCCGGGCCGCCGAGGCCGCGCGGCACATCGATCCCGCGCGTCTAGCGATCAGCCCGCAGTGCGGATTCGCGAGCACGATGGGCGGCAATCCCGTCACCGAGGCCGACGAGCGCGCGAAGCTCAAGCTGTGCGTCGACGCGGCGCGGGCGATCTGGGGGTGAGGGCTCAGGTCGAAGGATCGCGAAGCCTTGTCCCCTCCTCGAAGAGGAGGGGATAAACCATTATCGCTTCCACCTCCCACGGAACCCCCTAGAATCTCGCCATGGCTGACGATCGCACGCCGCCGCGGGGCCTCGCCCGCGGCCTGACCAACTACGGCGATGCGGACTTCTCGCTCTATCTCCGCCGGTCCTTCGCGCGGTCGATGGGTTATTCGGCGGAGATGCTCGCGCGACCGGTGGTCGGCATCGCAGACTCCGCGAGCGGGTTCAACAACTGCCATCGTCACTTCCCGGAGCTGATCGAGGCCGTCAAGCGCGGCGTGCTGGCCGCGGGCGGGCTGCCGGTCCAGTTTCCGACGACGTCTCTCGGCGAGGTGTTCCTGCACCCCACGAGCATGATGTTTCGCAATCTGATGTCGATCGACGTCGAGGAGATGGTCCGCGCGCAGCCTATGGACGCGGTCGTGCTCGTCGGCGGGTGCGACAAGACCGTGCCGGCGCAACTGATGGGTGCCGCTTCGGCGGACATCCCCGCCGTCCAGCTCCTGGCCGGGCCGATGATGCCGACCCGCTGGCACGGCGAGCGGCTCGGGGCATGCACCGACTGCCGGCGATTCTGGGCCATGTTCCGCGCGGGCACCATCGATGCGCAACAGATCGAGGAAGTCGAAGGCAATCTGGCGACGACCGCGGGCACGTGTGCGGTGATGGGTACCGCGAGCACGATGGCGGCAATCGCCGAGGCGATCGGCATGACGCTACCCGGTACGGCGGCGATTCCCGCGGTGCATGCGGACCGGCTGCGGGCCGGCGAGGCGAGTGGCCGGCAGGCTGTTGCGCTGGCGCGGGCGCCAATACGACCGAGTGAAATCATCACGGAGCAGTCGGTCGAGAACGCGCTGCGCGTGCTGCTCGCCATTGGCGGCTCGACCAACGCGATCGTGCACCTCACTGCCATCGCGGGACGTGTCGGCGTGCAGGTCCCGCTTGCGCGGTTGAACGAGCTTTCCGATTCGACTCCGGTCCTGGTCGATCTCAAGCCCACTGGTCAGCACTACATGTCGGATCTCCACGCTGCCGGAGGCGTCGGCGCCCTGCTGCGCGAGCTGAAGGACCTGCTGCACCTGGATTGCCGGACGGTCACTGGCGAGACGCTCGGCGAGCGCATCGCAACGCCGATCGCCTACGTCGACCGCGAGATCGTGCGGCCGATGTCGGATCCATTTCAGCGCGAGGGCGGGCTCGTCGCGCTCTTCGGCAGCCTGGCGCCGCAAGGGGCGATCCTCAAGCGGTCGGCCGCCGATCCGAGGCTCTTCGAGCGGGAAGGGCGCGCGGTCGTCTTCACTTCACTGGAGGATCTTGCGGCGCGCGTCGACTCAGCCGAGCTCGATGTCACCGCGGACGATTTCCTCGTGCTTCAGAATGCCGGGCCACGCAGCGGCGTGGCGATGCCGGAGGCCGGTTACCTGCCGATCCCGACGCGCCTCGCACGCGCGGGCGTGAAGGACATGGTGCGCATCTCGGATGCTCGAATGAGCGGCACTGCATACGGCACGATTGTCCTTCACGTGACGCCGGAGGCGGCGATCGGCGGACCGCTTGCACTGGTGCGCAATGGCGACCGAATCCGGCTCTCCGTGCGGGAGCGACGGATCGAGCTGCTCGTGGACGATCGGGAGCTCGCGCAGCGCCGCGCGGCGTGGAATCCGCCGGTGCAACCTCCCGCGCGCGGATATGCGAAGCTTTATATGGACCACGTCTTGCAAGCCGACGAAGGATGCGATTTCGACTTTCTGCGTAAGCACGGAGGAAAGAGAAGTTCGGAGTGATGCGTAAGTACGAACCACCCCGCCGCCTTCGGCGGCATCCCTCTTTGAAAAGGAGGGGAAAAACAACCGAACGTTGCAGCACGGCAGGTTTGTATTTAGCGGGAAGGAGGGTAACGGGAGGGAACCGGCCGGTTCCCTCCTGTTCGTGACCTTCCATTGGACATAGAGACTAAGGAACTGCGATGAACCCAAAGAGATTGAGAGGTGTTCTGGCGCCGGTCGTGACGCCGTTCACCAAGGAGCTCGCTCCCGATCCGCAACGCTTCGTGCGCCACTGCAAGTGGCTGCTTTCGCACGGGTGCTCCGGACTCGCGGTGTTCGGCACCAACAGCGAGGCGAATTCGCTCTCGGCCGAGGAGCGGATGATGTTGCTCGAGGAGCTCGTCCAGTCGGGCGTTCCGGCGGAGAAGCTCATGCCCGGGACCGGTTGCAGCGCGCTCACGGACTCGGTGCGCCTCACGGCCCATGCGGTCAAGCTCGGCTGCGCGGGCGCGCTGATGCTGCCGCCGTTCTACTACAAGGGCGTGCCCGACGAGGGGCTGTTCCGCAATTTCTCGGAGGTGATCGAGCGGGTCGCCGACGAGCGGCTGCAGGTCTATCTCTATCACATCCCGCCGGTCGCGCAGGTGCCGATCAGCCTCGGGCTGATCGAGCGGCTGCTCAAGCGCTACCCGAAGATCGTCGCAGGAATCAAGGACTCTTCGGGCGACTGGTCGAACACCAAGGCGGTGCTCGATGCATTTGGCGCGCAGGGTTTCGAGGTGTTTGCAGGCAGCGAGGTCTTCCTGTTGCGCAACATGCGCGCAGGGGGCGTGGGTTGCATCACGGCAGGCGCAAACGTCAATCCGCACGGCATCGACAAGGCGTATCAGAACTGGCAGTCGGCGAACGCGGATGCGCTGCAGGAAGAGATCGATCGGGTTCGCAACGTCCTGCAATCGCAGGTCTCGATGATTCCCGCGCTGAAGGCGGCGATCGCGCACTACGCGGCGGACGCCGACTGGATGACGGTCCGCCCGCCGCTCGTCGAGCTCACGAGCGCCCAGCAGGTGGCGATGGTGAAGGAACTCGGCGCGGTCGGCTTCGACATGCCGGGAATCCGGTAGCGTCGACTTGCCGGGCGGGCGAGCCGATGCTCGGGCAATTGCTGATCGCGTCGCTGCTGCTGGCGATTTGCGTGCTGATCCACGCTTTCGGCACGCATGCGATGCGAGGGCCGATGCAGAGGCGATATGGATCGCGGGAAGGGTGGCGAATTTCGCACCCGTTCGTGCTGCTCGTTATCCTGTTCCTGTTCATTTTCGCGCTGCATGCGATCGAGATGTTCGTCTGGGCAGTGGCTTACTGGCTGGTCGGAGGCGCTGCCCTACGCTTCGGCGAGGCGGTCTACTTTTCCATCTCGTCCTACACGACAGTCGGGTACGGAGACGTCGTTCTGGGTCCGGAGTGGCGGACGCTCGGTGCGGCGGAAGCCGCCGCGGGCGTCCTCCTCTTCGGCTGGTCGACTGCGTTCTGTTCGCCGTGATTCAACGGCTGTACCAGCAGCCGGACTGAAAATTCGCGAACGCTAGTCGCCGCGCTCCCGAGCGAAGATTTCGAGCGCCGCGAGTAACGCGCGGTCGTAGCGCGCCTTCTCGGTAGCGGCGCGCTCGGGCGTCCATTCGTAGAATCCCGCCCCGGTTTTCACGCCGAACTTTCCGGCCGCGATGCGCTCGCGGACCAGGCGGGAAGGTTCAGTGTCGTTGCAGAGACTCGGGTAGATCGTCGCGGCGGCCGCGCAATGGATGTCGAGACCCGAGAGATCCTTCTGCAGGATCGGCCCCGCCGCGACGAACCGGAACCCGAATCCGTAACGAACTGCAGCGTCCACGTCCTCCGGCGTCGCGAGATCCTGCTCGATCAGAGCGAAGCACTCGCGCATCATCGCGTGCTGGATGCGGTTGACGAGGAAGCCGGGTACGTCCTTCTTCACATTGACCGGGACGCGCCCCAGCGCGCGCATGGTGTCGGAGAGCCGCTCGCACACCGCAGGATCGGTGGCTGCGCCGCGGATCACCTCCACGACCGGAACGAGATGCGCGGGCATGAAGAAATGGAGTCCGCACATCCGGGCTGCCGAGCGCAGTTCCTGCGAATGTCGGTGATCGGAAAGCTCGACGAGTTACTGGCGAGCGTCGCATCCGGTCGGGCCAGCTGCTCGAGCTCGGCGAACACAGCGCGCTTGATCGCGAGATTCTCGGGTGCGCATTCGACCACGAGCGCGATGTTCTGCCACGGGAGCGCGCCGGCCTTGCCGTGTCCGACCAGCCTGTCGGCCCCGAAAGGCTTCCCGATCTGTGCGCAGGCGTTCTCCACGCGCCCCGTCAGTGTCGAACGGCGCGCCGTATCCGGCTCCACGACGTGCGCTGTCCAGCCCCCTGCCACGAAGATCGCGGCGATGTCGGCACCCATCGTGCCGCCGCCGATTACGGCAACGTGTTCCATTTTGCGCCTCCTCCGTTGAACGCGACCCCGCAAGCGAATCGGCCCGGTCGCGCATCGATTATGCGGGGCCGGGCCGGCGGAGGGAAGGCGCGCGGGGCCTGCCCGCGCGGTCGTCATTCGATCGGGCTTACTCGATCGGAAAGCCCTTCGCCTTCCACTCGGGAAAGCCGCCGCGAAGCCAGTAGACCTGCTTGTAGCCGGCCTTGATCGCCGCGACGCTCGCCTTGTAGCTCTTCCAGCATTCCGGACCATTGCACGCCAGGATGACCGGGGCATTCTTGTTTTGCGGAAGCCCGGCCACGTTGAACTTGTCCTGCGTCGCGTCGAAATCGACTTCCTTGTGGCTCTTCTCGCCATACGGAAGTGACCGCGCGCCCATGATGTGCTTGTCGTCGTACTCCCGCTTGTTCCGGGTATCGAAAATCGGCACGCCCTGTTTCATGAGAGCCCCGGCGTCCGCGGCAGTGATGATCTTTGCCCCGTCGAGCACGCGCGGGGTGAAGTAGCCGAGAGTCGAGACATATTCGTAGTCGACTGCGGTGATCGGCTGCATTTTCGTCACGTCAATGCGCGCCAGCTCCGTCGCGCGGATGGCCCTCGCGTCGGGCGTGAGAAATGCCGAGCGAAGCCGGTCCTTCACCGGCTTGTCGAGCGAAGCAAGCACCGCAACGCCGGTGCCGGGCGCGGACTTCGTCTCGAACAGAATTCGTCCCTTGTTGTGCTTGAGCCATTCTTCTGCGAGCCGCCGGTCGGCGACGGCGATATCGGCCTGCCCGTATTCGAGGGCGAGCAGCGCTGCCTCGTGATAGTGGAATTCACGGATCTGCTTGAAGTACGATTTCGGCTTGACGCCCTTCGCGTTCAGCTCGCCGCGCGCGAGGTAGGTTGCGAGCGAGTCGGCCGGCGGCATTGCCAGCCGCTTGCCCTGGGCCGCCTCGAGCGAATCGACGCCGCTCGCCTCGGTCGCGACGAAGACCGCGACTTCTTCACCGGGAAACCGCGCGACCGGCTCATATCCATAGCGTACGGCGGTGCCGATGACGTGCGCTGGGCCGATGATTAGGTCGTAGCCACCCGAGCGCGTGCGCTGCAGTTCGCGAGTGAGGTCGCGCCCGAAGCTGAGCTTGATCTCGACACCGGACGCCGCCGTCACGTAGTCGGTGAGCGACTTGTACCGATCGAGAAACATCGCGGTGTTGATCTCCTCGCGTGCTTCGCCGGTGACTCGCGTCTTGACGGGTCCGGCGGACGGCAGGGCCGCGTACGCCAGCACGGAGGCTGTGGCAAGCAGAGTCGCCACGGCGGCAGGGATGAGGAATTTGCGCATCGGATCCTCCAACAGGGGGAGCTTGCGGAATCGGCTACCGGGACGTCCGGGCCACGACGCATAATGTGAGTTGATTAATGTGAGTTGATTCTTGCAGTTATGGAGTCGGCCCGCCGTGACGGAATTGGCGGCAGAGGGGCACTCGCCCGGAAACGCAAAGAAATTCGCGGGCGCCGGGCGCTCCGGAGCATTTGCCGAAGGCTCTTCGGACGATGCAAAGGCTTTGCCTTGTGCGGGCGGCGGCAGTATAGTTTGGGGACCAAACAAATACCGCCCCCGGCCCTTCCTGGCCGCAGGCGGTCGTCGATCGGGGGAATGCATGCAACCCGTCCTGGAAGGCGACGTCGCAGCGGAAGAAAACGTTCGCATGCGCATGCGGGTGAACGGCGAGGAGGTCGATTTCCTTTTCGCTCCCTACAAGACGCTGTTGGAGGTGCTGCGCGAAGACCTCGATCTCACCGGAACGAAGCACGGCTGCGAACTCGGCGAATGCGGCGCGTGCGCGGTGCTGGTTGACGGCGTGCCCGTGCTCTCGTGTCTCGCGCTCGCGCTGGATTGCGAAGGCCGTGAGATCGAGACCATTGAGGGCCTTGCCAGAGGGCCCGATCTGCATCCTTTGCAGGCTGCGTTCGCCGACCTCGGCGCAGCGCAGTGCGGCTATTGCACGCCCGGCATCCTGATGACCGCCAAGGCGCTGCTCGAAGCCGAGCCGGCACCGAGCCGCGAGCGGATCAAGGATGCGATCTCGGGGAACCTCTGCCGCTGCACGGGATACCAGCAGATCTTCGAGGCGGTGGAGGAAGCCGCGCGCCAGATTCGTGAGGAGCGGCGTGCAGAAGGAGGCGGACGATGAGCGGGCCACGTCGATTCAATGTCATCGGCAAGCCACGGCGACGCGTCGACGGACGCGCCAAGGTCACCGGTCAGACGCGCTTCGCGGACGACATCAAGCTGCCGCGCATGCTCCATTGCAAGATCCTGCGCTCGCCACTGCCGCACGCACGAATCGAGTCGATCGACGTCGCGCGTGCCGAGGCGCATCCGGGCGTGCACCTGGTGCTGACCGGCAAGGATTTTCCCGTCCCGTACGGCATGATGCCGGTGTCGCAGGACGAGTACCCGCTCGCCCCGGAGCATGTGCGCTACGTTGGCGATCCGGTGGCGGCCGTGGTCGCCCGGGACGAGCAGACCGCCGCGCAGGCGCTCGACCTGATCGACGTCAAGTACCATCAGCTCAAGACGATCGCGACGCCGGAAGAGGCACTTGCGACGCCGGAGCCGCGCATCCACGACTACGGCGAGCAGGGCAACATTCACCGCATCCAGTCCTACGAGTTCGGCGACGTCGAGGACGCGCTCGCGAAATCCGATCACGTCTTCGAGGACGTGTTCTTCTTCGAGGGCAACACGCACCTCCCGATCGAGCAGCACGCGGCGGTGGCGGCAGTCGACGCGGACGGCAAGCTCTCGCTCTGGTCGAGCACGCAGGTGCCGCACTATCTCCATCGCGCGCTCTCGCGGGCGCTGCAGTTTCCCGCCGCGCACATCCGCGTGATCGCGTGCCCGAACGGCGGCGGTTTCGGAGGCAAGTGCGACCTGCACAATCACGAGATCGTGGTCTCGCGCGCGGCGATGCGGCTCGGCCGACCGGTCAAGATCTGCCTGACGCGCGAGGAAGTGTTCTACATGCACCGAGGCCGCCATCCCGTGCTCATGAAGATGCGCACCGGCGTGACGAAGGACGGCAAGCTCACGGGGATGAGCGTGCAGACGCTGCTCGACGGCGGAGGCTATGGCGGCTACGGCGCGGCGAGCACTTTCTATACGGGCGTGCTGCAGCCCGTGACCTACGAACTGCCACGGTACCGGTTCGACGCGGCGCGCATGTTCACCAACAAGCCCGCGTGCGGGCCCAAGCGGGGCCATGGCACGCCACAACCGCGCTTCGGCCAGGAAGTGCAGCTCGACAAGATCGCGGAGCGGCTCGGGATGGATCCCGCCGAATTCCGGCTGAACATCGCTGCCAAGCCCGATACGCTCACGGCGAACTGGCTGAAGATCGGCTCGATCGGCCTCGCGGAGTGCATTCGAAAAGTGGTGGATGCTTCCGGGTGGAAGGACAAGCACGGCAAGCTTCCGGAAGGCCGCGGCGTCGGTATTGCCTGCGCGGCGTATCTTTCCGGCGCGGGTGTGTCGATCTACTGGAACAAGATGCCGCACTCCGGCGTCCAGCTGCTGCTGGACCGCAGCGGGCAGGTCACCGTCTTCTGCGGCGCGACCGAGATCGGCCAGGGCTCCGACGACGTGCTTGCCGCGATCGTGGCCGAAGTGCTGGGCATTGAAGCGTTCGACGTGCGCTGCGTGACCGGCGACACCGGCATCACCCCCGTCGATCTCGGCTCGTACTCGAGCCGCGTGACGGTGATGATGGGCAACGCCGCCATCCAGGCAGCGGAGCGTCTGCGCGAGCTCATCGCCGACGCGGCATCCGCGGAGCTTGGTGTCCTGCCGGAGCGGGTCGTGTTTGCCCAGGGCCAGGTTTTCGCCGCGGAAGATCCGTCGAAGACCATGCGCTTCCGCGAGGCGGTCGTATTCGCCGAGGCGAAGTACGGCACGCTCGGCTCGGTCGGGTCGTACGCGCCGCCCAAGGCCCCGGGAAAGTTCAAGGGCGCCGGCGTCGGGCCTTCGCCGGCGTACTCGTACACAGCGTGCGTCGTCGAGGTGGAAGTCGATCCGGCCACCGGCTGGATCACCGTGCCCAAGATCTGGGTCGCGCACGACATCGGTCGCACGATCAACCCGGTGCTTGCGCGCGGGCAGGTGGAGGGCAGCATCTACATGGGGCTCGGCGAGGCACTCATGGAAGAGCAGGTGTTCCGTCGCCTGCCGCCCAAGCTCTCGAACGCGCTGGTGCACAAGATTCCCTCGATGCTCGAGTACAAGAGCCTCACCTCGCTCGACATGCCGGAGGTGGAGACGATCCTCGTCGAGGATCCTGACCCGAATTGCCCGTTCGGCGCGAAGGAGGTCGGGCAGGGGCCGCTGCTGCCGGTGATGCCCGCGGTGGCCAATGCCGTGTTCGACGCGGTCGGCGTGCGCATCGACGAGGTGCCGATCACTCCCGACAAGGTGCTTGCCGCCCTTGCGAAGAAGGCGAAGGGCGAAACACCGCGCGTCGGACCGGGGCGCTTTCCCGAAGTGCCCTATCCGGAGCCGATATTCGTGCTGCCGCCCTGGGAGGGTGGCGACGGTAACGCGACCAAAGCGCCGCGCCGCGACGAGCCCGAGCGCGTCAAGGAGGCCGCCGCGTCATGATGCGGTTGCCGCATTTCCGCTATCGTGCGCCCGCATCGGTCGAGGAGGCGGCGCGCATCCTGGCGGGCGAGGGACCGAACGCGATGCTCATCGCCGGCGGTACCGACCTCGTTCCCAACATGAAGCGACGCCACCAGGAGCCGACGACGCTCGTCGCGCTGCGCAGGATCGACGCGTTGAAGAAGGTCGCGAACGGATCGGGTCTCGCGCTCGGCGCCGGACTCACTCTGTCCGAGGTCACCGACGCCGCGCCGGTGCGCGAACACTACCGGGGATTGTGGGAGGCCGCCGTGCAGGTCGCCACGCCGCAGCTGCGCAACATGGGCACCCTCGGCGGCAATGTCTGCCTCGACACGCGCTGCACTTACTACAACCAGAACTACGAGTGGCGGAAGGCCATCGACTTCTGCATGAAGAAGGACGGCGAGGTCTGCTGGGTCGCCACCGCCAGCAAGCGTTGCGTGGCCGTGTCGTCGACCGACACCGCGCCCGCCCTGATCGCGCTGGGTGCGAAAGTCCGGCTCGTTTCCGCCACGGGCGAACGGGAGGTCGCGCTCGCCGATCTCTACAACAACGACGGCATCGACTACCTGACGCGCCGGTCGGACGAGATCCTCACCGAGATCGTGCTGCCGCCTGCCGCAGGATGGCGGAGCGCGTACTGGAAGCTGCGCCGGCGCGGCGCTTTCGACTTTCCGGTGCTCGGCGTCGCGGCTGCGGTACGCACGTCATCCGACGGCACCGTCGAGGATGCGCGAATCGTGCTCGGCGCGGTCGCCTCACGCCCGATCGTCACCAAGGCGGGCGAGCTACTCTCCGGGAAGAAGCTCAGCGACGAGGTGATCGCCGAGGTTGCGACGAAGATTGCCTCGCGCGCGAAGCCGCTCGACAACACCGACCTCGAGATCTACTGGCGCAAGGAAGTTGTCCCGTCGTTCGTCGGCTACGCTCTGCGTCAGATTCGTGGCGACGACATGCGCGCCACGCGGCTGCGAATTGCGCGGCAGTCGCTCGGGGCCTAGGGGATGGCCTGACGCTTTTTCCCCTCCTCTCCGAGGATGGGATTTCCCTGCCACTGCCGGCTAGCTTCGCGCGAAAGCCTGCGCGTGTGCACCAGAGCCCTCTACCGGCGGTTGAACTCCGCGCGGTCGAGGAGTCGCATAAATCCAGAGTGAGGCGAAGAAGCGAAACCGGCCGCGTCAATCGCCATTTCTCGGGCGAAGGGCCCCAATGTTCCCGTGCATCGCAACAACGCCCGCCGCCACAGGCTGACGCCAGGCGCCTGGAAGGAAAAACTTGGTTTCGATCGACGAAGCCACCATGAATGCCCGATTGTGCGGGCGCGCAATTCGGAGCAGAAGTCGGTTTCCCATCATGACGATCTATGTGACCGCGCTTTGATCCGAATCAAACGATCCCGCTCGCAATAGGTGTCCACTGTTATTTATTCTATGGTGCTCCGCCCGAGTTGGCGGGAAGGCGGTTGCGATGTCGACGGCTGGGAAGCGGCACTTCGGCAGGCGTTCGTCAGGATCCGGAACAACGAGAATCCTAGTGTGGGCGGCGTTCGTTGCGACCGTTACGCCGATTGCGCTGGAAGAGGCGCGTGCCCAGCGCAACGACCGCAACGGCAAGGAAGTCGTGGATGCAGTTTGCTCCGCATGCCATGCCACGGGCAAAGACGGCGCGCCCAGAATCGGGGACGAGACGGCGTGGAGCGGACGTGCCTCGCAAGGGCTGACCGCCCTCACGCAGCACGCAATTCAAGGCATCCGTCAGATGCCGGCCCACGGCGGCAATCCGGGCGTCACCGATTTCGAAATAGAGCGGGCCATAAGCTATATGGTGAATCAGTCGGGTGGCCACTGGAATGAGCCGATCAACAAGGCCGCCCTTCCCGGTCGCGCGGAGCGGTGAGCAGATCGTGAAGGCACAGTGCGCCAAGTGCCACCAGACCGGCGAGGGAGGCGCGCCCAAAATCGGGGACAAGGCTGCCTGGATTCCGCACCTCAAGGAAGGACTCAATGCCGTAGTTCGCTCCGCGATTAGTGGGCACGGCGGGATGCCCGCGCGCGGCGGCCTGGCCGATCTCACCGACCAGGAAATGCGGAGCGCGGTGATCTACATGTTCAACCCGGTCAGTGTTACCACTGCATCTGCGCCCGTTGCGCCGGCTGTGGCGCACGACGGCAACCATAAGGTCGTCGGAGGGATGGATATCTATCTGGGCATCGTGCCAACATCTGCGATCCGCGTACAACAGCCATCCGATTCCGAGAAACAGCGGATGCACGGAGGCATTCCGCGAGGCAAGGGTAATTATCACTTGAATGTCTCGCTTTTCAACAGCAAGACGAAAGCCGAAATCACAGATGCGGATGTCGAGGTGACCGCCGAGGATCCGGTCATGGGTGGCGAGACGAAGAAACTCGATGCCATGGTGTTCAACAACGACATCAGTTACGGCAACTACTTCCATATGCCGGGCAGGAATCCGTATAGGATCACCGTGCGCATCACGAAGCCTGGTTCATCTCGGCCCACCACAGCCGAGTTCGACTTCAAGCACTATTGATCGCGCTTGGGTCAACCTGCGCTGGGAGGTTGACGGGCTTCTGCTGCAGGCGAACGAGCTTCGCCGTCATCGGCGAGGGTCAATGCGGGAATTCCAGGACGAACCGGCTTCCTCGCCCTTGCCGCGTCTCGAGCGAAATCCTGGCGGCAAACCGGTCGGCAATCTCCTTGACGATGGCAAGCCCGAGCCCGGCGCCTCCGCTCCCCGAGGAGTCCGATCCTTTCAAACGCTGAAACACGCGTTTGGCTTCGTCCTCCGAGAACCCCGGGCCATCGTCCTCGACGCTGAGCACGACTGCGCCCGCGTCAAGCGCGGTCGTGACCGTGACGTGGCCGCCAGGCGGGCCGTAACGGATGCTGTTGTCGATGAGGTTGCTAAGCAATTCCCCCAGCAGCAAGCCGGTCCCCGCGACGTAAGCCCCATTCGCGACGCCGTCGTAGCCGAGATCGATTCCCTTTTCGATGGCCTGCTGAAGGTGGCGTTCGATCGCATGATGCGCGACCTCGGCGATGTCCACGCGCTCAAGAGCCGGTTTCCGCTCGCCTGCGGATTCGGCCTTCGAGAGCGTGAGTAGCTGATCGATCACGCGTGCCGCGCGCGCTGCGCTGTGTTCGATCTCGAATAATCCCGATCGAATCGCCTCCGGCGACGATTGCCTCAGTGCGATCTGCGCCCGAAGCCGCAGCCCGGCGATCGGCGTGCGCAACTGGTGCGCCGCATTTGCGGTAAACCGCCGCTGCGACTCGGTCACCTCCGACAATCGCGCCATCATCTGATTGATGGCTTGGATCATTCCGCGCACTTCCTGTGGCGCATGACTTGCATCCAGCGGCGCGAGGTTCGTGCCCGCACGCCGTGCAGCCTCCTCCTCGATTGCGCGCAGAGGTGCGAGCTCACGGCTGACACCGCGCCGAACCATGCCGACCGCAACGGCGATCATGATCCCGATGAGGAGGAAGGTCCCGCCGAGAATTTGGTGCGTCATCAACTTGCGCATTCCCAGCGTCTCGCCGACTTCGACCAGTACCGGGATGTCGAGCGGGTCGACCAGGTGGCGTGTGTAGGCAACGCGAAACTTCGCGTTTCCGATCTCCACGTTCCGAAACTGGGGTTCGCCCCGACCGGTGAATTCGCGCGGCCAGGCGCCGAGATCCCCGTTGCCGCTGATCACCTGGCCATTCCGGAGGTCGACGATGCGGTAGATGACCGTTTCCCCCGCATTGGCGAGCAGCCACTTCCTGGCACCGAGAGGAAGATCAACGCTGAACTTCCCGTCGCTCGCGGTGATCTGTCCCGCCAGGATCGCAACGTCGTCGAACAGTGCTCGGTCGTAAAGGAGACCTGCGTAGCTACTGCCCAGAAAATACGCTGCGACAACGCCGATCACGCCGATTGCGGCAAGCGCAGTCACGAGACGCGAGATCAACCCACGACGAAGCGAGGGCTCCGATGGCATGGGTCAGTCGGCGACGGCGGATTCGCGCAGCGAGTAGCCCAGGCCGCGCACCGTGCGAATCTCCACCCGGGCGTCCGCGACCTTTTTTCGCAGCCTGTGGATGTAGACCTCGACCATGTTGTCCGCGGCCACCGCCTCTTCGGCACCGATGCACCGGGCCAGCATGGCCTTCGAAACAATCTTGCCGGGTGATCGCAGGAGCGATTCGAGCACCGTGACTTCATTCTTCGACAGCGAGAGCTCGTCGGCGCCCACCCTCCCCTGGCGATCCTCCCAGGACCATTCCAGCTTCCCGACGTGAATCGACGCGCCGAGTCCACGACGGGCGAACGCGCGCACGCGCGCTTCAAATTCGGAAAGTGCGAAAGGCTTGCACAGATAGTCGTCCGCGCCGGTGTCCAGACCGCGAACTCGGTCCTCGGTTCGGTCGCGGGCGCTCAGGACAAGCACCGGCGTGGTTTTATTGCGCTTGCGCAGCCGCTCCAGGACCGCAATCCCATCGAGCTTTGGCAGACCGAGATCGAGCACTACCAGATCAAAGGATTCAGTGCACAAAAGCGTGTCGGCATGGACGCCGTCGTACGCCGCCACCGTCTGATGACCAGCGTAGCTGAGCGTGTGCCGGAGCCCGCGCTGAAGCGTCAAGTCATCTTCGACGATCAAAATTCGCATGTTCTTCCCTACGTGTTTAATTAAGCACCCTGCAGTCCCGTTAAGCAATCACCACCCGGTCTGCATTTCGAACATTCGGCGAACCGTTGGCGCGCCGCACGTTTGCTTGATCCAAGTCAAAGCAAGCGCATACATGTGCACCCTTTAAGTCTCCATTAAGGTCCCGTTCAGGCTGCATTAAGGCGCGCAGGCTACCGTACCGTACAGAAGGCATGGAATTCTTGCGGCACAACCAGGGGTAGGGAAGGGGAGCGACCGTGAACCCAGAAGAGAAAATGCGTCAGGGAATGACGAGCATTATTCCGGGGCTTTGGGTTCTGCTGATCTGCCTATTCGTATTGCCGCTGGAGGCCCAGGCGGTGCCGGCATATGCCCGGCAGACCGGGCAATCGTGCGTCGCCTGCCACGCGGGCGGGCAGTTTCCGGAGCTTACGCCGTACGGACGGGCGTTCAAGCTTACCGGCTACACCTACGGGAGCCATACCATCCCGCTATCGGTCATGGCCACGGCGGGCTATCAAAGCATCCGGAACACCTCGACACCCGGCGCGGACTCGAGCATGTTCCCGAAGAACAACAGCGGTGTGTTCCAGGGCGGGAGCCTTTTCCTGGCAGGCAAGATCACCGATTACCTCGGTGTGTTTGCCCAATGGAATTACGACAACTACGCGAGCCAGAACAGCGAGGGTCATTGGTCGGGCCACTCGGGCAGCGACAACATGGACATTCGAGCGGCCGATCGGCTGATCAGTCCGAAGACGGACCTGATCTACGGCGTCACCGTCAACAACAACCCGACTGTGCAGGACCCGTGGAACTCTACGCCCGCTTGGGCGTTCCCGTATCTGACGAGCGCGTTCATGGTTCCACAAACGCTGGAAGGGACGTTGATCGAGGGCGGGCTTGAGCAGCAGGCGGCGGGCATCGGGGCATACGCCTACTGGAACAAGACGTTGTACGCGGAACTGTCCGGATATCAGACCGCCAACGGTGCCTGGTCATTCATGAGCCAGGGAATCAACAACGCGGACCAGACCAAGCTGAAGAGCCTCAACCCGTACTGGCGGATTGCCGCCACTCACGAATGGGGCCCCCACAACGCCATGATTGGCACGTACGGCATGGTCGCAAACCTCTACCCGGATGCGGAGAATCCGACGGGTCCGACCGACCACTACCGCGATATCGGATTCGATGCGCAGTATCAGTACCTGCTCGATCCCCATGCGGTCACGGCTCAGGTGAATTACGTCAAGGAGAACATCACTTGGAATTCGAACGCGTTTCCCAACGGCGATGTCTCGAACCCGACTGACAACGTCACTTCTTTTCGCGCAAAGGGATCGTATTTCTACCGGAACAAGTACGGCGGCAGCCTGCAGTACTTCAGTGTCTCCGGAAGCCAGGACGATGCCCACTATGGGACGCCAGACAATACGCCCGTGACGGGGAACATCACCGGGTCACCCGGCACTCGCGGATGGGTCGCGGAGCTGGACTGGACGCCGATCCAGTACGTGCGCGTGGGAATGCAGTACTGGATGTACAACCGCTTCAATGGCGCGTCGAGCAACTACGACGGGAACGGCAGGAACGCTTCCGACAACAACACCCTGTTCATGTACGTTTGGGCTGTCTATTGAGATGCGTGGAGCGTGCTTGCACGGAATGATTGCACATGCCGCATGCCGCGGAAGACGCATTGCGGTTCAGGGAGAGAAGACATGAAAGCCGTTCGCCTTACTCTGATCGTCGCGCTTGCTGTGGTGGGGTCGGCTTGCGCCACACAGGATCTCCGCTGGCCACATTTCGGGGCGGATCCGAAGACGCCGGGCAAGACCATTGCCATGAACCTGTGCTCGGACTGCCACGGCCTCGAGGGGAACCCCGTGTCGCCGAACTTCCCGCGACTCGCGGGACAGCAGCAGGACTACCTCGTCAAGCAACTGAACGAGTTCCAGGCGCATCGCCGCGGCGATCCCCTCGGGTCGCAGTACATGTGGGGGCTGGCGCGCGATCTCACGCCCGAACAGGTGAAGCAGATTGCCGCCTACTTCAGCGAGCAGAAGCCCACACCGGGAGTCGCCGGCGATCCGGCACTCGTGAGCGAAGGCAAACAGATTTTTCATCACGGCGTCGCGGACAAAGGCGTGCCGGCGTGTGCGACGTGCCATGGCGAAAGCGCGCAGGGCTCCGGCGAGACACCGCGCCTTGCCGATCAATGGGCGCATTACGTCGAGGCGCAGCTGGAGGTGTTTCACACCGAGCAGCGTCCGGCAGGCGTGGCGATGCATGCGATCGTGACGTCCCTCACGCCTCGGGATATCGAGGCCTTGGCGGCGTATCTCCAGGCGGGGGCGCCGGGGTAGCCGCAGCTGCCAAGGGAGCGAGAATCATCGGTTCGACGTCGGAGCTCCCGCGAAGCCGATTCTCGGACGCGGATCCGAAGAGCACGGCGGTCGTGTCCTAGCGGCTCCGGTACTTTGCGACGGCGCCGCGCGCGAGTGCGACACCATGCCCGGGACGCTCGGGGATGAGGAAGTGCCCATCGCGCAACTTTGGCATTTCTTCGAAAAGGTCCGGCGGCACCCAGTCGATGAATTCCACCAGGAAGCCGTTTGACAGAGCGCCGACGACGTGCAGCGAGAGCTCGTGCACGACGTGCGGCGAGAGGGCCACCCCGTGCGCGGCGGCAAGGTGTCCGATCTTGAGGGTCTCGGTGAAGCCGAGCGACCGGCACAGATCGGGCATGAGGTAGCGCGCGGCGCCGCGCTCGATCAGGTCGCGGAATTCCCAGCGCGTGTAGTGGTTCTCTCCGGTAGCGACCGGGATCCTGATCGCGTGGGCCACTTCGGCGCAAGAAGCGTTGTCGTCGGCGGGCACCGGCTCCTCGTACCAGACGAGGTCGAGGTCTTCGAGCATCGCGGCCTGGCGGAGATTTCCCTGGACGTTGAGCCGCTGGTTGACGTCGACCATCATGCGCACGCGCCCGCCGAGCGCGCGCTGCACGGCCGCAACGCGCTTGCGGTTTTCCCGCGGGTCGGGATCATGGATCTTCATCTTGTAGTAGCGGCAGCCGAGCTCGGCGTACTTCTCGGCCTCCGCGATGAGCTCGGCCTCGCTGTACTTCGACCAGCCGCCGCTGCCGTAAGCGGGAATGCGATTGGTCACCGCGCCCCAGAGCTTGTACAGCGGCAGCCCGGCCGCTTTGCCCGCGATGTCCCAGAGGCCGATGTCGAGTGCCGCGATCGCGTAAGCGGCCACGCCCTGCTTTCTGATCCCCTGATCGGCGCGGAACATCTTGTCCCAGAGGCGTCCCACGAAGAGCGAATCATCGCCCAGCAGCACCGGCTTCAGCCGCTCGACGTAGGCGAGCACGGCTTCCGCGCCGCCTCCGCCGAACACGAGGCTGTAGCCGAGACCCTTCACGCCGTCGTCGGTCGCGATCTCCGCAACGACGAGCTTCTGCTCCGGATACTGCGACGCCATCGGCTGCGGCGTCGGGACGGTGAGGATGAAGGTGTCGACCGTGCTGATCTTCATTGCGTCTCGATCCTAACACCGGCGTGGAGAACGCAATGCGGCGTGAAACGAAAAAGGGGCCTCGCGGCCCCTTTGTTCGTTCGCCGCCCTGGTTCACTTGAGCGCGGCGATTCCTGCTTCCGCCGACTGGACATCCTGCGCGCCGGAGCCGCCCGAGACGCCCAAGGCGCCGACCACCTTGCCGTCCATCACGATCGGAAGTCCGCCTTGTAGCACCACTGCGCCTTCCAGGCCGAGCAGATAAGTGAATTCGGACCCCTTCGCCACTAAGTCCTGAAACACCTTGGTCGGCCGCCGGAACAACGCCGCCGAGCGCGACTTGCCGATCGCAACGTTGATGCTTCCGGTCTGGGTGTTGTCCATCCGCTCGAAGTAGACGAGATTGCCCGCCGTATCGGTGACCGCGACGGCCATGGACCAGTTGTTCTTGCGGGCTTCCGCAATCGTTGCCGCGGCGGCCTTCTTCGCGACATCCACCGAGATGTTCATGCCGTAGGGCGGCGGTCCTTGCTGTGCCAACGGCCCGACGAGATCACGGCCATCGACGCAACCAGCGCAATTCCTACGATAGTTTTCAATGACATCGTTTCTTCTCCTTTGGATTACGATTTGTAGTGTGCGACCTGCCCGAGAGCAGCGCCGGCGCCAGACACCATCTGGTAAACGCGCGAAAGAGGCAGGATTGTTCCCGCGCACCTTCCTGTCCATGCCGCCCGGGCGCGAACGGTATCACCATTTACCGGATTGGATCTCGCGCGCCGGAAAGCGACGCCGGGAGTACGGGTGCTGGAAAGCCCCGTGGGCATTCGACTTCGGCGCCGGGATTCGCGACAATCGCGCAGAACCATGCCCACCAAGCGACCGACCCGCCGCCGCACGAGCCTCGCCCCTCGCAAGGAAAAGCGCGGGCTCGGTGCCGCAGAAATCGCGCTCGCGCCGGACGCGCCCGAGGTCGCAGAGCTCAGCGCTGAGGTGCGCGCGGCCGGGGGCGCACCAATCGGCGCCTATCGCGAGCCGCTTTCCGGCCGCCCGCTGCTGCTCGCGGCACTGCCCGTCGCGGCCGTGCAGCCGACGCCGTTCCAGCGCGATCTATCGCCCACGCACACGAAGCGCCTCAGCCAGAAGATCGACGAGGCCGGCGCGTTCCTCGATCCGATCATCGTCGTGCGCGGCGAGGACGGCCAGCTCTGGACGCCGAACGGCCGGCACCGCCTGGCGGCCGCAAAGGTGCTGGGGCTCAAGCAGATCTCCGCACTCGTGTCGCCTGACGAGCAGCTTGCGTTCCGGATCCTCGCACTCAACACCGAGAAGGCGCACAACCTCAAGGACCGGAGCCTCGAGGTCATCCGCATGGCCCGCAGTCTCGCCAAGCGCCAGCCGCGTGCCCGCGAGAGCGATTTCACCGCGCAGTTCGAGGCCCCCGAGTTCCTCACGCTCGGACTGCTTTACGTGGACGATGCACGGTTCGCGGGCGGGGCCTACGGGCCGTTCCTGAAGAAGGTCGATCGATTCTCCGAGCGCGCGCTGCCCGTGTCGCTGCGCGAGCGCGAAGGCTACGCGGCGCGCCTGCGCGGCATCGATGGAGACGTGCGCAAGATCGTGAAGACGCTCGAGGCGCGCGGATTCAAGTCGCCCTACCTGCGCACCTTTGTCGTCGCGCGGATCAATCCGGTCCGCTTCCACCGCACCAAGCCCGGCGACAGGAAGCCCCCGATGCCGATTGCCGAAGCACTCACCCGCATGTCCGCGGCCGCGAAGCGCTTCGACGCGAAGAGTGTCAAGCAGGCCGATCTCGCGCTGATCGCCGCGGTCGCCACCGATAGCTGACGCAAAGCGGCGGCGAGGGGCTTCGCCTGCCGCCGCCGCTAATCCGATGCGCCCGGTCAACCGGCGCGCGATCGCGTATGCGTGCAGTCCGCAACGATGACCGTTGGTCGTGAAGATGGAAGCGCGGCGTTCCGTCGAATTACGCTTGCGGTGCTATGCTTGCCTCGCCCGATCGGAGCCTGTTGTCACAATGGCTCGCACTGGAGGAGGAGAAGAAATGAGACACATCGGAGCAAAGCTGTTCCTGGCCGCTGCGACGCTTGCGGCGATGGGCCTCGTGCCCCGGATCGCGGCCGCCCAGACGATCCTGTACAACTGCTTCTATCCGCCCCAGCACTACGCCTGTCGCGTGATGCTGCGCGACTGGAACAAGGAGATCGAGAAGGCGACCGGGGGCCGGGTGAAGTTCAACATCCCGCCCAAGAGTCTCGCTGCGCCGTCGGACCAGTACGATGGCGTGGTGAACGGCGTGATGGACGGCGCCGTGCAGTTCAATCAGTTCATCGCGAACAAGGTCACCGGCATCCAGGTCGGCCAGCTGCCGTTCGTCGGCACGGAAAGCGCCGAGGTGGGCAGCGTCGCCCTGTGGCGGACCTACGAGAAGTTCTTCGCGGACAAGAACGAATACGCCCCGGTGAAGCTGCTCGCCGTCTACGCGCTGAACGGCGGCGATTTCTTCTCCATGAACGATCAGCCCATCCGGTCGATCGACGACATCAAGAACCGCAAGATGTGGGCGCTGCCGGGCGTGGCTGCCAACATCATCAAGGGGACGGGCTCCGCCGTGGTCGCCGGCCCGGCGGTGCAGATGCTGGAGATCATCTCGAAGGGCGTCGTCGACGGCTACGTGGGCGTGGCGTTCTCCTCGGTGGAGCAGTTCAAGCTGACCGATTACACCAAGTCGGCGACCGTCTTCGAGAGCAAGATCTTCACGCCAACCTTCTCGTTCTTCATCCACGAGAAGAAGTGGAACGAGATCTCCGAGGCGGACCGCAAGGCGATCGTTGCGCTGAGCGGCGAGAAGATCTCGCGCCATTTCGGCCAGATTGCCGACGGCGTTCAGAAGAAGGCCCGCGACAAGCTGGTGAAGGGCGGCCTCAAGATCGTCGCGGGGGAAGACGCGACGCTGCGCCAGCTCGAGGCGATCGGCCAGCCCATGATCGACGAGTGGCTGAAGAAGGTCGCGGCCATGGGTATCGACGGCAAGGCGGCGATCGCCTACTACAAGGGCGTCATCGCCGAAGAGAAGGCCAAGCGCAAGTAGCGATCCCCGGTCGCGCGATACGCCGGAATCTGGCGCTTCGCGGGGCCGGTTGCCGGAACGGGCGGCCCCACAATGCTGCAGAGAATCGAAGCGATTGCGTCGCGCACCCTCGGGGTGATCGCCGCGGCGGCGCTTTTCGCGATGATGCTGCTGACCTTCATCGACGTCATAGGCCGCTACGGTTTTCACAGTTCGATCTTCGGCACGGCCGAGATCGTCGAATTCCTCATGATGGTCACGGTCTTCGCCGGTCTCGCGTTCATCACGGCGAAGAACGAGCACATCACCGTCACGCTGCTGGAGCCGCTCGTCGTCCGCCGGTTCGCGGTCCCGCAGCGCTGGATGTCGATCGCGATCTCGGTAGGCTGCACGCTGCTCATCGCCTGGCAGATGTTCGAGCACGCCGTCGACCTCTTCAGGAGCGGGAAGCGCACGGCGGTGCTCGATCTTCCCCAGTGGACGCTGCCGATGGCGGCGGCGCTGCTGTCGCTGGTCGGATTCGGCCTGCTGGTCGGGGCGGTCGTACGCACGCGTGGCCGGCTCGGCGCCACGGTCATCCAGTCGGATTGAGCGTCGCCGATGACCATCGCGCTGATCGGCTTTGCGGGCCTGCTGTTCCTCTGCTTTCTCGGGTTCCCGCTCGGATTTTCGACGCTCATCGCCGGGGTGGTCGGGTTCGCGTACATGCGGAACTGGGACTGGCATGCCTCGGTCACGATGATGTCGCAGCAGATCGTCGAGACGGGCGCGAATTACGGCCTGTCGGTGATCCCGCTCTTCCTGCTGATGGGCGTGTTCATCCATCGCGCGAACATTTCGGAGGATCTCTTCGAGGCCTCGAACGCGCTGCTCGGCAGGTTCCGTGGCGGCCTCGCGCAGGCGACGGTGCTCGCGTGTGCCGGATTCTCCGCGGTTTCGGGCTCCTCGCTTGCCACCGCGGCGACGATGACCAAGGTGGCGATGCCGCACATGCGGCGCTACAAGTACGACGACGCACTCTCCTCCGGCGTGATCGCCGCCGGCGGCACGCTTGGCATCATGATTCCGCCCTCCGTCCCGCTCGTGATCTACGGTCTCGTGGCCGAGCAGGACATCGGCAAGCTCTTCATCGCCGGGGTCGCTCCGGGGATCCTGCTGGTTGCGCTCTACATGGCGGCGGTGGCCGCGGTCGTTTGGTTCCGCCCGGCGATGGGGCCTGCCGGTGCAGCGGTGCCGCGCGCGGCACGATACCGGGCCTATGGCAACGTGTGGCCGGTGCTCGTGCTGTTCGCACTGGTGCTGGGCGGCATCTACTTCGGCGTCTTCACGCCGACCGAGGCCTCGGGCATCGGCGCGACCGGGGCGGCCGCTTTCGCCTGGTGGCGCGGTCGCCTGCGCACGTTGCGGCAGCTCTACGAATCGCTGCTCGAAGCCTGCCGGACGACCGCGGCGCTCTTCATCGTGATCTTCGGCGCGCAGGTCTTCGCCAACTTCATCAATCTCTCGGGGCTCCCCGGCGCGCTCGTGGACCTGGTCGAGAGCTTCGAGCTCTCCGCCGTCGGAACCGTTTTCGCCGTCAGCATCATCTGCATCGTCATGGGAATGATCTTCGAGGCCATCGGCATCCTGCTGCTCTTCGTGCCGGTCTTCCTGCCGACCCTGATCATCATGGACGTCGACCTGATCTGGTTCGGAATCGTGATGGTGATCGTGGTCGAGCTGGGGCTGATCACTCCGCCGATCGGCATGAACGTCTTCACCGTTCGGGCGATGATGCCGGATATCCAGCTCACGCGAATCTTCCGCGGGGTGACGCCTTTCGTGGTCGCGGATCTGGTGGCACTTGCCCTGCTGTTCGCGTTGCCGGTGATCGCGACCGGGCTGGTGGACATCAAGTGGTGAGCGCGCCAGCCAGGGAAGATCTGAATTAGTCATCCTCGCGTAAGCAGGGATCCAGCAATCGTCCGAAAGGGCTCAGTCTGGATTCCCGCGTGCGCGGGAATGACGAACCTCTGCAGA
Source organism: uncultured beta proteobacterium (assembly GCA_963735025.1). Classification (GTDB taxonomy): domain Bacteria; phylum Pseudomonadota; class Gammaproteobacteria; order Burkholderiales; family SG8-39; genus JAABRB01. Next base: position 1,580,480 of record CAVTJG010000009.1, read on the forward strand.
GCTTCCCTAAGCGCGACAACGACTCATAGCGATCGCCAGCCGGCGCCCCAGACCAGCAACGGGAAGAGCACCGACGTCGCCAGTCCGTTGAGACCCATTGCGAGCCCTGCAAAGGCGCCTGCTTCCTCGCTCACCTGAAAGGCGCGCGCCGTCCCGATTCCATGTGCCGCCAGTCCGACGGAAAATCCCCGTACGCTGTGTTCCCGGATATGCAGGGCGTCGAGCACGTATTTGGCCATCACCGCGCCGAGTATTCCGGTGGAAACCACCAGCACGGCGGTGAGGGAAGGCAACCCGCCGAGTTTTTCCGAGATGCCCATCGCAATGGGCGTGGTGACGGACTTCGGCGCGATCGAGACCAGGGTCGTCGCATCCGCGCCGAGCAGCCAGGCGATGCCGACCGCCGAAGCGATCGCGGTCGCCGACCCGACGAAGAGCGCGCCGGCAAGCGGCAGCCAGGCGGCCTTCAGCTTGTCGAGCTGCGCGTAGAGCGGAATCGCGAGCGCGACCGTCGCCGGCCCGAGCAGGAAGTGCACGAACTGCGCGCCGTCGAAGTAAGTCTGGTAAGGCGTGCCGGTGAGCTTGAGTAGCGTCACCAGGACGGCGATCGCGACCGCAACCGGGTTGAGAAGCGGATGGAAATTTGCACGCCTGTAGATCCAGAACGCGCCCTGGTAGGCGACTAGCGTGATCGTGAGGCCGAGCAGCGGCGAAGCCGAAAGATAGACCCAGACGTCGGCGAGTTTCGGCGTCATACCGATCTCCGCGCGCGCTTCCGGCGAAACAGTCCGCGCATCACGAGCGCTGTCACCGCGATGGTGATCGCCGTGCTCGCGACCAGCGCCACGGAAATTGGCAGCCATTCGTCGCGCAGACGTGCGAGATGCGCCATGACACCGACACCCGCGGGCACGAACAGCAGCGACAGGTGCGAGAGCAGGCCGTTCGCGGTTTCGCGCAACTCGTCGCTCACCGCGCCGCGTGCGACGAGCGTGAGAAAGAGCGCTGCAAATCCGATCACGGGGCCCGGGATCGGCAGCGCGAATACCAGTGCGATGACCTCGCCGAGCAGCTGGTAGACGAGCAGGAGCGTGATGGCCGCGAGCATGGGTTCAGTTTATCGCGTGAGGAAGCAATATGAACCACTCCGTCCGCTTCGCGTCCACCCCTCCTTGTACAGGAGGGGAAAGATCAGACCGAGCCCACCGCAGTTCTCCGCGCACCGGGATGGGGGGTAACAGGGGGAAACCAGGCGGTTTCCCCCTGTTCGTAACCTTCCGCTTTTGCTTTCGAGGAAACCAGGCGGTTTCCTCCTGATCGTATCCTTCCAAGCACCTTACAACCTGCCGCTGCGCTTGATATCGAGATACCGATTGACTAGAGCGATGGGGAGATTTTCCGGCTCCACGTCGAGGCAGACGGCGCCGCCTTTCTCGATTCGCTTGAACGCGCGCTCGCGCGCGCCAAGGTAACCTGCCGCAGCGGCGTGCGTGAGCGCGCGCTCGAACGTATCGACGCGCGCCGCGAGCGCGCGAGTGAGTATGTTCTCGCGCAGCGAGGCGAAGAGCACGAGATGGCGCCGTTGCAACAGCCGGAGCGCCGGTCCCAGGGTGTCGTCGTCCTCGTCCCGCATGTTCGACAGGATCACGACGAGTGTCCGCTTGCGAAAGCGTTTCATTACTTCGAGAGCGGCCTCGTGATAGTCCGACGCCGCGAGCGAGGGCTGCAGATCGAACACGCGGTTGAGGATCAGGCTGATCGTGGCCTTCGACTTCCGCGGCGCGAGATGGCGCGGCTCGCCGCCCATCGTCATCAGCCCCACCGCATCGCCCTGCCGCAGCGACGCATAGGCGACGAGCAGCGCCGCATTGAGCACGTGATCGAAGTGTGAGATCTCGCCGTCCCGCGCACCCATGCGTCGCCCGGAATCGATGACAAGCAGCACTTGCTGGTCGCGCTCGTCCTGGTACTCGCGGGAGACGAGCTTCGATGCACGGGCGGTCGCTTTCCAGTCGATCTGCCGCGGGGAATCTCCCTCGCGATACTCGCGCAGCTGATGGAACTCGAGCCCCTCGCCGCGCCGCCGGCGCTGCAGCACGCCGATCTGCGAGAGCCGGTTGTCGGTTGCCAGGAGCGCGTACCCGGTAAGCGCCGCGAAGTTCGGGAAAACCTTGACGTCACATTCCTCGGCTAGATAGCGGGTGCGCAGCCAGAGGCCGAGCGGGGAGGCGATGCGGACCTCCACCTGTCCGAAATGTGCCACTCCGCGCTCCACCGGACGAACTTCGTAACGCAGCTCCGTCCAGCCGCGCGCGGGCAGAGTCACGCGGCGGGGCAGTCCCGCAGTTTCGAAGCCGGGGGGATGATGATCGAATGCGTCGAGCGTGGTCGAGCGTGTTGCCGGATTCGCGAAGCGCAGCGACACCTCGTGGCGCACGCCGAGCGGGAGCGAGTTGGGCACTTCGCGCCGCGCCGCGGGCTCGGGTGTCCGGAGTGCCATGAGTAGGTCCACCAGCGCGACCACGGCGATCGAGCCGGCAAGCACGCTCCACATCGGCATCAGCGCGGGCCCGATCGACGCAGCGATTGCCGCGGCGAGGGCGAGGCCGACGAGCCACAGGAGCCGCGTTGCCGGGACGAGCGGCCGCGCGTGGCGCGTCGGCAATCCGGGGGCGGGCGTCACGTGCGCGGCGCTTCCACCTGCGCGAGCAGCGATTGCAGGATCGAGTCGCTGGTGTGGCCTTCGATCTCAAGTTCCGGGGCGGGCAGCAGGCGATGGCGCAATGCTGCAGGCGCGATGCGCTTGACGTCGTCCGGCGTCGCGAAATCGCGCCCGGCAAGCAGGGCGATGGCGCGCGCGGCGCGCACGAGCGCGATTCCGCCGCGCGGTCCGCAACCCATCGCGACGCCGTTCCAGGTGCGCGTCGTCCGGACGATGCGCACGGCGTAGTCCGTCACATGGTCGTCTACGGTGACGGCGGCGGCAACGCTTTGCAACGCCAGCACCGTGGCGGGCTTGATGATCGGCGCCACCGCATCAACGTTGAGTCGCTCTCCGATTTGACCCGACGTCACGCGCTTCACCATGCGCGCCTCCTCTTCCGCCGGCGGGTAGTCCATGCGGATCTTGAGGAGGAAACGGTCGAGCTGCGCTTCGGGAAGCGCGTAGGTGCCTTCCTGTTCGATCGGGTTCTGGGTTGCGAGCACCATGAACGGCAGCGTGAGCGGATGCGGCGCCCCCTCGATCGTGACCTGGCCTTCCTGCATGACCTCGAGGAGCGCGGCCTGGGTCTTCGCGGGCGCGCGGTTGATCTCGTCGGCGAGCAGCAGATTGGTGAACACCGGCCCGCGGCGGGTCGTGAACTGCCGCGTGCCCTGGTCGTAGAGCGTGTGGCCCGTCACGTCCGCCGGCATGAGGTCGGGCGTGAACTGGATGCGGCCGAACTGTCCATCGAACGTGCGGGCGAGCGCGCGCACGAGCAGCGTCTTCCCGAGCCCCGGCACGCCCTCGATCAGCACGTGGCCGCCGGCGAGCAGCGCGGCGAGGGTCTGTTCGACGACTTCGGCCTGTCCGACCACGGCCTTCGCGATCTCCGCGCGCATCGCGGTGAGGGCCTCGACTGCCTGGGCAAGGCTGTCTGCCGGAATGCTCGAACGCACAGTCATGGTTTCTCCTTGGAATCGAGCCGGCGCCCGCGCGCCAGCTGGTCGTGGATGATCTGCAGAACCCGGATGCAGCGCACGAATTCGGGAATCGTACGCGGAGACTGTCGGACGAGTACCCGCTCCGCGTCCTCCGGCGCCAGTCCGAACGAATTGGCCAGACGTGCCCGGCGCTCGCCTTGTGTGATCGACGCGAAATCCGGATTGGCCCGGCTCACCCGGCGCAGCGCCGCATCGCGTGCCGCTTCGGCGAGCTCCGCGCGCTGTCCGGCGTTCCACAGGAACCGGCCGCTTGCGCGCAGGTGATCGAGCAGGCTGCGTCGCGCCCGCTCCGGTTCCGGTGCGATCGGGCCAAACCGCGGCGCGACGTGCCACAGCCAGAGGATGAGAAACGCGGCCGCTGCTGCCAGGACCGCCGGCGCGTTGGTGCGCAGCCAGCGCGTGAGGGAGAGTCGCTGCGGATTGTTGAATACGAGCAGGACCGTCGCCGGTCCGGATGCGCCCAGGATCCGCCATCCGAGCTCCGCGTGATCCTGCGCGCCGATCGCGCGATTCTGCAGGAACGCGAAATCGTTGATCACCGTGACGCGCCCGTCGCCGTACGTGAGCTGGAGCAGCATTGCACCCGCCTGACCGCCTTCGGCAATGCGGGGCGCCTTCGCCTCCAGCACCTGGCGTGGTGACAGATCTGCCCGCAGTGTGCGTGTCGCGCCCGGCCATGCGATCTCCGCCGGCTTGCGCGGGCCGCTCGTGCGCACCGCTTTGCGCGTGACACCCAGCGCATCGAGCAGCGGGTCGGACGTGCCCGTCGGTTCGGCTTCGATGACGAGGTGGCCCCCGTTCGCCGCCCACGCGAGCAAGCGCGACCGTTCGCGCCGAGCGAGCTCGCCACGCGGCTCCGGCAACAGCAACACGCCCCGCGGCGGAAGTTGTCCGAGCTCGGCCAGGGAGCGCACGTCGTGCGCCGGCATGCCCATGCGTTCTGCGAGCCGCTCGAGGGCAAGGTACGGATTGCGCCGCGCTTCACCGGACATACCTACCCACTCGCGCGTCGGTGCCAGATCGAAATTGAGCAGGAACCAGATCGCGCCGAGCCCGGCCACTGTCGTGATGGCAATCGACCAGAGGCCCTCGCGGCTCATGTGGCCGTGGCGGGTGTGCCGGAACCGCCCGCGTCCGTTTTCCCGGCACCATTCCCGATACTAGTACCGACATTGAAGTGCACGGCCCAGTCGCGCGCGAGATCTGCAGCGTCCTCGGCCGACGGCAGCCGCCCGGCGTAGGCGGTGGCCAGCCAGACGCCGACCAGACGCTCGAAATACTGTGCGGCTTCGCGGGGAAGCGCACCGCGCGCGGCCCGCATGCAGTCGCCTTCCGTGTGCGCTTCGGTGAGCTCGACGTGGTGAGCATGGACCAGCGCAGCGAGCGCGCCGCGATAGAGCAGCGAGAGCGCCTCGCGCAGCCTGCCGCGTGCGACCAGGGCGAGCGCCTCGCTGGATGGATCGTCAGGCAGCGATTCGGGCGTGACATTCAGTCCGAACAGGGCATCGGGCGGTCGATAGCGCTCTCCACGATGGTCGAGCAGGAGCGGGAGGTAACGTCGGACGGCGAGCAGCGCGACCACGACCGCCGCGCCGGCCAGCAGCCACATGCCGAACTCAGCGAGTTGCCCCAGCAGCGTGCCGAGGTTCGCCCAGAGAGCCGACTCGCCGGCATCCTCGTTCGCGCGCCGAGGCTCTGAGCGGTAACGCAATCGCAGCGTGTCGCGCCACTCCTGGAATTCGGGATCTTTGAGCACCTCGACGATCTGCTGGCGTGCCGCTTCCGGAGGTTGCGCGCGTTGCGCCCGCGCGTCGCCGGCGCCGCACGCGAGCACGAATGCCAGGGCAAGGCATGCGAGGGGCGCGAACGCGCGTGCCGGAGGGCGGGTGTGATGTTGCGCGAGCCGGCGCAGCGCCAGCTCCAGGTCCCAGCCTTCCAGGATCGCGCGCCGATTGAGGTAAAGCGCGAACCCGGCGGCAACGTACAGCGGCTCGATCACCGCAACGGCAATGAGGTAGCCCACGCTGTCCGTGATCGACCAGCCCGGCGTCCCGTCCCGCCACCAGGCGAGCATATCGACACCGGCCTCGCCGGCTGCCGGGAGCAGGAGGGCACCCAGCGCGGCGAGCGAGAACATCACGACGATCTCGAAATTCATGCAGACGAAAGTGAGACCCACCGCGTGCCCGCGCATCCGGCGTCCCAGGATCACACGGCGCTCCCGCGCGGCGCGCCCCCGGCTTTTTTCGAGCTGCCAGACCGGCAGGACGAGCGAGCGCGCAAGGTTGAAGCGATGCACGGTCAGGCTCGCGAGCAGACCCGGCGAGAGGATGTCGCGCGCTGCCGCCAGCGTCGTGCGCACGTTCGGGACCTCGCCAAACACCGCCCGGCTCACGACATGCAGCGCGATGCGGTCGAACAGCGGCTTCAGCCACCACGTGAGCAGCGCGGCGAGCCAGAGGCGCTCCTCGAAAACCAGGTGCAGAGCGACGGCGACCGGCATGAAGACCGCAAGGAACGCGGCGTAGATCGCCGCACCCCACTGGCGCGTCATGACGAACCCGAGATCGACCGCCTCCCACGGCTGCCGCGGCCGCAGCGCCACGCCGACGCGCTCAAGCTCCACGGCCGCGCCCCACGAACAGGAAATAGGTCAGCACGAAAGTCCACATGATCGCGCCGACGGCATACTTCGTCGCAGGCGGGAAGAGGGTGAGCGGCGACCAGAACGCCTCGATGAATGCGGCGATCAGAAACATCGTCGCCGCACCGTAGACGAGGCGTATCGCGCCATGCGCCGCGCCGACGAGCGCGGCCCGGCGCGTCAAGTTGCCGGGCGCGATCAGCGCCGCGCCGAGCTTGAGACCGGATGCCCCGGAGATCGCGATCGCCGTGAGCTCCATCGCGCTGTGACCGGACACGAACGACCAGAACGGCGTGCCGAATCCGGATTGCGTGAGATGGCCGGCGATCGCGCCGATCTGCATGCCGTTCGACACGAGGTAGAAAACGGTACCCAGGCCGAACAGCAGGCCGGTCGCGAAGCACTGGAACCCGATCCGTACATTGTTCCAGATGTAGTACGCGAACATCATCACGTCGGTGTCGGCGGCGCGCATGCCGAGCCGCGGGTTTGCGGGGTCGTACATCTCCTGGATGCGTCCGACCGTGCGCGGCGAAAGCAGGTAGTAGACGAAATCGGGGTACGCCTGCAACAGTGCGCCGATCGCGATCAGCGGTCCGAAGAAAAGTGCCGCGGCGATCGTCACCACTGGCCACTCGGCGCGCACCCGCCGGGGGAAATCTTCGAGGAAGAATCGGGCGATGCGGCTGCGCCGATGACTGCGTGCGCCATAGAGAAGATGATGTCCGCGCAAAGCGAGGTGATTGAGCCGGTCGACCAGCTCCGGGCTGTACGCGCGGTCGCGGGCAAGCGCGAGATGCTGGCACAGTCGCCGGTAAGCGTGCGGGATCTCCGCGTCGGGCAGTGTCGCTGACTCTGCATTTCCGGGACCCCGTCGTCCGTCTTGACGCTTGCCGCGGCGCTGCGGGCTTTCCCGCCGGTCGAGCCACTGGGCGAAGTTCGCCCAGTCCTGGGCGTAGCGCGCTTCGAACACGGCCTGCCTCACCGGCGCCCCACGAGAAAATTGGCCATGCGCACGAGTCGTCCGGCCGCGTCGAGACCTCCGCCGACCAGCGGCTGCGCGAGCTCCGCGAGCTCTTCGGCGCGCTCGGCGGTGAGTCCGGTCGATCGCTCGGCGAATTCGAGCACCGCGCGTTGCTCGGCGACCGTCAACGGGAAGGGCGGTGCGAGTGGCATGGCGGGAGGCACGGCGGAGCCGCGCGGCGCAGCGTCGCGATAGACTACCAGGGTGTTCGCGGCAAGATCACCGAGTCGCTTGAAATCGCGGTTGACGAGCATCGTCGCCAGCCCGAACCCGTAGAAGAACGGGAGGAAGTCGACGGCCCGCAGGAGGTTGCGCGCAAGCGCCGCCGGCCAGCGCACCGGTGTGCCGTCGTCGTTCAGCACGGCGATGCCGAGCGACTTCTTGCCCGGTGTCTGGCCGCTCCAGTACACCTCGCACCACGCCGGAAACAGCCACTCCAGCAGGAACCACGTGAGCAGGAATGCCGCCTGCCCGACTTTCCCGAGTGGCCCGACCGCGATCGCCAGGAGGAGCAGCACGCCCACCCTGATCGCGAAATCGATCAGCCACGCGAGCGCGCGCGGCACAGGTCCGGCCAGCCTGAGCGTGAGCTCGATGCCCTCCGGGGTGGCGATGCGGCGCGCGGTGTCGAGCAAGCGGCCCCGTACTGACGAAAGATCCGCGCTACTGCGCGTAGAAGATGTCGCGGTAGCCGGTGTATACCGAGGCGATGAATACGGGTCCGAGCACCAGCCATCCGAGCATGACCGGTATCGACGCCACGATCGCCAGCACGAATCCCAGGATGCCGTACACCAGGAACGGCATGATGTTCTTCAGGCAGGCGAGGAAGCTCGCTTTCAGGGCGGCAGCAACGTCCATCCCGTTCAGCGTGATCAGCGCCGGGGCGAACCAGATCGCCATGTAGATCGGGATGCCGAGCGCGAGTCCGATCAGCCCCGCCAGCGCCGCGCTGGCCGCGCTGGCGGCGTGGTCGGCGCCCGCCGTCCGCAAGGCGAATACGCTGCCTCCGACCAGCAGGAAGATGACCAGCATCACCAGCAGCCACGCGCCGATGTTGAAGAGGCCCACCAAGATGAGCTTCCCGGCGTGCTCGCGAAAGCCGGCAAAGATGTGCCCGATCTCGAGCGCGCCGCCCTCCTCGATCGCGCGACAGCCGATCATCAATCCCCCGATGAAGACCGGCCCGATCAGCGCCACGAGGAGATTGACAAGCGGAATGATGCCGAGCACGACCATCAGCGCGATCATGATGATCACCACCAGGATCCACATGCCGGGCTGCTGCTTGAACAGGCCCCAGCCCGCGCCGATCCAGGACCAGCCGTTGCCTGCCGGGACGGTCTGCCCGTCCGGAATGAAGTTGCCTTCGATCGGTGCACCCGGCGTGTCTGCGACATGCGCCTTGGGCGCTGCGTAGGGATCGGTTGCCATGTTGTTCTCCCCTTTCGGCCCGCGCAGGATGCGCGCGTTCCGTAGAGTAGAGGACGCCCGGGCGCCGGGCAAGCGTTGCGGCGCGCGCATGCCAGTCAATCCGCCGTCATTCGTGGTAAAAGACCGGCTCCGAATCAGTCACCCGCGTTCCACACCGGACGCAATGAGCGATAGTCGAATGAGATTCCCAACGTTCCTGCTGGCTGCGGCGATCGCGTGCACTCAGTTTGCGGTACTCCAAATTGCATTTCCCGAGCCGGCCGCGGCGCAATCTACGGTCGGAGTCATCGAAGTTGTCACCGCAGGCGATGCCGAGGCGGTCGAGCGGTTGCTCAAGGCCGGCGGCGATCCGAACGCGCGCGCGCCGGACGGCGACACCGGATTGCACATCGCCGCCGGGCGCGGTCAGGTCGTCATGATCAAGGTGCTGCTCGAGCGCAATGCCGACGTGAACGCGCGGGGGAACGGGGGCGCCACCCCGCTGCACCGCGCGGCCGCCGCGGGTAATACCAACACGGTGGCGCTGTTGCTGGCGCGCGGCGCAACCGTCGATGCGCGCGATCTGAGCGGCCAGACCCCGCTCTATGTCGCGAGCGAGCACGGACACACGAATACGGCGCGGCTGCTGCTCGACCATCGTGCGAGTCCGGATGCGCGCACGACGAACGGCGAGGTCCCGCTGCACGCAGCGGCGATGGAGGGCAACGGTCCGCTCATCGATGCGCTCCTGGCAGGCAAAGCGAACCCGAACCTCGTCAACCGGGATGGCGAGGCGCCGCTGTTCTGGGCGGCCGCGACCGGCACGATCGACGCGACACGCAGACTGCTCGACCATGGCGCAGACCCGAACGCGCGCGACAAGCGGGGCAATACGGCGCTGCACGGGGCGGCCGACGGAGGGCACGTCGAGGTGGTCCTGCTGCTTCTCTCACGCAAGGCCAACCCGTCGGTCAAGAATGCAGACGGGCTGACACCCGCCGATATCGCGCGCGGCCGGGGATATGACCAGGTCGTCAAGGCGCTCGGCGCGCGCTAGGAACTCTCCCAAAAAGGTCGTCATTCCCGCGTATGCGGGAATCCAGGCGAGGCTCGTTCAGATGAAAAGTGGATCCCCGCGTTCGCGGAGATGACGTGAATCGGTACCCAGGTGACCAGATGAACGAGGCGAGAACAGCGATCGTCACCGGCGGTGCGCAAGGCATCGGCAAGGGAATCGTTGCCCGGCTGCTCGGCGGCGGGTGGCAGGTGGCGATCGCGGACGTGGATGCGGAAGCGGGCGTCGAGACAATGCACGAGCTCGACGCCGCCGAGCGTCTGCTCTTCGTGCCGACCGATGTGTCGGACGAGGGCGCAGTCCAGAAGTGCGTGGCGGCCGCGATGGAGCGCTTCGGCCGGATCGACGGAGTCGTCGCAAACGCCGGCATCGCGCGACCGTCCCGCGTTCCGGTCGAGAAGCTGCCGCTCGGCGACTGGAACCGGATGATCGGCGTCAATCTCACCGGATGTTTCCTGATCGCGAAGCATGCCGTGCCGCAACTGCGGCGCTCGCGCGGCGCGATCGTGAACGTCGCCTCGACGCGCGCGCTGCAGTCCGAAGCGGATACCGAGCCCTACGCGGCGTCGAAAGGCGGCGTCGTCGCATTGACCCATGCCCTGGCGGTGAGCCTGGGCCCCGAGATCCGGGTGAATTGCGTGAGTCCCGGATGGATCGACGTCCGGGCATGGCAGCATAGCGCGCGTCGCATGACGGACAAACTGGGTGCGGAGGATCACGCGCAGCACCCGGTCGGACGGGTCGGCACGCCCGAGGACGTCGCGGCCACCGTGGAATTCCTGTTGTCTCCCGCTGCCGGGTTCGTGACCGGCCAAAACTGGGTGGTCGATGGCGGGATGACCCGCAAAATGATCTACCGCGAGTGATCAATGCTTCTGCGCGAGGCGAATGCCTCTGCGGGCGCGATGCGGCCTGTCTCGACCTCGCGGACATGGCAGAATCGCCGCAATGAGCGCGAGCACCATCCTGTCGGTGGAAAACCTGCGCGGCCGAATCGGGGACGAGGTGGCCGTGAGCGACTGGTTCGAGGTCACGCAGGCGCACATCGACGAGTTTGCCGAGGCGACCGGCGATCGGCAGTGGATTCACGTCGATCCCGAGCGCGCAGCGCGCGAATCTCCATACGGGCGCACAATCGCACACGGCTTTCTCACGCTCTCGCTGCTGGCGCATCTCTACCAGGAAACGATCACGGTCACCGGGCTGAGCATGGGCATCAACTACGGCTTCAATCGGGTGCGTTTCACCGGTCCCGTGCCCTCGGGTGCGCGCATCCGCGCACACTTTCGGCTCGCCGCGCTGGATGAAGTTTCCAAAGGGGTGCAGATGACGTGGGACGTGAGCGTGGAATGCGAGGGGGCCGACAAACCGGTTCTCGTCGCCGAGTGGCTGAATCGCAGGCAGAACTAAAACCTACCTCAAAATGAGACCGCACTCGCAGACAAGGGGATATACAAGGGGCGCGCCCCTTGTTCGTTCGGGGATATACAAGGGGGAGTCCTCCCCTTGTTCGTACGCCCGCTCTTGCATGAAGAATCTCGGCCGCAATTTCGAGATAGATTCGAGGAGGGCGTCGAGGGCGGATTGCCACGCTATACTTTTCCGCGATGCCCGAGGTCCTATCCATTTTGCTGATGGCAGCCCTCGGGTGGCTGTGGTACGACTCGATGCGTGCGCGCGAACGGGCGGTGCACGCCGGGAAGCGCGCCTGTGAGCGCGACGGATTGCAGTTTCTCGATGACACGGTGCAGATCATGAAGCTCTGGCCCGCTCGCGATCGCGAGGGCCGAATCGCACTGCGGCGGACCTATCGCTTCGAATTCAGCGATGACGGGGCGCAGCGCCGGGGCGGAGTCGTCGTGATGCTGGGCGGGCACGTCGAATCGCTCGATCTCGAACCGTTCCTGATGCACTAGCTACCCTGATGCCGACGCCGACAAAATGGGTTGAGGGCACCGTGGTCGAGCAGAAACGCTGGACCGACAAGCTCTTCTCGCTGCGCGTGGCAGCCGAGATCGGCTCCTTCGAGCCCGGCCAGCACGCCACGCTCGCGCTGCCGGTGGGCGGCGTCCTGGTGACTCGCCCGTACTCCTTCGTCAACGCCCCCAAGGAGCAGCCGCACGAGTTTCACTACACGCTCCTGCCGGAGGGACCGCTCACGACCCGGCTCGCGCGTCTCGAGAGCAGGGACGTGGTGTTCCTGGCGCCGACCGCGAGCGGTCTCTTCGTGCTCTCGGCGATACCGGATGCCGAGAAACTGTGGCTGCTCGCGACCGGCACGGGCATCGCACCGTACGTCTCGATGCTGAGAACGGAGACGCCATGGCGGCGCTTCCAGAAGGTGGTGCTCGTGCACTCCGTGCGGCACGCGGAAGAACGCACCTATGGCGACGCGGTCGCGGAGATCGCGAAGGAGCACGTCGATCAGTTCCGTTTCGTCTCGGTCACCAGCCGCGAAGAGGCCGCAGGCTCGCTGCCCGGGAGAATCTCCGACACGATCGCGAATGGGAGTCTCGAGAAGGCGGTGGGTCTCACGCTCGATCCGAAAGGCTCGCAGGTGATGATCTGCGGCAGCCCGAAGACGATCGGCGACATCGCCGACGAGCTCAAGCCACGCGGAATGCGGCGCCATCGGCGCCGCGACCCGGGGCACATCTGCGTGGAGAACTACTGGTGAACCGCACAGCGCGCCTGAGGGCTGTCGCGGCATCCGGCATCTTGCGAGTGGCTGCGGTCCTCCTCGGGACCTTCGTCCTGGCTGGCTGCGCGAGCGTCGTGCGCATCGCGTACAACAACAGCGACGTTGCCGTGCGCATGATGGCAAACGAGTATCTGGACCTGCAGGGAGAGCAGGCCGATCTCTTCAAGGTGCGCCTTGCGCGCCTTCACGAGTGGCATCGGTTCGAGGAGCTGCCGCGCTACGCGCAGACGCTCGACAGCGCCGCGCTGCGTGTGCAGCGTGGCGCCAACCGCGCCGACGTGGCGTGGGCGGTCGCAACGATTCGCGCGCGCTACCAGGCGCTCGCGAGCCAGGCGGTCGACGAGTCGGTCGCGGTGCTGGTGACACTCACTCCCGAGAACATCGCCGCGCTCGAGAAGAAATTTGCCACGAGCAACCGGAAATTCGAGAAGGAATACCTGTCGGGCGATCAGTCGGAACGCGAGGCGGCGCGTGTCGAGACGATCAGAGATCGCCTGGAAGAGTGGCTCGGCAGCATTTCCAGCGAGCAGCGGCGCCTGATCGCGGATTACGTTCGCACGCAACCGGCCAACCAGGCATTGCGGCTGGCCGACCGCAAGGTGCGCCAGCAAGAGCTCGTGCAAATACTCCGGCGGGAGCGGAACGCAAGCGCGTTGCGCGCGAGCCTGCGGGCGTTCTTCGTCGACTACGAGGCGCAGCGTGGTGCGGAGTACGCGCGTGCGTGGCGTGAGTGGCAGGAACGAATGGTGACGCTCATCGCCGAGATTCTCGCGGTGGCATCGCCGGCGCAGCGTGAGTATGCGGCTGCGCGACTCACGCGCTACGCCGACGACTTCCGCGCGCTGGCCGACGAAGGGCGCGAGCGCCTTCCCTCAGGCACCCGAGCGGCCCAGGAAACGGCGCATCCCGGCACTTAGCGCGTCGACCAGCGCCACGATCGCGAGCATCGCGAGGATCACCGTGGCGGCCTCGTTCGTCTTGAAGAGCGACAGGCTGACGTAGAGAATCTGGCCGAGTCCGCCGGCGCCGACGAATCCCAGCACGGCAGCCATGCGGATGTTGTTCTCCCAGCGATACAGCGCGTACGAAGTGAACTGCGGCAACACGTTCGGCACCGTTCCATAGAGAAACGCGAGGGTTGAGGGCGCGCCGGCGTGCCGGAGCGCATCGGTCGCCTCGGGCGGCGTGTTCTCGAGCGTCTCGGCAAACAGCCGGCCCAGCACGCCGGTGGTGTGCCAGGCGAGCGCGAGCGTTCCGGCGAACGGTCCCAACCCGGCGGCGAGCACCATGAGCGCTGCCCACACCAGCTCGGGAATCGAGCGCAGAAAATTGAGCAGCAGTCGCGCAGCGGCGCGCGGGGCGAATCCCCACCGCCCCGCAGCCGGCACCGCGAGGAGTACGCCGCCGCTGACGGCGAGCAGGGTGCCGATTGCGGAAATGGCGAGCGTCTCGAGCGTGCCCTGCATCACTCGGGCGAGAAATGCCGGCGAGAAGTCGGGCGGAACGAATCCGGCGATATAGCGGCCCATTCCCACCAGGCTTTCCGTGCTCGCGAGCGCGGAAAGCGAAACGCCCAGGTAAAGAAAGCTCGCGGCCGTCGCGACCAGGAAGAAACCCAGCGCGATCCAGTGGCGTGCGCTCACGCGAACACCTTGCGCAGCGCGGCGCTGATCGCGTCGGCGAGCAGCACGAGCAGGAAGAACGTGATCAGCATCGTCGCGACCTCGCCGCCGTTCAGCATCTTCATCGAGAGCTCCATCTGCTGTCCGAGCCCGCCCGCGCCGACGAAGCCCATCACGACCGACGCGCGAACCGCGCACTCCCAGCGGTACACGGAATAGGAGACGAGCTCGGGAGACGCGACCGGCAGGATCCCGTAGCAAAACGCATTGAGACGTCCGCCGCCCGCCTCGAGGATCGCGCGCGCAGGTCGCGTGTCGCCCGACTCGTAGATCTCGAAGAACACCTTGCCGAGCATGCCCGAGTAGTTGATCGCGATCGCGAGCACGCCGGCGGCCGGCCCCAGGCCGACGGCCCGCACGAACAGCAGCGCCCAGACGATCTCGGGAATGCTGCGGAGCACGATGAGAAGCCAGCGCGCGGGCGTACGCACGAGCATGCCGGGCCAGCGGCGCCGCGCCGGGCCGATACGCGAGATAGACAGAACCTGGGAGACGACGAGCGAGAAGGGAATCGCGACGAGCAGGGCGAGCGCGATGCCCGCCGTGGCGAGCGCGAGGGTCTCGAGCGTTGCGCGGAACACGAGCGACAGGAATTCCGGATCGAGGCGCGGCGGAAGGAACGTTGCGAGAAACCTTCCCATCACGGCCACACTTTGCGGCGTGAAGAGGTTGGCGGGATTGAATTCCGCGAGCTTCAACCCGGGCCACAGGAGCACGACCGCGAGGACGGTCAGCGCCAGCCGTGGCGCGAATGCCGGGTCACGTTCCGTGGTCAGCGTTGTCATGGCGCAAATTTTTCCCCTCCTCTTCGAGGAGGGGTGCCGCCGGAGGCGGCGGGGTGGTGGGCTGCCCTGGGAAAAACCACCCCGTCCGCTTCGCGTCCACCCCTCCTTGGAAAGGAGGGGAAAACTACATCACTCCGCACGCCACACTCATCACCGGCACAGCGGCTGCCGCCCGGTCAGCGCGCGTGCCGCGTGCCGCACACCGGGCGTGGCGAGATCCACCGGCCGGTTGTCCTGCGTCGGCGGCTCCGCCGATTCGCCGCCGTACAGCTCGCGCAGCATGGCGTCGGTGACCCGCACTGGCGGAAGATCGAACGCCACTCGCCCTGCGCGCAGGCCGACGATGCGCGGAAACCAGTGCAGCGCGAGATCGACGGCGTGGAGGCTCGCGATCAACGTGGCGCTACGGGCCTGGGCATCGCGCGCAAGCTCGCCCACCATCTGGTCGGCGAGCTGGGGATCGAGTGCCGACACCGGCTCATCGGCGATGATCAACTGGGGGCGCTGGTAAAGCACGCGGGCGACGCCGACCCGTTGAAGCTGGCCGCCCGAGAGGCGATCGCAACGATCGAACGTGCGTTCAGCAAGATCGGTGCGCGCGAGCGCTGCGCGCGCACCGGCGATGTCCGAAGGGTAGACCAGCGATGCCAGTCCCTTCCACAAGCCCCACGCACCGAGCCGGCCCGCAAGCACCGCGGTCACGACGCGCTGGCGGGGCGGCAGCGGGGGCGACTGGTGAACGGTGCCGATGCGTGCCCGCAGCCGTCGCAGCTCCCGGCTCGACAGGGTCCAGGGATCGCGTTCCCCGACCCGCGCGCTGCCGTCGCTCGGGCGCAGCGCGGTACCGACGACGCGGAGCAGACTCGTCTTGCCCGCGCCCGACGGACCGATGATCGCCACGCGCTCGCCGTCCGCAACGGCCAGCGTGACGCTCTCCAGCGCGCGATGCGCGCCAGGGAGCGTGAGGCCGACCCGGTCGAGCGAGATCTGCACGTGACCGCGCTGCCCGCGCCGTGATTACTTCAGGAGCCCGGCCGACTTCGCCGCTTCCTCGATCCCCTTGTAGTTCTCGGGACGCGTCGCGACGAACTTGCTCGCGCGCTGCAGCGTAAGGATCTCCTTGTCCGCTGGATTCGC
The DNA here is from genome assembly GCA_963735025.1 of uncultured beta proteobacterium. Lineage (GTDB taxonomy): Bacteria > Pseudomonadota > Gammaproteobacteria > Burkholderiales > SG8-39 > JAABRB01. Next base: position 1,596,646 of record CAVTJG010000009.1, read on the forward strand.
CGGATCCAGTTTCAGGAATGCGTTGGTCAGTTTCTTCACGATCGCCGGATCGAGATCGCCGCGCACCGTCCAGTTGTAATCGTAGTAGGGGGGCGTCGTGGCGATCACCTTGACCGCTTTCGCGTTCGCGTCGCCTTTCGCGACCAGCTTCTCCCACACCGAAGCGTTCAGGACGCCCGCATCGGCGCGCCCCGAAGCCACGAAGGCAACGGTGGCGTCATGCGCACCCGAAAACGCAACGCGCGTGAAGTCCTTTTCCGGATCGATACCGTCCTTGAGCAGGAAATAGCGCGGCATGAGGTGGCCCGAGGTCGAGGACGGGGAGCCGAACACGAAGGTCTTGCCCTTGAGATCGGTGAGCTTGACTGCCGTGCTGTTCGCCGGAACGATGAACTTGGACGTGAACTTCTCGTCCTCCACGCGCTGCGCAATGGGGATGGCGTTGCCGGTCTTGATGCGGACCTGGACGAACGTGAATCCGCCCAGCCACGCCAGATCGATCTTGTTTGCGGCGAGTCCCTCGACCACCGCGGCATAGTCGTTGACCGGGGTCCACTGAACTTTCATGCCGGTTTCGCGCTCGAGGTACGCGCCGAGTGGCTTGAACTTGCGCAGGAGCTCGGTGGGCGATTCGTCGGGAATCGCGGACACCCGGAGAACCTGGGACTGGGCGAACGCCGGCGAATGGAAGAAGCTGATTGACGCAAGAACGATGAGCGTGCGAACGAGTTTCACGGAACCTCCTCGAGGGAGCTCTGGTTGCATGGGCGTGCCGCTGCGATACGAGATCTGGGTTGCGGCATGCGGTGACGTATCGCCTGCGGCGCGGCGCACGGTCGGCGCGCAGTTGCGATGAAGTTGCGCTGAATTCCCTTATGCGGCCAAGGGGAAACGTTCTCCCGCACCGCGCCGGAAGCGTAGCACACCGACGGCCTTACGCCGCGCCACTCAACCCGCTGCTCCTTACTGCTTCTTCTTCTCGTACTCCGCAACCGCCTTCTTGAGCTCGCGATACTCCTCGCAGCCGAAAGTGCAGATGCGATCGAGCGCCGCGAGGTGCTGCTGGGCCATCTTGAGATCGCCCTTCATCAGGTATGCCTCGCCGATGTACTCGTGCGCACCGCGGTGTTCCGGCGCGAGTTTCAGCGCGACGGTGTAGAACTTGAACGCCGTGTCGAGATTGCCCGCCTTGCGGTACGAGTACCCGAGGTAGTTCTGGATGTCCGGATTGTTCTTGTCACGGGCGGCCGCACGCGTGAAGGCTTCTATCGCGGCATCCCAGTTTCCGGCTTCGACGGCCTTCTTGCCGGCGAGATAGTCGGGATCGGCCGGTTTCTGGACCGTGGGTGCGGTGTCCTCGCCGGCCGCGATCGCCGGCAGCGCGATGCCGCCGGCGGACAATCCGAGAATGATGCCGAACGCGATGTTGCGGATTCGTGACTTGGAAATTCGTGACTTGGGTATAGGCATGGAAGCCTCCTGTTCGTGCATGGACCCTGCGCGGTACACTGGGCAGGCGGTACGGTAGGCGGTACGGGTAACCAGGGCGGTCGGATTTCGAGAAGCTGTGTACGGAAGGGTAAACAGTTCCGGCACGTACGTCATTCCCGCCTTTTCTCCCCATCGTGTTGGAAAATCCGGACCATCGGAATGCGCCGTTTCCTCTGCCAATCCATCCCCCATTTCCTCGTTCTGGCTGGGGTATTCGGCCTGTTGGGCCTTGCGTCGGCCCAGTCAACCGGGCGGCTCGATGCGCTCGGTGCACTGACCAGCTCGCAGCCCGAGAAGCGCGCGGAGGCGGTGATCGTCCTGGGCAATGAGGGTCGCATGGCGGATGTGCCGGCTTTGCTGGAGCGCCTGCGCGATGAGGAGCCGGCCGTGCGGGCGCTCGCCGAACAGGCAATTTGGGCAGTCTGGAGCCGTTCCGGCGATCCCGAGGTGGACGCGCTTTTCGCGCAAGGCGTCGCGGAAATGCAGTCGGGCGAGTCCTCGGCGGCGATAGCGACGTTCACGCGGGTCATCGCGCTCAAGCCCGATTTCGCCGAAGGCTGGAACAAGCGCGCGACCGTCTACTTCCTCGTCGGCGACTACCAGCGCTCGCTTGCCGATTGCGACGAGGTAATCCGGCGCAATCCGAATCACTTCGGCGCGCTGGCCGGGTACGGGCAGATCTACCTCCATCTCAACGACTACGACAAGGCACTCGCCTACTTCCGCCGAGCGCTGGTGGTCAATCCCAATCTCGACGGCGTCCGCACGATCATCGATGCGCTCGAAGCGAAGTTCCGCGGCAAGCGCCAGACCATCTGAGCCGCAGGTCGATCCGGAAATGGGGTTGCATCGTGCCATGGCGGCGCGGCGTCCGCCGCAAGCGATTCGCCACGTTTCCGGCCGGACTGCCGTAGACTTGGCGTCTTTTCAGGGCAGGGAGGCGGCCATGGCGGGTCTCATCTGGACCATCATCGTAGGTTTTGTCGTCGGGTTGATTGCGCGCCTCGCCATGCCTGGCAAGCAGGTGATGGGTTGGTTCATGACCACGCTGTTCGGGTGCGGCGGCGCGGTGCTTGCGACCTATGCGGGCCAGGCGCTCGGGCTCTATAAGGTCGGTGAGCCCGCGGGGTTCATCGGCGCGGTCGTCGGCGCATTCATCCTGTTGTTCATCTACGGCAAGTTCATCGGCAAATGATCGCCGCCCGGGTAGCGCCCAGCCGCCCCGGATAATGAGTTGCGTTCCAATCTTTTATAATCGGCCGAGCCGACGCGTGTTGCGCCGGCTTTTTTTCTCCCGGGCCTCATGGAACTCGCCAAACGCAATGTTCTCGTCCTGGCCACCTGCCAGGCGCTGCTCTTCACGAACAATTCCACGCTGATCGCGCTGAACGGCCTGGTGGGCTATGCGATCGCCCCCGACAAGCGTCTCGCCACGCTGCCGGTCACGGGTTGGGTGATCGGCGCCGCGCTCACCACGTTTTTCGCCTCGCTGCTGATGAAGCACATCGGCCGCCGGGCTGGATTCATGTTCGGCACGTGCGTCGGCATCGTCGGTGCCCTCATCTGCTCGACGGCGATCTACATCGGGCACTTCTGGCTCTTCTGCGCCGGTACCGTCGTGTTCGGCGTCTACAACGCCTTCGGCCAGTACTACCGGTTCGCCGCGGCCGAAACCGGGCCGATCGAATTCCGCAGCAGGGCGATCTCGCTCGTGGTCGCCGGCGGACTGGTCGGCGGAATCCTCGGGCCGACCTCGAGCCGCTTCACGATGAATCTGCTCCCGACGATGTACCTCGGCGCCTATCTCGTGCTCATCGGCGTGCTCGTCCTGGTGCTGCTCGTGCAGAGCCAGCTCAGGATTCCGCTCCCGAGCCGAGAAGGAGGCTCACGAGGGCGGGCGGCCGTTGATACAGATCATGATGCAGCCGGCCTACATCGTCGCGGTGCTGGCGGCCGGGTTCGGCTACGGCATCATGAACCTCCTCATGACCGCGACGCCGCTCGCGATGGGCGTGTGCGGCCATCCCTACAGCGCCGCCGCGACAGTGATCTCCTGGCACGTGATCGGCATGTTCGCGCCCTCGTTCTTCACCGGGAACCTGATCAAGCGCTACGGCGTGCTCAACATCATGATGGTCGGCGTCGCGCTCAATTTCATCTGCGTCGCGATCGCGCTTGCCGGCGTGGACGTGGCGAATTTCTGGTTCGCGCTGGTCCTGCTGGGAGTGGGCTGGAACTTCCTATTCATCGGCGGCACCACGTTGATCACCGAGACCTATCTGCCGGAGGAGCGCGCGAAGGCGCAGGGCGCGAACGACCTCGCCATGTTCATCATCATGGCCACTTCGTCGTTCGCGTCCGGGCTGGTCCTCGAGGCGAGCGGCTGGAGCACGCTGAACTACCTCGCGATTCCGTTCGTCGCTGCCGTCGGATTCGCGGTGATCTGGCTCATGCTGCGGCGGCGAGCACTCACGGTCCGAACCGCATGACGATCGACCCACAAGCTGCGGCAGTCCTCGAGCGTGCGGCACGCGCCAACCTGCCGCCGTACTCGCAGATCGGCGCGCCAGCCGCGCGGAAGCTCTACCGGGACACGCGCGGCGCGCTGATGCCCTCGCCGGCCGAAGTCGCGAAAGTCGAGAACCTCGAGGCGAGCGGGCCGGCGGGGCCGATCCCGGTGCGGCTGTACCGTGCGCTGGGCTCCGAAGCCGACGAGCGCCTGCCGGTGCTCGTCTATTTCCATGGCGGCGGCTGGACGATCGGCGACCTCGACACCCACGATGTCATATGCCGCGAGTTTGCCAATCTCGCGCGCTGCGCCGTCGCATCGGTCGACTACCGCCTCGCGCCGGAGAACAAGTTTCCGGCAGCCGTGGAGGACGCAATCGCGGCGACGCACTGGATTGGCCGCATGGGTGACACGCTCGGCCTCGATTCCACCCGTGTCGCCGTCGGAGGTGACAGTTCGGGCGGAAATCTCGCCGCGGTCGTCGCGCTCACGCTGCGCGATGCCGGCGGGCCGCCGCTCGCCATGCAGGTGCTCATCTATCCCGCTACCGACATGTCGGTGGATCGGGGATCGCACCTGAAATTCGCCGAAGGCTACATGCTCACGCGCGAAGCGATCATTTGGTTCACCGGCAACTACCTGCGTGGGCCGGACGACGCGGCCGACTGGCGGGCCTCGCCGCTGCGCGCGCATGACTTCGCCGGGGTCGCGCCCGCCTATGTCATCACTGCCGGATTCGATCCGTTGCTGGACGAGGGAAAGGAATACGCGGACCGTCTGCACGCGTCAGGCGTGCCGGTCACGTACGAGTGCTTCGAGGGAATGATCCACGGGTTTGTCACGATGGGCGGCGCAATCGCGGCCGCGCATCACGCAATCTCCCGCGCAGCCGGCGGGCTCAAGCAGGCGTTCGCGCGGATGCAGAAGCAGCCTGGGAACATCTGATCCGCATACTGGATTACATCGGTCGGCACGCCGCGCTGTTCCTGGCCGGCGGCGTGTTCCTGGGCCTCGCGATCCCATCGCTCGCGACGGCGGCGCGCCCGCTGCTCGCGCCCGCGCTGATCCTTCCGCTCACGATCGCGCTGCTGCGCCTCGACTGGCAACACCTGTACGACTATGCGCGACGGCCGGTGCTGGTTGCGGTCGCAACGATCTGGCTGCTCGGCGTGAGTCCGCTGTTGCTCTGGCTCGTCTTGCGGGGCGTTCCGCTTCCGCCCGCGCTTGTGCAGGCGCTCGTGCTCGCTGCGGCGTCATCGCCGGTGACCATGTGTGCGACCGTCAGCCTGATCGTCGGCCTGGATGCCGCGCTGGCGGTGGTCGTGCTGGTCGTCGCAACCGCACTGGTGCCGTTGACGCTTCCCATGCTGTCGTTGACGTTGCTCGGAATGAACCTCGACATCGGGTTCGTCACGTTCATGGCGCGCCTGTCGTGGCTCATCGGCATCCCGTTCGGCGTCGCGCTCGTGGCGCGGCAGTTCGCGGGACCCGAGTGGCTCGCACGCAACGCGCGGCCGCTCGACGCGATCGCGGTCATCAGCCTGGTGATTTTCGCGATCGCCATCATGGACGGGATCACGGCGGCCTTTTTCGCGCGCCCCGGCGTGGTCATCGGAACGCTCGTCGCGGTTTTTGCGACCAATCTCGCTCTGCAGCTCGCGGGGACGCTCGCGTTCTGGCGCCTCGGCGCGCGGAGTGCGCTCACGATGGGCCTGATGACCGGCAATTGCAATCTGGGAATCATTCTCGTGGCGCTCGCCGACAAGGCGGAGCTTCGACATCGTCATGGTTCTTTGCGCTGGGCCAGATCCCGATGTACATCCTGCCAGCGCTGCCTCGGTCCGCTCTACCGGCGTGCGGTGCGCGTCGACCTCACCGCAGCGCACCGGGAAGGAGGGTAACGGGAGGGAACCACGTGCGGTTCCCTCCTGTTCGTGATCCTTCCTGTAGCGTAGAATTCGCGACGGTAGCATCCTCGGAAGTGACATGAATGCCCCTGCTCCAAACTTACGCAAAACCGTGCAGCTCGCGTGCCCGCACGATTGTCCTGATACCTGCGCGCTGGACGTGACGGTCGAGAATGGCGTCGCCGTCGAGGTCAAGGGCGGCGACATGCCGTTCACGGCAGGCACGCTTTGCACCAAGGTCGCGAAATATCTCGAGCGTACGTACTCGCCCGAGCGAGTGCTGTATCCGCTGAAGCGCGTCGGGCGAAAAGGGGAGGGGCGCTTCGAGCGCATTTCCTGGAACGAAGCGCTCGACACCATTGCGGCGCGGTTCAAGGCGATCGCCGCCGTGGATCCACAGCAGATCCTGCCATTGAGCTACGCCGGCAACATGGGGCTCATCAACTACGCGGGCATGGACCGGCGCTTTTTCCACCGCCTCGGCGCCAGCCTGCTCGACCGCACGCTCTGCTCCTCCGCCGGCAAGGCGGGGATCAGGATCACGCTCGGCGCATCGGTCGGGACAAATGTGGAGCATGCGCCCGACGCCAGGCTCATCGTGATCTGGGGCTCGAATCCGATCGTGTCCAATCTGCACTTCTGGACGCGGTGTCAGGAAGCGAAGCGCCGCGGCGCGAGGCTCGTGATCATCGATCCGCGGCGGAACGAAACCGCGGAGAAGTGTCACCAGCACATCGCGCTGCTGCCGGGCACCGACGGCGCGCTGGCGCTCGCGCTGATGCACGTCATCATCGGGGAGCGGCTGTTCGACCGGGACTACGTCGAGCAGCACACCCTCGGCTTCGATCGTCTCTCCGAGCGCGTGAAAGCCTGGACGCCGGAGCGCGCAGCCGACATTTGCGGCATCACGGCGGGGGAGATCATCGCGCTCGCTCGCGAGTACGCCGCCGCAAAGCCGGCGCTGATCCGCCTGAACTACGGCATGCAACGCTGCCATGGCGGTGGCATGGCTGCGCGCGCGGTGGCATGCCTTCCCGCGCTGGTGGGAGCCTGGCGGCAACCCGCCGGCGGCGTCGTGCTGAGCACTGCGGGCTTCTATGGCATGAATCACCGGGTGCTCGAGCGCCCCGACCTCATTCAGGGCGCGCCGCGCACCATCAACCAATCGGCGCTTGGCGACGCGCTCACGTCGGCAGACCCGCCGGTAAAGGCCGTGCTCGTCTACAACAACAATCCGGTTGCCGTGTGTCCCGATTCGCGCAAGGTCATCGCCGGTTTCGCGCGCGAGGATCTCTTCTGCGTCGTCCACGACCTCTTTCTCACCGACACGGCCGACTACGCGGACATCGTGCTGCCGGCGACCTCGCAGCTCGAGCACCACGACATCCATCAGTCCTATGGCCATCTCTACGTGCTCGCGAGCCAGCCGGCGATCGCCCCGGTGGGCGAGTCGAAGCCGAACGCGGAGGTCTTTCGCCTGCTCGCGAAAAGAATGGGATTCACCGAGCCCTGCTTCGACGACAGCGACGAGGATCTGTGCCGGCAGGCACTGGAGTCGCCCAGCCCGTCGCTCGCGGGCATCGAGTGGGACGGGTTGAAGTCGGCGGGCTGGAAGCGATTGACCGTGCCGGACGCGCCGTTCGCAAACGGTGGCTTTCCGACGCCGTCGGGGAAATGCGAGTTCTACAGTGAATTCGCGGCCAGTCAGGGCCTCGATCCGCTCCCGACCTACGTGCCGCCCTACGAGGGTCCGACCAGCAATCCCGCGCTCGCGAAACGCTATCCGCTCGCATTCATCTCACCGCCCAACCGCCACTTCCTGAACAGCTCGTTTGCGAACCTCGATTTCGCGCGCAAGGAGGCGGGCGAGCCGGTGCTCGAGATGCATCCGCACGACGCTGGCGCGCGCGGGATCGCCGAGGGTACGCTGGTTCGCATCTTCAACGACCGTGGATCGTTCACCGCTCGTGCGCGGCTCAACGGCCGCGCGCGTGCCGGCGTGGTGATGGCGCCGTCGGTGTGGTGGAAGAAGCTCTCGCCGGACGGGCGCAACGCCAACGAGGTCACTTCACAGGCGATCGCCGATCTGGGCGGTGCCGCGACGTACTACGACTGCCTGGTCGACGTGACGTCGGCTTGACGCGCCCTCTGGCGTGGCGCGCGTCACGTCAGACAGGCCGGTGGAATCTCCGGTGCAGGATCAGGATCCACACGCCGACCGCGATCACGAATCCGATCAGCAGCGCGAGGAACGGCGCTTGCGGAAGGGTCGGCGGGGTGGTCTCGTGCGAGCGCAATATCAATGCGTGCACGCCCGCGACCATCAAGACGATCAGGCAGCCCAGCCAGCACGCATGCCGGCCGAGATACGCGAACGATTCCGCGCGTCGCTCCGGCGCGAACCAGTGTTCACGGTTCGGAACGTTGACGAATGCCGACCCGGGCCAGGCCCGCGGAAGCAGCCCCACCAGTGCGGTGACGAGCACGGGAAACGCGACGCCGAACGCGAGCATCCAGGCGAGATAACCCTCGCGGGTCATCCAGCCATCCGCGCGTCCACCCCACCCGAAGTGGGTGGCGACGTGCTCGGGAAACTCGCCGATGGATCCGACCAGAAACCCCGCCGACGCGATGAGGAGCAGGACGAAGAGCACGCAAGGCATCGGTCGGCGCGCGATCAGACGCTGAACTTCTGGAATTCGGCCGCGAAATCGGGATGCCAGCGCGACAGGGCAGGCCGGTTGTCCACGATGTCGCCGGCCGCCCACAGGATGCGCTTCCGGTCCATTGCGGGCGTCACGTCGTCGTCGGGGCAGATGACGTAGAAGTCGCCGCGCTCCAGCGCTGCCACGAGGAGATCGATCACCTGGCCAGGCAGCCACGCGCCGCGCTGATGCGGCTTGCCGGCGGTCGTCGTCCAGCCCGGCACGAGCAGGTGTGCCGTGACCCGACAGTCCTGCCGGTTGCGCAACTCGTGCTGCAATCCCTCCGTGTATGCTTTCAGCGCCGCCTTCGAGACGTTGTACGCGGTGTTTCCCGGCGGATTGGTGATGCCTTGCTTCGATCCGGTGTTGACCACCATGCATGGCGTCCCCTGCGCGATCATCGCCGGTACGAAGGCCTGCACGCCGCCGATCACGCCGAACAGGTTCACGTCCATCGTATGCCGCCAGTTCTCCGGATCGGCCAGCGGACCTCCGCCGCGCCGAGTGGCGGCATTGTTCATGAGGAGGCCGACCTCGCCGAACTCGGCGTAGACGGCCTCCTTGAGGGCCTCGATCTCCGCGCGGACGCCGACGTCCGTCGCGAAAGAAAGCACATCGCGCCCACCGTTTCGCGCCAGCCCCGCGACCTCGTCGCGCGCGGCATCCAGCGCTCCGCCGGGAAGATCGGCCAGGCACACTCGCATCCCGAGCGAAGCGAAGCGCTTGCATGCCTCGAGGCCGATGCCGCTTGCCGCGCCGGTGACCACCGCAGTCCGCCCGGCCGTGAGTACCGGATTTGACATTCTCGTCTGCTCCTTGCGTGCCGTTACGAGCCGTCTTCGGGCCCGGTGCCCGGAAAATCCTTGGCGAACCTGGCGATCCACTCTGCCGCCGCTTCCTCGGAGCTCAGCCGCCGGCCCTCGTTCTTCAGCGCTTCGCGCCGATACTGCTCGATGTGGCAGACCTGCTCGACCAGGCGTCCGCGGTATGCGTCTTCGACATCGAGGAATTCCACACCGATCTCGAATGCGCCATTCGCCTCGCTGCACCAGACGACTCTTGCGCGCGTCGCGAACTGCGGACGCACGGAGGGGATGCGAAGCAGGACGATGCTGCCGGGCTCGAGGATCGTCTCGGACTGGAATGCCAGGCCACCGAGGCTGACGTTGCGCAGCGGGGGCGCAGCAGCGGCCCGCCGTCGGTCGCGGCGGATCTGGATCGGAATCTCCGTCGGGTGCCGGATGAACTGCCGCATCGCGCGATTCGGGCGGGCGCCTGCGTCACCGCCGGTCTGCATGGTGCCACGTAAGCGATGCGCGCGTGCGGCCCGTCCCCACGAGCAATGCACTCACGAGCAGCGCGCCGGCCGCGACGAGGGACGGCGCGACAAAGGTTCCGGTTGCATCGGACAGGATTCCCGCGAACGCCGGACCGACGGTCTGGCCCAATCCGAATGCCGTGGTCATCATTGCAAGCGTGTGGCGCGGATCGCCCCGGGAAAGCTGGCGCGCGCCGACGAGCCCGAGCGCGGTGATCCCCACGAACGTGCCGCCGAGCAGTGCCGCGGCGAGCAGCACGCCGGGCGTCGCGATCCAGAGCACGCTTGCGGTGACGCCCGCCGCCTCCAGAAGGCACGCGAGCGCGAATGCCCGGGCGATGTCGATCCGCTTGGCGACCCCGGTCCAGAATGCAACCGAAGGGATTGCCGCAAGACCGACCACGAGCCAGACCAGCGGCTCCAGCGGGCGGATCGCATCGGAGTCGCGGACGATCGCCACGAGAAACGTCGCGGTGATCACATAGCCGAAGCCGAAGAGACCGTAAGCCGTAACGAGTGCCGCGAGTCCACGCTTGGGGCGTGCGGATTCCGGTGCCGGGCTCGCTTTCGCTTCGGCGCGGTCCGGAACCAGAACGACCACGACGGCCAGCGCAACCACGGAGACGATGCCGCTTGCAAGCCAGTGCGCGCGCCAGCCGAAACCGAGTGCGGCAAGGCTCGCGACGAGCAGCGCGGACAGCGCGATGCCGATGCCGACGCCGGCGAAGTAAAGTGCCGTCAGGCCGGATCGGCCGGCCGCGTGCAGCCGATCGATGATCAGCGCCGACGAGAAGACGAGCACGAACGCGCTCGCAACGCCGCCCACGAAGCGCAGCACGAGGAACGCCCATTCGGAATCGACGAATGCCATCGCACCGGTCGTGAGGCCGCTGGCGGCCAGTCCGCCCAGAAACCACGCGCGTCGCGAGCCGCGCATCAGGCGGGTGGCTGCGGCGAAGGCGCCGGCGAGATAGCCGAGGAAGTTGGCCGACGCGATGAATCCAGCCGTTGCCTGCGTCATCCCGAGCGCTTCGGTCATGACCGGCAGGATCGGCGTGTAGACGAAACGACCGATGCCCATCGCGGCGGCGAGCGCGACGAGCCCGCCGATTGCAAGCGCGAGTGGGCGTGGTGCGGTCACGAGCCGGGCCAGCCGATCGATGCCGTTCGATCACGTGCCGTCACTGCGCTCGCCTTCATCCGCAATATCTGCTGACTCGACTTGGTGCCGCTGTCGGAGCGCGTAGGGTATCATCGTCGCCGCGGAATTCCGGAAATTCACCCCGCCTTTGTATATGTACTTTGTATCGTGGGAGCGCGGGCACCGATTTCGGTAGACGCGTTGATCGGAGGGAGAATTGCCGAAGACTGTCGATTACTATTTCACCACCGTATCGCCGTGGAGCTATCTCGGCCACGAGTGCTTTGCCCGGCACCTCGCGAAGCACGGCGCGTCCGTCCGGGTCAAGCCGGTCGACTACGGCAGGATCTTTCCCGTCTCGGGCGGGCTCCCCTTGAAGCAGCGCGCACCGCAGCGCCAGGCCTATCGCTTGGTCGAGCTCGCACGCTGGCGCGACGCGCTCGGCGTGCCGATCACGCTCGAGCCCAGGTTTTTCCCCGCGGCGCCCGAGCCGGCGTCGCTGTTGATCATCGCCACCGATCTGGCGCACGGCACGCCCGCCGCGATGGACATGGCACTCGCTCTGTACCGTGCCTGCTGGGTCGAAGACCGAAACGTGGCGGACGCGGATACGCTGCGCGCCGCGGCACGTGCGCAGGGTCGAGATCCGGGCGAGCTCATGGGTGCGGACGCCGCGGCAGCGGCCAAGCTGAAGTACGACGCGAACACTCAGGAAGCGATCGAGCGCGGGGTATTCGGCGCGCCGAGCTATGTCATCGATGGCCAGATCTTCTGGGGCCAGGACCGGCTCGACTTCGTCGATCGCGCGCTGGCGGGATGAGTACGAACAGTATCCGAGCGCAAGGTGCGCCGGGGAGAAGGGCAAACATGTCGAGACGTCCGGTTGCATGGCATCTCGCTGCCGTTGCGGTAGGGCTGGTCGTGGGTGGATGCGCGACCGACATGCCCCGCGACGTCAGATTGCCCGAGCGCGTCACCTACCGATGCGAGGGCGGGCGAACGTTCGAAGCGCAGTTCACGCAGTCGAACGAATTCGCGACGGTGACTTTCGCGGGCAACAAGTCCTACCGGCTGCCCAGGGTGCCCGGTGCGACGCAGGCAAAGTTCAGCGACGGCAAGACCACGCTGTGGCTCGACGGTCAGAATGCCCTCGTGGAATCCAGCGTGGCGATCGCGGGACGGAACTGCGCGAGCGAGCAGGCGCTGCCGGAAGGCGCACGACAGAATCGACCGCTCTTCGGCTCCGATCCATGGTGGCGATAACGCGCGGGCGCGCCTAGGCGCCCGGGGCTCCGAATGTTTCGCGGCTGGGTGGTCGTCGGCGCTGCTTTCACCGCACTCACCGTGATCTTCGGCGTCGCCTATTCGTTCGCGTCGTTCTTCGCGTCCTTTCAGGGCGAATTCGGTGCGCTGCGCGCGGACGTGTCGCTGGTGTTCGCGATCTCGGGATTCCTCTGGTTCGCGCTGGGCGCGTTCACCGGCGCATATTCCGACCGGCTCGGCCCGCGACCGATGGTCATCGCCGGAATGCTGTTTCTTGCGATCGGTCTGTTTGCCGCGTCGCGGGCAACGACCCTCATTCAGATCTACGCGACCTATAGCCTGGGCGTCGGGCTGGGCGTTGGCTTCGTGTACGTCCCGGCGATCGGGGCAGTCCAGCCATGGTTTCGCAAGCGCCTCGGACTCGCGGCGGGTCTCGCCTCGGCCGGAGTCGGAATGGGTACCCTGATCACACCGTATGCATCGGTCGCGCTGATCCACACGTTCGGCTGGCGCGGCGCGTTCGTCGCACTCGGTGGGTTCGTCCTGGTAGTGGGCATCACCGCGGCGGCGCTTCTGGACAACGATCCCGCGCGCCATGGACTGCATCCGGATGGCGCCACGGGTGAACCCGGCAAACCGCCCCCGAAAGCGGGGCTCTCGCTGCGCGAGACGCTGCGCACGCGCGTGTTCTGGATATTCTTCGCGTCGCTGGTCCTGTGCACGATCGGCCAGGCCATGCCGTTCGCGCATCTCGTTCCCTACGCGCGCGATCATGGTCACACTGAAGCCTTTGGCGCCATCCTGATCGGACTGGTCGGCGTCGGCAGCGTGATCGGCCGGTTCGGGCTGGGCGGCATGAGCGATCGCGTCGGGCGGCGCGAAATGCTCGGCGGCGTGTATGCGGCGATGGCGGTGCTCTTCGTCGGGTGGGCGGCCTTCTCTGACGCGTGGATTCTCGCGGCATTCGCGCTGCTCTACGGCGTGAGCTACGGTGGGTTCGTCGGCACCTGCCCGCCGCTCGCCACCGACTACTTCGGGCCGAAGGCGATCTCTGGCGTGATCGGCGCGCTGTACGCGGGCGCCGGCATCGGCTACCTCGTCGGACCGCTTGCCGCCGGCGTGGCCTACGATCTGCAGAAGAGCTACACGCTGCCCATCGGAATCGCGGCTGTGCTCTTCTGCGCCGCGGCCGCGCTCACCCGTTTGTTGCCGCCGAGCGGAACCCGATTGCAGGCGGCGCCAGCGCACGCGTGAGGCTACTGCTCGAGCGATAGCCGCATTGTCAGCATTTCCGAAGGCACGAACCCATGCCGCGCATAGAAGCGCTGCGCCGAGACGTTGACGCGATCGGTGAGCAGCGTGAGTCGACGGCAGCCGACGGATCTGGCGAAGTCGATTCCCCCCTGAAGCAACCTCGAGCCCGCACCGCTCCCACGATGATCGGGATGCACGATCATGTCTTCGAGGATGGCCACTCGACCACCCAGCGCGGTGCTGACCGTGAAGAGCAGATTGACCATGCCTCGCGGAACGCCACGTTCGCGCAGGACCAGGATCTGGCCGCGTTCCGGAAAATCGATGATTTCCCGCAGTCCGGCCGCTTGCAACGATCGGTCCGGCTGGAATTCCGCTTCCTGTGCGAAAAGGATTCCGAGCAGCTCGCAGAGCGCCGGGATGTCCTCCGTGGTGGCCGCCGTCACTTCCATGAATTCACGACCCGGGTTCGACCACGATCTCGCACTTCAACGAGTTGGCGATGAAACATTCCTCGTGCGCGCGGTGATGAAGCGATTCCAGCACTTCCGCGGAGGGCGTCTTCTGGGCCAGGAACCGGATGCTCGGGCGCAGCGTGATGCGACTGAACGCCAGCTTCCCCGCGGGATTCTTTTCCATCACCCCGTACGCCTCGTCCCGGTAGCTCTCCACCACGAAGCCGCGCTTTGCGGCGAGCGACAGGAACCAGAGCATGTGGCAGCTCGACGCGGAAGCGACGAGCGCCTCCTCCGGGTCGACGGCCTCGATGACGCAGCAAGGTGCAGGAACCACCGTGGGCGAGGCGGACGCTGCGACCTTCACGCCGCCGTCGAACGACCACTCGTGGCCACGGCTGAATCGATTGTCGACAAACGGCGCGCCATCGCGGCGCCAGCTGACTTGCGCTTCGTACTTGTGCATGTTCAGGCTCCTGCGACGGCTCTCGGCCGATCGATTGCATGATTCTCTCGCAACGACCCGCGCTTGTGAGCGAGGTAGACGGTATTCGACGACTCGCCGCCCGTATACGGATTGGGAAAAGTCACGACATGGGATGCGGATGAGTGGAACACCGTGTCGAGCAGCCGGGTGAACGCCGTCTCCGGAGGATCGTTGGACCATAGCCCGAAGACTCCGCCCGGGTGGAGCTTGTCGGCCACGCTTCTCAGCCCCCGAGCCGAATAGAAAGCGCTGTTTCCCGGGTTCAGCCAGTGACTCGGCGAATGGTCGATGTCGAGCAGCACGGCGTGCATCAGGCGGCTCGGGTCGGCGGGATCGAATCCGGATCCGGATGAGGATGCAACGGCAAAGAAATCGGCGTGAACGAGCGTGCAGCGCGGATCCGCCGCCAGCTCCTTCCCGCGCGGCACGAGGCCGGTGCGGTGCCACGCGATGACCGGCTCCATCACCTCGATGACCGTGAGCGACCGGACCGACGGGTCCTCGAGAACCGCAAGTGCCGTATGGCCCAGACCCAGGCCGCCGACCACGACATCGAGGTCGGAGCCTTCGACCGCAGCGAGCCCGAGTCGCGCAAGCTGCACCTCGGCGACGGTGAACAGGCTGGACATGAGGAACTCATCGCCGAGCTTCACCTCGTAGAGGATCTTTCCTCCAAGCCGCGGTTCCGCGCGGCGCCGCAAGCTGATATCGCCGAGCGGCGTTTCCCGGTAATCCAGTTCCTCAAACTCGGGCGTCATGTGCCGGTTCCCATTCTCGTGCGATCAATGCATGCGATCAATTCGTCCGCCGCGCACGCCGCGCCGTCTGTTTGCGACAGCGTATCCGCGATCACGCGTGCTGCCTGCGCGTACGAAGCCTGGTCCAGCAAGGCGGCCACCTCGAACGCGAGCCGCTGCGCGGTCACCTTTTCGAACGGAAGCACCCGCCCCACGCCCAGCGCCGCCGCACGACGCGCATTGTCGGGCTGATCGAACGCGACCGGCAGGATCACCTGCGGCTGGCCGGCCCGCAACGCTTGCGCGAGCGTGCCGATACCGCCTTGATGCACGACCGCAGCCCCGCGCGAGAATAGCGTCGAGTAAGGAACATAAGGAAACGCCTGCACGCCTTCGGGAAGCGTAGCGGGAAGGTTCTCCGGCGGTCGCGGGGCCGGTCACGAGAATGGCGCGCCGTCCGAGTTGCTGTGCTGCCGCGGCGGCCTTGCCCCAGAAATCGCCTGCGATCCACACCGCCGACGAGCCGAGCGCAAACACGATCGGCGGTTCGCCCGTGGCGAGGAAGCGCTCGAGTTCGGCGTGGGTCACCGCGTCCGTTGCGGCACCGTCGTAGGTGGGCGCACCGCAGATACGGACAGCGGGCGGCCAGTCCGGCTGGGGGCGCGCGAGCAGCGAGTCGAACAGCGCGAGGTTGCGAAGCGGCGAGAACTGTCCCTCGAACATCGCCGCATGCTTGCTCGGCGGCAATCCGAGTTCGCGCCGGAAGCGCCGGAGCGGCGCTTCCCAGTGTCGCACCGCGAACTTGAGCAGATTGAAAACCAGCCGGTAGGGAGTCGGCCCCAATGATCGAAGGCGCCGGAGCCACAAAGCGCCGGCGAGGGAAGGCGGGTCGCAGGCGGACATGAAGCTCAACGGCGCGAGCACGGTAGCGACCCACGGCATTTTCCGGCGTTGCGCCAGGAGCGGAAGCGTGACGGTGAGGGGGTGCGAAACCAGCAGATCGACAGAATCGGCTGCGCGCGAAAGGTCCTCGTAGGTGGCCCGCAGATGCGGCATGACCATTTCGCGGATGAGGTACTCGGGCCCGCGGCGCGCGTCGAAGAGCGTTGCCACCAGGGTCCGGTAGTCCCCGAATTCGGCCATGCTCGGGCGAATCGGCGCGATCTCGACGCCGGCTTGCTCGACCGTCTCGCGATGCTCTTCAGCGGTCGCGATCACTGCCTCGTGGCCGCGCGCCTGTAGCGCTCGGGCGACCGCAATGTACGGGTGCAGATCGCCCAGCGATCCGGCAGTGGCGAGCAGGAATCGGCTCAACGTGTGCGTCGCGCGGAGTGATTCGTGTTGCGAGGAACACCGCCGACCGTCGCGGCACCGACAATGGCGAGAATGGCGAGAGCGGTCAGCAAGGCTGCTCCGTGGTTGTGCGCTCGGGCCGATTAACGGGCGTCGACTACGACAGCCCGGCCGTTCCGCCTTTCGATTTCGATTGTCAGGATCGCGGCTGCCGGCTTGTTCAGGATATAGGTATTTGGGGTATCGACGAAACGCGCGTGGTAGGTGGTGCTGTGACTGGATACGATACGGCCGGTTGCATCCTTGCACCAGATGATGAGCGCGCCCACCTTGTCGAGCTGCACGGTGTACGGCCCGACGCACTCCCCCGCCTTCGACGGCGTGTGGTGCCGGATGCTGTACCGGGCGCCGGACTCGTTCCCCAATCGGCCGACTCCGGCTTCGATATCGTAGGCGAGTCGGGTCGCGGCATCGGTAAAGGTATCGCAAGCCGTGATTGCAGCAAGGGAAGCGAGTAGCAGCAACCAGGGCGAAAAGAGTCGGGTCATGCCTATGCTGCCGGGACTGCTGCCCACGAGCGCGGGGACCGCAAGTTCACCTTCAAGGCGAGGGTGTGGCGAAGCGCGCCGCGAGCGTTCCGCCTCACAGCGCCATTTCCATGAACACCACGCTGGACCGATAAACCGACGCGGAATCGGGCGCCTGATAGTGCTCCATGCTGTTTCCCGCATAGGAATCGATCTCGACAAACCCCACCGACTTGTACAGGGAATGCGCGGCGTCCAGAAACTTCAGGCTCTCGAGCCGCAGCTTCCTGTACCCGATCTGGCGCGCATCGGCGATCAGACGATCGACGATGAGCCGGCCAATCCCCTTGCCTCTCGCCGAGTCGCGGACATACATGCGCTGTACCTCTCCGGTGTGCTCGTCCAGCCGTTTCAGACAACCGACGGCCACGAACTGGTCGTTGTACCGGACGACGTAAAAGCGACCGTATGGCGGGTGGAATTTATCGTGGTCCGACAGATCCGATTCAAGCATCGCGTCGACATCGAAGGTCAGCCGGTACTCCCGCTGCGCAAATTCGAGTATCCATTGTAGGTACTCCGAGATGAGCGCTCGGGCACTTTCCCTGTGCAATGCGTTGGAGACCGGCACGATGGCGGGCATCGCCGATGTCGTCGGATCCGTTCCGCCCTGCGCTCGAATCGGCCCACTGCTTTTCACTCGTCCTCCACCATGACTTTTATTCGACCCTCCACGACGAGACTCAGTATCACGACCAGCGATCAGGGTAAGAATGAAGAGAGCGCGAGCACGAAGCCGGGCGGCGGGTCGCCTGGAAGGTAAGGGCCCGCCGCCGTCAGTGCAGCCGTTACGACGACTATCGCAGAGACGAGAAATGCTTTGCCCCGGGAAAGTCGAGCGGCATTCAGATAGAGGACGAGAGCCACCGCGGCGAGGGACAGCTCGATGCCCAGGGCGATCGGCATCTGACGCCACAAGCCGAAGCCGAGCTTCGGAGAACCCTGGCCAAGCACCGGCAGATCCGGAACGTGAACGATGAGATCGAGCACGAAGTGGGAGAACACCGCCAACGCGAGCGCGCAGGCCACTTTCGCGCGACGCGACGTTCCGCGCGGTGCCAGGAACCAGCCGGCGGCTGCGGCAAGTCCTGACCAGAAGATGCTCGCGGCGAGACCGTGTGAATATGGAAAGACGAACGTGAAGAATCTTGCAGAGCCGCTCGCCTCGGGTACGCCCGGAGATTCGGCGCCAAAAATCACGAGCGTCCAGAGCAACAGGTCGGCGAACAGGGCCGCAAACAGGAGAACGCCCAGGTTCAATCTGGGCTCGAACCGCTTGACGAGCAGGCCTGCACCGATGTGTCCCACGAACATGGCGCGTTCCCGATCAGTCGCGCGGATTGACGTCAGACGGGACGGTTGGCCCGAACATGGGGCTGGGCCGTAACGGTGCCGAGGCTTCCACTAGTCCTCGGAGATCGCAAGCCTGGCTTCCTCGCGCTGTGCTTCCGCCAGAGATCCGGTGCCCCGCGGGAACCAGCGCCACCCGAGCAACAGCACGACGGACAGTACGGCGATCGCGACGAGCAGACCCGCCCGGATGCCCTGCACGAAATCGTTGTCCGCAGCCGCTGTGATCGCTTCTTGCAGGTTCGGTTCGGGATGTGAGATCGGCCGCCGCGGCACGATCTCGGCGATCTGTGCGTGCGGATTGGCGTGGGAGACGATGACGGCGGTGATCGCCTTGCGCTCCGCGGCACCCGGGATGACCTTCGCAAGGTCGGGATCCAGGGTGGCGGCCAACCAGGCGGCAAGCACCGAGCCCAGCACGGCGAACCCGATCGTCGAGCCGATCGCGCGCTGCGCGCTCATGATTCCGGAAGCCATGCCCGCGCGCTGCGGCGGCACCGAAGTCATCGCGAGCGTCGTCAGCGACGTCATGCACAGGGCGGTGCCGATCCCGGCCACTGCGAGGCCCGCCATCAAGATGGCGGTGCTGCCGTGGCCGCCTGCCACGAGTCCGAGCAGGCCGAGGATGAGCGCCGCGAGACCGACGAGGACCAGCCGCCGGACGCCGAAGTGCCCCACCAGGCGGCCTGCGAGCGGCGACACGATCGTGATCGCGATGCTCAGCGGCAGGATCACCAGTCCGGTGTGCACCGCGGTGAAGCCACGCACGTTCTGCATGTACTGGGTGATGAGGAGCAGCATGCCATACAGCGCGAACATCACCGCGAAGATGGTCCCGATGGCAAGCGAGTACTCTCGATCGCGAAACAGCGAAACGTCCATCATCGGGTCAGTCGAGCGCTGCTCGGCGCGCACGAACAGGAAAGTGCCGACGGCCGCAATGGCGATCAGCGCCAGGATCAACGGCGAGCCCCAGCCATCCTTCGGTCCCTGGATCACCGCATAGGCCAGTGCGCCGACGGCCACCGCGAACAGTGCCTGCCCCGACAGGTCGAGGTGTCTCGGCCGCTCGTCGCGCGACTCGGCGACGTAGCGCAGCGAAAGAAAGACGACCACGATGCCGACCGGCACGTTGACGAGGAAGATGCTGCGCCAGCCGAATTGCTCGACCAGCACGCCCCCGAGCGTGGGGCCGATCGCGGTGCCCACGCTCGCGATCGCGGACCAGATGCCGATCGCGCGTGCCTTCTGCTTCGGATCGGGAAATGCCGCGCTCACGAGCGCGAGCGAGGTCACGTTCGCCGTGGCGGCCGCGACGCCCTGCACGCCGCGGGCGATGTTCAGCACTTCGAGCGTCGGCGCGATGCCGCAGGCGATCGACGCGAGGGTGAAGACCGTGATGCCGATGACGTACCAGCGGAGGCGTCCATGCAGGTCGGCGAGCGTCGCAGCCGTCATGATGAACACCGCCATGCCGAGGCTGTAGGCTGCGACCACCCATTGCAGGCCTTCCTCGCCGACGTTGAAGCTGGTCTGGATCGAGGGCAGCGCCACGTTCACGATCAGCGCGTCCAGAAAGATCATGAACAGACCGAGACCGGTGGCGACGAGGGTGATGCGCTGCGTGTGGGTCACCGGCGTGGTCCTCCCATCTTGTCATGGCGGACGCGCGATGCGGCAAATGGGACCCGCTCCGCACACGGGATTGCCCCGTTAGAACTAAGTGCTACCGCGCGTCCTGCTGCAAGTATTTGTGAACGAAAGCGATCGCCATGCTGCCCTCACCGACCGCGGAGGCGACGCGCTTGACCGGACTCAACCTTACATCCCCGCAGGCGAAGATGCCCGGGACACTCGATTCGAGGAGGTAGGGATCGCGGCTCTCCGACCAGCGTCCGGCCTTCACCACGTCGTCGCCGGTCAGGACATATCCGCGTGCATCGCGCGCGATTTCCTCCGGAAGCCAACCGGTTTCCGCGTCGGCGCCGATGAAAACGAAAAGGCCGCCACAGTCGTGTCGGCGCACCTCTCCGCTCGCGCCGTCGCGTATGTCGATTTCCGTCAGGTGCGCGTCGCCGTGCGCGGCGACCACTTCCGAGTGCAGCTGCACCTTCACGTTCTCCCGCTTGGCAAGCTGCTCGATCAGGTAGTGCGACATGCTCTTCTCCAGCGAATCGCCCCGGACGACGAGCGTTACCGTTCGCGCATGATTGGCAAAGTACATCGCGGCCTGACCGGCCGAGTTACCGGCACCGATGAGGTGGACGTCGCGTCCATGGGTCCCGCTCGCTTCGCTGCGTGCCGCGCCATAGTAGACACCCTTGCCGATGAGCCGCTCGAAGCCTTCGATCGTGAGGTGGCGCCACGTGACGCCGGTCGCAAGAATGATGGTTCGTGCCTGGACGACATCGTCGCCATCGAGGTAAATCCGGCGCGTTTTCGGATCGATGCGGTCGACGCAGCGCGTGACGAGAAACTCCGCCCCGAGCCGCCCGGCCTGCTTGAGTGCCCGACTCGCGAGCTCGTCGCCGGAGACGCCGCTGGGGAAGCCGAGATAGTTCTCGATGCGCGAGGACGTCCCCGCCTGGCCGCCGGGCGCCTCGCGCTCGATCACGAGGGTGCGCAGTCCCTCGGATGCGCCGTATACCGCGGCTGCGAGGCCCGCCGGCCCGCCGCCGACGACTACGGTGTCGTATTCGGCAAGTTGTGGGGTCGTCTGAAGGCCAAGGCGCTGGGCAAGGTCGCGCGGCGCAGGGCGACTGAGGAGCGTCCCATCGGCCAGCTTCAGTACCGGGCAATCGCCGTCTGCCGGACGGGCATCGGGCCAGCGCTTCTGAAAATCAGGCGCATCGGGCGTCACCCAATCATACGTAATCTGGTTGCGCGTGAGGAACTGGCGCAACTCGCTGCAGGCGTTGTCCCAGCGGTGACCGACCATGGTGACGCGCGGCTTGGGCGCATCGGCCTCGATGCCTTGCATCCCGCCGATTCGCTCGCGCGCCAGCGCGGCGACCTTCAGGGAAATCTCGGGCGATGCCGCCGCGATCGCGTAGTACTCCCTGATCTCCACTCGCATGACGCGCGAGGGCTCTGAAGCCCGATACCCTCCATAAAGCGGTGTGCCAAGCGCGATCGGCAGCTCGCCGAAAATGATGCCGGGGAGGCGCCACCCCAGGGTGCGCTCGACCCCGTCGAACAGTCTGACGACCTCGATCTTGCCGGATATGACCGCGAACAGCGCACGCTCCTGCCCGCCCTCGTGCGCGGCGTATTCCCCGGCAGCGAGATGCAGGTCGGCAGACGTCTGCGCGAGGCGCGCGAGCTCGGGCTCCGCGAGTTTCGAGAACAGCGGTACGGAGCGGATGTCGTCGATTGTCAGCATGGTTCGGTCGGGGGCGGGTCGCGTAGGCGGACCAGGAATCTACCATTACACACTTATCCCGGCCCAGCAAAGCAAGCGCGTGCACACCGATCGGCCGGCTGCAACGGACGATCGGGCCGCCTAGCCGGTGGGGCTGATGATAAGGACGTCGAACTTCAGGGTCATCAGCCCCCGCCCGCAAGCAACAAGCTCGCGGCCCCTTGCAAGGGGGCCGGACAAATCTACGCAGCGGCCTGCATGGCAGCGGGACTGGCGAGGGAGCGGGCGAGTGCGCGCAGGAGCGCGGCGCCGTCGCCGCGCCAGGCGCTGCCATGCATGCAGGCGAGGACCTGGGGCTGCTCGCGAGCGAGGCGCTCGAGGGTCGCGCCGGTCTGCGGCGCGTGCGCGTAGTAGTCCATCGCCCCGCGGAAGGCCTCGCTCGGACCGAGGATGTCGCCCTCGGTGAGCGCCTCGGCGCCCGCGCCGCCCTGGGTGAACAGGTCGCCGCAGAGCATGGTGCGGGTCTCGAGCTCCATCATGAAGCCGCACTCCCATCCGTGCGGCACGTGTGGCGCGTCGAGCCACTTGAAGGCGTGGCGGCCGGTGCGGAGCACCTCGCCGTCGGCAAGCGCGCGCGCCGGGCGGGTCGCAACGTCGTTGACGGAAACCATCGCGGCCACCTGACCGCAGACGGGCACGGCGGCGGGCGCGGCGGCGAGGAAGTCGTTCAACGATCCGCACTCGTCCGCCTCGTAGTGCGAGAACGCGACGTAGCGCAACCGCTCGAGCGGCACGATCTTGCCGATCGCCTCGGCGGTGAGCGGGAACAGACCTCGCGGCCCGGTGTGGAAAAGGAGCGGCTCGTCGTCGGCGACGAGGTACTGGTTGAAGTTGAAGCCCATCCCGCCCGGCATCTCGACCGGAGTATTGATGCGGTAAATGCCCGGGGCGATCTCGTGGAGGTTGGTGCCGCTCGCAGCGTTGGTGATCATGGCTTTCTCCTGGTTGTGATGCGGGTTGGTACTGCCGAGGATGTGTGACGGGGCAAGCGGTCGTTACAGCGGTCGTTACACATCCTCCGAAGAATTCGCTGATGCGGGTTAATATGGCCGAGGATGTGTAACGAAGCGCCGGGTCGTTACACATCCTGCGAAATGACCGCTATGCTCTGCGCGTGCCCCAGGATTCCCGTCTCGTCGCGCTCGACGACGGCGCGCTCGCCCGGCGTATTGCCGAGGCCGGCGCGGCGCCCGATTCGGCAGCCGAAACAGAGCTCTACCGCCGCCTCGGGCCGCGTGTTCGCCTCTACGGCCTGCGCCACCTGCGCGACCGGCAGGCGGCGGCGGATCTCGTGCAGCAGGTACTCCTCGTGACGCTCGAGCGCCTGCGCGCAGGCGAGGTGCGCGAGCCCGAGCGGATCGCCTCGTTCGTGCTCGGCACCTGCCGCATGACGGTGCTCGATATGCGGCGCGGGACGCGCCGGCGCGAGGCATTGCTCGAAACCTGGGGCGACACCGCCGAGGCCTTCGAGGCGCCGGAGCCGCTGGCGCTCGACCCCGATCGCCTCGCCGGATGCCTGGAAGCGCTGTCCGAGCGCGAGCGCTCGGTAGTGGTGCTCAGCTTCTTCGCCGACAAGCAGGCGGACGAGGTGGGCGCGGACCTGGCGATCAGCGGCGGGAACGTGCGCGTCATCCGCCACCGCGCGCTGGGACGCCTGCGCGAGTGCATGGGCGCGGGGGGAGTCGAACGATGACGTGCAAAGAACCGATCGACTTCGAGACGCTCGTCGCGTACTGGCTCGGCGAGGTGCCGGAAAAACGCGAAGCCATGCTCGAGGAGCACCTTTTCGGCTGCGGGTATTGCACCGGACAGCTCGAGGAACTCGCCGCGCTCGCCGCGGGCGTGCGCGCGGCGGTGAAGGACGGCAAGGTGAGCCTGGTGGTCTCCGACCCGTTCGTGGAGGCGATGAAGCGGGCGGGCCTGTGCCTGCGCGAATACCGGCTCGAGCCCGGCGGCAGCGTGAACTGCACCATCCGCGCAGACGACGACGCCGTCATCGCACGTCTCTGCGCGCCGCTAGCCGGCGTGAAGCATCTCGACGTCGTGCAAACGCTGGGCGGCGGCGAGCCGGTAGGGCGCCTGACCGACGTGCCGTTCGATGCGGAAACGGGCGAGGTGCTCGTGATCCCGTCGGCGGCGTGGCTGAAGACGATGTCCGCCTTCACGATGCAGATGCGGCTGATGGCAGTGGGCGAGGCGGGGGAGCAGCAGATCGGCGACTACACGTTCAATCATTCGACGTCCTGAGTACCGGGTCGGAGCCCTAAGACACGTAAACGGATTCGCCTCGGATCGACCGGGGCTCCGACCCGCTGCATCGGGCGTTTCGGCGGCCCCGCGAATCCTGACCGGTTTCAAGCCTCCGCAGTGGTCGGATCGATCACTGACCGCACGCGGGCAACCGCATTGGCCGGAAATCCCCCCTTCTGCGCATGCTGGCGCACTGCCTCCTCGTTGGGCGCAACGTAAACGCAGTAGATCTTGTCATCTGTCACGAAGCTTTGAACCCATTGAATCGTCGGGCCCATGCCATGCAACACGCTGCACGACTTCTGCGCGATCGCCTGCAGTTCCTGCCGCGGCAGCTTTCCGGCTCCGATGATCTCGCGCTCGATTACGAATTTTGGCATCACGTTCTCCTAGAGCTCGCTTGTCGGGCACGCAGGGGGCGGCCCGTGCAAGCACTTTGACGCGTCCAATGGAGCGTGTATTGAGGCGAATGCCCCGATGCGGAGACTGCGATGCGCGGCACACCCGGGACAAATGTCCCGGGCTACCGTGACCTGGCTCCGATCGGGATTCCGAGGCCCGCGTTGCGCGCCCGCACGATGGCCTGGTAACGATGCGCCACGCCGATCTTGTCGAAGACGCGCGTGATGTGATTGCGCACCGTCTTCTCCGACAGCCCGAGTGACACGGCGATTTCCGCGTTATCCAGGCCCCCGGCGATGCACTCGAGGACGTTGCGCTCCCGCGGGGTAAGGTCGCCAAGAGGCAGGGCGGGCTCGGACGTGCCGCGTGCGGCGGCCGGCGCACCGAGGAAGCGCCGGACTTCCTCCAGCAGCCGCGGCCACGCAGGCTCGTCGGCAAGCGGCATGTGATTCTCGCTATCGAGCTGGACGAAGCGGGAGTCGGGAATCAGCCCGGCAAGCATGCGCCCTTCCTCGATCGGCACCACCGCATCCCGTTCCGCGTGGAGTACAAGAGTGGGACTCCTGATGCGCCGCGCTGTCTGCGTCACGTCGACATTCCAGCAGGTGCGAAGCAGTTTGACGGCACTCTCCGCGGAAGTCGCTGCACGCTGCTGCTCGGACCAGGAACGAAGGTGCGCCAGGGTGCCGCCGGGCTGGAACGCCGAGGCCCATACCTGCAGGAAGGCGTGGTTCTCTTGCCCCCAGCCGAGCCGCGTGAGATCGAGCAACAGCCTTCCCTTCTCGATCTCGCTCGGGAGATTCGTGCGCAGCAATCTGCCGCGCGCATAAGTGCCGTAGAGAACGAGGTGGCTCACCCGGTCGGGATGGCGGGCTGCGTACTCCACCGCAATCGGGCCGCCCTGGCAGGTCCCGAGCAGCGCAAAGCGCTCGAACCCTGCGGCATCGATCACGCGCTCGAAATCTTGCACCCAGGTCTCGGAGGAGACTTCGGCAACCTCGCGGTCGGAAAGCCCGCAACCGCGCGAGTCATAGCGCAGCACCTTGTGCTCGCTCGAAAACGCTTCGAGCCACGGCTGCCACGCCAGACTGCGCCACTGATGCTCGAGGTGAGTGAGCCAGCTCGCTGACATCACCAGCGGCGACCCCTCGCCGCTGACTGCATAGGCAAGCGTCACCCCGTCAGCGTTTGTGCAGAAGCGGATCGTCTGATCCATCGGCGGGGCACACGGATATGGTCTCCAGGCGATAGTACTCCCAGCCGGCGCCCCAAACATTCCAGCGGTTTCGATACCGGGCCGTGCTCACGAGACGCGCGTCCTGCATGCCGAACCGATCATGGCTTCTCGACGATCTTCCAATACGAGTCCTTGCGAATGACCATCCCGTCGCGAAACTAGTAGTGGTCACATCCGCGAACTTTGACCCGGACGCCGTCGGGTCTCGTGCCCGTCAGGAGCCATTCGGAAAAGACCATGTTTCCACTGATCCAGTGCAGGTCGTCGCTATAGCGGATGTCGGGGAGACCCTTGAAGCGCGTCGCCAGACCCTCCCTCACGGCGGCCTTGCCCACACAGCGCTGTCCCCACGGATCTCGCCCGCGGGGCATATCCAACGAACAATCGTCCGCAAAGAACGCCATGATCGCGTCCAGATCGTGCGCGTTGAATGCGTCGAGGATGGCCTTCGCCGTTTCTTCGGAGACTGACTGCTGTCGAGACATCGCGCTTCCTCCTCACATGACGATCTCACGCTCGCGGGAAAGGTCAGGCGCCGTTTTCGATGTACCTGACGTCGGCAATCCAGTTGCGCTTCCTTCGCGCAAGGCGGGAATCTTTGCTTTCACCATCGAAGCTTGTTGACGCACGACGAAGAAGCGATTGATCGACGCCTTCGAATGCGTTGACGCTGACAACCGCGTAAAGATGATCGTCGATCCGGCTGGTGACCACGGGCACGATGCCGCATCGGGTGCAGATGTGGAATTCTGCGGTTCGGGTGCCGAACGAGTATTTGGATACGAGCGTGCGATCATTGACCACTATCTGCAGGGCGCCGCCTGGATTGGAAGTCCACACGCCGCCGTGCTTGGTGCAAAACGAGCAGGTGCAGGCGCGAACCGGGATTTCGGCGGGATCAGGCTCCCAGGTGAGGGAGAAGGAGATGTTCCCGCAGTGGCACTTACCGTGGATCAACATGCGTTCGATTCCTGTTGTTGCGGCACCTGACGTCGCGCGTAACCGGCCGCCGACGAGCGAAGCGAGAGGGAACCCAACGGCGAAGCGGTTGGGCGGTCCGGTTCACGCGCTGGTTGATCGCGATTTCACTCACGTCGCCAATTTATAGGTTGCGATGGGTCCTGAAACTCGAGCAACTCGCCGGTGCGGTGAAGTACCTCCTTGTTCCCCGCGACGTCGCGCAGCCATTGAGACACCCTGGCAGATCTCCTCGCAAAAGACATCGATCTGCATTTGCAAGACGAACGAACCGTCATCCGACTGAATGAAGTTCGAATGGAACGCCATCCCCGGAGGCGGAGGCGTAATGAACACGATTTGCTTGTTCTGGGCTTTCGGATGCTCTGCCAGTCCTTGGTGTAGCGCTGCACACCTCAGGTAGTAGCAATCGTCGGCAGAGAAGAGCTCTGGAACGTAACGGAACCCGACGTACCGATCGAACCATTTCCGATATCGATTCTTTACCACGGGTTCGGACGGGTCCTCCAGCGCACCGCAGATGTCCGGCATCGCGAGCGACAGGAAGAGAGCACCGAACCAATTGTGACTACGCAACGAGTGCTGGATAGCCGCTACGTACTTCTCGATACCAGTGGCCGGAGGTCCGAACAGCTTGCGGACCTCAATGAGGCGTTGGATCGCCCAATCGATGACAGTCCTTGGGAGGTCCCCTTCGTCGGGCGTGTTCTCGGTGCTGAAGTCTCGGACTTGGACTCCCTCTTGCGACACGGTGACCATGCCGTATCGGGTGATTCGAGGAGGTTCTGGAACCTTCAGCGCTGATTCGGGACCGCGAGCATCACGACGCTCGTAGAACGCACGAACGGCTTGCATGAGGTCTTTCACGACGGCCAAGCGTCCCGCATGAGCGATCTAACGATAAGTAGGGACCCTAAAAGGACGGTTTAGAAAGCGTCCTAATGGTCTATATATAGTCGGATGATGGGTGGCCCGCACGGAGAATCAACGAGGCGGGCTGATTTCGTGGGTCCTAAATCCGGCGGGCAAACCCGTCTTGGGTGGTGCGGCCATGCACGGCGTCCTTGCGGTGAAGGATGCGGCGCGCCCTCTGTCGGCGAGAGGAAAATATAGCACTGGGGGTTGCAAGCCCGTGAGGAGCATATTCCGCGCGCGGCGCCCGGATACTCGATGCCGGTGCATAGGATCGCGGTTACTTTGGTTGACCAAGCACTTAGCGTCCTACGGTGGGAAATTCGTAACGCTGTATCCTCGCGCGCGAATTTCCGATTACTCGATTACTTAGTGTCCGTGTTCGGACAGTCGCGGCCGTACCGCCTCGTGGCAAAGAGGAGCGGCTATTGGCGGGCGAATTGGCGCCGCCAAGTTCATGGCTTCTTTCCGCAGACCGTCGACGATCACGTTACGGCTGAGCGATAAGTCGTTGGCAACCAGTAGCTGTCGGAAGATTTTTCACTCCGCGCGTCGGTGTTCGCGTTTTGGAGTTCAACATCGTTGATTTTATTATCTATTCTTTCGAAGGCCCACATATTGCATCTCCGACGAGGTTACGGTTGAGGAAGTCACGAAGCGCTGAATAGAGATAGAGCGGTTGGTCGGCGCGCCGGGGCGATGCCGACGCCCGAGATTTGCACCCCGCATCAGGGGGAGAGGGCCAAGTCTACGGGTAGATTTTCAGTTCGGTCCGAGTATTTGACGAGCAGTGAGTCGATAGCGGTCGAGACCACCAGCGGAGCAATCCATGAAGCGCGGTACCCTGCTTGGCCTTCTCATTGCGGCGGCTGCGGTCGCTGTTCCTGTCGCTGTGCACGCGGCCACTTTGTTCACGATCGGGCCGGATGCCGATCCACTTTTCCCCGTGCCACGAGTGCTGAACCAGCTGCCGGCAACTGCGCCGGTCACTGCGGCACCGCTGGCGACGCTGGGCGATGGTTCGATCGGGTTCAACGGTGGTCTCGCCTATAACTCAGGGGACACGCGGCTTTATTCGATCGGTAACAATTTTCTCGGTGACTCGGCGCTGTACAGCATGACCACGCTGGGTGGCAGCTTGTTGTCGATTGGCGTGCTCGGTCAGGGCTTCAACGGTGGCCTCGCATACGATTCGGCAAACGACAAGTTCTACGCGATCGCCAATGATTTCTTTGGAAATTCGACCCTTTATGAAGTCACCGCTGCAGGTGTAGCCACCCCGCTCGGAATAATTGGCTTCGGCTTCTACGGCGGCCTGACCTACAGCGCAGACGACGGGAAGCTGTATGCGATAGCGGGCGACTTCTTGGGCGTGATGCGCACTGTTGTCGCAATCGACATCGCCACCGCCGCGGCAACGCCGCTTTTCGATCTCGGCGACGGCAGCCTCGGTTTCAATGGCGGCCTCGCTTACGACGATGACGCCGATCTCTTCTACGTGATCGGAAACGATTTCCTCGCCAATTCGACCCTGTTTTCGTTCACGCTTGTCGGTGGCGTGCTCCCGGGGGACGATCTGGCAGCAATTGGCTTGAGCTTCGGCCAGGGGTTCCTGAACGTCGGCTTGGCGCTCGCACCGGAGGTCAAGCCGCCGCCGGTTTTGAGCGAGCCACCGACCCTGGCACTGGTCGTGCTGATCAGCCTGCTCGGTCTGGCGTCCAAGCGCTTGAATGTGCGCCGCCCGTCTCCCTCGCGCCAGGTCTCATAGGTCACGTGGAAGGGCGGTCCTGCCGCTCAGGATATCTGTGTGCGTCGTTTCATAACTCTCAAGGAGACAGCCATGCCCGACCGCTTTCGTTTCGCGATTTCCTTGCTGCTCTTCGCTGCCTCAAGTGTGTACTGTGCGGCAGCCAGCGCTCAATACAGCACGCCGATGCGCGACGTCGAAAATCCGGCGCGTACGCCGTTTCAAGCGAGCGGTACGATTGATTTCTCCCCGCCTTTTGCGGGGGTATTTGGAAGCCCTCTTTTCGACGTGCCAGCAGGACGTCGCGCAGTGATCGAATATGCGTCGGTGCGATGCTTCTCTGCTGCGGGAAATCCCATCGTATCGGCGGTGATCCAGGTCACAGAACTCACCGGCGGCGGCTCGATTTCGCGGTCGTTCCAGATTCCCATCACATTTCAAGGCACCGATGCGTTTTCTGGGCCGCTATACATCGGGGGCCTGACCACGCGCCTGTATTCCGATCGCGGCCTTAGCGGTGGAGGTGTGACTATAGGTGCGAGTCGCGCGAGCGGAAGCGGATCAGGGAGCTGCGCCTTTGCCATCAGTGGTCATACAATCGCGATCTAGACGTTCGCATCGGCGAGTCGGAACTAGCGAGAAATGGCGACGCCCCAAGCCGTCGGAGAACGGTTTCAAGGTGAGCCCCTGGCACGCGAGACTTCGAGGGAAGATCGATGAACGGTCCTACGTTTCAAATTGTGCGTTCGGCGGTGTGCGTCCTCGCCTTGCTTTTGCACGGCAGCGGCGCAATGGCACAGGCTTCGGTGCCTCAGTCTGGCTCGACCAAGGAGTTGGTCCTGCCTTATGGAGGAGGGACGCTGCCGGAGCAGGCTCTGAACCCGCCGCCGGGCACCATCGTCAAGCTCGTGCTTGCGCCTGGCGCCCCGCCGAGTGTTCACGAGGGCCAAGAAGCCCGGGACAAGCTGGTCGTGCCCTATGACGGCGGTCCGTTGCCGGAAGTGGCGATGAATCCGCCTCCGGGAACGGTCGTCATGCTCGAGCACGTGGGGGGCGTCGCCGCGAGTCTGGCTGACAACGAGCCGCAAATAGAACGCGAGTCTCGCAAAAGCGAGATTATCCTGCGCACGTCGGGCGGTGGACTGCCGGAACAGGCATTGAACCCGCCTCCGGGCAAAGTCGTGCGTCTCATCGCCGATCCGCGCGCTCCGCTGTTGGATAGGGTCGCAGTCGACGATCGGAAGGAACCGGACATTGTTCTGGCCTGGGACGGTGGTGAGCTTCCGGAACTGGCGCTGAATCCGCCACCCGGCACGGTTGTCAAACTGATGCTGGTTGATTCACCCAGCAGCAAGGCCAAGACTGCCAAGGCGAGCGGCGCCAATCAACGCGAGCTCGTCCTGCCCTACTCGGGGGGGCGGCTGCCAGAACAGGCGCTCAGTCCGCCGCCCGGCACGATCGTAAAACTCATGGCTCCGGAAGTCGGTGAAACCAAATAAGAGGAGGCGGTGAAGTGAGCTGGCCATGCGTCAGCCATGTGCTCAAGCACCGATGCATCGACCAGGAGACTCCCAAGGTAGGAAGGGTCCTATCGCCTGAACGGTAAGCCGGATAGCTGTGGCAGCAGCCCGGGAAGCCCGCCGCGTGCGGGCTTTTTGTTATCGGGCCAACTTCGATTCAACGACGGCCGCCCAGCGTGTAGAAGAGCAGCTTCGAACACTCGAGCACGACGTTGGGCGCGGCGTCCCGCTCGGTCCACCAGCGGTCGGGGAAGGGTTCGTAGGTGCTGGCCACCACGAGCACGCGTGCGTGCGGCAGGGCATCGCGGAAGATCATGCGCGCGCGACGCACGTGGTAGGGCGATGTGACGATGAGGAGCGTGGGCGTGCCGTCCGGGTAGAGGGCACGAATCGCGCGCGCCTCCTCCAGGGTGGTGCGCAGACCCTTGCCGAATGTCGCGATCGCGGTGTCCGGCACGTTCCGGCGCAGGAGCAGCGTCCGGCCGGTTTCCTCGAACCAGGGCACCGGCACGCCTGCGCGCTCCAGCGTCAGACTGCGCGGCGAGCGCGCAGGCACGGAAAGCAGGACGCGCGGTGCGAGGCCGTCGCGATACAGGTCCGCGCCCTGCAGGACGCGCGTGAGATCGTCGCCCAGGACGATGATCGCGTCGGCGCGCTGCGGCGGGTCGGCGTCGCGCAGCCACGTCGCGACATGGTATGCGCCCACGGCGGCGGGAATGGCTGCGAGCACGGCGATCGCGAGAAATGCGAGGACGCTCCGCTTGAAGCACTGCATAATCCGGCCTCGTCGAATGGATAGTCGATTCTAGCGATAGCGGTGATGAAGGGTTTACGGCGCTGGCTCGCGGGCAGGCACTCGAGCGTGGAAGTGAGCGAAGAGCGCGGCGTGCGCTTGCTGCACCTCGGCGGCCCGGCGATCCAGAGCGCGATCCGCCTCTCGCGTCCCGACGAGCTCGAGCTGCACTACACGCGGGCGATGATGGCGTTCCTGCTGTTCGATCCCATGCCGCGCGACATCGCGATGATCGGACTGGGCGGCGGTTCCATCGCGCGATTCGTGAACGCCCGCCTGCCCCAGGCGCGCATGACCGCGGTCGAGATCAACCCGCGCGTGCTTGCCGCGGCGCGCAGCCTGTTCGGCCTGCCCACGGAGTGCGAGCGCCTCGCCATCGAGCTCGAGGACGGCGCGAAGTGGATTCCGGCGCACACGGACTGCGCCGATGTGCTGCTGCTCGACGCCTTCGACGACGGTCAGTCCGTCAAGGCGCTCGCCACGCAGGCGTTCTACGAAGCGTGCCGCAAGACGTTGCGCAGCCGCGGGATCATGGTCGTCAACTTCATCGCCGAGGAGCGGGGTTTCGGCAAGTACCTGGCGCGCATCGAGGAGGCGTTCGACGGGCGCGTGCTCTGCCTCCCGGCGCAGGATCGGGTGAACATGATCGTGCTGGCATTCAAGGGCGGACCGGCGCGCGTCGCAATCGATTCGCTGAAGGCTTCGGCGCGCGTGCTGAAGCGCCGCTATGCCCTGCCGTTCGACCGCTTCGCCACCGACTTGCTCGAGCGCAACACTCGCACTGCCGCCTACCTGCGCATCGGCCGGCCCTAGGCGTGCCCACCCGGTAGAAAATCACGCATGGCGCGGTGCTTGCGCCGCATGAATGCCCGCGCGCAGGCCGAGTGGGACTAAACTACCGCGGATTCGACTTTCCAGAGGAGTCCGGCCATGGCGCTGTGGGATTTCGTCAAGAAGCAGTTCATCGACATCATCCAGTGGACCGAGGATGACCAGGGAACGCTTGCCTACCGCTATCCGATGCAGGACATGGAGATCCAGTACGGGGCGAGTCTCACGGTCCGGGAATCCCAGCTGGCCCTGTTCGTCGACGAGGGACGCGTGGCCGACGTGTTTCAGCCCGGCCGCTACAAGCTCACCACCCAGACGATCCCGGTCCTCACCTATCTCAAGAACTGGGACAAGCTCTTCGAATCGCCCTTCAAGAGCGACGTCTACTTCTATCAGCACCCGGCTCCAGGTCGACCAGAAGTGGGGCACGCCGAATCCGATCACCTTCCGCGACAAGGAATTCGGCGCGGTGCGGCTGCGCGCGTTCGGCATCTACACCTACCGCATCGTCGATCCGAAGGCGTTCTACCTGAACGTGAGCGGCACGCGCGAGCGCTACGTGGGCGACGACCTGTCCGGGCAGCTGCGCAACACGATCGTCGGCTCGATGACCGACCTCTTCGCCGAATCCGGCATCCCGTTTCTCGACCTCGCCGCGAACCAGGACGAGCTGGCGGCGAAGCTCCGCGAGAAGCTTGCCGACAACTTCAAGGCGCTCGGACTCGAGCTCTCGGGCTTCGTCGTCGAGAACGTGTCGCTGCCCGAGGAACTGCAGAAGATCCTCGACCAGCGCATCGGCATGAACATGGTGGGCGACATGGCGCGCTACACCCAGTTCCAGGTGGCGAGCAGCATCCCGACCGCGGCCGCGAACGAGGGTGGTGTAGCCGGCGCCGGCGCAGGGCTCGGCGCGGGGCTCGCGATGGGGCAGGCCATGGCCCAGTCGCTGGGTCAGACGATGCAGAACCCGGGCGGCGCCCAGGGCGGTGCGCCCGGTGCGGAGAAGAAGGAGTCGGCACAGGACGTGATGCAGCTTCTCGAGAAGCTGCACGACCTCAAGACCAAGGGCGTCCTGAGCGAGGACGAATTCAATACCAAGAAGGCGGATCTGCTGAAGAAGCTCGGCTGATCGTTCTTCGGGGCAGCCGCGGGTCGGCGACAGGAATGAGACAGGCGGCCTGCCCATCCTGCGGGGCGCCGGTGGTCTTCCGCGGCGCGACGTCGATCGTCGCGGTCTGCGGCTTCTGCCGCAGCACGCTGCTGCGATCGGGAACGAAGCTCGAGGACATCGGCAAGCAGGCTGAACTGCTCGCCGACCCGTCGCCCATCCAGCTCGGCACCGAGGGCCAGTATCGCGGCGTCCGGTTCACGGTCGTCGGCCGCGTCCAGTACCGCTACGCCGCCGGCGTCTGGAATGAATGGCATTGCCTGCTCGACGACGGGCGCGCTGCGTGGCTGTCCGACGCATCGGGGAACTACCTCTTCACTTTCCTGCGTGCCCCCGAGACGATTCCCGCACTCGCGGAGCTCGCCCTCGGCCGTGAACTGCAGCTCGACGGCAAGACTTACCAGGTCATGGACGTGGAGCGGGCGCACGTGGTGGCCGGCGCGGGCGAGCTGCCGTTCAAGGTGGGATCGGGCTACGAGGCCGTGTTCGTCGACTTGCACGGCGCGGACGGTGGATTCGCGACCGTCGACTTCAGCGAGACGCCGCCCCTGCTGTACACAGGCGAGCAGCAGTCATTCGAGTCGCTCCGGCTCCTGAACCTGCGCGAAGAGCACGGCGCGGCCGCACCCACGGCGCGCGCGGAGGCGTTCAACTGCCCGAGTTGCGGCGCACCGCTCGAAAAGCGTGTCGCGACCACCGAGGCGATCGGGTGCCCGAACTGCCGCGCCGTCGTCGACGTGACCGATCCCAAGCTCGCCATCCTTTCCCGGGCCCTCGAGCATGCCGTGCGGATCACGCCCACCATTCCGCTCGGCACGCGCGGCAAGCTCGAGGGCGTCGTGTTCGAGGTGGTCGGCTTCATGCGCCGCGAGATGACGGTCGAGGGCGAAACCTACCGCTGGGAAGAATTCCTGCTCCACAACGTCGAGCGGGGCTATCGCTGGATCGTCCAGTCGCAGGGGCATTTCAGCATCGTGAAGACGGCGGCCAACCCGCCGCGCGTCGTGAGTGGCAGTCCGCCGTACGCGCTCTACCTGGGCCGGACGTTCCGGCATTTCCAGGGGTATGCCGCGAAGGTGGACCACGTGATCGGCGAGTTCTACTGGCGCGTCGCGGTCGGCGACGTCGCGCGGGTCGACGACTACGTCGCTCCGCCGCTCATCCTGTCGAGCGAGCGCACGGAGAACGAGCTCACCTGGTCGCTCGGTGAGTACGTGGAGCCGGAAGTGCTGTGGGACCAGCTTGGTCTCAGGACCCGACCTCCGCGCCGCGTCGGCGTCGCGCCGAATCAGCCTTCGCCACACCAGGGCAAGGTGCTGCGCTACTGGCGCGCCTTTGCGGTTTTCGCGCTGGTCGCAGTCGTCCTGCAGATGGCATTCGCGCTCTTTTCGGACACGCGCATCATTCATTCCGAGCGCTTCGAGTACACGCCGGGGCGCGGCGCGCAAACCGTGACGACGGCACCTTTCGAGATCCGCGGCTCGCGGCCGCAGCCCATCGCCATCAAATCGGCCACCAACGCGAACAACAGCTGGGTGTACGTCGACATGACCCTGATCGAGAAGAACACGGGGCGGACGTACCGCCTCGGCAGGGAGGTCTCGTACTACTACGGCTCTTCCGGCGGCGATTCGTGGAGCGAGGGCGACAGCACCGATCGCGCGCGGATCGCGGACTTGCCGCCCGGTACGTACTACATGGAGATCGAGGCGAGCGGCGCAAATTCCGGGAGACCGGTCGCCGGTCACGTCTCGGTCTTCCGCGACCCGCCCGACTGGACCAATCTCATCCTCGTGGTCATGCTGCTCGCGCTCTTTCCGATCGGTGCCTGGTGGCGCTCCGCATCGTTCGAGAAGCGCCGCTGGGCGGAGAGTGACTACGCGCCGTCGGAGGACGACGATGACGACGATTGAGGACTGATCGGTGTATCGCACTTACATGGTGATCGGTGCGCTGCTCGTCGGCATGTTCGGCTACGGGCAGCGCGAGCACTGGTCGATCTTCGGCACCGACGCCACGGAGGCGCCGCGCGGCGTGCGCGCGGGCACCGGCGGTCTCACACGGCACAAGTGATGAACGGACGCAACGCAATGTCACGACAGGCCAAGCACGTCAGTCCCGCGCAAGCGGGAATCCAGCAGGAGTCGAATCCACACCGCCCTGGATCCCCGCGTACGCGGGGATGACGACGTCAGGTCGCGGAAATCAACGCAGAACAAAGGAGGCACCCATGCTCGAATTCCTGAAGCCCGCAGCACTGGTCGGATCGCTCGTCTATTCCGTTCTCGGCGTGATCTTCGTCGTGGTGGCGTTCATCGTGATCGACCGGCTCACGCCGTACGATCTGTGGAAGGAGCTGTGCGAGAACCGCAACCAGGCGGTCGCAACCGTCGTCGCCGCCATGTGCATCGCCATCGCGATCATCGTCGCGGCTGCCATAGTAGGCTGACGCTTCGCGGTCCGACCGGCCAACCCTTGCCTTAGCATCATGGGCCACGCACTCCTCGCCTCGGTGTTCATCATCGCCGCGTGCGGGCTCGTCTACGAGCTGATCGCCGGCGCGGCGGCGAGCTATCTCCTCGGCGATTCGGTCACCCAGTTCTCGCTGGTGATCGGGCTCTATCTCTTTGGCATGGGCGTCGGCTCGTACCTGTCGCGCTGGGTGGTGACCGGCGTCGCTGCGCGCTTCGTGGAAATCGAGCTCGTCATTGCGCTTCTCGGAGGGTTCTCGGCCGCAGGAGTGTTTCTCGCGTTCGCTCACGTTGGCACCGATGTGCGACCGCTGCTCTACGGGCTGGTGCTGGTGATCGGCGTCCTCGTCGGCCTGGAGATTCCGCTCGTCATGCGGCTGCTGCGCAACCGATTCGGGTTCCGGGACCTCGTCGCGCAGGTGCTTTCGTTCGACTACCTCGGTGCGCTGGCGGTGTCAGTTGCGTTTCCCCTGCTTCTCGTGCCCACCCTCGGGCTCATCCGCTCGGCATTCCTCTTCGGCCTCCTGAACGCGCTTGTCGCCGCCTGGGCGCTGTGGCTCTTCCGCGCGCAGCTGGGCGCGCTGCATTGGCGAACCGCGCAATGCGCGGTGGTCGTGGGTCTGCTTGCCGGTGGGTTCATCCAGGCCGAGCGTCTCACCACGCTCGCCGAAGAGGGCATGTACGCGGACCGCATCGTGCTTGCGCGCTCGACCCCCTACCAGCGCATCGTCGTCACGCGGTGGCGGAACGACGTGCGTCTCTTCCTGAACGGGAATCTGCAGTTCAGCTCGCACGACGAGTATCGCTACCACGAAGCGCTCGTGCATCCGGGCCTTGCCGCGGCGCCGTGGGCGAAGCGCGTGCTGGTGCTCGGCGGCGGCGACGGCCTGGCGGTGCGGGAGATCCTGAAGTATCCGCAGGTCGAGTCGGTGACACTCGTCGACCTCGATGCCGAGGTGACGCGGATCTTCTCCACGGTGCCGCTGCTGCGCACGCTGAACGCGGACGCGCTCGCGTCTCCGAAGGTGCACGTCGTCAACGCGGACGCGTTCAAGTGGCTGGAGGAGACCGACGGGCACTGGGATTTCGTCGTCGTCGACTTTCCCGACCCGAGCAACTACTCGCTGGGCAAGCTCTACACCACCGCGTTCTACCGGCTGCTGGAGCGGCGACTCTCGGCGCGCGGCATCGCCGTGGTGCAGGCGACCTCGCCGCTCTATGCGCGCAAGTCCTTCTGGTGCGTGGTCGCAACGATCGAGAGCGTCGGACTCGTGGCCACGCCCTACCATGCCCACGTGCCGTCGTTCGGCGAATGGGGCTACGTCATCGTGACGCGCGACGGCTATCAGGCGCCCGACAAATTCGACCCCACTCTGAAATTCGTTTCGGCCGATGGGCTTCCGGCGATGTTCGCGTTTCCGCGCGACATGGCGCGCGTGCCGGCCGAGGTGAACCGGCTCACGAACCAGATCCTGGTTCAGTACTTCGATGCCGAATGGAAGCGTGCGCCGAGTGAATAGAACCCATCTCGAGATGCGATTGCGCTCGCAAACGAGGGGATATACAAGGGGCGTGCCCCTTGTTCGTGTGGGGATCTACAAGGGGGAGCCCCCCCTTGTTCGTACGCCCGCTCTTGTATGAAGAAGCTCCGCTGCAATTTCGGGATAGCTTTTAGATCCGGCCGGGAATGAGGCGGCGCGATTTTCTGGCGCTGGGCGGGGCGGGGCTGATCGCGGCGGCATGCGGCCGCAAGACTCCACCTTTGCCGCCGGGAACCCTTTCCGGCACCGGCGCCGCGATCGGGCATCGGCTGAGAGACGGATGGCGCGCGCAACCGAGCGAGGTCCGCAAGCGTTCCGTCGTCATCGTCGGAAGCGGAATTGCCGGCCTTTCGGCCGCCTGGCGGTTGCGACGCGCGGGTTTCGACGACTTCGAAGTGCTCGAGCTCGAGCCCGAGGCAGGCGGCAACTCGCGCTGGGGCGAGAACGCGGTGAGCCGCTATCCGCTGGGTGCGCACTATCTGCCGCTGCCGACGCCCGAGTCGCGTGCGGTCCGGCTGCTGCTGGCCGAGCTTGGCGTGCTCGAAGGCGACCCCGGAGCGGTCGCGCCGCGCTATGACGAGCGGGCGCTCGCGTTCGCGCCGCAGGAGCGGCTGTATCGCGACGGCGTCTGGCGCGAAGGGCTCGAGCCGCTCACCGGCGCATCGGCGGCTGCGCGGAGCGAGTGGCTACGCTTTCA
The DNA here is from genome assembly GCA_963735025.1 of uncultured beta proteobacterium. Taxonomy (GTDB): domain Bacteria; phylum Pseudomonadota; class Gammaproteobacteria; order Burkholderiales; family SG8-39; genus JAABRB01. Next base: position 1,635,111 of record CAVTJG010000009.1, read on the forward strand.
TGCGCAGATGGAAGAGCTCAAGCGCACGCGGGGTTCGGATGGCCGCCGCGCATTCGCGATCCCGATGGCGCTCTCCTCGCGAGATCCGTGCTGGATCGATCTCGACCGCGTTTCGATGCGCGACTGGCTGCTGGCCGAGGGTTACGCCGCCGAGCCGGTGCACTGGCTTGCCAACTACGCCTGCCGCGACGACTTCGGTTGCGACTATCGCGACGTGTCCGCGTGGGCGGGCGTGCATTACTTCGCAAGCCGGAACGCGCGTGCCCGGGACGCCGATGCGGACACCGTGCTCACCTGGCCGGAGGGCAACGGGTGGATCGTGCGCCAGCTGCTCCAGCGCGTCGCGCCGCCGCTCACCACGAATTCGCTGGTGTATCGCATGACCGAAGACGCGCGCCGCGCCACACTGCAGGTGTATCAGGCCGACGCGCAACACGCGGTCGAGATCCAGGCCGATCACGTGATCTGGGCCTCCCAGCTGCGCTTTGCTGCACGGGCGCTGGACAGCGGCGATGCGGCCCTCGTGGCCGCACTGCACGAATTCGACTATGCGCCCTGGCTCGTGGCGAATATGACGCTCTCCGATGCGCCGATCGATCGCTATGCCGCGCCGCTCGCGTGGGACAACGTCCTCTACGACAGTCCGGGCCTTGGCTACGTCGTCGCGACGCACCAGAACCTTGCGTCCCGCCGCGGCGCGACGGTCCTCACTTACTACGAGTCGCTGCACGGCGAAGCGCCTGCGGCAGCGCGCGAGCGGCTGGTTCGCACGACGCGCGAGCAATGGGCCGAGCGCATTCTCGCCGACCTGGGACGTCCGCATCCGGAGCTGCGCGCGGCGACGCAGCGAATCGACGTATTCGCAAACGGGCACGCGATGGCACGGCCGCGCCCGGGTTTCGTGTGGGGGAGTGCGCGCGAACGTGTCCTGCGACACACGGGGCGCGTGCATTTTGCGCACTCCGACCTATCCGGGTTTTCGCTGTTCGAGGAAGCGCAGTATCGTGGGGTAATCGCTGCGGAGCGCGTGCTCGCGGCCCTTTCGATCGACTCGAAGTCGATCCTTTAAGGGACTTATACGGAGAGACACGTCATTCCCGCGCAGGCGGGAATCCAGGTCATCCAAACATGGACTGCCCCAACTGCAAAAGCGAGATGGAATCGCGCACGTTCGATCGTCACCTCGTCGGTGAGGTGTCGATCGATCTCTGCTTTCCATGCCATCTGATCTGGTTCGACAGCACCGAGAGCCTGCAGCTCGCGCCGGCCGGCGTGCTCGAGCTCTTCAAGCAGATCCACCGGCACGAGAAGGGCGAACGGCGCCCGCTCGACAGTCAGTTCGGCTGCCCGCGTTGCCCCGGGCGCCTCCGGCGGACCGAGGACTTTTCCAAGGCCGGGCGCTTCCGCTACTTTCGCTGCGTGAAGGGCCACGGCCGCCTCACACCGTTCTTCGATTTCCTGCGCGAGAAGCAGTTCGTGCGGACGCTCACTCCCGGGGAGGTCGCCCGCGTGCGAGCGGAGATTCGCCAGGTGCAATGCTCCGGCTGCGGGGCGGCGATCGATCTGGGCCGCGACGCGAGTTGCCCGCACTGCGGGGCGCCGATCGCGATTCTCGACGCCGACGCGGTCGAGAACGCGGTGCGGATGTGGTCCACTGCGGCCACGTCCCGCGCGAACCCGGACCCAGCGGTGGTGTCCGCGGCGGTGGCGAAATTGCGCGCTAGCGAGCGCACGCTCGGGCGCCTCGACCGAGGCTCCGGCCTCACCCTGTTCGGGGGGCTGACGACGGGTGGCGACCTCGTAGATCTCTGTATTCATACGCTGGGCGGCCTTTTCGATTGAATTGTCGAGCGCGCGACTTATTGCGCTACGCGCCGCCGGTTTGACAATCCTGTAACGTTTCCCTCGGGCATTCCCGGGGTTCGCAGCTACAATGCCGACGTCATGAAGGACGCTCTGGCCCAGGCGCGCATCGACCTTGCCTCCGCACTGCGCTGGGCTCATCGGTACGGCCTCTCGGAAGGCGTCTGCAACCACTTCAGCCTGGCCGCGCCGGGCCTCAAAGACCGGTTCCTCATCAATCCGCAGGGAGTGCATTGGGCGGAGGTCGTGCCGAGTGACATCGTGATGGTGGATCCCGACGGCGCAGTGGTCGAGGGCCACCACAAGGTGGAGCCCACCGCGTTCCACATCCACAGTCGGCTGCACCGCTCGAAGCGCTCGCCCGCCTGCGTGATGCACACGCACATGCCGTTCGCGACGGCGCTCACGCTCCTCGAGGGCGGGCGGCTGGAGCCGGCGAGCCAGAACGCCTTGCGCTTCTACGGACGCGTGGCTTACGACGAGGAATACAACGGGTTGGCGCTGGACGAGGCCGAGGGTGACCGCATCGCAGCGCGCCTGAACGGCAGCGACATCCTGTTCCTGCAGCATCACGGCGTGATCGTCTGCGGGGAGAATGTCGCCTACGCATTCGACGATCTCTATTACCTGGAGCGCGCGTGCATGGTGCAGGTGCTGGCCCAGGGCAGCAACAAGGTGTTCAAGCGCGTCCCGCACCACATCGCGGCAACCACCGCCAAGCAGTGGGCGGGCGAGCGCCAGCAGTCGACGTTGCATCTCGCCTCGCTCCAGCGAATGCTTGATCGCGAGGAGCCCGGCTGGAGCGTGATGTAAAGAATCCTTGCGCGAGTGCGTCATTCCCGAGCACGGCATCGTTCCTGGACAAACCGTCATCCCCGCGGAAGCGGGAATCCAGGGGAAACTTCATTCGCGGGGACGCTGGATCCCCGCTTCCGCGGGGATGACTCGTTCAAAGCTTTCCCGAACCAAGCGCCTTCCGGATCGCGCGAACGACCTCTGCCGGCGGCCGGTCGATTTCAACGATGATGGCCTCGCTCGGCACCTCCAGCGTCGCGAGCTGCGAATCGAGGAGCGCCGGATTCATGTAATGGCCGCGCCGTGCGGCCAGCCGTTCCGCGAGGAGCGCCCGGGATCCACGCAAGTACACGACCCGCGCTCCGGCAAGCCCGTCGATGAGCGAGGTCCGGTAGGCGGCCTTGAGCGCCGAGCACGCCATGACCACACTCCGACCAGCGCGCTCGCGCTCACTCAGGACCGCGTTCAGCCGCGCGAGCCACGGCGCCCGGTCAGCGTCGTCGAGCGGCGTTCCCGCCCTCATTTTCGCCACGTTCGCGGGCGGATGGTAATCGTCGGCATCGAGGAACTCGGCGCCGAGCTCGGTCGCAAGCAACCGGCCGACGGTTGTTTTCCCGGCGCCGGTCACGCCCATAACGATGACGATCATGCCGACCGCGATACTAGAACTTCGTGCGCGTTCGCGTACGGGCAGGGTAAGATTGCGCCCCAGTGACATTGCCGATCCGACTTCCCAGCCCGATCCGCCCAGCGCTGGCTGCGGCGGCTGCGGCAGTCACGCTCGCCGCCGCTTCATTCTCTGCCGCAGCCGCCACGACCAGCTACTCCTACCGGGTCGAGCTTGCCGGGACCGCGACCAAGACGCGCGTGCACGCAGGCGGCGTGGACTGGGAGTGCCGGGGCAAGCAATGCATTGCGTCCGCACGCGGCGGAAGCGTGAGCGTGCGGGGCTGCCGGGAGCTTGCGGGCCAGGTTGGCCGTGTGGTCTCTTACCGCAGCGAGATCAAGCAGCTCGCGGGTGACCAGATCGATGAGTGCAACGCTGCGGTCGCCTCCGCAAAGTCGTCTCCCGAACGAGCACCGACTACGGAAGGCGGCACGGCTGAGAGAACGAAGCAGCCGGCGCGACCGGCGCGCGTGACCACCGAAGAGCTCACGTTCACCGGGGTGCACAAGTGGAACCCCGCGAATTGAAAGTCGTGGCCCGGCTCGCAGCGACCTTGCTGGTGTGCGCGGTCCTCGGCACGCCGATGGCGGCGCGGGCGGAAGAGTTCATCGTCGAGACCCCGATCTCGGTCAAGGGGCTGCCGCCGGACGTTATCGACGGCGCGGTCACGTGCGCGGTGTTCACTGAGGTGGACGGACATACCAGCAACCTGGGCTACGGCGGGTTCGGCTCCGTGCAGTTCACCGTGAAGGGTGGGGCGTTTCTCGGGCGCCTGCGTGTCCCGGTCCAGCTCGACGTGGCCTCGGCCGATCTCCTGCGCTCGTACCGTTGCACGCTCTACTTCATTCGCAACATCGGCGGGGAGCGCAAGAGTGCCACCGCAGCGCGCCTCTCCGATCCCGCCAGCCCCGACTATCGCGAGGAATTCCGCCGCGCGGTCGGCAGCCGCTTTGCCGGCGAGGCCATGGGGAAGTTGTAGCCGGGATTCCCGCACGCGGATCGAACCCTTCGCCTAAAGAAAGGCGCATCAAGTCATCCCCGCGTACGCGGGGATCCACCACGCCTCCGAAAGGACTCAGTCTGGATTCCCGCTTGCGCGGGAATGACGAACTTCTGCGGAGCTACCCAATCGGCCAATCTCGGGCAGATCCCGATACACGCCAAGGTCGTGCGTGAAGGTCTCCGCGAAGTCCTTGCCGCTGCGACTCCGGTACTGCACGCTTGCGCGAAACGAATCCTTGTGCGGGCGACCGAAGAACAGCGGGGCTGCGTCGAGAAAGACCCGAATCGATTTTCCCGGCGGCAGGTAGGCAAGTCGCCGGAAGATGGCCGCGTCGGACACGACGCTTTCACCGCCGAGCCCGACCAGGTCGGGCGAGAATTTCACCGACACGCGGCAGGCGAGGTCATCCCCGATGTTCCGCAGCACCAGGAACAGCAAGCCTTGCTCGCAATCGACGTCCAGGATCACGTCGGGCCGGCGCGTCGCGTGCCGAAACCCGGCTGACTGGGCCGCCCGCTGTCCGGGGCGCGGTCTTGCGCTTAGTGGCCATGGCGCAACGCGTGCATCACTCGATGTCCAGGCCTTCATGACAGATCTCGACCGACTCCATGGCAACGTCATTGGATTGCGCATTCAATGTCGGCCCTTCCCACTTGCATACCCACCCGCGGCGAAACCGGATCCGGAGCATCGGCTCACGACGCGCGTTGAGCAGCACGATGACCCCGTCCCGGCGCTGCACCTCTCCGTGCCGGACCGCGTTCAGCCATTGCCATAGCGTGAGGTCGCCGACGATGCCGCGCTTCAGCGTGATATTGGAGTACTTCGCCAGGCCCGGAATCTTGCGGACGGTGCTGTCCTCCGAACCGTTGCGGTACTCGACGACGCTGATCTCGACGTTCAGACCCGAGACCTCGGCGAAGCTGGCGACGGTGACGCCGTCGATCTCGACCAGAAAGCTTTGCGCCAGATACGGATCATCTATCTGCACGGGCATGGCTGGAATCTCCTTCGCGTGGAACGTACGCTGCGTCAAGAGACGCCCGGTCTAGCACGGAACGTACGCGTAGAAACAATATCCCCTCGCTGAGCCAGCATAGCAGGGCGTAACGCCGTTGCTCACGGAAAATCCGCGACTCTGTGCCTCGCGCCATCGTTGCCAGGCCGTGGACTGTGTCGCAACGGATCCGACCTGTTGTGGGCACTGTCTGATACTGGGCGAGTTGAAGCCGACTCTGCGCCAGGACCGCGCCGGTCGCATCGAGTGGGCCGGGGTTTGCGAAAATGCCGGCATCGGCATCAGATTCGTCGCGCCTGCGAGAAGGCACAGGGCGAAATGGCTTTGCGAGATTCGAGCTTGGCGAGTTTCATGGCACACCTCCTTTGGATGGCATCGTTCGAGGAGCGATGCGATGCGCCCAAAGCGTAGCGAGCGCGATGCTCGCAGGCACGGTGAAATTACCACTCGACCTGTGGACTATTCACCGAGCCGGCGCGACTGCATTCCGAGATGGCGAGGACGTTGCTCGCCCAGGCTCACGCGACCGGAGCCGCGTCTACGCGTTGTCCGGCATCCTGGCTGTCGATCGCGGCGCCACGCTGCGGGCGGCTTGCCCACCATGCGCTTGAACGCGCGCGCGAACGCCGCCTCGGATTCGTAGCCGACCTCGAGCGCGATCGTCGCCACGGTTGCGCTCGTGTCGAGCAGCATGCGTGCCGCGACCTGCATTCGCCACTGGGTGAGGTACTGCATCGGCGGCATGCCGATCAGCTGGACGAAGCGTTCGTGCAACGCCGAGCGCGAAAGGCCGATGCGCCGGCCGAGCTCATCGATCGTCCAGTCTTGCGCCGGCTGCTCATGCAGCAGCTCAAGCGCCCGCCCGATCAGGCGATCGCGCAGTCCGGCCAGCCAGCCGGCGCTGTCCGACGGGAGACTGGCCGTGTAGCGCCGCATCGGCGTCGACGAACATCAACTCGCTCATTCGCGCAAGCATCGCCTCGCCTCCCGGCCGGCGGACGCTTGATTCGGCTACGGCATGGTGCATGAACTGCGCGATCCAGCCGCCGTCGTCGGCTTGCGCGCAGATGCAGCAACCGCGGCAGGGTCTCGATCAACGGGATTGAACGGACTGCCGATCGCAGCCCAGGAAGCCGCACACGATCGTCGTTTCGCCGGCGACCTCGGATGGTGCGGTCGACGGACCTTTGCGCCGCTGTAGGAGATCCGCAGCGGCAGCGGCCCCAGGGCCGACTGGCCGAACCAGTTGCGGGTCCGGAGCATTGCCGCGCATTCCCGCAGCGCTCGAGACGACGTGCGCGTCGCCGTGTGGGAAGAGGGCCACATCGCCGGTCGAAAGGCGCGCAGCGGGCCCGCCCGGTATCCCGGCCCAACAGCTGCCTCGCGCGACGACGTGGTACTCCATCACGTGCTCGACGCCGGGCATCATCCGCGGCGCAATGTCCTTCGAGGCTGGCGCCTCGGCGGCCCACTCGCCGAGCCCACTGATATAAAAGAACACCGCGCCGCGCAGACGAACGCTACGCAGCACATCCGACAGGGTGTCCTGGCTCATCTCGGTGCTCCTGACGGATGCTCGATCAAATCGCGAGGATGATGGATCAAGCCATCAGTGTACGTCCCCGCATCGAAGGACGCGCGAGCAAGGTCGAACGACGCCTGATCAAGTGCCAGCGCGCGTGCCCGTGCAGCATGTGCTCTCCTACTTGATGGAGGTGACCAATGAATACCGTCAGTACGCACGAAGGAAGCTGCTTTTGCGGCTCGGTGCAATTCACGGTGACGGGCGCGCCCGCCGCCATGGGCTATTGCCATTGCGGCGATTGTCGGCTCTGGTCGGCGGGCCCGGTCAACGCTTTCACGCTGTGGAGCCCGGACGCGATCAAAGTTGATCCGCGGCGCGGACAAGATCCAGACCCACAACAAGACCCCGAAGAGCGCGCGCAAATGGTGCGCCGACTGCGGAGGTCATCTGTTCACCGACCATCCGCACTGGGGCCTCGTCGATGTCTATGCGGCCACCATTCCGAGCTTCTCGTTCAAACCCGGGGTGCACGTCAACTATCAGGAGACCGTCTTGCGTATCAAAGACGGGCTCCCGAAGCTGAAGGATCTGCCCAAGGAAATGGGCGGTTCGGGCGATGCGATTGCCGAGTAGAAAGGCGTGTTCGCCAGATCACGCGCCATGAGTCGCAACGATTTCCGCGCGTGCGGCTCGGCTACCGGTCAACGCGCGCGAGCGCGAAGAGATAGGCGGCCTCAGCGACGCGCGGGGACCGTCCAGAGATAGATCGTGTCCCGATCGATCCGGATGGTCTTCTCCGGCGGCCAGTCGCGCCCCATCGTGAAGTCGTGCGACACGACGCGCGTGCCCGGCTTGAGGTCGCGCAGCAGCTTGGGCTTGAGCTTCTGGTTGATCTCCGGCAGGAGGTAGAGCGTGACCACCGTTGCCGGGCGGATGTCGGCGTCGAAGAGATCGCCCAGGATGAACTTCACGCGGTCCGTCACGCCGTTGCGCTTGGCGATGTAGTTGGCATCGTGGATGCGCTCGGGATCGATATCGACGCCGACGCCGCGCGCGCCGTACTTGCGCGCGGCCGTGACGACGATGCGCCCATCGCCGCAGCCTAGGTCGTAGACCACGTCGTTCGCCGTGACGCCGGCGAGATCGAGCATCGCCTCGACCACTTCCTGCTTGGTCGGCACGTAGGGAACGTCGAGCTCGAACTGCTCGAGCTTGCGGGGCGCAGCGCTTTGCTGCGCGTGGGCGGCAGGTAGGGCTAGCGAGGCGGTGACCGCTCCGGTCCACGCGATGAACGTGCGTCGCTTCATATTGTTTGCCTCGATGCGGTTGCCGGACCGCCGAATCGCAGGTTGACGGCCAGGAGCACGACGCCGACGGCGAGCACGCCGACACCCAGCCACGCGCCGGTCGTGACGTAGGCGAGGCTCGAGTACAGGAGGTAGGCGCAGGTCGCCACGAAGACTGCCGGCGTGAGCGGATAGAGGGGCACTCGGAACGGGCGCGGCCGGTCCGGGTCGCGTACGCGCAGGACGAAGACGCCGATCCCCACCATCATGATGAAGAACCAGAAGACGGGCATGGTGTAGTTGACCATGGTCTCGATCTGCGCCGCGAATGCGCCGGCAACAATGAGTGCGAACGCCACGATGCACTGCACGATGAGTGAGTTGCGCGGCGCGTCCGATCGTTCGTGCCACTGTCCGAGCCAGGCGAAAACCGGCCAGTCACGGCCCAGCGCATAGTTCGAGCGGGCGCCGACGATGATGGTCGCGTTGATCGAAGTGAGCGCCGCGATGGCGATGATGACGCTGATCGCCTTCGATCCCGCCTCGCCGAAGCTCAGGCGAAGCACGTCCGCGGCGACCGTGCTGCTCTTGGCGACGCCCTGCAGCCCGAGCGCGCGCGTATACGCGTAGTTCATCGCGAGATAGATCACGGTGACGAGGAGGAGGGAAAGTACCAGTGCGGTGACGATACTGCGCCGCTCCTTCAGCTCGGCGGAGACGTAGGCGGCTTCGTTCCATCCACCGTAGGTGAACAGCACGAAGAGGATGGCGAACGGTATCCCGGCGGTCCAGGGCTTTGCGTCGCCGGGGGTGACGGGAGCGGGGGCGGCCGGATTGGCCGCAAATCCCGCGACGATGACGGCCAGGACGCCGACCACGAGCAGCACGGTGAGCACGTTCTGCGTGCCCTTCGTCTCGCGAATTCCGGCCACGTTGACCGCCGTGAGCGCGAGCACGGCGAGCAGTGCATAGATCGCGGAAGAGTGTGGCCCGAGCCGCAGCAGATTGGAGGCATAGTCACCGAACGTGAAGCCGAGGATCGCAATCGAGCCCGTGGTGATGACCGCGATGCGCGCCCACGCGAACAGGAACGAAAGGCTCCGGCCGTAAGCGCGACTGAGAAAGTGATAGTCGCCGCCAGTATTCGGGTAGGTGGTCGCGAGCTCCGCGTAACAGAGCGCACCGATGAGCGAGATCAGGCCTCCGGCCACCCACAAGCCGTAGAACACGAGCTCGCTCGTGCTGTTGCCCGCGACCAGCGATGGCAAGCGGAAGATTCCGGCGCCGATGACCAGTCCGACGATGATCGCCATGACGTCGCGGGTGGCGAGGACGGGTTTCGGGGTTCCGTGCGGCGTGCTGTCTGTACTGCTCACGTGGCGGATCTCCTGGGGCGAGGCGGCAGTGTACTCCGCCGCAAGGCGGGCTTCAGGCGCGCAGGATTTCGTGCGCGGCATTCGCCCCGGCGGCGCCGACGATGCCGGATCCTGGATGCATGGCAGGCCCGCAGAGATACAGGCCTTTCACGGGTGTGCGATATCGCGCCAGCTCCGGGATCGGTCGCATCCACAGGATCTGGTCGAGCGCGAGCTCGGCGTGCGCGGGCTGACCTTCCGGCCAGCCTGCACGCTCCGCCAGGTCGCGTGGCGTGAGCACGCTGCGCTCGGTAATCGCCGCATCCCCGCCCGGAATATGGTCCGCGAGCGCATGCACCACCAGGTCCCCTAGCGCGCCTCGGCACGATGCATCCCACTCTCCGTCGGCCAGCGCGTACGGTGCGTACTGCATGTGCACTTCGACCCGGTGGCGGCCGTCCAGCGCCGGCTCGCCCGCTTTTGCTTCCAGATAGGGTTGCTGCGAAATGCGCCCGTACTTCGCGTCGTCGGACGCGCGCTCGAGATGGTCGAGGGAAGGCGCAATCGCGAGCCGGACGAAACCCTGGGGAACGATCGAGCGTGAGGTTCACGCGCGCGGTGACGCCTCGCGACCGGATATTGCTGATGGCGCGGGTCAGCTCCGGATCGAGCCAGCCCGGGTCCATGAGCTCGAGCAGCGTGCGGCGCGGATCGAGTCCAGACACGACAATTGGCGCAGCGATGTGCGCGCCGTTCGTGAGCGTGACCCCGGTGACATGCTCCGCACGCACGTTGATGGCGGCAACCTCCGTGCCGCGCCGGATCTCGATGCCGGGAAGACCGCTCAGCACGCGGATGACGTCCGATGACGCGGGCCGGAACACGCCGGGCGGTGCGCCGACGTGACGATGGAGCAACGCGAATGCGGTACCCCCTGCACGTGGCCCGTGCCGCAGATGGTGAATTCCCGCCGCGCCGAGCGCGCCCTTGAGCGCATCGGTCTCGAACCATTCGTCCAGCCAGTCGGCGACCGACATCGGCAGGATGCGCAAGAGATCGGTGATCCCTTCGTCTCCGAGGCGGCGGAGGCGCAAGCCGAGTCGCACATTACGAAACTGTGCGCGGACGCCGCGACGCGTGGGATCCGGCGGCGGCGCCATATAGAGTGTCTCCAGCAGGCGGGCGAGGCTTGCCATGCGCGCGCAGAACGCAGGCCACCGATCCGCGTCGTGTGGGCTTACCCGCCGGATCGCTTCCGCCGATTGCATGACGTCCTGCGTCAGCTCGAGCCGGCCGCCGTCGGGGAGGGGCATGGTGAGCCAGGGATCTCGCTGCGTGACCGCAAGCCCCGCGCGGTGGAGCCCGAGCTTGTGCGCGATCTCGGGGGGTACCCACCCTTCGTCGTCGTGCAAGTCGTGCGTGTCGAGCACCACCACATTGCGGCCGGCACGCGCCAGGGTATGTGCGGCGACGAGCTCGTTTGCGCCGGCACCCAGAACGACCGCGCTGGGCACGATCGCGTGCGCGCTCACGCTTCCTCCCGCAGGATCGCGCGTGCGGCGTTGCGGCCCGACGCGCCCATCACGCCGCCGCCGGGATGCGTGCCGGCGCCGCACTGATACAGGCCTCGCACCGGCGTGGCGTACTGCGCCCACCCCGGTACCGGCCGGAGGAAGAACATTTGCTGCAGCGACAGCTCGCCCTGGAAGATGTTGCCTTCCGACAGTCCGATGGTGCGCTCGATGTCGGCCGGCGTGATGACCTGGCGGTGGAGGATCGCGCCCTTGAGATTGGGCGCATATTCCGCGAGCGTATCGATGACGGCATCGCCGAATGCTTCGCGACGCGCGTCCGACCAGCCGCCGTTCAGCGCATAGGGCGCATACTGCGCGAAGATCGACATGACGTGCTTGCCGGGCGGCGCCATGGCAGGATCGAGCAGCGACGGAATGATGATGTCGAGATACGGGTCGTCGCGAGAACTCGCCGTACTTCGCCTCGTCGTAGGCGCGCTCCAGATAATCGACGCTCGGGCTGATGGAGATCGCGCCGCGCAGGAACGGTCCACCCTCCGGCAGGCATGTGAATCGTGGCAACTCGGCGAGAGCGAGGTTCACCTTGCCGGACGCGCCGCGATACCGGATGCCACGGATAGCGGCGACGAACTCGTCGGGCAGGTGCTCCGCGCCGACCAGCTCGAGAAACGTCCGGCGTGAATCAGCGCCGGAGACGACGACTTTTGCGTGGATTTCCTCGCCGCTTTCCAGCGCGACCCCGATTGCGCGGTGACTCTTGACGATCACTTTGGCGACCGGCGCCTCCGTGCGGATATCGGCATGAAAGCGGCGCGCCGCGGCAGCGATCGCCGTGCTGACGGATCCGTTGCCACCTTTCGCGAATCCCCACGCGCGGAAAACCCCGTCCAGCTCGCCCATGTAGTGGTGCAGCAGAACATATGCGGTTCCGGGCGAGCGGGGTCCGAGCAGTGTGCCGATGATCCCGCTTGCCGATTTGGTCGCCTTCAGCGATTCGGTCTCGAACCATTCGTCCAGGTAATCGGCCGAGCTCATGGTCAGCAGCTTGTGGAGCGCGTGAAAGTCCTCCGCCCCGAGATCGCGGAGATGCCCGCCGAGTCGTGCCAGTCCGGCGAGGTCCCGTGGACGGAGCGACGCCGGGTCGGGCGGCATCATGCCGAGCAGCGGCTTCACCGCGCGCGCCATCCGGTGCAGCACGCGACCGAGCTCGTCGTAGGCCTCCGCGTCGCGCAGCGAGTGACGCGCGATCTCGCGTCGATTCTGGTCGTGATCGTTGCATTGCGCGAGGTAGTCGCCGGCGGCGAGGGGCGTCAGCGTGCTCTCGAGCGGCAGAATGTGCAGACCGTGGCGCGGGAGATCAAGGTCGCGAATGATCTCCGGCCTGAGCAGGCTCACCACGTACGAGAAGACGGAGAACGTGAACCCGGGAAAGACCTCCTCGCTCAGCGCCGCGCCGCCGATCTGCTCGCGACGCTCGACCACGAGGACGCGTTGCCCGCTTCGCGCCAGGTACGCTGCGCAGACCAGGCCGTTGTGCCCGCCGCCGATCACGATCGCGTCGTATTTCTTAGTCATCGCTACGCCCGCTTCCGCTCGGGATCGAAGAACGGCTTGCTGACGACGCGCGCTTCCGCCCGGACGCGGTGATGCTCGACGGTCACTTCCATCTCGAGCTGCTTGCCGGTTGACGCGTGCGGCGACTCGACGTGCGCAAGAGCGATGTAACGCTTGAGAAGCGGGGACCAGCAGCCGCTCGTGGCGTACCCGACTTGTTCTCCGTCCGAATACAGCGGCACGCTCGCCCGCCACGCCGTTGCGGGAAGCTGCGTGGTCAGTCCCACGTCCACATACAGTTGCTCCAGGGATTCCCGGTCGATTTCGACCCCGACGAAGCGCCAGGCCGGTCCGCGCCTTGCGGCATCTTCCAGCGCGCGCTTGCCGACGAAGTTCTCCTTGTCCAGGTTCACGGCCCAGTCAAGGTCGAGCTCGAACGGAGTCGAAGTCTGGCCCGGGATCAGCGCCTTGCGCGCCGAGACGTAATCCACGTCGATGAGCATCAGTCCCGCCTCGATGCGCGCCAGGTCGAGCGCGAGCATGCCTGTCGGCGTGATCCCGTGCGGCGCGCCGGCCTCGACGAGCGCGTCCCAGACCGGCAGGGCGTCGCGCGCGTCCAGCCAGATCTCGAACCCGAGGTCGCCGGTGTAGCCAGTGCGCGAAACGGTCACTGGCATGTTCCGCAGCCGCGTCTGCATCGCGCGGAAGTACTTCAGCTCGCCAATGTCCGCGTCGCAGACCTTCTGGAGGATCGCCCGCGATTCCGGTCCCTGGAGCGCGAGCGCGGCGACCGATTCGGAAACATCCTCGATCGCAACATCTAGACCGACGGCATTCTCTTCCAGCCAGCGCAGGCCCGGGTCGGCGGAGGTCATCCGGAAGACCTCGTCGTCGAGCCGTGCGATCGTCCCGTCGTCGAGCACTTTCCCGGCCGCATCACACCAGGGCGTGTACAGGACCTGTCCGACGGCAGTCCGCGCAACGTGGCGCGGCACGACGCGATCGAGCAGGCGCGCCGCGTCCTTGCCGCTCACCCGGTACTTGTAGAGCGGAGAGACGTCGAGCAGGGCGGCCGCACTGCGGATCGCATGGTATTCGCGCTCGTGCGAGAGCGCGTAGGAGCTCGCGACCGCGTACCCGGCCCACCGCCGCCAGGCGTAGCTCGCGCATAGCGCGCCGGTGCGCGGGTGAAAGGGAGTGGTGCGTAACATCGAAGCGTGTCCACCTGCTCGAGCGCGCGCAAGCGTAACAGGCCGTTGGAAAATGCGCACCGTGGCGGCTTCGACCACTGAATACGGCCCGTGCGGCGCAGTTGCGTGGACGCGTCCCCGCCGGTATGGTGCGCTCGTGTCGCTCGCCGAAAAGACCTACGACGGCATCATCATCGGCGCGGGCCATCACGGCCTGGTGCTCGGCTGCTATCTCGCGCGCGCCGGACTCAAGGTGCTGCTCGTGGAGCGCCGGCTTGCCTACGGCGGCGGGCTCGCCACGGTCGAGGCGACGCTGCCCGGCTTCTACCACAACAGCCACTCGATCAATCACTTCGATATCACCAACACGCCCTGGTTTCGCGACCTCGGGCTCAAGGCCCGGGTCGGGTACGTGACGCCGATGCACGAATTCGGGCAGCCGCATCCGGACGGCTCGGCGCTCGTCTTCAGCCGCGACCTCGAGCGCACGCTTGCGAGCATCGCGCGCTTCTCGAAGCGGGACGCGGCGCTCTTCCGGGAATGGAACCGGAAGGCCGAAGCGATCACGCGCGACATCTTTCTCGCCGAGCGCTTCAGCGAACCACTGCCGCGCGAGGAACGCGAAGCGCTGCTCTCGCGGACGTCGATCGGACGCGACTTCCTGGAGGTGACCCGGCACGAGCCCTTTGCGCTCGTCGATCGGCTCTTCGAGAGCGAGTGGGTGAAGCTGCTGTTCCTGTTCAAGGTGTCGCTCTTCGGAACCTGGCTCGTCGACACCACCGAGAAATCGAGTCCCATGGGGTCGGTGATACGCGCGTTCGATCTCAAGACCGGCTACCAGCTTTGCCGCGGGGGCAGCTACAACCTCGCGCGCGGGCTCATGGAGACTTTCATCGCCGCGGGGGGCCACTACCGTAATCAGGCGCACGTCGAGCGGATCATCGTCGACCGCGGGCGCGCGAAGGGCGTCGCGCTCTCGTCCGGCGAGGAGCTCCGGGCCCGCCAGTTCGTCGCGAGCTGCGTCGACGTCCACCAGACATTCCACGGCATGATGGCGCGCGGGTCGCTTCCCGAGGCGCTCGAGCAGAAGCTCGCGGCGTTCAAGTACACGCCCTGGACGCTCTTCGGTGTCCACTTCGCCCTCGAGGAGTCGCCGCGCTTCACCGCGGCAGCGTCCGATCCGGCGCTCGACGTCGCACTCAAGTGGAACGTGGGCGCGGAATCGATCGCCGACCTGATGAGCGCGCACGCGGACGTGAAAGCGGGCCGGGTGCCGCGGATCGTCCAGTTCGGTTCCGGCGCCCTTTCCGTGAACGATCCGCAGCAGGCGCCGGCCGGCAAGCACACCACCTACGCGTGGCACGTCATGCCGCTCGAACCCGATCTCGGTGGCCGCTCGTGGGAGTCGTTCGAGCGCGAGTTCACGGATGCCATCATCGAGCGCTTCGCGAAATTCGCGCCGAACATGACGCGTCGGAACATTCTCAAGACCTACACTTACACGGCGCGCACGTACGGGCAGGAGCTCATCAACATGCGGTCCGGGGACATCTTCATGGGGGCATTCTCGGCGGACCAGGTCATGTACAACCACTTCGGGTATCGGACACCGATCGGAAATCTCTACATGAGCGGCTCGGCGTGCCACCCGGGTGGCGCGATCTCCGGTGGTGCCGGTTACATCTCGGCGGGCGTGATCGCGCGCGATCTCGGCCTGAAACCCTGGTGGAAGCCGGTCGACGCCCGCAAGGCTTTCGCCCGCTGGAAGCCCACGGGATCGAAGCGGAAAACGGTGGCGGCAAAGGGAACGCGAGGGGCGAGGCGATGAGCGACTTCTCCGACAGCCTGAAGGGGCGCGTTGCCGTGATCACCGGCGCGGGACAGGGCATCGGCCGGCACGTGGCGCACCGCTTTGCTGCGGCAGGTGCCATTCCGGTCATCGCCGAGCTGAACGCGGCAAAGGGGAGCGCGGTCGCCGCAGAGCTCGGCGCGACCGGCGCGCTTTTCGTGGAGACCGATGCCGCCGACGAGGCGTCGCTCGCGGCCATGGCGAAGACGACTCTCACGCGGCTCGGGCGCATCGATGTGCTGGTAAATAATGCGGGCATATTCTCGACGCTCGAGATGCGGCCATTCTGGGAGATTCCGGTGGCGGAGTGGCGCCGGGTGCTCGACGTGAACACCACCGGACCGTTTCTCGCGACGCGTGCCGTCCTGCCCGCGATGATGAAGGCGGGCTGGGGCCGCATCATCAACATGTCCTCGGGAGCGGTCACGATGGGCCGGCCGAACTACCTGCACTACATCGCGTCGAAATCGGCGCTCATCGGCATGACGCGATCGATGGGGCGCGAGCTCGGACCGCACGGCATCAACGTCAACGCCGTCCTGCCGGGCGCGATCTTCACCGAGATCGAGCGCAAGACGGTGACGCCGGAGCAGAGAGCGGCGATCCTCGCCGGACAGAGCATCCATACCGCCGGTCGGCCCGAGGACGTCGCTGGCGCAATCCTCTTCCTCGCTTCGGGTGCCGCCGACTGGATCACCGGCCAGTGCATCACCGCCGACGGCGGGATGGTGTACGCATAAGCGTTGCTTGTCATTCCCGCGTAGGCGGGAATCCAGGGTTTTCCGAGGCCGAATGGATCCCCGCTTGCGCG
Source organism: uncultured beta proteobacterium (assembly GCA_963735025.1). Taxonomy (GTDB): domain Bacteria; phylum Pseudomonadota; class Gammaproteobacteria; order Burkholderiales; family SG8-39; genus JAABRB01. Next base: position 1,651,562 of record CAVTJG010000009.1, read on the forward strand.
GGGATGACGAACTACTGCAGTGTGGGTCCACGCGTGCGCGGGGAGGGCGAAGTACAGCAGAGTTACACTTGGCTTGTCGGTCAGTGTTGACCTCCGTCCTCGCGGCGGTCACCATCACCGGACCACGACGCAGCAACTCATGTCCACTCCCTCCGATCCGCCCGCCGAACCTGGCGCCACGCTCAGCGACGTCGATACGCCCGCGCTGCTGCTCGATCTCGATGCGTTCGAGCACAACCTGCAGCGCATGACGTTCGCCGTGCGCGGGGCGAACGTTCGTCTGCGCCCGCATGCCAAGTCGCACAAGTGTCCGGAAATCGCGCTGCGCCAGATCCAGGCCGGCGCGGTGGGCGTGTGCTGTCAAAAGGTAAGCGAAGCCGAGGCCATGGTAGATGGCGGGGTCGCGGACGTATTCGTGAGCAACGAGATCGTCGGCAAGCGCAAGGTCGCACGGCTAGCGGCGCTTGCGCGGCGCGCGCGCGTGAGCGTGTGCGTCGACGATGCCGGGAATGTCGCCGACCTCGACGCGGCAGCCGTGGCGGCGGGCGCGAAGCTCGACGTGCTCATCGAGCTGAACGTGGGCGCCGATCGCTGCGGCGTGGAGCCGGGGGGCGCGGCGCTTGCGCTCGCACAATCGGTGACGGCGGCACGGAATCTGCGCTTTGCCGGCATCCACGCATATCAGGGCGGCGCTCAGCACCTGCGTTCCGTGACGGATCGCCGGTCGGCGATTGCGCTCGCGATACGCAAGGCGCGCGCCACGCGGACGTTGCTCGAAGAAAGTGGAATCGACGTCGAGATCCTCACCGGCGCCGGCACCGGAACGTTTCCGTTCGAGGCCGCCAGCAAGGTCTACAACGAGATCCAGCCGGGTTCGTACGTCTTCATGGACGCCGATTACAACGCCAACGACTGGTCGGACCTGCCGCAATTCGAGCAGAGTCTCTACGTGCTCACGACCGTCATGAGCACGCCCGCGCCGGATCGGGCGGTGGTGGATGCCGGACTGAAGGCATCGAGCGTGGACTCGGGGCTGCCGCAGGTCGCAGGGTGGCCCGGAGTGGAGTACGTGAAAGCGTCCGATGAGCATGGCGTGCTCAAGGTGGCGCCGGGCGCGCAGGGCCCACGTCTCGGCGAGCGGCTGCGGCTCGTTCCCGGGCATTGCGACCCGACGGTCAACCTGTACGACTGGATCGTGTGCATGCGTGGCGATCGGGTCGAGGCGGTGTGGCCCATCACGGCGCGCGGCGCGGTGTATTGATGACCCACGGCGAGCGCTCGTCGAAATCGCAGTTCTGGATTCTGGTCATTTCGGCGGCGAGCATTCTCGCCATCACGATGGGATTGCGCGCCTCGCTCGGGCTCTTCATCTCGCCGCTCAATACGGCGAGCGGGCTCGGGATCGTGACCATCAGCTTCGCGCTCGCGATCAATCACCTCATGTGGGGCGCCTGGCAGCCGGTGTTCGGGGCCCTGGCAGACCGCTTCGGTCCGAACGTCGTGATCGTGCTGGGCGGGATCCTGCTCGCGGGCGCGCTCGTGCTCGTCCCGTTCGCGACGAGTGCGGCGGGTGTCGTGCTCACGCTCGGCTTCGGCGTTGCTGCGGGTGCGGCGGCGGGCAGCATGTCGACGCTGCTCGGCGCGGTAGGTCAGCGCATTCCGCTCGAGCGCCGCGGCTTCGCGAACGGAATCGTCAATGCAGGCGGATCAGTGGGCCAGCTCGTGGTCGCGCCGGTCGCGCAGGTCCTGATCCTCGCCACGGGATGGGTGACTGCGTTCTTCGCGCTGGCCGCGATCGCCCTCGCGACGCTCCCGCTCTCCTGGCCCCTGCGCCGCAAGTCCGCGCATCAGCCGGCGCCCGCGTCTCCCCCCGACGATGCCGGAACGACTTCGCAATCGGCCGCGCCGCTCGGACTGCGCGCGGCGATGCGGACGGCAACGCGCAACAGGAGCTACTGGCTGCTCAACACCGGGTTCTTCGTGTGCGGATTCCACATCGCATTCCTGCTCACGCACATGCCGGGGGTGATCGAGCTCTGCGGGCTGCCGCCGGCGCTCGCCGGAACCTCGATCGCGGTGATCGGACTCTTCAACATCGTCGGCAGCATCGGGTCCGGTCTCATCGTCCAGCGCTTTCGAATGAAGTTCACGCTTGCGTGGCTCTATGCCGCGCGCGGTGTCGGTGTGGCGGTCTTCCTGATCGCGCCGAAGACGGAGCTCACCATCCTCCTCTTCTCGGTTTGGATGGGTCTGACGTGGCTGGCGACCGTGCCGCCTACGGCCGGCCTGGTGGGCAAGCTCTTCGGGACGCGCTACCTGGCGACGCTGTTCGGCATCACGCTGTTCTCGCACCAGATCGGCGGATTCTTCGGAGCCTGGCTCGGCGGCATTGCTTTTGCCGCGACGGGCAGCTACGACTGGATGTGGTACGCGGACATGACGCTTGCTGCGATTGCGACGATCGTCAATCTTCCGATCCGCGAGCCTGCACTGAAGACTCTGGCGGTGGCCTGATCGGCGGTCAGCGCGCCACGGGGGCGATGGCCTCCGACGACGCGCGTTCGCCTGGAAAGGCGAGCGCGGCGACGAGCGCGATCGCGGCCAGCCCGGAAAGCAGCAGGAACAGCGCCTGGAAGTCGCCGGTCGTGCGGAAAATGTACGCGACGAGCGGCACGGCTGCGGCGCTGCCGGCGAACGACACCACGTAGCGCACCGCGTAGGCCCGCGCGCGCCATTCCTCGTTGGTATAGCGCGCGACCATCGCATCGTTGATCGGGATCTGGCCGAACACCGCGAACATCATTGCCGTCGCGACGATGAGCATCGCGAAGTTCGAGAGCGTGGCGGCAGCGTAGATCAGCGGCACTTGCGCGACGAGCAACAGGACGAACACGCCCTTGATCGGCCGGCGATCGATCAGGTGGCCCACCGCGAGCTGCGCCATCGCGGCGATGAGGTAGGTGATGCACACGAGCAGGCCGATACCCAGCGTGGTGTCGGTGAGTGCCTTGAGCCGCTCGTCGAACACCTTCGGCATCGCGACCGTCGCGGCATTGAAGATGATGCCGTTCGCGACCACGGCGACGCACAGCACCGCGAAGATCCTCACGAGCAGCGCGCGCGGGAGCTTGGCGTCGGTCTTGCGGACAGCAACAACCGTCGCCGGGGCGTTGCGCGCGGTCGCGAGATATCCGAACCCCAGCGCGATGGTGATCGCGCCGGGCACGAAGAATGCGGCGCGCCAGCTGATCAGGTCCGCGAGCGCTCCGGACGCGAGCGCCGCGAACGCGAGCCCGACGTTGCCGTAGACTCCATTGACGCCGAGTGTCTTGCCGACGTTCTTCTTGCCCGAGACCAGCATCGCGATGCCGACCGGATGGTAGATCGACGCGAACACGCCGATCAGCGTGAGTCCGATGGCGAGCGACACGGGGCCGCCCGCGAACCCGGTCAGGATCGCGGACGTCCCGATGCCGAAAAAGAACACGGCGATCATCCCGGTGCGGCTCCAGTGATCTGCGAGCCAGCCGGACGGGAGCGATCCCGCGCCGAACGCGAAGAATGCGCCGGTGGCGAGCGGGAGGAGCTCGCTGTACGGGCGGTTCCATTCCTCGGCGATCGCCAGCACCACCGTCGGGAAGATCAAAAGGAGGAGGTGGTCGAGCGTGTGCGCGACATTGAGGAACTGATCCAGGCGGCGACGGTCGGCCATGGGCCGAAATCATACGCCGCCGCGCGGCCATTGCGCTTGCGCCCTCAGCCGGTGCGGAACGGCCCGGCCGGCGGTCGGGGCGGGCGGGCTGGCGCGTGCCGGACGATATGTCGGCGGCGATTTCGATTGTTCGGGCCGCGGCCGTTATTCGGCGTCGCGTAGGTGTCGGCAAGATGGCGGGGAAGATCCAGCGCAATGAGCGTTGCGCGGACGAAGGTGACGGGCAGCATGTGCAGGGTCCTCGGGTGATGCGGGAAGGAATGCTGGCGTCATTCTCGCGCGCGAGTATTGCCCGCGTATGTCAGGTCGCTGACGCGGTGGGATCGCCACGCCTGATGCTGGCAAATCAATTGTCCGGGGACCAGAATGGATGCAGTCCCACCGACGTGACCGAAGGGGTTCAGCCATGAAGACGCTCGTGACGCTCGTTGCGGTCTTGCTCGCGCTGCTCTGGGGTGGTGCGGTCCACGCCCAGCAGAAGGAGCGGAATGTCGCGCCGTCAACCGGTCCCGCGCGAGAGTCCGATTCGGCCGAGAAGAAGCGGCGCGCGGACGCACTCATTTCCGCCGTGGTGCGGGTGCGCACGAAAGCGCTTCCCGACGCGCGCACGAGCCGGACGCTCGGCGTCGAGCGCGAGGGCACTGGCGTCGTGATCGACGACGAGGGTCACGTCCTCACCATCGGCTACCTCGTGCTCGAGCCGGACGCGATCGAAGTCACCGGCGCTGGCAACAAGACCGTCCCCGCGCGTCTCGTCGGCTACGACCACGCCACCGGGTTCGGCCTGCTCAAGTTGCAGGGCACGCTCGACGCGAACCCCATTGTGCTCGGCGATTCGGATCCACTCGCGCTGCGCGAACCCGTCATGGTGCTGCCGTGGGGCGGCGCACAAGCGGCGTCGGTGGGGTACGTCGTGTCGCGACGGGAATTCACGGGCGCATGGGAGTACCTGCTCGACAGCGCGATCTTCGTGGCGCCGCCGACGACGGCTTGGGCGGGCGCGGCGCTCGTGAATCGCGAATTCAAGCTGGTGGGAATCGGTTCGCTGCTCGTGCGCGACATCGGTCCGGGTGGTGAACCGATCCCGGGCAACATGTTCGTTCCCATCGATCTCGTGAAGCCCATCCTGTTCGACCTCAAATCGCGTGGACGCGCGCCCGGAGCGCCGCGGCCGTGGCTCGGCTTGCGAACCGAGTCCGTGCACGGGCGGCTCTTCGTTCTCGGCGTATCGGAGGAAGGGCCGGCCGATCTCGCGGGCGTGAAGCGGGGTGATATCGTACTGGCGGTCGGACCGGACGCGGTCGCGACGCGGGCCGAGTTTTACCGCAAGATCTGGGCGCTCGGCCCGGCGGGAACGGACGTGCCGCTCAAGATCCTGCAGGACGGCGATACGCGCGATATCCGTATCAAGTCGATCGACCGCAGTGGTTTCTTCCGGAGCAAGCCGGCGTATTGAATGCCATTGAAACTTCCGCCGGATCCCGGCGTCGAACGTCATCTTGCGTTGCGCGCGTCCTCCAACACCATCGAAAGAACCGCCATGAATACAGTTGCGCAATCCAGACGGCAGTTGCTCATCGCGGGCGCGGCGACGCTGGCCGGCGCTGCGATCGTCGTGCCCCGCTGGGCCCGCGCCGCGGAGCAGTTCGCCACCCCGTCGCAGGGCCTCGGGCCGTTCTATCCGTACGGGCCGGAGGTCGAGCGCGACGCGGATCTCGTTCATGTGAAGGGCGGAAACGGTGTCGCGAAGGGAGAAATCACGCTCCTTTCAGGGCGCGTGCTCGATGCGCGCGGGCGACCGGTGGGCGGCGTGCAAGTGGAGATCTGGCAGTGCGATGCGTTCGGCCGCTACCACCATCCGCGCGACGGCCGCAATGCGCCGCTCGATCCGAACTTCCAGGGTTACGGCGTCTTCACCACGGGCGCGGACGGCGCCTATCGCTTCCGCACGATCAAGCCGGTGCCGTATCCGGGCCGCACGCCGCACATCCACTTCCGCATCGCCGGGCGGGACATTCCCTATCTCGCCACGCAGATGTACATCGCGGGCTTTCCGCAGAATGACGGCGACTTCCTGCTGAGCAGCATCGTCGATCCGAAAGCGCGCGAGTTGCTGCTGGTGCGCTTCGAACCGATCGCGGGCGCCTCCGAGCTTTCCGCGCGCTTCGACATCACGCTCGCAAACAACGGTACGTTGCAGCGCGGGTAGGGAGCGTTCCGGCCGACGCTCCGGTCAAGGCTTCCCGTCGACCAGGACGACGAACCAGCCGGTGCTTTCGATCCGGGCCGCCAGCACCTTGCGTCTCATCGATCTTCATGTCGATCACGTCGGACGCGCCGGGTCGCGCGGCCCTGGCGAGGATTTGCTCCGTCACCTCGTTGACCCGATCGAACCGGGAGATCACCGCGCCCGGTTCGAACTTTTTCGCGAGTGCCGCGGACGAGCGATAGAACAGCACGGCCGCCTTCTTCTCACTGTTCACGTGCTCGAGCTCGGCTGCAAGCCCGGGATCGCTGGCATCGATCGCCAGCCCGCGCTTGTCGATGATGAAGGCGCTCGCCGAATCTCCCCTGGCCAGATGGGTCAGCACGGACCGGGAAAGCTGCTTCAGCGTGATGTCGCGCGAAGTGACGCCGAGCAGGCGTTCGCCCGCGTAGACCGGGTAGGAAGCGGTGATCATCATCCCGGCTCCGACCAGGTCCAGGTACGGCTCGGTCCAGCCGACCGCCCGGCGACCGAAATCCGCCGCCGTGTAGTACACCTGCCTGGTCGGCATCGCGTTGTTCACCGCCTCGTCCATCGGCACGTACGGATAGATCAGCATCATGTCGTCGGGGGTGGTCAGGTAGACCCACGAAAAATCGAAGCTCCGGTAGGCGGCGCGAAAGATCGGTAGCAGTCGCTCGAAGTCCCGGAGATGTGCCACCGTCTCCTCGGTGACAGTGTTGCCGCGGTAGTTGTAGAAGCCGGGGAAAGCCGCCTGGAACGCGGGTGTCGGCATGCCTTCCGGCCAGGTCCGAAAACCGGTCGTGCTTCCTTTGGTCGTGCCGCGACCGATCCAGGCGGCCTTATCCGCGTCGGTGACCGGGGCCTGCTGCGCGGCCAGCGTGCGGTACTCATCGCCTAACGCGCGCGTGCTGGCCGCAACGTCGCGAAAAACCGCGTCGATCCTGTCGGCAGCCAGCTGCACCAGCGATTTCAGCGGGCCGTCGCTGTCCGCGGCCTGGGCAGGCGTCGCACAGTGCACTGCGACGAGGTACAAAATCAAAAATGCAGTCGATCGATTTCGAAGACGGTAGGTGAACATCTCGGTGATAACCCTTCAGAAACCAGAAACCCCGATCCGTCGGCAATAGCGGAAGCTCAGCTCAAGTCATCCCCGCGCAAGCGGGGATCCGGCATTCCCTTGATCGAGTCAGCGCAGTCTGGGTTCCCGCGTTCGCGGGAATGACGAACTTCTTCTGACTATCCTTGATGGCCAGTATAGTTCAGGCTGCCGCGCGATCGTAGCCGGCGCCTTGCGGATTTCTGGAGAGATGGCTGTTTCAAAGCACCCTGAAGAGCGACCACGCATCGTTCTTATCCACGCCGTACGCATGGCGATGCAGCCGATCGAGGACGCGTTTCGTGCCGACTGGCCGGATGTCGAGCGTGTCAATCTGCTCGACGACTCGCTCAGCGTCGACCGGTCAAAGGCGCGTGATCTCCAGCCCGCGATGTTCGAGCGCTTCCGGGCGTTGACCGACTACGCCGAGACGATCGGCGCGGCGGGATTGCTGTTCACGTGCTCGGCGTTCGGCCCCGCGATCGAAGCGGCGCGGGCCGGACGGGCGTTCCCGGTGCTCAAGCCGAACGAGGCGATGTTCGAGGACGCGCTCGCACGCGGTGCGCGCGTCGGCATGGTGGCGACATTCGAGCCGAGCATCGCGCCGATGGAGCAGGAATTCCGGGTGTTTGCGCAGCTGCGCCGTCCGGGAGCGGAACTGCGCTCGATCTTTGTTGCCGATGCCATGGATGCGCTCAACGCGGGCGACGGCGATCGCCACGATCGGCTCATCGCGGCGCGCGTTGCCGAACTCGCCGATTGCGACGCCTTGCTGCTCGCCCAGTTCTCCACTGCGCGCGCGGCGCCGGCCGTTTCTGCGGTGGTGAAATGCCCCGTGCTCACGAGCCCGCGCAGTGCGGTCGATCGACTGAAAGCCGCTATCATCGGGAATCTTTCGGACTGACCTCGCGGGCCCCGCCCGCGCATTCGACGCGGAGCATGATGCGCATGACCGGCAAGACGACGATATCGCCGACGACAGTGCTCGTTTGCGGTGCGCTGATCCTTTCGATCTCGCTCGGCATCCGTCACGGGTTCGGACTGTTCCTGCAGCCCATGAGCCTCGACATGGGCTGGGGGCGCGAGGTGTTTTCCTTCGCGATTGCCATACAGAACCTCATCTGGGGCATCGCGCAGCCGTTCACCGGCTCGATCGCGGACCGGTTCGGCGCAGGGCGCGCAATCATCGTGGGCGCGATTCTCTACGTCGCCGGTCTGGCGCTGATGGCCGTCTCGAGTACCCCGGGATTACTGACGCTGAGCGCAGGTTTTCTCATCGGCTTCGGGCTCTCCGGCACCACCTTTTCCATAGTGTTCGGCGCCGTGAGCCGCGCGCTGCCGCCGGAGAAGCGCAGTCTCGGAATGGGCATCGCCGGAGCGGTCGGCTCGGCCGGCCAGTTCATCATGCTGCCCGGTTCGATGGCGTTGATCTCGGGATTCGGCTGGGCCATCGCACTCGTCGCGATCGCTGCCATCGCGGCGCTGATGGTGCCCCTGGCCTTGCCGTTGAGCGAAAAGCAGGCCGTCGCGCGCCAGCCGACCGATATCTCTGTGCGCGCGGCCTTCGGCGAAGCGTATCGGCATAACGGCTTCCGGTTGCTCTCGTTCGGCTACTTCGTATGCGGATTCCAGGTGGTCTTCATCGGCCTGCACCTGCCCGCGTTTCTCGTCGACCGTGGCATGTCGCCCGAGACTGGAATGATCGTGCTGGCGCTGGTCGGTCTCTTCAACATCGCCGGCTCGCTTCTGGCGGGCTACCTGGGCGGGCGGTTTCCGAAGCCGTGGCTCCTCGCCGGGATCTACGCGGCGCGCGGCGTCATCATCGCGCTCTTTGCATTCCTCGTGCCGATCAGCCCGGCATCGGCTTATATGTTTGGCATTGCGATGGGCTTCTTCTGGCTCTCGACCGTTCCCCTCACGAACGGCGTCGTGGCAACCGTGTTCGGCGTGCGCAACATGGCCATGATCGGGGGCGTCGCCTTCCTCTTCCATCAGGTCGGCGCGTTCATGGGCGGGTGGCTCGGCGGCTATCTTTTCGATCGGACCGGCAGCTACGACGTGGTCTGGGCGATCTGCATCGGTCTATCGGTGGTGGCGATGCTGCTGAACCTGCCCATCAAGGAACGGCCGATCGCGCGGCTCAGCGGAGCAGCTTCGACGTGACCCGGCGGCAGCGCGTCGCACTGTGGATCACGCTCGGCATTGCGGGCGCCGTCGTGCTCGGCGTGGCGGCGGCGGGCTACCGGCGCACCGATCTGCTGCTGCTCTACGAGAACATCGTCATCTTCTGCACCACCTGATGTGATGCGGTTTTTTCCCCTCCTTTTCAAGGAGGGGTGCCCGCGAAGCGGGCGGGGTGGTTCAAGTTGCGATTTAGCTCACCACCACCCCGTCGCCTGTGGCGCCACCCCTCTTCCTCTAGGAGGAGGGGGAAATTCCTGCTGCGCTCCCCAGTACCCGCTCAATTCCCGCGCCGGTTCGCCTGCACCATCCGGTACATGCCCTCGACGTTCAGCTCGTACATCTGCTTGTAGCCGCCCCACGACGCGTACTGCGGCAGCTTCACCATCTGCTTGATCTCGTCGAGCGACTTGCCTTCGCGCGCGAGCTTAAGCACTTCGGCGCGCAGCGTCTCCAGGTAGATCCGGTGGTCGGTGGCATCGCTCTTGGTGCCCATCTGACCGTGACCGGGGGCGAGAATGTCGAAATCCATCATCTCCACGCGCCGGATCGATTCGATCCATTCATCGAGGTACGCGTCCGGAAAATCGCGGAATGCGACCGTCTTCACGGGAATGAAGTCGACGGCGTAGAGCACCCGCTCGGCGGGAAAGCGCATCACGATCATGTTGTCGGAGTGGTTCTTTCCCAGGTAACTCAGCTCGACGATCGTGCCGCCTAGGTCGATGGTCATCGCGTCGGAGAACGTCACCTGCGGGATTGCCGTCGGCCGCTTCTCGCCGATGATCACCTTCTTCGCATTCTCGTGCGCCACGATCGTCGCAGTGTCCGCGAACACCTCGCCACCCGAGCTGTGATCCGCGTGGTCGTGGCTGTAGACGAGAAACTTCACCGGGACGTTGAACCGCTTGGCGAGCTCCGCTTTCAGCCACTTCGCGGCGTCCGCGTTGATCGGGTCGGTCGCGATGATTCCCGCGGGCGTGACCGCGAACACCGAGAAATGAAAGTTGTTGCGGAAGCGATAGACGTTGTCCTTGATCTGGGTGATCTCGCGGACCGGGGGATTCGGGGCCTGCGCGCGAACGGCGGCAGGAACGCAGATCGTTGCGACCAGCAAGGCAGTGGCAAGGCGAAGATGCATGGGGACTCCTCCTATCGAGATTTGCACGGCTGAGGGTAAACGATCCGTGCCGGCCGGTTATTCCACGCGCCGAGCAACAAGGATCAGGTGGTCTGCTCGAGCAGGCCGGAGAGCAGCGTCGCGATTCCCAGGAAGGAAAAGAAACCGGCTACGTCGGTGACCGTGGTGAGCACGATCGAGGACGACTGTGCAGGGTCCTGCCCGAACCGGCGCAGCATGATCGGCACGAGCGCGCCCGCGATTCCGGCGATCACCATGGAAATCACCATGGCGCTCGAGATCACGACGACGAGCCCCGTCGAGCGGCTCCAGAAGTACACGCCGAGCGCGGTGGTCAGCGCCACCGCGATACCGTTCGTCAGCCCGACCGCGGCCTCTTTGAAGACGACCTTGGGCCAGTGGCGCAAGCTGATCTCGCGCAGGAACAGCCCGCGCATGGTCACCGCGAGGGCCTGCGCGCCGGCGTTGCCCGACTGGCCGGCCACCACGGGCAGCAGCACGGCAAGCGCGGTGAACTTGGCGATCGTGTTCTCGAAGAGCCCCACCACGGCTGCCGCGAGAAACGCGGTGAGCAGATTGATCTGCAGCCAGGGGAGGCGCTTGATCACCGCGAAGACAGGACTCGAGAGGGCGCGCTCGTCCGGGCTCGCGCCGACCATGGTCTGGATGTCCGCACTGGTTTCCTGCTCGATTGCGGACATGAGCGCGGCCTGGCGGATGACCCCGACGAATCGCCCGTCGCTCGTCACCACGGGAAGCTCGGTGATCGGCTGCTGCTGCAGAACGTTCACGACGTCCTCGCGCGGATCGAGGTCCTGCACCACGGCGATCAGGCCGCGCGTGATCTCGCGTAGCGGTTGGGCTTCGTCCGCAACGGCGAGATCCTGGATCTCCACCCGCCCGGTGAGCCGGCCCTCGTCGTCCACGACGAAGAGCTCGCGCATGCCACGCCGCTTGATCGTGCGCAGTCGCATGAGCGCCTCGGCCACAGTCAGCCCCGCGCGAAGCGGGGTCACGCGCGGGTCCATCAAGCGTCCCGCCGAATCGTCGGAGTAGTCGAGCAGCTGGCGCAGCTCCTGCGCGATCTGGGGATCCAGCTTGCGCATCCGCGTGTCGCGTTCCTCCCGGTCGAGCTGGGCGAGCACGGCCGCGCTCGCGATCGGCTCCGCATCGGTGAGCAGCCGCTTCGCAAGATCTTCCGGGACGACCTCGAGCACGGCGCGCGCTGCGTCAGGGCCCAGCACCTGCCAGGCGCGCACCGCCGCGTGCACGGGCTGCGCGACCAGCAATGCGGCGGCATCTTCGGGAGACATCGCCTCGAGGCGGCGCGCGGCCTCGTGCGGATAGTCGAGCAGGAAGCGCCGGTTGAGCGCGGCGATCGCGGGAAGTGCCTCAGTGGTCATCGGTGGACTTATACATCGGCGTTGCCGCCGGTAACTGTGACACGGTGACGGCTGACGAGTCCCGAGAGCGCGTCCCAGTAGCTGCGCGTGAGCATTCCGGAAAGCGACTCCGACGACGTTTCGCGCGAGCCGCGGGTGCTGCGCGTGAGCGCTCGTACGAGTGTCGCGCGGCGCAGCACACCGACGAGCCGGTCTCCGCGTTCCACGACCGGGAGCGAAGCAGACTGCTCCCAGCCCCGATGCGTCGCCGCACCGGAGAGCGGGGCAACGGCCGCCAGGACGGCCGGGGGCTCGCCAAGCACCGACCCGAGCTGCGCCGTATCGTGCGCGCGCAGCAGGGCGGCGATCTCGACCAACCCGAGGAGTCGCTCGCCTGGACCGATGACGTGGATGCGGGCGGTGTCGGTGGTGCCGACGCGCACGCGTGCGACCGCGTCGCGGATCTCCGTCTCGGGCGGCAATGCGATGATGTCCGGATCGGCCCAGGCACCGACCGAATCCTCCGGATAACCGAGCAGCATTCGCGAGGCCACCGCGACCGCGGTCGGGAGGCCCTCGACGAGACGCGCACGGCGTGGTTCCTGGATGTGCCGCAGCACGGCGACCGCAGGCTGCACGCCAATCGACGTGAGCAGCGCCATCGCGCGGTCGTTGTCCAGGATGCCCAGGACGCGGGCCGCTGTCGGCGGCAACATCGCAGCCAGCACCGGCCCGCCGAGCCGCGGGGGCACCTGCGCGAACAGCGCCGCGGCGTCCGTCGCCGAAAGCGTCGCAAGCTCGCGCGCCGCGTCGACCGGGTGCGCGTCGAGGAAAGTGTGAGTGAGATCCTCGGCGTCAGCCATGGGCGTTGCGTGCGATCAGCACGATGGGCTGCTCGTGATACACGCGACCGGGAAGCGCAACCCGACCGTCGTCGGTCTCGAGGATCACCGACGTGACCGTGACCTCGAGGATGCGGCCCTCGTGGCCGGCGACCCGGATCCGCTGGCCTACTTCGAAGGCCTGTCGCAGGTAGTGCGCTCCGATGACGTTCGACACGTAGTCGCGCGCACCGAGACTCACCGCGATCGTCACGCCCCCGACCGCAGCGGCCACGATCGCGCCGACCAGAATCGCGATGAACGTGACCTGGATGCCGATCTGATCGGCGCCGACCAGGACCGCCGTGACGAGCACCACGCCCTGGGCGACGCGCGCCAGCGCATTCCGCTGCGGTGGCGCGAGCCGGGTGGCGGTCGCCTGGACGAGGTCCGCGAGGAATCGCGAGAGGACGTAGCCTGCGACCACGATCAAGACGCCCGCGGCAAGCGTGGGCAGATAGTCGAGCAGTCGCGCCAGCCACTGCGTGAAGCTCTGCAGGCCGAGAACATGGGTGGCCGCGGTGACGAAGAAGAGCAGAACGATCCAGTAGACGATCGCGCCGAGCATGGTCGACGAACGGGCCATCCGCAGCCGCTCGACGCCGGCGGTCTTGGTCACGCGGGAGAGCAGCGTATCGAGGAGCAGGACGGAGCGGACGGTGATCGCACGCAGCAGGCGCGCGATCACCCAGCCCGCCAGCAGCAACACTACCGCGCCGAGGATGCTCGGCAGATAGGTGACGATGGCGTCCATGATCGCCACGCCGGAGGATTTGACGGCTTCGCCGAGTTGCTTGGTTTCGTTCATTCACGCCGCCTGAAAAATCGATTCGCACGACACTGCGAACGCTCATGCACGCAGAGAATCACCTGTCACGTCATTCCCGCGCAAGCGGGAATCCATGCTGAGCGGATTGAATGGCGTCCTGGATCCCCGCTTTGCGCGGGGATGACGGACTTCTTCCGCGCTTCCCCGTACTTATTCGCCGTGTCCCGCCGCGAACGTGCAGCTTATCATCCCGCCGAGACGCGCGCCCCCGCTGGCGCGCATGCTAGGATGACACGATTGCCGGGTCATCGCGTCCGGCCTTCCCGTCCCGTCCATGCCGCTCGTTCATCAGCCCACCCCATGAGCGACCAATCATGAGCGACCAATTCGTCGGCACGATGCCGGTCGTCGAGCGGCAGCGCTTCGATCCCGCGGCGCTGGGCGAGTATTTGCGCGGACAGATCGACGGTTTCGCCGGTGCCGTGGCGGTGGAACAGTTTCGCGGCGGCCAGTCGAATCCGACCTACCTCCTCACCGCTGGCGACCGGCGCTACGTCATGCGCTCCAAGCCGGCGCCCGCCGCCAAGCTCTTGCCGTCCGCGCACGCGATCGAGCGGGAGTACCGCGTCATCTCCGCGCTGGGCGCGGCCGGCATTCCCGTTCCGGCCACGTATTGCCTGTGCGAGGACGAAGCCGTCATCGGCCGCGCCTTCTACATCATGGAATACGTCGCGGGGCGCGTGCTCTGGGACCAGTCTCTGCCCGGGATGACTTCGGAGGAGCGCCGCGCGATCTACTCGGAGATGAACCGCGTGATCGCCGCCCTGCACGGTATCGACTATCAGGCAGTCGGGCTCGAGGGTTTCGGGAAGCCCGGAAACTACCTGGCCCGGCAGATCGCGCGGTGGTCGAAGCAGTACCAGGCATCCGCGACCGACAGGATCGAATCCATGGACCGGTTGATCGAGTGGCTGCCGGGGAGCATCCCACCCGGCGACGAGACCGCCGTCGTGCACGGCGATTTCCGCATGGACAACCTCGTCTTCCATCCCGACGAGCCACGCATCGTCGCGATCCTGGACTGGGAACTCTCCACGCTCGGCCATCCGCTCGCGGACTTCTCGTATCACTGCATGAGCTGGCGCATTCCGCCCGCGCAGTTCCGTGGCATCGGTGGGCTCGATCTCGCCGCGCTCGGAATTCCGAGCGAATCGGAATACGTTGCGATGTATTGTCGACAGACCGGGCGCGAGTCCATTCCGAACTGGGACTTCTACCTTGCTTACAACATGTTCCGGCTCGCGGCGATCCTGCAGGGAATCATGAAGCGCGCACTGGACGGCACCGCGGCCAGCCAGCAGGCGCTCGATGCCGGGAAGCGCGCGCGGCCGCTCGCGGAGATGGGGTGGCGGCTCGTGCAAGAAAACATTCTCAATTGAGCGGAGCGAGGCAATGGAATTCGAGTTCAGTCCGAAGGTGAAGGAGCTCCAGGCGAAGCTCGCCGCCTTCATGGAGCGTCACGTCTACCCGAGCGAGAATACCTACTGGGAGGAGGCCGAGGGCAACCGCGCCAAGGGCAACGCCTGGATCCCGACGCGGATTGTGGAGGAGCTCAAGCCCAAGGCGCGCGCCGAAGGACTCTGGAATCTGTGGCGTCCGAAGGCCCACGGCGGAACGCTGACCAATCTCGAATACGCTCCGCTCTGCGAGATCATGGGCCGCGTGACCTGGGCGCCGGAGGTCTTCAACTGCTCGGCACCGGACACCGGGAACATGGAAGTGCTTCTGCGCTACGGCTCGCCGGATCAGCAGAAGAGCTGGCTTACACCGCTGCTGGCCGGCGAGATCCGCTCGGCATTCCTGATGACCGAGCCGGGCGTCGCGTCCTCCGATGCGACCAATATCCAGTGCCGCATCGAACGTCAGGGCGACGAGTACGTCATCAACGGCCGTAAGTGGTGGTCGTCCGGCGCGGGTGACCCGCGGTGCAAGATCTACATCGTGATGGGCAAGACCGACCCCGGCAACCCGAACCGCCACCAGCAGCAGTCGCAAATCCTTATTCCGAGCGACGCGCCCGGCGTGAAGGTGACGCGCGCGCTACAGGTCTTCGGCTTCGACGACGCGCCGCACGGCCACATGGACGTGACGCTGGAAAACGTGCGCGTCCCGGTCGCAAACATGTTGCTCGGCGAGGGCCGCGGCTTTGAGATCGCGCAGGGCCGGCTCGGGCCGGGAAGAATTCATCACTGCATGCGCATCATCGGGCAGGCGGAGCGCGCCCTCGAGCTCATGTGCAAGCGATTGAAGAGCCGCGTGGCATTCGGCAAGCCGGTCGCGGAGCAGTCTGTCTGGCACGAGCGCATCGCCGAATCGCGCATCATGATCGAACAGGCCCGGCTCCTCACGCTGAAGGCGGCGCACATGATGGACACCGTCGGCAACAAGGTGGCGCGCGCCGAGATCGCCATGATCAAGGTGCTCGCCCCGAACATGGCGCAGCAGGTGATCGACTGGGCGATCCAGGCGCACGGCGGCGGCGGCGTGTGTCAGGAGTTTCCGCTTGCGTGGATGTATGCGTGGAACCGCACGCTGCGCCTTGCCGACGGGCCCGATGAAGTGCACCGGGCGCAGATCGCGAAGGTTGAGCTGGGGAAGTATTTGTGAGAAGTCAGGTGTATGGCGGCAGGGTGGTTCACTGCACGAACTGAGGAACGCGTCATGTTGAAACTCTGTGGCATTCGCATAAGCAATTATCACAACAAGGTTCGTCTGGCCCTTCTCGAAAAGGGCATCGAATTCGAGGAAGACGATACGCGCGTCCCGTCGCAGGACGAGACCTATCTCGAGCACTCCGCGATGGGAAAGGTGCCCTACGTCGAGGTGGACGGCAAGACACTCACCGAATCACAGGCGATCTGCGAGTATCTTGAGGAGGTGTATCCACAGCGACCGTTGTATCCGAAGGACGCCTGGGAGCGCGCCAAGGTCCGCGAGCTGATCAACTACCTGGAGCTTCACGTGGAGCTTCCCTCCCGGAGGCTGCACACGCAGGCTTTCTACGGTGGAACGGTCTCCGACGGGTCGAAGGCGCAGGTCGAGCGTGAGCTCGTCAAGGGGCTCAAGGCGCTTGCCCGGCATGCGAAGTTTGCGCCCGCGATCGCCGGCGCGGAGCTCACGCTCGCCGACGTGTGCGCTTTCGTGCACCTTCCGCTGGTGGCGCTCGTGACGCGACTTGTGATTGGCCGGGACATGGTCGACGAGCTGGTACCTCAGGCGAAGCCGTATCTGAAGATGCTCGGTGAGCGGCCGGCATTCCAGCGCGTGATGGCTGACCGCAAGGCGGCGTCCGAGGCAATGGCGGCCAGACGGAAGAAACGGCGGTGGGACCGAATTCGTACGCGCCGAGCCGGAGTATGGGATGACCGTCCGGAAGATTCTGAAAATGGGCGACGAACGCCTGCTGCGTGTGGCGCAACCGGTGCGCGAGTTTGGGACGCCCGAGTTGCAAGCACTGGTCGCGGACATGTTCGAGACGATGGCCGCCGTCAACGGCGCTGGTCTGGCGGCGCCGCAGATCGGTGTCGATCTCCAGCTGGTGATCTTCGGATTCGAGCGGAATGCGCGTTACCCGGACGCGCCACCGGTGCCGATGACGGTGCTGCTCAATCCCGTCATTACCCCGATGACCGAGGCGATTGAAGAGGACTGGGAGGGCTGTCTGTCCGTACCCGGACTGCGCGGAATCGTGCCTCGCATCGCCCGGATCCGATACAGCGGCTTCGACGAGAATGGACGCACTGTCGAGCGCGAAGCGGAGGGTTTTCACGCGCGCGTGGTGCAACACGAATGCGATCACCTGATCGGGCGACTCTTTCCGACGCGCATGACCGACCTACGGCGCCTGGGCTACACCAGTGTCCTGTTCCCCGGGCTCGAGCCCAGCGGCGACGATTGACGCCCGGGATTCTTTCGGCGATTGCCGCGCGATGCGGGTCCTGAGATCGCGCGACTACCCCCGCCTGGCCTGGAAGAACGGCCTGGGCGTTTCGCGGATCATTGCAGTTTCGCCCGATGGGGCGGGATACGACAGTCTGCGCTGGCAGGTCAGCATCACCGAGATCGCCTCCAGTTGCCCGTTCTCGCGGCTGCCGGGGCTCGACCGGCATTTCATGCTGCTCGAGGGGCGTGGCGTCGAGCTGGATTGTCACGATGACGCTGCGGGCACTGCGTTCCCGTACCATCTCGACGCTGCACTCGAACCGATCACCTTCAGCGGCGGCTGGCGAACCGAATGCCGTCTGACCGGCGGCCCGGTGCAGGTCATGAACGTCGTGACTCGGCATGGTCTGGCCAATGCCCTCATCACGACGCACTCGATTTCCGATCGAATCGTCGTCAAGCCAATCCCGGGCGAGTTTGGTTGTGGTATTCGTTGCCTCCGGAGTGGTGACGGCAGGTGCATCCAGTGCGCCGCTGGAAGCGTGTGATGCCTTGCTCGTCGGCCCGCGAGCCGCTGGTGAGATTCCGTTTCTGCCGGTCGGCGGCGCGCCGGCGCAGCTGGTGGCGATTGCCGTCCGGGACCTTTCCCGATGAGCCGATGAGCATTGCGCGCGCATCGCCAGCGCATCGGCTTCGCCCGACGCGCGGGGCGGCGCGCCGCGCTCTGACCATCAGGGTAAACTCCGCCCTGCTTGCATCACGCATGAATCGGGTGCGACGCCAATCACCGCCGGCTGAGTCGCGACCCATTGGTGACTTTCAAAATCGGAGAGGAAGAACATGAAGAACAAGCTTGCCGTCGTGGCCGCAGTCCTTGCGCTGGCTGGCATGCCGGCGCATGCACAGGACCTGCCGAAGACGAAATTGACGGTCGTAGGCTCGATCTCGAGCCTCGCCCCCTACAAGGACTTCGAGATTCCGTTCTGGACGGTTCATCTCGCCGAAAAATCGAACGGGGCGGTGACGGCAGATATCAAGGGCTTCAACGAAATGGGTCTCAAGGGACCGGAGGTCCTGCGACTGATGAGTACAGGTGCGCTGGAGATCGGCGCGACCGTGCTGGCGTACCTCGCAGCCGATGACCCCGCCAACGAGGCGGTCGACATCGCCGGCCTGATCACCAGCGTCGATGAGGCTCGCAAGGCCACCGAGGCCTCCAAAGCCATGTACGAGAAGCTGTTTCTGGCGCGCGGCGTGAAGCTGCTCGGCTTCGGCACCTATCCGGCGCAGGTCCTGTACTGCAACGTCGAGATCAAAGGCCTCGCCGATGTGCGCGGCAAGAAGGTACGGGTGGCTGGTCGCTCCCAATCCGAGCTGATCGCTGCGCTAGGCGGCACGCCGGTGACCATGGCGTTCGGCGAGGTGGTTCCCGCGCTTCAGAACAAGACAGTCGACTGCGGCATCACCGGCACCCTGTCGGGAAACTTCGCGAAATGGAACGAGGTGTCCACGCACCTGCTCGCGATTCCTCTCAGCTGGGGACAGATTGCCTACGCGGTGAACCTCAAGGCCTGGAACAAACTTGACCCGCGCGTGCGCGCCCTGATCGAGAAGGAAATGCCCACGCTCGAAAAAGGGATCTGGGACGCTGCCGCCTACCACACGGAGCA
Organism: uncultured beta proteobacterium; assembly: GCA_963735025.1. Taxonomy (GTDB): domain Bacteria; phylum Pseudomonadota; class Gammaproteobacteria; order Burkholderiales; family SG8-39; genus JAABRB01. The sequence goes on from CAVTJG010000009.1 coordinate 1,670,566, forward strand.
GGGCATCGCGTGCAACGCGGGTCGCGATGACTGCAAGATCGGGACGAAGGGAAAGATGATCGTGATCCAGCCCTCCGCCGCCGACCGCGCGCTGCTGAAGCAGGTCGTCGAGGGGACGCTGATCCCGAGCTGGGCGGCCCGCTGCAGCGCCGAGTGCGTCGCGGAATTCAACAGCACCATCGGAAGGGTCGTCGGCGTCGTCGCGAAGAAATAGGCACGCTGCGCCTTGCTTGATCGCGCGCTCAAAGCCGCGGACTGGCTGAGCCTGCGCGCCGTCTGGGCAGGCGGCGTGCTGCTCTTTCTTGCTGCATTCACCGTTTCGGTGGATGTGCTGGCGCGCAAGCTGTTCACGATTTCCCTCGGCGGGGCGGACGAGCTATCGGGCTATGCCTTCGCGATCGGCACGGCGTGGGCCTTTTCCTTTGCGCTGTTGCGGCGAGCGAACGTGCGCGTCGATGCGCTCTACCAGCACCTGCCGCGCAAACTGTGCGCGGTGCTAGATATCGTCGCGCTGATCTCGCTGGGCGTCTTCGTCATTTTCCTTGCGTATTACGCCTACGACGTTCTCGCCACCTCGTGGGAACTGTCGGCCCGGTCGAACAGTGCACTGAAGGTGCCGCTGTGGATTCCTCAGGCGCTGTGGGTCACGGGACTCGCCCTGTACCTCGCCACGATCGCGCTGCTGCTGGCGCGTTCGCTCGCGGCGCTTTTCAGCGGCGATTGGGCGATGGTCCACACATTGCTCGGCGCTCGCAGCATACGGGAGGACGCGGACGACGAGGCGACGTACGCGCACGAGATCGAGCGCACCGGGCCGTCCAGATGATCGGCGCCACGCTCGTCGCCCTCCTGCTGCTGATCGCGATGGCGATTCCGGTTGCGGCCGCTCTCGGTACGCTCGCCCTCTTCCTGGAGGCCGTCTTCTCGAAGATGCCGCTGGTGCGTGCAATGGGCGAGGTGTCCTGGTCGGCATCGAACGAGTTCTTGCTCGTGTCGGTGCCACTGTTCATATTGCTGGGGGAAATTCTGCTGCGTGCAGGATTCGCCGAGCGCATGTACGGCTCGCTCGTCCATTGGGTCTCGTGGCTGCCGGGCGGCCTGATGCACTCGAACGTGGCGGCCTGCGCGATGTTTGCCGCGACTTCGGGCTCGAGCGTCGCGACCGCCGCGACGGTGGGCACTGTTGCGCTTCCCCAGGCGAAGCGCTTCGGCTACAACGAGCGACTGTTCCTCGGCACGCTGGCGGCTGGCGGAACGCTCGGCATCCTCATCCCTCCGTCGATCAACCTGATCATCTACGCGGTGCTCACGAACACCTCGGTGCCGAAGCTCTACCTCGCCGGGATGATTCCGGGAGTGGCACTGGCATTGCTGTTCATGGCGATGATTACCTTCCTCTGCTGGATGCGTCCGTCCTGGGGCGGCAGGCGAATGCGCGCAACGTGGCGCGAGCGCTTTGCCGGGCTCGTGCATCTGCTTCCGCCACTCGGCATATTTCTCGTGGTGGTCGGTTCGATCTACGCGGGCATCGCCACGCCTACCGAGGCGGCCTCGCTCGGAGTGGTTGCGGCGCTTGCTCTCGCGTGGGGAAAAGGGCGCCTGTCGCTCGCGATGCTGCGCGAGACGGTCGAGGGCACCATGCGCTCGACCGCGATGGTGATGCTGATCGTTGTCGCGGCGTACTTCCTGAACTTCGTCATCTCCGCGATCGGTCTGACCACGCAGCTCACGGGCTACATCGAGCGGCTCGGCCTCTCACCTGCCTGGACGCTGTTCGCGGTCGTGGTGTTCTACGTGATCCTGGGATGTTTCATGGAAACGCTATCCATGATGATCACCACCATTCCGATCGTGGCTCCGGTGATGTTCGGGCTCGGCTACGACCCGGTCTGGTTCGGCATCCTCGTCATCCTGCTGATCGAGACCGCCCTGGTCACGCCTCCGGTTGGTCTGAATCTCTTCGTGGTGCACAATCTGCGAAAGTCCGGCTCGCTGAACGACCTCATCATCGGAACGCTTCCATTTGTCATAGCGTTGTTCACCATGATTGCGCTTCTGTCGTTCTTCCCCGCATTGGCAACCTGGTTGCCGCAGCGAGTAGGGTGAACGGCGGGCTTCGCTCCGAACGTATTCCAGCAGGAACGAGAGCGGCACCGATGACCCAGGCGCTCGCCGCCCTGATCGATAGACATGCAACGGAGCATGCAGACGAGGTCGCGCTTTACGACCGGGATCGGCCCGTCACCTATGGCGAGCTCGACGACGAGGCGCGCCGGCTCGCGGCCGGACTCGCGGCGCTCGGCGTGGGGCGCGGCGATCGGGTCGCGCTGTGGCTGCCGAACCTGCCGGCGTGGCTCGCGTGTCTCTTCGCGTGCGCGCGACTTGGTGCGATCGCCGTCTCGGTCAATACGCGCTTCAAGTCGAGCGAAGTCGGCGACATCGTGGCGCGCAGCGGCTGCCGCGTGCTCCTGTACTGGCCGGGATTCCGCGGCATCGACTTCGCCACGATCCTCGCCGGTTGCGATCCCGGCACGCTGCACACCCTCGAACACATCGTTGCCTACACGGAGGACGGCGCCGGCCCGGGACAGGTTCTCGACCGTGATGTCGTCGCCTACCGCTCGCTGCTCGACGCGCAGCCGCTCGATGACGAACGCGGTGGCGAGGACGACGGCTGCGTGATCTTCACGACATCGGGCACGACTCGCGCGCCGAAGTTCGTGCTGCACAATCAGCGCACCGTCATCCGGCACGGGCTCGATGTGACGCGTGACTTCGGCTGGGACGATCCGGCGACACGCGTGCTCGTCACGGCGCCGTTGTGCGGGGTTTTCGGCTTTGCCAATGCCATGGCGGCGCTCGCCGCCGGGCGGCCCCTCGTGATGTATCCGACTTTCGACGCAGCCGAGTCCGCATCGGCCGTGCGGCGTCACGCGGTCACGCATGCGAATGCGACCGACGAGATGATCTCGCTCATGCTCGACGCGGTGGCCGAGCCACACCCCTTTCCGAGCGCAAAATGGTTTGGCTACGCGGCGTTCTCGCCCGCGCACGCCGATCTTCCGGCGCGCGCCGCGGCGCGCGGACTGAATGTCGTCGGGCTCTACGGCTCGAGCGAGGTGGAAGCGCTCTTTGCGCGTCAACACGAAGACGCGCCGCCGGAGGTTCGGTGGCTGGCGGGCGGCAAGCCGGTCGCACCCGAGGCGCAGGTGCGCGCGCGCGATCCGGAAACGGGCGCGATTCTGCCGCACGGTACGCCCGGCGAGCTCGAGTTCACGGCGCCGAGCCGCATGGTCGGCTACTTCGGCGACGAGGCGGCCACTCGCGCCGCGCTCACCGACGACGGATTTTTTCGCAGCGGTGATCTGGGTTACACCACCGGCGACGGTTGCTTCGTGTTCCTTGCGCGCATGGGCGATGCGCTGCGCCTCGGTGGCTTCCTGGTGAGTCCGGCCGAGATCGAGGCGGTGCTTGCGGAACATCCGAGCGTGGCCGCCGCGCAGGTCGTCGGCGCGCGCACGGCGGCGGGGCTGAAGCCCGTCGCGTTCGTGATCCTGGCGCAGGACGCCGCGTTCGACGAGGCCGCGCTCATCGCGCACTGCGCGGCCCGCATGGCGAAGTTCAAGGTCCCGGCGCGCGTGCAGTCGATCGACGCGTTCCCGGTGACGCCCGGCGCCAACGCCACCAAGATCCAGAAGCACAAGCTACGCGAGCGGGCAGAAATCGCGCTGGACCTAGCGCAGGATAGGGCAGGCCGCGCTCCGGGCTCGTACCTCCCGGGCATCAATCCGCAGTTGGCCCAACGAGGAGTAGGGCGCCGGCGCCGTAACCAGCGCCCTGATCCCTGGGGCGCACTCTATTCGCTTCCGCTCGGCAAGGTGGTCGTGCGCGTTTCGGATGTGCATGTCGCGGAACCACTTCTGAATCTCGTCCGCCTCCTCTTCCCACGAAGGCATCGCGAGGTCGGCATTCAGATACTTCACCTGGATGTAGTGTGGAGCTCGTGCGCTAGAGAGTCGATTGTGCGGTCGCGGGGACGTAGATCGACGGTTCGTGATCAGGTAGATCTCGTTGCTGGGCATACGCGTTGCTGAACACATGCGGGCGAAAGCATTGCGCTGATGGCATCGCGAAACTGGCTGATCGGCGTGCTGCTCTGAGGACACGGTGGGCGGCGCGATATCGGGCGCAGCGTACATTTGTTGTGCGACTTCGGCAAGGACGAAACGCGCGTCGAAGCGCAGCGCAGCGGTTGACGGAGGTGTCTGCTTCTACGCACGCATCACGAGGCAAAGAGTTGCCACGAGGCAGGCGACGCAGCGGCAAGATGGCGCATGTGTTCGTCCGGCCGCTAAAGCATGCCGAGCACGTACACATGCAGGCACAGTCAGAAACGAGAGCGGAATCCCGATCCGACATGAGCGTCGTGAGCGGCGGGTCGAGCCTGTACTCGGTTGCACGATCGCCGCGCGATCATCGGTGCATCGCCGCTCGAAGAAGATGATGCGGGTGTGATCGGTGTCGACGCTGGCAATCGCAACAAAGAGGCTGACCACGCGGGGCGAAGACAGCTTGAAGCCGAGCGGCGCGAGCTTCGCCGTTGCCGCGAGCTCGCCGAGGCGGACCTGCGCGCCGACCGACACGAGCGGAGCGGCGCGAGCGTGTCTCCAGACGGAGGAGTGTGGTCGCGAGCCACTCCGGATATTCGAGCGGCCGTAGCAGAAGGGCGCGATCACCGCAAGGAGCGGCGGAAACGTCACGATCTTGCGGACGATGGCGAGTTGGTCGAACGCGGCGCCGAGTACATCGTGGCGACGACGATCCGAGCGTGGCGAGCGCAAGGTACGAACCGAGCTGGTCGATCACCAGCCCTTGTGCGACACCGGCCGAGCCGTAGACGCCTCGATCATCGGGATCCCGAGGAATGAGGTGTTCGCGAGGCCGCCGGTGAGCGTCAGTGCGCCGACCGACTGCGGTGCGAGGCCGGCCACGCGTCCGACGATGCCGAAGAAGGCGATGCTCAGCGCAAACAGCACCCACGCCACCGCGGCTGCGAGGACGAGCGCAGACGTGATCTCGACTGCATGCAGATGCGTGAGGATCAGCGCCGGCAGCGCGATGTTGATGATGAACGCGTTGAGCGCGCCGGGGCCGCATCGGGCAGGCGACCGAGCGGCGCAACACCACGCCGAGCGCGAAGCAGGCAACGAGGAGGGCAAGGTTGTTCATGGCGCGTCTGCCTTGCGCCATGTTCGACGGCGAGGGGGTACAGCCTACGATCAGTGAACGAACGAGCTGGTCCGGAAGGATAGCTCTGCCGCTCATGACGGCGGCATGGCGGCGGCATGACGGGGGAAGCTAGTGTGCTGTTCCTCTAATAACTGGCATATGTCTTGCTTTTAATATCGGGCCAGGACACTAATCGGCCAGCGTGATCGATTGATGCAGCACCTCGGTCTCGCGCGAAGGCGCCACGCCGAGAACCACCGAGAGCATATGCCGGAGCGGCGGTAGACGTTGAGCGCCTCGGCTCGCCGGTCTTGCGCGGCAAGGCAGGCCATCAGCCGGCGGTAGACCTCCTCCGCGAGCGGTTCCGCCTCGAGGGCAGTGGTGTAGATCTCGACCGTACGATCGGGGCGGCCCGCGTGCTCGAAATACTGTGCGGTGCGCGTCGCCAGGCGGACATAGCGGCTGCGCAGCCGCTCGCGTGCAGGCAGCAGCCATGCTGCGTCCTCCACCTTGTGCAGAAGCGGACTGATAGAGCGCGAGCGCGCTGCTCGCGGCGTGACCCGATCGAGACATTAGAATCCTCGTTGCGCGACGGCGAGCCGTTCGAAGGCGAACGCGTCCGTCCACGCGATCCCGTGGTTGAGATGCAGAACCCCGTGCGAGAGCAGAACGGCGTCGTCGCGGCCGACCAGCTTTCGCAGTCGGTGAAGTGTCACGTCGAAGGCATCGTGCGCCGCTCGCGTTCGACTCGGCACAGTGCGGCGGCGATCACGTCGGGTGCCCCGGCGCAAGCGGGGATCCAGTAGACCTTTGAGCAGGCTCAATCTGGATTCCCGCGTTCGCGGGAATGTGGAGGACTTTGCCGTACGGTGCCCTCATCGCCCGCGCTTCTTGACCGTCTTCTTCGCCAGGCGCCTTGTTGGGCTTGGAGCTTGGCGCCTTGCTCGCGCGGATCAACTTCTTGACGGCTTCTTCGATCGTAGCCACGTCTTCGCGCTAGATTATCAGGTCGCGCAGCCAATACACCGTACAGAGGCTCCACTGCGGCGAAGGCCGCAATGCCTCCTCCAGCAAGGCGAGGCCTTTCGCCGAGCGCCGGTGCGCAGTGCACGTCTGCCTCAACCATCAGCGCCGGTGCGGAACTTCCTGCGTTCGCGGGAATCGACGTACGCGCGCGCATTCGCACAGACTGACGGGCGCGGTCCAGATCGCCGCTTCGGCGGCGCAGTGCCAGCGCGGTGTGGACGTTGATGGCGGGCCCGCAGTCTTCGTTCGTCATCTCTTGTGGCTCTGCGGACGTGAGGCGCGTGGATCGCCGCTGAGAGTGAGCGTGAGATGAACAGAGCGATTTCGGTGCTGCGCGCAGACGCGTTAGCGGGAATGAACGCTTCTAGCTGTGGCTGCTGGATCGCTATCGCCGGATACGCGAGCTCCTAGACCTCGATCAACCGGTCGTTTTGCCGCGAAGCCGACCTGTATCTTCGACCACCTTCTGGGCAGGCCAATTGGACTTGCGCGTCTTGCGGGAATACTACTTGGGGAGGAGAGGGGTGGGTGGGTGGGGTGGGTGGGGGGGGCGGCGTGCGCGGGTGGTGGTGGGGTGGTGCGGCCGAGCTCCGACGTTAGGCCGATCTCGCGAAAAGCTACCTCGCCCGATACCGGGTCGGTGAGACCGAGGCTCCCTCCGAGGTCCGGGTGGGGGGGATGTGGTGATGGGTGGGAGAGGGATGATGGGGGTGATGAGTGAAACTGGCTGCGGGCTGCTGTGTGGTGCGTGGAGCGGTGGTGGCCGCGCGATGGTCGCGCGCGCGCCGGAGGATTGGTCATTCCTTGAGATGCCCCGAGCCAGTACAGAAGCCACGGTGCTTCGTCGAGCAGGTGCTCCGGCAGGGCCGTAAGCGCCGCCTGCAAGGTCTGCCAGCGACATTCGCGAGCAGTGACGGCGCCTCGCGCAGGATCAGCGGAATTGCCGCGCGGAAGTCTTGCGCTCGCAGTCGAGCGATGTGTCGCATCTCGTCCAGGATCGCGCGATCATCTGGGGACGCGCGGTCACAATGCTCGACCCGTTCATGTTGCGCCAAACTCGCCGAATAGCGCATGGTACTGAAACGTGGTCTGGTCCCCGTCCGCGTTCGAGGAAGTAGTGCTGGTTGCGAGCTATTCAACTGCTCGCTCGTGTCTTCTCGTTCCGCCAGTGCGCTCGCTATCGCAGCCGTGAAGCGAGGGAGATACGCCGTGGCCAGCCACAGATCGCGCAGTTCCGGCGGCGAGCGTTCGTACACTTCGGTGGCGAGGTACTCAAACAGGGTTTCCGGCGCTTCGACCAGATTCGGCGGGACGGCGGCATCGCTGTTGCTCTCCAGCATCAGGCGCAAGCCGGCGGCCCAGCCGCCGGTGCGCTCGCGCAGCATTCGGGCGCGTTCTTCGACGTAGCGATGTCGAGCCGGCTAGCTCGCGCGTCTCGTCGAGGTCGAGCCGCAAGTGCTCCCAGCCGAGGCGTGCGAGGTCGGCATGTGCAATCGCCTCGTCGAAGGCCGACGGTGGGCCCCCGCGACTGACCACCACAGCGTGACGTCCTCCGGTAGCTCGTCGAGGCCGTCGCGGATGAGCGTCGCGAGCACCGCGTTCTCCGGCGTATCCTGGAAATTGTCCAGCACGATCACCGCCAGCTTTGGCATGCGCTCCAGGAGCGCCCTGAAGAATCGCCGCGTGAAACCGACCAGGTCAGGCAGGTACTCGGGCGTGAGTGGCGGCAACGGCCGTCGGCCCTCCGGGACCGATTGACGCAGATAATAGAAGAAGGTCGCCGGATCGGCGTCGCCTGCATCAACTTGGTACCAGAGGCATGGCAGCTCGCGCGCCTCGATCCAGCTCGAGACGAGCGAGGTCTTGCCCGCCCCGGGCGGGCCCTCGACCCAGGTGATCGGCCGGCGCCGGAACCGATCGAGCAGCGCGAAGAGACGCTCGCGCACGGCCAGTCCCGCGGCGGACGGACGCGAGAGTTTGGGCGGAAGGACGTTGCTTGAACTCACCATCGACGACTCAGCATCAGATGCAACGCGAGGTACGAAAGACTCTCGGTGCTCGGGCCTAGCGGCGACGACGGATTGTCGTAGCGCACACTGCGCGGGAGAAGGTATTCCAGCGCACCGCTTACCGACCAGCCAGGCGAGAGCACCTGCTTGAATCCGGCAGTGAGGTGCGTCTCGCCGATCGCGGCGATCAGGGGCGTGAGATTCTGCGGCGGGATGGGCGAGCGCCCGTAGTTGATCCCTCCGTAGAGTGTGAGGGAATTGGTCGCGGCGTACGCGGTGCCGATCGCGAATACCCACTGGTCGCGCGCTTCGACGGCGGCGGTCTGTGCGAGTGTTTGCGGAGCGGCGCGGTTATCGGGCTCCGTCAGTGTAATCGTCGTGCTGCGCAGTGCGTGCGACCAGCCGAGCCAGGTGACCTCGGCGGACACCAGCAACCGCGCAGTCGCCTGCCACGCTGCTCCGAGCGCGACCTCGGGCGGCAGAGCGAAGCCGTCGAGGCGCGCGTTGCCATAGTGCACGATACCTAGGCCGATCGCGCTCATGTTCACGTTCGCGGAGCCATTGCTCGCGGGCAGCGAGATCTTCGTTCCCGCCGCCGCGCCGATCGACAGCTCAGGGGTTGCGTGCCACAAAGCGCCGACCTTCGCCCCGACGCCCACACCCCGCGCATTCTTGAGTTGCAGGCCGAAAAAGCTCTGCGCCGGGTTCGCGGGATTGAAGGCCGAGGTGTTCGGGAAGACCTTTTGCACCGCGTTGATTGCGGCAATGGGAAGGCTGATCGCGAGGCTCAGAGCGTCCGTTGCGCGCCAGGCGATCGCCGGCGCGACCTTGACGAAACCGATCTGGGCGGAAAGCTCGTCTTTCGTGCCGAATGGCGTCTGAAGGCTCTGGTAGATGTTACCCGCGCCGCCTTGTGCGAACAGGCCGACACCCGCAGTGAACTGCGGCGCGACGGGCATCGTGTAGCCGAATCCTCCCGCGGGGATCGGTAGCGGTTGTCGATGAATTGGTGTTGACGAAACCGGGTGTGGACACCCGTTGAAACGCACGGGGATACGTTGAACGCTTGCCAATCGATCTCCATCGATGCCAGCGGGATTGATGTTAGGGCGGACGTGTCGCGCGCCACGGCATATGGGCGCCGCCCATGCCGAGCGATTCGGTGCCGAACCCGATCATGTTCAGCCCATTGTTCGCGAGCGCAGAGGTAATTTCCGCTGCGCAAAAGATCGCGGGTATTACAACACCCGCCCGCGCGCGCAGGGTGCGCGCGAACCCATGCTGCAGATGCACGTGCGTGCCTCCGGAGCGTTGTTCTGGGCTTCGAGCCGAAGCCGATATTAAGGCCGTGGGAAGTAGGCTACACGATTCAGATGGCGACTGGAACACCCGAATGGCCGAGGCGCGATGGCTGAGGGCGCGAGGCTGGCAGGCCGGATCCGGGTACGCGTAAGCTCCTCGTTTTGGGGACGCGGCAGCCGCGTTGACGAGCCTGTCCCGCACGCGCTTGGAATCTCTTCACCATGAGATTCAAGGTCAGCATTGCCGCCTCACCGCTACTCCCCAGGGGGCTTGACGTTACGGAACGCGCGCCAGAGCAGCAGGTCATAGACGATCTTGAGACTCGCGCCTGCGACGAGCGGGATCCACAGCCCACCGAACTGCATGGCGCCGCCGGCGATACCGGGCGCGATGACCCGGCCTGCGGCACGCGCGAGCTGCGCAATGCCCGATGCGTAGGATCGCTCTTCGGGCTGCACGATCGCCATGAGATACGACTGCCGCGTCGGCACGTCCATCTCGACGAGCCCCTCGCGCAGAATGAAGAGAAACGCCGCCACGGCGAAGTTCCCCGTGAGCGGAATGGTGAGCAGGAGGAGGCTTGACGGGATGTGCGTGAAGACCATCGTATTCACGAGCCCGATGCGGCCGGCAAGCCATGCGGCGCCGAAATGCGAGAGCACCGTCATGATGCGCCCGACGACGAACAGGGCGGCGAGGGCGCCTTCGCTCACGCCGAATCTGAGATAGAAAAAGTAGGCGATCAGGGCGGACCCGAGAAATCCGCCGCCGAACGCGTCGAGTGCCGATAGCGCAGCGAAGCGATGAATCGCGCGGCGCGTGTTGGGGGGTGGATTGCCCAGCGAATCGGCAACTCGCGGTGCCACCCGCGCCGGCTCTGCCGCGGGCGACAGGCGCGAGTAGATGACGGCGGCGAGCACGAGGAGTACGCCGTACAGCAGGATCGCCGCAGCATAGGCGCGCGGCTCGGTGACGCCGAAGCCGTCGCGCAGCAACTGGGGCGCGGCGGCGAGCGCTGCGCCGGTCGCGCCGCCGACGTCCTGCAGCACGTTGTACCAGGCGAACAGCCGGGTGCGATCGCGCGACGTGCCCGTCGCGGGCAGGATCGCCACCTCGAGCGCCTGCGCGGCGCCGCGATCGGTGCCCTGCGTATTGAGCATGCCGAGAAACGCGGCCAAGGTCACCGACCAGACATCCGGCGCCCACGCGAGCACGAAGCCGCCGGCCGCAGTTAGAACGGAAAGTCCGACCAGGCTGCGGCGCCGACCGACCCGGTCGGCGAGGAAAGTGCCGTAGACCGTGCCGACTGCGACGCCCGCGAGTCCGGCAGTCAGCACCAATCCGATTTCCGCCGCCGGAAAGCCGCGCTTCGCCAGGTATACGGCGGCGAGCACGCTGATGAGACCGGCCGCGAGCCCGCGCAGGAAGCCTGCCGCGAAGACGAGATGGCGGTCGCGCATCGCGGCGCGCAGCAGTCGGTCGGGTCCCGCTACACCGTGGCGATCGGCGTGGTTGGCGAGCCGACGGCGCCGGGCAGACGGAGCGGCGGGGCAGTGAGCAGAAAGCGGCTGCGTCGGTGCGCGCGCAGCCATGCAGCGAGGTCGCTCATCCACCAGAGCTCGCCGAGCGGGACGCCGAGCTTGAACAGGCAATGCTCGTGCAGCGGCAGCGCCGCGCGCGTGCCGTCCTTCGGCTTCGATGGCAGGAGTTCGACCGCGTAGTTGTCGGCGCAGATTGCGGCGATGCCGGAATCAGTGATCCAGGCGAGCAGCTTCTCGTCCCGTCCGTCGAGGCATGCGCACGCATCGTCCAGCACGCTCATGTCGGGACTGCGCTCCATGCGCATGATGATCGTGCTGAACCCGGTGTGCAGGCAGAGCAGGTCGCCGTTCTCGACCGCCACGCGATCCTTTTCCAGCACCCGCATCAAGTCGTCGTACCCGACAGCCGCGCGTGCGTCGCCGAAGTGAGCGTGCAGGTCCACCATGACGCCGCGGCCCTGGATGCCCTTGACGGCGTAGTGCTCGATGCCGAGCGCGCAGGCGCCGACGTGCTGACCCATAGTCCGCGGCGTCTCGCCGCTGTAGTCCACCGGCCCGACTACGTGCTCGTCCGCGCGATAGCCGTTGTAATAGACCCGCTCGGTCACGCCGTCCGCATCGGCGTCGAACCACGACCCGACGTGCGCGAGCGAGTCCCACTGCGTCGAATACTGCAGCCAGATGGTCGCCTGGTCGTCGCTGATCACGTCGCTTGCCTGCGGGTCGACGTTCTTGAGCGGGTAGTTCAGGTAGGGAATGTCCTCGCGGTAGGTCGGCGCAAGTCGCGGCGCATGGCGGCGCGCGTTCAGCTTGTTGCCACCCGGATAATCGAGCGGCAGCGACAGGCAGAACACCAGTCCTTCGCGCACCTCGGCGACGCCCTGCTTGACCTTCTCGGGCGTGAGCAGGTTGAGGCGGCCGATCTGGTCGTCGGGACCGAAGTCGCCCCAGGTCGAGCCGGGCGGCCGTTGCTTCCAGCGGGTCTGCATCGCGAGTCTCCCGGATCTCTGTTGCCAAGAACGTAATGGAGACTAAAGGAAAACCGGGCGCACGGCCAAAGAGATCTGGAATGCGGCAGCGGCGCGGCCCCAAGGAAACGGATGCTGCATCCGCTTTCCGGGGGGCGTGCGCCGCCTTGCTCGTCGGATCGTCTGCGCGATTACATGATCGGAGCCAGTGCATCGCCGATGCGCCGACCCTGCGGCTCGGTGATCATGTCGCCGAGGATTTCGTTGAACCGCGTGCTCCTCAACCCGGACACGATATATTGCCAGCGGTAGGCCGCGAGGACCTCGGTTCGTACCTTCGCCGCCTGTTCCCTGCTGAGCGTCCGGCCGCATACGCGCACGAAGTAGTCGACATCCGCTGACGCCTGGGTCTGGAGAATGCCGTCGACCGCACCGACGAGCTCGATCAGGTCCGTTACCGCCTGGTCACGCATCTCCGGTGTCAGCTTCGCGTTCTCGTGCATCCATTCGATCTCGTCGAGGATCGCGTGCTGCGACTCCTCCTTCCAGTGAAAGAGGAACACATCCTTCCATAGCTCGGAAAGCTCCGCATCGGGCTCGATGCTCTGATGATAGTGCGACTGCGTGAAGAGCTCGATGTGGCACGTGAGCGCGAGCACCGCCCAGGTCGATTTGCCGAGCACGGCATTGGCGACTGCGTCGGGATCCGGCATGAAAGTATAGCCGTCGGGCATGCCCTCGCCGTCATCTTCTCGAGGCGGCGGAAGAGCTCCTGGTGCTTGAGCTCCTCGTCGCCGAACCGCACGAGCGCCTCGAGGGCGGTCTGGTCGCCCAGCATATGCTCGCGACTGACCTCGAGCACTTTCGCCACGATGAATCGCTCGACCAGCCCGAAGATGTTGGCGTAGGTGCGGCCCTGGATCTGGCTCATCAGCCGCCGTTCCTCGGTGGTCAGGAAATCCATCCGATTGACCATGGACAGGCCGTCCGGCAGGAACTTCTTGGTGTAGTCGAACTTGCGGCCGCGGATCACGTCGCGGTCGATGTCCCAGCGGATGCGCTTGGAGACCTCGATGCACTTCGCATAGCGCGTGGCGTCGTCGGCGTGCGTTCGTCGTGTTCGTCGTTTGCATGGCTTGCGCTCCTGTTGCTGCATTTGCGGCCGCGGATGGTCCGTGTACCTGCCATGCATTCTTGCGAAAGTCGCGGCGTTCGACATGAGGCCCGGGTCTCGATCTGCACCCGGGACTTTGGCGCGCCCGGGCCGTCGACCCGGGACTGAGGTCCTAGCGTTCCCTGAGCGGGGCCACGCCGAACCCGGCGTCGCGTGCGCGCACGATCGCCTGGGACCGCGTCTGGACGTCGAGCTTGCCGAAGATGCTGGTGATGTGGTTCTTAACCGTCTTCTCGGAGAGGAACAGCGCCCGGCGATCTGCTGATTGTCGATGCCTTGCGCGATGAGCTCGAGGATTTCCCGCTCGCGCTGGGTGAGCTCGCCCAGCGTGCCCGATAGTGCGCCCGCCGCCGTCGGCCGCGCCGCTTCCGGGAGGAAGGCGCGGATTTCCTCGACGAACCGCGCCCAGGCAGGCTCGTCGGCGAGCAGGATGTGGTTGCAGCTCTGGAGCGGTGCGAATCGCGCCCCGGGGATCAGCGCGGCGATCTGCCGGCCCTCATCGAACGGCACGCGCACGTCACGGTCGGCGTGCATGACCAGCGTCGGGCAGGTGACCTGGCGGCATAGCTCGCGGACATCCAGGTTGCCGAATCCGCTCACGATCCGGGCGGCAATCTCGGGCGACGCGGAGATCCGCTGGAGATCGTTGAACCACCGATACTGCTCGGGAGATCCTTCCGGCATGAACTGCATGGAGAAGAACTGCCGGAATGCGGGATCCTCCTTGCCCCAGCCGACCTCGATCAGCTTGTTCATCACTTCCGCCTCGTCCCGCTCCTTCTGCGTCGTCGCGCGCGCGCTTCGACCCCGGGCGTATGCGCCATACAGGACGAGATGGGTGACGCGCTCGGGATGGCGCACGGCATATGCGATTGCGATCGGACCGCCCTGGGAGATTCCGAGCAGCGGGAAGTGCTTGAGCCCGGCGGCGTCGACAACTGCTTCCAGATCCGCAACCGCTGACTTCCAACGAAATGTCTTCGGCGTCCCGGTCGGAAAGCCCGCAACCCCGCTGGTCGTAGCGGACCAGCGTTCGATTGCGCGAAAGCTCGTCGAGCCAGTGGCGCCACACCGGGCTCTCCCAATCGAATTCGAGGTGGGAGAGCCAATTGGCTGCCTTGACGAGCGGCGGCCCGCGGCCAACCGAGGCGTAAGCGATGCCCACGCCATCGCTGCTCGTGCAGAACCGGATCTCCTGGTGTTCTCGCGGCATGATTGTTGGTTGTCTGGACTATCTCCGCAGGCGCGGCGCCAATGAACGTGGCATTCTAGCCCCGTGCGGACGCGACTGCTCATCCGCCGGACGTTTCCTCCGGTCTGTGGCCCACGCATCGGATCGGTGGGCGTGCGTTCTTCGAGGATGTCGCGCATACGCCACTCGATTGCCGGCTTGATGCGCGGATGGGTGAGGACGTAGAAGCGTTCCTCGCGTACCGCATCGATGACGGCGTCCGCAATATCGTCGGCGGAGAGCTTGCCGGCCATGACGGCCTTGCGCAAGTTCGCTTCGAGGGCGCGCTGCGCATCGGACTTGGCGCTTCGGGATTTGGCAAGATCGGCGGGCCGTGTCTGCTCCGAATCGGCGATTCCCGAGGGAAAATAGGCCGGGCACACCACCGAGCATCGCACTTTCGCACCACGCGCGACGAGATCGTGATGCAGCGATTCGGTGAGCGCCACCACCGCGTGCTTGGAGACGTTGTAGGCGGCCATTCCGGGTGGCGAAATGAGCCCGGCGACCGATGCGGTGTTCACGATGTGTCCTTCGCCGCCCTGGTCGAGCATGATGGGCGTGAACACCCGCACGCCGTGGATCGCGCCCCACAGGTTGACGCCGAGCACCCATTCCCAGTCGGCCGTGGTGCTTTCCCAGGCGGCGCCGACCGGCGCGACGCCGGCGTTGTTGCAGACGACGTGAACGGCACCGAACGCCTCCAGCGTGCGCGCCGCCAGCGCTTCGACATCCGCGGCCTTGCGAACGTCGGTACGCACGCCGATTGCATTCGTCCCGCCGCGCTCGAATTCAGTCACTGCGCGTGCCAGGGCGTCGGCATCCAGATCGGCGAGCACGAGATTCATCTTCGCGCCGGCGAAGCGCTGCGCGAGCGCGCTGCCGAGACCACCGGTGGCCCCCGTGATGACAGCTACGCGGCCGGCAAGATCGCGCATTGGCCCGGCTCCCGGATCATTCGCTGAAGAATTGTTGCCATGCAGCGGCGGCCGCTTCCGTGCCTGCCGGCGTGGCGAGAAAGCGCAGCTCGACAGGCTCCGACAGGTTATCGGTCCGCACCGCCACCCATCGAGCGGCTTCGAGCCTGAAGGCGGTGATCAGCCCGTCGCGCTCCATGGCGCGAATCGCTGCGTCGACCTCGTCGCTGCCGAGCGGACGCGCGAGCCAGTCTTCCGCATGCGCATGCAGCGAGTGAAGCGGTTCGCGGCTGTCGCGACAGACGCTGAGCAGCGCCATCTGCAGGGTGTCGAGCGTGTGGGGCATGTTCGGACGGCGGGACGACGCGGCCATGATACCTCTGGGATGGGCTGATCAAGTCATCGCCCGCCCCCCGATGACACCCTCGGGGGCAGGGCCGCGGGGATCCAGTAAGCACTTGAGCGAATTCAGACTGGATTCCCGCGTTCGCGGGAATGACGGACTACTACATGGTTCCCACTGAAAGCGCAGGATCGGGCACACCAGGGCGATGCGGGCCGGCAATGCCGGGGGCGGCGCCGCGGATTCCAGCCGGGCCGTATTCCGGGTTTGGCCGCCGGCTGTGACGGATTCCGTGGTCCGGAGCCGGAAAGCTGAAGCACAATGGCATATTCGGAGCGCCGCCGCGCCCGGTTGCCACGCGTCGGGGGGGCCGGCAGGGGAGAACAAAAATGGCAGAAGTGCAGGGACACAGGGCATTCAACCCGGAGCTGATCGACAGCCTGGCGCGGATCATTCAGCCGTATGCGGGAGCGTATTCGCTCACGCTGGTGCGGCGTTCGGCACGTGCCGCGCGCGATCCACAGGGCCTCTGCCACGCGGTGGCCGCGCGCATCAACGACGACGATAGCCGCCGTGACTTCCTGCGCCGCGCGTATGCCGCGGCCGGATTGCCCAAGGCGCCGTACGATCGGCGCGAGTCGCTGCGTCCCCGACCGGTCGATTCGGCGATCGAGCGGCGCGCGCGCGAAGCACTGCTCGACGCGGTCGCGAGCTATGCGCGGGGTCTCATCGTGCTCGAGACCGGTCGGGCGAAAAGCGCCCGGGATTTCGTCCAGCGCCTGGCCGAGCACATTCCCAGCGCGGCCGCGCGCGAGATGTTCCTCGCAAAGTTCCGCTCCAGCGGACGCTGAGCCGCTAGCCTAGCTCGTCGATATTGCGCGGCCAGCTTTTGCGCAGCAGGCGGGAGAGCGCGCGGTCGGCAAGCACCACGCCGCCGGTCTGGCAGCGCGCACAGTAGTTCGTCTCGTTTTCCGCGTACCGGATGCGCTGCACCGGGGCGCCGCACGCCGGGCAGGGCTTGCCGAATTTGCCGTGCACGGCCATTTCGGGTCGGAATGCCGTGACGTTCTCGGGAAATGCGTCGCCCGCCTGCGCGCGGAGCCGCCCGGACCACTCGGTCAGGACTTCGACCGTCGCGCGATGCACGCGAGATACTTCCTCCGGCGCCAGTTTTTGCGTGAGCGCGAGCGGTGACAGCCGGGCGCGGTGCAGGATCTCGTCGGAATACGCGTTGCCGATGCCGCTGAACAGGCGTGGATCGGTGAGCGCGCGTTTCAGCGTGTGATTCTCCGCGACGAGGCGCGCCGCGAATGCCGCCGGATCGGCACCCAGCGGCTCGAGACCGCCGGGATTCATTGCGGAGAGCGCGGCTTCGTCGGCGAGGAGGTGGAGCGAAGCGCGCTTCTTCGTGCCGGCTTCCGTGAACACCACCGAGCCGTCGGGAAAGTCGAGCGCGGCCAGCGTGATTCGTCCCGGCAGCCGGGCGCCCGACGGCACCCAGCGGAGCCGCCCGGCGACCATGAGATGCAGGACGAGAAACAATCCACCGTCCAGCGCGAGGACCACACGCTTGCCGAGCCGGCGGACGCCGGTGATTCGGCGGCCTTCGGCCGCGGCAATCGGCGGTACTGCAGTGCGCAGGACGAACGGACTGACGAGCCGCACGCGGGTCAGCGACTGGCCGACGACCCTTCGCTCGAGCGCCTCGACGTAGACCGTGATGTCCGGAAGCTCGGGCACGCTACGTGGCCGGTCTCAGCGCTTCGGTACCGGCATGCCCGCGCGGATCCGGGCGGAGAAATCGTCTGCGCTGCCGGCCGCGTTTGCGCGCGCGTTAACGTGCGCACGCTGCTTGAGCTCCCGGAATGGAATGCTCTCGTCGAGGTAGCCAAGCTCGTAGAGGTACTCGGGAAAAAGCCCGGAGGCGAGGATCTTCCAGCTCCTCGGTATCAGACTGGGGTTTGCCCGGGTGTGCATCACGATCACCGTGGTGCAGTTCGTCGTGAGCGTGTTGTAGAACTCGGGGTGCTCGACCAGGTGGTTCATGGCGTGGAGATAGTCGGTGAACAGCCGCCGGGCGCCGTCCGGTTTCGCGTCGGTGCGGTAGACGTAGACGTCCTCGGGCGGCCGCCGGTGGTTCGTGCGCACGCCGATCAGGTCGCGCTCGGTCGCCACGACGTAGACGATCTCGTACTGGCGGAAGAAACCCGCCAGGGTGGAGTACTCCTCGCTTTTCTCTTTGCGGGTTTCGATCGAGACGGCGATCTGCTCGCCGTCCGCGAATCCGAAGCTCAGGAACAGGTGCGCGATGAGCTCGCCCGACCAGTAGGAGCTCACGACGTCAATGGTCCGGATGTCGTTGAGGTCCACCGTCCGGTCGATGTAGCGGGGGGTGAAATCGGTCTCGGTCCGGTACTCGAAGTCGCGGATGTTGTGGATCGTGACCTTGTCCCCGTCGAACGTCGCGTAGGCCAGCTTCGCCACCTCGGGCTGCCAGTCCCGATCGTTCGATGGCGCGATCGATAGCCACCATCCGAGCACTCCGGCGAACATCACGCCGACTACGATCAGCGCAGCGAGACCGCGCAGCCGCCACGCGGCAATGAGCGCCACAAGCGGCGGGCCGAGCGCGAGTGCGAGCCTCGCCCACTCGGGAGTGAGACCCGATGCGTAATAGAGGGCGAGCGCCGACCAGCCGATCGCGAGCGCACCCGCGATCCATAACAATCCTCTGAGCAGTCGTCGCATCTATCCTTGCTCCGGCGCTTGGCATCGTCCGGCCACGTCATTCCCGCGGAAGCGGGAATCCAGATTCGACGCATGCTGTTTCGTAGGCATAGTGGATCCCCGCCTGCGCGGGGATGACCTCATTCCGTAGAAGCTTCGTAGATGTCGATCGGCGGACAGGTGCAGACGAAGTGGCGATCGCCGTACACCTGATCCAGCCGTTTCACCGCCGGCCAGAACTTTGTTTCCCGCAACGATGGAAGCGGGAAGGCCGCCTCCTCGCGCGTGTAGGCGTGCGACCAGTCACCCGCGATCTCGACCGCTGTGTGCGGAGCATTCTTGACGGGGTTGTCGATGCGGTCCCATCCGCCGCGCCGGATTCGCTCGAGCTCGCCGTGAATGGCGATCATGGCGTCGCAGAAGCGATCGAGCTCGCGCAGGCTCTCGCTCTCGGTGGGCTCGACCATCAGCGTGTCCGGCACCGGGAACGAGAGGGTCGGCGCGTGAAAGCCGTAGTCCATCAGCCGCTTCGCGATGTCCTCGGCGGTCACGCCGTAGGTATCCTTGAACGAGCGGGTGTCGAGAATGCACTCGTGCGCGACATGGCCGCCCGCGCCGGTATAGAGAATCGGAAAGCGCGACTGCAGGCGCCGGGCGACATAGTTCGCATTGAGAATCGCCACCTCGCTCGCTTTGCGGACCCCCGCTGCGCCCATCATGCGCAGATACATCCACGAGATCGCGATGATGAGGGGGCTGCCGAATGGCGCGGAGCCGACCGTTCCGTTTTGTGCAGCGAGGCCCGGCTCCGGGACCACCGGATGGCAGGGCAGGTGCGGGGCGAGATGTGCCGCCACGCCGATAGGGCCCATCCCGGGTCCGCCTCCGCCATGTGGAATGCAGAATGTCTTGTGCAAGTTGATGTGGCACACGTCGGCGCCGAAGTCGCCCGGGCGCGCGAGCCCCGCGAGCGCGTTCAGGTTCGCGCCGTCCATGTAGATCTGCCCACCGGCATCGTGAACGAGCGCGCAGATGTCCCGCACCGCCTGCTCGAAGACACCGTGCGTCGAAGGGTAGGTGATCATCACCGCGCCGAGCCGCTCGCCGTGCTGCGCCACCTTGTTCTTCAGGTCGCCGACGTCCACGTTGCCGTGCGCATCGCAGGCGACGACCACGACCCGCATGCCGGCCATGGTCGCGGAAGCCGGGTTGGTGCCATGCGCGGACGACGGAATGAGGCAGACGTCGCGCGCGGCGTCGCCGCGCGATGCGTGATAGTTGCGAATCGCGATCAATCCGGTGTATTCCCCGTTCGCGCCGGAGTTGGGCTGGAAGGACATGCGCGCGAGCCCGGTGATCTCGGCGAGCGCGGCGGACATCTGATCCAGCAATTCTGCATAGCCACGCGCCTGCTCGAGCGGGACGAACGGGTGGATGGCGGCGAACTCGGGCCAGGAGACTGGCGCCATCTCGGCTGCCGCGTTGAGCTTCATCGTGCAGGAGCCGAGCGGGATCATTCCGTGCGTGAGCGAGTAGTCGCGATTCTCGAGGCGCTTGAGGTAGCGCATCATCTCGGTCTCGCTCCGGTAGCGGTTGAAGACCGGATGCACGAGAATCGCATCGCTCCGCCGCAGTCCGGCCGGAATCGCCTCGGACCCGGTGGCGAGCGCCTGCGCGCGCTCGTGTACATTCGCATGATGGCCGGTCAGCGCCCAGGCAATGTCCGCAACGTCCTCGATGGTGGTGGTCTCGTCGAGCGCCGCGCCGACCCGGTTGGCGCCGATCCAGCGCAGATTGATGCGCTTCGTGGCCGCGAGCTTGCGGACGTTCGACTGCGTGGAGCCCACGTCGAACATGACCGTGTCGAAGTAGTCCATCGACTCCGGCTCGAGCGACATGTTCACCGAGAGCGCGAGCAGCCGTGCCATGAAGTGCGTGCGCAGCGCGATCCGGCGCAGCCCCTCGGGACCGTGGTAGATCGCGTAGCAGGCGGCGATGTTGGCGAGCAGCACCTGCGACGTGCAGATGTTGCTGGTGGCCTTCTCGCGCCGGATGTGCTGCTCGCGAGTCTGCAGCGCCATGCGGTAGGCGACGTTGCCGGCGACGTCTTTCGCGACGCCGATGATCCGGCCCGGCATCTGGCGCAGGAGCTCGGTGCGCGCCGCCATGAAACCCGCGTGCGGCCCGCCGTACCCGACCGGCACGCCAAAGCGCTGCGCCGAGCCGATCGCCACGTCGGCGCCCAGGGCGCCCGGCGACTTGAGAAGCACGAGAGCAAGCGGGTCGACGCCTAGCGAGACCAATCCCTGTGCGGCGTGTACGCGCTCGATTTCGTTCGAGTGGTCGCGAACCCTCCCGTACGTGTCGGGATACTGCAGGTGCGCACCGAACACCCGTGCCGGATCGAGGTCGCGCGCGGGATCGCCCACCACGATCGGGATGCCGAGCCATTTCGCGCGCGTCCCGATCACCGCGATCACCTGCGGGTGGCACGCTGCGTCGACGAAGAACCCCGCGGCCTTGCTCTTCGCCGCGCGGCGCATCATGGTCATCGCCTCACCCGCCGCGGTTGCCTCGTCGAGCAGCGATGCGCTCGCCACCGGCAGGCCGGTCAGGTCGATCAGCATCTGCTGGAAAGCGAGCAGCATCTCGAGCCGGCCTTGCGCGATCTCCGCCTGATAGGGTGTGTACGCGGTGTACCAGCCGGGGTTCTCCAGCACGTTGCGCTGGATCACCGCCGGGAGCAGCGTGCCGGCGTACCCCATGCCGATGAAGCTGCGCCAGACTTGATTTTGTGCTGCGATACGCCCGAGCTCCGCGAGCGCGGCCGCTTCGCCGATCGGAGGGCGCAGGTCGAGATCGTGTGCGAGGCGGATCGATGCGGGCACTACAGCGTCGATCAGCGCGGCGCGCGAGCCGACTCCGAGTACTTTGAGCATCGCCTGCTCGTCCGCTGAGCTCGGACCGAGATGCCGTGCGTGAAACTCGTTACGGCCGAGAAGCTCGTCGAGCGACGGGTCCGTCACGCTCAGCCCTCCGCGGCTTCCTCGACGCCCTTGCGATAGGTGGCGGCGTCCAGGAGCGTGCCGAGATCGGCCGGGTTGGCTGGCTTGAGCTTGTAGAGCCACGCGCCGTAAGGGTCCTGATTCACCTGCTCGGGCGCATCGACCACGGCCTGGTTTCCCGCAGTCACTTCGCCGGCGACCGGCGCATAGACGTCGGACGCCGCCTTGACCGATTCGACAACGCAGCACGCCTCGTTCTGCGCCACCTTGCGCCCTGATTCGGGCAGCTCGATGAACACGAGGTCACCGAGCGCGGCTTGCGCGTGGTCCGTGATGCCGATGGTCACCGTGCCGTCGGGCTCCGTGCGTACCCATTCGTGTTCCGCCGTGTATTTGAGATTTTCAGGGAGATTCATTCATAGTCTCCAGGGGAGGAGTTGCGCAGTGATGCCGGGTATTTTCCCCTCCTCTCCGAGGAGGGGAAATTTCATTTCTTCTCGGCTCTCAGCCATTGGCACCGACCAATACCTTCCCGTTCCGCACGAAAGGCGGTTTCACGACCCGTGCCTTGAGTCGCTTGTCGCGAACGGCGACGTCGACCGTATCGCCCGGTGCGACGGCGCTCGGCACGCGAGCCAGGGCGATCGACTGCTGCATGGTCGGCGAGAACGTGCCACTAGTGATCTCGCCGTCGCCGTGCGCCGTATAAACGACCTGATGCGCACGCAGCACGCCGCCGCGATCGACGAGCACGAGGCCCACGAGCTTGCGCGATGGCGTCCGTGTCGCGAGCGCTGCCTTGCCGACGAAGTCGCGGGGACTCTTCAGGTCGACCGTCCAGGCAAGCCCGGATTCGAGTGGCGTCACGCTCTCGTCCATGTCCTGCCCGTAGAGGTTCATGCCCGCCTCGAGCCGGAGCGTATCGCGCGCCGCGAGCCCGCACGGTCGGACGCCTTCCGCGGCGAGCGCGCTCCACTTCTCCTCGGCGCGTTTGGCCGGCACGAGGAGCTCGAAGCCGTCCTCCCCGGTATAACCCGTGCGCGCGACGAAGACGTCGCCCGCGCTCGCGGCGGTGAATGGCGCGAGGGGCGCGCTTTCGCCGCGCGTGGCGGGAAAGGCCGCCCAGACTTTTTCGCGTGCATTCGGACCCTGTACCGCGATCATCGCCAGGTCGCGCCGCGGCTGCAATGTCACGTCCGGCGCGCGTTCCGTGCGTAAGGAAGCCAGCCACGCCTGGTCCTTGGCGGCGGTCGCAGCATTCACCACTACGCGAAAGCGATCCTCGGTGACGAAGTAGACGATCAGGTCGTCGAGGATTCCGGCGTCCTCGCGCAATAGGCAGGAATAGAGCGCGCTACCGGGCTTCTGCAGCTTGTCGACGTTGTTCGCCAGCGCATGACGCAAGAGGGCAGCAGCTTCGCTGCCGGATACGTCGATTGCGAGCATGTGTGAAGTGTCGAACATGCCGGCGTCGCGGCGCACCGCGTGGTGCTCCTCGATCTGCGAGCCGTAATGGAGCGGCATTTCCCATCCGGCGAAGTCCACCAGCTTCGCGCCGGCGGCGCGGTGAACGGCGTTAAGCTGAGTCTGCTGCAGTCTTGCGATCATCGAGCGGTTCTCGCGCCGTCCATGCGCCAGCCGTTCTTTCGCTCAGGCGAGCGCCTTTGTCACCACCTCGGTGGTGTCCTTCGACAGGTTGCGGGTTTCCCGGATGCGCTCGAGCGCGGCACGGGCGTGCGCCTGCCGATCGGCATCGAATCGCTTCCAGCGATCAAAGGCGCGGGCCATTCGCGCGGCAACCTGCGGATTGAGCGCGTCGATCCGGATGACCTGGTCGGCAAGAAATGCGTAACCGGCGCCGCCGGCGGCGTGGAACCGCACGTGATTGCCCATCGCGAACCCACCAATCAGCGCGTAGACCTTGTTCGGATTCGTGATCTCGAAGGAGGGATGCCCGAGCAGGCGCTGCACTTCGGCAAGTGTTCCGGGCAGCCGCGCGGTCGCCTGCACGCGCAGCCACTTGTCCACCACGAGGGGTTCGCCATGCCACTTCACGTGGAACGCATCGAGCGCCTGCGGACGCTCGGGACAGTCACAGTTCGCGAGAACGGCGAGCGCGGCCATTGCGTCGGTCATGTTGTTTGCGCGCTCGAACTGGCGGATCGCCAGCGCGCGCGCCTCGTCGTCCGCGAGCTCCATCAGGTAGGCGAGACAAAGATTGTGCAGCGCGCGCTTGCCGGCGCTCGCGGCGTCCGGGCTGTAGCGCCCGGCCACGGTGTTTGCCGCGTAGGCCGCGAGGAGCTCGGGCCGCAGCGCCCGGGCCAGATGCCTGGCGATTGCGTTGCGGGTCGCGTGGATGGCATCCGGATCGACGACGTCCATCGCTTCCGCAATGACCCCCTCGGCGGGGAGCGTCAGGGCTTCGGCCGCAAACGCGGGGTCGTGGCGGGCGTCCGCGAGTACGCGTGAAAAGGCAGCCACGAAGGATTCCGGAACCTTCGGCTCCTGCCCCGGTCGGTACGTCGCGATTTCCTCCAGGAGCAGATTCTTCGCAAGCCGCTGACCGGCCTCCCATCGGTTGAACGGGTCGGAGTCGTGCGCCATCAGGCGCGCGAGCTCCTCGGAGGTGTAGTCGAACTTGAGCATCACGGGCGCCGAAAAATCGCGCAGCAACGAAGGCACCGGCGCAATGGGGACATCCACGAACGTGAAGCGTTGCTGCGGCGCCTTGACCGACAGCACGCGCGTCGTGTCGCTCGCCCCGGCTTCGCCTTCGAGGCGCAGCGGCAGATCGCGGCCGTCCGGACCGACGAGGCCGACCGAGAGCGGGATGTGGTACGGCAGTTTCCTCTCCTGACCGGGCGTGGGACCGCAGTTCTGACTGACGTCGAGAAAATAGCGCCGCATGGCCGGGTCGTACTTGCCGGTCGCAGTGAGAACCGGCGTTCCGGCCTGGTCGTACCAGCGCTTGAACTGCGCGAGGTCGGCGCCGGACGCGTCCGCCATCGCTTGCAGGAATTCGTCGCAAGTCACGGCCTGTCCGTCGTGCCGCTCGAAATAGAGATCCATGCCGCGGCGGAACGCCCGGCCGCCGATCAGCGTGCGGATCATCCGCACGACCTCGGCGCCCTTCTCGTAGACGGTCGCGGTGTAGAAGTTGGTGACTTCCATGTACGACTGCGGGCGCACCGGGATGCGCCATCGGCCCGGCATCCTCCGGAAACTGCGCCGCGCGCAGGCCGCGCACCTCCCGGATGCGGCTGACCGGGCGCGAGTACATGTCCGCGCCGAACTCCTGATCGCGAAAAACGGTGAGACCTTCCTTCAGCGAGAGCTGGAACCAGTCGCGGCAGGTCACCCGGTTGCCGGTCCAGTTATGGAAGTATTCGTGCGCGACCACCCGGTCGATGTTCTGGTAATCGAGATCGGTGGCCGTGTCCGGCCGCGCGAGCACGTACTTCGTGTTGAAGATGTTGAGGCCCTTGTTCTCCATCGCCCCCATGTTGAAATCGCCGACCGCAACGATCATGTATTGATCGAGATCGAGCTCCAGCCCGAAGACGTCCTCGTCCCATTTCATCGCCCGCTTCAGGGCCTGCATGGCAAACCCCGCCTGGTCGAGCTTGCCCGGCTCGACGAATACCGAAAGCTTCGCGTGCTTGCCCGAGCGTGTGACGTAGCTGTCCTCCAGCTCGTCGAGCCTGGCTGCCACCACCGCGAACAGATAAGACGGCTTGGGAAACGGGTCGACCCATTTCACCCAGTGCCTGCCATCGGGCAGCTCGCCACGCTCCGTCGGATTCCCGTTCGACAGAAGATGCGGATACCGTGCGCGATCAGCCCTGATCGTGCAGGTATAGCGCGCCATCACGTCGGGTCGATCGAGGAAATAAGTGATCCGGCGGAAGCCCTCCGCCTCGGACTGGGTGAAGAAACCGTCCTTCGAGGCATAGAGGCCCATGAGCTTGGTATTCTTGCGCGGCGCGATCGACACCGCGGTTTCGAGCGTGAACGCATCGGGCACGGCGGGAATCGTCAGGCGCTCGACGTCGAGAGCGTATTCCGAGTCGGCCAGGTTCCGGCCGTTGAGCGTGAGCGAGACCAGCTCAAGCTCGTCGCCGTCGAGTGCGAGCGGGGCATCCGGATCGGCGGCGGCCGGATTCCGCCTGATCTCCAGCCGCGCCTTCACGAGCGCGTGGTCCTCGTGAAGATCGATGTCGAGGTCGACCGCGGGGATCAGGAAAGCGGGAGGACGGTAGTCCTTGAGATGGATGGCGGTGGGTACCGGATCACGCACGACTTGCACTTCCTTCGCGACGGAAATGTTCGACACCGGGGAATCGACGCGCATGACGCCGATCGGTCGCTGCCGATGGTGGCACAACTCGCGAAATCGGGGAACTTTTCGGAAGAAGTCGCTGCATTGAGTTTGCTGTCACCGGCGCGTATCCTGAGCCGGATGACCTCGTGCGCACCGATGGCGCCTGCAAAAACGGCGCCGAATCCGACAGTTCCGCGCGACCGCGTCGCGACGGCGCAACGGCGTCGCGGGCGGGCGGCGCTGGTGCTGACGGCCGCTGCGCTGCTCATGCTGCCAGCACTATCGCTCACCGCGGAGAGTGTCGCCAAAGGTGCCGCCAAGGATGCTGCCGGGACCGCCGCCCCGGCCAAGGTCATCGTGCTCAGCGTGAACGGGGCGATTGCCCCGGCGACCGCGGACTATCTCGCACGTGGAATCAGGCGTGCGCCGGAACAGGGGGCCGCGCTGACCGTGATCGAGATGGACACCCCGGGCGGGCTCGACACGTCGATGCGCCAGATCATCAAGGAAATCCTTTCGTCGCCCATTCCGGTGGTGGCCTTCGTCGCGCCGAGCGGCGCGCGCGCCGCCAGCGCGGGCACTTACATTCTGTATGCCAGCCATATTGCGGCGATGGCGCCTGGCACGAACCTGGGCGCGGCGACCCCTGTTGCCATCGGGATCGGTGGCGCCCGCGAACCGTCGGGCGGCCAGGACGAGAAAGACGCGCCGAAGGAGGACGCCAAGCAGAACGGCGCGAAAGCGAAGGTCGCGAAAAAGAAAGATACGAAAGGGCAGGGCGAGTCCTCCGGGACCGAGATGGCGCCGCCACCTTCCGACACGCTCAGCAGGAAGCAAGTCAACGATGCATCAGCGTACATTCGCGGCCTTGCGCAGCTCCGCGGCCGCAATGCGGACTGGGCGGAGCGGGCGGTTCGAGAAGCGGTGAGCCTTTCGGCGAAGGAAGCGCTGGAGCAGAAGGTCATCGATCTGATGGCGAACGACGTGCCGGATCTCCTGAAGAAGATCGACGGCCGCAAGGTCTCGGTGCAAGGAGGTGAGCGCGTGCTCCGGCTCGCCGACGCGCAGGTCGAACGCCTCGAGCCCGACTGGCGCACCGAGCTCCTGTCCGTCATCACGAATCCGAGCATCGCGCTGATACTCATGATGATCGGCATCTACGGCGTGATCTTCGAGTTCTCGAATCCCGGTTTCGTGCTGCCGGGCGTAGCGGGCGCGATATGCCTGCTGCTGGGAATGTTCGCGCTGCAGCTCCTGCCGATCAACTACGCGGGCCTCGGGCTCATCCTGCTGGGACTCGCGTTCATGGTTGCGGAGGCGTTCGTGCCGAGCTTCGGCGCGCTCGGCATAGGCGGAATCGTCGCATTCGTCATCGGTGGACTGATTCTGATCGACACGGACGTACCCGGTTTCGGGATTTCCGTGCCGTTTCTGCTCACAGTTGCCATCGCGAGTGCCCTGACACTCTTTCTCATTGGCGCGCTGGCGCTCAAGGCCCGGCGCCGTCCCGTGCTGGGCGGCCGGGAGGAAATGATCGGCAGTACGGCCGAAGCGATGAACGATTTCGACGGCGAGGGCTGGGTCAGCTTGCACGGCGTAAGCTGGCGCGCAACATCGTCCGTGCCGCTCGTGCGCGGCGCGCGGGTGCGCGTGGTGCGCAGCGAAGGGCTCAGGCTGGAGGTCGTGCCGGAGTCCGCCTCGACGAATCAAGGAGAAAAGACATGATCGGATCGAGTTTCGGTTACATCGGCATCGCGGTGTTCATCATCATCGTGTTCGCTGCGTCGTTCCGGATCTTTCGCGAGTACGAACGTGGTGTCGTGTTCCTGCTCGGGCGTTTCTGGAAGGTCAAGGGTCCCGGCCTCGTGATCATCATTCCCGGCATCCAGCAAGCAGTGCGGGTCGACCTGCGTACGCTGGTGCTGGACGTCCCGAGCCAGGACGTCATCTCGCGCGACAACGTGTCGGTCAAGGTGAATGCGGTCGTCTACTTCAGGGTGGTTGATCCGGAGAAGGCCATCATCCAGGTCGAGAACTACCTCTCGGCCACCAGTCAGCTTGCGCAGACCACTTTGCGCGCGGTGCTCGGCAAGCACGAGCTCGACGAGATGCTGGCCGAGCGCGAGAAGCTCAACATCGACATTCAGCAGGTGCTGGACGCGCAGACCGACGCATGGGGCATCAAGGTCCAGAACGTCGAGATCAAGCACGTGGACATCAACGAGTCCATGGTGCGCGCAATCGCCCGGCAGGCCGAGGCGGAACGGGAACGGCGCGCGAAGGTGATCCACGCCGAGGGCGAGATGCAGGCGGCCGAGAAGCTGCTGCAGGCCGCGCAGACCCTTTCCGGGCGGCCCGAGGCGATGCAGCTGCGCTACATGCAGACGCTCGCCCTGATCGCGGGAGACAAGTCGAACACCATCGTCTTTCCGATCGACCTGGTCGGTGCGCTCGGGCGCGAGCTCGGGCCGAAGGGCGGTGGCGGCGCGGACCGCTGAGATTGGGCGGGCCGCCCGCGCGGCCGAATTTCCGAATTCGAAAGCAAGACCCGGAGTGTCGCGTCGGGCCACGGTGGCTAGACTTCATGCATCGATCACCGAAGCATTGAAAGGACACCCGTGAACGTTGCACACAGGAACGAGATGCGCGCCGCGGAAACCGTGAGCGATCCGCGCTGGGCGGCAGTCGTGGCCCGCGATCCGGCGGCGGACGGTACATTCTTCTACTCCGTGAAGACCACGGGCGTGTATTGCCGGCCGTCATGCGCGGCGCGTACCGCCAACCCGGAAAACGTGGCCTTCCACCGCACCGCGGTCGATGCGGAGCGCGCAGGATTCCGCCCGTGCAAGCGATGCAAGCCGGACCAGGTGCCGCGCGCGGAACAGCACGCGGCCATGGTGGCCGAGCTGTGCCGGTTCATCGAGGGTGCCGAACGGCTTCCCACGCTCGGCGAGCTGGCGAACCGCGCCGGACTGAGCGCATATCACCTGCATCGCGTCTTCAAGGACGTCACGGGCCTGACACCGAAGGGCTACGCTGCGGCGCATCGGGCCAGCCGGCTCCGCCATGAGCTCGATCGCGGCGCCACCGTGACCGACGCCATCTACGGCGCGGGCTATGGTTCCAACGGGCGCTTCTACGCGGAGTCCGATCGGGTGCTGGGAATGACGCCGACCGACTACCGTGCCGGCGGCGCCGGCACGACGATGCACTTCGCGATCGGAGAGTGCTCCCTCGGATCGATACTGGTGGCGCGAAGCGAGCGGGGCGTGTGCGCCATTCTCATGGGTGACGATCCCGAACGGCTCGTGCGCGATCTTCAGGACCGGTTTCCGCGGGCCGATCTGGTGGGCGGCGATAGCGCGTTCGAAAAGATGGTCGCCGAAGTGGTGGGATTCGTGGAGGCGCCGCGGGTGGGTCTCGATCTGCCGCTCGACCTGCGCGGCACTGCGTTCCAGCAACGTGTGTGGCAGGCGCTTGCGAGAGATTCCCGCTGGTCGGACGATGAGCTACACCGAGGTCGCGCGACGCATCGGTGCACCCAAGTCGGTCCGGGCCGTTGCGCAAGCGTGCGCAGCCAATCCCCTGGCCGTGGCCATTCCGTGCCATCGCGTCGTGCGCAATGACGGCGCGCTCGCGGGGTATCGCTGGGGCGTGGAGCGCAAGCGCGCGTTGCTCGAGCGGGAGGCGGATGCGTGAGCACTTGACGGTTTGCGCATGAACCTGGATCTGTTCGATGCCGCACCGCAGGTCGCAGCGCGCCAGGAGCCTTTGGGCACCGGCGCGACGGTGCTGCGGGGTTTCGCGATGGCGAATCAGTCAGCGCTGCTCGCGGACCTCGAGGAAGTCATCGCGCAGGCACCGTTGCGCCACATGGTGACGCCCGGCGGCTTCCGTATGTCTGTGGCAATGACGAACTGCGGCGCGCTCGGCTGGGTCTCGGATCAGTCCGGCTATCGCTACGACGACCGCGACCCTGCGAGCGGCAAGCGCTGGCCGCGCATGCATGCATCGTTCCTGCGTTTGGCTGGAGACGCTGCGGCGCAGACTGGATTCGACGGGTTCGCGCCCGATGCGTGCCTGGTCAATCGATACGCGCCGGGCGCGAGACTTACCTTGCATCAGGACAAAAACGAGCGCGATTTCGGCCAGCCCATCGTCTCGATCTCGCTCGGCATTCCGGCCGTGTTTCTGTTTGGCGGCTTGCGCCGCAAGGACCGGACGACGCGCGTGCCATTGCGGCACGGCGACGTCGTGGTGTGGGGTGCCGCCGACCGATTACGTTTTCACGGCGTGATGCCGCTCAGGGCGGGACATCACCCGTTGGTGGGCGACTTCCGCATCAACCTGACGTTTCGCAAGGCCGCGTGAAGATGCGGACCGAGCGCCATTATCGGGAACGCCGATCCTGCATGCCCGTGAATCAAGTCTATCTGGATTACCGCATCTGCAGGCCAAGCGCCTCGGCGCTCCGGAAATAGGCGTTGACTAGCGCCTTTTCGCCACCCATGAAGAAAGCATTGGTGCGGGAAAGGTGCAGTGTTCCCGACAGGGAGGGCTGAAAGTGCACGCAGTGCCTGTGCATCCAGCGGCGGCATTGCGCTGACTCGCGGATCACGAGCCTTGCGAGATGCTCGGTCGTCTGCCCGCCGGTAACCGCCGGCAGGTCCTGCCCCAGAACTCGTCTTCAGAGTAGGTCTCGGTGAGCACGTCCTGCGGCGCCTCGTGCATGCAGGTTACGCGTGTGCATGGAGTTGCCGCCACGCCATTCCCGCGGCGCGGCCTCCAGCAACATGACCGAGGCGCCGGCTTCGCGTGCGGTCAGCGCCGCACACAAACCGGCGTTGCCACCGCCCAGGACGAGGACATCAATCACGACACCAAGGCTCCGACGGGCCTGGACGGCACGCGGTCGATGCGTGCAAGAACACGGTCGACCATAACACCCGACTGCCCGAGATAGTTGGCCGGATCGAGCATGCGCAGGAGCGCGGCACGATCAACGTGGCGGTTGATCTCGGGGTGTGCGGCCAGGAGATCGATAAGCGGTGTCTGCTTCGCCAGCGACTCGCGGCACAGGTCGTAGACCACGTCGTGCGCGTACTCGCGGCCGATGAAGGGGCCGAGGCCCATCATGACCGCTTCGCTCATCACCAGACCCTGCGTCATGTCGATATTGCGGCGCATGGCGGTTGCGTCCACCTGTAGGCCTTCGACCACGAAGCGCGACTGCTTCAGCGCGCCCGCCAGCAGGCAAAACGCTTCGGGCAGTACGACCCACTCGATCTCCCACGGCCCCGTCGAGCGCTCGTGGTCGGCCACCATCGCGTCCATCAGCGCCGCGGCGTGCTGGCGCACCACGGAGATCGCGGCATGGATGTAGCAGCTCGAGATCGGGATTGCGCTTCTGCGGCATCGTGCTGCTGGAACCGCGGCCGTGGTGATACGGCTCGTAGACCTCGCCGACCTCGGTCTGCATCATCAGCTTGACGTCCATGCTGAGCTTGCCCAGCGTGCCGCCGATCAGGCCGAGAACCGTGCCCACCTCGGCGATGTTGTCGCGGATCGTGTGCCAGGCAATCACCGGCTGCGCGAGACCCAGCTCCGCACACAGTCCGGCCTGCGTCTCCATCGCGCCTTTCTCTAGCGAGGCCAGCGTGCCGGCGGCGCCGGCGAATTCGCCGACCAGCACGCGCTCGCTGAGCTGCGCCAGGCGCTCGCGGTGCCGCAGCACGGCGGAAAGGATGCCGGCCATCTTGTAGCCGAAGGTCACCGGAATCGCCTGTTGCAGGTTGCTGCGGCCGATCATCGGCGTCAGCCGGTGTTCCCTGGCCAGTTTGGCAAGTGCCCGGGCGATGCCCACCAGCTCGGCATCCACCAGCGCCAGCGCCTCGCGGATCTGAAGTACCGTGGCCGTGTCGGTGATGTCCTGTGTGGTGGCGCCCCAGTGACAGTATTCGCCGAGCTTGTCTCGGCAGAGCTGGTTAACCTGCGTGACCACGCCGAGGATCGGGTAGCCGATGCGCTCGGTCTGCTGGCGCAGCCGCACCATGTCGATCTGATCGAGCTTGCAGTGGCTGACGATTTCTTCGGCCGCTTCCTGCGGGATCAGGCCCAGGCGCGCCTGCACTCTGGCCAGTGCGGCCTCGATGTCCAGATATTTCTGCGTGCGGTTCTCGTCGGACCAGACGTGTCGCATCGCGTCGGTGCTGAAGATCCCTTGAAAGATGATCGAGTCAATGATGGAAGCGGGCATGTGATTTCTCAATTGGATAGTGATGGGTTCATTCTGCGGCGCGCGCGACAAGTGAACGTGCGCGCAGCAATACGGGTTTGTCGACCATTCGGCCGTCGACCTGCACGGCCGCGCCTTGGTTCGTCTCGACCGCGGCAAGCACGCGCTTCGCCCACGCAACTTCCGCGGCGCTCGGCCGTAACACGTCGTGGATCGGGGTCGACCTGCCGAGGGTGTATGCAGAGCTTTGCGCCAAAGCCAAGCCGCCGTGCCCATGCCAGATCGACGACGAGCTTCGACTCGTCACCGATCTCGGGCGTCACGCCGGCGACCGGCGCTGGCAGGCCGGCCGCGCGCGACGCGACGGCGATGC
Source organism: uncultured beta proteobacterium (assembly GCA_963735025.1). GTDB lineage: Bacteria > Pseudomonadota > Gammaproteobacteria > Burkholderiales > SG8-39 > JAABRB01. The sequence goes on from CAVTJG010000009.1 coordinate 1,702,967, forward strand.
ACGCAGCCGCGTGAGCGAGCCCTTCGGGTTCCGGAGCAATGTCGAGGTCGAGCGCGAAATCCAGCGTTCCGAAGACAAGCGCTCCACGCCCGGCGTCGCCGCGATAGCGTCGATGCCGGACACGCCGCGCGCGCTTTCGACGAGGGCGAGAACGCCGGTGCGGGCACCGCCCGGCGCAGCGCCTCGATCTGCGCCGCGGTCTCCGTCTTTGGCAGCATCGCCAACCCAACCCCGGCCGCGGCGAGCATCGCGGCGTCGGCCGCGAACGCAGGGCATCGCGGCATCGTTCACGCGCACGGCGATACGCGGTCGCAGCTCGGCCGCGAGGTCGGCAAACCAGCCTGCAACGGCTCGCGCGCGCGGCTCTTGGCGCTCCGGGGCGACCGCGTCCTCGAGGTCGAGGACCACGGCGTCGGCGCCGCTCGCGAGCGCCTTGTCGAAGCGCTCCGGCCGGTCGCCAGGCACGAAAAGATAGGTGCGCGGGATCATAACGCTCCCTCGGTGCGCAACTCCGCGATTGCGGCCGCATCGAGACCGAGCTCCGCCAGGATGGCGTCGGTGTGCTGCCCCAGCGCCGGGACCGGATCCATGCGCGGCTCCGTCGTCCCAGGTGCCGGGCGGCAGCAGCGCCGGCAGCGGCCCGACCGGCGTGTCGACCTCGCGCCAGCGTCGCGCGCCTGCAGCTGCGGGTGCGCCCAGACCTCGGCCATCGTGTTGACGCGCGCGTTGGCGATCTGCGCCGCGTCGAGCCGCTCGACGACCTGCGCCGCCGTCAGCGACGAGAAGGCGCCGACGATGATCGCGTCGCAGCGCGTCGCGCGCGGCGACGCGCGCTGCGCGTTGCTGGCGAAGCGCGGGTCGGTCGGCCAGCGTCGGGCTGCAGCAGCACCTTCTCGCAGAAAGCCGCCCATTCGCGCTCGTTCTGCATGCCCAACATCACGGTCTTGCCGTCGCCGGCCGGGAACGGCCCGTACGGGTAGATCGTGGCGTGCGCGGCGCCGGTGCGCGGCGGCGGCGGCGCGCCCGTCGTAGGCGTAGTAGAGCGGGAAGCCCATCCACTCGACGAGCGACCTCGAGCATCGACACGTCGATCGCTGGCCCGTGCCGGTCTGCCGCGCTGCAGCAGCGCGGCGAGGATGCCGCTGTAGGCGTACATGCCGGCGGCGATGTCGGCGATGGACGAGCCCGCCTTGCTCGGCTCGTCCGCCGTGCCGGTCACCGACACGAAGCCCGACTCGCTCTGGATCAGCAGGTCGTAGGCCTTCTTCTCGCGGTAAGGGCCCGTCGTGGCCGTAGCCCGAGATGTCGCAGACGATGATGCCCGGGCTTCGCGCGGCAGCGCTCGTAGGCGAGGCCCAGCCGCGCCGCGGCGCCGGGGGCGAGGTTCTGCACGAACACGTCGGCCTTCTCCAGACCAGGCGCTGCAGGATCGCGTGCGCCGTCGGCGTGCTTGACGTCCAGCGTGAGGCTTTCCTTGCAGCGGTTGGTCCAGACGAAGTGCGAGGCCAGGCCGCTGACGCGCTCGTCGTAGCCGCGCGCGAAGTCGCCGGCGCCGGGGCGCTCGACCTTGATCACGCGCGCGCCGAGGTCGGCGAGCTGGCGCGTGGCGAACGGCGCGGCGATGGCGTGCTCGAGCGAGACGACGGTTATGCCCTTCGAGCGGTTGCATGGAGTGACTCCTCGTCTCTAGCGCAGCGTGGCGACGGCGTCCATCGTCAGCCAGCCCCGTGATCCTGGGCCCACAGCCTGACGCGTCTGCCGTCGGCCTGCGGCTCGCCGTTGACCTGGAACGGGTGGAGGTCGAAGGTCGGGCCGCACGGCCCGGAAGCGGAAGGCGGCGACGTCGGCGTCCGGCGCGTGGCGGCGCAGCAGGTCGAGCAGCAGCGTCGCGATCAGCGGGCCGTGCACGATCAGGCCCGGGTAGCCCTCGACCTCGGTGACATAGCGCCGGTCGTAGTGGATGCGGTGGCCGTTGAAGGTCAGCGCCGAGTAGCGGAACAGCAGCACGTCGTCGGGGACGATCTCGCGCTGCCACGACGCGCCTGCGGCGCGGCCTGCGGCGGGGGCTCGCACGTCGCTCGGCGCTGCGCCTCGCGGTAGACGATGTCGTGGAACTCGATCATCGCCGGGTCGGCTGCGCCGTTGCAGCGTACCTCGTGGCGCACCTTGACGAAGACGAGCGGGCCGGTGCGGCCTTGCTTGCGGTCGACGTCGTCGATCGTCGAGGTGCGGACGAGCTCGTCACCGACGCGCATCGGCGGGCGGAACTCGAACGGCTGCCGGCCCACATGCGGCGCGGCAGCGGCACCGGCGGCAGGAAGCCGCCGCGCTTGGGGTGGCCGTCGGGCCCGATGTCGCACTGCCGGTGCATCGGCAGGAAATACAGCCAGTGCCACAGCGGCGGCAGCGGCGTGCCGGCCGGCACGTCGGCGCCCGGGTGGTCGAGCGTGGCGGTGAGCGCCCCCACGGGCGCGGCGGTGACGGTGTCGCGCAGCGACTCGCTGCGTCCGATCCAGTGGTGAGGTCTTCGGTGGTCATCGTCGTCGTCTTCGTCGTTGGTTGAGGGTGCCCGGCGCCGTCACCGGCAGGCGCATGCCGGACCGCGGCACGCCGTCCGCGCCCGACGGAGCGCTACATTGCGCCGATCGCGTGCGGAAACCACAGGGTCAGCGCCGGCCAGTAGGTGACCGCGACCAGGAATACCAGCATCGTCAGCAGCCACGGCCAGACCGCCACCGTGAGTTCGGTGATGCCCATCTTGGTTATCCCGGAGGCCACGTACAGGTTCAGCCCGACCGGCGGATGGCACATGCCGATCTCCATGTTGACGGTCATGAGATGCCGAAGTGGATCGGATCGATGCCCAGCTTGATCGCGATCGGGAACAGGATCGGCGCCAGGATCAGGATGATCGACGACTGCTCCATGAAGTTGCCCGCCGCCAGCAGCAGGACGTTCGCCATCAGCAGGAAGGTGAAGGTGCCCAGGCCCTGCGCCAGCATCCACCCGGCGAGCCGCCCCGGCACACCTGGTAGGACATCAGGAACGAGAACAGCGCGGCGTTGGTGATGATGTAGAGCAGCATCGCGCTCATGTTCGCCGACGACAGCAGCACCTTGCCCACGTCGCGCAGGCGCATGTCCTTGTAGACGCAAGACCGCGACCACGAAGGCGTAGACCGCCGCCACCGCAGCCGCCTCGGTGGGCGTGAGATACCCCGGAGTAGATGCCTCCCATCACGATGATGATGGCGGGGAGCAGCACGCCCCAGATCGACTCGCGCAGCGCCTTGCCGCGCTCGGCCCAGGTGGCTTTCGGCTGGCGCGGGTAGTTGTTCTTGCGCGCGATCCGCCAGGTGGTGAAGCCCCAGCAGCAGCGCCAGCACGATGCCGGGCACCACGCCGGCCATGAACAGCGCGCCGATCGACGAGTTGGTCGACACCGCGTAGATGATCATCGCGATCGACGGCGGGATCAGCACGCCCCAGCCCCCCCAATGCTGGGCGCGCATGCACGCCGGCGCCGAAGCGCATCGGGTAGCCCGCCTTCACCATCGCCGGCAGCAGGATCGAGCCGATCGCGACCACCGTCGCCGGCGGCGCCACCAGCCCAGGAGATCGCCGCGAACAGCGCGCAGGCGAGCACGCCGGAGAGCCCCAGGCCGCCGTACAGGTGCCCGACCATCGACGTCGCGAAGCGGATCATCCGCCGCGCCACTCCGCCGTGGGGTGAGGAAATAGCCTGCTGGAAGGACAAGAACTGGATCGCCATGATCTCGACAAACTTCTCGATGCCGGTGAACAGCTTCAGCGCCACCGATTCGATCGGCACCTGCGTGAACGTGTACAGGAACGCTCACCACCAGGAGGCCGAGCGCGATCGAGATCGGCATGCCGCTGATCATCAGGGCGATCAGCAGCGAGATGATGATGATCGTGCTCATGGCTCTTGCGACCCTCGTCCGTGTCGGTGGCGCCAGGCGCCTGCAGGTCGTGCGGATGGAATCGTCCTCGCCCTCGATGCCCTCGACGTGGCCGTGGTCGTGGCTGGGGCAGCTCCTCGTGCGCGCGCGAACGCAACAGCGACCTGGAGGAAGCGGAAGCACATCAACGCCGAGCCCAGCGGAATCGCCGAATACACGATCCACGTCTGCCACTCCAGGTCCGGCGTCGTGGGGCCGCAGTAGATGCCGTCGGGGACCTTCCCGAGCGCGTGGAAGAAGGCGTAGTGCGCGCCGTTCTCCCAGACGAAGTTCGTCCCAAGCGCGGCGACGATGCCGGTGAAGAGCGCACCGCCGAGCAGCCCGAACAGGATGACTTTGCGGCGCTCCGGTTCGGGCCAGCATGTTGACCAGAAGATCCACGCCGACGTGGATGCCGGTGCGCACGCCATACGCGGCGCCGAACTTGGCCATCCAGACGAACATGTAGATGCACAGTTCCTGTGCCCAGGACATGTTGATGTTCAGCGCCATCTGCTGCACCCCGGGAATCGCCCAGGACGCGAGAAAGCGGTGCACCACGGCGGCGAAGATCACCACCGTCGCTGCCGAGATGAGGAAGGCGATCAGCACTTCCTCGAGTCGATCGAGTACTTTCATGTCGCGCTCCGGGCCAGCGGGCAGGAGGGAACGGCGCGCCGCTCGTGGCAACCGGTGCCGGCCGCCGCGGGTCGGCGTCGCCGATCAGTTCTTCGACGCGGCGCGCACGCTGTCGACGAACGCCTTGCCGCCGACGCGGTTGGCCATCTCGGCGATCACCGGCTCGGTCGCCTTGGCCCACTCGTCATGCTCGGCCGCGCGTGGGTACGTAGACGGTGGACTTGCCGGAAGCCTTGATCGCCGCCAGCGCGGCGGCCTCGTCCTTTTCCGCGACCTCGTCGTTGTACTTGGTCGCGTCCTTGATCGCCGTCTCGAGCGTCGCGCGGATGTCCGCCGGCAGGCCGTCCCAGAACTTCTTGTTGGCCGACCACGACGTAGTTGCTGATGGTGTGATAGGTGAGCGTCACGTCCTTCTGCACTTCGTACTGCTTCTGCGTGTACAGGTTGGACAGCGGCCCCTCGGTGCCGTCGACCACGCCGGTCTGCAGCGCCTGGTAGACCTCGGAGAAGGCGAGGTCTGCGGCTGCGCGCCGAGCGACTTCATGATGGCGGCGTTGACCTTGGACGAATTGATGCGCATCTTCAGGCCGCGCATGTCCTTGGGCGTGTGGATGGGCCGGTTCGCGCTCATCACGCGAAATCCGTTGTCCCAATACGAAAGGCCGACGACCCCGCGCGTCTCCAGCTTCTTCAAGAGCGCCGTGCCGCCGGGGCCGCGCGCGAAGCGGTGCACGGCGTCGATGTCCCTGAAGATGTATGGCAGGTCGAAGACCTCGAATTCCTTTACGCCGAGCGGGCCGAATTTGCCCGGCACGGGGGCGAGCATCTGCACCGAGCCCAGCTGTAGCGCCTCAAGCTCCTCCTTGTCCTTGAACAGCGTGCTGTTCGGGTAGACCTCGACCTTGACCCGGCCCTTGGTGCGCGCCTCGACCACCTTCTTGAAGTAGTCGGCCGCCTGTCCTTTGGGGGTGTCGGTGGCGGCCACGTGCGAGAACTTGATGACGATGGGCGCCTGGGCGAACGCCAAGCCCGACAATGTCAGGCCGATGGCGGCAGTAATGGCAATCATGGGTTTCATGGGTCTCTCTCCTTGGGGTGAATAATCCGGTCCGGTCACCGGACCTGGCCGTGCGTCGCGTGCCACGGTACGGTATGTTGCGGCACGTGTGTCGTCAGATGCATCAGGCGGCGCCAACGGAGGTGTCGGCGTCGAAGTCATGGCAGGCGCTGCCGGCGCGGGAGCGGTCGGCGGCGAGCCCCGCTTCCTCGACAACCCGCCGCCATTTCGCCAACTCCGCCCGCACCAGCTCGCGCAGGTCGTCCGGCGTGCTCGCCCTGACCTCGGCGCCATGGGCTTCGATACGCCGGATCGTCGCCTCGCTGGCCAACACCTGGTTCAGTGCCTTGTTCAGGTCGTCGATGACCGGTTGCGGCGTCCTGGCCGGCGCGAACAATGCATACCACTGCGTCATATCGAGCCCCTCGACGCCTTCCTCGGCGAGAGTCGGTAGGTCCGGAAGGGCCGGCACGCGATCGGGACCGGCCACGGCCAGTGCGCGCATTCGGCCCGCTCTGATCTGCGGCAACGCGGTGAGCAAGCTCGGAAACATGAACTGGGTCAGGCCGGCGATTGTGGCGTCCACGGCCGGTGCTGCACCATTGAAGGGTAGCCCGACCATTTCGACGCCTGCATGAAGCTTGAACAGTTCGGCCGCGAAGTGCGGTGCCGTGCCGCTGCCGACCGAGGCGTAGCTGTATATGTCGGGCCTGGCCTTCAACTGTGCAACCAGATCCCGCACGCCCTGCACCGGCACGTGGACATTGGCCACCATCAGCGTCGGCGACGTGCATACGAGGCCGACGGGCGCGAAGTCGTCGATCGGGTCGTAGGGCAGCTCCTGCAGTGCAGGGCTCATCGCGTGCGTGCCGATGTAGCCGAGCATCAGCGTGTGCCCGTCCGGCGTGGCGCGCGCGACGTATGCGCTGGCGATGGCGCCATTGCTGCCTGGCCGATTGTCGACCTGCACCGGGTAACCAAGCCGGGACGCAAGCCGGGAGGCGATCGTGCGAGCGATCGCGTCGTTGCCGCCGCCGCAGGCGTGGGCACGACGATCGTGATGGGCTTCGACGGGAAGGTTGCCGCGGCCGCCGCATCCGGCACCGGCGATCGCGCCGCCGCCCTGACCGACGAGAACACGTAGTCGGGGAGGTGCAGGTCTCCATCGAAGATCTTGCGTGCCGTGCGCAGCAACGCGGCATGCTTGACGTGCGCCTGTTCGCCATGGCCCTCGACTTCGACTTCGACATCGATGCGGCCCTGCGGTGCAGCACGGATATGTTGCGCTGCCGGTAAAGCCGGTCTCCCCGGTCGCCACCGTGCCGGGCAGGGCCAAGGCCGTCGCCACCCCGATTGCCCCGGTGACCGCGTGTGAAGCATGGCACCGCCGCGGCGTGAAGTAGCGCGAGGTGACGCTGTCTTTTCCGTCGCCCTCGCTGACGAGCACGGGCTTCGGTATGACACTTTGCGCGACGTCACCCAAACCCATCATGACTCCCGCCGCGCGCCGCATCAGCTCCAGTCTTTCCAGAAGCGACGTGCGTGAGTCCAGCTCGACGGGTGATTCCCTGCCCGTCAACCCAAGGTCGTGCGCCCGCACGATCATCAGCGGCATCGCGGCGTCGATGCAACTCGCCTGCGTGCCTTCGATGGTATCGATCCTCCGACCAGTCGGAAACAGGGTCCCGGTGACGGCGCCCCATGCATCGAGGAAATTCAGGCGGATCGGCGCCGCCGTTCCGGCCACTCCATCGATGCGCGTGTTGCCCTCGTAGGTGACTCGCCTTCCGGGGGTGAAGACGGTGACGTGGATTTGCGAGCCCGTGTTCACGTTGAACACGCGCGCGGTCGTCGTTCCGTCCGCCGCTTCGACCAGTCCTTGCTCGATGGCAAATGGCCCCACGCCCGAAACCATGTTGCCGCAGTTGGGCCGCGTGTCGACCGACCGTTGCCCGACGCCGACTTGCGCGAAGAGGTAATCGACGTCGCAATCGGGCCGGATCGATCGCGAGACGATGGCGACTTTGCTGGTCAGGGTGCTGCCGCCGCCGACTCCGTCGAGCTGCAGAAGATCCGACGCACCGATGGCGCCGATCAATGCCTCGTCGCGACCGACGTCGTCCTTCGGAAGCCATTCCCTCAGGAAAAACGGCCCGCGAGAGGTACCGGCACGCATCAGGACACAGGGGACGACTCGGCTCATGGAGCGTATCATCGCCGCCCGGTATCCGATCGTAAATTGCGTATATTGCAACGATTGATCCACAATGTGCATCACCGAGCCGGTCGAGGCGACCCTATGGCGATCAACTTCGATCTCAATGACCTCCTTGCCTTTCGGGCGGTGGCGGAGCGGAGCAATTTTCGCAAGGCGGCCGAGTCGGTGCACCTTTCCCAGCCCGCGTTCAGCCGGCGCATCGACAAGCTGGAGCAGGCGCTCGGCGTACGTCTCCTCGAACGCACGACGCACCGCGTGACACTCACCGCCATCGGCCGCGACTTCGAAGGCAAAGTACGCGGACTTCTGGACGAGCTGGACTCGACCTTGCTGGGCATCCGTGGCATGGCGGAGGCGCGCATGGGCGAGGTCACGGTCGCTTGTGTGCCCTCGACGGTCTATTACTACCTGTCGGGGGTGATCCGGCGCTTCCACCAGAGTTGCCCCAAGGTTCGCGTGAAGGTGTTCGACGGCAGCGCCCATGAGGTGCTCGCGACCGTGGCGCGGGGCGAGGCCGATTTCGGGCTGAACTTCATCGGATCGCAGGACGGCCAAATCGAATTCAAGCCGCTAATCGAGGAGCGCTTCGTCGCTGCGTGTCGGCGTGACCACCCGATCGCGAAGTTGCGCCGCGTGAGCTGGGCGCAGATCGCGGAGTACGACTACATCGCGGTCAGTCGAACGTCAGGTAACCGCTTGCTCCTCGACCAGGCGCTGGCCGGCGTCACGATCCGGCCGCAGATCTCCTATGAAACCCAGCATGTCACCACGGCGCTGGGCCTCGTCGAAGCGGGCCTGGGGATTGCGGCTTTGCCATCGATGGCAATGCCCGGCGCGGACCACCCGCTGCTGGTCAGCGTGCCGTTGATCGAACCGATCGTCACCCGGAAGATCGGCCTTATCCGTCGCCGCGGGCGCTCGCTGTCACCCGCGGCGCAGCAACTGTCCGATCTCGTCATCGAGATGAAAGGACGCCGCGGCCGCTCGACCCGCAGGTCGAGCAAGGCTACCGGCGCCTGACGGCGCGTTTGGTCGCCTCGTGGCCGCAGGGGTAACGATTACCCGGAAATCGCAAGAGCTCAGTATCTAGAGCCGGTAGTTGGTCCGCTCGGTGACCTTCAGGAAGTACGCAAATTCCCCGATCGTCATGATTCCGCTCGTACCAGGACTCGATGCCATGGAAGTTGTCGCTTGAGTAGAATAAAGGGAAGAACAGTGCAAAACTTTCAATCTTTGAAAGATAAATTGAAAGATTGTCGTCGGCGGCAACTTCACTGAGTGGGCCCGCGCCAAATCGTTTTCAGGCTTGCCCGCGGCCCCGCCTCGCCGCCGCTGATCGTCGAGGCTGTACGACCAGCTTCCGTGGGTGCCTATGATTGCATCGGAGTGCAATGTCGAACCCCTTCGAGTCCGACAGCAGACGCTCGGCTTGCGCAGTTCTACGTACTTAGCGCGACGCTCGCCGAACCCGGGACCAAGGGCGACGAACGAAGAGCAAAGAGGCCTAAAGGTACTGAGGCCGGCGCAGTTCAAAACGAAGAAGCGCAACACTTTGAACGAAGTGCGAGGTAAGAAATACGCCTCCGTGCCGAAACTGTCGCGTCATTTCGCTAGCGACCCACCGATAGGCCGTGCAATGAGGATCACAATCCTAGACGACTACTTCGATACGTTGCGCACGCTTGAGTGCTTTCGTGATCTCGCCAGACACGATGTCACGATCTGGAACGATCACGTCCAGGACCTCGATGCGCTGGCGCAGCGGCTCGCGGATACGGAAGCGCTGGTGCTGATCCGCGAGCGCGCGCAAATCCGCGCGCCGCTCGTCGAGCGCCTGCCGAGGCTTAGGCTGATTAGCCAGCGCAGCGTCTACCCGCACATCGACATTGACGCCTGCACCCGAAATGGCATCATCGTTTCCTCGAACCAGCACTCCGACACGCCGTCGTACGCGGCGGCTGAACTGACCTGGGGGCTCGTGCTCGCCGCCATGCGACAGATCCCGCAGCAGGCGGCGGCGCTGAAGACTGGAGTGTGGCAGACGGGCGTCTGGCACACGCTCCGCGGCAAGACGCTGGGCATTTTCGGCTACGGCAGGATCGGTGCCGTGGTGGCCGGTTACGGCAAGGCGTTCGGGATGAACGTGCTGGTCTGGGCACGCGAAGAGTCGCTCGTACGTGCGCGTGCCGATGGCTATGGCACCGCATCGAACAAGGCACAGTTTTTTGCGCAAAGCGACGTCCTGTCGCTGCACATGCGTCTCGTTGACGCGACGCGCGGGATCGTGAGCGCCGCGGACCTTGCCCGCATGAAGCCCTTGGCCCTGCTCGTCAACACGAGCCGTGCTCCCTTGATCGAATCCGGTGCGCTCGTCGAGGCGCTGCGCGCGGGACGCCCGGGAATGGCGGCCGTGGACGTCTTCGAGCAGGAGCCGGTGCGCGACCCAACCCATCCGCTACTGACGATGTCCAGCGTTGTATGCACACCGCACGTCGGCTACGTTACGCGTGACGAGTATGAAATCCAGTTTGCCGACATCTTCGCCCAGATCACGGCTTACGCCGCCGGTACGCCGATCAACGTGGTCAACCCCGCCGTGCTGGAGCACGCTCGCGCCCGCCCTGCGCCAGACCGGTGAATCCGGCCCAGATGCGCGCGCGGCCGGCGGTCGACGGTCGGGTTTCCAAGCGATGCGTTGATCGAACTCGTATTCGGGCGCCGGTTAGGCGCGGGGTTCGCAGTCACCCGTCCGGGCACCGGGCAGGTCCCAGAGCGGCGGTCCGCCGGCCGGTGCGATCTTTGCCTCCTCTTGTAGGCATCCTATCTGAGAAGGTCAGGTTGCCTCGTCCCGCAATTTGACCGGCTGGTTCCATGGATTCCAACGACTGCTTCCGAGCACCGTGGCCGACGGCTTCGGGTCGAGACCGTGTGTAAACGCGCGCCGCCGAAGAGGCCGATGCGCACCCATTGTCGGCTAGGACGCGGCCGCTTGAAGCGGACGAGCGAGCGCGCTTGCGCTGCGCCTGCATGGCCTTGATCAGCGAAGTGGTTCCGAGGAGGCTGATCACGCGCTTCATGTTGTATGCCAGTACATGCAAGCTCATCTCCGTTCGCACCTTCGGTAGCGTTCGCAGCAGGAAGTGCGTGGCTCCCATCCACGCCTTGAGTGTGGCGAAAGAATGTTCCACCGTCTGCCGTCGCTCGCGAGCCGCCTGTGGTCGCTGGTTCAGTCGAGCTTGCATTCGCTCGAGCACAGCCTCGTGCTCCCAGCGCGCGATCCGGCGGTTCACACCTGTCGTGCACCTGGGCTTGAGGGGGCAGGTCGGGCAGGCGGATGACCAGTACTTGTGTAACGTCAGGCCGTTCTCGACGACCGTCATGCGGCGGACGGCATGCTCGCCGGCCGGGCAGCGGTAGGCATCGTCCGCCGCGCTGTAGACGAAGTCGCTCTTGTCGAACAGCCCTGCGGCCTTGTTGTTGGAGGTCTGCGGCTTCGGTACCAGCGGCACGATCCGCGCTTCATCACAACGGAGAATCTCTTCGCCCTTGAAGTAGCCCCGGTCGGCCAGGGCCGTGATCTCCTGGCCGGTCGCCTCCTTTGCCTGCACGGCCATGTCGGCCAGTTGCGTGCGGTCATGACCGAGGTTGGTGACCTTGTGCGCAACGATGAGGTGGTGCTTGGTATCGACCGCCGTCTGCACGTTGTAGCCGACCATCCCAGTGCCGCGTCCGCTGGTGGCCATGGACCGGGCGTCCGGGTCGGTGAGCGAGACCTGCCGGTCGGGCGGCCTCGTTCAGCTGCTGTTCGATTCCGCAGCCGCTCATCTGCGCCTTCACCGTGACGAGCTTGTCCTTGAGGTGCTCGACCCGCTCTGCGCTCACCAGGCTGGGATCGCGGTCGGCGCGGTCGAGCTCCGTGAGGTAGCGCTGCACACTCTCGTCGAGCTGCTGCATGCGTGCCTTGAGCTTGCGCTCGGTGAAGTTTTTGTCCCGGTTGTTCACCGCCTTGAACTTGCTCCCGTCAACGGCCACCGTGGCCTCCTCGAACAGACCGAGTCCCCGACACAGCAGGACGAACTCTCGGCACGCGCTGCGAATGGCCTCGCCGTTGTCCTTGCGGAAGTCGGCGATGGTTTTGAAATCGGGCATCAGTCGCCCGGTGAGCCAGATCAGTTCTACGTTGCGCTGCGCCTTTCGCTCCAGCCGTCGGCTGGACTGGATGCGGTTCAGGTACCCGTAGATGTAGATCTTGAGCAGCGTGGCCGGGTGATACGCCGGCCGGCTTGTCTCGGCGGGTTGGGCGCGCTCGAAAGCCCAGGCGCACCAGATCCAGCTCGTCAACAAAGACATCGACCGCACGCACCGGGTTGTCTTCATCGATCCAGTCGTCCAGTCGCTCAGGAAACAGGACGCTTTGAGTGCGGTCCTGTCCATCGATGTATCGGCCCATTAACGGCTCCATCAACCCGACAAGCCATCCGACCTCTCCGGCCGCAGATAGTTTTCACACAGTTTCGGTCGCTCTCGGCCAGTCGCTGATCCAGAAAGCGGACGCACACCGAGAAGTCCGCTGTCGAGGAACGCCGCCGGCGGGAGTCGGCCAGGAACCGCCGGTGGCGAAGGGCCGGTTACGAGGAAGCCGTTCCAACGGGGAGTTCCGACGGCATCAGCAACTCGGCGGGCCTGCTCTAAGCGCGCGGCGTGGCGTTGTGTTGGCTGGCAGCTGCCAGATGGCATTGCCGTAGACTGCTTGAGCGGTGCGTTTCGCAAGTTGCACGGCGGTCTTCATGGATTCGCCGCCGCCTGACGCGACGGATCAGCTTGCCCGTCCGCTACTGTCGCGCGATACCAGACTTCCCAGCTCGCAACACGTATTTCTGCACCTTCCCTGTCGCTGTCTTCGGCAGTTCGTCGACGAAGCTGATCCATTGCGGCGTCTTGAAATGCGCCAGGCTACCGCGGACATGCGCCTTGAGTTCGTCCTCGGTGGCCGTGGCTCCGGCGCGCAGGATGACAAAGGCGTGCGGCGACTCCCCCCATCGCTCATGCGGCATACCCACCACCGCCACCTCCTGCACCGCCGGATGCCGGAGCAGACAGCCCTCCACCTCGACGGACGAAATGTTCTCGCCCCCGCTGATGATCACGTCCTTGAATCGATCGCGGATCTCGACATAGCCATCGGGGTGCACCACGGCCGCATCGCCGGACTGGAACCAGCCATCCTTGATTGCCGCCGCGGTTGCTTCCGGATCGTTGTAGTAGCCCTTCATCACCACGTTACCGCGCACGGTGATCTCGCCCAGCGTGAGTCCGTCCCGCGGCACCTCGTTGCCGTCAGCGTCGACCACCCGCAGTTCGCCGGAGCTCACCAGTTCCACTCCTTGCCGCGCCTTGAGCTCCGCCCGCGCTTGCGGTGACAAAGCAAGGTGCTCCGGCAAGGGCTCGCAGAATGTGATCAGCGGCGCCGTCTCGGTGAGCCCATACACATGGGTAAGCTCCCACCCAAGCTCCCGCTCTACCATTTCGATCGTCGCTGCCGCCGGTGGTGCCCCCGCGGTGAACAACCGCACCCCCCGCGGGGCCCCCGCCCGAATCTCCGCGGGCGCGTTGGCGATGCCGATCAGCACCGTCGGTGCGGCGCAGAACATGGTGATCCCCTCGTCGCGGATCAGCTGGAAGATCAGCTTCGGCTCTACCCGCCGCAGGCACACATTGGTCATGCCGCGCGCCGTGTTGATCCAGGTGAACGTCCACCCGTTCGCGTGGAACATCGGCAACGTCCAAAGATACCGATCCGCCGGCGACAGGTGTTGATGCACCAGCGTGCCGAGCGCATTGAGATACGCATTGCGATGAGTGATCATCACCCCCTTCGGCCGCGCCGTGGTGCCAGAGGTGTAGTTGATAGTGATCAGTTCAGTCTCGGCGATATCGACCTTCCTGAACTCCGGCGCATGCGCCGCCAAGGTCGTCTCGTAATCGAGCCAGCCATTCCCCGCCCCTTCCAGCGCCACAAAATGTCGCACGCCAGGCAGCTTGTCGCGAATAGTGTCCACCGCCGCGATATGGTCGGGATGCGCGCACACCACGGTCGCCCCGCAATGGTTGATGATGTATTCGAAATCTGCCGGCAGCAGCCGATAGTTGATCGGCACCAGCACCGCGCCGATTTGCGGCACCGCGTAGAAGCCCTCGAGATGGCTGTGTGTGTTCGGCGCGATATAGGCGACCCGATCGCCCTGTCCGACCCCCAGCGCCTGCAGCGCCGAGGACCAGCGGTCGCAGCGACCCAGGAACTGTCCGTAGGTCAGCCGCAGATCACCATCGACGACCGCCTCGCGATTCGCGTACAGGCGCTGCGCTCGCCGCGCGAACTCCATCGGGCTCAGGGGCATTTCCATGGTCGAATTCCTTCAGCTGGACTTCTGATTGGGACACAGGAGTTTGATTAGCATGCCGGCCCAACGCAAGCGGTCAACGAATGAGCTTCGTCGCCGTGCCACGGAATAGCTATTGCAGGACCCGCCACCTTGAACATTATCCCAGTCTCCCGGGTCATCAGCCCAGACGCGCGGGCTAGGCGGTGCTGAGGCCGCAGACACCCTAACGCGCCGGCACCACACACCTGGTGATGACGCCGCTTGAGTTCATGCAGCGGCTGGCTGCGATGGTGCGATGGCCGCGCTTGGCCATGCATACGCTATGCGCCGAGCGCGCCGCGCGAGTTACTGCTTTGTGGCGCTCAATTCAGGGCAGTGAGTGTCAGCAGTGGGTAGCGGCCGTTTGTACTGTGGCCAAGATGGCTGAAGCTTCTGTATCAGAGACATTCGACCGACGGGTTGTTAGTCCGCCGGCACGTGGACCGTTACGGGCCTGCAGATGGGTCGCGACCCTACTTTGGGTCCGGCGGAACGCGACCCCCCCTGATCGGCCGTGTTCGGCCAAGACCGGATCTTCGTACTTGATGCAGCGGGTTACCGCTTCGAGCCCGTTTCGACCCTTCCGTCACGAGAGATGGACGTCCGAGGAGTGTCAACAGCGGATGTCGGCTGACACAGGCGTAGAGCGAGCGAAACTCAGCACAACTCGTCGAGGAGCGCCTTCGCTTCTATCAGATCGGCGGTATCGAAGCCTTCAGTGAACCATCCATAGACGGGCGCGAGGAGATCGTGCGCGTCGCGGCGATAGTGGTTGTTGACCCAATGGCGTGCCAAGCTAGTTGCAGCTCGTAGCTCAAGAGAGCGCGCCTTCATTGCGCGCGCAGTTTCGATGGCTACGTGGAACGGCGCCTCATCGAGCAAGACTTCGCCGCGCAATCGAAGAATCTCCGCCTGAAACCAGCTTTCGCCCTTGCGATCGATCATAGATTGCGCCGCATCGAGATAGCCCAGTGACTCGGCAGCGGCAGCGTGCTGCCCGGTCCGCCGGAGCGCATCGACAAATGCGGCGAAGCGATACGGCCCAAAGACCCCGACGCCGGTCCGTTGCAATGTGGCGAGGCTTTCGCGCGTCGCATCCAGTACTTGCTCGCCCCTGCCGCAAGATGCCAAGGCGGCGCGACTTACTTCTTGGAGCAGAGGCGTCCACATTCCCAGTCCATGCTCGACGGAGAGCGCAACCATCGCTTCACCCGTCTCGTAGGCCGCTTCCGCTTCACCCCGAAAGTAATGAACCATAGCCTTGGTCATCAAAGCCTGAGCGTGGCTATTGGAATGGTCAATCTCTATAGCAAGGTCGACAGCGCGCTGGCTACTCGCCAGGGCACGATCCGGGAAACCCATCAGCCACTCCGATAAGGACCTGAAACTCAGGTTGCACACCGCTGGGTCGTGTCCCCCATAGCGAAACTTGTGGGTGTGATGTCGCTGGCGGTCATAGTAGCTTTCGCCTTTCTCCGTATGGTCAAGGCACGATGCAAATTTTCCCCGGAAAAAGTCCGTCGTCCAAGCAGCATGGTGCGCCTGGAGAAGAATCGCGGAATCACTTTGGCGCCCTACGGCGGAAAGAAGCTGAGTGGTCAGAGTTTCCGCGGTCTCAAATCGCTCTGCGGCCAAATTATGGATCCAAAGACCCCAGAGAGCTGTGAAATGGCTTGAGTCGTCCTGAAGCTGCTCGGCGAGTTCGCGGGCGCGCTCGTATGTCTCGGCGAATGCTAGGTCTCCGAACCCCCGCGTTGCGAGAATTGATGGGCCAAGCGCGATCTTCAGTGCCAGCTCCTTCTCGATGCGGTCTCGCGTCTCAGGAAGCGTCGCAAGTAACTCCAAGCCTTTGGATAAATGAGAGATGGCCTCGAGATGGGCCGAGCGCGCCGCGGCGTGCTCGCCTGCGCGCAGCCACTGAGTGACGGCCTTCTCGGCGAGACCCGCCTCGGAGTAGTGATGCGCCAGTAGCTCGGGCTCCGCGGCTGAAATTTCGGGATTGAGCGTAGCAAGACAATCGGCGATCCGAGCGTGAAGATATTCGCGTCGGCCGCGCAGCAAGCTTTCATAGGCGGCATCGCGGATAAGGGCGTGCCTGAACTGGTGCGCGCCGGGGCCCGCCCCGGTCCGGCGCAAGACAAGGCGCGAGGCGAGCAGCGCCTTTACTGCCTTCTCAAACTGCGCCGGAGACAGGCCAACGATCTCACGCAGAACGTCGATCTCGAAATCGCGGCCAATCACCGAGGCCGCCTGCGCGACTGCCTTGCCCGCGCCCAGCCTGTCGAGCCTGCTGGTGAGCGAGGCCGCCAGGGTGACCGGGACGGCGTTCTCCGACTGACCGACTTCGAGGAGCGCACGCGCGATCTCCTCGACATACAGCGGAATGCCGCCCGAGCGTTCGGCGATCTGCCGCATCACCTCAGGCGGCAGCGCCTCTTCGCCGCACTGTGCGCTGACCAGCTCCTGCGTGGCCTCTTTCCCCAGTCGCGGCAAGGCTAGGGTCGTAACGTTTGACGCGATCCCGGCCGGGAGCGAGAACTCCGGTCGGGCGGTACAGAGGATGAGGACCGGCCAGCTCTCGACCTCGCCGATCAGCTGTTCCAGCCAGACCAGCGTTGTCGGATCGGCCCAGTGCAGATCCTCGAACACGATCACCTGACCACGCTCGCCGGCACAGCGACGGACGAACCGGTCGAGGAGATCGAGTGTCGCCGATTGGCGCCGGTCCGCCGCAATGGGCTGCGTGCCTTCGGGCAACTGATATGGAAGGAGAGTGAGATTGCCGATGAGTTCGCGCGCAACCGGGTTGCCCGCAATCTCTCCGCCGAATAGCGCTGATACGGCGTCGAGACGCGCGCCGGGGGTCGCCAAGGCGTCCACGCCGGCCCGTTGACGCAGTGTCGAGGCGATCGCGTGGAGCGTGCTCGTGCGTTCGTGTGGGGAGCACTGGAAGACGAGAAGGTTCCGCAGGCTTACCGAGAGATTGTCGCAAAGCGTGCGCACGATTCGCGACTTTCCGATTCCCGGTTCTCCCAAGATCAGCGCGGCCTGGCCAACCCCGTCCATCGCGCGCCGGAATAGCGACTCCAGAAGACTGACTTCATGCTGTCGCCCGACAAAGGGGCTCAGGCGATAACCGTGCAACGCCTCAAACCGTGTCACGGCCGACGCGGCGCCCGAGACCGAGAAGGTCTGGAGCGCGCTAGCGCCGTCGATCTCGACCGCGCCGAGTTCGGTGAAGCCGAAGAGCCCGCCGAGTGCCGCCTGTGTGCGAGCGCAGACGACAATCCCTCCGCCCCTCGCCTCCCGACCGAGTTGGGCTGCCATATAGGCCGCACCGCCGATGACGGCCGACGGCTCGAGGGCGTCGCCCTTGACAATGACGGGACCGGAGTACACCCCGATCCTGACCGCGAGTATCCGATCGTTCGCGATTTTTCGCGCCCGGCAGCGGCGTTCGATTTCGAGGGCGCAGTTCACGGCGCGCTCGGGATCGGTCTCGTCCGCTTCTGGCACGCCGAAGCAAATGCCGCTTTCGGCGCTTCCCTGCCCAATCCTCAGGCCCCCGTGGATCCTGGCTGCCTCGGCAACCTCGTCCTGAAAGCCCGCGATCACCTCTGCCAGATCGTCAGGCGAGAGCTCCTCGGCCAACCGCCCGATCGCGTCGGGTGCAGCGCTCAAGACAGTCACGTGCCGACGCGAAGGGACGTCTTGGGACGCGGTTTCGGAGCGAGGCACCCGCTCGCGCTGCGATTCGCCATCGCCGAGCGTGCGGCGTAGCTCGATTTTCGTGGAGACCCCAAGCTTGCGGTAGATGGTGCCGACGTGCGTGCGAACGGTGGCGGGGGCGATGCAGAGCCGTTCTGCAATCTCTCGATAATTTGAGCCATCCGCATAGAGCTTAGCGATTTCCCGCTCGCGTCGGCTGAGCGACTCGGTGGCGCTGGCCGGCTTATCCATGCCCGACTCCCCGATCATGGTGCATCACCATAACAAATTTGATGCATATGCCGTATTAGATTTGGCGCAACTGCCCGATACCGCGGCGGCAGCTCATGAGCGATCCTCGCATTCAACAGGCGCCGGATTCAGAACCCGCCAAGTGCGCCTGAAACAATGCAGAGGAGAAGAAGAATGTCACCTCGTTTCAGCGTACCGAATCCTGATAACGCCGAGATCGTCGTTTCAACAGATCTCCGTCGGCCTGTTTAAGGAGGGAGCGCCACTATGATCCGTGCCATCACGTATGTCCTGGCTGCCGCCCTCGCAGGCGACCTTGTCGTTCGGGCGCTTGGCCTCCCCATCCCGGGCCCAGCGGTCGGGATGGCGGTTATGGGGCTCGGCTTCTGCGCATCGGGTGGGGTCGACAGCGATATCGAGCGGCTTTTCGATGCAGTTGCCCCGCACTTTCCGATCTTCTTCATCCCTGCCGCTGTCGGCTTCGTGGCAAGTTTGGATATCCTCGCGGCCGAATGGCTCGCCGTCTCCGTCGCGATCCTGTTCAGCACGGTGCTAGCGATCGCGGCGGTCGGGCTGATTTTCGAGGCCCTTTTGAGGGTAACCGCGAAGGAGTGCACGGCATGACCAGCGTCCTCAATCTCGATCTGGCGAGTCCCTTCTTCGGTCTGGCACTAACCGTTTCCGCCTATTATGGCGCTGTCGCCCTCTGGCAGCGGACCGGGCGGCCCGCCTTCGGCCATCCCATCCTAATCGCGACGATCGCGACCGGCGCCGTTCTGCTGCTCGCCGACCTACCTTACGTGCAATATGCCGAGCAGACCCGTCCGCTCTCGCTCGGCCTCGGGCTCGTGGTCGTTCTCCTCTCGGTGCCGCTCTGTCGAAATTGGCACGAACTCGCAGCGCGCCGGATACCTTGTGCGATAGCGCTTTTCGCCGGGGCGGCGGTCGCCGCCGGCTCTGCCACCGCCCTTCCGATTGCCCTCGGTGCCGACTGCAATTTCCTCGCGACACTTCTCCCGAAATCGGCAACCGCCGCCGTGGCTGTTGGCGTATCCGAGCAACTGGGCGGGCTGGCGGGCGTTACCGCAGTGGTCGTGATTGGAACCGGCATCGCGGGCGCCGTTCTCGGCCCGATCGTGCTCGACCGGATCGGCGTTACTGACGAGCGCGCACGCGGCTTTGCGTTGGGCGTCGCTTCGCACGCGATCGGAACGGCCAGGGCGCTGCAGATCTCCGACAGGGCAGGCGCTTTCGCCGGCCTCGGAATGGTTCTAAACGCGATATTGACCATCGCCGCTGCACCGGCCCTGATGCACTTAATCGCGCGGTGAAAAATGCCTTCGGCGTCCCTGCGTCCCCAAGTAAACGGGCGGTCTCGAGCGTCCGATTTGGGTTGCGGATTCAACCGGTCGACGCAACAGACTGAAGAAATCGCTCAGCGGGTGTCTCGTAGTTTAGTGTCTTCCTCGGGCGTTCGTTGAGTCGCCGAGCGATCGCGTTGAGTTTGGATTGCGAGTAGGCTGAAAGGTCGATGCCTTTGGGCAAGTATTGCCTCAATAGCCCGTTCGCATTCTCGTTCGAGCCGCGTTGCCAAGGGCTCTGCGGATCACAGAAGTAGACCTTGATGTCGGTTGCGAGCGTGAAGCGTTGGTGGTCCGCCATCTCTTTGCCGCGGTCCCAGGTCAGCGATTGGTAGAGTTCGTGCGGTAACTTCTGTGCATGCTTGATGAGCGCATTAACGACCGTTTCCGTATCTTTGCTGGCGACCTTGGCGAGCATGACGTAGCGTGATTGACGCTCGACGAGCGTCGCGATCTGGCTATGCTTGCTGCCGAACAGAAGGTCCCCTTCCCAGTGACCCGGTACAGCGCGGTCTTCGACTGCGGCGGGACGC
Source organism: uncultured beta proteobacterium (assembly GCA_963735025.1). Lineage (GTDB taxonomy): Bacteria > Pseudomonadota > Gammaproteobacteria > Burkholderiales > SG8-39 > JAABRB01. The sequence continues at coordinate 1,723,118 of CAVTJG010000009.1, forward strand.
TCGCTGATGGATACCGCGTCAGTGATGCGACCGTGAATGCTGGTCTTTTGCGTGTGGTGGCGCGAGCGGCGCATCCCTCGGGTGCGCCGCAAATGCGCCACCAGCTCCTTCTTCAGCGCCCCGCGGGCCTGAATGAACAGGCTGCGATAAATGGTTTCGTGTGACACCTGATAGGTTTCGTCATCGGGGCAGGTACGCTTGAGCCAGCCGGCAATCTGCTCGGGCGACCACTCCAGGCATAGCTTACTTGCCACGAGATGTGCCAACACTCGGTTTTGCACCAGTTTGCAGACCTTCGGGCGACAGGCCCGATTCCAAGCCGCCTGGTCGGCTCGACCGGCACGATACCCAGCCGGACCACCATTGCGCTGGATCTCGCGGCTGATCGTCGACGGTGCTCGGCCCAGCGACGCCGCGATCAACCGGATGGAGTTCCCCGCTACCACACCGCGTGAGATCTCTTCGCGCTCCGTCAACGTCAATGCCCATCTCGAACGGTGCCGCTCGGCGGGGCGTATCCCGCCCGACTCAGCCAGAATGCCCTGTATCGATGAGTGGTACCGATCAAACAGCCCCGCGATCTGGTGAAGAGTCTCCCCCTTCTGCCAGCGCTCCCAGATCAGTGCCCTCTGGCTGGCGGAATAATAAATCCGTGGCCTTTGCTTCATCTGCAACACTCCTTTCGCCTCGACGGCGTCTAGTGTGTTGCATCGATCAGTTGAATCCGCAGTTGTGAACAGACGTTCGATCCGCTCGAACTGAACGTGGAGAAAACGCGCGCACCTCAGCACGTTTCAGCGAGTCTCGGCGAGCGAGGGCGGGCCGAAACTACCACTAAATCAATCGAATACTGCGCCTGTTAAGGCGGCGATTACGTAGCTCGCTCAAGGACTTATTGCCCTACCGTGGAGTATTCGTGATTCGCGGCACGCCCGGAAAGGGAAATACCTGCGTGGATGCACGTTCAGTGGCCGCTTACGGCCTATTTTGTTGAAAAACTCCCTGAACTACGATTCGCGTGCGGGTTCTTAATCCCAGTCCAGCGACGAGGGAGGCGTCGAGATGATGGGGCAACAGGAGGGTGTGCAAGAACAGCTGTTCTACTAGTTCAATGAAAATAACACGTCGAACTGATCAACTTCTTCGGCGCATTGATCGCTTCTAGATCTAAGCGAGCTGCGAGGTCAACTCGCGGCTTCTACAGAACAACGGTAGCCTAGATCGATAGGAGCTGATGATCGGATGCTCAACGTCGGCTACTGCTTCGGGATCAATCGGAGCGGCGGCTATGCGAAGAGGTGCAACTGAACTTGCTTATCGCTGGTTCTGCGTCTGGGCTTGGGGGATGGTGTACGGAGCATTCGACGTCCAAGAATCGTCACGGCTGCTTTCGTGCGAGCGGGAGTAGATGGCTATCGATGAAGTAGTGCGCAGCTGCATGGCTGCTGGTATAGTCAAGGGAGAGGGGTTGCAGTGGACGACAGCGTTGTAGCGGCGATGCGAACAGACAACGCGGCGTGCAAGCAGCGAGGTGGTCGACTGGAAGGATCAGCGCTCAGTACAGGGCTGTTCGGGAGTATCTGGAATCGTTGGATGACGAGTCGCTGCCAAGCACTACGAAGAACATCTCGCTGACCGATCACAGTCGCGCTGGACGCGGCAAAGGCGGCACGCTTTTATGCTACTCGACGAACTATCTGATCGACACCGAGCACGGCGTGATCTAGATGTGGAGGCAACACTGCCAACGCACCGCGGAGGTGGAGTCCGCAAGGCGATGGTTGATCGGGTTGCGGAGCGCTTCGATCTCACACCAGAGCGCCTCAACGGCGACACCGCTACGGGACGGCGCTGATGCTGGCGTGGATGGTCGAGGACAAAGGCATCGAGCCCATGTGCTGTGTGGGACAGGGCGCAAATAACGACGAAACGTTGTACAGCAGCGAGTTCCAGTGGAACGAGTACGCTGACGAATACCGCTGCCCAGGGGCACGCTTGCGCAGCGGGTACGTACATAAAGAACTCGCGTATGCACGTCACAAGGCGACACGATCATCTACTGGTACAGTCAGGCAGACTGCGCAACGTGCCAATCAAAGACCGCTGCTGCCGAACACGCCGATTCGCAAGATCGCGCGCAGCATCATGAATCGGCCGCGAGCTGGCGCGGCAAATCGCAACACTGAGCAATATCGGCGCTCACGCTGCGAACGCAAGAAGGTAGAGATGTTGTTTGCGCACCTCAAGCGAATCCTCAAGTTGGATCGCTTGCGCTTTAGAGGGCTCAGCGGTGCCACCGACGAATTCACGCTGGCAGCTGCCGTTCAAAATCTACGGCGCTAAGCCAAGCTGGTCGCGCAAGGACCGCTGATTCCAGGCATCGGCGCGCTCACATGAGGCAAAAACCACCAATCAACGTTCAATCCGGGTCGTAGAATCCAGTTAAATCGTTCCGAACAGCGGGCAACGCGCTGGGCCACCCGGTTGCCCCTCACCAATTATTGAGCCGCAACCGAGTTCTTCAACAGAATAGGCCAGCAGCGGCTGTACGGTCCCGTCGCCGAAAGCGGCCATTCGCCGGCGCCATCGACTCTTTACGGCGATCACCCTCCTTTGAGGAGGCCATTCAGCCCTTGAGCGGCATTGGCGTCGCGCCCAGGCACGGCCAAATACTGGCCGGCATCGGTCTTCAAGTCGACGGTTAGGAAGGGCCTGCCGGTTACAAATGGGCCACTAGTTGTGCTTCAGCTTATCCGCCCTGCCTTTTACGACCATAAATCCGCTTCTCATAAACTCAGCGAATTTCCGAAAAAAGGCGCTTGGCGCGCGACAGCAGGACCTTCGAGCCGAGCCGCCCGAAGATCGCGCGCGCCCGTTCCGCGTGAAAGCGAGCCTCGGATAAGTCGTTTGACTGCAGGATTTCCGCACCAGCGAGGTGCGCGCGTCCTAAGTCCAGTTCCGCGCCCACGGTTGTGAAGCTCTCCAAAGCCGCTTGCAGATATCTGCGTGCAACTTCCCAGTCGCCACGCGATCCTCGTTCTGCGTAGAGTTGCATCAAAACGACCGAAGCGATCCCGAGCTCCAACCGAATCGGACGATTCTTGGCCCACTCGATTGCTTTTTCCGCGTTTCGCCACGCCAGGTCAGTATGTCCGGCAATGAAATACAATGCAGCGGCTCGTGCATATGTTGCGGCAGTCTCGTGGGCGAAAAAACCTCCATGCTGAACTATTTCTACGCCCCTTTCTGCGATCTCGAAACCGTTCTCCGAATCCTTGCTGTCTATCGCGAGTAGTGCCCGGACCCATACCAGCCAAGTCGTCGCCTGAAAATGTGGGACGCGGCGAAAAAGTTCCTCCGCCATATCCATATAGCGTACAAAATCTCCCGAATCTCCTGAATTGGCCTTGGCATTCGCCATGGCGATGAGCGACCAGAGTATTTGCCTCTTGTCATCGCTCTTCTGGGAAAACTCGAGCGATTTCCTGGCATAGGACTCGGCACGCTCTGAGTTTCCCACCGGTTCCACGACAGCGCGAGAGATGCAGGTGGAGGCCTCTCCTGCCCGATTTTCGAGAATGGTTTGCAACTCCAATGACTTCTCGAACAAATGAATTGCATCCGGAAGCGTGGATGTAGTCAGGCGCAAAAGCCCAAGGTGATTGAGTACGGAGGCTATTCGCACTTGATCGTTGTCTGTCTCGGCCAGCTCCAAGGCCTTTGAATAGCTCTCGTCACACCGCTCGAACTCGCCTATGTCATAGTAGGCGCGACCAATCTTCGCGTGCGAATGCACTAAGAGCCTTGATCCTGCAATCCTTCAGCCTTTTTCAATGCAGACGAATAGAGTTCCAAGCCGCGACCGAGATCAACCAAAAAAGTGCGAATTGATCCGAGCAAGATTGAAATCTCAATAGTGGCCTGCTCGTTTTCTTTGGAGACGCCCATCTTCTCGAGCGCGCTTAACGCCGACGCGAACGCTTCGGCGGCTTCCAAGTTCGCGTATTCCGCGTACGCTTTGCGGCCCTTTATCACGAAGAACTTAAGAGCCTTGTCCCAGATTCCCGCTTAACGGTAATGATAAGCGATGTGGCCAGCATCACCTTCAACAGGGGCATTGCGCGCAAGGGAGGCCCGTTCTGGCGTGATTGATAGTTGAGAGGCGCGATCCAAAACGGTTGCGATTCTCCTGTGAATCTGTTCGCGCTCCGACGAAGCAGGTTGACGTATATGGCGTCGCGAATTAGCGCATGCTGAACAGATAATGGATTGGCGGCGTTTCGCGCGAATACGTGCGTTCGCTACAACTGTTCAGCGCTGAATTAAGCGCGCATGAGGTACTTCAACAGTACGGCTAGCAACGCATGCGAGAATTGGCGACGATACAGGCGGCGATTGCAGGACTCTTATCGATGTCGAGTGATCAAGCGCGCTATTATTAGATCTGCAATGTCGCGGGAATGACAAGTCAATGCATGGCAAAGCTTGTGGTGGTTCATGGACAGGTGTCTATTCGCATCTCGAGTACGCTCTTTGTGAGTTTCAATGAATAGGGGAATACGTCTCCACGATAGACAATCGCATTTCGAACGTGTCGGGAACGACGCCTGCGCTAGCTATCTCCTCAACCATTGCGAGCTTGCTGGTCAGGCGATTGAGGCTCAGGTGCGTATGTTCAGGAGATCAGAAAGTTCTGAAATTGCGCGGGTGTGACGTCAACAAAATCAATACTGCGTGCCCGAGATCGCTTCGATCAGTTGTACCAGCTATTGTAGGTTGATGGATCGGCCAATGGATGTCCTCGAACACCAGGGCAAGGATGGCACCCCCGCTAGCTCAATCACGTAGCGCGTCAACGCATCCATCGTTCTGGCACGACGAACTTTGGGGGGCAGATTGGCTACCACGCGCGCCTCATCCGCGTTTTCGATACCGATAAGCGCGGCGACCAGGGGCATAACGCTGGATCGTCGGGAACGAGTTCTCCAGCACTCGCAGGAGCTTGGAGTTTTTCTCGCTATCCGGCTCCTCGCTGACGATTCCGGAATCGGCCAGAAAGCGTGCGACGATCGGCCAGAACGCGGAGTTCGGTAGATTTGTGAACACTGATAGCGAATCAGGGCGATCGGCTCCTTGGTAATCTCGTCGACAATTGCACGAATCAGGCGCGACTTTCCAATGCTCGCTCCCCACCAGCAACGCGGCTTGACCTCTCCGGATTTCGCGTGCGCTATCGCTTCTCCATGAAGGTCAGCTCTTCGTCTCGGCCTATCATTTTCAGCAGCCTCGCGCTCGCTCGGCTGTCGAACCGACTGGCTGCAAGCACCTCGCGCTCTACCGCGAATACCTTTTGGTTCGCGCTGAGCCGTGGCTCGAGATTCGGGTCACGGGCACGCACGTCGAAAGCCCCGGCAATCCGATCTGCAGTCTCCTGATCCACCAAAATTTGATTCGGTTTCGTCGCCGCAAGGATCTTATCGACCACACCGAGTACATCGCCGAGGAACACATCCTGCTCACCGTGTTGGTTTCCCGTTCGACTCGCGATGATCATCCCCATCGCCACGCCGATACGACAACTTGGAAGGGAGAGCTTCCCGGTTTCGCGGAGTCCTTGGATCATTTCACGTATTGCCAATGCTGCCCGCGCTGCGCGGCCTGGGTCATCTTCATGCGCGACAGGCCAACCCAGGCACGCCACGAGTCGCTCACCCACCTCGTTTATGACTGTCCCTTCGACAACAGCAATCTCGGCGCGGGCACGACCCGAAAACGCGGAAAATCTGTCCTGGACGAGTTCGATATCGTTCGCGCCTCCGTCGAGGCTGGTGATATCCAAATCGACGACGAGTAGCGCCACCTTGCGGCGTTCCTGGCGCCGAGAATTGGAGATATGGACGGCGGGATCGTCCGATGGCCGTCCGACTTGTGTGGTTTGGGGTCTATCGGGAGGGGGCTCTGGTTGCGCGTCGCCGCCGGGACGTTCGAGCATGCGCAGCAGCCCGATCTTCGAAGAGACGCCCAGCTTCCGGTAAATCGCGCTCAGGTGGGTTCGGACCGTGGTCGGCGCGATGAACAATCGCTCGGCGATCTCTCGGTAGCTCGCCCCGCCCGCATAGGCCTCGGCGATCTGACGCTCACGAAGGGTGAGCGGCTCAGGCTTCGTTCTCCGGGCCATGGACAGTGCTCGAACCTCAGCCGTTTCCGACCAAGACTATCAAAATACTGCAGATGCAGTAGCCCCAATACTGCAGCCGAGTGATGTCCCCGAAGCCGGCGCTGTTCCACCCTTGCGACCAAGTCGAACGTCCCCGACGCCGCGGGCGCCGGAACCGAAACGAGGGTGCGCTCATGAAATCTGCAGTTACCTCTTCATCTCCTATAGGCCTGTCGCCGACAGTCGCAATTTCCACACCGGCAATCGACGGCGATATCATTCCCGGGAGTCGGCCCTGGGCTGACCGCCTTCGCCGCGCCGCCCCGGCTCGCGGTGCACTCGAGGAGTCACGATCGGCACCGCCAAGTAGTGCGAGCATTATTGCGTCAATGGGGCTTGTCCTCGGATTCACCGTCATCGGGGACGCGGTTGCCGAAAGCTTCGCCGTACCGGTGCCGGGTGCCGCCATCGGCATGTTGATGCTCGCGGGTGTATTCGCCGTCCGTGGCGCCGCTGACCCCGCATCCGGACGGATCTTCGATGTCACTGCGCCGCACATCCCGCTCTTCTTCGTCCCGGCGGCGGCTGGGATCGTCGCGAGCGCGGACCTGCTGGCCCGGGCCTGGCTCTCTGTCTGCGTCGCGATCGTCCTCGGGACAGCTGTCACCCTCATCGCCACCGGCACACTAGCCCAGATCTTGCTGCGGCGGGCTGCGAAGGGAGGAACGGCATGAACAGCTGGTTCTCTCTCCTCCAGGCGCATCCGCTGTTCGGCGTCCTTGTCACAGTTGTCGCTTACACAGTCGCCAGCAAGCTATGGCAGCGGCTCGGAAAGCCCCCTCTGCTGCACCCCGTGCTGGTGGCTACGGCCCTGGTCACTTTGCTGCTCGTGACAACCGGTATGAGCTACGAGGACTATTTCGCGCAGGCCTATCTGTTGAATGAGGCGCTCGGGGTGGTAATCGTGCTGCTTGCAGTGCCGCTGTCGCGCCAACTGAGCCTCATCGCGAATGCCAGCTACCCCATCGCGATCGCGCTCATCGCCGGATCCGTCGTAGCCGTGTTAAGCGCGCTTGCTCTGCCAAGCGCCGTCGGCGCCGGGAACGAACTGCTGGCGACACTCGCGCCGAAGTCCGCCACTACGGCCGTAGCCGTCGAAGTCGCCGCCAAACTCGGTGGCGTCGCCGGGCTAACGGCGGTGGTAGTAATATCGACGGGGATATTTGGTGCGGTTTTTGGTCCCGCGATTCTGCGGGCGGTGGGCATCGAGGACGACCGCGCGAAGGGATTCGCTCTGGGGGTCGCCTCTCACGCGATTGGAACCGCCCGGGCGTTTCAGATATCCGAGGTAGCCGGCGCGTTCGCGAGCCTTGGAATGATTCTCAACGCGCTGCTCACTATAGTTCTGGTTCCGATGGTCTTCGCCTTGGCCGTGCCATGACTGCTCCCGGATGTCCGAAAGTTGGGACGTCCGCTCATGGCCGTTCCGGGAAAGTTCGCGAACGTCCGCTTCGCTATGAGCGACAGGCCGCAACGGGTTGTGAGCAGACGATCAGTTCAATTCGTTGATGTTCGCCGTAGGGAACATCATGCACCCTTCCGCGACTCGTGGCGAACGAACGCTCTCCCTAAATGTGGCTGAGCTGATCAATCTGATGCTGCGCCTTGTGCGTAGCGCCGCTACCGCGCGCCTGGCGCGTGCTTGGCCAATTCGCGCTCGATCACGCGCCGCGCGCGGACTCCTCCGGAGTCGATGTTGAAGTTCCGCAGCGCACGGTCCGGCCAGCGCATGAGGTTCTCCTGCTGCGCTTCCAGGACGACGATGTCCTCCGCGAATACTGCGCTCTGGGCATCCTTGATGCGGTAGGTCAACCCTTGATCCTTGACCTCGAAGTCGCGCGCCATGCCCCAGAAATACCAGGTCGTGGTTTCCGACTCCGGCGTCATCACGTCCACCACGATTCCTGTCACGCCGTGCGCACGGTTTCCCTCCGGTGCTCCGGTGCCCGACCGCGCCACGCCCACGTCGATATTGACCGTTGCAGGCAACGTGAAAGTGCCGATCTGCCAGCGGTCGCAGAGGTCGTTCGACTTGAGATTCGTGGCCCAGAAGGGCGGCGGCTCGATGTCGTGCATCCAGCGCGTCACCGTGACCGACTTTTCATCCTCGGTGGTCTTGATGGGCGCCTGGGTAATCTCTTCCTGGCCGATGCTCGTCGGGTGCACGAAAGTTTCGTGCGTCAGATCCATCAGGTTGTCCACCAGCAACCGGTAGTCGCAGCGTACGAAGTAAGTGCCGCCGTCGAACGCCCAGTTCGGGTCGGAGCACCAGTGCAGGTCGGAAATCAGCGCCTCGTCGGCAAGCGCCGGATCGCCGATCCACACCCAGACGAAGCGATGCCGCTCGACCACGGGATAGGCCTTGACCTTCACGCTGGCGGGGACCTTGTCCATGTTCGGCATGTGGACGCACTCGCCCTTGCCGTTGAGCTCGATGCCGTGATAGCCGCAGACGATGAGGTCGCCCTTCACCTGGCCCTTCGACAGCGGCAGCATGCGGTGGGGACAGCAGTCTTCCAGCGCGACCAGGCTCCGATCGGGCCGGCGGTACAGCACGATCGGCTCGCCGCACACGGTTCGCGCGAAGGGCTTCTGCTTGACTTCGTAGTCCCAGGCGATGACGTACCAGTAGTTCGAAAGGAACATGGTCGGCCCTCCGCAATTTCCGCGACCACCGGGGCGTGGACGCCTGACGGGAATTATCGCGCAGTCCGCTTCGAGCCGGGACGGTACGCGCCTGTGCGGACCCTACGCGCCCAGCGGCGGCGGCACCTGGCGCGGCCGGCGATCCTCGCCGGTCGCGACGTACGTAAGCGTGGCTTCCGTGACCTTCACCACCTCGACGTCGGCTGGTGTGCGCTGCGCATAGACCTCGACGTTCACGGTGAGCGAGGTATTGCCGACCTTGACCACCTCCGCATAGAACGAGAGCAGGTCGCCCATGAACACGGGCTGCTTGAACTGGAACGCGTTTACCGCGACCGTGGCGACGCGACCGCGCGCGCGCTGGCTCGCCGTCACGCCGCCCGCGATGTCCACCTGCGCCATGATCCAGCCGCCGAAGATGTCGCCGTGAATGTTGACGTCGGCCGGCATCGGCACCATTCGCAGGACGGGATCCTTGCCGGCAGGTAGCTGTACGCCCTCGCTCATATTCGTATTCTAGCCGTTGCACCCGGCGCGCAAGATCGCGTCACGCTTCGCGATGCGCGAGGTAATGCATCGGACCTCCCCTGAACGGCGCAAAGCCCGTGCCGAAGATCAGGCCCGCGTCGGCCAGATCCGCGTCGGCGACGATGCCTTCCGCTACGGTCTTCTGCGCTTCCTCGAGATACGGCTCGATCAGCCGATTCGCCAGATCCGGCGGTACTTCGCCATCGGGTCCCTTGTTCGGCTTGCCCTTGATCCAGCGATAGAAGCCTTCGCCCGTCTTCTTGCCGAGCTTGCCGGCGTCGACGTGCTTCGCGAGGCTCGCGGGCATGGTCGCGTCGGCGCCGGCAAGCGACTTGCCCGCGGCGGCACAGATATCCAGACCGACCGTGTCCGCGAGCTCGATCGGCCCCATCGGCATGCCGAACTGCGTTGCGGCCGCGTCGATCGTCTCCTTCGCGACGCCTTCGTCGACCAGCTTGAACGCCTGGAGGAGGTAGGGTCCCAGCACCCGGTTCACCAGGAACCCCGGCGAGTCCTTCACCGGCAGGGGCAGCTTGTCGATCTGGCGAACGAACGCACCGCCCTTGCGCGCCCACTCGGGATCCGTCGCGTCGCTGCTCACGATCTCCACGAGCTGCATCTGCGGGACCGGGTTGAAGAAGTGCAGGCCGACGAGTCGCCCGGGAGTGTCCAGCACCGTGGCGATGTCGGCGAGCTTCAGGCTCGATGTATTCGTGGCGAGGATTGCGGACGCTTTCGCGATCTTCTCGAGCTTGCCGAAGAGCGCGCGCTTAGCGTCGAGATTCTCGAAGATGGCCTCGATGATCACGTCGGCATGGCGCGCGCCGTCGCCCGTCACGTCGGGAATCAGGCGGTCCATCGCGTCGCGTACGCGGAGCTTGTCGCGTATCCGCCGCCTGAAAAGCTCGGCGGCGCGCTTCATCGCGGGGGCGAGGCGCTCGGCGCTCTGGTCCTGCAGCGTCACCGTCATGCCGCGCATGGCGCAAACCGCCGCGATGTCTCCGCCCATGGTGCCCGCGCCCACCACGTGCACGCGCCGTGCCGTGAAATCGCTTTCCTTGCCGAGCGATTTCATGCGCTCCTGCAAGCCGAAGATGCGGATGAGGCTGCGGGTCGTGGGATGCTGCGCCAGGTAGGCGATCGAACAGGGATCGTCCGGCCGTGGCGCGAACGGGTCGCCGTCGTGCTTGAGCCAGAGCTCCAGGATCGCATACGGTGCGGGATACTGGTCGCGCCGCGCTTTCTTCTGCAACTGGCGCAGGGCGAGCTTCGCGACGAGCTGCTTGAGCGGGCCGTTCAGCAGCCGGTCCTTCAAGGACAGCGCGTGCGGCTTCGGTGCATCGAGCACCATGACCCGCGCCGTGTTGTCCATGATTCGCACCGGAACACTCGCGTCGACCAGGCCGACCCGCTTTGCGCGACGCGCATCCACCGACCGACCGCTCATCATCATGTCGAGTGCTGTCGTCGGGCCGACTACCCTCGGCAGCCGCATCACGCCGCCCCAGCCCGGCAGAATGCCGAGCATCACCTCGGGCAGCGCGAAGCGCGTCCCCGGCTCGTCGACAGCGACCCGGTAACGGCAGGCAAGCGCGAGCTCCAGCCCTCCGCCCATACAGAAGCCGCGCACCAGGGCGAGCGTGGGGAAGGGCATGGCCGCAAGCTTGTTGAACGCGTCCCATCCGCGCCGCACGATCGCCATCGCGTCGTCGACCGTGTCGATGCGCGTGAATTCGTCGACGTCGGCGCCTGCGATGAATCCCGAGGCCTTGCCCGACCGGATGACGAGGCCGCGCGGCTTCCGTACCGAGAGCGAATCGAGCAGCTCGTTGAGCTCGCTCATGACCTCCGCGGAGAAGGTGTTGGTCGCGCTACCCGCTTTGTCGAATGTGAGCCACGCGATCCCTTCGCCATCAATCTCGAGCCGGAAGTGCTTCGCTTCGCTCATACCGTCTCGACCAGCATTGCGCCGCCCTGGCCGCCGCCGATGCAGATCGACGCGATGCCGCGCTTGCCGTTCAGGCGTTTCAGTACGTGGAGCAGATGCAGCACGATGCGGGCGCCGGATGCCCCGACCGGATGGCCGAGCGCGACTGCGCCGCCGTCCACGTTGAGCTTATCCAGGTCGAGCGCGCCGGCCGCGGACTCGAGACCGAGTTCGGTGCGGCAATACTCGTCGCTCTTCCACGCTTCGATGCAGCCCAGCACCTGCGCGGCGAAGGCTTCGTTGATTTCCCAGGCGTCGAGATCGTTCAGCTTGAGGCGGTGGCGCTGCATGAGCGGCGTCGCGGCGTGCACCGGACCGAGCCCCATCTGCGCCGGATCGAGCGCCGCCCACTGCGAGTCGACGAGGCGGCCGAGCGGGGTGAGACCGTGGCGCCGCACGCCTTCCTCGGTGGCGAGGATCAGCCAGGCCGCGCCGTCGGTCACCTGGGAGCTGTTACCGGCCGTGACGGTGCCGTACTTGCGATCGAAGAAGGGTTTCAGCTTGGCGAGCGCTTCGACCGAGGAGTCGCGCCGCACTCCGTCGTCCGCCGCGTAGAGTTTCCCTTGATCGTCGAAAGCAGGCACGACTTCCTGCAGCCAGCCGTTGTCCTGGGCGAGGGCCACGCGTTGATGGCTGCGTACTGCGTACTCGTCCTGCTCTGTTCGCGTGATACCGAAGCGGTACGCGAGATTTTCCGCGGTTTGCCCCATCAGGAGCCCGACGTTCGGATCGGTGAGTCCTTTCATGATTCCGATCACAGGGGCGAGATACGCGGGCCGAAATTTCGTGAGCGCCGCGGCCTTTTGCCCGATGTTCTTTGCCGCATAGAAGGTGGAGAGCCACAGCACCATCGCGTCCGAGAAGAGAAGCGGCGCGCGTGACAGCGCGTCCACCCCGCCGGCGAGCAGCAGCTGGGAGCGCCCGGTCGTCATGTTCGCCATTGCCGAATCGAGCGCCTGCATCCCCGACGCGCAATTGCGCATCACGGTCCAGCCGGGGACCTTGTCGCCGCAGCCCATGCGCAGCGCCACGACGCGTCCGATGTTCACTTCGTCGACAGACGGCGCGGCGCAACCGAGGATCACCTCGTCGAGCTCGTCCGGCGCGAACGGCTGGCGCGCCAGCAACTGCTTGCCCGCCTGGGTCGCGAGATCGCTGGCCGAAAATGGCCCGGGACGGTTGCGTGCCTTCAGAAACGGTGTCCGTGCGCCGTCGACGACGTAAATCGCTTTTGCGGTCATGTTTCTCCTCTTACGCCTAGCACGCGCGCGCGTGGTCCCAGCGCGCCTTCGAGCAATTCGACTGGACCTCCGGGGACGCGTTCGTCACGCCGCTCTCGCACCAGTAGGTTGCCCGTTTCGCGGCGTCCAGGCACTCGGGTGTCGGGTGGTTGCCCACCGGATAGCTCTTGCTGACCTCGATGTTGGCGTAAGGCGTGCAGCCTGTCGCGCTCGCGAGCGTCACGAAAACGGTGACGATCCGCAACGACCAGGTCTTCCCCGACGCGCTCATGCGGCGACCCGCCGTGGCGCGTTTGGTTTGGCGAGAAATTCCGAAATGCCGAAATCCGGGGGAAAGTCGTCTACGCGTATCACTTCGTCACGCAGGCTGGCCATGGTACGCAGGATTTCGCGCTCGGCGTCATCGATGACGCCCGCGGCGCGCGCCGCGTCGGCAAGCGCTTCCGCCGAATTGCCGGAGACGGTTCCCTGCTTTTGCGCAGTCCGGATACGAGCCTCGATCGATTCCGCGGCCATGGTGGCGGCAAGCGCGCGCTCGAGCACCGCAAAGGGATCGTTCCTGTCGGTCGGAAGATACATGCCGCTGGTGAGGCGATCGCGCGTGGCGGATGGCTCGATCAGCAACCGTGCAACCTCGTGCCCAAGCTTGTCGGACGGCACGACATAGGGTCGGCCGATGGGAAGGATGATCTGGCGGAGGAACCAGGCGACGGCGCGGCTCGGATAGTTCGAAATGACGCCCTCGAACGCATTCTGCGCGCGATACATGCAGTCCCAGATCGCCCAGTGCAGGAGCGGCGCATCCGCGGCCTGTCTTCCCTCGTCCTCGAAGCGCTTCAGCGCCGCTGACGCGAGGTACATGAGCGAAAGGATATCGCCCAGTCGCGCGGACAGCTTCTCGCGGCGCTTGAGGCCGCCGCCGAGGACGAGCATCGACACGTCGCCGAGGAAAGCGAATGCGGCCGAAAAGCGGGTGAGCTGCTGGTAGTAGCGGCGGGTCTCCGGCGCGACGTCGGCCGGGACGTGTACCCAGTGCGAACCGGTGATTCCCATGACGAAGGCGCGTGCGGCGTTCGTGAGGGTGAACCCCACGTGGCTCCACAGCGCCTGATCGAATGCGTGCGCGGCACGCTCGCGATCCGGATCGCGCGCCGCGTTCATTTCTTTCAGCACGTAGGGGTGGCAGCGGATTGCCCCCTGGCCGAACACGATCAGGCTGCGGGTCAGGATGTTCGCGCCCTCGACCGTGATCGACACCGGCACCTGCTGGTAGGCGCGGCCGATGAAATTGCTGGGTCCCAGGCAGATTCCCTTGCCGCCCTGGATGTCCATCGCGTCGTTGATGATCTGCCGGTTGCGCTCGGTGACGTGATACTTGACGATCGCCGAGATCACCGACGGCCGCTCGCCGAGGTCGACGGCGCCCGCGGTCATCACGCGTGCCGCATCCGTCAGGTAGAGATTGCCACCCATGCGCGTGAGCGCTTCCTCGATGCCCTCGAACTTCCCGATCGGCATACGGAACTGGCTGCGCACGCGCGCGTAGGCGCCGGTGCCGCGCACGGCGAGCTTCGACATTCCGACGTTCGACGACGGCAGCGAGATCGAGCGCCCGGCCGCGAGACTTTCCATCAGCATGCGCCAGCCCTGGCCGGCCATCTCGCGTCCGCCGATGATCCAGTCGAGCGGCATGAAAACGTCCTTGCCCCAGTTCGGTCCGTTCTGGAACACGGCGTTCAGGGGCATGTGCCGCCTGCCGATGTGGACACCGGGTGTGTTGGTCGGCACGAGTGCGCAGGTGATGCCCACTTCCTCTTCTCCACCGAGCAACCGCTCCGGGTCGCGCAGCTGGAACGCGAGCCCGAGCAGGGTCGCGACCGGGCCGAGCGTGATGTAGCGCTTGTCCCAGGTGACGCGCATGCCGAGCACCTGCTTGCCTTCCCACGTGCCCTTGCAGACGACGCCGACATCGGGAATCGCCGCCGCGTCGGAACCCGCGTGCGGATTGGTGAGCGCAAAGCAGGGAATTTCCGCGCCTCGCGCCAGGCGCGGCAGGTAGTAGTTCTTCTGTGCCTCGGTGCCGTAGTGGAGGAGGAGCTCTGCCGGCCCTAGCGAGTTGGGCACCATCACCGAGACGGCGGCGGCACTGCAGCGCGTCGAGAGCTTCATCACCACCTGCGAGTGCATGTACCCCGAGAATTCCTTGCCGCCGTAGCGCTTCGGAATGATCATGCCGAGAAAGCCCTTGTCCTTGATGTACTGCCAGACCTCCGGGGGCATGTCGTAGTTGTGGTGCGTCTGCTCCCAGTCGTTCGACATGGCGCAGAGCGTGTCGGTCTCGTTGTCGAGAAAGGCCTGCTCCTCGGCGGTGAGGGTCGGGGCGGGGATGCCGAGCAGCTTCTTCCAGTCCGGGTGGCCGGAAAAGAGGTCCGCGTCCCACCACACGGTCCCGGCGTTGATGGCGTCGGACTCCGTCTGCGACATCGGGGGCATGACCTTGCGAAACGCCGCGAGCAGCCGGTCGCTGATGAGCGCACGGCGCAGTGGCGTGAACGTCAGGATGGCCGTCACCGTCGCGAAGACGATCAGCAGGACGGTCGTCACGCCGCCCGAAAGCCCGGCGGACCCCGCGAGCCCGAGCAGCAACGCGCCGATTCCGGCAGCCCACAGCCAACCCGGCGCCGCGGCATACGCGAGGGCAATGGCCGCGAGGAGAAATCCGATCAACCAGAGTACCGCTATCATTTCGTTCGCTCCTGGAAACCCGATTTTGTGCGCGGCATCGTCATGCGGCGCGCGGACGGGTCAGATTGGTTTGAGATCGCGCGGCGCGCGAAAGTTCGTGCGCGGCGTCGGGTGCCGCAGCGTCGGGCAAGGGTGCCTTGAGCCCCGCGATCAGAAAGGGCGCGAGCCGGCGCAAGAGCAGCTCGTCATCCGGCGTCTCGACCGCGCTCAGGGCGGAGATGAGTCGCCACGCGTCGGCGCCGGCAAGCGTATAGGCGAGCGCTCCCATCATGAAATGCAGCCGCCATGTGAGCTCGCGCCGCGGCACTTCCGGTAGCGCGTCGGCGAATGCCTCCTTGAACCGCTCGATGGTCGGCGCGTAGCGCTCCGACAGGAACTCGCGGAGCACGGGTGACGGATCCACATAGGCGCGGCCGAGCAATCGCAGGAAGTCGCGCCCGCCGCGCTGGGGATCACGGGCAAGCTGGAGCGCGGGCACGAACATCGCTGCAAGCACCCGCTCGCACGCGAGCGGCGCGCCGCGCGCGGCTCGCAGATACTCCTCGAGCAGCACGATGCGTGCATCGTTCATGGCGTCGAAGCGGCGCGCCGTCATCGCGGTGAAGAGCCCGTTCTTTCCGCCGAAGTGATAGTTCACCGCGGCCAGATTGACCTCGGCCTGCGTCGTCACCATGCGCAGGCTGGTGCCGTCGAAGCCGTGCTCCAGGAAGAGCGCCTCGGCGGCGTCGAATATGCGCTCGCGCGTGGCGTGATTCGCGCGGATTTCGGTAGTGGCGGGCCTTACTCTCAACATGGGTGGTCGGGTCCGGCGAAGATTCAAACGATCGTTTGAAGCATACGTTCACCGACCGGAGTGTCAACCCCGCAACCGGCGTACCCAGCCTCCCAGCGGACGCTGGTGGCGCGGTGCTGGACGTCTAACTCATTGGCAAACCTTGAAATAGCCGTTTTCGTCCCAAGCTTTAGAATCCCCGTTCTAACCGAGTGCTTCCCCGGGTCCCTCCTTGCGACGCTACGCCTCTTCCGATTCCCCACCCCCGCTTACCGGTGCGCGCAAGCGCGGCAGCGACTGGCGCGTCCTGAAATCCCTGCTCCCGTACGTCTGGGAGTATCGGTGGCGCGTCGCGCTGGCGCTCACCTTCATGGTCGCGGCCAAGCTCGCGAACGTCGGAGTGCCGCTCGTCCTCAAGCAGATCGTCGACTCGCTCACGCTGGAGAACGCGATCCTGGTCGTGCCGATGGCGCTGCTCGTGGCGTACGGCCTGCTCCGGCTTTCGACGACGCTCTTCACGGAGCTACGCGAGCTAGCGTTCGCCAAGGTTACCCAGCGCGCGGTGCGGCGCATCGCGCTCGCCGTGTTTCGGCACCTCCACTCGCTGTCGCTGCGCTTCCATCTGGAGCGTCAGACGGGCGGCATGTCCCGGGACATAGAGCGTGGGGTACGCGGCATCAATACGCTGCTCGGCTACACGCTCTACAGCATCCTGCCCACGCTGGTGGAGATCAGCCTCGTCATCGGCATCCTGATCGCCAAGTACGAGCCGAGCTTCGCGCTGATTGCGCTGGGGACGCTGGCCGTGTACATCGCGTTCAGCGTGTCCGTCACCGAGTGGCGCACCAAGTTCCGGCGCCAGATGAACGAGGAGGATTCGCGCGCGAACACGCGGGCGATCGATTCGCTGATCAACTACGAGACCGTGAAGTACTTCGGCAACGAGGAGCACGAGGCGCGGCGCTACGACGAGAACCTGCAGCGCTACGAGCGGGCCGCGCTGAAGAGCCAGACGTCGCTCTCGACGCTGAACTCCGGACAATCCGTGATCATCGCGACAGGTGTCGTGCTCATCATGTGGCGTGCGACCGTCGGGGTGGTTGCGGGGACGCTCACGATCGGGGACCTCGTGCTCGTGAATGCATTCCTGATCCAGCTCTACATCCCGCTCAATTTTCTCGGGGTGCTCTACCGCGAGATCAAGCAGGCGATCGCCGACATGGAGCGTATGTTCGGCGTGCTCGAGGAACATCGCGAGATCGAGGATCGGCCCGGCGCTCCGCTGCTCGCGGCGGCCAATCCGACGGTTCGCTTCGAGAACGTGAACTTCGCCTACGAGCCGCGCCGGCAGATCCTGCGCGACGTGAGCTTCGAGATCCCGGCCGGCGCGACGGTGGCGGTCGTCGGACATTCGGGATCGGGGAAGTCAACGCTCGCACGGCTGCTGTTCCGCTTCTACGACGTGGGCGAAGGCCGCATCACCGTGAACGGCGTCGACATTCGCGACGTCACCCAGGCCAGCCTGCGCAGCGCGATCGGGATCGTGCCGCAGGATACCGTGCTCTTCAACGACACGATCCTGTACAACATCCAGTACGGACGGCCGGAAGCGTCGGCCGATGAGGTGATCGACGCGGCGCGCTCGGCGCACATCCACGAATTCATTCAGTCGCTGCCGGACGGCTACGACACGGTCGTCGGCGAACGTGGGCTCAAGCTTTCCGGCGGCGAGAAGCAGCGCGTGGCGATCGCGCGCGCCCTGCTCAAGAACCCGCAGATCCTCGTTTTCGACGAGGCGACTTCGGCGCTCGACTCCAAATCGGAGAAGGCGATCCAGGCCGAGCTCGATCGCATCGCGCAGGGCCGCACGGCGCTCGTGATCGCGCACCGGCTCTCGACCGTCATGGACGCCGACGAGATCATCGTGATGGACACCGGCCGAATCGTGGAGCGGGGCACCCACCGCAGCCTCCTCGAGCGCGGGGGCCACTACGCGCAGATGTGGCAGCTCCAGCAGCTCGAGGCCGCAGAACGCGAAGCGATGGCCGCGTAGCGCGGCCATCCCGCTTCGCGGCGCGCAGGTTTCTAACAGGAGGACACCGGCTGGTTTCCTCGAAAGCAAGAGCGGAAGGTCGACGAACAGGGGGACACCGCCTGGTTTCCCCCCGTTACCCCCCATCCCGGTAGGAATACGCCGGAGCGAGGGTGTAAGTTTTCCCCTCCTTTTCAAGGGTGAGCTGGGAATTCGAGAACGTGCCTGCGCACGTTCGAGCCAGCGAACGCCCGAAGCGTCCCCGCTTCGGGCCGGGCGGGGTGCCGGCGAAGCCGGCGGGGTGGTTCGGAGAATGGTTCGAAGTCGCAACCACCCCCCGCCCCTCGGGCGGACGCCTCCTGGGGGAGGAGGGGAAAAAGCGCTGCCTCGTCGTCTGGTCTTCCAAATCGAATTTACAGCTTCTTTACATTCGTCGCGTTACCGTCGGTGCTCAGCTTCTTGCGGGATCGAGTTCTCCTTGTCCAGTACCGTCGGATCGAGCGCGTCCCAGACGGGGATCGCCAACCGCGGGCGCACCCCTCCGGGTGTGTTGACGCTTACCGCGCTTGGCATCGTCTTCGGCGACATCGGCACGAGTCCGCTCTATGCGTTCAGGGAGGCGTTCTCGGGGTCGCATGCATTGGCGCTGACCGAGGGGAATGTCTTCGGCGTCCTGTCGCTTTTCTTCTGGGCGCTGATGCTCATCGTTTCCCTGAAATACGTCGTGCTCGTGCTGCGCTTCGATAACCGCGGCGAGGGCGGCGTACTGGCGCTCCTTGCCTATGCGAGCCGCGTCGCACGCGGCAAACCGGCGCTGCAACGGGGCGTCGCGATCGTGGCAATCATCGCCGCGTCGCTCTTCTATGGCGACGCGGTCATCACTCCGGCAATCTCCGTGGTATCTGCGGTGGAAGGAATCTCAGTCGCGACACCTGCGTTCGAGCGCTGGATCATTCCGATCGCGCTCGGCATTCTCGTGGCCTTGTTCGCCATTCAGCGACACGGGACCGGGGCCGTGGGCGGGCTGTTCGGGCCCGTAACGGCGGTCTGGTTCGTGACGCTGGCTGTCCTCGGCCTGGAAAGCATCGCGCAGACACCCGCGATCGTGGCGGCGCTCGATCCGCGGCATGCAGTTGCGTTCGCCGGCGGTTCGCCGGCGTCCGCGTTCATCGTCCTGGGCGCAGTGTTCCTCGCGGTGACCGGGGCCGAGGCGCTCTACGCAGACATGGGCCATTTCGGCGCTCGCGCAATCCGTCTGGGATGGTTCGGCCTGGTGTTTCCTTCGCTGGTCATCAACTATTTCGGGCAGGGCGCGCTCGTGCTTCGCGATGCGAAGGCGGTCCAGAATCCCTTTTATCTGCTCGCGCCCGACTGGTTCCTGATGCCGCTCGTCCTGCTCGCGACCGCCGCCACGGTTATTGCATCCCAAGCGACGATATCGGGCGCCTTTTCGGTTACGCGGCAGGCGTCCCGCCTCGGCTATCTGCCGAAGATTCCGGTGTTGCACACCTCCGAATTGGAACGCGGCCAGATCTACATCGGTCGCGTCAACTGGACCATGCTCGCAATCGTGGTGTTGCTGGTGGTCGGCTTTCAGTCTTCCAGCGGCCTCGCGGCTGCGTACGGCATCGCAGTGTCGGGAACGATGATACTCACGACGGTCCTCGTCGCGATCGTCGTGGCATCGATCGGCGGCGCGCGGGCGAGCCTGCTGCTCGCCGTGCTGGCGGTAATCGGGTTGGCCGAGGCCTTCTTCGTTGCCTCCAACTCGACCAAGTTCATGGCCGGCGGCTGGTTTCCCCTCGTGTGCGGGGCCGCCCTCTTCGCGATGCTCTCCACGTGGAAGACCGGTACGGAAATCGTCGAGGCGGACCAGAGGCGCGCGCGCATTCCGCTCGCCGAGCTGCTGCCGCAGCTCGCGAAGGTGCATTCCGTTCCCGGCACTGCGGTTTACCTGTCCGCGGATGTGGATAGCACACCCACGACCCTCCTGCACGTGCTCAAGCACTTCAAAGTGGTGCACGAGCGGATGGTCTTCCTGACGGTCGAGAACGAGGACGTGCCGCGCATCCCGGACCTCGAACGCACCGAGGTGCACGTGCTCGAGCCTCGCCACAGCTATCAGGTGATCCTGCGCTACGGCTTCATGGAGAATCCGGACATTCCCAGGGCGCTGCGGCTGCTCGAACGCCATGGCATCACGTTCAACATGGCCGAGACCACCTTCTTCCTCGGCAAGACCTCGATCGCCCCGGCGACGCGACGCGGGCTGTTTACCTGGCGCCGTGCCCTGTTTCGGGCCATGCAACGGAACGCCCCGTCGGCGGTCGAATATTTCGCGCTTCCTCCGGAAAGGGTCGTGGAGCTTGGCACGCGCCTGGCGGTGTGAGCGGGTAGAGTGAGTGGTATGCGCCGGGCAAGTCCTTTCGCGGAAGTCCCTCCGGATCCGGCTCCTTCCGAGCTCCCCCGCGACGACGGAAGCGTTGCGGTCGGGTCGGGCACGCCGCTGCGCACGCCGGCCCGGACGCCGCATTGGATCCGCTACGCGTGGGCGCTTGCGATCTGCGCGGCGGCGACCGGCATCGCCGCGGCGCTTTTTTCCTATCTGGATCTTGCGAACATCGTCATGGTGTTCCTCCTCGGCGTGGCCGCCGCCGGGATCCGCCTGGGGCGCGGCCCCGCTGTCACCGCGGCGGTGGTGAGCGTGCTCTGCTTCGATGTCTTCTTCGTGCCGCCGTACTTCTCGCTGGCGGTGAGCAACGCGCAGCACCTGGTCACCTTCGCCGTGATGCTGGTTGTCGGCGTGACGATCGCCGAGCTGATGACGCGACTGAAATATCAGGCGGGCGTGGCGGCACATCGGGAGGAGCGCGCGGCGAATCTATTCGCGCTGGCGCGCGAGCTCTCCGGCGCGCCGACGATCGAGCAGGTCGTCGAGAAGAGCATGCCCATCGTTCAGGCGAGCTTCTGCGCGAAGGCCGCCATCGTCGTCCGCGACGAGTCGGGGACGCTCGCGACACCCGAGCGTGGAATGCGCGACTTCGATATGGGCGCGGCCGCGCTCGCGCTGAGTCGCGGCGAGCCGACGGCCGCTGGGATCGACGGGATTCACGCGACGAAGCAGCTGTACGTTCCGCTCAAGGCCCCGATGCGGATCCGCGGCGTTCTCATGGTCCAGCCCGAGAATCCCCGGCTTCTGGACATGCCCGAGCAGAGGCGGCTGCTCGAGACGATCGCGGCGCTCGTCGCGATCGCGCTCGAGCGGATTCACTACGTCGAGGTGGCGCAGCGTACCCTTCTCGGCATGGAATCGGAGCGTTTGCGCAGTTCGCTCCTCGGCGCGCTCTCGCACGACATCCGCACCCCGCTCACGGCGCTCGTCGGGCTCGCCGACGCGTTGTCGATGCGGGTTGCGGCGGAGGCGCCCGGCGTGGCCCGCCAGGCCGACGCGGTCCGTGTCCAGGCGCGCCGGATCGGACAGCTCGTCGAGAACCTGCTCGAGATGGCACGGCTGCAGGGCGGCACCGTGAAGCTGAACTGCGACTGGCAATCGATCGAGGAGCTGGTGGGCAGCGCGATCGAGGCGCTCGGTCCGGCACTCGAGGCACGCCCGATCGAGACCGATCTGCCTGCCACACTGCCGCTTGTGTCCTCCGATGCGGTACTGATCGAACGCGTGCTGGTGAATCTTCTCGAGAACGCGGCGAAGTACACACCGCCAACCGCCCCCATAGCGATTGCTGCGGACGTCGCGGGCAGCGAGATGGTCGTCACCGTTCGCGATTCGGGGCCGGGCGTGCCGCGTGGCCAGGAGGAAGCGATCTTCCGCAAGTTCCAGCGTGGAGGTCCGGAGTCGACGATTCCCGGCGTGGGTCTGGGGCTCGCCATTTCCCGCGCCATCATCCTGGCCCATCGCGGACGCATATTCGTGGAGAACCGGCATGGCGCCGACGGCCGGGTGCTGGGTGCGTCGTTCAGCTTCACATTGCCGCTCGGGAGCGTCCCACCCGTGGAGTCGGAAATCTCGGCCGCCGAGGCAGGCATCGATTCGGTCGAGCCGATAACCGATGGGAGCGCGACGTGACGGACCCCGGAGCACAGGTTCTGGTGGTCGAGGACGATGCGGAGATTCGCGGCATCATCCAAAGCGCGTTGGAGGATGCAGGCTACCGCGTGGCGGAGGCCGCGAACTGCGCGCGCGGCCTGATCGAGGCCGGAGCGCGCAAGCCGGATCTCGTGGTCCTCGATCTGGGTCTCCCCGACGAGGACGGGGTCGAGTTCATCCGGCAGATGCGCGCCTGGAGTGCAAAGCCGATCATCGTGCTCTCGGCGCGAACCGACGAAGCGCAGAAGGTCGCAGCGCTCGACGAGGGCGCCGACGACTATCTCGCGAAGCCGTTCGGCGTCGCAGAGCTGCTGGCGCGGGTCCGCGCCGGCCTGCGCCGCGCGTTTCGCACGCCGGATAGCGACGCGTCCAGCGTGACCTTCGGTGACGTCACGGTCGATCTCGCGGATCGGGCCGTCTCCCGGGCGGGCGCTCCCGTGCGTCTCACCGCCGTGGAGTTCAGGTTGCTCGCGATGCTCATCACGCATCCCGGCCGGATCGTTACCCAGCGCCACCTGCTCCGGGAAGTGTGGGGGCCCGCGCACGTCGAGCATGGCCACTACTTGCGCGTCTACATGGGCCACCTGCGGCAAAAGCTCGAGACGGAACCGGCCCGTCCCCGCCATCTCGTCACGGAGACGGGTGTGGGATACCGCTTCGTGCCGTGAGTGGTGCGGTGCGCTCCAACCACCCCGCCCGCTTCGCGGGCACCCCTCCTTGTATGGTTCGTCGAGGCGCCCCAGGGTTGAGAATGGAGGGGCGCTGGGGTGGAGGGACTACGCTCTCCTATCTGCTGCCTTGAGGCAGACAGACCTTTCAAGGCTTCTCCCGCCCACACCATCCAACGTCGATGAGGAATCCCGCGGCGGGCCTGTGCAACCAGGCTTCGACCGCCCATGGTCCGCAAGGTCACGTCAGGGTGTGCCACCCCAGCCTCGTTAACGTAACACGAGAGGAGCACACCATGGTTGAAGCACCGATCTACATCGGCGCCGACGTCGCCAAGGACACCATCGAGTTGGCCTACGCCAATCAGATGGGCGCGCCGCTTCGCATCGAGAACCGTCGCACGGCCATCAGCGCTTGGCTCAAGAGCGTGCCCCGCGGCACGCCCCTCGCCCTGGAGGCCACCGGGCCCTACCACGAGCTGCTCTGCACGCTGGCCCATCGGCGCGGGCTGATCGTCTACCTGCTCAATCCCAAGCGCACTCGTCATTACCTGCAGGCCATGAGTCCGCGTGCCAAGACCGATCGGGTCGATGCGCCGCTCATCGCCACATTCCTGGCCAACGAGCAGCCGCGGCTTCGGCCCTGGGCGCCGCTGCGCCCCGAGGAGCGGCGTGCCTGGGCGCTGCTTCGCCGGCGCGCCAAGCTCGTCAATGCGCGCCAGCGCCTCGAGCAGAGCTTGGCTGGGTTGCCCAGCATGCGCTCGACGCGCGCCGCGTTGCTCGCCGAGCTCGAGCGCGCGCTTGGCGTGCTCGACACTCAACTCGCCCGCCTGCTTGCCCAAGACCCCACGCACGCCAATCTCCTCCACGACCTGCAATCCATCGTCGGGGTGGGCCCCCTCACCAGCTCGGCATTGCTGCTGGCGCTCAAGCGCGGCACCTTCGCCACCAGCGATGCTTTCATCGCCTTCCTCGGACTGGATCTGCGCGTGCGCGACTCGGGCAACAAGCGGGGCAGGCGCCGACTCACCAAGCACGGCGAGCCCGAACTGCGCCGCCTGCTCTATACCGCCGCCATGGCGGCGCGGCGTACTCAAGCCTGGCGACCCGTGTTCGAGCACTACCTCGCGCGCGGCTTCTCCAGCATCCAGACCTTGGTGATCGTCGCCCGGCGTATCGCCCGCGTCGCCTGGTCGCTCTACAAGCACGGCGGCTCCTTCAACCCCCAACGGCTGGTCCAGGGCTTGACCTGAACCATAGAATCTTGAAAAGGAGGGGGAAGACAAATTCGCCGAGTTACCGCGGCATTGCCGGCACGCCGAATAGCCAGCCGTGGCTGAACAGCCAGCACCGCGTAGATCACGATCCCGAGGCCACGCGCCACCAGCCGATTCCTTTCCAGTCGACCTTGACGCGGCCCGCGGCGGCGGCGGCGAACGGCACCAGGGAGGTGTGCGCGGCGAACGCCTGCCAGGCGTCGCCGAGCCTGAGCGCGCGCTTGTGATCGATCGCGGCCATCCCGCCGAGCGACAGGATCAGCATGCCTCCGAACAGTAGCGCCGAGGCCGCGTCGCCGTTGGCGGCGAGGTGTGCCACCGACCAGAGGGTCGTCCCCCAGAGGAACGGATGCCGGGTGATCGTGACGATTCCCCGCGTCGCGCGGGACGCGTCACTGAGCCGCTCGCCGCCCACGGCCGTCGGGTTGGGCGTCGTGAGCCCGATGACGGCGAGGAGCAGCGCGAAGGGCATCAGCCCCATGGCAATGGTGCGGCCTGCCATGCCAAGATCCCACAGGCCGACGAAAGGCGCAGCCCGAAACGCCATGATCGCCCAGGCAAGAAAGAGGACCGACACCAGCGCATAGGCGCCGAGAAACGGCCCCTCGCCCAGTGCGGTCACCAGACGCGAGCGCACCGGAGGCCAGGAGAGCAGGAAGTGGCCGCCGACGAAGCCGGCCATCGCGAGTGAAGAGCGCCAGGAGGGTGCCGGTCATGGTCGGAGATTCTAATGCGTCGCCGCCCCGGTCGGAGTCGCAGGCTCCGGTCGACGCCCGGAGAGGCCGGGTCGCAGTGCACTCCGCCGGGCGGGGACGATGCCGATTGCATAAATCCGGCCGGGCAGGAGGTGTCGGAGTCCTGTCAAAACCTAGCCTTAGCGTGAGGTTGTTCACGTATCCCATTATTTTCGTTGTCGAAGCGCGCCGGGCTCGGTACACTTTGCCGGACTTGGGAGAGGGGCGGGGCCTGATATGTCGATTCGCTTCCGTAGGGCAGCGGCAGTAGCGTTTTTCCTGGTTGCGGCGCAGGCCGCGGCTATTCCCGCGCAGGCCGGCGCGCCCGCGGATCCCAAGATCCGCTCGGCCTCCGTGCTGGTCCTGGATCAGGCGACCGGCGAGGTGCTCTACAGCAAGAACGAGTCGGCGATCGTGCCGATCGCGTCCATCACCAAGCTGATGACTGCCATGGTGACGCTCGACGCGGGTCTGCCGCTCGACGAGGAAATCACGATCGAGCGCGAAGACCTGCCGACCGTGCCGGGCGCCAAGCTCTATTCGGCATTGCGCGTTCATGACAAGATCAGGCGCGACGATCTTCTGAAGCTCGCACTCATGTCCTCGGAGAATCGTGCGGCTGCGACGCTCGGCATGAGCTACCCGGGCGGGCTGGACCGGTTCGTGGAAGCGATGAACGCGAAGGCAATCCTGCTCGGCATGAGCGACTCGCGGTTCGTCGAGCCGACCGGCCTCTCGGCGGAGAACGTATCCAGTGCCGGCGATCTCGCGCGGCTCGTGGAGGCGGCCCATACCTATCCGCTGATCCGGGAGTACTCGACGTCGAAATCGCACGAGCTCCGCGTCGGCAAGCGCAAGCTCTCGTATCACAACACCAACCGGCTCGTCTCGAGCCCGTCGTGGGAAATCGGCGTGCAGAAGACCGGATTCATCCGGGCGGCCGGCCGTTGCCTCGTCATGCAGGCGAACATCGAGACCCGATCGCTGATCATCGTGTTGCTGGACTCGGTCGGCAAGTACACGCGGATCGGCGATGCGAATCGCCTCCGCCAGTGGCTCGAGGCGACGAAGGCGCTTGCGTCCATTGCGTCCGATGCGATGAATTCCCCAGACACACCGACGCGCCGTTCGGCTTCCGCGCCAAACGCGCGTCCGGCGTACGATAGCGGCTCCGAAAACGGAAGCCGCGTGAGTGTCCAGTACCCGTCCCAACAGAATATCTGGTGAGCCCTCCGGGCCCGCCGAACCATCCCGGTTCGAGCAGGCCGGCATCGTCCGTTACTACGATTGCCTGACCCACACCGCGTCGTTTCGCGACGATGTGCTGGCCGGCCTCGCTGCCCCGCGCAAGGTCTTGCCGCCGAAGTATTTCTATGACGACGAGGGTTCGCGCCTCTTCGAGGAGATCTGCGAGCTTCCCGAGTACTACCCGACTCGCACCGAGATGGCGATCATGCGGGAGCGCGTCCCGGAGATCGTCCGGCTGCTCGGGACCGACATCGAACTGATCGAGCTGGGCTCCGGCGCTAGCGTGAAGACCCGGTTGCTCATCGAGGAGGCCCGGCCGGCGCTTTATGTGCCCATAGAGATCGCCGACGATGCGTTGCGACGCGCATCGGCCCAGCTTGTCGAGTACTTTCCCTGGCTGCACATCTGCGCCGTGCGGGCCGACTTCTCGCGGCCGCTGCGAATGCCGAGCTTCACCGGCGTCCCGGTCAAGCTCAAAGTGGCTTACTTCCCCGGCTCGACCATCGGCAACTTCGCCCCCGAGGACGCCGTCTCGCTCCTGCGCAACGTGCGCGACCTGACCGGCACCGGCGGACGCCTGCTGCTCGGTGTCGACCTGAAGAAGGACCGCCGCACGCTAGAGGCGGCGTACGACGATGCGGCAGGCGTGACCGCGCGCTTCAACCTCAACCTGCTGGCACGCATCAATCGCGATCTCGGCGGGGATTTTCAGCTGAAGCGCTTTCGCCACAAGGCCTTCTACGATGAGCACCTGGGACGCGTCGAGATGCACCTCGAGAGCGTGTACTCGCAGTTTGTGCACGTGGCCGGCCAGCGCTTCGACTTCAAGCCGGGCGAGACGATTCACACCGAGAACTCGTACAAGTACACGGTGCCTGATTTTCAGGCCCTCGCGCGTCGGGCGCGCTTCGAGCCGCAGCACGTCTGGACGGACGACCAGAACCTCTTCTCGGTACACCTGATGATCGCGGTTTAGGGTCCACGACACCCCACCGAGTCACTCCTCCAGCCAGTCGAGCGCGGCGGACGGGTCGGTAAACGACTGGAACGCGAATCCATGCGCGACCGCGAACATCTCGAAGTATCGGCCCAGGTTCAGCTCATCCTCGGTGCGATGGAGCGAGGCGACCTTGTGTCCGGGCTGCAGGCCGGCACCTTCGAGGTCCGCAGCGACCTCGAAGAGGTCCGAGACGGCGAGCGGACTCTCATTGGTCTCGCGCCAATCGATCAGCACGTGATGGTGAACATTCTGGCTGCAGTCGCGAACGATGTCGGCAAGCAATTTGCGGCTGGCCTCCAGATCAAGCTCGCCGGTGCGGCTGGCACGCAAGAAGTCGCGGGTCGTTACTACTCGAATATCGAAGGGCATGGACTCGGGTAATGCAATGTTTCAGCGTCGTTCATTCTACCGTCGAGGTCATGCGCCCGACGGACGCGCCTGCGATCGTTGGATGGCCTATCGCCCGTGAAGTCTTCTCCGCGGTCTCCTTGATCAGCCAGGACCACTGCAGCTTCAGGCGCTCGGCCGGCGCGGAGAGGGAAAGTCCCGCCACCAGGGCGCCCGCATCGTCGCGAATCCCCGCCGCGACGCAACGCACGCCCACCTCCGCCTCCTCGTTGTCGGTGGCATAGCCCTGTTTGCGGACTTTCTCCAGTTCCTTTTCGAGGGTCGGCAGTGAGTGAAGCGTGTTGCGCGTGAACGTCGGCAACCCGGTGCGCTCGGCGTAGCTCCGGACTCCCTCGGGTGGTTCTTCCGCGAGGAAGAGCTTGCCGACCGCCGTGACGTGCAGGGGTGCGCGGGCGCCGATGATGTTCACGACCCGCATGAGCGAGCGGCCACTCGAGGTGCGTTCGATATAGACGATCTCGTCGTCGCGTCGCACCGACAGGTTGACCGCTTCGCCGGTCGCGGCGTGAAGCTCGCGCATGAGCGGAAGCGCGTGCTCGCGCACGCTGATGCGCGACTTGACGAGGTTGCCCAGCTCGAGCAACCGGAGACCGAGCCGGTAGCTTCCCTGATCGACGCGTTCCACCAGGCGATCGTTCACGAGCGCGGTCAGGATGCGGTGCGCGGTGGAGGGATGCAGGCCTGCGGTCGCGGCGAGATTCTTCAGTCCGACGGCGTTGGGCGATTCGCCGAGCACGTTGATCAGCTTGGTCATGCGCTCGATGACCTGGATCGAGCTTTTCGACTCCTTGCTTGCTTCCCGCGTTGCCACGCAGCCCTCCAATCTTCATCTCGAGGCACACTGGAGCGCCTTTCGGGCCGTCTCGCCCAGAGCGGGACCCGTTGCCACCAATGCCGGTCGGTGCAATTCTAACTGGCGCAATTCTAACCCGCGATCCGGAATTGACGGGGGAAGTGGGAGTGCGCCTGTGCTAACATCGGCGCGCCGGCCCGGCGACGGAGCGTCCAGAGTTCATCTTCCCATGCGCGTTGGTCTCTTCGTCACCTGTCTCGTCGATCTCATGCGCCCGAACATCGGGTTCGCCGCGCTCGAGTTGCTCGAGGCCGCCGGCTGCGAGGTCATCGTTCCGGCAACCCAGACGTGCTGCGGACAGCCCGGCTACAACTCGGGCGATCGCGCATCTGCCCGCGCGCTGGCGCGCAAGGTTCTGGACGAGTTCGAAGGTTGCGAGTACGTCGTTGCGCCCTCCGGATCCTGCGGCGGCATGATCCGCAAGCACTATCCTGATCTATTCCGTGATGCCCCAGTCGAGCTGGACCGCATCAAGCGCCTGTCGGCGCGGACCTACGAGCTCACCGATTTCCTCGTCAACGTCGCGGCGCTCGCGAAAGTGCCCGGAACATTTCACGGCACCGTAACCTACCACGACAGCTGCGCCGGGTTGCGCGAGCTCGGCGTGCGTGCACAACCGCGCGCGCTGCTCGCGAAGATGGACGGCCTCACGCTCGCCGAGATGGAGGATTGCAACGTCTGCTGCGGCTTCGGCGGAACGTTTTCCATAAAGTTCGGAGACATATCCTCCGCGATGGCCGACAAGAAGTGCGAGCACATCCAGGCGAGCGGCGCGGAAGCGGTGGTGCTGGGCGACCTGGGATGCATGCTGAACATCGAGGGACGCCTGCGGCGCCGGGGTGACGACCGCACACGCGTGCTGCATGTCGCCGAGGTGTTGGCCGGGCGCGAATCGAACGACTGAAAAGACCCGAACGGACCTTCATGGAACCGCAGTCGATTCATTTCAAGCAACGCGTCGCGAGCGAGCTCGCCAACACGCAGCTGCAGTCGAACCTGCGCCGCTTCGGCGGGCGATTCAAGATCGCGCGCGCGAAGGTGGTCGGCGAGGTCGATGACTGGGAGGCCACCCGCACCGCGGCCGCCGAGGCGCGCGACCGTGCGCTGAACAACCTCGATACCTGGATCGATCGCTTCGAGAGCGAGGCCACGCGGCGCGGGGCAACAGTGCTGTTCGCGGAGACCGGGGCGGATGTGGCGGAGCTCGTCAACGAGATCTGCCGGCGGCATGGCGTCAAGAAGGTCACCAAGTCGAAGTCGATGCTGTCCGAGGAGGCGCTCCTCAACCAGCGTCTCGAGGCGGCGGGCGTGCAGCCGGTGGAGACGGATCTCGGCGAGTACATCCTGCAGCTCGCGGGCGAGACGCCTTCGCACATCATCGCGCCCGCAATCCACAAGAGCAAGGAGCAGGTCGCGGATCTCTTCGAGCACGAGCACCACCGGCCACGTACGCTCGATATCCCGCAGATGACGCGCGAGGCGCGCGAGGTGCTGCGCGCACACTTTCTGTCGGCCGACCTGGGGATATCGGGCGGGAACTTTCTCATCGCCGAGACGGGTTCGGTCGCGCTCGTCACGAACGAGGGCAACGGACGCATGGTCACCACGCTGCCCCCCGTGCACGTCTGCATCACCGGCATCGAGAAGGTGCTGCCGACCCTCGAGGACCTTTCGCTCGTCATGCGGCTCCTGCCGCGTTCGGCGACCGGACAGTCAATCTCGAATTACTTCACCGTGGTGACGGGCACCCGGCAGGCGGATGATCGCGACGGCCCGGAGCACATGTATTTCATCCTCGTCGACAACGGCCGCACCAACCTGGTCGGCGGGGACATGCAAGAGATGTTGCGCTGCATCCGCTGCGGCGCATGCATGAACCATTGCCCCGTTTACCAGACGATCGGTGGCCATGCGTACGGCTGGGTGTATCCCGGGCCGATGGGCTCGGTGCTGACGCCGTCGTACGTGGGTCTCGAGAATGCGCTCGACCTCCCGCATGCAGCGACCCTCTGCGGCGAATGCGCCGTTGCTTGCCCGGTGAAGATCCCGTTGCCGGACCTGCTGCGCAAGCTGCGTGAGAAACAGGTCGAGCGCGGCCTGCGGCCGGCGAGCGAACGGCTCGGCATCCGGATGTGGTCCTGGGTTGCGCAGCGACCTCGGCTCTATGCGCTCGGCACGCGCATTGCGGCGCGCTATCTGCGTTTCCAGGGAGGCAGACGGCGAATGATCAGACATTTGCCGCTCGGAAAAGGATGGACCGTCGGACGCGACATGCCCGCGCCGCGGGGGAAGACGTTCCGGGAGCTTTACGCGAAGCGCAAGGTGCGGTGATGCCCAACTTCCGCGAACGCATCCCGTACTCGGCGATCATCGACCGGCCGCCGCTCAGGCTTCCCGACGGCGCGCGCATCATCGTGTGGACCATCGTGAACGTCGAGGAGTGGCGGAACGAGCGGCCGATGCCGCGCACCGTGCTGCCGCCGCCGATGGGTCAACCCCTGCTGCCGGACCTTCCCAACTGGGCATGGCACGAGTACGGTATGCGGGTCGGATACTGGCGTGTGGCCGAGTGCCTGGAACGCTTCGGGGTCAAGGCGACGCTTGCGACCAACGGATCGGTGTGCCGGACTTATCCGCGCATCGTGGAGGCCGCCCTGGATGCCGGCTGGGAGTTCATGGGTCACGGCTACGTCCAGGGACCGATGCATCACGTCGAAGATCAGCGCGCGGCGATACGCGACACGATCAAGGCGATTCGCGGGATCGCCGGGCGCCCGCCGCGCGGCTGGGAGAGCCCGGGGCTCACGGAGACCGACGACACGATCGATTTTCTGAAGGCCGAAGGAATCGAGTACGTGGCCGACTGGGTACTGGATGATCAACCCTGCCGCATCGCGACTGCGCATGGTCCGATGATCTCGGTGCCGTATACCGTCGAGCTCAACGACATCTCGATGATGGCCTTGCAGCAGCATCCGTCCGAGGAGATGCTGCGTCGTGGGGTCGACCATTTCGAGCGGCTCTATGCCGAGAGCGAGAGGATCACGCGCGTCATGAGCATCAGCATGCATCCGTATCTCTCCGGCGTCCCGCATCGCATCGGCTACGTCGAAAAGCTCTACGCCCACATCGCCGCGCGACCCGGAGTGCTCTTCTGGACCGGCGAGCAGATCCTCGACTGGTATCTCGGCGAGACCGCCGCTTAAGCGGCATACATCGGATCGTGAAACCCGGGCCGCGCAAAGGAGGAGGCGCAGCCGCGCGCGCGAAATCGGCGGCACGCCGGCGTCTTGCGCCCGACGAGCGCGAGCGCCAGATCGTCGACGCGGCGATCGAGTTCTTCGCCGAAGTCGGTTTCGGTGGCCAGACGCGCGAGCTCTCGCGTCGGCTCGGCATCACTCAGCCGCTGCTCTACCGGTACTTTCCATCGAAGCAGGATCTGGTCGAGCGGGTGTATCGCGAGGTCTACCTTGGCCCGTGGGATCCCGGCTGGGAACGCCTGCTCGACGACCGCACCATTCCGCTCCGCGAACGCCTGATCGAGTTCTACGGCCGCTATACCGCAGCCATCTTCAATCCGCGGTGGCTGCGCATCTATCTCTACTCGGGTTTGCTCGGGGTGGGTTTCAACAAGCGCTACCTCGCCCGGCTCGAGCGGCGCGTGCTCACGCGCATCTGCCGCGAGCTGCGTCACGAATGGGGGTTGCCGAGCCCGGGCCGGGCACCGATCCGGGATGCGGAGATGGAGCTCGTCCAGGGCCTGCAGGCCGCGATCTTCTATCACGGCGTGCGCAAGCACGTCTACGGCATCGACGTGCAGCCCGCGACCGGTCGTGCGATCGAGATCGCGGTGGACGCGCTGCTCGCGGGCGCGCCACGCGAGATGCGCCGCCTCATAGGCGGCGCGCGCGCTACCTCAGGCGCAACTCCACGTCGCGCAGCAGCGGCTCGGAAGAGATCGCGATCTCGTTCTCGATGAGTGCGCCGCACCCCGGGCAGTAGAACTGCCTGAATTGCGGCACGTCGTCGATGAAGCGCGCCGGGTCGCCGACGATCGGGTTCGACGCCTGGATCGGCCGGTCGTCGCGCGCGCAGTGCTCCTTGAAATTCTCACGGGCCGATCCGAGATCGGTCTCGCACTTCGCGCAGGCGTGCCGCGGGCCTGCGGAAGTCGCCTGCACGGCGAGCATGGCTGTCGCGAGAAATTTCCGCTTGCCGCCCGCCTTGCGCGGTGCCGCCGCCGGCATCCGGGAACGCGCGAGGCGCTCCTTCCGCATCGCGGCACGCAGCTGCTCGGTCGCGTCGCGATCCGCAGAGCCGTCGGCACGGAGCGCGACGCCGTACACCTCGCGCGCCGTGGTCTCGGTCACGTTCAGGTGCTCGATATCGGACTCGACGAGCGCGGGATCGCGCTCGAGCGGGTCGCCTAGACCGCCCGCCGCCGCCCAGAGGACGGCGTAGACGTCGGTCGGGTTCTGGACGAACTCTTCCTGCCGCAGCTGCAACTCCTCGTACTCTCCGGTGACCTCGAAAATGTCGCCGGGCATTTCGGAGCGCCCCATACGCGCGGCGATGTCGGTGTTCCGCAGGAAGCGATAACGGTTCACCGCGCCGGGATAGCCGCCCATCATGCCGGTCGAGGTCGGCACCGCATTCCCCGAAGACAGGGTGTCCTGAAGTACCTTGTCGGTCCGGTGCGGAATGAAGCAGGACTCCGCGGAGAGTCCGCCGCGGTATTTGCCGGCGCCGCCCGAGTCGATCATCTCCTTGCGGTAGAGGAAGAGGATCGGGAAGGTCTGCTCGGTATGCTCCACGTTCGGCAGCTTGCAGATCGGCGTGCGCGACTGGCCGCCCGTCGAGATACCGTCGCCGTGGGCGAACGCGCCGATCGCCCCGCCGATCGGATCGACCAGGATGTAGCCGTACTTCTCCCCCCACTGGTCGATGCCGCGGAAGAGCGTCGCCGGCCACTGGCTCGTGCCGCCGATGCACATGATGTCTTTGCGCATCTCCGGGTCGGCATGGATCATCTTGGAGATCACGTTGTACGCCGGGTAGAGCGAGATCTCCATGCACTGCACCGGCGCGGTCGACACCGAAGCGGGAAAGTCCGCGCAGTTCAGCGTGCCCGGCGTCGGATTGAAATCGACATGCCGAAGCGCTCCGCCGACTGCGTAGTACTGGTCCCAGCACAGGAGCTCGTTCAGTGCGACCATGATCGCACCGCGCCATCCCGAGTACGTGGCATTGATCGCACCGACCTGCGGCCCGGTTCCTTCGTTCTCGAACACCAGCTTCGTGCCCTGCTTGCGCAGCGTGATCATCACCCGGTGCGTCCTGCGGTCGCCGGGCGCGGCACATTCGATATAGGTGCGATCGCGCCACACGCCGTCCGGCAGGCGCTCCATCTTTTCCAGGAAGGCGCGCTCGCCGTCGTCGATGATCTTCTTCATCACGCCCTTGACGGTGTCGGCGCCGTAGCGCTTGATCAGGGCGAGGATGCGGGTCCGGCCGGTGATGTTTCCGGCGAGCTGCGCCCGGAAGTCGAGCGCCACCGCCGCGGGCTTGCGCGACGAGCGCAGGTAGAGCTCCTCGATGTCGCGCCGTACCTCGTCCTTCTCGACGATCTTGGTCGGCGGGATCAGGATGCCTTCGTCGAACGCGTCGCGCGCACTGGGGCAGAAGCTCGACGGTGTGATGCCGCCGATGTCGTACTGGTGCAAGCAGTTCGTGACCCAGCAGAAGAGCTCGCCTTTCCAGAACACCGGGCAGATCAGCATCACGTCCATCTGGTGGGCGGCGCCGACCCACGGGTCGTTCGCGATGAACATGTCGCCCTCGTTGATGCCCGGATTCTCGGCGCGGTTCTCGAGCATCCACTTGACCTGGGTATCGGTCACCCCGGACATGTACTGCATGTAAGGCCCGAAGAACACGAACTCGGCGTCCTCGGTGAGGATCGAGGGATTGAGATCGAGCGCATACATGGCGACCGGCGAGCCCGACAGCCGCTGGATCGTCGAGCCGTGCTCCTCGTTCACGTTCCACAGCGCGTGACGGATCACCTCGAAGGTGACCGGATCGATCTTCTTCTGCCACTTGCGATGCAGCTTGAGCTTCGGCGAGATGCGCAGCTTCTTCGGGGGGACGTAGCCGGTGCGCACGCCATCGAAGAGCTCGGGAGTCAGCTCGGAAAGTTTTTTCAGCGGAGCATTCATATGAAGACCTCGCATAAATAGCTGCATTGCCGCTTCATGCAAAAAAGGTTGCACGAACAAGGGGGGATTCCCCCTTGTAAATTCCCGAACGAACAAGGGGCAAGCCCCTTGTACATCCCCTCGGTTTCGACCGTGGTCGTACTTGGCAAATGCATTCGAATCTCCTTATTTTCCAAAGGTGATTTCGAAGTTGCCGAGCGCGTCCACGCGCAGGCGGCGTCCGGGGTGCACGACGACCGTCGTGTCGGCGGTTTCCACGATTGCCGGTCCGGTCACGCGGTTCCCCGCGACCAGGCGCTCGCCGTCGTAGACGGGCGTCTTGCGCTTGCGCTTCAGATCGGACCAGTATATCTCGCGCGGCGCGCGCGTCGCCGCGCGCGGAATCGCCGCCGAGAGCTTCTTGGCCTTGACGAGCTTGGGACGGGGTGTCAGCGCACGGGCGCGCAGGCGGAAAGTGACGATCTCGAGCTGCGCACCGGGGAGCGCGGCACCGTGTCCGTAGAGCTGCTCGTAGCGCGCGACGAAGGCGGTGCGCAGTCCTCGTTCGTAGTCTCCCGCAAGCTTGTTGCCGGCGATCGGGACCTCGACCTCGTTGATCTGACCCTTGTGCCGCACGTCGAGCGAGAACTCGAACGTCTGGTGGTTGCGGGCAATGCCCTCTTCGGCCATGCGCTTGCGTGCCCCGGCTTCGAGATTCGCGAGGTTGCGATTGACGCGCGCCGCGGCCTCCGCCATTGGCATGATCTCGGTGTGCTCGTAGATGTGCAGCACGTCGGCGGCCGCAGCGCCGAACGCACACCAGGTCGATGC
Source organism: uncultured beta proteobacterium (assembly GCA_963735025.1). Lineage (GTDB taxonomy): Bacteria > Pseudomonadota > Gammaproteobacteria > Burkholderiales > SG8-39 > JAABRB01. Next base: position 1,758,607 of record CAVTJG010000009.1, read on the forward strand.
GACCTCGCGCTGAGGAATGATCACCTTCTTGATGCCGAGTTCGTGTGCGAAGACCCCGGCGTGGGCCGGGCCGGCACCGCCGAACGCATACAGCACGAAGTCCCGCGGATCGAAACCCTTCTCCACCGTCACCTTGCGGATGATGTCCGCCATCTGCAACTCGACGATGCGGCAGATCCCCGCCGCGCATTCAGTGACGTCCATCTTGAGCGGCTTCGCCACGGCTCCCACCGCCTTCAGCGCTGCTTCGCGATCGAGCTTCATGCGGCCGCCGGCGAAGCTGTCGGGATCGAGATAACCCAGGACGAGTTGCGCGTCGGTGACGGTTGGGATCTCGCCGCCGCGCTGGTAGCAGACCGGCCCGGGGAACGCGCCGGCGCTGTCCGGGCCGACCGTCATGGTTCCGGCCGACGCGTTCACGCGCACCAGGCTTCCGCCACCCGAGCCGATCGCCTGCAGATCGACTTTCGGCAGGAAGTACTCGTACTGATGGGTGTTGCTGATGAACGAGTAGGCGGGCTTGCCGTCGTAGATGATCGACACGTCGAACGACGTCCCACCCATGTCGGTCGTGATGATGTGCTTGTCGCCCATCGCATCGCCGAGGAAGCTCGATGCCGTGACGCCCGCGACGGGGCCGGAATCGAGGGTGAGCAGGGGAGCCTCCTGTGCACGCGCCACCGAGATCGTGCCACCGCCGCACTGGGTGATCTGCAAGCCGTGCTTGTACCCGAGCTTGCGCAGCGCGCTCTCGAGCCGCGCCACGTACCCGGCCATGATCGGACCGAGATACGCGTTCAATGCGGTGGCGGTCACCCGTTCGTACTCGCCCCAGCGGGGCGCAATCTCGACGGAGCACGTCACGTAGACGTGCGGCGCGATCTTGCGGACCATCTCCGCCACGCGCCGCTCGTGGCGCGAGTTGCGGAACGACCACAGGAAGCAGATCGCGATCGCCTCCACGCCGAGATCCACCAGCTCGCGAATCGCGCGCTCGGCCTCAGCCTCATTCAGCGGAACGATTATCTCGTCGAAGCAGTCGACCCGCTCGGAGACGCCGCGCACGAGCCGTTTCGGCACGATCGGCGCCGGTTTCTGGGTCTCGGGAAAGTGCACCACCTTGCGGATGTCGCGCCCGGTGTAGCCGCGCGAGCCGCGCATGATGTGGATCGCGTCCTCGTGGCCCTTGGTCGTGATCAGGCCGACCTTGGCGCCGCGATTCTGGATGATCGTGTTGGTGCCGACGGTGGTGCCGTGCGAGAGAAAGCGGATCTGACGGCAGAACTGTCCGAGCTCGAGCCCGAGCTCCTCGGCGCCGACCCGCAGGGCGTGCATCATGCCTTCCGCGAAGTCCTGCGGGGTCGACGGGACCTTGGTCGACAGCATCTTGCCGCGGTCGTTGACGATCACGCAATCGGTGAACGTCCCGCCGATGTCGATTCCGACGAGGTATTCCGCCACTGTCTCCTCCTGGCTCCGGCCTTTATTTATCTATCGCTAAATTGTATCCCGGACCGTGCCGGAGCGGGTACGCGATCGACGGACGCGGTCAGGCGCGTTTGGCGGCCTTTTCCGCTTGCCAGGCCTCGCAGCGCTGCATCGCCTCCGGAGTGAATTCGGCTTGCGGCTCGTTGCCGCCGATCACGAACATCAGGACGTGCTCCCGGTCGGGCTCGTCGTACGTGACGTTCATGAAGCGGCGCGCCACGCCGACCGGAAACGAGATGACATCGAGCGGCTCCAGATCCACGCGCTCGGTCGCGTCGCCCTCGTTCCACTCGCAGCGCCAGCGGCCGGTCATCGCGATGAACGTCTCGTTCGTGTCGTGGTTGTGCATCAGAGGCCCCTTGCCGGGCAGCGCCTTGCAGTAGCCGAGATTGAAGCCCTCTGCGATCGGGATGGCGGGCATCGCCGACGCGTCATCCCCTACCGGCGACGTGGTCGCCTCGTTCTGCTTCTCTGAGGGCGGCTGGAAGCCGATCACCGCGAAGAGCGTTCGACGGCATTCCGGCACGTCGCTGTCGGGCAATCCGCCGTCCGATCCTTTGAGATCCTTGAAGCGCGCTACGCGCTTCATCATCTCCTCACGCGTCCACACACGAATGTCTTTCCAGTTGCTCATTCTTGCCTCCGATTAGCGGTTATCGCTACTGGTGTCCGACCGACCAGCTCGCACTCGACCTGTCCTAGATCTTCCCGAGCGCGGTCAGCAGCACTTCCGGCGTCGTCGGCTGCGCATTCACCTTGGTCTTGAGCGGTGCGAGGGCGTCGTTGATGGCGTTGAGGATGACCGCGGGTGCGCCGCCGGTTCCAGCCTCTCCGGCGCCCTTCGCACCGAGGGCAGAGGTGCGGGTCGGTGTCTCGACGTGTCCCACCATCATCTCGGGCATCTCGACCGGCATCGGCACGAGATAGTCGGCCATCGTGGTGGTGAGGAGCTGGCCGCGCTCGTCGTAGATGCAATGCTCGTAGAGGGCGCCGCCGATGCCCTGCACGATTCCGCCGTAGACCTGCTCGTCGACGAGCATCGGATTGATCGCGCGGCCGCAGTCCTCGACGCACCAGTGCTTGAGCAGTTTGACGAAGCCGGTGTCGGTGTCGATCTCCAGATACGAGCCCTGCACGCCGTTGGTGAAGACGAAAGCGTAGTCCTTGACGCGATAGTGGCGCGTGACGACGAGCTCGGGCTGCACGTCGTCCGGCAGCTCCGACGTCCGGTAGTAAACGATGCGGGTCAATTCGTAGAGCGGCATGAGCTGCTCGGCAGTGCCGCGCCGCACGATCTTGCTCTCGACGAGATCGAGCTCATCGGGCTTCATCTTGAGGAGATGGCCGGCGATCTCGATGATGCGGCGCTTGAGCTCCATGCCTGCCTGTAGCACCGCTTCGCCGCCGATGCCGGTCGCACGCGAGGCCCACGTGCCGCCACCATACGGCGTCTTGTCCGTGTCGCCGGTATGCATGCGCACGCAGGCGAGTGTGACGCCGACCGCGGTCGCTGCGATCTGCGTCAGCACGGCTTCGAGACCTTGGCCCTGCTCGGTGACGCCGGTCAGGCAGTGCAGGCCCGCGGCGGCGTCGAGCCGCAGCGTGCAGCCATCCTGCGCGGCGATGCGTGCGCCGCCGACGCCGTAGAACGCCGGGCTGGGATTGGTTACCTCGACCATCGAGGCAAGCCCGATGCCGCGGTAGATTCCCTTCTTGCGAAGCTCGGCCTGCTCGGCACGCAGCTTGTCGTAGTCCATCATCTTGAGCAGCTTCGCGAGCGCGGCCTGGTGCGAGAGGCCTTCGAATCGCATGCCTGCCGCCGACTTGCAGGGATACCCGTCGTCCGGCAGGAGGTTGCGCCGCCGGATCTCCGCCGGATCCATGCCGATCTTCGCGGCGGCAAGATCGACGAGGCCTTCGCCCACCGCGACCGCGATCGGGTGGCCGACGGCACGGTACTGGCACATCATCGCCTTGTTCTGGAATACGACCCGGCCGCGCGCGCGGTATTGCGGGATCTTGTACGGCGCGCCGGTAAGATTGAGGATCTGGTTGCACTCGATGCCCGACGACCGCGGAAACATCGAGAAGGGCCCGACCCCGGTGAGGTCGTCGATCTCGAGCGCGAGAAATTTGCCGTCCTTGTCGACCGCCAGGCGACCGGTCACGCGGTGATCCCTCGCATGAATGTCGGCGGAGAACGATTCCTGCCGGTCGGCGATGAACTTGACCGGTCGACCGAGAATCTTGGAGGCCGCGCAGGTCGCCATCTCGTCGCCGTAGGTGTGGACCTTGATGCCGAACGAGCCCCCGACGTCCTTGCAGACGACACGTACCTTGTGCTCCTGCACCTGCAGCCGGCTCGCGAGCGTGCCCTGCAGCATGTGCGGCGACTGTCCGGAATAGTGAACGGTCAGCGTTTCCTCGGCTTTGCTGTAATCGGCGATCAGCGCGCGCGGCTCGAGCGTGACGCCGGTATGCCGGCCGAAATGAAACGTCTCCTCGACCACTGCGTGCGCAGCGGCGAATGCTGCGTCGACGCCGCCGGTGTCGACATTGCGCTCCCAGCAGAGGTTGTTCCCGAAGTCGGCGTGAATCACCGGCTCGCCCGGTTCGAGCGCGCGCTCCATGTCGAGGGCGGCAGGCAGATCTTCCCATTCGATCTCGATCGCCTCGATCGCGTCTTCTGCCTGGGCGCGGCTTTCGGCGACGACCATGGCCACCGGTTCGCCCTGCCAGCGCGCGACATCGGGCGGCATCGGATGCTGTGGCGGGGAGCGCATGCCCTGGAGGTGCACCAGCACGCCCACGTACGGCTTGAACACTGCCGCGATGTCCTTGCCGGTGAGTACGCGCACGACACCGGGCAGGCGGCTGGCCTTGGCGGTGTCGATGCTGACGATCCGGGCGTGCGCATACGGCGAGCGCAGGAACGCGGCGTGCAGCATGCGCGCGAGCTCGATGTCGTCCACGAACGTGCCGCGACCCTGCGTGAGCCGATTCAGATTGGGGCGCGGGATGCTGCGCCCGATGTAGCTGTTGGGTGCGTCGAAGACGCTGACGACGGGCTCGGTCACTTGCGCTTCTCCTTCGCCGTGCCCTGCGTTGCCACCTCACACACGGCATCGACGATCGACTGGTAGCCGGTGCACCGGCAGAAATTGCCGGACAGATGCTCGCGCACGGCTTCGCGCGTGGGCGGGTGGCCCGCGGCCACGAAATCTGCGGCGGCAAAGAGCATCCCTGGCGTGCAATAGCCGCACTGCAGCGCGTTGTGCTCGATGAACGCGTTCTGCAGTGCTGCGATCTCGCCGCTCGCGGCGAGGCCCTCGATGGTCTGTACGTCGCAGCCGTCGGCCTGGGCGGCGAGCAACAGGCAGCTGCGCACGATCCGGCCGTTGACCCGCAGCGTGCACGCCCCGCAGACGCCGTGCTCGCATCCGACGTGCGTGCCGGTCAGCGCGAGCTCCTGGCGCAGGAAGTCGGCAAGATTGAGCCGCGCCGGAACCTCCTGGCGCACCTCCTCGCCGTTCACCTTGAGAGTGATCCCGATTCGTTCAGGCATGGTCGGTCACGCTCCCTTGTAATTGGCGTATTCGTTCAACATGCGCCGGGCGATCACGCCGGCAAGGTGCAGCTTGAGCTTGCTCGAGGCGTGCAGGTCACCCGGCGGATCAAGATCGTCCTTGAGCGTTGCCACTGCTGCGTCGATCGCTGCGGCATCGAGCGGTTTTCCTTCGAGAGCGCGCGCGAGACCCTTCGCCACCATCGGGCGATCGCCCACCGCAAAGTAGACGAACCGGAGATCGGAGAGGCGACCCTTGTCGAGCCGACCGTGCGCGGCGGCGCCCACCATCGCGTAATCGCCATGGCGGCGCACGAGCTCCGAGAACCGCGAGACATAGCCCGCCTGGCGTGGCGGGAACTGTGCGCCCACCAGAAGCTCGCCTGGCTGGAGCGCCGTGGTATAGACGCCGGAGAAGAACTTGTCCGCCGGAACGCTACGCTCGCCCTTCGGACCGGCAATACGGAATTCCGCGCCGAGCGCGACGCAGCACGCAGGCAGCTCGGCTGCCGGATCGGCCAGCGCGCAGCTCCCACCGAACGTGCCGCGATTGCGGATGGCCGGATGGGCGATCTGTGGCATTGCGGCCGCGATGAGGGGCAAGTGCTCGGCGATCTCGCCGGAGTGCTCGACATCGGCATGTCGCGCGAGCGCGCCGATGAACACGCCCTTCTTGTCGACGCGGATCGCGGCAAGGTCCGCGATCGGATTGATGTCAACCAGAACGGCCGGACGCGCGACCCGGAAGTTGAGCATCGGCATCAGGCTCTGACCGCCCGCCAGGATCTGGGCGTCGGGCCCGTGTCGCGCGAGGAGCTCGATCGCATTCGCGACGCTGTTCGCGCGCTCGTAGGAAAAGGACGGTGCTTTCATGACGTGTGGCCAACCTATTTTTTTGCGCTGCGGCATGAAGGTACTGCGGGAGCTGCGCGAAATTCCAGCACCGCGCCCCGCGTGCCGTGCGTGGGGCCGTTCGATCATACGTTCATCGCGCGGCGACTGCCACTGCTTGGGAAAGTTGGCCCGTCATCCCCGCCCCCCGATTTCTTCTCTTGGGTGCAGGGTCCGCGGGGATCCGGAGTGCCGGCGAGATGGAAACCGGGGCGTGGATTCCCGCTTCCGCGGGAATGACATGTTCACGTTGCGATCCGGCGCGGGCACGCGGCGTATACTTTCGACAAGCTGCGGGGCGAGGTGCGCCATCCATGTCCCCCGCTGTCCAGCCGCCGGGCCCGCGCCACGCCGCGGATCGAACAGGAGACTCATCGATGAACAAACCCGCCGACATCGGCGCGACCCTGCCGCACTGGATCGACGGCAAGCCCACTCCCGCGACGAGCAAGCGTACCGGGCCGGTCTACAACCCCGCGACGGGCCAGGTGACACGCCACGTCGCGCTGGCGAACGCGGCCGATGTCGACGCGGCGGTGAAGGCGGCGCAACGGGCCTTTCCCGAGTGGCGCGATGCGTCGATCCTCCGGCGCGCACGCGTCATGCAGAAGTTTCTCTCATTACTGCAGGCGAATCACCAGGCGCTTGCGCAGCTCGTCACGTCGGAGCACGGCAAGACGCTGCCGGATGCGATGGGATCGGTGCAGCGCGGCATCGAGGTAGTGGAGTTCGCGTGTGGCATTCCGCAGCTTCTGAAGGGTGAGTATTCCGAGAACGTGGGCACCGGCGTCGACACGCACACCGTGCGCCAGCCGGTCGGGGTTTGCGCGGGCATCACGCCGTTCAACTTTCCCGCGATGGTGCCGATGTGGATGTTTCCCGTGGCAATCGCATGCGGAAACTGTTTTGTCCTCAAGGTCTCCGAAAAGGTGCCCTCCACCGTAATGCGTATGGCCGAGCTCCTCAAGGAAGCCGGACTGCCCGACGGGGTGTTCAACATCGTGCACGGAGACAAGGAAGCAGTCGACGCGATCCTCGCGCATCCCGGCATCGCGGCGGTCAGCTTCGTGGGCTCCACGCCGATCGCGAAGTACATCTACGAGACATGCGCGAAGAATGGCAAGCGTGTGCAGGCGCTCGGAGGCGCCAAGAATCACGCCGTGGTCCTGCCCGATGCGGATATCGCGTTCGCCGCCGATGCGCTGATCGGCGCCGGCTACGGGTCGGCGGGCGAGCGGTGCATGGCGATCTCTGCGGTCGTAGCGGTGGGCGCCGCGGCCGACCCGCTCGTCGCGCTGCTCGAGAAGAAGGCGAAGGCGATCAAGATCGGTCCCGGGGATGCGGACGGCATGGACATGGGGCCGCTCATCACGCGCGAGCATCGCGACAAGGTCTGCGGGTACGTGGACGCCGGGGTGAAGGAGGGCGCGAAGCTGGTGGTGGACGGACGCGGCTTCAAGCTCGCCGGGCGCGAAGAGGGGTTCTTCCTCGGCACGACGCTCTTCGACAACGTCACGCCGAAGATGAAGATCTACCAGGACGAGATCTTCGGTCCGGTGCTCGTCGTCCTGCGCGTCGCCACGATCGAGGAAGCCATCGCGATGGTGAACGCCAATCCGTACGCGAACGGCACGGCCATCTTCACCGAGTCGGGCGGGGCCGCACGGCGCTTCGAGAACGAGATCCAGGTCGGCATGGTCGGCATCAACGTGCCGATTCCGGTTCCGGTCGCGTTCTTTTCGTTCGGTGGCTGGAAGAATTCGCTCTTCGGCGACCTGCACGTTCACGGCGTGGAGGGCGTCAAGTTCTACACGCGCACCAAGGTCGTCACCACGCGATGGCCGCATCAGGATACCCCTGCCCCAGGTTTCCATATGCCCACGTTAGGTTGAAGCAGGCAGTTCTTTCAGAGAAAAAGCGGAAGGTTACGATCAGGGGGAAACCGCCTGGTTTCCCCCCGATACCCCCCTTCCCGGTCAGCTGAACACCGCAAAGTCTGCCTGGGTTTTCCTTCGTGGTACGTTCGCGCGTATTCGCAATTCCTGATCAGGTTTGTTGTTAGCGCATGCGCCGGTTCGCGGTACCGATCATCGTTGTAGCGCAGCTGCTGGGCACGTCGCTGTGGTTCAGCGCGAACGCGGCGGCCGACGATCTCGTGCGTGCATGGGGGCTGACGCCGGCCGATATCGGTTCGCTAACGAGCGCCGTGCAACTCGGATTCATTGCGGGCACGCTCGTCTTCGCGCTGTCCGGGCTTGCGGATCGATTCGCCGCGAGCCGGATCGTCGCAGCGTGCGCGGTGGTCGGAGCACTGGCCAACGCAGCTTTCGCGCTCTTCTCCACCGGCCTTGCGGACGCGTGGGTCTACCGCTTCCTCACCGGCATCGCGCTCGCCGGCGTCTATCCGCTCGGGATGAAGCTCGTCGTGAGCTGGTCGCCCGATCGTGCTGGCGAGGCGCTCGGCTGGCTGGTCGGCATGCTGACGGTCGGCACGGCACTGCCTCATGCAGTGCGCGCGGCCGGCGGAGGCTGGCCGTGGAGCGGCGTCGTGCTCGCGAGTTCGGCGCTCGCGCTGGTCGGCGCCGTGATGATCTTCAGACTGGGTGACGGACCGCATCTCAAGTCGGGCGCTGCCAAGCGCTCGGGTTGGGGCTCGGTCGCACAGGCCTTTCGGATTCCCGCGTTTCGCAGCGCGGCCTTCGGATACTTCGGACACATGTGGGAGCTCTACGCGTTCTGGACCATCGTCCCGTTCCTGCTCGTGCCGGTGCTCGCGCGAAATGGCGCGGTCGCGCCGCTCACGGTGTCGGCCTGGGCGTTTGCCATCATCGGCATCGGTGGACTGGGATGCATTCTCGGCGGGCAGCTGAGTCGGGCGATCGGCGGCGCGCGCGTAGCGGCCGGCGCGCTTGCGGGCTCGGGTGCGATGTGTCTCGTGTTCCCACTCGCGCAGAGCGCACCGGTTGCTGTCGTGTTGGGATTGATGCTCTTCTGGGGCGTGATGGTGGTCGCCGACTCGCCGCAGTTCTCGGCATTGTCCGCGCGCGCATGCCCGCCCGAGCTGGTCGGCAGCGCACTTGCCATCCAGAACAGCATCGGTTTCTTCATCACCGTCGTCGCGATCATCGTCGCCTCCGCTTTGCTCGCGGATCTCGGCGCGAAAGTCGCGTGGCTGCTGCTGCCCGGACCGATACTCGGACTGATCGGGATTGCCCCGCTCGCGCGTGCTGGAATCGGCGTGCAGGCAGCACGCTAGCCAGGCCCGCAGGCCGGCGGTTTAATTGACGGACCGCGAGCGCCCCTGATACCGTGAGACGTTGAACCGCAGCACGGAGGAGTCCCGATGGCCACCTTTCTCAAGCGACGCCTGGACAAGGCGGTGACCGACGCGAATGACGCGAAAGTGCGCCAGACGGTCGAGACGATTCTGCACGACGTCGAGAAACGCGGCGACGCCGCGGTGCGCGAGCTGTCCGCGAAGTTCGACAAGTGGTCGCCGCCCAGCTTCCGGCTGACGAAGAGCGAGCTCGAAGACATCGTGCGCAAGGTCGCGCCCGACACCATCTCGGACATCAAGTTCGCGCAGCAGCAGATCCGCACGTTCGCCGAGCACCAGCGGGCGGCGCTGAAGGACATCGAGGTGGAGACGCTGCCCGGCGTCAAGCTCGGGCACAAGAACATTCCGGTCGACAGCGTCGGCTGCTACGTGCCCGGCGGGCGCTATCCGATGGTGGCCTCCGCGCACATGAGCGTCGTCACCGCGCGCACGGCCGGTGTGCGGAGCGTGCTCGCCTGCACGCCGCCGAATCAGGGCGAGCCGAATGCGGAGACCATCGCGGCGATGGTCCTCGGTGGTGCCGACGAGATCTTTGTGCTGGGCGGTGTGCAAGCTGTCGCAGCGATGGCACTCGGCACCGAGACGATCAAGGCGGTCGACATGCTGGTCGGACCGGGCAATGCGTACGTGGCCGAGGCGAAGCGGCAGCTCTTCGGGCGCGTCGGCATCGACCTTTTCGCCGGCCCCACGGAAATCCTGGTCATCGCCGACGATTCTGCTGACGTGGAGATGATCGCGACGGATCTGCTCGGACAGGCCGAGCACGGGCCGACGAGCCCCGCCATACTCATCACCACGGCCAAGGCGATCGCGGAAGCGTTGCCGGCGGAGATCGAGCGCCAGCTTGCGGTGCTGCCCACCGCGGACGTGGCGGGCGTCGCGTGGCGCGACTATGGGGAGATCATCCTGGTCGATTCGCTCGAGGAGGCCGTCGTGGAGGCCGATCGGGTCGCTGCCGAACACGTGGAGGTGCTGACGCGTGAGCCGCGCTACTTCCTCGCGCACATGCGCAATTACGGCGCGCTCTTTCTGGGCCCCGAGACGAACGTCTCGTACGGCGACAAGGTGATCGGCACGAATCACACGCTGCCGACGCTCGGCGCGGCGCGCTACACCGGTGGGCTGTGGGTCGGTAAGTTCCTGAAGACCTGCACCTACCAGGAGGTGACGCCCGAAGCGAGCGTGAAGATCGGCGAGTACTGCTCGCGGCTTTGCGCGATCGAGCGCTTCTGGGGACACAAGGAGCAGGCAGATCTGCGGCTGCGTCGCTACGGAAATCAGAACGTCGGTCTGGGCGCCAAGAAGGAACACGCGACGTGAGCGCTGTCCGGCCGCAGGCGCACTTGGCGATGCGGCCCCTCGAAGGGCGCACCGCGCTCGTGACCGGCGCCGGCCGCGGCATCGGGCGTGCCGCAGCGGACGCGCTTGCCGAGGCGGGCGCGGAGGTCTGGTTGCTCGCCCGAACGCTTGCCGATGTCGAGACCGGTGCACGGGAGATTCGCGACGCCGGCGGTCGCGCAAACCCGCTCGCCTGTGACGTCACCGATGCTGCGGCGCTGAAGCGCGCCGTCGCCGGGCTTCCCGGACTCGACATCCTGGTGAACAACGCCGGCACCAATATTCCCGAGCCGTTCGTCGACGTGAGCGAGGAGCACCTCGACCGTCTGCTCGATCTGAACGTCCGCGCCGCATTCATTGCCGCCCAGGCGGCCGCGAAGAAGATGCTCGAGGCGCCGGATCGCGGCGCGCGTGGCGGTGCAATCTTGAACATGTCCTCGCAGATGGGGCATATCGGCGCCGCCGGCCGCACGGTCTACTGCCTGACCAAGCACGCAATCGAGGGTCTCACCAAGGCGATGGCGGTCGAGCTTGCGCCGCACGGCATTCGCGTGAATTCGGTGGCGCCCACGTTCGTCGAGACGCCGATGACGGCACCCATGTTCCAGCGCAAGGAATTCAGCGACTGGGTGCACGCGCGCATCCCGCTCGGCCGTCTCGGGCAGCCGCAGGATATCGCTGGCGCCATCGTGTTTCTCGCTTCGCCCGCCGCGGCGATGATCACCGGCACGAGCCTGCTGATCGACGGCGGCTGGACGGCGCAGTAGCCGTTCACGGCAAGCGTGTCGTCACACAAGTCATCCCCGCGCAAGTGGGGATCCAGGCGAATCGCGATCAAAGGCGTACTGGATTCCCGCTTGCGCGGGAATGACGAAGTGGTGCGGGCCGGTCCAAGCAGCTCCAGCGTCGCATGAAGATCTTCTACGGCTGGAAGATGGTCGCCGCAGGCGGCGGGCTGCAGTTCCTGCAAGCGGGACTCCTCCACCAGGGATTCGGTGCCTACCTGGCGGTGCTCAACGCGGAACTGGGCTGGTCGAAGGCGGCGCTGGCGGGCGCCGCCACGCTGCAGCCCATGGAGGCGGCTGTCCTCGGACCGATGCTCGGTTGGCTGATGGACCGCTTCGGCCCGCAGACCATGATCCGGATTGGCATCGTGACGTTCGGTCTGGGTTTCATGCTGCTGAGCCAGATCGGCTCGCTCGTTGGTTTCTATGGCGCGTTCCTCGTCATCGCGCTCGGCTCGAGCCTGTGCGGATTCTTCCCCCTCAATGTCGCCATCATCCACTGGTTCGAGCGGCTGCGCGCCCGCGCGCTGTCTTCGCTTTCTTTCGGCCTGGCGCTCGGTGGCCTGTTCGTCCCGGCGGTCGCCTGGTCGCTGCAGACCTGGGGCTGGCGCACGACCGCCTTCGTTTCGGGGCTGCTCGTGATCGCGCTCGGATTTCCGCTCGCGCGCATCATCCGCCGCCGTCCCTCGGATCACGGGGAGAACATCGACGGCCTTCCGAGCGCGCCGCCGGGTGAATTCGATCCGACTGCCCCGGCGGTGCCTGCACGGCATGAGTTCACCGCGCGCGAGGCGCTGCGCACCCCCGCGTTCTGGCTGCTCTCGCTCGGCCATGGCTTCGCGCTGCTCGTGGTCTTCGCGGTAAATGTGAATGCCATAACCTTCATGAAGGAGGAGCTCGGCTATACGCTCGAGCAGGCCGCGCTAGTCGTTTCGCTGATCACCGTCGGCCAGCTTTGCGGCATCATGACCGGCTGGGCGATCGGCGATCGCTTCGAGAAGCGCTATATCGCCGCGGCTTGCATGCTGATGCACGCGGCGGGCCTTCTCATGCTGACCTACGCGATCAACGTAGGCATGCTGATCGCGTTCGCTCTCATGCACGGCGCCGGCTGGGGGTTGCGTGGCCCCTTCATGCAGGCGATCCGGGCCGATTACTTCGGGCTCCGCGCGATCGGCATGATCCTGGGACTCTCCTCCATGATCATCGTCGTCGGCCAGGTCGGCGGGCCGCTCATCGCCGCGGTGCTCGCCGACGTGACCGGAAGCTACCGCCCCGGGTTTACGGTCATCTCTGCGCTCGCCGGAATGGGCTCGCTGTTCTTCCTGCTCGCCAAGCGACCGGGTTGACCGTCGCGCGCAAGATGCGATGAGCGGTTTGTTGCTACTCCTCAAGATCGCGACGGCGGCGGCGATCGTCGTCGCGGCATCGCGCGCGACGGAGCGCGCCGGCCCATTCGTTGGCGCGATGATCGCCACGCTGCCGGTGTCGACGGGCCCCGTGTACGCGTTCCTGGCGATCGATCACGGCGCGCAGTTCATCTCCGACAGCGCACGGATCAGCGTCGCGAGCACCGCGGCCATCGTCGCGTTCGTCGCGGCGCACGCATTTGCGGCACAGCGCTTTGCGACGGCTGTGTCGCTCGCGTTCGCGACGCTTGCGTGGTTCGGGATGGCGCTATTCCTTCAGCTGCGGGACTGGAGCTTTTTCGAAGCGTGCGTGCTCTACGCCGGCAGCTTCATCCTGGCGATCCGTGGGCTGCGGCGGTTCGGAGGGGTGCAGCAGACGCGCCCGGTACCGCGCGCGCGTTTCGACCTCGTGTTGCGCGTCTCGCTCGTCTCCGCAGTGGTGATTGCCACGACGGTCGCCGGCAATTCGTTCGGCCACTTGGCCGCGGGGGTTCTCGCGACGTATCCGGTGGTCTTCACGTGCCTGATACTCATCCTGCAGCCGCGTTGCGGCGGGCCTTTCACCGCTTCGATGCTCGTGAACGGATTGAAGGGGCTCGTCGGCTTCGGCATCGCGCTTGCCGTGTTGCATCTCGCTGCGGCGCGAATGAGTGCAGCGCCCGCGCTCCTGCTCGCCCTGGCCGTCGCGGTCGCGTGGAATTTCGGGCTGTTCCTGCTCCGGACTCGTCGCGCCGCCGTCCGTACTTGAGTTTCGCGTCAGGTGGGGCGTGGGGCTGCAGACTGTCGATTCAAGAACCGGATCAGCAGCGCGCAGGTCTGCTCGGGCTGCTCCTGCTGTACCCAGTGGCCGGCACCGTCCACCAAGTGGCAGTCGATCATGCGCGTGCACGCGCGCGTTTGCATGGTCTCAAGGTCTCCGGGTCGCTGGTAGATCCCCCAATCGCTCCGGCCCGCAATGAAGCATGCGGGCACGTCGATGGTACGGTCTGAAAAGAGCTGGAGCTCGGCGGAAAATTCGGCACTGGTTGCGCACCGGTACCAGTTCAGACCACCCTGGAAACCGGTGCGGTCGAATTCCGCGCTGTAGACGCGCAGCTCGTCCTCGGGAAGCCAGCGGCACGCGGCAATCTCGCGCGGCGACGGCATTTCGACCGCGACGGTCTCGGCCATTCCTTTGTCGCGGTCCATGATGTAGTACGTGGGCAGCTTCGCCAGCTCCTCGGCGGTCCACGAGGCGAGCTGGAAGGGCTGGTTGCGCTTCCAGTCCGCGCTCTTGTGGTGATAGTAGGCGCGCAGGAACGCGTGGATGCCCTGTGGACAATCGTGCATGTCGGCATCCGCGGCGCGCGTCGAGTAGTACCACTGGTAGTGCTTGCGCGGGCGCGGCAGCGCGGCGAGCTCTGCGTGGATATCGGGCGCGGGAGGGCGTGCGACTGGCTGACTCCGCGGAGCGCCGTGGCCGGTGGCGATCGGTGGGGGGCCCGCAAACGGCGCGCTCATCAGCGCCACCGAGCGAAACACGTCCGGCCGTATCAACGCGCACCACGCTGCGACGGGCGAGCCGAAGTCGTGCCCCACCACCGCGGCCACGGAGCGATAGCCGAGCGCGCCGACCAGGCCGAGGATGTCGCGCACCAGATTGAAGAAGCGGAACGACCCGACGTCTCCATCGTAGTCGCCATCCCAGCCGGTGGTCCGACCGTAGCCTCGCTGGTCGGGCGCGACGACGTGGTACCCGGCTGCAGCAATTGGCAGCATTACCTTGCGCCAGCTGTAGGCGAGCTCCGGAAATCCGTGCAACAGCAGGACGCAGGGGCGTCCCGGCTCCTCGAAGCCGGCTTCGAGCAGGTGCATCGTGAGGCCATTGACGCCGCTCACGTGACGCGCGCGAATCCCGGGCGGAAGGACTGTCGCGTCGAGCGCGGATATTTCGGTCAACCGGATCGGCATCTGCGAAGGATACCCGCGTACCAAAGTGGACTCCAGCGGTCACCGCGCTGCTCACTTGAAATTCGGCACACCGAATCGCACATGAGCGTCCTATCGGATCGCCGTGCTTCATGTCTCGCGCCATTCGCGTGGCTTGACCCGAAATCGGTACGGGGAGATCCTTCCCGATCACTACTCGAGGAGTCCCGGCATGAGCGCAACTCCGCGCACCGTCACCCGCCTGATCGACCCGGAGCCGACGATGGAGGGCGCCGGCGTGAAGCTGAATCGGCTCATCGCGGGGAGGCAGATCGACTGGATCGATCCGTTCCTGCTGCTGGATCACTTCGGCTCCGAGGAGCCCGCAGATTACATGGCGGGATTTCCCATGCATCCGCATCGCGGGATCGAGACCGTCACGTACATGCTCGACGGCGAGACCGATCATCGCGATACGATGGGCAACGCGGGAACGATCGGTCCCGGTGCCGTGCAGTGGATGAGTGCCGGCGGCGGCCTCCTGCACGAGGAGATGCCGCGTCCGGTGAAAGGGCGGCTGGAAGGCTTCCAGCTCTGGGTCAACCTGCCCGCCAAGCTCAAGATGAGCCGGCCGAACTATCAGGAGTTCACCGCCGAG
Source organism: uncultured beta proteobacterium (assembly GCA_963735025.1). GTDB lineage: Bacteria > Pseudomonadota > Gammaproteobacteria > Burkholderiales > SG8-39 > JAABRB01. Next base: position 1,773,986 of record CAVTJG010000009.1, read on the forward strand.
CAGATTCCGGAAGCGCGCCGCGACGACGGGACGGTGATCCGCGTAGTCGCGGGCGAGACCGACGGCGTACGCGGCGCGGTGACCGAGATCGCGATGCAGCCGACCTATCTCGACGTACACCTCGCCCCGGGCGCGAGCTTCGTTCAGCCCATTCCGCAGGGGCATGCGGCGTTTGCCTATGCGTATCGCGGGGGCGGCACGTTCGGTATCGGCGTGGACGGGAAGGGCACCGTCATGCAGGCGCCCCGACTCGCAATCCTGGGTGATGGCGGCTCCGTCGAAGTGCGTGCAGGTCCCGACGGTGCGCGATTCCTCCTGGTCAGCGGGCGGCCAACCCGCGAGGCGATCGCCCGCTACGGTCCGTTCGTGATGAATACCCGCGCCGAGATCATGCAGGCGGTCAACGATCTCAACAACGGGACGTTTGTATGGCAGGAAGGGAACCGCGCGTAGGGAGCAAAAATCGACGCGCGCACCACCCCAGCGCCCCTCCATTCTCATCCGTGGGCGCCTCGACGAACCATACAAGGATGGGTCCGCCCGCAGGGCGGGCGGGGTGGTTCAGCTGACGCCGAGCAACTCCACTTCGAAGACGAGGGTCGCGTTCGGCGGGATGACGCGGCCGGCACCGCGCGCACCGTAGCCGAGTGACGGCGGTATGGTGAGCTTGCGCCGACCGCCGACCTTCATGCCCTGCACGCCCTCGTCCCAGCCCGCGATGACGTGGCGCGCGCCGAGCGGGAATTCGAATGGGTCATTGCGATCCTTGCTCGAGTCGAACTTGGTTCCGTCGGTGAGCCAGCCCGTGTAATGCACGGTGACGGACTGGCCGGCAGCCGCTTCCGACCCGTCGCCGACCGCGAGCTCCTCGATGATCAATCCACTGGCCGTGGTATTCGTGCTCATGTGGCAGCCTCCCTTGTCGTCCTAGCGCCCGCTCGCCTGCAGGGCGGCGATGCGCTGCTCGATCGGCGGGTGGGTGGAGAAGAGCGCCATCCAGCCCGGCCGATCGTTGATGCCCATGGTGCGAATCGCCTCCGGAAGCGCACCGGGCTCGATGCCACCGAGGCGGGCGAGTGCGTTCACCATCGGCCGGCTCGAGCCGAGGTACTGCGCGGAACCCGCATCGGCACGAAATTCCCGCCGCCGCGAGAACCACGCGACGATCATCGAGGCGAGGATGCCGAGCGCGATCTGGCAGACGATGGACGTGATGAAGAATCCGGGCCCGACGCCGCGCTCGGTCTTGAAGATCACGCGGTCGACGAAGAATCCCGCCACGCGTGAGAGGAAGATCACGAAGGTGTTCACGACGCCCTGGATGAGTGTCAGCGTGACCATGTCGCCGTTCGCGACGTGCGCGATCTCGTGGCCGAGCACCGCCTCGATCTCCTCCTGGTTCATCGACCCGAGGAGCCCCGTCGAGACCGCTACGAGCGCCGAATTCTTGAAAGCCCCGGTCGCGAAGGCATTCGGCGCACCCTCGTAGATCGCCACGTCAGGCATGCCGATTTGCGCCTGGTCGGCCAGGTGCTTGACGGTGGTGACGAGCCAGCGCTCCGTCTCGTTCTGCCGGCGTCGCGATCACTTTGGCGCCGGTAGACCACTTCGCCATCGGCTTCGAGATCAGCAACGAGATGATCGATCCCGCGAAACCGATGACCGCCGAGAAAACCAGGAGCGCGCTGTAGTCGATGCCCTGCTGGGTCAGGTACTGACCGATGCCGAACACCTGCATGATGATCGTCAGGACCAGCAGCACGGCGATGTTGGTGACGAGGAACAGTAATATCCGCTTCATACGGAAAACCCTTCAGAGTTGATGCCGGGGAACGGATTGCGGCGCGCATGGTAGCACTCCGCCACCACGTCGCCGCGCCGTTCCGCTACCTTGGTGGGTGCGCGGCGGCAGGAAGTTCCCGCACGCGGTTACTGAATCCGCGGGCCGCCGCTAGTTGCACATCGATTCCAGCTGGGCCCTCATGCGCTGAATGTTCTGCTCGCACATGGCGCGGTTTGCGCCGGCGTTGGCGCACATTGTGCCCGGGTTCATGCTGCCGAGCTGCGCCTGGGCCTGCTGGCATTCCGGGCTGTTCTTGTTCATGCGCATGCCCGCACCCGGGCGTGCGCCGATGCCCATTCCGGGGCCCGACTGGGTGCACTGCGCGCTCTCGAACGTGTAGCGCGCTTTCATGGAGTAGCTTTCGCCACGGCGCGTTCCCGCCGTCTGCATGAGGAACGACTTGTCACCCTCCCGCGTGATCGTGGCGCGCATCGTGCTGTCCGGGCAGGTGGTTTCCATGACCGCCTCGGTGGCGGTGTCCTTCAGAATCTGCACTTTGCAGTCGGGCCTTTCCCGGCCTCCCGGGCCGGCCTGATTTCTGCCCATATCCCGGACGTCGTCCATGCAGACCGACATCGCGCCGGGCATGCCGCCCGCATGTTGGGCGCCTTTCGCGCTCAATTCCAGAAACTCCATCTTCCATTGCCCCTTCTGGAAGGGCGCGTCGCGAAACACCTGCGGCATGGGCATGTCCGCAGCGAGAGCGAGGGTGCCTGGCGCCACGGCAACCACGGTCAGTGCGCCCAGCGCGATAAAGGCGTTGGAGAATCGGGTCATGTCGGCCTCCTGGTGTGTGCGGAGGCGATGATAGCAAGCCCCCCGCGAGGCGTCGCGCGGGGGGGCCGGGCGGCGGCTCGTGCGGGCGCTACCGGCTCGCCGAGGGTGCGAGCTGGCCAGCGGTCGCCGGCTCGGCGACGAAGATCTCGACGCGGCGGTTCATCGCACGACCCTGGGCGGTGCTGTTGTCCGCGATGGGATCACGCGAACCGCGTCCGTCGATTGCGACGCGGGTCGGTGCAACGCCCCGTGCGGACAGATAGTCGCGCGTGCTCGCTGCGCGATTGACCGATAGCGGATTGTTGATCGCGTCGCTCCCGGTGCTGTCCGTGTACCCGATGATGCGCACCGTCGAGCTGGGATAAGTCGTGAGACCCTGCGCAAAGCGGTCGAGCACGGGCCGCATCTGGGGCTTGATGTAAGCCTGGTTCACGTCGAAGGAGATGTCGCTCGGGATCTCCAGCTTGAGCTGGTTGTCCGCCGTCCTGGTCACCTCGACGCCGGTGCCCTGGGTCGCTTCGTCCATCGCGCGCTTCTGCTCCTGCATGTGCTGGGACCAGACGTATCCGCTTGCAGCGCCAACGGCGGCACCGATGCCGGCGCCCGCGGCTGCGCCGCGTCCACCGCGGGCGATTCCACCGATCACCGCGCCGGCCGCAGCACCGATGCCGGCGCCCGTGGCAGTCGTCTTCTGCGTCTCGTTCATTCCGGCGCATCCCGAGAGCGCCAGGGCGCCGATCGCGGTGGCTACGATGATTCGTGACTTGATGTGCGTGTTCATGAGCTGTGCTCCCTTTCGAGAAATTCGTGGTGCAATTCTAGCGACGCACCGGCGCAAAAAAAGGACCTGTTGCACTTTGTTACGACCGAAACATCTGGAGCGGAGTAGGCGTCGTCGACAAACGACAGTTTCGGCGCCGGGAGATGGGGCGGCGTGAGATCCGTCACGTCCTTGTTAACATGGGGTCGAAATCGAAAGGGGCAAGATGGCTGAGCAGAATGATTCCGCGGGCTTGACGGACAGTGCGGCGAGCGGACTGCAGCGCGCGCTGCGCGATGGGCGTTTTGTCGTCACCGCCGAAGTTTCGCCCCCACTTTCGGCCGATGCGGCCGCTTTCGTCGCGCAGGTGACGCCGCTGCGTGGTCTCGCGACCGCCGTCAACGTCACCGACGGCGCCTCGGCGAAGACGCACATGTCGAGTCTCGTGGCTGCGCACTTTCTCGTGCAGAGCGGCATCGAGCCCGTTCTGCAGATGACTTGCCGTGATCGAAACCGACTGGCATTGCAGGCCGACCTTTTGGGCGCGGTCGCGCTCGGTATTCGCAATGTTCTGGTGCTGCGCGGCGACGAGCCCTCTGCCGGTGATCAGCCGGAGACCCGGGCAGTCTTCGACCTTGCCACCACGGATGTGCTCGCCATGGCGCATCGCATGCGCGCGGAGCGTCGCCTCCCGTCCGGTGCAGAGATCGCGAGCCCGGTGCCGTTGGTGCTTGGTGCGGCGGACACACCGGTCGATCCGCCGCAGGACTGGCAGCCGGCCGGGCTCATCGCGAAGGCGGCTGCCGGCGCGGATTTCGTGCAGACGCAGTTCTGCATGGATCTGGAGGTCGTGCGTCGCTATGCCGCGCGACTCCTCGCGCTCGGCATTGCGCAGCGCCTCCCGATACTCATCGGCGTCGCACCGATCCCGTCGGCGCGCTCGGCGCGCTGGATGCGGGAAAAGCTCTGGGGGACGCTCATTCCGGACGCGCTCGTCGACCGTCTCGAGCGCGCGTCGGATCCGCGGCGCGAGGGGATGCAAGTCTGCGTGGAACTGATGCAGGGACTCGCGGCGATTCCGGGTGTTGCCGGCGTGCACGTCATGGCACCCCGCATGCATACGGCGTTGCCGGAAGTCATCAGGGAGTCCGGCGTCGCGGGGCGTCCGCGCGCAGCCTAGGGGGCCGTCCCCGGAAGTCCGTCATTCCCGCTTGCGCGGGAATGACGGGTCCTAATCGGACCTTTCCTATCTCAAGTGCGGGCCGCCGATCAGGTTCTGGCTGATGTACTGCTGGCGGTAGGTCTCGAACGGCACCTTGTCGGCCGCCTCGATGCTGCGCTGCGTGGCGATCGATTCGTCGGTCATGTGCGCATATCGCGATTCAATTTCCTGCGTGAAAGGCAGATCCAGCAACGCGTCCCGGTGCCGCATGGATTGCGTTCTGCCGAACTGGACGTAGGAGTTTGCATGGCTCTCGGCCATCTGGTGCAATATCTGCGCGGACGGCACGCGCGCCGGATCGCCGAGCGCGGACGCGCGCTTCGGCGAGTGCCGCCACGTAGGACGACCCGCCGTGGGCAGTGTCGAGCGCGGCGGCGATCGACTCGCTTGCGTCGAGCACTGCGAAACCTCGTTCCCTGAGGGTCGTCCCGGGGCCGCGTTCGACGAGTTGCAGCGCCGCGTCGCGTCCGCTCTCGGCGACCCGCTGCCGGTCGTAAGTGATCGCGGAGACTTCCTCGGGCGTGTCGGGGGGACTGTCGTCGAGGAGGCAGTAGAGCAGGAACACGTCGAGAAAGCGCATCGTCTCCGCGGCGATGCCGACCGGGGAGAAGGGATCGAGATCCATCAGCCGGACCTCGACATACTCTACGCCGCGCTCGCCCAGCGCGTGCAGCGGCCGCTCGCCCCGGCCGATGTGGCGTTTCGGACGGACGGTGCCGTAAAATTCGTTCTCGATCTGCAGCAGGCTGGTGGACAGCTGGCGATACTCGTTTCCGTCCCGGATGCCGATGGCTTCGTAGGGCGGATACGGCTCGGTGAGCGCGCCGTGCAACGACTGCGCGTAGCTTCCGAGGCCGTTGTAGCTCACGCCGAGCGTCGCCTGCGCATCGCTCTGGTAGCCGAGCGGACCCATGCGCAGCGACGTCGCGTGCGGCAGATACATCGTTCCGGGCGTCAGTTCCTGCAGCCGATGGGCACGGCCGGCGACGAAGGTGCTGCACACGGTGGGCGACGCGCCGAAGAGATAGAGCAGCAGCCACGAGTGCCTGCGGAAATTTCGCATCAGGGCGAAGTACGCCGCGTCCTGGAAGAATTCCGTCGCGACACTTCCTCCGGCGACCTTGCGCAGCAGCGGCCACGCCGCTTCCGGCAGCGAGAAGTTGTAGTGCACGCCGGAGATGGTCTGCATGCGCCGGCCATAGCGATGGCCGAGTCCGAGCCGGTACACGGTCTTGGTGCGGCCGACGTTCGACGAGCCGTACTGGCCAATGGGAATCGCGTCGTCCGCAGGCAGGCCGCAGGGCATGCTTGCGCACCAGAGCATCTCGTCGCCGATCGCTCGATACACGACCTGGTGGATCTGCTCGAGCTCTGCGATGCACGCACCCACATCGGTGTGCACGCCGGTGATCAACTCGAGCTGCGACTCGCTGAAGTCGGTGGTGATGTGCGGATGCGTGAGCGCCGACCCGAGACCCGCAGGGTGGGGCGTCGTGGCCAGCTTGCCATTCGCCTGCACGCGCAGGCTCTCCTTCTCGATGCCGCGCCGGATGCCCTTCAGCACCTCGGGAGGCAGCGCATTCAGCCGTTTCTCGATGCCGCTCAAACGGCGACTCCTTCGATCGAAGGGGGTTAGAGTAGCAGACCCGCGTGTTCCGAACGTGCGTGCGCCGCCTCAAAGGCGATGCAGCTGGAAGTGCAGCGTCACCCCGAGCGCGGTGAAGAGCAGACCGAAGCCGGCGATCATCCACGGATAGCCGAATGCGGCCACCCCGGCGCCCATGAGCGCGGCGCCCACGGCCTGGCCGGAGGCCCAGAACATCGAGAATTGCGAGAACCCCGTCGCGCGCGACTGCGGTGCCATCTCGGCCGCCTTCACCTGCAGGGTGTTGTGCACCATGTAAAAGGAGAACCCCACGCCGATGGTGCACACCATGACGAGTGGCCAGACGGGCACGAGGACCACTGCCACGTAGCAGACGCCGCCGAGCAGCCCGCCGACCAGGACGCAGCCCCTTTGCCCGAGCCGCGGCAGGACCCAGTGCACCGTCGCGATGTAGATCAGTCCGCCGAGCCCGAACCCCATCAGCAGCACGCCGATGAGAGTGTAGGGAAGCTCGAATTTCGACCTCAGCATCGCGCCGAGGAAGGAGAACGCCCCGAAGAAGAAGACCATTTCCAGAAACACCGCGCCGAGCACTGCGCGCGTCTTCGGGAGCTTCAGGAGGGCGAGGTGCACGGCAGGGGAAAACAGCGGGCCGGTCGCGCGGGGCCCGGAAACCCATTCCGCGCGCGTGCGCAGAAAAAGGACCAGGCCGACGGCCGCAAACACTGCTCCGAGCAGGACGAACGTCGCGCGCCAGCCCGCGAGATCAGTCAGTGCGCCGCCGACCAAGGGGCCGAGAGATTGGCCGATGATCGTGCCCGAAATGAAGCGTGCGATGACGAGCTGCCGCCGCTCGGCCGAGACCGTATCCGCGACGTACGCCATGCCAAGGGTCATGGTGGCCGAGACGAAGAGCCCCGTGGCGAACCGCCACGCGATCAGCGCGGAGAGGCTGCCTGCGAATGCGCAGCCGAGCGATGCGAGCGTCGCGAAGGCCATCATGATCGTCACCACCCGCAGCTTTCCGTAGCGGTCGCCGAGCGGGCCATGGAAGTACTGCGCCCCCGCCTGCGCCAGCGCAAATGCGGTGATCACCGCGGCTGTCGCCGGGACGGTCGTGCCGAAATCGCTCGCGAGCCGAGGCAGCATCGGCTCGACGACGCGCATGGCGATGCCGGTGTTGGCCGCGGCGATCGCGAGGAGAACGATGGTTTCCTTCACTTAACAGTGTGTTAAATAACCCGGTGCATGCCCACAAGGGGATATACAAGGGGCTTGCCCCTTGTTCGTTCCGGGGGATTTACAAGGGGCAGGAAGGGGTGAGGGGGCCCCTTCCATTCCCCCTCGGCCCCCTTGTTCGTGCGCCCGGGGTTTGTCCCGTGCACTGATCCCGTCGATCGAAACCGCAGCGCCACGCATTCTTCAACAGCCTGTTATGGGGAAATTTGCACGGAACGCCCGCGAGTGTAGCCGGTCATGCGCCAAGCTTCGAAGTATGCTGCTTGAATTGCGCAGTGACGCCAGGGCCGGGGATCTCCAAAAACGCTCGTGCCATAGTGCTATTGTCGATATTGGCGAGCGCGCATCCGAGACCCGTTCCAATCCAGACCCCACGGCCCATGAATCAGGCCATCCAGCCGCCGCTCGCACGCATTCCGGTCCAGGTCGGCACGGTGATGCGCGGCCAGGCGGGCGTCATCCGCAAGCTGATTGCCGCGTGGATTGCAGGCGTCCACGTGCTGCTGGAGGATTTTCCGGGAACCGGTAAGACGACCCTGGCCAAGGCACTCGCGCGCAGCGTCGATGCGAAATTTGCGCGCATCCAGTTCACGCCCGACCTACTGCCGAGCGACATCGTGGGCGTCTCCATCTACGACCAGGCCGAGCAGGTCTTCCGGTTTCACGAGGGGCCGGTTTTCGCGAACGTCGTGCTTGCCGACGAGATCAATCGCGCCTCCCCGCGCACACAGTCCGCGCTTCTCGAGGCGATGGCGGAGATGCAGGTGACGGTGGACGGGAGGCGGCTGGTGCTGCCGGATCCCTACTTCGTGATCGCCACCCAGAATCCGGTCGAGTCCCACGGCACCTATCCGTTGCCCGAGGCGCAGCTCGACCGGTTCGGCGTGCGGCTGAGCCTGGGGTACGTCTCGGCAGAGGAGGAGGCGCGCATGCTCGGCTACTCGGCCGCGGACCATCCGGTCGATACGCTGGTGCCCTGCGCGACACTCGACGATCTGCGCGTCGCGCGCGCGGCGGCGTCCCGCGTCACGGTTGCGGACGCGCTTCGGCAATACATCGTGGCGCTCGTGGCGGGCACCCGGCAACGCGCCGAGATCCGCATGGGCGCGAGCCCGCGCGGCTCGATCACGATTTTTCAGCTGGCACGCGCACTCGCGCTCGTCGACGGGTTGGACTACGTCACCCCCGACCACGTGCAGAGTATCGCCGTGGATGTGCTTGCGCATCGCCTTGCGCTGGATCCGCAGGCGCATTACTCGGGCGCTTCCGCGAGCGAGCTGGTGCGCGAGATCGTCGCGGCAACGCCCGTCCCGGTGTAGCGCACCCGTCGTGCGGCTCCTGGGTCTGTTTCGCAGGATCTTCCGGCTCAGCCGCTGGTTTCAGCGGCGCGTGACACCTACCGGATTTCTCATTGCAACGGCCGGATTCGCAGCGGGCCTGCTCGGTGTGGACACGCGTCTCTCGCTGGCCCACCTCGTGTTCGCCGTCGGACTCAGCCTGATGCTGGTCGGCTTCATCGGACGCGGCCGGTTGTCGCCGGCGCTGGAGATCGTCCGGCGCCTCCCGCGCTTCGTTACGGTGGGAAATCCGGTGCGCTATGTCGTGACGCTGCGCAACGCCTCGGTGCGCGCGCTGGACGGGCTCACCATCGAGGAGCGATTGCACCAGCCTTTTCCGGATGCGGCAGCCTTCGCGCGGCGGCGCACGCGCGCATCGAACTGGTTCGACCGGGCGGTCGGGTATCCGGACTGGATAGACTGGTTGCGGCGCTTGCGCGGCGTTGCGGTGTCGCCCGTGGATGTTCCCGCGCTCGAGCCCGGCCAGTCGGCCGAGTTGACGTTCTCGCTCGAGCCGCTGCATCGCGGCGTGGCGTTCTTCGAAGGTTTCGCGGTGACGCGCTGCGATCCGCTCGGGCTATGGCGGGCGATATTCGACACGCCCGGAGCAGAGGCGCTCGTCGTGCTGCCGCAGATCCATCCGGTCGAATGGCCGGTGTTCAGCGGAAGTCGACACTACCAGCCGGGTGGCATTTCGCAGGCATCGCGGGTCGGCGACTCGGAGGAGTTCCGCTCGCTGCGCGATTACCGGCCGGGCGATCCGCTGCGCGCAATCCACTGGCGCAGCTGGGCGCGCACCGGCCGGCCGGTCGTGAAGGAGCACCAGGAGGAGTACTTCACGCGGCACGCGCTGGTGCTGGACACCGCGGCTGCGGCCACGATGGACGAGGCATTCGAGAATGCGGTCTCGATCGCCGCATCGTTCGCGGTGGCCAGTCGTGGCGAGGACTCGCTGCTCGACCTGCTGTTCGTCGGCGGTGACGCCCACCGCATCACGGTAGGTCGCGGCCTCGGCACCACCGACACGCTGCTGCGCGTGCTCGCTACGGTCAGACCTTCTCCGCCGGAGAGCTTCGCGCTGCTCGCCCATCGCTGACCGCTCATGCTCCCGCGATCAGCAGCGCGATCCTGGTGCTGCAGACCTGGGACGAACCGCGTGCCCGGCTGGTCGCGACGCTGCAGAGTTTGCGCATCGGCGTCCGGGCATATGTCGTTGCCGACACCATCCCGGACTCGTCCATCGTGGCGAATCCCGCTGTTCCCCCGGAAGTGCGCTGGGTCCGGACCGGCGCGGTGCGCGAGGCGCTTGCACGGCCGTGAAGCCGCCGCGCTTTCTGCTGGGTCTCGCGCTCGCGCTGTGGGGCTCCTGCGCCGAGGTGCTGTGGCTGGGCTTGCTGCTCGGGGCGCTCGTCGAGGGTCTGCTCGCCGCGAATCTGCGACGCGCATTTTCCACCGCAGACTTCAATCGCGTGGCCGATCTCGCCACCCTGCTCTCGATTGGCGCAATCGGCTACTTCGCCGCGACGCGCGGGATGTCGGAGGGCGTGCTGCGCGCCGTCATCTGGTTTCCGGTGATGGTTCTGCCGGTGCTGCTCGCGCAGATCGTCTCGGACGTCGGCCATCTGAGACTGCGGAACCTCTTCTACTCCCTGCGCAAGAGCGATCTGCCGGAGGCCGACCGGCCGATCGACATCGCCTTTCCGTATTTCGCGCTCTGCATGGTATCGGCGAGCATCGCCATCAATACCTACGAGATGTTCCTGCCGGTCGCGGCGCTGCTGATTTCGGCTACGCGCTTTTCTCCGTGCGGGCGCGCGGCCGCGCGAGCTGGGTCTGGGCGCTCGCGCTGGCGATTGCGCTCGCGATCGGAACCGGGACGTCGCTGGGAATGAATCGCCTGCAGCTCGCGCTCGAGGACATCGCCTTCGAGTGGCTGTCGGCTGTCGAGCAGGACCCCTACCGTGCCGCGACGCGCATCGGCGACGTCGGGCGCATCAAACTCTCCGACCAGATCGTCTGGCGCGTCCGCACCGAAACCATGGACTCGCCACCGAACTGCTGCTCTTCGAGGCGGCTTACACGTTCTTCGACGGCAGCGCCTGGCGTGCCCCCGTCGAGCGTTTCACGCAGCTCGGTGCGCCCGCGCAGGGCCAGACCTGGACATTGGGCGCGCCTGCCGGACGACTCGACTACATCGAAGTAAGTGGCCATGTGGACGGGAGCGGCGCGATCCTGGCATTGCCGTCCGGGACGCGTTCGGTAGCCGGGCTTGCGGCAAACAGTGTCGCGCGGAATTCGCTCGGTTCGGTGAAAGTGGCGGATACCGCGCCCTATCTCAAGTTCGACGTGGCCTACGCGCCCGGCGAAATCCTGCAACCGGCGCCGACGGCGGCGGACTTGAGCGTGCCGCGGCCCCTCGAGCCGCTGTTCTTCCAGGTCCGGCGCCGGATGGCACCATCCATCGGAAACGCGCGCGCAGTCCGTGGCCGCTGTGCGCAAATTCTTCCGCGAAGATTTCCGCTATAGCCTCTATCTGGGCGACCGGCGCGGCGGCAAGAGCCTCAGCGATTTCCTGCTCGACTCGCGCGCCGGACACTGCGAGTATTTCGCCACCGCGACCACGTTGCTCTTGCGCAGCCTCGGCGTTCCCGCGCGCTACGTCGTGGGCTATTCCGTGCAGGAATTCGGCGCGATCGACGAGCTGTACCTGGTGCGCAAGCGTCACGCCCATGCCTGGACGCAGGCATATGTCGACGGTGCATGGGTGGTCGTGGACACGACACCTGCAATCTGGGCGGAGGCCGAGGCGCAGAACTCGGGACTGCTCACGCCGATCTACGATCGCATCTCCTGGCTCTGGGCACGCTTCAGCGAATGGCGCACTGGCGAGCGCGAGGACACGGGAGGCTGGGTGCTAGGGGGCGCGCTGTTGGTGTGCGTGTGGATCTATTTGCGGTTGTTCCGGCGTCCGCGCGCAAGCAGGGCTGCCAGGTCGAAGCGCGCAGCGGCGGAAACTGCCAGAGAGTCCGCATATTTCGTGGCCGAGCGCGAGCTCGCGCGCGCGGGTTACCCGCGCCGCCCCGGCGAGACGCCGCTTGCCTGGCTCGGGCGCCTTGCTTCCGATCGCTGCCCGTACATCAGCGACGCGCTTCGCGCGCTGGTCGACGCGCACTATCAGTATGCCTATCAGCCGGGCGGCAATCGGCCGGGTCTGCAGGCGGAGATGCGGGAACTTATGGAGCGCTGGCACGCGGAGACGGGCGTTTTTCAGGCGCGCTGATCGGAACTGGAACGGACGATCTGGCTACGAACCAGGGAGTCGTGGGTTCAAATCCTGCCGGGCGCTTCGTGACATCATCGCGGCGCGCTAATCGACGAATGGGTGGCCGAGTCTGAGCTAGTATTCTGGACGCTTGGCGGGCGGATCCGGCGAACGGGAGAGGGGTCCTCGAAAGGCATGGCGAGGTTGTCGCAAGGCCGAAGACTCGGATGCTAGGCTTGTTCGAAATCGCAAATTTGGACGCATGGAAGAATGGCGTCGGGCGAAACCGGTAGCGGCGAGGGCCGCAATGCTCAGAAGGAGGCGTCGAAGCGCGCGCCGCCTCCAACGGCGCACAGCCAATCGTTTGCAGTTCTCGCCATCGCGGTGCTCGGGGTGGTCTACGGGGACATTGGCACGAGCCCGATCTATGCGCTGCGCGAGTGTTTCGCCGGCAAGAATCCGATTCCCGTTACCCCCGGCAACGTACTCGGGGTGCTGTCACTGATCTTCTGGACCCTGGTCCTTGTCATCTCGCTCAAGTACATGGTCTATGTGCTGCAGGCAGACAACCGTGGCGAGGGCGGAACCTTCGCATTACTTGCACTGCTGCGGCCGGATCGGGATCAGGAACGGCGACGACGTCGCGCCCTCATTCTGCTGGGAATACTCGGCGCCTCGATGTTATACGGGGGCGCGATGATCACGCCGGCGATCTCGGTGCTAAGCGCGGTGGAGGGCTTGCAGGTCGCGGCTCCCGGATTGCACAGCTATGTGATCCCGATCACGGTGGTCATCCTGTTCGCACTGTTCGCGGTGCAGCGCCACGGGACCGCGGCGGTAGGCGCGGTATTCGGGCCGTTGACACTGATCTGGTTTGCGGTGCTCGCCTTGCTCGGGGTTCGGGGCATTCTCCAGGCGCCGGAAGTGTTGTGGGCGGTCAATCCGTGGTACGCGATTCAATTCTTCCTTGCGAACGGCTGGACCGGATACTTCATCCTTTATGCCGTATTTCTGGTCACCACCGGCGGCGAAGCGCTATACGCAGATCTGGGCCATTTCGGTCGCAAGCCGATCCGCCAAGTGTGGTTTGCCTTCGTCCTTCCAGCGTTGGTCATCAACTACTTCGGCCAGGGCGCGCTGCTGATTGCCGAGCCCTCGGGGAGCGTCCATCCCTTCTTTCATCTAGCGCCGTCGTGGGGACTCTATCCTCTGATCCTCCTCGCCACGGCTGCCACCTGCATTGCCTCGCAGGCGGTCATCACGGGCGCCTTTTCACTCACCAGGCAAGCCGTCCAACTCGGACTGCTGCCGGGCCTTACCGTCGAGCAGACCTCGGCCAAAGCTCGCGGCCAAATCTACATGCCCGCCGTGAACTGGCTGCTGATGGCGGCTGCGATCGGCCTGGTATTCACGTTCCGGTCTTCGGGAAATCTGGCGGCAGCCTACGGTGTGGCGGTCAACTCCGCCATGGCGATCACGACGGTGCTCGCGTTCAACGTGGCGCGCGAGCGTGGTGGCTGGAGCATGCCTGCGGCGCTAGCCTTCCTGCTGGGGTTCCTCGCGATCGATCTCGGATTCCTCGGATCCAATCTGCTCAAGATTCCCGACGGTGGCTGGCTGCCGGTGCTGATCGGCCTCGCGTTGTTCACCGTCATGACCACCTGGCGCAGGGGCGCGAGCCTGCTCGCCGAGCGCATTGCGGATACCACGCCGACGCTGGAAACATTCATGGGGCGCATTGCGGGCGAGCGCATACCACGGGTTCCCGGCACGGGAGTGTTTTTTACCGGCCGTCTCGACCAGACGCCACCGGCGCTGCAGCAACTGGTGCGCCACACCGGAATCCTGTACGAGCGTGTGCTTCTTCTCACCGTGGTCATCGAGCCACTGCCCAAGACCGATCTCGAGGAGCGAATCGAAGTCAAGGACCTCGGTGCCGGGTTTTGCCGCGTGGTGCTGCACTATGGATTCATGCAGGGCCCGAATATTCCCTCCGAGCTGGCCACCTCGGCGGCGCTCGGCCTGACAACGGACCTGGATCAAATACACTACCTCATCGGCCACGTCGACTTGCTGGCCGGCCGTAAGCTGCGTGGCATGGCCCGCTGGCGAGATCAGCTTTTCGTCGTCATGGCGAGCAACACGCAGGATGCCACTTCTTTCTACCAAATCCCGGCGGCCCAGGCGATGAAGGTGGGACTGCAGGTAGGCATCTGAGCTCCGGCAAGCGCGCGCCGTCTTCGTACCCGCACTGCGCGAATGTCTGCGTAGCCAGATCGTAGCCAGTTCCTGCGTTCTGGGTCTCGACTCAACTCATCGAGGCACGGCTTGGAGGGAGGGCGGGCGCTTGTTCGGCTACGGGCTGTACCTGCTGGGCGGCAGGCCGGTGTTCACCTACAACTTCCAGGGCCTCAAGCGGACAAAGTGGGAGGAGCCGGTTGTGGCTCCGGGCATGCACACGATCGAGTTCGACCTTCTGTACGACGGGCTCGGTGCGGCGCCGCTCGCGTGCAATAACGTGAGCGGCGTCGGCCGCTACCTGGTCAGCCTGTAGGGATCAGGTCGAGTCAGCTCGCGAGGAACGCGGAGAGCTTCTCGGAGAGCCACTGCGGCTGTTCCTCGGGGATGTAGTGTCCGCTTCTGGGCACGATCTCGGTGACGATGTCATCACAGAACTGCTTCATGGCCGCGGTCATCACCGGGCCGATCGGCGTGTCGCTGCCGAACACTGCTGCCGGCACTTTCAGTTTTCCGCGTGCGGCGTACGCCTGGTTCTGTTGCATCGACACCGGCATGGCCCGGTAATACTCGAAGCCGGCCTGCATCGCGCCGGGCGCGCTGTACACCCGCTCGTACTCGTCGAGATCGGCCGCGCTGATTGCATCCGTGACGAGCGTCCGGTTCCGGAAGAACCATTCGAGAAAGATGCGCTCGCGCCCGGCAGTGAGAGCTTCTGCAAGCCCGCGCTGCTGGTTGAATCCGAAATGCCAGAGCTTCGGATCAGGCGGGGCCGCAAAGAGACCGGGAATGACGGCGTCCATGAACACCACCTTGCGCAGACTCGCCGCATACTCGTGCGCGTAGGAAAATGCCAGCCACGTCCCGATGTCGTGCGTGACGAGGCGCACGCCCGCGAAGCCGAGTGCCTCGACTGCCTCGTGGACGCGGCGTGCCATGGTGGCGACGTCGTAGCCGTCTGCCGGTCGCTCGGAATCGCCCATGCCGGGCAGGTCGATTGCGGCGACCTCGTAGCGCGTCGCGAGCTGCGGCATCACCTTGCGCCACGCGTACCAGGATTGCGGCCAGCCCGCGAGCAGCACGAGCGGGTCGCCCTTGCCGCCGCGCACGACGTGCAGCTTCACGTCGCTTGCGGCAATCACTTCGTGGTGAAAACCGCCGCCAAGTGCGGCGGCGTCGAAGCGTCGCTGATTTGCTGCCGGCATTGGTGTCGTCGGATCAGGGGCCAGCCGCGCCGGGCGCCGCGGCGGGCGTCGATCCCGGCATACGCGGCTCGTAGATGAGTATGGCCTTTTCGCGGCCTGGCGCGCCGCGCTGCGCGCGAATCTCGAGCGCCGCAGGCGCCCCCTGCTCGCTCTGCGCCTGGGCCGCGCGCAGCTCACGCACCGCTTTGAGATATTGCTCCTGAAGCTCGAAAGTCGGACGGCCCGCTGCTTCCGCCGCGCGCATGGCCTCGGCGATACTCGCGAGGCGCTGCGCGGGAGGGAGTGAGCGGGTCGGCGCTCCGAACTGCTCGGGCGGGGTACGCGCCGCTTCGGCGAATCTCTCGGGCGTGGTTACCATCTTGGCGATCTGCGGATTGCCGTTGCGCATCGCCCACGTGAGCGCATCGTCGCCCCAGTCGTTCTTGATGGCGGTACTTGCGCCGAGATCGACCAGTAGCTTCGCAATCTCGGTACGCCCTTCGCGCGATGCCATCATCAGCGGCGACGATCCATTGGTGGAGCGGGCGTCGATGTCCGCGCCCCGGGCGATGAGCGTGTTCACGACATCCTGATGGCCTGCAAAGACCGCGTAGTGAAGCGCGGACCACTCGAGACCTTGGCGATTGATCTGCGCGCCGTGGTCGAGCAGCCACCGCACCGCGTCGAGATGTCCGTTCCAGGCGGCGTGCATGAGCGGCTGCTCATGGTTTGCGTTCACCGCATTGACGTTCGCGCCGTGCGCGACGAAGAGCGCCATCATCTCGACGTTGCCCTCCCATGCGGCGAGCATGAGACCGGTTCCGACACGATCGGCCGCGAATTCGGGGTCGAGTCCTTCTTTCAGCCAGCCACTGACTGTCGCAACGTCGCCGGACTGGATGGTGACCGCAAATCGGACGGGGTCGGGAAGCTCCGCCGTGGCATCGGCCGGCGCCATCAGGGCGAAGCCAATCGTTGCGACGGCGAGACACCGACGCGCCCGGTCAGCGAGAGTCAATTCCTGCTTGCCATTCACAGTCAACGACCGTCATAGTCGGGGATTCATGGCGATAAGTCAAAGTACCCGACCCGATCTGCCCATGGTCGCAGGCGAGTCGAAGGCCCCCTTGTGGTGGGCTGTCGCCGGGTCGATTGCTCTGCATGTCCTCGTGCTGTCACTTCCCGGCAGCCCGATCCGGCCGCTCGCGCCCGCGCCGGAGGCGCCAGCCGCGCTCAGCGCGCGCCTCGAAATGCTGCCTCCACCGCCTCCCGAGAAGCCGGCGCCTCCCGCTCCCGAAGCGAAGCCCGGTGCACCACCGAAAGTGCTCAAGAACACCATCGATCCGCCGCAGGCCGAGGTGCTGCAGGATCCTATCGAGCCAAAACCCAAACCAATACCTAAGCCAAAGCCCAAGCCCAAGCCGCGTGCGGAAAAGCCGCAACCCAAACCGGAATCCAAGCCGACTGAAGCCAAGCCGCCGCGCACCGAGACAGCGGCCGCATCCGAGCAGCGTCAGGGACTCGATCTCCGTCTGCCCGAAAATCTGCGCGGAGGCATCGGATTGCGGACACCCCCGAGCGCGCCGGCCGAGCAGCTGTCGCCGAACGAGTTGCGCGAGACGCTGGGCCGGCTTTCGGAAACGATGCTGTTTCCGCCGGAGGCGCTCGAGCGCGGACTCGAAGGCGAAGTGACTTTGCTCGTCCAGCTCGGCGAGAACGGGCGAATTCTCGACGCCTCCGTCGCGAGCGGTTCGGGCTATCAGATTCTCGACGACGCCGCGGTTCGCGCCGTCCTCAAGCTCGGTACGCTCGGGCCTTCTTCGGCAAACAAATCGATTTTGTTGCCGGTAAGGTTTCGCATTCTCTGAAGTCCCTCGCCTCAGCGTGATTTCAGGGCAGCGTGGGCGGCGGCGAGGCGGGCGATGGGGACACGGAAGGGTGAGCAGCTGACGTAATCCAGCCCGGTGCGGTGGCAGAAGTCGATCGACTTCGGGTCGCCGCCGTGCTCTCCGCAGATGCCGACCTCGAGCTCGGGGCGGGTGCCCCGCCCGAGCGCCACGCCCATTTCCATCAGCTTTCCCACGCCCGTCTCGTCGATGGTGGCGAATGGGTTCTCCAGCAGAATGCGCTTCTCGAGGTACTCACGCAGGAAACCGGTCTCCGCGTCGTCGCGGGAGATGCCGAACGTCGTCTGCGTAAGGTCGTTCGTTCCGAACGAGAAGAACTGCGCGTGCCGGGCGATCCGATCGGCCACGAGCGCCGCACGCGGTATCTCGATCATCGTGCCGAACTCGTATTTCACTTTGCGGCCCTGCTCCTTCATCACCGCGAGCGCTTCGGCGTCCAGGATGCCCCGCTCGACGCGGAGCTCGTTCGTGCTGGCAACGAGCGGGATCATGATCTTCGGATGGACCTTGACGCCGGACTTCGCGCACGCGCAGGCCGCCTCGATGATCGCGCGAACCTGCATGCGCACGAGCGCGGGGAGGTGGATGCCGAGGCGCACGCCCCGCAATCCGAGCATCGGGTTCTGCTCGCGCATCCCCTCGACCACGCCGAGCACTTTCTTCTTCTGCGCGAGCGTACCCGCGAGACCGAGCGGGTCGCCCGTCCCGTCGGCGATCTCGATACGGGTCTCGAGCTCGGTCACTTCCTGCAGGAGCTCGTCGTGGCTCGGAAGGAACTCGTGCAGCGGCGGATCGATCAGACGGATCGTGACGGGCAGGCCGTCCATGGCCTTGAAGAGGCCGATGAAATCCGCGCGCTGGAGGGGCAGGAGCTGCGCGAGCGAGGTGGCGCGCTCGTCGTCCGTGGCAGCCATGATCATCTGCCGGACGATCGGCAGGCGCTCGGACTCGAAGAACATGTGCTCCGTGCGGCAAAGTCCAATGCCCTCGGCACCGTAGCCGCGCGCACGCTGCGCGTCGCGCGGGTAGTCGGCGTTCGCCCACACGCCGAGCTTGCGAAATCCGTCGGCCCACTGGAGGAGCTTGATCAGATAAGGGTCGTCGAAGTTCGGGATGACGGTCTTCAGCTCGCCGGCAAAGACCTCACCGGACGTGCCGTCGATCGAGACCACGTCGCCTTCCTTGAACACGCGCGCACCGACGGTGAACTGGCGTGCGTCGGGGTCGACGCGCAGTGCCTCCACGCCGACCACCGCCGGCTTGCCGAACTGCCGCGCGACGAGCGCCGCGTGGCTGGTGCGTCCACCCCGGCTCGTGAGGATCCCCCGCGCCGCGAGCATGCCGTGCACGTCGTCAGGCTTGGTTTCCGCGCGGACCATGATGACCGCCTTCTTCTGTTCGAGACCCCAGGTCTGGGCCGTGTCGGCGTCGAAGGCGAGGATGCCGCTTGCCGCGCCGGGCGAGACGTTCAACCCGCTGGCGATGCGGTCACCGCGCTCCTTTGCGGCGAGTTTTTCGGCCAGATCGAACTGCGGGTGCAGGAAAAAATCGACCTGCTCCGGCGTCACGCGCTGCACGGCCTCGGCGCGACTGATGAGCTTTTCGTTTGCCAGGTCCACCGCAATGCGCACCGCCGCCTGCGCGGTGCGCTTCGCATCGCGCGTCTGGAGCATCCACAGCTTGCCGCGCTCGATCGTGAACTCGACGTCCTGGACTTCGCGATAGTGGCGCTCCAGTTTCTTGCAGATCTTTTCGAATTCGGCGTAGATACGCGGCATCTCGCTCTTCAAGGCCGCGATGGGCTTGGTCGCACGGATGCCGGAAACGACATCCTCGCCTTGCGCGTTGGTGAGATAGTCGCCCTCGATCTCGCGCTTCCCGGTGGAGACGTTGCGTGTCGTGACCACGCCGGTGCCCGAGTCGTTGCCCATGTTGCCGAACACCATCGTCACGATGTTCACGGCAGTGCCGAGGTCGTGCGCGATGCCGGCGGCGTTCCGGTAATCGATCGCACGTTTTCCGTTCCACGAGCTGAACACGGCTTCGGTTGCCAGCCGGAGCTGCTCGACCGGATCGTCGGGAAAGGGGCGGCCGGCCTTGGCCTTGACGATGTCCCGGAACTCGCGCGTGATCGCCGCCAGGTCCTCGGGCGAAAGGTCCGCGTCGTTCGCGATATTTCGCCTGGCGCGATAACCCGCCAGCACCTTCTCGAACGGCTCGTCGTCAATGCCCATCACCACGCCGCCGAACATCTGTACCAGGCGGCGGTATGCGTCGTAGACGAACCGTGCATCGCCGGTGAGCGCGACCAGCCCTTCGGCCACCGCGTCGTTGAGACCGATGTTGAGGACGGTGTCCATCATGCCCGGCATCGAGAACTTCGCGCCGGAGCGGCACGACACGAGCAGCGGGCGGGCCGGGTCACCCAGTTTTTTGCCGGCTTGTCGCTCGATCTTGCCGACCGCCGTCAGCACCTGCTCCCACATGCTGGAGGGGAATCCCCCGGCCGCGAGAAATGCGTTGCAGGCCGCGGTGGTCACGACGAATCCCGGTGGGACCGGGAGTCCCAGTGCGGTCATTTCAGCGAGGTTGGCCCCCTTGCCCCCGAGGAGATCGCGCATGGTTGCGTCGCCCTCGCCGAGGAGGTAGACCCACTTTTTCTTTTGGACAGAGCGCGGCGCACGGGTCGCGGCACGGCGGGACTTGCTGCGGGAGGTGGACTTGGCGGGATGACGAGCCATGCTTGACGAGCCTCCTGAAAATTGACGGCATACGGGCAGGCGAGCGGAACGCCACGCAGCCCCAAGCGTCATTCTCGGTGCTTCGATCGGTCGAGCTTCTGACGCGGGTCAAAGGAATGCAGGGTCACAAGGACTACGGGACCCGAGCGCGGGACCCGAGCGGGGCGCAAAAGGAGGGCGAGCCGTCGGGCCACTTTTGGAGGTGGCCGGGGAGGGCAGCCGAAGGAGGCCCGATCAGGGCATCTGGATCTTGCCGCCGCCGCCTAGTCCGCCGAGGCCGGGAGGCATCGAATCGGGGACGACGATCGAGGACGCGGCCTCGCGACGCATCTCCTGGATCTCGCGCGCCGTGCGCTCGACGGCCACTTTCGCCGCGTCGGCAAAATTCTCGATTGCCTCGGTCAGGTTGGCAGCCTCGATCTGGAAGGAAAGGGGAATCGCTCCCATCGGTGTGAGGATCTGGGCCTCACCCATGTACTGCACCGGTCGTGCCGAATCGGTAGTGCCATCGGTCGTGACAGGCGTGAGGACGCGGATGGTGCCCATCTTGCGGTCGGTATAGAGATCCTCGCGATGCAGTGCGGCAGGATCCATCTTGAGTTCGGTGGAAGGTCGTCCAGTGGTGGCCATGGCAAGGCGGCCCTCGCGGGCCGGGTTGGAGGTTAATGACGGATCGATTATCCCACCCCCGCGAAATGCGCGCCTTTCTCCGCTCTTTGCCGCACGCGATGTCGTTTGCCGACGACAGTTCAGCATGTCAAAGCTAGGTCGGTCCGTCGCGCCGAGGTCGCGTCAACCCGGTTCGATTCGAACGCGTTGAGGCTCCTGCGAGAAGTGGTGCGAGGAGTCCGCCGTAGCGGTATACCCCGCGCTTCATTTCCGCAGGAGCTTGGGCGCCACTTGGCGCGATTTCGTCGTAGTACCAACCATCGTAGGGGAGTGTAAGAGTGAAACAGCTCATCGCAATGCTGCTCGCCGCCACTTTTGCCGGCGCTTCGGTCTCCGTGATTGCCGAAGAGAAGAAGTCATCGAAAAAGCCCACGGCAGAGCAGTGCAAGGCGAAGCCGAAAACCAAGGGTTGCGACGCGACGCCGAAGTAAGTCGAACGTTGTGCAGGGAAGAAGGGCGACCCACCAGGCCGCCCTTTCTCATTGGGGAAACCTGTCGGATTCCCCAATGAGAAAGGCAGAAGGATACGAACGGGAGGAAACCGACTGGTTTCCTCCCGTTACCCTCCTTCCCGTTGGGCGTAGCCTTTCCAGGGTGGTACGGGAACTTCGGCGGAGGTGCGGTGGACGAAGATTTGACAGTTGAATCTCGTCGTCCAGATTACCTTCCGCGCGCGGAGCCTCCAACATGAAGAAAACCGTTTTGCTGCAGCTTCGGTGTTCGTATGCCGCGGCGGTGCTGTTGGGGCCGATCGCGCTTGGGGTGAGCGAATTATCGTTCGCCCAGGCGCCGGCGGAGCATATTGCCACCGAGGAGTACACGGTGCGCGTGGTGACCGTTGCCCGCGGGCTAGAGCATCCGTGGAGCGTCGCCTGGCTGCCGGACGGTCGGATGCTGGTGACCGAGCGGCCCGGGCGGCTGCGGATCGTCGGCACCGACGGGCAGGTCGCCCCGACACCCATCGGAGGACTTCCGCCGATCGAGCCGCACGGGCAGGGCGGGCTGTTCGACGTGGTGCTGCATCCGCGCTTCGCAGAGAACGCGTTCGTCTACTTCTCGTACGCCGGCAAGGGTCCGGACGGATTCGGCACGGAGCTTGCGCGCGGCAAGCTCGTTGGCAATCGGCTCGAAGGCGTGGAAGTGCTCTTTCGCCAGGAGCCGAAGGGCCAAACAGGTCGGCATTTCGGCGGTCGCATCGTCTTCGACCGCGCCGGATTCGTGTATCTCACGCTGGGCGACCGCGGGGAGATGGCGCGTGCGCAAAAGCTCGAGGATCACGCGGGATCGGTGATCCGGCTTCATGACGACGGCCGTGTGCCTGCCGACAATCCGTTCGTCGGCAACCCCACTGCAAAGCCCGAGAAGTACACGCTGGGCAATCGGAACATGCAGGGCGCCGCGCTCAACCCGAAGTCAGGTGAGCTCTGGGCGCACGAGCATGGCCCGCAGGGCGGCGACGAAGTAAACGTGATTCGTGCGGGCGTGAACTACGGGTGGCCGGTGATCACTTACGGGGTCAACTACGGCATCGGCACGAAAATCGGCGAGGGAACGCACAAGGCCGGAATGGCCCAGCCGCTGCACTACTGGGTGCCATCGATTGCTCCGTCCGGCATGGCGTTCTACGACGGCGACAAGTTTCCACGCTGGCGCGGGGATCTGTTCGTCGGGGCGCTCCGCGACCAGATGCTGGTCCGGTTGCAACTCGACGGCGAAAAGATCGTCAAGGAGGAGCGCATGCTGAAAGGCGTGCTCGGCCGCATTCGCGACGTGCGGCAAGGTCCCGACGGCTACCTCTATCTCCTCACCGACGAGTCCGACGGCGCCCTTGTGCGCCTCGAGCCGGTCAACTGACCGGCCAGGGAAGCTCTGCAGAAGTTCGTCATTCCCGCGACAGCGGGAATCCAGACCGTGTCAATTCAAAGGTTTGCCGGATCCCCGCTGTCGCAGGGATGAGTAAGTCAGAGCTTCCCTGGCTCAGACCGTCAGGAACGGTCGTACCAGCGCGCCGACGTCTACTCGGGCGTTAATTCGGGCGCAGAGCTGGAACGATCCGACCAGCTTACGATGCAGGAAGAGAGTCTCGGGAGGCGGCGCGCGCAGCAGGCCGCGGCGGAAAAGGAGGTCGAATCCCAGGTCTCGCACCCGCGCCGGGAGGTCCGAGGCGGCAAAATCGTAACGCCCGCGATGTCGCAGCGGCTCGCACACGAGCATCATCATGTCGATTACCGCGCGCGCGCGCTGCGTGGAGTCGCCTGGCGCGAGGTACCCGATTGCGAGCGCTCCGCGCCGGATGCGAGCGCGGTCTCCGGCCAGGATGGCCCGGCAGGTCTCGCGATAGTGCGCGACGAAGTCGCGGCTGAACTCCCGCGTCGATCCGAAGTCGAGCAGCACCACTGAGCGATCAGTCGCGTCGTACAGATAGTTCCCGAAATTGGGATCGGTCTGCATGAACCCGAATTCGAACAGCTCGCGAAAGAGCAGATGCTCGAGCAGTTTCCCGACCCGGTCGCGTTGCGCTTGCGCAGTGCCCGTTGCGGCAAGGTTTTCGAGCGGCGTACCCTCCAGATAGTCCATCGCGAGTGCATGGCGGGTCGTGAGATCCGCGTGGACACGCGGCACCCGGAGCCCCGGCTCATCGGCGACCAGCGCACGATAGCGTTCCAGAAACTTTGCCTCGAGCAGGTAGTCGGCCTCCTGACGCAACTGGCGCTTCGCCTCGGCGGCGAGTCCGGAAACGTCGAGATCGACGGGCAGCAGATTCGCGAGCCGCAGCAGCGCGGCGACATTGTCCACGTCGCTTGCGATCGATCGTGCGACGCCGGGATACTGGATCTTGATCGCGAGCTCGCGGCCGTCAGCCGCACGCGCGCGATGCACCTGGCCGATGGAGGCGGCCGCGATCGGCTCCGGATCGAACGCCGCGAACCGCCGCTCCCATTTGCTTCCATATTCACGGGTGAGGACGCGCGAGAGCTGGGCGGCGGGCATCGCGTTCGCGCCGGCGCGCAGGACTGCGAGCGCCTGCGCGAACTCGGGCGGGAGCAGGTCGTCGCCTTCCAGCGAGAGCAGCTGGCCGAGCTTCATTGCCGCGCCGCGCAGGTGCGCAAGGCGCTCGGCGAATCGCCGGGCATTGCTCGCGTTCAGGAACGCGCCGCGGGTGCCGCGCGACCCGGCGGTTCCGGTGCCGCGCAATCCTCCGACGAGGCCTCCGAGCACGAGTTCCGTCGCGGCGAGTCCGAATCCCAGGAGCCGGCCGAGGCGGCTGGCCGGGACGCTGGATTTCCGCTTTGGGGCGCGCGGGCTCACGGGCGACGATCCGACGGTGCGCGCGAAGTGGGGGGAGTGTGATACGTTTTGCGGCCCACGATGATCGATTATAGGAGGACAGATGGAAGCAGATGAGAAGGGACTCTATGACCGCGGCATGAAGATCCGCCGCGAGGTGCTCGGTGCGGAATACGTCGACAAGTCGGTGAACAGCGCGGACGAGTTCCAGCGGCACTTCCAGGAGTACGTGACCAAGCACTGCTGGGGGGCGGTGTGGTCGCGTCCCGGGCTGCCGAAGAAGACGCGCAGCATGCTCAACCTCGCCATGCTCGCCGCGACGAATCGCTCGAACGAGCTGAAGCTCCACCTCAGGGGAGCGGTCAACAACGGAGTGACGAAGGAAGAGATGGCCGAAATCTTCCTGCAGGTCGGCGTCTACTGCGGGGCACCCGCTGCGCTGGAGAGCTTCAAGGTCGCGAAAGAGGTGTTCGCGGAGCTCAAGATATAGGCTAGGGCTTTCCCAGGCCGTTCGGCCAATTGGCGGCGCGCTCACGTTCGGAGGGAACCGTGACGACCGAAGATGCCCACGACCCGGAGGACGATTCGCCGTTTCCGGAAATCCGGGAAGTCGGGATGGATGCCCCGGCGCGCTGGTTGCGCGCCGGATGGGCGGATTTTCGCAGGGCCCCGGTACCGAGCCTTTTCTACGGAGTCGTTCTGGCGGCGATGGGTGCCGCACTCGCAAACGCGCCGCACACCGGGGCCGTGGAGCTCGCCCTCGTCACCGGTTTCCTGCTGGTGGGGCCGTTCCTACTCATGGGCCTGTACGACATCGCGCGGCGGGCGCGCCGCGGCGAGGACGTGATGATCGGACCGACAACGGTTGCGTGGAAGGCGAACGTGTCCTCGATCGGCTTCTACGCCCTCATCCTGGCGCTCCTGCTCGCAGTCTGGATACGCATCTCGATCGTCGTGGTGGCGCTCTTCTTCGAGGGGGCGCCGCCCTCGGCATCGTCACTCCTTCAGGGCGTCATGACGAGCCCTGAGGCGCTCACGTTCGTGGCCGCCTACGCCGCGGCGGGATTCGGGTTTGCGTTGTTCGTTTTCGCGACCTCGGTGGTGTCGCTTCCGATGCTCTACGATCGCGAGAAGATGGACACGCTGACCGCCATGATCACGAGCTTCAACGCGCTGCGCGTCAATTTCTGGCCGATGCTGCTGTGGGCAGCGATCATCGTCGCGTTGACCGCAGTCGGGTTCGCCACGCTCTACGTCGGGCTCGTCCTGGTATTGCCGTTGGTCGGACTCGCCACCTGGCACGCATACCGGGAAGTCGTTGCGCCAGTCGATGCGCCGAAGCCCGTGCCATGAGCAAAGTTCTGCAAATCGATGCCGAGCGCTACTGGCGGTCCGTGGAGGCTTCCGGGAAGATCGGCCCCGGACGCCCCGGGGGGCTCGCGCGCGTCGCGCTTTCCGACGCGGATCGGGAGATGCGCGACCTGTTCGTGCAGTGGTGCGAGGCGGCCGAATGCGCGGTCACGATCGACCGGGTCGGGAACGTTTTTGCGCGGCGCGCCGGGTCGGACCCGGCCGCCCCGCCCGTGGTGATCGGAAGCCACCTCGACACGCAGGTGAACGGGGGCAAGTACGACGGCATCGTCGGCGTGCTGGCGGGTCTCGAGATCGTGCGCACGCTGAACGATGTCGGCCGGAAAACCCGGCGGCCGATCGAGGTCGTGTCCTGGACCAACGAGGAAGGCGCGCGATTCTCGCCCCCGATGATCGCGTCCGGGGCATTCGCCGGGGTATTCGATACCGCCTGGGTGCTCGCGCGCGCCGACGACGACGGTCGACTGCTCGGCGCCGAGCTGGAACGCATCGGGTATGCAGGCAGTGCGGAAGTCGGCGGCCGGCCGCTCGACGCGTACTTCGAGCTGCACATCGAGCAGGGGCCGATACTCGACGCAGGCCGCGTCGACCTCGGGATCGTCACCGGCGGCTACGCGACGCATGGATTCGTATTCGAAGTGCAGGGCGAGACCGCGCACACCGGACCCTGGCCAATGGACAAGCGCCGCAACGCTCTCGTCGGCGCTGCCATGCTGGCGGTCGCCGTGAACGATATCGGCTGGCGCTATCACGCCACCGAAGGCAAAGCTACGGCCGCACGCCTCGTGGCATGGCCAAACAAGCCCGGCATCCTGTCCGACTGGGCGCAGCTCACGTGCGACGTGCGCCACGCAGAGCCGAAGAATGCCGAACGCATGGTGGCCGAGCTCCTCGCGGCGGTCGACGACTGCGCGCAACGTTCGCGGTGCGAATTCCGGTTGATGAATCGATGGGAATTCGGCAATGAGCGGTTCGATCCGGAGTGCATCGCCTTGCTGCGCGACGCGGCGCGCGATCTCGGCGTGTCCACGCGCGACATCCAGAGTCAGGCGGGGCACGACGCCTACTATGTCTCCAAGGTCGCGCCAACTGCAATGATCTTCACGCCTTGCGTCGGCGGGATCACGCACAACAATAACGAGCAGGCCGAGCTCGCGCGGACCAAGGCAGGTGTGAACGTTCTCCTGAACGCCGTCGTCGCGCGCGCCGATCGGTAACGCGGCGCGACGACGTTGACTACGTCGCAGCGCCAATACCGGCTTTGCCCAGGCCCTCTGCCGACCTGATATGCAGGTCTCGTTGCGGGAAGGGGATCTCGATCCCGGCCGCGGCGAGCGCCGCGGCGATCGCGACGTTGAGCTCGTGCGTCGTGCGCAGGCGCTTTTTCGTCGCGTCGACGTAGGCGCGGATCTCGTAGTTGAGAGAGCTGTCGCCGAAACCCATGAAGTAGACGCTCGGCGCAGGTTCCTCGAGCACGTTCGGGTTGGCGCGCACTGCATCGGAGAGCACCTTTTCGGCGCGAACCGGATCGGTGCCATAGGCCACTCCGACCGTCAGCAGCAGTCGGGTCGTCGGACTTGAAAGGGTCCAGTTGATCACCCGTTCGGTGATGAACGCCTTGTTTGGAATCAGGACCTCCTTGTTGTCCCAGTCCGTGATGACAGTCGCACGCGCGCGGATGCGCGTCACCGTTCCGGAGGTCTCACCGACCGTGACCAGGTCGCCGAGCCGAATCGGACGCTCGCCGAGGATGATGAGACCCGAGACGAAATTTGCGACGATCTCCTGCAGGCCGAAGCCGAGGCCCACGCCCAGCGCGGCAACCAGCCACTGCGCACTGGACCAGTTGATGCCGATCAGATTTGCCGCCATGACGATGCCCACTCCCGCCGTGACGTATCGCGCGACGGTCTTGATCGCGTAATTTGCATCGGCTTCGAGCCGGAGACGTTGCAGCAGGACGATGTCCAGCATCCCACCGATGTTGCGCGTGACGATGTAGGCGACGGCGCCTATCACCAGTGCCAGAAGCAACCCCGATAGGGCGACGGTACGGGTCACCGATTTTCCGTCGACCTTCTCGGTGAAAGACCAGAGCGCCCAATCGGTTCCGAAGTTCAGGGCCGAGAAGGCCTGGGACCAGATGAGCCAAAGCCCGACGCCGACCACGAGCGTCATGACCATGTTGAGGAGCTGCCGGGTTTGAGCGTCGATTGCTTCCGCATCGATCTCGATCGGCCGGACCGCCGGCGACTCGTCCGAGGGCTCCGTCTCCCGCTCCGCTGCCGCACTCGCCTGTTGCTGCTCGACCTCGGCCAGTCTGAGACGCTGCACGGCTAGCCACAGCGAGATCAGGCCGTAGGCCAGCGAAACCGAGAAGACCAGCAGGATGGTCTCGAGCACGATCCTGTGGAGAAAGGCAGCCAGGAAGTAGAACCCCGCGACGGAGAGGAGGGCGAGCCCCGCGCCGAACCATACAGGCAGGCGGATCACGACAGCAAAGACGAACCTGAGCCCGATCGCCGAATCGTCGCGATCGATTCGGCTGAGTGGCCGATCGGGACGGAGCGCCAGTCGCCAAAGTATGGCAAGCGAGATCATCGCGAGCACGAATGCGATGCGCCCCAGGCTCTGGCGAACCGATTCTGGCGCGTGGACCGTTCCGACGACAGCCACGAAGACGAGCGGAACATACAGCGCCAGCAGTTGCTGAAGCCGACGGTTCGCAGCGAGAACCGGCTCCTTGTGCCAGCTGAAGTGCGTGATTGCCACGCCTCCCGAATCGAAGAGCCAGCGTATCGCCCGGAAGAACAGCGCGACTTCAGCGGCGCGCCGGAATGCGAGCCCGACGCTCTGCGCGAATAGCGGCGCATTGTGCGCAGCATCGAGTGCGTAGCCGGCCGTCCAGATCGCGAATGGCGCTGGAAGCGCCAGAAGCAGGGAAATCCCCAGCGCTTCCAAGGTGTGACGCAAACGAAACGCGTGCAGGGGAATCGCCCCGGGCGCGAGGGTCGGGAGTTTGCGCTTGAACCAGCCGCGTGCCGCCAGCAGACCCAACAGCACGACCGCCGCGAGCGCGAAGAGCGCAGAATGGCGTTGCGCCGCGCGACGCCAGGTTTCGACAACGCCGCGCCAGTTGTCTGTCGACACGAACCACTGTGCCGAGGGGCCGAGTTCGCGGAACGTCTCCAGACTGACCGGCGCCACGGGAACCCACAAGAGCAGGCGCACGAGTTCCGCCCGGACCTCCTGGGTGCGCCGCAGTAGCGCCGATTCCGCTTCGTCGGTCGCGCGCAATGTACGCAACAGGACGTCGAGTTCCTTGTCGGCGCGTTCGAGAAGGCGTTGAAGTTCGCCGAAGGCGGTCCGCAAACGCTGTGCGATGTTCGCCTGCGATGCGGCAGGGAGGCCGGGATCGAGGCCCTGCACGGCGTCTGCTACGGCGCGATTGATGTCGGCGAACTTGGCACGCTCCAGTTCCACGTCCAACCGTGCGTCGGCAGCCTTCGCAATGGCCTCGGCACGTCGTTCTGCAGAGTTCCGGAACTGATCGGGGGTCGGGAGCGAACCGAGCTGACGAAGCAGGAGCTTGTCAAGCTCGCTGCCTTCGGTGATGGTCGATGCCCGCCGCTGCGTGGCGCGCAGCATCTGCTCGATCTCGGCAAGCTGTTCCCTCCGCTCGGAGAGTGTCGCAAGTGCTCCGCTTACTGCGAGCGATGCTTCGGCAACCTGCGCACGGCGCTCCATGGAGCGCGCCTCGATCGCGCGCGCGGGATCGATCGGACCTGCCCCCGGCGCGCGGACGCGCGCCGCTTCCTCGCGGGCCTTCGCGATCTCGGCCCGCTGGCGTTGCTCGAGCTGCGTTCGCAAGTGCCGCCAGTCCGCCGCGCGAACGTCGCGTTTCGCCTGGGCGACATACAGCGCCAGCTGCGCAATGCGGGCTTGCGTGGGCTGCGCAACCATCTCCTGTTCGACATGGGCGAGGCGTGCCTGCCGGATCGCTTCCCTGGCTTGCGCGAGATCGCGCCGAGCCGCCGCGAGTGCGGCAGGCACGCCCGCGCCGGACTGCTCCCTGACTTGCGTATCTCGCCCGGCGGCCTCCTCGCGCAACTCGGCCTGCTCGAGGCGCGCCGAGAGAGGGCGGGCGAGGATCTGGTCGAACTGACGCTGCAGCTCGGCGACGCGCAGCCGCGCGTGCTCGGCTTCTTCGCGCGCGCGGCTCTCGAGGCGCTCCAGGGCGTCGAGCGGCAAGGCATCGACCTTGGCCAGCCGTTCCGGGGATGCCGCTTCGGCGCGCACTGAACGCAGCTCACGCTCGAGTCGCTGAATCGATTCCTCCGCGCTGTCCTCGGCTTTCCGCATCTCCGCGATCTCCGTGCGGAGACTGCTTGCGCTCACGAGCGCCGCGATCGCGTTCTGGTAGTCCTCGACGATCTGGGCCTTGAGCGCCGGATCGAGATCCTGACGGGCCTGTGCGTCGGAGAGCCGACCCTTTAGCGCCTCGATCGCCGTGCGTTCGACGGCGGGGGCCGTCTGCGCCGCGACAGGCTCGATGAACCCAATCGACAGGAGCGCGCTGCAGCACGCCAGAATCCAGGCGGCCATCGTTCTCGGAAGTACGCTCTTCATGTGCTGATATGGGCGATACATCGCTGGCCGCGTAGTGTAGCGTGTTAGCACTGGCCGGCACGCGCTTCGGCTACTCGTTCGGCGGGCCTCCGCCCTGCGAGGCGCTTCCGCTTTCCGCTAAAATCACCCTCTTCCGGATATCGAGGCTACACCCATGCCCGCCGTCAGCCGCCGCACCGCCGAGCTCGGCACCGAGAACGCATTCGTCGTGCTGGCCGAGGTGACCGCCCTTGTCCGTCAGGGGAAGGACATCATCTCGTTCTGCATCGGGCAGCCCGATTTCGCCACGCCCCAAAACGTCCAGGAAGCGGCGATCCGCGCGATCAGGGAGGGCAAGCATGGCTACACCCCGTCCGCCGGAATCGGCGAGCTGCGTGAAGCCGCCGCCCGGTACATGGGCGGCATGCGCGGACTCAAGATCGATCCGGAACACGTCGTCGTCGGCGCAGGCGCGAAGCCGTTCATCGCGTACGCCATTCTCTGCACCACTGACTACGGCGTGGGTGACGAGGTGATCTACCCGAACCCGGGCTTCCCGATCTACGAATCGCAGATTCGCGCCTGCGGCGCGGCGCCGGTGCCATTGCATCTGCGGGAGGCACGCAGCTTCGCCTTCGACCCGGCAGATCTGGAGGCGCGCATCACGCCGAAGACGCGGCTCGTCATTCTGAACTCGCCGCACAATCCGACTGGCGGCATCCTCACCCGCAAGGACCTTGCCGACATCGCAACGATACTGCGCAGGCATCCCGACGTCTGGGTGTACGCCGACGAAATCTACTCGCGGCTCTGCTACGAAGGCGAATTCGCATCGATCGCCTCGTTTCCGGACATGTACGAGCGCACCATCATCTCCGACGGTGCCTCGAAGACCTGGGCGATGACCGGCTGGCGGCTGGGATTCGCGTCCAACCCGGTCCTCGCGGGCGAGTTCACGCGCTGGGTGACGAACACCGACTCGTGCGCGTCGCAGATTTCTCAGTGGGCCGCGCTCGAGGCGATTGTTGGCCCGCAGGCGGAGGCCGAGCATATGCGCGAGTCGTTCCTGGCGCGGCGCGACTTGATCGTCGGCCTGCTCAACGGCGTTCCGGGCGTGCAGTGCCAGACGCCGGGCGGGGCGTTCTACGCCTGGCCCAACGTCACGGAGGCGTGCCGCATGATCGGCGCCGCGGATTCCGAGGAGTTAAGAAAGCGGCTGTTGAACGAGGCCGGCGTCGCGGTGCTGGCGGACATTCACTTCGGAATGCGCGTGCCGGGCGAAGGCCAGCACATCCGGTTCAGCTACGCCGCATCGAACCAGGCAATCGAGGCGGGCATTGGCAGGATGGCCACGTTCATCCGCCGGAACACCCGCGCCGCAGCGTGAATGACACGTCCGGGGAACCCGCACGGGTCTGGAAGCCGAGCGTCACCGTTGCGGCGGTGATCGAGCGCGACGGGGCGTTTCTCCTCGTGGAGGAGGAAGCGCACGGGCGGGTTGTCTTCAATCAGCCGGCGGGACACTGGGAGCCCGGTGAATCGCTGGCGGAAGCGTGCGCCAGGGAAACACTGGAGGAAACGGCGCACCACTTTCGGCCCGACGAATTGCTGGGCGTCTACCGCTGGCACTTTCCGGAGGCGGACGTCACGTTCCTGCGCTTCGCGTTCCGTGGCGCGATCACCGGTCACGACCCGGATCGCACGCTCGACAAGGAGATCCGTCGCGCGGTCTGGCTGACCCCGGACGAGATCCGCGGCCTGCGCGCGCGGCATCGCAGCCCGCTCGTGCTCGCGTGCGTCGAGGACTACATGGCGGGCAGGCGCTTCCCGCTCGATCTCATCAGGCACTTCGAATGACCGAGCGCATCGTGGTGGGAATGTCCGGCGGCGTGGATTCGTCGGTCGCCGCGCTGCTGCTCAAGCGGCAGGGCTACGACGTCGTGGGCCTGTTCATGAAGAACTGGGAAGATGACGACGATGACGAGTACTGCTCGACACGCCAGGACCTCGTCGATGTCGCATCGGTGGCAGACGTCATCGGCGTCGAGCTGGAGGTCGTGAATTTCTCGGCCGAGTACCGGGAGCGCGTCTTCAGCGAATTCCTGCGCGAGTATTCGGCCGGGCGTACGCCGAATCCGGATGTCCTGTGCAACGCAGAGATCAAGTTCCGCGCGTTCCTCGATCATGCGGTTGCAATGGGCGCGCAGCGCATCGCCACCGGCCATTACGCGGGTGTGCGCGCTGAGCCCGACGCGGCCGGGATCCGCCACGAGCTCCTCAAGGCCGCCGACCGCGCCAAGGATCAGAGCTATTTCCTGCACCGGTTGACCCAGGAGCAGCTGGCGCGCGTGGTGTTTCCGCTGGCGACGCTGAAGAAACCGGATGTCCGGCGCATCGCCCGGGAAGCGAGCCTTCCGGTAGCGGAGAAGAAGGACTCGACCGGCATCTGTTTCATCGGCGAGCGCCCGTTTCGCGAGTTCCTCAATCGCTATCTTCCGCGCACTCCGGGTGCCATGCGAACGCCCGAAGGCCGGGTGATCGGTGAGCACATCGGGTTGGCGTTCTACACCATTGGCCAGCGAAAGGGCATCGGCATCGGCGGTATGAAAGAGACCGCGGCGCCGGGCGAGCCGTGGTACGTGGCGGCGAAGGACATGGCGCGGAACGAGCTGATCGTGGTGCAAGGTCACGACCATCCGCTGCTGAAGCGCGACAGCCTGGTCGCGCAGGATCTCGCGTGGGTTGCCGGCAAGCCGCCGGAGACTCGGCGCGACTACACGGCAAAGACCCGCTATCGGCAGGCCGATGCCCAGTGTCACATCGCCGGGCTGGACGCGGAAACACTCTCGGTCGAGTTCGATGCGCCGCAGTGGGCCGTCACTCCCGGCCAGTCGGTGGTGGTCTACCGGGAAGAAGTTTGCCTGGGGGGCGGGGTGATTCAGTGATGTGATTTGGCTGGTGCCGTCACCACCCGGCCGCCTGCGGCGGGGTGGCTGCGAAGCAGCCGGGGTGGTCAAGCCCCGGTTCCCGACTCAATCCGAAGGCATTGTGTCGATGAACGTCGACCTGTCCATCAGCTTGTCGTAGTGACGTGCCAGTGCGGGGCAATCCGCGCGCCAGTCGAGATCCGGGAACCGGAACGTGAGCCAGCCCGCGCAGCATCCGACGGCGATATCGGCGAGCGAGTAGCCGGATCCGGCGCACCATGTGCGTCCTTCGAGATCGAGGTTCATCGCCCCGACACCGCGGCTCACCTTGCCGAGCTGGCGCTCGATCCACGCCGAATTCTGTTCATGGGGTGGACGCTGCCGCTCTTTGCGTGCAGCGCCACCCGCATCCAGAATGCCGTCGGCG
Organism: uncultured beta proteobacterium; assembly: GCA_963735025.1. Taxonomy (GTDB): domain Bacteria; phylum Pseudomonadota; class Gammaproteobacteria; order Burkholderiales; family SG8-39; genus JAABRB01. The sequence goes on from CAVTJG010000009.1 coordinate 1,807,392, forward strand.
AGCGCTTCCCAGCGGCGAACCTCGAAGCGCTCCCGATGATCGGCGGGAATCAATCGCCCGATGGGAGAAACCGCATCGAGAAACTCGACGATCACGCGCGAATCGTAAAGCGCGCTGCCGTCCTCGAGGACCAGCACCGGAACCTTGCCGAGCGGATTGTGGACCGCAAGCGCCTGCTCGGATTGCCAGGGATCGACTCGTTCGAACGTATAGTCGATACGCTTCTCGGCGGCGACGATGCGCACCTTGCGCGCGAACGGACTGGCGAGCGAGCCAAAGAGCTTCATGTTGTTCGTGTTGGATGAGGCGCACCGTTGATACCCGGTGCGCGGGTCGAGTCAAGCCGGGCGCAGGAGTATAGCCTACCTTCGGCAAGCCGCGGAATATGCCCTTCCGTATTCCCATGGCCCGGTGGCGATTCACTGGTGCGTGCCGTCACGCGTGTTAGAATTTTTCGTCCCGACTTCGCGGCCTGGGTTCGCGCCCGGATCGCACTCGTATGTCGAACCCCGGTGGCACGCCGACCACGCCGCTCAGCGCACTCTCTCCCCTCGACGGGCGCTACCACAGGCAGCTCGAGCCGCTGCGCGCGATCCTGAGCGAGGCGGGCCTCATCCGTGCGCGGGTACGAGTCGAGGTCGAATGGTTGCTCGCGCTGGCTGACGAGCCGGCGATCGTGGAGGTTCCGCAGTTCCCGCGCGGGACGATCGACGCGCTGCGCGGACTCGTCGCCGGATTCACCGAAGCCGACGCCGAGCGCGTCAAGGCGATCGAGGCCACCACCAACCACGACGTCAAGGCCATCGAGTACTGGCTCAAGGAAAGGTTCGCGGGCCGCAAGGAGCTGGAGAAGTCGGCGGAGTTCATTCACTTCGCCTGCACCTCCGAGGACATCAACAATCTCGCCTACGCGCTGATGCTCTCCGAGGCGCGTGACTGGGTGATTCTTCCCGCCATCGACCGCCTCGTCCACACCCTGGTCGGGATGGCGCACGCGCATGCCGCGACGCCGATGCTTGCGCGGACGCACGGCCAGCCGGCGAGCCCGACGACGCTCGGCAAGGAAATCGCAAACGTGGTGCACCGACTGCGCCGTGCGCGCGAGAACGCGGCGGCGGTGTCGCTCACCGCGAAGATCAACGGCGCGGTCGGCAACTACAACGCCCACGTGGTCGCCTATCCGGACGTGGAATGGGAGGTGTTCGCGCGGCATTTCGTCGAGTCGCTCGGACTGAAGTTCAATCCCTACACCATCCAGATCGAGCCGCACGACGGTATCGCCGAGCTCTGCGACGCGCTGGCGCGGCTGAACACAATTCTCGTGGACCTCGATCGGGACGTGTGGGGCTATATCTCGCTCGGCTACTTCCGGCAACGGGTGGTCGCGGGCGAAGTGGGCTCGTCCACCATGCCGCACAAGGTCAACCCGATCGACTTCGAGAATTCCGAAGGCAACCTGGGGCTCGCGAATGCGCTGCTTCGCCACCTCGCGGAAAAGCTGCCGGTGTCGCGCTGGCAGAGGGACCTCACGGATTCCACCGTGCTTCGCAACGTCGGCGTGGCGCTCGGACACTGTTTGCTCGGGTACACGGCGTGTCTGAAGGGCCTCGACAAGCTCGAGGCGGACGGCGCGCGCATGGCCGCTGAGCTGGACGAGAACTGGGAAGTGCTCGCAGAGGCCGTGCAGACCGTGATGCGTCGCTACGGCGTCGCGGGCGCCTACGAGCAGCTCAAGGACCTGACGCGCGGAAAGCGGCTGACGCGGGATGCGCTGGCGGAACTGATCCGGTCGTTGCCGATCCCGGACGCGGAACGCAAGCGGCTGCTTGCGCTCACGCCGGCGACTTACATCGGCCGCGCAGTCGACCTCGCGCGGCGCATCTGAGCGGTCACCCGGACTCGGATTTGGACTTGGGCTCGTCGGGAATCGCCGGGAGCGAGCGCAGGTAGGCGATCAGCGCGGCGAGATCGGCAGGGGTGAGTTGTCCGGTGGTGTTCTTCACCACCTCACCCATGGATGCGGCCGCCACGTCGCCGTCGGGCGTCAATCCCGTGGTCAGAAAATACTTGAGCTCGTCGTCGCTCCATTTTTTCAGGCGCGCGGGCGTCAGGTTCGGCACGCCTTTGCCGTCGGGACCCTTGCCGCCGGCGAGGCGTCGATCGGGATTCGGGCCGCCCAGAGCGTTGCGCGGCGTGTGGCATTCACCGCAGTGACCTAGTGCCTGGACCAAATAGGCGCCCCGGTTCACGACCTCGGATGATGCGGGGTCGGGCTTGAAGGGGCCGGGCTGGAAGTAGAGCCATTTCCACGGGGTGACGAGCCAGCGCCAGCTGTACGGCGCTTGCAGGTCATGTGCGCGGCTTGCCTTGTCGCTGGGCGGAATCGTGCGGAGATATGCCCACAGGTCTCGCAGGTCGGCGTCCGTAATCTTCGTGAAAGACGTGTACGGAAATGCCGGAAAGTAGTTGGCGCCCTCCGGGCTCACTCCCTCGCGCATCGCTCGAACGAAGTCCGCTTCCTTCCAGTTTCCGATTCCCGCCTGTGGATGCGGCGTGATGTTCGGCCCGTAGAAAGTCCCGAACGGCGTCTTCAATGCACGACCGCCCGCATAGCGGACTGCGCCCTCTTTCTCCTCGGTGTGACAGGCGACGCAGCCGCCGGCTTTCGCGAGGTACTCGCCATGCTTCGGGTCGCCCTGCTGGGCGGCCGCGCCGCCGGCGCATCGCCATCAGGAAGAGCGCAGTCTTGCCCAACACCAGCAGCAAATATCCGGAATGCACAGTGGAAGTCTGCCGGAAAAAAGAAGACCCCGCCGAAGCGGGGTCCGTTCTGCTCAACCGCACGAGCTACTGTTTCTCGCGGAATTCGTCGTGGCAGGCGCCGCACGACTTTCCGATGCCTCCGATCGCCGCTTTCATCTTGCCTTCGTCGCCGCTCTTCGATGCCTCGACGAGCTGGGCAACGGCGGATTGGAAATGCTCCTGCGCTTCCTTGAACTTGCCGGGTTCCGACCAGATCACAGGTAATGCACGCGTCTTTGCGCTCGTACCCTTGGTGCTCTCGGCGAAGTTGTCCCAGGCCATCTTGTCGAGGACATCCAGATACGCGGCATTCCGCGCGACCACTTGCGCATTGAACGGAATTTTGCCTTGGGCCATGCCCCCGAGCGGCCCGAAATACTTGCCCTGCAGGGTCATTGCCGCTTGCCGCTGCTTGACCATGGCTTCCGGGCTTCTGGGCATGGGCCGTGAACGCGAAACTTGTGCCCAGGGCGAGGGCCAGACCGGCCGTAACAATCCTAAAATTCATCGAATACTCCTCCTGTTGGGTTGGATGCGGGGGGAGGCCAAATGAGAGGTTCCGCCACGCTGAATGTTACAACACGCTGCGCGGGCAAACTATTCCACCGGTGGATTGCGGGGTCGCGAAATCATTCAGCTGCCCCGCTGCCGAGGTGCCCGGACCGGCGGCGCGTCGTGATCAGACGACGGCTTCCTGCTTCTTATCGCGCACGGGCTTGACGAGATCCTCGCGCTTGACGCCGAGCCAGCGGACCAGCGGCGCCATCACGAGGACCGAGGAATAGATCCCGAACAGGATGCCGATGGTCAGCGCGACTGCGAAGTAGTGCAGCGCCTCGCCGCCGAAAATCAGCATCGACAGCACGACGGTCTGCGTCGTGCCGTGCGTGATGATGGTGCGCGAGATGGTGCGGGTGATCGCGTTGTCGATCACCTCGTTCACCGGCGTCTTGCGCATCTTGCGGAAATTCTCCCGGATCCGGTCCGCGATCACCACCGACTCGTTGACCGAGTAGCCGAGGACGGCCAGCACGGCGGCCAGCACCGGAAGCGAGAACTCCCACTGGAATAACGCGAAGAAGCCCAGGATGATCACCACGTCGTGCAGGTTGGCGATGATCGCGGAGACGCCGAATTTCCACTCGAAGCGCAGCGCGAGATACGCGACGATGCCGAGCGCGGTGACGAGCAGAGCGAGCGCGCCGTTCTCCGCGAGTTCTTTCCCGACCTGCGGGCCGACGAATTCGACGCGTCGCAACTCGGCCGTGCTGTCGACCGCAGTGAGCTTCTCCATCACGGCCTTCGACAGGTCCGACGTCGATTGCCCCTCCTTGAGCGGCATGCGGATCAGCACATCGCGGGACGTGCCGAAATTCTGCACTTGCACGTCGGAGTATCCGGCCGTATCGAGCGCGGCGCGAATGGCCTGGACATCGGCGGCCTGCTTGTAGGCGACCTCGATGACCGTGCCGCCGGTGAACTCGATGGAAAACGCCAGGCCTCGTGTCGCAAGGAACGCCACGGCGGCGATGAAGGTGACGAGCGAGATGATGTTGAACACCAGCGCATACCGCATGAACGGAATGTCGCGCCGGATCTTGAAGAATTCCATTAGGCGCCCCTCACTTCCATTCGGTATTGCCTATCGCGATCGCCTCGACCTTGCGGCGCGACCCGTAGTAGAGATTCGCCAGGGCACGCGATACGACGATCGCCGAGAAGATCGACGTCAGGATGCCCAGGCAGTACACCACGGCAAACCCGCGCACCGGCCCCGAGCCGAAGATGAGCAAGGCGAGGCCCGCGATCAGCGACGTGATGTTCGAGTCAAGGATCGTCCCGAACGCGCGCTCGTAGCCGGTCGCGATCGCGGCCTGCGGCGACTGGCCGGCACGCAGTTCCTCGCGGATACGCTCGTTGATCAGGACGTTGGCGTCGATTGCCATGCCGAGCGTCAGCGCGATGGCGGCGATACCGGGCAGCGTCAGCGTGGCCTGCAGCAGCGACAGCAGCGCGATCAGGAACAGCAGGTTCGCGGAGAGCGCGATCGCCGAGAAGACGCCGAAGACCTGGTAGTAGAGGATGATGAACACGATGATGGCGATGAAGCCCCACAGCGTGGACTGGAGACCCCTTTCGATGTTCTCCGCCCCGAGGCTCGGGCCGACCGTGCGCTCCTCCACGATCTCCATGGGCGCCGCAAGCGCGCCGGCGCGCAGGAGCAACGCCACATCGTTTGCTTCCTGAGTGCTCATCCGGCCGCTGATCTGGACCCGTCCGCCGCCGATCTCGGTGCGGATGACCGGCGCCGTCACGACCTCGCCCTTGCCGCGCTCGATGAGCAGGATCGCCATCCGTTTGCCGACGTTGTCGCGCGTGACGTCGCGGAAGATGCGCGCGCCGGTCGAATCGAGCGTGAGATGAACCGCCGGCTCGTTGGTCTGGGGGTCGAAGCCGGGCTGCGCATCGGTGAGCCGCTCGCCGGTGAGCACGACCTGCTTCTTGACGAGCAGCGGGGCGCCGTTGCGCTCGATGTAGAACTCGTCGCCGAAGGGGACCTGTCCCGACTGCGCGGCGGTGAGCGCCGTGGGGTTCATGTTGTCCTCGTCGACCATCCGGATTTCCAGCGTCGCCGTTCGCCCGAGGATCTTCTTGGCCTGCGCCGTATCCTGGACGCCGGGGAGCTGGACCACGATGCGATCGGCGCCCTGCTGCTGGATCACGGGCTCGGCCACCCCGAGCTCGTTCACCCGGTTGTTGAGCGTGCTGATGTTCTGCTTGATCGCGGATTCCTGGATGCGCTTCTCGGCCTCGGGTCGGATGGTGACGGCGAGCCGCGGTTCGGCTGCGTCGCCGGTCTCCGCGATGGCGAGATCGGGCAGATTGTCGAGAATGAGGCGACGCGCCTGGGCGCGGGTCTCCGCATCGCGGAATTTCACGACGATGGTCTGCCCCTCCCGCGATATCCCGGTGTGGCGGATGCGCTTGTCGCGCATCTGGGTCCGGATGTCGCCGGTATAGGAATCGAGACGCTTCGTGAGCGCGCCGCGCATGTCGACCTGAAAGAGGAAGTGCACGCCGCCGCGCAGGTCCAGTCCGAGATACATCGGCAGCGCGTGAATGGCGGTGAGCCAGGCCGGCGAGCGCGACACGAGATTCAGCGCGACTGTGTAGGACGGATCGTCCTTGGCGGGATTGAGCTCCGAGTCGACGACGTCGCGTGCACGAAGCTGCGCATCGGTGTCGGCAAACCTGATCCGGATCGTATTGGTGTCGAGCTGGGAGCCCGTGTACTCGAGATTCGCGCGGCGCAACGCTGCTTCGGCGCGTCCGAGCGTATCGGTGTCGATCCGGACCGTCGCCTTGGCGCTCGAGATCTGCACGGCTGGCGCTTCGCCGAAAAAGTTCGGCAGCGTGTACAGGATGCCGAGCACGAGCGCGACAGCCACGGTGGCGTAGACCCAGACGGGATAACGGTTCATTGCCGGATGAGGTGTGACGCGTGAGGGATAGGGCGCGAGGAGCGGAAAGTCGGGACGCGAGTCGAGCCTCGTCGACCCACGGTCCTCACTCGTTGCTCAATTCTCGTTGCTCAAAGGGACTTGAGGGTGCCCTTCGGCAGCACCGTCTGCACGGCCGACCGCTGCACCACGATCTCGGTGTTTTCGGCGATCTCCAGCGTGACGTATGCGTCCGAGACCTTTGTAATGCGGCCGATCATCCCGCCGCCGGCGACGATCTCGTCGCCCTTCTGAAGACCCTCCACGAGCGCCTTGTGCTCCTTGGCGCGTTTCATCTGCGGGCGCACCATGACGAACCAGAGCACGACGAACATGAGGATCATCATGATCGTCAGCGACATCGGGTCGCCGCCTCCGCCGGAAGCCGGGGCCTGCGCGTAAGCGTTGCTGATGAACACGGGCGTCTCCGTTGCCTGTAAAAGAAACCACGGGATTATACCCCCGGGCGGGCTCACGGCGAGACTAATCCGATTGCTCCGCGATCAGCTGGCGGGTCGCGCGGAACTCGGCGGCGAAGGCGGCGTAGCGGCCCGCGCGCGATCGCCGCCCTGGCTTCCGCCATCAGTCTGAAATAGAAGTGCAGGTTGTGAATGGTCCCGAGCCGGGCGCCGAGGATCTCGTTCACGCGCTGAAGGTGGTGGAGATAGGCACGCGAGAAGTTCCGGCATGCGTAGCAAGCGCATTCTGCGTCGAGCGGTCCGGTGTCGGTGCGGTGGCGCGCGTTGCGGATCTTGATGTCGCCCCGGCGCGTAAACAGCCATCCGTTGCGTGCATTGCGCGTGGGCAGCACGCAGTCGAACATGTCGATTCCCGCTGCAATGCCGTCCAGGAGGTCCTCGGGCGTGCCGACGCCCATGAGGTAGCGGGGCCGGTCCTCGGGGAGCCGCGGCCCCGTGTGCTGCAGGATCCGCAGCATGTCCGCCTTCGGTTCGCCCACCGAGAGTCCGCCGATCGCGTAGCCGTCGAATCCGATGGCGGCCAGGCCGGCCAGCGACTCGTCCCGCAAGGTTTCGTGCATCCCGCCCTGCACGATGCCGAAGAGCGCGTTCGGATTGCCCTCGTGCGATCGCCGCGACCGCTCGGCCCAGCGCAGCGACAATCGCATCGAATCGGCGGCCTCGCGCTCGTTCGCGGGATACGGGGTGCACTCGTCGAGAACCATGACCACGTCGGAATCGAGCGCGCGCTGGATGCGCATCGACTCTTCCGGCGTGAGGAACATCCGGTCCCCGTTCACCGGGGACGCGAAATGCACCCCTTCCTCGGTGATCCGCCGCAGCTTGCCGAGGCTGAACACCTGGAAGCCGCCCGAGTCGGTGAGGATGGGTCGCTCCCAGCCCATGAATCCGTGCAGCCCCCCGTGCGCCGCGATGACCTCCACCCCGGGACGCAGCCACAGGTGAAACGTGTTGCCAAGCACGATCGACGCGCCGAGTTCGCGTAGCTCGGCGGGACTCATCGCCTTGACACTCCCGTAGGTGCCGACGGGCATGAAGACCGGGGTCTCCACCGCGCCGTGCGCGAGCTCGAGGGTGCCACTGCGCGCATGACCGTCGCGATGGGAGAGCGTGAACTTCACGCCGGCATTGTAGCAACGGGGGTCATGCGCTCCGCGTCGTTTCGGTCGATCAGCATCGCATCGCCGTAGCTGAAGAAGCGGTACCGCTCCGCGATCGCGTGGCGATAGGCACGCCGGATCGGCGTCATTCCCGCGAATGCAGAAACGAGCATGAGCAGGGTCGACCGCGGAAGATGGAAGTTGGTGATCAGGCGATCGACGATCCGGAACCGGAACCCGGGCGTGATGAAGAGATCGGTCTCGGCGGCGCCCGGCGCGAGCGCGCCGTGCCGCGCGGCGCTTTCCAGCGCTCTCAGGCTGGTGGTGCCCACAGCGACGACGCGGTGCCCGCCCGCTCGCGCCGCCGCCACCGCGTCGATCGTCGCCTGCGGGATCTCGTACCATTCGCTGTGCATGCGGTGCTCGGCGATGCGCGCCGCGCGCACCGGCTGGAATGTGCCGGCGCCGACGTGCAGCGTGAGAAAGGCAGTCCGCACGTCTCCCTCCCGCAGCCGGTTCAGCATCTCCGCGTCGAAATGCAACCCGGCAGTCGGTGCCGCGACCGCGCCCGGCGTGCGTGCGTAGACGGTCTGATAGCGGACTTCGTCGGCGGCATCCGGCGTGTGGCCGATATAGGGCGGCAGGGGAAGCGTGCCGAAGTTTGCGAGGAGCGTCAGGACGGGGCGAACGTCGTGGAAACGGAGGCGGAACAGATCGTCCTCGCGGCTGGTCACTTCGGCATCGAACGCATCCGCGAGGCGCAGGCGCGCGCCGGCCGGGGGCGCATTGCTCGCGCGGATCTGGGCAAGCGCTTCATGCGCGCCGAGTACGCGCTCGACGAGGACCTCGACACGACCCCCCGTCGCACGCACTCCCGCCAGACGCGCCTTGATCACCTTCGTGTCGTTGAACACGAGCGTGTCGCCGGCCAAAAGGAATCGCGGCAGCTCCGTGATTGCGTGGTCGGAGATCGCATCGCCCGCGAGGCGCAGAAGCCGACCGTCCGTGCGGGCGGGCGTCGGGTGCTGCGCGATCAGTTCGGCGGGCAGCTCGTAGTCGAAATCCTCGAGCGCGAGCTCTGCCGGTTGCTGGGGGTCGGTCATTGCAACATAATCGCGCACTCGTGCCGGGATGGCGGAACTGGTAGACGCACGGGACTCAAAATCCCGCGCCAGCAATGGCGTGAGAGTTCGATTCTCTCTCCCGGCACCATGTCTCAGAGGGGAAATCGGGAATTTTCGATATTCATTCCCCTAACCATTCACCCAGTTGAATCCTCTCTTCGGACAGTGATTTGAGGTTGGTCCGGTTTCTCGACACTTCTGAACTAGAGTCTGGCCTCTTTCGGGGCTGACTTCTGACCTTTGCTGGCGAACTCACTCGGGGTCAGACGACCGAGTGAACCATGTGGGCGTTGCTCATTGTAATCGCGCCGCCAGGCCTCGATTCGCTGCTTCGCGTCTTCGATCGATACAAATTCGTTCACGTTCAGGCATTCGTCGCGCAGCCGGCCGTTGAACGACTCGATGAAGGCGTTCTCCGTAGGCTTGCCAGGCCGCGTGAAGTCGAGCTTCACGGCGTGGTTCCAAGCCCATTCGTCGAGCGACTTCGAGGTGAACTCGGTGCCGTGGTCGACGGTGATCGCCTTGGGCAGCGGTCGGCTCAGGGCGACCGCCTTCAGGGCGTCAACGACGCTCTGTCCGGTGAGCGAGAAACTGGTCTCCAGCATCACACTCTCGCGACTCCATTTATCGAGCACCGTGAGCACCCGGAATCGCCTGCCGTTCGCCAGCTGATCGTGGACGAAGTCCATGGTCCAGTATTCGTTCACCGTGGTGGCCGTTGGCACCGGGCCGCGGTGCAGGCTGATGCGTTTACGTCGTCTCACCCGCATGCGCACCTGCAACCCCTCGAGGCGATAGAGCCGGTGCACGCGGTTACGCCCGACCCGCCAGCCTTCACGGCGGAGCAGAATATGGATGCGCTCATAGCCAAACCGAGGCCGGCTGTGCGCGAGCTCGCGGATGCGCATGCGCAGCGCCGTCTGATCCTTTGCATGCGAGCGGTAATAGAACGTCGCTCGGCGCAGCAGCGACAGCCGACACGAACGCTTCTTGCTCACCCGGAACCGTTCGTGGATCCACAGCGCAATCTCGCGTCGTCGTGCCGGCCTCAGGTCTTTTTTTTAAGGACCTCCTGCAAGATGTGGCGATCCAGCGTCAGATCCGCCACCAGGCGCTTGAGCCGCGCGTTCTCGTCCTGCAATTGCCTCAGCTGGCGAAGCTCGGTGACACCAAGATTGCCGTACTTCTTCTTCCAGACGTAAAAGGTAGCCTCTGAGATCCCCATCTGCCGACACACATCGGCCACCGGCGTCCCGGCTTCGGTTTGGCGCAATGCATAGGTGATCTGCTCCTCGGTGAATCTCGACTTCTTCATCGCTTCTCCTTACCCTTGCAAGGAGCCTCGAAGCGACCTTACTCCAGTTCTAGCCAGTGCCGAAATTCCGGGGTGACGTCAAACCGTATCAGCCGGTTAGGGAGGTGGCGCTGCACCTTGGATTCGGAACTGTAAGAGGTTCCGACGCGAAATCGGCTATGACCTTGACGCCGCCACTCTCACGGCGGCACCGTGTTGGACGCTCTATCCCCGCGAGCGGGTGTATCGAGTAACCCTAGCCGTGGTCGAACCGTGCAACCATGAGGAGATCACTATGACGCGAGCATCGTTCAAGAATCCCGCTAGTTCGATCCAACGTGTTCGTCTCGGGGCACGCAGTACCTTGGTCGCGATGTTGGCAGTGCTGCTACTGGTCGGGCTCGGAAATCTCGCAGTCGCGCAAGCACCCGTGCCTCGTCCGGAATCGCGAATTCCGAGGAGCGTCTCGCTCGATTCGGTGCTTCTCGAGACCATCCGGATCGAGGGTCGGATCCAGAGCTGGATGATGCAAAAGCTCTGCATCGAAGGCCAAGCGTACTGGATAGGATTCAGTGAAACGAATCCGACCGGCATTTCGCCAGCCTTCAAGGACGGCAAAGCCGAGCAATGCTCGCTCCGGGCAAAATGAACCCGAGAAACAAGAAAGCCCGCACGCGGCGGGCTCTAACGAGGTTAACGAATGGGACGAATTAGCGAAGCCGGATGGCTTCCTATCCGTCCGCCTTTGGCCGGCAAGCGTCAGCGCACGACCGACTCAGATCGACCCGTTGCCGCCTCTCGCTCATACCGAAGCGGACGTTCGCGACTTGTCCCTGAACGGCCACGAGCGGCCGTACGGCACCGCAGCGGTAAACCGCCGTTCGATGCCGGTATCGACCCATGCGGGCCGTCCCGCGCCCAGAGAAGCGAACGTTCACGGACTTCGCTGAACGGCCATCCTGGCCGATCCCTGCCTATTGAGCGTTCGTCTCATTTCGACCGAACGCGGGTCGGGTGCAGTCGCGGGCATGGAACCAGGGTGGCCGGCCTCTGCGTGAAATCCAGTGGCGACGTCACCAGGCATGTGGTGCCGTCGCGCCACGGCGTCTTCAAATGCAACGCGACACGCCGCCAGGTCGAGGGCCGCGTCGACGCTTTGCAGCGTGCCGAACCCATCCGGGGCGACAAGTCACCCGGGTCCCTGCGTGCGCCAGGGGCTGACAAGCTGCTCAGCTTCGCGAGACCGATGGCAAAGCCGGAGCGCAAGGCTCCGGCAATGTGGGGAGGAGGAGAGGAGCGTACTTAGATCTTGACCTTGCGCCGCATAAACGCCAGACCGATGAGCGCCGAGCCGATGAGGATTCTGCTACCGGGCTCAGGCACCGTGGCAGTGGAAAGGGTGAAGGCGTTGCCGCCGTCGTTGCCACACCCGCCGCGTAACGTTGGGGTGCCGAATTCGCAGCTCGCCGGGCCGCCGTTAACGTCCCAGGCGACAAATTGGTCGTTGAAGCTGTTGTTCGCCGCGCCCACTGTCAGCACGTAAGGGCTGCCGGCGTTCATCATGCTCGACGTCAGGCCGGTCAGTTCGATCTCATAGACGTCATAGCCAAATCCGTTGGTCAGCAGCAGACTCATGTCCGCCGCCGTCAGGTTTACCGTGCCCCCACCGATGCTGTTGTCGAGATAGGTGGTGCCGAGCCACCAGGTGAAGGTGGTCGGGGTGCTGCCCGTGCGCACCCACAGACTCAGGTCCAGCTCGCCAACGGTGCCGCTGCCGGTTGCAGTGAACGAATCGGCGACCCATTGGAGCGCGCTGCTTCAGAGGGAGCTGCTCAGTACTCGAGCGAGTTGTGTTTCACAGATAAATTACATACTCGATCACCATGTCACGCGCGATCCCGCGTTGCTTCTGAAATGGAAGGAAGGTCTTGATCCGAAGCTTCACTAAATTTCCCTCCGCCGTCTTAATCCAATAGACCTTGCCAAGCAATGAATTCGAGGAAGAGGCCGGGTTGAAGAACAGGTCTGGGTACTCGGAAATTGGATGCTTGCGGTTGGTGTATTGCGCCTCCGACATGAAACTCGGGCCCAAGGCGAAATTTTGAGTTGGCGGATCGGCCCAGAATACCTTTGGCAAAGCGCGCAAATACTCGTTCTCATTTCCGCCGCAGAACACGACGTCATACCAGATATCAAAACTCACATTGGGCGGGCGCTGGTCATCCGTCCCGGTCTCGAAGTCGAATTTTCCACACGCGACAAGCCTCACTTCGTTAGCTGCATTAGCTGTTGGAACAAGAAGCTGGCACCCAAGAAGCAGGCCAAGCAACAACCGGAGTGGCGAAGGAGCATTAGACATGACAATCTTCTCCTCTGAAGCGCGTTTGACCCGCGTCCGTCTCCCACGATCAGGTCGCCGATCAGCGCGACATGGCAGTACAGCATCTATTGCTGTGATTCCTCATGGACAATGTGCACTCACACAGAACACCGCGTCCCATCCGCGTTCCCTGTATCAATGGTAGGTCAGGAAACGGATATTGGAAGTTATTAATCTAAAGGGCAGGTACTCCCGCGGAGGTCTAGCCTGTCATCTTCTTGGCTCCAGCTCCGATAATCGCGCCGCCAATAGCCCCAACAATCGTTCCGGCGACCGCTTCCCCAATCGCTTCGCCGACTGTCCCGGACATAACCCCGCCGCGAACAATTCCCGTGATCGCTCCAACGAACAACCCAGTGATGGCGCCACGGATTGCGCCACGGCAAGGGTGCACAAACGTACCAATAATCGGGCCAGCGAAAATGGCGGTCATGGCGGCGGTTATGTTGTAGTCACGAAAGCCATCGAGAGTCAAAGTAATTGCCGCGCTGACAACTCCGGCGATTAGGCCAACGACCCCGTCGTACGCCCTGTTTGACCGCGGCGCAGACGCTGACTTGTCTGAGGAAAGTGGCCGCGATGCAGCCTCTCGCGCGCGGATCGCCTGGGTCGGCATTGCAATCGCCGGAGCGTCTCTCACGGCACGCGCCGTAGCATCCTCGGATTTCGTAGATGGGCCAAGAATGCTTGCGACGTCCTCGAGGAGCTGCCGGAACCCTGGGGCGGTACGAGTGCCGTCCCAGCCGGTCAGGTCGGCCGCCTGGATCTGGCCGAAGCCGAGCGGCGGCTCTATGTCGTCCATGCGGACCGGGACAAGGAGCCTGCGACGCTTCCCCCGATCAGCCTCCTCGCGCACCCACTCGGACTCGACGGACGACATCGTCCATACCACCAGCATGCACTTGGTGTCGCGGATTGCCGCCTCAATGACCTCGGCATACGTGCGGCCGGCTGGGATCCTTCGATCCCACCAGACAGACCATCCCGATGCCTCCAGCGCATCGACGAGCGCCCGAATGCGTCCGCGATCTTCAGTCGCGTAGCTGAGGAAGATGTCGGACATGATTCGCAGCGCGCAATACTGCTCTCTTGATCTACTCGATAAATAATCCCTCGAGGACGTTAAGAAAGTATTGTTCTAGGTCAACGTCGCCGCCACACCCACGGAGGCATCGGGATCGGATCGCGCCATAGGCAGAACTTCCTTTCCGTAGCCTGCCACTCGGGAGACTCGTAGCGGTCCTGGTCTTCGGGCGACTGCTCCTTCGCATACGCCCGATACCACCACGCGTAATCAGCGCGGATCTGCTCGAGCCCTACGTCGCCGGAGCCATTCAGGATCTTGCAGACCTCCTGGCCGTATCGATGGCGCTTGCCGCACTCTGCTAGGACGTTGCGATCGTAGATGAGCTTGGAAAGGTCTTCCTTAGATCGGAAGCCAGATGCCTGTCCCTTCGCGGGCGCATCGATCCCGTTGAGGCGGATCTTGTGCTGACGATTATCAAGGTCGACGGTAGTGATGGTGTCGCCATCGGCGACGCCGACGACGCGACCCTTGCTGACCCAAGACTCGGCAGCCGGCGCAGGACCAGAAAAGGCGACCACCATGATGGACGCGATGAGCTACCGAGGGGCATAGCCTCGCTTCATTGCCGAAGCGTACTTCACCCCTTGGCAGGCTGCGCCAGAGCGGGACTGCAAAACTTGCCGCTACTCAATCGGACAACCTGACGACGCCCACCTGTGGTGCACGCAGCACCGACTCGTGGTCGTGTTCGCTTGCGGATGGTGGGAGCTAGAGGCAGGGACCGAGCCCGAAGCGTGCCGGGAATCTGAGCTAGCAGGGCTACTTCCAGCGGATTCAGTGGCGGATTCCGGAGGCGCCTGCCCGCAGAGCTAGTGTCGGCGTGGGGATTGACGCTCTCTCCGGGCATCTCGGCTCCAACCCATCCCCGCGTTCTGGAGTGCGGGTGCAGACGAAGGGTGCGGGTGGTTGGCGCCTCTCGGGCGAAGGCTAACACCTGCGACTGGCGCATGCCGGGCGAGGATGGAGGAGGACAGGGTCCCGGGCACTCCCGGGAGACATCTGGAGGAGACGATGAGCCCTGTAAAGACAGCCTTGCAGTTTCCTGCCGGCGACGATCCCTGGTCAGTGGAGCAGGCGACTGCACTCCTGTGCATCATCGAGGATATCTTTCACCGTATCGACGTCGACGCGTTGGTGCGTGGATTCACCGAGGACTGCGTGTTGCGCATTCACCGGATTGCGCTCGGCGGCAGCTTCTTGAGCTTGGCGCCTTCCGGCTTGTGCGTCTACAGCTCTTTCCCGGGCAAGGCTAGTCAACTGTCATAACGGTTCGGCGCTCACGGCAGTGGAGACTTTGCGATTCTGCTAAAGTGGACGCGTCGCCGTCCATTCAGCCGCTTGCGACCCTGCGTCAATCCCCCCGCGCGTCAATCCCCCCGCAATAGAATTGTCATGTCGCGTGCGCCATCTTTCACGGACACTGGCCATGGCGAATCGCGAAAGTTGCGTCTGTCTCTCTGAATGCAGCAGTGTCCCAAAACCGCTTTTCCACAAGGGTCCTCAAATAGAACGCATCGAGCGAACCGAGATATTCGGTCGACATGTGATCTCAGCGATCGCCCTCAGCGCCTCCGGCGTAGGCTCACGCCGCGTCTGGGAGGTCGATGTGGCCGCAATGGGGCTTGCCAGCGGGCCCGATGTGCCGCTCGTTCGGTTATCGCCGTCTCGGTGGACTTTGGGCGGCGATCCGGGCAATGCAATCGAGGCCGCCATAGAAGAAGTGCGGCGCGTGCTCGACACGATCGATGTTGAGTCTCCGCCTGCCTGACCGTCTCTCTTTTCCTGAATCGAATGCGGGCAACGCGCGATCGCGCGAGAAGCGCGGGCATTGGCGGAGCGAAGATCCGGACGCCCTTCTTCCGGATTTCCCGCAACTCCGCGTAGGTGAGGGGCGGCACTAGCGGCGTCGCGGTCGGATCGACGTCATCGAGATAGACCGCCTGCTTGCCGAACGCCGGCGCGTGCTTGATCCAGTACAGCACGTCGTTGATGTCGAACGACTGCAGCCAGACGTTCTTCGGGTCGACGCCTTCGGCGACCAGCGTGTCGATCATCTTCTGCGCGTAGGTTTCCTGGCCGCCGAAGATCGCATTGATGCGAGCGGGGTCGCCGCTCTTCAGCTCCGGCGTGTGCTTGACGCCCAGCTTCTCATTGAGTTCGATACTCTCCTTCAGCGTCATGAGCGTTCCGCGGCCGGTGTAGAGATCACTACGCCAGCTCGCGGTGCCGCCCAGAGACGCTTCGGCCGTCGTGGCGGCCGGGGTTGCTGGCGTCCATCTTGACGGTCAGCGTCTTGAACTGCTCGAGCGTGATGTCGCTTGTGCAGCACTTTGGCGACGAGTTCTGGCCGTTCCATGGCTTGGTACACCACCCGTTGAGATCGGTGTTGACGATGTTCGTGGTGGTGTGCAGGTCGCATTCGGAATGGCGGCAGACCAGCTCGCCATCCTTTGTGAACGTCACGTCACATTCGACTATTCCAGCGCCCTGCCGCGCCCCGCTCACATAGGCCTCGCGGGTGTGCTCGGGAAACTGCAGCGCGGCGCCGCGATGCCCGATCGAGAAATCGGTGCGGTAGAACGGCCCCTCCTTGCAGCTTTGCAGCTTGTCCTTGAGTCGGCTATCGTCCATGCCGTCGACCAGGTAGAACGGGCGCGGCCCGAGCTGCGCACCGGTGAGCGGCTTCCGGCGATCGTCATCGCCGTCACGGCTGCCTTTGTGATCGGAATCGTATCGGTTGTCGTTCGAGCGGGAGTCGGAATCGGCCAGCGCGGGGGATGCGGCAAACGTCGTCGCGGCCAGCAACACGACCAATCCGAGGGCGTGCGTATTGATGATCACCTCGAGTTCCTTCCGTGTGTTGTGGAGGTTTCGGTGGGACAGCGATACGACAATGTCATCCTCGCTTCCCGGAGCCAACATACGTGCGGACGATTGCTGCCTGGTGACCACAACGAGGCGCGGACGTTACAGATTTCGCGCGATGGATTGCCTTGGTGGATGCACGGCGGCGCGCGTTGCGATGCTGCCATGACGCGACGCACATCGACACGTAGCCCTTTTGGATATCCTGTCGGGGACGCCATGTGGTCTGTCGTCCGTCAGGCGTTCCGATCCAATGTGGAGCACCTGTGAAACCCATGATCCTTTTGGCAATTGTCACGACGGTTCTGGCACTGGTTGGAATCTGGCTCTGGACGCCGGACAAGGACCGGGCGGAACTCGAAGCGCGCTACGCGAACACGCCGGCCGATTTCGTCGAGGTGGCGGGATTGCGAATGCACGTTCGCGACAGCGGACCGGAAGGACGCGCCGGTGGTGATCATGCTGCATGGCCTCGGGGCCAGCCTGCACACGTGGGAGGCCTGGGCGCGGGTGCTTTCGAGCGACCATCGTGTCATCCGGTTCGACTTGCCGGGCGCCGGGCTGACCGGGGCCGACCCGACGGGTGACTACTCGGATGAGCGCGGGATCGAGGTCCTGGTGGCGCTGATGGACAGGCTAGGCGCGCCGCGCGCGACCTTGATCGGACATTCGATGGGTGGACGACTCGCATGGAACTTCGCTGCGCGGCACCCCGAACGGCTCGACAGGCTGGTGCTGATCGCGCCCGATGGGTTCGCCAGCCCGGGTTTCGAATACGGCAAGAAGCCGGTCGTCGCGGCGCCAGTCAAGCTGATGCAATACGCGCTCCCCAAACCAATCTTGCGCATGAACCTCTCTCCCGCCTATGCGGATCCATCGGCATTGACCGACGATCTGGTCGCGCGCTACTACGACTTGCTGCTGGCACCTGGGGTGCGCACGGCGATGATTGCCCGGATGGCGCAGATGGTGTTGCAGGATCCTGTCCCGATGCTCGAGCGTATCGAGACGCCGACCCTGCTCGTCTGGGGAGAAATGGACGCGATGATTCCGGTCACCAACGCGGCGGACTACGTTCATGCGATGCCGAACGCGACGCTCGTGATGTTGCCGGGGGTAGGGCACTTGCCGCATGAGGAGTCGCCTGCGGCGTCCGTAGCGGCAGTGAAGTCATTCCTGGAACACTGAGCCCGCGCCGCCTGTTACAGCGCGTAGATTTGCCCGACGCCTCCTAGCGGGCGCGTTACGACGTTTTTGCGGGCGGGGAGTTCTCGGCGCCGTCGCGAGGCAACTGTTCGAGGCGATAGCCGTGCTGATAGATGGCCGACAGTCGCCAACCGTTCTCCGGCAGCAGCCCGAGCTTGGTTCGCAGTCGGCTCACGTGGGTGTCCACCGTCCGGGTGTTGAGGTCGGGGCTGCGTCCCCAGACCGTCTCCAGGATGTGGCCGCGCGAGACGAGGTTGCCGACGTTCCGGAACAGGAACGTGGCGAGGTCGAAATCCTTTTGCGTCAGCTCGATCGACTGGCCGTTGCGGACGACGAGCCGCCGATCGGGATCGATCTCGAATTCGCCGACCCGGAACCCGGCGCGCGCCGCAGCGCGACCGCCGACGCCTGCGGACCAGCGCGCCGATCCTGGCAAGCAGCTCTTCCTTGCGGAGTGGCTTGACGAGGTAGTCGTCGGCACCCGCCTTGAGCGCCGCGACGATATCCTGCTCGTCGTCGCGCGCTGTCGTGAACAGGACCGGAACGCTATCGTGGCCGTTCGCGCGCACCCAGGCGAGCACCTCGTCGCCGTTCACGTCCGGCAGCTCCCAGTCGAGCACTAGCAGGTCGAAGCTGTCGTGCGACAGTACGCGCATGAACTCGCGCGATCGGTCGAACGAGTGACAGATGTGACCTGCGCCCGAAAGCCACAGCCTTACCAGGTCGCTCTGCGCGGGATCATCCTCGAGGAGCGCGATTCTCATGGTCAGCCGAAAGTCACTTCCACCGAGTCGAGATACTCGGTCAGGCATTTCACCGCGGCGTCGAGCGCCGGGGCATCTCCTGCCTTGGCGAGGCGCTCGATTTCGTCGCCGATGCGAGGTGATGTCGTCGAAACCGTAGGCGGCCCCGGATCCTTTCATCGCATGCCCGATCGATCGGACCGTCTCGAAATCCGTCCGGTCGATCGCTTCTCGCAGCCGGTCGACGTCGCCGCGTCGGTGCGCGAGAAATCGCGGCGCGAGCTCGCGCAGCTCGGCGGAAACATGCACCAGGCGCGGACGCATCGATTTCGGAAAGTCACCCATGTCGATGATTCTAGGGGCGGGGGCAGGGGCCAACGCGGGAATTTGCCCGGTGCGATCACATCTCGCGGGGAGAATTTCCGGATTATTGCCAGGAAGCGGCATTGCGCCGCGCTTCGGGCAGCACTTGGCGCAGCGCGGCACCCAGCGATTCGAAAGTGACCGGCTTGGTGATGATTCCGTCACACCCCGACGCGAGTGCACGCTCCACCTCGACGCCCTCCTGGTGGGCAGTCAGCGCGATGATGGTGCCGGTGTAGCCGCGCGTGCGCAGCACGTTGACCGCCTCGTAACCGTTCATCACGGGCATCTCGATATCCATCAGCACGACGTCGAATTTGCTCGCCAATGCCGCCTCGACCGCCGAAAAGCCGTTCGTGACGCTGGCGACATCGAGTCCGAGCTTGCCGAGCTGCAACTCCAGCAGCGCGCGAATGTCCTCGTTGTCCTCGGCGAGCAGGACGCGGCCCACAAGTGGGTCGCGCGGCGCGAAAGCGTCGCTGATCGGTCGCACGGTCGCGGGTTTCGCGGCGGCCTCGGTCGGCAGCCGCACGCGAAAGGTCGACCCGACGCCTACCTTGGAATCCACTTCGAGCGATCCGCCCATCAATGTGACCAGGTTTCGCGTGATCGCGAGTCCCAGGCCGGTGCCGCCGTGGCGCTGCGCCACCGAAGGATCCGCCTGCTGGTAGGGCTCGAATATGCGCTGCATGGCCTCGTCCGGAATGCCCGGTCCGGTGTCGCGAACCTCGAATACGAGCGCGGCGACGTGCCATGCGACGATCAGCTCGGCTTGCCCGGCCTCGGTGAAGCGCAGGGCATTGGAGAGGAGATTGATCAGCACCTGGCGTACGCGGAACGCGTCGAGCATCACCGCCGCGGGGAGCGGCGTGTTCCGCGAGAACTTCAGGCGAATCCGCTTTTCTTCGGCAAATGGAAGCATCGAGTTCACCACGCCTCGGCAGAGCTGGTCCGGGTCCTCCGGTGCGAGCGCGATCGTGAGCGTGCCCGCCTCGATCTTCGCCAGGTCGAGGTTGTTGTTGACCAGCTGCAGCAGGTGCTCGCAGTTGCGCGCGATGATTGCGCTGTTCTTGATGCGCGCCTCCCGCCCGAGGTCCTCGGTGAACTGATTGACCTTGTTGAAGCCCATGATCGCCGTGAGCGGTGTGCGCAGCTCGTGCGTGAGGTCGTTCAGGACCGACGTCTTGAGCCGGTTGGCTTCCTGTGCCGCGAGGGTCTCGTACCGCAGGCGCCGCCGCTCGTCGTAGAGCAGGAAGAGCCACAACGAGCCGACAATTGCGAGCGTCGCAATCCCCGCGATCAGCGCAAACAGCCATCGGCTTTGCAGGCCGCCGGCGAACAGCAGCGTCCCGGTGATCGCGAAAAAGAGCGGCAAGGTCAAGAACGCGGCAATGAAGTGTCGGGGGGTCGCTTCGGCTCCGCGCCGCAGCAGCAGCACGCCGAGCCCGAGCGCCACGATCACGAGCAGGCCGTCCACCCAGGGCTTCGGTGGCGTGAGGACATTGCCCTCGCCGAGACTTGCGTAGGTGATCGCGGAAAGGCGCAGACTCGACACGCGTCCGAGCGGGGTATAGACGAAATCGCCGGAAGTTACGCTCGACACGCCGATGAACACCGTCTTGCCCGCGACTTCGCGCGCCAGATCCTCGTAGCCCGGCTTGCCGGCTGCGGCAAGCGCGAGCCTGTCGAACCGGATGACCTGGAGACCGTCCATGTTGGCCGGATAACGGAGCAGCGCTTCACCGTCGCCGGTCACCGGTATCCGCGCGCGCGCCAGCTGGACCACGCCGTTGGAATACGTCGGTTGCGCCTCTTCGCCGGCCGAGGCGAGCAGCGCGGCGGCCGGCAGGCTGGGATAGATGAGGCCCTGCGCCGCGTGGAATAGCCCGATCCTGCGCACGACGCCATCGTCGTCGGCGCGAATGTTGACGACGCCCACTCGGGCACCGCTGTCCTGCAGGTACTTCTCCAGCGGCAGCTTCAGGTAGTGCCAGCCGATATGAGGCAGCCCTTGCTCGCTGCTCGTGCGCAGGAACCCACCGGGGGTGGTGGTGTACATGAGCTCGCGGCCGATCGCGCGCGCGGCGAGGCGGCGACCATACCCTTCGGCCGAATCCAGCGTAATCGGAAGTCCCGCAGCGGCGAGCACCATGTTGGGCTTGAGCGCTTCGGCGAAGTGCTGTGACCCGGACCGCTCTTCCGCAAGCAGCAGATTGAAGGCGACAGTGCGCGCCCCGTGCTCCGTGAGGTACCGGGCTGAGTCGGCGAACACGTCGTGCGCATACGGCCATGGACCGTACTCACGCGACAGGCGCTCGATCGCCGCTTCGTCCGCATCGAACACCACGACCGAGTCCAGATTGATCGGCCGGGCGAGCAAGCCCTGCTGGACGTCATAGAGCCACCAGTTCAGCCGCTGGTAGAGAGTGGTCTGGGCGAGCAGAATCGCGAGCAGCAGCCCCGCCGCGCAAACGGCCACTGCCCGCCCGCCTGCGTTGCCCGACACGCGATCGGTAAGCACGACGTTCGTTTTCCCCCCGGAACGATTCATTCTAGCCCATGCACGCGACGGTCGCGGGCGAGGAATGGCGGCCAATGCCAAATCCCGCCGCCCTCACTGGCGGCCGGCGAGTGCGGCCAGGCACGTGGCTGGCTGCAGAGGGCCGACCAGCAGGCTATCCTCCCCCCTTTTCCCGCCCTATCACCACGCACGGGGGAGACAGATCTGACGATGAAATTCTGCATTGTGGGAGCCGGGGCAATCGGTGGAATGGTCGGCGCACGGCTCGCGATGGCGGGACACGAAGTCGCGCTCGTCGCACGCGGCGAGCATCTGGCAGCGATACGCACGCACGGGCTGACTTATCGCGCGCCGGACGGTCGCGAGACGCGGCTGCGACTGCCGGCTTCGGATCGGCCCGAGGATTTCGGCCGCCAGGACGCCGTGGTCATTGCCCTCAAGGCGCACTCGATCGCGCCGATGCTCGCGCGACTGCACCCACTGCTTGCCGCCGACACGCCTGTCGTGACAGCCATCAACGGCTTGCCCTGGTGGTACTTTTACGGTGAGGGCAGCGCGCACGACGGCAGTCCCATCCAGTGCCTCGATTCGGATGAGGCGATGCGGCGTGCCGTGGACCCGTCTCACCTCCTCGGTTGCGTCGTGCATGCAGCGGCCGAGGTTCCCGACGCGGGCGTCATCAACCACACCGCCGGCCGCGATTTCATCCTGGGCGAGCTCGACGGAAGCACGAGCAGGCGCATCCGGGCGCTCGCCGATGCGTTCACGGGCGCGGGACTCGCGGCGCGAATCACGTCCCGTATCCGGGACGAAGTCTGGACGAAGCTCATCGGAAACCTTTCGGTCAATCCGATCTCGGCGCTCACCGGGGCCCGCATCGGCGAGGTCCTGGACAATCCCGAGCTTTGCGCGCTGGCGCGCGCGATGATGGCCGAGGGCATGCGCGTTGCCGACGCCTACGGTGCCCGCATTTCGGTGACCATCGACGAGCGCATCGAGCTGGGGCGCAAGGTCGGGGGCGCCAAACCTTCGATGCTGCAGGACATGGAGAAGGGCCGTCCCCTCGAGATCGACGCCATCGTCGCCTCGGTGGTCGAGTTGGGGCGCCGCGTCGGGGTCGCGACGCCGAGCGTCGAGAACGTCGCGGCGCTGATCCGGGCCCGCGAAAAGCACGCGGCGCCGCAAGCCGGATAGCGGCCTTGATCTGCATCACGCGCGCGCTCGGCGCGTCAGGCCGCACTGGCATGTTTGGCCCCCGCGAGGCAGATCGGTTAATCTAGCTACCGTTCGGCGCAGTCGCCAGAAGAGCAGTCGCCAAGAGAGCGGCGCCGGAATTCATTTCGATCACTCGAGGAGGGTACCCATGGTTTCGAAACGACTTATCGCGTCCGCATTCGCCACGTTCGCCACTTTCACAATTGCCGGACTCGTGGCCGCCGCGCCGGCAGCCGCGCAGACGACACTGACGCTTTCCGCCTGGGTGCCGCCACAGCACCTGCTCACCCGAGCCATGCTCGAGTGGGCCAACGAGGTCGAAAAGGCCTCCGGCGGCCGCATCAAGCACACGCTCGTTCCGAAAGCGGTCGCCGCACCGCCCGGCACGTTCGACGCGGTGCGCGATGGCCTCGCCGATGTGTCCTTCAGCGTCGACGGCTATACGCCTGGCCGGTTCGTGCTCACCCGCATGGCGGAGTTTCCGCAGCTCGGGGACACCGCCACCAGCGTCTCGGTCGCCTACGAGCGCATCTCGCGCAAATATTTCGCGAAGGCGGACGAGCACAAGGGTGTCAAGGTACTCACGGTGTTCACCCATGGACCCGGCGAGATCTACAACACCAAGCGTCCGATCAACACGATCGGCGATCTCGCCGGACTCAAGATCCGTGTCGGCGGTGGCATGATCAATGAGCTTGCCAAGAATCTCGGGGTGGACGCGCTGCTCAAGCCGGCGCCGCAGTCCTACGAGATCCTTTCGTCCGGGGTGGCCGACGGCGTGTTCTTCCCGGCTGAATCGGTCGCGTCGTTCAAGCTCGAGAAGCTGATCAAGTTCGCGACGCTGGTGCCGGGCGGGCTCTACAACACCTCGTTCGCGTTCATCATGAATCCTGAGAAGTACAACAAGATGTCGCCCGCGGACAAGAAGGTGATCGACGACTGGTCGGGCGAGAAGCTCGCGCGCCTGGTCGGCAAGTTCTGGGACAAGGGCGACGAGGTCGGCCGCGAGGCGCTCAAGACCAACAACGTCCCGACGATCACCGCGAATGCGGCGTTCCTTGCCGAGCTGGACACCAAGATTGGCCCGCTCGAGCAGAACTGGTACAAGCTGGCGGCAGAGAAGGGTATCGACGGCAAGAAAGTGCTTGCCGAGTTCCGCGCCGAGGTAAGGAAGGTCGCGGCGGGCCAGTAGGCGGCCGGGCAGAAAGCGAAAGGGCGCGGCGCGGGCGCAAGCCTGCGCCGCTCGCTTGATGCGGTTCGTACCGGGATCATTCGGCCGCGCGGGAGACGCGCTGGTCGGCGGCATCGCGGCCATCATCCTGTTCGGCATGATGGCGCTCACTTTTGTCGACGTGTTCATGCGCTACGTCGTCGGCGATTCGATCCGCGGCAGTTTCGAGATCACCGAGCTCATGATGGTGATCCTCATATTCGCGGGACTGCCGCTCGTTTCGCGCAAGGACGAGCACGTGACCGTTGATCTCGTCGAGCACGCACTGCCGACGGGCATTCGGAAAGCGCTGCGCATCGTCGCGGACCTCGTCTGCGGGGCGGCGCTGCTCGGCATGTGCTGGCTGATGTGGCGCAAGGCAGGCGAAGTGGTCGGCTACGGCGACGTCACGGCTGCACTGCGAATCATCCTGTGGCCGTTCGTGTACTTCATGTGTGCGCTCGCGCTCGTGACCGCCCTGATTCACTTCTACAAAGCGTTCCGTCGGCCGGACGACCTCGGCTGACGGAGGCATCCATGAATCGCGAAAGCGTGTAGATGCAGGAGGCATTGCTCGGTTTCGCGGCGATGTTCGTCTTGACCCTCCTCAGGATCCCGATCGCCTTCTCGATGGCCATCGTCGGGTTCGTCGGCCTCGGATTGATCAAGAGCTGGAACGCCTCGCTCGCCTCCGCCACCGCGGTAATCTACGAGACCGGGTTTTCATACGCATTGTCGGTTGTGCCGCTTTTCATCCTGATGGGCAATTTCGTGACGCGCGCGGGGATGTCCCAGGAACTCTACCGCGCTGCATATACCGTGATTGGGCACTGGCGTGGCGGGCTTGCAATGTCGACCGTCGTCGCGTGCGGCGGATTCAGCGCGATCTGCGGCTCGAGCCTCGCCACCGCTGCGACCATGTCCAAGGTCGCGATGCCATCGATGCGCAGGTTCCATTATTCCGAAGGCCTCGCCGCCGGTTCGATCGCGGCGGGCGGCACGCTCGGCATCATGATTCCGCCTTCGGTGATCATGGTGATCTACGGGCTGATGACAGAGACGAACATCGGCAGCCTCTTCGCCGCCGGTATCTTGCCGGGAGCCTTGGCGGTCTCCTGCTACATGGGCGCGGTCGCGTGGACGACGTGGCGGGATCCGAAGTCGGGTCCCCCGGGCGAGCGCTCGACCTGGGCCGACCGCCTGCGTGCACTCCGCGATATCTGGGGTGTCGTGGCGCTCTTCGTGCTCGTTCTGGGCGGCATCTACGGCGGCGTATTCACGCCCACCGAAGCCGCAGGCGTCGGTGCTGCTGGCGGGTTCTTCTTTGCACTCGCCCGCCGCGCGCTCACGTGGAAGACCTTGTTCGCAGTGCTCATCGAATCGGCACGCACCACGGCGATGCTGTTTGTCATCCTGATCGGCGCGCTCATTTTCGCGAACTTCATCAATTTCACGACGATGCCCGGCGACTTGCGGACGTTCGTCGGTCAGTTCGATCTGCATCCGATCATGGTCGTGATCGCGATGTGCGCCATCTACATCGTCCTCGGCTGCATGCTCGAGAGCCTTTCGATGATTCTCCTCACGGTGCCGCTCTTCTTCCCGCTCATCTCGCATCTGGGCCTCGACCCCGTGTGGTTCGGGATCGTGGTGGTCACGGTCGTCGAGATCAGCCTGATCACCCCGCCCGTGGGAATGAACGTGTTCGTGCTACGCACCCTGCTGCCCGAGATTCCGATCGGAACGATGTTCCGGGGCGTCGGACCGTTCATCGTCGCGGATTTCGTCCGCCTCACCGTGCTGATCGCTTTTCCGACCATCAGCCTATTGCTCCCGCGCCTATTTTTTTAAGCCCGCGCTTGCAAGCGCCCCAGTGGCGTGACCCTCGACTGCTCATGACATTGCGCGCGACGCAGCGTGTATGAGTAACCCGACAAGCCCGCCGATCAGCGTGCCGTTGATGCGCACGTACTGCAGGTCGTCGCCGACGTAGGATTCGATGCGCTCGGTGAACGTCTTCGTGTCCCAGCGCGCGACGGTGTCGCTGATGAGGCGGCCGATCTCGGCGCGCTGCGCCTCGGCGACCCGCACGATCACCCCGCGCAACCAGCGATTGAGTGGCGCACGCGCGGCCGCGTCGTCGCGCATCGTCGATGCGAAGCCGCCAATACCACGCTCCAGTTGTGCAACGACGAGTGAGTCATCGCGCGCGAGATCGGCACGCAGCGCCGACACGATCGCGTCCCACACGCTTCCGAGGTAATTCTGCAATGCCGGATGAGCGAGAAACTCCGACTTGACATCCTCGATCCGCTGCCGGTACTCCTCCGAGGTCTTGAGCTCTTCCGCGAGCTCCAGGAGCGCGGCATCGAGCTTCCGTCGCCACGGATGTTCCGGGTCGCGCGCCATCTCGGTGATCACCGCTTCGGCCGCGGCGATGATCCGGTCCGAGACTGCGACGTCCAGCGAGACGCTGCGCCAGTACCAGGCGGTCTTCTCGCGAACCTTGGCACGTATCGATGGCTCGTATTCTGCAAGCAGCGCCGTGAGCTCGCCGATCAGCTGGTCGACGATCGGCCGATGTCTACCGGTCGCCGTGACCGCGGCGAGCAACTCTCCCGCGAGGCGCGCGAGATCCGCGCCGCGCATCCACTCGTTGACGCTCTCCTGCACGTAGCGGCGCACCTCGCCCGCCTCGAGCTCGCCGAGCAGTCCCGGCAGACGGTCGCCGATGCGCTCGGCAAGCTTGCGCGGTCGATCGCCTTCGCCGATCCAGCGCGCCACGGCCGCGACGATATCCACGTCCGCGATCTTCTCCCGGACGACCCCCGGAGCAAGAAAGTTGCGCTCGACGAACTCGGCGAGGTTTCTGCCGATGCGGTCCTTGTTGCGCGGCACGATCGCCGTGTGCGGGATGGGCAGTCCGAGCGGATGGCGGAAAAGCGCCGTGACCGCGAACCAGTCGGCGAGCGCGCCCACTATCGCGGCTTCCGCGAAAGCCCGAACCCAGGCCATTCCCGGATAGTCCGCCTCGAGGTAGCGCGCAGCCAGAAACACCACGAGCATCAAGCCAAGCAGCCCCGTCGCGATGCGCCACATGCGCCGCGGATGGCGGCGCGGCGCCGCGCGCGGGACGGCCGCTTGATTCGCCGGTTGATTCGTGTCGCTCACTGCAGGGCATAGGATACGATGGACTCGCGCGGCGCGAGATTCGCGGCCCGAATTCCTTTTCAGCATCCGGCTGGCAACGGCCGTTGCGCGAGAGCGGATCCCTCTGGTTTCACGCGCATTTGACGT
Source organism: uncultured beta proteobacterium (assembly GCA_963735025.1). Lineage (GTDB taxonomy): Bacteria > Pseudomonadota > Gammaproteobacteria > Burkholderiales > SG8-39 > JAABRB01. The sequence goes on from CAVTJG010000009.1 coordinate 1,834,578, forward strand.
GAATCAAAGTCGCGCTGTCCATACGAGTGATCTTGTTGCCTATGGTCACGGCGGAACCGAAGAGAGGCGCCACGAAGATGGGTGCGACCCCCATCCGGGTACAGCAGTTCCTGCAGAACCTTCCGCTGTTCAGCGGACTCACCGCGGAGGAGATCGATCGCCTCGCGGCTGCGACTGCCCAGGTGCGCGCACCCAGTGGGACTCTCGTGTTCCGCCGCGGCGATCCTTGCAACGGCTTTCACGTGATCGTCTACGGCCAGATCAAGCTCGCCCTGGCCGGGCGCGACGGCTCTGAAAAGGTCGTCGAGGTGCTGGGTCCCGGCCAGAGCTTCGGCGAGGCCGTCATGTTCCTCGAGCAGCCCTACGTGGTCTTCGCCGAGGCGCTTACCGACACGCTCTTGCTCTTCATCGGAAAATCCGCGCTGTTCGCGGAGGTCGAAAGCAACCCGCGATTCGCACGCAAGATGCTCGCCGGCCTCGCGATGCGGTTGCACCGCCTGATGGGCGACCTCGAGGCCTTTTCGCTGAAGAGCGGCACGCAGCGGGTGATTGCCTATCTGCTGCGCGAGGCACCTGCCGAGCTGGAGGTCCGCACCCCTTTCGAGGTCGAACTCACCACGAGCAAGGGGGTGCTGGCGTCCAGGCTGAATATCACCCGTGAGCATTTTTCGCGCATTCTCCACGAGCTCACCGTGGCCGGTCTGATCAAGGTGCGCGGCAGGCAAGTGAGCGTCCTGGACCTCACGCAGCTGCGCGCCTATACCCCCTAGCCCCCTAGCGTTCGTTGCCCAGGAGGGCAGATGTAGTTCTTCCGGGGGATGCCGGGCACTCGGTCACGGTGGTCCGCACAAGGCGGACGCGTTGCGGACGAAGCTTGATCCAGGTCACAGCAGTGCGTGGGCGCCGTAGCGACAATCTTGTCGTGTCTCCTGGTCTGGGGCGGGATAAGGGAGTGTTGAAAGACATTCCGTTTCCCGCCCAATTTTTTTGCTGAGCGGCCTGCTGCAAGCCAACCAGGGGACCAAGATGCCAAGAATCACCGACCGGATCGACCGGATCACGCTGCTCACCGACGAGTATCGCAGTCCGGCACCGCCGATTCCCAAGAGCGTCAAGATCGAGCTCACCGCGCGCTGCGACTTCAAGTGCTTCTTCTGCGCGTCGCACATGCGGCTGCGCGAGAAGAGCGACATGTCATGGCCCTTCTTCGCTCGCATCGTGCAGGAGATGCGCGAGGAGGGTGTGGAGGAGCTGGGGGTCTTCTATCTCGGCGAATCTTTCCTGGTGCCCTGGCTTCCCGAGGCGATCTCCTATGCCAAGCGGAAATGCGGGTATCCGTACGTGTTTCTCACCACCAACGGCCGCATGGCGGAGGAGGGGCGCATCCGTGCCTGCATGAACGCCGGACTCGACAGCCTCAAGTTCAGCTTCAACTTCGCCGACGCCGACCAGTTCAGTGAAGTCACCGGCGTGAAGAGCAGGGACTATCGCAGGATAGTCCAGCACATCAAGGACGCACGCAAGGTGCGCGACGAGGTCAAGGACCGGACGGGCCACGTGTGCGGCCTGTTCGCCTCGAGCATTCTTTATGACGGTGAGCAGCAGGCGCGCATGCAGGCCGCCGTCGACGAGATCATTCCTTACGTCGACGAGCACTACTATCTGCCGCTATACGGGCAGGCCGGCCTCACGAGCGGTGCCAAGGGCACCAGGGCCACCGCCGGCAACCAGGGACGCATCGGCGCGCTCAGGAAGCCGTTGCCCTGCTGGTCGCTTTTCACCGAAGGGCACATCACCTACGACGGCCGGCTGTCTGCGTGCTGTTTCGACCACGACGGTCGCTTCAACATGGGCGACCTCCACACGACACCATTCCGCGACGCGTGGCGGAGCGCGAAGTTTCAGGCTCTGCGGCGCGCGAATCTGTCCGAGGACGTGACAGGAACGATCTGCGAGAAGTGTATCGCCTACGAGGACGATGCCCAGGCGGAAACGAGCCCGGTTCCCGTCCAGTTCTATCGCACGCGCGGTGAGACAACGCCCGTGACCTGAGTCGCACCACGCTGCATAGAAGCAATTACTTTGGCCGCTTGTCGACGACACGCTTCGCCTTTCCGGCGGAGCGCTCGACGGTGCCCGCGGGGAGCACCTTGACGTGCGCCGTGATTCCCACCAGCGACTTGATGTGGTGCTGGAAGTCCTTGGCCGCGGCCGCGTGCGCGGCGTCGCCGGACTGGTCGAGGCCGGGCTTCATCTCGACCAGAACATTCACCTGATCGAGATGGCGCTCGTCGCGCCAGAGCTCGAGCTGGTAGTGCGGCGCGAGAGCCGGTTGCTTGAACAGCACTTCCTCGATCTGGCTGGGGAATACGTTGACGCCCCGGATGATCAGCATGTCGTCCGAGCGCCCGGTGATCTTCTCGATGCGACGCAGGGCAGGGCGTGCAGTGCCCGGAAGGAGGCGCGTCAAGTCGCGGGTCCGATAGCGGATGACCGGCAAGGCCTCTTTCGTGAGTGAGGTCAGGACGAGCTCGCCGAATTCGCCATCCGGCAGCACCTCGCCCGTGGCGGGATCGATCACCTCCGGAAAGAAATGATCCTCGCAGATGTGCAGCCCGTCCTTGGTCTCCGCATACTCGCACGCCACTCCAGGGCCGATCACCTCCGATAGCCCATAGGATTCGATCGCCGTCAGGCCGAACCGCGACTCGATCTCGATTCGCATCTCGTTTGTCCACGGCTCGGCGCCGAGCATCGCGACGCGCAGCCTGGTCGAGCGGCTATCGACGCCCTGGCGGTCGAACTCCTCGGCGAGCGCGAGCAGGTACGAAGGCGTGGAGCCGATCACCGTCGCGCCGAAGTCCATCAGGAGCTGGACCTGGCGCTCGCTCTGTCCACCGGAAACCGGTACCACGGCCATGCCGAGTCGCTCGGCGCCGTAGTGATAGCCGAGCCCTCCGGTGAAGAGTCCGTACCCGAGCGCGTTGTGCAGGATGTCGGTGTTGCGGCAGCCCGCAGCGTGCATCGCGCGCGCCATCACGTCCGACCACATGTCGATGTCGCGCTGGGTGTACCCGACAACGGTCGGCTTCCCGGTCGTGCCGCTGGAGGCGTGGACCCTGACCACCTGGTCCATCGGCACGGCAAACATTCCGAACGGATAGGTCTCGCGCAGATCTTGTTTGGCGGTGAACGGAAATTTCGCCAGGTCGCCGAGCGATCCGAGATCGCCAGGCACGACTCCGGCGGCGTCGAATTTCTGCCTGTAGTGCGGGACCCGCGCGTGAACGTATTCGACCGCTCGTTTCAGTCGCTCGAGCTGCCGTTCGCGCAGCAGTTCGCGGTCGAAGAGCTCGGCAGGCTCGAACGGGTGGTCGGCATCTGGGCGTGGCATTCTTCGTTTTACCCTAATTATTCAATGGTTAGAACGACACTCTCCGGCTGGCTCCGCGGGCGTCAGGGTATGCGATACAAAACGTGCTACGCTACGAAAGATTTGGAATCATGACGGCCCGCCCACCGGCCGGCGCGCCGTGCGCTTGGTGCATACTCCCCGCATTATGGCCGGTGTACGGAGGAGTGAATGAAAGCGGATCTCAAGCCGGGGATTTCGAGCACCCGGAAGTTCACCATCGACAAGCCGCGCACCATCGATTTCCTCGGTGAGAACCTGCGCGTGTACGCGACGCCCGAGCTGGTACGCGACATGGAAATCACCTGCCGGGAACTGCTGCTTGCGTATTGCGATCCGGGCGAGGACTCGGTCGGCACCGGGATCGACGTCGCGCATAGCGGGGCAACGCTGCTGGGTGCGAACGTTGAAGTCACCGCCACCGTGCAGGCAGTGGACGGCCGGAAGGTGACCTTCGAGGTGGTTGCGCGCGACCACGCCGAGGAGATCGGCCGCGCCGAGCACGGGCGGTTCGTGGTCGAGATCGAGAAGCTCCGGTCGCGCGTTGCGGCCAAGGCGCAGAAGTCCTCCTGATCAACACTCTCTTCTTCAACTGACGGAGGCGCACATGGCCGCCGAAGTCCGCAAGGTTGCCGAGTACTGCTACCAGTGCGTGGCCGGCCCCGACCTGCTTCAGGTCAAGGTCGAAGACGGCGTCGCCACCGAGATCGAGCCGAACTTCCGCGCTGCCGAGGTTCACCCGGGCGGCGGAAAGTGCTGCGTCAAGGCCTACGGCCTCGTGCAGAAGACCTACAACCCCAATCGGCTGCTCACGCCGATGAAGCGCACGAATCCCCAGAAGGGGCGCGACCACGATCCGGGTTTCGTGCCGATCACATGGGACGAGGCCTTCGACATCGTCGCAGGCAAGCTGAACGAGATCCGCGCGAAGGGGCTCATCGACGACGCGGGGTACCCGCGGGTGGCGGCAAGCTTCGGTGGCGGCGGCACGCCCACCTACTACATGGGCACGTTCCCGGCATTCCTTTCCGCATGGGGGCCGGTCGATCTGAGCTTCGGCAGCGGCCAGGGCGTGAAGTGCTATCACTCCGAGCACCTGTACGGTGAGCTGTGGCATCGCGCGTTCACCGTGTGTCCGGACACCCCGACGACGAAGTACGTGCTTTCGTTCGGCGCGAACAGCGAGGCCTCCGCTGGCGTGGTCGGTGTCTGGCGGCACGCCGAGGGGCGCATGAACCGGCAGCTGAAGCGCGTGCAACTCGAGCCGCACCTCTCGATCACGGGCGCATGCTCGGCCGAGTGGGTGCCGCTCAAGCCGAAGACCGATGCGGCGTTTCTGTTCGGCATGCTGCACGCGATGCTGCACGAGCATCCACGCGAGGTGCTCGACATTCCGTTTCTGAAGAATCACACGGGATCGCCGTATCTCATCGGGCCGAATGGATTTTTTCTGCGCGACCCGGCCAGCCAGAAGCCGTTGCTCTGGGACAGCCGGCGCAACGCCGCGGTGCCCTACGACACTCCCGACACCGACCCGGCGCTCGAGGGTGCGTTCACGCTCGACGCCCTGGAACTCGGCGCTGACGGCAAGACGTGGAACCACACTGGCATCAGCGCGGAAACGGCGTTCACCAAGCTGGTGGCGCACATGGCCCAGTACACGCCGGACTGGGCAGAGAAAGTCTGCGACATCCGGCCCGGCACGGTCCGGCGCATCACGGCCGAGTACCTGGAGCATGCCGAGGTCGGCGCCACGATCGAGATCGACGGCGAGACGCTGCCGCTGCGGCCGGTCGCGATCATTCTGGGCAAGACGGTGACCAACGGGTGGGGCGGCTACGAGTGCTGCTGGGCCCGCACCCTGATTCCCTGCCTGGTGGGCGCGCTCGAAGTGCCGGGCGGCACGCTCGGCACGACCGTGCGGCTGAACCGTCCCGCGACGTCGCGCCAGGCGAGCGTGAAGAAGGGACGCGACGGGTTCATGGAGTTTCCGATGAACCCGACCGACAAGGAGCACTGGGCAGAGCGCCCGGCGGTCCGCAACGCGCACGCCACGCTCGTGCCGCTGTCTGCAAACTCACCGTGGAGCACTGCGCTCGGCCCCACCCATCTCGCGTGGCTGTTTCGCGACGGATCGCCCGAGCACTGGCCGGAGGTGACGGCCCCGGAACTCTGGTTCGTGTATCGCACCAACCCCGCCATATCGTTCTGGGACACGACCGCGCTCACGCGCCGCATCGCGGAGTTTCCGTTCACCGTGGCGTTTGCCTACACGGTGGACGAGACCAACTGGATGGCCGACGTGCTGCTGCCCGAGGCGACCGACCTCGAGAGCCTGCAGCTCATACGGATCGGCGGCACCAAGTTCATCGAGCAGTTCTGGGACCACGAAGGTTTTGCGCTCCGTCAGCCCGCCGTCAAGCCGCGGGGCGAGACGCGCGATTTCACGGACCTCGCGACCGAGCTCGCGGCGCGCACCGGATTGCTCGAGCGGTACAACCGCGCGATCAACCGCGGAGCGGCGTGCGCACCGCTTTCGGGTGAAGGCTACGACTTCCAGCTCGCGACCGACCAGAAGCACTCGGCCGACGAGATCTGGGACAGCGTTTGCCGTGCGGCAAGCGCGGAGCTAACGCATGGTGCGGCGGACGATGGGCTCGACTGGTTCAAGGCGCAAGGCTACCGCACGCGGCCGATATCGCGCCTCACGTGGTATTTGTTCAGGGAGCTGCGTAACCAGGGCATCCGCTTCGAGATGCCGTTCCAGGAGCGGCTCTACCGGGTTGGCTTGGAGCTCGGAAATCGCCTGCACGAGTGCGACATCCAGTGGTGGAACACGCAGCTCACCGAGTACCAGTCGCTGCCCGCCTGCAAGGATTTCCCGGGCATCTGGGAAAAGGATGCCACGCTCCATGCCAAGGGCGCGGAGTACCCGTTCTGGCTGGTGACCACGCGCTCGATGCAGTACGCGTGGGGTGGCAACGCCGGCATTCAGCTCATGGACGAAGTGTCGAAGAACCTGCGCGGCCACGGCGGTGTCGTCATCAACACTTCGACCGCCGAGCGGCTGGGCATCGAGGAGGGGGATCTCGTCGAGGTGCGGTCTTATCTGCACGGCACCAAGGGGCCGGCGATGCTTCGGGAGGGCATCCGCCCGGACACGCTGCTGATGATCGGTCAGTTCGACCATTGGGCGACGCCGTACGCAAAGGACATGAAGGCGCCGAGCATGAATGCGCTCGTGCCGATGTCGATCGCGCTCACGGACGCGACGGGGTCGGCCGCGGATCTCGTGCGCGTGTCGGTGCGGAGGGTAGCGGCATGACCCGCTGGGCGATGTCGATCGATCTGCGCGCCTGCGTCGGGTGCCAGACGTGCACCACCGCGTGCCGGCACGCGAACGCCACGCCGCCCGGCGTGCAATGGCGCAAGGTGCTCGACGTCGAGCAGGGCGAGTTCCCCGACGTCAAGCGGACGTTCGTGCCCGTGGGCTGCATGCATTGTGCCGATCCGCCATGCATGCACGTCTGCCCATCCACGGCGACGAAGCAGCGCGCGGACGGTATCGTCACCATCGACTACGACCTGTGCATCGGCTGTGGTTACTGCGCGGTCGCATGTCCCTACCAGGCGCGCCACATCGTGCACGAGCGCGAGTATGCGTACGGCGACGGGCCGAGCAATTCGGAGGAGGCGCGCTTCGACCCGAAGCGGATGTCGGTCGCGACCAAGTGCACGTGGTGCGTGGATCGCATCGATGAGGGACTCGCGAAAGGCCTCACGCCGGGCATCGATCCCGACGCGACGCCCGCGTGCGTGAATTCGTGCATCGCGAACGCCTATACGTTCGGTGATCTTCACGATCCGGAAAGCACCGTGTCGAAGAAGGTGGAAGGGACCACGTGGTTCCGCATGCACGAGGAACTGGGAACCGATCCGCACATCTTCTACGTCGTCGACGAGAAATGAACCGCAATCAGCCCGCGAGCGTGCGGCCCTGGCTCCAGACCAACTGGGACTGGCGCGCCGCGCTCAACTTCATCGGCGGCGGCACCGGGACCGGGCTCCTGATCGCTTCGGCGTTTGCCGGTGGCGCGGCGTACTTCGGCCTCGCGCTCGGTGCGCTTGCATGTGTGGCGTTTGGCCTGATGTGGGTGTGGATGGAGATCGGCAAGCCCTGGCGCGCGATCAACGTCGTCTTTCATCCGCAGACTTCCTGGATGACACGCGAATCGCTGGTCGCCGGGCCGCTCTTCATCGTCACCATCGCGGCAGCCTGGACCGGTGTGTTGTGGCTCGTTGCCGCTGCGGCGCTTCTGGCGGCGCTTTTTCTTTACTGCCAGGCACGCATCCTCAAGGCATCCAAGGGCATCCCCGCATGGCGTGAGCCGGCGATCGTGCCGCTGGTGATCGCGACCGGTCTTGCGGAGGGCACCGGTCTCGCGATCGTGGCGCTGGTGGCGACCGGAAATCTCACATCGCGCTGGATCGTCGCCGCGCTCGTCGTCATACTGATCGTGCGTGACCTGATGTGGCGACAGTATCGCCGTGCGCTCGCCAGTAGCGGCGCGCCCAAGGGCGCGCTGCGCGTGCTCGAAGATATCAATCTTCCCTTCAGCCTGGCGGGAAACTGGGGACCGGTGGTCCTCCTGCTGGCGTCGATACCGGAATACGGTGTTGCAAATGCGTTTGCGCTGATCGCGAGCATCGCAGCGGTCGGTGCCGGGTGGTTCATGAAGTTCACGATCGTGGCGCGCGCGGCCTTCAACCAGGGATTCGCGCTTCCGGCACTGCCGATCCGGGGTACCGGCGCGCGGGTGGCGGGCACCAAGCCGGGCTGGGAGAAACCCGCGCAAGGCTGAGCGCCGAAGCGACGGTTTTATCCCGTCCTCGGAAAGGAGGGGAAAAGGCTCCTCCCGGCGCAGCGCAGCGCCGATTTGATCTCCCTCATATCGATCCTGCTCCGGTCGACGCCGCGCCTCGCGCGACCGGGATCGTTTGAGATTCATCAAGGATCGGCACCGGTCCTGTCGGAAACAATCACCCGGTCGAGATCAACCGGAGCGCGCCATGGCGAGCATCGAGACATTCATGGCCCAGGATCACAAGGCCTGCGATGAACGCTTTGCGCAGGCCGAAGCAGCCGTGGGCGCCGGCGACTGGGCAACCGCCAGGTCAGAATTCGAAGCGTTTCACAAGGCGATGGCGCATCACTTCGAAATGGAGGAGAGCGTGCTATTCAGCGCGTTCGAGGATCGTACCGGTATGTCCGGCGGCCCGACCATGGTGATGCGCGAGGAGCACGAGCAGATGCGAGGCGTGCTTGCGACGCTTGCGGAGGCCGTCGCGGCTCAAGACGCCGACGAGTATCTCGGGCAGGCCGAGACGCTGAATGTGTTGATGCAGCAGCACAACCTCAAGGAAGAGCAGGTGCTGTATCGCATGATGGACGAGCACCTCGCCGGGGAAGCGGAGGCGCTGCTCGCGCGCTACGCCGACCTCGAGGCGGGCTGACGTCCGGTTAGTGCCGCGCGGCGCGCGCCGCGAGCGACTTCCATGGCACAGCTGAGCTACGAGCAGGCGCCTCCCTTTACGGTGCCGTTCCGGTTCTTCCTCACCGCGCCGGTGTTCGGCTTGCTTTGCGCTGCACTGCTGGTCTGGCGGGGACCGGAAGTCTTCGATTCGCGTTGGATGCCCGCCGCGCTCGGTGCGACGCACCTCGTCACGCTCGGATTTCTCGCGAGCGTGATGATCGGGGCCATGATGCAGATTCTCCCGGTCCTGGTCGGCGCGCCGCTGCCGGCGCCACGCGCAGTGGCATGGCTCACCCACATCCTTCTCGTCGCGGGAACGCTCGCGCTGGCAGGCGGTTTCACGTGGCTCCAGCCGGCGCTGCTGCGATTTGCGGTCCTTGCCCTGAGCGCGGGACTCGCCGTCTTCTTCGTGGCCGTCGTGGCGAGCCTCCTGCGGGTGCGTGCGTGGAACACGACCGTAGGGGTGATGTGGTCAGTCGCCATCGCGCTCGCCGCCACGGTGACGTTCGGTGCGCTGCTCGCGGCGAGCATGGGGTTCGGCCTTGCGCTCCCGACCGGGGCACTGCACGACCTTCACCCGGGGTGGGGGTTGCTCGGATGGGTGGGCATGCTGGTGATCGGCGTCGCCTATCAGGTCGTGCCGATGTTCCAGATGACGCCGGGCTACTCGGACAAGCTCACGAGCTGGCTCACGTGGGCGATCTTCGCGGCGCTCGTGCTGTGGACCATCGTGCAGGCCACGCTGGGCGACGCAGGAGTGGCGCTCTCCCATGGCCTGGCCCTCGCGCTCGCCGCGGGCTATGCGACGTTCGCGCTGGTCACGCTCGATCTGCAGCGTCAGCGGCGTCGCCGCCTGGCGGATGTGACGCTCGATTTCTGGCGCGTCGGAATGGTGTGTCTGATCGTGGCGGCCGGTTGCTGGGCTGCGCGGCTGGTCCGGATCGAGGGGCTGCCGCAAGCGTTCGATGTGTTTCTCGGTGTTCTGGCGATCGTCGGCGTGGCGGTCTCCGTGGTGAACGGCATGCTCTACAAGATCGCCCCGTTCCTGGCGTGGTTTCACCTTCAGACGCAGAGCGCCGGGCGCGGGACGGTGCCGCACATGAAGAAGATCCTCGGCGACGCCGCCCAGCGCAGCCAGTTTCGGGTGCAGATTGTTGCCCTTGGGTTGCTGCTCGCCGCGCCGTGGTGGCGGCTGCTCGCTTACCCGGCGGGCGTCGTGCTCGCCGCGTCAATGGCCATGTTGCTACGGAACCTCCTCGGCGTCATGCGCGTCTATCGTGAGACGCTGTCACGCGCGGACGTCGCGCGCGAATCGGTCTGAGAACTGCCGCCCCGGCGGGCATTTTTCAACACCCTGTTAGGGATATCCTCCCGTGTTCACGGGCAGTCAAAGGAGGCAGGCATGAGTAGCAACGCCGATGCGCTGGTGCTCTTCGGAATCACCGGCGATCTCGCCTTCAAGAAGATCTTTCCGAGCCTGTATGAAATGGAGAAAGGCGGTCGGCTCGACGTTCCGGTCATCGGCATTGCGCGGGAAGGCTGGGACCGCGAGCGCCTGATTGCCCGCGCGCGCGCGAGTATCGAAGCGCAGGGTGAAAAGATCGATCCCGCCGCGTTCGAGTCCCTCGCCCGGCGATTCCACTACGTCCCGGGCGACTACACGAATTCCGCCATGTACGACCGCCTGCGCGCAGAGCTGGGCGGCGCGCAGCGGCCGGCGCACTACCTCGCGATTCCGCCCAGCCTGTTTCCGGTCGTGGTGAAGGGGCTCGGCGCCTCCGGCTGCGCGCAGGGCGCGCGCGTGGTGCTCGAAAAGCCCTTCGGTCGCAGCCTCGAATCGGCGCGCGCGCTCAATGCGACGCTTCACAGCGTGTTCGGAGAAGACTCGATCTTCCGCATCGATCATTACCTCGGCAAGGAGACCGTGCAGAACATCTTGTTCTTCCGGTTCGGCAACAGCTTCCTCGAGCCGATCTGGAATCGCAACTACGTGGAGCGCGTCGAGGTGACGCTGGCGGAGTCGTTCGGCGTCGCGGGCCGCGGAAAATTCTACGAGGAGGCCGGTGCGATCCGCGACGTGATCCAGAACCACCTGCTTCAGATCGTCGCGTTGCTCGCGATGGAGGCGCCGGTCGGCCAGGATCTGGACTCCTTCCGTGACGAGAAGGTGCGTGTCCTCAAATCCATCCAACCGCCCACGAAATTCGAGGCGGTGCGAGGCCAGTATCGCGGCTATCTCGAGGAAGCAGGCGTGGCGCCCGACTCGCAGATCGAGACGTACGCGGCCATGCGCTTCTATCTCGACTCGTGGCGCTGGCAGGATGTGCCGTTCTACATCCGCGCCGGCAAGTGCCTGCACGTGACCGCCACCGAAGTGCTCGTGACGCTCAAGCCTCCGCCACAGCAGCGCTTCTCGGGTCGCGAGTTCGATCGCCGTGCGCCGAATCATTTGCGCTTTCGCATGGGTCCCGACGTAGAGATCGCGCTGGGTGCGACGGTCCTGGCGGCGGGCGGACGCGGCCGTACCGAGAATGTTGAGCTGTACGCCTGCCGTGATGCCTCTCTCCAGACCGAGCCGTACGACCTGCTGCTCGGTGCGGCAATGCGCGGCGAGCACATGCTGTTCGCCCGCCAGGACGAGGTGGAGGGCGCATGGCGGATCGTCGACCCGTTGCTCGCGGATCCACCGCCGATCGCGGAATACGCGCGGGGGAGCTGGGGCGTCGAGGCCGCGCAAGACCTGATCGCCTCGCCGGTGGGCTGGCACAACCCGATCGTCACGAGCTGAGCGGGCGGATCGCGTGATTGGTTGAAGGATGTTTCCCCTCCTTTTCAAGGAGGGGTGCCGCCGGAGGCGGCGGGGTGGTTCCGCGCCTACCCGAGCGCCTTCAGCCTTTGCCGATCGATCTTGTCGGTCCCGGTCTTGGGCAGCGCGTCGAGATAGAGGACCGCGCGTGGGTACTTGTAGGGCACCAGCGTGCGCTTGACGAAATCCTGCAGCGCTTTGGTCATCTCCGCATCCGGCGCGTGGTCGGGGCGCAGCGCCACGAATGCTTTCAGCGTCATCAGTCGATTGTCGTCCTCGAGCGCCAGCACCGCGCACTCGCGCACTGCCGGATGCTCGGCCAGCGCGCGCTCGACCTCGAGCGGATGCACCCATTGTCCGCTCACTTTGACGAGATCGTCGGCGCGCCCTTCGAACCAGAAGAACCCGTCCTCGTCCTCGCGGAACCGATCTCCGGTATAGATCCAGCCCTCGCGCATCGTCTCCGCGGTCTTGTCGGCGCGGTTCCAGTAGCACGGCGCGCTCGAGTCGCCGCGCACCCACATGATGCCCGGCTCGCCGCGCGGCACCGTGGCGCCGTCGGGATCGCAGAGCTTGATCTCGTATCCGGGAACCCGGGCGCCGCTCGCGCCGGGCTTCTGCCGGTCCATGCGATTGGAGAGGTAGATATGCAGGACCTCGGTCGAGCCGAGACCCTCCACGATGCGCAGGCCATAACGCCGCTCCCACTCGCTGAACATCTCCTGCGACAGCACTTCCGCCGCCGAGATGCAGAGCCGCAGGCTCGAAAGGTCGCGGCGCTCCGACCCCGGGTGAACGATCAACGCGTTGTAGAGCGTCGGCAGGCCGAACAATAACGTCGGGCGGTGTCGCTCGATCGCGCCGAGGACCGAATCGGGATCCGGGCGCCCGGGGTGCAGCGCCACGGTCGCACCGACGGAGAAGGGAAAAGTGATCGAGTTGCCGAATCCATACGCGAAGAAGATCTTCGGGGGCGAGAATGCGATGTCCGCTTCGCGGATGCCGAGCAGGCGCTTGCCGTACGCCTCGTGGGTGTAGGCGAGATCGTGATGCAGATGCACGACGCCCTTCGGGCGGCCGGTCGACCCGGAGCTGTACATCCAGAACGCCATCTCGTCGCGATGGGTCGCCACCTCGTCGAGTGACGTCTGCTCGCGCCCGATCCATTCGTCCCACGACGTGACGCGGGCGAATTCGAAAGGGGGCGCCGTGCCCTCGCCCACGAGCACGACGTCGCGCATCCTGCTCCGGGCGATGTCCGCATGACCGAGCAGCCCCGCGAGCGAGCTATGCGCGATCACTGTCTCGGCGCCGCTGTCCTCGATGTAATAGGCGACGAGCTCGGCAGGCGACAGCGTGTTGACGAGCACCGGCACGGAACCGGCCCGCATCGCGCCGAAAATCGCCGCGACGTACTCCGGCGTGTCGTGCATCAGCAGCAGCACGCGGCTGCCGCGCGCCAGCCCGGCAGCAATGAGCCCGTTGCCGACCCGGCAGGCGAGATCGCAGACTTCGCGGTAAGTGAGCGAGCGGCCCTCGCACAAGATTGCGGTCTTTTCGCCGCGACCGGCGGTCAGATTGTGGAAGAGCACGCGCGATGCGTTGTACGTCGCGGGGCTCGTCCATCCGATCTCGCGCGCGCCGGGCGTCTCGGGGCCGCACGGGTCGGCGATCCGCTCGGGATGTGCCTCCACCGGCGCGGCGGCGCGTTTAGCGTCGACGATGCGCATGAATTGCGGGGCAAGCGCGCGCAGGCGCTCGTCGCTCATCCTGCCGCTCCGCGTCATGTAGTCGTATGCGAGCTGCCAGGGTGCGAGCTGCATCTTTTCGGCGATGCGCTCGTACCAGAACGAACTCGCGTTGGCGGCGTTCACCAGCTTCTCGGCGATTGGCTTCCGCTCGCGCTCGAAGGCGGCCAGCGCTTCCGCGACGTTCTCGCCGTGTGCAGCAATCGCCCTGGCAAGCGCGATCGAGTCCTCCATGGCGAGCCGCGTCCCGGAACCGATCGAGAAGTGGCCGGTACGTACCGCATCGCCGATTACCGCCACGTTCCCCGCGGTCCACTGCCGCGTCCAAAGCAAGGGGAAGTTGCGCCAGATCGAGCGGTTCGAGACCAGAGGATGGCCATCGAGATCCGGCGCGAACACGCGCTCGCAATAGGCGCGGCTTTCCGCATCGCTCATCCGGTCGAGGCCGGCCCGATACCACGTCCTGGCGTCGCACTCCACGATGAACGTGCTCATGTCGGGCGCGTAGCGATAGTGATGCGCCACGAACGCGCCGTGCTCGTTCGCTCGGAAGGTGAGCGTCAGGCAATCGAACGCCTTGCTCGTCCCGTACCACGCGAACTTGTTGGTCAGGTAGCGGATCTCCGGTTGCAGCGTAGCGGCAAGGGTCCTGCGCGCGAGCGAGTTGAGCCCGTCTGCGCCGACAACGAGGTCATGCGCCGCGAGCTCGTCCAGGGAGCGCACCGTCCGACCGTGCTCGATCCGTACGCCGACCTCGGCGCACAGCGTCTGCAGGAGCGAGATCAGCCGCAGTCGCCCGACTGCCGAAAAACCGTTGCCGTCGAGGATCACCGCCTCGTCACGGTGCACGATCTTCTGCTCCGGCCAGCGCTCCATGTTCGACTCGAGGAGCGCAAAGATCGCCGGCTCGCCCGCACGCAGGAACTCGAGCGCCCCATCGGAAAACACCACGCCGAAGCCGAACGTCGCGTCCCGCGGATTCTGCTCGACGACGAGAATGTCGTCGCCGGGCCGATCCCGCTTGAGCAGGAGCGCGAGGAAGAGGCCCGCCGGGCCGCCGCCGAGGATCGCAATTCTCATTCGGGTGGAGAAAAGTTGCGTCGCCGGAAAAATAGCACAGGCGTGATCCGCGCGGCGGGCTTAATGCAGACCAAGGCGCGCTCCGGCGGGACGTCGGAGAGTCATTGGACGGCTTGCGGGAGGTCGCGGGCCCCAGGTGGGGGAGGACGTCCGATGAAGCTTTTCGAGCTGCTCGATGTCGGGGTACCGCTGCATGCCGGGCGACTGGTACCCGGCGCATTACGACATCGACCGGGCGGACGACGAAGGCGACGGGCGGGTGGTCGACGGCGTCAAGACGACGTGGTGGCAGAGACGATCCTCGCCAGGATGCGCTACCGATATTGCGTCCGCGCCCGCAAGGCCGTCGGCGGAGCGAGTTCGTCGTCAAAGAGCGTCAGTGTCGCGCCGGAGCTTGCGGCAGGTACCGCGCTGCCCTCCACGTAATTGATCCTGGCGCCGATCCGCAACGCATCTGTTCCATACAGCGCTGGTGACATCCGGAACTGAGCTAAACTGATCGTCACAATTCACTCGAAAGAAAGTGCGACGAATGACTAGCGTCCTGTTCTCTCCGATCACCATGCGCGGACTCACTCTGCCGAACCGCGTCGTGGTGTCGCCGATGTGCCAGTACAATTCCGACAACGGCTCGGCCAATGATTGGCACCTCATGCATCTCGGCAATATGTCGCTCGGCTGCGCCGGGCTGGTCATGACCGAAATGACCGACGTCAATCCGCAGGGGCGCATCTCGCCGAAATGCGCCGGCATGTATTCGGACGAGAACGAGGCCGCGCTCAAGCGCGTGCACGATTTCTGCAGGCAGTACGGCGTGGCCAAGCTGGGCGTGCAGCTCGCCCATGCCGGCCGAAAATCCCCGACCACGCCGCCGGCCGCCGGCGGCAAGCCGATCCTCGAAGGGCCGGACGCCTGGACGCCGGAAGCACCCTCGGCGATTCCCTACCAAACCGGCTGGGCGGTGCCGCACGCCATGACCAAGGACGACATCAAGCGTTGCATCGGTGAATTCGCCGCTGCCGCCAAGCGCGTCGATCGCATCGGCTATGACGTGATCGAGCTGCACGGCGCGCATGGCTATCTCACCCATCAGTTCCTGTCGCCGATCTCCAACCAGCGCACCGACGAATATGGCGGCTCGCTGGAGAACCGCATGCGCTTTGCCATCGAGATGTACGAGGCCGTGCGTGCGGCGTGGCCGGACAGCAAGCCGATCGGACTGCGTGTCTCTGCCACGGACTGGGTCGACGGCGGTTGGACGCCGGAAGAAACCGTCGTGCTGGCGAAGGAGATGAAGAAGCGCGGCCTGGACTACATGGATGTGTCGTCCGGCGGCCTCTCACCGCTGCAGAAGATTCCGCTGTCGGCCGGCTACCAGGTGCCGTTCGCAGAGAAGGTGAAGAAGGAAACCGGCATCAACACCATGTCGGTCGGCCTGATCGCGGGCGCCCAGCAGGCGGAAGACATCGTCGCGCAGGGCAAGGCCGATCTGATCTGCATCGGCCGCGCGGCGCTGTGGGACCCACGCTGGGCCTGGCACGCGGCCGAGGAACTCGGCGCCGAGACGCCCTATGCGCCGAAGATGATGGCCGGCCATCCCAAGCTGCGCCCGCAGCTATTCCCGAAACGGGCACAAGCGGCGGGGTGAGCTAGCCGTCGTAACGTGAAGAAAAGTCCGCAGATCATCGCCCTGCGGGTCTGGGCGTGTTGCTTGCGAGACGAGCGTCGCAGAATCCGATCCTCGGCCGGTCGCTGACCCCGAAAGCGGACGCGCCCTGACAGGTCCGCTATCGGGGAGCGCCATCGGCGGGAGTCGGCCGCGCGTCCGACCACTTTGATGCGAGTCAAGTCCTGCAGGACTGCTCCGTCAGGCCGGTGTGCCTTCTGCCCGCGAAGCGGTTGGATTCGTGGCGCGGCGCGCGCCGTCGACGAGCTTCAGCATCGTGTCGATGGTGATGCTGCGGAACGTGGCGAGCGCGATCTCGTCGATCTCGGACAGCACCCGGCCGAGCGCCGTGCCGACGTCCGTGAGCGGTTCGCCTTCCTCTGCGGGGGAGCGCGCGCTGATATCCTCGAAGATCTCGATCACGTCCATCAGCGTCAGTCGCCGGGCGTTGCCGCTGAAACGGTATCCCCCGCCCACGCCGCGGGCGGATTCGACGATCCCGGCGCGGCCGAGCTCGCGCAGCACTTTCGCGAGATGGTGGGGCGACACGCCGTATTTCTCGGCGATTTCTGCCGCGGCAATTTGCCGATCGGGGTTGGATGCCGCCTCGATGACGCTGTAGAGGGCAAGGCTGGTGCTCTTCTGGAGCTTCATCGATTCACTCCAGGTCGAGCTCGAGCGGAATGAAGGGTGCGGCCATCATGCCCTGGCTGCGGAAGAACGAGAGGATCAGGTGATTGTCCCGCGCAAGAAGCGTACGCACCTTCGTGACGCCCGCACGCCGGAACGCATCACAGATCGCTGCGAGCATCGCGGATCCGATACCGCCGAGACGCGCATCGGCGCGCACGGCGATGCCGAAGACCCAGCCGCACGGGGGCGACCCGAACTCCCAGTCGCGCACTTCACCGATGACGAATCCCTCGATCTCGCCACGCACCTCCGCCACGAAGAAGAAGCGCTGCCGCGGGCTGCGCGCGCCATAGCGGTGGAACACCTCGTACCAGTAGTCGGTCTTCTCGACGCCGGTGACGTGGGTGTCGAGCGCGATGACCCGGTCGAGATCTTCCGGCTGCACCAGCCGCACGCGCAGTTCCCCAGGTCCGGGCGCGGCGCGCTTGGCCCCGGGCGAATCGGGGGTGGCGCGACGACCTGATCGGTCCGAGTTCAAAATCGGCATCGGAATGCCATATTACACGGTGCCTTGGTGCAGGTTGGGCCCGGTTGACCAAGGTGGGTCAAATTGGTATTATAGTACCAGAATACCTCGTCAGTGTCGCAACGAGATTCCGGCAGACATGGAGTCCAGTCAGGGGGAGGCAGTCGTGAGTCAAGCCAGAGCTAAAACCTCTTCGCAATCAAAGAAGAAGACGCGGCGACCTGCAACCGTCGCCGCGCGTCCAAGCAAGCCTGCGCCGCGGAAGACGGCAGCACTGCGCCCCCCGAAGGCAGCGACACGAGCCGCGGGGCCGACCAAGCGCTCTACGGGCGCGCCTGCCCCAGGTGTCCGGATCCGGCGCCTTGCGCCGCGGGACCTCGAAGCGGTCGTCGCGATCGATGCCGTGATTATGGGGCGCTCGCGACGTGGTTACCACGAGCGCCGGCTGCGCATCGCGCTCGAGGAGCCCGATCTCCATGTGCAATTCGCGGCCGATGGACCGCAGGGTCTGCTCGGGTACGTGCTCGCGCGGCGACTGCATGGCCAGTTCGGTCGCGCCGCCCCGTCCCTCCGGCTGGAGATGATTGCGGTAAGCACCGCCGGTCAGGGCAAGGGCGTCGGCACGCGGCTGATGCAAGCCCTCGAGAGCGAGGCCAGGGAGCATGGCATTCCGGAGATCCGCACGGGCGCGGCCTGGACGCGCCACGACATGTTGCGGTTCCTTGCCCACGCCGGGTTTCGCCTGGGACGCAATCTCATCCTCGACTGCTCCGTCCACGACGGGCGGATCGCTGATCCTCGCGAAGACAAGGTCGCGACCCCGGAGCGCGAGAGCTGGTCGAACGAGATTGACTACGGCGCCCAGCAGCAGAACGACTACGAGGAGCTTGCCCGCGACCAGGCGGACGTGCGTACGCTGCAGGCTGACAACCTGCCCGACATTTTGCGCATCGACCGGCGCACGAGCGGGCACGACCGCTCCGAGTTCGTGAGACTGATGCTGAACGAGGCGCTGAACGATTCCGGAGTGCGTGTGTCCCTCGCCGCGCGCGTGGACGGCATCGTGGCCGGTTACGTGACTGCCAGCACCGACTTCGGTGATTTTGGTCGCACCGAGCCGGTGGCGGTGCTCGACACCATCGGAGTTGATCCCGAGTACGCTCACCACGGTATCGGTCACGCATTGCTCTCGCAGCTATTCGTCAACCTGCAAGCGTTACGCGTCGAGCGCGTCGAGACCGTCGTCTCGAGCCACAACTTCGAGCTGCTCGGCTTTCTCTACGACGCCGGATTCGAGCAGGCCCAGAGGCTCGGTTTCGTCAAGACGCTTGCGTAGCACGAGGAGTGACGCGTCCCGGAGCTTCGCGCGGCTGCTACGTAGGTCACGAACAGGAGGAAACCGGCTGGTTTCCTCCCGTTACTCTCCTTCCCGCTGAGACCCACCCGGCACTGACGGAGATCGCTTATCCTTGCGCGAAACCGTGCCTGTGCGGGAGAGGTGGCCGTGGGAGTTCTCGACAAGAAAGTTGCGGTGGTGAGCGGCGGGGCGTACAGCCTCGGGTACGCGTTCTGCGAGGCGCTCGCCGCCGAGGGTGCCGATATCGCAATTGCCGACATACGCGATGGTGCCGATGCCGCTTCTGCCCTTCGGGAGAAGTTCGGGCATCGCGCACTGGCGTTCAAAGTGGACGTGAGTGACGAGGGGAGCGTGTCGCGGTTCGCCCGCGAGGTGCGCGATGCACTCGGACCGGTCAACATCCTTGTGAACAACGCTGCCCTTTTCGCCGAGCTTCCGGCGCTCGCTTTCCACGAATATCCGACGGAACTCTGGGACCGGGTGATGGGAGTGAACGTCAGGGGGCCCTTCCTCATGGCGAAGCATCTCGCGCCGATGATGATCGAAGCGCGGCGCGGCAAGATCATCAATATCGGCTCGGGAACGGCCTACAAGGGGATGCCGGAGATGCTCGCCTACGTGACCTCCAAGGCGGCCATTCTCGGCCTGACGCGCTGCCTCGCGCGTGAACTCGGACCACATGGGATCAACGTGAACACGCTCGCACCGGGACTCATCGAGAGTCCGTCTGTCATCGATCACCCGCACAATCTCGCGCCGAGCGAGAAGGTGATCCGCACCCGCGCGATGCCGCGTGCCGGTACGCCGAACGACCTCCTGGGGGCGCTCGTCTTTCTGGCCTCGCCGGCAAGTGACTTCGTGACGGCGCAGACGCTCGCCGTGGACGGCGGCTCGGTGATCCTCTAGATACGCGCTGCAGAAGACCGTCATTCCCGCGTACGCAGGGATGACGTGAGCATTACGTGACCGGCGGCGGGTCAGCCATGCAGGCTCTCGTACTTGGCCTTCAGTTCCTCCGGAGTCTCCTTGAAATCGGGATTCTCGGGGATGCAGTCCGCCGGGCACACCAGCCTGCACTGCGGCTCGTCGTGCGCGCCGACGCATTCGGTGCATTTCAGAGGGTCGATCACATAGGGACTGCCGGAGGTGATCGCCTCATTCGGGCACACCGACGGGCAGGCGTCGCATGAGGTGCAGTCCGTGTTGATCATCAATGCCATGGTCGTCTCCTTGGTCAAAGTTTCTTCCCCTCCTCGAGAAGGAGGGAATGGCAAGATTCTACTAAGCTGCCGCCCGGGACTGTAGCTCCCGAATCTTCTCATGCCGGAACGCGCCCCACAGCGCCGCACCGATGGCGCCGGCGTAGATCGAATCCGGATGGTTTGTCGCATCCAAATTTACTTTCTCGTTCACCATTTCTTCCTGGATCGCCGCCAGCAGGCCCGTGTCGAGCGCCAGGCCGCCAGTCAGCAGTACGTGGCCCCCGGTGATCCCGGTAGCCTTGAGCAGCTTCACTACTCGCGACGCCATCGAGAGATGGATCCCTTTCAGGATATCCGGGGTCGCGATTCCCCGCGAGACCATGTTGATCACGTCGGTCTCGGCGAGCACCGCGCAGATCGAGCTCACCTTCTCGGGCTCCTGGGAGGTTTTCGAAAGCGAGCCGATCTCCTCGACCGCCACGCCGAGATAGCGCGCGATGTTCTCGAGGAACTGGCCGGAGCCGGAGGCGCACTGGCTCGTCATCTTGTAGGCGAGCACCTTGCCACGCTCGTCGACGCGGATCGCTCGCCCGTTCAGGGCCCCGATGTCCATGATCGCGCGTGCTTTGGGGTCGAGAAAGACGCCACCCCGGGCATGCGTGGTCATCGAGTAGAAGTGGCCGGTCGCAAACTTGACGTTCTCGCCCTCGCCGGTGGTGGCAATGTACGCGACGTCGTTCGCGGCCACCTTGGCGTCGGCGAGCACGTCCTCGTATCCCTGCTGGGCGAGCTCCATGGGGTCGCGCTTGCGGATCCGCTCGACTCGCTTGGCCAGCCACTCGTGCTCGTCGCCGGCGCTCCTGAAAAGGGTCGTCTTCACGACCCCGGAACCGATATCGATGCCTACCGTGTGGATGGGATTCATTGCCGGGCCTCCGCTTCCTTGCCTTCCTCGACCACCGCGCGCCAAGCGAACGTCGCGCCGCCGAGCGCGCCGGTGTAGATCGAATCGGGATTGATGTTCAGGGTCATTTTGCCGTAGTTCTCGGTCACGAGGTCGTTCAGCGCTTTCACCGCCGCTTCGTTTTTGGCGACGCCGCCAGTGAAGGTGAACTCATCGCGTATGCCACCGGAACGGGCGAGAATCGACATGGCACGCAGGATGATCGCGCGGTGCAGGCCCGCCATGATGTCTTCGCGCCGATCGCCGATCGCCAGGCGGTCACGGAGCTCGGCGCCGGCAAAAACCGTGCAGGTCGAGTTGATCTTGACGACCTTAGTGGCCTTCATCGCGAGCGGCCCGAGCTCGTGCAGCCCGAGGTTCATCTCGTCAGCGATGTAGCCGAGGTAGCGCCCGCAGCCCGCCGCGCAACGGTCGTTCATCTGGAAGCTCTCGACGATGCCGGCCTTGTCCACCTGGATTGCCTTCGTGTCCTGGCCGCCGATGTCGAGCACCGTCGCGGTCCCCGGATACATCACGTGCGCGCCGAGGCCGTGGCACAGGATCTCGGAGCGGACGTGCTCCTTGGAGAAGGGCAGACGCGCCCGGCCGTAGCCGGTCCCGACGATGTAGGTCTCGTCCATCGGGGTGTCGAGGATCCCCTTGATGGGCGCGCTGATCTTCTCGCGCTTGCTGGCCGAGTCCGGCAAGGCCTTCAGCGTGCGATCGAGCGCATTGAGGAGGTGATGGCGGATCGAATCGCCGTAGACGCGGTTCTCGACCTCGATGATCGAGCGGTCGAAGACGTTGAGGAGGTTATCGTAGCGGACGTCCGCCTCCTTCGCGACCGCCTCGCTGAGCGCGAGATAGCGGCTTCCCGCGATGTCGCGGAAGAAGTCGCTCTTGCGCTTCGCGCCCGGCGCGAACAGCTCGTGCGCCTCGTCCCGCTGTCGCTTGAAGGTTTCGCCGAGCGCCTCCTTGACGGCAGTGGTGTCCTTGCCGAAGCGTCCCTCGGCGTTGCGCTTGCAGACTTCCTCGAGGTCGGCAAGCTGCTCGATGAACTGCTCGTGCCGGAAATCGCGCTCGAGCTGCTCGATGAAGACGTCGAGATTTCCGTTCAACGCCTTCGTTCGCCCGAGCGCGTCGCGGAAGAGCTGGAAGCGCGCGCTCACGAGCGCTTCGTTCTTGGCGATCGCCGCAGCGGTGTCGTAGTTCGATCGCGAGTTCGTGATGCCGCGCCCGAGCACGTTGCGTTCCTCGTCGATCACCACCGCCTTGGTGGTCGTCGAGCCGAGGTCGATTCCGATGAAGAGCCGCATAATGGTTGCTTCCTCAATGTGGTCGCTTGTTCAGTGCACCGCCGCGGTGGCGCGGCGCTTCTGGTTGATCATCTGGAAGTAGCTTTCAAGCCGGTTCTTGATGTTCGCCCCCGAAAAGTAGCGGGGATCCACCAGGTCCGACTCGATGAAGGCGGCCGGCTTGCCGGTGCGCTTCTCGACCTCGCGCAGCATGAGGAGCTGCCCGGCCGAGAAGCTGTTGCAGCTCTTGATCGAGTTGATCAGGAGGCCGTCGGCCTGGTACTCCTCGATGTACTTGCAGATCATGTCGATCCGCTGCGAGAAATTGAGGTTCGTGTAGCAGCCCAGGCAGTAGCGCGCGAGCGACTCGAGCGGCTCGTCCGGGTTGTGACGGAAGCCGAAGTCGTACACGCCGCCGACCTTCGAATAGGTCGACGCGACCACGACCGCGCCGTCCTCGTAGAACATCTTCCAGAACTCGCGGAAGCTGGTCCAGTTGGGTGGCCCCTCGACCACCAGGCGGTATTTCTCCTCGGTCATCTCGCCGTCCGGCGTGATCGGACCTTTCTTCTGGCGCACGCGCTCCTCGATCTCGCCGCGCAGCACACTGTAGAACCTGGTGGCTTCCGGCGTGCCGCGGAACGCAGTGAAGATGGGACCGATGTAATAGACGCCGCCGAAATAGCCGTCGATCGGGGAGGGACGATTCTTCGCGGACTGCAGAACCGCGACGAGATCCTCCTCGGCCTTCGCCGACTCCTTCATGTTCTGACGCAGCCGGTCGATGTCGAACTTCACGCCCGACACGCGCTCGAGTGTCGGAATGACCTCTTCCTTCAGCTGCTTGACGACGTACTGCACCATGTTCTCGTTGATCTTCCCGTCACCCTGGTAGGGCACGTGAAGCATCGTCGTCTCGCAATCGTACTTCTGGCGAACCAGCTCGAACCACTTCATGAAGGTGAAGCAGCCGGTATACGAGAGCAGCAGGACGTCTGGTACGGGCAGCTTCTCGCCGGTCGGCCCGATCTCGCCGCCCATCATCATGCCGAGATCGGCCTTGACGTAGGTGCAGACGTCCTCTGAATGCCCGTCTCGCTCCGCGTCCATGATCATCTTGCCGGATTTCTTGCGCATGCCGTTCTGGAGCGCGTTGGTCTCCGGCAGGCTGCGCGCGAAGTCGAAGCACATCAGGAGCTCGTTCAGATTGCCGGGCACGAACGTTGCGGAAACCTTGCGGCCCGAATCGTGCGCGATGGCGAGATCGTGATAGTTGCTGTTGATCATCTCCTTCTGCAGCCACATGGCGTCCTCTTTCTGGACGTTCTTTGCGGCGGGCTTCTTGCCCGGCAGGGCGGTCGTGTCGACTTTTTGAGTGCTCATGCGGCGCTCCAGAGTTTGATTGAGTCGGCGAACGTGCCGGCCTGCTCCCGGATTGGAGCCATCTGGCCGGTGTTCTCGGCGAACTTGAACGCGGTCGACGGAATGCCGTGCTTCTTCAGGATCTCCAGCAGCATCGGACGCTCCAGCAGCGCAGGGTCGCAGAAGGAGGCGGCAGCGAAGATGACCCCTTCGGCACCGTACTTCTGCACCGATTCCAGGAGGAACTTGCCCTTGTCCTCGCGGCGCACCGAGTACTTGGACGAGGTGTCCGCCGATCGGTGCAGGAAGCTCATCGCGAGGTTCCAGAGCGGATCGCCATCGACCGCCACGTCGTCGAGATTCCAGCGTGCGACGAGGTGAAAATCGTCGTCGACGATGTAGCAGCCCGCCATCTCGATCGACTTGATGAGGCCGAGGGGCGGTTGCTCGCAGAACGAACCGGTCAGGACCACGCGCGCGTTGTCCCGCTTCGGGCGCTGCTCGGCGTCCGCAGCGGCGATGTACTCGCGCACCAGCAACGTGTGCTCCTCGGGCGGCAGGATCATTCCCGCGCGATTCACGAGGTACACCTCCGAGGTCGGCGCCTGCCAGGGCTTCTGAGCGCGGTAATCGTAGAGATCACGGACTGCCTGGCGATTCTCGTTGTAGACCTTGATCGAGGCGCGCAGCGCGTCGTCGGTGATCTCCCGGCCGCCGAGCTTCGCAAGATCTTCGCGCAGGATCTGCATCTCGTGGACGTAGTACTCGCCGCCGACGTTGTCCATGTAGTTCTGCGGAACGTCGAAGTAGCGGACGTACTTGTCCTTGAACATGATCTGCCACATGCCGGACAGGTTGCGGATGACGTCGCAGATCGACGGAAAGAGCATGCCGTCCAGGCAATCGATCCGGCCCGTGACGCCGAGCTCGATGGTCGAGCGCGGAATTCGGCAGATGTAGCTCTGGTAGTAGGCGTCGCCCTGGATGACCTCGATCTGGTCGCCGCCGCCGAAGATGCCGACGGGCAGCATGCCCGCAGCGTGGATGATCTCGCGCGGCACGTAGATCGGCATGTAGCCGATCGCCTTGCGGCCGGGCTGGGCGGCCTTCCAGTCGCGCACCGTGTTGAAATTCAGGTCCTCGAACAGCGCCTCGCAGCGCTTGACGATATCGTTCAATGCCATGATCGTTGCCTCCTCATATGGCCGCCCGCGCAACCCGGGCGCGGCTGGTCCTGGTCACTGATGCGTCCACTTCGGCGCGCGCTTTTCAAGGAAAGCCTGCAGGCCCTCGGTCGCGTCGCGCGTCGCCATCAAGCCTTCCAGATACAGCCGCTCGACTGCGGCAATGCGCCGCTTGGCCTCCGGAAGCATTCCTTCCCGGGCGGCGCGCACGGCAAAGCCGAGCGAAGCTGCGCTCTTGCCTGCCAGATGCTTGTCGAAATACTCGAGTGCGGCGGTCTCCGGATCGGACGCCACGACCGACACGATGCCCATGCGCATGGCCTCGTCCGCGCCGACGGAACGGCCGGAAAGCAGCAGGTCCTCGGCGTGTGCCTGGTTGACACGAAACGGCAGCAGACATGACGCGGCCGGTGCGAAGACGCCGAGATTCATCTCGGGCTGGCCGAGCTTGGCGTCGGGGGCCGCGAAAATCATGCTCCCGGCGAGCGCGAACTCCAGTCCTCCGCCCAGGCACTGGCCGCGCACCGCCACGAGAATCGGTCGCGGCCACTCGAGCATCGCGATGAGCAGGGTGTGCAGGGTCTTGAGCATTTCAGCGCACCGGTCCGGCAGATGCTCCTCGACGCTCGCGCCGAAGCTGAAGTGCGGACCCTCTGCATCGATGAGCGCCGCGCGGATCGCTCCCGGCTTGCTGTGCTCGGCCAGCGCGCGGGCGACGGCCGCGATCATTGCCGCGTCGAGCACGTTGGCCTTGGGACGGTCGAGTCGCAGGCGGAGCAGAGCGCCGTCGCGGTCGAGCCAGACCCTGAGGGGCGATTCGCTCATTTGGCTTTCGCCTTTGCTTTCGGCTGGATCTCGTCGTGCAGCGAGCCGACCCAGCTCTGGCCCTGTGCAAGCTTCTGGCGCAGCAGCACGAAGTCGACCTCACGATCTTCTTTGGTGCCCTCGTTGAACGCGGTGAAACCGGATCGCGCCTCGGTCACCATGTTGAGCGCCAGCCAGGCCCGGTGATTCTCCTTGTTCCGGTTCCACGCATCGAGCTTGGGCTTGCGCAGCTCCTCGATCGTCTTGAGCGTGCAGTCCGGGAACGTGAGCAGGAGCTTCGCGCAGTACTCCTCGACCTTTTCGTCGAGGAGCGAGAGATCGACCGTGCCCTTCGCGAGCGCCGCCTTGCCTTCCTTGGCGGCGGCGCCGGTCTTGAACTCGCCGTAGATCACGCGGCCGTACTCGTCGGTGAATTTGTGTGTCTCGACGAGCGGGTTGGCCACGAACTTGCCGTCGATCTTCAGGGCCGGAACGATGTCGGCGAGCATGCCCCAGTGATGAGCCCGGTGCGCCGAAAACGGCTCGCACATCACACATGCCCACATGGCGCGATCGGCCCCCATGACCGGGGGGAGGAAGTCGGTGGCGCCGCCGATCGGCGCCGAACCGTGCTTGGGCCCGGCCTGACCGAAGCGCGCGAGATCCTGCGCGATCGAAAAATCGCAGGCAAGCCCGATCTCCTGGCCGCCTCCGACCCGCATGCCGTTCACGCGGCAGATCACGGGCTTGTCGCACGCGAGAATCGCGCTCACCATGTCGTTGAAGATCCGCATGTACTGCCGGTATTCCTGCGGATGGCCCGCGTAATACTCGGCGTATTCCTTCGTGTTGCCGCCGGTGCAGAATGCCTTGTCGCCAACGGCGGTGAAGACGACGCTGCTGACGTCGCGCGAATTCGACGCGGCGCGGAACGCGAGGATGACGCCCTTGGCCATCTCGGTGGTGTACGAGTTGTACTGGGTCGGGTTGTCCAGCCAGATCCACGCGTTGTAGAGGCCCGGGACAACCTTGCCGTCCGGTGTCTTGGCGGGGCGTTTTTCGAAGCGCACGCCGGGCTTCGAAAAATCCTCGAACAGATCGTGGTTCTTGAATTCACGTGCGGACATGGGATCTCTCCAATGCGTGTGGGTCAGGGAATCAGGACCGCGCGGCGTTTGGTCTCGCGGTGACGCACGGCCTCGAAGACTTGGTTGATATCGGCGAGCAGGTGCGGCTTGACGAACGGCTTGACGTTCACCTTGCTGTCCAGCACGAGATCGAGCGCGGCGGGGTAAACCTTGACCACCGCCTCGCCGGCCCGCGGCGCCGAAGGGCGCGCGGATCATGGGCACCTTGGGCGGCGTCATCATCCAGCGATATCCCGCATCGGCCATGGATTCAACCTCCTCTGCCTCGCGGCCGACCACTTCATGGCCGGCCTTTTTCCGGAGCTTTCCGGGATGTCTCTCTGTGCCGCTTGACTCTCGGGCGGCGTTAATTTAGTATTAAAGTACCAGAATACGAAAATGCAGTCAAGACTTCAAACAACACGCTGCCAGGAGGAGGTCAGATGACTGAGCGCACGAGCGTCACGGTTGCCATCGCCGGAAGCGGCGGCGCGGGCGTCATGACCGCAGGCAACATGCTCCTCGAGGCGGCAGCCAAGGCCGGGTGGTACGGTCTCATGGTGCGTACGAGCGGGCCGCAGATCCGCGGCGGTGAGGCCGCTGCGCTGATGCGAATCGCCACGCACCCGGTCGACGGGCTGGACGACCGTTTCGACATTCTCCTTGCGATCGACTGGCAGAACATCAACCGGTTTGCGGACGAGCTCCCGCTCGACGGCGCGAGCCTGGTCATCGGCGATCCCGACCAGGGTGAGGTACCCGAGATATACGTCAAGTCGCCGGCGCGGCAAGCGCATGCGTCGATGAAAGCGACGGCCAAGTCGATTCCGGGCAGCTGGCCGAACATGGTGGCGCTCGGCATCGCGGCAGGCCTGATCGGATTGCCGAAGGCCGAGGTGGTCAAAGTCGTCGAGCAAGCGCTGCGCAAGCGCGCCGACACGCTCAACGCGAGCCTGGCAGCCGTCGACGCAGGTTACCTGGCCGCCGTGGATATGGCGGGCGATTACACATTGACCCCGCCTGCCACCACATCGACCTCGCGATGGCTCGTCAGTGGCAACCAGGCTGCTGGCTTCGGCGCGATTCGTGGCGGAGTGCGGTTCTGCGCCGCCTATCCGATCACGCCGGCGACCGAGCTGCTCGAATATCTCGCCCCGGCGCTTGCCGAAGTTGGAGGCGTGCTGGTCCAGGCGGAAGACGAGCTCGCTTCGGTAAACATGATCATCGGCGCATCGTTCGGTGGAGTGCCGTCCATCACCGCGACCGCCGGGCCCGGCCTTGCGCTCATGACCGAGGGGATCGGCCTCGCCGTCGCTTCCGAAGTTCCGATCGTCGTGGTCGACGTCATGCGCGGCGGCCCCTCGACCGGGATTCCCGCGAAAAGCGAGCAGAGCGACCTCTCGATGGCGGTCTACGGGCTGCATGGTGACGCACCCCGCGTCGTCGTCGCGCCGAACTCGATCGCCGATTGCGTCGTCACGACCCAGTGGGCCGTGCATCTCGCCGAAGCGCTGCAGACGCCGGCGCTCGTGCTCTCCGACCAGTACTTCGGTCAGACGCGCGCTGTGGTTGATCGGCCCGCCGACGTCGTGTTCGTCGGCGACCGTGTCACGGCTTCGGCCAATACCGAAGGCTACAAGCGCTACGCCCTCACCGAGAACGGCGTCTCGCCGATGGCGATTCCCGGCACGGTTGGTGTCGCCTACACCGCCGACGGCCTCGAGCACAACGAGCGCGGCACACCCTCCAGCCAGGCCGGCGACCACGCCCGGCAACTCGCCAAGCGGGAGCGCAAGCTTGCGAGCCATGACTACGGCGGACAGTGGGCGGATATCGAAGGCGACGGCGAGATCGTGGTGCTTACCTTCGGCTCTGCGACGTGCGCCGCGCGCGAGGCGATCGACCGGGCGCGGCGCGACGGCGTGAAGGTGCGGCTCGTCTCGATTCGGCTTCTGGCGCCTGCGCAGCCGGCGCGCCTCCGCGACGCGCTCGCGGGCGTGCGCAAGGTACTCGTCGTCGAGCAGAATTTCGGCGGCCAGTTCCACAAGTATCTGCGCGCCGAGTACGACATGGACGCGGAGGTCCGCAGCTTCCGGCGTCCGGGGCCGCTCCCCATCAGGCCGGACGAGGTCTACCGCGAACTCACCACATGGAGCCGCGCATGAGCACCGCCCCCGCACAAGCGGTCACCTGGACCCCCCAGGATTACAAGTCCGACTACAAGCCGATCTGGTGCCCGGGGTGCGGCGACTACTCCGTGCTCGCGTCATTCACCAAGGCCTTCGCGATGCTGCAGCTCAAGCCGGAGGACACCGTGGTGGTGTCGGGAATCGGCTGCTCGTCACGCATCCCGGCCTACACATCCTGCTACGGATTTCACGGCGTGCACGGGCGCTCGCTCGTCGCCGCGACCGGGCTCAAGGTGGCCCGGCCGGACCTCACGGTCGTCGTGGCAAGCGGCGACGGCGATGGCTATTCGATCGGCGGGAACCACTTTCTGCACGCCTGCCGCCGGAACGTCGACTTGACCTACGTCGTCATGGACAACCACGTGTACGGCATGACCAAGGGCCAGCCATCCCCGACGACCGAGCCCGACTGGGTCTCGAAGCTCTCCCCAGGCGGCACGGGCGTGCGAACTTTCCATCCGCTCGTGATCGCACTCGCCGCCGGCGCAAACTTCGTCGCCCGCGCGTTCGCGGGCGATCCGAACGGCACTGCGGAGATGATCGCCGAGGCCATTCGCACGCCCGGATTCTCGTTCGTCGAGATTCTCTCGCCGTGCGTCACGTTCCGGCCCGAGCAGCGCGAGTGGAAGAAGGTGGTGCATCCGGCGTCGGTACAATGGACCGACGATCCCGCGCGCGCCGCGCGCCGCGTTATGTCGGACGACGGGTTCAACGTTGGCGCGCTGTACAAGGGCAACCGGCCGCCGTATCAGCCGCCGATGGGCAACGCTCGCAAGCGCGTTGCGGATCTCGAGAAGGAGTTTGCGATATGAGTCCCGCGAAGAAGAAGGTCCGCCGCGCGCCCGTTGCGAAGAAGCCCGTTCGCAAGTCGGCGTCCGCCGTGCGCAAGTCGGCACCGAAGCGCCCGCCGCTCAAGGTGGTGCCGACTCCCGCGGCCGTGTCGCCCGCAACCCCGATCACGAACATCGACTCCCTCATGGCTTACGCCTACGCGCTCGAGGCGGAGGCGTCCGAGCGCTATAGCGAATTCGCGGATGCCATGGAGACGCACAACAACCGCGAGGTGGCCGAGCTCTTCCGAAAGCTTGCGCGAATCGAGAACCTGCATGCCGAGCACATCCTCGAGGAGATGGGATGGTCAATCGCCCCGCCGCCGCCGGCATCCGGATGGCAGTGGGAGGGCCTCGAGGGGCCGGAGACCGCCGAGCACACGGAGTTGCACTATCTGATGCAGCCCTATCACGCCTTGCAGATCGCCCTGCACAACGAGCGGCGCGCGGAGGCTTTCTTTGCGGACCTCGTGCGCAAGGCGCCGAGCGGCAGGGTGCGCGACGCGGCGAAGGAAATGACTGCCGAGGAAGCCGAGCACGTGCGACTCGTGGAAGATTGGCTGAGGCGCACGCCCAAGCCTGACGCCGACTGGGCCGCGGATCCCGATCCGCCGCGCTGGGCGGATTGAGCGAGAAGTAGGAAGGACGATTGCCAGCAGCTGAGATCGACATCATGGGCGCGACGCAGACCGTAGCAGTCGGTTCGATTCTTCGCGAGATCGCGGACGATGTGCGCGCGCAGCTCGGGGCGCACCTCGACACGCTGACCGTCGAGCGCGCGGTAATGGGTCTCTTCTTCACTGGCGTGAAGCTTTCCGACGGCTCCGGCGGCATCTGCGCGACGCTGAACAAGGACGTCCCGGACGCAGTGTGCTGCCCGAGCTCGTCGGCACAGATCCATCCTCCAGGGAAGATCCGGGGCCGCAAGGCGATCGACTTCCTCGACGATCTCGCGGCCCGCTCGCCCCTCCGGCGCATTCTGGCGATCGCGGTGCTATCCGCGCTTTGCCATGCCGCCCGCAAGCTGGTGCCGCCGGTCGGTTACGCCATTCGTCGCGGCGTGGATGCACTCGACGCCATTGACGTTCCCCGCGATGCGCACGTCGTGATCGTCGGCGCGTTCGTTCCCGTGATCAAGGCAATGAAAGCGCGTGGGCAGTCGTTTCGCATCCTGGAGAAGGATCCTGCGACGCTGAAGCCCGACGAAATGCCGTTCTACGCGCCCGCCGAGCAGGCGCCCGTGGAAGTACCGAAGGCCGATGTGCTCTTCGTCACCGGCACGACGCTGATCAACGACACGCTCGAGCCGATCCTCGCCGCGGCGAAGCCGGGTGCGACGATTGTCGTCGTGGGTCCGACGGCGAGCGTTTCTCCCGGGCCCTTCTTCCGTCGGGGCGTGTCGCTGGTGGGCGGCGTCGACATCACCGACCCCGATCTGCTGCTCGATCTTCTCGCCGAGGGCGGCTCGGGCTATCACTTCTTCGGCAAGGCCGCGGACCGGATCGTGATGGAACCGCGCCAGTCGGGATAGAAAGTCAGACGAGCCGCTCGCCGTTGAAGAACGCCTTGCGCCAGCGCGTGACGGTCACCTTCTCGAAGAGCCCGACCTTGGTGAACGGATCATCCGCGGCAAATCGTTCGGCTTCCTTGCGGTCGTCAGTGTCGACGATCAGGATTCCGCCTCGGCCGCCGGTGCCATCGTCGTCGATCAGCGCACCCGCGGCGAGCAGCTTGTGCTTGTTGGCCGTGAGATAGGCGAGGTGTTCTTCGCGCGCTGACGTGCGCAGGTGCAGATGGTCCGGCTTGTCGACAGTCAGGATGGCGTAGGGCATTGGCAGGCTCCTTGGCGGGTGGGACGGCTGAACTGTACGGATCCTAACAGGGCGGTCTTCCGGTCGAGAATTGCCGAAACGTTATCTGGATGAATCTGGATAATAATGCGGGCTCGAATCATAGCTTCCGGGAGACGCAACGATCATGGCAATGACCGTCGGCATCGTGGGAATCGGCGCCATGGGCGCGCCGATTGCGGCACGCATCGCAAAGGCCGGATTCCCGGTCGTCGGATTCGATATCGATCCGCAGCGCGCGAAATTGCTGAAGGAGTACGGGGGGAAGGTCGCGACCTCTCCGGGCGCGGTGGTGGCCGAGTCCGATGTGACTCTGCAACTGCTCCCGAACCCGCAAGCGCTCGACGAAGCGGTACAGGACATCGTGGCGCACGCACGCTCCGGCGCGATCGTGCTCGAGTCCGGAACGTTCCGGATCGCCGACAAGGAGCGCGCGCGCGATGCCCTTGCCGCGAAAGGCGTGCGACTCATGGATTGCCCGCTCAGCGGAACGTCCGCCCAGGTGGCCGAGGGGCACGTCTCGATGTTCGCGAGCGGGGACCGCAGCGACTACGAGCGTGCGCTGCCGGTGATGCAGGCGTTCACCGAGCGCGTCGACTACGTCGGGCCCTTCGGGAACGGCATGCGCATGAAGCTGGTCGCCAACACACTGGTCTGCACCAATACCGCCGCCGCGGCCGAGGCACTGGCGCTCGCGCAACGGCTTGGGCTCGATATCGGAGTGACACACGACGTGCTGAGCGCGAGTCCGGCGGCGTCATCGACGATGCTCAAGCATCGTGGCGCGCTGATGGTGAGCGGGCGCTACGAGCCCGCGGGCGGGGCTCTCGCGATTCTCGTGAAGGATGCCGCGATCATCGCGGATGCGGGGCAGGCTGCCGGCGCCGATCTGCCGCTGTTCCACATCGCAAAGGATCGGTACGAGCAGGCCATCAAGAAAGGCAAGACCCGGGATGCGGCGGCGATCTTCGAGGAATTCTCGCCGCTCGCGCGGAAAGGGAGCGGCACATGAGCAAACGACTTTCGCTGGTCGTGGGAATCAAGATCAACGTCGGCCGCGAGGCGGAGTACGAGCGGTTCGAGAATACGGTAGCGAAGGTAATCACGCGCCACGGCGGGGCGGTCGAGCGGCGGATCGCGCTCGAACCGGGCGGCGACTCTGCTCGCCCGCACGAAGTGCACATCTTGACGTTTCCCGATCGTGCTGCATTCGAACGCTATCGGACCGATCCGGAGATTCCCACGCTCGCTGCGCAGCGCGCGGAAGCGATACAGGAAACGACTTACTGGATCGGCGCCGATCTGGTTCCCTTCGGAGCATCGCCGGCCTGACGCACGGGCCCCGCAACCGACTTGCCAAGAATGGGAGTTGAGATGTCCTTTCTGGATCTGCCGGACGCAAAGATCTTCTACAAGAGCCACGGTGACGGGGGGACGCCGATCGTCTTCGTGCACGGCGCCCTTTGTGGCCACGAGGACTGGAATCCGCAGTTCGCGCATTTCGGCGCGCGCCAGCGTGTCGTGGCGTGCGACCTGCGCGGGCACGGCAAATCCACCGCGGAACCCGACAGCTGCAGCATCGAGGCCTTCGCGGCAGACGTTGTCGCGCTGCTCCGCGCGCTGGACCTGCCCCCCGCAGTGCTGGTCGGACACAGCATGGGGTGTCGCGTCATTCTCGAGGCGAATCTACAGGCGCCCGAACGGGTGGCCGGCCTCGTGCTGGACGATGGTGGGCGATTGGGCCGGAGCGATCCGGAAGGGTCCGAGCGCACCATGCGAGCGGAGATGGCCGCGGCCTACGACAAAGTGGTGGGTAACCTGTTCATGGGGATGTTCATGGCGAACAGCGATCCGCAGGTCAGGGATCGTCTGGTGGCCCGGGCACTCGCCATTCCACAAGCCGTCGGCCTCGCATTCTTTCCACGCATGATCAGGTGGGACGCGGGCCGGGCGGAGGAAGCGCTCGCGCACGTCCGCGTGCCGATGCTGGTGCTGCAGAGCACGTTCACCAACGCACAGCGAGTGCGGGTGTCGCTGGAGCCCGGTGCGGACAACTACTGGTTCCAGGTGGTGCGCGAGCATGCGCCCACCGCGCGGATCCAGATCGTTCCGGGAGTGGGGCATTTCACCATGCTCGAAGCGCCCGACGAGGTCACGCGCGCGATCGCGAGCCTGCTCGATTCCGTGCAGTCGATCGAACGCTCGGAGCGCTGAGAGAGATCCCGTCGATAGTCGTCATTCCCGCGCAAGCGGGAATCCAGACCGTAGGCAATCGGGCAAATGCTGGATCCCCGCCTGCGCGGGGATGACCTGGGCTCTGCTAAACCGGCGGCTTGAGCAGATTGAAGTGCCGCAGCAGGGCGACGTACGCCCCCAGCCGCTCGCGCTTGTACCGCTCCACGTCCATCTTCCCGAAATCGTAGAAGCCCGCGCCGCTGCGCATACCGATACGCCCGGCGTGCATGTTGTCCTCGACGATCTTCGGCGCGGCGAAGCGGTCGTCGCCGGTCGCCTCGCGCAGGTAGCGGCTCGCGTAGTACAGGATATCGCCGCCGCCCCAGTCGATGAACTCGAGCAGTCCGAGCACCGCGTAACGCAGGCCGAAGCCGTACTTGATCGCGCGATCCACGTCCTCGGCGCTTGCGACACCCTCCTCGACGAGCCGTGCCGCCTCGTTCATCGCGAGTGCCTGGATCCGCGGCACGATGTAGCCGGGACTCGCCTTGCACACCACGGGAATCTTGCCGATTCGCTCGAGCAGTGCGTTCATCTGTTCGACGACGCCGGGATCGGTGCGCGCGCCGGGGCTCACCTCGACCAGCGGCACGAGATAGGCGGGGTTCAGCCAGTGCGCGTTCAGGAAGCGCGCGGGGTGCGTCACAAGATCTTGCAGCTCGGTAGAGAGCATGGTCGAAGTGGTGGAGGCAATGATCGCGTCGGGGCGTGCCGCCACGGAAATTGCCGCGAGCGCGGCGTTTTTCGCCTCGCGCGTTTCCGGCACGCCTTCGAAGATCACATCTGCGTCAGCGAGCGCGCCGGGGCCCGCATGGATCGATACGCGCGCGGCGATGGAATCGATCGCCGCACTGGGCATCACGCCGAGGTCCCCCAGTGTTTCGAGCGCCACGCGGATTTCACGCCGCGCATCGGCGGCCACGCGCTCGAACTCGACGGTGTCGCGCGCCTTCAGATCGACGAGCCGGACCGTGTGACCGGAGTACGCAAACACGACCGCGATGCCCCGGCCCATGCGCCCGGCCCCGGCGGCGGCGATGAGCTCGCGCGTCATCCGGCGAGTCCCTCCGCCAGAAGCGCCTGCATCGCGCCACGATCGAGCTTGGCCAGCCCGAGTCGCTCGAGCGTGCGACCGGTCGCGCGGAAGTCCTCGCCGCACACCGCCGACCCGAGCGCGAGAAGCCCGCTGGCGACCGGCGCGGCAACTCCGGCCCACTCCGCCGCCGAAACGAGAAACGCGAGGCCATACGCGACGTCTTCGCGCATGTAGCGGTGCTCGGTGAGCACCAGGCGCTCGCGCCAGTCGCCCGAGCTCACCAGGCGGTCATGCGCGAGATTGCCGTACATCCACTCGTCTCCGCCGGCCTCGTAGTGATCGCGCAGCGGGAAATGCGGTGGTCCGTAACCGATCGCCATGCGCACCGCGATCCGCTCGGCATCGAGCGCATCCGTGACGCGGCGGATCGCCGGCGTGGTCCCCTCGTTGTGAATGTCCCAGTGCTCGAAATGCTCGATCGGCCCGGCATTCATCGTGATGAGCGGCGGGTGGATGATCGGCCCGGCGTTCATCAAGGCGCCGGAAAGCGCGTCGCCGGCATCCTCGACGCTTGGATAGGCGCCACGAATCACTGCCAGCGCGCGATCCTTCTCCGCGAGCGGAAAGACGCCGGTGGGCAGACGCGTCGCCCGAGTCGTGATCGCGATCGTCTCTGGGCCGTGCTTGCGGGTGAGATAGGGTAGCGTCCCGGCTTCCGCATAGGCCACGCGCGCACGGCTACCGCGCTCGCGCGCCGCGCGTGCCATGACATAGCTTCCGAAAGACCCGGGAGGGAGAAACACCACTTGGCCGTCCGTAAGGTACGGCGCCATGGCAGAGGCGATGGATTCCTGCGCGAATGCCGGTGCGGGACAGACGACGAGCGCCGCGCCTGCCAGCGCTACGCCGATGTCGGCGGTGACGAGCCCAAGCTCGACGGGGCGCTCCCCGCGAAAGTCCTTCAGAAAAATGCGGTTGCCCGCGCGAGTGAGCGTGTCGATGGCGCCGGTGTCGCGCCGCCAGAAGCGGACGCGGTGCCCGGCTTCGGTGAGATCCGCGGCGGCGGCGTGCGAGCCATTGCCGCCACCGAGCACTGCAATTTCCATGGCCGGGCTACTTTGCGTCCAGCGCGGCCGGGTTCACGACGTTGACGGGCTTGCCATTCGCATACGCGAGGATCTGGTCGAAGATCGTGCTGAACATGCCTTCGAGCTGCCTGCGCTCGACGTAGCCGAGGTGCGGCGTGCACACTGCGTTGTCGAGTGCAAGCAAGGGGTAGCGCGCGCCGAGCACCGGCTCTTCCTCGTAGACGTCGACCGCCGCCATGCCGGGGCGGCCGGCGCGCAGGGCGGCTTCCAGCGCCCCCGGCACTACAAGCCCGGCCCGGCTGGTATTGACGAGCAGCGCGGTGCGCTTCATCCGCGCCAGGTCGGCGGCGGTGACCATTCCGCGCGTGGCGTCGATCAGCCGCACGTGCAGCGTCACCACATCGGACTCCTCGAAGAGCTGGTCCTTGTTTTCCGCGGTCGCGAATCCGTCGGCACGCGCCTTTTCGATGGAGCCTTCGCGGCCCCAGGCGAGCACCTTCATCCCGAAGGCCTTGCCATAGCTGGCCACCACGCCGCCGATCCGGCCGTAGCCGTAGATCCCCAGCGTTTTTCCGCGCAGGCTGCTTCCGATCGACGCCGCCTGCCACTTTCCCTCCTTCAACGCGGCAACTTCCTGCGGGATGCGGCGCATCGCGGCGATGATCAGGCCCCATGTGAGCTCGGCGGTCGCGTAGGACGGCTGGGCAGGGGCCATGTAGGACGACAGGATGACGCCGTGTCGCGTGCACGCCTCCACGTCCACGTGCGGATACACGCTGGTCTGGCTGATGAGCTTCAGGTTGCCGAGTCGCTCGAGGAGCGGCGCACGAATCGGCGTGCGCTCGCGAATCAGCACCAGCGCCTCGGTGTCCTTCAGCCGCTCCGCCAGGACGTCGAGATCCTTCGTGTGGTCGTTCCAGATCTTGACGTCGTGGCCGGCCACCTTGCCGAAGCACTCCAGCGTCCGGACGGTGTCCTGGTAGTCGTCTAGTATCGATATCTTCATTGCGTCCGTTCCGATCAGACTTCCACGACTTTCCCGGGATTGAGCAGGTTCTCCGGGTCCAGCGCGCGCTTGAGATCGCGCATCACCGAGATCGTGTCTGCGCCGTGTTCCTTGACGAGGTGCTTCATCTTGCCGAGGCCGACTCCGTGCTCGCCGGTGCACGTGCCGTCCATGGCGAGCGCGCGCTCGACAAGGCGCTCGTAAATCGCCTTGGCCTCGTCGAGCTCGGCCGGCTTCTCCGGATCAAAGAGGATCCCGAGGTGGAAATTGCCATCGCCGACATGCCCGACGACGATGATGGGCATGCTCGCCGCGCGCACGTCCCGCTCGGTCTCCACGAGGCAGTCCGACAGGCGCGAGATCGGGACACAGACGTCGGTCGACACGTAGCGCGCGCCGGGCTTGAGCTGCAGGCCGGCGAAGTAAAGGTTGTGTCGCGCATGCCAGAGGCGGTTACGCTCTTCGGGCTTGGTTTCCCATTCGAAGTCGCTGCCGCCATGCTCCCGTGCAATCCCCTGCACCTGCTCCGCCTGCTCGGCGACCGATGCGGTGCTGCCGTGGAATTCCAGGAAGAGCGTCATCCTCTCCGGATAGCTCGTCTTGAAATGACGGTTGATCGCGACCATCGACGTCGTGTCGAGAAACTCGCAGCGCGCGATGGGCACGCCCGACTGGATGATCTCGATCACCGCGTCCACGGCCTCCTTGGTCGTCGGGAATGAGCATCGTGCCGCCGAGATCGCCTCCTGCACCGGGTGCAGGCGGACGGTCACCTCGGTGATGATGCCGAGTGTTCCTTCCGAACCGACGAAGAGCCGCGTCAGATCGTAGCCCGCCGAGGACTTGCGGGCACGCCGCGCCGTGCGCACGACACGCCCGTCCGCGGTCACCGCGGTCAGTGCGATCACGGTCTCGCGCATTGTCCCGTAGCGCACGGCGTTGGTGCCCGACGCGCGTGTCGCGGCCATGCCGCCGATGGTCGCGTCCGCGCCCGGGTCGATCGCGAAGAAGAGCCCCGTGTCGCGCAGAT
Organism: uncultured beta proteobacterium; assembly: GCA_963735025.1. Classification (GTDB taxonomy): domain Bacteria; phylum Pseudomonadota; class Gammaproteobacteria; order Burkholderiales; family SG8-39; genus JAABRB01. Next base: position 1,872,521 of record CAVTJG010000009.1, read on the forward strand.
GCTCGTTCAGCCGCATGCGCGTGACGCCGGCCTCCACGGTTGCGTCGAGATCCTCGGTGTGCACCGCGAGAATGCGGTTCATCTGCGAGAGGTCGATGCACACGCCGCCCTTGACCGCCAGGATGTGGCCCTCGAGCGACGTGCCCACGCCAAACGGGATCATGGGGACGTGGTGCTCGCGGCAGAGCGCGACGACCGCGCACACTTCCTCGGTGGAATGGGGAAAGACCACCGCGTCGGGCGGCGTCGGCGGGTAATAGGATTCGTCGCGCCCGTGGTGTTCGCGCACAGCGCGCGAGGCCGTGAATCGATCCCCGAAGCGCGCAGCCAGTCCGTCGGTCAACGCCTTGGGTAGCTCGTGCGCCACATGTGCTCCGCGGTGATGGTTCAGGCGGCTCGCGCAGTCGGTGCGCGAAGTTGCGCCAGCAACTCTGCTTCGCGCGCTTTGGCCTTGGCGATCGCCTCGGCCTTCACGGGCCCGAAGCCGCGGATTTCCTCGGGGAGCGCGGCGATCTCTACGGCGGTCGAATGCGTTTCTGCACTCAGCTCGCGCAGGAGCTTCTCGAGCGTCGCCTCGTAGTCCGCGATCAGCTGGCGCTCTGCCCGCCGTTCGGCGGTCCGGCCGAAGGGGTCGAATGCCGTGCCGCGCAGAAAGCGAAACTTCGCGAGCCCCTTGAGCGCAGTGGCCATCCAGCCGCGGAACGCGATCTTGCGGGGCCGCCCGGTTGCAGGATCCCGGCGGGCGAGCAACGGGCGGTGCGAAGTGGAAGCGCAAGGTGTACTCGCCTTCGAACGCCGTCTCGAGTCCCTGGCGGAACTCGGGCCGCGCGTAGAGTCGCGCGACTTCGTATTCGTCCTTGTAGGCGAGGAGCTTTGCATAGTTACGTGCCACGGCCTCAGTTAGCCTGTCGCTGCCGAGCGGACGCTCGGAGTCGCGCACCCGCTCGACGAGCTTTCGGTAGCGCCCGGCATAGTCGGCGTTCTGGTATTCGGTGAGCAGAGCCACGCGACGCTCGACGAGCTCGGCGACGGTGCGCGGCCGTGCATGCTCGATGGGCACCACGTCGGCCGAGGCCAGCGCCCGCTCGACGCGAGCGGGATCGTGCGCGGCGCGCCGGCCCCACAGGAACGCCTGCTTGTTCGCATCCACCGTTGCGCCGTTCAGCTCGATGGCGCGCTCGATCGCATGTGCCGAGACCGGCACCAGGCCGCGCTGATACGCGAAACCGAGCAGGAACGGATTGGTGGCGATCGCATCGCCCAGCAGTGCCGTGGCGAGACGTGTCGCCGGAACGAAGGTCGCACGCGTATCGCCCACGAGCGCGGTCAGATCGCGTTCGATGCCCGCCTCCGGCATGACGAAATCGCGCTGCGCCGTGAAATCCGCCGTGGGCGTCACCGCGCTGTTGACCGCCACGCGCGTGTGGCCGGGGCGCATCTTGGTGCGCGCTTCCGCGCCGTCCGCGACCACGGCGTCGCACGCGATCACCGCGTCCGCCTCGCCGTCGCCGATGCGCGTGCCGAGTATCGCGTCCGGAGCCGCGGCGATTCGCACGTGGCACATCACCGCGCCGCCCTTCTGTGCGAGCCCGGTGACGTCCAGCACCGTCACACCTTTGCCTTCGAGATGCGCTGCCATGCCGAGCAGCGCGCCGATGGTGACCACGCCGGTGCCGCCGATGCCGGTCACGAGAATGCTGAATGGTGCGGCGAGATCGGGAAGTTGCGGTTCCGGCAACGTCGGCCAGTCCGCAGGCGCCTGGGCGAGCCCGCGTCCGCGGCGCGGACGGCCGCCCTCGACCGTGATGAACGAGGGACAGAAGCCCTTCAGGCAGGAGTAGTCCTTGTTGCACGAGGACTGGTTGATGCGCCGCTTCGTGCCGAGATCGGTCTCGACCGGCTCGATCGACAGGCAGTTGGATTGCGTCGAGCAGTCGCCGCAGCCTTCGCACACCGCCGTGTTGATGTACGCACGCCGCGCAGGATCGGGGAAGGCGCCGCGCTTGCGGCGTCGACGCTTTTCGGCGGCGCAGGTCTGATCGTAGACCAGCACGGAGACGGCGTCGTTGGCGATCGACCAGTCGCGCAGCTCGCGCTGCACGCGGTCGAGCTCGTCACGATGATGCACGGAGGTGCGCGGGGCGAACCCTGCATTGCCGGGGTACTTGCGGTGCTCGTCGGCGACCACCGCGATCCGCTCCACGCCTTCGGCGGCCATCTGGCGGGTGATCTGCGGCACCGTGAGCTGACCGTCGTGCGCCTGTCCGCCGGTCATTGCGACGGCGTCGTTGTAGAGCACCTTGTAGGTGATCGGCACCTTTGCGGCGACTGCGGCCCGGATCGCGAGGTATCCGGAGTGGAAATACGTGCCGTCGCCGAGGTTCGCGAAGATGTGCTTCGTGTCGCAGAACGCAGCCTGCCCGATCCACGGCGCACCCTCGCCGCCCATGTGGGTCCACGTCGTCGTGCTGCGGTCCATCAGCACGGCCATCCAGTGGCAGCCGATGCCGGCGGTGGCGCGACTGCCCTCCGGGACGCGGGTGGACGTGTTGTGCGGGCAGCCGGAGCAGAACCAGGGCGTGCGTTGCACGGTCACCGTCGGCTGAACGGCACGCGCGGCCGTGAGCGCCGCGAGCCGCTCGGCAAGCGGCTCCGTGGGCATGAAGCGCAGGATACGGGCGGCAATCGCGCGCGCCGCGATCACGGAGGTGAGCTCGCTGGTCGGCGGGATGAGCCAGTCGGCGCCGGCCTTGTGCTCCCATTGCCCGGCGCCGTCGAGCTTGCCCACCACACGTGGGCGCGCGGCGTCCGGCCAGTGGTAGAGCTGTTCCTTGATCTGCTCCTCGATGAGCGGGCGCTTTTCCTCGATGACCAGGATCTCCTCCAGCCCGGTCGCGAAGCGGCGCACCGCTTCGGGCTCGAGCGGCCACGGCATGTCCACCTTGAGGATGCGCAGGCCCATGCCGCGCGCGGCGTCGTCGTCGATTCCGAGCGTCGCGAGCGCTTGCCGCAGGTCCGTGTACGCCTTGCCCGCCGCGACGAGCCCGAGCCGTGCGCGCGGGCTGTCCAGGGTGATACGGTTCAATCCGTTCGCGCGCGCGTACGCCAGCGCGGCGAAGAGCTTGTGATTCTTGAGTCGGGCCTCCGCATCCAGCATGAAGTCCGGGTAGCGGATGTTGAGTCCGCCCTCGGGCAGCTCGAAATCGGTGGGCGTATGAATCTGCACGTGCGCCGGGTCCACGATCACTGAGGCCGAGCTTTCCGCCACGTCGCTCACGCATTTGAACGCGACCCAGCAGCCCGAGTAGCGCGACATCGCGAAGCCGTGCAGTCCGAGGTCGAGAATGTCCTGCACCGTGGCCGGCGCGAGCATCGGGATCAACAGCGCCTTGAACATGAAGTCCGTCTGGTCGGCCACGGTGGTGGAGCGCGCAGCAGGATCGTCACCCGCCGCGAGCAGCACGCCGCCGTGCCTTGCGCTGCCCGCTGCATTGCCGTGGCGGAAAGCATCGCCCGAGCGATCGACGCCGGGTGCCTTGCCGTACCACATGGAGAACACGCCGTCGTGCTTCGACCCGGGGAAAAGGCCGAGCTGCTGGGTGCCCCAGATGGCCGTGGCCGCGAGGTCCTCGTTCACGCCCGGGTGAAAGCGAATACGGTGCCGGTCGAGGTGCGGTTGGGCGCGGGCGAGCGCAAGATCGAGTCCGCCGAGCGGGGAGCCGCGATATCCGGAAACGTAGCCGGCGGTGTTCAGCCCGGCGCGGGCGTCGCGTTCCTGCTGCAGCATCATCAGGCGCACCAGCGCCTGGATCGCGGTCATGTACGCCCGCCCCTGCGGTAGGGTGTACTTGTCCTCCAGCGTGATCTCGCGTTGCGCGGCCGGCGCGTTCATTAGGCTTCTCCGATGAATCCACGCGGCGCGTATGGGGTTACGCCCGCCTCCCGACCCAAGTATACGTAGAGCGCGGATTGCCTGCGCCAGAACCGAACGCGCAGTGTGGAATGGGATAATCCCCCCATGACGATTCCAGAAACCATGCGCGCGTGGCGCGTGCACGAGTTCGGCGGCCCGGAAGTCCTGCGCCTCGATACGGTGCCCGTACCGTTGCCCGGTCCGGGGGAGGTCCTGGTCAAGGTCGCCGCGGCGAGCATCAATCCGATCGACTGGAAAATGCGCAGTGGCTATCTGCGTAGAATCGTGCAGATCGCGCTGCCACGTGCGCTCGGTCGCGATTGCGCCGGGATGATCGTCGCCATGGGTGAGGGCGTGTCCGACCTTGCCGTCGGCCAGGCTGTTGCCGGGCTGGCGGACCCGACCAGGCACGGCACGCACGCCGAATATGCAGTGCTGCCGGCCGCACAGATTGCGCCGATTCCCGCGGGCGTTGTGCCCGAGGCGGCGGCCTCGCTCGGTGTGTCCGGACTTTCGGCGTACATCCCGCTGGTCGAGGATGCCAGGCTCGCTGCAGGACAGCGGGTGCTGATTCACGCCGGCCCGGGTGGCGTCGGCGGGCTCGCGATCCAGATTGCACGACACCTCGGCGCCGAAGTGCTCGCGACCTGCAGCGCGGCAAACGGCGCGTACTGCATCGGGCTCGGCGCGACGCGCGTGATCGATTACGTCACCGAGGATTTCGTCACAGCGGCACCCGCATGCGACGTGGTGCTCGACACGATCGGGGGCGAGACCCACGTGCGATCGCAACGTTCGCTCAAGCCTGGTGGCGTGCTCGTTGCCTTGATGGCCGCGCCGGTTCCAAGCGTTCCGCCCAGGGCGGACATTCGGGTCGTCGCGTCGCGAATTCAATCCACTCGCGCGCGGCTCGAGCAACTGTTTGGATGGGCAGCATCCGGGGTTCTGCGATCGACCGTCGAGAGCCGTTTCCCTTTCGATCGCGCGCCCGACGCCTATCGTCTCTCCGAATCCGGTCACGCGCGCGGAAAGATCGTCCTTGCATTCACTTAGGAGACTTCTGATCGGGTCATCCCCGCGCAAGCGGGGATCCAGGTAGGTCTTGAATGCGCCAGGTCTGGATTCCCGCGTCCGCGGGAATGACGGACCCGTTCAGGCCGTTCCTAGACGCCGCGCGGTCCCGCTCGACTACTTGCAACGGGTCGTGAGCTGCTCGGGCGGAAGCGCGCTCGTGCATCGCCACGCGACCTTGCCATCGCGAAGTTCCGGGGTCAGCGTCAGCACGACGCCATGCTGCGGGCTCCGCGCCTGGATCACTCCGTTCGAGCCGACGAGGAAGAACCCATCGCTTCCATACGCCCGGACGCCGCGTCCGGATGGCTTCACGGCGATGCCCGCGCCTGCCCCGCGCAGCGCGCCCTTGGACGCGGCGTTGTGCGCGATCGCGTTCATGGCGGGTTGCGCGTCCTCGATCAGGTAGTCGCCGGCGAGACGGGCTCGCCCGTCCGCATCGGAGAAGTACCCCATGAGCTCGGGGCCGTAGTAATAGCCGACGCCCGCGAGGGCGGCAACGACGAGCAGGATGCCAATGGCCCTCACGGATGCAATGGAACCGAGCGCTCAGCGCTTCGTCGCCCGACAGCAGGTGCAGCATCGCCTCGAGCCCAAGAACGTAACTGTGTACGCCGAATCCGAATATGACTCCCTTCGCTTCCGGCGCGATCACGCACTTGATGCCGCGCGCCTCCACGTTGGTCATGTGCACTTCCACGTATGGCAATCCCGCGCCTCGAATGCAATCGCGCAGCGCGTACCCGGCGTGGTTGAATCCGGCGGGATTCATCACCAGACCCTCGACGCCTTCGTCCAGCGCGCGGTAAATGCGATTGATCGCCTCGCCCTCGAGGTTGGAATAGAAGATTTCCAGCTTGTAGCCCTTCGACTTCGCGTGCTTCTGGAGCATGGCATCGAGCTGCTTGGCGGTCGTGGTCCCGTAGAACTCGGGCTCGCGCTTGCCAAGGTGCATCATGTTCGCTCCCTGGATGAGGAGAATGCGGGTCATGGTTCAGTCTCCGGTGAGATCGTTTCTAGATTCCACCGACATGATACTGGCGAAAATGGTGATTCTGGCGGCGAACAGCAGCAGCGTGACCGACGGTTCCGGCGCGACGACTTACGGGGCGCCGCCGAAATGCAGCGCGAGCCAGACCGCGTCGGAAGATGTGTCCGCCACTCGATGTTTCGTGTGCGCCGGGATGAGCAGGCTATCGCCGGGCTTCAGCGTCAACCGCTCATCCTCGAACTCGAGCGTGGCGTGCCCTCGCAAGAGGGCCACCCACTCGGGCTTGTCCTGGTCATACCAGAAGCCCGGTGGGCTTGCGGCACCTTTCGAGGCGATGTGCTCCAGGCGAAAACCGGATTCCTGGAGCACCGGTGTCAGGAGCTCGTCGCCAGACCCATTGCGCGGTTCGAGAAGATTTCGTATCGCGGGCAGCAACGCCACTCTCCCGCGATTGTCAGCGCTAGCGCGCCTTCTTGAATGCCGGGCGATCCGCGCATCGCTTGCACCAGCCCGCAACCCGCGGGTGCTTATCGAGCTTGAGACCGAGCATGCCGCCGAGCGTCAGCCAGCTCGCGGCCGCGACGTCCGCGATCGAGAACCCGCCGAGCAGGTATTCGCGCCCGTCGAGTCGCGCCTCCAAGGTGTCGAGCATGCGGTTGAACTGCGAAAGGTTGTACTCGGCGGCAGCCTTGCTGCGGTCCGCGGGCTTGTACGAGACAGGCGAATCGAGACCGTGGTACAGGTACTGCATCATGTAGGGTCCGAGCTCGGTCATCGCCCACACCGTCCAGGAGACGGCGTCCGCACGCTCCTGGCCACCGGAAGGCGGCCATAGCTTCTTGTCGACGCCATACTTGTTGCCGAGGTGCAGTAGGATGGCGCCCGATTCGAAGAAGCGCTGTGCTTCATCCACCAGCGCCGGCACCTTGCCGTGCGGATTCACGGCAAGGTAGGCGGGCGACCGGTGCTCGTTCTTCTCCCGGTCGACTGCGACGTACTTGTAGGGGAGCCCAAGTTCCTCGAGCGCCCACATGATTCGCGTGCCCGAGCTCATCGGCCAAGAATAAAGTTCGATTGCCATATTCACCTCCTCCGAGTCGACGTGTGAAATACACTTGCCGGACTGCCGGAACTCGGTGGCGCTGCCCGCCCGCGAGCGATGTCCTGTGCTGACACTCGGGGTGGGTGCGGAGACGAAACTTTCACGAGACCGATCCTGCGACCGACGCCCGCAAAGACGGGTGGACTATACACCTAACTCAGCGAACAAACGCGGCCCCGGTCGAGCTCGACCAGCCGCGCTTCGACCGACGCGCCCTCGATATGGAGCTCTGCCACCGCGATCGGCAGCTTGAATCGGCGCGGGCCCGAGCTTCCCGGGTTGACATAGAGCACCCCGTCGCGCTCCTCGACTGCGGGTCGGTGCGAGTGTCCCGAGACGACGACCCGGAATCCGGCCGCAGCCGGATCCAGGTCGAGCTCGGCCAGGTCGTGGAGGACGTACACCAGGACTTCACCGACTGCCAGTACTTCCGTTCCGCGCACTTCGTCGGCCCACGGTTCACGGTCGTTGTTGCCTCGCACGGCGGTGACGGGAGCAAGTGTCGCGAGCTCATGCAGCACCGCGGCGTGGCCGATATCTCCCGCGTGCACGATGTGGTCGCTGCCGCGCAGAAAGGCCAAGGCTTCCGGGCGCAACAGGCCGTGCGTGTCGGAAATGAGACCGATCCGAGCCATGGATCACTTCCTGGCCCCGAGCTCGGACAGCAATTCGAGCTGCAACTCCTGGATCTGTACGAGCCGTTCCCACTGGTGCGAAAGTAGATGATCCATTTTCTCGTGGAGGTGCCGGATCTCGAGCTCGGCCTTCAGGTTCACCCGATAGTCATATTGCGACTGGATGCGGTCTTTCGCTTCCTGGCGATTCTGACTCATCATGATGATCGGTGCCTGGATGGCGGCAAGGCACGAAAGGATAAGGTTGAGGAAGATGAAGGGGTAGGGGTCAAGCGGGCGCCAAAATAATACGAGCGAGTTCATCACCACCCAGACGAGGAGAAAGACGCCGAAGAGGATGAGAAAGGTCCAGCTGCCGCCGAAGTTGCGATCCGGTCTGCCAGCCGTTCGCCGAAAGACCACTTTGGTCCAGTTCCGAATCGACATTCGGCGGAGAGCAACTCGTGGTCTCGCAGGCTGCGCAGGACGTCTTGCTCGATCGAGGACAGTTCGCCCTTTTCGGATTCGAGCAGGGAGTGGACGTATTTCCCCCGCGTTTCCGCCAGGTCGGTCTTGCAAATGAACTTGTCGGACGACCACTCCGGGAAGGATTTCAGGATTTCAGCCGAGATCTCAGTGCGGACGAGCTCGCCCGATACGACGTTGCGTGCCGGGAAAGATCTTCCCGCAAACGGCGCAGGTTTTGAGTTCGGAGTCCTTGGGTTTCATATTTCTCCTGTCCTTCCGGGCTGCCCGCCACCGCGATCCGCTTGCTCGGATCGCGGAATTGATGCGTAATGGCGCGGTTCTTGCGCCCGGTATCCCGCATCGTCTAGTCCGGGAATCGAAGTGTAAATCGCGGCGGACGAAGGCGCCGTTTGATCTGCGCGGTGCGATTGAGCATGGCCAGGGTTGTCACCCCCCTCATCATCGATGTCGAGGCCTCCGGATTTGGAGCGACGAGCTATCCGATCGAGGTCGGCGTCGCCCTGGAAGACAACAAGAAATTCTGCACGCTAATCCTGCCTGCTCCGGACTGGACGCACTGGGATGCGGAAGCGGAAAAGATTCACCGCGTGGCGAGAGACATTCTGGAGAGCTATGGCAAGCCGATGAACGAAGTCACCGCGCATCTGAATGCCTTGCTCGAGGGGCGGACGCTATATACGGATGGCTGGGTCGTCGACAAGCCGTGGCTCACGACACTTTTTCACGCGGCGCGAACGAGCATGGAATTCCACGTCAGCCCTCTGGAGGCGATTCTCTCCGAGAGCCAGATGGGGCGCTGGCACGAAACAAAGGACCGGGTGCTCCAGGAGATGAACCAGACGCGCCATCGCGCGAGCTACGATGCGTGGGTGATTCAGGAGACCTACAAGAGGACGCTGCTCGAGGATTGACCGCGGATCTCCAAAAAAGTGTTCTCCGCGGAGATGACTTGACCGGAGCTCGTCTAACTATCTCGCCCATCTCGTGACGCGGCTTCCGCGGCGCGACCTTTCTCCGCGGCGACCAATTGCGAGGGCCCAAGCGACGCGATCTCGTAGCCTCGCGAGTGCGTCCGGTTGGGGCGGTTGGTGAAGAAGTTCGGCTTGTGCCTGGCCGGGAGCCAGCGGACGATCCACCCCCTCAGCTTGAGGGCGCCGCCAATCAGTCCGCGCACACTCGGCAACGGGTGCGGGAATCCGAATGCGTCAAGCATGGCGTCGTCGAGCAACGCGTGGACCGTAGCGCGCACGACCGGAGCCAGCGGGCGCGGATACCACGATGCGAAGAGGTCGCGGGTCGCGGCGCCGATCTTCCGGTTGGCCTCGGTGTAGCGGAACGTCCTGAGCTCATAGGCGCGCGCCCAGTCCTCGAAGGCCTCATAGGTCGGCGGAATGTTGCGAATGCCCATCCGCGTCCCAACCTCCCGCCAGAAATGGTAGTAGCCGAGCTTCTCGGTGGGACAGGTGGGTCGCCAGCCGTAACGGTCGATCCAGTGAATCGGCACATAGATGAAGGTCGACAGCACGTAGAGAAAATCTTCGTTGGAGATTTGGAAGTGGCCGTGGGCCCAATTGATGCGCGCCAGCGCTTCCTGCCCCCGGCCGCGCTCATAGCCCCATTCGCACATCTCGGCAATGAGGATCGCGGTGTCGTCGTAGCGGCGTTGGGTGTGCCGATAGAACTCGCCGGTGCGGTCGAGCAGCCCGGAGATGCTGGGCACGCAGTAGGTGCGGTAGAGCGCGAGCTCCAGCGCCCGGGTCGCGTCCCAGCAGAACTCGTAGCCGAACGAGAGATGCATGATGCGCTGGCAGTCGTGCGCGGGGTCGAGGCGCTCGATTTCATGAAGTCTGGCGAATCGCCCCATCGCAGCACCGGCTACAGGTCGGACTTCGGTTTCACTTTCTAACTGCTTCCTGCGCCGCTTCCTCGCGACTGATGAATCGTGGTGCGGCGCTCATTCCGGGCTGCGGCCAGTTCGCGAAGACCTCGACATAGTCGTGCGAGAACACTTCTATGACGTTGCCCCACGGGTCCTCGCAGTAGACCAGCCGGTAGGGACGCCCCGGAACGAACTCGAAAATCGATACGCGCTGGCGACCACCTGCCTGCACGATGCGGCGCGCCAGGCCCTCGATGTCGGGATCCGTGACGCAAATGTGGAAGACGCCGATTTTCCAGTACTCGAAATTGTCCGCCCGCGACTCGACGGCCGGCTCGATGAACTGGAATAGCTCCAGCCCGACGCCGTTCCCTGCGAGCATGTGCGCCTGGTAGGCCTTGCGAAAGCGCGGACCGAAGATGGACGGCGTCTCGTGGGTGGCCTCGGATGTGGCCTCGAGCACACGAGGCCCCATGATGTGGGTGAAGCCGAGTACATCGCGATACCAGTCGATGGCCGCGAAGACATCCGGGACGGTGAGGCCGATGTGGTTCATCGGGCGTGGGAGCGGGATCGATTTCACCATGTCTTTCCTGTATGCCTGGGACTCCCCTTTCGGAGAGTCCGGGTGCCGTCGAAGAACCGGGAACCGCACTGCGACGACCGCTTCGTGCATTCTGTCAGGATCCGGTGCCTGGTGAAACACCGGACCGATGTCGAATCGCCGCCCCGCCGATCGACTAGCGAGTGGAAACGGCGGTTGCCGGGTGGTCACAATGTGCCGACACGCGAGGCCAACCGGCCGCCGTGTTCCGACACTTCCTCTCCCAGGAGAAGCCGATGCAGAAGATCACTCCGTTCCTCTGGTATTCCAGCGAGGCCGAAGAGGCCGCGGCGTTCTACGCCTCCATCTTTCCCGACTCTCGCGTCATTCGTGTCACGGCGCTGCCGAGCGAATCGCCGAGCGGCCCACCCGGATCGGTGAAGGTCGTCGAGTTCGAGCTGTTCGGCCAGCCTTTCATCGCAATGAGCGCCGGGCCGCTTGACCCATTCAACCACGCGGTTTCGTTCGTCGTGAACTGCGACGATCAGGCCGAGCTCGACCGCTACTGGAACGCACTGCTCGATGGCGGGTCGGCCGAGCAATGCGGCTGGCTGAAGGACCGCTTCGGCCTCTCATGGCAAATCGTCCCGACCGTTCTTGGCGAGTTGATGGCTCAGCCTGATCGGGAAAAGGCCAAGCGCGCGTCGGACGCGATGATGAAGATGGTCAAGATCGAGATCGCCGGGTTGCAGGCGGCAATTGCGGGAACGATGGGGGGCGGCGAGCCGGCTCGCTGACGTCCAGGTTCGGTCGCTTGGTCAAGCCTCGGCAGATGGCGCTGCGCGCTTCGGTTCGATCAGCGCGATCTGCCTTCGATCACTTTCCGTCGATCAGGATATAGCCGCGGTTCTCGACCGTATCGAAAGTGCGCATGCCCTTGACGAGTGTCGCAGGTGGGCATCCAGACCCAGCCGGCGCTCGTCGGGTTGACGTCCAGGACGAGGAAGGAATCGGATACGGCGTCGTACGCGCCGAGCGGCGAAATATGCCCGCGGCCCCGCTGCCCAACCGCCTCGCGGAGATAGGCAACGATCACGTAGTCGCCTCGCCGCTCGAGGTTCTCGACGAGATTGGCCCGGATATCCTGCTCGGTCTTGCTTTCATCGACGATGACCAGTTTCGTGACCAGGCCATTGGCCCTGAGCATTTCATCGAGCTGGCGAATCTGATACCCGAAATCCTTCACCTGCTTCCCATCGATCGTCACAGGCTCCCCGAGGACCTGGGCGCGGGTCTTCTTCCCCTTGGTGATCACGTTGTCCTGCGTGAAGCGGGGAAGCGATGGATCGGAGGAGCTTGGAACGTACCGAAGATCTTCCGGGCGCAATCGGCTTCGATCGTGCGGCAAATCGTCACTTCGACCGCGGACGGTATTGAGTACGATGGCTGCGGACGTGGGGCCGCAGAACGCGGCATTGGACTGCGCCTCGAACTGATTGGCAATCGCCGGGAAATCCACCTTTGCCGTCGAGCGAGCCAGCCGGGCGAGTCCCTCGTCCGAGGAGAACGTGACGAGCCCCTGCGCGACGCTCGCAGCGGCTTCCTCCTTCGCAAATGCCGTCGGTATCTGCGTCGCGAGCAGGCAAAGGGCGAGTGCCAGGCGGACAACATGTGTCATCGACATCTCCGTGCGCCGGAGCTTGGCAGGCTGAATCGGCGCGACCGGTGCGGTCATGCGCGTGGTTTCTCGCATCGGACTCGTCGTCAGCCTTTGAGTTCGACCAGCACCTCGTGATAGCGATGATCGTCGACGTTCGTTGCCGCATGAGAGTCACCACCCTTGCGGAAGTAGACTTCGCCGGAGTTCAGAGTCGCCCGGATGGTTCCGCTGGCGCGGGTGACTTCGAGGGTGCCGCCCTCGATCGGATAGAAGAAGTAATCGTGGTCGTGACGGTGTGCCTCGATGCTCTCGCCAGGTTGCAAGGTGAATTCCCAGACACGAACGCGCTCGTTCTCGAAGATCAGCTTCGTTCCGACTTCTGCCACAGTGGGCTCCTTTGACGTGGAAATTCGACCATTCGCTCACTTCATCGAATGTAGCCCGAACATATTGCCTTCGGTATCAAGGGCCAATGCAATGAAATCGTACTCGCCGATGGAGAACTTCTCCTTCTCGACGCGCCCGTGCCTTCCATGTTCATCGGGAATGCCCGCATTTCCACTCCCGGGCTGTTGAGGCGCTCGATCCTAGTGATCAGTATGTATGCCCGAAATTCTGCTCGAATACAGCTCCTGGCCGCATATTTCAACACCCGGCCGCGCAAACGACTGGACGACCAAACCCCACAGGAGTGCTTCTATGCCAACGGATCAGTGTTGCACTTCAAAGTTGGCTCCAGGCACGTGCGCGACCGAAGATTGCGCCATCGCCCCCAGCTGCAAACGGTGGTTCAACGCGAAGTAGACCATCCGGCGTGAAAGAATATGGAAAGACCACCACGACCGAATAGCCACTCTCATGATCAAGATCAACAGCAATCGCATCCTGCTTTTCCGTGCGATTGGGTGGGACGGTTCGAATATCGTACACCGTCGCACAGGCCCGAATCGATTTCGATTGAGCCTGCTTCCGATGCGTTTCGCGTAATAGATCGATTTGGTCTTGGGACGGCGGTTGTTCGCGGCCATCATGAGCGCCCTCCCGTACGATCGTGCCGTCCGGTTTCATATGGCCTCCGAGCGGAAGAAACTCCCTATGCTCGCCGAGCATCTTCTCCGCGAATGGGAGAAGGTCATTGATCAACTTTTCAGCGTCTGTCTTCTCGCTACCCACAACAATCACGTGCTTAACGTCTCCTTCAGCCGCGCGCTCCAGCGCGTCGGCTGCAGGGGAGGGTTATACGGCACCGGATTCCTGCAAGCGTCATGGCTTTGTGGCGGAGGCGAGTACCACGGGCATGGGCACTTCGTAGATGCTTTCCCGCTTGTACTCGCCCAGTATTTCGGAAATCGTCGCGCGTATCCTGGGCAATAGTTCGGACGCCTGCGCCTTCAGCGTCGCTGCCGCGCGCACCGACCCTTGCAGGACGGCCTCGATCGCGTCGTCCGGAGAAGTAAGCCGCCAAACCTGCGGCTGGATAATGATCTTGATGGACCCGAATCCAGCAGCAGCAAGTCGATTTGTGGACTCGGCGGGATCACTGAAAAGAAAGAAATTAGGCCCTTGCGGGAGCCCGACGTTCATTGTTCCGTGAGCCTGCACCGCCTGATAAACCGCTCCGAAGCCCACGGACCGCTCGGGGGCGTCATAGACAGTGAAAGCGAACTTTCCTCCTTCTTTCAAAACCCGAAACGCTTCGCGAATCGCCGCATCCGGATCGGAGAAGTGTGGAACCCCAATGCTGTTCACCACGCTGTCGAAGGTTTCGTCCGGGAAAGGCAGAGTCGTTCCATCTCCTTCCTGGAATGTCGCCGCTGGATAGTGCGCGCGAGCCAATTTAACTTGAGCTGCGGAAAAATCAATGCCGGTGGCTCGCGCCCCGCGTTCTGCGGCCAACCCGGCGCCATAACCGGCACCAGTGCAAACGTCCAGAACCTGACTGCCTTCGCTTACACCGGCAGCATCCAGCAATGCTTCCATCGATTGCCGCGTCACGGCCCCAAAGTGGTGATCGTAGTTTTCGCAGACACGTTCGTTGCTCCAACCCGCGTACTCAAAATCGCGAAAGGTCGGTGTTGGTGTAGTCATGGCGATAGTGCCCCGTAACGAAATCTGCTCTGAGCGCTCGTTTACGAGTGCCGTATAACGTTGCCTTCAGCGGTGCGCCGTCTCTGGCACATCACTGCAAGGCGCTGTTGGGCGGCCATTGTCATGTGTACAGCGCCCTTAATACGCGAGCTCGGCGGCGATCGCCTTGGCGACCGCCGCGATCTCAGACATGCGGTGCCTATGATCGGCCACTTTGGGTATGCGGCTCAGATCAACCCCGTCGGCTTCCAGCCACTGCGCGAGGGTAAAAAGGTACATGTCGCAGACAGTGTAGGTTTCACCAATGACCCAGGGGCCTCGAAGCATTTCGCGCTCGATCTGATCAAAGCACTCCCCGACCGACTGAGGCACCTTCTTTTTCATCGCCTCAATTGCTACCGGATCGTCTGCCCAACGATACCCACGCATTCTGTGAGAGTGTGCGACATGAGCGGTCGAACACAAATAGCTATTGAACGACTGGACCTGTGCGAGCGCAAAAGGGTCATCAAGCGGCGCTAACCTTGCTGCTGGAAAACTCTGCGCGATGAATGTCAACAGGGCAGGGGTCTCGGTCAGAATGCCCCGGTCCGTGACCAGGGCCGGCACACGGCCCTTGGGGTTGATACGCAGATACTCAGGCGATCGTTGTTCATTCTTTGCGAAGTCGACGCGCTTTAGCTGGTACTGTGCCCCGGCTTGCTCAAGCGCTATGTGCGACGCCAATGCACATGTGTGGGGAGCGTAGTAGAACAACATCATTCAGTTGGCCTCACAGTTCGCAGGATCTTCCGGACTTCGGCCGCCCAACGCCAGTGCTTAGGCGCCTGCAATAGCAAGAGCAGCGCCGCTGTTACGGGTCGCCTGCAGCACTTTGTTGGGCGCCTTCGTGCGCGAACTGGGGGTCCAGAGATTGGGGTTGGAGGTGTCCATACCAATGTTGGGACGAAAGAAGCCCGATACTGGGGGCTACCGCGAAGCGCCGAGATAGCCCCGCTCCGGATATGGAAAGCCAGCAAGCTGGGAATCGGCAGAATCGTCGTAGAGGAAGTACGCACGAACCTCAGCAATTCGCCCTTGTCGCATCACGTACCACTCGGTTCCACGCATCATTACATGCCGCGATGTCCCTTGCGGTGTCCAGAGGCAACTCCACTCACTCACCACCTCATCGTCTCGACCCATGATGTGGTCGATTCGCCAGACAGGGTTCAGGACGTTCTTGAACTTTCTCCAGTACTTCGCGAGATGCTCGGCTCCGTGTATCGGCGGGAAGCGGGCGGGCAGGAAATAGTGAACAACGTCCGGATCGAGAGTGCTGAGCAGTACATCGAGATCACCAGAGTTGCACCCGTCGAAGTACTTCAGCACGACAGAGATGTTGGTTGATTCGTGCGGGGTCATATCTTTCTTCTATCTCCGATGGCGAGGACGTGTGCGGGTGACGCGTGGCGCCCAACGTCTTGGTGAGCGGCTGGCCGCTAGAGTCCATGCTAGTGGCGCGGCTTCCGGCCCGTCCGCTCGACCTGGAGATAGGCACGATGCCCCACAAGCTCGCGTGTCGAAGCGCAGAGACTTTCGCGGTAAAAATCATATACAGCCAACGCCCCTCTCAGACAATCTCGATCACGATCTTCCCATTCGCCCGATTCTCATCCATGAGCCTGTGTGCGTCAGGAAGTCTCTCGAAAGGATAGACCGGGCCAAGCTTGACTTGGAGCGCACCAGACTCCACTAGTCCAACACATTCCTGGAGTTGGGCGACGCTAATGTCGCCCGATTCGCCGCTGTATGAGGTCAACTTGACGCCAGTAGGCACGTCCCCCATCGGATGGAACTCTGGCAGGACCCATTTGCCACCTAACATGCCTGTCATGCACACGATTCCCCCGCGCCGCGTTGCACGCAGCGAGTCGAGCACCGTTGACGCACCGATCAGCTCGAGCGCGCGGTCGTATCCCTCCGCGTAGATGGTCCGGGCCTGCTCCACGATAGACCCGTCGTCGATCAACACGTGCCTGACCCCAACTGCCTGTAACTCTTCGGCTTTGCTCGCGCTTCGAGTCGTTGCGCTGACTTCCAGGCCCGCCGAGCGCGCTAGCGCGATGGCCATGAATCCGATGGACGAGGTCCCCCCTCGCACCAGGAGGTTTCGTGCCCGCTCGATCTCCAGGCCTGTGTGGAGCGAACCGTGCGTGGTTTGAAACATCTCGGGTAAGGCTCCGAGAACCCTCCAATTCAGGCTTGTCGTCAAGGGAAACACGTGCCGCCGTGGGATCAGAACAAACTCCGCATATGCACCATCGTACTGTCGTCCCATCCCGCCCATCATTGCCGCGACGCAGTCGCCTGCGGACAAGTCACTTCCCGGGGCGTCGACGACCTCTCCGACACACTCGATGCCAAGCACGCGTGGAAACTTGACGGAAGGGGAATCGCCTCGCCGAGTGAACCACTCTGATCGATTCAACCCGAAGGCGCGATTTCGAATCAAGACCCAACCATCACGCGGAGTCGGCTTCGCAATTTCACGTAACACGAGCTTTTCCGGGCCGCCAGGCTCGGTGATCACAAACGCTCGCATTTTTTCCATGTTCTCGCCTAACGCTCGCGCTGAGCCGCCGCCGAGGAGCTAGCGACGAGGGAACCGCAAGCGCGCGAAGCCCGCTTGCGGCGGTCGGCTCGAGCACGTGGTTGGGCATCCGCATTAAGGATCTGACGCTTCCCTAGCCGAACATGCGCCAGATGATCAGCGCGACCGCGAGCATGTACATGCTGCCGCAAATCGGGAAGATACGATCGGCAAACCACTTCGGGAGGAAGATGTCCGTCACGGAGCCCCGGATTGCGCCGCGCCGTTCGGCAAGGATGGTGAGCGGGCATGTCCAGCCAGATCCCGCGAGTACAACACTCTCGAGAAATAGTAGGCCGACTGCAATCCAAGTCCAAGTCGTGATGCCACCTGTAATGCCACTGAAGAGAGCGTATAGAACACATGCACTGAGAATCCAGAAGACCAGAGTGTGCACAACCTTGATTAGGAAGATCGTCCGATTCACGCGGCGATACGCATTTGCGGGGATGCCCAACGCTCGCGCTGAGCCGCCGCCGAGGAGCGCAGCGACGAGGGCACCGCCAGCCGGCGAAGCCCGCTGGCGGCGGTCGGCTCGAGCGCGTGGTTGGGCGTCATCAGAGAGTTGAGGCGAGACCACCGATGATGGCAGCGACAACTGGGTGAGCCAAAAATTGCTTAAGGAGAGACTTGGCTTCGGCCTTGTCTCTCGCGCTCGCGCTTGATGCGTCGATTGCCTGAACAAGGGCCTCCAGCTGCACCTGCACATCCTGAATGTTGTGACTGCCGATCTGAACATTCTGGGACGACGTCACAGAGACTGTGGATCGTTGATCGAAAGTGATGGAGATAGGCGGCTTCGCGTTGCCTTCGACGACGTCGACACCTTCCGCAGTGATCTGGCCATTTCCCACGAACTTTCCCTTCGTCACCATCGGCTTCCATTGACCAATTAGCCCCTTCTCATCGAGCTGCTGACAGATATTCTGGAGTTCGAAGAGGGAAAATCGGTTGTCGAAATCGCTAAGCTCGATACTGACCATGAGTTCAAGCCGACGATCATAAAACCGTCGGAGCACAAGACCGCGGAGTTCGCTATCGGTCATGACTCCTCCCTTGACGCCCAACGCTCGCGCTGAGCCGCCGCCGAGGAGCGCAGCGACGAGGGCACCGCCAGCCGGCGAAGCCCGCTGGCGGCGGTCGGCTCGAGCACGGGGTTATGCGTCATCTGGGTGAAGGGCGTCGTATGTGGGGTCACCGTGTTCCCACTCCGCATCGTGGTTAAGGAGGTAGTCCCGCACCGCGCTCAAATCAACGTCAGGTGGAATGTTCAACGCAATGTACTTGGCGTTCGCGCCCTCACATTCGCAACCAAGTGCGACTAGCCCTTGCAATATCCCGTCTGATGCATTTCCGGCTTCAATCGGAGGGTCGAAGACTACTCGAACTGTGCGGTTCCCCGATTTGGCAACGACGTTTCGGAACGTAGCAAACTCTTCATTTGGATCATGTGGTGCATACACTACGTCGTGCAGCGATACCGAGTAAGCGTAGAAAGGGCAATTATCGATCCTGTAATGGTCATCGCCCAAGTCGAAAGCCCAAAGGGTTTCGACGTCCGAAGATCCGTCGTCGTGCGCAACGCGAAACAGAACTTTGGCAGTTGGCTGCGCCGGCTCAGTCATGACGCATAACGCTTGCGCTGAGCCGCCGCCGAGAAGCGCAGCGACGAGGGCACCGCCAGCGCGCGAAGCCCGCTGGCGGCGGTGGGCTCGAGCGCGTGGTTGGGCAGCATTAGCGTCGCGCTTCCAAGACGTTGCTTTGCATGGGGAATCGCAGTCGGTCTCCAGATTTCCATTGCGTGAGCAGTGAGTCGACATCGGATAGAAAGTCTGCCCACTCGTCTCGAGGCACCTTCGCAAGAGCGAAACGCGACGATGGAGCGCCCTGAGCGACTGCTTCTACGAAGGACTCAGTTGACGCAAAATCAGCAAGGCGCTGCTCGGTTCGAGCCGAAACGTAGCCAAACCCTGCGGCCTCCGCGTACGTACGAAGTTCAGTGGGGTCTGAAAGTGAGAACGGCTTGCGTGCAGGACCCGCGTCTATATTGCGCGCTTCTAGGATACTGATCATCGCCCAGTAACCCTTGCAAGTCTCAATGGAACTCCACGTTGTCGCGACCACTTTTCCTCCTCGTTTCACGACTCGATGCAACTCAGAGAATGCCCTTGATCGGTCAGGGAAGAATTGAAGCCCTTGGAGACAAAGTGCAATATCAATGGACGCGGCGTCGATTGGAAGCTCGTCAGCCGGTGCACAGCGAAAGTCAGCGACGATACTCATCCTTAGCATCGCCTCCTTCGCAATCTCAACCATCCCCGCGTCGATGTCGACTCCGATGACTCGGCCCTTCGGCGAGCACAGCTGGGCGGCATATTGTGTGGCGACGCCGGTACCGCATGCGAGGTCAAGAACAGTCATTCCAGGAGCGATCCCCGCACCAGCCACAACGGTCTGAGCCCAAGGACCGAATAGTCCTGGTACGAGTGCAGACTCGTAAGCCTCGGCCGCTGTTGTGTCTACCTTCGGATCAGCCACGGCCTCTCCTTATTGCTGCCCAACGCTTGCGCTGAGCCGCCGCCGAGGAGCGCAGCGACGAGGGCACCGCCAGCCGGCGAAGCCCGCTGGCGGCGGTCGGCTCGAGCGCATGGTTGGGCGGCGTTTTCATGGCACTAGAACGCTACCGCAAAGCTCCAGCAGTTGCCCATCGCGAATGCGAGCACCTAAAGTGTGTTCCTCATCCCACGTGACTCGATACCCAATCTCGACAGTTACAACTCCACTCAGCGGAGCGACCTGAACGAACTCGACAGTTGTATGAGGCCAGACCGAGGACGGTCCATCAATCGGGGGTAGATCTGAAGGAGGAGCATCCAATTCTCCTGCGGCAACGGCCTCCGCGTAAGGAGAGTAGTGATCGTACAACTCGCGTTCAATCGCAGGCCGCCATGACGCGTATTGCGCAGAAACGGATTGCGCGATACGGAGAGCCTCGCTGTCGGGCGCCGCCCGGCCCCCGCTTAGAACCAGAGGAACCGGTGCCGCAGCATCAAGCTTGAGTGTCCCACGCCATGCTCCGCGCGAGCGATGCAACTCGCCAAGCCGCGGGTCATCGAACAGTGCCGATTTGAACAATCCGAACATACGGCGTGCCTAGGCTCCTACGACGCCCAACTAGTAAATGGACGTCTTCAGGGTATGGGGGAAATAATATACCGGTGGTGAGAAATCACTATGGATAGGGATTTCTCATCGGATGTGTAGGCGCGGCCCGAGGCGAAGTAGATTCAGCTTTGCGGTCGCCCGCAGACGACGCGATCGGCGAGCCCGAGGCTTTGCGCGGTGCGCCACGGCATTTCCCAGAGTTTCTGGCGACTGCGCCAGATTGCGCCTGCGGCCTTTGCTCGCTCCCGGACTTCGGGCTCGCGAAAGAAGATCCGGACGCCGACCATGGGGTTCGGATCCGCAGCGGACGGGCGCGCCTTTGGTCGGCGCGTGATCGTGGCCAGGGGCGCCTCGTCGACAATCAGTTCGACGGTCGTGTACCGGATTCCGCGGACGGGGTCCGCTCGGTAACGGACGGATAACAGTCGGTCGCCGAACCGGGCCGCGAGTTTCTTCGTGCCAGGCTGTCCAGGCTTGAGCGTTTGCAGGACTTTCACCCTCTCTCCCATCGGCGCTGCGCTATCGAGCGCCATGGCCGGTTGCCGGGCAGCGTTGACAATACGCGTCGACCGAGTGGGAATGAGAAATGTATATAAAACAAATGATTAGAGAAATAGTGTTCCGATGGCCGGAAGTGAGCAGGTGCTCACATCAGGCGCACACACTATATATAGGCGCACGGTCGGGACCCCGGCTCGCTGGTTTCGCTCGAATCACGAATTCAAGCACTCCCCCGTGACATCACCGGGCAGTGAGTGTATACAGTACACATCTGGGCCGGGTCGCGGCTCGGGATCCTGGCGTCCGTCTCCCGAGGAGGGGCCTTGCCGCCGCAACTGAAACCGCTCGACCGCCCGATCGCGCTCGCGGACCAGGTCTACCAGGCCCTGCGCGATCTGCTGCGAACCGGCCGCATCGGTCCCAGCGAGCGACTCCAGGAAGTGGCGCTCGCAACGCAACTCGGCGTCTCCCGCACGCCGGTTCGCGAGGCACTCGCGCGGCTGGCGAGCGAGGGGCTCGTCGAGGCCGATGGGCGCAGCTTCGCGGTGCCGGGCCTCACGTCGGAGGACCTCGACGACATCTACGCGCTTCGCAGCCTGCTCGAGCCCGAAGCGATCCGGCTTGCGACGTCACTCGCTGCGGATCACACCCTGCGCAAGCCTCTCGACGATGCCCTGGCCGACGCGGTCGCCGCGCATGTCGGGGGCGATGCCGAAACGTTCATCGCTGCGAACTCACGCTTTCGCGAGGCGTGGCTTGCGCTCGTTCCCAATCGCCGCATGGTGCGCGCGATCGGTGTCTACGCCGATCACGTGCGCTACCTGCGCGTGCTCACGCTCGCGGACACGGCAGTGCGGGCCGGTGCGCTCGAGGGTATGAAGGAGATTGCCGCCGCGTTGCAGGCGGGCAACGCAACGGGCGCCGGCCGCGCGATGCGCGAGCAGCTCGAGCGCGCGCGGCGCGCGCTCGCCACCCGGATGGACACGGAAACGCTCGCCATGAACGGCGGCTGATTCGCGCTATCGCAAGAAAGGACGACCAATGGCATACAAGGCACACATTCCCTATGGCGCGTACTGGAGCACGCCGTTTGCACGCTGGCAGGGGAGCTTTGCGAACCTGCATTCGGTGGAGTTCGCTGCACACGTCACGAAGCAGGAGCTCGCGCGGCGCAAGATCGCGCCCGAGTCGTTCGACTACGGTGTGCTCGGCATCACGGTGCTGCAGAAGCATTCATTCTTCGGCCTGCCGTGGTTCACCGGTCTCGCCGGGCTCGGCCACGTCGGCGGACCCACGGTCATGCAAGCGTGCGCCACGAGCGTGCGGGTGCTCGCGACCGCCGCGGAAGAGATCGAGACCGGCAGCGCGCGAACCACGCTTGCCGCGACCTGCGATCGCACCTCGAACGGCCCGCATCTCTATTACCCGAACCCGAAAGGGCCGGGCGGCACCGGCGCGCACGAGGACTGGGTAATGGACAACTTCGGCTGCGATCCGCTCGGCGGTCACTCGATGACGCAGACTGCCGAGAACGTCGCCAAGCGCCACGGCTTCGGCACCGAGGCTCAGCACGAAGTGGTACTCCGGCGCGAGGAGCAGTACCGTATGGCGACGGCCGACGGAAATGCATTCCAGAAGCGTTACATGACGCTGCCCTTCGAGGTGCCTGCGCCCAATTTCAAGAAGATCGCCACGACGCTGGAAGGCGACGAAGGCGTGAGCACGTCGACACGCGAAGGGCTCGCCAAGCTCAAGCCGGTGCTGCCCGGCGGCACGGTGACCTTCGGCGCCCAAACGCATCCGGCCGACGGCAGCGCGGCGATCGTCCTCACCACCGCCGAGCGCGCGCGCGAGCTCTCGCGCGATCCGAAGATCGTCGTGCGCCTGCACGGCTTCGGCCAGGCGCGCGCGGAGCTCGCCTACATGCCCGAGGCGGTCGCGCCGGCGGCGAGCCGCGCGCTCGCGCAGGCCGGCCGGACCCTCAAGCAGATGGACGCCATCAAGACCCACAACCCGTTCGCGGTGAACGATCTGCTCTTCGCGAAGGAGACCGGTGCGGAGGTCACGAAGATGAACAACTACGGCTGCTCCCTCGTGTGGGGACATCCGCAGGGGCCGATGGGCATGCGTGCGGTCATCGAGCTGATCGAGGAGCTCGCGATGCGTGGTGGCGGCTGGGGAGTCTTCTCCGGCTGCGCCGCGGGCGACACGGGCATGGCGGTCGTGCTGGAAGTCGGCGACGCCTGAGGGCAAACGTGGATCTCTCGCACTGGATCGAGCGGCACGCCGGCTTCGCGCGCGCGAAGTGTGCGATCCGCTTCGCGGAGCGGGAGATCTCCTATGCGGCACTCGCTGCGCGCATCGACGCGGTGGCGCGTGCGCTCGCGTCGGCGAGTGTGGCACCCGGGGACCGCGTGGCCTTCCTGGGTCTCAACCATCCCGAGACGATCGCACTGCTCTTCGCTTGTGCGCGCGTCGGTGCCATGCTCGCGCCGCTCAACTGGCGGCTTGCGCCGCCCGAGCACCGCGAGACGCTTGCGGACTGTGCGCCGAAGCTGCTCGTCGCCGAGCCAGCCTTTGCCGCCGGCATCGACGGCGTGAAGCAAGGGCTCCCGGCGATGCGAACGATCGCGCTCGGCAATGCGCCGGGCTGGGAAACGTACGACGCATTTCTAGCGGGGGGCGAGCAATCCGCGGCGCCGCGCGAGGATCGCGACGACCACCCGGTGCTGCTCTGCTACACGTCCGGCTCGACCGGCCGACCGAAGGGCGTGCTGCTCACGCAGCGCGCGCTTTTCTACAATGCGGTCAACAGCACACACATGCACGACTTCACCAGCGAAGACCGCGTGCTCACGACGCTGCCGCTCTTTCACGTCGGCGGGCTCAACATCCTCACGCTGCCGGCGCTGCATGCCGGCGCGACGGTGACGCTGCATGCCAAGTTCGATCCGGAGGCGACGCTCGACGCCATCGAGCGCGAGGCGATCACGCTTGCCGTCCTGGTGCCTGCGCAGATCGATGCGCTACGCGCGCTGCCGCACTGGAAGGATGCGCGTCTTGCGAGCCTGCGAATGATCACCACCGGCTCGCAGATCGTGCCGCCGCGGTTCTTCGAAACGGTTCATGCACGCGGTGTGCCGCTCATCGAGGTTTACGGATCGACCGAGACGGCGCCCATTGCCACCTACGTTCCCGCCTCCGAGGCCCGCCGCAAGGCCGGCTCGGCGGGACTGCCCGCGATGCATTGCGAGATCCGCGTGGCCGACGAGTCGGGCACTGACGTGGCCTCCGGTGTCAGCGGCGAGATTCTCGTACGTGGCCCGAACGTCATGAGCGGCTACTGGCGCAATCCCGAGGCGACCGCGGAGGCGCTGCGCGGCGGCTGGTTTCACACCGGCGACATCGGGCATTTCGACGCCGAGGGATGGCTGGTGGTGGATGGCCGGAGCAAGGACATGATCATCTCGGGCGGCGAAAACATCTATCCGGCGGAGATCGAGAACGTGCTGGCCGAATGTGACGCGATCGCAGAGGTGGCGGTCGTCGGGCGTCCGGACGATCGCTGGGGCGAAGCGGTGATCGCGGTTGTCGTGCCGAAGGCGGGCAAGTCGGTGACCGAGCGCGAAGTCCTCGCCACACTCGACGGGCGAGTGGCGCGTTACAAACACCCGCGCGCGATCGTCATGGTGTCCCAGCTGCCGCGCACTGCGCTGGGGAAGATTCAGAAGGCCGCGGTGCGGGAAATGGCTATTGCCGCCGCGCAGAAGCCCGCAGAAAAAGGAGTCAGGGCATGACACTCAAGATCGGCATCGACGTCGGGGGGACATTCACCGACTTCATCGTGGCGCGCGACGGCGCCGAGCCGGTGATCTCCAAGACACTGTCGACGCCTGCCGACCCGTCAATCGCGGTGGTCGAAGGTCTGGCCGAGATCGCGGCGAGCCAGTCCCCTGCGCAAACGCTCGAGCAGTTCGCGCCGACGATCGACACCATCGTGCACGGTACGACGGTTGCGACGAACGCGGTGCTCACGCGCACCGGGGCCAAGTCGGGTCTCATCACCACTCGCGGCGTGCGCGACGCGCTCGAGATGCGCCGTGGCATCCGCGAGGAGCAGTACAACAACCGCTACACGAACGTGGTGCCGCTCGTGCCGCGCCGGCTGCGCGCCGGCGTCGCGGGCCGGCTCGATCGCGCGGGCCGCGAGGTCGAGGCTCTCTCGGTCACCGACGTGCGGGCGGCGATCGACATCTTCCGCAAGGAAGGCGTGGAGGCGGTGTCGATCTGCTTCATGAATGCGTTCGCGAATCCGGTACATGAACGCACCGCGGCGGATCTCGTGCGTAAAGAGCTGCCCGAGGCCTACCTCACGGTCTCGACCGACCTGCTTCCCTCGATCCGCTTCTACGAGCGCGTCTCGACGACGGCGCTCAATTCCTACGTCGGTCCCAAGCTCAACCGCTATCTCGACCAGCTCGTCGGCCGACTGAAGTCGGTCGGGTTCCGCGGCGTGCTGCTCATCATGCAGTCGCACGGCGGCGTCGTGACACCGCAGATCGCGCGCGAGCAGGCTGCGCTCACGCTGCTCTCCGGACCGGCGGGCGGGCCTGGCGCGGGGCTCTACTACGCCGGGGCGCACGGCCAGGACAAGGCGATCACGATCGACATGGGCGGCACCAGCTTCGAGGCATCCGTTGCAGTCGGCACGCCGATGCTCGTGACCGAGGGCGAAATCGATCGTCTCAAGACGGCGCTCCCGATGCTCGACATCCACACCATCGGCGCAGGCGGCGGGTCGATCGGCTGGATCGACGAAGGTGGGCTCCTGCGCATGGGCCCGGCCAGCGCGGGTGCCGATCCGGGACCGGCGTGCTACGGAAAGGGAGGCGAGCTGCCCACCACGACCGACGCCAACGTGGTGCTCGGCTATCTCGACCCCCGCTACTTCGCGGGCGGCCGGATGACGCTCGACACGGAAGCAGCACGACGCGCCATCGAGACTCACATTGCGAAGCCGATGGGCTTCTCGATCGAGGAGGCCGCGGCCGGCATGTACCGCGTCGTCTGCAACAACATGGCCCAAGGCGTGCGCGAGGTGACGATCAAGCGGGGCTTCGATCCGCGCGAGTTCCCGATCATCGCCGCAGGTGGAGCGGGGCCGATCCACTCGTGCCTGATCTGCGCGGAGCTCGAAATTCCGCTGCAGATCGTGCCGCGTGAAAGCTCGGTGCTGTGCGCGTTCGGAATGCTGCTTTCCGATCTCAAGCACGACTTCGTACGGACGTTCGTGGCGCGCCTGGAAAGCCTGGACTGGTTGCGCCTCGGCAAACTGGTGGACGAGATGGCAGGCGAAGGTTCGCGATTGCTTGCGGAGGAGGGCGTTCCGGAAGCGCGCCAAGGGTCGGTGGTCAAGCTCGATTGCCGCTACATCAAGCAGTACCACGAGGTGTCGTTCACGGTGCCGGATGGCGCGATCAGGCAGCGCGATGGGGATGCCATTGCCCAAGCCTTCCACGCCGAGCACGAGCGGCTCTTCGGCTACTCGCTGGCCGAGGAAGGGACGCCGGTGGAAATCATCAATGTCCGGGTGCAAGGCGTGGGCACGACCGATCGCCCGCGCCCGCGCGCGGAGCCGTGGGCTGGTGAGGATGCGGCGCACGCCCTGAAGGGCCGGCGCAGCATGTACATTCCCGAGAAGCAGACCTTCGAATCCGTTCCGGTGTACGACGGCCATGCGCTGCGTCACGGCAATCGCATCACCGGCCCCGCAATGATCGAGGAGGTGACGACGGCGATCTTCGTGTCGGACGCCTACGACTGCGCCGTGGATGCGCTCGGCTCCTTTGCCGTGTATCGCAAGGGACGCGAAGATCTGGTACGCCTGCGCGCCGAAGAGGCCGTCGCCTAATGGAGAGCAAAGCGATGAATATCGATCCGATCCTGCTGTCGGTCTACGCCCGCACGTTCAAGTCGGTCACCGATGAGATGTCGATCTCGATGGAGAAGACGACGCGCTCGCCGATCCTCTGCGAGGCAAAGGACTACGTCACGGGGCTCTACGACGCGGAAGGGCGCATGCTCGAGCAGACCGAGAACCTGCCGATCCTCGCGTTCTCGCTTGCGCCCGTGTGCAAGTACCTCCTCAAGTACTATGGCGACGACATCCACCCGGGCGACGTGATCTTCCACAACGACGTCTTCAGCCTCGGCAACCAGAACAACGACGTCGCGGTGTTCGTGCCGGTGTTCCACGAGGGCAAGCTGGTCGCCTGGACCGCGGTGAAAGGCCACCAGGCCGACATCGGCGGCGCGGTGCGCGGTGGCTACAACCCCAACGCGGTCGAGGTCTGGCAGGAGGCGCTGCGCATCCCGCCGATCAAGGTCTACGAGAAGGGCAAGCTGCGCAAGGACGTTTGGGACCTCATCTTCGCCAACATCCGGCTGGACATCGTGCAGCACGATATGAAGGCGGAGATCGGTGCATGCCGGGTGGGCGAGCGGCGCGTGCTCGCGCTCATCAAGAAGTACGGCCTCGCGAGCTTCGAGGGCCACAAGCTTGCCCTGTTCGAGGCCACCCAGAAGATGATGGAGTCCGAGATCGAGAAGATTCCGAACGGGGTCTATACCGGCGAAGGCTCGGTGTATTACGACGGTCGGCACGAGGGCTCGACGTTCAAGATCCGCGTGAAGATCACGGTGGAGGACAGGCGCATCAAGTTCGACTACTCGGACACCGATGCGCAGACGAACGGGTTCGTGAACGGCACGTTCACTTCGAGCGCATCGGCGACGATCCTCACGCTGCTGCAGATGGTGAATCCCGACATTCCGCATAACGAGGGCATGGTCGAGCCGATCGAGATCGTCATCCCGGCGGGAACGATCCTGAATGCGGGCTACCCGAAGGCTACCACCTTCGGCAACCACCTCTGTCCGCCGAACGCGGACGCGATCCAGCGCGCACTTGCGCCGGTGATGCCCGACCGCGTCACGGCCGGCTGGAACAACCTGCTCTGCTCGCTCACCACGGGCGTCGACCCGGAAAAGCAGGAGCAGTACGTCGACATCGGCTTCATGGGGCTGAAAGGCGGGTCGGGCGCGATGCAAGGCACCGACGGCTACGATCACATCGGCATGATCGACGCCTCGGGCGGCGTGCTCGACCAGGACTACGAGATGTTCGAGCAGCAGACGCCCCATCGACTGCTACGGCACGAGTACATCACCGACTCGGCGGGGGCCGGGCAGTGGCGCGGTGGCCTCGGCGTGGAGACAATCTTCGAGTTCGGCTCGGACGACACGCAGGTCGTTACCTTCGGCGACGGCGATTTCGAGCCTGCGTTCGGCCTCTTCGGCGGCGGCGAAGGCACGCTCAACTTCATCCGGATGAAGTACCCCGACGGGCACGAGGTCACGCCGAAGAACAAGGATCTCATCCTCGGCGTACCGAAGGGCACCATCTACCACCAGCAGGCGGGCGGCGGCGGCGGATACGGGGATCCGAAGAAGCGCGACCGAGCCGTGGTGCGGGAAGAGGTCCGGAACGGCGTCATCTCCGACAAGGCCGCGCGCGAGAAATACGGGCTGAAGGATTGAGGAGTGAAACGAGACGCTCCGAAAAGTTTGGTCATTTCCGCGCAGGCAGGAATCCAGGCTTTCGGGAATCGAGGGCTCATGGATCCCCGCTTCCGCGGGGATGACGTGATCAGAGTTTTGCCGACGGAAACGACGTACCCATGAACTTCGAACTTACCGACGAGCAACGCCAGGTGCGCGACGTGTTCGCGCGCTTCACCGACGAGCGCATTGCGCCGGCGGCGGCGGCGCTCGACGAGGCGCACGAGTTTCCGCACGCGCTCTTCCGCGAGCTCGCCGCGCTCGGGTTCTTCGGTATCCGCTATCCGGAGGACGTCGGCGGATCGGGCCTCGACCTCGTCACGTTCTGCCTGGCGCTGGAGGAAGTGGCGCGCGGATCGGTCTCGCTCGCGGGATGTGCGGCGATGCAGTCGCTGATGGGCACAAAGTTCCTGCACATGCTGGGCAACGCCGACATCGTCGAGCGCCTGTTCCTGCCCGCGCTGCGCGGCGAGAAGATCGGCGCGGTCTGCATGACGGAGCCCAACGCCGGCTCGGACCTGGGTTCGCTCGCCACGCGCGCGAAGAAGGTGGACGGCGGCTACCGGATCACCGGGCAGAAGATCTGGGTGACTTCTGCGCCGGTGGCCGATTTCTTCACCGTGTTCGCGCGTGCGGGCGAGGAGGGCAAGCTCACGATCTTCCTCGTCGAGCGCGACGCCAAGGGGCTTGCGATCGGCCGGGCCATTGAGAAGATGGGCGTGTGGGCGCTGCCGACCTCCGAGCTTGCGCTGGACGATTGCTTCGTCCCGGATACGCACCGCCTCTCGAAAGAGGAAGGCGACGGCGAGAGCCATTTGCGCAAGCTGCTGGCGGAGATCCGGATCATCACCGGGGCAATCGCCTTGGGCGTCGCACGTGCCGCGCTCCAGGAGGCGATCCGCTACGCGGCCGAGCGCAAGCAGTTCGGCAAGCCGATCGACCGGTTTCAGGCGATCCAGCTCAAGCTGGCGGAGATGGGCACGCCGCTCGAGGCAGCGGCGCGACTCGTGTATTACGCGGCGTGGCTGAAGGATGCCGACCGGCCGCATCACAAGGAAGCGGCAATGGCAAAGCTATTCGCCTCGGAGACGGCGGCGTCGGTCTGCGATCAGGCGGCGCGCGTGCTGGCATCGTACGGCTACGCGATGGAGTATCCGGTGCAGCGCTACCTGCGCGACGTGCGCTTCACGCTGATCGGCGGCGGTACGAGCGAGATCCTGAAGCTCATCATCGCGAAGGAACTGTCGTCGTGACGGGTGCACAGAGCGGCAAGCGTATCAAGGTCGTGCTGGCGAAGCCCGGCCTCGACGGTCACGACCAGGGCGTGAAGGTGGTCGCGCGCGCAATGATGGACGCGGGATTCGAGGTGATCTACACGGGTCTGCGCCAGACGCCCGAGCAGGTTGCCCGCATGGCGCTCGATGAGGACGCAGACGTGATCGCGCTGTCGAGCCTTGCGGGGGCGCATCTGCCATTCTGCCGGAAGCTCAAGCCGCTTCTGGAGTCGAACGGGCTCACCGACAAGGTCTGGATGATCGGCGGCAACATACCGCGCCAGGACCACGACGAGCTTCGCGCGCTCGGTTTCAAGGGTGTTTTCTCGACGGGCGCGAGGCTCGACGACATCGTCAACTATATCCGGGAGCAAGCGGCATGAACGACATGACCCGACCCCAGGGCAAGCACGTACGCAACGAATCGGGCATCGAGATCAAGCCGCTCTACACCGCGGAGGATGTCGAGCGGACCGGCGGACTCGAGATGATCGGCGCCCCAGGCGAATATCCGTACACGCGAGGCATCCACCCCGAAATGTACCGCCGGCGGCCGTACACGATGCGCCAGTACACCGGCTTCGGCAACGCCGCGGACACCAACAAGCGCTTCAAGTACCTCATCGAGAACGGGCAGACGGGGCTCAATGTCGCTTTCGATCTGCCGACGCAGATCGGGCTCGACTCGGACGATCCCCTTGCCGTGGGCGAGATCGGTCGCGTCGGCATGGCTGTGGATACGCTCGCCGATGTGGAGACCGCGTTCGAGGGTATCGACCTCGATGCGATCACCGTCTCCCTCACGATCAACGGCGCGGCGGCGATCATGATCGCGATGTACCTCGCGATGGCGGAAAAGCGTGGCTACGACGTGAAGAAGCTGCGCGGCACGGCGCAGAACGACATCCTCAAGGAGTTCATCGGTCGCGGCACGTGGGTGTTCCCGGTCGAGCCGTCGGTGAAGCTGGTCGGGGACACGATCGAGTACTGCGCGCAGCACGCGCCGAAGTACACCCCGGTTTCGGTTTGCGGTTATCACATCCGCGAGTCGGGCGCGACCCCAGCTCAGGAGATCGCGTTCGCGTTCTGCATCGCGAAGGCGTATGCCGACGATGCCATCGCGCGCGGCCTGCACATCGACGAATTCGCCGGAAGGCTCTCGTACAACTTCAACGTGTTCGGCAATCTCTTCGAGCAGGTGGCGAAGTTTCGTGCCGGCCGCAGCCTGTGGGCCAAGATCGTGAAGGAGCACTACGGCGCGACCGATCCGCACTCCATGTGGCTGCGCATGATCGCCGGCGGGGGCGGGGGCGGGCTCACCTTCGAGCAACCCGAGGTCAACATCGTGCGGGGCGCCTACTACGCCCTGATCGCCGCACTGTCCGGCGCGCAGACGATGGCGCTCTGCTGTTACGACGAGGCCTACACGATCCCGAGCGAGTACGCGCAGCGCATCTCGCTTCGCACCATGCAGCTCCTGATCGAGGAGATGGGCCTCGCGGACACGGTCGATCCGCTCGGCGGTGGCTGGTATGTCGAGACCCTGACCAACGAGATGCGCACGAAGATGGAAGAGATCATGGCCGACGTTGACGCGCGAGGCGGGATCGTGAAGCTCGTCGCCGAGGGTCGGATCCAGGCGCAGGTGTCCGCGCAGGCGTACGCGATGCAGCGGTCGATCGAGGCGGGCGAGTTTCGCAAGGTGGGCATCAATTGCTATCGCACCGAGGAGGAGCAGCCGAACGTCGAATTCCATCCTTACAACGAGACGGATGCCGAGGCGCAGATCGCCCGACTGGAAGGGGTGCGGGCGAAGCGCGATGCGGGCCGGGTCAAGGACACGCTCGCGCGCGTTCGCTCCGATGCGCAGGCCGGCGTGAACGTGATGCCGGCCATCGTCGAGGCCGTGAAAGCCTACGCCAGCGTCGGGGAAATCACGAACGAGCTGATCGGCGTATACGGGAAGTATCGGGAGCCGATCCGGTTCTGAATGAGGAAGACCTATGACAGTCGAACACTATTTCGCGCCGAAGGGACTCGACGAGGCGCTCGAGGCGCTGCGGGCGGGCGACGCGACGATCCTCGCAGGCGGCACAGACGTGATGCCGCAGAGCGAGTCGGGCAAGGCACCGCTCCGCAAGTCGCTCGTCAGCATCAGCAGAATTCCCGAGCTTACGGGGATTACGCTTGCGAAGAACGAGGTGCGTATCGGTGCGCTGACGACCATCACCGGGATGATGGCGCATCCGCTCATCCGCGAGCATTTTGCGATCCTGGTCGAGGCGGGGGATCACTTCGCGAGCGAGCAGATCCGCAACGCGGGCACGCTCGGGGGCAACGTCTGCAACGCTTCGCCCGCCGGCGACACCCTGGTGCCGCTGCTCGCACTCGAAGCGAGTGTCGAGCTCGCCGCGAAACCGAACGGCTCGGTGGAGACGCGCGCGACCCCGCTCGGGTCATTCATCGTGGGGCCGGGAAAAACCGGTCGCGCCCCGAACGAGCTGCTTGTCGCAATCCGGATACCCGTGCCCCCGGTGAACCATGTGCAGCGCTTCTACAAGTCGGGCACGCGGCCCGCGCTCGACATCTCCGCGATCGCCATCGGCCTCGCGGCGGTGAAGACAAAGGGCGCATTGACCCACGTTCGGCTTGCCTTCGGGGCGGTGGCACCGGTGCCGATGCGTGGATCGCGAACCGAGGCAGTGCTCGAGGGGAAGAAGCTCGACACCGCGTTGATCGAGCAGGCGGCGCAAGCGGCGCGCGACGAGATCAAACCGATCTCGGATGTCCGCGCGTCCGACTGGTACCGCAGGGAACTGATGCACAACATCATCAAGAGGATGCTCGCCGATGTCCAAGAAAGTTGAAATCCGATTCACGGTGAACGGCTCGCCGCGCGCGATCCAGGTGGCGCCCGAGATGAGCGCGCTCAACATGCTGCGGGAAGAGATCGGTCTCACCGGCACCAAGTACGGCTGCGGCGAGGGCGAGTGCGGAGCGTGCACCATCCTCGTCGATGGCCTGTCCGTCAACTCGTGTCTCCTCTTCGCCGTCGATTGCGACGGCCGGGTGATCACCACCGTCGAAGGGGTGGTTAACGAGCTGACCGGGGCGCGCGTGCGGGATGCTTTCGTTCAGGCCGGAGCGGTGCAATGCGGGTTCTGCACGCCGGGCTTCGTCGTGCAGGCGACGCACCTTATCGACACCCATGGCGCGAACCTCGACGAAGAGACGATCAAGCGCGGCATTGAGGGCAACCTCTGCCGCTGTACCGGTTACAAGAAGATCGTGGAAGCCATCGCGGCGGCCGCGCAGGAAGCGAGGTAGGAACATGGGTATTGCACCGGAGGCACAAGTCGAGACCATTGCGCCGCACGAGGCGCGTGATGCGGGAACGACTCGAACCATCGAGAAGGGCTCCCTGATCGGCAAGCGCATCGCGAAGCTCGACGCGCCCGACAAGGCGGGTGGCAAGACGCGCTACATTCACGACATGAATCTTCCCGGCCAGCTGCACGGGAAGATTCTGCACTCGACGCGCGTGCACGCGCTCATCAAGCGCATCGACACCTCGAAGGCGAAAGCGCTGCCCGGTGTGCACACGGTCATCACGGCCGCGGACGTACCCTACCAGCGACCCCTCGGCGTTTCCAAGGATCACATGCCGCTGAAAGGCGACCGGGTGCGGAGCATGCGCGACGAGATCGCCGCGGTGGCCGCGGATACGCCGGAGATTGCCGAGGCGGCCCTGAAGCTGATCGAGGTGGAGTACGAGGATCTCCCGCCGGTCTACAACCTGGCGGACGCGATGAAGCCGGGCGCGCCGGTGCTTCACGACCAGAAGCCTGACAACGTCGCGATGACCTTCGACTATGCGCACGGCGACGTGGTGCAGGGCGAGGCCGAGTCCGACGTGATCTTCGAGGACACGTTCTCGCTCCATTACGTCACGCATTGCTGCATGGGCGTGTCGGGCGTGATCGCCGACTTCGACTCCGCAGGCGGCCTCATGCTCTATTCGCAGACGCAGGTCCCGTTCCTGCACAAGCGGGAATTCTCGGAAATCCTCGGCATCGATCCCGGCCGGATCCGGATCGTCCAGCCGCCGATCGGCGGCGGATTCGGGTCGAAGCTCGACATCTACCCGTTCGAGCCGATCGCGATCTTTCTTGCGAAGGTCGCGAAGCGGCCGGTCAAGCTGATCTTCTCGCGGGAGCAGGAGTTCCGCATCTCGCCGACGCGCCAGCCTGTGCTGCTCACGCTGCGCAGCGGCGTGAAGAAGGACGGCACGCTCACCTTCCGGACGGTGTCGACACTTCATGACAACGGCGCCTACACCTCGTGGGGCGCGACGACGCCGTTCGTCATCATGCAGACGATCTCGTCGCTCTATCGGGTGCCGCACTGCAAGTACCACACGACCGCGGTCTACACGAACAATCCGTACGCTGGCTCGTTCCGCGGCTACGGCAACTTACAGGCGACGTTCGCGGTCGAGCAGCACATGGACAAGCTCGCCGAGGCGATCGGCATGGACCCCCTGGAGTTCCGGCTGAAGAACGCGCAGGATCCGGGCGAGATCACCGGCCAGGGCATGCATTTCAAGTCCTGCGGCTTCAAGGATTGCCTGCGCACCGTAGCCGAGCGCAGCGATTACGTACGCAAACGGCGCGAGAACATCGCCAATCAGAAGAAGCCGGAGCGCTACAAACGCGGCGTCGGCATTGCATCGATGCTGCACGTCGGCGGCGGCGCGAAGATCTATCCGTCGGACGGCTGCGGCACGATCGTGAAGATCGACGATTTCGCGCACATCACCGTGATCACGGGAGCCTCCGAGATCGGGCAGGGCTCGGAGACCGTGATTGCGCAACTCGTGTGTGAGGAGCTCGGTGTGCCGATGGACGCCGTGACGGTCGTCAACAACGACACCGACGTCAAGCCGTGGGACGTCGGCGTGCATGCGAGCCGCACGACGTTCATCGCCGGCAACTCTGCGCTTGGCGCGGCGCGCAAGGCGCGCGAGAAGATCATGGCGCTCGCCGCAAAGGTGACCGGCCACGACGAGTCGGCCCTCGACCTTCGCCAGGGGACGATCGTGCTGGCAGGGACCGGCGAGGCGATCATGCCGCTCGCGAGGCTGCTCCGGTCGCTGCACTTCTCGGACAAGGCCGATCTCGTCATGACGACGCACTACTACGAGCCGCCGTCCGCGCACCAGGACAAGGGTTTCAAGGGCGACGTCTCCGCAGCCTATGCCTGGGCGTCGCAGGTGATCGAGATCGTGGTGGACACCGACACCGGCAACGTGAAGATGGAGAAGGTCTGGGGCGCGCACGACGTGGGCCGCGTCCTGAATCGCCTGGGTATTGAGGGGCAGATCGAGGGCGGCGTGGTCATGGGTCAGGGGTATGCGCTGACGGAGGAACTGATCGTGGAAGACGGCGTCGTTAAGAACGCGGCGTTTCGCGACTACAAACTGGTGACGGCCCCCGAGATCCCGGAGATGGACACTACGTTCATCGAATCGATGGACGGCGAAGGCCCGCGCGGCGCGAAAGGTGTCGGCGAGGCCCCTGCGATCTGCATCGCCGCGGCGACCGCGAACGCGATCTACAACGCCACGGGCGTGAGGATTCTGAAGCTGCCGTACACGCCGGAGAATGTCTATCGCGCGCTGAAGGGCGTGCCGCGTGAGGAGTGAGGCGGGACAGATCGGTTTTTCCCCTCCTTTTCAAGGAGGGGTGCCGCCGGCGGCGGCGCGGTGGTTCATCCAGCGTCGCACGCCACTCCGGCCGCGCTTCCATGCGACAGGCTGACACATGAAACCCCGCACCGTAGTCTCCATGGAGCAAGCGCTGTCGCTGCCTTACGCGACCCTGCGCTTCGCGCAGCTCGGCTGGCGGGTGATCAAGATCGAGGCGGTCGGCGGCGGCGGACTGCCGGGAGATCCCAACCGCTATATCGGCACCCGTGTCGCCGATGACGACCGGCGCAGCTACTTCGTCGCGCCCAATGTCGGCAAGCTGGCCGTTGCGTTCAACCTGAAGGATTCGCGCGGCCAGCAGGCGCTGCACCGGCTCATCGGCGCGGTCGAGGCGGACATCTTCTGCTGCAATACGCTTCCCGATCGGTACACGGCTTTCGGCATCGATTACGAGACGCTCAAGCGCGTCCGCCCCGACATCATCTGGGCGGGCATCTCGGCGCTCGGACCTGCGTACCCGAAGACGCCGGGGTACGACCCGGTCCTGCAGGCGATGGTGGGCTACATGGAGCTCACCGGAGATCCGGACGGGCCGCCGATGCTGTCAGGCGTGCCGATCATCGACCTCAAGGCGGGCGACGAAGTCTACGCGGGCGTGATGCTCGCGCTCGCGGAGCGTGCGGAAACGGGGCAGGGCCGCGCGATCCACGTTTCGATGCTGCAGGCGGCGGCCTCGTGGCTCATCACAACGCTCCCGCTCATCGATTTCGACTGCGCGCCGGACGAGATCACGCGTGCGGGCAACGAGCATCGCAAGTTCATTCCGACGAGTGTTTATCCGACGCG
Source organism: uncultured beta proteobacterium (assembly GCA_963735025.1). GTDB lineage: Bacteria > Pseudomonadota > Gammaproteobacteria > Burkholderiales > SG8-39 > JAABRB01. The sequence goes on from CAVTJG010000009.1 coordinate 1,908,617, forward strand.
CGACGGGTTCGTCTACATGGCGATCGGCAACGACGCGCAGTGGCGACGGCTCACCGCGGTGCCGAAGTTTGCGCCGCTTGCCAACGCGGTACGCGAGACCAACGAAGGGCGCCACCGCGAGCGGAAGACGATCCTCCGCGAGATCGCGGCCATCACCCGGGAGCATCCGAGCGAGGCGATTGCCGAGGATCTCGCGCGTGCCACGATTCCCAACGCGCAGATCAACACGATTCGCGACGTCCAGGCGCTCGAGGCGTTGCGTGACAAGCTCACACTAACCCTCACTCCGGCCGGCAAGACTGTGCGCATGCAACCCGCGGCCGTGGACTGGCCCGGACAGAACACTGAACTGCCCTTTCCGCCGAAATACGGCCAGCACACGCGTGAGCTTCTGCGCCAGGCAGGCTACCAAGACGGCGACATCGACACGCTGGCGAAAGAAGGTGCGATTTCCTGTGGAGAGTGAACAGTGAGGAGAGCGGGACGGAACTAGGTTCTTTCCCCTCCTTTTCAAGGAGGGGTGCCCGCGAAGCGGGCGGGGTGGTTAGAGCTTCGGCTCAGCACACGCACCACCTCGGCGCTTCGCGCCACCCCTTCTCCGAGAGGAGGGGGAAAAGCACTCAACCATGAACGCACCGATTAGCCTCCGCCACGTGACACTCGAGGACAAGTACACCCTCGAGCGTGGGACAGTGTTCCTGACCGCCATGCAGGCGCTCGCGCGCCTGCCGATGTTGCAGCGTGAGCGGGACCTCGCGGCGGGTCTGAACACCGCCGGATACATCTCCGGTTATCGCGGCTCGCCGCTCGGCGGGCTCGACCAGGCGCTATGGGAAGCGAAGAAGCATCTCGAGGCGCATCACGTCGTGTTCGAGCCCGGCGTGAACGAAGATCTTGCGGCAACTGCGGTGTGGGGCTCGCAGCAGCTCGAACTCTTCGGCGGCGCGCGCTACGACGGCGTATTCGGGATGTGGTACGGCAAGGGGCCGGGCGTCGACCGTTCGGGCGACGTGCTCAAGCACGCGAATTTCGCGGGCACGGCACGCCACGGTGGCGTGCTCGCGATCGCGGGGGACGATCACGCCGCAAAGTCCTCGGCTCACGCTCACCAAAGCGAGCACATGTTCAAGTCGGTGGCCATACCCGTGCTGGCGCCCGCCTCGGTCCAAGAGATCATCGACTTCGGACTCCACGGCTGGGCGATGTCGCGCTATTCGGGTTGCTGGGTGGCGCTGAAACTGGTCGGCGACGTTGCCGAGAGCTCGGCTTCGGTAATCGTGGATCCGGCGCGCATCGAGACACGTCTGCCGGCCGACTTCGAGTTACCTGCCGATGGGCTGAGCCTGCGCTGGCCGGATCCCGTGCCTGCGCAGGAATCCCGGATGCACGAGTACAAGGTGTACGCGGCGCTGGCCTATGCGCGGGCGAACCGACTTGACCGGATCGTGTGGGACAGTCCGCGCGCGCGGCTCGGCATCCTCACCGCGGGCAAGAGCTACGCTGACGTCCGCCAGGCGCTCGATGACCTTGGCATCGACGAGCAGCTCGCTGCGGAGATCGGCATCCGCTTGTACAAGGTAGGCATGACCTGGCCGCTCGAGGCCGAGGGGGTGCGGCGCTTCGCGGAAGGTCTCGAGGAGATCCTGGTCGTCGAAGAGAAGCGCCACCTGATCGAGTACCAGTTGAAGGAGGAGCTGTACAACTGGCGCGAGGACGTGCGTCCGCGCGTGGTCGGCAAGTTCGACGAGAAGGGTGAGTGGGCACTGCCGCACGGCGACTGGCTGCTGCCGCCGCTCATGGATCTCAATCCGGCAATCATCGCGCGCGCCATCGCGGCCCGTGTGGCGCGCTTTCACACGAGCACCGGTATTCACAATCGGCTCGCGCTGCTCGCCGGCCAGGAGCGGGCACTCGAAGCGGTACGGGCGCCGCTGCAGCGGCTGCCCTGGTTCTGTCCGGGGTGCCCGCACAATGCCTCGACGCGCGTGCCCGAGGGCAGCATCGCGCTCGCGGGGGTGGGATGCCATCTCATGGCGATGTGGATGGGGCGCAACACCCAGACCGTGTCGCACATGGGCGGCGAGGGTATGGCGTGGGCGGGTGCGCGACGCTTCAGCGACACGCCCCATGTATTCGCGAACATGGGCGATGGCACTTACTTCCACTCCGGCTCGCTCGCGATTCGCGCGGCGGTGGCCGCCAACGTGCCGATTACGTACAAGCTGCTCTACAACGACGCCGTGGCGATGACCGGCGGCCAGCCCGTCGAGGGGCGGATGACCGTTCCGCAGCTGGCTCGCCAGCTTGCCGACGAGGGGGTCGAGCGCATCATCATCGTGGCCGAGGAGCCGGAGCGCTACCATGGCGCAGCGGCCGCGCCACGGGGCGTGCCGGTCGTCGCGCGCGACGCACTAGACCGCGTGCAGCGCGATCTGCGCGACTGGTCTATCAAGCGACCGGGCGTCTCGGCACTGATTTACGATCAGACGTGCGCCGCCGAGAAGCGCCGCCGGCGCCGGCGCGGCACGTATCCCGACCCTTCACGCTGGGTGTGGATCGACCCGGAAGTGTGCGAGAACTGCGGCGACTGCGCCGTGAAATCCAATTGCCTCGCGATCGTACCGGTCGAGACGCCGCTCGGCACACGCCGCGCGATCGACCTGTACGCCTGCAACAAGGACTACACGTGCCTCGAGGGTTTCTGTCCGGCGCTCGTGACGGTCGAGGGCGGCAAGCCGCGCAAGCCGCAGGCCACGAGGGTCGATGTGGAGAATCTGCCGCCGCTGGCCGAACCGAAGATTCCGGATTGCAGCGCACCCTTCGGGATTCTGATCGCCGGCGTTGGCGGAACGGGCGTCGTGACCGTGGGTGCGTTGCTCGCGATGGCGGCGCATCTCGAGGGCAAGTCGGCGACCGTGCTCGATCAGGCCGGACTGTCGCAAAAGGGCGGCGCGGTGTCCTCGCACGTGCGGATCTGCGCCACGCGCGAGCGATTGCACGCGGCACGGATCCCGCTCGGGGAGGCGAACACGGTGCTGGGCTGCGATCTCGTGACCGTGGCGGACTGCGAGACGCTCGCCCGCGTGCGCGCCGGCGTGACGCGCGCGGTGGTGAACGATGCGCCGACGTTGACCGGCGATCTGCTTCGTGAGCCGGAGCGATTTCCGGCCAAAGCATTGCGCGAGTCGGTCGAGAGGGCATTTGCACCGGGTTCCGTCGATTTCTTCGACGCACACCGCCTGGCCGTGGCGCTGACCGGCGATTCGATCACGGCCAACGTGCTGCTGCTGGGCTACGCTTGGCAGCGTGGCCTGCTGCCGGTGTCCGAGGACGCGATCCTGCGTGCCATCGAATTGAACGGCACGGCGGTCGCGCAGAACAAGTCGGCGTTCCGCTGGGGCCGGCGCGCTGCGCATGTTCCGGAGGTCATTGCGGAGATCGTTGGCACCCGTGGTGTGCCGGTCGCCCTCGACGCGCTGATCGAGGACCGGGCGAGTCGGCTGATTGCCTACCAGAACGCAGAATATGCGACCCGGTACCGCAAGCTGGTCGACCGCGTGCGTGCGGTCGAGGCGGATCGTCTCGGGGGCACGACCCTCGCCGAGGCCGTGACACGCAGCTATTTCAGGCTGCTCGCTCACAAGGACGAATACGAAGTTGCGCGGATCTATGCGAGTGACGCATTTCGTGCGCGGCTAGACGCCGCTTTCGAGGGCGATTACACGGTGCGCTGGCATCTCGCCCCGGCCTGGCTCGGCAAAGCGGATCCCGATTCGGGGGAGACGCGCAAACGCGCATTCGGCGGGTGGATCGCGCCGCTCTTCGGTCTTCTCACGCGAATACGCGGCGTGCGCGGCAGCCGCCTCGACCTCTTTGCGCGCGCGGCGGAGCATCGGCAGTCGCTGGCTTTGCGCACCGAGTACGAGGAGTCCCTCGAGGCATTACTCCGGGATCTCGCGCCGGAAAATCATGCGCGGGCGGTCGAGCTTGCGTCGCTGCCGGACAGCGTGCGCGGTTTCGGTCCGGTGCGCCTGCGCGCCATCGAGCGCATGCGCACGCGGCGAGCGGAGTTGGCGCGGTAAGCTGGATATCGGGTTGGTCTTTTTCCTCTCCTTTTCAAGGAGGAGAGAAACACTCGCCTTCTCAGCGGTTGACGAGTTGCAGAAACTCCCGGCGCAGCGCCTCGTTCGCCAGGAACGCGCCCCGCATGGGGAAACGAACAAGGGGGCGATGCCCCCTTGTAGATCCCCCGAGTCACGGGCGCGTTCGGTTATCGATTGACCAGTTGCAGAAACTCCCGGCGCAGCGCCTCGTTCGCCAGGAACGCGCCCCGCATGGGGAAACAAACAAGGGGTCTATGCCCCCTTGTAGATCCCCCGAGTCACGGGCGCGTTCGGTTATCGATTGACCAGCTGCAGAAACTCCCGGCGCAGCGCCTCGTTCGCCAGGAACGCGCCCCGCATCACACTGTTCACCATGTGCGACTCGTCCTTCACTCCGCGCCACTGCGTGCACAGATGGTCGGCCTCGATGACGAGCGCGAGCCCCTCGGGCTGAATGCGTGCCTCGAGGAGGTCGGCGAGCTGCATCACCGCCTCCTCCTGGATCTGCGGCCGGCTCATCACCCAGCTCGCGAGCCGCGAGTACTTGGAGAGCCCGAACAGATTCGACTGCTTGTTCGGTAGAAGCCCGATCCAGAGCTTGCCGAGAATCGGCACCAGATGGTGGGAGCACGCGCTGCGCACCGTGATCGGGCCGACGATCATCAGTTCGTTCAGCCGCTCTGCGTTCGGAAACTCGGTCATGCGGGGCATCGGGTGATAACGACCCCGGAAGACTTCGTTCAGAAACATGCGCGCGACCCGCCGCGCGGTGCCCGTGGTGTTGTGGTCGTTCTCGGTGTCGATTACGAGCGCTTCAAGCACCGTCTGCATGCGGTCGGTGACTTCTTCCTCGAGCGCTGCACGCTCGGCATCGCTCGCGATGAATTCGGCGATGTTGTCGTTGGCGTGGTAACGCTGCCCCGCCGCCCGCAGTCGCGCGCGGATGGTCTCGGCTGCGCTGGCGGGCGCAGGCTTGGGTGCCTTCATGCGGTTCTCCGTTTCGACGTGGTCGCGAGCATGGCCCGGATTATCCCGCGGAAGTCCGTGCCCCGCCCGGCGTGATCCGGATCACGGCGGAGTCCCCCGGTGGCGCCCATGCTTACGGGCTTCCGATCACGGTTCTACCGGGAAAGCGCGCTGCATGACGAGGGACATCCCGCTTTTGCACGACACCGGCGAGGACGCTCCGCGCCCGGTTCGAATTCTGCTCGTCAATCCCAGGTTTCCCGAGAGCTTCTGGAGTTTCCGGTGGGCAGTGGAGCGTGTTCTGCCCGGGAAGCGGGCTATCAACCCTCCGCTCGGCCTCGCCACGCTGGCGGCACTCTGCCCGTCGCACTGGGAGGTGACGATCATCGACGAGAACGTGGAAACGGTGCCGCTTGCCCCCGATGTGGATATCGTCGGTGTGTGCGGCATGGGGGTCCAGGTGAAGCGGCAGAAGGAACTCCTCGCCTACTATCGCGCGCGCGGCCACTTCGTGGTCGCAGGCGGGAGCTACGCATCGCTCTGCCCCGAGTCCTACGAAGGGCTCGCGGAGAGCGTGGTGTGCGGCGAGGCCGAGTACGTCTGGCGGGATTTTTGCAGTGACTTCGAGGCGGGCGCCACAGCGCCGCTCTATCGCGAGACCGGGACAGTGTCGCTCGAAGACTCGCCCGTGCCGCGCTTTGATCTTCTCAAGCTCGACCGGTATACCACCGCGACGCTGCAGTTCTCGCGCGGCTGCCCGTATCTCTGCGAGTTCTGCGACATCATCGTCATGTTCGGTCGCCGGCCGCGCTTCAAGCGGCCCGAGCAAATCGGCCGCGAGCTGGACGAGCTGCGCCGGCACGGCGTGCGCAGCGTCTTCTTCGTCGACGACAACCTGATCGGCAACAAGGCAGCCGCGAAGAACCTGCTGCGCTTCCTCGCCGGCTATCAGCGGACGCACGAGTGGCGCTTCTCGTTCGGCACCGAGGCGTCGATCAACATGGCGCAGGATCCCGAGCTGCTCGAACTCTTCCGCGCGGCGAATTTCGAGTGGGTGTTCATCGGTATCGAGTCGCCGGACCCGGAGAGCCTGAAGGAGACGCGCAAGAGCCAGAATTTGCAGGAGGACGCCCTCACTTCTGTGCGTCGGATCTACGCCTACGGGATCGACGTCCTGGCGGGCTTCATCGTCGGATTCGACAACGATACGCTGGACACTTTCGAGCGACAGTACCGCTTCATCCAGGCGTCCGGCATCCAGGCGGCAATGGTCGGGCTGCTCAAGGCCTTGCCGAAGACACCCCTATGGGAGCGGCTCGAGAGGGAAGGCCGGCTGATCCCCGACGGTGCTCACTCCGACAATTCCAAGCTCGGCACCAATGTGATGCCGAAGGGGATGAGCTATGCGGCGATGGTTCATGCCTATCGCGAGCTCCACGAGAGGCTTTTCGACGATCGGGCCATCGCGGAGCGGGTGCGAACGAAGCTCGCGCACATGGGAAACCCTCGGTACCGGGGCACCTACGGATTGCGCGAGGGCACGACCATCGTCTGGCGCCTGCTGATGCGTGGCATCGTGCCCGGGGGACCGCGGCGCATCTTCCATTTCTTGCGCAGCCTTCCGATCGGCGCGCCGCGGCGTCTGCCGCTGGCGATTCTCGACTGGATCGCCGCGCTCGCGATGCGTGACTACGTGCGCCGCCATTTCGACGCCGGGTCTCGGCGGAAAGCCGCCAGGGCGGATCGTCTCGGCAATGCACTCACCCATGCGCTGGCGCGCTACGTGCGTGACGGCAAGGTAGTCCTTTCGCGGGAGCGCGTCACGGCGAGCTTGCCAGCCTTCAGTGTGGTGGTGAAGGACTGGCCGGATCGTCGCTTTTTCGCGCGGATCGCACGCCCGCTGGAACGCATCCTGCGGTACACCCCGGCGACGCTGACGCTGCGAATCGAGGTGTTCCGGGAGCACGAGCGCGAGCACCTCGAGCGGCTCTTCAGGCGACTTGCGCGATACGGCGACCGAATCTCGGTGATCGTGAGCGAGCGCCTCCGCGACCTGGTGCGCGTGGATTCTTCGCGGTTCCTCGTGGTGCTCGCGGATCCGCTTGCGGCGCCTGTAGGCGCACCGTGACAAGACCGAATCCCCCGGGGCGTTGCACCCCGGGGGCGCGGCGCCCGAGCGCCGCGACGGTGGGCTTCAGCCCACCGTCACTTTCTTCGCTGCCGTGCCAGCTTTCTTGGGAAGCCTGAGGGTCAGCACGCCATCCGTGCAAGTTGCCTCGGCCTTCGTGTCGTCCACCTCGTTATCCAGTGTGAAGGCGCGATAGACGCTACCGTAGTAGCGCTCGCTGCGAACAACCCGCTTGCCCTTCTTCTCTTCCTGTTCCCGCTTCACTTCCGCGGAGATGGCGACCTGGTTGCCCTGGACCGAAACTTCGATGTCCTCCTTCCTGACACCCGGAATCTCCGCCCTGACGGTATAGGCTCCGTCGTCCTCGGACACGTCCAGCTTGATCTGTGCATCCCCGTCAGGACCGGCCCACGCCGGGCGAATGCCATACTCTTTCCAGAAATCATCCGCGTCGAACCACGGACCGTACCGTGTAAGCTCCCGAAGCGGATTCCAAACAGTCAGTTTCCGTGTCATAAGCTCACCTCCTATCCACTTCAACTTCCAATTTCAGGATAGTCGATAGAGCGCAAAGCGTATTGACTCGGATCAATGAGGCCCGGGGGCGTACGCCGCCGTCCTCACGCGGCGAGGGGAATTGCGCAAGCGTCGGTTTGCCGCGCGAGGTCGATGAGCCCTTCCGGTCGGTTGGCGGCGAGCCAGTCGGCGCTGGATAACGCGCGGCGCCACGCCCGTGCTCCTGGCTGGCCGTGATAGAGGCCGAGCATATGCCGGGTGATCTGGCGCAAGCTTCCCCCCGCGGCGACGTGCCGCTCGGCATACGGGACAACCGCCTCGACCACGCTCCGGCGCGTGCGAGGGGCGTCTGCCTGTCCAAAGTAGCGCTGGTCGAATTCCGCGAGGACCCAGGGATTCTGATAGGCCGCGCGGCCGAGCATGACTCCATCCACGAGCGCAAGCTGCGCGTCGATCTCCTCCGGCGTCGAGATTCCGCCATTCACCACGATCTCGAGGTCGGGGAACTCGCGCTTCAGGCGGTGAACCTGGTCGTATCGCAGCGGGGGTACCTCGCGATTCTCCTTGGGAGAGAGACCCTTCAGCCAGGCGTTGCGCGCGTGGACGAAGAACGTCCGGCATCCGGCGCGGGCGAGAATTTCGACAAAGCGGCGCACGAAATGGTAATCCTCCGTTCGATCGATCCCGATTCGATGCTTTACTGTAACAGGGATCGACACTGCATCGAGCATGGCGCCGACGCAGTCGGCGACAAGTTCCGGCTCGGCCATCAGGCACGCGCCGAATGCGCCGCGCTGCACCCGCTCGGAGGGACAGCCGCAATTAAGATTAACCTCGCGATAGCCCCACCGTTCCGCCAGGCGCGCGCAGTCGGCAAGCTCATCGGGCTCCGAGCCGCCCAGCTGCACGGCGACCGGCTGCTCGGCGAGATCGAAATCAAGATGCCGTGCCACATCTCCGTGCAGCAGCGCGCCGGTGGTCAGCATTTCCGTGTAGAGCCAGGTGCTACCGGTGAGCAGTCGATGGAAATACCGGCAGTGCCGGTCGGTCCAGTCCATCATCGGCGCGACCGCGAGGCGATGCGGAGCATTCGCGAGCATGCCGAATTCTACCTGCGGGCTCCGTGCCGGACCCGAGCGTCGATCGAAAAACGCTGGCGCCTCAGCGATCTACCGCGCGCACCCGTCCGGAACTCGCCGCGGGATTGCGATGCACGCCGAATGGGCATTCACGCTGCGCTCCGGTGAGCACACGCACTTGCATGCAGGGTGTGCATTGCAGTAACTCGGCATGCACTGATCCGGATCTCGTGCAAGTGTTCAATTCGGCGGCGGCGTGCGCGAGAGTGAGTGCTTCGTCTCACCACAACCCGGTTGCTCGGCGACGATCATTGCGCGATGTTTGATCGGATGCGCGATCCATCCGGAACGTGTGCGGCGTGGTGCACTTGGCGCGTTTCTTGATTGCCAAGAATTATCGTCCGCACAAAAAATTGATTGCATTTTTCTCCGGAGATGAGAGTAGCATTCCGTCTTCGTCGCCGGACATGCAAGCGCAAAGATCGGCACCATCATTGCGCGCGCTATGTAGCAGGTGATTCGAGTCGCGCAGTCTTACAGTCGTACAACCGGCCTAGCTACAACGTACTACGGGCCACGCGCTGCGCGATTTGAACTACGTGCTGCATAAAGGTTTTTCGGTGGCGAAGATGTTTGAGCGCAACGGCCGCGCGCCGGAATATCGGTGGCGCGGAAAAGGACAAGGCGCCCTGAACAGGGCCGACGCTCGAGAGGAGGACGCATGGGGAAAAACCGGCACGCCGTGAAGACGGCGGCAGCGCGCACGCGGTTTGCAACGCGCACGAAATCGTCCGAAAGCAATTCCACCGGATCCTTTGCACCAAAGCGGGGCTCATTGCGTCCCGAGGCAGAAGGCGGATCCGGCCGCGAGAAGCTGGCGACACCTACCACAGATGACGGGGTGCTCGACGAGTGGCTCGAGCCCGATCTGGACGCGGATCTCGATCAGTGGCTGCACGATCACGGCACTATCGACAGCGGCAACGCGTAGAGCCGTTGCGCTTTCGCGTCGCATAGCGTTCCCGTACGAGTTTCTGATTCGCGACCGCGCTGCGGCCTGCCGGCCAGCGCGCCGTGCGGTCGCGCCATGCCTCCTTATAGTGTTGGGAAACATCGTTGTAAAAATCGATATTTCATGACGAACGCGAGCTACGTATAATCATTCTCCAGTTTAAGGGTTTTGCCGAGGAGGGGGATTGATCATGAAAACTTCGAAATTGTTGGCTGCGAGTGTATTTGTTGCGGGCGTCGCATTTGGCGCGGCGCCCGTCCAGAGCGAAGAGCTGCGAATCGGCACCGCGAGTCAGGGCGGGGCGTTCTATCCGATAGGCCAGGGCATTTCGAATCTCGTCACGAAATACGCAGGTGGCGGGATGACGATGGTGCCCATCGTGACCGCGGGCTCGGTCAAGAATCCGGATCTCGTCGCCTCCCGCGAGGTGGACATCGGGATCACCAATACGAACCTGGCGCTGCTCGCCATTGCCGGCAAGGGCCCGTATAAGCAGAAGCTCGATCTCGCCGCGGTGGCGGCGCTGCATCCAAGTGTGTTGAGCATGGTCACCCTGGCCGGATCGCCCATCAACACGTTCGCCGACATCAAGGGCAAGCGCGTCGCGGTGGGGCCGGCCGGCGGCGGTACGCTGAGTTTCGTCCAACGGCTGCTCGAGATGCACGGCATGACCATGAAGGACATCACGCCGAGCTTCCTGTCCTACACCGACGGTTTCAGCCAGCTGGCCGACGGTAACGTGGATGCCGCGTTTGCGCTCGCCGGATATCCCGCTGCGGCCATCAGCCAGGCGCGGGCCACCAAGGAGCTGAAATTCATTCGTCTCACCGACGAAAAACTCGACGCGATGCTCAAGAAGTATCCTTATTACACGCGCGTGGTAGTGCCGAAAGCGACCTACCGTCTCGACGAGGACGCTGTCGTGCTCGGCGTGAGTAACGTGCTCGTGGTGCGCACCGACATGCCGGCGGACAAGGTTTACGCGATCACGAAGGCGGTGTTCGACCATCTCGACGAGTTCAAGGCCGAGAATGCGAACGCGCGCCAGATCGATCCGAAGGACTCGCTCGCCTTGCCCGTGCCGCTGCATCCCGGCGCCGCGCGCTACTTCAAGCATTGATTCCAGGCGATCCGCAAGGCTGAAAGCCGAAGGCGCGTTCCCCGGCAACTGCGGGGACGCGCGTTCAATTTCCGGCGCGATCGATGCACGCGTCCTTCGCACGAATCACCGTCCGCGCGGCGTCGATCGCCGCGTTCGGGCTCGGCACGTTCCACCTCCTCAACGTCGCGGGCGTACTGGCCCTCTCGACCATGGAGCTGCGGGCCACGCACCTGCTGGTGGTACTGGTCATCCTCTATCTGACCAAGCCTGCCATCAAGGGATGGGAGTCCAGCTGGATCGACCGCGCCGTGCGTATCGCGTGCGTCGCGGCGGCTATTGGTTCGGGAAGCTATCTGCTTTGGCGATGGGAGGACATCGCCTACAGCGGGGGCATGACCAACGAGACCGATGCGCTGGTGGGGCTCGTCACCATAGCGCTGGTGCTGGAAGGCGCCCGCCGCGGCGTGGGCGTCGTCCTGGCTGCGATCGTTGCATTGTTCTTCGCCTACCCCTTCATCAGTCCACATCTTCCGGGCGTGCTGCAAAGCCGGGGCTACGGGCTGGCGCGGATGAGCGAATTCCTGACCACGACCACCGAGGGCGTATACGGCATTCCGATCGGTGTCTCGGCGACCTACATCATTCTGTTCACGATCTACGGTTCTTTCCTGAGCGAGTTCGGCGGCGGTGACTTCTTCTTCAAGCTGTCACGCCGTATGACGCGGGGCATGCGCGCCGCCTCTGCAAAGACCGCGGTCATCTTCAGCACGCTGCTCGGGATGATTTCGGGATCGGCGGCCGGCAACGTGGCGGTGACGGGCGCGCTCACCATCCCGATGATGAAGCGCGAAGGCTACGCGCCCCACCAGGCAGGGGCCATCGAGGCCGTCGTGTCCACCGGGGGGCAGATCATGCCGCCCGTGATGGGAGCGGCCGCCTTCATCATGGCGGAACTCATTGGCGTCGAGTACGCGCGCATCATGCAGGCCGGGCTCATTCCTGCGCTGATCTTCTTCGCCTCCATCTTCTTCGTCGTGCACCTGCAGGCGGGCCGCATGAACCTGCAACCGAATCGGGCGGAAGCCGGCGAGGACGACGAGGCGATCGGCCGGATCCTGGTCGGCGGCTTGCAGTACATGATCCCGTTCTTCGCACTGATCGGGCTGATCGTGTACGGGTATTCACCGGTCAAGGCCTCCTTCCTGTCGATCGTGCTCCTGCTCGTCGGCAACCTGCTCTGGGAGCGGCGAATCGACGGCAGATTTTTCGCGCGCGTGTACCGGTCGATCGAACAGGGTACGCTCGGAGTGGTCCCGATCGCGGTGGCCTGCGCGGCCGCCGGAATCATCTCGGGCACGCTTGGGATCACGGGCCTGGGTCCGAAGATCGCGGCGCTGATCATTTCGGCCTCCGCAGGCGTGCCGATCATCGCACTCTTGCTGACGATGGTGCTCGCCATCGTGCTGGGGATGGGGCTCCCGACCACCGCCGCCTACCTGATTCTCGCGACGGTGATCGCGCCCGCGCTCGTCAAGATGGGTGTGCCGGTGCTCACCGCCCACATGTTCGTCTTCTTCTACGGCTGCGTCTCGACGATAACCCCGCCCGTGGCGCTCGCGTCCTACGTCGCAGCATCGATCGCGCATGCCGACATCAACAAGGTGAGCTGGACTGCGTTCGGCTACGGAATCACCAGCTACTTCCTGCCTTTCATGTTCTTCTTCGGTCCGGCGCTGCTCATGGACGGATCGCCGGCCGACATCCTGCGCGCCGCCGCGACCGGCCTCATCAGCGTGTTCTGTATCGCCGCTGGCGTAGTGGGTTATCTCGGTCGGGTGATCGGGTGGTGGCAGCGCGGATTCCTGCTGCTTGCGGGAGGAATGCTGCTGTACCACTCGCTTGCAACGGACGTCGTGGGTCTGGTGATCCTGGCTGTCATCTGGGCGCTCACGCGCCGCAATCGCCTTGCGGGTCGCCAGGCCACGTAATCCGTGCCGTCCTTCACGAAAATCGCAACCATAGAAGAGGAGAGACATCGATGGCTAACAAGATCCGAAGGGTAGTGACGGGCCATGACCCACAGGGTCGCGCGGTATGCATCGCCGATGGCGTTGCGACGAACATCCTGCAGCGCCCCAACCGGCCCGGCGTCACGCTGACGAATCTCTGGAAGAATGACGGGGTGCCGACCGAGTACGATGGCGCGACCGAGACGGTCGATGGTCCGTTCGTGCTGCACCCTCCCAAGGGCGGAGTGGTCTTCAGGGTGGTCGAGTTCGAGCCCGAAGACCCCGAGGTGCTCAAGACGCTCGATGGCAAGGCCGCCTTCGCCGAGATGGGCGCCGCGCACGCCATCGTGGAGAATGCGCGCCACCCTTTCATGCACCGGACGGACTCGGTCGACTACGCGATCGTTCTCCGGGGCGAGATCACCATGCTCCTCGACGACAGCGAAGTGCATCTCAAGGCCGGCGACGTCCTGATTCAGCGCGGTACCAACCACGCGTGGTCGAATCGCGGCAAGGAAACCTGCTTGATCGCGTTCGTCCTGGTCGATGCGGTCGCGAAGCACGCCACATCACCCCGCTGACGCTCGGGCACGCCGGGGCTATAGTGGCGTGAAGGCGGAGGTCGGCGGTGAGGCGCACCCGGGATCGGGACCCTGTGATGCTCGTCGTCCGAGTATTCGCATCCCGCCACACTGAAGGAGGTAGTCCTTGATCGGCACGAGCTGGATTCGCGAGCAAGGCATGCAGGACGCGCTCCTGGTCGACGCGCTGCGCCGCAACGATCTGGACGACGTGCCGTTGTGGAAGCGCGCTTTTCCCGAGCGGGCCGCGGCCATGAAGCACTGGAACGACCTCGATTCCGCTCCGCGACGGACCAGTCAACCCGACCCGGGTCGAGGTCACCGACCTCGCCGCGATGAGCGCGGACATCAAGCGTCGCGGACGCGATCTTGGCGCCGCCGATGTCGGCATGACGGCGCTCAGGCCCGAGTTCATCGAGCTCGGCGTGGATCTTCCGCACAAGAATGTCATCGCCGTCATCTGCTACGAGGAATACGCGAAGGCCCTCGAAAGCCCCGACGCTGTCGACCTCGAGGCGATGCGCACCTATGCGCGCTGCGCGGACGTCGCCACCGGTCTCGCGCGCCAGATCAGGGAAGAACTGGGCTATCCGGCGGTGGCGCACCACAACGGCTCGTTCCAGATCCAGGCGATCCCGGTCTTCTACGCGGTGGGTTTCGGCGAGCTTGGACGCCACGGCAGCCTGATTCATCCGGAGCTCGGGGCCAATTTCCGGCCGGGATTCGTTACAACCGATCTGCCGATTGCCTACGATCAGCCTCACGAATTCGGCGTGCAGGATTACTGCATGAATTGCAATCTATGCCGCAACAACTGCCCGGGAGACGCTATTCCCGACGACTACATCGTCACGGAGGGGATCAAGCGCTGGCTGACCGACATCGACAAGTGCTATCCCATTTCCCGCTTCCGGGAGTCCTATTGCCACATCTGCGTCGACGTCTGTCCTTACATCTACAAGGAGAACGGCGATGCGTCGAAGCGCGACATGTTCCGCCGGTACATGAAGATCCGAAAGGAGGAAGGTTATAAGACCCCCAAGGGCGAGCGATAGCGCGCATTCCTACCGCAATCTCGAGGCCGAAGGGCGCTCCACCGCAACGGCGCCAGATCTGACGGCGCTGGCCGGTGCGGCGTTGCGCATCGTCGCCCGTCAGGGCACGCGGATCGCGGACGGACAGGACGCGAGCCGAAACACCTGGACCTTCGAGACAACGACACCGGAGGGCATGAAGTTCGAGATCCGCTGCGCGGGTCCGGACCTTCCGGACACGATACCTGCGCAGACCGTGTTTCCTGCGGACATTCCCAAGGATCCGGACTGGCAGGGACGCTATCGGCTCGTCGTCGCGCCGCCGCTGGTGGCGCTCGACATCAGCTGGACGCCCGGCGAGCCGCTACGAATAATGTATTTCAGCCGCGGCGATTGGGAAGCGCAGCTCAAGCAGCTGGCTGAATAGTTCGGTGCGGAGGCGCAGGCCGTGATCTACGCGTGCGCCGGTTCCGCGTGCGTGATCAGATTCTCCGCGTCCGTGTCGAACCAGCCGAGCTCGGCGCGGAGCTTCACCACCTGGCCCACGACGATCAGCGCGGGTGGCTTGAGCGCCGCATGCGCGACGCGGCCCGGCAGGGTGGTGAGTGTGCCGGTCACCACGCGCTGCTTCGGCGTGGTGGCGCGCTCGATCGCGGCGGCTGGCCAGTCACCCGGCAGTCCATGTGCCTTGAGCGCGCCGCAGATCTCCTCGATCTGGCCCATGCCCATGTAGATCACGACGGTCTGACCGCGCCGTGCGAGCATTTCCCAGTCGAGCTCGCAGGTCCCGCTCTTGAGGTGCCCCGTCACGAACACGCAGGCTTGCGCGTAGTCACGATGGGTGAGCGGTATGCCCGCGTAGGTGGACGCGCCGCTCGCAGAGGTGACGCCCGGCACGACTTCGAACGGGATGCCGTGCTCGGCGAGGAACTGCATTTCCTCGCCACCGCGACCGAAGATGAACGGATCGCCACCCTTCAGTCTCAGCACGCGCTTGCCCTTGCGGGCGAGCGCGACCATGAGCGCGTTGATGTCCCCCTGCGGAAGGGCGTGATTGGACTTCTCCTTGCCTGCGTAAATGAGCTCGGCATTTCGACGCACGAGCGCGAGCACGTCGTTGCTGACGAGATGATCGTAGACGCATACGTCAGCCTGCTGAAGCAGTCGTGCCGCTTTCAGCGTGAGAAGCTCCGGATCACCTGGGCCTGCGCCAACGAGATACACGATTCCCTGCTCGTGCAACGCTGCGTTGCCGCCGCCCCGGCCGGTTGCGCTGCCTGCCTTGCGCTTCGGTGCGCCCGGCACGGCATTTCCGGTGCGGCTCGCCTGCATGGGCAATGCGTTGGCGCCGTCCTCTTTTGATTCGCGCATTGGAGTCTCCGGGCACGGCGGCGTGTGCCGGCCATCTGCCCACAATCTAAGTGGGGGCAACGATTGCGACTTTGATGCGAGTCAAACTCGCCGACCTCGAAGCGAGGGATGCGCGTTTGATTCAGGTCAAAGGCACGCGGTAGGCTGCCGACGTTCAATAGCGTCTGCCTTCCCCGGATGCCCTGAGTGGCCGTCCCCTCGACCATATCCATCGCGCGCTTCACCTCGATTCTGGTGGCTGCATTGCTCCTTGCCGGCGTGCTGGCGGGCGTGGCGCGCAGCGAGGACGCGGCGACCCTCTATCCGCAGTCCCGCACATTCTTC
This sequence comes from uncultured beta proteobacterium, assembly GCA_963735025.1. GTDB lineage: Bacteria > Pseudomonadota > Gammaproteobacteria > Burkholderiales > SG8-39 > JAABRB01. Next base: position 1,924,842 of record CAVTJG010000009.1, read on the forward strand.
CCCGAAGCGGACCGATTCGGCGCATTCGAGGGCGATCCGCCTGCGGCGCCGGTGTATCGAGGCGACAAATTGCAGGGTTATCTCTTTCTGACGAACGACGTCGTCAGAATTCCCGCGTATTCCGGCAAGCCCATCAACACACTGGTCGGATTCGACCTGGCCGGACGGATCACCGGCGTCGCGATCGTGCATCATGAGGAGCCCATTCTGGCGGTCGGCATCTCGGACGCACGGCTCAAGGCCTTTACCGATCAGTATCGGGGAAAGTCCGTGTTCGAACCGATCACGGTCGGCGCGCCGCGCCAGGGCTACGCCGCGGTGGACACCATATCCGGCGCCACCATCACGGTCATGGTGCAGAACGCGACAATCACGAAATCGGTGCGACGGGTCGCCGAATCGCGCGGGCTGCGTCCCGGCCGCATCGCGCCGCAACCAATGTCCTCCGGTAGCCCGTCGATCGGCGCGACCGCAAACGCGCAGCCTGCACCATTGCCCGGCTCGAGCAATGCCGCGGCCGGAAGTGTCGTGGGCGCCACGGATGCTCCGCTGTGGGTGGAGGTCTGGCGGGAGCGCAAGGTCTCGATCGCCTTGCTGCTCGTCGGACTCGGCGTGCTGTCTCTCATTCTCGTATTTCAGGACTGGCTGGCCCGTCGCCCGCGCCTGCTCCTCTACGTGCGCCGCGGATTCCTGCTCTTCACGCTGTTCTTCATCGGATGGTATGCGCTCGCCCAGCTCTCCGTGATGCACGTGCTCACGTTCCTGCATGCGGCGATGCGCAACTTCCAGTGGGAGAACTTCCTGATCGACCCGATGATCTTCATTCTGTGGGGCTTCGTGGCCCTGACGCTCCTGCTATGGGGGCGCGGCGTGTACTGCGGCTGGCTCTGCCCCTATGGCGCGCTTCAGGAGCTTGGCAACCAGCTGGCGCGGCGCTTCGGGGTACCGCAACTCGAGTTCCCCGACGTCGTGCACGAGCGCCTGTCGGCCGTGAAGTACCTGGTGCTGATCATGTTGTTCGGCATCTCGCTGCAGTCGCTCGTCGAGGCGGCGCACTATGCCGAAATCGAGCCGTTCAAGACGACTATCGTGATGCGCTTCATGCGCGAGTGGCCGTTTGTGCTCTACTCCGGTGCGCTGCTGGTCGTGGCGGCCTTCAATCGCAAGTTCTTCTGCAAGTACCTTGTGCCCGCTCGGGGCGGCGCTCGCGATCCCGGGGCGCTTTCGCGTGTTCGACTGGTGGCTGCGGCGCCGCAAGGAGTGCGGCCGTCCTTGCCAGACCTGTGCAACGAATGCGAGGTGCGCGCGATCCGCCAGACCGGCGAGATCAACGCGAACGAGTGCCATTACTGCCTCGACTGCCAGGTCACCTACTACAACGAGCGGAAGTGCATGCCGCTGGTCGAGCGTGTCAAGCGTCGTGAGCGTGCATCGCGCGCACGGGTAGTGGTGGAGGCGATGGAGCCGCACGCGGGAGCCGATGGGATTGGAGGAGCCATCCGAGGAGCGCAGCGAGTTCACGTGACGGATCGGCGCAGTAACGAATATCAATGCAGGTATCAGGGGCATCTTGATCATGTTAAAGAGGGGTCGGGCAACCGATGCATACAGTTTCGATAATCGCCGAATTCAGGTTTCGTAATCACGATAAGGAGATCGACATGCGAGTCATGCATCGCGTACGGGCTGCACATTTGTCCATCCTCGCGGCATTGCCGCTGGCGGCCGGTGTGGCTCACGCGCAGGACCAGAAGCCCGTGCATCCGAGCACAGGCCCCTCGGAGCTCATGTACAAGGGCGCACCGGTTCCCATCAAGCCGGGCGAGGCGCCGGACGTGACCGAGCCCAAGGCGCCCGCATTGTCAGCGGACGAATTCGCAATCGCGAAGAAGATCTACTTCGAGCGTTGCGCAGGCTGTCACGGCGTGCTGCGCAAGGGCGCGACCGGCAAGCCGCTCACGCCCGACATCACGATTCCGCGCGGCACCGACTACCTTAAGGTGTTCATCAACTACGGATCGCCCGCGGGCATGCCAAACTGGGGCTCCTCGGGTCAGCTGTCCGAAAAGGAAGTGGACATCATGGCCCGCTTCCTGCAGCAGCCCGCGCCGGTGCCGCCGGAATTCGGCATGGCGGACATGAAAGGCACCTGGAAAGTGCTGATTCCGCCGAAGGATCGCCCGAAGAAGAAAATGAACAAGTTCAACCTGGACAACCTGTTCTCGGTGACGCTGCGCGACGCCGGGCAGGTGGCGTTGATCGATGGCGACACGAAGCAGATCGTGAGCGTCATCGACACGGGCTACGCCGTGCACATCTCGCGGCTGTCGTCCTCGGGGCGGTATCTCTACGTGATCGGGCGTGACGCACAAGTCAACCTGATCGACCTGTGGATGGAGAAGCCTGCCAACGTCGCGGTCATCAAGGTCGGCCTCGAGGCGCGCTCCGTGGATACCTCCAAGTTCAAGGGCTGGGAGGACAAGTACGCGATCGCGGGCTCCTACTGGCCGCCGCAGTTCGTGATCATGAACGGCGACACGCTCGAGCCGCTCAAGATCGTCTCCACTCGCGGGATGGTCGTGGGTACGCAGGAGTACCACCCCGAGCCCCGCGTCGCCGCGATCGTGGCGTCGCACCTGAAGCCCGAGTTCGTGGTCAACGTCAAGGAGACCGGAAAGGTCCTGCTCGTCAACTACAAGGATCTCGACAACCTCGAGGTGACGAGCATCGATGCGGCGCGGTTCCTGCACGACGGCGGCTGGGACTCGACCAAGCGCTACTTCCTGGTCGCAGCCAATCAGTCGAACAAGATCGCGGTGGTCGACACCAAGGAAGGCAAGCTCGCCGCGCTCGTCGACGTCGGCAAGATTCCGCATCCGGGTCGCGGTGCGAACTTCGTCGATCCGAAGTTCGGACCGGTCTGGGCCACCAGTGATCTGGGCGACGAAGGCCTCTCGGTGATCGGCACCGATCCGAAGAAGAACAAGGCCAACGCGTGGAAGGTCGTCCGGAATCTGAAGAGCCAGGGCGGCGGGTCGCTCTTCATCAAGACCCACCCAAAGTCGAAGCACCTCTACGTCGACAACGCGCTCAATCCGGATCCGAAGATCAGCTCGTCCGTGGCAGTGTTCGACATCGCCAACCTGGACAAGGGCTCGCAGATCCTGCCGATTGCGGACTGGTCCGGCATCAAGGACGGCCCACGGCGCGTCGTGCAGCCCGAGTACAACAAGGCGGGCGACGAGGTGTGGTTCTCGGTCTGGAACGGCAAGGAGCAGGAGTCGGCGATCGTGATCGTCGACGACAAGACGCTCAAGCTGAAGGCGGTCATCAAGGACAAGCGGCTGGTGACTCCGACCGGCAAATTCAACGTCTACAACACGCAGCACGACGTGTATTGACGTCGTAAAGGTGGAAGGTTACGAACAGGAGGGAACCGGCTGGTTCCCTCCCGTTACCCTCCTTCCCGCTAAATGCGGCCCGCGCGAGCGCCGCCAACTGTGTCCCGGCAGTTTTGAGATGCATCAAGTCCGCCATCGTTCATACGGCGGATCATGGATGCGATCTTGAAAGCGAAAATCGTGTCCGTGCGCAACGCAAATCTTCTCGCCATATTCGCTGCGTCTCTCGTGATGGTGGTGCCCGTGTGCGCGGGTGCCGATCCGGGCGCCGCGCGCCAGCGCGAGCTCGTGAATCTCGTTCGGCAGGACTGCGGTTCCTGCCACGGAATGACCTTTCGCGGTGGAATCGGTCCGCCTCTTACTCCCGACGCGCTGCGCGACAAGCCCGCGGAGAGCCTGACGCTGACCATCCTGAACGGTCGGCAGGGCACACCGATGCCTCCCTGGCGGCCGTTCGTCACCGAATCGGAGGCGGTCTGGATCGTCGAGCGATTGCAGAGGGGGAATCTCGATGCGGCACATTGAGCAGTTGGGCTTCGGTATCGCCGCGCTTGCGATCGGCGCTTGTATGCCGGTTGCCGCCGCAGGACACCGCCGCTCTCGGCCTCGTCGTCGAGCGCGCGACGGGCAGCGTGCAACTCGTGAATCAGGTCGAGCGCACGAGACTCGCGCGCATCCAGGGGCTAGGGGATCTCTCTCACGCGTCGATCGTCTACTCGCGCGATGCGCGGTACGCGTATGTCTTCGGGCGCGATGGAGGGCTCACCAAGATCGACATCGTCGCGCAGCGCACGGTGGCGCGTATCGTGCAGGCCGGCAACTCGATCGGCGGCGCGATATCCGGCGACGGGCACCTGGTCGCCGTGGCGAACTACGAACCCGGTGGGATCAAGATTTTCGACGCTGTGACCCTCGAGCTGCTCGCCGAGATCCCGTCGACCTACGGTGCCGAAGGTAAGCGGTCCAAGGTGGTGGGCATCGCGGACGCGCCCGGAAACCGCTTCGTCTTCAGCCTGTTCGACGCCGACGAGATCTGGGTCGCCGACGTCTCCGATCCGCGCAATCCCACCGTTCGCAAGTTCCGGGACGTGGGACGACAGCCGTACGATGCACTGATCTCCCCGGACGGCCGCTATTACATTGCGGGCCTTTTCGGCGAAGACGGTCTCGTGCTGCTTGATATGCAGGATCTCGATTCCGGTGCGCGACGCATTCTGGACGGCTACGGCCGTGGCAGCGAGAAGCTGCCTGTCTACAAGATGCCGCACCTGCGCGGCTGGGCGATGACCGGCGACTATGCGTTCCTGCCGGCGATCGGCCGCTACGAGGTGCTGGTGGTCGACCGGCGCACGTGGGAACAGGTGGCGGCCATCCCTGTCCAAGGCCAGCCGGTCTTCGTGATGGCGCGCCCCGACGGCCGCCAGGTGTGGGTCAACTTCGCCTTCCCGCGCAACGGCGTCGTACAGGTGATCGACGTCCCGACTCTGAAGCTCGTGGAGACGCTGCACCCGGGGAAAACAGTGCTGCACATGGAATTCACGGCGCGCGGCAACGAGGTCTGGATTTCCGCCCGCGACGACGACCGGGTCGTGGTCTACGACACGGAGCAGCTCCGGAAGATTGCCGAGCTGCCGGCGAAATCGCCGAGCGGAATCTTCTTCACGTGGCGCGCGCAGAAGATCGGTATGTGAGGCGATGGACGCGCTCGACTTCAGTCTCTTGAACGATTTCCAGCGGGACTTCCCGCTCGCATCCGAGCCGTACGCGCTGATCGCACGCAAGCTCGACGTGTCGCGCGACGAAGTGCTCGACACGCTCGCGAGGCTGCGGGGGCTCGGTGCGATCGGCCGGATCGGGGCCGTGTTCCGCCCCAATGCGATCGGCGCCTCGACGCTTGCCGCCATGGCGGTACCCGCTGATCGCCTGAACAGCGTGGCTCGCTTCGTGTCGGGATTCCGCGAAGTCAACCACAACTACGAGCGGGAGCATCGGTTCAACCTGTGGTTCGTGGTCATCGCGCCAGACAACGGGCGACTGGAGCTGGTGCTCGGGTCGATCCAGCGGACGACCGGACTGGAAGTGATCTCCCTGCCGCTGCTCGAGGAGTTTCACATCGATCTGGGATTCGATCTGCATGGCGAGGGCGTGAAACGGGTTTCGGGCGGTCCGCCACCGCGGGTCTCGATCGGCCCGACCGGACAGCGACTGGTCGCGGCGCTCCAGGAAGGCCTCGATCTGGTGCCGCGACCCTATGCAGCGCTCGCCGCGCGCGCGGGAATTTCGGAAGGCGAGGTGCTCGAGACGCTCGCGAACTGGCTGGAGCTCGGTCTGGTCCGGCGCTTCGGCGTGGTGGTCCGCCACCACGAGCTCGGATTCGGCGCCAATGCGATGTGCGTGTGGGACGTCCCGGACGCGGAAGTGAGCGCGCTCGGGGAATCGCTCGCGGCCGAACCGGCTGTGACACTTTGCTATCGCCGCGCGCGCGTCGCACCGCAATGGCCCTTCAACCTGTACTGCATGCTCCACGGCCGGGAGCGCACCGAGGTGATGGGCACGCTGCGCGGGCTCCAGACGCGGCACGAGCTGGGCCGGTACCCGGACGCCGTGCTCTTCAGCGTGCGCCGGTTCAAGCAGACCGCGGCGCGCTACGCCGAGCTCGAGGCACCGAGCCATGGATGACACAGATCGGACGATCGTGAACCGGCTGCAGGACGGGATCGACATCTGCGAGCGGCCTTTCGCGCCCATCGCCCAGTCGCTTGGCATTCCGGAGTCCGAGGTCACGTCGCGAGTGGAGCGGCTGCTGGCGGACGGCACCCTTTCGCGCTTCGGCCCGATGTACAACGCGGCAGCGATGGGCGGGGCGTTTACGCTCGCCGCGATGAGCGTTCCAGCCGGCGATTTCGATCGCGTTGCCGGGATCGTGAATGCCCATCAGGAAGTGGCGCACAACTACGAGCGCGATCACGCGCTCAACATGTGGTTCGTGGTGGCCACGGAGCAGCCCGAAGGCGTCGCGGACGTCATTGGCTCGATCGAGCGCGCGACCGGCATCCGGGTCGTCGACCTCCCCAAGCTGACCGAGTACTTCCTGGACCTCAGGCTTCCGGTGCAGCCATGAACGCCCGTGCCGACGCCCCGCTCGATCCCATCGACCGCGCAATCGTCCGCGCGACGCAGGGCGGGCTGCCGCTCGACGCGCGCCCCTATGATGCGGTCGCGGAGGGACTGGGCCTGTCGCCCGCTGATGTCATGGCCCGCATGCAGCGCATGCGCGATCTGGGCGTCATACGGCGAATCGCCGCGGTGCCGAATCACTACCGGCTGGGCTATCGCGCGAACGGCATGTCGGTCTGGGACGTGCCGGACGAACGGATCGGTGCGCTCGGAGAGCGGGTCGGCAGGCTGCCGTTCGTGAGCCATTGCTACCGCCGGCCGCGCGTGCCGTCGGTGTGGCGCTACAACCTCTTCGCGATGGTGCATGGCGCGACGCGCGACGAGGTGGCGGCGCACGTGCGCGAGATCGCTGCGGTCCTCGGCGACGCCAATCGTGCGCACGAGATTCTCTACAGCAAGCGCATCCTGAAGAAGACGGGCATGCGGCTGAGAGGGGAGTAGGCAACGAATGTTTCGTGTGTCGCAATTCATGCAGGAAATCGCGGCGCCGACGCCGGTGGGATTGAAACGCAGTCCACCCGGGCCGGTGGTGATCTGGAACCTGATCCGGCGCTGCAATCTCACCTGCCAGCACTGCTACTCGGTGTCCACGGACGTCGATTTTCCGGGAGAGCTGTCGACCGCCGAAGTGTTCGCGGTGATGGATGATCTCAAGCGCTTCCGTGTGCCCGTGCTCATCCTGTCCGGAGGAGAGCCCCTGATCCGGCCGGACATCTACGACGTCGCCCAGCGTTCGAAAGACATGGGGTTCTATACGGCGCTTTCTTCCAACGGAACGCTGATGGACGACGGGCACGTCGGCCGAATGAGCGCCATCGGCTTCGACTACGTCGGCATCAGCCTGGACGGCCGCCGCGAGACCCACGACCGGTTCCGGCGCAAGGCAGGCGCTTTCGACGCGTCGGTCGCCGCATTGCGGCGCTGCCGGGACGCGGGCATCAAGATCGGCGTGCGCTTCACGCTCACGGAGGGCAATCAGAACGACCTGCCGTGGTTGCTGGAAATGATCGAGACCGAAGGAATCGACAAGTTCTATCTTTCCCATCTCAACTACTCGGGGCGCGGCAACGTCAACCGCAAGCACGACGCGTATCTTGCGACCACCCGTCGTGCGATGGACCTCCTCTTCGACACCTGCTGGGACTACCAGTCGCGCGGACTGCACAAGGAGTTCGTGACGGGCAACAACGATGCGGACGGCGCCTACTTCCTCTTCTGGGTGCGCAAGAACTTCCCGCACATGGAAGGCCACGTCCGCGCGAAGCTCGCGCAATGGGGCGGCAACAGCTCGGGCGTGAACGTCGCAAACATCGACAACGTCGGGGATGTGCACCCGGACACCTACTGGTGGGACTACTCGCTCGGCAATGTGCGTCGGCGACCTTTTTCCGACATCTGGCGGGATGTCTCCGATCCGATCATGGCCGGCCTGAAGGCGAACCCTCGGAGCATCAAGGGGCGCTGCGGGGCTTGCGCGCACTTCGATATCTGCGGCGGTAACACCCGCACGCGCGCGCGCAGCCTGACGGGCGATCCATGGGAAGAGGATCCCGGCTGCTATCTCGATGACGACGAGATCGGCGTGACGGGCGAGCGGGAGCGCCTCAAGGTGAGTCCGTACACGCGGCCGAGACGGGCAGCCACCCCCGCAGAATGATGGCACTGCACCCGTTCCGAGTTGCGATCGGTTTCGTGCTCGCCATCGCAGGGTGTTCCGCGCTGGCCGACGCCGGACAGCTCTTCCGTCAGCACTGCGCCGAATGCCACGGCGCGGACCGGTTCGGCGGCGTCGGTCCGGCCCTCCTGCCTTCGAACCTGGAGCGGCTACGCAGGCCGGCAGCGGAGCAGGTCATCGCGCGCGGACGGCTCGCGACGCAGATGCCGGCATTCGCCGACAAGCTTTCACCTGAGGAGATCAAGGCGCTCGTCGGCTTCGTCTATGCCGAGCCGGCCGAGCGCCCGGTCTGGGGGCTCGAGCAGATTCGCGCTTCGCGCGTCGAGCACGTGGATGCCGACACGCTTCCCGCGAAACCCGCCTTCGCGGCCGACCCGCTCAATCTCTTCGTGGTCGTGGAGGCCGGTGATCACCATGTCACCGTCCTCGACGGCGACCGGTTCGAGCCGCTTGCGCGGTTCCCGAGCCGCTACGCGCTGCACGGCGGCCCGAAGTTTTCGCCCGACGGTCGCTACGTCTACTTCGCCTCGCGCGACGGCTGGATCACCAAGTACGACCTGTGGAACCTGAAGACGCTGGTCGAGATCCGCGCCGGCCTAAACACGCGTAATGCCGCCGTTTCGGGCGACGGCCGTTATGTTCTCGTCGGAAACTATCTGCCGCACACGCTGGTCTTGCTCGATGCGCGGGATCTCACCCCGGTGAAGGTCATCGAGGTCAAGGACGAACGCGGGCGCACCTCGCGGGTCTCCGCGGTCTACACGGCCGCGCCGCGCAACTCGTTCGTCGTGGCGCTCAAGGACGTACCGGAGATCTGGGAGCTTCGCTACGACGCGGACGCTCCGCCGGTGTTCGCCGGACTGGTCCACGACTATCGACTCGGCGAGGCGATCGGCGAAAAGGGTCAGTTCACGCCACGGCGCGCGCCGCTCGAGAACGTGCTGGACGATTTCTTCTTCGACCAGTCGTACGCCTACGTGATCGGCGCGAGCCGGGGAGCGGGCGGGCGGGGTGGTCACGGGCAGGTCGTGAACCTCGATGTGCGGCGCAAGATCACGGACGTGCCGTTGCCGGGGCTCCCGCATCTCGGATCGGGCATCAGCTGGGAGTGGAACGGCCACCGCGTGATGGCGACGCCCAATCTGCGGGACGGAATCGTGAGCATCATCGATACCAAGACCTGGCAGATCCTCAAGCAGATCCCGACCAACGGCCCGGGCTTCTTCATGCGCAGTCACGAGAACACGCCGTATGCGTGGGTGGATGCGATGATGAGCAAGGACAAGAAGGACACCCTGCAGATCATCGACAAGCGCACGCTCGAGATCGTTGGCTCCGTCACGCCGGATCCGGGCAAGACGGCCGCGCACGTCGAGTTCACGCGCGACGGCCGCTATGCGCTCGTTTCGGTGTGGGAGATGGACGGCGCGCTCGTCGTCTACGACGCCGCGACGCTCAAGGAGATGAAGCGCCTTCCGATGAAGCGCCCGGTCGGCAAGTACAACGTTTACAACAAGATCACGCGCTCCGAGGGCACCAGTCATTGACGATCACGTCACGCGACCGGGCCCTTGGACGCGTCTTGCTACTTGCCTTTGGCGGCCTTCACGTCCACTGACTTGGCGGTCATCGAATACTCGATGGTCACCTGCGAGCCCACCTTCAAGTTGCCGTTGACCTTCGTGTCGGGCGTGCGGGCGACCTCCCACTTCTCCTTGCCTTTCTGGACGACGATCTTACTGTCCGTCACCTCCAGAACCGGACCGGTGACCTGGTATGCCCAGGCCGAGCCGGCGACGACGATGGCGAGAATGGCGAAAATGCTGCGTGCGACGTTCATGCTTACTGCTCCTTGTGTTGGGCTGCAATTGCCTCGAGAAGGCGGCGCACGGTAGCACGACGCTTCTTCGGCCTCAAGCGGGTATGAATCCTAGCGTCTCCACCACCTTCGCAAACGGACCTGCGGTCCTGCGCCAGGGCTTCCGCCTCTTTTTTCCCGCGGCCGGGGTCTGGGCGCTGACCGCCGTGGCGATCTGGCTGGGGGCATTCCAGGGGCTCGTCACTGTTCCGACGGCCTTCGACCCCGTCGCCTGGCACGCCCACGAAATGATCTTCGGATATGTCCCGGCAGTAATCGCCGGATTTCTCCTTACCGCGATGCCGAACTGGACCGGTCGGCGACCGATCCAGGGGCTGCCGTTGGCGATCCTCTTCGTGCTTTGGCTCGCGGGTCGCGCGGCGGTAGGAACCTCGGCACTGATCGGGGCGGGCAGCGCGGCCGTCCTCGATCTGGCATTTCTCGTGGCGCTCTTCGGCACGGCGCTGCGCGAAATCGTCGCCGCCAGGAACTGGCGCAATCTTCCGATCGCCGTCGTTCTCGCCGCGCTCTTGGCAGCCAACCTGTTGACCCACTTGGAGGCCGCCGGCGTGTCGGCAACCGGCGCCGCCGGACAGCGCTTCGGGATTGCATTGGTCGTGCTGCTGATCAGTCTGATCGGCGGCCGGATCGTTCCGAGCTTCACGCGGAACTGGCTTCGACTGCAGGGCGCGACGCGCATGCCAGCAGAGCTCGGTCGGATTGATACCGTCTCGATAGTCGTCTCGATCGCGGCGCTGGGGGCGTGGGTCGCGGTGCCGCAGCATCCTGCGAGCGGCGTCGCTTTGATCCTGGTCGCGGTACTTTCACTGATCCGTCTGGCGCGGTGGCAGGGTCATCAGACGTTGAAGGAGCCCCTGCTTTGGAGCCTGCATCTGGGATACGCTTGGGTGCCGGTCGGGCTATTTCTGCTCGGTGCGGGCCTTTTCATGCCGGGCTTGCCGGCATCTGCCGGAGTACATGCGTTGACTGCGGGTGCGATCGGATCGATGACGTTGGCGGTGATGACGCGGGCAACTCTTGGGCATTCCGGCCGGGCACTGGCGGCCGACCCATGGACCCTCGCGATTTACGTCTTCGTGGCCACGGCCGCGGCCTCGCGCGTCGCCGCCCCGATTCTTGCCGGGGCATACTTCCCGCTCTTGTGGGTGTCCGCAGCCGCGTGGGTCACTGCCTTCGGAATATTCGTCGTACGCTACGGCCGCATGGCGTTGTCCAGCGATGCGCTCTCCGGCGCTCCGGTGTGAAGGGCGCGTCGCCGGCTGCGGCCCCTGGCCTCTATATCAAGCTTGTCCTGGTCGCCGCGATCTGGGGCGGGCAGTACAGTGCCGGGCGCATCGTCGCCGAGGCGCTGCCAGTGTTCACCAACTCTGCACTGCGCTTCATCGTCGCAGCGCCGATTCTCGTCGCACTCGCTTACGCGTGGGAGAGGGGGCTGCCGCGCCTCGACGGGCGCAGGTTCGTTGCGATGCTCGCACTGGCGTTCGGCGGCGTCTTCGTCTTCAACGTCTGCCTGTTCGCCGGACTCGAGCGCGTGCCGGCGGCGCGCGGCGCTCTGATTATGGCGCTCAACCCGGTGATGACTGCGCTCGGCGCTTGGCTCGCGTTCGGCGAGCGCATGAGCCGCGTGCGAGTGTTCGGGATCGCGCTCACTGTAGCCGGGGTGATCGTGGTCATCACGCGCGGCGATCTCGGCGCCCTAGCGCGCGGCGCAATCGGGCTCGGGGAGCTGCTGCTGTTCGGCAGCGTTCTGGGGTGGGTGAGCTACACGCTCATCGGACGGGCGGTGCTCAAGGGCATGTCGCCGCTCGGCGCGTCCGCCTGGGCATCGCTCCTCGGGATGATCATGCTCGTCACGTGTGCCGTGTTCGAGCGGCCGTGGGCGGCGCTTGCCGCGCTCCCGCCGAGCGGATGGGGCGCGATCGCGTACCTCGGTGCGCTGGGAACGGTGGTTGCGTTCCTGTGGTTCTACCAAGGCGTGCAGAAGATCGGCCCGGCACGCGCATCGATCTTCCTCAGCTTCGTGCCGGTGTTTGGGGTCATCATCGCCGCGCTGGTGCTTGGCGAGCCGATCCTCGTCAGCATGATCGTGGGCGGAGCGATGGTGGTCGGCGGCGTCCTGCTGACGAACCGACCCGAGCCGCGCGCCATAAGCTGAGGAGAAAGTGCATTCCGGCATGTGAAATGCTAGTCGTCGTCGCGCTGCGTCGACTGGGCACAGCGAGCACGAACCGCTCGTGCACCGGCGTACGCGCTGTTCGAACCTGCGCCCCCTGCACCGGGCACTATCCGCTCAGGCGGCGGTGGCAAACGTTACGCGCGCCCGCAATCCGCGTCCGTCGCGGCCGGAATCGAGGTCGAGCCGAGCGCCGTGCAGCTCGGCGATGCGACGGACGATGGAAAGGCCCAGTCCACTGCCTTCCTCTCCCGTACCGAGCACGCGATAGAAGCGCTCGAGCACGCGGACCCGATCATCGGCCGGAATGCCGGGACCGGTGTCCTCTACTTCGCACACTGGACGTCCAGCATCCGACGCGACCCGCAACCGGACAGTCCCGCCGGCCGGCGTATAGCGAATCGCGTTGTCGAGGAGATTGCGCAGCATGACGCCGAGCAGCGCGGCGTCCCCGCGAACGCTCGCGTCCGGACCTTCCTCCAGGATCACCTCGACCCTCTTGTCGAGCGCCCAGGGTGCGAGCTGTGCGGCCGCCTCGGCGGCCGCACGGCGCAGGTCGGCTGGCTTGCCGCCGACGTTCTCGGAGTCCCCGTCCAGCCGCGCGAGCGTGAGCAGCTGGTCGGCCAGATGTGCGGCGCGATCGGCGCCATGCACGATGCTCTCGAGCGAGTGTTGCCGTGAGGCATCGTCGCGTGCGGCGAGCGCCACCTGGGCGTGCGTCTTGATCGCCGCAAGCGGCGTGCGCAGCTCGTGCGCCGCGTCGTCGGTGAAGCGCCGCTCTTTTGCGAACGCCTCGCGCAGCCGCGCGAACAGCCGGTTGAGCGAGCCGACGAGTGGCACCACCTCGCGCGGCGCACCCTGCATTTCGACACCGGAGAGATTCTCTGCTGCGCGGCTCTCGACCGAGCGTGCCAGACGGTCGAGCGGCCGCAGGCTGCGCCCGACGCCGAACCAGATGAGCAGCCCGAATGCGGGCAATGCGTAGAGGAGCGGGTTCAGCATCCCGAGCGCGATGTGACGCGCGAGATCCGCGCGCACGTCGTCGCGCTCGCCGACGGAGACCTGCACGCCTTCATGTTTCTCGGTCAGCGTGTAGATGCGCCAGCGCTTTCCTCCGGCGGACTGCGAGTCGAATCCTTCCCGACCAGTGCCCAGCACGTCGTGTGGAGCGCCGGCGGAGCGCAGCACCACCCTTCCGCGGCGATCCCGGACCTGGAACACGAGATTGCGCTGATACTTGTGCTGCAACTTCCGCTCGGGAACCTCGATCTCGTCCGGCTCGTGCCCGACCTGGGCAAGGAGAAGCTGCGCCGACTCCGCGAGCTGGGCGTCGAAGAGTTCGTTGATCTCGTGGCGGGCATCGACGAAGCTCGTCGCCGCGACCGCGCCCCAGGCGATGACGAATCCGCCGAGCAGCAGCGCGAGCAGCCGCCCGCGCAGCGAGTAGGGCCGGTCAGCCATTCCCGGGTGCCTTGTCCACGAGATAGCCGACGCCCCGGACCGTCTTGATCAGGCCGGCACCGAGTTTGCGCCGCAGATGATGGACGTAGACCTCGACCAGATTGCTCTCGATCTCGCCGCCGAAGCCGTGCAAGCTCGCCTCGAGCTGTTCTCGTGAGCGGACGCGTCCGACGTTTTGCAGCAGCTCGTGCAGAATCGCGAACTCGCCACGCGCAAGCTCGACGGGATTGCCGTTCAGTGCAACAGCGTGTGCGGCCGGATCCACGACGAGGTCGCCGTGGCGGATCTCGGGCGTACTGCGTCCCGCGGCGCGCCGCACGAGGGCGCGGGCGCGCGCTTTGAGCTCGCCCAGGTCGAACGGCTTCACCAGGTAGTCGTCGGCGCCGGCGTCGAGACCCTCGATCCGGTCGGTGACCGCGTCGCGCGCAGTGAGGACCAACACCGGTGTCGCGTCGTCGCGACCACGCAAGACACGCAGGACGTCGAGCCCGGCGACCCTCGGCAAGCCGAGATCGAGAATGACGAGCGCGAACCGATCGGCACGCAGCGCGGCGTCAGCCGCCGCGCCGTCTCGCACCCAGTCAACCGCGTGGCCATCCTGCGCGAGCCCGGCACGCAGGCCGTCGCCGAGCAGCGAGTCGTCTTCCACCAGCAGGATGCGCATGGCCCATTCTAGCGGGCCCGGAGCGACGCTTGTCCTCCCACGGCACCCCCGGTGTCGCGAGGGATCGCGACCCGCCGCTCGGAATAGTCGCCCTCCGTAGCGCCCTTGTGGCACGCAGCCGCAGTTCGCCGCGCTCCCGACGGCAGCGCGCCGCCAGACCGCCGGGGATATGTCGTCGTGCTCGTGACGGAACCAGCGTGTCTCGGTGATGCGCAGGGGCGTTTCCGACGCTGGAATCGAGTTGGTGGCCTTGCGGCCCTTTCGGCTCGTGCCGCGGTCCCCACTCTCGCGAACGAGGTACTGGGTGATCTCGCGCGTGTTCTCGGCGTCGAGCGACGCATCCTCGCCGAAGTGATGCGCGAGTCCGGCCATGAGCGTCTCCCATGAGCGTGCGGGAAGCAATGCGGGCGGGTAAGTAACGTGGCACGCGCCGCACTCGGATTTAAACCTGGCATTTGCCGTCTGCGGCAACAGTTTGCCGTTTTCGGACCCCGCGCCGCTCGCGAGCAGCGCGCCGGTCGCGGTCACGCTCATCACCAGCATTGCAACGGGTGCAATGTGCCTGAGATTCATCGTTGGACTCCTCTATTTTGCGTTAGTCAGATAGCGGACGAAGTCGGCCTTTTCCCGTGCGGTGCATTCCCGCCCGAGCACGTCCCGGCAGTTGCGGCCGAACCACTTTTCGGCTTTCGCCGGATCGGTGAACCGGTCGGGATTCGCCGCGGGGGCGAGCGGCGCGATGGCCTTGCCGGTGCGCGCGTGCCGGCCGGACTGAAGTGGATCAGACGAGTGGCAGCTCGCGCAGCTTGCGGCGCCGCGGCCCGAAGCAGTGAGGCTTCCGCGGTAGAGTTCGCCGCCGCGCTCCGCCGAGGACCCGACGAACGCGGCATCCTCGCGCCGGGCCTGCGTTTCGTAGTCAACCAGCAAGCCGGCGGGCGTTCCGGCGAGCGCGGCCGGCGCGACCGCAAGGAACATGGCAAGCGTCCTACGCATTTGCGCTCCCCTTGCCGCCAGCATGCATCGCGCGCACCTGGACTCCGGTCCACATGCTCTGCGCAACCGGGATGCCGCCGAAGCGCTGGTGCACCCACAGCGCGCCCACGTGCACGACGATGAAGGCGGCGATGAAGTTCGCGAGGAACTCGTGCGGTTCCTCGAACAGCTTGGCGAGCCAAACTTGGTCCAACAGACCTCCCGCGAGCGGCCCCATGCCGAGCTCGGTCGCCGCGAGTGCGAGACCGGTCATGGCCATCACGGCGAGCATTCCGTAGAGCGCGAGGTAGACCGCGCTCGCGATCGGGTCGTGGCCCCATCGATGGCTTGCGGGAAGCTTGAAGCGACTGAGCAGGTCGCGCCATGCTTGCGGGTGCCACATGTCGGCGAAGCGTGCATGGCGCGGACCGACCAGGCCCCAGGCGAGACGCGCGACCAGGCCGACGATCAGGCCGTAGCCCGTGTAGACGTGCATGTCCCAAACCAAGCGCTCGCCGGCGCCGTGCTCGAACAGCTCCGAACCCCAGGCGGTCGCGAGCAGAGCAACGATCGCCGCCGCGTTCCACCAATGAAGAAACCGCAACACCGGATCGTAAGTGCGGCGCCGCTCCTGCTGATTGCCGTCCATGACATCCTCCAGTTGATGAGTCATGGTGCGGAAGATAGCGACGCGACCTTAATGCCGCCTTAATCGAGCCGGTTCTGGTGTGCGCGGCAGTGGCCGCCGGCGCCCGCGCTCCGGCGCGCTAGCGCAGCGAGTGGTTCGCGAATAGCGCGGCGGCGAGGAGGACGATCGCGCCTCCCTGGTGGGCAGCGCCCAGCGCCACCGGCACCGCGAGCAGCAGGGTCGTGATGCCGAGTGCGACCTGCACGATAACTGCTGCAAGCAGGAGGTTTGCCGCCAGGCGCCCCCGCGGCGAAACGGCGGTCTTGCGCACGCGCAGCCAGAGCCACGGTACGAGGAACGCAAGCGCCCACGCGCCCAGCCGGTGATCGAACTGCACGGTGGCCATGTTGTAGAAGAAGTTCTGCCACCACGGCGCGATCATGAAGATCTCCGGCGGCACGATGTGCCCCTGCATCAGGGGAAAGGTGTTGTACGCCTTCCCGGCGCGGATACCGGCAACGAAACCGCCCGTCACGATCATGTAGCCGACGACCCCCGTTATCCACCAGCCGAGCCGGCGCACGCCGTCCGTCGACGATCCTGTCGCCCGGCTTGCAGCAAGGTTCGCAGCCGTGCGTGGCGCCAGCAGATCCATTGCCACCCACAACATCGTCGAGAAAATCAGGACGGCGATCGCCAGGTGGGCAGTGAGCCGGAATTGCGAAACGCGCGGATCGTCGACCAGTCCGCTCATCACCATGTACCAGCCCATCGCACCCTGCAGGCCACCGAGCGCGAAGATGCCGGCGAGCTTCCACGCAAGCGGTCGGTCCAGCCGGCCCCGCGCCCAGAACCACGCGAGCGGCACGAAGAAGACGAGCCCGATCAGTCGGCCGAGCAGGCGGTGGAAATACTCCCACCAGAAGATTCCCTTGAACTCGGCAAGGCTCATGCCGTGATTCACCTGACGGTATTCGGGCGTCAGCTTGTATTTTTCGAAGGTCTCCTGCCACGCGGCAGTCGCCGAACGGCGGCAGCGTGCCCACGATCGGCTGCCATTCGACGATGGAAAGCCCCGAGTGCGTGAGGCGCGTCACGCCTCCGACGACGACCATCGCGAACACGAGCGCGCAGCAGACGAGCAGCCAGGCGGCGATCGCGCGATGGCTGGGCGCCGCGGCTGCCGCGGCCGATCCGGCAGTGGGGAGTACGAGAGAGGAATCGGGTGCCACGTCGATTGCAATGATCCGTTGCAGGGGGTGTCCGCGAGTTTGACATGGATCAAATCGCAAATCACCCCTCCGGATTCCTTAAGTCATATCAAATTTTCGCTGCGGGTGGGTAGCGTAGATTCCATCGGGAATTCACCGGGATTGCCGAGGTGGCGCGCACCGCGCACTTGATGGCGGGCGTCGCAAGCGGCGGCGAAACCCGGGTGCACGAACGAGACGAACGAAACACGTCCCAGCAGAGGAGCGCGACATGCCCGATCCGAACCAATCCGGCACCTACGACGAGGTCGAAGACGAGCCGGTGCCAGTCATGCAGCAGATCATGGACAACCCGTGGATTCTCCTGTTTCTCGGCGTCGTCATACCGACCGTGCTCTATCTGATCTGGGGTGTGATGGAGATCATCAGCATCCCGGTCGCGCCTTGAGCGGCCCCGCAAGAATCATCCATAGGGAGAGAACGAGATGAGCGCGATTCAGCCGCCGTCAAACAGGCTCTGGTGGAAAGAGCCCATCGAGAGAATCGAGATCACGTGGGTCGTGATCGCCTTCGCGTGGAGCATGGTGCTCTTCTTCATGATGCCGTACTGGCACGTGTTCGGTAAGCAGAATCTCGCCAACGAGGCCTACAAGAACACGCCGGAGAAGTACACGGCGAAGACGCAGGAGATGGTCGACAAGTACACGGTGCGCGAGGAAACCGGCCTCAACGATCAGAAATTCCCCGTGGTGCACCCGCCGGCCGGCAGTGATGTCTACCTGATTGCGCGCCTGTGGCAATGGTGGCCGATTCTCGAGCTCGAGGCGGGCCAGACCTATCGCCTGCACCTGATGTCGATGGACTGGCTGCACGGTTTCTCGCTCCAGCCGGAGAACATAAACATCGAGGTGCATCCGAACTACGAGCACGTGATCACCGTGCAGCCGACCAAGGCCGGCACCTACGGGATCATCTGCAACGAGTACTGCGGCCTGAATCATCAGACGATGGCGAGCAGGCTGTTCGTCACCGAGAAAAAATAGGGGGCGCCGTCATGGCCGTGAACCGCATGTTCCGGACCTGTCCGACGACGGGTCTGAAATTCCACCAGCCGGCCGAAGCGCTGATCCGCTGGAACGCCGTTGCGGGCGTCGTGTTCCTGCTGTTCGGGGGCATTCTCGCGCTGCTCGTTACCCTGACGCGCTGGCAGGCGGTGCACCTGCTGCCGGCGGACATGTTCTACATGGTCCTCACGGGGCATGGGCTCAACATGCTCGTGTTCTGGATCATCTTCTTCGAGATCGCGGTCCTCTACTTCGCCAGCTCGACGTTGCTCGGCTGCCGCCTTGCCACGCCCAGGGTCGCCTGGGCCGGCTTCTGGCTGATGCTGATCGGCGGCCTGATGAACAACTACTCGGTGTTCATTCGAGGTGACTCAAGCGTGATGTTCACGTCGTATGCACCGATGGGCGCCCACTGGAGCTTCTATCTCGGACTGATCCTGTTCGCCGTCGGCGCACTGATCGCCTGCTTCGTCTTTTTCGGTACGCTGGCGGTCGGCAAGTCGGAGCGGACGTATATTGGCTCGGTGCCGCTGGTGACTTTCGGCGCGGTCACCGCGGCGATCATCGCGGTGTTCACCATCGCCTCGGGCGCGATCATCCTGATCCCCACTTTCGGGTGGTCCATCGGGCTGGTGCCGTCCATCGACTCGCTGATGTACCGGCAGATCTGGTGGGCGTTCGGCCACAGCTCGCAGCAGATCAACGTGTCGGCGCACGTTGCGGTGTGGTATGCAGTCGCTGCGGTGGTGTTCGGCGCGAAGCCGCTGAGCGAGAAGGTGAGCCGCACCGCGTTTCTGCTCTACATCCTGTTCATCACCCTCGCGAGCGCGCACCACCTGCTGGCCGATCCGGGCCTGACCTCGAAGTGGAAGATCCTGAACACCAGCTATTTCTTCTATCTCGCGGTGCTCGCGTCGATGGTCCACGGCCTCACGGTGCCGGGCTCGATCGAGGTCGCGCAGCGTGCGAAGGGTTTCAACAAGGGGCTGTTCGAATGGCTGCGCAAAGCGCCATGGGGCAACCCAGCCTTCTCGGGCGTATTCATCAGCCTGGTCGGATTCGGGTTCCTCGGCGGAATCTCCGGCGTGATCCTGGGAACCGAGCAGCTGAATCTCATCATGCACAACACGCTGTACGTGCCCGGCCACTTTCATGCCACCGTGGTCATCGGGACGACGCTCGCGTTCATGGCGATCACGTATTTCCTGATTCCAGTGTTGTTCCGCCGGGAGCTGGCGTTCCCGGGCGTGGCCAAGTGGCAGCCGTACGTGTTCGGCCTCGGCATGGCGATCTTCGCGCTGTTCATGATGGGCGCGGGGACGCTCGGCGTGCCGCGGCGCCACTGGGACGTGTCGTTCTCGGGTAACCCGTTCGGCTTCGAATTCCCGGGTACGGCCTGGCTGATGATCGCGCTCTTCGCGATCGGCGGTCTGCTCGCTGTCGTGGGCGGCGGGATGTACCTGCTGGTTACCGTGTATTCGGTGTTCCTGGGCAAGAAGATCCAGACGCCGGGGTTCCAGGTCGTGCCGGCGCGTGCCGGAGTCGCGGCTCCTGCACCGGCCACGACACCTATCGCCGGGTACGGCAGTGTGACGCACCCGATGTCCGCGTCGGGCACGTTCACGCTGGCGATGGTGTTCCTGGTGTCCTTCGTCCTGTACTACTTCATCAACTGGAAGTATTTGTCCACCGTCTGGCCACTCAAATGACGTCGCCGGGCGCCATGTCAGGACTGTCGCGGGAAACAGCGATCGTTTCGCAGCAGGGGCGGCGGCAATCGACTGCCGCCGCGCTCGCGGCGATCGCCGGGCTCTTCAAGCTGCGCATCGGGCTCGTCATCGGCTTCACCGCACTCGCAGGGATGGCGATGACCCCCGGGCCGGCCCTCGAAGGGTGGCGGATCGCAATATTGGGAATCGCAGTCGTCGTCTCGGCCGCCGCCGCGGGTGGCTTCAACCAGTGGTACGAGCGCGACCTGGATGCGCGCATGAAGCGCACGATGAATCGGCCGTTCGTGACCGGCGAACTCGCCCACGACTGGCGTTTCCCGGCGCTTCTGGGCGCGCTGACGGTCGCATCGGTTGCGGCTGCGACCTTCGCGACCAACTGGCTGGCCGCGCTGTATACGTTCCTCGGGGGATTCGTATACGCGATCGTCTACACGGTATGGCTGAAGCGACGCACCTGGTGGAACATCGTGATCGGCGGACTTGCGGGCAGCTTCGCGGTCCTCGCCGGAGCCGCGGCCGTGGTTCCCGACAGCCTTCCTGCGGTGCCGCTGGTGCTCGCTCTGGTGCTCTTCCTTTGGACGCCGCCGCACTTCTGGAGCCTGGCGATGGTCTGTCGCGACGACTACGAGGCGGCCGGCGTGCCGATGCTTCCGGTGGTGGTGGGCGATCGCGCCTGCGCGCTGGCGATCCTCGTGCACACGATCTTGCTGGTCGCGCTTTCGCTCGTGCCCCTCGCCTACGGGATGGGCTGGATCTACGGAATCGGTGCGGTAACCGGTGGCGCGCTCTTCGTGATCATGAGTGTCCGGCTGCTCGCGAATCCCACCCGCAAGCGGGCGCTCGCGAACTTCTTTGCCTCGCTCGTGCAGCTCACCGTGCTCCTCTCGGCAGGAATCGTCGACGCGGCGCTCGTGGGATGAGGCATGACAGGAACCAGGCCGGCTGCCGCGCGGCCACCTTTTCTTGAGAAGGTGGGGAAGAACCCGGCCGCACTGATCTGCGCACTCGCGATCTGCGCGACGTCGGCGTTCGCGGACAACGTCACCGGAGGCGCGTCGGGCGGCAAGGCATTCGATCCGGAGCAGGCCCTGAAATACAGCCAGAGCGTGATCGGCAAGCCGATCGGCGATTATGCTTTCCGCGATCGCAAGGGCAAGACCGTACGGCTTGCCGACTATCGTGGCAAGCCGCTGGTGGTGAATTTCGTCTACACCGGATGCTTCTCGGCGTGCCCGACCACCACTGCGCGCCTCGCCAAGGCGATCCGAGCCGCGCAGCGCACGCTCGGATCCGGCACGTTCAACGTGGTCTCGATCGGGTTCAATCTGCCGTACGACTCGCCCGAGTCGATGCGCGATTTCGCACGTCGCTACGGCATCGACGACCCGCAGTGGGAGTTCCTCTCGCCGTTCGAGAAGCAGATTCCCGGGCTCGTCGCCGATTTCGGATTCCAGTACCTGGCCACGCCCGGCGGATTCGACCACGTCACGCAGACGACGATCGTCGATGCGGACGGCAAGGTCTTCCGGCAGGTATACGGCGAGGAATTCGCGCTGCCGCTCTTCATCGGTCCGCTGCAGCAGCTCGTGACGGGTAAGACGTTGCCGACCCAAAGCGTGGGCGACGTGATCGAGCGGATCCGGATACTCTGCACCGTCTACGATCCACGCACCGGCGTCTACCGATTCCAGTGGTCGGTGGTGAGCGCGATCGTCATGTTCTTCCTGATGCTGATCGGCGGGATCTGGTTTCTCTCGCACGAGTTTGCCAAGCGGCGGCGGTTCGACCGTGCGGCGGCCGGGCGGGACGCGCGGTGCTGAGGCTCATCCAGCGGGCAGGGCAGTGGACGTTCCATCGCGTGGACGGCCTGTTCACCCGTGTCTTCGGCGAGCATCTCAACCCGCTCTTCCACCTCGGCGCGATCTCCTATTTCATGGTCTGGGTGGTGGTCGTTTCCGGCCTGGTCGTCTACGCGTTCTTCAAGACCGGGGTGCAGGAAGCCTACGACTCGGTGGAGTACATCTCGCGCCAGCAGTGGTGGTTCGGCGGGGTGATGCGCAGCGTGCACCGGTACGCGTCCGATGCCATGGTGCTCACGATGTTGCTGCACGTGGCGCGCCATTTCTTCTTCGATCACTACCGAAGCTTCCGCTGGTTCTCCTGGGTCAGCGGCGTGATCGTGCTGTGGCTGGTGTACGCGAGCGGCGTCAACGGCTACATGCTGCCCTGGGACCGGCTCGCCCAGTTTGTCACCATCACGACCGCGGAGTGGTTCGACGTGCTGCCCGTGTTCGGGGGCACGCTGATCCGCAACTTCATCTTCGAGGGCGCGGTGAACGATCGCCTCTTCTCGCTGCTGTCGTTCATCCACATCGGGCTGCCACTCGGCGTGCTGCTGGTCCTGTGGATCCATACCCAGCGGGTACCGGGTGCGAAGATCCTGCCGCCGCGCAACCTCGCGCTCTACGGGCTCGGCGCGCTGATCGTCCTCTCGCTCGTGAAGCCGGTGCAGAGCCAGGGCGGGCAGGCGGATCTCTCCGTCGCCGTCACCCTGATCGAGCCCGACTGGTTCTA
Organism: uncultured beta proteobacterium; assembly: GCA_963735025.1. Lineage (GTDB taxonomy): Bacteria > Pseudomonadota > Gammaproteobacteria > Burkholderiales > SG8-39 > JAABRB01. The sequence continues at coordinate 1,947,451 of CAVTJG010000009.1, forward strand.
TCTGCCGGTGTACGCGCTCCTGCAGCGCTGGACGTCCGCCGAGGTGTGGTATCTGGTTGGCGGTCTGACGCTGCTCGCGCTGACGCTGCCCTGGCTGCCGCCCAGGCGCATGCGCAAGGAAGCGTTCCACATGATGATCCACCCGGACAACCGGATCATCGCGATCCGCGACGGCGAGTTCGTTCTGGACGCGGCGTTGCGCGAAGACGTGAAGGTCCCGTTCGACTGCCGCAGCGGCGGCTGCGGAATGTGCAAGGCGACGATCCTGCAGGGCACGGTCGACTACGGCCTGTACCAGAAGGCGTTCCTCACCGACGAAGAGCGCGCGCAGGGCAAGGCGCTGCTCTGCGCGTGCACGCCGACATCCGACATCGAGGTCGAGTACGTTCCGGTCGAGACTCCTGGAAAGATCGCCGTTGCGGTCCACACCGCACGGGTCGCCCGGATGAACAAGCTCTCGCACGATGTGATGCAGGTCTTCCTGAAGTGCGAAGGCGAGGAGACGCCGCGCTTCTATGCCGGCCAGTACATCGACGTCCTCCTGCCCGACGGCGCAAAGCGGAGCTTCTCTTTCGCCACCGCGCCGCACGAGCGCGAGTTGATCGAGCTGCAGATCCGCCTGGTGCCCGGAGGCCTGTTCACGACTCACGTCTTCAACGAGATGAAGGTGGGCGACACCCTGCGTTTCGAAGGTCCCCTGGGGTCGTTCTTCCTGCGCGAGGACAGCGAGAAGCCCATCATCTTCGTGGCCGGTGCGACCGGGTTCGCGCCGGTGAAGAGCATGGTCGAGCACGCGATCCACACCGGCTTCCGGCGCAAGATGTATCTCTACTGGGGCGTGCGCAGCCTGCGCGACCTGTACCTGCCCGACCTGCCGCGCGAGTGGGAGCGCCAGAGCGCGAACTTCAAGTTCGTGCCCGTGCTCTCCGACCCGCAGCCCGAGGACCGGTGGGAGGGCAGGACCGGTCTCGTTCACGAGGCGATCCTCGCCGATTTCCCCGATTTGACCGATCATCAGGTGTACGCGTGCGGGTCGGTCGCGATGGTGCAGGCGGCGCGGCCTGCCTTCCAGGCCAAGGGCATGAGTGATCACGACTGCTTCTCCGACGCATTCCGTTTCGCGCCGCGCACCGAGACGCGCACCGCAGACATGGTTCGCCTGGGGGGAACGGCGTGAACGCGATGCTTCGCTATGCCGCCCAGATCGCGCTCTACATCGCGTTCGGCGCAGCCATCGGCTACTTCTCCAGCTACCCGGTGTTCCAGGTGCTGCCGCCCGACCAGGCACTGGTGCGCCTCTCGTTCAGTCACGGGGCGCAGCCGATCTCGCCCTGCCACGAGCGAACACCCGAGGAGCTTGCCAAGCTCGCGCCGAACATGCGCGTCAAGACGGTGTGTCCGCGCGAGCGCTCGCCGGTGAAAGTCGAGATCGAGATGGACGGCAAGCCGATCTACAAAATCACCGCGCGGCCGGCGGGGCTCAAGCGCGACGGCGCCGCCACGGTGTACCGGCGCCTGCCGGTCGTCGCAGGCAAGCACGTCTTCAAGGCGCGCCTGGCCGATGGCCCCGACGGCAAGTTCACCTACGTTGCCGAGGCGACGATCGACCTCGCGCCGGGCAAGGTGCTCCTGATCGACTTCAATGCCGGCAAGGGCGGGTTCCAGTTCGTGAACTGATGGAACGGCGTCCGGAATGACGTCCATCAATTCCGAAAGCCATTCCGCAAGGTGTCCCGTCCCTTGCGGTATGGCGTGCCGCGTGGCAAGCGTGGGAACGCGTGGAGCGCGCGTTCGATGTGGCGTTCGGCGCGCGCGGGAATCCCTTGCGCCACCTCGGCGCGCTCGGATTCCTCTTCTTCTGGGTGATGCTCGGCACGGGCCTGTACCTCTACATCGTGTTCGAGGGCACCGCCGAGGGCGCTTACCGCTCGATCGACGCACTTTCAGCCTCCGGTCCTCGGTTCGGCCATCCGCAGCCTGCATCGCTACGCCGCCGACGGCTTCGTCGTGGTCACTGCGCTCCATCTCGTCCGCGAGCTCCTGGCCGGCCGATTCACCGGCGCACGCTGGTATTCCTGGGTCACCGGCGTGCTGCTGATCTGGTTCCTCTACGCGTCGGGTATCGGGGGGTACTGGCTGGTCGGGGACCAGCTGGCCCAGTGGAGCCTGACCGCCACCGCGGAGTGGCTCGATACCTTGCCGCTCTTCGGTCTGTCGATGGTGCGCAACTTCCTCTCCAGCGGACAGATGAGCGACCGCTTCTATGCGCTGCTCTCTTTCCTGCACGTCGCGATCCCGCTCACGTTGCTTCTCGGCATGTGGCTGCACATCCAGCGCGTGACGCAGCCGGACGTGGCGCCGTGCCGTGCGCTCACGCTCGGGACGCTTGCAACGCTCGTCGCGCTATCGCTCGTCCAGCCGGTGACGAGCATGCCCTTGCCCGACTACGGCGCAGTGCCGGCGGCCATTGCGGTCGACTGGTACCTGCTTTTCATTCACCCGCTGATGGACGTCACGTCTCCGGCCGCGCTGTGGGCAATGGTCGGGTTCGCCACGCTCGCGCTCGTCACGGTGCCCTGGCTCGTGCGGGCGCGGCGCGCGCCGGTGGCTCTGGTCGATCCGGCGAATTGCAATGGCTGTGGCCGCTGCTTTGCCGACTGCCCCTTCGGCGCGGTCGTGGTGGAACCGCGCACCGACGGCCGGCGCGGCGCCGGGCTCGCGCGAGTGTCGCCGGATCTGTGCGTGAGCTGCGGCATCTGCGCGGGCGCGTGTCCATCCTCGACGCCATTTCGTACCGTTGCCGAGCTCGTCACCGGCATCGACATGCCGCAGCTCTCGCTCGCCGAGATGCGCGCCCGTCTGGACCGCGCGTTGGCCGGCATCGAAGGCGGTCCGCGAATCCTGGTGTTCGGGTGCGATCGCGCCGCGGACGCGCGCAGGCTGGAGCGACCCGATACCGGCGTGATCAGCCTACTCTGCACCGGACAGTTGCCGCCGTCATTCATCGACTACGCGCTGCGCAGCGGTGCCGATGGAGTGCTCGTCACCGGCTGCGCCGAAGATGGCTGCTACTACCGGTACGGAAACACCTGGACCGCGCAGCGCATCGCGGGGGACCGTGAGCCTCATCTGCGCGTCTCGGTGCCGCGCGAGCGGGTGAGAGTCGTCTGGGCAGACGCGACCCGGCTCGGCGATCTGCGCGCGGCGGTGGAGGCGTTTCGCAGCACGCTGGCGACGTTGCCGCCCGATCCGGGGCGCCGAACCACGCGACCCAAGCGCAAGGAGGTCGCAATTGATTGAACGGGTTGAGGGGGTCGAGGGGACCGCGATTCGGGTTGCGGATGGTGCCGGCGTTGCCGATACACGTGCCGACGAAGGCCGTGATGTCGTCCGATTCTGGCGCTGGATCGCGCGGCCGCGCGGCGAGTATCGCGTGGCCGTGCCGGACGACACGCGCGCGCAGCTCGCGCGCGGATGGTTGCATCTCGCGCTTGCGGCAATCATCGGTGCCGGTGTGTACTCGATACTGCTCGTGGTCTCGCGCACGCCCGGGCTCGCCGGAATCTTTCCGGTCGAGAATTTCTTTCGTGTCGCACTCGTCGTGCACGTGGACCTCTCGGTCCTGGTGTGGTTCGTCGCGATCGGCGGCATGTACTGGAGCATCAACTCCACGCCCAGATGGACGGCGCTCGGCTGGACGGCGTTTGCGCTGGCCGCTGCCGGGACCGGACTGCTTGCGGCGGCGCCGTTCGTGCAGCGCGCTGCGCCGGTGATGGCGAATTACGTCCCTGTCCTGGACGGCGCGGTATTCCTCACCGGGCTGGCGGCGATCGCTGCGGGCATGGTCTTGCTGGTGCTCCGCGGAATGGTGGCGGTGCCGCGCGTCGGGACGCGCCTGGATGGTGCCGCGGCGCTGCGCTTCGGGCTGAACAGCTCGGTGGTGGCGACCGCAATCGCGCTCGCCGCGCTCGCGTGGTCGTGGCTCGACGTGCCCCGCGGGCTCGAGGGCAAGGCGTACTACGAGCTCCTCTTCTGGGGCGGAGGACACGTGCTCCAGTTCACCTGGACGCTGCTCATGATGGTGTCGTGGTTGTGGCTCGCCTCGGCCATCGGCGCAACCGTTCCGCTCACGCCGCGCGTTGCAGTGCTGCTATTCGCGGTGGCGCTGGTGTCCGTCTTCCTGACCCCGGTGATCTATCTCGCCTACGCGGTACCGTCGGTCGAGCACTATCGGCTGCTGACCTGGCTGATGCGCTTCGGCGGCGGCCTGGCGATGCTCCCCTTGACGCTCGCCGTTCTGGTCGCGCTCGTCGGTGCGCGCACGACTGACGAATCACAGCGGCCGCTGCGTGCCGCACTCACAACTTCGCTGTTGCTGTTCTCGGCCGGTGGGTTGATCGGCTTCCTGATCACTGGCGCGAACGTGCGGATACCTGCGCACTACCACGGGTCGATCGTAGGGATTACGCTCGCTTTCATGGGCACGGTGTATCACCTGCTGCCGCGGCTCGGTTACCGCGCGCCGATCGGTCGTCTGGCAACGTGGCAGCCGTACGTCTACGGCGGCGGGCAGCTTCTGCACGTCGCGGGCCTGCTGTGGTCCGGCGGCTACGGTGTGCAACGCAAGGTCGCGGGAAGCGAGCAGGTGCTGCGATCCACCGGCGAGGTGATCGGGATGGGGTTCATGGGATTCGGCGGGCTGGTCGCGATCATCGGCGGCGTGCTCTTCCTGGTGGTGGTGTTTCGTAGCATGGCCGGCGGTCGGAGCCACCGATGAAGCTGGTTCGAGCGCTGGTGTTGCTGTCGGCAGTCCTGGTCCTGGTGGTAAATGGGGCGAGCGCCTACGTGCGGCTCGCGCAGCAAGGCGTCGGTTGCGAACCGTGGCCGCAGTGTTACGGTCAGACTGCGCCGCAGGATGCGGGCGCGGTGCCGGCGGAGGATTCGCCGCACTTCTACGTGCGGGCGACGCATCGGCTGGCGGCAAGCCTGGCGGGCGTGCTGTTTCTCGCGATCGCGTTTCTCGGCTGGAACGCGTTCGGCAGCGTCGCGCCGCGCGTCGCCGCCATCAAGCTGCTCGTGCTTGCCGCCTTCCTCGCCTGGCTTGGCCGATACACGCCGTCGCTCGTTCCGGCGGTCACGATCGGAAACGTGGTCGCCGGGATGGCGACGCTCGGCGTGCTCGCGTGGCTGGCCGCATGGCGCCCCGATCGTGCCAGGTCAGGGTTGCACGATCTCATGCCCCGTGGGCCGGCGCTCCTCACCGCGGCAGCGCTCACGGTCACCGTCGTCCAGATCGGGCTCGGCGCGCTGGCCAACGCGCGCTACGTCGCTGCCGCGTGCCCAGGGTTTCCGTCGTGCGGCGGCGAATGGTGGCCATCCGTGGGCGGCGCGGGGTTCGACATCTTCGCCGCGACCACGGTACCCCTGGCTGCCGCCGAAGAGGCCGGGCGGCAGGCTGTGCAACTCGCACATCGCTACGGCGCAGTGGCCGTGGCGGCGCTCGCCATTCTGGTTGCGCTTGCGGCGATCCGGCGCGAACAGGGTCCGCGCGCGGCAGCGATCCTGCTGCTCACGCTGATTGCCGTTCAGTTCGTTCTCGGGACGGTCATCGTGAGCGCGGGCGCGCCGCTCGCGACCGCGGTTGCGCATAACGTGATCTCGAACCTCTCACTCGGCACCCTGGCATGGTTGCATTGCCGGGCTCAACAAAGATAGGGTCGCGCCCATGATCGTGATCGACGCACGCGAACTCGAGCCGCCGGAGCCGTTCGAACGGGTCATGGACGCGCTATCCGATCTGCAGAAGGGCGACCGGATCAACCTCATTCTGAATCGGGAGCCGCAACCGCTCTACCGGGTACTGGAGCGAAACGGCTATGCGTACGAGACGAAGTGGTTCGACGACGGGCGCTGCGAGATACTCATCTGGGAGAAGCAAGGGCGGTAGGCTACGAACAGGGGACCGCTGTCCCCCCGTTACCCCTCTTCCCGGTGGGAAGAGGGGTGCTAGAGGGCGTACTGCTGGAGGCGCGCGACGCTCGGAATCGCGACGCTGCGCCCTTGAACTTCGATCAAGCCCTCGGCGGCAAGCTCGTGCAGGATGCGCGAGAAGTGCTCCTGGGTGAGGTTGAGGCGCGATGCCACGATGCCCTTGGTGGTGGGCAGCGTGACCGCGATCGCGTCCTGCTCCTCCTTCTCGCGACGGCAGTCGCCCAGGAGGAAACCGATCACCCGCTGGGTGCCTGATCGCATCGAGTAGGCCTCCAGGTCGCCCATCAGATGGTGCAGGCGCCGCGACAGGCCGGCGATGATGCGACGTGCGAAGCGCGGGTCCCGGTCGAGCTCGTCGAATACCGCGTCCTTCTGAACGTAGAGCAGAAGCGTATCGGCGAGCGACTGCGCGGTGACCACGTGCGGGCGCTCCATGAACATCACTGCTTCGCCGAAGCTCCCACCCGGGCCGATGATCTCGACGACCTTCTCGTCGCCCTTCGAGGAGATGAAGGCGAGCTTCACCTGACCGTACACGACCAGATGAAATCCGTTTGCCGGATCGCCGCGGTGGAAGAGGATCTCGCCGCGTTCCGCGCGCACCTGACGGGTAAGCTTGGCAATGCGCTCGAGCTCCTCGGCGGCGAGCTCCTTGAAGAGCGGAACGTTGGCCAGGAACGCTTGCGGCTTGATCGGGTCGGTCGCCATTGTCGCTGTTTGGGGTCTGTGTCGATGCTGCGGAAACATGCGCGCAGGCGCGCGAGGACGCAATATCGGCCGGAATGCTGCGGCAGGTCAAGCGCCGCGCAATTGTGCGCCCGATTACAGTGGCACTCTGACCGTTACCAGCCCGCAAAGGGATTCGCGTTGCGCGTCAGGGCGACCGCGACGATGTAGAAAAACACGAGCTGCGCGACGATCCATGCGGTCATGCGAATGGCCTTGGTCGGTCCACGCCGGAGGGCCACCGTGCCGATCAGGATGTAGACGATCAGGCCGATCACTTTCGCCGTGAGCCATGCGGACGTTCCGGGTACTGCCCGATGATCGTCGTGAGCCAGATCGCAGCGACCAGCAGGATCGTGTCGTTGACGTGCGGCACGATTCGCACCCAGCGTCTGTGCCAGCATCGGCGAATCGCGCAGCATCCATATCCCGCGCAGCAGGAAGAGAGAGTAGCTCACGATCGCCGTGGCGACGTGGAGCATACTTGAGGGCGAGATAGGTCATCGGCGCTTGGCAGAAGCATTCCAACCGGCAGCCCTATGGAACCAACACCGCTGCACCAGTGATGCGACCTTCGCGCAGGCGCGCGAGCGCCTCGTTCGCCTGCTCGAGGGCAAACGTTTCGACCTCGGTGCGCACCGGCACCTGCGGTGCGATCGCCAGGAATTCCTCGCCGTCGCGGCGCGTGAGATTCGCGACCGAGCGAATCGTGCGCTCGCCCCACAGGATCGCGTAGGGGAAAGCGGGAATGTCGCTCATGTGGATGCCTGCGCACACCACGGTGCCCCCAGGCGCCACGGCCCGCAACGCGGCGGGAACGAGCGCGCCCACCGGGGCGAACAGGATCGCGGCATCGAGCGGCTCGGGAGGCGTCTGGGAGGAGTCGCCTGCCCAGGCCGCGCCCATCGACCGCGCGAATGCTTGGGCGTCGGCGTCGCCTGGGCGCGTGAACGCGAAGAGCTCGCGGCCCTGCCAACGCGCCACCTGGGCAACGATGTGCGCAGCCGCCCCGAATCCATAGATGCCGAGGCGCCGGGCGTCGCCGGCATGCACGAGCGCGCGGTAGCCGATCAGGCCGGCGCAGAGCAGCGGCGCGGCCGCAGCGTCGGCGTAGCGGTCCGGCAGGGCGAAACAATAGCGTGCGTCGGCAATCGCTTCGTCGGCGTAGCCGCCGTCAATGTGGTAGCCGGTGAATCGCGCCGTTGCGCAGAGATTCTCGCGGCCGCTCGTGCAATAGCCGCAGTGGCCGCAAGTCCACCCGAGCCACGGCACGCCGACGCGATCCCCGATTCGGAAGCGCGCCACTCCCGCGCCGACCTCCGCGACGACGCCGACGATCTCGTGCCCGGGCACGACCGGGCTGCGGAGCTCGGGGAGATCACCATCGGTGATGTGCAGATCCGTGCGGCATACACCGCAGGCCTTGACGCGCAGCCGCAGTTGCCCGGGCTCCAGTGCCCGGCGCGCGAGCGCTCCCAATCGAAGTTGCGAGTGCGGATGATCAAGCAGCATTGCGCGCATGGTCGATCTCCCGAGGACCTTGCGCCGCAGTGTGCCGGAAACGCGCGATGATCGCCGCCGAATCCAGTCGGAACGCGGCCGCCCGTATTTCGTGCTTCAGTGCTTCAGCGCGAGCCCGTTCTCGGCCGCGTAGACGGCGGCCTGGACGCGGCTCTCGAGCTTGAGCTTTCTGAGGATGTGCTGAACGTGGACCTTCACCGTGCTCTCGGCTACGCCGAGCTCGCGCGCGATCTGCTTGTTCGTCCACCCTTCGGCGACCAGCGTGAGCGTCTGTCGCTCGCGCCGTGACAGGGGCGAGGCGGGCAATGACGTACAGTCGATTGCGGTGGCCCGGAAGCGGAACGGCCCGCCATTCTCCACCGTGGATCGCAGGGTGTCGGCCATGAATCCGCCGTCGAGATTGCGGACGAGATAGCCGGATGCTCCGGCACGCAACGCATCGGCAAGCGCATCCCCTTCCACGGCGCGCGTGAGCACCACGACGTGCGCCTTCGGTGCCGCGGCGCGCAGCTTGGCGAGGATCTCGCCGTGCGATGTGTCCTGGAGATTCGCGGGGAGCAGCACGACATCGGGGAGGATCGAGGCAGCCAGCGTCACCGCGTGCTCCGGATCTGCAGTGTCGCCGACGACGTCCACCCCCCTCTCCCTGGCGAGCGAGTCGACTAGCTTGCGGCGCTCCGATGTCTGGCTATCGATCACCAGAACGCGCAGCACGCGGGCCATGGCCACAGCTGTTCCAACGCGTTCGTTCACGGCAGCGCTCCCTTTGATCGCATTCATCCGAATTCGATTCGCATTACTCGATTCCAGCTTGATCCGATACCCGGCGGGGCGTTTGACATAGGTCAACCGGATGATGCTCCGTGGTGCAAATGCGGTCCGCGGACCAGTCTGCGCGATTCCCGCCCCTCAGGTGCCGTAGCGTGCCGGCGATGCGAGCGCCCTTAGTGCGGCCAACGCACTGTAGCAGGCGAGCATCGCGGTTTTCGGATTGTCCGGAGAAGGAACTGACTCGAACTTGATGCTGATCAACCCGGTCTGGCCGCGGATGTTGATGTAGTGGGTGTTGAAGCGCAGCGCGGGATCGGCGACGACCTTCAGACGGGTGCGGTCGAATCCGATCCCGGCCAGCGCGAGCACCGCGGCGATGTTCACATTCGCGGGAAAGTGCGGCACACCTTCGCGCGCCGTGCCGTCGAAAAGCGTGATCGGCCCGGCAAGACGATCGAGGTCGACGCCGGATCGCTCGACGTACGGGATCCCCTTCCATGCGGCCGGCGGTTTGGTGACGGCAATCTCGACTTCGTCGGCGCCGGCGGCGCACACCGCCTTCAGTGCATCCAGGCCGCCGATCCCGCCGGAAGGCACGTACAGCAATGCACGATGCGCGGCCGCGAGCTGCTCCAGGCGGTCGCGTAACGCATCATCTGCCAGTGCGCCGCCCGACAGCACCACGACCGAGATCCCGGCTGCGAGCAGCGGCGCCGCGTACGCGCGGACTGCGTCGTGCGAGGCGGCCTCCACAACGACCTCGGGTTTCGCCTCGACGAGCTTGTCCAGACTGGTTACGAAGGGCACACCAAATGCCTCTGCAAGCGGCTTGCCGCGCGAGGCCTTGTTTCGCCCGAGCAGTCCGACGATCTCGATATCGCGTAGCGACCCCTGGCGGATCTGGTCGAGGATCAGGCGGGCGATCACCCCGCCGCCGATGATGCCGATGCGCAAGTCATGTCTCCCGGGAGTGAGCTCGCGACGGGGATTTTGCCACGCCACGCGGCCCGGGCGACGAAAAAGCGCCATATCGACGCAGGTATAATCCACGGGTCTCGACCACGCATGCAGGAGGCAAGATGTACGCAGTCGTGTTCAAGGCAGATAGCGTTCCGGTGTGCGTCAGGGTGGAAGGCGTAACTCCGGATCCTGTCGTCACCTGGAAGAACGAAGAGGCGGCGCGCGCGTTCATCAACGAGAAGGGGATGGGCGACGACTTCGAGCCCACCGCGGTGGATGACGCGAGTCTCGAGCGAATCGCGCAAGCGCTCGGCGTCGCGGCCGAGCGACTCACGCTGGAGCCCTATCCTGGCTGAGGCGTGATGCTCTGGCCTGGGCGGGGCCCACCTCGCCAGATGTAACGCCCGGCGCCGAAGCACATGGCGTAGCATGCCGTGAACGCAATCGGCAGGCGGTTGTCAGAGCGGACGGCATGGATACCCTCACTCGCACACTGAGCGGAGCGCTACTCGCGATCGCGCTGCTGGTGCCGGCAACGTCGTTTCCGGCTGAATGCGTTTCGCGCGGTACGTGGAGCGCACCCGGGCCTGCGGGGTTGCGACCGCTCGCGGCCAAGACGCTGATCGGTGATCTCGCGCATCGGTCGGTCGTGCTGCTCGGAGAGCGGCACGACAGCGCGGAGCATCACCGCTGGCAACTTCAGGTGATCGCCGCACTTCACGCCGCCCGGCCCGACATGGTGATCGGGCTCGAGATGTTTCCACGCCGCGCGCAGCCGGCCCTCGATCGCTGGATTGCCGGCGCGGTGAGCGAGTCGGAATTTCTGCGCGAGAGCGACTGGCGCGAAGTCTGGCAGATGGATCCGCAGCTCTACCTGCCGATCTTGCATTTCGCGCGCATGAACGATGTTCCGCTGATCGCGCTCAATGTCGATCGCAAGCTGACGCGCGCGGTGAGCCAGCAGGGGTTCGATGCGGTACCCGTGCAGGATCGCGAGGGCATCGCGCGGCCTGCCGCACCCAGCGCACCCTATGTCGAATTCCTGCACGAGATCTTTGTCGAGCACGGACGCGACGAGCGAGCGCGCGCTTCGGCGGCGGATTCGGCGCTGGATGATCCCGCGTTCAGGCACTTCGTGGAAAGCCAGCTCGTCTGGGATCGCGCCATGGCGCAAGGCATCGCTGCCGCGCTCGCGCGCAAACCCGCACCGCTCGTCGTTGGCGTGATGGGTGGCGGGCACATCGCGAACCGGTACGGCGTTCCGCACCAGCTCGCGTCGCTGGGTGTCAGCGACGCGGCGGTCCTCCTCCCATGGGACAGCGGGAGCGACTGCGATCGTCTGATCGCGGGCTATGCCGATGCGGTATTCGGTGTTGCAGAGGCGCCGGCCGCGCCGGCCCGAAAGCGCCAGCGGCTCGGCGTGGCCCTGGAGCCTGCGGCAGGCGGAGCGCGCATCGTCCGGGTCGAAGCAGGCAGCGTCGCCGAGTCGACCGGGCTGCGCGCCGGCGACACGATCATCGAGGTCGCGGGCTTGCCGGCAAAGCAGCCCGGCGATGTGGCCCGGGTCGTGCAAAGACACGCCCCTGGAACCTGGCTGCCACTCAAGGTGAAGCGCGGCGGGGACGCGATCGAGCTCGTCGCCAAGTTTCCGCCGCTCGAGCAGTGAAGGCACTGGCGGCCTCGATCGCGTGGACGATCGCTGCGGCGGTGTGGCCCGCAGTAGCGGCGGGGCCTGCCGTGGCGCAGCCCGTGCACCACGATATCGTGGTGCATCTCGAGCCCGCGACTCGCACGATCGAGGCGACCGCGCTGATTTCCGTCAAATCGCCTGCTGCTACCTCGATCGCGCTGGCGAGCTCGCTCGCCGCCGATCTCATCCTGGTGGATGGCGAGCCGCTCGCGGCCCGCGGCGTGGAGCGCGGAGCACTGCGTGTGTGGTCGATCCCCGCGCGGACCGGCGGGCATGTCGTCGAGATCCGCTGGCGCGGCGTACTGAAGCCGACCGACCTTTCCCTGGATCATCGCGGCACGCTCGGCCGTCCGATCGCCGCAAGCGGGCCGGACGGGACTTTTCTGCCTGCCGGCAGCTACTGGTACCCGATGGTCGTGGATTCTCTCGGCAGCTACCGGGTCGTGGTCGATCTGCCGGCCGGGCAGCGCGGCATCGTGGCGGGTCGGCTGGTCGAAGAGACGTTCGCGAACGGGCGTGTGCGCGCCGTGTTCGAGTTCGGGCATCCCGCCGACGGCATCGACTTGATGGCGGGACCGTACCGGGTCGCAACGCGCGCGGTGCGCACGGCACGCGGTAGTGACGTGACGCTTCGCACCTACTTCCACCCCGATATCGCCGCGCTGGCGGACGGCTACCTCGACTCGGTGCAACGCTATCTTGACCTGTACGAGGCGCAAATCGGGCCCTATCCGTTCACCGAGTTCAGCATCGTGTCGAGCCCCACGCCGACCGGGTTCGGCATGCCTACCCTGACATACCTGGGCGAAGGCGTGCTGCGCCTGCCATTCATTCGCAACACGTCGCTCGGCCACGAAGTGCTTCACAACTGGTGGGGCAACGGCGTGTATCCGGACGTCGCGAGCGGAAACTGGTCGGAAGGATTGACCACGTTCATGGCGGACTACGCGTACCGGGAGCAGGCGGGCGCCGACGCGGCGCGCGAGATGCGGCTCGGCTGGCTGCGCGATCTTGCCGCGGTGCCGCCGGGGCAGGACCGCCCGCTCAATGCCTTCACTTCCCGCACGCACGGCACGTCGCAGATCGTCGGCTACAACAAGTCGGCGATGCTCTTTCTCATGCTGCGCGACATGCTCGGCACGGAGACTTTCGAACGCGCCCTGCGCCGATTCTGGAACGAGCAGAAGTTTCGCGTCGCCGGGTGGCGCGATCTCCAGGGGGCGTTCGAGGCCGAGTCCGGACGTGCGCTCGCACCGTTCTTCGCGCAGTGGCTCGAGCGGCCGGGCTTGCCCGCTCTGCGGATCGCGGAGGCCGGTCGCGTCGCTTCGGGTCGCACACATCGCGTGCAGTTCACGCTGGCCCAGGGCGCGCAGGCGTACGCACTGCGCGTGCCTGTTCGCGTGCAGACGGAACGAGGCAATGAGATGCATACGGTTGAGCTGACGCGCGATCGGCAGGTGTTCGAATTCGAGGTGCAGGCGCGCCCGACGAAGCTGATCCTCGACCCTGATTTTCGTGTACTGCGCAGGCTCGACCCGGTGGAGCTGCCCCCGATCCTGCGGCAGACGATGGTGGCGCCGGCGGCCGCCGTGGCGCTCGCCGTCCCGGCGGCAGATTGGGCGCCGTCCGCCAGGCGGCTGGCCGAGCGATTGCTCGATGCCACACCGGTAATTCTGGGTGACGGCGCCGCACCACCGCGCGATGTAGCGCTCATGGTGGTTGGGCGACACGCAGAGGTGGATGCGTTCCTGGCGCGCAACGGCCTGCCGGCGCGCCCGCAAAATCTCGCGGGAAATGGCTCCGCGCAAGTCTGGGCGGCGGCGCGGCCAGGTGGCTCGCCGCTTCTGGTCGTGTCCGCGGGTGAACCCGAATCGCTGGAAGCGGTCGCGGAGTTCGCGCCGCATTACGGGCGCCAGAGCTTCCTGGTGTTCGGCGGGCGGCGCGTCGTCGCGCGGGGTGTATGGCCCGGTTCGGCGCGCGAGTGGGTGCTCGACTAACCTCCCAGGGGGTGGCAGAAATACCGCGTAACCATCGGATTTAACAATTTTTTTAAGATTCAATCCGCCGCAATCGATGCGCACAAGGCATGATCCCGGGTGTAACATGAGCAACTATCAGAACACTGGGGCCGTCGCCGAGACGGCCCGCGCGGAGATGGAACGGCCGGGCCATATCACGGATATGTCCGACACTTCGAGCGACGATCTGAACGATTTGGACGAGACGGCGACCACGTCCGTCGAGGAACTGCTCGGAGTCATCGCGGAGCTGAGTGAGCGTGTCATGCGACTCGAGCGCGCGATGGTGATGCTGCTTGCCGAGAATCACGCGAACGTTGCGGTCGAATCGGTGCAGTCCGGGAACGAGCCGCCGCAACCACGCGAGGAACAACGCGCCGCACGGGTGCCGGAATCTGCCCGCGCGGCAGCTTCGCGACCGCTGCCGCCGCGCGGTGCTCGCCCCCGTATCCTCGCGGCCGGTTGCCGAAACGCTCACCACGACGGACTTCGATCTTCCGTCGCACCAGTGGGGCGCCGAAGGGCTCACGGAAAAGTCGTACAGCAGCACCGGTCCCCTCACGCCCATCCAGCACTCGGACTATCCCGAGATCAGCGTCCCGAAGGAAGAGCCGGTGGCGACCGCGCCAAAGCGCACCGGCCCACCTGAGCGTGTGATCGTGCGGGCCGCGATCGAGGGCTATCCGCACATCATCGAATCGATCTGCCTCATGTGGGGCGGCCGCGAAGCCGACGCTTATCTCAGCCGGCTGGTGATCGATACGCGCGGTGGCCGCAAGGGTTTTCCACGCGATGTGATGGACGAGCTCCTCATCCTCGTCGAAGTCTGCACGATCAAGTCCGGGCTCAAGCCCGACTTCACGCCCTTCGATCGTGACCGGGCGCGCGAGCGCGAAGGCTAGGGAAACTCTGATCGAGTCATCCCCGCCCACGCGGGGATTCAGTTGGCCTTTGGGCGGACTCGGACTGGATTCCCGCATTCGCGGGAATGACGGGCAACTTCAGAGCTTCCCTAGCCTTCGCGCTTACGCGCACGGTAATTCGGAACTCGATCTTCGGAGCCGGCGAAATGTACGAGCTGTGAAGGGTCAGCTCAGGCGCAGCCGGTCGACGAACGTCACGACCCGCGGCGACGTGCCGGACTGCACCAGCGCGAAGTAGACCGCTTCACCGTCGCCGAGGCGGCGTCCGTGGAACAGCAGCTCCATGATTCCCGAGCCGACCGCGCTGCCGGCGTCGTGGAGATCGCGCAGGAACGATTGCATCGAATCCGGAAACTGGTCGAAGCGGCCCATGCCTGCGTACACGCGCATGTCCTCCACGGCGACCGGGTTCACTCCGAATCCTTTCACGAACTGCTTGTTGCGGATGAAGGGGCGCTGGGTCCCCTCGATGGCGAGCCGAGGTCGCGGCAGGGCCGCCGGCGAGCGCGGTTGTTCGTCGTGCGAGGTTTCCTCCCGCCATAGCGCCTGGACTTGCTCGAAGTGATGCGAGTCGAGCTTCCACACGATGTAGACCATGACCCCGAGGATCAGCAGAATTTCCAGCATTGGCGCCTCCCGAGTGCCTTTGCGCCGACACTGTCGGCGCGACTGGGCATGGAGACGCAACAAGCACGCCACATCCCGGTGCCCGGTCACGCCGATCCCCCGAGGCGTGACGGACTTTGCAAGCCGAGGGGCCGGACTGTGCAATAGGTCGCATCGGGTCGGACGGCGGGTCGCAAGGGACGGCGTGCTCGGGTCATTGTGCGGCGCGGTACGCTCAGGCCACACCTCGAAATGCGTCGATCCCGACGACGGCTATTGTCCGACTTGTCGACAGCATTACCCCGATCCTGGCCCGGCCAGGTACATCTCCGGCGGATTCCGTCACCTGCTAGAGTCGCCAACTGGTGCGGTCAGGGCGTGCGCGGACGACGGCAAACGGGCGATTCGCGCACACACGAGGAGAATCCGGATGCCAGAACGGGCACGCGTCAACTACCAGGTGTTGCTCAAGGCCCGGCCGGCGGCGATTCCTGACGCCGAGCACTTCGAGATCGTCGAGCGTCCGGTGCCCACGATCGGCGACGGCCAGATTCTCGTCCGGAACCGCTACCTCTCCGTGGATCCCGCGATGCGCGGCTGGGTCAGCGCCGTCGCGAACTACTCGGAGCCGGTCGCAATCGGCGCAGTGATGCGCTCGCTTGCTGCAGGTCGGGTCGAGGAGTCCAAGCATCCCGAATTCCGGCCCGGCGATCTCGTCACCGGGTGGTTCGGGTGGCAAGACTATGCCGCCGTTGATTCGCGCGCGGTGGAAAGTCGCGTCACCGAAACCGATCTGCCCCTCTCGGCGGCGCTTGGCGTCCTTGGTCTGAACGGAATTACCGCGTATTTCGGATTGCTCGACGTCTGCCAGGTCAGACCAGGCGACACGGTGGTCGTGTCGACCGCTGCGGGTGCGGTGGGATCCTGCGTCGGCCAGATCGCGAAGGTCAAGGGGTGCAGGACGGTCGGCATCGCGGGTGGTGCGCAAAAGGTGCAATTGTGCCGGGAAGAATTCGGATACGACGTCGCAATCGACTACAAGCGCGACGATCTCGATGCTGCGCTCGCCGCCGCGTGCCCCGATGGAGTCGATGTCTACTACGACAACACCGCGGGCGCGATCAGCGACGCGGTCTACCGCTGCTTGCGAGTCGGGGCACGGGTCGCGATATGCGGCACGGCATCGATCCAGAGCTGGGATCCGGTACCGCAGGGGCCGCGAATCGAGCGCCATTTGCTGGTGAAGCGCGCGCGCGTCCAGGGCTTCGTGATCTTCGACTACGCATCGCGGTTCGCCGAGGCGCGTGCCGCGCTCGCGCAATGGGTGCGCAGCGGTGCGATCCGCTATCGTGAGGACATTCTCGAGGGCATCGATCGTGCCCCCGGCGCGATCGCCGGCCTCTACCGGGGCGAGAATCTCGGCAAGCGATTGATCCGTATCGCACCGGACGGCTGAAGAATGCGACCGTTGATGCCTGTTGCTGGGTACGGGAGAGAGGACAGAGTGACTGAGCCGGTCAAGCGAACAGGCGGCTGCGCATGCGGCGCGGTTCGTTACGAGACTCGCGGAGATCCGGTCCGGATCTCCATGAAGGAGGTGTCTGCATGATCGACCATGAACTGTTGCGCGAAGAGGGTGTGCTGATCGTCACGCCGCGGGGTTCACTGCAGGCGGCTGATTTCGAGAATCTCGCCCGCGAGGTGGACCCTTACATCGCGGAGCGGGGGAACCTCGCCGGACTCATGATCTACGTGGAGTCCTTTCCAGGCTGGAAGGACTTCGCCGGCCTGGTCTCGCATCTCCGGTTCGTCAGGGATCACCACCGGAAAATCGGCAAGGTCGCCGCCGTGACGGACAGCGGATTCCTGTCCATCGCGCCGCGCATCGCCCAGCATTTCGTTCACGCCGACGTGCGCCATTTCCCGTACGCGGATCGGGCGCAGGCGCTCGCGTGGCTTGAGGAACGTACGTCGTCGTAGAGCAGTACGTAGCAGTCCCAAACCGGAACGTGAAAGGAGGGCAGCACGATGAGCATGGAACTCAAGTACCTCGCATGGACGGCGCTGCTTACGGGCCTGATGTGGATTCCCTACGTACTCAACATGATCATGGTCCGGGGGCTCGTCGACGCGGTCGGCTACCCGGATAATCCCAGGCCCCTTGCGCCGTGGGCGACACGGATGAAGGCGGCGCACTACAACGCCATCGAGAATCTGGTGGTGTTCGCGGCGCTCGTGCTGATCGCGGATGCGATGAACGTCAGGAACGAAGCGACCGCGGCGGCCTGCGCAACGTACTTCTGGGCGCGGCTCGTGCATCTGCTGGTCTACACTTTCGGGATCCCGTGGCTGCGCACGCTCGCGTTCGTAGTCGGGTTCGTATGTCAAATGGTTCTAGCCTGGCGGATCCTAGCGTAGGCGGGGACCCTCCGATGTCCTGCGCGTGACGCGGGTCCTGTTTCCATGCCGGCGCGCGCTCCTTTCGCCGCGCGAATCTTGCTAGACTGGCGCGAACCCTTCATCGGCCTTATCGGCCTTCAGTGCGCGGACGGTCGGTCCGGATCGTCCGGTTGGAAGCAAGCAGGGAGAACAATCATGGATATGGAGCCTTCGAATCCCGTCGCGGAAAAGGAACTGCGGCAGGCCCTTCGCGTCGAGGTGTATCGACGTCTGCTCTCGAGCTATTTCATCTCCACACTCGCCGTTGCGGGGCTGATCCTGCTGCCGAGCATCCTTGCGCACGCGCGCAGAGGATGGGAGCCGCCGCTCGACCTGCCGATACTCGTGTTCGTTGCGCTCTTCGGCGTAATGGGCGCGTTCTTCAGCGCGTTGATGCGGCTCTATCGGCTCGAGGGCATGTCCCGTGCGCTCACGAGCGAGGACCTGCGTCGCCTGCGCAGTCCCTACCTGGTGCTTTATTCGCTCATCCCGCCCATCGCGGGGGCGATCGGCGCACTGGTGCTCTATCTCGCCATTGCCGCGGGAATCGTGTCGGGCGCGGCATTGCAGACGTTCGCGTGCGTCGCCCCGCGCGAAGCGTGCGACGGCTTCGCCGGCTTCCTCTCCTACGCACCTGCAACTGCGCAGGACTACGCCAAGGCGCTCGTCTGGGGATTCATCGCAGGATTTTCCGAGCGGTTCGTTCCGGATGCGTTGCGCCGCATGGCGAGGCGAGACGACGACTGACATGCGCGAATCGTGCGCGCGAGCGAGTCCGGCAAGACGGTCGCCCATTTGCGTTGCAGACGTTTGAATCTCAGAGCGTGCGGATAGCCGATCCGACGGCTTCGGTGCCGACCAGCGGGGGCTGACCGACATGGCTTCAGGATTCCACGGCAAGCGGGTCGTGGCGTTTCTTTTCGGCACGGGATGGTGGGTGCCGTGGCATGCGCTCATCACGCTGCTCCTGCTGCCCTTCGTGGCAGTCGCAGTCTGGCTGGTCGACTTTCAGCCTGGCGGGGGCCAGCAGGGGGGCGACGTGATGGCGGGATTGCTGCTCTTCTTCGTGCTGGGCGAAGCGCCCGTGACTCTGGTGCATGCAATGCTCTTCGCCTGGATGCTTCCGGATCGAGAGCCGGGCCAGCTGCTCAAGTTTGTGGCGATGTGGGCGGTCGCGTTCGCGGTGTTCACGGCAGTTCTCTGGTCCATGGTCGAAATCTCCGCGTATTCGGCCGTCGGTTCTGCGGGGCGCATTGCGTGGATGGTGCTTGCGATCGCCCTCGTGGCGGCGCTCCACGGCGCGGGGCTCCTGGTGCTGCACCGATTCAGGCGCTGGCGCGCCGCCGGTGGCGTTTTTTAGCGCAGCCTGGAGAGAACGTCGCCGGCCGGGACGGCGACCTTCCCGTGATCGAGGGTGCGCATGTGGGCCTGCCCCCCTCGCAGCGTGACAACTCGCTAGTCGAGGATTGGAGGCGGGGACCGATGTGCCGCGGTCCCGAGGGGGCCCGTCAACGAATACCAGTCGAATCCGCGGCTCGCGACCATCCCCGCGGCAATCGCCAGGAATACGAGCGTGGCGCCGAGCACGAGGGCATAGTCCTCCGAGCCGAGGACGACGTAGAGCGTACCGTACAGCCCGGCATTCCACGCCGTATATCGCAGGGCACCGCGCCAGCTGCCGAACACGTAGCGCGAGTAGAAGGCCAGCAACAGCGTGCACGCGAGCGCCGCCAGCGCGTAGGCGGGCGTGAAGCCGATGTGTTCGCCGAGCGCAAGCAGCAGCAGGAAGAAGACCGCCAGCGCAAGTCCGATCAGCGCGTACTGGACAGGATGAATGCGCACTCCCTTGAGGGTCTCGATCAGAAAGAACATGCCGAACGTCAGCACGACGAGGAGAAAGCCGTACTCCGTGGCCCGGTACGAGAGGGTGTAGAAATCCACCGGCTCGATGAAGGCCACGCCGAGCGTGTTCGCGCCGTGCTTGCCCGGCTCCGCGAGCAGCTTGTGCCATTCCGCGGGCGCCCCTGTCGCGAAATGTGTCGTCCGCCAGGTCGCCCGAAAGCCCGAATCTCCGATCTCGCGCTGATCGGGAAGATACCTTCCGACGAAGCTCGGGTGGGGCCAGTCGGAGGCGATACGCACCTCGGTCTCGCGCCCGACGGGTGCGATCTCCAGGCGCTCGGTCCCCTGGAGTTCGATGGCGAGCGCGAACGGCGCCACCCCCGGCCTGGCCGCAGACTCGAGCGCGAGGTGAATCCCGTTGCCGATCCCGCTTGCGCCGACACCAGGCTCGGTGGAGCGCGTCGTGCCGCGCCAGGTCAGCGCGGGAAGGCCCTTCAGTCCGCGCGGATCGGTGATCGACATGGCCAGCGTCGGGCGCACATACCGCCGCTCGTCGGGACCGGCCGTCGCCGGGAGCTCGGGGATTTGCACTTCGCCCGTGACGAGGAGCTTCCCCTGATACACACGCGCGGCGTAGATGCCGCGTTGCCGCACCTGCGTGGCGAATCGACCGTCGATCGCGAGCCGCTCGGGCAGGACGAAGAGCGGTGCGCACGGACGCAGCACGCGCTCACGTCGCGCGTCCTCTTTTCGACCGCCCGCCGGGATGACCCATTCGAAGACGTAGTGCTCGCACTCGTATGCAACGATCGGCCCGGTAATGCGCTGTGCCTGGGCCATGCTGGCGGCGATGTCCCGCTGGACGTTGCCTTGATACGCCTCGCGCTCGCGAACCTTTCCTGCGATCAGCGCGAGCGGTACGGCAAGCGTCAGCGCCAGGCCCGCAATGACGAGCAGTTTCAGGACCAGCGTGCGCGCCATAGCGGGCTCCCCGAGTCGATGTTCCACGCGGTACGTTAGCGGGACAGTCGGGCAGGCCGATGGTGGAGTTCCGGGCACAATATGGCGAAGTCCGGCCAAAACGGCGGCACCAGCTGGGAGTTGCGCGTGAGCCGGGCCTTTCCGCGCACTCAGTGACCCGGAAGCGTGAACTACGTGAGTAATTTCGCGATTCGTCCCCGCTGCGCTTGGCTGCACAGGCATGCGTCACTAAGATCGACTTCAAACGAGTCGCCCGCAATGCGCCCCCACGTAGCTCCAATGATCGTGTCGCTGCTTGCGCTTGCAGTGACCTCCGGCACGGTGAGCGCGCAGGCGCGGGCGCCCATCCAGCCGAAGCTCGGCAACTGGGAAGTCATCCAGGACCTCACCGCCGAGCAGGTGGCTTCAATCGCCGACGTGCCGCCCCACGTTCTCAAGCGCCTGGGGTACGACCCCGTGGCGAAGACCGTGCGCACCACGCTGTGCCTCAACGCGCAGACAATGAGTGGGTGGGAGGATCAGGACCGGAAGATTCGCGAGTCCGGCAAGGCGCACTGCATCGACCCGGTCTATAGCGTGGTCGGCGACACGATGACCATGACTCTCGAATGCACGGCGCCCGTGACGCTGCGAATGCGCACCGTGTACCGGTTCAGCGGCGCGCGCGACGAGTATGAATACGAGAACGAGGTCATGATCCGGTTGGATGCCAGGGCCTTGACGCGGAGCGTGCACGGTCACGCGCGACGGATCGGCGACTGCTGAGCGTATTTGGGATTTTTCCCCTCCTTTCCAAGGAGGGGTGCCCGCGAAGCGGGCGGGGTGGTTCACCCACTTGCGCCCAGCAACTCCTCTAGCCCGCTCTCGAGCCCGGTGGCGGGTACATACCCGATGTGCTCGCGCAGCCGCGCCGTTGCAGTGGCTGACAACCGGATATCGCCGTCTGCGGCGGGTTCGAAGCGTCGCTCGGCCGTGCGGCCCGCCGCACGCTCCAGTGCCGCGAGCAAGTCGAGCAGCGTTACGCTCGTTCCGGTGCCAACGTTGCAAACACCGGTCGCCGAGGCGGCCAGCGCCCGCACGATCACTTGCGCGATGTCGCCGACGTAGACGAAATCACGTGTCTGCAGACCGTCTCCGAAAATGCGCACGGGCGCGCCGGCGGCGAGCGCCCCGTGCCACTTGCTGATCACGCCCGAGTAGGGCGATTGCGGATCCTGCCGGGGGCCATACACGTTGAAGAACCGCAGTCCGAGCGCCGGAAGCCGGTAGAGCTCCGCATAGAGCCGTCCATACTGCTCGTCGATGGATTTCTCCAGGCCGTACGGCGAGATCGGTGCAATCGGAGAACTCTCGGTGAGTGGCAGCTCGCGCGGCATGCCGAATACCGCGGCGCTCGACGCGTAGACGACGCGCCGCACGCCTGCTCCACGCGCCGCCTCGAGCACGGTCACGAATCCGAGCACGTTCTGACGGCACGAAGCGAGCGGGTCGGAGATCGAAGCCGGCACCGATACCTGCGCGGCAAGATGCAACACGTGGCTCGCGCCGGCAATCGCCGCTTGGACGGCGTCCAGGTCGCGTATGTCCCCTTCCACCACATCGAGGCGTTCGTGCGCGGCCGGCAGATTGGTGCGCCTGCCATTGGAAAAGTCGTCGAGCACGGTGACATGCGCGCCCGCTGCGAGCAGCGCTTCGACGGTGTGCGATCCGATGAATCCCGCGCCTCCGGTGACCAGCACGTTCATCCTACGTTTCCCTCCCTATTGATTGCCCATCCAGCTGTTCCCATCCAACTGCGCGTTCCACTGCGCGGCGCCACTGCGCGAGTCGCGCTGCGGACTCGTCGCGCGACATGACCGGTGCGAAGCGGCGCTCCACATGCCACTGCGATGCGATCTCGCGCCGGTTGCGCCACACGCCCGTCGCGATACCCGCGAGATACGCGGCGCCGAGCGCGGTGGTCTCGAGAACGCTCGGACGGACCACGGGAACGCCGAGCAGGTCCGCCTGGAATTGCATGAGCAGATCGTTCGCGGCCGCACCGCCGTCGACACGCAATTCCGCGAGCTGTATCCCCGCATCCTGCTCCATGGCGCGCAGCACTTCCGCCGATTGAAAGGCGATGGACTCGAGCGCGGCGCGCGCGAGGTGCGCGTCGGTGGTGCCCCGGGTAAGGCCGACGATCGTGCCGCGCGCGTGCGGATCCCAGTGCGGTGCGCCCAGGCCGACGAAGGCCGGCACGAAGAGAACGCCGCCGGCATCCGGAACGCGCGCTGCGAGCGCTTCGACGTCCGCCGACGCCGCGATGATCCGCAATCCATCGCGCAGCCATTGCACGACGGCGCCGGCGATGAAGACGCTGCCTTCGAGGGCAAACTCCGGTGAGTCCACCTCCGCCGCCCGGGTCGTGACGAGCCCGTGGGTCGAGGCGATGCGCTCCGCGCCGCAATGCAGGAGCATGAAACAGCCCGTGCCGTAGGTGTTCTTCGCCATGCCGGGTGCGTGGCAGGCCTGGCCGAACAGTGCCGCCTGCTGATCGCCGGCCACGCCGGCGATCGGGACCTGCGCGCCGAGCAGCTCGGTCGCCGTCTTGCCGAATGCTCCGGAAGACGGCTTCACCTCGGGCAGCAACGCCCGCGGAACGCCCATAAGGTCGAGGAGGTCGGCATCCCATTCGCCACGCTCGATATCGAAGAGCATGGTCCGCGAGGCATTGGAGACGTCCGTGACGTGCAGACGCGCCGCCGGAGAGCTTCCACATCAGCCACGTATCGACCGTTCCGAATGCGAGGTCGCCGGCCACGGCGCGCGCGCGCGCGCCCGGAACGTGGTCGAGCAGCCAGGCGATCTTCGTTCCGGAGAAATACGGGTCGATGACGAGGCCCGTGCGTGCGCGCACGAGCGCTTCGTGACCCGCCTCCTTGAGGCGCTCGCACTGCTCGGCGGTGCGCCGGTCCTGCCAGACGATCGCGTTGTGGATCGGCTTACCGCTGGCCCGCTCCCAGACGATCACGGTTTCGCGCTGATTGGTGATTCCGATCGCTGCGAGATCCGCGGCCTTCACCGCTGCGCGTTCGAGCGCGCCGCGTGCGCACTCGAGCTGAGTGCGCCAGATCTCCTCGGGGTCGTGCTCCACCCAGCCCGGCTGCGGATACAGCTGTCGGAATTCGGTCTGCGCGGTGCCGACCGCACGCGCCTGTTCGTCGAACACGATCGCGCGTGAGCTGGTCGTGCCCTGATCGAGCGCGAGCACGTAGCTCATTCTCTGTGTCCCTGCCGCATGGCTCGCAACGATACTAGATCTGTCTCGAAATTGCGGCCAGGGTTCTTCACGCAAGAGCGGGCGTACGAACAAGGGACGAATGTCCCTTGTATATCCCCGAACGAACAAGGGGCGCGCCCCTTGTATATCCCCTCGCTTGCAAGTGCAGTCGCATTTATGAGATGGGTTCCAGCTTTGGGCTGTGCACATGCTGGGCGACGTCGGCACTATGTTAAAATTTGCCGCTCTGCACAATCGGCAAGCGAATCATGCCTCTGCCCGCTCCCGTCGGATCCCGCACCCTTACGCACCAGCGCCGCATCCAGTTCGAAGGCTATCGCCGCGCGGACGGCCTGTACGACATTGAAGCGCATCTCTACGACGTCAAGCCCACCGATTTCACGCTATCGACCGGACTTCGGCCGGCCGGAACGCCCGTCCACGACATGTGGATCCGTCTGACCCTGGACGCGGGATACCGCATCGTTGCGAGCCGTTGCCCGAACCGAGGCGATGCCCTATCCGGGTGTCTGCGAGCGCGTCACGCCCGACTACGGGAAGCTCGTCGGACTGAATCTGCTGAGGGGCTTCCGTAAGGCGGTCCACGACCTTTTCGCGCACGTGAAAGGGTGCACGCACCTGAACGAGATGCTGCTCCAGTTTCCCACCGCGGCGATCCAGGCGCGCGCGGCGGAGCAGCTCGACAGCGATGACGGTCCCGGTGGCACGCAGCCGTTTCAGCTCGACCAGTGCCACGCACTCGACACGCACGGCGAGATCGCGGAGCGCTATTACCCGAAATGGTTCCGCGGCAAGCGTCCCGAGCCGGTCGAATAGCGGCTCGCGCCGCGTTGACCGGGGTCATTGCGGCGCACCGACCATCGGCAGGAGACTCGTGCGCGAGTAGGCGGGTTCGCAGAGGAGGACAGCTTCGGTGAAGATCCACGAATATCAGGCGAAGGAAGTGCTGCGCAAGTACGGCGTGCCCACGCCGCGCGGGATTCCATGCTTCTCGGTCGAGGAGGCCGAGGACGCGGTCAGGAAGCTCGGCGGCAAGGTCTGGGTCGTGAAAGCGCAGATCCACGCCGGCGGGCGCGGGAAGGGCGGCGGCGTGAAAGTCGCGAAATCCCCCGAGGAAGTGAAGAGCTGGGCCGGCAAGATTCTCGGCATGCAGCTGGTGACGCATCAGACCGGTCCCGAAGGACAGAAGGTGCGCCGCCTGCTGATCGAGGAAGGCGCGGACATCAAGAAGGAGCTCTATGTCGGCATCGTGGTCGACCGGGTCACGCAGAAAGTCTGCGTGATGGCGTCTTCCGAGGGCGGCATGGACATCGAAGAGGTCGCCGCCTCGACACCCGAAAAGATCCACAAGGTGTTCATCGATCCGGGGCTCGGATTGACCGACGTCCAGGCCGACGAAATTGCGCAAAAGATCGGAATCCCTGCCGCCAGCATCGCGAAAGCGCGCGTGGTGCTGCAGGGTCTCGCGCGGGCGTTCTGGGATACCGACGCGGCGCTGGCGGAAATCAATCCGCTGATTCTCACCGGCTCGGGCGACGTCATCGCGCTCGACGCGAAGATGACCTTCGACGACAATGCCCTTGCGCGCCATCCGGAGATCACCGCGATGCGCGACATGGACGAGGAGGACCCGTTCGAGATCGAGGCGTCCAAGCACGATCTCTCCTACATCTCGCTCGACGGCAACATCGGCTGCATGGTGAACGGGGCCGGTCTCGCCATGGCCACGATGGATACCATCAAGCTCTACGGCGCCGAGCCCGCGAACTTCCTCGACGTCGGCGGCGGCGCAACTGCCGAGAAGGTCACCGCGGCTTTCAAGATCATGCTGTCCAACAAGAAGGTCAAGGCGATCCTCGTGAACATCTTCGGCGGCATCATGAAATGCGACACCATCGCCTCCGGCATCGTGAGCGCGGCGAAGGAGGTCAAGCTCGGCGTGCCGCTGGTGGTGCGCATGAAGGGCACCAACGAGGACATCGGGCGCAAGATCCTCGCCGATTCGGGGCTGCCCATCATCACCGCGGACAACATGGCGCAGGCTGCCGAGCGGGCGGTCGCCGCCGTCAAGGGGGCCGGCCGATGAGCATCCTCGTCAACAAGGACACGCGTGTCATCACGCAGGGCATCACCGGCAAGACCGGCCAGTTCCACACGCGGATGTGCCGCGAATACGCGAATGGAGCGAACTGCTTCGTCGCGGGCGTGCACCCGAAGAAGGCAGGCGAGAACTTCGAGGGCATTCCGATCTTCGCCTCGGTGAAGGACGCCAAGGCGAAGACGGGCGCAAACGTCTCGGTGATCTACGTGCCGCCCGCCGGCGCCGCCGGGGCGATCTGGGAAGCGGTGGAAGCCGACCTCGATCTCGTGATCTGCATCACCGAGGGCATTCCCGTCCGCGACATGATCGAGGTCCGCGACCGGATGCGAAAACAGCAGCGCCGCTCGGTGCTGGTCGGACCGAACTGCCCGGGCGTGATCACGCCCGACGAGATCAAGATCGGCATCATGCCGGGACACATCCACAAGAAAGGCCGCATCGGCGTGGTCTCGCGCTCGGGGACGCTCACCTACGAGGCCGTCGGGCAGCTCACCGAAATCGGGCTGGGACAGTCGTCTGCGGTCGGGATCGGCGGCGACCCGGTGAACGGCATGAAGCACATCGACGTGCTGAAGCTCTTCAACGACGATCCCGACACCGACGCCGTGATCATGATCGGCGAGATCGGCGGCTCGGACGAGGAAACCGCCGCGCTGTGGGCGAAGGACAACATGAAGAAACCCATCGTGGGATTCATCGCCGGCGTCACGGCTCCGCCTGGTAAGCGCATGGGCCACGCCGGCGCCATCATCTCCGGAGGCAAGGGCACCGCGCAGGAGAAGCTGGCGGTGATGGAATCCTGCGGAATCAAGGTGACGAAGAACCCGGCCGAAATGGGCAAGCTGCTGAAGTCGGTACTGCGTAGTTAAGTAGCGGGCCGCTGCAGATTTGCAGCGCCCTGCGAAGGGTTCGCCGTAGCGACTCGTTCAGTGGGTTCGCAGTACCTCGAGGTACACGGCATGCGTCTCCGTCGAAGGGGCGACACCCAGCTCCTCGGAGATGAGTTTGCGGCAACGCTCGTACACCCACAGTGCTTCGGCGCGGTTGCCCGCGGCAGCATGCGCGCGCATCAGCAGCTGGTATCCCGTCTCCCGGAACGGCTGCATCGCCACCATCTCCTGAACGACGTCAATGGCGACCGTGGGCTCACCATTCCAGATATAGGTCTCGGCAAGACCTTCGCTGGCGCGCACGAAAATTGATTGCAACCGTTCGCGATGCTGCTCCACCCACGGCCCCGATTCGCCAACGAGAAACGGCCGGCGCGCGATGTGGTAGGCGACCTGCGACGCTGCCCATGCATCCCTCCATTTGCGGGCCTTGAGAAATCCTTCAGCCTCGTGGACAGCGTCGGATGCCGCTTCAATGTCCACCCAGGCGTCCGTCGGCAGCTGCAGCTGATAGCAGCCCAACGCGCTGGACAGACACTCCGACTTCTCCAGGCCGGCCTTTGCGAGCAGCACGCGCAGCTTGCTGATGATCGAATGCAGCGCAACGTCCCACGCCCGCGGAAGCTTATCCGGCCAGAGCATTGTCGCCAGCTCGTCCCGGCTCACCGCATGCCTGCGGTCGATCGCGAGTCTCACGAAGGCAAGTAATCCCTGTTTACCCGGAAACGCGACCTGGTCGATGAACCTGCCCGTGTGCTCGATCGTGACCCGGCCAGTAAGATAGAGGCGTAACTGCATTGCAATTATTCTATTACACGCATTCTCCAAGGTTTGTCCAAGGCCGCCCCAAGAGGCGGTGCCGATCATCCAACGCGCAAGGAGGTGAATCCCATGGCCGGGAAATTAGTCAAGTGCGATTGCGGTTTTGTGGTGCGTTCTGATAACGACGACGAGCTCGTCGCTGACCTGCAGAAGCACGCAAAGGAGCACCACAAGATGGACCTGAGCAGAGAGCAGGTCCTCGCGATGGCGCAGCCCGATACCGGAAGCAACCCGGGCGCAGAGCGCAAGGCTTAGGGGATTCCCCTCCTTTCTTTCGACCCGATCGACTTGAAAGGAGAGCGTGATGATTTCGACGACAGATGCACCCCGCTTCGATGCGGCGAAGTACAAGGAAACGACGCGGCAGCAATGGCAGTCGGCAGCGAAGGCCTGGAATGACTGGGGGCCCTTCCTGCGGGAGTGGCTTGGTGAAGCGACCGAGGTGATGCTCGACATGGCCGGCGTCAAAGCAGGTGATCGCGTTCTTGACGTTGCCGCCGGCGCGGGCGACCAGACACTGCAGGCCGCGGACCGTGTCGGACCCGATGGTCAAGTACTTGCCACCGACATCTCCTCGGCCATCCTGGAATTGGCCGCTGAGAACGCCCGCGACGCCGGATACGGAAACGTGCAAACGAAGATTCTCGACGGCGAGAATCTCGATGTGCCGCCTGCGAGTTTCGATGCCGTCATTTCGCGCGTGGGGCTCATCTATCTTCCGGATCAGCAGGCCGCATTGCAGAGCATGAAGCGCGCGCTCAAGCCGCTCGGACGCGTCGCGGCAATCGTCTATTCCTCGCCGGAACGGAACCCCTTCTTTTCCATTCCCGTCTCGGTGATTCGCGCAAAGGCAAAGCTTCCCCTGCCGTTGCCTGGTCAGCCTGGGCCGTTCAGTTTGGGTGCTGCCGGTGTTCTCGAGGAGGCATTCAGGAAAGCGGGCTTGCGCAGCGTGAAGAGCACGGCCGTGGCGGCGCCGTTGCGTATGTCGTCTGCAGCCGAGTGTGTTCGCTTTGAGAAGGAATCGTTCGGTGCATTGCACCAGATGCTGTCGGGCCTGGATGCTCGGGGCAAGGCTGCAGTGTGGGAGGAAATCGCCGACAATTTACGCCAGTTCGAGACCAAGGACGGCTTCGAAGGCCCCTGCGAATTGGTCGTTGCCGTGGGCAGCAAATAGCGTCGACGCAGCTGATCGCCGCATGGCGGCGATCAGGTTGCGGACAAGCGGGTTGCATATTGTGGGTTGCATATCGCGGGTTGCATATTGCGAGGAATTGCTGCATGGGACGTATAGCTGTTGTTCAGAAGCCTCCGGTTTTCCTGAATCGCGCCGAAACGCTCAAGAATGCTGTGAGCGCCATCGACGAGGCTGTCAAAGGCGGGGCGCGAATGATCGTATTTCCGGAAGCTTACATTCCGGGATATCCGGCCTGGATCTGGCGGCTTCGCCCGGGAGGCGACCTGGGGCTCTCGGAACAGCTTCATGCTCGGCTGCTGGCGAATTCAGTCAGTCTGGACGGTGACGATCTGGCGCCGCTTTACCAGGCCGCAAGGGAGCATAAGGTCACCCTGGTTTGCGGCATCAACGAGCGCGACGCAGAGTTCAGCCGCTCCACCATCTACAACACTGTTGTGATGATCGGGGCGGACGGCAGCCTGTTGAACCGCCACAGAAAGCTCATGCCTACCAACCCGGAGCGCATGGTATGGGGATTCGGCGATGCCTCGGGGGTCAAGGTGCATGAGACACCCTGTGGCCGCGTTGGCACACTTATCTGCTGGGAGAACTACATGCCGCTTGCGCGGTGCGCGCTGTACGCGCAAGGCGTGGAACTCTACATTGCACCGACCTATGACAGCGGCGATCGATGGCTTGCAACGCTTCAACACATTGCGCGCGAAGGAGGCTGTTGGGTAGTCGGGAGCTGCGCCGCTTTTCAGGCCCGCGATCTTCCTGATTCCGTCCCCGGGAAAGCCGGGCTCTACCCGAATCCGGACGAGTGGGTCAATTCGGGCGACTCGGTGGTTGTTGCGCCGGGGGGCAAGATCGTCGCGGGGCCGATGCGCAAGGAACATGGGATCGTGTACGCGGACATCGACCTCGAGCAGGTCGGCGTCGCTCGGCGCAGTCTTGATGTCGTTGGACATTATTCGAGGCCGGACATCTTTCAGCTTCACGTCAACGCATCACCGCTCAACCCCGTAGTGTTCGAAGAATCAAAGTCATTGCGGAAGTGACCGGTCGAGAAGACAAGCCGCGATTGCAGCGCCCGCGTTGCGGCCGATTTGCCACGGATTGCGCGCCGGTATGCAAACCGCGTACTCTTCCACGCGACATGCGTACGCCTCTTTCCTGCGCCGGCACGTTCCGGCCACTCTGTACATCCGGCATCGATAAGATTTTGCGGGCAGCGATCGGCCGGGACCGGGCGGAATCGCCAACGCCCGGATTTCCGGATGGGTGACCTTCGCTGCACCGGCCACGGCGACGTCGAGGAGTCCGCGTCGTCGGAGTACACGGCAGGACACGTCAGGGTATCGCGTCGCGGCTTTCTGCTTTCCGTCGCCGCCGGCGCTGCTTCGCTCACCGGTTGCGCGGGGTTCCAAATCCCGGGAATGGCGAGCGCGGTGGAGCGCGGGTATGCGGACGTCCCGGGCACCCGGCTCTATTACGAGACCGCGGGCACGGGGCCATCCGTGGTGCTCATCCATGCATTCATGCTCGATACCCGCACATGGGACGACCAGTTCGAGCTGTATTCGCGATCCTACCGGGTGACACGCTACGACGCACGCGGATTCGGCCGTTCGGAAGTGCCGCGTGCCGGCGAGCCCTATTCGCACGCCAACGACCTGGCGGCGCTCATCGAGCAACGCCGGCTCGGCCCGGTGCACGTCGTGGGCCTGTCGATGGGCGGGCGCATCGCGCTGGATTTCGCGGTGACGCACCCGGACCGACTGCGCAGCCTGACGCTCGTGGACACCGTGGTCGGCGGATGGCCATGGTCCCGGCAGTGGCTCGTGAGCTATTCCCCGGTCCTCGCCGCCGCGCGCCGGGGCGACATCGCGGCGGCGAAGCAGGCATGGCTCGAGCTCGATCTCTTCGCACAGATGCGCGCGCAGCCGGCCGTCGCGGAACGCGTGCACCAGATGGTGCACGATTACTCCGGGTGGCATCTCGTGAATCGCGATCCCGAGCGCCCGCCGCAGCCGCCGACGGTGTCGCAGCTGAGCAAGGTGCGCGTCCCGACTTTCGTGCTGGTCGGCGAACGCGATGTCCCGGAGTTGCAGACCATTTCCACGCAGGTCGAGCGTGGCGTTCCGGGCGCGCGGCGGGAAACCATCGATGGCGCCGGGCATCTGGCGAGCATGGAGGCGCCGCAGCGCGTCAACGACCTCGTGCTGCGATTTCTGGGCGGCCTGCAGGGCTGACTCGGGCGCGTTGACCGCGGTCAAGCGTGGACCTTCTCGCTTCGCGCTAACATGACCCGAACGATCCAAAGATGCCGGTTGGACGGCGGCGCACCGCCGGGGGACTTATCCGTGCGGCCGAAACAATCGAAAGGCAGGCGATGAACGACCGCGTCAAGCGTGCGACGATCCCGCTCAAGGAAGTCAAGCTGCGGGCCACGCCGAAGGGACGCCAGGTGGACCCGCAGGCGCTCGCGGACTTGCGGCGCCTGCTCGGCGAGGCGCCGCGGCGCCGCGACCTCGTCATCGAGTATCTGCACCGGATCCAGGACCGCTACGGTCACCTCGCCGACCGGCACCTCGTCGCACTGGCGCAGGAAATGCGCATGGCACTCACGGAGGTCTACGAGGTCGCGACGTTCTACCATCACTTCGACATCGTGCGAGGTGGTGAAATTGCGCCGCCCGCAATCACGGTCCGGGTATGCGATTCGGTCGCCTGCGAGCTGGCCGGCGCGCGCGCACTGCTGGAGAAGCTCCCGCGGATTCTCGGCAAGGACGTGCGCGTGATTCCGGCACCGTGCATCGGTCGGTGCGAAGCGGCGCCTGCGGTGGTCGTGGGCCGCCATCCCGTCCTGCGTGCGACGCCCGACGCGGTGAAAGCCCTGGTCGCGAAGGGCTCGATCGAACATCCAGCCGCGAAGCCCGTCAAAAACGAGTCGTCCGTCACGCCCGCGACCTACGCGGCACCGGACGCGGTGAGTCCCGGCTATATCGACTTCCGCGCGTATCGCGCCGCGGGTGGATATCGACTGATCGCGGACTGTCTGGCCGGGAAACGCACGCGCGAGGACGTCACGAAGACGATGGAAGACGCCGGGCTGCGCGGGCTGGGCGGCGCCGGATTCCCGGCGGGACGCAAGTGGCGCATCGTGGCTGCCGAGCCGGCGCCGCGCGTGATGGCGGTGAACATCGACGAGGGCGAGCCCGGGACATTCAAGGATCGCTACTATCTCGAGCGCGATCCGCATCGATTTCTCGAAGGCATGCTCGTTGCTGCGTGGGCCGCCGGCGTCGGCGAGATTTACGTCTACCTGCGCGACGAGTACGCAGGTTGCCGCGCGATCCTCGAGGGCGCGCTCGTGCAACTCCGTAAGAATCCTCCCTGCGCGCTGCCGCCGATTCACCTGCGACGCGGCGCGGGCGCGTACATCTGCGGCGAGGAATCGGCCATGATCGAGTCGATCGAGGGCAAGCGCGGCATGCCGCGTCTCCGGCCGCCCTACGTCGCGCAGATCGGGCTCTTCGGCTATCCAACGCTCGAGCACAACATGGAAACCGTGTACTGGGTGCGCGAGATCGTCGAGCGGGGCGCGGCCTGGTTCGCCGGCCACGGCCGCAACGGCAGGAAAGGTCTGCGCTCGTTCTCGGTCTCGGGACGCGTGAAGCGGCCCGGCGTGCATCTCGCGCCGGCCGGCATCACGGTGCGCGAGCTGATCGACGAGTACTGCGGCGGGATGCTCCACGGGCACAAGTTGTATGCCTACCTACCCGGCGGCGCTTCCGGTGGAATTCTGCCGGCGTCCATGGACGACATACCGCTCGATTTCGACACGCTCAACGAGCACGGCTGCTTCATCGGGTCCGCGGCGATCGTGATCCTGTCGCAAGGTGACCGGGCGGTGGATGCGGCACGCAACCTGATCCGCTTCTTCCGCGACGAATCGTGCGGGCAATGCACGCCGTGTCGCGTCGGCACGGCGAAGGCGCTGACGCTGATGGAATCCGAGGAATGGAACAAGCCGCTCCTCGAGGAACTGTGCCAGGCGATGGGCGACGCCTCGATCTGCGGCCTCGGGCAGGCGGCGCCGAATCCCATTCGCTGCGTGGTGAAATACTTTCCCCACGAGTTGGAGTGAACCGCCGGGCGGGTTCAGAATAACGGGTAACGGGAGTCGAGATGGACCGAATCAGCACAGCGCAGACGGCGGCCATGCCGGTCGAGTTCTCGCTGAACGGCCGCAGCGTCGTCGGCCGCGCGGACGAGACGATCCTGCAAACCGCGCAGCAGTATGGTGTCGAGATTCCGCACCTCTGTTACAAGGACGGCCTGCGCCCGGACGGGAACTGCCGCGCGTGCGTCGTCGAGATCAAGGGCGAGCGGGTGCTCGCGCCTTCCTGCTGCCGCTATCCGCAAGCCGGAATGGAGGTCACGACCGACAGCGCGCGCGCGAAGGCCTCGCAGAAGATGGTCGTCGAGCTGCTGCTCTCCGACGTGACCGAGGCGACGCGCACGCTCGATTCCGAGCTGGGCCGCTGGGCCAAGGCGCTCGAGATCGGCCAACCCCGGTTCGCGCGGCGCGACCAACCGGCAGCGGATCTCTCGCACCCGGGAATCGCGGTGAATCTCGACGCGTGCATCCAGTGCACGCGCTGCCTGCGGGCCTGCCGCGAGGAGCAGGTGAACGACGTGATCGGCTACGCGTTCCGTGGCGAGCACTCGAAGATCGTCTTCGATTTCGACGACCCGATGGGCGAGTCGACCTGTGTGGCGTGCGGCGAGTGCGTGCAGGCCTGCCCGACCGGCGCGTTGATGCCGGCGCGCGATGCGGCGCTCCAGGTCGCCGACCGTACGGTCGACTCCGTGTGCCCATACTGCGGGGTCGGCTGCCAGCTCACTTATCACGTCAAGGACAACCGGATCCTCCACGTCGAAGGGCGCGACGGACCCGCGAACCAGGGGCGCCTGTGCGTCAAGGGCCGCTACGGCTTCGACTACGCGCACCACCGGCAACGGCTGACGAAACCGCTCATTCGCAAGGCCGACGCGCCGAAATCCGCCGATTTCACGATCGATCCGGAGAACTGGCGCGACGTGTTCCGCGAGGCGACCTGGGAAGAGGCGCTCGACCGCGCGGCGGGCGGGCTTGCGCGCATTCTCGAGCGCGACGGCAAGGGCGCGCTGGCCGGCTTCGGTTCGGCAAAAGGAACGAACGAGGAGGCGTACCTCTTCCAGAAGCTGGTGCGGACGGGCTTCGGCTCGAACAACGTCGATCACTGCACGCGGCTCTGCCACGCTTCGAGTGTCGCAGCGCTGCTCGAAGGCATCGGATCGGGCGCCGTCTCGAATCCTGTCAAGGATGTCACCAAGGCCGACGTGGTGCTCCTCATCGGTGCGAATCCGACCGTGAACCATCCCGTCGCCGCGACCTGGATGAAGAACGCCATGCAGCGTGGCACGCGATTCATCGTCGCAGACCCGCGCCGCACCGAGCTGGGACGCCACGCCTGGCGATTCCTGCAGTTCAAGGCGGACACCGACGTGGCGCTGCTCAATGCAATGCTGCACACGATCGTCGAAGAGGGACTCGTCAACGAGGCCTTCGTGCGCGACCGCTCGTCCGGCTACGAGGCGCTAGCGGCGAACGTGAAGGCGTTCAGCCCCGAGCTGATGGCACCGGTGTGCGGCATTGCGGCCGAAACGATCCGCGAGGTTGCGCGAGCTTATGCGACCTCGAAGGGCTCGATGATTCTCTGGGGCATGGGGATCTCGCAGCACATCCACGGCACCGACAATGCGCGCTGCCTCATCGCGCTGGCGGTGGCAACCGGCCAGATCGGCCGGCCCGGTACCGGACTGCATCCGCTGCGCGGACAGAACAACGTGCAAGGCGCTTCGGACTCGGGACTGATCCCGATGATGTATCCGGACTACCAGCGTGTCGACAATCCGGAGGCGAAGGCGCGGTTCGAGAAGCTGTGGGGCCGCGACCTCGCGCCAAAGCCCGGCCTGACGGTGGTCGAGATCGTCAACGCCGCGTGTGAAGGAAAGATCCGCGGGATGTACATCATGGGCGAGAATCCGGCGCTCTCCGACCCGGACGCGCATCATGCGCGCGACGGCCTCGCGAGTCTCGAGCACATGGTGGTGCAGGATATCTTTCTCACCGAGACCGCCTACCTCGCTGATGTCGTGCTGCCGGCCACTGCGTGGCCTGAAAAGAACGGGACAGTGACGAACACCGACCGCCTCGTGCAACTTGGCCGCAAGGCGATCGAGCCGCCGGGAGAGGCGCGCGAGGACCTCTGGATCATCGTCGAGCTGGCGAAGCGCCTGGGTCTCGGCTGGACGTACTCGCACCCGCGCGAAGTCTTCGACGAGATGCGCCAATGCATGGATTCGATCGCCGGCATCACGTGGGAGCGTCTCGAGCGCGATTCTGCGGTGACCTATCCGTGCGAGAACGAAGGTGACCCGGGCGAGCCCGTGGTCTTCACCGAGCACTTTCCGACCGCGACCGGCCGCGCCAAGTTCGTTCCCGCGGACTTGATTGCCGCAAACGAGCAGCCGGACCAGAAGTATCCGATGGTGCTGATCACCGGTCGCCAGCTCGAGCACTGGCACACCGGCGCAATGACACGCCGCGCGGGCGTGCTGGACGCGATCGAGCCGGAGCCCATGGCGTCCATCCACCCGCTCGAGCTCGCCAGGCTGGGTGCGAAGCCCGGCGACGTCGTCACGGTCGCGTCGCGCCGGGGAAGCATCTCGCTCTACGCGCGCGCCGACGAGGGGACGCCGAAGGGCGCGGTGTTCATTCCGTTCTGCTACTACGAGGCGGCCGCCAATAAGCTCACCAATCCCGCGCTCGATCCGTTCGGCAAGATTCCCGAATTCAAGTACTGCGCGGTGCGCGTCACGAAGGGCGGGACGCAGCCGGTGCACGCGAGCTATGGCGGCGGACAGGTGCTGCGCGCGGAAGCGATGCGCTAGAAAACCCTGAACGACTCCTCCTCATCCCACGGTCAATCCGCTCGGAGGCAAAGTCCGCGGGGATACAGTACTACTCGTCGATGAACGTTGAACTTCCGCGCTGCGTGCGCTTCGGCCGCGAGGTCTGCGGTGACTTGGCCCAGGCCGAGCGCCGCGAATGGTGGCTCGCGAACGGACTCGGCGGCTATGCCGGGGGCACGATCGCCGGCACACTGACGCGCCGCTATCACGGCCTCCTGATCGCACCGATCAAGCCGCCGCTCGGCCGATATCTGGTTTTCGCCAAGGCTGACGCGACGCTCATCGACGGCCAGCAGGCCTTCCAGCTGTTCTCGAATCGCTGGGGCGGTGACGCGGTCGATCCGCGCGGTTACATCAACCTGGAGTCATTTCGACTCGATGGCCGGATGCCGGTGTGGCACTATGTTTTTGGCGATATTGCGATCGAGAGTCGCATTTGGCTGGAGCACGGGGCGAACACGGTTTACGTAGCATATCGCCTCATGCGTAGTCCGCACGCTGCCCGGAAGCTGCGTCTGCGAGTGAAGCTCCTGGTGAACGCGCGCGATCATCATGCCAGCGCGACGGCGGGCTCCTTCGACGCCGTGGTCGACATGCAAGGCCAGCGGCTGTACGTGCACCATCCACGCTTGTTCGACATGCACCTGGAGGCGCACGGCGGCGCGATCGCGCCGGATCGGACCTGGTACGGGAATTTCGACCTCGCGCTCGAGCGTGAGCGCGGGCTGCCGACCGACGATGCGCACCTGTGCGTCGGCGAGGCGGATCTCGAGCTCGCCGAGGACCAGTGGTGCGGCGTGGTCGCATCGCTGCACGAGGATGCCACGACGCACCTAGAGGATGCGATGCGCCGGTTTCTTGCGCGCGAGACGCAGCTCCTGCGCGGTGCGAGAGCGCGCACACCGCAGCTCGCGAGCGCGCCGGACTGGATCGACCAGCTGGTGCTCTCCGCGGACAGCTTCGTGTTCGCACGCCCGTCGCGCGACGTTCCGGACGGCGAATCGGTGATCGCCGGCTATCCGTGGTTCGGCGACTGGGGGCGCGACACGATGATCGCGCTGCCTGGGCTCACGCTCGCTACCGGTCGCTACGAGTCGGCCTGGCTCATCCTGCTAACGTTCGCGCGCTTTGTCGATCGTGGCATGCTGCCGAACGTCTTTCCCGGCGACGGGGAGACCCCTGAATACAACACGGCCGATGCCGCGCTGTGGTACTTCGAGGCGTGGCGCGCATATTTCGACTGCGTCGACGATCAGCCGTCGCTTGCCCTCGTCCTGCCGGTACTCGAGGAAATCGTCGACTGGCACGTGCGCGGCACTCGCTTCGGCATCCGGGTGGATCCGGCCGACGGATTGCTGTTCGCGGGCGAACCGGGCGCTCAGGTGACATGGATGGACGCCAAGGTCGGCGAGTGGGTGGTGACGCCGCGGATCGGCAAACCGGTCGAGATCAACGCGCTCTGGTACAACGCGCTCGTCATTGCGGCGGACTTCGCCGCGCGCCTCGGTCGCGATGCGGGACGCTATCGCGCACTCGCCGATCGCGCGCGCGCGGGCTTTGCGCGATTCCGCAAGCCCATCGGCGGACTGTTCGACGTCATCGATGGCCCGGACGGCACGGACGCGACTGTGCGGCCGAACCAGATCTTCGCCGTCAGTCTGCCGCACTCGCCTCTTGAGCGGCCCGACCAGCTGGCGGTCGTCGAGCAGTGCGGCCGGGAGCTGCTTGCCTCGTACGGTCTGCGCTCGCTCGCGCCAGACCATCCCGATTTCAAGCGGCGCTACGAAGGCGGCGTATCGAAGCGCGACGGGTCCTACCATCAGGGCCCGGTATGGGCGTGGCTGCTCGGTCACTACGCGCTCGCCGTACATCGCGTCACCGGCGACGCGGCAATGGCGCAGTCTTGTCTTGGCCCGATCCGCGACCATCTGAACGATGCGGGTCTCGGCACGGTCAGCGAGATCTTCGATGGCGCAGCACCGCACCTGCCGCGCGGCTGTCCGGCACAGGCGTGGTCGGTGGCGTGCATTCTGGAAGCCTGGTCGCGGCTCGAAGGACTGGGTGCGCGCAAAAACAAGTAACATACGAGTCGCATATCAATTGCGGGCCAGGAGGCGAGATGGCGGCAGAGGAGCGCAAGAAGCGAACCATCATCGAGATCCGCGATTCGAAGCGGACCGGCGAGAAGATGGTCTACACGTCGGTGCTGGACTACACGTCCGCAAAATGGGCGGAAGCGGCAGGCGTGGACGTGTGCGTGGTCGGGGACAGCCTGGCGATGACATGCCACGGCCATCCGAACACCATCCCTGCCACGATGGACATGATGATCCTGCACTCGCAGGCCGTGCGGCGCGGCGCGCCGGGTACCTTCGTGCTCGGATGCATGCCGTACCAAAGCTACAACACGATCGACCGCGCCCTCACGAACGCTGCGCGATTCATGCAGGAGGCGCTGTGCGACGCAGTCAAGCCGCAAGGCGGCAAGAGCCAGGCGCACATCCTGAAGGCGCTGGTCGATGCCGGCATCCCGACCGCCTCGCATATCGGCCTCACGCCGCACACCATCGCGACGTTCGGCGGATTCAAGATTCAGGGGCGCACCGCCGACGCGGCGATGAAGATCCTCGCGGACGCGCTCGCGATTCAGGATGCCGGCTGCTTCATGCTCGAGTTCGAGGCGGTGCCTGCAAAGATCGCCAAGGTCATCAGCGGCGAGCTCGAGATTCCGACGATCGGCATCGGTGCCGGTGTCGGAACGGACGGCCAGATCCTCCTCTCCTATGACCTGCTCGGCGTGTTTACCGACTTCAAGCCGAAGTTCACCAAGCGCTACGCCAACCTGACCGAAGTCGCAGTGAACGGTCTGAAAGCGTACGTCAAGGAAGTCAAGGAAAGCGCGTTTCCCGACGACGATCACAGCTACGGCGTGGACGAGAAGGAGTACGAGAAATTCCTCGGGCTGGTACAAAAGCGCCGGCACGTCTGAGCCCGCACGCGGTGCGGCCGCGGCGCGCGGACGCACCCGAGGTCGTGGAGACGCTCACCGACAAGGCGTACACCTATCTCGAGGAGCTGATCGTCACGCTCAAGGTACCGCCGGGTTCGGCGGTGTCCGAGGCGATGCTCTCGCGAAGGCTCGGGATCGGGCGCACGCCGATTCGCGAAGCGCTGCAGCGCCTCGCGCGCGAGCGCCTGGTCACGATCCTGCCACGGCGCGGCGTGATCGTTTCCGATATCAACGTGAAGAGCCAGCTGCGCCTGCTCGAAGTGCGGCGCGAGGTCGAGCGCCTGGTGGCACGCAGCGCCGCACGCCGCGCGACGCCGGCAGAGCGTGCGAAGCTCACCCGGCTCGCGGATCAGTTCGAGCAGAGCGCGCGGGAGAACGACGACACCACCTTCATGCGCGTGGACCGGGCATTCAACGAGATCTGCGTTGCCGCCGCGCACAATGAGTTCGCAGCGGGAGCGATGGGGTTGATGCAGTCGCTTTCGCGCCGGTTCTGGTACCTGCATTACCAGCAGGCGGCGGACATGCCCGAGACCGCCAAGCTGCACGCGGACATCGCGCGGGCCATCGCGAGGGCCGACGAGGCGGGCGCGGCGCTCGCGACCGACCGGCTGCTCGACAAGATCGAGCTGTTCACCCGCGCCACCGTCAGCTCGGACTTTTGACCGCCGCGCGCGGTGGTCATTCCGCGGGCCAAGGTCCTGTCGCGCCGCAGCACGCGCACGCAAGGACGTGGCTTGAATTTCCGCGCGCACGGGAGGACAATCGGCGACCAACAAATATACATCTGATATGTTAGACCGCGCGCCGGGAAATCCGGCACAACGGTCGGGTCGGGGTCGCAGTTCGTCGCAGTTTGTATTTGGTGGCGAGCAAGGCGTAGTGAGCCGTGACGCATACCGTCGCATTTGAGAGGAGACAAGCCATGGGGCAACTCGGAGACAGCCTGGTCGAGCGACACACGATGGGCGAGCGCCAGCGCAAGTTCCGCTCAGAGTACATGTCGCAGGTTCATCCGCTGTACAACGGACCGATGCACATCGGCGTGATCTACGTCGTCGGGATCGCGGTCATCGCGTGGTGCGTGAGCCGGATGCAGGGCGCCACCTGGGAATGGCTCCTGGTCGTCCCGGTGTTCGTGTTCTCGAACCTCTTCGAATGGTGGATCCACAAGTACGTGATGCACCGCCTGGTCGACGTCTGGGCGCTCCGGGCGATCTACGACCGGCATACCCGGCAACACCATCAGTACTTCACCGACAACGAGATGACCGTGGACGGTAATCGGGAGTGGCGGATCATCTTCTTTCCGTGGCGCGCGCTGTTCACCTTCATGGCGCTCGGCACGCCGTTTGCGCTCCTCCTCGGCTGGCTCGTCAATCCGAACGCCGGCTACATCCTGATGGTCACGATCGTCGGGCAGTACCTGATCTACGAAACGTTCCATTTTTGCTGCCACGTCCACGACAACTGGTTCGTCCGCTTCACGCCGTTCATCAACACGATCCGGCGCCATCACAACGTCCATCACAGCCAGGGCATCATGATGGACGTGAACATGAATCTGACATTCCCGATTGCCGACTGGATCATGGGGACGAGCGACCTGAATCGCGGCGTGATCGGGCATCTGTTCAACGGGTACAGCATGCGGTACGTGAAGCCCGAGCTGCGCGCGAAGATCGAGAAATTCATCAACGACGAGCGCCCCGGCGCGGGGCAGACTGAAACCGTCGCGCGCGCGGCGTGATCGGTCAGAAAACCAACCACTGAAGGAGGAGACATATGAAAAAGCGTGACTTTCTGAAGGCAGGGGGCGTTGCCGCGACCGGTATGGCGTTCGCGGGCGCTGTGCAGGCGCAGTCGAGCGGGCCGAGCTACAGCTGGAAGATGGCGACGTCGTGGTCGGGTGGTCCGCTCATGGACATAGGCGCGAAGGCGTTCGCCGAGAAGCTGGAGTTTCTCTCCGGCGGGCGCATGAAGATCCAGGTCTTCCCCGGCGGGGCACTCGGCAATGCGCTCAAGGTGTCCGAAACGGTGAAGAACGGCGTGGCGGAGATGGGCCACACGTGGATGGGATATGACTGGGGCGCTGATCCGACCACGGTCGTGTTCGGTGGCTACGCCGGCAGCTTCGACACCGAGAAGATGCTGCACTGGATGTACGAGGCCGGTGGCGTCGAGATGCAGCGGCAGTTCCGCGACGAGAAGTTCGGGGTGATCTCGATGCCGCTGTTCATCCGGACTGCGGAGGTTTTTCTGCATTCGCGCAAGCCCATTCGCACGCTAGACGACCTGAAGGGTCTCAAGATGCGGACCGCGGGCGCCTGGATCGAGATGTCCAAAGAGCTCGGTGCCTCGCCGGTGACCACGCCGGGTGGCGAGATCTACCCGGCCCTCGAGCGTGGCGTGATCGACGCCACCGAGTGGGGAACGCTTTGGGAAAACATCACCCCGGGGTTCTACAAGGTGGCGAAGTATCTGATCCTGCCGGGCATCCACCAGCCCACGGCGCCGTTCGAGCTGGTGATCAACAAGGACGTATGGAACAAGCTTTCGCCCGCCGACCGCCGGCTGATCGAGATG
Organism: uncultured beta proteobacterium; assembly: GCA_963735025.1. GTDB lineage: Bacteria > Pseudomonadota > Gammaproteobacteria > Burkholderiales > SG8-39 > JAABRB01. The sequence goes on from CAVTJG010000009.1 coordinate 1,988,811, forward strand.
ACGGCGAAGCTCACCACGTTCGAGACCTGGACGCGGATCGGCGAAGAAGACGCCAAAGCGCTCGATTTCTACCGGAAGGCCGGCAACGAGATCATCGAACTCTCGCCGGAAATCCAGTACGCAGCGCGGCGGGTCGCGTTCAAATGGGCCGCAAAGACACGGGTTGGCAACCCATGGTTCGAGAAGGCGTTCAAGAGCCAGGTCGAATTCGAGGAGCTTTGGACGGATGCGTCGAGCTACCGCAATGTGAAAACGCAGCCGATCGCAAACGTTCTCCAGGAGCTCAACATCAAAGCCTGAGCTGACGCTCAGGGCGCCGGAATCCGGCCGGGAGTCGCCTCCCGCCGATTCCGGCTTTTTATTGCGACCCCGCCCTGCGGTGATGTCCGGCGCGATGCATTCCCTGCTCAAGTTCCTCGACCGAATTACTGCGACCTCCGGCGCGCTAGTCGCGTGGCTGGTGATCCCGCTGATCACTGCCCTCTGCTACGAGGTCTTCTCCCGCTACGTGCTCGACGCACCGACGCTGTGGGCCTTCGAGGTCGGGTACATGGTCATGGGAACGCACTTCCTGATCGGATTGGCTTATGCCCTGCGGACGGGCGACCACGTGCGCGTTGACTTCCTCTACGGGCACGTTTCGGCGAAGAAGCAGGCCCTGATCGACACCTTCACTTATGTCGTACTGCTTCTGCCGGTTGCAGGCTGGCTGACGCTCGGCTTCTGGGACAAGGTCACGAAAGCCTACTCGAGCCACGAGCGCTCCGGCATGTCGGCCTTCAATCCGGTGATCTGGCCGTTCCGGCTCGTGATGTGCACGGCATTCGCGCTGCTTTTCCTGCAGGCGCTTGCGCAGCTCATCCGTTGCACGATGGTGCTGGCCGGCCGGACCCCGCCCGGCGACGAGCGATGATGGAGTACCTGCCGCTCTTCATGCTTGCGACGATGTTCGCGCTTGTCTTCCTGGGCGTGCAGGTTGCGTTCGCGCTGAGTGGTACCGCGCTTGTGTTCGGCTACCTCGTCTTCCAGGGCGCGGTGATCTTCCAGTTCATGGAGAAGATCGAGGACATCGCGAGCAACTTCGTGCTTGCCGCGGTGCCGCTCTTCGTGTTCATGGGCACGATGCTCGAGCGATCGGGGATCGCCGAGGCTCTGTTCGAAGCGGTACACCTGTGGACCCGGCGTCTGCCGGGAGGGCTCGCGCTCGGCACCGTGATCATGTGCGTCATCTTCGCCGCCTCTACCGGCGTGATCGGCGCGACCGAAACCGTGGTCGGCCTGCTCGCGATTCCGGTGATGCTCAAGTACGGTTACGACAAGCCGCTCATCTGCGGCACCATCTGCGCGGGCGGGTCGCTCGGCACGATCATCCCTCCGTCGGTGGTGGTGGTGATCCTGGGTCCGGTGGCAAACGTATCGGTCGGCGACCTGTTTGCCGGAATGGTCTTCCCGGGGCTGATCATGGCTGCGCTCTACCTCACGTACATCCTCTTGCTGTGCGTGTTCCGTCCGGCGGCCGGGCCGCGTATCCCGCCGAGCCCGTACGAGCCGCCACTCGCCGCGCGGCTGCGGGTCACCGGGCACGCGCTCGTTCCGCCTCTCCTGATGATCTTTGCGGTGCTGGGATCGATCATGCTCGGCTGGGCAGCGCCGACCGAAGCTGCCGCGTTGGGCGCCCTCGGCGCCATCCTGCTCACCCTGTTTTACAGGAAGTTCAGCCTGAGAGTCCTCAATGAGGCGGTGTTCAAGACGCTGCGCATCACCGCGATGATCATGGCAATTCTCATGGGCGGCACGCTATTCACCGGCGTATTCTTCGCCGCGGGCGGCATCACGCTCACCAGCCAGTTCGTTGCATTCCTCGATCTCCACGCCTGGGCGCTGCTCTTCCTTCTGCTCGGATTGTCCTTTCTCGCCGGATTCGTGCTCGACTGGGTATCGATCCTGCTGATATTCATCCCGATCTTCATGCCGCTGGTGATTGCTGCCGGTTTCAACCCGGTGTGGTTTTCGATCCTGTTTCTCATCATCATCCAGACGAGCTATCTCACTCCGCCGCTCGCCCCGGCGATCTTCTATCTGCGCGGCATCTCGCCTCCGTCCATCACGCTGGGCGATATGTACAAGGGCGTCGTGCCTTTCATCCTTCTGCAGCTCTCACGCTCGCGATCGTGATGGCGTACCCCGACACGGTTCTGTGGCTGCCGGCAAAAGTGCTAGGCTTCAGATAGGCACCAGGAGACAACCATGGTCCCGACCGACAGGCGCAAATCGTTCGTGCATCAGGTCGACGTCGCCGTCGCAGGGGGCGGCGCGGCCGGGGTCGCGGCGGCGGTGACCGCGGCGCGACAGGGCATGCGCGTCGCGCTGGTGGAGCGCTACGGCTTTTGCGGCGGTGGGGCGGTTGCCGGCATGTCGGGTACTGTATGTGGGCTCTACGCCGCGAGCGACAACCCGGCGGCGGCGCCCGAGCAGGTGGTATTCGGTTTCGCGGACGAATTCGTCCGCCTGCTCGAGCGACGCAACGGCCTTGCTCCGCCGGTGCGCTACGGCAAGACCTACACCCGCGTTCACGACCCGCTCGTCTGGCGCGTGGCGGCTGATCACCTTTTGCGCGAGGCCGGAGTTCAGGTGCTCTTCCACAGCACGGTGACCGGCGCGCTTCTCGATGGCGACCGCGTGGCGGGACTCGCCGTATTCACCAAGCAGGGACCGCTCGAGCTTCGTGCAAGGCTGACGATCGACGCAAGCGGCGACGCTGACGTCGTGGCGATGGCCGGTTTCCCGTCGTTCGTCGGCGACGAGGGCAAGGTGCAGAACCCCACGATGATTTTCCGTCTGGGCGGCGTCGACACGGCGCGGTTCTGCACGGCATACGGCAGCGACACGATCATGCCGGAGCTGGTGTCCGAACTGCTCCGCCGGCACAACGGCAACGGCTACGATCTGCCGCGCGCGAAGATCTGGCTCTTCACCACGACGCGACCGAACGAGCTGTTGTGCAACTGCACACGTGTGATCGGCCCCGACGGGCGCGAGCTCAACACCCTGATCGCCGCCGACTTCACGGACGCGGAAATCGAGGGCCGCAGGCAGGTGCGCGAGTACGCACGCTTCTTTCGCGACCATCTTGCCGGCTGTGAGGCGAGCTGGGTGAACGATACCGGGGTGCAGGTCGGTGTGCGGCAAACGCGCCAGGGTCGCGGCGTCGCGATGCTTCGGAACGAGGACGTCGTGCGCGGCACGAAGTTCGCCGACGCGATCGCCCGCTCGCCCTGGCCGATCGAGCTGCACGCCGGTGCCAAGCCGCGCGTGGAATGGTTGGTGGACGACTTCTACGAAGTGCCGTTCGGATGCTTCGTGCCGCAGCGCGGGGGCGGCCTGCTTTTCGCGGGGCGCTGCCTGTCGGCGCAACACGAGGCCGTTGCGTCGGCACGAGTCACGGCGCAGTGCTTCTCCTACGGCCACGCAATCGGACACGCCGCAGCGGTGTGCGTCGAGACGCACTGCGAGCCGCGCGCTCTGAGCGGCGCCGACTTGCGGCAGCGGTTGAACGCGGACGGCGCGCGCCTGGGTGAGGCGATGGCGGGCGCGCTGGCCGGCGGATGATCATGGGCGCGATGACCGGAAACGCCATGATCGGTAAGGACAGTCAGGTCGCCACCGTGGCCCCACAGGACGGGGCGCGCTACGCTACCGTAGCGGATGGCGCGACCGCTCATGAGAATGGCCGCGGGAACCCGCACCGCCGCTGCAGAGCGGCCGCGCAACGCAAGGAGACGTGATATGACGCCCGAGCAGGTACTTTCACATACGCCGCGCGTGCTCACCCAGGCACAGCGCGAGTTCTACTTCAGCGAAGGCTATCTGTTGCTGGAGAAGATTCTGCCGACCGAGTGGATCGAGCGACTGCGCGTGGCAACCGACGAATTGATCGAGCGCAGCCGGAAGGTGTCGAAATCCGATGCCGTCTGGGATCTGGAGCCCGGCCATCGGCCCGACGCGCCGCGGCTGCGGCGGGTATCGGCGCCCGTCGACCAGCATCCCGCCTACTGGGACTACGTTTCACAGTCGCTCGTCGGCGATATCGTGGCCGATCTGGTCGGGCCGGACGTCAAGTTCCACCATTCCAAGCTGAACTTCAAGTGGGCGCGGGGCGGCGAAGAGGTGAAGTGGCACTACGACATCTCGTTCTGGCCGCACACCAACTATTCGCCGCTCACGGTCGGCACCTACATGTACGACTGCGGAATGGACCAGGGGCCGCTGCAGGTGCTGCCGAAGAGCCACCTGATCGACCCGATGCCGACGCAGTACGATCATGACGGAAAGTGGATCGGGTGCCTGCGTGACGAGGACGCGGCGAAGCTCGACACCGCGAAGGCCGTGGCCCTGCCAGGCCCGGCCGGATCGCTGACGATCCATAACTGCCGCATGCTGCACTACTCGGCGCGAAACCAGTCGGATCTCGGGCGGCCTTTGCTGCTGTACGCGCTCAGCGCGGCCGATGCGTTTCCGTACACGGTGAATCCGATCCGCTCGTCCAAGGACCAGGCCATCATCCGCGGCAAGCGGGCGGAGTGGGCGCATCACGACCCGCGCCCCTGCCTGATGCCACCCGACTGGTCGGGCGGCTACACGTCGATTTTCGCCTTGCAGCAGAAGGAGGATCGCGCTGCCGCGTGATCCGGCCGCCAGCGAGCCGATGGCGCCTCCCGTTGTGACGCCGCTCGAGACGTCGCTCTTTCGGCTCGGCATCGTTGCGACGGGGGAACCGCTTTCGTTCGAAGCGCTCACGGGCGGCGTGTCGTCGGATATCACTCGCGTCCGCGCTGGCGGACGCACGTTCTGCGTGAAGCGTGCGCTGGCGAAGCTCAAGGTCGCAGCCGATTGGCGCGCGCCGGTCGAACGCAACCACAGTGAAGCGGAGTGGATGCGAGTCGTGACCGAAATCGTGCCCGGCGCCGTTCCGCGCCTGCTGGCCGAGGATCGTGCCGCCGGATTGTTTGCCATGGAGTATCTGCCCGCCGCGAGCCACCCCGTGTGGAAGGAGCAGCTGCGGGACGGCGCGATCGATGCGGCGTTCGCCGCGGAAGTCGGCGGCCGAATCGCGCGCATTCACGCTGCCACCGCGCACCGGCGGGATATCGCCGAGCGGTTTGCAAACGACCACATCTTCTATCCGATCCGTCTCGAGGCCTACCTCGTCGCGACCGCCGGCAAACATGCCGACCTGCGTGGTCCGCTCATGCGCCTCGTCGAGACCACTCGGACGACGAAGCTGGCGCTCGTGCACGGCGACGTGAGTCCGAAAAACATCCTTGCGGGTCCGGCCGGCCCGGTGTTCCTCGATGCCGAGTGCGCCGTGTACGGCGATCCCGCGTTCGACCTGGCGTTTTGCCTCAATCACTTGCTGCTGAAATGTCTGTGGCGGCCGGATTGGCAGGACCGGTATCTGGAATGTTTCGCGGCACTTGCCGGGGCGTATCTTGCAGGGGTCGAATGGGAACCGCGCGATGCCATGGAAGCACGCACCGCTGCGCTGCTGCCCGGCCTGTTCCTCGCGCGGGTGGACGGCAAATCGCCAGCCGAGTACCTGACCGATCCCGCGGATCGTGAGCGTGTGCGTCGCACCGCGAAGCCCATGATCGAGACCGCGCCGATGCGCCTCGCCGAGATCGCCGAAGCCTGGCGGGAGAAACGTGCATGATGACCGACGCCACAATCAAGCGCGTGCACGGGCGGCGCATCTGGGATTCGCGCGGCCGGCCGACGGTCGAGGTCGAAGTGCACACGGCGGGCGGAGCGGTCGGGCGCGCGGCCGCTCCCGCAGGCGCCTCGCGCGGCACGCGCGAGGCGATCGACTTGCGCGATGGCGGGTCGCGTCTCGCCGGGATGGACGTCCAGCGCGCGGTGGCAAACGTCAATGGCCCGATCGCGCACGCACTCGTCGGCCTCGATGCGCGGCGCCAGGAGAGCGTCGACCACGCGATGCGCGACACGGATGGCACCGCCGACAAATCGAAGCTCGGCGGCAACGCGATCGTCGCCGCGTCGCTGGCTTGCGCGCACGCCGCAGCGGCCGCCGAGCACCAGCCGCTTTGGCGCTATCTCGCCGGCAACGCCGCCGTGCGGTTGCCGCTGCCGGAGATCCAGATCTTCGGCGGAGGCGCGCACGCCGGTCGGCGCATCGACATCCAGGACTTGATGATCATGGCGCTCGCGGCGCAAAGCTTCGCGGAAGCGCTGGAGATGACGGCCGTCGTCTATCGCGCGGCCGGCGATCTGATGCGCGAATCGGACAAGCTCGCGGGCGTTGCCGACGAAGGCGGATTCTGGCCGCAGTTCGAGTCGAACGAAGCCGCCCTCGAGATGCTCGTGCGGGCGATCGAGCGCGCCGGGTTCGTTCCGGGCGACGACGTGGCCATCTCGCTCGACATCGCGGCATCGGAGCTCGGCAGAGAGGGCTGCTACCGGCTCGGACTGGACGGTCGGGAGCTGGACAGCGACGGCCTGGCCGAGCTGCTGATCGGCTGGCTGGATCGATTCCCCATCGCGTCGATCGAGGATCCGCTCGGGGAGGACGACGCGGTAGGTCTCGCAAGATTCACGCGCGCAGTCGGGCATCGCGTGCAGGTGATCGGCGACGACTTCCTGGTGACCAACGCGTCGCTGGTCGACGCGGGGGTGGCGGCGGGCGCGTGCAACGCCGTGCTGATCAAGCCCAATCAGGCCGGTACGCTCACCGAAGCGCACGCAGCGCTCGCGGCAGGCAAGCATGCCGGCTGGGGCACGATCGTCTCGGCACGATCAGGCGAGACCGAAGACACCTCCATCGCGCATCTTGCCGTGGGATGGGACGCGGGACAGCTGAAAGTCGGTTCCTTTGCGCGATCGGAGAGGATGGCGAAGTGGAACGAGGTGTTGCGCATCGAGGAGGCGCTGGGAGGGACGGCACGCTTTGCGGGACGCGAGGTGCTGCCACAATATCGGACGCCGCGCGCAACACCCTGACTTGGGGGATCTGAAAGGGGGCATCGCCCTCTTTCTCGATCGTGGAACGAGGTGTTGCGCATCGAGGAGGCGCTGGGTGCGACGGCAAGCTACGCGGGACGTGCGGTACTGCCGCAATTCCGGGACAATCCGCGCTGAGGTAAGGGAGGGGAGCAAAAAAAATGAGCAAGGACGTACAGCGCAAGAAGGCGGAGCGGTTGCTGGAGCTGCACCAGGGGCCGCAGGTTTTCGTGGTCGGCAGCGTGTGGGACGTGCCGAGCGCACGGATCTTCGAGCAGGCCGGATTCACGGCACTTGCGACGTCCAGTGCGGGCGTCGCGTACACCGTCGGCTACCCAGATGGTGAGAAGCTCCCCGCGCTGCAGATGATCGCAGCGGTGGGACGAATCGCGGCCGCCGTCGACATTCCCGTCAGTGCGGACATGGAGGCGGGGTACGGTCGCGAGCCCGAGGCCGCCGTTGCATCCTGTCGAGCAGTGCTCGATGCCGGCGCGGTCGGCGTGAACCTCGAGGATGTCGCCGATGACGTGCCTGGCACACTTGTTCCCGCGGAAGAGCATGCGGAAAAGATTGCCGCAGTTCGCAAGATGGCCAACGCGTACGGCGTGCCACTCGTCATCAACGCACGCACGGACGTCTTTCTGCACAAGGTCGGGGAAGAAAGCGGTCGGCTGCGCGAAGCCGTCGCACGCCTGCAGCGCTACCGGGATGCCGGCGCGGACTGCCTGTTCGCGCCGGGCGTCGTCGACGCGGAGACCATTCGGGCTCTCGTGAAGGACGTCGGGGCCCCACTCAATATCCTTGCCACACCGGGTTGCCCGAACGTCGCGGAGCTCGCGGCGCTCGGCGTGCGCCGCATGTCGCAGGGGTCCGGGCCGGCGCGGGCAGCGCTCGCGCTGACGCGGCGCATCGCGCAGGAGCTCGCGCAATCCGGTACCTATGTGTCGTTCCAGCGCGACGCGATTCCGTACCCGGAAGCGAACCGGCTCTTTGAGTACTGAGCGAGTACTGAGCGCCCCGTTGCGGCGGCGCTCTTGACGGGCGTCAATGTGAGCACGCGACCCGGCAACCTATAGTGGCGGCAAATGCGCCGCATTTCGTGCGGACGAGGGAATCGAGGAGACCCATCATGGCTTCGGACATCGAGATCGCCCAGGCAGCGAAACTGCAACGCATCGCTCAGGTCGCAAAGGAGAAACTCGGTATCTCCGAGGAGCACCTCGAGCCCTATGGTCACTACAAGGCGAAGGTTTCGCTGAAGTACCTGGACTCCCTCAAGACCCGGCCCAACGCCAAGCTCATCCTGGTGACGGCAATGACGCCCACGCCCGCCGGCGAGGGCAAGACGACGACCACCGTCGGCCTCGGCGATGCGCTGAATTTCATCGGCAAGAAAGCGGTGATCTGCCTCCGAGAGCCCTCGCTCGGACCGGTGTTCGGAATGAAGGGTGGCGCGGCTGGTGGCGGCCATGCACAGGTGGTGCCGATGGAGGACATCAACCTTCATTTCACCGGCGATTTCGGCGCCATCCAGCTCGCGAACAACCTGCTTGCCGCGATGCTGGACAACCACATCAACCACGGCAACGCGCTCGGCATCGATACACGCCGGATCCAGTGGAAGCGCGTGCTCGACATGAACGATCGTGCGCTGCGCGACATCGTGGTTTCGCTCGGCGGGACGGCCAACGGGTATCCGCGCGAGGACGGCTTCGACATCGTGGTGGCCTCCGAGGTGATGGCCATCTTCTGCCTCGCCACCTCGTTGGAGGATCTCAAGAAACGCCTGAGCAACATTGTGGTCGGCTACACACGCGATCAGAAGCCGGTCCGCGCGCAGGACCTCAAGGCGCACGGGGCGATGACGGTGCTCCTGAAGGACGCGCTCCAGCCCAACCTGGTGCAGACGCTCGAGAACAATCCCGCGTTCATCCACGGCGGGCCGTTCGCGAACATCGCGCACGGATGCAACTCGGTGATCGCCACGCAGAGCGCCCTCAAGCTCGCCGATTACGTCGTTACCGAGGCCGGATTCGGCGCCGATCTCGGGGCCGAGAAGTTCGTCGACATCAAGTGCCGCAAGAGCGGCCTGAAACCGAACGCCGCGGTGATCGTCGCGACCGTGCGCGCGCTGAAATACCACGGTGGCATGGACGTGAAGACGCTGACCACCGAGAACGTCGACGCGCTCGCGAAGGGCATCGTCAACCTCGAGCGCCACGTCGAGAACGTGCAGAAGAACTACGGCATCCGGTGCGTGGTGTCGATCAACCAGTTCACCAGCGACACGCCCGCCGAGTTCGAACTGCTCAAGACGCGCATGGGCAAACTCGGCGCGCCGGTCGTGCTCGCGTCGCACTGGGCGGATGGCGGCAAGGGGGCGGCCGAGCTCGCGCGCAAAGTGGTGGAGCTGTGCGACGGGGCGTCCACCGTTCAGTACGTCTACGAAGACGACGATTCGCTGTGGGACAAGGTCAACAAGATCGCGAAAAAGGTATACCGAGCTTCGGAAGTCACTGCAGACAGCAAGGTCAGGGCGCAGATCAAGAAGCTCCAGGACGAGGGCTACGGGCACTATCCCGTCTGCGTGGCCAAGACGCAGTATTCGTTCTCGACCGATACCCAGCTGCGCGGCGCCCCGGAAGGGCACTCGATCAACGTTCGCGAGGTGCGGCTCGCCGCGGGCGCGCGAGTTCATCGTGATGGTCTGCGGAGACGTCATGACGATGCCGGGCTTGCCGAAAGTTCCGGCCGCGGAGAAGATCGATCTCGTCGACGGCAAGGTCGTCGGACTTTTCTAGACCCGGAACATGCTCGAGCATCTAGCCGACCAGCAGTTCTGGATCGGCCTCGGCCAGATCATCCTCGTGAACATCGTGCTGTCGGGCGACAACGCGGTGGTGATCGCGCTTGCGGCCCGTTCGCTCCCTGCGCATCAACAGAAAAAGGCGGTGTTCTGGGGCAGCGGCGCCGCCGTGGTGATGCGGATCGTGCTCACGATCGTCGCCGTCGAGATCCTGAAGGTGGCTTACCTGAAGCTGGTCGGGGCCGCACTGCTGCTCTGGATCGCGGTGCAGCTGCTGCTTCCGGAAGGTGGCGACGGCGAGCATGTTACGGCGAGCGGCAGCCTAGGGGCGGCCATCAGAACCATCCTGATTGCGGATCTCGTGATGAGCCTCGACAACGTCATCGCGGTGGCGGCAGCCGCCAAAGGCAGTCTGATGCTCCTGATCATTGGCCTCGGGCTGTCGATACCGCTCGTCATTTTCGGCTCGACCCTGCTCCTCAAGGTGATGGATCGCTTCCCCGTCATCGTGACGGTCGGCGCCGGACTGCTGGGGTGGGTGGCGGGCGAAATGGCGGTCACCGACCCTGCCGTCGGTGCTTGGGTGAACGCGAACGCGGCCTGGCTGCACTACGGGGCGCCTGCTCTCGGCGCGCTCGGCGTGGTCATCGTGGGACGTCAGCTCGCACGGCGCGCGGAACATGCCGAAGCCGCCGAGCGCGAGCTCGTGGACCTCGCGCCACACGACGAACGCACGAATGCTCACCGCTAGCGGTGAGCCGATAGATAGCGGGAAAGGAACGCGATGCCCAAGATGCTGGTTCCGGTCGACGGGTCGGAGTATTCCGACCGAGGCGTCGATTTCCTGGTCAAGTCCGCGCCGTGGTATCGGGAGCCGATCGAGATTCATCTGCTCACGGTGCACCATCACATGCCTTACGGCCGGGCCGTATCCGCCGTCGCGGGCGACGAGATCCAGAAGTACCACCAGGAGGCGGGCCTGAAGGCCCTCGAGTCGGCGCGCGCACGCCTGGACGCCGCCAAGATTCCGTACACGTTCCACATAGGCGTCGGCGTACCCGCCGAGATCATCACCCAGTACGCCCGCCAGCAGGGTTGCGATCAGATCGTCATGGGCACGCGCGGGCTGGGCTCTGTCGGCGGGCTGCTGCTTGGCTCGGTGGCGACGAAAGTGCTGGCCCTCGCCAGCGTCCCGGTCCTGCTAGTGAAATGACGCTTTGCTTCGCTCTACCGCATTGAGGTGAGGGTCAGCGGCCTGCAGGGAGAGGCTCAACGATTCATCAGCGGGGCACGAATCCGGATTGTTGATTTTGGTCAACGGCGATGACCGCCGATACGGCCCAGAATAGCGTACGGTGGGCCAGGAATGACGGCAACGAAGATTGTTGCATACTTGGACCCCGCGCCCGCAGGACGGCCTCTGCCGCCAAGCGGGAATCGGCCCATCACCATAAGGAGGAGAATCATGTCCAGCATTGTCGGAAATCTCGCGCGCGCGACCGCGTTGTCGGTTGGCGCGCTGGCTCTTGCACTCACCGGGGGTACCGCCCTGGCGTGGCAGCCGACCAAGACCGTCGAGTTCATCGTGCCGGCCGGCACCGGCGGCGGCGCCGACCAGATGGCCCGCCTCATCGACGGCATCGTCAAGAAGTACAAGCTGATCGACCAGCCCATGGTGGTCATCAACAAGGGCGGTGGTGCAGGTGCCGAAGGCTTCCTCGAAGTCAAGGGCGCCAATGGCGATCCGCACAAGATCATCATCACGCTGTCGAACCTGTTCACCACGCCGATGGCGACGGGTGTCCCCTTCAACTGGAAGGACCTGACGCCGGTCTCGATGATGGCGCTCGATCAGTTCGTGCTCTGGGTGAACGCCGAGACCCCGTACAAGACGCCCACCGAATACATCGAGGCGTGCAAGAAGATGGGCCCGGGCAAGTGCAAGATGGGCGGCACCGGCTCGAAGCAGGAAGACCAGATCATTACCGTCGCACTCGAGAAGAAGACCGGCGACAAGTTCACCTACATTCCGTTCAAGGGTGGTGGCGCGGTCAACACCCAGCTCGTCGGCAAGCACGTGGACTCGACGGTCAACAACCCCATCGAGGCGGTTGCGAACTGGCGCGGCGGGAAAGTGCGGCCGCTTTGCGTGTTCGACACGGAGCGCCTGATCTACAAGGACAAGATCACCGAGACGATGTCCTGGCATGACATCCCGACCTGCAAGGAGGTCGGCCTGGATGTCGACTACCTCATGCTGCGCGGCATCTTCATGGCCGGCGGCGTGACCGACGATCAGGTCAAGTTCTACGTCGATCTTCTGGCCAAGGTGCGTGAGAAGCCCGAGTGGAAGGCGTTTATGGAGAAGGGCGCGTTCAACCAGACCACCATGTCCGGCGACAAGTTCAAGGAGTGGGTTTCCAAGGAAGAGCAGCGGCACATGGAACTCATGAAGGAAGCCGGGTTCCTCGCCAAGAAGTAGCAGCCGGGCTCGAAAATCCCATAGTCCTGCCAGGCCGGTGAGGCTGGGGGCGGAATCGCCCCCAGCCTCCCGCGCTCCGGCCGGCGGAGATCAAAAATGTCGGAACATTCCAGCGACCGGTCGGCCGTTTCGGTCCGGACCGTCGAACTGGCGGTTGCGGTTCTCTTCTTCGTGTTCGGCGCGGTCGTCGCGGGGGATTCGTATCGGATCGGCGCGTCCTGGGGTGCCGAGGGACCGCAGGCGGGCTACTTTCCCTTCTATATCGGCCTGATCATCTGCTTCTCGTCCGCGTGGATCTTCGTGCGCGCGCTCTGGGCGAAAGCGAAGGCGCACGATTCGTTTGTTTCGCGGGGGCAGCTCACGCTGGTGCTGAAGATGCTGATCCCGTCGATCGTCTATGTCGTGCTGATCGCATTGATCGGGATCTACGTCGCCTCGACGCTCTTCATCGCATTCTTCATGCTCTGGCTCGGGAAGTATTCGTGGGCCAAGACCGTGCCGATCGCGGTGGGCGTGAGCGTCGCGTTCTTCATGCTGTTCGAGGTCTGGTTCAATGTGCCCCTCCCAAAAGGGCCGCTTGAAGTACTGCTCGGTTTGGACTGAGACGACTCGCGCGGTGAAGGCGGCGCGCGCGGTACACATGAACGCAAACTGATTCGCTGGGCCGGGGAGGCAAGGCGTTGGAAGAGCTCGTATCACTTTTTCACGGTTTCAGCGTCGCGCTGTCGCCGTTCAACCTGATGCTGATGTTCATCGGGGTGCTCCTCGGCGTCATCATCGGCGTTCTGCCCGGCTTGGGCGGCGCAAACGGGGTTGCAATCCTGCTGCCGCTCACATTCACGATGGCGCAGACGCCGGGCGGCACCACTTCGGCGATCATCCTGCTGTCCTGCATCTACTGGGGGGCGCTCTTCGGCGGCGCAATCACGTCGATCCTGTTCAACATTCCCGGCGAGCCGTGGTCGGTCGCCACGACGTTCGACGGGTATCCACTCGCGCAGAAAGGCCGAGCGGGCGAAGCGCTAACTTCGGCGTTCACGTCGTCGTTCGTCGGCGCGTTCGTGGCAGTCGTGCTGATCACGTTTCTCGCCCCGGCGATGGCCAACTTCGCGCTCCAGTTCGGACCCCCCGAGTACTTCTCGGTGTACCTGCTCACGTTCTGCGCGTTCGTCGGGATGAGCAAGGGCCAGGCCGTCAAGACCATCGTCTCGATGATGGTCGGGTTCGCACTCGCCGCCGTGGGCCTGGACACGGTAACCGGGCAGCTCCGGCTGACGTTCGGTTTCATGGATCTGCTCAAGGGCTTCGACTTCCTCATCGCGGTGATCGGTCTCTTCGGCATCGGAGAGATCCTGCTCACGCTCGAGGAGGGGCTGAACTTCAAGGGCACGCAGGCCAAGATGAACGCGCGTGTGGTGCTCGACACGTGGAAGGTGCTGCCGCGCTACTGGATGACTTCGCTGCGAAGCTCGGCGGTGGGCTGCTTCATGGGCATCGTTCCGGGCGGCGCGACACCCGCGTCGTTCATGAGCTATGGCGTCGCCAAGCGTTTCTCCAAGGACGGCGACAAGTTCGGGACGGGGATGCTCGAAGGCGTCGTCGCGCCGGAGACGGCCGCGCACGCTGCGGGAACGAGCGCGCTCCTGCCGATGATGACGCTGGGCGTTCCCGGCTCGCCCACCGCCGCCGTGCTGCTTGGCGGCTTGCTGATCTGGGGCCTGCAACCCGGTCCGCTGCTCTTCGTGGAGCAGAAGGATTTCGTGTGGGGCCTGATCGCGAGCATGTACCTCGGCAACATCGCCGGACTGATCGTCGTGCTGACCTGCGTGCCGCTCTTTGCCGCGATTCTGCGTATTCCGTTCTCCATCATCGCGCCCGTGATCCTGGTGATCTGCGCGATCGGCGCGTACACGGTGCACACTTCCATGTCGGACGTGTATCTGATGCTGGTGTTCGGGGTGGCCGGGTACGTGCTGCGGAAGCTCGACTACCCGTTGGCGCCGCTCGTGCTCGCGCTGGTGCTGGGCGACCGCGCAGAGGATTCCTTCCGGCAGTCCATGCTGATGTCACAAGGGGACATGTCGATTCTCTTCTCCAATTCCCTGGTCGGCGGGCTGACCACGCTTGCGCTGGTGCTGCTCTTCTGGCCGATCGTTTCCACGTTGATCAAGCGCGTCAGGAGAGGGTGAAGTGCGGAGGCTGAAATGCCGGTGATCGCAATGACGATGGAGGTCGGGACGCGCGGCTCGGAGGTCGCGGTGGGCCTGGCAAAGGCGCTCGGTATCGCATCGGTCGGGCACGAGATCGTGGATCGCGTGGCCGACAAGATGCACGTCAAGAAAAGCCTCCTGCAGCGGCTGCGCGAGGGCAAGGCGAGCATGCTCGAGCGGTTCTCGGCCAACCAGAGCGAGATCGCGGTCTACACCGCCGAGGAAGTATTGGCGATAGCCCGAAAGGGCGATGTCCTCGTCCGGGGCTGGGGCTCAACACTGCTCCTGCGCGAAGTGCCGCACATTCCCTGCGTGCGCGTCTGCGCGCCGCTCGAGGCGCGCGTGCGCTCGCTGATGCTGCGCCTGGATACTGACGACGAGGAGTTCATCCGGGACGAAATCGCGAAGAGCGACGAGGCTCACGCCGCCGCGATGCAGGCGCGGTTTCACGTGCGCTGGGGCGATCCGCTTCTCTACGACCTGACGCTCAATACCGAGCGGGTGACGATCGAGTCCTGTGTCGAGCAGGTGGTCGCGCTGACCCGGCGGCCCGAGTTTCAGGAGACGCCGGCATCGCGCGCCAAGCTGGACAACATCGCGCTCGAGGCGCACGTGCGGGCCGCTTTCCTGGCCGATCCCGCGACCGAGGACGTGCGAGTGACCGTGATGGCGGATGCCGGCAAGATCGCCCTCAAGGGCATGGTCGACACGGACCAGGAGCGCAGCGCAGCGGTGAAAGTGGCGAAGAGCGTCGAGGGCGTCACCGCCGTCCAGGCGGACCTGCGCACCATCCGCCGGCCACGGCGGTAGACGGGCGTTACTTTTCGGCCTGCCGCCGACGCTGTTTGAGCCGCGACAGCGTCTCAGGCGTGAGATTCAGGTAGGAGGCCAGCTCCTTGTTAGGAATACGCCCGGTGAGGTCCTCGTGCTTGCGCTTGAAGCGCGCCAGGCGACCGGGAGCGTCCAGAAGGTGCAGCGTGATCGTGTGTGCCATGACCTCGGACATGAGGCGCATCACCTCGTACTCGAAGCGCGCTTTCACCTCCGGCTGGCGCTCGATGAACTCGACCCACTGCGGCATCGGCATCCGCGCCACCCGCACCTTGGTGACCGCGACGATCGAATAGGGCACGCGTGTCCTGAGCCGCCACGCCGCGTAGGATGTGTCCATGTCGTTTTCGGCCGCGAAGCGCAGAATCATCTCCTTGCCTTCGGGATTGGACACGACTCGCTTCAGTATCCCGCCGAGAATGAAGAACTGCTCCATCTCGCGGCTGCCCTGGTTGACGAGCAGATCGCCCTTGCGGAACTCGGCGATCTCGAGACGCGGCTCGATGTCGTCCCAGGTCGCCTGCGGCACGCCGCGCAGGATCTGGTTCTGCCTCAGCTCGAGGCGCAGCGCGTTGCGTTGCGGATGACGGCTCAGGACGGCGGACATTCTGGACGTCTGGCTTTCGTGGCCAAGCGTCGTGGCCAGGCGGAATCGGAGGATGATTAAAGCCGCAAACCTTGACCGCAGTCAAGGCTCGCGGGGCGATCGATTCCCTACCATAACGTACTCATTGTCCAAGCGTTTTTACGCCACCACCATCAGGAGGCCCGCATGGGTGGACCCGTGACAGAACCCCAAGTCGCCGGCGAGGCGCAAGCAGTGACCGATGGTTTTCACCTCGTGATCGACGCCCTGAAGATCAACGGCATCGACACGATTTTCGGTTTGCCCGGTATCCCGATCACCGACTTCGCGCGCAAGGCGCAGGCGGCTGGCTTGCGCGTGATTTCGTTTCGCCACGAGCAGAATGCCGGCAACGCGGCGGCCATCGCAGGATTCCTGACGCAAAAGCCGGGGATCTGCCTGACGGTGTCCGCGCCTGGCTTTCTCAATGGCCTGACGGCGCTCGCCAACGCGACCACCAACTGCTTCCCGATGATCCTCATCAGCGGCTCCAGCGAGCGCGAGATCGTCGACTTGCAGCAGGGCGACTACGAGGAGATGGACCAGCTGGCCATCGCCAAGCCGCTCGCGAAGGCCGCTTTCCGCGTGCTGCACGCCGAGGACATCGGCGTGGGCATCGCGCGCGCCATTCGCGCGGCGGTCTCGGGCCGCCCGGGCGGTGTGTACCTGGACCTGCCGGCCAAGCTCTTTGCGCAGAGCATGGACGCGGCGGCTGGAAAGAGCTCGTTGATCAAGGTGGTCGATCCGGCGCCGCGCCAGATTCCGGCGCCCGAGGCCGTGCAGCGGGCACTGAGCCTGCTCAAGGGCGCGAAGCGCCCACTGATTGTCCTGGGCAAGGGAGCCGCCTACGCGCAGGCCGATGCCGATATCCGTGCACTGATCGAGAAGACCGGAATCCCCTATCTGCCAATGTCCATGGCCAAGGGCCTGCTGCCCGACACGCACGAGCAGTCCGCTGCAGCCGCCCGCTCGTACGTGCTTCCCGGGGCCGATGTGGTGATGTTGATCGGCGCCCGCCTCAACTGGCTGCTCTCGCACGGCAAGGGCAAGACCTGGGGTGGCAAGGGCCACAAGGACTGGGGTGGCCAGCAGTTCATCCAGATCGACATCTCGCCGCAGGAGGCGGACAGCAACGTGCGCATCGACGCCCCGGTGGTCGGCGATATCGGTTCCTGCGTGTCGGCACTGCTCGCCGGCATGGGCGCCAGCTGGCCCAAGCCGCCGGCGGACTGGCTCGCCGCCATCGCCGAGCGCAAGAACAAGAACATCGCCAAGATGACCGAGACCCTGGCCAAGAATCCAACGCCGATGAACTTCCATAGCGCGCTGGCTGCAGTGCGCGACGTGTTCAAGGCCAATCAGGAAATCGTCATGGTCAACGAAGGCGCCAACGCGCTCGACTTCACGCGCAGCATCGTGGACATGTACCAGCCGCGCAAGCGCCTGGACGTAGGCACCTGGGGCATCATGGGCATCGGCATGGGCTTCGCCGTCGCCGCCGCCGTCACCACCGGCAAGCCGGTCATTGCCATCGAGGGCGACAGCGCCTTCGGCTTCTCCGGCATGGAAGTCGAGACCATCTGCCGTTACAACCTGCCGGTATGCGTCGTGGTCTTCAATAACAACGGCGTCTACGGTGGCACCGACGTCAATCCGGCCGGCGGCCCCGATGTGGCACCCACCGTATTCGTCAAGGGCGCGCGCTACGACAAGCTGATCGAGGCCTTCGGCGGCGTGGGCGTGCATGCCACGACACCTGCAGAATTGCGCAAGGCGATGGACGAAGCCATCCGCTCGCGTAAACCCACGCTGATCAATGCCGTCATCGATGAGACCGCTGGTACCGAGAGCGGGCGCATCACTAGCCTGAATCCGCAGAGCGCAAAAAAGAAATAGGTCAAACAGTTGAGCGTGGGCAGTTAACCCGTAACCCTTCACCTGCCGCCGAGATATTGGAGATCAGCATGGAAGCACTCAAGGGAGTCCGCATCCTCGACATGACCCACGTGCAGGCGGGGCCGACGTGCTCGCAGCTGCTCGCCTGGATGGGCGCGGACGTGATCAAGTTCGAGAATCCGGCGGGCGACGCGACCCGCGGCCAGCTGCGCGACGTGCCCAAGGCGGACAGCCTGTACTTCACGATGTTGAACTGCAACAAGCGCTCGATCACGGTCAACATGAAGAGCGCCGAGGGCAAGCAGGTTTTCGTCGACCTGCTGAAGAAGTGCGACATCATCATGGAGAACTTCGGACCCGGAGTGCTCGAGCGTTTCGGCTTCCCGTGGGAGAAGATCCGCGAGATCAATCCGAAGATCGTGATGGGCTCGATCAAGGGCTTCGGCTCGAGCGGACCCTACGCCGACTTCAAGGCATACGAGAACGTGGCCCAGGCGATGGGCGGCGCGATGAGCACCACCGGCGTTCCCGACGGTCCGCCCTTCGTCACCGGTGCGCAGATCGGCGACTCGGGCACGGGACTGCACCTCGCCATCGGGCTGCTTGCAGCGCTCCGTCAGGCCGAGCGCACCGGCGAGGGCCAGTACGTCGAGGTGGCGATGATGGACGGCGTCATGAACCTGTGCCGCGTCAAGTTCCGTGACCATCAGCGCCTGACGCGCGGAGACCTGCCCGAATACTCGGTGCCGACTTACAAGGACATGGGAGAGGTGCCGCGCGCCGGCAACGACTCCGGCGGCGGCCAGCTCGGTAACGCCATTCATTGCAAGCCGCATGGCGCAAACGACTGGCTGTACATCGTCGTGCAGGAAGCGGTGTGGGAGGCGCTCGCCAAGCGCATGGGTCCGGAGGTGCATGTTCCCGACCTCGCCACGGATGCGCGCTTTGCCACGATCGGCGAGCGGCGCAAGAACCAGGCGCTGATGTGGACACTCATCAACAAGTTTGCGGAGCAGTACACCAAGCGCGAGCTGATGGCGATCCTCAATCCGATCGACGTGCCGTGCGGACCGATCATGAGCACCGAGGACCTCGCCAACGACGAGCACGTGCGCGGCCGGGATATGTGGGTCGAGCTCGACCACCCGCAGCGCGGCAAGTGGTACAACGTGGGCATGCCGATCAAGCTTTCGGCTTCGCCGGCCGAGATCAAGCGCTCGCCGACGCTCGGCGAGCACACCGACGAGGTTCTGCGGGACGTGCTCGGCTACGACGAAACGAAGGTCACGGGCCTCAAGAAGGCCGGTGCATTCTCCTCGCCACCCAAGAAAGCGGCTTGACGCCATGCGCATAGCGATCATCGGTCAGCAGGATTTCGGAAAGGCAGTGCTCGAGGCGTTCCTCGCTCGTGGAGACGAAGTGGCGGGCGTCTTCTGCGCGCCGGAGAAGGAGGGCGCGCGGCCCGATGCGCTGCGCGCCGCTGCGGAGGGGAAGGGCCTCAAGGTCTTTCAGTTCAAATCGCTCCGTGCGCCGGAGGCGGCGGACGCGATGCGCGGGCTGGCAGCCGAGATCGGCATCATGGCCTTCGTGCTCCAGTTCGCGCCGCAGGAGTTCGTGAACATTCCGAAGCGCGGCACGATCCAGTATCACCCGTCGCTGTTGCCCAAGTACCGCGGCCCGAGCTCGATCAACTGGCCGATCATCAAGGGCGAAACCGAGACCGGGTTGACCATCTTCCGGCCCTCCGACGGGCTGGACGAAGGCAAGATGATCCTGCAGAAGCAGACGCCGATCGGTCCCGACGACACCCTGGGCAGCGTCTACTTCGATCGACTTTTCCCCATGGGTGTGGCGGCGATGCTCGAGGCGGCCGACCTGGTGGTCGCCGGCAAGCACACCGAAACTGCGCAGGACGAGAGCCGTGCGAGCTATGAAGGCTGGTGCCGCGCGGCCGAAGCCGGGATCAACTGGGCGACGCACGTCGACTTCACGTACAACGTGATCCGGGGTTGCAATCCTGCACCCGGTGCCTGGACGACGTTGAACGGCACGAAGCTCCAGATCTTCGACGCGCGCAAGCACCTGGTGCGCACGTTTGGCGCGGTGAAGGGCAAGGTCGGAGAGGTCACGGACGTGAGCGGAACGAGCTTCTTCGTGACCGCCCAGGGCGGCCAGATCGAAGTCCAGAAGGCGAAGCTCGGCGACGGCAAGAAGCTTTCGGGCGCCGAGGTCGCTGCGAGCGGGTCGCTCAAGCCGGGCACACTGCTCGGCACCTGATTCACCCTCGTCGAGGACGCCCGCTGTCTGCGGCCGTCAGGCGCGGACGGATCGCGTTCGTCCTGAAACCGGATCGCACGCAACGCGAGACAGGCGGCTGCGAATCGGGTCGTGTGCGGGCGCGCGTGCGCGGCCGCGGGGAAGGTTGCGGGTGCGTCCTCGCCCCGTTTTCGCCAGCGGAAGCTCTCCCCAAGTGACGGATACTCGGCAAAAATTTGACTAATTTCATACCCGACTGTAAGAATGGAAGTTATGCTCCTGTTTCTTCAGGGACTTAGTGCACTTTCGGGGGGCCAGCAACGCGCGACAAGGGCACGCATGTGCAGATTCGCGGGGCTGGAGGGACCCGGGTATGAAACAGGGAATCGAGATCGAGCAGTCGAGGTGCCCCGGGGGGCGTGAAGCGGGATTTCGCCCGGTGCGGCAGCAGAGCGACGAAGGGCGACGGGAGCGTGGGCGTAGAATCTCGCACATACCGGACAGCGACGACCGATAACGACAACGACAACAAGGCACTCGGGGAACGGGCTCGGTGGAGAAAGGTGGATTCTGGAGAAAGGACTGGTTCCTCGGCCTCGTGGTCGCGCTTGTCCTTGTCCTCGCCGGCGGCACCGACCTGATCCAGAGCCTCGAGCGTAAAGCCTACGATCTCGGGGTGCGCGCGACGGACCGCGTTCCGAGCGATCGCATCGCAGTCATCGCCATCGATGACGCCAGTATCGCGAACATCGGCAGATGGCCCTGGCCGCGCGATGTGCACGCGCGGCTCACTGCGCTGCTCGCTGGCGGCAAGGCCAAAGTCATCGGCAATCTCGTGTTCTTCACGGAGCCCCAGCTCGATCCCGGGCTGGCTTACGTCAATCGGCTGCTCGCCGAGTACCAGAAGGCAGTGCCGAACCCCGGCGCGATCGAGCCCACCGCGCCGCTCGCGCGGATCGGCTCGCTCCTGCAAGAGGCCGAGCAGACGCTCAACACCGATCGCATGCTGGCTCGCAGTTACGCGCAGGCGGGCAATGTCGTGCTGCCCATGCTTTTCCAGCTCGGCGATCCACGTGGTCGGCCCGATCGCCCGCTTCCCGCGTATGTGACGAAGAACGGGCTTGCGAACATCGCCGGCGCTGCGGGCGAACTGCCGTTCACGACGACCGCAAACGTGATCTTCCCGATCGATTCGATCGGCGCGCAGGCCAAGGGCATCGGACACCTCAATGCACGCACGGACGTGGACGGTGGGATCCGCTCCGAGCCGCTGGTGCTCGCCTTTTTCGACCAGTTTTATCCGTCCCTCTCTCTCCTGATCGCGGCGCAGAGCCTCAATCTCGGGGTCGCGGATATCAAGGTGGATCTGGGTCGCGGCGTCAGTCTCGGGAACCTGCGGATCACGACCGATCCGAAGCTCCAGATGTACACGTACTACTACCAGGACCACGATGGTCGGCCGGCATTCCCGGCCGATTCGTTCTTCGACGTGTACTCGGGCAAGATTCCGGTGGACAAGTACCGCGACAAGATCGTGCTCATCGGCCCGACTGCTGCCGGGCTCGGCAATACCAGCGTGACGCCCGTATCGCCGGCGATGGCGCCGGTGCAGACGCTGGCGCATTCGGTTTCGTCGATCCTGCAGGAGCATTTCTTCGTCGTGCCGTCGTGGGGGATCTGGGCCGAGTACGGCGCCTACCTGCTCATCGCCCTCTATCTGATCATCGCGCTGCCGCGGCTCGGCGCCGGAATGGGCGCGCTCGTGACCGCATTGCTTCTGGTCGCGCTGCTCGGTACCCACTTCGGGCTGATGACGTCGAAAGGCATGTGGCTCCAGCTCATGCTGCCGACGACGCTGCTGCTGGTAGGCCACCTGCTGCTCACCACCAAGCGGTTTCTGGTCACCGAGGCCGGCAAGGTCAAATCGGATGCGGAATCCGCCGAATCGAACCGCAACCTGGCGCTCGCTTTCCAGGGTCAGGGCCGTCTCGACGAAGCCTGGGACCGGTTTCGCCGCGTTCCGATGGACGAGCGCCTGATGGAGAACGTCTACAACCTTGCGCTCGACTTCGAGCGCAAGCGCCAGTTCAACAAGGCCGAGGCGGCCTACCGCTACATCGCCGAGCACAACGTGAAGTTCCGCGATGTGGCCCAGAAGGTCGCGCGTGCGAAGCAGCTCTCCGAGACGGTGATACTCGGCGGCGCGACATCCGGCGGGCGCACGAACACCAGCATCATGACCGCCGACACGGTCGAGAAGCCGATGCTCGGTCGCTATCAGGTCGAGAAAGAGCTCGGCAAGGGGGCGATGGGTGTCGTCTATCAAGGCCGCGATCCGAAGATCGGCCGGATCGTCGCGATCAAGACCATGGCACTCGCCCAGGAGTTCGAACCCGACGAGCTCGCCGAAGTGCGCGAGCGGTTCTTCCGCGAAGCCGAAACCGCGGGTCGCCTGAATCATCCGAACATCGTGACGATCTTCGACGCCGGCGAGGAGCACGACCTCGCCTACATCGCGATGGAATTCCTCAAGGGCCACGACCTGACCCCGTATACCAAGCCGGGCAAGCTGATGCCCGCCGCCGCCGCGATCTCCATCGTCGCCCGCGTTGCGGATGCGCTTGGCTATGCGCATCGCCAGCAGATCGTTCACCGGGACATCAAGCCGGCGAACATCATGTACGAGGAAGCATCGGATACCGTGAAGGTCACCGACTTCGGGATCGCTCGCATCACCGACTCCTCCAAGACCAAGACCGGCATGGTGCTCGGCACACCGTCCTACATGTCGCCCGAACAGCTCGCGGGCAAGCGCATCGACGGGCGCTCGGATCTTTTCTCGCTTGCGGTCACGCTGTACCAGCTGCTCGCGGGCCGCCTGCCGTTCGAAGGTGAATCGATGGCCCAGCTCATGTATAAGATCGCGAACGAGCCGGCCCCGGATATACGCACCGTGAACCCCAATCTGCCATCTGCGCTGAGCGCATTCATTGCCAGGGCGATGGCCAAGGACGTCGCCGCGCGGCTGCAGACAGGCGAGGAGTTCGCCGCGGCGCTGCGCGCCTGTGCCGCCGCGACGGCGGCCGGCGCCCTATCCGCCGCCGGAACGCCACCGGTCACCAGCACCCCACCGGTCACCAGCGCCCCGCCCGGGGCTCGCTCGGTGGATATCAGCCTCTAGCGCGTGCCATGAACCTCAGCCAGGCACTCGAAATCGCCAGCAGCACCGATCCCGGCATGGTGCGGTCTCACAACGAGGACTCGATCGCGGCCGATGCGTCGAAGGGGCTCGTGGTGCTCGCGGACGGCATGGGGGGCTACAATGCCGGCGAGGTGGCGAGCGGAATGGCGACCACCGTCATCACCACCGAATTGCAGCACCTCCTCGAGGAGAGCCCGCCCTTCGAGTTCGATCAGGCGAATGGCCGACCGGTTGCCGAGCGCCTCTTGCGCGAGCAGATCGTCAAGGCGAACACATCGATCTTTCAGGCCGCGCAGAGTCAGCCTCAGTATGCGGGGATGGGCACGACACTCGTGGCGGCGGTGTTCTACGACAACAAGGCGATGGTCGCGCACATCGGCGATTCGCGGGTCTATCGCCTCCGTGGCGAGGCATTCGAACAGATCACCAAGGACCACTCTCTGCTGCAGGAGCAGATCGATAGCGGCATGATCACACCCGAGCAGGCGCGGTTCTCGCAGAACAAGAATCTCGTCACCCGGGCGCTCGGCATCGATCCGACCGTTGATCCGGAACTGCGCGAATACGACACCCGCCCCGGCGATATCTGGCTGCTGTGCTCGGACGGGTTGAACGACATGGTGAGCGACGAGGACATCGGACTCACCTTGCAGACGCTGTCGGCAAACCTCAAGCTCGCCGCGCAGCAGTTGGTACAGATGGCGAACGATAACGGCGGACGCGACAACGTGTCCGTGATCCTGGTCCGCGTGCTGCGTGATTTCGGTGTATCGCGCGGCTGGATGAACAGACTGTTTAGCTGGTTGAGATAAGTGGGGACACTGCCATGGCGAAGCTGATTCTCAGTATGGATGGGCTGGTGCTGAAGGAGATCACGCTCACAAAAGAGCGCACGACCATCGGCCGCAAGCCGCACAACGACATCCAGATCGACAACCTGGCCGTGTCGGGCGAGCATGCCGTGATCGTGACGATCCTGAACGACTCGTTCCTCGAGGACCTCGGAAGCACCAACGGGACGCTGGTGAACGGACAGCCGATCAAGAAGCATTTCCTGCAGAACGCGGACGTGATCGAGCTCGGGAAATACCGTCTGAAGTACCTGTCCGACGGACCGGCGGCGGCGAAGGGCCCACAGGATTTCGAAAAGACCATGATCATCCGGCCTGGTGGCGCACCGAAACCCGGTACTGCGCCGGGTACCGCGGCGGCGCCGCCCGGGGGAAACATGGGATCGTCACAGGGCATGCCCAACATGGGCACTTCCCAGGGCAATCCGACACCGGCGCCGGCGCCAGCTGCGTCGCAGGGCATGCCTACTCTCGGGACGTCTCAGGGAATGCCCACGCTGGGCACCTCGCAGCCGCAACCGGCCATGGGCACCTCGCAGCCCGTGGCGGGGGGACGCGTCGCGGCGATCCAGATCCTCACGGGAGCGAATGCGGGCAAGGAGATGGAGCTCACGAAGGCGCTCACGACGCTCGGCAAGCCCGGCGTGCAGGTGGCGGTGATCACCAAGCGCCCGCAGGGCTACTACATCACGCACGTCGAGGGCGCGAATTTCCCGATCGTGAACGGCAAGGCGGTGGACGCCCAGGCGCATCCGCTGAACGATCACGACGTTCTCGAGCTGGCCGGCGTCAAGATGGAGTTCTTCTTCAAGACTTGACGAGGGGTATTCGAAGTTATCCAGCGCGGCAACTTCGGCCAGGGCAACCAGTGCGCGAGAAAAACCCCCGGATTACGAACAAGGGGCCGTGGGGGAAAGGAAGGGGCCCCCTCACCCCTTCCTGCCCCCTTGTATATCCTCCAATCCGAACAAGGGGCAGGCCCCTTGTATATCCCCTCCCCCGGACAGGCGGTGTCCCCCGACGCATTGATCGCGTCGCAATCGCGATCTTCGGAAGCACCAACTAGGCGGCGCAAGGGGTGAAGCAGCATCTCGTCAGAGTTGTGCTCGGACTCGTGGTGGTGGCGGTATTCCTGGGCCACGCCGCCCATGTCTACCGGATCGGCCTCGTCACGCGGCTGGATCACATCATCTACGACGCCCGCCTGCGCTTGACGATGCCCGGCGGCGTCGACGATCGCATCGTCATCCTCGATATCGACGAGAAAAGCCTCGCGACGCCGGAGCTCGGGCGCTGGCCCTGGGGGCGCGACAAGGTTGCCGCCATCGTCGACAAGCTGTTCGACAAGTACGGGATTGCCGCGCTCGGATTCGACGTGGTGAACGCGGAGCCCGACACGTCGAGCGGCCTGGCTGTGCTGGAGCGCCTCGCCGCCGGCGAGTTGAAGGAGAACTCGGGTTACCGCGAAGCGCTCGCGGCCCTGCGGCCGGGCCTCGATCATGACGCGTTGTTTGCCCGGGCGATCAAGGGGCGACCGGTCGTGATCGGTTACTACTTCACGAGCGTGCAGGACGCGCGCCAGAGCGGGGTCATCCCGCCACCGGTGCTTCCGTCCGGCACGTTCGCGGGACGGCCCATCCCCTTCACGGCCTGGGACGGCTTCGGCGGCAACCTGCGCGAATTCCAGGCCGCCGCAGCGGGTGCGGGGCATTTCAACCCGGTCGTCGACGAGGACGGCGTCGTGCGGCGCGTGCCGATGCTCGCCGAGTACGACAAGGCGTACTACGAGCCACTTTCCTTTGCGATGGTACGCATGCTGCTCGGCTTCCCGGAGGTCAAGCCGGGCTATCCGCCGGAACGATTCATGAGCCGCAACTACTCGGGCCTCGAATGGGTCAGCGCGGGGAAGGTCAGCGTGCCGGTGGACGAGAACGCTACCGTCCTCATTCCGTTCCTGGGGCCCGAGCGCAGCTTCCCTTACGTCTCGCTCGCCAACGTCTATCTCGACAAGGTGGACGTCGATCGGCTCAAGGGCCGCATCGCGCTCGTGGGAACCTCCGCGCCGGGACTGGTCGACTTGCGCGCAACGCCGGTCGGCCGGGCCTATCCCGGCGTGGAAATCCACGCCAACCTGATTGCCGGGATGCTGGATGGAACGATCAAGGCGCAGCCGGCGTATGTTCTGGGCGCCGAAGTGACCCTGCTGATCATCGGGGGGATTCTGCTTGCCTGCCTCCTGCCGTTCCTGTCCCCGCTGCGGGCTACCCTCACCACGGTGGCGGCACTGGCTGTGTACGGCGGCTTGAACCTCGCAGTGTGGCAAATGGCCAATCTCGTACTGCCCCTGGCAAGCAGCTTGCTTGTAGTTCTTGGTATGTTTGCGCTGAACATGTCGTATGGCTATTTCGTCGAGACCCGCTCAAAGCGCCAGTTCACCGAGCTTTTCGGGCAGTACGTGCCCCCGGAGCTGGTGGATCAGATGGCGCGGGATCCGGGGCGTTACACCATGGAGGGCAGGAGCGAGGTCCTGACCGTGCTCTTTTCCGACATCCGTGGGTTCACCACGATCGCCGAGGGCCTCAACCCCCGCGAGCTCTCCCAGCTCCTGAACGAGTATCTTACGGCCATGAGCAACGTGATCGGCGAGCATCGCGGCACGCTCGACAAGTACATCGGCGATGCCATCATGGCGTTCTGGGGCGCACCGGTCGCAGAACCGGACCATGCGGAACGCGCAGTAAATGCGGCGATGGCGATGCAAGCGAAGCTCGTACCGCTCAACGCCACGTTCCGGGCGCGCGGGTGGCCGGAGCTCTCGATCGGTGTGGGCATCAACACCGGGCCGATGAGCGTGGGCGACATGGGCTCGAAGCTGCGCAAGGCCTACACCGTGATGGGCGACGCGGTGAACCTGGCGTCACGCCTCGAGGGACTGACCAAGCACTATGGAACCGGCATCATCGTCGGGGAGGCGACCCGCAAGGCCATGGCCGGGATCGTCTTTCGCGAGCTGGACCGCGTGCGCGTGAAGGGCAAGGACGAGCCGGTTGCCATTTTCGAGCCGATCGGGTCCGAAGGGTCGATCGGGAAGGCGAAGCAGGAGGAGCTCAGGCTCTGGCAGCAAATGCTCAAGGCCTACCGGGCGCAGGACTGGGATCAGGCGGACGTCGCGCTCCTGAACCTGCGCAGGCTCCACCCGAATGCGCCGCTCTACGGGCTCTATGCGGAGCGCATCGCCCAGCACCGTACGCGTCCACCCGCGCCGTCGTGGGACGGCGTCACGGTCTTCGAGGAGAAGTGAGCGATGCAGCTGCGGGTGCTCGGTTGCAGCGGCGGAATCGGCGGACGGCATCTCCGCACGACATCCATGCTGCTCGACCAGGACATCCTGATCGACGCGGGAACCGGCGTGGGCGACCTGACGCTGGCCGAACTGACGCCGATCGATCACGTGTTCCTGACCCATTCGCACCTCGACCACGTCGCGTCGATCCCGTTCATGGTCGACACGGTCGGTCAGATGCGGGACAAGCCGGTCACCGTGTATGCGATTCCGGCGACCCTCGAGATACTCAAGAATCACCTGTTCAACTGGAGCATATGGCCGGACTTCACGCAGATCCCCAGCGCGGAGGCGCCGTTCCTGCGGTACCAGGCGATCGAGCTCGGTCAGACGCTGGATCTCGACGGCCGGCTCATCACCGTGCTGCCAGCGAACCACGTCGTTCCCGCAATCGGATACCAGCTCGACAGCAGTCGGGGCAGCCTGGTGTTCACCGGCGACACGACGACCAACGACGAGCTTTGGCCGCTCGTCAATCGCATCGCGAATCTCAAGTACCTGATCATCGAGTGCGCGTTCTCCAACAAGGAGAAGCAGCTCGCGATCATGTCGAAGCACCTTTGCCCGAGCATGCTCGCCGAGGAGCTCGCCAAGATGGAACGCAGCGCGGAGATCTTCATCACTCACCTGAAACCCGGCGAAATCGAGCTTTCGATGGAAGAGATCGAGGAGTTCGCAGGGCAATACCGTCCGCGCATGCTGCAAAACAATCAGGTGTTCGAGTTCTAGGAGTCACGGAACTGTGCCATGAGCCGATTCGCCAATCAGCGGACCGCCGAAGCGCCGGGAGAATGGAAAACCGATATGAGCAACGAAAAAGTCAAGCCTGAAGCGCTTGCCGGCCTGGAGCCGATCTCGGTGCTCTCGAAGTCGCGGCGCGCCGAGCTGGCCGAACTTACCTTCATCGAGCGCGTCTCGAAGACGCTCGACCCGTTCCGCGTCAAGGGCGTCGCGGGCCAGCTCGTCTACCTCTTGAAGGGCGAGATCGCCCTGATCCTCGGCAACGGAAGCTCGGAAGTGGTGGTTGGCGGCACTTCCGAAGCGCGACATCCGATCGGGCGCAAGACACCGTTCGCTTCTGCGAAAGCGATCACCGACATCGAGCTGATCCGGATCGACGACGATCTGCTCGATATCATGGTGACCTGGGATCAACTTGCGGTCGCGGAAGAAGGTGCGAAGCGCACCACATCGACGGAAACGCCTTCGATTGGCAACTGGGCGATTTTGACCGGCCTCTTCAGCATCAACAACCTCAAATCGGGCGCGTTCGCGCAGCTGCCCACCGCTCACATCAACGAGTTGCTCAAGCGGTTCAAGCGCGTCTCGGCGAAGCGCGGAACCGCCGTGATCAAGGAAGGCGCGGAAGGCGACTATTACTACGTCATGGAAACCGGAAAGTGCGTGGTCGAGCGGTCCGTGGGCGGCGTCAGCATGAAGCTCGCGGAGCTAAAGAGCGGCGACGCGTTCGGCGAGGAGGCGCTGGTCGCGAACGCCAAGCGCAACGCGAGCGTGACCATGCTCACCGACGGCACCATGCTGCGTCTCGACAAGAACGACTTCAACGAGCTGCTCAAGAAGCCACTGCTGCAATGGGTCAACATGGAGCGCGCCCGCGAGAAGGTCGCCCAGGGCGGCCAGTGGCTCGACGTCCGCTACCCGTCGGAATACCAGTACGACAAGCTCCCGGGCGCCATCAACATCCCGCTCGCCGAGGTTCGTAATGCCGTAAAGATTCTCGACAAGAATCGCGAATACGTCGTGTACTGCCAGACGGGTCGACGTAGCTCCGCCGCCGCATTCCTGCTCGCCCAGCGGGGGCTGAAATCGTTCGTACTCGAGGGAGGAATCAGCGGTGGCGAACCCCGTCGACGCTAGGATGAAATCCTGCGGCACTGCTGCCGGCAGAGCGCCGGATGGCGTGCCTAAATGCCTACCGCGCTTGAAAAAAGCCTCATCCGGGCGACCCGCCCGGTTGCCGGTCACGGAGCGAGGGGCTAGCATCGACGTTCGCGCCCTTGGGCCTAATTTTGGGATGAAATTTGGGGCCCGTATCGCACGGACCCGTATTGTTGGCATACGTATTGTTGGGCTACATATTGTTGGCATACAGAATGCCTCGACATGGGCCCGCACAGGCCATGGCAACACCGGCCAGGAACTGGCCAAAACCAGACAGGACGTGATGAAATGAGCGCAGTCTTGAGCCCCGCAGCACCCGCCGCGGGCGACGTGAACTCCAGGCTCGCCTTCCAGAAGAGCCTGCAGGTCGTCACCAATCGCATCCACGCGACCAGCAATATCGACGAGATCATGCTGGAGGTGAGCGCGGACATCTGCCACTTGTTCAACGCCGACCGCCTGACGATCTACGCCCTCGGCGACGACAAGACGATGATCATCTCGAAGTTGAAGACGGGGCTCAACTCGTTCCGCGACCTCAAGTTGCCGCTCGCCGAGCACTCTCTCGCCGGCTATTGCGGCATGGCCAAGAAGATGATGAACATCCGCGACGTCTACGACGAGGCGGAGCTCAAGAAACACCATCCGTCCCTGCGGTTCCTGCAGGAGGTCGACAAGCGGACGGGATATCGCACCAAGCAGATGCTCGTTGCGCCCATCGTCGATGCCGAGAAGGGCGACCTGATCGGGGTCGTCCAGCTCATCAACAACAAGTCCGGGCAGCCTTTCGGGCCGCTCGCCGAAGAGGGTGTGCGGGAGTTGTGCCAGACCCTCGCGATTGCGTTCCGCCAGCGGCAGAAGCCGCATCTCCTCAAGACGAAGTACGACCACCTGGTCGGAGATGCCGTCATCTCGGCCGCCGAGTTCGAGCTCGCGGCCCGCTCGGCCCGCAAGAAGGCCGTCGACATCGAAACCGTTCTGATCGAGGAATTCAACGTCAAGCTTCCGGCGCTTGGCAAGGCGCTCGCGAAGTTCTTCAGCGTCGCCTACGAGCCGTTCAAGTCGGAACGCGTCAAGCCGATGGATCTGCTCAAGAACCTGAAGCGCGAGTACGTCGAGGCGAACCAGTGGATTCCGCTCGAGGAGAACAAGGACGGCCTCCTCGTGGTGTGCCTGGACCCCGAGCGGGTCAAGGCCTCTCGCATCGTCAGCAACGTCTTTCCCGCAGTAAGGCGCATCCAGTACGTCGTCACTACCCAGCGGGAGTTCAAGGACACCCTCAATCAGTTCTTCGGCGCCGACCTCGACGTCGGCGACATCGGGGATCTGCTGTCCGACCTGGGGGGCGAGGAATTCGAGGAAGCGGGCAGCAACGACGACCTCTCGGCCGCGGCAGACAACGAGCTCGTCAAGCTCGTGAACAAGGTGATCATCGAGGCCTACCAGCAGGGCGCCTCCGACATCCACATCGAGTCCTACCCCGGAAAGCTGAAAACCGAGATCCGCTTCCGCAAGGACGGCTCGCTATCGCCCTACATCGAGGTGCCGGCATCCTATCGCAACTCGATGGTCGCGCGACTCAAGATCATGTGCGACCTCGACATCTCGGAGCGTCGCAAGCCGCAGGACGGCAAGATCAAATTCAAGAAGTTCGGACCGCTCGACATCGAGCTGCGCGTCGCGACGATTCCGACCCAGGGCGGCGTCGAGGACGTCGTCATGCGGATTCTCGCCGCAGGGGAGCCGATTCCGCTCGACAATCTCGCGCTGTCACCGCACAATCTCGAGGCGCTGAAGGATACGATCAGCAAGCCCTACGGGCTCTTCTTCGTGTGCGGGCCGACCGGCTCGGGCAAGACGACGACGCTGCACTCGGTGCTCAAGTATCTCAACACGCCCGACACGAAGATCTGGACAGCCGAGGACCCGGTCGAAATCACGCAGAAGGGCCTGCGCCAGGTGCAGGTCAACCGCAAGGCCGGGCTGGACTTCGCCACGGTAATGAAATCGTTCCTGCGCGCCGATCCGGACATCATCATGGTCGGCGAGATGCGTGACAAGGAGACGACCTCGATCGGCGTCGAGGCCTCGCTCACCGGTCACCTGGTCTTCGCCACGCTGCACACCAACAGCGCAACGGAGTCCATCGTCCGGCTGCTGGACATGGGCATGGATCCGTTCAACTTCGCCGACGCGCTGCTCGGGGTGCTCGCACAGCGTCTCGCCAAGCGCCTCTGCTCGAAGTGCAAGGAGGCCTACAACCCCGGGCAGGAAGAGATCAAGGCGCTCATCACCGAGTACTGCCAGGAGCTTCTGAACACGGCCTCGTTCAAGAAGGACACGAAAGGCTCGTACGAAGCGGTCTATCGCGAATGGGTCAGAAACTTCGCAAACGAGCAGGGACAGTTCACCCTTTACCGGAAAGTGGGTTGCGACGGCTGCGGCGGCTCGGGATACAAAGGCCGGGTCGGACTGCACGAGCTGCTCATCGGCAGCGATAACATCAAGAGACTCATCCAGGAGCACGCGCGCGTGGCGGAAATGCTCGCCGTATCCCTGGACGAAGGTATGCGCACGCTCAAGATGGACGGCGTCGAGAAAGTCCTGAGCGGTATCACCGACATCGCGCAGGTTCGCGCAGTCTGTATCAAATAGAAATAGGGTTACTCGATGTCCGGCACCCAAATCGCGCCGTTCGCGGATCCCGTCGCGCGGCGCGCGACTGACTCCTCCGACGACCTCTTCCGCCGGCTCGATCAGCTGAACGAGATCGGGGCGGCGCTGTCGCTCGAGAAGAATCTCGACGCCCTGCTCGAGAAGATTCTCGTCGCGGCCAAGACCATCACGCGCGCTGACGGCGGCACGCTCTATCTGGTCAAGGGGGACGGGATCGAGAGGGCGCTTCATTTCGAGATCGTGCGCACCGCGACGCTCAACATCGCGCTCGGCGGCACGACCGGCAATCCGATACCGTTCTTCCCGATCCATCTCTACCGGGACGGGCAGCCGAACAATTCGATGGTCGCCGCCCATGCGGCCCTCCACGGCACGACGGTGAACATCGCCGATGCCTACACCGAGGAGGGTTTCGATTTCTCCGGGACCCGGCAATTCGACCAGAAGACGGGCTATCGCTCGAAGTCGTTCCTGACGGTGCCGATGAAGAACCACGAGGGCGAGATCATCGGCGTCCTGCAGCTCCTCAATTGCCAGGACACCGTCAATGGCGGGATCGTGCCGTTCTCGACCTCCGACCAGCGGCTCGCCGAATCCCTCGCTTCGCAGGCGGCGATCGCGCTCACCAACCGGGCGCTGATCATTCAGCTCGAGGCCCTGTTCGAATCGTTCATCGAGCTGATCAACACCGCGATCGACGAGAAATCCCCCTACACGGGCGGGCACTGCCAGCGCGTTCCGCAGCTCACGATGCTGCTCGCCGAGGCGGTGCAGCAGACCCAAGAGGGCCCGCTGCGCAGTTTCACGATGAGCGAGAGGGATCGCTACGAGCTGAAGATCGCCGGCCTCCTGCACGACTGCGGGAAGATCACGACACCGGTTCACGTCGTCGACAAGGCGACCAAGCTCGAGACCATCTTCGACCGGATCAGCCTGGTGGATACGCGCATCGAGGTGCTGAAACGCGACGCCGAGATTGCCGCATTGGAGAGCAAGCTCGAGCTGGCGCGCCGGCCGGGGCTCGACGAGATGGCGCAGCGGACGATGATGTACGAGATCGACCGGACGCTGCGCGACCGGCTGCGGCAGCTGGACGAGGATCGCAAGTTCCTGCGTCGCTGCAACATCGGCGGCGAGTCGATGTCCAGCGAAGAGCAGGAAAGGGTGCGCAAGCTCGGGACCACCTACAAGTGGCGCGACACCTCCGGAGGCACTTCCGACTTCCTCTCCGAGGACGAGATCCGGAACCTGACGATCCAGCGCGGCACGCTCACGGCGGACGAGCGCGAGATCATCAATCACCACATCGTGTCGACGATCAAGATGCTCGAGGCACTCCCCTGGCCCAAGCACCTGAAGAACGTGCCCGAGTACGCCGGGGGCCATCACGAGCGCATGGACGGAAAGGGCTATCCGCGCGGGCTCACTCGCGAGCAGATGTCGGTGCAGGCCCGCATCATGGGCATCGCCGACATCTTCGAAGCGCTCACCGCCAAGGACCGTCCGTACAAGAAGGGCAAGACGCTTTCCGAATCGCTACGAATACTGGGTCAATTCAGGCTGAACGGGCACATCGACCCCGATCTGTTCGACATCTTCGTGAGCAAGAAGGTGTACCTCGAGTACGCCCGGCAGTTTCTCGATCCGGAGCAGATCGACGCGGTGGACGAGCGCAGCATCCCCGGTTACGCTGCCTGACGCGCCGCGCGCATGGTCAGGCGCGCTGCCAGGGCCAGCGGCGCTTGTTGCGAGGTTCCTGTACGGTGCGCGCCACGACCTCGTCCACGTAGATGTTGTAGAGAAGCACGTCGCGCTCGATGTTCGCGTCGCCGATCTTCGGGACGCCGTGAAACGCCTGATCCGTCCGCAGGAACGCGAACAGCGCGTTCGGCACGTAGTCCATGGCGGCCGCGCGCTTGAAATCCTCGAACCGGTAATGCGCGGTGCCGTCGCAGCGAAACTCGGGGTCGTTCGGCGCGTAGATCGAAGTGCCGAGGTGGCGCATGCTCGCGTCGGCCGGCAGGTAGAACAGCAGGGAAATAAGCTTGCTCGGCTTGTCGGTATGCGGTGAGATCGCGTAGTTGGTGAAGTCGCGCACCAGGCGCACTTCCGTGCTTACCCGCAGCGCGACTTTGGGACCGAAGCGCTCGTCGATCCCGCCGCGAAACTTGTCCATCAGCAGTTCGGCGAACGCGCCGCCCTGCAGCCATGCACCGAACGCGTGCCAGAAAGGCTCGCTCCCGGCACGGCGCTCACGCTCGGCCAGGTCCTCGATCGAGCACACGAAACGCTCCTTGTAGGCGCCCTTGGCAACCGTGCCGGTCTCGTCCAGGCGCTGGTAGGCAGAGAGATCTGGCAGGTGCTGCCTGAGCGCCGCGTAAAAGTCCTCGGGAAACACCGGGTGAAGGAAGAAGTGCGGAAACGGCGAGCCGAGCATCGGCGCATTGCCGACCCGGTAGCGGACGTGCTGCTCAACGTCGAAAGACATAGTTTCCGATTCCCTTGAACGGGCCTTCCTTGCGCTGCGCAAGCTCCACCTGATCTTGCGAGTAGTCGAAGCCGCCGGCAATGATCTGATCCACGACATCCCAATGCTCGTCGAGGTTCGTATTGATTTCTATCAACACCGAACGGACGCGGAGGTCGGAGAGCGTCGCGCGGGCGCCGGCCACGACCTGCGGCTCGAGTCCGTCGACGTCGATCTTGATGTGCGTCGGCACCGGAACCAACTGTGCCGCGACCAGGTCGTCGAGCTTCGCCGCGACACACCCCTGCGCGAAAGGCGCCACTCGGGGCCGGTTTGCGAAATCCAGCGACGCGCCGAAGGTATGGCAGGAGCCGCCGGCGCCGAATGTACTCAGGAACAGCTTGTCGTAGCCGCCTCGATCGGAAAGCGCAATGCAGTAGGCCCGGATCTGCGCGTCAAGCCCGTTCAACTGGATGTTTCGATTCAGGATGGCGTAGTTCTGGGACTCGGGCTCGAACGCGATCACTTCGATTCCGCGGGTCTTCGCCGCCCACAGGCTGTACATGCCCACGTTCGCGCCGATGTCCAGCAGAACGTCGTCCGCGGCGAATCCTGCGATCCACTCGATCGTGTCGGGTTCCTTGGTGAACAGGGTATCCACGCGCCATGCCGTTGCAGGGTTCGGCGTGGCGAACACGAGCTTGATCCCGTCGCGCTCGACAATCTGGCGAGGCTCGAGGCGCTCGTATTCGTCGGTCCGCATTTGTGGCGACTGGTCCATGGGACCCCGTGGCTTGTATGCCGCACGTGGTCCGGAGCGGTCGCCGGGCGGCCTGCGCCGATCCCGCGGCGCGGCCAAAGTTCGTGCACGTCAGCCGGATTGCTTGCCCGTCGGCGCGGCGGCCGTCGAACCGCGGGTGACGTACACCATCAACCCCTCGGTCGCGACATCGACGAATTTTTCGGTGTATCCCATTTCCTTGAGTTGCCAGCGGAAC
Organism: uncultured beta proteobacterium; assembly: GCA_963735025.1. Lineage (GTDB taxonomy): Bacteria > Pseudomonadota > Gammaproteobacteria > Burkholderiales > SG8-39 > JAABRB01. The sequence goes on from CAVTJG010000009.1 coordinate 2,024,370, forward strand.
TCATTGCCGAGCTTCGCTTTTCCGAACATTCCGAGCCGATGCTTCTGCTGAAATTCGACCGCCTGGACGAGTGTGTCTTCGATCACTTTGGTGAGGCGGTTCTCGGACACGCGCTTCTCGGGATTGACGTCGAGGGCAGGCGGATAGCGCTTCGCCAGCCCGGAGGCGAGATACTTGGCGAATTCGTTGACTTCTGCATTGGAGAAAAACGAGAGCAGCCCCATACTGGGTCCCCTTGGCAATCGCAAATATCCGAATATTTGCTAGGATTTCCGGTGGACTCGCGCAAGCGCGAATCATTTCAGAATTCTAGCATCGCAACGGCTACCTTCGGTGCGGAGGTGGGCGGTCCCGGCAGCACAATTTCACGGCGCTGCCATGTGCGGGTCGCGCAGCGCGCGAATCGATGCTGGCTGAGATCCTGAAGCGTGCATTACGTCGCCTGACCGGTAGCGGGGGTGACGCCGCGCGCTCGGTCGGCGAGGCGGGGCGACTCGCGGCCCAGACCGGTGATTTGCCCCGCGCGCGCGAGTTGCTCGAGCACGCAACGCGTCTCGACCCGGGCTCCGCCGACGCCCTGGCCGACCTGGGTAACGTTCTCGGCATGCTGGGCGAGCCCGATGCCGCAGTGCGAAGCTTTGCTGCGGCGCTCGGCATTGATTCCCGGCACGTGGCGGCACACAACAATCTCGGCCTGCTGCTCGGCAGCATAGGTGATCGGACCGGGGCACTCACGCACTTCCGGGCCGCGATGGACATCGACCCGCAATTCGCGCCGGCGATCCGCAATCTGGTGGGATGGCTGCCAGACAGCGAGGTGCCGACGGAAGACATCTCGATGCTCGGGCAGATTGTGGCGCGGTATCCGGACCACGGCGAGGCGCACGCTGCGCTCGGTGCGTTGCATCTTCGCGGCGCATTCGACGCGACTCCTGCCCTGGCGGCACTCGATCGAGCGATTGCGCTCGGGATCGATGACGCGGACGTGCATGCCCGACGCGGGGTCGCATTGCAGGAGCTCGGGTGCACCGAAGAGGCGCTCGCCGCTCTGGATTGCGCGCTCGCGCGCAATCCCAACCATGCAAGCGCGCAATTTCATCGCGCGCTTGCCCTGCTCGCGCTGGGTCGCTTCGCGGAGGGCTGGCCGGGTTACGAGACCCGTCTTGTCTCCGAGGACCTTCCGCATCGGGCCTTGCCGGCTCCCCGGTGGGCGGGTGAGCCGCTCGAAGGACGAACGATCCTCGTGCATGCCGAGCAGGGCGTCGGAGACGAGATTCTGTTCGCCTCGTGCATTCCGGACGTGATCGCGCGCGCTGGCCATTGCGTGATCGAATGCGACCCGCGGCTCGCGTCGCTCTATCGCAGATCCTTTCCGCAGGCGACGATCATCGCCGGGCGCCAGCAAGAACCGCTTGCGCTGTCCGGCGAGTTGCGTATCGACTACCAGATCCCGGTCGCGAGTCTGCCGCTCCATCTGCGTCGCGCCAGCGGGGATTTTCCTGCTCGGGCCGGATACCTGCGGGCGGACTCGGCACAAATCGCGGAATGGCGCGAACGACTGGCCGCGAGCGGCGCGGGACGGCGTGTCGGCATTTCATGGCGCGGCGGTACGCTTCGCTCGCGTGGCCCCGTCCGATCGCTCGAAGCCTCCGCCCTCGCGCCCTTGCTGCGCATGCCGGCGGTGCACTGGGTCAGCCTCCAGCGCGATGCCGACGTCGCGGAGCTCGCCGCGCTCGGCGAGCAATACGGGACGCGAATCGATGCCTGGCCGGAGGCGCTCGAGGACCTCGACGCGACCGCGGCGCTCGTCAGCGCGGTCGATCTTACAATCTCGATAGACAACACAGTCGCGCAGCTCGCGGGCGGGCTCGGCGTGCACGGATGGGTGCTGGTCCCGATCGGAGCCGAGTGGCGCTATGGAACAACGGGCGACGCGATCATCTGGTATCCCGGCGTCCGCGTGTTCCGCCAGCGGCGCCGCGGCGAGTGGAACGCCGTGCTGGATGACCTGTGCCGTGAATTGCGCACGGAAACCGAAGCGAGGTATTGATAAGATTGCGGATTAAAAATGGCCGCGCCAGCGCACATGCCTTACACACGCGAAAGTCCCAGCCCGCGGTATCGTGAATTGCTCGAGCTCTACCAGACCATGCATCTGGAGGGCGAGCGCTTCCTCGACATCCCGGCCGAGGACACTTTCCCCGGAGCGAGTCTGCCGCCCCAGGTGAGCCGGATCAAGCGCTTGATCGATGCAACGGGCGCGACCACCATCCTCGACTACGGGAGTGGCAAGGGGCGCCAGTACGACATGCGCGACGTGCAGCTGCTCGACGGGGGGATCATCCCGAGCATTGCGGACCACTGGAACGTCGACTACGTGCATTGCTTCGATCCCAGCTACCCACCGTTCAGCAAGCTTCCGGAGGGCAAGTTCGACGGCGTGATCTCGACCGACGTCCTGGAGCATTGCCCCGAGAACGACATTCCCTGGATCGTGGACGAGATCTTCAGCTACGCGACGAAGTTCGTGTTCGCCAACGTCGCGTGCTATCCGGCGGGCAAGCGTCTCCCGACAGGGGAGAATGCCCATTGCACGATCCAGCCCCCGGAATGGTGGGCGGGACTCGTGTCATCAGTTGCCGCGCGCCACCCGGGCCTGGTCTGGGAGTTCTGGATTCAGACCCGCGAAGACGGCCCCGGCGGCCCACGCTGGATCGAGAGCCGCATCGGCTCGGACGGAGGCGGCTGATGGTGAGAGTCTTCATCGGATTCGACGCCCGCGAGGCGGTGGCATTCAGCGTGCTCGCGCACAGCATTCTCGTGCGCGCGAGCGAGCCCGTGAGCATCTCGCCGATGATGCTCTCCGAGCTCAAGGGCGTTTTTACGCGCGAGCGCCACCCGCTGCAATCGACCGACTTCGCTTTCTCGCGGTTCCTGACGCCCTACCTCTCGGGCTACGAGGGATGGAGCGTCTTCATGGACTGCGACATGCTGGTCCTCGACGACATTGCGAACCTTTGGCGGCTGCGCGACGAGGGGCGCGCCGTGATGGTCGTCAAGCACGAGCACCAACCGCGCGAGACGGTGAAGTTCCTGGATCAGCCGCAGACCGCCTACCCGAAGAAAAACTGGTCGAGCGTGATGCTGTTCAACAATGCGAAGTGCCGCGCGCTCACGCCGGAGTACGTCAACACCGCGAGCGGACTCGAGCTCCATCAGTTCAAGTGGCTGCCGGACGAATCGCTGATCGGCGAGCTGCCGCGCGCGTGGAACCATCTCGTGGGCTACTACAATCCCACGCCCGGCGTTTCGCTGGTTCACTACACCCTCGGTGGCCCGTATTTCGATGAGTATCGAGATTGCGAGTATGCCGAGGAGTGGCGCTCGGAGCTCGCCAGCATGCTCGCCTGTACTCAGCGCGACCGGCGGACGTAGCGCTTCGGCGAGCTAGCGACGCGTAGCGGCCTTACGACCAATCGCGCCATGCTGCGCCATCTCGTTGTCGCACTCACGCACGGACCGGCCCGGCGCTCACGGCATCGCGCGCTGCAAAGGTCGGTGCAGTTGCGCGATCAAGGGGGACCTGGAATCGGCGGCCGCATTGATCTCGCCCTACGCCGAGGGCGAGGCGGACGACCCCGAGGCGAGCCTGCTGCTCGCGGATATCGAGCGCGCACGCGGCGACGGGGCAGCCGCGGAGCGGCGCGTTCGTGCCGTGGTTGCAGCGCACCCTGACAAGGTCGACGCCTTGATGATGCTCGGTACCGTTCTGCGGGACGCCGGCGACCTGCAGGGCGCCATGGACGTGTATCTCAAGGTCCTGTCGCTTGCGCCCGAAGACCTCGGGCCGCGCATCGATCTCGCCCTCGTCCTGATCGCGCTCGACCAGGCGCACGACGCGACGATCCTCCTCCAGTACGTGCTCAACCGGGACCCGGACTCGGCGGAGGCGCATTGCAACCGGGGCATCGCGCTGCGCCGCCTTTCGCGCATGCCCGAAGCGTTCGAGCATTTCCGCCGCGCCGTGGAGATCCGGCCGGGCGAAGTCGCGTTCCGCAACAATTTCGGGCTCGCATTGCGCGAGCTGGATCGGCTGGACGAGGCGGAGGCGGAGCTTCGGTGCGCCCTCGAGCTGGCGCCCGAGGATGCGCGCAGCCGGAATAACCTGGCGAGCGTGCTGCGAGAGCTGGGCAGGCCCGAGGAAGCGCGCGAGGCGCTCCTGCCGCTCATCCGGCCGGAGCAACCTTCGGGTGAGGTCTGGGGCACGTGGGGCGCCGTGCTGCAGGACCTTGGCGACGTGACCGGCGCGCGCGCCGCTTTCGATCGCTCGGTCGCCCTGGAGCCGCAGTCGGCCGAGCTCAGACTTTCACGGGCGTTCCATATTCTGTATACGGGCGACTTCGAGCGCGGTTGGCCGGAGTACGACGCGCGTCTCGATGCGGTCGATTCGCCGCGGCGCGGCTTCGCGTTCCCGGAGTGGGAAGGCGGCGCGTTCGCCGGGCGTTCGGTCCTGGTCTACTCGGAGCAGGGGTATGGCGACGAGCTGATGTTCGCGAGTTGCTTCCCCGATCTGATTGCCGAGGCCTCCGGCGTGACGATCGAATGCGACCCACGGTTGCGCGCGCTGTTCGCCCGCTCGTTTCCGAAGGCCGCCGTCGTATCCGGCGAGACGCGCGGCGAGCACAGCTGGCTCGCAGGTATCGAGAAGGTCGATGTCCAGGTTGCCGCGGGCAGTCTGCCGCGCCGCTATCGCCCGAGCATGGCGAGCTTTCCTGCCCGGCCCTGCTACCTGATCGCGGATCCGGAGCGGGTGGAACGGTACCGGGCACGGCTCGGAGCACTCGGCACGGGGCCGAAAATAGGCCTGTCGTGGCGTGGCGGGCTGGCGCGGACGCGGCGTGCGGTGCGTTCACTGGCTCCTGCCGACCTGCAGACGATGCTTGCACGTCCCGACGCGCATTTCGTGAGCCTGCAGCATGCGCCCGCAGAGACGGACCTTGCCGAGCTGGCGGCGTTGGCGCCAGGACGATTTCATCATTGGCCCGACGCGATCGCCGATGCAGACGAGTCTGCGGCGTTGATGCGCGGGCTCGACTGTACGATCACGGTGTGCAGCTCCGTCGTTCATCTGGGTGGCGCGCTCGGGCTGGATGTGCGAGTGTTGGTGCCGGCAAACCCGGAGTGGCGCTATCTGCACGCCGGGCACGGAATGCCCTGGTATCCGTCGGTGCGGCTGCATCGACGGCTCCCCGGAGCGGACTGGTCCGCCGTCCTGGGTGCCGCCACGGCGGATCTCTGAGGAGGGTGCCGGGGAGCGCGGGGCGAACGAATCGAGCAAGCTGACGCCGAGGATTGGCGGCCACGAGGCCGGAGAAACGCGTGGGCATGTTGACCAGAATGTTGCAGGAAATGTTCCGCCACGCGCCGAAGCCGCGGGCGCCGGAGCGGCGGTCGACGATGGACAGCTCGCTGCAATGCGATTCAACGATGTGCAGGACCTGCCGCCTGCCACGGGGGCTGCTGCCGGCGGGGCGTGCGCATGTTTGAGCACGATGCGCTGCGCATCGTCGACTTCATCGAGGCGCACCCCGAGCATTTCGCCTTGCTACGAGATGTCACGGTACCGTTCTATCGGAACCAGGTCGCGGACGGGGTGCGGGTCTACTCCACCGAGACAGTCACGACCGATGGACCGGGCCGGAACGGCGTCAATCGGGCCGAGCGCGCCGGCGCCGTCCTCTCCGCTACCGAGCGGAGCACTGCGCACTGTGTGTTCCTTCGCCCGGACAGTCGCTGCTCCCTACAGGTCGCCTCGGAGGCGCTTGGACATCACAAATGGGCATTCAAGCCGACCCCGTGCTGGCTGTTTCCCCTGCGCGTCGTGTTCGCGGGCGAACGCGACGGCGCGCGCTGCTACCGTCTCGAGCATGCTGCAGGACATGGCGAAATGGAGGACCGCGCCTGCGGCCGGCTCGATCCAACGGCACAGCAGCGAGTCTTGCGCTCGCCGAGGAGATCGCGTGCTTCGAGAAGTGGTTCGCACAGGACCCGCGGCGATTCGTCGGCGAGATCCCCGGGACGGCGCGACCGGGCGGAGTCAGCCGATCCAGGGATGAGCTGGTTCAGTCGCTTCCGCCGGCCAGCCGACGCGCCACTCGCCGCGCCGGCGGCGACTCGTGCGGACGAGCCGGACAGCACGGCGCATGCGGAACGCGCGGCAAAGGCGAAAGCCAAGATCCGCGCGATGCTCGCGGCTGCTGCCTACCAGGACGCCGCGCGCGCGGCCGAGCGTGCGCTGGATTCCGATCCGGACGACGCCGAGCTGAACGTCCTGGCCGGCGCGGCCCGTGCGGCATCCGGAGAGGACGAGGCGGCACTCGATTTTTTCCAGCTCGCGCAGCATTACGAGCCGACGAACGAGGCGGCGCTCGAAGGTCGCCTCCATGCCCTCTCTCGGATGGGGCGTGCGGCCGATGATTCCAGCGGCTTACCGGGAATACCTCGAGAGCGTTCCGGCACATCGCGGCGCGCTGTATGCACTTGCACTGGATGCACACGAGAACGGGCACTACCCGGAAGCGGTGGCGCTCCTCGAGAAGTTGCTTGACGAACCATCCGGACGACGTGGGTGCGCTCAATCTTCTTGGTCTGCTCCATGTCGCGCGAGCTTGCCGACTTCCCGCGCGCCGAAGCGCTGTTGAGGCGCGCGCTCGCACTCGCGCCGGGAAACTCGGACGTTCAGCGAACCTCGGCTGGGCGCTTGCCGAGAGCGGCCGGTACGCAGAAGGCCTGGCGCTGCTTGATGATGTGCTGGCCGTTCAGCCGGACGATTCCGAGGTGCGGATCATGCGCGCGTTGATCGAACTGAAGCGCGGAAACTATGCGCAGGGCTGGCAGGACTACCGGGCCCGGCTGGCGACCGGGCTGTTCAACCGGCACGAGTATCGGTACCCCGCCGTGGGACGACCAGTCGCTGTCCGGCAAACGCATCCTTATCTACGGCGAGCAGGGACTCGGCGACCAGATCATGTTCGCTTCCTGCCTGCCGGACCTGCTCGCGGAAGTCGCAGGTTGCGTGCTCGATTGCGATCCGCGGCTCGTGGGGCTCTTCAGGCGTTCCTTCCCGGACGTGACCGTGATCCCGACTCCGCAACCGCAAGCAGGGCCGAAGCTGGAGAGCGTCGTCGAGGCGATCGATTTTCAGCTCCCGATCGGCGATCTCGGCGGCGCTTCCGCGCCAGCCCGGACGCGTTTCCTGCGCGTCCGCGCTACCTGCGCGCCGCTCCGGACCGTGCTGCCCATTACCGCACGCGACTCGACGCGCTCGGGGCAGGCTTGAAAGTTGGGCTCTCATGGCGTGGCGGGACGGGCAAGACGCGTGGTGCTGCGCGGTCCGTCGATCTCGCCGCGCTCGGCGCAGCGCTCGCCGGCGTTTCCGCGCACTGGATCAGCCTGCAATACGGGGCGAGCGATCGGGAACTCGCCGAGGCGCGGGCGGACGGTCTTGCCGTGCATCACTGGCAGGACGCCATTGCAGATTACGACGCGACCGCTGCACTGGTGGAGACCCTCGACGTCGTGGTGAGCGTCTGCACGTCAGTGGTCCATCTTTCAAGCGCGCTCGGCCGACCGACACTGGTGATGGTGCCTGCCGTTGCCGACTGGCGCTTCGGCGATCGGGGGGAGCGCATGCCGTGGCATCCGACTGCCCGGCTGTTGCGACAATCGCGCCAGGGCGATTGGGGACCGGTGCTTGATTCGGTCAGGGCCGCGCTGGCCGGAGAGCGGTCGAGCGGGGCCGCAGGCACGCCGAGCGCGTGACGCACTTTCCGGCGCGATCGAGAATGGCCCGCTAACGACGAGAAGTGACGCCGTGCGGCACGTCGCATCCGTGCGCCGCCAGTGGGATCGCAAGGGTCGCCCCGCACCGAGGTGAACTAAGTCACGGCATGTCGGCAGCGACGCCGTCGCGCGGGTTTGCGAAAGCGGCAATATTTCACCTGCGGGGGGTCGGCTGCCGGCCCCGGGCGCGATTCCCGCGCGTATTTCACGCCGTTCACGGGCGGCTTGTCCGGGATTCCGTCCCGCCCTGCCGCTGGCCGTCACTCCGGGTACGCGGCGGGGCACCGCAAAATGGACGAGCAGGGCTCTGGAAGCCCTACCGCGCCGACAAGAGAAATTAAAAAACACGCAAAAACAGTCCTTTAAAACTCTCGACCCGCCGCTTAAGACACTGGCATGCCGCTTGCGTTATAGGGATCGGCGGCCCAACCGGCCTAACCGATTAACTCTTTAACGTCCATCGAGGAGCAGTGTATGAAGTCAATTCAAAAAGGTTTTACCCTGATCGAACTGATGATCGTCGTCGCGATCATCGGCATCCTGGCGGCCATCGCGCTGCCCGCGTATCAGGACTACACGATTCGCGCACGGGTGTCCGAACTCATCCTGGCGGCGAGCTCGGCGCGTACGGCGATCACCGAGAAGTACCAGGCGGACCAGCAGTCGAGCGCTGCGGGCTCGAACCTCTCGATCGCGGTCGTGGGCAAGATCTCCGGCGCGACCGTCAGCCCGACCGGCACCATCACCATCACCGGCGCGAAGACGAGCCTCGCGCCAGACCAACGTCGGCACCGCCGTCACGGTCACGGTCACCCCGTCGTACAACACGGCGACCGTGGTGTGGAGCTGCCTCGGCACCCCGGCGAAGTACATGCCGGCTACCTGCCGCTAAGCGACAGTCAGGTCGTAGCAAAGCCCCTCTTCGGAGGGGCTTTTTTTGTCCCTTTTTTGTCCCGCTTTTTGTCCAGATTCCGCGACCGGACGTCCTGCCGCTGCGGGATCCTGTCGTTCTTCACCGATTTCCGGGTGGCGCTGCGTTAACATCGCCATTACATCGCAATTCGCCCGATGCTCTCCCGACTCGTATCGAAGTGGATCGCTCGCCCCGCGCGGGGCGCTGCGCCAGATCACGCCCAGCGCGAGGTCGAGGCGCTGCTCGACGAGGGCGTGGCGCTTCACCGCGACGACTACCTTGACGCGGCCGAGCGGTGTTACCTGAAGGTGCTGGTTCTCGATCCTTACAACTTCGACGCCTTGAACCTGCTGGGTAGCATCGCACTCGCGCGCGTCGACTACGACGCCGCGCTCGATTACTTCGAGAACGCGCTCCGGCTGCGACCCGGGACGCCAACTTTTCTCGAGAACATCGGGCTCGCGCTAAGCGGGCTCGGCCGTCCGGACGAAGCGCTCGAGGCCATGCGCAAGGCGCTCGAGATCGACCCGACTTGCGCCGCCAGGGTCGACTCGAACATCTTGTACATCCTGCGGGTGCATCCCACCATCGGCGAGGAAGAATGCTTCCGCGCCCATCGCGAATGGGCGAGCCGCTTCTCCGATCAGGTGCCGCGACTTCCGGTGCCCACCAGTCGCTGTGCGAATCCCGGGCGACGGCTGCGCATCGGCTACCTCTCCGGGGACTTCCGGTTGCATGCGGTGTCGGCGTTCCTCGAGGTGCTGCTGAATCACCGCGACCGCACCTCATTCGACGTCTACTGCTACAAGACACTGCGGCAGGAGGACGAGATTACCGACCGATTCCGCTCGAACACCGATCATTGGCACGACGTCTTCGAACTCGACGACGACGCGCTCGTCGCGCTCGTCCGCAGCCACGAAATCGACATCCTGGTGGATCTGGCCGGAATCACGAGCGGTCAGCGTGTGCAAGCAATCGCCCGGCGACCGGCGCCGGTGCAAATCGGTTACCTCGGCTATCTGGGAAGCACCGGGACCAGCGCGCTGGACTATCGGATCACCGACGCGCTCGCCGATCCCCCGGGGCACAGTGAGCGGTTCCACACCGAGCGGCTGGTGCGGCTTCCGCGCACTCAATGGTGCTATACGCCGAGCCCGTCAGCGCCGGAGCCGTTGCCTGCGCTCGGCGACGGACCGATCCGGTTCGGCTCGTTCCACCGGCTCACCAAGCTGCACTCGGCCCAGCTGACGCTCTGGGCCGAACTGCTCGCGCGAACGCCCGGAACCGAGCTCGATATGGTCGACATCTCGAGCATCGACACCCGCGAGCGAGTGCTGGCGCCCTTTGTCGAGCGCGGGGTCGCGCCGGAGCGAATCCGTACGCACTCCCGGCTGAAGAAGGGCGAGTACTGGGATTTGATGTGCCGCACGCACATCGCGCTCGATGCCTATCCGTACAACGGCGGCGCGAGCACCTGCGAGGCGCTCTGGGTGGGCGTCCCGGTGATCTCTCGCGTCGGCCGGCACGGGTTCTCGCGCTCAGGCGCGAGCATTCTCTGCAATGCCGGGCTGCCCGAGCTGGTCGCACATTCGGACGACGAGTTCATCGACATCGCGGCCCGCCTCGCTGCCGATCGGGATCGGCTGGCCGCGCTGCGCGCTTCGCTACGCGATCGCCTGCGTGCGTCACCCCTGCTGGACGGGCCGGGATTCATGCGCGACCTGGAAAGTGCCTACCGGGCGATCTGGGCGGAGTACTGCGCCCGGAGCGCCGCTTGATCGGTGCAGGAATCGCAGGTGCCGCGCGGTGCTCGCCCGACGGCCCCGCGTGGGTACGGTGCTTAAGCGGATCCTGAGGCAGTTCGCGCACCGCGATGGCGGATCCCGTCGCGCGGACCACGGCGAACGCCTGCGCACCCTGTTCGGAGCGGCGGTCGATCAATTTCTCGCCGGCCGTCTCGACGATGCCGAAGCCACCTACCGGGAAGTCCTCACGCTGGAGCCGGACGAGCCGGACGCGCTGAACCAGCTCGGGGTCATCGCACTGCGCCGGTGCCTGTACGATTCGGCGCTCGAATTTTGCGACCAGGCCGTCGCGGCCGATCCGGGCCGTGCGCAGTACCACGAAGTGCGCGCGGTCGCGCTCGCGAGCCTCGGCAGGTGCGATGAATCGCTTGCCGCATATCGACGCGCGCAGGCGCTGGCGCCCGAAGACATGCGGCTCGGCGCGAATCTGTTGCATCTGCTGGATGTGCATCCGACCGTGTCGGCGGAGCAGACCTTCCGCGAACATCGCGCGTGGGCGGCGCGCCATTTCGACGCCATTGCACCCATGGCGCGCCCCGATCGCCCCCGCGATCCGGAACGTCCGCTCGCCGTCGGCTACATCTCAGGCGACTTTTGCACGCACGCGGCCGGACTGTTCATCATGCCGCTGCTGGCCGCAAGCGACGGTCGGTCATTCGCTGCGACCTGCTATCAGACTTCCGCACATACTGATGAGCTCACCGGTCGCATGCGCGCGCGGGCTGCGCGGTGGCGCGATGCGACCCAGCTCACCGACGATTCGCTCGCGCAGCAGATCGCCGCCGACGAGATCGACATCCTGGTGGATCTCGCTGGAATCTCGCGCGATCATCGTCTGGCCGTTTTTGCGCGGCGGCCGGCGCCGGTGCAGATCTCCTACCTGGGCTATCTCGGAACGACCGGGCTGAGGCAGATGGACTATCGGATCACCGATTCCGACGCCGATCCGCCGGGGTCGAGCGACGCTCTGTACACGGAAAAGCTGCTTCGATTGCCGCGCACGCAATGGTGCTACGCGCCGCCGGCGGAAGCACCCGCACCGTTCGCGCGGAGCAGCGAAGGGCCCGTCGTCTTCGGCGGGTTCAACCGATTGATGAAGGCCAACCCGCACGTTCTCGAGGCGTGGGCCGAAATTCTTGGGCGCGTACCCGATTCGCAGCTCGTGCTGGTGGATGTGCCGGGCGATCGTGCGCGCCGCGAGATCCTGGCGCCGTTCGTGCGGCGTGGCATCGCGGAATCCAGGTTGTCGACTCTTGGCCGCCTGCCGCGTGCGGAATTCCGGGACCGTCTCGGCCGGTGCCATATCGGGCTCGACACATTTCCGTACAACGGTGGGGCTACCAGCTGCGAGGCGCTGTGGCTCGGCGTGCCGGTGGTCACGCGAGCCGGGAGCCACGGATTCGCACGTTCCGGAGCGAGCGTCCTCGCCAGTGTCGGGCTGCCGGAGTTCATTGCGGAGAGCGACGCCGCCTACGTCGATATCGCCGTCGCGCTGGCGACCGAGCGCACACGGTTGGCGGGGTTGCAGGAAGGATTACGCGAGCGCGTACGCGCCTCGCCGCTTCTCGACGCACCGGCCTTCACGCGCGACCTGGAGGCCGTATTTCGAAAAGTCTGGCGCGAGCACTGCGCCAGCGGTTCCCGGTAAGCGAGATGGCCCCCGACACGCTCGACGTGGCAAAAAGCGTTTCGATTATCATCTCCCGACTCGTCAGACAGGTCTCCCGCGATGCTGCGTCGCTTCGTTTCGAATCTGCTCCGTAAGACCGGCGAAAGCCCGTCGGACTCGCGCGTGCAGCACCCGGCGAACCGCGCGGGCGCCGTAGTGTTCGTCGCAAGCGTCGGCGAGCCGGTGCGCATCACCACGCAGATGCAGCTCTACTCGGACCATGCGAGCCTGCGGCTGCGTGCATTCGGACCGATGCTTCGCATCGCCGCCAGTCGTGACGTGCACCTGGTCCCGGCGGGCTACCTGGCGGCAAATCCCGACCTCGCGCCGCTGCAACCCGTCGCAGGCGTGGTCGTCACGAAGTTCTCCTCGGGCGAGGTAAGCGCCGCGCCCGATACCTTCGAGGCCCTGATTGCGAGCCTCGCGCGTCTGCGCGGCCGGGTCCGGCTGTTTGCCGACCTGTGCGACAACTATGCGGCCATGGGAGACGTGCTGGGCTTGCCTGCACTACGGGATTATCAGGACGCCCTGGGCGAGCATTGCCTGCTGACGGTCCCGTGCGCGGCGCTCGCGGAGGAACTGGCGCCCGTCGCGAGACACGGGGTCGAGATCATCGAGGATCCGTTCGAGAGCCCGCGGCTGGGCGTCCCGCGTCAGACTTTTGGTGACCCGATCCGGATCTGTTGGTTCGGGAGCCTCGGTACCACGAACGCGGAGATGATCGCGCAAGGCCTCGAGAGCGCGATCGATGCGCTTGCGGGCCGTTCGGCGCAGCTTGATTTCGTCACTCACGAGGCGCGCGAGCCGCTCGCCGGCGAGATCGGCGCGCGGCTGCAGCGGGATCGTCCGCACCTTGCATTCCGGTTTGTACCCTGGTCGCTGGACGCGACATGGCGCGCGATCGACGACTCCGATCTTGTCCTCCTGCCGCAGGATCATCGCGATGGCTGGGGGCGCGTGAAATCGCACAACCGGCTGGTCGAGGCAATCCGCGGCGGTCGCCTCGCGATCGCCTCGCCGATTCCGTCCTACCTCGAGCTCGCCGACTTTACCTGGGTCGGTGAGGATCTCGGTGCCGGTGTCGAATGGGCGCTGGCGAACCCGGAGGCGGCCGCTGCGCGCGCGCATGCCGGGCAGGAATACATCGAGAAACGCTTCTCGCCCGAGCGTATCGCCGATCGATGGGAGCGGGTGCTCGTGGGCACCGCGGCGAACGTCTCCTAGGGGAGCGGCCGCGACGAGGGCACCGTTCACACCGCTCCAGACGGCGCGATTGTGCAGGCCTCTCACCCAAGGTTATGATCCGTCGGATGCTCGGCAACCTGTTCAGAAACCTTTTCGGATCGTCGCCGCCGGTGCCCCCCGCGGGTGAGCAGGCGTCGACCGATCTCCGCGCCGAGCTCGCGGAGCGCTTCGAACCCAGTCTGGCGGCGTGGCGCGCGGGCCGCATTCCCGAGGCCATCGCGGGCTGCAAGGCGCTGCTCGAGCGCGTTCCGGACTACCTGCCCGCGCATTCGCTGCTCGCGAAGATCGAATTGCCGGGTGAGGACTACATCCAGATTTTCCAGCACATTCACGCGCACCTCCAGCCGCGCACGTACGTCGAGATCGGGGTGGATACAGGCTCCTCGATCCGCCTCGTGGGCACCGCGACGCGCGCGCTCGGCGTCGATCCAAACCCGAACATCCAGTTCGACCTCGCGCCGAGCGTCAAGATATTCGCGCAGTCGAGCGATGACTTCTTCGCCACGAACGACGTCCGCGCGGAGCTGGGTGGCCTCCCGATCGACTTGGCATTCATCGACGGCATGCACAACTTCGAGTTCGCGCTGCGCGACTTCATGAACGTCGAGGCGCTGTGCACGCCCGATTCGACGATCCTCATTCACGACGTCTATCCGCTAGACGAGCGCACCGCGGGGCGCGAGCGGGTCACCGCATTCTGGAGCGGTGACATTTGGCGTCTCGTCCTGCTGCTGCGCAAGCACCGGCCCGATCTGACCGTGCGCACGATCGCGGCGAGCCCGACGGGACTCGGAATCGTGCGCAACCTGGATCCGCAGTCGCGATACATTCGCGACCACCTGGACGAGCTCGTGAAGGAGTATCTCGCGATGGACTTCGACGTCCTGGAAGGGCGCAAGGCCGAACGCCTTGCACTTTACCCGAATGACTGGACGCGGATCAGCGCGCTGCTCGACGCGTCTGTCGCTACCGCCGGCCGCTAGGTGGTTTGAATCGAGCACGGTTACGGCGACGGCGCAGTACCGGCTATCGCTCGCTCGAGCTTCGCGAGCGCGATTCGATCGTCCGGCTCGCGCAATTCGGGCGGTAACGGCGGATCACTTTCGCCTTTCCAGATTGCCCAGCCGAAATCGATGAGACAAGGCAGGCCATCGCGCACGAGAATGTTTTTCTCCCAAAGGTCGCGATGCTCGATTCCGGCCGCCTCCAGCCGCTCGACCGTCAAGCGCAGCGCATCGACGAATCGCCGGCGCGCAGCTTGATCCGGGTTCTCCGTCCTGAAGCGCATCAGGTTCTCGTGTAAGGGATACCCATCGATCCAGTGAGTACCGAGGACGTAGGAATCGCCGACGCTGCCGTGGAACGCGTATCTGACGAACAGGGAGTCATCCAGCACTCGCAGAAACTCGTGTTCGCGCCGCAGCAGCGTGCCGTACAACTCGTCCTTCGGTTCGACCAGCTTTAGCGCCAGGGGCGCACCGTCGGAAAGCTGAATGCGCCAGACGCGGCTGTGGAAGTAGCGGTTCGCCTTGCGGTACTCGGGCGCACGCGGCGAAACCAGCTCCAGCAGGCTTTCAAGGCTGGGTGGCGGCACGGCCAAGCGACCTCAGGCGCGCGTCAGGAAAACGTAGCGCGCCTGGAAGGTAAGCGGCGCTGGTATCTCTCCGAGGCAGCGCACCTCACGATGAACGCCCAGTCCATTCAGCATTCGCTCGACAGCATCGAGGTCCGGCAGCTCCGGAAGTTTTGCCTTCCCCTCCATGCCCATCGACGTTTCGAAGAACATGACAGGTGCGCAGCGCATGGCGGTGCGCGTTACCTCCGTCGCGTAAGGGAGGCCCGAAGCCTTGGCGATCCACTGAAAGATCGAGAAGAACAGGCACACATCGAAGCTGCCCAACCCGGTGATCAGTTCCGGCGTCGCCTCCGCATTGATGAACTCGACTCTTCGCGAATACAGATCATTCACCTCGCGTGCGATGTCCACGGTCGGCGCGTCGAGCTCGATCCCGGTGCACGTGTATCCCAGATCTTCGAGCCGAAAGCAGTTGTATCCCGCGTGGCAGCCCACATCGAGCAGCCGCGGTCTCTGGATCGTCGTGGGCAAATGCGGGCGGATCAGCTCGAAGCGTTCCTCGACGGCTTCGCGCTGGTACGGAATATCCTCGAATTCCTTGAAGGGCAGCGGGCTATAGAGATGTCCGGGCTTGCTCGCGTTGCCGGGCCGGTAGGTTGCGCCCATGCGCGCGATTTTCTCCTTGATCCCGCGAATTCTCTCGGTGCGGGCCGCATCGGTTGCCATGCTAAAGGTCACCAGAGTGGTCGATGAGACCCATCGAGTTTAGCAGAGCGCCATGCCCTTAATGGGTTTTGGGCGTCGAGAATAGGAAATCTCACCGCATGCGTTCACGCGGGATAGCGTCATTTTGCGGCGCGCCAGGCACCGTTTCGAACGCCGACTCCGTAATGCAGTGCGCTACTTCTCGATAAGGTAATAAAGGCTTCCGCGGTCCTCGAGCCGCGCGTTTCCGAGCAACTCGTTGAACGATCGGTCCACCACTTTGTAACCGAGTTCTCGGATCAATCGGTCGAACGACGCGCGACTGAAGCGATTTCCCCATGTCCAGCCCGGTGCAGGTTTCGCCAGGTAGTCGTCCGCGGTGGACGCCATCGATACCACGTTCTGAATGATCAGAAAGCGGCGCGCGATGGCATAGGACTTCTCGATGACGGCGTGCGGGTCGCTCGTGTGATAGATTCCCCCGACGTTGGCGACGATGGAGAAGCGCGCGTCGTCCGGGATTTCCTCGACGTCAGCCTTTACGAATTCGACCCCGTCCATGCGCATGGCGTCGCGCAACGCGATCGCATTGGCGAGATACCCGTCGCGGTCGTTGTCATAGCCCACCGCGCGGTCGGCGCCGAAGCGTCTGGCGAACATCGCGTAGAACCCGTCGGCGCAGAACAGTTCGGCGACGCTGACTTCCTGATCGCCGGCGTCGCGGCACTTTGCCATCGCGAGAAGGAGGTACGCGCAGATCACTCGCGCCTTGGCGTCCTGGTTGGCGGCGAACTTTGCCGACTGATGGCCGGTCGCGAGACCGAGCCAGGAGAAGTCGTGATATCCCCGCTCCGGGCGGATGGCTGCCGTTTCCCGTTCCGTCGGCCCTGCAATCCTTTTCAGCAATTTGAACAGCATCGCCCAGTCCGCTTCGTAGCTTCGGTCCGCATCCGGTCAAGCCACCAGGGCTGCGGCATCACGCCACGCCCGGATTGCCTTCGACGCCCCTGAGCTGGGGCACGTTCGGCTTGCGCGCCGCAATCGTCCCCTTGCTCTTGAGCCAGCTCGACACCACGTCCCAGATCGGCTCGCCCTGCGCCCCCTCGGCGACCGGCGCCCAACCGGCGACCTTGTACGTCTTGTCCGCGTCGATGGGCTTGCCCGCCAGGCGCATGTCCTCGACCCGGTTGCCAAATTTCGCGTTGGGTACGCAGGTGTAGGTCATCCCGCCGATGCGGACCATGTCGCCGCCCTGCTGCTTGTAGGGATCCGGATTGAAGAGGTTGTCACAGACGTCTTCGAGAATGTCCTTCATCTGCGCGCCGGTCAGCTCGTTCAGCGTGGAGTAAGGGTAGGTGATTGCGGTCTGGTCCATCAAGTGTTCAAGCGTTATCGGCTGGCCCGGAAGTATGCTGGTACCCCAGCGGAATCCCGGCGAGAAGGCGATCTCGGCGCCTTTCACCTCCAGCATGGCGTCGCAGATCAGCTGGTCGAACGTCCCGTTGAAGTTCCCGCGCCGGTAGAGCAGCCCCTCGGTCACCGCAAGCTTGTCCTCCAGCTTCGCCCTGTAGGGCGCACGCGTCGCCTCGATTAGCTTGTCCATGGCCGCATCGGCGGGCAGCAGATTCGAGAACACCGGCAACAGCCGGTAGCGGTATCCGGCCAGCTTGCCGCGCTTGACGTCGAGATCGAGCACCGACAGGAACTTGCCGTTCGAGCCCGAGTTCGCGACCAGTGTCTGGCCGCCGCGATTCTTCACGACCGACGGCTGCGGAATCGCGTCGTGCGTGTGCCCGCCCAGGATCACGTCGATTCCGGTGACGCGACCCGCCAGCTTGAGATCGATGTCGGTTCCATTGTGCGAGAGCAGCACGACGACCTGCGCGCCCTTGGCGCGAGCGGCCTTCACCTGCTTCTGCAGCTCTTCTTCCTGGATGCCGAAAGTCCACTCGGCGACGAAGTAGCGCGGGTTCGCGATCGGCGTATAGGGAAACGCCTGCCCGATCACGGCGACGGGCACGCCGCCGACCTTGCGTATCGTGAACGGCTTGAAGACGGGGTCGCCGAAATCCAGCGTCTTCACGTTCTGGGCGAGGAACTCGATCCTGCCCGCGAGCTCTTTCTCGATCGCCTCCTTTACTCGGTCGGCACCGTAGGTGAACTCCCAGTGGCCGGTCATGACGTCCACGCCGAGGAGCTTGCACGCCTCGATCATGTCCGCGCCCTTGGTCCACAGCGATACTGCCGAGCCTTGCCAGGTATCGCCGCCGTCGAGCAGCAGGGCGCTCGGCCGGTCGGCGCGTACCCGCTTCACCAGCGACGCGAGGTGGGCGAATCCGCCGACCTTGCCGTAAGTCTTCGCGGCGGCCGTGTAATCGAGGTAGGTGAAGGCATGCGCCTCCGCGGTGCCCGGCTTGATCTTGAAGGCCTTGAGCAGGCTTTCGCCCACGAGGTGCGGCGGCTTGCCCGCGTATGCGCCGACGCCGATATTGATGTTCGGCTCGCGGTAATAGATCGGCAGAAGCTGGGCGTGGCAGTCGGTGAAATGCAGCAGCGACACGTTGCCGAACTTCGGCAGCTCGTAGAGCGCGTCGGCATCGCCTTGAGCGAGCGCCGCACCGGAGTCGAGCGCCATTCCGGCGGCTGCCGCGGCGGCGAGAACTTCGAGAAATTCTCTGCGGTTCATGTTGGCTGATGGGGTACGAAAAAGAGAATCGAGAAACTGTGGCGTCGCAAGAAACAAAAAAGGGGCTTGGTCGCCCAAGCCCCCATATCGTCCGCCATCCGGCTACTTGTTGACCGGCGAGTTCGGATCCATCAAATACGCAGTGACATCCTTGATCTGCTTTTCCGTCAACGTGCCCGAAAGACCCAGGCGTGGCATGTTCGAGCAGGCATTGAAGGCCTTGGAATCATAGACCTTCTCGTACACGTACTTCTGGTTTTCGGCCGTGTATCCGCGCTTCTTGCCGAACTGGTTGAGACTCGGACCGATGGTCCCGTAGGACAGCTCGCCGCTCGAGAGCTGGTGGCAGTTATAGCAGCTGCCGCCGTTGGTGGCGCCTGGCTTGTCACGCCAGGTCATCCCGCGGCCGCTCTGCGCGATCTTCTGGCCCGCCTTCCAGTCGCCCATGTACTTGCCGTCGGCCGGCAGCTTGATCTTCTTCATCTCGGCCGCCTCGATCTGCTTCGCCGTCGGCCTCCGGGGGCTTGTTGTCGTACTGCGTGCAGACGCGCTGCGCCTCGTCCTGATCCAGCCGGTCCGTCTTTGCGATCCCGCGCGAGTGGAAATCCCGCTTCATCCACTGGATGGCCTCCGAGTCGTACATCGCGTCGGTCTTGGTGTCCATCTGCGCGCAGCCCGCTATAACGGCTGCGGCCACTGCTGCCGTAATGAGTGCTTTTTTCATTGGTGGTCTCCTCATCCCGTTCTGGTCAGCGCTTGATGCCGGGGCCCTTGTAGACGCCCCCGTTCGCCGTGTAGGCGAGATAAGTGGTCAGTGCGATCACCGAGTCCGAGATGAAATTGGGCTCGGGGAAGCGCATCTGCCGATAGCAGTCGTTGATCCGCCACTCGAAAGTCTTCAGCTGGCTGTTCGAGACCCGATAGGCCGGCCAGGTCGTCATTGCCAGCTTTGCACCAGCGGCGCTGGAAAGGACTGGCAGGTCCTGCAGGCGAATACGTGTGTTCTCCTCGGCATGGCAGGTCGCGCACGAGAAGTCCCACGGACCGGCACGGTAGAAGAAGAGCCGTTTGCCGATCTCGTAGGCCTCTTTCATCTTCGGATTGTCCAGGCTGATCTTGATCGGATCGCCGTAGGACTGCGAGACGATGTAGGCAACGAGCTGCTCGTTCTCGGACGGTTTGTCGGCATTGCCGAACGGGCGCTTGGTGGCGTCCTTCTCCGAGAATCCCTGCAGCTGGACCATGCACGTCACGAGCCGCGACTCGAGATCCTGGACCTTCCCGGTATCGGCGAAATAGCGCGGCATTTCGGCATACGCGCCCTTGAGCACGCCCGGCCCCTTGCCGAAATCGCACTGCTCGAGCGATGCATTCTTGGGACCGCGCTTCTTCTTGAAGAGCTCTTCACCCTTCAGCGCATAGAGCTCGGCGGGATTTCCGAGCTCCAGCATCTCGCGGTACTGCTCGACCCCTTTCTTGACTTCTTCCGGGGTCTGGCCGAATGCGCTGACCGAAACGCACGTCGCGCAGGCGGTGGCCAGGATCGTGAGGGTTTTTCGCATGTTCTCCTCCTGTGTTTGGACTGTCCAGGTCGGACAGGCTCGCCGGGGCGGGTTCGGCTACCCGCTATTGTTTTTATGTGACTCTTGTGAAGCTCGGTGCGCCGGCTCCTTTCGCAGCCGCTTGTTCCGCCGGACTCAGCCGGAAACGGTCACCGTGTCGGTGCGCTTGTCACCGGTGTTGTCTTCCCAGTGGATGGTGATCTTGTCCCCGGCCTTGGCACCTTTCACCTTGAAGGCGAAAAGAGGGTTTCTCGATATCGCCTGGCTGATGGCCGCCTCGAAAACGACCTTGCCGTTCAGCTCCGCGCGGATATCCTTGATGAAGTGCGCGGGAATGATCTTGCCGTCCGAGCCTTTGCGCTGGCCGGTTTCCATCGCATGGCCCATCAGCACGCGCACTTCGGCCACATCGCCGTCCATCTTGGCCCGGATTTTCATCGGGTCGCCCATGTCCTGCTCCTTATGTCGTCGCTATATCGTCGCTAATTGGGGATACGGATCAGCCGCCGCAGCCGCCGATGGTGACCTTCACGTCCTTCGACGCTTGGTAGTACTTGCCGCCGGCCATCACGACGACGCGCACGGGCGACGACTGGCCGACTTTCACGCGCAAGTGAACGTACGGGACGACACCTTTCGACACGTCGAAGGTGGCTACATAGGGGAATGGGTTCTTCTCGATGAAGAGCGAGATGCTCTCGGTGCCCGGGATGTTGCTGGTGATGTCGATCGGGACCACGGCGCCGTTCTCGGCGATATCCGGCGCGCGGATCACGATGTCCTTGCTGTCCGTCGCCGAGGACATGTTCAACGCCTTCATTGCATCGATGGTGCTCTTGGCCTCGAACGCGCTCTTGTTCCAGACTGCAGCGAGTGCCTCGGACGGCTTGAGCGCGCCGGCGGCATAGGCCGCGAACACGGCGCCTGCCGCGCTGGCACCCTTCAAAACGCGTCTACGGGTGTTGTCCATGATTCTCCTCCATCTCCTACGACCGGTTGAGTGACGTCCACGTACCGAATGCCCGGTTCGGGCTTTCGAGACATGTACGTAAGTGCATGGTTTTCTTATTATCAGCTTGGCAGGGTAATCAATAACCTCTATCCGAGGCAAGCCGTGTTGCAACGAAAATCACGCTGCGACCATAAACGGGCCTAATTCCCGAAAGCGCCCGGCAGAAAACAATCTTCTCGCAATCGGTAGCATACCCGGCCAATCAGGCTTTCGCAGCCACGTAGCTGCCCGAACGGCCGCCGGACTTTTCCAGCACCCGGACGTCTTCGATGCGCATTCCCCGGTCCACGGCCTTGCACATGTCGTAGATCGTGAGCAGCCCGACGCTCACCGCGGTGAGCGCCTCCATTTCGACACCGGTACGGCCGACCGTCTCGACCGTCACGGTCAGGGCTACTGCCGAACGGGCCGCATCGAGCTCGAATTCCGCGCCCACTCGCGTGAGCGCAATCGGGTGACAGAGGGGAATCAGGTCGGCGGTCCGTTTCGCGGCCTGGATCGCGGCGATGCGCGCGACCCCGAGCACGTCGCCTTTCTTCGCCCCGCCCGAGCGGATCAGGTCGAAGGTTTCGGGTCGCATGACGACCGCGCCCCGCGCCCGGGCCACACGGCGCGTCTCGCTTTTGCCGCCGACGTCGACCATGTGGGCTTCGCCGTGTGCGTCGAAGTGTGTGAGACGGCTGTTTCATTCCCGCTGTATCGTCCCGGTTTTTCATCCCGGCTTTTTCATCACGGCTTTTTCATCCCCATTCGCTTGGTCTGGAAGGGCACCCGGCAGCGAAGAACGTCGGGCGGGCCGACCGACTCCCTCGGGCACTGCTTCACGACCGGATCGCGGCGGCGCCCCATGGCGGAACCCTTTGCGTCGAGCAGGTATCATAACCAAATGCGAGGTTACCTTTGCGCCTTGCTGGCGGGGTTTCTTCTGCTGCCACCGCCCGCGCCAGCGCAGAATCTGCCCGACCTGGGCGATTCGAGCGGCCGACGTTATGGCGCGGATGCTCCGCCCGCGCCCGCCCAGAACCTGCCCGATCTCGGGGAATCCTCGCAGGCGGCCCTGTCAGCGGTGGAGGAGCGTGAGATCGGCGATGCGATCATGCGCGAAATCCGCAGTGACCCGGAGTACATCGACGATCCGGAGATCACGGGGTACGTTCAAGCGCTCGGCCAGCGATTGGCAAGCGCGGCTGCGGCGGAGTCGCGAAACTACGATTTCTTCGTCATACGCAATCCGCAGGTGAACGCATTTGCGCTGCCCGGCGGGCATATCGGCATCCACTCGGGCCTCATTCTTACCGCGCAGACCGAATCGGAGCTTGCGTCGGTCGTCGCGCATGAAATCGGGCACCTCGTGCAGCGCCACTTGGCCCGCATGGTGGACAAGCAGAATCAGCTGCAGATCGCGAGCATTGCGGGGCTTGCCCTGGCCATACTCGCTGCAGGCTCGAGCCCGGAGGTTGCGCAGGCGGCGGCGATCGCAAGCCAGGCCGCGCCCCTCCAGGCGGCACTGTCATACAACCGCGATTTCGAGCGCGAGGCGGACCGGGTGGGCTTCCAGATCCTCAGCGATTCCGGGTTCGACGTCCACGGCATGCCCACGTTCTTTGAGCGCATGCAGCGTTCCACGCGGCTCTACGAGAACAACGCGCCCGGCTACCTGCGGACGCACCCGCTCACGAGCGAACGGATCGCTGACATGCAGAACCGCGTGCTCGATGCCCCCTTTCGGCAGCGCCCGGACAGCATCGAGTTTGGCCTGGTGCGCGCGAAGCTGCGCGCCGAGGCAGGGTCTGCGGAAGAAGCCGCGGCGTTCTTCAGGGATGCAATCAAAGAGCGGAGATTTGCCGACGAGGCGGCAATGCACTACGGTTTCGCGATCGCGCTGGTGCGCGACAAGCAGCCCAAGCTCGCCGCGAACGAGGTCGGCGCGGCGCGTCGGGCGGGCTTGCAACACCCGATGCTCGAGACGCTTGCTGCGCGCGTCAAGCTCGCGGAGGGCGATCGCGCCGGTGCGATCGAGATACTGACTGCGGCGCGTGCACGGTATCCGGAAAGTATGGGCGTTGCGTACGACTATGCCGATGCGCTGCTGTCCGTGAAGCGGGCGCGGGAAGCGCTGGACCTGCTGATCCAGCTGGCCAAGCAGATCCCGGACGATCCGAAACTCTACGAGATGCAGGCCCGCGCGAATTCAGAGCTCGGCAAGCGCGCGGATCAGCATCGCGCGCTCGCCGAAATGTATCTCCTGAAAGGCAGCCTCCCCGCAGCGATCGAGCAACTTCGGCTGGCGCAGAAGGCGGGGGACGCGGACTTTTTCGTCCTCTCTGCCGTCGATGCCCGCCTGCGCGAATTGCAGGGCCGCTACGAGAGCGAGCTCAAGCGCCGTCGCTGATCACCGGGCTCACGCCTTGCCTTTGGCGACCTGCGGCACCTCGTAGTACGCCTCGTAGAGCAGGTCAAATGTGCGCTCGCTCTCGCGAAGCAGTTCGTCTTCGTTTGTAGCCCGATGGCGCGCACCCGCCAACAGTGTCTCGACGCCCGCGGCCTCCGGCACCTGCCGGTTGCCCGCGTCGAGCGCGTGCACGAGCTTGCCGATCTTGACGAGCCCCGCGTTTCGCTCGAGGCGGAAAGCCGCAAGCAGCTCCTCGTAGGTGACGCGCGTGCTGGAATTGGCGAACGATGCGCCTTCGAACCCGAATCCAACGGCCGTGGGCGGGCAGGCCTGTCGCTTATCGAGCCACAGCAGCGTCGCCTCAGGGTCGATGAATCGGCGAATCAGCCAGGCGCTCGCGAGCCGATCGACGAACAGCGGCGTCCGCGTCGCCCACGCGCGCCGGAAGTACTGCTTCTTCGACCTCGACGCCGGCTTGCGGGCGCCCGCCTCGTCGCCTTTGCCGTTGCCCGGAAACATCAGCTTGCGTACCGACTCCTCCATCTCGGTCAGCGCCCGTTCGGCGCGTTGCCTGAGCGGCGATACGAAGAAATCGAGCACGCTGATCGTCTCGAACTCGCTGCGCTGCTTGGCGAGCACTTGCGAGATCGCGGTGGGATCGGATACGCCGAATCCGGCCTTGAGCCCCTCGATGGTCTTGATGAGCTCGGCGTACCTTCCACTCCGATCGAACATCGCGCGAAACTGCTTCGCCTGCTGGTCGCTCTCCATCTTGACCGGAAACATCCACGCGTCACCCTTGGCGCGCGAAATGTGATCGGCCAGGCGCTGGAAGCTTGCCCGGTTACCAGGGGTGTCGGGCAGCAGGAACACTCCTTCGCGCATCACCGCGCACCCCAGGCCCTCGAGCGCCCGTAGCAGCCGCATGCGCCCAGCGGGGTCCTCGACGGGGAATACCGAGACGAGCACGAGCCAGCGCAGCGGCGCGCCGGTTCCAGGCTGGTCTTTTTCGCTCACGCTGCGCTACTTGCCCAGGCCGGGCGCCGAAGCGTAAAGCTGCATCACTGCGCGATCGCGCCAGTTCTTTTCGTCGAGCACGGCAGCTGGCAGGAAGTACCGGGCGTCCGGTGCCACGGAAGTTTCATGGACGATCTTCAGCACGTCGTCGAACGCGATCTTGCGCACCAGCCCCGGACCGGAGGTTTCCCGGACGACCATGAATTTCTCGTGGACCCGGTACACGTAGACGTTCAGCGGGCGCTCCCGGCCGGTCGCGTCCTTCCACGTGAGCGTGTAGCGTGTATCGGCCTTGAAGGCTGCCTGGTCCATGGCTCCTCGCGACGGAGAACAATCGGGCAAGTTTACTACCAAGGGGTTACGACCACGGGGTTGCGTCCCCTGGGTTGGGGGCCCTGCAAGCGTCGTCGCGTGACCGATTTCCTGATTTAAAACAGGGGTGCTTATCGATCGATCAAAATAACAAGCTTGGGCGCCCGATCTCGCAACCTGCAGAATAGGCACGCCGCCGGGCGGAGCGGTCCGGTACCATCGCGTGCACAGGGACTTCGCGTTGGTGTCTTTGCGGAAGCGTCGGACGGGAACATCCGACGGCACCTCCGCGCGCAAAATTCTGGAGGGAGTTTGCCGGGTCTGGTCAGCCCCCACGGCGGGGGCGCACTCAAGCCGCTGCTGCTCGAAGGCGCCGCACGCGTCGAGGCACTGCTGCGTGCGCAGGGGCTCCCGCGCGTGGGCATCACCTCGCGCGAGAAGGGCGACCTCATCATGCTCGGCATCGGCGGCTTCACGCCGCTCGACGGGTTCATGACACACGGCGACTGGGAGCGCGTGTGCGACGGAATGAAGCTCGCGAGCGGCCTGTTCTGGCCGATTCCGATCACCTTGTCGACCGACAAGGGCACTGCCGACGCGATCCCTACCGGGGCCGAGGTCGCGCTCGTCGACCCAGAAGATGACACGATTCTCGCGACGATGCGCGTGACGGAAAAATACGCGATCGACCGCAGCCACGAGTGCATGATGGTCTTCAAGACCACCGACCCCGAGCATCCGGGCGTGGAGATGGTGCTCGAGCAGGGCGAGGTGAATCTCGCCGGGCCCGTCAAGGTGCTCTCGACCGGCGGATTCCCCGAGAAGTACGGTGCGCTCTTCATGACGCCGAGCGAGACGCGCGCGCTCTTCGAATCGCTTGGCTGGTCGCGGGTCGCCGCGTTCCAGACGCGCAATCCGATGCACCGTTCCCACGAGTACCTCGCGAAGGTGGCGATCGAGGTCTGCGACGGGGTGCTCGTTCATTCGCTCCTCGGTGCCTTGAAGCCCGGAGACATCCCGGCGGACGTGCGCACGCGCGCGATCGGGACCCTCATCGAGCGCTACTTCGTTCCACAGACCGTCGTGCAAGCGGGCTACCCGCTCGACATGCGGTATGCGGGGCCGCGCGAAGCACTGCTGCACGCGCTCTTTCGCCAGAACTACGGCTGCTCGCATCTGATCGTCGGGCGCGACCACGCCGGAGTCGGGAGCTACTACGGCCCGTTCGACGCGCACCGGATCTTCGACGAGATTCCGCCCAGGGCGCTCGAGACGCAGCCGCTCAAGATCGACTGGACGTTCTGGTGCTATCAGTGCGGCGGCATGGCGTCGGCACGCACGTGCCCGCACGATGAAAAGGACCGGCTGCTGGTGTCCGGTACGAAGCTGCGGAAGTGGCTCTCGGAAGGCGCGCCCGTGCCGGCGGAATTCTCGCGACCGGAAGTGCTCGAGATTCTGCGCGAGTATTACGCGAATCTCGCTGCGCACGAGAAGGTCGAGGTCAAGCTGACCGGGCACTCGGCACGCTGACGCGTGCGTTCGAGCCAGCGATGAAAGTCTGCATCGTCTCCGACAGCCATGACCGCGCGGGCGCGCTCGCGGAGGCGGTGCGCGAAGCCAAGGAGGCCGGCGCCGAGGCAGTGATCCACTGCGGTGATCTCATCGGCGCACAGACGGTGAAGCCCGCCCTGGCGCATGGGCTGCCGGTGCACCTGATCCACGGCAACAACGTCGGTGACACGCAGGCCCTGCATCGGCAGTCGCGTGCAAGCGGCGGCCTGCTCCAGTACCACGGCGCGGACGCACGCCTCGAGCTGGGCGGGCGGCGCGTGTTCGTCGTGCACTTCGACGACTATGGCTACGCCATGGCTTGCACCGGGCAGTGGGAGCTGGTCTGCTGCGGCCACTCGCACAAGTTCGAGGCGCGCAAGGTGAGGACCGTTCAGGACACGGAATCGTGGCTCGTCAATCCCGGCACGGTGGCCGGTCTCGCGGCGCCCGCAACCTGGGCGCTGGCTGACCTCGCGACGATGCGCTTCGAGCTTTGCGAGCTCGGTCATGTGCATTCAACGTCTCTATAAGCGCATAGCGAACCTGTACGCGAGCGCGCGCATGCTGCCCGTAGAATGCGGGCGAGCCTGGGGAGGAAACCTGTAATGTTCACCAGCAATCCGTTTGCCGCGCTGTCGGCGTCGATCTCGCCTGCCGTCATGCAGGCCTACGTCGTCGTCATGATCCTCCTGGTCGTGGCGGGGACGCTGTTTGACGTCGTGCACAAGGGAAGCGCCAAGTACTTTTTCGAGAACTGGCGCAAGGGCAAGAGCAAGGGCGCAAAGCAACTCGGCGGCGGCGAGCTGGCGTCAATCGCCATTCAGACCGTTGCGGTGGACGTGTTGACCTCCGGCGAGTTCTGCAATCCACGCCGCCGCGTCGCGCATCTGCTGACCATGTATGGCCTCATTCTCCACGTGGTCGCCACCGTCGCCATGGTGTTCGCCTACCCGACGCCCGCGACGCCAACGCCCGGCTTGGTGTCGTTTGCCTGGTGGATCGGCGCGCTGATGGTCTGCGTGGGCGGCTACTGGTTCTGGTTCTTCATCCGCGTCGATGTCGCCGCCGAAGGCCACTCGCCATTCCGCCTGGTGCGCGCCGACCTGTTCATCCTGTCGCTGCTGGCCAGCGCGACCTTCGGCCTGCTCTGGGCGGTCGCCGGCGGCGGGACCGGCGTGCTTTTCGGCCTGTACATCATCGGCACGACCGTGCTGTTCGGCGGGGTGCCCTGGTCCAAGTTCGCGCACATGTTCTTCAAGCCCGCGGCGGCCTTCGAGAAGAGGGCATCCAGGGCGAATGGCACAGCCGAGAATCTGCCGACGCTGACCCGGGACGACCCCGAACAGCAGAAAAGACACTCCATGGAGCTGTTGCGGGACGCTCCGATGGAAATGGGGCTCGGCATCAAGCGCGAAGCGCCCCGTCACTACTAGAAGACAGCCCCCAGGTTCAATCGGAACCGATCAAGGAGCCCACGACTCATGCCTACCTTCGTCTACATGACAAGGTGCGACGGATGCGGACACTGCGTCGACATCTGTCCCTCGGACATCATGCACATCGACAAGACCTATCGGCGCGCCTACAACATCGAGCCGAACATGTGCTGGGAGTGCTACTCCTGCGTGAAGGCGTGCCCGCAGCATGCGATCGACGTGCGCGGATATGCCGACTTCGCCCCGCTGGGCCACAGTGTTCGCGTCCACCGCGACGAAGAGAAGGGCACGATCGCCTGGAGGATCAAATTCCGGAACGGTACGGAAAAGAACTTCCTGTCGCCCATCACCACCAAGCCCTGGGGACAGGCGATCCCCAAGCTCGCGGAAGTTCCCGGGCCCAGCAAGGAAATGCGCGACGGCGAGCTGCTCTACAACGAGCCGAAATGGATCCGCATGGATGACGGCGGCTTGCGTACGCTCGAATCCGCCGGCCTCAAGTTGAAGAAAGGCGTGTACTACTGATGGCCTACAAAACGATCATCGAAGACGGCATCGATATTCTGGTCGTCGGCGCGGGCCTGGGCGGCACCGGCGCCGCCTGGGAAGCGAGATTCTGGGGCCAGAACAAGAAGATCGTCATTGCCGAGAAGGCCAACATCGATCGCTCCGGCGCGGTCGCCCAGGGCCTGTACGCGATCAACTGCTACATGGGCACCCGCTGGGGCGAAAACAACCCGGAGGACCATGTCCGCTATGCTCGCATCGACCTGATGGGGCTGGTGCGGGAAGATCTGCTGTTCGACATGGCCCGTCACGTCGACTCCACAGTGCATCAGTTCGAAGAGTGGGGCCTGCCCATCATGAAGGACCCGAAGACCGGGCGCTATCTGCGTGAAGGGCGATGGCAGATCATGATTCACGGCGAGTCCTACAAGCCCATCGTGGCCGAGGCCGCCAAGAAGTCGGCGGACAAGGTGTTCAACCGCATCTGCGTCACGCACCTCCTGATGGACGACGGCAAGGAGAACCGGGTCGCCGGCGCCGTCGGCTTCAACGTCCGCACGGGCGATTACCACGTGTTCAAGTCCAAGACCGTGATCTGCGGTGCGGGCGGCGCCTCCAACATCTTCAAGCCGCGCTCGGTGGGCGAAGGCTCCGGCCGCACCTGGTATGCGCCGTGGTCGTCCGCCTCCGCCTACGGGCTCATGATCGACGCCGGTGCCAAGATGACGCAGATGGAGAATCGCATCGTGCTGGCGCGGTTCAAGGATGGTTACGGCCCGGTGGGCGCCTACTTCCTGCACCTGAAGACCTATACTCAGAACGGCCTGGGCGAAGAGTACGAATCCAAGTGGTTCCCCGAGCTGCAGAAGATGGTCGGCAAGGAATATCTCGATCCGGAAGCGTCGCACCTGACCCATCGGCCGATCCCGACCTGCCTGCGCAACCACGCGCTGATCAGCGAAGTCAACGCCGGGCGCGGCCCCATTCACATGGTGACCATGCGCGCCTTCCAGGATCCGCACCTGGAGGAGGTCGGCTGGGAAAACTTCCTCGGCATGACCGTCGGCCAGGCGGTGCTGTGGGCTGCCACCGACGTGGATCCCAAGAACGAGAATCCCGAGCTGACCACGTCCGAGCCCTACGTCATGGGCTCCCACGCGACCGGCTCGGGCGCCTGGTGCTCGGGTCCCGAGGACGTTTCCCCTCCCGAGTATTTCTGGGGCTACAACCGCATGACGACGATCGAAGGCCTGTTCGGCGCCGGTGACGCGGTCGGCGGCACGCCGCACGCCTTCTCCTCCGGCTCGTTCACCGAAGGCCGACTCGCCGCGAAGGCCGCCTGCAAGTACATCGACGACGGGAAGGCGGAGGGCATTGTCGTCTCGGACGAGCAGATCAACCGCCGCAAGCAAGCGATCTACAAACCCCTGGAGCATTACAAGATCTACCGGAATGCGATCGTGGCGGGCGATGTCAACCCGCACTACATCAATCCCAAGCAGGGCCTGGACCGCCTGCAGAAGCTGATGGACGAGTATTGCGGCGGCGTGACCGTCAACTACATGACCAACGAGAAGCTCCTGAGCATCGGCCTCAAGAAGCTCAAGATCATGGAGGAGGACCTCGAGAACCTGGCCGCGGAGGACACTCACGAGCTGCTGCGCGCGTGGGAATTGAAGCACCGCCATCGCGCGGCGGAGTGCGTCACGCAGCACACGCTGTTCCGCAAGGAGACCCGTTGGCCGGGCTATTACTACCGGGGCGACGCCATGAAGGTGGACGACGCAAACTGGCACGTGCTGACGGTTTCGCGTCGCGATCCGCAAACCGGCGAATACACCATGGAGAAGGCGCCTTGCTATCACCTGGTTTCGGACAAGGAGTAGCAACGTCTCCCTCGAAGCCGGTATCTTCCGCTCGCGGAGAGCCGCGCGTGAATATCATTGAGAAGACCGACGAGGAGATTCTCGCCATCGCCCATCCCCTATGGCGCGACCTCGTCAAATATTCGAACGAAGGCAAGTACGGAGAGTTCGTAAGGAACTTCTCCAGTTCCCTGGCGCTTGCCATGGATCAGGTGGTGACCGGCCATCAGTTCGCAAACAGCGAACTGGCGAGAAGTCTTTCTGAAAATTTCGACGCCCTCGGCATCATCCGCCGGGGCGAGCATGTGACGGTTCTCTACCGGCAGCGCAGCACCAAGAAGCAAGGCGAATGGCTTGGCAGACTTGTCCTCGGCTACGAAGATGGACAGGTCAAGATTTTTGGCGCATCTATTTTCTGAGCAATTGCCTCGGATTCGACATGAGCGATACCATCCGAGACGGCAAGCTTGTGGAGCTCACCTACAAGGTGACCGACAAGAAGACGGGGCATGTCCTCACCCGGGTCGAATTCCCGTTGGGCTATGTTCACGGATACAATGAAATTCTGGCTCCTTCCATCCATAGGGAGCTGGAGGGCAAGTCCGCAGGCGACATCATCGAAGTGCCGATCGATGGCAATCAGATCTTCGGCCCCAGAGACGAGTCGCTGGTTTTTACCGATCACATCGAGAACGTCCCCGAGGAGTATCGGCAGGTCGGCACCTCCATCCTCATGGAGAACGACAAGGGCCAGACCCGCAGCTTTCTCGTGACGCGGATGGACGATGAGATACTGACGGTCGATGGCAACAATCCGCTCTGCGGCAGAGCGGTCGTCTTTGCGCTCGAGATACTGACCGTGCGCGACGCGACTGAGGAAGAGACAAGAGCGGGCGGCGCGATCGATGCGGGCGCGGATATCGACCCGTCAGTCATGAGACCTATCTAGGCAGCGGTGCCGAATGACATCCGACGAGTTTCGGCTTCAATGACTTGCACTTGAAATCCCGACTTCACGGCAAGAGAGGTGACGCATGAGCGAGGAAAAGAAACCTCCCACCACCAAAGTTCCTGACGGCCACGCGCGTTTCTTGACGACGCGTCAGATGCCGCCGAACGAAAAGGGGTTTGTGGGTTACGAAACCGTCTGGGAACCGTTCCAGAAGGAAGCCGTGTACGAGACGCCGAAGAAGCCGTAGGCGTCATACCCTTGTATCGCCCGCGGCGCTGGCCGCTGCGGGGTGTGTTCCTCGCTGTGCGCCGGCCGCCACGATGCGCGCGATAATGGGGAGTGGACGCACGCACTCACACCGCAGACCAGTATCGCGTTGCGACCGAGCCGTACTACGAGCCGGTGGGCGACGAGGTGCGGCTGTTCGAAGCGGCGCACGCCCGTCACATCCCGGTCCTGCTCAAAGGGCCCACCGGCTGCGGCAAAACGCGCTTCATCGAGTACATGGCCTGGCGCCTCGCGCGGCCACTCGTGACGGTTTCGTGCCATGATGACCTCACGGCGTCGGATCTCGTCGGCCGCTACCTGATAGTGGGCGCCGAAACAGTGTGGGTCGACGGTCCGCTTGCGCTAGCCGTGCGACTAGGAGCGATCTGCTATCTCGACGAGATCGTCGAGGCGCGCAAGGACACGACGGTCGTGATCCACCCGCTCGCCGACGACCGGCGCATCCTGCCGATCGAGAAGACCGGTGAGGTGCTGCGCGCCCCGCCCGAATTCCTGCTGGCGCTCTCCTACAATCCGGGCTACCAGAGCGTTCTGAAGGAGCTGAAGCACAGCACCCGCCAGCGTTTCGTCGCGATCGAGTTCGGCTATCCTGCCGCGGCGATCGAGCAACGCATCGTCGCGCGCGAGACCGGCGTCGACGCGCCACTTGCCGAACGGCTCGTCACGCTCGCCGCGATGACTCGCAGCCTGAAGGGAAACGGGCTCGACGAGGGCGCCAGCACACGGCTCCTCGTGCATGCTGGCAAGCTGATCGTCGACGGCGTGCCCGCTCGTGCCGCCTGTGCCTCGGCGATCGCGCAATCGCTTACCGACGAGCCGGAAGCGCTTGCCGCGGTCAACGAGCTCGTCGCATCGCTCTTCTAGCGTGCGGATCGATCCCGTGACGAGGCAGGACGTACGCCTGCAGATCGAGAAGCTGCTCGAGGAGCTGCTCGCGGCCTGCCTGTCATCGCGCCGCACGGCCGCCCAGCTTGTTCCTGAAATCGCGGCACTCGCGCGGCCGCATCGGGAGTTCGTCCTGCACTGGGTACGGGTCGTGGCGCAAAGCAATGTGGAGCTCGCCTACCAGTTCGCGGCGGCGGTTCCGCGTGCGCTCGCCCTGTTGGGCGAGCGCGGCACCGAAGCCTGGGTGATTGCGGCAATGGATGCGTTCGACCGCGAAAGCACGTACGCGGCGGGCGCGGCGCTCGAATGACCTGACGCGATTCACGCGATCCTGGGCGGAACAGTCCCACGCGTTGCGGCTATCGGACGTGACCCGCGTACTCGAGATGTTCGCCTGCGGGCTGGCTGGAAGAGCGCTGCGCGTGGCGCCGGACGAGGCGCCCTGGACCGACACGCAAACGGTGTACCTGCCCGACGAGGTCTCGCGCTTCGCGGCACGCGAGCGGAATTTTCTCGTCTACAAGGCGATGGTCGGTCTCGCTTGGGCGCAAGCGCGATTCGGCACGTACGGTTCGGAAATCGCCACTGCAGTGGAGCAAAGTCGCGATCCTTCTCGTGCGCGGCGCTGGCTTGCATTTCTCGAAGCGGTGCGACTCGATGCGCGGATCGCGGCGGCGCTGCCGGGCCTTGCACGGGACATGCGCTCGTTGCAGGTACCGCTGCCTGACGCGAGGCTCCTCGAACTGCTCGCGCCTTTGCGCAGCGCGCGCGCGGGCGCTGCGGACAGCGTCGCAGTGCTGGCGCAAGTCGACTTTGCACGGGCGCCTCCGCAATGGTGCTATGTCGGTCCGTTGCGGCCCGAGCCGGCCGCGGATGTGCGGGCGTCGCGCATTGCGCGCGAGAAGGAGGCATTCCGTGCGCTGCTCGCCGCCCTGCGCGACGAGCACCGGGAACGCGCCGGATCTGATGAAGATGCCGGTGCACCCTTTACCGCGCAGCTATCCGAGCCGGATGCCGCGGGCGCGCGCGATGTCGAGCTACGCCTGAACGGGAAACCCTTGACGCCCTCCGCGGATGCGATGCGCCTCGTTCAATCGATCCTGCAGGATCTCGAAGAGCTGCCGCCCGAGTACCTCGTGCCGGCCGGAGCGGGCGACCGCCAGGCTGCCGGACATTCCGGGGCGTGCGGCGGACCCGAAGAGGATCCGGCGGACAACGAGGTGGACGTCATCCTCTACGAAGAGTGGGACTTCGCGCGCAAGAACTATCGCCGCAACTGGTGTGCGCTCCGCGTTCGCGACATTCTTCCAGGCGACGCCGGATTCGTCTGGCGTACGCTCGAGAAGTATCGAGGGCAGATCGCCGCCCTCAAGCGCACCTTCGAGGCGCTACGGGGTGAGGACCGGACCCACCGGCGTCAGCCGAACGGGGATGGCATCGACATCGATGCTGCAGTGGCGGGGTTCGCGGATCTCGCCGCAGGGCGCGAATTCCCCGAGCGATTCTTCACACGGCGTCAGCGCACGGAGCGGTCGATCGGAGTCCTGTTTCTGGTGGATATGAGCGGGTCGACGAAAGGCTGGATCAACGACGCGGAACGCGAGGCACTCGTCCTGTTGTGCGAAGCGCTCGAGGTCCTCGGCGACCGGTACGCGATTTACGGGTTCTCGGGAATGACTCGCAAGCGGTGCGAGCTCTACCGGGTGAAGCAGTTTGGCGAGCCCTACGGCACACTCGTCAAGAGCCGCATCGCCGGCATTACGCCCCAGGACTACACGCGGATGGGTGTGGCGATCCGCCATGCCGCGGGAATGTTCGCCGCCGAGGATGTGCGAACACGCCTGCTGGTCACGCTCTCGGATGGCAAGCCGGACGACTTCGGCGACGGGTATCGCGGGGAATACGGGATCGAGGATACCCGTCAGGCGCTGCTCGAAGCGCGCCGACGGGGCGTCCATCCATTCTGCATCACCATCGACGAGCAGGCGCGCGACTACCTGCCTCACATGTACGGCGCCGCGAGCTGGGTTCTCGTCGACGACGTGCGCCGGTTGCCCGTGAAGACCGCCGAGGTCTATCGGCGGCTGACGAGCTGAATCCGCGCGATTACGGGAATATCGCCCGCCGCGTCAGCGTTCGCGTCGTGACTGCTCGCCGGGCCCTGCAGCACATTCACGCCGTGCGGCGCGCGGTATGCTTGCGGGGTCGGTGCCGCGACACCCAATGTCCCGTACGAGGTCGTCCATGATCAGAACGCTCGCTGCAAGTCTCGTCACGATGCTGGCGGTGTCGGTCGCGCAGGGCGCGGAGCTTCCGGTATTCGATGCGCATGTCCACTACAGCCACGACGCGGTGGAGATGCTGCCGGTCGAGAAAGTGATCGAGCTGTTGCGCCGGGCGAACGTGAAGCGCGCACTCGTGTCGAGCTCCGACGACGAGGGAACGCAGAAGCTCTACGCTGCGGCGCCCCACCTGATCGTGCCCGAGCTCCGGCCCTACCGGCGGCGCGGCGAGATCTCCACGTGGGTGCGCGACCCCGGAGTCATCACGTACCTGGAAGAGCGGCTCCGAAAATACCGGTACGTTGCCATTGGCGAATTCCATCTCTACGGTGCAGATGCCGACCTTCCCGTGCCGCGACGGATGGTTGAGCTCGCCAAGCAGTACGGGCTGATGCTGCACGCCCATTCCGACGCCGACACGATCGAGCGGCTGTTCGCGCAGTGGCCGCAGGCGCGCATCCTCTGGGCGCACTCCGGGTTCGAACGCCCCGAGCGCGTGCGCGAGATGCTGGCCAGGCATCCGAATCTCTGGGCCGACCTGGCGTTTCGCACGGACCATGGCGCAGGCGGCAAGGTTGCGCCGGAGTGGCGTGCGGCGTTCCTGGAGTTTCCGGATCGGTTCATGGTCGGCACCGACACGTTCGTTCCGGAACGCTGGTTTTACGTGCCCGAGCATGCGACCTGGTCACGCGCCTGGCTGGGAGACTTGCCGCCGGAGGTCGCCGAGCGGATCGCCTGGAAGAACGGCGAAGCGGTGATCGGCGAGGCTTTCGACAAGAAACGCTCGGACTGACGCATGATGCCAAGGAAATTCGTGAGGCTGGTCGCCGCGCTCGCACCGCTTGCAGTGAGTCAGGCGCAGGCCGCCGATTGCGGCGCCGCGTCGCGAGCGGCCGTCGCGCGCGCGGAATCGGAGCGCTACACGGTCATGTACCGGACCGAGCCCGCGGCGATTGCCGTCGGTCGCGCCTTCGCGATCGAGGTCCAGGTTTGCGCGAAAGGGCAGGCCGTGGTGCCGACCGGATTGCGCGTCGATGCACGGATGCCCGCGCATCGGCACGGCATGAACTATCGCCCGACTGTCGTTGCCGAGGGCAGCGGCCGGTTCCTGGCCGAGGGGATGCTCTTTCACATGCCGGGACGCTGGGAATTGATCTTCGACCTCGATGCGCCCGGCTTGCACGAGCGGATCACCCAAGATCTGTTGCTCGAATGAAAGCGCGCGTTGCGGCTGCGCTGCTGGCCGTCTTGCTTCTCGCAAGCGTCGCCGCTGCACGGTCGCAGGAGCAGGTCGAGTTCAGCGCGGAGGAGATACGCCGGATCCTGCAGCACGGTCCGTGGCCACAGCCGGTGCTGCGCGACAAGAGCAACCGCGTATCGGGGAATGCCGATGCGATTGCCCTCGGGGAGCGACTGTTCTACGACCGGCGGCTGTCGGGTGACGGCGCGATGTCATGCGCGGCCTGCCATCTTCCCGATCGCGCGTTCACGGACGGTCGGGAGCGGGCCTACGGTCGTGAATCGCTCGACCGCAACACGCCGAGCGTGTGGAACGTCGGTTTCGCGCACTGGTTCGGCTGGGACGGCGCCGCGGACAGCCTCTGGCGGCAGAGCATGAAGCCGATCCTGAATCCGATCGAGCTTGCGGCAGACCCCGACCACGTCGCGGGGCTATTGCGTGCGGATCAGGCGCTCGCACGCCGTTACGCGAACGCGTTTGGAACGACTCCACGCGACGCGCACGCCGACGAGGCGATGCTCGTCAATACGGGCAAGGCGATTGCCGCTTACCTGGAGACGCTCGTCTCGTCACGCTCCGCATTCGACGAGTTCCGCGATGCGCTCGCGCGCGATGATCGGGCGGCCGCCGCACGCTATCCCCTCGCTGCGCAACGCGGGTTGAAGATCTTCGTCGGCAAGGGGAACTGCGGCTTCTGCCATTTCGGACCGGCGTTCACGAACGGCGAGTTCGCAGACATCGGCATCTCGTACTTCGTGGCAAAGGGGCGTGTCGATTCCGGCCGGCATGGAGGGATCAAGGAATTGCGCGCCGACCGGTTCAATCTGCTCGGACCGTACAACGACGATCCGGGTGGCGCGGGGGCCGGCAAGACGCGGCATGTCGCATCCCTGCACCGCAATTTCGGCGAGTTCAAGGTCCCCGGACTGCGCAACGTAGCGCTCACTGCGCCCTACATGCACAACGGAAGTATTGCGACGCTGCGCGACGTCGTGCTGCACTACTCCGACCTGAACGAGGAGCGACTGCACGCGGACGGTGAGCGGATCCTGCGCCCGCTCAAGCTTTCGCCCCGGGAAGTCGATGATCTCGTTGCCTTTCTCGAATCCCTGACTGGAGCCGCCCCGGCCGCCACCGGCCACGCTACATCGGCAGCCGCCAGGCACTGACCTTCGCCTCGTCGATCTCGATCCCGAGGCCGGGGCCCTGCGGGACCGGAACGGTCTGGCCCTCCATCGGGATGGGGCGCGCGAGATAGTTCTCGGCGATGAATTGCGGGCCGTTCAGATCGACCGGCAGATCGATGCCGTATGCGGCGAAAAGGTGCACGGAAGCAGCGAATCCGATCGGTGCATCCATGAGACCGCTGCCGACGAGCTTGATCCCGGCATTCAGCGCGAGATCGCACATCTGGCGCGCGTAGTGGATGCCCCCGGTCTTGTTGATCTTGATCGCCATCCCTTCGATGGCTTCGCGCCGGATGAGCTCGATGACGAACGGAATCCCGATCGCCGCTTCGTCGAGGGCGATGGTGATCGGCGTAGCCGTTATCAGTCGTTTCATCGCGTAGATGTCGTGCATCGCAACCGGCTGTTCGAACAGCGTGATGCCGAGTGGCTCCACACGCCGGCAGAAGCGCAGCGCCTGCTCGAGGGTATATCCCTGGTTGGCGTCCGGCCATACGAAACCACCGTCTGCCGCTTCGATCACTGCCTTAACGAGCTCTGCGTCGTGATCGGGCTCGTGCCCGACCTTGACCTTGAATCCGCGATACCCCGCCGCATGGGCTTCCCGCGCGATGCGCGCCGCCTCGTCCGGGTTTGCAGCCGACACCAGGCGCGCAAGGGAGATGCGGTCGAGCCGCTTGGCGCCGAGATAGCTCTGGAGGTTGATGCCCATCTTCCGGCAAACCAGATCGTGCACGGCGACATCGATCGCGTTCTTCGCGATCGGCTGCCCGGGATCCAGACCGGGGGCGATTTCCTGGTTCATTTTCCGGTGTAGGCCGGCGATGTCATGGGGATCGTGCCCGATCACGCACGGAGCGAGGTAGTCGCGCAGCGTCGTGACGCAGCTCTCGAGCGTCTCGGCCGACCACTTGCGGCTTGGGCCGCTCTCGCCCCAGCCGACGGTCCCGTCGTCCGCCGTGACCTTGACCAGCGCGACGCGCTTGCCCTCTTCGAGCGTGCGCGTGGCACCTTTCGGCAAGGTCAGCACGGCCTTCAGGGGCATGCGAACGGGAAATACCTCGATCCGCTCGATTTTCATCCTGGTTCTCCTGGTCGACTCCGCCACTCGCGCCAACCCGTCCACACGAGCGTGAGCGCGCCGAGTGTCAGAAACACTGCCGAAATCGGATGCGTGAAGAAGATCGTGACATCCCCCCGCCCGACGATGAGGCTCTGGCGCAGGCCGACTTCGACCAGTGGCCCGAGTATGAATCCGATGAGCAGCGGCGCGACCGGAAAGCCGAACTTGTTCATGGCGTATCCGAGGATACCGAAACCGAGCATCACGCCGACGTCGAAGAGATTGTTCGTGGCGACGTAGACGCCGGTGAGGCTCAGCACCACGACGGTGGGAAACAGGATCGTATTCGGGACCTTGATCGCCTGGATGAACAGCGACAGGCCGATGCGCCCGACGATCAGGTGCAGGAAGGTCGCGGTCAGCATCAGCACGAAAAATGCCGTGACGAAGTCGCTGTGGTCCCGGAACAGCGCCGGCCCGGGGATCAGGCCGTGCACCATGAATGCGCCGAGCATGATCGCAGTGATGACGTCTCCGGGGATCCCGAGCGTGAGCATCGGGATGAAGGTCGACCCGGTGACGGCATTGTTGCCCGTTTCCGCTGCGGCGACGCCCTCGATCGCTCCCTTGCCGAACCGCTCGGGATGCTTCGACAGCGCGCGTGCAATTCCGTAGTTGAGGTAGGCCGAGATGGCGGAGCCGAGCCCCGGCACTGCGCCGATGAAGACGCCGATAGGTGCCGAACGAAGTATGGCGGGCGCCGCGGCACGCCAGTCATCGCGCGAGAGGCGGTGGGCGGGATCGCGCAGCGCGACGCGCCCGGCTGCGATCGGGGCGAACACGCGTTTCTCGACCATCGCCATGGCCTCGGCAATCGCGAATATCCCGATCACCAGTGCGATGAACGACCAGCCCGCGGCGATCTCGTTGACTCCGAAGGTGAGGCGCGCGTCGCCGGTGAGCGGATCGAGCCCGAACGTCGAAAGAAAGACGCCGAACGCTCCGGCCGCGAGACCCTTGACCATGTTTCCTTCCGAAAGTACCGCGATGAGCGTGAGCGAAAAAAGCCCGAGCGCGAAATTCTCCACGGGCCCGAACTTGAGGGCGAACATCGCGACCGGCACGGCGAGGCCGATCAGCACGATATCGCTCACGAGCTCGCCCGCAATCGATGCGTAGAGCGACATGCGTAGCGCTTTGCCGGCATGGCCTTGCCGCGTAAGCTGACTCCCGTCCGCGGCTGTCGCCGCCGCCGCCGGAGTCCCCGGCACGTTGATCAGGACGGCCGAGATCGACCCGCCGTAGGTGCCGCCCTTGTAGATGCCGACCAGCAAGGCGATCCCGCCGATCGGGTCCAGCTTGAACGTGATCGGCAATGCGATCGCGACCGCCAGCGGAACGTTGAGGCCCGGAACCGCGCCGATGAGTATCCCGATCACCAGCCCGAGCGTGATCATCGCCAGGTTCTGGACGGCGAGAACCTGGCCCGCCGCTGCAAGCAGTTCCTGCATGCACCGTCAGCCGAAGAGCGATGCCGATGGCAGCGGAATGATCATGAACTTCTCGAAGAAGAGCATGAGCGCAAGCGGAACGAGCAACATCAACAGGGCCACCGAAATCGGCCGGCGGTTGCCGAACAGCAGCGCAATCCCGCCGATATAGGCCATGGTGCACGCCAGATAACCCAGTACCGGGAGGAGCCAGATATAAGCCGCGGTGCCAGCGACCAGCAAGAGGACCCGAATTTTCCCGCCAGAGTCGGTGCGTGCAGACTCATCGGACGTCAGCGGCGCTGCGCGGTACCGTGTGCGCCATGCTGCCGCGAGCAGGACGGCGCCAAGCCCGGCAAGGAAGGCGGCGAGTGCCGTGGGAAGAGTCGTTGCCGACACGAACTCCGTTACCCCTTCGGCCGGCGCGCGGAGGAGATGCGCGAGAAAGAAGAGGCCGCCGGCGATCAGCGCGAGCCCTGCCCAGCCGTCGCGCGGAATGCTGCGAAGCAGACGCCGAGCCATGCGGCGTCAATGTGACCGAAGTGAGATTTGGGCGAGTCGCGTCACTTCTTCTGCAGCACCGGCGCGTACGCCTCCCAGTCGCGCGCCCACACTTTCCCGAACCCTTCTCCGTCGAGATACGTGACGTTCGAGCCGGCCTTCATCGCCTTGTCCTGAAATGCAGGCTCCATGACGACCTTCGCCATCGACTGACGCAGGCGTTTGACTGCCGCATCGGGTGTTCCCTTGGCCACCGCCAACCCGGTGAATGGATTGCCGAACACCGCAAATCCCTGCTCCTTGGCGGTCGGGACGTCGGGCGCGGCGGGGTCGCGTTCCTCGTTGAATACGGCGAGCGCCCGCATCGTCCCGGCCTTGAGATGCGAGTTCATGGACGAGAGGCTCTCGGGGACCATGTTGAGATGCCCGCCGAGCGTTCCGGTCACGCCGGGCGCGCCACCTTGCTGGGGAACGAACGTGAGTTGCACGCCGGCCAGCTTCGTCCATTGGTCCAGGGTCAGGAACGGCAGGACGTTCGGGACCGCACCGAACGTGTACTTGCCCGGATTCGCCTTGGCGTCCTTCTGCAGGTCCGCCAGATTCTTCCACGGCGCGTCCGCCTTGACGCCGAGCGCCAGCGTGCGCGAGGAGACTTGCCCGATCGGCACGAAATCCGCCGACTTGTAGCCCACGTTCTTCGCGAGCGGCGTGAGGATCTGGTTGCCGCTCGTCGTGACGAGCACGGTATAACCGTCTTTCGGCGCGTCGAGCACGGCCTTCGTGCCAAGCGAGCCACCGGCGCCCACCCGATTCACGACCGCGACCGGTTTGCCGAGATCGGTGGACATGGCATCGGCGAGCAACCGGCCGATGATGTCGGTCGTGCCGCCGGCCGGCCAGGGAACGACGAAAGTGATGGGCTTCTCGGGATAGTCTGCCGCGAGGCTCGCAAGCGGTGCGCTCGCGAGCAGCGCCAAGGCTGCGGTGGTACCCAGAAAGATGCGGCGTTTCATGACTTCCTCCTCCCGCTGAATTTGAACTCCATCCCCGAAGACATTGACAATGTTTTGCCAATCAACGGAATGACGCGGCCGATAAGTAACCAGATGGTTACTTATTCTGGCCGGCGTGGGCGGACCTTGTCAAGCGAGCGGCCGCGCGGCCAGTCACCCCGATGCGGCCGATCACGCCGCGTCGAGGAATACCGGGCTGGTCCACGCGATGTGACCGTTCAGCTGACGCGCGCGAAGGTATGCGTGACTCGGTGCGTCGGCCGGCACGTCGAGTGTGACACGATCCTCGACGCGCGACGCGGCGCGCGGCACCAGTCGATGCCACATGCAGCTCTCTTTCGGAAACGGCCCCGTGGGGCAATGCATCGATCCGATGGCGAGTTCCCCGACCGTGGTGGCGAAGCGGCATTCCGTGGGGCGCCGTATCCGCAGGTCGAACCGTGTCCCGGCATCCCCGGCCACCTCGAGTATGACGCTCTGGTTGGGGTTCTGCCGGTAGGCGCCCTTGCGCGACGAGTACGACACGACTTGCAGGATTTGTTCGTCCGTCTGCCGGAACCGGTGGCGCCGATTCTCATCGAACGGTCCGGACTGCAGGCACGGAAAGTGACGCAGCAGGCGTCCGCCCGACACCACGACCTCGAATTCCCAGTCGGCGATGCGCTCGAGCGCGAGGTCGCCCCAGGGGCCCCACCCCCACTCAAGGCGGAGTTGAAACGGGTCGCCCGTGCGCTCGCTGGACGTGGTCTCGGCGCGCGGAAACGTTCGGTGGACGACCCGACCGTCCTGAATGACTTCGACCACGTCGAGCTCGTCGCGGCCCTCGATCGAATACGTCATTTCTGCCGTGCGGCCACACTGAATGCTCGCGCCCATCGGGTGGCCCTCCACCGTGAGATCCACGGCGATGCGGTCTCCAGTCAGCGCGTAGGTGCGTCGCGCGTTGATTGCCGCGAGGATCGACGCGCGATCGAGGTCCGTGCACAGGGCCGCCATGAGGCCCTCTCCATAGGCGCCCGGAAAGCCGCTGTGGCTGTCGGTCGACGCGACGAAACCGAACTGCAGCCCGCGTGCGAGCGCCGCGCGCACCGTGTTCGCCGTCACGCGTCCGCCCATGGAGTGATTGAAGAACGGAAATGGACCGCGGTCATCCTCCGAATTGCCGTGCTCGGAGAAGATCTCGACGACCGGCGTGCACTCGGGATCGAAGACTTCCCAGTTCACGCCACGCATCCCGGTGGGGTAGGCTAGATGATGCGGAATCATGAGCGCGCGCTTCGCTCCGCAGAACCGGCGCAGTTCCTGCACGGTGTCTGCGAAGCACAGCGGCTGGTGGTCATCGGGAAACACCACGCACTGATCGCCGAACCGGCTCGAGTGCCACTCGAAACCGAGAAACGCCGCGAACTCACTGTCGCGGTTCGCGTCCGCGATGAGCCGCTGAACGGCCGGCCAGCCGGCCTTCAGGCGCTCGAATCCTCTGCTCCAGTGCGCTTCGCGCCCTCCCTCCATGGGCACCATGTCGTGCCAGCTCGAATGGCCGGTGAATGCAAAGAAATCGAGATGAGTGCGTGCCACATCGATGCTGCGCTCGAGCGATCCCACGCCGTAACCCAGGGCATTGTGATTGTGAATGTCGCCGAACAATATCCGGTAGCCGCCCGGCATCCCTGGTCTCCTGATCACCGCACAATCGATCACACGGCCCGCAAGCCGCGATCGGCAATGCCGGGATGGTAATCGAAGCGGTAGCTGGTTTTCACGCTACGAGGGGGCCGGGCCCCTCGTGCACCCCGATCGCGGGTTAGTCACCGGCCGGGCCGGCGACTTTCTCTCTAGAGCAGCGCTGCGCATGGCCGCGCGCTGGTGGTATCTTCGCCGTTCGGAACCGGGCTTCGCCCCACACGGCGCATGCGTTCGTTGCATCGATCTGGCGCACCACGCGCTCGGCCCCCATTTACCAGGAGAATCCGCCGATGAAGCTCGCGAACTACGTTTCCGGAAAATGGATCGAGGGGAAGGGGGACGGCGTTGCGCTGATCGATCCCGTCACCGGCGAGGAACTTGCCCGGGCGACGAGCGACGGGATCGACCTCGCCGGCGCGCTCGACTACGCGCGCACCAAGGCCGGCCCCGCCCTGCGTGCCATGTCCTACGCCGAACGCGGTGGACTCCTGCGCGCGATCGCCGACGCGCTCACGGCCAAGCGCGACGAATACTTCGACATCGCTCTGCGCAATTCGGGCAACACGAAGATCGACGCCGCGATCGACATAGACGGGGGGATCGGTACCCTCAAGTACTACGCAAGCGTTGCAAAGGGTCTCGGCGCAGCCCGGTGCCTGCGCGATCCGGGCTACGAGCGGCTCGGGAAGGACGAGGCGTTCCAGGCGATGCATCTGTGGGTGCCCCTGCACGGTGTCGGCGTTCACATCAACGCATTCAACTTCCCGTCCTGGGGAATGTGGGAGAAGGCTGCGGTCGCAATCCTCGCCGGCGTCCCGACATTCGTGAAGCCGGCGACGTCGACCTGTCTGCTCACGCAGCGCATGGTCAAGGACGTGATCGACGCCGCGGCGTTGCCGGACGGCGCGCTTTCGGTGATCTGCGGAGGGGGTCGCGCGCTCGCCGATCTCGTCACCGGCCAGGACGCGGTGGCATTCACCGGCTCCGCGGACACGGCCCGCCAGTTGCGCGCGAATGCGAACGTGATCGCGCGGTCCACGCGCGTCAATATCGAGGCGGACAGCCTCAATCTCAGCCTGCTCGGTCCGGACGCCAAGCCGGGCACGGCGGAGTTCGACCTTTTCGTGAAGGAGGTGGCGCGCGAGATGACGGTGAAAGCGGGGCAGAAATGCACTGCGATCCGGCGTGCGCTCGTGCCGGCCGCAATCGCGGACGCCGTGACCGAAGCGCTCTCCGCGCGGCTCGCCAAGGTCGTGACCGGCAATCCGCGCAACGAGTCGGTGCGCATGGGGCCGCTCGTCAACAAGGCGCAGCAGAAGGCGGCTCTCGAGGGCATTCAGCAGCTTGCCGCCGAAGCGGGCATCGTGGTCGGTGACGCAAAAGGA
Organism: uncultured beta proteobacterium; assembly: GCA_963735025.1. GTDB lineage: Bacteria > Pseudomonadota > Gammaproteobacteria > Burkholderiales > SG8-39 > JAABRB01. The sequence goes on from CAVTJG010000009.1 coordinate 2,068,440, forward strand.
TTTTTGCCCGTCGACGCCGACCCAGCCGCGGCGGCGTTCGTCCCGCCGACGCTGCTGCGCGCCAAGTCACCGCTGGATGGGAAGGCGATTCACGAGGTAGAGGTTTTCGGGCCGGTCTGCACGGTGATGCCGTACCGGAACGCGGACGAAGCCTATGCGCTTGCCGCGCGTGGCGGTGGATCGCTCGCCGCATCGGTGTTCACGGGCGATGACGCGTTCGCCACCGCTGCCGCGCTTGGCATCGCGTCCATGCACGGGCGCATCCTGGTGATCGACGCCAGTGTCGCAGAGGCCAACACGGGACACGGCATCGTGATGCCGATGTGCGTGCATGGCGGACCCGGGCGTGCCGGCGGCGGCGAAGAGCTTGGCGGCAAGCGCGGCCTGCGCTTCTACCACCAGCGCGTCGCCGTGCAGGCGAGTACCGCGCGCCTGGATCTGCTCGCTGCCGGCGCGGCAGAGGCCACGCTCTAGTTCTAAGGTGAGTCTGCGTCGGGGGCATTGGATCTCTCGCGTCGATCGGCGTCGATAGCGGGGCGAGCCGGCGCGTGTCGGGCGCATCGTGCCGCAAATCGCGTCCTCGAGCGGGTATCCGGCTCGCCCCGTCGCGGCGCCGGCCGGGCATGGCCGCTGACTCGTCGGATTCTTTGACCGCCGAGAGTCGTGCCTCACTCCATCCTTGATCGTCCCCGCGCGACCGCGGACAATACGGGCCTTTTGCGCGCGGTCCGTCCGGATCGCCGGACGGAGGACACGTTGCAGATTGCCTGCCTCGATCTCGAGGGCGTGCTGATCCCGGAGATCTGGATCGAGTTTTCCCGGCGCACCGGGATCGCGGAACTGTCCAGAACCACGCGGGACGAACCCGACTACGACAAGCTGATGCGCGGGCGGCTCGCGATCCTCGAGGCACATCACCTCGGGCTGCCCGACATCCAGGACGTCATCACCGGCATGGGGCCGCTGGCGGGCGCGCGCGAATTCCTCGACTGGCTGCGGCACCGCTACCAGGTCGTGATCCTTTCGGATACGTACTACGAGTTCGCCGCGCCACTGATGCGCCAGCTTGGCCATCCAACCCTGCTTTGCCACCAGCTCGAGGTCGAACCGGGTGGCAAGGTGAGCGGCTTCCGCATCCGGATGCCGGACCACAAGCGTGAGACGGTGCGCGCATTGCGCGCGCTCAATTTCAGGACCATTGCGGCGGGGGATTCGTACAACGATACGGCGATGCTGGCCGCGGCGGACGCGGGGATCCTGTTCCATCCTCCGCAGAACGTGATCGACGAGTTCCCGCAGTTTCCCGTCGCCTACACGTATGACGAGCTGAAGACCGCGTTTGTCGAGGCGGGGGCGCGCATCGGCTGACGCGCGTGGATCCCGCACGCGCGAGCGTCAGACGCGGAACAGCGCGCGCTTGTCGCGGCGAAATGTAATGGGCTGCGCCTCGGCGTCGGAGAGCGATCGGCCGAGACTGATGCGGCCTGAGCCGTAGAGTGCGGTTTCGCCCCGCAGCACGTGCACTTCGCCGGGCGAACCGTCGAACGCGACGAAAGTGCCGTTCGCGCTGTGGTCGATCAGCCGGAAATTCAGGTTCTCGAACTCGATCGTCGCATGGTTGCGCGAAGCGAGGTGATCGACCACCGACAGATCGCTGGATGGATCGCGTCCGAGCTGGATGCGCGCACGGGTGGGGTCCACGCGTACCGGGTCGTCACCGAGCGAGACCAGCAGGGCTCCTTCGTCCGGGGGCAGCTCGCGCCGCCCCAGGTTGAGATCGGTGATCCCGGCGCGGTCGGTCTGCCAGATGACCTCGTAGATGGTCGACTCTCGCTCGTCACCTTTCAGCTTGGTGCTGTAGATGGCGCGCGCGCAGCTCGCAGTGGAAGGCGAAAGCTGGCTGACGACCGCGTGGGTGGTCAGGATCTGCTCCGAGCGCGCCGTTGCAGCCAGGTATGCCGCGACGTTGACGATCGTACCGTAGACGTCGGTGCCCTCGAGGATCACCGATCCGTAGTTGAGACCGCTGTGCAGACTGATCTGGTGGCCGCCGAGCGGTTGGGAGGCGATTTCGGCGTGCAGCGCGCTCATTGCGAGCACTGCTTTTTCGGGGTCGGGGAAGATGCACATCACGCCATCCCCGAGCGTCTTGACCAGGCGGCCCTCGAAACGCGGGAGCAGCGCGATCACCCGGCTGCAGTACGCCTGGGTCAGCTCCCGGGCAGCTGCGTCGCCGAGCTCACGGTAGATGGCCGTGCTCGACGCAATGTCGGCAAAGGCCACCGCGTAATCTCGCGTTTCTCGCACTCCAAAGACTCCTCTCCTCTGCTGCCCCCGCGATGTTACCGGGAGAAGACCCTATCGCGTCAGGGACTATCCCACGCAGAACCCGTGGCCCGTTGCGGGTCTCGAAATCCGCAACGAGCACGAGCATGCAACGCGCGCGAGCGGCGCGGTGCAGGCCGCGTGCCCACACCGCGGCTTGACTTCCGTGCCACAAGCGAGTAGAAGCCAGCTTTGCGTTTTATTTCAAGTCCTTGTCGCATTGGTCCGACGCCCTCCGGGGCCCGTGCCGGGCGCGGCCTTGAGCGAGGCGCGGGGCCGGGTTCGGACCGGTTTTTGATTCACGGATTCATGTATTGCGAGAGCGAAAAAGATGGCAACAGGTACGGTGAAGTGGTTCAACGACGCCAAAGGTTTTGGTTTCATCACCCCCGATGACGGTGGTCCGGATGTCTTCGCGCATTTCTCGGCGATCCAGGGCGGCGGATTCAAGTCGCTCAAGGAAGGCCAGAAAGTCAGCTTCGAGGTCACCCAGGGTCCGAAGGGCAAGCAGGCCTCCAATATCCAGCCCGCCGCCTGACGGTGGCACACTGCGGCGACCACCGCCGCTGACCGGACCGCACGCACCGCTGCGCGGTGGATGCGCCCGGCGCACTCGCAGCGAGCGCACGTCGGTTAGCGCTCGCAAAGTCGCCCGATCGGCTCCAGGCGGAGCCGGTTGAGAAACAGCCATGGACCCACTTGAACTCAGGCCGCTCTGGCGCCACGGACCAGGCGTGACGCGGCTCGGGCTGGGCGGCGTGCCCTTGGGCGATCCGCATGGGCCGATCGACGAGGCGCGCGCGAACCTCACGATCGAGACGGCGTACGCAAACGGGGTCAACTACTTCGATACGGCACCCTGGTACGGCATCGGGCGCAGCGAGCACCGCATGGGGCACGTGTTGCGCGGGAAACCGCGTGATCGTTTCGTCGTCTCGACCAAGGTCGGGCGCGTATTGATCCGGCCGCGCGATGTGTCGGGTCCGGGGCCTTACAGCCAGCGCTGGGCAGGTGGCCTGCCATTCGACCTGCGCTTCGACTATACGCGCGACGGCGTGCTCCGTTCCTACGAGGACAGCCTGCAACGCCTTGGAATGACACGCGTCGACGCGCTGTTAGTGCACGACCTCGACCTCAAGTTCCAACAGGACGAGGCCGGAATTGCGGCGCGACTCGAGGAACTCGATCGCGGCGGTGGATTCACCGCACTTGCGGACTTGCGCGAGCGCGGCGAGATCGGCGCAATCGGCGCCGGGATCAACCACATCGGGATGATCCCGCGCTTTCTCGAGCGCTTCGAGATGGACTTCTTCCTGGTCGCGATGCCCTATACGCTGCTGGACCAGACCGCGCTGGATGGTGAGCTGCCGCTCTGCCTCGAGCGCAACGTCGCAGTCGTCATCGGAGCCGTGTTCTCTTCCGGGATTCTCGCGCGACCCACGGAGCCCGGTGCGCAGTACGGCTACAAGCCGGTGGAGCCCGACGTGCGCGAGCGGGTAGCGCGCATCGACGCCGTGTGCCGCCGCCACGGCGTTCCGATCGGGGCGGCAGCACTCCAGTTCCCGCTCGCGCATCCGGCCGTTTCGAGCGTCATTCCGGGCGCCGACTCGGCCGAACAGGTCCGCACCAACATGCAGTGGATGCGAATCGCCATTCCGCCGGCGTTCTGGGACGCGCTCAGGGCCGAAAAGCTTATCCGGCACGACGCACCAACGCCCTGATGCACCCTATCAGGGTCATTGATCGGCAAATCAGAATCGCGGGGTTTTCCGGACCTTAGGCGAATTCTATACTCGCCCCTCATGCTTCTCTCCCCCAAATGAACGCGCCGGTCGATGCGGCCGTGTCTGCGGCGTCCGCCGCGACGACCCAGGTCAAGACCACGACGTGCTACATGTGCGCCTGCCGCTGCGGGATCCGCGTGCACCTGGTCAATGGCAAGGTCCGTTACATAGATGGCAACCCCGCGCACCCTCTCAACCGCGGAGTGATCTGCGCCAAGGGCTCTTCGGGGATCATGAAGCAGTACTCCCCGGCGCGACTCACGAAGCCGCTGCGGCGCAAACCCGGCGCCGAGCGTGGCGCGGGAGAATTCGAAGCGATCTCGTGGGAGCAGGCATTCGAGATGCTGACCGAGCGTCTCGCGAAAATTCGCGCGACCGACCCGAAGAAGTTCGCGTTGTTCACCGGGCGGGACCAGATGCAGGCGCTGACCGGGCTCTTCGCGCGCCAGTTCGGAACGCCGAACTATGCAGCGCACGGCGGCTTCTGCTCGGTGAACATGGCCGCCGGAATGATCTACACGATCGGCGGATCCTTCTGGGAATTCGGCGGCCCCGATCTGGAGCGCGCCAAGCTGTTCGTGATGATCGGCACCGCGGAGGATCATCACTCCAATCCGCTCAAGATCGCGATCGCGAAATTCAAACGCCGCGGCGGGCGATTCATCTCCATCAATCCGGTGCGGACCGGATATTCCGCGATCGCCGACGAGTGGGTGCCGATCAAGCCGGGCACCGACGGTGCGCTGCTGCTCGCGATCATGCACGAGCTGATCGCGAGCGGCCTCTACGATCGCGAGTTCCTGGTGCGCTACTCCAACGCGGGACAGCTTGTACACACGGACGAGAAAGGCGAGCGTTTCGGCATGCTGGCTGCCGAACCCGGCAAGACCGAGGCGAATCCGGCGTATCCGCAGAACCGCCGTTGGTGGGATCGGCATACCAATCGCGCGGTTCCGACTCATACCGAGGGCGCGGATCCGTATCTATTCGGGGAGTTCCGGCTCGAGGACGGCGCAACCGTCAAACCCTCGTTCCAGCTGCTCGAGGAGCGTCTCAAGCAGTACACCCCGGAATGGGCCGAGGGCATCAGCGGTGTGCCGGCCGCAACGATACGTCGACTCGCCCACGAAATGGGCATCACCGCGCGCGACGAGAAGATCGAGCTGCCGATTCCGTGGACCGACAGCTGGGGCAAGGAGCACGAAAACGTCGTCGGCAACCCGGTGGCGTTTCACGCGATGCGGGGGCTCGCCGCGCACTCGAACGGGTTTCAGACCGTTCGCGCACTCGCCATCCTCATGAGCCTGCTCGGCACGATTGACCGACCGGGCGGCTTTCGTCACAAGGCGCCGTTTCCGCGCGCGATTCCGCCCATGGCGAAGCCGCCGAAGGGGCCGAATGCCGTGCGTCCCGACACGCCGCTCGGGGGGCTCGTGCTCGGCTGGCCCGGGTCGCCGGAGGATCTTTTCATCGACGCGCAGGGCGAACCGGTGCGCATCGACAAGGCGTTCTCCTGGGAGCATCCGCTCGCCGTGCACGGCCTGATGCATAACGTCATCACCAATGCGTGGCGCGGCGATCCGTACCGAATCGATACGCTGCTCATCTTCATGGCGAACATGGCCTGGAACTCGACCATGAACACCGTCGAAGTGCGCAAGATGCTGAACGATCGGGACGAGAACGGCGAGTACCGGATTCCGTTCCTGGTCGTTTGCGACGCGTTTCATTCAGAGACCGCGGCATTCGCCGATCTCGTCTTGCCGGACACGAGCTATCTCGAGCGCCACGACGTGATGTCCATGCTGGACCGGCCGATCTCCGAGTTCGACGGCCCGGCCGATTCGGTGCGCGTGCCAGTGGTGCCGCCGACCGGGGAATGCAAGCCGTTCCAGGAGGTGTTGATCGAGCTCGGCAGCCGGTTGAGATTGCCCGTCTTCGCGAACCGGGACGGCAGTCGCAAGTATCGCGACTATCCGGACTTCATCGTCAACTACGAAACCGAGCCGGGGTCCGGTATCGGATTCCTGGCCGGGTGGCGCGGGAAGGGCGGCGAGCAATTCATGAAGGGCGAGCCGAATCCGCGTCAATGGGAGATGTACGAGCGCAACAACTGCGTGTTTCACTATCGCCTGCCGCTCTCCTACCAGTACATGCGTAACTGGAACCAGGGCTACACGGAGTGGGCGCAGCGCACGCGCATCCGACGCCACAGCGAGCCGATCCTCATCCATCTCTACTCCGAGGTGCTGCAGCGGTTCCGGCGAGCCGCCGAGGGCAAGGGCGACGGGCGCAAGCCGCCCGAGCGCCTGCGCGAACGGATCGCGACCTACTTCGATCCGCTGCCGTTCTACTACACGCCGCTCGAGGTGCAGGTCACCGACACGCGCAAGTATCCGCTCGCTGCGATCACGCAGCGGCCGATGGCGATGTACCACTCCTGGGATTCCCAGAACGCGTGGCTGCGGCAGATTCACACTCACAACTACCTCTTCGTGAACCCGCGCACCGCGCGCCTGGAAGGCATCGCGGACGATGACTGGATCTGGGTCGAATCGCAGTGGGGAAAGGTCCGCTGCATGTGCCGGTACTCGGAGGCGGTCGAGCCCGCCACGGTATGGACGTGGAACGCGATCGGGAAGGCGTCCGGCGCGTGGGGCCTCGCGCCGGATGCGAACGAGTCGCGCAAGGGGTTCCTGCTCAATCATCTCATCGCCGATGAGCTTCCCGGCGGTCCGGACGGCGCGCGATTCTCGAACTCCGATCCGATCACCGGCCAGGCCGGATGGTACGACGTGCGCGTGCGGATCTTCAAGGCGGACGAGGATGAGGCACGGGAAACCTGGCCCCAGTTCAAGCCGATCAGCGCCTTTCCCGGGATGTCCGGGATCAGAAAGCTCTGGCTGGCGTACGTCGCCGCCGGTGGAGACGCCAAGTGACCCAGCTCGAGGTAAAAGGGAACGCTCGCTGTGACTCAGCTCGAGGCAAAGGAACGCTCGCTGTGACTCAGCTCGCGTTGGTGATCGACCTCAACGTGTGTGTGGGCTGCCATGCGTGCGTGACGAGCTGCAAGGAATGGAACACGTCCGGGTCTGCGGGAAGCCTGTCCGACGAGCGCCCGTACGATGCCGACCCGACCGGCACGTTCTTCAATCGCGTGCAGTCCTTCGAGGTCGGCGAGTACCCGAACACCCAGACCGTGCACTTTCCGAAGTCGTGCCTGCATTGCGAGGATCCGCCTTGCGTGCCAGTGTGCCCGACCGGCGCGAGCTACAAGCGGGCCGAGGACGGGATCGTGCTGGTCGACTACGACAAGTGCATCGGCTGCAAGTACTGCTCGTGGGCGTGCCCGTACGGCGTGCGCGAGGTCGACGAGCGCCAGAAGGTCATGAAGAAGTGCACGCTGTGCGTGGATCGCGTCTACGACGAGGCGTTGCCCGCGGCAGAGCGCAAGCCGGCGTGCGTGATGGCGTGTCCCACCAACGCGCGGCTGTTCGGTGACGTGCACGAACCAGAATCCGAGGTTTCGAGGGCGATTCGCGACCGGGGCGGCTACCAGCTCATGCCCGAATGGGGCACACATCCCGCGAATCACTATCTCCCGCGCCGCAAGACCGAGGTCGCGATTCATGCGGACGAGCTGGTGCGGGCGGACAATCCGCTCAAGGTCGACGGCAAGCTGCCCAAACCGTCCCTCAAAGAGCCGGCGCTGGACGACGTGACCTCGTGGTGAGCGGATGAATCCCGCGTTTTCCGTCATTTTTCTCACGACGTTGATCGGCGCTGGCCAGGGGCTCGTGCTCGCGCTTTATACCGTCGAGGTGTACAGCCTGTTCGACGTGCTCCCTGCTCAGGCTGATCGTGCGTTCTACGCGGTGGGAAGCGCGGTGGCGCTCGCTCTGCTCACGCTGGGGCTCGCGGCGTCGTTCTTTCACCTCGGGCGTCCCGAGCGCAGCTGGCGATCGGCCACGCGCTGGCGCACATCATGGCTGTCGCGCGAGGTGATCGTGCTCCCGGCCTTCATGGGCGCCGTGGCGCTCTACGGCGCGGCGCATTGGTACGGCTGGAACGCACCCGCAGCGTCGTTCGGTGCATCGCTCAGGGTCGGACCGTCGGTCGTGATCGGCGCAGCGACGGCGCTGCTCGCGGTCGCTCTGTTCATTTGCACGGGCATGGTCTACGCGTGCATCAAGTTTCTGCAGGAGTGGGCGACTTCGCTGACCGTGATCAACTACGCTCTGCTCGGCACGGCATCGGGATTCATGATCGCCACATTGTTTGCCGCGTTCACGGCGCCCGATCTGGTTGGATTCTTCGGCGGGTGGGCGGCAATCTTTACCGGCGTCGCGCTCGTGACGCGTGCCGCATCGCTCGTTCGCAACGCGCGGCTCAAGCCGAAGTCGACCTTGCAGACGGCGATCGGCGTAAAACATCCCCGCATCGTGCAGACGGCACAGGGCTTCATGGGCGGTTCGTTCAATACGCGGGAGTTCTTCCACGGGCGCACGCGCGCGGTCCTGCGTGCGGTCAAATGGTCGTTCCTCGCCCTCGTGTTCCCGGTGCCGCTGATCATGCTGGCGGCGGGGGTGGCCCTGGATTCCTGGATGCTGATCGGGCTCGCTTGCGTCGTCCAGTATGCCGGGCTGCTGGCGGAACGATGGTTCTTTCTCGCTCAGGCCAATCACCCGCAAAATCTTTACTATCAGTCCATTGCGTGAGCAGATTGAGCATTTGCGGCGGGCTGTTGAGATAATATAATGGCTTGCTAATATACTGTTCCCGACATTTCGTGGAGTTCCATGCGCGGGGCGCGCTGGAGGGAGTTGCGCGATCGCATTGATGGACCTGCGGTATCGGCTTATATAGGGGTGTTGGTTACGCAAGTTCACGTGAGACGCACAACGATACGTACAAAGGAGTGAGCATGGAATTCGACAAGGAACTGGATGCGCGCGGCTTGAACTGCCCATTGCCCATCCTGCGCGCGAAGAAGGCGCTTACCGATATGAGCAGCGGACAGATTTTGCGGATCGTGGCAACCGATCCGGGCTCGGTGAAGGACTTTCAGGCGTTCTCCAAGCAGACCGGGAACGACTTGCTCGAGCATTCCGAGGCGAACAAGGAGTTCACCTTCTTCATGAAGAAAAGATAGTTATCCGTCAGGGCTGACGGATAACTGCCCGCGTTGAGCGTCGTGTGTTCCGACGCTCAACGCGGGCGGGACCGCGAGCCGGACACGCGTGGAGCATGTTCGGTAGCGTAAGCGGCTGCGCAAAAGTCCGGATTCCGGAAACCGAAGGCGTAATCGGAGACTGCAATGGCGACCTACGCGGACATGACGGAAATTTTCGAGGACATCAAGTCCGATTTCCGCTATGAGCACGAGCTGAACGGATGCCTGAACTGCGGCATCTGCACGGCGACGTGCCCGTCCGCGCAGTTCTACGACTACAGTCCGCGCGAGATCGTCCAGCTTCTCTGGACGGAGAACGTCGAGCAGATCTACGACGCGATGCAGGAGAAGATCTGGGCCTGCGCCCAATGCATGACCTGCGCCGCGCGATGCCCGTTCAAGAATTCGCCCGGCGGGCTCGTGGCGATCATGCGCGAGGTGGCGATCAAGCACGGCATGCAGTCGGCGAAAGACGTGCTGCGGCCGTTCGGGCGTGTGATGCTGAAGCTGATCACCACGGGAAACCAGCTCTCGCCCGACATGATCCAGCCGGACCACTTCCCGGACTGGGGACCCAACATCCAGAAGGTCGCAGGCGACCTGAAGATCCTGCGCAAGGCGATTCCCATGAAGACCTTGCAGACCACGGACACCGCGTGGGAGGTCTCCATCAAGACATCCGTCGAGATGTACACGATCTGGGAGATGACCGGCGTCCTGAAGCAGCTCGAGACCATGGACGAAAATCTATACGACGTCATCGTGGACTTCATCGAAGAGAAGCGTGAAGAGTACGAGGACTGGCTCGAAGAGCACGAAGAGCACGAAGAGCACGAAGAGGACGCGTGACGTCCCGGACACCGCACCGAACCCAGGAGTAGATCCAATGACCGAACCGACCAATCCAATCAATCCCGCGGACCCCGCGCAAGCCGCGCGGGGAATCGCCGGCCACGGCGCTTTCTTTCAGCCGACGGACCTTTCGCCCGAGGAAGCCGAGAAGGCAACCGAGTGGGTCCGCAAGCAGGTCGACCGGCGCACCGCCGATCTGGGCGAACGCATGGACGACGTGCGCGAGCACATGTGGGAGCTCGAAAAGGACGGCGAGATCATCGTTCACCGGATTACCGACGCGCACAAGCCGGTGATTGCCAAGACGCTCTTCGGCTGGGACAAGCGGATCCCCACTGCGCAGCTCTGGCACCACAAGTCGTGCGGCCAGTGCGGGAACATTCCGGGCTATCCGACATCGCTGCTCTGGACCATGAACGGGCTCGGCATGGTGCCCGGGAAGGACTATCTCGACGAGACGGATCAGACGTCTTGCACCGCCTGGAATTATCACGGGTCGGGGATCGGCAACGTCGAGTCGCTGGCGGCCGTGTTCCTGAGAAACTTCCACCAGGCATACGTGTCCGGCAAGCGGCTGGGGCATGAGCCCGGTCACTTCTTCCCGCTGGTCCACTGTGCGACCTCGTTCGGTAACTACAAGGAGATCCGCAAGTACCTGATCGAGTCCGCACCGTTGCGCGAGCGCGTCAAGAAGATCCTCGCCAAGCTCGGCCGGCTGGTGGACGGAAAGATCGTGCTGCCCGAGGAGGTCGTGCACTACTCGGACTGGGTGCACGTCATGCGGAACGACATCGCCAGCAAGCTGCAGAAGATCGACGTCTCCGACATGCGCGTCACGGTGCACATGGCGTGCCACTACTCGAAGATGGTGCACGAGGACGCGATCTACGATACCGATGTGCTCGGCGGGAATCGCGCGGCGACCGGGACCGGCATCGCGCAGGCCCTCGGTGCGCAGGTGATCGATTACTCGACCTGGTACGACTGCTGCGGCTTCGGCTTCCGGCACATCATCTCGGAGCGCGAGTTCACGCGCTCGTTCACGATCGACCGCAAGATCAAGGTGGCGCGCGAGGAGGCGAACGCCGACATGATGCTCGGGATCGACACGGGGTGCGTCACGACCATGGACAAGAACCAGTGGATCGGCAAGGCGCACGAGCAGTCCTACACGATGCCGATCATGGCCGACATCCAGTTCGCGGCGCTGGCATGCGGCGCCGATCCCTTCAAGATCGTCCAGCTGCAGTGGCACGCGAGCCCGTGCGAGGACGTCGTGGAGAAAATGGGGATTTCCTGGAGCGACGCCAAGCGGCGCTTCGAGGCGTACCTGGAAGAGGTCAAGGCGGGCAGGATCGAGTATCTGTACGACCCGAAGCTTGCGGCCAGCGCGGCCGCGTAGCGCGGAATCGAATGAATCGCGAGGAGCGGAGCGTGCATGAGTGATGCGGTGCTAGTCGTCGGCGGCGGGCCTACCGGTCTCGCCGCTGCACACGGGGTGGCTTCGATCGGCCGGCGCGTGGTGCTGGTGGAAAAGCAGGACACGCTGGGCGGCGCGCCCATCCTGTCCGGGTATGCGAAGCTCGTTCCGTCGGGAGAGTGGGCGAAGGACGCGATCGGGCGCATGGTCAAGCGGGTCGAGGAGTCGTCGCTGGTCGAGATCCACAAGGGAACCCGGGTGACGTCGCTCGCCGGTGACGCGGGAAATTTTTCCGCCACGCTCGCGAACGGCAAGACGGTTCAGGCGGGCGCCGTCATTCTCGGTACCGGCTTCACGCACTTCGACTCGATCAACAAGCCCGAATGGGGCTTCGGCACCTACCCCGACGTCGTCACGACAACGCAGGTCGAGCAGATGGTCGGTGCCGGCAAGATCGCGTGCCCGTCCGACGGGCGCACCCCCGAGCGCGTGTGCATCCTGCTGTGCGTGGGCTCGCGCGACCGCCAGATCGGGCGCGAATGGTGCTCCAAGATCTGCTGCACCGTCTCCATCAATCTCGCGATGGAGATCAGGGAGCTCTCGCCCGAGACCGACGTCTACATCTACTACATGGACATCCGGACGTTCGGCCTGTACGAGGACAAGTTCTACTGGAAATCGCAGGAAGAGTTCAAGACCAAGTACGTGAAGGCGCGGATCGCCGAAGTGACGATGGCGCCGGACGGCAAGCGCCTGCTCGTCAAGGGCGAGGATACGCTGGTGAAGCGCCCGATCGTGATTCCGTTCGATCTCGTGGTGCACGCGATCGGCATGGATCCGAACGAGGACAATCCCCAGATCGCCAAGGTGTTCGGCGTCGGCCTGGAGAAGCACGGCTTCATCGACCGCGGCGAGCAGTACACCAGCACGTTCTCGAGCACACGCCGTGGAATCTACGTCGGCGGTGCCGCGCTCGCGCCCGAAGACATCGACACGTCGATCTCGCACGGGCTGGCGATGGCGATGCGGGCGGTCGGAGACCTCAACGTGAGTGCAAAGGTGGCCGCATGAAGGTGCCGTGCGAGGCGTTAAATCTGCACGGGTTGGCGATGGCGATGGCGATGCGGGCGGTCGGAGACCTGACCGGCAGCGGCGAGCAGCGCGCCGCCTGAGGGGCGGCACGACTAATTCGATGCTCTGGCTCAGGAAACAGCCGGCCGCCGTGCTGGAGACATTGCCCGACGCGATCGTGCCGGTGGAATTACCGGTGCAATTCGACGAGGCGCGCTTCCGGGGCCACATGACGGCCTTGCTCGAGGCGGCGCGTGTCGACGGCGGCATCGAAGTCTATGTCGACAGCCTGGGCGTCAAGCAGCGGCAATTCGCCGCGCTGCTGAGCGAGGATGCGATCGGGAAGCTGGATGACGCGGGGATCGAAGCGCTCCTCGACGCAGTCTTCACCGCCCGACGCAAGCTCCATCCGGTCATTGCCGAGATGGGCTGCGCAGCGGTGATCGAGGCGCTGCGCGATTTGCTGCACGGGCGTGGCGAGATCGTCGCTCGCATGCGCGAATTCATGTCCCGGCTGCCGATCCGCGACGGCGAAGGCAGAGAGGCGCGCGGTCGCGCGGCGCGTCTGCGCCGGGCCGCACACGACTTTGCCGCCGAGGCACTGCACTTCCTCGACCCGATCCGCTATCCGCTCATGGCACGCTGGGTCTGGGACGATGCCACGTCGAGCGGGGCGTTGCGCGAATTTGTCCATAATCCGGATCAGGCGAACCAGCTGCCGCTCGACACCCGGCCGGAAACCTTCGAGGCGGCGCGCACCTGGATTGCCGGCGAGATCGAGGCGCAGGGTGTCTATCGCGACGTGCCGCTGTGGGTGGATCTCGTCGAGGCCTCCGCCTACACGCACTACTTCCGGTCGATAACCGGGGGTGTGCTCGGATCCGATTTCGGTCGTGCGGGAGGGCCGGAGGAGAACATCAAGAAACTGCTCGGCATCGAGCCGCGGCGCCGCGGTGGCAAGTCGCGGGTGGTAAAAGTCTGAGGAAAGCGCGTCATGCCGATACACGAAAAGACCCTGATAGATCCGCAGCTCCTCGTGCAGACGGAGAAACTCGTCGTCGACGGAATCGACGTGTCCGGTCACTGGAACACGATGATCCTGCCGCGGACGATGACCGACTACGACCCGGACTTCTACAAGACGATCCAGTCGTACCCCGGCGGCGAGAACGTCCATCGCTGCTGGCAATGCGGCTCGTGCACCAACTCGTGCACGATGTACGCGATCAACACCGATTTCAACCCGCGCTACTGGATCTACTTGACGAACCTCGGCTACGTGAGCGAGCTCGTCAAGGACAAGGACATCATCTGGCAGTGCGTCTCGTGCAACAAGTGCACGAACATCTGCCCGAAGGACGTCCGGCCTGAAGGCGTGATGAAGGCGCTTGCCCACTGGCTCGAGGCGGAGGGGCACACGCCCAAGTCGAGGTCGACCGTGTTTGACGAGGAGTTCACGCGCCAGTGCCTCGAGCGCGGCCGCATCGAGGACACCGAGGTGATGTTCAACTTCTTCCGCCAGACGGGCGAGAACCTGGGCGCGATGCTGAAAGGCGGCTGGCTGAGGGTACTGATCGAGCGGATGAACAACGTGCACCTCCTGCGGCAGGGCAAGATGGGGAAGTTCGTCGCCCGGTTGCCGATGGTGCAGGGATTCAAGATGGGATGGGCGATGCTGTTCAAGCCGCGCACGCGATCGTGGGGGCGTACGGGTGAGGTGCTGCGCGAGTACGTCGAGGAGCAGAAGCGCGCTGCCCACGCCGGCATCAGCGAGCCGACGCATTGATTGATTCGAGGTAGACGATGAGCAAAGTGGCGTATTACCCGGGCTGTGCGCTCGAAGGATCGGGAGGCCCCTACGACCGTTCGACCCGGGCGCTGGTGGACGCGCTCGGACTGGAAATGGTCGATCTGGACGACTGGAATTGCTGTGGGGCAATGGAGGTGAAGAATATCCACCCCATGCTCCAGACCTACATGTCCGCCCGCAACATGGCGATCGCCGGTGAGAAGATGGGCTGCGAGACGGTAATGGCCCCGTGCAACGGCTGTTACCACAATCTCAAGAAGGCCGAGTACGAGTGCGCGACATCGGCCGATGCTATGCAGACGGTCCAGGATCTGGCGACCAAGTCCAACGATCCGGTCTACAAGGGCGATGTGCGCACCGTGCATCTGCTGGAGTGGCTGATGGAGGACATCGGTCCGGACGCGCTCAAGGCGCGGATCCGGAATTCGCTCAAGGGAATTAAGATCGCCAACTACTATGGCTGCATGTACACGCGACCCCGGCAGATCTTTCCGGAGAAGGATCAGGGTCCGGGGTCGGAGTCCAGCCACACGCCGCATTTCATGGACGACCTGCTCGCGGCCGCGGGTGCGGTGAATGTCGAGTATCCGCTCAAGACCGCCTGTTGCGGAGGCGCGCACACCCTGTCGGATTCGGACACCTCGACCCAGCTCGTGCTGAACCTGCTCCAGGCGGCGGAGGAATGCGGGGCGGAGGTCATCGCGACGGAATGCCCGACATGTCATTCCGGGTTGGAGATGCACCAGATCCGGGCTGAAACGGAGTTCGGCATCAAGACGAACGTGAAGGTTCTCTACTTCACGCAGTTGCTGGGACTCGCGCTCGGACTGTCTGCGCGCAAGCTCGCAATTCATGAAAATATCTCGGACTCCCTGGATTTTCTGCACGAGAAGGGCGTGATCTGAGCGGCGATGCGGTGCAACGGCTGCGAGTTTCGCCCCGACCTCTACTACGATGATCAGTACCAGATCTGGGTGCGCCCCGAAGCCGATGGCACCATCTCGATCGGCATGACGGACATCTCGCAGACCATCGCCGGGAGGGTGCTGCACGTGCGCGTGCGGCGGCCCGGCGCGGCGCGCCCCAAGGGCAAGCCGGTGGCGACCGTCGAGACGGGCAAATGGGCCGGGCCCGTGCCCAACCCGTTCGACTGTGTCATCGAGTCCGGCAACCGGGCGGTGCTCGATGAGCCCGCGCTCCTCAACCAGGATCCCTATGCGCACTGGATTGCACGAGTGCGACCGGCGATACCTGCGACGGAGGCACTGGCCGGCCTAGTGACGGGCGAGCGCGCGGCCGAGGGGTACTGCGCCCGCGCCAGGAAAGACGACATCCGCTGCAAGCGGCTCGCGCCCTGACGCGCCGCCGAGACGACCGTGACCGATCGCGAATTTCTTGACGACCACGACGCCAAGACCGCCGTCATCGTGATGACAAGCGGGCCGTCGACGCCGCAGCGCTGCGCAACGCCCTTCTACATCGGCGCGCTGCTCGCGGCCATGGACGCGGACGTGACGATCTTTTTCACCATGGAGGGCGTGAAGCTCGTGAAGAAGGGTGTTCCGGACAACCTGGTCGCGATGGAAGGGGGCAAGCGGATCATCGAGTTCATGCGGGACGCCAAGAGTGCGGGCGTCAAGTTTCATGCGTGCAACCCCGCCCTGCCGGGCTACGAGATGGTCAAGGATGATCTGATTCCCGAGATCGACGAGGTATCGAGCGGCGGCGCGCTCGCGGACATGATTCTCAGTTCTGATAAGGTGCTGTTCTTTTGATCCAGCACAAGGGTGTGGGCGGCGTTGGAGGTTTACTGGCAGGCGCGTACTGCGGGACTGCCCTCCAGGACAGGGCGCAACATGGGGGAAGAAAATGGCATCGGTGAAAAATTGCAATCTTCCGGATGATCTTTACTACAACGTGGAGAACAACGTCTGGGTGCGCAAGGAGTCCGACGGAACGGTGACGGTCGGCATGACCGCGTATGCGTGCGCGCTCGCCGGCGAGGTTGTCGCTTACACGCCGAAGAAAGTCGGTCGGACGGTGGACGCGAACAAGTCGTGTGCGACGGTGGAATCGGGCAAATGGGTGGGGCCGGTCAAGACGCCGATCGCCGGCGAGGTTGCTGCGATCAATGACGCGGTTGCGGCGAAGCCCGGCGCGATCAACAAGGACCCGTACGGCGAAGGCTGGCTGGTGAAGCTGAAGCCGTCCAGCCTGGACGCCGAGCTCGGTGCCCTGGTGACCGGCGCTGCCGTCGCCCCCGCGTTCGAGGCGAAAATGACCGCCGACGGCTTCGCGGGCTGCTGATCAGGCACGGCATGTCGCACTGGCTCGAGACGCTTGGCCGTATCGATGCACTCGAAGTCGGCGAGTTCGACGCGGGGCTCGTGGGCGCGTTCGAGGAACGCTTCGCGCGATTGCCAGCGGACACCGCGCAACGGGTCAATTTCTACGTTCCGACTTTCAAGACCTTCGCCACCTCGGAGATCACGGGTTGCGGGAAAAGTGCGTGGCCCGCGGTGTCGATCACCGGGCCCGAGTGCAAGCTGCAATGCGATCATTGCAAGGCGCGGCTGCTCGAGCCCATGATCCCTGCCACCACGCCCGACGCGCTCTGGGGCGTGGTGAACGAGCAAGTCGCGGCAGGGGCAATGGGGATGCTCCTGACGGGCGGCTCCAATCTTCGCGACGAGGTGGAGTACGGTCCGTTCTTTCCAACCATACGCCGCATCAAGGACGCATTCCCGGACTTCCGGATCGCGATGCATACGGCGCTTGCGTCCCGCGACCAGGCGAAACGCATCGAGGAGAGCGGGGTCGATGCGGCGATGCTCGACATCATCGGCGCCCAGGACACCGTCACACAGGTGTATCACCTCAAGCGCCCGGTCGCGGACTTCGAGGCGGCGCTCGCGTACCTGACGGAGACGTCGCTCAAGGTCGTGCCGCATATCGTCATCGGCTTGCACTACGGTCGGATGCTCGGCGAGTGGCATGCCCTCGAGATGATTGCGCGTCACAAGCCTGCCGCGCTGGTCCTGGTCGTGATCATGCCCTTTTACGCGCCGGCGAAGCGGCCGTTCGACGTGCCTTCGAGCCGGGAGGTCGGGCGTTTCTTCATGGACGCGCGCGCTGCGCTGCCGGACATTCCGGTGCTCCTCGGCTGCGCGCGGCCGCCGGGACGGGCGAAGGTCGAGATCGATACCTACGCGGTGATGGCAGGACTGAACGGGCTGGCGCATCCGAGCGACGGCACGGTCGAGCTTGCCGCTCGGCTCGGCCGGGCAGTCAAGGTGACGCCGGCATGCTGCTCGATTGCCATGGGCGACGAGGTGCTCGCGCTGGATGCAGGTCGCGATGCGCTCTCGGTGGACGTCGAGGAGTTCCTCCGCGATTCCGGACGGCGGCGCGGCGCGCGGGCGCTCGCCGGAATCCCGGTGGTTGCGGCATGAGCCGGGGATAAAAGGGCGCCGATGGCCTCCACCTGGCGGCTGGTCGACACTGGAACGCGCCGCGCGGCGGAAAACTTCGCCCTGAACCGCGCAATTCTGGAAGCGCGCAATCGCGGTGTCGTCTCGAGCACGTTGCGCTTTCTCCAGTTCGGACCGTCCGCCTTGCTCGGCTACCATCAGAGCGTCGAGCAGGAGCTCGACGTCGACTTCTGCCGGTCGAACGGCGTGGATATCCAGCGGCGCGTCACCGGCGGCGGCGCGATCTACATGGACGAATCCGTGCTCGGCTGGGAGCTCTACGTTGCCAAGACAGAGCTCGGAACGACCGACATGGCGGAAGTTTCGCGGCGCATTTGCGAAGTGGCGGCGCGAGCGGTCTCCGCATTCGGCGTGAAGGCAGTTTACCGGCCCCTTACCGACATCGAAGTAGACGGGCGGAAGATTGCCGGTACCGGCGGCGCCTTCGACGGGAATGCGCTGCTCTACCAGGGCACGCTGCTGCTCGACTTCGACATCGAGCGGATGCTGCGCTGCCTGCGGCTACCCGCCGAGATGCTTTCTCCGGAGGCCATCGCGGGCGCGCGTGCGCGTGTGGTCAATCTGCGGGAACTGCTTGGCGTGGTCCCGCCGCTCGACAAGATCAAGCACCGGATCGCAGTCGAGTTTGCATCCGGGCTGGGCGTCGAGTTCGAGCCAGGTGAACTCTATCCGCAGGAGGTACGGCTTTTTCGCGAAGCCCTCAAGGAGATCGATACACCGGAGTGGGTGAACATGGTTCAGAAACCGCGCTCCGACCTGCCGGTGGTCGAGGCAACGCATCGCTTCAGCGCGGGCATCCTGCGGGCGGCCGTTGCCTATGACCGACCCGGCGAGCGCATCAAGCAGGTGTGCTTCAGCGGGGATCTGTTCGTGAATCCGCCGCGAACGGTTCGGGATCTCGAGACGGCACTCAAGGATTGCGCGGTGGACAACATCGCGCCCACCATCGCGCGGTTCTTTCACGGGCGCCAGATCGAGATGCCCGCGGTGAAGCCTTCCGATTTTGCGGTGGCTGTCGCACAGGCCTTGCGGGCCACATGACCGCGCGCCCGCACACCTGCGACGCTTTGGTGATCGGTCTCGGGCCGGGTGGCTCGGCCGCCGCGGCCGCCGCGGCACGCGCGGGTCTCGCCGTGGTGGCAATCGATCGGCGCGCGGAAATCGGCATTCCCGTGCAATGCGCGGAATTCATCCCGCTGCCCCTGGGGCGGCATGCCCGGAATGCAGGTGTGCTGATCCAGCGCATACTCGGAATGACGAGCGCACTGCCGTCGGGCACCCGTCATCGGACCGACTTTCCCGGATTGATGATCGACCGAGCGCGTTTCGATCGCGCGCTCGCCGACGCCGCGCAGGCGGCTGGCGCCACGCTATGCCCGGGCACGTCGTTGATTGGTGTCGACTCTGGAGCGGATGTCGCCACCCTGCGGGACACTGGCGGGGAGTTTGCGTTGCGTTACCGGGTGCTCATCGCCGCGGATGGGCCGCGCTCGAGAGTGGCCGCCGCACTCAATCTACCCAGGCTGGAAACCGTGGAAACACGTCAATACAGCGTTCCGCTTCGCAGGCCCGGCAGCGATACCGAGATCTGGCTCGCGCCGGAGTATCCCGGCGGCTACGCTTGGCTGTTTCCCAAGAAGGCGACCGCGAATCTCGGCCTCGGCATGGACCCTCGGCTGACACGTGACCTGAAGCGGCCGCTCGACCGGTTGCATGCGGCGCTCGTGGCCGAGGGCCGTATCGATCCGGAAATTCTGGCGCGCACGGGCGGCCCGATCCCGGTCGGCGGGATGCGTTCGAACCTCGCCGAGCGCAATGTCGCGTTCGTCGGCGACGCAGCGGGATTGACCCATCCGATCACCGGAGCCGGTATCGCAGCGGCGATCGTCTCGGGCGAAAGCGCGGGCGAATCTGCGGCGCGTTATTGCGCAGGCGACGCAGAGGCGTGGCGAGCATACGACGAGGAGGTTCGCGATCAGTTCGAGACCAGCCTCGCGCGTGCCGTGGCGCGCCGCCGCTGGCTGGTGAGCCGCTGGAAAAGCACTGAAGCGCGTTCGGACCGGCTTCACCGCCGTGGCTGGATTGCGTTTCCGGAGTACTTTCTGGACGAAGAAGCATCTGCGCTGGCAGCCTGAGACAACCAGGAGTGGATCATGCGAATACTGGCCCTGGCATCGGTGATTGCAGTTTCGATTTTCGCAACCGCGCCCGTATCGGCGCAGGATGCCACCTACGCGGTGAAGCTGCTTACCCTTGAAACCGCGGTCAAGGCGGCCCAGGCGGCACTCAAGAAATGTCGCGATGACGGCTACCAGATCGCCGTTGCGGTCGTGGACCGGATGGGAGTGACCCAGGTGATGCTGCGCGATCGATTCGCCGGGCCACACACGCCTGCGACGGCACGCGGGAAGGCGTGGACTGCAGTGAGCTTCCGCACCAACACCGGCGCACTCGCCGAGCTGACCCAGGCAGGCAAGCCGCAGAGCGGCGTGCGCCACCGCCCCGGAGTGGTGGCGATCGGCGGCGGTCTGATGATCGAAGGCGCCGGTTCGCTCTTCGGCGCGATCGGCGTTTCGGGAGCGCCGGGCGGTGAAGCGGACGAGGCCTGCGCCGCGGCGGGAATCGCCGCGATCAAGGACAGCCTGGAGTTCTGAGCGGATGATGAGCGTACAGCGAGGAGGTTTGGCCATGCCTGGAATCCCGGGACAATCGATGCGTTTGACGCTGATCGTTGCCTTTGCCTGCGTGATTACGGCGTGTGACGGCGGGCGGAAAGAACCGCCGCCGGATCTGCTGAAAGGATACCGGCAGTCCATGGACCGGGCGAAAGGCGTCGAGCAAACATTGGAAAAATCGGCCGATCAGCGCCGCGAGGAGGCGGACCGTGCGGGCAAGTAGCGCATGCATCGGGCATCAGGAGGCGAAATGAGCGCAGTACTGAACAACAGCCAGCCGGTGCGGTTCTACCGTCCCGATTACCACGTACGCACGCCGAAGATGCGCTCGCCCGAGTATGTGCAAATGAGCACGGCTGCGGCGATCACGCTCGGTCTCGTTCCCGGAAGAATGCATCGCACCTCGTGCACCAACTGCCTCAACCTGCTCGTCACCTATCCCGAAGGATGCCGCGCGAACTGTGCGTATTGCGGATTGGCTCGCCACCGCGAGGAGGCGCGCGACTACGCGGACCGCAACTTCATCCGCGTCGATTGGCCCACGGCGCGCTACGACGAGGTGATCGAGCGCGTCAAGGCGGGCGGCGACAAGGGCGCGTTCGAGCGCATGTGCATCTCGATGATCACCCACCCGAACTCCAATGCTGACACGTTCGTGCTGCTCGAACGCTGGGCGCGCGAAGTGCCGCAGATACCCGTATCGATCCTGTCGAATCCCACCACGCTCGAGCGGGCCGATCTCGAGCGCCTGCACGACATGGGCGCGGAGATCTTTACCGTCGCGCTCGATGCGGTCACGCCGGAGATTTTCGACCGCACGCGGGGACGCGGCGTGGACAGCCCCCACACGTGGGATGGCTACTGGCGGGCGATCGAATGGGCCGCCGACATTTTCGGGCCCGAGCGATTCGGCGCGCATCTCATCGCGGGCATGGGCGAGACCGAGCGGGAGATTCTATCGGTCTGCCAGAGCATCAAGGACCTCGGCGGCCACAATCACATGTTCGCGTTCTACCCGGAACGCGGCTCGATGATGGAGGATTGGCCCGCGGTGGATCGTGGCCAGTGGCGGCGTGTCCAGCTCGGCCGCTTCCTCGTCGACTACTGCAACGCGCGCGTTGCGGACATGCGGTTCGACGACCATGGCAGGGTCATCGAATTCGGCATTCCGGAAGACGACCTGACTGGCATCATCGCCTCCGGCAAGCCGTTCAGGACGTCGGGATGCCCGGGCAAGCAGGACGACGAGGTTTCGGCGTGCAATCGACCATTCGGGGATTCGCCTCCCACCGACATCCTGTCGTTTCCATTTGCGCTTGCTCGGGAGGACGTTGCCGCAGTGCGGCGGCAAATGGCCGGTGAAGACGTTCGCGCCGGCCTGATCGAGGAACCCGACTAAGCGCAGCCATTGATCGCATAAGGAAATTCATTTGGGGATCCCCTTTGCAGCCAGTGGGCAAATGGGTGTTTAATCAGCATACTTAGATTTGCTAATGTGCTAATGGACTGCGCGGAGGATCGCGCGGCAATGAAGGAGGGTGCAGGAATGGGCGCAACACCTGACGTCAACCTGATCGACGATCTGATCAGGCAGCGGCTGGACGAGATCCTTCCACAGAAGCTGGAGGAGAAGCTTGCCGAGCGTGACGCGAACCGGACTCCTTCGATGTGCCTGATCGCAACCAAGGGGACACTCGACTGGGCCTATCCACCCTTCATCCTGTCCTCGACCGCCGCGGCACTCGGCTGGGACGTCTCGATCTTCTTCACCTTTTACGGGCTCAATCTGCTCAAGAAGGATATCTCCGACCTCAAGGTCAGTGGTCTCGGGAACCCCGCGATGCCGATGAAGATGCCGTTCGGCCCGGACTGGTTCAAGAAGATCAACTGGAACATTCCGAACGCCTGTCCAGGCGGTCATTCCGGGATTCGAAAACGTCGCTACCTCGCTCATGCAGCAGACCATCAAGAACAACGGCGTGGCGGAAATAGCGGAGCTACGTGCGCTCACGATAGAAGCGGGCGTGAAGCTGATCGGCTGCCAGATGACAGTGGATCTTTTCGGCTTCACGCACGACGATTTCCTTCCCGAAGTGGAGGAGTATTGCGGCGCCGCATCCTTCCTGCCGATGGCGCAGAAGGCCGACGTCAGTCTCTTTATCTGAGCCGTGTTTTCGATATTGGTCCGAGCGCCGGGACAGGCGCCGGACAGGTTCCGCCAGGGGACCGTGCATCGCTCGTAGCCCGGATCGTTGTGCGGTCCGTTTTCGGTCGGTTGTTCGGTGAAGCGGGGAGGCAGAATGAAATTCAAGGAGTATTGCGGCGGCGCTCGCCGTCTCGGGGATCGTGATGCCCGGCGCGGCGTTCGCGACCGACGGCTATTTCTCGCACGGCTACGGCATGAAGGCGAAGGGGATGGGCGGCGCGGCGACCGCCGTTGCCCAGGACGCCTTCGGCGGGGCGAACAATCCCGCGACAATGGCCTTCGCCGGAAATCAATTCGCGATCGGCGTGGACTGGTTCAGCCCACACCGCAGCGCGGAGCGAGCGGGAAGTCCGCCCGGCGCGAATCTGAACGGGTCGGTCGACAGCGGCAGCACGAACTTCTTCATTCCCGAGTTCGGTCTCAATTACATGGTGCGCCCGGACCTTGCGATCGGACTGACGGTCTACGGCAACGGCGGTATGAATACGAACTTCCCGAGCGGGCAGATCAATACGCCCTCCGGGGTGGGGACGTGTAATTTCTTCCAGACTGGCGGGCTTGCCCCGGCGCAGCCCAGCTACAACCTGCTCTGTGGGAACGGCAATCTCGGCGTCGATCTGTCGCAGCTCATCATCGCGCCGACGCTGGCGTGGAAGTTCCTGGAAGGGCATTCGATCGGCATCGCGCCGCTGTTCGCCTACCAGCGCTTCAAGGCCGAGGGTTTGCAGGCATTCGCCGGGCTTTCGGCCACGTTCAATCCCGCCACCGGCTCCAACCCCAGCCTGACGAACAACGGCTACGACAGCTCGAGCGGTTGGGGCGTGCGCGTCGGCTACTACGGCAATCTCACGAAGCAGATCCAGATCGGCGCCTCGTACTCGTCGAAGATCAGCATGGGGAACTTCGACAAGTACAGCGGCCTCTTTGCGGAGTCCGGTGGTTTCGATATCCCGTCCAACTGGAGCCTCGGCGTCGCGTTCAGGCCCACGCAGGACTGGCTGCTCGCGCTGGACTACATGCGCATCAACTACAGCGACGTCCCAGCGGTCCACAATCAGAGCAGCCTGATCGGCAACTGTCCGCCGTTCGGTACGAACGCGTCGACCTGTCTCGGCGGCTCGAACGGCGCGGGATTCGGCTGGCAGAGCGTCAACGTGTTCAAGCTCGGCGCGCAGTATGCCGTCAACCAGGAGTGGACGGTGCGCGCCGGCTACAACTACACGCAGAACCCGATCCAGCCGCAGAACGTGACCTTCAACATTCTCGCGCCGGGTGTCGTGCAGAACCACCTGACGCTCGGTGCGACATGGACCGACAAGCAGAATGAGGTCACTGGCGCGTTCATGTACGCTTTCCAGAACAGCGTAAACGGCCCGAGCCTGTTCAATGCGTTTCTCGGCACCACGACCATCCAGGAAAAGATCCAGATGTACGAGTGGTCGTTCGGCCTTCAGTACGCGCGTAAATTCTGATCGCGAGGCAGCGGCGCCAGGACGTACGTACGGTCCCGGGTCGTGCCCGCTCCAGCCTGAACCGTGACCCCCTCTGCGTCGCCTCTCCACGCCGTCTTTGGCGAGGCATAGGGGGGCGCGCACGACTATCTCGATCCGATCGCATGGCGTCTCTTGTGAAGATCGGCGCGGCGCGGCAAGATGTGCGTCGTGAAGGAAATCCGCATCACTGACGTCGGCGCGCTGAAGAACGAGCTCGCGAAATACAAGAAGGGCAGGAAGCTCGAAATTCGGCAGTTCAATCAGGTGGCGCGGCTCGCCTGGCTCGGCAGCGTGGTCCTCTCTCCGCTGGATCCCGAGGACCCCGAAAATCGCGCGTGGCTGCTGCACCTCGAGCCGCCGGAAGGTATCGCCGCGCAGTTCCTGGTCATCGACGAAAATCTGCTGCAGCGGATTCACATCCTCGATGCAGAGCAGGGCGAGCATCTTGCCGCGATTCTCCAGCAGGGCGTGCATGAGCGCGCCACGGCGCTCGAAGCGCTGAATCGGCGCGACTTCTACTTCGAGAAATTCTTCGAATCGGACGACGCATGATTCCGGCGCGCTGCCTCGATCTGGGTTGCACGGATCCCCGGACGTTTCACTCGACCTACGCCGGGATCGCCGCGGCGCGATCGGACGACATGCTTCCGACGGTGGTGTGGGGGCGTGTCGCCCCGCACGTCTGCCTGGGCCAAAGCCAGGGCATGTGCGAGCTGGCGAGCCTGGTCGACGTTCCGGTCGTGCGCCGGCCGCTCGGCGGCGGCACGGTGTGGGTGGACGAGATGCAGCTGAGCTATGCGATCGTCGCTCCGCTCGAATCCGTGCCGTCCCGGCACGCGGAATGGTACGAGTGGGCGCTCGGTCCGGCAATCGCAACCTATCGGCACTTCGGGCTCGCGGTCGAGCTTCATGCGGAGGATCTGTGGCTTGCGGGCCGCAAGATTGCCGGCAGCGGGGCGGCGACGATCGGGCGCTCGGCGGTGGTCGCGTCAAGCTTTCTGTTGCACTTCCCGCGCGTGCGATTCGCGCGCGCAATTGCCGCCGCTTCGCCGCGATTTGGAACGCGCTTGCTCGAGGCGCTTGGCCTGGCGATGACGGACTGGTCCGAGCATGCTCCCGTGCCCGAGGGCGGGAGCGTGAAAGCAGCATTCACGGACGCCGTGGCCGGCAGGCTCGGATGGAATCTGAAACCGGGCGAAGTGAGTGGCGTGGAAGCTGCCGAAATCCGCAGCTGGCGCGCGGAGCTCTCGGAGCCGATCGAGGCGGGCATCCGGCGCGTGCCCGGCGGCGTAAAACTGAACGCGATGCTGACGCTAGCGATGGAGGGCGGCGCGCCGGTACTTCGTCGACGGGGCGCCGAGACGTCGGCACGAGCATGACCCCCTGGCCGAGCTTGCGCCGGTCAGGCGACACGACAGATCAGCAAGGGAGGCAAGCAGCCAGATGAAACGCCGAGGGATGCTGAAAGGAACGCTGGTTGCGGCGGCTGCCGCGACCGCGTCGCCGTTGCGCGTGATCCAGGAGGCCCTTGCGCTGGGCGCGGTCGAGTCGGGCGTTTACCGGATCAAGGGGACCGTGCTCGTGAACAACCGGACCGCCACGGAAAAGATGCCCCTCAAGGCGGGCGACGTGATCGTGACCGGGCGGGGCGCCGAGCTCGTGTTCGTGGCGAACAAGGATGCGTTCCTGGTGCGCGAGAATACCCGTCTCGTGCTGGGAGGGTCCACTGGCGCGATCATCCTGACCGGATTCCGCGTCATCACCGGCGCGGTGCTCTCGGTTTTCGAGCGCGGGAAGCCGAAGCAGGTGGTCACCAGCACGGCGACGGTGGGCATACGTGGCACCGGCCTCTATGTCGAGAGCGCGCCGACGCGCAGCTATGTCTGCACGTGCTATGGCATTTCGGAGATCATCGCCAACGCAAACCCCAGTTATCGCGAGATAGTCGAGACGACACATCACGATGAGCCGCGCTACGTGTTTGCAACGGGCGAGACCATGATCGCCACTGCGACGATGCAGAACCATACCGACGCCGAGCTCGTCATGCTCGAATGGCTCGTGGGACGCAATGTGCCATTTGCCGCCGAGGCCTACAAGTAGACGGGTCAGGTGAGCGCAGAATCGTGCGGGGCAACCGGCTGCCGCCAGGAACGAACCAGGTCATGCCACGTCCGACACATCCTACTATTGCATCGCGGATGCGGAGGCGTTTCATATTGATGAGCCGGGACGAGCGGCTGGCTGGCGAACTGCGTGCCGCGCTTCCTGAGAAGTGGGAAATGAAGTCCGTCACGTCGCTCGAGGCGATCGGGGGATTCGAGGAGATCCTTCAACACTGCTTCATGCTGCTCGATCTCGAGGAATCGCAGGCGTTCGATCCGCTCGATGTGCTGCAGGAGCTGCGGGTGGATCTCATGCTGAACCTGCCGGTCTTCTGCGTCGGCGGTGCGCAGGAACTGCGGGATGCGGCACGCCTCGCGCGCGCCGACCGGTTCTTCGGCCACGATGAGATCGTCGCTCGCCTGCCGGGCTTCTGCGAGCAATACAGGTGGGGTGCGAGCTGATTCGCTGCGGCGCGTCGGCCGGAGTTGAAGTGTCAGGATTCCGCCTCGGGGATCACGCCGTGTCGCACGTAGACCGGGTGCATGGCCTTGCGCCAGGTCGCGTATCCACGGATGAACAACCCGGCCGACAGGGTCAGCAGCAATCCGTAGGCGACCAGCGTCCACCGCGCGCCGATCCATTCCGCCAGCGCGCCGGCGATGAAATTCCCGATCGGGCTCATGCCGAGGAAGATCATCACGTAGATGCTGATGATGCGCGCGCGCTTGTCCTCGTCGGCGATCGTCTGCAGGATCGTGTTGGTCGAGGCGGCCGCGACGATGATTCCGAAGCCGAGCACTGGCAGGATCGACAGGGCGATCCAGAGGCGAGGCGCGACGGCGAACAGCGTCAGGCCGATACCGGCAGTCAGGCTCGCGCCGGCGATCATCTTGCCGAGCCCGCGCACCGAGCTGCGGAATGCGAGGAAGAGGGTTCCGCACAGCGCGCCTCCACCCACCGCGCCGATGAGAAATCCGAACGTGCGCGAATCGCCTCCGAAGCGCTCCGCCGCGACGATGGGCATGAGGGGCTGCCAAGGCGCACTGAAGAACGAGATCGCCGCGACGAGCAGGATCAGGCGCCGCGCGGGCATCAGGCCGAACACCCACCGGAATCCGTCCGCGAGCTCGACGAACAGTCGCGCCGGCGCGCGCTCGGCGACGCGCGGCGTTATGCGCACGCGAGCATACGCAACCAGGATCGCGACATAGGATGCCGTGTTCAAGGCAAAGCACCAAGCCTCTCCGAATCCCGCGACGACGAAACCCGCCATGGTCGGTCCGACCAGCCGGGCGGTGTTGAACATCATGGACTGCAGCGCGATCGCATTGGGCAGGTCCTGCTTGGAATCCACCATCTCGAGGAGGAACGCCTGCCGCGTCGGTGTCTCCACGGCGTTGATGAAGCCGAGCGCCAGGGACACGAGCACCACGTGAGTCGGTGTGACCACGCCGGCAAAGGTCAGCGTCGTCAGCGTGGCGGCCTGCAGCAGGGTGAGCACCTGGGTCACGATGAGCAGCTTGCGGCGATCGACGCGATCCGCAAGCACACCGGCGATGGGTGCCAGAAACAGCATCGGAAGCTGCTGGGCGGCCGCGACGAGGCCAAGCAGAAACGCTGATCCGGTCAGGCGGTACACGAGCCAGCTCGCGCCGACCGTCTGCATCCAGGTCCCGAATATCGAGACCGCCATTCCTGCGTAGAAGATCCGGAAGTTGCGCGAGTGAAGCGCGCGCAGCGCCTGCATCATGGTGCAGACCGATGATGAACTGCGGACGTGGGCCGCACCTCGACCAGGGTGCCGCCTTTCCTAGGAGACTTGCTCGCGCAGTTTCGCAAGCTGCTCGTCGAGCTTTTCGAGCGTGGCCTCGAATCCGGCCAGACGCTCGCGTTCCTGCGCCACGACGGGCGGGGGAGCTCGCTCGACGAAGCTCGGATTGGCAAGCTTGGTCTGAGCCTTTGCGACCTCGCCCGCCACGCGCGCGCGTTCCTTCTCCAGGCGCTGAATTTCCGCTGCGACGTCGATCTCGATCTTGAGCATCAGCCGCGTCTCGCCAGCGATCGCGACGGGCGCGTCCGCATCGGGAAGCTTCGCGACGCAATGTGCCTCGGACAGACGCGCGAGCACGCGCATGTAGGGAAAGAACCGCTCGAGCTCGGCAGTAGTGCCCTGGGCAAAGAGGGGGATACGCTCGCCGGGTGCGACACCCATCTCGCCGCGCAGATTTCGGCAAGCGTCGGTGAGCATCTTGAGCCGCGCGATGTCTTCCTCTGCCGCCGAATCGATTCGCTCCGGCTGCGCCTCCGGATATTTCGCGATCATCACGCTCGGGCCGTCCCTGCCCGCGAGCGGCGCGACTTTCTGCCAGAGCTCCTCGGTGATGAACGGGATGAGCGGGTGCGCGAGGCGCAGCGTGGCCTCGAGCACTCTCACCAGCGTGCGTCGCGTCCCACGCTGTCGCGCCGGGTCCGGGTCCTGGAGCTGGACCTTCGCGAGCTCGACGTACCAGTCGCAGTACTCGTCCCAGACGAACCGGTAGACGGCGCTGGCGACGTTGTCCAGCCGGTACTCGAGGAAGCCCCGCGCGACGTCGGCCTCGGTCCGCTGCAGCGCGCTGACGATCCAGCGATCGACGAACGAAAGTTCGACCGGCAGAGACTCGTCCGCGCCGCAGTCCTTGCCTTCGGTGTTCATCAGGACGAAGCGCGTGGCGTTCCACAGCTTGTTGCAGAAGTTCCGATAGCCCTCGCAGCGCTTCAGATCGAAGTTGATGTTGCGCCCGAGCGTCGCATAGGCCGCCATCGTGAAGCGCAGCGCGTCGGCCCCGAACGGCGGGATGCCGTCCGGATATTCGCGGCGGGTCTTGGCCTCGATGCGCGGCGCGTCCTCGGGCCTGCGCAGACCCGTCGTGCGCTTGGCCACCAGCTCGGGAAGCGCGACGCCGTCGATGATGTCGACGGGGTCTAGCGTGTTGCCCTCCGACTTCGACATCTTCTTGCCCTCGGCGTCGCGAATCAGGCCGTGGATGTAGACGTGCCGGAAGGGGACGCGCCCGGTGAAGAAGGTGGTCATCATGATCATCCGGGCGACCCAGAAGAAGATGATGTCGAATCCGGTGACGAGCACCGACGAAGGCAGATACAGCTCGTAGGCCCGGACGTCGTCCCCTTGCGGATCGGGCCAGCCGAGCGTCGAGTGACAGACCAGCGCGGACGAAAACCAGGTATCGAGGACGTCCGGGTCGCGCGTGAGCGAGCCGGTGTATCCCGCCGCGCGCGCCTGGGCGTGCGCCGCATCGGCGTCGCGCGCGACGAAAATCTGTCCGCTCTCGCCGTGCCAGGCGGGGATCTGGTGTCCCCACCAGAGCTGTCGCGAAATGCACCAGTCCTGGATGTTCTCGAGCCACTGGTTGTACACGCTGGTCCAGTTCTCGGGGACGAAAGTCGTGTCGCCGCGCGCGACGGCCTCCAGCGCGACGGCCGCGATCGATTTGCCCGGGTGAAGCGTACCTTCGGGAGCGGGTTCGGACATCGCGACGAACCACTGATCTGTCAGCATCGGCTCGACGATCTCGTTCGTGCGGCCGCAGCGCGGGACCATCATCTTGTGCGGCCGCGTCGACTCGAGCAGCCCCTGAGTCTCGAGGTCGGCAAGCACGCGCTTGCGCGCATCGAAGCGGTCCAGGCCCCGGTAGGCGTCCGGTCCGTTCTCGTTGATCTTCGCGTCCAGCGTAAGGACGCTGATCGCGGGCAGCATGTGTCGATGCCCGACTTGCCAGTCGTTGAAGTCGTGGGCAGGGGTGATCTTGACGCACCCGGTGCCGAACTCGGGGTCGACGTATTCGTCGGCGATCACCGGAATGCGGCGCCCGGTGAGGGGGAGCTCCACCTGCTTGCCGACGAGATCGCGGAATCGGTCGTCGCGCGGATTGACCGCGACCGCGACGTCCCCGAGCATCGTCTCGGGGCGCGTCGTGGCCACCACGACCACGCCGTTGCCATCGACTCGCGGGTAGCGGATGTGCCAGAGCTTGGCGTCCTCCTCGACGCTTTCCACTTCCAGATCGGACACCGCGCTGCGCAGCTTGGGATCCCAATTGACCAGTCGCTTGCCGCGATAGATCAGGCCTTGCTCGAACAGCCGCACGAAGGTCTCCGTGACCACCTTCGACAGCTTTTCGTCCATCGTGAAGTACTCGCGCGACCAGTCGCACGAATCGCCGAGTCGGCGCATCTGGCGCGTGATGGTCGACCCGGATTCCGCGCGCCAGTCCCAGACCTTCTCGATGAAGCGTTCGCGGCCGATGCCCGCGCGCGACGTGCCCTCAGCCTCGAGCTTGCGCTCGACGACGATCTGCGTGGCAATGCCGGCGTGGTCGGTTCCTGGCAGCCAAAGGGTATTGAATCCCCGCATCCGGTGGTAGCGCGTGAGCGCATCCATGATGGTCTGGTTGAACGCATGCCCCATGTGCAGCGTTCCCGTGACGTTGGGCGGGGGCAGCTGGATCGCGAAGCCCGGCGCGGCGCTCGACACCCCCGCGGCAAAGTACCCGCGCGATTCCCAGACGGGGTACCAGCGCTCTTCCGTGGCGCGGGGATCGAAGCTCTTGGGAAGTTCCATGGTGGGGACGGGAGGCGCGGCGAGCCGCGAATTATAGCCGATGCGGCGCGGCAACCCGCTGGTTTGCCGGGTGTTTTTCCCCGGGTGTTTATCCCCAGGTCCCGCGCAGCAACGGCAATTCAATGCGCGGGTCAGGGGACCTTCAGCCGCGCGATCTCTTCGCGGACGACCTGAGCGAGCGCTTCGCGGACCGCGCGGCGAACCTCGCTCTCGAGCTCGGCACTCGTGCGCTGCATGATTTCCTCGACCTTGGAGGTGACCCGCCCATGTACGCGTGCCTCGACCAGCCGCTCGAGCTCCGGGCCGATCAGATCAAGCAATTGAAGCCGCAGCTCGCGCTCGAGCGCTTCGACGTCCAGTTCCGGAGCAGCGGGCGAATCGGGTGTGGCGCCTGTTGGCGCCTGGGAAACCACGTCCGTGAGCAGGGGGAAGTCGAGCGGCGGCTCGGGGTGCGGCTGCATGCGCGCTGCACGATGCCGGGCCAGGAGTGCGTCGGCCTTCCCGAGCACCTCGTCGGCGCGGCCCAGCAGGTCGTCGCTGTCGTCATCGGTTGCCATGTGCGAGATATGTCTGGATACAGGGGGATACACCCCCCTTGACTCCCTGTTTCAGGGGAAGCTTTGATCTATTCGCCAACCCGATCAAGGCTTCCCGAGGTGGTGAGTGTATATCTCGTACCCGCGTTCCCGGTAGAACCGGAACCGGTCCCGGGCCGCGGCCCGCCCTGGCTCGTCGCGTCCCACGATTTCGACCAGCCGCTGGAAACGCGCGAAGTGAGCCGGCCGATCGTCGCCAAGGTTCACGAGGACCTCGTCATGTGGCGTGGCGTCGGCGTCGGATGCAATCAGCACTGGCGTTTCGGCAGCCAGTCGATCATGCACCATGCAATGCGGCAGGAATCCGGTCGGGGGCGAGGTCCAGAGCATGCGGTCGACATTGCGTGCGACCTCGGCGTCGGGCGCAAAGATCAGCACCCGCAGCTTCTGCTGGGCGGCCTTTGCCGCGAGCCGGCATGCGACCTGGAGCCGGTCGGCGGCGTCGTGATAGAAGTCGATGCGCGTCAACCCTATTTCCCGCTTCGACCGATGAGAAACGTGCTCAGCAGCGGGACCGGACGGCCCGTCGATCCCTTGTTCTTTCCGGACAGCCATGCCGTTCCGGCGATGTCGAGGTGCGCCCACCCGTAGGACTCCGCGAAGCGCGCCAGAAAGCAGGCCGCCGTCACGCTCCCGGCCGGGCGGCCGCCAATGTTCGCCACGTCGGCAAACGGGCTCTTGAGCTGCTCCTGATAGTCGTCCCACAGCGGCAGGCGCCATGCCCGATCCCACGCGTCGGTCCCCGCCTCGAGCAGCTCTTCGGCGAGCGTATCCCGGTTGCTGAATAGGCCGCTCGCCACATTCCCGAGCGCGATCACGCAGGCACCTGTCAGGGTGGCAATGTCGATCACGGCCTGCGGCTTGAAGCGTTCGGCGTAGGTCAGTGCATCGCAGAGGATCAACCGGCCTTCGGCATCCGTGTTCAGGACCTCCACGGTGCGGCCCGACATGCTGGTGACGATGTCGCCCGGGCGCGTCGCCGCGCCGCCGGGCATGTTTTCCGTGGCCGGAATGATGCCCACGACGTTGCAGGCGAGCTTCATCTCCGCGACGGCGCGCAAGGTGCCGAGCACGCTTGCGGCGCCGCACATGTCGAATTTCATCTCGTCCATTTCGCCGGCCGGCTTCAGCGAGATGCCGCCAGTGTCGAACGTGACTCCCTTGCCCACCAGGACCACCGGCTTCTCGCGCTTCGGGGCGCCGCTGTACTCCACGACGATCAGCTTGGGCGGTTGACGCGATCCCCTCGCCACGGACAGTAGCGATCCCATGCCGAGCCGCTCCATGTCGCGGCGTTCCAGCACCTTCACCGCGAGCTTCCACGACTTTCCGAGCTTGTTCGCTTGCTCGGCAAGGTAGGCAGGCGTGCAGACGTTCGCAGGGAGGTTGCCCAGGTCACGCGCCAGCTCCATCCCGGACGCGATCGCCCGCCCTTGAGCGAGTCCGCGGTCGCCGGCGGACCCGCGTCCAGGCTGCACGAGTACGAGAGTACGCAACTGACGCGTGGGAGCCTTCTTGCTCTTCATCTCGTCAAACCGGTAGAGCGCGTCGGCAGCCGCGATGATTGCGTGGCGCGTCTTCCAGATCACGTCCTTGCCCACGACATGGAGCTCGGGGAAACATAGGTGAACATCGCGCGCGCCGGTGTCGACGAGCGCTTTCATGGCACCTTTGACCGCGTTGCGGTACTGGCCGGCGCCGAACTCGTTTTCACGCCCCAGGCCGACGAGCAGCACACGCTCGGCCGCGACGTGCGGGACCTCCGAGAGCAGGCGCGTGGTTCCCGTGCGGCCGTCCATGTCACCCCGCTTGAGCACGTCACGCAATTTTCCCCGTGAGGCCCGATCGAGCGCTTCGGCAGCAGGCGCGAGCTTGCGCTTCTCGAAGACGCCGACGACCACACAACCCGACGCGAGCGATGCGAGATGCTCGGGTGCTCCTGCTTTTATGCTAAATTCCAAGTCAGACTCCGAGCGGTTCGTGGTAGTTTTTCGCGGTAGATTTTCGAACTCAGCATTTCGATATCAGCGACAAGACATCGGCAGCCATCTTTAGTATCGAATTCGATATCGGCAAAGCGCGAAGTGCGGTGCAATTATCCTCGCTTTGCTTCGTACTCGTCAAAGCGGCGCAATGACGCCGTGCGGCGTCCTGCCTCTTCACGACACTCTCTGGCCGCAAGCGTTGCACTGTCGGCCGTGACACTGCGCTACGCGCCAGTTATCCCGTGATCTACCAGCGCTCTCTCCTGCGCGAAATGAGCAATTACGCCATAGCGATCTTCGTGGCGTTGCTCGGGCTCGCGGCGACATCGGTGATGATTCGGCTGCTCGGGCGCGCGGCGGGCGGCAGCCTCCCGGTGGAGGCGGTGCTCGGGCTGGTCGGATTCACTGCACTCAACTACATTCCCGTGCTGCTTGCGGTCACGTTGTTCGTATCCGTGCTCGCGGGCCTGTCCCGCAGCCACCGGGACTCGGAGATGGTGATCTGGTCGGGCGCCGGATTGTCGCCGATGGACTGGATCCGGCCGGTCATGAAGTTCGCGGGGCCGCTCATCGTGGTGATCGCGGCGCTCGTGCTCGTTCTTTCGCCCTGGGCAAGCGAGCGCGCGGATGAGTATCGCAATCGTCTCGAGAGCCAGGAGGATGTCTCGCTTATCTCTCCCGGTGTGTTTCGCGAGCCGCCATCCGGGAAGGCCGTGTTCTTCATCGAGTCGATGAACTCGGAAAAGCAGACCGTCGAGAACGTCTTCATCGCCGGAAGCCTGCATGGCCGCGACGGTGTGGTCGTGAGCCGACGCGGCTATATCGAAACGACCGCGGAGGGCGACCGGTACGCGGTGCTCGTCGACGGGCGGCGCTACGAAGGCGTGCCCGGGACCGCCGACTACCGGGTCATGGAGTTCAAGCGTTATGCGGTGCTGATCCAGGCGAAGCGACGGGCTCCATCGTACCGATGGCCCGGCTCGGTGCCGACGCTGGACCTTGTGCGCGACCCGGAGAATCGCGCGTGGCGCGCGGAACTGATGCGACGAATCGGATTGCCGCTGGTCGCGCTGAACCTTGCGTTGCTCGCGATTCCGCTCTCGTCGGTCAATCCGCGCGCGACCCGGTCGCTCAACCTGGTTTTCGCCGTGCTGGCCTACCTCGTGTACAGCAACCTGCTCAACATACTGCAGGCCTGGGTGGCCCAGGGGCGGCTGAGCTTCGCGCTCGGCTGGTGGATTCTGCATGCCGGGATGCTTGCGCTCACGATGCTCCTGTTCTGGCGTCGCTCGACGCTGCGGTTCGGAATGCGGCGCCGCAAATGAGCACGTTAAGAAGGTACTTCGCACGCGAGATCTACCGCGCGAGCGCCTTCGCGATGATCGCGTTCCTGGCGCTCTTCGCGTTCTTCGACATGGTCAACGAGCTCGACGAGCTCGGGACGGGCGGATATCGTCTCCGCCACGCGCTCGCCTTCGTGGTGCTCTCGATGCCCGGCCACGTCTACGAGCTGTTTCCCGTCGCAGTTCTGATCGGCACGCTCGTGGCCCTTTCGACGATGGCGGCCAATTCGGAGTACACCGTGATGCGTGTCTCGGGGTTTTCGCCAGGTGATGCGGCCCGAATGCTGGCGCGCGTGGGATCCGCGTTCGTGATTCTCACCGTCATAACCGGCGAATTCGCGGCGCCTGCCGCCGAACGCGCCGCAAAGGAATTGCGCATGGCGAGCCTGGGCTCCACCGTTTCGTCGGGCCTGCGCAGCGGCGTCTGGTTGAAGTCGGATGCGCGCTTCGTGAACATTCGCGACGTCCTGCCGGACAGCACGCTGCGCGGCGTGCGGATCTTCGAATTCGACTCCGATCTGAGGCTCGTCTCGCTTAGCGAGGCCGATCGCGGGAATTACCAGGGCAGCAATCTCTGGCGCCTCTACGATGTCACGCGCACGCGGTTCGAGGGCGATAACGCGTCGGTGAGCAAGCAAGCGGAACAGGACTGGAAGTCGGTGCTGACACCCGACATTCTGTCTGCGCTTCTCGTGCGCCCGGAAAAGATGTCGGCGTGGAATCTGTATCAGTACATCACGCTGCTGTCGGAGAACCGGCAACGCACTGACCGTCAGGAGATTGCTCTCTGGCAAAAGCTCATTTACCCGTTCGCCACGTTGATCATGATGGTGCTCGCCCTGCCGTTTGCCTACGTTCAGGTGCGGTCCGGGGGGGTCGGTATCAAGCTGTTTGCCGGCGTGATGCTGGGCGTGCTCTTTCACTTTCTCAACAATGTCGGCACGACACTCGGCGTTCTGCAGACCTTTACGCCCTTCACGAGCGCCATCATGCCAAGCGTGCTCTTCCTCCTCACTGCGATTACGCTCATGTGGTGGGTAGAACGGCGCTGACTTGATTGTGTGCCGGGAAGGGGGGTAACAGGGGGGAACCAGGCGGTTCCCTCCTGGTCGTGACCTACCGCTTTCGTTCGACAAGAACCAATCGCGTTCCAGAAACTCGATCATACAAGCACTGCCTGTCAGGATCGGCCAGTGCCCAGCCGACGCTCAGGATGCCTGGCGCGAGGGAGATCCACGCGATGACCGATTCGGGATGCTCTCGCAAGTACAGGCCGGCCGCGAAGCTCGTCCCGATGGTGACCGCTGCAACGAGGTAGCGCGCAAGGGCGCGTGCCGCCGGGACTTTTTCGCCGCTACGCAGCGTCAATTTCAGGCGCCAGGCCTTCATCGGAAGCGTTTGTCCACGTTGCCAGAACCAGACAAAGTAAACGCCCAGAATCGCGACGAGGTAGATTTGCAGGATCGCACGCGATGCACCGGTGAGCCGCTCGACCGCTGCCCCGTAAAAGAGCAGTGTCGCGATGAACAGGATGGCGGCAATCACGAGCGCCTCATACAGCATCGCAGCGAGGCGCCTGAGAACTCCGGCGTGTCGCGCAGCGCCGAGCGAGGCGCGGGAATCCGTCCCGAGCTGAGGCATGAGGGCGGAACTACTGCGGCCGCAGCCCGAGCGATTCGGACCCCGGTGCGATCGAATCGGAATCGGGCGCGGGCTCCGCGCTCGAGGCCGCATTTCGCGCGGCTTCGGCTGCACGCACTTTCTCAGCCGCCCGCGCCTCCGCGGCGCGCTTGCGCTGGTACTGTTCCCACTTGCGGCGCACCGTTGCCTTGCGATCGGGCGGAAGCTGGTCGAACTCGCGAAACCGGGAGCGGGCGTCCTCGCGTTGCTCGGGCGTGAGCGCTACCCATTCCCGCATACGCTGCTGCAGACGGTCCTGTTCGCTCGGACTCATCTTGGTGTACCGCCGCGCTACGCTCAGCCATTTCTGCTTGCGCTTTGCGTCCAGACTCTGCCACTCGTCGTGAATGGGAGCGAGAATCTGCTGCTGCTGCGGCGTGAGCTGGTCCCAGTTGGGATTTTTCTTGCTAGGGCCCGCGGACATAGCGGAGGCGGCGAGGAGCAGCCAGAAGGCTACTCCGACGAGCGCTTTAGCCATGCCTGAAACCCGTTGTCCAGATAGGCATCGATCGGCAGGTCGCCCTGCAAGATCCGGATGTCGACCTCCGCGGTGTCCGCCGCCACGAGCGCGCGTTGCTGACTGTCCTGCCAGTAGTTGAAGCCGATCATCCCACCGATCAGCAGCAGCACGGGCAGCAGGACGTGCGTGAGCCATTGGGAGGGCCCGGCAAGTCGCACCGAGATGCCATCGACGATGGTCAGCGCCAGCGACCGCTCGACGTGACGTTGCGCGTCGACGGCCTGCGCGCGTGCCGCCTTGAGGCGCACCAAGACCTCGGCGGGCAAGTCCAGCCCACCGTCAAGGGTTCGCACAATCCTGCGGCCAAATTCCCGTTCGTTCATAGCTCCACACCCTTGGCCTTGAGGACGGCGGCCAGGGCGTGCGTTGCGCGCGAGCAATGTGTTTTGACACTGCCCTCCGAGCATCCCATAGCGAGCGCGGTCTCGGCAACGTCCAGATCCTCCCAGTAACGCAGGAGGAAAGCCTGGCGTTGACGCGCCGGGAGTTTCTGGACCTCAACATCTATCAAATCAACCAGTTGAGACTGCTCCAGGACCTGGAGCGGATCGTTGGCCGGGGCTGTTCGGGAATCCGCTGCGAGGGTCTCGAGCGGGTCGGCGTCGTCCTCCCCGCGGTTCGGAAACAGGGCCGATAACAACACGGTCCAGGTCGTTCGAACCTTTTGCCTGCGAAAGAAATCGCGGATGGCGTTCTGCAGGATCCGCTGGAACAGCATCGGCAACTCTTCGGCCGGGCGTGTTCCATACTTGTCCGCCAAGCGCAGCATGGCATCCTGCACGACGTCCAGCGCGACTTCGTTGTCGCGCACGGCGTAGAGCGCCTGCTTGTAGGCGCGCCGCTCGACGCCGGCGAGAAATGCGGATAACTCGGTACGGGATGCCAGGGAATCGCCCCAGTTCTAGTTCCTGCGAGCGGTGGGTCACCGCCGCGGCATGTTATCAAACTGGGCGCCGCGCGCGTGGCGTAGCGACGGCGACGATCGCGCAGGCGCGCCGGCTTGACCAAACGGCAATGACCCCGTAACCTTCGAAGTTTTCGTTATATATTCAACAGTTTCGCCGCCTTTCACCTTCTTGGGGCGTATTGGGGCCATTGCCGGGCCGATTTCCGCCGCTCTCCAGCGGCTTTCGACCGGTTCCACAACCCGTCTTTTAAACATAGTTGGCTATTCGTCGCATGGAAATCAGCGGGGCAGAGATCGTCGTCAAGTGCCTGCAGGCCGAGGGGGTCGAGTACGTGTTCGGCTACCCTGGCGGTGCCGTGCTCGTGATCTACGATGAGCTATTCAAGCAGGACAAGGTCAAGCACGTGCTGGTTCGCCACGAGCAGGGCGCCGCGCACGCGGCCGACGGCTACTCGCGCGCCAGTCAGAAGACAGGCGTGTGCCTCGTCACGTCCGGTCCGGGCGTCACCAACGCGGTGACGGGAATCGCCACCGCGTACATGGATTCGATCCCGATGGTGATCATCACGGGCCAGGTGCCCACGCACGCGATCGGGCAGGACGCGTTCCAGGAGGTCGACGCGGTGGGCATCACGCGACCCTGCGTGAAGCACAACTTCCTGGTCAAGGACGTGCGCGCCATCGCACCGACGATCAAGAAGGCGTTCTATCTCGCCCGGACCGGTCGTCCCGGGCCGGTCCTGGTCGACATTCCGAAGGACATCACCATCGCCACCTGCGAGTTCGAGTATCCCGACTCGATCTCGATGCGGTCATACAGCCCCGTCACCAAGGGCCATCCGGGCCAGGTGAGGAAAGCCGCGCAGCTGCTTCTCGAAGCGCAACGGCCGATGGTCTACACGGGCGGTGGCGTCGTCCTATCGGAGGCGGCACCCCAGCTGATCAAGCTGGTGAAGATGACCGGCTTTCCCATCACGAACACGCTGATGGGGTTGGGCGGATATCCCGGCACCGACCCGCAATTCATCGGCATGCTCGGCATGCATGGCACCTACGAAGCCAACATGGCGATGCAGCACTGCGATGTTCTGATCGCCATCGGGGCGCGTTTCGACGACCGCGTGATCGGCAACCCCGCCCACTTCGGCTCCGTTCCGCGCAAGATCATTCACATCGACATCGATCCTTCGTCCATCTCCAAGCGCGTCAAGGTCGACGTGCCGATCGTCGGACACGTCCCCGACGTTCTGGAGGATCTGATGCGTCAGCTCGAGCCGCAGCTCGACAAGCTCGACGCCGCGGCCCTCAAGAGCTGGTGGGCACAGATCGAACTCTGGCGCGCGCGCGATTGCCTGCGCTATGACCGTGCCAGCGCCATCATCAAGCCTCAGCACGTCATCGAGAAACTCTACGAAGTGACCGGGGGCGACGCATTCATCACCTCGGACGTCGGCCAGCATCAGATGTGGGCGGCGCAGTTCTACAAGTTCGCGAAGCCGCGTCGGTGGATCAATTCGGGCGGACTGGGGACGATGGGCTTCGGATTGCCCGCCGCCATGGGCGTGCAGCTTGCCAATCCGGGCGCGACGGTGGCCTGCGTGACGGGCGAGGCCAGCTTCATGATGTGCATGCAGGAGCTCTCCACCTGCAAGCAGTATCGGCTGCCCATCAAGGTGGTGAATTTGAACAACCGCTACATGGGTATGGTCCGGCAATGGCAGCAGTTCTTCCACGGCAATCGATATTCCGAGTCGTACATGGATGCGTTGCCGGATTTCGTGAAGCTTGCCGAAGCCTGCGGACACATCGGCATGCGGATCGAGAAGCCTGCCGACGTCGAGCCCGCCCTGCGCGAGGCATTCAAGCGCACCGACGATCTCGTGCTGCTCGACTTTCTGACCGACCAGACGGAGAACGTCTTCCCGATGGTGCCCGGCGGGAAGGGCATGAGCGAGATGATCCTCGCCGAAGAGCTCTGACCCGGCCCGCGGACCGAAGACATGCGCCACATCATTTCTACCCTGCTGGAAAACGAATCCGGCGCGCTTTCGCGCGTCGCGGGACTGTTCTCCGCGCGGGGCTACAACATCGAATCGCTCACAGTGGCGCCGACCGAGGATCCTTCGCTCTCGCGCATGACCATCGTCACCACCGGCTCGGACGACGTGATCGAGCAGATCACCAAGCAGCTGAACAAGCTGGTGGACGTCGTTAAGGTCGTGGACCTCTCCGAGGCGCCCCACATCGAACGCGAGCTGA
The DNA here is from genome assembly GCA_963735025.1 of uncultured beta proteobacterium. Classification (GTDB taxonomy): domain Bacteria; phylum Pseudomonadota; class Gammaproteobacteria; order Burkholderiales; family SG8-39; genus JAABRB01. Next base: position 2,108,757 of record CAVTJG010000009.1, read on the forward strand.
TGCTGATCAAGGTGCGCGCCACCGGCAAGGATCGCGAGGAGATGAAGCGAATGGCCGAAATATTTCGCGGCCGGATCCTGGACGTCACCGACGCGACCTACACGATCGAGTTGACAGGCGCCGGCGAAAAGCTCGACGCGTTCATCGAAGCGCTCGACCGGGCCGCAATTCTCGAGACCGTGCGCACCGGGGCGTCCGGAATCGCGCGCGGCGAACGGGTATTGAAAGTCTAGCCGGGGGTGAATTGCAGAGGGGGCGGGGAGCAGGGTGAAGCTCCGTGCGCATCATTGTCCCCGATCATCACCTTCCCGCTGACCAAACCAAGCACTTGAACAGACTCCTGACGTCACACTGTAATTCTCACGCAAGGGAAGGAAAATGAAGGTCTACTACGACAAGGACGCCGATCTTTCGCTCATCAAGGGCAAGAAGGTCGCAATCATCGGTTACGGCTCGCAGGGCCACGCCCATGCGCTCAATCTGAAGGATTCCGGCATCAAGGTTTGCGTCGGGCTGCGCAAGGACGGTGCGTCCTGGGGCAAGGCCAAGAAGAGCGGCCTGGAGGTGAAAGAGATCGGCCAGGCAGTGAAGGGAGCCGATATCGTGATGATCCTGCTCCCTGACGAGCACCATGCGCAGATCTACCGCGAGGACATCGAACCGAACATCAAGAAGGGCGGCACGCTCGCCTTTGCGCACGGCTTCAACATCCACTACGGCCAGATCCAGCCTCGGGCGGACCTCGATGTGGTCATGGTCGCGCCGAAAGCGCCCGGGCATACGGTCAGGTCGACCTATGCACAGGGCGGCGGCGTTCCGATGCTGATCGCGATTCACCAGTCGCCGAGCAAGAAGGGGCGCGACATCGCGCTTTCCTATGCGACCGCGATCGGCGGCGGCAAGGCGGGGATCATCGAGACGAATTTTCGCGAGGAGACCGAGACCGATCTCTTCGGCGAGCAGGCGGTGCTTTGCGGCGGGTGCGTCGAGCTGGTCAAGGCCGGCTTCGAGACCCTGGTGGAGGCCGGCTATGCGCCCGAGATGGCGTACTTCGAGTGCCTGCACGAGCTGAAGCTGATCGTCGACCTGATGTACGAGGGCGGGATCGGCACCATGAACTATTCGATCTCGAACAACGCGGAGTATGGCGAATACGTGACCGGACCCAAAATCGTGTCCGCAGAGGCCAAGCAGGCAATGCGCGAAGCGCTCACGCGGATCCAGACGGGGGAGTACGCAAAGGATTTCGTGCTCGAGAATCGCGCCGGGGCGCCGACACTGCTCTCCAGGCGCCGCCTGACAGCCCAGCACCCGATCGAGACGGTCGGCGCGAAGCTGCGCGAGATGATGCCCTGGATTCGCAAGAACAGGCTGGTCGACCAGTCGAAGAACTAACCAGCCGGATCCGCGCAAGAAGGCCTCCCGCTCACGAGTCTCGATGACCGACTACCCCCATCCCATCATCGCGCGCGAGGGCTGGGGCCACGTCGCCGTTGCGATCGCCGTCGCGCTGGCAGTTGGTTGGTTCGCCGGCTGGTGGTGGTCGGTTCCGCTGTGGATCGCCGCGGTCTTCGTTCTGCAATTCTTTCGCGATCCGCCGCGCGAGATTCCGGGCACCGAGCGGACGGTCGTCTCGCCCGCCGATGGCCGGATCGTGGCCATCGAGAAAGCGAAGGATTCCTATCTCGAGCGCGATGCACTGAAGGTCAGCGTATTCATGAACGTGTTCAACGTGCACGCGAACCGCTCGCCGGTGGACGGGGAGGTAAAGGATCGCTGGTATTCGCAGGGAACCTTCGTCAATGCGGCCCTCGACAAGGCGTCTGCCCAAAACGAGCGCAATGCGCTCTGGATCCGCACGCCGGCCGGAGCGGATGTGACGTGCGTGCAGATCGCGGGACTCATCGCGCGGCGCATCCTCTGTTACGTCAAGGCGGGGGAGCGTTTGCGCCGCGGTGAGCGATTCGGCTTCATCCGATTCGGCTCGCGCGTGGATGTCTACCTTCCGCTCGACGCCACCGTTAAAGTGGAGCTCGGTCAGGCAGTGAGTTGCGGCGCCACCGTGCTTGCGGAGCTCTGAAGCCATGGCACGACTACGACGCGGTGGCAAGGGTTTCCTGCGGGGCACGCTGCGCAGGCGCGGCATCTACCTGTTGCCCAATCTTCTCACCACGGGCGCGCTCTTCGCGGGCTTCTACGCCATCGTGCAGGCGATGAATTCGCGGTTCGAGCAGGCAGCCATCGCGGTGTTCGTCGCGATGGTACTCGACGGGCTGGACGGGCGCGTTGCGCGTATGACGCGCACGCAGAGCGAATTCGGCGCGGAGTACGACAGCCTGTCCGACATGGTCTGCTTCGGCGCTGCGCCGGCGCTGATCATGTACGAGTGGGCACTGCAGGGGCTGGGTCGGACAGGTTGGATCGTCGCTTTCGTCTATTGCGCCAGCGCGGCGTTGCGGTTGGCGCGCTTCAATACGAACATCGAGATCGTCGACAAGCGCTACTTTCAGGGATTGCCGAGCCCCGCGGCCGCCGCGCTGGTGGTCGGATTCATCTGGGTGAGCGACGATTTACAGATCGCGCGGGTGGAAACGGTGCGCTGGCTCGCGGCCTTGCTGACTTTTTATGCCGGAGTCACGATGGTGGCGAACGTCCCGTTCTACAGCTTCAAGGATTTCAACCTGCGGCGCAGCGTGCCGTTCTGGGCGGTCCTGCTCATCGTGCTAGCGCTCGTGATGGTCTCGGCCAATCCGCCGCTTGTCCTGTTCGGGCTCTTCGTCGCCTACGGGTTTTCCGGCTACGTCATGTGGCTCTGGAAGCGGCGTCGCAGGCTGCCGCGTTGATCCGCTGCGTGGGTCCGCGTGGGTCCGATATGTCAAGCGCTTATTGCATCGGTCCAGAATTGCCGCTATAGTCTCCCGCATGGCTCCCGACGCCACCACGTTTAGAGTGTTTCAAGTGCTCCAAGTGCTCCAAGCGCTCCCGCTGCTCAGCGGCGCGCTGCTTCTGCTGCTGCGCCCCGCGCGCAGCTAAAACCCACCCCCCAATTCGAGCAGTATCCCGCCGCGGCGCCTCCAGGGCACCGCGGGAAGCCCGTGCCGCCCTGTGAACGGAGAACGCCATGAACGACAAATTGATCATCTTCGATACGACGCTTCGCGACGGCGAACAGAGCCCCGGCGCGTCGATGACCCGCGAGGAGAAGATCCGCATCGCGCGGCAGCTCGAGCGCCTGCGCGTGGACGTGATCGAAGCGGGCTTTCCGGCCGCGTCAAACGGGGACTTCGAGGCCGTACGCGCCATCGCCGACGGCATCAAGGACAGCATCGTGGCGGGTCTCTGCCGCGCGAACGATCGCGACATCTCGCGCGGCGTCGACGCGCTGAAGGGGGCCAACGCACCGCGCGTTCACACCTTCATCGCGACCAGCGCGCTGCACATGGAGAAGAAGCTCCGCATGACGCCCGAACAGGTCCTCGAGCAGGCGCGGCTCGCGGTGCGCTTCGCGCGCAAGCATTGCGACGACGTGGAATTCTCCCCCGAGGATGCGAGTCGTTCCGATCCCGACTTTCTCTGCCGCGTGCTCGAGGCGGCGATCGCGGAGGGCGCCCGGACGATCAATATCGCCGACACGGTGGGTTATGCCATTCCGCAGCAGTTCGGAGAGTTCATTCGCGCGCTACGCGAGCGGATCCCGAACTCGGACAAGGCGGTCTGGTCGGTGCACTGTCACAACGACCTTGGCATGGCGGTCGCGAACTCACTCGCGGGCGTGATGATCGGCGGGGCACGCCAGATCGAGTGCACCGTGAACGGCCTGGGCGAACGCGCGGGAAACACGTCGCTCGAGGAAGTCGTGATGGCGGTGCGACACGCGGCGCGATTTCTTCGGCCTCGAAACCCGTATCGACACGGCGCAGATCGTCCCGGCCTCGCGACTCGTCTCCCAGATCACGGGCTTCGTCGTGCAGCCGAACAAGGCGATCGTCGGGGCGAATGCGTTCGCGCACGCCTCCGGGATTCATCAGGACGGCGTTCTCAAATCCCGCCAGACCTACGAGATCATGCAGGCCGAAGACGTCGGCTGGACCACGAACAAGATCGTGCTCGGCAAGCTCTCGGGCCGGAATGCGTTCAGGCAGCGTCTCAAGGAGATCGGCATCGAGCTCGAATCGGAGGAGGCCGTGAACGTCGCGTTCCAGCGGTTCAAGGATCTCGCGGACAAGAAGGCGGACATCTTCGACGAGGATCTCCATGCCCTGGTCTCCGACGAGGCAGTCACCGCAGAGATGGAGCACTGGCGCCTGGTGCACTTGACCCAGTCGAGCGGCATGGGCGAGCAACCGCGCTCGACGGTCGTGCTCGGCGAGGGCGGTGCGGAGCGCAAGGCGGACTCACCGGGGGACGGGCCGGTCGACGCTACGTTCAAGGCCATCGAGACGATCGCCAAGAGCGGTTCGGATCTTCTGCTCTTTTCGGTGAACGCCGTCACTCAGGGCACGGAGTCGCAAGGGGAGGTGACAGTGCGGCTCGCGAAAGGCGGTCGCATCGTGAACGGTGTTGGCGCCGACACGGACATTGTCGTCGCCTCCGCCAAGGCGTACGTGAATGCGTTGAACAAGCTGCGGAGTAGCGTGGAGCGCGTGAATCCCCAGCATCAGATGACGCCTTGACGGATAGTTCGTGCCCAACTTTGCGCGCGACATTGCACCGGACATCTTCCGGCAGCGCCTGCTGATCGAGGGCTACTACTCGAATGATGTCGCGCGTAGCGTAGTTGCGGCGTTCCTGACAGGTCTGGCTGCCGAGCTCGGTCTGCGTGCCTATGCAGAACCGGTCATCTATTCGCCGGAAGGGCAGGGTAGCGCTGAGAATCAGGGCTTCGACGCTTTTCTGCCGCTCATCGATTCGGGAATCGCCGCCTACTTCTGGACAGGCCGGCGGTTCTTCTCGATCGTGCTCTATACCTGCAGGGCGTTCGACGAGGACACGGCCGTCCGATTCACGCGCCAGTTCCTGGATGTGAAAGAAATGCCGGTCGTCCTCTCGTTTTGAATGGCCACTGGCCCGAGAGGCGCCGGTGCTCTGTATGCGCCCCCAATGTGCCAGCTCAAAACGCGCCGCTCTTCTCAGCTCACGCAGGGCGCAGCGTTCCCTCGGGCAGACTCGCCCCGAATGGCGATCCTTGCGCGTTCTAGTTGTGCGTGACCGCGAGACGCGCGTATGTGACCGCGGACGCGAAGAAAATCACCGCGAGTATCGCCTCCGCCATCGCAAGGCCTGCCGAGAGACCATGGTCGCTCCAGGCCCGGACGCAGCCTTCCACGAGATACGCAAGAATGAACATGGAGGCCCATTGGTATGTGCGCCGATTTCCGGCCAGCACGCCGCGCAGCGGCAGAAGCAGCGGCAGCGCCTTGAGCATCAGCCATGATCCGCCCGGCCTGAGCGGCGCGAGCCAGATCTCCCAGGCGAGACAGAGGGCAATCAATGCAAGCAGGCTGCACACTGCCCCCCAGTAACTCGCTCTCACGATTCTCTATCCCGCCCGCGCCCGCTCGGCAAGGCTGATCAGCCGTGCGCGCACCGCGGCGGCGTCGGGTGCGGGTGTGTCGAAATCGAAACGAAGCAGCTGCTTGTTGGCGCGGACATCGATGCCGTCGCAGTCGATTCCGATCGCCTCCACCGTTGCCGCGTCCACGCCGCCCAGCGCACGGCAATACAGGCGGAGCGTTTCCGCGTGCTCGGTATTCAAGTGCGCGAGAATTTCTCCTTCCGCGTCCGTCACCTTGCCTGGCGGCGGCGCGAACGCTTCGGCGCGTATCCAGTCGATGCGACCGAAACCCTGGACGAAAAGAAGCTCGCGCGGAACGATCGCGTGGAATGAAAAATCGCCGAGAGCGACGAGCGTGGCGGCGTCCGGGAAGCGGCGCAGATACCGGTCGCAGTCGGGATCACGGTTGCCGAGTGGCACTGCGTCACCGATAACGGTTAAGCGAGGGCCGGCCTGCACATCCTCCGCGTAGGCGTGAACGACAAGACTTGCACGAGGGTCGGCGGCGAGATTGCGCGTGTGCTCGGCGAGTGCACTGATCAGCAGCACCGGGCGGGCGAGCGCGTCGAGCGCGAATGGAACGACCGACCCGAACGGATAACCGGCGTGCCGCGCCGAGACCGTCGACAGTGTCCCCGAGCGCTGCGCGCGCAGAAAGCGTCGCGCCGCATCGGCGGCGCTCACCCCGCCAGCCTCGCGACGACTTCCGCAAGCCGACGGCCGAGCGCGATGCAGAGCCGCTTCTCGGTTTCGTCAACTGCGCGATCGGACGCGGTTCCCGCGAGATGACTGGCTCCATAGGGTGTACCGCCGCTTGCCGTGCTGCTCAGCTCGGTAAGCGTGTAGGGCAGTCCCACGATCAGCATGCCGTGATGCAGAAGCGGAACGATCATGGAAAGCAGCGCAGCTTCCTGTCCGCCGTGCATGGTTCCCGCGGAGGTGAAGACGGCGGCCGGCTTACCGACCAGTGTGCCACCGAGCCAGGGACGGGCAGTACCGTCCCAGAAGTACTTCATCGGGGCGGCCATGTTGCCGAACCGTGCCGGACTGCCGAGCGCCAGCCCGGCACATTCTTCGAGGTCGATGAGCTCGCAATACGGCGCGCCCTCGCGCGGTACTGCGGGGGCGGTCGCCTCTGCGACGGACGAGACCTTGGGGACGGTGCGCAGCCGCGCCGCCATACCGGGCACGCCCTCGATACCCAAGGCCACGTGCCGCGCCATCTCGCGCACCGAGCCGTGGTGACTGTAGTAGAGGACGAGTATTTCGGGCATTGCGGCAGGCGACGGAATCGGGTCGAACGCCGCGGTCCGACTCGATCGCCGATGGCCCGCGGCCCGACCCCGGTTGCGCAGGGCGGTGGCCCAATTATACGGAGGGTACGGAGGGTACGGAGGGTACGGAGGGGACGAAGGGTGAGGAGGGTACGACGGGTAGGAAGCGTACGGGGGGGCCGCGCGGTCCGTCGTTAGCGGGCGGCACGGGCCGTGCGCCGGGCGCGTCCGCCACGGCGGTCGATCCGATCCGGTGCGCTCAGGTGACCGCGCTGAACTGAACGATCTGGATGCTCACCGTACGCTCGAGCAGCCGTGTTGCGCGTACGCGCAACCGCGATTGAAGCTCGCCCAGGTTGAGCTCGCAGGAGGTATCGAGCGGAAACAGCGGAGCGAGAATGGCCGGCGCCTGGTTGAGCGACGGGACTTCCGGGAGCAGCAGCACCGGCTGGGATTCCTGCGGCTGGGGCATTCCGGCGGTCCGGAGGGTAACGGGGCGGGCGTTCGGCGCCAGCTCTTCGAGACCCAGCTCGAGGTGCTCGGGGTTGTCGGAGAGGACCCACCGCACGACGCACACGTGACAGGTCTGACTGTCGCGAGTTCGCAAGCCGATCACTTCACCAACGCGAATCTGCTCGATGGGGCCGCCGACGTGGAGCAGAGCGAATCCGCGCGGGCTTTCGTTCGTCACCATCCACTCGCCCGCCCGGGCCGCGTTCGGCTTACGGTTGAGAAAATCCCAGATACCCCGGATGCCGACGGAGATCTCCACGCGCGCATGCGTACGCAGCCGGGTGAAGCGGCGGTTCGGCACCGCGCCCCAGTGCTTGACCAGTCGGCCCATCAAATCGCGGAAAGCCGGGTCGGTGGACTCCGGCGGCAGGCCGAGCGTCGCGGGATCTTCACCGGCGGCGAGCTTCGCGAGCTGGTCGAGCAGCGCTTCGGCGGCCGGGAGGGTGTTTAGCAGCAGGTCATGGCCATGCGGGACGGGATGATGACGTTTTGCCAGGGCATACCCCGGAACGTCGCGCTGGGGCTTGAGCAGGAAAACACCTTGCCCGGCGCGCGTCTGGCCGGCAGAGGAGACGCTGGCCAGGGAACCGAACCGTGCCAGCCAGACTGCCACGCGGTCTAGATCGCCCTGCATCAGCTTCAATGGCTCTGCGAAGGCGATGAGCAACGCGTCGCGATATACGCTGAGGGGTGTATCGATCTCGTTAGGCAGCGACCGATTCGCGAGGCCCCGCCGCAATGCGAATTGATAGAGTTCGTGAAGCTCGAGCCATACGCCTTTGGCATTCGTGGCATACACGCGGTAGCCCAGCGTCAGCCGGCGCGCCAGCAGCTGCATGGCGCGAACGACGGGCAGCACCGCACGCCCGCTCGAGGCGAGGCCGAAGAGCCGACGCGCCTGTTCCACCAGGAGCAGCTTGTACGAATAGGCCAGTTCGGTGACGAGGTCCTCGACGATGCCGGCGGCGGACCGCGACGAGACGGATAGCGGCAACGTGCCGGAGGCCAGCGACGAGTCCAGTCCAGGGAGCAGCGCAAGTAACTGGACGCGAATCTGCTCCGAGATGTCCTGGCGCAGGGTGACGCGCACTCGCGACCGATTCATCTCGGTGAGCCGGGCGAGGATCTGGCGGCTGCGCTCGAGCGGTTCGTCGGGCAGATCTCGCAGCCACTCGTCGAACTGCTCGGGCGTAAGAGTGAATTGACCGCGCTCGCCTTCGCCGGTCTTGGGCAAACTCAGATGCAAAGCCATGGCGGAACCTCGTTGTCTTTTAGATGTTCAGGACGCGTGTCGTCATGGAAGAGAAGATTGCAAGCGGCGTGCCATGGGATCCCCCTGACCGGGATTCCTTCGCGTTTCGCGTTCCAAGAACCGGACGGCCAACCCGTTGACCTCGATGTGACGCCATTTCCGAGTTGCGAGTCTTTCGCGGCGTGAATTAGTTCATGAATTCGGCCGCTGGAAGTCGGGATCGGTCTCGGTGTCATCCGGGAATGCGGTGCACCAAGGCTGGCTGAGCGACCGCCGCGCGACGCAATGTCGCGAAACCGACAAATGCCGGTTCCAGGATCCGATCAGGTCAGGATTGGTCGGCCAACCAGACTTCAATGAGCTCGATGCTCGAGGTCTTCTCGATGATTCGCCCGGGGCGCAGGTTGAGACGGCCGCGTCGGTGGCGCAGGCTGAACGGGCTGTCGCCGCGCAACTGGTCTGGCGGCACCGCGATCGCCGGGGCCTTTCGCTGCGTCGGCATCTGCGGAAAGAACAAGGCTGGCTCCGGTGCACCCCCATTTTCCTCGGAGAGCTTGTACACGGCGGGAACCGCGGCGGAGGCGAGTTGCTGGATTCCAACCTCGAGATGCTCGGGATTGTTCGACTGGATCCAACGCACGAGGCATACGAATATGGCGCCGCGCCCGCGCGGTCTGATCGCGAGCAGCTCGCCGACCTGGATCGGTGGCGGCGTTCCAGACATGTGGCGCAATGCGAATCCACGCGAGCTTTCGTTCAGCACGATCCACTCGCTCGCGCGCGCGGCACCGGCGCCCGATGGCGACCCCGAACCCTGGTCCGCGCCGGGTTCGGCAGGTGATTCGGCGCGCAGTGCACGCCAAATTTCACGCAGTCCCACCCACGCCTCGATGCGCGGATGAAACTGCGTACGTGTGGGACGGGCCGCGCGTTCGCCGCGCCAGTTGACTGCCAGACGTTGAAGCAACTCCTGGTAGCTGAGCGTCGCACCCTCGTTTGGCAATCCGAGGCTGTTCGCAGCGATGCCGCTGCGCACCCTCTTCAGCTGGGTTTCGATGCGCTCGACGAGCGCCGTCGTGACGAGGAGCAATTCCCCATTCTCGAGAGTGAGCTCCTTGCGCTTTGCCAGCGCGACGCCCGGCTTGTCCCGGCGGTGGTCGATGGCGAACGCGCATGCCGTGTCCGTGCCTTTCCCGACCGGCGTGATCTCCGCCAGCTGGGCATGCGTCGCCAGGTAGTTCTGGACGCGCATGAAGTCGGCGCGATTGAGCTTCGAAGGCTGCGCGAAAGCGAGGAGCAAGGCCGTGCGGTACACGTCGAGCGCCGAGACCGTCGGCGACTCGATGGGCTCCGCATCCATGCGCCAATCGCGCGCCAGGTGATACAAGCGGTGCAGATCGGCCCACACCGCCCCCGGGCTGCGTGCGTAGAGCTGCTGAGCCAGTGCCAGTCGGCGTGCGTGATACTCCATCGCCCGGACCAGGGGAACATGCAGTTGGCTGCGGAAGCCCATCGATAGCCAGGTCTTGGGAACTTCGAGCACGCAGCGCGCGTAACCTGCCGCGAGCTCCTTGAACAGTTTCTCGATCAGATATGCGACGTGTCGCAGCGCCCCGGAGAGTGGCGGCACGGCGTCCTGCAGCTTGCGCTCCAGATGAGGAAGCAGTCCGTCGACATGGTCACGAAACATCTCGAGCGCGCGAATTCGCGCCCGAGCCTGCAGGTCGGTGCGGTTGAACGTGATCAGGCGCTCGATGAGCGCGCCCGCGGCTGCCGCAGCGTCGTGCTGGGGGAGCGCGGTAAGCCACTCGCGCAGCTGGTCGGGCGCAAATTCGGGCGGCGGAAGCGATTCGCGCCCCGGCGCGATAAAATTCATCAGCATATGGTTTGGAGCGTCGGTGATGCCAGATAAGTCATATTCGAATGCATGCCTCAACGACTGCAATCACGTCCACTGCGTCAATTACGTCATCGACGTGCGTGGTCGTGACGAAAGCAGCAAGGAATGTGCCATTGATTGGATGCCGGGTGGTGCGGTCGCGGCACGCAAGGCCTTTCCAGAGAGTGAATTTTTCACATTGCGCGCAATCGCCCAACCGGCCACTCGACCATGACGCAACTTTCACCGCTGCCAATTTCCCGCCGCGAACGGCTGATCTGTGCGCTGGACGTACCCGGTCCGGATGCCGCGCGAGAACTGGTCGACACGCTCGGCGAGAGCGTGTCGTTCTACAAGCTCGGCCTGGAGCTCTTCATGGCCGGCGGCTATTTCGAGTTGATCGACTGGCTGGTCGCGCGCAACAAGCAAGTCTTCGTCGATCTGAAATTTTTCGACGTGCCGGAGACGGTGCGCAGCGCAGTGCGCGCCTTGCGCGGACGCGGCGTGAGCTTCGCCACGGTGCATGGCAACCAGGCAATCCTGGAGGCGGCGGGACGCGAGAAGGGTGAAGTGAAAATTCTCGCCGTCACGGTGCTCACCAGCCTCGATCGCGGCGATCTCGACGATCTCGGCTTCCAGTGTGACGTCGAGAAGCTCGTTTTATCGCGTGCGCGCCGGGCTCTGGCTGCGGGCTGCGATGGCATCATCTCGTCCGGACTCGAAGCCCCGATCATCCGCGCCGAGCTCGGTGATCGCATCCTGGTGGTTACGCCCGGGATCAGACCGGTCGACAACCGTCCGGCCGACGATCAGAAGCGAACGGTGGACGTCGCGCAAGCTTTCAAGAACGGCGCGGATTACATCGTGGTCGGGCGCCCGATTCGTCAGGCGGCAGATCCGCGCGCGGCCGCGGAGGGAATCCAGACGACTATCGCAAGTCTCTTTCCGGATTAGCGAATATACGATCGGTTTGCTCGCTCATCGCAGTTTTCCGTCGTACTCAAAATTGTTGCGCCATGCGCGGATGACCTGGTTGGGGTATTCCGCTTTTCCCAGGCTGCCGTTGTAGCGGCCGAGCGCGCGGAAGAGATCCCCTTTTTCGATGTCCAGGTAGTGGCGCAGGATCGTGCACCCATAACGCAGATTGGTGCGCAGGTGGAAAAGGTTGTGCTCGTTCGTCCCGATCAGCTTGATCCAGAACGGCATCACCTGCATATACCCGCGTGCACCCGCCCTGGAAACGGCATACTTGCGAAACGCACTCTCCACCTGGATGATTCCGAGCACGAGTTGCGGGTCGAGGCCGGCCCGGATCGCCTCGTAGTGGACGGTCTTGAGGAACTCTTCGCGAGCTGCCGCATCCGGCATGCGTTTCATTAGCCGATCGGACATGTCGGCTAACCAGCGATCGCCATCCGCCCGATTCGCGAAGACGAGATCGGGAACGCCGCGATCGGACACCGCTCGCGAGAGCGCCGCCTGAACGCTCGCGGAGAGCGGCTCGTAGATCTGGGCGCCGCCGAACGACTGCGTAGCAGTGAGGGCGAGAGAGAGCAGGAGGGCTCGGGCCAGCGCCCTCATGCAATCCTTTCGCGCAGCACAGCGAACGCTTCGCGGTGATCGATCTTCTCGGCGAGCGATTCGCGGCGGTCCTGAAACTCGACGTGTCCCTCCTTCAGGCCGCGCTCGCTGATCACCACGCGGCGCGGCAGTCCGATCAGTTCCATCTCCGCGAACATCACTCCAGGACGCTCCGCGCGGTCGTCGAGCAGCACCTCGATGCCCGACTCAGTCAGCTTTTGGTACAGCGTGTCGGTCGCCTCGCGCACCGCGTCACTCTTGTGGTACCCGATCGGCACCAGACCGATCTGGAACGGGGCCATCGGAGCCGGCCAGATGATTCCTCGCTCGTCGTGATTCTGCTCGATTGCGGCGCCCACCACGCGCGTGACGCCGATGCCATAACAGCCCATTTCCGGCGGACGGGGCTCACCTTGCTCGTCCAGGAAGCTCGCGCCCATCGACTCGGAGTACTTGGTTCCGAGCGCAAACACGTGGCCGACCTCGATTCCGCGCGCGAGCAAGAGCGTGCCCGCGCCGTCGGGACTGGGATCCCCCGCTACGACATTGCGGATGTCGGCCACCACGGCGGGCTCCGGAAGGTCGCGCGCGAAGTTCACGCCGGCAAGGTGGAAGCCTTCCTCGTTGGCGCCACAGATGAAGTCGGCCATTGCCGCGACGGAGCGGTCCGCGATGACCCGAAGGTCGGGTGCAATGCCGACGGGGCCGATGTATCCGGGCTTGCACCGCAGGTGCCGTTCGATCTCCGCCTCGGTTGCGAACCGGAAAGGCGCGAGCCCCGGTACTTTGGACGCCTTGATCTCGTTCAGCGTGTGATCGCCGCGAATCAGCAGCAGCCAGAACTCTTCGTCGTGCATCACGGCAATCGCCTTCACCGTTCGCGCCAGCGGCGCGCCCAGAAGCTGGGCGACGTCCTCGCATCGGGTCCTGCCGGGCGTAGGCACCTTCTGCACGGGATGCGTGGCGGGCGCGCGGGTCGCGGCGGGGGCGAGCGCCTCGGCAAATTCGACATTTGCGGCGTAGTCGGAGACAGTCGAATACGCAATCGCGTCTTCCCCCGAGTCCGCGATCACCTGAAACTCGTGAGAATCGCTGCCACCGATCGCTCCGGTGTCGGCCGCTACGGCGCGAAAGCGCAGACCGAGCCGTGTGAAGATGCGCGAGTATGCATCGAACATGGCCTGATAGGTTTTCGCCAGGCCAGCCTTGTCGGCGTCGAAGGAATAGGCATCCTTCATGCTGAACTCGCGCGCGCGCATCACGCCGAAGCGAGGCCGGATTTCGTCGCGAAACTTGGTCTGGATCTGATAGAAGTTGAGGGGCAGCTGCCGGTAGCTCCGGATCTCGCGACGGGCAATGTCGGTGATCACTTCCTCGTGCGTCGGACCGAAGCAGAAGTCGCGCTCGTGGCGATCCTTCATTCGGAGCATGAGCGGCCCGAACATGTCCCAGCGACCACTCTCCTGCCAGAGCTCCGCGGGCTGCACCGCCGGCATGAATATTTCCTGCGCCCCGGCGGCGTCCATTTCTTCGCGGATCACCTGTTCGACCTTGCGCAATACGCGCAGTCCGAGCGGCAACCACGTATACAGCCCGCTGCCCAGGCGCCGGATCAGCCCCGCCCGCAACATGAGCTGGTGGCTCACTAGCTCGGCGTCGGCCGGCGCCTCCTTGAGCGTGGGAATGAAGAATCGACTGACGCGCATCTGATCTGATATGTCTCGGGAGTCTCAAATTCTACTCGATCCCCTCGCGGGGGCCGCGATTGCAAAGGCCCCCGGCGTGCTTTCCCTGCGGTCGCTTTGCACGGTTGCAGATTTGTGAAAGAATCAATGCAAAACATCGATCCAGGGGTTTTCCAGGAGTTCCAGGGCATGCTCGACCGAGACGGATACCGCCCGAACGTCGGCATCGTCCTGTGCAACGGCCGGGACGAAGTGTTTTGGGGCAAGCGCGTCAATGAGCACTCCTGGCAGTTTCCGCAGGGGGGCATCAAGCACGGTGAGTCACCGGTCGATGCGATGTACCGGGAGCTGAACGAAGAGGTCGGGCTCCTGCCCCGGCACGTGGCGATACTCGGTCGGACGCGCGGTTGGTTGCGCTATGAAGTGCCCGCCCAGTGGATCCGCAGGGAATGGCGCAGCGCATATCGCGGCCAGAAGCAGATCTGGTTCTTGCTGCGACTGACCGGCCGCGATTGCGACGTGTGCCTGCGGTCGTCGCCCAAGCCCGAATTCGACGCGTGGCGCTGGAGCGAGTACTGGATTCCGCTCGAGAACGTGATCGAGTTCAAGCGCGAGGTCTATCAGCTGGCGCTGGCCGAGCTGGCCCGGCATCTGGCGCGCGATCGCCGACGGTTCGGGCACTCGCCCGATGCGGCGCAACCGCGTCGGGCCGGGGACAGGGAGTCGTACCCTCGGGAATCCGAACCGCCGCGCGGCACTGGATAGCAGCGTGCGAACCGATCTTCGGGGCGAACGCGCCGGAGATTCTTTGAGCCTGGTCGAGCTGATCAATCTTCCGGACCGGCGTGTTTTCCATCTGGCGAATACGGCGCCGGCCTGTTTCTACTTGGCCCATGGCCGCGCGGGAGGTGTGCTGATCAACTCGCCGCCCTATGCTCCCGATTTGCACGACAAGCTTGCAGCGGTGGCACCGTTAAGCTTCGTTTTTCTGCCAAGCGTCTTTGGTTCTGCCGGCGCCGGGGCGTGGCGTGCCGTTGGTGCCACGGTGATCGCATCGGTCGAGGAAGCCCCCCTGATCGACACGCCGATCGACCAACCAGTAGATCGAAAGGTCCGTCTCGTGCGCGATATCGATTTTTTCCCGATGTCGGGGCGCACGCGGGGGAGTTGCGCGTTGCGGGTGAGGGCGAGTCCTTCGATTGTTTTTTTCGGGCCGATCCTCGATCATCGCGATTGGCCGGCGCTCGTCGCGCACCCCGACGACGACTCGTTCGAGAATCGCGTTCTCGGCGCGCTCGGATTGCAGGATCTGCGCTTCGAGTTCGCGTTCTGCGACAATTACGCCCATGGCAGGAGTCGGTTCGGGCCAGGCGCTGCCGAGGCGGTTCGACGGAATCTGGCCGCCGAGCTGTCAGGATGAAGTCGGACCTTCCTCTTCAGTGAATTCGCTCTTCGAAGGAGGACCATCGTGTCGCGTGATTTTGCCCCGCTCGCATCGCCCCTGTTGCCGCCCGACGCCCGCTTGCCGGCGCCGAGTCAGAATGCAGCCCGTCCCGGACTCGACTCCCCGGCTATCGCTCTGATGACCGATTTCACGGTCGTAACACCCGCCACCATCGAGGCAAGCGCGACGGTCGATGAGGCCAACCAGTTCATGATCAGGCGCGCCGTGCGTTCACTGCTTGTGACCGATTCCAGCGGGAAAGTGCTGGGAATCATCACGGCCAACGACGTGCTCGGCGAGCGACCGGTGACCGTCGCGCTCGAGCGCAAGATTACGCACGCGGAGGTTCTGGTCCGCGATGTCATGACGCCGGCGGAGCGCCTGGAGGCGCTGCGCTACGAGGATGTCGAAACAGCCAGAGTCGGCCACATAGTGGCTTCTCTCGCGCACGCTGGCCGTCGTCATACCCTGGTGGTCGAGTCCGGTCCGGCGGGCGATACAGTACGGGGCATCTTCTCCATTACGCACATTGCCGCGGCGCTGGGAATCGCCCTTGAGGCGCCCGAGATTGCCAGCACCTTCGCAGAGGTCGAGGCAGCCCTGCGCTGAGCTTCGTCGCTCGGATGATTGACAGGGGAGAGGGAACTCACCTATACTTTTTCCAAGGATTAGATCAAGTCTCATCCGGGTGGGGTGTTTTTATCGTGCTGGAGTTTTTCCTGTCGTTTGAGTTCTTGTTGAATCGGTACGCCTGACCGTCTCGAACGTTGAGCACGTTTTGCGATGTCCGCTCCAGCTGCGACGCTCAACACCTTGAACACCTTTATCTCTCAACATGATCCTGCGTGTCGTCGCTCATTGAGATTCGGCACCGTTTCCATCGTTACTCTCATCACTACAAGGAGCCTGTCATGGCCAAGTCGCTCAAAGGATCCAAGACCCACGAAAATCTGAAAGCTGCGTTTGCCGGTGAATCCCAGGCAAACCGGCGTTACCTGTACTTCGCGAGCAAGGCCGATATCGAAGGTCAGAACGATGTCGCAGCGCTGTTCCGTTCGACCGCGGAAGGGGAAACCGGACATGCACATGGACACCTCGAGTACCTGGAGCAGGTGGGCGACCCGGCGACCGACCTGCCCATCGGCGCCACCCGCGAAAACCTGAAGTCTGCAGTCGCAGGCGAGACCCACGAATACACCGACATGTACCCCGGCATGGCCAAAGCGGCGCGGGGAGAGGGCTTCGACGAGATTGCCGATTGGTTCGAGACGCTTGCGAAGGCCGAACGCTCGCACGCCAATCGCTTCCAGAAGGCTATCGATTCGATGTCCGACTGAGGCGGCCTGGCTGCTCGATCGAAACAGAGAGCGGCACTCGCCGCTCTCTTGTTTTAACGCGGCAACTCACCAGACGAAGATCATGACGGCACGCGAAGGAAACCTGGAAGCGCCCACCCGCCACCCGATCGAATGGCGGTCCGCCGAGTTCTACGACGCGGATAAGCTCGACGCCGAGCTGCACCGAGTCTTCGATATCTGCCACGGGTGCCGGCGCTGCGTAAGCCTGTGCAATGCATTTCCAACGCTCTTCGACCTCATCGACGAAGGCAAGACGGGTGAGATGGACGGCGTCGCCACCGCAGACTACGCAAAAGTCGTGGACCAGTGCTACCTCTGCGATCTCTGCTACATGACCAAGTGCCCGTACGTTCCGCCGCACGAATGGAACGTCGACTTCCCGCACCTGATGCTGCGTGCGAAAGCCGCCAGGTTTCGCAAACAGGGCGCGAGCTTCCGGGACAAGCTGCTGTCGAGTACCGATGCGCTTGGCAAGCTAGCAGCCATTCCCGTGGTGGCGCAGACCGTGAACGCCATCAACGATAACCGAGTTGCGCGGTTGGTGATTGACAAGGCGCTCGGCGTCCACCGGGAGCGGAAACTGCCGCCCTACAGTCCTGCAAGATTCCGCGCCAACGCTGCGGCCGCATCGCCGCACGCGGTGCGAGACGGTCGACGCACCCCTGGGAAGGTGGCGATTTTCGCGACCTGCTACATCAATTACAACGAGCCAGGCATCGGGCACGATCTCGTCAAGCTGCTCGATCACAATCAGATTCCGCACGTGCTGGTCGAAAAGGAAGTCTGCTGCGGGATGCCGAAGCTCGAGCTGGGGGATCTCGATTCGGTCGAGCGCTTGAAGAACACGAATATTCCGTCGCTTGCGAAGCTGGCGCGCGACGGCTACGCGATCCTGACGGCAGTGCCGTCCTGCACCCTCATGTTCCGGCAGGAGCTGCCGTTGCTCTTTCCAGATGATGTGGACGTGCGGGCGGTGGCCGATGCCATGTTCGAGCCGTTCGAATATTTCGTGCTGCGCAACAAGGACGGCCTGCTCAAGACCGATTTTCAGAAGGGGCTCGGAAAGGTTGCCTATCACATTCCGTGTCACGCGCGCGTTCAGAACATCGGGCAGAAGACCCGCGAGATGCTTCAGCAGATTCCTGATACGGAAGTGCACACGATCGAACGCTGCGCGGGCCACGACGGGACCTGGGGAGTGAAATCGGAGTTCTTTGCCAGCTCCATGAAGATCGCCCGGCCAGTCGCGCGCGCAGCGAGGGAAGCCGAGCCTGACTACATCAGCTCGGACTGCGCGATGGCGGCGCGCCAAATTCTGCAGGCGATGGGCGAGACGCAGGCCCGCAAGGAGCACCCGCTGACGCTGCTGAGAATGGCCTATGGGATATGACGAACCAGCGATGCCGACGATGCCCAAGATCGAACGAAACAGCCTGCTGACCCTGGAAGCCTACGCGCGGGAGCGCAATGCGTTCCGGGCAAAGGTCATGTCGCACAAGCAGGACCGCGTTGTCTTCCTTGGCGAGCATGTGAGGCTTGTCTTCGAAGACGAGCTCACGATGCGCTACCAGATTCAGGAAATGCTGCGCGTGGAGCGGATCTTCGAGGAGGCCGGGATTCAGGAAGAGCTCGACGTCTATAATCCCCTCATTCCGGACGGCCGCAACTTCAAGTGCACGATGATGATCGAGTATCCTGACGTGGCGGAGCGACGCGAGCGCCTCGCGGAGCTCAAAGGGATCGAGGGCCGCGTTTGGGTCCAAGTCGCAGGGTTCGAGCGTGTACGCCCGATAGCCGACGAAGATCTCGAGCGTGAAACCGAGGACAAGACCTCGTCAGTCCACTTCCTGCGCTTCGAGATTGCCGAAGAGATGGCCCAGGCTCTCAAGCGAGGTGCCGGCTTGGCGATCGGAGTCGATCATCCCCGCTATGGTGCGGTAGTCGATCCGGTGCCTTCGAATATCCGCGATTCCCTGGTGGGCGATCTGGCGTGAGGTTCGCAAAGGTCCCGGTCGGCGCGCTGCTGGCGTTCAGTGTGCTGCTCGCGTCGGGGGCCGTCGCCCAGGAGCTTCCGCTGCGGGATTCTGCGGCGGACACTATCGACTTCAGCGAGAAGCCGCCCGGGGAGAACAAGGTCAAGCTGCCGGCGGCGCCTCGACCCGAGGATCTCATTCGCTTCGACATGGGTCCTGCCCGGCGGGGGTTCGAACATTTCGTCGATGGCGCATCTCTCACCATCGGAGAGGACGGCATCATTCGTTACACGCTGGTGGTGAAAAGCGACATGGGCGCCTCGAATGTCACCTACCAGGGCATCCGCTGTGTGACGCGCGAGCGGAAGGACTTTGCGTATGCCCGCCGCGACGGGTCGTGGGTCGAGGCGCGTGATCCGGAATGGCGCAAGATCAGGACGCCGAGTGTCGATGGTCCGGTCTTCGTTCTCTACAATGAATTCTTCTGCCCGGGGCGGAATGCAGTGACCTCTGCGAGCGAAGCGATCGCGGCACTCAAGAATGGAGAGCATCCGTACGCCACGGGCGACGTTTCATCCGGCTTCACTCCACTCGGGAAATAGTCCGGCGAGGTTCGCGCCGTCACGGTCCGGCGCGCACTACAGCAGTACGAGATTGTTGCGGTCGATGAGCTCGGGTTCGTCGACGTAGCCGAGAATCGTCTCGATCTCCCTGGAAGCGCGCCCCATGATTCGGCGCGATTCGGTGGAGCTGTAGTTGACCAGTCCCCGCGCGATCTCGCGGCCATCGGGCGCGTAGCAGGCCACGACGGCGCCGCGTTCAAATTCGCCTTCGACGCCTTTGACGCCGATCGGCAGGAGGCTCTTGCGATCCTGCGCGAGGGCGCGCATCGCGCCGTCGTCGAGGCGCAGGCGGCCGCTCACCTGAACGTGGTCCGCCAGCCACTGCTTGCGCGCGGCAAGCGGTGCAGTGCCCGCTGCCAGGAACGTTCCGATCGTGTCGCCCGCTGTCAGGCGCACCAGCACATCCGGTTCCCGCCCCGATGCAATGACGGTGTGCGCCCCGCTGCGCGCTGCGCGCTTGGCCGCGAGAACCTTTGTGAGCATGCCTCCGCGCGCAATCAGGCTGCCGGCACCTCCCGCCTGCATCTCCAGCGCAGGATCGCCCGCACGGCCCTCGCGCACGAGCGTCGCGTTCGGATCCCGGCGCGGGTCAGCGGTGTGCAGACCTTGCTGGTCGGTAAGGATGAACAGGCAATCCGCCTCGATCAGATTGGTGACGAGCGCGGCGAGTGTATCGTTGTCGCCGAATCTGATCTCGTCGGTCACCACGGTATCGTTCTCGTTCACCACCGGCACTACGCCCAGACCGATCAATGTGCGTAACGTGGAGCGGGCGTTCAGGTAGCGCTGTCGGTCGGCCAGATCGGCGTGCGTAAGCAGTACCTGCGCCGTGCGCATCCCGTGCTCGCGAAAACAGCTCTCGTAGACCTGGATCAACCCCATCTGGCCGACCGCGGCGGCGGCCTGAAGGTCGTGCATCATGTGCGGCCGCTTACGCCAGCCCAGACGCTGCATCCCCTCGGCAATCGCGCCGCTCGACACGATCACCACCTCCTTACCGGCGGCGCGCAGCACGGATACCTGCGCTGCCCATCGGGCGATGGCCTCGCGATCGAGTCCGGCACCCTCGTTGGTGACGAGAGCCGAACCGACCTTCACGACGATCAGACGCGCGTCGCGCATCCGCGGGTTCATGGCTTTTCCTCCAGGAACGCCATGATCTTAAAGCACAGCTCGCGGCATCCCGCGCCGGTCGCGGCGGAAATCAGGAAGATGGGCCGCTTCCAGCGCAGACGGCGGGCAAATTCACCGACCACGCGTTCCCGATCCTCGGGAGCGAGCAGGTCTGACTTGTTCAAAACCAGCCAGCGCGCTTTGCGATGCAGCGCCGGGTCGTAGCGCCTGAGCTCGGACGCGATCGCGCGCGCCTGGCTGACCGGATCGATGTCGGCATCGTACGGCGCGATATCGACGATGTGCAGCAGCAGCCGAGTGCGGGAGAGGTGACGCAGGAACTGGTGTCCCAGGCCGGCGCCTTCGGCGGCACCCTCCACGAGTCCGGGGATGTCGGCGACGACGAAACTCCGGGCAACGTCGACTCGCACCACGCCGAGACCCGGGTTGAGGGTGGTGAACGGATAGTCCGCGACCTTCGGCCGGGCACTCGATATCGCACGAATGAACGTCGACTTCCCGGCGTTCGGCATGCCGAGCAGGCCGACGTCGGCGAGCACCCTTAGCTCCAGGTAGAGATCCCGGCTGTCTCCGGGCGCTCCCGGAGTCGTGTGGCGGGGTGCCCGATTGGTGCTGGATTTGAAATTGACGTTACCCAGACCGCCTTTTCCGCCACGTGCGAGCAGAGCGACCTGTTCATGGTTCGTCAGGTCGGCAATGAGCTCTCCCGACGCGCGGTCGCGGACGATGGTTCCAACCGGGACACGCAGCCAGACGTCCTCGGCACTGCGCCCTGTGCACTGCTTGCCCTGTCCTCCGCGCCCATTGTCGGCCCGGAAGATGCGCTTGTAGCGGTAGTCGATCAACGTGTTGATGTTGCGGTCGGCGCGCGCATAGATACTGCCGCCGCGACCGCCATCGCCCCCGTCCGGACCGCCGCGGGGAATGTACTTTTCACGGCGAAACGAGGCGGCGCCATCCCCGCCCTTGCCGGCGTGGACCTCGATGCGCGCTTCATCGAAGAACTTCATATGAACACTTCATACAAAGAAAAAGGGCCCTATCGTGTCGACAGGGCCCTCGTTCGTCGGCGGACCGCTCAGCCGGGGATGATGCTCACCGTGTGCTTTTGATCCGGACCCTTGCGGCTGAACTGCACCGTGCCGGGCGCCTTGGCGAAAAGAGTGTGATCCCTGCCGATTCCGACGTTCTCACCTGGGTGCATGCGCGTTCCGCGCTGCCGGACCAGGATGTTGCCCGCGATGACCGCCTGTCCGCCGTATCGTTTCACGCCGAGGCGCTTGGACTGGGAGTCGCGGCCGTTGCGCGAGCTGCCGCCTGCTTTCTTGTGTGCCATCTGCGCGCTTCCTTATTCGGAAATACCGGTAATCTCGATTTCGGTGTAGGGCTGGCGATGACCCTGGGACTTCTTGTAGTGCTTGCGGCGCCGCATCTTGAAGATCGTCACCTTGTCGCCCAATCCATGTTGAAGCACGGTCGCCTTGACCGCGGCGCCAGCCACGAGCGGCGCCCCGACCTTGACCGACTCGCCTTCACCGAGGGCAAGCACTTGCGCGAGCGTGACTTCCGCGCCCACGTCGACCGCGAGCTTCTCGACCTTGAGCTTGTCGCCGGCCGACACGCGATATTGCTTGCCGCCGGTTTTGATCACCGCATACATTCGGTTACTCCCAAAATTCTGTCCCAATCCTTCGGGCCCGGTCCGTCTGTCCCAGACCGTGTCCCAGACCGTGTCCCAGGCCGCCTGTCACAGCACTTTTCGATCCGCTGTTGATCTGCTCGTAAAGCGATGCTTCTCTAGGCATCAAGGAAAGGACCGGGGAAGGGGTTGTTAGAGCGTTTTCCCTGCGAAAACCGTGGATTATAGAGGCGAACCGGGCTGGCCGTCAAAGGCAATGTGATATTCTCGCCGAGCGAGTCCTGGCCCGCCCGAACGTCTCGTCATGAACGTCCGGTCGCGCGCGATGGATTCGCCGCCGACTCTGATCGGAACCCCGCGTGTCCAACCGACTCGATGCCATTCAAGCGCTGATTGCCGCCGACCTCGGCGCGGTCGACACGGTCATTCGTGCCCGGCTCGACTCCGATGTCGTGCTGATCCGGCAGGTGGCCCAATACATCATCGCGGGCGGGGGCAAGCGGCTTCGTCCGGCCATGCTGCTGATGGCGGCTGGGGCGTCGGGCTACCAGGGTCCGAGCGCGCACGAGCTCGCCGCGGTGGTCGAGTTCATTCACACCGCCACTCTGCTCCACGACGATGTCGTGGATGAGTCCGAGCTGCGTCGGGGGCGCCAGACGGCAAATGCGGCGTTCGGCAATGCGGCCAGCGTGCTCGTCGGGGACTTCCTGTATTCGCGCGCGTTTCAAATGATGGTCACTGTCCAGAACATGCGCGTGATGGAAGTGCTCGCCGAAGCCACGAATACCATCGCCGAGGGTGAAGTGCTGCAGCTTCTGAACACACATAATCCGGAGATCGGGGAACAGCAGTACCTCGAAGTGATTCGTCGCAAGACGGCAAAGCTATTCGAGGCATCGGCGCGTCTCGGTGCCATACTGGGCGATGTGCCGCGCGAGCTCGAGGACGGGTTTGCCGTCTACGGCACGCATTTGGGCACTGCGTTTCAGGTGATCGACGACGTGCTCGACTACTCCGGCGATCACACGGAGACCGGCAAGAATCTGGGCGACGACCTGAGCGAGGGCAAGCCGACATTGCCACTCATCCACGTCATGCGCAGCGGGTCTCCCGAGCAGGCTGCGCTCGTCAGGCGGGCCATCGAGCAGGGCGGGCGCGGCGAATTCCGCGCCGTCCTGGACGCGATTCACGACACGGGCGCGCTCGACTTCGCCCGCGAGCAGGCGCGCCGCGATGCCGAAGCGGCCTGCAGGGCGATCCAGGCGGTGCCGGATTCAAAATACCGGCAGGCTCTGCTAGACTTGGCGGCTTTCGCGGTGGACCGGAAATACTGATCGCCCGGCGGGGATCTGACCACGTGCCGGCCCACGCGGCATGTCAATTTCGGTGGTTCACGTTCGGTGGTTCAAGTTCGATGGTTCACGTTTAAGCGTCGGGGTGTAGCTCAGCCTGGTAGAGTACTGCGTTCGGGACGCAGGTGTCGGAGGTTCGAATCCTCTCACCCCGACCATCCGATTTCCGACTTCTTCTGACCGTTCTCGACTGTTCCCGATCCCCGCTCCTGTAGTTTCGAAGCTCGCGCAAGTTTTTCCCGTGCCGGTGCAATAAGTCGCCCAATAAGTCGCCAACCGGCCGCCAAGGCGGACTTATGCTGCGGGTCCGCTACGGTCACTACCGTATAATTTCGCGCTAGATTGGTTCGTGGCGCACAGCACCGTCGGTCAGCGATGGCATGGGTAAACTTCTGGTCCTGGTTCTCGTCGTGCTGGTGGCCTATGCCTTCGTGAAGGCACTGGCTGCAAAAGGCCGTTCATCGGGCGCGGGTCCCAAACAGCAAGCGGGGGAACGGATGGTCCCCTGCAGCCAGTGCGGGCTCAACCTTCCCGAGTCCGAGGCGCTTACGGAGGGCGCGCGGTACTTCTGTTGCGACGAGCATCGTCGCCTGTTTGGCCGGTGATGCGGCTTCTCGATACCGAGCGCTCCTTCTGGCGACCGGCGTGGGAATCGCTGGCCACCGGGCCACCTGTCAGCGATTCGTTCTGGGTCTCGCTGCGATATTTCAATGCGTACCGCATCGCGGTGGCCGGGCTCCTGTTCGCCTCCGTCCTGTTCTACCAGGATCTCCTGGCGCTAGGTGCGGACGATGTGCGTCTCTACGCGGTCACCAGCGCTCTCTATCTCGCGGTGGCCATCGGCTTTCATGTGCTGTTGCGGCGCGCACCTTACAATTTCGACGCCCAGCTCTCTGCACACGTCGTCGTCGACGTCGTCGCGATCACGCTCCTGAGCCACGCGAGCGGGGGATTCCGGAGCGGACTTGCCGTCATGCTCCTGATTTCGGTGGCTGCGGCAGGCCTGGTGAGCCGTGGATCGCAGCTGCTGGGCTATGCGGCACTCGCATCAATCGCGGTGCTCGCGGAGCAGACCGTATGGATTCTTCAGGACGAGGCGCCGCTTTCGTCCTACCTCCCGCCCGGTCTCATCTCGATCGGCTACTTCGCCACGGCAATGATCACCAGCCGGCTCGCCCAGCGTGTGATCAGCAATGAGCGCGTGGCGCGCCAACGGGGAATCGAGCTCGCGAATCAGCTGCGCATCAGCGAACTCGTGATTCAGGACGTCCAGGATGGTGTAGTCGTGGTCGACGCCAACGGTCTCGTGCGCCAGCATAACCGGCGGGTCGAAGAGCTGCTGGGCCGGAACGTGCCCGAGCTCGAACAGATCGAGGGCTACTCACCGGAGCTCGCGGCGGCGCTCGCCGCGTGGCGCGCGGGCTCCGGTCTCGCGCAGCAGACACTCACCCTGGAGGACTCCGGCCGCAGCGTCCGCGCGCGCTTCGTCGAAGCAGGCCTCGCGGACGCAGAGCTGACCGTCATCTACCTCGAGGATATCTCCAAGCTGGAAGAGCAGGCGCGCCAGCTCAAGCTGGCGGCGTTAGGCAGGTTGACGGCCAACATCGCGCACGAGATCCGCAATCCGCTCGCCTCCGTTACGCACGCGGCCGAGCTGTTGCAGGAAGAGAATCGCGCGCCGCCGCGAGAGCGGCTGATCCGGATCATTCATGACAATGCCCGCCGCCTGGACCGGATGGTCCATGACGTGCTGGAGCTCAACCGGCGCGACCGGGTCCAGACGGAGTCGGTGCGGCTCGCGGCTTTCGTCTCCGCCTTTGTCGAGGAGTTTGCGCCGAGCGAGGGATTGTCCGCCGACGCCGTGACTCTCGATCTGCAGGGCGATCCGGTCGTCGAATGCGACCGGGTTCACCTCAATCAGATTCTGTGGAACCTGGTGCGCAACGCCTGGCGACACTCCGCAGGGAATCCGGGGAGCGTGCGGATCGTCGTCCTGCGTTCGGGCGGCCGAATCGAGCTGCACGTCGTCGACGACGGACCCGGAGTGCCGCACGACCTTCAGGCGCAGCTTTTCGAGCCGTTCTTCACGACGTTCAGCGCCGGAACCGGGCTTGGCCTCTACATTGCGCGCGAGCTCGCCGCTGCGAACCGCGCGACGCTCGAGTACATCGATCGCGGGGCCGGCGCGGATTTCCGCCTGGCCTGGCAGGGGGACCGTACGTGAGCAAATCGGAGAGAAGAGGGACCACCAAGACCTCGGTGCTCGTGGTCGACGACGAGGCCGACATTCGCGAACTGCTCGAGCTGACCCTGATTCGCATGGGACTCGGCGTCGAATCGGTGGGCAAATTGGTGGACGCGAAGGAACTGCTGAAGGAGGGGCATTTCGATCTCTGCCTGACCGACATGCGGCTACCCGACGGCGACGGTCTGGAACTCGTCCGCCATATCAACGCGCACTGCAACGACCTTCCGGTAGCCGTGATCACGGCCTATGGCAGCGCTGAAAACGCCGTTGCGGCGCTCAAGGCCGGCGCATTCGACTACGTGAGCAAACCGCTATCGCTAGAGCAGCTGCGCACGCTCGTGAAATCGGCCCTCAACCTTCCCCAGAAGGCCGTGCAGAAGCAGGCCGCCGGGCACGAGCTGCTCGGGGACAGTCCGCCCATCCTGAGTGTGCGTGCGATGATCGAGAAGCTCGCCCGCAGTCAGGCGCCGGTCTACATCACCGGCGAGTCCGGCAGCGGCAAGGAGCTTGCGGCACGGCTCATCCACGAGAATGGCGCGCGCCGCGACAAGCCCTTTGTCCCGGTCAATTGCGGCGCTATTCCGGAGAATCTGATGGAAAGCGAGTTCTTCGGTTACCGCAAAGGCGCGTTCACGGGCGCCGAGCAGGACCGCGAGGGCTTTTTCCATGCCGCCACTGGTGGGACCCTCTTCCTGGACGAGGTCGCGGACCTGCCGCTGTCCATGCAGGTGAAGCTGCTGCGTGCGATCCAGGAGAAGCGCGTCCGCAAGGTCGGGGCAACCTCCGAGGACATGGTGGACGTCCGCCTGATCTGCGCAACTCACCAGAATCTGTCGGCTCTGGTCGAGCAGGGCAAGTTCCGGCAGGACCTCTACTACCGACTCGCGGTGATCGAACTGCGAATGCCATCGCTGCGCGAGTGCCGCGAAGACGTGCGGCTGCTTGCCGACGCGATTCTCGAGCGCCTGGGAAGCGAGTCCGGAACCGCGCGGGCCAGACTTTCAGACGCGGCCAGTGAGGCGCTACAGGGCTACGATTTCCCCGGTAACGCCCGCGAGCTCGAGAACATCCTGGAGCGTGCCATTGCCCTCTCGGCCACCGATGAAATCGAGCGCGACGATCTGCAGCTCGCGCCGCCGTCGTTCGCGCAGGAGCCGCCCGGCCCGAACGCCAAGTGGCCCCTGCAGGACTATCTGGACCGTATCGAGCGCGAAGCGATCCTCGAGGCGCTCGATCAGACCCGATTCAACCGCACGGCCGCAGCAAAGCTGCTGGGCATCACCTTCCGTGCGCTGCGCTATCGGATGGAGCGTCTCGGCATCAATTGAGCCGGCGCCTGCCGAAGCTGCGCACGCAGCGTGGCGACGCGAGCGTTGGGAAAGCCAAATGACATGTCAGAAGGTCCGACTTCACTGACCGTCGACGCACAGGGCATCGCGAGCGGCACCCGATTCGTCGCATCGCCGAATTTCGACGACCGGCCGGAAGGTGTGGCGCCGACGCTGTTGGTTTTGCACAACATCAGCCTTCCACCCGGGATCTTCGGGGGCGGGGCGATTCTCGATCTGTTCGGCAACTCGCTCGACTATCACGCCCATCCGTACTTCGACGGACTGCGCGGGCTGCGAGTGTCCGCGCATTTCCTCATTCGCCGCGATGGCGAACTGATCCAGTTCGTCGCATGCACGCGACGCGCCTGGCACGCCGGCCAATCGTCCTGGCGTGGGCGCCCGCGGTGCAACGACTTCTCGCTGGGCGTCGAGCTGGAGGGCGACGACTCTATTCCCTACGAATCCGCGCAGTACTTCCAGCTGACCCGCCTGACTCGCGCACTGCGTGCGCGCTATTCCTTGCCCGACATCGCCGGTCACGCCGATGTCTCGCCCGGTCGCAAGAGCGACCCTGGAGCGAGCTTCGACTGGGCGCGCTTTCGCGCGATGCTCGCGGAACCGCGCTGAGGCGCGGCGCAGCACGCTTCGTTCCATTGCGTTGATCCGACGAAGCGCGTGACTTCGCTTGCGAAGGCGCCGCGCGTTGTCGCGTCGTGCGGGATGCGCGTTTTTCGTGAAGAACGTCACGCTGCGCGCGCATGAACGGTCACCGCTGTGCGATCAGCGCGAAAAAGGCTTGCAAGACCAAGAGCCTGCCCCTAGAATTAGTTATGCGTTGTGTCTTGAGCACTATATATAGTGGTCACAGCGACCATGACCATCGGAGCAGAGATGGTGGACGCAGTGGTGATCACTCGAGAGCTCGCCGCCGAGAGTAATCGGACGGGTCCGACGCAGGCCGAATGCGCGGCGCAGAGAGGTGGGCCGGAGAGCCCGAATCCATAACAGGCTTTAAATGAGGGGATGGTTATGCAGATTGCTGGTGAGGCGGCCAAGACGCACTCCCGCGGCAGCGTTTCGCGCGCCGAGGTCGCCACTGCCGAGACCTCACCATATTCCGAGTACAAGATCATCCGGCGCAACGGCGCGGTGGTCGGATTCGAGCCGGCCAAGATCTCGGTTGCGATGACCAAGGCGTTTCTTGCCGTGAACGGCGGGCAAGGCGCTGCTTCGGCACGGATTCGCGAGCTCGTCGGAACCCTGACCGAGAACGTCGTCCGTGCGCTGATGCGCCGCCGCCCGGGTGGCGGCACGTTTCATATCGAAGACATTCAGGATCAGGTCGAGCTCGTGCTGATGCGCTCGAGCGAGCACGAGGTGGCCCGCGCGTACGTGCTTTATCGGGAAAAGCGGGCCGAGGCGCGCGCCCAGGAGACGGCGCAAAGGAAGGCGCAAAGCGCCGCCCCGGTCCTGCATGTCACCGAAGGCGGCCAGCGCCGGGTGCTCGACACGCAGAGTCTGACGACGCTGGTCGAAACGGCTTGCGAAGGGCTGGGAGAAGCTGTGATCGCCCGGCCGATCATCCAGGAGACGCTCAAGAACCTCTACGACGGCGTGCCCATGGAGGAGGTCCGGAAGTCCGCGATCCTGTCGGCCCGGGCGCTGCTCGAGAAGGATCCCGCCTACAGCTATGTCACCGCCCGGCTGCTGCTGAACACCATGCGCCTCGAGGTGCTCGGGGAAGAGGTACCGCATGCCGAGATGGCGACACAGTACGCCGACTACTTCCCGCAATTCATCAAGCAGGGCATCGACGCGGAGCTGCTGGACGAACGGCTGGGGCGGTTCGATCTGCTCAAGCTCGGCGCTGCGCTTGACGCGTCGCGCGATCTCAAGTTCACCTATCTGGGGCTCCAGACCCTCTACGACCGCTATTTCCTGCATATCGACGGTCGGCGGATCGAGTTGCCGCAGGCATTTTTCATGCGGGTCGCCATGGGACTGGCGTTGAACGAGATCAATCGCGAAGAGCGGGCGATCGAGTTCTACAATGTCCTCTCGGCATTCGATTACATGAGCTCGACGCCCACCCTGTTCAATTCCGGGACGCGCCGCTCGCAGCTCTCGTCCTGCTACCTGACGACGGTCGGCGACGATCTCGACGCCATCTACGAGGCCATCAAGGAAAACGCACTGCTGCAGAAGTTCGCCGGCGGGCTGGGTAACGACTGGACCCCGGTGCGCGCCCTAGGCGCACACATCAAGGGCACCAACGGCAAGTCGCAAGGCGTCGTGCCCTTCCTGAAGGTGGTCAACGACACCGCGGTCGCGGTGAATCAGGGCGGGAAGCGCAAGGGGGCGGTCTGCTCGTATCTCGAGACCTGGCACCTCGATATCGAGGAATTCCTGGAGCTGCGCAAGAACACCGGAGACGACCGGCGGCGCACGCACGACATGAACACCGCGAACTGGATTCCGGACCTGTTCATGCGGCGCGTCATGGAGAACGCCGAGTGGACGCTGTTCTCCCCGTCGGACGTCGTGGACCTGCACGACAAGTACGGGCGCGAATTCGAGGCGACCTACATCCGCTACGAGGCGATGGCGGCTTCGGGCGAGCTGAAGCTCCACAAGAAGATTCCCGCCGTGCAGCTCTGGCGCAAAATGCTGTCGATGCTGTTCGAGACCGGGCATCCGTGGTTCACGTTCAAGGATCCCTGCAATATCCGGTCGCCGCAGCAGCATGTGGGCGTGGTGCACAGCTCCAACCTGTGCACCGAGATCACGCTCAACACGAGCGACCGGGAGATCGCGGTTTGCAACCTCGGTTCGGTAAATCTGGTCAATCACCTTACCGACGGTCGCCTCGACCACGAGAAGCTGCGCCGGACGATCCGCACGGCGATGCGCATGCTCGACAACGTCATCGACATCAACTATTACGCGGTCGCCAAAGCGCGCAATTCCAATGTCAAGCACCGGCCGGTGGGTCTGGGCCTGATGGGCTTCCAGGATTGTCTCCATACCCTGCGGTTGCCTTACGATTCCCCGGAGGCGGTTGAATTCGCCGATCGGTCGACCGAGGCGATCGCATACAACGCCTTCCTGGCCTCGACCGAATTGGCCGAGGAGCGCGGCCCCTATTCGAGCTTCAAGGGTTCGCTGTGGGATCGCGGGATCCTCCCGCAGGACACGCTTGACTTGCTTCGCGAGGAGCGGGGAGGCTTCGTCGAGGTCGACACGTCCGCGACCCTGGACTGGGATGCGCTCCGTGAGCGTGTCCGTCAGTTCGGCATGCGCAATTCCAATTGCCTGGCCATCGCGCCGACGGCGACCATCGCCAACATCGTCGGGGTGTCCGCCTCGATCGAACCGACCTACCAGAACCTCTACGTCAAATCGAATCTGTCGGGCGAGTTCACCGTGGTCAATGAATACCTGGTCGCGGACCTGAAGAAGCTCGGCATGTGGGACGAGGTCATGATCTCCGACCTGAAGTACTTCGACGGCAATCTGGCGCGAATCGACCGGATCCCGGCCGACTTGCGCCGGCTGTATGCCACCGCGTTCGAGATCGATCCGACGTGGCTGGTCGAGGCCGCCGCACGGCGACAGAAGTGGATCGACCAGGCCCAGTCGCTGAACATCTACGTCGGCAACGCATCGGGCAAGAAGCTCGACGACACCTACAAGCTGGCGTGGCTGCGAGGCCTCAAGACGACCTACTACTTGCGTTCGGTCGGTGCTACGCATGCCGAAAAATCGACAGTCAAGACGGGACAGTTGAACGCGGTGCCCTCGGCGAGCAGCACGAGCGGGGCGACGACAGAAACCGAAGAGGGCGCACCGAAGTTTTGCGCCATCGATGACCCCGAGTGCGAGTCGTGTCAGTGACCGGCCGAATGAGAATACGGGAGCGAATGCATGTTAAGTTTTGACGACGACGCGGGCGTCGGGCCGATCACCGGGTTGGGCCTGCAGCCGACCGCCGGCTTTGTCCCCGCGAACCGCCGGGCGAGCGGGTCTTTGGCTCCGTCCTCGTCCCCGTCCCCTTCACATCCGCCTCTTCCAGCTCCCGCCGCAAGTCGGGAAGACGCCGCCGAGTTTCGCCGTATCCGGGTCGAGGACAAGCGCGTCATCAACGGTCGGACCGACGTCAACCAGCTCGTGCCGTTCAAGTACAAATGGGCCTGGGAGAAGTATCTCGCCGCGTGCGCCAATCACTGGATGCCGCAGGAGATCAACATGAGCCGTGACATCGCGCTCTGGCGCGACCGTGACGGCCTCACCGAGGACGAGCGGCGCGTCGTCAAGCGCAACCTCGGCTTCTTCGTGACTGCGGATTCGCTCGCGGCAAACAACATCGTTCTCGGCACGTACCGGCACATCTCGGCCCCGGAGTGCCGGCAATACCTGCTCCGCCAGGCGTTCGAGGAGGCGATCCATACCCACGCCTACCAGTACATCGTCGAGAGCCTGGGGCTGGACGAGGGCGAAGTCTTCAACGCGTACCACGAGATCCCCAGCATTCGCGGTAAGGATGAGTTTCTGATTCCCTTCATCGACACGCTGACCGACCCCGGCTTCACGACCGGTACTCCGGAGGCGGATCAGCGCCTGTTGAAGAGCCTGATCGTCTTCGCCTGCGTGATGGAGGGGCTCTTCTTCTACGTCGGGTTCGCCCAGATTCTCTCGCTGGGGCGGCAGAACAAGATGACCGGAGCCGCCGAGCAGTACCAGTACATCCTGCGCGACGAGTCCATGCACTGCAACTTCGGGATCGACCTGATCAACCAGATCAAGCTCGAGAATCCGCATCTCTGGACGCAACAATTCCGCGAAGAGATCGCGGAACTCTTCCGCAAAGCGGTCGATCTCGAGTATCGTTACGCCGAAGATACGATGCCGAGGGGCGTTCTGGGCTTGAACGCACCCATGTTCAAGGAGTATCTTCGGTTCGTTGCGAATCGGCGTTGCCAGCAGATCGGCATCGAACAGCAATACCCGGGAGCGGCAAATCCGTTCCCGTGGATGAGTGAAATGGTCGATCTTAAGAAAGAG
Organism: uncultured beta proteobacterium; assembly: GCA_963735025.1. GTDB lineage: Bacteria > Pseudomonadota > Gammaproteobacteria > Burkholderiales > SG8-39 > JAABRB01. The sequence goes on from CAVTJG010000009.1 coordinate 2,140,658, forward strand.
CGAAACTTCTTCGAGACACGCGTGATCGAGTATCAGACGGGAGGCGCCCTCAGTTGGGATTAGGCCGCTCCACCGTCTGTTCGCGCTCCGAGCGCCCCGCCGGCCGCCACCGTGCCCCCGGCCTTCCGCCATATTCCGGCGGAGAGCCGGCGCGCTCCTTCCGGGCGTTCCATCCTCTCTCCTCCTGTTTGGAGGACCTCTATTCGATGTCGGCGCCGACTTGGCCCCGACATTATTGTTTGAGCCGCCGCAATTGCGCGTCGGCCAGGAATCCGGCTGGACGGACCATGCGTCCGGCAGTTGGATACCCGGGCTAGAGCAGCCGGGTTTACGTTGGTGTGTTTGTTCAACCTAGTGAAAGGAGTTTGAAAATGGCAACGAAGAAAAAAGCGAAGAAAGCGGCGAAGAAGGCCAAGAAGGCCGTCAAGAAATCTGCGAAGAAGTCCAAGAAGCGCAGATCAACCAAGAAGAAAGCTGCTAAGAAGTCCAAGAAGCGCAGATCAGCAGCTAAGAAGAAGTCTTCGAAGAAGAAGGCCGTAAAGAAGAAGGCGTCGAAGAAGAAGCGAAAGGCGCCCAAGAAGAAAGCAGCTAAGAAGCCCGCGAAAAAGGCGGGAAAGAAGAAGGCTGCTCGGCCCGCCAGAAAGAAGGCGGCCAGACCCGCGAAAGCGGCCAGATCCGCAAGGAAACCGGCAACGCCGGCGCCGGCGATGGCTCCTGCAGCTTCGTCGACCGCAGCAGCGCCCGGGGCGAAGACCGCCCTGAATCCTGCGGCAGCGTGGCCCTTCCCAACCGGGTCTAGGCCTTAAGGCGGGTGTCGAATGGTCTGCGGTCGTCCCCTGTGCAGGCAGGGGGTGGACCGCAGACATTCGGCTTTGGTGTGTTTGTCCCCGGCATTGCTGCCGATCGACGCTGGCGATTTTACCAGCCGGTTGGCGGTGGGCCGGGGACGCTTGACCCCAAAATTTTTTTATTGTGCGTTGCAGCACCAAGCCTTTGAACGGGTTAGGGATTTCTACCCGCCCGATTTTCGTAAGATATTCATTAGGCTAGCATTTCCGCCTGATTTCGGATATTCTTCGCGGCGTAAACCGTAGGCTGTACTACCGGTCGGGGGGGCCGGGGAGGATCAGGTCTGCGGTGGTCAAATGGCTCCGGCGTCGAAGCCCCTCAGCGAGCAGCCGGTCCATATCCTATAACGACTATACCTGGCGGAAGCAGTGGGGCATCAGGCGGCGCGCCTGGAGGGCAATCGTGGCGTGCCAATTGCATCGATGCGGCTTGCGCGCACCCGCAAGTCGTCGCGATTGGAGGACGTACGCTATGAATATTGCCGACATCAAGGGTCATGTCCGCATCGCGGGAGAAGCGCTTGTCGCGACCTTGCACCGTGTTCTGGCGGTGTTCGGTCTGGCCGTGCTGCTCTTTGTCGCCGTCTATGGAACCGAATCATGGCCGCGCGCGGCGCCCAGCAGCACGCCGCTGGGGTTCGGCGCCTGGGGAGGAAGCGAGATCACCGACCCGGGACCGCCCATCGAATCCGCGTCGGATCGGCAAGCATTCGACAGCCGGCGGCAGCATGCGCTGACGACCTACCTCTCGCGTCGCTACCGCGTGTCGGCGGAGGCGACACAGGATCTGGTTGGCACCGCCTTCCGAGTGGCGGAACTGACCAATCTCGATCCGCTGCTGATCCTCGCGGTGGTGGCGGTGGAGTCCGGATTCAATCCGATCGCCGAGAGCTCGTACGGCGCCAAGGGTCTGATGCAGGTCGTGCCGCGCTATCACGAGGAAAGGCTCGCGTTCCATGGCGGCCCGGAGACGGTTCTCGACCCGCAGACCAATATCCGCGTGGGCGCGGAGATCCTGAGTGACTACATCCGAAGCACCGGCAGCCTCGAGGCCGGCTTGCAGATGTACGCGGGTGCGGCCGGTGATTCCGCCAGCCAGTACGCGCAGAAGGTGCTAGCTGAAAAGCGGCTCCTGGTTCAGGCGGTGAAGGCCCCCGCGCCAGTTGCCGGCCAGCCGCCCAAGCCGGGCGCTTGACCCCAACCACATCCTTCCCGCACGGATTCGTGCGGCGAGCGGCATGCTATCTTTCCGGCATGCCGCCCCTTTCTCTTCGGCCTTTTTCTGAGTTGTTCCTCCGCCTCGTCCTGAGGCTCATCTTGCTCCCGTCCATGCTCGCGGCATTGGGGCTGCCGGCAGTGGCTTTGGCTGCCGACGAGATCATTCGCCATTCCGCGAAGGGGTCGTACGAAGACGTGAAAGATTCGGTCGTGGCGGCGATCGAGGGGAAAGGCCTCATCGTCGATCGCGTCGCCCATGTCGGCGATATGCTCGCGCGCACCGCCAAGGACGTGGGCGCGACGCGGCAGCTGTACGGCAAGGCCGAGGTGCTCGAATTCTGCAGCGCGCGCATCTCGCGCGAGATGATGGAGGCGGATCCGCACCAGATCGCAATCTGCCCCTACACCATAGCCGTCTACACCTTGCCGGGCGAGGCGGGCGTGGTGTACGTCTCCTACCGTACTCTCCCCAGGACCAAGGGGATGGACAACGTGCGCAAGCTACTCGACGAGATCGTTAGCGAAGCGCTCAGGTAGGGCGCCGGCGCCATGCCGGGATCCGAGCCGGGCGCCTAGCGAGCAAGCGGGCGCTCAACCGGACAGCAGCTCCCGCAGTCGCTCCACTCCCTCGCGCAGTTCTTCCATGGCGCGCGTATAGGCAAAGCGCACATGCCGTTCCGGCTGATTGGCGCCAAAATCGAGTCCGGGGGTGATGGCGACTCCCGCCTCGTCGATCGCCCGGTGCGCGAGTGCGTGGCTATCGACTCCGATGCGCTCGATTCCGGCATAGACGTAGAAGGCGCCCTCCGGCGTAATCGGTACGCGGAATCCAAGGTCGCGCAGCGCCGGAACCAGGAAGTCGCGCCGGCGCTGGAACTCGCGGCGCCGGTCCTCGAGAATCGCGATGGTGTCGGGCTCGAACGCGGCGAGCGCCGCATGCTGCGACGGGACCGGTGCGCAGATGAATGCGTTCTGCGCGAGCCGTTCCAGCCCGCGCACGTAGCGCTCCGGCGCGACCATCCAGCCGAGCCGCCAGCCCGTCATGCAGAAGTACTTCGAGAAGCTGTTGACGAGGAACACTTCGTTCGACAGCGCCAGCGCAGTGGGCAGCGGCTCGCCATACACGAGCTCGTGATAGATCTCATCGACCAGCACGAAGCCGCCGCGTCCGTGCACCCAGTCGACGATCGCGGCGAGGGTATCGGTCGGCACGATCGTGCCGGTCGGATTCGACGGCGAGGCGAGCAGCACGCCGCGGGTACGGGGCCCCCAGTTCGCTTGCACTTCGGCGAGTCCGAGCTGGTAGTGCGTGCGCTCGTCCACGGGCACCGTGCGCGCCACGCCCTCGAACAATCGCACGAAATGCCGATTGCACGGGTAGCAGGGATCGGGCATCAGCACCTCATCCCCGGGCTCGACGAGCGCTCCGAGCGCGATGATGAATGCGCCCGAGGCTCCCGAGGTCACGATGACCCGCTGCGGGTCGACGTCGACCCCGTAGCGCTCACCGTAAAAGCGGGCAATCGCCGCGCGCAGGGCGGGAAGGCCGAGCGAGGCGGCGTATCCCATCGGGTCCCGCTTCAGCGCCGCGATTGCCGCGTCGATCACGGGCTGAGGTGCGGAAAAGTCGGGCTGGCCAATCTCCATGTGGACGATACGCCTGCCTGCCGCCTCGAGATCCTGTGCGCGGCGCACGATCTCCATCACGTGGAACGGCTCGATCTCCGCCATGCGCGCGGCGAGGCGCAGGGTGTCGGCGGAGTGGACGAGCGCGTGGGGCTTCATCATGGCGCGGTTCGGGGCAACTGGATTCTAGCGGCAAACGTGTGCACGCCGGCCATACATGTGCCCATTGGCCAGAGCTGGACGGCATGCCATCGGCGGTGCGTTTCGTGCGACTCCCTCTGCAGCCGCATTGCGCATTCGGACCGCCTGCGGGCATGACCTATAATCGATTTCGAATCGCCGAAAGCGAACGCAAGGAAATCGATGGACGACACGCTACGCGCCGCGGCGCTTGAATATCACCGGTTGCCGCGTCCCGGAAAGATATCGATCGCGCCAACCAAGGCGCTCGTCAACCAGCGCGATCTCGCGCTCGCCTATTCGCCGGGGGTCGCGGTGGCGTGCGAGGAGATCGTGCGTGACCCCGCCGAGGCGGCCAACCTGACTGCACGCGCCAACCTGGTCGGCGTGATCACGAACGGGACGGCCGTCCTCGGCCTCGGCGCGATCGGCGCGCTGGCAGCCAAGCCGGTGATGGAAGGCAAGGGCGTACTCTTCAAGAAGTTCGCGGGCATCGACGTGTTCGACATCGAGCTCGACGAGCGCGACCCCGACCGGATGATCGAAATCATCGCTGCCCTCGAACCCACCTTCGGCGGCATCAACCTCGAGGACATCAAGGCGCCCGAATGCTTCTACATCGAGCGCAAGCTGCGCAGCCGCATGCGTATCCCGGTCTTTCACGACGATCAGCATGGCACCGCCATCACCGTCGGCGCGGCGGTTCTCAACGGGCTGCGGGTGGTCGGCAAGGAACTGAGCGAGGTAAGGCTCGTCACGTCGGGTGCCGGCGCCGCGGCGCTCTCGTGTCTCAACTTCCTGGTGACGCTCGGGCTGAAGCTGGAGAACATCTGGGTCACCGACATCGCGGGCGTCGTGTACGAGGGTCGCAAGGAGGAGATGGACCCGGACAAGCTGCGCTTCGCGCGGCGCACCGACGCGCGCCGGCTCGCGGACGTGATTGTCGGCGCAGACGTGTTTCTCGGCCTGTCGGCGGGCGGTGTCCTCAAGGCGGAGATGGTGCAGAAGATGGCCGCGAAGCCGCTCATCCTCGCGCTCGCGAATCCGGCGCCCGAGATCATGCCGGACGAAGCGAAACGCGTCCGCCCCGACGCAGTGATTGCCACCGGACGATCGGACTATCCGAACCAGGTCAACAATGTGCTCTGTTTCCCGTTCATCTTTCGCGGAGCGCTGGACGTGGGCGCCACCCAGATCAACGAGGAGATGAAGATCGCGGCAGCCCACGCGCTTGCCGATCTCGCGATGGCCGAGCAATCCGAGATCGTGGCGGCGGCATACGGTCAGGGCGATCTCAAGTTCGGTCCCGACTATCTGATTCCCAAACCGTTCGACCCGCGACTCATCGTGACCGTCGCGCCGGCCGTCGCGATGGCCGCAATGAAGAGCGGTGTCGCGACCCGGCCGATAGAGGATTTCGACAGCTATCGCGATACCCTTCAGCAGTGGGTCTACCACTCCGGGCTGCTGATGAAGCCGATCTTCACGGCGGCGAAGAATGCCCCCCGGCGCCTGAGTATTCGCCGAAGGAGAGGATCAGCGCGTGCTGCGCGCCACGCAGGTGATCGTGGACGAGCGGCTCGCCAAGCCGATCCTGATCGGCCGGCCCGCCGTCATCGCGCAGCGCATCGAACGCGAAGGCCTGCGAATCCGTCCCGGGACGGACTTCGAACTCGTCAACCTGGACTGGGACGAGCGCTACCGCGATTTCTGGCGCGAGTATCACAAGCTCACCGAGCGGCGCGGCGTGTCGGTCCAGTACGCGAAGATCGAGATGCGCCGTCGCGCGACGGCGATCGGCGCGATGCTGATCCACAAGGGCTATGCCGATGGAATGATCTGCGGCACGTTCGGCACCCACGGCCTGCACCTCAACTACGTGGATCAGATCATCGGTCGGCGCCCGGGCGTGCAACATTACTACGCGCTCAACGTTCTCATGCTGCCCAAGCGCACAGTGTTCATCTGCGACACCTACGTGCACCCCGACCCCACGCCAGACCAGCTTGCCGAGATGACAGTGCTCGCGGCGGAGGTGGTACGCGGGTTCGGCATCGTGCCGAAGGTCGCGCTGCTCTCTCACTCGACCTTCGGATCGAGCGATGCCCCCAGTGCCCGCAAGATGCGCGCGGCCCTCGCCCTGATCCTGGCCCGCGAGCCGGATCTCGAGGTGGAGGGCGAGATGCACGGCGATGCCGCGCTGTCCGGCGAGGTGCGGGGTGCGGCATTCCCGAGCTCGCGGCTGAAAGGCGACGCCAACCTTCTGGTCATGCCCACCCTCGAAGCCGCCAACATCTCGTTCAACCTGCTCAAGACCGCCGCCGGCGACGGGATCACGGTGGGACCGATCCTGCTTGGTGCTGCCGCACCGGTGCACATCCTGACGCCGTCTGCCACCGTGCGCCGGCTGGTCAACATGGCGGCGCTGGCGGTGGTGGAAGCGAATCTGGAGCGTCACACGGCCGCGCGCCCCTGACGCCGGAAATGCGCGTGATTCGCTAAACTCCGCATATTGGTTTCCGCAATCTGATTTTCGCATTCTGAATTCCGAAAATTGTCCGGCGCTCGCGGGGAGGCCGGACTTCTCGCGCGGGGAGCGGGCAGCGTGGCGGGACAGAAGAAGACCGGCCTGATTCTCACCGGCGGCGGCGCGCGCGCCGCCTATCAGGTAGGCGTCCTGAAGGCGGTGAACGAACTCCTTGGCCGACCGACGCGCAACCCTTTCCCGATTCTCTGCGGCACCTCTGCGGGCGCCATCAATGCGGTGGCGCTGGCCATCCACGCCCACAATTTCGCGCTCGGCGTGCGTGGCCTGCTTGGAGTGTGGGAAAACTTTCATGCGCGACAGGTCTATCGCGCCGACGCATGGGGGATCGTCCGCACCGGGGCACGCTGGCTCTCGGCCCTCATGCTGCTCAACCGCTCGAACCCCGTGTCGCTGCTGGACAATTCCCCGCTGCGCGAGCTGCTCGCGCACACAATGGATTTTCCACGCATCCAGGAGAACATCGATTCGGGTTCGCTCTACGCCGTCTCGATCACTGCCTCCGGCTACACCTCGGGGCAGAGCGTGTCCTTCTACCAGGGGGGGCCGGAGGCGGTGGAGTGGGAACGCATGCAACGCGTCGGGGCAGCGACGCCGATCGACGTGGATATCCTCATGGCCTCCAGCGCCCTGCCGTTCATTTTTCCCGCGGTCAAGGTGCACCGGGAGTACTTCGGCGACGGCTCGATGCGCCAGATCGCGCCGATCAGCCCGGCGCTCCACCTCGGAGCCGATCGAGTGCTGATCATCGGGACCGGACGGCAAAACACTGAGACGCGCGTCCGTTCTAGCCTGTACCCCTCGCTTGCGCAGATCGCCGGCCATGCCCTGAATTCGATCTTTCTCGACAGCCTGAACGTGGACATCGAGCGCCTCCAGCGCATCAACCGCACGGTCAGTCTGATACCCCCGGAGCGGCTGCGCGAAGCGGGCCTCCCCTTGCGCCCGATCGAAGTGCTGGTAATCTCCCCGTCCGAGCCGATCGAGCGGATTGCGAGCCGGCACCTGTACGACGTGCCGCGGGCGGTACGATATCTGTTGCGGGCGGTGGGAGCGATGAACCGGAACGGCTCGAACCTGGCGAGCTATCTGTTGTTCGAGAGGGGGTTTACAAGGGCGGCAATCAAGCTGGGTTACGACGATGCGATGGCGCGCGCGGACGAGGTACGCGCGTTTCTCGCGGACTGAGCAGTAGGAGCGCCACGAGCGTGGTCAGCTGCGACACCATAACCAAGACCAAGAGGAGGGACGCACAGAATGGACGCACGCAACGTGGAGCGTGTCTATGACCGTTACGCGCGGTTCTATGACAGGGTGTTCGGGGGAGTATTCGAACCCGGGCGGGTAAATGCCATGCGCCGGCTCGCGCCGCGCCCCCAGGAGCGCATCCTGGAGGTGGGCGTCGGTACCGGGCTCAGCCTTGCCGAATATCCGCACGGTTGCCGGGTGGTCGGCATCGACGTCTCGGAAGGGATGCTGCGCTTGGCCGATCGCCAGGTGCAATCACGCGCACTCGGCAACGTCACCCTGCTGCGCATGGACGCGCAGTCGATGGGATTCGCCGATGACAGCTTCGACGCTGTCGTGGCCGCCTACGTCATGACCGTCATTCCGGACTATCGCCGCGCGCTCGAAGAGATGGCGCGCGTGTGCCGTCCGGGCGGACGCCTGCTGATCCTGAACCACTTCACCAACGGTAACCGTCTCGTGCGCGCCGTCGAGCGCGTCGTCTCGCCGCTGTGCGAGCGCCTGGGATGGCGATCCGATCTCGGCGTGAGCGACGTGCTTTCCGACGCGCCGTTCGAGCTCACCGCAGAGGCGCGGATGGGGCCCCTGGGGATGTGGCATCTGCTCGAATGCGTCAACTTGAAGCGAGGGACGCAGCGTCGCGCGGCTTGAGGCGCGGCTGGCTTTTTGGGGGCGCGCGCACTACACTGGTCGGGTCGCACGCCTCCGCAGGTCCCGACCATGAGCGACCAAAATACTCCCCAGGATCCGCTCGAGCTCTTGAAGCGCATGTGGGCACCCCTGTCGTTGCCCATACCGGGCATGGTGGCCCCGCTCGCCGATGCCGGCGAGATCGATAAGCGCATTGCCGATCTCAAGTCGGTCGAGCAGTGGCTCACCCTCAACTTGAACGTGGTGCGGATGAGCGTGCAGGGTCTCGAGATGCAGAAGGCCACGCTTTCCACGATGCAGGCTGCGCAACAGGCGGCAGGCATGTCCGCGGGGCAGCCGCGGGAGGCCGGCGCGGCACCGCAGAATCCGATGGAGGCGTGGTGGAGCATGCTCCAGCAGGCGCCGCCCGCACCGCCTGAGCGCAAGAAGAAGCGATGAGCTTTCGGCTCGGACACGCCCGAGCCGACGGCTGGCGTGAAGCGGCCGAACGCTGCCTGCGAGACATCGGCGACGTACCATCTTCGGCGAACGTCGGCTTTCTCTATTTCACCGATCACTTCACGGCAGACGCGGCGGACCTGCTGACGTATCTGCGTGACGCGACCGGTATCCAGCAATGGGTCGGTAGCGTGGGAATCGGGGTACTGGCAACAGGTACCGAATACATGGACGAGCCGGCGGCGGCCGTCATGCTCGCGAGCCTGCCCGACGGCGAATTCCACGTCTTCTCGGGCAAATCGCGCGCCCCGGCCGCAGGTGTACGCACCGGCAGCGGCGCGGAGGCGGCGCACTTCGCGATCGTGCATGGCGATCCGGCCACCGACGACATGCCCGCGCTCATCGAGGACATGTCGAGCAAAGTCGCAAGCGGATTTCTCGTCGGCGGGCTCTCGAGCTCGCGCGGGGCGACCTGCCAGATCGCGAACGAGGTTCTGCAAGGTGGGCTGTCCGGCCTGCTCCTGTCATCGAGCGTTGCGGTCGCGACGCGGCTCACGCAGGGCTGCACGCCGCTGGGCGCCGGTGCGGGCCGCGGCGCCGCCGCTATTCGCCACGTCGTGACCGAAGGCGATCGAAACATCATCGTCTCCCTCGACGGGCGCCCGGCGCTGGACGTCTTCAAGGAAGACATCGGCGAGGTCCTCTCCCGGGACCTGCGGCGCACCGCGCATTTCATCCACGCGGGAATACCGGTGGCCGGCTCGGATACCGGCGACTACACGGTGCGTAACCTGGTCGGGATCGACCCCCGGAACAAGCTGATCGCGATCGGCGCGGAGGTCGAGGAGGGGATGCCGATACTCTTCTGCAAGCGCGATGCACAGAGTGCGCGGGAGGACCTCGTGCGCATGCTCGACGCAATCGCGGACGATGCGAAAGGGACTCCGCGTGGCGGACTGTACTATTCGTGCATCGGGCGCGGAGAGCACATGTTCGGCACGCGCTCGGCCGAGCTCGAATTGATCCGCGATCGGCTCGGCGAGTTCCCGCTGGTCGGGTTCTTCTGCAACGGCGAAATCTCGCACGACCGGCTCTATGGCTATACCGGCGTGCTTGCCCTGTTCGTCTAGAGGGTAACGCTCGCCGCACCGTATCAACCCGCTTTTCGACCCGGCTTTTTACCTCTATTTCCCTGAGGCGCGCAGGGTGCCGGCGATTTCGCGTCGCGGGAATTCGCAGGCATAATTCGTGTTCGGCCTGGCGCACCTGCTGCGCGGGCCCTGCTGAATTCACGCCCGCGCTTTTCCGCGGACCCCACCTCGAGAGGAGACTCATGCCCAAAGCGATTCGATTTTCAAAAACCGGCGGACCCGAAGTCCTGGTCCTGGAAGACGTCCAGGTCGGCGATCCCGGACCGGGCCAGGCGCGTGTTCGCAACCATGCCGTCGGGCTGAATTACCTCGACACCTACCAGCGCAGCGGGATGTACAAAATGGAGTTGCCGAGTGGTCTCGGCCAGGAGGGTGCCGGAGTCGTGGAGGCGGTCGGGTCCGGCGTGACCAATGTCAAGGCGGGCGATCGCGTTGCGTATGCGACACCCCCGGTGGGCGCCTATTCGGACGTACGCCTGATGCCGGCGGACCGGCTGGTCAAACTGCCCGACGCGATTCCGTTCGAGCATGGCGCGGCGATGATGCTGAAGGGCATGACTGCGGAGTATCTGCTTCGCCGCGTCTTCAAGGTGAAATCAGGCGACACGATCGTCTTCCACGCCGCGGCCGGCGGCGTCGGACTGATCGCGTGCCAGTGGGCGAAGGCGCTCGGGGCGACCGTGATCGGTACGGTCGGCTCGGACGAGAAGGCCGCGCTCGCCAAGGCGCATGGCTGCGATCACCCGATCGTGTACACGCGTGAGAATTTCACGGCTCGCGTGAAGGAACTCACCGGCGGCAAGGGCGTGCCTGTCGTCTTCGATTCCGTGGGCAAGGACACCTTCATGGGCTCGCTCGACTGCTTGCAGCCATTCGGACTGCTGGCGGTGTTCGGTGCCGCCTCGGGCGCAGTCCCGCCGTTCGACATCAATCTGCTGCAGCAGAAGGGATCGCTGTTCCTTACCCGACCGACGCTCGTGACCTACAACGCAAAGGCCGAGGCGCTTGCCGATAGCGCAAAAGCGCTGTTCGAGATGGTCACATCGGGCAAAGTCAAGATAGAAGTCAATCAGCGCTATCCTTTGAAAGATGCTGCGCAGGCGCATCGCGACCTCGAAGCGCGCAAGACCACCGGGTCCACCATCCTGATTCCCTGACGGGCACGGGATTTCGCGATAACAACGCCGCGAAGTCCGCGGCGTTGTTCTATGATCTTTCTCATGAACGCGCGCGGACACCCTGCCAAACTCGACCCGGACTGGCTGCGCCAGCGTTTCTTGGCCGTGTCGCCTTACGAGCCGGTCACGACCGGCGACGGCCATCTGTTCCGTCGCGACGGCGTGATTCGCCCCGCGTCGGTGCTGGTCCCCGTGGTGAACCGGGAGGCCGGACTCACCGTTCTGCTCACGCGGCGCACGGCGCATCTGCACGATCATGCCGGGCAGATCAGCCTGCCGGGCGGGCGGTCGGAAGGGAACGAATCGCCGGAGGAGACCGCGCTCCGCGAGACGGCCGAGGAGATCGGGCTCCATCCGCGCCATGTCGAGCTGCTAGGTTCGCTCACCGACTACGTGACCGTAACCGGATACCGGGTCACACCGGTGGTCGGCCTCGTCTCGCCGCCCTTCGATCTCCAACCCGATACATTCGAGGTTGCCGAGATTTTCGAGGTTCCCCTGACGATTTTTCTCGACCCGGCGAATCATCAGCGCAACCGCGTCGTCACGGAGGGCGTCGAGCGGCAGTACTACGCCATGCCCTATGGCCCGTACTACATCTGGGGGGCGACTGCCGGGATGCTCATGAACCTGTACCGATTTCTGACCCGGTAGCCTGACAATGGGAGTCCTTTGCAGTCGCCTCGCGCGCGGTTCCGCTCAATGCCTGCGGCCTCCGAGAACCGCGCGCACTGCCGGGATGCTCATGAACCTGTACCGATTTCTGACCCGGTAGCCTGACAATGGGAGTCCTTTGCAGTCGCCTCGCGCGCGGTTCCGCTCAATGCCTGCGGCCTCCGAGAACCGCGCGCACTGCCGGGATGCTCATGAACCTGTACCGATTTCTGACCCGGTAGCCTGACAATGGGAGTCCTTTGCAGTCGCCTCGCGCGCGGTTCCGCTCAATGCCTGCGGCCTCCGAGAACCGCGCGCACTGCCGGGATGCTCAAGAACCTGTACCAATTTCTGACCCGATAGCCTGCCCATGCCAGTCCCCTGCGGTCGCCACGTCGACCGATGATCACTGCAACCTATCGCTGGATCGACCGCAACATTCTGGAGCTCGGGCGCGAGATGCGCCTGTCGTATCTGCCGCCGCTGATGGTCTACGTGGCGGCAGGCATCTCGGGCCTGACGGGTATCGTCGGGACCTTCTTCGTCAAGGACTACCTCGGCCTCTCGGCGGCGTTCCTTGCTGCACTGGGCTTCTGGGCCGGAATACCCTGGGCGCTGAAGATGCCGCTCGGCCACCTCGTCGACCTCATCTGGCGGTGGAAGTCCGGTCTGGTCTTTCTGGGTGCGGGACTGATCGCTGCGAGCCTGCTGATCATGATCGGACTGCTCGCGTCACCGGATGCCATGCGCGCGGTCATGCGCGCCGAAGCGTGGTTCGTGTTGAGCGCGCTCCTCGCGCCCGTCGGCTATGTCGTGCAGGACGTGGTCGCGGACGCGATGACCGTCGAAGCGGTCCCTCGTGTCGACACCGAAGGGCGGCCGGTCGACGCCGCTTCCCTCAAGCTCATGCATACGACGATGCAGACGCTCGGGCGGGTGGCGATCATCGGTGGATCGGTCGCCGTTGCGCTGGCGAACGTCACGCTGTTCAGCGGCGTCGAGCAGATGTCGGAGGCCGACAAGGTCGCCGTCTACATCCGGATCTACCAGTATGCGCTTGCAATACCCGTCATTTCGGTGCTCGGCGTGATGCTTGGTGGCTGGCTGAAGATGCGGCACGCTCGTATCGCTGCGTGCGCAGGGATTCGGTTGGCGGCAGGCGTTCGAATTGGCGAGCGGGCGAAGCGAGCGGCCGGAACCGAACTGGTGGATTCTCGGGGGCAGCCTGGTGTTCGTGGTTTTCACGCTGACGATGGGGTTGGCGGATATCCCGTACAACCAGGAGATCATCTTCGCCGGCTCGTTCGGGATCATTTCCTTTCTCATGGTGAAGCTCATGCGCGAGCTGGAGCCGGATGCGCGCCGGCTGCTGCTCGGCACTGCAATCATCATCTTCGTCTATCGCGCGATGCCTGGGCCCGGACCCGGCGCGACGTGGTGGATGATCGACGTGCTCCATTTCGATCAGCAGTTTCTTGCCGAGCTTTCCCTGATCGCCAGCACGTTGACGCTTTTCGGAATGTTCATCTTCCGGCGTTTCATGGCCGATCACTCGATCGCCTACATCGTGGTCTTCCTGACCGTGGTGAGCACGGCTCTCAGCCTGCCCATCCTCGGCATGTACTACGGGCTGCACGAGTGGACTGCGGCACTGACGGGTGGGGTCGTGGACGCGCACTTCATCGCGGTGATCGATACCGCGCTCGAATCTCCGCTCGGGCAGATCGCCATGATCCCGATGCTTGCCTGGATAGCAAATTCGGCGCCGGCCAATCTCAAGGCGACATTCTTCGCGGTGATGGCGTCGTTCACCAACCTGGCGCTGTCGCTGGCACAGCTCGGGACAAAGTATCTCAATCAGGTCTTCACGGTGACGAGAGAGGTGAAAGATCGCGCGACCGGGGTTGTGACGATACCGCAGGACTACAGCGACCTCGGGTGGCTGTTCCTCGCAGCGACTGTCATAGGTTTCTGCGTGCCCATCGCCGCGATCGTCATCGTCAGGCGCGCGCGCCTCGGCAGCGCGTAACGCGATGCGCAGGACAGGCCCCGACGAGCGATCTGCGGGCATCGTCGTGGTGCGACGCGCGGGGCAGGGCTGGCGGCTTCTCGTATTGCGCGCCTATCGCAACTGGGACTTCCCGAAAGGGCTGATCGAACCCGGCGAGGTGCCATTCGCGGCGGCGGTACGGGAAACGCGCGAGGAGACCGGAATCGAGGACCTCGCTTTCCGCTGGGGCGAGGAGTACCGGGAAACCGTGCCCTACGCCCGGAACAAGGTTGCTCGCTACTACCTTGCCGAGACTGAAGCCGATCGGCTCTCGTTGCCGGTCAGTCCCGAGCTCGGCAGGCCAGAGCATCACGAGTACCGCTGGGTCGATTTCACGACCGCGCAGCGTCTGCTGCCGCCGCGCTTGCAACCTGTTCTCGCGTGGGTCCGGGCGCGCCTGGTCGATTGATCTGGATGCTGGACGGGCGGCGCGAATCGGCCTGATCCCGGACTTCGGTGGCGCACCGTTCCGTGTATCGCAGTTGAAGAACGTGTCGATTGCGGCACCCGTGGCATCCTCGGCACCGAGGATCGCCGCTGCGCCGCCGCTGTGCTATCTTCGCCGCGATCCGGTACCGGGAACCGCGGCGGATTCATGACGTCTCTTTCATGACACTCCTCCCATGACCTTCCTCTCACTCGTTCTCGCACTGCTCCTCGAGCAGTGGCGTCCGTTGGTCGACCGGCGGGCGGTGGATGCACCGCTCATCGCCTGGGCCGACTTTCTCGAGCGCAAGCTGAATGCCGGCGGAGTGCAGCAGGGGCTCCTGGCGTGGTGTGCGGTCGTGGCGCCGGCGGTGTTGCTCGCTTGGTTCGTCTACTCGCTGCTCTACTCGGTCACGCCGTTGCTCGGTCTGGCATTGAATGTCGCGGTGCTGTACGCGACCACGGGTTTTCGGCAGGAAAGCCACACCTTCACGGAAATCAATCGGGCGCTGCGGGAGGGCGAGCTGGCGACCGCCCGGCGGCTGCTCGGCGAATACCGGGGCCACAGCTGCGATGCCCTGTCGGCGGGCGAAGTCGCCCGTCTCACAATCGAGGGCGCGCTGACCTTCTCGTACCGTAACGTGTTCGGACCGATATTCTGGTTCGTGTTGCTGCCCGGGCCGACCGGGGCGATCCTCTACCGCGTCGCGTGCCTGCTCGCGCGGCACTGGGGTGACCGCGTGGGTCCTGATTTCGGAGAATTCGGCGTGTTTTCACGCCAGGTCCTTGCAAAGCTCGATTGGCTTCCGGTGCGCGCTACCGCGGTTTCGTTCGCAATCGTCGGTGATTTCGCCGATGCATTCGATTGCTGGCGAATGCAAGCCGCGACCTGGCGCGATCCGCTGCTCGGCGTTGTTCTGGCGAGTGGCGCCGGCGCGATGGGCGTTCGAATCGGCGCGGCTTATCCCAGTGGCGACCGCGTCGAGGAGCGCCCGGAACTCGGCACGGGCGAGCTGGCCGAGCCGGCGCACCTCGATGCGACGGTGGGTCTGATCTGGCGCGCACTGGTGGTATGGCTCGGTCTCTTGGGCGTGTTGAGCCTCGTGGCCGCCGTGAGCTGAGATCGCGCGTCAGGGCGCCGGCTGATCATCCGCTGCGCAGCAGTCCGCACTTCCAGCAGGTCGTGAACTGACCTTCGAGCAGCTCGCCGCAGTGGTCGCAGGTCCATGGCGCCTCGGTGCCCGGGCGCGCTTCCCGCCAGTCGGCCAGGATGCGCTCGGCCCGCCAGCGGTCGGCCTCGTCGCGGATATGGAGTTCGAGCGCGCATTCGGTGAATGGAATTTCACCTGCCAATCGCGCCAGGAGTTCATTCTTCAGGAAGCACCGAATCCCCTCGGCCTCGAGAACGTTCTTCAGGTGATGGATCTCGAGCGAATCGAGCGATGCGATCAGGGGCTTCAATTGCGGTGCTCGGCCACGAGAATGCGGCGCAGTAGCGCGAGCCGGCGCGACGCGATGCGGCCGTCACCCGCCGCGGTGAGCACAGCGCAGCGCGGCTCGGTGTCGTGCCGACAGTCGCTGAAATGGCACCGTCCGGCGAGCGGGCGCAGTTCCGGGAAGCCGTGCTCGATCTGCGCCCGATCAAGGTGCGCCAGGCCGAACTCCTGTAGCCCCGGCGAGTCGATGATCGCACCGCCGCCCGGCAGGCGGAAGAGCCGCGTCGCGGATGTAGTGTGACGACCGGAGTCGAGAAAAGTCGAAATCTCCTGGGTCCGCAGTCCGGCTCCGGGAACGAGGGCATTGACGATGGTTGATTTTCCCATTCCCGACTGACCGATAAGTACGGTCGTCTCACCCGTGAGCCGCGCCACGAGGGGCCCGACATCGGCCAGTGCGCTGATCGCGAGCACCGGGTACCCGGCAATCGTGAACTGATGCAGTCGCTCCTCCGCTGCGCGCGTGGCCGATGCCAGGTCGGCCTTGTTCAGGACAACGAACGCCTTGATTTCCTGACACTCCGCGGCAACCAGGATGCGGCAGACGAGCTCGTCCGAAAAGCTCGGTTCCCCCGCGACGACGACTGCGACCTGCGTGGCATTGGCCGCAATCAGCTTTTGGCGGTGTGGCGCGGCACGCAGAAAAAGCGAGGCGCGCGGCTCGAGGCCTTCGATGACTCCGGCGTCGCGGCCCGCCGACGCGTACCGCACCCGGTCGCCACAGGCGAGCAGGCTCTTCTTCCCGCGCGGCACGCAGCGCACGAGCGCCGAGTCACCGGTCTCCACGACGTAGTGTCGCCCGTGCGCGGCGACGACCGTGCCCGTGGCGTGTCCGCCGACGCTCAAGTGGCGAGCGCCGCTTCGATCCTGGCCGCGCAGATGAAGTCGTTCTCGGACAACCCGCCCACCGAATGCGTGCTGAACACCACGCGGCACTTGTTGTAGCTCACCGCCATGTCCGGATGGTGGTCCTCGCGGTGAGCGATCCACGCAACCATGTTCACGAACGCCATCGTCTCGTAGTAGTTCTTGAAGGGAAAGACCTTGAAGAGTGTGTTGGCCTCGACCTGCCAGCCGGCCACCTCGCCGGAGAATTTCGCCGAGTCCCTGGGATCGAGCTTCGTCACTGAGGGTTTGCAGTGTCGTGCGGCGAGAGCGGTCATGTCGGCCTCATTCGCAGGAAGTCCTGCAGCCTGGCGATACGCAGCGCTGCGGGTGGGTGGGAGTCGTAGAACGCGGAATGTACCGGATCCGGAGTGAGCGTGGACGCGTTGTCCTGGTAGAGCTTGACCAGGGCGTGGACAAGGTCGCCCGCATTCGCCTGGTGTGCCGCGTACACGTCCGCCTCGTACTCGTGCCGGCGCGAGTAGACGCTTGCGAGCGGGTGAAGCAGGAATGTGAACGCGGGCAGCGCCATGAAGAACAGCAACAGCGCGAGCGCCGTGCTCGGGGTCTCGACGCCGAGCCCCGTGAAGAACCATTTCTGACCGATCAGATAGCCGAGCGCCGCGAGAAACACGAGGCTCATGACGGCGACCATGGCGATGCGCTTGACCACGTGGTGATGCTTGAAGTGGCCGAGCTCGTGCGCGAGCACGGCCTCGATCTCCTGCGGGGCGAGCCGTTGCATCAGCGTGTCGAAGAAGACGATGCGCTTGGCCGCGCCGAGTCCGGTGAAATACGCGTTGCCGTGGCTCGAGCGCTTCGATCCGTCCATGACGAAGAGTCCCTTGGCGCGAAAGCCGCAACGCGCGAGCAGCGTTTCGATACGCTCTCTCAGCGACTCGTCGGCAAGTGGCGTGAATTTGTTGAACAGCGGCGCGATGATGGTCGGGTAGATCGCGAGGATCGCGAGATTGAAAACCATCCACGCCAGCCACACGTACAGCCACCAGTAGGTGCCCATCCGGTCCATGAGCCAGAGCACCGCGAAGAGCAGTGGCAATCCGAGGGCCGCGCCGAGCAAGACCTGCTTGGCGAGATCCGCGAAGAAGAGCCCTGGCGCCATGCGGTTGAAACCGAATTGCTCCTCTATGACGAAAACCCGGTAGATCGAAAACGGCAGATCGACGACCCCGCTGATGACGGCGACGCTGGCGACCAGCGCAATTCCGTGCGCATAGCCGCCGAGCTGGAAGACACCGCTCCACGCATTTGCGAGGATCTGGAGGCCGCCACCGAGCGTGAACGCGAGCAGCAGGGCCACTGAAACCAGCATCTCCCAGATTCCCAGACGGGTCTTTGCAACGGTATATCCGGCCGCGCGCTGATGGGCGGAGAGCGTCACACTTGCTGCGAATTCCGCGGGCACCTCATCGCGATTTGCGAGCACGTGGCGGATATGGCGCCGCGCCAGCCAGAGTCGCGTGGCCAGGGTGACCGCGACGGCAATCAGGAATACGGCCGTGAAGGGATGCATAAGAGTGGGTGCACGGGCTGAAAATGGGATCGGTACGGCAGGCCGAGTATGAGACAATTTAACCCTATATTACCGCATTGAAACCGAAAGAAATCAACGGCATGCCTCAGGATCAGAACAATCTTGCCTGGTTGGACATGGAAATGACCGGTCTCGCTCCCGACACCGATCGCATTATCGAGGTGGCGCTGGTCGTGACGGACACCCAGCTCGAAATCATCGCGGAAGCTCCGGTGCTCGTGATCCATCAGCCCGATGCGGTCCTCGAGGCGATGGACGCGTGGAACAAGTCCACGCACGCCCGCTCAGGGCTGATCGACAAGGTCAAGGCAGCCACGCTGACCGAGAGCGACGTGGAGACGCGGATGATCGAATTCCTGCGCGAGCACGTTCCCGCAAATACCTCGCCGATGTGCGGAAACTCGATCTGCCAGGACCGCCGGTTCCTCGCGCGCTGGATGCCCCAGTTCGAAGCGTACTTCCACTACCGCAACCTCGATGTTTCGACTCTCAAGGAGCTTTGCAAGCGCTGGAAGCCAGCGGTGGCCAAGGGCTTCACCAAGGGTTCGAAGCACGAGGCTCTTGCCGACATCCACGAGTCCATCGAGGAACTGAAGTACTACAGGGAGCATTTCCTCAAGGAATAATCGGGGAAGGTGCCGGGGCACATCAAAAGCGGAAGGTCACGAACAGGGGGGAACCGGCTGGTTCCCTCAGAAGCAAAAGCGGTAGGTCAGGAACAGGAGGAAACCGGCTGGTTTCCTCCCGTTACCCTCCTTCCCGCTAGAAGCAGGCCGCGGAGAGGGGGGAGTTATCTTTTTCCCCTCCTTTTCAAGGAGGGGTGCCCGCGAAGCGGGCGGGGTGGTTCACGGCGCCTAATTATTCACGGCCCCTAATTGTTCCGGCGGCAGCAACTTCCCCGGGTTCATCAGATTGTCCGGATCAAATGCGTGCTTGATGGTGCGCATCAATTCGACCGCCTCGCCGTGCTCCTCGATGAGCCATTCGCGCTTGCCATAGCCGACGCCGTGCTCGCCGGTGCAGGTGCCTTCCATGTCGAGAGCCCGCTTGACCAGCCGTTCATTGAAAGCCTTGGCCTCCGCGAGATCCTGCTCGCTTCCCGGGTCGATCAGCACCATGCAGTGAAAGTTGCCATCTCCCACATGGCCGAACAACGGTATTGGCATTGAGGCATTCGCGATGTCCTTGCCGGTCTCGACGATGCACTCAGTGAGTCGCGAGATGGGCACGCACACGTCGGTCGACACCGCCCTGCTTCCGCTGCGGAGCTGCAGCCCGGCGAAGTAGGCCTGGTGCCGGGCTGACCACAGCCGGTTCCTGTCCTCGGGCTTGGTCGACCATTCGAATCCCTCGCCGCCGTTTTCGCGCGCGATCTCCTGGACCAGTTCCGCCTGCTCCACGACACCCTGCTCAGTGCCGTGAAACTCGAGCCAGAGGGTAGGCTGCTCCTTGTAGCTCGTCTTGTTGTAGGTGTTGATCGCCTTCATGGTCGTTGCACAAAGCGCCTCGCTACGCGCGATCGGGATACCGCTCTGCAGTGTCTGGATCACCGTGTCGACGGCGCCCGCCATGTTCTTGAACGAGCAAACCGCGGCAGACATCGCTTCGGGTATCGCGTACAGGCGCACGGTCACCTCGGTGATCACGCCGAGGGTCCCTTCGGAACCGACAAAGAGGCGCGTCAGATCGTATCCGGCCGCCGACTTGCGCGAGCGGCGCGATGTTTTCAGGATCCGTCCGTCGGCAGTCACCACTGTGAGCGCCAGCGTGTTCTCGCGCATGGTTCCGTAGCGGACCGCATTCGTTCCCGATGCGCGTGTCGACGCCATACCGCCCAACGTGGCGTCCGCACCCGGATCGACCGGGAAGAACAGGCCGGTGTGGCGGATCTCCTCGTTCAACTGCTTGCGCGTCACGCCTGCCTGAACGGTGACATCCATGTCCTCGGCATGAACGGCGAGCACTGCGTTCATCTGCGACATGTCGATGCACACGCCTCCCGAATAAGCGAGGATGTGGCCTTCCACGGAAGTTCCGACGCCGTAGGGAATGATCGGAAGCCGATAGCGACGGCAGATGTTCACGATGTCGCGCACTTCCTCGGTGGAGTGCGGATAGGCCACCGCGTCGGGCAGGGCGTAGGGATAATATGACTCGTCCTTGCCGTGGTGCTCGCGCACACCGCGCGAGACGCTGACGCGGTCCCCGAGCAGCGCGCGCAACTCGGCAAGCGCGGAAGTCTCGAGTTCTCTGGGCTGATTCATCGCCTTGCCTCCGTTCCGGGCGGGTCTATTCCAGCTTGATCTCGCCGTCGAACTTGACGGAAAGCTTGATCCCCGGGACCTCCAGGGTGACCTGCGCGGGAAACGTCTCGCTGCCCTTGATTGCTCCCGATTCGCGCGCTTTCGCCACGGCATGCTCGATCTCGCGCTGCGAGCCGACGCCCACGACCTTCAGGAACTTGCGAATCGACAGGTTGAAATTCTCTTCGTTCATCGGATTCTCCCAGCTTGCCTCAGGCTAGTCTGCGGGTCAGGAGAAGTCAATTCCTGACGTACAGGCGGTAGCGTTCCGCGTCACGCGGGCGTCGTCCTTCCCAGATCTCCGTCCATTGCGCGCCGGGATCGTCGGCCGGCCGGCGGATTGCGGGCGCCTGTACCAGCAGCCACCGGCACCCGGTCACGCCGTGCACCTCCGCGCGCTGAGTGATGAGCCCGCCGTGGTAGTGGAATACGGAGCGTTGCGTCTCGCCCAGTCCGCGGCTCTCCAGGCAGTCGAGATTCGCGGGCAGGTGCTCGCGAAGCGAGGTCGCCACGTTCCGGTAGGTCTTGCCGTAGTCGATCCAGTCGATGGCGAGCGTCATGGTCAGGCCCCACGTCACCGTCAGACCCGCAGCCCAGTGCGTGAGGCTGCGCAGCGTGGACCGTTCGCTGCGCGCGATGAGCAGGAACCACCCGATGGTCAGCAGCAAAGCGAACAGCGCCGGAAGCCAATGGAATTCACCGATGAAACCGGGCGCGAGCTTCGCGACGTTCTGAGCAAGCGGTGCCGGGAATCCGGTGACCGAAGCGAACCACATCACCCATGCGAAGCCCACCGCAATCGAGAACGTCATGATCGCGAACCAGGCAAGCGCATTCGCGGCGCCGCGGCGCAGCCCGAGCGCAGCGGCGCCGGCCGGAATTGAAAGCGGGACGAGCAGGGCAAGCGCGTCCATGTCTCCCGCAACAGGCCGGCTGAACAGCAGGAGAACGAAACACACAGCCGCGCCGACGAAGGGCACGGCAAATCCCGGGTCACGCAGGTAGCGTCGATACTCCCACGTTGCCCAGAGCGCGAGGGGCCATACCGGCCACGCCGCCCACGAAAAGATCTTGAGATACCCGAGCAGCTTGTGCCAGGTCGGCGGGTCGGAGACCGACGCAAATTGCCACGCGAGCCACCATTCGAAGTACTGCGGTGCCCGCGCCGCGAGAGCCATCGGCCACGCAAGTGCGAGCGGCGCGAGGATCACGAGTCCGAGCGTGACCGCAATTGCATAGTTGCGGGCACGAAGCGCGGCCGAGAAGGGCAGGACCAGCAGCGCGGCGGCAAGTGGCTGGAGCATCGCGATCAATCCTTTCGCGAGAAACGCCACACCGGTTCCGCAACCGAAGACCAATGCGGACTTGTACGGCTTCTTGTGCGAGATGGCGAGGCCGTAGTAAGCGGCTGCGAGGCCCGCGAGCATTGCCGTCTCGGCTGCGGTCTCGTGCGCGTGCCATACGAGGCCCAGACAACCCAGGAATGCGAGCATGGAGAGATCGCCCTGCACCTTGCCGTACAGCTCGCGCGCCGCCAGCCGCACGAACCAGAACGCCGCGGCCATGAAGAGCATGCTCGGAATCCGCGCGGCGTCGTGGGGTGCCAGCACTCCGCCGAGCGCCTTCACGAAAATGGCGGCGACCCAGTAAAAGAGCGGGCCGTCCTCGAAGTAGGGGTCGCCCGCCAGCCCAAGCGTGAGCCAGCGGCCCGACTCGACCATCTGCCAGACCACTCCGAACGCGACGGCGTCCTCGGTCTTCCACGGATCGTGGCCGAGTATCCCGGGCAGAAGAAATGCCATGCCGAGGAAAGCCAGCGACCAGCCGGCGAGGGGCAACGGAATTCTGCGGCGGGGCCAGCTCTGCACGACGCGCCGTTATGCCACGATCTCTCGGGGCGCCCGTGCGTCGCGTACCACCGCGTGGGGAAGCCACCCGGCCGGCCGGTAGTGCGTCGCCGCGACCAGGACCGTACGGAACAAGGGTTTCATGGAGCGAATTCTAAACCCGGGACTCGGCAATCACCACGCGGACGGATTCTTCGCCGTCACCCACTACCCGGTCGGAGAATTCGGAAATGTAGCGGGCGTCGGCCCGCGCCTCCGAGCATCATCTGCAAGCACGCCGTACTGGCGTGCTTTCGGATCGCGCATCCCGTCAGGACTTGGCCGAGTCGCTTCCGTTCGCGGGTGCGCTGGGCTTCATGCGGATCCGGACCAGCTTGGCAGCCATCTCGAGACTGGTTCGCAGGCGCTCGGTCGCGAGCGCGAGCTGGTGCAGCTCGTTCGAGCTTCCTTCGCTCAGTCCCTCGACACCCAGGTCGGCTTCCTCCCCGACCGAGATAGCGGCAGTGGCCGCGGTGAGGCGCTGGATCGGTCGGACGACCACGAACCGGATAAAGAAGTACGACACCAGGAAGGCGACGACCACGAGCGCGATCTGCCACGGCGCGATGACCGAAAGCGCGACGTCCAGGAACGGCTTGGTCGGCACGCGCACGCTGATGATCCCTGCGACGTCCCCTTCCTTGAAATTGAATCCGCGCTCGGTGCCGTAGCGGACTTTCACGTCGTTCGGCGCGCTGTCCGGATTGCCATGGCAGCCGATACAGGATTTCTTGTGATAGAGCGTGCGGGCATAGCGCAGACTGCCCGGAAGGACTTCATAATACTCCTTCAGCTTCGACTGCTTGACCGTCGCGAGCGCCCGTTCCTCGAACGCATCCGGTTTGTTCACCGGATTCATGAAATTGTCCGACGTCATGCGGAACTTCGCGTGCGAGGTGGATTTCTCGACCACCTCGGAGTACTCGCGCTGCGCGAGCGCCGGGTTCTTCGAATAGAAGTTGACCGCCGCCAGCGCACTGTTCGGGCCGGCCTCGCCGCTCGCCACGGTTTTCTGCAGCAGCGGCATATGCCCGAGATAGCTCTTGTCGTTGTCCTTGACCCAGACGCGACCATATTGCGCCACCCAGCTGCCGAAGGCGTCGACGTTGTCGGCCACCGTTTCGGCCTGGCTCTTCAGCTGGTTGTGGTAGACGCGGTCGAGAATGAAGTAGAAGGCGACGCCGAGTGTCGCCAGCGAGAGGATGAACACCACCGCGAACTGCGTTGCGATCGATCGTGTCTTGAGCATCGGGGACTCCTTGACCTTCTATCACCTTGACGTTCTAGGGCACGCTTTCGTCAGGACTTGATGCAGTGCATCGCCCTGCTGAGGAACGCCTCGCGCTTGGCGGCATTGGGAATCTGGCGGCCGAGCAGCTTCATGTACTCGAATGCGTGAGTCGCGTTCACCTTGTTGCCGCTGGCGAGCCAACGCTGGCGAACGTCCTCGGCCAGCACCTGGCCGAACGGCCCCACTTCGAGGATGTACTGCGCATCGATCGCATCGCACATCTCAAGCACGCCTTGAGGTGTGCTGTTCGAGCCAGACATGCTGCTCTCCCGTGCATCCTTGTTCCACCCCCGGCATTGGTGGTTGTTGTTGACCGGGCGAACGATCATACGGTGCACCGCTCCGCGTCGACGCGGCCGGCGTTTCGAAACGCTCGACTTTGTCACGCAAACAGCGTGGTCAGAAGCGGGACGCGTGCGGGCATTGAGTAACCGTTCACACCTATCGCGGAACACCGCGTTATCGACGTGGTGAACGGGGTCGCGCGAGGCCCCGCGTCGCGCTTGCTGGCATTGGTCTAAACTGGCTCGGCCTGCGGGCAGGGACCGAAGCACGCCGTGCGGAGCGTCCATTGTGATCTGCCATGAGCGACATCTTCATCAGCTACCGCCGCGAGGATGCGCGCGCCGACGCGGGGCGGCTCTGCGACCGACTCGACAGACGCTTCGGCGACAGGCATGTCTTCATGGATATCGAGGACATCAAGCCCGGCACCGACTTCACACGGGTGCTGGAAGACACACTGGACCGATGCGATGTGATGCTCGTCATGATCGGCCGGAATTGGCTCGATTCCGGGAACGCCGGCCGACTGCATGATCCCGAGGACTTCGTACGACTGGAGATCGAGAAGGCGCTCGACCGGCACGTCCTGGTCATTCCCGTGCTGGTCGCGGGTGCGACCATGCCTTCTGCCGGTGCGCTGCCGGAGGAACTGCGCGAGCTCGCGCAGCGACAGGCGTTCGAGATCCGGGATATCAGCTTCCACGAGGACGCCGATCGACTGATAGCTGTCATCGCCGCGGCGCGGAAGCGTACGCCCGGCTGGCGCCGACCTGTGTATCTTGCGTTGGTCGCCGGCGCGCTGGCGTTGCTCGCTCTCGGAGTGACGTTGTACACCCCGGTCGGTGACCCACTGGCGCCGCCCATCGGACTGCGCAGCGAGCCGACGACCCTGTCGCGGGATGCGGTGCGCCTGATGCTGGCCGAGCACGGACTGCACGATCGTGTCCGCAACCCGCAGGGTCGCGGACCGGGAAATCATTACGAGCGGCGGCTGAGTGACGGGCAGACCGTCATCATCGATCGGTCGACGCGACTGATGTGGCAGGGCGTCGGCAGCGAGCGAGTGATGTCGTGGGCGGCTGCTGCGGACGCCATCGCATCGCTGAACGCGCGAAAATTTGCCGGCTACGCGGACTGGCGGTTGCCGACACTGGAGGAGGCAATGTCACTGGTCCGACCCGAAGCCCAGGGCGGAATGAACATCGATCCCCTGTTCGCGCCGCGCACCGCGCCATTCCTATGGACTGCGGATCTCGAAGCCGCCGAGCGGGGCTGGCTGGTGAATTTCTTCTACGGCAGCTGCGATACCGAGAAGCTCGGTTTCCATGCCTACTTGCGGGCCGTCCGGGCGGAAGCGGGTTGACCGGTTCCGGACGCGAAGGCGAGACGTGGCGAATTTCACGCTCAAACGCCGCCTGGCAATGGGTTTGTAACTACGTCACAACGCTCGCGTGCAGATGTACGGGCCCTGGCCGCGATATCGGCCTAGTCTGGAAACGTGGCCGCAGAAATTGCGGGACGCTGTCTGGCAGCAAGGACCGTCCGGCGTGCGGCGTTAGCGACTGAAGGAGAGAGACCATGAACAACACGATCACCCAAGGACCGGACACAACCTTCGGCGGTTCGCGCCGTGGCTCCGAAAGGAGTCAACTCGACGCATTCCTGGGCGGCAACCCGGCCTCGGTCGGTGTCCTGGCGGGCGTCGTCACGATGGCGGGACAGATCGCCGCCCAGTTCGAAATGCCCAGTCATGCGTGCCGATTCACGGCGCTCGCCTTCGCGCTGCTGCTCGCCTGCTATCAGGTGCATTTTGCACAGAAGCGGAGCACTCGTGAATCGCTGTTCCTCGTTCCCATCGTGGCTGTCACGATCTTCACGACTGGCTGGGGGGCGAACGGGCTGATTTACGAGGCGCAGGCAAATCCGCCGGTCGTTCGCGCCGCCCCGGCCGAACGTCAAGTGTCGTCGCTCGAGCGGATCGGCGAGTTCTTCATCCCAAGCGCACACGCCGCAGTCGAGACGGTCGCACAGAACGACCGGGACCGCGACCGCGACCGCGGTCGCCGTCAGGATGGCTGGAAGCGCTGGTAGCTCCCCTGCCTCCTCGGGCAACGTGGCGGGGCGACTCCGCCGGATCAGGTTTTTTTCGGCCGCAGTCGCTACACTCGGCGTCAGGGCACGGTGCGTGATCGACGCATCAGGCCCTTGCCGGAGATGCCGATGTCGTTGCCCGAACTGTCCATCCTCGAGATTCGCGTCCTCGGGGTGCTGGTCGAGAAGGAGCGCACCGTGCCCGATGCGTACCCGCTATCGCTCAATGCGTTGATTCTCGGCTGCAATCAGAAGAACAACCGCGCTCCCGTCTTGCAGGTGAGCGAGCGCGAGGTGCAGGCGGCGCTCGATGCGTTGCGACCCCTGTCGCTCGTGATCGAATCGAGCGGCTCGCGCGTGATGCGGTTCAGCCACAATCTGGGACGGGTATTGAAGATCGACGGGCCCGCCGTGGCCCTCCTCGCGGCGCTGATGTTGCGTGGCCCACTGACGCTCGGCGAGTTGCGTACTAATGCCGATCGCCTGGATCGTTTTCCGGACCTCGAATCGGTCGAACAAGTGCTGCGCGAACTCGCAGCGCGCTCCGCGACGCAAGATGGCCCGCTAGTCGCGCTTCTCCCGCGGGCACCAGGAGAGCGTGAGCCGCGCTGGGCGCATCTGCTTTCCGGCACAGTGGCCATCGCGACTGGCGGCTCGACGGAAGCCGCCGCGCCGGCGCCACGGTCCGACACGGAGCTCACGCGACTTCAGGCCGAGGTTGCGCGCCTCGCCGCGGAGGTCGCCGATCTGCGCAGGATCATCGCCACGCTCGCGCGCAACGCGGGAGATTGACCCGGAACGAACTGCAGGAAAGCCACGGCGTCATCCCGGCAACGCTTCGGCCGCGCGCGCATCGACGTCGCGATATGCCGCGAGACAATTCGCGAGACCGGCTTCTCCGCTCACGGAGAGCCAGTGCTCCAGGCCGACGGGACCGGCATAACCGGTCGCGTGGATCGCGCGCAGGATGGCGATCCAGTCCAATGTGCCCGATCCCGGTTCGCGCCGGCCGGGCGCGTCGCCGAGCTGGTAGTAACCGATACACGCATGAAGGCGCGCGATCTGACCGGCCACATTCTCGCCCGACATACCCTGGTGATAGACGTCGAACAGCATCTTTACGCGGTCGCTCCCGACCGCCGTGACGATTTCGGCAGCTTCGTCCGAATCGGAGACGAAGTAGCGCGGCGCGTCGATCCGATTGACCGGTTCGACGACCCAGGTAAGATCCAGTCGCGCGACCAGTTCGGCGGCGCGCTTCAGCCCCTCGACAACGCTTGCACGTTGCGCCTCGCGCGCGATGCCATCGGTTTGCGGGCCAACCAGAACGGTGCAAGAGCGATTCCCGAGCAGCTTGTGGTACTCGACGGCCTTGGCGATCTCGGAAAGAAATGCCGCGCGATCCCGAGGATTGCAGAGTCCCGCGCCGCGTGCGTTGCCGGGATTCGCGACAAAGACCCCCAACTCGAGACCGTGATGCTCGGCTTGCGCGCGCAACGCCGACACCTCCGCCGGAGTCTTGTGTAATAGTCCACAGTCGGGTTGCCCCGCGCAGCTGTACTCGACTGCGGTGAGGCCATGCGCCGCGTACATCTGCAGCCTGCGGTCGAGCGGGACGTCGGTCGCAACGACGTTCAGGCTCGGCGCATAGCGCAGCGCCCAACCGCGGCCCTCGGCCGTCAAGCGAGCGTCAGGAGTCATGGAACGCGAACCAGGCCCGCGGAGCGCATGCGCCTCGGGAACACTTCCGAGGGCATGGCTGGTGCAACGCCGTCCGTCGATTCCCGCGCGTCACGCGGGTGTGGAGGCCTTCTTGCGCGTGCTCGCGTAGCGCTGGCGGAATTTCTCAACCCGGCCGGCGGTGTCGACGATCTTCTGCTTGCCGGTATAGAACGGGTGGCAGGCTGAGCACACCTCGACATGCAGGTCTTTGCCCAGGGTCGATCGGGTCGTGAACGTGTTGCCGCAGCTGCACGTCACTTTGATCTCGCTGTACGTCGGATGAATCTTTGCTTTCATGATGCACGGTCCTTGCGTGGGGCGGCTTGGTCTTGCGTGGCGCGGGGAACTCACTGGATCAACCGCGCATTGAACGCATTACAAGTCTCTGAGTGGGCGGGCATTATCCCAGAAGCGCGACGCCCGCGCAAATTCGACGCACATATCAGCCAACCCCCTCCCGCCAACCCCCCCCACGGCGAACGCAGAATGGTATCCGGACGAATCAGCCGCGGCGCATGGAGTCGAAGAAGTCCGAATTGCCCTTGGTCGCGCGGATCTTGTCCTGGAGGAATTCCATTGCCTCGAGGTCGTCCATGGGATAGAGGACTTTGCGCAGGACCCAGATCTTCTGGAGGATCGGCTGCTCGATGAGGAGCTCCTCGCGGCGCGTTCCGGAACGGTTGACGTTGATTGCCGGAAAGATCCGCTTCTCGTACATGCGTCGGTCGAGGTGGATCTCCAGGTTGCCCGTCCCCTTGAACTCCTCGTAGATCACGTCGTCCATTCGCGAGCCGGTGTCGATCAGTGCGGTGGCAAGAATGGTGAGGCTGCCGCCTTCCTCGACGTTGCGCGCCGCGCCGAAAAAGCGCTTCGGGCGCTGCAGGGCATTCGCGTCCACACCGCCCGTCAAGACCTTTCCGGACGCAGGCACCACGGTGTTGTAGGCGCGCGCAAGGCGCGTGATCGAGTCGAGCAGGATGACGACGTCCTTCTTGTGCTCGACAAGCCGCTTGGCCTTCTCGATCACCATTTCCGCGACCTGCACGTGCCGTTGCGCCGGCTCGTCGAACGTCGAAGAGACCACTTCACCGCGGACCGAGCGCTGCATCTCGGTCACCTCCTCGGGGCGCTCGTCGATCAGGAGGACGATGAGCACCACTTCGGGGTGGTTGGCCGTGATCGCGTGGGCCATGTGCTGCAGCATCACCGTCTTGCCGGCCTTGGGTGGCGAGACGATCAGCCCGCGCTGACCCTTGCCGATGGGCGCGATGATGTCGATGATGCGGCTGGTGATGTTCTCCTCGGCCTTGATATCGCGTTCGAGCTTGAGGAGCTCGTCGGGGTGCAGCGGCGTCAGGTTCTCGAACAGGATCTTGGTTTTCGAAGCCTCGGGCGCCTCGGAATTGACCTTGTCGACCTTCACCAGCGCGAAGTAGCGCTCGCCGTCCTTGGGCGTACGAATCTCGCCCTCGATCGTGTCGCCGGTGTGGAGGTTGAAGCGGCGAATCTGGGACGGTGAGACGTAGATGTCGTCGGTGCTCGCGAGGTACGAGGTATCCGGCGAGCGCAGGAACCCGAATCCGTCGGGAAGCACTTCCAGGGTGCCGTCGCCGAAGATCGACTCCCCCTTCTTCGCGCGATTCTTGAGCAGGGCGAAGATCAGCTCCTGCTTGCGCATCCGGTTGCCGCCCTCGACCTCGTAGGCCTGGGACATTTCGATCAGTTCACTGACGTGGAGTTGCTTGAGTTCGGATAGATGCATGGAGAGGTGCCTGCGACGGACGGTGCCCGGAATGGGCCTGCAAGATGGGAGCGGCGGAAAACGCGGACTACGAAGCGAAAATGGGACGAAAAAGGGACAGAAAAGGGAAACAACGACGGGGTGGGGTCGCCCGCCTGGAGCCGGCGGGGGAGCAACACCTCGATAGTAGCGCGATTTGGCCTGCTTCGCCACCCCGGATGCGCACCGGGGAGGCATTTCGCCCGGTGGGCGAAAGTCAGATGTTGCTGTCGAGGAAAGCGGTGAGCTGCGATTTCGAAAGCGCGCCCACCTTGAATGCTTCCATGTTGCCGTTCTTGAAGAGCATCAGGGTCGGGATGCCGCGGATGTTGTAGCGGCGCGGCACATCGGCATTGTCGTCGACGTTCAGCTTTGCGATCTTCAGCCGGCCGTCGTACTCCTTCGCGACCTCGGTCAGGATCGGCGCAATCGACTTGCACGGCCCGCACCACTCGGCCCAGTAGTCGACGAGCACCGGAACCGCCGATTTCAATACTTCGGGCTCGAACGTGGCATCGGTGACGTGCTGGATGTTCTCGCTCATGGATTCCTCATGACCCCCTGATTGCAAAATTTTAGTGAACGGCGCCGCTACGCTGGCCGCCCGCAGCGGCGCAGGCATTCGAATATGGTTTCCCGGCTGTGGCTCGGGATCGGCTCGACAGGGTGGACATGCTAGCAAAATTCCGGAAATCAAGGGCCGGCCGCACGGCCGGGCGCCGGAGAGACGCGCGGCGCGGCCGATCTTGGCGCTCGCATCGCAGTGCTAGAATCGCGCCGAGCGCTGCAGCACGCCGGCGCGTGGGAGGAGTCCGTCATGACGTACGTCGTCACCGAAACCTGTATCAAGTGCAAGTACACCGACTGCGTCGACGTGTGCCCGGTAGACTGCTTCCGCGAGGGACCGAACATGCTCGTGATCGATCCCGACGAGTGCATCGACTGCACGCTGTGCGTCGCGGAATGCCCGGTGGAGGCGATCTTCGCCGAGGACGACGTGCCCCCCGAACAGCGCAAGTTCACCGAGCTGAACGCGGAGCTCGCCAAGATCTGGAAGCCGATTGTCGAGCGGAAGGACGCGCCCGCAGATGCGGACGAGTGGGCGAAAACCAAGGAAAAGGCCCACCTGCTCGAACGCTGAGCAGGGCGCGGGGCGGCCGCTCTCGCTGCCCTGCAACAGAGCTTTTTGAAAGTCTCCGCTCGAGGCCGGCTTGGCGCGGGTTCAACGCTCCCTGGCCGAATCGCACGCTTTCCTCGAATCTTCGCCTGATCTAATATGCCCGCAAGCGCGCGACGCGTGGCCACGCAGGAGGATTGCCATGCAAGTCAAAGAAGTCCTGCAGATCAAGGGCAGCACGCTGTTCACCGCGACACCGGAAAGTCCCTTGTCGGACGCCGTCGTGACCATGGCCGACAACGATATCGGCTCGCTGATGGTGATGGATCGCGGCAAGCTCGTGGGAGTGCTGACGTTTCGCGAGGTGATCGCAGTGCTTGCCCGGCGCCAGCAGGAAAAGCGCGTGGGGCCGACTCCACCGATCGCCGAGATCAAGGTGGGTGAGGCCATGCAGCCCAATCCCTTCGTCACGAATCAGGAGATGGATCTCGACGAGCTGCGCAGTCTCATGCTCGAGCGGCATGCGCGCTACGTGCCGGTCGTCGAGCGCGAGACCGTGCTGGGGGTCATTTCGTTTCACGACGTGGCGCGCGCCGTTCTCGAGGAGAAGAACTTCGAGAATCGCATGCTGAAGGGCTACATCAAGAACTGGCCTGCTTGAGCCGCCGCGCTGGTTTTTCACGCGGCGCGCACCCTGATTCCATTAGTGGCGTATTTCACGGTCCGCGACGGCTCCGGTTGACAGAGTACGTCGAAATGTCGAAACATTTCGACCTGTTCGGAGTGACGCGGAGGTCTCTTGGCTCACAGCTACGCCCGCAACATTCCACGTGCCTGGACCGCAATATCGAAGGTATTCGTCGCGCTCGGAGACGACCACCGGCAGCGGATCCTGCTCATGTTCGAGAAGGACGAGCGGCTGAACGTGAGCGAGATCGCCTCGGCGTCCGCCTTGAGCAGGCCGGCGATCTCGTACCACCTGAAGATCCTGCGCGAAGCGGGCGTGCTGCTGAGCGAAAAGCGCGGCCGCGAAGTCTATTTCTGGGTCAATCGTGCGCGTCTCGAGTCGGCTCTCAGGGCAGTGACCGACTACGTGCGCGAGAACGCCTGAGTCGGCGGGACGCGGACCATGGCGGACCGTAGCCAGTTCAGACTGCTCGCCGAGCGTCGGTTCGGGCCGTTTTTCGCGACCCAGTTTCTCGGCGCGTTCAACGACAACGTTTTCAAGAACGCCCTCGTCATCCTGATCGCTTTCCAGGTCACGCAGACCGGCGGACTGCGGCCCGAGGTGCTGGTGAACCTCGCCGGCGCGCTCTTCATCCTGCCGTTTTTCCTGTTCTCCGCCACGGCGGGGCAACTCGCCGACAAGTACGACAAGGCAAGCCTCATTCGCGCGGTGAAGCTGCTCGAGATCGGCATTGCCGTGCTGGGCGCGTTCGCGCTCGCGCATCGCGACATCGTGCTGCTGCTGCTCACGCTCTTCCTGTTCGGGCTCCAGTCGACGCTCTTCGGGCCGGTCAAGTACTCGATCCTGCCGCGTACGCTCAGAGAAGACGAGCTGGTGGGCGGCAATGGGCTCGTCGAAACCGGGACGTCGATCGCGATCCTTGCGGGAACGATCGTCGGCGGCCTGTTGATCGCGCGCAGCGACGGCTCGAGGATCGCCGTACCCGCCGTGATCATCGCCGTCGCGTTGGCCGGTTATGCGGCCAGCCGGCTGGTCCCCTCGGTCCCGTCCGCGGATCCGGCCTTGCGGTTCGCGTGGAATCCATTTACCGGGACCTGGGCACTGCTGACGTTCGCGCGGCGCAGTCGAGTGGTGTTTCTGTCCATCCTCGGCGTGTCGTGGTTCTGGTTCTTCGGCTTCATGCTGCTGTCCCAGTTTCCGGCCTACGCCAAGGACACGCTGGGCGGGAACGAGCACGTCGCCACGCTGCTGCTCGCCGTGCTGTCCGTCGGCATCGGCGTCGGCTCGCTCTTGTGCGAGCGGATGTCCGGGCACAAGGTCGAGCTCGGTCTCGTCCCGTTCGGCTCGATCGGACTCACCGTCTTTGCATTCGACCTCGCGTTCGCCGGTCCCGCCGCTCAGGGCGGCATGCCGGTCGGCGCCCGCGAGTTTCTGTCGCAGGCGGGCAGCCTGCGCGTGCTGTTCGATCTCACGCTGATCGGGATCTTCAGCGGCTTCTTCATCGTGCCGCTCTATGCATTGATACAGAGCCGCGCCGAGCAGCAGCATCAATCGCGCGTCATTGCCGCGAACAACGTACTCAACGCAGTCTTCATGGTGGCCGCGGCGCTCCTCGCTGCAGCGTTTCTGGAGCTCGGCGCCACCGTGCCGCAGCTCTTCCTGCTCACCGCAGCGCTGAACGCGGCCGTGGCGATCTTCATCTACACGCTGATGCCCGAATTCGTGATGCGCTTTCTGGCGTGGCTGCTCATCCACTCCGTCTACCGTGTCGAAAAATCCGGCCTCGAGAACATTCCGGATGAAGGCCCGGCGGTGCTCGTCTGCAACCACGTGAGCTTCGTCGACGCAGTCGTGATCATGGCGGCGTGCCGCAGGCCGATCCGCTTCGTCATGGATCACCGCATTTTCAAGACACCGGTGCTGAACTTCATCTGTCGCACGGGCGGCGCGATCCCGATCGCTTCGGCCAAGGAGGATCCTGAGCTACTCGAGCGCGCGTATCAAGAGATCGAGCGTGCGCTCGCCGCTGGCGATCTCGTCGGCATCTTCCCGGAAGGCCGCATCACCGACACGGGCGAGCTGAATCCCTTTCGCGGCGGCATCTCCCGGATCATCGAAAAATCGCCCGTCCCGGTGGTGCCCATGGCGCTGCGCGGACTGTGGGGCAGCTTCTTCAGTCGCAAGGGCGGGCCGGCGATGACCCGGCTCTCCCAGCTGCGACCGTTCTCGAAGATCGCGCTGGTGGCGTCCGCGCCCTGGGCGTCCAGAGCCGTAACGCCCGAGGGGCTGCAGGCTGAAGTGCTCGCATTGCGCGGCGACGAGAAATAGCGGAAAGGCGGGCGGTCATGTGGTTCCTCGGAGCAATTGCTGGATTGGTGATCGGTGCGCTCGTGAATGGCTGGGCCGGCGCGATCGGCGGCGCGATACTGGGGAGTATTGCCGGGATCATCGCGCGTTCCGTATGGGGTGAGCGCACCAGGTCCGCGGCGCCCGATTCCCGGGAGGCGCCGCGCACGGACCCCAGGGTCGATCACATCTTCCGTTCGCTCCGGCATATCCACCTGCGGCTCGAGGCGATCGAGCAGAGGCTGGGCATCGCGGAGCTGCCACCGATGCCCGACGCGGATCGCGCGCCCGAGCCGGTCGCGCAGGCTGCGGCGCCGGACACTCCCGTGCCACCGGAGTTGCCGGCGGATCTTCCGCCGAATTTCCCGCCACGAATGCCCGAGCCTCCCGCAATCTCGAAAACCGGTTTGCTGCCTCGGCCCGCCATGGACCCGATGGCGGTCGCGGCGTCGGATCACGCAGCGGCGACCGCGACAATATCGCCATCTGGAGGGCCGCCTCCGGTGCCGCCCGCCGCAGCGCCCGATCAACCGGTGTGGTGGCGCTGGGTGTTCGGCGGCAACACGCTCGTGCGGCTCGGCGTAGTCATCCTCTTCTTCGGTGTTGCGTTCCTCGTCAAGTACGCGACCGAGAATTTCCATTTTCCGATCGAGTTGCGGCTTGCCGGCATCGCGGTCGGGGCGATCGTGATGCTCGCGATCGGCTGGCGCCTGCGTGGCAAGCGGGCCGGCTACGCGCTTGCGATGCAAGGCGGCGGCATCGGCGTGCTGTACCTCACGGTGTTTGCGGCGCTCCGGCTCTATGCGCTCATGCCGCCCACCGTCGCCTTCTTGTTGCTGCTCGGAGTCGTCATCGCTTCGGTGGTCCTGGCCATCCGACAGGACGCGCTTTCGCTCGCGATGCTCGCGGTGGCGGGCGGCTTCCTCGCGCCGATCCTCGCCTCGACGGGGCAGGGCAGCCACGTCATGCTCTTCAGCTACTACGTGCTGCTCAATCTGGGCTTGCTGGCGATTGCGTGGCAGAAGGCCTGGCGGCCGCTGAATCTGCTCGGTTTCATCTTCACCTTCGCGATCGGGGCGCTGTGGGGCGCGCGTTTCTACCGGCCGGAGCACTTCGCGTCCACCGAACCGTTTCTGATCGCGTTCTTCCTCATCTACGTGGGCATTGCGCTGCTCTACGGGCTGCGGCGCTCGATCGCGGTCAAGGGCTACGTCGACGGCACGCTGGTATTCGGCACGCCGCTCATCGCATTCGCCTTGCAGAGCCGGCTCGTCCGGGACACGGAGTACGGGCTCGCGTTCAGCGCACTCGTGCTCGGCGCCTTTTACGTGCTGCTCGCCGTCGCGCTGTGGTCGCGGCGGAGCACAGGGTTGAAGCTGCTTGTCGAGTCGTTTCTGGCCCTCGGCGTCGCGTTCGGCACGCTCGCCATTCCGCTCGCGCTCGACGGACGCTGGACGTCCGCTGCGTGGGCGCTCGAGGGTGCGGCCATCGTCTGGGCGGGCGTGCGCCAAGGACGGCGACTTGCGCAGTGGTCCGGTGTCGCGCTGCAGCTGGCGGCCGGGGTGGCGTTCGCCGTGGGGAACGAGAGCTCGCGGGCCTTGTATCCCATTTTGAACAGCGTGTTTCTCGGTTGCGTCTTCCTGGCGGCGGCCGGCTTGTTCTGCGCGCGTCAGATCACGCGCAACGGCGGGGCGTTCTTCGGCGCGGGGCGTATCGTTGCGGGGACGCTCTTCTTCTGGGGCACCGCCTGGTGGGTGCTCGGCGGCCTGAACGAGATCGATCAGTTCATTCCTGGCCGGTTCGAGCTCGCCGCGGCGCTCGCATTTCTGGCCGCGACGGGCGCGGCGGCGAGTCTCCTGCGCGCGAAGCTCGACTGGCGCATCGCGTTGGTTCCGGCATTCGCGCTGCTGCCGGCCATGGTGGTGTGCGGTGCGGCCGCGGTCGTCGAAGTCTCCCATCCGCTGGCGCGTTTCGGCTGGCTTGCGTGGCCTTTCGCATTCGCGGCACTCGGGTGGATACTCCGCCGCCACGAGGACGAGGTTATGCCAGCGCTTGCGCGCTGGTCACACGTCGTCGCGCTGTGGCTGGGCATCGCTCTTGCCTGCTGGGAGGCGGCGTGGTGGATCGATCGATTCGTGCAGGGTCGCGGCACCTGGCCGTTCGTCGCGTGGGCGCTGGTGCCGGCGCTCGCGCTGGCCGGGCTGGCCAGGTTCGGCGATCGAATGGGGTGGCCCTTGGCGAAGCATTTCGATTTCCTGCTGCGGGCCGGCGGCCTGCCGATGGCCGCGTATCTGTGGGGCTGGGTGTTCGTCGCCAACGCGCTGAGTGATGGCAATCCCGCGCCGTTGCCCTACGTGCCGGTTGCAAACCCGCTCGACCTCGCGATGGCCGCAGTGATCGTCGTGCTGATCGTCTGGTACCTTGCATTGCGCGCGCACGGTCTCGCCGCGCGCGTGCCACCGGTACATGCCGCGGCGGCCATCGGCACCGCCGCGTTCGTGTGGGCGAACGGCATGCTGTTGCGCACGCTGCATCACTGGGCCGGCATACCGTATCGCCTCGAAACCATGGTGCGCTCGACCCTGGTCCAGACCGCGTTCTCGGTGTTCTGGACGGTCCTCGCCCTGGCGGCGATGACGCTGGCGACGCGGCGCCGGTTGAGGACGCTGTGGTTCGTCGGCGCGGCGCTGCTCGGCGTGGTCGTCATCAAGCTCTTCGTCGTCGACCTTTCGCGGGTCGGCGGCATCGAGCGCATCGTCTCGTTCATCGGCGTCGGCGTCCTCCTCCTCGCGATCGGCTACTTCGCGCCGGTGCCCCCGCGCCATTCGGAGGGCAGGTCATGAAGCGATTCACTCTTCTGGCGCTGGCGGCGGCGCTCGTCGCGCCCGGCGCGGCGCAGGCATCCGAGCCACGCATGCAGGATTTCGCGTGGACCGCGCCTCTCGGCGTCGACGGCCGCGACGCGCTCTACGTCGCCGAGTTGCCGCTCGCAGTCTATGCGGGCAGCGCGGGTAACAGCCTCGCCGATCTGCGGGTGTACAACGGCGCGGGCGAGATCGTGCCCTACGCCCTGCGCAGCGTCGCGACGCCCGACGCGCGCCGACGCGCGGGCGTCCCGGTGCCCAT
Source organism: uncultured beta proteobacterium (assembly GCA_963735025.1). GTDB lineage: Bacteria > Pseudomonadota > Gammaproteobacteria > Burkholderiales > SG8-39 > JAABRB01. The sequence goes on from CAVTJG010000009.1 coordinate 2,177,442, forward strand.
GTTCCCCGTCTGGGGCAAGCCCGGCGTCGAGATCGACGGCGTCTCGGTCCGCGTGAAGCAGGGAAAGGGCGGCACGATCGTAAACGTCCAGAGCGATGCACGGAGTGCCGCGCCGCGGCGCGTTGCCGGCTATCTCGTCGACACGAGCGCGCTGGACGAGCGCCTGCAGGCGCTCGAATTCGAGTGGCCGGAGGATAGCGACGGTTATGTGGGACGCGTGCGCATCGAGTCCAGCGACGATCTTTCGCGCTGGGCGTTCGTCGCCGAGGGTCCGCTCGTCGCGCTGCGCCATGCCGGACACGTTCTCGCGCAGAAGCGCGTCGCGGTGAAGCGGGTGAAAGCGAAGTATCTCCGGGTGTCCTGGCCGGCTTCGCAGGCGATCCCGCCGCTCACCGCGATCCGCGCCGAGCCGATCGATTCCCCGGTCGCGTCGCCGCGCACATGGCACACCGTGGACGCGACGCCCGGCGAGCGGCCCGGCGAGTACCTGTTCGATCTTGGGGCGAACGCGCCATTCGACCGGCTGCGACTCGATCTGCCGATCCCGAACACGATTGCGCCGGTGGAGTTCCTCGTGCGTGCGAAGCCCTCCGACCCCTGGCGGCTCGCCGCGTCGGCGACGGTCTACCGACTCAACCAGGGCGGGGAATCCTTCGTCAGCGCAGACACCATGGTCCGGCCTACTCGCGAGCGCTACTGGATGGTGCGCGTCGACTCGCGCAGCGGCGGGCTAGGCAGCGGATCGCCGAAGCTCACTGCCGGGTTCATTCCGCAGCAGGTGCTGTTCGTCGCCCGCGGTGCGGGACCTTACGTGCTGGCGTTCGGTGCCGCGAAAGTCCCGAGCGCGGCCTTGGCCGTCGCGACCCTCGTGCCAGGCTACCGCGACGACAAGCCGCTCGAGGCCGCGCATGCAACCCTCGGCGACGCGCGCGCGCAGGTGCGCGCACCGTCGCCCTGGCCCCAGTGGCTGGAACTCGATCCTGGCGATTGGAAAAAGCTCACGCTGTGGGCAGTGCTCGTCAGTGGCGTCGCGTTGCTCGCGTGGATGGCCTGGCGGTTGAGCGCGCAGATGAACAAGCCCACCGGCGGCGGACCGGACTCGAACGGCGCCTCCTAGATCAGTCATTCCCGCGCAGGCGGGAACCCAGGATGTCAGTGCATGAGCCAATTGTGGATTCCCGCTTGAGCGGGAATGACAACCTGGATACTGCTGAGCCTCCCTAGCGACGCCCGCTGCGACCCCAGACGTAGCGTACCAGCCGCTGCCAGCGGTTCTGCGGCTGCACGAGCGGGTTATGCACCTTCTGCGCCGCCCGATCGCGCTCGACGCTCTTCCGCACCTGTTCGTGGATCTGCCGCAGCGTCATGCCGCCCGGACCTTTCATGCGGTCCGGCAGGTTGTCCGACAGTTCGGGATCGGGCTTGTCGTGTTTCGGGTCTGACACTGCGCACTCCGGATTTCACGACGGAATCGGGCGACGATTGCGAAATGGTACCCGATGCATGCAATCTCTCTCGATCGCGGACCTGGGCGTCGGGCGTGCTAGACTTTTGACTGGAATTTCCAAGGCTTAGGCGAGTGTAGGCACGTGTCCGGCAACACTTTCGGCAAGCTGTATTGCGTGACGTCTTTCGGCGAGAGCCACGGACCGGCGTATGGCGGCGTGGTGGACGGCTGTCCGCCGGGATTGGCGCTCGCCGAGGCGGACATCCAGATCGAGCTCGACCGTCGCAAGCCTGGTACTTCGCGCCACGTCACCCAGCGTCGCGAGACCGATACCGTCGAGCTCCTGTCCGGCGTCTTCGAAGGTACGACGACCGGCACCGCGATCGGATTCCTGATCCGGAACGAGGACCAGCGCAGCAAGGACTACAGCGCGCTCGCCGACACTTTCCGCCCGGGACACGCCGACTACACGTACTGGCAGAAATACGGCATCCGCGACTATCGCGGCGGTGGCCGCGCGTCGGCCCGGGAGACGATGGTCCGTGTGGTGGCCGGCGCGATCGCGAAGAAATACCTGCGCGAGAAATTCGGCGTGTCGATTCGCGGCTATCTTGCGCAGCTCGGCCCGCACGTCATTCCGTTCGAGTCGTGGGAGGCCGTGAACGGGAATCCGTTCTTCGTGCCGAACGCGGGAATCGTTCCGCAGCTCGAAGCGCACATGGACGCGCTACGTGAAGCAGGTGATTCCTGCGGCGCGAAAGTCACCGTCGTCGCCGAAGGCGTGCCGGTCGGCTGGGGCGAGCCCGTGTACGACCGCCTCGATGCCGATCTCGCCCACGCCATGATGGGCATCAACGCCGTGAAGGGCGTCGAGATCGGCGCGGGCTTTGCATCGGTGGCGCAGCGTGGCACCGAGCATGGCGACGAGCTCACACCCGGAGGATTCCTCTCGAACAACGCGGGTGGCGTGCTCGGCGGCATCACGACCGGCCAGGACGTCGTCGTCCACATCGCGCTCAAACCGACTTCGAGCATCCGAGTTCCGCGCCGCTCGATTGACCGTCAGGGCAAAGCCACCACCGTCTCCACGACCGGTCGTCACGACCCGTGCGTCGGCATCCGCGCGACGCCGATTGCCGAGGCCATGCTCGCGATCGTTCTGATGGATCACGCGCTGCGCCACCGCGCGCAGAACGCCGACGTCGCACCCCCGACGCCGCCGATTCCCGGCAAAGTGAAATAGCTGAATCTGTCATTCCCTCCTCTCCCACGAGGGGAAAGAACTTCTGCGCGACTAGCGCTGTTCCGCGGCGAGCTTTCGGACTACCGCGAGATAGGCGTAGAGCAGGCGGATATCAACGTCGACGGCGGCGCCCTGCGAGTGCCGGTTCCAGACTTGCGTCGCGCCTTCGTAATCGCGCGTCGCCAGGAGACCGGTGAGTGCGGCGGTGAGCAGGTATTGCTGCGTCTTCGGAGTGAGGTCGCGGCTCGTCCCAAGGAGCTCCGTCGCGATCTTCCCCATGCGCGCGGCGTCGTGCGCGCCGACGGCGGCGAACAGCTCGATCCAGCTGCGATCCGTCGCGGTGAGGCGCTTGATGCAGTCGTTGCGCTCGAAGCTCGACCAGACTGCGCTTGCGTCCGCAGCGGGCAGGTCGGAGTTTACCGATCGCGCGACACCGGTTGCCGAGCGCACCCACATGTCGGTCTTCTGCGGATCGATGCAGTCGATGCCGCGCAGCTGCACGAGCTCGAGATCCTTTTGCAACTGGGCAGGAATCCCGTGCGGCTCCGGGAGCGTGGCGCCGATCAGGAAATCGCGCGCATAGGCAGCGCGCCGCGCGTGTTCGATTCGGTCGAGATAGTCATCGCCGTCAAGCGAGATGGGCCGGGTGTGGCGCGGCCGCCCTTCCAGGATCTCCACCACCGGCACGCCGGCGGCCCCGATTCGCGTGATCTCGCCCGCCTGCGTCTGCAGGAATCGATATCGTGCCGCGTTGAGATCGAGGTACGGGTAGTAATCGGAATTGGGTGGGATGTTGTAGGAGAGGAAGAGCGGGTGCAGCGCTTGCTTGCCGCCCAGCCGACGAATCTCCATGTCGCCGATCGTCTGCACGTGTACCTTGCGCAGCTCCTGTCCGACGCCAGGGTGCGCTGCAAAGACGTCGGCGAGCGGTCGGGCAAGCGTTGCCGGGTCTCCGGCCACGATCAGGAGATCCGAATCGGTCGTCGCGTAGATCGCGTAGTCCGGAAAGTTCTGCGCGAGCGCGCGCATCACCGAGGCAATCAGCTTCACGTCGATCTCGTAGAGCTGGAACCATTGCACCAGCACGCCGCCGCGGTTGAGGTACCGACGCACGAGCCGGTAGAACTCGTCGGTGAAGAGACTCGAGACACCGCTCACCCACGGGTTGGAGGGCTCCGAGATGATGATGTCGTAGCGCCTGTTCTGGGTCGAAAAGAACGTCTTGGCATCGTCGAAGACGATGTTGCTGCGCGGGTCCGCGAACGCGTTCGCGTTGCGTGCCGCGAATTGCCGCGATGCCTCGGCCATTGCCGGCTCGATCTCGATGGTATCGACACGCTCGAGCGTCCGGCTCCCGAGCAGCGTGTGGGTGGTGAGGCCGGTGCCGATGCCGATCACCGCGGCGGTGCGCGCGTCGGGCAGGATGGCAAGCGGCAGCGCGGCGGTCATCACCATCGTGATTTCGTCCGAAATCCGCTTGCCCGGACCGAGGTTGATTGCGCCGTCCGACTTGCCGTTCGTGCGCAGCGACAGCCCTTCGTCGAAGGCCAGCAGGCTCACCGAAGTCGTCTTGCCGTCGCGGTAAAACTGGAGCGTCGCATCCGCCGCCGAGAAGATCTCGCCGCGCCGGAAGACGCCGGACGCCATCCGGTGATAGTCGAACGAGACGCCGAGCGCGATGACCGCGAACGCGATCACCGACGCCGCGGTCGCGACGTGCACGAGGCGCGGCGCATCTTGCCGGGCGAATCGCCAGAGGAGCACCATGCCGAGCGCAATGTCGATCACGGCGCCCGCCGTGATGAGGCCCTTGAGGCCGAGCAGCGGCATGCCGATGTGTGCGGCCACGACCACCCCGACGATCGAGCCCAGCGTGTTCGACGCATAGACGTTGCCGATGGAGCGTTCGCCATGCCCGCTTCGCAGCAGCACGAAGGTGATCAACGGCAGTGTCATCCCGGCGCAGAACGTTGCCGGAAGCATGACGCCGAGCGCGATCACGTGGCTGGAGGCGAGGAAGATCGCGTAACCCGAATCGGTCCGCGCCGTGCCCTTGATGACGAGCTGCATCAGATCGAAGGTCGCGCCATAGAGCGGCAACGTCGCTAGCGCCGCGATGCCCATGGCGACCTGAACCACGCCGAGAAAGCGCAATGGCTCCGGCGTGCGGTCGATACGCCGGCGCACCCACAGACCGCCGAGCGCCAGGCCGAGGATGAAGGCCGAGAGCATGAGCTCGAACGAGTGCGTCGCCGAGCCAAGCACCAGCGAGAGCATTCGTATCCACCCGATCTCGTAGATGAATGACGCGGCGCCCGTGAGAAACGCGATCGCGAGCATGAGCCGCACACTCGCTGCCAACGGCGGCGTCAGATGCTCGGAATTTGTGGAGTGTGGGGCACGTGCCAGGCCCGGCGCCGGGTCGGGATCCTTCGCGAGCAGCCACACGAAGGCGGCGAGTCCGATGTTCAGCACGCCCGCGAACTGGATTGTTCCGGGCAGCCCCAGCTTGTCGATCAGCAGGAAGCCGCTCGCGAGCACGCCGATTGCGGCGCCAAAGCTGTTTGTGAAATAGAGCAGTGCCAGCGCTTCGCCGGGACGCTCGGGATGGCGCCGCAGCAGACCGGCGCTCATCAGAGGAAATGTCATCCCGAGCAGAATGGATTGCGGCAGGATCAGTACGCCGGCGAGGCTCCACTTGAACAGCGTAGCCGCCGAGGCATTGGCAAGCGCGGGAAGCACCGATGCATAAGCGGTGTCGGTCGCGGCGACGAACACACCGTGAAAAGCGAACGCGGCGAGACCGATGAGCGCTTCGACGACCGCATAGCCGCGCAGAAGGTTGGGCCAGCGCACGCCGCGCAGGCTCGCGATCCATGCGCCGGCAGCCATTCCGCCCATGAACAGCGCGAGCACCAGCGTCTGGGCATATGCGGCATGGCCCAGGAAGAGTTTGAGGTAGTGGCTCCAGATCGACTCGTAGATGAGCCCGGCGAACCCGGAAATCGTGAAGAGCGCGAAGAGCGCCGTCCGATGCCAGGCGATGTTTTCTCGTTCCGCAGTCAATTGAATGCTTTGAGTGCCCGGGAGGACGCGCGTTGGTTGTGGTCGTCAGCGCCTGACGATGCAACGGATTCTAAGCGATGCGGAGGCCCGGTGCGGCATTCTCGCAGGTGAACTAACATCCCTTCGCGTTCTGCCGCGAATTCGCCGCGCCGGGCGCACCTGCCGCCGATAATCCCCGCCCGTGACCGTTCCCTACGCCCGCCTGTCGGCGGTCTATTTCGCCTACTTCGCGTTCGTGGGCGCGTTCGCGCCCTATTTCAGCCTGTATCTGAAGTCCGTCGGCGCCAGCGCGTGGGAGATCGGCGTGCTGATCTCGGTCATGCAGCTGACGCGGGTGTTCGCTCCGAACTTCTGGGCATGGTTTGCCGACCATCACGGGCGCCGCGTTGCATTGATGCGTGCGTCGCTCGCGCTGGCGGCGCTCTCGTTCGTCGGAATCTACGCGACGCGATCGTTCTGGGGAATATTCTTTGTCCTGATGCTGCTTGCATTCTTCTCGAGCGCGGCGAATCCGCTGTTGGAGGCCACGACGTTCAGCGCATTGCGCGGCCGGCTCGAGCGCTACGGCACCATTCGCATGTGGGGCTCGGTCGGATTCATCGTCGCGGTGCTGGTCGTGGGGGCCGCGCTCGATCGACTTGCCATCGACAATCTCCTCTGGATGCTGCTCGGCGTACTGGCCGTCACCGCGGCGCTCACCTGGCTTCTCCCGAGCGGTGGGGACCCGCGTCCGACCGAGCGCGAACGGCTTTGGCTCGTCCTGCGGCGCCCCGAGGTCGTCGTTTTGCTCGGCGCGTGCTTCCTGATGAGCGTGTCGCACGGCGCGCTCTTCACGTTCTTTTCCATCTACCTGACCGATCTCGGTTACACCACGACCGCCGTCGGCGTGCTGTGGTCGCTCGGGGTGATCGCCGAGATACTCGTGTTCCTCGCGGCGCCGCGGTGGATGACGCGGTTCGACCCACGCACTATCCTGATCGCGAGCTTCGCGTGCGCGGTCGCGCGCTTTCTGCTCATCGGGTGGGGCGCCCGGAGCGCGGCGCTGGTCACGATCGCCCAGATCCTGCACGCGGCGAGCTTTGGGTCCTATCATCTCGCGGCGCTCGCGGTCGTCAACGCCTGGTTCACCGGGGCGCGGCAGGTGCGTGGCCAGGCCATCTATCTCAGCCTGTCGTTCGGCGCCGGCGGGTTCCTCGGGGGGCTGGCGAGCGGGGCGCTGTGGGGCGCGGTCGGGCCAGCCTGGACGTTCACGGCTTCGAGTGTCGCGGCCGGGGCGGGGCTCGGCGTGCTGTTCCTGCGAAAATCGCTCATGCCCACGCCGAGCATCGCGAACCCGGCATCCTCGGAACGGTCAGAGACCGCGTAGATTCGAGGTGGAAGGTGGCACGAACTTGAAGTGGCGATTCATCCGGCTGGCGGGCATGGCGCTCTGCGCTGCGGTGGCGGGCACACTGATCCTCGGTGGCTGCGCGAGCACCACAAACCCGGGCACTGTCGGGATCGAGCGACAGCAGGCATTGCTCGTCTCGTCGGCCCAGATTGATCAGGCGGCCGCGCAGTCCTACCGCAAGATCATCGCCGATGCCTCTCGCAAGGGCCTGCTCGATCGCAACCCGCAGCAAGTCGCGCGCGTCCGCGCGATCGCGCAGCGTCTGATCGCCCAGACCGGGACGTTCCGACCCGACGCGCTGCGCTGGAAGTGGGAGGTGAACGTCATCACATCCAAGGAGCTGAACGCCTGGTGCATGCCGGGCGGCAAGATCGCCGTGTACACCGGGCTGCTGGATAAGCTGCAGCTCACGGACGCCGAGCTTGCCGCAGTGATGGGCCACGAGATCGCCCATGCGCTGCGCGAGCACGGCCGCGAACGCGCGTCCGAGCAGGTCGCGACAGCGGCGGTGATCGGCATCGCCGCCGCCGTGCTGGGCGCGCCGAGCGGTAGCGCCGACCTTGCCGGGATGGTTGCCGATCTGACGATCAGCAAGCCGAACTCCCGGACACACGAGGTCGAGGCCGACCGGATCGGCGTCGAGCTTGCTGCGCGCGCCGGATACGATCCCTATGCCGCGGTCACCGTGTGGGAGAAGATGGCGCGTGAAGGAGGGAGCGAGCCGCCACAGTTTCTGTCGACTCACCCGTCGTCCGCCAGCCGCATCGCGGACCTCAAAGTGTATGCGGCGCGGGTGGAGCCGCTCTATCAGCAGGCGCGGAGTCGCTGAGGTGGCATCGAGCCACCCGCGTGGGCTGCGTCGGGATCGTCCATTCCGCTATAATTCCAGGACTTAGCGGACCCCGTCATGACATCAAAAACACTCTACGACAAGCTTTGGGACAGCCACGTTGTGCACGCCGAGGAGCACGGCACGGCGCTCCTTTATATCGACCGCCATCTCGTGCACGAAGTGACCAGTCCGCAGGCGTACGAAGGCCTGCGCCTGGCCGGGCGCAAGGTCTGGCGCACCGACTCCATCGTCGCGACCGCCGATCACAACACGCCGACCACCGACTGGCATCGCGGCGTCGACGGTATCGAGGACAAGGTTTCCCGGCTCCAGGTCACGACGCTGGACGACAACATTCGCGCGCACGGCGCGAAGGCGTATTTCCCGTTCCTGCACGAGCGGCAGGGCATCGTGCATGTGATCGGACCCGAGAGCGGCGCGACGCTGCCCGGCATGACCGTGGTGTGCGGCGACAGCCACACCAGCACGCATGGTGCGTTCGCCTGCATGGCGTTCGGCATCGGCACGTCGGAAGTCGAGCACGTGATGGCCACGCAATGCCTGCTGGCAAAGAAATCACGCAACATGCTGGTGCAGGTGGACGGCCCGCTCGGGCGCGGTGTGACCGCCAAGGACATCGCTCTCGCTTTGATCGGCAGGATTGGCACCGCAGGCGGCACCGGATTTGCGATCGAGTACGCGGGCAACACGATCCGCGCGCTCTCGATGGAAGGTCGCATGACGCTCTGCAACATGACGATCGAGGCGGGTGCGCGCTGCGGCATGGTGGCGGTGGACGACGTGACGATCGCCTACCTGAAGGGGCGGCCGTTCGCACCGCAGGGCGAGGCATGGGACCGCGCAGTGGCGCATTGGCGCACCCTCGTGAGCGATCCGCACGCCAAGTTCGACCGGGTCGTCACGCTCGATGCGCGGGAGATCAAGCCGCAGGTCACCTGGGGAACCTCCCCGGAGATGGTCGTGAGCGTGGACGCCCGCGTGCCCGATCCGGACCGTGAGAAGGACGCGATACGGCGCGAGGGCCTGGCGCGTGCGCTCCAGTACATGGGGCTCGAGCCGAATGCGCCGATCACCAGCATTCGGCTCGACAAGGTGTTCATCGGCTCCTGCACGAACTCGCGCATCGAGGACCTCCGGGCAGCCGCCGCGATCGTGAAGGGGCGGCACGTCGATCCTCGCGTGAAGGTCGCGATGGTGGTCCCCGGCTCGGGCCAGGTGAAGCGCCACGCGGAGCGGGAAGGGCTCGACCGGATCTTCAAGGATGCCGGTTTCGAGTGGCGCGAGCCGGGCTGCTCGATGTGCCTGGGGATGAACGCCGACCGCCTCGAGCCCGGCGAGCGGTGTGCCGCGACGTCGAACCGCAATTTCGAGGGCCGCCAGGGTGCCGGCGGCCGGACCCACCTCGTGAGTCCCGAGATGGCCGCGGCCGCCGCGATCGCCGGCCATTTCGTGGACGTGCGCGAGTGGCGATAGGAAGGGAGCGCCTATGGATCCGATGCGATGGCTGTTCTTGACCGCGCTTACCGCGCTTGCGATCGGCTGTCACACCGTCGACGGGGCGAAGAAGGACGCGAGCGAGGCAAGCCAGGCGGTGGAAAAAAGCGTGCGGCACGCGGGCGAGGCGACTGGTCGGGCCGTTGAGCGCACCGGCAACGCGATCGAGGAAACGTTCAAGAAGTAGTTGCGAGCGGGCGGCGACGATGCGCTGCCGCAGCTCGGTCACCCTAAGAAGACCATCATGGAAAAATTCACCGTAGTCACCGGACTTGTCGTGCCGCTCGACCGGTCGAACGTCGACACCGACGCGATTATTCCGAAGCAGTTCCTGAAATCGATCAAGCGCTCGGGGTTCGGTCCGAATCTTTTCGACGCGTGGCGGTACCTGGACGTGGGCCAGCCTGGAATGGATCATTCGAAGCGACCCCTCAACCGCGATTTCGTGCTGAATCATCCGCACTACAAGGGCGCGGAGATCCTGCTGGCGCGGGCGAACTTCGGTTGCGGATCCTCGCGCGAGCATGCGCCCTGGGCGCTGCTGGATCACGGGTTCCGGGCAGTGATCGCGCCGTCGTTCGGCGAGATCTTTCAGAGCAACTCGCTCAAGAACGGCTTGTTGCCGGTCGTGCTGACGGAGCAGGAAGTCGACTCGCTCTTCTACGACGTCGCATCGTTTCCGGGCATGCGGCTGACGATCGATCTCGCGCAGCAGACCGTAACTACGACCGACGGCGCGAAGGTGATGCATTTCGAGATCGACCCGTTCCGCAAGCATTGCCTCCTCAACGGGCTGGACGAAATCGGGCTCACGCTTCGGCATGAAGACAAGATTCGCGAGTTCGAGGAACGGCGCCGCGCCCAGCATCCCTGGCTGTTTGGCTAGACGACGACTTCACGAGGTTGTCATTCCCGCGGAAGCGGGAATCCATACTGAACAGGTTCGTTGGCTTGCTTGAACCCCGCTCACGCGGGGATGACTTCATTAAGGGGTCTCCATTGAAGAAGATCGCGATTCTCCCCGGGGACGGGATCGGCCCGGAGATCACCGTCCAGGCGGTCGCCGTGCTGAAAGCGCTCGAGCCGAGCGGGGTGAAGCTTGCGATGGAGGAAGCGCCTGTCGGCGGTGCCGCCTATGACGCCACGGGCGATCCGCTGCCCGACGCCACCCTGAAGCTCGCCAAGGCGGCGGACGCCATTCTCTTCGGCTCGGTCGGGGGACCCCAATACGACACGTTGCCGCGGCCCAAGCGCCCCGAGCAGGCGTTGCTCCGTTTGCGGAAGGAACTCGGCCTGTTCGCGAACCTGCGCCCTGCGACGGTGCATCCGGAGCTCGTCAATGCGTCGACGCTGCGTCCCGAGGTCGTGTCGGGGCTCGACGTGTTGATCCTGCGCGAGCTCACCGGGGACATCTATTTCGGCCAGCCGCGCGGAATCCGTACTATGGAGGAGGGCGGCCGAGAAGGGTTCGACACCATGCGCTATACCGAGCGCGAGATCGTGCGTATCGCGCGCGTCGGCTTTCAGGCTGCCCGCAAGCGCGCGCGGCGCCTCTGCTCGGTGGACAAGGCGAACGTGCTCGAGACCAGCCAGCTGTGGCGCGAGGTGGTGACGGGCATCGGAAAGGAGTTTCCGGATGTCGCGCTTTCCCACATGTACGTCGACAATGCGGCCATGCAGCTCCTGCGCGATCCGAAACAGTTCGACGTGATCGTCACGGGCAACATGTTCGGCGACATCCTATCCGACGAGGCCTCGATGCTGACCGGCTCGATCGGGATGCTGCCTTCGGCGTCCCTGGACGAGGCCGGCAAGGGTCTGTACGAACCCATCCACGGCTCGGCGCCGGACATTGCGGGGAAGAATGCCGCCAATCCGCTCGCGACGATCCTTTCCGCGGCCATGATGCTGCGCTACAGTCTCGGGGAGGATGCGGCCGCCGAGCGGATCGAGCGCGCGGTGGGCAAGGTGCTTGCCAAGGGGCTGCGCACTGCGGACATCTTCGAGCCGGGCACGACGCGGCTCGGCACACGCGAAATGGGCGCGGCGGTGATTGCGGCGCTGGATTGAACGGGAGACGAGCTTGGGCAGTCGTTTTACACGGGTGGGATTGATCGGTGCGCGCGGCATGGTCGGGTCGGTGCTGACCGAGCGCATGCGCGCCGAGCACGATTTCGATCTCATCGAGCCGGTCTTCTTCACGACGTCGAACGTGGGCGGGAATGCACCCGATATCGGTCGCGGGGCCACGCCCCTTGCGGACGCGCGGTCGGTCGACGCCCTGCGGGAGATGGAAGTGATCGTCTCGTGCCAGGGCGGGGACTACACAAACGAGATTCACCCGCGGCTTCGCGCGGCGGGCTGGGATGGCTACTGGATCGATGCGGCCTCCGCGCTGCGCATGCGTAAGGATGCCGTGATCGTTCTGGATCCGGTCAATCTGAACGTGATCCAGGATGCGCTCGCGGCGGGCGTCCGGAACTACATCGGCGGCAATTGCACCGTGAGCCTGATGCTGATGGGCGTTCATGGCCTGTTCAAGCACGGGCTCGTGGAGTGGATGACCGCGATGACCTACCAAGCGGCGTCTGGCGGTGGCGCACAGCACATGCGCGAGCTGGTGGCGCAGATGGGCGTCGTGCACGGTTCCGCGGCGGCCCTGGTCGACGACCCCGCCGCGGCAATCCTCGAGATCGACCGGCGCGTAGCCGATTCCCTGCGGAGCGAGGCCTTGCCACGCGATCATTTCGGCGTGCCCCTCGCGGGCAGCCTCATTCCGTGGATCGACAAGGATCTGGGCAACGGGCAGAGCCGCGAGGAATGGAAGGCGCAGGCGGAAGGCAACAAGATTCTCGGGCGGGAGGCGAATCCCGTTCCGATGGACGGGATCTGCGTGCGCATCGGCGCCATGCGCTGTCACAGCCAGGCGCTGACGATCAAGCTGACGCGCGACGTGCCACTCGACGAGATCGAAGGCATGCTCGCCGAGGCGAACGAATGGGTGTACGTGGTCGCAAACACGCGGGAGGAAAGCATGCGCGAACTCTCGCCCGCGCAGGTGACAGGTTCCCTCCGCGTGCCGATCGGACGGTTGCGCAAGATGTCGATGGGCGCGCAGTATCTCTCCGCATTCACGGTGGGCGACCAGCTCCTGTGGGGCGCGGCGGAGCCGCTGCGGCGGATGCTACGCATCCTGCTCGCGCATCTTGGCGACAGCTCTGCCGGCAGGCGGTCGGCGCGCGGCGGTACCTCGCCCGCCCAGGCCGTGGCTTGATCTGGTTCGAACGGGAATCGGCCGGTCCTGGCCCGGGAGAATGTGCTTCCCGAGCCGATTCTTCGTGGAAGAAGCGCCCCGGGACGGCGGTCCGCCGGGGTCCGGACCGGGGCCAAGGCCAAAATAGACTGAGAAATTTTTGGCTTATGCGGCAATCCGAGGTGAAACCTTAGCTTGCAAGGCTAACCCTCTGATGCTAATTTAAATACCTAGGTCTAAGCCCAGGGGTGGCAGAGTGGGAACTCGCACGACTATTACAACTAGACTCCTCGCGCTGGCTGCGCTCCTGCTCGTTCCCGTCATGGCGCTTGGTGCCGGGCTGGGCAAGCTCGCGCTGAACTCCGCACTGGGGCAACAGCTCAACGCCTCGATCGACATCGTGTCGGTCCAGCAGGGCGAAGCGGGGTCGCTCAGCGCACGTATCGCTTCCGCCGAGGCGTTTCGCCAGGCAGGCGTCGACTACGGACCAGCGATCACCTTCCTCCGCGCGTCGGTTCAACGACGTGATGGCGGGTACTACGTCGTATTGACTTCCACTCAGCCGATCAACGAGCCATTCCTGGACGTGCTCGTCGAGCTGAATTGGGCGACCGGTCGACTCGTTCGCCAATACACATTCCTTCTGGATCCCGTCGAGTACAAGGGACCACCTTTGGCACCGAAGGTGGCGGCGGTGGAAGCGAAGCCGGTGGAGCCGCCCAGGGCGCCTGAACCGGCGCCTGCTCCGGAGCCTCAGAAGGCCCCCGAGCTTGCGCCGACCCCCATCACGCCGGCGCCTGCGGCTGCAGCGCCGCCCGCTCCAGCGCCCGCACCCATGGCCGAAGCCGCGCCGACTCCCGAGCCGGCGCCAAGCCGTGCGGCAGCGGATGGCGCGTACGAAGTCCAGAAGGGCGACACTCTGTCGCACATCGCCGTCGCGAATCTCCCGGACGGCGTTTCGATGAACCAGATGCTCGTGGCGCTCTATCGTGCTAACGAGTCGGCGTTCATCAACAACAACATGAACCTCGTGCGCGAAGGCGCGAAGCTCACCATTCCGGACAAAGAGGCCGCGCTGGCGGTTGCGCGGGAGGATGCGGCCAAGGTCGTGAGCGTGCAGGTCCAGGAATTCGACGAATATCGCGGCCGCGTCGCCACCGCTGTTGCCATGGCACCGGCGCGTGAAGCGCCCGGCCAGCGCGCGACCGGCAGAATTGAAGAAGCCAAACCGGCGCCCGCCCCGGCGGCCGCGCCACCGGCGGATCAGCTGAGGTTGTCACGCGCCGAAGACGCCGGCAAGGCGGGCAAGAGCACGGCTCGTGCCGACGACCTGGCTGCCCGCGAGCGCGATGTCCAAGAGCAACGCGAGCGTGTCGCGCAGCTCGAGCGAAACGTGAAGGACATGGAGCGCCTGCTGGAGCTGAAGAATCAGCAGCTCGCGGAGCTCCAGAGCCAGGCATCCGCCGCCAAGGCGCCTCCAGCCCCCGCGGCCGCGCCCCCGGCGCCCGCCGCAAAGGCCCCAGCGCCCGCGATGGCACCGGAGCCTGCGAAAGCCCCCGCGCCGCCAATCGCCGCGCCTGAGCCGCCGCAACCCGCGCCTGCACCGCCCGCGATGGCGAAGGCTCCGGAGCCCCCGGAGGCCCCCAAGCCGGCCGAGGCGCCGCCGATGACCCCAGAGCCGGCGGCAAAGGCGCCCGAAGCTGCCAAGGCCCCCGAGCCCGTGAGCGAGCCGCTTCCGCCGCTTGCCAAGGCGCCCGACTCGCCGTCCCCGGCGGTGGCTGCCGCCCCCGCGGCACCCACGCCCGCCAAGGCTGCACCGCCCAAGCCGCGGCCTGCCCCGCCGCCGCCGCCCGAGACGAGCCTGGTCGATGATCTCATGAGCAACGTCACTGACAACCCGATTGCGCTTGGCGGAATCGGTCTGGTGGTGCTCGTGCTGCTGGGATACGGCGTTTTTGCGTACCGAAAAAAAAAGGCAAACAGTCTCGAGAACTCCCTAGCGGGAGTGACGACTACTGACTCGAGCTCCGTTTTCGGGACCACGGGTGGACGCAGCGTCGACACCGGCGGGAGCTCGATGCAGACGGACTTCAGCCAGAGCGGCATCGGCGCAATCGATACGGACGAAGTCGATCCGGTCGCCGAAGCAGACGTGTACATGGCATACGGCCGCGATGCGCAGGCCGAGGAAATCCTGAAGGAAGCCCTTCAGAAGGACCCGAGCCGCCAGGCGGTGCGCGTCAAGCTGCTCGAAATTTACGCGGCGCGCAAAGACGTCAAGGCATTCGAGACGACTGCCGGCGAGATCTACGCCGCAACCGGCGGTCATGGACCGGATTGGGAAAAGACCGCAGCGCTGGGCCAGACGATCGACCCGAGCAACGCGCTCTACGGAGGCCGTCGCACCGAGCCGACCCCGGGCGCCGAGCCACCGCCGCCACCGCAGCGCGAGCCGACCGTGACCATGTCGGCCCCGGTTGCCGCCGCGCTCGCCACGCCGGAAGCGTCCAGTCCGCGCGCGGCACCGCCGTCAATCGATTTCAACATCGAGGCTGCGAGCCAGGAGAACTTTGCCGGCGCACCCGATATTTCACTCGACGTCAGCACGCCGAGCCAGGCGCCGAACGACGTCGGCTTCGACCTGAATCTCGGCGAGCCCTCGGTCGCGCCGGATGATCAGGAATCGGATTTCTCGCCTTCCGGCACGCTCATCATGGATCCCGGCGTCACGAAAGCCGCGCAGGATCTGAGCGAGGGCAATGTCGACATGGCACTCGATTTCGAGTTGCCTCAGAACAAGGACTCGAGCGAGCTTACGAATACCGCCAAGATGATGGCGCAGTCGCAGCCGACGGTGGTGCTGCCGGTGAGCCCGGTCGAAAAGTCGCAGCCGACCAATACGATGGATTTCGACTTCAAGCTGGACGAGCCGACCCAGGATCCCAAGCCGTCGGCGTCGAGCGAGATGTCGGGAATCAGCCTCGATCTCGGTTCGCCCGGCGGCGCACCGGCTAGCGGTGGCGGAGAGGACACCCAGTCAGGGACCGGAGCCGGCTGGCAGGAGGTCGCGACGAAGCTCGATCTTGCCAAGGCCTACGAGGAAATGGGCGACAAGGACGGTGCCCGCGAGCTCCTGAACGAAGTCGTGAAGGAAGGCGACGCCGCCCAGCAACAAAAAGCGCGGACTATGCTCGAAGCGCTGGCATAGTATCTGATCCGGCGAAACAGAAACCGGGGCCGAGTGCCCCGGTTTCTGTTTCTGCAGCGATGAAATCAGGCAGCGTGCATGGGCGCTTTGGAAGGTCACGAACAGGAGGAGACCGGCTGGTTTCCTCCCGTTACCCTCCTTCCCGCTAAGATCACTGCCGATCCGATGCGGAACACACTCTCATGAAGATCGCGATCGGGGTTTCATACGACGGTGGTCCTTTCGAAGGCTGGCAGTCGCAGCGGTCCGGTCGCACGGTGCAGGACGAGCTGGAGCGTGCCCTTGCGGGCGTTGCGGCTCATCCGGTGCGTCTGGTTGCGGCGGGGCGCACCGATTCGGGCGTGCACGCGCTGGGGCAGGTCGCCCACTTCGAATCGCACGTCGAGCGACCCGCGCAGGCGTGGGTTCGGGGCGCGAACTCGGCGTTGCCTCCGGCCATCGCGGTGCAGTGGGCACAGCCCGTACCGGACGCATTCAGTGCGCGCTATTCGGCCACGTCGCGCACCTACCGCTACTGCGTCTACTGCCACCCCGTGCGACCTGCTGTGCTCGCGGGCCGCGTCGGCTGGTTTCACGCGCCGCTCGAGCTCGAGCCGATGCAAGCTGCCGCGCGGCAATTGCTCGGCGAGCACGATTTCAGCGCGTTTCGCTCGATCGAGTGCCAGGCGAAGTCGCCAGTGCGTAATCTGCGACGTCTCGGCATCGCGCAGCGCGGGCCGTACTTCATTTTCGAGTTCACGGCCGACGCATTCCTGCATCATATGGTGCGGAATATCGTCGGTTGCCTCCTGTACGTGGGCAAGGGACGCCATCCGCCCGAATGGATTGCGGAGCTTCTCGCAGCCGGTGACCGCAGCCGGGCGGCGCCGACTTTTTCGCCCGACGGCCTCTACCTCGCCGCGGTACGCTACGGGCCGGAGTGGAACCTGCCGGGCTTCCCCCCTATCATGCCGTTCTTTTCCACGGCGTTGCCCGAGTGAGAACCCGAGTCAAGATCTGCGGCATCACCTCGCCGCACGACGCCCAGGCGGCTGCCCGCTTGGGCGCTGATGCGATCGGACTGGTGTTCTACGAGCCCAGCCCGCGCCATGTCACCGTCGAGCAGGCGAGAACGATTGCCGCGAGCGTGCCGCCTTTCGTTGCGCGTGTCGCGCTGTTCGTGAACCCCACCCGCGAGGCGGTTCGTGCGGTGCTCGACGCCGTTTCGATCGACGTCCTCCAGTTCCATGGTGAAGAGGATCAGGCGTTCTGCGCCGGATTCAGCACCCCTTATCTCAAGGCCCTCCGCGTTCAGAAAGGGTTGAATTTGCTAGAATGTCTTTCGCCCTATCGTGATGCCGCGGGGTGGTTGCTCGATGCGTATCGCCCGGACTACTACGGCGGCACGGGAGAAACCTTCGACTGGGGCGTCATCCCCACCGGGTTAGAGCGGCCGGTGGTGCTCTCCGGCGGGCTCACAGTCGCGAATGTCGCCGAGGCGGTGCGCCGCGTGCGTCCGTGGGCGGTGGACGTCTCGAGCGGTGTCGAGTCGACCAAAGGCGTCAAGGACGCGGACAAGATCGCCGCGTTCATCGAAGGAGTTCGCAATGCAGATGTATGACCTTCCGGACAGCCGGGGCCACTTCGGCCCCTACGGCGGGGTATTCGTTGCCGAGACGCTCGTGCACGCGCTCGAAGAGCTGCGTGCCGCGTACGATGCGTGTCGCAAGGATCCGGCGTTCGTCGCCGAGCTCGAATACGAGCTGAAGCACTACGTGGGGCGTCCGAGCCCGGTCTACCACGCAAAGCGCTGGTCCGAGTTGCTCGGCGGCGCGCAGATCTATCTGAAGCGCGAGGATCTCAATCATACCGGGGCGCACAAGATCAACAACACCATGGGTCAGGCGATGGTCGCGCGGCGCATGGGCAAGCGGCGCGTGATTGCCGAGACCGGCGCCGGGCAGCACGGGGTGGCAACGGCCACGGTCGCGGCGCGCTACGCCATGGAATGCGTGGTGTACATGGGATCGGAAGACATCAAGCGCCAGGCCGCGAACGTCTACCGGATGAAACTGCTCGGCGCATCGGTGGTGCCGGTGGAATCCGGCTCCAAGACGCTCAAGGACGCGCTCAACGAGGCAATGCGCGACTGGGTGACCAACGTCGCGGACACTTTCTACATCATCGGCACGGTGGCGGGGCCGCACCCCTATCCGGTGATGGTGCGAGATTTTCAGTCCATCATCGGCCGGGAATGCCTGGTGCAGATGCCCGAGCTCGCCGGACGGCAACCCGACGCGGTGATCGCCTGCGTTGGCGGCGGCTCGAATGCGATGGGCATCTTCCACCCGTATATCCTGCACGAGGACGTTCGCCTGATCGGTGTCGAGGCGGCCGGAAGCGGGATTGCGACCGGACGCCACGCCGCATCGCTCTGCGCGGGGCGGCCGGGCGTTCTGCATGGCAATCGCACGTATCTCCTGCAGGACGCGCACGGCCAGATCGTCGAGACCCATTCGATCTCCGCGGGCCTCGACTACCCGGGCGTCGGTCCCGAGCACGCCTGGCTGAAAGATCACGGTCGCGCCGAGTACGTTGCCGTCACCGACGACGATGCGCTGAAAGCGTTCCACGACTGCTGTCACCAGGAAGGCATCATTCCGGCGCTGGAATCGGCGCATGCGCTGGCCTATGCGGCCCAGCTCGCTCCGACTCTCCCGCGCGACCGGATCCTGCTCGTCAACCTCTCGGGACGCGGCGACAAGGACATGCACACCGTCGCCGAGAAATCCGGCATCCAGTTCTGACCGGCCGGAACATGTCCCGCATCGCGACCGTTTTCGGAAAGCTTGCCGGCGAGCGTCGCAAGGCGCTCATTCCCTTCGTGACGGCCGGTGATCCGGCGGGCGGCGGTGCGGTCGAGCTCATGCACGCGCTGGCGCGCGCGGGCGCCGACGTGCTCGAGCTCGGCGTGCCGTTCTCCGACCCGATGGCCGATGGCCCGGTCGTTCAGCGCGCCAGCGAGCGGGCCCTCAAGGACGGCGTGAGCCTCGACGACGTGCTCGGGTACGTGGCGGAGTTTCGCGAGCGGGACACGGCGACCCCGGTGGTCCTCATGGGCTACATGAACCCGATCGAGGCGATGGGCACCGAAGCGTTCGCGCGCAGGGCGCAGGAAGTGGGCGTCGACGGCGTGCTGGTCGTCGACTGCCCGCCGGAGGAGTCGGCGGATTTCGCGGCGCTCGTCCGGCGCCACGGGATCGACCTGATCTTCCTGCTTGCGCCGACCTCGACCGAAGAGCGCATCGAGCACGTCGCCCGTCTCGCGAGCGGTTACGTCTATTACGTCTCGCTGACTGGCGTGACCGGAGCGTCGCACCTCGACGTCGGCGACGTGAGCGCCAAGCTCGCGGCCATACGGCGTCGGATTACCCTGCCTTTGGGGGTGGGTTTCGGCATCCGCGACGGGGAGAGCGCGCGCGCGATCGGCAAGGTCGCCGATGCGGTCATCGTCGGCAGTCGTATCATCCAGGAGCTGGAGCAGGGGACTCCAGCCGCAGCGGCAACGCGTGCAGCGGCGTTCGTCCACGGCATACGCGAGGCACTCGACAGACCATGAGCTGGTTGCAGAAGCTGCTGCCGCCCAAGATCAAGCGCGCCGAAGGCACGTCACGGCGGACCATGCCCGAGGGCCTGTGGACGAAATGCCCGGAGTGCGACGCGGTCCTCTATGCCACCGATCTCGAGAAGAGCGCGAGCGTGTGCCCCAAGTGCGGCCACCACGGGCGTCTTTCCGCCCGCGCCCGGCTCGACAACTTTCTCGACCCCGAAGGCCGCTACGAGATCGGTGCCGAGGTGCTGCCGGTCGATACGCTCAAATTCAAGGACTCGAAGCGCTACGGCGATCGTCTCGAGGCGGCCGAGAAGGAGACCGCCGAGACCGATGCGCTGGTCGTCCTGCAAGGCAGCGTCAAGAGCGTCACGCTGGTGGCGGCAGCATTCGAATTCGATTTCATGGGCGGCTCGATGGGGTCGGTGGTAGGGGAGCGCTTCGTGCGTGGCGTGCGTGCCTGCCTCGATCAGGACCTGCCGTTCGTGTGCTTCTCGGCAACCGGGGGCGCGCGCATGCAGGAAGGCCTGCTTTCGCTCATGCAGATGGCCAAGACGACCGCGGTTCTGACCCGGCTTGCCGCCAAGCGGCTGCCCTTCATATCCGTGCTCACCGACCCCACGATGGGCGGCGTCTCGGCAAGCTTCGCGATGATCGGCGACGTCGTGATCGCCGAGCCGCGGGCGCTGGTCGGGTTCGCCGGCCCGCGCGTCATCGAGCAGACCGTGCGCGAGAAGCTGCCCGAGGGCTTTCAGCGTGCCGAGTTCCTGCTCGAGAAGGGCGCGATCGACATGATCGTCGATCGCCGTGAGATGCGCGATCGCATTGCCGGCCTGCTCACACTCATGATGCGCCTCCCCGCGCCAGAGCGCTGAGCGCGTCAACGCGCGCGACCCGTTGCGAGATCCGGCAATCCCCATGCTTCCCGCCGACCTGGGCGGCTGGCTCGCGTACATCGAGCGCCAGCATCCGCAGAGCATCGCCCTCGGCCTGGAACGCGTCGCGCAGGTTCGCGATGCGCTTGCGCTGCCCAAGGTGTGCCCGATCTTCACGATTGGCGGGACGAACGGCAAGGGTTCGGTGTGCGCAATGCTGGAGGCCATCCTGCTTGCCGCCGGGTACCGGGTGGGCACCTACACGTCGCCCCATCTCCTGCGCTACACCGAGCGCGTGCGGATCGACGGTCGCGAGGTCGATGACGCCGCGATGGTCGACGCGTTCAGGCGCGTGGAGGAAGCGCGTGGCGCGGGACCCGAAAGAGTTCCGCTCACCTACTTCGAGTTCGGGACGCTCGCTGCCTGGGTCGTTTTCGCCGCTGCAAGGCCGGACGTGCTCGTTCTCGAAATCGGACTGGGCGGTCGCCTCGATGCGGTCAACGCCTTTGAGCCGGACTGTGCGGTGCTGACCAGCATCGACGTGGATCACGTCGAGTACCTCGGTGACACTCGCGACCGGATCGGCTGGGAGAAGGCGCATATCTTTCGATCCGGCATGCCGGCCATCGTCGCGGATCCGGCGCCGCCCCGCACGGTTCTGGATTACGCCGCGGAGATCGGCGCCGACCTGCAGGTCGCGGGGCGGGATTTCGGTTACTCCGGTGATCGTCTGCAGTGGCTGTTCTGGGGTCGTCACGGACGTCGACCGGGCCTCGCCTATCCTGCGCTCCGGGGAGCGAATCAGCTTCTGAATGCGGCGGCCACCCTTGCGGCGCTGGAGGTCATGCGGGAGCGTCTACCCGTGAGCGCGCAGGCGATCCGGCTGGGGCTGGCGACGGTCGAGCTGCCGGGGCGGTTTCAAGTCCTGCCCGGTCGGCCGGTCGTCGTGCTCGACGTCGCGCACAACCCGCATGCAGCCGCTGTGCTTGCCGAGAATCTCGGCGCGATGGGCGTCTTCGCGCGCACGCACGTGGTGGTCGGCATGCTGCGCGACAAGGACATCGCGGCCGTGTGCGGGCAACTGCGGGGCCGGGTGAACCACTGGTACGCCTGCACGCTCGACGACGCGCGCGGCGCGAGTGCCGCCGACGTCGCGCGCGCGATCGCGGCGTCGGGTGCGGGTGGCGCGACGACGGAGCATGCCTCGCCCCGTGCCGCGTTCGTTGCGGCGCAGGAAGCGGCTGCGCAGGGTGATAGAATTGTGGTGTTTGGCTCGTTCCATACCGTCGCAGATGTGATGGCGTTTGTCGCTATGTCGAAGCGCTAGAGCATCGCGGGCGCCGGGAGACCCAGAATCGGCATGGCCGACACAAAGGACGTACAGCAACTCAAGCGGCGCGCCCGGCGGCGACTGGTCGGTGCTATTGCGCTGGTTCTGCTCCTGGTGATCGTTCCGCCGATGATCATGGATCTCGAGCCGCGGCCGGTCACCTCCGATCTCACGGTCGAGATCCCCAGTCAGGCAAGCGGCGAGGTGCGGACGCCGCCCGCAGCTTCGTCCGCGATCGCACCCGCGGAGCGCGCGGCTGGGGCCGCAGAAGCATCGTCGAGTGCTTCCGCCGGCGAGCCGGATCGGGCCGCGACGGGCGAGAAGACTGCCAAAGCCGCTGCAAAAGTCGAACCGAAGGGCGAACAAAAGGCCGGAGCCGACAAGCCGGAACCCAAGCGCACCTCGCCGCTTGCGACGGCGACGGTGGATCCGCGCGTGGCGAAAGAAGCACAGCGCGCCGAATCCCTGCTGAAGGGCGAGGCCTATGTCGTTCCCCTCGGCGCGTACGCGGACCCGGACAACGTGAAGCAGCTCCAGGCAAAGCTCGCCCGCGCCGGGGTCAAGTCCTACACCGAGCCCGTCAAGGGGGGGACAAGCGCACAGACCCGCGTCGCCGCAGGCCCGTACGCGACGCGCGACGAAGCCGAGCGAGCCCGTCAGAAGCTCGCTTCGTTGAAGGGCTTGGGTGTCGTCCCGGGCACCATCACCACGCGTTAATGAGCTGGTTCGACTTCGCAGTGATCACGGTGGTTGGATTCTCCATTCTGCTGGGCGCCTGGCGCGGTCTCGTGCGCGAGGTGTTTTCCCTCACCGGTTGGGTGGTGGCGTTCATACTTGCGCTCCTGTTTGCGGGCGATCTCGCAGCTTTGCTGCCGGCGACCTTTGCGAATGAGTCCGTGCGAACGGCGCTGGCCGCGATCCTGATATTCGTCGTCGTGCTGCTCACTGCGGGATTCGGTGGCATGCTCCTGGCAAAGGCGTTTCGTGCCGCCGGCCTCGGGGTGACGGATCGTGCGCTGGGCGGGGTATTCGGTTTCGTCCGGGGGGCATTGATCGCACTTGCCGGGGTGCTTCTGGCAGGCTTCACGACGCTCCCGAAGGAGCCGTTCTGGCGCGAGGCGGCGTTGACCGGCCCGCTCGAGACGGCGGTGGTCGCGATGAAACCATACCTGCCGCGGTCCTGGGCGGACAAGATCAGGTACGAGAGGTGATGCCATGTGCGGGATAGCCGGAATTTTCACGCACGCGCCGGTGAATCAGTATCTCTACGACGGTCTTCTGCTGCTTCAGCACCGCGGTCAGGACGCCGCGGGCATCGTGACCGGCGAGGGCAACACATTTCACATGCACCGCGGACCCGGACTGGTGCGCGACGTGTTTCGTACGCGCGACATGCGCGCGCTGGCGGGCGAAATGGGCATTGCCCACTGCCGGTATCCGACTGCGGGCAACGCGTTTCATGCCGGCGAGGCGCAGCCCTTCTACGTGAATTCACCGTTCGGTATCGTGCTTGCCCACAACGGCAACCTGACGAACTGGGTGCAGCTGAAGCAGGAGATGTTCCGCCTCGACCGGCGCCACATCAACACGAACTCCGATTCCGAAGTGCTGCTCAATGTGCTCGCCCACGAGCTCGAGCGATCGGCGACCGGGTACCGGGTGGACGCGGAAGCGGTATTCGCGGCCGTGGCCGCGGTTCACCGCCGCTGCCGGGGGGCCTACGCCGTAGTTGCGATGATTGCCGGGACGGGCCTGGTCGCGTTTCGCGACCCGCATGGTATCCGGCCCCTGGTGATCGGCCGCCACGACACGCCCGACGGCCCCGAGTGGATCGTCGCATCCGAGAGCGTTGCTCTCGAGGCGCTCGGGTACTCGCTGGTGCGCGATGTCGTTCCGGGGGAGGCGATTCTCATCGACGAGCAAGGCAATTTCGCGAGCCGTCAGTGCGCGCCGCACGTGCCGCACACGCCCTGCATCTTCGAGATTGTCTACCTCGCAAGGCCCGATTCGGTCATGGATGGCGTGTCGGTGTATGAAGCACGTCTGCACATGGGGGAGCAGCTCGCCGCGAAGATTCGCGAGAAGTACTCGCATCTCGAGATCGACGTCGTGATCCCGGTGCCCGATACGAGCCGCCCGTGCGCGCTGCAGCTCGCCACCGGTCTCGGCCTGACCTACCGCGAGGGTTTCGTCCGGAACCGCTATGTCGGACGCACGTTCATCATGCCGGGCCAGACCGTGCGCAAGAAGTCGGTGCGCCAGAAGCTCTCTGCGATCTCCATGGAATTCCGCGACAAGAACGTGCTCATCGTGGACGACTCGATCGTACGCGGCACGACCAGCCGGGAGATCGTCCAGATGGCGCGCGAATCCGGCGCGCGCAAGGTCTTCTTCGCATCCGCAGCCCCGCCGGTGCGTTTTCCGAACGTCTATGGCATCGACATGCCCACGCGCGCGGAGTTGATCGCGACCGGCCGCACCGAAGACGAGATTGCGGCCGAGATCGGAGCCGATGCAGTGATCTACCAGGATCTCCCGGCACTGATCCGGGCGGTGCAAGCCTGCAATCCTGCGCTGAAGCAATTCGAGACGTCCTGCTTCGACGGCATCTACGTCACCGGCGATGTCACGAGCGAGTACCTCGGCGAGCTGGAGACGCGCCGCGACGACAAGCGCGCGGAGGGCGGAAGCGAGGAAGACGAGGCCGAGCGCGACAGCGTCAGGGTCTCGGCCGATGGCATTTGAACGGGGAGGGCGGCGAACCGACGCCGAGAATTGACAGACGCTGCGGCCCACGGTAAGGTCGCAAATCGCGCCGATTTGAAGCTACAGCTTGCGGGCGCCCCGGGATCGCTGCTTTCGAGGCCATTCAGGGACAAATAAATACGGCTAAAGCGTGGTCGACAAAACCCGTCTTGGCCTCGCTGGCTGAACGGGTTTTTTGCTTTCTGGAGACGAACATGGGCAAGGCGCCTGATTTCGAGACTCTGGCGGTGCGCGCGGGCATCACGCGCACGCCTTTCAATGAGCACTCCGAGGCGCTCTTCCTCACGTCAAGCTTCGTGTTCGAGAATGCCGCTCAGGCGGCGGCGCGATTCGCGGGCAAGGAAGAGGGCTTCGTCTATTCGCGTTTCAGCAATCCCACGGTGACTGCATTCCAGGAGCGCCTTGCCGCGCTCGAGGGGGCCGAGTCGTGCGTCGCCACGGCGTCCGGCATGTCGGCCATTCTCGCCTGTTGCATGGCGCTCTTGCGCAGCGGGGATCACATCGTTTCGTCCTCGTCGATCTTCGGGGCGACGGTGCAGCTCTTCTCGACCGTGCTCAATCGCTTCGGCGTCGAGACCACTTTCGTGCCGGGGGCCGACCCATCGGCGTGGCGCGCGGCGCTGCGGCCGAACACCAAGCTGCTCTTCCTGGAGACGCCGTCGAACCCGCTGACTGAAGTGACGGACATTGCCGCGATCGCGGAAGTGGCGCGGCGCTCCGGCGCATTGCTTGTCGTTGATAACTGCCTGTGCACGCCGGCGCTTCAGCTGCCCCTGGCGCTCGGCGCCGATCTCGTCATCCACTCCGCCACGAAATACCTGGACGGTCAGGGGCGCGTGCTCGGCGGGGCGGTGCTCGGTAAGCGCGAGATCGTGATGGAAGCGATATTTCCATTCCTGCGTACGGCCGGGCCGAGTCTCTCGCCGTTCAATGCGTGGGTGCTGCTCAAGGGTCTCGAGACCCTGCGGATCCGACTCGAGGCGCACTCGGCCACGGCACTGGAACTGGCGCGGTGGCTGGAATTGCACCCGAACGTCGAGCGGGTGTACTACCCGTTTCTCGAGTCGCATCCGCAATTCGCGCTCGCCAATCGTCAGCAGCGAGCGGGCGGTGCGGTCATCTCCTTCGACGTGAAGGGCGGTCGCGAGGCAGCCTGGCGTGTGGTCGACGCCACGAAGATGATCTCGATCACGGCGAATCTAGGCGACACCAAGAGCACCATCACCCATCCGGGGACCACCACGCACGGACGCATCACACCCGAGGCCCGCGCCGCCGCCGGGATCGGCGAGGGCCTGCTGCGGGTAGCAGTGGGGCTCGAATCGATCGAGGACCTGAAGCTCGATCTCGCGCGCGGGCTTGGGTAGAGCTACTGCGACTGTTTGCAACGATCCCCTCCTTTTCAAAGAGGGGATGGAACCTCGTGCCGGCCGTGCACCGCCGCTGCTTAAACGTCATCCGAGCGGCACGCTCACCACGCCGCGCGCGTCGCACCGCAGGTAGCTGCCGCGCTGATACCAGTCGGCGAGCACCCAGCGCTCGCATTTGTGTCCGTCCACGTCGTGCACATGGTGGGCGGGACGGTGAGTGTGGCCATGGATCATCCGGGGATAGCCGTGGGCCCGGAACGCCTCTTCCACGGCACCCGCGTTCACGTCCATGAGCGCGGCTGGCCGCTCCCGCTTGCGCTGCTCGCTCAGACGGCGGCCGCGCTTCGCGCGCCATTCCCGCACGGCTCGGGGCATCGCCAGGGCGGTCCGCTGCCACCGCCGACTGCGCAGCTTGGCGCGCAGGCGCTGATACTCGACATCGTCCGTGCAAAGCGTGTCGCCATGCATGAGCAGGGTTGGCGTGCCGGCGATGTCGGCGAGCGTCGGATCGGGTAAGAGTGTCATGCCCGTATAGCTGGCGAGGCGCTTGCCGATCAGGAAATCGCGATTTCCATGCATGAGGTACACGGGCGTGCCTGCCGCAACGGTGGCCGCGATCGCGTCCGCAACCTTGCGGTTGAAGGGTTCGACGACGGAATCGTCGCCGATCCAATATTCGAAGAGGTCGCCGAGGATATAGAGGGCAGCTGCCTCGCGCGCTTCGGTCGCCAGAAACCGGAAGTACACATCGGCCACTCCGGCTCGCGTCGGACTGAGGTGCAGATCCGAGACGAAAAGAATCGGCCTCATTGCGCGTGAGGTGCGGGAGATTCGGCGCGAAAGAGGAACGTGTCGAGGAGCGGGGGTGGGGCGCGAGAAGACTCCCCGATCCCCGATTCGCTCAGATCACCTCCGCACGCTCAATCACGACAT
Organism: uncultured beta proteobacterium; assembly: GCA_963735025.1. Taxonomy (GTDB): domain Bacteria; phylum Pseudomonadota; class Gammaproteobacteria; order Burkholderiales; family SG8-39; genus JAABRB01. Next base: position 2,204,259 of record CAVTJG010000009.1, read on the forward strand.
CCTCGACGGGGACGTCCTTGTGCATGCCCTTCGACCCGGTGCGCACGGCCTTGATCTTTTCCACGACGTCCATTCCATCGGTGACCCGCCCGAACACGCAGTAGCCCCAGCCCTGGGGCGTGGGCGCCGTGTGATTGAGGAAAGCGTTGTCGGCGATGTTGATGAAGAACTGTGCGCTGGCGGAATGCGGGTCGCCGGTGCGGGCCATGGCAACGGTGCCGCGATCGTTCTTCAGGCCGTTCTTGGCCTCGTTCGCAACCGAAGCGCGGGTCTGCTTCTGCCGCATGCCGGGCTCGAAGCCGCCGCCCTGAATCATGAATCCGTCGATGACCCGGTGGAAGACGGTATTGTCGTAGTGACCGTCCTTCACGTACTGCAGAAAGTTCTTCACCGTCTCTGGCGCGCGCTCGGCATCGAGATCAAGAGTGATGGTGCCCATATTGGTGATCAGTTTGACCATGGTTGCCTCAGTTTGATTTGATGATGAGGGCCGACTCGATGACGACCGGCTCACGGGGAACGTTCTGAAACGGCCCGACGTTTCCCGACGGGACCTTGGCGATCTTTTCGACGACATCCATGCCGCTCACGACCTTGCCGAAGACCGCGTAACCCCAGCCGCGAGCCGTGGGCTCTCGGTAGTTCAGGAAGTCGTTGTTCTTGACGTTGATAAAAAATTGCGCGGAAGCGGAATGCGGGTCGGCCCTGCGGGCCATCGCGACCGTGCCGTAATCGTTCTTGAGTCCGTTCGCGGCCTCGTTCTCGATCGTGTCGCGGGTCGGTTTCTCCTTGAAGCTGCTGTCGAAGCCGCCGCCCTGGATCATGAAGCCGTCGATCACCCGGTGGAACTGCGTGCCCTGGTAATGACCGTCCTTGACGTATTGCAGGAAATTCGCGACGGTCTTCGGAGCCTTTTCCGGATAGACCTCCAGCACAATCGTGCCCATGCTGGTCTTGAGCTCCACGCGCGGGTCGGCCGCGAGCGCCGGGGCAGCGAGCGCGAGCATGGCGAGGCCGACAATGAGGTCGCGGGCCAGGTTGCGAAACAAACTTCGAGACAAATTGCGAAACATTCGGATGGTCTCCTGCGAGGGTGATGGATTTCAACGAGCTGCCGGCGCGGCGGCTTTACCCGCACCTGCGGCAACCAGCTCGCGCGAAAGCTTGAGCTTCGTTTGGGCGACTTTGCTGGCAGGCCCGAGCGCCGCAGCGCGCTCGTACGCTGCCGCCGCGAGGCGGGCGTAGACGTCGCCGAGATTCTCCTGTGCGGTAACGTATTTCGGGTTCACGCGCACCGCGGTCTCCAGGGCATTTCGCGCGTCTTCCAGATTGCCGCGGGCCGCATAGAGGACCGCGAGATTGTTGTACGGCTCGGCGTATTCCGGATTGTCCTGGGTGAGCCGGATGAAGACGTCGATGGCTTCGCTCTCACGCTTCTGCTCGGTGAGGACCAGCCCTTTCAGAAACCGCGCCTGCATGCTGCCCGGGTTCTTGGCGAGGTATTCGTCGACTTGCGCGAGGGCCTCCGCGGGGCGACCCGCGCGCAGTAGCAGATCGGCGTCGCTCAGCTCATCGCCACGCACGGCGAATGGCGCCACGAGGAGCGCGAGCAGCACGACGAGCGCGGGTATCCTGCGTTGGGCGCTTCGAGTAGGAGCAACGTGAGTGGGCGGGCTGCGCATTGTCCGTTATACTCGCGCCGCGCGCGGCGCGACGAACCGTTGGATTGTAGCAACAAGGCCCTGGCGACCCAAGCTGTGTATCGCACAGCCGCCCGCCGGACACCTCATCCGATGCTCAGGATCTACAACACCCTCACCCGGAGCAAGCAGGAGTTCACGCCGATCGAGCCCGGTCGCGTGCGCATGTACGTTTGCGGAATGACCGTTTACGACTACTGCCACCTGGGCCACGGGCGTGTCCTGGTGGTGTTCGACGTGGTGCAGCGGTGGCTGCGCGCATCGGGCTACGACGTGACCTACGTCCGCAACGTCACGGACATCGACGACAAGATCATTCGCCGGGCGGCCGAAAACGGCGAGGACATCGGCGCACTCACCGAGCGTTTCATTGCGTACATGAACGAGGATGCAGCGGCGCTTGGAGTGCAGCCGCCGGATCGCGAGCCGCGGGCGACGCAATATATCGCGGCGATGTTGACGATGATCGGCCAGCTCGAGACGAAGGGCCTGGCCTATCGCGCGCCGGACGGCGACGTGAACTACGCGGTGCGGCGGTTTCCCCGGTATGGACGGCTCTCGGGCAAGTCGCTGGACGAGCTGCGCGCCGGGGAGCGGGTCGAGGTCGCCGCGGCCAAGCAGGATCCGCTCGATTTCGTGCTGTGGAAGCACGCGAAGGAAGACGAGCCTGCGTGGCCTTCTCCGTATGGCGACGGCCGCCCGGGCTGGCACATCGAGTGCTCGGCGATGAGCACCGAGCTGCTCGGCATGCACTTCGACATCCACGGCGGCGGAGAAGATCTGCAATTTCCGCATCACGAGAACGAGATTGCCCAGTCCGAAGGGGCGCACGGGGACGGTTTCGTCAACTACTGGATGCACAACGGCTTCGTGCGCGTCGACGACGAGAAGATGTCGAAGTCGCTGGGCAATTTCTTCACGATACGCGACATCCTGACCCGCTACGACGCCGAGGTGGTGCGCTTCTTCATCCTGCGTGCGCATTACCGGAGCCCGCTCAACTATTCCGACGTCCATCTCGACGAGGCGAGGAGCGCGCTGGCGCGACTCTACACTGCGTTGAAGGGGGCGCCGCGCGACGTCCCGCCGATCGACTGGAGCGTGCCGCAGGCGGCGCGCTTCCGGGAAGCGATGGACGACGATTTCAACACGCCGGAGGCGCTGGCCGTACTGTTCGAGCTGGCCAGCGACGCGAACCGCACCGGTTCGAGTGAAGCGGTCGGGTTGCTGCGCGCACTGGGTGACGTTCTAGGATTGCTGAATCGGGATGCGGAGGCGTTCCTGCGCGGGGGGGTGCCCGAAGGGTGGGCACCGGAACGGATCGAACAGATGATTGCGGCGCGTACGGCCGCCAAGCAGGTCCGCAACTACGGCGAGGCCGACCGCATCCGCGACGAGCTCGCAACAGCCGGCATCGTGCTCGAGGACGGCCCGCAGGGCACCACCTGGCGCCGCGGCTGAAGCGAAAGCGGCGGCCTGACCGCGGGCGCCCTTACTCGCGGAACTTCAGATTGCGGCTCAGGATCGTCAGGGCGACGAAATTGCTTCCGTTGTGATCCGTCGGCGTGAACGTCACCGTGTAGCCGCCTACGTCGTATGCGCCCATTCCGTCCAGCGCCCGGACTACGCCCTCCCGAGTGACGTCGCGTCCCGCGTGCCGGATCGCTTCGACCAGCGCTTTCATGGCGATATAGCTCTCGAGGGACGTATAGGAATAATCCTTCTTGCCTAGCAGCTTCTCGGTCGCCTGCTGGTACTCGCGGACGATCGGCACGGTGTTGTTGGAGACACTGGGCACCACCTGCGTCATGACGACGCCTACACCTTCCTTGCCGAGCGCATCGGCAAGGGCCGTCGATCCCGCGAACGACGTGCTCACGAACTGGGCCGCGAGCTCCTGCTTCTGGGCGAGCTTCACGAACTCGGCGGTGGTCTTGTAAAGGGTCGTCGCGATCACCACATCCGGGGCAGCCTTGACAACTTCGGCAACGGGAGCCGCGAGATCGGTCTGCGTGCGCTGCACCGATGCAACCGCAACGGGCGCGAGACCGCGTGCCTTCAGTGCGGCCTCGACGACCGCGCGGTTCGCCTTTCCGACCGCGTCCTCGTAGTACAGCACGGCAAAGCGCTTCGCGCCGATGGTGCTGTAGTGCTCGATGATCTTCTCGAGCTCGTCAGCGTAGCTGGCGCGGTGGTTGTACACGTAGCGGTTGAACTTGCGCATCGGCGCTGCGCCGGTGAACGGCGCGACGAAAGCGATCTTCGCCTGCTCGACGTGGGGCAGGGCGGGCCGACTGAGGGTCGCGCTGCCGTAGCCGAACAACGCAACCACATTCGACTGCGCGAGGAGCTTCAGGGTATTTGCTTCGGAATTTTGCGTCTTGTTCGCGTCGTCGAGCGAGAGGAGCTCGATCCTGCGGCCGTTGACGCCACCCGCGTCATTCACCTTCTTGATGTAGGCCAGGGCGCCGTCCCGGATGTCTTCCCCGAGCGCCTTGTTCGACCCGCTGAGGGGCGTCGACTGGCCGATGACGATGGTGCCCCCCGCCTGCGGCAAGGCCGTGGCGGGGACGAGAATTGCCGCGGCGAACACCACGGCGAAAAGTGATTTCTTTGGCATGGAGGACTTTCCGGATTGATCTGATACCGCCGCGGAGCATGGCAAGCGCCCTGCCTGGGGGCAAGGAAAAACGTCTCCTCGCTACGGGGTTGCGCGACAGAATTTGCGTATTCCTTCATTTGCCCGGTGGGCGTCGGCGGACACTCCGACCGGCGCGGGCGGGAGCCCATGCGTATGGCGGGCTAGCATCTCCGCGTAGACGAGCCCAGGCCATTGGCGCAGCCCCCCGCGTCAAAGACGGGCAGGGCTCCCAGGCCCGCCCGGAGATGCCGCTTGAGGGCGTCGAGGCGATCCCGGTCGAGTCCCAGGGCCACCGCCAGCTCCGTGTAATCGCCAAGGTCCCGCGTCACGAGCTCATCCAGGCCGGCGGCGAGCGACAGGCTGGCGGCCACGCGCGACGCGAACGTGGTGCCTGGGCACGTCACCAGCGGAACCCCGGCCCGGAGCGCGTCCGCGGCCGTCGTGTGCGCGTTGCAGGGGCGCGTGTCGAGAAAGAGGTCCGCAAGTTGCACGCGTGCGAGGTGCTGCGATCGCGGCAGCCGGGGGGCGAAAATCAGTCGCCCTGCATCGATGCCCGCCGCTTTGGCATGGTTGCGCAGATTCGCGTCGCCGCGTCCCGCAAGCAGCCAGAGCACGCTGTCCGGCACCCGGTCGAGAATCCGCATCCATGTTCCGAACACCTCCGGCGTGATCTTCGCGTGCTGATTGAAATCGCAATACACCACACCCCGCTCCGGCAGCCCGACCGCACTGCGCGGCGGCGCGGAGGGAACATGCTCCTCGGCGTTGCCGGAGAAGTAGCAGTGCGGCAGCCACGCTACCGACTCGGCATACCACTCGAAATCGCGCTCCGGAACGACGGTCCGATCGGCGATCAGGTAGTCGATGAAGGGTGCCCCCATCGTTGCCGGAAATCCCAGGTAGCTCACCTGGATGGGCGCGGGACGCATCGCGAAGAGTGCGGTCCGATGGCCCGACGTGTAGCCGTTCAGGTTGACCAGTATCTCGACGCCATCGCGCGCGATTCGCTCTGCGATGCCGGCCGTGGCGTGGTCCGTGACATCCTGAAAGTGATCGCAGGCCTTCGCGATGTTCCGACGGTGCTCGCTTCCGTCATCGGGGCACAGCGCGTACCCGTAAACCTCGATCTGTGTTCGATCGTGTCGAGCGAGCAGCGGCGCGATGATGTGCGACATCGGATGATCGCGAAAATCGCTCGAGACGTATCCCACCCTGATTCGCGCGCCTCGCGTGCGGGACGCGGGGGAGGTCTCTGGCGTCGCAGGCCAGGTGCGGGCGATTTCGCTCGCGAGCCGCAGCTGGTGGGGCAGATCCACTCCGAGCATCATTGCCCTGAACCCCAGCGCCGGCGAGCCCATCTGGCCGAAGGCCGTATCGCCGATGAGCGAGGCAAAGCGCGCTGATAGCCCGTCATAGTCGGACCAATCGCCTGCTTCCAGGCGTTCATATGCCCGGGTGAGGTAGATCTCGCCAGGGTGCAGTTCGACTGGGTGCTGCCCGGCATCTGGTTCGACCGGGGTCGTACGCGGAATTTGAGCGCCGAGCGTCCTGGCTTTAGCAAGTGCCGAGTGCGCGTCCTCGAGCTGGCCCAGGGCGGCGAGCGCGAGGCCGTGATCCAGCATAGCGCCCGCGTGCTGCGGATCGAGGGCAAGCGCGTGCTCTGAATGGATGAGCGCGTCCTGGTAGCGGCCTGCGGCCAGCAGAACCTCGGCCAGGTTGAAATGCGACTCGACCCGCGTCGGATGCGCTGTGGCCAGATGCCGATTGTTCGCGACTGCCTCGTCCAGTCGTCCGAGCCTGGTGAGGGCGACGCCGCGGTTCAAAAGCGCCTCGAAGTGATCGGGCAACATGTGCAGCGCTCGATCGTAGTGGTGGACTGCGCGATCGAACTCGCCGCGGGCTTCGTAGACCAGCGCGGCCGTGTATTGTAGCTGGGGGTCGTTTGGGTGACTCGCGAGTAGCCGCTCGACGCGCGCGCCCGCCTCTTCCGTGCGTCCCAGGTCACCGAGGACTGCCAGCGATGCGTGGGCGGCCTGGAGATTTTCGGGTTCGAGTTCTATTGCCCGATCGAATGCAGCCAGCGCCGCCGGGAGCTGGTTCAGGCGATGGAGCGCCGCTCCGAGCAGGAAATGCGCTTCGCCGTGATCCGGGAGCGCTGCGCAGGCCGAGCGCAGCAGCAACAGCGCCTGGATCGAATCACCAGCAAGGAGACGCGCGCGGCCAGCGGCAAGTACTGCAACGGGATCGCCGGTGGTCTGCGCCACTGCGCGCGGCGCTTACTTCGCGAACGTCGCCGCGCCGGTGACCTCAGTCAGCGCCGGTGGCCTGGACTTTGTACACGATTCCCGCGTGCGAAGCATTGGTCCCGTAAAACGCGCCCGATACGTCCGTGGAGCATCCGCTCGCGCAGCCGGACCCGGTAGTGGTGAGTGAGGGGGCGCCGGACGCAGGGAAGTTGTTGCTGGTTGCGGTGACGTTGAGAGGAATTCCGGACGTTATGGGGCCGTCGGTGGTAAATCCCGGGGTCAGGAAGGTGTATGAGACTCCGCCGACATTGGCCGTGCCCTGAATGCCGACAATCGGTGCTCCGGTGAAATCACCGACGAGCGTTCCGCTAAAGGTGCCGGGCGTGCTCACGCCATCTGTCGGCGCAGTCGAGCCGGCCATGTTGTACGTGTACCAGGCACCTGCACCGCTCGGAATTTGTGTGGGAAGCGTCGGCAGGCCCACCACGTAATGAAGCCCGCCCTGCGGTGTGTAGTTGACGGTCGTCGTGCTTCCAGAAATCGTGACGTCTGCGTTCCCGATCCACCTCCCCAGGAGACGATGAGCTTGTCGACCGTTCCGGGCTCGAAGACAGCACCGTTGTCCGTTTGCGTGCCGAGCAGCTTGTATTGCGATGTCGGCGAAGCGAAGCTTGGCGTCGCGAATTCGATCATCTTGCCTTGCGACGGAATCGGATTGAGCGGGTTGCTAAGGTTCGGCGGGTCGAATTTTGCTTCGGCGCCGACCAGGAAGGGGCCCGATACGATGCCCGCGGCTATCTGCTCGCTATATGCCAATGCATCAAAATAACCATCGAGGGACATCGGCTGCGGCGGAGGAGCGATAGGGCTCCCTCCTGCACTGGTAAGTGACAACGGGGATCCGGTCGGTGTCACCTGATCCCCTGCGACGAACGTCGCTGCTCCTGCGTCGGGCGGAAGCGTGGACGATCCCGCAACCTCGATCGGCTGCGGCGGGCCGAGCACGAGCTGCTCGGTGGTCTCTTTGGGCGGCTCGTCGGGATCGGGACTCGCCTCCCCGACGGTGCCTGCCGGCACGTCGAGCGTGTCCTGGTTCGGCTTGTTGATGAACCACGTGCCGCTGTCGCCGGTCACGCGCGTCGTCCCGTCAGCGAGCACCTCGATGATCCCGCCGGTGCCGCGGATGCCGACCGTGGCGGTCGGCGTCTGGATCTGGTACGCGCTGCGGTTAACCCGTCCGATCAATCCCGTCACGGTCCGCATCGCGCCGCGCAACAGGCCGAAAAAGCCCTTCTCGGTCCCGTCGGTCTTGCCGTCGTAGCGATATTCGCGGACTTCGAACGTGGTGTTGGGCTGGAGCGAGACGAAGGCCCCGTCGGTGAATCGAAGCTGCGCGCGTCCATTCGTGGTGACGATGCGGTCGCCGGAGAGAACATCCGCGCCTTTCGTTAGCGTGCGTGCTTGGCCGTCCTTGCCGGTTGCCGTCACGGCACCGACAGCGAAATCGACGTGTGCGGCCGTGTTGGCCAGCGCCGGTGCGGCAAACGCCGTCGAGATCATGGCGAGCATGAGTCCCTGTCGGCTCAGCCGGAAAACCTTGTTTTCCTGCGGCATGGTCAGGCTCCTCGAAGCGCGCCCTCCGCCGCTCGCGGCGACCGGGACGGGCTCACTAGCATGTAGCATATTTCACGCCTCCGGCCGGGTGAAGGGGGCTAGAAATCGCGCCGGAGCGCGACGGATGCCACAGTCCGGTCGTAGCTGTTGAGCTCGATGTTCGAGATGACGCGCGTGTAGGCGACCTGCGGGCGCAGCGTCCACTTGGGCGCAAAGACGAAGTTCAGCCCGACGGACACGTCGAACTGGTTGTCGTGGCGGGTGGTCAGGAACAGCGGCTCGACGCCGTTGTACTCCCGATACTCGTAGCCAAAGGAGCCGAAACCGACGACAGTGGGATGCAGCGTGAGCTGGCCGCCGAGCCGCACGCCGGCCGGCTTGAATCCCAGATACGAAAATCCGTCTTTGATGTCGCGCTCGTTGCCTGCGTAGCCCGACACGAACGCCACCGGCAGATACGGCCCCTCGAAGGCTTGCGAGTACGCTGCACCGCCGATCGCGCGGTCTGCGTTGCGTACCTGCTGATCCGGATAGCGCAGCGTCGCGTACTGGCCGTACACCGTCACCTGCTGCCGCGCGCTGAGATTGTGGATCCACTGCGCGGTTCCGCCGAGCGAACGGCGGTACTGGGAATTGTCGACCTGAAAGCTCTGGCCCTGCGCAAGGGCCACGAGCGCATTCGGGCCGCGGTTCCAGCGTACGCCCGCGCTCAAGTCGATGGTGCCGGTATTGAATTGCGTGTGATCGAAGTTGAACTTCCCCGCGTATGCCGCGTTGCCGAGCACCCACCACTCCTGATTGATGGCGTGGCTCAGCGACGCTCCGGCACCGACCCCAGCGAACCCGGCGGGCAGCTGCGTGCCGAGCGGGTTGATCTGTCCGAGCGCGCCGCCGAGCGCGGGGATCGCGATCACGTTGTTGTTGGTGGCGCTGTTGACGTTGCTGTCGTAGCCGACCGCTGCCTCGAGGTACGCGCTCAGGAATGTCTGCTGCGGCGTGAGCTGCGTGAGGTACTTGTCGATCGTCCCCCGCGCCGTTTCGGGCAACTCGCGGCTCTCGCTCACCGTCTTGAACTCCCGCCGCGCATTCTCCTTCTCGCCGAGCACGAAGTAGGCGCGTGCGATTTCCGCCCGGGCCTGGAGCTGATTGGGGTTCACTGCAAGCACGCGCTCGAGCGCGAACACCGCCTGTTGTGCGTCGCCCGCGTCTAGGGCGGCGATGCCCAGCAGGTAGTCGTACTCCACCTCCCCGGCTCGCTGGGACTGCAGCGGGAGTAGCAGCTGATAGGCTTCCCGCGCCTTGCGCTCGTCGAGAAGTTTCTTCGCCTGATCAAGGATTTGATCGGCAAATGCGGGCGTCGCCGCGCACAGCAGGAGGATGAGCGACAGCGCTCTGAGCGCTGTTCTTCTTATCCTCATCATCCCCTCCAATCAATGGCTTAGTGGCGTATCTTAATACCATCAATGAAGTACTGCCAAGATCTGTTGGGGTCTGCTCCAGGACCCTGGGGAGAGTACCGGGAGCAGGGGGCCCGGGGAAGGGGCCCGGGAGAGGTCAAGAACGGCCGCCTGCTGGCAGTCTAGGTCTCGAAGAACTCGCGTACCCGGTCCATCCAGGATTTCGCGCGCGGATTGTGCCGCTCGCTGTCTTCCTGGGTGACGGAGTCGAATTCGCGCAGCAGTTCTTTCTGGCGTGCTGTGAGGTTGACGGGCGTCTCGACCACGACATGACAGAAGAGGTCGCCAGGTGAGGCCGACCGCACCCCCTTGATGCCCTTGCCGCGCAGCCGGAACACTTTGCCGCTCTGTGTTTCGGCTGGAATCTTGATCTTCGCGGAGCTGTCGAGCGTCGGGATCTCGATCTCGCCGCCGAGGGCCGACGTGACGAAGCTCACCGGCATTTCGCAGTGCAGATCGTCGTGCTCGCGCGTGAACACCGCGTGCGGTTTCACGTGCAGCTGCACATAGAGATCGCCGGGCGGCCCGCCGTTGGTGCCGACCTCGCCTTCGCCGGCGAGCCGGATGCGATCGCCTTCGTCGACGCCGGCCGGGATGCGCACCGACAGCGTCTTGTGCGCCTTCACGCGACCCGCGCCGCCGCAGGTCTTGCAAGGATCGGGGATGTGCTTCCCGGATCCGTGGCAGCGCGGGCACGTCTGCTGGATCGAGAAGAAGCCCTGCTGCATGCGGACCTGACCGTGGCCCTGGCAGGTCGGACAGGTTGCCGGCTCGGTGCCGGGCTTCGCGCCGGTGCCCTTGCACGTCTCGCAGGGCTCGGCGGTCGGAATGCGAATTTTCGTCTCGGTGCCGCGCGCCGCCTGCTCGAGCGTCACTTCGAGGTTGTAGCGCAGGTCCGCGCCGCGGAACACCGTCGAGCGCTGGCGACCGCCGCCGAAGATGTCGCTGAAAATATCGCCGAAGGCATCGGAGAAGTTGTCGAAGCCGCCGCCGCGAAACCCGCCGGCGCCGGCGGAGGGATCGACACCCGCGTGTCCGAACCGGTCGTACGCCGCGCGCTTCTGCTCGTCGGAGAGAACCTCGTAGGCTTCCTTTGCTTCCTTGAACTTGTCCTCGGAATCGCTTTGGCCCTGGTTGCGGTCAGGGTGATGCTTCATCGCGAGCCTGCGATAGGCCTTCTTGACGGCCTCCTCGTCCGCGTCGCGATTGACGCCTAGCACCTCGTAATAGTCCCGCTTTGCCATCTATCGTCTGAGGAGTGGTGGGTTGCAGAGGTGCGGCAAAAAAACGGAAGGACACGAACAGGAGGAAACCGGCTGGTTTCCTCCCGTTACCCTCCTTCCCGCTAAACTCGCCTGCCGTTCGAGCAGTTTTTTATTCGCTCACTTCTGGTCTTTGACTTCGGTGAATTCTGCGTCGACGACGTTCTCGTCCGCCTTCTGCCCGCCGGCCTGCGCTCCCGCGTCCGCGCCGGGTTGTGCACCCTGCGCGCCGCCGGTCTGCGCCTGAGCGTCGGCGTAGACTTTCTCGCCGAGCTTCTGCGCGGCCGTCGACAGCGCCTCGCTCTTGGCCTCGATGGTCGCCTTGTCGTCGGACTTGAGCGCCTCTTCGGCATCCTTGAGCGCAGCCTCGATCTTCGCCTTCTCGTCCGCGTCGATCTTGTCGCCGTGCTCGGCGAGCGATTTCTTCACCGTGTGCACCAGGTTGTCGGCCTGGTTGCGCGCGTTCACGAGCTCGTGCGCCTTGCGGTCGTCGGCCGCGTGCGCTTCGGCGTCCTTCACCATGCGCTGGATCTCGTCTTCGTTGAGGCCCGAGTTCGCCTTGATGGTGATCTTGTTTTCCTTGCCGGTCGCCTTGTCCTTGGCCGACACGTGCAGGATGCCGTTCGCGTCGATGTCGAACGTGACCTCGATCTGCGGCATGCCGCGCGGCGCCAACGGGAGGCCCTCGAGATTGAACTGGCCCAGGCTCTTGTTGCCGGATGCCATCTCGCGCTCGCCCTGCAGCACGTGGATCGTCACAGCGCTCTGGTTGTCGTCGGCCGTCGAGAAGACCTGCTGCGCCTTGGTCGGGATAGTGGTGTTGCGCTTGATGAGCGCAGTCATCACGCCGCCGAGCGTCTCGATTCCGAGCGTGAGCGGGCTCACGTCGAGCAGCAGTACGTCCTTCACGTCGCCTTTGAGCACGCCGCCCTGGATCGCCGCGCCGACCGCAACGGCCTCGTCGGGGTTGACGTCCTTGCGCGGCTCCTTGCCGAAGAATTCGCGGACTTTCTCCTGCACCTTCGGCATGCGCGTCATGCCACCGACCAGGATCACGTCGCTGATGTCGCCGACCTTCACGCCGGAGTCTTTGATCGCGATCCGGCACGGCTCGATCGTGCGCTGGATCAGTTCCTCGACCAGGCTCTCGAACTTGGCACGGGTGATCTTCAGCGTCAGATGCTTCGGTCCGCTCTGATCCGCCGTGATGTAGGGCAGGTTGATCTCGGTCTGCTGCGAGCTCGAAAGCTCGATCTTGGCCTTTTCGGCCGCGTCCTTGAGACGCTGCAGCGCGAGCACGTCCTTGGAAATGTCGACGCCCTGCTCCTTCTTGAATTCGCCGACGATGTAGTCGATCAGGCGCTGATCGAAGTCCTCGCCGCCGAGGAAAGTGTCGCCGTTGGTGGCAAGCACCTCGAACTGCTTCTCGCCCTCGACGTCCGCGATCTCGATGATCGAGATGTCGAAGGTGCCGCCGCCCAGGTCATAGACCGCGATCTTCTGGTCCTTGCGACCGCCCTTGTCGAGGCCGAACGCCAGTGCGGCCGCAGTCGGCTCGTTGATGATGCGCTTCACGTCCAGGCCGGCGATGCGGCCCGCGTCCTTCGTCGCCTGGCGCTGCGAGTCGTTGAAGTAGGCGGGCACCGTGATCACCGCTTCGGTGACGGTCTCGCCCAGATAGTCCTCGGCGGACTTCTTCATCTTGCGCAGCACCTGCGCGGAGACCTCGGGCGGTGCGATCTTCTTGCCGCGCACTTCCACCCACGCGTCGTTGTTCTCGGCGCGCACGATCGAGTAGGGCATCATGTTGATGTCCTTCTGGACCTCTTTCTCCTCGAAGCGGCGCCCGATGAGGCGTTTCACCGCGTAGAGCGTGTTCTTCGGATTGGTGACCGCCTGGCGCTTGCCCGGCGCGCCGACCAGCACCTCGCCGTCCTCCATGTACGCGACGATGGAGGGCGTCGTGCGGGCGCCTTCCGAGTTCTCGATGACCTTGGGCTTCCCGCCCTCCATGATGGCGACGCAGGAGTTGGTGGTGCCCAGGTCGATGCCAATGATCTTTGCCATGATTAGTATCCTTGCGAGTGCTGGTTTTCTCGTTCCTGCCCCATATTTGAGGCTAATTCGCTGAACTTCAACCTTCTTTGAGCTTCGAGACGGTGACGAGGGCAGGGCGGATCACGCGGTCGTGCAGGAGGTAGCCCTTCTGCAGCACGTTGATCACCGTGTTCGGCTCCTTTTCCGAGGGCAACATGCTGATCGCCTCGTGCCGGTGCGGGTCGAACGGCGCGCCGGCCGGGTCGATTTCGCGGATCTGCTGGCGCTCGAAGATGCTCGCGAGCTGCTTCAGCGTGACCTCGACGCCTGCCCTGAGGCTTTCGACGGATTGGGATTCCGCATTGAGCGCGGCCTCCAGGCTGTCCTTGACCTGCAGGAGCTCGGCCGCGAATTTCTCGAGCGCATACTTGTGCGCGCGGGCGATGTCTTCCTGGGCCCGCTTGCGAACGTTCTCCGTCTCGGCCGCGGCGCGCAACCAGGCCTCGTGATGCTCCTTCGCCTTGGTCTCGGCCTCCTTGAGCGCACCCGTCAGTTCGACGGGGTCGAACGCGGTACTCTCCGGGTCGCCATCCTGGCGAGGCGTATCTTCGGGAGCAGGGATGTTGGCGTCCCGCTTGCTGGGGTCCGGATGCATGTTTTGGATGTTCTCTACGTGACCCGGAGGTTATTGGGGCGCGACACTTGAATTCAAGTCCCCGCGATAATACTTTTGGATCAAGCAGATAGCCCAATGACGGAATCCGAGCTCGACCTTCGCGGCACGGCCCCCAGCCGGGTCCAGACCGCGGCTTTCCATGCGGTACGGGACCTTGCACGGGGCAGCGCGGTGATCCTGCTCACTGACGACAACACCGGGCTGCTCATGGAAAGCCTCAACTTGCAGCTGCGCGATCTGCTCGCCTGGGAGACACAGGCGATCGCGGGCGGGTTCCGGACCCGGGTCGTGCTCCGCGAGGAAACCGAGCCGACCGACGTCATCGATCTCCTCACGCGGGACCACCGGCGCCTCGACGAGCGGCTCGCGATCGCGCTGCGGCGCGTGAACGCCGGCGACATGGTCGAGGCGCGGCGGCTCATCGCCGGTTTCGCCACCGGGCTGGCGCGCCACCTCGATGCCGAGGATGTGATGCTCGCCGAGCGGCTTCCCCAGCCGGCCGGCGCCGATGGCGAGAGCCACGTCGCGATCATGTTGCGCGAGCACGTCGAGATCCGCGATCAGCTCGCCGAAGTCGAGGCAGGGTTCGGAGCCGCGGACGCACCCGAGCCATGGGAGGTCGAGCCGTTCATCGCCATATTGTCCGGCACGCTCGCCAAGCACGAGTATCGCGAGGAAACGAACCTCTTTCCGCACTGGCGCGCCGCACTGGCCAAGATGGGCGAACAGGAGCAGGCCGACCTGTTCGCGAAGGTGCGCGTGGTGCTTGCCGGCTGAGCAGGAGCGGACGTCTCGTTCCCGCGGCGCGGGATCGTCAGTACCGTCGTTTCCGCGCAAGCGGGAATCGTCGGTAGGCCGTCATTCCCGCGCACGCGGGAATCCAGGGAAATCACGTTTCAAGGTTGACTGGATCCCCGCGTGCGCGGGGATGACGGAGTCCGGGGATAACGGGGTCCGGGGATGATCGGTCAGGGCAGTTCTTAGGTAGCTACTCCTAGGTAGCTAATCTTTCGCGCCGAGTGCCTTCGCGCGGCGCTCGCTTTGCCGGGAGCCGGCCTGTGCTGCGGTCCGGTCCCAGACCGGGGTGGCCCACCCGTGCAGATGGCCGAGCGCGATCGTCATGAGCGCCTTGATCCAGTCGTCGCGCTCGTTCAGGCAGGGGATGTAGCGAAACTCCTTGCCGCCGTTCGCGACAAACGCGGCGCGACATTCGATATCGATCTCCTCGAGCGTCTCCAGGCAGTCGGCCACGAATCCGGGACAGATCACGTCCACGCGCCCGACGCCTTCGCGCGCGAGCCGCTCGAGCGTGGGCTGGGTGTAGGGCTTTAGCCATTCCGCCCGGCCGAAGCGCGACTGGAACGTGAGCGCCCAGGTCGCAGGCGCGAGTTCCAGGTCCTCGGCGAGCAGGCGCGCGGTCTTCTGGCACTCGCAGTGATACGGATCCCCCCGGTCGAGCGTGAAATGCGGCACGCCATGGAAGCTCATGACCAGACGGTCCGGGCGGCCGTGCTCGCGCCAGAACTCTCGCACGCTGTTGCCAAGCACGGTGATGTACGCCGGATGGTCGTGGAAGTGCTTGACCAGGCGCAGCTCGGGAACGTTGCGCGTCCGCGCCAGCACCGCAGCCACCCGGTCGAACGCCGTCGCGGTGGTGCTCGCCGCGTATTGCGGATAGAGCGGTAGCACGAGGATGCGCTCGCAGCCATTCGCCTTCAGCTTCTCGAGCGTCGCATCGATCGATGGCTCACCGTAGCGCATTGCGTAGTCGACCACGAACGGCGACTTCACCTGGAGCCCGAGGTAGCCCTGCAACAGCTTGGCCTGCCGCTCGGTGTGCACCCGCAGCGGGGAACCATCCGACGTCCAGATGGCGGCGTACTTCTTTGCCGAGGCGCGCGGTCGCGTGCGCAAGATGATGCCGTTCAGGATCAGCCACCAGATCGGCCGCGGGATCTCCACGACGCGCGGGTCGCTCAGGAACTCGCGCAGGTAGCGCCGGACGGCGTCCGGCGTCGGCTCCTCGGGCGTGCCGAGGTTGACCAGAAGGATCGCGGTCTTCGCGATGGTGCCGTGCTTGTAGGGTGGCTCGGGGGCGAATGTCATTTACTGGGCTATCGAACGTTGCTCGCGGCGGTGACTTCGATGAACGAATTCAGCGTGCAAGTCAAAACCCGGTCGCACGAACAAGGGGCAAAGGGGGAATGGAAGGGGACCCCCTCACCCCTTCCCGCCCCTTGTATATCCCCCGGAACGAACAAGGGGCAAGCCCCTTTTAGATCCCCCGCGGCGTTCTGCTACTCCTGGGACAGTGCGCTGGAAACCAGCTTGGCCGTGATGTCGACGATCGGAACGACGCGTTCGTACGCCATGCGCGTGGGCCCGATCACGGCCACCGTGCCGACGACCTGCCCGTCCACTTCGTAGGGCGAGGAGATGACGCTGCATTCGTCGAGCGAGCTCAAGGCCGTTTCACCGCCGATGAAGATCTGCACGCCGGCCCCGTGCTGGCTCGCGTTGAGGATCTGCACCAGCGCGGTTTTCTTGTCGAAGAGGGCGAAGACTTCGCGCAGCCGCTCCATGTTCGACGCGAGGTCGACGGAGTCGAGGAGGTTGCGCTCCCCGGAGATCACGTAAGTCTCCGCGCTCTCGGTGAGCGCTTCGCTGCTTGCATCGAGCGCCGCGGTCATGAGGGTGGACATCTCCGCGCGCAGCTCACGCAGCTCGTCGTGCACGCGGCGCCGGATATTCTCCAGCGTCATGCCCGCATAGTGCTCGTTCACGAAGTTCGCCGCGGTCGTGAGCTCGCTCTGCGTGTAGGCGTGCTCGGTGAAGAGGATGCGGTTCTGCACGTCGCCGCCCGGCGTGACGATGATGAGCAGCACGCGCTTCTCGGACAGCAGCAGGAACTCGATGTGGCGGAACGCAGGATCCTTGCGCCGCGTCGCGACGACGAGCCCCGCGAAGTGCGTGAGCTCGGAGAGGAGCTGCGAGGCCTGGCTGATCACCCGCTGCGGATGATCAGGGTGGAGCTGTCCCTCCAGCTGCTCGATCGCCATCCGCTCGAGCGGCTTCACGGTCATCAGCGTGTCGACGAACATCCGGTACCCGCGCGAAGTGGGTATTCGGCCGGCGGACGTGTGGGGACTCACGATGAAGCCCATCTCCTCCAGGTCGGCCATGACGTTGCGCACGGTTGCCGGAGACAGGTCCAGGCCGGAATACTTCGAGAGGGCGCGCGAGCCCACCGGCTCGCCATCCGAGATGTAGCGCTCGACGAGCGTCTTGAGCAGGATTTGTGCGCGCGGGTCGAGCATGAAGGGGATTCTACCTGAGTCGAGAAGTCCGAGATGGGATTGGTTTGCCAGGCATAAGTCCGAGAAGGGACTGGTTTGACAGGCGTTTCTCCACCGCTAGCGGTATGGTCTAATGTGGCGCCATGCCCTCGGTTTCCAACCCCGCCTTCAAGACCATCGCGCTGATCGGCCGCTACAAGAGCCGGGACGTCGGCGAGCCGCTCGAACAGCTCGGTCGCTATCTCGCGGACCAGGGTTGCAATGTGCTGGTGGAGCAGGAAACCGCTTCCGAATCGGGGGTCGCGCGGTTCCCGGTGGTGAAACGGGAAGAAATCGGCCAGAAGGCGGACCTCGTCGTGGTGCTCGGCGGCGACGGCAGCATGCTCTCGGCGGCGCGGTTGCTCGCGCCGACGTCGGTGCCGCTCATCGGGGTCAACCAGGGTCGCCTCGGGTTCCTGACCGACATCGCGCTCGGCGCGATGATCGAGCAGATGGGCAAGGTGCTTGCAGGGGACTACCAGATCGAGCCACGCACCATGCTCGATGTCGTCGTGCATCGTGATGGGACCACGCCGTTCACCACCATCGCGTTGAACGACCTCGTCGTGAACAAAGGGGCCACCGGCCGACTGATCGAGCTTCTGGTCCGCGTCGACGGGGAATTCGTTTACGACCTGCGCGCGGACGGCCTGATCGTCGCGACGCCCACCGGTTCGACCGCCTATGCGCTGTCCGCGAACGGTCCCATTCTGCAGCCCGGCCTCCCGGGGCTGGCGCTGGTCCCGATCTGCCCCCACACACTTTCCAATCGCCCGATTGCGGTGAGCGACAACTGCATCATCGAGATCGTGATCCGACGGGCCGCCGACGCACTGCTGCACTTCGACGGCCACCCGAGCTTCGAGCTCAGGGAAGGCGACCGCGTGACCGTCCGGCGCGCCGCGCACGTCCTGCGCCTTGTCCACCCGCCCGTCTACAGCTACTACGCCATGCTGCGCGAGAAGCTGCACTGGAGCGAGACACTCGTCTGAAGTCGGGCGCGGGCCAGGGTCACGACATGCTTCTGCACCTCTCGATCCGCGACTTCGCCATCGTCGACGCGCTCGACCTTGAGTTTGACCGCGCCTTCACCACCCTCACGGGCGAGACCGGCGCGGGGAAATCGATCCTGATCGACGCACTGGCGCTCACCCTCGGCGAGCGTGCCGATGCGAACATGCTGCGCGCGGGCGCGGAGCGGGCCGAGGTCGTCGCGGAATTCGCGATCGAGCGACTGCCCGACGTCCAGTCCTGGTTGCGTGAGAACGAGCTCGAAGGCGATCCCGGCCGGCTGCTGCTGCGGCGGGTGCTCGACAAGAACGGCCGCTCGCGCGCGTTCATCAACGGCACGTCGGCGACGGTCCAGCAGATGAGTGCGGTATCCGAGTCGCTGATAGACATCCACGGCCAGCATGCGCACCAGTCGCTCGTTCGCGCCGAGGCACAGCGCGCCATCCTGGATTCTCACGCGAGCCTGACGTCGCTCGACCGCGAGGCGGGCGAGGCATGGAAGGCGTGGCAATACCTTGTCAGCGCCCGGAGCGAATACGAAACGAACGCCGCCGCGCGCAATGCGGAGCGCGAGCAGGTTGCCTGGCAGGTCGAGGAACTGCGCAAGCTCGCTCCCAAGACCGGCGAGTGGGACGAGATCAGCGCCGAACAGAGCCGGCTTGCGAACGCCGCCGGCCTGCTTGCGGGTGCCCAGGCCGCGGTGGACGCGCTTTCCGATTCCGATACCGCTGCGGCGTCTGCGGTGTCCGCCACGATTGCCCGGCTGCGTGTACTGGTGGACTATGACGCCGCGCTCAAAGAGCCGCTTGGCTTGCTCGACAGCGCCGAGGTCTTGCTCGACGAGGCGGCGCACGCGCTGCGACGCTACGCCGACCGCGTCGAGCTCGATCCGGGCCGGCTCGCCGAGGTCGAGCGTCGCGTGGAAGCGCTGCATTCCACGGCGCGCAGGCTCCGGATCGCGCCCGAGATGTTGCCGGAACACCTGGACCGTCTTTCCGCGCGTCTGGACGCGCTCGAAATCGCCTCGAATCTCGATGCGATCATCGCCCAGGAAAAGGCGGCCCGCGAAAATTACGACGAGCGGGCGCGAACCCTGTCGGCGCGGCGCAAGACCGCGGCGACAAAGCTCTCGAAAGATGTCACCGCGGCGATGAAGGAGCTTGCGATGGCCGGCGGCCGCTTCACCGTCGCGTTACGCCCGATCGAGGGCGGCAGTGCACACGGCAACGAGGCGGTCGAATTCCTGGTCGCCGCCAATCCCGGGCAGGACCCGCGCCCGCTCGCGAAGGTGGCTTCGGGCGGCGAGCTCTCGCGGATCAGCCTCGCGATCCAGGTGATCACGAGCAAGGCCGCGGCGGTACCGACGATGATCTTCGACGAAGTGGACTCGGGCATCGGCGGCGCGGTCGCCGAGATCGTGGGAAAGCGGCTTCGCACGCTCGGGCGCGAGCGCCAGGTGCTCTGCGTGACGCACCTTCCGCAGGTCGCCGCGCAGGCCGACCACCAGTGGTCCGTCGCCAAGGTGACCGTGAACGGCGCGGTCCGGAGCAGCGTGGCGGTGCTGGACGAGGCGGCGCGGGTCGAGGAGGTCGCGCGCATGCTCGGGGGCACCCAGATCACGTCCACCACTCGCAAGCACGCGGCCGAGATGCTCGGTGCGCGCGAAACTGCCGGGAAATGACCCCCGTCATTTGCCCGGAGAGGCGTGCCTCGGCTAGAATCTCCCCCTCTTCAGGCGCGTAGCTCAGCTGGTTAGAGCACTACCTTGACATGGTAGGGGTCGTTGGTTCGAGTCCAATCGCGCCTACCACCGACACTCCCCCGAAATCAGCCTTTGTGCCGCTTCAGGACCGGAAAGTCACGAACAGGGGGGAACCGGCTGGTTCCCCCCCGTTACCCCCCTTCCCGCTGGGAGTAAACCCCCTGGCGTGCGCGCGTGCCTGACATTCGTCTGCCTGACGGGTCGGTGAAGTCCTTCCCGGGGCCGGTTTCCGTGGCGGAAGTGGCGCAGTCGATCGGCGCGGGCCTCGCGCGCGCGGCGCTGGCGGGGCGTGTCGACGGAAAGATCGTCGACACCTCCTACCGCATCGAGTCCGATGCCGATCTCGCCATCGTCACCGACAAGGACAAGGAGGGCATCGAGGTCATCCGGCACTCGACCGCCCATCTCCTCGCACATGCGGTGAAGGAGCTCTTTCCGGAAGCGCAGGTCACAATCGGCCCGGTGATCGAGAACGGGTTCTACTACGACTTCGCGTACCAGCGGCCGTTCACACCCGAAGACCTCGCCGCGATCGAGAAGAAGATGGCCGAGCTCGCAAAGCGCGATATCCCGGTCGCGCGCGAAACGTGGGATCGCGACAAGGCGGTGGCCTTCTTCAAGTCGATCGGCGAGCAGTACAAGGCCGAGATCATCGCGTCCATCCCGGCGGGCGAGCAGATCTCGCTCTACCGGCAGGGCGAGTTCATCGATCTCTGCCGCGGACCGCACGTGCCGTCGACCGGGCGCCTCAAGGTTTTCAAGCTGATGAAGCTGGCCGGCGCCTACTGGCGCGGCGATTCGAAGAACGAGATGCTCCAGCGCATCTACGGGACGGCCTGGACGAAGAAGGAGGACCAGGAAGCGTACCTGCACATGCTCGAGGAGGCCGAGAAGCGCGACCACCGCAGGCTGGGTCGTCAGCTCGATCTCTTCCACGTCCAGGACGAGGCGCCGGGCATGGTCTTCTGGCACCCCAAGGGCTGGACACTGTGGCAATCCGTGGAGCAGTACATGCGCCGCGTGTACGTCGACAACGGCTACCAGGAAGTGCGTGCGCCGCAGATTCTCGACGTTTCGCTCTGGAAGCGATCGGGGCACTGGGACAACTACCGCGAGAACATGTTCTTCACGGGATCGGAGAATCGCGAATACGCGGTGAAGCCCATGAATTGCCCTGGTCACGTGCAGATCTTCAACACAGGGCTACGCAGCTACCGCGATCTGCCGTTGCGGTACGGCGAGTTCGGCCAGTGCCATCGCAACGAGCCCTCGGGGGCGCTGCACGGGATCATGCGCATTCGCGCGTTCACCCAGGACGACGGCCACATCTTCTGCACCCCCGCGCAGATCGCGCCCGAAGTCGTCGCGTTCCACGCGCTGGCGCTCAAGGTCTATGCAGACTTCGGGTTCACCGACGTCGCGGTGAAGCTGGCGCTCCGGCCCGACAAGCGGCTCGGGGACGACGACGTGTGGGACCAGTCCGAGGGCGCCCTGCGCGCGGCGCTCGCGAGCTCCGGGGTCGAGTGGGAGGAGCTTCCGGGCGAGGGGGCGTTCTATGGCCCGAAAATCGAGTACCACCTGCGGGACTCGATCGGCCGGTCCTGGCAGCTCGGCACCATGCAGGTGGATTTCATGATGCCGGAGCGCCTGGGTGCCGAGTACGTCGCCGAGGACAACACCCGCAAGGTCCCGGTCATGCTCCACCGGGCGATCGTGGGGTCCATGGAGCGCTTCATCGGCATCCTGATCGAGCACTATGCCGGGGCGCTGCCCCTTTGGCTGGCGCCCATTCAGGCGGTCGTGGCGAACATATCCGAGCATCAGTCCGACTACGCCTCGGAGGTGGCCGCGGCGCTCCGTACGGCCGGGCTTCCGCGTCGCCGTGGATTTGCGGAACGAAAAAATTTCCTATAAAATCCGCGAACATAGCTTGCAGAAGCTGCCCTACCAGGTCGTCGTCGGCGACAAGGAAAAGGCGGCGCAAATGGTGGCCGTGCGGACCCGCACTGGCGAAGATCTCGGGCAGATGAGTCTGGAGGGCTTCGTTGGACGCCTGAAGCGTGAAGGCGTCCCGGGCGGCACGGCCTGATTTTTTTAACAACCGGAGAAAAGCCATCGCACAAAACCTTCGAGACCGCGGACGCGAAACCCGCCCGCACCGGCTGAATGCAGAGATCACGGCCCCCGAGGTACGCCTGGTGGGCGACGAAGGCGAGCAGCACGGCGTCGTGCCGGTTCGCGAGGCACTACGACTCGCGGAAGAGCAGGACGTCGACCTCGTCGAGATCGCACCGCTCGCCGAGCCTCCCGTATGCAAGTTGATGGACTACGGGAAGTTCAAGTACCGCGAGCAGAAGAAGGCACACGAGGCCAAGCTCAAACAGAAGCAGATCCAGGTCAAGGAAGTGAAGTTCCGGCCCCGCACGGAAGAGGGCGACTACAAGATCAAGCTTCGCAATCTGGTCCGGTTCCTCGAAGAAGGCGACAAGACGAAAGTGACCCTGCGGTTCCGCGGTCGCGAGATGGCGCACCAGGAGTTCGGGTATCGGCTGCTGGAGCGCGTGAAGGCCGATCTCGAGAGCTACGGCGCCGTCGAGCAGTGGCCGAAGCTCGAAGGTCGCCAGATGGTGATGGTGCTGGCACCCAAGAAGGTCGCGCCGACGAAGGAAGCCAAGCCGAAGGCGCCCAAAGCGCCCAAGGAACCCAAGGCCGCAAAGGATACGAAGGCCGATGCGACCGAAGAAAAATCGCCGGCCGCTTCGGGTGAGGAGACCGCGAGCTAGGTGAGACCTTATTTTGTCATCCCCGCGTAAGCGGGGATCCAGCAAGCCTATGTACGGGCTCGGTCTGGATTCCCGCATTTGCGGGAATGACGGACTCCTGCGGAGCATCCCCAGGAGAGCAGGAACGGATCGGGGCCGGCATCGGCGCCGATCCGAAAACAAGTGGTGTCCGAGGTATCAAGCGCCGCACTCCGCGGCCACCCGGCGCCAGGCTAGAGAGCAGAAGGAAGAGTCATGCCCAAGATGAAGACGAAGAAAAGCGCGTCCAAGCGCTTTCGCTTCACCGCCACCGGCAAGGTGAAGCGGAGCAAGGCGTACAAGAGCCACATCCTCACGAAGAAGCCCACCAAGCGCAAGCGTCATCTGCGCGGGACGACGACGGCCAGCGCAACGGACGTCGCACACGTCCGGGCGATGATGCCGTACGCACGCTAGACAAGGGGAGAGCACGCCATGCCACGAGTAAAACGCGGCGTCACCGCACGCGCCCGTCACAAGAAAGTTCTCGACCAGGCCAAGGGTTTCCGCGGCCGCCGGAAGAGCGTCTATCGCGTCGCCAAGCAGGCGGTGATGAAAGCGGGGCAGTACGCCTATCGCGATCGCCGCCAGCGCAAGCGCGAGTTTCGCGCCCTCTGGATCGTACGCATCAATGCCGCCGCGCGCGGGATCGGAATGAGCTACAGCGCACTCATCAACGGCCTCAAGAAAGCCGAGATCGAAGTGGACCGCAAGGTGCTCGCGGATCTCGCGGTGCACGACATCGCGGCGTTCAACAAGATCGCCGAGCAGGCCAAGGCGAAGCTTCAGTAGCGAATCGGGTGGTGCGGTAGACGGGGCGAAGGACGAACCACCCCGTCACGCTGCGCGTGCCACCCCTCCTTGAAAAGGAGGGGATACGGGAATCATCCCCTCCTCGTTGAGGAGGGGTGCCGCAAAAGGCGGCGGGGTGGTGCCGAAGCCCCATTCACCATTCGCGATTTACACCATGCAAGATCTCGACAAGATCGTCAGCGAAGCGGCCGCTGCCTTCGACGTAGCGCAGGATTCCGCTGCGCTCGAGCAGGTGAAGGCGCGCTACCTCGGCAAGCAGGGTGCGCTCGCCGATTTGCGAAAGGGCCTGGCGGGCCTCGCGCCAGAAGAGCGGCGCGAGGCCGGCGCGCGCTTCAACGATGCCAAGGACCGGATCGAGGCCGCGCTCGCCGAGCGCCGTCAGGCGCTGGCGGCCGCGTTGCTCGATGCACGTCTCGCCGGGGAGTCGCTCGACGTCACGCTGCCCGGCCGCGGCCTTGCGCGCGGCGGCCTGCATCCGGCATCGCGCACGCTCGAGCGGATCGAGCGGCTCTTCCGCTCGATCGGATTCGACGTCGCGGACGGCCCCGAGATCGAGACCGACTTCTACAACTTCACCGCGCTCAACACGCCCGAGGATCATCCGGCGCGCTCGATGCACGACACCTTTTATGTGAAGGGCCATCAGTCGGGTGAAAAGACACCGCCGCTCCTCCTGCGCACGCACACCTCGCCCATCCAGATCCGCTACATGCAGGCGCACGTCGCGCGCTTCAGGAACGTGCCGACGATGCCCGAGATCCGAATCATCGCGCCGGGGCGCGTCTACCGTGTGGATTCGGACGCGACGCACTCGCCGATGTTTCACCAGGTCGAAGGGCTGTGGATCGGCGAGGACGTGAGCTTCGCCGATCTGAAGGGCGTGCTGACAGATTTTCTGCAGAAGTTCTACGAAGACGAGACGGTGCGCACCCGTTTTCGTCCGTCGTTCTTCCCGTTCACGGAGCCCTCCGCGGAAGTGGACATGACGTGCGTGTTCTGCCACGGCTCCGGGTGTCGCGTGTGCAGTCACACCGGCTGGCTCGAAGTTGCCGGCAGCGGACAGGTCCACCCCAACGTCCTCAAGCACTGCGGCCTCGATCCGGAGCGCTACATCGGCTTCGCGTTCGGCATGGGGCCAGACCGCATGACGATGCTCCGCTACGGCATAAACGACCTGCGCCTTTTCTACGAGGGCGATCTCAGGTTCCTGCAGCAGTTCGTCTGACATGAGATTCCCGGAATCCTGGCTGCGCACGCTGGTCGATCCGCCGCTCTCCACGAAGGAGCTCGCGACGACGCTCACGATGGCGGGACTCGAAGTCGAGTCGCTCGAGCCCGTCGCGCCGCCATTCGCGAAAGTCGTCGTCGCGCAGGTGCTCGATGTCACCAAGCACCCGAACGCCGACAAGCTCTCGCTCTGCCAGGTCGATGCGGGGCAGGGCAGTCCGCTATCGATCGTGTGCGGGGCCCCGAACGTGAAGGCCGGCATGAAGGTGCCCTGCGCGCTCGTCGGGGCCGAGCTCTCCGGCGGAGTGAAGATCAAGCAGGCGAAGGTGCGAGGCGTCGAATCGAACGGCATGCTCTGCTCGGCGCGCGAGCTCGGTCTCTCCGACGAGCACGCCGGTATCCTCGAGTTGCCGGGCGACGCCAAGGTCGGCGAAGACTTCCGCAAATATGCTCGCCTTGACGATCAGTTGTTCACGCTCAAGCTGACGCCCAACCGGGGCGACTGCTTGTCGCTGCTCGGCATTGCGCGGGAAGTCTCGTGCCTCACCGGCGCGGCGCTGCGCGAGCCGAAACACCATCCGGTCAAGAACGCGATCGACGACGTTCGCTCGATCCAGCTCGCGAATCCGGAAGGGTGCCCGCGCTATTGCGGCAGAATCATCCGTGGGGTGAATGCGCGCGCGGCGACGCCCGCGTGGATGATCGAGCGCCTCGAGCGCGCGGGGTTGCGCTCGATCAGCGCCATCGTCGACGTGACCAATTACGTGATGCTCGAGATCGGTCAGCCGCTGCACGCGTTCGACAACGCCAAGCTCGAAGGCGCGGTGATCGTGCGCTGGGCGAAGCCCGGCGAGAAGCTCGTGCTGATCAACGGCAAGGAGCACGTGCTCGACCCCGACATCCTGATGATCGCCGATGAGCGCAAGGCGCTCGCCCTCGGCGGCATCATGGGCGGTCTCGAGAGCGAGATCTCGCTCGACACCACGGACGTGTTCCTGGAGGCCGCGTTCTTCAGTCCGGGCGCGATTGCCGGCCGGCCGCGCCGGCTGAACATGACGAGCGACGCGTCCTATCGCTTCGAGCGCGGCGTGGACCCCGAGGTGGCGGTGCGCGGAATGGAGCGTGCCACCGAGCTCGTCCTCGCGATCTGCGGCGGGAGCGCCGGGCCGATCAGCGAGGCGCGCGACGTCGCGCACCTGCCGGCGCGCAAACCCGTGACGCTGCGCACCGGCCGCGCCGCAAAGCTGCTCGGCGTGCGGCTCGGCGCCGAGGACATCGCGCGCATCCTCGACCAGCTCAAGCTTTCTTTCGAGCGTCATGTCGACGAGTTCAGTGTTACGCCGCCCTCGCACCGCTTCGACATCGAGATCGAGGAAGACCTCGTCGAGGAAGTTGCGCGCGTGCACGGGTACGACAACATTCCCACACGTCCGCCGACCGCGCCGACCGAGATGCTGCCGCAGCGCGAGGAGGAGCGCTCGCACTGGCAGCTCAAGCACGTCCTGTGCGATCGCGAGTACTTCGAAGTCATCAACTACAGCTTCGTCGATGCCGCCTGGGAAGCCGATTTTGCCGGCAATACGGATCCGATCCGTCTCGAGAATCCGATCGCCGAGCAGATGGGTGTGATGCGCTCATCGCTGATCGGCGGACTGGTCGCGACCCTGCGCCACAACCTCGCGCGCAAGGTCGACCGGGTGCGCGTGTTCGAGAGCGGGCGCGCGTTCCTGCGCACCGACGCGGCGCCGGACGAGCGGCGTCCGGATTACGCGGTCAAGGGCTACCGACAGCCGCGCCGGATCGCCGGACTCGCTTACGGCCTTGCGCTCGACGAGCAGTGGGGCGAGGCGGCGCGGCCGGTCGACTTCTTCGACGTGAAGGGCGACGTGGAGGCATTGATTGCGCCGCAGCGCGCCGAATTCGTGAAGGCGACGCATCCGGCCCTGCATCCGGGGCGTTCCGCCCGCGTCGAACTGGCGGGCAAAGCCATCGGCTGGATCGGCGAAATCCACCCCCGCTGGCAGCAGCAATACGAGCTTGCCGCCCCAGCGGTGGTCTTCGAGCTCGATCTGGATCCCCTGCTGGTGGTGGGACTGCCGAAATACCGCGAGGTCTCCCGGTTTCCGGCGGTCGTCCGCGACCTCGCAGTGGTGGTGGATGAAACGGCCCCGGCCAGAGTCCTCCTGGCCGCCCTGTTCGCGGATCGTCCACCCATCGTTCAGGATGTGAAATTGTTCGATATTTACCGAGGTTCCGGTGTGGAAAAAGGCCGAAAAAGCCTTGCGTTCCGGGTAGTTATGCAAGATACTGCCCGGACACTCACCGACGGTGAGGTAGACGCCGCAATGGCCCGCCTGACCGAGATTTTGGCCAGCCGGTACGGCGCAAAATTAAGGTCCTAGGGAGAAGCGATGACGCTCACTAAGGCGGAGCTCGCCGACATGCTCTTTGAGAAAGTCGGCCTCAACAAGCGTGAGGCCAAGGACATGGTCGAGGCCTTCTTCGAGGAAATCCGGGTCGCGCTCGAGAACGGCGAAAGCGTGAAGCTCTCCGGATTCGGCAATTTCCAGCTGCGCGACAAGCCCCAGCGCCCCGGCCGGAATCCCAAGACCGGCGAGGAAATCCCCATCACGGCGCGGCGGGTCGTCACTTTCCACGCCAGCCAGAAGCTCAAAGCCCTCGTCGAAGAGGCTCACGGTGGAAGCGGGCAAGAGCAGCAAGGTTAGCCTTCCGCCGATCCCGGCGAAGCGCTACTTCACCATCGGCGAAGTAAGCGAGCTTTGCGGCGTCAAGCCGCACGTGCTGCGCTACTGGGAGCAGGAATTCACCCAGCTGAAGCCGGTCAAGCGGCGCGGCAACCGCCGCTATTACCAGCACCACGAAGTGCTCCTCATTCGCCGCATCCGCGAGCTGCTATACGAGCAGGGCTTCACCATCAGCGGCGCGCGCAACCGCCTCGACGAGCAGGCGCGCGAGAAGCATCGCGCCCGCGAAGAGAATGGTGTTACGAACGGCGTCGGGTCTTCCGCGGCGGGCGCCACGCTCACGGCGGGCGGCAGCGTCGACTACACGAAGATCCGCCGCGAGCTGGAAGACGTTCTCGAGCTGCTCGAAGGCTGACGGGCTCGTTTCGTCGGCAACCGCATTCGGACGACATCACTCCGACTTCTCCGATCAGAGCCAGCGCCCAGGCTCACCGCCGCTGCGCGAGCGAATGGCGGCGGAAGAACTGCCAGATCTCCACGTTCGCGTCGATCACATCGGTGGGCGGCCCGAGGAGACCGTACGCGTAGACTCGCATCGTTCCGGGCCACGCATGACCCGCGCCCGAGAGTCGCCAATGCACGATGTCCGTGCCGCGGCGGCACGGCGACCATTCCAGCCTGACGGCCGAGTGATCCGCGGAAGGGGAACCCTTCCGGCCATACCGTCGTTCAACGTTCACCGGTCGGGCAGGGCATCCCATGAATCCGCGCCAAAGCGCGAGCGTGTCGGTAACTGACGCATGCGTGGAGCGTGACTCCGCCGGGGAGAACGGCGGTCCGAGTCCGCCCGCGTAGCGCGTCAGCGGATCATCCACGCTGTGGATGTGCAGGATCGAAATCGGGGCCCGCGGCGAAAACGTCGTGAGCGCCATCGCTCCCGCAACGGGCGCGATCGCGGCGAAGCGCTCGGGCGCCTCGGCGGCAAGCCGGTAGGTCAACATTGCGCCGTTCGAGAGTCCGGTCGCGTACACGCGTGCCGGGTCCACCATGATGTGCTTCGGCAGGTCATCCAGCAGCGCGAGCACGAAACCGACGTCGTCCACGCGGCTAATCTGCGCCGGTCCGCAGCAGGCCCCGGCGTTCCATGTGAGCAGCCGGTCTGGAAACGGGCCGGTGCCATTCGGATAGACGACCACGAATCCCTCACGATCGGCCAGCCGGTCCATGCCCACGTAGCGCTGATAGCTGCGGGCGTCGTCGCTTGCGCCGTGGAAGTTCAGTATGACCGGGAGCGGATGCCCCTGTGCCGCCTGAGGCGGGACGTGCACGATCGCGCTGCGCTGCCGGCCATCGTGCGTCATGCGAAGCACATGATCGCCGGCAGCGAGCGCGGCTGCGGCGGCATCTCCCGCTGTCAGCGCGGCGGCAATGGCGAACGCGCGCGCCGTCGATCGCAGAACGGAACGGGACAGAAGCTCGCGAAGCGACGTGTGGGCGAACGGGGACATCTTGCCCCGGGGACGATACAGGAGCCCGGCCGATCAGGCGTCGTTCGAATCGCGATGCCGGTTGTGCCCCGCTAACTTGGCGTCGCACGGTCCGGTCGTCCCGGAATCCCTCTATAATCGTCGTCGCGGTCGGGGCGTAGCGCAGCCTGGTAGCGCACCTGCCTGGGGGGCAGGGGGTCGAGTGTTCGAATCACTTCGCCCCGACCAAAATCCAATTCCTCGCCGGCAATTCCTCGCCGGCAATGTCGCTACGCGCCGAAGGTGAAGCGGCTGCCGAGGTTGTTCGCCACGACCCGGTCGGGCATGCGATGGCGCATGGCCTCGATGAAGTTCGTGCCGGTGCAATGCATGGGCAGAATGGCGTCCGGATTCAGGGCCGCGAGCTCATCGACGGTGTGGTTGATGTACTCGAGGGGCGCCACGCCGAGATGGAATCCGCCGATCACGGCGTGCAGCTTCGGGGTATTCGATACCTTCATCGCCGTTCTCACGGTATTCACGATCCCGGTGTGACCGCAGGACGAGATCACGACGAGACCGCGACCCTTCACGATGAAGCAGGTGCCCAGCTCGTCCTGATGCTCATCCAGCACCAGCGTTCCTTGCTGCTCCGCATCGGTGAAATGCTCGGCGCGTACCTTCGTGCCGCCAGTGACGTTCTCGAACGACGTCCGCTCGATCTGCCCGGTGGTGAACGGTCCTTCGAGCGCCATTGGCGTGGCGCAGCACGTCGGCACGACGTTCTGTGCGGTCAGCGCCGTGCGGTCGAGCGCACCCCAGGAGACCACTTCGCCCGTGCCGCTTTTTGGCATCCCGTCGTTGTTGCGCTTCGGCAGCCATTTTTCGCGGAAGATGGTTTCGCCGCCGACGTAAAGTGCAAGGTCGTCGCGCATGCTTGGGCGATGCTGGTTCACGAAGCCGACCAGGCCGCCGTAATGATCGCGGTGGCCATGACTCAGGATCAGCCCGTTGATCTTTCCGGGATCGATGCCGAGCAGGTCGACGTTGCGATTGATGATCTCCGGCGTGTATCCGAAATCCAGCAGATATTGCGTCTTGGCACCGCGGTATTCGGATTCGAGATGAAGTGACAGGCCCCACTCGCCGGCGAGCGTGGTCATCTGGCGACCGCGAATCTCGCCGGCGTGCTCGATGCCGACGGCGCGGTGCGTCGCCTTCGGAAGGAAGCGCTCGTAATGCGAGTCGACCACGACGCGAACCGAAAGGCTGTCCACGACCGGCGGCGTGAAGGGCACCCGCGTATCCAGGTTCGAGCTCATGATTTCCTCTCTTCGCCGCTAGAAAAAGCGGCGATGGCCGGTGCGTGAGATTGGTGGACGATCGTCAATCAATCTATTCCACTGGTCAGAGCGCGGCAAGCGGTTTTCCGCTTTCCCGCCCGGACTGCGGCTGGATGAAGGTCCCTCGCCGAGAGGGCCTGCTCGTCGAGGTATCGAAGCTCGCCTGCGATTACTTGCTCGTGGAGTCGACGGCGCTCTTGGAGACTCTGCCCGTCGCGGAGCCTCGCTTGGGCCGGCGAACGGCCCTGATCTTTCCCGTCGCGCCGCCTCCGCAGAAGAACCGATCGCCGCCATCGGACTCGAGGCCCGAAACATACACTTCGGACGGCATCTCGAGCCTCTCCAGAACCTCTCCCGTTCGAGGGTCGACTCGCCTCAGGTCGCTCTCGTCGCCTTCCCAGGTGCCGTGCCAGAGCTCGCCGTCGATCCAGGTGACCCCTGTGACGAAGCGGTTGGACTCGATCGTGCGCAGAATCGCCCCTGTGTCGGGATCGACTTGATGAATCTTGCGGTCCCGGTACTGCCCCACCCAGAGCGTCCCTTCGGCCCACGTGAGCCCCGAGTCACCCCCGCCGCCGGGCGCCGGAATCGTTGCGATCACACGTCCAGTCTTCGGATCGATCTTCTGGATGCGATTCTCGGCGATCTGAAACAGATGCTGGCCGTCGAAGGCCGTTCCCGCATGCGCGGCGACATCGATCGAGCGCAGCGGCTTCCCGCTCGCAGGATCGAAGGCGTTCAGCTTGCCTCCGGACGCAAACCAGACTTGCTGACCGTCATACGTAACGCCACCCACGCTGTCGGCACCCGGAAAGGGTCCGTATTCACGGACGATCTCGGCAATTGTTCGACTCATGCATCCATCCTAATCCATCGGCAGAGGAGCAGGGAGTAACAAGGTCGTCGCGAATCCCGGCACAGGCGGGGTCGTCCAGCGACGAGCTCGCCCGCGCCCGAACGACTGCACCTTGCCCGCTGCCGCAAGCGAGTCGAGTGCCCGCTGCACGGTGCGCTGGCTCGTGCCAAGCGCAAGCGCAAGGGCCGAGCTCGACCACGATTCAGAGTCGGCAAGGAAAGCGAGCACCGCCGCATGCTCCTCCTCGACGGGACGCGCCAGCACGACGACCTTGCGTGCCCGGTGCGGCGCCAGCGCAAACCCTCGTTTCGTCGCGCTGACGCCGGCCACCGTCCGAAGCACTTTGCGAAGCCGTCCCACTTCGACGCGCAACCGCGCGCGATGCGATTCATCAGCGACCTTCGCCCGGAATGCTCGCGCGACGAGCGTGCCTCTCGGCACGTCTCCGGGCCACGCTTCGGCCAGTGCACGTGCGAGCGCGAACAACACCGGACGCCTGGCGAGCGGCACCAGCTTGCTTTCGTCACGCACGACAAGGCGGCAAGCGTCCACGACGAATTCTTTCGACGCCAGCAACGCTTCCACCTCCTCGAGCAGGACGGGTCGCGCCTCGCCACTCGCGATCAGACGCGCAGC
Source organism: uncultured beta proteobacterium (assembly GCA_963735025.1). Lineage (GTDB taxonomy): Bacteria > Pseudomonadota > Gammaproteobacteria > Burkholderiales > SG8-39 > JAABRB01. Next base: position 2,235,847 of record CAVTJG010000009.1, read on the forward strand.
GGGTGTGTTCAGGACGACCAACGCGGTCTCGACCTCGGCCGTCAGCGCGGGGATACGTGCGTCGCGCGCCGCACGCTCGGCCCGAGCGAGCGCGGCACGTGCCGCCTTCGTCCGGAGGCGCCGCATCGCTATTCCCGCAACCACCAACTCGTGGACGGTTCTCGACGCGGGAGGGAGTTGCGCGGGATCGAGCTCGGCGAGCTTTCGCTCGGCGTCGTCTATGCGCCCGATCAGGAGAAGGCGCCGGACTTCGAGATACCGCGCATGCGCGGCGTTCACCCGGTCGCCGTGCGCTTCGAGTGTCGCCCGAGCCCCGTCGAGCGCCTTCGCGGGCCAGGTCAGGTCGCGCGAGACGAGCGCGATCTCGGCCTCGGCGACGACGCACCTTGCGCGGGCAACGGCTTCCTTCGGACCGAAGGCGCGCGCCGCACGTCGCACGAGAGCCTTCGCTCGAACCAGATCGCCGAGCTGCGCCATCGCGATGCCGCGAAGCGCGAGCGCAGGTGCGTCTTCGCGCAAGGCGACCCGGTCCAGTGCACCGAGGGGATCACCCGCCGCGAGCGCGCGCGCCGCGGCCGTGATCAGCGAGTCCATCTGAATCCCGACACACTTGTCACTCCCATTGCTCGATTACCCGACGCTAGTCTCCGATCACCAACAACCGATACCCGAAGTGAGGAGTGAATAGCGATGATGAAGCATACGACTGGAACACGTAAAGATTGGCTTGCGGCGCGGCTCGAGTTGCTCGAGGCGGAGAAGGAACTGACGCGGCGCAGCGACGAGCTGGCGCAGCGGCGGCAGGCGCTGCCGTGGGTTCGGATCGACAAGGCATACCGATTCGACACCGACGAAGGGAGCGCCGCGCTGGCGGACCTCTTCCGGGGGCGCTCGCAGCTCCTCGTCTACCACTTCATGTTTGGGCCCGACTACAAGGCGGGGTGCCCGTCCTGCTCGGCGATCGCGGACGGGTTCGAGGGCATCACCGCCCACCTGGCCAACCACGACGTGATGCTCTGGGCGGCGTCGCGGGCGCCGCTCGCGAAGCTGCAGGCGTACAAGCGGCGGATGGGTTGGACGTTTCCCTGGACATCCTCGCTCGGCGGCGATTTCAACTTCGACTTCAACGTCTCGGTCTCCGAGGAGCAACAGCGCGAGGGGGCCGTCGAATACAACTACGAGCGCGGCGGCCACGCAATGGACGCGGCGCCGACCGCGGGACCGGTCGCCGAGCAAGCGGCCATGTCCGGAACCGACGTGGCCACGTACACGCGCGAGCGACCGGGCATGAGTGCGTTCGTGCTCGAGGACGGCGTCGTCTATCACGCCTATTCCACCTATGCGCGCGGGCTGGACGGCATCTGGGGCATGTACCAGTGGCTCGATCGCGCACCCAGGGGGCGCAACGAGACGGGCGTCTGGTGGCGCCGCCACGACGAGTACAACAAGTGATGAGCGAAGTCGTGGTTGAGAAGAGCATCGACGGGGCGATCTCGCAACGGATGTTTTCGGAGCGAGCCTCCCAGCAAGCTTTTTTCGGCGTCTCGGCGCTGCTCTTCGCTGCCAGCGCCGCGGTGACGATCGCCTGGTCCGCGTCCATGTCGGCAATGGGCGGCATGCCGATGCCTGGCGACTGGACGATGTCGATGGCGTGGATGCGGATGCCCGGACAAACGTGGTTCGGCGCCGCGGTGTCGTTCCTCGGCATGTGGGTCGTCATGATGGTGGCGATGATGCTGCCCTCGCTGGTCCCAATGCTGTGGCGCTACCGCCAGGCCGTCAGCGGGCCTGGCGAGACGCGCCTCGGTCGGCTGACCGCGCTGGTGGGCGTGGGGTACTTCTTCGTGTGGATCGTGTCCGGAATGGCCGCTTTTCCGCTTGGTGTGGCGATTGCGGCGATCGAAATGCAGCATCCGGCGCTCGCGCGTGCCGTTCCAATTGCGGTCGGTATGGTCGTGCTGATCGCCGGCGCCCTGCAGTTCACCGCGTGGAAGGCGCGTCACCTTGCCTGCTGCCGGGAGGCACCCGGACGCGGCCGTATGCTGCCGGCCGACGTCGGTACGGCCTGGCGGCACGGCGTGCGCCTCGGACTCCACTGCAGCATCTGCTGTGCCGGTCCGATGGCGATCCTCCTGGTCGTCGGGGTCATGGACCTTCGCGTGATGGCTCTCGTGACGGCAGCCATCACCGTCGAACGTCTCGCACCGACCGGTGAGCGCATCGCGCGAGCCACCGGAGCCGTCATCGTCGGAGCAGGGTTGTGTCTGGTCGCGCGAGTACTGATCGCACAAACAGTCGGGCTCGGGTAATGCATCCGAATGGCGCGGTCGCGCTCGTCACAGGGGCATCAACAGAGATCGGGCTCGAGCTGGCGCGGGAACCAGCCGACCGGGGCCTTTTTCGTTTTCTGCGGTAGTCTCGTTTTATCTTCGGCAGCGCAGGAGCGTGAAGGTATGGCGACGATCAGCGATATCTCGATCATCAACTCGAACACTGCCGAGGCCCGGCATAGCGAATTCGGCGCGGAGCGGACGCTATGCAGTCCGGCCTTGTGCGGCTCGAAGAACCTGACCGTCTATAGGCAGACGATCTCGCGAGGCAGGCAGTTCGATATCCAGGGTGGCAAGGACTACCACCTCGTCTATGTCATGGCTCCGGCCAAGGGGACTGTTCATTTCGGAAACGAGGCACATGAAGCCGAGGAAGGTGCCGGCGTCCTCCTCCAACCCGGCGAAGCAGCTCGCTTCGAAGCCTCGGGGTCCGATATGGACCTCTTGCACATGGTGGTGCCGAAGCCTCCGGCCGCCGTTGAAGCCGGATTGCCCGGCGGGCCGGGATATTTCTTCAACAGGAAGTCCCTCCGCGCACTGAGTGATGCCAGCGGGGGCCGCGTTCGCCGATTCTGCGCCGAGTCCAGCGTCCGGCTCAAGGATGGCAGCAGGCTCACCTCGACCAATGCCATTCAGGCAGGCGAGATGCACTACAAGGAGGGCGGTGGTTCCCCCTACCACGTGCACCGAGGCACCGATGCCAACCCCGATGGCGCGGCGCATTGTTACATGACTTTCAAGGGTCGCGGCGTCGTCGAAGTGGAGAACGAATCGCGCGAGCTCGAGCCCGGCACGCTGGTGTACTTTCCTCCGGGAGTGCCGCACCGGCTTCGCTCCCATGGCGGACCGCTCGACTACTTCGAGATTCAGGCCTGGCGAAGTTTCAAGACGACCGTTTTGAGCGAGGAGCCCCTGGGTCTGAAGTGGTACTACGAACGTGAAAGTCCGCGCGAAGCAGCGGGAGGAGTGGAACCAGAGCTAGCCGCGCACTATCTCAAGGCAGGGCCGACAGCGGCTCCGATTTTTCATCGGTCGATTCCGAATCGTCATCGAACGAGGTGACCCCGATGAAACGCGAGATGCGGACGGGGACGCCTTCCCGTTGCAGCTCGAGGACCTGCTCCTGCAGTTTTCGGTCCGCCATCGTCATCCGCGAGCGCAGGCGGATGTATTCCGCCCACGATGCGATGATGTAACGCTCGACGATACGGCCTTTCTCGCCCAGGTCGCGAAACACCCGCCAGCTGGTCGCGCCGTTGCGACGCCGGGTCGTCTCGACGGCGTGGATGGCGCGCAGGAACGCCCCGCGATTCTCCGGATCGATCTGATACTCGATCTGGATCAGGACCGGACCGTCATCGGGCAACGGTTCCTCGTGGATCGCCAAGTCCGGAAGCTGTACGCCGGTCGTGACGTCGGCCTCCTCGCCCATGGCGACACGCACACGGCGATGCAAGAGAGACAGGATCACCACGAGCCCCGCCGACGCGCCCAGCGCGATGTGTGTGCCGACAACCGTCGCCAGCGCGCCCCACAAGGCGCTGCCGATGGCCAGGCTCGCCTGGACGGCAACGATGTTCATGGCCACGGCGCGTGCGCGTACCCATGCGGGTGCACTGCTTTGCGTTCCTGCGGAAAGGCTCGCCAGCACGCTCACCCAGGCGATGCCGGCGCAAAGCGTACCTACCAATGCGATTGCCGTGATATCCGTCACTGCAATCAGGACGGTCGCGAGCGTCCAGAGCAGTACTCCGTACGTCACGATCGTGTTCAGCGGCTGGGTCCGCAGCTGGCGCGGAATCGCCAGCGCGCTCACGACCGCGCCGGTCCCGAACGCGGCGGACAACAAGCCGAAGCCGCCGGCTCCCAGACCCAGCTGATCGCGTGCGATCACCGGCAGCAGCGCCCAGAACGCACTCGCGCACACCGCGAAGCTCAGGGTGCGGATGATGAGCGATCGCATGGCGATCGAGTGCCGCGCGTAGCGCAGCCCGCTGCCCACGCCCGAGAACAATCTTTCCGGCACGCCGGGCAGCGGCCGTTCGTGACCTTTCCAGCGGCGCAGCGCGATGAACATCCCTGTAAATGAAAGCGCGCCCACTACGAAGGCGACGCCTATTCCCACCCAGGCGGCGATCGCGCCGGCAAGCGCGGGTCCGGCCGCACGTGCGACGTTGAAGGCGACGGCGTTCAACGCGACGGCGCCGGGCAGTTCCGCCCGCGATACCAGGCCATGGACGCTGGCCTGCTGCGTGGGCAGGTAGAAGGTGAAGCCGATGCCGATGATGAAAGTCAGCGCGAGGAGCGCGATCGGTCCCGTGATATCGAAGATGGTGGCAGTGCCAAGTACCAGCGCGGCGGTCACCATGATCAGCAGCGTGACCACGATGATCCGTCGCCGATTCACGATGTCGGCAAGGGTCCCCGCGACCAATCCGAAGAGCAGGGTGGGCGCCGTGCTCGCGGTCTGCACCAGCGCGACCATGAGCGGCGACGGGGTCAGGGTGGTCATCAGCCATGCTGCGACCGTCGCCTGCATCGTGTAGCCCAGGGCGACTCCGATTGAACCGAAGTAGAACGTCCGGAACGCGGGGTTCCGCAGCGGCGATGATTCGAGCAGGCGCGACAGGGCCGAGGTCAAGGCGTTGGTCACCTCGGGAGTCTAGCTTGTCGAGGGCACGGAGACCCTTTATGCCGCGGTTTTACCGCTCCGCATTTGCTGCGCGCGTACCCAGCCAGCGACGATAGGCGAGGAATCCGAGGCTAGCGGCGATACCTGCCCACGCAATGGCGCGGACCCCGTTGGCAAGGATCACATCCTGCTGCAGCAGTCCCCATCGGGAGAGAATGAGATTCCAGTCGTGTAGCACGCTCTCGCCGAACCCTGCGAGCGGCAGCTGCATGGCACGCGCATCGGCCATGTAGCGGGCTACGTTCAGCACGCTCTCGCCGAGCCAGATGCCGCACAGCGCGTAGGACAGCGTATCGCGCCGGCGCCAGAACTCGAAGACACACACTGCGGGCAGCGCGAGCTGCATCAGCGTTCCGCCGTAGACGGCAAGCCGATTGCTGAAGATTCCGAAGAGCGGGTGCCCTGCTTCGTGCACGCCGAAGTTCGCGTCGTCGAGCAGTGGCACCCAGCCGTTGCCGCGCAGAGCCCAGTACGCGATGTACCCCACAAAGGCGACCGAGATCAGCAAGCCAGCCATGGACACCCGCTTCCAGGGCTGCGCGTTGATCCAGGCGACGTGGTCGAGCGGTTTCATCCCTATGCTGCCGTGAACGTGGAGCCCTCGTCGCTGAAATGCGCCATTGATTTGGCCTACGGTCGGCGCGGACCAGCCGCCCCCGTACCTCTATCTGCGATGGCCTCGAGGCGGAGCACGCGCCGAGGCCGAAGGATAGGAAGCGTGCTTCCGCTCAGGTTGGATGTCGGGGCGAGCGGGAGAATCGGGACAAGAACGCCTTCGCTCCCAAAGGACGCGCCGTTGGGGCCGCGTGTGCATCGGTCGCCCCGGACGCCGGCACAGCATTGGTGAGCATGATTGCGCGTTCCGTGGCCCGGCGCAGGGTATCTTCTTCGGCGGTGAGCTCCACACCCGCAGAGGCGAGCCGCACGGCGACCCGATAAGCGTCAGGACCAGGGCTCAGCGGCGCGAGCCGGTAGACGCTGTGCGCAAGCGGAGTCCCGACGCTGCGGTCGCTGATGGCGATTCGCAAGCCGCCCTCTTTGCCGTATATCAAGGAGAGGTCTGCCCTGAGCGTGGTGATCGGAACGCCATGCTGAGATGCGACATGGCCCAACAAGCCGTCCACCTCCCTCATGTCCGTTATCACGGGCCACAGTGAAAGCATCTCGCGCAAGCGCTGCGGCGCCGATACGTGCACGTCGGGTGGCCAACCTCGTTCGGCAAAGTCGTTACAGATTGTCTCGGTCTGTGCGGTGGCCCATTCGATAAGGCCAGGGTCATGTCGAAGGTTCCCGGCCATTTCGAGTGCGAGCTGGTCGGGATGGGCGGTGAACGCGAGAGCGAAGAGATAGTGGCGACCCAGGCTGCGGCCATGCGGCACGAAATCGCTTGCCGGATGCGGCCCGAGGCCGTCTTCCGCGCGGTCCTCTCCCGACGCAAGCTCCTTGACAAGCTCGTACAGGGACCGTGTCCCCATCGAATGGGCGACGAGCTGTGGCGTGAGCCGGCAAAGGAGTCGGATGCTGGTGCCGCCGGGGAACCGAGCCTGCAGGCTCTCGCGCAACGCGTTCGCCAATGGATGTGGCAGCGAATCGAGCGCCGCATCGCGGGACGCGAGGGTGATAGGGATCGCAAGCACCAGACCATGCCAGTGTGGGCCGAGTCCGTGTGCGGCGAGCTCGGGCGTTTCCAATGCATGATGCAGGCACTCGTTGAATCGCGCGGTTAGCGACGGCGAATCCTTCAGTGTGTCGTGAGCTTCGTCCAGGTCGGACCAGTTACACGACACGAGCGCACGGCGGATCGCAACTCGCATCTGATGCTGGGCGCACACGAGAGTACTCAAGTCGCGCGATTCGGATGCGACGCGAGTCAACCGGACGAGCTCTGCGGATGGAGAGAGGTCGTGCGCGGACATCGAAACAACCTCGGTCTCTCGGATGGTTAGCCTGCGCGGTGCAGTCGCAAGGAATGCCATAGTCATGCAGCGCCGTCGTTATTGCAACCCGTTGGGTGTCGGGCAATGACGACATTTTGCGGCGCGAGCGCGCACTGCACCTCGCGCGAGCGAGGGACGACACGGAAAGCGCTAACCGGCGTTAGCGCTGCGAGCGGAATGGCCGACGAAGGTCCGGCGTTCAGTCAACTGGCTTGACCCGACGGCAAGCGCATCGAGCCGCTTGACCATCGCTTCGCATGTAAAACTTGACCTGTTCGCCGAGCGAGGTGAGCAATTCCCACAAACCGGTAGCAGCGAGCGTGCCCTGTAACACTCCTGCAACGCTGGGCAATCGTTCTTAGCGATCCGGCACATGGCGCAGGATTGTCGACTGACCGGAATCGCGCTGGGTTGAAGCTTTTTTGCCCACAGAATTCGGACGTTGCCGTCAGCGGGCAACAGCGCTAGCCTTGCAGAGGTGGACCCCGTCTAAGTCGACCGAGCCCGACCAAGCCTCTGTATGACGGAAGAAGCGCAAAGCACCATGGACTCACCCATCGAACTGGGCGCCCGCAAGGTGATCGACGGCCAGGAGCGCGTCTACTACGACGGCTACTGGGTCAAGACCTATCCGGTTCCCGCCGATACGCTCGAGGCCAAAAAGGAGCTCATCGCGGCGCTCACGCGCCGTCTCTTCAACCACACGGAGCACGGGCTGAACATGCCCGGCACGCGACTCGACGAGGCACGGCGCACCTACGAGGAGGAAACCGACCCCGTGCGGCGCCGGATCAAGGGGGGCATGCTGGCTGGCGCGCTGTTCAACCGGGCTACCGGCATATTCACCCAGCTCGTGGAAATCCAGCGCCTGGGCGTCGAGATCCAGTCCAACAACCCCCTCATGCGAATGTGCGGCGAGCATCTGAAGGAAGCTCTGGAGCTGGGCAAGCTCGTGCGGCACCGGAGCGGCGAGGAGGGTATCGACGAGCTCTGGGGCGAGCCCTTCAAGGCGTTCGCGCTCCCTGTGGAGAGCTTCTACGAAAGCCGTTACATCAAGATTGCGCAGACGATGCAGGACATCGATTCCATCGCCGAGACGCTGACCGCAACGTTCGCCGACTTGCCGCCGTTTCTCGGGATCGGGAAGTGCTTCGCCGAGCTTGCGGAGTCGGCCAAAGGTGAAAACCGAGACGCTGCGCACCGACAAGGGCATTTTCGAGGTCTGGACGACGTATGTCGCCTCCGCAGAACGGCTTGCCGCGTTCGAGCCGAAGCTCGCTCCCGACTCATCCGAGCGCGCGCGGCAGGAGGTCGCCGATGCCTTGCAGCTCATCCGGACCGGAACGGAACTTGTCAGTCACATCACGCGTGCCCGGGTGCCGATGCCCAAGAGCAAGCGTGACTTGATCGAGCGCTGCGAGCGCTTTCGAAACGGCTGCGAGGCAATCGCCCCGCACGCCGAACCCAGCACGTGAACGGGCGGTAGCCGCTGCCGGGGCCTTATATCTTCGCGTCGGGATCGGCTTCCAGTTCCTGAAGCAGTCCGTCGCTCAGGCGGTAAATCCAGGGGTGGACGACGACTTCCTGGCCGCGCTTCAGGGCGTCCTGATAAACGGTCGTCCGCCGCACGTTGCTTGCCTGGTCGACCACGTTCAGCTCGCAGAGGCGATCCAGCGCGCGTGCTTCGTCGCCAAGTGCGTCGAGCTCCGGGCGATGGCGCTCCTGGGTGTCCTGGATGTGGCGCAGCCAGTTGTCGATCAGGCCGAGCGGCGCGCCGCGTCTTGCCGCCGCAATCCCTCCGCAGCCGTAGTGACCGCACACGATCACGTGCTGCACGTGCAGCACGTCGATCGCGTACTGCAGCGCCGACAGGCAATTCAGGTCGGTGTGGACCACCAGGTTGGCGACATTGCGGTGCACGAACATCTCGCCTGGCAGCAGCCCGACGATCTCGTTGGCGGGAACGCGGCTATCCGCGCAGCCGATCCACATGTAGCGCGGCGCCTGCTGGTCGACGAGCCGGTCGAAGAAGTCGGGCTGCGCGCGGGTTATGCGCGCAGCCCAGCGACGATTGTTCTCGAAGAGCTCGGGCAAGTGCGGCACGCCATGGCGGTGCGATGTCATCGATCGGATCGCCATTCGACCGCGAAGCAATGGATCGCGGGCTACTTCTTGCGACCGTACTTGCCCGTCAGCGTCGCTTTGCCGAGCGAATTGGCGTTCACCATGTACCCGACGAGCGACGCCTGCGCATCGGGCGCCAAGTCGAGCTTGTCGACCTTGAGCGCGACGATCGTGAAGTTGTAGCGGTGCGGCTTGTCGCCGGCCGGCGGGCACGGACCACCCCAGCCCGGACCGCCGAAGTCGGTCGTGATTTGTACCGCGCCTTTGGGCAGGTTGGCGCCGTCGGCGGTACCTGCGCCCTTCGCGAGCTCCGTGACGCTCGCCGGAATATTGATCACGAGCCAGTGCCACCAACCGGCACCACCGGTAGGCGCATCGGGGTCGTGCACGAGCAGCGCAAAACTCTTCGTTCCCGCCGGCGCCCCCGTCCACTTCAATGCGGGCGAAACGTTTTTGCCCGTGCAGCCGAAGCCGTTGAAGACCTGCTCGGCGGAAATCGTCCCACCGGACTTGATGTCGGGGCTCGTGAGCTTGAACTGCGCATGCGCGGCGCCGGCAAGCATCAATCCCAGAAAAAGCGTTATGAAACGCGCGAACATGTGAGCCTCCTCTTCTTGTGTGGCGTCCGAACGGACCATCGACGGACGCAAGTATAGGACAGCTTTTGGCCGCGTCGCGTCGTGAGCCGGGGTCGCCAGGGGCGAGTCGGAAGAGCTCCCCGGGAAGGGAGCATGCAACAAGCCGGAGAGTGCGCGCCTGTCGCGCTAGTGATCGACGGACGGCTGGCCGGCCGCGAACTGCGCGCGGATTTCCCGGATCTCGTCCAGCCAGCGTTGCGTGTTGCGCGCGACGGTCGGCACTACGTGCGGCCTCGATTCGCCACCACCGTAATCCAGGAGTATGTCGGCTGCAGCGAGCCGCGTTCGCAACGAGATGCCGCTGTCGTTCATGACCCCGAGCAACACCTTCAGGGCATCGTGCCGGTGCAAACGGACATCTTCCTGCAGGTCTTCGCCCCAGCCGCGCTCGAGCAGGCTGCGGGCCGCGGCGATGCGCGCCTGCGGCACGGCTTTCGGATTGCCGAGGACTTTGATGATCAGGGCCAGCGCGGCCTGCGCGTGTTCGCGCGCCAGGTTTCTCAGATCATGCTGGCTTATTGCCGTGCTGCTCGAACTTCCGGATTGACCCGATTCGAATTTCATCATTCTCGTGTTTTGGAAACGTTACTCGGGACGCCGCACGTCACGACGCCGAGGGCTTGCCCGCCGCCATCGAATAGCGCGCCTTCAGGAAACAATGGATGCCGAGACGCACATACGCTGGTGCGAAGAGCGGTCCTACCAAGAGCGGTCCTACCAAGAGCGGTCATACCATGAGTGGTCATACCAAGTGCGGTCATACCATGAGTGGTCATACCGTTTGTCTCGTTAGCCACGTATCGATCGAACAAGTGTCGATAGTCGGACAAGCGTCGGTACGCCAGAAAATATCTCCGCCGGGTCCGACGTTATGACGCATGCATGAACCGGGCCTGATCCGAAAATGTCCCGTAACTCAATGGTTTGTCACACAAGTCTGGCAGGTGCGGGCGCATCCTGTAAGGTCACGCGACAGCGGAAGTGGCCAACGGCGGTTCGAACCTTTACGACTTTTCGAAGCCACGGATCAGGGCCGCCCGTGCGGTGGCAGCCTGCATCAGCAGCGAAAAGTCCGATCCGGCCAGGATGAGCCGCGCGCCCATGCCGACGAAGCGCTCGAGGAGCTCCGGCGTGTACATCCCGCCCATGCCCGGGAATTTGCCGTGCTTCCTGCACGCCGCGATGACCTTCGTATAGGCGTCGATCACGCGCGGATCGAGGAAGTTGCCGGGGATGCCCATCTCGAAGCAGAGATCGTTCGTGCCGATGAGGAGCACATCGATGCCCGGCACGGCGGCGATGGCCTCGCAGTTCGCGACGCCCTGCGGGGACTCGATCATCACCACGACGAGCGTCTCTTCGTTCACCACGCGGGCCAGCTCGCCCACCGGCATCGGCGCGAAACCGGTCTGCTGCAATCCGCCGCCCATCGAGCGGTGACCGACCGGCGGAAAGCGGCAGTGGTCCGCGATCCGTTGCGCCTGCTCGGCGGTGTCCACGTGCGGTACCACCACGCCCTGCGCGCCGTTGTCGAGCATGCGCGAGGCGTGATAGTGCTCGTAGCCCGGCACGCGCACGATCGGCGTGATGCCCACCGCCAGCGAGGCCGCGGCGATCTGCGCGGCGGTGTCAAGGCCCATCGAGCTGTGCTCGCGATCGATGAAGAGCCAGTCGAAGCCGCTGGTCTTGACGATCTGCGCGATGTCCACGGTGCGCGCCTGGCGCAGCCCCAGTCCGATGGCGAGCTTGCCCTCGCGCAGCTGACGCTTGGCGTGATTGACGACTGCCGACATGGTGCCTCCTCCGGTCAACGTTCACCGGAGCGCAGCATACCCCGGCCGCCGCGGGGCACGGGAGAAAGCCTGTCATTCCCGCGCAAGCGGGAATCCAGATCCAGGCTGAGGCGCGCGAGAAAGCCCGTCATTCCCGCGCAAGCGGGAATCCAGATCCAGTCTGATCAAACTCAGAAGCGTGCTGGATCCCCGCGTGCGCGGGGATGACTCGATCAGTCCGCCGACGCAGCCTGAACGCGAGGTATTGGTTTTTTCCCCTCCTTTTCAAGGAGGGGTGCCGCCGGAGGCGGCGGGGTGGTTGACTGCCCAGGACCAAGCTGCCAAAGCTCGCGCAACATTCGCAGCAGCACGGCGATCAGCGGATCCTGCGCGCGCTCGGCGAGATAGATGAACCAGAGCGTGGTGGGCAGCCGCGGCGGCTCCCACACGAAGAGCTTGCCTGCCTGCTGCATCGCGAGCGCCACGTCCTCGCGAACGAGCGATACGCCCACGCCGGACTGGACGAGGTTGGCGATCACGCCTTCGTTGTCCGCCTCGACCCAGCGCACCGGCTGCACGTGATTCTCGCTGAAAAGCCCGCGCGAGAGCGCGTAGTGCGTGCTCTTCTCGGGCGCCAGGATCCAGGGCAGGGCGGCAATGTCGGTCCACGTCGCGTTGTCGAACCGCTCCGCCCAGTCTGCGGCCGCCACCACGCGGTAGACCATCTCCGTGAGCCGCAGGCCCGCCACACCCGAATCGGGCAATTCGCCGAAATAGAAGCTCGCGTCGAGCCCGCCGTCCATCACGCTCTCGAGCGCGGACTTGGAAAAGACGTTGTGCAGCTCGAGATCCAGGTGCGGATAGCGCTCCACGGCGAGGCCGAGCAGCTTGCCGACCCGGATGAAATGCGGATCGCTCAGCGTTCCGATGCTCAGCTTGCCGACCACCTGGTCGCTGAGCGCGCTGGCCTGAGTCTTGAGCGCGTCTGCCGCGGCGAGCACGCGCTGCGCGGTCTCGAGCAGCTCCCGGCCCACCAGCGTGAGCTCCATGCCGCTCGAGGTGCGGTCGAAAAGACGCTGTCCGAGCTCCTCTTCGAGCGCCTTGATCTGGGCGCTGACCGCAGGCTGGCTGAGATGCAGGCGATCGGCCGCGCGGGTCAGCTGCCCGCTATCGGCGACCGCGGCGAAGGCGCGTAGTTGGTAAAGCTCCATGGCTCATATGATACGACCATATTCTGGCAATAATGTTGCAAAGCAATATGACAAATGGGTGATTCTGAGAAATCTAACCTAAGTATCTGAAAAGGCGAATTGCAATCAGGCGGCGCCACCCCTACATTTCTACCATGCACCGCAACAAAAAGGTGCAATTTGACCAGCCAGGAGCACCCAGCATGACGCAAGACACTGTTTTTAAAGTTAGCGACGACTCACTTCAGGCCCGTCAAGCGGCCGCCGCGAGGAACCGCGCCGACCCCGAAAACCCGGATTTCTCGGCCTGGTTCGGGACGGACCTCACCCACGACGACATCATGGCCATCGAGCGGGAGGCCCGCGAGCTGCGTTCCCGCGTGTTCGCACTGATGATCCGCCGGATGGGCCGCTCGATCGAGCGCACCTTCTGGCGCATGCGCCAGCGCGACATGGAAAAGTACCTCTCCAAGTCGAGCGATCTCGTCGATCTCGAGCGCCGTATTCGCGAGCTCGAGCGCGGGCGCGGCCCGGGCATCGGCGGACTCTCCTACTGAGCGCCTACCGCTCAGATTCCCGCCCGCACCGTGACCCCTCCCGGTCACGTGTGCGCCGGCCCGGTGCGTCCCGCATCGGCCACCAACCGCTCAAGGGAATCTTCATGACGCCTGTACCAAGAGCGCTGCAACGTCACGAGCGTGCACTCATTGCGAACCACTTTTTCGCCCTCTCGCCCGACGATCGCAATTTGCGATTCGGCGCGGCGGTCGGCGCCTACACCATCCGCGACTACGTGAGCCGCATCGATTTCGACCGCGACGCCTTCTTCGGCGTGCTCGATGCAAGCCATGTGCTCATCGGCGGAGTCCATGTTGCACGCGGACACGGCTACGCCGAACTCGGACTTTCCGTATTGTCCGGGAACCGCCGGCTCGGCATCGGCAGCGCCCTTGTACGCGCGAGCTGCCTGCGCTGCAACGAGTGGGGCGTGCGCGAGCTCTTCATGCGTTGCGCGGCGACGAACTACCCGATGCGCAATCTCGCCCGGAAGCACGGCATGCGCGTGCTCGTCGAAGCCGGCGACGCCGACGCCTCGCTCCCGCTCCCCAGCCTCGCCCCGCCACCGCAGACCGTAGTGCTCGCAGAGGCTTAGCCAGCGAAGGCATTGAAAGTTTCTTCCCCTCCTTTCCAAGGGTGAGCCGGGGTTTCGAAGAACGTGCCTGCGCACGTTCGAGCCGGCGAACGCCCGAAGCGTCCCCGCTTCGGGCCGGGCGGGGTGCCGCCGAAGGCGGCGGGGTGGTTTATCGCGCTTATTCGACTCGCTCGAACGCCAATCTCAACCCCGCCGCTCGCAGCACCGCATGCAATGTGCTCAATCGCGGATTTCCATTGGGAGACAAGGCTCGGTAAAGACTCTCGCGCGGTAGACCGGCAGCCTTCGCCACCTTTGCCATTCCAAGCGCCTCCGCGACCGTGCGAAGTGCGAGCAGCGCGGTCTGCGGATCGTCCTCCTCGGCCGCAGCGTTCAAGTATTCAATCGCAAGCTGGGGATCCTCTTTGAGCTCCTCGATGAACTGTTTCCGATGGGGAACGCTTGTCTTACGCCGACTCATTGGTCCGACTCCTGCGCTCGCAGCCTTGCAAAGAAGTCATCGTAACGTATAAGTCACAACCCGCGTGAGACGCATCGGCGATATGAAAAAGTGCCAGCGCGATAAAGCATCGCACGGAGATTTCACGGCTCATGGGGTGAACCCTACCGCCCCGCAAAAGCAAGCATCCCCGCCGCAATCCCCCCGGCAAGCGGCGGCAGCAGCAACGTCACGCCCACCCGCAGCGCGACGAAGCGCGGTCCGAGCATCGGCCACTCGAACGCCACGATGCGAATTACCCCGAGCGTCGACCACGACGTGATGAGCGCCACGAGCTGCGGCAATCCCGCACCCGCGTCATAGAATGACACCGCGAGCGGAAACGCCACGAACGGCCCACCCGGCAGGATGCTGCCTGCCGCGGTCGCCGCGAGTATCCCGATCAATCCGGAGTCCGGCCCGATCGCCGCGCCCACGATGTCGCGCGGCAGGATCTGCGAAAGAAACGACGCGGCGAGCAGCGCCAGCGGCAACCGGATCACAAGCTCTCGGGCGAACGCGAGCGCCCGCCGTCCCGCATCGGCGAGCGCGGTAGGCGACCGCAGCCGCGCCACCGCGCCGATCACGATCACGAGACTCCACAGGACGAGCTCTGCTACGCCCATGCGTCACTTGCTCCGCGGTCGCACGGCAACCCGTGCAGCGACAGCTCGCGCCGCAATTCCGGCAAGAAACGCGAGCGGTAGCGACGCCACCACGCGCAGCACCACGAAATCCCAACCGATGAGCGGAATCTCCCACACCAGGATGCGATTCAGTCCCAGCACGCTCCACGACGTGAGATAGGCGACCAGCACGCCGATATCCGCGCCGGCCTCGGCGAGCGCCACGACGAGCGGAAACGACGTGAACGGTCCGCCCGGCGTGATGACGCCGATGGCGACGGCGAGCACCAGCCCGCGCATGCCGGACGCCGCGCCCAGCCAGTTCTTCACCCGATCGCGCGGCACCAGCCCCTGAACGAATCCCGCGAGCAGCAGTCCCGCGGCAAAGATCGGCAAGATCGTGAGCAGCGTGCGCCCGGCGTTGCCGAGCGCCGCCTGGATCGCCGCAAGCCCGCCGAGCCACGCGCACACCGCGCCCGCGCCGATGGCAAACGCCAGGAATCCCAAATCAGTTCGATTGATGCGCACGCGCGGATGATGCCGGGGCGGGCGGGAGGGGGCAACCACGGGACAGTGCCGTTCGCGTGCGCGGAGTGGTCTGTGCTAGCCTTTCGCTGTCTGCGCCGACCTGGCGCACGTCATCCGGGAGGGGACATGTCTCGAAAACTCAATCTACTGATGGGTGTCGCTCTGATCGGGCTCGTCGCGGCTCTGCCGACGCGTGCCGCCGAGCTCGTGGCCAAGCTCGGATCGCAGGATCCGCCCACCACGGCCAAGCACCGCGGCCTGATCAAGGCGGCGGACACGGTCAAGCAGCGCACGAACGGCGCGATCGAGATCCAGGTCTTTCCCTCTTCCCAACTCGGCGGGGCCCGCGAGATGGCGGAAGGCATTCAGCTCGGCACGCTCGAGATGATGATCGCGCCGGCATCGTTCCTCGGGGGGTTCAATCCCGCAGTCTCCATCTTCGACGTGCCCTACATTTTCCCCACCGATCGCGCCAAGTCGCGTCAGCTGCGCGAAGGTCCGTTCGGCCAGGCGGTGCTCGAATCGTTCCGCAAGCGCGGCTTCGAGCCCATCGCACTCTGGTCCGGCGGACGCAAGCAGTTCACGTCGAACAAGTCGCTCAATGATCTCCAAGCGTTTTCCGGGCAGCGTTTCCGGGTGATGGATTCCAAGATCCTCATCAAGCAGTTCGACGCGCTCGGCGCCTCGGCGATCGTCCTGCCCTTCGGCGAGCTCTACACTGCGCTGCAGAATGGCGTGGTCGAAGGCCAGGAAAACCCGCTCGACATCATCCAGAAGATGAAATTCTTCGAGGTGCAGAAGAACCTGCTCGTGACCGATCACGGCGCGATCGTCGAGGTGATCCTGATGAACCCGAAGTGGTTCGCGCGCCTCACGCCCGCCCAGCGCGACATCGTCAAGGCGGCGTTTCGCGACGTCGCGCCGGAAGTGGAGGCGGGCAAGGAAGCGGACGCAGCGGCCTCGCTCGAGTTCTTCAAGAAGGCCGGGATCAACGTCCGCACGGCCGACGAGGCGGAGCGCGCCAAGCTGCGCGCGATCATCTATCCGCAGGCACGCGACGCCTACATCGCGCAGGCCGGCGCCGAGGGCAAGGCGCTGATCGACCTGTACGAGAAGGAGCTGCAAGCTCTCAACAAGTGAGCGACGCCACGGCGAGCCCGCAATCGCCCTCGCGCGATTGCGCGGCCCGGCGTGAAATCGTGACATGAGGCGCGCGCTCGAGCGGATCGCGGACGGTCTGGGGCTCGCCGAGCGCTACGGCGCGGCCGGCGTGCTCATCGTCATGACCGCGCTCTATGGCTTCAACGTGCTGGTGCGTGCGCTCGCACCTGCCTACGCCAGCGCGTTAGCCTGGATCGATGAGGCGGCGCGGTACTTCCTGGTCTGGCTGGTGTTCCTGGCCGCCGGCATCACGCTCGAGGTGGGCCGCCACGTTTCGGTCGACGTCCTGCGCGGCCGGCTTTCGGGACCGCTCGAGCGGCTTCTCTTCGCGATCATCGATCTCGTCGGGCTCGTTTTTTCGGCGGGCGCGACGATCATCGCCCTCAATCTGACGCTCCTCGTCAAGGGCACGGGCCAGATCAGCCCGACCCTCGGGGTGCCGACCTACTTGCTGTACGCGGCGCCGGTCGTTGGGTTCGCCTCGCTGGCATTCCGGTATCTGCTGCGGCTGCTGTCCGTGCGCGACGCGCGCCGCTGGCCGGTCGTGCCGGCGTGGCTTGGAAACCGCGACGAGTCATGATCTGGCTGATCGTCCTGGTGGCCGCTGCGATGCTCTTTCTCGGGTTCGAGCTGCTGCTCGTGCTCGGCGTGCCGGTCTACCTCGTCAAGGAGGCGTTCTACGGCACGATGCCGGACGTCATCCTGCTGCAGAAGATGATCGGCGGGATCAATCACAGCATCCTGCTCGCCATCCCCTTCTTCATCTTCGCGGGCGAGCTGATGGCGGACGGGCGCATCGCACGCCTGTTGAGCCGCTCGGCCGAGGCGTGCTTCCGCGGGATGCGCGGG
The DNA here is from genome assembly GCA_963735025.1 of uncultured beta proteobacterium. Lineage (GTDB taxonomy): Bacteria > Pseudomonadota > Gammaproteobacteria > Burkholderiales > SG8-39 > JAABRB01. Next base: position 2,253,325 of record CAVTJG010000009.1, read on the forward strand.
GGCTCCGGACATGCGGCGATCGCGGCCTCGATGGCGTTCGGCTCGGTGTCCGGCTCAGCGCCCGCGACTGTCGCGGCGCTCGGCCGGCTGATGTATCCGCGGCTCCGCGAAACCGGGTTCAGCGATCCGTTCAGCCTCGGTCTGATCATCGCCGCGGCGGAAACCGCGCTCCTCATTCCGCCGAGCATCTCCCTCATCATCTACGGGTGGCTCACGAGTACTTCGATCAGCCGGCTCTTTGCCGCCGGTTTGTCGGTGGGCATCGTGCTCGGCCTCGCATTCGCGGTGCTCGTGCTCTACGAGGTGTGGCGCCGCGGTGTCGGGGGCGGTATGACGCGCAGTGCGGCGGCGGGCGGGGTGATGAAAGGCACCACATGGGCGCTCGGAATGCCGTGCATCATTCTCGGCGGCATCTACTCCGGCGTGTTCACGGCGACCGAGGCGGCCGCGGTGAGCGTGCTGTACGCGGTGTTCGTCGAAGCCGTGATCTTCCGCAATCTGACATTCGGGCGGCTGATGACCATCGCGCAGCGAAGCGCCGTCCTGGTCGCGGTGATCTTCATGCTCCTCGCGGTTGGCAGCGTGCTGGCCTACTTCGTCACGATCGCGCACGTCCCGCAGGCGGTGATAGCGTTCATGCGGGCGATCGATGCCGGCCCCTTGATGTTCCTCCTGATCGTCAACGTGACGTTCCTGATCGCCGGCATGTTCATCGATCCCGGCACGGCCATGCTTGTCCTGGTGCCGACGCTTTTCCCGGTTGCGCAATCGTTTGGCATCGACCCGGTGCACTTCGGCCTGGTGATCGGCGTCAATGTCTGCACCGCCATGATCACGCCGCCCTTCGGGCTCGACATCTTCGTCGCCGCATCGACGCTGAACAAGAGGGTCGTGGAGATAACCCGCGGCGTCTGGCCGTTCATTGTCGTCAATCTGGTCGTGCTGGCGATCGTCACCTACGTGCCCGGTGTCGCTACCCTCCTGCCCAAGGCATTGTTCGACTGATCGGGAACAGCGGCGGGAGTAAAATGAAGGCTGAATAGGAGAACCTTCGTGGACAAGAGCCAAATCGTAAAGGACTTCCTCGATTCGCTCAGGCCAATCAAGGGCCGCGTGACGGTGCGCGCCGATCTGCTCACCGACGACGTGGTGTTCCAGACGCTCGGCAAGATTTCCGGGCGCGAGGTGGTGTTGCAGCGCGTGACGGCCGAGGACCACGGCCGTGTCTATCGCGAAGCGACCTGGTCGGCGCCCGAGCCCGAGGGTGACACGGTCAAGATCACCGGCAAGATGCCGCCCGGATCGCCCAGCACCGGAGTGATCATCGTGTTTGCATTCGCCGGCGAGAAAATCTCCGCGATCCGGCAGCAGCCGCTGTTCGGTGGCGCGCCGATGCCCGCGGCGCCTCTCAAGCTCCCCGACGAGCTGAAGAAGCTCGTCGATAGCGCGCTCTCCACGCGCCACCCCATGATCGTCGCCTACGTGGGACCCGAAGGACAGCCGATCCTCTCGTTTCGCGGCTCGACGCAATCGTTCAGCGACGATCAGCTCGCCATCTGGGTCCGGAACTCCGACGGAGTGTTTCTGGATTCGATCGGCGCGAACCCCAAGGTCGCGCTGATGTATCGCGACGAGGAGACCAAGGCCACGTTCCAGTTCCAGGGCCGCGCGAAAATCTCGACCGACGAGGCCGCGCGCAAGAAGATCTACGAGAAGATGGCCGAGGCCGAGCGCAATCACGACTACGCACGCACCGGCGTCGCGCTGATCATCGACCTCGACCGGGTGGAGGGCTGGTTCGGCATGTCGCCAGACGGACCGGTGAACCGCACGCGCATGCTGCGCGACGCGGGCAAGTAGCGGGAAAGGATCGGAATGGCCGTCGTCGGACTGGATCACTACGCATTGCTCAGCTCGGATCCCGAGCGCACCACCCGCTTCTATTCGGAAATCGTCGGCCTCAAGGTCGGGCCGCGCCCCACGCTGAGCTTTCCGGGCGTGTGGCTGTACGCGGGCGACTATCCAATCGTGCACGTCATCTTCGACAAGGCGATCCCGACGAAGGAGACCGGAGCGGTGGACCATCTGGCGTTCGTCGCCAAGGGCAGCGTCGAGGAGACCCTGGCGACGCTCGAGAAGAACGGTATCGAGTTCACCAGCCGGTTAATCGAGCGCACCGGTGTCACGCAGGTCTTCTTCCGCGATCCCGACAACGTCGGCGTCGAGCTGAACTTCGCGCCGGCGTGACGCTCGCCAGAATGCTTCGCGCATGAGCGCTGCTCCCGCGATACCCGATTCGCTGCGGAAGCTGATGGCCGAAGTCGGCCCGCGCTGGGGCCAGGACATTCCCGGTCATGTCCGGCTCATGATCGACAGCTTCTCACCGCTGCTCGCGGGCGCACCCAGGGACGGTGTGGACGTGGTGCGGGACATCGCCTACGGAGAGCATCCCCGCCAGCAGCTCGATGTCTTCCGGCCGGCGGCGGGCCGCGATCTGCCGGTCGTCGTGTTCGTTCACGGCGGCGCGTTCGTCGACGGCCATCGCAATCGCACCCCCGAGGTGTACAGCAACGTTCTCTACTACTTCGCGCGGAACGGCGTGGTCGGCGTCAACATCGAATACCGCCTTGCCCCCGAGCACCGCTATCCGAGCGGGTCCGAGGACGTCGCGCGCGCGATCGACTGGGTGAGGCGCAGCATCGCGGAGCACGGCGGCGACCCCGGGAAGATCTTTCTGATCGGCCATTCGGCCGGCGCGGCGCACGCGGGGTCGTATGCCTACGACAAGCGCCGCCACCCGGCAGCCGGGCCCGGGATCGCCGGGCTTGTGGTGCTGAGCGGACGGGTGCGCGCCGAGACGCTTCCGGAAAACCCGAATGCGCGCAAGGTCGAGGCCTACTACGGCACGGACCCCGCCGTGTTCGACGACTGCTCGTCGGTCACGCACGTCTCCGCGGACAGCGTGCCGACGATGATCGCGGTGGCGGAATACGAGAATCCGCTGCTCGACCTGCACTGCGCCGAGCTGTTCCATCGCCTCGCCGAAGCGAAGCGCCGCGCGCCGCGGATGGTCTGGCTTGCAGGCCACAACCACACGTCGGTCATCGCGCACTTCAACACCGCAGAAGATCGGCTGGGGCGCGAGATCCTCGAGTTCATCCGGCTCGGGCGCTAGACGCCCGGGAAGTCGAGCGCCCGCGAGGCTAAAGTCGTCAGTTGCGCCTGGCCAAGACCGAGCTATCCCGACGCGGGCAGGCGATCACGCTTGCGGGGGCTCGCGCGCACCTGAAACCGCAGATTGGCTTGCTCTTGCAGATAATGCAGGACGGCAAAAAGGTTGTGCGCTTGGGGATTGCCCACCGGCCCGAACATCCGCATCAGGCTCTTGGACGACGTGCCGGTCGCTTCGCCAAGCGCTTCGAATCCGATCGTGGCGTTGATGTAGTCACGCAGCACCGCCTTGCCCGTCTCCACGTCACCACCGAGCAGTGTCTCGATCGCTTCGCGCAGCAATGCTTCACGAAACGCGGGATCGCGCTGCGCGCGCTCTCGCACGGTTTCCTTGAAATGTCGTTTGAGTACCATGGTGCTGCGCTCACCTGTTTCGCTTACGGCTCTTGTAATCCGCCCAACGCATCATCGCTCGGTCGATATCCAGTTGCTGGCGTTTCTTGGTTCCGCCACCGAGCAGGATAACCAGCACTTCGCTGTCGCGCCCAAAGTAGATCCGATAACCAGGGCCAAAATCAATTCGATACTCCAGAACGCCCCTACCAACGCCCTTCACGCTGGACAAATTGCCTTGCTCGATCCGGCTTAACCCGACCGTGACCTTCGCGGCAGCGACCGGATCCAGATCGTCGAACCAGTCCCCAAACGGGCTGCCGCTCTTGGCGTCGAGGTACTCCTGAAGTTCCAGCATGAGTATGGTAACGCAAAAGTTACTATCCGTGCCATGGGCGGGCCTTCGCGACCGTGCTTACTGGGCGCTCGCCCGGCATGAGTTGATGCCGGAGTCTGCCTTTGGCGGAGGCTCAGCCAATGAGCCCCAGATTAAAAACACGCCGAGCCCCGGCGCGGCCTCAATGCCCCACCCGCGCAGTGAACGGCGGCCGCGCCCACCAGATCAGGAGGAGCAAACTCAGCATCAGCATGCCGCTGATGCACAGCACCGCGTTGGTGGAGAGCAGGTAGGCCTGTTCCGTCACCGTGCGATTGAGCTCGGCGAGGGACTGCTCGGGCGTGAGCCCGGTAGACTGCAGCCGGTTCAGGTAGTCCACCGCGAGCGGGTTGTACGGCGTCACCGACTCCACGAGCCGCGCATGATGCACCGAGCTCTTGTGCACCCAGAGCGAAGTCACGATCGCCGTGCCGAAGCTCGCCCCGAGGTTGCGCATGAAGTTCTGCAACCCCGTGGCCGCGGCGATCTGCCCCTGGTTGAGCCCTGACAGGTTGATCGCGACGAGTGGCAGGAAGAAGCAGCTGATCCCGATGCCCATCGCCAGCCGCATGAGAGCGAGCGTCCAGAAATCCACGTCGGGCGTGAACCGCGCGCTCCAGAACGCAGTCGTCGCGAAGACGATGAAGCCGAAGCTCGCGACCGCGCGCGCGTCCAGGCGGTGCAGGTTCGCGCCGATCAGCGGCCCGAGCAGGATCGGAAAGAGCCCCCCGAGCGCGATCACCTTGCCGGCCCAGAGCGGCGTGTAGTTCATCTGGGTTTGCAGCCACAGGGGCACCACCACCAGCGTCCCGAAGAACGCGATCGAACCGATCATCAGCGACACCACGCCCACCGCGAAATTGCGATGGCCGAACAGCCGCAGATCCACCACCGGGTGCTCCTCGGTGAGCTCCCATGCAACGAAGAAGCAGAGCGAGACGAACGAGATCGCCGTGAGCCCGATGATGTAAGACGAACCGAACCAGTCGAGCTCGTTGCCCTTGTCGAGCAGGATCTGCAGCGCGCCGATGCCGATGATCAGCAGGGCAAGTCCGACGAAATCGATCGGGAGCTTGCGCCGCGGCGATTCGCGATCACGGAAGAGCGGCACCACCATGATCGCCACCACCAGGCCGACCGGCAGATTGATCAGAAAGATCCAGTGCCACGACCAGTTCTCGGTGAGCCAGCCGCCGGCGAGCGGGCCGACGATCGGCGCGAGGACGATCGTCATCACCCACAGTCCCAGCGCGAGCCCGCGTCGCTGCGGCGGGTAGCAGCCGGTGAGCAGCGTCTGCGAGAGCGGGATCATCGAGGCGCCGACCACGCCCTGCGCGACGCGCGCCGCAAGCAGCATCGGAAAGGTGGTCGAGATGCCGCACAGCAGCGAGGCGAGCGTGAACAGCACCGTGGCGCTCACGAACATGCGCACCTGACCGAAGCGCTGCGCGAGCCAGCCGGTGAGCGGCAGCATGATCGCCTCGGCCACCGCGTAGGAGGTGATCACCCACGTGCCCTGGGTGGGGCTGACCGCGAGATCCCCGGCGATCGACGGCACCGAGACGTTCGCGATCGAGAGGTCCAGGATGTTCATGAACGCCCCGAGGCTGAGCGCGAAGGTGGCGAGCACCAGCGCGACGCCGCGCAGGGGCGCTGGTTCCTCCCGCGCCGGCGCGGCGTTCATCGGGGTACGACGGCCTTGCGATTCGCGGCGATGATCTTGGCGATCCGCTCCTCGACCGCGCGCGCCTGCTCGTCGTACACCGGTGTCGCGTAGCGGCTCTCCTTGAGCGGCAAGCGGGCGAGCACCTCGCCGCGGCGATTGTGGGTGTCGACCGTGACGTTCATCGAGAGTCCCACCCGGAGCGGGTGGCTCTTGAGCGTAGCGGGGTCAATGTCGATGCGCACCGGCACGCGCTGCACGATCTTGATCCAGTTGCCGGTCGCGTTCTGCGCGGGCAGGAGCGAGAAGACCGAGCCGGTACCGGCGCCGAGCCCGGTGACGTGCCCCGAGTACTTGACGTCGTTGCCGTAAAGGTCGGAAGTGAGTTTCACGGGCTGACCGATACGCACGTTTTCGAGCTCGCTCTCCTTGAAGTTGGCATCCACCCAGACATCGCCGAGCGGCACGATCGCCATCAGCGCGGTGCCGGGTGCGACCCGCTCCCCGACCTGCACGCTGCGCTTGGCGACGTAGCCACGCACCGGCGCAACGATCGTGGCGCGCACGACCGCCAGATACGCCTCCCGCACCTTGGCCTCGGCGCCTGCTACGCGCGGGTGCGTCTCGATCGAAGTGTTGTCCACCAGCCCGGTGGCGCCCACCGACTGCTCGCGCGCCTGTGCCAGCGCGGCCTGAGCGTCCGCGACGCGCGCGCGCGCCGAATCACGTTGCGCGAGCGCAGCGGCAAGCGAGGTGCGCGCCGTCTGCAGTGCCTCGGCCGAGATGTACTTGTCCCGGAAGAGCGCCTCGCGGCGGCGGTATTCGTCCGCTGCCTTGCGTGCCTCGGCCTGTGCGGCGTCCGCATCGTGCCGGGCGCGCTGGACATCTGCCTCGCGCTGCGTGACGAGCGCCAGCGTCTGGCTGTCGCTCGCATAGAGGCCGCGCACCGCGCGCACGGCTTCGGCGAGATTGGCCTCGGCGACCTGCAGCTGCACGCGCGCATCCGCGTCATCGAGGCGCACCAGCACCTGCCCCTGGGTCACGAGATCGGTGTCATCGGCCCATATCGACACGACCGTGCCCGCGACCTGCGGGGTCACCTGCACCAGATTGCCGCCGACATAGGCATTGTCGGTGGTGACGCGATACTGCCCGAGCACGTACCAGTAGGCGGCAACGACCAGTCCAGCGATCACAAAGACGATGGCGAGCGACGACAGCGCAATGCGGCGCACGCGGCCCGGTCGTGGCGGCTTCACTTGGGACGCGCCATCGGCGGCGCGTCCAGTGGATTGACTCATTTCGATCGCTCCTTTGCGCCCGCGCGCGCAGACGGCGCGGCACTTTCGAGATGCGTGATCCAGCGGCGCAGGAGGCGCTCGAGCGTCGCGGCATCGCGGGGCGAGAACGCGCCCACGATACGCTCGTACTCCCGCCAGGCCAGCGGCAAGAGCTTCCGCACCAACCGCTCGCCGCGCGGACTGAGGGTGAGCTCGATGCGCCGCCGGTCCCCGCCGTGCGGCACGCGCTGCGCAAGTCCCTTCTCGACGAGTTCGTCACCGACCCGCGTCATGTGCGTGCGCGACTGCGCAAGCACCGCGCTCATCTGCGACGGACTGATCGCGCGCCCGGGCGAAGCGTAGATGATCATCAGCGCCGTCCAGGCGGACGAGGTGAGGTCGTGGCGCGCGAAGAACGACTCGAGCCGGTCGTTCATCTGCCGGAACACGTGATACCCGAGCCGCGCGAGCGTCACCGCGCCCCGGGGCATTTCCGGGTGGCGCTCATTCACCGCGTCCAGGCCGCGCTCGAGAAGCTCCAGGAAGGGCATGCGGAACCACTGGAAGGAATGGTAACGTGCGTGATTATAACGCCAGTGACCAGTACGGCGGGAGGGGCCCCGGGCGACCGGTGGGGAGGGGCCCCGGGCGACCGGTGACTTGCGGTTTACTCGATGCAAGGCCCGCAGGGAATTCGATCTAGGTGCGCGCCGGCTCGCGGAGCCCGCCGTATTGTCTGTCGGCAGGTGCCCGACGGCATCGCCGGTGCGGAGTTTCTTGTCCGTCCGGCGCGCCCCGCCTGGCGGTCAGGCGCCGCGCAAGCAGCCGTTGAGCCGAGCGCCAGTCTTTCAATCGGCTGCGAGCCGGGCGGTTTTCTTCGACGAAACGCTGATTCGGGACACTAGCGCTTCTGCGCCTGCAGAATCTCCCAGAATCCCCGCGGCGATGCGATCCGCAGCGTCGCGATCGCATCGAACTTCAAGAGTGCTGCGTCGCCAGTCACGAAGAACTCGGCGCGCGCGGCGAGCGCCTCGCCGAGAACGAGCGCGTCGTCCGCATCGACGTCCACTTCGGCTGGCGAGACTTTGTTTACGACCTCGGCCGCCTCGCCTGAGACGAATTCCACGATCTCGGTCGTGCGCGCCGCGGGAAGCCTCACTTTCTCACGCAATGCCTTCTGCAGCTCGCGCATGACATTGGCGCCGACGATCAGGTCGTGTTCGAGCAGCACGAGTTCGAGCAGATCGGCACAAAGCCCTCGCGCAGCGAACGCGCTGACGAGCACGTTCGTGTCGAGAAAGACCCTCACGAGAGGACGCGGAACACGTCCTCATCGGTGACCAGCCCCTGTGCCTCGGCAAAGGGCAGGGTCTTTCTGCGGAGCTCGCGGAAGCGCGCGACGGCGACCTGGCGCTTCAGGGCTTCACGTGCAATTTCGCTCTTGGTCCGCCCGGTGCTCTTTGCGATGCGCTCGAGCGCCTTTTCGAGCTTTGGATCGAGCCGAATGGTCAGGGTGGTCATCTGGGGCCTCAGCGGGTGTACGACATTGTCCCACAAATCTGCGCCAGCAAGCGTGATCTTCTTGCCGCTTCGCGCTGCGCCTCTCAGACCACCGTGTAGCCGCCGTCGATCAAGAGATCGGCGCCGGTCGTGAACGAGGACTCGTCGCTTGCCAGGAACACCGCGCCCGCGGCCATTTCCTCGGGCGTGCCGAGTCGCCCGAACAAGGTCGCCGCGTGCTGGTGCGCTTCGGCTTCGCTCGGCCACTGCCGGAAGAAGCGCTGGTCGGCGGTCGGACCGGGCGACAGGGTGTTGGCGCGGATGTTCTGCGCGGCGTGATCGACGGCAAGCGCCTTGGCCAGGCTGATCAGCGCGCCCTTCTGCGACGAATACCAGGCCCGGCCGGGCTTGGGCGTGCGCGCGAGCTGCGAGGCGATCAGGATGATGCTGCCGCCGCCGCCCGCGATCATGACCGGGATCGCATGCTTGAGCAGGAGGAAGGGCCCGGTGAGGTTGGCATCGAGCGAAGCCTGCCACTCGGCGAGCGGCAGCTCGGTCACGGGCTGATAGGGCGCGTCGCGGACCGCGCTGTTGACGACGGTCGTCAAGCCACCGAAAACCGCCCGCGCCGCGGCGACGAGATCGATCGATGTCTGCTCCCGGGCGAGATCGCCGATGACCGCTTCGGCCCGACCACCCCGTGCGTGGACCTGTGCGACGGTCTCGTTGGCGCTCGCGCGATCGATGTCCCCGCACACCAGCCCCGCGCCCGCATCGGCGAAGGCCAGGCAAATGGCGCGACCGATGCCGCCGCCGGCACCGGTGACGATGGCGATCTTGCCTTCCAGCCTCCGGGACACGTGCGGAAGTATACGCAAGCGCCCGCGCCCGACCGGGATCCCGACCGGAGCGGCGGGATGGCCGACGCCGATCGCTGGCGGTAAGATCGGATCGAAAACCGGTCATTGCCCAACTTGCACGATGGGCGAAGACCACAGCGCAGGCGCGTACCAGAACGAGAGGCCTGGGTGAGGGAGCTGCATCGGAAGCGCTTCGGCGAGCGGCGACCGCGCGGAGTCGCGGCGCGCGCCGGTGAATCGCCCGAGGCGCTGCGCCAAGAGCCCGCCGCGACCAAGCGCAACCTGCTTCGGGAGGCCGAGGACGCGCTGTGGCGCGAGTTCGAGCGCGAAGCGATCGATACCGAGGCTTTCGCGCTCGAGCTGGACCGGCTGCAGTCGAGCGTTCCCGTTTCCGAAGGCGAGATCGAAGAGAAGAATCGGGGTGCGCTCGCGCGGCAGCAAACGTTCCGCGAGGCCGCCCATGCGGTCGCGGCCGCGTTGGCGACGATCCCGGCCGTTCACAAAGTGATGCTGTTCGGGTCGGTGGCGGCGCCGCTGCAGCGGGAGGTGCCGCGGTTCCGGCGGCTTCGGCGCGCGCGGGTCGAGATCTTGCACGAGTGCAAGGACGTCGATCTCGCGCTGTGGATCAGCGATTTCGCCGACCTGCGTTCGCTCAAGCGGGCTGCCGCCCGGGCACTGACCGAATGGCAAAGCGCGCATCCAGACGCGCGCGGGGTGGCGCACCATCAGGTGGACACGTTCCTGCTCGACGCCTCGACCAACGCATTTCGCGGCAACCTGTGCCACTACGGCCAATGCCCGAAGGGGAAGCCGGAGTGCACGGTGGCCGGCTGCGGCGCGACGCGGTTCGTGCAGATCCGTGAAGGTTTGGACTTCAAGCACGACGCCCCTGCCGCGGGGACGGTCCTCTTCGACCGGGCCAGGACATTCTCCTCCACCCACTCGCCGTACAGGAGCACGCGATTCTGGTGGCAGCTCGGGTAGAAGACCTTCGCGATGGGAAGTTTTGTCGCATACTGTTGGATACTGCAGTCAACAAAATGGGGGAGTCCGCAATGAAGCTCGAGAGAATTGCCGTCGCGTGTGCTGTGCTGATGATGTCCGCGCTGGTCGCGACCGGGCCCGCCGCCGCCCAGACCGAAACCATCCGTCTCACGATGTCATCCAGCCATCCGACCGTCGTACCCTGGGTCGGCGCGCTCAAGACCCACGTTATTGCCCAAAGCAACAAGGAACTGGAGGCGATGGGCAGCAAGTATCGGATCCAGTGGAACGAAGCTTTCGGCGGCGTGCTCTACGACTTCAACAACACCCTCGAAGCCGTCGAACAGGGCGTCACGGATATGGGCTGGGTCGGCGCGCTGTGGGAGCCCGCGAAGTTGCCGCTGCAGAACATCATGTTTGCGACACCGTTCGTCACGAGCGACGAGGAAATCGCCGTCGATGTCATGAACAAGATGAACGACACGATCCCGGCGATGAAGGCCGAGTGGCAGCGCTACAACCTGGTGTTCCTTGGGGCGACCGTCTCGGACACCTACCACCTGTTCACCAAGTTTCCGATCAAGTCGCTCGATGACCTCAACGGGAAGAAGATCGTTGCGGCGACCTCGCATGCGCCATGGATCAAGGCTGCGGGCGCAACGCCCGTCTCCGCCGGTCTACCGGCCTTTTATCAGATGCTCCAGACGGGCGTCGCCGACGGCACGCTGATCATCTCGACCGGCGCCTTCTCGTTCAAGCTCTACGAGGTCGCGCCCTACATCACGATCGTCGATTTGGGTGTGACGACGATCGGAGGGTTCGCCGTCAATGGGAACACCTGGCAGAAGCTGCCGCCCGACGTCAAGAAAGTGCTCGCCAAATTGGGGCGCGAATACTCGACGGTCCATGCGAAAGAGGTCAAGGCGCGGGTGCAGAGCTCGCTCGACAAGATGGTGGCCGCCGGTTCGAAGATGAGCACGCTCTCGGAGGCCGATCGGAAGCGCTGGATCGCCGCAATGCCGAACATCGCCAAGGAATTCGTCGAGACGAACTCGGCCAAGGGCGTCCCGGCCGCCGACATCATGAAAACCTACATGAACGAGATGCGGGCGCACGGCGCAAAGCCGCTGCGCAACTGGGACGAGGGTCTCTAAGGGACGTTTCGACCATCGCTCGCAAGGCAGGCCGCATCCGGCCTGCCTTGCGAGTTTGTCATCCAGGGTTCGGCGGGTCGTCAATTGGCTTTCGCGCGCATTTATTCCGGGCTGAGCTGGACGCTCGCGGCAGCCGGCTCGCTGTGGGTCTTCGCTCTCATGCTGTTGATCTGCGGCGACATCGCCGGGCGAGCCTTGTTCAATTCACCGATCACGGGAACGCCTGAGCTCGTCGCGCTCAGCGTCCCGGGTCTGGTCTTTCTGCAGCTTGCGCAGGTGGTGCGGGCCCGTCGCATGATCCATGCCGACCTGATCTTGCGCGTAATCCAGCAGCGCACGCCGCTCGCGGGCCACGTGTACGGCCTGCTCTTTGCGCTCGCAGGGGTCGCAGTGTTCGTGCTGATCCTGGTCTGGGCCGTTCCCGATCTCGCCACCGCAGTCCGCAGGGACGAGTTCGCGGGCGCAGAGGGTACGTTCAAGATGCCAGTCTGGCCGTTCAAGCTCCCCATGGTGATCGGGGCCGCGGCGGCTGCGCTCGCCTGCGCCGTCGTCGCGTGGGACGAGCTCGCTGGAAGTTTCACGTGGCGGCGCGCCGCTGGCGCGCCGCGACCTCGCCCGGTTCTCGACTTGGCAATCGTCGGTGTGCTGGTCGCGCTCAGCGCCGGCTATGTCGCCGTCAACTTCCTCGGTGATATGACACCGCCCGAGATGGGCGCGATCTCCGTTCTCGGCATGCTCGGCCTGCTGCTTGCGGGTATGCCGATCGGGATCGCGCTCATCGTGCTTTCCTTTATCGGCATCTGGCTGGTCCGCGGAAGCGAGGCAATCGCCGTGAACTCACTGGGGCTCGCTTCGGCGGGCACGATCAGCTCCTACGAGTTCGCGGTGATCCCGTTCTACGTCCTCATGGGGCTTCTCGTCGAGCGCGCCGATGTCGGGAAGGATGCGTTCGCGGTTGCCGCGACCCTGCTTCGCCGAGTGCGCGGCGGACTCGGGATGGCCACAGTGCTCGCCAACGCGCTCTTCGCCTCCATCACCGGCTCGTCGATCGCGTCCGCGACCGTGTTCTCCCGTGTCGCGGTGCCTCCGATGGTCGAGCACGGCTATTCCCGGCGCTTCTCTGTCGGAACCGTTGCCGGAAGCTCGGTACTCGGCATGCTGATTCCACCGAGCCTGTTGCTCATCATCTACGGCCTCATTTCCGAAGTCTCGATCGGCAAGCTGTTCATTGCTGCCGTGATCCCCGGTTTGATTCTGGCGATCGCATTCATGATCATGATCGCCTTCGTCGCGAAAGTGTTTCCGCGGTTCGTCGGCGAGCCCCGCCACGGGGTGAAGGTCGAGAGCATGAGCGCGCGGGAATCGGCGCTCACGCTTCTGCCAATGCTCGCGCTCATCGTCGTCGTGATCGGCGGGATCTACGGCGGAATTTTCACGCCGACCGAGTCCGGAGCGGTGGGAGCAGCGGGGGCGCTCATCATCGCACTCGTCCGGCGCAAGCTTTCGCTGACGGGAATCAAGGAGGTCCTCGTCGAGACCGGGCTTGTTGCGGGTTCGATCCTGTTTTTGATCATCGCCGCGTCGCTCTACAGCCGAATGCTCGCGCTCTCCGGCATCCCGACCTACACGGCACAACTGGTGTCCGAGGCAGGGCTCGATCTCGGGCGCTTCCTTCTCGTGTACGTCGCGATCCTGATCGTGCTCGGCACCATCCTCGACTCCGTGTCGATAATGCTGCTCGTGCTGCCGATCATGCTGCCGATCGTAACGGCGCTCGGCGGCAATCAGGTGTGGTTCGGCATCGTAACCGTCATCGCGGTCGAGATCGGGCTGCTGACCCCACCCTTCGGCCTCGCGGTGTACGTGGTCAAGGGTTCGCTCCCCGAGGGATTCACGAGCCTTCCCGAGATCTTCGGAGGCTCGCTGCCCTTCGTCCTCACCATGCTCACGGTGACGGCGCTGATCGCCGCGTTCCCGATCCTGTCGACCGTGCTGGTCCAGTAGCGTAGAGGTGGTCGATCTGCGGCAATGCTCGCAGACCGTCTTCTGCGCGTCTTGCGACTAGGCCTTCTGGAAGGCGGCGATGACGTCGATCTCGACCCGGGCTCCGGGCGTCGAAAGCTGGTTGACACAGATCGTCGTGCTCGCAGGGCGCCAGTTGCCGAGGTACTCCGCCAGCACTTCGTTCATGCCGTCCATGTCGCGCATGTCGGTGAGGTATTTCGTCATCTTGACGACGTCGGTCCATCCCAGGCCCTCGTGCTTCAGGATCGCCTGCACGGTGTTCATCGCGCGCCGCACCTGCTCCTTGATCTCGTTCGGGTGCTCGTGCTCGCTGAGCACGTGCGGGTGCTTGTGATAGAGCGGAGACGGCGTCGCGCCCGAGATGAACAGCAGGTCACCTGGCCCTTCCACCCGGATGGCCGGGGCGTACGGCATGTCGCGGTGCCGCTCGGGCTCGGTCTGGATCTCTCCGATCCCCGGGTTGGACGGCGAAACCTGGAAAGGCGTGGTGCGCTTGGCCATGGCTGCTTTCTCCTGAATCAGTCGTGGGGCGAGGCCCCGCTCGCTGCCGGGGTTCGATGCTTGACTATGCAAACGTTCTCGCTGGTATGTCAAGTTCGTGCGCCGGCCTACGAGCGAAGGGTCGTCGCGCCGCGCGGATCGAAGCGGTCGCCCGCCGTCAGCGTGACGATCCCCGAAAGACGCTCGTCACAATTGCTTACGCTGGCGATCTGGCTCTCCTGGATCACGGGGTAGCAGCCGCCCGACCGATCGGGTCGTGGCGGACGCGGTCGCGTGGGCATGGCGGCCGTCGGCGAGGAGCAGGGAGAAGTGAGCCGCGCACCGCGGGTGGTGCTCGACACCAACGCGGTGCTCTCCGCCCTGATCTTCGCGCGAGGCCGGCGCGCGGTGGGCTGTCTACAGGGTGCCCGCGGACGCGAGGGGCGGGCCTTCCCGCTCGGCGGTCGATGTGCAAGCATGTCGCGGACGTACACATCGGAGGTCGACATGGCGAAGAGCCGCGGCACTCGCAGCACCCGCACGAACGTCGTGCTCGACGATGCGCTCGTGAAGGAAGCCATGGAAGCGGGCGGCTTCAGGACCAAGCGCGAAGCGATCGAGGCCGGTCTGCGGCTGCTCGCGCGCCAGAAGCACTACCAGTACCTTCTGTCTCTCGAGGGCAAGCTGCGCTGGAAGGGCGACCTCGACGCGATGCGCCGCGACCACTGATCTTCGTCGCCTCCAAGGTCTGGAGCGACTTCTTCCGTACTGGTGCCGTCGCGGCGCCGGTCAAGGCGCTGCGGCGCCTCCTCGTGGGTGGCGAGACGGTCGTCGCCGGCGATCTCATTGTGGCGGAGGTGCTGCAAGATTTTCCGGCGCAACGCGATTTCGACGCCGCGCGGCGGGTGTTCGAGGGTCTGCCCTGCGTCACGCTGAGTGGCTACGACGCGGCAATCGGTGCGGCGAGCCTATACCGGCAGCTGCGGGCGCGCGACGTCACGGTGCGCGGCGTAGTCGATGCGCTTGTCGCCGGATTCTGCATACGCCACCGGATTCCGCTTCTCCATGGTGATCGCGATTTCGAGCCCTTCGAGCGGCACTTCGGGCTGCAAACGGTCCGCTGGCGCGCGAGCCAGTTCGCAAGCCGGCTCGCCCGCCGGGTGACATTCGGTCGTGCGACTCGAACTTGGGGGCGCCGAGACCGGACGCGTGCTCGAGCGCCACACCGATCTCGGTGCCGCCCATGTCGGCATCGATACGGGCCACCCAGGCCTGCCCCGCCGCCTGGCGACGGCCCTCGCAGGCAGGGACGCAGCGCACGGATCCCACAGGTGTGGGATGCCGAAGCGGCGGTCGTCGTTCCTGGTCAGATACATGACTGAAAAGAAAGAGGAAATTCTCCTCCGGCCGCCTCTAAGCGCGTCTTATCTTGGTGGAATCTTCCGGAATGCCTTCGCGTCTGATGTCTACTATAATGTACGAAGTTTCCTAATGAGTACGCCAATGCTTGCCGAGCAGTATGGACAGCTCATCAAGGCGCAGAGAGTGCGTAAAGGGCTGAAGCAGGAAGAGCTTGCCGCTGCGGCCGGCGTGTCGCGCGCCGTCCTGTCGCGGCTCGAGCAGGGCAAACCGCACCCCGTGCAAACGGACACGATCGAGCGGCTCTTGCACGCGCTCGATATCCAACCAGAAGTCCTCGACCACCCGGCGCGCGACGATGCGCGGAGGCTTGCTCGCGCCGAGCAGGCAAGGAAACTCGAACACCAGCGTAACCGGCACTTGCGGCTGGCCATCGCGTTGGCCGACGATCAACAAGCGGCCGCGGCGATGGTGGAGAAGGCCCGTGAGCGCGTCGAGCTGTGGCGTAGCAAGCGATCCTGCAGTCCGTATTACATCGAACGCTGGGCAGAGCTTCTTGCAATGCCGCCGCGCAAGCTTGCCAAGGCAATGGCCGCGCTTGGCGAATGGGAGGATGCGCTGTTTCAGAATTCGCCTTGGTCCTGGGCATGGAACTAGGCCATCTGCAAGAGCTCTTCGACGCAGCCAGGAAGCTCACCAAGCATACGGAATTCGTCGTTGTCGGGAGCTTGTCCATACTCGGCGTCGCGCAGGGAAAAGAGATCCCTGCGCGAATGCTCATGTCGATCGACGTCGATTGCTACACGCGCCAGGACCCGGGCCGCGTCTTCGAGTTGACCCAAAGCCTGGGGGAAGGCAGCCCGTTCGACGCGAGTCACGGGTATTTCCTGGATCCTATCTCGCCCGAACTTCCCACCCTTCCGGCGCAGTGGGAGTATCGACTCGTGAAAGTGCCGCTCCGGAACGGCATCGTCGTGTTCTTCCTCGATCTCAACGATGCCGCAGTCTCGAAGTATGCACGTGGCGAACCGCGTGATCGCGAGTGGATCCAGGCGGGCCTCGCCGCCGGACTCCTCTCGGCGCCGACGATCGAAAGCCGATTCCGCGCGACGAGTTTTCTGGATGTCGAGGAGCGCGATCGCGCCTACAAGGCGCTCGCCGAGGACCGAACCGGGTCTGTCCCGTCTGCTCGGTAGGACGCGCCCGTACCGACCCTCCCTCAAGGCCGCCATCGACCGGCGTAGAACCGCGGGGCGGTTCATCCTGACCGGATCGGCTAACGCCACCCGGTTCGGTTTGAGAGTCGAGGGCTCACGGCATGAGCCTTCCTGCTCTCGATACTCACGAAAGAACTTGCGACGGGGAGGCGTCGGCAGTGGAGTGCCCAGCGTATGAACTCACCGCGCACGCCAGCACCGTGCTCGAGGAGCGCGGCATCCAGATTCAATGGCTAGAGCGCGTGCTGACCAGCCCCGAGCGCATCGAGTTCGATCGGATCGATCCCCAGCTCCGGCATGCGATCGGGGCCGTCGCCGAGAACGGTGACCGGTATTTGCGCGTGATCTACAATGGCACGGCCACACCGTGGCGTATCGTAACTGTCTATTTTGACCGCGCACTGAGGAGCGAGCGATGAGGCTGCATTACGACGAGAAGGCCGACGCCCTCTATCTGCGCCTCGACGATTCGAAGATCGAAGAGTCGCAAGAGGTCCAGCCCGGTATCGTGCTGGACTTCAATGCGCAGAAGCAGGTCGTCGCGATCGAGGTGCTGCGGTTGAAAGAGCGATTCCCCTCAGCCAACGTCAAACAGCTTCGGTTCGAGGTGGCTTGAGATCGATCCGCTCCGTGCGGATTCCCACACCCCCCAGCCATTTCCCGCCCCGCGGCAACGCCGCCTCCCGCATAATCCCCGCCACTGCAACCGCCGAGAGCCATCCCGAAATGGCCACGCATGGCGACGTTGATCCCCTCGCTCGGTAGCTGCGCGCGCCGGATGACCCCGGGCGAGCGCCGTCTCGCCCAGCGCCTCGAGGCGAAGCTCGAGGACGACTACCTCTGCTGGTACGACGTGCCGGTCGGCCCGAAGCACCTGCACCCCGACTTCGTCGTGCTGCACCCGGGCCGTGGGCTCCTCGTCCTGGAAGTGAAGGACTGGCGCCTCGACACCATCCGCAAGGCCGACCGCGCCGCCTTCGAGCTCCTCACCGACCGCGGCCTCACGCACGCCGCCAACCCGCTCGAGCAGGTGCGTCAGTACGCCTTCGCCGTCAAGGCACTTCTCGAGCGCGACCCCGCGCTCCAGGTCGCCGACGGTCCGCACCAGGGCAAGCTCGCCTTCCCCTACGGCTACGGCGTGGTGCTCACGAACATCGCGCGCAAGCAGTTCGAAGCGACCGACCTCGGCGAAGTCCTCGACCCCGAGCGCGTGATCTGCCAGGACGAGATGACCGAATCGGTCGATGCGGCCGCCTTCCAGGAAAAGCTCTGGCGCATGCAGTCCGCGCCGTTCCAGCGCCTGCTCACGCTGCCGCAGGTCGAGCGCATCCGCTGGCACCTCTTCCCGGAGATCCGCATCCAGCAAGGCACGCTCGCCCTCGAAGCCGAGCCACCAGCCGGCGAGGCCACCGTCCTCGACGTCGCCCCCGACCTCGTGCGCGTGATGGACCTCCAGCAGGAGCAGCTCGCCCGCAGCCTCGGCGAGGGGCACCGCGTCATCCACGGCGTAGCGGGCTCGGGCAAGACGCTCATCCTCGGCTACCGCGCCGAGCGGCTCGCGCTCCTCACCCAGAAGCCGATCCTCGTCCTCTGCTACAACGTCGCGCTCGCCGCGCAAGCTCCGCGCACGTGATCCAGGCCAAGGGCCTCGACCAGCAAGTGACCGTGCGCCACTTCCACGGCTGGTGCATGGACCAGCTCAAGCTCTACCACGTCGACCTGCCGCCGCCCGCAGGCAAGGGCGGAGCAGAGGCCTTCTTCGAAGCGCTGGTCGCGCGCGTGATCGAAGCGGTCGAGCGCGGCCAGATCCCGCGCGCCCAGTACGGCGCGGTGCTGATCGACGAAGGGCACGACTTCCAGCCCGAGTGGCTGAAGCTCGTCGTGCAGATGGTCGATCCGGACACCAACGCCTTCCTCCTCCTCTACGACGACGCCCAGTCGATCTACGGCCGGCAGAAGCGCCGCAAGTTCAGCCTCGCGAGCATCGGCATCCAGGCGCAGGGCCGCACCACGATCCTCAAGCTCAACTACCGCAACACGAACGAAGTGCTCGCGGTCGCCTACGAGTTCGCCCGCGAAGTGCTCACCCCCGAGGAAGCGGGCGAGGACGGCATCCCGCTCGTCGCCCCCACGAGCGCCGGCCGCCACGGCCCCGTCCCCGAGCTCGTCAGCCTCCCGAACCTCAAGAGCGAAGCGAACTACATCGCGAACCGCCTGAAAGAATCACACGCTCGCGGCCGCGCATGGCGCGACATGGCCGTCGTCTACCGCGCAGGCTTCATGGGCGAGGAAGTCACCCGCAGCCTGCGCGCAGCCGGCATCCCGGTCGAATGGCTGAACGAGAGCAAGCGAAGCCGCAACTACCGGCCGGGCGAGGACTCGGTCAAGGTCATGACCATGCACGCAGCCAAGGGCCTCGAGTTCCCGCTCGTCGCGATCCCCGGCATCGGCTTCATGCCCCACGAGCGCGAAGACGCCAAGGACGAAGCGCGCCTCCTCTACGTCGCGATGACCCGCGCGATGGACGAGCTCGTCATGACCTGCCACCGCAAGACCGAATTCGCCGAGCGGCTTGCGCAGGCGCGGGAGCGAGCGAAGGGCGAGGAAGGATTCGTTCCCATTCGAGAGCGCGCCGGTGCGCTTCTCTCTCTATGAATATCGCCGCACGAGGCGGAACTCGCCACCCTTTGCGTGCAAGGTGGCGAGTCGGACAGGCGAGGCACCTGGAGACCGCTTGCAGGCAAAAGCGGACCTAACCTGACCTTTGTCCAAATGGGCTGGAAGCGATCATACTTTGCACTTCAAAACGCAAGCGCTCGTTTTCCGCTTATGCCGCCAAGCCGCGATCGTCGTTCATACGCCCCGGAGCCCGCCGGGTGGCGACCGAGCCGGCGAATGCAACTGGATACGCGAATCGATCGTTCGGGCGACTAGGACATTGCAATACCGGAACTAAGAGCGCATCGGTACAGGTGGGGGCTTCCGTTTTCTGCAATCCAAACGGGCCGGAGCTAGTGGGATGAATTCGGCTCACTGGCCTACTGGAGGAACATTGAGCGTAAGCGAACATGGTGAGAGGGGATGAACTATGTCCACGCTACGGGAGCAGCCCACAGCGGGTGACTCTGTCTCAACGCCAGGCGAGCCGGTCACCTTGGAGGCGCTTGACAAGCGGGTCAAGAAACTTGAAGACCGGCCGAAGGATAAGTGGGACAAACTCGGTATTCTGAGCGTGCTTCTTGTCCCATTTGTTGTCGGCTACTTTGGATATCTAATCAATTCAACGCTTCAGCAGGACAAGGCGACGGCCGAGCTGGGCCTACAAGATGCCCGGCTCAAAGCCGAGAAGGAAATTGCTGACGCAGATCGCACGGTGAATGTCCACGTCGAGCAAGCCAAGCTGATTCACGACTTCACCCGCTTGCTCGGCCAAGCTAAGGATGAAGAAACAGCTATCGCGATTCACGCACTCCGATTGGCAATCCAAGACGAGCAGGAATTTCGGCAACTACTGAATTCGATTAAGGGAAGACCGGGTAAGGAAACCCAACAGGTGATCGCGACCCTGCTGGGTCTTAAGAAACACGGCGATCTCTGCTCTGGCGACAGCGACTGTCTTTCCGAGACATGTCGCGCCGCGCCAGGGAGGGCCGAACCGCGTTACTGCGTGGCGCGCGGCTTCGACTGTGGTTATGCCAGCCAGGAGGGCCGCAAGGTTGGGGATACTGTAAAGGTCGCGAGCGAACTCTACCTGTGCCATGCGCCCCTGGGATCTGCGTCAGCGACTTGGACACCTGTTGAAGAGCGGTACTTTTATACAGGGGAGTATGGTGGTCGTGGGCGAAACGCCCAGGATATTCACTACCCCTGTTATTCAGATCAAACCGCGCCAGCAGCGGTCTGCGGTAAAGATAGATCGGTTCTCTCGACTATAAGAGTTAATAGCGTGAACGGAAATCGATGTGGCTATAGTTATTACGTCGTGCGGTGTCGAAAGCCTTGACCAAGCTGGGACGGGACCACCAAATTCCGGCCGCATTGCGACAAAGCGTCTAGCTCCCTATTTTTGCCGCGAATGTTGGTCCGGGTAATGGCCACGTGACCATTTGTGTCGGTGCGCGATGACAGCTATGGGGGTCGAGACCGGCCCGTCCTACGTGGGGCTGTAAAGGGGGGGGCGTCTTTGGCGTTCGCCAGGGGCGCGTGCCCACGAGGATGAGTCCCCAAAGATTGGGCGCAAGGTGGTGAGTCACACCCCATCGATGGGCGCGCGATCGCCGAGCTTGATCAGCATCGCACTACATCGAAAGGAATTCACTCACGCGCTGCGCGACAACAAGTTGTCGGACGGAATTTGCCTCATCCGCGAAGTCGTCGCGCGCGTGGGCAATGATCTCGACGCAGGGCTTGCCGTCCCGGAACAGGGCGTAACCGACGCCGATACCACCCGTCGAGCTTGCTTCGTTGGCTGCATGCGTCGGCGCCGGGATCTCGAACTGCCAGAGTACATCCCCCTGTCTCATCTGCGCCCGAAGCGCGAGCCAGGCCGCATTCAGGTGACCGAACGGTAGAGTGGGTGCGCCGCCTGCGGGGTCATGCACCGTCTCCGTTGCCTCGATGTCATCGATCGACACCCTTGCGAGAAAGCTTGCCGGTACCGCACAGGAAGACCTGAACTGAGCTCGCCAGCTCTTTCATCTTTCTCAGCTGACTCCATCCTCTCAAGAAATGGAGTCTCCGGGGAATCCCGGGGCGGTTCAGTTCGTTATGCTCAGAAATGGCATGTCGCAACCGCGTAAGCGTCCGCCGAAGGCGTACTTGACGAGCGCCACTATAGGCGCACTCGACGAAGGGCGCGGTTCACCGCGTTGAGATCGAATCCTTCGGGGTCGAAGACCCCGCCTATCCAGAGCATGGACTCGCCGTACCGCTCGTGCTTGGGGTGAGCGATGGACTGGAGGAATTCCGCATAGCCGTGGGCGCCGCCCACGTCCTCCGGTGGACAGGCGCGTTCGCCGGCCGTGCACAGCGGATAGACCATGAACTCGTTTGGGGGCTCGGTCTGCTCGAGCACGATGCGATGCTCCCAGCCGTCGCCGAAGTCGTACTCGTATCCGATCTCGCGTTGCGCCTCGCCGATCAAGTCGCAGAGCCGGATTCGGCGCTCGTCGAGCACGTTGAGCTCGGGCCACTCCGCATCGGGGACCCCGTAGACGCTCTCGCCGAGTTTGAACTGGTGCAGGTGGGAGTTGGTCCAGCCCATGGTGAGCTGCAGACACCGATGGAGTTTGGGCAGCTTGATGTCAGCCGGTACCAGCAGTCGGCGCCAGATGAGCGGCTCGATCTCCAGCAGCTCCACCCGCAGCTGATAGACGAACATCGGGGCGCGCGGCGTGGCCGGCATCGCTGGCTTAGGCCGCAAGCCGCGCATCGGCCCGCGCAGCGCGCTCGGCCAGACGCCACGGCAACAACTCCTCGACCCGGTTGATCGGGTGCTCGGCGATTCGTTCCAGCACCTCGCGCAGGTAAGCCTCCGGATCCAGGTCGTTCAGCTTCGCCGTGCCGATCAGGCTGTAGATCGCCGCGGCGCGCTCGCCTCCGGTGTCCGAGCCGGCGAAGAGGTAGTTCTTGCGTCCCAGGGCAACCGCGCGCAGCGAGCGCTCGGCGGCATTGTTGTCGATCTCGATGTGGCCGTCGCCACAATAGCGGACCAGTGCCGTCCAGCGCGTGAGCGCGTAGCGGATCGCGCTCGCCAGCGCCGACTTCGCCGACACCTGCGCCAGAGTTGCTTCGAGCCAGGCCTTGAGTTCTGCCAGTGCCGGTCCGGCGCGCGCCTGGCGCACCGTGCGCCGCTCATCGGGTGGGCGGCCGCGGATTGCCTCCTCGATCGCGTAGAGCGTGCCGATCCTCGCCAGCGTCTCGGCAGCCACCGGCGAGCGGTTCGACTCGTGGATCTCGTAGAATTTGCGCCGCACGTGCGCCCAGCACGCGGCCTCCCGGATCCGTTCGCCTTCATAGAGTCGCTCGAACCCGGCGTAGCCGTCGGCCTGGAGGATTCCGGCGAATCCCTCCAGGTGCAATGCGGGGTGCTCGCCCTTGCGGTCCGGAGAGTAGCGGAACAGTACCGCCGGGGGTGCATCGTCGGCGTAGGGCCGACCGTCGCGGACATAGGTCCACAGCCGCCCGGTCTTAGTCTTGCCGCGACCGGGCTCGAGCACCGGCACCGGCGTATCGTCGCCGTGCAGGTAGTGCGTCGCGAGGGTGTAGCGCGCAAGCGCCTCGATCAAAGGATCGAGCAGCGCCGCCGCGCCACCGACGCAGTCGGCGAGCGTCGAGCGCTCGAGTGCCACCCCCTCGCGGGCGTAGATCTGCGACTGGCGATACAGCGGCAGATGATCGGCGTACTTCGCGACCAGGATGTGGGCCAAGAGCCCTGGGCCGGCAATGCCGCGCGCGATCGGCCGGCTCGGGGCAGGCTCTTGCACGATCTTCTGACAGCGCACGCAGGCGAGCTTCGGGCGCACATGCCGGATCACCTTGAAGCTCGCCGGCACGTACTCGAGCATCTCGGCGACGTCCTCGCCGATCTTGCGCATCGTCGCGCCGCAGTCGGGGCAGGTGCAAGCGGGGGCGTGTTCCACCGTCTCGCGCGGCAGGTGCTCCGGCAGCGCCCGACGTGCGGGGCGTGCCTTCTGCTCGGGCGTCGCCCCCGTAACCTCCGCGGCGCGCGCCACCCGACTCGCGCGGTTGGCTTCGAGCTCCTCGACCAGGAGCTCCAGTTGCCCGATCTTCGCATCGAGCTTCTCGGAGGAACGACCGAACTGCAACCGGCGAAGCTTCGCGATCAAGAGCTTCAGGTGCTCGATCTCGTGGTCACGCTCGGTGAGTCTCGCCTGCTGGTCGATGATCAGACGCTTGAGCGTCTCGATATCATCGGGCAGATCACGCGCATTGAGCACACTGCGAGTCTACCGATTCAGTTCACGTGAGTGAAGTCCCTGCGCGAACTTTTTTGCGCGCGCGCTCGATCGATGTCGCGCAATGCGCGTGCGAGCGCGTGTATGTCGATCAGTACGCGAGGCTCGGCGCGAGCGTTCGCAGCGGACGACGCCAGTCGATGCCTTCGAGCAGCATCGAGAGCTGCGCAACGCTCAAGTGCACCGTGCCGCTACTCGCCTGCGGCCACACGAAGCGCCCGCGCTCCAAGCGCTTGGCGAATAGGCACAGTCCTGTGCCATCCCACCACAGTACCTTCACCCGATCTCCCGCGCGGCCGCGGAAGACGAAGACGTGACCGGAGAACGGATTCTCGGCAAGCGCGTCTTGCACGAGCGCAGCCAGCCCGTCGAAGCCCTTCCTCATGTCGGTCACGCCCGCGGCGAGCCAGATTCGCGTGCCACCGGGAAGCGTGATCATCGCCAAGCGCCCAGGGCGTCAAACACCACACGCAGCTGCGCAGCATCGACCTTGCCACGCAGGATCACCCGCACCGCGCCGATCTCGAGCTCGATCCAGCCGCTCGCCGCTTCCGCCGCGCGCTTGCCGGCTGCGCATCTCGACCGCCTCATCGGCTTCGCGGGAGCCTCGAGCACGCCCACCTGCAGCAGCGTCCCGGCACGCAGGCCGGGCGCCCGGCGTGATTGGTGATTGCTGATCCACTTGCGCACCAGGTTCGTGTTGAACCCGTGCGCCAGGGCGACCGCCGAGACCGAGGCGCCCGGAACCAGGCACTTCTCGACCACCGCACGCTTGTGGGCTTCACTGAAGAAGCGCCTGCCATTGCGGCTGACCCGCTCAGGCTCAACGGGTACTCTACGGCTCTCGAGTTTCATGGTGTCCACTATCATTCGTAGTGGACACCATCGTCGGGCTCCCAGACTCAACCGGGAAGGAGGGCCCAGACCGGACGGTTACGGTTATGCGTACCGTTAGCAGGGTGTTGAAAAACCACCCGAACTGGGATTGTGATGCACTGTCATAGTGGCAGCGTCGTTGAAGAGAGAATAAGTATGCGCGGCCAAGTTGATTCCCAAGGTGGTTTGTTCAGTTACTTCTCGGTCGAGGAGCGGATCGCGGCTGATCATCCGCTGCGTCGGGTGAAGGCGCAAGCCGATGCGGTGCTGTCCTCGATGAATGCGGACTTCGATGCGATGTACGCTGCAGTGGGTCGACCGTCGGTGGCCCCGGAGCGGTTGCTCAAGAGCACGCTGCTGATTGCGCTTTACTCGGTGCGCTCGGATCGGCTGTTCTGCGAGATGCTTGACTACAACATGCTGTTCCGGTGGTTTTTGGACATGGGGCTGGAGGAGCGCTCGTTTGATCACTCGACATTCTCCAAGAACCGCGAGCGCCTGATCGAGCACGACATCGCCAAGGGCTTCTTCGCCGGGGCGGTCAATCAGGCCAAGGCACAGCAGCTGCTCTCCGACGAGCACTTCACGGTCGATGGGACGCTCATCGAGTCGTGGGCGTCGTTCAAGAGCCTGAAGCGAAAGGACGGCACCCCGCCGAAGTCGGGCTCGGACGGCACGGGAATGGTCGACTTCAAGGGCGAGAAGCGGACCAACGCCACGCATGAGTCGAGCACCGACCCAGAGGCCAAGCTCATGAGAAAGGGCAATGGCCAGCCCGCCAAGCTCAGCTTCGGGGCGCACGCGCTCATGGAGAACCGCAGCGGGCTTCTGATCGATGTGCGGATCACCGATTCGACGTTGTTCGAACCCAAGGCGGCAGCACCGATGCTGGATCGGCGCCGCCAGGCGCGCCGAGGCCTGCGGACACTGGGTGGCGACAAGGGCTACTACAACAAGGGCTTCGTGGCCTGGCTCCGGGGTCGCAACATCTCGCCGCACCTGGCAAGAATCGACGGGCGAAACGCCCCGGGGTTGGATGAGCGAACCACGCGTCACGAGAGCTACGCCATCAGCCAGAGGAAGCGAAAGCGCATCGAGGAGATCTTCGGCTGGATGAAGACAGTCGGTGGTCTCAGAAAGAGTCGCTTCGTTGGGATTGAGAAGACGCAACTCGCTGCCTACATGGTGGGCGCCGCCTACAACCTGCTCAGGATGGCACGAATGCAGCCGAACACGGGATAGGTGCGTCCGAAGCAGACGAATCGAGCGGAAATCAACCATGAAAGCCCACGAAGAGATCGGGACATCGACCAGACTCCGCTCGCGGAGCTCGACGAATGCACCAATACGCTGCGTCACGAGCCATTCTTCAACGGCCTGCTAGCCGTGTACAAATGAGGCTCGAGTGAGGCGTCAATGATCGATCTAAAGCTGCTCGCTACCGTATTTGGCACAGTCTTCCTCGCAGAGCTCGGCGACAAGACTCAACTTGCAACCATGCTCTTTGCCTCGCGTGAAGGCGCCAGTCTGGTGACGGTCTTTGTCGCAGCGTCGCTCGCGCTCATCACCACGTCCGCAATCGGTGTTGCGGCAGGGGCTGCTGTTTCGACGCTCATTCCGCCCAAGCTGCTCAGCTACATCGCAGGAGCGGGCTTTGTCCTGGTCGGGGTATGGACCATATGGCGGGCATGATCAACCGCATGCCTAACCACGCGCGCGAGCCGGCCGCCGTCAGCGGGCTTCGCGCTGGCGAGCCCTGGTTGCTGCGCTCCTCGGCGGCGGCTCAGCGCGAGCCTTGGGCGTAAGATCGACCGTGGCCTCGCACTGGCCACGTCGCACCATTTCCAAACCTGACCGGCGAGAATGATTATGACCTTACTGCGCTACGTCGCTGCTACTGTCGCTGCGGTGTTCCTCTGTGGCACTTCCCTTGCAGCAATCGCGGTCGAGGGGCTCATTACAATTCCAAGCGCCCATTCGGCGGACACGACGATGGACAGGTTCGAGGCGGCAGCGAAGAAGCGCGGGTTTATGGTGTTCGCGCGCCTCGATCATGCAGCGGCAGCCGAATCCTCCGGTCTGAAGATGCCGCGTGCCACTGTGATCGTATTCGGGAATCCGCGTCTGGGTACTCCGGTCTTCATCAAGACCCCTACGGTCGCGATCGATCTCCCGCTCAAGGCAATGGTCTGGGAAGACGCGAGCGGGAAAGTATTCTTAAGCTACAACTCGGCGGAGTACCTCTACGGGACAATCTATGTCCGACATGGAGCGGCATACGACAAGGCGGTGGTAGCAAAGGTTGATGGTGTGCTTAGTGCTATCGCGGGTGAAGCGACAAAATAGCCGCGCAAATCGTTGGTCTCGCGTCATGACGAGATGCGGCTTCGTGCGATCGATCACCGGTCTTGCAGCGCGCGAAGCGATCGAGAGGCCCAACCATCTTATTCAGCGGACCGCTTCGCAGCGTGCTTTCGCTCGCGGTTTTGCGACCGCTGCTCGGTTGCGTTAGGCGGCATGAATCGCCACCCACTGTGGGCCGAAGGCTAGGCAGCCGGGGGAGGCTGACCGTCCACTTTTGGACGAGCGGCGTCAATGCAGGCCCATC
This sequence comes from uncultured beta proteobacterium, assembly GCA_963735025.1. Classification (GTDB taxonomy): domain Bacteria; phylum Pseudomonadota; class Gammaproteobacteria; order Burkholderiales; family SG8-39; genus JAABRB01. The sequence goes on from CAVTJG010000009.1 coordinate 2,280,248, forward strand.
GTGGTGCACTTGCGGTCCAGATCGCCATCGCAGGCACCGCCACATCTGGGTCATCGAAAGTGCCGACCCGTACGAAGATCAAGTGCGGCCGCGTCTCCGCCTCGCTGAAAAGTGGCGTTCCGCAAGACGGACAGAACCTGCGGTGCATCTGATTCCCACTGTCGGCTACGCTCGGGAAGTCGGAGGTCGGACCCGTCACCGTGAAGGTTGCCTTTCGAAAACAAGCGTTGACGGTGCCGCTGCCAGCTCCAAGATACTGGCACTCACGACACCAACAGACACGCGTAACGATTGGCGACTCTGAACTCCGCCAGCGGACCGAGCCGCACAGGCACTTGCCGGTAACAATCATGCTTTGCTCCAATCCCGGTGCTGGTCCACGTCGTCATGAAAATGCTACACCCGCGGCACATTCGACACCACTATCGCCAGCGACGCCAATGCTCAGCCCCCAATTCCTGGAATATGGTGCGAGCGGGTGAACGCAAACGTTAGGCCCTAAACGAAGTGCCAGCGTTCCAGGCACCATGCATCTATTGAAAGTGCGACTTCATGCCGACTGTGAGTCCGGAAAGGAAAGATGGCTAAACGACTGGAGTACGCTATCGTCCTCCAAAGGGTGTCGCGGTGAAATGCGCTCAATCGAAGGTGTTCTACCGAACTTTCGGCGAAGGAGCGGCTAAACGAGGAGACGAAATGAGTCCGGTCAAGATTGTTGGTGTACTGCTGATCGTCGCTGGTGTCCTGGGTGTCGTGTTCAGCAGTTTTAGCTTCACAAAGGAAACGCACGAGGCCAAGTTGGGACCGATAGAGCTATCCGTCAAGGAGAAACAGACGGTAAACATTCCGATTTGGGGTAGCGTGGGGGCGATAGTGGTTGGTGGTTTGCTCGTGGCTTTTGGAAGCAAGAAGGGTTAGCTGAACGCGATGCCACCGAACCATGCGCTCGAGCCGGCCGCCGTCAGCGGGCTTCGCGCGCTTGCGGTGCCCTCGTCGCTATACTATTCGACGGCGGGTCAGCGCGAGCGTCAGGCTTCACGCTCGTAGACCTCAGCAGTGCGCGAGAGAATGCAAATGAAACCTCAAACCGCCACTCACTACAGCGCACCAACCCAGATCCTGCACTGGCTGACGGCCATCCTGGTTCTGATCGCATTCATCTACGGGCCGGGTGGTTCGGAAGAGCGTGTCTACTCCTCGGTGCGTGACTTCGATCGGCAGTTTCACGAGACACTCGGTGTTTCGGTGTTGGTTTTGGCCGTGCTCAGGGTTCTGTGGAGAGCACGCGACCAACGACCGGCACCTCCCGCTGTGGCGCGATGGATGACCTTGACCGCTTATGTGGTTCAGTTCGCGCTCTATGTTCTCCTATTTGCGGTACCCATCACGGCTATCACCGGTGCCTGGCTGGAAGGTCACGCGCTAACCTTGCTCGGTGGCCTTGAGGTTCCGCCTGCGCTGGCCAAGTCGCACGATCTTGGGGCCAAAGTTGCGGAGATTCATACTTGGCTTGGGGATACCATCATTTGGCTGGTCGGCGCACACGCGGCCGCCGCACTTCTTCATCACTACATTCTGAAAGACGGCGTACTTCGGTCAATGCTTCCGGGACGCAAGGTACCGTCCGGTGAAGCCTGACCCTTCGCTCAACCTGACCCGCAACGGCGCGCACCGCCTGGCCCTCATTTCATTCTCCGCCAAGCGCGTCCCGCCGCTGCGGGCCGCTTGGCTAGAACGTTAGGCGCTATCCAAGCATGGCAGCGACATCAAACTGGTTTTTCTGGGCGTTATTGTCCGCAGTATTCGCGGCGCTCACGGCCATCTTCGCCAAGATCGGGCTCGAAGGCGTGGATTCGGATCTGGCGACGCTGGTTCGTACCGTAGTCATCATGGCTGTGCTCACCGCGTTCGTGCATTTCGCCGGAAAGTGGAGCAACCCGTTCGAACTTTCCTCAAGAACATGGCTCTTTCTGGTTCTCTCCGGCTTGGCGACAGGCGCCTCATGGGTATGCTACTTCCGAGCCCTGAAGATTGGCGACGCGTCGAAGGTTGCCCCCGTAGACAAGTTCAGCTTATTGCTCGTTGCGGTGTTCGCGTTTCTCTTTCTCGATGAGCGCCCGTCAGTCAGAGAATGGGCGGGAATTCTCATGATAGGGGCAGGCGTTCTGGTGCTGGCGTTCAAGAGATGAGCAAGAATGGCGCGCCGAACCAGCCCTTGCAGCGGAAGCGCCGCAAGAGGCGCCCCGCTGGAGGGCGACGTTGGGCAGCATGAAGACTTCCATGAATTTATTGCGAAGCGTTGATGGAGCATTGGGGCGACTGCTCTTGCGATGCTGCGCCGTAGGTGCCTTTCTCGCCGCCGCGGCTGCCATTGTGTTCGGCACTGTTGTCTTGTTCAGCGGACACATCGTCGGCGTTCTTATATTGTCGGCGGGGGCTCTCTTCCTCTGGCTCGGACGCCTAGCCTGGCGGGACCGGGCAACCTTGGGTGAGGTTCTGAATCGAGATTTCGAGCGGCCAGGGAAAGGCAAACCATAGACTCATGGCCGCGGAGGCTGTCATAGGGCACAAGCTATGGAAGTATGCGCATGCGTCACATAGATGAACCAACGGTCGCCAGCGTGGGGTGGGGCGGTGCAGATGGCGGAGAGATGGGGGCCGCGACGATGTCTCACGTGGTCAATGTGGACTCCCGTGAAGGAACGTTGGCCGATTCTGGAAACGTACGACGGTTCAATGCCGAGATCCATGCTGAATTGGGTGAAGTCCTCGATGGCTCTCGGCCGGTAGATCCACATGAGTTAGTTGTCTTCGACTCGATCGGCACGGCCTGCCAGGACATCGCAGCAGCAACGCTGGTGTATGGCAAGTTGAAGTCGTAACCATGATATGCCCTGACCATGGCATGCAAGCGACGGCCTGCAGACTGCGCTGCGCGTCGGCTTTCGGCCGCGTCTGACGCGCGGTATTGGGCGTCGTAGTCAGGAACAAACATGAAAGTTCAAGGCGCAATCGAGTTCACCATCGTCGAACGTTCGGAGGAACGAGTGGTCTCGGAAATGCCCGTCGGGGATGGAATCAAGAATCCATTCGGAGTCGTACATGCAGGGGCGCTGCTTTGGCTGGCAGACGTCACCGCCACGGTGCTTGTTATGGGGCGGAGCGATGCCACTGAGGGAATGAAAGGGTTTCCCCTTGGAATCAGCATCAATGCAAACTTCCTCGGCAACCAATCGGACGGCTCATTCAAGGCTGTTTCGTCTTTTGTGAAGCGCGGACGTACCGTCAGCGTTGTCCGAACCGCCGTCTACGGCGCTGGAGAAAAACTCATGGCAGATGTGACCACGAGCCATGTACTCTCAAAATAGAAGTATCTCAAAGTAGCAGTGTCGGGAAGTGCGATCGTGATGAACCGACTGCTCCTAGTCTGCTTGGTTTTACTGCTCTCAGCCGCCACGGCGGTCGGTGCTCACGAGTGCCCTCGTACTGCGGTCCGAAAGGCAGCGATTCCTGGATCGCCGAACATCGTGGTCGTGGCAGAGGGACGTTTCGAGCCGCGGAGCGTGGGGAGCTATAGCCTGCGGGTGTATGCCGAGACGAATCCCCGCTTTCATTATGACGACTTTGTCGGCGGCATCGTCAGATCACGAGACGGAACGGTGGAGGATGTCAGGTTCTCCGATCTGGATCGCGACGGAGCTCCCGAGATTATCGTCGTCATTCGCTCGGCTGGAACCGGAAGTTATCTTTCGGCGGATGCCTTTCGGTTTCGGGCGAGCGCCCTGATCTTGTTGGCGTCGGTTTCAGGTTTGCCGAGTAATGCGGACCCGATCCGCGCGCTTGAAGCTGAGCTCACAAACCGCACCGAACCACGCGCCACACCGGACGCGGACAAGCCGCGCCGGTGAGCGCGAGCGTCGGGCGCACGTCGAGGACGGCTGAGCCGACGTCGTCATCAGCAACGGCGTCATCAATCCACGTTTGGGGAAGCCCGACGAGAGAAATAGGCGAGGCAGTTTGCCGTTTACGCCGACACGTTTCAGGCGCGCAAGCCCTGACACCAGATGTCAAACCACGTAGCGTCGGTGGCTACCGCGATCGCGGTGCGCCACCGAACGCTGTTGCGGCCGGTCAGTTTCTCAAGGCAGCGTGCTCGGGTTCGATTTGTGGCTCGCGAGTAATCTGGCTTCAGCGGGAACCAGATCCTCGTCCGCAGCGGTCCGGCTTGCGTAGTCGGGCGCCGAGACGCAACGCGCATCGTCCAGGGATAGCGTGCGAACCTGGATTCCCTCCGAATACGCGGTGTGGAACCGTGCGACTGCGGCCACGAGTCGCTCAGTAGATACGGTGCCGCAGAAATCGAGCCATACTGTATGGATCAGGATGGGCTTCGCCCACGCCTGCAGCGACGCGAGGTTGGCAAAGGACTTTCCGGCAGCGACGTAATGGTCGGGGTACACCTTGACGTTGAGCGCCTCCGGGGGGACGTTGCCTTCTGCAAGTCCCGACATGGGAAAGAGGAGAGCGAACCCTCCGACGACGACGGCTCTGCGGCAAAGTGAAGAGAAGGGACGGGTGTTCATGTGAGTCTCCTTTGGTTTTCTGAGGATCGGACCGGCGTCGGCCGGGACATCTGCTCCAACCTGCGCGAGGATTTTTGGTCGGGACGAGATATCGCTCAAACGACCTTTTCTAACGCCTGGCATGAGGTTTGGTAATGGATCGCCGTCTGCTGAAACCGCGGCTTTCGCTCGATCTGCTCAGGGGCTTCGAGGCAGCGGCCCGCCACTTGAGCTTCACGCGGGCGGCCGAAGAGCTGTTCGTGACCCAGGCGGCGATCAGCCACGAGATCAAGACGCTGGAAAAGCAGCTCGGCCAAGCCCTGTTCACCCGGGTGAATCGTGGTCTCAGCCTTACCAGCGCAGGCCACGAGCTTCACCGCGGCGTGCGCGAGGGACTCGAGCTCATCAACGAAGCAACGCGTCGCGCGGCAGGATTCAAGGAAGGTCGAACGTTGACGGTCACGATCAGTGTTCCGCTCGCGTCACTCTGGCTGGCGCCCCGGCTCCCGCATTTCGTCGCCCGGCATCGGGAGGTCGATATGCGAATCGTCGCGGCCGACAAGGCGCTCGACCTGGTCCGGGAGCGGATCGACCTTGCGATCCGAAGGTATCCGTCGGGTGAGGCGCCGCGCGACGCCCCGATTCTTTTCCCGATGGAAGTCTTCCCGGTGTGCGCGCCAGCGCTGCTGCACGATCGCATGCGACCGCTCAGGAGTCCCAGCGACCTCCGGCACCACATGCTGCTCGAGCTTGATCCCGCGACAGTCCGGCCCGCATGGCTCGATTGGCCGGGCTGGATGCGAGCGATGAAGCTCGATCGTCTGCGGGCAGTGGGAACGCTGGGCTTCTCGCACTACGACCAGGTGATCGAAGCGGTGATCGGGTCTGCCGGTGTCGCACTTGGACGCCACCCACACATCACGCGTCATCTCCAGGAGGGGCGCCTGGTCGCGCCGTTCGGTCGCGATGCCGTCGTCAACCTTGGCGCGTACCACATCATCCGGGCGCCCGGCAGCGCGGGCCGCCCGCTTTTCGAGGACTTTGTTGCGTGGTTGCATGAGCAGGTCCGTGAGGATGCTGAGCGACTGTCGTGGCGGGAGACAGACCGCGCGGCGCGGGCGGCCCCGTCAAGCGGTGTTGCCGGCGGGAGAAGCCGCGCGAAGCCTGCGCGTAAAGCCGTCTCCACGCGCGGCCGCCATCCGGCACGCAAGTCGACATGATGGATTGAGAAGGGTAAATCCGATATGAGCGAACGTCCCACGATCGAGTGCAAACCGAACGGTCCTTATCTCGTCAGTAACCTCGAAGACCTCCGAGACTGGCAAGGGAACCGCATTGAAACCAAGCGCGTCATGGCGCTTTGCCGGTGTGGCGGCTCGGCTAACAAGCCTTTCTGCGACGGTACGCATCAGAAAAACGGTTTCTCCGGCGCCAAGCTTCCCGATCGGGGCGCCGATAAGCGCGAGAGTTATCAGGCCGGGCGTCTCACCATTCATGACAACCGATCGATCTGCGCCCACGCGGGTTTCTGCACCGATGGCCTCAAGTCGGTGTTCAAGTACAAGAGCGAGCCGTGGATCGATCCTGCCGGCGACACGGTCGACGCGATCGTCGAGACGATCCGTCGATGTCCGTCGGGCGCCCTGAGCTACTCCCTTGACGGGGTCGAGGGCGAATATCCTTTGCGGGAGCCGGCGATCACGGCGACAAAGGATGGTCCGTACGCAGTCACCGGCGGCGCTCAGTTGCTCGAGCAAGACCTGGCGCAGGGTGCATCGACGGAGCACTACACGCTGTGCCGCTGCGGAGGGTCCAGGAACAAGCCGTTCTGCGACGGCACACACTGGAGCATCGGGTTCAAGGGTGAGAGCCGCTAGCGTACGCAGGGCGCCAGCGCGCCTTTGCTTGCTTGTGTTTCTCGGCTGCGTAATCCGGCCCATGCCGGTACGAGATTCCGGAGCATGCCGGTACGGTGTTCCGGTCGATGCCGGTACGGGATTCCGGACCATGTCGGTACGGCACTGAACGGATAACCGCGTAGCGTTGCCCGCCTCGAACGAGAGGGGGCGACGATGGCGCAAGCGAGGTTATCCATGAGGAAGTTGAAGGAGATGGCGCGGCTGAAGTTCGAGGCCGGACGCTCGTTGAGTGAGATCGCGTCGGCCGCGGGCGTGGCGCGCTCGACGGTGCAAGTGGCGCTGGCGCGGATGGCCGGCGCTGGTTTGGGCTGGCCCTGGCCGGAGGACACCGACGAGGCCTCGATCGAGGAGAAGCTCTACGGGCGCTCGGCGCAGAGTGCGGCTTGGCAGGCGGCGCGGGCCACGGGCGCGAAGCTGCCCGATTTCGCGCACATGCGAGCCGAGCTTGGCAGGAAGGGCGTGACGCGCCGGCTGCTGTGGCAGGAGTACCGGGCAGGCGAGCCCCAGGGGCTGGAGTACAGCCAGTTCTGCGAGATGTATCGGCGCTGGTCGAAGACGCAAGACCTCGTGATGCGCTTCGAGCACGCCGCCGGCGACAAGCTCTTCGTGGACTATGCGGGCCTGACGATCGCGATCACCGACCGGCGCTCGGGGGAGCAACGCGCGGCGCAGATCTTCGTGGCCGCGCTCGGGCACTCGGGCTACACCTACGTCGAGGCCGCCGAGAGTCAGCAAGCCCCGCAGTGGCTCGCCAGTCACGTGCGGGCGCTCGAATTCATCGGCGGAGTGCCCCAGGCGATCGTGATCGACAACCTCAAATCGGGCGTGAGTCGCGCACATCGCTACGATCCGGACTTGAACCCGGCCTACCAGGACTTGGCCGCGCACTACGCGCTGGCGGTGCTGCCGGCGCGGGTGATGAGCCCGCGCGACAAGGCCACCGTCGAGAACGCGGTGCTCGTGGTCGAGCGCTGGATCCTCGCCCCGTTGCGCAATCGGAAGTTCTTCTCGGTGGCTGAGGCGAACACGGCGATCACCCCATTGCTCGAGGCGCTGAACGCCGCGCCCTTCCAGAAGCGCGAGGACTCGCGCGTGCTGGTCTTCGAGCAGCATGAACGCGCGACCCTGCGGCCTCTTCCGGAGCGGGCGTACCAGTACGGCCGCTGGGGGAAGGCGAAGGTGCACCTGGATTACCACATCAAGCACGAGCGGCGCTATTACTCGGTGCCGAACGCGCTGGTGGGCAAGACCGTCGATGTGCGCGTAAGCGACGTGGCGCTGGAGATCTACTATCGTGGCCGAAGGGTCGCCGCGCACCTGCGCGGCACGCACAAGGGGCAGTTCACCACCGACGAGGCCCATCGACCCGAGGCGCACCGTCACGCGATCGAGCTCAATCATGAGCGGCTCCTGCGCCAGGCGATCGCGATCGGCGAGGCCACCGCCGCGGTGATCCGGGCGCAGGCCCATCGACGCGTGCATCGCGATCAGACGCTGCGCTCCAGTCTGGGGATTCTCCGGCTCGCGCGCGATCACGGCAGCACCGAACTGGAGGCCGCCTGCGTGCGCGCCGTGGCACTGGAGAGCTTCAGCTACCGCTCGATCGTCAACCTGCTGCACGCCCCGCCGCGACCGATCGAGCCGCCAGCGGCCCCGCCCATCGAGCACCCCAATGTGCGCGGTGCGCAGTATTACGCGGCGAGCGAGGTGCCCTCATGCTGATCGAGCCGCTGCTGACCCAACTTCGATCCCTCGGGTTGCACGCGATGGCGCGCGCGATCGAGCATCAACGCAGCTCTCCCGAAACGCTCGCCCTCTCGTTCGAGGATCGACTGGGCCTGCTCGTGCAGCACGAGCTCGCCGAGCGCCAGAGCATGCGTCTCGCGCAACGACTTCGATGGGCGAAGCTCCCGCAACAGGCCGCGATCGAAGATCTCGACACGCGCCAGACCCGCGGCCTTGCGCGCGGTGCGCTCGCGCAGTTGAGCGAGCTCTCCTGGATCGATCAGCATCTGAACGTCTTGATCACCGGACCGACCGGTGTCGGAAAGAGCTACATCGCCAGTGCCCTGGCGATGCAAGCCTGTCGCCAAGACCGCAGCGTGCGCTACTACCGCCTGCCGCGACTGGCTGAGCATCTCATCGCCGCCGGCGCCGAGCGCAAAAAGAGCGCGCTCTTCAAGAGCCTCGCGCGCATCGAGCTGCTCGTACTCGATTTATGTGTCGTGCGCGGTTATGTGGAGTAGAGGCCCCGGGGGGGCGGTTCCCTCTGGAAGACCGGGCGAGCGTACTCCACATAACTACAATCACAGACGGCGCAGCCAACCGGTGAGGTCGGCCCCGGTGAACAGGTAGGCGCCACCCTTCGGTGGAGCGAGAACTTCAGGGAAGACCTGCGCCAGGGCCTGCCGCTTGAGGTCGACATCGGCGCGCGCGTATCGCATCGTCGTGTTCAGGCTCGCGTGGCCCAGCCACTGGCTGATCGTGGCGAAGTCGACGCCGGCCTTGAGGAGGAGGATGGCGGTCGTATGCCGAAGCGAGTGTGGATGGATT
>CAVTJG010000010.1:0-354337 GCA_963735025.1 uncultured beta proteobacterium
GGCCGCCGTACCGGCAGTGGCCGAGCCTCCCAAGTTCAAAATGACCACAGAAATTCCGCAGTCGATCACCACGCCGGACAAGGTGGAGACTTCCATCGGTAACCTCGAGTTCTTCGACGGCGTGCCCTCGCAGCAGACGGTGCAAACTCTGTACGACAACCTGGATCGCATGCGCGGCGTGCAGACTTTTCTCGCCGGCTACCCGGCCGTCTCCGCGTATGCCCTGTACGATGGTCCAAAGGCGATAGGCGCCGACAGACCCAACAAAATCCAGATCTGGAAACAGCTGATGGATTCGAAAACATTGTTACTGACGGGCAATACGTCGACTCTCTATGCGGTCACCACTCTGGATCTGAAGACAGACGGCGCCACCGTAATCGAATTGCCGCCGGGCATGCTCGGCATGCTCGACAGCGCCTGGTTCAAGTTTATCGGCAACTTCGGTGCCGCCGGGCAGGACAAAGGCAAGGGCGGCAAATATCTGGTTGTGCCGCCCGGGTACAAAGGCACCGTGCCGGACGGCTACTTCGTGCTGAAAGCCCCCACCTACCGCAACTGGGTGTTTCTGCGCGGCTCCATCGCCAAGGGTGTGGAACCGGCGGTCGAGAATATCGAAAAAAACCTCAAGGTCTACCCACTGGCCAAGGCCGGCAATCCGCCCGCGACCGAATTTATCAACGCATCCGGCAAGGTGGCAAATTTCATTCCCGCCAATGATTTCAGCTTCTTGGAGCAGCTGAACGCTGTGGTCCAGTACGAACCCATCGAATCCCTGGAACCGGAGACCCGCGGCCTTTTCGCTTCGGTCGGCATCATCAAGGACAAGCCGTTCAAGCCAGACGCGCGCATGAAGAAACTGCTCACCGAAGCCGTCGCCATCGGCAACGCCACCGCCCGCGCCATCACCTTCTACCCCCGTAACCCGGGCAACTACATCTACGGCGAGGACAGCGGCTGGCTGATGGGTTATGCGGACAAGAACACCACATTTACCTACAACGGCGCCTACGATATATCCGCCGCGACCCTGTTCCATTACAACGCCATCGGTGTCACCCCGGCGATGGCGCTCACCCGCCCCGGCGTTGGCTCCGACTACGGCCTCCTCAGTACCGACTCTAAAAAGCGCGCGCTGGATGGCTCCAAAACCTACCGCCTGACCCTGCCGCCCAATGTGCCGGTCAAGGATTTCTGGGCGGTGACCATCTACGACACCCAGACCCGCTCGCAGCTGCAGACCGATCAGCAGTTTCCCACCGTCGGCAGCCAGACGAAGGGCATGCAGAAGAATGCCGACGGCTCCTACGATATCTACTTCGCGCCCAAGCCACCCAAGGGTAAAGAGGGCAACTGGCTACAGACGATCCCCGGCAAGAGCTGGTTGATATTGCTGCGCATGTACGGCCCGGAGCAGGCGTGGATTGATAAGACCTGGCGGCCAGGGGAACTCGAACTGATGGAGTGACCCGGCACAATTACTTCTCTGCCCAGCGGCCAAGGCAGCTGGGTAGCGCCGGAAATCAAAGTGGCGCCGTAGGCTTGTTGCTTGCTCTGATCAGAAGCTGGTCAACCGGGGCGAGGCTTCACCGGGTATGCAAGCCAGACGCTACTCTCTCATACAGGAAACGCTCATGCAATTCGATACATTACAGGAAAACTCACATGACATACACCACAAGAGACGCACCTGGCCCCTGTCGCTTGCGAATGGGGTTGCGCCTGATAACCACGGCTTTCGGGATCGCCTTTGCCTCGGCGGCCTTCGCACAGCAGGACAAGCCCAATGTCGTGCTCATGCTGGCCGACAACGTCGGCTGGGGGGACATCGGGGCCTTCGCCGGGGGCGAATTACGTGGCATGCCGACACCCAACATCGATCAGTTGGCTGCGGAAGGCATGCAGCTGTCGCAGTTCTTGGTGGAACCCGCCTGCACCCCGTCACGCGCGGCGCTGTTGACTGGCCGCTACTCGACCCGTGTTGGTCTTAATACGGTGATCATCGGCGGCACACCAAACACATTGCAGGCCTCCGAGGTCACGCTTGCCGAGTTGTTCAAAAGCCAGGGATACGCGACAGCTTACGCCGGGAAATGGCATCTTGGTCTTGAAGAACAAAGCTGGCCGACCCGTCAGGGTTTTGACGAATATCGTGTCGGCGTCATCGAGACCACGGACGGAACGCTGTACCGCGAAAGCATGGAACGCAGCGGGATGCCGGAAGAGTTTATCGAAAACGTCGTGCCTCGTATTTACGAATCAGACCCGGATGGAACCTTGCGCGCGGTGCGCGAATACACGGTTGAGTATCGTGCCCAGGTCGAGGGCGACATCGCAGCTGCCTCGGTCGATTTCATCACCCGTCAGGCAGACGCTGACGCGCCGTTCTTCATGATGATCGGCTGGACCCATTCCCACTACCCCAGTGTGGTCCCGGGTGAATTCAAGGCAAGTCGCCAGCCGGACCTTACGGGGATGCGATCATGGAACTTGACTACCGCACGGGTCAGGTGCTGGACGCGATCAAGGCCGCCGGTATTGAAGACAACACCATCGTCATCTGGATCTCCGACAACGGCGCCACCCCGGTCAGCGGCCCACCGGCCTATCGCGGCGGGAGCAACGGTCCGTTCCGTGGCGAGTTGGGCGACGCGCTCGAAGGGTCGATCCGGGTGCCGGGAATGATCAAGTGGCCGAACCGGATCAAACCAGGCAACAGTTTTGAAATGGTCTCGATCCATGACATGCTTCCGACCCTTGCGACCATCATCGGCGCTGAAATACCGTCGGATCGTGCCATCGACGGGATCGATCAAAGCGATTACTTCCTTGGCGAGACATCCGAGTCTAACCGCGACCACCTCATCACCTTCATTGAGGGCGAAGTGGCCGCCGTTCGGTGGAACCACTGGCGGATTTACCCCAAGGAATTCGGGCCCTCGGGCGGCAATCCGGCGCGTCCGGGACTTGGGGGGCATCGTTCAGAAATGACCAGCTTGCCGGGAATCTACAACATCCTCAACGACCCGCGCGAAGAGGACAATCTGACTGCGTCCAATGCCTGGGTCTTCCGCCCCTACATGCAGGTTGTCGGCACCTATCTGAAATCGTTGGAAACCTATCCGATCCCCAAGGGTGTCAGCCTGACCAAGTTCGATACGCAAAAATGATTGCCTCGACATCGGCACCGCGCTCGGATCACCTGTGTCGCTCGATTATTGCGACCAAGAGCTGGTTGATATTGATGCGCATGTACGGCCCGGAGCAGGCGTGGATTGATAAGACCTGGCGGCCAGGGGAAGTCGAAGTGATGGAGTGACCCGGTGGGTCGACAGGAGGCGACGGCAGTGAGGGATCTTCCATTCGAACTGCCGGCCCGCGCCCGCACGTGGTCCCTGGCTATCCTGGTGCTGGCCAGCCTGCTCGCGCCGCGGCCCGCGGCAGCCGACGAAGGCGGCGTGAGCTTCTGGCTGCCGGGGCAGTTCGGCAGCTTCGCCGCGGTGCCGGCGAGCCCGGGCTGGTCGCTCGGCGCGGTGTACTACCACTCCTCGATCGGCGCCGACGCAAGCCGCAACTTCCCGCGCGGCGGGCGCATCGTCGTCGGCCTCGACGCCACCGCCGACCTGCTGTTCCTGGCGCCGAGCTACGCCTTCACCGAGCCGGTGCTCGGCGGTCAGGCCGCGCTGCAACTGACCGGTGTCTACGGGCGCATGAAGGTCAGCGCCAACGCTACGCTGACCGGTCCCGGCGGTGGCTCGGTGAGCGGCGACGAGTCCGACGCGCGCACCAGCATCGGCGACCTGTATCCGATGGCCTCGCTGAAGTGGAACCGCGGCGTGCACAACTTCCTGGCCTACACCATGGCCGGCGTGCCGGTCGGGGCTTACGACAAGGGGCGGCTGGCGAACATCGGCACCAACCACTGGGCGCTGGACGCCGGCGGCGGCTACACCTACCTCGATGAGAAGACCGGCCGCGAACTGTCCGCGGTGCTGGGCTTCACCTACAACTTCAAGAACCCGGACACCGACTACCAGAACGGCGTCGACGCGCATCTCGACTGGGCGGCCTCGCAGTTCCTGTCCGAGCAGTGGCAGGTGGGCCTGGTCGGCTACTTCTACCAGCAGGTCAGTGGCGACAGCGGCGCGGGCGCGGTCCTCGGCGACTTCAAGTCGCGCGTCTACGCCGTCGGCCCGCAGGTGGGGTACTTCTTCCCGATCGGCGGCAGCAAGTGGTACCTGAACCTGAAGGGCTTCTACGAATTCGGCGCGGACAACCGAGCGAAGGGCTGGAATGCCTGGCTGACGCTGTCGTTGCCGCTGGGTTCGGCCAAGCAGTGAAGCGCCAGGTTGTTGCATGAGAACTGAAAGGAGACCGACATGAAACGAATCTCGCATCTCGCCGCCCTTGGCTTCCTGCTGGCCATGGCTGCGACGACTGCCTCGGCGCAAGCCAAGCTCGACCGCACGGTGCTGCCGATCGCCGAGCCCAAGCGGCCGACCTATACCGAACTCGACGCGCGCAACGTCAAGCCACCGCCGCGCTTCGAGGTCAAGGCGCCGAAGGGCGCGCCCAACGTCGTCATCGTGCTGATCGACGACATCGGCTTCGGCGGGCCCAGCACCTTCGGCGGCCCCATCCGCACACCGACGCTGGACCAGCTGGCGCAGGGCGGCCTGCGCTACAACAACTTCCACACCACCGCGCTGTGCTCGCCGACGCGCAGTCGCGCTGAAGACCGGCCGCAACCACCACACCGCCAATGCCGGCTCGATCATGGAGAGCTCGACGGCCTTCCCGGGCAACACCGGGCAGATCCCGAACAGCGTCGCGCCGCTGGCGGAGATGCTGCGGCTCAACGGCTACAGCACCGGCGCCTTCGGCAAGTGGCACGAGACCGCCGCCTGGGAGACCAGCGTGTCGGGCCCGTTCGACCGCTGGCCCACGCACCAGGGCTTCGACAAGTTCTACGGCTTCATCGGCGGCGAGACCGACCAGTGGTACCCGCTGATCTACGACGGCGTGATCAAGGTCGATCCGCCGAAGATGAAGGACTACCACTTCACCGTCGACATGACCAACCAGGCGATCAACTGGGTCAAGGCGCAGCAGTCGATGACGCCGGACAAGCCGTTCTTCGTCTACTTCGCCACCGGCGCGGTGCACGCGCCGCACCATGTGCCGAAGGAATGGGCCGACAAGTACAAGGGCCAGTTCGACAAGGGCTGGGACGCAGATCGCGCAGCGAAACGCTCGAGCGGCAGAAGCAGCTGGGCGTGATCCCGGCGAACACGCAGCTGGCCACCGCAGGCCCGAAGACATCAAGGCCTGGGACACGCTGCCCGAGGACCAGCGGCGCCTGTTCGCGCCGCCAGGCCGAGGTGTTCGCCGGCTTCGTCGAGCACACCGACCACGAGATCGGCCGCTTCGTGAAGGCGCTTGAAGGACATCGGCGAGCTGGACAACACGCTGTTCTTCTACATCGCCGGCGACAACGGCACCAGCGCCGAAGGCGGCTTCGTCGGCATGTACAACGAGATGACCTACTTCAACGGCGTGCAGGAGAAGGTCGAGGACCTGATCCCGCTGATCGACAAGTGGGGCGGCCCGGAGACCTTCCCGCACATGGCCGCCGGCTGGGCGGTGGCCTTCGACTCGCCCTTCAAGTGGACCAAGCAGGTGGCGTCCGACTTCGGCGGCACCCGCAACGGCATGGTCATTCACTGGCCGAAGGGCATCAAGGACAAGGGCGGCCTGCGCAGCCAGTTCTGGCACGTCATCGACATCGCGCCGACGATCCTGGAGGCTGCCGGCCTGCCCGAACCGAAGAGCGTCAACGGCACGTCGCAGACGCCGATCGAGGGCACCAGCCTGCTCTACACGTTCAACGATGCGAAGGCGCCCGAGCGGCACACGACGCAGTACTTCGAGATGTTCGGCAACCGCGCCATCTACCACGACGGCTGGCTGGCGCGCACCATCCACCGCGCGCCCTGGCAGACCAGCAACCTGAAGCCGCTGACCAGCGATGTCTGGGAGCTGTACGACGTGAAGAACGACTTCAGCCTCGACCGACGAACCTGGCGGCCGAGCAACCCGCGAAGCTGAAGACGATGCAGGCCCTGTTCATGAGCGAGGCCGCAGAAGTACCACGTGCTGCCGATCGACGACCGCACCATCGAGCGCATGAACCCGGCCCTCGCGGGCCGGCCCGACCTGCTGGGCGACCGCACTTCGCCTGACCCTCTACGAAGGCATGCAGGGCATGTTGGAGAACACCTTCATGAACATCAAGAACCGCTCCAGCAAGATCACCGCCGAGATCGAAATCCCGGCCGGCGGCGCCAACGGTGCGATCCTTGTCGCAGGGCGGGCGCTTCGGCGGCTGGTCGCTGTACATGAAGGACGGCAAGCCGGCCTACACCTACAACTTCCTCGGTCTGGCGCGCTACACGGTCGGCGGCCCCGAGGCACTGCCAGCGGGCCCGGCGACGGTGACCCTCGACTTCGCCTACGACGGTGGCGGGCTCGGCAAGGGCGGCAAGGCGACGCTCTACGGTGAATGGCAAGGCGGTCGCCGAGGGCCGCGATCGAGAAGACCCAGCCGAACATCTTCTCGGCCGACGAAACCGCGGACGTCGGCATCGACAACCAGACGCCGGTCGCCGAGGGCATCGGCATCGGTGCGGAGACGCGCTTCACCGGCAAGATCGACAAGGTGGTGCTGGAGGTGAGCCCGATGCCGCCGGCGACGAAGACGGCCGCCGAGGCCAGCCAGACCAAGTCCCAGGAGAAGCAGAGGGTGTCCAACTGATGGCCAGGCAAGCTGTGCCGACGCGACCGGCAAGCAAAGAGTCCAAATGGGTACGGATCATCCCGAAAATGAGCTGGTTCGGAGTATTCCGCCTCTACGGCCCGCTCGAAGCCGTGGTTCGACAAGACCGGCCGCGCGGCCAGAGCCGACGCCAGAACGCGGCCGCGACACAGCAGCAACAGCAGGCCTCGACTCAGCAATCTCAGGCCGGCATGGCCAGTTGTCAGAAGGCCCGTGCAGCGTGCCTGGAAGGGCGTGGCTATACCGTGAAGTGAGACCACAACCGAACGAGCGCGATGGCCTGTTTGCGACGCTGGGAAGTCTGAGATGAAACGCGCGCTCGTTGTCGCTGCCAGCATCCCCATCCTGCTGGTGACAGCTTGGTGGGCGCTTGCCCTTGTATTCGCGGGACCCAGCCCCGCGTGGCTGAGCATCGCGCTCGCCGCAACCTACGCAGTGGGCACGCTGGTGATTCTTCTGTGGCTGCGCCCATTCGCCTGGGCGGTCGCGGCCTGCGGCCTCGCCTTTGTCGCCTTGCTCTTCTGGTGGGGCACGATCGAACCCAGCAACGACGGCGACTGGCAGCCTGACGTGGCGCGGCTGCCGCGGATCGAGGTCCGGGGAGAACAACTGATCGTTCACAACGTGCGGAACTTCGACTACCGCACGGAGAGCGACTTCACCGCGCGCTACGAGGATCGCACCTACGATCTGTCCAAGCTGCGCGGGGTCGACGTCTTCCTGTCCTACTGGGGCTCGCCGTACATTGCGCACACGATCATGAGCTGGCAGTTCGACGACGCGCCGCCGCTGGCCATCTCGATCGAGACACGCAAACGCAAGGGCCAGGAATACTCCGCGCTCAAGGGCTTCTTCAAGCAGTACGAGATCACCTATGTGGTGGCCGACGAGCGCGACGTGGTGGGGCTGCGCACAAACCACCGCGGCGAACAGGTCTACCTGTACCGGCTGAAGTCCACCCCGGCGCTCGCCCGGGCGCTGTTGCTGGACTACGTGGCCAGCATCAATGACCTGGTGGAGCAGCCGCAGTTCTACAACGCGTTCGCCGACAACTGCACCACGACCATCCGCCGGCACCGCGAACACGTGGATCCGGACTCGCCACCCATCGATTGGCGTCTCTTTGCCAACGGCTACCTCGATCAACGCTTGTACGATCGAGGCATCGTGGACACGAGCGTGCCCTTCGAAGACCTGCGCAGGCTGAGCCAGATCGACGCAAAGGCGAAGGCGGCGGATCGTGACCCCGACTTTTCACAGCGCATTCGCGAAGGGCTGCCCGGTCCACGGTCGCGTCGAGACGCTCCGGCCGCAGCGAAGCCGACTTGACGAAAGAGACGATGAGCCAAGGACATTCGAGAAGCGGTCTGCGTATCGCGCTGCTGGCGGCCATGGCGCTGCTGGCCGGCTGCACGACGACCTATCCGCTGATGCCCACGCCGGCGGTGTATGTCGGGCAACAGGGCAAGCCACTGCTTTCGCCGCCGGCTGCCGCGGGCCAGAAGTCTTCGGTCGACTTGCTGTATGTGACGAATCGGGCACCGGGGACCAAGGAAGCCGGGACGCTGCCCTACAGCGCCGACCGCTCGCATTCGATGGCCTTCGGCACGGTCACGATCGATTTCGGTGAAGGGGTTCCCCTGGACGCTATGGTTGCCCAGAGCACGCTGAACGAGCGCACCGTGGCGCTGGACCTGCGGCTCGGGCCAACGACGGAGCTCGGGCGGTTCCCGGAGATCCCCTACGGTGTCGAACCTGTCCCCGCCGGGCTGGTGCGGTCTCCCGCCGCGATCGATGCACACGAGAAGGCTGCAAGCCTGCTGCAGGGCGAAGTCGCACGCCGCCTCGCTGCCGCGCCACGCAAGGAAGTCGTGATGTTCGTCCATGGCTATGCCAACACGTTCCAGGATGCGTCGTTCACGATGGGCGAGCTGTGCCACTTCCTCGGGCGCGAATTCGTCTGCGCCGTCTTCACCTGGCCCGCGGGCGGCTCGCGCGGCCTGTTCTTCGGCTACAACGTCGATCGCGAGTCGGGCGAGTTCGCGGTGCACCACCTCAAGCAGACGATTCGCATGATCGCCGACACACCCGGCGTCGAGAAGCTGCACCTGCTGGCCCACAGCCGGGGCACCGATGTGATGGTGACGGCCCTGCGCGAACTCGAGATCGAGGCCTACATTGGCGGGCAGTTCCTCGACAGCCGCTTCAAGGTGCGCAACATCGTGCTGATGTCACCCGACCTGGACCTGGACGTGGGCGTGGCCAAGCTCTTCAGCATCGAGTCCGACCCGGCCCTGCCTTTCGGCCCGGCACCGAATCCGCGGCTCGTCCTGCCTGCGCCCACGCTGCGGCTCACCGTCTACACCTCGGAGGGCGACAAGGCGCTCGGCCTGTCCGAATTCCTGATGGGCAGCCTGCGCCGCCTGGGTCGTCTCGATGAGGCCTCGCTCAGCGCGGAACAGATCGCCAAGGCGAAGCCGCTCGCCGGCTTCGCCACCTTTGTCCAGGTCACCAACACGGCCGGCTTCATCGGCCACAGCTACTTCGTGTCCGACCCTGCCGTGAGTGCCGACCTGGTGGCGCTCATTCGCTACGGCCTCGCGCCTGGGGAGCCGGGACGCCCGCTCGAAGAGATCTCGCGACCCTTCTGGAAGATCCCGCCGGCACGTGCCGCCGGCGATTAGCGCCACGATGCCGCCGATGCATGCGGGGCAGCCAGGGAATGCGGTGGATGACGATCGCTTCCGGTTCTTAGCGGCCTCTCGCCGCCATCTGCACCCGCATCTGCGCGCTGTCATGGTGCTGGCCGTGCTCGTCTGCACCGCGCTGTGCCTTCCTGTCGCGCTGGCACAGACCGGGCTGCCGCTTCCTGCGGCTGAGCCAGGCGCTTCCGAAGCCGCAGCCCGGCCGGCATTCGATGCCGGTGCCACGCGCTCGCACGTCCAAGAGCAGCTCGCTCGGCTGCGCGAACAACAGCTCGAGCGCGCGTCTGCCGAAGTCGCCCCGCCACCCGCGATCGGCGCGACCGAGGTTGACAGCGCGAGCAGGGCGGCGGCGCTACTGATCGCGACCTACGAAGAGCAACTCGACCTGCTGGCTCAGATCGAGGCGCAACGGGTGGCGCTGCAGGCCGCCGAGACGGCCGAGCGAGACTGGCCCGGCTTCGCAGGGAAGCCGCCGTACTCGATCCTGCTGCTCGATGGCGTGCGCGACGAACTGGATCGCGCTCGCGCCGCAGCCGACTTGCTGAAGGCGTCACGCGGTGTTGTCGACATCGAGCTCGACCGCTTCCGCGCCACCGCGCAGCAGGCCCAGGAAGCGGTCCGCCGCGCGGCCGACGCCGTCGAGCGCGCTGCGCCGGGCAGCGGCGACTACGCCACGACAGCCTGGCGGCTGGCGGCTGCGCGCGGCCAGGCACAACTGGCCGCGGAAGCCCTGGTGGCCAGCGACCTGGCCGCCCGGCTGCTCGACGAGAAGCGGGCAGTGGCGGCGCTGCAGCTGAAGCTTGCGCAGCGCAAGCTGGCTGCGCTGGCGGGCAATGTCGCCATCGGCAAGGCCGACATCGATGAAGCCAGCCGCCGGCTGGAGGGGCTTCGCGTCCAGCGCGAACGCGAGCTGCAGTCTCTGGTGGCAGCCGGCGCGAAGGCACGCGAGGAACGCGACCGGGCGTCGAAGGCGCTGCAGACGCTGCGCTCGGGCCCGGCGACAGCGCCGGCTCAGGAGCCGGCGCTGCTGCTGGCACAGGCCAGGCTGCGCACGGCCGAGTTGCAGGTGCAGGGGATCAACCACCGCGTCAGGATCCTGACGGTGCTGGCGAATCCGTATCACGACATGCTGCTCGAGAGCTGGAACTGGCGCCTGAGCGCGCTCGAAGGCACCGATGCCACGGCCCGGCAAGAGGCGCAGCGCCATCTCGCCGAGACGGTCGAGTACCTGAGCTTGTGGGCCAGCCGTGCCACCACCGAAGTGGAGCAGGTGCGCGCGGCGCTGCGCGTGCAGGATCGGCGTGTGCAGGCCGCCTCCGACCCGCAGATCGAAAGGTACGAGCGCCGTGCGCAGGAAGCGCTGCTGGGCCTCGACCTTGCGCTGGAACGGCAGCGTGACGAGATCGCGCAGCGCCTGGTTCAGCTCGGCCATTGGCAGCAGGAAGCGACCGATGCGCTGAGAACCCGATCGCTGCCCGAAATCGGCGCCGACCTTTGGCTTCGAGTGAAGGAGACCGCGCGCAGCGTCTGGGACTACGAACTGCTGGCCATCGAGGACAAGGTCGAGGTGGCCGGCAAAACGGTGACGACCTCGCGCGGCGTCACTGTCGGCAAGAGCATCGGTGCGGTGCTGCTGTTGCTGTTGGGATACCGGTTGCTGACCTTCCTGACGCGGCGCAGCGAGGGCTTGCTGATGCGGCGCTTCCAGCTCGGACAGGAGCAGGCGGGCACCTTGCGACGCTGGACGAACGCCTCCGGACTGCTCGCGCTGCTGCTGCTCACGCTGAACCTGGCACAGATACCGCTGACGGTATTCGCCTTCGCGGGCGGCGCGCTCGCCATCGGCATCGGCTTCGGCACGCAGACGCTGATCAAGAACCTGATCAGCGGCATGATCGTGCTGGTCGAACGCAACATCCGCGTCGGCGACATCATCGAGGTCGAGGGTGTGACGGGCAGGGTCACGGCCGTCGACGTCCGCTCGTCGACTTTGCGCGGCTTCGACGGCGTCGAATCGATGATCCCGAACGCGATGCTGCTGGAGCAGAAGGTCACCAACTGGACGCTGACCAGCGCCAAGCTGCGCCGCGTGGTCAAGGTGGGGGTCGCCTACGGCTCGCCGCTGCGCGATGCCGCGCGCATCCTCGCCCAGTGCGTCGACCGTCATGACGCCGTGCTGAAGGACCCGGCGCCGCAGGTGTTGTTCGAGGACTTCGGCGACAACGCGTTGATGTTGGGCGCGTATTTCTGGATCGATCTGACGCCCAGCGTCAGTGCCCCGCTGGTGATGAGCGAGATCCGCTTTCAGGTCGAGGAAGAGTTCGCTAAGGCCGGGATCGGCATCGCATTCCCGCAGCGCGATGTCCATATCGACGCGGCGCAGCCGTTGAAGGTTGAGGTGGTTTCCGCTGCCGCTGGCGGTGCGGCAGCATAGGGCCGTGTTAACTGAGATCGTTCGGGGGCAGCGAAGTTGATCGGATCCCGCGTACGACTGCTGTACTGCGGAAACCGGTCGTCATCGCGGCGACTTCTCGGTCAACCCAAAGACCGGTTGTGGCCGTCCAGCGAAGTTCGCGAAGGTCCGCTTCTGCCGAACGTGACCGGCAGGAACGGAGTCGGTGGCGGCCCGTGGGACGCAGGCTAGGCGATGCATACGACGCGCTGGATGCGAGGGCCGACTCGCCACACATTGAGCGTTAGCGTGGCGAGTGCCTCGCGCGCCCGGTCGGCGCTGGCCGCCCTCGGGCCCTTCTAGCCCGGGGGTGATGCCTGCCTCCGCAAGGACTCACCGAACGGCGCCCTGCCGCGCCCGAATGTGAACAACCGTCAACGCGCCGTGCGGATCCGACATCCTGCGTACGGTTTTGACGGCTTGTAACAGTTGGTCCTGGCCCGGGCTCACCCGATGAGCCCGCCTCCCCCTAGAATCTTCCCCAAAAGGAGGGGCCTTCACTGTCAGGGAGGCATCCATGGAGACTGGCCGTCTTGCGCTTCAGCTGCACGGCGCACGCGCGGGCGCGCATGAAGCAGCGCGCGATCGATGCCGCCGCGCTCGAGACGCTGCTCGACTACGGCCGCGCCGAGCATCAGCCGGGCGGGTCGCAGATCGTGTATCTCGACAAGCGCGCACGGGGCAGGTTGCGGCGCGAGCTCGGCGATGACGCCCTCAGGGCGCTCGGCAAGCGGCTGAGCACCTACGCCGTGCTCGCGCGCGACGGCGCGGTCGTGACCGTGGGGCACCGCATCCGGCGCATCCGCCGGTACTCGTGATCGCCCAATGAGCGCCGAAAACAGCACCGCACTTCGGGAGGTCAAGGCCCAGATCGAGCGCCTGCGCCGCGATCTGCTGGCGAGCGTCGAGCGGCAGGCCGAGATCGCGGAGGATCTCACGAAGTATGTGCCAGAGGAGGTCCAGGATCGGATCATGGCGAACATCGACGCGGTCCGCGCCCGGCTCGTGGCCTTTGGCGAGGAGACCGGTCGAAGTTGATTCAAGCGGCCGCGGGGCCGGTGCCCCGGGGCCAATCGCCGAGTTAAGCGACAACTTGCAGGGCGATTCACAAGTGCTGCTAAAGCGTTGGCCGTGGCTCGCTCCCCGGAGCCCGTGCCCGACGTCCGGGCATTTCGGGGAAGGAGCCAGACATGGCCGAGAACGCACCGCTCGCGGCGATCGCCGCGCATTCCGACGAACCTGAAGCGCTGCTCGAAGCGCGCCTCGCGGCGCGGCTCGGCGAGCTCGCACGCCTGGTCGAGACCGACCCCGCCTGTGCGCACACGATCGCGCTCCGGCTCGCCCGAGCGCTCTACGAGCTCACCGGCGTGACGCCCACGCCGCAGGTCGGGAACGTCATGGCCGCGATGGATTTCGCGGTGCGCGGCCGCTGCGGCTGGGACAGCGTCGAGCGGATGCGTCGACTGACCTGCACCCACTTCTTCAACGCCACGATGTTCGCCCGCAAGGGGTTTGCCTCGGCCATGATCGCTCATCTCGTCAGCCACTTGAGCGCGAGGAAGCCGGACTACCGGTACGTGGCGGACGGCTTCTGCCGGCTCCTCGAGCGGCGCATTCCGCTGTACCGCGGGGACATCGCGGTCGAGTTCACGCACGCCGCGGCGATCCATGCTTTTCTCGCCTGCACGGCTGAGACGGTGAAGTTCGAATGCGGCCATGCGTGACTTTGGGTATGGACGACACCCTCCCGGGGGGCGGCCGCACCGCAAGGAGCGACGCTGGATGGCCCCCTTTGCTCGGGCGGACCGCGAGGCGGACGACCGGACTGCGTTGGCGTTCTTCGCCGCGCAGGACGGGAAACAATCGTCACTGCGCAGACAAAGAAAGAGTAATACAACGGCAGAAACAAGAGTAATCGTGCAGGCCGATACCATAGTAATCCTCCACGCCCGACGGCGTTTCTCGCCGGCTATCTCCGCAAGCGCTTCGGCAAGCGCTACTGCCTGAATCCCGAGGCCTCGCTCCTGCTGCAGACCGGGAACACCGTCGTGCCCCGGCAGGTGGTAGTGGCGACCAAGCTCGGCGGGAGCAACACGCTCGCGTTACCGCACGACACCTCCCTCCTCGTGTACCCGGACGAGGCCCGGGTCCCGAAGACACGGACCGAGGTGCGCGGGCTTCAGCTGTGGCCGCTCGCCGAGGCGCTGTGCCGGGTCGGCCCGCGGTGGTTTGCTGCCTACCCGCAGGATGCGCAGATCGCGCTCGCCCAGATCCGCGACGTGGCCGAGCTGCTCGCGGTTCTGCTCGAAGGCGAGGGGTTCCTCGCGGCCGCCGGGCGCCTCGCCGGCGCACTGCGCTTCTGCGGCCGTGCGGAGGAGGCCGACCGGCTGCTCCGGACCATGCGGGCCGCAGGCTTCGACGTTCGCGAAGCGAATCCGTTCGAGATCGGCGCGCCGACCCTTGCGCCCTCCGGGGAGCGCTCGCCTCATGCGCTGCGCATCGCGGAGATGTGGACGCGCTGGCGCGAGCCGGTCATCGCGGCGTACTGGCGGCGCGGGGCTACTACGACGCCTTCCAAGCGGCGCGCAAGGCATTGTCAAAATGACACAGATATTCGTACAATATCAGTCATGAACGTTGACAAAGACGCCATCCGCCGCCGGGCGCTGGATCTGATCGCGGCCGACGGCCACCGTGTCGGCACCCGCCTTGCCCAGGCCGCCGGGGTGTCCCGCCAGGTCGCGAACGGCTACCTGCAGGCCCTCGCGCGCGACGGGCTGGTCGAGGCGGAAGGGACGACCCGCGCCAAGGTGTACCGGCTCAAGACCCTCGCGGAGGCCGAACGCCGCTACCCGACCGAGGGCTTGCAGGAGGACCTCGTCTGGCGCGAGTTCGTCGCGCCGGTCGTCGCGCGATTCGCGCAGAACGTGCGTGACATCTGGCACTACGCGGCCACCGAGATGATCAACAACGCGATCGACCACTCGGGCGCCGCGGAGGTGCGGGTCGAGGTCTGCAAGAACGCGCTCTTCACCGAGGTGGTCGTCGCCGACGAGGGGGAGGGGATCTTCGTGAAGATCCAGCGCGCGCTGCGCCTGCACCACCCGCGCGAGGCGATCCTCGAGCTCGCCAAGGGCAAGCTGACCACCGCGCCGGATCGCCATACGGGCGAGGGCATCTTCTTCACCTCGCGCGCGGTGGACGTATTCGAGATCGAGTCTCATCACCTTGCGCTTCCGCCACGCGCCGCGCGACGAGGATTCGATCGCCGAGCTGGCGGCAGACACGCCCGGTACGCGCGTGCGCATGCGCCTCGCCAACGACAGCACGCGTACGCTGCGCGCGGTGTTCGACGCGTTCACCGATCCGGAGGAGCAGACGTTCGACCGGACGGTGGTGCCGCTGCGCCTCGCCCAGTACGAGGGCGAGAAGCTCGTTTCGCGCTCGCAGGCTAAGCGGGTGGCGCACCGCTTCGAGCGCTTCAAGCGCGTCGAGCTGGACTTCGCCGGGATCACCGATATCGGGCAGGCATTCGCCGACGAGCTGTTTCGCGTGTTCGCAGCCGCGCACCCGCAGGTCCGGATCGTGCCGATCAATACCGCACCGGCTGTCGACCAGATGATCCGGCGCGTCGTGGGCGCGGGGCCGGGCACGCACGGTGTGCGTGAGCCGGCTGCCCGCAGGATCAATCTGGACGAGGGCGTCCTGAAGCAGTTCTGCGAGCGGCATCGGATTCGCAAGCTCTCGCTCTTCGGCTCGGAGCTCAAGGGCACGGCAGGACCGGACAGCGACATCGACCTGCTGGTGGAATTCGAGGCCGATGCAAACATCACGCTGTTCGACATGGCGCGCATCGAGATCGAGCTCTCGAGCCTGCTCGGCGGGCGGAAGGTGGACTTGCGCACCCCCGAGGACCTGAGCCGGTACTTCCGCGACGAAGTCGTTCGCACCGCAGAGCCGCAGTATGTCGCCGGATGATCAGATCCGGATGCGGCATATGGCGGAGGCTGCTCAGCACGCGCTGGGATTCGTGCAGGAGCGGCAGCGCGCGGATCTGGATACGGACACGATGTTTCGCTTCGCGCTGACGCGCGCAGTGGAAATCATCGGCGAGGCGGCATCCAAGGTGTCGGTCGCTGGCCGCGCAGCGGCGCCCGCGATCGAGTGGCCGGTGATCGTCGGCATGCGCAACCGCCTCGCGCACGCGTACTTCGACGTCAATACGGACATCCTCTGGAAGACCGTTACGATCGCCCTGCCAGTGTTGCTGCAGCAGTTGCGCGCGATCGAAGGCGTTGGCGGAAACACGGATCCGGGCGCGGAGGGCTGAAGAAACCATGGCGATCACCAATCAGGAACGCATCGGCAAAGCGACGGATTTGCTGCGCGCGGGACGCTGGGGGTCTTCTGCGGGGAGCTTGCCGAGCGCATGTGATGCGGACGGTGCTCGCAGTCTTTCGCGTCACCTCCCGCTCAAGCTCGCCAGCTCGCTCTTGAGCGCGTCCGCCTCCTGAAAGAACTCCGCCGCCCCGCGTCCCTCCACCAGGCGGACCGCAGGCACCTTGATTGCAGTCGAGAACGCCATCCTGTTCAGGTCGTCCACCTGTTCGAGATGCGCATACAGCACGAACAATCCGACGCCAGCGGTCGCGACCGTGGTGGCCGCGAGCGCCGCGCCGCGCCCGGCGTTGCGGAGCGCGAGCGAGAGGTGGCGCCACAGTCCCCAGGCGAGGATCGCCCACACCGCGGCGAGCGCCAGGTACTCGGCGCCCGGCATCGACAGCGCGAACGCGAGGTAGTCCGACTGATCCACCGCGACGAAGATGCCGATCACGGCGAGCGCTCCGACCGTCACATGCGTGGCGAAGCGGCTCGCGCCCGAGAACAGTCTTCCGGCGAGCGCCCATGCGCCCGCCCAGGCGAGGAGCGCGAGCACGGTTAGGACCGGCTGAGTCGCGAACTTCGTCAGTTCGGTCTTCTCGAAGGTCCCGCTCCAGACATCAAGAAGGACCACGGCCGCCATGGCCATGACCGACAGGAGAGCGACAAGGGGTGCGCGCAGGCTGCCCGGGCCCGCATCGACGAGCTCCTCGGCAACCGGGTAGGCCGAAGAGCGGATTCGAAACTCGCTCTTGCCCGCGCGATACCGTGCTTCGGGATCGACGCGCGCTCGTGTGATGCGTTGGCGCGCGCCCGCCCGAAAGAGCCCGTTTCGCGATCCGGTGTCGACGATCTCCAGCTCCCCGGCCGGCCCGCGCTCGAGGACGAGGTGGTGCGGGGCGAGGTAGGGATCCTCGAGGATGAGATCGTTGTCGTAGGCCCGGCCGATGCGCACCGGCAGGGTCCGTGCGACGTGGCGCGTGGCCACCTGGCCGTGACGGTCCAGCACTTCGATGTGGATCAGTTCGTCCATGAGATGGCCTCCACGTACTCCTGGGCGAAGCGCCGCCCGGTCTCGAAGCTCACGCCGCGAAGCGTCAGGGTGCTCACGAGGGCTGACGTGGAGCTGTCCACCGTCGCCGCTCGCAGAACGAAGTCATGCAGCCCGGCGAAGTGCTTGTAGGCGCGGACGCACAGTGCGACGCGCAGCGTGCCGGCGGGACGACTGACGAAGTCGTCGTGACAGCGGAACGCGGTGAGCTCCTTCTTGTTCGAGGAAATGAGACTGGCGAGAACGTTCTTCGCGTAGGCGCTCTCGATGCGGGCGGCGAACCGCACGGCCCCGAGCTCGCGGGCCTCGAAGCGCTCGTGCATGAACTGGATCTCGCCGGTGGACAGGCGGTTCTCCACGAAGAGATCGCTGTTCGATGAGCAGTACCGGGTGTCCTCGTCGTAGAGGCGCGTCTCCGACGAATTCGGAAACCCCCAGCAGCGCACGAACGGCGCCTTCGCGTCCGGAACCGTGTAGCGGCCCATGGCGATCGTCCCCATCGGGGCGGCGAGGAGCTGGCCGTAGAGCCGCTCCTGCTGCGCGAGGAGCTGGGCGCCGACTTCCTTGCGGAAGTCTGCGGGCGGCTCACGCTGCGCGGCGGCGCGGCGCAGGAGCTCCGCCGCGTGATCCGACGGGACGAGGTAACTCACGAGCTCCCCGTCCAGGCGGCGGGCGACGTTGACGCCGAAGACCTCGCCGTCGAGCGTGACGGCGGGGCCGCCGCTCATGCCGGAGTTGATCGCGCCGGTGTAGTGGATGCGCCGCGCGAACTCGGTCTCGATGTAGCCGTTGTAGTTGCCCTCGACGATCGTGAGGCCGAGATCGAGCGGGTGCCCCATGGAGAAGCCGCGCTCGCCCTTGCTGAGCGGTCCGGTCCGGATCGGGAGGAAGCCTCGTCCGCCGCGGCCGGTCGCGAGGACTGCAAGGTCGTTCGCGACGTCGATCGCAATGAGCCGGGGGGTCTCGGTCGAGCCGTCGGTGCACTCGAGCTCGAGCGCGTAGTCCTTCGGTTCGAGCGCGAGCTTCGAGACGACGTGGTAGTTGGTGAGGACCAGGCCGTCAGCGGTGGCGAGGAAGCCGGTTCCGGTGGCCGCACGGGCCCGCGTCCCCTTGTGAATCACGCGGACCTGGAGCAGCTTGTCCTTCGCGTGCTCGAAGACGGCGCGGGCCTCGGCGGACGTCGCCGGCGAGAGAGGAGGGGACTCGGCCGGCGCGGCGGTCGCGTCGACCAATGCGCCGGGGAGCGCGCAGGCGAGGAGTAGTGCCGCGGTGCCCGCCCTGGCTGTGACTGCAAGTTCCTTGAACTGCATGGATGCCTCCGAACAAAGCACCCCTCCTTTTGTGGTTGCAATGCTGAGGCTCTGAGTGGCTCAAAAGATGAGCCTTGCGGTGTGGCGTTTGTCAGAGATTGTTAAATCTTCGCGGTCGCGGACATTCGAACCACATCGGCTTGTTCTCCCCGGGTTACGCGAAGCGTGCGGCAAGGGAGAGCAAGGCATGGAAAACAGGCATGGCGACAAACGTCAGTAGGGACGCAATGCACAGTACGATGATGGTCTCGGTGAGGTTCATGCTCGCGAGTCTCCGGGTAGCCCGTGCGATACGCCGCTATGCTGTTCCTGAGGCAGGCTCATGGAGTGACCCACCGCGGCGAGCTCGACGGTGAACAACTGTCAAACCGGCCAACCCGATTCACTCGTCGTGTATTTCATCCTCACGATTGACCTGCTGTAACAGTCGACCCCGGCTCGGGCTCACCTGTTGAGCCATGCCCACCCCCAAGATCGGCCTCAAAAGGGGGAGCCTTCTTCACGACGGAGGCATCCATGGAGGTCGGCAAACATTCGCTTCAGTGCACTGCTCACGCGCGAGCCCGCATGAAGCAGCGCGCGATCGCACAGATTCACTCGCAAGCTGCAGAGGTTATTTGGACGAGCGAAACGGAGCGACAAGAGTGAGCAGACACTGGAGGATCGAGAAGTGGGAGAAGGCTTGGCTCGTGGTTAGCCTTGTCGTGCTACTGGGCCTTGTCGCGCGCATTGCGCTCATTCAGGCTGAATACATCCGCAACACCATCGCTTGGGACGAGAAGATGGCGGCACCGTTCGAGAACCCGGTCTGCGCGCCGCTGCTCAAGGCGCCGGTGGAGCAGTTGCCTCGCCTCGAGGATCTCGAGTTCGGGAATGCATGCAGATTCGTGGTCTACATCCGACGTGACAGACACGAGCACGGCAAGCCTTCGGAGGTCAGCGCGGACGAGTTTCGTACGAGCCGCTGGCAGCTAGTGAAGGATTTCTTTCACCTGACGCATTCGGAGTGGGTCCGTCATCGTCATCTCTTCCTCCTGGCGATGGCGTTCTTGCCGTCGCTCTACGGCGTTGGCATTATCGCGACACGACTCTGGAGGCGCGGTGCGCGGCGTTCCGACCGAGGACGACGTGGCACCGCATTGAGCTCGTCAGGTGGATTTAGTGGCGCTTGTCGGACGGCTGCGTTTGACGGCCTTTTTCTTCGAGGCTTCGATCGCAGCAAGTCCTGCAAGCTCGACAGGCGGATGATCGGGAAAGTCGGCGATGAGGCGCAAATGCCCCCCCATGGCCTCGACGTAGTCGCGCAGCGTCGAGATCAAAAGATCGCTTCTCTTCTCCAGTCGCGACACACCCTCCTGGCCAATCCCGAGTTTCGCGGCCATCTTTCTTTGCGTCAGCGCTTTAGCTTGGCGCAATTCCGCGAGCGCGAGTTCCTCAGCGATGAGAGCTTCGGCTCGGGCCTCAACCTTTTGCCGCCGTTGCGGGCTCAGGCTGTCCATCATCTGTTTCAAAGTCTTTGCCATAACTATCGCTCCTTCACTTTCTTCAGGCCGGAGAGGTGCTCCCCAAACCTTTTGTCAGCCCGGGCGATCAGTTGCTTGTAAAAGCGCTTCTCACTTCTCTGCCCTGACTTATCGCCGGCGGTGAGCAGCACCGCTGCCCGATTCGTGTCGAACGCGAATGCTACGCGCCATACACCACCCGCCTCTTCGAACCGCAGTTCTTTCATGTTTGCGTACTTCGAACCGTTCAGCGTATCGGCGCGAGGCCTTTTAAGCATCGGTCCAAATTGCGCGAGAAGCTTCGCGTGAGCAAGAATCTCGTCCTGTACGTCCTCGGGTAGCTCAGCTAGTTCTTCACTGAAGGCATCGTGGAACAAAACAGGCCACGTCATGGACGTAATATGCCATCAAAGGCATATGCTTTCAAGTGCATTTTGGCTCAGTATTGTCAAGATCTGGCCTGGCTAAAGAAGTCACTAAACCATTGATATTATAAATGGTTTAGAACACTCCAAAGGGGTTAGGGCAATTCTAGTGCAAATGGTGGACTTCGAGACTAGGGTGGGGTGGCGGCGACAAGCGGCGGCCCGGCTTCCCGCCGAAGGGACAGGCGTAAGGAACAGCGTTAAGGCAGGCAAACAATGGCAGCCGGAGCTTTGCCGGAATTAGTTCGGCGCCGTTCTGCACTGTCCTGCGAAGATCCCGAAACCTACCAAAGTCCTACCCCGGCTAGTCTGCGTCCTTGGGCGAGCGCAGCACAGTGCCGCAAGTGATCTGCGCGCGCGTACGCGCCCGCGATAAACCACGCGCTTTTAGGCCAACCGCGCGTTCAGGATGATCTCCGTGTTCAGTAGGCGCGAGATCGGGCAGCCGGTCTTGGCGTCCTGCGCGGCCTTGTTGAAGGCCTCGGCGTTGGCGTTGGGAATCTTGGCTACGCAGTCGAGGTGGATCTTCGTTATCGTCGGTTTGTTGTCCTTCATGTCGAAGTCGAGCGTCGCCTTGGTCTCGATGCTCTCGGGGACGAGATTAGCCTTGCCGAGCTCGGCCGATAACGCCATCGAGAAGCAGCCGGCGTGGGCGGCGGCGACCAACTCCTCAGGGTTCGTGCCCTTGGCCGCCTCGAAGCGCTGGGCGAAGGTGTAGGCGGTGTTTGACAGCACGCCGCTGTCGACCGATACGGTGCCCTTGCCGTCCTTGAGTCCCCCGCGCCAAACCGCGTTGGCTTTGGATTGTCGGATCATGCGTCGCCTCCTTCCGTTGCGTGTAGAGCAGGTCTAAACGATAGCATGACACACAACAAATTCAATTTCGGTTCAGGGCTCGCCAGGCCAAGACGGCGGGGAACGCGCCCGATGATCTTGAGATGCGCACGGGAATGAGTCGGCGCGCTGTCCGTTTCGCCGCGGGGCGTCCAGTCGCGACCCGTCTGTAACCAACTCAGATTGGGTGTGCCCAAACTGTGATTGAGCTGGATTGGTTACGACATGGGCAAGCTGCCAGCAGCTGAACGGTAAGCTTCGAAAATCCGCCTCAACTGCCTTCGGACCGGGAGGTGGCGGGTTCAAATCCTGCCGGGCGCGCCCTCCATTCAAGGCCTTGCGAGGTCGCAAGATTCTCTTAGCCGGGGGGCTCGAGTTCGAGCCCTACACCCGTGACATTGTTCCTGACGAGAAGCTGAGCACCGCCCATACCGGCGTACCGTTGGCTGCGGCCGCGAATGAGTTCCTCGACGCGCCTTCGGGCTGAGTGCAAATTTCGCCGGTGAATTACGACATCATTGGCGACATCCACGGCCAGTACGACAAGCTCGTCGCCCTGCTCAAGACGCTGGGCTACCACGAGACGATGCGTGCGTGGCGGCATCCCGATCGGACCGCCATATTCATCGGTGATCTCATTGACCGCGGGCCACGGCAGGTCGAGACACTGAAACTCGTGCGAGGCATGGTCGATACCGGCGCCGCGATGGCGATCATGGGTAACCACGAATTCAACGCCATCGCCTGGGCCACAGAAGACCCGGAGCATCCGGGCGAGCATCTACGTTCGCACGGTCGTCCGGGAAACCGCAACCAACACGGGGCGTTTTTGGAGGAAGTCGCGGAGCGGCCGCTGCACGACGAGATCATCCAGTGGTTCAAGACCCTGCCGCTGTGGCTGGACCTGGGAGCCATCCGGGTGGTGCACGCGTGCTGGAACGACGAGTACATGGGTGCGCTGCGGCCGTACCTCGCCAAAGGAATGACGCTCACGGAAGAATTGATCGTCTGGGCCAACCGGAAAGGTCACTGGGCGTTCAAGGCCGTCGAGGCGCTGTGCAAAGGGCTCGAGGTCGATCTACCCACGGGAATGGCGTTCAAGGACAAGGACGGCAAGGATCATCGGCGCGTTCGAGTCCGTTGGTGGGAGGCACAGCCGACCACGTTCAGGCGCGCGGCGCTCGCGCCCGCCGAGGTTGTGGAGCAGATCCCGGACAGCCAGATCCCGACGGATCGCCGGATTGGCGCCTACTCCGGACCACCTGTTTTCTTCGGTCACTATTGGCTGACCTCGCGTCCGGCGCCGATGACTCCGCAGGTTGCCTGCGTGGACTACAGCGCAGGAAGTGGCGGGCCTCTGGTGGCGTATCGGTGGGATGGCGAGCCGGAGCTTCGCGAGACGCACTTTATCTGGACATGATTCCTGCCGTAGCACTCTCGATGGGATAGTGCGTAGGGTGCGAGGGTGCAAACAAGGGCGTCGTGGGTTCAATTCTTGCTGGGTGCGCGACCGCTTGAATCTGGGGTAACTCGCCCCGATCTAGCGGATACAGCCACAAAGCCGAAGATGACGATGGTCGATCCTGTCCATGTCGTGTGCCCGCACTGCGGCACCGTTAACCGTCTACCGCGGGAACGCCTTGCGAATAAGCCTACTTGCGGAAAGTGCAAGCAAACTCTATTCGACGGCCATCCGGTGGCGCTCACCGAAAGCGATTTCGATCGCCAGATCGGAAAGTCCGACATTCCCGTCGTCGTCGATTTCTGGGCCGAGTGGTGCGGACCATGCAAGATGATGGCGCCGCAGTTCGAGCGCGCGGCGAAGGAGCTCGAGCCTTCGGTGCGCCTCGCGAAGCTCGACACCGAAGCGGCGCAGGGGATTGCCGCGCGCTACGGGATCCGCTCGATCCCGACCATGATCGCG
Source organism: uncultured beta proteobacterium (assembly GCA_963735025.1). Lineage (GTDB taxonomy): Bacteria > Pseudomonadota > Gammaproteobacteria > Burkholderiales > SG8-39 > JAABRB01. The sequence goes on from CAVTJG010000010.1 coordinate 23,419, forward strand.
TTCAAGGGTGGTCGCGAAGTGTCACGCCAGTCAGGTGCGATGGACGCCGCGTCGATCGTCCGGTGGGTGCGTGGCGCTCTGGGCGGTTAAGGTTTGTCGAAAGGCTGGATTCCCGCTTTCGCGGGAATGACGGGGTTTATGCATCTCGCGGGAATGACGGATTTATGCATTCGCGGGAATGACCGGGGTTTCCCTAGTTTAGCGTTGCTGCGATCTTCCGGATCTCCTCCGGCGTGCGTTCCCCTGAGAGCGCGGTTCCCGGCATCAGATACTTGCCCATCGCCAGCCCGCCGATCAGGACGGGCTCGTACCCGATTTCGCGTATCAGGCGCGAGGCGACAGCAATCGCCTGGGCATCGTCTCCCGCGATCGGCATGCCGACGCGTCCCGGGTCTTCGTGCGCCGAACCCATGCGCCCGGCGCCGATGGCATTGAAGGCGCGCACCAGACGCGCGCCGGGCAAGAGCTCCGCCGACGCGAGGCCGGCGCCTTGCTTCCGCGCCCACACGGCGATCTCGCCATCGCGCCCGGGAAACGGATTGCACGTGTCGATCACCACCTTGCCCTTGATCAAGTCCCCCAGGTCTTTCCCGACGGCGGGCAGGGCGCCGTAAGGCACCGAGATCATCACCACTTCGCCGAAGGCCGCGGCTTCGCGCGGCGTTCCGGCGCGCGCACCGCCACCGAGTCTCGCGGCGAGCGCCTTGTCGTGCTCGATGTTGCGCGAGGAGAACATGACCTCGTGCCCGGCTTTCACCCAGACCGCCCCGATGGCGCTTCCCACCTGGCCCGAGCCGACGATGCCGATCTTCATCTTTTCGGCCGCGAAGGCAGGCCGGGGCAGGGCGCCGGCCGCAACGATGTTCCCGCAACCACGAGAAACTCGCGACGATGCTTTCTCAAGGCAATTCCTCCACGAGCTGGATCATCCGCTTTCGCATGGCCGCATCCGGCAGCCGGCCCATGGCGCCGCCCATGTTGTCCGCCATGTTGCCGGCGGCTGGTCGCGGGCGTCACGGCCGTCACCGCCGGATGGCTGGCCACGAATTTCAGGAAGAACTGGGCCCAGGAGTTCGCGTCGAACTCGCGCGCCCAGTCGGGCACCTGGCGCCCCTTCACGCGCTGCCAGAGCCGCGTGCGGCCGAATGGCGCATAGACGAGCACGGCGATGCCCTTGTCGCGCGCGAGCGGCAGGATGGTCTCCTCGGCCTGGCGCTCGTCGATGGCGTAGTCGGTGCCGATGAAGTCGATCGGTTCGTCCCGCATGGTCTGCATCAGCTCGGCGTACTGGCGCTCGAAGGTCGTGGTCACCCCGATGTAGCGACGCGGCCCGCGCCTTGTATTCCCTCAGGATGGGAAGTTGCGTGCGGACGTCGCCCATGTTGTGCACCTGGATGAGGTCGATCACGGGCTTGCCGATCCGCTGGAAGGACGTCTCGAGCTGCTTGCGCGCGGCAGCGGGATCCGCGGACCCGCCGCCCCATCCCGCGACGTTCAGCTTGGTCGCCCAGAAGAGTTTCTTCGCGATCCCCAGCTCTTGCGCGATCCGGCCGGCCACCTCCTCGGACGCGCCGTAGGCCGGCGCGGTGTCGAACACCGTGCCGCCGAGCTCCGTCATCTGTTTCAGCACCGCGCGCAACGCGGTGAAGTCTTCGCTCCGCGCGACCTGCGAAAAGGTGGCGGAACTGCCCAGGCCCACGATCGGCAGCCGCTCGCCGGTGGAGGGGATGGCCCGGGTGATGAGCTTGGTGTCGGCGGCCGTTGCAAACGGGAATCCATGGCCAGCGATCCGCCGGCGCTCGCCATGCCAAGGAGCAGTTCGCGACGCGTCGTCATGCAGTCACTCCTGTACTTTGTCCTGAAGTTTGTTCAGTGTCGCGGGCTCGCGCGCGCTGCGCGTAGCCCAGCCAGATCCCGAGCGCCATCCACACCGCCGCGAGCGGCACCGCGACCGTCGCGAGCGCGGCCAATCCCATGCCCAGCTGTTTCAGCAGCCCCTCGGTCTGGGCGCCGACCACGTCGCCCGCGCGGTAGACGAACGTGTCGATGAACGCCTTCGCCTTGTACCGGTCGGCGCGCGGCACCACGGTGAAGAGCGTCTCGCGCGAAGGACGCATGATGCCGCGCTGCACGGCGCGGAACGAGGCCTCGAACGCAATCAGGCCGCGAGCGACCCCACGATCGCGAGGCCCAGGAACCCCAGCGCCGCCGTGACCGGCAGGAGCGCAAGCGCCACCGACACGCCGAGCCGCCTCATGAGATGCCCGGTGACCACCGCCTGCAGGACGAGCGTCGTCACCTGCGCGATGAGGTCGATGCGCGCGAACGTTGCCGTGCGCATGTCGACGTTGTTGCCGAGCGCCGCCACCATCTGCAGACGCGTGAAGTAGAGAAAAGTTGCCATCACCGCCACGATCAGCACGTAGCCGCAGATGGCGAGCAGGTAGGGCGAGCGGAGCACCGACTGCAGTCCCTCCCACGCGCTGCCGCCGATCACCGCGTGCTCGGCCCGGGGCGGGCCGGACTGGGGAACATCCGGACGCAGGAGCGTGACCCACCACGCCGCGCCGAGCGCCAGCACGAGGAACCCGGCCCCGACGACCAGCAGCGCCGGCGTGCCGAGCGGCTTGGCGAGCTGGCCCGCGAGCCACGGTCCGAAAATCGCTCCCAGCGTGCCGCCCACCGCTATGGCGCCGAACAGGCGCTTCGCCTGCTCCAGCGAAAAGCGGTCGGCCATCAGCGCCCAGAACAGCATCGTGGCAAAGAGGTTGAACACGCTGAACCACACGTAGAAAACCTGGCCCGTGCGCTCGCCGATGCTGGCGGGCGCGAGCGTCGAGCAGCGCGTAGAACGCGAGCAGGCCGAAGGCGAAGAAGAGGTAGGTCGCGCTGATGAACGCGAGGCGACGAAACCGGCTCACCAGCCAGCCGAAGATCGGGTTGACGAGCAGCGTCACGAGGACGGTGCCGAGGAAGAGCCAGCGCAGCGACTCGATGCCGCGCTGCATGCCGAGCGCCTCGCGCGCCGGGCGCACCACCATCAGTGCGGTCAGCACGCAGAAGAAGAACAGCCCCGCGACGAGCACCGGCAAAGCCTCCTCGCGGCGGATGTTCACGAAGCGTTGCAGGAGGGCGGTGGGCATCCCCGCTAGTATCCCAAATTCGCGTGCCAACGCCGACGCCGAGCGCTCTTGTCATGGATCCGGCTTTGTGACGACCCGCAAAGTCGGTTTGACGATGCGCCAGTCGCCACGCTGGCGCCGCAGCTCTGGGACGTCGACGACGGGCGTGAGGCCGGACTAGCGCTTGCTGAGTTCCTGCAGCGTTGCTTCGTCCGGCTCGCCGGATCGCGCGAGCCCGTGCTGCTGTTGAAAGTCGCGCAGTGCAGCCGCGGTGCGCGGCCCGAGAATACCGTCGAGGGGTCCGACGTCGTGTCCGGCACGCACCAGCATTTCCTGCACGCTGCGAACCAGATCGCCGGCAATGCACGGTTGCAGCTCGGGACGCGTATTCAACCACGCCGAGACTGCCGCGTAGTTGTAATCGGGCGCCGGTTTGGGCTGCACATCGCGTCCTTTGACCTTTGCATACATGGCGGGCAACGTGTCCCGAAACGACGGCGGCATGCTCTTGACGAATGCCGGATCGGCGCGGCTCACCACGACGGGCCGCAATTCCGTCGACTTGCGCGAGAACGTCTGGTTGGCGGCGACGTTCACTCCGGGTCCCCTGCCGGCGGTTCCCGACGGATCCAGCGCGAGGGCACTGCCTTGCTCGACGAAGAATTGTCCGCCTTCCGCGACATTCAGCACCGCGATACCCGAGTTCATCACCAGGTCGAAGTAGGGCGTATTGATGCGGTACGGGGGCGCATTGTCCCGCTTCGTCACCGTCAGCTTGAGCCAGCCGGAACGCAGGAAGTAGGGCCCGACCGCCCGCGCCGAACCGGCGGGAGTCGGCACGTCTGAAAGAAAGCGCGAGTCGGGCCCCAGTTCGATTCGGCTTCCATCCGGGAACTCGAGCTGCACCAGACTCTCCGGCCCCGTCTGGACGATGTCGCACTGGCGCAATTGCACCCCGGGGACCGGAATGTATCCGTGGAGGCCGGAGGCGAGCGTATTCTTGCCTTCGACGAGCGTCATCACCGGTGCGGCGTCGATTGCCGCGGCGTGAACCGTGAACGAAAGCAGGAGCAGGAGCAGGTGACTGGATATCCCACGCGTCCATGACGTCAGGTGCACAATTACCCCCCTTCAAGCTGCAGTAAAAAAGTAAAGCGCTCTAGCGTGAACTCCAAACTTTGACCGCTATCGCGCAAGCGGTCAACCGGACCCGGGGGCTCTCGGGTCCAAACAATGGCATACGAGACTGCCAGCGCAATTTGCGAAGATGCTCATGCCTCGCGCTATCCCTTTGGGAAAGTCATTGTCGCCAGGCCAGCCCTTGTTTTGGCAGCCGGCGACGAAGGGGGTATGTGGGCTACGCGGCGCGCCCTGGGGCGGTGCCCGTCGTGCTCAAGGCCAAGTCCCTCGAGCACTTGCTTTCCATCGTTCGGCGCGGCAGACCGCCCTCCCGCAAAAAGCTCACTGACGATTCCATCTTTAGAAACGACTCTTGGCAGCGCGGGTCTCTCTGGGAAAACACCGCGGCACGTACATCAAATAGAGCATCAAGTGATGTATCATTCGGTGTGTCACTGACGGTGGAGGCCTCCATGCGAACCACAATCAACCTGGATGAGCAACTGCTCACCGAAGCGCAGCGCGTAACCGGCTTGAAGGAGCGAACCGCCCTCATCCATGAGGGGCTCAAGGCCCTGATCCAACGCGAAAGCGCGCGGCGGCTGGCGCGCCTCGGAGGCAGCGAGTCCCGGTTGCGGCCGGTGCCACGGCGTCGCGCGACGACCGCATGATCCTCGTCGACACGTCCGTCTGGATCCAACACCTGCGAAAAGGCATGCCGTCGCTGGCCGGCGCCCTGGAGCAGGGCGCGGTCCTGACGCATCCGTTCGTGGTTGGTGAGCTGGCCTGCGGAAATCTCAAGAACCGTGACGAAGTGCTCCGGCTTCTGGGAGACTTACCGGAGGCATCCGTGGCGACCGATCCCGAGGCGCAGGCTTTCATCGAGCAGCGCGCCCTGATGGGTCGAGGCATCGGGTACATCGACGTGCATCTGCTCGCCTCGGTGGTCCTTGACGGTGCCGCCCAGCTCTGGACTCGGGACAAGCGCCTGGCCTCGGTTGCCGCGGACCTGAGGCTGGCATATGTGGAGCGTGGGTGAGCCTGAGAGGTGTCGCAGAATAGAATGGAGCGGACTCGACCTGCTGTTGGCCGAATTCGACGCATGGCGTGGCGAGGTTGCGCTGGTGACCTGATCCGCGGGGGGCGAGCTTGCTTGCCTGTCTGTTCTCAAATTGGATACAATCGTTCTCAACATGAGAGCAAAAAAATCCAAGAGCCGGCCTCAGCTGGTGGACGTGCTGATTGGCGCGTACCGCCGGCGCATTCTCGGGCTGCTGCTGTTGAACCCGGAAAAGTCGTTCTATGTACGCGAGATGGAGCGACTTACGGGTGTGCCGGCGGGGTCCTTGCATCGGGAATTGAAGCTACTGACCGATGCGGAGCTGCTCGCGCGAAGCACATCCGGCAACCAGGTGCGCTACCAGGCCGATCGCGCCAATCCGATCTTTGAAGAACTGGCAGGCATTCTTCGCAAGACTGCGGGCTTGGCCGATGTGCTGCGGGAGTTGCTCGCCCCCCTCTCGAATGCCGTACGCCTAGCCTTCGTGTTCGGTTCCGTCGCACAGGCGAAGGAGCGTGCCGAAAGCGATGTGGATGTGATGGTCGTGGGAACGGTGGGTTTTCCGGAGGTGGTGCAGGCGCTCGCCCCCGCGCGCGATCGTCTTCGTCGTGAGATCAATCCCGTGGCGATGACTGCGGAGGCATTCAGCAAGAAGCTCGCCGCGGGAGACCGATTCGTCTCCCGCGTCGCGCGTGAGCCCAAGATCTTCTCCTTGGAGGTGCCGATGAGCTTGCAGAACTTGCTGAAAATCGGCCAGCTCAAAGAGCATCCGGCAGACGCTGAAGAAATTCAGCGACTCCTTGCGGCTGCCGAGCGCAATCTCAGCGATGCTGCGGTGGCAGCCGTGAGTTTCGAAACGCGATACGATGCCGCGTATCGGGCCATCACGCAGACTTGTCTATCCGCGCTGATGGCGCACGGCTTCCGGCCGGACACCAACCGCCCGGGCCATCACGTCACGCTCATCCAGGCGCTTCCGCTCACTCTCGGCGTGGATGCGACGCGTGTAATCGTGCTCGATGCATTGCGTCGCAAACGGAATCTCGGGGATTACACGGGGGAAGACATCGACGAGGCCTCCGTTGACGCCTGCATCGCCGAAGCGAAACGCTTGCTCGGTGACGCTCTGGAATGGCTGACAACACACCGACCAAACCTTATTACGCCGAAATTGTAATTCCGGCCGACGCTGGCCAGCATGTGCCCGCGCGGCGCGCCGAATCCTACGCCTACGACCCGGGCCATCACGAACGTTGACCGGTCATCGCCTCGCGGAAGCTCTTGCCGGAAGCCAGCCAGATCTTGAGGGTCTCGAACACCACCACCGTCGCGAAGGTGACGACGAACCAGAGGAAGACCTCCTCGATCGGCAGGTTCGACCAGGCGCCGATGGTGAGGCCCATCATCATCCGTGGCTGGAAGGCCCACCAGCCGTAGGGGAGCGCCAGCGTCACTTCCCACAGCAGGCTGATCAGGACGACGAAGAACGAGGTGAGGCTGAAGGCGCGCCAGTTGATGAACGGACGGACGGATCGGAAGAGACCTGCTGCCGGCACGAAGGCCACAGCCAGGAGAAAGGCGAAGTACAGCGGGAAGCCCGCCGGATCTGCCGCGAATACCATCTTGTAGATGATCGCTGTGATCAGGAGCATGGCAGCGATGACAACGGAGCCCGCGTGGAACGACAGGATGGGGCCCGTATTCTGCGTGGCGGCCACGTAGTCGGGCACGTTGTAGGCCTCGAGCCAGAACTCGTCGTTCCAGATGTAGAAGAGCAGGATGAACAGGAAGCCCGACAAGTAGAAGACGAACTCCTCGATCGGCACCGGTCCGCCCACGCCCGGCACGGCGAGGCCGAGCGTGGCGCCGGGGTTCGGGAACTCGAAGAAGGTGTGGCCGAGCAGGATGTCGAGGGCGAAGCCCATCGGCGCCAGGATGCCAATGGTCATCCAGTACGCCTTGCGCTGGAAGGTGAATCGGGGGTGGCGGATGAACCACCACGCGATCACCGCCAGCGGAAAGATAAAAAGCAGCAGGCTCCAGGTGTAGCCGTATGGGGTGGGGTCGTCGGACGGGATCAGGGTGACCCCTGGAACGAGCACGGTCCGCAGCGTCAACGCCGCCGGGATCGCCAGCATCGTGATCATGAGCAGTACGACGCGGGCAAGCGGTTTAGGTGGGTCTGGCCTCATCGCAGAGCTCGAGCTGGGAAGAGCAGGATCGGTACGATCCGCCCCGTGCCACGGTGTGACACCGTGCCACCGTCCTCGGGAACTTGCAAGCCGACGAGCGCTCGACCACCGCTGAGCGGTGCAGAGGAAAGAAAATGCGCGCGGGTTGCGCGTAGTGCCCTTGCACGTCGAGCTGCTACAGTATCGCTTTCCCGCTCGGTACAATGCGATGAGATTTCTGGCGCGCACGTTCGTGCTGTTGGTGATCGCGCTGCCGGTTCTGGCGATCGCCGCAGTCTGGCTGTGCCTTCAGGATGCGCCGTCGATCGTGCGCAGTGTTCAATTGACGCCCCAGGACATCGAGAGAGCGAAACGCATCATCGCCCGGAACGACCCGCGCAAGGTCAAGTCGGCGGGGCCGCGCACCGTTGCCATCAGCGAGCAGGACCTCGACCTTATGGTGAACTATGCGGCCAGTCGTTTCGGGAAGGGTTCCGCACGTGCGGCATTGGGGCCCGGCACCGTGCGGTTTCAGGCGAGCGCAGAGATCCCGCAAAGCCCGTTCGGACATTATCTGAACGTCGACGCCACATTGCGCGAGACCGGAGCAGTGCCGCGCTTCGACTCGCTAAAGATCGGCCGGTTGCCCGTGCCTGCCTTCGTTGCCGACTACGCGCTTCGTGAGGTCGTTCGGCGGCTGGCTGCGACCGATCACGGTGAGCTCGCCGCCGATGTCGTGAAGGACGCGAGCATCGCCGGCGGGCATCTCGAGGTGACCTACGTGTGGCGCAGCGAGTTCGAGGAACGGGCGCGCACCGTTCTGCTACCGGTGGCGGCGCAGACGCGACTTCGCGCGTACCACGACCGGCTCGTCGAGACAGTGGCCAAGTCACCGAGCAAGGTTTCGCTCGCCGCGCTGATGCCACCCTTGTTCGGGACCGCGCTCGATCGCAGCGCCGGCGGCGATATCCGCGCGGAAAACCGTGCGGCGATCCTCGTGCTGGCGTTCTATGCGAATGGCACCGGTCTGGCCACGATCGTGCCGGGTGCTGCCCAGTGGCCCAAAGCGGCGCGGCGCACCCTGACGCTCGTCGGCCGCGACGACTTCCCCAAGCATTTCCTGATCTCCGCGGCGATCGCTGCCGAGGCCGGCAGCCCGCTTGCCGATGCAATCGGTCTGCACAAGGAGATCGACGATTCGCGCGGCGGCAGCGGGTTTTCGTTGAACGACATCGGCGCCGACCGTGCGGGGACGCGCTTCGGTGAAATCGCGAGCCAATCGCCCGAGCGGGCACGCAAGCTCGCGCAGGCAGTCGCCTCCGGCGTGAGGGAGAGCGATTTCATGCCCGATGTCGCGGATTTGCCGGAATTCATGCCGGAGGCGGAATTCAAGCAACGTTACGGCGGCGTCGGCGGTGCCGGGTACAACGAGATGATGGCCAAGATCGAGGCGCGCGTGGCCTCGCGACCGCTGCTGCGCTAGACGAATGAGCGTCTGACCGTGGACCGCGCAAAGCTGATCGAGACCGCCGAACAGTACTTCGCAGCGGTGGACGCGAAGGACATCGACCGCGTCCTCTCATTCTTCGTGCCCGACGCCACCTTCACGATCGCCACATACGACACGGTCTACCGGGGCCGGGATGGCGAGATACGCGGCATGTTCGAACGCCTCTTTGCTCGCTACGCAGGCATCTGGCACGGGGACTTCGACCATGTCGTGGAGCCACCCGACCGCCTTGCTTGTCGCTTTCGTGTCGTGAATACCGCCGCCAACGGCGAGCGCTGGCACAAACACAACTGCAACTTCTTTCGAGCGCGCGGCCAGCTTTTAGACGAGGTGTTCGTCTACATGAGCGGGGACAACGCCCTGCGCTGATCGGGCGCTCCGGAAAGCAGCCAGCGTTCCAGGAGTCGATTTGCGGGGTCTGACGGCGAGTCGAGGAGGGAGCTCGCCCGCCGCGGCCTCCGCGCCCTTATTTCTGGCGCGCTTTGCGTGCGGCGTACTTGGAGTCGCGCGCGGCTTTCTGTTGCTTCTTGAGGGCCGCTTCGGCCTCTTCTTTGGCGATGCGCTCGGCTTCCTTGCGCGCCTTCTCTTCCATGGCAGCGCGTTCCTGCCTGGCCTTCTCGGCCGCGCGTTCTGCTTCCCTGCGCTCGGCGGCAATCCGGTTCGCCTCCTTGCGCTCGGCTGTGCGGATATCGCGCGCTTTCGCCGCTTCCACCTGTGCCGCTCGGCGCTCCGCGGACTGGGCGTCGTTGGTTTGCGCCCTTGCACGCAGTTTTTCCAGCTGTTCTTGCTTGGCCTTGGCCGCCGTCTGCAGGCGCTCGGCGTATCCGGGTTCTTTACGAGGCATGTCTCCGATCTTTCATTTCAAGGCAATCGTACAGGCGGCGGATATTGCCACGTAAATGGCCTGTCTGTCGTGCGCGTGTGTCACGCGACTAAACGAGCGCAACTCTTCCCGTCCGCAGGTCGTATGCCGCGCCGACGATGCCGTTCTTCTTGGCGGCGTAGAGCTTATCCACGACAGGAGGGGAGCTCTTCAGCTGCGCGACCTGCAGCCGTACGTTCTCGGCGATCGCATTCGGTGGCCGTGAGACGCCTGGCGTGGCCAGATCGGCCTCAAACGCGACGCCCGCGCCCCGGGGTGCAAGCACCGCAAGTGCGCCGGACCTCAGGACGCTGCGGCGTGCTACGCTCCCGCGCGCATACGATCGGGGCGATCCGGAGGAGGCGTTCGATGACAACGATCCTGGGGAGCGGCGAGCACCGCTACCGCGTGGTGGAAGACTGGGCAAAACTGCCCGACGGGTGGGAGTTCAAGGACGTCGCCGCAGTCGCGGTCGACAGCAAGGACCGCGTCTACGCGTTCAATCGCGGCGAGCATCCGATGATCGTTTTCGACCGTGACGGGAACTTTCTGCGTTCCTGGGGCGAGGGGGCCTTCACGCGCGCGCACGGCCTGCACATCGACGCGAACGACATTCTCTATTGCACCGACGACGGCGGCCATTTCGTGCGCAAGTGCACCACGGAGGGCAAGGCGCTGCTCGAGATCGGCGTGCCGGGCAAGCCGGCGCCGTACATGAGTGGCGAGCCGTTTCATCGCTGCACGCACACGGCGCTCTCGCCGAAGGGCGACATCTACGTGAGCGACGGGTACGGCAACGCGCGCGTGCACAAGTTTTCGCCGGATGGGAAGCTCCTTCTCTCCTGGGGCGAGCCGGGCACCGATCCCGGCCAGTTCAACATCGCGCACAACATTGCCACCGACCCGGAAGGGTGGGTCTATGTGGCCGACCGCGAGAACCACCGCGTCCAGGTGTTCGACGGCGATGGCCGCTACGAGACGCAATGGGTCAACATGCACCGGCCGTGTGGCCTCTACTGCTGTCGCGGAACGAAGCCGCAGTTCGTCATCGGGGAGCTCGGGCCGGGCGCGGCGGTGAACCGGGACCACCCCAACATCGGGCCGCGCCTGGCTTTCGTCGACGGAAAAGGCAAGCTCATCGCGCGGCTCGGCGGCGAGGCGGGGCCGGGCCTCGAGACGGGCAAATTCGTCGCGCCGCACGGACTCGCAGTCGATTCGCGCGGCGACATTTATGTCGGTGAGGTCAGCTACACCGAGTATCCGCGGCTTTTCCCGAACAATACGATACCGTGGCGCATGCGATCACTCCAGAAGCTGGAGAAAGTCGAGTAGCTGTCGTTCGCGGGATCGACGGGCTGACTGGATTCCCGCTTGCGCGGGAATGACGGGCAAGCGCGCGGGAATGTCGGACTAATGCGCGGGAATGACGGGCAAGCGCGCGGGAATGTCGGACTAATGCGCGGGAATGACGGGCAAGCGCGCGGGAATGACTAGCAGGCACTAATCTGTCCCTCGACGTGCCAGTCGCCGCATCGGTGGGCGAAGGAGTAGTCAACGACTCGCTGCGCGGCGCGCTCGCAATCTGCGCGGGCGCAGGTGCGGAAGCGAGATCGCGACACTTCGGCATGACACATGCATGGCGGTACACCGGTACACTCGCGTCTGCATGTCGAGGATCTTCATCAGCCATTCGAGCGGCGACAATGCAGCCGCTCTCGCCATTGCACGGTGGCTCGCCGACTCCGGCTGGGACGATTACTTTCTCGATATCACACCCGAGCGCGGTCTCGCGCCGGGCGAGCGCTGGCAGGCGGCGCTCAAGGCGGCCGCGGATCGGTGCGAGGCGGTCCTCTTCCTGATCTCGCCGAGCTGGCAGCGCTCGCGCTGGTGTCTGGCCGAATTTCTGCTGGCGAAGCAACTCGGCAAGGCGATCTTCGGCGTTCTGATCGAGTCCACGCCGCTTGACCACCTGCCCGAGGAGATGACCGCAGAGTGGCAGCTCTGCGACCTGGTGCGGGGAAGCGAGCAACGCACTTATTCGGTCGAACAGTCGCCGCATGTTTCGCGCACCGACATCCGGTTCGCGAGCGCCGGTCTCGATCGCCTGCGTATCGGCCTGCAGCGCGCGGGGCTCGATCCTTCGACCTTCCCCTGGCCGCCGGCGAACGAGCCCGATCGCTCGCCTTATCCGGGCTTGCGCGCGCTCGACGCCGAGGACGCGGCGGTGCTGTTCGGTCGTGACGCGATGATCGTGCGTGGGCTGGACCAGCTGCGCCGCACGCGCGAGCGCGGTATCGAGCACTTGTTCGTGATCGTGGGCGCATCGGGCGCCGGGAAGTCTTCGTTCATGCGCGCGGGCCTGTTACCGCGTCTCGCGCGCGACGATCGTCAGTTCCTGCCGCTGCCGGTCATCCGGCCGGAGCGGGCCGCGATCAATGGCCGGGAAGGATTGATCGCGAGCCTCGAACGGGCGTTCAAGGCACGAGGGACGACTCGCAGTCGCGCGCAGTTGCGCAGCGCGCTCGAGCAGCCGCTCGGCCTGGCTGCGCTGCTGCGCGAATTGCGCGATGCGCGGCCGCACGTGCCCGAGGATGCCGGCACGCCACCGACGCTCGTCATTCCGATCGATCAAGGCGAGGAACTGTTCGCCGCGGATGCCGGGGCCGAGGGCAGTGCGCTGGTCGCGCACCTTGGGCCGCTCGTGTCGGCCGACGCGCCCAGAGAGGACGTGCCGCACACGATCGTGCTCGGCTCCATTCGCGCCGACTCGCTGGACCTGATGCAGTCCCAGCCCAGCCTGCAGAACCTTCCCACCGTGCTGTTCAATCTCCCGCCGGTCGCGCGCGGCGAGTTCAAGGGCGTCATCGAAGGGCCCGCGGCACGCCACACCGCTTCCGGCCGCAAGCTCACGATCGATCCCGCGCTCACCGAGCATCTGATGGCCGATGCCGAGGGCGCCGATGCGATGCCCTTGCTCGCGCTCACGCTGCAGCGCCTCTATCTCGAGCACGGCGCCGACGGTGCCTTGACGCTCGAAGGGTATGAGCGCATGGGCGGACTGCGCGGGTCCATCGAAGCGGCAGTGGAGGCGGCGTTCGCCGAGCCGTCGCATTCACCGGCGGTGCCGGAGGAAGCGCGGGATCGCCTCGATCTCCTGCGCCAGGCCTTCGTGCCGTGGCTCGCGTCCGTCGATCCCGACACTGGCGAGCGCAAGCGTCGGGTCGCACGGTGGGAGGACATTCCCGACCCATCCCGTCCCTTGATCGATCGGCTGGTCAGGCAGCGCCTGCTCATCAAGGACCGCCGGCGCATGCGAGAGGGCGAGCAGGAAAGCATCGTCGTCGAGGTCGCTCACGAAGCGCTGATCCGACAGTGGCCGCCGCTGCGCAGCTGGCTCGACGAGGAAGAAGCGGATCTGCGCAACCTGGAAGGCGTTCGCCGCGTCCGCGGCCGAATGGGCGCGCAACGAATCTGACGTCGAGTGGCTCGTGCACACCGGCGAGCGGCTGGACGATGCCGAGGCACTGATGCGGTGGCCCGATTTCAAGGCGATGCTGGGCGAAGAGGGTGTCGCCTATCTCGTGGCGTGCCGCAAGCGCGACAACGACGCGCGCGCGGAGCGTGAGGCACAGCTCGCGCTGATCTCGCGGCAGCAGGCGCAGGTCGAGGAGGAACAGGAGCGCACTGCGGAAGCGCAAACGAGAACCGCGCGCTTTCAGCGCTGGACGAATATCGCGTTGGCGGGCGTGGCCGTCGTGCTCGCGGGAACCGGATGGTGGATCGTGAAACAGACGCGCGATGTCGCCAGGCAGACGTCCTTCGTCGTCGCGCAGAACGCGGAGCGCGTCAGCGATGGATTTCTCTCCGCGCGGTCCGTGGCGCAGACCGGTCGGGCACTGCGGTTGTCGCTGGTCGCATCGCAGTCCAGTCTGCTGTCGCCCGCGCACCCCGCCGCATCGTTGCAACTCGTCCGTGCGACGCAAGCGCTCCGGGGTGTCCAGATCGTCGAGTTGCCGAAGGAGCTGGCGCCCCGCGCCACGCTCACGTCGAACGGCGCGTACCTGATCGTGAACGACAGCAAAGCGGGGACCGTGCAGCTCTGGGACCTGAAGAGCGGAGCTGCCCTCGGAAAAGTGTCCGGCCTCGAGGGCAGAAGCCGGCACATCTTCAGTGCGGACGGTACACGCGTGGTGAGCTGGGGCGGCAAGCTGCCGCCGCTGCTCTGGGAGACGAAGACCGGCCGGGTCATTGCGCAGCTCGAAGGGCACGATGGCAATGTCGTCGAGGCGAACGTCCTGGCAGGCGGCGGCCGGGTGATCACGCGCGCCCAGCGCGGCGCGCCACGGCTCTGGAATATTTCCGACGGGCGGCTCGTTGCCACGCTCGAAGGCCACGCCGGCTCGCCTGCTTTGCGGATTTCGCCGGACGGCACGCGCATCGCCACGTACCGCGGCAGCGAGGTCCCCTTGCTCTGGGATGCGATGACGGGGAAGCTGATCGCGAAGCTCGCCGGACACGAGCATGCGCCGCAACTCACGCTGAGCGAGGATGGAACGCGGCTCGTCACGCATTCTTCCGGTGACGCGACCCGCCTCTGGGACACGTCGACCGGCACGCTGCTCGCGGACCTTGGTGCGGCGTCGCGCTGGTATCGCTCCCCAAACGATGCGCGCCTCGTGACCGTGTCGGCCGACGGTGCGGTACGACTGTGGGATGGTGCCGACGGCCGGGCAGTGGCCGTGCTGCGCGCCGCCGGCGGCGAGCCGCTGCGCCAATTGCGCTTCAGTTCCGATGGCAAGCGGCTGTTGTTGAAATACGGCAAAAACGACTTCGAGGTCCGGGACGCAGTCGACGGCGGCCCGCTGGCGGACCTTCGCGACGAAGCTTCGATTCAATCGGTGACGTTCCAACGCGGCGGCGCGCTGCTTCTCGTCAGGTCGAAGGACAGTCAGCAGATCCGGGATGCGGCGACCGGAAAGGCGCTCCTGAGTTTCGAGCAGCACGCCTCGCTCACGTTCGACCCGACCGACGCGTATGTCATCGCGCCCGTCGAGGACGGTGCCCCGCAACTCTGGAGCACGAACGGCCGGCTGGTTGCGCAGCTCGCCGGGCATACCGGGCGCATCAAATACACGTTCAGTCCGGACGGGGCCCGGTTACTGACCACCGACGAGAGCACGGCGGCGCGACTCTGGGATACGGCCACCGGCAGCTTGATCGTGACGCTGTCCGGCCATTCCGGCGAGCTGGTTTTCCGCGAATTCACCCGCGACGGCACGCGACTGCTCACGCGCGGCAGTGACAACGAGCCGCGCTTGTGGGATGCCATCACCGGACAACTGGTGGCGGTGCTCTCGGGGCACACCCAGAGGATCCGGCGGTCGACGTTCAGTCGCGACCAGACGCGCGTAGTGACTTTTTCGGACGACGGCACGGCGCGCATCTGGGAGCTCGCGTCTCCGCGCGCAGCGCTATATCGCGGGACGGGAGCGTTCAACCATGCCGCCATGACACCGGATGGCGCGGGTCTGGCCGTGGCGAGCGGTCGCTCGATCGAGTTGCTGGCCTTGGCGAACGGCAAGGTCGCGACTGACGTCGAACGACCGATAGACGAGATCCTGTTCGCCGTGCCGGAGCTCGGGCTGGTCACGCGTTTCGGCCCGAATGCGGTGCGCCTCACGGACACCGACAGAGGCCGTGTGCGAGCGACGCTGGTGGGGCACACCGATCGGATACTTGGTGCGTCCATGAGCCTCGGCGGGAAGCTCATTGGCACAGCATCCGCTGATCGGACTGCGCGCATCTGGCAGGCGGACGGCGGCAAGCTCGTGTACGTGCTCGAAGGACACAGGGGCGCGGTGGAGGGCGTTGCCTTCAGCCTGGATGGAAAGCTGATCGCGACCCGCGCAGCCGACCATGTTGCGCGAATATGGGACGCCAAGAACGGACGCCAGGTCGCTGCGTTCAGCGGGCATACCGACGCGATCACGTTCGTCGCGTTTGCCACCAAGGCCCCGCGCGTGGTCACCGCCTCGGCGGATCGGACCGCGCGGGTCTGGGATGCGAACACCGGCCGCCAGATTGCGATGCTCGCTCCGCATCCCGGCCCATTGCGTTCCGCGTTTCTCACGCCGGACGGGGCACGAGCGGTCACGGTGGCCGGGGACGTGGCGCTGGTCTGGGACGTCGCGAGCGGACAGCGGCTGCGCGAAATCAAGGAGGGAGGGGAAGGATTCCTTTTCGCGAATCTCGACGGTAAGGGAGAACGCGTCATCACGGTGGGACTTGCCGGCGATCTTCGCGTCTGGGAAGTCGAGAGCGGTGAAGAGATCGCGCGCTTTCCGGGCAGCACGCATCCTTTCCGCGCCGGTCTCGATGAAAAGGGCGAGCAGGCCGCTGCGGTGTCGAAAGATGGTCTGTTCAGGCTATGGGACGTCGCGTCGCGGACGCTGAAGGAATCGAAGAGCGTATCTTTGGTGGTCAACGCGCTCGCGCTCGATCCGGCGGGCAAGCGCGCGCTCGTCGGGTGGAGCGATGGCCTCGTCCAGCTGCGCGATGCCAAAACCGGCAAGGCGCTGTTGTCCTACCTGGAGCACGAGCAGCCGATTACCGCGGCGGCCTTCGCGCCCGGCGGCGACGCTGCGGTGACCGCCTCCGCGGACGGAGCCGTGCGGTTCTGGGACGTGCAGAGCGGGAAGACTCTGCATGCCGTCACGCGCAAGGACGGTGCGGTCGTTGCGGCCGCTTTCAGTCCGGATGGCTCGCTCCTGGCGACCGCGAGCGCGAAGGGCAACGAGGCGCACCTTCTGGATGCGCATACCGGGCGCGAGATCGGCGCGCTGACCGGGCACGCGAGCGCCGTCAACTCGGTGGCCTTCAGCGGCGACGGCGCGCGCCTCGTGACGACGTCCAAGGACGGGACGGCTCGCGTATGGGATGTCGGGGCGCGTCGGACCGTGGCGGTCATCGAAGGGCTCGACCCCGACGTGCGCTCCGCGGCCTTCGATGCCGCCGCCACGCGGCTGGTGACCACCTCGGCCGGTCGCTCATCCCAGGTGTGGGACGTCGCAACCGGCGAGTTGCTCGCCCAGCTCGACGACGGTGGAAGCCCGGCGGGCTTCGCGGCGTTCGCACCCGACGGAAACCACGTGATCACCGCATCCCGGGGCGGCATCGTCCATGAGTGGGACATCGCGTGGCTCGCGCGGGCGCGCGACGCGACTCTTGCTCGGTCGGTGTGCCGCGAGAAGCTCCTGGGTGCGAGCAGCATCGTGACGGCTGCGGATGTCCGCGATGCGCCGTTGCTGACCGGGCACGTCGGCGAGGATGCCTGCGCGGGATTCCGGTAGCGACATGACGCGCTCGCTCGGAGGCGCGATCTTTCCCGGAAGAATCGAAACTCCCCCGAGGCCACACCGCGCGTATCATGGCCGCGCGAGGAGATCGCACAGGCGACATCATGGCTGACATCTTTCTCAGCTACGCGCGTGAGGACGAGGCGCGTATCGAGCCGCTGGTCACGGCCTTCCAGGAGCAGGGGTGGTCCGTGTTCTGGGATCGGCACATTCCTGCCGGGCAGTCGTGGCGCAGTCACATCGGCGAAGCGCTGCGCGATGCGAAGTGTGTCGTCGTCGTGTGGTCGCGCCACTCGGTTTCGTCGCGCTGGGTGATGGAGGAAGCCGAGGAAGGTCAGCAGCGCGGCAATCTCGTCCCCGTCCTGCTCGAAGCAGTGGACCTGCCGATCGGATTTCGCGGCGTCCAGGCGGGCGATCTCAGGGACTGGCAACCCGATCGACCATCGCCGCAGTTCGCGCAACTCGTTCGCGATATCGGCGCGATGCTAAACGCCGCACCACGAACATCCGCGGGCGCGCCGACGGCAAAGCCGGCACCTGAGCTTCTTGACGAGCGTTCGGCCGGTTCGCCTGCGCCGACCGCGAAGGCCCGCTCCGGCCGTCGCAACATGGTGATGGCGGTAGTGGTCCTCGCGGCGATCGCAGGCGCCGGCTACTGGGCCTACGACCTGACGCGCTCGACTTGGTCCCCGCAATCGGAAGACAGGGGTTCAGGCAAGAGTGCGGCAAAGAGCGGCGCGGGAAGAGTGAAAACCGCCGCCGGAACGTTCCAGTTCGACCGAATCACGGGCATGTCGATGGGGGGCGGTAAATTGACCATCACCCAGCTCGGATCGCGCGTCGACCTGCCGCTTGCGAAAGTCGAGCGAGTGCAATTCCTGCCCGACAACGCAGTGAAAGTTCAGTACCTGGACGGCAAATCCGAGGAGGTGGAACTTTCCTGCTACTGGAATGCCCCGGTGACGTTTCACGTGGGGGAGAAAGAGATGTACTACGGGGATTGCGCGGCGTTGCGGGGGATCGAGGAGATCGAGTTCTTCCACTGAGTTCGCCCGGCCGATTCAGACGCCCTGAATCGCCTCCTTGATCGACTCGAGAGAGATCCCCTCGTTCGCGGCGTACGTGCCTTCCTTGCCATTGAGTTTCGGCATGCCGAGCTTTCCGCCTTTGTGATGGAGCGCGATCACTTCCCAGAGCTTTGCGTTGAAGACCGGGCTGCCGGAGCTGCCGCCCTCGGTGGGCGCGCGATAGTGCAGGCGGCGCACGTCCGGGATCTGCGGTTTGCCCGCCGGCGGGCCTTCGTGATCGAGAAGCTCGTTGTCCTGCAATGAAACCGCGAGCTCGCGTCCGCCCGGATAGCCGATCACGTACACGCGCGCAGTTTCCTCCAGGATCGGCAGCGCTTTGGCGATCGGCAGGGGCTCGATACCCGTCACCGGCGTCTCGAGTCGGAGGAGGCTCGCATCGTGACGATCGGGCGGCGAGCTCCAGAGGATCGCCTTGACTGTGTACGCCTGGCCCGGGTCGGCGGCCTCGAAAACGATTTCCGCTTCCTCGGGCCGGAGGCCTGGAGTCGCGCCGTGCTCGTTGACGACGTGAAAGTTCGTCAACACGAGCAGCTCTTCTTTCGGTTCGAGGCCGAGGTCGCCCGCCCGAACGAGAAACGCCGTTCCGAGTCGACTCCCGAGCCGCTGGTGGACCGCACCGACTGATAACGCGCGATCGAGCCCCGTCTTCCACCAGCGATACGTCTGAACGCCCTGATTGCCGAGCACGGCCTCGAGCTGGCTCGCCTCCGGCGTGGGCTGGCGCTGCAAGCGCTGGACCTCCTGCGGTCCGACTTCCAGTCCACCCCCCGGTAGCTGCATGAGGCGCGCGCGCACGATGTTGACGAGGCCGCGACCGCGTTCGTCCACCTCCTCGAGGTCCCAGACCTCGGTGAATTGCCGCAGCGTGCTGGCGAGCTGAAACGCTTTGGCCGTCGGCGCATTCACATAGGCGCGGACGTTTCGCTCGACGGCATCCCAATCGCCGAGGCCCAGCGAAGCTTCCGCAAGGGTCTGCGGAAACCATTCGTCGCGCTGGTCGGGCGGCGTTGCTTCGAGCGTCGCGATCACCTGCTTCGCAACGTCCTCGGGCCGGAGATCCTGCGCCACGCGCAGGCCCACCCGTCGCGCGCGTGAGAGCAGCGCGACCAGGTTGACGCCGTGCCAGGTGTTGGCCGGATCCTCCTGGAAAGGCCCGCGATAGGCCGTGATCGCCTGCTTGAGCGCTTCGCGCGCGCCCTTACTCGTCTTGTCGCCGGCGTCGAAGAAGATCTGCTTGTGGGCGCGTCCTATGAGGCCGGTCGCCTCGATCCGCTCCGGATGATCCTTCGCCAGGCGCTGCGCAAGCGGGCGCAGAAAGTCGATCGCCACGCTCGCCTTGCCCGTGTCGATGAGGTACTGGGCATAGAGCCGACGGTTCTTCGGATCCTTCGGGTCCGCGCGGGTCACCGTCTCGGCGAGTCGGCCCATGGTGTCGTACTCGCGGGCATTGCGCAGCTCCTCGACCAACGCCTTCGCCTCGGCGAGGTCCGCGTCGGTGCTCACGCCGGCGAGACGGGTCAGTGCCTTCTTCGCGCGCGCGCGTAGCTCGTCGAGCGATTCGTCGTCCATCATCGTTCGTCGCTTATTTCGTCATCCTTCAGAACCCGAGCATCTTCCGCAACGCGCCAACGAAGCTTTCCTGCCGTAGATATTTCGAGATCGAGTGGCGCCATGCGCCGTCGTTCTGCACCGCAATGTCTTTGACGACTTCCGCGCCACCCTCGCGGTAGTCATTCGCGAGCTGCGGATCAAAGCCGCAGACCGGATCGAGACGATCGAAGAAGTTGATCCATTCGCCCGTGACCTTCGCGCGGGGAAAGCCCTGCGCACGGGTCCACTCCGGTTGCAGCTTGTCCTGGATCTCGTCGAGTCCGAGCGGGCTGCCGATCGTGATCAATCCATCGACGACCGCGCAATCCGCGACGCGCTTGAGGCAGTCGTAGGCGATCAAGGTGCCCATGCTGTGGGAGATCACGATGTGCGGCCGGCTTACCGATGTGGCGAGCGCGTCGGCGAATCGCTGGCGGATGGCCTCCTGGATCGGCACCGGCGTGCGGCCCGGCGGCGCGAACGGCACGTTGAAGAGATAGTGGTGCACGTCACGCAGGTACGCATTGAGAACGCGTTTCTTGATGAACCAGGGCAACGGCACTCGCTCGAGGGCCCCCTGCGGCTGGGCCGGCACCGCGGGTTGGGTCGCGGATTCGAGCTCGGCGTCGGACAGCGAGGTGAGCTTCGCACGCAGGCCGGCGACGAATGCCGCCTCTTCCGCGTTGCGCGGCTGCGGCGGCGCGGCGCCCCCGCCGCCGTCGACCGCCTCCGCGCTACTCTCGAGCACGCCCTCGTAGGCCGAGAGATTGTCGTCGGGTTTCTCGTAGAGCAGGTCGGCCCAGTAGATCATCGAGCTGCTGACGCCCATGTCGCCGAGAGGGAGCGGCGCCGCCGCATCGGCCAGAGCATTGCGCCACAAGCGCAGCAGATCGTCTGCGGGCGGCTTGTTCGCCATACCGTGGATGAAGGTGACGTGTGGCATGCGGCGTTTCCCTTTCGTCGTGGCGGCGTGGTGGAGCGCTTGGTTCTCGAGCGTGCTTTGACTGCTGCACGTATTCTAGAATTCTTCGTCGTCGAATTCCGGGACCCGCGCTATGTACTCCGTGTCGCCGAAGTCCCGCCGGACGCGGGCCTCGTAGCCCGGAAGGCCGATCTCGTTGCGCAGCGCGTTGAGCCGGTTCAACCAGCCCTTGAGGAACACCTTCATCTCCGGGCGACGATCGGCCAGATCCCGGTAGAAGAATTCGCGCGCGTCACAGTAGGTGGCAAGCGTCGCACCGAGGTCGCAGGCGCCAACCGTACGCTCCGTGATCGGCCCGAAATCGCCGTCCACCTTGCAGCCCGCGGCGCCTTGCAGCATGCGGATCGCGCGCTTGACACCCATGTTCACTGCCGTGTCGAACTGGACGAGATCGAGTTGCCGCTGCAACAGGTCGCAACGCGGGGGCATCCAGTAGCCGATCTCGTAGATTGCCTGCACCTCGGCGTCCTCGATCGACCTCACGTGTCGCGGGGGCAGGTCCTGCCGGGCGCGCCAGTCATCGTAGACCTTTTGCGTCACGCCCTTGTTCGTGCGCCCGCCTGGATCCGCGGGATGATCGATGTATCCGCCCTCCCAGCGCAGGATGAACGGTAGTGATTCCTGGAAGGCATTGGATTGGCATGGGTTCCCTGGAGCGTGACGTGCGAGGCGGATGTGTCGATTACGCCTGATGAGGATACGCGATGAGGATACGCTTTGCTGATTCCAACCAAGATAGGCGATTCCGGTTAGGGAACGTCCAATCATGTCATCCTCGCCCCCGATTACCCCTTTCGGGGGCAGGCCCCAGCGGGGATCCGGCAAGCCTTTGACGGGGGCTCAGTCTGGATTCGCGCTTACGCGGGAATGACGGACTCCCACGGAGATTGGATTCCCGCCTACGCGGGAATGACGGACTCCGACGGAGATTTCCTACTTCGTCCTGCCCGCCGCCGTGCGCGATAAGTCCCTACGTTGTCTCGCCCGCCGCCGTGCGCGACAAGACTTCCGTGCACCATCGCACCGCATCACGCTGACCGAGCTCGAACGCGGCCACCAATCCGTCCGGATCGGTGTAGTCCCAGGCGGACACCGGAACCGGCTGCGACGGCTGCACGTACGTGCGCAGCGGATGCGCGGGCACGCGCTTGAACGGGCGCGTGAGCAGGACGAGTGTGGGGCCATCGCCGGCCGCATCGACGGGCACGTTGTCGGCGATGCCGCCGTCGAGCGCAGGCGAGCCGGCGTGCAAGAGCAGCGGCGTGAAGGGCGGCGTGCACGACGAGGCGAGCACCAGGTCGGCGAGCGCCTCGGGTGTCGCACAGTCGCTCACCGAAGCGTACTCCGCGCGAAACCCGATCCGCCCCGCGAATCGGGGATGAGGAGAGGGTGCAACTGCGCGTTCGATCGAGTCGACGATCCCCGCCACGGCGAATGCGCTGCGCGGCCCGAGCCACCGGGGCGCGCGGGTGACGGGAACGATGATTTCAGGGCCCGCGTGCAATCGCGCGAGTGCGGGCGAATCGATGATCGCGAGCAGCGCTTGCCGGTACATCGCGGCGTGCGGAAACACGGGACGGCCGCGCAGCAGATTGGCCGGGTAAAAGTTGCCGCGGTTCGCCGCAGTGGCGGCGCGGAAGTGCGCGAGCCCCTCGCGGATCCGACCGGCGAACACGACGGACGCGATTGCCGCACCCGCGCTCGTGGCCGCGATGCGGCGCGGCACGAGGCCGAGTCGTGGCGCCGCCTCGGTCCAGAACCCCGCTTGCCACAGGCATCGGTTGCCGCCGCCGGCAAATACGACATTGACGACGACTTGAGCGGATCGCCGGTGCGTAGCGGCGAGATGGGTGTCGGAGCTCTTGTCACTCCGTGTTTGGCAGTTTCCGACATAGACCAATAGTCATATATCAATCTTGAGCATACGGCGTATTGTTGGAAGGGTGGCGCGAACTGCCAGGGGTGTGTTCGCGTGTATGTCCGCGTCATGCGTCCGGGCTGCTTGCCGGCCGCCCGGTCTCACGAAGGAGCCGCTAGATGAATCGATTTGCCTTCGCCACCGGATCCCTTGTCGCCCTTGCCTTTGTAGCAGGTGTGGCGATGTCGGGAGATCGTCAATCCGGCGCGTCGCCCCTCGTGATCGCGCAGGCGCCCGCCACACCGTCCGCCTCGACGTCAAACGCGTCCACCGCACCGTCGAATCCATCCGCCTCGCAGCCGGACAATCCGGGTTTCTATGCGGGCGAAGCGGACCTGACACCGTCCGAGCGCGCCGGACGCGAGATCTGGTACAAGGCGACGGCCGGCAATGCGCGCTTTCACACCTACGTGTTCCAGCAGCGCATCGGCGTGCTGGTGGACTGGTACCGCGCGCTGCGGTCCGATCAGCGCGACGACCGTTTCCAGGCATATGGCCTGATGACCGATCCCGGCTGTTGCCGTCCGGGAACGGAGGGCTGTCCGGCAAAGACCCTCGACGAGACATACGGATTCGACTGGTGCCCCGGCGACGATACGCTGCTCAAATTCGTCGGCAAAACAGGTTACCGCGATCCGGCGTGCGATTTTCGCGATGCGCCGCCCGATCCGGCGGATGTCCACAGCGGCAAGAAGGATCAGCGCCAGTCGTCGTGCGATCTCGCGTTCGGCACCTCGACAGGTGCGCTCGGCTACCGCAAGTTTCCAAATCCGCGCTTCGACGAGAAGCGCTGGCTCGAGGTGAACGAGACGGCCAAGAGCTGGGACGGATACCGGCAGGTCGTCTCGGCGCAACCCGGCGAAACCGGCCGGCTGCTCGCCGACGGGTCCATCGAGCCGCCGTTCCTGATCGGCACCGCGTGCGGCTCATGTCATATCGCGTTCGATCCGCTCAATCCGCCGAAGGATCCCGCGCATCCCGAGTGGCAGAACCTGAAGGGCGCAATCGGCAATCAGTACCTGCGCATCTCCGAGCTGCTCGGCTCGGGCATGCCCAAGGCGTCCCTCGAGTACCAGGTGTTCGCGCACGCACGCCCCGGGACATCCGACACCTCGGCCATCCCGACCGACCGGGTGAACAACCCGGGCACCATGAACTCGATCCTCAATCTGCATCAGCGCCCCGTGTTCGAGGGCGAGGACGTCATCAAGTGGCGCAAGGTCACCGCCTGCGCTGCGACGCCGGAGCCGGGCACGAAGTGCTGGTGCGAACCCGGCCGCGACGGCAAGTGCTGGCTGCGATCGCGCCAGAAGGAAACCGTGCATCACATCCTCAAGGGCGGCGAGGACTCGATCGGTGCACTCGAGGCGGTCCAGCGCGTCTACTTCAACATCGGGTCGTGTTCGGAGCAGTGCTTCGTCAATCATCTGACCGACCTCCGTCAGCTCGATCCCAACGCGCGCAACTACGGGCAGACGCCGTTCGACATCGGCCAGTGCCGGCGCGACTGCGCGAACTTTCGCGCGATCGAGGATCGACTCGCCGACATCGCCGCCTTCCTTTTCTCCAAGAAGAATCACGCGACCGATCTATATGCGGCGCGGCAATCCGAGCGGCAGCGCGATAACCCGAACGCAAAGTACACCTACGACGATCTCGTCGTCGATCTGGATAAGCAGTTCGGCGCCGGCGCAGTCGATCGCGGTCGCGAGGTGTTTGCGGGAACCTGCGCACGCTGTCATTCGAGCATTCCGGAATCGGAAGGCGGGCCGTTCAAGAACCGCGACTTCCGCGCGCTCGACACGAAGACCGGCCTCCGCAAGGACTGGCTCGGAAACGACCAGGCGACGCGCGTGAGCGAGGTCGGCACGTACAAGTGCCGCGCGCTCCATTCGAACCACACGGCGGGACACATCTTCGCGGAGTACGGCTCCGAGACGCTGCGCGCGCGGCCTCCGGATCCGAACATCAAGGACCCGGCCGACGGCGGCCGCGGCTACTACCGCAACATTTCGCTCATCAGCCTGTGGGCGCACGCGCCGTTCCTGCACAACAATGCGCTTGGGCCGGAGATCTGCGGCAATCCGGCGAACGCCAAGAATTTCTTCTACCGATCGCCCTACGTCGACCGGGCTACCAAGGCGACATTGCCCGACAAGCAGGCGCCGGCGTGCTGGGCATACGACCCAAGCGTCGACGGTCGCTTCAAGCTCTACGTCGCATCAATGCAGGACCTGCTCAATCCGTCCGCGCGCGTGCCGAAGATCACGCGGTTCCAGGTCGACGTGCCCCTGCCGGTCGGCATCCGCATGGTGGAGGATGGAACGCAGAAGCAGATCGTGGGGATGACGGTGGTCCTGCCCAAGGGAATGAACTCCGCCGGGCTGGGAAATTTCGACCACAAGGTGTTTATCCGCGATCTCGTGGATCTCGGTCGCGACCCGAAGGCACTCGGCGAACGCCTGACCAAGCAGCTTGGCGAGGCGGAAGGCGCGCAGACCATGGGCGAACTGAAGGTGGTCGCCGTCGAGCTCCTCAAGCAGCCTGACAAGCCGATCGAGACGATGCGCAACCATCCGAAGCTCGTCGAGCTCTACAGCACGTGCAACGCCGACATCGAGAACGACGGGCACCGCTTCGGCGAGGATCTGCCAGAGGCCGACAAGAAGGCGTTGATCGCTTTCCTGGCGACGATGTGAGGGGACACGCGCAATGATCATCATCCGCCACGCTCGTCTCCGCCTCCCGACCGCACTGATTGCCGCCGCGCTCGCCGTTTTGCTCGCGGGCTGCGACGCCATCAACGACTGGATGCACCCGCCACCCGAAATCAAGTTCGCGCCAGCCGGGGCGAAATGGAACGAGAAACCCGACTTCGCGATGGTCGAGCACGACTATCCGCTTACTGCGGAGGAGCTTGAAAAGCTCACGCCGCAGAACATCGTGAATTACACGCAGGAGCAGCTCGACCAGATCTATGCGCGCCTCAGCGCGGGGCCGATCCCGGATGGGCCCTTCAACGGTGACCTCGTCTTCCCGAAAGGGGAGACCGGCGATCGCCGCCTGTCCGAGATCGTCGGCGGGCTGCCCGGCTTCGCGGTGGAGTTGAAGCTGCACCGGGTCGAGGATCTCGGTCGGACGCTCTGGAAGGGCAAGGTCTTCTATCGGGACGAGCGCCTGCTCCGCAACCGGATCGAGGACCTTACCATCCTGCGTCCGATCATCGACGATCCGGACACCCTCAAGAAGATCACGGTCGACGGCAAAGATCAGTGGCTCCTCTTCCCGGCGCGGCTCTATTGCGGCCAGAGCCTGCTCGACAGCCGGCGCGAGTCGATCATCATCGATTACGCGTTCACCGACCGGTTGCCCGGCTATCGCGCCAAGCCCGATTCGCTCGCCGGGCGCAACGGATTGCGGATCCGCGACGAGATCCGCATGGTGCGACCCGGGTTCTACCTCGGACGCGCCTACATGGACCGGGTGTTCCTGCTCAACTTCGTGCTCTACAATCCGGAGATCGCCGAGCGCGACGGACCGGCATTCGTGAAGACGGGCACCGTCAAGGAAGACTGCTGGCCGGGTGAGCAGGTACGGAAGGTGGTCGCAGCCAAGTGAGCGCATCGCGCGCCTGATCGATGCGGCAATGGAGCCTCGCCATCATCGGAGGTGCTCTGGCCGCGGCGATTGCCTGGCCGAACGCGGGGTGGGGTCAGGGCGGCGACGACTCGGCGCCGCCGCAGTGGGTTGCCAGCCCGGCGCAGGCCGGCCAGGATCTGCCGCCGACGGGTCGGTCGCTCTTCGACTTCGTGGCGACGCGTGAGGTGGACGGGCGGCGCATCTACGACATTCCGTATCCATTCGAGTTGTTCACCGCACGGGTCGCGGCACGCGCGGGTTGTGACAGCGATGCGCGCTGCATCAAGGCAGTGCTCATTCCCCTGGGCCGCTCGCTCCAGCGCACTGCTGCGGCACCTGAGTACTTCAAGTACCCGCGCGCGGTGATCGCCGTGGACGGCGAGCCCCCGGCAGGGGCGCACGCGCTGCTCAAAGATCGTCTCTATCTCGGGTACCAGGAGAAGGCCGCAGTCATCGAGGCGATCAGCTGGAACGAGGCGGCGGGAAGGTTCGAGTTCCAGGTCGTTCAAGACTATCGCCCGGGCGGCACGCCGCGTGTGTCGTATGCGCGCCGAGCCGTGTGCGCCGCGTGCCACCAGAATCTCGCGCCGATCTATTCGCGCCAGGTGTGGGACGAGACCAACGCGAATCCGCGTATCGCGGCGGCGCTCGCGAAGATCCGCGATGATTTCTACGGCATCCCGGTACACCGCGGGGTGGACATCCCGGATGCGATCGACGCCGCGACCGACCGTGCGAACCGGTTCGTCCTGGTGCAACGCCTTTGGCGCGAAGCCTGCGGGACCGACGCAATCGCCGCTGCACGCTGCCGCGGCGCACTTCTTGCCGCCGCACTGCAGTACCGGCTGACCGGCGATCGAGCATTCGACGTGCGGGCGCCCGAGTGGCGCGAGGCGTTCCTGCCGGTATTCGACGCGACGTTCTCCGCGCGTTGGCCCTCGGGACTCGCTGTCGCGAACCCGGACATTCCCAACCGCGATCCGTTGCTCATGGAAGGGGGCCGACTGGCCGAGGGCCTCGCGCTCTCGCACGTTGCGGCGCCCTTCGAACCGCTCGCGCCGCGTCGCCCGCTCGAGGTCTTGCGGAGTGACCAGGCGAACCTGCCACAGCGCGTGGTGGCGTGGTTGGCGGCTTTCATCGCGGCAGCCGACGTGCGTGCGCTCGATGAGTACCTCGCGGCGCGCACGGGCGGGGTGCGGCGCACATTCACCGCGCCGTGCAAGGTTGTGAGGAGCGCAAAGTCGCTGCGCTTCGATTGCTCGGCCGGAGACCCGTCGGCGCCCGACGCCATGCAGCTCGCCGGAAGCGTGCGGCTGGCTGCCGGAGACCAGGTCGCGGGCGGAACGCTGAATCAGCTCGCTGCGGCGGGTGCGTCGCTCACGAACCTGCGCGTGGCGGGTGGGACGCTCGACGAGCGCGTCGGGCGTCTCGGCCTCGAGGTCGCAGCGACATCGGGACCGAACGGACTGCACGGACGCCTCGCGGACGGGTCCGCGATCACGAGCATCGTGATGAACTGGCCACCAATGGCAGCCGCGCCGTCCGACCGCGCGGCCGAGCTTGCGGCGAGTGTACGCATGACGACGGTCGACGATTTTCCCGCGGTGCGCGCGGCGCTCGGCGCGCTGGCGGCCGAACCGAAAGGGGCGCTCGACGCGCAGGCGTTCGGACGTGCGCGCGTGCTTTCCGCGCTCTTCGCCCGCCTCGGCGTGACGGCGCGGGCGTGGTGCTGTGAAAGCGTAGCGGGCATGCCGTCCGCCGTGGCCGAGCCCGCCGCGCCAACCCCGCCCGGCGGGCCTGCGCAACGATTTGCCGCATTTTATCCGCTATGCGCGACCTGCCATGCGACCGAGTCGCGCTTTCCGCCCAATTTTCTCGCAGGATCGGGTGAGCGCGTCGCTGCCGCCGTGCGCCATTGCGCGCCGCGGATCTACGTGCGCCTTGCCATGTGGCGCGTCGCGACAGCGGCTCGCGCGAAGACGCCGATGCCGCCGCCCTTTCCGGCGACGCAGTCGGATGACATGCGGATAACCGGACGGACGATACGCGCGCCGTCCGCCGTTGCATCGCTCGCGCAACTGGCCGCGGAGATCGCGCGCGACGAGACTGGCACTGTCCCGTCGGTCGAGTCGCTCCCTGACAGCGCATATGAGCGGCTGCCCCCATGTCTGCCCGGCGCTTAGGGAAATTCTGCAGAAGCCCGTCATTCCCGCGAATGCGGGAATCCAGTTTGAGCTTATTCAATGGCTTGCCGGATCCCAGCTGGAGCCTGCCCCTGAATGGAGTAATCGGGGGTGGGGACGACAGGACCTTACCTAGCGGCTTCCGAGCAACATACAAAAATGGAGAGAACGCCGATGTCCGAGCCCAGTGACCTGAATAGCCCTCCGGAGCCGTGGCTCGCACGGATGATGCGCAAGCGCTGGGCGCGCTGGCTCGTATCGCTCGTCCTGCTGGGGGCAGTCGCGTCCGTCGTGCTGGTGATCTACGCGGTCCGCCTGCTCAATCAGGACGAGCCGGTCGAGTACGCCGACGTCGTGGAGCACTTCAAGTACGGCTCGACCGGCGGCGAGCGCGAATCGGGCTTTCCGTACTGGATCTTCGCTGCGCTCCCGAAGGTGTGCTCCACGCATCTCCCCGGGCCGGGCTACGCGTCGCTCGGACTGATCTTCGAGAAGGGCAAGGATCTCCCGGTCGGCATGTCCAAACGCCGCTACCAGGGTCTCGATCGGACGTTCCTGAACTGCGCGGTGTGCCACACGAGCACGGTGCGCGATGCGCCCGACGCCGAGCCGCGGGTCATCGTCGGCATGCCGGCGAACACTTTCAACCTCGGAGCACTCCAGCGGTTTTTCTTCGACTGCGCGCGCGATCCGAAATTCTCGACCGAATTCGTGGTGCCGGAGGTTGCGCGCCTGAAGCAAGAGCGCGGCGAGAAACTCGGCCTGCTCGACCGCTACGTCGTGTATCCGCTCGCGGTGTACATCATGCGCGAGCGGTTGCTCATGCTGCGCGGTCGCATGGAGCCGCTGCTCACGCAAACTGCGTGGGGTCCCGGACGCGTCGACACCTTCAACCCGAACAAGATCCTGTTCGGCATGCCGCTCGACCAGCTTCCCGAGCGCGAGAAGAACCCGCCGGTCGATTTTCCGTCGATCTGGATGCAGAAGCCCCGGCAGGGGATGCAGCTTCACTGGGACGGCAACAACATCATGGCCGAGGAGCGGAACAAGAACGCGGCGTTCGGCACCGGCACGACCCCGCCCACGATCGACCTCGCCGCGATCGGCCGCCTGGAGAAGTGGATGCTGACTGTCGAGCCGCCGAAGTATCCGTACCCGATCGACGCCGACAAGGCGGCACACGGCGGGAAAATCTACGCGGAATACTGCGCCGGCTGCCACGGCAAAAACGGGCGGGAATTCACCGCGCCGGAAGGCCGCACCGCGCGCGCGTGCATCGACCCGAAGGAATCCGAGGACGTGCTCTACGGCCCGGTGGTCGGCAAGATCACGCGCATCGAGGACATCGGGACGGACCGCCACCGGCTCGACTCGTTCTCGTACGACCTCGCAGTGAATCTCGGCACGGTATACGCGGGCTATCCGCACCGGTATTGCCATTACCGCAAGACCTACGGCTACGCCAACATGCCGCTCGACGGGATCTGGCTGCGCGCGCCCTACCTGCACAACGGGTCGGTGCCCACGTTGCGCGCGCTTTTCGAGCCGGCCGCCGATCGTCCGCCAGTCTTCTATCGCGGCAACGACGTCTACGATCGGAAGAATGTCGGCTTCGTCAGCGAGGACGCCACGCGCGGGGAGATGAAATTCTTCCGGTATGACGTTTCGCTGCCCGGCAACTCGAATGCCGGCCACGAAGGCCGGTACTACGGCACCACGCTCGCGTCCGAAGACAAGGACGCGCTCGTCGAATACCTGAAGACGTTCTGAGGGCACCCCCATGACCGCCACGCAGACATCCCCCCGCAAGCGCAGGCTCGAGAAGTGGCTCGCGGTGCTCATCATCCTGGCCGTGCTCGGCGCCTGGTACGGCTGGTACAAGTTCTTTCGCGAGGAGGCGCAGCCGGACTGGATACGCAAGGACCCCGAGATGCGATTCAAGTACGGGTCCTTCGGCGCCGAGCGCGAAGCGGGCATCCCGTACTGGATTTTCTACGTGTTGCCGCGCATGTTTCCCGAGAAGATTCCCAAGCCCGGCGGGTATGCCGGATTCGGTGCCGCGTGGGAGCAGGGGCAGGAGTTGCCCGTCGGATTCACCAAGATGACTGTCGGCTTCCCGCGCGTGGCAAACAACTGCGCGGCTTGCCACACCACGAGCTACCGGAGCAAACCGGACGAGAATCCGACGTTCGTCACGGCGGGCCCCGGACACACGCTGCACCTCGTCGCATTCTTCCGGTTTCTGGTCGACTGCGCCAAGGATCCGCGCTTCAACGCGGACAACATCATGCACGAGATCGGGCTGGTGACCGAGCTGTCGATGATCGACCAGGCGATCTACCGCTTCCTGCTGATCCCGATCACGAAGAAACGCCTTCTCGAGCGGGAAGGGCAGTTCCAGTGGATCTATCGCCACGACTTCCCGGACTGGGGCCGGGGCCGCGACGATGCGATGAACCTCACCAAGTACTTCATGATCGAGCTGAAGATGGACGACACGTTCGGTCCGACCGACATCCCGTCAATCTGGAACCTGAAGAAATACGACGCACCCGGGACCACGATGAACTGGTCGGGCGACAGCCATGACTCGTATTCGGTGATAATCGACTCGGCGCTCGGTCTCCTCGGCGCCGCGCCCAAGTCGAACGACGAGTTCCTGGAAGAGATCAAGTGGCTGCAGCAGTACCTGCGCGAGAAGCCGCCGCCGAAATATCCGTTCCCGATCGATTCCGGGCTCGCCACCGCCGGGGCGACGTTATTCCAGGCGAACTGCGCGACCTGCCACGCGAGCGATCGCACCGGGAAGCGGTTGCCACTCGAAGCCGTGAAAACCGACCCGGAGCGCATGCGGACGTGGAACAAGGACAATGCGATCGCGGCCAACAAGGTGGTCGGCGATTTCGGCATCGAGCGCAAGGGACTCGTCGAGGAACCGCTCGTCGGGTACAACCCGCCGTTTCTCGACGGGATCTGGCTGCGCGCGCCCGTATCTCCACAACGGGTCGGTGCCGACCCTGCGCGATCTGCTCGCGCCGGCCGCGGAGCGGCCGAAAGTGTTCTGGCGCGGCTACGACGTCTATGACCAGAAGAATGTGGGTTTCGTGTCGCAGGGCGCGGATGCGGAACGTGTCGGAACGAAGCACGACACCAGTCTGCGCGCGAACAGCAGCATGGGGCATGAATTCGGGACTTCGCTGAGCGGTGACGAGAAGGAGGCGCTGCTCGAATATCTGAAGACGCTATGAGACGACGTCTGAAAGAAATCGTCATTCCCGCGCAGGCGGGAATCCATTCTCGGTGCAATCGAAGGCTTGCCGGATGCCCGCTTGCGCGGGAAAGGCTTGATCAAAACGACCCGGACCTGAAATGAGCGACATATTCATCAGCTACGCCAGCGCCGATCGCGAGCACGCTCGCGTGCTCGCGCAACAACTCGAGCGCCTCGGCTGGTCGGTCTGGTGGGACCGGGACATCCAGGCGGGCAAGACGTTCGCCGGGGTGATCGAGAGCGAGATCGATCGCGCGCGCTGTGTCATCGTGCTGTGGTCGAATGCGTCGGTCAGCTCGCGGTGGGTGCGCGACGAGGCGAGCGAGGGGCTCAATCGCGACGTGCTCGTGCCCGTACTGATCGAGCAGATTTCCCCGCCACTCGGGTTCCGCAGCATCCAGGCGGCCAGTATCGTCGGCTGGAACAACGACAATCTCTCGCCGGCATTCCGCGAGCTGGTGCGAAATCTCGCCGGCGTGCTGGGGCCTCCGCCAGCTGGCGGCCTGCCGGCTTCCGATCGAGGCGAACAGCCAAGGCCACGTCCGGACGTACGTGAGCGGAAGCGACCGTCGTGGCTCAACCTGGGTGCGGCGGCGATCCTGGTTCTCATCATTGGCGTTGCGGGAGTGGCCTATTTCCGCAGCGGCCATGACGTTCAGGTCGCCGATGGCGGCGAGGAGGCGCGCCGCGCAGCCGACGCGGAGACTGCAAGGCAGCGTGCCGAGCTGGATGCCAGGCGCAAGGAACTCGATGCTCAGCGCGCGGAGCTCGAGGCGACTCGCCGCGCCGAAGCCGAGGCCGCTGCGCGCGACGCCGAGGCGCAGCGCCGGGCCGCGGCCGAAGCGGAGGCGGCTCGCAAGCTGAAGGCCGAGAGGGATCGGGCCGTCGATACAGCGGATGCCCAGCGCAAAGCCGACGCCGCGCGCCGTGCAGCAGCGGAAGAGGCCGCCAAAAAAGCCGAAGCCGACCGCGCACGCCTGGCTGCCGCGAACGAGGCGCGGCGCCTGGAGGAGGAACGCAAGAAGCAGGCCGCGGCAGCGGCCCGCGCAAAGGAGGCCGAGCGCGCCAGCCGCGAAGTCGCCGCTACGCTCGCTGCGAAGAACCCGGAGCTGTTGCCGTCGGTGGGCGATTCATGGACGTATAGCTTCTTCGACGGATTCAGGCGGTCGGTGCAGGCGCGCTTGACTTACCGCATCGATGGCATCACCGCCGACGGACTGAACGAAACCCTCACGGTTTCGGCCCGGCCCGATCTGACGAGCCGACTGGTCGTTGGCCGTGCACCGGGGTTTCCGGATCGAGCCGGTTTCGATTTCGCGCCGCCGGACCTCTCGCCCTACCTCCAGGCTTTTTACGGTCTCGATGGCGGGCCGCCGCTCCCGACGGTGTCGCGCCGGATCACGAGCGATGCGACCGTGGACATGCGCATGCGCGTCGTCGGGACGGAGACGGTCGCGGTGCCGGCCGGGCGCTTCAGTGCGGTCAAGGTCGAGGCCGAAGGCCGCGGTTACACCTTCTACAAGCGATTGCAGACGCACTCGATCATCACGATCTGGTACGCACCGAAGGTCAAGCGCTACGTGAAGTACACGGCGCAGTCTTTCGAGGGAGATCTCCCGCAGGAGCTGAGCACGTTCGAGTTGCTGGAATTCCGCCTCGGGCCCTGAGCCCAATCCGCACTTAGCGAAGCTCTGCAGAAGTCCGTCATTCCCGCCCCCGAATGGGGTAATCGGGGGCGGGGATGACTTATTCAGACCTTCGTCAGCGACGCGCGAATGCTCGCCGGCCACGCGCCGGGCGAATCCTGGCGTTGCGTGCGTGTTCGACCGATACCCCATAACATTGAGGCATACCGGCTGCCATTGCGGAGGGCTGGTACGGCACTGGTCGGTACGGCAATTTGCATCGAGGTTCTGGGGAGCAGGTCCATGGGACAGCGTCGCCGATATCGAAAACGGCCCGAGCATTTCGTCGTCGCGGTGCGGCTCGCGCTCGACATGGCAGGCTTCGGTTACCGGAAGTGGGGAGCCGACCAGCGATGCAAGAGCGGCGACTGGCTCGTGGACAACGGTGGGGACGTCTATACGGTCGACGCCGAGGTCTTCGCACGGACGTATCGTGAGGTGGGGCCGGGCCGCTATGTGAAGGTCACGCCCGTTTGGGCGGAGGTCGCAACCGAGGCCGGTGCCGTGGCGACCAAGGAAGGCCAGTCCCACTATGTCGCCGGGGACTACCTCGTGTCCAACGACGAGGATGGCGGGGACGCCTACTGTATCGGCGCCGGGAAATTCGAAGCCATGTACGAGCAGGATGAATAGATAGCGTATCGATGATCTACAAGTATCTTCAGTCCCGCATCCGCGGCACCGCCAGCACGGGGCCCGGAACGCCGCCGGCCGGGCTGCTCGCGTTCTACTGGCATTTCGTGCAGCAGATCAAGGGCTGGTTTGCGCTCATGTTCGTCACCAGCCTGACTGTGGCGCTGATCGACACGGTGATCCCGGTGTTCATCGGCAGGCTCGTTTCGCTGATGGAGGCGACGGATCGACACGCGGCCCTGGCGGCGCAGTGGCCAATGCTCGTCGGGATGGTGGTGCTGGTGCTGGCGGGGCGGCCGCTCGCGATGCTGCTCGATGTCTCGATCCGTCAGAACGTGCTGATCCCCGGGGCGACCAGCATGATCCGCTGGCAGAGCCACTGGCACGTGGTGCGCCAGAGCTGGCCGTACTTCCAGAACGATTTCGCCGGGCGCATCGCGAACCGCGTGATGCAGACCGCGAATGCGCTGCGCGAGAGCGTGATGTCGAGCATCCGCGCGGTCTGGTACATCGTGGTCTACGGCGTCACTGCGCTCATCCTGATGGCGCTCTCGGACTGGCGGCTCGGCGTGCCGACGCTCCTCTGGTTCGTGGGATACGTGGTGTTCCTGCGCTATTTCGTCCCGCGCATGCGCGACCTTGCCAGGGCGAGCTCGGAGGTGCGCTCGCACGTGATGGCGCGGGTGGTGGACAGCTATACCAACATCCTCACCGTGAAGCTCTTCGCGCGTCTCGCCGACGAGGACGCTTTCGTGCGCGAGGTGATCGACGAGCACCAGGGCGCGATGGCCGCCCACATGCGTCTGATCGCTCAGTTCATGTTCGCGCTCTCGGTAATGAACGCCATGTTGCTCACCGGTACCGCGGCGGTGGGGATCTGGCTGTGGGCGAGCGGCACGGTGAGCGCGGGCGTGGTGGCCACAGCGCTGCCGCTCGCCTGGCAGATCTCCAACGTCGCCGGCTGGGTGAGCTGGGAGGTGACCGGCGTCTTCGAGAACATCGGCGTGGTGCAGGAGGGCATGCAGACGATCGCCGTGCCACACACCGGGGGCGACCGGCCCGGCGCGCGCCCGCTCGAAGTCTCGCGCGGCGAGATCCGCTTCGAGGACGTGACGTTCAACTACGGGAAGGTCGACGGACCGCCGGTTTTCGATCATCTCAGCTTGACGATCCGGCCCGGCGAGCGCGTCGGACTGGTGGGCCGTTCCGGCGCAGGCAAGTCGACGCTCGTCAACCTGCTGCTGCGGTTCTACGAGCTGGAGCAGGGCAGCATTCGCATCGACGGGCAGGACATCGGCCTGGTCACGCAGGAGAGTCTGCGCGCGGCAATCGGCATGGTGACGCAGGACACGTCGCTCCTGCACCGCTCGATCGCCGCCAACATCCGCTACAGCCGGCCGCGCGCGAGCGATGCCGACGTGGAGGCGGCGGCGCGCAAGGCCCACGCGCACGAGTTCATCGTCGGGCTGGAGGACTGGAAGGGGCGCAAGGGCTACGAGGCTCACGTCGGCGAGCGCGGGGTCAAGCTCTCGGGCGGGCAGCGCCAGCGCGTGGCGATTGCGCGTGTGGTGCTCAAGGACGCACCGATACTCGTGCTCGACGAGGCGACCTCGGCGCTCGACAGTGAAGTGGAGCTTGCCATCCAGGAGCAGCTTCTTGGTCTGATGGAAGGCAAGACGGTGATCGCGATCGCACACCGATTGTCCACGATCGCACGCATGGATCGCCTGATCGTGCTCGAGGCCGGGCGCATCGTCGAGGAGGGCACGCACGACGAGCTGCTGCGCCTGGGCGGCCATTACGCGAAGCTCTGGCGGCACCAGTCGGGCGGATTCCTGGCGCACGATCTGGTGGCGACCGAAACGGTGGTCGAGCTGCCCGAGGAGCCGCCGATCGACGAGCTGCGCGCCGAGACGCAGCCGGAACCTACGATGGATGCGCCGCGCCGGAGGTGGCGAAGACCTGAGGCGGATCGGCACGAAGGAAGCTGCACAGTAGTTCGTCATTCCCGCGAATGCGGGAATCCAGTCTGAGACCGCAAAGGCTCACTGGATCCCGGCTGGAGCCTGCCTCCGAATGAGGTAGTCGGGGGCGGGGATGACTTGATCCGAGCCTCCCTAAGCCTCAACCGGCGCGACCTCGACCCGCGCGTCGAACGCAGCTTGACCGGCGGAGAACGCGAAGAGGTCGACCGCGGCATCGGGCAATATCGGCGCGCCGTCCGTGAGGTCGTTCAGTCCGGGCCATCCGTCCCGCATCCACACGGTGCCCGGGAGGAGACGATCGGTCACGTGCGCGCGCGCGCGCAGCTCGCCTCGCTGATTGAACATGCGAATCGGGGCGCCGTCCGCCAGTTCGCGCGCCGCCGCATCGGCCGCTGCGATCCACAGCACGGGTTCGACCTCGCGCCGGGCGAGCGTCGGCAGCTCGCGGCCGTTGTTGTAGAAGCCGTGAAAGTGCGCGAGCGTGCGCCCCTGGGTGAGCGTCAGCGGAAAGCGGCGCGCGTCGGCCGCGGCGGCCGCAGCTTCAGGCGTCGGCAGCGGGGGGAGGCCGAGCCGCTCGGCCTGCGCGGAGTAGAACTCGATCTTGCGCGACGGGGTGTCGAACTCCAGCGTTGGATTGGCGACGTGCGACACGTTGAGCGCACCGATGCCGCCCTGCGCCCGGAGCGACGCAACAGTCGCGTGGCCGGTGCACGGGTGGTCGAGCACGGCGTCCACCATCGCCTCCTCCGACGCCCACGGATGAAAACCCTCGAGACCTAGGCGTTCCGCGAGCTCCTTGACCAGCCGGTACAGGGAACGCGTCTCGGCAGGCGGCGCGAGCGCGGGCTCCATCAGGTAGAGGTGGGTATGGGTCGCCTTGCAACCCAGCTGCTCGAGCCACGCGGTCCCCGGCAGCACAACGTCGGCGTAGCGGCGCGCGGTGTCGTTCATGAACAGGTCGTAACTCACGATGAGCTCGGTGCGCTCGAGTCCCCGCGCCACGTCGGTGGCGTCGGCGAACGACGAGAGCATGTTGGTGCCCATCAGCAGCAGCGTCTTGATGCGACCATCCTGCAGGGATGCCGTGATCGTCGACATCTGGTTGGGTTGGGCTGTGCCGGAGGCGCGGCGTTCCGGCGCGACGATGCTGCCCAGGCCGCGACCGTGTGCCGCGCTGCCGTGGCGCGGGCCGAAGCCGCTGCCGGGCACGCCCACGTTGCCGGTCAGCCCCGGCAGGCACGCGATCGCGCGGCCGGCCTGCCAGGTGTTGGCGCCCTTGTGCATCGAGCTGCCGCCGAGCACGATCATTGCCGGCTTGGTCGCAGCGTAGCGCCGTGCCAGCGCGGTGATGCGTTGGGCCGGAATACCCGTGATCTCCGCAGCCCAGTCGGGCGTGTACGGCCCGAGGTGGTCGGCGAGCTGGTCAAAGCCTACCGTGTGGCGGGCGACGAACGCCGCATCATGCAGCTGCTCGAGGCAGATCACGTGCAGCATCGCGAGTGCAAGTGCGGTGTCGGTCCCCGGCCGCAGGAGCAGCACTTCGTCGGATTTGGCGGCGGCCTCGGTGCGGCGCACGTCGATCGTCACGATGTATGCGCCACGGCGCTTCGCGGCGAGCAGATGCCGCGCGGTGTTCGGCTGGCTCGTGAGATTGGCCGCCCACAGAACGATGAGCTGGGAATGCTCGCCCATGTCCTCCTTGGTGTTGGTCTCGAGCATACCGGTCAGCCCGAGCCCGAAAGCACCCAGGCCCCAGCAGATCATGGCCGGGCTCCAGTACTGGCTGCCGTGGAAGTTGGCGAAGCGTGCCAGGAGCTGCGTGTTGATGCGTGTCCCGTAGTCCGTAGTGGCGGTGCCGTGTCCAGGCCAGATGCTCGTGGCCTGCGGCGGATGCTTCGCGATGCCGGCGGCAATGCGGTCGAGCGCCTCGTCCCAGGTCGCGCGACGGAACGCGTCGCTGCGCCGGTGCGCGGAGCAGCGGGTGCAGCAGGCGCGCCGGATTGTCGATGATCTCGCGCGCGGCCTGCCCGCGGATGCAGAGGAAGCCGCGACTGTCCGGGTTCGCCTCGTCGCCCTTGACGCCCACGAGCTTGCCGTCGCGCACCTCCGCCAGCATCCCGCACAGGGTCGGGTGGCAGCTCATCGGGCACATCGTGCGGACAGTCGTCGACGCGCTCGTCACCACGATTCTCTCGGTCAGGTGTTCGCGCCGCAAAGGCGGCGCTGTCGTGCCAAATAAGCGGGAAGTATACTCGGCGCCACTTTCCCGGCGTTCTCGCGGCAGTTTCGAACTTCGACCACGAACGCGGGAATCGGATCAAACTAGCGTGTATTTCGACAATTCATCCAACGGAGTCGCAAATGAGTCATTCCTCGATGTTGAAGACCAGACGTAAGAGGCAAAAAGGCAAGAAGGAACTTGCCGGGGTAGCCAAACGGGCGAAGAAGCAGGGCAAAGCAGGCGCAAAGAAGCACCACGCGGCCGCCTCGACCAAGAAGAAGGCCGGCTAGCCGAATTCGTGCGCACGCCGGCGTAATCGACGCACGCACGGCGCGTCGCAAAAAGAAAAAGGCCGGTCCGAGACCGGCCTTTCCGTTTCAAGCAGTCCTGCAGTTACTTCTTCGGCTCGCTCGTCGAAGTCGGCATGGTGCCGGCCGTGTCGCCGTCCTTGGTGGCTTCGACGGCGCCGGGGGCACCCGTCGTGGCGAGGTCCTTGGCTTTGTCCGTGGCGTCTTTCATCTGTTCAGCTTCCACGGCCTTCGGCGCGTCGGCCGCGACAGGCGCGTCGGCCTTGGCTTCGGTCGACGCGGGAGTGGCCGAAGCTTCAGGCGCTGCAGCGGGCGCAGCCGGCGCAGCAGCCGGGGCCATCGGCTTGGGTTCGTCCTTGCCGCATCCGGTCAGAGCGAAAGTGGCGGCGGCGGCGATGATCAATAGCGTGCGTTGCATTCGGAAGATTCCTCGTAGGGCAGTAGGGTGTGGATCGTGGTCAGCCAGTCTTCGGTCCGCGAAGCGGAATGTGTGCGCAGACTGGCACACCGCAGATTACCCCGGCGAGGCTGACGTTCCGCTGACGATGACTGACTATCGCGGCGCCACGCGCAGCGTCGTGCGAGTGTCGGGCGGAGCAGACAGCTCGCTTGCGGTGAGACTCGTCAGGACGAGTGAACGACGTGCAGATCTTCCGAGGTGTTCCGCAATTCTCCGGTGCGCGGACGCTTGTGGTCGGAAGTGAATTGTTGGACCAGGCAGAGCCAGCCACCGTAGGCGAGAAAGCCGCCTGATACGACACCACCCAGCCAGAAGAGCGCATTCATAATCATCGTAATGTCCATGACTGTCTCCGTTCGACTACTGTCGCTCGATGGTGACCGACAGGTTGCCGGTCACCGGGACAAACAATTCGGGGCGGAACACGGTGCGCTCGACGGTATCGGACGCATCCTGATCGATTGCTTTCGTGGCCTGGGGTTTGCCCGCCGACGCGTCGGCCGCGGGTGTGTCGGCCACGAGCGCCGCGCTTCCGGCCGCGAACGGCTCGGAAACCAGCGTTGCCAGGAGCATTGCAGCGGCACACAACGCCATCGACACGTCCGGAGGGGAGATCCCACGGCGGGCGCCTGTGCTGTCGAGTTTTTCGATTCGGGACGTCATTTGAGCCTCCTTGTTCGGTCGCCGAGCTTTTCGCTTCGGTGGTCCGATGGAGACGAAGATAGGCTCTTGCCCGGTCCAATTCGCCGTCGCGTGACACCGGGAATGTGTGATCCATTCACACTCTTCCGGCCGCTCCCGCCGCGGGCGTGAAATTGTCGACACGGCAGGCGGTTCGCCAGCCGGCTGGACAGGCGCGGAAGGGGCTCCCGCGTGAGCGGATCAGTTCGCTTCGATCGCGCCGAGCACGCGCGGGTCGCTGGTGCCGTTCAGCTCGAGTATCACGCCGCTCCCTGAAGCCACACCACGACCGGCGAAGGCACTGATCGTGACCTGGTGCGTCACGAGAACGACGGGCGGTCCGTCCGCGGGGAGTTTCGAGAGGAACGTGCGCAGTGCGGCAAGCTTTCCTTCGCGGTCCTGCGGGCGGCTGAAGAAGGAG
The DNA here is from genome assembly GCA_963735025.1 of uncultured beta proteobacterium. GTDB lineage: Bacteria > Pseudomonadota > Gammaproteobacteria > Burkholderiales > SG8-39 > JAABRB01. The sequence continues at coordinate 63,683 of CAVTJG010000010.1, forward strand.
TTGAGCGGAACCAGCTCTTCGACGGCTCCCAGGTCGAGCAGCCGCGCCGTGTCGAGGCAGCGGCACCACTGGCTCGAATAGACCTTCGCGCGCGTGACGCCCGCACGGGCGAGCCGCCTGCCCAGCTCGACGGCTTGCGCTCTGCCCGTGCTGTCGAGGTTGCGCTGTGTCGAGCAGTCGCGAATCGAGAAATATTCCGTGTCGCCGACACCCGGCGCAAACGCATGCCGCAGGATCAGCACGCGTCCGGGCTTGGCGAGCTCGGAGAGCGGCACCAGGTCGACCGCGGCCGCCGCAGGAGTGAGGAATGAAAGAAGCGCCGCCAGCGTGACGCTGGCGAATGTGCAACGCATGACTGACCTCTTAGAATGGAGCGGCGTGCCGTCAGGCCACGACGTCGCCCGCGCTGTGCGTGTTTTCGGGAAATGGGGCGGTCAGGCTCGGTGTTCTTTCGGCATCACGCCCGCTCGTTCGATCTTCTTCATTGAATCGACGGTGAACTCCGAGCTCGGTGCATTGCCGGCAATCACGACCATCAGGATCGAATCCTTGTTCTTGGGGCCCCGGGTCACGTTCTGAAAGCGGCGCACGACACCCGGCGGAAACGAGATGAGATCCAGCGGCTTGAGGTCCACGTGCTCGAGCTTGCCCTGGCCGTTCAGCCAGCTCGCGCGCCAGGTGCCGGTCATACAGATGAAAGTCTCGTTGGTGTCGTGATTGTGCAGCATCGGCCCCTTGCCCGGCTTGGCCTTGCAATAGGCGAGGTTGAAGCCCTCCGAGATCTTGATCGCGGACATGCGTGCGAGCTCGATGCCCACGGGCGACTGCTTACCCCCTCTTTCGACCTTGGGCGGCTGGAAGCCGATGACGTTATAGAGCGTGCGCTCGCAGCCGGGCATCTTGCTGTCCGGCAGGCCGCCGTCGGAGCCCTTCAGCTTCCTGAAGCGCGCGACGCGCTTCATCATCTGCGCGCGTGACGGGCGCTTGCGGGGCAAGGTTTCCTTGAATGCCATCTATGCCTCCTTGAATCCGAAGTTCAGTCCGCATTCTCTTGCATCGCGGCGAACCGAGCTTAACGCGAGCCGCGCGCTTTGTGTTGACCACAAAGCCGGAGCGACCCGGTGCGGTCAGCGATTCGGACTACCGGTTCGCTGCGCGACCGGAAGCATATCGGCCTCCGCCCGACGCCCGATGGCGCGTGTCATACCGTCGAATATGAAAAGGTGCGCAGGGATCATCGCGTACCAGTACAGAAGCCCCCAGACGCCCGCAGGATGCCAGTAAGCGGTCGCCGTTATCCGCGTCCGCTCGTCTGCCTCATGCGTGATGCCGAGCTCGAGTACGCCCGCGCCGGGGGCCTTCATCCCGAACATCAGCGTGAGCCGCAGCCCGGGTTCGACCCCGATGACGCGCCATGAATCGACGGTGTCCCCGACCCGCAAATCGTTGGGATGCCGTCGACCGTACTTGAGACCTGCGCCACCGATCATCCAGTCCACGATCTCGCGGATCTTCCAGAGGATGTTGCCGTAGAAGTAACGGTTTTCGCCGCCGATCGCGCTGACGACGCGCCAGACTGCGGCCGGCGAGGCGCTCGTGAGGGCGCTTCCGGAGGCGCGCTTCGCGTAGTAAGCGTAGTCCATGCGGTAATTTCGGAACACGAATGCACCCTCGGTCCAGCGGGCGGGGACGGCATGCTGCCGTTCCGTCTCGAGGGCTGCCTCGACGGATTCGCGAAACGTGAGCAGCCGTTGCGGAACCAGGCGGCGGAGCTCGGCGTCGTCCGCGCTGAAGTCGTGCTTGAGCCCGCCGATCAGCGCGCGCGCAACATTGGTCGGTACGGCGGTCACGAACTTGAGCCAATAGGCGGAAAGCTCGGGTGACAGCACGGGCACCGGAATGATCCACGGTCGCTTTCCGGCGTGCCGCGCAATTTCACGCATCATCTCTTCGTAAGTGAGCGTATCCGGCCCGGCAGCGTCGTAGATCCGGCCTGCGGTCTCGGGAAGAGCAAGCACGCGCGTCATGTACTCCAGGAGGTTGTCCAGCGCGATTGGCGGCGACTTTGCACGCACCCAGCGGGGCGTGAGCATGACCGGCAGGTGGAGGACGAGATCGCGCATGACCTCGAACGCGGCCGACCCAGGTCCGACGATGATGCCGGCACGGATCTCGGTGACCGGCACGCGGCACCGGCGCAGCACCTCGCCGGTGTCCCGGCGCGAAAGCAGGTGCTCCGAGTTTGCGTCCGGAGGGATGAGCCCGCCGAGATACACCACGCGCTCGACGCCGGCCGCTTCGGCCGCGCGAGCGAAGTTCTCGGCAGCTTCCACCTCCACGCGACCGAAGTCCTTGCCTGCCCCCATCGAATGAACCAGGTAGTAGGCGAATCGCACGTCGGCGAGCGCGGCGTGAAGCGTGTCCGGCTTCAGCGCATCGGCACGGGCCAGCTCAACGCCCTTCCAGCCGCGCGCCTCGATAACCTCCGGTGAGCGCGCGGTGGCGCGCACCCGGTAGCCCAGGTCGAAAAGGCGCGGAACGAGGTTGCTGCCGATGTAGCTCGATGCGCCGAATACGAGAACGAGCGAGGCAGTGGACGTCACCAGCGCAATGTTAGCGCACGACCTCGCGCGCGGGCCGGCGCACGTCCATTTCGTAGTCGAGCTCGACAACCGGAGGGCGGCAAGCGTGCCAGGTGAGTCCGCTCGCGGCCGCGCCGCGCTGCGCGATCTCGTCCACCATCAGCGGCCCGATGTCGTATGCCGTGTAGGCCTGCGTCACCGCGGCGTCTTTCCAGGAGAACCCGAGCGCGCCGAGCCGACCCTCCATGACCGCCATGACGTAGCGGACTTTTTCGCGCATCGCGTCGGGGGAGCGGTCGCCGCGGCGCACGATGTGGTCGCGGTAGTTGGGCTTGAGCTCCGGTGCCTCGCCGCCGCCGGCGACCACGAACGAACCCGGCGCCGAAGGCGTCGCCGGTACGGTATAGGAGAAAGCGTAAAGCGCCGGCGCGGTGGGCGGGCTCACGACCGGGCACACGTTCGTGCGCGCTACCGGGTTCACGCCGTCGCGATAGATACCCCAGCGTTCGAGCGTCTTCACGTAGTCGCGATTGAACGCCACGAAGCCTTCCTCGGTGAACGGCGCCGGCGAGCGCAGCTCGCAGGCACAGAACGACGTCGTCGGACGTTTCAGCGCCGCGAGGTAGGCCTCGACCGCCGCGAACCCCTCGGCGAGTGGCAGCGGCTTGAGGAAGTGCACGCGCTCGATCTCGAAACCGGGCTCGGCAGCCACGCCGGCGGAATACTGGAACGGGCCCTTGATATAGCGGTATCCGCCGGGTGCAAATACGATCACGTCCGACATCGTCCTTTCTCCTCTGTCAAATCACGCCAAGGTACGCTTCGCGGATCGCGGGATCGTCGCGCAACGCTGCGCTCGTCCCCGCGCGCGTCACACGACCCGAATCCATCACGAATGCGTTGCTTGCAAGATCGAATGCCGTCGCGACATCCTGCTCCACCAGGAGGATAGTCAATCCGTCGCGGTTAAGCGCCAGCAGCGCTTCACACAGCGCGTCCACCGCGGCGGGCGCGAGACCGAGCGAGAGCTCGTCGATCATCAGAAGTTGCGGCGCGCTCATCAGGCCGCGACCCACCGCGCACATCTGCTGCTCGCCGCCCGAGAGCGTGCCGGCGACCTGACCCTGGCGTTCCGACAGGATCGGGAACAGCGCGTAGATGCGATCGAGATCGTGGCGTATTGCCGCTGTCCCGTCCACGCGCAGGTATGCGCCCATGAGCAGGTTATCCCGCACACTCATTGCGGAGAAGAGCCGTCGGCCCTCGGGCACTTGTGCAACTCCCGCGGCCAGGACCGCCTGCGGCCCGGCATTCGTGAGGGCGCGGCCGCCAAAGCGAACCGTCCCGGCACGCGCGGCGACGAGCCCGGACACCGCGCGCATGAACGTGGTCTTACCCGCGCCGTTGGAGCCGACCAGGCACGCGATCTCTCCCTTCGGCACCGCGACGTCGACCCCCCAGAGGACCTGGATCTCGCCGTAGGCGACCTCGAGGTTGCGCACTTCGAGCAGCGACTCAGGCATCCGCGGTTCCTTCGGCGGCGTAGCGCTTGCCAAGATACGCTCGGATGACGTGCGGGTCCGCCACGACTTCCTGTGGCTTGCCCGCGGCAATCAGCTCGCCATGGTGGAGCACCGCGATGCGAGTGCAAACCGAGAGCACGACCTTCATCAGGTGCTCGATGATCAGGATCGTCACACCGGTCGCGGAAATGGCGCGAATCAGCGCGAGCGCCTGGTCGATCTCGGTCGCGTTCAGGCCGGCATTGACTTCGTCGAAGAGCAGCAGCTTGGGCCGCATTGCAAGTCCCTTCGCCATCTCGAGGCGCTTTCGCATGGCAAGCGTGAGCGTCGCGGCGCTACGGTCGGCCGATTCGGCCAGTCCTACGAAGGCAAGTTGCGCCATGGCCAGCTCGCGCGCGGCGCGGATGCCCGGCGCGCCGCCAGCGAACAGCGCGGAGGCGGCCACATTCTCGATGACCGTGAGCTCCGGAAACGGCTGGACGATCTGGAATGTTCGGCCGATACCGGTGCGTGCGGCCTGGTAGGGCTTGAACCGGGTGACATCGCGCCCTTCGAATACGACTTGGCCGCTCGTGGCGGTGTGTACACCCGTGATCACGTTCACCAGGGTCGTCTTCCCAGCCCCGTTTGGGCCGATGAGACCGAGAATCTCCCCGCGCGCAATCGACAACGTGACGTCCGATACGGCCTTCAGCCCACCGAATTCCCGAGTCACTCGTTTCAGCTCGAGCAGCGCGCCGGTCATGTGGCAGGTCTCCAGCGGCGGCGCGAGAGCGACAACAGGCCGCGCGGCAGGAAGAGCACGAGCAGGACGATGAGCAGGCCGAGAATGCCGGTGTGGATCTGCAGGAGGTTGCGCCAGAGCAACTCCTCCAGCCCGAGGAACACGGCGGCGCCGATCAGCGGCCCGAAGAGCGTGCCGGCGCCGCCCAGCAGCACCATCACGATCGCCTTCACCGAATAAAGTACGTCGAAAACATCCGCCGGCTCGATGTAGTTGACCCACGAGGCGTAGATGGCGCCGGCTGCGCCGACGAATACCGCCGAGAGCATGAACGCCGCAGTCTTGTAGAGCGTGGCATTCACTCCAATCATGTCGGCAGCCGATTCGTTCTGCTGGATGCAGCGCAGGCCGAATCCGAGGCGCGTGCGCATCGTCACCAGCATCGCGGAAAAGTTCAGGACGGCGAGCGCGAGCATCGCGTAGTAGAAGAACACGGCCTGTGCCTGGATCGACATGTCTCGCGAGACGGGAAGATTGAGCCCCATCCCGCCGCCGGTGAGGTCGGTCGCGGAGTTCGTGATTTCGCGCAGGACCTCGGCGACCACGAGGCTGGCGATCGCGAAGTAATGCCCGCGCAGGCGCAGGAGCGCGAGGCCCAGCAAACCCGCGAAAACGCAGGCGACGAGTCCGGCGAGGGCCCAGGCAAGGCCTGTAGGCACGCCGGAGCTCTGGGCAATCGCGCCCGCATACGCGCCGAGCCCGAAGAATGCAGCGCTCGCGAATGACGGGTAACCCGTCATTCCACCGATGAAATTCCAGGACATTGCGAGCACGCCGTACAGGAGCATGGTCGTGCCGATCCGCAGAACGTACGCATCGCCGGCGAGCGGCAGCGTCGCCACGAGCGCGAGCGCGCTCACGGCGATCACGATCTCGCGCCTCAGGCTGCGCGCGGCCATGTCACTCGTACCCCTTCTTGCCGAGGAGGCCAGTCGGCCGGAACAGCAGGAAGACGATCAGGAGCACGAACGACGCGGTCACCGCGTGCTCGGGTCCGAACCAGAGCGCGGCGAAGCTCTCGACGACTCCGAGCACGATGCCACCCACGACGACGGCGGGAACACTCCCAAGTCCACCGAGCACGCACACCACGAATGCCTTGCCGAGGTACACCGGGCCGATGATCGGCGAGATCGGGAAAATTATCGCGAGGAGCGCGCCGGCAGCGCCTGCCATGAGGGCGCCCAGTCCGAATGTGATTGCGTAGATGCGGTTGACGTCCACGCCCATCAGAGCGGCTGCCTCTCGGTCCATGCGCACCGCGACGATTGCCCGGCCGATCCTGGAGCGCGCGAGCAGGAGATAGAGCAATCCGGTGAGCACCAGCGCCAGGACCATCGCCAGCAGTCGGTCCACGGGCATCACGACCGAACCGAGCGACACCGAGCCGAGTGGGGGATCGAGCGTGAGCTTGCGAAAGTCTGCCTTGAACGCAACGAGCATGGCGTTCGAGAGCATCAGATCCAGGCCGAACGTAAGCGTCAGAGTGATGAGCACCGGCGCGGTGATTACGCGGTTGATCAGCGTCGACTGAAGGACGTATCCCAGCGCGAAGAAAATCGCGGCGATAACGGCGATAGAGGCGAACGGATGGATGCCCCAGAGCGTGTAGGCGAAATATGCGAAATACGCGCCGAGGACGATCAGCGATCCATGCAGGATGTTGATGACGTTCAACACCCCCCACACGAGCGAGAAGCCGGCGGCGATGCAGGCGTACAAGCCGCCGAGCATCAACCCGTTCGCCAGGATCTGCAGCGCGAGCACCGACCCCTTCCAGAATTCTGGAGGGTGCGTTTCCGAGGGGCGACGCTACTTCACACCGAGCTTGAACTCGCCCTGCGCGATATCAGCCGGGTGCACCACGATCGGCTTGCCGCCCTGGATCTGGAACACCGGTGGCTCGAGCGAGGAAATCTGCCCGTTCGGTCCGAATTTGACCGGGCCCCAGAACATCACGTCATTGAAGTTCGCGAGCGCGTCGCGCACCTTCGCGGGATCAAGCGAGCCGGCGCGCTCGATCGCCATCTGGTACAGCGCGCCGGCCGCCGCAGCGGAGGCCTCGGCGTAGTCGGGCGTGGACTTGTATTTGCTCTCGTAGAGCTTCACGAAATTTTCGGTGGTACCGAAGATGTCATTGCCCTTGTAGCGCACGGCGGGATGCCACCACGCGGCGCTGGAAATGTTCTCCGAGAGCTTCCCCGTGGCGTCGATGAATTCCTGGTAGGCCGGTGCGGCGATCATGGTGATGACTGGCGCTTCGATCTTGAGATCCCCCATCTGCTTGCGCATCAGCACGAGGTCGTTCGTGTAGCCGGTGGCGAAGATCCAGTCGGGCGATTTTGCCTTGATCTGGCTCAGCGCCGACGCGTGGTCAAGCGTGCCGATCGCGTACTTCTCGAAGAACACGACTTCCAGACCGCGCTTTTTCGCCGACTTCTCGAGCTCCTGCGCAATCGCCAGGGGGAAGAGATCATTCCGCGCGAGAATCGCGACGCGCTTCGCGGTCGGAAGTTTCTTCTTGACGATGTCGGAGATCGGTTCGGTGAGGGTCTGGTTGGGCGTAAACGTCCCGAAGAGATACTTGTAGCCTTGGTCGTAGACCTGCTCGGACGATGCGGTCGCCGCGATCATCGGCACCTTGTAGCGTTCGGCCACGCCGGAGGCGGCCTTCGTCGCGCCGGATCCGAACGGCGCGAACAGAAACTGCACCTTGTCCTGGGTGATCAGCTTTTCCGCACCCTGAACCGCGCGCGGGGTGTTGGACTGGTAGTCCAGGTAAACGATCTCGACCTTGAGGCGCTTGTCACCGACCTTGATGCCGCCTGCCTTATTGACGAGCTCCGCCCAAAGGTCGTAGCCACGCTTCTGCTTGGCCGCTTCGGGGGCGAGCGGCCCGGTGATCGGCAGCGGGGCGCCGATCCGGATCACATCCTGCGCGGCGGCGCCGGTGGCCAGTAGCAGGCCGGCCATTAGTACGGCAGTCGTCACTGCTGTCTTCGAAAGTGCCGCGAGCATGGCTCCGATAGTGGCTTTCATGGCGTGATTTCCTCCGGTTGAAACTGTCCCGATTCTAGAACATATCGGCGTTTCGGCCGGTCCGCGCGCGGATCGGCATCTCCGGAGCTGCGCCACGCGCCTGCGGAGAAAGAAATGGAAATCGAAGGAGATCAGCGAGAAGTACTGCCCGCGCCGAGGGAGGGGCCGGCGCGGGCTCGGCGTTGACGACGAGTGGTCGAGTCTCCTCGCGTCAGTCGACGACTGTCACGCGGCGTCGGGCGATGCCGGCGATGCGCTCGGGTAGGGAGCGGAGCACGCGGCGCATGAGGCCGTTCGAGCCGAGCCGGCCCATCACGATCTCGCCACAGTGGCATCGGCGCGCCACATCGGCGATCGTGCGCGCAGGGTCGCCCACAACCCGGTGCGTGTGAAACGGGATGCAGTGCATGGCGAGCAGCGCGCGCGTATCGCGCTCGTGCGAAGCCGCGGCGGAGCCGCCCGGCCTGACTGCCGGGAGCAGCGCGCCGATCCCATCGGGCAGACTCGGCCATTCGAGCCCGACGAGCTCGACCTCGACCGCCGTGTCCCGCTTCGCGCGGTTCAACACGTGTCGCACGGCGCGATGCGCGCCCGGAGAGCCGTCGATTGGCAGCAGAATTCTCATTTGCCGTCTCCCGTCGGCGCGGCAACGAGATGCATCGCGTTCATTCGCAAAGTGCTTCGCTTCATTTTCATCTCCTCCGAGCGGGTTGCAAGGCGAATACGGTAGACCGGCCATGCGACAGAAAAGCGCATGGAAGATTTGCAGAAGGAGCATCGCAAGGACCGTACCAGCGCCGTCAGATCTGACGAGGCGCGAATTTTCATGGACTTGCGCGAGTTGACTCGATCGCACGCGACAGTACGCGTGTCGCTGCCGGGCGACGCGTTCGCCGCGGTGGCGCCTAAGCGATTGATTTGATCAGGACCCTGCTGTCGGCAGGCGCCGACGCGCGCGCAGTGTTACGGCGCTGCGGCATCCGACAGGAGATCTTGCCGGCTCGGCGCCAGTCGTGGCGGGTGCGATTGCACGTCTCGCCCGTCGAGGTAGGCCGCGAGGTGCGCGCTCAAATCGCGCGCGTCGTCGCCGGCGCCATCGATCAGCGCCGACTTGCGGCGTCGCATGAACTGCACGCCCATCAGGTACATCCCCGGCGAGTCGACCACACCGCCGTCGTGACGAACGCGGCCCTTGCGGTCGAGGACGGGCACATCGAGCCATCCATAGTCGGGACGGAATCCGGTTGCCCAGATAATGGTGCGGATCGCGCCGCTCGCGAGGTCCAGGGAGAGCGGCGGCGATGGGTCGATCGTGGTGGGTTGAAAAGCGGTGCGGCGGGGCCACCTCGCCATTCAGTCCTGCGCGGTCCGCCCACTCATCGAACGTGTTGAGCAGCCGGTTCATCTTGAGGTCGGACAGCGCGATCTGGTTCTTGAGCGATCCCGAGAACAGAGCCTTGCCGTCGCGGATTGCGGCCAGGCGACCAACGAGTTTCACGCCGAGGGCGGTCAGCGAGTTGAGGTCGACGGAGCGGCGGTCCGGGTAGCCTGCAAGCTGTAGCGACGGCACGTTGCGAGCCCGGTTGATATCGTCAATCGCGTCGTAGCGCTCGTCGAGCACGCCGGCGCCATCCATCCACCACTCGATGTCCCGGCCACGATAGACGCGGGGTGCGCGGATGTGCGCGCCGACCGCGAGGGTCACGGGACGGCCGGAGCGCTGGAGCTCATCGGCGATCTGCACGCCGGTGGCCGATGCGCCGACGACGAGGACGCCACCTTCGTCGAGCTGGTCGGGGTTCCGGTATTGCACCGGTGTCAGTGTGGCGATCGACGCGGGCACCGCCGCGGCGACCGCCGGAATTTCCGGGATGTTGCACGCGCCAGTCGCAAGCACCACGGTTCGGGCTCGCCAGTCGCCCTGGTCGGTGCGCACCATATACCCGTCGTCGTCACGGCGCACCGAAGTCACCCTGGTGTGGGTGCGGACCGGCGCGGAGATCACTTCGGCATACCGCTCGATGAACGCGATGGTCTCGGGCATCGTGCGATAGCCGTCGGGATCGTCGCCCTCGTACCCGTAGCCGGGCAGGCGGCTCTGCCAGTTCGGCGTGAGCAGCCGCAGCGAGTCCCAGCGCTCGGTTTTCCACGAGTTGGCGATACCGCCGCGCTCGAGGACCACGTGATCGATCGAGCGCTCGGCCAGGCAGCGGCTCATTGCGAGCCCTGCATGGCCGGCGCCGATGATGACGGTGGTGGTGCGCATGAGATCCGCTGCCTGCAGCTCGAGATCAGCGACTCGAGTTGACCTCGACCGTGACGTTGGTCGGGTTCGTGACGATGTCGAAGACCGCCGAGCGCTTCTGCGACTGGGCGACGAGCGCCTCGAGTTCTTCCTTCGTCGCATCGTCGGCTTCGATCTTGTACTTCACCTTGATGCCGTCGAAGCCGTTGCGCACGTCTTCGTCGATGCCGAGGATGCCCTGGATGTCCATCCCGCCCTCGAGCGTCGCCGTCACGGACCGCAACTGGATCTTGCGATGCTGGGCGACAGCCGCCACGCCTGCGGTGAGGCAGCTCGCAAGGCCCGCCAGCACCATCTCGACCGGCGTTGCGCCCTTGTCTTCGGACGCGAAGATCTCGGGATGATCGGCCTCGAAGGTGAACTCGGTCTTGTGATTCTGCTCTCCGCCGAGCCCGTAGAATCCCTTGATGTCGGTCTTGCTGTGAGTCCCGTTGACCCACTTGTTGGTCGCGCGCCAGGTGAACTTGGCTCCCGCCGGGGCGCCGGTCAGCGCTTCACGTGCGCCGAGCAATGCGTCGACGTTCACGCCATTATTGACGTCCTTCGTTCTCTTCTTCGCAGTCATGGTCATCTCCTCTGGCTGAGTGGAAATCGAAAGGGGTGCAGCGCGGGCGAAAGGAAGTCTAGCGATGCGGTGTATCCGAAAATTTTCAGTCGCGGCGGCGAATTGTTTCAATTGTTTCCGTGCGGCGCAGAACGAATCGAACCCCGCGACCGGGTCCGCCGCACGCCCTGCAGGCAAGAAAGACTGCAGGTTTCGGAAGATTACGCCGTTGCGCCGGAGAAGGGGGAATCCGTGCCCGAGCGGCGTTCGTTCAGAACCTCGGCGGCCGCGGGCTTGCATCGCCCGCACCCGGCGCCCACGCCCAGAGAGCACTCCAGGTCGGCAAGGGTGCAGTCGGCATCCTGGGCATGCGTCCTGATGTCGCGGTCGGTGATCCCGTTGCAGAGACAGATATACATAGTGTCAGGCCGTCGAATACGCGATGAAGTAACGAGAAGCATTATCATTCAAAGACCTAGAGTTTGCAATGGGGTCGGTTGCGAAGAGTCGTTAACTATATGTATCGTAAAGTAAGATGGTGTTGACGGCCTTTTTGAGAATGAATACTATTCGCGTGTGCCTCGCCACAAAACTCCCGCTCAGCAAGGTAGACCACCGCCCCGCGGTACCGGGTGTCGAGCGACATCCTGCTTGGTCCACGGAGGGAGCTGGTGATCGTCCATAACGGGCGCGAGTACCGGTTGCGTCTGACGCAGAACGGGAAATTGATCCTCACGGCGTAGCCGAGCGAGCCCGAGTCTTGACGGGAAAACGATTGGGAAGCGTTGTTGACGGCAAGGGTTTGGGGATCGTCGTGATCAGTATCGGGTTTCCGTAGCAGATCCTCACTGAGAGCCCCAGAAAGGCTTTTGCACCAATGTGAGACATCCGGCCGGGTAGAACCCGAGCGAATGCAACCGGTTTTCCAGCCAGCCAACGGGCATGCGTTGCCCTGTAGCCAGCCAGCGAGTTCGTCGTGACAGCTAGGTTGACTACAGGGAGTGTCCTTTGGAAACGAGAAGATGCATTTCGCGGCCGCTGCTGCTCGCCGCGCTGCTGGTGGGAGCAGGGCTCGATATTCCTGCGCAGGCCGAGACCGATGTGGAGAAGCTGAACAACGCGGTCGAGCGCCTGCTCAAACGGGTGGAACAACTCGAGGCCTCCAGCAAGCGCCTGGAAGCGGCCCTGGAGAAGGAAGAAGCTGCCGGGCATAGCACGACGCCGCGAGTGACGAAACATCAGGCCGCGACCGAGCGGGCCGCGAACGAGAAAGTGAACGATCTGGATGACCGGGTGGAAGATCTGGAGAACCAGTTGGTGACCCTGAAGAAGCCGAACAAGCTCGAGGAGGCCCTCGAGGGCGTCACCGTCGGCACCGAACTCGCCATGGTTTCGCAGCGAGCCCAGCGCGGCGCCACCCAGGGCAACAAGAGCCAGCTCAACTACCGCGCCGACGTCACGGTCGAAGTCCCGCTCGACTCTTTCGGCAAGCTCGCCGGAGTCGGCGACAGCAAGCTCTTCTTCCATCTCCGCGCCGGACAGGGCGAGGGCCTGAAATTCGTCAGTCCCATCTACACGGCCACGCCGAACTCCACGGCGTTCTTCCTTGAGGACGGCGAGGATGCTGCGACCATCGTCGGAGAAGCCTGGTATCAGTTCGGCTACCCGCTGGCGCCGACTGCATCCGGCGCGCTGCCGCGGATCGAAGGCACCTTCGGGAAGATCGACCTCTTCGGGTTCTTCGACGAAAACGAGATCGCCGACAACGAAAATGTGGTCTTCCTGAACAATGTCTTCGTGCACAATCCCTTGCTCGACTCCGGCGGCGCGATCGGCGGCGACAGCTACGGATTCCAGCCCGGCGTGATCGCGAGCTATACGATCGACGTCAATTCCGTCAACCACTGGAAGGCGTCACTCGGCGTGTTCGGCTCCGCGGGTGGCGCGGGCTTCGACTCGACTTTCACCAAGCCCCTCGTCATCGGTCAATGGGAATACGGCGGGCGTGTCCTGAGCAATCGCCCCGGTCACTACCGGATCTACGCGTGGACCAACGGGCAATTCGTCCCCTACAACGACGCGGTGGCGACCACTACTGGCGCGGCAGACGGGCTGGGGCTTCTCGATCGACCAGGAAGTGGCCCCCCGTTTCCTCACCGTGTTCGCCCGGTATGGCCACTCCTTCAGCGGCCCGGTCCGGTTCAACGACGCCGTCACCGTCGGCGCGCAGTTGAACGGTTTCAGCTGGGGCCGCCAGGAGGACCGGATCGGGCTCGCCTACGGTTGGCTCAATACGGACTCGGGGTTCAAGTCCGCCGCGCCCACCGTCTACGGCTACACTCCGACCGGCGCGGAGCAGGACATCGAGCTGTACTACGCGTGGCAGATCAACAAGAATCTCCAGCTCTCGCCGAATGTGCAATGGATCGTCCATCCCGGCGGTGACGCCAGCGCGCAGAACCTCTGGGTGCTCGGCCTGCGCGCCGTAGCCGGGTTCTGAGCCGATGCGATCATGCAACCTTCGTCGTCAATCGTCCCATCAATTCACCAAGCAGGTTCCAGCATGAAAAATACATTGCGCGCTCTTGCCCTGGGTGTGGTGCTGAGCGCCACCTCCCCGCTCGTCACGGCGGCCGACCCGGCGGGTCCGGATAAGGGGGATGTCTCCGGGGTGCTCGTACAGTACGCAGACATTGTCCACGCGACGTACGACGATACGCTGCAATCCGCGCAGGTCATGCAGAAGGCCATCGACGCATTCCTCGCCCAGCCCTCGGCCGAATCCCAGCAAACGGCACAGAAAGCCTGGCGCGACGCCCGCGAGTTCTACGGCCAGACCGAGGCGTTCCGCTTCTACGGCGGTCCCATCGACGGCGAGAACGGTCCGGAGCCTCGCATGAACTCCTGGCCCATGGACGAATCGTATGTCGACTACGTGCAGGGGCAAGCCGACTCGGGGCTGATCAACAATCCAGGCTTCGTGATCAATCGCGCGAACGTGATCGGGCAGAACGAGCGGGGCGGAGAGGAGAACATCGCCAGTGGATGGCACGCGATCGAGTTCCTCCTTTGGGGTCAGGATCTGAGCGAGACCGGCCCCGGCAATCGCAGCTTCACCGACTTCGTGGATGGCAAGATGCCCAACGCGGACCGGCGGCGGCAGTATCTCAAGGTGGTGACCGACCTTCTCGTCGACGACCTCACCGCGGTCGCCAGGGAGTGGAAGCCGGGCCGCAAGTCCAACTTCCGGGCGCAGTTCGAGAAGGGCGGCGTGGAATCCGTGCGCAAGATCTTCGTGGGGCTGGGTTCGCTCTCGCGCGGTGAACTCGCGGGTGAGCGCATGGAGGTTGCGCTGGCCAGCCAGGACCAGGAGGACGAGCAGTCTTGCTTCTCCGACAACACGAACCGTGACATCGTCAACGGTACCCTTGGCATCGAGAACGTATGGCTTGCCCGCTACAAGCGCGCCGACGGCACCGTGCTGCAGGGCCCGTCGTTGCGCGATCTGGTGGCCAAGCAGGAGGCCGCGGCGGCGGAGCGTGCCACGCAACAGATCGCCAAGTCCGTCGCGCTTGCACGGGCAATCCAGCCGCCTTTCGACCGCGAGATAATCGGTGGTCGCGGCGCACCCGGCCGGCAGCGCGTGCAAGCCACGATCGACAGCCTCACCCGTCAGAGTAAGGATCTGGTGGAGGCTGCAGCGGCACTTGGAATCACCAAGCTGACTTTGACACAACCCTGACATCGCCGGCTTGCCGGCGTGCCACGAGGAGCGACCATCATCCGATCCGCCCGCCTGACCGTCATCATCTTTCTCGCCTGGGGCACGGCCCATGCGGCACCGACCGACGACCCGCTTGGCGAGAAGGTGGGAGGTGCCACCACCGTCTACGCTACCGGGAAGAATGCGTTCTCGTTCCCTGCCGCGAACCTGACCGACCCGGAACGCACACGCTTCGTCATCGGCAATTCGTTCTTCAAGCGGAACTGGGTGGAGGCGCCGTCTTCGACGAAAAAGCGCGATGGATTGGGCCCGCACTTCATCGCGCGTTCCTGCGGGGGCTGCCACACGGAGGATGGGCGCGGGGCGCCTCCCGCAGCGGGGGAGCAGCCGGTCGGACTGCTGCTCCGCCTGTCGGTGCCCGGCGTCGGCGCACACGGTGGAGTCGTGCCCGAACCTACTTATGGCGATCAGCTCGACAACGCAGCCATTCAGCGCGTGAAGCCGGAAGGAAAGATCGACATCACCCACGCGGCCGTGCAGGGCCGATTCGCCGATGGCACACCGTACACGCTGCAAAATCCCCGCTACGCCATCCGGGATCTCGGCTACGGCCCGCTGGCGAGCAACGTGCTGGTGAGTCCGCGCGTGGCGCCGCAACTGATCGGTGTCGGACTGATCGAGGCGATCGATGCCGCCGACATCATGGCCAACGCAAAGGAACAGGCGGCTGCGCCCGGGCCCATCAAGGGCGTTCCCAATCAGGTCTGGGACACGCCGTCGCAGCGCATGATGCTCGGCCGGTTCGGTTGGAAAGCCAATGTAGCCACCATCGCGCACCAGACCGCCGGCGCCTTCAACGGCGATATAGGGATCACGTCGTCGGTGTTTCCCGAAGAGGCATGCACGCCAGCCGAGAAAGACTGCCTCGGCGCCCCACGCGGCGGCCAGAACGGATCGCCTGAGATCGACGACAAGACATTCGGTGAAGTGGTTTTCTACCAGGCTACGCTTGCGCCGCCCGCACGGCGCACTCCCGACGATCCGAAGGTGCTGCAAGGCCAGAAGCTGTTTCACGAGGCCCAGTGTTCGATGTGTCACCGGCCGAGCTACGTGACGGCGCGAGGTCCGAATCCGCAGTACAGCAGCAACGCGCTAGACGGGCAGCGGATTTTTCCCTATACCGATCTGCTGCTGCACGATATGGGCGACGGGCTGGCAGACGGTCGGCCCGACTTCGGCGCCAATGGGCGCCAGTGGAAGACGCCGCCACTCTGGGGTATCGGGCTGATCAAGGATGTCAATGGTCACACCCGCCTGCTCCACGACGGCCGCGCTGACGGCGTCATGGAGGCTATCCTGTGGCACGGTGGCGAGGCGGAAGCTAGCCATGATCGGGTATTGAAGATGACGCAGTCGCAACGTGAAGCGCTGGTGAAATTCGTGGAGTCGCTGTGAGGGCGTGGCGCATCATCGCGCTGCTGATTGCGCTCGCGATCACGCCTGGCGCGCGGGCCGATGAAGCGACCGACATCCAGGCGATCTATCGCGACTGGATGGTTCCTCGGGCCGTCGAGCTCGTGGCCGACAGCGCGCGTCTCACTAGCGCGTTGCAATCCTATTGCGCAGCGTCGTCGCAGGGTTCGGCCACGGGACTCGAGGCGGCACGCCAGGCATGGAACACGAGCCTCGTGGCCTGGGAGCGCCTGTCCGCGGTTTCCATCGGGTTGATGCTGGATTACCACATGCAGGGCAAGCTCGATTTCACTCCGACTCGCCCACGCATGATCGTCAAGGCCGTCGAAGCGGCGCCGGAAAGTGCGGCAGACATGGATCGCATCGGCACGCCCGCAAAGGGTTTTCCCGCGCTGGAATGGCTGTTGTGGACCAAACCCGTGCGGCCAGCCTCGACCGGGTGCCGCTACGCGATACAGGTGGCGATGGAGATCGAGCGCGAGGCGAAATTCATGGCGACCGGGCTTCGGGAGGCCGCAGCGGGCACGCTGGACGCGACGTCCGCGAAGAAGGCATTCAGCGATCTCGTCAACCAGTGGGTGGGCGGTCTGGAGCACCTGCGCTGGGGCGACATGGAAAAGCCGGCGCGCAAGGCGGCTACCACGGCACCCGATACTCGCCCTGACTATCCGCGCAGCGCAAGCGGCGCAACCGCTGCCAGCTGGGCGGCGCAGTGGGAGGCATTGCGTGCGCTCGCCGAAGGACCGGGACCCGGATCGCTCGCGTCCATGTTGCGAGAGCGAGGGCAAGGGCAACTCGCCGCAGAGCTCGCGGGAACGGTGGGGCGTGCAAACAAGGCCATGGCGGGTGTCCGCGGCGACGACGCGACCGGAGTATTGGCCGCGGCGCGTGAGCTGAGCGCGCTCAAGCACCTGGTCGAGGACAAGGTAGCGCCCGCACTGGATGTCCGCATCGGTTTCTCCGACGCCGACGGGGATTGAGCCGAGTGCGGCGGCGCGATTTTCTGATTGCCCTGGCAGCCGTTTCGGGCGCGCCGACGCGGGTACTTGCTGCGCGCGAGGCGGCCGGTCGCAGCGTGACGCTCGCGGCGGCTTGGCAGGCCGGCACCGGCTACCGGGTCGGGATTCTCACGCAGGATGCGGCGGGCGGGCTTCGGATCGCCGCAGCCCTGGAGGTCCCGACACGCGCGCATGGCTTGCTGCGCGAGTCGGGCGGCACTCTGCTCGCGGTTGCGCGTCGTCCGGGCGACTGGTTACTACGCTGGAATCGCGACGGGCGTGCGCTGGCGTGGCGCTGGATCGAGCCGCGACGCGCGTTCAGCGGCCACGTGCTTGCCAGTGACGACGGTCATACCCTGTACACGACGGAAGCGGATCTCGACACGGGCGCGGGCCTCGTCGGCGTGCGCAATGCGGCCACACTCGAAAAATTCGCGGAGTGGCCTACGCACGGCATCGACGCGCACGAGTTGATCCGGGACGCCTCACACGACGGTCGACTCATCGTTGCAAACGGCGGCGTGCCGACCCGGCCCGAAACCGGGCGCGCGAAGCGCGATCTGGAGCGCATGGATTCGTCGCTGGTGTGCCTGGATGCCGGCACCGGAGCGCCGATCGGTCAATGGCGTCTGAACGATCGTCGCCTCAGTCTGCGCCACCTGGCATGGGGCAAAGGAGCATCTGGACCGATCCTCGGCGTCGCGCTGCAGGCCGAGCACGACGATCGTGATGTCAGGTCCAGCGCGCCGGTGCTGGCGCTGTTCGACGGGCGGTCGTTGCGAAGCGTCGCGGCACCGATGCCGCTCGCCGGATACGGCGGCGATATCGCTGCGCTGGGAACAACGTTTGCGGTGAGCTGTCCACGCGCGCGAGGCGTGGCTCTGCATGGATCGGATGGACAGTGTGCGCAAGATTGTTGCCGCTGGACGAAGCCTGTGCGCTGGTGACGACGACCACCGAGATCTGGGCCGGCGGGAGGCACGCGGCCGTCACATGGAATGCGCGCGAGCGAGTCTCCGGGTCGGCGCCGAATGCGCTCGCCTCGCACGCGGTGCCCGATCTGCGCCTCGACAATCACTGGATCGCCATTTAAGGCCGCGGCGATTGCCGAAGATGACGCTCCAGCTCGAGAACTCGTGCGGTCTGGTGGATGTGCGTCATTCCCGCGAACGCGGGAATCCAGGCTGAGCTTATTCAATGGCGTGCTGGATCCCCGCTTGCGCGAGGATGACTCAGGCACTCTCTAACCGCCGCCCGCCATCGCCCAGAACGCTGCGGCGACGCCGACGATGCTCTCGCCCGCCACGAGTCCCGCTGCCGCTGCGATGGTGAAGCGCGCTGCGAGGCGCTCGCGCCACGTCGCGAACAGCCATGCGATCAGCGCACCGAAGAACATCATCAGCGAGATCGACGCCGGAATCACGAACGCGAGGCCCAGGGCCACCGGGCTCGGAAGCCATGCGGCGCGCCGCGGCGGCAGCAGCGCCTCGAGCGCTCCGAGCAAAACGCCGACGCTGCCACCGGCGAGCATTGCGGCACGCGCGCTCGGCGGTACCGAATCGAGGCCAAGGGCCAGCGCTTCGGCCACTGCTTTCCACGTCGCCACCGCGGGCGCCGGCCACTCTTCGGTCAGCAGCATGGATTGCGGGTCGGGGATCAGCACGAGATAGACCAGCGCGCCGACGACGCTGCCCGCGAGGATGCCGAAGCATTGCGCGATCGACTGCCGCGCGGGCGACGCGTCGATCGCGTGGCCGACTTTGAAATCGTTCATCAAATCGGCGCACTGGCCGGCGGCGCCGCCGGCAACGTTCGCGGTCATCAGATTGGTGACCGCCTGGCCGGGCGCGAGCACGCCGAAGCCGAGCTGCGACACCTTGCCGATTGCGCCGATCGGCGGAATGCCCGTCTCGCCGACCACGCGGGCCGCCACCGATGCGAGTACCAGTGCGAGCGGCACCGCGAGCAGCGCCATCCAGAGCGCGATGTCGAACAGCGCGACTTGCAGTGCGACCGTCAACGCGCCCGCCACCGCGAGCCCCGCGAGCGCGGGAAGCTTCACGGGACTTGGCGGTCGTGGTCCGGCACGAACATCGCGGCGCCTCCCGCCCCGTGCGTCGCGTGTGAGCTGCACGGCGAGGCTGGCGAGCGTCGCGCTCACCATCAGGCTGACGCCCGGCCACAGCAGCCATTCGACAAGTGGCCCGAACAGCGAGCCGGCGCGCGCCGCGTTCGAATCGACCAGGCCGTGCTCGAGCAGGAGCGGTGCGATGCCGCCCCAGGCCAACAACGCGCCGGCGAGCAGCGAAAGTCCGACGCGGATGCCGATGATCGCGCCGAAGCCGAGCAGCAGCAGCGATGGCTCGAACGAGAATGTGAGCTTGCCGGCGAGCGGCGTCGGTGCCCAGCGCGGGATCTGCCAAGCGAAGGCCTGCACGGCCTGCATCGCACCCGAAGCCAGTCCGGCAACGCCGAGTACCGCAATTCGCAGTGTGGCCTCGCGACCATGGGCAAATGCATCGCGCATGGTCTCGAGCGTCGCCATGCCCGCGGGAAAGCGCAACGGCGACGCAACGATCATCGAAGGTCGCAAGAACCAAGCCACCCAGATGCCGAGGAAGCTCACCGCAAACACCCAACCGACCAGCGGCAAGGGTGCGAGTGTCTCGCCGGAGAGCAGCGTGTAGGCCGGGATTGGCGCGACCAGCCCGCCCGAAACGATCGAGGCCGCCGAGGAGGCGGCAGTCTGCGAGATGTTGCTCTCCTTGATCGTCCATTGCGGTGTCCCCGCCACGCGCGCGAGCGAACGCCACAGCGCGATCCCGGCAAGCAGCGCGATGATCGACATGTTGAACGACCAGCCGATCTTGAGACCCGAATAGATGTTGCACGGCGCGAGCAGCGCGCCGAGTGCAACACCCGTGGCGAGCGAGCGGACGCTCAGTTCGCGTTGTGCCATGAACGCCCCGTTCAACCCTGCCGGGCAGTTACGATTTCGTAGACGGGGGTCCGGCGGGGGTGAGCAGCGTGTTCTTCGCTTCCTTCATCGGCTGCTTGGTGAAGCCTTTGAGCGTGCCGGTCTCCTGCATGTCGCGCGTGATCTCGACCGAGCTCAACGCGTACGCGGTCACGAGCTCGGCCAGCGAGCGAAGCGCGTGCATGTGGATCCGCTCGTGGCCATGCGAGGCGTCGATGCCGAACGTGATCAGTGCGGTGCGCACGTCGTGTCCCGCCTCGATCGCGGAGGCGCTGTCCGAGCGGTAGTAGCGGAAGACGTCCTGCTGGAACGCGATGTCGTTCTCGCGGCACAGGCGGATCAGCTTCCGCGTCAGGTGGTAATCGAAGGGCCCGGTCTGATCGGCCATGCAGATCGTGACGCCGAACTCGTCGCTCGCCTGGCCCGGCGCCGTCGTTCCGTTGTCGATCGCCACCAGCGAGGCGAGCCCTTCCGTCGGCAGCGACGAGGCTCCCACTCCCACCTCCTCGGAAATCGAGAACATGAATAGCGTATCGACCGGGGGTTTCTCGCCATGCTCGACCAGCGCCTTGATGGCCGCCAACATCGCGGCGCAGCCTGCCTTGTCATCCAGGTGGCGCGAGACGATGAAGCCGTTTGGCAGGAACTCGCTGCGCGGATCGATCGCGATGATGTCGCCGATGGCGATGCCCAGGCGCTCGAGGTCGCGCGTGTGCCGGGTCAGCGCATCGACTCTCAGCTCGACGTGCTCCCACCCGACCGGCTGCGTGTCGATCTGCTCGTTGAACGTGTGTCCCGAGGCCTTGAGGGGCAGGATACTGCCGCGATAGGAGCCGCGGTCGGTGAACAGGGTACAACGCGCGCCCTCGGCGAAACGCGACGACCAGTGGCCGATCGGCACCAGCTCGAGCCGCCCGTTGGGTTTGAGATTCTTGACCTGCGCGCCGAGCGTGTCGAGGTGGGCGCTCAGTGCGCGGGCACCGCGCGATTCGTGGCCCGGCAGGATGGCGCGGATCGCGCCGCGCCGGGTGAGCTCGTAATCGACGCCCAGTTGCCCCAACTCCTCGCACGCCAGTCGAACGATGGTGTCCGTGTAGCCCGCGGGGCTGGGCGTATCAAGGAGGCGCTGCAGGACCTGCGCGAGGTAGTCGACGTCGATCTTTAGCCTGGACATGTAGAACCTATCTCAAGATGTGTATGCGGTCGAAACCGAGGGGATATACAAGGGGCTCGCCCCTTGTTCGTACCGGGATATACAAGGGGGAATTCCCCCTTGTTCGTGCGCCCGCTTTCACTTGAAGCGGCAAGGCCGCGATTTCGAGATAAATTCTATTCTCCTCAGAGTCCGGCATGCCGCACCCCGGTGGGGAGCGACTGCGGAAACAGCAGATCGATGAAGCGCTCGGCAGTCGGCTGCGGCGCATGGTTCGCAAGCCCCGGGCGCTCGTTCGCTTCGATGAACACGTACTCCGGCTCGGACGGCGACTTCACGATGAAGTCGATGCCGGTCACCGGCACGTTGATCGCGCGCGCCGCCTTGACCGCGGCTTCCACGAGCTTCGGATGCACCTCGTCGGTGACGTCGTGGATCGTGCCGCCGGTGTGCAGGTTGGCCGTCTTGCGTACGGCGATCTCCGTGGTGGCGGGCGGCACGTCGTCCAGCCGATAGCCGGCGCGTCGCACGCAGCGCTCGGTCTCGGCGTCGACCGGGATGCGCGACTCGCCGCCGGTTGCCGCGGCGCGTCGCCGGCTCTGACGCTCGATCAACTCGCGGATGGGCGTATGCCCGTCGCCAACTACCCGCGCCGGGCGACGCACCGCGGCCGCGACCAGCTTGTAGCCGATCACCACCAGCCGCAAGTCCTCGCCCTGTGCGCAGCTCTCGACCAGCACCCGGTCGCAGTGCGCCTGGGCGTGTTCGACCGCCGTCATCGCCTGATCGAGATCCTCGATTCCCACTGCGACGCCACGGCCTTGCTCGCCGCGCGCCGGCTTCACTACGACCGACCCGTGCCGGGCGAGGAAGCGTGCCACGTCTTCGCGGGATTTGGCTTCGATCTGCTCGGGCACGTTCACGCCCGCCCGCTGCACCGCACGGCGCGTCACCGCCTTGTCGTCGCAGACACTCATCGCGACGCTGGTGGTGAGCTCTGACAGGCTCTCGCGGCACAGGATCGAGCGCCCGCCCGAAGTGAGCCGGAAGAGGCCGCCCTCGGCGTCGACGACCTCCACGCCGATCCCACGGCGGCGCGCCTCGTCGACGATGATGCGCGCGTAGGGGTTGAGCTCTGCCTCGGGTGGCGGCCCGACGAACAGCTTCTCGTTGATCGGATTCTTGTGCTTCACGGTGAATGCCTGGACGCGCACGAATCCGAGCTTTTCGTAGAGTTCGATTGCCTGCGCGTTGTCGTGCATCACCGAGAGGTCGAGGAACGTCGCGCCGCGTGAGATGAAATGCTCAGCCAGGCGGCGTACCAGCGTCTCGCCGACTGCCAGCGGCACCGCCTGTGGGTCAACCGCCAGGCACCACAGCGACGCCCCGCTGGACGGATCGTCCAGGATACGGCGGTGATCGACGCCGGTGACGGTGCCGATCACCGCGCCGGTCGTCTCGTCTTCGGCCACCAGATAGACGATGGTGCGACTTTCGCGCTGGGCGACCAGGAACTGAGGATCGACCGGGACCATTGCGCGCGAGAGATAGATGCGGTTGACTGCGTCGGCATCGATGACGTTCGCGAGCGGTCGGACGCGGAAGCCGCGCGGACGTCGCCGTGACGGGTGGTACGCCGAGAGGTCGAGCCGGTAGGTGTGCGACGGATCCAGGAACAGATCCAGGGGTGCTGCCGCCAACACCAGGTGCGGATCGCGGACGTAGGCCGCGATGTCGCGGCGCTCGGGACCTTCCTCGAGAAGCGTTGCGGCGAGGATTGCGGGATCCGCGAAGGTCTGCCCGAACAGCAACCGGCCCCAGCCACAATCGAGTGTCGCACTGCGCTGCACGTGTCCGTCATCGCGCGGGGATTTAGCGGGCGCCGGGGATTTCGGATCGCCGCGCACTTTGCGCTTGCGAGGCGCATGAGCATTCTTCGGGCGCGGTATTGCGAACGTTTCGGGACAGGTTCGCGCTCATGGCATCAGGCTCCATGGGATTGCAGCCACATTTCGAGAAGCGCCGCCTGCCACAGCTCCGAGCCGCGCAGCGGCGTGATGTGCCCCTTGGGATCGTCGAACAGGGTCTCGAGATATTCCTTGCGGAAGATGCCGCGCTCCCGCGCCGCGCGCGCGCCGAGCGCGTCGCGCGCCATCTCGAGATACGGTCCTTCGAGATACTTCAGTGCCGGCACCGGAAAGTAGCCCTTCGGCCGATCGATCACTTCGCTCGGCACGACCTGGCGGGCGACGTCCTTGAGGACGCCTTTGCCGTCGTCGCGCAGCTTCTGGCCCGGCGGGATGCGCGCGGCCAACTCGACCAGCTCGTGGTCGAGAAACGGCACACGTGCCTCGAGCCCGGCGGCCATCGTCATGTTGTCGACGCGCTTTACCGGATCGTCCACCAGCATCACCGTGGTGTCGAGACGCAGCGCCCGGTCAACGGGATCGTCTGCGCCAGGGAGCGCCATCTGCTCCTCGACTAGCCGGCGCGCGTGATCTTCACCCACATATTCGGCCGAAACATGCTGCGCGTAGCGTGCGTGATCGCGGTCCATGAAGGCGCGCGAGTAGTCGGCGACCGGATTGCTCGACCCGACTAGTTTCCGATACCAGTCGTAGCCGCCGAACACCTCGTCTGCGCCCTGGCCGCTCTGCACGACCTTGACGTGGCGCGCTACCTCCTGAGACAGCAGAAAGAAGCCGACGTTGTCATACGACACCATCGGCTCGGACATCGCGGCAATGGTGCTCGGCAGTGCGTCGAGCAATCGGCTGGATTCGACGAAGATGCGATGGTGCTCGGTCTCGAATCGCCGGGCCACCACATCCGAATAGCGGAACTCGTCGCCCTGTTCGCCGTTCACCGACTCGAAGCCGATCGAGAACGTGTTGAGGCCAGTCTGCCCGGCTTCGGTCAGCAGTCCGACGATCAGGCTCGAGTCGACGCCACCCGAGAGCAGCACGCCGACCGGCACATCGGCGACCATACGTCGCTCGACCGCGGTGCGCAGCGCCGCGCCGAGTCGGTCGCGCCATTCTTCGCGGCTCGTTCGATCGTCCGCGCCCGCGTGCTCGTACGAAAGGCGCCAGTAAGAGCGGTCGCGCACGCGACCGTCGGGCTCGATGACGCGCACGGTCGCCGGTGGCAGCTTGCGCACGCCCTTCAGGATGGTGCGGGGCGGCGGGACCACCGCATGGAACGACAGGTAGTGGTTGAGTGCCACGGGATCGATCGACGTATCGACTCCGCCAGCGGCCAGCAGCGCCGGTAGCGTCGATGCGAACCGCAGGCGTCCGGGCGACTCGGCGTAGTAGAGCGGCTTGATGCCCAGGCGATCGCGTGCCAGGATCACGCGCCCACTGTCGCGCTCGTGAACGGCGAAGGCGAACATGCCGTTGAACCGCTCCGGGCAGCGCTCGCCCCAAGCGTGCCAGGCCTTGAGCACCACCTCGGTATCGCCGTTGGAAAAGAACTGGTAGCCGAGCCCTTCGAGATCGCTGCGCAGCGCGCGGTAGTTGTAGATGCATCCGTTGAAGACCACCGAAAATCCGAGTGCCGGATCGGTCATTGGCTGGGCAGCGCGCTCCGAGAGATCGATGATTTTCAGTCGGCGATGTCCGAGCCCGACCGGACCGCGCACCAGGATTCCGGAGCCGTCCGGTCCGCGCGGGGCCAGCGCGTCGGACATCGCTTGCAGCGAGTTGGCCGACGCAGGAGACGCGTCGAACGCCACCTCACCACAGATGCCACACATAATTCACTTCCTTTTCATGAGGTTACAGTTTTTTACCGCGTAGAAGTTTACAGGACGAATCTTTTGATGTCAAAATGAAATGATGACCGATCTGGAACGCAGGGTCCTCGCGGCGATCCGCCGTATCGTGCAGGGCGTTGACCGGCATTCGAAACAAGTGGAGCGCGCCTCCGGCGCCACCCTGCCGCAACTCGTGGTGCTCACCGCGATTCGCCGGCTGGGCGAAGTCACCTCCGGCAGGATTTCGGAGGCCGCCAGCCTCAGCCAGGCGACGGTGACGACGATCCTCGACAAGCTCGAAGCGCGCGGCCTCGTGGAGCGCTACCGCAACGCGCACGATAGGCGCGTCGTGCACTCGCGGCTGACTGCCGCCGGGGAGCACTTGCTCGATGCGGCGCCGCCATTTCTCCACGAGCGATTCGTTTCGCGCTTCGCGATTCTGGCCGACGCGCGCAAGGCCGAGATCGTCGCGGCGATCGAGGACGTCGCCGAGATGATGGGTGTGCCGCCTGCGGCGGAATCAGTGCTTGCGCCCGACCTGCCTCTGGAAGCGGGTTCGGCGGAAGGATCGCCACCCGCTCCGCAAAAGGCCGCATAGCTGGGGCGCGGGCGAGTCACCTCGCTTGCGGCGACGTTATGCGGCGCCGCGCTCGACGCGACCTTTCAGAGCCGCGTTCATTTCACGAAATCCGCGACTGATGTTCCGATCGATGCATCGCGCAACAGCGGAGTCAGGAGGCCGCTGAAACAGCCGCGATCTGCAGGAACCGCACGTGGCCGTTGGCCAGTGGCTCGAGCACGAATCGATGATCACTCCTCCAGGATGTTCGGTGCGCAGCAGGTAAGCTCGCCAGCGCAACTCGCGCGGCGCATCCGCAACCAGCACCCGGGGTCGAAAGCTCGTCATGCCTTGAACCGGGCGGGTGAATGCACACTTCGAGCAATCTGCCCTTTTGTGCCACGCCGTGGACATGGCGGATGAATGGATTCCACCTCGGGTAGGTCGCGAAGTCGGTGAGGATGGACCAGACCTGTTCCGGTCGCCCAGCGATCTCGATGTCCGTGAGGAGCTCGTGCATCCGAACTTATTGTTTGGAAAGTGTATTCTGGAATGGCGCGCGGTCCGGCGACAGCGCATGCAAGATGCATAATTGTCAAAGAGATCGACAATAATGTCACTGGGACGTTCGGGCATAGGCCGAATGGCCTAATCGGCGGGTCCCGAGATCTTCCCTGAACGAGCCTCGGCCCGGGGGGGCGCGAAGACCGCTGACACGAGCGCCGCGCGATCGGACAACGCCTCGTCGCACTATGCGTCCACTAGCGAGTCGGACCAATCGATCTAATTGCTAGTTGTGCACCGACACTCGCCTACAGTTACGCAACTCGTCCCGGGTCGGCGGATAATAAATCCAACCATTCGGGAGCGGCGCAAGCCGCGGCTCGAGTTCCCCCAGCCCGGCTGTCCCTTCGCCCACAGCACGGCAAAGTTTCGGCACAGTGAACGGCCCAACTGGATCAAGCGCGTCTCGGTCACGTGATCGCGAAAATCCAGCGTGACGAGATACATCTCGACGCCGAGGGTGGATTGGTCTTTGGCGAGCAGGGCCGGGTAGCTCGCGGCGTGCAGGGTCGCGATCGGATAAGCGCGCACGACAGCCCGGCTCGCAGGATGATCGGGGTCGAGCCTGAGGAACTTGACGTATTGCCTCGCCTCGGGCGTCATCCTAGTAAGCAGCGCTGCTGGCTGAGCGGCCGCGATGGCAACGACGTCGAGCGATCTGTCCGTCACGAGCTTCACGAGCGCTTCCTCATGCGACAGATGGCTCGCCTGATTCTCGGCGATTGGTTTCCCAAAAACCAGGCGATAAATCGCCTCGGTCGTCGTTGCGGTACCGCTGCCGGGCGTCCCGACATTGATTCTGGCATCCCCGATCTGGTGAACGTACTCGAATGGCGCGTCGGCCCGTACAATGAAATGGACCTCCTTTTCGGGCAGCCGCAGCACCACTCGCGGCGGCGGCATCGAGTCGGGCCCGCGCGATCTCGCGTGGACGCTCTGCGCAACAAACGCCTGGAAGACGTCGGACTGCACTGCGGCGAGATTGACGCCTGGCTCAGACCGCAAACGCTCCAGACTCTCCGGAGAGCCTGGCAAAGGGAGCACTTCGAGGCGAATATCGACCGGCTCCGCGATGAGCGTGGCGAGGTCTTGGCCGATGCGGACGTCGGAATCCTCCACCCCGGTGAGTATCTTGACTTGCGCAATGGCATCCGGCGCTGCTGCATGCAGCGCGAAAGTCATGGCGACGAGCACGCATCGCAGCCCGCCGATCGTGCTGTCACTTCCGGTCTGCACGGCCCTTGAACCAGTCGCACAATGCAAGTGCCACTACCGCCGGAGGACACTGCGCCTCGGGCATCGCGTCCGACGATGATTCCGCCACAGTCACTTCCGGCGCCGCGGCGGTGGTGACCCCGGCCGGATCGGATCCCTGGCCGGATTCAGCCGGGTTAGCCTCGACCGCCACTGGCGATGCGGCTGAATTGGGCTCCCGATTGGGAGGCGGGGGCATGTCCTTCGTCAATGGCAATGCGGAGGTAACGGACGCGCGACTCATTGCGGTAGCGCGCGATTCCCGGACAGACACACCGGACTTCGGCACGCCGCGCTCGGCCATAGTCACGTTCGGCACCAGGTTTTCCAGGTAGTAGAAATACGCGCCCACCGCGATCGCCAGTAGGAGCATCAAAGCAGATAGGCCTGCTGCGACCTCGTGCCACAACACGCGTGGCGCCTCGGCAATCTCACTGAAGAGCGAATTCATCTCGGGCATGCTCGACCTGCCGCGTGTTTGCGAGGAGGAACCGCGTCGCTGCGCGTCCAGCGCGGAAGCGCGGTCGATCTTGGCGTAGTGGCCGCGTGCTTCCCCATGTCCGGAGTCGATTGCGCCGACCTTGTGCTCGATGGCATTTGGTGCCAAATTTGGTGCCAATTCTCCCGGGATTTGCGTGGAGATCGCCGCATGGCCTTCTGCTTTGGCGCGCGGCTCCGGCATGATCGCGCCGGGCTCCTCCAGCCGCAGGAACTCCTGCTCGAGCCATTGCGCCTTTTGCTCGAGACCCATGGGTTCCTGATTTGAGCTCGCGGCTCCCGGATCGATGTGCGCCGCCTGCGGCGGGACGGGCGGCGCGCTCAGCGCAACGCCGCACCGGTAGCACTGAGAGTCGTCGATGCGGTTGACCGCGCCACATTGCTTGCAAGGAGCAAAGTGGAGCGGCGAGCCGCACTCGTTGCAGAACTTCGCGCCCGTAGGATTTGCGTGCTCGCAAAAAGGGCAATCGACTGACTGCATGCGGCCACCAGCGGAGATGGACAAACTCGACAGATATGCTTTCTATAGCACGGCTGCGGCGATTCTGATATTCCCATGGTATGTCGCCGTACGACGACAGGACGAGGTTTCTCGGAAAAATCAGCGTCTTGCGCCAAGCAGGCTTGCGGGCGATAAATTCCGCCGGGGACTGTCCGCATGCCGGTTGGGCAAGGGCGCGACTCTGCGGCAACTCGCGCGGCGAGTTTGTCCGCGAGCGTCAGCGTGGCGCCTCGACTCCAGGCGCGCCCCAGCGCCGCACGAGCCGCTCGATAGTGAGCGACTGGACGAGGATGCTGAAGATCACCACCGCATAGGTGGCGGCCACGATCGCCCCGCGTCCCGTAAACTGCGGCAGCGACAGTGCGAGCGCGAGCAAAATCCCGCCGCGCAGTCCGCCCCAGGTCATGATCTTCACGATGTTGGGCGAGAACGTGCGGAACAGTCGTAGTACAAGGACTGGCAGCCCTACTCTCGTCGGGCGCGCGACGAGCACGATCGGAATTGCCGCGAGCACCGGTGCCAGGTTTGCGAACGGGGACGCCAGCGCGATAATTTCTATGCCGATCAGTCCGAACAGCAGCAGGTTCAGCAGTTCGTCGGCGAGATCCCAGAAGGACGACAGGTGCTCGCACGTTCGCTGGGACATGGCGAGGCGCTTCCCATGCTTGCCGACGAGAAGTCCCATGACGACTACCGCGATGGGCGCCGACGTGTGCAGATATTCCGCGAATCCGTACCCGGCAGTCGCCATGGCGAGCGTGACCATGATCTCGACCGCATGCTGTCGATGCCGCGGAGCAGGAAGAATCCGATGAGGCCCGGTGCCAGGCCGACGACGACCTCCCCGAAAATCTCGGTACCAAGCAGCAGCAAGACTTGCAGGACCGATGCCTCGTGCCCGCCAAACGCGATGCGGAATAGGGTCAGAAAGACGACCACGCCGGTTCCGTCATTGAATAGGCTCTCGCCCGCGATATTGGTCTCGAGGCTATTCGATGCGCCGACCCTGCGCAGGATGTCGAGCACCGCGATAGGGTCGGTGGGAGATGAGCGCGCCGAACAGCAGTGGGTAGATGAACGGCAGCTCCACGCCGAGCAGGTGCGCGGCGCCGTAGAACGCCGCGCCGACGATGCTGGTCTAGAGCAGTACGCCGATGGTGGCGAACTGGAGGATCGTCCACTTCTGCTGGCTGATGTCGCCCAGGTTGATGCGCAGGCTGCCGACAAAGAGCATCATGCCGAGGATGCCGTGGAACACGACCTCCGCGAAGTCGATGTGCTCGACCGTGTGCCGCGCCCAATCCACGACCGCCGGGTCATACGCGCCGTAGACGGTCACGCCGAGCGCCGCGATGAGTCCGATCGCCGTGATGCCGACCGTGTCCGGAAGCCCGATGAATCGGTGATTCAGGTAGCCGAACACGGCAACCAGCGTCACGATCAGGCCCAGTGCATGAAATATCGACTCGGCCGAATCCTCGCGCGTTCTACTTGATGAGGTGCGGCAGCCAGAGCGAGAGCATCGGCACCGCCGCGACGATGGCGAGCCGCACCACGTCGGCCGCGATGAACGGCAGCACGCCGCGGAAGATGGTGCCGTGTGCTGACGTCGGGCAGCACGCCGCGCAGCACGAACACGTTCAATCCCACCGGTGGGGTGATCAGGCTGATCTCGGTGACGACGACGACCAGGATCCCGAACCAGATAGGATCGTAGCCGAGGCTTTTCACCACCGGAAAGAAGATCGGCACGGTGAGCAGGATCATCGACAGGCTCTCGAGCACGCAGCCGAGCAGAACGTAGATCGCCATGATCGCGGCGATCGCGACCCACGGAGTGTCTGCGAACGCGCCAGCGGCAGCGAGCATCGCGCGCGGAAAGGGCGTGACGTTGATGAAGTTGGCAAATATCAGGGCGCCGATCAGCACGGTGAAGAGCATCGCGGTGGTGCCCGCGCTTTCGAGCAGCGTGTTGTAGAGCTTGCGCCACGTGAGCTCGCGCCTCATGAGCGCAAAGAGAAATGCGCCGGAAGCGCCGATGCCCGCGGCCTCGGTCGCCGAGAACACGCCGCCGTAGATGCCGCCCATCACCACGCCGAACAGCACGAGCACGCCCCACACGCCCTTGAGCGCGGCGAGGCGCTCGGCCCACGGCAGCCGCTCGCTGCGCGGACCGTCTTGTGGCCTGCGCAGTACCACCGACTGCACGGCCGCCATGTAGAGCAATATGCCCAGCAAGCCCGGCGTGATGCCGGCCGCGAACAGCTTGCCGATGTTGGTCTGGGTCAGGATGCCGTAAATCACCATCAGCACGCTCGGCGGGATGAGGATGCCCAGCGTGCCGCCGGCGGCGATCGATCCGGCCGCCAACGCGTCCGAGTAGCCGTACCTGACGCATCGAAGGCATCGCCACCTTGGACATCGTCGCCGCGGTGGCAAGGCTCGAGCCGCAAACCGCCGAGAATCCGCCGCACGCGACGATTGTTGCCATCGCCAGCCCGCCGCGCCGGTGGCCGAGGAAGGCATGCGAGGCCGTGTAGAGTTCCTCGGAGAGCCGTGCCCGGGTGACGAGATTGCCCATCAGCACGAAGAGGGGCACGACCGAGAGCTCGTAGTTCACGGCCGCGTCGAATGCAGTCGATGCGATGCCGGCGAACGCGCCTTGCCAGCCGATGAAGACGACCGATCCGAAGAAGCCCGCAATCCCCATCGCGAATGCGATCGGCACCCGCAGAAACGCGAGCACCAGCACCACCGCGAGGCCGACCAGGCCCGCCGTCACGAAACCGGATCCCCGCTCCGCTCGTCGGCGGGACGCGTCCCGCGCCAGTGCTGGACGGCCACGACGAGCAGGCTGAGACAGGCGAGTGCGCTCATCGTCGCCATGAAGTAGCCGAAGATGGATAGCGGCCACAGGTGCTCGGTGCTGACTTCGTCGTTGCGCCCGTTGTCCACGGCCTGGAGAAAGAGTCGCCACGCGAGCACGCCGACGACGGCCGACCCCAGCAGGCTGACCGCCGCGCTCTGGACCGGACGCCATGCCATCGGCGTGACGCCTTCCAGCAGGTCGACCGTCACGTGGCCTTCGCGATAACAGACCACCGGCAACGCCGCGAAGATCATCAGCGGCATCATGAACGCGACCATTTCGTAGGCGCCGGGCAGCGGCCGGTTGAAGAGATACCGGCCAAGCACGTCGACGAACGTGAGCGCCATCATCGCGAACAGCACCACGCACGTGAAGAGGCCGAGCGCGAAGGTCGCCTTGCCCGCCCATCCTGCGTGCGTGCCGGCGCTCGCCACCTGCCGGCCGCGGTCTTCCGCCATCGCCTACTTCGCTTTTGCGATCTGGCGCGCGATCTCGTCGCGGAAGAATTTCAGCGTCGCTGCGCCGTCGATCCCGGCTTCGTTGGCCTCCTTGACGTATTCGGCCTCGAACCGGGTGTTCAGCTTCTTGAGCTCCGCGACCATCGCCGGTGGCGCCGTCGCGATATGGTTGCCGTTCGCCTTGGCGGCAGCGAGCCCCGCGTCGTTGATCGTATCCCAGCCCCTGCCGGCCTGGCGCGCGAAGACTTCGTAGGACACGCTCTCGATGGCCTTCTTGTCCTCTGTCGGCAGCGCGTCCCATTTCGCCTGGTTCATCATCAGGTAGTGGGTCGAGGTGTAGAGCCCGCCCGGGAAGTAGGTCGAATACGTGACGAGCTTGGTGATGTTGAAGCTCGGCAGCGACTCGTACGGAAAGGTGATGCCGTCGATCACCCCGGTGGAGAGCAGCTCGTAGGATTTGGTGGCCGGCTGGGCGATCGCCACGCCCCCCCACGCTTCCACGATCGCTTTCGGAATCGGGCCGCCCACGCGGATCTTGGAGCCCTTGAGGTCATCGATCGAGTTGATGTGCTTGGTGCGGTGGTGCATGACGCCGGGGCCGTGACTGTTCAGGCCGAGCAGCTTCACGCCTTCATGGAAGTCCTTGACCTTCGCGATCTGCTCGTGGGTGCGCCAGGCCGCGACCGACACCGGCTCGGCACGGTCGCCGATGAGCGGCAGCTCACCGAAAAGATACGCGCCGAAGCGCTTCGGTGAATAGCCATACACGCTGAAGCCGACGTCGGCCTGCCCGTTCCGGATCGCGTCGAAGTGCGCCGGCGGGGAGGCGACCGCCTTCGGCAGGCGATTGAATTTCACCCGGCCATTGGTCGCCTTTTCAACCGCCTCGATCCACGGAATGTAGACATGCACCGCCACCGGGTGCGTCCACGGTAACCATAGCGAGTAGTTCAGCGTTGTTTCGGCCCGCGCCGCGCCGGTGACGAGCAGGGTGGCGGCTGCCAGGGTCATCAGACCTTTCAAGGCGATTCTGCGCATGATTGTTCTCCTCCCGATGGCGGCACAGGAACACACACTCCCACGCCTCGGTGAAGCATATCTCACCCCGCGCCATGCATAGCGTGCAAGTCCTTCCCGATAGCATAAGTACATGAATAAATGAATGTTAATGCGATATCAGGGGCTGCACCCGAATTTCACCGACTCCTCCGGGGTTTGACTAAAGTCAAATACGAATCATTCGTATTACAGGTATCATTGACTCAACCGAATTGGAGGATGAGTCATGCTCGAAGTGCTGGTCGTCACGCTGCGCGAAGGTATCGAGGCTTTTCTGATCGTGGCCATCGCGCTCGCCGTACTCAGAAAGGACGGCCGGGCGGCCCTCGCCGGCGCAGTCCACGCCGGTGCCGCCTCGGCAATCGTTGCGAGCGTCTTGCTGGGCGTGTTCCTGGCGCAGTACGCCATGCAGCCGCTCTGGGAGTCGCTGCTCGCCGCGACGGCCGCCGTGTTCGTGATCTCGATGGTGATCTACATGCTGCGCCATGCGCGGCACATGCGCGCGGACATCACGACCCGGCTGCAGGGCGCCACACGCACGCCGGGGGTCGGGGCATGGCTCGGAGTGTTCCTCTTCACGCTGCTCATGATCACACGCGAGGGCATGGAGGCCGCATTCGTCATCGGGTCGCTCGCCGGCGAACGGGGAGGCATGGCGTTGATCCTCGGTGCGCTCGCCGGACTTGCGATTGCAGCGGCCCTTGCGTGGAGCTGGTCGCGCTACGGGCACCGGGTCAATCTCACGCTTTTCTTCCAGGTCACCTCGATATTCCTCGTGCTGTTCTCAGTCCAGCTACTGGTCTACGCTTTCCACGAAGCCACGGAGGCCGGCGTGCTGCCCATTGACAACGCGTACTGGCACATCGCCACGGAGCCGTACGGGCCGGAAGGTTTCTACGGGCAGTGGCTCACGTTCGCGATGGTGGCCGTTCCGCTCGGCTGGCTGGTCGCAAGTCGGCTGCGCGCAATGAACGGCAAGCGCGCCGATTCGGCAGCACACGCCGCCTGACCACTGCGGGCCTTCAATACTTGGCGCAAAATCTTCCTCCCGCCGGATTCCGGCTCAACCGAGGGCCCGCGCGATGAAAGGTGACAAGGAAGTCATCAAGCACCTCAACAAGGTGCTCCGGAACGAGCTTACTGCGATCAACCAGTACTTCCTGCATGCGCGGATGTGCGACAACTGGGGATTGCGCAAGCTCGGTGAGCACGCAC
Organism: uncultured beta proteobacterium; assembly: GCA_963735025.1. Taxonomy (GTDB): domain Bacteria; phylum Pseudomonadota; class Gammaproteobacteria; order Burkholderiales; family SG8-39; genus JAABRB01. Next base: position 97,520 of record CAVTJG010000010.1, read on the forward strand.
GCAAGGAATCGATCGACGAGATGAAGCACGCCGACCGGCTGATCGAGCGGATCCTGTTCCTGGAAGGACTGCCGAATCTGCAGGATCTCGGCAAACTCCTGGTCGGCGAGGCGCCGAAAGAGGCGCTCGAGTGCGATCTCGCGCTCGAGCGCGCGGCGCATCCCGATCTGAAGGCGGCGATCGCGCACTGCGAGAAAGCGGGCGACTACGTGTCGCGCGAGCTGTTCAAGTCGATACTCGAGAGCGAGGAAGAGCACATCGACTGGCTGGAGACGCAGCTCGGGCTCGTCGACAAGCTTGGGCTGGAGAATTGGCAGCAGTCGCAGATTTAGAACCGCCCGCGCCTACCGGCCTCCGCCGTCGAGCTTCCAGAATCGCTGCATCGCCAGGAAGATGAACGAGCTGGACCAGCCGATCATCAGGAGTCCGACGAGCGTCTCCAGCCCGACGAGGAAGCGCAATTCGCCGCCGGGCACCAGATCGCCGATGCCCAGCGACGTATAAGTCTCCGCCGAGAAGTACAAGTAGGTCCAGAACGCGCTTGCCTTGTCGCCGTCGCTACCCGTTACGGCGAATCTCGCTCGCTCGATGTAGAACGCGGTGCCGTGGAGCGAGATCTCCAGGAGGTGTGCCAGGACCAGGGCCAGCACCACGAACAGGACCGCGATCCTCGGACGTCGGTGCAGTCTGCCGAGGAGGCCGGATGCGATGGTCAGTGCCTCGTAGTGAATCAGAATCGTGGTGCCGACAAGGGCGATACCCAGCACGAACATCAGAGCCACTGCGACACCTCATGGGCGGACTGCCGGAAGGAACGAACAAACTCCGTAACCAGACAGAGTCCAGGGGCGCGAGTTCAAAGTGAGCGCCTGCCGCGGTCACCGAGCAAAGTGACCTGGCCCGGAAAGTCAGGGCCTGGTCCGCGGTGGCCGCAATGTTGAACAAGTAGCCGACTTGGTTTCAGACCCGGTCTGCCATCGCAAAGCTGCAGGACGGGAACGATGGCGGCGCGCGAATCGCCGCGATGGTGCCGATGCCCCAACACAGTGCCCAGGCGGGTGCGGGTACAATACACAAGCTGCTGTCCCCAAATGGTTTTCCGGACACGGCCGCTGGCACGCGCATTGCACGGGATTCGCCCCAGACGGGCGCTTCGTCGAATTCCGCATAGACCCAAGAAGATGACTGCACCGACCAAGGAGTGCTTCGACGAGATGACCGGCCAAGACGGTGCGGTCCTCCCGCACTATCGTGCCTACGCGGCGTGGCGTGAGGAGCGCCCGGCGGAGTATTTCGCCCAAAAGCGCCAGGAGGCCGACGTGATGTTCCGTCGGGCGGGAATCACGTTCGCGGTCTACGGCGAGGAAGCGGGCGCCGAGCGGCTGATCCCGTTCGATCTCATACCGCGCGTGCTGCCCGTGCACGAATGGGATCTGCTTGCCAGGGGCCTGGAGCAGCGTGTGCGCGCCCTGAACATGTTCCTGCAGGATATCTACAATCGGCAGGCGATCCTCGGCGAAGGGATCATCCCGCCGCGGAAGGTGCTCGAGAACGCTCAGTACCGTCCGCAGATGCAAGGCGTCAAGATGCCGGGTGACGTGTACGCCAACATCGCCGGCGTCGACATCGTGCGCGCCGGGGAGGGCGAGTTCTACGTCCTGGAGGACAATCTGCGGGTGCCGTCCGGCGTGTCGTACATGCTCGAGAACCGCAAGGTGATGATGCGGCTCTTTCCAGAGCTGTTCGCGATGCACATGGTGCAGCCGGTCGACCACTATCCGGACCTGCTGCTCGACACGCTGCGACAGGTTGCGCCGACTGGCGCTTCCGAGCCCACCGTGGTGCTCCTCACGCCGGGACCGTACAACTCCGCCTATTTCGAGCACACGATTCTCGCGCAGCACATGGGCGTCGAGCTGGTCGAGGGACAGGATCTCCTGGTGCAGAACGAGGTCGTGTACATGCGCACGACCCGTGGTCCACAGCGGGTCGACGTGATCTACCGTCGCGTCGACGACGATTTTCTCGATCCGCTGGCGTTTCGGCCCGATTCGACGCTCGGTGTGCCGGGATTGTTCGGTGCCTACCGCGCCGGGAACGTCACGATCACGAATGCGGTGGGCACCGGCGTGGCGGACGACAAGTCGATCTACCCGCACGTGCCGGACATGGTGCGTTTCTACCTTTCCGAGGAGCCGATCCTCGCGAACGTGCCGACCTGGGAGCTGCGCAAGCGGCAGGACCTGCAGCACGTGCTCGCGCACCTCGAGGAGCTCGTGGTGAAGGAGGTCCACGGCGCCGGCGGCTACGGCATGCTGATCGGACCGACGTCCACGGCGGCCGAGCGCGCGGAGTTTCGCGAGCGCATCCTCGCGAATCCGGACAAGTACATTGCGCAGCCCACGCTCTCGCTTTCGACGTGTCCCACGCTGGTGGAGGAGGGCGTCGCACCGCGTCACGTCGACCTGCGACCGTTCGTGCTCTCGGGCCGCGGCGTTCGCATGGTCCCGGGCGGGCTCACCCGCGTCGCGATGCGCGAGGGATCGCTCGTCGTGAACTCGTCCCAGGGGGGCGGGACCAAGGATACGTGGGTGTTGGAGTGACGGGTGCCGGAATGACGGGTGCTGGAGCGACGCGCGCGAGGTTGATCGGGCCATGCTGAGCCGCACTGCGAACGACCTCTTCTGGCTTTCGCGCCAGATCGAACGCGCGGAGAACACCGCTCGGATGCTCGACATCACTTACCGGATGTCGCTTCTGCCGTACCGCGTGAGCGATCAGGACGACCGGTGGGTCGAACCGTGGGCAGTGCCACTGATCACCAGCGGTCTCGCGACCGAGTACTACCAGCGCTATGAGGACGTCTCCGCCGAGAACGTGCTTCGATTCATGATTCTCGACGCTGCAAATTCTTCCAGCATCTTCTCGTCCATCCGCACTGCCCGGGAGAACGCGCGCGCGCAACGCGGGGCGATCACCATCGAGATGTGGGAGAGCCTGAATGCGACGTGGCTCGAGATGCGCGGCCAGACTTTCGAGCGTATTCGCCAGGGCGGCACGAGCGAGTTCTTCGAGTATGTGAAGGAGCGCTCGCATCTCTTCCGCGGCGTGACGGTCGGCACCATGCTGCGCGACGAGGGGTACACCTTCATGCGCCTGGGCACATTCTTCGAGCGCGCCGACAACACCACGCGCATCCTGGACGTCAAGTACCACACCCTGCTGCCGAGCGCGCAGGAGGTGGGGGGCGCCGTGGACTACTACCAGTGGAGCGCGCTTCTCCGCAGCGTGTCCGCATTCAACGCCTACCGGAAGATTTACAGCGACGTGATCACGCCGATGCGGGTGGCCGAACTCCTGATCCTGCGCGAGGACATGCCGCGCTCGCTGCACGCATGCATGAACGAGATCTACGACATCCTGCGCGCGATCTGCGCGGGAGCCAAGCTCGAGCCAGAGCGGCTCGCCGGCGAAATCCACGCCCAGCTTCACTACGGGCAGACTGCGCGGATCTTCGAGTTCGGCCTGCACGAGTGGCTGATGAAGTTCCTGGACCAGCTGGTTGCCCTGAATTTGGAGATCAACCAGCACTTTCTGGTCCCCGTCTATAATCCGCCTCCGAGCACGATGAGCCAGACCCAGACACAGGACGCCCCCGCGACCCCATGACCTATTGTGTAGGCCTGCTGCTGGATGCGGGCATGGTGTTCGCCTCGGATTCGCGCACGAATGCGGGCGTCGACCAGGTCTCCAGCTTCCGCAAGATGAAAGTCTTCGAGCGCACCGGGGACCGCGTGGTCGTCGTCCTGTCGTCCGGAAACCTGTCGGTCACGCAGAACGCCCTCAACCTGCTCGAGACCCGCGAGAAGAAGCCGGAGCTCGGCCCCACGCTGTGGGAGGCCAAATCATTCACCGACGTCGCCGCGATCTGCGGTGACTGCCTGCGCCAGGTGCGCCAGCGCGATGCGGCGTTCCTGCAGGAGAGCAATGTGGACTCGAGCGCCTCGTTCATCGTCGGCGGCCAGATCGCCGGCGAGCGCATGCGGCTCTACATGATCTACTCCGAGGGCAACTTCATCGAGGCGACCGAGGTCACGCCGTACTTCCAGATCGGCGAGACCAAGTACGGCAAGCCGGTGATCGATCGCATCATCACGCCGCAGACCAAGCTCATCGATGTGACGAAATGCGTGCTCGTCTCGTTCGACTCGACGATGCGCTCCAACATCTCGGTCGGCCTGCCCATCGACCTCGCGGTCTACGAGAAGGACGCGTTGTGCGTCGGCCTGCAGCGGAGCATCACCGAGAGCGATCCGTACTTCCAGATGATCCACAACCAGTGGGCCGACGGCCTGCGGCGCGTGTTCGCCGAGCTGCCCGATCCGTCGTGGGAGAAAGAATCGGCCTGACGCCGGCCGGCTGCGCGCGTCGCCGCCCGCCGGTCGCGCACACTGCGCACGTGCGATCGCGCGCGAGGGCCGCTCCCCGTATGGCGACGTAATCATGTCCACCCGCGTCGCGCTCCATCACCGTACCAGCTACCGGTTCGACCGGACGGTCGCCATCGGACCGCACGAGATCCGGCTGCGTCCGACGCCTCACTGCCGGACGCGGATCCTCTCGTACGCGCTGTCGGTGCGCCCCGGTGCGCACACGCTCCACTGGCAGTACGACGCGCTGGGGAACCACGTCGCACGGCTGCTGTTTCCCGAGCCGTCGAGCGAGCTCGTGCTCACGGTCGACCTGGTCGCGGACGTTTCAGTCATCAATCCGTTCGATTTCATCGTCGCGCCCGATGCCGTGCGCTTCCCCTTTGCGTACTCGCCATCATTGCATGCCGGGCTGGCACCGTACCTCGTCGCCGAGCCCGCCGGCCCTGCGCTAGCGGATTGGCTGGACCGGTGCCGCACGGAACTGGTCCAGTCGGCGCAGGACACGGTCGCGCTACTGGTCGAATTGAACCGCCGGGTGCAGGGCGACATCGCCTATCTCGTTCGCATGGCCCCCGGGGTGCAGACGCCGGACGAGACGCTCCGGTTTCGCTCGGGGTCGTGCCGTGATTCGGGCTGGCTGCTGGTGCAAGTCCTGCGCCATCTCGGGCTCGCCGCGCGGTTCGTGTCGGGCTATCTGGTTCAGCTTGCCCCGGACGCCGAGGGGGCCGGCGGGACGCCGGGCGCGTACCAAGACTCGGTCGATCTGCATGCCTGGGCCGAGGTCTTCGTGCCCGGCGCGGGATGGATCGGGCTCGACCCGACGTCGGGCTTTCTGGCGGGGGAGGGCCATATTCCGCTGGCGTGCGGCATTGCCGCCCCCGATGCGGCGCCGGTGATCGGTAACACTGCGCCCTGCAGCGTCGAATCTTGAATTCCATTCGACACTGTCGCGGCTGCAAGACGTGCCCCGGACGCGCGAGCCCTACGACGAGGCCGGGTGGCAAGCGCTCGATGGACTCGGCAAGGCCATCGATCGCGAGCTGCAGGCGAACGACGTGCGACTCACGCACGGCGGCGAGCCCACATTCGCCGCGGCGGACGATCTGGACGGCGCGGAGTGGAATCACCTTGCGCTCTCGCCGCGCAAATGGGAGCTCGCGCAGTCGCTCGCCTGGCGGTTGCGCGACCGGTTTGCGCCGACCGGACTGCTTCACTACGGGCAGGGCAAGTGGTATCCGGGCGAGCGCGCGCCCCGCTGGGCACTCGGCGTGTACTGGCGGCGCGACGGCCAGCCCGTGTGGCGCGATGCGGCGCTCGTCGCGCGCGATGCCGAAGATGCGCCGCCGCTCGAGACGGCCAGGCTGCTCGCGGTCGCCGTGGCGAACCGGCTGGGTGTCGATCCCGCCGCCGTGATCGAGGCGCGCGAGGATTCGCTTGCCGCGCTGTCGCACGAATCGGTGCTGCCGGAAAACGTCGATCCGGTCGACATCGCGCGCGCGGGCACACCGGAGCGTGCGCACCTTGCCCGGCTGCTGTCGGGGGGATTGGTCGACCCGGTGGCGTTCGTTCTGCCATTGCGCGCGCGTGCGGCCGTGACCGGTACTGCGGTGCATTGGGAAACCTCGCGCTGGCCGCTCCGGCGCGACATGCTCTATCTCGTCTCCGGCGATGCGCCCGCCGGCGCGCGCTTGCCGCTTGCGTCGTTGCCGGAGCTTGCGCCGGACGACCTCGATCCCGATTTCGACCGCGACCCGTTCGACCCGCGCACGGAGCTGCACGATTCGCACGAGCGCGCCGAGCAGAAGCGCCATGCGCGACTCGCCGACCGGCCGAAACCGCGTGAGATCGTGCGCACGGCTCTATGCTGCGAGAGTCGCGACGGTTGCCTGCGCGTCTTTCTGCCACCGCTCACGCATGCGGAAGCCTTTCTCGCGCTGGTCGCTGCGATCGAGGCGGCGGCAGCGGAGTGCGCGACGCCAGTGCGCCTCGAAGGCTATGGCCCGCCACTGGATCCGCGCCTGGTAGGCCTGCAGATCACCCCGGATCCGGGCGTCATCGAGGTCAACGTGCAACCGGCCGGAAGCTGGACCGAGCTTACCGAGGTCACTCGCACGGTGTTCGACGAGGCGCAGCGCACCGGATTGACTGCCGCGAAGTATCTTCACAATGGCCGGCACGTGGGGACCGGTGGGGGCAGTCACCTTACCCTCGGCGGTCCGACTGCGGCCGACAGCCCCTTCCTGCGCCGCCCGGATCTGCTCGCGAGCCTGATCACCTACTGGCAGCATCACCCTTCGCTTTCGTATCTCTTCGCGGGCCAGTTCATTGGCGCGACCAGCCAGGCGCCGCGCGTCGACGAAGCGCGCGAGGACAACCTGCACGAGCTCGAGATCGCGCTCGAGCAGCTTGCCGCGGAATGTCCGGCGGGAGCGGAATCGTCACGGCCATGGCTCGTGGATCGCCTGCTGCGAAACTTCCTGATCGACATCACGGGCAACACGCACCGTTCGGAGTTCTGCATCGACAAGCTCTACTCACCCGATACGCCGACCGGTCGCCTGGGGCTCGTCGAATTGCGTGCAATCGAGATGCCGCCGCATCCGCACATGAGTCTCGCGGTGGCGCTGCTCCTGCGCACGCTCGTCGCCCGGTTCTGGAAGACGCCTTATCGGGAGCGCCTCGCGCGCTGGGGCACGCAACTGCACGATCGCTGGTTGCTCCCCCACTTCGTCGAGCGTGACATTCGCGACGTGACGCGCGAGCTGCAGCGTGCCGGCTTCCCGTTCCAGGAGGCGTGGCTCGCGCCATTTCTCGAGCTTCGCTTCCCGCGCTACGGAACGGTCGACACATGACGGCATCCAGATCGAGCTGCGTCACGCCCTCGAACCGTGGAACGTGCTCGGCGAGGAAGTCGCACAGTCCGGGACATCCCGCTATGTCGACTCGTCGGTCGAGCGGGTGCAGGTCATGGTGCGCGGCATGACGGGCGATCGCCACGTGGTCGTGTGCAACGGGCGGATGCTGCCGCTGCATCCGACTGGCGTTCACGGCGAGTTCGTGGCCGGCGTGCGGTTCAAGGCGCGTAATCCGGCTTCCTCGCGGCATCCGACCATCGAGCCACACCTGCCGCTGGTGTTCGACGCAGTGGATACCTGGAGCGGGCGCTCGCTCGGCGGCTGCACTTACGGCGGGACACATCGAGGCGGAAGCGCAAACGAACAGCGTCCCCTCAATGCGGAGGAGGCCGAGGTGCGGCGCGCTGCGCGATTCTCCCCGCACGGTCACGCGCCCGGTGCCATGGACGTGCACCCGGAGCCGCCGGACAGCGAATTTCCCTACACGCTCGACCTTCGACGGCGGGTCGACTAGCGCCCCGCGTGCCGCTTGCCGCCGCTCAGGCGTAGCTGCGCAATCGCTGCGAAAGTTCTGCCAGCGGCGTTATCCCGCTCGCCTCCGCGCGTCTGCACCAATCCTGTAGTTGCTTGACGAGTTGCTCCCGACTGGCGGTCGAGCGGCCCCACACCGATATCAGGTCACGCCGCATCGCATACATTGTCTCCAGCACGCGCGACTTCGGCAGCGCTGCGGCGAGCTCACGGCGCTCCGGCTCGCGGAGTGTCTTCTCGTCCCGATACAACCAGCGCTTGAGACGTGCCAGCACACGCGCATCCTCAGGCGCTCGCTCGCGCAACCTGCGGAGCTCCTCCGAGTAGGCTTGCTTCAAGAGTCGCGCATAGCGCGCGAGAACGTCGTAGCGATAGGTGATGACGGCGTGCAGTGTCGCGGGATCCACCACCTGCCTGGGGGCGGCGACTCGAGGCGTGGGTGCGACATGCTTGATCTTGGCCAGCTTCAGGGCGGCGAGGGCACGGATGTACGCCCAACCGATATCGAGCTCGTACCATTTGTTTGAGAGCTTCGCCGATGTCGGATACGCGTGGTGATTGTTGTGCAGCTCTTCCCCGCCGATGATGATGCCCCACGGAACGATGTTGGTGCTCCAGTCGGGGCTTGGCCAGTTGCGATAGCCCCAGTAGTGGCCGACGCCATTGATGACACCTGCCGCCCAGAACGGAATCCAGGCGATCTGCACGAACAGGATCAGCGCGCCGGGGACGATGCCGAACAGGACGACGTTCGCGACACCCATCAATGTGAGCCCCAGGATCTGGAATTTCGAGTACAGATTGCGCTCGAGCCAGTCGTCGGGCGTTCCGCGCCCGTACCGCTCGATCGTGTCGGGGCGATTGGCCTCCTCGACATAGAGGAACACGCCTCCCCACAGCACACGATTGATGCCGTAGATCTGCGGGCTGTGCGGATCTTCCGGCGTATCGCACGTCGCGTGATGCTTGCGGTGGACTGCGGCCCATTCCTTGGTCACCATGCCGGTCGTCAGCCAGAGCCAGAACCGGAAAAAGTGACTCACCGCAGGATGAAGGTCGAGCGCTCGGTGCGCCTGATGGCGGTGGAGAAACACCGTTACCGCGATGATGGTGACGTGCGTGAACGCAAGGGCAACCAATAAATAGCCCCACCAGGAAAGCTCGAATACACCGGAGAAAAGCATCGATCCACCTCGTCCACATTACCTCTCACAATCAGCATAAGTCGCACACCGAAATTTGCTTTGACCGAGGTCAAGCGTAGTTGGGCGTGCGCGTGACGCGTGCGCGGTGCGCTCTCGTGCGATCGAAGGTTTTGCTACCGGAGGGTATGATGGATAAGAGGAGACAATGAAAAACAAGCTCTCCGACCTGCGGGGTGCCAGCCGGCTGGCGATCGATGCCACCAAGGGGTTGGTCGATCTCGTGGAGGCGATGCATCAGAACATTGCAGGGTTTCCGGGCGTCCTCGGCAAGCCGGGTCCGGGGCGAACGCGCGGGATCACCGGCTTCGTCTACCGGACCATCCGTGGGACGACTGCTCTGGTCGGCGGCGGCATCGATGCGGTGCTCGCTCGACTCCTGCCGCTACTCGATGAGACGAGCTCCTCGCGCGGACGCGAGGTCGTCCTTGCTGCGCTGAACGGGGTGCTGGGCGACTACCTGGCGGCGACCAGCAACCCGCTCGCGATCCCCATGCGTCTGCGTCGGAACGGGCGACCGCTTCGACTCTCGCGGCAGGCTCTGGCTGGAAAGATCGGGCGGCCGAGCGCCCGGGTGGCCATACTCGCGCACGGCCTGTGCTTGAGTGACCTGCAATGGCACCGGAAGGGGCACGACCATGGCGCGGCGCTGGCGCGCGATCTGGGCTACACGCCGGTCTATCTGCACTACAACACCGGAGTTCACGTCTCCTCGAACGGGCGGGCATTCGCAGGCCTGATCGAGGTCCTGCTCGAGCAGTGGCCGGTCACGGTGAAGGAGCTGGTGATCATCGGGCACAGCATGGGCGGGCTGGTGTCGCGGAGCGCCTGCCACTACGGCGCGCTTGCCGGGCACGACTGGCCGAAGCGACTACGCAAGCTCGTTTTCCTCGGCACGCCGCATCACGGCGCGCCGCTCGAGCGCGGCGGCCATTGGGTGGACGTGATCCTGGGTGTCAGCCCCTATACCGCCCCGTTCGCCCGCCTCGGCAAGATCCGCAGCGCGGGCGTCACCGATCTTCGCCACGGCAACCTCCTGGACGAGGACTGGGAAGGACGCGATCGCTTCGAGCATGCGGAGGATCTGCGCCAGCCGGTGCCGTTGCCGAAGCGGGTGCAGTGCTACGCGATCGCCGCCACGACGGGCAACCGAGCGGGCGATCTCAGCGACCGTGTGCTGGGTGACGGCCTCGTGCCCGTGGACAGCGCGCTGGGCCGCCACACGGATGCGCGGCTCGCCCTCTCGATTCCGGAATCCCGGCAATGGATCGGCTATGGCATGAACCACCTGGACTTGCTCAGCCACGCGGAAGTGTATGCGCGGATCAAGCGCTGGCTGGCGGCTGAATCCGTACGCACTGCGACGCGGGATCGCTGAACGTCATTCCGACCCGTCCGGCTACTCGGAACCTCGGGTTCAGCGTCGATATGTCCGCTCCAGAAAGCAAACCGGCGGCCCCAAGGCCGCCGGTTTGTTTCCGTCGGAGTTCGTCGGGCGTGACCCGACGCGATTCCCCTATGCCGACTTGCGGCGGCGAAGCGCCGCGAGGCCGAACAGACCGATACCGAGCAGTGCGATGGAACCGGGCTCGGGTACCTGACCGATCTCCCGGACCAGCTTCCGTTGGATCGCCGCCCCAAAATCGGCGAAGTCAGCCGCGGCGGAAACGAAACCACCCGCGCTCTTGACGTTGTTGGTGTAGTAGGCAAGAAGGCCGCCCGCACCAAGGATCGGTAGTCCATTGATCGCGTCGACGCCTGCCGCCAGTGCACTGTCGCGGCCACAGGCTGCGTTCGCCCCGGTGTTGCAGTCGGTCGTATCGTTATCCGCACCGTCACCGGAGACGTCGATCACAAAACGGTTTCCCTCGAAGCCGTTATCTGCTGTGTATTGTGCGCCGCCGTAGATCATGGCGTCCTGGATCGCCGTCTGGCCCGAAAACGCCCGCGTTGTCCCGCTGATCGCTGTGGCGAAGGCGCCTGCGCTTGTCGCGTCATTGATCACCGTCCAGTTGACGAGCATCGATTGCTGATTGTTGCCCGACCATTCGACATAGGCAACGGCAATTGACCCGCCGACGCTATTTGCAATGGCATTCTGGACCGCGGCGCTGTTGAAGGCGTCGACGTACCCTGTCTTTTGCAGGGCGTACTCGGTGGCACTCACGCTTCCCGAGACATCGACCAGCAGCAACAGCTCCAGCCCCACCGGTACCGCGGACGCGCTGGTTGGCACCGAAGCGATCGCAGCGGCTGCGAATGCTCCGGCCAGGGCTTTACGAAATTTGAACTTCATGGTGGCTCCTCTTTTTGTGGGTAAGACAGACACCATCGTCTATGCAATATCCTTGCCATGCGGAATGGCGATCGCAAGCTATTGATTCTCCAGAGATTGACATTGCTGTGACAATTCGCAGTCCGCGAATCGTTAAGCGCGACGACAGTGAACGCGCGGTTTCGCGCCCCGTGTCGGAAAGACGGGGCCGTGTCCGGGCAGGCGGTGCTATGCGTCCCGCGGCGGCGTCGTGACGACGATGAAGATTAGGTCGGTGATCCCCGTATTGAAGATCGCATGCTTCACGCCGGGTGTGATGAAGATGACGTCGTGACGCCGCACGACCTGGCGCCTGGCGCCCACCTGCATCACGCCTTCGCCCTCGAGCACGTGGTAGATCTGCTCCTGAATCTTGTGCGCGTGCAGCTCGACGTAGGCGCGCGGCTGGTAGCAGGAAATGCGGTAGTCGACGTGCTGCGCGCCGGTGGTGTCGGGGTGAACGAGGAACTTCGAGTACGCACCGCCGAAATGGCCCGCCAGATCTTCCCAGTCGACCTCGGCGATGTTGCGGATCGAGGATTTTCGGTTGGACGAGGCGCGTTTCGGTTTCTGCTTTTGGGCCATGACTATTTCTCCGTGAAGGGCGCTGCTTTGCCGAAAACGGGTTCTGTGTACGGGATCGGGGGCAGCTGCCAGGTGCCAGTCGAGGGCGGCCGGATGTTCTGATCGACGTGTACGTCGATCAGGCAGGGCTTGCCAAGCTTCACCGCATGCTCGAGTGCGCCCTTGAAGTCCTGCGACTTGGTGACTGTCATGCCCTCCACGCCGGCGGCGCGCGCCCACGCGGCGAAGTCCGGGTTGTAGGGTTTCCCCTCGGGGCCTTCGTAGAATCCGGTGCCGATCTCGCGGCCCTTGAAGAGCCCGTACTGGATGTCGCGAATCGCAGCCCACGAAAAATTGTTCCAGACCACCCACACAGCGGGAATGTTGTACTCGACCGCGGTGCACAGAACGTGCGGCACCATGGTGAAGCCGCCGTCGCCGCAGATCGCGACGCACGGCCGATCGGGGGCCGCAAGTTTCGCGCCGAGAATCGCGCACGGCCCGAACCCCATGCCGGAGTAGCCCCAGGTGTTGAGCATCGTCTGCGGACGGCGGGCGTTCCAGAACTGCATGTACCAGTTGTGGTGGACACCGGAGTCGAGGGAGATGATCGCATCGTCGGGCAGCACGGCGCGACAGTCGGCCACAACGCGCTCGGGCCGCAGCGGTGAGGCGTGGATGTCGAAGTTGGGTCGCGTGAAGGCGTCCCACTCCTTCTTCCAGCCCGCGATCTGCGCCTGCCACTCGGCGAGGCGCTGCGTGCCGTCGAGCTTCCGATTGGAGAGGGCGGCGAGGAGTTGCTCGAGAAATGCCTTTGCGTCGGCGAGGATACCGAGGTCGGGCGGATAGTTGCGGCCGAGCTCGGCGTGATCGACGTCGACGTGGATGAGCTTGGTGTGCGGGAAGTTCCACGAGTATCCGGGGATCCACGAAGACGACGAGCGGTCGTCGAAGCGCGCGCCGATCGCGAGGACGAGGTCGGCGTGACGCCCGGCCTGGTTTGCGGGGTACGCGCCGTTGCGGCCGATGAAGCCGAGCGACAGCGGGTCGTCCATGTTGAGGCAGCCCATGCCGTTCGGCGAGCTGATCACCGGGACGTTCAGGCGCTTCGCGAGCGCAGTGAGCTCGGCAGAGGCTTCCGAGAGCGTGACACCGTGGCCGATGAAGAGGGCGGGGCGCTTTGCTGCAAGCAGCAGGTCGAGCGCCTTGTTCACGTCCTCCTGCGAAGCGCCGCTGCGGCGAAGATTCATCCCGTGCCACGGCGCCTCGAGTGCGACGTCCGCTTCTTCCTGGAAGAGATTGAATGGCACGTCGACGTTTACCGGCCCGGGGCGGCCGCTCGTCATGGTCGTCGCCGCCTGGCGCAACATGAGTGGCAGCATCTCGACGCGGGTCGGCTGGAAGCTCCGCTTCACGACCGGCCGTACCACGTTGGGATAGTCGGCCTGGTAATGGCGATTGAGCTCCTGAAACGGCGCACGGTTGAACTGCGAGGTGGGCACGTTCGCGGTGATGGCGAGCAGCGCTGACGAATCGGTCTGCGCCACCGCAAGCGCCATGATGATGTTGGCCGAACCCGGTCCGGTGGAGGTCAGCGTGGCAACCGCTTCGTGCTTGACGCGAAAGTACCCGTCGGCCATGTGTCCGGCGACCTGCTCGTGACGCGGCGAGACGTACTTCACCTTGTCGGCCACGTTGTACAGCTCGTCGAGCAGCCCCACGTTACCGTGCCCGCAGATCCCGAACACGTAGGGAATCTTCTCCTTCACCAGGAACTCGGTGATGATCGCCGCGCCTTTCCGCTTGGGCATGCTCGCTCTCTCTTTGAGTGTTTCGCTCGGGACTAGCGCGCCGCTGCGGCGGCACTCGTGCCGGCGAGCTTGCCGAACACCGAGCCGTTGGTGAGGCCGGTCCCGCCGGGATAGTTGAAATAGAAAATTCCGCCGACTAGCTCGCCCGCAGCATAGAGCCCAGGAATCGGCTCGCCGTCCGCATCCATGACCTGGGCATCGGTGTTGATCCTGAGGCCGCCGAATGTGAAGGTGATTCCGCAGGTCACCGCGTAGGCTTCGTAGGGCGGCGTATCGAGCACGTTTGCCCAGTTTGACTTGCGCACTGCAAGTCCTTCGGTGCAGCGACCGTCCTTGACGTTCGGATTGAACGGGATTTCGGTCTTCACTGCCGCGTTATAGGCCTTGAGCTCGGCGAGAGCGGCTTCGGCATCGACGTCGTCGAGCTTTCCGACGAGGTCCTCCAGGGTCTGTGCTGTCACCTTGGTGACCTGCTTGATCTTGTACTCGTCGCGCAGGAGGTGCTTTACCTTCGCATCGAACACTTGCCAGGCAAACTGACCCGGCTGGTTGAGGATGACCCGCCCATACTTGGCGTAGGTGTAATTGCGGAAATCTGCACCCTCGTCGACGAAGCGCTTGCCTTCGGCGTTGAGCATGATGCCGAACGGGATAGGAGTGCTTCTGGAACTGGTCGCCCACGGCGAGATCGCCGAACTCGGGCGCGTTCCGCTCCCAGCCCACCGCGTGGCAGCCGGACCAATTACCCACGGGCGCGGCGCCGATGTCGAGCGCCATCTTGATCACGTCGCCGGTGTTGAAGCGCGTGCCGCGCACCTTGGCGAGCTCCCAGCCCGCTCCGAGATAGCGCGCGCGCCACTCGGGGTTCGCCTGGAAGCCGCCGCCCGCAAGCACCACGCTCTTCGCACGCACTTCGACGGTTCTGCCGTCCTTCTTGACGCGCACGCCGTGCACGCCGTCGTCATCGGCGATCAGCGAGACCGCGCGTGCCGAATACCAGATCTCCACGCCGTGCTTCTGCGCGGACTTGGTCCAGGCCTCCACCAATCCTTCGCCGCCGCCCCAGGCTTCGACCGTGAGTCCGCCCCAGAACTTGAACTTGCCGTCGATCTTGAATGCCTGGCGGCCGTAGATCGGCACGAACCGCACGCCCTTCTCGCGCATCCACAGCAGCGTCGCGTGGCTCTTTCTGACGAGAATCTCGGTCAGGTCGGGATCGCACCGGTATTGCGTGACCCGGCTCATGTCGTCGAAGAACTGGTCCGCGGTATAGGTGCCGAAGTCGGTGCGCGCGATCTCTTCCTCGGTGAGATCGGGCATGAGCTTGCGCAGGTCCTCCACGCCGTCATAGACCACACGCATCGCGCCTGCCGTGAAGCGTGTGTTGCCGCCTGCCTCGTCCTCCCGCGCGCGTTCCAGCACGAGCACACGCTTGCAGGTTTCCCTTGCCGACAGCGCGGCGCAGAACGCGGCGTTACCGGCCCCGACGACGATGACGTCGTATTGCGGAGTGTTCATTCAATACAATCCATTCGATTCATGCGCGACATTCGGGGCGGAATGTATAGTCCAATGTAACGGGTGTCAAAATCGATTCTGCATCGCGAATCGATCGCGCGATTCCGCGGGAATGTGCTATGCGGAAGCCGGCTTGATGAGCTCGACGCCCGTCCAGGCGCCTGAGCGCACGAGCTCGCGCGCGGTGTCCTTGATCTCCGCGGCAACGACCGCGCCGGCGGCCGAAAGTTGTTCGGGCGGCAGCGAATACAGATAGTTACGACGCACCAGGTGCGCGTCGGAGACGGCGAGCGCGCGCCACTTTCTGCCACGCTGGCCCTCGAGATAGATCGCCCCCATCGGCTTGATCGTTGCGCCCATGCCGTCGTAGACGCAGCTCATCAGTAGCGAGAGCGAATCGATCTCGGCGACGATATGCGCAGACAGGTTGCGCTGCTCGAACTCGGCGGAGATACGGCGGCGCAGCCCGTGCGCGCCGGTAGGCAGGATGAGCGGGAGCGCGGCGGCCTCGGCGATCGTGACGCTGAAGCGCCGCGGCGACACGAGCGTGCTGTGGCGGGGCAGCATCACGAACAGCTCTTCCTCGAGCAGCGCGTCGACCGCGACGTCGCGCGCCATGTCGTTGCTGAAGAGGACCGCAAAATCCAGCTGGCCGGACCGCATCATGTGCCCGATGTGCCCGCTCATGCCTTCGACCACGTTGACCAGGACTCCCGGGTAGCGCTCGCGCAGGCGGCGCACCAGCGGCAGGCCGAGCGCCGAGACGGTCGTCGCAGGAAGGCCCACCGACACCATACCCTGAACTGCTTTCGACTCCTGGCGCGCGATGGACAGTGCCTGGTCGAGCTGGCGCAACATGAACCGCGCGTGGTGGTAGAGAGCAAGCCCGCTGTCCGTGGGGGCGACGCCCCGCGCGGATCGGTTCAGCAACGGCTTGCCCACCTCGCTCTCGAGCTTGCTCAACTGCTGGCTGAGCGCCGGCTGGGCAATGAAAAGCTGGCGCGAAGCCTTCGAAAGGCTGCCGCTCTCGACGATCTGCGTGAAGTAGCGCAACTGCCGCAAGTCCACGATGCTCCTCCTCCAAATCCCCACCGCGCGCGCAAGCTATATCTTTAGCTTATACCCAATCTCGGAAAACAGTACTGCCAGCCGGGTACACCGCTCTTCTAGACTTCAAAAGCCGGGGCGGTTGCGCTGCATCCGACCCCTACTGGTCCATATCGGTCCACAATATTGGTCCATCAACGGGAGGAGATCAGCCATGAAAACCGACAGCAAGGACATCGATCGCGCAGTGCCATCACCGCGCCGGCGCAGCGTGCTGAAGGCCGGAGCAACCGTCGCCGGTGCAGCCGCCCTCGGGTTTCCGGCGATCGTGCGCAGCCAGTCGGACCCGATCAAGATCGGACACCTGACCCCGCTGACCGGCTTTCTCGGTGCGCTCGGCGGCTGGGCCGTCCTCGGCATCAGGATGGCCGAGGAGGAGATCAACGCATCGGGTGGCGTCAACGGGCGCAAGATCGAGATCATCTCCGAGGACTCCGTCAACCCCGCGACCGCCTCGACCAAGGCGCAGCGCATGTTCGAGCGCGATAAGGTGGACGTGCTGATGGGTGAGATCAACTCGGCCTCGGCAAAGACCATCATGCAGGTGGCGGAGCGCAACCAGCGCCTGTTCATGAGTACCGGTCCGCGCTCGGATGCGCTGCGCGGCGCGGATTGCAACCGATACACGTTCCACGTCGACATTCCGGTGACCGTGATGGTGAACGCCGAAGGCCAGGGGCTACTGCGCGACGGATTGATCAAGGGCAAGCGCATCTTCTCACTGACCTCGGATTATCTTTTCGGCCACGACCTCGCCAAGGCGGCCAAGAAATTCGTCACCGCCCACGGCGGCACCGTCATCGGCGACGAGCTTGTCGCCACCAGCGCGACCGACTTCAGCCCGTATATGCTCAAGATCCGGCAGGCGAAGCCCGACCTCGTCGCGACCAATCTTGGGGGCAACCAGGTCACCAATTTCGTGAAACAGTACGCCGAGTTCGGCCTGCCGTATCCGGTCGCCGGCTTCAATCTCAATACCGCGGACGCGTGGGCGGCGGGCCGCGGCAATCTCGGCGGCATCTGGCCGACGGTCTGGCACCAGGATATCGACACCCCCGGCACGAAGGCCTTCGTCGCCGCGTTCCGGAAGAAGTACGGCAAGACGCCCGAGAATCACGCCTGGATCGAGTACGTTTCGCTGAAAGCCATGACCCAGGCGATGAGCGAGACGAAGTCGACCGACACCAACAAGTTGATCGCCTATTTCGAATCCGAAGCCAAGTTCGACCTCCTCAAGCCGCGCAAGGGCTATTTCCGGAACTGGGATCACCAGATGATGCAGGAGGCCTACACGTTCACGGTCAAGGCCGAGGGCACGTACAAGGAGGAGTGGGATTTCCTGAAATTCAGCGCGCCGATTCCTGCTCCGGACCAGCCGCTCGAGCTGCTCGCCCCGACCAAAGCGGAGAATCCCTGCACTTTCAAATAGGGCCTCCGGATGCGGGCGCTGCTGTCGCGCCCGCTTTGGCTGAATGCGCGGCGGTGCCCATTCCGGGACCACTGCCGCGCGCCTGCCTACGCCGCATGTGAACATGCAGTTCCTGTTCCTCCTCGAGCAGGTGGTGAATGGCCTCGTGCTCGGAGGCTACTACCTGCTGATTGCGCTCGGCCTTTCGCTCATCTTCAGCGTCGGCGGGGTGGTCAATCTCGCGCACGGCGCGTTCTACGCACTCGGCGCCTATGTGTCGCTCGAGATCGCGAAATACCTGGGATTCGGCGCGAGCGTCGTGCTCTCGCCAATTGCGGTGGCGTTGCTCGGCATCCTGTTCGAGCGCTTCATCCTGCGCCGCTTCTACGCGGCCGATCCGATCCTGTCGCTGCTCGTCACCTTCGGACTCGCCCTGGTAGCCGAGCAGCTGATCCGCATCATCTGGGGCGCGTCGCCGCTACCGGCCTCGATGCCCGCTGCCCTGAAGGGCAGCGTCATGCTGGGTGAGTTTCTTTTCTCGCGCTACCGGCTGATGCTGCTCGCCGTGGTGGCGGTCGTGCTTGCCGGTATCTGGCTGCTGCTCAACAAGACCTCGTTCGGACGCGTCGTGCGCGCCGGGATCCAGCGACCAGACATGGTGGCTGCGCTCGGCATCCGCCTGCAGCCCTACATGACCGTGATCGTCATGCTGGGCGTCGGCCTGGCGGCGCTGGGCGGCGCACTCTTCGCGCCCATCGCCCTGGTGTATCCCGCGATGGGGGCGGAGATCATCGCCGTCGCGTTCGTGGTGGTCGTCATCGGTGGTCTGGGCAGCTTCTGGGGCGTAGTGCTCGCCGCAATGCTGGTAGGCGTCGTGCGTGGGATCACCATCCATTTCGTGCCCGCTGCGGGCGAAGCGTCCATGTTCGTGCTGATGTTCGTCGTGCTGCTGCTCCGGCCGCGCGGGCTGCTCGGCGAACGCATCGAGAAGTTCGAATGAAGGCGCAGTGGATGCAGGCGAAGTACCGGCCACTCGTCATCGGCGCGGCCGTGCTCGTGCTGCTTCCGCTCGCGATGCCCGCGCTCGGCCTGGGCACGAATACGGCTTCGCAGGTCGTGTGCTTCGCCATTGCCGCCCTCGGCCTGAACATGCTGGTCGGATTTACCGGGCTCCATTCTTTCGGCCACAGCGCCTGGTTCGGCATCGGTGCTTACGCCGCCGCGATCGCCCAGAAGCAATGGTTCGAAGGACAGATCGGATTGCCGCTCCTGTTCTCGATGGTCGTCGTTGCAGCCCTGTCGACAGCCGTGGGCCTCCTCATCCTGCGCCGGCGCGGCGTGTATTTCGCCCTGCTCACGCTGGCATTCGTGGCGCTCACCTACAACATTGCATTTCGGTGGACAGCGCTGACCGGCGGGGAGGATGGGCTCGGTGGCCTGCAGCGCGGTGGTTTCGGGCCGATTCACATGGACGACTCCGGTGTCTACTACGCGTTCGTTGCGTTGGTCGCGCTCGGCGTTCTGTACGTCCTGCTGCGCGTGACACGCTCGCCGTTCGGTCATGTGCTCGTCGCGATCCGCGAGAATCAGCAGCGCGCCACTTTCCAGGGCTACAACGTCGACCGCTACCGACTCGGGGTGTTCGTGCTCTCCGCCGTCGTGACCGGGCTGGGCGGTGCGCTGCTGGGTTTCCTCAACTACCTGGTCTCGGCCGAAGCCGTCTCGGTGGAGCTGTCCGGCGAGCTGCTGGCGATGGTGGTGATCGGCGGCATGCACCACATCCTGGGCCCGGCCCTCGGGGTGCTTTTCTACATTCTGTTCCGCGAGCTCTTCTCGATCTGGACCGACAACTGGCTCTTGTGGTTCGGGCTGATCTTCGTCGGGTTCGTGATCTATTCGCCGAGCGGGCTGGCGGGCATCTGGGCGAAGCTCCAGCGGCGCTGGTGGCCGCCGCCCGAAGAGTCCGCGGCCATGAGCGCGCGTGCGATCCGCGCAGGGGTGCCACTGCCCGCCTTCCTGCGCAGCGGCGCGCGACAGGGAACGGTGCTCGAGGTCGACTCGGTCTCCAAGAACTTCGGCGGCATCCGGGCCGTCGCCGACGCCAGCCTCGCGATCGAGTCCGGCGAAATCCATGCGCTGATCGGTCCGAACGGCGCGGGCAAGACCACCGTGTTCAATCTGGTGTCGGGGCTCTTCGCGCCCGACACGGGCCGCATTCGCCTCGAGGGCCGGGAAATCGAGAGCCTGCCCCCGTACCGCATCTGCCGGCAGGGCATCGCCCGGTCGTTCCAGATCACGAACCTGTTCAAGGGCCTTTCGATCTACGAGAACCTGCGCCTGTCCTTGCAGGCGCAGCATCCGGCGCGATTCAATTTCTGGCGCGACATCGACAGCTATCCCGAGATTCATGCCGAGACGGCGGAGCTCATCAGCTTCCTCGGCCTCGAAGGCATCGAGCCGATCCAGGGCGGCGAGCTCTCATACGGCGGGCAGCGGCTCCTGGACATGGGTATCGCGCTGGGCTCGAAGCCGCAGATGCTGCTGCTCGACGAACCTTTGGCCGGTCTGGCGGCAGCCGAGCGCGAACGTGTGTCGAATCTCATCATGTCGGTCGGGGCCAGCATTCCCGTGCTCATCGTCGAGCACGATATCGATCGGGTGCTCGGGTTCTCGCAGAACGTCACGGTGATGAACCAGGGCGAGGTGCTGATGACCGGCAAGCCCGACGCGGTGCGCAGCGACGCGCGCGTGCAGCAGATCTACACGGGAACCGGCACGCCGCCGGTCACCGGAAAGATGGCAGTCGAGACGCGCGAGCGTGCGTCGCTCCTGCGCTTCGAGCGGGTCAACGCCTTCTATGGCAAGAGCCACATCCTGACCGACGCGACACTCGACGTAGCGGGAGGGCGAGATCGTGGCGCTTCTCGGCCGCAACGGTGCGGGCAAGTCCACGCTTCTCAAGACGCTTGGCGGATTGGTGCGGGCGGCGTCGGGCACGATCGAGTTCGACGGCCGGGACATCGCGACGTTGCCGGCGCCGGACATCGCGCGGCTCGGGATCGGATATGTCCCGCAGGGGCGCGGCCTCTTCGCCGGAATGACGGTCGCCGACAACCTGGCGCTCGGCCGCCTGGCGCGCGCCACGGACGGGCGCAACGGCGTCGTCTGGAGCGAGCAGAAGATCTTCGAATACTTCCCGCGCTTGCGGGAGCGCATGCACATCGCGGCGGACTACCTGTCGGGCGGCGAGCAGCAGATGGCGGCGGTGGCGCGCGCGCTGTCGGGCAACGTCCGGCTGCTGCTTCTGGACGAGCCGTTCGAGGGGCTTGCGCCGACTGTGATCCAGGAGCTCTTCACGGTCTTCGACCGTCTGCGCGGCCAGGTCTCCATCCTGATCGTCGAGCACAACCTGGATCTCGTGCTCGCGCTCGCGGATCGCGTGTTCGCGCTCGAGCGCGGTGCGGTCTTCCACGAGGGCCCCGCGGCGCCGCTGTTGAACGACCTGGATTACCGCAAGCAGATCCTCTGGCTGTAACGAACATACCGGAAACGAGGAGAGCGCCCCATGAACGAGCGAATTGAACCCGAATCCGCCGGCACCGGATCGAGCGCTGCATACCGGATGCTGCTGGACGGCGAATGGGTGGCGGGCAGGGGCGATGTGCTCGCGGTCTACGACAAGTATCGGCTGCAGCCCGGGGCATACGTGACTACGGCGGACAGGGAGCAGGTCGCGCATGCGATTGCCTGCGCCCATGCTGCATTCCGCCGCGGTGCGCCGGGCCAGTTCGAGCGCGGCGCCATCCTCGAGCGCGCGGCCGTCCTCATGCAGGAGAACCTCGAGGAATTCGTGCGCATCATGCAGATGGAAGCCGGATTCACGGTCTCGGACGCGACGGGCGAAGTGCGCCGCTGCATCCAGACGCTGAAGCTCTCATCCGAGGAGGCGCGTCGCCTTGCAGGCGAAGTCGTGCCGCTCGCGGGCGCGCCGCAACAGGCGGGACGCTTCGGTTACACGCTGCGTGTCCCGCTCGGCGTGGTGGTCGCGATCACCCCGTTCAATTCGCCGCTCAACACCGTCACCCACAAGATTGCGCCGGCCTTCGCCGCGGGCAACGCGGTGATTCTCAAGCCGGCCTCGGCCACGCCGCTCACGGCCTGCAAGCTGGTGGAGGTGCTCGTCGAGGCGGGCCTGCCACGCGGATTCCTGTCGCTGGTGCACGGGAGCGCCCAGGTTGCGGGCTGGCTGCTCGAAGACGAGCGTGTGCGCTTCTTCGCCTTCACGGGCAGCACCGAGGTGGGGCGCAAGATCCAGCAGGCCGCAGGGTTGCGCCGCACCCAGATGGAGCTGGGCTCGATCGCTTTCACGATCCTGTGCGACGACGCGCGACTGGACGTCGCCTTGCCCAAGGTCGTCAATGCCGGATACCGCAAGGCGGGCCAGGTCTGCACCTCGATCCAGCTGCTGCTGGTGCACCGGGCCATCGTCGGGGACGTGCAGGCGCGCCTTACCGAGATGGTGAAGGCATTGCCCTTCGGTGATCCGTACGACCCGAAGACCGTCGTCGGTCCCATCATCAGCGAGAAGGAAGCGATACGCATCGAAAGCTGGATCGACGAAGCCGTGGCGCGCGGCGCGAAGCGCCTGGCGGGCGGAAGCCGCAACGGCGCCGTGATTCCGCCGACGCTCCTCACGTCGATCGACGATTCGATGAAGGTCGGTTGCCGCGAGGTGTTCGGTCCGGTCGTGTGCATCGTTCCGTTCGACTCGCTGGACGAGGCGATCGCGCGCGTCAATGCCACGCCCTTCGGACTCGCGTGCGGAATCTTCACCAACCGACTGGACGACGCGTTTGCGGCCGCGCGTCGCCTGGAAGTCGGTGGGGTCCACGTCAACGAGACGTCGAGTTCGCGAGTCGACCTGATGCCTTACGGCGGCTCGAAGGAGAGCGGTTTCGGCCGCGAAGGGCCGCGTTACGCCGTTCACGAGATGACCGAGGAGCGCATCGTGACGTTCGCATCGACTTAGCGCAGTACACGTAGCACGTAGCGAGCCGTCTCCAACGAGGACCGCGCCCTCGCACGAGCGATCGGCAACGATCGGCAATAGTCGGACCAATCTCCTTACGGCCTGTCTCGGTCGCGAACAACGCAAACGCCAAGGGGCTTGGAAAAATTCCGACGTCCGACCGCGACACGTCACGCGAAATGTCGAATCTACGACAATGTCATCATGCCCCGCCGGCAGGCCGGGGTGCGGACGAGGCAGTTCACAATCGCAAGCCTTGCGCTTGATGGCCAGGTGCCCGAAGCGTCGAGCCGATCGGCAATTCATGCAAAGGCCCGACTATGCATTCTTTTTTCCCGGACACCTGATTGGAAATGCCGATCGTGGCGCTACCCATGCGGCGCGACGGATTGCCCGCTGCCCCCATGGGAGCGGTCTCGCGAGGTGGGTCGCGTCGATTTGCTTGACGAGATGTGTATCACGAGTGATACGCTTCGCGTGATTGCCCGCCCGCACTGTCAAAACGCGCGACACAATTAACCCTCGACGAGGTATGAAATAGATCCAATTGCGAATACTAATTGCTTGCGCTTTTGCGTAGGTTCGTCGTACGGTGAATTGGAGTGAGGTCGCAGTGAGAAGGACAAGCGCCCGGCGACCGGCGCACTAAAGACTCACGTGAGTGGTCAAGCGGATGAGGCGGAGGGTTTTGGTCCTGCAGGTGGCTGGCTCGGCCATCGATCTTCGCTCGATACTCGTCTCGGGTGGCTGGGAAGTCGAGCAGGCCCCGGATATTCGCGGCGCACTCAGCGCCGCTGCAAGGAACGAGTGCAACGTCGGCCTTGCGATACTGGATGACCCGGACACGTTCGAGCAAGCAGACCTTGCGCGACTGTTGGGCGCCACACGCATCGAGTGGGTCGTCGTCTTGACGAAGGAGACCGCGCATCGGCAGGACGTCGCTGCGCTCATCGCGAACGGCTTTCACGATTTCCACACGCTTCCCCTTGACGCGGAGCGACTGCTCGTCGTGCTCGGTCACGCATCGGGCAAGGCGGAACTCAAACGCAATCTGACGTCGATAGAGCCGGGTGTGAGAGGCCGCTACGGCATGATCGGACGTAGCCCAGCAATGCTGGAACTCTATCGCACACTCGACAAGATCGTGCGCGTGGATGCGCCGGCGCTGATCGGGGGCGAGAGCGGAACGGGCAAGGAGGTTGCGGCGCGCGCGATCACGCCCACTCCGCGCGCCGACCTGGACCGTTCATAACTGTAAATTGCGGTGCACTGCCACCCAACCTGGTTCAGTCCGAGCTCTTCGGCCACGAGAAGGGGGCCTTCACGGGCGCACATCAGCGCAATGCAGGCAGCATCGAGGCCGCGTCGGGCGGCACGATCTTTCTCGACGAGATCGGCGATCTGCCACTGGAATCGCAGGCGAGTCTGCTCAGATTTCTGCAGGAGAAGACCATCGTGCGAGTGGGCTCCACGGTTCCGTTGCGAGTCGATGCGCGCGTCATCGCGGCCTCGCACGTCGATCTGGCGGGCGCGGTGCGTCAAGGACAGTTCCGGGAAGACCTGTACTACCGCCTCAGCGTCCTGCACCTTGACATGCCGGCGCTGCGCAATCGCGCCGGAGACATCGGGCTGCTCGCCGACGAGTTTTTTGCGAAGCACAGCTCTATGAAAGCGGTGAATCTGACGGGCTTTTCCAGCGAGGCGCGCGTCGAGATGGAATTGTATCCGTGGCCGGGAAACGTGCGCGAGCTGATCAATCGGGTGCAGAAGGCGATGATCATGTGCGAAGGACGACTCATCACGCCGACCGACCTGGGGCTCGCAGAGCGCCAGGGAGCGAACTCGGGAGCAGTTTCCTTGCAGCACGCACGGCACTCGACCGAGCGCGATCTGATTCGCACTGCGCTAGAGCGAAACCGGCAAAACATGGCTGCTACGGCGCGCGAGCTCGGCGTCTCGCGCGTCACGCTTTATCGGCTCATCCAGAAGCTAGCGATCGCGCGCTCGAGCTCGATCCGCCCGGATTCGGAGACGCCCGCCTAGGACGCTCCGATCGGGTCGCGACCCTGCCCGGACGGCGCATAGCGGCGCCGGAGAGCTGGCGGTGCGTGGGAAGTCCTTACCCAGGAGGAGGCGGACATGCGAAGGATCCCAATCGGTCGGCTGGGCGGCGTCGCGATGCAGCGCCAAATATGACTACACAAGGCATGCGGAACGAAGGCGTTCGCTTCGGCCGGTCAGCTCACACTTCGTGAATACGCCGCCATATCCAGTGGTCGAGCGAGAGCTTTCCCGGCCCATGAAAAAGCGTCACGAGAAGCAGCATTCCCCAGTACACGTGCGACGCGAGCGCCGCTTCGTTCCCGGACAGGACGTGCCAGAACGAGATCACCGCAATGATGTTCACCACCGTCAGGCCCAGCGCAGCGAACCGCGTCGCCAACCCGAATGCGAGTAGCGGGGGCAGGGCGAGCTCGCCGAAAGTACCGAGAAATGCCGCGACCTGCGTCGGAAGTAGCGGGACGTGGTACTCGTTGGAAAACAGATACAGCGTCGCATCCCAGCTCCGGATCTTGGTGAGCCCGGACTTGAAGAACGCTTCCGCGACGTAGAGCCGGATCACGAGATCGATGACGTGCGCCAGAGGCGATACCCATCCGATCACCCGATCAATCACCGGCACGAGGGTCGCCATTCTGGTCATATCTTTTTCTCCGCTGGTTCCACGAGATCGACGATGACGCCGGCTTGCACCCAGCGTGCGAGGGCTGCTGCAGGATCGAATCCGGAGTCCTCCGCAGACGCGGCCTCGAGCGCGTCGCCGAGGCTCGCACCGTCCAGTGCCGCAGCGAGAAACCGATGGTCGCCGGCGCTGTTCGCCCGCACCTCGGCCGTCCAGCGCGGTCGATGGACGATGATCTGGTCGGGCCCCGCGTCGAGATCGACGTCGAATTCGCCCTCATAGTTGTCCTGGTGCACGGTCCAGATGCGGGCAAGCGGCCAGTCGGAGGCGAGCAGCGCGCACCCGGGTGCGAGCACGGGGCGCAGCGCAACCCAGCGCTCCGGGGGCAGGTCGGCCAGTCGCGCCGGGTCGAACGGCGCAGCATCCGCGGCGTAATAGGCCCGGTGCGCGAGCCACTCCATGCGCGCGACGTCGGGCAGATAGGGCAGGTCGCGCGTATGGGGGAACGCAGCGAGAAACGCCGCCAACGCGTCGCCGTACTCGTTCAGGTCGCCGCTCGTAGACGGATGAGCGCGGGCATATTCGCGTGCAGTAGCCTCGAAGAACTCCACGCCCACGATCTTGCGCACGATCGGGTAGGCGGCAGCGAGGGCATTGGCGCAGTTGCTGAAAACGTTGCCGCGATACGCGGCGAGGCGCGCCGGGAAGGTCTCTGCGGGACCGCGGAAGAGCGGCGCCGCCGCGGCCGTCCGCGCGCCATCGGCGATCGCGCCACCCAGCGCGCGCTGGAGCTCAAGCAGCGCGGGCATGACGTCCCTCCATGTGCGCGTGCGCCTTGGCGGCTTCGTCGAGGAGCACGGCCAGCGCGGGAATGTCGGTATCCCACTCGATGAGCGTCGAGACCGGACCGAAGCGGCCGAGCGCGGCGTCGTAGAGCTCCCATACCGCGTCGGCCACGCGATCGCCGTGATGATCGATCAGGCAGTGCTCCGTGACGAGATGTCCGGCGAGGTGGATTTCCTCCACGCAGCCGGTCGGAATTGCCCGCATCGTCGCAAGTGCGTCGGTGCCGTGGTTGGCCTGGTTGACGAACAGGTTGTTCACGTCGAGCAATACTCCGCAGCCGGTCCGGTGCGCGAGCGCGGCGATGAACTCGCCTTCGCTCATCTCGCTTGCGGCGTACTCCAGGTACGTGGAAAGGTTCTCGACGAGAATGCGCCGCCCGAGCAGATCCTGTACGCGTGCTACGCGATCGCCGACGAGCGCCAGGGCCTCGCGCGTGTAGGCGAGCGGAAGGAGATCGTTGTAGTGCGTTCCGTCCGCGGCGCCCCAGCAGAGGTGCTCGGAGACGAGTGCGGGCTCGATCGCGTCGACCAGCCGCGCGAGCTTGGCGAGATGGCGGTCGTCCAGGCCCTCCGCCGAGCCCAGGCCGAGGCCCACTCCGTGCAGGCTCACGGGATAGTCGGTCCGCACGCGCTCGAGCACGTGGCGGTCGTAGCCGCCGTCGCCGAAGTAGTTCTCGCTGTGGACCTCGATCCAGCCGACCGGCGGGCGGGATTCGAGAAAATCCCGGTAATGCGGGGGCGCGCAGTCCGACCCCGGCACCGAGGCGCGGGCCCAGGCCGCGCGGGGTCACGACTGCGCTCATTCCCGTCTCAGCTCTTCTTCATCATCTTTTCTTTGGCGAGCTTGCCCGGCTCGCCCTGCGTCATGCTGCCGCCCATCTGCACGCAGGTGCCGGCCTTCACGACCTTGAAATCGTTCGGGTCGTAGTCCATCTTCGTCTGGCCGGCACAGGAGTGCGCCGTCTTGTTGCTGCCGCAATCGTTCTGGCCCACCTTCGACACGCCCCAGCATTTCTCCTGGCCCTTGTCCTGGGCAATTGCGGCGCCCGAGACCATACCCAGCGCAAACAGGCCGGCGACGGCCGTTCCTACAAGATGCTTTTGATTCATGAATCCTCCGTACGATGGATGAGTGAAAGCCGGGCGCGCCGCATTGCGCATCCCGTGGAGGAGCATCGACCCGCCGCAAAGGAGGCAGTGCCGGATGCACCCACGGGAGTCTGTACGCATCGCCGGACAGATTGGATTCCGGATGGATTGCGGATCGGCTGCGGACCCCATTTTCCTGAATGCCCGGAGCAGGCCGGGGGTCCAGCCGCCCCGTTCTCCTCGCGCAAGGGCTTCGGCGTCTAGAATCCGCCTACGATCAACCGAAAGGCAGTTGGATGAGCATGATCACCGAGCAGGCCGCCATCGTTCCCCCGTCGCAGCTCACCCCGGACGAGGCGCTCGAACGCGCCCGGGCGCTGGGTCCGCGGCTCGCCGCGCGCGCGCAGGCGTGCGAGGACCTGCGACGCTGCCCCGACGAAACAATTGCCGAGCTGCATGCGAGCGGTTTGATGCGGCTGATGCAGCCGAAGCGGTTCGGTGGCTCCGAGCTGGGTCCCGCGGCGGTGATCGACGTCACCTTCGAGATGGCACGGGCCTGCCCCTCGACTGCGTGGGTGTGGCTCAACCTCGTCACGCACTCCTGGAATATCGCGCAATTCGAGCTTCGCGCGCAGAACGACGTGTGGAGCAACGATCCGCGCGCACTGGCGGTGACAGGGCTTGCGTTTCCTTGTGGCAAGGCGCGGCCGGCAGAAGGGGGCTATGTCGTCACCGGGAAGTGGCCCTTCGGCAGCGGCGTCGACGCAGCGCAGTGGATGCTTGCGGGCGCGATGACCGACCGGGGCACGTCCCCGCCCGAGCGCCGCTTCTTCCTCGTCCCGCGCGCGGACTTTCGCAGCCTCGACAACTGGCGGGCCTACGGGCTCGCCGGGACCGGCAGCCACGACGTGGAAGTGCGGGAGGCGTTCGTGCCCGAGCACCGCTCGCTCGCCGCCGACGTGTTCGCGTCGGGTCTGGACGTCCCGGGCGGGAAAGTGCACGCCGACCCGCTGTACCGTCTGCCCACTTTCGCGGCATTCGGGTTTTTTCTCGCAGCGGTACCGATCGGTGCCGCGCGCGGGGCGCTGGAGCAGTTCGTCGCGGCGACCAGAACACGCGCCGGCACCTACACCGGCGCGCGCCTCGCGGAGCTCGCACCGCTACAGATCCGCATCGGCGAGGCCGCTGCATGCGTGGACCTCGCCGAGACGCAGCTCCGCACCGATCTCGCCGAGCTCGTCGACCTCGTGGCGGCAGGCGTCGCGCCGCCGGTGGAGGCTAAATTGCGCTGGAAGCGTAATCTCGCGTTCGAAGTGCAGCTCGCAACGCGCGCGGTCGACACGCTGATGGCGGCGAGCGGCGCGGGCGGGCTCTACGTGGCGCTCCCGCTGCAGCGGCTGTTTCGCGACGTACACGCCGCAGCCGCGCACATCGCACTCACCTGGGACGTTCAGGCGGCGGCGTACGGCCAGCATGCGCTCGGCCTGCCGTTGCCGGCCGGGCTGCTGCTCTGAACGACCGCTGGAATCTATTTCGAAATTGCGGCAGTGCCTCTTCGCGCAAGAGCGGGCGTACGAACAAGGGACGAATGTCCCTTGTATATTCCCGAACGAACAAGGGGCAGGCCCCTTGTATATCCCCCCGTTTGCGGGTGCGGGCGCATTTTGAGATAGATTCTAGTAGTCTCGGGCGCCGTCAGGCGCGCGGCTTGGTCTTCTGCATCGACGGCCGCAGAGCGAACTCGGCGAGCCATGTCGCCAGCTTGGGTCGGCGGGTGCGCCAGTTGTCGTCTGCGAATCGGAAGTCGAGCCACTCCAGCGCGCACGCAATGGCGATGTCGCCCAGATCGACGGTCTTTCCCCAGCCGCCTGCCTCGCGCTCGGCCACATCGAGGGCGAAATCGATTTTGAGCTGCTGACCCTTCAGCCACTCGGGCCAGCGCAGATTCTCCGGTCGCGCCGCCAATTCATAGCGCCGCAGGATGCCCGCGTCGAGGATGCCGTCGCCGAGCGCCTGGCGCCGCAAGGTCTTCCAGTGCTTGTCGCCGTGCAGCGGAATCAGGCGATTACCCCCGGCCTTGGCGTCGAGATATTCGCAGATGATCGGCGAGTTGAAGAGCACCAGACCTTCGTCGGTCTCAAGCGCCGGTACCTTCATCAGCGGATTCTTGAGGCCGAAGGCCTCGTTTGGCACGTGGGGTGCGACTTTCGTATCGATCTCCTCGACGCGATCGGTCAACCCGAGCTCGAGCACCGCGACGCGGACCTTGCGCGCGTAGGGCGACGGGGGTGAAAAGTAGAGCTTCATGAAATCTCCTGTGCTGCTCAGACGACGAGTCCGCCGCCGTCCACGTACACGACCGAGCCGGTCATGAAGCCGATGGTCATGAAGGCCAGGATCTGACGCGCGATGTCCTCGCCGACCCCGACCCGCTTGACGGGGAGGGCGGCGGCCACGTTGTCCAGCATCGTCTTGCGCGCCGCTTCGGGCATCGCGGCGCGGATCGGTGTGTCGATGATCCCTGGCGAGACCGCATTGACGCGGACCGGTGCGAGATCAATCGCCAGGCTGCGCGCGAGGGATTCCAGCGCGCCGTTTGCGGCCCCGACGATCGCCGACGCGGGCCGGGGGCGAACGCTCAGAAATCCGGACACGAGGGTCAGCGATCCGCCGGAAGCGATGCTGGCGCTCCGCGCCACGCGCCACGCGCCCCAGAACTTGCCTTCCATGGTCGCTTTCGCATCCGCGATCGAGAGTTCCTTGATATGGGCGGAGCGAAGCTGGGCGGCAGTCACGGCCACGTGATCCACGGTTCCGCACTCCTGGAACAGGTTCTCTACGGCCGCGTCGCTGGTGACGTCCGCCGCGATGGCCCGCACGCCGAGGCGCTTCGCGGCCGCCTGCAGCTTGTCGCCCGGACGGGAGGCGATGATCACCTTCGCGCCCTCGGCCTTGCAAAGCTCGGCAGTGGCGTATCCGATGCCCGAGGAGCCCCCCACGACGACTACGGTCTTGTCCTTTAGCAGCACTGGCATCCCTTTCGTCGAATTGTTTCGTCGATGACGCTCGTAAACTGCCGCATCATAGAGGGTCAAGGCGGTATCGATCAATTGCCGGGAAGAAAACAATTTCGGCAATGGATTCCTCCCGGCCCGCGGCGGTACATTTCGGTACACTTGGGGTCTGAGTTTCGGGCGAAGGAGCGCACCATGCCTAGGCATCGCGATTACATCCCGCACGGCGTCATACCTGCCGTGCTGCTGCCGTTCAACGAGGACCTCTCGATCGACGAGGCGTCCTATCACGCACATCTGCGCGACGTCGCCTCGGTCGAAGGGATCTCGGCGATCACCACGAACGCGCATGCGTCGGAAGTGGCCTCGTGCACGTTTGCCGAACAGGAGCGCGTGCTGGCGATGACAGTGGGCGAGATCGGCGACCGCCTTCCGGTCGTGAACGGTATCTATGCCGAGAATGCGCTCGACGCCGCGCGCATTGCGAGGATGGCGCACGAGGGCGGCGCGTCGGCGTTGCTCGTGTTTCCCTCGGGCGTTTACACCTTCGGTCAGCGCCCCGCGATGGCGGTCGATCACTTCAAGCGCATCGCCGATGTCACCGACCTGCCGCTGATCGTCTTCCAGTATCCGCTTGCCGGCGGACAGGGCTATCCGCTGGCGACGCTGCTCGAGATCGTCGAGTCGGTGCCCACAGTGCGCGCAATCAAGGACTGGTGCTCCAATCCCGCGCTGCACGAGCGACACGTCCGCGTCCTGCAGTCGCGTATGCCACCGGTCAACGTGCTCACGACGCACAGCGCCTGGCTGATGAGCTCGCTGGTGCTCGGCTGCAACGGCCTGCTTGTCGGGTAGCGGCTCGGTCATCGCCGACCTGCAGGCACAGCTCTTCCGTGCAGTGCGGGCGAACGACCTCGCCACGGCGCGGCGTCTCAACGATCGTATCTGGCCGACTGCCGAGGTGTTCTACGCCGAGCCGGCGGTCGACATGCACAATCGCATGAAGGAAGCGCTCGTGTTGCTGGGCAAGCTCCCGCGCGCGACGGTGCGTCCACCGCTCATGAAGCTTCCCGCCGTGGAGATCGAGCGTATTCGCCGTGCGCTCGTGTCCGCCGGTCTGCTCGCCGAGGCCGCACGCAAAGTCGCGTGAGCGCGGCGCCTCGCTGCGAACCGCGTGACGCTCCCGAGCCACCTCACCACCGACGTGCTCGTCATCGGCGCGGGCGGCGCCGGGATGTACGCCGCCCTCGAGGCGGCGCGCGCGGGCCGCTCGGTGATTCTCGCCGATCGCAGCCTAATCGGGCGCGGCGGGGCCACGGTGATGGCGCAGATGACGGTCGCGGTCGCGCTCGAGGAGCAGGGGCTCGATCACTGGGAGAACCATCTCGCCGACACGCTCACTGCGGGTCGCGGACTGTGCAATCCGGCGCTCGCGCAGCTCCTGTGCGAGGGCGGGCCGGCGCGCATACGCGAGATGGATGCGTGGGGCGTCGGCTGGGCGCGCGAGAAAGGTGAGTACAAGCGCGCCTTCGCGCCCGGTCACGACCGGCCGCGCTGCGTTTATGTCGACTACCTCAACACCGGCCCGGCAGTTTCGCGAACGCTGCGCACGCGGCTCAACCGCACGCCGGAGATTCGCCGCGTCGGCGATCTGCTGGTGAGCGAGCTTGCGGTGCGCGACGGGGAGTGCGTCGGTGCGACGGCCATGCATCTGGCCACGGGCACGCCGGTGAGCATCGCCGCAGGCGCCACGATTGTCGCCACGGGCGGCCTCACGCGAATGTATCGTCGCAACAGCGCTTCGCTCAACATGAGCGGCGACGGTTATGCGCTGGCGCTTGCCGCGGGCGCGGAGCTCGTCGACATGGAGTTCGTGCAGTTCTTTCCGATCGGGCATCTCGCGCCGCGGTTGGTGGGCATGGATCCGATCATGTGGGACCCGTTCCGCTACAAGCTCGGCGGCCGGCTGCTGAACGGCGCGCGCGAGGAGTTCATCCAGCGGTACGGGTCGGAAGATGACGGCAGGTACATCGTCACGCGTGACGTCGCGACCTACGCCATCGAGAAGGAGGTCGCGGCCGGACGCGGCACGCCGCATGGTGGCGCGTATCTGTCGTTCGAGCACTACACCGAGGAAGAACTGCGGGCCGCGGGCGGGCCGGTGATCGACCGGCTGGCAGCGAACGGCATCGACCTCACGAAGCAGGCCGTGGAGGTGGCGCCCATCGCGCACTATCACATGGGCGGCGTGCGGGTAGATGCGAAAATGGCGACGCGCGTGCCCGGGCTCTACGCGGCCGGGGAAGCGGTGGGCGGCGCGAACGGTGCGAATCGCCTCTCCGGCAATGCCATCACCGAGGCACTGGTGTTCGGGAGCCAGGCCGGCGCGTCGGCTGCGGCGCGATCTGCGCGCGGGAGGGTGCGAGCGGACGCCATGACTTTCAATGCCGCACGCCGGCGGATTGTGGACGGCGCACCGGGACGCGGGTTCAATCCGGCGGCGATGATCGAAGCGGTGCAATCGACGATGCAGGACGACGTGGGCCCGTTCCGCACGCAGGCAAGTCTGGAACGTGCGCTGGGCATGCTGCGCGCCCTGCGCAAGGAGCTCCCGGCGCTCAAGCCTCCCGCCGATACCGCGTTCGACGGGATGCTCTTCGACTGGTTCGATCTCGAGACCATGACGCGGGTCGGTGAATGTGTTGCGAGCGCGGCGCTCGCGCGGACCGAGTCGCGCGGTGCCCACCAGCGCGAGGATTTTCCCGGGCTGGACGGCCAGTGGAGCGTGAACCAGGTCATCGCGCTCGCCGGCGATGCGCTGCGCCTGGAGAAGCGGGCAGTTCCCGCATGAGCAATCGCGCGACGCTCATCATCCGTCGCGGCGCGCCGGGCGAGACGCCACGCGACGATTCGTGGGACGTGCCATTCGAGCCGGGACAGTCGGTGCTGGACGGGCTGCGCTGGATCCGGTCGCATCACGATCCGACCCTCGCCATCCGTTACTCGTGCACCAATGCCAATACCTGCAAGGAATGCATGGTGCGGCTGGACGGCAAGACAGTCTATGCCTGCACGGCGCGTCTGCACGCGGGCGCGATGCGCGTCGAGCCGCTGCCCAACAAGGCGCTGGTTCGCGACCTCGTCACGGAGATCGCGCCGCGCGACGAGCGCCTGAGTTCCTGACTTGCGGCGGTCCGGACGACGACAGGAGCGACGCGGACCCGGATTTCCGCCGAGCGCGGGCTGCTTCCTAGCGGACGTTTTCCGGATTCCAGGCCCCTTGCTGCTGGGCGTCCCGGCGTCGCTGCATGCGTCTGTCTGAGCGCACATCGCGCACGCAGATCCAGGTCACGCAGACCAGGTAGGCGAGGCCGGCAGCGCCCGCCGTGGCCACGAGGTAAGTCATGATCGGGGTCCAGGTCATCGGTGTCCCTCCTTGCCTTCGGTGCCGCGCACCACTCGGCGCGTCCGATGGAGAAACTCTATGCGAGGTCGCGCGCGGATTCCCTGTCGTGCGACGCCGCGGTTTCGTGCCGGATGCACAGTTCCGCCCGCGCTGCGCTGTTTGCGTGACCCACGTCACGCTTCGGCCATGACGACTCCGTGAGGATCAACGCACTGCGGATTGCTTCTGACGGGGTTCTAGCCGCCCCGCCGGTCGACGAAGCGCGCAGCCTTGATGTTGGCCTCGAACGCCCGCGCAAGCGTCCCGGTCTCGAGCACGACCACCTGCGGCGCCAGCTCGAAATTCTCCTTCACGTCCACGGCGACCGATGCGGCGACAGCGTTCGCATCGGCGCCGCGGCGAACCTCGATCGACAGGCGCAAAAGGTCCAGGTCACCCTCGTTCAGCACCTCGGCGAGAAAGTCTCCGATCTCGGCACGGCGGAACAGAAAATCTTCGAGATCCTGGTGTCCGAGATTGACGCCGCGCACCTTGAAGAATCCCGCGGTGCGGTGCGCGTGCTTCAGGCGCGGGAAGACGGAGTACGGCCCGATGCCGTCGTCTGCCTCGCTGTAGCTAACGAGATCGCCCGAGCTCCAGCGCAGAAACGGCGTCACGTTGTTGGTCCAGAGCGCCGTGACCACCAGTGTGCCGATCTCGCCTTCCTTCACTGGCACGAGCGTCTGCGGATCGAGGACCTCGACGAAGTGCATGTCGCTCCAGATGCGAAACCCTTGTCCTGGTTGATCCTCCGCGCCCATCATTCCGGCTTCGGTCATGCCGAAGGTATCGGTGAGCCGCGCGCCCCAGCTGCGCTCGATCTTGTCGCGCTTCGCCTGCGACACCGGCTCGGCCGAGCACATTACGCGCCGCACACCGCAATTCGCGAGGTCGATGCCGCGTGCCTCCGCGAGATTGGCGAGATGCAGGGCGTAGCTCGACATGCCGAGCCAGATGTCCGGCCGGAGCCGCTGGATCAGCTCGAGCTGCAGTGCGGAGGGTGTCGACGTGCCGGATCCCGCCCAGTTCACCGTGATGCCGCGCGCCGTGGCGCAGCGGCAGTAGATCTGGCCGACCGGGTGGATCCCCAGGGGAAACGACACGTGCGCCCGCTCGCCGCGTCCGGCGCCCGCGCAGTCGAAACAGCGGGCAAACGAAAGGAGCCCGAATTCGATGTCCCGGAAGCTGCGCGGATAGAAGAGCGGCTGGCCGGTCACGCCGCCCGAGCGCCAGTACTCGGCGACGCCGTCGTTCCCGGCAATGCAGAATTCGTCGTAGAACTGCCGGTCGGTGAGCGCGCGCAACGTGTCCTTGTCGAGGATCGGAATCTTGCGCCACTCCTCCGGGTCGTCCAGCCGATCGAGCCGCACGTGCTCGAGCCTAGGGCGCCAGAACGGCGAGCGCCGCGCCTGCTCGACCGCGGCGCGCTTGCGCTCGCTCTGGATGCGTTGGATCTCGGTGCGCGATTTCGGAATGTCGAGCGGCACGGTCAGCCCTTCTTCAGTGTCCCGATCCATTGCCGCTGCGCTGCATAGGCGCCGGATTCGGGATTCTTGCTCATGATAGCGACGCGCGATTCCTTCTGCGGCGTGTTCTCGGGAATCTCGTTCAGGGCGTCCGCGAGCATCGATTCGTAATCCGTCCCCACGGGGCAGACGTCGGCGCAGCGCCGGCAACCGGTGATCACGCCGGAGCCGCGCAGGATGCTCTGCCACAGGTTGAAACTCTCCTCGGACCGCAGCATCTGCTTGCGCTTGTCCGGCGCCGTCTCGTCGATGATTCGATCAAGATGCTCGGTGAGCTGGGCGAAACCGTGCGGCGAGCGGTACCGGTCGCACGCCGGCCAATCGCGTCCCCAGTGCTGGACAGCATCGGCGGGACAGGTCTTGAGACAGCGGCTGCACGACGGGCCGCGGCACAGCGCCTCGGTCATCGGCTGGTCGCATTCGATGTCGACCGAGCAAAGCACCGCCGTCAGCAGGACGCGCGGGCCGAACTCGGGCGTGAGCAGTTGCAGGTTGAGGCCGAGTGTTCCCAGTCCAGCGGCGACGGCGGCATGCGTCAGCGAAAGCAGCGGCTCGATGTGCTCGCCAGGATCGTCCCGGTAGCGGGAGGGGTCGACGTGCGTCGGGGGCACGATGATCGCCGGATAGCCGCAGTCCTCGAGCCAGTAGACGAGATCGAGCGAGGTCTCCTCGAGATGCGTGAGCGCGAGCTCGTCGTTGTAGTACTTGTGACGGTCGTCCCAGCGCCGGATTCGTGCGACACCTTCGTTCAGCCGCTTGGCGAGGACGATGATGCGTCCGCCGTCGAGATCGGTGATGTGCGACGTGTCCAGCGCTGCGCCGTCGGCGATGCCGACCAGGTCGGCACCGAGCTCGCGGGCCTTCGCCTTGACGTCAGTCGCGGTCAGCGGTTTCCGGTAGGTCTCCACTCAATTCCTTTTGCCGTTTACGGAATTCCTTGAGCTGGCGCGCGACCATTCCCTGATAGCCGTCCGGACCGACCCAGCGCACGTTCCACTCCGAGAGGCCGGCGACCGGTTCGCCTGCCGCGCGTGCCTGCTTGAAGCGCTTCGCGATCGACACCTTCTCGGGCGTCTTCTCGGGAATCTCCTTGTGCAGCTCGGCAAGATGCGCATGGTAATCATTGCCTACGGGACACACCGCAAGACAGCGCGGACAATCGCCGAAGGAGCCCACCACGCGGAGAAGCCCCTGCCAGAATCCGAACAGATCGCGGGTCTTCAACATGGACGCGCGCTTTGCAGCCGGTGCGTCGATGACGCGCTCCATGAAGGCGAGCATCGTCATGAAGCCGAATTCCTGAGCCTCGGTGGCACAGCCGCGCTTGTCGATGCCCCAATGCTGCACGGCGTTCGGCGGACAGGCGTGGAGGCAGCGACTGCACGATTCGCCGATACAAACCTGTTCGGTAATGCGGGGATCGGGCTCGAGCTCGAGTTCGGTGAGTATGCCGGTGAGATAAACGCGCGGACCGAATTCGGGCGTCAGGATGTTCACTTCCAGTCCGAGCGTGCCGAGACCCGCTTCCACGCCGAGATGACGCGTAGACAGCCGGCCGTAGGAGGCGCGCTTGTAGTCCCAGTCGGTTTCCTGTGCCGCAGTCACGAAGCTCGGGTGCCCGAGCCGCTCGAGCTCGTCCGAGAGCCGGTAGGCGACCTTGTCCATCTTGCGCAGCACCAGCATGTCCATGTACTGCACCGGGACATTGGTCTTGGTGCGGAATGCACCGGCCGGGATCCGCTGCACCAGAACGATCACGCTCTTGACATAGGGCGAGATGCGATCGGGGGTCTGCGGCCAGCGGGGGTCGGGCGGGAAGGCGTTTAGCGTGGCGGCGGACGCAACGCCCGCGAGATCCGCACCAAGTTCGAGCGCCCGCCGTTTCACTGCCGCGGTGTCGGGAGTTCCCGAGAGCGCTGAAGCCCGCGAATTGCGTGGATTGAACGGCACGTGTCAGATTCCCCGGTGAGTTTCGTATTGTAAGAGGTTGAAGCAAAGACTGCGGAGACGCCGATCTGAGCCAGAATAGCGATATCCGTCGCATCCGCGTCGTGATGCCAGTGGAGACACCATGCTGCTCGCCGATCCGCCTGACAAGGAGCACGCGCTCAACGAAGACATCCGGCTGCTGGGGCGCCTGCTCGGCGATGTGCTGCGCGATCGCGCGGGCGAAGCCGCATTTACCCGCGTCGAGACGATTCGCCAGAAATCGGTGGCATTTCATCGCGCCGACAACGCCGAACGCGCGACGATCCGCGAGGCACTGGATGCGCTGCTGCTCGGCTTGCAGCCGCGCGAAGTGCTCGAGGTGGTGCGCGCTTACAGCTATTTCTCGCACCTCGCGAACGTGGCGGAGGACGTCCACCAGGACCGGCGCCGGCGCGCGCACCGCGCCGCCGGCTCGCCGCCGCAGAACGGAAGCCTCGCGCGCGCCCTGCAGCGAGTGCGCGCCGCGGGGGTGTCCGGCCAGGCGCTTTCCGCTTGGCTCGCACTCGCTCGCGTCACCCCGGTGCTCACCGCGCATCCCACCGAGGTGCGGCGCGTGAGCATCCTGGAATGCGAGCGTGCGGTCGGCAGGTTGCTGCGCACGCGCGATCGCATCGAGCTCACCCCGGACGAGCGCGCCGATTGGGACCGCGAGCTGTATCGCACCGTATTGCGCCTTTGGGAGACCGCGATGCTGCGGCTTGCGCGGCTGCGGGTGCACGACGAGATCGAGAATGCGCTCGGGTATTATCCAAGCACGTTTCTCATCGAGATCCCGCGGTTGCACCGCGACGCGGAGGCGGAGTTGCGGCCGTTGATCGGGAATTCGTCCGCGGCGCTGCCGGCATTTCTCACGACCGGGTCATGGATCGGCGGTGACCGCGACGGCAATCCGTACGTGAACGCCGAGACGCTCGAATTCGCCGCGCGCAGCCAGTCCGAGGTCGCAATGCGCCACTACCTCGCCGAGACGAACGCGCTCGGGCGCGAGCTGTCGATCTCGAGTCGGCTGGCTACACCGACGCCCGCGCTGCTGGCCCTGGCCGAATCCGCCAGCGACGGTTCGCCGTTCCGGCAGGACGAGCCGTATCGTAAGGCCCTGGTCGGCATCTACGCGCGGCTCGCTGCGACCGCGCAAAGTCTGTGCAGTCTCTCGGCGCAGCCGCCGCCGAAGGTGGACCGTCCGGCGTACGGCGATGCCGCAGAATTCGCGCGCGACCTCGCCTGCATACGCGCGTCGCTCGCGTCGCACGGCTGCGAGGCGCTCGGCGAGGGCCGGCTCGACTTGCTCCAGCGCGGCGTCGCGGTGTTCGGATTTCACCTTGCCTCGCTTGATCTGCGTCAGAACGCGGACGTTCACGAATCGGTCGTGGCCGAGCTGCTCGCGAAAGCCGGCGCCTGCCGGGATTATCTCGCGCTCGACGAAGACGCGCGCGTTGCGCTCCTCGAGCGTGAGCTCGGGACCGCGCGGCCGCTGCAATGCGCGTACGTTCAGTATTCCGAGACAGTGGATGGCGAGCTGGCCTGCCTGCGCACGGCGCGGACGATCATTGAACAGCATGGGTCGCGCGCGATCGAGAATTACGTCATCTCGAAGTGCGAGTCGGTGAGCGATCTTCTCGAAGTGGCCTTGTTGCTGAAGGAGACCGGGCTCTTCACTGCCGACGCCGAGGGACGGTTGCGCTCCCTGGCGTTGAACGTGGTGCCGCTTTTCGAGACGATCACCGATCTGCGTCAGTCGCCCGAGATCATGGCGGCTGCGCTTGCGCTGCCGCGCTATCGTGCCTGGGTCGCCGAGCGCGGCATGTTCCAGGAGATCATGCTCGGCTACTCGGACAGCAACAAGGACGGCGGGTACCTCACATCCAACTGGGAGCTGCACAAGGCGCAGATCCGATTGATCGAGACGTGTCGTGCGGCCGGGGTCGAGCCGCGATTTTTCCATGGCCGGGGCGGTACGGTCAGTCGAGGCGGTGGCCCGAGTCACGACGCGATCATCGCGCAGCCCGCAGGGAGTCTGGCGCTCGGCCTGCGGGTGACCGAGCAGGGCGAGATGATCTCGGCAAAGTATTCGGACGCCACGCTCGGTCGTCGCAATCTCGAGGCCATCGCCGCGG
The DNA here is from genome assembly GCA_963735025.1 of uncultured beta proteobacterium. Taxonomy (GTDB): domain Bacteria; phylum Pseudomonadota; class Gammaproteobacteria; order Burkholderiales; family SG8-39; genus JAABRB01. The sequence goes on from CAVTJG010000010.1 coordinate 136,997, forward strand.
CAGCGCTCGAGGGCGGGCTCGTTCCCACGCTGCCGGAGGGTGAGCTCGATCCTTCGTATCACGCGTCTATGGAAGCGATTTCGGGCAATGCTTACCGCGCGTACCGATCGCTCGTCTACGAGACGTCGGGTTTCGAGGACTTCTTCCGTTCGGCAACGCCGATCCGCGAACTCTCCGACCTCAACATCGGCAGCCGGCCGGCCTCGCGCAAGACGTCGAGTCGGATCGAAGATCTGCGTGCGATTCCGTGGGTATTCAGCTGGACGCAAGCGCGGCTGCTGCTCCCGGGTTGGTACGGCTTTGGCACTGCTGTCACCGAATGGGTCGCTGCGCATCCGAACGGCCTCGCGCTGCTGCAGGACATGAATCGGCGCTGGCCGTTCTTCGGAACGCTGCTCTCCAACCTCGACATGGTGCTGTCGAAGACCGACCTGGGCATTGCGTCACGCTATGCGGACCTCGTGGAGGATGCCGCGCTGCGCGATTCGGTATTCGCGCGAATCGCCGCCGAGCATGCGCTCACGATCCGACGCCTGCTCGAGATCACCGGCCAGGGCGCGCTCCTCGAGGGGAACCCGACGCTTGCACGCAGCCTGCGCGACCGGCTGCCGTACCTGGATCCGCTGAACCACCTCCAGGTGGAGCTGCTGCGGCGGTTCCGGTCGGGCAAGGATGACGAGTCGACCAAGCGCGCGATCCATCTGACCATCAACGGGCTCTCGGCCGGGCTGCGCAACAGCGGCTAGGTCGGGCTCGCCCCGCCGCCTGCTTGCAGCCCATGATCCGATTCCCGCCGCAGCTGCCGGATCAGTGTAACCAAACTCGATTGCCGACGTGGCCGAGCACGCAGTCATAGCGATCGCCCTGATCGGCGGCCTGGCGGCCGCCTGTCAGTGGCTGGCGTGGCGCGTGCGATTGCCAGCGATCGTCTTTCTGCTCCTCGCCGGAATCGTCGCCGGCCCGGTCGCGGGCTGGGTGCATCCCGCGGCGCTGTTCGGCGACCTGCTGTTCCCCCTCGTGTCGCTCGGCGTCGCGGTGATTCTCTTCGAGGGCTCACTCACGCTGAAATTCTCCGAGATCCAGGGCTTGGAAAGTGTCGTGCGTCGCATGGTCACGACCGGGATGCTCGTGACCTGGGCGACGCTCGCGCTGGCCGCGCGCTGGATGGCGGGCTTCTCGTGGGAGATGGCCGCGCTGTTCGGCGGCATCCTCGTGGTCACCGGACCCACCGTGATCGTTCCGATGCTGCGCACCGTCCACCCGACCGCGCGCATCGCGAACATCCTGCGCTGGGAAGGGATCGTGGTCGATCCGGTCGGCGCGCTGTTGGCGGTGCTCGTGTTCGAATACATCATCTCCGCGGGCGCGAGCAATGCGCTGGGCCAGACGCTGGTGACGTTTCTGAAAGTGGTCGTCACCGGCACGGCGCTCGGCATTGTGGCCGGATACGCGCTCGGCGAGGCGTTGCGACGCGACTGGATCCCCGGGTACCTGTTTAACGTGGCGACGCTCACCTCGGTATTCGCGGTATTCGCAACTTCGAACGCGGCGGCGAGCGAATCCGGACTTCTGGCGGTGACAGTGATGGGCATCTTCCTTGCCAACCGCAAGGGCGTGCCGGTGGAAGAGATCCTGGAATTCAAGGAGAACCTGAGTCTGCTCCTCATCGGTGGGCTCTTCGTCCTGCTTGCCGCGTCGCTCGATCTCGTGCACCTGCGCGAGATCGGGTGGGTATCGCTCGAGGTGCTCGCGGTCGTGCAGTTTGTCGCCCGCCCGCTGCAGGTGCTGATCAGCACGTGGGGGTCGGCACTGAAATGGCGCGAGCGCGCACTGCTCGCATGGATCGCGCCGCGCGGCATCGTCGCGGCGGCGGTGTCCGCGCTCTTCGCGCTGCAGCTCGAGAGCCGTGGGTTCGCGCAGGCGGAGCTGCTGGTCCCGCTCACGTTCGTGGTGATCATCGGTACCGTCGTGCTGCAGAGCCTGACGGCTGGACCGCTGGCGCGCGCGCTCAAGGTTGCCGAGCCGGAACCGGTGGGATTCCTGATCGTGGGCGCACATCCGCTCGCCCGTGCCATCGCGCGCGCTCTCACGGAGGAGAAGATCCCCGTGCTGCTTGCCGACGCGCAATGGGACAACGTCAGTCGGGCCCGCATGGACGGGTTGCGCGCCTATTACGGCAATCCGCTGTCGGAGCATGCCGAGCTCTACCTTGACCTTGCCGGGCTCGGTCACCTGCTCGCGCTTACAACAGATACGCATTTGAACGAGCTTGCCTGCGCGCGGTATCGCCGCGATTTCGAGGCCCGGAACGTCTACGCGCTCAAGGTGCGCTCCGGCGCCGAAGGTCGCGGGACCGCAGCACGGGCCGGGCGGGACGCGTTCGGAGAGGAGGCAAGCTACGCCGACCTCTCGCGGCGTCTTTTCCGCGGCGCGGAGGTGCGCAAGACGCGACTCACCGAGACCTTTGGTGTGAGCGCGTATCGCGAGCGGTACGCAGAGCGCGCCGTCCCGCTCTTCGCGCTTGATCCGAAGGGACGCGTGGAAGTGTTCGTCACAGGTGCGAAATTCGAGCCGAGCCCCGACTGGTCGGTGATCGCCCTGGTCGATGCTGGTGTCGAGCCGCAGCCGCCCGGGGACGCGACGCCTGCAGAGACCCAGGCCGCGGGCGCCTAGTCACGGCGCACGTCTGGGCCATGCGCGGGCAAAGGTCACCGCCACCTCGCGGGAACATTGGGTGCGGAAGCCGATCTCGCGCTATCCTATGGGAAATTAATGAAAATCCAGCCATGGAATGACGTCAAGCGCACGCAACCTGGCCGTCCTCTTCGCGGACGTGAGCGGCAGCACCAAGCTGTACGAGAAGCTGGGTGATCGGGCGGCGCTCGCCGCGGTGGAAGCGGCGATCGACGTCATGAAGCGCTCGGTAGCCGCCTATCGCGGCACCGTGGTGAAGACCATCGGCGACGAGGTCATGGCGGTCTTTCCAGACGGGGACGCGGCATTGCAGGCCGCGAGCGACATGCAGAACCGCATCACCGCGCTGCCCCCGTTCGGCGACGTTCAGCTCGCGATCCGCATCGGTTTTCACGTCGGCGAGGTACTCGAGGATAGCGGCGACTATTTCGGCGATGCCGTGAACACCGCGGCGCGCATGGCGGGATTCGCCAAGGCCGGCCAGATCATCACCACTGGCGACGCCGTCGCGGGGCTCTCGGCCATGCTGCGCGAGAGCACGCGGAAGCTGGCTGCCCTCTCGGTCAAGGGCAAGCAGTCCGAGGTGGAGGTTTGCGAGGTGCTGTGGCAGACCGGTGACGACCTGACGATGCTGGCATCGAACCGCGGACCGGCCAAGGTCGAGTCGATCCTGCGTCTTATGCACGGCGTGCGGACGCTTGTCATGGACGACAAGTTGCCCAGCGTGCAGATCGGCCGCGATGCGACTCACGAGATCTCGATCGCGGATCGAATGGCGTCGCGCCTGCACGGACGCATCGAGCGGCGCGCGGACCGGTTCTACTACGTGGACTTGAGTACCAACGGGACGTTCGTCACGCTTGAAGGCGACGTGGAGACGGTGGTGCGCCGAGACCAGGTGCTCCTGCGTGGACGCGGCACACTGAGCTTCGGGCATTCCGCCTCCGCGCCCGACGCCGAGCTCATCACGTTCGCCAGCGAAGTCCGACCCAGGCCGGAATAGGGCGCCGTTCGGCTGCTCCGCGCAGCCTCAGATGACCAGCTTCTTCAGCGTCTCGGGGTTCTTGACCACCGAGCGTTGCCTCGCGGGCGGCGCCTCGTAGAGACCGGCGGGCGGCGCGCTCTCGAGCTGCTGCACGACGCTCGCTTCGGTGCATGCCGGATCGCGCGTGACCGTGACCTCGTCGCCGGCGCTGGCGCCGAGCCCGAAACAGGCCTTGCCGAGCTTGCCGTTGATCGGCTTGAGGATTCCCTCCACGACCAGGTCCTGCGGCGAGCCGCTGCCCGCGAGCTGCACGTCGAACGTTCGCGGTGCCGCGCCCGGTCGCGCAGCGCTCCAGACCACCGTGCCGAGGCCGATCAGCTCGCGCCCGAAAAGGTCCGCCGCCTTTGCGTCGCTGATTCCCGCGAGCTTCAGGACGACTTTCTGACCACTCACGCCGAAGTGCTGAAGGAAGAAATCGCGCGAGAACTCGTCGGCGAGCTTGTCGCCGATTGCGCGCAGCGCCGCTTCCTCGCTTGCCCAGCTGCCGACGCCCACGGGAAGCTTGTTGTTGAAATAGATTTCCTCGCCGGTCTCTCGGTCGGTGCACTTCACGGTCCACGAAGTGAGGGTGAACTTGGTGATCGTGATTCCCGATGCCTGCAACTTCATGGAAAGCTTCTTGATGCGCGCCTCGCCGGAGACGACGAAGTCGGATTTCGCCGCACCGGACTCGTCCGACCAGGTCCGGAATCCAAAGGATTTGATGCGCTCCTTGAGCATGTTCTCCGCGATCGCCGAAGGCTGCGCCGGACCGTCCGGGCGGTCGGAATCGCGGGTCGCCACGCGCACCGAAATCTTCGGGTCGCCGCTGTTGCGGATGAAATCGATTCGCTCGTCGCGCGACATCTGGTTGAGCGACTTCTGCAGCTCCCTCGACTTCACCACGGCCTGGGTCGTGATGTACATGAGTCCGTCCTTGCCCAACTCCGGGGCAGACTCCTGCACGACCGAGGCGATGTAATCGCCGCTGCGCGCGAGCAGCGTCGTCCGCAGCTTTTCGTAGTGTTTCGAGAGCGACGCCTGCTGGACGTAGAGCCCGAGGGCCTTCTCCACGAGCTGACTGCGCGAATCGGCGCGCACCGCGGATTGCAGCGCGCCCTGATCGTCCTTGTAGCGCGCATCGGTCGGGTCGGCGAGTCCGAGGGCCGTGACGGTGACGGTTCCGGGCGGCGACGATGGTACGGTCGGTGGCGCGGACACCACCACTGGCGCGGACGGGGGTGGCGTAGCGCTCTGTTGCGCGGGTGCTGCTGCGGCCGTCTTCGTGGCCGGCGGGACCGCCGGAGGCGGCTGCGCGGTCACGGTCGGGGTAGAAGTCTTGTTCATGAGCAGCACGCCAGCGGCCGTGATCGCGATCACGGCGACCACGCCGAACGCCGCAATGACCGGCCATTGCGAGCGGCGCGGAGCGGCTGCGGGCGCCGGCGCGGGGGTCGCAGGCGCACCCATCTTCTCGGTGCGCTGAGTCGCATCGGTTGCCGCAGGCCGGGTGTGCATGGTGTGCTGCGCATCCTTCGACGTCTGCACGATCGTGTCGCCCGCCAGCATCGTCGGCTCGCGCGATGCCACGACGGTCGCGTCACCTGGCGCACTCGACGCGGCGGTTGCCGTCGCGGCACTCTTGATCGCAGCGGCGAACTCACGTCCGGTCTGGTAACGCTCGTCGGGGCGTTTTGCCAGCGCCTTCTGCACGACCGCGTCGAACGCGCGCGGCACCTGCACATTCAGCGTCGACGGCGGCAGCGGTTGCTCCTGCAACACCTTGTGCATGATGGTCGTGACCGAACCCGTGAAGGGCTTCTCCCCGGTAAGGAGCTGATACAGGATGACGCCCGCAGAGAAGAGGTCCGTCCTGCCGTCCACGGTCTGTCCCATGAACTGCTCGGGCGACATGTAGCTGGGTGTGCCGAGTACCATGCCTGCCTGGGTCAGGTTCGAAGACTCGATGCGTGCAATGCCGAAGTCGGCCACCTTCACGGTTCCGTCGTCGAGCAGAATGATGTTCGACGGCTTGATGTCGCGGTGGACGACTCCGTTGCGGTGCGAATAGTCGAGCGCTTCGAGCAGCTGGGTCATGACCTGCAGGATCCCTGCGACGCCGAAGCGCTCGTTCTGATTGAGGATGTCCTGGAGCTCGCGTCCCTTCACGAACTCCATGGCAATGTAGTAGGTGCCGTCGTCGAGCCCGAAGTCGTAGACCGAAACGATGTTCGGATGCGTGAGCCTGCCGGCGGATTGCGCCTCGCGGCGGAAACGCGCCAGCTGCTCCTGCGCATCGTCTCCCTGGAGGTTCTCGGCGCGAATCGTCTTGATCGCCACGGTCCGCTCGATCATCGGGTCGTAGCCCTCGTAGACCACACCCATCGCGCCCTTGCCGATCTCACGGCGGACCTCGAACTTGCCGAGTTTCGTCGTATCACTCATGCGCCGCTCTCCCCACCGTCAATCTTCTTCGCGTCAAGACGCCGACGCCGGCAGCGGGCCGGCGTCGCGCGTCGAGAGTCTGCAATGGCCAGTCATTCCCGCGTAGGCGGGAATCCAGACTGAGCGTGCTCATCAACGGCCTGCTGGATCCCCACTTCCGCGGGGATGACCCAGTCAGACTGTGCCTGGGTCACTTGTACTTGCTGTCGATCTCCCACACCGACTTCTGCACCAGCCGCTGGACCATCGTGTCCAGGCCGACGCCGCCCTGCGCGGAACTCGATACGCCCAGCACCGACGTGCCCGTCGCGCCGATCTCCATCTTCTCCTCGGTGTAACCCTGCGCGACTTGCTCGGTCGTCTCGGCATCCATGATCTTGTAGCGCATCCCGATCACCCAGACGCCGGTCGAGTCGCCGGTCTTGACCGATCCGACAGCGGTGCCGCCGACTGCGCCGGCCCGGGCGCCTCCGGTCGAGCCGCTGAATGCGCCGAGTATCCCGATCACGTTGCCGATCGCCGCGCCATCGAACCCCTGTTGCGCCGCTGCAACCTGCTCGGTCTTGAGGATGTCGAACTTGACGATGTACTTCGTGGTGCGTAGCTTGCCCATGCCGAGGTACTGGCGCGCCTTCTGCGGGTCGCCGAGGTTGTAGGCAAGCGTGAACTCGTTCAGGAGCGGGCCGAGGTTGGAGCGCTCGAGCACCTGGAAGTTGGCCTTGGACAACTCGATCTCGCCGAAATCGGCGATGTTGGTCGGGCCGAACTTCTGGAGGAAGGTCGCATTGCTGCTCTTGATCTCGCCCGGGATCACGACTAGCGCGGGGCCCTTCTTGGACGCATTGGGGTACTCGATCGGCTTGTACATCCCCTTGTCGGCCATGGCATTCGCGCGCTCCGACGTACTGGTGCCGGCGGTCGGCGATGCGCTCTCGAACGTTGGCTGAGCGATGGCTGCGCCGGTGAGCACAAGGCTGCCGAAGATGCCGATGATCAGGCTGCCGCAAATCCTGTCCATAAAGATCCCTCCGCGAGTTGACGCCTATGAATCGTGCGGCGCAGGGAGCGGGGCGCTCCGGCTCACTGCGTCGCCTTGCCCGATGCCCGACCCGCCGGATCCGCGTTCCGGCAATAGTCGCTGTAGAGTTTGGAGACCACCTCGTCCGCATGCTCGTCGAGCAGCGTGAGCGCCATCGCCCGGACGTCCGGCCCGGCGTACGAGCTGGCCGCTGCGTTCGCGTCCGCGACAGTGCGTCCATTGGACGCTGCGAGCGTGAATCCCATTCCCACCGTGACCTGGTTGATGTGCATGATCTGGTTGACTGTCGCCTGCGAGGTGATCAGGCCGCGCAGAATGAAGCTCGCACCCAGTCGTTTCGACGCCGACAGGGCCAGATCGGGATCGTTCTTGAAGTAGGCGTCTATCTCGGCCTGCGCGATCTGCTTGCGGATCTCCTCGGGCGTGTAGGTCCGCAGCCCGAGTGCCCGCAGCCGCTCGTTGATCAACTGAAAGTGCGGTCCGTAGTTGTTCTGCTTCGCGAGCACGTAACCGTTGGACTGCTGCTCGCCGATGATCACCATGATCTTCTTGTTCTTGATCGATTGCCGGCACGGCGTGGAGATGTTCTGGATGACCCGCTGCTGCCGGGCTGCCGTCTCGGCGGCCTGCCGCTCGGCACCCGGATTCTGCTCGAACTTGAAACCCTGCGCAGTTACCGCGCCTGGGTAGGTTGCGAGCGCGATTGTGGCCGCTGCGGCGGCCAATGCGCACAACGTCCATCCGATCGTCCGGAACCTTGCCGCCATGCGGTCTCTCCTCGAACGTGCAATGTAGTACATCGGGTACCCCGCATCAATACCGCTCGCGCTGCGCGTGATTCTGCGGTGCGCGGAGGTGTCTGATGTCGCGAGGCGTTGATGCGCTTGGAACCGGCTCTTTCGACGTTGTCAAGCGACCGCCATGCCCGCGAGTAGACGCGCATCACATAACCCGACGACTGCACGCCGAATGCCCTTTTTCCGATCGCGTCGGAGAGTCGACAGGCCGGATCGATCGATCCTCTCGGCGGCGCAGCATGCGCCGCCGACTTCAGCGGCCGAGGATGATGCTTTGCGGCGCGTTGCCGGGCGGCTGGATGTAGGTGCCCTGCGGCGTAGGAACGACATAGCCGGTGCCGCCGGGGCCGACGATGACCGAGCCCCCGCGCCCGGTCGGCGCGATTACTGTCGTGGGTTGATTCGGCCCGATGATGGTGGTGCCGCCCACCGGATTCGGCCGGATGTAGGTCGCGCCATAGCCGGGTGAAAGGATCGTCGTGCCGCCGGCATTCGGGACGACGTAAGTCGGTCCGACGCCCGAGCCAACGAATCCGGTACCCCACGCCTGATCCCGCGTGATCACGTAGCCGGGTGCCACCTGCCCCGGGGCCACGATGACCGCGCCGCCGCCCTGAATCGGTGCGACGACACCGACACCCGGCGAGTACGGATAGCCGGAACTGGCGCCCGGCACGCTCGTCTGCGGAATAGCCGTCTGGGGGATGATCGTGCCGCTTTGCGCGAGCCCGACCGCCGGGAACGCGTGAAACGCGAGGAACGCGACCGCGAAGACCGTCACGTTGCGCATGGGACCCTCCAGGGACACTCGAGGTTGGTGAAAATCAGCATACGCCCCGCCCATGACCATGTCCACCAGGCGCCGCTGCGCGGAATGGCAAAGGACCGCGTCCATGGCGCCGCGAAGATCTCGCGCGCGGGAAAAAAAGTCAGAGCCCGGCGGCGCGCCAATCCGGCTGTGGCTCGGCGGGGTCACTCGCCAGGCCTGCCGCCTTGATGGCCTCGATGGCACAGTACTCGTCCTTGTCGGATGCATCGCCACTGATCCCTACCGCGCCGATCGCGCGTTCCGCGCGGTCCAGTATCAGGACGCCTCCGGGCACGGGAATGAAACGGCCATCGGATGCTGCGGCGAGCGCGCCCTGGAAGGCCGGGCGCTGGGCGAGTCGATCGCGGATCTGGCGCGTCGGCATGCCCATGCCCAGCGCGGCCCACGCCTTGCCGCGGGCGATGTCGAAACGCAGCACGCCGCAACCATCCTCACGCTTGAAGGCGACCAGATTGCCGCCGGCATCCAGCACGGCGATGGCAAGTGGCAGCAGCGCCTCCTTCGCGCGTATTGCCATGGCGGCGTCGACGATCTTCGCGGCGACAGAAAGTGCCAGGCTCGATTCGATTGCACGCAGATGTTCGGCCACGGCAACTCCAATGAATGGCTCAAAGCCCTGAATATATCTACAAATCGGGCTCCGAACGACAGTGGGCCCCGGGAACCTGCGGGGCTACAGTGAGCCACGCATGACTCCCCGCTCGAGCGATTTCCGAATAACATTCAACCCGATGGCGGTGGTCGGGCGCGCTGCCGACCCAGGACAACCGGAGCATTGAACAATGAACGACCGCACATACGACCGCACGCACGAGGACCTCGGCAACATGGTCGCGCTCGAGCACGTCAATCTTTCGCACGACAACCAGCAGCTCGCGATCCTCTACTACGTGGTCGGGTTGGGCCTGACCCGCGATCCCTATGTGGTGGTGGGCCTCGAGAACATGTGGGTAAACGTCGGGCGCAATCAGTTTCATCTGCCGACGCGCGGCAAGCAGGTGCTGCGCGGGCGGGTCGGCGTCGTCGTCCCGGATCTCGATGCCGCGGCAAAGCGCCTGGAGCGGGTCGTGAAACCGCTCGCCGGGACCGCGTTCTCCTTCAAGCGCGGCGACGGCCATATCGACGCGACGTGCCCCTGGGGCAATCGCGTGCGGCTGCACGCGCCCTCGCCGGAATTTGGCACCCGGACGCTCGGCATACCGTACGTGCAGTTCGATGTCCCGCCCGATGCGGCCGCCGGAATCGCGCGTTTCTACCGGGAGATCCTGAGCGTGCCGGCCAAGGTGGAGACACGCGAAGGCGCGCCCGCGGCAGTCGCTGTCGCCGGAAAATCGCAATTGATCATCTACCGCGAGACGGCGGCAGAGATACCGCCATACGACGGGCACCACATCCAGGTCTATTTTGCGGATTTCTCCGGGCCGCATGCAAAGCTGAGCGAGCGCGGACTGGTCTTCGAGGAGAGCGACCAGTACCAGTACCGCTTCAAGGACCTCGTCGATCCGAAGAGCGGAAAAGTGCTCTTCACGATCGAGCACGAGGTGCGCAGCGTGACCCACCCGCTGTTCGGCCGCGATCTCGTCAACCGCAATCCGGATCAGACGAACCTCGCCTACGTCCGCAACGGCGATCGCTACGCGGGGACGTTTTAGCTGCCCGGTGTGTCGTGATGCCGTACCGAACGCGTGGCGAAGGCTGTTTTGGTGTCTGCCTTGGTCTTGAGGCTGAAGCGGGCGGTCACGCGGACGTCGACGCCCGCTTCGCAGTCGGCTACGGAAGCTCCATCAGTCTGGCGGCCACGGCCAATGCGCGAACTTTCATCTTCGGCCAAGGGCTCAAGCCGTCGGTGGGGGATCCGTTCTTTCTGATCAACCGCATCGATCCGCTCGGCATCAAGAAGCTCGACGTCAAGTCCGCCGACGTCTCGGCCTATGCCGGACTGGACGTGGACCTCGGCGGCTTCGCGCGTGCCAAGGCATGCGTGATCGGGTGTGTCGAAGGAAAGATTTCGCTCAAGGTGGACACGATCGTTTCGCTGGCTTCAGTCGACGGGCAGGGCCTCAAGGTGTTCGGCTCGCTGGTCGATACGTCCCCGCCCTACAAGGCGAACGCTCCCGAGCCCTTCGCGAGCTTCGTCAGCGCCAGCGCCAACGTGCCGACCCTTGCGAAGACTTTTTCCAACCTAACGCCGGGCACGCCGGCGCTCATGCAGGATCGCCAGGAGCCTATGCTCACGTTGAACGCGGATGTGGCTGGACTGGTGGCGAAGGCTGCTGGTTTTCCGATTCCGCTGCATGGGAGCCTGCTCGGATTCGGGTACAACCTGCTGAGCCTGGACACGTTCGCCGGCGTCGATCTGAAGCACGATTTCGCCTTGAACGTGCTCGGCATGAAGACGATCTATCAGTTCTCCTCCCCGGTCCAGGTCTTCGACGAGAGTTCGCAGACCTGGGGCGATCCTATCACCGAGGTGATCCTCGGCGACTACGAGTCGGTGCAGTTGCGCAACGCTTCTGCGCTCTCGTTGGGCTTTACGCGCTCATACCAGCTCGATTACAAGGTGGACTACGATTACGACCTGGTTCTGAATGCGGGCCTCGATCTCAGCGCCCTGGGAATTTCCGGGCACGGTCTAAGCTCGGTCCGCTGCTCGATCCCGATCCTTGGAAGCTCGACCTTGCCAGCGTCGACGTAGACTGCCGGTGACGACGCTCTCACCCGCCGGTGGGCGGGGAAGATCTCAGGCGCGCGATGCTGCTTGCCTCGTTGCGGGCATTGGGCGTGGACCTGGACAATCCATTTCCACGTGGGCCGACCGATCCGGGCGTTCCCTATGGCACGCCGATCGGGGAGAACCAGGCGTTCTCCCTTGCGCTCACGGTCCCGGAGCCGTCGACGTATGCGCTGTTGATCGCCGGCGGCATGGCGCTCTGGTCAACACGACGTCGGCTCCGGCGCTTGGCGCGGGCGTCCTCGGCGACGAATCCAGGCGACGAATCGTTTCGGCCCGCGCACTAGAGCGGTTCGTCGAAGACGACTAGCGTCCGCGCCTCGATGCTCTCGCGCGGCACGAAGTCGCTCGGGCAGTCGGGATTGCGGAAACCAGTATGCGGCATGAAGCGCGCGCGTCCGTCGGCGCGCGAGTCGTAGCCCTTCAGCAGCAGCGCCTCGTCGGGTCGCATCTCGGACGCGTAGAACCAACGGTGTCCCGGGGAATGGCGAAGCGAGTAGATCTGGCCGCTGTGACGTGGCACGTTCAATTCGCCTTCGCCGAAATGATGAATGTCCGTGGCGACTAGATCGTGCGCGGCGACACTGCGTGCATCGCACACCGCGAGCGGATTGTCGCACACCGGTCCGACGATCGGCCGCCACAGATTGACGAACGCGAAGTGCCGGTCCGAGAGGTCGGAACGTCCGGCCTCGTCGAGGATCTCGCGCCTGCGTTTCGGACCGGATTGCAAGGTGTAGTCGTTGTGCGCCTGGTCGACCGGCACCCGAACCCCCGGCTCGCCGCGGGCCGCGCGAACGGCGCTGCGCACATTGTGGTCGAACACGATCACCGCAAGCGCGCCCGTGATTTCCTTGAGCACGCTTTGCACCTCGGGGTAATAGCGTTCCCGGACCGCAGCCTCGTCGTAGAAGTCGTCGAATGCGGATCGATGCGTATGCAGCTCGAACCCGTGCTCGTCGAGACGTAAGCGATTCGCGATCGGTCGCGCGTCCTGGATCGACACGAGGTGCTGAACCGACGCCGGTCGCACCGTGGCAAGGCCGCTCACCGGCGGATAGACGCGTACTTCCGCCCGGTCGCCGCCGGGAGCGAGGTAGGTCAACTGCGCGCGGACGGACGTGAGCTCATCCTGCGACAGTGCGCGGCTCGACGATTGCGTGAATGGCATTTCGGCTCCGAGCGGTTGAGCGACGCGGTCTACAACGGACGCGCCGGTAAAAAGCGATGATGGAGCCGACGGTACTGAGCGCTCGGCAACGTGTCAATCGGGATGCGATGGACAACCGCAGCCGTTGGAGCGTGTAATCGCGTATTGTCGGACCGGATGTATCCCGCGGCGCGGTTATGGATTTGAGTCCTCACGCGACGCCTCACCTTACTTGTCGAGCCGGGAAATGATCGAGAGCGTTCGCGAGATGGTGGACGCCATCTATCGCGCCGAATCGCGCCGCGTCTTTGCGACGCTCATCCGCCTGCTGGGCGATTTCGATCTTGCCGAGGAGGCGCTGCACGAAGCGTTCCGGGCGGCGCTCGAGCAATGGCCGCGCGGCGGTGTGCCCGCGAATCCGCGAGCCTGGCTGGTGTCGGCCGGCCGCTTCAAGGCGATTGACGGCATCCGCCGGCAGGCGCGGTTCGACGCGCTCGAGGACGTAGCCGAGCAGGTCGGCGCCATCGCCGATGACGCCACGCCTTGGGACGACGAAGGCATCGAGGATGACCGGCTGCGGCTGGTGTTTACGTGCTGTCATCCCGCCCTGGCGCCGGATGCGCAGGTCGCGCTCACGCTGCGCGAAGTCTGCGGACTCACGACCGAGGAGATCGCGCGCGCTTTTCTGAGCGCGACTCCCACGCTTGCCCAGCGTATCGTGCGCGCCAAGGCGAAGATCCGCGATGCGCGGATCCCCTATCAGGTGCCGGCACCGGACGAGCTGCCGCAGCGGCTCGACAGTGTCCTGCGCGTGGTGTACCTGGTGTTCAATGAGGGCTACTCCGCGTCATCGGGGGATACGCTCACGCGCCTCGACCTTTCGGCGGAAGCGATTCGTCTCGGGCGGCTGCTGGTGGAGATGCTGCCGGAGCCCGAGGCGACCGGGCTGCTGGCGCTGATGTTGCTGCAGGAGTCGCGACGCGCCGCGCGGACTGCGCCCGACGGCGAGCTCGTTCTGCTCGCCGATCAGGATCGCATGCTCTGGAACCGGGACCAGATCACCGAGGGACTCGTGCTCGTGGAAGGCGCGCTCGCGTCGCGGCGCTTCGGACCGTACACGCTTCAGGCCGCCATCGCGGCGGTGCACGCAGAGGCGGCGACTGCCGATGCAACGGACTGGCCGCAAATCGTCGGGCTCTACGACGTATTGCTGCGTGCCGCAGCTTCGCCGGTCGTCGAGCTGAACCGGGCGGTGGCCGTGGCGATGCGCGACGGCCCGGCCGCCGGGCTCGCGCTTGTCGATGCTATTCTCGCGCGCGGCGATCTTGCCGACTACCATCTGGCGCACTCCGCGCAGGCGGACCTGTGCCGCCGGCTGGGCAAGAAGGCGGAGGCCCGCGTGGCGTACGAACGGGCGGCCGCGCTTGCATTGCAGGGACCCGAGCGGCGGTTTCTCGAGCGTCGTCTGGCCGAGCTGTAAGATTGTTCCGCGCCGTGTCGATCCGGGGCCGCATCGTCCGACTATCGGTACTGCCAACCCGATTTGGAGAGAAACATGAAATACCTGTGCCTGGTGTATCTCGACGAGCGCGCCCCGCAGCACGTCGCCGACAGCGACTGTCTCGCCTACGATGCGGCGATCCGGGAAACCGGTCACTGCATCGCTTCCGAGGCGCTGCAATCGGTTAGGACCGCGACGACGGTGCGCGTCCGGAACGGGCAGGTGTCCATCACCGACGGTCCTTTCGCCGAGACGAAGGAGCAGCTCGCAGGGTTCTATCTCATCGATGCGCGCGATCTCGACGAGGCGCTCGCGCTCGCGGCGCGGATCCCGCCGGCGCAGGAGGGCAGCATCGAGGTGCGGCCGATCCGACCGATTCGGGAGATGGCCGCCCAGACGGAGAAACGGCAAGCACATGCATCGAGCTGAACTCGCAGCCGCGCGGGCCGCGATCTCCATCGCGGGCCTGACCAAAACCTACGCGACAGGCGTGCAGGCGCTGAAGCGCGTCGATCTCGAGATTCGCTCCGGCGAGATCTTCGCGCTGCTGGGCCCGAATGGCGCGGGCAAGACGACCCTGATCAGCATCATTTGCGGCATCGTCACGCCGACGTCGGGACAGGTACTCGTCGACGGCCACGACATCACGCACGAATTCCGGGCCACGCGGTCGAGGATCGGGCTGGTCCCGCAGGAGCTGCACACAGATATGTTCGAGACAGTATGGGGCGCGGTGCGCTTCAGCCGGGGCCTGTTCGGGCTCGCGCCGAGCGCCGCGCACCTGGAACAGGTGCTGCGCGACCTCTCCCTGTGGGACAAGCGTCACGACAAGATCATGACGCTGTCGGGCGGGATGAAGCGGCGCGTGCTCATCGCCAAGGCGCTCGCGCACGAACCGCAGATCCTGTTTCTCGATGAACCGACCGCGGGGGTCGACGTGGAGCTGCGCCGCGACATGTGGGCCCTGGTGCGGCGCCTTCGCGCGAGCGGCGTCACCATCATCCTGACCACTCACTACATCGACGAGGCCGAGGAGATGGCCGACCGGATCGGCGTGGTGAGCCGGGGCGAGCTGATCGTGGTGGAGGAGAAGACGGCCCTCATGAAGAAGCTCGGCAAGAAGCAGCTCACCCTCCATCTCCTCGAGCCGATGACGGCGATTCCCGCCGAGCTGGGAGACTGGAATCTGGCGCTGCATAACGGCGGTTGCGACCTCGAATACACCTTCCTGGCGAGCGAGGAGGGCAAGGCGATCCCGGCGCTGATGCGCCGGATCGGCGAGCTGGGCATCGGATATCAGGATCTGAACACGCGCCAGAGCTCACTCGAGGACATCTTCGTCAGCCTGGTGAGTGAGCGGGCATGAGCGCGAACACGAACTCGAACTCGTCCAAGAGTGTGGCGTCGTTCAACGCCCGCGGCGTCCTGGCGATCTTCCGCTTCGAGATGGCACGCGCTCGGCGCACGCTCTGGCAGAGCCTCGTCACGCCGGTCATCACGACGTCGCTCTACTTCGTCGTGTTCGGCGCCGCGATCGGCTCGCGAATGAAAGAGGTGGACGGTGTTCCCTACGGCGCGTTCATCGTGCCGGGGCTGATCATGCTGTCGCTCTTCACGGAGAGCTTGTCGAACGCCTCGTTCGGAATCTACCTGCCGCGGTTCATCGGTACCATCTACGAAATTCTTTCGGCACCGGTGTCGGCGTTCGAGATGGTGCTCGGCTATGTCGGCGCGGCGGCCACGAAATCCGTGGTCCTGGGGGTCATCATTCTCGCGACGGCGACCCTGTTTGTGCCGGTTCGCATCCTGCACCCGGCGTGGATGCTCGCCTTCCTGGTGCTCACCGCGACGACCTTCAGCCTGTTCGGTTTCATCATAGGCCTCTGGGCCAAGGGCTTCGAGCAGCTGCAATTCATTCCGATGCTGGTCATCACTCCGCTGACTTTTCTGGGCGGGGCGTTCTACTCGATCGACATGCTTCCCGGGGCCTGGCGCACCTTCAGCCTGTTCAACCCGGTCGTGTATCTGATCAGCGGATTCCGCTGGAGCTTCTTCGGCACCTCGGACGTGAGTGTCGAAATCAGCCTGGTGGCGACGCTCGGGATTCTCGCCCTGTGCCTGGCGCTGGTCTGGTGGATCTTTCGGACCGGGTACCGCCTGAAAACCTGATCCGACCGGGTGTTGTCGATTTCCGGGGCCGCCGATCGACCAGGGGTAACCGGACAGACTGAATCAACGCTGAGCAAAGGAGAACGCCATGGGCAATCCCGTCGTGCACTGGGAGCTGATGTCGAAGGATCCGGCAAAAATCGCGGGCTTCTACGAAGGGCTGTTCGGCTGGAAGATCCAGCACATGCCCGAGTTGAACTATCGCATCGTCGATACGGGCGGCGAGGGCGGCATAAACGGCGGAATCCTGAAGCCGGATCGCGAAGGACCTTGGCCGGGCAACATGACCTTGTACGTCAGCGTCGACGACCTCGCGGCCTATCGCAAGAAAATCGTCGCGGCCGGGGGCAAGATCCACGTCGAGGAGCAGGTGGTCCCCGGGATGGGTTCGCTTTGCCTCTTCACGGATCCCGAGGGGCGCATGATGGGACTGTGGAAGACGAGCATGTAGGTGACCGCAATGAAATACCTCTGCCTTGCCTACTATGACGAGCGCGCATTCGAAGCGATGTCGAAGCCCGAAATGGAAGCGCTCGTGAGCCAGTGTCCACCGCACGACGCGACGCTACGTGCGAGCGGTCACCTGATCGTGCAGGCCTCGCTCGGCGCCAGCCGGGAGACGATGTGCTTGCGTCCCCGCAACGGCACCGTCTCGATCACGGATGGACCGTTCGCCGAGACGAAGGAACTGGTGGGCGGATTCTTCATCATCGAGGCGAAAGACCTGAACGAAGCCATCCGGGTGGCTTCGATGCACCCCGCGGCGCACCTCGGCGAGCAGGTCGGCTGGGGGATCGAGGTCCGGCCGATCGAGTTCTTCCAGCAGGAGTAGCCGGCTGCGATGTCGATTCCGCGGCGGGCCATTCGACCAGGAGCAGAGGCCGGGTCGGGTCGACACGGCACAAGACGAGACGCTATCAGGAGACACAAATGCGATTCATGATCATCGTCAAGGCCACCAAGGAGTCCGAGGCCGGCGTCATGCCGGAGGAGAAGCTCATCGCCGCCATGGCGACGTTTCACGAAGAGCTAGCGAAGTCCGGCGCCCTGCTCGATGCCTCGGGGCTGCAGCCGAGCTCGAAGGGCTGGCGCGTCAAGTATTCGGGTGGAAGGACCAGCGTGGTCGACGGTCCTTTCACGGAGACGAAGGAGCTGATCGCCGGCTACACGATCATCCAGGTGAAATCCCGCGAGGAGGCGCTGGAACTGACCAAGCGCTTCCCCAACCCGGCGATCGGCGGCAAGGACGGCGAGATCGAAGTTCGGCAGTTCTTCGAGCTGGAGGATTTCGGCCCCAGCGAAGCGGTCGATCGTTTTCGTGAGATGGACATCGGCAAGAAGCAATAGCCAAGTAGAAGACGACAAGTTGTTTGTCCCGTCCTCTCCGAGGAGGGGATAGAAAACTGGGCCAAATCACAGGAGACATCATGCAAGTGCAACCCTACCTGACCTTCGACGGTCGCTGCGAAGAGGCGATCGAGTTCTACCGCGGAAAGATCGGCGCCAAGGTCGAGATGCTCATGCGCTTCAAGGACAGCCCGGACCCCGGGATGTGCCCGACCGGCGCGGGGGAGAAGGTGATGCACGCGGAGCTCCGGATCGGCGACACCAAGGTAATGGTGTCGGACGGCCGCAGCACCGGAAACCCGAGCTTCCAGGGCTTTGCGCTATCCCTGGACGCGCGCGACGGTGCCGACGCCGAGCGACTTTTCGCCGCGCTGGCTGAAGGCGGACAAGTGCAGATGCCGCTCGCCAAGACCTTCTTTTCTCCGACCTTCGGCATGGTCGCCGATCGCTTCGGCGTGCCGTGGATGGTGATCGTACTGCCGGAGTCGCCGAGCGCCTAGGGAAGCAACGATCAAGTCATGCCCACGCAAGCGGGGATCCAGTGAGCCTTTGAGTGGGCTCAGAATGGATTCCCACGAACCCTGCCCCCGAGCGGGGAAATCGGGGGGCGGGAATGTCGGAATCGACTAACGCGGCGTGAGAACCATCTTGCCCAGCACGCCGCGCTCGACGAAGCGGGCGAGGGCGTCGGCGAATCGATCCAGCGGGTAGCGCTCGCTGATGTGGGGCTTGAGCTTGCCCGCTTCGTACAGGCCGTAGAGCTCGGCCTGGACGCGCTGCACCCATTCCGGGTCGCGCTCCCGGTAGTCTGCCCACTGCAAGCCGATCACCGCAATGTTCTTCACGAGCAGGTAGTTCGCCTTGATCTCCGGAATGCGCCCGGCGGCGAATCCCACCACGACCAGCCGGCCGCACCAGGCGAGCGCGCGCAGCGCGCCGTCGAACGTGTCGCCGCCGACGTTGTCGAGCACGATGTCCACGCCGCGTTTGCCGACGGCTGCGTACACCTGTTGGCGCAGGCTGTTGCGCAAGTCCGGCGCGGTAAGGTCGATGATGTGGTCTGCGCCATGTCGTTTGCAGAGCGCGCCTTTTTCGGCGCTGGTCACGCCCGCGATGACCGTCGCGCCGAGCGCCTTCGCGATCTCGACGCTTGCCAGCCCGACGCCGCCGGATGCGCCAGTCACCAGCACCGTTTCGCCTGTCCGGTATGCGGCGCGGTCGACGAGCGCGAAGTGCGACGTCTGGTAGGCGAGCCCCAGTGCCGCGCCTTCCTCGAACGACATGGCTGCGGGCATGCGGTAGCAGGTGGCCTCCGGGGACACCACCTTCTCCCGGTAGGCCCCGTACTCGCGCTGCGCCATGATGCGGTCGCCGACCTTGACGCGCGTCACGCGGTCACCCACCGCGCTCACGACGCCCGCGACTTCCTTGCCGGGACTAAAGGGCCGTTGCGGGAGAACCTGGTACTTGCCTTCGATCACCAGCATGTCCGGGTAGTTGACTCCGATGGCACGTGCGTCGATGACGACCTCGTCGGGACCCGGTACCGGATCGGGGAGCGTCTCGACGCGCTGATCGCGAACCGGACCGTGCTCGCGGACGATCACCGCTCGCATCGCGCCTCAGTCCTTGTGGTATCGATCTCGAATTGGCAGCAGTGCTTCTTCGCGCAAGAGCGGGGGTACGAACAAGGGACGAATGTCCCTTGTATATCCCCGGACGAACAAGGGGGGAGCCCCTTGTATATCCCCTCGTGTGCGAGTGCCGTCAAGTTTTGAGAAAAGTTCTAGTCGAGTAGGTCGTTGTCGGCACCCAGCCGCGGATACCCGGTCGGGCGTGGATCGCGGAAAGGCTCGGCCACCGGCACCGGTACCGCGGTGAACGGACCGGTATCCGTCTCGACCTTGTGCGCGAAGAGCCCGCGCGCCCGAAAGTGCTCGCTCTGCACGGCCTCTTCGACGCTGCTCATGATGACGCAGCAGATGTCCTTGCCCTCGAACGCCTTTTGCCACTCCGTCGGACGTCTTCGCGGCGATACGTGCGGCGATGGCCCGTCTGGTGCCCTGCGGGTCGCGCTTGTCGTCGACATATTCGGCAGGCAACTCGATCACCGCGCAGAAGCCTTCCCAAAAGCGCTGTTCGAGCGGGGCTGCGGCGACGAAGCGATCGTCGGCGGTGCGGTACACCTGGTAGCGCGGACTGCCGCCGGCGACGAGGCCGGTTGCCGGGCCGGGCCATTTCCCGGTCGCCTCGCCCTCGCCGAGCGCCCAGTACATGAAGGTGAAGAGATTGTCGCTCATCGAGATGTCGAGCCGACTGCCCGCACCGTCACGATCGCGCTGGCGTAGCGCTAGCAGGATGTTCATCACCGCGGGATAGGCGCCGCCCGCGATGTCGGCGATCAGTGCGGGTGGCACGACCGGTGCTCCGTCCGCGCCGGCGGCGAGTGACAGCATGCCCGATTCGGCGACGTAGTTGAGATCGTGCGCGGCGACCTGAGCGCGCGGACCGTCCTGTCCGTAACCGGTGATGGCGCAGTAGATGATGCGCGGGTTGAGTGCCCGCAGCGCGTCATAGCCGAGTCCGAGCCGGTCCATCACGCCGGGGCGAAACTGCTCGACCACCACGTCGGCCGCGCGAACGAGCGGCGTGAGCCGGTCGACCGCGCCCGGGCTCTTGAGGTCGATGGCGATCGAGCGCTTGCCGCGATTGAGCAGCGCGAAATTCAGGCTGTCGGGCCCGACGCGCGGCTGGTAGGTGCGCAATTCGTCGCCAATGCCGGGACGCTCGATCTTGATCACTTCTGCCCCCGCCTCGGCGAGAAGCAGCGTGCAGAGCGGACCCGGCAGCAGCGTGCTGAAGTCGAGGACCTTGATGCCTGAGAGAGGTCGTTTCATTGTCTGGTGAGAAAGCTGCGGCCTATGAGTTGTCGGTGGATCTGGTTGGTTCCCTCCCAGATCTGGGTGATCTTGGCGTCGCGCATCAGGCGCTCGACGCGGTAGTCCTTGCAGTAACCGTAGCCGCCGTGCAGCTGAACCGCTTCGGTGGCGATGCGCATGGCAAGATCAGACGCGCGCAGCTTGAGAATGGAGGCTTCGATGCCGATGTCCTGCGTTCCGGCGTCGACCAGACGCGCGACGTGCCACAGCCAGGCCTCGCACTGCGCAAGCTCCGCGGCGAGGTCGGCAAGCATGAACTGGATGCCCTGGAACTCGATGATCCGACGGCCCGACTGGCGCCGCTCGTTGATGTAGGCGACTGCATCGTCGAACGCCGCGCGGGCGATACCCAGCGCATGGGCCGCGACGCTCGGGCGTGACTTGTTGAGCGAGGCAAGCAGCAGTGCGAGCCCGTCGCCGGGCTGCCCCAGCAGGTTCGCGCGCGGCACGCGACAACCCTCGAATGCGATGGCGGCGGTGCTCGATGCGCGGACGCCCATCTTGTCCTCGTTGCGCAACACGGACAGTCCCGGTGTTCCTTTCTCGAGAATGAGCGCCGAAATGGATTTGCGATCGTCGTCGATCTCGCTCCACTTGCCGAACAGCAGGTAGAGATCGGCGACATCGCCGTTGGTGATGAACGTTTTTCCGCCGTCGACGACGATGGAATCGCCATCGGGCGCAAAGCGCGTCTTCATGCCGGTGGCGTCCGAGCCCGCGGAGGGCTCGGTGATTGCGAGCGACACGAGACCGCCTTGCGCGATGCGCGGCAGGAGCCGCTGCTTCTGCTCCTCGGTGCCGAAATCCACCAGCGGCTTGATGCCGTGGAAGTTGGTCGCCCAGATGACCCCGGTGGCGGCGCACGCGCCGCTGATCTCGCGGACGCACGCCAGGTAGGCGGCGTAAGAGAGCGGCGCGCCGCCATAGGCTTCGGGAATGAACATCGCGTTCAGTCCGAGCTGGTTGATCGCCTTGACGTTGTCCCAGGGAAACTCGGCGGCACGGTCATAGCCCTCGGCACGGGGTGCAATCTCGTCGCGTGCGAGTGCACGCACGCTGTCGACGAGGAGGCGCTCCTCCTCTGCCAGGGCTAGCGTCGAATCGAGCCGTTCGAAGACGTTCATCAGCGAGAACGATGCGAGGGTCCACACCCCCTCGCGCTCCCCAGAATCAGGAAACAGCCGCACGCGGAAGTTTTCATCTAGTGTGCCATCCCTTGGCCGCCGTCGAGATAGATCGTCGCGCCCGTAAGGAACGGAATGTCCTCGGCGAAGACTGCCGCAACGGTGCGCGCGACGTCCTGCGTGCTCCCGGGCCCGCCGGTCGGCACGCGGGCCTCGAGAAACGCCTTCAGCTTGCCCTGCATCGCCGCGGCATTCAGCTCCGTCTCGATGTAGCCGGGCGCCACGTCGAGGACGCGGATTCTCTTCGATGCCCACTCGACCGCGAGGCAGCGCGTGATGGCGCCCACGGCCGCTTTCGACGCGCAGTAGGCCAGGCTGCGCTTGACGCCCAGCTTGTCGAAGAACGAGCCGATGTTGACGATGGTGCCCCCGCGCGCCTGCAGATACGGATATACCTCACGACAGGCGGCGAAGACCGCGCGTGCGTTCGTGTCCATCACCTTATCGTAGACGTCGGTCGTCAGCTCGGCGGATTTGCCCTCGAGGAAGATGCCTGCGTTATTCACCAGGCCATCGATGCCGCCGGCACGCGCGGCCAGTGCGGCGAACGCGCTCCGTATCGAGACCTCGTCGGTCACGTCGCATGCGATGTTCAGTGTCCGCCCGGCGAACGCGTCGTCGACTGGAACGCTCTCTATTCCCGTGCCCTTGCGCGTGAGGCAGCCGACGGTGTGCCCGCGGCGCGCGAGCTCGAGTGCGATCGCCGCGCCGATGCCGCGGCTCGCGCCCGTGACAGCGATCGTCATCGGTTGCATCTCAACGATCCTTGAACGTCGGTTTTCGCTTGGCCATGAATGCTGCAGTGCCTTCGGTAGCGTCCGCAGTCTGGAACGCAAGCGTCGAAAGATCCGCCTCGATCCTGAGACCCTCTTGCAGGGGCGTGTCATTGGCGCGCATCACGGCCTCGCGCGCAAGCGTCAGTACGGTCAGGCTGTAGCCGGAGAATTCGCGCGCGAATGCGATGCCCTGCGCGACCGGATCGCCTTCTACCATACGACTGGCAAGGCCCCAGTTCAGAGCGGTCTGCGCATCGATGGCCTTGCCAGTGAGAATCATTTCCAGGGCGCGGGATTCGCCGATCACCCGCGGGAGGCGCTGCGTGCCACCGTAGCCGGGGATCAATCCAAGCTTGATCTCCGGGAGAGCGACCTTCGCATTCGGCGTGACGAGCCGGAAGGTGCACGCCAGCGCGAGCTCGAGTCCGCCGCCGAACGCGTAGCCATTGATGATCGCCACCGAAGGCATGGGCAGATGCGCGAGTCTTTCCAGCATGGCCTGGCCGTGCTCGGCACCGCGCTTGGTCTCCATCATCGTGCGTCCGGCGAGCTCGCCGATGTCTGCACCCGCACAGAAGGCCCGGTCACCCGCGCCGGTGACGAGCAACGTGCGAGCGTCGCTGGCCGCCACCGCGTCGATCGCATCCGACAGGTCGCCCACCAGCTTGAAGGAGAGAGCGTTGTGCGCATCCGGGCGGTTCAGCCGGATGAGCGCGAATTCCTCGATTCGGATTAGCTCAATGGCCACGTCAGTCCTCCTGTAACTGTTTCCCTTCGCGGCGCTGCCCAGCGGACGGGTTCCGGCGTGATGCGTCCGCTCTTCACCCACTCGACCAGCTCGCGCTTGAGGATCTTGCCGCTCGCGGTGAGAGGAAAGGCGTCCAGGGTGATGAAGAACTCGGGCATGTCGTACTTCGACAGACCGACCGCGTGCAGGTGATCGAGCATCCCCTCGCCGTGAACGCGCTCGCCGTCGCGACAGATTACCGCCAGGCAGGCTTTCTCGCCGAGGCGCGCGTCGGGCACGCCGAATGCCGCGGCCTTCTGAACTGCGGCGTGTCGATGCGCGAGGTCCTCGATCCGCGCAGGGTGGATGTTGTGGCCGCCGCGGATGATCAGGTCCTTCTTTCGCCCCACGATGCGCAGGCAGCCGCGGGCGTCGAGCGTGCCGAGATCACCCGACATGAACCACCCGTCGCGGTTGAACGAGTCCTCGGTCGTGGCCTGATTGTCGAAGTAGCCGAGCATGAGGAGTGCGCCGCGCGTGCCGATCTCGCCGACGGCCCCTTCCGACACCTCGGCATCGGGGTTCTCCTGGCTGAAGATGCGCGTCTCGTATCCGCGGCAGGCGCGCCCGCAGGTCTCGACGATCGTCGTCGCGTCATCGGTGGGCAGCGTGTACTGGTGCGAGCCGTTCTCCGTCATCCCGTAGATGTTCTGCGGCGTGATGCCCATGTCGAGAAACGTCTGCGCCACCTCGCGCGGGATCGGTGCGCCGGCCATGTAGAAGAGCCGCACTGCGCCGAGCCGGTCCATCCTGCGCTGCTTGACCTCGGCAAGCAGGTCGATGGCGTGCGTGGGCACGCCCATGATGTAGGTGGCGCCGGTCTCGACCGCCCAGTCGATCGGTTTCCTGCCCGCCGGAGGGTCGTTGACCACGAGCTCGAAACCGGCGGCCATCATCTGCTCGACGGCCACCGTGCCGATGTGATGGCTCATGGGACTCAGGCTGAGCAGGATGGTCGAGTGGTCGTGGTGCCAGTCCTCGACCATCGCGCGCCCGTTGGCGAGGAGGGTGTTGTGCGAGTGCATGACGCCTTTCGGCGCGCCCGTGGTGCCCGAAGTGAAGGCCAGGTACACGATGCGATCGGCGTCCTCGTCCGGCTGGAGCGACGTCTCGGTGTGCGCCCCGCGCGCGGGAAACGGGACCGCGCGGGTATCGATGCCCGCCGGCCCCTCCACCCCGAAGACCGCCAGCAGGTGCGGCAGCGCTTGCGCCGCGGCGACGATGTCCGCGCGCGCGGCGTCAGCCCCGTAGCCCGACTGGACGAACAGTGCGGCCGCGCGCGTGCGCTCGAGGAGCTGCGTGATCTCGGTGACCGTGTAGTTCTGGTGCAGCGAGGGATTGCAGACGTAGCCGTTGCGCGCGCAGGCAAGCAGCGTGACCACGCTCTCGGCGCGCGACGGCAGCCAGACCGCCACGCGCTGGCCGCGACGCACGCCGGCCTGGTGCAAGCGCTCCGCGACGGCGTCTACCCACTCGCTGAGCTCACGCCATGCGAGGCGGACTCGCGCGTCACGCAACGCCGGCGACTGCGGCCGCTCGCGGGCGTGCTTCTGCAGGAGCGAGTAGAGCGTGTCTTTGCGCCACACCCCGTCGGCGTAGTAGCGCTCTGCTTCGCGCGGGTTGAGCAGCGTCAGGACGGTGTTGGCCATTCACGAAACGGGAGCGAGGCGGCGGGCCAGTTTCTTTTTCCCTCTTCGGAGGTGGCTGCTGCAGCGGGAGTCGAGGGCGCGAACACCAGCCAGCTCTGCCGGGCCTCGGGAGAGGCCACCGTCATTTTCACCGTCCGAACTTGTCCGGATCAGGCTTGCGCTTTGCGCGGAAAGCTTCGGAAAGCTCGTGCGACTCTTCGGTCTCGAGATAGCCGCGCAGCAGAAGGTCGTGCGCCATGCGGGCCAGGCCGCCGACGCCGCCGTGGCGGGCATTAAATGCGGCCTTGACCGACGCCAGCGCAAAGGGTCCGCGTTCGGCCAGCTCGAGTGCCATCTTGCGCGTTTCCTCGCGCAGGCTGGCGTCCGGGAACGACGCGGTTGATCAGCCCGAACTCGAGCGCTTCGCGCGCGGTGAGGCGCGGGTTGAGCATCCAGAGCTCCTTCGCCTTCTTCTTGCCGACGAGATCTTCTAGGTACCAGGTTCCGAAGCCGGCGTCGAAGCTGCCCATCATCGGGCCTACCTGCCGGAAGACGGCACTTTCCTTGGCAATCGTCAGATCGCACACGACTTGCAGAACGTTGCCGCCACCGACCGCGAATCCGTTCACCGAGGCGATCACGGGCTTCTGCAGTCCGGTCGATGGATTCGTACATCTCGAGAGTCGGCAGCACACCGGCGTAGAGAAGGGTGTCTTCCATTCCCTCCTTTCTGCCGCCGATGCAGAAGAACTTGTCGCCTGCGCCGGTGATCACGACCACGCGGGTGCGCGTCTCGCGGCGCACGGCGTTGAGGCAGTCGCGGATCTCGTGGCACATCTGCGGCGTGAACATGTTGCCGTCGTCGGGACGGTTGAGCGTGAGCCAGCCGATCGGCCCGTCCTCGTCGTAAAGAATGGTCTCGAAGCTCATGCCGGTCTGCCTCCCTTTGCCTCCGCTTCCTGCGCCAGCAACAACCTGAAAATGCGCGCGGGCTGTCGCGCGCCCACTGCGGGGCGAATGCGCTCTGCCGCGTCGCTCACTGCCTGCTCGTCGTCGCCTTCCACTAGGACGAATGGCGGAGGCAGCCGATCCGGCGTGCCGCGAAACTTCGCTTCCGGATTGGGTACACCGGTCGATCGGGCATCCGGCAACGCGACGCGGATTCGCCCGAACGGCGCGGCGGACGCGAGCGCATCGCGGACGGATTCCGCGGGCGCGTCGGACGAGCTCGAGCCATGCGAGCATGCTGCCCGGCGAGTCGGACTGCGCCGTGGTCAGCGACGATCTCGCAGGCGGCGCGTGTCATGTTGCTGAAGCGCGGCATGATGGCGCGAGTGCGCGGCGAGGGATTGGCGAGCCGGTCGAGATAGGCGGGGGAGGTGAGCACGGCTACGGACGCGGTGTCGTAGATCGCGGCGTAACGCAGCGGTGCGTTTACGTCGCGATACCGGCGCGCAGTCAGGATGCCTGGCACGCTCAGCCGCTCCGGAAAGTGCTCCTCCTCGTACCAGGCGTTGAACTCGGCCTCGTCGGCAGCGCTGATGTCGTTCCACACCGCGAGCAGTCCTGGATAGGATGATGTCATGGGCTCTCGTTCCGTGTGCTATTCCAGCCGATCGTTCCAGCCTATCATTTGTGCGTGCGCCCCGGTATCCGCCAGCCGATCGCGCCGGTTCTGCAGCGCGCCATGCCGGTGCCGCGCGGTTCCCGGAGGCCTTGCTTGACCGTCGGCGCCGTTTCTTGCACCATGGCTCCGGATAAGAAGACTCGCGCGGCCAGGGTTCATCGCAGGGTTCCATCGTACTGTTTGCGCATTCGTCGGCCCATGCGTTCCCCGATAAAGCCCACGAAGGAGGATCTCATGCAAGGATTCAGGAAGCTTGTCGCGTCCGCTGTCCACGGTACTTTGCGTCCCGTTGGCCGCCATCGCCCAGGAAACGCCGATCAAGATCGGCGTGGTCTCGTTTCTCTCCGGGCCGGCAGCCGGGCCATTCGGCGTCCCGGCACGAAACGCTGCGGAGTTCATGTTCGAGATGCTCAATGCCGGGAAGGTGCCGGCGCCGTATGCGACGAAGGGCTTCGGCGGTGCGCCGTTGCGGATGTCACTGGTCGACGAGTCCGGCGGCACGACTACGCAGGTGACCGAGTTCCGCAACCTGGTGCAGCGTGACAACGTGGACCTCGTGATCGGATACATCTCGAGCGGCAGCTGCCTTGGCATCGCGCCCGTGGCCGAGGAGCTCAAGAAGGTCACCGTGTTCTTCGACTGCGGCACGCCCCGTATCTTCGAGGAACGTGACTACAAGTACGTCTTCCGCACGGCGGCGACTGCCACGATGGACAGTGTCGGCGCCGCGCTGTACGTGAAGGATCTCAAGCCCAACGCGAAGCTGATCGCGGGCGTGAATCAGAACTATGCCTGGGGCCAGGACTCCTGGGGGGATTTCGAGCTCGCGATGAAGCAGATCATCCCCGGGGTCAAGGTGGCAACCTCGCAGATGCCGAAACTCTTCGCGGGGCAGTACAACGCGGAGATTTCGACGCTGTTGACCTCGAAGGCCGACGTCATCCACTCCAGCTTCTGGGACGGCGACCTCGAGGCGTTCATCCTGCAAGCGGGACCGCGTGGCCTCTTCAAGCGCAGCACCGTGATTCTCACGACTGGCGAGACCGCGATGTACAAGCTGGCCTCCAAGATTCCCGACGGCGTGGTGATTGGCGCGCGCGGTCCGTACGGACCGTATGCCCCCGACAACGAGCTCAACAAGTGGTTCTCCGCGACGTTCGAGGACCGTTACGGCGTTCCGCCGAACTACGCGGCCTACCAGATGGCACAGGCGATCCTCGGCACCAAAGCCGCCTGGGAAAAGGCGCAGGCCGCAAATGGCGGAAAGCGTCCGAGCGACGAGCAAATCATCGCGACGTTTGAGAATCTGACGTTTGTGAGCCCGGCGGGCGAGGTGAAGATGACGAACGGCAAGGGTCACCAGGCGATCACCGGGACCGCGTACGGCGTCAGCAAGAACGTCGGCGGCAAGATGACCATCGCCAACATCAAGCGGTATCCCGCAGAGATGGTGAATCCGCCCGACGGCGTGAAGGCCGCCGACTGGATCAACAGCGGATTCAAGAAGTAACGCTCTCCGAGCGACAGACGGCTGCCTTCCGGCAGCCGTCTTTTCGTCTGCCGAACCCGTGCAGGAATTCGTAGCGGTCGTCATCGACGGCACCATCTACTCGGCCTGGCTGTTCATCGCGGCGGTCGGACTGACGCTCATCTATGGCGTCATGAAGATCATCAACGTGACGCATGGCAGCTTCTACGCGCTCGGCGCGTATGCCGCCGCATCGATCACCGGCGCGCTCCTGGCCCACGGCATGCCGCCGATGCTCTCCTATGCGGTGCTGCTCGGGTCGGCGGTGCTAGTCGCGATGGTGGTCGGGCCGCTCATCGAGCGCGGGATCCTGCGGTTCATGTACGTCAAGGACGAGGTGGTCATTCTCCTCATCACCTACGCTTTGTTTCTCATCCTGGAAGACGTCATCAAGCTGATCTGGGGCGTCGATCCCTATTTCATCTCCGAGCCCTACGGGCTGCTGGGCAGCTTCGACGTCGCCGACCTGACGTATCCGACCTATAACCTGATCCTGGTCGGGGTGGCGATCGTGTGCGGGGCGGGGCTTGCCTGGACGCTGGCCAAGACGCGCACCGGGAAGCTTCTGGTCGCCGTGATTCACGACACGGAAGTGAGCCGGGCGATGGGAATCAACGTCGACAGGTTCTATGTCCTGACGTTCACGTTCGGTTCGATGCTGGCGGCGATCGGTGGGGCATTCACGGCGCCGACGGTTTCCGTCGTGCCGGGCCTTGGGGTCGAAGTGATCGTGCTGTCGTTCGCGGTGGTCGTGATCGGCGGTCTCGGCAGTCTCCCCGGCGCGGCGCTCGGCGCGGTGATCGTGGGCCTCGTGCGCTCTGCGACCATTCACTATCTGCCTCAGGCAGAGCTGTTCGTCATCTACCTGGTGATGGCAATGGTGCTCGCGTTCCGACCGCGCGGCCTCTTCAGCATCGCCGAGGCGAGGAAGATATGACCGCCGACCGCACGCCGCGGATACTCGGCGCGTTGCTGGTCATCGTGCTCGTGTTCGCGCCGTTCGTCCCGCAATGGGCGATATTCCTGCTCACGATCGCGATCGCCAAGGGCCTGGTCGTGCTCGGCCTTTTGATCCTGCTGCGCTGCGGGCTGGTGTCCTTCGGCCAGGCGCTCTACTACTGCATCGGTGCCTACACCGCCGGGATGCTCGGGCGGCTCTTCGAAGTGGACGGCGTGCTTACCCTGATGCTGTCCGGAATGGTCGTGGCGGCATTCACGGCTTTCGTCCTCGGATTCCTGCTGGCGCGCTATCGCGCCATCTTCTTCGGGCTGCTCAGCCTCGCCGTGTCGATGATCCTGTACGGCCTGCTCGTCAAGAGCGAGACGCTCGGCTCGAGCGACGGATTCAACGTCCTGCCTTCGACGCTGTTCGGCATCCGTCCGGAGGACGAGTGGGTGCGCTATGCAGTCCTCGTCGTGGCGAGCGTCGTGGCTTTTGTGGCCGCCCTGCTCGTGCATCGATACCTCAAGACGCCGCTGGGCAGCCTGGCGCCGGGTATCAAGGACAACGAGATACGTGTCGAGTACATGGGCGCTTCGGCACGCCACGCAATCCACGTCAACTATGTCATCGCTGCCGCGCTCGCGGGGCTGGGCGGCGCGCTTGCCGCCACGACGGTCGGTCACATCGATCCCGAAATGGCCTACTGGACGACGTCCGGCGAGTTCATTTTCATCACCATCCTCGCGGGCACGGGCAGCGTGATCGCGCCGTTCCTCGGCGCGTTGATCTTCGGCATCATCCAGACCGTCGCCTTCGACATTTCGCCCAACACCTGGCAGATGGTTCTGGGGGGCGCGTTGCTGGCAGTGATCGTGTTCCTGCCGACCGGCCTGTGGTCGCTGTTCACCCGGCGCAAGACATCCTGAGATCCTGGCGATCATTCTCGACGCGAAGGGGCTGAACAAGAGTTTCGGCGCGGTCACCGCCGCGAGCGACATCAATGCCGCGATCGAGCAGGACTCGGTGGTCGGCCTCATCGGGACGAACGGCGCCGGCAAGACGACCTTCATCAACATGATCACGGGCTATCTGAAGCCCGACCGCGGCCGCATTCACTACGAGGACCGCGACATCACCGACCTCGCGCCGCGTGACATCACGCGGCTCGGCATCTGCCGCTCGTTCCAGATTCCGCAGCTCTACAGCTCGCTGACGGCGTACGAGAACATGATGATGGGACTCGGCGTGGTAATGCGTAACGCGGGAGTGGGAGGCTTCTTCTCGCGCGGACAGCCGAGCGTGCCGGGGCACGGCCGGCCGGCAGAGGAGGTCGCGGACGCGATCCTCGAGCGCTTCGGGCTGGTCGATTACCGCGACAAGAATGCGCAGGTGCTCCCCGGCGGCGTGCGGAAACTCCTCGACATCGCGCTGACGATGGCGGCCAAGCCCAAGGTGCTGCTGCTGGACGAGCCCACCAGCGGCGTCTCGGCCGAGGAGAAATTCGTCATCATGGAGATGATCATGAAGGCGGTGCGCGCGGAAGGCGCGACCGTCCTGTTCGTCGAGCATGACATGGAGGTGGTGAGCCGATTCGCCGGGCGGGTGCTTGCCTTCTACGACGGGCGCATCATCGCCGATGGATCGCCCGATACCGTGCTGGGTGACCGGGAGGTCAAGCGCTTCGTGGTGGGGGGCGAGCTCCACAGGCTCGACGAGAAGCGAGACGCGCCCAATGCTTAAGGTCGAGAACGTCGACGTCTCGATCCAGGCGGTGCAGATCCTGCGCAGCGTGTCGCTCGAGCTTCCCACCGGCAGCATGGCAGGCCTGATCGGACGCAACGGCGCGGGCAAGACGACCCTGATGAAGAGCATCATGGGGCTGCTCAAGGTCTCGAGCGGGGCGATCAGCTTCGACGGCGTGGACCTGCTGTCGACACCCATACACATGCGGGCACGGATGGGAATCGGGTACATGCCGGAGGATCGTCGGCTGATTCCCGATCTGACGGTGGAGGAGAACCTGCTGCTGCCCGCATGGGCTGCGAAGTTGCCCGAGGCCGCAGCCCGGCTCGAGAAGGTCTATCACCTCATACCCGAGATTCGCGGCTTCGCGCCGCGCAAGGGCCTGCAGATCTCGGGCGGTCAGCAGAAACTGGTGGCGATCGGCCGGGCGCTGATGTGCGGCGACAAGCTGCTGCTGCTCGACGAACCCTTCGAGGGCGTGGCCCCTGCGCTGGCGCATCGCCTGGTCGAGGTGGTCGGAAACCTCAAGAAGGCGGGCATGTCGATGATACTTTCCGAGTCGGATCTGCAGCACTCGGAGCGCATGGCCGACCGCGTCATCGTCATCGACCGGGGTGTCGTCACGACCAGGAGCTGAAAGCGATGATCGTCGAAGAGCGCATCTATACCCTGCACCCCGGGAAGGTCCCGGAGATGGTGCGACTGTACGGTGAAGAAGGCCTCGCGCTGCAGCAACGTCACCTGGGCAAGTTCCTCGGCTACTTCACGACCGAGACCGGAAACCTGAATCAGGTCGTCTTCATGTGGGGCTATGACAGCCTCGACGACCGGGCCGCGCGCCGCGCGCGCATGAGCCAGGACCCCGACTGGCAGCGCTACATCGAGAAGGTCGTGCACCTCCTCGTATCTCAGGAAAACCGAATATTAAGTCCGGTGCCGTTCTCGCCCATTCGCTGAAGCGCAAGAAAAGCGGAAGGTAACGTACAGGAGGAAACCGGCTGGTTTCCTCCCGTAACCCTCCTTCCCGCTAAGAGCAAAACCTCGCGCGAGCGGAGTTTTGCTTTGTCAGAGCACCGCGAGACTCGCGTTTCTCAGGTCGGTGACCAGCATGTGGCCGGGGGTGTGAGTGATGCAGAGCGGTGGGCGGGCGTTGCGAACCACGGACTGAGGCGTCACGCCGCACGCCCAGAAGACGGGTAACTCGTCGGCGCGCACTTCGGTGGGATCGCCGACCCACGGCCGATCGATGTCCGCGATGCCGATCAGCTCGGGCTTGCCGATATGAACGGGCGCGCCGTGCACAGTCGGAAAGCGGGTAGTGACCTGAATGGCGCGAATCGCGCCGGCCGGCGTGAAGGGGCGCATCGACACCACCATCTTGCCGTGGAATGGACCGGCCGGCGCCGTGTCGATGTCGGTGA
Source organism: uncultured beta proteobacterium (assembly GCA_963735025.1). Classification (GTDB taxonomy): domain Bacteria; phylum Pseudomonadota; class Gammaproteobacteria; order Burkholderiales; family SG8-39; genus JAABRB01. The sequence continues at coordinate 169,299 of CAVTJG010000010.1, forward strand.
GAAACATCGGAACGTTCTTGCCCTGCTCCACGTAGCGCAGCGGCAGACCGGCCTCCATCAACGCCTCCTCGAAAGAGAACGAGCAGCCGAGCACGAAGGCGACGAGATCATCGCGCCAAAGCGGGCGGATGTCGGTCACGTCCTCGACGAACTCGCCGTCGCGGAACACCCGGTAGCTCGGCACGTCGGTGCGCATGTCGAGATCCTCGGCGAGCGCGGGCAGGCGGGGATCACCCGGATCCGATGCGCCGAGGAGCGGGCACGGTTTCGGATTGCGCTGACAGAAGACGAAAAAGTCATCCGCGTAGTCGCGCGGCAGGATGCAGACGTTTCCCTGCACGTAGCCGGGCGCAAGCCCGGCAGTGTGTCGCGCATGGGCGCCCGTGCGAACCGCTCGGCGCACGGCGCGCGGGTCGCTTCGGTCGAACGGCAGGGTGGCAACGGCGTTTGAGATGGCCATGAGCGGCTCCGCTGGGTGACGCACGCAATCTTGCGTCCCGCGGAAGGACGCGTCAACCCGGCGGCCGGAATGTGTTCACCTCGCGTAGCCGAATCTCGCAATGTCGTAGACTACGAAGCATCCGATCCATTCTCCGATGTCGCCTGACAACCTCGAATCCGACCGCGCGACGGGCCTGATCCTGCGAGCGGTTGCGTTTGCGGCGCACAAGCACCGCGACCAGCGGCGCAAGGACAAGGGCGCGTCTCCCTACATCAACCACCCGATTGCGCTCGCGAAGGTGCTATGGGAGGAGGGCGGCGTACGCGACCCGGTGGTGATTGCCGCCGCACTGCTGCACGACACCCTCGAGGACACCGAGACGGCCTGGCAGGAGTTGCGCGGCGAATTCGGCAACGAGATCGCGGACATCGTCGCCGAGGTCACCGACGTGAAGTGGTTGAAAAGCGACGCGCGCAAGCGTCTCCAGGTCTCGCGCGCCGGCCATTCCACCGATCGGGCAAAGCTCGTGAAGCTCGCCGACAAGATCTGCAACCTGCGGGACATGGGCGCGCATCCGCCGCATGGGTGGTCGCTCGAGCGGCGGCGCAAGTATTTCGACTGGGCGAGCGAGGTGATCGGTCAGCTGCGCGGCGTGCACCCCGAGCTCGAGCGGCGATTCGACGAGGTTTCCGCACTGCGACCCTAGTCGCGGAGTCCCATTACATTCCGATTGCATTGCACTTCAACCATGGAGGAACGGGCATGCGTTATGAGCTCTACTACTGGCCCTCGATTCAGGGCCGCGGAGAATTCGTCCGGCTGGCACTGGAAGAGGGCGGCGCGGATTACATCGACGTCGCGCGCATGCCCGGGAAGAGTCGGGGTATCGCGGGCCTCGCGCGCAATCTGGAAAGTCGCAGCGTGAAGCGGCCGCCTTTCGCGCCGCCATATCTCAAGGCTGGCAAGCAGCTCATCGGCCAGTCATCGAACATCCTGCTCTTCCTGGGTCCGCGAATCGGTGTTGCGCCACGCGGGGAGGCGGATCGCCTCTGGGTGCATCAGCTTCAGCTCACCATCGGGGATTTCTCCGACGAAGCGCACGACGTGCACCATCCGATCGGAGCCAACCTGTACTACGAGGAGCAGAAGCGCGAGGCGAAACGCCGCGCGGAAATTTTCACTCGCATGCGCATCCCGAAATTTCTGGGCTACTTCGAGCGGGTATTGGCACGAAACCGGGTGAGTGGCGGGTACCTGGTGGGCGGACGCGTCACTTACGCGGATCTGTCGATGTTCCAGGTCATTGCGGGGCTGCGCTACGCGTTTCCCCGCACAATGGCGCGCCGGGGCTACCGCTACCCCGGGTTGATGGCCCTGCACGATCGTGTCGCCGCGCGGCCGCGCGTGGCGGCGTATCTCCGGTCCGAGCGGCGCATCCCTTTCAATCAGCACGGTTTGTTCAGGCACTATCCGGAGCTTGACGGCTAGCCGTTCGGATGGTCGCTGCGCCGCACAACAAGTTGCCTTGCTTATCGTAAGCTAGGCAACTATCTTAGCGGGATGTTCCGCGAGGATCTGTCCCGCAACTTCGGGTTCATCCTGAACGACGTGGCGCGGCTGCTGCGCACGAGCTTCGACCGTCGGGTGAAGCAGTTCGGGCTCACCCGCTCGCAGTGGTGGGTGCTCACGTTTCTCTTTCGCAACGACGGCGTCACGCAGTCGGAACTCGCCGACACGCTCGAGATCGAGAAGCCGACACTCGGCCGGTTGATCGACCGACTGGAGGCGAAGGGCTGGGTGCGGCGCGAACCCGATGCCAATGACCGGCGTGCCTGGCGCGTGCGTCTGACCGACGAGACCGAGCCCGCGATGAAGACGATGCGGGCGATCGCTGCAGAAGTGCGGCGCGACGCGCTTGCGGGACTGAGCGTGGAGGAACGCGAGCGGTTCGTCGACACGCTCCTCATGATCAAGGCCAATCTCGGGAGTATCGACAATGGCCCATCGGGCGCCGGGGCCGCCCGCAACGGGGTAGTTCGCGGCGGAGTCGCCCGCAATGGGGCGCGTGCGCGCAGCAGGCGGGTGGCATGAGCGAGGACCGGCCGTCGCGTGCCTGGCCGCGCAGAATGCTGCGCGGCGTTCTCCTGGTGGTCGTGCCACTGGTGGCAGTTGCGATCGGTCTGCACTATTACGTGCTCGGTGGCCGTTATGAGGTGACCGAGAATGCCTACGTGAAGGCGCACATCGTGGCGGTGAGCGCGGAGGTCGCGGGGCGCGTGGCCGAGGTCGCGGTGCGCGACAACCAGCCGGTGGCGGCCGGTGACCTTCTTTTCAGGCTGGACCCGGTGCCCTTCGAGCTCGAGGTCGCGCGCGCCGAGGCCCAGATGGCGGTGGTGCGAACCGAGCTCGAGGCCCTGCGCGCCGCCTATCGCGTCGCGCTCGCCGAGGCGGCAGAAGCAGAGGCGAACATCGGATTTCTCACGCGGCAGCTGGAACGCCAGCAGATGCTGAAGGAGCGCGGCATGGGCCGCGAGGAGAGCTACGACGAAGCTCGCCACAACCTCGACGCTGCGCAGCGAAAACTGGACAGCAGCCGGCAGCGTGCGCGTAGCGTGGTCGCGAGCCTGGGCGGTGACGCGAATCTTCCGGCGGAGCGGCACCCGCGTTTCCTCCAGGCGAAGGCGGCGCGCGACACGGCGCAAGTGGATCTCGCGCGCACGAGGGTCGTGGCGCCTTCGGCAGGGGTGGTCAGCAACATGAAGCTCCAGGCAGGCGAGCACGTCGCGCGCGGCGTACCGGTATTCAGCCTGATCGAGAGCGGGCACGTGTGGGTCGAAGCGAACTATAAGGAGACCCAGCTCACCTACGTGCGCGAAGGCCAGCGCGTGACGGTTTCCGCCGATGCATATCCCGGAAGTCTGTGGCAGGGACGTGTGTCGGCGATCGCGCCGGCGACCGGCGCGGAGTTTGCGGTGCTGCCGCCGCAGAACGCGACCGGGAACTGGGTGAAGGTCGTGCAGCGCATTCCCGTGGTGATCCAGATCGACCCCGTCGCTGACGCGCCCTCGTTGCGCGCGGGCATGACGGTGAGCGCGAGCGTCGACACCGGTCGCGAGCGTACCGTTTCGGGGAGCCTTCGCGAGCTGTTGGGTCTCGCACGCGCCGAGCCCGTCCGTCAAGCAATGAGCACGGTCGGGCCGCTGCACGAGCCGGGCCCGGCACCCGGCGCTCATCACCGGCTCGGTGATGCTCGCCACGATCCTCTACTCGATCGACTGGACGATTGCGGTCGTCGCCCTGCCGCATATGCAGGGCACGTTCTCCGCCACCCAGGACCAGATTTCCTGGGTGATCACGTCCTACATCGTCGCGTCGGCCATCATGATCCCGACAGCGGGATGGTTGAGCACGCGCTTCGGGCGCAAGCGCGTGTTCATGACGGCGATCGCCGGTTTCATGATTGCTTCGCTTCTCTGCGGCATCGCGGACACCCTCACCGCCGTGGTAATCGCAAGAATTCTGCAGGGAGCATCCGGCGCGTTCCTCGTGCCGCTCTCGCAATCCATCATTCTCGACACATATCCGCCCGCCGATCAGGGGCGCGCAATGGCCCTGTGGGGAATCGGTGCAGTGATGGGCCCGGTGATCGGGCCGACGCTCGGCGGCTACCTCACCGAGTACTTCACCTGGCGGTACATCTTTTACATCAACATCCCGTTCGGCCTGCTCGCGCTCGCCGGCGCCGCGGCGTTTGTTCCGGAGACGGTCCGCGATCCGCACCGCAAGCTGGACATCTTCGGATTCGTGACGCTGGCAATGGGCGTGGGCATGCTGCAGATGATGCTCGACCGCGGCGGCCGGCTCGACTGGTTCGAATCGAGCGAGATCGTGATCGAGCTCTGGCTGGCGGGCCTCGGACTGTATCTGTTCGTGGCGCACGTCCTGACGGCACAGGCGCCGTTTCTCGATCCGCGCCTCTTCGCAAACCGGAACTTTGCGGTCGGTATCCTGTTCGTGTTCGTCTACGGCTTCATCACCATCCCGCCGCTCGTGCTGATGCCGCCGTTCATGCAGGATCTGCGCGGCTATCCGATCGACACGGTCGGTCTGCTGCAGTCGCCGCGCGGCGTCGGCCTGCTCGTCGCGATGCTCCTCGGCGGACGCCTCACCGGCACGGTCGGCCCCCGCAAGCTGATCGCTTTCGGGCTCGCGTGCCTGATCGTGTCGAGCCTGGCAATGTCGCGCTGGAACCTCGACGTGGGCACCTGGCCGATCGTCTGGACCGGACTGCTGCAGGGCGCGGGCGCGGGGATCATTCTGGTTCCCATCCAGGCGCTCGCGTTCCCTTCGCTCGATCCGGGTCAGCGTACCGAGGCGGCCGCCGTTTTCAACCTCGTGCGCAGTATCGGTTCGAGCATCGGCGTGTCGGTCGCGCTCACCATTTTCACGCGGACCGCGACCATGAGCCACGCGCGCCTCGTCGAGCACGTCAGCCCCTACAATGAGGTCCTGCAATACGAGTCGGTGGCACGTACAGTGGACATCACCAGCACGGCGGGGCTCGCGGCGCTGGAGCAGCTGATCGAAACGCAGGCACAGCTGTTTGCGTACACGACGGATTTCTATCTGCTCGCGCTCGCGGCCCTGGCGGGATTTCCCCTGCTGCTGCTGATCGGCGGGCGGCGACGCCACGCGACGTCGGGTAAGCTGCCCGCATAGCCTGCGCACCGGTGCGAACGGCTCGGCAACCGAACGAATCCTGGAGACAAATATGGCAAACGAGATTGCGTTGATCGTCGGAGCGGGGCAGGGATTGAGCGCCTCGCTCGCGCGGGCTTGCGCGAAGCGGGGCATGGAGGTTGCGCTTGCGGCACGCAACGCCGACAAGCTCGCGGCGCTCGCCGGCGAGACGGGCGCGAAAGTGTACGCGTGCGATGCATCGAAGCCTGCAGCGGTGCAGGCCCTGTTCAAGTCGGTCGAGAAAGACATCGGATCGCCGACGCTCGTGGTGTACAACGCGAGCGCGCGGGTACGCGGACCATTCGTGGAGATCGACCCCGCAGAAGTCGCCAAGGCGCTCGAGGTATCCGCGTTCGGCGGATTCCTTGTCGCGCAGGAAGCGGCGAAGCGGATGCTCAAGGCGGGCAGCGGCTCGATCCTCTTCACCGGCGCCTCGGCCAGCGTCAAGGGCTATCCACTTTCCGCATCGTTCGCGATGGGCAAGTTCGCGTTGCGCGGTCTGGCGCAAAGCATGGCGCGCGAGCTCGCACCGAAAGGCCTCCACGTCGCGCATTTCGTGATCGACGGCGGGATCGCGCAACCCGGCGAAACGCGCACTGCGCGCGGGCCCGACGGATTCCTGCAACCGGACGCGATCGCGCAGACCTATCTGCAGATCCACGACCAGCCGCGCAGCGCCTGGACGTGGGAAGTCGAGCTGCGACCCTGGACGGAAACGTTCTAGAACGCCTTGAGGACCTGGATCCAGCCCTGCGCGGATCGGTCGTTGTCGCCGGCCGCCTTCTCGTTGCCGAGCGCCCACGCATAGCTGGCCCGCAACTGCAGGCCGTCGCGTGCGAAGACATTCAGTCCGACGCCGGCTCCGGTCAACGTGCGTGAGTTCGACACCGGCGCGAAAGGATCCCTGTTGATCCGCACGTAGCCCGAGTCGATGAACGCCACTGCCTGCGTGACGGCAGGGAGGTCGTGGATCGGTAGGAGGTAGCGCGCCTCGAGCGTGCCCAGGATGCCTGCGTCGCCGGGCGCCTCGCCGGTCGGGTAGGCGCGCACGCCGAGTGGTCCGCCGAGCGAGATCTTCTCGACCGGGTCGAGGTTCTTGCTCGCGAGCTGTCCGGACACCGCTCCGTAGAGCTGCAGTCCGCGCGTGATGTTCTGAAGGCGCACCAGCGAGTAGTTGAGCTTGAAGAAGCCGCCTTCGCTTTGCGTGGTGGCCTGGTCGATGGCAAGCGCCACGGAGTTCTCGATATTCAGTCGTCCGCCCGCGATCGCAAGACTGCCGCTGGTGATGCTGCCGTCGAGCCCGGCGTCGGGCGCGTCGCCAAAAATGGTGAGCGTCGCCACACCTTCCTTGCGCGGGTTGAAAGTGCCCGCCGCGCCGATCTTGTCTTCGAGCTTCTTCGCGTCGAGCGTGACCTGGGCATACAGGCTTCCGCGGCGCGAGCGGATGAGCGCATAGCGCAGGTAAGCGGTGGCGATGGCGGCGTAGCCGGTCGCACCCAGCGCCGAAAGTGCCTGGCCGAGCGTGTAATTTGTATAGGTGGCGATCGCGCCAGCGTGGAGGCCGTCACCGTTCAACGGCAGGTTGTACGCGAGCTGTCCGTAGGTGAGGTCGGCTCCCTGGGAGACGATTGCGCGCGCTGCGAGCGTATCGCCGCGCCCCGCGAGATTGTCCGCAAAGATGCTGCCACCCAGCCGGTAGCGGCCCGTGACCGTGTTGCCATAGTTGTCTGCGCTGACGGTGCCGCCATAGCGCTGCGTCTGGGTCACGTCGACCAGCAGGTCCGCGGTACCCACCCGCTCGCCGGGTTTCAGCGTGCCGCGCGCCGCAACGCCGCCAAGATCGTCGAGCAGCAGCAGCGCTCGGTCGAGTGCGCCTTCACTGATCACCTCGTCCGATCGTAGACCCTGCACCGCCTCATTCGCCATGTAACGTGAAAATGGCGCCTCGATCGCGACCGTTACTTCGCCGTAGCGCCCTTCGAGCACGGCGAGCTCGACTACGCCGTCGCGGATCTCCTGCGCGGGGACATAGGCCCGCGCGACCGGATAACCGCGCTCGCGGTAGAGGCGAGTGATTGCTCCAGCAGCCTCGTTCAGTTCGTCCAGGGTCAGGTCGCGCCCGACGTAAGGGCGCAGCAGCGCGATCAGGTCGGCCTCCGGGAGCGCCGTGACGCCGGTCAGCCGAATACTCTCGACGCGAAAGCTCGCCGCGTCGCGAGCCGTGAGCGCGGGGCGTACCGGTCGATCGACATCGATCCTGGGTTGCGTCTGTGGCGGCGGCTCCGGACGCGTCTTCTCGGCGTCGCGCAGCGCGTCGCCGATCCCGGGCAACTGCTGTGCGCTGACTGGGGTCGCCGCAAGGACTGCCGGAATCAAGAACAACCGGATGAGGCCAACCGGTTGGATCAGCTTGTTTCGAAATCGCGACATTGTTTTTCTTGACTGTTCACGGTCCGGCCGTGAGCGGCTGGCGCGTCACGCATCAGGTGCCGTTCGCGCTAACGTACTCCCTCCGGAAGCCGGATTCCCGAACCCTCGATCGCAAGCGGCTGTGACGGCAAACCGGCCTCTCCGCGGTCCTGCGGAAGCGTGCATGGAAGCGATTCGACGGGCTCGGCGTAGGCGAAAGAATCGTCGTGGCAACGCCTGATGCGTTGTGCCCGCACGGTGCCCAGCGCATCCGTCTGCCCGGTCGCCACGACGTCGAAAGCCGTTGCATTGCCGGGCGCCTGCACGAAAACGTAGTTGCCGTTGTTGGCGGTGAGACCGGAGCCCCAGATCGGATACACGCCCGGGACGAAGGTGTTAGACACCGGCGACGAGAATGCCGACGTGCCCGTGGTCGCATTGCCCAGATTGTCGGCGCCCTTGAAGCCGGTCACGGTTCCGGTAAAGGCCGGCATCGGCGAGAACGCCGGGACCGAAACCGGATCAGCGACGTACTGCAGCGTAGCGGGCGCAATCACGAAATTGCTCCCGACGTACGTGACGTTGTAGTCGATCGCAGGGTTCAACGCGAGCGTACCTTGATTGATGGCATACGCACCGACGCTTTCGCCTGCGGCGCGCGCGAGGGCACCGGTCACGGTGTCGCCGGCCACGATCGGGCTGCCCGTGGTGCCGGGGCCGCCGGTGATGGTGTAGGTGTAGGCAGGTGGATTGGCTTCACCGTAGACCTTGGCCTGACCCGCATCGGCGGCAATCGTGACCGGCCGCGCAACGACGACGAGCTGCCCATTCACGTAGGTGAACGTGTATCCCACATCGGAGATGAGCGTGCCCGGCGTGACGAAAATAGGGTACGGGTTGCCGGCGACCGAGCTGGTCGGCGTCGCCGGGGTTGCGAGTCCCGGCGATCCACTGTATGCATCCGCGGGCGTGTCGCCGTTCACCAGTCCGGAGATCGTCGCGGTGAGCACCGGAACCGCCTCACCGTAGAGCTTGTTCTGGCTGTCGGCAGTGACCGTGAGTGACGGCTGGTAGCTGTAGATGTTGTGATTGCCGGGCTGCGTGATCGTCGGCGGCGGATTCGCAGCATACGTCCGGTTGTACAGGTTCGGCTTGGCATTGCCCGGTACCGGTACGGTTCCGGTGTTCTGCGCCGGATCGCGCGAGTAGGTCAGCCAGCGGCCACCCGCGGAGATCGTCGCCGTACCGTAGTGGAGGTCTTCGCCACTCGCGATCACGGCGTTTCCGCCCGTCGACGCGACATTGTTTGCAAGCGTGATGTCGTTGCCTGCGCCGGGTGCCGTGACCACTGTCGCATCGCCTGTCGTCGCGACGCCCACCGTTGCGCCTACTGTCCCGACTGTCAGTGCACCGGAATTGCGGAAGTTGACCGAGCCGGTCGACGCCGCAAGGGTCTGGACCGTATTGCCCGCGTTGGTCAGAGTATGGCTTCCGCCGGCTCCGAGCAGGACCAGATTCGTCGCCGCGATCGCGCCGGTCTGCGTCACCGTGCCGCCGGTGTCGATCGTGAGCGTCCCCGCGTCGTTGCCGCCGGGCGCCGGCATCGTCGTCGTGCCGACCGAAATGTTGCTGGTCGTGCCGCGCAGCGTGACGTCCGCGTTATAGGCGTACGTTCCGGTTGTCATTGCGCCCGAGCCGTTGCTTTGCCCGACAGTGATCGAATCGAAGCCGTTCTGGATGTAGCCGAGCTCGGTCGTGGACAGGTTGTACTCTCCGGCACCGCCCGCAATGCCCACCGTGGATGCCGGATCGATCGGCTGCAGGACGAGTTGCCCGGTGCCACGGATCGCCGTGCCGGCTAGCACGATGCTGTCCGCGCCGGTCGCGGAGTCGGCACTGATCGTGATGGTGCCGCTGTGTCCCACCGCGCCGATCAGGGTGCCCGCGCCCACGGTTCTCACGCCGGGCGCCGTGCCTGCCCCCGTGCCGGCAAGCGTGATACTTCCGCTTCCGGGCGAAGTCACTTGCGCGCTCGTGTTAAGACGGACGCCGTCGTTGTTGTTGCCGGTGCCCGCGCCCTGCCCGGTGAGCGCCACGTTTCCGCTACCCGACTCGACGCGCGCGCGCGTTCCGGTGAGGTAGGCGCCGTAGTTGTTGTTCGTGCCGGCGCCACCCGTCCCGGTCACTGCGACATTGCCGCTCGTGCTCGCCACGCGGGCGTCGGTGCCGGTCACGTACACCCCATAATTCTGCGCCCCACCGGTCTGTGCGCCGGTGCCGATAACCGCGATGTCGCCGGCGCCAGTCTCGACCCGGGTGTTCCCGCCGGTGATCACCACGCCGTAGGAACGCGTGGTTCCGGTGCCCGCCGTACCGCCCGTGCCCTGGATGGTCACGCTTCCGGCCCCGGTGGTCGTGACCTTTGCGTTGCCTCCGGCAAGGTAAACGCCGTGGGCGTTTTGATTCGTGCCGTTGGTGCCGCCGCCGCCGGTACCCGTCACGCTGATAGCGCCATCGACGCTTTGCACGGTGCTGGTGTTATCCATGCGTATGCCGATGTTGTTCGTACCGAGGCCCTGTGCCTGGCCGCTGACGGTTACGTTCCCGGTAGTGGACGCGATCCGCGTGTTGTTGCTCTGGAGGTAGACGCCGTAATTGTTGTTGGTGCCGTTGCCGCCGGTGCCCGATACGGATACGGTGCCGGTGCCCGTCGCCTCGACGCGCGCCGCGTTCTGCAGTCGCACCCCGTAGTTGCCTGCGCCGGTGCCCTGGCCCTGACCCGCAACGTTCACATTGCCATTGCCACTCTCGACGCGCGCGCCATTGCCATTTACGTACACGCCGAAGTTGTTGCTGGTACCGGCGCCGCCGGTTCCGGTGACCGTGACGGCCCCGGAAGTCGACGTGGCACGCACCCCGGTACCATTGAGGTACACCCCGATGTTGCTCGTTCCGGACCCGTTGCCCGTGCCGGCAAGGGTGATGTTGCCGCTCGCGGTCTCGATACGGGTGTTGTTCTGATCCATCATGATGCCGCGGTTGTTGTTGGTGCCCGCGCCCGCGATCCCGATGACCGACACTGAGCCGGTGCCCGTCGCGGCGAGCTTGGCGTTTGTCCCGCGCAGGTAGACGCCATTGTTGCCGGTCGTGCCCGCCGCGCCCGTGCCGCTGACGTTGATCGTGCCGTCGACAGTCTGCACCGAGCTGGTGTTGTCCATACGCACGCCCATGTTGTTCGTGCCGGTGCCCTGTCCCTGGCCGGTGAGAGTGATGTTTCCCGTCGCGGACGCGATCTGCGCGGTGTTCTGGAGCAAGATGCCGTAGTTCGTATTCGTCCCGTTGCCGCCTGTGCCTGTCACGCTGATCGTGCCCGCGCCAGCGGTCCGGATCTGCGCAGCGCTCTGCAGCCGCACGCCGTAATTGTTGGCGCCGCCGGTGCCCCGGCCCTGGCCGTTGATGATCACATTCCCGCCGGCTGCGTCGATCGTCGCGTTGTTGAGCAGCACGCCGTATGCCTGCGAGGTCGCCCCGCCCGTCGCGGGGGTGACTGCCGGGTTCGCGCCACCGCCGAGTGTGACGTTTCCGCCGTTGCTCAGAATGGACGAACCACTGTTGAGAAGGATGCTGCCGCCGTTCACGCCATCGCTGTCGCTGTTCAGCGTGACGTCGAGCCGCCCCGACGTCGAGGAAATTGACACGTTGTTATTGAGCGTGACCTGGTCGTGACCGCGCAGCGTCAGCGCCGCATCGCCGCCGGCGGTCTTGGCGACATTCGCCGCAACTGTCAGATCGCCCTGCTGCGCGCCGGATCCGTCGCCCGTGGTGATGATCACGCTGGTACCCGCATCGAGCTTGCCTGCGATCTGGCTCGCCTGGACGACGGAGTTGTTTCCGTTGGCGTTCCAGTCGGGTAGCGCGTTCGCGTTGTTGTCGGTGTTCGAGGTGGCGGCACCGCTGATGGTGAGGTTGTACGGATCGAGCAGCCATGTGCCACCCTGGCCATTCGGCGCGGCGGCCTCGATTTGGGTGCCCTCGACGTCGAGGTACTTCCCCGACGTTTCGATGAATCCGCCGTTGCCACTCTCGCTACCCGCATTCGCTGTCAGCGTCCCATGCACCTGTGCCGACGTCGTGCCCCAGACAACGATCTTTCCACCATCGCCATTCGCAGTCGCGTCGGCGGAGACTTCCGCGCCCTGCGCCACGAATGTCCGGTCCGCATTCCGCACGTCGGGGTTGCGGCCCTGGACGTCGCCGCCGATAAGAATCGTGCCGCCACCTGAAGCGCCGGACGCGTCGACCTGGGCGCCGGGGAGGAGAGCGACCCGTTCACCGGTCACTTCGATTCGTCCGCCGGCTTCACCGACGGCACGCCCGGACGCGTCGAGCGTCCCGCTCACCGCGACCATACCGGTCTCGCCACCTTCAAGGCGGATGACGCCGTTTCGCGTGCTCACGCTGCGCGCCTCGATCACGCCCGTGTTGTTGACCACGGTGTCGAGCAGTGCATCGCGAGCTTTGGCAGTGAGAATGACCTGACCACCGTCGGCCCTGATGAGCTGCTTGTTCGCGACGAGCGCGCCGACGATATCGCGATCGACGGCGACCGCGAGGAGCTTATTTCCCGGAGAGTGTCAGCGTTACCTGCTCGCCGGCCGCGAGCGCCGCCGTGCCGAGCCGTGCCGAGATGACGCCTTCGTTCGTGACGCGCGGCGCGAGGAGGACTATGTAGCCACCCTCGGTCGCCTCGATCGTGCCCTGGTTTTCGACCGAGCCACCCTGGCCGGAAAAGCCGTAACGCCCGGCAAGAAAATCGGCGTCCGAGAGATTCAGCGTCGACGCGACGATGCCGCCGACATTGACCTGCGCGTTGGGGCCGAACAGCACGCCGTTGGGATTGAGCAGGAAGATCTGACCGTTCGCCGAAAGCCGGCCGAGAATCGCGGAAGGGTCCTGACCAAGCACCCGATTGAGCGCGATGGCCGAGGCCCCGGGCTGTATGAATTGCACGGATTCGCCCGGGCCGACATTGAACTGCTGCCAGTTGATCGACGCCTTGGGGGTCGACTGATGAATGGTCATCTGTGCGCCGGAGCGCGCGATTGCCGCGCTGCCTGCCGAGACCTCGGCACCGGTCGGCAGGGCGGCGACCTGCTGGGATTGCACTATAGCGAATGCAAACAGGACGGCTTGCGTAACCCGAAGGCGGAGCGCAAAAGTAGTCATCGAGGTCAGATTGGCCAGCATGCTCTGATCAGGGATATCATATGAAACAATGCATTTACAACGTTATCTTCATCTCGGTTTGCAAGAATGTGGAGCATAAGATGCAAATTTCGCACCAGCAGCGACGCCGTCCGGGACCGCTGGCCGCTTCGCAGGGACCGTTCTTCAATCCCGAGGACCGTACGCCGGCGTCAGGGGGTGTGAATTCCGGAAATAACGGGCTCATCAGTCCGCTCCGCGCACCGCGCTATGCGGCGTCTGCCCTGCGCCGCCGCGGCAAGGACCTCGCGTGCAATCAGTCCTGCACCGACGGCGGTGCCCACGACGTCGGTGTAGACAGCGCCCGGAAAAGCCCCGGCGGGAATGAGCGCGAGCAAACCGGCTGCCGCGAACCCCAAACGCGCTGCAGATCCAAGCCGGCGCACGAAGTAACCAGCGATTGCGATCGACACCAGCCATACGCCCGCGACCGCCGTGATCGTGGCGAGCGTTATCGACCATGCGTCGCCGATCAACAGAAGCTGGGGCGAAAGAACGAAGAGGATAGGCACCACGAATGCGGTCCAGCCAAAGGCGACCGCTGACCAACCTGAACGCATTGGGTAGCTTTCGCAGAGTGGCGGCAGCGAAATGCACGGTCGCGACTGGCGGCGTGATCATCGACATCATCCCGAAGTACATGACGTAGTGGTGCGCGCGATCGCGTGATGACGACTGACCGTCACGGTGTTCGACGAGCGCGGCGAGCAGCACGTAGACGCCCACGGTCGGGAGTCCATGCCGAGCACGATGCAGACCAGTGCGGTGAGCACGAGCAGGACCGCTAGGCTGCCTTCGCCGATCTGGACGAGCGTGAGCGTCAGGCCGAACCCGAGCCCGCTGATGCCGAGCACGCCGATCACGATGCCGGCGGCAACGCATACCAGGATGATGTCGAGCGCAGCGAAACCGGCGCCAGGCAGCGCGGCGAGAAAGGCACGCCATCGCGGCCGCTCGCCACGGTAACCAAAGATGACAGCGAGCGGAATCATCGGCGCGGCGGCGAGCAGCGCCGCCATCTGCGGCGTCTGGTTGAACACGAAGAGCGCCGTGATCAGGACCGCGAACGGGACGATGAAATACAGTCCCCGGATAGTCGGGCGCGCGGGCGGCAATTCCCGTCGATCGAGTGGCGGAATGCGCATTTTCGCGGCGTCGAGATCGGCCTGCACGAAGAGCGCCACGTAAAAAAGAACTGCTGGAAGCAGCGATGCCAGCACCACGTCCTTGTACGGAATCTGCAGGAACTCGGCCATCAGGAATGCCGAGGCTCCCATGACCGGTGGCATCAGTTGGCCACCGGTCGAGGCCACGGCCTCGATCGCGGCAGCCTTGTGCGCGGGGTACCCGCTGCGTTTGATGAGGGGAATGCTGATCACGCCGGTGGCGACCACGTTCGCCACTGCACTGCCAGAGACCGAACCGAAAAGCGCCGACCCGACCACGGCCATCTTCGCGGGCCCGCCGCGAAAGCGACCCATGGTGAGCATGGCGACGTCGGTGAAGAAGTGCGAGCCGCGGCTCGCCGTCAGCAGCTCGCCGAAAAGCAGGAAGGCGATGACGATCGTGCTCGCGACGGCGAGCGGCAAGCCGAGGACGCCGTTGACGTCCAGCGCAAGGTAGGCGGTGAGTGTTTGCCAGTCCGTGGTGCGCGCGGCGAGGCGCCCCGGCAGGACGTCTCCCCACAGGGCGTACGCGATGAAGACGACCGAAATGATCACCAACGTGTTGCCGGTCGCGCGCCGCAATGCCTCGAGCGAGAGCACGAGCGCAATGCCGCCCGCGATCACCGCGCCCCGGGGCCGCAGGAGGATCAGGTCGACGAGGTTCTGGTATTCCCAGGTGAGGTAGCCGATCGCCGCGAAGCCGACCGCGGCGCCGAGCCAGTCATACCAGGGGACTTGGGTGCGCCGTGTCTTGCGACGCGCCGGCATGACGATGTATGCCAGCGGGAGCGCAAGCGCGAGAACCGCCGCGAAGAACTGTGCGGGGTAGAGGTTCAACCGGAACCAGATGACCACGTCCAGCGCCCACGCGATCGAGCCGATAGTGATCAGCGAGGCGAGCGCCCCCGCCAGCACGCGCGCGACGGGCGCCAGCGTGCCGTTCGACTCGTTCGGGTCGGGGGCGGCGCTCAACCGCGACCGTGTCGATTCAGGCGCCGATTCCGATCAGCTCTTGGGCGGCCAGACGCCCAGTTCCTGGTAAAACTTGATTGCTCCGGGATGGAACTTGATCGGGTCCAGATTCGTCGCCATGCGGCCCGGATCGAACAGGTTCATCACGCCGAATACTTCCGCCATGGCCTTCTTGTTCGCGTGCATCGCCTTCACCATCCGATAGACGACCTCATCCGGTGTCTTGGTGCTCGCGACGAGCACCCCGTCGTAGGTGAGCAGATGCATGGGTTCGAGCACGCCGATGTTGCGCGGGCTGGGCTTCTCCGGGCGCAGATAGGCCGGCGGAAAGAACTTCTTGATACTGGCGAGGTTCTCCGGGGTGTTGGGGATATCGAGCGCGCGGATGCCGCCCACCGAAGCGTTCGCTTCCTCGACCTTGGCCGCGCCGACTGCGAAGAAGAATGCGTCGGCCTTTCCGGACATGAACGCATCTGCGCCGGCAACGACGTTCGGCACGTTCACCGGCTGGATGTCCGCGCGCGTCATCCCCGCGGTCGCGTACAAGGCGTCGAGCAGCGGCGGAATGGTCTTCTGGCTGGTGAAACCGTCGACCACGCGCTTGCCCTTGAGATCGGCGATTGTTTTGATCGGCGAATCCTTGCGCACGAACAGCGCTGTTCGCAGCGGATAGAGAATGGTGGCCGCTCGCAGGTTGCTGTAGTCACGGCCCTTGAATTGATCAGCGCCGATCACGGCGACGCGCAGCTCCTCGACGTTCGAGATCCCGAATGCGTAATCGCCCGCGCTGACTGCCGGGAGGTAGACCGTCGCGCTCGCGAAAGGATGAACGGTCGCCTTGAGCTGCGCCGCGTCGTTCGCCATCTTGGCGATGGCCGTGCCGGTCGAATGGTAGAGCGAGCCGGGGTTGGAAGCCGCAATCCCGACGTCCTGTGCGAGCGCGCTGCCTGCGGCAAACGCCAGGGACAGCGCAGCGGCTCGTAAATGAAGCGTCCTAACCATGATTTTCCTCCTCCTGCCGGATGGCGATTCGAACTTCCAACTCCAAGACTGTGTGCGGAGCGCGTCTACGTGGGCGCGCATTGGTTTTCCACTAGTTTACATGGCGCGCATCTCTCCAGGTGCGCGCGGAAGGCGGGACAGGGTAGCCGTATCGGGCGTGGTACGGCGGCTCATGCCATTGGAATGATTCCGGCGTGAACCCCTTCCTTGCCGGGGGGCGTCGGCCGTAGTTTCCCGGGCAGTCAGTCCGGGGTGGCCCCGGGACGCGTGCAACATACCATTCGGCTCGCGCGAATCGATGCGCCGGAGAAGGCTCAACCGTACGGCGATCGCGCCAAGCACCTTCTCGCCGACCTCGTCTTCGGCGCGGAGGTTGACGTGGAGTACGACAAGCGTGACCGTTACGGTCGTATCGTCGGAAAGGTCGTGCGGGACGGGCAGGATGCTTTGCTCTCGCTGATCGAGGCCGGATACGCCTGGCACTACAAACGTTACGCGGCGGAGCAGTCGAAAACGGACCGAGCCACCTACTCCCGTGCCGAGGAAGCGGCGCGACATGCGAAGCGGGGTCTGTGGAGCGAACCGACGCCGCAGCCGCCGTGGGAATGGCGCGCGCAGCGCCGCGCAACTCGGCGGCCGACGCCCAATTCGCGTGCGATCGGCTGACGCGCCGAAATTTCACCTTGCTTTCGCGCGCAAGACTTGCGTCGCTTTCGCCACGTCGTTCGGATCGACCCAGATGATTGCTCCCCAGCGTCCGCGGCCTGCTGTAAGTGCGTCGATGCCGGTGACATTGACTTCCTTCGTGGCAAGCTTCGCCAGATGGCTCGCCAGCGCACCTGGACGATCCTTGCCGCGTATGAGATGGCCGGTCCGGCGTGATTCGAATTCCAGACCGGCTTTCTTGGCGGCGCGACGCAATTTCGCGCTGTCATCGGGGACCACTTCGATCTGCGCCCGCCGCCCGCGCTGCGTGCCGGTGCACGCGAGCAGATCGACTCCGGCGCTCACCAACGTAGAGAGCACCATGAAAGCCTGGCCGGGCTGGTTCGGGACCAGTGTTGAAAAATGCTCGACCTTGCGGACCGTGTCGACCATGACCCACCCCTTTCGGTCACGACACTCCCAGTCTAGCCGCGCCGCGCGCTTCCGCAAATACGCCTTATAGGGTAAATCGCAACGCCTTGAGGAGCATGCCAGGCAGTCGGGCACTCCCCGTCGAACGCTCGCCGTACGTGCCGGGATCGATCAGCAGCTCGCGCTCGGCAGTAAGGTCGACGAGGTTCGAGCCGAGCATGCGGAAGATCGAGTCGTCGAAGCGCATGACTTCCACCGGCGCGACGATGCGCCCGCCCTCGACCCAGAATGTCGCGAAGCGGGTCATGCCCGTGATGCGCCCGGCCGGGCGATCGGAGAAGTTCGTGTACCAGAGATTGCCGATGTAGAGACCGGTGTCGAGTGCCGCGAGCACGTCGCCTGGCGCCAATGCGCCGGCAGACAGTTCGAGCGACTCCGGGCTCTCGCGGCCGTTCGCCGCATTGGATGCGAGGCCGTACTCTTTCGCGGAGCGGGGCGACACCAGCGCGGCACCGAGACGGCCGGATTCGACCAGTGTCACGGCCGGAGGCTTCACGTAGCCGTCCCGCTGGAACGCCGGCGCAATGCCGTCCACCGTGTTCTCGACGAAAGTGACCTGGGGCGACAGTGTCTCCCCGTGCTCCATCCGCAGGAGCGGGCCCTGCCGGGTCGCGCGGGCACGGGCCGAGAAACCACCCCAGCAAAGCAGTCCCACGAGCTCCTCGAGCGCGGCCGGGGCGAGATAGGCGCGGTACTCGCCCGGTTCGATCGTGCGCGGCGCGGCCTCGAGAAGCGCGCGATTGCGGAGCGCATCGGCCTGCTTCGCCGTGAAGGCGGCGGGATCCCAATCGAAACCCGCGTAGCCACACTTCACCGCCTTGTCGGCGCGCAGGTACACGCTCCAGTCGAGATTGAAACAGTCGACCGAATGCCAGTTGCGTTGGCCGAGGGAGTTCGCAAAGCCGCGCGAGATCGAGCCACCGGCGTAGAACCCGACCAGATCGCAGCCTTCGGATGCCTGCAACCACCTGCTTCACGATCTCCTCTGCAGGCGGAAATCGGCCGTGCCGGTCGTGGGAGGTCGATTCCGGCGATTTCGGCGATGGCCAGCCAGGGATCGGCAGGCAGTTCGGCGATCGCGTCGCGTAACTGGGCGACCGCGGCCCGCGCGAGCGACACGTCTTCACCGTTGCCGGCGAGCGTGATCGACGCTGCCGCCTGACGCCCGTCGCGAACTAGACGCGCCGTGAGAAGTTGCTGCGCGACGCTGCCCGCCTGGCGCACCCGGCCGTGATTGAAGCGCACGAAGTCCGAGCACTCGCCGGAAAGCCAGAGCAGCAGCGCCTCGCCGGCGTGAGTCTCCTCGCTCAATCGGTCGGCGAGCGCGTAGAACTCGTCTCTCACGCCGCGTCGCCTCCGAATACGGCAACGTCGGCGAACACACACGCCGGGGATGCATGGCCGGTGTGGATCCCCTGATTGGGCTCGCCCTTGCCACAGTAAAGGGTCCCGTGGATCTCGAACGTGTCGGGTGCACCTACCATGCGCAGGCTGCGCCAGAAGTTGGCCGACACGCCGCGATAGTTGGGGTTCTTCACCACTCCGCGCACCCGGCCGTCCTCGATGAGCTCGCCCCACTCGCAGCCGAACTGGAACTTGTTGCGCGAATCGTCGATCGACCACGACACGTTCGTGCGCATCAGCACGCCGCGCTCGATCGATGCGATCATCTCGGTAAGCGTGCTCGTGCCGGGCTCGACGTTCAGGTTGGCCATGCGGTCGATCGGCGGGCGGTTCCAGCTGCACGCGCGCGCATTTGCCGTGCCCGCCATGCCGGCCCGCATCTGCGAGAGATGGCCGCCGAGCGGGCGCTCGAGTACGCCATTGCGGATGAGCCAGGTTTTCTCCGCGCGGCTGCCCTCGTCGTCGAACGCGAACGTGGCGATCTCCGTCGGGAGCGCAGGATCGTAGGTCACGTTGAGCAGGTCCGAGCCATAGCGGTAGCTTCCGAACATGTCGGCCGTGACGAAGCTCGTGCCCGCGTAGTTGCGCTCGTCGCCGAGAATCCGATCGAGCTCGAGCGGATGGCCGATCGACTCGTGGATCTGCAGCATCATCTGGTCGGGCATCAGCAGCAGATCCAACGTTCCGGTCGGACAGTTCGGCGCCGCGAGCAACCGCAGCGCCTCATCGGCGAGCCGGGCGCCACAACCGACGAATCCGGAGCGCCCGATCGCGGCAAGTCCGCCCTGCTGGGCATGATCGAAACTGCGCGCCTGGGTCACGGCGCCATGGTTCGCCACAACACGCGCATGCGGGAGCGTGTAGCGGAATCGCTGCTGCACGTCGCCGCCGTTGTTCGTGAGGTACAGCTGCTCGACGTCACGCCGGTGGATGCCTGACGACACGCTCGACGATGCGATCGTCGATCTTTGCGCGCTGGCACTCTTCGGAGAGGATGTCGAGCAGCGCGCGCCGTGAGAGGTCAGGGCCGTCTGGCGCGTAGAGTGAATATGTCCCGCGCGGCGCGGCCATGCATTGCGGATCAAAGCGATGGACGCTTACGGTGCGCGTCGCCTCGGCCCACGCAGTGGCGCGATCGAGCGCCATCTGCAGGCCGCGCGGGGAAAGATCCGCCGTGGCGCTATAGCCATATCCGCCATCGGTGATACGCGGTGAGCATGGCCCCGCGGTCGATCACCGAAGCGCACTGGTTCGGGCGTGTCCTGCCGCACGACGAGCGCTTCGTGCGTTTCCGCCACTCCGCGGAGCGACCAGAACGGTGCGGCGGAGCGCAATTGTCGGAAAGCGTCGCGGAGGGAGTCGAGCATCGGGATTCCTGTGAGGACCTGATTAAGTGAGGCCGTCACGACCGTGCGGCATTCTGTCGTGGAGCAGTCCAATTGGCGGCCGCCACGATAGCGTACCGCGGCAGTGTCTGCCAATTTGAGAAAATGCCCGGTTTCCGATATAATTCAACGCATTGAGCCCCTCGGCCCGAGAACCCTGACCGAGGGGCTTCGCTTTTTCCGGACTCAACCATGGAGGTGTTCAAATGGCCCGACCCCTGTCCCCACGCGAAGCGACTGAAATGATCCTGGCGCTGCGGCGCCAGCAGGGGGATGCTCCATCCTATCGGCAGCCTGCAACGCGGCGCGCAAAGCGCTCCGACGCGCAGTCCGCAAAGAACACGCGCCGGACGTCCGACACCATGCGTAACGCCGGGGCAGAGGAGTAATCGTATGGCAAAGGAAGAACTCCTGGAAATGGACGGCACGGTGACCGAGGCGCTGCCAAACGCCCAGTTCCGCGTCACGCTCGACAACGGGGCGAAGCTGATCAGTTACGCGAACGGAAAGATGCGCAAGTTCCGCATCCGCATCCTTCCTGGAGATCGCGTGAAGTGTGAGCTGTCGCCCTACGATCTGACCCGTGCGCGGATCAGCTTCCGCTATCGCGATACGGGTACGCGGCGCGAAGCCGCCAGCGGGGTTACTACGGCAGGCCACGTAAGGCAACCACGTAAGGCAACCACGTAAGGCAACCACGTAAGGCAACCAACAGAGGGAACCTGCAGAGAGAAAAACCCCGCCGAGGCGGGGTTTTTCAATGGGGCGGGGCGAGTAACGCGCGAGTAACTAGAATGCAGGGATGTCGGACGAATCATCACCGCCGTACGCGAACCTGACACCGGATTGCGTGCTCGATGCGCTCGAGAGCGTGGGGCAGCTCGGCGACGGGCGCCTGCTCGCGCTGAACAGCTACGAGAACCGCGTCTACCAGGTCTACATGGAGGACGGACCGCCGACCATCGCAAAATTTTACCGGCCGGACCGGTGGACCGATGCGGCGATCGTCGAGGAGCATCAATTTACTCTGGAGCTCGCGGAGCGCGAGTTGCCCGTCGTCGCGCCCCTCGTGATCGCCGATCGCACACTGCACACATTCGCAGGCTTTCGCTTCGCGGTGTATCCACGCCGCGGTGGACGCGTGCCCGAGCTGGACGATCCGCAGTCGCTCGAGTGGATCGGCCGGTTCATCGGACGCATCCACGCGGTCGGCGCGGTGCGACCCTTTGTGCACCGCCCCGCGCTCGACATCTCGTCATTCGGCGACGAGCCAAGAGCGTTTCTGCTGGATGGGGGATGGATCCCCGCGGATCTGATCGATGCCTACTCGAGCGCGGTGAACATGGCGCTCGACGGTGTGCGCCGCAGCTTCGAGCGTGCCGGGGTGGTGGCAACGTTGCGACTGCACGGCGATTGTCATGCAGGAAATATTTTGTGGACCGAGCCCCGGGTGGAGCCGGGGGGGCACTCAACCGTCACGGGGGGGCCGCATTTCGTCGACTTCGACGACTGTCGGAGCGGGCCCGCGGTGCAGGACTTGTGGATGCTGCTCTCGGGCGAGCGCGCGGAGATGACGCGCCAGCTCGCGGACGTACTGGCGGGGTACGAGGATTTTCGCGAGTTCGACACGCGTGAGTTGCATCTGGTCGAAGCGCTCAGGACGCTGCGACTGATTCACTACTCTGCCTGGCTCGCACGGCGCTGGCTTGACCCGGCGTTTCCCGCGGCATTTCCGTGGTTCAACACGCAGCGCTACTGGCAGGACCGGGTCCTGGAGTTGCGCGAGCAGATTCCCGCAATGGAAGAGCCGCCGCTCCCTCACTGACGGGCGGCGGACCGACCGCGCGCCGAGCGCACGGCCGTCAGGGGATGTTCGGGATCAGGCTTCGGCTTCTTCGACCGTCAGCTCTTCGACCAGCATTTTCGCCGGGACCGTCAGCCAAACCGGGTAGTCGCCATAGCCCTGCGGGCGTGGAAGCTCGCGGGGGGAGCCCGTGCGGCGGAGTTGCCCCTGCCAGCGCTTGCCCAGATCGAGGCCGATCGGCTCGAAGTTATCGTCTTCGGTCAAATCCTGGACTTCAAGTCCAGTATCAAAGGTCTCGTCCATGTCTCTCTCCGTATTGAAGTTATAGGAAAACATCGGACTGCCTTGATCATTGAGCAAAGGGAATGCCTGATCGACCTTCTCCGCGGTAAACGGGTGTCAGATTTCACACACCAGGCCTGGTGCGTAGCGGCGAACGTGCTCGTCGTCACGCAAAAGCGCCCCTCGTTGCGCAAATCTGACAGGAATTGGAATGCCGGGGTGTGGCGTCGCCCGACACGAGATCGAAATTCAGGGCGCGATCTCGTCAATTCTTCGACAGGCAGGAAGCGGTCGTCGTAAATCCGACGCTGAATCAGGATTGAAAATGCGCCTGGTCGCCGAGCAGTGCCTCGCGAAAGCGGTTCTTGAGGTGAGTGGCATCGCGCGGCGGCAGCACGAGCGGAAGCTTGTCGGCCGCAACCTTGATCTGCGCGAACAGGGGTCCGTCGGCCGTGTGCAATTCGCGGTGCAGTCGAGCGACCTCACTCATGGTCGTCATCGTCGAGGCGGCTGCAAAGCCGCACGCTTTCGCTACGGCAGAGAGATCGACTCCATACGCGGTGTGCGTCGCTTGCATGCCCGTCTCGCCGTAGCGCTCGTTGTCCAGCACCACCACCGACAGATTGCGGGTGCGCCGGGCCCCGATCGTAGCGAGCGCGCCGAGACCCATCAGCATCTCGCCGTCGCCCGTCAGGACCAGGACGCGCCGATCCGGCTGCGCGATCGCGAGTCCGAGCCCGATCATCGCTGCGCCACCCATGCCGCCCCAGAGCGGCAAGTTGAGGGGATGATCGCCGGCTTCGGTCGCGTCCCATGCCGGTGCACCGAGGCCGGCGACGACCAGCATTTCGCCACGGTCGGCAAGCAGGAGCTTCACGACTTCGCGCCGATGCAGCTTGCCGCTGCCCGTGCCACCTGCATGAGTGCTCATCTCTAGAACAAATCCAATAATGGGACTGCACCTGCAATTGAGGGGATATACAAGGGGCGCGCCCCTTGTTCGTTCGGGGATTTACAAGGGGGATTCCCCCCTTGTTCGTACGCCCGCTCTTGCATGAAGAACGTAGGCCGCAATTTCAAGATGACTCCTAATCCTTGAAAGTCTTGGCACCCAGCAACTGCTGGCCGATCAGCAGGGCCGTCGGGCGCAATGTGTTGTAGGCGAGGCGCAGCGCGCCCTCTGCGAGCGGCACGACGTCCTCCGGACGATCTGCCCGCGAAACCAGCACGCCCATCGCCTCGAGTACCGTTTGGCTGGCGCGTCCCATGGGCACTTGCCACGGATTGAACTCGCCCCAGTCACCGCGCATCGTGACGAGCATCGCAAGCGGCGTCTGCGAGACTGCAAGCATCGAGAGCATGTTGATGCAGTTCCCGACGCCGCTGGACTGCGTGAGGAGCACACTCTTGTCGCCACCGAGCCAGGCACCCATTGCGAGGGCGACGCCTTCCTCCTCGCTGGTCAGGCGCACGAGCTCGATGTCCGAGTCGGACTCGCAGAGCTGAATGAGCTCAATGTGCCCGGCATCCGGCACCACACTCACCTGGCGTATGCCCTGGTCCTTGAGAAGCTGGTACAGGCCGCGCGGCCAGTTGCGGGACATCGGTATAGGTCTCCACCTTTCTCTGTAAGCGAGCGTTCGCTGCACGCCGTTGGCCGCCAGTATAATCGAGCGTCGCTGCGCTTCTGCGGTAGCGCTTCTGGGGTTGTATTGAGCGCGCGGCACCGCAGCGGCGACGACATGTCGCGATGACAAATCGCGACACCAAAGGGATGGAGGCCTTGCTTGGCAAAGTTGTGCATGACGCTCGCCTGCTGGGACTACGACCGTACCCGCGCGCTCGCGGACGGCAGCGTACCGATCGAGGGCGTCGACCTCGTTTATCTGACGCTGCCGGTCGAGGAGACGTTCTTCCGCATGCTGCGCAACCGCGAGTTCGAGGTTGCAGAACTGTCGCTCTCTTCGTACGTGGCGTCCCTCGAGCTAAAGGATCCACCGTTCATCGCGATTCCCGTGTTTCCGTCGCGCATGTTCCGGCACTCGGGTATTTTCGTCGCGACCGCGAGCGGCATCCGGGAGCCCGGGCAGCTTGTCGGCAAGCGGGTCGGTAATCCCGAATATCAGCTGACCGCCAACGTCTGGATCCGGGGAATCCTCGCCGAGGAATACGGCGTGCCGCTGGAGAGCGTGGAATACTTCACCGGCGGATTGGAAGAAGCCGGGCGTATCGAAAAGCAGAAGATCGACCTGCCGTCCGGCATCCGCATCGGGCCGATCGATGCGCGGCAGACGCTCGCACAGCTGCTCGCCGACGGCAAGATCGATGCGATCTACGCGCCGCGCGCACCCTCGACGCTACGCACACGGCCGGACGCGGTGCGACGGCTGTTCGAAGACTATGCCTCGGTCGAGCGGGAGTATTTTCGCAGGACGCGGATCTTCCCGATCATGCACACCGTGGCAATACGCCGCGATGTGTACGAGCGGAATCCCTGGTGTGCCCAGGCCCTCTACAAGGGCTTCGTTGCCGCGCAGCGCAAGGCCTACGCGGATCTCGATGAGGTTGCCGCGCTCAAGACGATGCTGCCGTGGCTTCCTGCGCACGTGGCGGAGACCAGACGCGAGCTGGGCGATGACTGGTGGGCGTATGGGCTGGCGCCGAACCGGCACGTGCTCGAGACGTTCCTGCGCTACCACCACGAGCAAGGACTGTCGAAGCGACTGCATGTGCCCGAGGAGCTGTTCGCTCCCGAGACGCTCGAAGCGTTCAGGATTTAGAAATCCGCGCGGGGGTAAATTCAGGCCGGGCGCAGGTCCAGCAGTCGCGAGAAGCGGATGCGATCGAGCGTCCGGCGCAGCCCGCCGTAGCTGCGGGTGCTGATGACCGGTGGGCATTTCGTGATGTGGGCCATGATGCGCGTGCCGCGCGCGAGCATGCGTGCCGCCGCGAGTGCCGGCGGTGTCACCGACCAGAGTTCGAGCTGCATGCCGTCGACCTTGCCGAGAACGACCGGAACCCCGTCCGCCGCCTCGTCGACGGCGAGGACGGTTACCTCGACTTCTGCATCCTGCCAATCTGCGATCGTGTCGTAGTTCATAGCCTGACCTCCGCCTGGAACGCTTGCTCGAACTCCGTTGCAATCCCCATGCCAGGGGCGATATTCGGCGCCCTGCGACGCGCAGGGTTGCCTGCCCACACCTATATACAGATACGTCTTGTGCATTAAGATAGATTTGATGCGATGCACCGGATATGTGAAGTTGCGCACCATCGATGTGCGCCATGCACATCTGCGTAAATATTCCACGTGAAGGAAACCGCGGGAGTGCCGTCCAACGTCATACATGTCGATTGCGGGTCCGCGCTTGCCCTGCGCGCTGGCGCGGAAAACACCGTTGTCGGGCGATCCGTCCGGCTGACGACAGTCGAGGGAAGATGAAGGGTGATGCATTCCGCATCTCCCGGCGCTCTGCGCTCGGACGGCTTGCGACGATAGGAGCGATGCTCATGACCGGTTCACGGGATTCCTCGGCGGCCGCGGAACCGATTGCCCGGCGCGCGATTCCGGGCAGCGGAGAGCCGATTCCGGTGATCGGCCTCGGCACCTGGCAGGCCTTCGACGTCGGCTCTTCCGAGTCGGCACGAGCGCCGCTCGGCGAAGTCCTCACGAGGTTCATCGGGTACGGCGGCGCCGTCGTCGACAGCTCGCCGATGTACGGCCGCGCGGAAGCGGTGGTCGGTGACCTCGCTGCCAATCTGGGCATCCAGGCGAAGCTCTTCTATGCGACGAAGGTGTGGACCAGCGGCCAGAAGGAGGGTGTGCGGCAGATGGAGGAGTCCTTCCGTCGACTGCGTGTCCAGCGAATGGATCTCATGCAGATCCACAACCTTCTCGACCTGAAAGCGCACACCGAGACGCTGCTGAAGTGGAAAGCGGAAGGGCGAGTGCGGTACATCGGCATCACGCACTACACCGCCAGCGCGCATGCCGAGCTCGAAAAACTGGTCCGCACGAAGATCTACGACTTCGTGCAGATCAACTATTCGCTAGGCGAGCGCGACGCGGAGCGACGCCTGCTTCCTGCCGCGCAAGAGGCGGGGGTGGCGGTCCTGATCAACCGGCCGCTCGGATCCGGGGCGCTATTCCGGCGGGTTCGCGGCGATCCACTTCCGGATTGGGCGGCCGAGATCGGTTGTGGAAGCTGGGCGCAGATCTTCCTGAAGTGGATCATCGGCCATCCCGCGGTGACCTGTGCCATCCCGGCGACTTCCAACCCGAAGCACCTCGTGGACAACATGGCGGCGGGTCTGGGCCCGCAACCCGACGCCAGAATGCGGCAGCGCATGGCACAGGCCTTCGACAAGCTCTAGCGTCCAGCCGTCAGCGACCGGCAGGCCGCTCCCGAACGATGCGCTTCCAGGCAGGATGCCGAGCGATGATGGCAAGCGCCCGGGCGAGCAGCTTTCGTCCAGGCTCGGTCCGATGCCACGTCGACGCGCCAGACGGGTGGGGGAGCGGCACGATGTCGAGCACCGATCCGTGACGCGTGACACGGTGGCTCTGACCGACGACGTGTTCGAGCTTTTCCGCCTTGAAGAAGGTGGCGATGGCCAGCTTGCCGACCGGGATCACGAGCTCGGGAGCGAGCAGGGTAAGTTCCGACTCGAGCCACGGAGGAGCAGTTCGCGATCTCGTCGCGATTCGGTACGCGGTCGCCGCCGCGCGAAAGCTTGCCTGGAAAGCAGCGACATACGGCCGCCATGTACACGCGGCTACGAAAGTCGTCCTCGTCCAATCCGATTCCGGCAAACCAGCCGAACATCGTCTTGCCCGCCGTCCACGCGAAGGGCTTGATGGATCACGAGCTCCTTCGAGCCGGGCGCCTGGCCGATCAGCATCACGGGACTCGCCACGGGCGTGCCCTGCACCGGCGCGCCTTGCATGCCCGGGCAGCGCCGGCATCGGGCGAGCGCTCGCTGGTGACGGCGCAGTGCGTGTTCGGAACTCGCGGTCATATCCTATCGTCGCAGGGAAGGGCGGAAGTATGAGTCCTTGAGCGGGTTGTGGCTTGGAAAGCGAGCGAGCGTATTCTCGTGCGAGCAGCCGGATTTCCTGAAAATCGACCATTCGCTCGACAGCCGCGAGGCGGAGAAGCGCATCCCGCGGATCGCGGCCATTGCGCTTCTCGGGGTGAGGTGAGAGGCTGCACGCTTCTTTCTTTCAGGGCGACATTGAATGAGCTGGCTGAAGACGGTCGCCAAACACGTGGACTACCTGCGCGGTCGCTACGAAGCGTTCCCCGCGCGTGACGAGGTCGCACGGACCAGCGTCATGAAGGTTCTGGACGAAGTGCGCCGCAAGGAGTTGAGGCGGGTGCACGGGCGAAGCACGCTCGAATCGGCGGCATTTGCCGATGCCGATGTCCGGTACGAGCTGTACGCCTTGAAGGACAAGCAAAAGGACCAGGTTGTCGGTTGCATCCGCGTGACGACGGCGGACCAGATCGTCGCGATCCCCGAAAGCCGGGAGGAGTACCACCTGGACAAGTTCCCCACGGCGCTGCTTGCCCGCACCCAGGTTCTTACTCGGCTGGCGATCCTCCAGCCTTATCGCAAGACGGCGGCGTCCCTTGTGTTGTTCCGGCGACTCTGGGACGACGGCATGACCAGGGGTACCCTGGCCACCCTCCTGTCCTGCGAGCCGGGACTCTATGCGGGGTATCTGAGGTTGGGGTTCCGGCCGCTGGGCGGCGTGCACCAGGGCGCGTCGGGCGGGTTCCGGATTCCGATGGTCCTCGTCCACCACGATCGCGAGCACTTTCGCCGGATCCGCTCGCCGCTGTCCCGAGTGCTTGCCGGCGTCGCTGGCCCGCTGCCGCGGGAGGCGGTGGAGTGGTACCGGTTGCTCGAGGCTCGCCAGGGGCCGATCGATCCCGGCGTGGCCTTCCATGCCGACGATTCGGCCCACGACGTGCACGCCGCGCTGACCCGGGGACTGAGCAACGCGGGTCGCGCCCAGTTGCTGCGCAACGCGATGGAGGTCAAGTGCCGCCCCGGAGACGTGGTACTCGGTACAGGAGACGGTGGCCGGAGCATGGGTTTCGTGAAGCGGGGCGCGGTCCAGGTCGAGGTCGAGGGACGCGTGGTCGGCGTGTTAGGAGATGGCGAGTTGTTCGGCGAGATGGCCGTGGCGCTGGATACGACCCGGACGGCGAACGTCGTGGCCATCGGCGACGACACGCGGGTGCTGATGTTGAGTCAGACCTGCCTCGACCGTCTCAAAGACCCCGCGGATGTTATCCAGGTCTGGCGGAATCTCGCGCGAGTCCTGGCGACGAAGCTGCCCCGTGCTGGCGAATGAACTCGAGCAGGGCGGTGGCCAGCTCGTCCGGCCGCTCGAATTGCACGGCGTGTCCGGCGTCGATTTCCACGAAACGATTACCCGGCTGACTGAGCAGCGGCCCGAGATAGCCTCGGACCTTTTGATTGTCGACGATGCGGTCTCCGGTGGCCGTCAACGCGAAGAGAGGCAACCGGACCCCGAGGATCGCTTCCCAGGAGCGTTCCTGGACCTCGTCCATCACGATCACCGACTTGAGGGTGACCTCGGTCGTCTTCAGCGGGTCGGCATCGATGAAGTCCAGCCCGTCCGCCGATTGCGTGAAGTCCGTGGCCTGCAGCGGAATGGGGGCGAAGGAATCCTCTCGGTCCGGGGCCAGATCGAAGTGGGTGATCAGTGCCTGCGCCACGCGCTCGGTCACGTCGATCACCGAACGAAAACGCGCGTTCCAGAACAAGCCCGGCGTGATGAGCAGGAGCGTCGCCAGGGCCCCCTCGTCCTGCAATTGTTGCGCGGCCACTGCGGCGTATTGGCCGCCCTGGCACCAGCCCGCCAAATGGATGCGCTCGAAGCGACTGGCGAGCATCCGCAGATGCTCGATGACGTCCGCGATGCTGCGCTCGGCGCTTGCCAGATCGCCACGTCCGCCGTTGAGACCGCAGCCGCGCCGGTCCGGGGCAAAAACGGACAGCGTCGAGCGTGCGCGCACGGCATCGGCGAGCGGGCGCTGCCAGGCGGAGTGGCTCATGCCGCCATGGAGCACCACCAGCACATCAGACCCTTTCTCCGGTCCCCAAAGGCGGTAGTGGACGCCATAGCCGTCGGACATCGCCTGGGTGTTCACCGTCTCCGTCTCGGCCCAGGCGCGGTGGGCCGTCCGGCAGGCGAGTCCCCAGCCGGTCGTCCACGCTTCCGGCGCAGTGAGTTGCAGTCCCTCGGTCGTGACTTCGGCGTAAGGGCGCCGCAGGTCGAGCACACCACCGCGACCCCACTTCAAGCTCGGGCGCGCCGGCTCGCGCTCGACGAGCCGCGAGCCGAAGGCACCCTCCTGCGCGACTAGTCGTTCGCCAGCCGCCGCGGCTACGAGCATCGCCGCGCGAGTGAGCACCGATGTTTCGCCCACGTGCGCGCCGATGATGATCGGCCAGCCCCGTGCGCGAAGCGCCTCGACGAGGCGCAGCCCGCGGAGCACCCCACCCACCCTCGAGACCTTGAGGTTGGCGATGAATCGCCCGGAGGCGCCGTCGTAGCGCTCGAGATCAGCCAGCGTGCACAGGCTCTCGTCGAGAATGACGGGGACCCCCAAGCCCACACTGATCTGGCTGTGACGTTCGACGTCGCGAGGCTTTACCGGTTCTTCTACGCCGAAAAGTTCGCAGTCGAGCGCGCGCAGATAGTCCAGCGCGCGATCCGGCGTGTCGGCCCAGAGGTTGTTCGCATCGACCCGTACCCGTTGACCGGTCACGTGGTGCCACGCAGTCAGCT
Organism: uncultured beta proteobacterium; assembly: GCA_963735025.1. Classification (GTDB taxonomy): domain Bacteria; phylum Pseudomonadota; class Gammaproteobacteria; order Burkholderiales; family SG8-39; genus JAABRB01. Next base: position 199,135 of record CAVTJG010000010.1, read on the forward strand.
CGGCGATGCTGCGAAGCTTCTGCCGGTCGACGTCCAGATCGCCTTCCAGCTTCACCTTGAAGTCGGTCAGCCCGAGGATGCAGTACTGATCGATCAGGAAGCGCGTCTTCCAGGGCTCGTCGTTGCCGAGCACCGCCGAGTACACGTGAGGCCCGCCCGGTGGGGCTAGGCCGAGCAGTGCCTCGACGCTTTGATCGCGCTCGCGGGCGAAGAGGTCGAGCAGCGCACATTCGATGGCACACCACGCCGAGGGCGATGCGTCGATGGCGGCGGTGTGCTCCGCGAGCCAGATCCGGAGCGTATCGAGGCTGACGCATTCGGACTGGATGGCCTCGTGCCAGGTCATCAACCACTGCCTGCACGAGGCGCGCGTCTCCCCAGTCACGTAGGAGCGGGGACAACCCTCGCCGTAACCCCGGTGTGCGCCGCGCGACGCCTCCACCCACAGGCTCTCACCGTGCGTCCGCGCGGCGGACGCCTGGCGAAACGTCGATTTGAGCGGGACCCTGAGCTCGGAGAAATGCAGGCGAACCGGCTGATGCATCGAATCGTCTTTGCCTTCCGGGCGTTTGCAACGGGCGCGACGGCGCATCATGCGCTGCGCACACGAAGCAGGTCAAGCGCGGGTTCCGTTGCGTCCCGCTTCACAGGAGTAGCGCAGCGACCACACGAATGCCTTGCAGCGAAATCTCGCCATAGTAAGATTTGTTCAAGAGTACTTGCGTGACTGCAGGTTACTGATTTCGAACTCAATTTTTGTTCTCGTGATTTCGACTTCGTGACTGGGCAGAGCCATGGCGAATCAGTACGTTCGATTCTGCAGAAGCTTCGATGGCGCGGAGATCGCCTATGCCGTGACAGGGGACGGTCCGCCGGTGGTCATGCTCCCGAACTGGCTGACACATCTCGAGTATCAGTGGCGCAGCGTTGCCTGGCGACCGTGGCTCGAGGCGCTGTCGACGCGGTACCGGTTGATTCGTTACGATCCACGAGGCTGCGGATTGTCGGACCGAAATGTTCGCGATCTGTCGTTCGAGACCTGGGTTCGGGACTTCGGTGCCTTCGTCGACGCGGTCGAACTGGACCGCTTTTCCCTCGTCGGCATCTGCCAGGGTGGGCCGATCGCAATCGAGTTCGCTGCGCGCCAACCGGACCGTGTGGCCAACCTCGTGCTGTATGGAACGTATGCGAGAGGCAGGTTCCGGCGGACCACCGCTCCCGAGGAGCCGCAGAAGGCGAAGGTGATGCTCGAAATGCTGGAGCTCGGCTGGGCCCACGAAGACCACGCTTTCATGCGCGCGTTTGCAACGCAGTTCCAGCCCGAGGGCTCGATCGAGCACCTGCGCTCCTGGTGCGAATTGCAGCGCGCCGCAACGTCCGCGTCCAATGCCGTGCAGCTCTCGCGCGTCATGTTCGACGTGGACGTCCAGGAGTCGGCGGCCCGGCTCAGGTGCCCGACGCTCGTCGCCCATCCCGACCGCGATGCCGCGGTGCCGGTGGCAGAGGGGCGACTGCTGGCGCAGACGATCCCGGGCGCTCAATTCCTTCAGCTCAATAGTGCGAATCACTTCATGCTTGCCGAGGAACCGGCCTGGGCAACTTTCGTTGAGTCATTGCACGCCTTTCTTCCACAGCCTGCCATCGAGGCGGGTGCGTTCGCGGACCTCACCGAGCGCGAAAGAGAACTCGTCCATTTCATCGCGCGTGGGCTCGACAACCACCAGATCGCCGCGCATCTCGGTATCAGCGAGAAGACGGTTCGCAACCACGTTTCGAGCATCTTCGGCAAGCTAGGCGTTGAGTCCAGGGCGCATGCGGTCGTCGTCGCGAGAGACGCTGGCTACGGCGCTCACCGACCCGGACACTGATCCGGGACACCAGTCCCACGGTTCCTCGGTACATCGGGGCGCTTTCTGCGCTTGCCGGGACAGGCGCCTCATGCGCGCATATGCGCTTGCGACGATCCTTTGACCGAATCCGGCACGTTGCCGGCACTGGTTCAAGGAGACGTCTATGAGCACTGATTTTGTCAATTCAGGCACGCGTGCGGCAATGGGTACCGCTACGCCATGCCGCACGTTCAAGGCTGTCATCGGGTTCGTCGCGCTAATGCCCATGGTTGTGGGCACAACCATGGCGCACAGCCAGTCACACGCCGGTAAGCCGATCGTCATTCCAATCGACGAGTTGAAGAGCGTCTATCTAGCGTGCAACCGCGCGGCCACGGGAGGTCAGTTGAACACCGGCGGAATCATGAAATGCTCGGTCGTCTACGAGGAGCTCAAAAGGCGAGCCTTCGGCGGCGACTTCCACAAGCTGCTTGCGTGGTCAAAGGCACAACCGCCTGCGCGCATCACCGAACGATAGAGCGGCACGCCGGACAACAAGCTTGTTTGTAAGTCGGTCGTTGGGCGAATCTAATCAGCGGCTCGTCGGCAAAGTGGTTTCGCCGTTCCGACGGGTCAGCCACTGCCAGATCCAGCTCGCAGGGCGGTCGTAGCCGAGAATCACGTAGTCGCGCGCATGCACGTTGCGAAGTGTCATGCGCTGCAGATCGCGTGCGGCATTGGATCCCGCGAACAGCAGCCGATCGCCGGGCCGGAGCACCGTCGAGGGATGAGGCGCCAGGATTTCCTCGTCGTCGCGCACGAGCAAGAAAGGCATGCAGGAGAGTCGTCTATCGCGCGATGTCGGGTCCCGCAGCAGCGCATCGATCGTGCACTCGTTCTTCTCGAACATGAGTGCCCGATGGATGGCCGGCGCGGCACGCGCGTTGATGTCCACGCCCCAGGTCGCCGCGATGACGGACCCAGCCACCTCGTCCAGCTGCGCGACGACGCGGCTTGCCCAGGATTCGTCCTGCGTGCCGGCCATGCCGAGAAACCGGGCGAGCAGCGGCGTCGTGACGATCGAGAGGACTCTGGTAGGCGACGATCTCCGCCGACACCATCGTGATGTCCGCTTTGAACGCCTGGAAGAGCGGTCGGTTCGCCTCGAGGTTCTGGCGCAGGACGACGAACAGATTCGGATTGATCTCGCGCGCCGTGACGGCAATGGAAAGATTGTTGATGTCGTTGTCGGTCCCGGCAACGATCCCGACCGCGCTAGTCGATGCCCGCTTCGCGCAACGGCTCAGCCTCGGTTCCATAGCCCTGCACGACGCGCCGGCCATCCGCTTCTGTCTGCGGTTCGGGGTCGATCACGGTCGCCTCGAGGCCCTCGCGATCGAAGCAGCTCGCGACCTCGCGTCCGAACCGCCCGTATCCGCAGACGATCCAGTGCCCATGCGGCGGCGTGGTATCGGCGGAGAGCGTCGTTCCCGGGAGTCCCGTCAGGCGGGAGATCAGCCGGTAGACCGCCGGCGCGTGAAGCGCGAGCCAGAGATGCTCGCCGAATCGCTGGAACGGATTGATGATGTAGTCGGTCCCGAACGAAGCCATGTTCTTGGCGACGTCGCGGCTCATGGCCCGGCACAGAACCGGCGTGCTCGGATTGAGCAGCTTCACCGCGATCGCGACTGCCAGGTTTGCGCGATCGTCGCTCGTGATCGCTACCACGCCGCGGCAGCCGCGGTGCGTGATGCCCGCCATGATGAGATTCTCCACGATGCGGCGCGTCGCCCGCGAGCGCGGGGGTGTCGCGCGTGTAACCCTGCAGATCCACCTCGTCTACGCGTGCGCTGTCGATGTCCAGCACGACGAATTGCAGGCCCATGCGATCGAGCGCGCGGCAGATGAGCGACCCCGTTTCGCCGTAGCCGCAAACCACGAAGAACGATCCGTTAAGGCGGCGCACCTCACGCTTGAAGCGCTGGGTCACCAGTGCAAGGCGAAAGCCGCGGTCGCGAACCAGAGCGAAGAGACTTCCGAGGAAGTACGTCCAGCCGATCACCGAGAAGTAGATGATGCCGGTCACCCAGAGCCGCTGCGCATCCGAGAACGGGCGAGGCAGCTCGCCGAAGCCGATCGTGCTGGCGGTATACGAAAGGAAATAGAACGCGTGGAAGAAGCTCATGTGCCACGGTCGTCCGTCCGCGTCGAGCCCCGGGATGATGACGAGTCCGATCATTCCGATCGAATAGACCGCGAGCAGCAGGATGATCGGCAGCCGCAACCGCCGCAGCGCAAGGAAGAGCACGGTCTCCATGCGCTTACCTGCGCAGCATCACGGTCTCGGCGACGAGGATGACGACCGACACGACGTTCGCGAAGAGGGCGCCCGCCGAAAGCGAAACGATGCCGGCGAGCTTCGCGGAGGTCAATCCGTCGGCACTCACGTTGACCGCGTAGAACCAGACCAGGGTCGCGGCCACGAGCTGGAGCACCGCGACGAGGCTGGTGGCGAGATGGACCGCGCCGATCTGGGTGCGGTCGCCGAACTTGAGCACCGCGGCGATCAGGTTCACGACGACGACGGCGAAGAGCTCGTAGGCGTCGTGATGCTCGGCATTGGCGATGTCTCCGTAGACGAACCCGAAGTTGAGCGTCGCCGCCAGCAGGATGAAAAAACCGAAGACGACCTTCTCCAGGTTCATGCGCGCTCCTCCCGATTTGGCGTCCGCGACAGGCCGTCCGGGGCCGCCCACGTGCGGACGAGCTTACACCAGGGCAACGGGGCTGAATTCGGGGTCCCGCGGTTCCGCCGCGCGGCGGAGCGGCGTCCGCCGTAACAGTCGCCCGGGAGCGTCATCCAGAATCGGCTTGACGAAAAGCGAAAAAGTGGCATAGTATCGAGCGGAAAGATAACGAAAAGATAAAAAGCAGCAAGAAATGATAGTATTCGGAAACGATGGGTGCGGCATAGCCAACACGCGTCCCCGTCCCTTCGGCCGAACACTCATTACCCGAACGCACGATTTCATTTGGCGCCGGCGACGCGTCGGCGGCCGCATCGAAGAAGATGGCCAAGCGAGGCTCCACCGAGCGGCGCAAGTCGCCGTACTGCACGACGCGCGAGGCGGCCGGAACACTCGGTGTCTCGGTGCGCACCGTGCAGCTCTGGGCGGAGCGCGGAATGCTGGAAGCGTGGAAGACCGAAGGCGGGCATCGTCGCATCGGCATCGACTCGCTCCACCGCTTCATGGCAGGCGAAGTGCGCAGGCCACGGACCGCGGAGCCGTTCAAGATCGTGGTCGCGGATGACGACCCCACTCTCCTCAAGCTCTATCAGTTGCGCATGCGCGGATGGGAATCCGCGGATCGAGGTGTTCGTCGGCCCGTGACGGATACGACGCACTGCTGCTCGTGGGGCGCGAGCAACCCAACATGTTGATCACAAGTGCCGTCCTGCCGGGGCTCGACGCGATCGCGATGATCCGCACACTCGCGGATCATCCGCAGTGTGCAGGGCTGCAGATCATCGCCGTGTCGGCGCAGCCGCACGACGTTGTCATAGGGCGTGGCGGAATTCCGGCGGGAATCCGAGTCTTCGCAAAACCGGTACCATTCGGGGAACTCGAGCGCGAGGTGCGCTCGGCCGCCGGCGGGTGGCAAACACTCGTCGCGGCCAGTTAGGCGAATCCCGAGGCGTCGAAAAATGGAGGGGAGGCCTAAGTGAGCGAGTACAACGAAAGTCGTGGCCGCGCGAGCGGCGGCGAATTCCCAATGCGTGGGGCGCAGTGGGCGGTATGATCGATTCGAAGCAACTCCTTCACGAGCTGGCGACGACTCAAGGCTCGGCAGGTCGCCGCGGGCCTGCAAATGCCTCGAGCGCCCGCGTCATCAACGGCCACACTCGCAACTCCTGCACCCTCGACGCGCAAACCGTTGCACGGGCTGCCTGGCGCATCGGCCGTAAATGGGGCCGGGCTCCGGCCGGGTTCTGCACCGCTCGAATTGCACCTCGTCACCGATTTCAGAGGCCGCGTTCTCGAATGCGACGCGGAGCTTGCGGTGCTGCTCACCGGAGCTGCGCAGCTGAAAGGGGCTGGAATAGACGACTTCGCTGCGATGTCCGGGCAACCGGAATTCTCGGCGCTCTTCGACCGGATTCGCACCGTTGACCGTACGGACAAATTCAGCTGGCGAGGGGCGCTGCGCACCGCACACGCGGGCGACGTGCCGGTGGTCGCGAGCCTGATCGCGCATCCAGGCGGCGCCGGGACGCTCAGCTGGCTGATCCGCGTCCAGGAAGCAGACGGGGCCGCGGCGCCGAAGCTCTCGACTCCCGATCGCGCGTTCGCAACGGCCGCGGATGCAATGATGCTCACCGACACGAATGGGCACGTTCTCGCTGTCAATCCGGCGTTCACGCAGCTCACCGGGTTCGCGGCGCAGGCCGTCGTCGCCAATCCGGCCAGCGTGCTGCGCTCCCGGCGTCATGCAGCGGGCTTCTTCGAGCGGATGTGGAAGCGCCTCCGCGACACCGGCGAATGGTCGGGCGAGATCTGGAATCGGCATGCGAACGGCGAGGAGCGCCAGACGTGGCTGGCCATCTCGAGCGTTGCGGATGCAAACGGCGGCACAGGCGGCTACCTCGCGCTGCTGCAGGATTTTTCGGTCTTCAAGGATGCCGAATCGCGGCTGCATCATCTCGCGCATCACGATCCGCTCACCGGGCTGCCGAACCGGATGCTGTTCCAGGATCGCGTGGCGCAGCAGATGGCCCTGGCGAAGCGCACCGAAGAGCAGGTGGTGATGCTTTTGGTGGATCTCGATCGGGTCAACGTCGTGCGTGACGCCTTCGGACACGAAGTCGCGGACCGACTCCTTTATCAAGCGGCCACGCGCATGCGGGCGGCGGTTCGGGAGCAGGACACCGTGGCGCGATTAGGCGGCGACGTGTTCACGGTGCTGGTGCCACGAATGAAGAGCCACCAGGACGCAAGTACCGTCGCCGGCAAGCTGCTCAGGGCGATGTTGCCGCCATTTCTGGCGAATGACCGCGCAGTGTGCGTTTCGGCAAGCATCGGCATCGCGGCTTTTCCCGATCACGCGTCGACTGCGATTGAACTGCTGAAGTGTGCCGAGCAGGCGGCGAATACTGCAAAACGCAGCGGCGGAGGATGCATTCGCGAGTACGCGCCGGAGTCGCCTCGCGGCGAAGGGATCGGCATCAATATTGAAGGGGCGCTTTCCCGGGCGCTCGCGCGCAAGGAGTTCGAGCTTCACTATCAGCCCCAGGTCGATGCGGCCACCGGTCGGATCTCCGGGGCCGAGGCGCTGCTGCGCTGGCGCAATCCCTCGTTCGCGACGATCGGGCCCAGCGAATTCATTCGCATCGCGGAGCGGACCGGCAAGATCGTTCCGATCGGCGAATGGGTAATTCGCGAGGCGTGTCGCCAGAGCCAGGCCTGGCAGGACTCGGGCTGCCCGCCGATCCGGATCGCAGTCAACGTCTCCAGCCGTCAGCTCGACGATCCCAACTTCGTCCCGATCGTGGAGGCATCGCTTTCCGACTGCGGTCTGGACGCTTCGCTGCTCGAGATCGAGCTCACCGAAACCGCTTTTGCGGAGTACTCGCACGTGGTATTCGACACGATCGCGCGGCTGCACGAGCTCGGAGTGAAGATCGCGATCGACGATTTCGGTATCGGCTATTCGAGCCTCGACCGGATCAAGAAGCTGCCCGTGAACCGCATCAAGATCGACCAGTCCTTCGTCCACGACCTGCTCGTTCATCGTCGTAGTGGCGCGATCGCCGCAGCGATCATCTCGCTTGCGGAGGCGCTCCATCTCGACGTTACGGCAGAGGGAGTGGAGAGCGAGGCGCAGTATCGCAACCTGCTCGAGAAGGGTTGTGCCGAGATGCAGGGCTACTTCTTCGGGCGGCCGATGCCGGCCGCGGCGTTCTGGACCCATCACATGGCTGCCGCGTAGCGCGAAGCAGTCTCTCAGTGTCCGCCCAGGCGAATGCTGAGCTCGCGGGAAAGCCGATAAAGCACCACGGCATTCAAGAGGTGCCAGAGGAAGTGGGTTCCAAGCGGGAATTCTTCGCACAGCGGCAGGTCCGCGGTGCGTAGCCCGAGCGACACCAGGAACAGGAGCGTTGCACCCAGAAAGACGCGTGCGGATGCGCGCCGCGTGCGCCACAGATACGCGATCATCGCCGCGAGCGCGATGACATAGGGCAGATATCCCGCCGACCCCGTCAGAGGACCGGGAGGCAGAATCTTCGGAAATGCATAGCTCAGCGCAGCGAAGACGCCGGCGGCCGCGAGCGCGAGCGTGCCACGGAGTCGCGCCGCGCGGGTGAGAAAAAGAAACAGGAAGTAGGCCGCAAACACGAGGATGCTCAGGGTATCTGCGAGCGCGGCCCATACGGTGGCCAGCGTGTGGAAGAGAAAGCTTGCGACGCCGATCGCGCCCATCAGCACTGCCAGCGCGCGGTCCCGCGCGTCGACCGGCGCCTCCGCCGCGGACTGGACGCGCCAGAGAAAAGCCGCCGCCGCCAGAAACGCGAGATTCGTGATTGCGTTGATCGGCTCCGACCAGAATGTCAGGTCAGTTCGCTCGCAGTAGATGTCGATCTGATCAAGCCAGGGCATGACGGACAAGTGTAGCGCTCTCGCGATATTCGCCAGAGTGCATTGCGGCAAAACGGCTCACCGCGCGACGCGGTTTCGGCCCGCTTTCTTCGCGCGGTACAGCGCCTTGTCGGCGCTCTGTATCACCTTTTCCGGCGTGTCGAGCCGCTCGGTGCGCTGTGCGACACCGATACTGACGGTCACCGAGACGTCGCGTGGTGCCTTGCCCGCGCCGGCGCGCCGGCGTTTCCCCGTCTGCGTGCGCTTCGGTCGATCGGGAGCGCGAATCGCCATCCGGTAGTCCGCTATCTGGGCGCGTAGGGCCTCCAGATGCGGTTGAGCTTCCTCGATGCCCTGACTGGGAAACACAATGGTGAATTCCTCGCCCCCGTAGCGATACGGTCGCCCACCGCCTGCGACGTGGCGCATCTTGGCGGACACCATGCGCAGGACCTGGTCGCCGACGTCGTGGCCGTAGGTGTCGTTGAATTTCTTGAAGTGATCGACGTCCACCATTGCGATGGCATAACGTCGTCCCAGTCCGAGCATGCGATCTCCCAGTGCCCGGCGGCTCGGCAGGCCGGTGAGCTCATCGCGAAAAGCCATGCGGTAAGAGTCTTGCAGCATTCCGATCGTCAGGATCAGTGCCGCAGCGAGCAGGTAGGCAGAAAAGAATTCCGGACGCGCTGCACCGTCAGCCGCCGCGCCAAATGCGTACAGCGCGCCTGCGACGGCCACGTCGATTGGCGAGCGCCACAGAAGCGCCTTCGCTAGCACGACGGCAAATGCTATCGAGAGCAGCAGCAGGCCCGCATGCGGTAGCGGCGTTCCGCGGACGAGCCACACCGGCAAGAACGGCTGTGCAACAAGATCGAGCGGCACCGCCTGCCGCTCGAGACCGATCCAGGCCGTCACGATCACCTGGAGCACGATGAGCAGGGCCTTGTTGCCGCCGTGCCCGTTGAAGATGCCTCGCTCGCGGAAGATCGCGAACAGGGCAAGGTTGACGGGAACGAAGACGCACATGGCGGTGTAAACCGCCCGGGCTGGCCAGGCCGATAGGCCGCCTGTCATCCCGCCTGTTATCCCGCTCGTCATCCCGTTCGTCATCCACTGGCTTGCGCCGAGGTAGGCGAGCGCTAGCGTGCAGAGTGCGAAGAAAATGCGGCCTCGGCTGAATGCCGCCGCCAGCATGGCGCCCAGCACCAGCACGCCCCACGGCAGCCACGTCCGCACGCTCGCGGGAAGATCTGCCGCGTAAGGAAGCAGCAGCCAGGCTGCGAACAGCACGACTGCCGGCGCCAAAAGAGGCCAGAGCGTTCGAAGGACGGGATTATGCAAATTCAATCAGAATCAATTTCTTGCACGCCGTGTTGCCGCGCGATTGTAGCGACTCTCCTGCACAGGCCGGCATTCAGCGCTTCGCATGGCGTGCGGTTTGCCCGCAGATTCGCGCACCAGTTATCCAGCTTGCTCAAGGAGTTGAGCCGGACAGCCTCTGACAGAGCCATCCCGCTCGGCTCCACGTCGCACGCCAGCGCAAATAATCTCTTGCGGACGGCGAAAAAATTCTCGATCGGTCGTCATCGGTCAGATGGCGTGCATGGGTGGCGGCGTACCATGAATTGCGCGCCTTCCGTCAGTCAACTTTCGGATCACAGACACCCGGACACCCGTACGGTAGCGATGAAGCCCGATCTGGACATGGGATCGCTCCCCGCCGCGTACGTCAACGCGGAAATTCGTCGCACCGGGGCAGCGCTTCTGGTTTCCCACCTCGTCATGCAACTGCGGGCGCGGGGCCTCACCTTGGGATCGATCGTCTGGAACGATGGGCAAGGGGCGCACGACCGGCACGCATGGCATACGTTTCGGATTTGCGCTGGAACCGCAAGCGCGACCCTGCGGGTCAGCGACGAGGAATTGCTTGCGCACATCAGCGATAATCGGATGGAGCGGACTCCGATCGGCACGCTCGTGCGAGACGTTCTGGACGAATTGGCCCACGCGGCGTCCGCCGTCGAGGCCGCCTGAACGTCGCTTCGCCTTGTCAAGGAGGCGAGGGTCGTTTACCTTCCGCGCAGCATCAACGCGAATCGGATGGGCCGAGTCGACTTGATGTGCAGGCCGTACCCATTCCGGGAGCCCGACCCTTGCAATTCGCGTTGCGCATGCTGGTCGCCGTGGCCGCAGCAGCCAGTGCGGTGCACGCCGCCGAGAACTGGGTCCAGGTACCTGGCGTCAAGCCGGGAGTTCGTTTCGAAGTCGACGCGGAAAGCGTCATCAGTCGCGGCGAGCGCGTGGAATTCTGGGAACGCGTCGAGTATGCGAAACCCTCGATCAAGGACGAGGCTTCGCTGCGAATGATCAAGGTGAAGAAGGTGCTGCGCGTGATGGACTGCGAAGCTCGCACGCAGGGCTTTCGCGAGGCAATGGCCTTCTCGACCGACGCGCGATTGATCGAGCATGTGATGCTGGGCGGCGCGGGAATCGCCATGACGCCGGTGCCTCCCGGAACGATCGCCGAGTGGCAGCTCGACTGGGCTTGCAAGGTCGCGCGGACCGCGCGTTGAGTACATTGGGCGGCGATAGTGACGGCGCGCGGGCCGCGCCAGGCGAGGATCCGCGTGCTGCTGCCTTATAATCCGGCGATCATGTCATCGGGCCTATCAACCCGATCAATCCGATCAACCCGATCAACCGACTGTCGCGCGTCTCCGCGTGACCGGCATGGCACGCATGCAGATCCTGCTCAGCAATGACGATGGTTACTTCTCCCCCGGTCTGGCCATTCTTGCGGAATCCCTGGAGAGCCTGGGCGCGATCACGGTCGTCGCACCGGAGCGGGATCGCAGCGGCGCATCGAACTCCCTCACCCTCGACAGGCCGCTCACCGTGCGCCGCTCGGCGAACGGCTTCCTCTTCGTCAATGGAACGCCGACCGATTGCGTTCATCTCGCCGTGACCGGGCTCCTCGAACAGTTGCCCGACATCGTGGTGTCGGGAATCAATCTCGGGGCGAACATGGGCGACGATACGATCTATTCCGGCACGGTCGCTGCGGCAATGGAAGGCTTCCTGCTCGGGATACCTTCGATCGCCGTCTCGCTCGCGAGCAAAGAGGGAAGACATTTCGAGACCGCAGCGCGCATCGCGTGCGAGCTCGTCGAGCGCTTTTGCCACGCGCCGCCGACGCAGCCGGTACTGCTCAATGTGAACGTTCCGGACATCGCGCACAATGAACTCAAGGGAATCGACGTGACCCGCCTGGGCAAGCGCCACAAGGCCGAGCCGGTGATCAAGACGACGACGCCGCGAAATCAGACCGTGTACTGGATCGGTGCAGCGGGCGGCGCCCAGGACGCCGGGCCCGGAACGGATTTCCACTCGCTCGAGGCGAACCGTGTGTCCGTCACCCCCCTTCAGATCGATCTTACGCACCCGCAGCAGATCGCGGTGGTGCGCGCCTGGCTGGGATGAGAGTGGCATGAGTCTGGCCCCCACACCCGGATCGGGTATGACCTCGCAACGCACGCGCGACCGCATGATCGCGCGCCTGCGCGAGTGCGGGATCACTGATGAAGTCGTGCTGGAAGCCATGCGCGACGTACCCAGGCACGTGTTCGTGGACGAGGCACTCGCGAGCCGCGCGTACGATGATTCCGCGCTGCCGATCGGATTCGAGCAGACGATTTCGCAGCCGCTGACGGTGGCGCGCATGCTCGAAGCCGTGCGCAACGGCCGGGAACTCGAACGTGCGCTCGAGGTCGGAACGGGCTGCGGATACGGTGCGGCGCTGCTTGCGCGCATCGCCGTGGCAGCATACTCGATCGAGCGCATCGCACCGCTGCTGGAGAAGGCACGGACCAAGCTGCGGCCCATGCGCGTTCAGAACCTGCGACTGGCTCACGGCGACGGATACGCGGGATTGCCCGAAGTGGCGCCCTTCGACGCAATCGTGGTGGCGGCGGCCGCGCCGCAGGTGCCCAGGGCGCTCCAGGAACAGCTGGCGCCAGGCGGGCGAATGGTGATTCCGGTGGGCACAGACAATCAGGAGCTGCGGCTGATCGAGCGGACCGTGTCGGGGTTCAAGGAGACTCGCCTCGATGCGGCGCGGTTCGTGCCGCTGCGAGCGGGGAAGGGTTGACATCATGCAACTGAAAGCGTGGATAGCATGGGCGTCGGCTGCCCTGATGCTCGTGGGCTGCGCGACGCGGACGGAGGCGCCGGTCGCGGATCGATCGACATCGAAGGCGCTCGCAGTCGATTCAGAGCTTGCCAAGCCCGGAGCCGGCGCACGGCCGAGCACGTACGTCGTGAAGCGCGGCGACACGCTGTACAGCATTGCCGCAATGAACGGTATCGATTCCCGCGAGCTTGCGGCAATCAACAACATCAGCGACCCGAGCGGATTGCACGTCGGGCAGGTCCTGGTGCTCTCCCGGCCACAGGCGGGGTCCGGCACATCCGCGGGCGAGGCTTCCGGCGCGGTGTCCGTCAATCCCATCGCTACGACAGCACCGGTCGAGGCGCGGCCCCTTGGCGCCGCAGGGTCCCCGGCACCCGGCTCGGCCGCGTCGGTCCCGGCGGGCACTTCGGAAGCGGGCACCCCCGGACTGAAGACCGGCCCGAAGGCCGTCAAGCTGCCATATTCCGAGCAGAATCTGGCGCTGTTGCGCCAAGGGGAGAGCGTCCAACCCGCGGTACTGCAATCGCCTGCGCCCGATCAGCCGGCCCCCGCGTCGCCCCCCGCGTCGAGCGCTGCCGGCGGAGGCAGCTCGACCTGGGCATGGCCGGCCGCCGGAAAGATCATCGGCACCTTCAAGGAGAGCGGGGGCAAGGGCGTCGCGATCTCGGGCAAGCTCGGCGACCCGGTCTATGCATCGGCGCCCGGGACCGTCGTCTACAGCGGTGAAGGTCTGCCGAGCTACGGCAAGCTCATCATCGTGAAGCACAACGACGAATATCTATCCGTGTATGCCCACAACAGCGTGATCCTGGTGAAGGAAAAGCAAACCGTCGCCAAGGGCCAGAAGATCGCGGAGATCGGCACGAGCGGCACCGGCGCTCCGAGCCCGCGGCTGCACTTCGAGATACGCCGGCTCGGCAAGACGGTGGATCCGGAGCAACTCCTGCCCGGACGCCCATGATTGCACGCTGCTTCCCGCCCGACGATGCGCGACGACGAGGAAGCGGAGCAGCGGGGTAGCGAGGCACCCGAAACGGGCGACGCGAGCGGCGATGCCGCAGAAGACTCGGCCGAACCCGTGTCTGGTGCCGTGGAGCAACTGTCGGACGTTACCCAGATCTATCTCCACGAGATCGGCCTCAAGCCGTTGCTGACCGCCGAGGAGGAGCAGCGGTATGCACGCCGCTCCGTGCGCGGCGAGTTCGATGCGCGGCAGAAGATGATCGAGCACAACCTGCGGCTCGTGGTGAACGTGGCCAAGCAGTACATCAATCGCGGCGTGCCGCTGCTCGATCTCATCGAGGAGGGGAATCTGGGGCTGATGCACGCGCTGGAGAAATTCGACCCGGAGCGCGGCTTCCGCTTTTCCACCTATGCCACTTGGTGGATCCGCCAGAACATCGAGCGGGCGATCATGAACCAGTCGCGGACGATCCGTCTGCCAGTGCACGTGATCAGGGAGATGAACATCGTGCTGCGCGCACGCCGCTACCTGGAGATGCACGGCGATCGCGAGCCGCGCATCGAGGACATCGCGCACCTCATCGGCCGATCGACGGAAGACGTCCGACGCGCACTCTCGCACAACGAGCGCCTTGCTTCGCTCGACGCACCGCTCGACGTCGACCCGATGCTGTCGATCGGCGAGCTGATCGCCGATGACAGCGTCGCGGCGCCGGAGGCGCGCCTCGCCGCTGCCGAGGTCGAGGATCTGGTGCGTGAATGGCTCGGGCAGCTCAACGAGAAGCAGCGCAACGTGATCGAGCGTCGTTTCGGATTGAGTGGCGTCGAAGTCCTCACCCTAGAAGAGCTTGCCGCAACGCTCTGCGTGACCCGAGAGCGGGTGCGCCAGATCCAGCTCGAGGCCCTCGCGCGGCTGCGTAAGATCCTGCGTCGGCGCGGGCTCTCGAAAGAGCAGCTTCTCTGACAAGCCGGGGTTCCGTGCGCAACGCGGAGCCCGTCGAGCACCTCGGTCACCATTCGATTCCCGGAGCTTGTGCACCGAAAGGAGGCGCGCGTGTCCGATTTGGTGCGCGCGCGTGTCGCACGCGCGTGCCGCCTGCGCCAATTTGTCCCGCTCGATCAACACGATAGAACTTTGCGTCGCGCATGGCACGGTCGTTGCGATTGATGCTGGTCGCAGGCAACCAAACGCTTGCCGCGATACGGCTATTGCGGCCGATGCCGACTAGTTTGTGCCGACCAATCTGCAAAGAGGAGATGTGATGAAACGGCGAACATTCACCAAAACGATTGCGCTGACTGCCGCAGCCGCGGCAATTGGCCTTGGATCACCAGCGCTGCTCGCGCAGCAGAAGACCGTCAAGGTCGGAGTGCTGCACTCGCTCTCCGGCACGATGGCCATCAGCGAGACCGTGCTGAAGGACGTCGCGCTGATGACGTTCGACGAGATCAACGCCAGCGGCGGTGTAATGGGCTACAAGATCGTGCCCGTCGTCGTCGATCCCGCCTCGAACTGGCCGCTCTTTGCGGAGAAAGCCCGCCAGCTGATCTCCCAGGACAAAGTGGCGGTCGTGTTCGGGTGCTGGACATCGGTATCCCGCAAATCGGTCCTCCCGGTTTTCGAGGAGCTGAACAGCCTGCTCTTCTATCCGGTTCAGTATGAAGGCGAAGAGATTTCGCGGAACGTGTTCTATACCGGCGCCGCACCCAACCAGCAGGCGATTCCCGCGGTCGAGTACCTGATGAGCGAGGACGGCGGTGGCGCCAAGCGCTGGTTCCTTCTCGGCACGGACTACGTCTATCCGCGCACGACCAACAAGATCCTGCGCGCATTCCTCAAATCCAAGGGCGTCGCCGACAAGGACATCGAGGAGGTCTACACGCCTTTCGGTCACTCCGACTACCAGACCATCGTGGCGAACATCAAGAAGTTCTCCGCGGGCGGAAAGACGGCAGTGGTCTCGACCATCAACGGCGATTCGAACGTACCGTTCTACAAGGAGCTCGGCAACCAGGGCCTGAAGGCGACCGACGTCCCGGTGGTCGCGTTCTCGGTCGGCGAAGAGGAACTGCGCGGCGTCGACACCAAGCCGCTCGTCGGCCACCTCGCCGCTTGGAACTACTTCATGTCGATCAAGGCGCCGGCCAACGAGGCGTTCACGAAGAAGTGGGCCGCCTACGCCAAGGCACATAACATCCCCGGCCACAAGGACAAGCCGCTCACGAATGATCCGATGGAGGCGACCTACATCGGTATCCACATGTGGAAGCAGGCGGTCGAGAAGGCGAAGTCGTTCGACGTGGCCGAGGTCAGCACGGCGATGGGCGGGCAGACGTTCATCGCCCCGTCCGGGATCATGTCGATGATGGATCCGAAGAACCACCATCTTCACAAGGCCGTGTTCATCGGTGAAATCAAGGCCGACGGACAGTTCAACGTCGTCTGGAAGACCAAGGGCCCGATCAAGGCGCAGCCGTGGAGCCCGTACATCGCGGGCAACGACAAGAAGAAGGATGAGCCTGCCCTGATGTCAGAGAAGAAGATGTAAGGGTCTCGCCCCTTTGGTGCGACAACGGGGCCGCTCGCGCGGCCCCGTTTCATAAATGGACATGCTTCGACTCAGAATCCTCTTCGCGACCCTGGCGCTCGCGATACTCTCCTCGCCGGCCGGCGCGATCGATCGGGCGGCGGTCGAGAAGCTCGCGCTCGGGGACACGTCCGAAAAGCTCGATGCGATCGCTGCACTCGTGGCGGAGGGCGATCCACGCGCCGCTCCGGTGCTTGCTGCGCTTGCCGCTGGTGAACTCCAGATCGCGGACAAGCGCGTGCTGATCGTGAAGGGCGACGTCGCGACCGACGCGCTGACCGGCGCCGCGGTGACGCCGCTGCCGGCAGGCCGCGAGGACGTGATCGCCAACAACCGCTTGCGCCGCGAGATCGGCACGGCGCTTGCAGCCTTGCGGCTCCGCGCTCCGGATCGCGACGCTCGCCTGGCGGCGGCGCGAGAACTCACTGACGGCGCAGACCAGTCCATGCTGCCTCTCATCAAGAAAGCGCTGGGCGAGGAGAAGGACGTCGAGATCCGCCCGCTGCTGGAGATGGCGCAAGCCACGATTCAGTTGCGCAGTCCGGTGCGCGACACGCGCCTGGATGCCATCCGCACGCTCGGGCAGTCGGGCAATCCGAGCATCAAGACGTTGCTGCTGCCGCTCGTTGCGAAAAAGGCGGACGGCACTTTCGTCGAACCCGACGCGGAAGTGCGGACCGAGGCGCGCAACAGCCTGAAGGCGATCGAGGGCCGGCTCGAATGGGGCGAACGGCTTGGGCTGCTGTTCGCAGGTGTCTCGCTAGGCTCGATCCTGCTGCTTGCGGCACTCGGGCTTGCGATCACCTACGGGTTGATGGGCGTCATCAACATGGCGCATGGCGAGCTCATCATGGTGGGTGCGTACGCTACCTACGTGGTGCAGAACCTCTTTCGGGCGTATGTGCCGGATGCGTTCGACTGGTACCTCGCTTGTGCGGTGCCGGCCGCGTTTGCAGTATCGGCAGCCGTGGGAATGATTCTCGAGCGCACCGTGATCCGGTGGCTGTACGGCCGTCCGCTCGAGACGTTGCTGGCGACCTGGGGCATCAGCCTGGTGCTCATCCAGACCGTGCGCACGATCTTCGGCGCACAGAACGTGCAGGTCGAGAACCCGGCATTCATGTCGGGCGGGATCGAGGTGCTGTCAAACCTCGTACTGCCCTGGAACCGCATCGTCATCGTGATCTTCGCTGCCGCAGTGGTCACCGGCATCTGGCTGGTCCTCACGCGCACTCGACTCGGACTATTCGTGCGCGGCGTGACGCAGAACCGCGCCATGGCTTCATGCGTGGGCGTGCCGACCTCGCGCGTGGACACCTGGGCGTTCGGACTCGGCTCTGGAATTGCCGGTCTCGCAGGGTGCGCGCTCTCGCAGGTCGGCAACGTCGGGCCGGATCTTGGACAGGGCTACATCGTCGACTCGTTCATGGTGGTCGTGTTCGGCGGCGTGGGACAGCTTGCCGGCACCATTTACGCGGCGCTCGTACTCGGCCTGGTCAACAAATTCATCGAGTCCTGGTCGGGCGCCGTGATCGCCAAGATCGTGGTCCTTGTCTTCATCATTGTGTTCATCCAGCGGCGGCCACAGGGCATGTTCGCGCTCAAGGGCCGTGCGGTGGAGGCGTGATGGGACCCGCTTTCCTCGACCGTCACTCGACTCTACGGCACCAAGGGCTGGCTCACGCTCTGCGCATTCGCGCTGGTACTGCTGGTCGTCGTGCCGCTGCTCAACCTCGCGGTGCCCGAAACGAGTGCGTTTCACGTCTCGATCTACTGGGTCACGCTGATCGGCAAGATCATGTGCTACGCGATCGTGGCGCTGGCGGTCGACCTGATCTGGGGTTATTGCGGAATCCTCTCGCTCGGACACGGCCTGTTCTTCGCGCTGGGCGGCTACGCGATGGGCATGTACCTCATGCGCCAGATCGGGCGCGAGGGGCAATATCAGGCCGATCTGCCGGACTTCATGGTGTTCCTCGATTGGAAGGAACTTCCGTGGCAGTGGTGGGGGACCGACAGCTTCCTCTGGGCCGCGTTTCTCGTGGTGGCCGTGCCCGGGTTGCTTGCCTACGTGTTCGGCTACTTCGCGTTCCGCTCGCGGGTGAAGGGCGTGTACTTTTCCATCATCACCCAGGCCCTGACGTTCGCCGCGATGCTGCTCTTCTTCCGGAACGACACCGGATTCGGCGGCAACAACGGATTCACCGATTTCAAGCGCATCCTCGGCATCCCGATCACGACGCCCGAGATGCGTGTGGCGCTCTTCGCGATCACCGGCGCGGTCCTGATCGGTGCGCTGGTCCTCGGACGCTGGCTCGTGACCTCGAAGTTCGGCCGCGTGCTGCAAGCGATCCGCGATGCCGAGCCGCGCGTGATGTTCTGCGGCTATGACACGGTGCACTACAAGCTGGCGATCTGGACGTTCTCCGCGATACTGTGCGGGATTGCCGGGGCGCTGTACGTGCCGCAGGTCGGCATCATCAACCCCAGCGAGATGTCGCCGGCCAACTCGATCGAGATCGCGATATGGGTGGCGATCGGAGGTCGCGGCACGCTCATCGGAGCCGTGGTCGGCGCCGGGCTCGTGAACATTGCAAAAAGTTTCTTCACTCAGGCGTTTCCGGAGTACTGGCTCTTCTTCCTGGGCCTCCTCTTCATCCTGGTCACGCTGTTCCTACCCAACGGGGTGGTGGGTCTCGTGGCGAAACTTCGCGCCTCTTGGAGCGGGCGGCAAATGTCGCCCTCGGACGTCGCGGAGAAAGCAGCATGAACGCTCCCATTCAAGCCACGACCGGCCTGGGGAGCGGCGCGTCGATGGGGCACGTCGTGACCGGCTCGCTCGACACCACGCACGGGACGATTCTCTATCTGGACGGGATCAGCGTGAGCTTCGACGGCTTCAAGGCGCTCAATGATCTCTCGCTCAACATCGACGTCGGCGAGCTGCGGTGTGTCATCGGTCCGAACGGGGCCGGAAAGACCACCATGATGGACGTCATCACCGGGCGGACGCGGCCCGACGCCGGCGGGGTGTATTTCGGCGACACGATCGATCTGACTCGACTGAATGAGGCGCAGATCGCGCACACCGGCATCGGGCGAAAATTTCAGAAGCCGACCATCTTCGAGCGCCATACGGTGTTCGAGAATCTCGAGCTCGCGATGAAGGCGGACAAGCGGGTGCGCAAGACGCTGTTCGCGCGTCTTGGCGACGACGAGCGGGACCGTATTTCCGAGACGCTGCAACTCATCCGTCTCGACAGGGCAGCGGACCGAGTCGCCGGCCTCCTTTCGCACGGTCAGAAGCAGTGGCTCGAGATCGGGATGCTGCTCATGCAGGAGCCCAAGCTCCTGCTGCTCGACGAGCCCGTCGCGGGCATGAGCGACGACGAGACCGAGCGCACCGCCGAGCTCTTCCTGTCGCTGGCGGGCAAGCATTCGCTGGTGGTCGTCGAGCACGACATGGCGTTCGTGGCCCGGATCGCGCGCAAGGTCACGGTGTTGCACGAAGGATCGGTGATCGCGGAAGGCCCGATGAAAGCGGTGCAGGAAGATCCGCGCGTCATCGAGGTGTACCTGGGCCGCTGAGCATGCTGTCGGTCGCCAACCTCAACCAGTACTACGGCGGCAGCCACATCCTGCGCGATGTCACGCTTGAAGTCCCCGCGGGACAGGTCATTGCGCTCCTCGGCCGCAACGGAGTGGGCAAGACTACGCTCCTGCGCACACTCATGGGGCTCGTGCCGGCCACGACGGGTTCGGTCCGTTTTGGAGACTCGGATCTCACCGGCGCGCCGCCTTACCGGCGGGTACGGGCCGGAATCGGCTACGTACCGCAGGGCCGGGACATCTTTCCGCGGCTCACGGTCGAGGAGAATCTGGAAATGGGGCTGGCCACGCAGCCGCGCGGCACGCGCATACCGGCACGGATCTTCGAAATGTTTCCCGTCCTGAAAGACATGCTGCGGCGGCGCGGCGGCGACCTGTCCGGCGGCCAGCAGCAGCAGCTGGCAATCGGTCGGGCGCTTGCCATGAGCCCCAAGCTGCTCATCCTCGACGAGCCGACCGAAGGAATCCAGCCGTCGATCATCAAGGACATCGAGCGCGTGATCCGCGCGCTTGCGGCCACCGGCGAAATGGCAATTCTCCTCGTGGAGCAGTATTACGACTTTGCCTGCTCGCTCGCCGATCAATATCTCGTCATGGAGCGCGGCGAGATCATCGCGCGCGGGCGCGGCGCCGACATGGAAGCAGACGGCGTGCGCGGTCTGCTCGCAGTATGATCGGCGCATGCATCCGGGGGAGGCAGTTCACGTTCAGGGCTGGCGCGCGGAGCTCGCGCTCGCATTCGAGCGGCGCGCGAGGCGCACGGTGCTCGCGGCGCGCCGGCATGCCGGCCCGCTGGTCGTGCAGAAGCCGTTCTATCCCGAGAGCGAAGCAGTCTGCCACGCGATCGTCCTGCATCCGCCGGGCGGAATTGCAGGCGGCGACGAGCTCGAAATTGCCGTGCAGAGTGTAGGGGGGGCGCACGCGCTCCTTACTACTCCGGGCGCAGGAAAATGGTACCGCTCCGCCGGACCCTGGGCGCACCAGCGGCTCGCGTTCGACATCGCCGATGGTGCGTGCCTCGAGTGGCTGCCGCAGGAGACGATCGTGTTCGACGGTGCACGGGCTCGACTCGAGACCGAAGTGTGTCTGACCGGTGATGCCCGGTACGTCGGCTGGGAGATTCTTTGTCTCGGACGGACCGGGTCGGGCGAGCGTTTCGATCGCGGCACATGCCGCCTCCGAACCTCGATTCTGCGCGACGGCAAGCTGCAATGGACCGAGCGTGGAATCATCGAAGGAGGCGGGCCGCTGCTCGATGCCCGGGCGGGCCTCGCCGGTCAGCCCGTGTGCGGGACATTGATCGTGGCGGCGCCCGTGCTCGACGCGAACCTGGTCGCGGCGTGCCGCGTTCCATGTCCGTTGGTAGGCGCCGGCGCGGTGACACGGGTGTCCGGAGCGCTGCTAGTCCGCTACCTCGGACCGTCGGGGGAAGCGGCACGGCGCTATTTCGCCACACTGTGGGAAATCGTCCGTCCGCCCGTACTCGGCCGCGCTGCGGTGGCCCCGCGAATTTGGGCTACTTAGTGGGCTACATAGTGGGATACATAAGGCCGGGCTACATAAGGCCGGGCTACTTGAAGTCGGGCGACATAGAGACGGCGTAAAAGGAAAGCCATGGAGCTATCGCCGCGGGAAAAAGACAAGCTGCTGGTGTTCACTGCTGCGCTCCTCGCGGAGCGACGCAAGGCGAAGGGCTTGAAATTCAATTATCCCGAAGCCGTGGCCTCATCTCCGCTGCAATCATGGAGGGCGCGCGCGAAGGGCGGAGCGTCTCCGAGCTGATGGCCTAGGGTGCCACGCTGCTCAAGCGCGAGGAGGTCATGGAAGGCGTCCCGGAAATGATTCCGGAGATCCAGGTGGAGGCGACTTTCCCTGACGGCACCAAGCTGGTGACTGTGCATAACCCGATCGTGTAGCGAGTGAAGCAAAGGAGGGCTACTTGATTCCCGGAGAAATGAAGGTGGCGGATGGGGAGATCGAGCTGAATGCCGGCCGCAAGACCATCACGATCGAGGTCACGAACAGCGGCGACCGCCCGATCCAGGTCGGGTCGCACTATCACTTCTTCGAGACGAACGACGCGTTGAAATTTGAGCGTTCGCGCGCTTACGGCTTTCGCCTGAACATCGCATCGGGTACCGCGGTCCGGTTCGAGCCGGGGCAGGCGCGCACCGTTGAACTGGTTGCGCTGGCCGGCGCGCGGAAGGTCTACGGATTTTCCGGGCAGGTGATGGGCAAGCTCAGAGGGTCCGCGCAATGACTGCGAAGATCAGACGTCAGGCCTATGCGGAAATGTTCGGGCCGACCATGGGCGACCGCGTGCGCCTCGCAGACACCGAGCTGTGGATCCAGGTCGAAAGGACTACACGATCTACGGCGAGGAGGTCAAGTTCGGCGGCGGCAAGGTGATTCGCGACGGCATGGGACAGAGCCAGCGACGTGCGAGCCGAGGTGCGCCGACACTCGTCATCACCAACGCGTTGATCGTCGATCACTGGGGCATCGTCAAGGCCGACATCGGAATCAAGGACGGCCGCATCTGCGGCATCGGCAAGGCCGGCAATCCCGACATCCAGCCCGGTGTCGACCATTGTCGATCGGCGCCGGGCACCGAGGTGATCGCCGGCGAAGGCATGATCATCACCGCCGGCGGCATCGACGCCCACATCCATTTCATCTGCCCGCAGCAGATCGAGGAAGCGCTGATCTCCGGCATCACCACCATGCTCGGCGGCGGCACCGGCCCGGCGACCGGCACCAATGCGACGACCTGCACGCCCGGCCCGTGGCACATCCGCGCGATGCTGCAGGCGGCCGAAGCTTCCCGATGAACCTCGGCTTCCTCGGCAAGGGCAACGCCAGCCTGCCCGACGCCGCTCGCGAACAGGTCGCGGCCGGCGCAATGGGACTGAAGCTGCACGAAGACTGGGGCACGACACCGGCGGCGATCGACAACTGCCTGGCGGTGGCCGACGAAATGGACGTGCAGGTCGCGATCCACACCGACACGCTGAACGAATCCGGCTTCGTCGAGAACACCTCGCGGCGTTCAAGGGCCGCACCATCCACACCTACCACACCGAAGGCGCCGGCGGCGGGCACGCGCCGGACATCATCAAGGTCTGCGGCGAGCCAACGTGCTGCCGTCGTCCACCAATCCGACGCGGCCGTACACGGTCAACACGATCGACGAACACCTGGACATGCTGATGGTCTGCCATCACCTCGATTCCGGAATCGCCGAGGACGTGGCCTTCGCCGAATCGCGCATCCGCGCGCGAGACCATCGCCGCCGAGGACATCCTGCACGACCTGGGCGCGTTCTCGCATGATGTCCTCGGACTCGCAGGCGATGGGGCGGGTGGGCGAGGTGATCACCCGCACCTGGCAGACGGCGCACAAGATGAAGGTGCAGCGCGGCAGCCTGCCAGAAGATCCGCGCGACGCACGACAACCTGCGGGTCAAGCGCTATGTCGCGAAGTACACGATCAACCCGGCCATCACGCACGGCATCGCGCACGCGGTCGGCTCGGTCGAGGCGGGCAAGCTGGCCGACCTCGTGCTGTGGAAGCCGGCGTTCTTCGGCGTGAAGCCGGCGCTGATTATCAAGGGCGGCATGATCGCTGCCGCGGCGATGGGCGATCCGAACGCGTCGATCCCGACGCCGCAGCCGGTGCACTATCGCCCGATGTTCGGTGCCTTCGGCCGGGCGCTGCGCACTTCCGTCACGTTCGTTTCGCAGGCCGCGCTCATGGACCCGGAGTTGCAGGCCATGGACCTCACGCGGCCGCTCGAGGCGGTGCGCAACACGCGCCGGATCGGCAAGCGGGACATGGTTCACAACAGCTGGCAGCCGCGCATCGAGGTTGATCCGGAAACCTACGAAGTGCGCGCGGACGGCGAGCTGCTGGTCTGCGAGCCGGCGACCATCTTGCCGCTGGCGCAGCGCTATTTCCTCTTCTGATGATCGAGATCCGTAGCCGCCTCGATGCACGTTGCGCGGTGCGTCCGGTCGAGTCCGGCAGCCGGCTGGAACTTCCGTTCGATCTGCGCCAGAAGAGCAGGCTGCGAGCGTCGCTCGTCTCGGGCGAGCCGGTGTCGCTCGTGCTCGCGCGCGGTGAGGTGCTGCGCGGTGGTGATTTTCTCGTTGCGACGGATGGACGGGTGGTGCAGGTTATCGCGCAGCCCGAACACGTTCTCCACGTCGAGTGCGACTCGCCGCACGCGCTCGCGCGCGCCGCCTATCATCTCGGAAACCGGCACGTGCCGGTGGAGCTGGGTAACGGTTATCTGCGGATTGCCGCGGATCACGTCCTCGCGGAAATGTTGCGCGGCCTGGACGCTCGGGTGACGCCAATGGAGGCGCCGTTCGAGCCCGAGGCCGGCGCGTATGCAGACGGCCATCGCCACCATTATCACGAGCACGGGCACGGCGGTCACATCCACGAATATGGCAGCGGGCACCACGCCCCGCACGACCACGAATGAGTGGCACGTCCGACCGTCGTCTCGTCCGGCTGCTGCAGCTCGCGAGCCCGACGCTGCCCGTGGGGGCGTACAGCTACTCCCAGGGGCTCGAGTCGGCCGTCGACTCCGGCAACGTGCGCGATGCCGGCAGCGCAAAAGCTTGGCTCTTCGAATTGCTCGAGCACGCGATGGCGCGGATGGAAGCGCCGATCTTTCTGCGCCTGGTCGATGCATGGCGGCACGAGGACGCACAGGCGGTGGATCACTGGAACACCCTCCTGCTCGCGAGCCGCGAAACCGCCGAGTTTCGAGCCGAAACGGCGCAGATGGGATATTCCCTCGCGCGTCTGCTCATCGACATCGGCGCTCTCGACGAGCGGTCAATGACTGCATTGCGTGCACTCGAAGAATGCACGTTCGCCACCGCGTTCGCGCTTGCTGCGGCGAAGTGGGAGATCTCCGGAGAAGATGCGCTGCTCGCGTATCTCTGGGCCTGGCTTGAGAATCAGGTAATGGCCGCCGTGAAGGCCGTCCCGCTCGGGCAGACCGACGGTCAGCGCCTGCTCCACGCCATCGGCGGTCGCCTGGACGACATTGCAGCGCGGGCAGCGACGCTCGATGACGATGATCTGGGCAGCTATGTGCCGGGGCTCGCCGTGCTCTCGAGCCGTCACGAGACGCAGTACAGCCGGCTCTTCCGTTCTTGAAAGGGGTAGCGATGAACGATCCCAGGCCAATTCATCCGCATCACGAGCAGGGGCCGCTGCGGGTCGGAATCGGCGGACCCGTGGGCTCGGGGAAGACCGCGCTCACGCTCGCCCTCTGTCGGGCGCTGCGCGAGCGCTATCGACTCGCAGTCGTTACCAACGACATCTATACCGAGGAGGATGCGCAGTTCCTGGTGCGCAACGAAGCACTGGAGCCGGAGCGCATCCTGGGCGTGGAAACCGGCGGCTGCCCGCACACCGCCATTCGCGAGGATGCGTCGATCAATCTGGAGGCGGTGGCGCGACTGAACCGGCGCTTTCCGGATCTCGAGCTCGTATTCATCGAGTCGGGCGGTGATAATCTCGCCGCAACGTTCAGCCCGGAGCTCTCGGATCTCACGTTGTATGTGATCGACGTTGCCGCCGGCGACAAGATTCCACGCAAGGGCGGGCCCGGCATCACGAAGTCGGACCTGCTGGTGATCAACAAGATCGACCTCGCGCCGCTCGTCGGCGCCTCGCTCGAGGTCATGGACCGTGACGCGCGCCGGATGCGCGGCGAGCGACCATTCGTTTTCACCAATCTCAAGACCGGCCAGGGACTCGATACCGTGATTCGCTTCGTCGAGACGCAAGGCCTGCTTGTTACCGAGAGGGCCACACGATGACGTTTTGGAAGATTCTCTGCCGACTGGCGCTCGTCATGCCGGGCACCGCACTGACCGCTGCGGCCTACGCGCATCCCGGCCACGGCGCCCCGGCTGGCCATTCACACGGACTATTCGAAGCGCTCGTGCTGGTGGGAGTGGTCGCGATCTCGATCTGGCTTGCGCGCGGAAAACGGTAACACTATCTACCGCGCCCAAGACGCTGGCGCATCGGCTTGCTAACGCTTACCGTGCACTATGCGAATCTCGTACGCGAGCTCCAGAACCGCGATCGCGTAGAAGCTGGAACGGTTGTAACGGGTCAGCACGTAGAAATTGTGCAGGCCGACCCAGTGCTCGGGATCCGCGTCGGGTGATTCCAGCTCGATGAGGACGCACTGCGTCTCGGGCGCCGCCTCGCGCGAGAACATGACACCCGCGGCGCGCAAGGCGTCGGCGCGATGCTGAGGGATCACGTCTCCGGTGATGAAGGCGCGGTACGCCTGGCCCTCGACCGAAGCCGGAAATGCGATTTGCTCTCCGCCCGCCCAGCCGTGCTCCTTGAGGAAATTGGCGACACTGCCGATGGCATCGGCAGGACTGCCGAGCAGGTCACGCTTGCCATCACCATCGTAATCGACCGCGTAACGCCGGTAGCTTTCCGGCATGAACTGCGGAATGCCAATCGCGCCCGCGTACGAACCGGTGAATTCGAAGATGTTGCCGCCGTCCTCGCGGGCGAACAGCAGAAACTCCTCGAGCTGCGAGCGGAAGAAGTCCGCGCGCGGCGGGTAGTCGAATGCGAGCGTCGCGAGTGCGTCCACGACGCGAAACGTGCCCGTGTTGCGGCCGAACTCCGTCTCGATGCCGATGATGGCGACGATGATATCGGCCGGTACGCCGTATTCCGACTCGGCGCGCGCGAGCACTTTGGCATTTTGCGACCAGAAGCGGGCACCCGCCTGGATACGCCGGTCATTCAGAAAATTCGCCCGATATCGCTGCCAGGACCGCTCGCCCGGCGGCTTGGGCGTCATGAGGCGGATCACGTCGGGGTCGAAGCGCGTGCGGCCGAACAGTGTCACGAGCTCTTTGGTGACGAAGCCGTGCCGATCCGACATTTGCGCGATGAACAACTGCACCTCTGGCCGGTCGGCAAAGCCGGGTTGAGCGACAGCTGATACCGACCACAGCGCCGCAGCGATGGCGCCCAGCAACTGCCTCAAATCCTGAACTCCCGCACGAGCGCGCGCAGGCGGGATACTCCGCCATGCTCGGGCGCGGGCCCGTAGCGCAGATCGATGTAGAGCGAGGTGATTTCATCGATCCTGCGGGCGACGCCCGGGTGCGCGCGCACCGCACGCGAACCGAAAGCGCGCGGGCCCTCGTTCTGATCGCGCTGCGTGCCGCGCCGAGCGAGCTTCGCGCAGAACCTCATCCACGCAACTTGCGCTGCGTCGCCGGGCGTCGCCCGGCGCAGCAACCAGAACGAGAACGCGGCGATCACCGCTCCGACTGTCCAGAAAAGCATTTGTGCCATGGCCTGCCAGTTTGCCTCAGGCATCCCGAGTCGGTTGAACAGGCCCCGCTGCCGATCGGGGTTGTAGCCAAGTACCCATTGATTCCAGTAGTTCGCGAGCGCTTCCCAGTTGAATCTTAACGCGCGCAGCCAGTTCAAGTCGGCGCGCACCAGGAATGGTAGCGATTCTCCGGCGGGAACGGCGGCGGCGAGTCCGGACTCGATCCGCAGGGGGACGGCGGCGGCAGTCGGGTCGACACGTACCCAGCCACGCTCATCGAGCCAGACTTCGGTCCAGGCGTGCGCATCCGCCTGTCGAACGACCACGTACCCGTCCACCGGGTTCGTTTCGCCGCCCTGGTATCCGGTGACGACGCGCGTGGGCACTCCCGCTGCGCGCATCATGAATGCGAACGCCGAAGCGAAGTGCTCGCAAAAGCCGCGCTTTGTGCCGAACAGGAAATCATCCACCGAATCGCGACCGAGCGGGGGCGGAGCGAGTGTGTACCCGAGGCCGGCGCGGCGAAAAAAATCTATCGCGCGCTGCAGGATCTCCGCGCGATCGGCCGATTCGCCGGCCCACTGTCGGGCGAGCGCCGTTGCCCTGGGATTGAACCCCGTCGGCAGCTGAAGCGCCGCTTTCAGGTCTTGCTCGGACCCCGCGCTGACCGCCCGATACGAGAGGAACGAGCTCATGGAATAGCGGATACGTGTGCGCACAGGGATGCGCGAATTCAGCTGGAAATCTTCGGTGACGTCGGCATTGGGCGGCACGCGACCGGGCAGATCGAGTGCGAACAACCACCGGCGATTGTGCGGCTCAACTGTCACGGTGTAAGTGAGCGGCGCGCCCATCGGGCACGAAGTCTGCCTGGCTGGCCAGCGCCCGGTTTCCCGGGTCCCACGCATGTCCGTCGAATCGCCAGAAGACCGGCCCCCGCCAGTAGAGAGCGCTCTTCCGTGGCGGCGCTTCGTCGAACTGAACACGAAACGCGATGGAATCGGAGCGCGAGAGCGAGCTGATCGCGCCCGGCGTCATCGAGTCGGAAAGCCCCGTCATGCCCGCGTACGCGTCAGTCGGCATTCCCCAGAGCGGGCCCGCCACGCGCGGAAAGAACAGGAACAGGAGCAGCATCACCGGAAGACCCTGAGCAAGCAGCACGCCCGCAGTCCTGAATTGACCATGCAGCGGACGACCGGGCGCGTGGAATCCGATCAGCGCGGCGGTGAGCACCAGAACCGTGACCAGCATCAGACCCGCAATCGCGATGGTCTGCGTGTAGAAGAAGCTCGTCAGCGCGAGGAAATAGCACAGGAACGTGACGATGACGGCGTCGCGCTGCGTACGGGTCTCGAGGAGCTTGAGCGCGAGGAAGAGTACCAGCATCGTCACCCCCGCATCGCGACCGAAGATCGTGCGATGCGTGACGAAGACACCCGCAACCCCGAAGACCACCAACCCATAGAGGAGCCAACGCCGTGGCATGCGCTCTCCGCGCCAGGCGGCCCACGCGCGCCAGGCGACCGCGGCGGCGGCGAGGGCACTCACCCACAGGGGCAGGCGCGGGATGTGAGGCGCCGCCGCGAGCACGATGCCCACGCACAGGACGAGCAGGCTAGCGAGCGTTGGCGCGGGGTTCATAGAGAGCGAGTGCCTTCAGGCATTCGTCCCGGTGTGCGGGACCGTGCGCAGGCTTGACCTTCTTGTCGGGCAGGATCAGGCCGTAGGCGTAACCTTCGCGCTCCGCGTGGAGCACCCAGCCGGCCAGGCGCGAAAGGCGCTGCTCGAGATCGAGCCCGTCGAGCAAGGCGCCAAAATCCAGCCACAATTCCTCGGCGCCCCGTCCGGCAAACACCTTCGTGAGCACTTCGTTCCCGTGCGCGACGGACTTCCACGCGATGTGACGCGGCGAATCGGTCGGCTGGTAGGGCCGTAGCCCGGCAAAATCATCGGTACCGATACCGGCGCTCAGTGCGGCGCCGGTGTCGGGAATGAGTTGCGCGGGAGGGAGTGGTGCATCGTCGGGCCGCGGGTAGGCAATCGTCTCGACGTCCGGTTGCACGTAGCTCCATGCACGAAAAAGACCGACCGGATAGCGCGTCTCGATCGTGACGCGTGGAAGACGCAGCCTGCCGCGCCGCCGCGCGGGCACGGCCAGCGTCGCCACTGCGATTGCACGGCGGCCAACGTCGCATTCTGTTGCGGCGTCCGGCACGGCGAGACGAATGGCGACGCGCGCGAAGTTGTGGCGGTTATCGATGAGAATCTGAAAAAGCGCGGCGTCTCCCGCGAAAACCGGCGCAACCCGCCCTGCGCTCACGTAGAGATGGGCAAGATTGCGATAGGTGTGCAGCATGGAGACCAGCCCCATACCGGCGAGCAGGAATGTCAGGACATAGCCGAGCGACAGCCCGTAGTTGATGGAGCCAATCAACATGAGCAGTAGCGCCAGGCCGAATATGACGCCGTGGTGCGAGGGCAGGATGTACACGCGGCGTTGCGCGAGGAAGATCGCGCCGGCCTCCGGTTGCGCGCGTCTGGTAGCGAGTTGCCAGAACTGCGAGTTCCGAAGAAGCCTTTCGAATGCCATGCTCAGGTCATGCCCAAGAGGTCACGGTCAAGTGGTCACGTTCAAGTGGTCGTGCTCAAGGGATGGGCACGGCCTCTACCAGACCGACTGCTATGTCGGAACTTGTCTTGCGCACGCCGTTCACGATCGGATGGAGCCGGTGGACTGCAACGCCCGGCAGGACCGCCTGCACGTCTTCGGGGATGACGCGATCGCGGCCCTCGATCAATGCCCAGGCGCGCGCGCAGGCGATTAGCGCCAACGCCGCACGGGGGGACAGGCCGTTCACGTAGTCGGGCGACCGGCGCGTGTATTCGACCAGCGCCTGCACGTAGTCGATCAGCGCCGGCGCAACGTGCACCCTGCGCGCGACTCCTTGCAGCGCGAGGAGCTCGCCCGGATCGAGACAGGATTCCAGGGATGCGGTCAGGTCGCGACGATCGACTCCCTGCAAAAGGGCGCGCTCCGCGTCGCGATCGGGGTAGCCGAGCTCGACCCGCATCTGGAAGCGATCGAGCTGCGATTCGGGCAACTGAAACGTGCCGACCTGGTGCGACGGGTTCTGAGTTGCGATGACGAAGAATGGCTCGGGGAGCCGGCGCGTCTCGCCTTCCGCGGTGACTTGATGCTCTTCCATCGCTTCGAGCAGCGCGCTTTGCGTCTTGGGCGTCGCCCGGTTCACCTCGTCGGCGAGCACGAGCTGCGAGAACACCGGACCCGGATGAAATTTGAAAGTTCCAGATTCGCGGTCGTAGATGGAGACGCCAATGATGTCCGCAGGCAGCATGTCGCTCGTGAACTGGATCCGGTGGAACGCGAGCCCGAGCGTGCGGGCGAGGACGTGTGCGAGCGTTGTCTTCCCGACTCCCGGAACGTCCTCGATGAGCAAATGGCCCCGCGAAAGCAGGCACGCGAGCGCGAGCCGGATTTGCGGTTCCTTACCGAGAATGACCGTGCCGACTTGGTGCACGACGCGCTGGAGAGCAGGGAAGGCCATCAGAGATTACGGCACGAGGCGGCTGAAAAATTCGACAAAAAAGCTACGGAACTGCTTGAAAATCTTAGTGTACGCGCAATTCGGCTATGATTGCATCGCACTGCGCGGCGGGAATGAGGAATATATGGCAACTGGCGAGACAGCATTCATTTCTCATGTCGATTGCATGCGTCACGACATGGGCGCACATCATCCAGAATGCCCGGCCCGGCTCTCCGCGATCGAAGACAGCATGATTTCCGCCCGCATTGCGGATCTGCTCGCGCGCTACGATGCACCGCTCGCGGAAATGGAGCATCTGTTGCGGGTGCATCCGCGGCCGTATATCGAAGCAGTCGAAAGACACGCTCCTACCCAGGGCATCGTGCACCTCGATCCGGACACTGCGATGTGCCCGGAGACTTGGGTCGCGGCGCTGCGCGCGGCCGGTGCAGGTGTGCTCGCCACCGACCTCGTCCTCTCCCGCAAGCATCCGAACGCGTTTTGCAGTGTGCGACCGCCCGGCCACCATGCTACGCGCACGCGGTCCATGGGCTTCTGCATCTTCAACAACATAGCGGTTGCCGCGATGCACGCGCTCGAGGCACACGGACTCGAACGTGTCGCCATCATCGACTTCGACGTGCATCACGGCAACGGCACCGAAGACATCTTCTCGGATGACGAACGGGTACTCATGGTGAGCACGTTCCAGCATCCCTTCTACCCCTACAGCGGAACCGATGATCCTGCGGCGAACATGGTGAACGTGCCGCTCGCAGCCGGCACGGGAAGCGACGGTTTTCGCGCCGCGGTCGAGCGGGTGTGGATGCCGGCGCTCCACGCCTTTCAGCCGGAGATGGTCTACATTTCTGCCGGATTCGACGCCCACATCGAGGACGACATGGCGATGCTGCGCCTCATCGATTCCGACTACGCGTGGGTCACCGCGAAAGTGAAGGACGTCGTCGATCGCACTGGTCAGGGGCGCGTGGTGTCGATGCTCGAGGGCGGCTACTCGCTCCCTGCGCTCGGCCGCTCAGTTGTTCAGCATCTGAAGGTGCTTGGGGGGCTTTGACCAGGGCCGGACTCAAAGGGCCGGAAAGCCAATCCGGTCGGGCACCGCCGCCGGCACATTGTTTCAGCTACTCAAGCGAGTTCCGGCGCCTTGTCCCCGACGTGAGCGAGGAGGTCGCGCGCAGCGCGCTCGATCGCATCCGGCGCGAGGCTCGCGAGTCGCACGTCATGTGCGTCCGCAAGGCGGGGAAAATTCTTGTGCGTCGAGCGCTGATAAGCGGGGTCGTAATGACTCGCAAGCAGGTCCGTGACCAGCCTGGGCCAAGCTGCTTGATCGACGTACGACTTCCACGCGCCGATCGTGTCCTTGCCATGCAGACCGGCCAGGCAGTCGAGCTGCGCCTTGAGCGTGGCGGGATCCGCAAGAAAGTGAGCGTACTCGTCGATCAGAAATTGAACGCGCTCGGCGGCCGGCACCACCAGGCGAATGCACTCGGCCGCGCGCATGCGATGGATGAGTCCCTCGGGCACCTGCAACTGGCCGATCTTCTTGCTTTCGGCCTCCACGAACACCGGGCGCCCCGGTTCGAGGTGGCGCAGCGCGTCCCACACATGCGTCTCGAACATCTTCTGCGACGGCTGTGGCTCCGCGGGCAGATTGCCGAGCACCGATCCGCGATGCCGCGCGAGGCGTTCCAGATCGAGCACTTGCGCACCCGCACGGGCCAATGCTTCGAGGAGTCGGCTCTTCGCACTGCCGGTTTCACCGCATAAAACGAGATAGCGGAATTGCTCGGGCAGCGTCTCGAGCCGGTCCACCACATCGCGGCGGTACGCCTTGTATCCGCCTTCGAGCTGCGCCGCCTGCCAGCCGACTTCCCGCAGCATGTGAACCATCGCGCCGGAGCGCTTTCCGCCGCGCCAGCAGTACACGAGCGGCCTCCATGTGCGCTCCTTGTCCGCAAGGCTAGTCTCGAGATGCCGCGCGATATTCCGCGCGACCAGCGCCGCGCCGCGCCGCTTCGAGTCGAAGGGCGATACCTGCTTGTAGAGGGTCCCGATCTCGGCGCGTTCGGCGTCATCCAGTACCGGAAGGCTCCGTGCGCCTGGAATGTGGTCCTCGGCGAACTCCGCGGGCGAGCGGACGTCGATCACCTCGTCGAAGAGGTCGATCTGTGCGACAGAAACGGAATCCGGAAACTTCACTCGTGCGTATCGGTCGAACGCGCTGAACCGATCCTCCGGCGGTACGAGCCGCCAAGAAACTATTCCAAGCCGAAAGCCGCCGACTGCGGCCACGAACCCGCCTGCGAACCACCCGTGCTCGCCGGCAATAGGCGACAATACCGGTCAATTCTACACGCGCGCCGCGCGCACGCCGCAAGGAGATCCCCGATGAACGCACCCGACAAGGCCCCGATTCGCCTGACCCAGTTCAGTCACGGGGGTGGCTGCGGTTGCAAGATCGCGCCGGCCATCCTGTCGGAAATTCTGGCGAAGGCGCCGGTACGCGGCCTGCCCGCGGCACTAATGGTGGGGATCGAGTCCAGCGACGATGCAGCCGTCTATCGCCTGAACGATCAACAAGCCATCGTGGCGACCACGGATTTCTTCACGCCGATCGTAGATGACCCGTTCGACTTCGGCCGTATCGCCGCGACGAACGCGATCTCCGACGTGTACGCGATGGGTGGACAGCCGATCTTCGCGCTGGCGATCGTCGGCATGCCGCTCGAGAAGCTGCCCGTCGAAGTGATCCAGCGCATCATCGCGGGGGGCGAGTCCGTGTGCGAGTCGGTCGGCATTCCGATCGCGGGTGGACACTCGATCGACACCCTCGAGCCGATCTACGGGCTGGTGGCGCTCGGCGTGGTCCATCCGGACAAGGTCAAGCGCAACGATGGGGCTCGGGCGGGCGACGTGCTGGTACTCGGCAAGCCGCTCGGGGTGGGAATTCTTTCAGCGGTACTCAAGAAGGGACAGCTGTCTAACGAAGGTTACGCCGAGATGCTCGCCGCCACGACCAAGCTCAACACGCCGGGCGCGCTGCTCGCCGAAATGCCGGGTGTGCACGCGCTGACAGATGTCACCGGGTTCGGGCTTGCGGGTCACTTGCTAGAGGTCTGCCGCGGCTCGAAGCTGGCGGCGACGGTGAAGTTCGACGACGTGCCGATTCTTCCGGTGGCGCGCGAATGGGCTGCGCGCGGCGTGGCAACAGGCGCATCCGACCGGAACTGGCTGGGGTACGGCCGCGACCTCGTCCTTCCGAAGAATTTCTCTGACTGGAAAACCAACCTCATGACGGATCCGCAGACGAGCGGTGGTCTTCTGGTCGCATGCACGCCAGAGTCCGTGGAAGAGGTGATCGCGATTTTCCGGCGTGACGGGTTCGCCGATGCGCGGGTGATCGGCTCGCTGGGCGACGGAATGCCGCGGGTCAGCGTGGTCTGAGCGGGTCAGCGCTGCGCGGCGCTGCGCGGGAGCAGGGGCGCGAGCCCCTGCCAGATCGTGTCGAGGATGATCGGCTGCGCAGCCGCCGTCGGATGCAGGTTGTCGGCCTGAAAGTTGTCCCGCGTGCTCGCGATCCCTTCGAGCATGAACGGCACGAGCGCTGCTTTCTGCTCGCGGGCGACTTCGGCGAAGGCCTGCTCGAACTCCCGCGTGTAACGGGGCCCATAGTTCGGCGGCATCCGATTGCCAACGATCAGCACCTTGCTTCCGGCGCTTTTCGCCGCGCGAACGATCCGGGTGAGATTCGCCTTCATCTGGCTGATGGGCAGGCCGCGCAGGCCGTCATTGGAACCAAGCGCGACAATCACGATCGAAGGTCGGGTGCGCGCGAGCGCTTCGCCGATGCGGGTGGCCCCGCCACTGGAAGTCTCCCCGCTGATGCTGGCGTTCGCGACGGTATAATCGCCATCTTTCTGGCGCAGGCGTTCTTCGAGGAGGGTGGGCCAGCCCTCCCGGGCGCCGATGCCGTAAGCGGCCGAGAGGCTGTCGCCGAAGACGAGAATCGTGGCCGCGGCGGCGGCGGGACACCAGGCTGCAAAAAGCACGACTAGGATCAGTTTCCTGAGCATGACCAATTCATCCGCTTTGCCGATCGTTCGACACGACCGGCCTGTCAAAGAGCGTCCGCAGCGGCGACTCGCTCCTCGCGATTCTGACGGATATCGAGCTCGAGGTCATGCCGGGCGAGGCGGTCGCTGTCGTCGGGGCCTCTGGTTCGGGGAAGTCGACGCTGCTCGGATTGCTCGCGGGACTCGACACGCCCAGCGCGGGCTCGGTGCGGATCGACGGCGAGGAACTCTTCGAGCTCGACGAGGACGGACGCGCCCGGCTGCGCGCGCGGCTCCTCGGCTTCGTATTCCAGTCGTTTCAGCTGCTGCCCGCGCTGAACGCGCTCGAGAACGTATCGCTACCGCTGGAGCTTGCCAATCGGAGTGATGCAGAGTCCGCGGCGCGCACCATGCTGAAGCACGTGGGGCTCGCAGAGCGCCTCGCGCACTATCCGAAAACCCTGTCTGGCGGCGAGCAGCAGCGTGTCGCGCTCGCACGGGCTTTCG
Organism: uncultured beta proteobacterium; assembly: GCA_963735025.1. GTDB lineage: Bacteria > Pseudomonadota > Gammaproteobacteria > Burkholderiales > SG8-39 > JAABRB01. The sequence goes on from CAVTJG010000010.1 coordinate 234,418, forward strand.
TCGTGCAACCCAAGCTCCTGCTCGCCGACGAGCCGACTGGCAATCTCGATGCGGCGACCGGAGGAGGAATTATCGACCTCCTGTTTCAGCTGAACGCGGAGAATGGAACGACTCTGCTGCTCGTGACGCACGACGAACTACTCGCGCGACGTTGCAATCGAATCGTGCGGCTCGCCGGCGGGCGGATCGTGGCTGGCGCGACCACATGAGCGGTGTGATCGACGGCGGACGGCGATGATCGGGCGCGCGGGATTGCCGCTTCGCATGCTCGCTCGTGACTGGCGGGCAGGAGAGTTGCGCGTCCTGGCGGCGGCGCTCGTCATCGCGGTGGCGAGCGTCACGAGCGTCGCATTCTTCGCCGACCGCGTCCGCCAGGCGCTGGTGCGTGACGCCCATCAGCTCCTCGGTGCGGACTTGCTGCTCATCGCCGACGAGCCCTGGCCCGATGAGATTCGCGAAGAGATCGCGCACCGACGCTTGCGGCAGGCCGAGGCAACATGGTTCATCAGCATGGCACGTCACGGCGACAGCGCGCAGCTCGCCGGGATCAAGGCGGTGACGGGCAGCTATCCCCTGCGCGGCCGCATGCGCATCGCCGATGCGCCGAACGCAGCCGATCGGCCTACCGAGCGCGGTCCGGATCCGGGCACCGTCTGGTTGGACCAGCGGCTGTTCGGCCTGCTCGGCGTGAAGGTGGGCGATTCAATCGAGCTCGGCGACGCGCACCTGAAGGTCGCCGCGGTACTGACCGTCGAGCCGGACCGCGGTGCGAGCTTCTTCAATCTGGCGCCACGGGTGCTGATGAACCTTGGCGACGTGCCGGCAACCGGGCTCGTGCAGACCGGGAGCCGGGTCTATTACTATCTGCTGGCGGCCGGTGATCCCGCGGCGATCACCGCGCTCGGCGAGTGGGTGAAGCCGCGCCTCGCGCGGGGGCAGCGCCTCGAATCGCTGGAGAACGCGCGCCCGGAAGCGCGTGCGACCATCGAGCGGGCGGAACAGTTCATCGGACTCACGGCGCTACTGGCAGTCATCCTGGCCGCCGTCGCAATCGCGCTCTCGACGCGACGCTACACGCGGCGCCACCTCGATGGCTACGCGGTCATGCGTTGCCTCGGCGCGTCGCAGCGGCGGCTCGTTTCGCTCTTCGCGTGGGAATTCGCCGCGCTCGGTGTGATCGCGGCTGCGCTCGGGTGCGCGGCCGGCTTTGCCGTGCAGACGGGTCTCGCGTACTGGCTGGGCAAGTTGCTCGTGGTTCCACTTCCGCCGCCGACGATCCGCCCGGCCCTGCAGGGCTTCGGGACCGGTGTGGTGATCCTGCTCGGATTTGCCGTGCCGCCGTTGCTGCAGCTCAAGAACGTTCCGGCCCTTCGCGTGATCCGGCGTGACGCCGGGCCACCCCGGCGCGGCGCGCTCGTGGCGTACGGCGTCGGCCTGGCTGCTTTCGGAGCGCTCATCTTCTGGCAGGCGGGCAGCGCGAAGCTCGCCGGGTATGTGCTGGGCGGATTTGTCGCCGCTCTCGTGGTGTCCGGCATATTCGGCTATGCGCTGATCCAGCTGATTGCGAAGCTCGGCGCGCGGGCCCCGGCATCCTGGCACTATGGGCTCGCGAATCTTCGCCGTCGGAGCGTCACGAACACTGTCCAGGTGGCGGGTCTCGCGCTGGGTCTCACCGCGATCCTGCTGCTCACGTTCACGCGCGCAGACCTCCTCGAGGCATGGCGGGCGAAGACGCCTCCGGATGCACCGAACCGGTTCATCCTGAACATCCAGCCCGAGCAGCGCGCGCCGCTCCGCGCATTTTTCGAAGCCGAGCGGCTACCGCCGCCAACGACGTATCCGATGGTGCGCGGGCGATTGATGGCGATAAACGGCCGTGCCGTGGAAGCGGACGCTTACGAGGATCAGCGCAGCAAGCGCCTCGTCGAGCGCGAATTCAATCTTTCCTACATGGAGATGCTGCCCGCCCACAACACTGTTGCGGCGGGACAATGGTTCCAGAAGGAGGATCTGCAGCGGGGCGCGCTTTCCGTGGAGGAAGGGATCGCGAAGCGGCTGCAGATCAAGGTGGGCGACACGCTCACGTGGTCCGTCGCCGGGCGCGAATTCAAGGCGCCGGTGACGAATCTCCGCAAGCTCAACTGGGATTCCATGCGCGTCAACTTCTTCGTGATCACGACGCCGAACCTGCTCGATGACCGCCCCACCAGCTACTTGACGAGCTTCTATCTGCCCGCCGGCGCCAACGACTCGATGAACCGGCTGATCGCAAGATTCCCGAATCTGACGGTCGTGGACATGAGTGCCATCCTCAATCAGATCCTCAAGATCGTCGATCAAGTCGTGAATGCCGTGCAGATCGTGTTCCTGTTTGCACTCGCTGCCGGCGTGCTGGTGCTCTACGCTGCATTGCTCGCGACGCAGGACGAACGTTTGCAGGAGTCGGCGGTCATGCGGGCGCTCGGCGCGGCTCGTGCCCAGATCGCGAAGGCTCAGCAGGCCGAGTTCCTGGCGCTCGGCCTGATTGCCGGCGCGCTCGCATCGCTCGCAGCATTCAGCATCGGCTACGTGCTCGCCGATCGCGTATTCAACTTTCCGTACGTCTTCAGCTTCTGGATCTGGGTGGCCGGGCCCGTCCTCGGGCTGGCGTGCGTCAGCTTCAATGCCTGGATGGGCGCGCGCGCCGCGCTCGATCATCCGCCGATGCTGGCCCTGCGGGAAGCCGGGTGATCAATGAGTGATGTCAGTAGCGTGAACGAGGAGGTCATGATCGTCGGCGGCGCCCGTCAGAACAATCTGAAGGGTCTCGACCTCGAGCTTCCGCTGTACCAGCTCATCGTCGTGACCGGCGTTTCCGGTTCCGGGAAATCCTCGCTTGCGTTCGACACGATCTACGCGGAAGGCCAGCGGCGCTACGTCGAGACGTTCTCGCCTTATGCGCGGCAATTTCTCGATCGCATGGACAAGCCGCGCGTCGAGCGCATAGAAGGCATTCCACCGGCGATCGCGATCGATCAGACGAACCCCGTCCGGACCTCGCGCTCCACGGTCGGCACGATGACGGAGCTCGCGGACCACCTGAAACTGCTGTTTGCACGCGTGGCCGACCTGTATTGCCGCGGTTGCGGACGCCCAGTCGAGCGCGACACCGCGCAGTCGGTGTGCGAGCAGCTGCTCGCCCGCGCAGACTCCGGCGTCGCGCCGGCGCTCATTACGTTTCCGGTAACGGTTCCGCAGAATTTCGGCGAACCGGAGGTGCTTCAGCTTCTCGAACGACAGGGGTACACGCGCGTCCACGCCAAGCGCGGCGCGACCCTCGAGATCATCCAGGACCGCGTCCGCCTGTCCGCCGAGAATCGCAGCCGGATCACGGAGGACCTCGAGGCCGCATTCAAGATCGGCAGCGGACGCGCCAGCGTTTATCCGACCGGCGAAGAAGCTCCGCCCCTGCGCTTTTCCACCGATCTCCACTGCGCGGACTGCGACATTCATTATCGCGAGCCCGTCCCGAGCATGTTCTCGTTCAACTCGCCGCTCGGTGCCTGCGAGGCGTGTCGTGGCTTCGGGCGGACGATGGGAATCGACTACGGGCTGGTGATTCCCGACGAGAGCAAGACGCTCGCCGACGGCGCGATCCGGCCCTGGCAGACCCAGAGCTACCGGGAATGCCAGGACGACATGATGAAATTCGCGCGCAAGCGCGGCATTCCGGTCGATGTGCCGTGGCGGGAGCTGACCGACGAGCAACGCCATTGGGTGATCGAGGGCGAAGGGCCCTGGACGAAGAAGGTCTGGTATGGAGCGCGGCGCTTCTTCGACTGGCTCGAGACCAAGAGCTACAAGATGCACATCCGGGTGCTGCTCTCCAAGTATCGCGCCTACAACAGCTGCAGCGCATGCGGTGGCGCGCGGCTGCGCACGGAAGGACTGCTCTACCGCCTGGGGTCGCAAGAATCCGCGGACCGCGCGATGCCGCGCGGCGCGCGCTTCCGTCCGACCGGGACAGATTTCCCGGACGAGGTGTTCGCTGCGTTGCCAGGTCTGTCGATTCACGACGTGATGCTGCTGTCGATCGGGCGATGCAGCGAGTTTTTCGAGAACGTGCATCTGCCGGCGCCGCTCGACGAGGCCACCGACCTGCTGATCGGCGAGATCCGCACGCGGCTGCGCTATCTGGTGGAAGTGGGGCTCGGCTATCTCACGCTCGATCGCCAGTCGCGGACGCTCTCAGGGGGTGAGGTCCAGCGCATCAACCTGACCACCGCGCTCGGCACCTCGCTGGTGAACACGTTGTTCGTGCTCGACGAACCCTCCATCGGCCTGCACCCGCGCGACGTCCGCAGGATCGTGGGTGTGCTGGAGCGACTCCGCGATGCGGGCAATTCGCTGCTGGTCGTCGAGCACGATCCGCAGATCATGCTCGCCGCGGACCAGATTCTCGATCTCGGGCCCGGGCCGGGCGAACGCGGCGGGGAAGTCGTCTTCTTCGGGCCGCCGGATGCGCTGGTGCGCGACGGCGATACGCTGACCGCGCAGTATCTGCGCGGCGAGAAGTCGGTGTCGGATCGGGCGCGCACCGCGGGAAGCAATGGGATCGCCGTCAAGGCGTGGCTCGAGATCGCGGGGGCTGCGGAGCACAACCTCAAGGATGTCGACGTTCGCATCCCGCTTGGGCATTTCGTCTGCGTGACCGGCGTGTCCGGGTCGGGAAAGTCGACGCTGATCGAGGAAGTGCTCCATCGCGGACTCGCGAAGCTCAAGGGCAAGCCGACCGATGTTCCCGGGCGACATCGATCCATCAGCGGGCATGAGCACATCGAGAAAGCCGTCCTGATCGACCAGTCCCCGATCGGCAAGACCACACGCTCGAATCCGGCGAGTTACGTGGGCGCGCTCGATGCAATCCGCAAGCTGTTTGCGGACGAGCCGCTGGCCAGGGAGCGCGGCTATACCGCGGGAACGTTCAGTTTCAATGCCGGCAACGGTCGCTGCGCGACCTGCGGCGGGAACGGTTTCGAGCACGTCGAGATGCAGTTTCTTTCGGATGTGTACTTGCGCTGTCCCGATTGCGACGGCCGGCGGTATCGGGCAGAAGTGCTCGAGGTCAAGTGGCGGCCCGAAGGATCGGGCCGGGGCGTCCAGCCGAAATCGATCGCCGACGTCCTCGATATGACCGTCGATGATGCCGTGACCTTTTTCTCCAGGCATCAGGACGTAATGCGGAGCATGGAGCCGCTGCAGGCAGTCGGGCTGGGTTATCTGAAGCTGGGGCAGCCGGTTCCGACGCTTTCCGGTGGTGAAGCGCAGCGGCTCAAGCTGGCCGGCAATCTGACAGCCGGCGGCAACGGGGGCACCGGCACACTCTTCCTGTTCGACGAACCGACCACCGGTCTGCATTTCGACGATGTCGCGAAGCTGCTGCAGGCTTTTCGCAGACTGCTCAAGGCAGGACATTCGCTCGTGGTGATCGAGCACAATCTGGACGTGATCCGGGCGGCGGACTGGGTGATCGATCTCGGCCCGGAAGGCGGCGATGGCGGCGGCGAGGTGGTCTGCGTCGGCACCCCGGAGCAGGTGGCGCGCCATGCGCACAGTCACACCGGCGCTGCGCTGCGAGAATACGAAGCCGCGCTGGGCAAGGGATATGTGCTCGCGGAGGGTGGCCCGCCTACGCCGCGCAGCGGGGGGGTGGTCACTGCCATGCCGCCTGCGCGCCATTCCCCGCGCACGATTCGGATTCACAACGCGCGCGAGCACAACCTCAAGAACATCGACGTCCACATTCCCCGTGATCGTTTCACCGTCATCACGGGCGTCTCGGGGAGCGGGAAGAGCACGGTGGCCTTCGACATCCTCTTTGCCGAGGGGCAGCGGCGCTATCTCGAATCGCTCAACGCCTATGCGCGCCAGTTCGTGCAGCCGGCCGCACGCCCCGAGGTCGACGCGATCTATGGCATCCCGCCCACCGTGGCGATCGAACAGCGCACCAGCCGCGGCGGGCGCAAGAGCACCGTGGCGACTGTGACCGAGATCTACCATTTTCTGCGGCTGCTCTTCGTCAAGCTCGGCGTGCAGCACTGCCCCGACTGCGCGATACCGATCGAGCCGCAGACTCCCGAGTCGATCGTCGCGAAGATCATGCGCGAGCATCGCGGTAAGCGGGTGACGGTCCTCGCGCCACTCGTCGTTGCGCGCAAGGGTTACTACACGGACCTGGCGAAGTGGGCAGGCGGAAAGGGTTATTCGCATCTGCGGGTGGACGGCGAGCGCGCCCCGATCGATAACTGGCCAAGGCTGGCGCGTTACAAGGAACACGACATCGAGCTGCCGGTCGGGTCGATCGAAGTCGGTCCGCGCAGCGACCGCGAGCTGCGCAGCCTGGTGGACGAGGCGCTCGCCTACGGCAAGGGCAGCGTGATCATCGCGGCCGATGGCGCACGATCCAAAGCTGCAGCGAAGGTCGGTGGCAAGGCGGCGCGGACCAAGAACGCCCGCAAGGCCGAGGCGGCCGGATCCAAGGCCGATCCGATGCGCCGCGGCGAGACGATCTTCTCCACCAAGCGCGCGTGTCCGCGCTGCAGCCGCAGTTTCCCGGAGCCCGATCCACGGCTCTTCTCGTACAACTCCAAGCACGGATGGTGCGCGAGCTGCTTCGGGACCGGCGTGAAGCTGGCGGGATTCGACGCGGACCAGACGGGCGAAGAGATCTGGTGGAACGAGTGGTGGGAAGGCGAGGCGATTGCCTGCCCCGATTGCGCGGGGAGCCGGCTGAATGCGACCGCCCGCGCCGTGCAATTTCGCGGCCGCAACATCGCCGAGCTGACGCAGCTGTCGGTCGTTGCCGCGCAGCAATACTTCCGCAAGTTGCGGTTGGCAGGCCGCGAGGCCGAGATCTCGCGCGATCTCCTGGCGGAAATCGATGCGCGTCTGGCATTCCTCACGCAGGTCGGCCTGGCGTATCTCTCGCTCGACCGCGCAGCGCCAACACTGTCCGGAGGCGAGGCGCAACGCATCCGTCTCGCCGCACAGCTCGGATCCAATCTCCGCGGCGTGTGCTACATCCTCGATGAGCCGACGATCGGACTGCATCCTCACGATAATCTGCGGTTGCTCGAAACGCTCACGCAGTTACGCGACAAGGGCAACGCGGTGGTGGTGGTCGAGCACGACGAAGAGACCATTCGCCGCGCCGAGCATCTGATCGACCTCGGTCCCGGGGCGGGTGTGAACGGCGGCCGGGTCGTTGCCGAGGGCTCGCTCGCGGACGTCATGGCCGCCCCTGATTCGCTCACCGGGCGCGCGCTCGCCAGGCCCCTCGTGCACCCGGTGAACGGGAATCGCCGCCCCGTCGTTCTCACGGGAAATGGCAAGGCACGGACCGCCGCGCTCGAGCTCGTCGGGGCGAAGCTGCACAACCTCAGGAATCTGCGTGTTCAGATTCCGCTCGGGCGACTCGTTTGCGTGACAGGGATCTCCGGCAGCGGCAAGAGCACACTGGTGCGGGATGTCCTGCACGATAACCTGCGCGCGCTGGTGAGCGCGAAGCGTGGCAAGGTCGCGCCGCACGGCTGCCGCGAGGTCCGCGGCGCCGACCCGATCGCACGGGTGCTCGAAGTGGATCAGACACCGATCGGCAAGACGCCGCGCTCGTGTCCGGCCACATACGTCGGCTTCTGGGACGATATCCGCAAGCTTTTCGCCGGTACGCCGGATGCGCGTCTGCGCGGCTACAACCCGGGGCGCTTCTCGTTCAATGTCGCCGGTGGCCGCTGTCCCGCCTGCGAGGGACAAGGCGTCAAGACGGTGGAGATGAGCTTTCTGCCGGACGTGAAGGTGCGCTGCGATGTGTGCGGTGGCCGGCGATTCAACGACGAGACGCTCGCCGTCCGCTATCGTGAAAAATCGATCGCCGAGGTGCTTGCGATGAGCGTCGACGAGGCGGTGGAGTTCTTCTCCGCGCACCCCGCTATTCACCACGCTTTGGTGCTCCTCCGGGAAGTCGGTCTCGGTTATCTGACCCTCGGCCAGGCAAGTCCGACGCTTTCCGGAGGGGAGGCGCAGCGCATCAAGCTGGTTACCGAACTTGCGAAGTTCAAGGCCGTTGCGACGGTGCGCATTCGCCGCAAAGGGATCGAGGTGGAGACGCGGCGCGAAGGGCACCACCCTGTACGTGCTCGACGAGCCGACGATCGGGCTGCACATGGCCGACGTGGAGAAGTTGATCCACGTCCTGCACCGTCTGGTCGATGCCGGAAACAGCGTGGTGATCATCGAGCACGACATGGACGTGGTCGCCGAAGCGGACTGGGTGATCGATCTCGGACCTGAGGGCGGCGAGGCGGGCGGAAATATCGTCGTCCAGGGTACGCCGGAGGAGATCGCAGCACTGAAACGCGGTTCGTATACTGCTACCGCATTGGCGCGATTCCTGCGAGGTCGTCGACATTCGGCAGAGCGGCCGCACGTCGTCGCAGCCGTCTAGCGCCGAGCCGGCCTGCGGCCGGGTAGCCGGCACGAGTTTGAGAGCTGAGCCGAGTTGGGTAGAATCGTGCCTGCGGAAATCGGCCGGTACGTCAGGATTGCCGATTCCACTCGACAAAGTCCAAACAAGCCGAGGAGGAACCGTGACCGCCACCCCACTGCGCCAGCGCCTGCCGTCCCACCTTCCCGCTCCGCGCGTAACGCCGGAACGCTTCCGAGAAGTCAGGGCGGCAACGGAAAGTCTCGTCGCGCATCTCACGCCGGAGGACTGCGCGCTGCAGTCGATGCCCGACGCGAGCCCGATCAAGTGGCACCTCGGCCACACGACGTGGTTCTTCGAGACCATGGTGCTCGAGAAGTGGGAGTCGGATTTCCGGCCGATGCGCCCCGAGTTCCGGTTTCTGTTCAATTCGTACTACGTCGCGGTCGGTCCACGCCATCCGCGCCCCCAGCGCGGCATGCTTTCGCGACCGACGCTCGCCGAGGTGCACGCTTATCGCGCCGACGTGAACGAACGCATGATGCGTCTGATCGAGCGGGGTATCGACGCGGAGGTCGACGCGCTTGTCGAGCTTGGGCTGCATCACGAGCAGCAGCACCAGGAGCTCATGCTCACCGATTTCAAGAATCTCCTTTCGCTCAATCCACTCGATCCCGCCTACCGGCCCGCGCCGGCCGCGAGTGCGGCGCGCGCACCCGCGATGCGCTGGCATGCTTTCGCCGGCGGCGAGCGCGAGATCGGTCATCGCGGCGCGGATTTCTGTTTCGACAACGAGACCCCGCGCCACCGTGTGCTGTGCAATGCGTACGAGCTGGCATCGCGACCCGTCACCAATGCGGAATACCTCGAATTCATGGCCGACGGCGGCTACGCGCGTGCCGATCTGTGGCTTGCGGACGGTTGGGACGTGCGCACTGCGCAGGGCTGGGAGGCGCCGTACTACTGGGAGCGCGCTGTGGAGCGCTCTGGCGCGGGCAAAGGCGAGCGCGCGGGGAAGCTGACCGGCGAGACGTGGAATGTGTTCACGCTCGGCGGCCTGCAACCCGTCGCCCTCGACGAGCCGGTATGCCACGTGAGCTATTACGAGGCCGATGCATATGCGCGCTGGGCGGGCGCGCGCCTGCCCAGCGAGGCCGAGTGGGAGCTCGCCGCAGCGCGCGTGCCCGTCACCGGTAATTTCGTCGAGAGCGGACGCAATCATCCCGATGTCGCCCGCGGCGCGGACGCACTCAGCCAGATGTTCGGCGACGTCTGGGAGTGGACGCAGAGCCCGTATGGTGGCTATCCGGGATTCAAGCCCGCCGTGGGCGACATCAGCGAGTACAACGGCAAGTTCATGGCGAATCAGATCGTGCTCCGCGGCGGGTCGTGCGCGACGCCAGCGTCACACATTCGTGCCACCTACCGGAATTTCTTCTACCCGCACCAGCGCTGGCAGTTTATGGGCTTTCGGCTTGCCCGCGACGCGGCGTGATCCGGCAGCAGGGCGTCACCTGGCACTCGTCGAGGCAAATAGCCGATCGCGGGCGGCCTCCGCAATTGCAACGACGCAGGGGTGCGTCACGCGGCGCTCCACGGAGATCGCGAAGAACTCTTCGACGAACTGGTCCGTTCGACCCAGCGTCTTCACTCCGTACTGCGTCTTGATCTCGGACTCGAGGACGGTCGGGCCGATGAACACGCCCGCGCCGCGCTGGCCGAATTCCTTCATGAGCGCGCTGTCATCGAATTCTCCGACCACGCGGGGCCGGAGTTTGTTCGCGTCGAACCAATGCTCCAGGCGCGCTTTCACCGCCGCGTCCGCCCCCGGCATCAGCATGGGCGCACCATCCAGGCAGGATGGAAACTTGCCCTTGAGCGACTTGAAGAGGTGGGGCGATGCAAAGAAGGTCAACCCGGATTCCCCGAGTCGATGATTGAAGGCGGCCACGCTTATCGAATGTGGTATGGGTTTGTCCGCAATGACAAGATCCAGGCGATGGACGGCAAGCTCGGCAATCAGGCTGTCGAGCTTCCACTCCCGGCAGACGATGCGCACCGGTGCGGGTAGCAGGGTCGCGGGTTCGATCAGACGGTAAGCGATCGTTTTCGGAACCGCGTCGGCCACGCCCACCCGGAACTCGACCGGACGACCACCCTCCGGATAGTTTCGTACGACTTCCTGTAGCTCGGCCCCGAGGGAGAAGATGTCTTCCGCGTAGCCGAACGCAAGTCGCCCCGCTTCGGTCAGCTCGAGGTTTCGTCCACGCTTCGCGAAAAGAGGCACTTCCAGCGCGTCCTCCAGGAGCCCGATCTGGCCGCTGATCGTCTGCGGCGTAAGGTGCAGCTGCTTGCTCGCACGGCCGACGCCGCCCGCCTTGGCAACCTGCCAGAAGTAGTAGAGGTGCTTGAAATTCATGGTGCCTACCATTCGCAATTATCGAACTATTATCAGATAAAAATCGCATTTACACGAAATAACGTCGACCGTAGAGTGGTGTCGCTGGTGCCTTCGTCGACAAAGTGGAAAGAGGAGGGGTAGGCTATGCGAATCGAAATTCAGGGCCGCGGTGTCCCGCTCACCGCTGCCCTGCTGGACCACACTGAGCAACGACTGCGCCTCGCCCTTACCCGAGCCGGCGAACAGATTAGACGAGTGGTGGTCCGGTTGGGCGATACGAATCCGGCGCATGGCGTTGTCGAAAAGTTCTGCCGGTTCCGGGTGATGATGGAAAAAGCGCCGCCCGTTCTGATCGTGGAATTTGGCACCGATTTGTACGCCGCGATTGACCGGGCCGCGGAGCGCGCCGGCCGCAACGTCGCCATTCGGGTCGGCAGACTTCACGAGCGTGTCTGGCCTGCAATGCCCCTGGCAACCGCCTTGTCTCGGCGCGCGGCGACTGATGCATACCGCAACTGAGGATCTCTCGAAATGAAAACTATCGAAACGCTTGCCCCGAACCACGAGACTGGGGCGCTCGCCCCGGCCGCGACTGCGAATCGCGTATTGCGGAACACCTATTGGCTGCTGGCGCTGACGCTGCTCTTCAGCGCAGGTGCTGCGGCATTGACGGCAGTCCTGAGCCTGCCGCATCCGGGCGTTGTCATCACGCTGATCGGCTACTTCGGCCTACTTTTTCTTACCGTCCGGCTGCGGAACAGCGCCTTGGGCCTGGTTTCGATTTTCGCGCTGACCGGTTTCATGGGCTACACCCTTGGGCCAATCATCAGCCACTACCTGGCAATGCCGAACGGGCACCAGGTGGTGATGATGGCGATGGGCGGCACGGCCGCGATCTTCCTCGGAATGTCGGCTTACGCGACGACCAGCCGCCGGGACTTCAACTTCCTAGGCGGCTTCCTGATGGCCGGCATCATCGTGGCCTTCCTGGCGGGCCTGGGTGCGATTTTCTTCGCCGTGCCGGCGCTCGCACTGACCGTGTCCGCTGCCTTCGTGCTCCTGATGGCCGGCCTGATCCTGTACCAGACAAGCCAGATCATCCACGGCGGCGAGACGAACTACATCATGGCCACCGTGACCTTGTACGTCTCGATCTACAACCTGTTCACGAGCCTGCTGCATCTCTTGGGAGTATTCAACAGCAGCGAGTGAACCAGTTTCCGGGAAGCCCGGTCCATGGAGATACTCTCCGTCGAATTTCTCACCGCGCTCCTCGCGATCATCGTCATCGACCTGGTGCTGGCGGGCGACAACGCGATCGTGATCGCGCTCGCCACGCGCAGCCTGCCGAGGCATCTGCAAAAGCATGCAATCGTCTGGGGCGCGATCGGTGCGATCGCGGTGCGCAGCTCGATGACGCTCGTCGTCGTGTGGCTGCTCAAGATTCCAGGGCTTCTGCTGGCCGGCGGCGCGCTCCTGTTATGGATCGCTTATCGCCTGCTCCTCCCGGAGAACGGGAACGGCGAGGGCGGGAAGGTCAGGACGGCGGTCAGCTTCTGGGGAGCAATCCAGACCATCGTGATTGCCGACATGGTGATGGGCCTGGACAACGTCCTCGCCGTCGCCGGCGCGGCGCAAGGCAGCTACCTGCTCGTGGTGCTCGGCCTCTTGATCAGCGTGCCGATAATCGTCTGGGGCAGCACGATCATGCTGCGCTGGGTCGAGCGCTACCCCGCGATCGTCTATGTAGGCGCTGGAGTGCTTGCCTGGACGGCGGCCAAGATGATCATCAGCGAACCGCATCTCGAGGTCGCGTTCGCGACCAATGGCGCCGCCGCGGCGCTGGTCTACTTCGCGCTGATCGGCGGCGTGCTGTGGGCTGGGTTCGTGAGAAATCATCGGACGCTCGAATCCCGGATTTCAGCGCGCCTCGAAGTGCTGGCCCGCCAGATCGAGGCGGAGCGCAATAATGTCGCAGCAATCGAAGGAGAGAACGCGATGGCGAAAGTTCTGGTTCCTGTCGATGGTTCACGCAACTCGGAGTTCGCTCTGCGACACGTCGTGCGCGAGTTCCAGCAGCGCCCCGGAATGGAGGTCCATCTGCTCAATGTGCAGCCGCCGCTGTCGCGCCACATCGCGCAGTTCATCGGCAGGAAGACGCGCGATTCGTTCCACCATGACGAGGCGGAGAAGGCCCTGCGTCCGGCCAGGCGGCTGGTGGAAAGCTTCGGCGTGCCCTATTCGGCGCACGTTCGGGTCGGCTCCAAAGGGACCGCCATCGTGGAAGAGGCGCGACGCCTGGGTTGCGACCGGATCGTCATGAGCACTGCGCGCAAGAACTCGCTCACGCGGATGCTGGAGGACTCGACCACGAACAAGGTCCTCGAGCAGACGTCCGTCCCGGTCGAGGTCATCGCCGGAGAATCGGTCTCGAAGCTCGAGCGATTCGGTCTTGCGGCGGGATTGGGCGCCGCGATCGCGCTCCTGATCGCAGCCGCGACAGACTGAACGGCGCCACGCCATTCAGTTTAGGGATCCGGTGGGTGTCGTTGCCCAACGACCTCGAGAGATGACACTGCCGGTCAGGGCGCGCGGGGCCTGGGTGGCCCCGCCAGCTGGTTCGTGAGGCTCGACTCGCGCTTGTAGAAGCCCTCGGTATGAAATGTCTCCGCGAGCTTGAACAGCTCGTAGTCGAGGTGGTGGCAGATCTCGTGCAGAAGCGTTCGCAGGAAAGTGCGAAACGCGACCGGCCGCTTGTGGTGCGCGGTGCGCATCCACAGGGAGATCTCCGGTGTGCGGCCGTCGGTGCCGTCGTATAGTCCGTGGAGCTCTCCCGAATCATCGCGCGGGCGCACCGCGAGAATCTTCATCCTGATCCGGCGCACCTTGAGCTGGTCGCATACTCCGTTCGCCAGCCGCTGGCACGCGAGCTCGAGCTCGTCGCGGTTTTCGCGAGCAAGCCAATGCTCGACTCGCACGACGAGCGGCGCCAGCGCATCGGGCTCCGGAAGCCGTACGACGTGGATCTCGTCGCTGCGCCGGTAGATCTTCTTCCGAGCGGCGGAGAGGCGGTCATAGTAGGCGAAGGGCATGGGGCGATCGCGGGCTTCAAGCAATCGACTCGCGGAGCGCACGCTTCAGCACCTTGCCGTTGGCATTGCGTGGCAGGGGCCCGTCGATCAGCGTGAAGAAGTCCGGAACCTTGTAGTCTGCGAGATGCGCCGCGCAGTGCCTGCGCAGCATCGCGGCAGTGCAGCGCGAGTCGCGCAGGACGACGAAGGCGTGTGATTTCTCGCCCAGGACGGGATCGGGCCGCGCAACGATTGCCGCCTCCGCGACCGCAGGATGCGTGGAGAGCGCGCTCTCGACCTCGGCGCTGTATACCTTGTAGCCGCCCCGATTCACGAGGTCCTTCTTGCGATCGAAGAGGCGGACGAATCCGTCGGCGTCCTGCGCGCCGATGTCTCCGGATCTCCAGAAGCCGTCCGCGAACTCCCGCGCGCTTGCCTCGGGATTCTCCCAGTAGCCGGGCACCACCATCGGCCCCGCGATGCATAGCTCGCCCGGCGCGCCCGGCGGTACGTCATGGCCGGAATCGTCCACGACGCGCAACTCCCCGCACGGGACGAGCACGCCGACACTGTCGAGATGCGCGGCCTGGAGTTCGGCCGGCATCATGGTCGTCGGGGACGTGGTCTCGGTTGCCCCGTACGCATTGACGAGCGCGAGCTTCGGCAATTTTTCCGCGAGCGCACGCAAGGTGCCTTCCGGCATCGGCGCACCACCGAAACCCCCGACTCGCCACGCGGAGAGATCGTAATCGTCGAAGTCCGGATCCCGGAGCAGGAGAGCGTAGATCGCCGGCACGACCAGGGTGTGCGATATACGCTCGTGACCGGCGAGCGCCAGAAACGCGCTCGCCTTGAACTCGTGCATCATGATGACGCATCCGCCCACGCCGAACATCGTGAAGAGAATTGCAGCGAGCCCCGTCACGTGGCTCGCGGGCACGGCGAGTAGCGATCGATCGCGGTCGGTAAGGCGCATGCAGGCCTGGTAGTGCAGCACGGAGTGCACGAGATTGAGGTGCGTCAGCCGCGCGCCTTTCGGCCGACCGGTAGTCCCCGAGGTGTAGAGGATGATCGCGGTGTCCTCCTCGCCGACGGCAGCGATCGGGGCGTCCGGCGCAGCACCCTCGAGGAGCGACTCGAAAGATTCCGCGTCCGAAAGCGCCTCACCGACGGCAATACGTACCGACAGCGCCGGAGTCTCGCTCGACGCAGGGAACCGCTCTGCGAGCGTCGCCTCGAAAACGACTGCCTTGGCGCCGCAATGTTGGAGTATGTACGTGATCTCGTCCCGCTGTTCGCGCGTATTGATCGGCACCGCGATTCCGCCGAGGCGAAGGGTGGCCAGCGTGGCCAGCACGAACGGGAGCTCGTTTCGGCAAATTATCGCGACGCGGTCGTGCCGTCGCACGCCCCGTTGCGCGAGGTTCGCGGCAGCCCGCCCGACCATGTAATCGAGACCCGCATAGCGGACGCGTTGCGCGAGCGCGACCACCGCCTCGTGCGCCGGGAAGCTTGCCACCGAAGACGCAAACATGGCGTTGAAGTTCGCCGGACGATTCGCGAAGCAGCGCATTTCCCTGCCGAAATGCATTTCGCGTCGTATGTCGGACACGGGGTAGGGCGCCCAGTGATTCACCATCGTGTTTCTCCTTTGCAAATGCGATTCTAGCCCCAGCCAACGCGAGCCTGAGAGGCCCACAGACTCACTGAGTGAGCCAGTCCCTGGCTATACTGGCGGTCCATGAACGAGACGCTTCAGATCGCTGCCGCACTCGGCGCCGCCATGCTGGTGGTGTTGATCCTCCTGATCGTCATCATCAGCCGTCAGCTGAGAGGCGGCGCGGAGCTGCGCGCGAGGTTGGATGCCATCGTCCAGCTTGGCGACCGGCAGGAGCGCGATGTTCGCGACGAGTTGGGCCGCGCGAGGCAGGAGACCGCCGAGGCGGGCCGTGCGGCGCGGGCCGAGCTTGGCGAGGCCATGGAGCGCTTCGGTCACTCGGTGCGCGACCAGCTGACGCAGATCGCCACGGTCCAGACCCGCCAGATCGACGGCTTCGCACAGAGCCTGGCCTCCCTCACCAAGGCGAACGAAACGAAGCTCGAGAGCGTTCGCGCGACGGTGGACGACAAGCTGCGGATCGCCCAGGAGGACGCCCGACAGGGCCGCGAGGAGTCCGCGAACACGTTGCGCCGGTTCGGCGAAGCCCTCAACCAGCAGCTCGCCAGCGTGAGCCAGACGAGCGAAGCGCGGCTGAAGGAGCTGCGCGAGACGATCGACGGCCGCCTGGAAAAGATCCAGCAAGACAACGCGCAGAAGCTGGAGCAGATGCGCCAGACCGTCGACGAGAAGCTGCACGCCACGCTCGAGCAGCGCCTTGGCGAGTCGTTCAAGCTGGTGAGTGACCGTCTCGAGCAGGTGCACAAAGGGCTCGGCGAAATGCAGACCCTGGCCGTGGGAGTGGGCGACCTGAAACGAGTGCTCACGAACGTCAAGACGCGCGGCACCTGGGGCGAGGTGCAGCTCGGCAACCTGCTAGAGCAGGTGCTGACGCCAGACCAGTACGAGCAGAACGTTGCCACCGTCCCGGGCAGCCGCGAACGCGTCGAATTCGCCATTCGTCTTCCGGGGCGGGACGACGATGGGTCGCCGGTCTGGCTGCCGGTCGACGCGAAGTTCCCGCTCGAGGACTATCAGCGCCTGCAGGAGGCGCAGGAGCACGCGGATCATGACGAGATCGAGAGCGCTGCCAAGGCGCTGGAGGTCCGCCTGCGCGAGGAGGCGCGCACCATTCGCGACAAGTACATCGCGCCGCCCCATACCACCGACTTCGGTCTGTTGTACCTGCCGACCGAAGGGCTCTACGCCGAGGTGCTGCGGCGACCTGGGCTGGTGGAGACGTTGCAGCGCGACTACCGGGTGAGCATCGCCGGACCGACCACATTGCTCGCAATGCTGAACAGCCTGCAGATGGGATTCCGTACGCTTGCGATCGAAAAGCGCTCGAGCGAGGTGTGGTCGTTGCTCGGCGCCGTGAAGGGCGAGTTCGGGAAGTTTGGCGAGGTCCTCGCCAGGACGCGCCAGCAGCTTCAGGCCGTGACGAACTCGATCGTGTCCGCCGAGACGCGCACGCGCCAGATGGAGCGCAAGCTGAAGGATGTCGAGGCGCTGCCCGAACGGCAAGCCAAGAAGCTGATCGACACTGCGCCCGATGAAGCTGTGCGCGACGACGCCGAGCCCGGTGCCTCGGGTTGACCGACGATTGTTTTTCCTCTCCTTGATAAGGAGGGGAAACTACGCCTCATACCTTACGCCTCGTTTCCTACTCATACGACTCCGTCCATCACCTGGACGCTCACGAAATCGCCGGCCTGCACGTTTCCGCGATCGTGCTCGAGCACGATGAAGCAGTTGGCTTCGGACATCGATCGCAGCACGCCCGAGCCCTGCTGCCCGGTCACCTGCACCGACCATTCGCCACGCTCGTTCTTCGAGAGAATGCCGCGCTGGTATTCGGTGCGCCCGGGTTTCTTGCGCAATGCGTTTGCACTTCGCACCTGGACGAGCGGCAGCTCGAAAGCGTCGGTGCGACCGGAGAGGGCGAGCAGCGCATCGCGCACGAACTGGTAGAAGGTCACCATGACGGCGACCGGGTTGCCAGGCAGCCCGAAGAAATAAGCCGATCCGATCCTGCCGAACGCCATCGGCCGACCCGGGCGCATGGCGATCTTCCAGAAGAGCACTTCACCGAGCTCGCCCAGGACCTCACGGGTGAAATCCGCCTCGCCGACGGAGACGCCACCCGAGGTGACCACCGCATCGCCGGCAGCCGAGGCTTCCTGCAACGCACTCGCAAGGCTCTCCCGGTCGTCACGGACCACACCCATGTCGAGGATGTCGCAGCCGAGCCGCGCCAGCATGCCGTGAATCGTGTAGCGGTTCGAGTCGTAAACTTCGCCCTCGCGAAGCGCACGACCGACCGATGCCAACTCGTCCCCCGTCGAAAAGAAAGCCACGCGCGGCCGACGTCTCACTGCGATCTCGGCGATGCCGAGCGACGCGACGAGGCCCAGTTCGGCCGGACGCAAAAATTGCCCTGCGCGCAGCACCGGCTTTCCGATGGCGAGGTCTTCGCCCGCGGAACGGGTGTTCTGTCCGCGCGCCTGGCCCGCCGGGACGACGATTGCTTTACCCTCGACGCGCACTACTTCCTGGATCACGACGGTGTTGGTGCCCGCCGGCATCACGGCACCGGTCATCACGCGCACGCACTCGCCTTTCTTCACTTCTCCGGGAAATGCACGCCCTGCAAAGCTCGACCCGATCTCGTGCAGACGCGTGTCGCCGGAGTCGTCGAGGTCCTCGCCGCGAACCGCCCAGCCGTCCATGGCCGAGTTGTCGTGCGCGGGGACGTTGATCGTCGAGATGATGTCCGCGCCAAGCACGCGTCCGAGACCAGCCCGGACCGAAACCCGCTCGTTGACGGCAATCGGAGTCACGTACGACCGGACGATCTCGCGGGCCTTGTCCACGGCCAGCGCGTTCGGGTCGTAGTCGTCCAGGCAGCTGACGAAAGTCGCGAGCGGTTTCATGCGGAGGACTCGAAGCCCTTGAGTTCCTCGCGGGTGTTGATATTGGAGAATGCCTCGGCCTCATCGTCGAACGGCACTTCGACGACTTCGAGGGCTGCGTACCACGCGTCGATCTTCCGGCCTCCGCGCTCGAGGAACTCCGTAGAGGTTGGCGAGCACTGCCGTGCGCACCAGTGAGAAGACCGGATGCGGCTGGTCGCCCGTCTTCGCGACCGCGAGATCCGCGCCGGAGCGCTGCATCGCTTCGCGCAGTCGCGCAACCAGATCATGCGGCAGAAACGGCGAATCGCACGGCACCGTGACGACCAGCGGATGTGCGGCCGTCTTAAGGCCCGCCTGTAGCCCGGCGAGCGGACCGGCAAATCCGCCAATTTGATCCGGCGCAACCCGGTGCCCAAGGCGCGCGTACTCGGTGCCGTTCTGATTCGCGTTGACGATCACCTCGTCGACTTGCGGCGCAAGGCGCTCGAGTACCCATGCGACCATCGGTTTGCCGCGGAGCATCTGCAGGCCTTTGTCGACGCCGCCCATGCGCCGCCCCTGACCACCGGCGAGGATCAGACCGGTGACACGAGTCACTCCCGATTCGTTGCCGCTCACTAGACCAGGGCAGTTGGCATGACGGATTTGACGAATCGATGATTGCCCGAGAAGAGCAGGTAGTGCTTGTTGACTGCGCGGCCGATCATCGTGATGCCGACCTTCGTGGCGATGTCGTGGCCCATCTTGGTCAATCCCGAACGTGAAACGAGGAACGGGATCGCCATCTGCGCGGCCTTGATCACCATCTCGGAGGTGAGCCGGCCGGTCGTGTAGAAGATCTTGTCGGAACCGTCGATTCCGTCGAGCCACATCTGGCCGGCAATTGCATCGACCGCATTGTGGCGCCCCACATCCTCCACGAAGGAGAGAATCTGACTCTGGTCGCCAGCGAAACTGGCCAGCGCGCAGCCGTGCACGGCTCCGGCGGTCTTGTACACGGTCTCGTGGCGGCGGACCGCGTCGAGCAGGCTGTAGAGTGCCTCCTCGGTAAGTCGGACGTCGTCGCGGAGCTTGATCGACTCGATCTCCTCCATGAGGTCGCCGTAAACTGTTCCCTGCCCGCATCCTGTCGTCACGGTGCGCTTTTTCATCTTCTCGCGCAGGCCCTTCACGCCCTTGCGCGTCGTCACGACGACGGAGTCGGTCTCCCAGTCCACCTGGACTGCGGCAATTTCCGCAATGGAGCCAACCAGCCGCTGGTTGCGCAAATAGCCGATCGCGAGATACTCCGGCGCCTGGCCGAGCGTCATCAGCGTGACGACCTCGCGCTTGTCCACATACAGCGTCAGCGGATGCTCTCCGGCAATCGGCGTGGGCAGCACTTCGCCGCGCTCGTTGAGTGCGTCGACGGTATAGGTTGCCGGCCGGCCGGCATCGGTCAGCTCGGGTCGGTAGGGCGCGTTCATTTTCCTGCTCACCCGCCGATGTAGGACATTTCGATCTTCCGCAGCCCCGCAGTGGCCTCCGTGCGAACCTCGGAATAGCGGTCCGCGCGAACCTGCCAGATCCGTCCGATCGCCGCGGCGATGTCCGCGTCGGTCGTGTCAGCGCGCAGAAGGTTGCGCAGATCATAGCCTGCGTTGGCGAAGAGGCATGTGTAGAGCATGCCTTCGGTCGAGAGTCGCGCGCGCGTGCAGGTGCGGCAGAAGGCCTGCGTGACCGAGGAAATCACGCCGACCTCGCCCGATCCGTCGCGATAGCGCCAGCGCTCCGCGACCTCGCCAATGTAGTTGGGGTCGATCGGCTCGAGGGGCATTTCCGCGTCGATGCGCCGCACGATCTCGGCCGACGGAATCACGTCGTCCATGCGCCAGCCGTTCGTGGCCCCGACATCCATGAACTCTATGTAGCGGACGATGTGGCCGCTACCCTTGAAGTGGCGGGCCATATCGACCACGGTGTGGTCGTTGATGCCGTGCTTCACCACCATGTTGATCTTGATTGGCGAGAATCCCGCTTCCGCAGCGGCATCGATGCCGGCGAGCACGCTCGAGACCGCGTAGTCCGCATCGTTCATTGCGCGAAATACTCGCTCGTCGAGCGAGTCCAGGCTGACCGTGATGCGCTGCAGACCGGCGCTTCTGAGCGCGCGTGCCTTGCGCGCAAGGAGTGACCCGTTGGTCGTCAGCGTGAGCTCGAGCCCGCCGATATCAGCAATCATCTCGATTAACCGCTCGAGATTCTTCCGCAGCAGCGGCTCGCCACCCGTGAGGCGAATCTTCGTTACGCCCTGCGAATGGAAGATGCGCACGAGCCGGGCTATCTCCTCGAAAGAGAGCACGGCGCTGCGCGGCAGGAACTGGTAGTCTGGCCCGAAGATCTCCCGCGGCATGCAGTACGTGCACCGGAAGTTGCAGCGGTCGGTCACCGATATGCGCAAGTCGCGCAGTGGGCGGCCCAACGTGTCATGGGTATCGGTGGTATCGGTGCCAGATCTCGATTCCGCGGCGCGCAGTGCCCCCACCTTCGGCAAGGGTTTTACCCTGCGGGCATCGACGATGGGAACGACGCGGTCAGTCATGCGGAGCTTGCTCTGCAGCCTCTCGGACAAGCATCATAGCTGCTTCAGCAATATACGCATTTTAGTGACAAGCCGATGCAGGGTCCAAGCATTCGCGTGGCAGTCGTGATGGAGCGTCGCGCGCTCGACAATCCGTGGCAGTCCGAAGAGTGGCAGGCCGTCGCGGTGATTCCGGATTCCGGAAACGACGGACCGCGCCTCGTTGCAGAGGACAGTGGCCGCGCACGTTGGTTGCATCCCGGCTTCGACGTGACGTTGCGTCAGGACGAGGCCGAAGGGTATTTTCTGAACGTCTCCACGGGAGAGCCGCGGTTCTTCGTCATGTGGCAGATGGACGGCGATCGGGCGATACCGCACACCGTGAGCGCAAGCTACAACGAGGCGAGCACCTGGATGGACGCGGGTGACGATGTGGATCCGGTGATGATGCCCCCCGAGCTCGTGCGGTGGCTCGGTGACTACGTGCGCGACAATTATCGGCCAGAGCCCAAGAAGCGTATCCGGCCTCGGTCGTTTATGCATCCCAAGGACCGCGCCAAGGGTTGATGGAGTGATGGCAAAGGATCCCGAGCCCTTTCTCTCGCGCTGGTCGCGCCTCAAGCGCGAACGCGTAGACACCGATCAGGTCCCGGCGCCCGTCGCGGATTCGTCGGCCGATGCGCCGTCGCCGTCCAATGCCCAGGCCGCGGATGCGCCGCTCCCGGAATTACCGCCGATCGATCAGCTCACGCCGGAGTCGGACTTTCGTCCGTTCATGGATCCGCGCGTGCCCGAGGGATTGCGCCGCGTGGCGTTGAAGAAGCTCTACGCCGATCCCCATTTCAACGTCCAGGATATGCTTGACGATTACGCAGGGGACTACACGCTCCTCGAGGCGCTCCCGGCAGGAATGGTCGGCAAGCTCGCGCATGCCCGGCGCACTTTGCTCGGGCAAGACGAGGCGGATCGGATCGAGGCGGAGGAACGGCATGTTGCGGAACAGGCTGCTGCAGAGCGCGCGCCCGCACAGTCCGAGGAAGTCTCCGAGGTGCCTCGAGTCCCCGAAGTCCCCGATCAATCCGCCGAGGAATCGCAATCGCGACCTTCGGGCGAACCGCAGGATCAGAACGGATAGTTGATGGCTCTGAGAGGCAAGACCCTCAAGCTCTGCAATTGCAATCGCACGATACCGCTCGATGCGAAGGCGCTGGCAGCCGCCCTGAAGGCGGGAGAACCGATTCCGGTGCACACCGAGCTGTGCCGCAAGGAGTCCGGGGCTTTTCAGGCGATCCTGCGCGATCCCGATGTGCTGGTTGCCTGCACGCAGGAGGCGCCGCTTTTCACCGAGCTCGCGACTCTGGCGGCATCGAAGAGCGAACTGCGCTTCTTCAACATTCGCGAAGCTGCGGGCTGGTCCGCGGAAGGGAAGCAGGCGACGCCGAAAATCGCTTCGCTCATCGCCGCCGCGGCGCTGCCGGAACCCGACCCCGTCCCGCGCGTCGACTACAACTCCGGCGGGCAGGTGCTGGTGATCGGTCCTTCCGGTGCCGCGCTGGACTGGGCCGGCCGCCTGGCCGGTCAGCTCGAGCCGAGTGTCCTCATCACACGCGGCGAAGGGGGGGAGTTACCGGCGGAGCGCCGCTATCCGGTCTGGTCGGGTCAAAAAGTGAAGGTGTCCGGATTTCTTGGTGCGTTCGAAGTCGAGTGGGAGCAGGAGAACCCGATCGATCTCGCAATCTGCACGCGCTGCAATGCGTGCGTGGCGGCCTGCCCGGAGAACGCGATCGACTTCACCTACCAGATCGATCTCGACCGGTGCAAGTCGCATCGGCAGTGCGTGAAAGCCTGCGGTGCGATTGGCGCAGTGGATTTCTCCCGCGCCGATCGGGCACGCAAGGAAAATTTCGATCTCATACTGGACCTGTCTGCCGAGCCGCTGTTGAAAACCCCGGATCTTCCGCAGGGTTATCTGGCGCCCGGCGGCGACCCACTCGACCAGTCGCTGGCCGCCGCGCAGCTGGCGCAGCTGATCGGCGAGTTCGAGAAGCCGAAATTCTTCGCGTACAACGAGCGCATCTGCGCCCACGGGCGGTCGAGCAAGACCGGCTGCACGCGATGCATCGACGTCTGTTCGACGGGCGCGATCCACTCGGACGGTGACCGCGTAAAGGTGGAGCCGCATCTGTGCGCGGGATGCGGTGGATGTTCGACGGTGTGTCCGTCCGGTGCGATGAGCCACGTTTATCCGGGTGTGGCGTACACGGGTCAGCGGCTGAAGACGATGCTCACCACTTACCGTGACGCGGGAGGCAAGGACGCGTGCATCGTGTTCCACAACACGGAGGACGGTCGCGCCCTCGTGCACGGCGTCGGGCGACATGCGATACGGGGCGGAAAGGGGCTGCCGGCGCGCACGCTGCCGGTGGACGTGTTCCACATCGCGTCGGTGGGTATCGACGTCATGCTCGGCGCGATCGCGTATGGCGCGAGCCAGGTGGTCGTCGTCACCGCCGGGCGTGAGCCCGAGGGCTATACCGCCGCGCTCACCGGCGAAATGCGCGTTGCGCAGACAATCCTGAACTCACTGGGTTACACCGGTCGGCATGTCGAGCTGGTGCGTGCCGGGGCCCCGGCGGAACTCGAGGCTGCGCTCTGGAAGCTCGCGCCGGCCCGCACGGTGGCAAAGCCGGCGACTTTCAATTTGAGCCCCGAGAAGCGGGCGACGCTCGATTTTGCGCTGGAGCACCTCGCGAAGGGGGCGCCGACGCCGCAGGACGTGATTCCGCTCGCGGCAGGGGCGCTGTTCGGGGGCGTCGCGGTCAACACGAAGACCTGCACGCTTTGTATGGCATGTGTAGGTGCCTGTCCCGAATCCGCGCTGCTAGATGGTCGCGAGACGCCCATGCTCAAGTTCCTCGAGCGCAACTGCGTCCAGTGCGGCCTGTGCGTCAATACCTGTCCGGAATCGGCCGTGACGCTCGTGCCACGACTCAACTTGACGGAAAAGGCCCGCCAGGAGGTCGTTCTCAACGAGGCGGAACCATTCAACTGCGTGAAGTGCGGCAAGCCGTTCGGCACCAAGCAGCTCATCGAGAGCATGACGGCGAAGCTGGCCGGTCACTCGATGTGGCAGGGCGATGCCGTTCTGCAGCGCATGACGATGTGCGCCGATTGCCGGATCGTGGACATGATGGACAACAAGAACGAAGCCAGGGTTTTCGATCAGAAGCCATGAGCGGCGCCATGCAATCCGCAAGCGACAACGATGGGCAATTGACGCCCGCGGAGGAGGAACAGGCGCGTGCCAATCTTTACGGACTGCTGGCGCGCCTGTGGTATGCAGCCCCCGATCAGCAGTTGCTCGACACTTTCTCGCGGAGCGGCAATGCCACGGACGCCACGGATGACGCGGCCGATACGAGGCTCGCCCAAACCTGGCGTG
Source organism: uncultured beta proteobacterium (assembly GCA_963735025.1). Lineage (GTDB taxonomy): Bacteria > Pseudomonadota > Gammaproteobacteria > Burkholderiales > SG8-39 > JAABRB01. The sequence goes on from CAVTJG010000010.1 coordinate 258,925, forward strand.
CACTCGTGCGGGCATGCGCCGAGGCGACCGTCGAAGACGTGACTCATGAATACGACAGCTTATTTATCGGTACCGGAAGTGCCGAAATCACGCTGTATTGCAGCTACTACCTGACCGAGACCGGCCGTGAGCGGGTGCTTGTTGCATTGCGGGATGAGCTCGCGAAGCTAGGACTGGCGCGAACCAGTGCGACAAGTGAACCCGAGGATCATTTCGCCGCGCTGCTCGAGATCATGCGGCACTTGATTGTGCAGGGCAGCAACGACGCGCAAATTACTCTTCAGAAAGAATTTTTTTTGCGTTATATTCGATCTGCTTACGTGCCGCTTGCGGACGCGGTGCTCGCAAATGGAGGCGCTCATTTCTATAGGGACGTCGCGTACCTGACGCGGGCGTTTCTGGACGTCGAGTCCGAATCTTTTGATATGATTTGAATGAGCATAAGCACCGGATTTCCGATAGGAGGCAAGCTGATGGATAAGACCAAGCGCAGCCGCCGTAATTTCCTCGTCGCAGTTGGTGCCGGAAGTGCGGCAACCGTCGCGGCAGTCGCGGCCAAGACCGTTGCCCCTGTGACCGCCGAGGCGCCCAATGTCGCAACAGCGAAACGTCCAAGGGGTACAAGGTCACAGAACACATCCGCAATTACTACCGCACCACGCTGGTCTGACCGAGGAGGGCTGCCATGCTGTTAACCAGAAAAGCCACCAGTACCGCAACGCCGCAATCGCGGCTCGCGCGGGGTCTCAACGGAATGCTCGGCCGCACGATCGACCGCCGCGCGTTTCTCAAGCGCTCGGGTGTGACCGTCGGCGCGGGCGCAGTCGCCAGCCAGTTGCCTTTCAACATGATCGCAAGGCCGAGGCCGCACGGACAGCGGCCGGCGGCGGGAAGGTCGAGGTGCGTCGCACCGTGTGCTACGCATTGTTCGGTCGGCTGCGCGATCGACGCCGTCGTCCAGAACGGCGTGTGGGTTCGCCAGGAGCCGGTATTCGATTCCCCGCTCAACCTCGGCGGGCATTGCACCAAGGGCGCGTCGGTGCGCGAGCACGGCATGACCGAGCACTCGCATCGCCTGCGCTACCCGATGAAGCTCGAGGGCGGCAAGTGGAAGAAGGTCTCGTGGGACCAGGCCTATTCGCGAGATCACGGACAAGCTGAAGAAGATCAAGGAGGAAAGCGGCCCGGACGCCCTATTCATTCTCGGCTCGTCCAAGCACAACAACGAGCAGTCGTACTACATGCGCAAGTGGATCTCGCTCTGGGGGTCGAACAACGTCGATCACCAGGCCCGGATCTGCCACTCGACGACCGTTGCGGGCATCGCCAATACCTGGGGCTACGGGGCGATGACGAACTCGTACAACGACGAGCAGAACTCGAAGTGCCTCTTCTTCCTCGGCTCGAACGCCGCCGAGGCGCACCCGGTCTCGATGCTGCATACGCTGCACGCGAAGGAGAACGGCGCGAAGGTCATCGTCGCCGATCCGCGCTACACGCGCACTGCCGCGAAGGCCGACAAGTACGTGCGGATTCCGCTCCGGCACGGACGTCGCGATGCTGTTCGGCCTGATGTATCACATCTTCAAGAACGGCTGGGAGGACAAGGACTACATCTCCAAGCGCGTCTACGGCATGGACAAGGTCAAGGAAGAGGTCATGGCCAAGTACACGCCGGCGGCGGTCGAGGAGGTCACCGGCGTTCCCGAGAAGGAGATGTACGAGGTCGCGAAAATGCTCGCCGACAACCGTCCGGGATTCATCATCTGGGCGATGGGGCAGACGCAGCACACCAACGGCAACGCCGTGATGCGCGCCAGTGCGTGCCTGCAGCTCGCGCTCGGCAACGCGGGCATCACCGGCGGCGGCGCGAATATCTACCGCGGCCACGACAACGTGCAGGGCGCGACCGACGTCGGCCCGAACTCGCATACGCTGCCCGGCTACTACGGGCTTGCGGGCGGGCGCGTGGAAGCACTGGGCGCGCGTCTGGAACGTCGATCACGACTGGCTCGTGAAGCAGTTTGCCGACCCCAAGATGATGGGCAGGCAGGGATCACCGTCTCGCGATGGGTGGACGGCGTTCTCGAGAAGAAGGAGAACATCGAGCCAGAAGTCGAACCTTCGGGCGGTGGTCTTCTGGGGTCATGCCCCGAACTCGCAGACCCGGGGCCTCGACCAGCTCAAGGCCATGGAAAAGCTCGACATGATGGTGGTCATCGACCCCTATCCGTCGGCCTCCGCGGCGATGTTCGCCAAGGTGCGGAAGGACGGCGCCTATCTGCTGCCGGCCTGCACGCAGTTCGAGTGTGCGGGCAGCGTCATGGCCTCGAACCGTTCGATGCAGTGGCGCGAGCAGGTGATCGAGCCGCTGTTCGAATCGCGCACCGATCACATGATCATGTATCAGCTCGCCGAGAAACTCGGCTTCGGCGATCAGCTGGTCGGCAAGCGCGACGGCAAGCAGAACATCAAGCTGGTGAAGGGCAAGGGCGGCATGATGGAGCCCGACATCGAGGACATGCTGCGCGAAATCAACAGCGGTACCTGGACGATCGGCTATACCGGGCAGTCCCCCGAGCGCATCCAGGCCCACATGCGCAACATGCACGTCTTCGACGTGAAGTCGCTGCGTGCGGTCGGCGGCAAGGACGCGAAGACCGGGTACGACCTCACCGGGGACTACTTCGGTCTTCCGTGGCCGTGCTGGGGCAATCCGTCCGTCAAGCATCCGGGCACGCCCAACCTGTACGACACGTCGAAGAGCGTGATGAACGGGGGCGGCACCTTCCGCGCCCGTTACGGGGTGGTGCACGACGGCGTCGACCTGCTGGCCGGGGAAGGTTCGCATTCGGTCGACAGCGAGCTCAAGTCCGGCTATCCCGAGTTCGACGACAAGCTCCTGAAGAAGCTGGGCTGGTGGGACGACCTCACCGCGGACGAGAAGAAGGAGGCGGAAGGCAAGAACTGGAAGACCGACCTCTCCGGCGGCATCCAGCGCGTCGCGCTGAAGCACGAGTGCGTCCCGTTCGGCAATGCCCGTGCCCGTGCCCTGGTATGGAATTTCCCGGACGCCGGTTCCGCTGCACCGCGAGCCGCTCTATTCGCCGCGGCCCGACATGGTGGCGAAATGGCCGACCCACAACGACGTCAAGTCGCTCAACCGGGTGCCGACGCTCTTCAAGACCGTGCAGGACAAGTCGGTCGCCGACGGGGATTCGAAGAAGTTCCCGCTCATCCTCACGAGCGGCCGGCTGGTCGAGTACGAGGGTGGCGGCGAGGAGACGCGCTCCAACCCGTGGCTCGCCGAACTGCAGCAGGACAACTTCGTCGAGATGAGCCCGAAGGTGGCGGCCGATCGCGGGGTTCGCAACGGCGAGTACGTCTGGGTGAGCTCGCCGACCGGCGCGAAGATCAAGGTCAAGGCGCTGGTGACCGAGCGCGTGGGGAACGACACGGTGTTCATCCCGTTCCACTTCTCCGGCTGGTGGGAGGGCGACGACATGCTCGCTTTCTATCCGGACGGCGCGTCGCCGATCGTGCGCGGCGAGGCGGTGAACACGGCCACGACCTACGGCTACGACATCGTCACCAACATGCAGGAGACCAAGACCACGCTTTGCCAGGTGGCCAAGGCCTGACGCGCATAGGACAAGGATAAGGAGACGATCATGGCTAGAATGAAATTCCTGTGCGACGCCGAGCGATGCATCGAGTGCAACGGCTGCGTCACTGCCTGCAAGAACGTCAACGACGTGCCGTGGGGGGTGAATCGCCGCCGTGTGGTGACTGTCAACGACGGTGTCATCGGCGCGGAGAAGTCGATTTCGGTGGCGTGCATGCATTGCTCGGATGCGCCCTGCATGGCGGTGTGCCCGGTGGATTGCTTCTACCGGACCGAGGAGGGCGTGGTCCTGCACGACAAGGACCTCTGCATTGGCTGCGGCTACTGCTTCTACGCATGCCCGTTCGGCGCACCGCAGTTCCCGCAAGCCGGCGCTTTCGGGCTGCGCGGCAAGATGGACAAGTGCACGTTCTGCGCGGGCGGCCCGGAGAAAGACAACACGGAGGCCGAGTTCAAGAAGTACGGCGAGAATCGACTCGCCATGGGCAAGCTGCCGGCCTGCGCGGAAATGTGCTCGACGAAGGCGCTGCTCGGGGGCGACGGTAACGTCATCTCCGAGATCTATCGCCAGCGCGTGCTGAAGCGCGGTCGTGCCAGCGATGACGCGCTGTGGGGCTGGTCGACGGCCTACGGTGCGCCCCAGGGGGCCACGAAATGAGGGCCGGGCGGGCATTCCTCATCGCCGCGATCGCCTTGATTGCCGCACTCGGGTTGGCCGGGTGTGGCGAGAATCAGCAGGTGACCATCTACAAGCAGGGCAAGTATCAGGGCAAGCCGGACACCAAGCCCTGGGATAGCCCGCAGTACGGCGGTGACATGGCGAAGTGGGAGCGCGAGATTCAGCAGCGGACCCAGACCCAGAACGAGTACGTTCGTATTGGAGGTTGACGTGCGTAAGCTCGCAGAGTTCGTCGGCGTGCTCGCTGCGGTCGCGATGTTTGCGGCCGGGGCGCCCGCGCTCGCTCAACAGACGCCGGCGCCGAATTCGGCGGCCGCCCAGGCCCAGCGCGAAATTGTCCAGCCGGGGAACAACGCGCCCGTCTGGGGCAAGGTGCGTTCCGGCGCACCCGGATACACGACGGTGCAAGGCATCGAGACCGGCGTGCTCGTTCAGAGTGGGGGCCAGACCTGGCGGGAGGCGCGCGTGCCGATCGCCTTCTGGGGCGGCCTCACTTGTCGCCGTCGCGCTCGCGGGATTGGCGATCTTCTACGCCATCCGCGGTCCGATGGGTGACGTGGAGAAGCCCGGCGCGCGGATGATCCGGCGCTTCAGCCCGGCCGACCGGTATGCGCACTGGCTGATGGCCATCTGCTGGACCATCCTGGCGGTGACCGGTTTGGTCATGTCATTCGGCAAGGATTTGCTGATCCCGGTGATCGGGTACACGCTGTTTGCCTGGATTGCGGTCCTGTTCAAGAACCTGCACAACTTCGTCGGGCCGATATCTGATCATTGCGGTACCCTGGATGTTCTTCCAATACATTCGGGACAACGGGATCAGCTGCTGCCGACTTCAAGTGGTTCGGCAACATGTTCGGCTACTTCCGCGGCAAGGAGATGGCCCTCCAAGCGCTTCAATGCCGGCGAGAAGCTCGTGTTCTGGCTAGTCCTCATCATACTCGTCGACGGCTCTCGTGATTACAGGGGTGATCCTAAACTTCCCGAACTATGGGCAGGGTCGCTCGGTCATGCAGAATGCGAGCATGATTCACATGGTCGCCGCTTACATCGCAATGTCCCTTGCCGCCGTGCACATCTACCTCGGCACCATCGGCGTTCGGAATGCCTACCGCGCGATGCGGCATGGTGAAGTGAGCGAGCACTGGGCAGAACATCATCACAAGCTCTGGTATGAAGAAGTGAAGGCCGGAAAAGCGCGGCAGAAGTTTTCCGACGAAGTCGAAAAGCCCGCGACGGGCGAGGCACGTACCCAGTCGACTTGAGGACACGCCGCATTCGAATCCACCCATCAGGGGTGGAAGGGTGTGGCTTTCCGTCCCCGTCGATAGGGCATACCATCGAACAGATTAGCCTGGGAGGAGGGCGGGCGCTTCGGCGCCCTTTTTTTTCGCCCGGGAAATCTGTCGGTTTCCCTTTTCGAAAAGCGGGCGCGGCGCAGGATACGAACAGGGGGAAACCGCTTCGGTTTCCCCCCGTTACCCCCAATCCCGCGACTCCCAGCTCCGTGCACCGGGAAGGAGGGTAACGGGAGGGAACCAGGCGGTTCCCTCCTGTTCGTGACGTTCCGCTCCCCCTGTCGTCCGGAGCAGAGCTAGCCGCGGCACTGGGTCACCCCTGGGGAGCGGTGCTAAACTCGCCGGCGATGACGAAGCCGATCGAGACCACGGTCGCGGGAACGTCGCGGCTGCGGATCTGGTGGCTGGCGATCCGGCCCGCCACTCTCACGATCTCCCTGGCGCCGGTGCTCGTCGGCGCGTCTTTGGCGTGGCACGACGCGGGCCGCATCCTGTGGATCCCGCTGATTCTGGCGGCTGCAGCAGCGCTCCTGATCCAGATCGGGACGAATCTCTACAACGACGTGGGCGACTACGAGCGCGGCGCCGATCGCGCGGAGCGGCTCGGCCCGCCTCGCGCCGTCAGCTCGGGCTGGCTCGAACCGGGTGAGGTGCGAAGGGCCGTGGTGGTCGTGTTCGCCGTTGCCCTGGCGGTGGGCGCATGGCTGGTCGTGTGGCATGGCGGCTGGCCGATCCTGGTTCTGGGGCTCGCCTCCGTCGGCGCCGGGGTCGCGTACACGGGCGGACCGCGACCAATCGCCTACAGCGCGACGGGTGAGCTCTTTGTCTTCGTCTTCTTCGGGCTTGGCGCCGTGCTCGGGACCTACTACCTGCAGACGTTCTCGTGGACCTGGGGTGGAGTGATCTCGGCCAGCATGATCGGGTTACTCGCGGCCGCGGTGATCGTCGTAAACAACTACCGCGACCTCGACAACGACCGGCAGGTCGGTAAACGCACGTTCGCGGTGCGCGCCGGACGGGCTTGGAGCAAGGTGGAGTTCGTCGTGCTGCTCGGTTTGCCCTATGCCCTGATTCTCGCGCTCGGGCGGCTCACGCATTCGGGGTGGTGGCTGCTGCTGCCATTATGCTCGGCGCCGATGGCGGCCTGGATTGCGGTGCGCTTCTTTCGCGAGCGACCCGGGCCCGGCTTTAACCGGATTCTCGCGGACACTGCGCAGCTCCAGCTCATATTCAGTTGCCTGCTCGCCGTAGCGCTCCTGCCCTGATCTGTCGCGCCATCCACCTACGGCGCGCCATCTCCGCTCTCCTTCGGTCCCCAAGTTCTTGCGGCGCATGCAACGGCGGTTCCGTCCGCCGGGATAGGGCGCCAATTTGATCTGGGTCATGACCCGGGCTCGATAGACATGACAGCCTTCTCCGAAGGCCAGTCAGATTATCGCTGGCGAGGGGAGGAGAGTGTGTCGCCACCAGCGACCGCGATTCAGACGTAGTGGCTGACCGCGTTCGACCGGCGCGGTCCGCTTGATCGGTCGGAAATCGACGCTCCCTCGACCAAATAACCCTTTATTAAGCGGCAAGACTTTCCCATGTACCCGATCGTCCGTCGCCAGGAATTTTCCGATACCACCTTCCTCTGGGAGGTGCAGGCTCCCGATGTGGCGGGCTCGGCAGAGCCCGGCCATTTCGTCATGGTACGTCTGCATGAAGGTAGCGAACGCATTCCGCTGACGGTGGCCGATTTCGATCGCGACAAGGGCACCGTCACCCTGGTCATCCAGTCACTCGGCAAGACCACGGTCGAGATGCGCGATCACTACAAGGAGGGCGACAGCTTCTCCGATTTCGTCGGGCCGCTCGGCCTGCCACAGCACGTGAGCAAGGTCGGGCACGTCGTGCTGGTCGGCGGCGGGCTCGGCGTGGCGCCGGTGTATCCCCAGCTGCGGGCGTTCAAGGGAGCCGGCAACAGGACCACGGGCATCATCGGCTTTCGCAACAAGGACCTGGTGTTCTGGGAAGACCGCTTCGGCGAGTTCTGCGACGAGCTGATCGTGTGCACCGATGATGGCAGCTACGGCACGCCCGGCTTCGTCACTTCCGCGCTGAAGGCGGTTCTCGAACGGGAGAAACCGGATCTGGTCATCGCCATCGGGCCGCTGCCGATGATGAATGCCTGCGTCGAGACGACACGTCCCTATGGCGTCAAGACGATGGTGTCGCTCAACGCGATCATGGTCGATGGTACGGGCATGTGCGGTTCCTGTCGGGTCACCGTCGGCGGCGAGGTCAAGTTTGCATGCGTCGAAGGTCCGGATTTCGATGGGCACCAGGTCGACTTCAAGGAGCTGATGCTGCGTCAGCGCCGCTTCAAGGGGGAGGAATCGAAGGCGAGCGAGGACTACGCTCATGTCTGCAACGTGGAAAAGACGCTTTTCGAGCTGAACAAGCGCAACTACAAGAAGTACAAGGATCTCTCCCCGCATGCCGTGAAGATGCCGGAGCGTAACGCGCTCGAGCGCGCAGGGAATTTCAAGGAGGTGAACCTGGGCTACAGCATGCACGATGCGCTGGAGGAAGCCGAGCGTTGCATCATGTGCACCAAGCCCGCTTGCATTTCCGGCTGCCCGGTGTCGATCGATATCCCGCGGTTCATTCGCCACCTGCTGGTGCGTGACCTCGACGGCGCGCTCGGCGTCATCAACGAATCGAATCTGTTTCCATCGGTATGCGGACGTGTGTGTCCGCAGGAATCCCAGTGCGAGGCCCAGTGCGTCGTCGGCAAGAACAAGAAGGACGCGATGGAGTCCGTGGCGATCGGCCGGCTCGAGCGCTTCGTCGGTGACAACGCGCGGGCACCCAAGGCCGTGCCGCCAAGCTTCGAGCGAACGCTCGGCCGGGTCGCCGTCGTCGGATCCGGCCCCTCGGGTCTCGCAGTCGCGGCCGATCTGGCGCGCTACGGTTGCGACGTCACCGTGTTCGAGGCGCTGCACGTGATCGGCGGCGTGCTCCAGTACGGGATCCCGTCCTTCCGGCTCCCGCGCGACATCATCAGCCGCGAAGTCGAAAACCTGAAGGGCATGGGCGTCAAGTTCGAGACCAACAAGGTGATCGGCAAGACCTTCTCCGTCGCCAAGCTCATGGAGGCGATGGGCTTCGACGCGGTATTCGTCGGAGCCGGTGCGGGTGCACCGTCATTTCTCGGCATACCGGGCGAGTTCGCCGGACAGGTCTATTCGGCGAACGAATTTCTGACGCGCGTCAACCTGATGGGCGGCGACAAGTTCCCATACCTGGATACGCCAATCACTCTCGGCCAGAGCGTGGTGGTGATCGGCGCTGGCAACACGGCCATGGACTGCTTGCGCGTGGCCAAGCGCCTGGGTGCGCCGACCGTCCGCTGTGTCTATCGCCGTTCCGAAGCCGAAGCGCCTGCTCGCATCGAGGAGCTTCGTCACGCCAAGGAGGAGGGTATCGAGTTCTTCTTCCTCCATTCGCCGGCGGAGATATTCACCGACGCCGAAGGCAGCGTCCGCGGGATGAAAGTGCAGAAGATGATGCTGGGCGAACCCGACGAGAAGGGTCGCCGCAAACCCGTGCCCCTGGACGAATTCGTCGATCTCGTGTGCGATACCGTGATCTACGCGCTCGGCACGAAGGCCAACCCGATCGTCACGCAGTCGACTCCGGGGTTGGGGCTCAATCAATGGGGTTACATCATGGCGGATCCGGAGACGCAGGCGACGACCCTGCCCGGCGTGTTCGCCGGCGGCGACATCGTTACAGGCGCGGCTACCGTCATCCTTGCCATGGGAGCCGGCCGCCGCGCAGCCAAGGCGATCGGCGCTTATCTGCAGGGCGGCAAGCAGACCTGGCCGATCACGCAATCCGACGTCGACGCCTTCGTGCCACCCTCCGTGCTCGGTGCGCCTACACCGGGCGGCGCGTCGCAGATAACTCCGCAGAAGGAGGACCAACCGTGATCGTCTGTCCAAAGTGCCAACGCCCGATCGAAGGCGAAGAGCCCTACATCTGCTGCGCGAACGTCGAATTACGGTGGCGGTGCAACGAGTGCGGAAAGGTGAGCGAGGGGTTCGCTTTTCCGTACGGGATGTGCCCGCATTGCAACGGCAAGCTCGAGATGCTCGATCGCGGCGCGATCGACGACACGAGCGGCCTGGACGCAATTCGCGCAGCCTTCGAGATTGAACTCGGTGGCCACGCTTTCTACCAGCGCGCGGCGGGAGAGTCGAAGGACCCGGCACTGCGCGAACTCTTCGGTCGCTTTGCCGAGATGGAAAAGGAACACATGGAGACCTTGTCGAGGCGCTACCACGCCGATTTACCGAAGCCAGGCGAGGCTTCCCAGATCGATCATGCCGCGATCTTTGCGGGTGTGGACCGAAAGCCCGAGGATCCGGCCAATCTGTTTCGCATCGCCATTTCCTTCGAGGAACGTGCGGTCAAGTTCTTCGCGGAGCAGGGCGAGCAGGCACCTGAGGGCTCGATCGAGAGGGATCTCTACAAGGAGCTCGCCGCCGAGGAACGCGAGCACGTGGCGATCATGACGACGGAATATGAGCGCTGGAAGGCCGGCAAGGCCGGGCTGCTGTAGCAGCGGGATTGAATCCCCGCTGCCCAACGCCGGAGGCGCGTTGAGGAGAACAAGGTGATCGAAAGGAAAGCATGAGCACACGCCAGGTCGTTCTCGAGGGCAACGAGGCCGCCGCCCGCATTGCCCACCTCACGAACGAAGTGATCGCGATCTACCCGATCACCCCTTCGTCGGGCATGGGCGAATTCGCCGACGCGTGGTCGGCGGCCGGCAAGAAGAACATCTGGGGCGCAGTGCCGGAGGTCATCGAGATGCAGAGCGAAGCCGGGGCCGCAGGTGCGGTGCACGGCGCACTGCAGTCGGGCGCGCTGACCACCACCTTCACCGCGTCGCAGGGCCTGCTGTTGATGATCCCGAACATGTTCAAGATCGCGGGCGAGCTCACGCCTGCGGTGTTCCACATCGCGGCGCGTACCGTGGCCACGCACGCGCTGTCGATATTCGGCGACCATAGCGACGTGATGGCCGCGCGGACGACCGGCTGGGCGATGCTCGCCTCCGCCAGCGTACAGGAGGCGCAGGACATGGCAATGATCGCCCAGATGGCGACGCTGCGTTCGCGCGTGCCGTTCATGCATTTCTTCGACGGGTTTCGCATCAGCCACGAGGTCAACAAGCTCGACCTGCTATTCGAGGAAGAGGTGCGGGCGCTGATCGACGACGATCTGGTTGCCGCGCATCGCGCGCGTTCCCTCAATCCGGACAAACCCGTCCTGCGCGGCACTGCGCAGAATCCGGACGTGTTTTTCCAGGCGCGCGAAGCGTGCAACGTGTTCTATATGGCCGTACCCGGCATCGTGCAGGAGAGCATGGACCGGTTCGCCAAGCTCACCAATCGCCGCTACCGGCTATTCGATTACGAGGGCGCGCCCGATGCCGACCGGGTACTGGTGCAGATGGGCTCCGGCGTCGGCGCCTCGGGCGAAGCGGTTCGGGCCCTGGTTGCTCGCGGCGAGAAAGTGGGCCTGTTGACCGTGCGGCTGTACCGGCCGTTCGATCCGCAGGCCCTGGTGGCTGCGCTGCCGCGCAGCGTACGGGCAATTGCGGTGCTCGACCGCACCAAGGAGCCGGGTGCGGTAGGCGAGCCCTTGTATCAGGACATCACCACTGCCTTGGCCGAGGCGTGGCCGCAGGACCTCGCGACGCCGAAGGTCATCGGCGGCCGCTACGGGCTGTCATCCAAGGAATACACGCCGGCGATGGCCAAGGCTGCCCTGGACGAGTTGTCGAAATCGCAACCCAAGCGCCATTTCACGGTGGGGATCGTCGATGACGTCACGCGGCTGTCGCTGTCCCTGGACGACAGCTTCGACGTCGAGCCCGAGGACATCACCTGCGCGGTGTTCTACGGACTGGGCGCGGACGGCACCGTGGGCGCGACGAAGAACTCCGTGAAGATCATCGGCGAGAGCACGCCGCTTCACGCACAGGGCTACTTCGTTTACGACAGCAAGAAATCCGGCGCCATCACCACTTCGCACCTGCGCTTCGGACCCAACCCGATCCAGTCGACCTATCTGATCAGCCGGGCGGACTTCGTTGCCTGCCACCAGTTCGAATTCATGGAGAAATTCGACGTGCTTGCGCTGGCGCGTCCGGGCGCCACGTTCCTGCTGAACAGCCCCTACGGCCCCGGCGAGGTCTGGGACAAGCTCCCGCGCGAGGCGCAGGAGCAGATTCTCGACAAGAAGCTCAAGATGTACGTGGTCGACGCGCTGTCGGTGGCCAAGGAGGCCGGTCTCGCGGGGCGCATCAACACCGTCACCCAGGCCTGCTTCTTCGCCATTTCCGGGATCCTGCCGCGCGATGAAGCGATCGAGAAGATCAAGGCGTCGATCCGCAAGACCTACGGCAAGCGCGGAGAAACCGTGCTGAGCCGGAACTTCGCGGCGGTGGACCAGTCGCTCGCGGCACTGCACGAGGTGAAGGTGCCCGGCCGGGCCGACTCGACGCTGCGCCGCCGGCCCGTGGTGCCCAGCGTGGCGCCGGATTTCGTCCAGCGGGTGACCGCCATGATGCTCGACGGCAGGGGCGACCTGCTGCCGGTATCAGCCTTGCCGGTCGATGGTACGTTTCCCACTGCAACCTCGCAGTGGGAGAAGCGCAGCATCGCCCACGAGATTCCGATCTGGGATGCCGAGCTCTGCACGCAATGCGCCCTGTGCCCGCTCATGTGCCCGCACGCGGCCATCCGCATGACCGTGTATCCCCCGGAACAGTTGAAAGGCGCGCCGGAAGGCTTCAAGAGCGTGCCCTGGCGGAGCAAGGAGGGCGACGGGCTGGCCGGCTGGGCGTACACGCTGCAGGTGGCGCCGGACGATTGCACCGGCTGTGGCGTCTGCGTGGACATCTGCCCGACGCGCAGCAAGGAGATGGTGAAGCACAAAGCCATCAACATGGCGCCCAAGCTCGATCACGTCGAAACCGAGCGGCGCAACTACGACTTCTTCCTCGCTTTGCCCGAGACACGTCCGTCGTTCGACAAGGTCGATCTGCTCAAAGGCTCGCAACTGCGCACGCCGTTGTTCGAGTACTCCGGCGCCTGTGCCGGCTGCGGCGAGACGCCGTATGTGAAATTGTTGTCTCAGCTGTTCGGCGATCACATGCTGGTGGCCAATGCCACCGGCTGCTCGTCGATCTATGGCGGCAATCTGCCCTCCACGCCGTGGGCGCAGAACCGCGACGGCCAGGGCCCCGCGTGGGCGAACAGCCTGTTCGAGGACAACGCCGAGTTCGGGCTGGGCATGCGCCTGGCGCTGGACGCGCAACGCGACCTGGCACACGTGCTCGTGCGCGAATTGAGCCCGGAGATCGGTGCGGACCTGTCGACGACATTGCTCGAGGCGCCGCAGGAGTCCGAGGAGGAGATTCGCGAGCAACGCGAACGCGTGAAGCAGCTCAAGGCCATCCTGTCGCGATCACGCTCTCCGCGGGCGCAGCAACTGCTCGCGGCGGCCGACACCCTGATCACACGCAGCGTATGGATTGTCGGCGGCGATGGCTGGGCCTACGACATCGGCTATGGCGGCCTCGACCACGTCCTCGCCTCCGGGCGGAACGTGAACATCCTGGTGCTGGACACCGAGGTCTACAGCAACACGGGCGGGCAGGCTTCCAAATCCACCCAGCGCGGTGCAGTGGCGAAATTCGCCGCGGCAGGAAAGTCTTCTGGCAAGAAGGACCTGGGCATGATCGCCATGGCCTACGGCAATGTTTACGTGGCCCAGGTGGCAATGGGTGCGAACCCGGTTCAGACGGTGCGCACGTTCAAGGAAGCGGCCTCCTGGCCGGGCCCGTCGCTGATCATCGCCTACAGCCAATGCATCGCGCACGGCATCGACATGGCGACCGGCATGAGCCACCAGCGCGACGCGGTCAAGAGCGGCTACCTGACCCTGTATCACTATGATCCGCGCCTCGGCATGCACGGGGCGGATCTTCCGCTCAAGCTCGACTCGCGCAAGCCGACGATCCCCGTCGAGCAGTTCACGATGAAGGAGGGCCGATACGCGATGCTCGCGCAGGCCGATCCGGTGCGTGCGAAGTTGCTCGCAAAGGTGGCGCAGACTGCGGCGGACTCGCGGTGGCAACTCTATGAGCAGATGGCCGGAGTGCACCGCCATGTGCACGACGACTACGAACGCGACGACGGCGGCGGCGCCGAGGTTGAGACGGAGCCTGCGCCCAGCGCCAAGGGGGTAGAGCAATGAGCGTCGATCTACGCACGCGGTATCTGGGTCTGGAGCTCAAGAATCCGATCGTGGCCGCGGCCTCGCCGATGACCAATTCGATCGAACGTCTGCAGCGGCTGGAGGAGGCGGGCGTCGCGGCGGTGGTGCTGCCGTCGCTGTTCGAGGAGCAGATCGAGCACGACGAAATGGCCACTTACAATCTGATGCTGTCGGGAACCGAGCTGTCGCCGGAGGCGCAAGGATTCTTTCCCGAAATGCAAAGCTACAATACCGGTCCAGACAGTTATCTGAAGATGGTCGGCGAGGCGAAGGCGGCGCTCTCGGTGCCGGTGATCCCGAGCCTGAACGGGCACACGCCGGGTGGCTGGACGCAAATGGCCAGGCAGCTGGAGGAGGCCGGTGCAGACGCGATCGAGCTCAACATCTACTTCCTCGCGACCGGCCTCGAGGACACGAGCACCGAAATCGAGAAGCGATACATCGATCTGGTTGCATCGGTCCATGGCATCGTATCGATTCCCGTTGCCGTGAAGGTCTCGCCGTATTTCAGCGCCATGGCGAACATGGCGGTACGTCTTGCGGGTGCCGGCGCATCCGGGCTGGTGCTATTCAACCGCTTCGTACAGCCCGATATTCTCCTGGACGAGCTCGAGGTTGCACCGCGACTCATGCTGTCCACCTCGGATGAGCTGCGGCTCGCTCTGCGCTGGATCGCCATTCTCCGCGGTCGCGTCGGAGCGAGTCTCGCGGCCACAGGCGGAGCGCATACGCCGCAGGACGTTCTGAAGCTGCTCCTGGCAGGCGCCGATTGCGTCATGCTCGCCAGCAGCCTGTTGCGCCAGGGCCCGAATCATGTTGCGGCTCTGGTGAGCAGCGTCGAGAAATGGCTGGCCGAGCGCGAATACCTCTCGGTGGAGCAGATGAAAGGCTCGCTCAGCCAGCAAGCCTGTCCGGACCCCGCAGCCTTCGAGCGCGCGAATTACATGAAGGCACTGACCTCGTATACCGGCGAACACGCGTAGGCAGGGCCGCCGCACGGGGCTCGTGACCAGATTCACCCTGCCGGTCACCCCGCGAGGATTGGGGCACAATTCGAAAATTGCGTGGGCCGGGCGTACCGTTCCGGTCATGGGTAATCGTCACGAGGAACGTTCGATGGCCGCGATCAAGCAGGAAGACTTCATCCAGAGCGTCGCCGACGCATTCCAGTTCATCTCCTATTACCACCCGGTGGACTTCATCCGGGGCCTGCGCGCGGCCTACGAGACGGAAAAATCGCCGGCGGCGAAGGATGCGCTGGCGCAGATCCTGATCAATTCGCGGATGTCGGCCGAGGGCCACCGCCCGGTCTGCCAGGACACCGGCACCGCGATCGCCTTCCTGCGCGTGGGGATGAACGCTCGCTGGGACACGACGCTCACGATCGAGGAGATGGTGAACGAAGGCGTGCGGCGCGCCTACACGAATCCCGAGAACGTGCTGCGCAACTCGATCCTGAGCGACCCTGACGGCAAGCGCGTCAACACGGGCGACAACACTCCGGCCGTGACGCACGTGGAGCTCGTGCCAGGAGACAAAGTCGAGGTCATCGTGGCGGCGAAGGGCGGTGGCTCCGAGAACAAGTCGAAATTCGCCATGCTGCTGCCCAATGCTAGCGTGGTGGACTGGGTGCTCGAGCAGGTCCCGACCATGGGAGCCGACTGGTGTCCTCCGGGAATGCTCTCGATCGGCATCGGTGGCACGCCCGAGAAGGCGATGCTCATGGCGAAATGGGCGATGATGGAGCCGCTCGACATCCACGAGCTCAAGGCGCGCGGTCCGTCGAACCGCGCGGAAGAGCTGCGTCTCGAGCTCTACGAGAAAGTGAACGCGCTGGGCATCGGTGCGGCTGGCCTCGGCGGCCTCACGACCGTGCTCGACGTCAAGGTCGTCGACTATCCCACCCACGCCACCTCGAAGCCGGTTGCGCTGCTGCCGAACTGCGCGGCCACCCGGCACGTTCACTTCGTGCTGGACGGCAGCGGCCCGGCGCAATTCGATCCACCCGACCTCGACGAGTGGCCGCAGCTCAAGCTCGACTTCTCGTCGAGCCGCCGCGTCGACCTGGACACGCTTACCCGCGACGACGTCGCGAAGTGGAAGGCGGGTGAACGACTGCTGCTGTCGGGCAAGCTGCTGACCGGGCGCGACGCCGCGCACAAGCGCATCGCGGACATGATGGCGAAGGGCGAGAAGCTGCCGGTCGACTTCCACAATCGGTTCATCTACTACGTCGGTCCCGTCAATCCCGTTCGCGAGGAGGCGGTGGGTCCCGCCGGGCCCACGACGTCTTCAAGGATGGACCGGTACGTCGATGCGATGCTCTCGCAGCTCGGCCTGATCGGCATGGTCGGGAAGTCGGAGCGCGGCGCCACCGCGATCGAGGCGATCAAGAAGCATCGCGGCGTCTACTGCATTGCCATCGGAGGCGCGGCGTATCTCGTTTCCAAGGCAATTCGCAAGTCGAAGGTCGTGGCTTTTCAGGATCTCGGGATGGAAGCGATTTACGAGTTCGAGGTGCACGACATGCCGGTCACCGTGGCGGTCGATTCAACCGGTGATGCGGTCCACAAGTCGGGTCCGCGCGAGTGGCGGATCAAGATCGGCAAGATTCCGGTCGCCGCGTAGATTGCCGATGCGATTGGGGACGTACCGCCTTTTGCGAATTCCCCTGATGCGATGGAGGACTCCCAAAGCCGGACTCCGGCACGGGTCGCGTTTCCCCCCACCCGTTTGATCTGAATCAAGGGCCCCGACCCCGGCCCGACGCAGCATCGGGGCAGCAGGTTCGTCGGCCGCAGCCGGCGATTTTTGGGAGGGGGCACGATCCGGCGGAGTGGTTTGTAAGGCCCGGGCGTGTGTCGGGCGCAGATCCGGGCGCGGTGCGGAGCACGCGTGCCGGGGGAACAACAATAAGGAGAAGATCATGCCATCAGGCACAAGCGCGCGCGCCAAGCGCGCTGCGGGAGGTAAGCGGGGCGTTGCATTGCTGCACGACCCGCTGCGCAACAAGGGGACCGGGTTCACGGAGGCCGAGCGCGAGGCGCTCGGACTGCGGGGTCTGTTGCCGCCGGGCGTGCTGACCCAGGATCAACAGGTGGCACGCGTCCTGGAAAACCTGCGCCGGCAAACCGATCCGCTGGACAAATTCATCAGCCTCAACGGGCTGCACGACCGGAATGAATCGCTGTTCTTCCGGGTCGTGCTCGACAATCCAGACGAGATGATGCCGATCATCTACACGCCCACCGTGGGTCTTGCGTGCCAGCGTTACGCGCACATCTTCCAGCGTTCGCGGGGACTGTTCATTTCAGCGGACGATCGCGGTCGGATCGCGGACGTGCTGCGCAACTGGCCGCACAAGAAGGTGGGCATCATCGTGATGACCGACGGCGAGCGGATACTCGGCCTCGGCGATCTCGGGGCGAACGGGATGGGCATTCCCGTCGGCAAGCTTTCGCTCTACACCGCGTGCGCGGGCATCCGGCCGGAGCTCTGCCTGCCGGTGATGCTCGACGTCGGGACCAACAACCAGGCGCTGCTGGACGATCCACTCTACGCGGGACTGAAGCAGGCGCGCCTGCGCGGTGCCGAGTACGACGCATTCATCGAGGAGTTCATCACCGCGGCCCAGGCGGTGTTCCCGGGCGTGGTCATCCAGTTCGAAGACTTCGCGAACCAGAACGCCTTCCGGCTGCTCGACAAGTACCGCGATCGGTGTTGCTGCTTCAACGACGACATCCAGGGCACGGCGGCGGTCGCGCTCGCGGGGCTCTTCTCGGCGCTGCGCATCACGCGCGGAAAGCTGGCGGACCAGCGGATTCTCTTCCTGGGCGCAGGCGAGGCGGCGACCGGGATCTGCGACCTCATCGTCGCGGCAATGGTGAACGACGGAATGGCCGAGTCCGAAGCCCGGAAGCATTGCTGGTTCGTCGATTCGAAGGGCCTCGTGGTGACCAGCCGAACCGATCTCACCGAGCACAAGCGGCACTATGCGCAGGACCACGCGCCGGTGGCCGGGTTTCCGGCCGCGGTCGAGGCACTGAAGCCGACCACTATCATCGGCGTCGCAGCAGTCGGCAAGACGTTCACGCGTGAGGTCCTCGAAACCATGGCACGGGTGAACGAGCGGCCAATCGTATTCGCGCTGTCCAACCCGACCTCCAAGGCCGAGTGCACGGCCGAGGAGGCGTACCGCTGGACGAGTGGGCGCGTGATTTTCGCGTGTGGCAGTCCGTTCGATCCGGTCACGCTCGACGGCAAGACTTTCGTGCCGCGCCAGGGTAACAATTCCTACATCTTTCCGGGCGTGGGCCTCGGCCTCATCGCGGCGCGTGCGACGCGAGCGACCGACGCGATGTTCATGGCGGCCGCGCAGGCGCTCACAGACCAGGTCACTGCGGAGGACCTCGCGCAAGGAAGTCTGTACCCGGCGTTGTCGCGGATAAGGGACGTGTCCGCACAGATCGCTGCGGCCGTGGTCAAAGTGGCGGTCGCGGAGGGGGTTGCGGGCGTCAATCGACGGGCCAGGCTGATCCCGTTCGTGAAAGCGCAGATGTACGACCCGAACTACACGAGCTACGTCTAGGCGCGTCGGGTCGCAGTGGCACTGCACAAGATCAGAGCCGGCCTCGATATTCCCATCGCAGGCGATCCGGTCCAGCGCGTCGACGTTGCTGCCGCGCCGACCCGCGTTGCACTGCTCGGCGCGGATTATCCGGGGCTCAGGCCAACGATGCTGGTGGCGCCCGGCGACCAGGTGCGGCGCGGGGACGCGTTGCTTCGCGACAAAGCTTTCCCGGAAATCCAGTTCACTGCGCCGGCCAGTGGACGGGTGGCCGCGATTCATCGCGGCCCCAAGCGTGTGCTCATGTCGGTGGTGATCGATCTGTCCGATGCGGAGCGGGCAGGAGACTTCCGCGATGCACGGGCGCTTGACAGCTACACAGGCGCGAAGCCCGAAGCGATGGCACCCGAGGCCGTGCGCCGGCTGCTCATCGAGTCGGGCATGTGGACCGCGCTTCGCACTCGACCGTTCAGTCGCGTTCCGGATCCCGCCTCGTCGCCGCGGGCGCTATTCGTGACCGCGATGGACACGCATCCGCTTGCGCCAGCCGTGGAGGTCGCGCTCGCCGGACGAGAAGCCGACTTTCTTGCGGGGGTTACCGCCCTCGCCAAGCTCACCGAGGGCCCGACCTATCTGTGCATCGGCGTCGGCTCGCCGCTCGCAACCCCATCGGGAGCGACCGTCCGGCGCGAGGAGTTTTCGGGTCCGCATCCTGCCGGGACCGCCGGCGTGCACATCAATGTGCTCGATCCGGTAATTCGCGGCAAGACTGTCTGGCACATCGGCTATCAGGACGTCGCGGCAGTCGGGCATCTCGTCCTGACCGGCCAACTCGACACGCGACGGGTTATTGCGCTCGCCGGTCCGGGGGTCCTGCGACCGCGACTGCTGGCGACCCGTGTCGGCGCGGCCACGGACGAGCTCGTCGCCGGCGAGCTCGCCCCGGGCACGCAACGCATTGTCTCCGGCTCGGTGCTGGGAGGGCGAACCGCCCACGGGGAAGCCGAAGGCTACCTCGGACGGTTTCACAACCAGGTGACTGCGCTGCGGGAAGGCACGCAACGCGAGTTCCTCGGCTGGCTCCTGCCTGGGCTGGGCAAGTTCTCGATCACCAATTCTTTCGCCTCCTCGCTCGCACGGGCCCGGACCTTCGCCTTTACGACCACGACCAACGGTTCGCCGCGGGCGCTGGTTCCGATCGGCACGTACGAAGCGGTGATGCCCATGGACATCGACCCGACGTTTCTGATCCGCGCGCTGGTGACCGGCGACGCGGAGGAGGCTGAATCGCTCGGCTGCCTGGAGCTCGACGAGGAGGATCTGGCGCTGTCGACTTTCGTCTGCCCGGCGAAGAACGAGTACGGTCCGATGCTGCGCGAGATCCTCGAGCGCATCGCGAGGGAATACTGATGAGCCTTCTCCGGCGCGTTCTCGACGGTCAGCGCAAGCGCTTCGAGGAAGGCGGGCCGCTCGAGCGCCTCGGCCCGCTGTACGAGGTGGTCGACACCTTCTTCTACACGCCGCCCGACGTCACGCGGACCACGGCCCACGTGCGCGATGCCTTGGACCTGAAGCGCATGATGATCGTGGTCGTGGTCGCGCTCATGCCCTGCGCGCTGTGGGCGATGTACAACGCGGGCCTGCAGGCAAATCTCGCGCTCGACCCGGCGAAGGTCGGCGAGCTTGCCGGCTGGCGATACAGCGTGATCCGTTGGCTGGGCGTGGGCTATTCACCCGGTAGCCTGGTGGCCAACTTCGTTCACGGTGCGCTCTATTTCCTCCCGCTGTATGCCGTGACGATGGCGGCCGGGGGAATGTGCGAAGTGGGATTCGCCATGGTTCGCCGACACCCGATCAACGAGGGATTCTTCGTCACCGGTCTCATCTTCCCGCTGATCCTGCCGCCCACGACACCCCTTTGGCAGGCCGCGTTCGGAATCATCTGGGGCGTGGTGATCGCGAAGGAGGTCTTCGGCGGTACGGGCATGAACATTCTCAACCCCGCGCTGGTCGCGCGCGCGGCAGTGTTTTACGCCTATCCGGCGCAGATCACCGGCGACAAGGTGTGGGTGGCGATGCCGCAGGCGCTGACGGTCGATGGCTATAGCGGGGCAACCATTCTCGGGCAGGCGCGCCATCTCTCCGGGTCGTTCGCCGATCAGGGGTTCTCGTGGTGGAATGCGTTCATCGGGCTGGAGCCCGGTTCGCTGGGCGAGACTTCCGCACTCATGTGCCTGCTAGGCGCGGTTCTTCTGCTTTGGACCAAGGTCGCCTCCTGGCGAAACATGGTCGGTGTGGCGCTCGGAACCATCGTCATGGCACAGATCTTCAACTGGACGGGCTCGACCACCAATCCGGGATTCGAAATTCCTTTCTGGTGGCACATGGTGCTCGGTGGCTGGGCGTTCGGCACGGTCTTCATGGTGACGGATCCGGTCACCTCGGCTTTCACGGACACCGGGAAATGGATCTACGGTTTCATGATCGGCGTGCTGGTCGTGCTGGTCCGGGTCGTCAATCCCGCCTATCCCGAGGCGATGATGCTGGTGATCCTCTTCATGAACGTGTTTGCGCCGCTCATCGACTACTACGTGGTGAAAGGGAATCTGCGTCGGAGGCTTAAGCGTCGTGCAGGTTAATTCGATTCGCTACACGCTCCTGTTCGCCACGGCCGTTTGCCTGGCCTGCTCGATGCTCGTGGCCAGCGCGACGGTGCTGCTGCGTGACCGCCAGCACGCGAACCAGCTCCTGTACCTGCAGAAGAACGTCCTGCAAGCCACCGGGCTCTTGAAGGCCGGCGAGCGGATGTCGGATCGCGAAGTCGTCGCGCTGTTCGAGCGCAGCATTCGCATCCGTCTCGTCGATCTGCAAACGGGCGACTACGTCGAAAATCCCTCGGTCGACCCGTCCCGCTACGATCAGCGGCGCGCGCGGGCCGATCCTGCCCAGAGCCGCGAGGCGCCCCCCAACCTGTCGCAGATCAAGCGCCTGCCGAACGTCGCGACGGTTGCGCTCGTGGTGAAGGATGGAAAGCCCGTGCAGGTCGTGCTCCCGATCGAGGGCATCGGGCTCTACGGCACGCTGTACGGATTCGTCGCACTCGATCGCGACCTTACGACGATCCGCGGCCTCGCCTTCTACGAAAATCGCGAGACTCCCGGGCTCGGCGGTGAAGTCGACAATCCGAAGTGGAAGGCGCAGTGGCCGGGCCGCAAGGCGTTCGACGAGGCAGGAAAGATTCGCATCTCGCTGAAGAAAGGCGGGGGCGTTGGCTCTCCGAAAGAAGACCCGTACCAGGTCGACGCGCTTTCAGGCGCCACGATCACGAGCAACGGCGTGACCCGGATGCTCCACTTCTGGCTGGGTGAGAACGGCTTCGGACCGTATCTGGCGAAGCTCCGCGCGCGAGGGGGGCTGTGAGGATGCTCGGATGGCTCAAGACCCGCGAAGGGGCGGCGCTCACCGATCCGCTGCTGAAGAACAATCCGATCGGCCTGCAGATGCTCGGCATCTGCTCGGCGCTCGCCGTCACGACGCGCATGGACAAGGCGCTGGTGATGGCGGTGAGCCTGACATTGGTGGCCGGCGTTTCCAGTTTCCTCGTCAGTCTGATTCGCAAGTACACGCCCTCCAGCATCCGGATCATCGTGCAGCTCGCCATCATCTCGTCGCTTGTGATCGTGGTGGACCAGGTGCTCAAGGCCTATCTCTACGAGATCAGCCTTTCTCTCTCGGTGTACGTCGGTCTGATCATCACGAACTGCATCGTGCTCGGCCGCACCGAGGGGTTCGCGATGCAGAATCCGCCGCTCGTCAGCCTGATCGATGGCGTCGGCAACGGACTCGGCTACGGGGCGGTGCTGTTGATCGTCGGTTTCATGCGTGAATTTCTCGGCACCGGCCGGATTCTCGGACATCAGGTGCTGCCGCTTGTCAGTGAGGGCGGCTGGTTCTATCCAAACAGCATGTTTCTGCTGGCGCCTGCAGCCTTCTTCATCATCGGATTCATGATCTGGTTTCTGCGCATCTGGAAGCCCGAGCAGCAGGAGAAGGACTGATGGAGCACTACCTCGCCATCGCGGTCAAGTCGATCTTCATCGAGAACATGGCGCTCGCGTTCTTTCTCGGCATGTGCTCGTTTCTCGCGTGCTCGCGGCGCGTCGAGACCGCGCTCGGCCTGGGCGTCGCGGTGGTGTTCGTGCAGATGCTCACCCTCCCATTGAACAACCTCATCCTGCAACACCTGCTCAAGGAAGGCTCCCTCGCCTGGATTGATCCGGATTTCGCCGGACTCGATCTCACCTTCCTTGTCTTCATCATTTTCATCAGCACGATCGCGGCGGCGGTGCAGATCGTCGAGATGACGCTCGACAGGTATTTCCCGGCGCTCTACACGTCCCTGGGCGTGTTCCTGCCGCTCATCGCGGTCAATTGCGCGATCCTCGGCGGATCGCTGTTCATGGTCGAGCGCGACTACACTTTCTCCGAGAGCGTCGTCTTCGCATTCGGGTCGGGTTCGGGCTTTCTCCTGGCGATCGTCGGGTTTGCGGCGATACGCGAGAAGATGCGCTACGGAAATCCCCCGAAAGGTCTCCGCGGACTTGGCATCGCGTTCATCGCGACCGGGCTCATGTCGATCGGCTTCATGATGTTTGCGGGCATTCAGTTATAGGGACAGAAGAATGCCTGCGTATATGACTTCGTTCGATGCACCCGGTGTGCGGGGAATAACCCCTTTTCACGAACAAGGGGGAGACCCCCTTGTATATCCCCCAATTCGAACAAGGGGCGCGCCCCTTGTATATCCCCTTTGTCACACGGGTAGATCCTTACGGTGCCTCATTTTGACGAAAGCTTTATGACTCCGATCTTCATGGGCACCGCGATGTTCACCATGGTCATCATGGCAGTGGTGGGGATCCTGCTCTGGGCGCGCGCCAAGCTCGTCCCGTCCGGACTGGTGCGCATCGTGATCAACGAGGACGCCACCAAGGCGCTGCAAGTCTGCCCCGGCGGGACCTTGCTGTCGACTCTGGCGGAAAAGAGCCTGCTCATTCCGTCCGCCTGCGGCGGGAAGGGCACATGCGGGCTTTGCAAAGTCACGGTGCATGGTGGCGGGGAGCTGCTGCCCGTCGAGAAGAGCTACCTCACACGCCGCGAAGCCGAGCACGGAACGCGGCTCGCCTGCCAGGTGAAGGTGAAAAGCGATCTGCAGCTCGAAGTTCCGCCCGAGCTCTTCGACCTGCGCCGCTGGCGGGCAAAGGTCGTCTCGAACGTGAGCGTCGCCGACTTCATCAAGGACATGGTCGTGGAGCTGCCCGCGGGCATGGAAGTGCCCTACAAGGCAGGGCAGTACGTCCAGTTCCGCTGTCCAGCGCACACTGTCGAATACAAGGATTTCGACATCGCCCCCCAGTTTCGCAAGAGCTGGGACCGGGACAAGCTCTGGCGTCACCGTTCAGTTTGCACCGAGCCGGTCGAGCGCGCCTACTCGATGGCGAGCTATCCGCTGGAGAAGGGCGTCCTCAAGTTCGCGATCAAGGTCTGCCCGCCACCCTACGGGTCACCGGAGGGGACGCCGCCGGGCATCATGTCGTCGTGGCTCTTCGGCCTGAAGCCGGGCGACGAGATCGAGATGTCCGGGCCGTTCGGCGATTTCGTCGCGACCGACACGGACGCCGAGATGATCTTCATCGGCGGGGGGGCCGGAATGGCGCCGCTCCGGTCCATCATCCGGGATCAGTTCGACCGCGTCGGCACCCAGCGCAAAGTGTCGTACTGGTACCGTGCGCACAGTCTCCGCGACGCGCTCTGGCGGGAAGAGTTCGATGAGCTCGCCGCCCGGCATCCCAACTTCAGCTGGCACCTCTGCCTGTCGAAGCCCGAGCCGGAGGACCAGTGGACCGGCTATGCGGGCTACATCCACAATTTTCTGTACGACACCTACCTGAAGGACCACTCCGCGCCGGAAGACTGCGAGTACTACCTCTGCGGTCCGACCGCGCTCTCGCTGATGGTCCTGCGCAAGCTGGACGATCTCGGCGTGCAGAAGGAAAGTATCTTCTACGACAACTTCGCGGGCGAGTGATGCAGCGACATGCGAAGGCTTCGGGACGCATCGATTCGCTGGCTGGTCACTCTCGCTACGGCGCTGGCACTCGGCGCCTGTGGCGAATCGCCGCGACCCGCGACGCCAGGACCGCAGGCCGCAGCGTTCGAGGGCAGCACGATGGGGACGACCTACACGGTCAAAGTCGTCGTCCCGATAATGACCGAGCCCGAGCAGGCGGCCACGCACGCCGCGATCCGCTCCGCGTTGGACGAGGTCGATGTGCGCATGTCCACCTACAAGCCGGACTCGGAACTCTCCCGCTTCAACCGGCACCAATCAGGCGAACCCTTCGCATTTTCGGCGGACGTGATCCGCGTCTTCCTGCTCGCGCGGGAAGTGAGCGAGGCATCGGGTGGCGCATTCGACGTCACCGTCGGCCCCTTCGTCAATGCCTGGGGATTCGGCCCGGTCAAGCAGGCGCGCCCGCCCACCGAGGCCGAGCTCGCGACAGTGAGGCCGAGCGTGGGGTATCGCCTGCTCGCGATCGACGCGGCGGCGGGCACGATTGTCAAGGCTCGGCCGGGCATGTACGCGGATCTCTCCGCGATCGCGAAGGGCTTCGGCGTCGACCAGGTCGCCCGGGCGCTCGATGCACGCGGCATCGGGCGCTACATGGTCGAGGTGGGCGGCGAGGTGCGCGTCAAGGGCAAGAACGCTGCCGGCATTCCGTGGCAGGTGGGGATCGAGCGCCCGGACGAAACGGCGCAGCGGGCGCAGCTCGTCGTGCCGATGATCAACGTCTCGATGGCCACGTCGGGCGACTACCGGAACTACTTCGAGAAGGACGGGCGGCGCTTCTCGCATGAGATCGATGCGACCACGGGGTATCCGATCCGGCATCGCCTCGCTTCGGTGACGGTGCTCGCGTCCGAGTGCGCGCTTGCCGACGCCTACGCGACGGCGCTTCTGGTGCTCGGGCCCGAGCGGGGCTACGCGCTCGCATTGGAGAAGGGCCTCGCTGCGTACTTCATCGAGCGTCGCCCCGAAGGCGGCTTCGCCGAGCGGCAAACGCCAGCGTTCGCGGCGCTGACCGGCAATGCGATGGAGAGACTTTGATCCCATGGACTTGACCCTTCTTACTCCCGTGTTCCTGATCACGCTCGCCGCTTTCGGTCTGGCGGTGGCCGCGATGGCTGTCGGAGTGATCTTTTCCGGGCGTTGCCTGCACGGGTCCTGCGGGGGTCCAGAGATCAGGTCGCGCGACGGGCTTTCGCTTCGCTGCATCGTATGCCCGAATCGCCGGCGTCGCGGTGCAGGGACCGAGGAGCACGTGGAGCACGACCCAATCAAGGGTGGAGGTTGAGCGCTATGGGAACGAGCACGGACGTCATTGCCGGGGTAGGCCTCGCCGACCGATCACGCAAGTCCCGCTGGCCCGCGCGAATGGACATTGCGCAGAGTCTTTCGGGACTCGTCCTGGCGCTCTTCATGTGGGGGCACATGCTGTTCGTGGCGTCCATCCTGGTGAGCAAGGACTTCATGTGGACGATCACCAAGATGTTCGAGGGCTACTTCTTCTTCGGAAAGGCCTTCCCTGGAATCGTCTCGGTGATCGTGTTCGGCATCCTGTCGGTCCTCGTCCTGCACGCCTTCCTGGCGATGCGCAAGTTTCCATCGAGCTACCGGCAGTACCGCATATTCGTCGGTCACAAGAACCTGCTCCGGCACGAGGATACGACGCTGTGGTGGGTGCAAGTCGTCACGGGGTTCGCACTCTTCTTCCTCGCCTCCGTGCACCTCTATCAGATGCTCATGCACCCGGGCGACATCGGGCCGTACGGGTCGTCCGACCGGGTCTGGACCGGACGCTGGTGGCCGATATATCTCCTGCTGCTCTTCTGCGTCGAGCTCCACGGCGGCGTCGGCCTCTACCGGCTCGCGGTGAAGTGGGGCTGGTTCGAGGGGAGCGACCCGGACGCGAGCCGCGTGCGTCTCAAGCGCTTCAAGTGGCTCATCACCGTGTTCCTCCTCGTGCTCGGTCTCGCTACGCTCGCGGCGTACGCCAAGATCGGCTACGAGCACCGGCAGAGCGCCGGCGAGCGCTACGTCCCGGCCTGGCTGCAGGATCCGCCGCGCGGCGACCCGCCATTCTGGTGGCCTGCGCGGTTGAAAGGGACATCCAAATGAAGGTCATTCACACCGACGTCCTGGTGATCGGCGGAGGGTTGGCCGGCCTGCGGATGGCGCTCGGCGCGAAGCGCCGCGGCCACGAGACGCTCATCCTCTCGCTGGTGCCCGTGAAGCGCTCGCACTCCAAGGCCGCTCAGGGCGGCATGCAGGCGAGCCTCGGCAACATGATCAAGAGCCAGGGCGACAACGAGGACATCCACTTCGAGGACACCGTGCGCGGCAGCGACTGGGGCGCCGACCAGGAAGTGGTGCGCATGTTCGTGAACACCGCGCCGAAGGCGGTGCGCCAGCTCGCGGCGTGGGGTCTGCCTTGGAGCCGGGTGCGCAAGGGCGATCGCGAGGTGGTGATCAACGGCCAGAAGGTCACCATCACCGAGCGCGACGAGGCGCACGGACTGGTCGCGCAGCGTGACTTCGGCGGCACGAAGAAGTGGCGCGCATGCTACGTCTCCGACGGCACCGGTCACGCCATGATCACCGTGATGGCCGATCAGGCGATTGCCGCGTCGATCCCGGTGCACGAGCGCACCGAGGCCCTCGCGCTGATCCACGACGCTGGCCGCTGTTACGGCGCAGTGGCGCGGAACCTTGTCACCGGCGAGCTCACCGCGTACCTCGCGAAGGCCACGGCGATCGCGGCCGGCGGCGCCGGCCGGCTCTACCGGGTGACCACGAACGCGGTGATCTGCGAGGGAATCGGGCACGCGCTCGCGCTCGAGACCGGCATCGCCGCGCTGGGGAACATGGAGGCGGTCCAGTTTCATCCGACCGGCATCTTCCCCGCAGGGATACTCGTGACCGAGGGCTGCCGCGGCGACGGTGGCCTCCTGAAGGACGTCGACGGCCACCGCTTCATGCCGGACTACGAGCCGGAGAAGAAGGAGCTCGCTTCGCGGGACGTGGTGTCGCGGCGCATGGAAGAGCACATCCATCGCGGCAAAGGCGTCAAGAGCCGCTTCGGCGACCACCTCTGGCTCGATATCACCCTGCTCGGCGAGGCGCACATCCGGCGCAACCTGCGCGAGGTGCACGAGATCTGCCACTACTTTCTCGGCGTCGACCCGATCCGCGACTGGATCCCGGTGCGGCCCGCGCAGCACTACTCCATGGGCGGCGTGCGCACGCGGCCGACGGGCGAGAGCCCCACCTTGAAGGGGCTCTTCGCGGCGGGCGAGGCCGCGTGCTGGGACATGCACGGATTCAACCGGCTCGGCGGCAATTCCGTCGCCGAGACCGTGGTCGCGGGCATGATCGTGGCCGAGTTCATCGCCGACTTTTGCGACAAGACCGAGAACGAGTTGAACGTCCCGATGGGTATCGTGCACGAGTTCGTCAGGCGCGAGCAGGCCAAGCTGGATGCCATGCTGGGAGGCAGCGGCAGCGAGGACGCGACGGTACTGAAGGCGGCGATGCAGAACATCATGACCGACAAGGTCGGCATTTTCCGCACGGGCGACGACCTGAAGGCGGCAGTCGAGGAGCTTCAGCAGCTCGCCGACCGCAGCCGGCATATCGGCGTGCGCTACAAGGTGACTGGCGCCAACGCCGAGCTCGTCACGGCGTACCGCGTGCAGAAGATGCTCAAAGTGGCCCTAACGATCGCGTACGGTGCGCTGACCCGAACCGAGAGCCGAGGGGCGCACTACCGTCAGGATTACCCGCGGCGCAACGACGCCGAGTGGCTCAAGCGTACCCTCGCAACCTGGGCGAGCCCGGATGATCTGCTGCCGACGCTCGACTACGAGGCGCTCGACGTGAAGCGCATGGAGCTCCCGCCCGGCTGGCGCGGCTACGGCGCGAAGGACTACATCGAGCACCCCGACACGCCGGGGCGGGCCGCAGAGGTGGAGGCGATCAAGGCGCGGCTCGCCGGTGCCGACCGGTTCGCCGTGCAGCAGGCGCTGATGCCCTACGAAGGGCAGCTGCCCGCGCGCTTCCAGGGCCGCAACGAGCGCCTCGACGAGGGCATCGACGCGCCGGCCGAGCGGAGGGCGGTGTCATGACGGCGAACGGCGCGAACCGGCAGCTCCGCATCAGCGTGCTGCGCTACAACCCGCAGGAGCCGGGCAGCGTGCCGCGCATGCAGACCTACGCCCTCGAAGAGGCGCCCGGCATGACGCTCTTCATCGCGCTCAACGAGATCCGGGAGAAGCAGGACCCGTCGCTCCAGTTCGACTTCGTGTGCCGCGCCGGCATCTGCGGCAGTTGCGCCATGATGATCGACGGGCGACCCAACCTCGCCTGCCGCACGCTCACGCAGAACCTCGGCAGCGAGATCACGCTCGCGCCGCTGCCGGTGTTCGAGTTGATCGCCGACCTGTCGGTGAACACCGGCAAGTGGATGCGCGCGATGAGCGAGCGACTCGAGACCTGGGTGCACAGGAAGGAGCAGGAGATCGACCTATCGCGCATCGAGGAGCGGATGGAGCCCGAGCTCGCCGACGAAATCTACCTCCTCGACCGATGCATCGAGTGCGGCTGCTGCGTGGCCGGCTGCGGCACGGCCCGCATGCGGGAGGACTTCGTCGGCGCGGTCGGGATCAACAAGATCGCGCGCTTCCGCCTGGATCCGCGCGATCAGCGCACGGACGAGGACTTCTTCGAGCTGATCGGCGACGACAGCGGCGTGTTCGGCTGCATGTCGCTGCTCGCCTGTCACGACGTGTGCCCGAAGAACCTGCCGCTGCGGACGCAGATTGCCTACATCCGCCGCAAGATGGCTGCCCAGGGCTTCAAGTAACCCGCGGCCGCGTATGGCGACCTTGAAGCAGGACTCTAGTGCGCGGTCGGCTGCGGCTGTAGCGCCTTGCGACCCGGATGAATCGCTCCGCATCGGGCGCACTTGCGAAGCGTCTCGTCGGCGTAGAACTTCTCGAAGAGCGGCGGCATGACCGTGACGATCTCCTGCGCCTTGCGCAGCGGGTACTCGAACCGGTACACGAGCTGGTGGCAATCGAGGCAGTACCATTCGAACGCGTCGACGTACGGATCGTGACGCGGGCTCTCGACCACGATGCCGATGCTGCCGGCCTCGGGGCGCTGCGGAGAATGGCGGACGTGCGCCGGTAGCAGCATCACCTCGCCCTCGCGAATCGGGATGTCGAGCGGAGGCTTGCCCGGTTCGTCCATCACGCGCAGCACCATGTTGCCCTTGAGCTGGTAAAAGTATTCCTCGACGGGATCGTCGTGGAAGTCGGTGCGCTGGTTCGGGCCGCCGATCGCCATCACGATCATTCCGGCGTCCTCGAACAGCAGCTGATTGTTCACCGGCGGCTGCAGCCGGTGCCGGTTCTTCTCGATCCAGCCCTGCAGATTGAAGGCCTTCAATCCTGCGCCGATTCCCATGGTTCCTCCTTTCAAGCTGCTGCGCGAGCAGATCCGGCGGGCTCGAGACGCAGCCCGCAAGACTCGAACGCCGCGCGTATCGCGGCCTTCTGCTCGTCCGTGAGGTTGAGCAACGGGCGACGTACCGGCCCGCCGACCTGGCCGAGCAGCTCCTGCCAGTATTTCTGATGCGCCTGAGGCGTGCCGGGCGGGCGGGTGCGTTTGAGTGCCTGGCGCACCGGCTCGAGGCTGTCGCGGACCTTGCGCGCCTTCTCCACCTCGCCGCGCATTGCGAGCTCGGTGTACTCCTTCATGCGCTGATCGTGCTTCGTCTGCATGAGGTAGGGCGGGGTGGAGCACAGGTAGACCTGCCAGCCGAGCTCGACGATATTGTCGAACCACTCGACCTCCGACGCTGTGCTCACGATCAGCTTGTCACCCACCATGCGCGTGAGCTTGATGTACATCTCCCGCGGCACGCTGTACTTGATTGCCACGACATTTGGCAGTTCCGCAAGACGTGCGCAGAGCTCTGGGCTCATCAGGTAGCCCGCGTCCGGGTGGCTCCACAGGGCGATTCCGATGTCGACCTGCTCCGCGATATGCCGGTAGTACTCGTACACCGTCGATTCGACATCATGGCCGAAGTTCAGAAGCGGGCTGTGCACCACGATGTAGTCCCCGCCGACTCGCCTGCGCGTGCTTCGCAAGGTCCAGCACCGTGTCGAGATTCTGATCCGAGCACGAAAGGATCGTGCCGCGGCCGCCACCAGCGGCGGCGGCTTCCTCCACCGCGATCTCGAACGTGCGCTTGCGCTCGGCAAGCGACATCGAGAAGAACTCGCCCTGTTTTCCGGATACGAATATCCCGGCCAGGCCGAGGTCGCGGTACCAGTGGCGAAGATTCCGGCGCAGCCCATCCTCGTCGAGCGCGAGATCGGGCGTGAAAGGGTTGAGCGCGGCCGCCCAGATTCCGCGCAGGTGCTGTCGGGCATAGTCCTTCGCGTCCAGCTTTCGATATTTCATGCTTTGCTCCTGCTATGCGTGTCGTTCATCGAGCCGGGGCATCACAGTCCGAGTTTCTATAGCCCTTCGGTGACGACCATCCGGAATTTGCCTTTTCCTTCGCGCACGTTCCGGGCAACGCGGTATTCCGCTGAGTCGTAAAAGGCCTTGGCTTTCTCGATGCTCGGGAATTCCATGATGACCAGACGCGAAGGGGTCCAGTCCCCTTCGAGGATCGCGGTCTCTCCGGCCCGTGCGATATAACGTCCGCCGTACTTCGCGATTGCAGCCGGTGCCAGCCGCTTGTACTCCTCGTACCCGGCGGGATCCGTGACGTTCATATCGGCAACAATGTACGCTGGCATTAGACGCTCCTCTAAATCGTTCGCGTGAGATGAATCGCGAGACCCGCGGCGCCACAGCCGAGGATGACCGGAATCATACCGCCCTTGAAGCGATAGAGCGCGATCAGTGCCGCAATGGTCACGACGAGCGCGAACCAGTCGAATGGCCCGAGGAATGGTGCGCCGGGGCGTACCCTGCGGCCACAGCACGTGCCACGCGAAGAAGGCCGCCAGGTTCAAGACGACTCCGACCACCGCGGCGGTGATTCCGGTGAGCGGAGCGGTGAACCTCACGTTGCCGTGGGTCGACTCGACCAGTGGACCGCCGACGAGGATCAGCAGAAACGAGGGCAGGAACGTGAAGAACGTTGCCACTGCGGCGCCTGCCAGCCCGGCGAGAAAGAGCGTCTCGGCCCCGAACACTTCCTTGGTCCAGCCGCCGACGAAGCCGACGAACGTGACGATCATGATCAACGGCCCGGGCGTCGTCTCGCCCAGCGCGAGCCCGTCGATCATCTGGGTCGCCGAAAGCCACCCGAATGTCTCCACACCGCCCTGGTAGACGTAGGGCAGCACGGCGTATGCGCCGCCGAACGTGAGCAGCTGCCGCCTTGGTGAAGAACCAACTCATCCTCGAGTAGGTGCGCTTCCCAGCCGAAGATCCCGACGACCGTGGCCAGCGCGACGGCCCACAGCGCAAGAAATACGCCTAGAACCATCAAGAAGTGCCCCAAGCCGCGCCGCGCATGATGCGGGGGCGGCGTGTTGTCGTCGATGAGCGCGGCGCCGTATCGCTCGGCGCCCGCGCCGTGTCCGCCTCCGACCGCGAAGACCGCCGGTGCGACGCGCGCGCCAATCAGGCCGATGATCCCGGCGATCAGCACGATGGCGGGAAAGGGAACATTGCAAGAAGAATATGGCGACGAACGCCGCCGCGGCAATTGCCCACAGCGCCGCGTTCTTGAGCGCCCGCGAGCCGATGCGGTACGCAGCGAACATCACGATCGCGGTGACCGCCGGCTTGATGCCGTAGAGGAAGCCTGCCACCGCCGGCACTTCACCGAATGCGAGATAGACCCAGGTGAGCGTGACCAGGATGAAGAAAGAAGGCAGCACGAACAGCCCGCCCGCCACCACGCCGCCAAGGGTGCCGTGCATGAGCCACCCGATGTAGGTCGCGAGTTGCTGCGCCTCGGGGCCGGGGAGCACCATGCAGTAGTTGAGCGCGTGCAGAAAGCGCCGCTCGGATATCCAGCGCCTTCGCTCGACGAGCTCCTGGTGCATCATCGAGATCTGTCCCGCCGGCCCGCCGAAGCTGATGAAACCGAGCTTCAGCCAGTAGCCAGTCGCCGCTCCCAGCGACGTTGGCGCCGGAGGCGTGGACTCGCTGGCTTCCTGCGGCGTTGTATGCCGAATGCGAGGAGTCAGGTCACTGTGGACCCGGGTCCGCGAGGGGAGCGAGCCGCGGCACGCACACTTGCCCTGCGAGCGGCGCGGACAGCGAAACCACGTCGACGTGCACACCATAGAGGCGCTCGAGGCTGTCTGGCCGGATCACTTCCGCAGGCGTGCCGAGCGCCAGCACTCCTTCCTTGAGCAGCATGACCTGGTCCGCACAGGCGAAGGCGTGGTCGGGATCGTGTGTGGAGAACAGCACGCCGATGCCGCGCCTCGCGAGGTCGCGGATGCGACGCAGGACCAGCGTCTGGTTGCCGAAGTCGAGGCTCGCGGTGGGCTCGTCCATGACGAGCAACTCGGGGCCTTGGGCCAGCGCGCGCGCGATGAGCGCGAGCTGACGCTCACCGCCGCTGATCCGGGTGTAGATCCGATCGGCGAGCTCGTTGATGCCGAGTGCATCAATCGCCGCCGCCGCCGCCGCGTGATCGGTGGTACCTGGTGTCGCAAACAGGCCGACATGTGCGGTGCGTCCCATCAGAACCACTTCGCGCACCGTGAAATTGAAGAAGCCTGCGTGCTGCTGCGGGACATAGCCGAGGGAACGCGCCAGGCTGCGCTGGTCGCCAGTTTCGTACCGGCCGCTCGTCCAGGAGGAGCTCACCTCCATGCGCCGGGAGAAGACCGAGTACCGTGCGGAAGAGCGTGGTCTTGCCCCGCCGTTCGGTCCGAGCACGGCAAGCGCCTCGCCCGCGCCAAGAGAGAAGCTCACGTTGCGTCCGAGCGTACGGCCCGGATGGCCGAAGGCGAGATCGCGTGCCTCGAGCCGCATCGTCACCTCACCAGGACCTGCGGCTGACCGCGAGCAGCCAGACGAAGAAGGGAGCGCCGATGATCGCCGTCAACACGCCGGGCGGGATCTCGATGTGCGCCATCGTGCGCGCGAGCGTGTCGACGCCGAGAAGGTAGCTCGCTCCGAGCAGCATCGATACGGGCAGAAGGCGCGAGAACTCTGGTCCGACGAGCATGCGCGCGGCGTGCGGGATCAGCAAACCGACCATCCGATGATCCCGCTGACCGCAACGCTCGCGGCAGTCATGAGCGTCGCCGCACACACGATGACGATCCGCATCATCCCGGTGTGGACACCGAGCGCGCGCGCCTCGTCGTCGGCGAGAGAGAGAAGGTTCGATCCGCAGCGCAGCAGAAACATCGGGACGAGCGCAACGAGAACGAGCGGCAGCATCACCTTGAGGTCTTGCGGCCCACCGACGCGACGCTGCCGAGCAGCGAGAAGGTGATCGCGGGGAGCTGGTTGTAGGGATCGGCGAGGTACTTGAGCAGCGCGATGCAAGCCCCGAGCAGTGTCCCGATGACGACCCCGCCAGGATCAGCGCCAGGATGGGATCGTGGCCCCGCACCGACGAGCCGACGAAGTACACCGCGGCCACCGCGAAAAGGCCACCCGCGAAGGCGAAGCCCTGGATGGCCACCACAGAGAAGCGACAGGAAGATCGCGAGCACCGCGCCGAGCCCGCGCCGGCCGACACGCCGAGGATGTCGGGCGAGACGAGCGGGTTGCGGAACATGCCCTGGTAGGCAGCTCCCGCCGCGGCAAGTGCGGCATCGATCACCGCCGCCGCGACGATACGGGGCGCACGAACCTGGAAGAGCACAGTCTCCGCGCTCGCGGGCACGCTTGCTGCCGCACCCGTCAGCCTCATCGAGACGACAGCAAGGACGTCGCCCGGCGTGATCGGGTAGCGGCCGACCGACAGTGCAACGATCACCAGCAGGCAGAGCAGAACGAGCGCGCCGATGTCGAGCGAAAAGGTGCGGCGCGTACCACGCTTGCCAGGAATCGCGCGCGCCTCGCGCCGACGGTCGTCATCGCGGCGCGACGCCGGGCTCGCTCAGCAGCGCATCGAGCTGGGCATCGCTCGGGCGGCGGTGATAGAACAGGTCGAAGAACTCCCTGGCTCGCTCGCGCAGATCGTCCGGAAACCCCGGGATAGAGCGCCCGACCGGCCCAGTAGAGCCCGATGAGCTGATTGGCGCCAGGCGGAAAATCGAAGCAGCCGAACGGCAGATGCGGGGCGAGGTGCACCCGTCGTGTCTTGACGGCGGCGACGCCGGCCGAGCGTTCGTCCGTCCAGACGTCGCGGTAGAAGTGCAGGTCGGTGGTGAAGATCACCTCCGGGTCCCACGCGAGCACCTGCTCGAGCGACACGTTGACGAGCCCCCCGCGCGACGCGGCGGCGACGTTGCGGGCGCCGAGAATCGAGGATCTCGACGTTGATCGATCCTGCGAGCCCGGTCTGCAAGCCGGACGGTCCGCGTCCATAGTAGACGCGCGGGAATCCTTCGCCGGAACGCTTGCGACCCGCCGTCGCACGTCATCGAGAGTGCGCTCGGCATACTCGGCGAGCCGCTGGGCGCGTTCGAGGTCGCCGGTCGCGCGACCGATCGCGCGGAACGTGCTCGCAATCGCCGTGAAGCGGCCGTCGAACAGCAGGTACGGAATGCCCGTTTGCTGCTGGACGCGATCGGCGAGCGAGGCATAGGTCGGCGCGATCGAGCCCACATCGATGATCACGTCGGGCCGGAGCGCCAGGATCGTCTCGACATTGGCGGTGTTCCCGCGTCCGGTGAGCCGCCCCAGCTCGGGCAGGGCCGCATAACTCGGCGGAAGGAAAGCCGCTTCGGCCGGCCGGATCGCTCGCGTCCAGCCGAGCAGCTTTTCTGGCGAGGCCGCGAAGACCACCACGCTCGCGGGTGGCCCCGCTGCATAAATGCGCTCGACCTGCGCCGGGACCACGACCCGGCGGCCGGCGGAGTCGGTAACCGTCTGACCACTCTGCGCAAGCGCCACGCCTGCGCTCGCGTACACGCCTGCCAGGAGCCCGACGCGCAGTAGAGCACGAGGAATCACGCGACGCGCGGCAGCGTCAGACGCCGACCATCACGTTGCTCGCCTTGATGATCGCCCAGGCGGACTTGCCTTTCTTCAGCTTCAATGCCTTCGCGGACGTCGCGCTGATCACCGAAACGACCTCGATCCCTTTCGCGACCTCGATGGTGACCTCGGCGCTGACCGGGCCGAGTTTGACCTTCTTGATCTTGCCGGGAATCGCATTGCGTGCGCTGATCTTCATGTCGGGCTCTCCTTGGTCTGTCTGACGGACGGGAACGATACGGCTGGTGCTAGCCGTTCAGTTTGCGGGTGCGGCGCGTGCGCGGCGGCGCGATCCGCTGGGACCTGCCCGCGTCGGTCGCATCATAGCCCGGCAGGCTGCTGCAGATACTCCGAAATTCCTCGCTGCGCAGGAATGCGATCAGCCGCGGGATCGGCTCGTCGCGGGAGCGTGCCTCGCGACATGCCAGGTAGTACGTCTCGACCGCCAAGGGCGTGAATCGCAGCCCGAACTGGGCCGCTGCGGCGCGAATTCCGAATCCGACGTCTGCGCCGCCGCCCGCGATGGTCGCGGCCACCGCAAGATGCGTGAACTCCTCGTCGTGATAGCCACGCACGTCGCTCGGTCGCAGCCCGGCTTCGCCAAGCAGGCGATCGAAAAGGGTCCGCGTTCCCGAGCCGCGCTGCCGATTGATGAATTTCAGACCCATTTTGGCAAGATCGGCAAGTGTTTGCGCCGACGGCTGAACACCGGAGGAAGTGATCAGGCCTTGCTCACGCTGGAACAGGCGGTACGCGAGAATCGGCTCGGGGATGCCCTTCGGAAACGCCTCGCCCAGCACCGCCTCGAGCGACGTGTCCGGCGCGGTGTGGAATCCCGCGACGTCACAGCGCCGGCGCGCGAGCGACTCGAGACTGTCGTGGCTGCCGAGAACGGCGAGGTCGATGTCGAAACCATGCGCCTCGGCAAGCCGTTCGCTGGCGCTGCGTAGCGCCAGGTCATGGCTTGCATGAATGCGAAGCCTGCGCGCAACGCCGGCATCCGCCTCGCCAAGCGTGGCGGCAAGTTCCGTCGCGATCCGGGAGAGTTCCGGCCCAAGATGTGCCTCGGTCTTCTCGCGTAGCAGAAGCAGGCGCGCGCCGAGCGTCGTCAGGCGCGTCCCGCGTCCGCGCTCCAGCATGGCGAGGGGCCGACCGAGCGTCTTGGCCCAGCCATTCAGCAGGCCCCAGGCGTGGCGGTACGACAGTCCGGCGCGCCGAGCGGCACTTTGCAGCGACTCGCTCTCGTCGATGCCCTCGAGCAGGGTGAACAGCGCCTCGTCGAACGGGATCGCTTCGCGACGGCCGAGGCGCCATCTGATATCCAGCTCCACTCGCAACATATGCAAACGATAGCATATTGTGAATATCAATCATCGCATAATCTCCTCGTAAAATTGAATATCTATGTCAGATGAACATATCAATGCGACGGCCCGCGGGAGGGCTTTATCGCGCACTTTGCCCTTTCCGGGGAGGAGAATGAACAGCCTGCATGAGGCGTTCGGGCAGGCGGGCGCGCTGGTTGCGAGCGGCGACCCGGCGCTCCTCGAGATCGTGCTGCTCAGCCTGCGCGTGAGCCTCTCGGCCGTGCTCCTCGCGGCGCTGGTCGGTCTGCCGCTCGGCGCGGCGATCGCGGTCGGACGCTTTCCGGGCCGGCGCGCGCTGATCATCGTGCTCAACGCACTGATGGGTCTGCCGCCGGTGGTCGTCGGCTTGCTGGTCTACCTGCTGCTGTCGCGTGCCGGTCCGCTCGGCGCATTCGGGATTCTCTTCACGCCCTCCGCGATGGTGATCGCGCAGACCGTGCTCATCCTTCCCATCATCGCCGCGCTCTCGCGGCAGGCGATCGAGGACGCATGGGCGGAGTACCAGGAACAGCTCAGGTCGCTCGGCGCAGGGCGATTGTCGGCAGCATTCACACTGCTCTGGGACACGCGGTTCTCGCTTCTGACGGCGGTGCTTGCCGGCTTCGGCCGCGCTGCCGCTGAAGTGGGAGCGGTGATGATCGTAGGCGGCAACATAGACGGCGTGACGCGCGTGATGACGACGGCAATCGCGCTCGAGACGAGCAAGGGCGATCTGCCGCTCGCGCTCGGTCTGGGCGTGATCCTGATCTCGCTCATGCTCATCCTGAACGCCGCGGCCTATTTGACGAAAGAAGCCGCTCAGCGGCGCTATGGATAGGCCCGAGGCAGCCGTGCGCGCACCTTCCTCGATCCTGCCGCTCGAACTGGAGGGCGTCTCGTTCGTTGCCGGCGGGCGGGCAATCGTCGACGCAATCTCCTGCGAGATCGGATCGCCGCGCGAACCGTCATCGTGGGGCCCAACGGCGCAGGCAAGAGCGTGCTGCTGCGGCTCTGTCATGGACTACTCGCGCCGACGTCGGGAAGAGTGCGTTGGCGTGGGTCCGCGGCCCGGGGACGGCGCCACCAGGCAATGGTGTTCCAGCGACCCGTGATGCTGCGCCGCTCGGCGCTCGGAAACCTCGCCTACGCCCTGGCCCGGCAGGGCGTGCCGCGCAGCGAGCGCAACCGCCTCGCCCGGGAGGCACTCGAACGCGTCGGACTGGGGCATCTCGCCGACCACCCGGCGCGCGTGCTCTCGGGCGGCGAGCAGCAACGGCTCGCGCTCGCGCGGGCGTGGGCCCTGCGACCCAGGTACTGTTCCTGGACGAGCCGACCGCCAGCCTCGATCCGAACGCTGCGCGCGAGATCGAAACAGCGATCCTTGCGATCCATGCGACCGGCACGAAGATCGTCATGACCACGCACAACCTCGGCCAGGCCCGCCGCCTCGCCGACGAAGTTCTTTTCCTCAACCAGGGCCGGCTCGCCGAGCGCGCACCCGCCGAACGTTTCTTCGCGCACCCGGCGACGGCCGAAGCCGCCGCCTTCATCAAGGGAGAATTGCTATGGACGTGATCGCGACGCACGCTCTGTTGCCGCCGCGCTGGCGGCGCTGGCGCTTGCGGCCGCCCGCGGCGATGGCGCAGAAGACCAGTTCATCATCGTCTCCTCGACGACCTCCACCGAGAACTCCGGCCTGTTCAAGCACATCCTTCCCATGTTCGAGGACGAGACGGGCATCCAGGTCCGCGTCGTTGCCCTGGGCACCGGCCAGGCGCTCGATCTCGCGCGCCAGCGGCGACGCCGACGTGCTGTTCGTCCACAACAAGCGCGCGGAGGAGAAGTTCGTCGCCGAAGGATACGGCGTGAAGCGCTATGACGTCATGTACAACGACTTCGTGCTGGTCGGCCCGAAGCGCGACCCGGCAGGGTCGGCGGCGGGAAGGACATTCGCGGCGCTGTCAAAACGATCGCTGAGGCGAAGGCGCCGTTCGCCTCGCGCGGCGACAAGAGCGGCACCAGCAGATGGAACTGCGTTATTGGAAGGCCGCCGGCGTGGATCCCAAGACCGGCAAGGGCACCTGGTACCGGGAGACCGGCTCCGGCATGGGCGCGACGCTCAACACGGCGTCCGGAATGGACGCCTACATGCTCACCGATCGCGGCACGTGGCTGTCGTTCAAGAACCGCGGCGATCTCACGGTGCTCGTGGAAGGTGACCCGCGGCTGTTCAACCAGTACGGCATCATGCTCGTGAACCCGGCCAAGCATCCGCACGTGAAGAAGGATCTGGGCCAGGCATTCATCGACTGGGTGCTGTCGCCGGCCGGCCAGAAGGCGATTGCGAGCTACAAGATCGGTGGCGAGCAGCTCTTCTTCCCGAACGCGAAGTCCTGATCCGCGCGCCGCGACCCTCCTGGCGGGATATTTCATGCTGGCGAACGGCGTGCATGCGCAGGAGGGGGTTCGGCTGTACGCCGCCGGCAGCCTGAAAGGCGCGATGACCGAAATTGCCGATGCGTACACTGCGAGCTGCGGGCGAAAAGTGGCCAAGGCATTCGGTCCGTCGGGGCTCCTGAGGCAGCGAATCGCAAATGGCGCCCCTGCGGAAGTCTTCGCTTCGGCGAACATGACTCATCCGCAGGAGCTTGCCGCGGCGGGACTGGGCGGCGCGGTTGCGCAGTTCGCACGCAATCGACTGTGCGCGCTCACGTTACCCGCCTGCGCGGTGACACCGGAGAACCTGCTCGAGCGCATGCTCGATCCTCACGTGAAACTTGGCATTTCCACGCCGCAGGCCGACCCATCCGGCGACTATGCGATCCAGCTGTTCGACAGGGCGGATGTCTCCGTCCGGGTGCAGTCAAGATTCTGTCGAAAAAGGCGCTGAGGCTCGCTGGAGGGCCAGACTCGCCGGCGCCGCCCGCGGACCGGGTTGTCTACGGTTTGCTTGTCGCACGGGGGGCGGCGGATATCTTTCTGACCTACTACACGAACGCGCTCGCTGCGAGGCAAGAGGAGCCGCAGCTCGCCATCGTGCAGATTCCCGAGCATCTCGCCGTCGGCGCCGACTATGGGATCATGGTGTTGCGGAATGCGAGTCCCGCCGCGCAGGACCTCGTGCGCTTCGTGCGTTCGGCGACCGGGCAGGAGATTCTTGCTCGCCACGGCTTCGCCGCCGTGGGGGTTCCGTAGTCCGTCGTGATAATTCCGCCGCCGTGCGGAATGGAGGCCGCGCATTGCGCTTCGACCGCATGGAATGGGGTGGCGCGTTCGGCGATCTTGGCACGCTGATCCCCTTTCTGGTCGCCTACATCGGCATCGGGTCGGTGCCGGCTACCGGCATCCTCTGTGCGTTCGGCCTCGCGCTCATCGCGACGGGCCTCGTCTACGGGACCCCGATTCCCGTGCAGCCGATGAAGGCAGCGGGCGCGGTCGTCGCGACGCAAGCCGCCGCGCTTGCCATCTCGCCTCAAGCGGTTTTTGCGGCCACGCTGGTGACCGGAGCGATCTGGCTGGCGCTGGGATTTAGCGGTGCCGCGCAGCGGGTCGCCACGCTCCTCAAGCCTGCGGTCATCTCCGGCGTGGTGCTGGGGCTGGGTGTCGCGTTCATGCTGGAAGGTCTCGCGAACATCGCGACGGGATGGCTGCTCGGAGGGATCACGCTCGTGGGGGCGTTTGCGCTACTGGCGCAGCGGCAGATTCCCGCGATGCTCGTCGTCCTTGCGTTCGGCGCCGTGGTCGCGCTCGTTCAACGACCGGAACTCGGCGCGCAGCTGCACGCGCTCGAGCCATCCTTCGAGCTTCCAAGTGTGGTCGTCGGCGGAATCACCCTGCACGATCTTGTGGTGGGGATGCTGTTCATCGCGTTGCCTCAGGTTCCGCTCACGCTGGGCACCGCGATCGTTGCAGTGACCGACCAGAACAACCGGCTCTTCCCGGATCGACCCGTGAGCGAGCGCAAGACCGCGATCTCGACCGGCGTGATCAACCTGTTGGGTGGGCTGATCGGAGGCGTGCCGATGTGCCATGGCGCCGGTGGGCTGCCGCGCACTTCCGGTTCGGCGCGCGCACGGGGGGTGCTCCGGTCATCATCGGCGCGACGCTCCTCGTACTCGGCCTCGCGTTCGGCGGATCCATAGAGACATTGCTGAAGCTCTTCCCGGTACCCGTGCTCGGTGCGGTCCTTTTCATTGCCGGAGCACAACTCGCGGCCGGTTCGCGCGCCTGGAGTCTGCAGGGCGGGGAACGCTACGTGATGGTCGCCGTCGCGGCACTGGCGGTCTGGAATGCCGGGGTGGCGTGTGTATTCGGCGTCGTCGCGGCGGCCGTAGTCAAGCGCTGGTCGGTACATTGATGCCGCCACCCGTTGGCCACTCCGGACGGGCTTGCGGGCCTGCTAGAATTCGTTCTTTTCAATCAACCACTTTGCCGACGGGCGCACGCGCCCGAGCGGCGCCAGGCCCCAGGAATGAAGGTGTTCGGATTTGCCGGCTGGTCCGGGAGCGGAAAGACCACGCTGATCGAACAGCTGATTCCTCGATTCGTGGGCCGTGGGCTGAAAGTCTCGCTGATCAAGCACGCGCACCACAGCTTCGACGTCGACCAGCCGGGAAAGGATTCGTACCGTCACCGCCAGGCGGGCTGCCACGAGGTGCTGGTTACCTCCGGAAAACGCTGGGTCATCATGCACGAACTGCACGGGGAACCCGAGCCGGATATCGACGATCAGATCAAGCGGATGGCCCCGTGCGACCTGCTGTTGATCGAGGGCTACAAGCGCTACCCGATGCCCAAGCTCGAGATCTACCGCGAGGTGAACGGCAAGCCGATGCTGTACCCCGAAGACGATCGCATCGTGGCCGCCGCATCCGATGTCCCGCTCGAGACGCGGCTCCCGCAGTTCGATCTGAACGATTACGACGGCATCGCGAAATTCATCCTCAAGCACAACGGATTTTGATGAACAAAGCAATGATCACGGTAGATGAGGCGCTCGGCGCACTCCTGGACGGGGCGGTGCCGATCGCCGACACCGAGTCGGTGCCCACGCTCGAGGCCACCGGACGGGTGCTCGCGGCGGATCAGTTCTCCACCGTTAGCGTGCCGCCGCTCGACAACACATCGATGGACGGTTACG
This sequence comes from uncultured beta proteobacterium, assembly GCA_963735025.1. Lineage (GTDB taxonomy): Bacteria > Pseudomonadota > Gammaproteobacteria > Burkholderiales > SG8-39 > JAABRB01. The sequence goes on from CAVTJG010000010.1 coordinate 301,186, forward strand.
CCGTTCGCGCCGCGGATTGTGCGAGTGGCACGGCGCGGCTCCGCGTGGCGCAACGCATTCCGGCCGGTACGATCGGCCAGCCACTCGCGTCGGGCACGGCTGCGCGCATTTTCACCGGCGCGCCGATTCCGCCCGGTGCCGATGCGGTCGTGATCCAGGAGGTCTGTACCGTCGAGGGCGAGGACGTCGTGGTGCGGCACAAGCCGAAGCAAGGCGAGTGGATCCGCAAATCGGGCGAAGACATTCGCGCGGAGAGTCGCATTCTCGAGCGTGGCACAAAGCTGACGCCCCAGGCGTGCGGACTCGCCGCGTCCGTGGGTCTGGCGACTCTGCCCGTCTACCGACGGCTGCGGGTCGCAGTTTTCTTTACCGGTAACGAGCTCGTGATGCCGGGAGAGAAGCTGCCCGAGGGCGCGATCTACAACTCCAACCGGTTCACGATCCGGGGACTGCTGCAGCGGCTCGGGTGCGAGGTGAACGATCTGGGCATCGTTCCGGACTCGCTCGAGGCGACGCGTGCCGCGTTTCGCCGCGCGGCGGCCGAGGCCGACCTCATCGTGACGAGCGGAGGGATGTCGGTCGGCGAGGAGGATTACGTGAAGGCCGCCGTCGAGGCCGAGGGCGAGATCGACATGTGGCGGATCGCGGTCAAGCCAGGCAAGCCGCTCGCTTTCGGCAAGGTCGGACGCGCGGCTTTCATCGGCCTGCCCGGCAACCCGGTATCGCTATTCGTCACGGCGATCGTGTTTGTGCGGCCGTTCATCCTGCGCCGTCAGGGTGTCGCGGCGATCGAGCCGCTCGCGTTGCCCGTACGGGCCGACTTCGATTGGCCAAAACCGGACGTGCGCCGCGAGTTCCTGCGGGTAAAATTGAACGGTGAGGGGGGATTGGAGCTTTTCCCGAACCAGGGTTCGGCGGTGCTGACCTCCGCGGTCTTCGCCGATGGCTTGGTCGACAATCCCGAGCGCCATCCAATTGCGCGGGGCGACATGGTTCGCTACATCCCGCTTTCGGAGCTCCTCGGATAGTTGCATGGTCAAACTGCTCTACTTCGCGAAGCTGCGTGAGGATCTCGGTAAGGGGTCCGAGGAGCTTGTCTTGCCCGGTGAAGTGACGACTGTCGCGGCCCTGCGTGCACATCTGATGGCGCGTGGTGCGGCCTGGCAGAGCGCGCTCGGACCGGGCGCTGCGCTGCGCGTCGCGGTCAATCAGGAAGTGGCTGAACCCGGCGCGCCGGTGCGCGCGGGCGACGAGGTTGCCTTCTTTCCGCCGGTGACCGGAGGCTGAGATGCCGGTTCGCATCCAGACCGAGGACTTCGACATCGCGCAGGAGGTCGCTGCACTGCGTGCGACCAACCCCAAGGTCGGCGCGGTGGCCAGCTTCATCGGCACCGTTCGTGACATCAACGACGGGAGCGCCGTCGCGACCCTGACACTCGAACACTATCCGGGGATGACGGAAAAGGCCCTCGCGGAAATCGTGGCCGAGGCACGATCCCGCTGGCGCATCATCGACGTCACAGTGATTCATCGCGTCGGCGAGCTCAAGCCGCTCGACCAGATCGTGCTGGTGGTGGTCGTGGGCGAGCATCGCGGCGACGCGTTCGCGGCGTGCGAATTCCTGATGGACTACCTCAAGACCCGTGCGCCGTTCTGGAAGAAGGAGCAGACACCCGCAGGCAGCCGCTGGGTTGACGCGCGCGGATCGGACGACATTGCCGCTGAACGCTGGGGCAAGCCCAAGCGCGATGCAGCTTAGCGCTTTCGCGGCCGTCGGCGTCGGCGCCGCGCTGGGTGCATGGGCACGATGGGGTCTTGGCGCAGCGCTGAACGCTGTCGTGCCAAATCTTCCGCTCGGCACGCTGGTGGCGAATCTTCTCGGCGGATATCTGATCGGCGCTGCCATCGCTCAACTCGAGAACGTCGCCGGCGTTTCGCCGGAAGTCCGGCTCTTCCTGATCACCGGGTTTCTGGGTGCGCTGACGACCTTCTCCACGTTCTCCGCCGAGGCGGTATCGCTCCTGCACTCCGGGCGATACGGCTGGATGGTCGCGCACTCGGCCCTGCACCTCTTCGGCTCGCTCGGAATGACGGTGCTCGGGCTGGAGACGGTTCGACGCTGCGGGGTTTGCGCGGGAAGGGATTGAAGTTTTTTCCCCTCCTTTCCGGAGAGGGGTCCGGCCGAAGGGCGGGGGGTGGTTACGGCTTCGAACGGAGTCGTGCACCACGCCGTCCGCTCTCTCGTCCACCCCTCCTCGGAGAGGAGGGGATGCGTAAAGACCTCAAGAATCCTACGCGTCGTCCCCCGTCGTCCCGAATTCCGCGGGGATCCGCGCGTAGAACGCCTTGATCTTCTCTTTCCGCATCAAATCCAGCAGCGACTCCGCCTGCGCGTCGGTCACGATGAACTCGACCTCCACTGACAGGTCGGCGCTCAGCTCGAAAAACCGCTGCTCGTGCACCACGCCGTGCCGGCCGTAACCGGCAATCGCCCGGAACGCGGAGCCACCTGGAACGCCGAGCGCGCGCGCCTGCTCGAGAAGCCACTCGTAGAGGAGCTTGCTGCCGTGCTTGTGATTCTCGTGAACGTAGAAGCGCAGGTAGGAGGCTTTCATGGGATTCGGCCGAACGACTGGGCTATACCGACAGTATAGGCTTTGCGCATGCGGTCGCGTTCGGCGCGCCGGTTATTGATCTTTCTCTAGCCAGCCCCGCAGCTCGGTCTTCAACCCGAACGTACAAGGGGGCGCACCCCCTTGTATATCCCCCAAGTCAGCGACCGGCTTCGCGCGCGAGAATCGCGCGAAGCTCGGTCTTCAGTATCTTTCCGTAGTTGTTCTTCGGCAGCTGTTCGACAAAGCGGTATTGCTTCGGCCGCTTGAACCGCGCGATGCGCTCAAGGCAGAGCGCGTCGAGATCGGGAGCGGCGACCTCCGCGCCGGGTGTGCGGACGACGAACGCGACCACTTCCTCGCCCCATTCGGCGTGCACGCGGCCAACCACGGAAACCTCCGTGACGCCCGGATGCATGAGCAGCACTTCCTCGACTTCACGCGGATAGATGTTCGAGCCACCGCTGATGATCATGTCCTTCGAGCGATCCAGCAGCGTGAGAAACCCGTCCGGGTCGATCGCTCCGACGTCGCCGGTATGGAGCCAACCTCCCGCCAGGGCAGCCGAGGTGGCCTCGGGATTGCGCCAGTAACCCTTCATCACCGGATCCCCGCGAACCAGCACTTCGCCAGTCGTGTCCGGCGGAAGGGGTCGATCGTCGGGATCCGCGACGATGACTTCGACCGCCGACTGCGCGACGCCGACCGAGGCCAGTCGGTGCGCGTAGCGCGGGTGGGAAGACGCGCCGAAATGATGCTTTGCCAGTGCGGTGATGGTCATCGGGCTCTCGCCTTGACCGTAGATTTGCGCGAAGCGGTCGCCCATTACCGCCAGCGCATCCTGGATGTCCGCGACGTACATCGGGCCGCCACCGTAGATCACGGTTTTCAAGCCGTCGAGCGCGGGACGGGCCGCGCGAGCGTAGTCCACCATGCGCTTGACCATCGTCGGTGCCGCGAAAATTGCGGCGCCGCCATGATGTGCAGCAAGGCGGAAGATCTCGTCGGGCTCGAAAGATCCGCTTTCCGGAATGACCTGCTGCGCAGCCTGCGCGACGTGCGGCAACCCGTACATGCCAGATCCGTGCGACATCGGCGCCGCGTGAATGATCGAGTCGCCGGGCGCAATCGTGTCGACGTCGGCGAAATAGCACAATGTCGCCGCCATCAGGTTGTGATGAGTGAGCATCACACCCTTTGGGCGGCCGGTGGTACCGCTCGTATAGAACAGCCAGGCAAGATCGGTGGACGGGTCGTCTCGAATCGGCGCTGGACCGCCGCCAAAGAGCGTGCGGTACTCCGCCGAGCCCACCTCGATCAGGCGCTGGAGCGCGGGGAGCGACTCGGCGAGCGGTGCCAGTCCCGACACGAAATCCGGGCTGACGAAGCAGACCCGGGCCGCACTGTCTTCAAGAATGTACTGGACTTCGCGCGGGTGCAGCTTTGCATTGATGGGTACGGCCGCAAATCCGCCCCACCACACGCCCCACTGCATTTCCACGTACTCGGGGCAGTTATGCATGAACAGGGCGACACGGTCGCCGGGTGCGAGGGCAAGCCGCGTGCGTAGCGCTTCCGCCAGCTCGGCGCTACGCCGTGCGAGGTGCGCGTAAGTCGCATAGCGGAGCGGTCCGCGCGAGACGGCGGGCGCGTCGGGAAAGACTCCTGCCGCGCGGGCCAGGAGGCGTGCCAGGTTCATGGTTGGAATCGGCCTCTCAACAATCTCCGCAAGAGTCCGGCTTTTCGGGCTCTTGTGCCGAGATAGGGAATTCGCAAAAGGGGATGGCCCCCTTTTGCTGCGTTCCTTGGGCCGATTCTAGCCGCGCACGTCGTGTCGCGAATTTCCGCCGGAGGGGCCCCGTCGCACGCCGGACTGCTAATCCGCCAGGGAGAAGGAGGAGGGTACCTGGGCGGGGCAGGCCAGCGCGGAGGGGTTACTGGCCGCCGCGGCTTGTGGCCGCGGCGGGAAGATCATGAGGACTGGATACGGCTTCCGAGCGGCGCCTGAGCGGCCGCAGTGGCCTTCGCTTTGGCCTGGCGGAACAGGTTCACCGCCCAATCGCGGACTGCGCCAGCGATGCTCCACGCAGCCTCCGAGCGCATTGCTTGCGCGCGTCTCTCGATGGCGGCGTAATCCAGCATCATCTCATCCAAGTCGTGATTGCTGCGGCGCGGCGAAATTGCTTCGCCGTTCGCCGATTTCCCGGCATCCGCAGCACGTACTGCCGTGCTTGCTGTCGGTCCGTTCAACGTCAATTTCGTTTCGATCGTCGTCATGCTGACTCCTGGATACCTTGTTGATCTATTTGCGATGTTGCATTGCACAGGAGGAATATAGGGGCGCACCCGTGCAATGTCCAATCGCTCATTTGGATGTCCGCGATCGACGGTGGTTATACTGTGTCTAAAGTCACGCTGCAATGCGTCATCGACCGCCTCCGAAAGGGGCTGGGGCACCCGGAATTACAGCGGTGGGGACGAGCGTTGGGAGTGCGCGCAACCTGCGCGCGCCGGGGAGGTCGGAATACGCCGGTCAGTGTGACGCCGCGAGCTTCGCGTTCACTTCGGTCAAGCGGTTGATCAGCACCCGCATGAACGCCTTCTGGAAGCTGACCTGGCAAGTGGGGCTCGCGACCTGCAACGCCTTCGACTTGATCTCGATGACCGAGATCTCACCCATCGCAGTGATGGTCGTTGTCCGTTGGCCGAGCCGCTGGCTGAAATAGAGGATTTCGCCGAATACGCCGCCGCGCTCGATCGTATTGATGTTCTTGCCGCTCAGGCTGACGTTTACCTTGCCCTGCACGAGCAGGTAGAAGCTGTCGCCTTGCTCGCCTTCATTGATGATGACCGTGCCCTTGGGGATCATACGCCAGCTCGAGATTCGCAGCGCCTCCCACAGCACCACATCGTCGAAGTCCTCGAAGAACGGCAATCCGCGGAGCTCGCTGAATTTCTCCGAGTCGGAGAGCGCATCGCCCGCCAGGCGCAACGTTCCGAACGCCTTCGAGAGGTCCTTGCCGAAATCGATCCATGTCCGGTAGCGGTCGGCCGCGTTCTTCTGGATCGCCTGGAGGCAGATCTCGTCCAGGAGTGGCGGCAGCTCCGGGCGGAAGGTCGAAGGGGGAGGCGCCTCCACGTTCAGGATTTCGTAGGTCAGAGAGAGCTGGTTCGACGCATTGAACGGCAGGCGGCCGGTGAGCAGCTTGTACATCACTACGCCCAGCGAGTAGATATCGGTCTGGTGGGTCAGATTCTCGAGTCGCACCTGCTCCGGCGACATGTAAGCGGGCGAGCCGATCCCGGTGAGCTGAGTCGTATCCTGGGCGAGCTGCTCCTGAAACGACGCGCCGAAGTCGCTGACCTTGATTTCTCCGTCGGGGCTGTAGAGGAGATTGCCGGGCTTGATATCGCGATGGATGACGCCATTCTGAAAGGCGAAGTCGAGCGCTCGGATGCACTTGAAAATGATCTCGACCACCTTGCCGAGTGGGAGCAGGCTGTCAACCTCGCAGTAGCTTTCCAGCGTGGTTCCCGGGATATGCTCCATGACGATGTAGCTGTATTCGGGCTCGCTCACCGCGTCGTAGATCTCGACGATGTGCGGGTGCAGGAGCCGGCCGGCGAGCGCCGCTTCGGCGAGAAAGCCCTTGCGCAGCAGCTTGCGCTGCATTTCCGTCGCGCCGTCCTCGAAAAAGAACACCTTGATGGCGACATCCCGGTCGGCGAACGTGTCGCGGCCCAGGAACACCTTGCTGGTCGCACCTTTCCCGATCTCCTTCAAAATCGGGTACTTCCCGATGCGCCAGTCGAGCTCGAATTTCATTGCCATGGGGTAATTTGCGGATTTCACTGAGTTTATCCCACGGGTACCCGAAGAAAGAACGGCAAGGTCCCGTCGGACTTGAAAAATTCGGCATTCGGCCGCACGTGGTTACCAGCTGACTTGGGGAAACTTCCATGCGATTGGACAAGCTGACGACAAAGTTCCAGCAGGCGCTGGCCGACGCCCAGAGCTTGGCGGTGGGTGCCGAAAACCCGTATATCGAGCCGATCCACGTGCTCTCCGCGCTGCTCGGACAGGACGAGGGCGGCACCGCTTCGCTCTTGCAGCGGGCCGGCGTAAACGTGCCGGGACTGAAGGATGCGCTGAAGCAGGCGATGGGCCGGCTGCCGAAGGTGGAGGGCCAGGCCGGCGAAGTGCAGATATCGCGCGAATTAAACAACCTTCTCAATGTCACCGACAAGGAAGCGCAGAAGCGTGGCGACCAGTTCATCGCGTCCGAGCTCTTCGTGCTGGCGCTTTCCCAGGACAAGGGCGAAGCGGGACGCTTGCTGAAGCAGTCCGGCGGAACAAGCCAGGGCATCGAACAGGCCGTCCAGGCCGTGCGCGGAAACGAGAACGTGACGAGTGCCGAATCGGAGGGCCAGCGCGAAGCCCTGAAGCGCTACACGCTCGACCTCACCGAGCGTGCGCGCCACGGCAAGCTCGATCCGGTCATCGGCCGTGACGACGAGATACGGCGGGTGATCCAGATCCTGCAGCGCCGCACCAAGAACAATCCCGTGCTCATCGGCGAGCCGGGCGTGGGCAAGACTGCGATCGTCGAGGGGCTCGCCCAGCGGATCGTGAACGGTGAGGTGCCGGAAACCTTGCGCGACAAGCGTGTGCTGTCGCTCGACATGGCCGCGCTGCTTGCTGGCGCGAAATACCGCGGCGAGTTCGAAGAGCGGCTGAAGGCCGTGCTCAAGGAGATCGCGCAGGACGAAGGGCGCATCATCGTCTTCATCGACGAGCTTCACACCATGGTCGGCGCAGGCAAGGCCGAAGGTGCGATCGACGCCGGCAACATGCTCAAACCCGCACTTGCGCGCGGCGAGATGCATTGCGTCGGCGCGACCACGCTCGACGAGTATCGCAAGTACATCGAGAAGGACGCCGCGCTCGAGCGGCGCTTCCAGAAAGTCCTGGTCGGCGAGCCTTCCGTCGAAGCGACCATCGCGATCCTGCGCGGACTGCAGGAGAAGTACGAGGTCCACCACGGCGTCGACATCACCGACCCCGCGATCGTTGCGGCCGCCGAGCTCTCGCACCGGTACATCACCGACCGTTTCCTGCCCGACAAGGCGATCGACCTCATCGACGAGGCCGCCTCGCGGATCAAGATGGAGATCGACTCCAAGCCCGAGGCGATGGACCGGCTCGATCGGCGTCTCATCCAGCTCAAGATCGAGCGCGAGGCGGTGAAGCGCGAGAAGGACGAGGCTTCGCGGAAGCGGCTCGCCGCGATCGAGGACGAGATCGTGAAGCTCGAGCGCGAGTACGCCGACCTCGATGACGTGTGGAAGTCCGAGAAAGCGCAGGTCCAGGGCTCCCAGCACATCAAGGAAGAGATCGAGCGCATCCGGCTCGAGATGGAGGAAGCGCGCCGCCGCGGCGACTGGCAGAAGATGTCGGAGCTGCAATACGGGAAGCTTCCGCAACTGGAGGCGCAGCTCTCCAGCGAGGAGAGCGGCGGCGACAAGAAGCCGCTCAAGCTGCTGCGCACCCAGGTGGGCGCGGAGGAGATTGCCGAGGTGGTCTCGCGCGCGACCGGCATCCCCGTCGCCAAGATGATGCAGGGCGAGCGGGAGAAGCTGCTGCACATGGAAGAGCGGATTCATCAGCGCGTCGTCGGTCAGGACGAGGCCGTGCGGCTCGTGGCCAATGCAATCCGCCGCTCTCGCTCGGGGCTTTCCGATCCGAACCGGCCCTACGGCTCGTTCCTGTTTCTCGGACCGACCGGCGTCGGCAAGACCGAGCTCTGCAAGGCGCTCGCGACGTTCCTCTTTGATTCCGAGGACCATCTCGTTCGCATCGACATGTCCGAGTTCATGGAGAAGCATTCGGTCGCGCGTCTGATCGGTGCGCCGCCCGGATATGTCGGCTACGAAGAGGGCGGCTATCTCACCGAAGCGGTTCGGCGCCGACCTTACGCCGTGATCCTGCTCGACGAGGTCGAGAAGGCGCACCCCGACGTGTTCAACGTGCTCCTGCAGGTGCTCGACGATGGGCGGTTGACCGACGGACAGGGTCGGACGGTCGATTTCAAGAACACCGTCATCGTGATGACTTCGAATCTCGGCTCACACATGATCCAGAGCATGGCGGGCGACGATCCGGCGTTGATCAAGATGGCAGTCCTGGGCGAAGTGAAGACGCATTTTCGGCCCGAGTTCGTCAACCGGCTTGACGACATCGTGGTGTTCCACGCCCTCGATGAGAAGAACATCAAGGACATCGCCCGCATCCAGCTGCGCCAGCTGGTGGGTCGGCTCGCGAAGCTGGAACTGCTGCTCGTGGTCGACGACAGCGCACTCGACGAGCTGGCCAAGGCGGGATTCGATCCGGTCTACGGTGCGCGGCCGCTCAAGCGCGCGATTCAGCAGACCGTCGAGAATCCACTCGCGACGCAGCTGCTCGAGGGCAAGTACGCGGCCGGGGATACCGTTCGCGTCGCATTCGCCGGCGGGCGCATGACCTTCGAAAAGTCCGCTGACGCGGAACGCGCGGCGGCGTAACTTGCAGGCCGGTAAGGGCGCCTCGCCGCTGGCGCCGACGAGCCTCCGTACAACCGCAGGAAGGCGGCCGGTCACGAACAGGGGTAAACCGCCTGGTTTCCCCCTGTTACCTCCCTTCCCGGTGCGCGCTACCGAGACGCAGTGACGGCGCGCGCGCGGCGCGCGAGTTCTTCCCAGAGGGTCGATGGGTCCGCTCGAAACGCGACATCGGGATCGACCTCCACTGCCCACCAGTCACCGCGTTCCAGTTCGGCGGCGAGCTGCCCCGGCGCCCATCCCGCGTAGCCGGAAAAAAAGCGCAGCTGCTCGGGTGGATTGCGCATGAGCTGTTCGACCGTCGCCGGATTGATCGCGAGCCACAGGTCTCCTGCAATTCGGAGGGCGTCGCCCGGCGGCTCCTTGGCGCGGAAGACCGCGTAGACGCCGACGAGCTCGACCGGACCGCCGAAGAAGAGCGGCTCCGTGAACGGCGCGAGCATCGCGTTGCCAGGAAGAATCTGTGCGAGTGACTTCGTGGTCGGTCGGTTGATGATGACCCCGATAGCTGCTCCGTTGGGAGCTTTCGCGACGATCACGACCGATTCCCGGAAGTTCGGATCGAGCAGTTGCGGTTTCGCAACGAGGACGGAATATCGTTCGTCTTGTGCGAACGCCGTGCCCGAGACGGCCAGCGCGAGCGCGCCGGCCACCGCCAGCAGCCACGTCGCGAGGCTGCGGGCGTCGGAGCGCATCAGGGAAGTCCGGTTGTTGGCGGCACGAGCGTGGTGGTCGTCGAGGCCGTGATTCTGCGCGACATGCGAAGCAGTTCTTCCCACAGTCCCGTGGTGTCCTTGCGCAGCGCCACGCTCGCGTCCGCATGCTGCAACAGCCACAGGCCGCCATCGAGCTCGCGACGGAGCTCGTTGGGCCGCCAGACCACGTAACCCACGTAGTACCGTGCGTCGTTGGGCGTCGTCTCGATGATTCGATCGATGGTGGTGACGTTGATTGCCATGTAGAGGCTTTTCATCAGGGCGACCGAGCCCTGGCCAGGACTGGAATCACGCTTTACCACCGCCACGAGTGCGGAGCGCGAGAAGGGACCACCGAAATAAACGGGATCCACGACCTTTTTTGACGGCTCGTGCTCGGGGAATAGACTCGAAAGTGGCTGATTGGTGGGGCGATTTATGATGACCCCGATGTGTCCGCCGTTGTCGAGCCCGACCGCGAGCAGAACCGTGTGCCGGTAGGTCGGATCGCGGAACTTGGGATTGGCCACCAGGAAGACGGCATCGTCACCGTCGGCCCAAACCGGTGCGGCCACGCCGCTCAGCGCAAAGGCGAGAATCAGGAATCGCAGAATTCTCATCGCGACGCTACCTCGTGAACCCAGGAACGATGTTTGATTCTACCGCAGCAACTTCGCCATGGCGAAAACAGCCTGTCAGATGGTCGTTCACCACCCCGACGGCCTGCATGAATGCGTAAGTGATTGTCGTGCCGACGAACTTGAATCCGCGCTGGCCGAGGTCCTTGGACAACGCGTCCGACACGGGCGTTCGTGAGGGCACATTGGCAGACGTACGCCAGCGGTTGCGGATCGGATGTCCGTCGACGAAGCGCCACAGATAGGCATCGAAGGAACCGAACTTCTGCTGCACCGAGAGGAAGGCCTTCGCGTTGCCAATCGTGGCATCGATCTTGGCCCGATTTCGCACGATGTCGGGATTGGCCATGAGGCGATCCCGCCGCGCCTGGGTAAATCGGGCGACGCGCACCGGGTCGAATTCCGCGAATGCCTTTCGGTATCCGGCGCGCTTGCGGAGGATGGTGAGCCACGAAAGGCCGGCCTGAGCGCCTTCGAGGATCAGAAACTCGAACAGCACCCGGTCGTCGTGGACCGGCACCCCCCACTCCTCGTCGTGGTAGCGGATGTACTCCTCGGTGCCGAGGCACCACGGGCACCGGGATGGCGGCTTGTCCATGCCCGGCATTGTCGTTTATGCCCACGCCAAATGAAAAGGGCGGCCGCAGCCGCCCTTCAACTGCTATCCGGGAATAACAGCTACGCAGTGAAAGCCTGAATTCCGGTCTGGGCACGGCCGAGTATCAGCGCATGAATGTCGTGCGTTCCTTCGTACGTATTCACCGTTTCCAGGTTGACGACATGCCGCATGACGTGAAATTCGTCCGCAATGCCGTTGCCGCCGTGCATGTCGCGCGCCATCCGGGCGATATCGAGGGATTTCCCGCAGGAATTGCGCTTGACGAGCGAGACCATCTCGGGCGTGGCGCGGCCTTCGTCCATCAGCCGTCCGACGCGCAGCACCGCCTGCATGCCAAGGGTGATCTCGGTCATCATGTTGGTGAGCTTGAGCTGGATGAGCTGGTTGGCCGCAAGTGGTCGCCCGAACTGCTTCCGGTCGAGCACGTACGTCCGGGCGCGGTGCCAGCAGTCCTCGGCGGCGCCGAGCGCTCCCCACGAGATTCCGTAGCGCGCCTTGTTGAGGCAGCCGAAGGGTCCCTTCAGGCCCTGGACGTTGGGCAGGAGGTTCGCTTCAGGCACCGTCACCTCGTCCATCACGATCTCGCCGGTGATCGACGCGCGCAGGCTCATCTTGCCTTCGATCTTCGGCGCCGACAGCCCCTTCATCCCCTTCTCCAGGATGAAGCCGCGGATCACACCGCCATCGTCCTTTGCCCAGACCACGAACACGTCGGCGATCGGCGCGTTGGTGATCCACATCTTGGACCCCGTGAGCGAGTAGCCTCCCGCGATCTTCTTCGCGCGGGTCTGCATGCTTCCCGGATCGGATCCGTGGTTGGGCTCCGTGAGGCCGAAGCAACCGACGATTTCGCCCGTGGCGAGTCTGGGCAGGTATTTCTTGCGCTGCTCCTCGGTGCCATATGCATGAATCGGGTGCATGACGAGCGAAGACTGCACACTCATCGCTGAGCGGTATCCGGAGTCGACGCGTTCCACTTCACGGGCGATGAGCCCATAGCACACGTGATTCACGCCCGCGCAGCCGTAGCCGTCGATCGTGGCTCCGAGAAATCCCAGCGCTCCCATCTCGTTCAGGATTTCGCGATCGAACCGCTCCTTCCTGGTCGCCTCGAGCACGCGCGGCTGCAGCTTTTCCTGGCAGTATTCGCGCGCGCTGTCGCGGACCATCCGCTCGTCCTCGGTAAGCTGGTCCTCGAGGAGAAATGGATCGTCCCACTGGAATACCGCCTTGGCCTTTACGTCGGGTGCGTTCATCTCGGTCCTCCCGGCGCGCTGCCGCGCCTGTTCTCATCCTATGCAGCTCATGCCTCCGGCGTGAGCAATGATACGCCCAAGCGCGCGCGACGCTTGAGCCATGGGCTCGGCCGGTAGCGCGGATCTTGATAGAAATCAAAAAGTTCGCCGAGGATGGCGAGAATGCGCGCAGGGCTGATGGCGTCGCCCCATGCCAGCGGACCGATCGGATAACCCAGCCCGAGCGTGACGGCGCGGTCGATGTCCTGCGGCGTTGCGATGCGTTGCTGCGCAATGTCCGCACCGATGTTGACGATCTGCGCAATGACACGCTGGGCGATGAACCCGGGACTGTCGTGAATGATCGTGACCGGAACGCCGTCCTTCGCGAGCAGGGCGTGCGCGGCGTCCCGCATGGCCGGCATCGTAAGCGGCGTCGTCATGAGCGTCCGGCGCTTCGTGAGTCCGGTCAGGCAATCTACGGCGACTGTGCGCGTGGGATCGAGCCCTTCGGCGAGCGCCGCGGTGGTTGCATCACGGCCGAGTGGCGCGACGAGACACAGCGTGCGAGCGTCCGTCGCCGCGCCGCGTTCCCCGCCGTCACGGAGTTTGGTCATGAGATCGTCGAGATCCGCGCCCAGCCCGGCGCGACTCACCCAGACAGGACTGTCCGTCGCAGGAGGCGCTGGTGCATCGGCGATCGACTCCGCCTTGCCATCGGTGTAGCGGTAGAACCCGCGGCCGCCCGATTTCCGGCCGAACAGCCCGGCCACGACACGTTGCGCCGCGATGGGCGAGGGGCGGTAGCGGGGCTCCTGGTAATACTGGTTGTAGATCGACTCCATCACCGAATGCGAGACATCGAGCCCGGTGAGGTCGAGGAGCTCGAAGGGTCCCATCCTGAACCCCGCTGCTTCGCGCAGCACGCGATCGATCTGGTGAAACTCGGCGATGCCCTCGCGCAGGATCTGGAACGCCTCGGTGCCATAGGCGCGACCCGCGTGATTGACGATGAATCCCGGCGTGTCCTTCGCGCGCACCGGCGTGTGTCCCATGCGCTCGGCGAGTTTGGTGAGCGCCTCGCCGACCCACGGCGCGGTCATCACGCCGTCGATCACCTCCACGACCTTCATCAGAGGGACGGGGTTGAAGAAGTGAAATCCGGCGACCCGGTCGGGCCGCTTGCAGGTGGCGGCAATCGCGGTGACTTGCAGCGACGACGTATTGGTCGCGAGTACGCACTGGGGCGACACGATTCCCTCGAGATGACCGAACAGCTCGCGCTTGGCCTCGAGCTCCTCGACGACCGCCTCCACCACGACGTCGCAGGGTTCGAGATGTTCGAGGACGTTCGCGATCTCGATCCGGCTGATTGCCGCCTTGGCCGCGTCCGGCGCAAGCCGGCCCTTCTCGGCCATCCTGGAGATCATCTGCGCCACGTGATCCCGCGCTGCGGGGGCCGCCTCGGACCGGGTGTCGTAGAGCACAACCCGGATGCCGGCCTGGGCCGCGATCTGCGCGATGCCGCGGCCCATGACACCGGTCCCGACGACTGCCAGGGATAAGTCCGTGCGCGTGGCGTCGAGGGGCATTTCGTCGGTCCGTTCGGCAGGAAGACCCGGGATTGTATTACGCTCGCGTCGCTTACCGGTTGTCTGCCGGACGCGATGTTCTGGCACAATTGCGTGCAGACCAAGCGGGTGCAGATCCAGCGATACCGAGTACCGGCAGGACCGCACGCACCTCGTCGAGAGAGGCCGTAAAGGCACGGCGCAGAATCACGTCCCGTTGTCGGACGTGGCGCGCAGGGGGAGCGGGCGACTTACCACAGGAGGTAGCAGGCATGTATCGAAAGATCCTGATGGCCTACAACGGCACGCGGGAAGGCCGTGGCGCGTTGACGGAGTGTGCGGACCTGGCGGCGTTTGCGAAAGCGGAAACCCATCTGCTTGCCGTCGCCACCATGCCCTCGAGCATGTTCCTCACCGAGGGGTTCCTGCCCGAGGAGCTCATCGAGGAGGAAAAGAAGCGAATGCAGGAGGTGCTCGACGAGGGCCTGAAGCACCTCAAGGAGCGCGGTTTCAACGTACAGGGGCATCTCGCGGTCGGCGAGCCCGTCGACGAGATCTGCCGGAGCGCGCGGGAACTCGGCTGCGACCTGGTCGTGGTGGGTCACCACCAGAAGCAGTCGTTCGCTGCGCGTTGGTGGAGTGGCTCGGTCGGCGCAACCCTTCTGGACTACGCGCCCTGCAGCGTGCTGATCGCGCTGACGCCGGACCAGAAATAGATCAGCGCAGCGCGAATTCGACGCGTGTGGGCTTGACGGTCGCCTTGGCGTCTTCCGCTGCAACCTCGGGTTTGACGATGAACAACCGCTCGACCGGAACCTTGCCTGGCCCCGCCAGGTAGTCCTTTGCAGCCTGTGCGCGGCGCAGCGCCAGGTCTCGCAGGTCTTCCTCCGAGGCCGAGGTGCTCGCGAGCATCAGCTTCTCCATCTCGGGACCCGGGATGTCCTTGGCGATGCCGAGAAAATTGCGTGGCTTGCCGGGAATGTCCGCGTCGCCATAGGCTTGCTTGAGGAGCGCCGGGTATTCCTTCGGATCGACGACCACTTCGTCGGCGGACTTGGGCGCCTTACCCGTTCCGCGCAGCTGGTCGAACTTCTCTCGCTTGACGGCGTTATCCACCGCGGCTTGCTTGAGCCCCGCGCGATCGCTCGCCGTGTCTGCCCGGCCGGTGATGTCCAGCTTGAGACCGGGGCGGTCCGTGAGCGCTTTGGCCAGCGTCTCCAGTTTCTTCTCCGACGCTGCCGTCAACCGTGCGCTCCCGGCCTCGAACTCGAGAAAGTCGAGATCGCCGCCCCCGCCGGCCACCGAGCCGAGCAGCGCGAACGGCGCGGTGACCGCCTTCGTGATGATGTTGCCGATCACCTGCATGACGATCCCGGCGATGCTGAATTGCGGATCGTCGAGCGATCCGCCGATCGGCAGGTTCACGTCGATGACTCCGTTCCGGTCCTGAAGCAGCGATACGGCAAGTGAAATGGGAAGGTCTGGCGCGTCGGGGCTCTGGACCTTCTCCCCCAGCTTTAGCTGATCAAGATAGATGTTGTTCTCGGCAGTAAGCGTGCGATCTTTGAGCAGGTACTTGACCTTGACGGAAAGCTTGCCGCGATCGATGGCGTATCCGAGGTACTTTGCGGAGTAAGGCGAGAGGCGCGGAAGCTCGATGTCGCGCGCGGCTGCCTGCATGTCGAGGAAGATGTTCGCGGCCAGGGGATTGACGCGGCCGCGGATATCCAGTGTCCCCCCCGACTGGTTGAGCTTGCCGGTGAACTCGAAGTCGCCGGGCTGCTCGAAGGTGAGCGTCGAGATGGTCCCGTTGAGATCGTTCAGGTTGGCGCGATAGTTCGGCTTCACGAAGAAGTCGCTGAAATCCACGTTGCCGTTCTGCAGGCGCACGCGGCCGACGCGCAGCCAGTCGATGGGTCGTCGAGCGTCCGGTGAACCGGGCGCGGCATTCTGCGGCTTTGCGTCCGCTGTCTTCGTCGACTCCGCTTGCACAGGGGGCGTCGGCGCCTCGGGCACCACGCCCGGCGGCGTGTCCTCGGCTAGCTCCTGCAGGTTGAGCTGACCGTTCGCGTCGAGGACGAGGCGGGCGAAAATGTCCGCAAGTGCGACTTCCTCTATGTGTACCCGCAGCGGCTCGGACGCGACGTCGAGACCGACGAAGCGCAGCGATTTCCAGGTCATCAGGTCCGCACCTTCCTTCTCGTGGCGCAGCGCGAGCCCGGAAATGTCGAGAGCTCCCTTGTAGGTTGCGCGCACGGCATTGCCGCCGCTGAATGCGAGCGATCCGCGCGTCGAGACATTGCCACTCGCGACGTTGACCTTCATGTGTGGCGCCAGGTACGGATTGAAGGGTACGAGGTCGATCTTGCTTGCAGCCACTGCCAGGGTTCCGGAGAGCTCGGGCGACAGCCGGCCCTGCAACGAAATCGACCCCGCGCGGTTCACTTCAGTGCGAAACGCGACGTCCCCCTGCGTGTCCTTCGCCGTGCTGAGGCCAGCGCCGGTGAGCGTCATGTTGCGGAGCGCGACCTTTACGCTGGGCTTGACCGTGCGATCTTCGATATTTGCGCGGCCGCGCGCGAGCTCGAGTCGGGTCACGGTGACGACCCAGGGCTCGGATGTCGACGCTTGCGCCGCCGCTTCCGGAGCCGGCTTGACGAGCCGCGTCGCGTTGAGCGTGCCGTCCGCCGCGCGTTCGATTGCGTACGCGGGGCTGTCGATCGCGACCTTGCCGAGGGTTACGCTTCGCCCGTCAAGATCGACTTCGCCATCCTGTACCGTCGCGGACGCGACTTCCAGGAACGGCGCGCGTGTTTCGGGCAGGCGCAAGCCGAAATCGCTCAGCTTCGCGGCGATCCCGGTGATACGACCGCTGGGCGCGGCGTCCTTGATCGAGATGTCGAACGCCGCCGAGACATCCGCGGTGCCTCCCAGGACTTCCGCGTTGAGTGCGGCCTCGTAGTACGGGTAGAGGTCGCCGAGCTTGAGCTGGAGGACTTGCACCTTGCCGCTCGCCTTCATGGGCGCAAGCTGAACCTCGCCCGTGTAGTCGAAGCGCGCGGGCGCGGCGGCTGCGCCGTTGATCGCGATCGAATCGAAGCCCAGCTCGACGCCGGCTGGCGAGTTGTCGGTGCTGCTCAGTCCGCGGACTCGTGCCTCCAGCTTCTCGACACGCCGTTGAAAGGGCTTTTCAGGCACCAGATCCGCGATCTTCAAGGTGCCGTTGGCGACCGCGATCTCGCCGACGGAGTACGTGAAGGGCGTACTCGCATTCGAGCTCGAAGATGAACCGGCCCCGGCCGGCATGGTCGGAACGAGCTTGATCAGATTGAGGCTGCCGTCCTTCTCACGCCGCACGTTCAGTGCAGGCGACTCGAGCCCGACCCGTGCGATGTCAACCTTGCGTCCGAAAATGTCCAGGCTGTTGACCACCACACCCAGTTGATGGAATGCAAACACGGGCGTTCCACCGGCGTCCGCCATGGCGAACTCGCGCACTGCGACGTTCCCGCTCACCACGAGCTGAGGCGCGGCTTTTGCTGCCTGCTTGAACGTCGCGCTGAGCGCGGCTTCGAGTTTTCCCGACGGAAGCGTGAATGGCAGCGGAACCGGCGAGTAGTCGAGGTAACGGGGCAGATCCACGTCGGTGAGATCGAGCGCGATCCGGGTCTCGTACGTTCCGTCGAACGGCCTGGTCTCGCCGGTCACGCGCAGCGGATCGCCGTTCACCACTGCCTCGAGCTTGGGCTGAACGAACACCTTCACGTGGCTGTCGAAATTCGATACGAAAGGCACCGCGATATTGATCCCGGTCACCACGTGCTTCTGCTTCTTGGCCTGGTCGTCGAATTCGATTGTTCCATCGACCAGCTGGAGGTTGTTGAAGGAGAATTGCGCAGGCTTTTCCGGTTCGGCCGTCGTGGAATCGGGTCGAGCGCTGGCCTCTTCGACGAGGTCCTGGAAGTTGTAGGCTCTTTCCGACGCGCGAACGAGATGCACGATGGGACGCTCGAGCCGCGCTTCGGCAACGACCGGCGCAAACCGTACCAGCGTCTCGTAGGAGAGCCGGGCATAGAAAGAGTCGAACCCGAGGGCCACACCGCTGCCGTCACGTTCGCTGACCTGGAAGCCGTCGACCTTCGTCGACAGCGCAAATGGATTGATGGACACGCTTTCAATAGTGACCGCGCGATGCAGGAGTGCTGACAGGCGTTTTTGCGCCTGCCACTTCACGATGGGCGGCGCGACGAGGAACCCGGCAACGGCGATGAATACGACTACGCCGGCTATCCACCACAGCGTCTTGCGAATGCGCGGGTGCCCGTCGAGGACGCGGGGACGAGCGCCGAGCCGGACTGTCGATTTCTGCATTTTGGTGTGGCAGGGTCCGCCAGTGTCACAGCCGAGGCTGCGCGGAGGCCCGCCGGTACAGGGTAGCAGGCTTCCCGCAGGCTGTGCTTGCGCGGTGCACAACGCCGACTCCGGAGCGGGGCCTCACCCCGTCAGACGGTGACAATCATCCCGGGATCGAACTCGCTGATTCTCGGCCTTGACGGCGAGAACGGCGTCTGTATTCGGCGCCTTCTTCACGAACACGTAGCCGCGCGGATTGCACACAACCCGCGTGCCCTTGACCGAATAGTCGAAAGAGTTGTGCGTGTGGCCGTGGATCCAGAGCACCGCCGCGCCCATGAAATCCTCCAGATTGGAGACGAATCCGCCGTTTGCCGGGTGCTTCGCGAAGCGCGCGTGAACGCTCAGGGGGTGCGGCGCGTGATGAGTGATCACGACTGTCGGACCCGGAAAGTACTCCGCGAGCCGCTCGCCCAGCCACCTTCGCGATGCGTCATGCAAGCGTACCGAGGTCTCCGGCGTGAACAGCCCGTCGCCGTCGCGAATCGCCCGGAAATCGACGATATAGGGTCGCGAGAGCTGCATGATTTCCGCACGACGCTCGGCGCCGTCCAGGCAGAAATCGGTCCATAGCGTCGCGCCGAGAAAGCGCACGCCGTCGATCTCCGTCTCGGCGTCGTCGAGCAGCGTCGATGCCAAGCTCGCGCGCCGCAGTGGCGAGCGCCGCCATTTCGCTGCGCAGCTCGCCATCGTAGTACTCGTGATTGCCGGGCACATAGAGAATCCGCCGGCCCGGAAATTTTGCGGCCGCCCATTCGAGTCCCTGGGTGCCGTTGTGAATGTCACCGGCCAGAATCACCGCGTCGGCGCCCGTGGCGGGAGGCTCGAAATCGGTGGACTCGATGTGCAGATCGGAAAGGATGTGGAGCTGCATGGGAAAGCGTTTTGGGCAGGGCATTTGGCGCTACAGTTGATTTTCGGATTTTCGCACGTGGACCCGTGCGAGGTTCCCGCGCGCAGGAAGCTGCGCGGAAGCGCTTCGGTTGTGTCGGGCATCCGGCATCAGCGTGAAGTATTCCACGCCTCGCACTTGATTTTTCCGCGAGTGTCGTCTGGCGACGACACAACTTGGTAGTTTCGAGCATGGCGCATGGTGATCTCTATGGCGAGCTCATTGGAGCAAGGACCGAGCGCCAGGTCGCGGTCACGGTCGAGCGATACTTGCGCCGTGTCGCCGATGAGCATCCGCGCGGTTTTCTCGTCAAGCTCGAAGAGGGAATCGGCGTCCTGCCGTTTCTCACCGCGGCGTCACGCGTTCGGTCGGCTGCCGACATCGAGTTGCTCCATGCCACGGTATCCGGGCACATCGAGATCGCGCGAACGCGCGGCGCGGTGCCGCCCGGGCTGGAGGAAGTGGCGGAAATACTGGCCGCTGCCCGCGTGCGGCTCAAGCAGCTGCGGCGGCCTTGGAGCCCGGGTTGAGCGCTCTCGCTAGAATACCCGCATGAGGCCGAAATTCGCGCGGCCCAGCGCGCGGCGAACGTCGCCACGCGAGGGCCGCCACTCGGCGCACCCCTTTGCGAGACCCCGTCACAGCAGCGACGCGGTCAGCAATTCACGCTAGCGACGCTTTGCACCATCTCGTCATTCCCGCGGATGCAGGAATCCAGACTGAGCCCCTTCAAAGCCCTGCTGGATCCCCGCTTACGCGGGGATGACTCTATCTCAGACGTTTTCTACGCCGCCTGCCGCCTCGCCGAACGCTGCTCCTCGGCAATGCGCTCCCGCAGCATTCGGATCGACTGAATCTGCCCAGCGTCGCCGTTCACGTCGACGCGCGGCGCTGCCGGGTCGAGATCGATCCACCGTTGCTGGGTCTCGAACACTTCCCAGTCCTGGCGGAACGCCGTGTCGATCTGCTCGAACAGCATATCCGTCACCTGAGGTTGATCGAGCAGGAAATTGTGTGCCTGTGCCCAGAAGTAGTGGCAGGTCCGCTCCGACTCCGGCGTGATCGCGTTGAGGTTGCGCATCTCGATGCCGCCGGGAAGCTCCCCCTCGGCGATGAATGCGCCCGTCTTCATCTGCGGGGCACCCTGGCCGGTGTCGAGGGCGCCGACGTCGAGCCGGATGAATGCCGGCGGCACGAAATTGATGAACTGCCAGCGGTCCACGTTACCGCGAAACCCGCCCGCCTTCACGTACGTCGCCGGTGGCGGCGTATCGATCATCCAGCGGGCGACCGTCACGTCGTTCGCCGTTCGCCTGGTCTGCGTCTTCGCCGCTTCCGCAGTGGCGTAGTTGCCGATCGTCGATTTGTGGACGAACGACAGGTGCGACAGGTCGAGCAGGTTCTCGATGATCAGCTCGTAGCTGGACTTGACGTGAAAGACCGTGCCCTTGGCGCGCCAGAGCGGATCATCGAGCCAGTGGAAGTCGACGATCCCCGCTGGATCGGCGAGCGCCGGGTCGCCCATCCAGACCCAGACCCAGCGGTATCGCTCGACCACCGGGTAGCGCTTCACGCGCGCTGTGTCCGGAATCGTTGCCTGTCCGGGGATCCGCACGCACTTGCCGGTGCAGTCGTACGTGAAGCCGTGATAGGCGCATTCGAGCTGATCGTCATGCAGCGTCGCCTTGTGCAGCGGATAGTGGCGATGGCAGCAGCGGTCCTCGAGGGCGACGACTTCGCCGCTCTTCATGCGGTACAGGACGACCGGCTCGCCGAGCATGATGCGCGCGAACGGTCGCTCACCCGTGACCTCGTGGTCCCACGCGGCGACGTACCAGGCGTTGCGCAAGAACATCCGGGAAACCTCCTGGGCCGGGACGACGGTTAGTGTCGGCGCGGCTCAGGCTGCGGTCAAGTGGGAGAATTCGCGACGCAGCTTGCGACGCTCAACACCTCGCCGCCGTCAGGAGCAGCTCGTTCGGGCCTTCCCATCCAGAGGGTGTTTCGAAGACCTTCAAGCGCTCCTCCATCTCGTCCCACGCTGCGCTTCTGGCGGCACTGTCCAGTTTTCCGAGCATCTGCTGGATCGGACTCGCCGACGCGCGGATGAACTCGAGATAGGCTCTGGCGGAGGGTAGCTTGAAGGGGGCATCGATCTTGGTGGTCGCAACGTCCCTGAATCCAGCGCTTCTGAACATCTCGTCGAGCAACCCGGGCTTGCCGAGGCTCAGAAGGCCTCCCGGCGTGAAGGGGTCGCGCGGGGGCAGGCCCGCGTGCTTGAGCGCGGTGGCCATCAACGTCGTGATGCATGGATTGGCGTCGGGCCGCGAAAAGACCATCGTGCAGATGCCACCGCCCGGTTTCAGCGCCCGGCGCATCTCTCGCAACCCTTGCGCGGGATCGGGCAGGAACATCAGTCCCAGACGGCACGCCGCGGCGTCAAAAGTGGCCTCGTCGAGCTGCAGATGCTCGCCGTCCGCCACCCGAGTCTCCACGTTCCGGTAGCCTGCGTTTCGAGCATTGGCCTTCGCCAGTTCCAGGATTGCGGGCGAGAGGTCGACGGCGAGCACGAATCCCTCGGGGCCCACGCGCTCGGCAATGTCGAGTGTCTGGTCACCGGCGCCGGCCGCCACGTCGAGCACGCGCGCGCCTCGCTTGACGCCCGCCATCTCGAGCATGGCGTCGGTGGCGGTGCGCAGCCACGCTCGGATCTGCGGGGTATGATCGTTCCAGCCTGGCGCGGCCTGCTCCCACTGGTTGCGGGTGGCCGTCTTGAAATCATCCAACACGTTCGCGTTTGCGTTGCTCATGGTGTTCTCCTCGTTGAAAGGACAGGACTGGTCGAGAAGCTACAGGTGCTGCCGCCACGGCGTAAGCCGCGATTTTGCAATCGGGGGCTGCGCGAGCGCATAACGTGTGGTCATGATCGACTGGGACGACATTCAGTATTTCCTGGCGGTCGCGCGTCACGGAAGCACGCTGGCGGCTGGCCGTGCGCTCAAAGTGAACCAGTCGACGGTCCACCGGCGGCTCACCGAGCTCGAGCGGCGTACCGGTTGTCGGCTCGTGGAGCGCCACCCGACCGGGTACCGCCTGACCGAGCTCGGTCAGGAGATGGTGGCGCACGCGGAGCGCATCGACCAGTCGGTGCAGCTTTTCGAGCAGCGTCTCGACGAATTCAAGCGGGATGTGGTTGGGGTCGTCCGGGTAACGTGTCCGGAACCGCTGGTCTATCTCATCAGGCAATCCTCGCTCCTCGACCGTTTCCATGCCAGGTATCCAGGCCTGCAGGTGCAGTTCGTCATGAGCGACAAATACCTCGATCTCGCCAAGGGCGATGCCGACGTCGCGCTGCGATCAGGCGATACGGACGACAACGAGCTGGTCGGGCGCAAGATCGCCGATTCAGTCTGGGCCGTGTACGCCAGCCGGGGGTATGTCGAGCGGCACGGCAAGCCGGAACGGATCGAGGATCTCGAAAGTCATCCGTTGGTTGGATTCGACGAGACGATGACCAATCACCGGACCGCGAAGTGGCTGCGGCAGGTGGCACCGAATGCGCGGATCGTCGCGCGCAACAACAGCGTTCTCGGACTGCTCTATGCCGTGAAATCAGGCGTGGGAATCGCGCCGCTTCCAACCGCGCTTGGAGATGCCGACGAAGCACTTGTGCGGGTGCTCGGTCCCATCCCGGAGCTTGCACGGATCTGGCGCGTTCTCGCCCATCCCAACCTGCGCCATACGCCGCGCGTCGTGGCATTCTTCGACTTCATCACCGGCGAGACCGACACGCTTCGCGGCATCCTGACCTGATCTTTGGTCATCGCTTGCCTCATCCGAGGGCTTGTCGACGCCGCACAAGTCGCTTATTTCTGCGAACTTGCGTCGCTCAAAGTGCCGGCACCATCCAATTTGTTTAATCCATTTGTGCTATTTCGCTCCGCCTCGCGTGTTGCCTAGACTGAGGCCAGGCCCTTGTGCCGTTTCTTTTCGTTCGAAACAAGGAGGCGATGATGCCGATGAATCAGTCGATTCAGTCATTCGGAAGTAGAGCTTTGGCGCTCTATGCGCTGATGGTCGTGGGACAAACGGCTTCGCTTGCGGCCGATCAAGTCGCGGCAAAGCAGTCAACGCTGCCAAAGCCGGGCGATGCCCAGTTCCTGAGCGAGAGCTACAGGGAGTTCGAGGAGCTTGAGGAACTCGTATACCAGCCTTTCGGAGTGGAGTTGCGACTGCCGAATGGCAACGTCCTTACCTTCATCGCTACACGGGACGATCGCGGGGAGGTTGAGGCCCTGGCATTCGCCGAGCTGCGTCGAGCGAAGAATCGCGGGATCGCGTCAATTCCGGACCTCGCCAAGGCAAAACTCCCCGAGATCTTCCACGCCCTGTCCAAGCCCGGTACCAGTGCGCCCAGCTTTCTGAGGTTGGTCCGATCCGAGCCAACCCGATCGCGATCGCAGGGCTGGGCACGAAATCTGGTCCTGTCCGGTGGGGCAGTGGGGGACGTTCTGGGCAATCCCCAGCTTGTCTGCCCGCAGACAAGCTGGTCATGGAATGGCTTTCGCGAAGATATTCTTGGCAAGGGCTTACCGCTTTCGGCGCTCTATGAAGGCGATGGGCCGCAAAGCAAGCCAAAGCATTGGCGCGAGTCGGAGGGCGAGTTTCGCCTAAAAGGATCGGTGCATGACGTCCCCGAATTCTATGGCTCTGTACTGTACTGCGCTCGGGATACCCTGGATCATGTTGACGACCACGACCCGAGAGTCGTTTGGAGGTTCGGGGAGACCGACGGCGATTATTGGAATCCTCAATACAATTTTCTCCCACACGTGGGCGATCAATTCACTTTCACGTTTGACACGCAAGAGAAAAACCTGCCGACGAGCGTGGTGGGAAAGGGATACTCCGTTGAACTCTTCATCGAGTCTGCCGAATTGGGAGACAAATTCTATGTCGGCGCAACCTGGTCGAAGATTTCCGGAACGCTAACCACTCCTCAGTAGGCCCTGCGTCCGAATCCCCTTCGCATGGTGCGGGTTCTACTTTCTCCCGTCAAGAAACAACAAGGGCCACCCCAAGGGTGGCCCTTCTCGTTTGGTGGAGGCGGCGGGAATCGGCCTTGCAGGCCGCGCTCGCGCCTGCAGGCGCGAGCCGGCTCGTAGGCGCACAACAGTGCGCAGGCACTGTTGTGCGTCCGACTCGCCCCCGCGTCCGGTCCGGACGCAGCTTGGATTCGCGCGGCCCACAAAACGCCGAGGGCCCCCTGAAGGGAGCCCTCATCGTTTTGGTGGAGGCGGCGGGAATCGAACCCGCGTCCGCAAGTCCGCCACAGTCAGATCTACATACTTAGCCCGATCGTTTGATTTGACCGCTTGCCCGCCGACCGGGCAGGCTGACAAGCGGCGAGTCACCTATTGTTTTGACAGCCTGCAAAGTGACCCTGCAAGCCGCGATCTCACGTGAATGACCCTGCTCTAGCTTGCGCTAGCCGACCCGTGAGCGAATCGGGGCAGGGCTCGCCGGTGTTTAGGCGGCGAGTGCGAAACGTTCGTCGTTCGCGTTTATAGCGTTTCCAGATGGATTTACGAGGTGACTGGTCCTCGGTATGCCCTGCGCTGCTTTGTAACCCACGTCGAAACCAAGTCGCCCCCGGTATTCGGCGCGTCGCCGGATGCTGCCGACGACAATTGAATTATCCCATAGATGGCCGCAAACCCAGGAAATTCAAGGTCTCGAGCGGGTGATCTATGACCGCATCCGCGCCCCAAGCGTGCGGATCGGCGTCGTCGCCGAGATAGCCGTAGCCGGCTGCGATGACGGGCATGCCCGCCGCGCGTGCCGCCTGGATGTCGCGCAGGTCGTCGCCAACATAGACGCACGCGGCCGGCTCCAGCCCGAGCGTGCGCGCAGCATGGAGGAGGGGATCCGGATGCGGTTTGGGGCGTGCCGCAGTGTCTCCGCTGACGATGCACGCCGACCGGGATGTCAGCCCCAGGGCGTCGAGGAGCGGACGGGTGAAGCGGTCGACCTTGTTCGTCACGATGCCCCACCGCATGCCGCGCTGGTCGAGCGTTCGGAGCAACTCTTCCATTCCCGGAAACAGCCGCGTGTCGACGCAGATTGCGGCACCGTAGAGTTCCAGAAATCGCTCTTTCAGGCCTTCGTAGTGGACGCTCTCGGGCGTCAGCCCGAATCCGACCTGAATCATGCCCCGCGCGCCGGACGACGTCAGCGGGCGGGCGACCTCGAGGGGCACGTGCGGGCGGCCTTGCTCGCCGAGCAGGCTGTTCAGTGCGCGCGCCAGGTCCGGCGCGGTGTCGGCGAGCGTGCCGTCCAGATCGAATAGAACCGCTCGCTGCAAGCCTCAGCCCTTCACGGCGTGGACGATGTAGTTGACGCCGGTGTCCCGGCCGAGCGAATAGATGCGCGTAAAGGGGTTGTACGTCATGCCAATCAGATTGCGCACCGTGAGGCCCGCATTGCGGCAGCTCTGCGACAGCTCCGACGGTCTGACGAACTTGGCGTAATCGTGGGTGCCTCGCGGCAGGAGATTCAGCACGTATTCGGCGCCGATGATCGCGAATAAATAGGATTTCGGGTTGCGGTTGATCGTGGCGAAGAAAAGGTGCGCGCCCGGCGCCGCGAGCGTGGCGCATGCACGGACGGTACTGGCCGGATCGGGAACGTGCTCGAGAAGCTCCATGCAGGTCACGACGTCATAGCGCGCCGGCTCGCGATCCGCGAGATCCTCGGCAGCGATCTTCTCGTAATCGACGCCGAGCTTGCTCTCCAGGAGGTGGAGCTCGGCGACCTTCAGCGCCCGTTCCGAGAGATCGATGCCCTTGACCGCTGCCCCCCGGCGTGCCATGGCCTCCGTGAGGATGCCGCCGCCGCATCCGACGTCGAGCACCTGCTTGCCGGAAAGTCCCGCCTGCTCGTCGATCCACGCCAGGCGCAGCGGATTGATCTCGTGCAGCGGACGAAACTCGCTCGTGGGGTCCCACCACCGGTGCGCGAGGTCGCTGAATTTTGCAAGCTCGCCCGGATCGGCATTGATGGTCGGAGTGTTCTCGCTCATGTCAGGTCCGACAGCGTGGCAAAAAGAGAGTTTAAGCGCCGACGGGAGAAAAAAAAGCCCAGCCGAAGCTGGGCTTTTTCCGGGCGGTGAAAACCCGTTACTTCTTCGTTCCCACGACTTCGACATCCACGCGGCGATTCGGCGCGAGGCAGGCAACCAGCGCCTTGAAGTTCTTGTCCTTGCATTCCTTGACCGGCTGCTTCTCGCCTTTGCCTTCGGTGTAGATCCGGTTCGGCTGAACACCCTTGCTCACCAGATACGCCTTGACGGATTCGGCGCGGCGAACGGAAAGCTTCTGGTTGTAGGCTTCGTTGCCGATCCGGTCGGTGTGGCCCGACGGCGATGATCACCTCGAGCGCGAGCCCCTTGACCTGGCCGACCAGCTCATCGAGCTTGGCCTTGCCTTCGGGCTTGAGCGCGTAGCGATCGAATTCGAACAGCACGTCGGCCGACAAGGTCACCTTCTGCGTGACGGGCATCGGCGCGGGCGCGGGCTTCGGCGCCGCCATCGGCTTCGGCGCCATCGGCGGCGGCAGCGTACTGTGCATGCGGCCTGCGGCATGAGGTCCTTGTCGCACTCGCATACGGCCGTTGCCGGGGTCCACCACTGGGTGCGCCAGCACATGCCCTGCGGGCTCTTCACGATCTGGCGCTGCGCATCGATCACGTAGGCCTCTGGCCCGCCGAGCGGGCCCTTCGGCACGTTAGCGAGCATTCCCGACTGGGCAAACGCTTGGGAGGCTGTCGCGGCCAACACCAGCACGCCGACTGCCAACAGATTTTTTCTTGCGTTGTTGAACATGCTTTCCCCTATTCTTGGAAAATTGGAATTGCGCAGCGTCTGCGCGGATATCAGCCGATTAAGCCGTTATGCGGAGTGAACGGTATGACCGAATTGGTTCTCGAATGGAACAGCAAGCGAAAAGGCAATTGCAACCACCCATTGCAAGGTTGAACCGCAGCCACGACCATCGTACTCAAAACAGATCACGGCGCAGATTCTTATTTAGCAAAGCAATTTTGCCACAAAAGCGCGGTTTTTTCCAAGTCACGCAATTTGGCGGATCCAAGCTCCCCGTTCCGCACGACACGATTGCCATCGACCCACACGTCCGTGACATGCTCGCGGCCGGCAGCATACACCAGATGAGAGACCGGGTCGTAACAAGGTCGAGTCTCGAGGCTCGCCAGCGAGACGGCGCACAGGTCGGCCGATTTTCCGACCTCGATCGAGCCGGTTTCACGGTCGAGTCCCAGTGCGCGTGCGCCGGCCAGGGTGGCGGCGTGCAGGGCGGCGTGTGCGGGCATGGTTTCCGGGTTACCCGATACCGCCTTGGCGACCAGTGCGGCAGTGCGCATTTCCTGGAACACGTCCAGGCGATTGTTGCTGGCGGCCCCGTCGGTGCCGAGTCCGACGTTGATCCCGGCGTCGAGCAGCGCAGGGACCGGGGCGAAGCCGCTTGCCAGCTTCAGATTGGACGAAGGGCAGTGTGCGACGGAACACCCATTGCGCGCGAGAAGCTTCACCTCGGAGTCATTCAGATGCACGGCATGCACGGCGATCAACCGTGGCGACACCAGACCAAGCGATTCGAGGCGCTGTAACGGTCGGACAGAATGCGCCGCGACGCTCTCGCGAATTTCGTCCGCCGTCTCGTGAAGGTGAAGATGGATAGGCAGATCGAGCTCCTCCGCCATCGTGCCGATGCGGGTGAACGTGCGATCACTGACCGTGTAGGGAGCGTGGGGCGCGAAGCAGAACGTCAGGCGGGACTGATCGCGCATGGCATCCCGTGCCGCGACACCCTTGGCAAGATAGTCGTCGGGGTCGGACGCGTAGGCGGTCGGAAACTCGATGGCGATGAGCCCGATGGCGGCTCGCATGCCGGCATCGACGAAGGCGCGGCCCGCCGCCTCGGGGAAGAAGTACATGTCGTTCGCGCAAGTGACCCCGCCGCGCAGCATCTCCGCGGCGGCAAGCAGCGTGCCATCGTAGACCATCTCGCGCGACGCGTGGCGCGCCTCGGCAGGCCAGATGTGCTCCTTGAGCCACGTCATGAGCGGAAGGTCGTCGGCCAGGCCGCGCATGAGCGCCATGGCGGCGTGCGTGTGGAGATTCACGAGCCCCGGGACGAGGACGTGGTCCGGAAGCTGAAGATGCTCGGCCGGAGCGTACTGCTCGGCGGCATCGGCGGTGGGCAGGATCGCGGCGATCCGGCCCGCCTGCACGACGACCGAATAGTTCTCTAGAACTACTCCGGCCGGTTCGACCGGCACCACCCAACGTGCTTCTATCGCCAGATCCGCGGGCTGGGGTGGGCGGGTGCCGTTGGCCATGGTCGGGGCAGCCTGAAAAAAAAAGCCCCGCGCTCGGCGGGGCGGATTTTGCTGAGTCTGGACTTATTTGGCCGGGCCTCTCACTTCGACGTCGGCACGGCGGTTCGGCGCGAGACACGCGACGAGCGCCTTGAAGTCCTTCGTGTCCGGGCAGGACTTGATCGGCTGGGTCTTGCCGTAGCCGAACGTCTCGATCTTGCTCTTGTCCATGCCCTTGCTGATCAGGTAGTTCTTGACGACGTCTGCGCGTCGCTCGGACAGCTTCTGATTGTACGTTGCGCTGCCGATGCGGTCGGTGTGCCCGTTGACGCTCACGCCGGAGATCGATGCGCACGATGCCAGACGGCCAACCACGTCGCGGTCGAGTTGCGCGCGGGCGGCTGGCTTGAGCGTGTACTTGTCGAAATCGAACGTCGCATCGCCGGTCAACCGTGCGGTGAAGTTGCAGACCCCCGGCTTCGCTGCGGGCTTGGCCATCGGAGCGGGCGCAGGCGCTGCCGCGGGTTTCGGCGCCATCGGCGGCGCGCAACGTGCGGCAGGCAGGATGTCCTTGTCGCATTCGCAACCTGCGGTCGCCGGGGTCCACCACTGGGTGCGCCAGCACAAGCCGGTTGGGCTCTTGACGATCTGGCCGCGGGCATCGATGACGTAGGCCTCGGGACCACCCAACGGGCCGTTCGGTGGCGGGGCTTGGGCGGAAACGGAAAGCGCTGTGAGACCAAGCGCGGCGGCGCAAGTGAGAATAAGGCTCTTGGTTATGGATTTCAAAGGACACCCCCTGTTGTGGCTCGTTGTTCCGGCGGGATTCGAGCCGTGCGACGGCGTTCCCGCTCAATGTCTTGCGCCCGGGATGGTACACCAATCGGCATGTATCGGGAAAGCCAAAAAACAGGGCCGCCCGGTCCCGCCGGTGAGCCGCTCGGACCACCTCCCGCGTGGCTTGAGCGCGTCGCAAATGGTAATATTTCAACCTTTTTGATCGACTCGGGCGCTCGGCGCACAACAGGCCCCTAACCGGTATTCGTTTGGCGTGCATTGTCATGCCATCGGCGCCTCCCAAATCAAGCAGAAGATGGATCAGTTCGCCAAGGAAACCCTGCCGGTCAGCCTCGAAGAGGAGATGCGCCGGTCGTATCTCGATTACGCGATGAGCGTGATCGTCGGGCGTGCGCTGCCCGACGTGCGAGACGGCCTGAAGCCCGTGCATCGACGCGTTCTCTTCGGGATGCACGAGGCGAACAACGTCTGGAACCGCCCCTACGTCAAGTGTGCGCGGGTCGTCGGCGAGGTGATGGGGAAGTTTCACCCGCACGGCGACTCGGCGATCTACGACACGCTAGTCCGCATGGCGCAGGATTTCAGCCTGCGCTACCCGCTGGTGGACGGTCAGGGCAATTTCGGATCGATCGACGGCGACAACGCGGCGGCGATGCGCTACACCGAGTGCCGTCTCGAGCGCATCGCATCGGAGTTGATGGCGGACATCGACAAGGAAACCGTCGATTTCGTCCCCAACTACGACGGCAAGGAGCGCGAGCCGGCGCTGGTGCCGGCGCGGATCCCCAACCTGCTGATCAACGGGTCTTCCGGCATCGCGGTCGGTATGGCCACCAACATTCCGCCGCACAACCTGCGCGAGACCGTGGACGCCTGTCTTGCGCTCCTTGCGAATCCCGCGATCTCGATCGACGAGCTGATCAAGATCATCCAGGCACCCGACTTCCCCACGCGCGGACTGATCTACGGCATCGCGGGCGTGCACGAGGCCTATCGGACCGGACGCGGCCGCGCAGTGATTCGCGCGCGTACCCACTTCGAGGAGGTCGAGCGGGGGAATCGCACGGCGATCGTGGTCGACGAGCTGCCCTACCAGGTCAACAAGAAGGCGCTCCTCGAGCGTATCGCGGAGCTCGTTAACGAGAAGCGGCTCGAGGGGATCGCGCACGTCCAGGACGAATCCGACAAGTCGGGCATGCGGGTCGTGATCGAGCTCAAGCGCGGCGAGCTCCCGGAAGTTGTCCTCAACAACCTCTACAAGCACACCCAGCTGCAGGACAGCTTCGGGATCAACATGGTCGCGCTGGTCGACCGTCAGCCGCGGCTGCTCAACCTGAAGCAGATGCTGGACGCGTTCCTCTCGCACCGGCGCGAGGTCGTCACCCGCCGCACGGTGTACGAGCTGCGCGAGGCGCGCCGCAAGGCGCATGTCCAGGAAGGCCTGGCGGTCGCGCTCTCGAACGTCGACGAGATCATTGCGCTGATCAAGGCGGCGCAGACGCCTGCCGAGGCCAAGCAGAAGCTCCTCGATCGCACCTGGCGCTCGACGGTCGTGGAGCAGATGCTCGCGCGCGCGGCTGCCGATTCGTCCAAGCCCGCGGACCTGCCGCCGGGGTTCGGCATGACGCCCGAAGGCTACCGGTTGTCCGATGCGCAGGCGCAGGCGATTCTCGAACTGCGGCTGCAGCGACTGACCGGCCTCGAGCAGGACAAGATCGTCGCCGACTATCGCGACCTGCTCGAGCGCATCGCGGACTACCTCGACATCCTCGCCAGGCCCGAGCGCATCACCCAGATCATCGTCGACGAGCTCAATCAGATCCGCGATCAGTACGGCGACGAGCGCCGCAGCGAGATCGTCCTCAACGCCGAGGACATCGTGCTCGAGGACCTCATCACGCCCGAGGACGTGGTCATCACCTTCTCGCACACCGGCTACATCAAGGCGCAGCCGCTCGCGGACTATCGTGCGCAGCGGCGCGGCGGGCGCGGGAAGCAGGCCGCGGCGACGAAGGAAGACGATTTCGTCGACCGGCTGTTCGTGGTGCATACGCACGACTACATGCTGTGCTTCTCCAGCCGCGGACGCGTGTACTGGCTTAAGGGCTACGAGGTGCCGCAGGGCAACCGCCAGAGCCGCGGCAAGCCGATCGTGAACCTGCTTCCGCTCGAAGAGAACGAGCGGATCAACGCGGTGTTGCCGGTGAAGAGCTTCGACGAGGAGCACTTCGTGTTCATGGCGACGACCAGCGGCTACGTCAAGAAGACTCCGCTCACCGATTTCTCGCGGCCGATGAAGAAGGGCATCATCGCACTCGGGCTCGGCGACGCCGATTTTCTCGTGGGCGTCGCCATCACGGACGGCAAGCACGACGTCATGCTGTTCTCCGATGCCGGAAAGGCGGTACGCTTCGCCGAGGAGGACGTTCGCCCGATGGGTCGACAGGCGCGCGGCGTGATCGGGATGCGTCTCAACGACGGCCAGCACGTCATCTCGATGCTCGTGGCTGCCAACGAGAACCAGAGCGTGCTGACGGCCACCGAGCATGGATTCGGCAAGCGGACGTCGATCGCCGAGTACACGCGCCATGGTCGCGGAACGCAAGGGATGATCGCGATCCAGACGAGCGAGCGAAACGGCAAGCTCGTCGGCGCGACCCTCGTCGACGACAAGGACGAGATCATGCTGATCTCGACCGGCGGCGTGCTGATCCGCACCAAGGTCGATCAGATTCGCGAAATGGGACGCTCGACCCAGGGAGTCAGCCTGATCAGCCTCGATCAAGGTACCCGGCTGGCGGGCGTCCAGCGGATCGTCGAGGCCGAAGACGTCGCCAACGGCAACGGTAACGGCCACGATGAGATCGTGGGCGCCGCCGGTGGCAATGGAACCCACCGCGGCAATGGCCAGGACATCGATGGCCAGGAAGTCGATAGCCAGGACGGCGACGGCGAGGAGTGGGGCGCCAAGGACGAGGACTGACGATCTTTGCGCTTGAATGGCATGCGCGCTTTGCGCAATCTTCGTAATGCATGGCGCGGATCATGGCGCGGCGAGAGTGGCCAAAAGCGTTGCCAAAAGTGTCGTCAGAGGTGTCGTCAAAGGTGTCGTCAAAGGTGTCGCCCGACATGAGTTTCGCGGAAAGATCCCGGAAGGAATTGCGAGTGAGCAGGGTGTTGAACTTTTCTGCAGGTCCGGCGGTGCTGCCGGAGGAGGTCTTGCGGCTGGCGGCCGAGGAGATGCTCGACTGGCACGGCAGCGGCATGTGCGTGATGGAGATGAGCCATCGCGGGCCGGAGTTCATGGCGATCGCCGCGGAAGCCGAGGCGGACCTGCGCGAGTTGCTCGCGGTGCCAAAGGGGTACCAGGTGCTGTTCCTGCAGGGCGGGGCGACACTGCAGTTCTCGATGGTGCCGATCAACCTGCTGGACGGGAAGCCGGGCGCAGACTATGTCAACACCGGGGAATGGTCGAAGAAGGCGATCAAGGAAGCGCAGCGGTTCTGCAAGGTCAACATTGCCGCCAGCTCCGAGGACGCGAACTTCAGCTACATGCCGGAGCAGGCGAAATGGAAGCTCGATCCGGCGGCCGCCTATGTGCACGTCTGCTCGAACGAGACGATCGGCGGCGTCGAGCTCAACTGGGTTCCGGCGACCGGCAGCGTTCCGCTGGTCGTAGACATGTCATCACATATGCTGTCGCGTCCCGTCGACGTAGGGCGCTACGGGCTCATCTATGCAGGCGCGCAGAAGAATATCGGTCCGGCCGGCCTCGCCATCGTGATCGTGCGCGACGAGCTGCTCGGCAAGGCGCCGGCGAGTGCGCCGAGCATGCTCGACTACAAGGTGCATGCCGATGCGCAGTCCATGTCGAACACCCCGCCCACCTACGCGGTCTACATCGCCGGGCTCGTGTTCAAGTGGCTAAAGCGCCAGGGCGGTGTCGCGGGAATCGAAGTGCGGAATATCGCGAAGGCGAAGTTGATCTACGATTTTCTCGACAGCTCGACCTTCTACGCCAACCCGGTCAAAAAATCTGACCGCTCACGGATGAACGTGCCGTTCACGCTGGCTGATCCCAAGCTCGACGCCGCGTTCCTGGAGGGCGCGAAGGAGCGCGGCATGGTGCAGCTGAAGGGACATCGCTCGGTCGGCGGAATGCGCGCTTCGATCTACAATGCCATGCCGCTCGAAGGCGTGCAGCGGCTCGTCGACTACATGCGCGAGTTCGAGGCGAAGCGTGGCTGACCGATATCGAATTCTCGTCCTGAACCAGGTTTCGGACGTGGGGCTGAAGCGCCTGCCTGCCGAGCGCTACGAATGCTCCAAGGACGAAGCGCGTCCGGATGCCGTGCTCGTGCGCTCGGCGGACATGCATGCCATGACGATTCCCGAGACCGTGAAGGCGGTCGGGCGAGCCGGCGCCGGAACCAACAACATTCCGGTCAAGGTGATGAGCGCGCGCGGGATTCCCGTGTTCAACGCGCCCGGCGCAAACGCGAATGCCGTCAAGGAGCTCGTGCTGTCCGGCATGCTGATGGCCGCGCGCAATCTCGTGCCCGCGATCGATTTCGTGAGGTCGCTGAAGGGCGACGATCGGAGCCTGCACAAGCAGGTCGAGGACGGCAAGAAGCAGTTCGCCGGAATCGAGCTGCCCCATCACACGCTCGGGGTCATCGGGCTGGGCAAGATCGGCAGCCTCGTCGCCGACGTTGCGATTCGACTCGGCATGAACGTGCTCGGCTTCGACCCGGAAATCACCGTGGAGGCGGCCTGGAGCCTGCCGTCCCAGGTGCGCAAGGCGCACTCGATCGACGAGGTGCTCCGGAGCTGTGACTTCGTCACGCTGCACGTGCCGCTGGTCGAGGCCACGCGCCACCTCGTCAACCAGCGCAACCTCCAGTCGGTTCGACCGGGGACGGTGTTGCTCAATTTCTCCCGTGAAGGGATCGTGGACGACGCGGCCGTGCTGGAGGCGCTTGCCGCACAGCGCCTCCGCTACTACGTGACCGACTTTCCGAGCAATACGCTCGATGCGCACCCCGGGGTCATTGCGCTGCCGCACCTGGGCGCTTCGACCCACGAGGCCGAGGAGAACTGCGCCGTCATGGTGGTCGATCAGCTGCGCGATTTCCTGGAGAACGGCAGCATCGTCAACTCCGTGAATTTTCCCACGGTGTCGATGCAGCGCGAGGCGCCCTTCCGGTTGAGCGTCGCGCACGCGAACGTGCCGAACATGGTGGGGCAGATCTCGGCGACGATGGGCGAGAATCGCCTGAACATCCACAACATGATCAACAAGTCGCGCGACGAGCTCGCCTACACGCTGCTCGACGTGGACAGCGCGCCATCGCAGGCCGTGATCGCTTCGCTCCGCAGCATCGAAGGGGTGCTGGACGCGCGTTTCCTGCCCGCCGAGCGGTGAGCGAGTGAGCGACGATATCGCCAAGCGTCGCGCCGCAATCGATTCGCTCGATCGCGAGATCGTGCGGATCGTGAACGAGCGTGCCGGCCATGCCCGGGAGATCGGGCGGCTCAAGGGGGACGCACCGGTGTATCGCCCGGAGCGCGAATCCGAGGTGCTGCGACGGGTGATGGCCGAGAATCCCGGGCCGCTTTCGGGCGATGCACTGGGACGGATCTTCGTCGAGGTGATCTCCGCCTGTCGCGGACTGGAAGCGCGGCTCAAGGTCGCCTATCTCGGGCCGGCGGGGACGTTCAGCGAGATGGCGGTCGCCAAGCAGTTCGGGGGCGCCGTGGAGGCTCTTGCGCACGAATCGATCGACGAAATCTTCCGGTCGGTCGAGACGGGCGCAGCGGGGTTCGCGGTCGTGCCCGTCGAGAATTCCACCGAGGGCGCGATCGGACGCACGCTGGATCTCCTGCTCGCCACGCCGCTCAGGATCTGCGCGGAGGTCGTGCTCCGCGTGCACCAGAACGCGCTGCGCAAGAGTGCCGGACTGGACGGGGTCGAACGCGTCTACTCGCACGTCCAGTCGCTCGGACAGTGCCGCGGCTGGATCGCGCGCAATCTTCCCCATGCCGAATGCGTGCCGCTCGTGAGCAATGCCGAGGCGGCGCGGCGCGTGGCCGAGGAGCCTTCCGCCTGCGCGATCGGGCCCGCCGTGGCCGCGGACCGCTACGGTTTGGAGATCGTGGCCGCCAACATCGAGGACGATCCGAAGAACATGACGCGATTCCTCGTGCTCGGCCAACTCGAGCCCGGGCCGAGTGGGCGTGATCGAACGTCCCTGGTCATGACCGTGCCGAACCGCCCCGGCGCCCTGCACGCGCTGCTTTCACCCATCGCGAAGCATGGCGTATCGATGACGCGCATCGAGTCGCGGCCTTCGCGTCAGGCGGCGTGGGAGTACATGTTCTACGTCGATCTCGTAGGCCACGAGCAGGATGCGAAAGTCGCGCCTGCAATCGCCGAGCTGCGCGGCATCGCCCCGTTTCTCAAGGTGCTCGGCTCTTATCCGAGTGCAGTGCTATGAGCAGCAAGCCAAGCGGATCGCAGAACGCCCAGGGCGCAGAGAAGGACCGGCGCGCCGCCGAGCCACTCGATCCCTGCGAGCTCGCGCCGAGCTACATCCGGGCGATCGCGCCGTACCAGCCCGGCAAGCCGATCACCGAGCTCGCGCGCGAGTTCGGTCTCGATGAGCGGAAGATCGTCAAGCTCGCGTCGAACGAAAATCCGTCGGGGCTCTCCCCACGGGCACGGGCGGCGATCGAAGCGGCGCTTCCCGAGCTCGCGCGCTACCCCGACGGGTACGATCTGACGAAGGCGGTTTCGGACCGGCTGGGCGTTGCGATGGATCGCATCGTGCTCGGCAATGGCTCGAACGATCTTCTCGAAATGGTGGCGGGCGCATTTCTCGCGCCAGGGCGAGCGGCGGTATTCGCGCAGCACGCGTTTGCGGTCTATCCGCTCGCGACCCAGGCGCGCGGCGCGCAAAGCATCGTGGTGCCGGCCAGGGAATACGGCCACGACCTCGCGGGGATGCTTGCCGCAATCACCCCGGATACGCGTGTGGTCTTCATCGCAAATCCGAACAATCCGACCGGGACCATGCTGCCCGCCGACGAGGTCGATGCGTTCCTGCGCCGGGCGCCCCGCGGCGTGCTCGTCGTGCTCGACGAGGCGTACAACGAGTATCTCGAGCCGCCGTTGCGCTGCCCCAGCGTGGCCTGGCTTGCGAAGTACCCGAACCTGGTTGTCCTGCGGACGTTCTCGAAAGCCTATGGACTCGCGGGACTGCGCGTCGGCTACGGCCTGTGCCACCCCGACGTCGCCGCCATGCTGAATCGCGTTCGCCAGCCGTTCAACGTCAACAACCTTGCGCTGGTCGCCGCCATGGCGGCCCTGGAGGATGAGGCGTTCGTGGAGCGCAGCTATCAGCTCAACGTCGCCGGAATCAAGCAACTGACCGCCGGATTCGGGCGGCTGGGCCTTGCCTGGATCCCCACGTTCGCGAATTTCGTGAGTGTCGAGATTCCGCGGGAAGGCGGCAAGAGCGCGGCGGGCGCCGTCTATCAGCGGCTGCTCAGGCAGGGCGTGATCGTGCGACCGGTCGCAGGCTACGGGATGCCGGATCATCTTCGGGTCACGACCGGCCTGCGCGAGGAAAACGAGCGATTCCTCGTCAGCGTTGGAGAGGGCGCTCGAAGCGAAAGCGCGCGATAACGTGGCGTCGATCAGCAAGATCGCGATCGTCGGCGTCGGGTTGATCGGCGGGTCGTTCGCGCTTGCTTTGCGCGGCGCGGGTCAGGTCGAGGAGATCATCGGCGTCGGGCGCTCGCGCGCAAATCTGGATCGGGCGAAGGCGCGCGGCGTGATCGACCGGGACGCGAGCCTCGGGGACGCGGTGCAGGGCGTCGACCTCGTCTTCCTCTCGATGCCGGTCGGCGCGACTTCCGACGTGCTGAATGCGATCGCCCCGCGCCTCGACCCGGAGCACCGTGGTCACCGACGCCGGCAGCACCAAGCGGGACATCGTCGATGCTGCGCATGCCGCGCTCGGGGAGAGTTTCCCGCGATTTGTTCCCGGGCATCCCATTGCCGGGGCGGAACAGTCCGGCGTGGAGGCTGCGCGCGCGGATCTTTTCGTCGGCAAGCGCGTCGTTCTGACACCTGTCGCGGACACGAACGCGCAAGCGGCCGAAGCCGTTCGCTCGCTGTGGCGCGCCTGTGGCGCGGACGTCCACGAAATGGCGCCGCAAGCGCACGACGAGGTGTTCGCCGCGGTCAGCCATCTCCCGCACCTGCTCGCGTACGCGCTGGTGCACGACGTCGCCACGCACGAAGCGGCCGAGCTGCTCTTTGCCTACGCGGCGAGCGGCTTTCGCGACTTCACGCGCATCGCCTCGAGCCATCCCGAGATGTGGCGCGACATCTGCATGGCGAACCGGCCGGCGCTGCTTGCCGAGCTCGCCCGATTCGAGTCGGTACTCGCCGAGGCGCGCCGAATGCTCGAGGCGCAGGACGCCGCGGGACTCGAGCGCCTGTTCGACGGCGCGCGGCGCGCCCGGAACGAGTGGCTCGCGCGGCGATGACGATCTCCTACACGGTCCAGCCCGGCGGTCGGCTCGATGGAACCGTCCGCGTGCCCGGCGACAAATCCGTGTCGCACCGCTCGATCATCCTCGGTTCGATTGCCTCCGGGACGACGCATATCAGCGGGATTCCTCGAGGGCGAGGACGCGCTGGCGACCATGAATATCTTTCGCGCGCTCGGCGTGCGGATCGACGGTCCGGAGGCGGGGAACGTGACCGTGCACGGCGTGGGGCTGCGCGGTCTGCGCGCGCCGAGCGGAGTCCTTGATTGCGGCAATTCCGGCACGTCTATGCGTCTCCTCGCGGGGCTGCTTGCGCCGCAGCCGTTCGACTGCGAGCTGACCGGCGACGCCAGCCTGTGCCGTCGGCCGATGCGTCGCGTCGCGGATCCGCTCGCCGCAATGGGTGCTCGGATCGACACCGCGGACGGTGGGCGCCCGCCGCTCAGGTTGCACGGCAATTCGGGCCTGCACGGCATCGACTACGTCATGCCGGTGGCGAGCGCGCAGGTCAAATCTTCGCTGCTGCTCGCCGGTCTGTATGCGTCGGGCACGACGCGGGTCACCGAGCCGGCCCCGACGCGCGACCACACGGAGCGGATGCTCGCGGCGTTCGGATATTCCGTGGAACGCGAAAGCGGCACCGTCGCGGTCCGTGGTGGCGGATCGCTACATGCGGCGGATGTTGCCGTGCCGGCAGACATCTCCTCTGCCGCGTTCTTCATGGTCGGCGCGACGATCGCACCCGGGTCGGATGTCACGTTGCGGGACGTCGGTGTCAATCCCACTCGCATCGGAGTGATCGAGATACTGCGTCTGATGGGGGCGGATCTTGCATTGCTGAATTCACGCGAGCTGGGCGGGGAGCCCGTCGCCGATATCCGGGTTCGGTCGGCAAAGCTGCGGGGAATCGAAATCCCGCGCGAGCTGGTGCCGCTTGCGATCGACGAGTTTCCGGCCCTGTTCGTGGCCGCCGCCAATGCCCGCGGCCGCACCGTGCTACGGGGCGCGGAGGAGTTGCGCGTCAAGGAATCGGATCGCATCCAGGTGATGGCCGACGGGCTCGCCGCGATAGGCGCGCGGGCCGAGCCGACTCCCGACGGCATGATCATCGACGGCGGCCCGTACGCGGGCGGCGTCGTCGAGTCGCGCGGCGATCATCGGATTGCGATGGCATTCGCGATGGCGGCGATGGCGGCGACCGGGGCAGGCGCGCCGATCATCATTCGCGATTGCGCCAACGTCGCCACTTCGTTTCCCGGATTCGTCGGAATCGCCCGTCGCGCCGGTCTGTCGATCGAGGAGCGCACGTGACCCCGGTCATCGCCATCGACGGGCCGTCCGCTTCCGGGAAGGGGACGGTGGCCCAGGGCGTCGCCCGAACACTGGGATGGCGCTATCTCGACAGCGGCGCGCTCTACCGACTGGTGGCACTGGCGGCAATCGAATCGTCGGTCGGCTGGGACGACGCGGAGCGTCTGGCACAGATTGCCGGACGACTGGATCTGCGGTTCGAGGGCGATGGCGTCTGGCTCGCGGGGCGGCGCGTGACCGACGCGATCCGGACCGAGGAGTGCTCGGTCGGCGCATCCTTTTGCGCCGCGATTCCGGCGGTCCGCCATGCGCTGCTCGAGCGCCAGCGACGGTTTCGCGTCGCGCCCGGCCTGGTCGCGGAGGGTCGCGACATGGGCTCGGTGGTCTTTCCGGACGCGCTGCTCAAGGTCTTCCTCACCGCGGACGTCGCGACCCGCGCCGCTCGCCGCCATAAGCAGTTGATCGACAAAGGAATCCCTGCTAGCATTCACACTCTTTTGCGCGAGTTGCAGGAGCGCGACGTGCGGGACGCCATGCGGCCCGTCGCACCGCTCGTTCAGCTGCCCGACGCACTTCTGCTCGATACGACTCGATTGACGGTCGATGAAGCGGTGGCGCGTGTGGTCGGCTGGTACCGCGAGCGCGCAAGCGAAGCGTAGAGCAGGAAAACGCAGGACAAGCAAGCGTGAAACAGGTGACGGCTGGCCGCTCGGCCGCGTCGCGTTTACAACCAGCCCCGTCCGGGTCGGACGGGCCAAACTCAGGTAATCTCAGCCCTTTATGCCTAACGTTTCCCCCGCAGTGGCCGCTCCGGAAAGTTTCGCCGCCCTCTTTGAGGAGAGCCTCAGCCGCAAAGAGATGCGCATCGGCGAAGTGATCACTGCAGAAGTGGTACGCATCGATCAGAATTTCGTCGTCGTCAATGCCGGCCTCAAGTCGGAAAGCTTCATCCTCCTCGAGGAGTTTCGTAACGACGCCGGCGAAATCGACGTCAAGCCCGGAGATTTCGTGCCGGTCGCCATCGAGGCCCTGGAGGACGGCCATGGGGAAACCCGGCTGTCACGCGACAAGGCCAAGCGTCTCGCCGCATGGCTGGACCTCGAGAAGGCTCTTGAGACCGGCGAGGCGGTCCAGGGCGTCGTCTCTGGCAAGGTGAAAGGCGGACTGACCGTCATGATGAACGGCATCCGCGCATTCCTGCCGGGCTCGCTCGTCGATCTGCGCCCCGTGAAGGATACGACGCCCTACGAGGGCAAGACGATGGACTTCAAGGTGATCAAGCTCGATCGCAAGCGGAACAACGTGGTGGTGTCGCGCCGCGCCGTGCTCGAGCAGACCGCGGGCGCGGAGCGCGATGCGCTGCTCGCTACGCTTCAGGAAGGCACCGTCGTCAAGGGCATCGTCAAGAACATCACAGATTACGGCGCGTTCGTGGATCTGGGCGGCATCGACGGACTGCTGCACATTACCGACCTCGCATGGCGGCGCGTGAAGCATCCGACCGAGGTGTTGTCGGTCGGTGACGAAGTCGATGCCAAGGTGCTGCGGTTCGACCAGGAGAAGAATCGCGTGTCGCTGGGGCTCAAGCAGCTGGGCGACGATCCCTGGGTCGGGCTCGGCCGGCGCTATCCGACGGGCACGCGGCTGTTCGGCAAGGTGACCAATCTCACCGACTACGGCGCGTTCGTCGAGATCGAATCGGGAATCGAGGGACTCGTGCACGTGTCGGAGATGGACTGGACCAACAAGAACGTCCATCCATCGAAGGTAGTGCAGGTTGGCGACGAGGTCGAGGTGATGATCCTCGAGATCGACGAGGATCGCCGCCGGATCTCGCTCGGCATGAAGCAGTGCCTTCCGAACCCGTGGGACGAGTTTGCGCAGAATCACCGCAAGGGCGAGAAGGTCCAGGGCCAGATCAAGTCGATCACGGACTTCGGCATCTTCATCGGACTGCCGGGCGGCATCGACGGACTGGTGCACCTCTCCGATCTCTCGTGGAGCCTGTCCGGCGAGGAAGCGGTCAAGCAGTTCAAAAAGGGTGAGGACGTCGAGGCTGTCGTGCTGTCGATCGACGTCGAGCGCGAACGGATCTCGCTCGGCGTGAAGCAGCTCGAGGGCGATCCCTATACCAACTTTGTGGCGACGCACGACAAGGGCGCCCTGGTGACGGGAACGGTGAAGAGCGTCGACGCGAAGGGCGCGACGATCTCGCTGGGCGGCGATGTCGAGGGCTACCTGCGTGCGTCGGAAGTGTCGCGCGATCGCGTCGAGGATGCCCGCACGCATCTCAAGGAAGGCGAATCGGTGCAGGTGATGATCATCAACATCGATCGCAAGACCCGCGGCATCAATCTGTCGATCAAGGCGCGCGACTCCGCGGAGCAGGATGCGGCAATGAAGAAACTGCAAAGCGAGGCGGCAGCGAGTACCGGAAGCACCAACCTAGGTGCCTTGCTGAAAGCCAAGCTGGACACCAAGAATCCGCAGAGCTGAGGGGGAGGGAATGACCAAGTCGGAGCTGATCGCGCGGCTGGCGGCACGCTATCCGCAGTTGGTCGCCAAAGACGCGGAGTACGCCGTCAAGATGGTGCTTGACGCGATGACGCACAGCCTGGTCAGCGGCGAGCGCATCGAGATACGCGGTTTTGGCAGCTTTGGATTGAACTATCGACCGGCTCGAGTGGGGCGCAATCCGAAGTCAGGAGAACGCGTTCACGTCCCGGAGAAGTACGTGCCGCACTTCAAGGCCGGCAAGGAATTGCGTGAGCGCGTAGACGGCTCCCCGCCCAGCGAGCAGCCTCAATCCGCGACGGAACTGCAGCCGGCGCAGTCGTAGAGCCCATGATTCCCATGCCCGAATCGCGGCGACTGGTCTGGTCCGGCCGCGGCGGCGTCGCGAGCTGACCGGATGGCGATCCTCCGCATCTTGTCGGCCCTCGTGTGGGCAGTCGTGTTCTTGGTGCTGCTCCTTTTCGCGCTCAAGAACGCCGACCCGGTAACGGTACGGTTCTACTTCGAGCAGGAGTGGCGAGCGCCGCTCATGCTGGTGGTCCTGGCAGCTTTCGCCGCAGGCGCGGTATTCGGCATACTCGCCTGCATCCCGGCGTTCATGCGCCGGCACCGCGAGATCTCCGGACTGAAGAAGGAGCTTCGACTTCGGCCGTCGGGCAATGCCGGCGCGGAACGGCCGGGCTCACCCGGAGACGCGCCGCCCCGGATGTAGCGGTACGAGCGCCTGCCCGACGTGCCCGAATTCGAGTTCTGGTGGCTGATCGCATTTCCCGTGTTCTTCGGGCTCGGGTGGCTTGCCGCCCGCATCGACATCAAGCAACTCGTCACCGAATCGCGCCGGGTCCCGCGCTCCTACTTCACCGGGCTCAACTTCCTGCTGAACGAGCAGCCCGACAAGGCGATCGAGGCGTTCACCGAGGTCGTCAGGGTCGACCCGGAGACCATCGAGCTGCATTTCGCACTCGGCAGCCTGTTCCGGCGGCGCGGCGAGACCGAGCGAGCGATCCGGATGCACAAGAATCTGCTCGAGCGGTCCGACCTCGCGCAGGAGCAGCGTGTCATGGCACTCCACGAACTCGGCCAGGACTACCTGAAGGCGGGGCTGCTTGACCGCGCCGAGGAGGCGTTCGAGCGGCTGGCGAAGGGGCCATACCGGAGCACCGCGCTGAAGAACCTGCTGGACATCTACCAGCAGGAAAAGGACTGGGAAAAGGCAATCGGCGCGGCGCGCGAATTCGAGCGCGATTCCGGGCAGAGCTGGCAGAAGGAGATTGCGAACTTCTACTGCGAGCTCGCGTCGGTCGAGATCAATCACTCCCGGAGCGACCGCGCCCGGGAGTATCTGGAGGAGTCGCTGCACGCGAGCCGCAGATGCGTGCGTGCCAGCATCCTCCTCGGGCGACATCGAGGCCGCGGAAGGCAACCACGAGGCGGCGATCGAGGCGTGGAAGCGTGTCGAGACGCAGAATCCCACCTACCTCGCGCTGGTCGCGCAACGGCTGCTCAAGAGCTTTCAGGCGATCGGGCAGACCGAGCACGGGCTCACCCTGCTGCGTGGCTTCCTGGCCGAGTATCCGTCGCTAGACCTGCTGGACGTCGTCTTCCGGCTCAGCATCGACGCCAAGGGGGCGCAGGCCGCCTATGAGCTGGTGCGCGACGAGCTGCGCCGTAACCCGACATTGCTGGGGCTGGACCGCCTGCTCGAAGCGCAGCTGCTGACTGCTTCGGCCGAGCGGCGTCCGGATCTCGAGATGGTGCGCGGGCTGGTGCACAGCCACACGCGGAAGCTCTCACGCTACCGTTGCGAGAGCTGCGGATTCCGGGCGCGGCAATTCTACTGGCAGTGCCCGGCGTGCGCCGGCTGGGAGACCTACCCGCCGCGCCGGACCGAGGAATTCGAGGTTGCGCCGTGACGAAGCGCGCGACCGTACTTCCCGATCTTTCCAAGGCGCGCGTGCTCGTCGTGGGCGACGTGATGCTCGACCGGTACTGGTATGGCGAGGTCGAGCGGATCTCGCCGGAGGCGCCGGTGCCGGTGGTCAAGGTGCAGCGCACCGAAGAGCGTCCGGGCGGCGCCGCGAACGTGGCGCTCAACGCCGCGGCGCTCGGCGCGCAGGTGACGCTGCTCTCGGTCGTGGGCTCCGACGAGGCTGGCACATCGCTGGAGCGGCTCATCGCCGCCGAGGGCATCTCGACCAGCCTGCACCGGGACAACAAGCTCGCGACCACCGTCAAGCTGCGCGTGATCGGTCGCAAGCAGCAGCTGCTGCGGGCCGACTTCGAGACCGCACCGAGCCACGAGGTTCTGGCGGGCAAGCTGACCGAGTTCGAGGGACTGCTGGACCACTGCGACGCGGTGGTAATGTCCGACTACGGCAAGGGCGGGTTGACCCACATTGGGAGAATGATCGAGCTCGCCCGGGCGCAGAAGCGCGTCGTGCTGGTGGATCCGAAGGGCGACGACTACTCCAAATACCGTGGCGCAACGTTGGTGACCCCGAATCGCAACGAGCTGCGGGAAGTCGTCGGGCAATGGAAGAGCGACGCGGACTTCGCAATTCGGGCCGAGGCGCTGCGCACGGAGCTCGAGCTCACGGCGCTCCTGGTCACGCTGGGCGAAGACGGGATGAAACTGTTCCAGCGCGGCGAAATACTTCATGAGCACGCGCGGCCGCGCGAGGTCTTCGATGTGACTGGTGCGGGCGACACGGTCATCGCCACGGTGGCGGCGATGCTTGCCGCGGGCGCAACCATGCACGAAGCGGTTCGCGTGGCGAACCACGCCGCGGGGATCGCCGTCGGAAAATTCGGCACTGCGGTCGTGCATCCCGACGAGCTGACCGAGGATTTGCAGGTTTCAACGGGTAGGACTCAAGCATGACTCCTCACTACGCAGTCACCGGCGCCGCCGGCTTCATCGGCTCGAACCTCGTTAAAGCGCTGAACAAGCACGGCGTGACCGAAATCATCGCGGTCGACAACCTGAAGGAAGGCGACAAGTTCCGGAATCTCGTCGGCTGTGAGATCGCGGACTACGTCGACCAGGAGGAGTTTCTCGAGCGGATCGAGGGGGGCGTCTTCGACGGTGTGCTCGATGCGATCCTGCACCTCGGTGCGTGCTCGGACACGAT
The DNA here is from genome assembly GCA_963735025.1 of uncultured beta proteobacterium. Classification (GTDB taxonomy): domain Bacteria; phylum Pseudomonadota; class Gammaproteobacteria; order Burkholderiales; family SG8-39; genus JAABRB01. The sequence continues at coordinate 346,168 of CAVTJG010000010.1, forward strand.
GGATTCCGACGGTCGCTACATGATGGAGAACAACTACCGCTACTCGCTCGACCTCCTCGAGTTTTGCCAGGAGGAGGAGATCCCCTTCATCTATGCCTCGTCGGCATCGGTATACGGGAGCGGGCGGGTGTTCCGCGAAGGACCGTCGCACGAAGCGCCGCTCAACGTCTACGGATACTCGAAGTATCTCTTCGACCAGGTCGTACGCCGCCGGCTGCACGATCTGCACGCGCCGGTCGTCGGATTGCGCTACTTCAACGTCTACGGGTTGAACGAGGCTCACAAGGGCCGGATGGCGTCCGTCGCGTGGCATTTCTTCAACCAGTACCGGAGTGGCGGGAAGGTCCGGCTCTTCGAGGGATCGGGCGGATTCGGTGATGGCGAGCAACGCCGCGACTTCGTGTCGGTCGAGGACGCTGTGAAGGTCAACCTGCATTTTCTGCAGGAGAAGGACATTTCGGGAATCTTCAACGTCGGGACCGGTCACGCCCAGACGTTCAACGACGTTGCGGTGGCAACCGTCAACGCCTGCCGGGCGGCCGAGGGCAAGGCGACGCTGAATCTTGCGGAACTGAAGCAACAGGGTGCGATCGAGTACATCCCGTTTCCAGACGCCTTGAAGGGCAAGTACCAGAGCTTCACCGAAGCCGACCTGTCGGCGCTACGCAGGACTGGGTACGACGCGCCGTTCCTCACCGTGGAGGAGGGCGTCGGACGCTACGTGGCCGAACTCCTCGCGCGCGAGCAGAAGGGCTAGCGAGATGTGGAAGACTGTGGATGACACAGTGGGCGGTACGCCGCTCGTTCGCTTGAAGCGTCTGCCCGGCGAGACGAGCAATGTCGTCCTGGCGAAGCTCGAGGGCAACAATCCGGCGGGCTCGGTCAAGGACCGCCCGGCGCTCTGGATGTTTCGCGGCGCGGAAGAGCGGGGCGAGATCAAGCCCGGCGATACGCTCATCGAGCCGACCAGCGGCAACACGGGCATTGCGCTCGCGATGGTCGCTGCCATGCGCGGCTATCGGATGGTCCTGATCATGCCCGAGCACCTCTCGGTCGAGCGTCGGCAGACCATGGCGGCCTTCGGCGCCGAGATCGTGCTCACGTCGAAGGACGGTGGCATGGAGGGCGCCCGCGATCTTGCCGAAAGGATGGTGCGCGAGGGCAAGGGCCGCATGCTCGACCAGTTCGCCAATCCCGACAATCCGCGCGCGCACTACGAGAGCACGGGCCCGGAGATCTGGCGGGAGACAGAGGGCCGGATCACGCATTTCATCTCGAGCATGGGAACGACCGGGACGATCATGGGCGTCTCCAGATTCCTGAAGGAGAAGAACCCCGCGGTGCGCATCGTCGGATGTCAGCCCGAGGATGGCGCGCAGATTCCGGGAATCCGGAAGTGGCCGGAAGCTTACCTGCCGCGCATTTTCGAAAAGGCCCGCGTGGATCGTGTCGAGAATGTGGGCCAGGCGGATGCCGAGGAGATGGCGAGGCGCCTCGCCGCGGAGGAGGGCATCTTCGCGGGAATCTCCTCGGGCGGTGCGCTGGCGGTCGCGCTGCGCATCTCGAAGGAGGTCGAGAATGCGGTGATCGTCACGATCGTGTGCGACCGCGGCGACCGCTATCTTTCCACCGGGGTTTTCCCCGCGTAATGACGCCCACGCTCGTATTCGACATCGAGACGATTCCGGACGTCGCCGGGCTACGCGCGCTCTATGAACTCGACTCCGAGCTGACCGACTCGGACGTCGCCGAGATCGCGTTTCAGCGCCGCCGCGCCGCGGTTGGCCACGATTTTCTCCAGCCCCACCTGCACCGCGTGGCGGCCATCTCGTGCGTCCTGCGCGAAGGTGACAGCCTCACGGTCTGGTCGCTCGGGACTCCGGAAGACGGCGAAGCGCAGCTCATTCAGCGTTTCTTCGACGGCATCGACAAGTACACGCCGCAGCTCGTTTCCTGGAATGGTGGCGGGTTCGATCTGCCCGTGCTGCATTACCGCGGGCTCGTGAACGCCGTCGTGGCGGCGCGCTACTGGGATCTTGGTGACGACGATCGCGAGTTCAAGTTCAACAACTACATCAGCCGCTACCACTCGCGTCACATCGACCTGATGGATCTCCTCGCGCTCTATCAGCCGCGCAACAATGCGCCGCTGGACGACGTCGCCCGGCTGATGGGGTTGCCGGGCAAGCTGGGCATGGACGGCTCGCAGGTGTGGGGCGCCTACCGCGATGGGCGTATCGCGGAGATTCGCAACTACTGCGAGACCGATGTGGTCAACACATGGCTCGTATTCCTGCGATTCAAGCTGATGCGTGGCGCCATCACCCCCGACCAGCACTCCCGCGAGGTCGCTCTCGTGCGCGCGACGCTTGCGCGCCTTGATCAGCCGCACTGGAACGAGTATCTCGCGGCCTGGCCGGCGTCCTGAAATGCCGCCGGTCCTGATCGAATCCCTCGATTCCGGGGGGCGCGGCATCGCTCACGTGAATGGCAAGGCGATCTTCATCGAGGGCGCACTGCCGGGCGAGACGGTCGATTTCGTGTCCTATCGCTGGAAGCGGCGGTACGAGCGTGCGAGGGTCACGCGCGTGCACCGCGAGTCGGCTTCGAGAACCGTTCCCGGGTGCGAGTACTTCGGCGTGTGCGGGGGCTGCGCCATGCAGCATCTCGATCATCACGCCCAGGTCGCCGCGAAGCAGCGTGCACTCGAGGATGCGCTCTGGCACATCGGCAGGCTGCATCCCGAGACGGTGATGGCGCCCGTGCACGGGCTTGCATGGGGCTACCGCCACCGCGCGCGGCTGTCCGTCCGGCGGGTATCCGACCAGGTCGGCGTGCTCGTGGGCTTTCGCGAGCGGCACTCCTCGCATGTCGCCGACATGGGGGCCTGCAGGGTTCTCCCGGCCCGCGTGTCGGATCTGATTCGTCCGCTGCGGTCGATGATCGAGGAGCTGTCGATACGCGCTCAGCTGCCGCAGATCGAGATTGCGGTCGGCGACGCGGTGACCGTGCTGATCCTGCGTGTGCTGGAGGCACCGAGCGCCGCCGATGAGCGCGTCTTGCGCGACTTCGCCGACGCGCATGGCATCCAGTTCTGGCTACAGCCGGACCGGCCGGAGTCCGCCCGCCCTTTCCACCCGCTCGAAGCTCCGCCGCTCTATTACAGCCTGCCCGAATTCGACGTGCGCATCCATTTCGCACCGACCGATTTCACGCAGGTCAACCAGGCGGTCAATGCGATCCTCGTCCGGCGCGCGGTCGACTACCTGGATCCGGGCCCCGGGGAGCGCATCCTCGACCTCTTCTGCGGGCTCGGCAATTTCAGCCTGCCGATCGCGGTGCGCGGCGGCGAGGTCATCGGAGTCGAAGGGAGCGCGCAGCTGGTCGCGCGCGCGCGCGAAAACGCCCAGGCAAACGGGCTCATTGCGCAATTCAGCACGGCAAACCTGTTCGACGCAGATGTGTGCGCGTCACTTCCCCGCTGCGAAAAGCTCCTGCTCGATCCGCCGCGCGAAGGGGCGATCGAGCTCGTCAAGTCGCTGGGAGCGCACGGACCGCGGCGGGTGGTGTACGTCTCGTGCGATCAGGGCACGCTCGCGCGCGATGCCGGCGTGCTGGTGCACTCCAAGGGTTATCGACTGGTGTCCGCTGGAATCGTGAACATGTTCGCCCACACGGCGCACGTCGAATCGATGGCCGTGTTCGAACGCGGGTAATCGCGGCACCAGAAAAGAAAAGGGCCGCGCGTGGCGGCCCTTCCATTGCTTGTCGGGCGACTCAGTCGTCGCCGCCGAATATTCCGAGCAGCTGCAGCAGGCTCGAGAAGATATTGTAGATCGCGACGTAGAGCGTCAGCGTTGCGGAGACGTAGTTCGTCTCGCCGCCGCGCACGATCGCGTTGACCTGGTACAGGATCACCATCGACGAGAAGATGATGAATGCGACCAGCAGCGTGAGCGCCAGGGCGGGGATCTGGAAGAACGCGTTCGCAATGACCGCGACCATGATCGCGATGAAGCCCACCAGCAGGAAACGTCCCAGGCCGCTGAAATCGCGCTTCACGTTCGAGGCCACTGCCGACAGCCCGAAAAACGTCACCGCGGTACCGCCGGCCGCCATGGCCACGAGCTGACCCCCGTTCGCAAAGCCGAGCACGCGCTGCAGCAGCGGTCCGAGCAGCACACCGAGGAAGAGTGTGAAGCCGAGGAGCAGTGCAACACCGATGCCGCTATTACGGTTCTTCTCGATCGCCCAGATCCAGCCGTAGAAGATCGCGAGGATCGCGATGAACGAGACCATCGGGCTGGTGCGCATGAAACTGAGGTTCAGATTCGCGCCGAGCAGCGCGCCAATCGCCGTGGGGATCAGCGTGACCGCAAGCAACAGGTACGTGTTGCGCAGGACCTTGTTCTGCCGGACCGCAATGTCTTGCGTGCCCGCGTCGTAGGTGTTGCCTTGAATGGGTCGGAGTTCAGGTTGCATCAATTTCCCTCCTGGGAGTGTTCTCTTTTGGTCTGATTTACTACAGCCCGTTAGATGGGTGCCCGGCGTGAGAGTTCAAGGCGCCAAGTATACCGGCTGAGCGCTGCCTGCGAGGCGGCCCGGGGAGGTATCCCGATGGCATGCCGGTATTGTCCTTGGCGCATTGTAACTATATGATGCAAAAGGCGAAGGACAATGCGCTGGAAGGGTGGCAGAGCGGTTGAATCCACAGGTGTTGGCGCCTGCCGCAGCCTGGCGCCAGGATATCGAAAGGCCGGTCATTCCCGCGAAGGCGGGAATCCAGGGTGAATGCGCTGGATCCGCATGCGCGGGATGCCTCGATCCGCGGGGTGAACGAAGGCAAGAAAGCTGGAAGGGTGGCAGAGCGGTTGAATGCACCGGTCTTGAAAACCGGCAGGGCCTAACGGTCTTCGTGGGTTCGAATCCCACCCCTTCCGCCAATATACGTTTCATAAACAATTGATAGTAATGGTGATTATTCCGAAAATTCAGCCTATTCTGCTGACAGTTACCCGCCTTTTTACCCGTTCTTGATACCGTTCAACAGCGCCACGGCAAAGTGCGCAAGGCCTCGACAAGGGCAGCGGGGCTAAGAGGGCCGCGACATGAAGATGACATTACCAACCGTGACGATCATCAGCTCACGCGTCGTTGTGATGGAGGCTGGGGCCAACCAGAAGGCCAAGGAGAAGTGTCAGAACCAGGCCCACGGATAGGCCAAGAGAGACTTGGAAAATGGTAGGTCTAGTCATCCGCAGTTTGCTACGTCGTGGATGCAGGATCGCACGATAGCCCAGAAACAAGAAAGCCCGCACGCGGCGGGCTTCCTGTGAAATGGACGTGACTACTACCCACCCAGCCAAGGCAGCATCAAGGTTGCACGAGCGGCATGCATCCTGGCGCGGCCGGCACGACGCAGTTCGGAAAGCAGGTTGCGTTGCGCCAGTTTCCTGTATTCCAGAGGTATCCCCCGCCATTGACCATGGCATTTGTCCAGTTCCGGAATTTCAATTCGGCCGCCGAATTCTCCGTATAGAAATTGTCCGAACAGAATCCCGCGTTCGCTTCCACTGGGATGTTCACTAGGATCTCGTGCTCGCTGCCAGCGGCAGTGTAGAAGCGGTAGTTGGGTGCGACAGCGGACAGGTTTGTCGCCAGGCGCGCCTTGAGGCTCCACTCGACCAGCGATCCGACCAGATCACGAGAATCGGTCCACCTCGTCGGATCGTCGGTGTATTTCATCGTATTCAGCACCAAGGTCTGGATGCTGTCATAGGCGTTCTGGAACTGCCCGAACCGTGTTCCACGGAATCGCTTGGTCAGTTCGCCGAAGAAGCGCACCGGCAGTCCATCAGCGCCACCCGCCAATACCGGAACCAGGTATTTAGGAAGCGTGGACTCGTACCCCCAGTTCGCCTTTGCCGACGCGAGGAACGAATCGGTGACAACACCATTGCCGCTGTCGGCAATAACGTAGGTATCTGTCGTGCGTGGGAGTAGTTTGATCGCTTCGGGAAAGACCGTCCCGATGGTCGCATACGCTCCCGCGCTCGATCCGGTCAACGCGACCTTGGCGGGGGCCGGAAGGTTGCTGTCCCGATAATAGTCTTCGAGCCAGCGTAGCACGGCTCTGATATTCGCGTAACCGCGATGCCGGATGGGCAGCGGGCCCTGTACTGTTTGATAGATGACGTCGCGGTTGCCCCAGCCCACGTCGCCGGTGCAATAGGGTATGAAAACCTTTGTCCAGTCCTTGAATGGGTTCGCCGCGTTGGTGCCATCTAGGACGCCGCCCGCGTATGCGAGGTTGTATTCGTTTTCGGTGATCCGCGGGTCATATATCGGAGCGTTACTGACCAGAGGAGTTACGCAGGTATTTGATTCCCAGCAAGCGCCGCCGCCATCGTGGTAGATGAGTAGCCGATCGCTCCTCCCCGCCTGGACGAAAAACCGAAATGGTTCGGGTGTTACGGCGCTCAAGGCGCATGCTGGACGGAGCGGTTCGCCCGACTGGTCGGCGAGTACAGAACCATCTCTTGCCAGGAGCTGGCCCGAGGAATCGACCAATCCGACTAGATCGACTTCATTGCCCCACTTGGGTATGGGATCGGCTTTGGCGTTGACGTTGACTATGCAAGCTGCGGTGAGCGCGCTAGAAAGGACGGTCCACAAGAACTTTCTCGTCTTCATGTCAGCCTCCTCCCGGGATTTCCGATTTTCGGTTTACTGAAATTTCCGCACGCGGCGGGCTTCCTGTCAGTGACGGGCTACTCAGTGCAGCTTGCGGCGGCGCGAGAAACCGAGACCAGCGAGGGCTACGCCGAGGAGCGCGAGGATGGCGGGTTCGGGCACGGTTAGGTCCTGAGAAGCAAAGAATCGCCCGCGCACGTAGTCCTCGCCGTCGAACATAGTGGCGAGCGCAGAACTGAACATACCAGAATCGACCGTGCCTAGCACCATCACGATACTCGAAAGAAGCATCAAAGATGTTCGTAAGTGCTCCGGCCGCGTCGCGGTCGCGAACGAGTTCGATAAAGATCTGGTCAGTCCCACTCGGCGGATCCAACAGAGTTGATCCGAATACCCTTATCGTATTCGCAAGAAAGTCTTGCTTTATGTAGACGATTTCGGCATTGCCGGTAATCGGATTGAAACGTATGAACAGCTGGAGGAGCTGCTGAGTCGGTTGACTCGGGCCTGCGTCGATGAGCTGAACTCCATACGCATAGAAAAGCGGTCCAACGGGTGTCGTCAGGTCAAAAAGCCCGGACACCGAGATATCATTATCGATCCCGAGTCCGCTGCTGTTGGCAGGTGTGAGCAAGGTCGCCCCGGCATTTCTTCGCGGCTGGCCGATCGCGTTTGCGGTCAATATGCCATTTGCGGTGTTGATCGTAAGCTTCCCGCCCGCCTCAGATCCGGCTGGGATCGTTCCCTGCGTGTTGTACGAACTCGAGCCAAGTGGTCCGCTTGGCGGTGGGATTCCATCGTCGAAGGTATCCTGAATGACAGTGTTATTTGCCGTGGCGGTGAACGTGTCGATGTTCACGACTAGCGCTTGCGCAGTGAACGGCTAAGCAAGGCCTATGAGGGCGATAACGATCCGCTCGAGAAACCCCAACCAGCCAATTGAGCTTGATTTTTCCAGCGATTTCCAGGCTATTTCCGGTCTCATTCTCGCCCTCCTGACGTACTCGAAGGTTGCAAGATTGCGACACCAACGTATCGGGATCTGCGAGCGCGGGCTGCTAAAACGATGCCCAGCGCTTGGCGGAAAAGGGGCAATCCGGTGGGGAACCAGTGCGGCATCGAGCCCTCCCTGGGCTTCATGCACGACTGCAAGCCGGCAGATGTTTCCACGCCAATGCAAGAATCACACCGACGAGACGCGAGGATGGTATATCAATAATTTACGCGCGAACGTTCCCTCGGGAGGCGTCATTACTGTAATTTCTATCGACGCTAATTCGCTATTTCCTTGCCCGCCGCCACTCCCACGGCGGCACGGGGTTCGGGTTGCGGCCGAGGCTATAGTGACGTTCTCCCCGTTAGTGGACAGTTTTGAACTAGAGATTGGCCACTTCCAGGCGTCGTTGCTGACCCGACTTGGCGTACTCACTCGGGGTCAGGTGTCCGAGTGCACCGTGTGGACGTCGTTCATTGTACA
>CAVTJG010000011.1:0-37500 GCA_963735025.1 uncultured beta proteobacterium
ATTGCACGAGAAGCCCGCGGTTGCGGGCTTCGTTGCGTTGGCTCAGAGTTGATCACGGGAGCCGGCACGGTCGCGCTCATGGACTACTCCACCGGCAAGCTTCTCTTCATCTTCATGCTGGCCGTGCTGCTGTCGTGGATCGGCGCATGGCTGGTGGCGCGCAGCTATCGCAGGGCCATGCGCAGGCTAATGAGCGCTCCGCTCGTTCAGCCGGCTCCCGCCGCAGGGGCGGGTCGCGAGGACACCCGCACAACGCCGCAAGGCGAAACGCGATCCGTTACGGTCCTGGACAACCGTCGCGCCGGTGTGCGTCTGGCGATTTTGCTGTTGGCCCTGTCGGCGTTGATCTCGCTCAGCAGTGCAGCGCTGCAACTCCACGTCGTAATGGACGGCATGGCGTTCTCGTTGCGTCGCCTGGCGCTGATTGGCTTCGTGGAAATGTGGCCGGTCATCCCCGTCCTGGGGCTGCTGTGGCGCTGGTCTGGGTGGCGGGTGCTGGGCGCGCTGGCCGTGTGGTTCGGGGTGTGCTTTCTGGTCGCGCTGTCGCAGTCGGTGGAGCCGCGGCCGCTCGAGGTGCTCGCCTACCTAGGCTTCGAGATCGGCCCGGCAATGCTTCTTGTCGCTGCTGTCTGCCTGGGCGGCACGACTCGAGCCGTCGCGCCATGGCTGCTGATTCCCATGATCGGCCTGGTGTGGGCGTCGCAGACCGGCTTGGATCTGATTGCCGTGATCATCAAGGATCCGCCGGAGTGGTTTCATGCCCTGACGAGCGTGTACGGCGCGTACTCCACGATGGCGCTCTTCGCGCTGGCGCCTTGGTTGCTGGCGTGGTGGCCCCTGAAGTGGCTCGGCAAGCTGCTTGCGCAGGCCTACTCGCGCAAAGTGCTTTCCGAACTGATGGTCCTCTTCACCGCGGTGTGGGGCATTGCGCAATTGGTCCAGGCCTTGAGCGCCGCGAGCCATCTGGGACTGGGCGGCACCGTGATGCTGGCGCCGCTGGCATGGATCCCGGTTGTGACGGCCATCACCGCCCTGAGGCGCGGCAGCCTGCCGGGCAGGGTGCCCACACTCCTGGTGCTACGCGTGTTTCAACACGACCGGCGCATCCAGGAGCTGTTCGACCATGTGATCGAGCGCTGGCGCCTGACCGGCAACACGGTGCTGATCGCGGGCACCGACCTCGTCGAGCGCACACTCGACGCCGACGACCTCTTCATTTTCATCGACGGTCGCCTCGCTACGCGTTTCATTCGGAGTCCGGTGGACGTGGCGCCGCGCCTGGCCGAATTCGACCTTTCCCCCGATCTCGACGGGCGTTACCGAGTGAACGAGTGCTATTGCCACGACACGACCTGGCAACAGGCGCTCGACGCACTCGTAAAGCGGAGCGACGTGGTGCTCATGGATCTGCGCAGCTTCAAAGCTCACAACGAAGGGTGCCGGCACGAGCTTGGTGTGCTGTCGCGCGCATCGCGCATCGCACGGGTAGTGGTGCTGACCGACGGCGACACCGACCGTGCGGCTGCACTGGCGGCGATTGCCGACGCCCCGCCAGGGCGCTTCGTCTGGCTGGACACGTCACGAATCGACCGGGCGAGGCGACGCGCTGTGCTGGAGAGCCTGTTTGTCGACCGTTCCGACGACCCGCGACCGCGCTAGCGCATGAGCCTGAAGCAAAGCGCATTTTCCGCGGTTCGCTGGACGAGCTTTGCCATGCTTAGCCGAGCGGCGCTGATGCTGCTGCAAATGGCCGTGCTGGCCAGACTCCTGGTGCCTGGCGACTTTGGCGTGATGGCACTTGTGGCAGCAGTGGTGGCATTCGCGCAGCTCTTCTCCGATCTTGGGGTCAGCAACGCGATCATTCACCATCAATCGATCAAGCAGGAAACCCTATCGAGTCTCTACTGGCTGAACGTATCGGCGAGTGCCTGTCTGATGCTGCTCTTGATGTTGCTCAGTCCGCTCATTGCGGCGTGGTACCAGGAACCCCGCATGCAACCGGTGCTGCTGCTGGTCAGCCTGTCCTTCTTCATTGTCGCGCTGGGACAACAATTACGAGTGACGGCAGAGAAGAAGTTGCGCTTCAGGCAACTTGCCTTGATCGAAGTCAGCTCATCGCTGCTGGGATTGATTGCCGCAGTTGTGGTCGCCGTTGCAGGTGGTGGTGTATACGCGCTGGTGGCCCGCATGCTCGCCGCTTCCGCAGTCGCAACGGCGTTGTACTGGGCGATTCTGGCCGATGGCTGGCGCCCCATGTGGAGGCTGCGATTATCTGAGGTGCGCGACTTCATGAGCTTTGGTGCCTACATGATCGGATTCAGCGTCGCCAGCACAGTCAATTTGCAAGCCGACATTCTTATCGGAGGGCGTGTCCTCGGAACTTCGAGCCTGGGCGCTTACAGCCTGCCCAAGGAGATCTGCTGGCGCCTGACGGCGATCATCAATCCGATCGTGGCCCGAGTCGGATTGCCTTTGATGGCAATGACTCAAGGGGACAGGACGAGGCTCAAATCGATATTCTTGAACACGGTCCTCATGACTGCCTCGGCCAACTTTCCGCTCTATCTGCTGATTGCCGTCTTCGCCCCTGAAATTGTTGCCATCGTATTCGGCAGCCAGTGGCAAGAATCGGTGCTGCTTCTGCGGCTCCTCGCATTGTGGGGTCTCTTGCGCTCTGCCGGGGGCCAGGCAGGCAGCCTCGCACTTGCAATGGGACGCGCCAATCTGGCCTTCTGGTGGAGCGCGGGGCTCGCGCTCGTGCTGGTCCCGACCTACTGGGTGGCGGCACATTACGCGATTGAGGGTCTGGCACTATCCATGCCCATCTCGATGCTGCTCGTTCCGCTGCCGCAATGGTTGATCGTCATTCGCCCGCTGTGCGGAGCCAGATTTGCCGAATACTTCAAGCAGCTTGCCATGCCGCTGGGAATTGCCGTGCTAGCAGCGCTCGCGGGCTGGACGGCCGCGATACCGTTTGATACTGCACTGTTTCGGCTTGCCGCTGGGCTCCTGGGCGGGGGGCTCCTTTATCTGGTATTGAGCCGCTGGCTCAATCGCATCTGGTTTGCTGCGGTCACCGAGCTGCTGCTGGGCCAAGCGCGTAGCGCAAAGTGGTTTGCTTAGCGCGTACGATCACTGCATAGAGAAAGGCTGGTGACCCGTTCGCCGCAATGCGCCCGATCTCGATATCGAACCCTGGGCACAGGTCCTCGATGAAGATCTGCCAGCTTTCGGGACTCCAGAAATGGATGTGGCCCGTATATTGATCTATGCGCCCATCGGGCACGGTCGCGAGCAGATGCCCGTCAGGGGCAAGTTGGTCCAGCAGGTTGTTCAGCGCCAGATGAGGGCGCTGAAGGTGTTCGAGAACCTCCGTGCATAGTATGACGTCGTATCGATCGGGAAAGGTGTCATAGAGATCGCGTTCCGCAAAAGTTGCGGCAGGAAAGTTCTCTCTGGCGACCCTGAGCCCGGAACTGGCGAAGTCGTAGCCGTGAAATACGGAAGCCGAGCTCACTTCGCTTAGGTGCTTGAGCAGCAAGCCTGGTCCGCACCCATAGTCGGCGATCTGCAGTGCGGCGGTCCCGAGTTTCGGCACTTTTCGGGCGAGTATGTCGGTCACGTCGCGGTAGAACTGCCTTCGCTCGGCACTTAGGTAACTTGCCACCTGACGGGCATCGGCATAGAAGAGCTCACGCATCGAGCGACTGTTGTGGTCGACAGCCGTCAGCGCGTGCGCGCTTGAACCATGAGCGGGTCGGTGTACTTTCCTGATCTCGTAGCCGAGAGATCCAATGAACTTCTTCGCCAGCGATTTCATGGGAGGACGCTCGATATGGTTGATGTCTGTGCCTGGGCACTGCGGCGATGATTCCCTGGGATCAGTCCGGTCGGAAGACTTCCGCAAACCCGTGTTCGATGCGCTCGGCATTCTCTTCGCGAGCGCGTCGAAGCCTTTGGAGAATGTCAGCGCGCTTGTGCAATATGGAATCGATGCGGGCCATGCTGGTACGTTCGCTTTCGCGAAGGTTGACGATTATGTCGGCCAGTCCATTGTCACTGAGAATGCTGGTGATCTTGATGTTGTCCTGCATGTCGGCAAGCGGTATCGGGAGTGTTCCGCTCTGTGCGGCCAGCAACAGTACGTGCAGGCGATTGCTGATCACGCAGTAGGCTCCCGAGTAAAGACGCGTCGCCTCGCCGATCGAGAGCCGTTCCTCGCGCAGCGCGACGGCGACGTGCGTTGTTCGCAGATCCTCGAAGAGTTCCTGCGAGGCGTCGCGATCGGACTGCGCCTGATAGGCTACGACGACGTCTCTTCCGATGAGCGCCGGGCTGGTGAGCAACTGGGCGAGCCGCTTGCGGATCGGCCTGAGGTAGCCAGAGTCATGCTCGAGTCCATAGGCGTTAGAGCGGAAGCTCAACACTACGGGGCCATTCTTCGACGCGCACGAGGAGGGCTGAAAAGGAAGATAGGACCAGGCAAGGTCCGGGAAGTACCGGGGATTCGAGAACCCAAAGCGGCGCGCCAGTGCCAGCGATTTGCGATCGCGCACCCCGTAGAAATTGAAACCGCGCGAGCCGAAGGACTCGACCCAGGCATTGACGCGATCGAACGGTCCGATCGAGAATCCCGCGCGTACCACTTTGCAGCCCAGAATCCGCAGGAGCAGAAGCTTGGCATACCAGACGAAAGCGACGCGGGCGTCCGCAAGACCCTTGCGCGACGAGTGTCCGGGCGACAGCACAAGGTAGTGTCGTAAGCGGTTCCCGGAGAGCTTCTGCTTGACGAGTAGGCCCGCCAGGCCGAGATAGAAATGCCGCTTGGAGAATTCCGAGAATCGCCGGTCTTTGCGTGTGCCGATCGCGTCGAGGAACCAATCCGGAGCATGCAGATCGTCGATGACGATGTCGCCGTATGTGCGTATCGCGTTCAGCGTCGCGAGATTGATCAATTGATCGCCCGCATTCTCGACCTGGCTGGCAGGTTGATAAAGAATTCGGGCATTCATGGCAGGACTCCGCCTACTCGTTCTCGGACCGGACAAGGTGGCCGCGGACGGAAGATGGCGATCCAACGCCACTTATTGCATGGATCACCGTCGCGCCACCGCCAGCGGGCCAGACGAATGTGGCAGTTTCGCGGTCGCCGAGCTCTCCGGTATCGACGCGAATCGCTTTCGTCGATCTATCCAGGATACGTAACCGCAGCTTGGCGTTTCCCGTAGTACGCGCGGTCAATTGATACTTCCCGCCCGCCGCTGGAAGCGCCCACGACACCGCGCTCAATCCCCGCGACGTGACATTCACCTGCTCAGTCCGGACCGCGGTGCTTGGAAAGACCACCGCCTGTGCCCAGGTCTCGAACCTACCGGGCGTCATTCCGGAGATCAATCGCCATGGGCCTCGCATCGAAAGAAGATTCAAATTCGTCTGGGGCGTGTAGGGTCGCCCCTCACCGTTGATCCATCCGCCCACGGCGACGACTTGTCTCAGTGCTTGTCTGATGTCATCCAGATTCCGGGCGACGCCATTGTTCCATCCCCCTCGGTGCAGTTTGAACCCGGAGTCGATCTCGACGTAGATTGCGAATGGGGTTCCGTAGTTTCGGTCGACCACGTATGCACCATAAACCTTGAGGGTTTCCGCAATTTTTCGCAGAGCTGGATTCTCGATCCTTCCCGAGTCGAAAGTGGGTGGCAGCATCAGCAGTGCGCCCTCGGGGATCTGCCCCGAATTTGCAGTTGCGGCGTTCGTGTCCGCCGAGGTTGCGGGAAACACGTACGTGGGGCTGGCAGATAAGGCATTGAACGTGAGCGACATGGCGAGAGCGTGCCGGTACATTGATTCGCCATCCGCCAACTCGTGCTTTCGTATCAGGCCGGCGGCTGCGGATACCCCGGCGGCGCGCGCGCCCTGGAAGTAATGCGCGGGATCGCCAAATCCCCTTCCGTTGATGCACGTCCATGCGTACTGGGCCGCCGTCCACCGGCCCTCTAGGTGGCGGAGCTTCCAGAATGAATGGATGATCCCGGTCACCGGGTCCACGATTTCCGCGTGTCCATCGCGTTCAGCGGCCGGGATGACATTCGACGGCCAGCGCGGAATCTCGACATCGTGAAATGCCTCGGCATCGGGATCCCAAAGGCCCTGCTTGCCGGGAGCGCCAAATACCGTGACGGGCCGATCATCCGGGGCACTCAAGAAGACGCTCGTGGACCATTTTCCTGCCGCGACAGACGGGAAGTATTTGGACTTTGGAATAGCGAAGCTCCCGAAGACAGGGGAGACCGGTCGGCTATTCCAGGGAGAATTCGCCGAGAAGGGCGTCCGATAGGATCCCCAACCTGAAGAAGCGGCGGGTGAGTCGGGCAGGGTCGCGCAGATTTGCGCTGCTTGACTGGCGGCGGACGTTTCTTCAGGAAGAAGGCACGCGGAGAGAAACCCGGAAAGGAGGCAGCGCGCAAGGGCGGACGAAATGCCACCCCACCGGAATCGCATACGGATCATTTGCCGGGTGTCCGTAGGTTACGCATCGTGATCTTCCGCGGAAGCGTCATGTCTGGAGAGAATGCAATGCCGCGACGGCTAAGTCCGGGTCGGCCGCAAGTCCCTCGACGGCGTTGGCCTCGAAGGAAACGGTCGGCCGGTATCGGATGCACGCGGCGGGGCCGTACCGACCGCCTTCATCTGCGGTATTGGAAGAGGCACGACGGAACGCGCCGCGCAGACCATTCCGAGGAAGAACCAGAAGTACCAGTTGAATGCCAGGTAGTACTCCATGTTGTCCGAAGCGGAAATGACGAGGTAGGCCGCAACGACGATGATCGCGATGCTGGAGCCGACGCGATCCGACTGGCTCCCCCGTCGGAGCATGTAAAGCAACACACCGAAGACGACAAGATACGTCGACAATCCGATTAGCCCAGTCTCGAAAAGCAAGCGTAAGTAGGTGTTATGCGCACCGACCCCGAATGAAGCGCGCTTGAAGAAATCGAGCCTGAAGAAATCCGGGGAGTAGTGGAGGAACGAATCCAGCCCGTGCCCCAGCAGCCATTTCGCCTTGATCCACGGAAGAGCGGATTCCCACAGGGAAAGCCGCCATGCGAACGAGTTCAGGCTTCCGCCCTGGACGAATTCGTTGCCACTCGCGAGATTGACGAGCCGCTCGGTGACACCGGGCATCAAGAGGGCGATCAGCAAGGCGGCCGTGACATAGATGAGGTAGCGGCGCTGGATGAAGAGGCCATACAAGAGAAAGAGCAGAAGGCACGCGATCCATGCGCTTCGTGTTCCGGTGAGCATTAGGAAGAAAAGCAGTACGGGAATGTAGAGCCACAACAGACGTCGCATGGCGGGGGAAGGACTCAGCGCGCTCCCTTTGAGCACGTACATCGATACAGCGATCATCAGGACCAAATAAAACGCGAAGACGTTTGCATGGGAGAAGGTGCCATTGATCCGCATTCCGCCCAACGAACCCGCCAGCAATCCGGACGCCACTTGCACCGATGCGTACAGGACTGGGAACAGGGACGAAAGGAGCACTACGCGAATGCATCTATCGAGGTCCGCTCGACACCGCACCATGTAGAAGGCGATGACGAATACCGCACAGTAGGATAACTGGACCAGAAAGAGCCTCATCGACTCGCCCGGGACGGGAGAGCGGATCGCGGCCACGAACACGATGAGCAGAAATCCCGTCCACATTGCCAACGCCTGGCGGGGAACCGTTCCCGGCCGCTGCAATAGGAATAGAGCCGCGATCAGAATGATGAGGCCGTTGAGGGCGCCGCCGATCCCGATACTCGCTCCACCCAGGTCGAACTTTCCGAGACTGAAGATGGGGTCGCCTGCGGACCGAAGCAGGATGATCAAGTAGACGAGACTCCGCTTGTCGGTCAAGAGCAGAATCACCAATGCGACCACAACGGGCAGTGCCGCCACGCGAACCGGATTCGCACCAGCTAGGTCGGCGAACAGCGCTGCGGTCACACCGCACAGCACTGCGGCGCCAGACAGCATCGAGAGCTTTTCCAGAAAATTCCAGTTCACGATGGCGCGAGGAGCATCAAGGACGAGCGCCCGGCCGTGCGAGGCGGATGGCGCGAGACGATCTTCGAATTGGATATTGCGGCGTGAACCCGTCGGCCTTCACGCGAGTCTTCGATAGCTGTGTACATTATCCGCAGTGGCAGTGAGAATGGAGGACATGACGGACCTGGTGTCTATCGTTATCCCGACGTTCAATCGAGCGAAAATTCTCCCGCACGCGATCGAGTGCGTACTGGCGCAGGAGTGTCAAAATTGCGAAATCGTGGTCGTGGACGACGCATCGAGCGATGAGACGCCACGTCTTTTCGAGGGGAGCCTTGATCCAAGAATACGATTCGTGCGTCTTTCGGAGAATGTCGGGGGGGCGGAAGCCCGCAACGTCGGATGGAAATCCGCACGGGGCGCGTTCGTGGCGTTTCTGGACAGTGACGATGAATGGCTGCCGGGCAAAATCGCCAAGCAACTCCACGCGATTCGTGGAGCGGGAACGAAGGCTGGCCTGGTATATACAGGGCTCCTCTACTGCGATGCTGCAGGAGCGGTGACTGCCCGGCGCCTCGACGCCCGTCGCGGCGACCTGGCCGACGACATCCTGGCGACAAACTTTGTCGGTTCGCTCTCTTCGGTCTTGGTGCGAAGGAGTTGCCTGGAACGGATTTCGGGATTGGATGGAACTCTGAGGAGTTGCCAAGACTGGGACCTTTACATCCGCCTAGCACGGGTATGCGAGTTCGAGTGTGTTCCCGAGTACCTGGTCCGGTATCTGGTGGACAAGTCGGACACGAACCGAATTTCGAACCGATCCCGGTCCATAGTGATGGGCCACAAGGCGATTCGACAGAAATATCTGTCGCAGTACGGTAATCTTCCGAAGCAGAAAAAGCTTCAGCACCTGGATTTTCTAAGGGCCGCCCATGCCACAGCCGCCGATTGGTCTTCCGTTGTCGCATTGTCATGGCAATCCTTTCGGTTGGATCCCAGCTTCTCCCAGTTCTTCCGTGCGCTTCGTCTGCTCGCCCGCAGTCTGAAGCGGTGCATCGGCGCATCGCGCGGTTATTGACCTTTGTCATCTCTGATAGGTGACAGCTCCACGCTGGTTCTGGCGCGATCGGTCTCGTTCGGTGATCCATGCGGCTCGGTCAGGCCCTCGTCAACTGCACCCGCAACCTGCTCGACAATCGCTTGCCGAGGCCGATAAGAGGTCGTTCGAACTGAAACGTTGAAAGGTGCGCAAGGGCAAACGTTGCTGCGAACAGGAGAGGTCGCTTGGCGTACTTTGCCAGCTTGGTCTCACCCGTTCCGAGCCACGTGAATGCCAGCAGATGGTGAATGATGTAGAGGGCGTACGAGATCGCGGCGATGTACGCCAGGAAGCGACTCTTCAGGATTTTTGTGAGCCCGGAAGGTTGCGCGTCCAGCGTCGAGCCTACCAGCAGGGCGGCAACGTAGGGGCGCGCGTAGTTGAACCATTCGAACCGGGGATGGCTGCAGACGGCAAGCACCCCGAGGAGAAGATAAGCATTCATTCGGCCGGCAAGTGATTTCGCCAGCGAGCCTAAACAGCCCGCATTGAGCAATGCGAGTATTCCACCGGCGAGGATCTCGTCCGCGCGGCGCCACGTGACGATATCGATCGGCGTCTCCGACCAGATGCGGGACAGGGTAACCGCCGCGCAGAGCGCCGGAATGGCAAGAAGACCGCGCCGGCCGAGCATCCCGACGATGCAAGCCATACCCGCATAGAACTGCATCTCGACGCAGATGCTCCAATAGTGTGCAGTGACGGGAACCAGATGTTGCGGAGGAAGATTCGCAAAGAACAGAAAGTTCGGGACGTAAGCCGAGATCGGCGCGGCGACGATCGGCAAGGCAACCGCTAGCCCGACCCAGGCTAGGGGAACGACGCGGAAGGTGCGTCGCATGACGAAATCGACGACCCCGGTATTGGAAAGCAGATAGCGGGTGATCAGAAATCCCGACAGCGTGAAGAAGATCGCCATGCCCATCGGGCCCGCCGTCGAGTTGAGCTGCCAACTCTTGGGGCCCAGTGGGAGGAGGTGGGTTGCGAGCACGAGCAGTATGCTGATTCCCCGCCAACCGTCGAGGACATCCAGGCGTCGATGGTCGCCCGCATTCATGCCGTCGCTTGCAGAAGCGGTTCGTTGCGGAACAATTCGGCAAGCTTCGCCGCTTCTGATTCGATTGAATGCCGTTCGACCGCGCGTGCTCGAGCCGCCTCGCCCATGATGCGCAACTCGTCGGGCGATCTCGCGAGGCAATCGCAGATTGCGGCCGCAAGCGCATCCACGTCTCCCGCCGGGAAGAGCCAACCGTCCTTGCCGGGCCGGACCAGTTCCGGAATGCCGGCGACGTAGGTCGTCAGCACGGGCCTGCGCAGGGCCATGGCTTCCATGAGCACCACCGGCAGGCCTTCGATAAAGCTCGGGAGCACCAACGCCCGTGCTGCGAGGATCTCGGAGCGGACCGCGTCGCTGCTGAGCCAGCCTGCCAACCGGACTGTCTCTCCCAGCTGGTATCGCGCAATCAGTGCCTCGACCTCGCCGCGCATCTCGCCGTCGCCCACGAGGACGAGTTCAAAGCGGATGCCCCGTTTGGTCAGCTGTCGCACTGCGTCGATCAGCAGCAACTGTCCTTTTTCGGCACAGATTCGGCCCACGCAGACCAAGCGTCGCGCGGTTGGCAGCGGCGCCGGTGCGACGTCGTAAAACCGGGAATCCAGACCGCATCGAACGACTCTGATCTTGTTCCAGTCCTTGCGTTGGATCCATCGAAACAACTGGCTGCGTCCGTAGGAGCTCACCGCCACTAGAAATGCGGCGCGCCGCGCTTTCTCGCCGAATCCAAGCCGTCGTGCGTCGTCGACTTCATCTGCGCCATGCACGGTGAAGCTGTAAGGCGGGCCACCCAGAGCATGCGCAAGCATGAGAACCTCGGCGGAGTTGGTGCCGAAATGCGCGTGCACGTGCGTGGCACCAAACGACTTCAGCCAAGGCAGTATTCGGCATGCCTCGGCAAGGTAGATCAGATGGTAGGGAAGCGGGCGCACAGCACGCCAACCCATCCGCACCGCGAGTCGCAGTGCAGAAAGGTATCGAGCCGGTGAGGTAACGAAGGTGCGGAGCGACGCGACCAGGAGCGAGAATACACCGCCCTGCAGAACGTAGCGTGTGCGCTTTCTCTCCGATGCATCCTCGGCATCTACGAGCGTCGCGTCCCATCCGCGCAAGGCGATTCGCTGTACATCAAATCCTTGTAGCTCGAGGGCGAGGATCTCGCGCCGGATGAAACTATGGCTCACAGAAGGATACTGATTGACCAGGTAGGCGATCCTCGAGGAAGGCGCCGAGGGTGGCGATGCGTGATGCGTCGCCGTGGGTAATCTACCGTCCATTGGACGCGCTAGCCCCAGACCACTTGCCAACAGCCTGCGATCACGGAGCGGATCCAAATGCAGGCCCACACCGACAGGGACATAGCCTGGGACGTGCGCAGCGCGCTCGAACGGATGCGGAGCGATGGCATCGTGCCGAATGAAGCGTTCGAGATACCTGACTCGATTCAAGAACACCAGATTGCCGACCACGTATCGGGAGAACAGTCGACGAGGCTCGCGGAGCAACCGGTAGAGCCATTCGATACCCAGTGCGCGCATCCATCGCGGCGCACGAGTCACCTTCCCACCCAGAAAGTCGATGATCGCGCCCGCGCAGACGACCAGTGAAGGCGCGCTGGTGGCGGACTGCAACGCGAGCGCCAAACGCTCCTGCCTGGGCATTCCCATCCCCAGTATGATCAGATCGGGTCTGAGCGTCATAGCGAGATTCACGTAGAAATCATCTTCGTGGAACCCGTGCTCGCACGACACCGCTTTCGCTCCGAGCTCCGCAGCGCAACGTGCTGCTGCGACCTCCGGATACGGATCTTGAGAACCCCAGAACGCGACGCGCCGCCCGGAAAACGCCGCGAGCAGCTTCGGGATGAAGTCCGTGCCGTTCATGTTCAGCCCCGGCGCACGCCCGAGCGAGCGATAGAGCATCGCCATACCTGACCCGTCTCTGAGTAGGATGTCGGCATGTCTGAGCGCATCGAAAAAGGAGGCGTCGCCTGCGACCAGGTTCATCGCATGCGCATTGACGAATCCCAGCACGCGCAGCGATTTCCCCGCGCTCATCTCCCCGAGCAGTGACTGCTCTTCCGCAGAAGAGTTCACGATGAGGACGGAGGAGCTGATCTCGCTCCAGCGCGCGCCCCAGTCGCCTCCGCGCGCCACGCTCATGGCGCTTCGCGTTTCGATCGAACCCATTCGACCTGTCTCTTGCGGAGAAACATCGCGTATAGAGGAATCTTTCTGAGCAAGTAGGCGGGCACATGGAAAAGGCCGGTAAGTGGAATCACCTTCCGCCCGAACCTGCCCCACGACAGAAGCACGGACACGCCTAGCAGAGCGAGCGTCACGACAGCGAGCCAGAATGGTCGCGCGCTGCCTGTCGACGCGAAAAAGGCGGTTGCGCACGCGGATGCCGTTAGCGCGAGGAGCGTCAACAACGCCAGCGGGGGCACGCACATGTCGATCACCAGGGCAAGCAGCATCCAGTTTCGGTTCGCGACCGCCTCCCCGAACGCGCGGGGCGCAGCGTGGAAAACCATGCCGAGGTGCCCGTGTTCCCAGCGTGTGCGCTGGATGCGCAATCCCTCCCCGCTGCTCGGGAAGTAGCTCTTGACTTGTGCAGCAGGGTAAAATAGCGGTGGCACGCGCGCTCGTGCAAGGTCGACGCCGAGCAAGAGGTCTTCGACGATGTGGCCGCTCGCGAGATTCGCGGTGCTGATGGCCGCCCAGGGAAACGCCATGCCGGTTCCCATCAGCTGGCAGGGCAACCCGAGCCGCTGAAAGCCCAACGGACGAACCATGTTCTTGACGAGCCAGGCGAACTCGGCAATGCGCGTGTTCAGTCCGGCCCCCTCGCGAGCGTGCATCAGGTTCAATGCCTGCACCGGACGTGTGGTCGCCTCGCAGATCCGCGCCAGGTGGTCGATCGCCTGCGAGCCAACCTGGCAGTCGGCGTCGACGACGATTACTACGCGTGGTGGATCAAGCTCAAGAAAGCGAACTGCGAAGTCGAGTGCGTACCCTTTTCCCCGGCGTGTCACGTCATTGCGTTCGATTACTTCGGCTCCGGCTGCGCGCGCAACGGTCGCCGTGTCGTCGGTGCAATTGTCGGCAATGACAACCAGCCGGTCGCCCCCGACCAGCTGTCCCTCGATCAGTCCGAGCGTCTCCGCGATGCAAGATGCCTCGTTATGGGCGGGTACCAGGACTGCAACTGATGGGCGCGGACCGGCCGGAATGACCGGATTGCGGTAAGCCGGCAAGGCCATGAGAACTTGCGCGAATAGCAACGACACGGGCACGAGCAGGAGGAGCACGAGGCCGGACAGAAGGATCTCGAGGATGACCATGACTTTGGTCAGTGGTCATTGAGAACGACGCCCGCCACAGTCGTGGCGGTGGCTGTGAGCGATTCGGCAACGGTGCGCGCAGCGGCGGCGCGCGTGACGTTACGATGTGCGACGAGCAGGACACCTTCCGCCGCGGCCGCGATTCCTTGGAAATCGGCGCCGAGTGTGGCGGCCGGCGTGTCGATAATGATCACGCCGTAATCGTTGGTCAGGTTCGCGAGCATCGTCGCGAATTCGGGGCGCGTGAGCAGCTCGAGCGGATTGGGCGGGGTTGCCCCAGCCGGCAGGACGGCAAGACCCGGCAGCCCGCGGATGCGGTGAATCGCGTTCTCGTCGCAGCGTCGCGCGAGCAGCGAGGAGAGGCCGAACCTGTCGGAAACCTTGAAGAGTTCGTGCTGGCGCGGATTGCGCAGGTCCGCATCCACGAGCAGCGTGCGCGCGCCCTGCTGCGAAAACACCACCGCAAGGTTCGCGGCGAGAAAGCTTCGGCCCTCGCCGCGGGACGCGCCTACCACCGCGAGCAGCCTGCGCGGCGGATTGCCGTCGAACCAGCGCAACATGAGCTGCGTGCGCAACGCCCGCAGCGCCTCCACTGGCGGGGAAAACGGCGCGTAGGCTGCGATGAGCTCGCGGCTCAGGCTATCGTCGTGGGGCTGCAGATACGGATAGTCGAACTGCCTGGCGAGCGCGCGCTGGACGTCCTGGCGGGCAACGAGGCCCAGTTTTATCGCCGCATCACCGAAGCGTAATCCTTCCTCCTTCGCATAGCGCATCACCGCCTCGGCATCTCCCGGGCTGAGATTCCGACTGTCGACGAGCAGAGCGCCGATCGAGCGGTCGCGCTTCATCTGCTGGCCCGGGCGAAGGCGAGGGGGGGTGTCGCTCATGTCCACGTTGCGGCTCCGTTCAGGCCGTGCCGGCCGCGCGGTAGGTGAGCATTGGGCGCCGCGGCGCGCGCGGAAGTTGCGCATACGGTACGGAGGCGAGCAGAGGCAGCGCGAGCATGCTGGCGATGTCCTCTTCGCTTCGTAGGCGCCGATCCGTCATCTCCATCAGAAGCGCGGCACCCACGCCGAGAAATGTGCCGAGCAGGACGCTCAACGCAATGTTGATGCGCCAGTTGGGATACGAGGGGGTCAGCGGCTCGACCGCGGGAGAGAGAATCGCCAGGTTGGTCTGCGTCGCCTGACTCTCCAGGGTCGTCTGGGTGTAGCGCTGGGTGGTGACGTCGAATGCCTTCTGAGCGTTCTCCGCTTCGCGCATCAGCGCGGAAAGCTCATCGCGCTCCTTTTTCAGGGCGAGAACCCTGGTCTTCTGATCAACCACTTGCGTGCGTAGCGCGGCTTCGCGACGCTGAGCGATCCGCGCATTGTTGTCCAGGCTCGTCACCACGCGAACCATCTCGACACGTACTTTCTCGCGGGCGCTATCCACCTCGGCCACCGCAGCCTTGTATTGCGGATGATTTGTTCCAAGCTGTACCGAGAGTTCCATCACACGGCCGTCTTTGCGCGCGAGTTCGGCTTTGAGCGACTGGACGAGGGGATTGGCCACCACTTCTGGGATGGAATCGGGTGCAATCCCTCGAACCATGGAGTCTCGCGCAAGCCGCTCGCGTGTCTTGGCATCGGCTGTCTGCGCCGTTGCCTGGGAGAGCTGGGAGTTGAACTGCTCGAGTCGCGCGTTCTCCGTGTCTAGACGCTCATCGAGCGAAACGATGCCCTTCCGCTGCTGATAAGCTGCGAGCTTGGAAGCCGATCCCTCCAGATCCTGGCGCAGTGCCAGAGCGCGCTCGCTGAACCACTTGGCCTGCTGACGGGCAGGCTCGACTTTGAGTTCAAGGTTTGTGTCGATGTAGGCTTGTGCAAAGGCATTGGCAGCGTCTGCGGCGCGCTGCGGATCAGCGCCCGAGAAGCTGATGTCGACTACATTCGATTCGCGAGCGGGTTTCACGTCGAGACTCCCAAGCAGAAGATCGGCGAGCCAGACCTTGAGTGACCCGCGCGCATCTGTG
This sequence comes from uncultured beta proteobacterium, assembly GCA_963735025.1. GTDB lineage: Bacteria > Pseudomonadota > Gammaproteobacteria > Burkholderiales > SG8-39 > JAABRB01. The sequence goes on from CAVTJG010000011.1 coordinate 15,551, forward strand.
ACCTCGCGCCACCGCTGCTGGACGTCCGGGCTTTCCTGCATGCGAAGAGCGTCGACCACCTTGAGCGCGACGGTTCGGCTGCGGATGATGTCGACCTGCGTGGCCATATAGCCGGGCAGCATCTGCGCTGGAAGGAAGATGCCGGAGATTGGATCCGGGCCCTTCGAGTCCACGAGCACCGATGTAGTGGCGGTCCAGCGCTGGGGCAGGTATTGAGTGACAGCAATCGTGCTGGCGAGCGAAATGAACAGCATGAGCAATGCGATCCACTTCCGGGCGCGCAGGGCAGTCAGGACTTGCTGAAAGGTCATGGTTCCGCCCATCTCCGCATCAAAAGAAGCTTTCCTTGACGAAGATGACGTCGTCGGGTCTTACGCTCTCCGCAGGGTCGGCCTCGCGGTGGACCGGAATGCTGGAATCTGATTTCCGGGTGAGCTGCATGCCTCGCTGGGTGCCACGTAGGGTGGGTCCGCCACCAACTGCGAGCGCCTGCTGCACCGTCATGCCCCGCTCCACGCGGTATTGCCCGGGGTGGTTCACTTCACCGTAGATGTAGAACACCGGATACCGAGGAACGTAGATCGCGTCGCCGCTGGAGAGGGACACGTCCTTCGTACCGTCGCCTTTCAGAAAGATGTCATGCACATCCACCTGGGTCCGACTCTCGCCATCGGGCCTCTGCTTGACGAGCGTGACTACGTCGTGCCCCAAGGGCGTTATGCCACCCGCGAGCGCGAGCACTTCGGAGAGACGATTTCCGGGCCGCTCGAGATAGAACTTACCGGGGTGATTGACCTGCCCGAGCACCGAGACCTGAATGCTCTTGAACTGGAGAATTACGCCATTGACCTGCGGCTCCTTGACAAAGCCCCCGTCACGGAGCCTTTGCGCCACAAGACGCTCGAGCGTGGGGATCGGCACGCCTTTCACGAGCAAACTGCCGACGAGCGGGAAAGTGATGTACCCCTGTTCGGAGACGCGCGTCTCGGTGGTGAGATCGGGGTTCTGGAAGACGGTAATGCGTACTACATCACCTGGGCCGAGGGGGTAGTCAGGTGTCGCGACCGGTTTTTGCGCGGTCTGGGCTGACGCGGACAGGCTTAGGGCAAGGCAGGTCACGAAGGCGAGCGTCAGTCGCGCGATACGCATCATCTAGATTCCCTTCCCGCCGTGTTCGGTCACCGACTTGCCGACCGCCGGGGCGGCCGCAGCCGCCGGCGTTGCAGGCGCGACAGCCGTCGCTGCGGCACTCGTTACAGCCACCGCGTCGGTGGCGAATTCACCCGCGTATTCGATATGCGCCTCGCGCCTCAGGGCACGCATCTCGGCTTGCACGAGTTCGCGACGTCGCTTATTGGTAAGGTATTGCTCGATTAAGGGGCGCGCCTGCTCCTCGGTCAGGGGCTGATGCTCGGCGGCGGCCATCTGCACGATGAGATAGCCTTGCTGTGCGGGTACCAGCAGGGCTTCGCCCAGCTTCAAACCAGTGAGGCGCGGCACGATTTCCATCGGCAGCTGCTCGGCGGCCTTCACCGTCGAATTGGCATCGAACGTAATGTTCTCGCGCTTGAGCCAGTCAATGACCTCATTGAGCGACTTTGCCCCCTTGATCGCTTCCTCGACGCGCACGGTCGTGAGGTCCGGTCGGGAGGCGATCGCCAATTCCTGGAGGCGATAGATCTTTCGCTCGGCGAAGAGCTCGGGATGAAGGGCGTAGAACTTCGCCACGTCCGCGGGCGACGGGCGTGCGGCCCGTGCCGTGATTGAGTCGAGATAGGCTTGCGCGAGAATCTTTCGCCGGGAGGCCTCGATGGCATGCAATACGCGCGGATCGCGATCGAGCGCTCTCGCGAGAGCGCGCTGCACGAGGAGCGTACGATCCACGAGCTGGTCCAGGAGCTGCGCAGTGGCAATGCCGGGTTGCTGTCCGTTCGGCCCGTGTAGCCGCGCTTGCTCGCTGCTGAGCTGATGCACAGTGATCTCTTCCGCGTTCACTTTTGCCGCAACGCGCGTAGCGATTCTGCTGTCGTCCTTTCCGCAGGACGCGAGGAGCACGGCGGCAAGCGCGATGGCGAGGGTTGGGTTGTTGCACGAAGTCATATGCAGCTTGGTACGCCGGCGCCCGCGCAGCCGGGTGTCACGCATTGCTCGCCTTCCCGTACTAATCGGCGAAATTTTTTCGGAGATGCCGCCGAACGATCGTCGTCATCACCAAAAGCCCCGCGAGCATCAGTGACCAGGTGCGGGTTTGTGGCAGATACGCTACCGGCGCATTGAGCGCCAGGACCATGGGGCCAGGATGGAAAGCATCGTCTCCGGGCGGGACCGACCCTAGGCGCTCGGTCATGAAGCTGCCGACAATTCCCGACGTGCGTAGCCGTGCACCCGGTCGCGGCAGAGAGGGAGTAGTCCAGGCCGTGAGCCAGCTGGTGCCGTTCCAGACTCCCGACCTTACACTTGAAATGCCGGGCGGTGCGAAGGAGGGTGTCTCGCTCGAGCCGAGCGATACGGTGCCGAATACTCCATTGAGCGCAATCGATGGCGGGAAGAGATCGTCCAGCGCGTCGTGAGCGGCACTCACCGGGGCACTTTGAAATACGACAAGCGCACCCAGTGCGCTGACGCGAAGCATCGACATTGCGGGTGGCATGAGGGCTCCGTGTTCTACATGCGAAGACGCGTCGTCGTCCGGAGGCGAGCGTCATGATACGGGCGCCGGGACATGACATTGGCATAGCATTGGCACAGGCTAGCCGGTGCCTGCCGCGGAGAACATCGCTCTGATGGACTAGCTGCTTTGGTCGAGTCGCCGGTTGCCGACAGCCGAAGTGTCGTGGGCAGACGACGCGTATGACATTGACATAACGTCAATTCTCTTGCATAAATATTCAGTGCGAGCCGTGCAACGGAAGGATGACGCGCTGGCTTTCGACACACAGCGTGAGCGTTGCGGGCGTCTGCAGCGATGCGCGCAGTCAGAAGAGGAACTGAACAGTGCCAAAGGCTGAGTTGTCGTCGAACTGGCGAGTGGGGTAGTTGGAGTTGCGCGTGGAATATCGGTAGCCGGCGCGCAAGAGCCAGTTCGTGGTGGGGGTCCAGGTAAGACCCACGCCGGCGTACTGGTAGCGGTCTTCGATTGGTTGTATGCCAGAGATGACGACCGGCTCGCCTTCGTAATCGCGCGACAAGTAGTCGTAGTAGATGTCCAGGCGAACCTTCGGCGAAATCAGCCAGTAAGGCGAAATGCGGGGACCTTGAGTGAGGATGTAGGTGGCGGTAATGTCGTCTGTAGCGCCAATCTCACGGCGGAAGAGGAAGTCGACACCGGTTTTGACCGTCGGCGCCCAGTCGAACTGTACGCGCCAGGTCGGGCCGCTGAAGCTTCGTATTGCGGAATTCGGAAAACGGCGGGTCGTATGGGCGATTCGTCCATAGACGCGCGTGGCCGCGGTGAGCTGCCAGTTGACGTCCAAAGCGATGTCGTACTGGGTGAACTCGGTGTCGACTGTTGCGGTAGGTACAAGGCGATCCGGATACTTTCCTGCGGTATAGCGAACCGTTCCGCGCAGGAAGTTCGACTGGCTGGACTCGTATTTGGCTCCGGCCTCGGCCCACCATTGGTTGAGATCGGAATAGCGTGCACTGTAGTCGCTGTTGCGGGCCTGAGTGTAGTTTGCGCCACCCGAGAGTCGCCAGTTGCGCGCCAGCAAGTAGTCGGTGTTGATGCCGAAAACGTTGGAGGTCTGGATGTTCTGGGTGGCGAAATTGCGATAGTCCGCGAACCCCGCGGCCTGGTCGGTACGTCGGTAGTAGAGGTCTCCCTTCCAGAAGTTTCCGAGCTGGAAGAGCCACCTCGCGTTTGCGTCCCAGGCGGTGTAGTCGAGGTACGAGTAGCCACTCGAGTAGCGGTGATGGTTGAGGGTGATATCGGCAAGTACCCGCTGGCGGCTTATCGGGACGTCCAGGATGAGTTTGGCAAAGCCGTTTGTGATGAGACTGCTGCGTGAAGACGTGGACGCCCCCACGACGGCGGGGTTGATGCCGTTGGGAAGACGCAGGAGGTTGTCGTCATAGGTCACGTTGACTCCGACGCCTGCGCGCAGCATGTCGCCTTCGCCGGCGCGCGCGGGTGCCATCGCAAAGATGGCGACAAGCAGGAGCAGAGAGGGGGCTCGAGTCATCGTGGTGCAAAAGCGGACATCAACAAGCATAATGCCAATGTCATAAGTCACTATAGCAAAGACGAGATGCGTGCGCTGCGGAAACCGAAGCGTCCGCTTCGGGCAGATCGTTCCGGGCAAATCACATAGGCGGAACCTTCGATGAGAGCGATATACGCCGGCGCTGCCAATCAGAGGGTGGTGCAGCGCGGCCAGGTCTCGGTGCTCGGCTTTGTGCGCATGGCGCTCGATCCGCTGCTGATCATCGCGTCGCTCGTTATCTGCACCTATGCCTTCACCGGCACGTTCCGTGCCGCGGATCTGGTGCTCGGACTGATCGTGTTCGCGATCAACTTCCCGGGCGACCTGCCGGTCACGCCTGGTATGAAAGGGCTGCTACGCGAGATTCTTGCCGGCTGGGCGATGGTGGTATTCATCCTGCTCTTCGCCGGTTGGGCGACGGGCTTTATCGGCTGGTTTGATGAGCGCGCGATTGGCGTCTGGATGGGAGCCACGCCCGCGGTGCTCTACATCGCGCATCGGCTCGTTCCGGTCGTCCTGCCGAAAGTGATTGCCGCCGAAGGCTACCGCACGGCGGTGATCGTGGGCGTTACAAACCCCGGTCGCGAGCTCGCCGAGCAGTTCGCCACGCGCTCTTGGCTCGGCGTGACAGTGCTGGGCTTCTTCGACGACCGAAAGATCGAAAGGCTTGGGGAGCTACCCACGTCCGGCGTGAAGGGCAGGCTCGCTGACCTGCCGGCCTTCGCGAAGGGAAAAGCCGTCGAGGCTATCTTCATCGCTCTGCCGATGGCCTCGCAACCGCGCATTCTCAACCTCCTGGACGAATTGCGGGACACCACCGCGTCGATCTACTTCGTACCGGATTTCTTCATTTACGACCTGATCCAGGCGCGCGTCGATGATGTGCACGGCGTCCCGATCGTGGCGGTGTGTGAAAGTCCCTTCTACGGCGTAAACGGATTGGTGAAGCGCCTTTCCGACATCGTTCTGTCGAGCGCAATTCTCACGCTGGTCGCACCGCTGCTCTTGGCGATTGCGATTGGCGTCAAGCTCTCTTCGCCGGGGCCAGCGATCTTCCGGCAGCGCCGCTACGGCCTGGACGGCAAGGAGATCATCGTCTACAAGTTTCGTACCATGCGCGTCATGGAAGACGGGTCAACAGTGCCGCAGGCACAGAAGAACGACGCGCGCGTGACGAGCTTCGGCGCGTTCTTGCGCCGTACCTCGCTGGACGAGTTGCCGCAGCTGATCAACGTGCTCCAGGGTCGCATGAGCGTGGTGGGTCCGCGCCCGCACGCGATCGCGCACAACGAGATGTACCGCAAGCTCGTGAGTGGATACATGGTGCGCCACAAGGTGCGCCCTGGGATTACCGGGCTCGCGCAGGTGTCGGGCGCGCGCGGGGAGACCGACACCGTGGAGAAGATGCAGCGGCGGATCGAGTACGACCTTGCTTATCTTCGCAACTGGACGTTGACGCTCGACTTCGAGATCATCGTGAAGACGCTGCCTGCAGTCCTGCGTGGGGACGAGAACGCGTATTGAGCGGGGAGCAGGCTCTCGCGGGGTGGCCGCGGATCATGTGACAATAGATCCACCGGCACAAATCGCCGACCGATCCGGCCCATGCTTGATCTCGTCATTCGCAACGCACTGATCTTTGACGGCCTCGGAAATCCGCCGCGACACGGCGATCTCGGAGTACGAGATGGCCGAATCGCGGCCGTCGGTGACGGAATCGGCGCCGGCCGGCACGAGATCGACGCCGCTGGGCGTGCGCTCGCGCCGGGCATCATCGACAACCATACGCATTACGACGCGCAGATCACCTGGGATCCGACACTGGCACCTTCGCCGGCGCTGGGCGTGACCACCGCGATCATCGGCAACTGCGGATTCACTATCGCACCCTGCAAGCCGTCGGATCGGGACTTGACGATGCGCCACCTGACGCACGTCGAAGGTATGTCGCTCGATGCCCTGCGGCGCGGCGTGCGCTGGGAATTCGAATCGTTTCCCGAATATTTCGACATGCTGGAGCGCGGTGGTTTCGTGCCCAACGTGGCGGGATACGTCGGCCATTCTTCGGTTCGGTCCTGGGTCATGGGCGACGCTGCGGTAAAGCGTTCGGCAACGGCCAGCGAAGTAGAGGAAATGCGTGCGATCGTCGTCGACGCGATGCGTGCGGGTGCCATCGGATTCGCCACGAGTACGTCGCCGGCCCACAACGGCGAAGGCGGCACCCCGATGCCTTCGCGACTTGCCGACGAGCGCGAATTGCGTGCGCTGGTCGGCGCAGTAGGCGATTGCGGGCACGGCGTGTTCATGCTCACCAAGGGTGGACAGACGCGGATGGATTTCCTCGAGTCGCTTGCACAGGAGTCCGGGCGCCCGGTCGTCGTCGCCGCGCTGCTGCACAATCGAACCAATCCCGACGCGGTGTTCCAGGACATGCGCGCCATCGCAGCGGCGCGCAAGCGCGGGAATCGTCTTCTTGGCGCCGTCTCGGCGTGCGTCCTGACATTCGACTTCACGTTGGCCGATCCCTATCCGCTCGAGGGCTTGCAGGCCTGGCAGCCGGCACTCGTGGCAAAGGCGGAAGCGTTGCGCCGGACACTGGCCGATACGAGCTTCCGGAGTGCGATCAAGGACGAGCTCGCACGCCCGGCAACGTTCCGGATATTCAACGGCGAGTGGGAGGAGATATTCGTCGTCGAGACGCGTGATCAGCGGCACCGCTGGATGGAGCACCGTTCCTTGGCGGAGCTCGGGCAGACAGCTGGAAAGCACCCCTTGGACGTGATGCTCGATCTCGCGCTGGACGAGGACCTGAAGACCGTATTCGTTGCCACGACGCTGAATTCCGATGAAGACGCGGTGGGTAGGCTGATCCTGGACGAGCACAGCCTGGTGTCATTGTCAGATGCGGGTGCGCACCTCACGTTTTTCTGTGACGCCGGGTTCGGATTGCACGTGCTCGGGCACTGGGTCCGGGAGCGCCAGCTGATGCCGATCGAAGCGGCGGTGCGCAAGCTGACCAGCGAACCGGCCGAGTTGTTCGGCATGCGCGATCGCGGGCGGCTTACGACCGGAGCCTGGGCGGACCTATTGCTCTTCGACCCTGCGACGGTCGCGCGTGGCGCGAAGGAGCGAGTATTCGACCTGCCGGGCGGCGCGCCGCGGCTGACAACGCCCGCAATCGGCGTGTATGGTGTCTGGGTCAATGGCGTGCAGGTTGCCGACGAATCCGGCATCCTCGCGCACTGCGGTCGCCCGGGTAGGCTGCTGCGGAAATTCGAGAACTGAAACGGAATCGCTAGGAGCGAGTGAGCATGAAGCCGCGTGGAACCCGCATGGCCGCATCGCTGCGCACGAGCGACGGCGTGGGAGGCGTGTTTTCCGTCTTTCCCGGAGAGACTCCGAAATCGATCGCGTCGGTCGAGCCGGTGACCTGGGACAAGCCTGCGGCCGGGAAAGTCGTCGAAGGTGCATTTACCGTCATCGGTGAGCTCGGCATGACCGGTCAGATCATTCTGCTGAACGGCTATCAGTGGGAGGCGCTCACCCAGGCGAAGCTCGAGAACCACTTCTACGCCGCCATACTTTGGGGCGGCAGTCCACTCAAGGTCGTGGACGACGCCCAGCTCATCAACAAGCGGAAGGCCTGATACGCCAGGCAAGTCCGCATGGGGTCCGGAACGCCCACCCGGCGGCGGCCCCCTCAGCGTGCCTCAGGGGTGCGAGGAAGTGCCGCTTCGATCCACGCTTCGATCCAAATTGTGCAGTTCTCCCCGCCGGGGTGGGTGCGCGCCGTGCCCGGCGGGAGTATGATCACAACCCGTCGTGGTCGGCCAGAGGGTCGACCCCAACCTGTCGTGGTGACAAGAACGGGATACGATGGCTCGCAAGGCTGGTGATTACCGCGCTGAAGACATTGAAATCCTTGAGGATCTCTCGCCGATCCTGCATCGGCCGGGCATGTACACGGACCCGGTCAACCCCAATCATGCGCTGGTCGAGGCAATCGACAACGCATCGGACGAGGGACTGGCGGGATTCGCGAAGGCGGTCTCGGTAACGCTGTACGAGGACGGTTCGGCGGCGGTCGAGGACGACGGTCGGGGCATACCGGTCGATCTGCATCCCAAGAAGAAGATTCCCGCGTTGCAGGTGATCTTCACGACCCTTCATTCGGGCGGGAAATTCAGAAAGACCGACAAGGACTCCGTGTACCGGATCGCGGGCGGCCTGCACGGCGTCGGGGTCTGCGTCACGAACGCGCTCGCCAAGCGCCTCGAAGCCGAAGTCAAGCGGGATGGCGCGCTCTACCGGCTCGTTTTCGCCGACAACGGCAAGGTCAAGGAGCCCCTGAAAAAGGTTCGCAGCGTGGGCCCGCGTGAAACCGGCACGCGCATCCGGTTCTGGCCCGACCCGAAATACTTCGATTCGCCCAAAATCGTCCAGCAGGATATCGCCGTTCTGCTGCGTGCAAAGGCGATGTTGCTCCCGGGCGTGAAATTCACGCTGGGCATCGAGAAGAACGGCAAGATCACCGAGACAGACCTGGCGATTTCCGGATGGAATCCGGGGCTATTTCGGCGATGCGATGGCGGCACGCGAGGCGGTCGCCGAGTCCTTTTTCGGCGAACGCTACATCGACGCGCAATCCGAGTCCGACAGCTTCGCGGAAGGCGAGGGTGCCCTTTGGGCGATCGCCTGGGCGCGGGACGGCGATGTTCTCGCCGAGTCCTACGTAAACATGATCCCCACGCGCCTCGGCGGCACACACGCCGCGGGGTTGCGGGAGGGCGTGTACAACGCGATCAAGAGCTTCATCGATCACCATGCGATGGGCCAACGGGGGCTCAAGATCGTTCCGGAAGACGTCTGGTCGCGCACCTCCTACGTGCTGGCCGTGAAGATGCTGGACCCGCAGTTCAAGGGGCAGGTCAAGAACGAGCTTATCTCGCGTGACGCCGTGAAGCTGGTGGCGCAGATGGTGCGTGACCCGTTCGAGCTCTGGCTTAATCAGCACGTCGAAGAGGGAAAACGCATCGCCGAGCTGGTGATTGCGCAGGCGCTGGCCCGAACACGCGCCGCTCAGAAGGTGGAGCGTCGCAAAAACTCCGGCGTGGCGGTTCTGCCGGGCAAGCTCACCGATTGCGCATCAGACGATGCGGAGCGCAACGAGATCTTCATCGTCGAAGGGGATTCTGCGGGCGGCTCGGCCAAGCAGGCGCGCGACAAGGAATTCCAGGCCGTGCTGCCGCTCAAGGGCAAGCCTAAAAACACCTGGCAGGACAACGCGGAGTCGCTCTACGCGAACAAGGAGATCGAGGCGATCGCCCTGGCGATCGGTGTCGAGCCGCACAAGCTCGGCGACGCGTCCGATCTCGGTGGGCTGCGGTACCGGAAGATCGTGATCCTGGCCGATGCCGACGTGGACGGCTCGCACATCCAGGTGCTCCTGCTTACGCTCTTCTTTCAGCATTTTCCGAAGCTCATCGAGCAGGGCAACGTGTTCATCGCGCAGCCGCCGCTGTTTCGCATCGACGTACCGTCACAGGGGAAGGGAAAGCCTGCGCGCAAGCTCTATGCCCTCGACAAGCAGGAGCTCGCGGCGATGGAGGAGAAGCTCGGGGACGAAGGCGTGCGCGAGGGCGCCTGGACGGTGAGCCGCTTCAAGGGGCTGGGCGAAATGAGCCCTGAGCAGCTGTGGGAGACGACACTCAATCCCGACACGCGCCGGATGCTACCCGTGCGCGTCGAGGACGGCATGCTCGACGCCGACCGCGATGTCTTCAACATGATGATGGCACGCGAGAACTCGCCGGCGCGGCGCGAATGGATGGAGACCTTCGGCAATCTCGTGGATGCCGACATCTCGTAAAAAAGGCGGTATGGACGACCAGAAAGACCTCTTTGGAGGATCGGGTGGCGACACTGCGGTCCTCGAGCGCAAACCGAAGAAGGGCGCCAAGTCTGCGCCGGGTGCTTTGCCCCCCGCTGGATCGGCCGGGTCGGGTGGAACGCGACTTCCCCCGAACTCCGCGCCGATGACAGGCGAGGTCGGGGACGCGCTGCCGCTCGGCAGGTACGCGGCGTCCCAGTACCTGCAGTACGCGATCGCGACGGTGAAGGACCGCGCGCTGCCGCGCGTCGCGGACGGGCAGAAGCCGGTGCAATCTCGGATTCTCTTCGCCATGTGGGAGCTCGGTGGGCGCGCCGGGACGCCGCGCAAGAAATCCGCGCGCGTGGTGGGCGATGTGCTCGGCAAATATCACCCGCACGGGGACGCATCCGTGTACGACGCGCTGGTGCGCCTAGCGCAGGACTTCACCATGCGCTATCCCCTGATCGACGGCGAGGGGAACTTCGGGTCGCGGGACGGCGATGACCCGGCCGCAATGCGCTACACGGAGGCGCGGCTCACGAAATTCGCCGACGTGCTGCTGGCAGAACTCGACAGCGGCACGGTCGATTTCGCGCCGAACTACGACGGCAGCATGGAAGAGCCGGAAGTCCTCCCCGCGCGGCTCCCCGTTGTGCTGCTCAACGGCGCCTCGGGAATTGCGGTGGGCATGGCGACCGAGGTGCCGAGCCACAATCTGAACGAGGTGGTGCAGGGCGCGATCGCGATGATCCGGGATCCGGCGATCAGCGTCGCCGGATTGATGAAGCATATCAAGGGCCCCGACTTCGCGGGCGGCGGCCAGATCATCACGCCGCGTGCCGATATTCGGGCCGCCTACGAAAGCGGGCGAGGATCGGTTCGCGTCCGCGCGCGATGGACCGTGGAGCGACTTGCGCGCGGGCAATGGCAGGTCGTCGTGCACGAGTTTCCGCCCGGTTCTTCGGCGCGCAAGGTGCTTGAAGAAGTCGACGCGATCACGAATCCGCAGCCGCGCGCAGGCAAGAAGTCGCTCAGCGCCGACCAGACACGCGAAAAGCAGCTGATGCTGTCGATGCTCGACCGGGTACGCGACGAGTCGGATCGGGCGCATCCGGTCCGCCTGGTGTTCGAGCCCAAGACATCGCGGATCGACGAGACCGAGTTCGTGAATCTCCTCCTCGCGAAGACGAGCATGGAGACGAACGCGTCCATCAATCTCGTCATGGTCGGGCTCGACGGACGTCCGTCCGGGAAGAGTCTCAAGGACGTCCTCAAGGAGTGGCTCGACTTCCGATTCGAGACGGTTACGCGGCGCACCCGCTTCCGGCTCGACAAGGTGCAGGACCGGATCCACATCCTCGAAGGGCGCTTGATCGTCCTCCTGAACGTGGACAAGGTCATCAAGATCATCCGGAATGCGGACGAGCCCAAGCCCGAGCTGATCAAGGCCTTCAAGCTCACCGAGCGCCAGGCCGACGACATACTGGACATCCGGCTACGCCAGCTTGCGAAGCTGGAGCACATCAAAGTCGAGCGCGAACTCGGCGACCTGCGCAAGGAGGCGAAGGGGCTCGAGAAAGTGCTCGGCAGTCGCAAGGCGCTCGAGGCACTGGTGACCGAGGAGCTCCAGCAGGACGCCGAATCCTTCGGCGACAAGCGGCGCACAAAGCTCGAGGAGTCTGAAAAGGCGGCCGTCGAGGTTCCGGTGATCGACGAGCCGGTGACAGTCATCTTTTCGGCAAACGGCTGGGTGCGCGTGCGCCAGGGATGGCAGGTCGATCCGGCGGGGCTTTCCTTCAAGGAAGGCGATTCGCTGCAGGCACTTATACCCTGCCGCACGGTGGACCCCGTCGTGTTCCTCGATTCGAACGGGCGCGCCTATACCGTGCAGGCGGGCGAGCTGCCGCCGGCGCGCGGGGACGGCGCACCCGCCTCGTCGCTCGTCGATCTGCAGGAGGGCGGGCGGATAGTCCAGTGCGTAGGTGGCCGGCCCGAGACTCGCATGCTCGTCGCGTCGAGCGGGGGTTACGGATTCCTCTGCACGCTCGCGGACATGGTGTCGAACCGCCGCGCCGGACGCGAATTCATGTCCGTGGATGCGGGCGAGGAACCGCTCGCCCCTGCGGTCTACGAGGAGGCGCGGGGCAATTACGTGGCTGCGGTGGCGGAGCAGGGGCGTCTGCTGACCTTCGACATCACGGAGATGCGGCAGATGGCGCGCGGACGCGGCGTGATCATCATGGGGCTGGAGAAGGATGAGAAGCTGATTGCGATCGGCGTGACGAACGAGAAGGAACTGATCGTCGAGGGCATAGGCCGCGGCGGCAAGGAAAAGCAGGTCAGGCTCAGCGGCGAGAAACTGGCGCATTACTTCGGCCATCGCGCGCGCATGGGTCGCGTTCTGCCCGACAAGCTCAAGCCGCGTGCATTGATGCTTTCCGCGAAGTCCGAGCCGCCGCCCGCCGGGCGGTAGGATAATCGCCGCATGTTCGATGATCTGAATCCTCAGCCCCGACTGCTGATGGGGCCCGGTCCGATCAACGCCGATCCGCGCGTGCTGCGCGCCATGTCGGCTCAGCTACTCGGTCAGTTCGACCCGCAGTTCCGGGGCTACATGGCCGAGACGATGGAGCTCTATCGGCAGGTTTTCGAGACGCGGAACCGCTGGACGATGCTCATCGACAGCACGGCGCGCGGCGGCATCGAGTCGGTGATGGTCTCGCTTATCGAGCCCGGGGATCGCGTGCTGGTGGGCGTCTTCGGACGGTTTGGTCAGCTCAAGTGCGAGATTGCGCGGCGCTGCGGCGCGGACGTCCGGATCATCGAGACGCAGTGGGGAACCGTATTTTCGCCCGAGCAGATCGAGCAGGCGGTGAAGGAACATCGGCCCAAGCTGGTCGCGCTTTGTCAGGGCGACACCTCGACGACGATGGCACAGCCCCTGGCCGGGATCGGAAGAATATGCCGTGCGCACGATGCCTACCTCTACGTCGACGCGACGGCATCGATCCTCGGCATGCCGCTACCGGTCGACGAGTGGGAAATCGACGCATGTACTGCCGGTTTGCAGAAGTGCCTGGCAGGTCCTTCGGGCGTCGCGCCGATCACGCTGAGCGATCGCATTGCAGAGGCGATTCGCCGGCGGCGCCACATCGAGGAAGGCGTGCGCCCGGCGGACTTCGTGCCCGGGCCGGGTCCGGTCATCGCGTCGAACTACTTCGATCTTGCGATGACCATGGACTACTGGAGCGAGATGGCGCTCAACCACCATACGGAGGCGACCACCATGCTCTACGGCGCGCGCGAGTGCGCGCGTATCGCCCTGCACGAGGGACTGCCGAACATACATCGACGCCACGCGCTTGCGAGCCGGGCGCTGGTGGCTGGATTGGAGGCCATGGAGCTGCGCCTGTTCGGTGACCCGGCACACAAGATGCCGAACGTCACCGGGGTATGGATTCCGGACAGCGTGGACGGCAATCGGGTGCGTGCACGAATGCTCGCGGATTTCAGTATCGAAATCGGAACGTCCTTTGGTCCGTTGCACGGCAAGGTCTGGCGCATCGGCACGATGGGCTACAACGCGCGCCAGGACGCAGTGCTGGTCACGCTGGCGGCGCTCGACGCGACACTTGCCGCGGAGGGGTGGAAATTGCCGCGCGGCGCCGGCGTGGATGCGGCACGCGAGGTGTATGGACATGCCACCGCGCCATCGCGTGCGAATTGACCGCGCCCTGCAACCGTAACACCGCGTATACTTCATCCGATGTGCGCAGGAATTTGCTGCGCAGTTCCTCGATATCCGCTGCCGCGCGCTGCGCGGGAGCAAAGGTCAATGGCGGGCCTCCCCGCATTGCAGCGTGGTGAACCTGGTCAGATCCGGAAGGAAGCAGCCATAGCTACTCACTGCAAGTGCCGGGGTTCAGGCTCGCCACCTATTTTCCGCGCATGACCGGGCCGGGCGCGCGCCGGCCTCCCGAGCTAAGGCGCTCGTGGCTTTTCTTGCCGGGCGCCGAGCGGGAGCTACTGCACGCTGCGCCGGCGAGCCGGGCGGATGTCCTGATCCAGGAACTCGAGGATTTCACGCCTCCGGCGCGGCGGCCCGAAGCGCGCCGCCTCGCCGCCGGCCTCTACGAAGCCTGGCGATCACGGGGCGTGCTGGCCGCGGTGCGAGTGAATCCCCTTCAGGATGACGGGCTGGAAGACCTCGCCGCGGTCATGGGCGGCCGCCCGGATATCGTGTTGATGTCGAAGGTCTCCACGCCCGAGCAGGTGCTCGCGCTCGACGCGGCGGTTTCGAGGCATGAGAAGGATCTCGGAATCGGCGCCGGGTCGACGGAACTGGTGCCGAACGTCGAATCCGCTGCCGGCCTCGTCAGGTCCCGTGAGATCGCCGCGGCGAGCCGGCGCGTGACGGCATGCCTGGTCGCCTCCGAAGACATGGCGGCAGATCTTGGCGTGGAACGCAGCCGTGACGGCGCGGAGCTGGCCTACGTTCGTAGTCGATTTCGGGTGGAATGTGCGGCCGCGGGCGTCGTTGCCATCGATTGCCCTTATACGTTCAGCGATCCGGAGGGTGCCGAGGCCGACACACGCTGGGCGCGGCGCCTGGGATACGTGGCCAAGAGTCTCGTGACGCCGGAGCATGCTGCGACGATCAATCGGGTGCTGACACCCACGGCCGAGGAGGTGATGCGCGCACGTGGAGTGGTCCATGCGTTCGAGGCGGCACGTGCAAGGGGCCTGGACCGGGCCGATTTCGACGGCGCGCTGGTCGAGATTCCGACCTACCAGAACGCGCGACGGCTGATCGCGCGCTCGGAAGCGCTCGCGCAGGCCGATCGGCGGTGACCCAAGTCGTCGCAGCGAAGGGTCCGGCCGGTTCGGTCTGATAGAATTTCCACCATGTCGTACCAGGTGCTTGCCCGAAAGTGGCGGCCGCGCTCGTTCGCCTCGGTTGTCGGGCAGGAGCACGTCGTCACGGCGCTCACGCACGCGCTCGAGCAGCAGCGTCTGCATCATGCCTATCTCCTGACCGGGACACGCGGGGTCGGCAAGACGACGCTCGCGCGAATTCTCGCCAAGGCGCTCAACTGCGAGACGGGCATCACCCCCACGCCATGCGGGAAATGCTCCGCCTGCCTGGAGATCGATGCCGGCAGGTTCGTCGACCTCATCGAAGTCGATGCGGCGACCAACACGAAGGTCGACGAGATGCGCCAGCTCCTGGAAAGCGCGGTTTACGCGCCGACCCGGGCGCGCTTCAAGGTGTATGTGATCGACGAAGTGCACATGCTATCCACCTCGGCATTCAACGCGATGCTGAAGACGCTCGAGGAACCGCCCGAGCACGTCAAGTTCATCCTGGCGACCACCGACCCGCAGAAGATTCCGGTGACCGTGCTTTCGCGCTGCCTGCAGTTCAATCTCAAGCAGATGCTGCCGGGAGCGATCGCAGCCCATCTTCAGCAAATCGCCGAGGAGGAGAGTGTCGCCGCTGATGCGGGCGCGTTGCGGCTCATTGCGGGCGCAGCGCGCGGGAGCATGCGCGACGCGCTGTCCGTGCTCGATCAGGCCATCGCGTATTGCGGCGGGACGGTGACGGAGGCCGGCGTGCGCACCATGCTGGGAGCCGTCGACCAGACCTATCTTTTCGATCTTGCCGATGCAGTGGTCGCGGGCGACGGCGATCGGTTGTTCTCCATTGCGGATGCGATGGAGGCGCGCAGCCTCTCGTTCGACGGAGCGCTCTCCGAGCTCGCGACCCTGCTGCATCGAATTGCCCTTGCGCAAACTGTTCCCGATGCACTCGATCCGGCAATGCCCGAGCGCGGCCGTGTCTTGACGTTGGCCCAGCACCTTGATCCCGAGACCGTGCAGCTGTACTACCAGATTGCGGTGCACGGCCGCCGCGATCTGCCTCTCGCGCCGGACGAGTACGCCGGCTTCACGATGTCGCTCATGCGGATGCTGGCATTCCGGCCGGATGCGACCGGCGAAGACTCGTCAGACGCTTCCGCCGCGAAGTCGGCAAGCAGGGGTGGAGCTTCGCCGGGGAAGAAGGTGGCGCGCGCAGTCGGTGGCGCAAGCAGGGACGAGATTGGGGAGAGGGGTGCGCCCGGCAATTTGACCAATTGGCCGGACCTGGTCCGCGAGTTGAAAGTGACCGGAGCCACCCGTCAACTGGCGGAGCGGAGCGAGCTCGCGGCGCGCACGGACCACAAGATCGAGCTGCGCTTGCCAGCCGAGGCGAAGTACCTGGCGGACAAGGTGTACGTGGACAAGCTCAAGGCGGCTCTGCAGGATCGCCTGGGCAAACCGGTCGCCGTGTCGATAGAAATCGGCGCGACGAACGGAAATTCCGTGGCAGCCATGAAGGAAGGGGAGCGTAAGGCACACCAGGAGCAGGCCAACGCCTCGATCCAGGGTGACGCGTTCGTGCGCGACCTCGTCGAGCAGTTTGACGGTTCGGTCGTCGACTCCTCCATCAAACCCAATACGTGAGTGGAGACGCAACATGATCAACAAGGGACAGCTCGCCGGGCTGATGAAGCAGGCGCAGCAGATGCAGGACAACATGCGCAAGATGCAGGAGCAGCTTGCGACGGTGGAAGTGGAAGGGCAGGCGGGCGCTGGGCTGGTCAAGGTTGTCATGACGTGCAAGCACGACGTCAAGCGCGTCACCATTGATCCCTCCTTGCTCGCCGACGACAAGGAGATGCTGGAGGACCTGGTCGCCGCCGCGATCAACGACGCCGCGCGGCGCGTAGATTCGACTGTCCAGGAGAAGATGGCCGGATTCACGTCGGGACTCGGATTGCCGCCCGGGATGAACCTGCCGTTCTGATGAAATCCTCGGCGCTCGAGGAACTCGTCGAGGCACTGCGCTGCCTTCCTGGAGTCGGTCCGAAGTCCGCGCAGCGTATGGCCTACCATCTGCTCCAGCACGATCGTGCGGGTGCGCAGCGTCTCGGCGCGGCGCTCGGAATCGCGCTGGAAACGGTGCATCGGTGCACGCGCTGCAACAACTTCAGCGAGACTGAAATCTGCGCGCTGTGCAATTCGCCACGGCGCGATCCTGGCTTGCTCTGCATCGTGGAAACGCCGGCTGACCTGATGATGATGGAGCAGACGCTCGCCTACCAGGGCCACTACTTCGTGCTGATGGGTCGCCTTTCGCCGCTCGACGGCGTGGGTCCGAAGGAGATCGGTCTGGAGAGGCTGCTCGCACGGGCGACTGACGGCATGGTCAAGGAGATCGTGATCGCGACGAACTTCACCAACGAGGGTGAGGCGACCGCTCATTACGTCACGGAGATGCTGCACGAGCGGGGACTCAAGGTCAGCCGCATCGCTCGCGGGGTCCCGGTCGGTGGCGAGCTCGAGTACGTGGACATCGGCACGCTGGCGCAGGCTTACTACGAGCGTCGCCCCGCGTAGGATCGCCATGGCGAAGAAACCACTCGAGGGACTCCGTGTCATTGAACTGGCGCAGCTCATTGCAAGGCCAGCCTTTCGAGGCGTGAGCTGACCGAGGCCGAAGCGATGGCACAGAAACCTCTGGAGGGTCTGCGCGTCATAGAGCTCGGTCAGCTCATTGCCGGGCCATTTGCCGGAAAGATGTTCGCGGAGTTTGGCGCGGAGGTGATCAAGATCGAGTCGCCGGACGGTGGTGACCCGTTGCGCAAGTGGCGCAAGCTTTACAAGGACACGTCGCTCTGGTGGTACGTCCAGGCGCGCAACAAAAAGTCGGTGACGGCAAACCTGCGCCTGCCTGACGGACAGGAGATCGTGCGGCGCCTCGCGCGCGACGCGGACGTCGTGATCGAGAACTTCCGTCCCGGAACGATCGAAAAGTGGGGACTGGGGTACGACGCCCTTTCGCGCGAGAATCCGGGGCTGGTCATGCTACGAATGTCGGGCTTCGGGCAGGACGGCCCATCCCGCGACCTCGCAGGGTTCGGCTCGATCGGGGAGTCGATGGGCGGTCTCCGCTACGTCACGGGTTTTCCGGACCGTCCGCCCGTGCGACCCAATCTCTCGATCGGCGATTCGCTTGCGGCGCTGCACGGCGTGATCGGCGTGTTGATGGCGCTTCATCACCGGTCGGCGCACGGCGGCAAGGGACAGGTCGTGGACGTGGCGCTGTACGAAGCCGTGTTCAACATGATGGAGAGCACGCTGCCGGAGTTCGACCGCTTCGCGGTTACGCGCGAGCGGACCGGGAGCAATCTCACCGGCATCGTGCCGTCGAACACGTACATGACGAGCGACGGGCAGCACGTGGTGATCGGCGCGAACGCCGACAGCATCTTCAAGCGGCTGATGAACGCGATCGGGCGGAAGGATCTCGCCGATGACCCGAGCCTCGCGGACAATTCCGGCCGCGCGCAGCGCGCCGACGAGCTGGACCAGGTGATCGGCGCCTGGACAGGCGAGCATCCCGTCGACCATGTCCTGAAGATCCTGGCCGACGCGCAGGTTCCCAGCGGCAAGATTTACAGCATCGCCGACATCGTCACCGATCCCCAGTATCTCGCGCGCGGCATGATCAGGCAGGCCACACTCCCGGACGGCACGACCCTACGGGTGCCAGGCATCGTTCCAAAACTGTCGGATACGCCCGGAGACCTCGAATGGGTCGGGCCCAAGCTGGGAGAGCACACCGACGAGGTGCTGGCACGGATCGGCTATTCGGTAGCCGAGATCGCAGCATTGCGAGAGCGCAAGGCAATCTAGCCTCCTGTCCGGATACTGGATAGAATGCCAGTATTGCGGCCAATACCCGGCGATACGACATGGCGTTGAAGACGACTCGCGGTGACCGCGGCGGCCCGGTTAAGGGGCGTGGAGCGCCGTCGAACGTCGAGGGCCGCTACGAGTCCGCCACGCGGGATGCGTTCGACGACGGCTGGGTGCGCGAGGAGGACGAGACGACGCCGCGGCTGGAAACCGTGATCACTCCCGAAGCCGCGCGATCGATAATCGCGCGCAACGAGTCCCCGGACATTCCCTTCGACCAGTCGATCAACCCGTATCGCGGCTGCGAGCACGGGTGTGTCTACTGCTATGCTCGTCCGAGCCACGCATATCTCGGTCTCTCGCCCGGTCTCGATTTCGAGACCCGACTCTTCGCGAAGACAAACGCAGCGGAGCTGCTGCGCAAGGAACTTTCAGCGCCGGGCTATCGTTGCAGCGTGATCTCGCTCGGCGCAAATACCGATCCTTATCAGCCCGCGGAGCGCGATCTGCGCATTACCCGCTCGATTCTCGAGGTGCTGGTCGAGTTCCGGCATCCGTTCACGATCGTCACGAAGAGCGCGCTCGTGGAACGTGACGTCGACCTCATCGCTCCGATGGCGGCGAGGAACCTCGCGCGGGTGTTCGTGTCGGTGACGAATCTGGACGCCGAGCTCGCGCGCAAGCTCGAGCCGCGCGCGGCAGCGCCTTACCGCCGGCTCGAGGCGATCAGGAGGTTGACTTCAAGTGGCGTGCCGTGCGGCGTCCTCGTTGCGCCGGTCATCCCGTTCCTCAACGATGGAGATCTGGAGGCCATTGTCGCGGCAGCCGCGGAGTCGGGGGCGAGATGGGCGGGCTACATCGTCCTCCGGTTGCCCCATGAGCTGAAAGGTCTTTTCAAGGAGTGGCTGGATCATCACCACCCGCAGCGCGCCGAGCGAATCATGGCGCGGATCCGCGATCTCCGCGGCGGGAAGGAAAATGACCCGCGGTTCGGGGCCCGGATGGCGGGTACGGGGGAGTATGCCCAGCTCATTCGGCGGCGATTCGAACGTGCCTGCCGAAAAAGTCGCCTCGAGAGCGGGGGACGTACCGACCTCGATACCCAGGCGTTTCGCGTCCCGGGCCGGGCCGACCAGCTACCGCTGCATCTAGTCGCGAAGCTCCGTCCGGCCGCCGCGTTGACAGTCGGCGGCACGTGTATCATCACGCCCTCAAAGGTCGGCGCGACAACCGGTCGAGGCTCATGCGGTCGACCGCAGATATCACGGAGGAGATCATGCTGAAAGTCATTCGCCACGTCGGCGCCGCCATCGTGCTGTGCGCTGCTTCGCTCGCATGGGCTCAGGCACCCGAGAAGCCCGACGTGCACATCGCCGTCGGCGGCAAGGCGGCGCTCTACTACCTGCCGCTGACGATCACCGAGCAACTCGGGTACTTCAAGGACGAGGGCCTCAACGTCAAGATCAGCGACTTTAAGGGTGGCTCTGCAGCGCTGCGCGCAGTCGTCGGCGGAAGTGCGGATGTCGTCTCGGGCGCGTACGAGCACACGATCAACATGCAGGCGCGCGGCCAGAAGTTCGAGGCTTTCGTGCTCCAGGGTCGGGCGCCGCAGATCTCGATCGGCGTATCCACCGCCAAGGTGCCGAACTACAAGTCTCCGAAAGACCTGAAGGGCCTGAAGATCGGGGTATCCGCTCCCGGCTCGAGCACCAATATGTTTGCGGACTACGTCCTGGAGAAGGGCGGACTCGGTCCGAAGGATGTGTCGTTCGTCGGGGTCGGGACCGGATCCGCAGCGATTGCCGCCATCCAGAACGGGCAAGTGGACGCGATCTCGAACGTCGATCCCGTCATGACGATGCTCGAGAAGCAGGGCGCAGTCAAAGTCATCTTCGACGTCGCGCACTCCGCAAGGCACCGAAGGCGTC
Source organism: uncultured beta proteobacterium (assembly GCA_963735025.1). Lineage (GTDB taxonomy): Bacteria > Pseudomonadota > Gammaproteobacteria > Burkholderiales > SG8-39 > JAABRB01. The sequence continues at coordinate 36,295 of CAVTJG010000011.1, forward strand.
TTTGGTGGACCAATGCCCGCAGCGAGCCTCTATGCTCCGGTAGAGTTCGTGCAGAGGAATCCGAGGACCGTACAGGCGCTCGCAAACGCAGTGGTGCGGGCGCTGCTCTGGCTCGACAGTGCCACTCCACAGCAGATTCTCGCGACGGTGCCCGAGGCATACCAGCTCGGTGACAAGGCAATGTACCTGTTCGCCTACGACAATATCCGCGGAGCAATCTCCAAGGACGGGCTCATTCCGGAGGCAGGCGCGAAGACCGCACTGAAGGTCCTCAAGGCCTCGAATCCGAAGGTCGACTACTCCAAGGTGAATCTCGCACAGACGTACACCAATCAGTTCGCCCAAAACGCGCTGAAGAAGTACAAGAAGTAGACCACCGTCCGGGGTACGCGCATGGCTGGAGTCCCGGCGCTGACGCTGGAAAGCGTTACCTGCACGTTTGTCGACCGGCGAGGACCGCAGCAAGCGTTACACCGCCGTGCGCGATACGACGCTGCTAGTCGGCGCTGGCGAGTTCGTTTCGGTCGTCGGTCCGACCGGATGCGGAAAATCGACACTGCTGAACATCGCAGCGGGGCTCCTTGCTGCCGTCGATGGGAAAGGTCAGCGTCCTCGGCGAACCCTTGAACGGTATCAACTCACGAGCTGGTTATCTTTTCCAGCAGGATGCGTTGATGCCGTGGCGCACCGCTCTGGAAAACGTCACCGCAGGCCTCGAGTTCCGCGGTACGGACCGCGAGGAGGCGCGCGCTCGCGCCGAGGAGTGGCTTTCACGCGTGGGTCTCCGTGGATTCGGCGATCGCTACCCCCACCAACTCTCGGGAGGCATGCGCAAGCGTGTTGCGCTTGCGCAGACGCTCATTCTGAATCCCGAGATCCTCCTTATGGATGAACCGTTTTCAGCGCTCGACATACAGACGCGCCAGCTCATGGAGAACGAATTGCTGGAGCTCTGGTCTTCGGACCGGAAATCCGTGGTGTTCATCACCCACGATCTCGAGGAAGCGATTGCGCTCGCGGATAGAGTGGTGGTGCTGTCCGCCGGACCGGAGACCAGGCCGATCGGTGAATACGCGATCGATCTGCCACGCCCGCGGGATGTGGCCGAGATCAGGCTGACGCCGCGCTTCATCGAGCTGCACACTGAGATCTGGCACCGCATGAAGGACGAGGTTCTCAAAGGTTATGCCCAGCAGCAGAAATGAC
>CAVTJG010000011.1:40000-264156 GCA_963735025.1 uncultured beta proteobacterium
TATGGGTAGGGCTACACACGTCATACAATGGCCGGTACAGAGGGCTGCCAACCCGCGAGGGGGAGCTAATCTCAGAAAGCCGGTCGTAGTCCGGATTGCAGTCTGCAACTCGACTGCATGAAGTCGGAATCGCTAGTAATCGCGGATCAGCATGTCGCGGTGAATACGTTCCCGGGCCTTGTACACACCGCCCGTCACACCATGGGAGTGGGTTTCACCAGAAGCAGGTAGCCTAACCGCAAGGAGGGCGCCTACCACGGTGAGATTCATGACTGGGGTGAAGTCGTAACAAGGTAGCCGTATCGGAAGGTGCGGCTGGATCACCTCCTTTCTAGAGCATGGCGCACGCTTGTCGTCAGCGCCCACAACCTATCGGTTGTTGCAGAGCAGGATCGCGGATTGAGGATCGCGAATGCCGAGGCCAGCGCGCTCGCGCCCTCATTTCTCAATCCTCGATTCAGGATCCTCACGAAGGGTCTGTAGCTCAGCTGGTTAGAGCACCGTCTTGATAAGGCGGGGGTCGATGGTTCGAATCCATCCAGACCCACCAAGAATTCCGGGGGGTGTAGCTCAGCTGGGAGAGCACCTGCTTTGCAAGCAGGGGGTCATCGGTTCGATTCCGTTCACCTCCACCACACTCCAAGACGACGCGCGGTCGTGCGCGCCGTTGCCGGGGAGACACCAGAAGCAAGCGTCGCACACGGCGCTTTCTTCTGGCCGTTTCGGCCGGAGGCTGTTCGAAGGTTGCACGAAAGTTGTTCGAACCTAGGCGGCTGTTGTTCTTTAAAAATTCGGAAGAAGTCCAATGCTCGATCTCGCAAGAGATCGAAGCATCATGGGTTTGTATGATTATCTCGACCATGTTCGTTGTGCAGGTACCGATGCGCAATGAGCTTGGCGACAAGCGCTGAGAAGGCCCTGTGACGGGGAGCTCGCGGGCGGTGACGTTCGAGGGTTTCGCGGTTATAGGGTCAAGCGAATAAGTGCATGTGGTGGATGCCTTGGCGATCACAGGCGATGAAGGACGTTGTAGCGTGCGATAAGCCCCGGGGAGCCCGCAAACAGGCTTTGATCCGAGGATTTCCGAATGGGGGAACCCGGCCCGCAAGGGTCATCCCTCGCCGAATCCATAGGCGAGTGGAAGCGAACCGCCTGAACTGAAACATCTAAGTAGGGCGAGGAACAGACATCAACCGAGATTCCGAGAGTAGTGGCGAGCGAAATCGGACCAGCCTCTCACTTTTAGCCATTGCGTTAGCAAAACGGTCTGGAAAGTCCGGCCATAGTGGGTGATAGCCCCGTATGCGAAAACGCGATGGTGGAACTAGGGTGAGGACAAGTAGGGCGGGGCACGTGAAACCCTGCCTGAAGATGGGGGGACCATCCTCCAAGGCTAAATACTCGTGATCGACCGATAGTGAACCAGTACCGTGAGGGAAAGGCGAAAAGAACCCCGGGAGGGGAGTGAAATAGAACCTGAAACCGCATGCATACAAACAGTGGGAGCCCGCAAGGGTGACCGCGTACCTTTTGTATAATGGGTCAGCGACTTACATTTACCGGCGAGCTTAACCGTTAGGGCAGGCGCAGCGAAAGCGAGTCCGAATAGGGCGATTCAGTCGGTAGGTGTAGACCCGAAAGCGGATGATCTACTCATGGCCAGGTTGAAGGTCGGGTAACACCGGCTGGAGGACCGAACCAACTAATGTTGCAAAATTAGTGGATGAGCTGTGGGTAGGGGTGAAAGGCCAAACAAATCCGCAAATAGCTGGTTCTCTCCGAAAACTATTGAGGTAGTGCCTCACGTGATCACTCCCGGGGGTAGAGCACTGTTATGGCTAGGGGGACATGGCGTCTTACCAAACCATGGCAAACTCCGAATACCGGGAAGTGCAGCGTGGGAGACAGACACCGGGTGCTAACGTCCGATGTCGAGAGGGAAACAACCCAGACCCGCAGCTAAGGTCCCAAATGATTGGCTAAGTGGTGAACGAAGTGGGAAGGCGAAAACAGTCAGGAGGTTGGCTTAGAAGCAGCCATCCTTTAAAGAAAGCGTAATAGCTCACTGATCGAGTCGTCCCGCGCGGAAGATTCAACGGGGCTCAAGCCAATAACCGAAGCTCGGGGTGTGAGCAGCAATGCTCACGCGGTAGGAGAGCGTTCCGTAGGCCTGCGAAGGTGCCTGGTGACGGGTGCTGGAGGTATCGGAAGTGCGAATGCTGACATGAGTAGCGTTAAAGCGGGTGAAAAGCCCGCTCGCCGTAAGCCCAAGGTTTCCTGCGCAACGTTCATCGGCGCAGGGTGAGTCGGCCCCTAAGGCGAGGCCGAAAGGCGTAGTCGATGGGAAACAGGTCAATATTCCTGTACCGATCGGGGATGCGATGGGGGGACGGAGAAGGTTATGCCAGCCGGGTGTTGGACGTCCCGGTTCAAGCGTGTAGGGAGATCCCGTAGGAAAATCCGCGGGGTTAATCCTGAGGCGTGATGACCAGTCCGGTTCGCCGGACGAAGTGGCAGATACCATGCTTCCAGGAAAAGCCTCTAAGCTTCAGTCCTCGATTGACCGTACCGTAATCCGACACTGGTGGGCGAGATGAAAATTCTCAGGCGCTTGAGAGAACTCTGGAGAAGGAACTCGGCAAATTGACACCGTAACTTCGGGAGAAGGTGTGCCCCTTGTAGGTGAAGCTGAACAGGCGGAGCTGAATGGGGCCGCAGAGAATCGGTGGCTGCGACTGTTTATTAAAAACACAGCACTCTGCAAACACGAAAGTGGACGTATAGGGTGTGACGCCTGCCCGGTGCCGGAAGGTTAAGTGATGGGGTGCAAGCTCTTGATCGAAGCCCCGGTAAACGGCGGCCGTAACTATAACGGTCCTAAGGTAGCGAAATTCCTTGTCGGGTAAGTTCCGACCTGCACGAATGGCGTAACGATGGCCACGCTGTCTCCTCCAGAGACTCAGCGAAGTTGAAGTGGTTGTGATGATGCAATCTACCCGCGGCTAGACGGAAAGACCCCGTGCACCTTTACTGTAGCTTTGCATGGGACTGTGAACCGATCTGTGTAGGATAGCTGGGAGGCTTTGAAACCGGGGCGCTAGCTTCGGTGGAGCCAACGTTGAAATACCAGCCTGGTTTGTTTGCGGTTCTAACCTACGCTCGTGAATCCGGGCGGGGGACAGTGCATGGTAGGCAGTTTGACTGGGGCGGTCTCCTCCCAAAGAGTAACGGAGGAGCTCGAAGGTACGCTTCGCGCGGTCGGAAATCGCGCTGAAAGTGCAATGGCAAAAGCGTGCTTGACTGCGAGACTGACAAGTCGAGCAGGTGCGAAAGCAGGACATAGTGATCCGGTGGTTCTGTATGGAAGGGCCATCGCTCAACGGATAAAAGGTACGCCGGGGATAACAGGCTGATCTCCCCCAAGAGTTCATATCGACGGGGAGGTTTGGCACCTCGATGTCGGCTCATCACATCCTGGGGCTGTAGCCGGTCCCAAGGGTATGGCTGTTCGCCATTTAAAGTGGTACGTGAGCTGGGTTTAGAACGTCGTGAGACAGTTTGGTCCCTATCTACCGTGGGCGTTGGACGTTTGAGAGGGGCTGCTCCTAGTACGAGAGGACCGGAGTGGACGCACCGCTGGTGTACCGGTTGTGACGCCAGTCGCATCGCCGGGTAGCTATGTGCGGAAGAGATAACCGCTGAAAGCATCTAAGCGGGAAACTTGCCTCAAGATGAGACGTCCCGGGGCTCGAACCCCCTGAAGGGTCGTGATAGACCATCACGTTGATAGGCCGGATGTGGAAGCGCTGCAAGGCGTTAAGCTAACCGGTACTAATTGCCCGTGCGGCTTGATCCTATAACCTCGAAGCCTTGACGTCGCGCCATCCCCCTGGATTGAGGGGAGGCGCATCGAGAACTCACCAAACCCGGACTTCTTCCCGAATGCGTCACGGTGGGCGTCGCGATATGCGGCGCCGGCCGTTGACCAACGAAATGCCTGGTGGCAATAGCCCTCTGGTCCCACGCCTTCCCATCCCGAACAGGACCGTGAAACGGAGAGGCGCCGATGATAGTGTGCATTGCGCACGCGAAAGTAGGTCACCGCCAGGCTAACTTACGAAGCGAACGCCCCAGGGGAAACCCTGGGGCGTTTTGCTTGCGAATTTTGGGGCGAGGACCGGTCGAGCGCCGCCTCCCTGCGCGGGCCGCTAGCCGATCATGGTGTGCGGCAGGAATAGCGCGAGCTGCGGGACAGCGATCAGGATCGCCGCGCATACCAGCATCGCGATCCAGAACGGAATGACCCCGCGGAATATCTGGCTCATGGGCACGTCGCCCGCGATCCCTTTGACGACGAAGACATTCAGCCCGACCGGCGGGGTGATCAATCCCATCTCCAGCACGATCACGATGAGGACACCGAACCAGATCGGGTCGTAGCCGAGCGCCAGGATGATCGGGTGGACAATGGGTAGCGTGAGGACCAGCATCGCAAACCCTTCCAGGAACATTCCCAGGCCGACATAGGCGGCCAGGATGATGAGAAGCGTCCCGAGCCTGGGCAGTTCGAGGGACGTCAGCGTCTCGGCAAGCGCGGAGGGAATGCCGGTAAGTGCAACGAAGGGGGTGAACAAGCTCGCGCCAATGAGAATGAAAAAGATGAATGCCGTGGTGCGAATGGTGTCGAGCAGCGCACTGTTTAGCGCGGCCCAGGTCAATCGCCTTCGCACCAGGACCAGCGCAAAGGCGAGGAATGCGCCGATTCCAGCGGCCTCGTTGACGGTGAAGAGGCCGGTGTAGATGCCACCGATGGTGATCAGCACAATGCCCATCATGGCCCCCGCCTGGCGCGTGCCTTTCAGGCGCGCCGAGAGCGAGAACTTCGGCCCCGGGGGGCCGTACTCGGGGTGCATCCGCGTGAGCAGCGAGATCGCCGCCATGAAAAGGCCGGTAAGGACCAGACCCGGAATGACTCCCGCGAGGAACAGACGCCCGATCGACTCCTCGGTCAGTATCGCGTAGAGGATGAATCCGGCGCTCGGTGGCACAAGAATGCCGAGCGTGCCGCCGGCCGCGATCGCGCCGGTCGCAAGGCGAGGGTCGTACTTGTAGCGCAACATCTCCGGCAGCGAGACGCGCCCCATCGTGACGGCGCACGCGACCGAAGAGCCGGAAAGCGCCGAAAATCCCGTGCAGGCGACGATCGTCGCGGAAGCGAGACCGCCCCGCCAATGTCCGATCCAGACATACGCAGCGCGATAGAGGTCCTGGCTGAGACCCGACACAGATGCCAGGTTGCCCATCAGCACGAAGAGCGGGATGACGATGAACTCCGCGTTGGACGCGACGATCAGAGGCTGGCTCCGCAAGGTCGCGACTGCCGCCTCCCAGCCGTTCAGGATCCAGATTCCTGCGGCACCCACAATCAACATGGCCATGCCGACCGGCATCCGGGCAGCGAGCAGCCCCAGCAGGGCCACCAGCCCAATCAACCCGACTTCCGTGGGGCCCATCAGGCGTCGACGTTGTCGGCGCCCAACGCTAGCCGGAGGGCCTGGACGATCAAGACCAGTGCGTAGAGCCCGAATCCGGCTGCGACGAGTAGGAAAAATGGGTAGAGCTGAATGAAGAGCATGTTCGTCGCCTCGTGCTGGGCACGGGCGTCTAGTGCGCGGGCGATCGTCTCCCACGCGACAAAGAGCAGGAAGGCCCCGCCACACAGCCGCACGGCGACATCCATTACTCGCAACGCCGCCGGCTTGACGACTCCCGCAATCAGATCAACGGAAATGTGTCCGCCGGTCCGTCCGCAATACGCAAGGCCGAGAAATACGAGCACGAGAAGCGTGACTTCGGAGAGGTCGAACACCCCCAGAATGGGCGAGAGAAACACCTTCCGGGTGACGGCTGCCACCACGGTCAGCGCCATGAGCCAGAGGAGGGCAAGCCCGGCAATGACGCCGAGCCCACGCACGCCCATCGTAAGGGCTCGGTCGAGAGCCTCCAGGGGCCTCCGCACGGGAGGGTCAGTCCTTGACGCCCATCGCGGCCAATATTTCCTTGGCGGGCACGCCCTGCTTGTCTAGCTCGTCGGCCAGCTTGTCGCGGGTCGCTCTCAGCATGGCATCAGCTTTCTTTGACTCTTCAGGCGAGAACGCGATGACCTCCGGCCTTCCGCTCTTGCGCGCGGCGGCGATGATGCTGGCGTATTCGTCCTCGTAGACTTGCGATGCTTTCAAACTCAGGCCACGCCCGGTGGTCTTGTCGATCAGCGCCTTCTCCTCGGGAGACAGGCCCTCCCAGGTCTTCTTGTTCATCACGAGGAAGAAGGGGGAGCGCCCGAGGGGCAGGCCGACCGTGATGTACTTGACGACTTCGCCGAGCTTGAAGCTCCGCAGGGTACTGGCCCCGGTCAGTGCTCCGTCGATGACGCCCGTGCTCAACGCGTTATAGACCTGGTTGATCGGCATCGGCACTGGCGTGGCCCCGAGTGCCGCGATCGTATCCGCCTGCGTCTTCGACGGAGTGCGAATCTTCATGCCCTTCAAGTCGGCAACTGTACGGATCGGTCTGGTCCGCATCAGCAGGACTTGCGGCTCGCCGAGCCAGAGGCCAAGCACCTTCACGCGGCTCCACTCCGGTGCGAGCTGCTTGTCGAGCACCGCCCAGAGCTTGTTCGTCCCATCGGGTCCATCGACCGCGACGTTCGGCAGTTCGATCACCCCCGTGCGCAGGAACTGCGACGATGTGAACCCGGGTAGCCCGAAGGTGATGTCCGCAACGCCGTCCACGGCGCGTTGAAACTGCGCCACGGGACCTTTTCCAAGCGCACCGCCCGGATAGATCTTCACCGTCAGGGCCCCATTAGACATCTTCGCGATCTCTTGGGCCCATGGCTCCATCACCTTCGCATGCATGGTGTGCCGGGGCGACATCCAGTGCGCGAGCTTGAGCTCATCCGCCTGCGCCCCCAGGCCCGGAAGCGCGGTCGCGGCAAAGAGCGAGATCCAGGCGGCAAGGACGGCGGGATGTGCGATCAGTCGTGAAACCATGTTCGTGACTCCTCCCGAGAATTTTCTCTATTTGCTTATCGTGACGAGCGATCCTGCCACACTGAATCTTAACCGGACTTCATTCAGGCAACTCCGCGACGGGTAGCGCAGGTTCGGTGTCGGCCTCGACCAGGGCGGAGTCCGGTGGCGGAGTCGAGCGTCACCGCGCAGCGTCGGCAGTTTTGCCCATGCTGCAGGGCAGCATCCCGCTTATGACGCCGGCGGGCTGCAATGTTACCGCAGGCCAGCTGAAAACTCCCTGTACTACCTGGACTTGCGACTTCGCTGGGAGTAGGCTCGCCAGGCGCGCTTTTGTAGCTAAGTACAGGATGTCCAAGCCAAAAATCCGAGTCGTCCCGTCGTTTCGCAACACCGTCTCTGGTGGTCGATGACCAGTCGACGGGGCGCGCCATTCTCGAAGAGGTCGTCCGGAGCGTCGACGCCAATGTACACGTCGAGGCGTTCGAAAATCCGATGGACGCAGTGCGGTGGGCGGCGAACCACACCGCGGACCTGGTGCTGGCGGACTACCAAATGCCGGAGATGGACGGCATCGAATTCGTCCGTCGCCTGCGAACGTTGCCGGAATACGGACACGTTCCGATGGTGATGATCACGGTTCATGATGATCGTCGCGTCCGTTACGCCGCGCTGGATGCGGGAATCACCGACTTCCTCACCAAGCCGATCGACACGCGCGAATGCCTCGCGCGCTGCCGCAATCTGCTCACGCTGCGCCGGCAGCAGCTTGCCCTGGAGGACAAAGGTAGACTGCTCGAAGGTATGGTGCAGGACGCCACACGCGAGGTGCGTCACCGTGAAAAGGAAACGTTGTTTCGCCTGGCCAAAGCGGGCGAATTCCGCGACGAGGAGACCGGCAATCACGTCATACGAATGGCACGCTATTCGCGCCTGATCTCGGAGGCGATAGGACTCTCCGGGGAGGAGGCGGATACGATCGAGCTCGCCGCGCCGCTGCACGATATCGGCAAGATCGGCCTTCCCGACGACATCCTTCTCAAGGCAGACAAGCTCACCGATGCGGAGCAGAGAATCATGCAGCGCCATCCGGTGATCGGATACGAGATCCTCAAGGACAGCCCGTCGAAGTACCTGCGCATGGGAGCGCTCATCGCCCTCGGCCACCACGAGCGGTTCGACGGGACCGGATATCCATACGGATTGGTCGGTGACCACATCCCGCTGGCAGCCCGCATCGTCGCGGTCGCCGACGTCTACGACGCGCTGACTTCGAAGCGGCCATACAAGGCGGCCTGGCTGAGCGAGGAGGCCCGGAAATACCTCGAAAGCGAGAGCGGTGCGCATTTCGATCCGGTCCTGGTCGATGCGTTCATCCGCGTGCGCAACGATGCACTCGCCATTCAGGAAGAGCTGCAGGACACGGTACCGCCGGGGGCGGAGAGCACGACTCCCATCGCATGATGGAACCGCGCAAGTCTCCGCTGGTTTGGCTTCGTGAGAGGCTGAGGAATCGACCAGACACGGAGCACGAGCAGGCGCTCGTGCGTGTGGCGCTCGGCCTCGGTCTGGGCGTGTACCTGCTGGTTCCGCATCTGCTGGGCGAGAAGACCAGCGGAGCGATGCAGTCGCTCTTGCCGTTCGGCGCTTTCGTTCTCTTGTCCCTCGGCATTATCGGCTCGATCCTCGTGCAGCCCGGCGTGTCGCCGACGCGGCGCGTGATCGGCGCGGTCGCGGACAGCGCGACGGCAAGCTTCTTCATGATCCAGATGGGCGTGGACGGTCTGCTGCTCTACGTCGTCTATCTCTGGATCATCTTCGGCAACGGCTTCCGGTACGGCCGTTTCTACCTGCTCAATACGCTCGTGCTGAGCGTAGTCGGATTCTCGCTGGTGATCATGTTCAGCGATTTCTGGCATGCGCACATCGGAGCCGGCATCAGCCTGCTCATCGGCATGGTCGGCGTGTCGCTGTACGTGCTGACGCTAGTTAACCGGCTTTCGGATGCGCTGGACACCGCAGAGGCGGCGAACGTCGCCAAGCGCCGATTCGTCTCGACGATATCGCACGAGATGCGAACGCCGTTGAATGCGATCATCGGCATGACCGAACTCCTGCGCGATACCCGGCTCGGCGGCGAGCAGACCGAAATGGTGCGCACGATCGGCGCATCGTCGCGGGCGATGCTGGGGCTGGTCGAGGACGTCCTCGACTTCTCGAAGATCGAGGCCGGCAAGTTGACGGTCGCTCGCGAGGAATTCGATCTCTACGCCCTGGTTAACGGTGCGACGCTGGTCTTGAAGCCCCAGGCGGAGCGCAAGGGGCTTTCCTTCGTCGTCTCGATCATGCCCGACGTGCCCCCGTACGTACGCGGGGATTCCGGCCATCTCCGCCAGGTGCTGATCAACCTGTTGGGCAACGCCGTCAAGTTCACCGAGAAGGGTGGCGTCACGCTCCACGTGTCGCGATCGCACGCGGAGAATGGGACGGCGCGCCTCAAGTTCTCGATTCGGGATACCGGCATCGGAATCGCGCCCGAGCACCAGCGACGCATATTCGAGAGCTTCACCCAGGCCGACCAGAGCGTGACACGCAAGTTCGGCGGTACGGGTCTCGGCACCACGATCTCCAAGCAGCTGGTGGAATTGATGGGCGGGAGTATCGGGCTCGAAAGCGCAGTCGGCCTCGGGAGCACGTTCTGGATCGAGCTCGAATTCGAGACGATCGAGCGCGCGCTCGAGACCGAGACGGATGCGCTGCTCGGCGTACGCGTCCTGCTGATCGGATTCCCGATCGCTGGCGCCAAGGACGTCGATGCGATCGTGGCGGGCTGGGGCGGAGTCTGTACGCCGGTACCGGATGCGGAGTCTGCTGCCACCCATGCGAGCGCGGCGTTGTCGCAAGGTCGGCCCTTTCAGTGCGGCCTGTTGTATGCCGAGTCCAGCGCGGATGCCGACACGCGGGTCGCACGACTGTTCAGGTTGCTCGCGGGCGAACGATTGCCGCTCGTCCTGTGCGCGCCCGAGGGCTCGGAGGTGCACCGGATGCCTTTGGTGCAAGGGCACTTCGGTGCGGCATTGCCGATTCCCCTCGACAAACGCTTCCTCTACAACGCGCTCCACTCCTTCACCGCCGAGGAACCGCGGGAGGGCGTCGTATTCATCAGCGACTACCTGCGGCGCAAGGAGCCGGTACGCGCGCTCAACATTCTCGTGGCGGACGACAACGCGACCAACCGGACCGTGCTCGGCAAGATGCTCGAGCGGGCCGGTTTCACCGCCACGATGGTCGAGAACGGCGATCAGGCGCTCGATGCCCTGGAAAAGGATCCATACGACGCCGTACTGCTGGATCGGAACATGCCCGTGATGGGTGGGGTGGAGGCGGTACGTGCGCTGCGCGCGCTCGAAGCGGGTCGGGCGCACACGCCGGTAATCATTCTCTCCGCGGATGTCACCGAGGAGGCGCGCCAGGAGGCGCTTGCGAACGGCGCTGATGCTTTCCTCACCAAGCCCATCCAGGCCGCGCGGCTGCTCGACGCCATCGTCAAATTGAGCCAGCCTGCGGACGCCGTGCCTGCCGCAAGGTCCGAGTCGCGACCCGCGGCAGATGCTCCATCCGGAATCCTGAATTACGAGACTCTGGGCCTCCTCGAAGGGTTGGGGTCGCGCTCCGACTTCATGGAAAAGCTGATTCGCGTGTTCAGCGACGACAACGCGATCCTGATTGACCGGATGGAGGAAGCGGTCACAGCCAGGCGTTTCGGTGAGCTGCGCTCGCTGCTCCACGCTTTGAAAGGGTCAGCGGGAAGCATCGGTGCCGACGAGCTCGCGCGCACTTGCAGCCGGATTCATGCGCTGACCGAAGTGGAGCTGCGCGCGCGCGGTACGCAGCACGCCGCCAAGATTCGCGCCGACTTCGACGTTGCGCGGGCCGAGCTGACTGCCTATCTGCAAAAAAGGAAGAGCGGGGCGCTCTGAACCAGGTTCACCGGATTACTGGCGGGCATCGGTGATTGCCAGTCGCATGCCCCGCTCGGTCGCCGACACTCGAATGCCTGACCGCCGCTCCCGGATTGCAGCGCGCCAAGGCGCCCGGGTGACGATCTAGTCGACCAAGAACGGATGCCGGGGAGAGGATTCCCTGCACCCGTCGACTTCTCATTCTCGTTGCGTCATGCAGCGGCGGAAACGGCTGCGTCTATCGAGACGCGTCGCTTCCTCAAGGTGATCGTCGGTTGCCGTGCGACGGGACTGCGCGCGCACGAGGCGGTGCATCATCTTTAGATCCTTTTCCTCGAGGCGCATCGCCGCGTCGACCCACACGTCGACGACGCGATCCATCTCCTCGCGGGTGATTGGATGGACGTGCTGGCGGGATTGGAACAACGCCTGGATCCCGTTGCGGCGGCGATGGTTCTTACGGATCCACTCGTACGCCGCTTTCTCGCCGTCTCCGTTCGGGGCGAGTACGTCGACGATTCCCATTTCGTGGAGCTCGGCGGCTTTGTAGAGCTTGCCCGAAAGGATCATGTCCTCCGCGGCCTTCATGCCCAGGCGGCGAGTGAGCAGGCTGTACGCGCCCATGCCGGGGAAGAGGTTGAAGAGCGTCTCGGGCAGCCCCATCGTCGCGTTTTCCTCGGCGACGATGACGTCGTTGGCAAGGACGGTCTCGAAACCGCCACCAAGTGCATCGCCCTGGACCAGCGCGATCGTGGTCATTGTCGGCGAACCGTGGTGCTGGATGTGGGGGAATATGCAGTCGATGCAGCGCCGGCCGTAGTCGGACAGTGCATCGCGGTCGCCGGTCTTGATCAGCATCTGGAACAGACTCAGATCGCCGCCCAGGTTGTACACGCGTTTCGCCCGCGAGCCGACCACATAGTAGTTCACCGCGTGCAGAGCGTCCTCGAACAGAACCTTCCCGCCGTTCAGCTCGAGCGTCGAGTCGTGTGCGCGGATATCGTTGAGGAGGGAAAGGCTGAAGCACGGTGTGGAGGAAGGTTTGAAAAATCCCCACAGCGTTCCGTACTCGGGATCGAATTCGACTTCGTACTGTGAATCAGCCCGCCCGTAAGGCAGGCGCAGGTTCGCGATGTCGGTGATGGCATTCATGGTGTTGCTCCTCTCTTTTGTTTGTATGCGTGTCAATGGGCCACAGGAGAGGAACACGGACAGACTGCCCGCCAAGGCGTGACCCGGCTTCTCCCCCAATCCGGGTTTTATTCCCTTCCTAAAGAGATTGCAATGAGTCGTTGAATACTTGGCAATCTCCATCAAAGAATACCCGTGTGTCATATTTCATACTTTTCGGGGAGGGGAGTGCCGGAGGGGCCGGGGGGCATGGCGGCAGGAACGAGAATGGTTCTCTCCCTGGCCTCTCGGCTATGGCAACTTCCATCCACTGAATCAGCCTCTTGGCGCTAGGACCCGGACGGGAAGATGCCAGTGCGGTCCCCCGTAGCGGCGGGCGTTCGATCGGGGAGGACGCAGCGAGACGATTCAATCCGTCAATGGGCAAATAAGCATTTCGGCGTACCTCCTGAATTTGCGCGACCCCGACCGGCCGGCAGGGGGCCGGTGTAGTGACGGTTCTGACCAGCAGGCGCGGATGCTTGCGCGCCTGGGGTAGTATCGTTCGACGACTTCGGTCGTTCACGGGGCAGTCGCAGAGCGAAATCCCGAACCGGTGTGCCGCAAAGACGACCTAACCGTGAAATTTCCGCGCGCAACATTCCGCGTGACTGTCGACTGCCAGTTTCGCAGCGCTTTTGCTTACGCAATCACTCGCGTCGTCCGTGACCCACCCGATCATTCACGCTCCAGGCGCTGTGGACACGGTGCTGGATGGACATGCGCCGGACGAGGGCGCGTGCTACCACTGCGGATTGCCGCTGCCGCGTGGCGGGATCGTGCGTGGGCGGCTGGATGGAGCGGAGCGGTCGTTCTGCTGTGCGGGTTGCGAGGCGGTCGCGCACGCAATTGTCGACCGCGGCCTGCAGGAGTACTACCGGTTTCGCGCGGCACTTCCGCCACGCGGCGACTCGGTCGATCAGGACGCGAATCGCTTCCGTGCGTATGACGATCCGGTGGCCCAGGCGAGCTTCGTGTCGTCCGACGACGGAGACGAGCGGGAGGCCGCCCTCATTCTGGAGGGGGTTCGGTGCGCGGCGTGCGTCTGGTTGAGCGAGCAATCGATTCAGCGTGTCCCCGGTGTGCTGTCCGCGAGCGTGAATTACGCGACGCACAGGGCGAGCGTACGGTGGGATGCGCGCCACGCGCGCCTGAGCGAAATCCTCGGCGCGGTGGCGGCGGTCGGATACCGTGCGCATCCTTTCGATGCGCGGAACCTCGATGCGGCGCAGGCCGGGGAACGCCGTAGCGCGCTCTGGCGATTGCTGATCGCCGGCCTCGGCATGACCCAGGTGATGATGTATGCCATTCCGGCCTACATCGCCGACGCGGAGTCGCTCCCGAAGGATCTGGGACAACTGATGCGGTGGGCAAGTCTCGTCTTGACGTGTCCCGTCGTCGCATACTCTGCGCAGCCGTTTTTCCAGGGGGCCTGGCGCGATTTGCGTCGGCTCAGACTGGGCATGGACGTGCCGGTGGCGCTCGGCATCGGCGTAGCGTTTGTCGCGAGCGTGTGGTCGACTCTCTTCGGGACCGGTGAAGTCTACTTTGACTCTGTAACGATGTTCGTTTTCCTCCTCCTGCTCGGCCGATTTCTTGAGCTCGGCGCGCGCCAGCGTGCGGTCGGCGCCCTGGCGCACCTCGGCAAGCTGGTTCCGGAGTATTGCGCGCGATTCACCGCTTACCCCGGTGCGACGAGCACCGAAACAGTCCCGGTGGGTGTGCTTCGGGCAGGAGACGTCCTGCTCGTGAAGCCGGGCGAGGCGATTCCGGCCGATGGGCTCGTTCTCGAAGGCGAGTCGGTCGTGAACGAATCCTTGATGACGGGAGAGACCCGGCCAGTCCGGAAGGGCCCGGAGTCCGTGGTGATGGGCGGCTCCGTCAATGCATCGGGCGCGCTCGTCGTGCGGGTCGAACGTGTCGGCGCAAATTCGGTCCTGGGAACGATCGCGCGGCTGGCGGAGCGAGCCACCACGGAGAAGCCGCACGCGGTCGACCTGGCGAATAACGCGGCCCAGTGGTTTGTGCTGGCCGTCCTCGTCCTTGCATTCGCGACTGGCGCGTGGTGGATGGTGACTGATCCGGCCCGGGCATTGTGGGTCACGGTATCGGTTCTCATCGTGACCTGCCCGTGTGCGCTGTCGCTTGCCACGCCGGTGGCGCTGACGGCCGCGACGGGCGCTCTCGCGCGTCTCGGCTTTATCGCCACGCGCGGCCACACGATCGAGGCGCTTGCTCGTGCGACGGACTTTGTGTTCGACAAGACGGGCACGCTTACGGAAGGCACCCTGCAAGTCGAGCGTCTCGATCTCCTCGGTGAACTCGACGTCGCACGGTGCCTGGCGATCGCGAGCGGACTCGAGCGGATTTCCGAGCACCCGTATGCCGTAACGATAAGGTCATACGCGGCGACCGTCGGATTTCAGGACGAGTACATGTCGCTTCCTCAGAACCGGCCCGGCGAGGGCATCGAGGGTACGCGCGCAGGCGTACGGTATCGAATCGGTAGCCGAAATTTCTGCAGCCAGATCGCGGGCCACGCTGCAGCGCCCGTGGCAGAAGGCGGTGTGAGCAACGTGTATCTCGCACGCGACGGGGAGTGGCTCGCGAGTCTCGCACTTCGAGACTCGCTCAAGCCGGCCGCAGGCAAGCTCGTCGACGCGCTTCGGAATGCTGGCAAGGAGGTTCACATGCTGAGCGGCGATGCGGCAGATGCGGTAGAGGAGGTTGCCCGCGAGCTTGGCATCGCACATGCGAGGGCGGAAGCGACCCCGGAAGTCAAGCGCGAGTACGTCAGGGCGCTGCAGGCGTCCGGTCGCGTCGTGGCGATGATCGGTGACGGGGTGAATGACGCCCCGGTGCTCGCCCAGGCGGACGTGTCGGTCGCCATGGCAGGTGGCGCGCGTATCGCGCAGGTAAAGGCCGACGCAGTGCTGCTGTCGGGTCGCGCAGAGGATCTCGTGCGCGCGATTGAGAAGGCACGCCAGGCACGTCGTGTCGTGGGGCAGAACATTGCCTGGGCAATTGCATACAATTCGCTAGCGGTGCCCGCGGCAATGATCGGCTGGGTCACGCCGTGGATGGCCGGCCTCGGCATGGCGGGAAGCTCGCTGTTGGTCGTGCTGAATGCGGGGCGATTGATCGGCTATGCAACCACCGCTTCGGAGCCGGACGCGGAGGCTCGCATACTCGAGGTGGCGTGAACATGGACGTTCTTTATCTGTTGATCCCGCTGTCAGTCGTGCTGGCACTGCTGATTGTGGGTGTGCTATGGCACGCGGTGCGCTCGGGTCAGTTCGACGACATGGAGGGACCTGGCTTCAAGGTCCTTCTGGACGACGACAGCCCACGCGAGGAGACGACCGAGGACGCGAAAGACGGGCTGGATGTCAAGGCGTGATTCCGCGAGCGTCACGTCGCTGCGCGACGGAGCACGGACCGGTTGAAGGAGACCGTTTGACATAGATCAAACGTGCTTCAGCGCGGGTCAATAGGATCCAAGGTTGCACAAACAAGAGGCAGGCCATGTGTCGGACATGGACTTGTAGGAAAACAGGGGGTGGCACTCGATGAGCGCGGCAACGTACAACTACAAGGTCGTGAGGCAATTCGCCGTCATGACCGTCGTGTGGGGAATCGTCGGGATGCTGGTCGGCGTAATCATCGCGACCCAGCTCGTCTTTCCTGATCTCACGCACGGAATTCCATGGTTATCGTATGGCAGGCTACGGCCGTTGCACACGAACGCAGTGATCTTCGCTTTCGGCGGATCGGCGCTTTTCGCAACGTCCTACTACGTGGTTCAGCGCACCTGCCATGTCCGACTCTTCGCTGGACCGCTCGCTTCCCTCACGTTCTGGGGCTGGCAGCTGGTGATCGTTCTTGCGGCGGTCACGCTGCCGCTGGGTATCACCACTTCCAAGGAGTACGCGGAGCTCGAGTGGCCGATCGACATCCTGATCGCAGCTGGTCTGGGTCGCCTACGCCGTCGTGTTCTTCGGCACCATTGCAAAGCGGAAGACGTCGCACATCTACGTCGCCAACTGGTTTTTCGGCGCCTTCATCCTCACGGTCGCCTTGCTGCACATCGTCAACAGCGCGGAAATTCCGGTGACCTTCTGGAAGTCGTATTCAGTCTACGCGGGAGTCCAGGACGCGATGGTGCAGTGGTGGTACGGACACAACGCGGTCGGATTCTTTCTCACCGCCGGCTTTCTCGGGATGATGTACTACTTCGTGCCCAAGCAGGCTGGACGCCCGATCTACTCGTACCGGCTGTCGGTGGTGCATTTCTGGGCGCTCATCTTCACTTACATGTGGGCCGGCCCGCACCACCTTCACTACACTGCGCTGCCGGACTGGGCGCAAAGCATCGGGATGGTCTTCTCGCTCATCCTGCTCGCGCCCTCCTGGGGAGGAATGATCAACGGGATCATGACGCTTTCCGGGGCATGGCATAAGCTGCGCGACGATCCGCTGCTCAAGTTCATGATCACCTCGCTCTCGTTCTACGGGATGTCGACCTTCGAGGGGCCGATGATGTCGATCAAGACAGTCAATGCCCTTTCGCACTACACCGACTGGACGATCGGCCACGTGCACTCGGGCGCCCTCGGATGGGTGGGGATGATCTCTATCGGATGTATCTACTACCTCATTCCGCGCATGTTCGGCCGGACCGAGATGCACAGTATCCGGCTGGTGACGCTGCATTTCTGGGTGGCGACCATCGGCATCGTTCTCTATATCGCCGCGATGTGGATTGCCGGTGTCACCCAGGGCCTGATGTGGCGCGCAGTGAACCCGGACGGAACGCTCACCTACACGTTCGTCGAGTCCACGGACGCAAGCATGCCTTTCTACTGGATCCGGCTCTGCGGAGGTCTGCTGTACCTGTCGGGCATGCTGGTCATGGCATACAACGTCTGGAAGACCGCTGCGGGCAGACAGGCGACCGATGCGCCGATCCCCGCGTTGACCGCGGCGCACGCGTAGGGGGCGGAAAATGGCACTCACACAGGAGAAAATCGAGACCAGCAGTACGTGGCTGATCGTGCTGATCGTCCTGGTGGTCGCGGTGGGCGGGCTGGTCGAGATCGTTCCGCTCTACTTCCAGAAGTCCACGACGCAACCGGTGGCAGGGCTCAAGCCCTATTCGCCGCTGCGGCTTACCGGACGCGACGTGTACATCCGCGAGGGCTGCTACAACTGTCATTCGCAGATGATCAGGCCGTTCCGGGCCGAGACCGAGCGCTACGGTCACTATTCCGTCGCTGGGGAATTCGTCTACGACCATCCGTTCCAGTGGGGCAGCAAGCGTACCGGCCCCGATCTCGCCCGCGTCGGTGGACGGTATAGCGATGACTGGCACCGGATTCACCTGCTCAACCCGCGCGACGTCGTTCCGGAATCGATCATGCCCGCCTATCCGTGGCTCGCCGCCACGCCGGCCAATAGCGGCGACGTCGAGGCCAAGCTTCGTGCGCTCCGCGCGATCGGCGTCCCGTACAGCGATGCGGAGATTCAGGGAGCCCGGAAGGAGCTCGAAGGCAAGTCGGAGATGGACGCGCTCATCGCATACCTGCAGGAGCTTGGTACGGTGATCAAGGATCAGAGGTAACAGGCATGGATATCAACGATATTCGATCGCTGATCACAGTGATCAGCTTCGTTGCCTTTATCGGCATCGTGGTGTGGGCATATGGATCCAAGCGCAAATCCGGTTTCGAGGCGGCGGCCCGTTCGGTGCTTGACGAGCGCGACGGCGATCGGATCCAAGGCAATGCGCGGGGGGAGGGGCGGAAGTG
The DNA here is from genome assembly GCA_963735025.1 of uncultured beta proteobacterium. Taxonomy (GTDB): domain Bacteria; phylum Pseudomonadota; class Gammaproteobacteria; order Burkholderiales; family SG8-39; genus JAABRB01. Next base: position 57,971 of record CAVTJG010000011.1, read on the forward strand.
AGCGAATTCACGAGCGGTTTCTGGGCGGTTTATATCGCCGTCCTCACGGTGATCTCGATCGTGGCCTGCGGAGTGTTTCTGAAGACGCAGACTGTTACAAGGGTCAAGGGTTCCAAGATCGACACGACCGGGCACGTGTGGGACGAGAGCCTCGCGGAGTGGAACAATCCGCTGCCGCGCTGGTGGGTTTGGCTGTTCTACATCACGATCGTGTTTGCGCTTGTCTATCTGCTGCTGTATCCGGGCCTGGGGCTCTATTCCGGCGCGTACAAGTGGACTTCCGTTGGCCAGTACGACACGGAGATGAAGCGTGCCGAAGAGCGTGTCGGACCGATCTACGCGAAATTCATGGCGCAGGACATTCCCACGGTTGCAGCCAGCCCCGAAGCGCAGGCAATCGGCCAGAATCTGTACCTCAACTATTGCGCGCAATGCCATGCATCCGACGCGCGCGGTGGCAAGGGGTTTCCCAATCTGACCGACGGGGACTGGCTCTGGGGCGGATCGCCGGAAGCGATCAAGACCACCATCACCAACGGCCGGAACGGGGTCATGCCCCCGTTGGGTTCGGTGCTGGGCGCGGAAGGAACCAAGGACGCCGCGCACTACGTGATGTCTCTTTCGGGTATGGCGGCGGATCCGATTCGAGTGGCGCGGGGGAAGGAGAAGTTTCAGCAGATCTGCGCGGCCTGCCACGGCGCCGACGGAAAGGGCAACCAGCAGCTCGGCGCACCGAACCTGACCGACAAGACATGGCTGTATGGCGCCGGAGAGCCAACGATCATCGAAACGATCACGAACGGACGCAATAACGTGATGCCAGCATGGCATGAGCGTCTGGGCGATGCCAAAATTCACATGCTCGCTGCGTACATATGGGGACTGTCCAACCGTGACAGTCTGCAAAAGTCGGGGCAAGCCGAGAAGGCGGCGGGAGGAAAGTAGTTGGCCGAATCGGCAGCGCTCCAGGCTGGACAGAAAGGCAATCAGGGCAACGGTAAATCGACCGCGCAGGCGGCGGAGGTTGACGAGACCGAAGTCGCCTTATACGAGGTCCGCAAGAAAATCTACCCCCGTGCGGTGCACGGCTGGTTTGCGGCGTGGCGGTGGGCGCTCGTCTGGCTCACGCAGATCATTTTCTTTGGCCTTCCTTGGCTGGTATGGAATGGTCGACAGGCGGTGCTCTTCGACCTGGCAGCACGCAAGTTCTACATCCTCGGATTCGTCTTCTGGCCACAGGATTTCATTTATCTGACCCTGCTGCTGGTTATCGCAGCCCTCAGCCTGTTCCTGTTCACGGCGCTGGCAGGGCGACTGTGGTGCGGATATGCCTGTCCGCAGACGGTCTATACGGAGATCTTCCTGTGGATCGAGGAGAAGATCGAGGGCAGTCGCCTCGACCGGATGCGCCTCGACCAGGGGTCGACGAGCCCGCGGAAGATTGCCCTGAAAAGCGCCAAGCATGCCATCTGGATCGCGGTCGGGCTCTGGACCGGCTTCACATTCGTCGGCTACTTCACTCCCATTCGCGAGCTCCTCCATTCCGTTGCGCATTTCGCGACCGGCCCTTGGGAAACGTTCTGGATTCTGTTCTACGGATTTGCCACCTATGGCAACGCCGGGTGGATGCGCGAACAGGTCTGCAAATACATGTGCCCTTATGCGCGGTTCCAGGGCGTGATGTTCGACCGGGACACGCTGATCGTCACCTACGACCCGAAGCGCGGCGAGCCACGGGGCGCCCGTTCCAGGAAAGCGGACAGCCAGTCCCTAGGGCTGGGCGACTGCGTCAACTGCGACATGTGCGTCCAGGTATGCCCGACCGGCATCGACATTCGGAACGGACTGCAATACGAGTGCATCGGCTGCGCGGCGTGCATCGACGCGTGCGATCAGGTGATGGACAGAATGAGCTATCCGCGGGGCCTCATCCGCTACGCGACCGAGAACTCGATCGACAAGGGTTTCAAGCCGGCGGAAATGAAGCGCCACGTCCTGCGGACCAGGGTCTTCGTCTATGCGGGCATTCTGCTGGCGGTTGTCGCGACCCTGCTCGTCGCGCTCTACCTGCGCGTCCCGCTCAAGATCGAGGTGCAGGCGGATCGCGCCAGCCTGATGCGCGAGGTCGAGGGCGGGCGGCTCGAGAATGTCTACCGGCTGCGGATCACGAACACGCAAGAGCAACCACACCGCTACCACATCACGGCCTCGGGAATCGACACGCTGACCGTCGCTAGCGACAGCGAAGTCGATGTTCCCTCGGCAGCGACCAGGGTGTTCCCGATCCGGTTGCGCGTCGATCCTGGGGTGATCGCGAAGGGCTCACACCGGATCGAGGTGGAAGTGCGCGCGGTCGAGAACGCTGACGTCACCGCGCGTGAGGGCGCAGTGTTCTTGGTGCGATGAGTCCACACGATCGGTACAACGACCGGGATGCAAGCAATGGATAGAGCCTCCAAGCACTGGTATCGCGAGCCCTGGCCATGGCTGCTGATGGCTGCGCCACTGGCCGCTGTAATCATGGGAATCGTGATGATGGTCCTCGCGACCCGATCCAACGACGGCCTCGTCGCAGATGACTATTACAAGCAGGGTCTCGCGATCAATCAGATCCTCGACCGGGAGCGGCGCGCGGCAGCGCTGCACGTCTCGGGGCTGCTCGAATTCAGCGCGGACCGGCGGCAGGTACGGCTCCGGCTGCACCAGGACGGAGATCTGCCTCCAGCGCTATCGTTGACTTTTGTGCACCCGACACGCGCCGGGTTGGACCAGGGCGTCACGCTGATCCGGACAGCGCCCGGGATGTTCTCGGGCGAGTTGCGTGCCCCCGTTGCGGGGCGCTGGCTCCTCACGCTCGAGGATGACGATCGCCGCTGGCGCGTGAGCGGCGTCTGGCATACCGAAGATGACGGGGTAGCGCTCCGTGCGGAAGGTGGGAAGGACAGCCGATGAACGTGCAGAGAGCGATCTGGATCCTTTGGCCATCGTTCATCGTCGGTGGTGTGGCAACGGGCGTATTCTTCACCCTGTTCGATCCCCGCGAACTCACGCTTTTCGGGGAGGAACTGGGACTGACGCGACTGGCCGTATACTCGATCGGATTCTTCGTGTTCTGGGCCTTTGCCGCGGCATCGAGCGCACTGACGTGCTTCTTCCAGCGGACGGCGGCGCAAATCAATCGCGGTAGCGCAGCGATCGGCGTGGAATCGGTCGGCGGCAATCGTGACGTGCCGGATGTATCGCGCAGTAACCGGAATTCACCATAAAGGAGTAGCGCGGATGTTCAAGAGAATACTCATTCCGACCGACGGCTCGGCGCTCTCGCGAAAGGCGATCAAGGCAGGTGTCCGGCTCGCAAAGGACCTTCGCGCAAAGGTCACGGCCTACTACGCGATGGAGATGTTTCAACCCTACGTCTACGGCGACGGCACGGTCATCGATTCGGCCACGCTCAACGCCTTCGAGCAGCGCGCCCGTCAGCAGGGTCAGAAGTTCCTCGCCGAGGTGGAAAAGGCGGCCAAGGCGGCGGGCGTAGGCTGCGAGACGGTGATGACGAAGCCCGTCACGCCCTACCAGGGCATCATCGACGCCGCTCGCAAGAAAAAGTGCGACGTGATCTTCATGGCTTCGCACGGCCGCGGCGAGTTCGCCTCGCTGATTCTCGGCAGCGTCACCCAGAAGGTGCTCGCAAAATCGAAGGTGCCGGTAATCGTCTACCGATAGTGTCTATCTTTGGCCCTGCTGGCCGAGCAGGGCCTCGAGGCCGTCCACATGGAGGATCCTGATGTGCTTCTGCTGCACGCTGATCAGGCCTTCGCTCTGGAACTTCGAAAAGATCCTGCTGACCGTCTCGAGCTTGAGCCCCAGATAGCTGCCGATTTCCTCGCGAGTCATTCGGAGATGGAACTCGGACGGTGAGTATCCGCGCGCGACGAAGCGCTGCGACAGATTGAGCAGAAAGGCGGCAAGACGCTCTTCCGCGCGCATTGAACCAAGGAGAAGCATCACACCCTGGTCGCGAACGATTTCTCTGCTCATTACCTTGTGGAACTGGTGCTGGAGACTGCGCACCTGGTGGGCGATTTCCTCGAGCCGCGCGAACGGAATGACGCACACCTCGCCGTCCTCGAGCGCCGTCCCGTTGCACGCATGCCGGTCCGTGCTGATTCCGTCCATGCCCATGATTTCCCCGGGCATGTGAAATCCGGTCACCTGGTCGCGTCCATCCTCGAGGATCACGTTACTCTTGAAGAAACCGCTGCGTATCGCGTAGAGCGAGGCGAACTCGTCGCCCGCGTGGTAGATGTTTTCGCCGCGCTTTACGCGTTTGCGGGTGTAGACGAGCGTGTCCAGCAGCTCTACTTCCGCCTCCGACAGTCCCATGGGCAGACAGATCTCCCGCAGGCTGCAGTTCGAGCAAGCCGTCTTGAGTTGCTGGAGGTTGACATGTTGCAGGAGTGGCTCGGTGCTCATTAGGCGGTTCGGGGCGCGAGTATTGGTCGGTGGGCGTCGAGGGTTGATCTACGTCAAGGCGAAAAATCGGCGGAAAATCAAACTTCCTCCCGTGAGCGCTACGCAAGCCAGTTCACTGGCCCAGGTGATGCTGCCTGACGATCTGATCATCGACGCGAGTCTGATCCGGCAGTTCGACCGGGCCGGGCCACGCTACACATCGTACCCGACCGCCGATCGTTTCGTGGAAGCGTTCGACGGCGACGCTTACCGGCGGGCGCTCGAGGAACGCCATATCGGAAGCCTGGCACGACCACTGTCATTATACGTCCACCTGCCGTTCTGCAGCTCCATCTGCTACTACTGCGCCTGCAACAAGATCATCACCAAGGATCACGGCCGCTCTGCGAAATACCTGAGATTTCTGGAGCGGGAAATGGTGCTGGTGAAGGAGGCGCTCGGCGCGCGCACGCGCATCGAGCAACTCCACTGGGGTGGGGGCACGCCGACGTTCCTCAATCCGCAGGAACTGCGCGACCTCATGCGGGCGATCCGCGAGCATTTCTCGCTCGATCAGCGTGCAGAGTGCTCCATCGAGGTCGATCCGCGTTCGGCGGACACCGAGACCATTCAGCTGCTTGCGAAGATAGGATTCAACCGAATCTCGGTCGGCGTGCAGGACTTCGATGCCGAAGTGCAGCGTGCAGTCAACCGGATTCAGGGTTACGAGCAGACCGCCGCAGTGGTCGATGCGGCGCGTGCTGCGGGCTTCAAGTCGGTGAATGTGGATCTCATTTACGGGTTGCCGCGACAAGACCCGCGAAGCTTTCACGAGACGATCAACAGCGTGCTGACCCTCGACCCGGATCGCGTCGCGCTCTACAACTATGCGCATCTGCCTGCGGTTTTCAAGCCACAGCGCCGGATCAACGAGGCCGAGATGCCCGATGCGGAGACGCGGCTCGAGTTGATGTTGCTGGCGATCCGGAGCCTGACGCTGGGAGGCTTCCGGTACATCGGCATGGATCACTTCGCGAAGCCCGATGACGACCTGGCCGTCGCGCAGCGACTCGGCACGCTGCATCGGAACTTCCAGGGTTATACGACCCGTCCGGAATGCGATCTCGTCGGCCTCGGCATTTCGGCGATCGGCGCGGTCGGCCCCGCCTATGCGCAGAACGTCAAGACCCTGGACGAGTACTACGATCAGCTCGACCAGGGCGAGTTGCCGGTGATGCGTGGGATCGAGCTCACGAAGGATGACCTGATCAGGCGTGCGGTCATTCAGGCACTTATGTGCAGTTTCGAAGTCTCGATCGAGGCAATCGAGATCGGGTATCTGATCGACTTCGGGCGATATTTCGCGGCCGAACTGGATGACCTGCGCGAGTACGCCCGCAATGGCCTGGTCGAGCTCGACGACAAGTGGATCACGGTCACGCCGCGCGGCAGGTTGCTGGTGCGCGCAGTCTGCATGGTGTTCGACTATCATCTACGCACCGCGCAGGCGCGCGCGCGCTACTCGAAGGTCATTTGATGGATTCTTTGGTCCTGGCGGCCTTCCTCGTGGGGGTCGCCGGCGGTGTGCATTGCGTGGGCATGTGCGGCGGAATCGTTGCTGCCGTGGCGTTGCGCACCACCCGCGTCCAGGCCGCGGCACCCGGCGTCGGTGTGCTCACTGCCGGCGGTCGCGCTGGTAGCGGTCCGCTTCCGATTCAGGTGGCATTTAATCTCGGGCGCGTCGCAACATACGGTGTGATCGGCGGCGCAGTCGGTGCAGCCGGATCGCTGGGGCTGCTGATGGAGACCGTATTTCCGGTGCAGCTGGCGCTCAGGGTCATTGCAAGTGCCCTCGTGATCCTCGTGGGGCTACACGTCGCGGGGTACGGTAGCGTCGTCATTAGAGGTCTCGAGCGTGCGGGAGGCGGCGTATGGCGCCTCGCACAACGCCTCGGCGGGGGTTACTTTCCTCCGGAAACGACCGGTCGCGCTTTGCTCGCGGGAGGCGTATGGGGGTGGTTGCCGTGCGGACTCGTCTACAGCGTGCTGGCGACCGCGCTCGTGAGCGGTAGTGCTGCGCGAGGCGCCACGATCATGTTGGCGTTCGGCCTTGGTACGCTACCCACGCTCGTCGCAGCGGGGTTGCTGGCGGATCGCCTGCGACGCGCCCTGCAACGCCCGGCGGTGAGGCTCATCGCGGGTGCGCTCGTCGTGGGGCTCGGTGTGGCGTCGCTTGCGAGTGCGCCCGGGCTCGGAGCGCAGATTCGCGCCGGCGTACTTTGCCTCACATGAGACGGTGTCAGCGGCGCAGTGCGTGTCTCGAAGGGAAGCGTAATGGCCGATGACTCGCGCAAGTATCCGGATCTGCACGAGCACCTGACGACGCTGGACGAGCGGGGACTGTTGCGCAGGATCGATCGGGTGATCGACAAGGATACCGAGCTGCATCCCCTCGTTCGTTGGCAGTTCGTCGGCGGAATCGAGGAGGCGGAGCGCAAAGCGTTTCTGTTCACCAACATCACGGACGGTCGCGGCCGCAAGTACGATATTCCGGTGGTGGTCGGCGCGATCGCAGCTAACCCGGCGATCTATAGCGTCGGCATGCAGGCGGAACTGTCCGATATCCAGGCAAAGTGGGATCACGCGATTGCCAATCCGATCGTGCCGCGCGTGGTGAAGCAGGCCGTTTGCCACGAGGTGATCCACGAGGGCGCGGCGTTGCGGGGGGAGGGCAATGGTCTCGACCGCCTGCCGATCCCGATCTCCACGCCCGGGTTCGACAGCGCGCCGACCCTGACCGCGACCAACGTCATAACCCGCGATCCCGAAACCGACGTTCAGAACATGGGCACTTACCGTGCCGCGCTCAAAGCGCCGGACCGGCTGGTCGTGCGAATGGCGACGCGCGTCGGGGGCGCCGGCGGCTACCAGCACTATCTCAAGTATCAGAAGCGGGGCGAGAAGATGCCGTGCGCGATCGTGCTCGGGTGCCCCCCCTACGTGGCGTTCATGGGACCCCAAAAGCTGCCGATTGGAGTCGACGAGTTCACGGTGGCGGGGGGACTGGCCGGTGGGCCGATAAACGTGGTGCGTGGACACTCGGTCGATCTCCTGGTGCCTGCGGAAGCCGAGCTGGTGATCGAAGGGCTGATCGATACCGAGTACCTGGAGCCGGAGGCGCCATTCGGCGAGTCACACGGTCACGTCGCCCTCGAGGAATTCAATATGCCGATGCAGGTGACCGCTATCACCCATCGCAAGCAGCCAATCATTCCCTCTTACATCAGTCAAGTGGCGCCGAGCGAATCGAGCGTGGTCAAACGCGTGGCCTACGAGCCGCTGTTCACGACCCATTTGCGGAACACGCTCGGGATCCGCGGCGTCAAGCACGTTTCGTTGCATGAGCCGCTTACCGGGCTGCTGCGGGTGACAGTGATCACGCTCGAGAAGGGCACCACACGCACCGAGGTGTGGCGGGCGCTCTACGGCGCGGCGTTCTTCAAAGGCGACTGCGGAAAGATCTGCATCGCTGTGAACGAGGACATCAAGGTCGACAATGCCGACGCGCTGTTCTGGGCGATGGCGTACCGCATGAATCCGATCGAGGACGTGCAGATCGTGCCGCATCGCGGCCAGGGTCACGGGCCGAAGCGGGAGCACGGTCAGGAAGAAGATTCGACCATGCTCATGGACGCGACCATGAAGGGCGATATGCCCCCGCTCGCCCTGCCGAAGCAAGAGTACATGGAGCGCGCCAAGGAAATCTGGGGTGAGCTCGGCTTCGGTGTGCTCCGGCCGCAGGCGCCCTGGTTCGGCTACTCGCTTGGCGACTGGCTGCCGGAGTGGGATGAGGCCGCCAAGCGTGCCGCCGAGGGCCACTATCTGGAGAATGGCCGGATCAGCGCGCAGCATCGCCGCAAAGGCCTCAAGCCGGAGACCAAGTACCGACCGGGTCGCGAAGGTGGCGACGGCAAAAATTGATCCCGGGAATGGCTGATCAGGTCATCCTCGCGGAAGCGGATATCCAACAAGCCTTTGAATGTGGGCAGCCTGGATTCCCGCTTTCGTGGGCATGACGGATAGCGCAGAGCTTCCCTAGGCGTCGGGTGTGCCGCGAACGCCGAGCTGGCGTGTCGTTAGGTACTCGCGCGCCAGAATGCCCGATCCGAGCAGGATCCCTGCGAGGTCGATCATGCCGCCGGCGCCGATTGCCGTATCCGGGAAAACGGCTGCCAGCCCTGCGATCCCAAGCAGCGCGCGAAGCGCGTAGCCAAGCGGCCGCGTGAAATAGCCGACAACGGCCACGGACGCGATGTACACGCCGGCCGAGGCGGTGCAGACGTTGAGCAGGATCTTCCATGGCTCGCCGATCATGAGCAGGGAAGGCGACAGCACGAACAGGAACGGAATGATGTAGGCGACCCATCCCATGCGCATGGCGGCAAATCCAGTCTCCATCGGATCAGCGCGGCTCAGCGAAGCGGCGGCGAAGGCGGCGAGGGCAATCGGCGGAGTGATCATCGACATCATTCCGAAGTACAGGATGAACATGTGCGCCGGCAACTTGTCGACGCCGGCCTCGATCAACCCCGGAGCCACGAGCGCCGCGAGCAAGACATAGACGCCTGTCGTCGGCATGCCCATGCCGAGGACGATGCAGATGAGCGCACCAATCAGCAGCAGAATGAAGAGGTTCCCGCCGCCGAGCTTGACGAGAAGTAGAGTCAGCGCAAAACCGCCGCCGCTCAGATTGAGGATGCCGATGACGAAACCTGCTGCAGCGACGATCATCACCAGCTCCGTGGTTGCGATGCCCGCGTTCCAGAACGATTCGGCCAGCCGGCGCGGATTCATGCGCCGCCCCTTGTAGCTATGCAGCGCGCCGAGAACGATCATCGCTCCTGCCGCATACATTGCCGACTCTTCCGCGGAGGAGTTCATGACGTAGAGCGCGTAGAGCAGAATGGCGAACGGCACGATGAAGTGCCAGCCCCTGCGGAGTACCGTGCGTACGCGGGGCAGCTCGGCGGAGATGAATCGGATACGATCACGCGCCGCAACCAGGTCGACCTGGACGAAAATGGCGAAGTAGTAGAGCAGCGCGGGAATGATGGCGGCGAGGACGACGTCGGCGTAGGGTATCTCGAGGAACTCCGCCATCAGGAATGCTGCAGCGCCCATGATCGGGGGCATGAACTGCCCGCCAGTCGAGGCATTTGCCTCGATCGCACCGGCGTCGACCGCGGAGTAGCCGGACTTCGTCATTAACGGAATGGTGACGACGCCCGTCGTGGTGACATTGGAGATGGCGCTGCCCGAGATCGAGCCGAATAGCGCGGACGCGACTACCGAGATCTTGGCGCTACCTCCGCGCCGCTTACCCATGGTGGCGGATGCAATATCGGTAAAGAACTCGCCGCCGCCGGTATTGAACAGCACCTGTCCAAGAAAGATGAACAGCACGACGATCGAAGTCGCTACCGTCAGCGGGGCGCCGAGCAGCGCATTGGTGTCAAACGCGAGATAGATAGTCAGGGGAACGAGCTCACTGCGGGTGCCGGTAAGCGGCGCCGGGACCAGATGCGCCAGCAAGGCATAGGCGATAAACGCGAGCACGACCACGGTCAGGAATTTTCCGGCGACGCGGCGCAGACCTTCCAGCACCAGCACTACCACGACGGCTCCCAACACCAGCATTTCCGGAGTTCGGTAGGCAGCTTCGACCAGGAACCTGCCGTAGTCCCAGGCGATGTAGAGACAGGAGGTAAGCATGAGCGACGCTGCGACCCAGTCGTGCAACGGAGTGCGCCCGACTCGCGCGCCGCCAAGCCGAACAGTGAGAAATACTGCGGCGCCCGCGAGCCCGAGACAGGTGAGGAGAAACTGCTCCTTGTAGACGGCTATGCCGAGTTGGCTCGGGACCTGAAACGTCCACAGGATCGCGAGGACGACGAACAGCGTCCCGCACAATCGCGCAATCCAGAGCGCGGCCGACGCCGCGCTAGTCTCCTGAGTGCTGTCTGGGCTGTCCAACCGCCATGCTCCCCGCCCGGATGGCGCCACCGACCCGATGTAGCGGGGCGGCGGCGGCGTAGAAGATCCTTACGCGCGGAATGTTTCTATTTCGGTGGCCACATGCCGAGTTCCGTATAGGCCTTGATCGCGCCCGGATGATAGGGAACAGGATTCGGGCGGGCCATCCTCTTTGGATCGAAGCGGGCAAACGCGCCAAGAGCCTTGATGAGATCCGGCTTGTTCTCGAAAATCGCCTTCACGAGTTTGTAGACGACTTCGTCGGATACCTGCGCGCCAGCGAACATCGCGACGTCGATCGCCAGAAGCACCGTCGGATCGTCGACCACGCCGGTCGCATTGGGATTCGGCTTCAATTTGACGGTTCGCGAAGTCGGCAGGAATGCGTTGGCCTTTGCGCTGGCGTCGGCAGCGTCACCGATTGAAAGATAACGCCACCCACCCGGAATCGTGGCCATTGCCTGCTTGCCGATTCCGGAATTGAACGGGATGTAGCCGGCGTCGGTGCGTCCGGCCATGAACGCCTTGACCCCTTCGACGAAGTTCGGCGCCGGAACGCCTTCCACATCTGCTTCACTGAGGCCCACGGCGGCAAGGGACGCGCCCTGGAGATAGTGAAAAATCCGGCCGGACGGATAACCGACCGGAATCTTCTTACCCTTGAGATCGGCTACGGTCTTCATCGGAGAATCTTTTCTCACGGCGAAGCCGTTGGTCAGCGGAAAGGTCACGAACACGCTGCGCAGGTTTTCGTTCTTGTGGCCGTCGAAAAGCTCCTTGCCGGAATAGGCAAATGCGTATTCGGCCCCATTGGACATTCCGAAGGCAAGCTCACCCTTGTTGACGAGCGGAATATATGTCGATGAGCCGGCGTATGGCGCCACGCGGAATTGCAGGCCAGTCTTGTCGACCGAGACCTTGGCGATCGCCGCGGCCGCGGAGTAGAACACCGACCCCTGCGGGTTGGCGCCGATGGTATAGGTTTGCGCCGATGCGGCGGTGCTTATCCCCAACATCGACGCGGCCGTGAGAACAATGAATCTGCTAATTGTCATGTCGATCTCCTCTCCTGTTCTGATTCTCGTTTTGAGACATCCGGCAACGCATCATCGATGGAGTTTGCCCGATGTAGAACCCGCCTCCACGGGAAATTCAAAGCAAACGAACTACACAGGGGAATCGCGCCCCGGAGAATCAACCTACGACCAACGTCCCATGGTCGGATGCTCCGGTCGAGAGCCCGCGGGCCTTCATCCAGTCATAGGTCCGGTCGAATAGCGTCGCATCATATGTATCGACATGCTTATATCGGACAAAGGCGGTAAGCAGTTCGTGCGGCTGCAAAGCGCCATTCGCGTGCGCTGCTACGTGGTGGGCGTATTTGCGGAAATCGGCGTTGATCAGGTCGACAGCCTTGTTCTCCGCATCGTAGTAGCTCCTGCGCTGGTCGGCGGTCAGATCGGCGGAGATCACTTCGCCGCCGCGATAGAAAGCGGCGGCGATGATGTGCGCACCGTCCTTGAGTCCAAGACTGATAAAAGGCTCCATGACGGTCACGACTCGAAGGGTGCGGTTCTTCAGCCCCTCATAGCGCTTTTGGGGCAGGCCGCCCTGCGCGATCAGGACGTGGTCCGCGCCCAGCGCGCTTTCGAGCATCTGCAGGGTGGTGTAGTGCGATCCGGTGAACTCCTGAACGCTGACTGGAACATCGGCCAGATCGCGGGGTATCTGCAGCGTCTCATCGAAGGTGATAATGGCTTGTGCAGCCACCGCGGCCCGCAGGGCGGCGAGTTTGCCGAAGCGCTTACCCTTCTCCAGGCGATCGATGCTGGCCCATTCGCAGACGTTGTAGCTGTCGGCCGAACCGCAATCGAAAAGCTGCTCCTTGAGACGAGTCATGACCGGAAGTGCGGCGCTGTCTCTTTCACGGTCCGCATAAGTCGCCGAGAAGCTGACATCGAGCCCGGCTTCGGCAAACAATCCTTCCTCTATGCCGACGATGACAGGCAGGTCGAAAACGGGATTGTTGGGCGCAATCTTGATGGCGGCCCGAGTTTGCGGATTTGCCATGTTGCTGCTCCTTTGGCGCGTGATCGAGGAAAGGCGACACCATGCCGTGGAATCACGGACTGGAGATCGCATTCTGGCATAGGAACGCCGGCCGTCAAAACCGCTCCAAGTTGGATAGATCGGCCTGCAGGGAGCCCGGGAACCGGAGCTTTGAAATTTGGTGGGCGGTGCAGGGTTCGAACCTGCGACCCCTGCCGTGTGAATCCAACTCCCGGCCTTACACACCTGCTTCCGAAAATCGGAAGCATCCAGTCTTACGACGTTCTCGTTCGCGGTCACGGTCGCGGCATACGCCAGGGAACGGCGATCGAGTGTGTAGGAGTGTGTAGAAGACTGTAATGAGATTTGCACTCCAGCCTTCCCCTCTCGATTCGGAAACCGAGTTATTCAACGGAATAGTCCAGAAGCGGTCCTTAAGAATTGCCTTCCAATGAATCTGTCGAGCGCCGTCGGCATGCGCCATTGGCCGCCGTCAAATCTGTCGGCCTTGTATCCAGCTGAACGTCGTCGATTCCTGCTTCGCGACCTCGTCGGACACCGTTTCGGCAAGCGATTCGAGGCGGTCGGCCTGCCTGCAGAGAAACTCCTGCGCGTCGGCCGCCTTGCCCGAGAGCGCGAGTGTGGGCACTTTCCACGTCGCGACGAGGTGACGAATGATTCCTGCGTAGTCGTTTATGGTGTAAACCTTCAATCGCTGCGCGATGGACGCGAATCGATCGAACAAATCTGAGCGCTTGCAATCGTCCATCAACCGCCCAGGCATGGACACAATGCGGCGGAGCATTTCGCGGAAGACGAGCACGCCGCGCTCGGCGTCACGCTCCATCACTTCACTCATCACGCGAGTGTAAAACGTTTCGTGGCGTGCCTCGTCACCCGCAATGCGTTTGCAGATCCTGCCCAGGTGGGCGTCACCGTTGCGCTGCGCAAGCTCGCCGACGTTCATGTGCGAGATCCTCGTTGCACGTTCCTGGAACGAGGTGTAAATCAGGCCCGCGTAGGGGTTCGGGTGCGTATTCGGGTTAAAGCCATTTGCAATGAGATTGTGAACCGTCACCTCGACCGCACGCATGTCGACGCGGCCGGTCAGGCGGAGGAAGGCGTTCAGCAGATCTCCGTGCCGATTCTCCTCGGCCGTCCATCCGCGCAGCCACTTGGACCACGGGTCGGACGACGTGCCGATCTGATCGTCCGCCAATAGGTTCAGCGAGACCGCGTAGTTGGGCAGCGCTTCCTCGGTGACCATGTTGCCGACGAGAACGACCAGCAGCTCGTCGCTCAGCGCCATCGCGGAACCGCGGAACGCGTCAAGTCGATCGCGCCAATCTTCCGTTGTGAAGTCAGGCAGGTAGTCAGACGGCTGCCACGCAGTCGACGGGTCCGTCAGCAAATTCAGATGCTGCCCGACGAACGCCGACATGTCGCGAAGCACCTCAAACTGGGGCTCCACAAATGCGTCCACCGAATCCAGTTTCATAGACATCTCTATACCCCGTCGGTGATTCCTGCATGGTCCACCGTCCCGCAGTGACTGGGTTCACCAAGCGTTACGACCGAGCTTACCCTGTAACTCGCCGGACGGTTAGGGGCGGTAGCGGCCGTTCCTACGGTCCCGATGATTCGAAAATCTGTATTGGGACATTGGACCGGCGGTTTGTTTGTCCGTCGGTATCGGGAACGGGTCAGTGTGCGAGGATCGACCGAACGTCTCTTATCGGCCGAGGGTGTGCGGAAACGGGTTCTTGCGTCGGCTGTGGGCGATCGATGAGACGCGGACGAGCGTCGCTGCGCAATGGCCTCGCTGGGAGGTGCGTGTCGAACGTGGTGATCGAGCCGATTTTTGCAAAGTAAAGCGCCTCAGGCGCCCAGGAGCCGCATGGCCTGCAGCGTCGTCTTGCCCTTCTCATCCCTGGCTGCGGTGGCCATCTTGCTGAGCTGCGCCCAGTCGTTACCGACGTTGGTCACTTCGTGGGTGACGAACAGGTGGGGCTTGGTGTCTACCGCCGCTTGCACGTTGTAGCCGACGACGTCTGTGCCTTTGGCCTGGGAGATCATTGAGCGGGCATCCGGATCGGTCTCGGCAATCTGCTCGACCGGGGCGCTCTTCAGCTGCTCGCGGATGGTGTCCATCCGGCGCGTCTGTTGCCGCAGGGTCTCGATCTTCTCGCCCAGCCGTTCGGTCTTGGCTTCCACTTCCACCGGCTGGGTGCGGTCGGCGGTTTCCAAGGCGTCCAGGTAGCACCTGATGCTCTCTTCGATCTGTTGCTGGCCACGATCGCCTGGGTGAAGAGCTTCAGCACCCGGCACAGCTGCACAAAGCGGCGGCACACAACGCGGATGCCGGCGCCGTTGTCCCGGCGGAACTCGGCGATGGTCTTGAAGTCGGGCGCCAGCCGACCGGTCAGCCACATCAGCTCGACTTTGCGCTGCGCTTCGCGCTCAAGCCGGCGACTGGAGGGGACGCGGTTCAGATAGCCGTAGATGTACAGCTTCAGCCGCACCGCCGGGTGATACGCCGGTCGTCCAGTGACCGCGGGATCGGCGCCGGCGAAGCCAAGTTGCCCGAGGTCGAGCTCTTCGACGAAGGCATCGAAGGCGCGTACCGGATTGTCTTCGGCAATATAGTCGTCAAGACACTCCGGCAGCAATGTCGCCTGGTCGCTCACCGGCGCGATGAATGCCGCCGACCAAAAAAATCGATGCAATGTTCGCCATCGCACAGATTCTGGGGCAATCGTGAGGCACATTGCTTCCATCAGCAAAGCCCGCTCGCCCGCACCAACCGCGGTCTGCAAAAACAGGCGGTCTTATCCAACCACCAAGAAGGAGTCAGGACATGTCCGTTGCCCGCGTATCCGAAATAATTGCCATGAGCAAAGACAGCTTCGACGACGCCCTGATTCAGGGTGTGGCACGCGCTCACAAGACACTCAAAAATGTAAAAAGCGTATGGATCCACGATCAGTCGGTGGACGTGGATAAGGGAAAGATCGTCGGCTACAAGTTGTCGCTCAAGGTCACATTCGTCCTGAACGATTGAGAACACGAGTCGGACCGCGCCGGGACCCCGAGCGTGGCGCAATACGTTACGTGCGCGGCGGCGCGGGCGCGACGTTATCGTTGTATTCGGGACGGAGCCGGACGGACCGCGGGTTGGCACTCGGCAGCGAGGGGTCGGGCAATTGCGATGGCCCCTTCAACGATCGCGGATCGTCGTTGCGTATCGATCGGGGTACTGGATCTTCTGCAGCGATGCCAAATTTGGTGGCCAATGCCGAGCCTTCGGCCGGGGCGAATACCGGAATCTTCCGCCGGAACTCGACAACCGCATTTCGTCGGGCCGCCGGATTTCGAACAGCGATCCTTACACGGACCAGCCCAATTAGCGGTAGCCGGACTGCTCGAGCAAGCTCGGCCCGGTCAGATGTCCGCATTCCGAATTCTGGCGCCATAGAAAGCCGAATCCGAACCCGACGTCGGCCGGACAAGACATGTTCTGAACCCAAGCCCGCGGCCGCACCCAAGGAGAAGTCATGACGAATCTGCTCACCACTGAATCGCTGGCCGAGTTGGCATCGGTGCACGGTCCGACCTGTCTCTCGCTGTACCAGCCGACTTACAGGCGCCATCCCGAAAACCAGCAGGATCCTATCCGGTTTCGCAATCTGGTGAAGAAGTTTGAGGCATCGCTGCTGGAGAAGTATTCGTCCGTCGAGGCGCGGCTCCTTCTGGAGCCGTTTGAAGCCCTCGCTCACGATCGCACCTTCTGGAACCATGCGCTGGACGGTCTAGCCGTGCTGGGCGGGCCGGGTCTGTTTCGAGTGTTCCGGCTCCAGCGGCCGATCGACGAACTGGCTGTCGTGGCCGACAGCTTTCACACCAAGCCCTTGCGGCGCTTCTTGCAATCTGCTGATCGCTACCAGGTTCTTGGATTGACTCGCCACCATATCCGTCTTTTCGAGGGTAACCGCGATGTGCTTGATGAGATCGATTTGGCTCCGGGCGTACCCCGCAGGATCAGTGACGCGCTGGGCGGGGAGCTGACCGAGCCGCACCAGACCGTATCCTCCCATGGCGGCGTCGGCCAGGGACGCCAGCCCATGCATGCCAGCTCGGGCGGGAAGAAGGACGAGGTGGACCTCGATGCTGAGCGGTACTTCCGCGCCATCGACCGTGCGGTACTGGAACAGCATTCCCGACCTTCGGGCTTGCCGCTGATCCTGGCGGCCTTGCCCGAGCATCAGCATCTTTTCCACCAAGTCAGCCACAACCCGTTTCTGGTGGTCGACGGCATCATGGTCAATCCCGATCCGGTTCCGATCGAGGAACTCCGGGTACTCGCTTGGGAGGTCGTTGAACCACAGTATCAGAAGCGGCTGGCCACGCTGGTCGAGGAATTCGAACAAGCCAGGTCGAAGCAGCTTGGGAACGACGATCTGCCCCAGGTAGCCGAAGCGGCGGTGAACGGACGGGTGGCGACGTTGCTGATCGAGGCCGACCGTCAACTGGCGGGCCGGCTCGACAGGGCGACGGGCCAGATCGAATTCGCTGACCTGAGCCACCCGCAAATCGATGATCTGCTCGACGACCTGGGCGAGCTGGTCGAAAAGAAGGGCGGTCGGGTCATGGTCATGCCGGCGGAGCGGATGCCGGGACGGACGGGACTGGCCGCCACTTACCGGCATTGAGGCCCTCACCACTACAACAGGAGAACAACATGCAGATCCAAGTCAACACCGACGCCAATATCGAGGGCAGCGAGGCGGTGGCGGCGCAGATCCGCCGCACGGTGGAGCAGGCCCTGAGCCGATTCGATAACCGCATCACCCGCGTGGAGGTCCACCTGAGCGACCAGGATGGCCCGACCCGCGGCGATACCGGTGGCCAGAAGGACAAGCGCTGCGTGATGGAAGCACGCCTGGAGGGCCGTCAGCCCGTGGCGGCCACCCATCAGAAAGCGACCATGGACCAGGCCATCCAGGGCGCCGCCGACAAGCTGGCACGGATCATCGACAGCGACCTCGGGCGCGAGACACACGCGGACCGATCGCAGGGCCATGTCTAGGTAGGTTTCAGCGATGCGCTCGCGAGCGGGCTCCGCGCGGAGCGGGAAGCGACGAGGCGCCAATCCCCATCGTCTGCGAGCCGCTGTCGAGTCAGCACAGCACTGCGGAGTGCGACGCCCTATGCATGCGATTGGCGCCGGGAGTTGCTGCGCGTAGGCGGAAGCCGGATTGCCGCGAGCGGCCTTCTCATGCTCGGTTGTTCAATTCGTGGCGGTTGACGCTTGTCGCTAGGGCGGAATCACACTAACGCGGTCACCGCTAGTCACTTGATCAGAGTCGTGTCAACTGATCTGGGCACGCAGCAGTCTCGACAACTAAGCAAGCCGCCAGAGCATTCACCGCGGCGTAGAACGTCTGCCGCGCCCACTTCCAGTGACCGGTCTAGGATCACTTGAAGGACGGGAGGGGGTCGAGAGCGGTCGATCGTGGAGGGAAGGATTCGGCTACAAATGCGCCGCGTCGCCCGCATGCCACGATGGCGCGCCCACTTGAAGGAGGGCAGGTGTGGCGCCGAATCATGTGGTTCGGCGCCTTTGGCGTGGCCCACCTAGTCTTGACGGGCGCCTTGATCGGCGGGTTTATGGCGCTGACGGGGTGCGATAATAGGGGTGCTTTCCCCGCCTGCCTGCGGGCTTACGCGCCTGCTGACCGTGTGCTTACTCTCTTGGAATGCGGGCTCGGCTAACGGTCTAGCCCATTGATTCTTGGTGGGCGGTGCAGGGTTCGAACCTGCGACCCCTGCCGTGTGAAGGCAGTGCTCTACCGCTGAGCTAACCGCCCCGTGGAGAGTCGCGAATTTAACCATATGCAGCGGTGGCAGGTCAACGAAACGCGCGAAGACCGAGCAGAGACGGTGGCAACCGGAGGGAACGGGAATGAAGGTCGGGATACCCAAGGAGATCAAGACGCACGAATATCGCGTGGGTCTCGTGCCGCACGGCGTGCGCGAGCTCGTTGCGCACGGACACGAGGTATTGATAGAGCACGGTGCCGGCACGGGTATCGGTGCGGACGACGATGCGTACCTCGGCGCGGGCGCCCGCGTCGTCGACAGTGCCGAAGAGGTTTTTGCCGAGGCTGACCTGATCGTGAAGGTGAAGGAGCCGCAACCCGTCGAGCGGAAGCGCCTGCGGCCGGGACAAGTACTCTTCACCTACCTTCATCTTGCGCCCGACCCGGTGCAAGCGAGGGAACTCATCGCATCGGGCTGTGTGGCGATTGCCTACGAGACGGTCACCTCGCCGCACGGCGGCCTGCCCCTGCTGACCCCGATGTCGGAGGTCGCGGGCCGCATGGCCATCCAGGTCGGCGCCCACTACCTCGAGCGCCCGCACGGCGGCCCGGGAATCCTCCTTGCAGGAGTCCCCGGCGTCGCGCCCGCGAAGGTAACGATTCTGGGCGCAGGCGTGGTGGGATCAAACGCCGCCCAGATCGCGGTGGGCATGGGAGCGGAAGTTGTGGTCCTCGATCCGCACGCCGAACCGCTTCGCCGACTTGCGACCCAGCTTGGGGGTCGGGTCACGACGGTGGCGTCCAACCGCGAGACGATCGAGCAGCATGTGTTGTCTGCGGACGTCGTCGTGGGAGCAGTGCTGGTTGCGGGTGCGCGTGCCGCACATCTCGTGACGCGGAAGATGCTTGGCCGCATGCGCCCGGGCGCCGTCCTGGTCGATGTCGCGATCGACCAGGGAGGGTGCTTCGAGACTTCCCGGGCGACCACGCACGCCGACCCCGTCTATCGCGTGGACGGGATCACACACTACTGCGTCGCGAACATGCCCGGCGCCGTGCCGCGCACGTCCACTTACGCGCTGAGCAATGCCACACTGCCGTTCATCCTGGAGATCGCTGACCTGGGGTGGCGCGATGGCGCTCGAGAACGATCAGCATCTCCGCAGTGGGTTGAACGTGTGCACCGGAAAGGTTACACACGCTGCGGTGGCCGCGGCGCTCAAGGTGCCGTTCGTGGATCCCGCCGAGGCTGTTCGGGGGTAGCGTTAGCTGGCGTGTTTCGTCGGAATGTCGAGAGCGGAGGTGAGCGCATGGAATCACCCGGATTCATCGGATTGGGCGTCATGGGCGAGCCCATGTGCCGCAATCTCGCCCGCAAGGTCGGACGTCCGGTCCTGGCCTACGATCTCTCGCACGGCGCGCTCGAGCGCCTCGCACCGGACGGTGTGCGCGCGGCCCGCTCGGCGGTCGAAGTCATGGACAGTGCATCGGTTGTTTTCCTTTCGCTGCCGAGCGGCGTCGAAGTGAAGGCGGTTTGCCAAGGTGCCAGTGGGCTGATCGCGCACGCACGCCCCGGACAGTGCATGGTCGATCTCGGCACTTCTCCCGTTGCGCTTGCGCGCTCGCTTGCAGCGCAACTGGCCGGTAAGGGCGCGACGTTTGCAGACGCTCCGGTGGCACGTACCCGTGCGGCGGCCATTGCGGGAACGCTGTCGATCATGGTCGGCGCCGACGAACCCACCTACGGTCGCATCGGCCCGCTCCTGGCGACCATGGCCTCCGAGATCACGCACTGCGGCGGTGTGGGGGCCGGTCAGCTGGTCAAGATCATGAATAACATGGTGTTGGCACAGACCGTCGTCGCCCTTTCCGAGGCGCTTGCCGCGGCGCGCAGGAGCGGGGTCGACGGAAAGCTTCTGTTCGAGACCCTCGCAAAGGGCTCGGCCGACAGCTTCGCGCTGCGCAATCACGGAATGAAGGCGATGCTGCCTGGCGAATTTCCCGAACGCGCCTTCGCAACGGAGTACATGCTGAAGGATCTGCAGTACGCGCTCGATCTCGCGCACGAAGCCGGGCTCGAGATGCGCGGCGCAAACAATGCTCACGCGCTCCTCTCGGACGCGCTTGCCGCAGGATATGGCAAGGCGTACTGGCCAGTCGTCTGCCGGGTGGTCGATCACGCCTGAGCGCGGCCACGGGCGCGTGCTTCACGTAGAATCCGCGCTTTCGCGCAGCACCTCCCGGGCCACGGCATGATTCGCACCCGCTTCGCACCCAGTCCCACCGGCTACCTCCACATCGGCGGGGCGCGCACCGCACTGTTCGCATGGGCCTACGCGCGCCGGCAGGGCGGTAAGTTTTTTCTGCGCATCGAGGACACCGATCTCGAGCGCTCGACGGAAGCGTCCGTCCAGACCATTCTGGATAGCATGGAGTGGCTTGGGCTGGACAGCGACCGTGACTTTCACTCTGCGAACGGCGAGCCGATGCGCCAGATGCAGCGCCTCGCGCGCTATCGCGAAGCGGCGGATCAGCTCGTTCGCGCGGGACGAGCGTATCCGTGCTATGCCTCCCGCGACGAACTCGATACGATGCGTGAGGCTCAACGCACGCGCGGCGAAAAGCCGCGCTATGACGGGCGCTGGCGTCCCGAGAATGCGCGGGGCAAGACACCACCGGCGGACGTGCAGCCGGTGATCCGGTTTCGGAATCCCGACGACGGCGTCGTCGGCTGGTCGGATCTCGTCAAGGGGCCGATCGAGATCGCGAACGCCGAGCTCGACGACCTGGTCATCCTGCGGGCCGATGGGGTTCCGACCTATAACTTCGGGGTGGTCGTGGACGATCTGGACATGCAGATCACGCACGTGATTCGCGGCGACGACCACGTCAACAACACGCCCCGACAAATCAATATCTACGATGCGCTGGGCGCGTCTATGCCGAGATTCGCGCACGTGCCCATGATCCTGGGTGCGGATGGTGAACGTCTCTCCAAGCGTCACGGTGCGGTGAGCGTGATGCAGTACCGCGAGGAGGGTTACCTCGCCGATGCGCTGACGAATTTTCTTGCGCGACTGGGCTGGTCGCATGGAGACGAAGAGATTTTTTCCAGGGAACAGTTCATCGAGTGGTTCGACCTGGCGCACGTCAGCCGGTCGTCCGCGCAGTTCAATCCGGAAAAGCTCGCATGGCTGAACGGGCAGTACATCAAGGCCGCCGCGCCGGAGACCCTGGCTGCAGAGGTCGCAGAGCACATCGCGACAGATGGGGGAAAGGTTGCGGGCGGGCCGCCGCTTGCGCAAGTCATCGCGCTCATGAAGGACCGCGCGTCGACGCTCGCGGAACTTGCGGACGGTGCCATGCTCTTCTACGGCGATGTACACCCGAGCGAGGAACTGCTCGCGCAGCACCTCACCGCCGAGTCCCGTCCGGCGTTGATCGAGCTGGCAAACGCGTTCGAGGGGCTGACGGAATGGCGCGAAGACGCGATTGGAACCGCTTTCGGCGGGGTTTTGAAGGCATTCAATCTCAAGATGCCGAAGCTCGCCATGCCAGTTCGGGCGGTTGTCTTCGGTCAGACGCAAACCCCATCGCTCTACCCGGTTCTGGCGCTTGCCGGACGGGAGCGGGTCGTCGGTCGCCTTCGCCGGTACGCGGGATGAGCTTTCTTTACTCCCCCCCGACCCGCCGGTATAATCTCGCGCTCGCGGTTGGGGGTATAGCTCAGCTGGGAGAGCGCTTGCATGGCATGCAAGAGGTCAGCGGTTCGATCCCGCTTACCTCCACCAACCAGTCTTTCGGGTTTCTGTCCTCAGCAGAGATCCGCAGCAGTCCGGAAGTCCCCATCGTCTAGAGGCCTAGGACATCGCCCTTTCACGGCGCAAACCGGGGTTCGAATCCCCGTGGGGACGCCAAATAATCAAGGTGTTAGGGACCGGATCCGGGCCTTGACGCCCCTCTCACCAAACGCTCACCAAACCGGTCGGGTACGGACTGACCCCACTGAACCGGTTCGATACCCCTATCGCGGGATCCTGTTCCTCCCGCGGAACGCTCCGAGAAGCGCGCAGAGGGGAGAGTAATGATCCGGTGGCTCCTTGCAGCTGTGCTCTTCTTCGTCGGTGCCGGTTGGTCGCCCCTGGGCGCGGCCGCGCTGATCTCGCTCGACAGCATCTTCGGCACCGATTCGGTCACGCGGGACTCGGCGATAGGACTTGAATGGCTCGACCTTACCGAGACCGCGGGGCTTTCCTTTCTCGAGGTGAGCGCGCTGCTCGCGGGAGACGTCCGCTTTGGCGGCTTCCGCTACGCCACGATCAGGGAGCTCGACACGCTCATGGCCGATGCCGGTATCTCCATTCGGGGCGTGACCTGGAACTATGGGGAGGGGGCACAGGCCGCGCTCGATCTAATCCAACTCCTCAACGAGAAGAGCACGATCCCGACCACGGGCCAACAGATGCAGGGGCTGCTCGGCGAGAAGGCGTTTCCGTGGCAATCAGTCGACATCCGGGCGGTGGGATTCGTCCTGTGGATCTCCGGTCCGATACCGGGTCCGATCGTGACGGAGTTTCCCGCGGCTCAGGCGAGCCCTGGCGGCGACGCAATGTCGATGTGGACGGGAGAGTCTGGGGAGACCGTCGGGTCGTTCCTCGTCCGCGAGAGCGAGTTGGCGGTTCCCGAGCCCGGGTCGCTCATTCTGGTGGCGACGACACTCCTGGCATTCCTGGGTTTCGGGCGGTCGGCCATTAAGAGAGGGTCCGGCTTAGCCGACTAGCAAATCCGGCGCGCGGCGCGTCGTTTGTCACAGACAACATTTCACAATCCCGTCCGACCGGGCGTCGACTAATCCATTCGGCCTGTTGCGGCCGAATAGGCCCAGGTTCAGATTTCCTCCGCCTCGGCGAATCGACTATAGATCGCATGTCGCTCGGCTAGCTCATCCGAATTCGCGAACGAATTCGGCCTTGACGGGGAGGTCAAGAATGCGAATCCATGTAGACGAAGGGGCGACCCTTAGCGGAAGCACGTCGCGCGCATCAGTAGTCCTCTCGACGGCGATCGCGCTCAGCGCGGTTCTGCTTGTCGGGTTGTTGCACTCGCGAGCCGTTCAAGCCGCGGACCCAACTCTCCAAACGCGGTTCTTCAGCCCGTACTACAGAAACAGCTTTTGGACATGCCCTTATCCGGGCGGTGGATACAACGCGTGCTGGTGGGATACGACGCCCCAGGCTCTTGGAGTCACGATGTGCGCCTCCACGACCCCCCCAAACTCATTGGACCACATCACGCCCTACGACACCGGTCCGTCGGGTCAAACAGCCGCTGTGTACTGCACGGATGGGCAAGGCCCTCCCGGCGCTTTCGACAACATGGTAAAGGAGTGCAAACGCGTTCCCGATTTTCCCTATGGTGCGCCGGAGAACTTCCCGAATCAGGAGGGCTGGCAGCTCGGCCCATACGACCTATTTCAAGTTGGGGACGGGGGCCGAATCGGCGGATTCTTCAGCCCTACGTGCCGTGTAACACGACTGCGGTGCGGATCTGGCTACGATCTTGTGGGCGGTACGTGTGTTCTCAGCGGCGAGAACTTGGCGAAGGAGGTTGGGCAAAGTTGTCAGAGTCGCGGCAACCCTTGTGATCCTGGTAGCGGTAACAAATACGAGCACGAACGAGATTACCTCGGACACGGCGCGTTTCCGCTCGATTTCGAGCGTACATACAACAGCGCCGCTCTCGAAAATTACCGACCGAATCCACCGGCGCTCGGTCCGCAATGGCTTCATTCCTACGACCGCGCGATTCGCCTCGACGCCAATACGGCGACAGTGTCCCGCCACGATGGAAAGGTGTTCTTCTTTGCGTTGAGCGGGGCCACCTGGACGGCGGATGCCGACATTACGGATACGCTTGAGCGTCTCACCGATGGCGGGGGGAACCCGATTGGGTGGCGCTACACCACTGCTGACAGGGATCGCGTAGAGACCTACGACGTCTCAGGAAAGCTGACCACGATCGCGGCCCGCTCCGGGCTAATACAAACGCTGACATACAGCACGACGCAGACACCACCTGCAGTTGCTCCCGCGCCCGACCTGCTAATCTCGGTGGCCGACTCGTTCGGTCGGGTGCTTGCCCTCACCTACGACGCGTTTCGTCGCATCAACACGCTCACCGACCCTGCCGGCGGGGCGTATGCGTATGCCTACGACCCAACGAGCGGCAATCTTACTTCGGTTACTTACCCGAACGGGCACGTGCGGACATACCACTACGAAGATTCGAATTTCAGCCACGCCCTGACCGGTATAACCGACGAGAATGGCCAACGCTATGCAACTTTCGGGTATGACAGCCAGGGCCGAGCCATCCTCACCGAGCATGCCGGGGGTGCCGGGCACACGACGCTGACCTACAACACCAATGGCTCCACTCTTGTGGAGGATGCGCTTGGCGCCGCACAGACCTATACATTTCAGACGATTCTCGGAGTGCGCCGATACGACTCGATGACCGGGTCGGCGTGCCCGACCTGCGGCCCTGCGGCCCGGGCATTTGACGCCAACGGAAACCTTGCGTCTCGTACCGATTGGAACGGGAACCGCAACTGCTCCAAGTACGAGCTGGCGCGCAATCTCGAAATCATCCGCGGCGAAGGCCTGACCGCCTCCTGTCCGGCTGACCTCGCGACCTGGACGCCTGCCGGCGGGACCGTGCAGCGCAAGATCACAACGCAGTGGAGCACGACCTGGCGGCTGCCGACTATAGTCTGCGAGCCCAAGCGCATCACCACACTCGCCTATGACACAAAAGGCAATCTGACCGCCCGAACTGTGCAGGCGACCAATGACACCCAAGGCGCACTTGGCTGCTCGGCCACGCCCGTCGGCACCGCCCGCACCTGGACGTACAGCTATACCTATGGCACCTCGAATCCTGGCATGGCGACCCAGGTCGTCATCAATGGGCCACGCACCGACGTAACCGATACATCAACACTGGTCTTCGAGGAGTCGACCGGGAATCTGCTCTCCGTCACCAACGCGGCAGGTCACGCAACGACACTCGGCAACTACGATGCCCATGGCAAGCCGCGCGAGATCACCGATCCGAACGGGCTTGTCACCACGATCGCGTACGACACACGCCAGCGTCTCACCGCTCGTACCGTCGGTAGCGAGACGACGAGCTACACCTACGACGATGCTGGGCAACTCACCCGAGTGACCTTCCCGGATTCAAGCTACATCGAATACGTGTACGACGCAGCCCACCGGCTCACCGAGGTGCGGGACAACCTGGGTAACAAGACTGCCTACACCCTCGACGCGATGGGCAATCGGACCCGGGAGGACATCTACGACGCCTCGAGCGCCCTCGTTGCCACGCGCTCGCGGGAATACAATAGCTTGAACCGCAAGGTGAAGGACATCGGGGGCACCAGCCCTACAACCCAGATCACCCAGTACGGCTACGACAACCAAGGGAACCTGACCTCTATTGACGGTGCGCTTGGCGGCAGCCCGAACGACCTCACCGGGCTCGCCTACGACGCACTAAACCGCCTCAAGCAGGTCACCAACGCCCTTTCGGGCCTGACGAGCTACGGGTACGACGGGGTGGACCAGCTCGCCTCGGTAACCGATCCTCGGAGCCTGGCGACAACCTACACGACCTCGGGCCTCACGGACGAGACACAGGAAGTCTCCCCCGATCGCGGTACAACGATTCGGACCTTTGATTCGGCAGGAAACGTCAAGACGAGCAAGGATGCGCGCAACAAGACCACGACCTACACGTACGATGTGCTGAATCGGGTTACCAAGCACGACTTTCCCTCTGGTACCGACTCAACCTTTGAGTACGACGGCGGCGCCGGCGGAGCGCCGAATGCAAAGGGGCGCCTAACCAAGACCGTGGACGAGGCCGCCACGACCACCTGGACCTACAACGGTCAGGGGCGCGTCGCGAGCAAGACTCAGGTCACCGGAACCAATACGCTCACCCTCTCGTACGGGTACGACTCCTTCGGGCGTCTCAATTCGATTACCTATCCTTCGGGCAAGGTGATCGGCCTCGGGTTCGACGGTGCGGGACGCGTGAGCTCGATTGCGGTCGGTGCGACCACAATCCTCTCCGGCGCAAGCTACTTTCCGTTCGGCGGTGTCAAGAGCTTCACCTGGGGCAATGCGCTTGCCTACGCAAGGACGTTCGATGCTGATGGACGCCTCAAGACGTTCCCTGTGGGCGCATCCACTCGCACGATTACGTACGACGAGGCCGGACGGATCACCTGGATCACCGACTCGGGCACGCCGAGCCTCAACCAGAACGCAAGCTACGACGTCATGGATCGGCTCACGAGCCACGTCGGCTACCCGGCGAGTCAGTCGTATACGTACGACGCCAATGGCAATCGGACCTCTGTGACGATCGGGGCAAATAACTACCCCTACACGGTGGCCACGGCTAGCAACCGCCTTAACGCGACTGCAGGGCCGACTCCTGCCAAGACGCTCACGCATGACGCCGCGGGCAACGTGACTGCGGACGGCACGCAGACCTTCGTCTATTCAGCCCGCGGCCGCATGAGCTCGACCACCCGCGGCTCGAATACCGTCACCTACAAGTACAACGCGCTCGGCGAGCGACTGAGAAAACAGGGTCCGACGAGTCTGATCGTGAGCGGCACCAATCGGTTCGTCTACGACGAGCAGGGCCGGCTGCTGGGTGAGTATAAGAACAACGGCACGCTGATCCAGGAATACGTGTACCTGGGCGATCAACCAGTGGCGATTCTCCAGGGCACCACCGCGAGTCCGGTAGTCTTCTACGTCTACGCAGACCAAATCAACACGCCGCGAGTTATAACAAACGTCTCGAACCAGGTGCGCTGGCGCTGGGATAGCGCACCGTTCGGCGATATCCCACCGAACGAGAACCCCTCGGCGCTGGGGGTTTTCACGGTGAACCTGCGCTTCCCGGGCCAGTACTTCGACAAGGAGACCAATCTCCATTACAACTACTTCCGCGATTACGACCCCACGACCGGACGCTACGTCCAGAGCGATCCGATCGGGCTCGACGGGGGGCTGAACCCGTATAGCTACGTCGACAGCAACCCTCTAGGCTGGGTCGATGACGACGGTTTGCAAAAGCGTGGCGGCGGAAATCCTAGAAGCTTCGTTCCACGGCCAGGCAATCAGCAGGGTAGTTGGAGTTATGGCCGCTTCTACCCGCGTCTTGGCGATGCGCCGCCGTGGCAGCCGATCCGAATCGAAACATCAACGGCCAATCAGTGTGGCGTTTGCTACGATGTTCTCTTTGTTGCCCAGATCACTGGCACGTCTCGGCAGCAGCATCGGGGTTCCGCCAACACCCAACTCTTCCAAACCCTGCAGCACTATCCAAGCATGAATCAAGCGATGAGCCAGAGCTTGAGCGCTCAGAGCGTCATTCAATCGATGCGGTCTGGACAAGGCGCTCTGCGTAACCCACCCGGGACCGAATGGCACCATCCACCTGGTCGTCCGAACGAGGTGTGGCTCCTCAGACACTGCGAGCATCGTGATCCGCTGCTGCAGCAAACCTTGCACCCCGGCGGAATTGGTGGCTACAGTCAGTACTACGGTGGACGATGAGTGACGTGGCGCTCATGGACTTCACGGTCTTGCGGGAACGGTCCCTGGTTAGAGCTAAACAGCTAGGGTATCCCACTAATCCATCGCTCCCGTTGCTCGATGAGACGCTCATGCCTCGTCCGCAAGACGAGATTGAGATGCGTGCGCTGTCTCTTCATTGCGTCGTGGCCGCGAGTTGCGGCTTTCCTGCCGCACGCGCGCTCGAGTGGCTCTTGCGCGAGGGGCTCGTCGATTCCCTAACGCCCCGCGAAAGAGACTTCCTGCAAGGGCGCGATCTCAACAACGTCGTCTTCCAATCTCAGGTTGAAGCGCTTTGGCTATTCGCCTGGGTCTTCAGCAAGTTCGATGATCTCAACTTCGCGCAACCTTGTCAGGACAATCTGGTCACGCTGTACCCCAATCTTCACAAGGCTGAGAGCAGCGAAGACTGGCGGCGCGCGAATCGACTGCGTGGGCCAATGCAGATTCTTGAGGTCTGTGACCTCGCCTATTGCCTGCACTGGGCAATAAATCAGGCGATGCTTGAACGCGAAAAGTTGCCTGGGCGCCTGAACTCTTTGGTGATCATCGAAAGGCGCCGCGCTCTGGAGTGGATTCTCAGTCGTGATGACTGGGACGCCGTCCCTCTCGATACCTAGCTATTTCAGTGCGACGCCTGCCTTCACGCAGGCGGTGGTGTATCAGCGCCTGGCCCGTTTGGCGGCCTTCTTCGGCACGGCAACGATCTCGCGCCGGAGGATGCGGTTCACTTCCTCGCTCAGGTCGGTGCCGTCCTTGGCCGCGCGCTTGGCGACGGCGGCCTGCACCTCGGGCTCGAGGTAGATCGGGATGAGAAACGTCGCGCCGGGGCGGTAGAACTTCCCCCGCATGCCTTTGCTGAAATCGTATTCGCGTCGCATCGTTCGTCTATCGGGCCGCTTGCCCGTTCTCGTAGTCCTGCCGCTCGCGCCGGGTGGCCTCGCGCGCCGAGATGATCCGCACTGTGGCTCCCGCGTCGGTCTCGGCGAAGGTATGGACCACGACGAGGAGTCGAGCGTTCCCGGCAAGGCCGAGCGTCACCCAGCGCTCCTCGCCCTCACTATGTGCCTCATCGTACACCGAGAGCGCGAGCGGGTCGCCGAACACCGTCGCGGCGAGCTCGAACGTGACACCGTGCTTGGCCGCGTTCTCGCGCGCCTTCTGCGGATCCCACTCGAACCGATAGGCGAAGGGGGCCGCCACCTCAGGCCGACTGCTTGGCGCTGACCTTGCGCTTCAGCTGCCCGCGCTCGATGAAGGCGTCGATCAGCTGCAGGACCTGACGCCGCTCGGTGGGCTCGAGCTTCTCGATCTGCGCCAGGCGCCGCTGCAGACGGCTGTTCGCCGGCTTGGACGCTCTGGCTGACTTCTTGATCGGCTCGGTGCCGAGCAGCGCCTCGAGCGATACGCCGAGCGCCTTGGCGAGGCCCGGCAGCAGCGTGCTTGGTGGGTACTCGGTCTCGCCCTCGTATGTCAATCCGCATCCAAAGCTGACCCCCTTTCCGCTCCCAATTCTGACCCCGGGTAGTTGAGCGGGGAGCAGTTATCCACGGGGCGCGTGGCGCACGCCACGCACACGCGCCCCGTGGGTAACTGCGGCTTCTTAGTCACGGTGCTGGAAGCGCCAGGATTCGTTGCCGGTCTCGACGATATCGCAGTGGTGGGTAATGCGATCCAGAAGCGCGGTGGTCATCTTCGGATCGTGGAAGACCTGGGGCCACTCGGCGAACGAGAGATTGGTGGTGATGATCACCGAGACCTTCTCGTAGAGGCGATTGAGCAGGTGGAACAGCAGCGCCCCGCCAGCTTGGCTGAAGGGCAGGTAGCCGAGCTCGTCCAAGACGACGCAGTGCATGCGCGCGCATTGGCGAAGCGTCGCCCCGGCGCGGTGGCTACGGCTCTCGGCCTCCAGGCGGTTGACGAGATCCAGGACGGTGAAGAAGCGTGCACGGCGGCCGTGCTTGATGAGCTGGCTCGCGATCGCCACTGCGAGATGGGTCTTCCCCGTTCCGGTGCCACCGACCAGGATCAAGTTGCGTGCCGACTCCAGGGGCATCCCGGCGTGCCACTGTCGGATCAGGGGCTCGTTGATCGGGGTGGCGGCAAACTCGAAGGAGTCCAGGCTCTTGCTCATCGGCAAGTTGGCGACCCCGAGCTGGTAGCGAATCGAGCGCAGCTTGCGCTCCTCGATCTCGCAGGCGAACAGCTTACCCAGAATCTGGTGGAACGAGAGCTTGCGCTTCAGTCCCTCGGTGAGGGTCTCCTCGAATGAGCTACGCATGCCGCGCAGCTTCAGTACGTTCATCAGATCGAGCAGTTCGGTGGTTTGCATGGTGGGAGGTTCCTCAGCAGTTGGTTGTAGCGCGAACAGTCGGCACGCGGCTCGTGGGCCAGCGCAAGCGCCGCGGGGAGGTCGATCGGGGCGGGCCACACGCTATCGCGCAGCCGGGCCAACAACGCCAGGATCACGTCCGCCGAGACGCTGTGGCTCGCGAGTGCTTCGCGGCAAGCCGCCTCCACGGCCTCCAACCCGTCCTGGACGACGGCGTCCAGAATCGTGACGAACTGTCGGTCGCCGTCGGGGTGGCGCTCGAGCTTGCGACGCACACCATTCAGTGCCGCGGGCAGCGACCAGTCGGCAAAGGGCGCGCCATTGCGAAGTGCACCGGGCTTAGTGGCCAGCGCCGGCACGTAGTGCCAGGGGTTGTAGATCGTCTGATAGCGATCGAAGCTGCGGGCATGCTCGGCGACGAGGCGTTCGTCGTGGACGATCTCGATGCGCTCGGCATAGGCGCGCAGTGTCAGGCGCCGTCCTGCGGCGCTACAGGCCACGCTGTAGCGGTTGGCATCGAAGCGCACCAGGCTCGTGCTGGAGGCGCGCGTTTCGATCTCGCGGTAGGCGGGAAACGGCTGCGGCAGCCCAAGCAGCTTCGAGCGCTCGTCCTGGTAGACCTCCCACACCGTGCGGCCCCGGATCTCCGGATGCGCGCGGCGTCGGGCCAGCTCTGCGCATTGGCTCTCCAGCCAGCCGTTCAGCGCATCAACGTCGGCGAACTTCGGTCGCGGTCGGAACAGCCTCTGGCGGATCTCATTGACCTGATTCTCGACTTGCCCCTTCTCCCAACCGGCCGCCGGGGTGCAGGCGGTGGGCTCCATCAGGTAGTGATTGCACAGCTGCAGGAATCGCGCGTTGAACGCGCGGTCCTTGCCGCGCAGCACCGCATCGACGCAGGTCTTCAGGTTGTCGTAGATGCCGCGCCGCGTCACCCCGCCGAAGAAGGCAAACGCCCGGTTGTGGGCATCGAACACTTGCTCCTGGGCTTCGCGCAAATACGCCCGTACAAAGTAGTGCCGGCTATGACAGAGCCGAAACTGTGCCACCTTCACCATCACGGGCTCGCCGTCGAGCTCGACCGTCTCATAGCTCCAGTCGAACTGATAGGCCTCGCCTGGGGCAAACACCAGCGGGATGAACACCTGCGCGGTGCGCCGTGCGCGCTCCTCGCGCCAGAGCTTCACGAACCGGTAAACGCTGTCGTCCTTGCCCGCGTAGCCCTCGGCCAGCAACGCTTCAAACAGCCGCATCGTGCGGCGCCGCTCCTTGGCCGGCAGGCGCTCGTCCTCCTCAAGCAGCTGTTCCAAGCGCGTGGCATACGGACCGAGCTGCGGTCGCGGCTGCACCACTCGCTCGTAGATGAGCTTGGGCTCCCCGGCGCGCAGCACCCGGCGCACCGTGTTGCGCGAGACCTTCAGCAGCCGAACGATCTCCTTGATCGAGCGACCCTCAACGAAATGCAACCGCCGAATCCTGCCAACCGTCTCCACGCACAGCACCCCATTTGCTCCCGCAAAAATGCGGGAGCCTACCGGGGTCAGATTTCCACGCGGAAACCGCCCCTCAGGGGGTCAGTATTGCAAGCGGATTCACACGCAGTGCGATGGATGGTGGCGCCGCAAGGGCACTATGACGCTGCGCTACCTTGTCGCCGCAACGTGCCCGGAGGAGGCCTGCGAGGCCATCCGCAAGCACCTGCCGCACGCACGGGGGATCGCCGTCGGCACCACCCCGCCGATGCCATTCCACTACTTGGGAGAAGCCTGATGGGCACCTGCACGGTGCGCAGCGGCCCCTCGCCGGCTTCGGCTTCTCTCGCCGCCGCAAGCTGCACTGAGTATCCCGATGCCAGAGCCGTTGTAGAGTCGTGGCGGGTGGAATACAACGAGAGTCGTCCTCACAGGGCGCTCGGCGAGTTGACACCGGCCGAATTCGCCCGTCGATTCAGGGCTCGCCCTGAATCGACGGGTCAACCAGACGCCGAGGACTCACGTCAGAACTGGCACAGATATCGGGGACCGCTCACGGGAGCCATTCTCTCAAGTTACGGCTGGACCGAAGAAATTGGGCAGATCATCTGAGGCGTTGAAGTCTTTGTTCCAGAACGTGTTCTATTAAGCGAGCATGAGTTTTGCTTGCAATTGCGCTGAAGCAGCACCTATCGTCGCTGCAACACCGAGCAAAGCAGATGAATATCGACATCGATCGCAGAAAAGAACTTTTCGCGCGGCATTTCGGACACATTGTCGGGAAGGCGCTGCTCGCGACCCTCGCCGTTGTTGCGCTCGCTGCGCCGACCCTGACCGAGGCCACCGTCATCCCGTATGACATCGTCGTCACGGTCACCGCCGCGCCCAACGCCCCGGGGAGCTTCCCTTCCAACCAATGGAATTTCCCCAACCTGCCGGCCCAGTACCGCGGCACCTTCGACGCGGACGACGCCACCGTTGGCGCAATCGGGAATTTGATGCTCACCATCGGCGGGCTCGACATCGCGGTGACGAATCCCGATGTCGCTCTCAATGTGTTCGACCCGGGGACGCTCTTGCTGGATTACATGGCGTATGACCCGACTCAGTCAGAGTCGGTCGTGAGCTTCGGAGATCTAGGCGGAGGTGGCGCGCCGAGCAACTATGCAGTGGCGCTTCAGAACAACCAAGTGCCGCCTACCGACCCTTACTACGGATTTAGTCAGAACTGGGTGGGTACCGTGGCCATCACCTCCGCCTCCTCTGTTCCCGAACCTGCCACCCTCACACTCCTCGGCGTCGCTCTCGCGGGTCTCGGCTTCGCCCGCCGCCGCAATCTGCACTGAGTAGCACTGCCAATCACGAGAAGCCCGCCGCGCGCAAGGTCCAGGTTTTCCCACTCCTCTGGTTGTCTCACCGAACCGGTCGCCTGCAGAAACTTTGCATATCGCGCCGTCGTGACTTCGTAATTGTCGAGATATAAGGCGTCGAGGTAGACCTCGCGCCGCGGCGAGACGTCGTCGTCGCCCATCGTGAAGTTTCCGGCCGGGACCAGCATTGCGGATCCGGATGGCGTACTCCTCGCCCGGCGGCAGATCCTTGCGATGGAAGAAGACGTTGTGTCCCTGCGCACGCGTGGCCAGGTGGATTTGCTCCGCGTGCTCGCGGTCCTTGGATGGGTAGCTCAGGAATATCCGAATCGCCGGGATGGTTCTCACTCACCTGTCATCGGAAATTCCGGGCAAATCTTTCGCCGCGTGCAAGTTCCTTGTCGCTCGCTCCGAGGAACTTACACGCTGAACGGCCGCTCCCTCGCGAATGCCGCGGCCGGCCCCAGCGGGAACAGGTTGGGCGACTGTGTCGGCGGCATGCCCGCCCTGATCGCCCCGTGAAACTTGATGTAGTTGCCGCGATACGCGCCCTTGTTCCACACTTTCAGCAGTTGCTCGGTGAAGGCGCCGTTCTTGGCGCCATCCATGGAAGTCTGGTTGTCCTGGCACCCGGAGATCAGAAGCACGGCAGCCTTGATCTTCGTGGCGAGACTTGTGAGACGTCCACTGACCGCGACGTGCGCGAGCGCCGTGTCCGGATCCGCCTTTGCTCCGGCCTTCGCGCTCTTCATCACCTCGCGCTGCAGCTGATCGTAGAATTTCTTGTGATCGGCATACACTTGCCGCGCAACCTGGGGCGGCATCAACCTGGGGTGCGCGCCAACCGAGGGCACGGCCAGCGGCGCAGCGCGGACGACGGTGCCGCTGTGGCAGCTGTCCGACAGCACCAGGATACGCACGCCCTTTGCAAACCGTCCGAGCTCGAGATAGAGCTCGTCGTCGATTAGCTGTCCGTCAAATAGACACCAGGTCTCATCAAGCTTGTCGTCTTCTTCGCCGCTGATGTCGTTCACCTGACCGCCGTGTCCCGAGTAGCTGAGGAGGAAGAAGTCGCCGGACTTGAGCTGCTTGGCCGCCGCGCGAATCGCCGCCAGCGTCCTCTCTCGCGTAGCGCTCCTCGTCAGCAGAACGGTGGGGGCGATCCCCTGCGCCTTCGCGAGAGCCGCCAGATCGTGCGCATCGAACTCACAGGCGGCGAGCGGCCCGCTCCATCCGGAATAGTCCGCGGGATTGACCGCATTCAATCCGATATGCAGCGAGATGCCTGTCCGTTTCCTGGGTTTGGGTGGTCTGCCCTTTGCCGATGGTTTCCGGGCGCGTGGGCTGGGTGAACGTGTCCGCGCTTTTGCCATGAGTGCCCCCGAATCTGATTGGATGCATGACCGCCTCCTGAGTGAGGCAGTGCGCGCGAGAAGCCTAGCACGGCTGCAACTCCGCGGGCGCGCGTCCTTTGCCAAGAGTTCGCCCGTCGCAGCGCAATCCCGCTAGGATTCCGTCTTTGCTGA
This sequence comes from uncultured beta proteobacterium, assembly GCA_963735025.1. Taxonomy (GTDB): domain Bacteria; phylum Pseudomonadota; class Gammaproteobacteria; order Burkholderiales; family SG8-39; genus JAABRB01. The sequence continues at coordinate 92,686 of CAVTJG010000011.1, forward strand.
AGTGGGCGGTTGCGAGGGCACCATGAGCGAGCACGACCGTCCCGGGACGGGCCGGAAGATTGTCGTAGTCGGGCACGGAGCGGCTGGTCTGAGCGCCGCGCTGTCCGCGACGCAGGCGGCGCGCGAGCGGGGAATTACCGCGCGCGTAACCGTCGTCGAGCGCGCGTCCGATGCCGCGTGCGGTGGCAACAGCCGCTGGAGTCCCTCCAACATCCGCATGCGCGCGCCGGATGAGATGGATCCGGGATTCGTCGACGAAATTATGGCGCAATCCGGAGGCAGGGCAGACCGTGCCTACTTCGAGCGCCTCGCGGTAGACGCGCCAGCAACGGCGCAATGGTTACAGGGCATGGGCGTCCAATTTCACAGCCCGCCCTATTACCTGAGCAAGGGTCCTGCTCGGATCCAGCCGGTCGGTGGCGGGCCCGCGCTCTTCGACACGCTCTGGCGTTCCGCAAAGGCCGCGGGCGTCGAGTTTCTGTACGGCCGTGCGCTTCGCCGGCTGGTGGTCGAGGAGGGTGGCGTCGCGGGAGTCGAGATCGGTCCCGATTCAGCCGTTCTACGCGCCGACGCGGTGATTCTCGCTTGCGGCGGCTTCGAAGGCAACGGCGCGATGCTCCGCCAGTATGTCGATCCCGCTGCGGAAAGCCTCCGCCCGATCTCGCCCGGCACGGTGTTCAACGATGGCGCCGGCATCCAGGCTGCACTCGAAGTCGGGGCTCGTCGGTCAGGCGACTGGCACGGCATGCACGCCGAGCCGGTGGATGCTCGCAGCCAAGAGTCCGCGCCGGTGGTGCTGGTGTATCCCTACGGGATCGTCGTCGACCGGAACGGCTGTCGCTTCTTTGACGAGGGCGCAGGTCTCGTGCATGAGACCTGGGAGAAATTCGCTCGAGAGATTCACTGTTCGCTTCTCGGCCAGACCGCCTTCGCCATCCTCGATTCCGCGCTATTCGACATTTCCGAGTACGGACGCGCCATACGCTCCGAAGTTCCGCCGTTCAGCGCCGACTCGATTCCCGCGCTCGCGGGGAAGCTCGGCATCCCGGCTGCGGCCCTCGCCGAGACCGTGAGCGAATACAACGTCGCATGCACCGGTGACGCTGCCCGCTTCGATGCGACACGGGCGGACGGCCTGAAGAGCGGACCGGGGTTGGCGCCACGCAAGTCCAATTGGGCGCGCCCGCTTTCGCGAGCACCGTTCATCGCGTGGCCCCTGGTGGGTGCCATCGCGTACACGTTCGGAGGTATCGAGACCGACGCGGAAGCGCGCGTGCGCGGCGAAGACGGTCCGATCCGCGGGCTCTACGCGGCCGGGGAGATCACAGGGCATTTCTACGGAACCGCGCCGAACGCGGTGGCCATGCTCCGCGCGCTCGTGTTCGGTCGCATTGCGGGGAGAAATGCCGTTCGATCAATCTGATTTGAGCAACGACGCAACCCGATTACGTCGCACTTGTTGCGCACTCAAATTGCGAGCTCTTCGAGAATCCGCGCGCGGATCGCTTCCTTTTCCGAGGTGTCGAGATCCGGCGAAAGCTCGACGTCGTAGGCAATTTTCGCGGGACGCTTGAGTACCACGATGCGGTCGCCGATCTGCAGCGCTTCGTTGATCGAGTGCGTGATGAACACCGCGGTCTTTCTGCTCTCGCGAACCAGGCTGACGAATTCCTCGCGCAGCCGCTGGCCGGTGATCTCGTCGAGCGCCGAGAAGGGCTCGTCGCACAGCAACAGCCCCGCATTGGTGGCGAAGGCGCGCGCGATGCTCACGCGCTGGCGCATGCCACCCGAGAGCGCGTGCGGATAGTCGTTCTCGTGACCACCGAGACCTAGCTGGGTGAGCCAGCGCTGCGCCGTGTCGCGCCGCTCCTGCGGCGCGATGTCGAGCATCTCCAGTCCGACTTCCACGTTTCCGATGGCGGTGCGCCAGGGCAGCAGACGGTCGTTCTGGAACACCACCGCGATCTTGCCCCGAAAGGAGTCGAATTCGCGAAACGGGTCGCGCCCGCTGACCGTGATCGTGCCTTCGGTCGGATCGAGCAGGCCGGCGATCATGTTGAACATGGTCGATTTCCCGCAGCCGGTTTTTCCGAGGAGCGCGACGAGTTTTCCGGTGCCGATCTCGAGGCTGAGATCGTCGACGGCCCGAAATGCGCCCTCGCCAGCGCGCTCGAAGACCTTGGTGACGCGATCGAACCGGACTTCGGGCTCGTCTGTCCGGACAGCGGTCTGCGCCGAGCCGCTCGTCACATCGAGCGCTCCGATAGTGCCCGGTAGCGGAAGGCGTGCGCTTCGATCCAAGCCAGGAGTCGCTGCACGATCAGCACGAAGAAGACGAGCTGCAGCGTCCAGGCCAGCGCCCCCGTCATGTCGAACAGCTGTTGCTGTTGCAGCAACTCGTAGCCGATGCCTCCGGTGGCACCGACGAGCTCGGCCACCACCACCACGCGCGACGCATTGCCCAGATTGACCTTCCAGGCGGTGAGGATGTCGGGCAAGATCGAAGGCAGCACCATGACGCGGAATATTTTCCACCGCGTCGGCCGGAACGAAAGCACCATCTCGAACAGATCCTTGGACATCGCACGCAGCGCGCCAAGGATCTGAAACGTAAAGGCCGGGAGAGTCGTCATCACCATGATGACGAAGATTCGCAGCTCGACGCCGTGGATCCAGATGATCGCGAACACCACCCATGACAGGGCCGGGATGCCCTGGAAGAACGTCAGGATCGGACCCAGAAATCGATCGACGGCGCGCGAGCGTGCCATGACGAAGGCGAGCACGCCGCCGAAGAGAAACGCGCCGGCGAGGCCGGCGAGAATGCGCCAGAAGGTGGCCAGCACATTGGTGAACTGCGTAACCGATGTGACGATGTCAAAAAATCGCTCCAGCACGCTGGTCAGCGACGGGAACAGATACGGCGGGAACGCGAGGGCCGCGACTTGCCATACTGCGGCGAGCACCAGATAAGGCGCGAAGTCCGTGCCGAATCTGCGCGCCGTGGCCACGGCGCCCGACGGGGCGCCGTTGGGCTGTGGCGCGACGGCGCTCATTTGGTCGGCGCCTCGTAGATCGTCTCTGCGCTCGGCGCGCCATCGAGAAACTTGATCGACTGACCCGCGGCGTAGACCGACTCGATCTCCTTGCGCAGCGTGGAGGCCCAGACCACCTTCATGCCCAGGCGGTCATTGGCCCGAAGCAGATTGCCGAGCGCTTTCTGGTCAGCCGGTGTGCCCTTGGCCTGAACGATCTTCGCGGCCTCGTCGGGATGGGCGAGGACCCAGTCGGCAGCGTCCTTGTAGGCGGCATACAACTTCGGGATCAGCGCGGCATTGGCTTTCGCCCAGTCGCTGTGTGCAGCGACGCCGAGGTAGGGAAAATTCGTGCTGCCGCTGAATTTCTTCCAGCTTCCGTCGATATTGAGATCGATTGTGTGGATCGTCGGTTTCTTCGCCATGAGTACGGTGTACGCGGGCTCCCAGATCTGGACCGCGGCAGCGCGATCGGCGAGCGCATAGCCGATCAGGCCCGGTGGCGCAGTGTTCACGACCGACAGCTTCGAGATGTCCACACCCTGCTGTGCGGCGAGAAACTCGAACAGGCGGAAGTTGGTGGTGGCGCGCGCCGCGGCCATTTCCTTGCCCTCGAGATCCTTGAGCGTCTTCACTTCCGGCCGCGAGGTAACCACAGTGCCCCAATAGTCGAACACGTTGAACAGGTAGGTCACCTTTACGCCGCGCCGGTCGGCGAGGCCGACAGTGAGCAGCGCGGCGCTGCCGCCGACCTTGAATTCACCGGAATTGAACTGCGCGGTGTACGCGGTCGGTGGGCGCTGCTGAAAATCGATAGACAAGCCGTTCTTCTCGTCCAGTTTCTGAGCAGTGATGACCGGAGGAAGAAGGGCGCCGAGCGACGGTGGGCCGAAGGTAAGGATCTGTATTTTCGCAAGTGGCTGCGCCATCGCGCTGCCGCTCACGGCGATCGCCACAAACAGGAAAAGCTTCAAGGCATTCGATTTCGATGAAAACATGTCGTGCTCCTCCGTAGTTGTCGTCGTGCTGCCTTCTGCCTGCTAATATAGTCGAATATGCGCGGCGCGTCGTCTTGCTACCGTCTTGCCGCCAATAAGAAGTCAGAAGAACTCCTGCTAATCTTGTTCGACAACATGCGATGAAAGCGCCTTCCTTCGAGTATGCGCGCGCGACCTCGGTCAATGAGGTTTGCGAATTGTTGCGCCGCCATGGCGACGAGGCGAAGCTCATCGCGGGCGGGCAGAGTCTGGTACCGATGATGGCGATGCGGCTGCTGCGTCCCGCGTGGCTGGTCGACATCAACGAGATCGCAGCGCTCAAATTCATCGCCATCGAAACGGAATTTCTGCGTACCGGCGCTTGCGCGCGGCAAGTCACTCTGGAACGCGAGGCGACGCTCGGCACGCGCGTGCCGCTCTTGAAGCAGGCACTCGCCTGGGTCGGCCACGTGCAGACGCGCAATCGCGGAACGGTGGGCGGCAGCCTTGCGCACGCGGACCCCTGTGCCGAGCTGCCGCTGGTCGCGCAGATGCTGGGCGCGCGCTTGCTCCTGCGTTCGGCGAAAGGCACGCGCAGCATTGCGGCAAACGAGTTCTTCACCGGACCGATGTCGACCGCGCTGGCGCCGGACGAGTGCCTGGAGGAAATTCAGTGGCCCGTGTGGCACGAGCCGCGCACCGGTTCGGAATTCACCGAGCTCAGCGTTCGGCACGGCGACTTTGCGATCGTCGGGGCGGCCGCGCAGATCGCGCTCGACGCCGAAGGGCGCTGCGCGCGCGCAGCGCTCGGGCTGGGTGGTGTGGGACTCACGCCACTCGCGTTCCCAGGGTTGGTCGCACGCCTTATCGGCACGCGGCCGGGTGAGAAAGACTTCGACGATCTGGCGCGCGAGGCCGCAGCGCAGTGTGATCCCGGGAGTGACCTGCATGCGAGTGCGGCCTACCGCCGCCACGTCGCGGAGGTACTTGCCGGACGAGCGCTGCGTGTCGCGCACCAGCGCGCGGGGAGCGTACAGTGAGTGAGTCGCTCAACGCGATAGCGGTCGACGTAAACGGTGTCAAGCGGACGGGAAACGTTCCTGCACGCCTTTCGCTGGTCGACTGGCTGCGCGACGAGTTGCGCCTGACGGGCACCCACGTGGGCTGCGAGCACGGCGTGTGCGGCGCGTGCTCGATCCTGCTGGACGGCGAGCCGGTCAGGTCTTGCCTGATGTACGCCGTGCAGGCGGACGGACACCGCATCACCACCGTCGAGGGGCTTGCACGCCCGGATGGATCGCTGAGTGTGCTGCAGGACAGCTTCTGTGAGGTGCACGGCCTGCAGTGCGGCTACTGCACGCCCGGGATGCTGATCGCGGCCCAGGCGCTGCTCGACTCCAATCCGCACCCGAGCGATGCGCAGATCCGCGAGGCGATCGGCGGCAATCTTTGCCGCTGCACCGGGTATCAGCAGATCGTGGAGGCGATTCGCCTCGCGGTCTCGCGCGGGGCGGGCGGAGCCACGCGATGACCTTCCGGTACATCGGTCAGAAACGCCGCACCAAGGAGGACCCGCGCTTCGTCACCGGACGCGGCCGCTTCGTGGCCGATATGGCCCTCCCGGGAATGAAGCACGTCGCGCTGGTCGCATCGCCGCATCCGAGTGCGCGCATCGTTTCGATCCGCACCGAGGCAGCGCTCGCGCAGCAGGGGGTGCATTGCGTGCTCACCGGCGAGGAGTTCTGCGCGAACACCGATTCGTTGCAGATCGGCGTCGATGCGCCGGAGGTCAAGCGCTGGGCGCTTGCCCACGGTGTCGTGCGCTATGCGGGGGAATGGGTGGCAGCAGTGGTCGCCGATACCCGGGCGCTTGCCGAGGATGCCGCGGAGCTGGTGGAAGTTGACTACGACCCCATGCCGTACGTGATCGATCCGGAGGCATCGCTCGAGGCAGGCGCCACACTCGTACATCCGGCGCACGGCTCGAACGTTCTCTATCACCGCAAGTTCGTTTGGGGGCCGGTCGAGGAGGCATTTGAAAGGGCCGAGCACCACATCGCTTTCCGCGCGGTCTGGGGGCGAAGTGCGACGGTGCCGATCGAGACCTTCGGCGTCGCCGCGCAGTGGGACGCCGGAACGCAGATGCTCGATATCTGGGCGTCGATCCAGATGCCGAAGTTTCCGGACCAGACCGCGCGCGCGCTGCGCCTGCCAGGCAACGCGGTGCGCGTGCACTACGACGTCGACGTCGGCGGCAGCTACGGGGTGAAGCGCGGTATCAAGCACACCGTGCTGGTGGGTTACCTGGCTAAGCGCCTGGGCATGCCGGTACGGCTGATCGAGGACCGCCTCGAGAACATGCGTGGCGGCGACATGCACGGTCCGGACCGGTTCTTCGACATGCAGGTGGCGTTCGACGGCGACGGCACAATCCGTGCCCTCAGGATCCGCGCGGTGGACGACGTCGGCGCGTATGCGGGCCGCTCGCCCCTGCAGCTTGCCAAGCCGGTCACCGCGATCTGCGGGCCCTATCGCATTCATGCCGTCGAGTACGAGCCCACCTCGGTGATGACCAACAAGACGCCGCAGGAGGCGGTGCGCGGCTTTGGTCAGTCGCCCACCAACTTCGCGATGGAGCGCGCGATCGACCGTGTCGCGCGCCACCTCGGCATGGATCGCATCGCGCTGCGGACGAAGAATCTGATCCGCAAGGACGAATTCCCGTACACCATTCCGAGCGGGTCCACTTATGACTCGGGCGACTACCACGCGGTGGTCGACAAGGCGCTCGCGGCAATCGACTATCCGGCGCTCGTGCGCGAGCGTGACGCTGCGCGGCAGGCGGGGCGGCTCGCAGGCATCGGCATTTCGACCTGCCTCGAGCCGAGCGGCGGCAACTCCGCGTTCGAGGTGCTGTTCAATCCGAAAAACGAGACCACCACCTGGATGGACTCGTGTCTGGTGCGCGTCGACCTCTCGGGCGCGGTCACCGGTGTGATGAACACCTCGAGCTCGGGGCAGGGGCACGAGACACTCGTCTCGACAGTGGTGGGCGAGGTGCTCGAACGCGACCCGGCGTCGATTCGCGTGGTGCGCGCGGATTCACTGACCGCACTGCCTTCCAACAGTCCGGTCGGCAGCCGCATGGCGATCATGCTCGGCGGCGCGGCCGCGGGCGCCGCCAGGAAGATCAAGGCCGCACTGCTTGCCATCGCCGCACACAACTTCGAGTGCTCGGTCGAGGACCTGGAATACGCCAACGGCGACGTGAGCCTAAAGGGCGCGCCGGAGAAGAAGCTCAAGTGGGATCAGCTGGTCACGATCGCGCACCGCAACATCCACAAGATGCCCCCGGGCATGGAGCCCGGCCTGCAGGAGAAGTTCGTGTGGGATGTGCCGACCGGGGGTGACCTGCCGACGCCCGAAGGGCGCATCCAGATCTATCCCTGCTATGCCTTCGAGGCGCACGTGGTCTACGTCGAGATCGATCGCGACACCGGCAAGCCGACCATTCGGCGTTACGTGTGCGGTCACGACTGCGGGGTGATGATCAACCCGGACATCGTCCACGGCATGACGTACGGCGGCATCGCGCATGGCATCGGCGCCGCGCTTTACGAGAAGTTCGCCTATTCCGAGGGGGGGCAGCTCGAGAGCGGCACGTTCATGGACTATCTCATCCCGAGTGCGCTCGAAGTGCCCGAGCTGAAGATCGTCGATCACTGTACGCCTTCGCCGCTCACGTCCTTCGGGCAGAAAGGGTCGGGCGAAGCAGGCTACCTCGGCGCGCCCGCGGCGATTGCCAACGCGGTCAACGATGCGCTCGATCCGCTGGGTGTCTCGATCGACCGGCTGCCGATGTCGCACTCGGCGATCTGGGAACGGATCGCTGCGGCACACGATACGCAATCCTCAACCGACAAGGCGGCTGCCCGATGAAAGACCTCGTCATCGACATCCACGCGCACTTCATCCCGAAGCGGCTGTATGACGGCTTTGACGCGCACGCTGCGCAGTTTCCGAGCGTGCGATTGCTGCGGGACGAAAAGACCGTGCGCGTGCAGTTTCCCGGCAGCGAGCCGACGCGCCCGATTTCGCCCAAGCTCTCCGACCTCACCGAGCGGCGGACGTGGATGGGTGCGAACGGCGTGGACCACCAGCTCGTCGGCGGATGGCTCGACAGCTTCGGTTACGAGCTGCCCGCGGGCGAGGGCCTGGCGTGGAGCCGCTACTACAACGACTGCATGCACGAAGATTTGCGCACCGAGACGCGCTTCACGCCGCTCGCGACGGTACCGCTGCAGGACGGCCGGCTCGCCGCCGAGGTCCTTGGCGAGGCGCTCGAGCGCGGCTTCGGCGGCGCGATGATCGGCACGCTTCCCAAGGGACTGAGTGGCAACCTCGACGACCCCTCGCTCGACCCTTTCTGGGACGCGGCCTCGAAGCTTGGCGCAGCGATTTTCATGCACCCGATGTTCCTGTGCGGCGAGCCGCGGCTCGCCGAGTACGACCTGGTCAACGCCGTGGGGCGTCTCGCCGACAGCACTATTGCGGTGTCGCGATTGCTGTTCTCGGGTCACCTGCTGCGCTTCCCGGGCATGAAGTTCGTGCTGGCGCATGGTGGGGCGGCGCTGCCTTATGCGCTCGGAAGACTGGCGCGTAACCACGCCATTTCGCAGGGGAAATACGCCGATCCGCGGCAGGGCTTTCAGGCGATGTATTTCGATTCCTGCGTGTTCGACGCCGAGGCGCTCGAGTTCCTGGCAAAGATGTCCTCGACCGAGCGCATCATGCTCGGCTCGGACATGCCTTTCCCCATCGGCGACCCGGCTCCGACAAAGGTGGTGCAGACCGCCGCATTCAGCGACGCGCAGCGCAAGAGCATCCTCGGGGATACCGCACAGGGCGTGTTCCGCGTGCGACCCGATTGCGCGTGACGCCCGGTTCACATGCTGCCGTGGATTCGGTCCAGGTCACCGGCCAGTTTGGAACCGTTGACCGCTTGATTGGCGTCGCGTTCGTGCCAGAAGGAGGGGCCGGTTGCGGTGCCTACGGTCGTACCCGCTGGCGAAGCCTCGGGAGAGGTCGCGGAGGACGTCCAGAATGACCCGCCGCGCACGGGCGTGCCGGTCGACAGGGTCCGCAGTTCCATTGCCGTCGTGACCGGGCCGTACGACACCACCGGCTTGGCATTTGCTTCCCGGGTTTCCCGCGGCGGGTCCATGAGCGCCACCGCCGAGAGCGAAACGCCGTACAAGGCCACCAATGCCGCAACCGCGCCGAACACGCGCAGGACGCCGTACCCTTCGTTTCCTTCGCTTGGATTCCGCACGAGAGCCTCCTCTTGTGAGCCGGGGCCCGGCGACATTCGCCGGCCCGGTGGAGGCAATTTAGATCTGTGCGGGGCAGATAGCCCGGTCGGGTGACCCAGCGGTTTTGTGCCGCATGCACACAATGCGGTGAGGCGGCCGGTTTTCCGTGAACTGGTTCACGGCTGGGCGGATCAGGCCTGTCCGGTCACCTTCCCGTAGTGGGTGTACGTGTTCTCCATGTACCACTGGAAGAACGCCCCGTAAGACTGCTCCGGATACTTCGGTGGTCGCACCTCGTCCTGGCAGGTCGGGAGCACCTTGCATACCGCGTCGAGACTGGTATTGACGAAACAGGCCATCGAGTAGCGGTGATTTTTCGTGGGCGGCAGGACCCGGTGGGGCGTCGCGCGGAACCGGTCATTGGTCCAGCGCGAAAGAAACTGGCCCGTATTCACGATGAGACTGCCCGGTGCGACGATGGGCCAGAACCAGACTCCGTCTTCCCCGAGAATCTGCAGGCCCTCTTCACGCGCTGGCGGAAGGAAGGTCATGAAGCCAGTATCGGCATGTGCGCCCAGCCCAAAATGGTTCTCGGGCGGACTCGAGACGGGTGGATAGTGCGCCATCCGGAAATAGGTATATCCATCGGCGAAGTAGCCGTCGAAGAAATCCTCTTTCAACCCGAGCGCGGCGGCCCAGATGGGCAGCGTCGAGCGCCCAAGCGCATCCATTGCCATCATGAATTCGAGCACCGTCTCCCGGAATCCCGGAAGAGTTTCCGGCCACGGGTTGCGGCCGAAGAATCGACGGCCCGCGCGAACGCCGGGATGGTCGGCGCCATACTCGGTGGCGAGCACCAGGGTCTCGTTGCTGTCCAGATGCGTGTTGTCGTGATAGGTCGAATGCTTGACGATCGTGGCCTTGGGCGGGATGTAGCCACGTTGATGCTCGTTCACCTTGATCTTCAGCTTCTCATCCATCGGCAGGTCGTGAAAGCGCTTCACCTGGGCTTCGGCGCGTGCCACCAGGTCGTCACTGATCCCGTGGCCGACGATGCACATGAACCCGACGGTCTCGCAGGTATGGCGCCAGCGTCCGACGAGATTGCTGAAGCCCGATCGATCGCCCGACAGGAATGGTGCGAGGTCCATCACCGGCAGCGTCCGGCGCGGGAAGCTCTCGATCTCGGATGCTCTGTGGTTCATGGCCGCGTCCCCGAAAGAAGGCAGATTAGAGTTCCGATCAGCGCGCCCGCACCCAGGCGTTCGTGGCACGATCGAGGCGATCGCGCGAGGTCTCGACCGACAGGCGCAGGCCGCGAACGCGCGCCCAGTAGGCGGGGCTCAGGCGGGTGTGACCATCCACAATTCCCAGCCGCTCCCCGGGCAGTGGCGTCAGACCTTCTTGCAGCGCTTGCTCCGCATTCTGGAGTTGCTGGCGGGCATCAATCATCATCGCGTAGGCGGCGTCGATGCCCTTTTGCTGCGCCTCGTCTGCGTCGCTCGCATTCTGCTTGCTGGAATCGAGACGGGTGCGCATCGCTTCTTCGACTTCCGCAGGAGCCGGGCTTGGCTCACTCAACGTTTCCTCTAGCTTGCCCTTGACGTACTGATCCGTGAACCCGGACTGGCTGTCCGTGTAGAGGACAGTGCCGTCGGGCATCTGGTACTTGTAGACGTGCTCCGCCAGCGCGGGCAGGGCAGCAGCCCCCATCAGGATCGAGGCGAGCGCAGCGCGTGCGACGTTCATCAGGCATTCCTCCGTCAAACTCTTTGACTATGGACGTACCCGGATTCGAATACAGGTGGGTCCGGCTCTCGACTTGGCGTATCCGCGTACCGTGTCAGCATGTATTTTGTACCAAATGGGTACCATACTGGCAATTTCCGACAGTGATGCCGACAAGTGGCAGCCCGGCCGGGCTTTTCTGGTGATCCGACCGGCTTTTTTGACCGCTAACCGTGGGTGACCGATGAGCGACGTGAAAGCAGGACCAACATATCCAGGGATCCGGGGCGCCCGATTGCAGGAAGTGGCCTACGGAAGTGCAATCCGGCTAGGGCGCATCACGATGCTTTTCGCGGCCGCCTTCCTCCTCAATGCATGCGACACGACGAACTACGCGGCCAAGCAGGAAGCGAAGACCCCGGATGCACCCGCTGCACCGACCGACATCGTCGTCGGGTCACGAGTGACATTGCGCGTGTCGCTCAGCTTCCCGCCAGGTGGTGCGCCACTCCTCTTTCAGCGCAACACCATCGTGACGACGGCGCAGCTCGTCGGCAACGTGCCGTTCTGCCGTTTCGCGCCGGCAAGTGCGGGCGTGGATCGCGCAATCAAGCCTGAGACTCTTCGTCATACGCGACATCGACTATGACGAGCGGCGGACAGCTGACCCTGGGATGCCGGTCAGCGTGACCCACTATCGACTCGTCTTCGAAGCAGCATCGGGCGGCGTACCTGTTGAGCTGCGGATGGCCCACGGGTGCGCCCGCGCCGTCCTTCGTGACGGTCGACCAGGTCCAGGAATCTGTCAGCGCTTTTTTTCGCATCGATCCTGCGCAGTGACGGCGGGTAGCCGAGCCTGGCCGCCTCCGTGTGCCCGCACGGGGCGTGCACTTGTTCCGGCGTGTCAACGGTGCGCCCGAATATAATCCCGGCTCGATCCACCCCGCGCGTTCGCGAGTCCACCGCAGGCTGAAAATGTGCCGACTGTATGGTTTCCGCTCGAGCTATCCGAGAAAGATCGAGTGCGAGCTGATCCGTGCGGAGAACTCGCTGCTCGCTCAAAGCCTGAAAGATGCGCACGGCCACAGCCATCCGGATGGATGGGGTCTGGCCATCCACGACGGCGCCAGGCCGCACGTCGTCAGGCAGGCCAGGGCCGCGAGTCAGAGCATGGCGTTTCGCTGGGTTTCGGCGCAGGTGCATTCGTGCACCGTGCTCGCGCACGTTCGGCGCGCGACGTTCGGCGACTTGCGACCCGAGAACACCCACCCCTTCTCGTATGGGCGCTGGATCTTCGCCCACAATGGCACGCTCGGCGCTTTCCCGGCGCTCCGCGAGCGAATGCTCGCCGCGACGACGGAGACCCAGCGCCAGGGCATCCTGGGCCAGACGGACAGCGAGCACATCTTTCACTTTCTGCTCGCGCGTGCCGAGACCCAGTCGGAAAAGCCGTTGATCGAGGCGACGCGTTCCGGCGTGAACGATCTCATCGACTGGGCGCGCCAGGAGGCGCCGGCGGCCGAGATCGGACTGAATTTTCTACTTACCGACGGCCGCGAGAGCGTCGGCGTGCGCTTTGGGCGCACCCTCTGGTATACATGGCGAGACCGTGTGCATCCCTGCGAGGTCTGCGGCGGTGCACTGCATGTGGAAGGGGTTCCCCCGGGCGATTATCACGCGATCGTCGTGGCGTCCGAGCCGATCACGCGCAGCGAGCCATGGGAGTCGTTCGCGGAGGGGGCAATTTTCAGAATCGATCCCGGCGCACGACTGCAGGTCGAGACGCTCTGAGTGAGCGCTCTGCATGGATCGGATTTCGAAGGGGAGAGACGGGGTACATGTCAGGAATCATCGTGATCGGAGGCGGCATCGCCGGTCTCAGCTTTGCGCTGGGACTGCAGCAGCGGGGGATTGCCTGCCGGGTCTATGAAAGCGCGCCGGAGATCAGGGAACTCGGTGTCGGAATCACACTGCTTCCGCACGCGATGCGGGAGTTCATCGCGTTGGGCCTGGAGGATCGGCTGCGTGCCGTTGCGATCGAGAACGAGGAAAGCGTGTTCTTCAACCGGCATGGCCAGTTCATCTACCGCGAGCCGCGCGGTCGACATGCGGGTTACCCGTTCCCCGAGCTCGGCATACACCGGGGAAAGTTGCACCGGATCCTCTACGAAGCGGCTCGCGAGCGTCTCGGGCCGGCCAACGTCCTGATCGATCATCACTGCTCCGGCGTCGAGCAGGACGAGACCGGCGTAACGGTCTTCTTCAAGGCGACCTCGTCGGGCGAAGCGCGCGCGCCGATTCGCGGTGACATCGCGGTGGCCTGCGACGGCATCAACTCGATCGTGCGCCGGAAATTCTATCCGGACGAGCAGGTGGCGTTCGCGGGCATCAATACGTGGCGGGGCGTGACGCGCCACAAGCCGATTCTCACCGGACGAAGCTACCTGCGCATCGGGTCCGTGGAGAACGGCAAGATGGTCATCTATCCGATCATCGATCCCGTGGACGGGGATGGCAATCAGCTGATCAACTGGATGGCCGAGGTGCGCCAGGCCAACGTGGAGATGAACGACTGGAACAAGCCGGGAAGAATGGAGGATTTCGCGCCCATCTATCAAGGCTGGCATTTTGACTGGCTGGACGTTCCGGAGCTGATCGCGAAGGCCGACCAGATCCTCGAATACCCGATGGTGGACAAGGATCCGGTGTCGCAGTGGACATTCGGCCGCATCACGCTCATGGGCGACGCCGCGCATCCAATGTATCCCCGCGGGTCGAACGGCGCGGCGCAAGGAGTGATCGATGCACGGACGCTCGCCGAGCTGATCGCCGGCACGCCCGATCCACGTGCGGCGTTAATCGCCTACCAGGGCGCCCGCCTGGAAGCCACGGCGAGGGTGGTCCGCACCAACCGCGAGTTTCCGCCTGACTACATCAACATCAAGGTCGACGAGCTCACCGGCGGGAAGCCCTTCGGGAGCATCGACGATGTCATCAGCCAGGAGGAGCTTCGGGCCATATCGGAGCGATACAAGCAGATTGCCGGATTCACGATTGACGCTCTGCGGTCGCCTGCCTAACGCACACGGCCGAAGGCTCCGATCGGCACACCGAGCAGGACTTATCCGATCGTGACCATCGACGGCGGCGCATCCGGCACCGGATCGGAGGGCAGGGGAATCAGCCGCGGAATGATGCTGTTCCTGGCGGTGACCGTCATGGCGACTGCCGGAAGCATTCACTTCCAGACGCCACTGCTCGCAGAGTTCGGACGCGTGTTCAACGCCGACGCGGCAACGGTCGGTTGGGTGCCGACACTTTCGCTAGGCGGCTTTCTCACCGGAACCCTTTTTCTCGTTCCGCTTGGGGACCGCTACGACAAGCGACGGATCATCTTGGCGAAGTTCTGTTGCCTGATGGCATCCGTGCTGGTCATCGCCGTGGCGCCCACGCTGACGGTGCTCGCGGCAGCGAGCTTTGCGGCGGGTGTGAGTGCGAGTGTCTCGCAGGACATCCTCGCGCTCGTTGCGGAACTAGTCGAGCCGGCTCAGCGCGGGCGCGCGATCGGCACTGCACTCTCCGGACTCTTCATCGGCATCCTGCTTGCCCGCGTCGGCTCGGGCGCGATGGCATCGCTCATCGGCTGGCGCTGGACGTACGCCCTCTACGCCATCCTGCTGGCGGGCTTTCTGCCCGTGCTGCTCCTGCGCATTCCGAGCGCGGCATCAGGGACGGGGCTCGCCTATGGCACCCTCATGCGATCGCTCCTAGCCATGTATCGCGCGGGCGCGGAGCTGCGCCGGGCATCGATCATCCAGTTTCTGCTGGGAATCTGCTACGGGGGATTCTGGGCCACCCTCGCGCAGATGCTCGAGACGTTGCACGGTCTCGGACCAGCCTACGCGGGCTTGATCGGCATTCCCGGAGCAGCCGGGGTGCTCATCGCGCGATCTGCGGGCCGCTGGATGGACCGGAGCGGCGTGCGGCCGGTCGTTTCCGCCGGCGCGGCCTTGGTGATCGCCGCATTCCTGGTGTTCGGGCTCGCGGGCATCACGGTCGTGGCCGTCGTCGCCGGCGCGGCGTTGCTGGACTGCGGATTGCGTACCGCGATGGTCGCCAATCAGGCCTACATCATCGGCCTTGACCCGGCGGCCCGCAGTCGCTCCAACACGGTGTACGCGGTGCACGTCTGGGGCGGCAACGCGACCGGTGCCCTCGTCATGACGCTCGCCCTGACGCTCGTCGGATGGCTCGGCGTGTGCGGCCTGGGTGTCGTGGCGGCGAGTGCGGCGCTAGCCGTCCAGCGCGCCGCACGGCCGGCCGCGTCGGTCAAGGAGTAAAGGTTCCGGCGCGCACCTGGGAGACGAAATCCGCAAGTGCCGCGCCGATCTCGTGCGGACAGTCTTCCTGCACGTAGTGCTTGGCGTGAATCGTGGTCTCACGCTGATTCGGCCAGGTTCGGCAGAAATCGCGCGCCGCTCCCGCGAGACCGTGCCCCAAATCGGCGTTCACGAAGAGCTTGGGCAAACTCTTGCTTTGTGCGAGCCAGTCGCTGTAGCGCTTGATCAGCGGATAGTTGTCGGCCGGCTCACCGTCGAAAACGATCTCGCGCGGCCACAGCAGGGTCGGTAGACGTGATTCGCCAGGCTCCGCAAACGGCGCCCGGTATGCCGCCTTCTCGGCATCCGTGAGCGTGCGGATGACGCCCGCTTCGAACAGCATCTTCTCGATGAAGAAGTTGTCCTGGAGCACCATCTTTTCTCCCTCGGTGCCGCGGAGCGCTTTGAAGACCGGCACGCGTTCCGGGGGAAGGTCTGTCCAGAGTCGCGGTCGGACCATGGCTTCCATATAGGCTATGCCGGAGATCTGGTCGGGGAAGCGGCACGCGCGATAGAAGCCGAGGGCGGCCCCCCAGTCGTGTACCACCAGAATCACCTTGCGCGTGAGACCGAGCGACTCGAACCATGCGTCCAGATAGGCGATGTGATCGGCGTATCGGTAGGCGCGCCGCGGGGACCGACCCGATTGGCCATGCCCGATCAGGTCCGGCGCCAGGCATCGGCCCAGCATCTCCACGTGCGGAATCACGTTCCGCCACAGGTACGAGGACGTTGGATTGCCATGCAGGAAGACGATCGGATCACCCTCACCGACGTCCACGTATGCCATCTCGCTGTCCAATGTCTGCAGGCGCTTGAGCGTGTAGGGAAACTCCGCCGAGATCGGTTGCTTGGTCATCGGGTCCTCTCGTCAATGGGTGCGCGATGTAGTCCCGCGAGCTGGCCGGGCCGGTTCGATCCTACCGTACCGTTTCCCGGTCTGCCTCAATCTCGTCAGCCGCGGAGCGCGCGAATCTGTTCCAGATAGCCGGTCGGGTCGATGTGAACGTCGATAAGGGTTGGGCCGTCGGCCGCCAGGGCTGCCGCGATCGCCTCGCGATACTCCGCTTCGGTTCGGGCGCGCCACGCCTTGAGCCCGAATCCTTCCGCAACGCGCGCAAAGTCCGGGCGATTCCACCGAACGCCTTCCGACGGCATTCCGCGTGCCTGCTGCTTGATATCGATCAGCGAGATGGAGCCGTCGTTGAACACGACAACCACCAGCGCGGAGTTCTGCTGCTTGGCCGTCAGCAGCTCACCCAGGCACATGGCAAGTCCGCCGTCACCGGTGAACGCCACCACCTTGCGAGCGGGCTCCGCGAGTCCGGCGCCGATTGCCGCCGGAAGCGCGAAGCCCATCGTCGCGAGGCCATTCGAGATCAGGAGGTCGCGCGGCGCATCGCACTCCCAGAACGCGGTCACCGAGAACATGTGCGCTCCGGCGTCGACGGTGATGCGTGGACGCGGGCCGCGCGGGCACGCAGCAAGGGCGAGCTCGACCGCGCGCTGGGGCGAAACGCCTTCGCCCGGCGCAGACGTAAGTCGCGATCGCATCGCGGCGCGGAACATGGTGGGTTCTTCCGCACGCCACCCGCCGGCTGCGCCGACGGCGCCGAGCGCCTTCAGAGTCACGTCGAGCGGTCCGTAAAGCCCGATGGCGGGTTGCACGTAGTGGATGGGCCGCGGGCAAAGTCCGATATCGAGCACCGGGGCGTGGTAGCGCCACGCCTGCGGAATGAACTCCACGGGATCGACGCCGATCAACACGAGCAGGTCGGCACTTTCCATGCATGTTGCCTCGAGTGTCCCGCCGGTAAATATTCCCACTGTGAGCGGATCGGAGTCGGGAACAACGCCCTTCGCCTTGTAGGTCACCAGAACAGGGCAGGCGAGGCGACCGCAGAACCGGCGTACGGCTTCCGCGAGCGCAGGCGCGCAAGCCTCGAGCCCCACGACGACGATCGGTCGGGCGGCGCGGGCAAGAAGCTCTTGCGCGCGGTGAATTGCCTCAAAGTCGTGCGGCGGGTCCTGCCGCGAGCGTGGTGTCGCGGCGTAAGTCACGGTGCGCCGCGCCGCGGCGCCGGACAGTTCGATGTGAACCGCGCCGTAGGGTGGCGTCTGCGCCAGGTCGAGCAGGCGTTCGACCTCCTCGACCGGATTGTCGCCTTCGAGTTGGGTGTGCCCCTTAACGACGGGCGCGCTGAGCGCGGCCTGGTCGAACACCTGATGCGTGACGAACCGAGTGAGCTGCGGCGAGTGTCCGTCGGAGACGAGGCAGAGTGCGGCCCGGTCGAGCGTCGCGCAAGCCATGCCGTTCACGGCACTAGCGAGCCCTGGGCCGATCGTGGTGAGCGCGACCCCGGGCGCAGCATCGATTTCGCCGGTCGCGAGGGCCATGATGGTCGCTGACGTTTCATGGCGTGCCAGCACGAAGCGTATACCGCGTGCTTCGGCGGCACGGATGAGATCCAGGCTGGATCCACCGCCGGGGACGCCGAAAATGCGCTTGACGCCGCGTGCGGCGAACGATTCGACCAGATGGTCGACGAGGGGCTTGGTTCCGGACATGGCCGAATCCGAGCCTAGCACGAGCCTGTCGGTGGAACGTGCGGCGCCGCCGTGGACTGCTCAACCACCGGTGAGCAGTATCATGAGCGGAATCGGCGACACCGCGAGCGCCACGGTCAACGCGAACTTGGGAAGCGTGAACAGCCTGCTGAAGCCAGCGACGAGGCCGATTCCGCCGCCGCCGCCGATCAGAGCGTTTCCGGGCATATTGAGTGCGATGGCAAGCGCGATGAAGCGATGCCGGAGCAGGAAGGGCATCACCCGCGTGGACGCTTTCTGCATCAGGAATTCGAGCCGCTGGGTCGAATCGAGCGGTTCCATGCGGCGCAACAGGTCGCGCGCGCGATCGAAGCGAAAGTATCCGAAGGTGTCGGCGATCGAATGTTGCGGCAAGAGCCGCCCGATCAGAAAAGCGAGGGTGAGCGCGAGCACGGTCGCCAGGTAGACGAGCGGTACGATTTTGGCCCCAAACATTACCATCAGTCCGAGACCGATCTCGACGCCCGGAACGAAGGGAAGCATCATCAGCAAAACGTAGACCGCCATCGCCGTCATGATCATGCGATGGATCATCGGCTCGGAAGCCGGCGTGAGGTGCGGATCGAACTGCCCCATCACCCACTTGCCGGCGTAGCTTGCACCGACGAGGAGGGTAATCAGCAGTGCGAGCTTCAGCGCGATGCTGGTGTACGAGGGTCGGGGGTTGGTTGGATCCATGGCGTCGAATCGCCGGCCTGCCGGCGCCGATTCACTCCGCGGCGGTGCGCGCGCCGCGCGGCGCCTTCTCCAGCTTGCCCTGGATCTTGTGCTCGGTATCGATGGTCCAGTACCAGCGCTCCTTGATCCATCGCATCGTGCCCTCGAGCGTGTCGCCCCGGATGGTCCCCTTCCAGACCATCTTGCCGTCGGTCGGACTGGTCATCTCTGCCAGGAAATGGATCTGATCCCCTTCCCGGCGGATCCAGTATGGCGCATCACTGAAGTTGAACTTCCGGCAGAGCATCGACCCGAACATCCCATTGCTGAACATCAGCTCATCCCCCAGTTCGCGACTCTGCTCGGCGACGCTCGCGCGGACGATACTTGCAGTGAACGCTTTCCCGTCGAGCGCGCCTGCCGTGACTTTGTTCGACGCACGCACCGACTCGGCGGCAAGCCCCGGCTTTGCGAACCAGGGACCCGCCGTTGCGGTCAGGGCGGCAACGAGCACGGCGGCCAGGAGCCCACGCGCAAACCTGGCAGCGCTAATCGGCGGTCGAGCCTCCACGAGTGGTGCTTCGTCCCGTTCTTGTGTGGCGTCCATCGATTGCATCGTACTCTTATCGGTCGCGAGTCAATGGCACGAATCGAACCGGTATCGTCGTCTTCGTCGAAGTAGAGCCGTCCGCGTTCTTGACAATGACGAGCAACTCCTGAACATCCCATCGCCCCCCCACTGGAATGACCAGTCTTCCTCCCGGTTTGAGTTGCTCGACGAGGGCAGGGGGCACGGCGGGTGCTGCGGCAGTGACGAGAATGCTGTCGAACGGCCCCGCCTCGGGCCATCCGTGGTAGCCGTCGCCGATGCGCGTGTGGACATTTCCGTATCCCGCGGCGACCAGGTTCGCTGCACCTTGTTTGCCGACCGGCGCGACGATTTCGATCGTATACACCTGTGCAACCAGCTCGGCGAGTACCGCTGCCTGGTACCCGGATCCGGTACCGACCTCGAGCACGACATGGGCAGGCTCGGGAGCTACCATCTCGGTCATCAGCGCGACGATGTAGGGCTGTGAAATCGTCTGGCCGTGACCGATCGGTAGCGGCCGGTTCTCGTAGGCGTAGGGCACGTCATCCGCGGGCACGAACCGGTGACGCTCGACGCGGCCCATTGCAGCCATGACCCGGTCGCTTAGGATCGGGTGTCCCGTCTCCTGACCGGTCGCGCGGGCCATGGCGGCGATTTCAGCCACTAACGCCGCGCGCTGGGCGGCGTACGGGTCCTCGGAGTGGGTGGACGACGACACGAAAATTCCAGATGCGGCTGCCAAGACGACAAGTAGGACACGCGCGAAGTTCGTGAACACGGGCGGCCTCCAGCACGCATGATACGACTATGCCGGCCGGGTCGCGCTCAGGTCAGCCCCCCAAAACGGGCATAGAAGTACGGTGCTGCCTGGGGAAGGGGCCCATCCGGGGTCTGAAGCGTCGCCACAAGATGCTGCTCCGTCTGCCGGTGAGTTACCTGATACAGGTCGCGACATAGTCGCCAGGCGGCCGAACCGGGCCAATTTCGGGGAAGGAGTGATTCGGGGAGCAGCGGATCGCGCAGGATCACGCGGCGGTACTCATGGATGAGGAGGGTACGCACCACGAAGCACTGCTCCGGGTCCAGCTCGGCGCTGGGTCGCAGTTCCAGCTCACCCAAGATAGGCTCGAAGCGCGCCAGGAACGCCCGGTAATCGCGTTCGAGCCGCTCGAGATCCCATGCCGTCCGGATCGCATCGGCCAGCACATCTCCGCCACTGGCTGCGATGTGGGTCGCATGCATGACGAGCACGTGGGTCTCTGCGCGATGCTCGGCCAGAATCGCCGCAACGGATTCCGTGTCGATCGTGGGATGCACCAAGACACCTGCCGCAATGCGTCCAAAGCCGATCCAGGCAAGTTCATCCCGTAACGCCTTGCGTTTCACCCCCGAAGATTGGTCCCCCGTTTCGATCACGAGGCACCATCTTTTGTCCCAGGGCTCCGAATTCGTGCCGTAGATCTTTCGAAATGCAGCTTCGAACCGGCGCCGGCCGCTCTCGGTCCAGGTGTAATGGCTGCGGCGACCGACCTGCTCGCCCCGCAGCCAATGTTCGCGCGTGAGCCGGAAGACGGTCGTGCGCACGGCCCGTTCGTTGATCCCGAACGGGCCGAGCAATCTGATCAATCCTCCGAGCCATACCGCCCCGCCATGTGGAGCGATTGCGTCCCCGAACACGGTCACGACGAGCGACTTCGCGCGCAGCGGTCGCGCCTGCATGTGGCCCCGGAGGGCATCATCCACCGCGCGAATCTTCATGCCGAAGGCCGGGACCTGGCGATCTTCGCGGTTCCGGGTTCCGTCAGCTCTTCGCACGCAGATCGATGACGCGCCGGGCTTTGCCCTGTGAGCGCTCGATCTTGCCCGGGTCGACCACTTGCACTCTCGCGGTCACCCCGACATAGCTCTTGACGTTGTGCTGGACGTGGCGTTCGATTTTTGTCCGCTCGTCAGGGGACATCTGGTTGCCGAGGTCCTGACGCATTTCGACGAGGATGAGCATGTCGTCCAGGGCGCCTTCACGCTTGACCTCGATCATGTAGTGCGGAGCGAGCTTCGGCTCCGTCACCAGTAGCTCCTCGATCTGGGTCGGGAAAACGTTTACGCCTCTGATGATCAGCATGTCGTCGCTACGCCCGGTGATGCGCCCCATGCGTCGCATCGTGCGTGCAGTTCCCGGCAGCAATCGCGTCAGATCGCGCGTGCGATACCGGATGACCGGGAGCGCCTCCTTGCTGAGCGAGGTGAACACGAGCTCGCCCGGTTCGCCGTCGGGCATTACCGCGCCGGTCGCAGGATCGATGATTTCCGGATAGAAATGATCCTCCCAGACCGTGAGGCCGTCCTTGGTCTCGATGCACTCCTGCGCGACGCCCGGACCCATGACTTCGGAAAGGCCGTAGATGTCGATCGCGTCCAGGCCCATGCGCTTCTCGATCTGGGCGCGCATCGAATCGGTCCAGGGTTCGGCGCCGAAGATACCGATGCGTAGCGAGCATGCCGCCGGATCGAGTCCCTGGCGCTCGAACTCGTCGGCGATCGCCAGCATGTAGGAGGGCGTCACCATGATGATCTCGGGCTTGAAGTCGACGATGAGCTGCACCTGCCGCTCGGTCATGCCACCGCCGACCGGAATGACGGCCGCGCCCAGCATCTCGCCACCGTAGTGCGCCCCGAGGCCGCCTGTGAAGAGGCCGTACCCATAGGCGACGTGGATCTTGTCGCTGGAACGCCCGCCTGCGGCGCGGATCGACCGCGCCATGCAGTGCGACCAGGTATCGATGTCTCGCTTGGTATAGCCGACGACGGTCGGTTTGCCTGTCGTGCCGCTCGAGGCGTGGATACGCACGATTTCGCTCATGGGCACGGCGAACATGCCGAATGGGTAGTTCTCGCGCAGATCCTGCTTGGTCGTGAACGGAAATTTCGCCAGGTCCGCGAGGCTCCTGAGGTCGTCCGGGCGTATGCCCTGCGCGTCGAACTTGTGCCGATAGTGCGGGACTTTCTCGTATGCGTGGCGGAGGCTCCACCCGAGTCGCTCGAGCTGCAGCGCACGCAGTTCGTCGACGCTCGCGTTCTCGATCGATTCCAGTTGATCGTATGGCGTCATGCGGTTCATCTCCCTTCGAATCGGGGCGGCCGCTTTTCGAGAAACGCGGTCACGCCTTCGCGATAGTCGCGCGTTCGGCCCAGCTCGCGCTGCAGATCACGCTCGAGCGCGAGCTGCTGGTCGAGCGTATTCAGCGCGGACGCCTGCAGCGCATGCTTGATGGCGGCGAGCCCGCGGGTCGGCTGGACAGCAAAGTGGCGGGCGAGCGCTTGCGTTTCGTCGGCGAGCGCAGTGTCATCGACGCATTTCCAGATGAGCCCCATTCGTGCCGCCTCGTCGGCGGCGATGCGGTCGCCCAGCAGCGCTAACCCCATGGCGCGGGCGCTTCCGACCAGGCGCGGGAGAAAGTACGTTCCGCCGGAGTCCGGAACGAGACCGAGCTTGCAGAATGCCTGAATGAAGCTCGCGGAACGGCCGGCAATCACGATGTCGCTCGCAAGCGCAACATTCGCGCCGGCACCGGCCGCAACACCGTTCACCGCGCAGACCACGGGCTTGGGTAATGCGCGCAAACGCTGGACCAACGGATTGAAGTTCATCTCCAGGGACGCGCCCAGATCGGGAGGCGGCGCATCAGGCGCGAAGCGGCGCTCGGAGAGATCCTGACCCGAGCAGAATGCCCGTCCGGCGCCGGTGAGCAGAACTGCGCGTACATCCTCTCGCCGTTCGATTTCGTCGAGCGCATCGCGCAAGCGGTCATGCATCTCCGGATTGAAGCTGTTCAGCCGGTCCGGCCGATTCAGCGTGACCACCGCATAGCCTTCGGCGATCTCGAGCCGGATGCTGGGTTCGCTCATGGATGCTCCGTGTTGCTTCAAATAGAACGAAAGATTACATCAAGCGACCTTCCGCTCGACGTCCGGTGCGTCGAAAGGTCGTCACGGCAGAGGCGGAAACATGTCACAGGAGCCCGGGCGGCGGCGCACGACAAGTGACATTTTGCCTCGCGGAACGAGGCGAGGCGGCCATACTGCAGACGTCCACCCAATAGGTTCCGTGATGCCCCACCGCGATTTCTGTTGCAATGATCTTCCCCCGAAGGGGCTTGTCTTCACCATGGGCGGAATTGCCGTTCTGCTCGGCCTGGTTGCGCTGGCGCTTGGCTATGACCTCGTTCCGCTCGATGTGCACTGGCTGCGTGCCCCGCGCTGGATGCTGGTCGGGGCGGGCATGATGTTCATATTCGGTGGTGTCGCGATCTCTCTCCTCGCGTTGCCGACGCAGCGGCGCGAACGCTCGCATCAAGTCTGACTTCGCCCGGTTCCGGGCGCTTTGATCCACGTCCGCTCGCGCCGATGGTGCACGCCACGGCATCAATCCGTGGCTTGGTCTCGCGTATGCGGGCCTGCGCCACAGGGCCGGAAATCCAAGGAGCATTAGGCACTTACGTTACGACGCCACCCGGTTGATCCGATGCCTTGCCGCCGCGGTGCAGGCCTACTTATACTGGCGCAAGGATCGCGCCGCGCAGAGTGCGCGACCACACCGGAATGGAGGGGTCAATGGGTTCGCACTCGATCGAGGCGATCCGGGGTGTCGCGCTGGTCGGGCACACCGGTTCCGGAAAAACCTTGCTCACCGAGGCGTTGCTCCAGCACGCCAAGGCCATCCCCGCCATGGGGACGATCGAGCGCGGAAGCACCGTCTGCGATTTCGACCCACTGGAGAAGGAATACCAGCATTCATTGCGCTCGTCCGTGGTGCATTTCGAGACCGACGGAACGCGCATCCACCTCGTCGATACGCCTGGCGCCCCGGATTTTCTCGGACAATCGATCGGCGGCCTCGCGGCCGTCGACACCGCCGCCGTGGTGATCAATGCGCAGACCGGCATCGAGCTCACGACGACGCGCATGATGCACTGGGCAGAGTCCCTGAAGCTGTGCCGCATGATCGTCGTCAACCGCATCGATGCGGAGGCGATCGATCTGCCGGGACTCGTCGAGCGGATCCAGGAGGCGTTTGGCAAAGAGTGCCTGCCGATCAATCTGCCGGCCGATGGCGGAACGCGCGTCGTGGATTGCTTCTTCAATCCCTCCGGGGAATCCGACTTCTCGTCGGTGGAGCAGGCGCATAGTGCACTGGTCGATCAGGTGGTCGAGGTGGACGAGGATCTGATGGCCCTCTATCTGGAGAAGGGGGAAATCGCCCCCGAGCAATTGCACGCGCCATTCGAGGAGGCGCTTCGCGAAGGGCATCTGATTCCGATCTGTTTCACATCGGCGAAGACCGGCGCGGGCGTCAAGGAGCTGCTCGATATCCTCGTGCAGCTCGCGCCCAATCCCGCTGAGGGCAATCCGCGGGCCTTCCTGCGTGGCGAGGGGGACGACGCGGAGGAGTTTCACGCCGAGCCCGACCCGGCGAAGCATGTGATCGCGCATGTGTTCAAGGTCGCCGTGGATCCGTTCATGGGAAAGCTCTCGTATTTCAAGGTGCACCAGGGCACGGTGACCAAGGACAGTCAGCTCTATGTCGGCGACGCGCGAAAGCCCATCAAGGTCGGCCATCTTTTCATGGTCAAGGGAAAGGATCTCGTCGAAGTCCCGGACGGCGTACCGGGCGAGATCTGCGCAGTTGCGAAGGTGGATGAGATTCAGTTCGACAGCGTGTTGCACGACTCGCACGACGAGGATCACATACATCTCCGGCCGCTCGAGTTTCCCGATCCGATCTTCGGTCTGGCGATCGAGACGACCAAACGGGGCGACGAGCAGCGGCTCTGGGATATCCTAGAGAAGCTCGCCGCGGAGGATCCGTGCGTCGAGGTCGAGCGCGTTAAGTCCACGAACGAGACGGTCGTGAGGGGGCTTGGCGAACTGCACCTGCGGACCGTGCTCGAGCGGATGGCCTCCCAGTACAAACTCGAGGTGAAGACCCATCCGCCGCGAATCGCCTACCGCGAGACGATCACTGCGCCCGCGGAAGGCCACAACCGGCACAAGAAACAGACTGGCGGCGCCGGACAGTTCGGCGAGGTGTTCCTGCGTATCCAGCCGCTGGCGCGCGGCGCGGGATTCGAGTTCGTCAACGAGGTAAAGGGCGGGGCGATCCCGGGCCAGTTCATTCCCGCCGTCGAGAAGGGGGTGCAACACGTCCTGGAATCCGGCGCGATCGCCGGCTATGCCATGCAGGATGTGCGCGTGACGGTGTACGACGGCAAGAGCCACCCGGTCGATTCGAAAGAGATTGCGTTCGTCTCGGCGGGGCGCAAAGCATTCCTTGAGGCGGTCGGAAAAGCGCGGCCCATCGTGCTCGAACCCATCGTGAACATCGCGGTCACGGTGCCCGAGAGCGCGATGGGAGATATCACCGGAGATCTCTCTTCCAAGCGGGGGCAGATCACGGGAACCCAATCGCAATCGGGCGGCATGCTCACGGTCTCGGGGCAGGTGCCCCTATCCGAACTGAGCACGTATCAGTCGAGACTGAAGTCGGTCACCGGGGGCGCGGGCTCCTACAGCATCGAATTCAGCCATTACGAGCCCGTTCCGCCGACCGTTCAGCAGCAGCTCGTCAGCGAGTTCCGAGCGCCGGCGCACGACGACTGAGTCGCTGCTGCGAACCAGCGACAGCGTTCCCCAGCATCGGAGCACCAGCGGGACAGCAGCTATGCATGTGCCACATTAGCTTTCGGTCCAACTTGTCCCGCTTCGGCGAGCGGCTTGAACAGTGCGGCGAGCGACACGAGATCGAGTCGATTGTGTTCGAGGACTTTCGGCAGCGACGCGATGTCGCCGAATCGCATGAAGCGCCGGAACACTTCCGGCACGAGGCTCCCGGGCAGATCGTCGACGCGCGTGAAGTCGAGCGCGCGCTCCTCTGCGGTGCGTAAGCGGCAATTCGGCCACGTGCGACGAAATGCGCGGCGAACCGGGTGCAGCAGGTCGACATGCTCCAAGCCGCAGAGCGGGTCTGGCGCACGTGAGAGGCGCGCGCGCGTGCGAACGAGCGGGGCATCGAAGCTCTTGCCGTTGTAGGACACCAGGCAGCTGCCAGACGACGCGAAGGAACGAACTGCTTCGAGCAGATCGGACTCTGCCGCGAAACTCGTGACGAGAAGCTGCTGGATGCGCAGGGAGTGATTCTCGAAGCGCGCCAGGCCGACGAGAAATGCGATTGTTCCGGTGCCGCCGGCCAGGCCGTTCGTCTCGGTGTCGAAGAACACGAGCTGCTCCGGATCGCGTGTCGTGGCGCCAAGCGCTTCGAGTACGCGAAGCGACGATGCGCGCGCGTCGCCGAGGCCGACGCTGCCGTGCAGGTGGCCGAGCGGCAGACGGCGCTCGACCATCAGGAGTTTCGGTGCCAGCCAGCGTCCGCTCGCTATTCGCGCGAGGTCCGCGTCGCGCGAAACGTGCAAGTCGCGCGCCACCGGGCGTCGCATGCGCTCGATGCGCTCGGCGAGCGTCTCCTGGAGGGTTGCTGACGGCTGCGGAGTCGTGGCACGCGGGGTGGCGGGGGTGCCAGGAGACTGCCGCAGCCGCAGCAACCGGTCGCGCAGGTCGGAAGTCGCTACCGCCGGCGTGGTCTGTTCGTGAGGCTGCACTGCTGTAGCGGGCATGGTGGACGAAGAGCACGAAGCGAGGAGCGGGCAAAGCTTCATTGCACGGCCACGTGTTCCGGCGACTGAAGCTTGTGGGCTTGCAGCACCGACTTCGACCCTTCCCGAAGGAGGTCGAGGACACGGAGCGCTGCGACGCGTAGCGACAGTCGCGCGCCACTCGCGTCTGCCAGGACTGGCCCGACGCAGGCAGGGCAGCCGTCCTTGCACGCGCAATGCGCGACGAGATCGATGGCGCGATCCAGAACCTCCGCACGCAGGTCGAACAGTGGCGCAGAGAGGCCGATGCCGCCGGGATAGCTGTCGTACAGGAAGACCGCAGGGCGAAACGCGCGCAGGCCCCGGGCGACATCGAAATCTGCGCCATCCTGCGCGCGAACGGTTGCGCGTCCGTCCGGCCCGACCACGGCCGACCAATCGCCATTCCCGTCACCGACCGCGCGTCCGATATCCCGGGTCTCGGCGAGCGAGAGCAGTGCGGCGATGTGATGCAGGGCATACGCTGCGCCGAGGAAGCCGTCGAGAGCCTCGTGCCGCGTCGCAAACGCCTGCTCGAGGGCCTGCGGGCGCGCCTCCCACCAGACCGCGGTGGTGTGCATTTCCTGGTCGGGCAGGCTCACGTTTCCGTAGCCGATGTTCTCGTGGGTGTAATAGCGGATCTTCTTGTAGCCGGCGACGCGCCGTACGACATGCACCTCGCCATGCGCGCAGCGTGCGCGATCGCGCTCGTCCGCGGCGAACTCAGCGAGGATCTTGAGCCGGGTATAGTCGATTGCGTCGGTGTAGTAGTCGGCGTGTACCCGGCGTAAATAGGCTTTGCGGCCGACCCAGTCGAGTTTTTCCACCTGCCAAGGCGCCGACTGGATCATGTAGATCGCGCCTTCGTAGAGAGTGACGGCCGCGCTCGAGTAGTCGACTTCCGCGATCACATTGCGCCGCCCGTCGGTGATATCGATCACGACGAAGTTGCCGTCCGCCACGGAGCGGAGATTCACGCTGTTGGCGGGATAGCTGTCGGTGATCCAGTGCCAGCTTTCGCTCTCGCGATGGACAACTCCCTCGGCGGCAAGAAAGTCGAGTGCGGCGCGCAGATCCTCACCGCCGAACCGATCGCCGTCGCGAAACGGCAGCTCGAATGCGGCGCAGCGGATGTGGTCCATCAGGATGAGCAGTTGATCGGGATCGATGCGTGCATGCTCGGGACTCGCGCCCAGGAAGAACTCCGGATGTCGCGCGATGTACTGATCGAGGGGATTCGAAGAGAGGACCAGGACTCCGAGTGCAGTTCGCTGGCGACGTCCTGCGCGACCGAAGCGCTGGAGGGTGCCTGCCACCGATCCCGGGTAACCGTTCAGCACGCAGACGTCCAGGGCGCCGATGTCCATGCCCAGCTCGAGCGCCGAAGTCGAGACGACACAGTCGAGGCTTCCGGCGCGCAGCTTGCGCTCCTTGTCACGCCGTTCGGTCGGAAGGTAGCCTCCGCGGTAGGCCGCCACCCGCGCTGGCTTGCGTGGGTCCGCGTCGAATGCGTCCTTGAGGTACTTCGTCAGCACCTCGACCTCGAGGCGCGTGTTGGCAAAGAGAATTGTTTTCAGGCCAAGCTTCAACGCGAGGCGGGCAATGCGGGTGGATTGCGATCGGGCCGACGCGCGCAGTCCGAGGTCGGCATTGATGACGGGTGGATTCCAGACCATCAGGATCTTCTTGCCCTGAGGCGCGCCGGTTTCGGCGACGACCGCGACCGGCTCGCCCAGCAGGCGCTCGGCGAGCTCGCCCGGATTGGCGATGGTGGCAGAGCAAAGGATGAAGACCGGATCGGATTCGTAGAACCGGCAGATCCGCCTGAGGCGGCGGATGACGTTTGCCATATGGGAGCCGAACACGCCGCGATAGGTGTGGAGCTCGTCGATCACCACATAGCGCAACGACTCGAAGAACTGCGCCCATTTGGTATGGTGGGGCAGGATGCCCGAGTGCAGCATGTCGGGATTGGACACGACGATGTCGCCATGCGTCCGCACCGCGCGTCGCGCATCGCCTGGCGTGTCCCCGTCGAACGTGGCGGCGCGCACGCCCAGGGTACCGGCCGCGTTCAGCTCCAAGATCTCAGCGACCTGATCCTGGGCGAGCGCCTTGGTGGGAAAGAGGTACAGCGCCTTGGCGCGGCCGCCGAGCGCCGCGTTGAGCACGGGAAGGTTGTAGCAGAGCGTTTTGCCGGAAGAGGTCGGAGTCACGATCACGGCATGCCGCCCGGCGGCGACGTGATTCCACGCGTCGCGTTGGTGCGAGTACAGTCGCTCGATACCCCTTGAGCGGAGTGCGGTGACGATGCGACCGTCGAGTTCCGGTGGGAATTCCGCAGCGCGCGCGGCGCGCGCCGGGATGACCAGTTCTCCAGCGACCTGCTGGGGTTGTCGTCGGGTCAGGAGCTCGACCAGCGTCTCGGCGCGATGGCGCTTGTTGCCCTGCGCCAATGGCACCGCGAGCTCCGGGTCGATCAGATCGCTGTGTCGGTCGCGGCGCCGGGCTGGGTCCGCCTGGTGCGCGCTACGGTGTGATCCACCTTCGGAATCCGCATGGGCATCCTCATTGGTAACCATCGTGTCTCCCGCCTTTTGCTGGAGGGAGCATGCGGATGCTGCTGGCTCACTGAGTGAGCCAGCTTCGCGGTGTGGAACCTTTTATTTCAATGCTCCGTTCGGCGTCACGAGCACTTTCCCGGCGCGGCGATAGGCGTTAGCCTGCGCAACCGCATGGGCAATCTCCTCGATCGGGTAGGTCGCCTCTACCGGCACGCGCAGCGATCCATCGGTGATCCGGCCAGCCAGCGCCCCATACATCGCGCGAATCTCCGCGGGAGCCATGCGTTGCAGCGACGGCACCAGCCAGAATCCGGTCAGGCTTAGACGCTTGAAGACGGTCTGTTGACCGGTCAGCTGCGGATTCTCCCCCGAGAGGAGGCCGTAGTTGACGATGACCCCCTCGTCGGCGAGGCAGTCGCCAAGGCGCACGACCTGGGTCCCGCCCACTGCGTCGATCGCGAGGCGTATCACGGCGCCGTCCGTGGCGGTACGCACACGCTCACCGAGATCCGGGCCGTCCACGACCACGACGTCGCCGCCGAGCGCTGTGAGCTCGTCCGCGAGTCCGTCACGCCGCACGACATTCACCGTGCGGATCCCCGCAGCCCTTGCCAGTTGAATCAGGCAATGGCCTACGCCCGAGTTCGCCGCATCTTGAATCAACCAGTCGCCCGGCTGGAGCGCGACGTACTTTGTCATCATGAGGTCAGCGGTCGGCGGGTTGACCTTCAGCATCGCGAGCTGCAGGGGATCGACGCCTGGCGGCACCTTCACGAGCTGCGTTGCTTTGGATTTCTTGCGCTGGACCCAGTTCTCCCGGTCGAGAGGAATGACGAGGTCGCCTTCGGCAAGATCGTGGACATCGCGACCGCGCGCGATCACGCGCCCGACGCACTCCGCGCCAAGTCGTGCCGGTAACGAAGGGCGGATGGCGTAGCGCCCTTCGATGGTCAGCAGATCCGCAGGGTTGATCGGGAACGCCAGGACGTCCACGACAGCCTCGTCTGGCGCGGGGGCGCCCACGTCATCGACTTCCACGCAGCGAAGGACTTCCTCGGGCCTTCCGAACGCGGCAAATTGGGCGATCTTCATCGTTCGTCTCCTGCTGATCCGCCGTTACAGCGCGCGACCATAGCATCGCGCCAAGGTCGTCTGCGAGGCCGCGGGTTCGGGTCGAAAAGGCCCTATCGAATCAATTTGATAGGAGAGGGCTTGATTGCTGGGAATCGGGGGCCATCTAGCACTTACCGAAACTTCTCGCATCCCGGCGCCGCGGCCGGCATGCCGCAACAGAGAGAACAAATTCATGACTACCCGTCACCCGCGTAGCTGGATGTGGGCCCAAGCGCTGCAGATGCTGGATGAAGCCGACCGGCTGCAGCGCCGCTTCTTCACGCAAGTGGGCCCACAGGGGCAGGCTGCACCGGCCTGGGAGCCTCCGGTCGACGTGTTCACTGCCGGCGACGAGGTCTGGCTGTTCTTTGCGGTGCCGGGTGTCGCTGCCGAGCAGGTGCAGGTGCTCGTGGATCCCGCCGGGGCGCTCGTGGTGCAAGGCGAGCGCCAGCTGCCGGTTGTGGCGCGTGCAGGAAGCATTCGTCGGCTCGAAATCCCCCATGGCCGGTTCGCGCGGCGTGTGCCGCTTCCGCCCGGGCGATTCGAGCTTTTCGCGCAGCAGTTCGATCGCGGCTGCCTCGTGATCGGGTTGCGGCGCATCGCGTGAGAAAAGGCATGATGATGAATCTCGAGCATGGTTCTACCGCGCAGGAAAATCCGTCCGCGCGGGACCAATCCGTCTCGCAGGCGCCGCAGCTCGCGGTCCCCGATGATGCGCTGGTACTGGTGCCGGTGCGCAATCTGGTGCTTTTCCCGGGCATGATCCTGCCCTCGGCGATTGGGCGCGAGACGTCCATCGCGGCCGCGCAGTATGCGGTGAAGAACGATCGTCCGGTCGGGCTGCTGCTTCAGCGGGATCCGTCCGTCGACACACCGGGTCCGGAGGATCTGTACACCGTCGGGACCGCTGCGCAGATCCTGCGCTATGTCACGACGCCCGATGGTGCGCATCACATCGTCTGTCAGGGCGAGGAGCGCTTTCGCATCGTGGAATTCCTCGCGGGCTATCCGTTCCTCGTGGCGCGCGTCGAGCGGCAGCGTGACCCGGAAGCCGACACGCTGGGCAAGGACCTCGAAGCACAGCTTTTCCAGCTGCGCGAGCGGGCTGCCAAGGCCCTCGAGCTCTTGCCGCAGACGCCGCAAGAGCTCTTGCAGGCGGTACAGGCGTTCAAGTCGCCGGGGCCGCTTGCCGACCTGATCGCCGGATTCATGGACGTCGCCGCCGCCGAGAAGCAGGCGGTGCTCGAGACGCTCGACGTGTCCGCGCGGGTGGACAAGGTACTCGGGATGCTCGCGCATCGCATCGAGGTGCTCAAGCTCTCGCGCGAAATCGACACGCGCACCAAGGCGACCATGGATGAGCGGCAGCGCGAATACGTGCTGCGCGAGCAGCTGCGCCAGATCCAGAAGGAGCTCGGCGAAGGCGAGGGCGCGGGCCAGGAGCTCGCGGACCTGCGCGAAGCCATCGAGAAGGCGGGGATGCCCGAAGACACGCTCGCGCACGCGATGAAGGAGTTCAAGCGGCTCGAGCGCATGCCGGAGGCATCGGGTGAGTACTCGATGGCGCGGACCTACCTCGACTGGCTGATCGAGTTGCCGTGGTCGAAGACCAGCGAAAGCACCATCGACATCGCCGAAGCACGTCGCATCCTCGACGAAGACCATTTCGGGCTGGAGAAGGTCAAGCGGCGCATCATCGAGTTTCTCGCGGTGCGCAAGCTCAATCCCGACGGCCATGGCCCCATTCTGTGCTTCGTCGGTCCGCCGGGGGTCGGCAAGACGTCGCTCGGCCAGAGCATTGCCCGTGCGCTCGGCCGCAAGTTCGAGCGCGTGGCGCTCGGGGGCGTGCACGACGAGGCCGAGATCCGCGGCCACCGGCGCACGTACATCGGCGCGCTTCCAGGGGTGATCATCCAGGGCATCAAGAAGGCCGGCACGCGCGACTGCGTGATGATGCTCGACGAGATCGACAAGGTGGGCGCCAGCGTGCATCACGGCGACCCGTCGTCTGCATTGCTGGAGGTGCTCGATCCGGAGCAGAACAAGGCGTTTCGCGACAACTATCTCGGCGTGCCTTTCGATCTGTCGCGCGCGATCTTCATCACCACTGCGAATATGCTCGACACGATTCCGGGGCCGCTGCGCGATCGCATGGAAATCATCCAGCTGCCCGGTT
Source organism: uncultured beta proteobacterium (assembly GCA_963735025.1). Taxonomy (GTDB): domain Bacteria; phylum Pseudomonadota; class Gammaproteobacteria; order Burkholderiales; family SG8-39; genus JAABRB01. The sequence goes on from CAVTJG010000011.1 coordinate 125,511, forward strand.
ACACAGCGGAAGAGAAGCTCGAGATCGCCAAGCGTTACCTGGTGCGACGGCAGCTCGAGGCAAACGGGCTCAAGTCCGGCCAGGCGACGATTACCGATGCGGCGCTGCAGGCGATCATCCAGGATTACACGCGCGAGGCGGGCGTGCGTAATCTCGAACGCGAGATCGGTTCGGTGCTGCGCAATGTCGCGACCCGCATCGCGGAAGGAGCCGTGGAGACGGTCGCGATAGACAGCGCGGATCTCGCGGACATTCTCGGCGTGGCGAAGTTCGAGGCGGAAGTCGCGCTGCGCGCGGCGCTGCCGGGCGTTGCGACTGGACTCGCCTGGACGCCCGTCGGCGGCGACATCCTGTTCGTCGAGGCGAGCCGCACGCCGGGGGCGGGCAAGCTCATCCTCACCGGCCAGCTTGGCGACGTCATGAAGGAAAGCGCGCAGGCGGCGCTCACGCTGATGAAATCCCGCGCCGAATCAATGAGCCTTCCGGGCGATTTCGACAAGTGGGATGTGCACGTCCACGTGCCTGCCGGGGCGATCCCGAAGGACGGCCCGAGCGCCGGCGTCGCGATGTTCATGGCGCTCACGTCGCTCTTTTCCGGCCGCACGATTCGCAGCGACACGGCGATGACCGGAGAGATCAGCCTGCGCGGACTGGTGCTGCCGGTCGGTGGCATAAAGGAAAAGGTCCTGGCGGCCCTGCGCGCGGGAATCGAGACCGTCATGCTGCCGGCGCGCAACCGCAAGGATCTTGTCGATGTACCGCAGGGCGCGCGAGATCGCCTGCGATTCGTCTGGCTTGACACGGTGGACGACGCCGTGCGCCACGCGCTATCGTCCGAGGAAAGGGAGCACCCTATCCCGGTCGAGAGCGCTTGACGCCCGTCCACAACGCCGACATCGCCCGAATCTTCGAGGAGATCGCCGATCTCCTCGAGATCCAGGCGGCCAACCCGTTTCGTGTCCGTGCGTACCGGAACGCCGCGCGGACGATTGGCGATGTGCGGCGCGATCTCCCCCAGACGGTCGCCGCAGGCAAACCGCTTCCCAAACTTCCCGGAATCGGCGCGGATCTTGCCGCGAAGATCGGGGAGATTGCCGCAACCGGGACCACGAAGCTTCTAGAGAAGCTGCACAAGGACCTTCCGCCCGCAATCACCGCGCTCCTGCGCATACCCGGGCTGGGGCCGAAGCGCGTCAGGGCCCTGCACCGCGAGCTTCGGGTGCAGACCCTGGATCAGCTGGCGGATGCCGCGCGCGCGGGGCGGGTCACGGGACCTGCCCGGGTTCGGCGCAAAGACGGAAGCGGCGATTCTGCAGGGCGTCGAGGCGCATCTCACCAAGAAGCAGCGATTCAAGCTCACCGTCGCCGCCCAGTACGCCGAACCGCTCGCGGAGTACTTGCGCAAGTCGAAAGGGGCCGGCGAGGTCGTAATCTGCGGGAGCTATCGCAGGATGAAGGAGACGGTCGGGGACATCGACATCCTGATCACCTCGGATACGCCCGACGCGGTCATGGCGCAGTTCGCCAAGTATCCCGAGCATCCGAGCGGCCGATTGATCGAGGCGCGCGAGCCCTACGAAGTCGATATGCTCAAGATCGTGCGCAAGGCCAAGGCGCGCGGCATCGCGCTGGAGCTCAATTCGCACCCCGATCGGCTGGACCTGTCGGACACGCATTGCCGGATGGCCAAGGAGGAGGGCGTGCTCGTCGCCATCAGCTCCGACGCGCACACGACGCTCGATCTCGAGAATCTGCGCTTCGGCGTGGGGCAGGCCCGCCGGGGTTGGCTCGAGAAGACCGACGTTCTGAACACACGTCCCCTGACGGAGCTTCGCCGGATCATCGGTCAAGGACATTCCGGAGAAACGCGGCCGGCTTCCCCAAGGCGTGCGGCGCGGGTGAAAAAGCGCGTCACATCATGAGTGGGGTCGCGGGCTCGGTAATCGCCCCGCAGCCCGGCGGCCCGGTCTTTCGTATGCGCGGGGTTACCAAGGTCTACCCGATGGGAGAGATCGACGTTCGCGCGCTCGACGGTGTCGATCTCGAGCTCTACGGCCGTGAATTCGTCGTCCTCCTCGGCGCGTCCGGGAGCGGGAAATCCACCCTGCTCAACATCCTGGGCGGGCTCGACCTGCCGACCGACGGCGAGGTCTGGTATCTCGACCACGAGCTCTCCGGCGCCGACGACGAGGTGCTCACGCGCTATCGGCGCGAGCACGTCGGGTTCGTCTTCCAGTTCTACAACCTCATTCCAAGCCTCACTGCCGCCGAGAACGTCGCGCTGGTCACCGAGATCGCAGAAGACCCCATGAGCCCGGCGGACGCGCTGGCGCTGGTGGGGCTTGCCGGGCGCATGCACCACTTCCCGGCCCAGCTCTCGGGCGGCGAACAGCAGCGGGTGGCGATCGCCCGCGCCGTCGCCAAGCGCCCGGACGTTCTGCTCTGCGACGAGCCCACCGGCGCGCTCGACATCACCACGGGCAAGGTCGTCCTCGAGGTGCTCGAGCGGGTGAATCACGAGCTCGGCACGACCACCGTCGTCATCACTCACAACGCCGCCATCGCGCGGATGGCCGATCGCGTGATCCACATCTCGAGCGGCCGGATCGGCCGGATCGAGACGAACACCGTCAAGGCACGTCCCGCGGAGCTCGCCTGGTGAAGCCGTCCGCGCTGGATCTGAAGCTGCTGCGCGATACGTGGCGTCTGCGTGGCCACCTCGTCGCGGTCGCCCTCGTGACTGCCTGCGGGGTTGCGACCTTCGTCACGATGCGTGGCGCATATCAGGGTCTCGTCGAGGCCAGAGACTATTACTACGCGCAATATCGCTTCGCGGAGATCTTCGCGCAGGCGAAGCGGGCACCGCAATCGCTCGTGGCGCGCGTGGCTGCCATGCCCGGCGTTGCGACTGTGGAGGACCGGATCGTCCACGACGTGACTCTCGACGTGCCGGGGTTCAGCGAGCCGGTGACCGCGCGACTGATCTCGGTGCCCGACGAGGGACGTCCGCTGCTCAACGACCTCGTCCTCGAGAGCGGGCGCTACGTCACGCCGCGGGCGAGCGACGAGGTGCTGATCGGGGAAGCATTCGCGCGGGCGCACGGTCTCAAGCCCGGTGACGGAGTTTCGGCCGTGATCAATGGCCGCTGGCAACGGTTGCGGGTGGTCGGCATCGCGAATTCGCCCGAGTACGTGTACGTCATCGGCGGTGCGGCAATCTTCCCCGACAACCAGCGATTCGGTGTTTTCTGGATGAGTCGGAAAGCGCTTGAAGCGGCCCTTGACATGGAGGACGCCTTCAACGACCTGACGCTTCGGGTGGCACCAGGTGCCGACGAAAAGGGAATCATTCGGGCGTTGGACGACCTGCTTGCGCCGTACGGGGCGACCGGCGCCCACGGCCGCGAGGAGCAGATTTCGAACCAGATGCTGGACGGCGAGATCAAGACCGACCGGGTGACTGGCATCGTGATTCCCGCCATCTTTCTCGCCGTGGCGGCATTCCTGATCCACAACGTGCTCATGCGGCTCATTGCGCTCCAGCGCTCGCAAATCGGCGTGTTGAAATCCTTCGGTTACACCGATCGGGTCGTCGCGTGGCACTACATCAAGCTTGCCGTGGCGGCCGCCCTGGGCGGGGCGGTAATCGGCATCGCACTGGGTGTCTGGTTAGGGCACGGGCTTGCGGATATCTATCAGCGGTTCTTTCACATGCCGCGGCTCGCGTTCCGCCTTTCGGCCGAGAATATCCTCGGCGTCACGCTGGTCTGCGTGACAGCCGCCGTGAGCGGCGCATGGCCGGCGGTGCGCCACGCGCTGCGCATGCCGCCCGCCGAGGCGATGCGCCCGGAGCCGCCCGCCCGTTTCAAGCCACTCCTGATCGAGCGGCTCGGCTACGTCGAGATGCTTTCTCCGGCGGTACGCATGCTGTTCCGAAACATCGAGCGCCGGCCGGTGCGTGCGGCGATCTCGGCGCTCGCCATCGCGCTCGCGTGCGCGCTGCTCGTCGTGGGCCGATTCGGTCTCGACGCGCTCGACCGGACGATCCGGGTGCAGTTCGAGGCCGGGCGGCGCGACGACGTGCAGGTCGGATTCTACGAACCGCGTGGGGCGCAGGTGAAGTACGACCTGGCCAAGTTGCCGGGGGTGCTCGCCGTCGAGGCCTTCCGGATCGTCCCTGCCCGGGTGCGCCTCGGGCATCGCTCGAAGCGTACCGCGCTCTTCGGCCTGTCTCCGGGAGAGGAACTCCACCGCATCGTCGACGTCGACGGGCATGTGGTCGCACTGCCACCGAGCGGGGTCGTCCTCAGCGCAGGCCTCGCGCGCATACTCCGCGCGCGGCCTGGATCGGTTATCACGGTGGAATTCCTCCAAGGGGAGCGGCGCGTGCGAGACGTCCCGGTCGCCGCCGTCGTCGAAGAGCCGCTCGGCCTCTATGCCTACATCGACGAGCGGGCGCTGGCGCACCTCACCGGGGACGATCTCGAGTACACAAACGCCTACCTGCGCGTGGATCCGATGCGACTCGACGAGCTCTACGAACGCCTGAAACGTCTCCCGGTCGTGGCGGGCGTGACGCTGCGCGCGGCGACGATCCGGAGTTTTCTCGCGACGATCGCCGAGAACATCATGATCTCCACCACGATCCTCATCGTCTTCGCGTGCATCATCGCTGCCGGCATCGTGTACAACGGCGCGCGCATCGCGTTGTCGGAGCATGCGGTCACGCTGGCGAGCCTGCGTATTCTGGGCTTCACGCGGCGCGAGGTGACGGGAATCCTGCTCGGCGAGCAGGCGCTGCTCGCGGCGGTGGGTATTCCGATCGGTCTCGTTCTTGGCTATGGGATCTGCGCGTGGATGGTGGTGTTGATCGAGACCGAGCTCTACCGCCTTCCGCTCGCCATCACCGCCCACACCTATCTATACGCAGCCGGACTGGTCGCGGGCGCGGCCGTCATATCGGGTGCAGCGGTCGCATGGCGCGTGCGGCACCTCGATCTCGTGGCAGTATTGAAGACCCGTGAGTGAGCGAAACAACAAGCGCGTAACCGTGCGTCTGCGTCGAGCCGCCTGGTGGGTCGTAGGAACGGCGTTGATCGCTGTCGCGGCGTGGCTGATCCTGGCCCCCCGGCCGATCGACATCGAGGTCGCGGATGCGGTGCGTGGACCGCTCGAAGTGACGGTCGATCAGGAAGGTGAAGTGCGCGTGCACGATCGGTACGTCATCGCGGCGCCAGTCGCCGGAAAGCTCGTGCGCGTGAACCTGGACGACGGTGACGCGGTTGCTGAGGGGCAAACGGTGGCAACTCTCGAACCTGCGCCGCTCGACCCCCGTGCGCGCGAAGAGGCGATCGCGCGGCGCGCCGCCGCACGCGCCCTTGTGGACGAGGCGCAATATCACGTCGGTCAGGCCGCGGCGGCGCTTGCACTGGCCAAGCGGGAGCGCGCGCGGTTCGAGATGCTGGTCGCGGAGCGGTTCGTCTCCCCCGAGGCTGCGGAAAAATCTCGCACCGCCGAGCAGACGGCGGCGGCGGAACTCGACGCCGCCCGGTCGCGCGAGACGGCGGCGCGCTATGACCAGAAGGCCGTGGAAGCGGTGCTCCTTGCAATGCCGACTGCCGGCGGAAACGATAAGCGGCTTGTAAACCTGGAAGCGCCGGTCTCGGGAAAGGTTTTGCGTGTACTTGAACGTAGCGAGCGCACCGTGGCGGCGGGAACGCAGGTCATGGTGATCGGCGATCCATCGCGATTCGAGATTGTCGCGGATGTGCTCTCGACCGATGCGGTCAAGATCAAGGCGGGCGCGCCGGCAAGACTGGTGGAGTGGGGCGGAGATAAATCCCTCGCAGCGCGGGTTCGCGTGGTCGAGCCATATGCGTTCACCAAGGTCTCGACGCTCGGCATCGAGGAAAAGCGCGTGAATATTGTGATGGACCCGGTGGACCCGCTGGGGCCGCTCGGCGACGGTTACCGCGTCGAGGCGCGGATCGTCGTCTGGTCCAAGCCCGATGTCTTGCAGGTGCCGGCGGCTGCGGTCTTCCGCAGTGGCGCGGGATGGGCGGTGTTCGTGGTCCAGGATGGCCGGGCGCACCGCCGAGCGGTCCGCATCGGACAGCGAAATCCATTCGCGGTGCAAATTCTGGAAGGCCTCTCACCTGGTGACCGCGTGGTCAAGTATCCTGGCAACCAGATCGACGATGGGAGCCGCGTGCTCGTGCGGCAGTGATCGCTTCGGCGCGCGGGCCGGTTGTCGGATTGGCGACGGGGATGACGTGTGCTCGCCGATATCAGATCGACAGCGCGGATGACGTGGACGATGCGCGCGACAGATTGCGTTCGCGGAGTGGGACAACACCCTCTTATCGGTCCTGCGGAACCGTACGTGCGGAATGCTGCCTTTGGCATTGACACGCGGGCACGTAGACTCTCCTCTCGACAGGTTCGGATCGCCCGCGCGGAGGTCGGATATGCGCGAAGCTCGCGCGCATCGCCGCCACGGGTCCCGGAAGACGAAGAGGAAGACCTTTCGTGGCTGACGTTACTCCCGCATTCGATGGTGGTGCCATCGTCAATCAGTGTCGCGAGGCGGCCCGGGCACGCCTGGGCGTACAGCTTCCGCCGCTCCTTGTTTCCCTCGCGGATCGGCTCCAAAAGGAGAGCCAGTCCAGCCGGGACCGTGAGGAGCGCGAGCAGTTCGCCGAGGCGGTGCAGCGACTTCGCGACGGTCAAACGACGTTTTTGGAAGCCTTTCAGAAAGAGCTGGTGGCGCAGATCGATGGTTCCACCGAAGCTTTGCAGAGGGGGCGGCTCAGGAACGGCGACGACCCCGACCTCTCGATGCTCAAGACGAACCTGCTCGAAAATCAGGTTGCGGTAAGCAAGCTCGCCGTTCATCTCAAGCAGGCTGCGGCCGCCGAGCTCACGCAGTTCTCCGGCCGCATTGCGTCCGCATTCGGGATTAGAGCGCTGGATGACGGCGACAATCCGATTGGTCCGATGGCCATCGCGTATGCCGTGTACGCGGGAATCGGTGCGCTGGATATCAAGGCAAGCGTGGCGCGCGCCTTGCGCCCCGATCTCGAGAAGCAGCTCGTCGCACCGGTCAGCGACCTCTACCGCGTCATGAACGGCGCGCTCGAGCGCGCCGGCATTTCGCCCGCTGTCCCGCGCGGCGCTCCTGCGGAGGGCGCGGCGGCAGGAGGCGCTCAGCGGACGGGCGGCCAGAGCGACGCGGAACCATCGTCGGCGGCGAAAGCGGCAGCCGCGCAAACAGTGGCGGCGATGCTGGGCGTCACAACCGTTCCGCCGCCCGTTGCGATGTTTCTCACCGAGACTTGGTCGCAAGTCCTGGCCCGGGTGCACGGACAGGGGACCAGCAGTGCGGCCTGGCGCGATGCGGTAGACGTGATGAACGAGCTGATTGCCAGCGTCAAGCCGGGCATCGATCCGGCGGAGCGCGCGCGCCTGAAGGGCGTGCTACCCGGGTTGCTGAAACAGCTCCAGGCAGGAATGGATTCAGTCGCACTCGAACCCCAGAGGCGCAAGGCGGTGCTGGACATGCTGATGGTCCATCATCGCGAAATCATTGTCGGTGGTGCGCGGCCTGCGCACGCCTGAAGTCCCAAAAAAATGACGGCCCGCAGGCCGTCAATAGGGAGGAAGAGCGCGATGACCCGCGCCTTCGGAGGTAGCAGACCGGTGGGGCCGGCCTGCGAGTTCGACTATAGAATAGGCCGACGCGGCACGCAATATGACGATGTCCTAGGGAGGCCGGGGATGACTCGCCCTGCGAGCGGCGTGATGCGGTCAAGCTATTGAACCTACGCGCCGAATTGGCCGCAATCGCCCTGAAGGGTCTAGGCCATAGGGCCTAACGACTTCCCCCCCTGGCCCCGTCCTTCAGTCCGTCGCGCGGAACGGGTCCGGGTCGCCGCCGAGTACCCGCTCGAGAATCCGCCGCTCACGTCGGTCGATGATGACGAGAAATTCGTCCGCTCCGCGCATGTGGCGAAACGCCTGGAAACCGCGCTCGAGAAAATCGTGCAAGTCGCCGAGCCCCGCTGCATGGGCCGGGCCGCGCATCATTTCCACCGCCTTCACAATGAGCGGCTTCCTGGAGAGCGTGTCGAGGGCGACGCCGATTTTTCCGGCCAACCCGATCTGCCGTTCCCGGTCCGCGCGGCTCGAGCTGGCCCGAAACGCTGCGCTATACCCGGGGACTTCGATCACCATGGGCGTCCCCGTCGGAAGGGTCGCGCGCAGCGCAGTGACCAGCGCCGCGTCCAGTTCCTCCGACAGGCAATCGAGCGATATGGCCAGCCCGAATGTCCGGACGGCGCTGAGCGGGAGAAGGCGCGTCATCGTCGGCAGAATCCGCGCCATCTCCGCGTCTCGCTCGCTGAAGTCCTTCGCTCCGTACAGATCCTCGAGAAAAAAGCGCGCGGCGGGACCGTAGCGTGAATCCGCGAGCAGGTCGGAATACGTGCTTGCGAGCCGTCTGGCCTGCCATGCTCTTAGCGTCAGTCGATCGTCGCCCGCGCGTCGCGCTGCAGCGCGAATGCCCCGCACGCGTGCGAGATCGGCGCGTATCGTGTCGACGATCGCGGTTTTCTCATTCGAAGAGAAGAATTGGACCATGGTGCAGGAGGGGATTATAGGGAGCGGTGGCTCGTGCGCGAAGGTTTAGAAGCCGTGCTCTAAGGTTTGCACCCGGGCCTCCGCTAGAATCACTTCGTGACGGAAGCGATCACGCGGCGGAAATTCCTGAAGGCCGGGACGATGGGCGCGCTGCTGCTCGCCACTGCGAGACTGGGTTGGATCGAGCCTGCAGCGGGAAAAGCGGACGGGGCGGCGCCGATTTCGATGCTCGGCGCCGGCGCTCGCGACGTCCTCGGCGCAATCGTTCCTGTCATGCTGGCAGGGGCGTTGCCGATCGACCCGAGCAGTCGATCGCAACGTGTGACGTCGACAGTCGCTGGCGTGGATCGTGCCATCGCCGGATTGCCGTCGTACGCACAGGCCGAGTTGCACGACCTGTTCGCATTGCTCGCATTCGCACCCTCCCGATGGTTGCTCGCCGGAATGCGACAACCCTGGCGCGAATCCTCGGCGGACGAGGTTGCGGCGTTCCTGCAGCAATGGCGGGTGAGTGGCTGGGCACTCAAGCAGCAGGCTTACCTTGCCCTGCACGAACTGGTGTTTGCGGCCTTCTATGCGGATTCGGCGAGCTGGCCGGCGATCGGGTATCCCGGCCCGCCGCGCCTCGGTTGAGATGCGCTGAGATGTTTGCCGATCCGATCGATGAAGGGCTCGCGCGCGGCTGGAAGGTTGTGGATGCCTCGCGCCTGTCTGGCAACGTCGACCTGGACGCTGACGTCGTCATCGTCGGCACGGGGGCAGGAGGTGGCGTCACCGCAGAAATACTCAGCGCGGCGGGCCTCTCGGTCGTGATGCTCGAAGAAGGTCCCCTCAAGAGCTCGCGCGATTTTCACATGCGCGAGGCGGAGGCCTACCCACAGCTCTATCAGGAATCCGGCGCGCGCAAGACGCTGGACAAGGCCATCACCATACTCCAGGGTCGGTGCGTCGGCGGGTCAACGACAGTCAACTGGACCTCGACCTTCCGGACGCCATCCACCACGCTCGCATACTGGCAGCGCGAGTTCGGGTTGGAAGGATTGTCCGACGACCAGCTCCTTCCGTGGTTCGAGATGATGGAGCGCCGCCTTTCCGTGGCGCCCTGGTCGGTGACCCCGAACGCAAACAACGCGCTCCTGCAAAGCGGAGCGGCGCGCCTGGGCATTTCGACCGGCGTCATCCGGCGCAATGTTCGCGGCTGTCTCAACCTGGGCTACTGCGGCATGGGGTGTCCGACGAACGCCAAGCAATCCATGCTGGTGACGACGGTGCCCGCGGCGCTCGACCGAGGTGCCACCCTCGTCACGTCCGTGCGGGTCGAGCGGGTGGTCGAGCGGGGCGGGCGCGTCGTGCAGCTGGAGGCCGTGGGGCTCGACGCGCAGGGAACCAGGGCGGGCAGGGCAGGCCTGATCGTGCGTGCCCGGCACTACGTCCTCGCGGCAGGTGCCATCGGTTCGCCGGCGATCCTGTTGCGCAGCGGAGTGCCAGATCCGTGGCGGCATGTGGGCACACGAACATTTCTCCACCCGACCGTCGTGTCGGCTGCCATCTTTCCCGAGCGAGTGAACGGATACGCGGGAGCGCCGCAGTCCCTCTACTCGGATCACTTCCTCGACAGCGTGCCGATCGATGGACCGATCGGATTCAAGCTGGAAGCCGCACCCTTGCACCCGGTCCTGTTCGGCATGACGCTGCCGGGATTTGGCATGCAACACGCCGAGATGATGCGCGAATTTTCTCGCGTGCAGGTCACGCTTGCACTCCTGCGCGATGGCTTTCACCCGGACAGCACGGGTGGGAACGTCGGGCTGCGGCGAGACGGATCTCCCGTGCTGGCGTACCCGTTCACCGCCTTTCTCTGGGATGGCGTACGGCGGGCTCTGCTGGCAATTGCCGAGATCCAGTTCGCTGCCGGTGCCAAGAAGGTCTATCCGGTACACGAGCGAGCGGAGGGCTACACTAGCTGGCGAGCTGCCCAGGCCGGAATCGCGCGTCTGCCGCTCGAACCGCTGCTGGCGCGCGTCGTCAGCGCGCACATCATGGGTGGCTGTGGAATGGGCACTGACAGGCGTAGCGGCGTGGTCGACGCGCGGGGACGGCACTTCAATGTGGAGAATCTTTCGGTGCATGATGGATCGGTGTTTCCGACCAGCCTCGGCGCCAACCCGCAGCTCTCGATCTACGCGATCGCCGCGCGCAACGCGAGCCTGCTCGCGCAAGACCTGACCGGGCGGCCCGCCCCGGCCGTGGCGTGATGGCCGTCGTGTGATGGTCGAATGCGCGAGCGACCAGGGATGATTTCGCGGGCGTTCCTCCTCGCGTTGATCATGCTGATCGGCTCCGGCGTAGGCGCCGCGTACTTCGTTTCTGGCCCCTCTCCGAGCGTGCTGACGCTCTTCGCGTACGGCGCCGTCCCGGTCCTTGCCGTCATCACACTCGGCGTTGCCGTAACCTACGGCGTTGCACGCATTCGCGGGAGCCAAGTCTCTGCCGGGCAACGCGCCGCTCTCGTTCCGGTCCTTGCTTCCGTGATGCGCGAATACTTCGCGCACATCATCATGTTCCTGGTCGTGGCTCCGTTCGAGAGAATCTGGGTACGCGGCGACATCGCGCGCGTGACGAGGTGCACGGAGGCGCCAGTACTGCTGGTGCACGGCTATCTCCTGAACGGCGCGGCATGGTGGTGGTTCGTGCGCTCGCTCGAAAGGGCGGGTTTCCGCGCCCATGTGGTGTCACTGACCCCATCGCTCGGATCGATCGACGCCATGGCGGGTTCGCTGGGACGCCAAATCGACGCGCTGTGTGCGGCATACGGCGCGCCCCAGGTGCATCTCGTTTCGCACAGCATGGGCGGACTCGTCTGCCGGGCCTACCTGCGCGCCTGCGGCGGCGCGCGCGTGGCCAGTTTCGTCACGATCGCCGGGCCGCACCACGGCACGGCGCTTGCGCGCCTTGGAATCGGGGAAGCGGCGCGGGAGATGGTCCCGAATAGTTCCTGGCTCGCTGCCCTGGCTGATGGGGAGCGGCAGGCCAGGCATCCGCCGACGGTAGCGCTATTCAGTTTCTACGACAATTACATCGCGCCGCAGGAGAGCGCCATGCTTCCCTGGGCAAGCAACGAACAGCTCCCGCCCATGGGGCACATGGAAATGTATTTCTCGCGAGCGTTGGCCGCGCGGGTATGCAAGGAATTGCGAGCTAGATCAGCCTGAGTACCTCTTCGCCATGCCCGCCGGTGTCGGGATGGTCGATAACGTGCGCGACCTTGCCACGTTCATCGATGATGAAAGTCACGCGCTCGAAGGCGCCCATGAGCGACCGCGCGAGGCCGAACACTCCCGAGCCGAGCACGCCGTACGCCCTGGCGACCTGCTTGTCGGTATCGGCAATCAAGGGGAAGTTCAGCCGGTGCTTGTGCGTGAAGCGCTGGTGCGATTGCTCGTCCTGCGCCGAGACACCGAGGATCGCCGCGCCCTTGTCGGCAATCTCGGCGTTGTGGTCACGCAGGCTGCAGGCCTGGGCCGTGCAACCCGGCGTGTCGTCCATCGGATAGAAATAAAGCACGAGCTTGCGACCCCGGAAGTCGGCAAGTTTCACGCGCGCTCCGGTCGTTGTCTTGGCCGAGAATGCGGGCGCCGCGTCGCCGGGTCTCGGCCGGGCGCTGGTCGAGGTGGCTGGTCTCGCCATCAGAGTTCCATTGGTACGGCGTCCGCGCTCGATGCGAGGAATCCGAAGCCTATCTCAATTGGCGACTGTGCTGGCAAGGATCGAGGGGATATACAAGGGGGATTGCCCCTTGTTCGTACGCCCGTTCTTTTATGAAGAATGAAAGTCGCCATTTCGCGATAGACCCTAAAAATGAATGCCGCGCATCAGATTCGACATGGCGATCATGTCCGGGCTGGCTTCGACGGGCGGTGCGTCCTTCTGACCCTTCGCAGCAGCGGAATCCGGGAACATCCGGAATGTCGTGTTCATGACGATCTGCGCTACGCGTGGGGCGAGGGCGTGCAGCACCTGGCCGAATATTCCCAGCTTGCTCGCAATTCGGGCGGGCCGGTACACGATCGCCTCGACCAGGAGTTCGGCTGCCTCCTCGGGCGCGAGAGTGGGCACATGCTGATAGATCTTGGTCGGCGCGATCATGGGTGTGCGAACCAACGGCATGTTGACGGTGGTGAAATCGATGTTCATGTCCGCAAGCTCCGACGAGGCGCAACGCCCGAACGCCTCGAGGGCAGCTTTGGACGACACATAAGCGGAGAACCGTGGCGCGTTCGTGAGGACGCCGATCGAAGACACGTTGATCACGTGCCCCCTCCGTCGCGCAATCATTCCTGGCAGCAGACCCAGGGTGAGGCGTACCGCGGCGAAATAATTGATTGCCATGGTGCGCTCGAAATCGTGAAAGCGATCGAACGACCCTTCGATGGCGCGCCGGATCGAGCGGCCGGCATTGTTGATCAGGATGTCGACGCCACCGTGCTCGCTCACGATCGCGCCGACGAGCTTGTCGCACTGCGCGTAATCGGCAATGTCCGCCTGGTAGGTGATGAGCGCATGACCTGCCGCCTCGACTTCCTGCTTGGCTGCGGCGAGCTTATCGGCGTCCCGGCCGCAGATGATGGTCTTCGCACCGGCCGCGGCGACCTTGTGCGCGGTGGCCAGTCCGATACCGGAGGACCCGCCCGAGATCAATACGACCTTGCCGCTGACCTGTCCCTTAAGTGTGCGGTCGATACTGAGCGCCGGATCGAGGTGGCGCTCCCAGTAGTCCCACAATCGCCAGGCATAGTCCTCGAGGCGCGGCACCTCGATACCGCTCCCCTGGAGCGCAGCCTGAGTTTCCCGGCAATCGAAACGGGTCGGATAGTTGATGAACGTGAGGATGTCCTCCGGAAGCCCGAGGTCCTTCATCACCGCATGGCGAATTCGACGCACGGGAGTCAACGCGAGCAAGCTCTTCTTGACCCCGCGCGGGATGAATCCGAGCAGTGCCGCATTGACGCGCAGGGCCATGGCGGGCGCGTGGCCTGCCCGGGCGAATACGTTCAGGACGTCGCCTACGCGGTACGGCGTCGGATCGACGAGATGGAAACACTTGCCATCCTTGCCGCGCAGGTGCGCGATGTGCACGAGAGCATCGACCACGAAATCCACGGGGACGATGTTGATCCGCCCGCCCTCGAGACCGATCGTCGGCACCCAGGGCGGCAGAATCTGGCGCATCCGCTGGATCAGCTTGAAGAAGTAGTAGGGGCCGTCGATCTTGTCCATCTCGCCGGTTTTCGAGTCGCCCACGACGATCCCGGGTCGGTAGATGCGCCAGGGAACCGTGCATTCCGAGCGGACGATGCGCTCGGAGTCGTGCTTGGTCTTGAAATACGGGTGATCGAGTTCGTCGGCCTCCTCGAACATGTCCTCCCGAAAGATGCCCTCGTAGAGCCCGGCCGCGGCGATGGAACTCACCTGGTGAAAGCACTCGACGCCGATTTCATTGGCGAATGCCACGGTGTTGCGCGTGCCCTGGACGTTGACCCGCTCCTGCGTTTCGGGGTCGGCCTTGAGATCGTAGACTGCCGCAAGATGAAAGAAATGCTTGATGCGCGCTTGCAGCCGCTGCTGCTGGGATTTCGCGATACCCAGGCCGGGCTGAGTCAGGTCCCCGGGCACGGCAATGGCACGCGACTTGTCTACTCCCCAGTAGTCGAGCAGATCCTGCGCGCGGTCGGCAGACTCGGCACGGATCAGGAAGTGGACGACCGCGCCCTTGCGTGCGAGAAGCGCCTTGACGAGACGCCTGCCGATGAATCCGGTTGCGCCGGTGACGAAATAATGCATGGCTCCTCCTGCGATGTGCGGACCGTGCGGTGGATCGAACAGCTGCTGAGTGCGTGGCGCTTGCGCGCGATGAAGCCGGAATTATAGACGTGCGTCCGGCGATCGTTGGCGCGCAGCGCTTTAGAGTGCGCGCTCTACCGGGGCCGCTTACACTGCTACATGTGCTCGAGCTGACACTCGGTCGGAAGGACATGCGCGTACGCAAGGGTCATCCCACCGATTGTCGGGAAGAGAAATCGATGGAAAGGAGAATGCAGTGGTCAAGAAACTCAAGAAGCTTGCCAAGGGTTCCGGCGACGCCCATCTCGCGGCGACCGTCCGCGAATCGGCGCAGCAGATCTGGCTGGCAGGCCTGGGCGCGTGGGGCAAGACGCGCGAAGAGGGTGTGAAAGTGTTCGACGCGCTGGTGAAGGAGGGCCGGGCGGTCGAGTCGCGTACGCGCAAGCTCGCTGGAGCGCGCGTGGACCTGGTCACGGGTCAGATGGGCAAGGCGGCCAGCGACGCGCAGGCCAAGGCGACGGCCACCTGGGACCGGCTCGAGCACGTCTTCGAGCAGCGGGTTGCCCGGGCCCTGCACCAGCTCGGCGTACCCACCAAGAGGGAGATCGAGAAGCTTACCGCGCGGGTGGAAGAGCTGACCGCGACCGTGCAAAAAGTCGGCTCGACCAAGGCGTCTGCAAGGAAGAAAAAGGCCGCGCGTCGCTCGGCTGCCAAGTAGTCTCGACGTATTCATCGGGTAGCAATGCGCGCAGCTAGGTCGCAACGCGTGATCAAGGCCCCGCGTCGCCGCACGCATCGGGCGAAAGCGAGTGCCGCGCGTCCGCGGATCGGCCTGGCGCTGGCGGGCGGCGGGCCACTCGGTGCTGTCTACGAGCTCGGGACGCTCGCGGCGCTCGACGAGGCGCTTGAACACATCGAATTCGCGGCCCTCGACGTATACGTGGGCGTGAGCGCCGGGGCGTTCATCGCAGCAGGACTGGCGAACGGCGTGACTCCGGCGGAAATGTGCCGGATGTTCATCGAGAGCGATACACATGAGGCGCCACTCGATCCTGCGGTGCTGCTCCGTCCGGCTTTCGGAGAATACGCGCAGCGCATGGCATCGATTCCAATACTGCTGCTCGGCGCATCCTGGGCGTATCTTCGCGATCCCCTCGGGCGCGGCGCTTACGGCTTCGCGCAGCGCCTCGGGCGCGCGATTCCGACCGGCATATTCGACAACCGCGGCATCGAGCATTACTTGCGGAAAGCCTTCACGGGACCCGGGCGTACCAACGACTTTCGCAAGCTCGAGCGAGAGCTCTACCTGATCGCGACCGACCTCGATTCGGGAGCAGCCGTCGAGCTCGGTGCTCCCGGGACGGCACACATTCCGATCTCGACCGCGGTGCAGGCGAGCGCCGCATTGCCAGGACTGTTCCCGCCGGTCGAGATCGAAGGGCACCACTACGTGGACGGCGCGCTCAAGAAGACGCTGCATGGGTCGGTGGCGCTCAAGCGCGGGGTGCGCCTGCTATTGGGAATCAATCCGCTCGTGCCGTTCGACTCGCGCCTTCCGCGCGTCCATGCGGACAGACCCGACCGGCTGGTCGACGGCGGCCTGCCTACAGTCCTCGCCCAGACTTTCCGCACCATGATCCATTCTCGGATGCAGGTCGGCATGCAGCGCTACGAGACGGATTATCCGAATGCGGATATCGTGCTGTTTCAGCCCAATCGCGACGACGCAGAGATGTTCTTCACCAATATATTCAGTTTTGCCAGCCGCAGGCGACTGGCGGAACACGCTTACCAGAAGACGCGCAAGGAGCTCTTCGACCGGCGCCACGAGCTCGCTCCGGTCCTCGCGCGCCACGGAATTGGGATTCGACTCGATGTCCTGGCGGACTCCGGCCGGCACCTGGTTACTCGGCACAGTCGACACAGTCGACACAGTTGGCCACGCGTCCCGCTCGCAGCCAGGACCGCGGTCGATCGGCTGGGTCGCAGCCTGGACGACCTCGAGCGCTGGCTTGCGCACCGCGCGGACAGGCCGCGCGCGACCGCAGCTTGAGCGCATCGCGCATGGCGCGCAAACCGCCGCGGCGCACCCGGGAGCGGATCGTCGAGACTTCGCTGCGACTGTTCAACGAATTCGGCGAGCCCAACGTCACGACCACCGTGATCGCCGAGGAGCTCAACATCAGCCCGGGCAATCTCTACTACCACTACCGCAACAAGGACGCGATCACCAACACGATATTCGGCGCTTTCGAGCGCGAGGTCGATGTTCTGCTTGCCGCGCCGGCTCGGCGTGCTGCCACCGCCGAGGACCTGTGGCTGTTCCTGCACCTGCTTTTCGAGACCATCTGGCGCTATCGTTTCCTGTATCGGGATCTGAACGATCTGCTTTCGCGGAATCGTCTGCTTGAAGTTCATTTCAAGCAGATACTCGCCCGCAAGGTGGCCGCGGCGGAGGCACTCTGCCGCGGGCTGAGCGAAGCCGGTGAACTGCGTGCGACGCCCGGGGAGATCAAGGCTCTCGCGACCAATATGACCGTGGTGATCACCTACTGGCTGTCGTTCGAGTATGTGCGTAACCCCAGGGATCCGCAGGAAGGACCGATCGCCGCACGCGGCGCCTACCAGGTGATGGCGCTCTTGGCGCCGTTCCTGGTGGGGGAGTCGCGGCGATTGGTGGAGACACTCTCGGAGGAGTACCTGCCGGCCTGAGGGTTGTGGCTGATGCACGAGGAGCGTTGATATGGCAAAGAGCAGCTGGGCGAAGTTTCCATATGCCGATAAGGGCTACGAATACGAGGGTGCTGCGCTCAAGAAGGCCTGGCCGCGCCTGCACCGGGGCGACTGCGAGCCGTTTCCCGGTGAGGCCTCCGTCCAGGAGGCGTGGCGGTGCTTTCATCGCGGCGAATTCGGCCGCGCGATCGAGCAGGGAGACGCGGCCGGCAGCGCGGGACTCAACGTCGCGTCCAAGGCCGCCGCGATTTACGCGACATACCTCGAGAAGTCTGCTGCGCGAAGTCTCAAGCTGCTGGAGGAGGCGGCGGCGCGCGCCGAGCAGGCGATCGATGCCAATCCCAAGGATGCGAACGCGCATTACCTTCACGCCCTGGCGCTCGGGCGCTATGGGCAGGGCATTTCCGTCGCGGCGGCCCTCAAGAAGGGTCTCGGAGGCAAGATCAAGGCATCCCTCGAGGCTGCCATCAAGCTGCAGGCGAAGCACGCCGACGCGCACATCGGCCTGGGCACCTGGCACGCCGAGATCGTGGGCAAGGTCGGCGCGCTCGTGGGCGGAATGACCTATGGGGCAAAGAAGGACGCTGCCGAGGAGCACTTCAAGAAGGCGCTGAAGCTCAATCCGGACTCTGCAATCGCGCGCATCGAGTATGCGAACGGCCTGGCGACCCTGTTCGGCGATGCCCGGATGAAAGAAGCGGAAAAGCTCTACGCGGAGGCGGCGCGGTGCAAACCGGCGGATGCCATGGAGCGGCTCGACATCGAGCTGGCCAAGTCCGAACTCGAAGACTGACCGCGTACCTTAGTCGGCCAGCGGTGCGTGGTTCGCCGGTGCGCCGCTCACCCGGCTGCGGGCAGCACGTAGGGCTGCCGCGAGATCCATCTCGATGTCGCGCGGGTCACGCTGATTGCCCCAGGGCTCCATGAGGAGGGCCAGCAGCAGCTTTTCGAATTCAGTGCGAAACCGCGCAATGATGCGTTCCGGGTCGGGCACCAGCCTGGCGTCGGTGATCAGCCCGAACTGCACGCCGCCGTTGTAGGAAAGTATCGAGACGCCCATGCCGATGTTGCCCGACTGCGGGACCCAGAACATGATCTCTTCGATGCGCCGGCCGGCCAGGTACAGCGGCTGCCGTGGTCCCGGCACATTCGTCATGACGGCGGTCGCCTTGCCGGCGAGGAGATCCAGCACCTCCTGTTGCACGGTACGCGGCAGCATTCCCATCACTTCGAGCAATGCGAGCGATATCGGGGCGACATAGGATCCCTTGAGCGCCGCCATCCTGGCACGCACGGCATACAGTCGCTCGAAGGGATTGGCGATTCCGACTGGCAGCACGAGCGGAACTAGCCCGAAGTGGTTGCCGAGCCGGCTGGCCGAGCCGGGCGGGCGAAGATTCACCGGCACCATCGCGCGGACCTCGATGCCGGCCGTGACGTCGCCGCGCGCGGCAAGATACGCGCCGAGCGATCCGGCAACGCTGGCGAGCAGCACGTCGTTCACCGAGCACCCGAGAGCCTTGCTGACAGCCGTGACCTCGGCCAGCGGAAGCGGCTCGCTCCATGCAACGCGCTTGCGCCGCTGGGGACGGCCTTTGAAGCGCGTGTGCGAGTCATCTGCCATGGCGGCGAGCGCGGCGACGTCCTCGGTGATCTGCGCCGCGGCGCGGGCATAGCGAATCGCCTGTGAAGGATCGCGCAGCACTTGCAGATACTTCTCCAAAGCCTCGCCCGAGAGCCGTATGGCGCCCTTGAGCGCGCCAGCCAAGGGCTCCACCAGCTGCTCGAGCGCGCCGGCGGCGTGATCCTCGTCCGGCAGAGGGTGTCTACGTTGCCGGCTGCCACCAGCCGGCGCATTCGCGGTATCGTCGGTGAGGGACAGCATGACGCCCACCAGCGCGATGCCGTCCGCGATGCAGTGGTGAATGCGCGCGACCAACGCAGCGCCTTTGCCGTAGTTGTCCACCAGCGTGAACTCCCAGAGCGGGCGTCCCAAAGCGAGCGGCTGTCCGGCGAGGTGGGCGACCAGTTGCCGTAACTCGACTACTCCGCGTGCGCCGGTCAGCCGCGTGCGCGTTACGTGCCGGTCAATGTCGAAGGCAGTGTCGTCTTCCCACCATGCTCCCTTCGAGTCGAGAATCACCTTCTGCCTGAAGCGCCGGTAATCGGCCAGGCGCGCGTCGATCGTCCGCTTGAGGCGACGGAATTCCGGCCGACGATCGAACACCAGTACGGCGACGATCATCATGCGATTCGACGGGCGATCCATCCGCAACCACGCGGTGTCGATGCCGGACATGCGTTCGCGTCTGGCCATCGTTCAATCCGTTTCGGTGAATCGCATCCGGAGGGGCATACAAATATAATAATTGGACATGGTACAGCCGCTCAGTACAGTTGGTACATGAGAGACGGTGCATGAGAGGTTCACACGAAAGCGAGGAACGGGAATGAGTGAACTGAAAAAGAAGTTCGAGGCCGCGTCGAAGTCCGTGAAGAATCTCGCGGAGGATCCCGGCAATGACGTCAAGCTGCAGCTCTATGCGCTGTACAAGCAGGGCACGGAGGGGGACGTACAGGGCAAGCGACCGGGATTCACCGACATGATCGGGCGAGCGAAATACGACGCGTGGGTAAAAGCCAAAGGGCTGTCGGAAGACGAGGCGATGAAGAAGTACATCGACCTCGTCAAGTCGCTGGGCCGCTAGGGGAACTCCGGAACAGTCCGTCATTCCCGCGAATGCGGGAATCCAGCCCGAGCCCACACGAAGGCATGCTGGGCCCCCGGTTGCGCGGGGATGACTTGATCAGCGCAACTCTAGGCCTTCTTCCGCGTCGCCTTTTTCGCGGCCGGCTTGCGCGCCGCGACGCGAGTTGGTTCGAGTGCGGCGTTGAGATGCTCGTGCACCGTGCTCTCGATCTTAGGCTTGAGGAATCCCAGGAGCAGCCCCAGCCTCGCCCGCAGATGCACGTCACTGGCGCTCACCGTGAGCTTGCCATCCACACCGGCCCGCTCGAAGTGGAGACTCGCGCCTTCCCAGCGGTACTGCAGCGCGAAGTCCCGCTTGAGTTGCTTCGCCACGCGCTCGGCCGCATCGCGAGCCTGAGCAAGCGGCAGGTCATGCTTGCGGCGGATGTCTATGTCGCTCATCGGCGCATTCCTCTCGCACGACGCCTGGCTACCCGGCGTCCGGAGGCGGATTCTAGCGGGGATTTCTCGATCGGCCAGGGCCCTCTCCGCCGGCCGCGATACGGCGGCGGCGCTGACCCGCGGAGTGGTGCTATGATTTGGTTGCACGTCAACGGGGAGAGGGAGCGGTGTATCTCGAAAACCGCCTCGCAAGAATCGCTGACCGGGTGAAGTCGCAGGATCCCATTCCATTGCGGCTCAAGCTCTGGAACGGGCGCACCTTCGATCTCGGGCCCGAGCCAAGGGTAAGCGTGGCGTTCCCGCGTCGCTCGGCCCTGCGCTATTTCGTGTGGCCTGACCTCGCGAAACTCGGCGAAGCCTACGTCGAAGGGCGCATCCTGGTCGAGGGCTCGCTCAAGGACGTGTTCGACGTCGGCGTGCTCTACGCGCGCAAAGTGGCGAGCGCCTCGAAGCTCGCGGGCATCCGCCGGGTGGTCAGCCACAGCCGGGCGCGCGACAAGAAGGCGATCCAGTACCACTACGACGTCTCGAACGACTTCTACAGCCTGTTTCTCGATCGGAACATGGTCTATTCGTGCGCGTACTTCCGCACCGAGTCGGACACGCTGGAGCAGGCCCAGGAGCAGAAGCTCGACCACATCCTGAACAAGCTCCAGGTCAAGCCAGGGGAGATGCTGCTGGATATCGGCTGCGGCTGGGGCGCACTCATCCTGCGCGCGGTCAAGAAATACGGCGCCCTCGCCACGGGAATCACGCTTTCGAAGAATCAGTACGACTACGTGAGCCGGCGGATTCGGGAGGAAGGGCTCGAAGGACGCTGCGAAGTGCGCCTGCAGGATTACCGGGACCTGCCGGAGGAAGGCGTGTACGACAAGATCGCGAGCATCGGCATGTTCGAGCATGTCGGACTCAAAAATCTCCGTCTCTATTTCAAGAAGATTCACACGCTGCTCAAGGACGGTGGACTGGTCTTGAACCACGGCATTACCGCGGTGGATCCGGATAGCCGCGGCGTCGGCCTCGGCGCGGGGGAGTTCATCGGACGCTACGTCTTCCCGCACGGCGAACTCCCGCACATTTCGCTGGTTCTGTCGGAAATGGGACGCGCGGGACTGGAGTCGACCGATGTTGAGTCGCTGCGTCAGCACTATGCGCGCACGACCGGAATCTGGGCGAGTCGGTTGGAGCAGCAGCGCGAGCGCGCGATCGAGATCGCCGGTGACATTCGCTACCGGATCTGGTCGATCTATCTGCAGGGCTGCGCATTCGGATTCGGGCAGGGCTGGATGACGATCCATCAGGTGCTCGCCTGCAAAGAAGGCGGACCGGAGCTGAATCCGTTGCCGCTTACGCGCGAGTATATGTATCGCAACGGCTGATGGTTCGTTTTCAGTGAAAGTCGCGTGACCGGGTGAGCAGTCGTCCAAGGAGGGCGCTCTCGTCCACGAGCTGGCGGGCGACGAGGTGGACTACTTCACCCTCGCGCTCGACGACCCCGTGCACTGCCATCAGGCGCGACCCGAGCAGCTCGCGGCGCTGCCGTTCGCTCAAGGTTCGCCATACCACGACATTGACGTGACCGGTCTCGTCCTCGAGTGTCACGAACACCACGCCGGAAGCCGTGTCGGGCCGTTGCCGCCCGGTGACGATCCCTGCCGCGCGCGCGAACCGGCCGTTCGGCATGGCACGAATCTCGGCAGCGGTCGCCAGCCGCTTGCGCGCCAGGTGCTTGCGTAGCAGCGCGAGCGGGTGTCGACCGAGCGTGAGCCCGAGACTCGCGTAGTCGGCCACCAGACTCTCCCCCTCGGTCGGCGCAGGAAGATCGGGGGTGGCTTCATGCACAGGCGCATCGCGCAGGAGCACGGGCGCAGTCTCGAGCCCCGCGACCTGCCAGTAAGCCATCCGACGGTGGCCGGAGAGGGCGGCGAGTGCCGCTGCGGCGGCAAGGCACTTCAGGCCGCGCCGGTCGAGCTCCGCGCGACGCGCGAGATCGGCTACCGAATCGAATGCTCGCTCCGCGCGCGCGCGGACGATGCGCTCGGCGGAAGCCCGCGGCAGACCCTTCACCATCAGCAATCCCAGCCGCACCGCAGCGGAGGCTGCCGAATCCTCGAGCGTGCATTCCCAGTCGCTCACCGTCACGTCCACCGGGCGCACTTCGACGTCGTGGCGGCGCGCATCCTGCACGAGCTGGGCGGGCGAATAGAACCCCATTGGCTGGCTGTTGAGGAGCGCCGTGCAGAACGCAGCCGGCGCGTAGCGCTTGAGCCACGCCGAGACGTACACGAGCAGCGCGAAGCTCGCCGAATGGGACTCTGGGAAGCCGTACTCGCCGAACCCGAGAATCTGGCGGTAGATCTGGTCGGCGAATGCGTCCGCGTAGCCACGCGCCCGCATGCCGTCCTTGAGGCGTTGCTCGAAGGGCTCGAGCCCGCCTTTGCGACGCCACGCGGCCATCGCGCGGCGCAGGCCGTCGGCTTCGCCGGGGGTGAAGCCGGCCGCGACCACGGCGAGGCTCATCGCCTGCTCCTGGAAGATGGGCACGCCGAGCGTACGCTCCAGGACCGCGCGCACCGCTTCGCTCGGATAGGAGACCGGCTCGAGCCCGGCGCGGCGGCGCAGGTAGGGATGCACCATGCCACCCTGGATCGGGCCGGGCCGCACGATCGCCACCTCGATCACCAGATCGAAGAAGCACGCGGGCTTGAGGCGCGGCAGCATCGACATCTGGGCGCGCGACTCGATCTGGAACACGCCGATCGTGTCGGCTTGCTGGATCATCTCGTACACGCCGGGATCCTCGGCGGGCACGTCCGCCATCGTGAGGCGCGTGCCGCGGCGCTGCCCGGCCAGATCGAGCGCGCGCCGGATCGCCGAGAGCATGCCGAGCGCGAGCACGTCCACCTTGAGAAGCCCGAGCGCGTCGAGATCGTCCTTGTCCCACTCGATGACGCTGCGCTCGGGCATGGCCGCGTTCTCGATCGGCACGAGGCGCGAGAGCCGGTCGCGCGCGATGACGAAGCCGCCGGTGTGCTGCGAGAGGTGGCGCGGAAAGCCGGTGAGCGTTCCCACGAGCTCGACGAGCCGCTCGATCACCGGGCTCGCCGGATCGAATCCGGCCTCGCGCAACCGCTCGGGCAGCGCGCGCTTTCCGTCCCACCAGGCAAGCGAGCCCGCCAGGCGGTCGACCTGGCGCGGATCGAGTCCGAGCGCCTTGCCCACGTCGCGCACGGCGCTCTTCGCGCGATAGGTGATGACCGTCGCGGTGAGCGCGGCGCGGTCGCGGCCGTACTTCGCATAGATGTACTGGATGACCTCCTCGCGTCGCTGGTGCTCGAAATCGACGTCGATGTCGGGTGGCTCGTTTCGCTCACGCGAGATGAACCGCTCGAAGAGCATGCTCATCCGCGCCGGGTCCACCTCGGTGATGCCCAGTGCGTAGCACACCGCCGAGTTCGCCGCCGAGCCGCGCCCCTGGCAGAGGATGTCGCGGTCCCGGGCGAAACGGACGATGTCGTGAACGGTGAGGAAGTAGGGCTCGTACCCGAGCTCGGCGATGAGCGCGAGCTCGTGCTCGATCTGAGTGTGGACGTGCACGGGCGTGCCGCCCGGAAAGCGCCAGGCAAGCCCCGCCTCGGTAAGCTTGCGCAGATGCGCGGCCGGCGTCTCGCCAGCCGGCACCAGCTCCTCGGGATACTCGTAGCGCAGCTCGTCGAGCGAAAAGGCGCAGCGCTCTGCGATCCGCAGCGTCTCGGCGAGCAGCGCCGCCGGATAGCGCTGTGCAAGGCGCACCCGCAGCCGCAAGTGCCGCTCCGCGTTGGGATAGAGCGCTTTCCCGCAGGCGTGCACTGACTGGCCGAGCCGGACGGCGGTGAGTGTGTCCTGCAAGCGGCGCCGCGAGCGAACGTGCATGTGGACGTCGCCGGTTGCGGCGAGCGGCAGCTCTGCGGCCTGCGCGAGCGCACGCAGTCGCGCAAGCCTGGCGCGATCGTCCGGTCCGTACAGGAGTTCGGCTGCGATCCACGCGCGGTCCGGGAAGCGCTCGGCAAGCCAGCAAGCGTGCGCGAGGGCGCCGTCGTCGGCCGTGTTGTCGCAACCGACCGGGTCTCGTCCGGGCGCGAGGAGCGCGAGGCAGCCGGGCAGCCCTCCGTCGAGATCGGCGCGCGTGAGCCGGTAGGCACCCTTGCGTGCGTTACGCCGCCCGCGGGTGATGAGCTCGGAGAGATTTCCGTAGCCGATGCGGTCCTGCGCGATCAGCACCAGCTTCGGTCCGGCGCCCGCCGCGTCGGAGAGGGTGATCTCGCTGCCGATCAGAAGCTTGAGGTCAACGTCCTTCGCGGCGAGATGCGCACGCACGATGCCGGCAAGGGAGCACTCGTCGGTGATCGCCAGCGCCGAATACCCGAGCTCATGCGCGCGCCGGACGAGCTCTTCCGGGTGGGATGCACCGCGCAGGAACGTGAAGTTCGACAGGCAATGGAGCTCGGCGTAGGCGGGGAGCACGGCATGAGCGGAAGTGCGAGGACTGTATGAAAATACACTACTGCGGGGGCGACCGGCAAGCGGGATCGAGGCGAGACCCGGGGATAGGTCTTTCAGAAGCCGGAAACGAAAAAGCCCCGGCCAGGCCGGGGCTCTCGCAGATTGCGGCAGAGGCGCCTTAGTTGGGCATCACGACCGTGTCGATCACGTGGATGACACCGTTGGTCGCCACGATGTCGGTCTTGATGACTTTCGCGTCGTTGACCTTCACTCCCATGTTCGACACGTCGATCATGAGCGCTTCGCCTTCGACGGTCTTCACCGCGCCGGACTTCACATCCTTCGCCATCACCGTGCCGGGCACGACGTGGTAGGTGAGTACCTTGACGAGCATCGCCTTGTCGGCGAGGAGAGCGTTCAGCTGGTCGGCCGGGATCTTGGCGAACGCCGCGTCAGTGGGGGCGAATACGGTGTACGGGCCCGGGCCTTTGAGGGTGTCGATGAGGCCGGCCTCCGTGAGGGCCTTCGCGAGGGTCTTGAACTGTCCCGCGGCGAGGGCCGTGTCGACGATATCGGCTTGCGCCATGGGGGCGGCGGTGGCCGAGGTGTTGTAGGCGCCGCCACCGGCGACGGCGAGGGGGGCACCACCGGCGATTGCGGCGGTCGCAGCGACTGCTACGAAAAACTTCTTCGAAATATGCACTTGTAGTCTCCTTCTGAGAAAGTAGTTGAGGTTATGGCGTCCGTATTACCGAACATTGTCTAGGACAAAATGGAAGAAAAGTAGTTCATTTCAGATTGCAAGGCTGACCGTTCAAGCAAAGAGTCCGTGCAGATACCAGCCACCGCTGCGTGCAGGAGGGCCGGTAGTTGACCGGAGAGCAGGCCGCTCACGGAACACCCAGACGAGCGCCTGGTCGTCGGTCTGCGCAATGAAGTAATCGCGGGCGATCTCACCCCCGTCCCACCAGCCCGACTCGATGCGCTCCGGCCCGGCGAGGAGCACAAACGGCCCGCCGCGGTACGGGACCGCGCCGCGCTCTTCGAGCGGCTGCGGCCTGGGCAGGAGCCAGAACGGGCGGATGCCGGTGCCGCCATCCGTTCCGACCGGGCCCACGCCGGCGGCAGGCGACGGGCGACGCTGCTGTGCGAGGATGGACGCGACGGACCGCGAAGCACGCTCGGGACGATGCTCGGCCGTGACCGTCACACCGTGCACTGCGGAGGCGCCGAGCCGCGCGCGCAGCCGCTCTACGAGCCGCGCCCAGTCGCCGTGGGCTTGCGCCGGGTCGCCGAAGAGCGCGAGCGGCTCGCCGGCAAGCGGTGCGATGTCCTCGGCGACGAGCGCGATCGCCCGCACCGGCTCGCGCAAGGTGGCAGCACCGAGGCGCTCGCGCAGGAGACGGACGAAATGCTCGGCGTCGCGGCTCGCCGCGACCAGGCCGATCGCGATCTCGGTCGTGCACTGTTCGCGGTGAAAGAGCCGGAGCACGAACCGCTGCACGCCGCTCGCGCGCGCTGCGAGGAATCCTGCGAGCTGCACCAGGAGCCGGCGCGTCGCGAAGAGCAGCATCTCGGCCTGCGTCACATCGGCGGGCAACTCGAGCCGGGCGTGAAAGCGCGGCGGCGGGGTGAAGAACGTGCGCGGATCGGGCAGTCGCCCGAGCGCCCGGTCGATTTCGCCGAGCAGATGCCGGTCGAAGCGGCGCGCAACCCCTGCGCGTGGGAGCTGCAGGATGTCGCCGATCGTCGTCGCGCCGATCGCGGCGAGTGCTTCGAGCGTCGCGACTTCGTTCGTGACCGTTTCCACGGGCAGATCGGCGACTGCCGCACGCAGCGCACCCGGATCGAACACGGAATGATCGAACACGGGATTGCGGCCGGCACGCGCGAACCAGGCGGCGCTCTTCGCCGTCGGGCCGCCGGCGATGCGTGCGCTGAAGCCCATGTCGGCGAGCCCCTCGCGGAGCGCGGCGAGGATCGGTTCGACCCCGCCGAAGAGCGCGCGGCTTCCCTCGACCTCCAGCACGAGTGCGGCGGGAAATTCGAGCGCGACGCTCGGGGTGAACTGCGCGGCCCAGCCGGCCAGCCCGATCAGGGCTTCGGTCTCGCAGGCCGGGTCGCGCTCCCGCACGACGAGGTTCGGGACGAGCGCGCAGGCGGCCTGGATCGCCAGTCCCGGCCGCACACCGCGCGCCGCCGCGCGCGGATCGCAGGCGAGCACGCAGCCACCGTGCGCGATCGCGCACGGCTCAGGCGTGGGTAGTCCGCAGATCTCCAGCGGGAGCTGCGGCAGGTGAATCGCGATCCACTGCATGGTTCGAGTCGGCGAGGTGAGAGGGGGATGGCGCGACGATGCTCTGCTGGAGCAGCACCGGATGCGCGAGCGGTGCGCCGCGGCGCTTTAAGATGTGCACGGCGAGCCCTCCGGCAGCGGTGCCGAGCAGGAGGCGCAGCGGTGCGGGCGACGCTTCGCGAGCGGCTTGCGGTGCACGGAAGAGGATCGCAAGACCCGCGCTCGCCTCGGCGGCCAGCTGCAGCCGGCGAAGATCCGGATAGCGTGTTTCGCCCGGCCAGGCGAGCACCGCGCCGCAGACGCTGGCGCGCAGGGTCTGCTCGATCGCCCACAACGTCTCCTTCGCTGCGCCGGTCCGGACGATGAGCAATCGCTCGAGATCGATGCCCGCCGCGGCGAGCGCCGGCGCGTAGGGAAGATGGGGCGGGGCGATCCACGCGAGGCGGCTTCCCGCGCCCGCGAGGCGCGCGAGCGCCGGCCCGAGTAGGCGCAGCTCGCCGATCCCCTCGTGCCGCGGCAGGATCTCGGTGAGCGCGCTCGCCGGCCAGCCGCCGCCGGGCAGCTCGGCGTCGAGCGCGGGAAAGCCGCTCGGGACACTCGGCGCGGCGACGCGGCCGAGCTCGGCCCCGCGCCGGACGTCGGAACGTTTCAGGATCTCGTGCAGGAGCGAAGACATGGCAGTCCCGACTCGCGTCCGCGAAATGGAAAACGCTTGCGAGGAAGGTCAGCAGTGCGTTGAAAAACTCCGCACACGCACCCGGGGGGATATACAAGGGGGCTTTCCCCCTTGTTCGTGCGACCGGGGTTTGCCTTGCACGCTGAATTCGTCAAGCGAAGTTGCCACGGCGTGCATTCTTCAACGACCTATTAGAGAGTCTTGCCGGTGCGGATGACCCCGACGCCGATGCCCTCGATGGCGAATTGCTCCTCGCGGGTGTCGAGCACGATCGGGGCGAAGTCCGGGTTCTCGGGCAGGAGCTCCACCGTCGCGCCGCGACGGCGCAGGCGCTTGACCGTCACTTCGTCGGCGAGCCGCGCCACCACGATCTGTCCGGAGCGTGCCTCCGCCGTGCGGTGCACCGCGAGGAGATCGCCGTCGAGGATGCCCGCATCGCGCATGCTGAGACCGCGCACCTTGAGGAGGTAATCGGCGCGCGGCCGGAAGAGCGCCGGGTCGAGCTGGTAGCGGCCCTGGATGTGCGCTTCGGCAAGGATCGGCGCACCGGCCGCAACCCGTCCGATGAGCGGCACGCCGAGCGATTGCTTGAGCACGATACCGCGCGCGGTGCCGTCAAGGATCTCGATCGCGCCTTTGCGTTCGAGCGCTCGCAGGTGCTCCTCCGCAGCGTTGGGCGAGCGGAAGCCCAGCACCCGGCAGATTTCGGCGCGGGTCGGCGGGAATCCGCTCGATTCGATCGCCTCGCGGATGAGCTGCAGGATCTCGGCCTGCCGTGGTGTGAGGTCTTTCATGGCGTTTTCCTGCTCGCCGGGCGAGCCTCGATGGCGTCCGGGCGCATCACGACCGGTGCCGGCGGAGCGGATGGACCACCACTCCCGAAGGCACCCGAGGAAGGGGACGCAGCTTCCTTCCGGTGGAAAGCTGCGGAGTCGTCCAGCTCGTCCAACTCATCCCATAAGCCGAGCTGGGAAGGCGAAGCAACGGCCTTGATGCGCCTCATGCGGGTTCCTCGTTGTATCAGACTAGCGATGCGATCCGGTCGCCACGGCGGCGTAGGCCGCATGCGCTGCGAGCGGCATCTCCGCCCGGGGCGTCTGTTCGCCGCCCGGATCGGGCGCGCGGCTCCCGCGCATGCCGGCCGGCATCGGGACTTTCCCGAGCCTTGCGAGGCGTGCCTCGATCGCGAAACGGGTGCGGCTGTGGGTGGCGGCAAGCGCTTCCATGGACTGTCCGGCGGCAAAAGCGGACACGAGCTGCGCGTCGTCGTCGGGCGACCAGGGCTTGCCGGAGTTGCCCGGGAGATTCCGTGCGGGTTGCTTCGGCTTGCTCGCGTCTGTTTCGAGCGAACGGGCTTCGAGCGCGCGGATCGCGTGGTAGAGCGCGCGTACGGTGTCCGGATGCTGATAGGGGCTGTCGGCGGGGAAAATCGTGCCGGTGACGGGGTCGGTGCCGTTTGCGAGGGCCTGCAGGGTTGCGAGCGCCCGTGCGTCGTTCATGATCGTGCTGCGCGTGCTTTCCATGGTGCTTTCCTTCCGCGAAGTTGTCCCGGCCGCTCGGATCCATGGCGCCAATCCATGGTACTGATCCGGAGCGTCGGTCCAGGGCGCCACCCCATACCCTGATTTTTATACAGTACCGGGGCGACGCGCAAGGGGAGATTGATGCCGTGCCGCCAAGTCCTTGTTTTTCATGAGCCTCGACAACACGGCGGCAACCGCGCGCGGGCGTATAATCGCGGCGCAGTTCACCCGCAGCGCACCGATTACGAGGCAGCGACGCACGATATGGGCAAGAAGATCAAGACCGGCTACGAGTCCGATGTGACCCGGTTGATCCGCGGCCTCCTCGACGAGCGGCCGCAGATTGCCGAGGTGCAGAAAGTCGGCCGCTCGCTGTGGTGGGACAAGCGACTGGATCTCGATCAGCTGCGCCGCGAGCGCGAGTCGCGTGTCCCGCAGAAGGGCTACGTCTATCAGATCGACGACTAGCCGCACGCTCGCCGTCGCGATGATGGCGACCCTGCTCGCAGCTGCGCCCGGCTGCATTCCCCTTTCGCCGACGGCCGCGATGGCCATGGAGGTCTTCAAGCTGATGACGCCTGCGCTGCAGGCGTTGATGAGCAACATGAAGGGCGTCGACGCGCCGAACCAGGCCAAGCTCGCCGAACTCGAGTCGAAGAAGGATTGGGACGGGATGGTCGCCTTCGCTCAGCAGAACCTCAAGGTGGATCCGGTCAGCGCCGACTGGTGGATGGTCGAAGGCTACGCGCTCACCCAGCAAGCGAAGTACGAGCAGGCGGCCTTCTCGTTCCAGAAAGTGGTGCAGTACAGCCCGGACCAGATCGACGGCTACAACCTGCTCGGCGAGACCTACCGCGTGATGGGAAAACCCGAGGAGGCCCTCCGCACGCTCGATCGTGGACTGCGCGTGAACCAGGAGTCGCCTACGACCTACTTGCTCATCGGCCAGAGCTTCTCGGATCTCAAGCAGCCGGACCGCGCGCTCGAATACTTCCAGCTGGCCTTGCGGCGCGACATGAAGCTGATCCCCGCCTGGTATGGCCTCGGAGCCGCCTACGCACGGCTCGGGCGCACGGCCGATTTCGACGAGGTCGAGCGGACCTTGCGTCAGCTTTCGCCGCCCGACGCCGATCGACTCGCGCGGCTACGGCCACGCACCTTCGGGTCGACTTCCACCGCCCCTAGCCGGCAGTAAGGCCGTCGTCGGCGGCGATCACCGCGCCGTTCACAAATCCGGATTGATCGGACGCGAGGAGAAGCAGCAGGCCGTCGAGGTCCTCTGGTTTTCCGACACGGCGGCGCGGCAGCTTGGCCAGCAGCTTGCGGCCGCCATCGGTGTTCCAGTACGCGCGATTGATCTCGGTCTCGATGTACCCGGGACAGAGCGCATTCACGTTGATGTCGTAGCGTCCCCATTCCAGTGCCATTGCGCGTGTCATGTGGATGACGCCGGCCTTCGACATGCTGTAGACGGAAATCTGCCCGAGCGGGTGCAGTCCGGCGGCCGAGGCGATGTTGACGATGCGACCGGGCCGCTTTCCCGCGATCATGCTCCGGCCGACCGCCTGCGCGACGAAGAAGGCGCCCTTGAGGTTCGTGTTCATCACCAAGTCGTAATCGGGCTCCTCGACATCGCCGATCCGGGCGGTGACCGACACGCCCGAATTGTTCACGAGCACGTCGATGGGTCCCAATGCCGCTTCAGCCGCCGCAACGCCCGCCCGGATCGATTCGACGTTGGTCACGTCCATCGCGACGGGGTGCGCCCGGCCGCCGCTCTGCGCGATCGTGCCGGCCAGTCGCTCGAGCCTATCGATGCGGCGCGCAGCGACCGCGACGGCGGCGCCGGATTCGGCGAGCAGGTGGGCGAATCGATCGCCGAGGCCCGACGAGGCGCCGGTGACCAGCGCAGTCTTGCCGGCAAGGCTCAGTTTCACGTGACCTCCTTCACAATCTTTTCGAGCGGACGATTATAGAGGCGTGTTGATCGTTGCCTCTGTGCGGGCGCGCGGGCTACACTTTGCCGTCCGCGGGGGGCCGATGAGCGATCTGTTGCGTGTCTACGAGCGTGGTGTCCTGCGGGTGACGCTCAACCGCCCGGAACGACGGAATGCGCTCACGCGATCGATGTTGCGGGAGCTTCGGCTCGTATTCGAGGCGCACGCCGGTCAGGAAGATCTCCGGCTGGCGATTCTCACCGGCGCCGGTTCCGTGGCGTTCTCGGCTGGGGGCGACCTCGACGATCTTGCGATGCTCGAGGCGCCCGGAGACGTCGAAGCATTTGCGCGCGACGGGCTCGCGGCGCTCGATGCGATACGCGGCTTTCCGGTGCCAACTGTCGCGGCTCTCAATGGTGTCACCTTGGGCGAAGGCGCGGAACTCGCGCTCGCCTGTGACATGCGCGTGGCAGCCCAGGACGCGTGGATCGGCTTCGTTCACGCGCACCTGCATCTTTCCACGGTCTTCGGCGGCGGGACCGACCTCTTGCGGCTGATCGGTCGCGCACGTGCGCTGGAGCTGCTCGCCACGGCACGAAGACTGTCGGCGGGCGAGGCCCATGCGCTGGGAATCGTGAATCGCGTCGCCGCGGCGGAGGGCCAGTTCCTGGAGGACGTCGAGCACTTCGTCGCGCCGATGTTCGACCACCAGCCGCACGTATTGCGGGCCATCAAGGCACTCGCGCTTGCCGATCGGCGCGGTGCGTCCGTTGCAGAGATGCGCGAGTACGAGATCGTCTCGTTTCTCGAGACGTCCACTCACCCCGCACATCGCGCACTGCTCGGGAAGCTGCAGGCGGAGCGGGGGTAGTAGTTCGCGGGCGTTCCCTGCTCGAAAAGGAGGGGATAGCAGTTCTAGAGCTGCTAGACGAATTCGCGCGTGCGGTGCAATGACGGCATGCAGTGCTGCAGCCACTGCGCGGTGACTTTCTCGGTGAGGGCGTTCTGCTTGAGGCGCTCCGAGAGCGACAGGAAGTCCACCCGGTCGAGCGGCTGATCCTGATTGAAGCAGGAGAAGACGTAGGAGACCTTGCCAGTCTCGGGATCACGATGCGGCTGGAGGCACTGCGCGCAGATCTCTTTCATCATGCACTGCATCGGCGAGTTGATCGAGCCGAGCGCCGCGTGATCGGGCTTGAGGTATGGGGCGAGCACCGCGTGCCGGGCACGTGCCACCGCGGACATCATGCGATCCGAGCCGATAACGATCATGCGGTCCGCCTGGCGCATGTCGATCGCAGGCGCGCCGAGACGGCCCGATGCGTAGACATCCATCGTCTGGACGATGTTGCCCACCGTCGCGAGGTCTTGCGGCCGGCCGGGCACGAACCCGGGCTCCTCGTCGCAACACCAGACGACGACATCGGCGGCCGCTTCGATGTTCGACACATGGTAGCGGTCGATGACTTTCTTGTAACCGGCAAAGTAGAGCACCTTCGAGCCGCGGGCTCGGAATGCCTGCCCGATTGAGAAGAGCACGGCGTTGCCGAGCCCGCCTCCAACGAGCACCACTGTCTCGTTCGGCTCGATATGCGTCGGTGCGCCGGTGGGTCCCATCAGCACGACCGGTTCGCCCGGCTGCAGCATCGCGCAAAGATCGGAAGAGCCACCCATCTCCAGCACGATAGTGGAGACAAGGCCCGCACCGCGGTCGACCCAGGCGCCGGTGAGCGCGAGACCTTCCATCTGCATTCGCGTCGCGCCCGCCCGGCCGGGCTCCTCCACGCGCGGGGCGAGCGTCTCGTAATTCTGCAGCCGGAAGAACTGACCCGGCTCGAAGCGACGGGCGGCAGCCGGTGCGCGCACGATCACCTCGACGATGGTCGGGGTCAGCCGCTGCACGGCGTGGACGATCGGCCGCAGATCGTGGTCGAGTCGCTGTGCGAACTCCGCATCGGATCCTGCGTGGGCGGGCGATTGATTCGCGAGGACACGCGAGACGATCGGATATCCCTGCTTTGTCGAGCCGAGCGCCTTCACGACGTTGCCGAAGTAGGAGGGATGCAAGTCGCCGAAGAACGAGACGAAGCGTCCGTCGGGGAGCCGCGAAAGCAGCACATCCGGGCGCTCCGGCTTGGAGATAGAGAACTCCGGCTTGAGCGGCGCGCCGGTTTCGTCACAAGCACGAAAGTACTTGCCGTCGAGCTCGAAATGCGCGGCGTCCTCGCGCGCAAGGACCGTGTTGGGCTGCGTGCCCGCGGCGATGAAGACCGAGCATGTCGGCAGGCGAAGCTCGCCCTCGTCGACGCGCGCGCCGTCCGCGCCGAAGCTCTGGCGTCGAAAGCGCATGCCGCTCACCGCGCCATAGTCGTCCACCTCGATGGCGAGCGGCGTAAGCCCTTCGGCGAAATGGATGCCCTCCTCGAGCGCCTTCTCGACTTCCTCGTGATTCAGCGTATAGGACGGACTGTCGATCAGGCGGCGACGATACGCGATCGTGGCGCCGCCCCAGTGCTGCAGCAACTCCGCGATCCGGGGCGCGCGGCCTTCGGCGGCGGCCTTGCGTCGTTCGACCCGAATCGCGCGAGCATGCGAGAGGAACTCCTCCGCGATCTCACGCTCCTCCGGCGACCAGCGGTCGCGGATCGGATCCTCACCGGTGACGGCTACGAGATCCTGGAAGCGCGCGAGAAACTTCTCCACTTGCACGACGTAGTACGCGAGGGACTCGGTCGCGGTGTCGATGGCGGTGAGCCCACCGCCGATGACCACCACCGGCAGGCGCAACTGCATGTTGGCGATCGAGTCGCGCTTGGCGGCGCCTGTCAGCTGCAACGCCATGAGGAAATCCGACGCTGTGCGCACGCCGCGTGCGAGACCATTCGGGATGTCCAGGGTCGTGGGTTTGCCTGCCCCCATGCAGAGCGCAACGTGATCGAATCCCATCGCCATGGCGTCGTCGAGCGTGATGGTTCCACCGAAGCGCACGCCGCCGTACATGCTGAACTCGCTGCGCCGCTCGAGGAGCAGTCGCACGAGTTTCAGGAAGTTCTTGTCCCAGCGCACCGTGATGCCGTATTCGGCCACCCCGCCGAAACCCGCCATCGCGCGCGAATCGAGCGATTCGTACATGCTCATCGCGTCGCGAATGGGCTCGAAC
Source organism: uncultured beta proteobacterium (assembly GCA_963735025.1). Taxonomy (GTDB): domain Bacteria; phylum Pseudomonadota; class Gammaproteobacteria; order Burkholderiales; family SG8-39; genus JAABRB01. Next base: position 159,947 of record CAVTJG010000011.1, read on the forward strand.
GGAACGCGGCTGCCATCGGCGCGCACACCGGACAGCTCCGCCGTGAGGGGCTCGATCTTGAGGCCGTCGATGCCGACGACCTGATGGCCGTCGTTCATCAGATGATGCGCGAGGCTGAACCCCGCCGGACCCATGCCGACCACCAGGACACGGCGGCCCGTACGGGCCTTGGGGAGCGGGCTGCGTACGTTCAGCGGATTCCACCGCGTGAGCAAACCGTAGATTTCGAAACCCCAAGGCAGCGTGAGCACATCCTTGAGCGTCCGGGTCTCGGCCTGCGGAATGTTGACCGGCTCCTGCTTCTGGTAGATGCAGGCCTTCATGCAGTCGTTGCAGATCCGGTGCCCCGTTGCGGCGCACATCGGATTGTCGATAACGATGGTTGCGAGCGCCGAGATTGCGAGGCCCTGGGTCTTCAGAGTGTGGAATTCGGAGATCTTCTCGTCGAGCGGGCAGCCGGCAAGCGTGACCCCGAAGGGGCTCTTCTTGAACGTGACCTTGTGCGGTGCCTCTGCCGAGGGCTTTTCGCGGAGTCCCTTCGCGCACGAATCCTTGCCCTGGGTGTGGCACCAGATGCAATAGTTCGCTTGGTCGAGCGCGCCAACGAGATCGGTGCCCGGGTCGGTCAGCTTGAAGCCCTCGCGACGCCGGATGTGTCCGGGCTTGATCCGGTGGACGCTCGTCCCCTGCAAGGTCACGGTCTCGGCATGCTGGATGAGGTGGTGCGGATCGACCTTGGCGGGGGCCTTGAACAGCACGCCGCTGCGCGTGTGCTCCCGTCCCGACTCGGTGTGAAGCGCCCAGGCGCCGTAGCGCATGGCAAGGTCGAGCTCCTTCGCGTGCGCCGGTTCGTCTGCCAGCCAGCGGGTGACGTGCTGCGCGTACGTGAGCTCGTCGAACCGACCGCCGAAGTGCCGGCGAAGCTCCCGCTCGAGCGCGGGACCGTCGAGCTGCGCGGCTTCCTCCGGCTTGACCTTGCTTGCTGAACGGCGCTGGATGAACTGCCGTTTCACCGAATAGAGCGGGGCAAGCTCTTCGTGACGGCGCGCCAGGTCGTGCGCCGGCCGCTCGATGCCGAACAGCTCGGCGACGAACTTTTCCAGATGCGGTGCAAGCGCCAGAATGAGCGCCGACTCGTCCTTTGGGGTCAGCGAATCGGGCACCCCACGCGCAGATTCGAGCCGGGCAAGTAGGCTCGTGTCCGCGCCACCCAGCGCCGCCCGGAATGCGACGTCGATCCGCTCGAGCCCCGCGCGCCGGTAGAGATCCTCGAAAGCGAGACCGTGGGCGAGGCGGAGCGCGCTCATGCGATTCCCGGCGCGCCTAGCGCTCGAGGAGCTTCAGCTTGTCCTTCGCGTCCTTCCACTCGTCGGCATCGGAAGGCGGATCCTTCTTGTCCGTGATCAGCGGCCAATCCTTGGCAAGTTCGACATTGAGCGCGATGAAGTGCTCCTGGCCGGCCGGAAGATCCTCCTCGGCATAGATGGCATCCACCGGGCACTCGGGAATGCACACGGCACAGTCGATGCACTCGTCGGGGTCGATGACGAGCATGTTCGGACCTTCCTTGAAGCAGTCCACCGGGCAGACGTCGACGCAGTCGGTGTACTTGCACTTGATGCAGGAGTCGGTGACGACGTGGGTCATGACTGTTGGTTCTCGCTTGCTGTGACGGTCGGATTATGACGAATTCGACGGTGGCAGGCTGACCCCGCACGTCGGTTCGACCCCCAGAGGGCTGCCGTATTGTATGTCAGTTTGTTTGGGGGACAAACAGTCCGGCAGCGCCCGGAATGCAGCCGAACAACGCAACCGCCCGTCCGACATTGCCCGGTTGATCCGCCTCCTTCCTTGGGCTAGAGTGGCCGAAACGCCCCGCCTGTGGAATGTCCCGGTACGTCCGCCCTCACTCGCTCGACGAAGCACTCCGCACCCTCTCGAGCGGGGGCTTGAGCGTTCTCGCGGGCGGAACGGATTTCTACCCCGCGCGCATCGCTGGCGGATTCGCGGAGGACATCCTCGACATCACCGCCATCGAGGAATTGCGCGGGGTGCGGGAAACCGAGCAGGGATTCAGCATCGGCGCGCTGACCACCTGGTCGGAAATTGCGGCGGCGCCGCTGCCCGCGTACTTCGATTGCCTCAAGCTCGCGGCGCGCGAGATCGGCGGCGTGCAGATCCAGAATGCCGCAACGGTCGCCGGCAATCTCTGCAATGCCTCGCCCGCGGCGGACGGCGTACCGGCGCTGCTCGCGCTGGGCGCGGAAGTCGAGATCGCCTGCGCAAACGCGCGGCGCGTCTTGCCGCTCGATCGTTTCATCACGGGCAATCGCCGAACGGCGTGCGCGCCTGGCGAGCTGGTCACCGCCATTCACGTGCCGCGTTGGGGTGATTCGGCGCGGTCCCATTTCCTGAAGCTCGGCGCGCGCAAGTACCTCGTCATCTCCATCGCGATGGTGGCGGGGATCGTGGAATCCGATGCGCACGGGAGGATCGCGCGTTGCGCATTCGCAGTCGGGTCCTGCTCCGCCGTGGCGCAGCGCCTCACTTCGCTGGAACGGGACTTGATCGGCCAGTCGCTCGATTCCGATCTGCCGGGACGCGTTCGCGCGGAGCACCTGGCGGCGCTCGCGCCGATCACGGACGTGCGTGGGACCGCGGAATACCGCGCGGGCGCGGCACTCGAGCTCGTCCGGCGGACGGTGGCGGTGCTGGCCGGTGAATGAGCCGGTGACACCGAAGTTGCGCGCGGCGAGCGAAGCAATCACATTCGCCGTGAACGGCGCTGCGCACCGGGTGACCGCTCACCCGGCCAGCCGGCTGAGCGATGTGCTGCGCGAGAACCTCGGACTGACCGGCACCAAGGTCGGGTGCAATGCCGGCGACTGCGGCGCCTGCACCGTGCTGATCGACGGGAAGCAGGTGTGCGCCTGCCTGACCGCGGTCGGGCAGGTCCAGGGCCGGAGCGTCATCACGGTCGAAGGCCTGTCCGGCGACGGCAATTTCATACGGTTGCAGAAATCTTTCCATGCGCATGGCGCCGCGCAATGCGGCATCTGCTCGCCCGGAATGCTGATGGCGGCAGCGGACCTGCTTGCGCGGAACGACCATCCGACCGAAGCGGACGTCTGTGACGCGCTCGGTGGCGTCCTGTGCCGATGCACGGGGTACCGCAAGATCGTCGAGGCAGTGCTCGACGCCGCACGCCCTGATGTGGCAGTCGATACGCCACCGACCGGCCGGGCGGTCGGTCGCCGTGCGCTCAAGCCGGACGGCCTCGCGAAGCTCACGGGCGCGGAGCGCTTCGCGGCGGATCAGTATCCTGCAAACTCATTGTGGCTGCGCGCGGTGCGCTCGCCGCACCCGCGTGCCCGCTTCGTGATCGGCGACCTTGCGCCGTTGCGGCAAGCGCACTCCGGACTGGTGGACGTGCTGACCGCGGCGGACGTCCCGGTGAACAGCTTCGGCATCTTTCCGGACTACAAGGATCAACCGGTGCTCGCTGCGGGCGAGACCCGTTTCCGAGGCGAAGCCGTGGCGGTGCTCGTAGGCGATTACGAAGCCATCGCGCGCATTTCAGAGCAGGAGATTCCCATCCACTGGGAACCGATCTCCCCGCGGATCACGATGGCGGACGCGGTAGCGGCGACCGACGCCCCGATTCACGCAGCGCGTCCCGATAACGTGTTGATCAGCGGGCGGGTCGTGAAAGGAAACGTCGACGGGGCGCTGGCAGGCGCCGAGTTCGTCGCCGAAGGGGAGTTCGACACCGCCTATGTCGAGCACGCCTACATCGAGCTTGAGGCGGGCTGGGCGGAGCGGGTGGGTGACCGGATCCGCATCTATGCCTGCACGCAGACGCCTTACATGGATCGCGACGAGGTTGCGCGCGTCCTTGCCATCGAACCAGCCCGGGTTCACATCATCCCGTCGGCGGTCGGGGGCGCATTCGGCGGCAAGCTCGATGTGTCGGTGCAGCCATTGCTCGCACTAGCGGCCTGGAAGCTCGGCCGGCCGGTACGTACGATCTACTCGCGCCCCGAATCGATGGCGAGCACGACCAAGCGGCATCCGGCCAGAATGCACGCGCGTTTCGCCTGTGACCGTGCCGGACAGCTGATTGCGGCCGATTTCGCAGGCGACTTCAATACCGGTGCCTACGCCTCGTGGGGAAGCACGGTCGCAAACCGGGTTCCGATTCACGCGTCCGGGCCCTACAACGTGCCGCATGTCCGCGCCCTCACGCGCGCCATTTACACCAACGGGCCAATCGCCGGCGCGTTTCGCGGTTTCGGGGTTCCCCAATCGACCATCGCGCACGAGGCGCTCATCGACGAGCTCGCGGAGCGTACGGGGATCGATCGCCTCGAGTTCCGGCATCGCAATGCACTGCGCGCCGGGCAGCAGACGGCGACCGGCCAGGTCCTGAAGGCAAGTTGTGGCCTGGCGCAATGCCTCGAAGCGCTGCGTCCGAGTTGGCGCAAGGCGGTGGCTGCCTGCGAGGAGTTCAATCGCGACCGGGTCGGAATCGACCCCCGGCGCGGCGTGCGGCGCGGGGTGGGGGTGGGCTGCATGTGGTACGGGATCGGCAACACGGTCATCGCAAATCCTTCTGCCATGCGCGTCAGCCTGCGCAAGGACGGACGCTTCCTGCTCTACAACGGCGCAGTGGACATCGGCCAGGGATCGAACACGATCCTCGTGCAGATCGTTGCCGATGCGCTCGGCGTGCCGATGGATCAGGTGGACTACGTGATGGGCGACACGGACCTCACCGAGGATGCGGGCAAGACCTCCGCATCGCGCCAGACGTTCGTATCGGGCAATGCGGCGCATCTCGCGGGCATCGATCTGCGCAAGCGATTGCTGCGACGTCTCGAAGCGGGGGATGACGCCGCGCTCGGCGTCGAGAACGGCGAGCTCGTGGCGATCGACGCGGGCCGGCGCAGTGCGATCCCGCTCGGCTATCTTCCGGCCGATGGGCGCGGCGACATCGATGTCGGGCACGGCTCTTTCAATCCGCCCACCGTGCCGCTCGATGCGGACGGTCAGGGCGAGCCCTACGCGACGTACGGGTTTGGCGCACAGATCGCCGAGCTCGAGGTGGATCTGGAGCTGGGCACCACGCGTCTTCTGAGGATCACGGCCGCACACGACGTCGGGCGCGCGATCAATCCGATCCAGGTGGAAGGGCAGATTCATGGCGGCATCGCGCAGGGTATCGGCCTCGCGCTGATGGAGGAGTATCACGCCGGCAGGACGGAAAATCTGCACGACTACCTGATTCCCACCTTCGGCGACGTGCCGGCCATCGACGTGATGCTCATCGAGGACCCCGAGCCCCTCGGTCCGCATGGCGCAAAGGGCGTCGGCGAGCCGGCGCTCATTCCGACTGCTCCGGCAATTTTCGGGGCGATCCGTCACGCGACCGGCGTGACAGTGCGCGCGGCGCCCGCAACACCCGACCGCCTGCGCGCGGCAATCCTGGCGAGGCAGCGGTGAGCACGACCCACGCCGATCCGCTGAACGACGGCTCGGGCGAAGGCACGCTCGAGCGGCCGGGTTCCGGGAAGATCATCTGCAACGCCTGCCCGGTGCTGTGCCAGATCAGCGCGGGCCGCGCCGGCGCTTGCGACCGGTACGCGAATGCGGACGGTGTGCTCACGCGCGTCGATCCGCTGCTGCTCACGGCGAAGGTCGTGAACGAGTCCGGCGCGATGGTGCCGTTCCAAAGCGAAGGCCCCTGGGATGGTGGCGTCCTGGCGGGGGCATCCGTGTTCGTAACCGGTCTGGGATCCGGAACGACCTACCCCGACTACAAGCCGGCGCCGTTCATCGTCTCTTCGAAGCGCGACGACGTGGACATGGTGACGGTCGTCACCGAGGGAATCTTCAGCTACTGCAGCTTCAAGGTGAAGATCGACACGGATCGCTACATTGGTCCCGAGTGCGCGCCGGTGCGTTGCGCCGGTGAGACGGTCGGCCACGTCACCACGATGGAGTACGGGTCGCAGATGCTCTCGCTCGGCGGCGTGCATCACCTGACCGGCGGAAGCAAGAAGGAAGGCCGCGTGACCTGCGACATGATGATGGATCTCGGCAATTGCAAGGCCGTCGAGCTCGACATCGAGGGTGGGGCGCGTGTCGTCGTCCAGGCCGGCGCGCCGCCGGTGATCAACGGGGTGACGGAGCAACGCATGCGCGTCGGCTGCGGGTCGGCGACGATCGGCATCTTCGCGCAGCAGTGGCAGGGACACGTCGATGAAGTTGTGGTGGTCGACGATCACATCACGGGCGTGCTGAGCGAGCACCAGGCCGGGCGGTTCCTCGAGATGCGTCCCGGCGGAATCCGCGTCGCAGGGCGCAAATCGACGCCGGGACGCTACTTCCAGGTGGCCAATCCGGGTGCGGGTTGGGGCGGCACCGACATCACCGATCCACTCAAGATCGTGAAGCGCGTGGAGCCCGCGGAGGCGTGGCCGGGTGAGCGTGTCCTCATGGTCTCTACGACTGGCGAGGATTACGCCTACTTCGTCCTCGACGAGCAGCTGCGCATGATTCCGTCCGAGATCCCGGCGGCGGTGAAGAAGGTCGTGGATCGAATCGGCGAGAACTGCGAGCCGGCACTGTGTACGGTGCTCTACATGGCGGGAGCAGGCGGGTCGCTGCGCGCCGGCGTGACCGAGAATCCGGTGGCGCTCACCCGCTCGATCAAGGAGCTGCTCGTCAATGTCACTTGCGGTGGCGCGCCGGCCTACGTGTGGCCCGGCGGCGGCATCATGGTGATGGTGGACGTGACGCGGATGCCGGCCAATTCCTTCGGCTGGGTGCCAACGCCGGCAATCGTGTCACCGATCGAGTTCACCATGCGCCAGTCCGACTATGCGCGCCTGGGCGGGCACATGGATCGGGTGCGACCGCTCGAGGACGTGTTGCGTTCCGAGCGGTTGCGCATTACCGCCTGGGACGGCGCGAACCCCTGGCCGGAGGATGCAGTGCGATGAACGCGCGCGTCGGCCCCGTACGCATTGCGCTCGACGGAAAGCGATGGCATTTTCAGCACGGTCCGATCGATCTGGTGCTGGAAGCCTGGGGCGCAGAGCCCGCCGTGCACGCGGCCCACGAACTGGCCTGGCGACGCTTCGATGGGCTGCTGGAAGAACTGGTCGCGGAGTTACCCACGCTGCGCAGCCCGATGGACGTGGGGCCCGTCGGGGCCGGAAACGTTGCACGTCGCATGGTCGCGGCCTGTCTGCCTTTCCGGAACGTGTTCATCACGCCGATGGCGGCAGTGGCCGGCGCAGTCGCGGACGAAATACTGGCGGCGATGGTTTCTGCTTCAGGTGTGGACCGCGCCTATGTGAACAACGGGGGCGACATCGCCCTCCATGTCGGAACCGGCGCGAAGCTGCAGGTCGGGATTGCGTGTGACCCGGGGCGGGCTATGCGGCACGGGCACGGCTTCGCGCTCGACGGAAGCTTCGAGGTCGAGGCGCGCATGCCGGTGCGCGGCGTGGCGACCAGCGGGTGGCGCGGGCGAAGCTGGAGCCTGGGCATCGCGGACAGCGTGACTGTGCTCGCCCGGAGTGCGGCTGCGGCCGATGCGGCAGCGACCTTGATTGCCAACGCGGTCGATGTCGAACATCCTGCGGTCGCCCGCACTCCTGCCTCCGACGTTGACGACAATACGGATCTTGGCGGACGGCTCGTGACCATCGGCGTCGGCAGGTTGCCCGAGGAAGCGATCGTCCTGGCGCTCGATCGCGGTGCAGCGGTGGCGGCCGATTTCGTGCAGCGCGGCCTGATCTGGTGCGCCTTGCTGACCTTGCAAGGGATGCATCGTGTCGAAGGTGGCGGCGCCGGATTGCTTGCGCCAGAAAGGTAGGGCGACGAAGGAAGGCGCTGCGAGCAGGCATCAGCGGACAAGACTCTCGGGGAAAGAATGTCTGTACGCGGAATTGTGTATATTGTCCGAGCCACTCGCCGTGCGCGGCGGGCAGGGAGAAAGGCGTGCTGAAAGCGCGCACCGAGTGACGATCCGAAGTTGACGACACCACGGAAGGGGAAACCATGAACTACGGAAAAGCTTTTCTCGCAGCCGCCGCATGTGCGCTTGCGACGAGCTTCGCGATGCCAGCGGCGGCGCAGGACACGATCAAGGTTGGCGAGATCAACAGCTACAAGCGTTTCTCCGCGTTCCTGGACCCATACAAGAAGGGCTGGGAACTTGGCGTCGAGGAGGTTAACGCCGCCGGGGGGGTACTGGGCAAGAAGCTCGAGATCGTCGCGCGCGACGATGGCGGAAACCAGGGCGACGCGGTGCGACTCGCCGAGGAGTTGATCTCGCGGGAAAAAGTCGCCTTCATCTCGGGGACATTCCTGTCGAACATCGGACTCGCGGTCAGCGATTTCGCGAAGCAAAAGAAGGTGTTCTTCATTGCGGCTGAGCCGCTCACCGACAAGATCGTGTGGGACAACGGCAACCGTTACACATTCAGACTGCGGCCGTCGGTTTACATGCAGACGGCGATGCTCATCGACGAGGCCGTGAAGCTCAACAAGAAGCGATGGGCAGTCGTCTATCCGAACTACGAGTACGGCCAGTCGGCGGTGGCTGCGTTCAAGCAGCTCCTCAAGGAGAAGCAGCCGGACGTCGTGTTCGTGAGCGAGCAGGCGCCGGCGCTCGGCAAGATCGACGCAGGCGCGGTGTCCCAGGCGCTCGCCGACGCGAAGCCGGACGCGATCTTCTCGGCCCTCTTCGGCGCGGACCTCGCCAAGTTCGCGCGTGAAGGCAACCTGCGCGGGCTCTTCAAGGACACAGCGGTGTTCAATCTACTCGCCGGCGAGCCCGAGTATCTCGATCCGCTGAAGGCGGAAACGCCCGTGGGCTGGTACGTGACCGGTTATCCCTGGGCGGACATCAACACCCCCGAGCACAAGAAGTTCCTTGCCGCCTACGAGAAGAAGTACAACGACTATCCACGGCTCGGATCGGTGGTCGGCTTCTCGCTGGTGCAGACCATCGCCGCCGTGATCAAGAAGGCGGGCAGCATCGATACCGAGAAGCTGATCGCGGCGATGAGCGGGCTCGTCGTGGATACGCCGTTCGGCCCGATCACCTACCGCGCGATCGACCATCAGTCGACGATGGGTGCCTACGTCGGACAGCTCGGGGTGAAGGACGGGAAGGGCGTGATGACGACGTTCAAGTACGCGCCCGGCGACAAGTACATGCCGTCCGACGCCGAAGTCAAGAAGATGCGCCCGGCCGACTGACCGTCGCGTTAATCGTGCACCGGTTCACCGCGTGGCGGGATGCCCCGGGGCATCCTGCCACGCTCGTTCTGTAAGGCGCTCTCCACCCCACCGCGCATGGCGAGCATTCTCGTCCAGTTCCTGAACGGGCTCGCGTCGGCCTCGACGCTGTTCCTGATCGCGGCCGGGCTCTCGCTCATCTTCGGCGTGACGCGGATCGTCAATTTCGCGCACGGTTCGCTGTACATGCTCGGAATCTACATCGCGTACAGTGCGGTGAACGCGTTCGCACGTGCCGGGCCACTCGGATTCTGGGGCGGCATGCTCGGTCGCGGCGCTGGCGGTCGGCGTGTTCGGCGCGCTGGTCGAGATCCTGATCCTGCGCCGCATCTACCAGGCGCCGGAACTGTTCCAGCTGCTGGCGACTTTTGCGCTCGTCCTGATCATCAAGGACTTCGCCCTGTGGGTGTGGGGCGCAGAGGATCTGCTCGGGCCGCGGGCGGTCGGGCTGGACGGGGCGGTGAGCATCGCGGGCTCGCGCTTTCCCGAATACGACATCTTTCTGATCGCGGTCGGTCCCTTCGTCCTCGGTTTGCTCTGGTTGCTGCTCCATCGGACGCGATGGGGAACGCTCGTGCGTGCCGCCACGCAGGATCGCGAGATGGTCGGGGCGCTCGGCGTCAACCAGAAACTACTCTTCACTTCAGTCTTCGCGCTGGGTGCCTTCCTCGCGGGCTGGGTGGCGCGCTCGAAGTGCCGCGCGAGCCGGCGCAGCTCTTCCTCGATCTCACCGCCCTCTCGGATGCATTCGTGATCGTGGTCGTCGGCGGCATGGGCAGCATCCCCGGCGCGTTTCTCGCGGCGCTCATCATCGGGGAGGTCAAGGCGTTCTGCATCGGCATCGGGACTGTCGACTTTCTGGGCATGGACGTCTCGTTCTCGAAGCTCACGCTCGTGATCGAGTTCATCGTCATGGCGGTGGTGCTGGTGGTGCGGCCGTGGGGACTGCTTGGTCGGCCGCAGGCGGCCCAGCGTGCGGCGCCGTCGCACATCGAGCCCCCGCTGCGGCCCGCATCGTCCAGCATCGTCATCGGTGCGGTGATCCTGGGCGTGGCGCTCGTGGCTCTCCCAGCCTACGGCACGGCCTACAACCTGGTGCTGATGATCGACATCCTGGTTTTTGCACTCTTTGCCGCGAGCCTGCACTTCCTGATGGGGCCGGCCGGCATGGTTTCCTTCGGTCACGCTGCCTACTTTGGCCTCGGTGCCTACGGCGCCGGCCTTCTGCTGCTGCGCGCCGGATTCCCGATGGAGGCGGCAATCGTCGCCGCGCCTGTCGTTGCGGCGATCGGTGCGGCCCTGTTCGGCTGGTTCTGCGTGCGCCTTTCGGGCGTGTACCTGGCGATGCTTACGCTGGCATTCGCTCAGATCGGTTGGTCGATCGTTTTCCAGTGGGACAGCTTCACCGGCGGTAGCAACGGAATGGTCGGTATCTGGCCCGCGTCCTGGGCGACGTCAAAAACGGTTTATTACCTGATCACGCTTCTCCTCTGCGCAGCGGGAGTCCTCGCGCTGCGGCGGATCATCTACGCGCCATTTGGCTATGCGCTGCGCGCCGGGCGCGATTCGCCGCTGCGTTGCGATGCGATCGGGATCGATCTGCAGCGCGTGCAATGGGCCGCTTTCACCCTGGCCGGCACTTTCGCCGGTCTGGCGGGAGCGCTCTTCGCGTTCTCGAAGGGCAGTGTTTCCCCCGAAGTGATGGCGATCTCGCGGTCCGTGGACGGCCTCGTGATGGTCCTGCTCGGCGGCGTCCAGACGCTCTTCGGGCCGGTGGTCGGGGCGGCATCATTCACCTGGCTGCAGGACACGATCGCACGCAACACCGAGTACTGGCAGTCGCTGCTCGGCCTCACGATCCTCGTGATCGTGCTTGTCTTCCCGCGCGGCATCGTCGGTTTCATCGTCTGGCGGTTCGGACCGAAGGAGGCGGCTGAGTGGGCACCGTCCTCGCGGTGAGTGGCCTCGTGCAAATCGTTCGGTGGCGTTCGCGCCGTCCAGAATGTCTCGTTCGACGTGGGCGAGGGCGAGTTGCTCGCCGTGATCGGCCCGAACGGAGCCGGCAAGACGACCTGCTTCAACATGGTGAACGGGCAGTTGACCCCGGACAGTGGCTCGGTCCGAATCGGCGGTGCGGAAACGGTCGGCCGCAAGCCGCGCGAGATCTGGCGCATGGGAGTCGGCCGCACATTTCAGATCACCGCGACATTCGCTTCGATGACCGTGCGCGAAAACGTTCAGATGGCGCTGCTTTCGCATCACCGGCAGCTGTCGGGGCTGTGGCGCCGCGCCGCGTCGCTTCACCGCGCAGCAGCCGAAAAACTGCTCGCGCGGGTCGGGATCGTGGAGCAGGCGGAACGTGCCTGCTCGGTCCTCGCCTATGGTGATCTGAAGCGCGTCGAGCTTGCCGTTGCGCTTGCGAACGAGCCCCGCCTGCTGCTCATGGATGAGCCCACCGCGGGGATGGCGCCGAAGGAGCGCATCGCGCTGATGGTGCTCGCCAGCGAAATCGTGCGCGAGCAGGGCATTGCGGTCCTCTATACCGAGCACGACATGGATGTGGTATTCGGCCATGCGGATCGCGTGATCGTGCTCAATCGCGGCGAGCTCATCGCATCGGGCACTGGCGACGACATACGCGCCAATCCCCAGGTTCGGCAGTCTATCTGGGCTCGCGGGGTGATGCGTGAGCGCGGCGCTGGCGGCGGGCGATATTCCCATGCTCGAGCTGGCGGGCGTCCACGCCTACTATGGGCGCGCGCATATACTTTCCGACGTGTCTTTCAGCGTGAGGCGCGGCGAGGTGGTGGTCCTGCTTGGGCGGAACGGCGCGGGCAAGACGACCACGCTCAAGACGATCATCGGCCTAGTTCGCGCTACACAAGGCGAGATCCGGTTCGACGGCCGGCGTATCGAGGGGCTTGCGCCATACCGGATTGCGGCAAGCGGCCTGGGTTACGTGCCCGAGGATCGCCGGATCTTCACCGATCTCACCGTCGCTGAAAACCTGGACGTCGGCCGGCAACCGCCGCGGCCGGGCTTCCCGATCTGGTCACTCGAGAAGCTCTACGCACTGTTTCCCAATCTGGCCGAAATGCGCAACCGTCCGGGGGGGCGCACCTCCGGCGGCGAGCAACAGATGCTGACGATCGCGCGCACGTTGATGGGCAACCCCATGTGCATCCTGCTCGACGAGCCCTCGGAAGGGCTCGCGCCGGTGATCGTGGACCAGATGGCGGTGGCGATCAAGGAGCTCAAGGCAGAGGGCCTCTCGGTGCTGCTCTCGGAGCAGAATCTGCATTTCGCGATCGACGTGGCCGACCGCGCGTACATCATCGAAAAGGGCCGCATCCGTTTCGGCGGCACGATTGCCGAGCTCGCCCGGAACGAGGAAGTGCGCAACACGTACCTGGCCGTCTGAGGAACCTGCGAAAAGTGGTGAACATGGCAAGCGCGGGCGAATTCGACTACGTGATCGTCGGCGCGGGGTCGGCGGGTTGCCTGCTTGCGAACCGGCTCACGGCCGACAAGGACGTGCGCGTTCTGTTGCTCGAAGCCGGCGGCCGCGACGACTATTTCTGGATCGACATTCCCGTCGGGTACCTCTACACGATCGGCAATCCGCGCACCGACTGGTGCTATCACACCGAGCCGGATCCGGGTCTCAACGGCCGCTCGCTTCTCTACGCGCGCGGCAAAGTTCTGGGCGGCTGCTCGTCGATCAACGCGATGATCTACATGCGTGGACAGAAAAGCGATTACGACCAGTGGGCGGTGCTCGGGAATCGAGGGTGGTCCTGGGACGAGGTGTTGCCGTACTTCAAGCGCGTGGAGGACTACGCGCGGGGGGCAGACGACTTGCACGGCGCGGGGGGCGAGCTCCGCGTCGAGGATCCGCGGGTGTCTTGGGAGATCATCGACGCCTGGCGCGACGCCGCGGCCGAATGCGGCATTCCGAAGGTGAGCGAGTTCAATCGCGGCGACAACTTCGGCGCTGCGTACTTCCAGATGAACCAGCGCCGCGGCGTGCGCTGGAGCGCGACCAAGGCTTTCCTCCGACCGGTGCTCGCACGGCCCAATCTCTCGGTGCGCACGAACGTCCACGTCAATCGCTTACGCATCGAATCTCGCGAGGGCGTCAAGCGGGCGCTCGGCGTCGAATTCCGGGAGAGCGGCGGGGAATCGGAGTTTGTCGGCGGCACGGCGCGAGGTCATTCTTGCTGCCGGCGCGATCGGGTCGCCGCAGATCCTGCAGCTCTCCGGGATCGGCAATGCCGATGCACTCGGAGAGCTGGGGATCTCCGTGCAGCACGAATTACCGGGCGTGGGCGAGAATCTCCAGGATCATCTGCAGATCCGCATGATGTACAAGGTCCACGGAGTGCGCACCCTCAACGAGCGCGCCAACAGCCTCTTCGGGAAGATTGCCATGGGGCTCGAGTACCTCTTGTTCCGCACCGGGCCGCTGACGATGCCCCCGTCTCAGCTTGGCGCATTCGCGTACAGTGACCCCTCTCAGCCGACGCCGAACATCGAATGGCACGTCCAGCCCCTCAGCCTGGACCGGTTCGGAGAGCCGCTGCATCCGTTCCCCGCCATCACGCCTTCGGTGTGCAATCTACGCCCGACGAGCCGCGGTCACGTGCGGATCAAATCGCCGGATCCGCATGTCCATCCGGCGATTGCGCTCAACTATCTGTCGACCGATGCAGATCGCAAGGTGGCGGTGGACGGGATGCGGTTCACGCGGCGCATCATGGCGGCCAGCGCGCTCGCGAAATACCAGCCGGAAGAGTGGAAGCCTGGCCTTGCGGTCGAAGACGACGGTGCGCTCATACGCGCCGCAGGTGATCTCGGGACCACGATCTTTCATCCGATCGGGACGTGCAAGATGGGGAGTGATCCGGGCGCGGTGGTAGACGACAAGCTCCGCGTGCACGGCATCCAGGGGTTACGCGTGATCGATGCGTCGGTCATGCCGCTCATCACGTCCGGAAACACCAACGCGCCGACCACGATGATCGCAGAAAAGGGCGCCGAGATGGTTCGCGCGAGCTGGCGATAGGAAGGCGCCCACAGCCGGGCCGACTTGCGCAGATCGCGGCCGTTCGTACGCCGGAGCCGCCCCGGGCACCGCACCGGCAATTCAGGTGGTGCCGATCGTCACAACCAGTTGGCCTTGCGGAAGCGATAGTAGAGATATGCATCCAAAACGGCCATGATTCCGATCGCCACAGGATAGCCCAGGACCCAGTCGAGCTCCGGCATGTGCCGGAAGTTCATCCCATAGATTCCGGCGACCATGGTCGGAACTGCGACGAGCGCCGCGTAGGCTGCGAACCGCTTCGTGACCTCGTTGTCCTGGATGGTGAGGAGCGACAGGTTCACCGAAATGGCGGTCGTGGCCATCTCCCGCAAGCTGTCGGCCGTCTAGTTCAGCCGGACCAGGTGGTCGTACACGTCGCGGAAATACTCCTGCAGCCTGCACGCATTGCTGTGGCACGCGTCCGCCGTAGAGCTTGGCGGTGCCTTCGAGCAGCGGACCGATGGCGTGTTTCACGGTCATCAGCTTCTGCTTGAGGTCGTAGAGCGCCTGGATGATCGCGCGGTTCTGCTGACCGGAGAAGATGCGCCGCTCGATCTCCTCGAGCTCGACTTCCAGCGCGTCCAGCACCGGGAAATACCGGTCCACGACGGCGTCCATGATCGCGTACAGCACGTAGCCCGAACCGTGTTGCAGCAATTCCGGTTCGCGTTCGCAGCGTGCTCTCACTTCGGCGAAGCCGCGCTCCGTCCTGCTGCTGATCGACAGCACGTAGTTGCGCCCCACGAAGACCGCGACCTCGCCGACCTTGAGTTCCGCGCCGGCCAGCTCCACGGTGTGCAGGACCGCGAACAGTGACTCGCCATACTCCTCGATCTTCGGTCGCTGGTGGCCGTGACGTGCGTCTTCGACCGCGAGCTCGTGGAGTCCAAATTCCACCTGCATGGCATCGAGCTCCTCCGGAGACGGCTCGAAGAGCGCGACCCAGACGAAGCACTCCGGCCGACTTACGTAGGCGCTGATCTCGCTCGGCTGGATGTGAGCAATTATCCGGCCGTCCTGGTACGCCACGCAGTTGACGAGCACCGGCTACCTCCCGAGCGCATCGTAGCATCGAGCCGGGCTTGCGCCGGCATCGCTTATGGTCTGATCAGGCGGGGATATGCTTCTCGCGGCCGACCCGAGACCATGTTCGCGGCGGCTATGCCTCTCGCACGAGCGGTTTGCCCGCCAGCTTGTACCAATGGAGGATTCCGTCCCAGATTTCCCGCGCGGTCTCGGCGAACCAGAAGAGATCGCGATCTTCCTCGTCGATGACACCCTCGGCGACCAGGAAGTCCACGTCGAACGCGCGCCGCCAGTAGGCTTCTCCCACCAGGACGACGGGAATCGGCTCGATGGTGCGCGTCTGCACGAGCGTCAGCGTCTCGAAAAGCTCGTCGAAGGTTCCGTAGCCACCCGGAAACGCGACCAGCGCCCGGGCGCGCTTCACGAAGTGCAGCTTGCGCAGGGCGAAATAGTGGAAGCGAAAGCAGAGGTCCGGCGTTACGTACGAATTCGGATACTGCTCGCGCGGGAGTCTGATGTTCAATCCGACGGACTCTGCGCCCACGTCATACGCACCCCGATTCGCCGCCTCCATGGTGCCGGGGCCACCTCCGGTCATCACGACGATCCGACCGCCATTAGGTTGCTGCGGGGCGCTGCCGACCAGACGCCCGAACTCGCGCGCCACGTCGTAGTAACGGCTCTTTGCCAGAATGCGCTCCGCGACCATCGCCTTGCGCTTGCGCTCGGCGTCCTCAGGCGCCTCGTCGAGCGCGCGACGCATCAGGTCCGCATCCTGCTGCGCGGACGCCGGGTCGGGGATGCGCGTGCTGCCGAATACGACGATCGTGTGGCGAATCCCGCGTGCGGCGAGCAATGACTCGGTCTTGAGATAGTCGAGCTGCAGCCGCACACCTCGTGTCTCGTCTTGATGCAGAAAGCCGACGTCCTCGTCGGCCTCGCGGTAGCTCGGGCTTGCGAGAATTGCTTTGAGACGATGTGGCGCATCCGGATCGTCCTCGACCAGCCTGGGCCGTTGCCCGGGCAAGGGCACGCGCCGCTCGTGCGGGTGCGCAGGGTGTGGGATCTGCGGATCTCGCGCAGGCTGGAGTCCGTCGTCCTTGCTCATCTCGTTCCCTTCTTGCCGGCTCATTGCACCGCCCACTCCGCCGCCATGCAGGCAGAGCGCATTGAACCCGCGCTCACAGCTCGAACTCCTCGTGCAAGTTTGGCATCTCGACACGCGTGCCGCTCAGGCGGCCTGCGAACGCGCGCATCACGTCCTCCTCGCCATGCACGAGAAAAGTGCGCGCCGGACCGCCGATGCGCCCGTGCCACGCAAGGAGTTCCGCACGATCGGCATGGGCCGAGAAACCGTTGATCGTGTGGATCCGTGCGCGCACGCGAACCTCCTCGTCGTAGATTCGCACGCGTTCGGCGCCGTCGATGATTCGGCGCGCCAGCGTGCCGCGCGCCGCGAATCCGACGAAGATCACGCTGCAGTTCGGGCGCGGGAGGTTGTGCCGCAGGTGATGGCGGATCCGTCCGCCGGTGCACATCCCGGATCCGGCCATGATGATCGCGCCGCCCACGACGCGGTTGATCGCCATCGAGTCGGCGGTTTCGCGAGTCATGTGGAGGCCGGGGAGATCGAAGGGGTCGCGCCCAGCGCGGAAGAGGGCGGCGGTGCGAGGCTCGTAGCACTCGGGATGGCGCTGGAAGATCTCGGTGGCCGAAATCGCCATCGGGGAATCCAGGAACACCTGTGTCGCCGCCGACAGATGCCCTTTCTCGATGCCTTGGCCGAGGAAGTACAGGAGCTCCTGCGCGCGTTCCAGTGCGAACGTCGGGATGACGACATTGCCGCCGCGCTCGAAGGTGTCGCCGATCGCCCGGTACAGCTCCTCGACCGACGGCGCGAACGGCTTGTGCAGCCGATCGCCGTAGGTTGTCTCCATCACCACGACGTCCGCCTGCGTCGGGGTTGCCGGATCGCGCAGGAGGGGGCGGCCGGAGTTGCCCAGATCGCCCGAGAAGAGGACGCTGCGCCGGTGGCCCGCCTCCTCCAGCTCGAGAAGAACGCTCGCCGAGCCCAGGATGTGGCCGGCGTCGAGGAAGGTCGCACGCACCCCCTGGGCAACTTGCAGCGGCTGACCGTAGGCCGCAACACGTCCGAAGTAATCCTGCGTGTTCATCGCATCCAGCATCGAGTAGAGCGGAGCGATATCGCTCTCTTTTCCACGGCGCGCGGCCCGGCGCGCCCGGCGGCGCGCGTCCTCCTCCTGGATATGCGCAGCGTCCAGCATCACGAGCCGAGCGAGCTCGCGGCTCGCCGCGGTCGTGATGATCTCGCCCCGAAAACCCCGCCTGACCAGCAACGGCAGGCGCCCGCAATGGTCCAGGTGGGCGTGCGTGAGCAGTACGAAGTCGATGCCCGCAGCATCGAAGCCGAACGGCTCGGCGTTCTCCTCGTCCAGCTCGCGCCCGCCCTGATATAGGCCGCAATCGATCAATATCCTGTGTTCACCGCATTGGACGAGGTGGCAGGAGCCGGTGACGCCGCGATCCGCGCCGTGAAAGGACAGTTTCAACGGGTTCTCTTCACAATCTTCCTGGCTCGACGCTCGACAGGGTCAGCATGGCTGGCCGACCGTCGGTGCCGGAGGGAACGGTTTCACCGTGTCGGCCCTGGGATCCTAGCGGCCACGCACGAGCAGCACGGGCACTTCTGCCTGGCGCATGATTTGCTCAGCGTCGCTTCCGAGCACCATGCGGCGCACGCCGCGCCGACCGTGGGTTCCCATAACGATCAGGTCGGCGCGCCACGTCTTCGCCTCGCTCAGGATCGTGTCGGCGACGCGCTTGACGACGGGCTCGCGTAGCACCGTCTCGGAGTCGACCCCGAGCTTCTTGGCGCTCAGGCGCGCCTGCTCGAGCAGCCTGCGGCCGCTTCGTGCCAGTCGCGCGAGGACGGGGCCGGGGTCCAATCCGGCCTCGACGACGCCGATGATCGCCATCTTGTCCACCACGTACACGAGTCGCAGTTTTGCGCGCTGGTTCTTGGCCAGGTGGATCGCTTCGCCCAGGCCAAGCGCGGCGGTTTTGCTCCCGTCAACGCGGAACGAGGATTCTGCGATACATGGATGAGGCCTCCTTTGCAAATTGCGGCGCCGGTCACCCGGTGTAAAAGGGGCTTACCCCGCTGCACGCATTCAGACGCTACGTTGGTAACGCTATGGTCAATCGGTAATCAAAGTGTTGACGAGGGTCAATAGTTCCATGCGCGAACGGAGCAAGGCTTGAAGGAAAGTGGCATCGACGGTATCACGCTCGTCACTGCCCCAAGATGCGATTATCGACAAGGAAGTCCCGCGATGAAACTCGATGTGAAGGCCTTTGCCCTGACCTGCGGCCTCCTCTGGGGGCTGGGATTGTTCGCGCTCACCTGGTGGATCATCGCCTTCGACGGCGCGACCGGCGAGCGTACGCTGATCGGGCAGCTCTACCGAGGCTACACAATCAGCCCCACGGGAAGCGTCATCGGACTGGTCTGGGCGTTCTTCGACGGCTGGGTCGGCGGTGCCGTGTTCGCGTGGCTCTACAACCTCATCGCGCGGCGGAGGGCTGACGGCAATGAATGATGCCGTCACGCCGTCGCGCCAGCCCAGCACGCCCTCGAAAACCGACGACTACGCGCGCCGGGCGACCGCCGACACACTCGCGCAGCTCGAGGTGGCGGCGGACAAAGGCCTGAACGGGGAGCAAGTGCGTAAGCGCCTCGCGCGCTACGGCTACAACGAGATCCGGGAGAAAGAGGAGCCCCTCTGGCACCGCGTGTTCCGCCGCTTCTGGGGGCCGATCCCCTGGATGATCGAGACCGCGGCCATCCTGTCGGCAGTGGTTCAAAAATGGGATGACTTCGCGATCATCGCGGTCATGTTGCTGGTGAACGCGGGACTCGATTTCTTCCAGGAGCACCGGGCGCTGAACGCCCTCAAGGCACTCAAGCAGCGCCTCGCCACCGAGGTGGTGGTGCTGCGCGAGGGAGCGTTCAAGACGGTGTCGGCGCGCGAGCTTGTGCCGGGCGACATCGTCAAGCTGCGTATCGGCAACGTCATCCCCGCGGACGTGCAGCTCATCGACGGCGAATATCTGAGTGTCGACCAGTCGGCGCTCACCGGCGAGTCGCTGCCCGTGAACAAGAAGGCCGGCCAAGTCGCCTACGCCAACACTATCGCCAAGCAGGGCGAGATGCTCGCAGTGGTGGTGAACACCGCCACCAACACGAACTTCCACACCGTGGTCGCGCTCGTGGCCAAGGCGTCCCTCGAGGAACGCAGCCATTTCCAGAAGATGGTCATCCGCATCGGCGACTTCCTCATCATGCTCACCGTCGTTCTGGTGATGCTGATCGTCATGGTGGCGTTGTTCCGCCACGAACCTTTCCTCGAAATTGCCCGCTTCGCGCTGGTGCTGACCGTCGCCGCGATTCCGGTGGCACTACCGGCCGTGCTGTCGGTCACCATGGCGGTAGGGGCTGTCAATCTCGCACGCCGGCGGGCGATCGTCAGTCGACTCACCGCGATCGAGGAGCTGGCCGGCGTGGACGTGTTCTGCTCCGACAAGACGGGCACACTGACCAAGAACGAGATGCGCGTCGCCGAGCCTGTGGCGCTCGAGGGACACGACGCGCGTGAGCTGTTCCTCACCGCGGCGCTCGCCTCACGGGCGGAGAACCGCGATCCGATCGAGCTTCCGATCTTCGACTACATCGACGATCACTTCGCTGACCTGAACTGGAAGAGCTATCGCCAGGCAGCCTTCACCCCGTTCGACCCGGTGCGCAAGCGCACGGAGGCGCAGGTCGAAAAGGGCGAGGAACGCTTCGTCGCGGTCAAGGGAGCGGCGCAGGTTCTGCTCGGCATGGCCGAACTGCCGGACGAGCAGGCGCAGAATGTGCGCAAGACCGTGGACGGTCTGGCCGCGAAGGGCTACCGCACCCTGGCGGTCGGGCGCAAGCACGGTGAGGAGGCCCTGCGGCTGCTCGGACTGATCCCGCTTTACGACCCGCCGCGGGACGACTCCAAGCAGGTGATCGAGGACATGCGCGCGTACGGCGTGGACGTGAAGATGGTCACCGGCGACAACGCCGCCATCGCGCGAGAGATCGGCCGGATCCTCGGCCTCAAGCAGCGCACCATGACTTCCGGCCAGCTTTCCGGCAGCGCCGGGAACGAGCTGCTCGACCTTGCCGCAGTGCTGTCAGCGGCGATCTATCAGCGCCTCAAGCCGGAGGTCTCGCACCAGGACGCGAAGCGCTTCGCCGACGAGGTCATGCAGGCGGTCCGCGACCTGTACGACACCAGCCTGATCGAACGCGAATTCCTGCACACGCATGAGTCCGCGATCGTCGAGATGATCGAGTCGGTGAACATCTTCGCGGAGGTGGTCCCCGAGGACAAATACCGCATCGTCGACACGCTGCAGAAGGCAGGCCACATCGTCGCAATGACCGGCGACGGCGTGAACGACGCGCCTGCCCTCAAGAAAGCCGACTGCGGCATCGCGGTATCCAACGCCACCGACGCGGCGCGCGCCGCCGCCGACATCATTCTCACCGCTCCGGGGCTGGACGTCATCAACGAGGCGATCAAGCAGGCACGCATTACCTTCGAGCGAATGAAGAGTTATTCGATTTTTCGTATCGCGGAAACGATTCGCATCATTCTGTTCATGACATTGAGCATCGTGGTTTTCAGCTTCTACCCGATCACGGCGCTCATGATCATCCTGCTGGCGCTGCTTAACGACCTTCCGATCCTCGCGATCGCCTACGACAACACGCGGGTCGATCGCAATCCGGTGCGCTGGAACATGCCGGAGATGCTGACCGTATCGAGTGTGCTGGGAATTAGCGGCGTGGTCGCGTCCTTCCTGCTGTTCTTCCTGCTCAAGGAGAACGGCGTTTCGGAAGACGTGATCCGCACGATGCTATTCCTCAAGCTGATCGTGGCCGGTCACAGCACCCTCTACATCACACGCACCGCAGGCTGGTTCTGGCAGCGGCCGTTCCCGTCGCCATTGCTGCTCGGCGCCACGTTCGGCACCGAGATCCTGGGAACGCTGATCGCAGTCTATGGACTCCTGATCACCCCGATCGGCTGGAAGTACGCCCTATGGATGTGGACCTATGCGCTGGCGTGGTTCGTGTTGAACGACGTCGTCAAGAAGGGCACTTACCGTCTGCTTCGGTCCAGGGGAGTCCTCTCGACGTAGCGGTTGAACAAAATCTGAAGATCGGAGCCTGTCATGGCGAAAGATGCAGCGAAGAGCCTGCGCAAGATCGATGAACACAGCATTCCGCTGTTCTGGCCAATGGCGGTCGCCTATGCGATGGAAGAGGCGGAGCTTGCGCTGTTCAAGAAGAACCTGAAATTCCTCGTCGAGGCGGAGAAGGTCGATCATGAACTCGCGCCGCAGTTCGCGACCGCCAACAGCGTGATTCTGGATCTGCACACGCTGCGGCTACGCGAGTTTGGCGATGCGAGGTCGAGTGCGGTTCCCACGCTTGTCGACGCGCCGTACGCGGGGCACACCGCCACCATTGCCGATTACCACAAGGGCCAGAGTCTGGTCGAGACGCTGCTCGCCAACGGTCACCGGCGTGTGCTGGTCACCGACTGGAAGAGCGCTGGGCTGGACATGAAGGACTACGACATCGACAACTATCTCGCCGACCTCAACGTCTGCATCGACGATTCTGGCACGCGCGTGAACCTCGTGGGACTGTGCCAGGGTGGGTGGATGTCGGCGATGTACGCCGCGCGGTATCCCGAAAAAGTGTCGACCCTGGTGCTCGCCGGCTCGCCGATCGACACGCAGGCCGGGGATGGTCCGCTCAAGGAGATGGTGAACGAGCTGCCGGCAAACTTCTACGAGGAACTGATCCTGGCCGGTGGCGGCCTGATGCGCGGGCGTTTCATGCTCGAGGGCTGGAAGGCCATGCACCCCGAGGCGCAGTACGTCGACAAGTATCTGCGCCTGTACGAGCACATCGACGATCCGGACTACGTAAGCAAGACCGAGACCTTCGAGCGATGGTACGAGAACCCCATCGACCTGCCCGGGCGCTGGTACCTGCAGGCCGTCAGCCAGCTGTTCAAGGAGAACCGCCTGGCGAAGGGGGAGTTCGCCGGGCTAGGCCGCCGCCTGTCGCTCGGCGACATCCGCTGTCCCGTCTATCTGCTCGCGGGCGACGCGGACGACATCACTCCCAAGGAGCAGGTGTTCGCCGCCGAGAATCTCGTCGGCACGCCCAAGACCGAGATTGCAAAGGCACTCGCACCCGGCGGACACGTCGGACTCTTCATGGGAGAGAAGACACTGCGCGAGCGCTGGCCCGAGATCGCGCGCTGGATGCTGCGGCTGGGGAGCGGTGCGAGCGCGTCGCCCCACCCGTGACCGGAAAGTTTGCGGAAATATTCATATCCGAGTATGGCAAACGAAGGTCTCCTGGCATTGACCTACGCGGTGCGACCGGCGGTCGTGGCGCGGTACGTCGGCGAGCTCTTGCTGGTGCTTGCGGTGCTCGCGATTCCACCGGCGCTCGTGGGCTTCTGGTTCTCCGAGTACGACATCGCCTGGCGTTACCTCGCGGCCGCGCTGGCGCTTGCGGCGATCGGGTGGCTGCTCACGCGGCTGCCCGCACCGGCGACGCATCCAGGCGAACGAGGCGCTGGTCGTAACCGCCGCGGCATATCTTCTCGCAAGCGCCGTGATGGCCTATCCCATGGCCGCGGCAGGGCTGGCGTGGGCCGACGCGCTTTTCGAATCGGTGTCCGGGATCACGACGACGGGTCTCAGCATGATCACGGACGTGGATTCGATGCCGAGAACACTGATTTTCGTTCGCTCGTGGCTGCAATGGTGCGGCGGGCTCGGCATCGTCGTGCTTTCAATCGCGCTCTTGATGGGGAATGACGTCGCGGCGCGGCGATTGATCGACCCGGCGCCCTCGGGCGAGCATCTGGCGACGACGACGCGCGCTTTCGCGCGCCGTGTGGCCGTCACCTACGCGGCATTGACTTTCGTCGCTGTGGCTGGCGCTCGCCGCGCTCGGACTGAATGCGTTCGAGGCGGCCAACTACGCCTTTGCGGGAGTCTCCACCGGCGGTTTCTCGCCGCACACGCAAAGCCTGCCTGCCGTCGAGGGTGGAACCGTACGCACCGCGATCACCGATGATCGGGTTCACCGGCGCAGTCTCGCTGCCGCTCGATCGGCGCGCTCGCCCGTCGCGAATGGCAGCGCGTGCTGGGCGATGCAGAGCTGCGGGCGCTGATCGTCATGACCGCGCTGACTTGCGGTGCGTTGGCGCTTCTCGGCCTCGGCATCGACGGTTCGGCGTCGCTGGGCGATCGTCTGCTGCTCGGCGTCTCGGCACAGTCGACCACCGGGTTCGCCGCAGCCCCGCCGGGGGAGCTCGATGCGGCCTCGAAGCTCGTGCTCATGGTCGCCATGGCGATCGGCGGCTCGGTGGGTTCCACGGCGGGCGGGTTCAAGCTCCTGCGTCTGCTCGTGCTCGTCGGCCTGCTGGGGCTACTGCTGCGCCGCGCCGCGATGCCGAGTCGAGCCGTCGCAGAGCTCAGCGTCCACGGCCGGCCGGTTCCAAGCGAACAAGCCCTCTCGATGCTCGCGGTCGTGTTGCTCTTCCCGGTCGCGGCGCTCGTCTCGTGGCTGCCATTCCTGGCCGCGGGCCTGGATCCCCTGAACAGCCTGTTCGACGTAGTATCGGCGCTTGGCACGGTCGGCCTGTCGACGGGCATCACATCGCCCGACCTCGCACCGGCCCTCAAGGCAGTGCTCGGGATCGACATGCTGCTCGGCCGCGTGGAGTTCTTCGCAATGCTCGTCCTTATCTATCCGGCGACATGGTTCGCCAGGAGGCATACGGAACAATGAGAGCCGTCTTCGTGGGCGCCGGGGCGCTCACCGTAAATACCGCGCGCCAGCTTCTTGGGCGCGGTCACGAGGTCGTGATCATCGAGCGCGACCGCGAGGTGATCGACGCGCTCGCCGGCGAGCTGGATTGCGGCTTCCTGCACGGCGACGGCGCCAAGCCGGCGGTGCTGCGGGAGGCGGATCCCGAGCACACCGACTACCTGTTCTGCTTCACGGGCTCCGATCAGACGAACATCATCGCCTGTCTGGTGGGCCAGTCGCTCGGCTTCCGCGCCGTGGTGCCGAAGATCGACGACCCCGAGTTCGAACACATCTGCATCGAGCTCGGGCTGACGCACACGGTCATTCCATCACGCAGCGTCGGGCGCTACCTCGCCGATCTCTTCGAAGGGCGAGACCCACTCGAGATTACGGCCATGGTGCGGGGGGACGCCCGCATCTTCTCGTTCGTCGCACGTGCGGAGGACGAGACGACGATCGCCGAGCTCGGTCTTCCCAGGTCGAGCCGCGTCGTCTGCGTCTATCGCAAGGAGGAATTTCTCCTGCCCGACGGCCACTCCCGCCTGCACGAAGGCGACGAGGTGATCGTGATCGCGCAGCGTGACAGCATCCCGGGCCTCGAAGAACGCTGGGGGCGACGCAATCGTGCGGCAGCGGCAAGCGTGAGTCCTAGTGGCGCTCGTCCAAAGGGCTGATGCGAAAGGACGCGCGACGCGCTGTCATTCGTGATGCAATGCGTCGATGGGATTGAGCCGCGCTGCCTTGCGGGCGGGAAAGAAGCCGAATATCACCCCGACCGCCCCCGAGAACAGGAACGCAAGGACCACGATCCACCCGTCGAACACGAACGGAACGCCGAGGAGTGCCGCTCCGGCAGCCGCCGTGCCGAGCCCGCCCAGAACGCCGACGACGCCGCCGAAGAGCGACAGGGTCACTGCTTCCACGAGGAATTGCAGCAACACCTCGCGCTCCATCGCGCCCACTGCGAGGCGGATGCCGATTTCCCGCGTGCGCTCGGTGACCGACACGAGCATGATGTTCATGATCCCGATGCCACCCACGAGCATGCTCACCGCGGCCACCGCGCCGAGCAACGCCGTCATCGTCTGCGTGCTACCGCTGACCGCCGCGACGATCTGCTGCATGTCCGTGACGTGGAAGTCGTTCTCCTCCTTGGAGCCTGCCCGTCGGCGCTCGCGCAGGAGCAGCTCGACGTCCTTCTGTACCTTCTTCGTCGAGACGCCGTCCCGAACCGACACTAGGATCTGATCCACGTATTGATTGCCGGCGATGCGCCGTTGGAACGCACGCAGGGGAATGACGACCAGGTCATCCTGGTCGATTCCGAAGGTGGCTTGCCCCTTGCTCGCCAGCACGCCGATCACCGGACAGGACAGTCCGCCCAGACGGATCGGGGTGTCGAGGGCATCCTGCGACCCGTACAGCTTGTCTTTGACCGTCGCGCCGAGGATGCACGCCATCGCGCCGGCGCGCAGCTCCCCATCGGAGAACAGCCGCCCGGATGCCAGACGCCAGTCGCGCACCGTGAAATACGCGTTGTCGGAGCCCGTGACGGTCGTGGACCAGTTGGTGTCGGCCCTGATCGCCAGCATGAGTTTCCCGGAGACCGGCGTCACCGCTGCTAGGCCAGGCACCTCGCGCTCGATCGCCTCGACGTCGGCGAGCTCGAATGGCCGGGCATTCTGCCTGGCGCCGCCGGGCCCGCGCGGCTGCTGGCCCGGACGCACACTGAGGAGATTGCTGCCGAGGCTGCGGATCTGGTTCGCCACGTGCAGGGTCGCGCCGCTGCCGAGCGTCACCATGATGATGACTGCGGCGACGCCGATCACAATGCCGAGAATCGTGAGCGACGAGCGCAGCACGTTGCGACGGATCTCCCGCAGCGCGAGCAGAAGTGCCTCGGCAAACATCAGAGGCGCCTCGGGTTTGGCCGATCGGAAGCGACCAACCCGTCGACGAACTGCACGATGCGCTGCGCGTAGGCCGCCATGTCGGCCTCGTGCGTCACCATGACGATCGTGATGCCTTGCTCGCGATTGAGCGCGACCAGGAGCTCCATGATCTCCCGGCTACGCGCGGTGTCGAGATTCCCGGTCGGCTCGTCGGCGAGGATCACTGCCGGTTCGGTCGCGATAGCGCGCGCGATCGCCACGCGTTGCTGTTGCCCGCCGGACAGCTCACCCGGTGTGTGGTGCGACCAGGCCTCGAGTCCGACGGTCGTGAGCGCGCGCAGTGCCCGCGCCTTGCGCTCGCGCGCCGACACCCTGCGGTAAACGAGCGGTAGCTCGACGTTCTCCAGCGCAGTGGTGCGATTGAGCAAGTTGTAGCCCTGGAACACGAACCCGAGGTAGTGGCGGCGGAGCAGGGCTCGCTGCTCGCGCGACACTCGTCCGACCTCGACACCTTGGAACAGATAGTCGCCGGTGCTCGGAACGTCGAGGCAGCCGAGGATGTTCATGCAGGTCGATTTGCCTGAGCCGCTCGGGCCCATGACCGCGACGAACTCGCCGACCGCGATGCGCAGGCTCACGCCGCGCAGCGCGTGCACCGCAGCGGCTCCGGTCCCGTAGGTCCTGGTCACCTCGCGCAACTCGATAACCGGCGCGATGATCGGCGCGAAGATCGGCGGCGTCGTAGAGGGCTCGGACGCGGCGGCACTCCGTGGGGTGGTGGCTTCCATTACTGCGCGGACTGCACCACGCCCGTCAGTACCTCCGCTCCAGGCGCAAGGGCGCCACTGACGACCTGCGTCATCCGGCCATCGGTCGGGCCAACGGTCACCTCGACGGGCGCCGGCTTGCCGTCTTGCAGCGTCCAGGCTCGCTGGTGACGCCGGTCGTTCGATGCCGGCTCGTCAGGGCGACTGCGCGGCGGAATCGGGAGAAGCCGACTCACGAAACTTCGCTTCTCCGCGACCTCGGGGGTCGGCGGCGTGAAGCGAAACGCCGCGTTCGGCACCAGCGTGACGTTCTCCAGCTGATTCACCGTAATGTTCGCAGTGCCGGTCATGCCGGGACGCAGGAGCAGCCCTTCATTGTCCGCGGTGAGGACGGTCTCGTAGGTGACCACGCCGCTCACCGTCTTCGCGGCGTTGCGTACTTGAGCGACCTTGGAGGGGAATTCGCGTCCGGGATACGCATCGACGGTGAAGGTCGCGCTCTGCCCGGGTCTTACCTGCCCGATGTCCGCCTCGTCGACGTCGACGTGCAGTTCCATCCTGGTGAGGTCCTCGGCAAGCGTGAACAGCACGGGCGCCTGCAGCGTTGCCGCAACGGTCTGGCCGGGCTCGACCTTGCGCGCGAGGACGATGCCGTTGATCGGTGAGCGGATGACCGCCTTGCCAAGGTTCGTGCGATCCACCTCGAGGGTCGCGCGTGCCTGGTCCACCTGGCTCCGCGCGCTCTCGACCATCGCAACGGCGCGCTTGGACGCCGAATCCGCGGTGACAAGTGCCTCCTCCGACGTGAACTTCTTTTCGAAAAGCTCTTTCGCGCGCACCAGCTTGCGGCGCGTTTCGTCCTCGTTCGCCTGTGCCTCGCGCAGCCTGGCCTGCGCCGATTTTAGCGCCGCCTCGGTCTGGACCACCTGCGATTCGAGCCGCGAGGTGTCGAGTCGCGCCAGCACCTGTCCGACCTTCACCGTGTCGTTGAAATCGACCTCGACGGCCTTGACGATTCCCGACAGCTCGCTGCCCACGTCCACCTGGTTGGTCGGCTGCAGCGTGCCCGTCGCAGTAACGATGACCGTAAGATTGCCGCGCTCCACCTTTGCGGTCTGGTATTGGACCTGCTGCTCGCCGCGTGAAAGGAAACCCGCAGTGACGAGACCGGCCGCGATCAGTGCGCCGGCGATGAGAACCCAACGCCAGACACGGCGGGACCTCGATGCGGACGCTTCGAGCGCCAGGGTTTGCGCTACGTCAGGCGGCGCAGGGGGACGAAGGTCGGACATGCGTTAGAGCTCTGTGGCGGCGCGATGATCCGGCCATACCGGTAGGCGTTGCAGTTGAGACGAGCAAGAGGTTTCTCCGGGTCCGATCGTAGCATTGGATCGATCCGAATCCGGGACGGCTTCCATCTTGTGGTATTCCTGGGCGAGGTCGAATAGGATTGCGGCGATGACCAGGATCGTTGGCGTAGACGTCGGCGGCACGTTCACCGACCTCATCCTGATCGACGAGGGCGCGGGGGAGCTTCGCCTCGCCAAGGTCCCGACGACGCCGGAAAATCAGGCGGACGGGGTGCTCGCGGCGCTGGCGCAAACCGGCGCGGCTCTGGCGGAAGTCGCGACCATGGTTCATGGCACGACGACCACCACCAACGCGATGCTCGAGCGCAAGATCGCGCGGGTCGGATTGATCACCACCCGCGGCTTCCGCGACGTGCTCGAGCTCGGCCGGCGCACGCGGCCGCAGCCTTATGGACTTATCGGAAGCTTCACGCCGCTGGTGACGCGGGAGTTGCGGCTCGAGGTCGAGGAGCGGATGGACGCCTCGGGTGGGGTGGTCAGGCCGCTGGACGAGCCGGGTGTCGAGCGGGCCGCGCGTCGCCTACTGGAGCTCGGCGCCGAGAGCGTCGTCATCCATTTTCTGCACAGCTACATCAACCCCTCGCACGAGCTGCGCGCTGCCGAGATCGTGCGGCGCTTCTGGCCAAATCGGTACATCACCGCCGGGCACGCAGTAATCTCCGAATACCGCGAATACGAGCGCGGTGTGACGGCTGCGGTGAACGCTTCCATCCAGCCGGTGTTGCATCGCTACATCGAGCGGCTCCAGGGAGAGCTCTCGGCGCGCGGCTTTGCCAACGAGCTGCTGGTCATGCAGGGCAATGGCGGTACGGTCGCCGCGGGCCTCGTTTCGGAGGCGGCCGTGAACACGGTCGGATCGGGTCCCGCATCCGGAGTGATCGCCGCGGCGTACACCGCCACGCAGTCCGGATTTCCGAACATCGTCACGTACGACATGGGCGGTACGTCGAGCGACGTCGCCCTCGTCCAGGCGGGGCTCCCGCAACTGTCGACCGAGCTCGAGCTCGAGTACGCCATGCCGATCCACGTGCCCATGATCGACATCCATACGATCGGGGCTGGCGGCGGATCGATTGCCGGGATCAACGATGCCGGGATGCTGCAGGTCGGTCCGGAAAGCGCGGGCGCGACGCCGGGCCCGATCTGCTACGGACGCGGTGGTGCGCAGGTCACGATCACGGATGCGAATCTGTTTCTCGGCCGACTCAACCCGGGACGGCTGCTATCGGTTGCGACGCCGGTCGCGTTCGAATCCTTGCGCGCTGCAGTCGCGGAGCAATTGGGGCAGCCCCTGGGTCTCGAGCCGGACGATGCGGCCGCGGCGGTGTTGCGAATCGCCAACGATCGCATGGCGAATGCGATCCGCATGGTGAGCCTCGCGCGCGGCCACGATCCGCGGGATTTCGCCCTGTTCGCATTCGGCGGCGCGGGTCCGTTGCACGCGGTGGCACTTGCGCGCGAGCTGGGCATTCCGAAGGTCCTGATTCCCGCGCGCCCCGGTCTCACGAATGCCCTGGGTTGCGTCGTCGCGGACGTGCGTCACGACTTCGTCAGGACAGTCAATCGGCCGCTTCCGGAAGTGGGCCCGGATGTGGTCAAGAGCATCCTCGCGCAGCAGACATCCGACGGCAGAGCCATGCTCGAGCGGGAGCGGGTGACGGTGGAAGGCATCGAATACGTGCATCGGGCCGACATGCAGTTCCAGGGACAGAGCCACATCCTCACGGTGGCATTGCCGAACGCGGACGTGACACCCGACGAGTTGCACCAGCTGTTCGAAGCGGCCTACTGGCAGCGCTTCGGCGTCGAGCTCAAGGAAATCCGCCCCGTGCTGGTCGGCCTGCACACCGCCGTGATCGGCAAGCGCCGTCCGGTGAGCCTGGCGGCGCTCGCCGCCGGCGAGCCGCGCGCCACGCTGGCAGAGGCGCAGACCGAGACGCGCGAAGTCTGGTTCGATGGCGAGCGCGTTCCGACACCTGTCTATCGCCGTGACTGGCTGCCGCAGAGCGCGACCTTTGCCGGGCCAGCGATCATCGAGCAACTCGACGCGACGACTGTCATCGAACCAGGCAATCGCGTTAGTCTTGATCCTCTCGGCAACCTGGTCGTGACAGTCTGAGCGCAAGTAAAGTCTGGAAGGAACGCCTCATGGACATTCACGACGCACGTGGTTCACCCGACATCGATCCCATCACGCTGGTGGTGATCCAGAACGGGTTGCAGCAGGTCTGCAATGAGATGGACCTGGCCTTCGTGCGCGCCGCGTTCTCTCCGGTGATCTCCGAAGCGCTGGACCGATCGGACGGCATCTACCATCGCGATACCGGCGAGCTGATCGCCCAGGGCGAACTCGGCCTGCCGGTCTTCGTGGGAACGATGCAGTTTTCCACGCAGGCGGTCATCGAGCGCGTGAAGGAGCAGGGGACACCGCTCGACGAAGGCGACATCTTCATCGTGAACGATCCCTATCTGGGCGGCACGCACCTCATGGACGTCAAGTTCGTGAAGCCGTTTTTCCATGAAGGGCGACTCTTCGCCTGGCTCGCGAACACCGGTCACTGGCCCGACACGGGCGGCTCGGTGCCGGGCGGGTTCTCCGCGAATGCGACCGAGGTGGAGCAGGAAGGCTTGCGTTTGCCGCCCGTCAAGCTCTACAAGCGCGGGATCATCGATCAGGAGATCCTGTCGATCATTCTTTCGAACATACGGATTGCCGATCAGCGGATCGGGGACATCAAGGCGCAGGCGGCCGCGCTTTCGATCGGAGAACGTCGTCTCACGGCGCTGCTCGATCGATACGGCGTCGTCACGGTCGAGCACGCAATCGGTGAACTGAAGTCCCGCGCGGCGCAACAAATGCGTGCGAGGATCGCCGAGATCCCGGACGGAACGTACGACGGCGAGGCCTTCGTCGATTCCGACGGCGTTGTGGACGAGCCGCTGCGCATCGCCATGCGCATCGTGAAGCAGGGCGAGACGTTGACGTTCGACATGACCGGCTCGTCTCCGCCTTGCCGCGGCCCTATGAACAGTGTGATCGCCACGACCAAATCGTCAATTTATCTGGCGGTCAAGCACGTGTTCCCGGATGTTCCCATCAACGCCGGGACATTTGCGCCACTGCGGATCATCGAGCCCGAGGGAACGTTTCTTTATGCGAAGTATCCGCGCCCGGTTTCCGGGTGTGCCGCGGAGGTCAGTCAGCGCATTGCGGAAGCGGTGTTCTCGGCACTCGTCAAGGCGATTCCCGACAAGTTGTTTGCTGCGCCGGCGGGCACGTCCGGCAACCTGTCGGTCGGTGGATTCGATCCGGCGCGCAATCGTGCCTACGTCATGTATGTCATTTCCGGGGGAGGTTACGGGGGCTCCACCCGGGGCGACGGCCTGTCGAACGGGTGCTCGACCATCGGGATCTCCAAGACGACGCCCGATCGAGGTGATGGAGCAGTTCTATCCCGTGCAGTTCGAGGAATACTCGCTCGCCGAAGGGTCCGGCGGCGCGGGCGAGTTTCGCGGCGGTTTCGGGGTGAACTACAAGATCCGCATGCGCCGCGGCGAAGCCCGGGCATCGATGGTGATGGATCACGGTCGCGTCGGCCCGCAAGGCGCGCAAGGCGGAGCGGACGGCGGGGTCAATCGGGTGCGCATCGTGCGCGGAGGCGTGCCGTATTCGCCGCCGCACCTGTCAAAAGATCAGGGTATCGATATCGGGACGGGGGACGTCATCGAGGTGACGACCCCCGGCGGAGGCGGCTTCGGCGATCCGCTGCGCCGGGCGCCGGAACGCGTCGCACGCGACGTCGCGCACGGCTATTACACGCGCGGGGAGGCATCCGCCCTGTTCGGCGTAGAGCTGCGTGCCGACGGGTCGACCGACACCGAGGCAACGGCGGCGCGGCGGCAGCGACGGACGGTGTAGCCCCGAGAGGGCATAATTTCCAGGTTTTCAACGTCAGGGAACGATCATGCAGATCAAGGGCAGCACTTTCATCGTCACCGGCGGCGCCTCCGGGCTCGGCGGCGGTACCGCACGCATGCTTGCGGGCAACGGCGCCAACGTCCTCATTGCGGACCTTCAGGCGGACAAGGGCGAAGCACTTGCGAAGGAGCTCGGCAAGTCCGCACGCTTCGTCAAATGCGACGTCACCAGCGAGGCAGACGGTCAGGGGGTCGTCGATACGGCGCTCAAAACGTTCGGCGGGCTTCAAGGGCTGGTCAACTGCGCGGGCATCGCGATCGGCGAAAAGACGATCGGGAAGGAAGGGCCGCACTCGCTCGCCTCGTTTACCAAGACGATCAACATCAATCTCATCGGCACGTTCAACATGATTCGGCTGGCCGCTGCCGCAATGGCGAAGCAGCCACCACAGGAAAGCGGCGAGCGGGGCGTGATCATCTGCACGGCGTCGGTTGCCGCGTTCGACGGCCAGATCGGCCAGGTTGCCTACTCCGCATCGAAGGGCGGCATCGTCGGCATGACGCTGCCGATCGCCCGCGATCTCGCCCGCGACGGCATTCGCGTGCTCACGATCGCACCGGGAATTTTCGAGACGCCCATGCTGCACGGATTGCCCAAGGAGATCCAGGACTCGCTCGGCAAGCAGGTGCCGTTCCCCTCGCGCCTCGGCCGGGCGGACGAGTATGCGGCGCTGGCCAAGGCAATGATCGAGATCCAGATGCTGAACGGCGAAGTCGTACGCCTCGACGGCGCCATTCGCATGGCCCCGAAGTGACCCCGCAGGCGCGACCATCGGTCGCGCCGCGTGCGGTCATCCCCGCGAAAGCGGGGAGCCAATCACCCCTGTGCCGGCTTGAGGTGCTGCCGGTACTCCTCGGCCCGCGCAACGTAGCCGTCTGCGATCTTCAGCAGTCCGTCGATTTCCGCGGGCTCGAGATCGCGCACCACCTTGCCCGGCTGGCCGACGACGAGAACGCCGTCGGGTATCTGTTTCCCCTCGGGAATCAAAGTGTTCGCGCCGATCAGCGTGTGCTTGCCGATCACGGCGTGATTCAGGATGACTGCGCCGATGCCGATCAGGCTCCCTTCG
This sequence comes from uncultured beta proteobacterium, assembly GCA_963735025.1. Taxonomy (GTDB): domain Bacteria; phylum Pseudomonadota; class Gammaproteobacteria; order Burkholderiales; family SG8-39; genus JAABRB01. Next base: position 193,410 of record CAVTJG010000011.1, read on the forward strand.
CCGACAGTGCAACCATGCAGCATGGCCAGATGACCGACGGACGAGTTTCGGCCGAGAGTCAGCCGGATTCCCGCGTCCGTGTGCAGCACCGCGGCGTCCTGGACGTTCACCCGCTCGCCGATCGTGATCAGATCGCTGTCGCCGCGAATGACGACCTTGAACCAGATGCTCGCCTCGTTCTGGATCGCCACCGATCCGATGACCGTTGCGTCGGGCGCGATATACCAGCGCTCCCCGCGAAACGTGACCTGTCGCTCTCCGAGTGAGTAGACCGGCACCCTTGCCTCCTGTCAGCGGCCGCAATTGCTGAATGAAGAGATCATCTTAGATTAGCGGGGACGGCACGGCAAACCCGCGAACGGATTCCGGAGCGGCGATTGGAATTCGGGAGCATCCGTTTGCTACTATCGCCGCCTTCGTTACGCGACCTATGAAATCCAGCGAATCGATCCACGTTCAGATACGCGGAGTCCAATACCACTGTCGCCGCTGGGGCGATCCCGTGCATCCGCGACTCTTGATGTTGCATGGCTGGATGGATGTCTCGGCGTCTTTCCAGTTCCTGGTGGACGCGCTCGCAGGACCCTGGCACGTCATCGCACCCGACTGGCGCGGATTCGGCCTTTCCGGTTGGGGAAGCGCGGGAAGCTACTGGTTTCCCGACTACCTCGCCGATCTGGATGCGTTGCTCACACACTTTTCTCCGGACAGTCCGGTGAACCTGATCGGACACAGCATGGGCGGTAATGTCGCGTGCCTTTACGCGGGGGCACGGCCGGAGCGGGTCGCGGCGCTGGTGAATCTCGAGGGCTTCGGTCTGGTGGCCACGGATCCACAGTCCGCCCCGCGCCGCTACGCGGAATGGCTACGCGAGCTTCCGCGTGACCATCGATTCCGCGATTACGTGAACTTCGATGCGCTCGCTGCACGGCTGATCGCCGCCAATCCCCGGCTTACTCCGGTGCGTGCCGCGTTCCTCGCGCACCACTGGGGTGGAGCGGGACCGGACGGCAAGGTCCGGTTGCGCAGCGATCCCCGGCACAAGATCGTCAATCCGATCCTGTACCGCCTCGAGGAAGCCGAAGCGTGCTGGCGCAACGTGACGGCCCCGGTTCTCTGGGTCGAAGGGGAGCTCACCGATACGCCCCGGCGCCTGAATCTGGATGACGCAGGCCTGGCCGCGCGCCGTGAATGTTTTGGCCGGTTGACCTATCGCAGAATTGCGGGCGCAGGGCACATGCTGCATCACGATCAGCCGGAGGCGCTCGCCGCGATTATCGAGGAGTTTTTGCGCGGCTGACTTGAATTGGCCGCGTGCTACCATCGTTTTGCGAGAAGCAAGTGAATTGCATGAACGGGTGCTCCTGGCTTGAGTGAGAATTTCGACCTGCACTGTCATTCCACCGCCTCCGACGGGTTGTTGGGGCCGGCGGAGCTTGCGCGTCGCGCGGCAGCACGCGGGGTCACGACCCTTGCGCTCACCGATCACGACGTCCTTTCCGGTCTCGCCGAGGCACGCGGATCCGCCCAAGAATCGGGCATCCGTTTCATCAACGGCGTCGAAATTTCCGTGACCTGGAGTGGCAGCACGATCCACATCGTCGGTCTCGGTGTCGACCCGGAAAGCGAAACGCTGGTGAATGGGCTCAATACGGTGCGCAGCAGTCGCACCGTGCGCGCAGAGCGCATCGCGGCGGCGCTCACCGCAGCCGGAATTCCTGGAAGTCTTGAAGGCGCCTACGCGCACGCCGAGAATCCGCTTCTCATCGGGCGAACGCACTTTGCGCGGTTTCTCGTCGCACGCGGTCACGTGCGCGATGTAAAAGCCGTGTTCCAGCGGTTTCTGGTATCCGGGAAACCCGGCTACGTGCCTCACCAGTGGGCTAGTCTTCCCGATGCGGTCGGCTGGATCACGGCCAGCGGCGGAAGGGCTGTCGTCGCCCACCCCGGCCGCTACAGGCTCAGCCGCGGCGACATGCGGCGACTCCTCGGTGAGTTCAAGTCAGCGGGCGGGGAAGGGGTGGAAGTTGTCACCGGCAGCCACACGCGCGCCCAGTACTCGGAATTTGCAGCGCTCGCGCGTGAGTTCGGACTGCTCGCTTCGCGCGGCTCGGACTTTCATGGTCCGCTGGAAAGTGCAACGGAACTTGGCAGCCTGCCGCCGCTGCCGGCCGACCTGAAGCCGGTCTGGCACGACTGGGCCAGGACTTAGCGCGGCGCCGCGCGCGCCATGGCGCAATTCTTCAGCATTCATCCGCTGAATCCGCAGCCGCGGTTGATCGCGCGCGCCGCGGAAATCGTGCGGGACGGCGGCATCATTGCGTATCCCACCGACTCCTGCTACGCGCTCGGGTGCCGCATCGGCGACAAGGATGCGATGGTCAGAATACGGCGCATTCGTGGCATGGACGAAGAGCGCCATCTCACGCTGATGTGCCGGGATCTCACGCAGATCGGCGCCTACGCGAATGTCGACAACGCCCGCTTCCGGCTGCTGAAGAAACTCACGCCAGGGAGCTACACGTTTATTCTGCCAGCCTCGCGCGAAGTCCCGCGCCGCTTGCTACACCCGCGCCGCCGCACCATCGGCGTGCGCGTTCCGGATCACCCCGTCGCACAGGCGCTGCTTGCCGAGCTCGACGAGCCGTTACTCTCTGCAACACTCATCCTCCCGGGCGATGAGCATCCCCTAAACGACCCCGAGGAGATTCGCAGCCGTCTGGAGCGCCAGATCGAGGCCGTGCTTGATTCGGGTGCCTGCGGGATCGAGCCGAGCACGGTCGTGGATATGACCGGGCCGGTCCCGGAAATCGTGCGGATCGGCAAGGGCGCGGTCGAGTCGCTTCAAAGCTGAACGAGCGACAATGCTGCTCTGCTAGAATACGAAAACGTCAGGTCTCCGCAATTCATGGAATTCAACCTCGCCCAGACCATCGCCATCTATGCGCTCCCGGTTCTCTTCGCGATCACCCTGCACGAGGCCGCGCATGGCTACGTCGCCCGCCACTTCGGCGACATGACGGCGTATCGGCTGGGTCGGATCAGTCTCAATCCGCTCCGCCACATTGATCTGGTCGGGACCGTTGTCGTACCCCTCGTGATCCTGGTGATGAGCAAGCTTTTCGGCGGGACCGGCGTCCTGTTCGGATGGGCGAAACCGGTGCCGGTGAACTATCACGCCTTGCGGCATCCCAAGCGCGACATGCTGTGGGTCGCTGCGGCGGGTCCGGGTGCAAATCTCTTGATGGCTCTCGCGTGGATGGTGATGTTGCGAGGGGTGCTGGGAGAATCGGGAAATGATTTCTCCGGCCGCCTGGCGGAAATGGCCAAGGCGGGTGTCTATATCAACCTGATGCTGATGGTGCTCAATCTTCTGCCGCTATTACCACTGGACGGGGGACGCATACTCGCGAGCTTGCTGCCCGGACCTGTCGCCATTGGTTACATGCGCCTCGAGCCTCTGGGATTCCCGATACTGCTGGTGCTCCTGTTCACCAATCTTCTCGGCACGATTCTCCTCCCGGTGATCGCCTTTTCTTTGCAGTTCATGAGCCAGATTTCCGGCATCTCGATTGTCGATCTCATTCCCATGAACTTTCTGCGGGGCTAGCGGAGCACGATGTTTCCGGAACGGGTTGTCTCAGGGATGCGTCCTACAGGTGCGCTGCATCTGGGCCACTATCACGGCGCACTGAAGAACTGGGTGAAGCTCCAGAGCGAGTTTCCCTGCCTCTATTTCGTTGCCGACTGGCATGCGCTCACCACCCACTACGACGAGCCTGAGGTGATCGAGTCGAACGCATGGGAAATGGTGATCGACTGGCTCGCCTCGGGAGTCGATCCGTCACAGGCCACGCTGTTCATCCAGTCCCGCATCCCGGAGCACGCGGAGCTGCACACGCTGCTTTCGATGATCACGCCGCTGGGATGGCTCGAGCGCGTTCCCACCTACAAGGATCAGCAGGAGAAGCTCTCGGATCGAGATCTGTCGACCTATGGTTTTCTCGGCTATCCGCTGTTGCAGAGTGCCGACGTGCTGATCTACCGGGCGCGCTTCGTCCCGGTTGGCGAGGACCAGGTGCCGCACGTCGAGTTCATGCGCGAGATCGCGCGGCGATTCAATCACATCTACGGACGCGAGCTCGGCTTCGAGGACAAGGCGAAGGCTGCCGTCAAGAAGCTCGGCAGCCGCAAGGCAAAGCTCTACAGCGAGCTGCGCACCCGCTACCAGGAGCAGGGTGACGAGGGTGCGCTCGAATCTGCGCGCGCGCTGCTCGACGAGGCGCAGAATCTCGCCGCGGGAGATCGCGAGCGGCTGTTCGGATACCTGGAAGGGGGTGGGCGAGTCATCCTCGTCGAGCCCGACGTCCTGCTCACCGAGGCATCCCGCTTACCCGGACTCGATGGACAGAAGATGTCGAAGTCCTATGGCAACACGATCGGACTCCGCGAGGACGCGGAATCGGTCACCCGGAAAATCCGCACCATGCCGACCGACCCGGCGCGCGTCAAGCGCACCGATCCCGGCGACCCCGCCAAGTGTCCAGTCTGGCAGTTCCACCTGGGATACTCCGACCAGAAGACCAAGGAGTGGGTACAGGCCGGGTGCCGCAGCGCCGGAATCGGCTGCCTGGAATGCAAGCAGCCGGTAATCGACGCGGTGCTGGCCGAGCAGACACCGATGCGTCAGCGGGCTCAGAAGTATCTGGACGATCCGACGCTGGTGAAGAATATCGTCGCGGACGGTTGCGACAAGGCGCGCGACCTCGCCCGGGAGACGATGCGGGAAGTCCGCGAAGTGATGGGGCTCGACTACTCGTGAGCGGCGACGTCGTCACATTGCATCCTGATGTCGCGCAGCGGATCGCGCTCGTGCGCGGCGAGCCGGTGATGGAGGTCCCCGCCGATCTCTACATTCCGCCGGACGCGCTCGAAGTGTTTCTGGAGCACTTCGAAGGGCCTCTCGATCTGCTGCTCTACATGATTCGCAAGGCGAACATCGATATCCTCGAAATACCGATGGCGCGGGTGACCGAGCAATACCTCACTTACGTCGAGGCGATGCGCCACCGGAACCTCGAGCTCGCCGCCGAGTATCTCGTCATGGCCGCGATGCTGATGGAGATCAAATCCCGGCTGCTGCTGCCGCGACCCAAGAACGTCACGGAAGAGGAAGATCCGCGTGCCGAGCTGGTGCGTCGACTGCTCGAGTACGAGCGGATGAAGCTCGCGGCCCAGAAGCTCGATGCGCTGCCGCAGCGGGGGCGGGACTTCGCGGCGATCGGCGTCTGGATCGAGGAGACCATGGTCGAGCGTCTTCCGGACGTGAACGTCCGCGATCTCGAGAACGCGTGGCGTCATCTTCTGTCGCTTGCCCGGGTCAGGCAGCACCACAAGGTCAGCCGCGAAGAGCTGTCGGTGCGCGAGCACATGACCGGCATTCTCCGCAATCTCGCCGAAGGCGGCTTTCGCGAATTCGGTGAGCTGTTCGAACCTTGGCGCGGAGTTGCCGTCCTGGTCGTGAGCTTTCTCGCGCTGCTCGAGCTCGCGCGCGAGCGGCTGGTCGAGGTGACGCAGGCCGCTCCGTTTGCCCCGATTTACGTGAAACTGGCACAACATGCTGAATCCGAGTGAAGTGAAGGTTATCCTGGAGACAGCGCTGCTTGCGGCGCAGGATCCATTGCCGATTGCGCAGCTACGCAAACTCTTCGACGACGAGGTGGGAGCAGACACGGTGCGCCGGCTGCTCGACGAGCTGCGGAACGACTGGTCCGCGCGTGGGATCCAGCTCGTCAACCTGGCGACCGGCTGGCGGTTCCAGACGCGTCCCGAGTTTCAACGCCATCTGGACCGGATGAATCCCGAGCGAGCGCCACGCTATTCGCGCGCGGTGCTCGAAACGCTGGCCATCATCGCCTACCGGCAACCCGCGACCCGTGGCGATATCGAGGATATCCGGGGAGTGACCGTTTCGCCCAACATCATCAAGACCCTGGAGTCGCGCAACTGGATCGATGTGGTCGGGCACCGGGATGCGCCGGGACGCCCGGCACTTTATGCCACCACCAAGACTTTCCTTGACGATCTCGGCCTGAGATCGCTGCAGGAGCTTCCGCCCCTTGAAGAAATCAGCAAGAGCCTTGAAGGCACCCAGGTCCCGCTCACCGAGCCGGATGCCGCGGACAACGAACCAGCCGACGGATCGTCGACCGGTCCAATCGAAAGTCCGACGACCGCGCCCCAGCCTCAACAAGCCTGAGGTTGCGTCTTCGACTGCACTACGCGGCCCCGCGGGCACGCGGCATGCTGCGCGTCGCGCATCGACCACGTTAAATGCCGGCGCCGGACCGGAATCGCTGGAATCCGAGAAGCTGCAAAAGGCGCTCGCGCGGGCGGGGGTCGCTTCGCGCCGTGCAATCGAGGAGTGGATTGCTGCCGGCCGAATCGAGGTGAACGGCAAGCCGGCGCATATCGGCCAGCGGGTCGGCCCTCACGACCGGGTGCGAGTGGACGGGCGACCGGTGCGGCTGCAACCTGCGGCCGCCGAGCCGCGGTTGCTCGTGTATCACAAGCCGGCGGGCGAGATCGTGACCGCCCACGACCCGGAAGGTAGGCCGACAGTATTCGAGCGCCTCCCGCGCGTGAAGGGCGCGCGCTGGGTCGCGATCGGTCGGCTCGACTTCAACACCAGTGGATTGCTTCTGTTCACCACTTCAGGCGAGCTCGCGGAGCGCCTGATGCACCCGCGCTACGAAATCGAGCGGGAGTACGCGGTCCGCCTGCTGGGCAGGCTCGACCCGTCGCAGACCGATCGCCTTCGCGAAGGAGTCCTGCTGGACGATGGTCCGGCCCGATTCGAGACGCTCGTCGACGTCGGAGGTGAGGGCGCCAACCACTGGTACCACGTGACCCTGCGGGAAGGGCGCAATCGCGAGGTCCGAAGGATGTTCGAGGGAATGGGTATTCAGGTGAGCCGCCTCATCCGGGTGCGATTCGGACCGTTTCGCCTGCCGCCCAGCCTGAAGCGCGGGCAATGGCGCGAGCTCGAAGGAAGCGAGATCGCGCTTGCCCTGGCCCCGCTCGAGGCCCCTGCCCAAGGGAGAATCCCGGCGGATTGAACCGAGGTGTGTGACGCCCGCGCGGAGGTGGGCCGCGCGCGCGCGCGGAAGGCGCGGCTATCCGCTTCTATCCCATTGTCTTGCTGGAACTTCCCTGTTAAAATCCGCCTCCGATGAGAGGATGGGCCGAGTGCCCATTTTTTGTTTGTGGCGAGTTTGTAGCGTAAGCGTGGCGCGCGCATGAAAGGTGCTGAAGCCGTGGTTGAACGGACCGTCTCGGGTCTTGGATACGAGCTGGTGGAAGCCCAGATGGCTCTGGGAGGACGCCTGCTGCGCGTATTCATCGACCGTCCCGCGGGCAGCTCCGCGCCGACGACGTCCGAAGGACCCGTGCAGAGCGGCATCTCCGTCGAAGACTGTGAGCGCGTGAGCCGTCAGCTCGAGCGCGTCCTGCCGGTCGAAGGGATCGACTACGATCGGCTCGAGGTGTCGTCGCCGGGTCTCGACCGGGTGCTGCGGACCCCGGAGCACTTCCGGCGTTTCACCGGAGAGCGCGCCGTGCTGCAACTGCGGGTGCCGGTCGGGAATCGGCGGCGCTTCACAGGTGTGCTGCGCGGCGCAAGCGAGCTGCAGATCGAGCTCGAAGTGGACGGCAGCGTGGTGTCGTTCCCGTTTGCGAATCTCGAGAGAGCGCGGCTGGTGCCGAATCTCTCGACGTCCAAAGGGGAAATTGGACAAAGGGGGATAACTCCCCCTTCAACCCCCTAATTCGGAGGAACCTCTGATCCGTCCTGCGGACGCATCAGAGGTTCCCCAGATGTTGTGAGGAGACTGGAAGAATGAGTCGCGAGTTGTTGCTGCTGGTCGACGCCCTGTCGCGGGAGAAGAACGTTCCCAAGGACGTGGTGTTCGGCGCGCTGGAGTTGGCGCTGGGTTCGGCAACCAAGAAGCGCTTCAACGAGGAGGTCGAGGTTCGTGTCGCCGTCGATCGGGAAACCGGCGACTACGAGGCCTTCCGCCGCTGGCAGATCGTGGCCGATGACGCAGTGGAGTTTCCCGCTCATCAAATCGCGATTTCAGATGCGCTCAAGCAGTACAACGACGTCCAGGTCGAGGATTTCATAGAAGAATCGCTCGAGCCTGTCGAGTTCGGGCGCATCGGGGCACAGGCCGCCAAGCAGGTGATCTTGCAGAAGATCAGGGATGCAGAGCGCGAGCAGATCCTGCAGGACTTCCTCGCGCGCAACGACAAGCTGGTGACCGGCACGATCAAGCGCATGGAGCGCGGCAACGCCGTGATCGAATCGGGGCGGGTCGAGGCAGTGCTGCCCCGCGACCAGATGATCCCCAAGGAAAACCTGCGCGTGGGTGATCGGTGCCGGGCCTATCTGCTCAAGATCGATCGGACGTTGCGTGGACCGCAGCTCGTGCTTTCGCGCACGGCTCCGGAGTTCATCATCGAGCTGTTCCGCCTGGAGGTGCCGGAACTCGAGGAAGGCCTGCTCGAAATCAAATCGGCGGCGCGCGATCCGGGCGTCCGCGCGAAGATCGGCGTGCACACGAACGACCGGCGCATCGATCCCATCGGCACATGCGTCGGCATGCGCGGCTCGCGCGTGCAGGCCGTGACCCAGGAGCTTGCGGGCGAGCGGGTCGACATCGTGCTCTGGTCCGCCGATCCCGCGCAATTCGTGATCGGCGCGCTTGCGCCCGCCGAAGTGCTCTCGATCGTCGTCGACGAGGAGAAGCACGCGATGGACGTCGTGGTCGACGAGGAGAATCTCGCGATCGCGATTGGTCGAGCCGGGCAGAACGTGCGGCTCGCCTCCGAGCTCACCGGCTGGCACATCAACCTCATGACCGAGGAAGAAAGCCAGCGCAAGACCGAGGAGGAGTCGACCGCGATCCGGCAGTTGTTCATCGACAAGCTCGATGTCGACCAGGACGTGGCCGACACGCTTATCCAGGAAGGTTTCTCCACGCTGGAAGAGGTGGCCTACGTGCCAACGAACGAATTGCTCGAGATCGAGGGTTTCGATGAGTCGGTCGTGAACGAGCTCCGGTCGCGCGCGCGCGATTCGCTGCTGGTGCAGGCCATTCGCAGCGAGGAGAGTATCGAAGGCGTTGACCCCGATCTCCTGCAGCTCGAAGGCATGGATAGTGAGCTTGCCGCCAAGCTGGCGCAGAAGGGCGTTCGAACGCGCGACGACCTTGCCGACCTGGCGACTGACGATCTCGTGGAAATGGTCGAAATGGATGCGGATCGCGCCAAAGAGCTCATCATGAAGGCGCGCGCGCACTGGTTCGCAGAGGAATGAGGTAGCCACGCATGGCCCATACGAGTGTCTCGCAGTTTGCGGGCGAGCTGAAGGTGAAGCCGCAGGTGCTGCTCGAGCAGCTGCGCGCCGCCGGCGTGAACAAGAAGGTTGCGGACGATCTGCTCAGCGAGCAGGACAAGACGAAGCTTCTCGAATACCTGCGCAAGTCGCACGGGGCGGGAGAGTCCAAGACCAAGATCACGCTGACCCGCAAGGAAACCAGCGCGATCCGCAAGGCGGATTCGAGCGGAAAGTCCCGCACGATTCAGGTGGAAGTGCGCAAGAAGCGGGTCTTCGTTAAGCGCGACGCCGCCGAGACCGCCGCGCCACCCGTACCCGAGGTTCCCGAGGCGCCGCCCGCGCCTGCGCCGGTGATCGACCAGCGCGAGACCGAGCTGCGCGAAGCGGAAAAGCGACGCCAGGAAGAGCTGACCGCGCGCCAGGCTGCGGAACTTGCCGAGAAACAGGAACGTGAGCGCAAGCTTGCCGAGCAGCGCGAAGCCGAGCAGCGTGCCGCCGAAGCGGCGAAAGCGGCGGCTGCCGGGGCACAGCCGGCTCCCGGTGCGGACACGACTTTGCACAAGGCGAAGACTGCCGGTGCCGGCGCGGAGCGCAAGGCGAAGAAGCCCGTCAAGCAGGTGACCGTGTGGCGCGACGAAGGCGCCAAGCGCCGGACAATCAAGACACGGGGAGATACCGCCGGCGGCGGCGGCGGGTGGCACCAGCCGAAGGTTGCGCGGCATCGACCCGTCGCGAGCGAGCAGCAGCAACCCGCGTTCGTTCCGCCAGCCGAACCAGTCGTCCGCCACATCCCGGTTCCCGAGACGATCACCGTCGGTGAGCTGGCCCACAAGATGTCCGTCAAGGCCGCCGAGGTCATCAAGGTCCTGATCAAGCTCGGGCAGATGGTGACCATCAACCAGGTCCTCGATCAGGAGACGGCGATGATCGTCGTCGAGGAGATGGGGCAGAAGGCCATTGCCGCGAAGATCGACCACCCGGAGGCCTATCTCGACGAGGCACCGGAACAGGCCGAGGCAGCGCTCGAGCCACGCGCGCCGGTGGTGACGGTGATGGGGCACGTCGACCACGGCAAGACGTCGCTCCTGGACTATATCCGCCGCGCCAAGGTTGCCGCGGGCGAAGCGGGAGGCATCACGCAGCATATCGGCGCGTATCACGTCGAGACCCCCCGGGGAGTCGTGACGTTCCTCGATACACCAGGCCACGAGGCTTTCACGGCGATGCGTGCGCGTGGTGCCAAGGTGACGGACATCGTGATCCTGGTCGTGGCAGCGGATGACGGGGTCATGCCGCAGACGATCGAGGCGATTCATCACGCCAAGGCGGGAAACGTTCCGATGGTCGTGGCGATCAACAAGATCGACAAGCCCGAGGCGAATGCGGACCGCGTGCGACAGGGGCTCGTCGCGCAAGGCGTGGTCCCGGAGGAGTACGGCGGCGACACCCCCTTCGTGTCGGTCTCGGCGAAGACCGGAGCCGGGTATCGACGCCCTGCTCGAGCAAGTGCTCCTGCAGGCGGAGGTCCTGGAGCTCAAGGCACCGGTCGATGCGCCCGCGAAAGGCATCGTGGTCGAGGCGCGCCTCGACAAGGGCCGCGGGCCGGTGGCGACCGTGCTCGTGCAATCCGGCACCCTGAAGCGCGGAGACATCGTGCTGGGCGGCGCGGCGTTCGGACGTGTGCGTGCGATGCTCGACGAGACCGGTCGCAACGTGCAGTCCGCAGGTCCGTCGATACCCGTCGAGATCCAGGGGCTTTCCGAAGTGCCGAACGCGGGCGAGGAGCTGGCCGCACTCGGCGACGAGCGCAAGGCACGCGAGATCGCGCTCTTCCGCCAGGGCAAATTCCGGGACGTGAAGTTGGCCAAGAAGCAGGCCGCCAAGCTGGAGAATGTCTTCGAGAACATGGGCGAGGGTGAGGTCAAGATGCTCCCGCTGCTCATCAAGGCGGACGTGCAGGGCTCGCAGGAAGCGCTGTCGCACGCGTTGACCCGTCTCTCCACCGACGAGGTCAAGGTGAGTGTCGTCCACGCCGCGGTGGGGGGCATCACCGAATCCGACGTGAACCTCGCGCTCGCCTCCAACGCAGTAATCATCGGCTTCAACACGCGGGCAGACGCGGCGGCCCGCAAGCTTGCGGAAAGCAATGGCGTCGACGTTCGCTATTACAACATCATCTACGAGGCAGTCGACGAGGTAAAAGCGGCGCTCTCGGGAATGCTTGCCCCCGAGAAGCGGGAGAACGTCCTCGGACTCGTCGAGATCCGCCAGGTATTCCGAATCTCGAAAGTAGGGACCGTTGCGGGCTGCTATGTCCTCGAAGGGCTCGTCCGGCGCAATGCGCGCGTCCGGCTGCTGCGCGATAACGTCGTGATCCATGATGGTGAGCTCGACTCGCTGAAGCGCTTCAAGGACGACGTTCGCGAGGTGAAGGCCGGCTTCGAATGCGGCCTCTCGCTCAAGGGCAATGACGACATCGAGGTCGGCGACCAGCTCGAGGTCTATGAAGTCCAGGAGGTCGCCCGCACACTTTGACACGGGTGTCGACCTTCCGATGGAACGAGAGTGAGAACCAGCCCCCGCGCCAAGCGGGTCGCCGACCAGATCCAGCGTGAGCTTGCCGAGATCCTGCGCGAGGAGTTGAAGGACCCGCGGGTGCGACTGGTGACGGTGACCGGCGTCGACGTGTCGGCGGATCTGGCACATGCGAAAGTCTTTTTCACGTCGCTGGTGGGCGAAGGCGAGCGTCAGGAGATCGCGGAGGGTCTTGGACGTGCTGCCGGGTTTCTGCGCACCGCGCTCGGTCGGCGCATGCGCATCCACAACATTCCCGAGCTGCACTTCGTCCACGATGCGTCGGTCGAGGAGGGCGTGCGCCTGTCGCGCCTCATCGACGCGGCGGTTGCGGAAAGCGGCGGATCCGACGCGGATTAGCCCCGCGCCCCGAGGCGCGCTGATGCCATGAAGCCCCGCAAGGCCTGGCGCGTGGTGAACGGCGTGCTGCTCCTGGACAAGCCTCCCGGCGTGTCTTCCAACCGCGCGCTCCAGTCCGTGCGCCGGATCTTTGGCGCCGCAAAGGCGGGCCACACCGGGACACTCGATCCGTGCGCAACGGGACTGCTCGTCGTGCTGTTCGGCGAGGCAACCAAGTTTGCCGGCGCGCTGCTCGGAGCGGACAAGATCTACGATGCCACGGTACGCCTGGGTGTGACGACGAGCACGGGAGACGCGGAAGGCGAAGTTCTTGTCAACCTGCGACCCTGACGTGTCGCGCGAAGCAGTTGATCGGGTAGTGGCGTCGTTCGTCGGCGAAATCGACCAGGTCCCACCGCGGCACTCGGCGCTCAAGAAAGACGGCAAGCCCTACTATGTGTATGCCCGGGCTGGGCAGGAAATCGAACGCCAGCCTCGCAAGATAGCCGTGTATCGACTCGACGTTCGATCGTTCGGCGGGCGGACCGTCGAGCTCGAGGCACACGTCGGGACGGGAACCTACGTGCGTACCCTCGCCGAGGACATCGGCGCGAAGCTGGGTTGCGGCGGGCATCTCGCAGCGCTGCGGCGGACGCAAGTCGGGTCGTTCCGTCTTGCCGATGCGCTGACGCTGGCCGATCTCGAAGCCATGGCGCCTGACGCCTTGATCGGATCGCTGCGGGCCACGGACGAGCTCCTCGACGGGCTGCCGCAGATCGGGCTCTCGCACGAGGCGTCCCTCCGATTCACGCAGGGTCAGGCGGTCGAACATTCGGCGGGTGATATCCAGGGGCATGTGCGCGTCTATGGACGCGACAGGGTGTTTCTGGGCCGCGGGCGGGTGATGGACGGCCGGTTGCATCCCGACCGGTTGGTCGTGGGAGTCGCAGGTCGCAAGGAGTCCGATCCGCCTTGTGGAACCCCTTGAACACAGTGTAAAATCTGCGGTTTTCGAACTTTGATCCCGCTTTGATCGTTAAACCCGCTTTGATCCTGAATGCGCGGGAAGACCGCTGCGAAACCGGAAAATTTACGGAAGAGAGCCAGTTAATGTCCATCACCACCGCCGAGACGGCGAAGATCATCGACGCGCATCAGCGCAAGCCGGGTGACACCGGCTCACCGTCAGTACAGATCGCACTGCTCACCGCCCGGATCAACGGGCTGGCCGATCATTTCAAGGCAAACGTCAAGGATCACCATTCGCGACGCGGGCTGCTCAGGATGGTGAGTCAGCGCCGCAGGATGCTGGATTACCTGAAGCGCACCGATCTGGACAACTATCGCAAGCTGATCGGGCAGCTTGGACTGCGCAAGTGAGTTCCCGGAACGTCCACACGGCCCTGCCGGTGGGCGTTTTTCTTTTCACTGTCTACCCGCCCCGCTTCCTCCGCTAGGGTCGTGACACCGGCATCGGCCGGCCGTCGCCGTGGCGGTCATTGAGCAAAGGAGATGGCGTTGAACCCCATCCGCAAGACATTCGCATTCGGCGCCCACCAGGCCACGCTGGAGACTGGCGAGATTGCCCGGCAGGCCTCGGGTGCCGTCCTCGTCACCGTTGACGATACGATCGTGCTGTGCACCGTCGTAGGCTCCAAGTCGCCGCGCCCCGGCGCGGACTTTCTTCCGCTGACGGTCGATTACGCAGAGAAGTTCTACGCCGCGGGGCGAATCCCCGGTGGATTCTTCAAGCGCGAAGGCCGGCCGACGGAGAAGGAGATTCTGACCTCCCGCCTGATCGACCGCCCGATCCGACCGCTGTTTCCGGACGGCTTCTATCACGAGGTGCAGGTCGTCGCGACCGTGCTTTCGCTCAACCCGGAAGTGGATTCCGACATTCCCGCCATGATCGGGGTGTCCGCCGCGCTCACGCTCGCGGGCCTTCCGTTCAACGGGCCCATCGGCGCCGCACGCGTCGGCTATGTGGACGGCCAGTATGTCCTCAACCCTAGCGCGACCCAGATGCTCGAGAGCAAGCTGAATCTAGTGGTTGCCGGCACCGAGCACGCCGTGCTCATGGTCGAGTCCGAGGCGAACGAGCTCTCCGAAGAGGTGATGCTCGGCGCGGTGGTGTTCGGTCACCAGCAGATGCAGGCGGCCATCCAGGCGATCAACGAGCTTGCCGATGTCGCTGCCAAGCCGGCGTGGACGTGGCAGGCGCCGGCCAAGGATCAAACGCTACTCGAAAAAGTCACCGAGCTCGCTCAGGCCGATTTGCGCGAGGCGTTCGCGGTGAAGCAGAAGCAGGCGCGCCAGCAGCGGCTCGCGGAGATTCAGGCGCGGGTCCTGGAAGCCGTGGGGCAGGGCAGCGAGACACCTCCGGATTCGAACGCGGTGAAGGATATTCTTTTCGATCTCGAGGCCAAGATCGTCCGCTCGCAGATCCTGGATGGGGAACCCCGTATCGACGGCCGGGATACCCGCACCGTGCGACCCATCTCGATTCGAGTCGGTGTGCTGCCACGGGCACACGGATCCGCGCTCTTCACGCGCGGCGAAACGCAGGCGCTCGTGACGACGACGCTCGGCACGGGCCGCGACTCGCAGATCATCGACGCCATCGCGGGCGAGTATCGCGAGCAATTCATGCTCCAGTACAACATGCCTCCCTACGCGACCGGCGAGACCGGGCGCATGGGAACGCCCAAGCGCCGCGAGGTCGGTCACGGACGCCTCGCCAAGCGCGCCCTGCTGGCGGTGCTGCCGTCCGCTGAGGAGTTCTCCTACGCGATCCGCGTGGTATCCGAAGTCACCGAATCGAACGGCTCGAGCTCGATGGCCTCGGTGTGCGGCGGAAGTCTCGCGCTCATGGATGCAGGCGTCCCGCTCAAAGCGCACGTGGCCGGCATCGCGATGGGTCTCATCAAGGAAGGCAATCGTTTCGCGGTGCTGACCGACATCCTCGGCGACGAGGACCACCTGGGCGACATGGACTTCAAGGTGGCCGGAACCGAGCAGGGCCTGACTGCGTTGCAGATGGACATCAAGATCGAGGGCATCACCAAGGAGATCATGCAGGTGGCGCTGGCCCAGGCGGGCGAGGCCCGCATGCAGATTCTTCGCCAGATGCGCGAGTCTCTCGAGACCTCCCGCACCGAGATCTCCAGCTACGCGCCGCGCATCTTCAAGATCAAGATCAACCCCGAGAAGATTCGCGACGTCATCGGCAAGGGCGGCATTGTCATTCGCGGGCTCCAGGAAGAGACGGGAACGACGATCGAGATCGGCGACGACGGCGTGATCAGCATCGCATGCATCAGCGCCGAAGGTGGCGAGGCGGCCAAGCGCCGGATCGAGGAGATCACCCAGGAGGTCGAAGTCGGGCGGATCTACGACGGCACGGTGCTCAAGCTGCTGGACTTCGGCGCGATCGTGCAGGTCCTGCCAGGCAAGGACGGACTGCTGCACATCTCCCAGATCAGCCAGCAGCGCGTCAACAGTGTCGCGGACTTCCTGAAGGAAGGCCAGGCCGTCAAAGTGAAAGTCCTCGAGGCCGACGAGAAGGGCCGCCTGCGGCTCTCGATGAAGGCCATCACCGAAGCCGAGGCGACCGCGTCGGCGCAGTAACGCACGCGACCTGTCGCGACGAGAAAGGGGCGCCTGGCGCCCCTTTCTCGTTTCGGTACGTCATTCCCGCGAAAGCGGGAATTCACTTTCGGCATGTGCAGGGAGATTCTGGATCCCCGCTTTCGCACCTCCAGCGCTCTCGGGGATGATCGGCGCTTACGCGCCGATCACTTCGCTGTCTGGCGCTCGCGGATCTCGTCGAGGGTCTTGCAATCGATGCAAAGCGACGCAGTTGGCCTGGCAGTCAGACGCCCCAACCCGATTTCGGCCCCGCAGCTGTCGCAGTACCCGTACTCCTCGGCGTCGATCTTGGCGATCGTCTCGTTGATCTTCTTGATGAGCTTGCGCTCGCGGTCGCGATTGCGCAGCTCGAGCGTCATGTCTGACTCCTGAGTGGCGCGATCGTTGGGATCGGCGAAGATCGTGGCCTCGTCCTGCATCGTGTGGACTGTCCGCTCGATATCGGCGGAGAGCTCTTCCCTGAGCTCTTCCAGCATCTCGCGGAAATACGTCCGCTGCGGGGCGCTCATGTATTGCTCGCCCTTCTTGGGCACGTATGGTGCGACGGTCTTGCGCAGAGTTTCGGTGGGCATGTTGCGCTGCGTTCCTTCTAGAAGAAGGCGGTTTGATACCAGAAATAGGGGGGCGGAGCAAGCGAAAAAGTGCCCTAACTTCAGCAGGTTTGACCATGTCGTGGCCGCCGCGTAAACTACGTCGCCCGCGGGGTGTGGCGCAGCCTGGTAGCGCGTCTGGTTTGGGACCAGGATGTCGGAGGTTCGAATCCTCTCACCCCGACCAGTTCGATGCGGCCTGCACGTTACGAAGGTACTGCGGGCTGCCGACGCGCACGGACGTGCCCGTAGCTCAACCGGATAGAGCATCAGCCTTCTAAGCTGACGGTTGTGGGTTCGAGTCCCTCCGGGCACGCCAGATTGTTCGTTCTGATCACGTTCGCTCTGATCGATGGTGGCGGTAGCTCAAAGGTAGAGTCCCGGATTGTGATTCCGGTTGTTGTGGGTTCGAGTCCCATCCGCCACCCCATTTCACTCACCGCTACGCGGTGAGCCATGGGGTGCCCTCCAAAGGTTTAACGAACAAGGGGGACCCCCTTGTATATCCCCCCGCGACAATGGCATGCGCGTGTAGTCGCT
The DNA here is from genome assembly GCA_963735025.1 of uncultured beta proteobacterium. Lineage (GTDB taxonomy): Bacteria > Pseudomonadota > Gammaproteobacteria > Burkholderiales > SG8-39 > JAABRB01. Next base: position 210,498 of record CAVTJG010000011.1, read on the forward strand.
CCGGGAACGCCCGTTCTCCGTTCCGTGCTTGCGACTGGTCATAGACGTACCAGCGAACCCTGCAGCGGAGCGCCCGACGATCGTCGCGGCCCTCGATCTCGCGATCACAGGCATCTGACCTCCGCGAACCAGTCGCTTATCTGCAACGCATAGAATCGCGCGCGCAACTGCGAGCGCGTATGACGCGTATGAAACTGCGAGCGCGTATGATCGTGGTCCGCGAGCGGGGCGCGACACTCAGCCACCGGGCGCGCATCGCCCCGTCGATGCGCGCAGGGAGACAGACATGACCCGATCCTTCGTCACATTGCTCGCCGCCGGTGCAATGTCGGTCGCAGTACCTGCCATCGCCGAGCTGCCGGGACAATCCCAGGCGGTCGAGCGCTCGCGCGCGCTCGTGCCGTCGCCGCCGTGGCCCGCGGGCGACGAGCGCGGGATGGCGAACGCGCTTGGAGCCGGGACCTGGCAGCGCTGCGCCTTTCACCTGAGCCAGCCCCAGGCGCGAGCGTACGACGTGTCGCACGAGCGCTCGAACACGATGCCGCTCTCGCCCTTCGGCGTGCCGCTCAAGTACAACTACCGCCCGACCGTCGGCATCCCGGGCACCAAGCACGCGTTCAATGGCGAGGAGGTCGTGAGCGGCGAACCTGGTGCGCAGGGCACCCAGATGGATGCGATCGGGCATTTCGCATTCTTCGACGAGCCATGGGATGGCAAGTCGCCATTTCCCGCCGACAAGGCGACCTACTACGGGGGCTACAAGCAATCCGACGTTAAGCCAACTCCTGATACGCCACTTCGCAAGCTCGGCATCGAGAAGGTGCCGCCGATCATCACGAGCGCAATCGTGCTGGACGCAAAGTCACACCTGGGCGGAGGCCAGCCGATGAAGCCCGGCCAGCTGGTCACCGCAAAGGATATCGAGGACATGATCGCGAAGCAGGGCCTCGCCTGGCGCGGGTTGCTGCCGGGCGATGTGCTCTACATCTACACCGGGTGGGGAGACTACTGGGCGGATCCCGACACGGAGAAGTTCTACTACACGAAGGGCCCAGGTCTATCCCTCGACGCTGCCGAGTACATCCAGCAGAAGCGCATCGTCCTGATCGCGCTGGACAATCCCTTCACGGACCCCGTGAACGAGGGTCAGCTGCAAGGCAAGGCTCCGCCGCCCAAGGGCACGCCGCCGGCAATGCCGTTTGTCATCCACCACCACAACCTGGCAGTGGCGGGCATTCACCAGATCCAGAACGCCGACCTGGGTGAGCTCGCGCGCGACCGGGTGTGGACTTCGTGCACGATCATCCTCCCGCTTCGCTCGCGAGGCGGCGCGGGCTCCCCCGTGAGGCCCGTGGCGATCGGCGCGCCGAACCAGTGACGCGGCGAGGTTCGCCGGCGCATGGTGCGTGGCGCATACCCCTAGAGCGTCGTCGTTCCTTGATCGGGCCGACGGCGTGCGACGTCTTCGGCGACGAGGACGATCCGCACGGGAGGCTCGGGGCCGAGGTGGAATGCCCACTTCGCATCGCGCAGCTCGCGCTCCGAGATGGTGAGCCGATCGCGGTGACGGAGCAGCTCGAGCCAGGACTCCTCGACCCATTGCTCGACGTAACGTCCCGGGGTCTCCGGATCGCGGAAGAACGCCCACGAGCTCGCCCCGGCGCGCATCCGTGACTGGCGACTCTGCTTCATGAGTGCGATGAAGGCGGGCGCGTTCTTCGGATCGATCAGGTATTCGACCATCACCTGCACCGGGCCCTCGTCGTGCTCGACCGACGTCACCAGCTCGGGCTCGCGCCAGTGCTTCGATGGCGCGAGGTTCTCTTCCCGCAAGTTCGATACGGGATAGCGGTGCGCGAGCAGAAGGCTCGCCGCGGCGCCGACCGCGGACACGGCGAAGGCTGACACGAGGCCCCAGGAAGTCGCAATCTGGCCCCACAGGAGCGCGCCCAGAGTGCCGCCGCCCATGTATGCCATCTGCACCGCGGCAAGTCCGCGACCGCGCACCCACGCGGGCAGCGCAAGCTGCGCCGTGACGCCGAGCGAGGAGGCGACCGAGATCCACGCGAACCCGCTCGCGACCATCGCTAGACCCAGAACCACGACGTTCGTGCTCAGCGCGAACGCCAGCGCCGCACAGGTTTGCAGCAGGATCCCTGCGGTGATCATGTCGTCGCGCGACAGGCGTCGGCGCAACGTGCCGATGGTGAACGCGAGCGCCACCGCACCCAGTCCGAAGAGTCCGAACAGCAGCGTATAGGTGTTCGCCCCCGCGCCGAGCCGGTCGCGGACGACGACCGGCAGGAGCGCGACGAGCGCCACCGCCGAAAGGAAGTAGAAGCTGCCGCGAATGAGGGCGGCGCGCACTGCCGGCGTCTCGCGCGTGAACTGGAGACCGACACGCATTGCGGCGACGAACCGCTCGGACGGCAAGGTACTCGGCGGCGTTCGCGGTCGCGGCCACCGTGCCAGCACGACAGTGGAGCCGAGCATAACAAGAGCCATTGCGAGAAACGCAAACGGAGGCCCTGCAAGCGCGATGATGGCGCCCGCAAGCGGTGGGCCCACGGTCCGCGCGGCGTTCATGGTGGCGCCGTTCCAGACGACTGCACGCGGCAGCGCCGCGCGCGGCAGGACTTCCTGGACGAGCGCGGAGTGCGCCGGCAGCCGGAGCGCGAACGTCATCCCCATCGCGAACGCCCCGGCGAGCAGGATTCCCGGCGAGGCGAGGCCCGCGAAAAGCAAGACGGCGAGCGCGATACCAACGGCACTCATCAGCGCGTGTACCGCGATCAGAATGCGCCGCCGGTCGGTGAGGTCGGTCAGTGCTCCGCTCGGAAGTGCGAGCAGGACGCTCGGCAGCGAGGCGGCGGACTGCAGGAGCGCGACCAGGACAGCGCTCGCCCCCAGCGATGCCATTAGCCAGGCCGAGGTAGCCTCGTGCATCGTCATGCAGACATTGGCGCCGAGCCACGTTCCGAGAAGCAGGCGGTAAGGCGCGCACGCCCAGGGAGACGTCAGACTCCCGGAAGGCGTCGGGGCGGATACCGCATCGGCCGGTGCGCCTGACGAGTCTCCCCCTGCCGCGGTCTCGGAAGCCTCGCTTCGGACCTCCGTGCCGTCTCCGCTACTCGCCTTGCGGGTCACAACGCTCCATTCGATTCTTGCCGATCATCCATTCTGCTCGCGCTCGAGCGGCTTTGCCGCCTTACACCGAGGCGCCGCCGATATCCGCGCGATGGAGCAGAAACACCTGTTCGTCGCCGGAGTGCGTGGCAAGCCAGATGAACGGCACGCGCGAATAGGCGGCCTCGAGGACTGTGCGATTCGCGCCGATTTCCACGATGAGGATGCCGTGCTCGGTCAGATGGTCCGGCGCTTCGACGAGGATGCGGCGCACGACGTCCAATCCGTCCGACCCTCCCGCGAGTGCTAAATCCGGCTCGTGGCGATACTCGGCGGGCAATTCGCGCATCGCGTGCGCATCCACGTAAGGTGGATTCACCAGGATCAGGTCATAACGTTCGCCGCGCAGTGCCGCAAAGAGGTCCGAATGGACGAGGCGCAGTCGATCGCCAAGGCCATAGGCGTCCCGGTTGATGCGCGCGACGGCGAGTGCATCCTGGGATAGGTCGGATGCATCGATGCGCGCATCTGGAAATGCCCGCGCGGCAAGAATTGCCAGACATCCTGAACCGGTACACATGTCCAGGACGCGCCCGATTGATGCACGCGAGGGAGTCCACGGCGCGAGACCGTCGTGCAGCAGTTCTGCAATATGCGACCGTGGAACGATCACTCGCTCGTCGACATAGAATTGAAGGCCATCCAGCCACGCTTCCTTCAGCAGGTAGGCGAGCGGTACACGGGAATCGATTCGCAGGCTGGCCAGTTCCTCGAGGCGCTGCGCGCGCGCTTGCTCCACCGGACGATCGAGCGCGGCATCCAGATCGTCGAATGGTATATCGAGCACGCTGCATACCAGCCACGCCGCTTCATCACGAGCGGAACTGGTCCCATGACCGAAGGCGAGACGGGCCGCCGCGAAGCGGCGCGTGATCCTGCGCCAGTGGTCCCGTACGATTGAGGGTGCCCCAGGGGGGCGACGCTTGCGGCCGGTCAAGCGAGCAGTCGGTCGAGGACGCCGAGATAGACGGCGCTGAGCGGTTCGATCTCCGCGACCGCGACGTGCTCGTCTATCTTGTGGATGGAATCGTTCAAGACGCCGAACTCCACGACCTGCGGACAGATCCGCGCGATGAACCGCCCGTCCGACGTGCCGCCAGTCGTGGAGACTTCCGCCTCGACGCCGGTCACCGCGCGAATGGAGTCACGCATGGCATCGACGAGCGCGCCGCGCTCGGTGAGAAACGGCTGTGCGGAGAGCGACCATTCGAGCGCGTAGTCGAGGCCATGCCGATCCAGGATCGCATGCACCTTTTGCTTGAGCCCGTCGGGCGTACTCGACGTGGCATAGCGAAAGTTGAAAAGCACCTCCACGTCGCCCGGGATCACGTTGGCGGCGCCGGTGCCCCCCCGGATATTGGATACCTGCCAGGTGGTCGGTGGGAAATGCTCGTTGCCTCGATCCCACTCCGCGGCCGCCAACTCCGCGAGCGCCGGGGCGAACGTGTGGACGGGATTGCGGGCAAGATGCGGGTACGCCACGTGGCCCTGAACGCCCCTGACCAGCAATCGTCCGGACAGCGAGCCACGGCGGCCATTCTTGATCGTGTCGCCGAGTCGCGCGACGGAAGTGGGTTCTCCGACGATGCAGTAGTCGATCCGTTCGCCGCGCTGCGCGAGCCGTTCGACGACCGTCACCGTGCCATCCGTCGCGATGCCTTCCTCGTCGGAGGTGATGAGGAGAGCGATGGAACCGCGATGTGCCGGATGCTTGCGAAGGAATGCCTCACTTGCCGTGACGAATGCCGCCACGGCAGTCTTCATGTCGGCCGCGCCCCGCCCGTATAGCTGACCCGCGCGCTCCGCGGGCTCGAACGGTGGCGAGTGCCACGCTTCGAGCGGGCCGGTTGGAACGACGTCCGTATGGCCCGCGAAGCAGAGCAAAGGGCCATCGGTTCCGTGCCTGGCCCAGAGATTGGTGACCGGCCCGCTCGGCATGCTTTCGATCGTGAACCCGATTGCACGCAAGCGCTCGGCGATGAGCGCCTGACAGCCCGCGTCATCGGGCGTCACGGAGGGGCGCGCGATCAGCGCGCGGGCGAGGGCAAGGGTTTCGCTCATCGGCGGCAGTCTACCAGCGGGGATGCCGGCTGCGGCTTGCGGCGAAGGAGCCGGGGTCGTTCCACGCGCCGTACACACCACCCCGCCCGCTTCGCGGGCACCCCTCCTCGGAGAGGAGGGGAAAAACCGATCTATCTATGCCGCGCGCTCGGCGTCGTCGAGACTGAGCTTGAATTCCGAGAACGAGGCGCTCGCAGGTTCCTGCGGTTTTACTTCCTCTTTCGCCTTCGGGGCGTCGCCCAGCTTGGCGTTGTTGATCTGCCAGAGCAGGTTGTTGGCCGAATCGGCGTTCGCCAGTGCTTCGTTCTGCGAGATCACGCCATCGTTTATCAGCTTGAACAGGGACTGCTCGAAGGTTTGCGAGCCAGGCGACATGCTCTTCTCCATGGCTTCCTTGATCTCGTTCACTTCGCCTTTTTCGATCAGGTCGGCGACGTGTCGCGAGTTGAGCATGACCTCGACTGATGGCGACCGCCCGCCCTTCAGATTGCGAACGAGGCGTTGGGCAACGACGCACTTCAGCGACGCGGAAAGGTCCTGCAGCAGCGCCGGCCGGTTCTCGAGCGGGTAGAAGCTGATGATCCGGTTGAGGGCGTGATAGCTGTTGTTCGCGTGTAGCGTGGCAAGGCAGAGGTGACCCGACTGGGCATAAGCGATGGCCGCCGTCATCGTCTCGCGGTCGCGAATCTCGCCGATCAGGATCACGTCCGGCGCCTGCCGCATCGCGTTCCTGAGGGCGATGTAATAGGACTTCGCGTCGGTGCCGAGCTCGCGCTGGTTCACGATCGACTTCCGGTGCTTGAACAGGAACTCGATCGGATCCTCGATCGTGATGATGTGTCCCGACATCAGCGCGTTGCGATGATCGATCATGGCCGCGAGGGACGTCGACTTTCCCGATCCGGTCGCCCCGACCATCAGGATGAGCCCGCGCTTCTCCAGTACGACGTCCTTCAGTACAGTGGGCAGGCCGAGGGTGTCGAATTGCGGGACTTCGCCGGGGATGTACCGGACGACCACGCCGGGGGTGGTGCGCTGCATGAAGCAGCTGATGCGGAAGCTCCCCAGTCCCCGGATCGGATAGGACGTGTTGAGTTCGAACTCGTCCTCGAACTCCTTCAGCTGACGCTCGTTCAGGATCTCCTTCATGAGCGTACGCACGGCATCCGGCGTCACGATCTGCTGGTTGATCGGCATCGTGACGCCATTGATCTTGATGTTGATCGGGGCGCCGCACGATATGAATATGTCCGAGGCCTTCTTCTCGGCCATCAGCTCCAGCAGCCGTTGCATCGCAGACATGGCGTTCCTCCGGGCGTGAGGGGGGAGCTGAAGTGCAAGTGTCCGGATATCGGACTCTTGCAAGGGTTCCCTAGTCTCCGCGCAGCAATTCGTTGATGCCGGTTTTCGCGCGAGTCTTGGCGTCGACCCGTTTCACGATGACGGCGCAGTAAAGGCCGTATTTTCCGTCTGCCGAGGGCAGCGTTCCAGGAACTACTACCGATCCGCTCGGGACCCGCCCATAAGAGATCTCGCCGGAAGCCCGGTCGTAGATCCGCGTGCTGATCCCGATGAATACGCCCATCGAGATCACCGAATTCTCCTCCACGACGACTCCCTCCACGACCTCGGATCGGGCGCCGATGAAGCAGTTGTCCTCGATGATGGTCGGATTGGCCTGGATCGGCTCGAGCACCCCGCCGATGCCCACGCCTCCCGAAAGATGGACGTTCCGGCCGATCTGCGCGCAGGATCCGACCGTCGCCCAGGTATCGACCATCGTGCCTTCGTCGACATAAGCGCCGATATTGACGTAGGAGGGCATCAGCACGACGTTCTTGGCGATGTAGGCGCCGCGCCGCGCCATCGCCGGCGGGACGACCCGAAAACCACCGGAAGTGAAGTCTGCACCGGTATAGCCTGCAAACTTGGTGGGGACCTTGTCGAAGTAGCGCGTCATGGCCCCGTCCATCACGGTGTTGTCTTCGAGACGGAAGGAGAGCAGCACGGCTTTCTTGATCCACTGATGGGTATGCCAGGCGCCGTCGATCTTCTCTGCGACGCGGAGCTTGCCCTTGTCGAGGTGTGCGAGGACTTCGGATACGGCGTTCCGCAGCTTCGGATCCGCTGTGGACGAAGATACCTGCGCGCGTCCCTCCCAGGCTAGGTCGATGAGGCTTTCGATTTCCTGCATGTCTCGAGTCGGCGGCTAGAGGTTCTTGGTAAAGCGGCGGATCCGGTCGATGCCCTCGATGCACTCTTCGTAGCGGGCAACAAGCGCGACGCGAACGTGATTCCGGCCAGGGTTGGTGCCATGCGCCTCGCGGGCCAGAAAGCTTCCTGGCAGCACGGTCACATTATAGTCACGGTAGAGCCCCTGGGCGAACTTGGTGTCGGATATCGGCGTGCGGATCCAGAAATAGAATCCCCCGTCAGGCAGCGCGGTTTCAAGCGGTGCCGCTAGCATCGGCAGGGCAGCCATGAACTTGGCGCGATAGAGCACGCGATTCTCGACAACGTGCGCTTCGTCGCACCACGCCGCCTCGCTCGCTGCTTGCACGGCGGGATTCATGGCGCTGCCGTGATAGGTTCGATAGAGCAGGAAGTTCTTCAGGATCGCGGCATCTCCGGCGGCAAAACCGGAGCGCAGCCCGGGCGCATTGGAGCGCTTCGACAGGCTGGACAGGACGACAAGGCGCGGAAAACCATCGCGGCCGAGGCGGCGAGCGGCCTCCAGCGCGCCAAGCGGAGGAGCCTGCTCGTCCAGGAAGCATTCTGAGTAGCACTCGTCCGCCACGACGACGAATCCCCAGCGATCGGACAGCTCGAACACGCGTTGCCATTCGTCGAGCGGCATGACGCGTCCGGTCGGATTGCCGGGTGAGCAGGCATAGAAGAGCTGCACTTTGCACCAAACCGATTCAGGAATTGCGTCGAGATCCAGAGCGAAGTCGTTCTCCCGCTGCTGGTTGACGAAGTAGGGCATCGCACCGGCGAGGTACGCGGCGCCTTCGTAGATCTGGTAGAACGGATTCGGACAGATCACGACGGCATCGCCGCCGGTGGGGTCCACGACCGTCTGGGCAATGGCGAACAGTGCCTCGCGCGAGCCGTTGACCGGGAGGACCTGGGTATCCGGATTGACGGACTCCAGCTGGTACCGGCGTTCCAGCCAAGCTGAGATCGCCCTACGCAGTCCTGGCAGGCCCGCAGTTGCCGGATAGCTCGCGAGTCCGGCGAGGTGGTCCGTCAAGACGCGCTTGATGAATTCCGGCGTCGGGTGCTTCGGCTCGCCGATCGACAGGCTGATGGGACTCCACTTGGCATCGGGAGACGTCTGCGCAAACAGCTCGCGCAGCTTCTCGAACGGGTAGGGTTGCAGCTTTGCGAGATTCGGGTTCATGCAGAGCCTGGCCGTCGGCCTCGCGCAGGACGCTCGTCGCGCATTCTTATCGTACGGTCCCGGCGGACTCGAAGCGAATCGGCTCGATCTGTATCGCCGGCTTCCAGCGCGCCTTGCGATGCTCCGCCACGATCGTCGTATAGATGCCGCCGCGCACGAGGAACCGGGCGGTCAGGCGGGCAAAGCGCGGCGCGATCGCCCGCACCAGATCGTCGAGAATCCGGTTCGTTACTGCTTCATGGAAGGCGCCTTCGTTGCGAAAGGACCAGATATAGAGCTTGAGGCTCTTGAGCTCGACGCACCGGCGATGCGCGACGTAATCGAGATGAAGCGTCGCGAAGTCCGGCTGTCCGGTCATCGGACACAGGCACGTGAACTCCGGAATGTCCATGTGGATCAGGTAGTCCCGCGTCGGCGCCGGGTTCGGAAAGGTCGCCAGCGCTTTGCTCGGTTTGTCAGGCATCGTGGGGGGACGCGGAAGGGGAGGCGAAAGGAGTGTGGGGGTCGGGGAAGCGAAGGCGTGATGTTATTATATCGGCCGTGATTTACACGCCAGTTTTGCGATAGTCGCACGACTCCCTCCAGCAGACCTCCCGGCCTACCACTTTGCGCCTCACTCAGATCAAGCTAGCAGGGTTCAAGTCATTCGTTGACCCGACAAATATCGATTTGCCCGGCAAGCTCGTGGGGGTCGTCGGCCCGAACGGATGCGGGAAATCCAACATCATTGACGCGATCCGCTGGGTCCTGGGCGAGAGCAAGGCCTCCGCCTTGCGCGGCGAGTCGATGCAGGACGTGATTTTCAACGGGACCGCGCTGCGCAACCCCGTCGCGCGCGCCAGCGTCGAGCTTGTTTTCGACAACTCGATGGGCAAGGCAGCCGGCCAGTGGTCGCAATACGCCGAGATCTCGATCAGGCGCGTCCTGCAGCGCGATGGCGAATCGTCCTATTTCATCAACAACACGCACGTGCGCCGGCGCGACGTCCAGGACATCTTCCTCGGCACGGGCGTGGGGCCGCGCGCATACGCGATCATCGAGCAGGGAATGATCTCGCGTGTCATCGAGGCGAAACCCGAGGAGTTGCGGGTCTTTCTCGAGGAAGCAGCCGGCGTCTCCAAGTACAAGGAACGGCGCCGCGAGACCGAGCATCGGCTCGAAGATACCCGCGAGAACCTCGCGCGGGTCGACGATATCCGACGTGAGCTCGAGACCCAGATCGAGAAGCTCACGCACCAGGCGGAAATCGCCACCCAGTACAAGGCCCTGCACGCGGAAGCCCAGCTCAAGCAACAGTTGCTCTGGCTCCTTCGCAAGCAGGAAGCCGGCAACGACGCTGCACGGCAGCGCCGCGAGATCGAAAAGGCCACGAACGAACTGGAAGCAGAGTCGGCGCGCCTGCGCGAGATCGAGAAGCGGGTCGAAGCGCTGCGTGCCGAACACTATTCGGCTGCGGACACCGTCAATGCCGCGCAGGGTGAGTTCTACACTGTCAACACCGAGGTGTCGCGGCTCGAGACGGAGATCAGGTTCGTCGGCGAGACGCGTCAGCGGCTCGAAGCCCAGATCGGTCAAATCGCCTTGCGGCTGGAACAGTGGGAACGCCAGCGCGGCGAGCTCGACGGGGCCCAGAGCATGTGGAATGCACGACGTGCGGAAGCCCAGGAGCGCGTCGGCGAAGCCGAGCAACAGGTCGCCCACGAGCGCGCGAACGTGCCCGCGGCCGAGGAGCGCTACCGGAGCGCGCAGGCCCGCCTCGGCGAGGCGCGGGGCGAGATCGGACGAGCCGAGCAGGCGCTTCAGGTGGAGCAGAACACGCTCGCGCACGTCGGCCGAGTGCTGGTTCAGCTCGAGCAGCGCGCGGAGCGCCTGCAGACGGAACTCGGCCAGCTCGTCGAACCGGACGCGGCCCGAGTGGTCGAGATCCAATCGCTCGCAGAGGCAGCCGTACGCGACCTTGCTGTGCTGAGTGCAGATATCGAGGAGACCGAGGCGGCATTGCCCGAGCTCGAAGCGGGACAGCGCACCGCGCTCGACCGGCTGCAGCAGCTCGAGCGTGAAAAGAGCGCGCTCGAGGGGCGGCTTTCGACGCTCAGGCGGATCCAGGAGCGGGTCGACGAGGACGCCGAGATTCAGGACTGGCTCGTGCGCCATGCGCTCACTGCACTACCTCGGCTATGGCAGAAAGTGACCGTCGACCCCGGCTGGGAGACTGCCGTCGAGTCGGTCTTGCGAGAGCGCTTGCATTCCCTGGAGCTTGCCGATCCCGAAGCGATCCAGGCACTCCTCGACGATCCGCCTGCGGCGAAGCTTGCCGTGTTTTCCCGGGGTGAGACAACGACTGCATCGAGTGAAACGGGATTGCCGCCACTTGCGGGCAAAGTTCGCTGCAGCGATCCCGCGATCAGGGGCCTCGTGGAGGACTGGCTGGACGGTTTCTACGCCGTCGACGGAATTCCGCGGTTGATGGATCGGCTCGCGCTTCCCCCTGGGGCGGTACTGGTGAATCGCGAGGGCCACCAGTTCGGACGGTATTCGGTCGGCTTCCATGGCCCGGATTCCGGTGACGCCGGATTATTGGTGCGGCAGCGGGAGATCGAAGCGCTGACCGCGGAGCTCGCCGGTTACGCGCCGCGTGTGGCCGCAGCGCAGGCTGAATTGGCACGCACGGAATCCGGGCTCGCCGACCAACGCGCTCGACTGACGACTCTTCGCAGCGGGGAGGCGGACCTCACGCAACGCCACCACGACCAGGAACTCGAGCATTTGCGGCTGGCGGAAGGCGCAGCACGGGTCAGGGAGCGGCGTGACCAGATCCGGCGCGAGCTTGCCGAATTGCAAGAGCAGAGCGCGGCCGAGCGATCGAACCAGGAGAGCTCCGAGGCCAACGTACTCCGGCACCAAGGCGAGATCGACCGCGTCTATGCCGCATTCGAGTCGGTCCAGGCGGATCACGACGACGCCCAGCGGCAACTCGACGCGCAGCGTGAAACCGTTCAGTCGGTCGAGCGGGCGGCCCAGGAAGCACTATTTCTCGCGCGCGAATCAGATAGTAAAATCAATGAGATAAACCGCTCTGTTGAGAATCTACTTGAGCAAATGACCGGGGCTCAGGGACAGCGCACGACCGCGCAGGAAGAACTCGGGTCGCTCGAGGACGGCGCACTACGGGTCAGCCTGAACGACATGCTTGCCCGGCGGGTCGAGCGGGAGCGTGCACTGGCGGAAGCGCGCAATCTTCAGGAGGATCTCGGCGCGCAGTTGCGCGCCGTCGACGAGGAACGTCTGGCATGCGAGCAACGGTTGCCGCCGCTGCGAGACCGCATGGGCGATCTGCGCCTGAAGGAACAGGCCGCCAGCATGAATCACGACCAATACGCCGCTCAACTGGCCGAAGCCGGAGCCGACGAAGCGGCCCTGGCCGAGCGTCTGGAGCGGGGGATGCGGCCAAATGCGTTGCAAGGCGAGATCGGACGCCTGCACCAGGCAATGGAGGAACTCGGCGCGATCAATATGGCTGCGCTCGAAGAGCTTGCGTCATCGCAGGAGCGCAAGGAATTCCTGGACGCCCAGGCAACCGACCTCTCCGAGGCCCTTGCAACACTCGAGAATGCAATCCGACGCATCGATCGCGAGACGCGCGAGATGCTGCGCAAGACGTTCGAAGATGCCAACCGCCAGTTCGGCCAGCTTTTCCCCGCGTTGTTCGGCGGCGGCGAAGCGCAGCTGGTCATGACCGGCGACGAAATTCTGGACTGCGGCGTCGAAGTCCGAGCACAGCCGCCCGGCAAGCGCAATTCCACCATACACTTGCTGTCCGGCGGCGAAAAAGCGCTCACGGCAATCGCGCTGGTATTTTCACTGTTCCAGCTCAATCCGGCGCCTTTTTGCCTTCTGGACGAGGTGGACGCACCGCTCGACGACACCAACACCGAGCGCTTTTGCGGTCTCGTCAAGCGGATGTCGGAGCAGACTCAGTTCGCATTCATCAGTCACAACAAGATCACGATGGAAATCGCCGAGCAGCTCATCGGTGTGACCATGCAGGAATCGGGCGTATCGCGCGTCGTCACGGTGGACATCGAAGAAGCGCTGCGGATGAAGGAGGCTGTCGCGGCATGATCTCGCCAACGGGGCGCGCGGGGCCGGGGGCAGGGGAATGAGCGATCTGCAACTCGGTCTGCTCGTGATCGGTGTCCTGGTCGTCGTCGGGGTGATCGCATACAACAAGTGGCAGGAGATGCGCGTGCGGCGCAAGGCCCAGGCAGAGTTTGGGTCACGCCACGACGATGTGCTCCTGGAGGGCGGTGAGCGGGCTGGACCGCTGCCGGACAACCAGCCTCCACGTTCACTGCCAAGCGCCTCCAGCCTCGAGCGCGACACCGATCAAGCGTTCGTTGACCATGGTCGGGTCGAACATACCCTTGGCGACTCTATCGTGGTCGACGAGATCCCCGTGGATTCGGTGCCGGGTGCTGGAGGTGCACCGCTCGTAACGCCGCAGCAGACGGCACCATCCGGGGCGGCTGGGGCGCGGGTCCTGGAAGACGTCGTTGACTACATCGCCACGCTAGAATGCCCCTCATCCACCGCGGGAGAGGAGATTCTCGCGCAGGCCTCCGCATTGCCACACGACGGGCAGCGCCGGCCGATCTACTGGGAAGCGTTCGACTCGGCGCAGGGCGATTGGGAACTCGTCAGCCGCCACAAGCACTACCGGCGCGTCCGTGCAGGCGTCCAGCTTGCAAGCCGTGCCGGCCCGGCGGCCGCTGCGGACCTCGACGCCTTCTCCGCAGGCGTGGAGAAAGTTGCGCGCGCGCTGGGCGCAGAACTCGGGCTGCCCGACGCGGCAGAGGCCGCGCGCCGCGCGAGCGATCTAGACCGGTTTTGCTCGGACGTCGATGTGCAGGTGGGCCTCAACGTGGTGGCCACTGAAGGCGAGACCTTCCCCGGCACGAAGATCCGGGCACTGGCGGAGAGCGCCGGGATGCAGTACGGAAAGGACGGTCGATTCCACCGTGTCACCGAAGGTGGAGCGGAGCTGTTCGGCCTAGCTAATCTCGAGCCGATGCCGTTCCACGCGGAAACCATGCGAACACTCGCCACCCAGGGCGTGACGATTCTGCTCGATGTTCCGCGCGCGCCGCCCGCCGCCACAACCTTTCGCGCGTACGTCGAATTCGCCCGCCAGGCCGAACATTCGCTCGGCGGTGCACTCGTCGACGACAACCGCAAGTCGATCAATCAGGCAGCCCTGGATTCGATCGCCATGCAGCTCGAGGCGATTCACAAGACCATGTCCGCACGCGGAATCACACCCGGCGGCCCCCTCGCGCTGCGCCTGTTCTCCTGAATGAATGCGCCGGGCGATGCGAGCGCGCGCATCGAGCGCCTCCGCCGCGAAATCGAGGAGCACAATCACAGCTACTATGCCCTCGACCGCCCAACGATCAGCGATGCGGAATACGATCGGATGTTCCGCGAGCTCCAGGCGCTCGAGCAGGCGCACCCGGAGCTCGCCAGCGCGGATTCGCCGACGCAACGGGTCGGCGGCGCACCGCTTCCGGAATTCGCGAGCGTCACGCACGAAGTGCCGATGCTCTCGCTCAACAATGCCTTCAGCGAGACCGAGGCGGAGGCATTCGACCGGCGTGCGCGGGAGGGGCTCGCACGCGACGAGGTCGAATACAACTGCGAGCCGAAATTCGACGGTCTTGCAATCAGCCTGACCTACGCCGAGGGCCGTTTCGTCCGCGGCGCAACGCGGGGCGACGGATACACGGGGGAGGATGTCACGCCCAACCTGCGCACGGTGCGAGGCATTCCGCTGCGCCTCCGCGCGCAGCGTCCGCCGGCGCTGATCGACGTGCGTGGCGAGATCATCATGTATCACGACGACTTCGACCGGCTCAACGCGCGTCAGCGCGCGCGCGGCGAGAAGGAGTTCGTGAATCCGCGGAACGCCGCGGCGGGCAGCCTGCGCCAGCTCGACCCCCGTGTCACCGCAGAACGTCCGCTCAGGCTGTTCGCCTACGGGGTCGGCGAGTTTCGCGGCGCCGCGCTGCCGCCTACCCAGAAGGATCTGCTCGATCTGCTCGCCGAGCTCGGCTTGCCGGTTTGCGGCGAGCGGGAAGTGACGTCGGGTGTGGCTGGGCTTCTTGCATACTATCGGAGCCTCCTCGAGAAGCGTGCGGCACTTCCCTACGACGTCGACGGCGTGGTTTACAAAGTGAATCGGCTCGCGGACCAGCAGCTACTGGGTTTCGTCTCGCGCGCGCCGCGCTTCGCGATTGCACACAAGTTTCCGGCCGAGGAGGCAGAGACAGAAGTCGTCGCAATCGAAGTGCAGGTCGGCCGGACCGGCGCGATCACACCGGTGGCCCGCCTCAAGCCGGTGTTCGTCGGTGGGGTAACGGTCACGAATGCGACCCTGCACAACGAAGACGAGGTCCACCGCAAGGACGTGCGCGTGGGTGACACGGTGGTCGTGCGGCGCGCGGGCGACGTGATCCCGGAAGTCCTCAGAGTCGTTCCGGGTAGGCGCCAACCGCACGCGTCCGTGTACCACTTGCCACGCAAGTGCCCGGCTTGCGGTTCGGCGGTGATCCGACTCCCCGACGAGGCAGTCGCGCGCTGCTCGGGCGGGCTCGTGTGTCCCGCGCAACGCAAGCAGGCGCTGTGGCACTTCGCCTCGCGGCGTGCGATGGATATCGATGGACTGGGGGAGAAGCTGATCGAACAGCTCGTCGACGCGGACATCGTTCATGGGCCTGCAGAGCTGTACGGGCTCGGACTCGAAGAACTCTCCGGCCTCGAGCGCATGGGGGAGAAATCCGCGCAAAATGTGCTCGCGGCAATCGAGAAGTCAAAGCGGACGACGTTGCGGCGTTTCATCTATGCGCTGGGCATCCGCAACGTGGGCGAGGCGACTGCCAAGGATCTCGCGGCACACTTCGGTACCCTGGACGCACTCATGGCGGCAGACGAGGCGGCTCTGCAGGAGGTGGAGGATGTCGGCCCGATCGTGGCCGAATCGATCCGGCAGTTCTTTGCCGAGCCACACAACGTCCGGGCGGTCGAGGCGCTGCGACGCGCGGGTGTCGGCTGGTCGGAGGCCCCGCGGGTACGTCCCGGGCAAGGCCCGCTCGCCGGCAAGTCGTTCGTGCTGACCGGTACACTGTCCGGCATGACGCGCGAGGAGGCGACCGCGCAGGTCGAGGCACGCGGGGGTAAGGTGAGCGGCTCGGTCTCCGGAAAGACGGACTACGTCGTCGCCGGCACGGACCCCGGGTCGAAGCTCGCCAAAGCCGAACGGCTGGGCGTCACGATCCTGGACGAAGCGGCGTTGCGCAAGCTGCTCGGTTGAGGGATGGAGACTCGGATGAGGAAAATCACGAAGGCCGTTTTCCCGGTTGCCGGCTTCGGCAGCCGGTTTCTTCCCGCGACGAAGGCTAGCCCGAAAGAGATGATGCCGATCGTGGACAAGCCCTTGATCCAGTATGCGGTCGAGGAGGCGGTCGCGGCGGGCATGACCGACATGGTGTTCGTCACCGGCCGGCACAAACGCGCGATCGAGGATCATTTCGACAAGGCGTACGAAATCGAAAGCGAGCTCGCGAGCCGCGGGAAGCAGGCGTTGCTGGAGCTGGTTCGGGACATCATTCCGCGGCACGTGAACTGCATCTACATCCGCCAACCGGAGCAACTCGGGCTCGGACACGCCGTGCAATGCGCCCGCCCGGTGCTGAACGAGGAGCCATTCGCGGTGATCCTGGCCGATGACCTCATCGACGCGCAGACGCCCGTGATGCGCCAGATGGTCGATGTCTTCGAACAGGAACAGGCTTCGGTCCTCGGCGTCCTGGAGGTGCCACGCGAGCAGACTGCCAGTTACGGCATTGTGGTGGCGGAGTCGCTGCGTCCGCGGCTGGAGCAGGTGCGGGGCATCGTCGAGAAGCCCGCTCCCGACGCCGCACCCTCCAATCTGGCTGTCATCGGCCGCTACGTGCTGACACCCGCGATATTCGAGCATCTCGCGCGGATCCGCCCCGGGGCGGGCGGGGAGATTCAGTTGACAGACGCGATCGCGAGTCTGCTCGCCGAAGAACGCGTGCTGGCCTACCGGTTCGAAGGAAGGCGTTACGACTGCGGATCGAAGTTGGGCTATCTCCAGGCGACGGTCGCATTGGGCGTCCGGCACGCCGAAGTCGGTGCGGACTTCACCGCCTACCTCAGGGATTTCACTGCACATCTGACCGGCTGAGAGGCACTTCAGAACCGCGCGAGCAGCGGGCTATACTGGCGCTATTTCAGTAATTCCTGATATTCCTGCGGAGGATAAACATGGCCGATAAGCTGATGATTGTGATGGTCAATACGGATCCGCGTGACGGTCCTGAATTGGGTGCGCCGTTCTTTCAGGCCACCGTGGCGGCTGCCATGGAATTCGAGGTGGAAGTCATCCTCACGGGTCGCTCCGGGGAGCTCGCGGTCCGGGGCGTCGCCGAGAAGCTGCACGTGAAGGAAGGGTCCCCGAAGAGCGTCTACGATTTCATCAAGGACGCGCACGAGGCAGGCGTGAAATTCAAGGTGTGCACGCCCACGCTCGACCTCTGGGGCCAGGATCTCATTCCCGAGATCGAGGAGACGGTCGGCGGCGCCTATGTGATCGGCCAGGCGATGGACGACAACGTCGTCACCTTCACGTATTGAATCGCTAGCGGATGCTGACTGCGGAGCAGGCCTGGAAGGCGTTGGAAGAGGCGGATCTGCTCGTCTCGAGCGAGGAGGTCGACCGCGCGATCGAGCGGATCGCGGCCGGGATCACCGCGCGCTTTCACGACCGCTATCCGATGCTTCTCTGCGTCATGAACGGTGCGGTGTTCTTCTGCGGGAAGCTGCTTCCGCTCCTGCGTTTTCCCTTGCATCTCGATTACGTGCATGCGTCGCGCTACGGCTCCGAGATCGAGGGCCAACGGCTGGTCTGGCGTGCCCACCCGCCGGATTCGGTCAAGGGGCGCGAAATCATCGTCGTAGACGACATCCTCGACGTCGGGGAGACGCTGGCAGCGATCAAGACCCGGGTGCTCGAGCTCGGTGCCACGGCCTGTCACATCGCGGTCCTGACGGACAAGAAAAAGACGGGCCCCAAGCCGGTCTCGGCAGATTTCGTCGGGATCGAGGTCGAAGACCGGTTCGTCTTTGGATGCGGCCTCGACGCCTACGGATCGTGGCGTAATCTGCCCGCGATCTACGCCTTGAAGGGCGCCTGAAATGCTGGGGGTCATCGGTGGGAGTGGGCTGACACGCCTGTCGAGCCTGGAGGAGACGCGGCGCAAGGCGGTCAAGACGCCTTACGGCGAGCCATCCGGCGCGATCACGCTCGGAACGATCCGCGGACGGGCAGTGATGTTCCTGGCGCGCCACGGAGACGGCCACACGCTCCCTCCCCACGAGGTGAACTACCGCGCCAATCTCTGGGCATTGAAGGAGGCGGGGGCCGCAAGCGTCGTCGCGGTGGCGTCGGTGGGCGGCGTACGACCCGATCTCGGGCCAGGAGTGCTGGTCGTCCCGCACCAGATCATCGACTACACGTGGGGGCGGCGAGCAACCTTCTTCGACGGTGGTGATGTTCCGGTCAAGCACGTCGATTTCACGCATCCTTATACCGAGTCGCTGCGGCGGAGAATCCTTGCGGCCGCCCGCGCTGCCAAAGAGACGGTCATCGACGGCGGCGTGTACGCTGCGACGCAGGGACCGCGACTGGAGTCGGCCGCCGAGATCGATCGGCTCGAACGCGACGGTGCCGACATGGTCGGCATGACGGGCATGCCGGAGGCCGCGCTCGCGCGCGAGCTCGAACTCGAATATGCCGCGATCGCGGTCGTCGTCAATCACGCTGCCGGACGCGGGGAATCGCGGAACGGCATCGCGCTGGACGGGATCGAAGCCATGCTGGAGAAGACGATCGGCCGCGCGCGACACGTGATCGAGGAGCTGGCGACGCTGCCATGATTCGCGAGGTCCTGCGTATGGGTGATCCACGCCTGCTGGAGATTGCGCACCCGGTCGAGCAGTTCGGTACGCCCGAACTGCTGGCGCTGATCGCGGACATGCGCGACACGATGGCGCATCTCGACGGCGCCGGCCTCGCCGCACCGCAGATCGGTGTCGGATTGCGAGTCGTGATATTCGGCGTGCACAGCAATGCGCGTTATCCGGACGCGGAAGAAGTTCCCGATACCGTGCTCGTCAATCCGACGCTGACTCCGCTCGGATCCGAAGTGGAGGAAGGCTGGGAAGGATGCCTTTCGGTTCCCGGGATGCGTGGAGTCGTTCCGCGCTTCGTTCACCTGCGCTATCGGGGCCACGACGAGTATGGCGCGATGATCGATCGGACCGTGACCGGATTTCATGCCCGCGTGGTTCAGCATGAATGCGACCACCTGGACGGAATCCTCTATCCGATGCGGATTCGCGATCTGGCCAATTTCGGATTCACGGATACGCTGTTCCCGGGGCAGGAGATGCGCGACGAATGAGGGGTAGGGCCGCGGCTCATTGCAGTGCCGCGAGCAGATCGTTCTCCAGCTGCAGCATCTTGCGCTCGTTCTGCAGCGCGGTGCCGGTCACGACGAAGACGTCTTCGGCGCGCTCGCCCAATGTCACGATCTTCGCAGTACGCAGGCTGATGTGATACTGCCCGAGCACTCGCGCAACCGCGTAGAGGAGCCCGGGCCGGTCGCCCGCCGCGATCGACAGGACGTGATACGGCCCGCGCTCGTCGGGTCGGATGTGCACCTCCGGCGTCACGGGAAAGTGCTTGAGCTGGCGAGAGATGCGTCCACTCATCGGCGGGGGAAGCGGCGCGTGGCGCTCCAGCCGCTCGGCGAGGTCATGCTCGATCAGGCTGCTCATTTCCCGGTATGGCGACGACCCGGGCGGCGACAGCACGAGAAACGTATCCAGCGCATAGCCATGGCGCGTGGTGTGAATCTTCGCGTCGAGGATGTTGTCATTGATCTGCCCGAAGTAGCCACAAATCCGCGCGAAGAGGTCAGGCTGGTCGCGGCAGTAGACCATGACCTGAATGCCTTCACCGATGGGCGACAGGCGTGCCTTGACGACCGGCTTTTCCGGCGCGACGCGATAGTGCAGGTGACGCGTCTGCCAGGCGATCTCCTGCGGCTCGTGACGCAGGAAGTAGGCCAGATCCAGTTCCCGCCACAGAGGCTTGCTCGCATCGTCGGAGAGGGCGTAGAGCCGTAGCAGGCGCGCAGCTTCGGCCTGCTTGGCCTGCACATCCCGATCGAATCCGACACTGTCTCCGCGCAGCACGGCACGCGACGCGCGCAGCAGATCCTCGAGCAACTTGCCTTTCCACGCGTTCCAGACCTTCGGGCTCGTGCCGCGAATGTCCGCGACCGTGAGCAGGTAGAGGGCAATCAGGCGTCGCTCGGTCACGACTATCCGCGCGAACTCCGCAATCACCGCGGGGTCCGCGAGGTCGCGCTTCTGCGCGAACGTCGACATCGTGAGGTGATGCTCGACAAGGAATCCGACGAGCTCGACGTCTTCGGGTGCGAGATCATGGGCGACGCAGAACCGCCGCGCATCGTGCTGCCCCAGCTTGGAGTGGTCGCCGCCGCGGCCCTTGGCGATGTCGTGAAAGATCGCGGCGATGTACAGCAGCCAGGCTCGCTCGAAGTCCGCGATAAGCCGGCTGCAGAGCGGGTACTCGTGCGCATGCTCGACCATCATGAAACGCCTGATGTTGCGCACGACCTGGAGAATATGCTGGTCGACGGTATACACGTGATACAGGTCGTGCTGCATCTGTCCGACGATGCGCCCGAAGGCAGGCAGGTAGCGCCCGAGAATGCCGTACTGATTCATGCGCCGTAGCTCGTGGACGATGCCGCGTGGCTGCCGGAGAATATCGATGAAACGCGCCCGATTGACGGGATCGCGCCGGAACTTCGCGTCGATATGACTGCGGGCGCGCCAGAGCGCGCGCAGCGTCGGTGCGGTCATCCCCTTCAGTTCGGAGTGCTGCTGCATGATCAGAAAACTCTCCAGGATTGCGCCGGGCTCGCGCTCGAAGAGCTCGGGATCGCGTGCGTCGAGCAGTTCGCGCACGCTCTGGAAGTGCGCATCGATGACCTCCGGCTCCGTATCGTGGCTCGGAAAGATCGCCGCACCGAGATTCTGGAGCACGGTGGTGTTCAGTTGTGTGACGGCCTTGGCCGTGCGGTAGTAGCGTTGCATGAACACCTCGCTCGCGCGTTTCGAGCCAGTGGGCTGGATCGCGAACTCGGTCGCCAGCGCGTCCTGATAGTCGAACAGGATGCGGTCCTCACGGCGTCTGGCGAGCAGGTGCAGGCGAATACGGATGTGCCGAAGCAGATCCTCGTGCCGCTTCAGCTGCCGGGCTTCCGCCGGCGTGACGAGACCCTGCATCGAGAGCGCACGCCAGTCCTTCGCGATATGCGCGGCACGGCTTACCCATAGGATGATCTGCAGATCCCGCAGTCCACCCGGCGACTCCTTGAGGTTCGGCTCGAGGCTGTACGGAGTGTCCTGGTATCTCTCGTGCCGCTGCTCCTGTTCGACGCGCTTGGCCTTGAAGTAGCGTCGGACGTCGAATCCACGATTCACCGCTTCATTCAGCGAGTCGAAGGATGCCCGGCTGCCGGCAAGATGGCGGGCCTCGAGCAGGGTCGTCTGGATCGTGATGTCCTTGGCCGCTTCTTCGGCGCACTCGGCTATCGTGCGCACGCTGTGCCCGATCTCGAGCCCGACATCCCAGACGTTGCCGATGAATCGCTCGACCGATTCGCGGTGCTCACCGTCGAGCGGCGCCGGAAGCAGTATCAGAATGTCGACGTCGGAGTGCGGAAACAGCTCGCCCCGCCCATAACCGCCAACGGCAACCAGCGCGAACCCGGGCGGGAACGACGCCCGCTTCCAGATTGTCCGCAGCACATCGTCGACCAGGCGGCGGTGTCGGCTCAGGAATCGGGACGCGTCCGGCCGGTCCAGATAGGCGGCGCGAAGCACCGCACGCGCCCTGTCCAGCTGCTCACGCGAATCCGAAATCAGCGCCGTATCGTCGGTTCGACGCGGTTGTACGGCGCTCATGCCACGGGCGGCGGTTGCCCGGATTCCCGCTAGGCCGCGGCAAGATGCTGCGGCATCGGCGGCGCGTCCGCCGAAAGGGTCAGTACTTCGAATCCCGCGTCGGTCACCAGGACGGTGTGCTCCCACTGGGCCGACAGGCTGTGGTCCTTGGTCACGATGGTCCATCCATCCGCGAGCTCGCGGATTGCCGGCTTCCCGGCGTTGATCATCGGCTCGACCGTGAAGATCATGCCCGGCTCGAGACAGAGCCCGGTGCCGGACTTGCCGTAATGGAGCACCTGCGGCTCTTCGTGAAACTTCCGTCCGATGCCATGTCCGCAGAATTCACGGACGACGCTGTAGCCGTGTTCCTCGGCGTGCTTCTGAATGACTGCGCCGATATCGCCGAGGTGGCCGCCGGGACGCACGGCCGCAATCCCCCGCCACATGCACTCGAACGTGGCATCCACGAGTCGCCGCGCCTGAATGGACGGTTCGCCGACGAAGAACATCCTGCTGGTGTCGCCGTGATAGCCGTCCTTGATGACGGTGACGTCGATATTGACGATGTCGCCCGTCTTGAGCACACGCTCCCCGGGGATTCCGTGGCAAACCTGATGGTTAACCGAGGTGCAAATCGACTTCGGGTACGGTTTGTAGCCCGGCGGGGCGTAGTTGAGCGGCGCGGGCACGGTTCCCTGGACGTCGACCATGTATTCGTGGCACCACCGGTCGAGGTCATCGGTGCTGACGCCTGCCCGCACTTTGGGAGCGATGAAATCGAGCACCTCCGCGGCAAGCCGGCCGGCGTGCCGCATGTATCCGATCTCCTCGGCGCTCTTGGGGACAACTGGCATCAGGTGGTCAGGGAGCTGCAAAAAACGGACAAGGATAAGGGAACGCTACCGCCTAGGCAATTTAGGACCGCCCGGTGCCCGCGAGGTGGTCGAGTGGAATCCATAATCGCCTGTAACGCAAGGCAATTCTTGAATATCTTCGCCTGGATGTGCTATCCTCTTGGGCTGTCTGGCCATGGATTGTCGAATCGCTCGTTCGTACGCGCTTTTCGATTCAGCTTTTCGATTCAAGTGGTCGGGCCCGGTGCCGGCGTTGGCGCATTCATTCACCTGCCATGGTCGAATCCGGAAACTCTCCCGCCCGCTCCTTAGGGTGCCTGCCAGCCGACGGCTGCCGGGTTTAGCGTGAGCGCGGCGGCTGTCGTCAACCCTAATCGGAGAAATGAATGGCAACGACCATGCGTCAAATGCTGGAGGCCGGCGTGCATTTCGGTCACCAGACGCGATTCTGGAACCCCCGGATGGCGCCGTACATCTTCGGCCACCGGAACAAAATCCACATCATCAATCTCGAGAAGACGCTCGAGCTGTACAACGCAGCCACGAGCTACGTGCGCAAACTTTCCGCGAACAAGGGCGTCATTCTGTTTGTCGGCACCAAGCGTCAGGCACGCGAGACCATCCAGGAAGAAGCCATTCGCTGCGGCATGCCGTACGTCGATTATCGGTGGCTCGGCGGAATGCTTACCAACTTCAAGACCGTCCGCCAGTCCATCAAGCGCCTGAAGGAGATGGAGCAGATGGTGGAGGATGGACTGGTCGAGCGGATGCCCAAGAAGGAGGCGCTGCACTTCCAGCGTGAATTGGCCAAGCTCAATCGCAGTCTTGGTGGAATCAAGAATCTCGACGCACTGCCCGACGCGATGTTCGTCATCGACGTCGGCTATCAGAAGGGTGCCGTATCGGAGGCGGTCAAGCTCGGCATTCCGGTCGTGGCGGTGGTCGACACCAATAATTCTCCGGACGGCGTCGCGCACGTGGTGCCGGGTAACGACGATTCCAGCCGCGCGATCCGTCTCTACGCGCGCGGCATAGCCGACGCGATCCTCGAGGGGCGCTCGCAATCCGTGCAGGAGATCATCAGCGCGGGCGCGGACGAATTCGTCGAGGTCGAGGAGGCCGGGGCGGAGGAGGCCTGAGCGAGCCGTGCCGCACGTCTTCATCATGGGGCTGCAAGCCCCATTTTTTCAAGCGGGACCAGAAAGTGATTAACAGGAGTCGAGAATGGCAGTAGTCACCGCCGCCATGGTCAAGGAACTCCGCGAGACCACGGGTCTCGGGATGATGGAATGCAAGAAGGCGCTCGAGGAAGCAGGCGGGGACTCGGCGAAGGCCGAGGATCTGCTGCGCGTGCGGAGCGGTGCGAAGGCGAACAAGGCGGCCGGGCGCATCGCGGCTGAGGGGGCGATCGGCATGTTCGTGGTCGAGAACGACAAACTCGCCGCAATGGTCGAGGTCAACAGCGAGACCGATTTCGTCGCAAAGAACGAGGATTTCCTGAGCTTCGCGAACGCGCTTGCCGAGCTGGTCGCAAAGGAGAATCCATCCGACCTTGCTGCGCTGTCGGCACTCAAGCTCGGTGACGAGAGCGTCGAGGAAAGGCGCCGGGCGCTCGTGCAGAAGATCGGCGAGAACATGACGATCCGGAGATTTCAACGCATGCAGGTATCCGACTCGGCAGCCCGGATCGGCCACTATCTGCACGGAGTGAAGATCGGCGTGCTGGTCGAGATCGAGGGCGGCCCGGACCTGGGCAAGGACCTCGCGATGCAGATCGCGTTCGCCAAGCCACGCTACATGTCGAAGGGTGACGTGCCGGCGGACGTGATCAGCCGGGAGCGCGATGTGCTCGCGGCGCGCGCGCGGGAATCAGGCAAGCCGCCCGAGATTGCGTCGAAGATGGTGGAGGGCGGACTTGCCAAGTTCATCAATGAGATCACGCTGCTCGGCCAGCCCTTCGTGAAGGACGAGAAAGGACAGTCGGTCGAGAAGGCCCTGGCCGCACGCAAGGGGAAGGTGCTGTCGTATGCATTTTTCGTGGTCGGCGAAGGCATTGAGAAGCGATCGGACGATTTCGCCGCCGAGGTGATGGCGCAGGCGAAATCGGCCGGCCAAAAATGACCCGACCAGCGCTCCTATCCGCAACAAGCATCGACCGCACAGAATAGGCTCAGCGAATCATGGCACCCCGGTACAAGCGCATCCTGCTGAAGCTCTCGGGGGAGGCGCTCATGGGGGAGGACGCCTTCGGCATCAATCGGCAGACCATCGAGACGATCGTTGCCGAGGTCGCATCGGTCGCGGAAATGGGCGTCGAGATCGGCATCGTGATCGGAGGCGGCAACATCTTTCGCGGTGTGGCGCTCGGCGCTGCTGGAATGGACCGGGCCACCGCCGATTACATGGGAATGCTGGCGACCATCATGAACTCGCTTGCGCTGGGTGACGTGATGCGCCAGCGTGGACTGATCGCACGCGTCCAGTCCGCGATAAACATCGAGCAGGTCGTCGAGCCCTACATCCGGCCGAAGGCAATCCGTTACCTGGAGGAAGGCAAGATCGTGATCTTTGCCGCCGGTACCGGCAATCCGTTCTTCACGACGGACACGGCCGCCGCCCTGCGAGGGAGCGAGATCGGTGCCGAAGTGGTGCTCAAGGCGACCAAGGTCGACGGTGTGTATACCGCAGACCCCAAGCTCGATCCCGGCGCGCGACGCTATGAGCGCGTGAGTTTCGACGAGGCGATTGCACGCCATCTGGGTGTCATGGACGCTACTGCACTCGCACTCTGCCGCGACCAGAAGTTGCCGGTCACCGTCTTCAGCATCAACAAGCCCGGCGCGCTTCGCCGTGTGGTGATCGGCGAGAACGAGGGCACTCTCGTACACTGTTGATATCGAAGGATGGCCCGGCGCGCGCCGGGCGAGGAGAAGCTGCCATGGACATCGCAACGATCAAGAAGACCGCCGAGCAGAAGATGCAGAAGTCGCTCGAGGCCCTGAAAGCCGACCTGTCGAAAGTCAGGACTGGCCGGGCGCACACCGGCATCCTCGACCATATCGTCGTCGACTACTATGGCAATCCGACACCGCTGAATCAGGTAGCCAACCTGACGCTGATCGATGCCCGGACGATCGGGGTGTCTCCGTGGGAGAAGAAGATGGCGCCGGCGATCGAGAAGGCGATTCGCGATTCGGATCTCGGGCTCAATCCCGCCTCCCAGGGCGACCTGGTCCGTGTGCCGATGCCCGCGCTCACCGAGGAGCGTCGCAAGGAACTCATCAAGGTTGTCCGGCATGAGGCGGAGAATGCCCGCGTCGCCGTGCGCAACCTGCGCCGCGACGGGATCCATCATCTCAAGGAGCTCCTCAAGGCCAAGACGATTTCCGAGGACGAGGAGCGGCGCACGCAGGACGAAATCCAGAAGCTCACCGACCGATTCATCGCGGAGGCGGACAAGATCCTGCAGCAGAAGGAAGCTGACCTCATGGCAGTCTGACGGGCGCGACACGAAGCGCAGAAACGGCAATCCGAATGTTCAAGAGCACGACCGAGGCCATCCCCGAAACGGATGCCGTTCCGCGCCATATCGCGATCATCATGGACGGCAACGGGCGCTGGGCCCGCGAGCGTCTCCTGCCGCGCGTGGCAGGTCATCGCCGCGGGCGGGACGCGGTCCGGGAAACCGTCAAGCATTGTGTGGAACGCGGCGTCGAGTACCTGACTTTATTCGCATTCAGCTCCGAGAACTGGCGGCGACCCGAGGAAGAGATATCGGTTCTGCAGCAGCTGTTTCGCGCGGCGCTCGAGCAGGAAATGACGAAGCTGCATGAAGTCGGCATTCGCCTGCGGGTGATCGGCGATCTGGAGCCCTTCGGAGATGTCATCACCTCCCTCGCACGCAAGGCCGAGGCACTCACGGCGGAAAACCGCCGCCTTACGCTGACCATCGCCGCGAACTACGGAGGCCGGTGGGATCTGATGCAGGCCATCAATCGCATGGTGTCCGAACCGCACGTACACGGAACTGCGTTCACGGAAAGCGATCTCGCTCGCCACCTGGCGCTGAACTACGCGCCGGAGCCGGACCTGTTTATCCGCACCGGTGGGGAGCAGCGGATCAGCAATTTCCTGCTCTGGCAACTGGCATATACGGAGCTATGCTTCACGCCCACGCTCTGGCCGGACTTCGACGCGCGCGCGCTCGACGCTGCAATCGCGTCTTATCAGGGACGTGAGCGGCGCTTTGGACGGACCAGCGAGCAAGTCAGCACTGCCCGAAAGACTGCGAAATCGCGTGCCGAGCCCCGCAGGCGTCGCGCCTAACGGGCGGGTGGCCCCCGCCCGCATGCTTCAGACGAGGGTTCTCACTGCGGCGGCGCTGGCCGCCGGTCTGCTCCTCGCGCTGTTCGCGCTGCCCCCGTGGGGATGGTGCGCGGTGGCCGCGGCGATCCTGACGATTGCCGCGTGGGAGTGGTGGGGCTTTGCCCGCATGGTCGGAAGATCGCGCAGATCACGCATGGCCTACGCGGCCGGGATCGGTGCCAGCGGCGCCGGACTCGCCTGGGCGCTCGGATTGTGGGCGGGGCGACCGGGTGCGCTGCTGCTCTATCCCCTGTATGTGCTCGCGTTGCTCTTCTGGGTGGCCGGGGTTCCCGTCTGGTTGTGGCGGCGTCCTGCTGCGCCTGCAGCATGGCTTGTCCTCGGTGTGGGAGTCGTCGTGCTCATTCCGACCTATCTCGCACTGGTGCAACTGCGTAATATTCAACCTGCTACGTTGCTCCTCACCATGGGTGTCGTCTGGGTGGCCGATATCGCGGCTTTCTTCGCTGGCAGACGGTTTGGCGTGCACAAGCTCGCCGTGCACATCAGCCCGGGAAAGACCTGGGAAGGCTTCTATGGCGCGGTGATTGCCACCGCCTGCTATGCGGCTGTGTGGGTCGCTTTTGCGCCGCGACACCTGCCGGCGATCGTGCGCGATATGCCGGGCACAATATATTGGACGCTCGCCTTCGTGGAAATCCTGACGGTGTTCGCCGTGCTCGGAGACCTGTTCGAATCCGCCATGAAGCGTCAGGCGGGCGTGAAAGACAGTGGCACACTGCTTCCCGGGCACGGTGGTGTGCTCGATCGTGTCGACGCGCTGACCGCGACGCTGCCCTTGGCGGCACTGATCTGGATGAGCGCATGAGGCGCGTCGAGCAGCTCGCCATTCTGGGCGCGACCGGCTCGATCGGGCGATCGACGCTCGATGTGGCAGCGCGGCACCCGGACCGCTTTGGCATCTTTGCGCTCACCGCTCATAGCCAGGTGCGTGAACTGGCACGACTGTGCGCGGAATTTCGTCCGCGCTATGCGGTCGTTGCAGATGCCGAAGGCGCAAGGGACCTGGCGAAACGTCTCCGCGAATCTGGCCTCGCGAGACCATGGTGCTGTTCGGGGCAAATGCGCTCGTGCAAATCGCGTCGATGGCGGAAGTCGATGTGGTCATGGCGGCGATCGTTGGGAGCGCCGGCCTGCGGCCGACGCTGGCCGCCACACAAGCAGGCAAGAAAGTTCTGCTCGCGAACAAGGAGGCGCTCGTCATGGCGGGGCCGATCCTGATGGCGGCGGTAAAGGCTGGCGGCGGACCGCTCTTGCCGATCGATAGCGAGCACAATGCGATATTCCAGTGTCTGCCCGCCGGCGGGTCGAGTGATGTCAAGCGGGCCGGAGTCAAGCGAATTCTGCTCACCGGATCAGGTGGGCCGTTCCGGACGCGCAAGCTCTCGGAGCTCGACTCCGTCACTCCTGACGAAGCGTGCGCCCATCCCGTCTGGAGCATGGGCCGAAAGATTTCGGTAGATTCGGCCACCATGATGAACAAGGCGCTGGAGGTCATCGAGGCCCGCTGGCTGTTCGACGCGTCACCAGACCAGATCGAGGTCGTCATTCATCCGCAAAGCGTGGTGCATTCGATGGTCGAATACGCGGACGGATCCGTCATCGCGCAGCTCGGTAATCCCGACATGCGCACACCGATCGCGCAGGCGCTCGCCTACCCGGAGCGCGTTGATGCGGGGGTGGCGCCCCTCGATCTGGCAGAGTTTGGCGCCCTGACGTTCGAGCGTCCCGATTTCAAGCGCTTCCGGGCGCTCGCGCTCGCCTATGATGTGCTGCGCGCGGGCGGAACGGCCCAGGCGATTTTCAACGCGGCGAACGAGGTTGCCGTCGAGGCGTTCCTCACGGGAGCTCTGCCTTTCTCACGGATCACCGAGGTCATCGAGGCCACGCTGGAGTCGATTCCGTCCGGTCCGGTGAGCAATCTTGACGATGTGCTCGAGGCGGATCGCCGTGCGCGTGCGGCGGCGCAAACAAAAACAATGGATCCGAGGCCCGTATGAGCATTCTTTACACTCTGGCGGCGTTCGTCGTTGCGCTTGGTCTGCTGATCGTCGTGCACGAGTTCGGCCACTACCTGGTGGCGCGCCTGTGCGGGGTGAAGGTGACCCGGTTCTCGGTCGGCTTCGGACGACCGCTCTGGGTGCGCCGGATGGGGCGCGACCAGACCGAGTGGGTCGTCGCCGCCGTGCCCCTCGGCGGTTACGTCAAGATGGTCGACGAGCGTGAGGGGCCGGTTGCGCCCTCCGACCTGCCGCGGGCATTTAACCAGCAGAGCGTGTGGCGACGGATCGCGATCGTGAGCGCGGGTCCCGTCGCCAACTTTATCCTGGCGATCGCCCTGTACTGGGTGCTGTTCCTCGCGGGCATCCAGGAAGCGAAACCGCTTCTGGGCGCCCCCGATCCGGGCACGCCGGCCGCAGCAGCCGGAGTCAAGCGGGGCGACCTGGTCCGCTCGGTCAATGGGCAGTCCACGGTGGGCTGGGGCGACGTGCGCTTGCGCCTGCTGGAGTTGGCGCTCGAGCGTCGCGACGCACGCCTCGAAGTCCTCGAAGACGGCCGAACGGTCCGCACACGGACCCTCGATCTCGCGTCCCTGGAGGGCCCGGACGTCGAGAGTGATTTTCTCGTCAAGCTCGGCCTGCGGCTCGACCGGCCGCTGGTCCCTCCGGTGATCGACACGTTGTCCGCCGGCGGACCGGCCGAGAAAGCGGGTTTGCGTTCGGGCGATCGCATCCTCTCGATCGACGGGGAGCCGATCGATTCCTGGAGCGCGCTGGTGCGCAAGGTCAGGGCGAGTCCCGATCAGGCCTTGCGCGTGCGTATCCAAGGGGCTACCGGCGAGAGGCAGGTCACGCTCGTTCCGGAATCGGTTGCGCGGGGCGATACGACGTATGGCCGCATCGGCGCAGGCTCGCGAGTGGACCCCGATCTCATGCGCGATTACTTGATCGAAGTCCGGTATCCGCCGTTCGAGGCACTCGGGCGGGCGACCATCAAGACCTGGGAGATGTCGGTGTTCTCGTTGCGCATGCTTTGGCGCATGGTCACGGGCAGCGTGTCATGGCGAAACCTATCCGGACCGGTCACGATTGCGGACTACGCCGGACAGTCGGCACAACTCGGCCTGGCGCCGTATCTTGCGTTTCTCGCATTGATCAGCATCAGCCTCGGCGTGCTGAATCTTCTGCCCATTCCGATGCTGGATGGCGGGCACTTGATGTATTATTCGGTCGAGATTTTGAAGGGCAGCCCGGTGTCCGATCGCGTGATGGAGCTGGGACAACGAATAGGATTGACACTGCTCCTGTGCTTGATGGCGTTTGCCTTTTACAACGATATAAACAGGCTCCTTTCGAGCTAGACCAACGCCGGAACCGATGAGAAGCCGTCTTGCCGCGGCGTTGCTCGGCCTCCTACTTGTCCTGGGTGCGCGCGGCGTCCTCGCGTTCGACCCCTTCACGATACGCGATATCCGCCTGGAGGGAATCCAGCGAATCGAGGCGGGCACGGTATTCGGCTATCTGCCGATCAAGGTCGGCGAGCAGATGACGGAGGCGAAGTCTGCCGAAGCGATTCGGGCGCTCTTCGCAACCGGCCTCTTTCGCGACGTGCGAGTGGAGGTCGAAGGCGACGTGGTGGTGATCGTCGTGACCGAGCGGCCGGCGATCGCGCAGATCGACTTCGTGGGCATGAAGGAATTCGAGCCCGATCAGGTGCGCAAGGCCCTGCGCGAGACGGGAATCGCGGAAGGTCGCACGTTCGATCGGGCGTCGGTTGACAAGGCCGAGCAGGAAATCAAGCGCCAATACCTGACGCGGGGACGCTATGCCGCCACCGTCGCAACGACAGTGACGCCGCTTGAGCGCAATCGCGTCTCGCTCAATTTCACGATCGACGAGGGCGACACCGCAAAGATCAGGTCAATCAACATCGTGGGAAATCGGGCCTATAGCGAAAAGGAGTTGCTCAAGCAATTCACGCTGACGACGCCGACGCTGCTCAGCTGGTGGACCAAGTCCGATCAGTACTCCCGCGAGAAGCTGCGCGGCGACATCGAGGCGCTGCGATCCTACTACCTGGATCGAGGCTTCCTCGACTTCAATATCGAGTCCACGCAGGTCTCGATCACGCCCGATCGGCGGGACATTTACATCACGGTCAACATCCGGGAGGGCGATCGGTACACGGTCTCTGCGGTGACGCTCGGCGGTCAGCTGCTGCTTCCCGAAGCCGAGTTGCAGAAGCTCATCGTCATCAAGCCGGGTGAGACCTTCTCCAGGACCAAGCTCACGGAAACGACCA
Source organism: uncultured beta proteobacterium (assembly GCA_963735025.1). Classification (GTDB taxonomy): domain Bacteria; phylum Pseudomonadota; class Gammaproteobacteria; order Burkholderiales; family SG8-39; genus JAABRB01. The sequence continues at coordinate 241,809 of CAVTJG010000011.1, forward strand.
AGGCCATCACCGATCGCCTCGGCAACGAGGGTTACGCGTTCGCGAACGCGAATGCCGTTCCGAACGTCGACAAGGAGAAGCGGACCGTCGCGTTTGCGATCCTGATCGATCCGGGCCGCCGCGTATACGTGCGTCGGATCAACGTCGTCGGAAACACGCGTACGCGCGACGTGGTCATCCGGCGCGAGTTGCGTCAGCTCGAAGGGGCTTTCTACGACAACCAGAAGCTTCAGGAGTCGAAGACGCGGCTGGACCGGCTCGGCTTCTTCGATGAGGTCGAGATCAGCACCGAGCCTGTCGCGGGGACGACGGATCAAGTCGACGTCACCTACCGGGTGAAAGAAAAGCCCACCGGCAACCTACTGCTCGGCCTCGGCTTCTCGAGCGGCGACGGGCTCATCCTGCAGGGGTCGATCAGCCAGGCCAACCTGTTCGGCACCGGACAGAACCTCACCCTTGCCCTGAACACCAGCAAGGTAAACCGCAATCTCGGGATTTCCTGGACCGAGCCGTACTGGACCGTGAATGGCGTGAGCCTGGGATTTGACGCCTACTACCGTACGTTCAACGCGGGTGAGCTCGGCCTGAGCAACTACAAGACGGAAACGTACGGCGTCGGCGTGCGAACCGGATTCCCCGTTACCGCGAATGACCGGATCAACTTCGGTCTCACGCCCGAGCGGACGAAGATCACGCTGTTCTCGGATAGCCCGCTCCGCTACCGGCAGTTCGTCGCCCAGAATGGCTCGGATCCCTGGGCACTCGTCGGCACGATCAGCTGGGCCCGCGACCAGCGCAACAGCGCTGTTTGGCCGACGAGCGGCCAGACCCAGCGCCTGTTCCTGGAGGTCGCACTACCCGGAGCAGATCTCAAGTACTGGAAGGCCAGCTACCAGCACCAGTGGTATTTCCCGGTCACCAGAGACATCACGCTCAGGCTGAACGGAGAGCTCGGATACGCGGACGGCTACGGAGACGGATCCGTCCCGTTCTACAAGAATTTCTTTACCGGTGGTGTCTACTCCGTGCGGGGCTACCAGCAGAGCACGCTGGGCCCCACGGACATCAGCGGCCCGACCGGCGGCACCCGCAAGGTCGTGGGCAACGTCGAGCTTCTTTTCCCCCTGCCCGGTCTGGGCCTGGAAAAGTCGGTTCGGCTCGGCCCCTTCTTCGACGTCGGCCAGGTCTGGACTACTCTGCCTGGCCAATCGCTGTCGGACGTCGAGTTGCGTTATTCTGCGGGGGTGCTGTTCAACTGGAACTCCCCATTCGGGCCGATCACGCTTACATACGGCGTGCCCTTGAACGATAAGCCTACCGACCAGGTTCAGAAGTTCCAGTTTGCCCTCGGACAGTCCTTCTAGTCGAAGGCTTGCGGAGTTTAGGAGATGAAGTTGAAGACGCCGAAGATTCTCATGTTCCTCTTGCTGCTGGCCTTTGCGTCGGCGAGCGACGCACAGACGACCAACAAGATCGGGTTCGTCAGCCTCGACCGCATCCTGCGCGATGCCGCCCCGGCGGTGCGTGCCCAGAAGAAAATCGAAGCGGAGTTCTCCAAGCGCGATCAGGAGCTCCAGCGCGGTGCCGAGCAGCTCAAGCAGCAGCAGGAGGCACTGGAGCGGAACGCAGTCACGATGTCGGAAAGCGAGCGTCAACGGCGCGAGCGCGAATTTGCCGAAGCAACCCGCGATTTTCAACGCAAGCAGCGGGAGTTCCGGGAAGACCTGAACCAGCGGCGCAACGAAGAGCTCGCGAGCGTGCTCGAGCGCGCGAACCGTGCGGTCCGCGCCATCGCCGAGGAGGAGAAGTACGACATCGTCTTCCAGGAGGCGGTGTACGCGAATCCGCGCATCGACATCACCGACAAGGTGATCAAGGCGCTCGACGACTCAAAGTCGGCCAAGTAGCAGCGGCGGCAGGCCCCGGGCGCGGTCATGACGCAGCGGGAGCACCGGCTCGCGGAACTGGCCAGGCGATTCGGCGGCGAGGTGGTCGGCGATGCGGACCCCGTCATCAGAGGGTTGGCCAGCCTGCGCACCGCACGGCCCGGAGACATCACGTTCTATGCCCACGGGCGCTACAGCGAAGACCTCGAGGCGACCCGAGCGTCTGCAGTGATCCTGGGTTCGGATGCTAGCGACACGACCAGGCTTCCACGCATCGTCTGCGCGGATCCCTATCTCTTCTTCGCCAAGGTCGCACGCCTTTACCACGAGGAGCCGGCCGCATCGCCCGGAGTGCATCCCAGCGCGATATTGCTACCCGGAGTACGAGTCGCTCCCGATGCTGCGGTGGGCCCGCTCTGCGTCATCGAGGAGGAGGTGGAGATCGGCGCGGGAACGCGCATCGGGCCGGGCTGCCTGATCGGGCGCGCGGCAAAGATCGGCGGGGGCGCGCAACTTCACGCCGGTGTCACCATCTACGCGGGGTGCGTGATTGGCGATCGCGCCACTCTGCACGCCGGAGTGGTGGTCGGGGCGGACGGCTTCGGTTTCGCGCCGGACACCGGCGGCTGGCTGAAGATCCCTCAGACGGGGGGGGTCCGGATTGGGGCGGACGTGGATATCGGAGCGAGCACGACGATCGATCGGGGAGCCCTCGATGATACGGTCATAGAAGACGGCGTGAAACTCGATAATCAGATTCAAATCGGGCACAACGTGCACATCGGCGCGCATACCGCGATCGCCGGATGCGTGGGCATCGCGGGAAGCACCCGCATCGGGCGCCAGTGCATGATCGGCGGCGCGGCGATGATAGGCGGTCATCTGCAGATTGCGGACCGGGTGATCATTGCCGGAGGAACGGTCGTCACGAAGTCCATCGACGCGGCAGGCACCTACGTGTCGGTCATCCCTGCCACGCCTGCGCGCGAGTGGCGCCGTACAGTCGCGATGCTACGCAACCTCGAGAAAATGGCGGAGCGGATGCGCCTGCTGGAACGGCGCCTCGCGGACCTGGAGAAAAGAAAGTGAATTCGATGGACATCAAGCAGATCCTGGAGAACCTCCCGCATCGCTATCCGTTCCTGCTCGTGGACCGTGTTCTGGAGTGCGAACCCGGGAAGCGGCTGGTGGCGCTCAAGAACGTGACCATCAATGAGCCGTTCTTCCCCGGACACTTCCCGCACCACCCGATCATGCCAGGCGTCATCATCGTCGAGGCGATGGCGCAGGCCGCCGCGATCCTTGCGTTCCAGACCATGGGCGCGGCACCGGGCGAAAATCACGTCGTGTATTTTGTCGGGATCGACGAGGCGCGCTTCAAGCGCCCGGTCGGCCCTGGGGACCAGCTGATCCTGCATGCCCGAATCGAGCGTCACCTGCGCGGGATCTGGAAATTCGCGACCGAGGCCCGGGTCGGCGAGACGCTCGCAGCGGAAGCGAAGCTGATGTGTACCGTGCGCGACGCGTGATTCATCCGACCGCCATCGTTCATCCGGGAGCGCGCCTCGACACGAGCGTGGACGTCGGCGCCTATTCGATCATCGGCGAGCACGTCGAGGTGGGAGAGGGCACGTCGATCGGCCCGCATGCGGTGATCGACGGACATACCCGGATCGGCCGCGCGAACCGGATATCCGCCTTCTCCGTGATAGGCGGCCCACCGCAGGACAAGAAGTATGCCGGCGAACCGACGCGCCTCGAGATTGGCGACCGGAACACGATTCGCGAGTACTGCACGTGCAGCACCGGCACGGTCCAGGATGCGGGCGTGACGCGGATCGGCAACGACAACTGGATCATGGCCTACTGCCATATCGCCCACGACTGTCAGATCGGTGACGACATCATATTCGCCAACAACACGCAGCTGGCAGGACACGCCGTGGTGCAGAATTTTGCGGTGATCGGCGGGTTTACGGGGGTGCATCAGTTCGTGCGAATCGGCGCCCACAGCATGACCGGGGGAGGCACGATGCTCCGCCAGGACCTGCCTCCCTACGTGACCGCGGCGGGCAATCCGACGAAGACGTTCGGAATCAATGCGGAGGGGCTTCGTCGACGCGGTTTTTCGGATGATACGATCAACGGGATCACGCGCGCGTACAAGATCCTCTACCGGAGCGGCTTGACCCTGGCGGATGCCCAGACGAGCATCGCTGCGCAAGCCGACGACCTTCCGGAACTCCGGATTCTTGCCGAGTTTCTTGGTGCAGCAAAGCGCGGAATTGTCCGCTGAGCATTGCGGAGCGCATATAAGCGCTGACGGACATGCCTGGAGCCCCCTGCATCGCGCTTGTTGCCGGCGAAGCATCCGGAGATCTGATCGGGAGTGGTGTCGTCGCGGCGATTCGCAGACAGGTTCCCGGAGCATCCTTCGTCGGCATCGGGGGGCCACGGTTGATCGCCGCAGGTCTCAAACCCTGGTACCCGCAGGAAAAGCTCGCGGTCCATGGGCTCGTCGAAGTGCTGGCACACCTCCGCGAGTTGATCTCGATCCGCCGCGAACTCGTGGCGCGTCTACTCGAATTGCGTCCGACCCTGTTCCTGGGCATCGATTCGCCGGATTTCAATCTCGGCATAGAGCGCACGCTCAAGCGCGCAGGGATCGCCACCGCGCACATGGTCAGCCCCACGGTCTGGGCCTGGCGCTCGGGACGCATCCGCACCATCCGCGCCGCGGTCGACCACATGCTGGTGCTGTTTCCATTCGAGGAAGCCATCTACCGCGCCGCCGGCATTCCAGCGACGTTCATCGGTCACCCGCTTGCGGACGAGATCCCCGCGGACGTCGACCAGGGTGCCGCACGCGACGATCTGCGACTGCCGCGCAACGCACCCGTGATAGCGGTTCTTCCAGGCAGCCGCCGGAGCGAGATCGAACGGATGGCGCCACCCTTTATTCTCACAGCACGCCTGGTTCTCGAACGTGTTCCGGACGCGCGCTTTCTCGTCCCGCTCGTCACGCGCGAGACGCGCGATCTGTTCGAGGGAATACTCTATCGCGAGCAGGCTCGCGACCTGCCGATGTCGCTCTTGTTCGGACACGCCCAGGAGGCGCTCGCCGCGAGCGACGTCGCGCTCGCCACGAGTGGCACCGTGACGCTCGAAGCGGCGCTGGTGGGGCGGCCCATGGTGATTGCGTACCGCATCGCGCCGCTCTCCTATTCGATCGCCAGGCGGCTCATTCGCGTGAACGAAATGGGTCTGCCCAACATTCTCGCGGGCGAGCTCGTCGTCCCTGAGTTTGTCCAGGACGCCGCCACGCCCGAGAATCTTGCCCAGGCGCTCGTCAACCTGCTGCTTGACGAGCCGGTGCGCGCGGCGATGCAGGCGCGGTTCGCCGAGCTGCACGGCGTGCTGCGCCGTGGTGCGGCCGAAACTGCCGCACGGGCACTACTTCCGTATCTCGGCGAGGCCGGTGCACGTGCGGCAGCCTGATTCTGGTGCCCTTGCCTGCGGGGTGGACGAGGCGGGGCGCGGGCCCATTGCAGGGCCGGTGTATGCGGCAGCCGTGGTGCTCGATCGACACAAGCGCATCGCGGGGCTGGACGACTCGAAACGCTTGAGCGAGCGCCGCCGTGGCGAGCTTGCCGAGCTCATCAGGGAGCGCGCGCTGGCGTGGGCCGTCGCCAGCGCATCCGTGGAGGAGATCGACCAGTTGAACATTCTCGTCGCGACGCTGCTCGCGATGCGGCGCGCGATAAATGCGCTGACCATCGTCCCGGACCGGGTTCTCGTCGACGGCCTGCATTGTCCTGACATCCGGATTCCGACGCGTGCGATCGTCGATGGCGACGCGAAGGTGGCGGCAATCTCTGCCGCGTCGATCCTTGCCAAGACCCACCGCGACGCCGAGATGCTCAGATTGCACGAACGCTTTCCGCAATACGGCCTCGACCGCCACAAGGGATATCCGACGCGCGCGCATCTCTCGGCTTTGCGCGCGCATGGCGCATGCGAGATCTACCGGCGCACTTTCAAGCCGGTGCGGGACGTGCTTCTGGCCGGCGCGCGGACGGCGACCGTGCAGCGGCCCGACTAGGGATGTCTGCGTATACGGGGATATCTCCCCCTTTGTCCCCAAAATCCAGACGACGCGCTTAGCGCGACAGTCGAGCAGCTTCGCGAACGACTGACAGGACCCCGCGGCGCTCGGACGTCGGCGTGAACAAGCGCCCGCGCGCCGTCGTTGCGCGCCGCAAGCGCGCATAGAAAGCGGGATCCGCGCGTGCGCGTGCGATCAGTCGCGCCAGTGAGTGGGTGTCCGCGAGCGGGTACGTTCCAGGATAGCCGCGCCCGAGCATGCCGATATTCCCTGGTATTCGCGAGGCGATCACGGGAACGCCGATGCGTGCGGCTTCGCAGATCACATTTGCGCCGCCTTCCATGCGGGAGCTCACCACCAGAACATGGCTCCGTCGCAGCCAGTCGAGCGCGCGCCCGTGGGAAAGCCCACCCAGCCACCGGTACCTTCGGTCCGCACGACCGAGGCGGCGCGCTTCATCTCCCATGGCCGGCGAAAGCGCATCCCCCAGGTGGACGACTTCTATCTCCGGCATCTCCGCCAGTTCCTGCACCGCATAGGCGGCCCGGAACGGATCCTTCTCCTCGCGCAGGTGCCCCAGGACGGCGACTCGGAACTTCCTGCTCGGCGGCGCGGCTGGCCCGGTGACATCTGAGGATTGAAAGACGACTCGCGTTTTGCGCCGCAAGCGGGCGGAGAGTTCGTCCATCCCACGTTCTTGCAGGACAACTAGAAGCGTCGCCATGTCGAGCGAGGCTTGCGCGTCGACGTTGCTCACTATGTCGCGATACAGATCGGTGCCCGTCAGCACGACGACCAGCGGCCCACCAGGGTTGGCCGCCCGGTAGCGGGCGATGGAGGCAAAGCTCCGGCGCGCGTGCAGGGCGACGAGCAGATCACAGCGCGCGTCATTCAATTCGGTGGTGACGTGGACATCATATCCCGCGCCGCGCAGAAACGATGCGTAGCGTTGCGCGGTGTGACGGTTTCCCGTGCGGGATCGCGCGGCGGCGGGCGTGACAACGACAATTCTCATGGGAGACATCGTCGGTTAAACTTGTCGATCATGCATGCCGCCGCTCCCATTACCGGCCCCGTTCCCACTGTCTTCGGTGCGTCCTTCTCGCCACCAGGCAATCTGCGAGCCGCCGAGGTGGCACAGCATCTCGTCGCCGCGCGGGCGCGGGTCGAAGCGCTAACCGGGGACCTTTGCGGGGCCCAATTGTTGGGGCCGAAGCTCGAGATCGTCAATCCGGTTCTCTGGGAGATTGGCCATGTTGCGTGGTTCCAGGAGCACTGGTGCCTGCGGGTTCGGCAGGATGGCACACGCGCGCCAAGCATGCTCGCCGGGGCGGATGAGCTATACGATTCGACGGCGATTCCTCACGATGTGCGCTGGTCGCTTCCGTTGCCGGACCTCGCCGCGACCCGCAGCTTCCTCGGTGCCGTCCTCGAGCGCGTCCTCGAACGTCTGGAACGGCGAACCGATGACGCGTGGATGGTCTATTTTGCGGAGCTGGCCGCTTGCCACGAGGACATGCACGCGGAAGCGTTTCACTACACGCGCCAGACGCTGGCCTACGACGCTCCCGCGCTCTCGGCCGCACCACGGGCGACGGATGCGGATACAAGCGAAGGTGGCGATGCGGCATTCGCCGGAGGCACGTTTCTGTTGGGCGCGAATCGGGGCAGTGACTTCGTGCACGACAACGAGAAATGGGCGCACGAAGTGTCCATTCGTCCCTTCCGGATGGCGCGCTACCAGGTCACCAATCGCGAGTTCGTCGAGTTCGTGGAGGCGGGCGGCTATGACCAACGTGGGCACTGGAGCGAAGATGGCTGGCGCTGGCGCACTCGACGGCCCGCTACCGCGCCTTGCTACTGGCGCAAGGTGGACGGGCGCTGGCAGCAGCGCCGGTTCGCAGACTGGGTGCCCCTCACGCCGGACGAGCCGGTCATTCACGTGACCTGGTACGAGGCCGAAGCCTACTGCCGTTTCGCCGGTCGACGGCTACCGACCGAGTCGGAGTGGGAATACGCGGCTTGCAATGGGCGATCCACCGACAAGACCCTCACTCCGTGGGGCGGGGGGCGACCGGATACGCTGCACGCCAATCTCGATGGCGTCGGCCCCGCGCCGGTGAGCAGTTTCGCAGCGGGTGATTCGCCACGCGGTTGCCGCCAATTGCTCGGGAATGTCTGGGAGTGGACGGCCAGCACGTTCGAGCCGTACCCGGGATTCGTGCCCGACCCGTACGCGGAGTATTCCGCACCATGGTTCGGCTCGCGCAAGGTCCTGCGGGGAGGAAGCTTCGCGACGCCGCAGAGGCTCGTTCGGAACACCTGGCGAAACTTCTTCACTCCAGATCGCGACGACGTCTTCGCGGGCTTCCGGACCTGCACCCTTGCCGAGTGAAAGCACGCCAGCGAAGCGGATCCAGTCGCGTGACAACGCCTGGTACAAATCGCTGCAGCGACTCGCTACGTCATCGCGCGAGCGCCGTGCGCAGGGCCGAGCGATACTCGACGGACCGCACCTGATCGAAGCCTGGCGATCCGGCGGCGCCTCGGCCGACGCGCTGGTGGCGAGCGAGTCGGGATACGCTCGTCCGGACGCGCGCGCATTGTTCGCCGAAACACCCGCGAAAACGCGCATTATCCTGACCGATCGTCTCTTCGACGCCGTCGCGCAGGTCAGCACGCCGGTGGGGATCATGGCGGTCGTGCCTACCCCCGGACCGGCGCCGCTGCCCGACCGTATCGGTGACGCCGTCCTCGTGGACGGCGTCCAGGATGCCGGCAATCTCGGATCCATCTTGCGCAGCGCGGCGGCGGCAGCGGTCGCCGACGTTTTCTTGTCGTCGGGAACCGTGTTTGCGTGGTCGCCGCGCGTGCTCCGGGCAGGGATGGGAGCACACTTCGCGCTGGTCATCCGGGAAGGCGTTCGACTCGACGACTTGCTTGAACGCTGCGTGGGCAGGGTGGCCGCGGCCGATGCTCATGGGGCGACTTCACTGCACGAGTGCGACCTGCGCGGCCCGGTCGCCTGGATCTTCGGTAACGAGGGCGCCGGGGTTTCGGCCGTGCTCGCGGATCGGGCAACCGACCGGTTGCGCATTCCCATGCCGGGCCCGACCGAGTCGCTCAACGTCGCGGCGGCGGCAGCGGTCTGCCTGTTCGAGCAGGTGCGACAGCGTTCCGTCAGTAGACGCGACGCTCCAGCTTGACGTCCTGGAGAATCTGCGTCGCAATCTCCTCGATCGAGCGGGTCGTGGAATTGACCCACTTGACCCCGTGTCGACGCATCAGGCGCTCGGCCTGGTCGACCTCGTAGCGGCAGTTGTCGAGGCTCGAATAGTGGCTGTCAGGGCGCCGCTCATTTCGGATCCGCGCGAGGCGCTCGGGCGTGATCGACAGCCCATAGAGCTTGGACATGTGCGCTTCGGCGACATCGGGGAGCTTGCCACGTTCGAAGTCATCGGGAATGAGCGGGCAATTGGCCGCTTTGATTCCGAATTGCAGGGCGAGGTACAGGCACGTCGGTGTCTTGCCGCTGCGCGAAACGCCGAGCAGAACGACATCGGCCAGACCGAGTTCGGCGTTGCCGAGACCGTCATCGTGCGCGAGCGTGAAGTTGATCGCCTCGATCCGGTGCTGGTAGCCGCTGCTGTCGGCGACGCTGTGCGACCGGCCCGCCGTGTGCGTCGATCCCGCCTTGAACTCTGCTTCGAGCGGACCGAGGAAAGTATCGAAAAAATCGAGAACCAGCGCGTCTGCCTGGCGCACCATCTCGCGAATCTGGTCGTTCACGAGGGTGGTGAATACCACTGGACGGCTAGCGCCACTCGCGCGCACGGCGTTGATGCGGGCTACGCATTCGGCCGCCTTGGCGGCGCTGTCGACAAACGGAATCACGACCTGCGAGACCTCGAGCGCCTCGAACTGGGTGAGCAGGCTGTGACCGAGCATCTCGGCCGTGATACCCGTCCCGTCGGAAATGAAGAAGATGGTGCGTCGGAGTTGCGACAAGGGAGCTCGATGTGGCCCAGGGACTGGAGTATCGAATCAGAGTATCGAATCAGAGTTTTGAAGCGGCCCGGCGGGGAAGGGCATTGCCGCTAAAATAGCTGCTTCGCCGCAGGTCGGCAACCCGCATGGGGCAACCCGTGCGGGGTAACCCGCGTATACCAATCAGTGGGAGCAACCAGAATGGCCAGGGAAAGAGAATGGCTCGCGACCAGCATGTGATTTCCCTGCAGGATCTGCGCATGGGAGACATCGAGCGGGTGGGGGGGAAGAACGCCTCGCTCGGCGAAATGATCAGCCAGCTCGACCGCCTGGGAGTCAGGGTCCCGGGCGGCTTCGCCACGACCGCGAGTGCCTTTAGGGCCTTTCTGGACGGCGCCGGGCTCACAGAACGCATCGGTCGCCGGCTTGATTCGCTCGATCCGGATGATGTGACCGCGCTCGCGAAATGCGGCGCGGAGATCCGCCAGTGGATCGTCGATGCGCCTTTGCCGCGCGCATTGGAGGAGGCGATTGGGACGGCATACCGGGCCATGATGGCGGACCGCGAGACCGCCGTCGCCGTGCGTTCTTCCGCCACCGCCGAGGACCTGCCGGACGCATCGTTCGCAGGGCAGCAGGAAACCTTTCTGAACGTGCGGGGGCTGGACGCAGTATTGCATGCGATCAAGCAGGTGTTCGCATCCCTCTACAACGATCGAGCGATCTCTTATCGCGTTCACCAGGGCTATGACCACGGCGCCGTCGCGCTGTCCGCCGGAGTGCAGCGCATGGTGCGTAGCGACCTGGCGGCCAGCGGCGTCATGTTCACGCTCGATACGGAATCCGGCTTTCTGGACGTCGTCTTCATCACCGCGGCATACGGGCTTGGTGAAACCGTCGTCCAGGGTGCGGTCAATCCGGACGAGTTCTATGTCCACAAGCCCATGTTGGATGCGGACAAGTTTCCGATCATCCGGCGCCAGATCGGATCCAAAGCCAGCAAGATGGTCTACGCGGAGAATGTCCGGACAGGCCATACGACCGAGACGATAGAAGTCGCGAACGTGGATCGCGATCGATTCTGCATCAGCGATGAGGACGTGATCGAGCTTGCGCGCACGGCGGTGGCGATCGAGCGCCATTACGGTCGCCCGATGGACATCGAGTGGGGCAAGGACGGCGAGGACGGGAAGATCTATATCCTTCAGGCGCGCCCGGAAACCGTGAAGTCACGCAAGAGCGCCGACCAACAGTCGCGCTACCGACTGAAGAAGCGTGCAAAGACTGTGCTCGCCACAGGTCGTGCGATCGGCCAGAAGATCGGTGTCGGTCCGGTACGGATCGTGAAAGACGCCTCGGAAATGGACCGTATTGCCGCGGGCGACGTTCTGGTCACCGACATGACCGATCCGAACTGGGAGCCGGTGATGAAGAAGGCGGCAGCAATCGTCACCAATCGCGGGGGAAGGACCTGCCACGCGGCCATCATCGCACGCGAGCTCGGCATTCCCGCGGTGGTGGGCTGCGGCGACGCGACGCGCGTCCTGCCAAACGGGCAGCAGGTGACGGTATCGTGCGCCGAGGGTGATACCGGGAACGTCTATCCGGGCGCGCTCGAGTACGAGGTGTTGACGACCTCCTACACGGAGCTTCCCGAGTTACCGGTGAAGATCACCATGAACATCGGCAATCCGAACCTGGCCTTCGACTTTCAGGCGTTGCCGAACGCCGGAGTCGGGCTGGCCCGGCTCGAGTTCGTGATCAACAACATGATTGGCGTCCACCCGCAGGCCGTGCTCGACTATCCGGATCTCCCGGACGCGCTGAAAGTTCAGGTCGAGACCGCCGCGCGCGGCTATGCGAATCCCCGCGAATTCTACGTTGCCAAACTGACGGAGGGCGTGGCGACCATTGCGGCGGCATTCTGGCCCAAGCCAGTCATCGTCCGCCTGTCCGACTTCAAGTCGAACGAGTACCGCAAGCTGATCGGTGGCGCGACCTACGAGCCGGAGGAGGAGAATCCGATGCTCGGCTTCCGCGGCGCGTCCCGGTACATCTCCGAGTCGTTCCGGGAGTGCTTCGTCATGGAGTGCGAGGCCATGAAGCGCGTTCGCAATGACATGGGACTCGTCAACGTTGAGCTCATGGTGCCGTTCGTGCGGACCGTTGCAGAGGCCCGGCAGGTCATGGAGCTCCTCGCCGAGCACGGCTTGCGCCGTGGCGAAAACGGTCTAAAGGTCGTGATGATGTGCGAGCTCCCGTCCAACGTGATCCTGGCCGACGCATTTCTCGAGCATTTCGACGGTTTCTCGATCGGATCGAACGACCTGACGCAGCTGACGCTCGGTCTCGACCGCGATTCCGAGCTGGTCGCCGGCTCGTTCGACGAGCGCGATCCAGCCGTTGAGGCGATGCTGCGCATGGCGATTCAAGCCTGCCGGAAAGCGGGCAAGTACGTCGGGATCTGCGGTCAAGGACCATCAGACCATCCCGACCTGGCGCGCTGGCTGCTCGCGGAAGGGATCGGGAGCATGTCTCTCAATCCGGATACGGTCGTCGCTACCTGGCTCGAGCTCGGCAAGCCGGCGTAATGCGATTCAGCCGGTTCGCAGCAGGCGCTGCTTCTCCCGATTCCATTCGCGCTCCTTCTCGGTGGCGCGCTTGTCGTACTGCTTCTTGCCGCGGGCGAGGCCGATCTCCAGCTTGATCCGTCCCTTCGCGTAGTGCAGATTGAGCGGCACGAGGGTATAGCCTGCCTGCTCGACTTTACCGATCAATCGGTTGATCTGCTCGGCATGCAGGAGCAGCTTCCGCGTTCGCACAGGATCCGGCTGCACGTGCGTGGAGGCGCTGCCGAGCGGGCTGATATGTGCCCCGATCAGGTAGATTTCCCGGTTGCGGATCACGACATAGGCTTCCTTCAGCTGCGCGCGGGCAGCACGGATCGCCTTCACTTCCCAGCCTTCGAGCGCCACCCCCGCCTCGTAGCGCTCTTCGATGAAGTAGTCGTGGAAGGCCTTGCGGTTCTCGACGATGCTCATTTCGTGTGGCCGGGCTAAGCTTCCCGGATTCTAGCAGCGTCGATGATGATGACAGTCGAGCGAACTGCGATGAACCTGGTCCGGTTCCAGGTGGAGGTCGTCTATGCAGGGCTGCGGCGCCAGGCGTGCTACGTACTGAGCGTGGCGCAGGGGACGACGGTTGCGGAGGCAATCCATAGTAGCGGTGTTCTCGAAGCGTTCTCGGAAATCGACCTCGCCCGCCAGCGCGTCGGCGTGCATGGAAAACTAGTGCGACTCGCGCAGGTCTTGCGCGATGGAGATCGGGTCGAAATCTATCGGCCGCTCAGCGCGGACCCCAAGGACGCGCGGCGCAAGCGGGCAGTACGGCGCGGGAAACGCTGACCGGCCGGATGACCTTGTCCGGCGGGATTACTTGCAGTTGGTCTGCACCTGCTGCTGGGCACGCTCGGTTTCGCGAACTCGGTTGGAGTCGTCGAGGTAGGTCTTCTCGCCCTGCTGGTTGAAGCGCGCGATCCGCTGGCCGGAATTCAGGGCCGCAAGGTTCCGCCGAGCCGAATCGCAAGCTTCCGAATTCTGTTTCTGCTCGGCGGCCGCCTGTTGCTGCTTCTGCTGAGCGTCGGCCTGCTCCTGGCGGCGCTTCTGGAAGTCCTTGTCGAGATCGGCGGCGCTCTTTCCGCCCGCCGCGGCCCCGGTCGACTGGCTTCCGATGGAACTCACGGTGTTCCTTACTTCCTGGGGCTGCTGTCTCGTATCCGTCGGCTTGCGATCCGAGTACTGAACCCGGCCGTTGGCATCGACCCACTTGTAGAGCTGCGCCTGGGCCGGCGCGGCCAGCAGCAGCAGCGCCAGGAGCACCACGCGAAACGGGACTGGAATCATGACATTGTCCTCGTGGACAGGGGTTCGGGGAACATATCGGCTTTGCCCAGCCGAGTCAATCGAGGGAAGGCCAGAAGACGATGATTTACCGGGCATTTTCCCGGACGTATAATGCATCTTTGTGACCGCACCCATGCCCATGCGCGCGATCCCCAAAGCCCTCACATTCGACGACGTACTGCTCGTACCCGCTCTCTCGACCATCCTGCCCCGGGACGCGATCCTGGCGACCCAGCTGACGCGCAATATCCGGATCAACATCCCGCTCGTATCCGCGGCCATGGATACGGTGACCGAAGCGCCGCTTGCGATCGCGCTCGCGCAGGAAGGCGGGATCGGAATCATTCACAAGAACATGCCGCCGAAGGCGCAGGCGGCCGAAGTACGCAAGGTGAAGCGCTACGAATCGGGTGTCGTGCGCGATCCGATCACGATCCCCCCCGACATGACAGTGCGCGAGGTCAAGGCATTGACCGAACAGCACAAGTTTTCCGGCCTGCCCGTCATCGAGAACGGGAAGGTCGTCGGGATCGTCACCAACCGCGATCTTCGCTTCGAGACAAAGCTTGATCAGCCGGCGCGCAACATCATGACGCCCAAGGATCGTCTGATCACAGTGCGCGAGAGCGTGACCCTGGAAGAGGCGACGGAACTTCTGCACAAGCACCGCCTGGAGCGCGTGCTGGTCGTCAACGGTGCGTTTGAGCTGCGTGGGCTCATCACGGTCAAGGACATTCTCAAGTCGAGCGAATATCCCAATGCGTCCAAGGACGCGCAGGGCAACCTGCGCGTCGGGGCTGCGGTCGGGGTGGGAGAGGGCACGGACGAGCGGGCAGCCGCGCTGGTCGAGGCGGGCGTCGATGTGCTCGTCGTGGACACCGCCCACGGCCACGCCCAGGGTGTCCTTGACCGCGTGAAGTGGGTCAAGCGGAATTTTCCGAAGGTCGATGTCATCGGTGGAAACATCGCCACCGCGGATGCGGCCCGCGCGCTTGCCGAGTACGGTGCGGACGCCGTCAAGGTCGGCATCGGGCCCGGCTCGATCTGCACCACGCGGATCGTTGCCGGGGTGGGGGTGCCGCAGATCACGGCCATTCACAGCGTCGTCGACGGACTCAAGGGGACGGACATTCCCATGATTGCCGACGGCGGCATTCGCTATTCAGGCGACATCGCGAAGGCACTCGCAGCCGGGGCGCACTGCGTGATGCTCGGGAGTCTGTTCGCAGGGACCCAGGAAGCGCCGGGGGAGATCGAGCTCTATCAGGGGCGTTCGTACAAGTCCTATCGCGGTATGGGTTCGCTGGGCGCGATGCAACAGGGCGCGGCGGACCGGTATTTTCAGGATCCCTCCGCGAACGCGGACAAGCTCGTTCCCGAAGGAATCGAAGGGCGCGTCCCGTACAAGGGTCCGGTCAAGGCAGTGATCGATCAACTGCTCGGCGGCATCCGCGCCAGCATGGGTTACACGGGGTGCAATACGATCGACGAGATGCGCGAGCGCGCCCAGTTCGTCGAAATCACTACGGCAGGAGTCCGCGAGTCGCACGTACACGACGTGCAGATCGTCAAGGAAGCGCCGAATTACCGGGTCGAGTGACAGGTGCGCGAGAGGATCCTGATCCTCGATTTCGGCGCGCAGTACACGCAGCTGATCGCACGTCGCGTGCGCGAGTGTCACGTCTACTGCGAGATCCATCCCTTCGACGTCAGCGCGGAATTCATTCGCGAATTTGCGCCGCGCGGAATCATTCTTTCGGGCGGCCCCTCTTCGGTCACGGAAGACGCGACGCCGCGCGCGCCGCAGGCTGTCTTCGAGTGCGACGTTCCGGTGCTGGGCATCTGCTATGGCATGCAGACGATGGCGGCCCAGCTGGGCGGCACCGTGGAGAATTCGCGCGTGCGGGAATTCGGGTACGCGGAGCTTCGCGCGCAGGGGCACTCGGCGCTGCTGCGCGACATCCAGGACCGCTCCAACGACGCCGGGCACGGGTTGCTGGACGTGTGGATGAGCCACGGCGACAAGGTGACCGCGCTGCCGCCGGCCTTCAAGGTGATCGCGAGTAACGCCACCACGCCGATTGCGGGGATGGCCGATGAGACACGGCGGTTCTACGGAGTGCAGTTCCACCCGGAGGTCACCCACACCCGCCAGGGCAAGGCGATCCTTGCGCGATTCGTCACCAAGATCTGCGGCTGCGAAGGCGACTGGAACATGCCGGACTACGTCGCCGAGGCGGTCGAGCGGATCCGCGCCGATGTCGGTCCGGATGACGTCATTCTCGGGCTATCGGGCGGAGTCGACTCCTCGGTTGCCGCGGCCCTCATCCATCGCGCGATAGGTGATCAGCTGACCTGCATCTTCGTCGACACCGGTCTGCTGCGAAAGGACGAGGCGCATCAGGTCATGGAGACTTTCGGCCGCCATCTCGGTGTGCGAGTCGACATGGTGGACGCGGCCGAGCGGTTCATGAGCGCGCTCGCCGGGGTGGCCGATCCCGAGCAGAAGCGCCGGATCATCGGGCGCGAGTTCGTGCACGTGTTCCAGGAAGAGGCGGAGCGTCTCAAGGCGCGTGGCAGCGCCGCGAAATGGCTGGCGCAGGGCACGATCTACCCTGACGTGATCGAGTCCGCGGGGGCGAAGACGAAAAAGGCGCACACCATCAAGTCGCATCACAACGTCGGTGGCTTGCCCGAGACGCTCCATCTCAAGCTGCTCGAACCGCTCCGCGAGCTCTTCAAGGATGAAGTGCGCGAGCTCGGGCTGGCACTGGGGCTGCCACGCGAGATGGTGTTCCGACACCCGTTTCCGGGTCCGGGACTCGGAGTGCGCATCCTGGGCGAAGTGAAGCGCGAGTATGCCGACATCCTCCGCGAAGCGGATGCGATTTTCATCGAAGAGCTGCGGCGCTCCGGCTGGTACGACCAGACTGCGCAGGCTTTCGCGGTTTTCCTCCCTGTGAAATCCGTCGGGGTGATGGGCGACGGTCGCACCTACGAGTATGTGGTGGCGCTCCGTGCCGTGCAGACTACCGACTTCATGACTGCGCAGTGGGCGACGTTGCCCGCCGAATTGCTTGCTCGCGTATCGAGCCGGATCATCAACGAAGTGCGCGGCATCAACCGCGTCGTCTACGACATATCGAGCAAGCCGCCTGCCACCATCGAGTGGGAGTAAGTTGCTCTATCTATGTGAATGTATTTATAGATAATTTAGTTGGCTGCGACTAGCGGCAAATATCGCCTGCCATCGTTGGACACTTGTCTGTCAGGCGACAGGCGGCGCTCGATCAGCCGGATGTGACATGCTGCTACGCCCGCTCCGACAAGTACTGGATCACGGATTCGCAAGGCATTGCCTGGGAGACATACCGGACACTCGGCGAGGCAGAGATCTACGGCGCTGAAATGAAGAAGGCAACGCGTGCTGCGCACCGAGGCCACTGACGATCAGCATCGCTCCGCGCAAGGCGACCGACAAATGCTGCCGGGCGAGTACCACCGTGGACCACGTCTACAACATCTTATTCCTCTACACGGGCAACTCAGCCTGCAGCGTGATGGCGAAAGCGATTCTCAATGAGATCGGGCCAGGATGATTCAGGGCATACAGTGCCGGTAGTCACCCAACCGGCAAAGTGAACCCATTCACCATCGAACTATTGTGTGCCAATCGCCTCGCGGTAGACGATCTCCGCAGCAAAGCATCGGACGAGTCTGGCAAGCCGGGTGCGCCTGAAATGGACCTCGTCATCACCGTGTGCGATCAGGCGGGCGGTGAAACGTGTCCGGTATGGCCAGGACATACAATCACGGCACATTGGAGTTTCGAAGATCCTGCAGCGTTCCAGGAAGGCGACGGTGAGAAAAGTGAGCGCTTTCAGCAGGTGTATCGACAAATCATGACGCGGATGCGTCTGCTCATGAATCTGCCGCTGTGGAGCTTGGATCGACTTGCCAGCGAGCAGAAGATTAGTGCCATCGGTCAGGTGAAGCCGTGACGTTCGGGAGACGCCACCAACCGCAGAGTGGCTCGTTACAGCGTTGCTGCTTGCGAGGGTCATCGGCTCAGGCAAGCACCTCGAGTTTCCTAATTTGGCGCACGCGTAAACGCGCGCGCCGACAAGCTCGCTCCTCGCAACACCTGAATCGTGCACGGTACGCGTTCGTCCAAGCAGGCAATAAGAACATACCTACGTGTGTTACCGCACAGTCCGAACGGTGCGGTCGGCGCATGCTCATCAGTCGGAAGCTTGCGCGAGCTGCACACGCATCTTAGCTTGCCCGAAATCCTTATGAAGGCCTGCCAAGCGAAGGATCGTCGATTGACCCCAGTCATAACGTGTTGCACTTTAATCAAGCACCTCTGGCTGGTTTCTTGATCTCCATAGCTGAAACGCTCCATCGTGACTGAACTGACTCTTTCCCAACGAACCCAACAACTGCCACGGCAGAATCCGCGAGCCTTCCTGTTTTGCGCCGCGCTGACCTGGTGGGCCCTTTACCTGTCGCTGATTCCCGTGTCCGAGGCCATCGTCGCTGCTCTGCCGGTCGATCGCGACAGCCACCTGGGCGGGGCGCTGCAGTTTTTTTTCTACGACACACCCAAGGTTTTGTTGCTGCTCACGGCGGTGGTGTTCGTGATGGGCATGGTGAACTCGTATTTCACGCCCGAGCGCATCCGCGCGCTGCTGGCCGGACGCACCGAAGGCATGGCCAATGTAATGGCGGCGAGCCTGGGCGTCGTGACGCCGTTTTGCTCCTGCTCAGCGGTGCCGCTCTTCATCGGCTTCGTTCAGGCCGGCGTGCCGCTGGGCGTAACCTTCTCGTTCCTGATCTCGGCGCCGATGGTCAATGAAGTGGCCCTGACGCTCCTGTTCGGGATGTTCGGCTGGAAGATTGCACTGCTCTACATGGGCCTGGGGCTCAGCGTGGCCATTGTTTCGGGCTTGATAATCGGCCGCCTGAGGATGGAAAGCTACCTGGAAGATTGGGTGCGCGACATGCCAAAGGTGCAGGCCGCGATCGGTGAAGCGCAACTCTCGCTCGCGGATCGCATCGACGGCGGTTTCGCCAGCGTGCGCGAAATTGTCGGCAAGGTCTGGCCCTACATCCTGGTAGGCATCGCCATCGGTGGTGCGATCCATGGCTGGGTCCCGCAGGATTTCATGGCAGCCATCATGGGCAAGGAAGCCTGGTGGTCGGTGCCGCTGGCGGTGCTGATCGGGGTGCCGATGTACACCAACGCCGCCGGCGTGATCCCGATCGTGCAGGCGCTCCTGGCCAAGGGCGCGGCACTCGGCACCGTGCTTGCCTTCATGATGAGCGTGATCGCGCTGTCGCTTCCCGAGATGATCATCCTGCGCAAGGTACTGAAGGCTCGGCTGATCCTGACCTTCGCAGGTGTGGTCGCCAGCGGCATTCTCGTCGTCGGCTATGTGTTCAATGTGGCGCTATGAGTATGACCGGGCTCCCCAGTGTTGAGCACCCAGCCCCGGAAGCACCTGCTTCACAGGTTGGGGCACATCTGGATTCCATGGACGCCCTCAACCGCGAGTGCTTTTGCTTCAGCCTTGACCTCACCGCACTGGCGCGAGCACTCGATTCGGAGCTTGGCAAACCGGGCCTGGCCGAGATGGTTCGACTACGCTGCCCGTTTGTGTTCGCCGCGCTGCCTGTGTTCGTGCCTGCGCCGCAGCTGCAGCGCATGGCGCAGGTGGTGCAGGCTGTCGAATCGGTTGTGGTCCTGCCGGCCTATTGGGAGCAGGTGCTGAACGCCGCGCCAGCCATTGCGCGCTTGGGCGCTGTTGGCCCGCGCGGGGTGTTCTTCGGGTACGACTTCCATCTCACTCAGGGTCGCCTGGGCCTCATCGAGATCAACAGCAACGCTGGCGGCGCGATGCTCAATGCGGTACTGGCGCGGGCTCAACGAGCCTGCTGCGCGGCAATGGACGGGATGGTGCCCACGCTCGCCAGCGTGGCGGCATTCGAAAAGGGCATCGTCGACATGTTCCGCATTGAGTGGCGCCGCTCCGGTCGAAGTCAGCCCCTGAGCACCATCGCAATCGTAGACGAATCGCCTGAACAGCAGTACCTCTACCCCGAGTTCCTGTTGTTCCAGCAGATGTTCGAGCGGCACGGCCTGCGCGCCGTCATCGCCAGCCCGGCGGCGCTCGAATGGCGCGATGGCTCGCTGTGGCACGAAGAGCTCGCGATCGACCTTGTCTACAACCGCTTGACCGACTTCTATCTCGAGCAAGCGGACAGCGCCACACTGCGCGAAGCGTACCTGCAACAAGGGGTGGTGCTGACACCACACCCAATCGCTCACGCGCTGTATGCCAACAAGCGCCAGTTCGCGCTCTTCAGCGATGCCCGGCGCCTGCAGGCACTCGGCGTGCCCGAAGCCACGCAGCAGGTGTTGCTGGAGCACGTGCCTCGCACCGAGGTGGTTGATGTCGCCGATGCGCAGCGCCTGTGGGACGCGCGTCGCGGTCTGTTCTTCAAGCCGGTAGCCAGCTTCGGAAGCCGGGCCGCTTACCGGGGCGATAAGCTGACGCGGCGGGTTTGGCAGGAAATCCTAGCCGGGGATTATGTCGCCCAGGAGATCGTCGCACCGGGTGAGCGGATGATTGACGAGCACGACCCGGCCAAGGCCATGAAGTTCGATTTGCGCGCTTACGCCTACGACGGCGCGGTGCAGTGGGTGGCCGCGCGCCTGTACCAGGGGCAGACCACCAACTTCCGCACGCCGGGCGGCGGTTTTTCGCCGGTCTACAGCACGGTCGATGCTTCGGTGCCCGTCTGAGTTTCAGTCCCCAAAGGAGTCTTCCATGGACATCAAAGTACTCGGCACCGGTTGTGCCAACTGCAAGAGCACCATCGCCCTTATCGAACAGGTTGCCAAAGCCAGGGGCGTGCCCGTCACGTTGCAAAAGGTTGAGGAACTGCGCGACATCATGGGCTACGGAATCATGTCCACGCCTGGCGTCGTGATCGACGGCAAGGTGGTGCATGCCGGCGGCGTGCCCAGTCGTGAAAAGATCGAACAATGGTTGTCAGCCTGAACGTCAAGAAATAGGGCACGGTGTTCAACACCGTCGCCCTGGGCACCGAGCTCTCCGGCACGCAGTGCCGCAAGAGAGCCTCGCATTGAGCGTGGGCCACAATCACGGCCCTGCGCCAGCGAGCTTTGACAGCGCGTTCGCCATCGGCATTGCGCTGAACGTGGCGTTTGTGATCATCGAAGCCTTCTATGGCTGGAAGGCCGATTCTCTCGCCCTGCTGGCCGACGCGGGGCACAACCTGAGCGATGTGGCCGGTCTGGTGCTGGCTTGGGCCGGTGCGCTGGCCGGCCGTTTGCGGCCCAATGCGCGCCATACCTACGGCTGGAAACGGGCCAGCATCCTGGCGGCGTTCTTCAACGCGCTGCTGCTGCTGGTGGCGATGGGCATGCTGGCCTCGGAGGCGATCCACCGGCTCGGTTCGCCGGAGCCGATCGCAGGCTTCACGATTATGGTGGTAGCGGGCATTGGCATCGTGGTCAATACAGCCACCGCATGGCTGTTCATGCGAGGACGTGAGCACGATCTCAACATCCGCGGTGCATTCCTGCACATGGCGGCCGACGCGTTGGTCTCGGCCGGGGTGGTGGTGGCCGGGGGCCTCGCGTTGTGGTTTGGTTTGGACTGGCTCGATCCGGTGGTTGGCCTCGTGATCGCTGCCGTAATCGTGATTGGCACCTGGAACCTGTTCAAGCAGTCGCTTCACCTGATGTTCGACGGCGTGCCCGAAGGCGTCGAGCTTCGCGAGGTGCGGGCCATGCTCGAGGCGTTGCCCGGCGTGGAGCGAGTGGAGGACCTCCATATCTGGGCCATGGGCACCTCGGAAATCGCGATGACCGCACATCTGGTGATGCCCGCGGGTGGCGCCGACGATGCTTTCCTGCAAGACGCCACGCAGCAGTTGCACGACCGCTTCGAGATCGAGCACGTGACGCTGCAACCGGTACGGGTTCCCTTTGCCAGGCCATGTGCCAGCCCCGGCACCTGATGGGGATTCGAGTTGACGGACTGACGTTCGCCGAGTCGCGAAGACTCCACAGAATTTCTGAAAACATCTCATGACCACCCACGTACTGATCCTTTGCACCGACAACTCGGCCCGCAGCGTGCTTGCCGAAGGCATGCTCAACCATTGGGCGGCCAAGCTCGGCCGAGACGTTAAGGCGCACAGCGCCGGTATTTCGAGGACGCGCGTGCGCTTCAGTAATCATGGATGACGCACAGTTGCCTCGTGGGGGCCTTTCCAGCAGCGCCGCCGGCCTGAGCGTTGCCGATGCGGCGCGTCGTCTGGCCGAGGACGGCCCCAACGCGCTGCCCGGCGGGCGGCGCCGCACATGGTCTTGCCATCGTCGGCGAGACCGTTCGCGAGCCGATGTTCCTGCTGCTGCTGGCCGCTGGTACGCT
>CAVTJG010000012.1:0-181775 GCA_963735025.1 uncultured beta proteobacterium
CAATCCCGAATCCCGGTTCTGTTCACCACGGCCGACCGTCCACCGGAATCGCGCGACGTGGGCGAGCGACAGTCCGTCGACCAGGTTCATCTCTTTGGGCGCGCGGCAAAGTGGTACCACGAGGCCGCGCTTCCGGGACCCGGATCGGACCTGCTTCTTTACGTCCGTGCACTCGCGGTTCGCGCATGGAGCGAGGCCGTCGAGTCGCCGCGCGGCCCCGTGCACATCAACTTTCCTTTTCGCGAACCGCTGCCGCCGATCGACGTCGCGACGGACAAGCCCGTTTCATCGGAAGACCGCGTAGCTCCGCGGATTGCTTCCCGGGCCGCATGCTACCAAGCGAAACAGCCCTCGCGTCCGCCTCGAAGCTTATCGCGGGCCGGCACACCATGATCGTCGCCGGTGAACTCCGCAGCCGTCGCGAAGCAGCGGAGATTGTTTCGCTCGGCAAGCAGGGTGGGTTCCCGGTATTCGCGGATCCGTTGTCCTATCTGCGCGCCGGGCCCTATGACCACCGCGACCTTCTCTACGTCTGCCAGTCGGGCGTCGGCGCAGTCGATCCGCGCAGGGTGATCGCTCAGGCGCTTGGGTTGTCGCCTGAGGAGGAGCCCGAGGTCGTGATCAGATTCGGGGCCCCTCCTGTTTCCAAGGCGCTCAACTCCTGGTTGACGTCGCGCCGCTCGATGCCGCAGGTCGTCGTCGACGATGGACGTTGGCGCGACCCCGCGGCGATCGCGACAACGATCATCCGCGGCGAAGCCGATGTGGTCGCAAGCGAACTTGCGCGCCTGCTTGAGGCGCCTGCCCCGCGCGAGTCGACCGAGCGCTGGAGGCGATCCCTGGCAACCCGGACGGACCATATCAAACGGATACTGGACGCCGAAGTTCCCCTTCCCCTCCGAGCCCGGCGTGGTGCTGGCGCTCGCGGAAGCCGTACCGGACGGCTCGCGAATCGTCGTCGGCGCGTCCATGCCGATACGCGACATCGACAGCTTCTCCCCGTTCGTCGCAAAGGACGTTGCGATTCTCTCCAACCGCGGGGCCTCGGGCATCGACGGACTGTTGGCCACCGCGATAGGGACGGCGCTTGGATACATCAAGGCCCACCTACGTTCTCGCCGGCGACCTGTCCGTGCTCCACGATCTCGGATCGCTGCGAGCCGCCGCACTGCATGACGTGCCCGTAACATTCATCGTGTTGAACAACGACGGTGGCGGCATCTTCGAGTTCGTGCCGCAGGTCGATTACCCCTTCTACGAATCGCACATCGCAACGCCACACGGCACGCAGTTCGTCCCAATCGCGCAGGCGCTAGGCCTTCCCTCGCACCGCGTCGACAGCCGAAAGGTCTTTATCGAACATATCGCGAATCCGGGGCACGGGCCGCGACTAATCGAAGTCAGGACAGATCGCCGGGAAAATGCGCGACTCCATCAGCGACTCTGGGCGGCGCTGGCAAGCTGAGCGCGGAGAGCCCGCCTTCGAGATTGCCTGTAGGCAGACGGATTTGTGTGCGTCGACGGACAGGCGCTCCGGGTTGCAATGACTTTCCATTAGTGGGTTTCTTTGCTTCGCAAGCTCAGGATCAAGCCTGTTAAATCTGTGTGTCCTGCGGTGTAGGGTTGCGTCTGCAGGAGTCCAAATCTGGCCTGTTAATCCGCAGGTCGTAGGTTCGAGCTCTACTCCGGGAGCCACGCTGTAAACCGCGGCGTGGGCCGGTTCACTTTGCACCGTCCTTACGCGCGATCTCGAAATAGCTGCGCGCGCTCGCCGCGAGCAGTCTCGGTACATGCGTGTAGATGTAGCGCACGCCCTTGGCGAGCGTATCGCCGACCTGTTCTGCGGTCGCCGGCATGCCGGAAATACGCCCGGCGGCGCGGATGCGCGCCAGGCAGTCGTCGATCGCGCTCGCCACCTCGGGCGCTTTCGGGTCACCGGGGTGACCCATCGATTGCGATAGATCGGACGGGCCGACGAAGAAAACGTCGATCTCGTCGATGCGCAGGATTTCGTCGAGGTGCTCGAGTGCCTCACGGTCCTCGATCTGCGCCGCGATCAGCGTTTGCGCGTTCGCCGAGCGCACGTAATCGGCCATCGATCCATGCGCGTCGTACAGCGCGGCCCGGGTCCCGGCGGCGAGGCTGCGACTGCCGAGTGGATGGTATTTGACCGCGCCCACCGCCGCCCGCGCCTCTGCCGCGTTCCTGACATGGGGCACCTGCACCCCCGCGACTCCGCGGTCGAGCACCTGCAGGATATGCGCTGCACTGTTGCTCACCGGGCGCGCGATGGCGGTCATGCCGGCCGCCTCTGCCGCCATCGCCATCAGCTCGACGCTCTCCAGGGTCAAGGTGCCGTGCTCGCAGTCGAGCAGCACCCAGTCGAAGCCATAGGCGCCGAGCATCTCGACGAGCTGCGGCGAAGGGATCATCACGGATACTCCGAAGGCGGGCTCGCCAGCGTGCAGCTTCTCCTTCATGCGGTTCGTCTTCACCTGCCTTCGCGCTCCCTTATGTCGAGGTGTTCATCGAAGAATCGGATCACCGGCTCCATGGAAAGCGGCCGCGCAGCGAACGCCGCGCGCAGGTCGAGCGCGACCGAGCGACGGAAAAAGGACTCTGTCGCCGAGGTCATGACCGGCTCGATCCCGATCTCGCGCAGCACCTTCTCCACCTGCACCACCTCGTGCCAGCGCCGCTCATGCGCCACCGCGTGGCTGCACACCCAGTTCGTCGCGACCTTCTCGAAGCGTTCGCGGCCGAGGAGCTCCACGACCTCCTCCCATAGCTCGGCGCGCATGCCCGCGCGCTCGCCGGCGACGAGGAACTCGATGAGCAGCGCCTCGAGGCCTTTCGAGAACACGCTGCGCAGCATTTTGTAGGTCGACGCCCGGCCGACCTCGTCGCTGTAGTGGCGCACGTTGAGACCGACGTCGCCGGCGAGCGTGCGCGCCGTCGCCGCGCCCGCTGTGCCGCCGAGCAGAAGCTCGGTCTTGGCGCCAGTCACGCCGACCGCGCCGAGCAGCGCCCCTTCCACGAACGCCGCGCCGCTCGGCTCGATGATCGCGGCGATCTCGCGCTTGACCGCCGGCTCGGTGGCGTTCAGATCGATCCAGCTCTGGCCCGGCACAAGATGCGCGCTGCAGGCCTGCGCGGCTCCGCGCGCCACATCGGTCGTCACCGTCGAGAACACGTAGCGCGCGCCGCGCAGCGCCTCGCCGAGAGCGGCGAATGCGACCGGCGTGTCGCCGGCCCGCGCCGCGAGACGCGCGGGTCCGTCGGGGGCATCCAGCAGGACATCGTAGGCGGACACCTGCGCACCCGCGGCGACGAATGCCCGGGCAAACGCTGCGGCGACCTCGCCAAAGCCGACGAATGCGACATGCGTCGTCGAGTGCGCAGGAGGATTCACGCCCACATCATACCGTTGCCCAATGGGCCTTATCGCTGCCGCCAGACCGGGCTGCCGGTGGCGTCTCGCTGATGATGCGCTGGCACCCGTGTCAGGCTGTCGGTAGCCAACCGGCCCCCACGCGCAGCATCGTGTTGCTGCTATGGGCCCCGAGAGCCGAATCGCCCCGCAGGGCGAACGCCTGCAATGAAGGAGCCACGCCAGTCGCCGTGACGGGCGTTGAGAATCATCCGCTTTGTTCGACCGCCAGCGCCGTCGGCCTGCCGGCCTTGGCTTCCTGGATCGCGCGCCAGATGCGCACCGGGCTCGCGGGCATGTCGAAGTGCGTGACGCCGGCCTGGCGGAGCGCGTCCATCACCGCGTTCATCAGGCAGGGCATCGAGCCCGTGACACCCGCCTCGCCCACGCCCTTCGCGCCCAGCGGATTCGTTGCGGTGGGCACCGGGTGCTCGGTAAGCGTCAAGCCGCCCACGAGCCCCGCGCGCGGCATCGTGATAGTCCATGAAGCTCCCGGTGAGAAGCTGGCCGCTCGAATCGTAGATCGCCTGCTCGCCAAGGATGTGCCCCGCGCCCTGCGTGATGCCGCCGTGCATCTGGCCGTGCACGAGCTGCTGGTTGATCAGGTTTCCCGCGTCGTCGCACGCGAGGTAGGACACGATCTCCACCTCGCCCGTTTCCGGCGCGATCTCGACCTCGGCGATGTGGCAGCCGTTCGGGTAGGTCGATGGGACCTTGGGCCGCTCCTTGAAGTCGAGGTCGAGCTTGCCCGGGTGCTTCTGTGCGAGGGTCGTGATGTCGATCCTGCGGTCGGTGCCCTTGATGCGGTACTCGCCTTCCTTGAATTCGACGTCACCCTTTGCCACCTCCAGCTCGTCGGCGGCGAGATCCAGGCCGATCTGCACGATCTCGCGCGACGCGAGCAGCACGGCGCTTCCCAAACCGTGCAGCGTGCGCGAGCCGCCGGTCGGGTTGGCGATGAGATGGGTGTCGCGCTCCGAGGTCTTGAGGCGGAATCGCTCCATCGGCACGCCGAGCGCGCTCGCCGCGATCTGCGCGAAGGCGGTCTCGTGCCCCTGTCCGTGGTTGTGGGATGCGGTGTGAAGCGTGATCGTGCCGTTCTGCTCCCAGTTGACGACCACCTGATCGTACGGCGCGAACCCGCCGGGTGCGGTGGCCTCGATGTAGGTCGAGATGCCGCGCCCGCGCAGCCGGCCGCGCTTCGCTGACTCTGCGCGCCGCTTCTCGAATCCCTCCCAGTCGGCTTCCTTCTTAGCCTGCTCGAGTAGTCCCGGAAAGTCGCCGCAGTCGTACTCGAAGCCGCTCACCTGCTTGTAGGGCATCTTCGCTTTCGGGATCATGTTGCGCCGGCGGAACTCGGCCGGGTCCATGCCGATCTCGTGCGCCGCCTGGTCCACCAGCCGCTCGAGCGCATACGAAGCAACGGGCCGCCCCGCACCGCGATAGGCCGCGGTCGGCACGGTGTTGGTGAGCACGAGCCGTCCGCCGACGTGAATCGCCTGGACATCGTAGACGCCGTTGATGACGTTCACCATGCCGATGGTGTTCACCACCGTGCCGGTGAAAGCGGTGTAGGCGCCCAGGTTCGCGAGGTAGTCGAAGCGCATGCCGAGGATGCGCCCATCCCTGTCGAGCGCCATCTCGGCGGTGTGAAAGATGTCGCGCGCCTGCTCGTCGCCGAGAAACACCTCCGAACGCGTGCCGATCCACTTCACCGGCCGGCCGAGCTTCTTCGCCGCGAAGAGCAGCGCGCCGTACTCCGGATAGGCATTGAAACGCACGCCGAAGCCGCCGCCGACCTCTTCGGCCACCACGCGCACCTCCTCCGGTGAAACGCCGAGCACTGCCGACAGCTGGTTCCGCATCGGCCCCACGCCCTGCGTCGTTGCGTAGAGGTAGTAGACGCCGCTCTTCGGGTCGAAGTGGCCCATTGCCGCGCGCGGCTCCATCGGATTGCCGACCACGCGCGAGTGGTAGGCTTTCAGCGTCACCACGCGCGCGGCGTTGGCAAACGCGGCGTCGGCCGCCGCCTTGTCGCCGGCCGCGTAGTCGAGCACCAGGTTGCCTGGCGTGGTCTCGTGCAACTGCGGCGCGCCCGCTGCGAGCGCTTCTTCCGCGGTCACCACCGCGGGCAGCTCCTTGTAGTCCACCATGACTGCCTCGGCCGCGTCCTGCGCTTGCACCGCAGTCTCGGCCACAACGAGCGCCACTGGCTCCCCCACGTGGCGCACTCGCCCGTGCGCAAGCGAGGGCCTGAGCGCTTGGCGCTGCTCCGAGCCGTCGTGCCACTTGAACGGCGCGGCCGCGGGGATCGGTTTGAGACCCGCTTCGACGAATTCCTCTCCGAGGATCACGGCAAGAACACCTGGCATGTCGCGCGCCGCTTTCGCGTCGATCGAGACGATCTCGGCGTGCGCGCGGTCCGAGCGCAGGAAGCAAGCCCAGGCCTGGTTGGGGAGCGCCCAATCGGCGACGTAGCGCCCGGCTCCTCTGAGCATGCGCTCATCCTCCAGGCGCCCCTGGTGTCCGTACTTCTCCATGCGATTCCCTTCCAGTTAGTGGCGCGACAGGAACAGCAGCGGGCTAAGGGCTGCGTAGTCGAGCATCCAGGTGCCCACCGATCCCTTTCGTGAAGTGCTCGTGCTGTTCTCTTTTGCGCGGGATTATAGCCTCGGGTTGCGCGCAGAGCCGAACGCGTGTCGGACGACGTGACCGCGCTCGCACGCCGACTTTCAGTCGCTCGGCGCAAGAAGACTAGACACTTTCGGAGCGCTAGGCTTTTCTAATTTCTACTCTGCAGCAGCATGAAGCCGGCAAAGAACTCCGAGAGGGCCCTGTGCGCATCCAGCGGCAGCACATGAGCGACATACTGGTCGGGGCGCACGAGCACCATGCAGCCTTTCTCCCGGTTGATTCGGCGAATATCGAATATATCCTGTTCATTCTTCAGATCCGGGCAGAACATCTTTTCGTAGTCGATCAGGCCATAGCGGCCTTTTCTTGGCTTGAGGAACGCGGGCATGGCCTCGAAGGCCAGCTCACGATGCCCTTGTTGGAAAACGGCACGCACGTCGAATACCGCATCGACATCCTGACCCTCCGGCGTGAATTTCCTGATGGGTGAGTCCGGGGATTCCGCCAGAAACTCGCAAAGCGCGTGAATGCGCGACGAGGGTGCAGCCGGGTCTTCGGCCCCGGCAAAGGCGTACACACGCCAGCGGCCGTCCGCTCTGGCGACGTGGCCGAGTTGAACAAGCTTGGCATCTCCCAGGCGGATCACCGGTGCGGAATGGAAGCGCGTCCCGATCACGTAGCCCTCGGACAGATGCTGATGCGTGGATTCACCGCAGATGATCGAACGGCGGTAGTGGGTCCCCATGCCGGCGGTGAAGCGCCCCTGCTTGACGAAGTACTTCTGGAACTCCTTCGGGTCGACGCCCTCCGATTCGGCATCGGCAGTTTCCCTGGGCCGATCACTGAACATCTTGGCCCACTCGCGATCGAAGTCGATCAGCTCCTGCGCGGCGGGTTGACGTTCAGCTGAGTAGGTGTGCAGCAGGTCCTGCACGCAATGTTTCCGCAACACCGAGGCCAGCTTCCATCCGAGGTTGAACGTGTCCTGCATGGAAAAATTCATACCCTGGCCGGCTTTCGGACTGTGCGTATGACAGGCGTCTCCGGCGATGAAGACACGCGGCCAACGCGACCCGACTTCCTGCGCCGGCACATCGTCGTACTTGTCGCAGATCCGCTGGCCGATCTCGTAGACGGACCACCAGGGGACTTCTTTCACCGCAAGGGTGAAGGGCCGCAGGATGCGCTGCGCCGCCGCGATGATGTGGTCGAGCGTGATCTTCCGGTTAGTGACTCGCTCGTCTTCGTCCAGCTTGTCCAGCTCAACATAGATACGCACCAGGTATCCACCCTCACGCGGAATGACCAGCAAGTTGCCGCCGTTGGCGGACTGGACCGCGGTCTTGATGCGAATGTCGGGAAAATCGGTGACCGCCAGTACGTCCATTACCCCCCAGGCCTGATTCGCGGAATCCCCGCGAAGCTCTCTGCCGATGCACTTGCGCACGACACTGCGCGCACCGTCACAACCCACCACGTAGCGTGCCTTGACGACTTCCACGTGGCCCCGGTGTTCCGGATCCATCCGCTCGAACCGGACGGTTACCGGATGGCTGGAAGCATCGCGGCCGGATGGCGCATCCCGGCCGATCTCGACATCCAGTAGCCGGCGCGAATAGCCCGGTTCCAGACGATTCGGCGAATTGCGCATGACGTCCAGGTAAAAATCGTGCACGCGCGCCTGATTGAGGACCACGTGCGGAAACTCGGACAGCCCGTCTTCGACATCCTGAACCCTGCCGTGGCGGACGATGTTGTCCCGCCGGTGCTCGTCCGGCTTCCAGAAGGTGACCTCGTTGATCCAGCACGCTTCTTTCATCACGCGGTCGCTGAAACCGAACGCTTCGAACATTTCCATGGTCCGGCAGGCGATGCCGTCGGCCTGGCCGAGCTGTATCGGTCCTTCCTTCTGCTCCACGATCCGGGTGGTGATGTCGGGAAAGGCCGCAAGTTGCGCTGCAAGGGTCAGACCGGCCGGCCCGCAGCCGATGATCAGGACATCGACCTGCGTCGGAAGTGTGTCGCCTTGAGGGGTCGCCCTGGCCTTTTCGGACGCCTCGCAAATGATCGGGTCCCCTGGCCTGAAGCCATTGAGATGAAACTGCATAGCCCTTTCCTCCTAACGTCTGCTTCGGGCAACTGGACGCGCCTTGGTTCGAGAACAGCAGGCATGATTTTGGACGGATTACGGATTCGCGCAACCAGCCTCAGCGGGAAGTCCTTTAGTCCTCCTCCTCGGCGAAGACCACTTCGCGACGTTTTCGGATCTGGGGAATGAGTACGACCGCCACCAGAATCGCAGAACCGAGAAGCAGCGCGGCGCTGATCGGGCGCGTAACGAAGATAAGGAAATCGCCGCCCGAGATGATCATCGACTGGCGAAGCGCCTCCTCCATCCTCGAGCCGAGCACCATGCCGAGAGCCAGGGGCGCGGGCTCGAAACCGAGCTTGCTCATCGCGTAACCAAGCAGGCCGAATACGCCCAGCAGCACGATGTCGACCGTCGAACCATTGAGCGAGAAGACGCCGATGCAGCAGAACAGGATGATGGCCGGGAAGAGCATGCGGTATGGAACCGCGAGCAGCTTGACCCAGATGCCGATCATCGGCAGGTTGATCACGAGCAGCATCAGGTTTCCGATCCACATCGAGGCAATCAGTCCCCAGAAGAGGTCCGGTCTTGTGGTGATCACCTGGGGGCCGGGGACGATGCCATGGATGGTCATGGCCCCGACCATGATCGCCATGACCGCATTTGGAGGAATGCCGAGAGTAAGCAGCGGGACAAACGATGTCTGGGCGCCGGCGTTGTTGGCCGATTCCGGTCCTGCGACGCCTTCGATTGCCCCTGCGCCGAACCGCGTGGGATCCTTGGCGAGCTTCTTTTCGATGGTGTAGGAAGCGAAGGCACCGAGCACCGCGCCATTGCCCGGCAGGATGCCGAGCCCGGCGCCTACCATGGTGCCGCGGACAATCGGCCAGGCCGACTGACGCAATTCCTTTCTCCCGGGCAGCAACCGTCCAATCTTTCGCTTCAGCACCTCGCGCGACATGGAGTGCTCGAGATTGCGGAGGATTTCCCCTATTCCGAACAGCCCCATGCCCAGAATCGCGAAATCGATTCCATCTGCCAGCTCATTGACGCCGAAGGTCATGCGCAGCTGGCCGGTGACCAGGTCGGGCCCGATCGACGACAGCAGCACGCCGAATACGATCGCGATCACGGCATTGAGCATCGAGCCGCGTGCAAGGGCGGCGGCGAACACGAGCCCCATGACCATCAACGAGAAGAATTCGACCGGTCCGAAACTAAGGGCGACGTTGGTGAGCGGAATTGCAAGGCCAGCCACGAAAATCGTCGCGACGCTGCCGGCGAAGAAGGAGCCTATCGCGGAGATGCCGAGCGCAATGCCCGCGTGACCGCGCTTGGCCATTTCATGGCCGTCGAGGCAAGTCACCGTCGAGCTCGCCTCGCCCGGGATGGACATGAGGATGGCGGTCGTCGAGCTGCCGTACTGGGCGCCGTAATAGATTCCGGCCAGCATGATCAAAGCGCTCGTGGGCTCGAGGCCGAACGTTATGGGCAGGAGCATCGCGATGGTTGCGATCGGCCCAATGCCGGGCAGCACGCCGACCAGCGTGCCCACCAGGGCGCCGACAAAGCAAAGGACGACGTTCTGCACGGACAGGGCGACCGAGAATCCGAGCACGAGGTGCGCGACCAGATCGTGCATCCGACTAGAGACCTATCCCGGTGCCTGGAATGACCAGCACCGGAACCGAGAGCTGGAGGAGATAGCGGAACAGGACGACCGAGGCCAGTGTCAGCAGCGCCGCGAACACGATCACTTCACGCGGACGCGCCTCCGGGGTTGCGAACCCGCTTGCCACGAGAGCAAGCATGCAGGCGACAGACAGGCCGAAAGGACGCACCGTCATTGCAAACAGCAGTATTCCGGCGGCAACCAGGATCGGGCCGCGGAGCGACCATCGCCCCAGCGGTTCGCCGTCAAGCCAGAACGAGACGGCAATCAGGACGATCCCGCCGATACCGAGCAAGACGGCCAAGGACCGCGGAAACATCCCAGGGCCCATCGCCTTGACCGTGCCCGGATTGAGATCGGCGACAGCCCAGAGTACGAAGCAGCAAATACCGATCAAGACCGCACCGGCAACGAATCTTTGCGGCGAGCGGATACGAAGGCGACGAACGCGGCCGGTATCGTTCGGGGCGACCGCCACCACTAAATCCTCTCAGCGAAGTGCGTACGCCGTGCGGCCTAGAAGCTACTTGACCTCGGCGCCGGCGGCCTTGACTCGTGCGCCCCAGACCTTGACCTCGCTTTTCACGAACGCCGCGGTCTCTTCCACCGAGAGCGCGGTGAGGTTGCCATTGCGCATGAGCTTGGCGGCGGCCTCTTTGTCTTCCGCGATCGAGTTGATCGCTTTGTTCAGGGTCGCCACCACGCCTGCGGGTGTTCCCGCCGGCACCCAGAATCCGACCCAGGACGAGGCGTCGATCCCTGGGAATCCGCTTTCGGATAACGTGGGGCAATCGGGAAGATTCCTGTACCGTTTAGCCGCGGCAACAGCAAGGCAGACCAGTCTGCCTGCCTTGACCTGTGCCACCGCATTGGCCGACGCGGTCGTGGCGAGCCCGTCCACCTGACCACCGATCGCAGCCTGGGCGGCGGGCGCCCCGCCCTTGAAAGGTACGTGCGCGATGTCGACCTTCGCGTCGTCCTTAAAGAACGAGTACCAGGTCAGATAGGAACCGGATCCGACCCCCGCACTGCCATATGTGAGCTTCTGCGATTTGGCGGCCGCGAGGAATTCCTTGAGCGTGCCGGGCCGGGACGGATTGACCGCGAACATCTCCGGTGCCTGGACCGCGATCGCGACCGGCGTGAGGTCAGTCAAGATCGAATAATTGATGCTCTTGAACAGCGTCGCGTTGACGGCGAGCGAAGTGGTACTCGCGAGGATCGTGTAACCATCCGCGGGTGCGCTCGCCACGGCCCGGGCGGCGATGTTCGACGCGGCGCCGCCACGGTTCTCCACGACGACCGTCTGACCCAGCTTCTTGCCGATATGGTCGCCGACAAGGCGCGACGCCGCGTCGGCAAACCCGCCGGCCGAGTAGCCGACCACGATCTTGATGGTCTGGTTCGGATATCCCTGCGCCGACGCTTCGCCGACAAAGGGCACCACCGCGACGCCTAGCGCGAACATGCCTAAGCGAGCTGTTCTTCTCATGTAAGCAAACATAACGACCCTCCTCCTTTTCATTATCGATTGTCCACGTGGACTACTGCCCAGCGTCGCGCAACATGCGCACGCGACCGACCGGCCCATCGGGAGTCATGCCCATCCATCCCTCGACCCGGTCGAGGTCTATGATCAGCGCGATCCCGGTGCGCGCATAGTCGTGATTGCGCTCGGCCTCCCCCATTTTCTCGTAGATGCGGCGGCGTGCTGCCTCGTCGGTCGAGATCTTTGCGCGCCCCTGGAACTGGAACGTGGACTTGGTATCGTGGTCGCGATACATCAAGGCGACCTTGGGATTAGCTTTGATCGAGTCCAGAAAGAGGCCGTCCGAGTTTCGCACCCAGATCGCCAGCTGGTCGTCGCTGAACGCCTGGGTCGAGCCGCGAAACGAAAGGATCGGCTGGCCGTCCGGGCCGACGTAGGCCACCACCATTGTGTGGCGCGTGGCGAGGGCATTGTCGACGAGCGTCTTCAGCTCGTCGGTGAGCTTGATGGGTTCCGCAGGCGGCGGAGTGCCGCCGAACAGTGCCTGCTGCCGGATCGCGGTAATGCGCTCGCCGGTGACGGTTACCACGAGGATGACGCCGCCGGTCGGCGCGCCGGACGGTAGCTTGCCGACGACCTTGACGTCTTCCCCGTCGAACTCCGGAGCCGACCACGCTACATCGCGATAGACGCGGGTGGCGTCCCCCGCGGTGAGACGCTGCAGGACCGTCTCTCGCCCGAAGACCTTGGCGAGTCCCTGGAACACCACGTCCTCGGCGACGAGGTCAGCGCGCGCTTCTGCCTGGCCGTCGCGCGGCTGGAGAGAATCCAGAAACTCCTTGACCAGCTGCAACTTGTCCACGGGGCGGCTCCTCAAATAAGGCGGCCATTCTACCCTTCGGGCTCCCGCATGCAGGCGCGCTGCCTCCCGCATGTCCTTGACCTCGAAGACGATACAGCAGCTCACGTCTCGGCAATGATGAAGCTCGAGTTTCTATTTGGCGAATCCCGAGTAACCGGCTCGTTTGCCGATGCCGAATTTCGGCTTTGCAAGTTGCTACGCTGATTGGGGTCTTTTCGAACCAGACTCACGGCAAGACCGGCTACAGAAATTTCCCTGACGGCCTGTCAGCGTGGTCAGCGTCCGAAGATCCGCTTCCTTCAAGCGTGACCAGCAGGTCATGAGCGGACATATGCCCCGATTCGCGGGGTTTTCAAACGTAGGCAAAACGTGCGTGACTCAGCGCGTTTCCACAAGTCTTGGCGAGCGGGGGCGAGTCGCAACACACGCTAAATCGATCGAATACTTCACCTGTTAAACCGACGAGTACGTTGTTCGTTCAAGGAATTATCGGCCTACCGTGGAGTATTCGTGATTCGCGACGCGCACCTTGGTAGTCATCGGTCAACCCCGGGTCCGGCGGTGGCAACCCGCGACCGCTTGCGAGCCCAAGCCGTTTGGCAATAGCTGAAACGCCGCCTGCCGCCAGAAGGATGCCGGTGACCCAAAACGCCAGAATCGCGAGGCCGGACGCACCCGGTCGCGGCCACGGCGTGTTCCACAGCACGTCCGCGCGCTCGATCATCCAGTGCCAGCCCGTGTCGGCGACGATCGCCGAGAGGATGATCATGCCGACCCGGCCAGGCAGCACGTACCGCCGTACCACCGCGAGCACCGGCAGCATGGCTGCGAGGATCAGGATCTGGCCTAGTTCGATGCCGATGTTGAACGCGAAGAGCGAAGCGAGCAGGTGGGTCCCAGCGAACTGGAAGTTCTCCTGGAGGCCATACGAGAAGCCGAACCCGTGTACCAGTCCGAACAGGCCTGTGATCAGCGACGCGGCGCTCGAGATTTACGCCCATGATGTTCTCGAGCGCCATGTAGACGATCGATGCGGCGATCGCCATCTCGACGAAAGGCGGAAACCATCGGCCTGATGGCGCGAGATCGAAGGCTGAGCCGAGCAGCGTGAACGAATGCGCGAAGGTGAAAACCGTGATTACCGACAGGATCTGCCGCCAGCCGCGCAGCGGGATCACCAGGCAGAGCAGGAATAGAAGATGATCAAAGCCGGTAAGGATATGCCCGATTCCGAGTCCGATGAAACCCGCAGCGGCGTGCGTCCATGTCGGATTGAGCGCGACGGTTCCCGACAGGCTGGTAATGACCATCGCCCGGCTGTCCTCGTCGAGCGGCATATAGCGCAGCGCGAGCTTGAGTGCATCCCCGAACTCCGGACCGGCGGTCGTCCGGATGGCAAACACCGCAGACGGCGAGCTGATCGAATAGGTGATCCGGGCGTCCACATAGCCCTGGTCAATGTAGATGCTCGTCCCGCGTTCGAGCGGCTCGGACACGTGGCTCGTCGCTTGTTCGTAGCTTGCGAAGGAACGATCGGACGGCAGCGACAACCGCCCCGTCGCATGCGATGCGACCAGTGGCTGCCCGTCCTCGAATAGCGTGATGTCCTGCCGGATCGCCGAGAGTGCTCGCTCGATCGCAGGCGCCGACTTGTCGACGTCTATTTCCGCGCCGGTGACCGGAAACTTGACCTGCTTGAACAGGAACAACGGCGCACGGATGACTAGCTGGGCTTTGCCTGGTTCGATCTTGACGAATGCATTCACGACCGCGTCGAGCTTGAATTCGTGTGCGGAGACGATCTGCGCGCATGCAGCGGCGTAGGCAAACAGACTCCATACCGCAATTCGCAAACCGCGAAGTCTCATTTCACTTTCCGCCGCGGGCGATTGACGCGCGACTTAAAAAGTCGACCCGCGCCAGCCAGCGATGATGCCGGGTGACGCGGGTACCTGAACTTTCGAGTCAAATGGCCGAGGTTCTATCTGAACGTCGCATCAGTCGTTGTCACAATTCCCCTTACCGTAGCCGTGACCCCTGCCCTCGTTGCATTCGACTTGCGTGAACTTCTGCACGCGGCGACCGTTGATCGTCTCGCCGGTGTAGACGTTGCCCTTCGAGTCGAGGACGACACTGTGCAGGAACGTGAACTGACCGGCCTGATGTCCCGGCTGACCCAAGTTCGCGACGATCGTGCCCAGTATGCGATCCATGGTGTGCAGGATCTCGTTCCCGCCGTCGACCTCAAACATGTACGTTTGCTCGCGGTCTTTGGTGAACGCGAGGTCCCACGCCGAACCCGCGGTGCCGAGCCCCGGTGCGCCGCCGATTCCCAGCGTCTGGCCGGTACCGGGAACGACTGGGATGACCCGTTGCAGCACGCCGGTCTTGGTGAAGAGCTGGATGCGGTCGTTTTGGCGGTCGCATACGTACACCAGGCCGTCTTTGCCTATGGTGATGCAATGCGGATGACCGCCGTCGCCCGAGCCGAATAGACCGGGGAAATCCGTCACTGGATTGTTGACGGTGCCGGCGACGCCACCCCATTGCCGCAGGTAGGTGCCCGTTGCGCTGAACACCACGACGCGATGGTTGCCGTAGCCGTCCGCGATGTAGATGCTGCCGCGCTCTCCAGTCACCGGGTCCTTGTTAGGATCGATGTACATGTTGGCAGGCTCGTTGAGGAGCGTTTGACTTTGGTTTGCAGTCGGATCGCCCCCAGAGTTACCGCAAGCATTACCGTTGGCCGGCCAGTCACATACGCCCCTCGTCCCGATCTGCAGCAGCAGGATGCCGCTATGCGAGTACTTCTGCACGATGCCGTCGCCGTTGCCCCCGATCCAGACGTTGTCCTGGTAATCAATGAAGCAACCGTGAATGCCGTTGGGCAGGACATTGCGGTCGCCCCACGCGTTGACCACGTCGCCGGCTTTGTTGAACTCGATCACGGGCGGTGCTGGAACAGCTTCGACATCCTCGGGTGCGACGAGGTTGCCGCGGGTGACGATGAATACGTGATCCCCAGAATCGATGCATGTTCCAGCCACTTCGCCGGTGACCCACGGCTTGGGCTTACCGGTGGCCGTACTTACTTGCCCTATATAGGCAGGGTCGGTCCTCGGATCGTCAGAACTTGGCAGCGGCAACTTCGGCCATGATGGATCGACCTGGATTACCGGTACTTTGGGTTTCTTGCCATGCTTTGTGTCGGCTTGCGTAATGGAAGCCGATAGGCCCAACGCGATGGCTAGGGCCAGCGTAACGGCTCCTGCGTAAAGATAGGGTTTACCTTTCATGGCGATCTCCTCGTTGCGTTCATTGCGAACGGTGCGGCGTGGCGCGAACGCCTTCTGCTAAGAGAGGACCAACGCGCGAATCGCGCGGACAGTCTGAACGGCCGCCGGTGCCTCAGCAATAAGCCAGATGTTCTAATCCTGACCGCTTCCTGGTTTTGCGGTGCACAACACAGGATGAAGGGTTGGCCCGCAGGCTGGGAGCCGCCAAGTACGCGCAATCAATGATTGCTTCAGAGTAACCTTGGCTCTCCGCTCTGGTCATGAGCAGACATCCGCTCCGATCCGCGGCTATTCCAACGTAGAGAAAACGTGCGTGACTCAGCGCGTTTCCACGAGTCTTGGCGAGCGAGGGCGTGCCTCAACTACTGCTAAATCAATCGAATACTGCCTCCGTTCATCCGCAGGCCGTAGGTTCGAGCCCTGCTCGAGGAGTCAGTCAAATCCTAGTTGCCGCGCACGCAGCGAGCAGGTTCGCCAAACCCGTAGAATCTGGTAAACACGGCGCAGCGGGCGATCGCGTCCATCCACTAGGAGCCTGGAATACATGACTGAGGATTCGTCACAGCCTGCATACCGCTGGGTGATCGTCGTCGCCGCGGCGTTGATTCTCGCCATTTCGATGGGTGCAATCGTCAATGGCATGTCCGCCTTCATCGTTCCCATGCAGGAACGCTTCGGCTGGACGCGCGGCGACGCAGCGCTGATCAACTTCGCGGGCATCATGGGCCTCGCTTTCGGCGGTGTGGTCGCGGGACGGATGGCGGACCGCATCGGTACCCGGCCGGTCCTGCTGTTCGGCGTGGTCGTTCTCGGTCTGTGCTATCTGGCGGCGTTCTTCCTGACTTCGCTTTGGCAGTACTACGCCTTGTTCGTGGTCGCGGGGTTTTTCGGCGCGGGCGCGATCTTTGCGCCGGTCGTGGCATTGGTGGGCAACTGGTTCACCGCGGGCGCCGGGCTAGCAATCGGCATCGTGTCGGCGGGACAAGCGCTCGGCCAGGGCGGGGTGCCCTTCGGGTCGTCCTTCTTGATCGAGTCGTACGGCGTGCAAGGCGCGCTGGGTATTACCGGCGCGATCATGCTGGCGGTGATGATCCCGCTGGTCCTGCTGATGCGGCCAGCGCCGGCGCGAAACAGCATGCGGAGCGCGACCGAATACGATGCCGGGGCGCCAGCGATTCCATACAACGTGGTGATCGTGCGAATGAGCGCAGCGGTCATCCTGTGCTGCACCTGCATGTCGGTCCCTTTGATGCATCTTGTGCCGCTGATCCAGGACGCCGGCTTTCCGCCGGAGGTCGCGAGCAGCGTCATCTTCGCCATGATGTTGTCGGCGATCCTTGGGCGGGTGGCCTTCGGCCGGCTGGCCGATATGATCGGCGCGGTGCAAGCGTATATGACTGCAACCGCGTGGATGACCGCGATGGTGTTCGGCTTCGTGTGGCTGGACCGACTCGACGTGTTCTACGTCTACGCAATCGTGTACGGCTTCGGCTACGCGGGAGTGATGACCGGCATTTTGACCTCGGTGCGCGTGTTGACGCCGGCCGACCGCCGTGCCACTGCGATGGGCATCATCACCATGTTCGCATGGTTCGGCCACGCGATCGGCGGTTATCAAGGCGGACTGCTCTACGACCTCACCGGCGCGTACGACGCGCCCTATGCGGTGGCGGCCGGCGCGGGCATCCTCAATCTACTCATCGTCAGCACTCTCTTGCGCAGGACCCGCCGACCGGATCTTGTGCCCGTCTGACGCCGATTGGTGTTTCGAACCGCCCGGCTCGCCGCGGCATGCGAAAGGATTTCCATGAAATCGCGAGTGTTGGTGCTGGGTGCCGGATGGGGGTTCGCTGCTGTGGGATCGGAAGCATAGTCGTCTCGCTTACCCGAGTGCTCGTGCGGAGGCGGTGCGCCTGCCCTACCGCCGCTTCGTCAAGCCCGGTGTACGCTTCCTGCACGAGACCATCAAGACCATCGATCCCGTGGCGCGGCGCGCCGTCACCGAAGAAGGCGCCTACGAGGCCGACTTCCTGGTGGTCGCGCTGGGCGCCGACTTCGACCTGGCCGCGACGCCGGGGCTTGCTGAGGGCGGCAACGAGTTCTACTCCGGGCCGAAGCTCATGGGCATCTACTACGAGCCGTCCGTCGCCGGGCGCGCGCACAAGCAGGAGTTCGGCGCCAGCCGGCGCACCCGCTGGTTCGGGCTCCGACGCATCCTCCGGCGGTGACGAACCGACAGGTCTCAAAGCCCCGTTCCATCACCCGTTACATCCCGAGTTACAAACGCGAAACAAAACGCCTACCTCGCGACATCGGCCAGATACCTTCCACCACTACAGTGTCTCTCCATACGGCGCAGCATGCCGGGCCGATCACGACACGCGGAGAGGCACATGCGGGAGCTCATGCGAACCGACGCGCACGGCAACATCGTCACTGGGGCTACCCCGCGCGCGCTCGATCTCTACGAGCGTGCGCTGGACGGCTTCGTGGCCTGGTCGGGGGACTCCCGTTCCGATGCGTTACGCGCGGTCGAAGAGGCCCCCGGCTTCACCATGGGCCACGCCATGGTCGCGTTACTGCACATGGTCGGCCGCGACCCCACGTACCTGCCGGTGGCTCGGGCGAGCCTGGCGCGGCTCCGCGAGTTGCCGCAAACCGAGCGCGAGCGCAGCTATGCAGCGGCCATCGCTACAGGGCTTACAGGTGACTTCGAAGGCATCCGCAACCTGATCGGCGGAATCGCCAAGCGCTATCCGCGCGACCTGCTTGCGCTCGCGATGGCCCACACCCTGGACTACCTGCTCGGTGACACGCGCGCGCAGTGCGACCGCGTGGCTGCGGCGCTGCCCGCATGGTCGCGCGCCGACCACGGCTACCACGGCGTCCTCGCGATGTACGCGTTCGGCCTGGAGGAGACCGGCGAATACGGCCACGCAGAAGAGACCGCATTCGCCGCACTCGATCTTGCACCGGCCAACCTGCGTGCACACCACGCGCGGGCCCACGTGCTGGAGATGCAGGGCCGCACGGCCGAAGGCGTGTGCTGGATGGAGGAACGCCTGGCGCACTGGGACCGGCCAGGCGCCTCGGGAGCGCACGTGTGGTGGCACCTGTCGCTCTATCACCTCGACCTCGGCGACGCCGAGCGTGCGCTCGAGATCTACGACGCGCGTCTGGCGGGCGAAGATGCCTGCGTATCGGAGCTGATCGACGCTTCGGCGCTCCTCTGGCGCCTCGAGCTGCGCGGCACCAGCGCTCGGGGAGCGCTGGACCCGGCTCGCCGACCGGTGGGCGCCGCGCGCGGAGCACGCCTTCTGCGCGTTCAGCGACGTGCACGCGATGCTCGCCTTCGTCGGCGCGGAGCGGCGCGACTTGCAGCAGCGGCTACTGCGGGGACAGCGCCGGCGGCTTGCGCTCGGCGGCACCAACGTAGAGATGATCCGCAAGGTTGGCCTGCCCGCCGCCGAGGCGCTCGCCGCGTTTGGACGTGGAGACTATGCGGCAGCCGCGGAACGACTGCGCTGGCTGCCTGACGCGTCGCACCGCCTCGGCGGCAGCCACGCTCAGCGTGGCATTCTGGGGCTCACGCTGCGCGAAGCGCTCAAGCGCCGGCCGCGCACGCTACTACTTCCTGAACTCGGCTTCCTGCAGCGTGCCTCGTGGCGAGCGAGTTCCGGCGTGCACACATTGCAGCCAGTGTCAGCCTCCTCGGGGGCATGATCCTATCGCTGCTTCCGCGTCCACGAGAAAAGACTCGTCGGCGGCGAGCACGTGCAGGTGCAAAAAAAGGCCGCGCCAGGCGCGGCCTCGGTCGTTTCCTTCCCGGTCAGACCAACAGATTCTTCACCCGCTGCGGCGACATCGGCAGGGCGCGGATGCGCTTGCCGGTGAGCTGGAACACGGCGTTGCCGATTGCGGGCGCGACACACGGCACGCCGATCTCGCCCATGCCGCTCGGCTCCGCCCCCGAGGCCACAATCTGCGTGTGGATCTCGGGCAGATCGGCCATCCGCAGGACCGGGTAGTCGTTGAAGTTCCGCTGCTCGACCGTGCCGTTCTTGAAGGTGAGCTCCTCGAGCAATGCTGCGCTCAAGCCGTAAACCACCGCGCTCTCCGTCTGCGCGTGCACGTTCACCGGCTGAACGCTGATGCCCGGATCGACCGCGACCCAGTAATTGTGGACCTTGATCTTGCCGGTCCCGCGGTCCACCGACACTTCGGCGACACCGGCGGAGAAGCTGCCGTGATAATCCGAGAACGCGACGCCCATGCCGTGACCGGGGCGCGGCGTGTTCCACTGCGCCATTTCCGCCACGGCCTCGATGACGGCGTGCGCGCGGGGCTGGTCCTTCGTGAGCTCGAGCCGCAGGACCAGCGGATCGACGCCCATCGCGAAAGCAACCTCGTCCAGGAATGACTCGCCGGCGAACTTGTTGTAGCCGGCGCCGATCCCGCGCCACGGATGGACGCGCGTCCCCCGGATCTCCCGCACGCCCTCGGCGAGCATGTTGGGAATGCCGTAGAAGGGCGTCTCCAGGCCCCGCCAGCCGATGATGTCCTTGCCGCCGGTCGCCTTGAAGCGGGGCGGCGCCGCAATCGCATCGACGTTCTCGGCGACGATCCGGTGCTGCCACCCGACCAGCTTCCCGCTTCCGTCCAGCCCCGCCTTCAGGATGTGGTAAGTCATTGGCCGCGGGCGCGCCGCGAGGACGTCGTCCTCACGCGTGAGGATCAGCTTGACCGGCGCCTGCGCGACCTTGGACAGGACTACGGCCTGCGCGACCACGTCGGGGGCGAGGCGCCGTCCGTAACCGCCGCCGAGCAGGTGCTGGTGGACCCGGATTTTGTCGGGTGTCGTCTTCAGCACCTGCGACGCCACGAACGCCATCAGCGCGGTCGACTGCGTGCCGACCCAGAGCTCCGCCGACTGGCCGTCCGGCGCGACCTTTGCAATGCAGTT
The DNA here is from genome assembly GCA_963735025.1 of uncultured beta proteobacterium. Classification (GTDB taxonomy): domain Bacteria; phylum Pseudomonadota; class Gammaproteobacteria; order Burkholderiales; family SG8-39; genus JAABRB01. The sequence goes on from CAVTJG010000012.1 coordinate 20,439, forward strand.
CATCGGCTCCATCTGGGCGTGATAGCAGTGCTCGGAGGAGTATTCGGCCTCGAGCACTCTCTTCGCCCCGCCGAGCGCGGCGGCGACATCGCCCTTCTTGAACCACTCCTTCGCCTCCGCCTTGGGGTCCTTCCCATGCCGCGCGTACTCCACCAGCGCCTTCTCGGAATCGAAGCCCGCACCCTTTGCACCGGAGGTGTCCCAGGTGACCTTCAGCGCATTGCGCCCGGCCCGGGTGGCCTCGACGGTCTCGCCGAACACCGCTACGCCGAACGGCAGCGGCACCACCTTCGTCACGCCCGGCATCTTCATGACGTCCGGAATGTTGACGTTGGTGGCCTTGGCGCCGTCCATCGGCGACTCGAGCACCGTCGCGTAGATCATGCCTTCGACCTGGGCGTCGATCCCGTACTTGGCGCTGCCGTTGACCTTCGAGGGCACGTCCGTGCGCGGGATGTCCTCACGCCCGATCAGCCGGAACTCCGACGGCTTCTTGAGGTCGGCCTCGGTGACCTTCGGCGGCTCCGCCGGAACGGTTGCAAACTTCACGACGTCGCCATAGGAGATGCGCTTGCCCGAATTCGCGTGCACGACGAATCCGTTCTCGGTCGAGAGTTCGGAGATCGGCACCTTCCATTGCTGTGCGACGTTTTCGAGCAGCACGCGGCGCGCCTGCGCGCCCGCCAGTCGCAGCGGCATCCAGTAGCCAGGCACCGACACGCTCGCCGCGGTGAGCATCACACCATTGAAGAGCGGGTGGTAGTTGCCGTAGATCTTCGGGATGGGGGGTGCGTATTGCGTACGCACCGTCGACCAGTCCGCATCCAGCTCCTCGGCCAGGATCAGGGGCAGCGCGGTCAGGATGCCCTGACCCATCTCCGCGCCGGGCATCATGACGGTCACCGTGTTGTCGGCTCCGATCGTCACCCACGCGTTCATCTTGGCGCCCCCGGCTTCGGCCGCCATCAGGTCGGCGGCGCGGCCGAGCAGGCTACCGCCCAGCGTGAAAGTGAACGTCAGCCCGCCCGCACCCGCCATGAATCCGCGGCGACTGATCTTCGTATCGAGGATGCCATTGACTGTTTCGATGTGGTCGCTCATGACTCAGGCCTCCTGCGCCGCACGTTGAATCGCGCGAACGATCCGCGAGTAAGTTCCACATCTGCAGATGTTCCCGTTCATGTGTATGACAATTTCCTCGCGCGACGGCTTCGGGTTTTGCGCGAGGAGTGCTGCTGCCTGCATGATCTGTCCCGACTGGCAGTAGCCGCACTGCGGCACCTGCTCGACGATCCACGCCTTCTGCAGCGGGTGGCTCGAGTCCGGCGATAGCCCCTCGATCGTGGTAACCGACTTGCCCGAGACGGCCGAAACCGGCGTCACGCAGGAGCGCCTCGCGCTGCCGTCGATATGGACAGTGCACGCGCCACATTGCGCGATTCCGCAGCCGTACTTCGTGCCGGTGAGTTTCAGGTGCTCGCGGATCACCCAGAGCAGGGGCGCGCTTGCCTCCGCTTGGACAAGAACCACTTCGCCGTTCAAGGTGAAAGAGGTCGACGCCATTGATTCCCTCCTTTAGGGAAATGTCTGAGGTGTACTCGTTGTAGATTTATTCGGGATGCGCGATCAAATGTATGCCACGAGCACAAGACAATCAATCCTGCAGAGCTCTCTCTTGCTCGTGCTGCATCGCAATAGCCGGCGCTCGACCTTCAGGGAAGCCCGTCTGCCCGAAGACGGTGATGGTCTCGATTACCTGCTCGAGAAAGAAAATTGCGCTCCGCCGCGTCGGCCAGCGCGGAATGATTGGCGACACGCCAAACCCGAGCGCACCTCGCGTGGTGGTTTCGGTCGTTTAAAATGATTCACCAAGCACAGGCGGCATCGCCGTTTCAGTGCGCGTCCGTGCTTATCCTGCCCGCCGCGGCAGGCGAAAGGATCCCATGAAGTCGCGGGTGTTGGTGCTGGGCGCCGGTTTCGGCGGGATGGAGCTCTCGACGCTGCTGTCGGAGGCGTTGGGGGAAAAGGCCGATGTGACGCTGATCGACAAGGGCGATTCGTTCGTCTTCGGCTTCTCCAAGCTCGACGTGATGTTCGGACGGACGACGCCGGAGGCGGTGCGCGTGCCCTACCGCCTGTTCGTCAAGCCCGGCGTGCGCTTCCTGCACGAGACCATCAAGGCGATCGATCCCACGGCGCGGCGCGTCGTCACCGACGGAGGCACCTACGAGGCCGAGTTCCTGGTGGTCGCGCTGGGCGCCGACTTTGACCTGGCCGCGACGCCGGGGCTCGCCGAGGGCGGCAACGAGTTCTACTCCGTGGCCGGGGCGACTCGGCTACGCGAAGCGCTGCCTGAATTCTCCAAGGGCCACGCGATCGTCGGCGTCGCCGCTGCGCCCTTCAAGTGTCCGCCCGCGCCCAGTGAATGCGCCCTGCTGCTCGACGACTACCTGACCACGCGTGGCGTGCGCGGCGCGTGCGAGATCACCTTGGTGCTCCCGCTCTCCAGTCCGGTGCCCGCCTCGGCCGAAATGTCGCAGGCGTTGGTCGCCGAATTTGCCGAGAAAGGCATTACGCTGAGGATCGGCCGCGCCGTCAAGGCGTTGGAGCCGGGACGAAAGACCGCCGTGCTCGACGACGGCACGGAGTTGCCCTACGACCTCTACTTGGGCGTCCCCAGGCACACCGTCCCGCAGCCCGTGGTGGACGCCGGGATGTCCGAGGACGGCTGGATCCCCGTCAATCCCAGAACACTCGAGACCCGCTTCCCCGGCGTGTATGCCATCGGCGACGGGGCCGCCACCGGAACGCCCAAGTCCGGAAGTTTTGCCGAGAGCGCGGCCCGCGCGATTTCCGCCTCGATCATCGCCCGGCAGCAAGGCTCCGATGAGCGGCACCTTTACGCCGCGGTGGGCAGCTGCTACGTCGAATTGGGCGGCGGCCGCCTCGGCCGGATGGACCTGGATTTCTACTCGGGGCCCAAGCTCAAAAGCATCTACTACGAGCCGTCGGCCGCCTGGCGCGCGGACAAGCAGAAGTTCGGCGCGATCCGGCGCGCGCGCTGGTTCGGGCTCTGACACATCTCCGTCTGCAGACAGGGGATTGCTGATCCGAGGAACTTCCCATCGGCGCCTTACGATCGAAAAATCCGCTACCGGGGCGCGCCACCGGCGTGAGTCAGCCATAACCCGACGCTCGTCCTCGCCTCGAAATCGGCATCGAAGCGGACATTCAGTAAAACACCAGCCACCCGCGAACGTGACAGCACCGGCCGCGTTCCCCGCGCGCCGCTGGGCGTCGGACTGGTAGGCGAGGAAGAGACCCTCGAACGCGCGAAAACCTTCGGCCTATCCCAACGACGTGAAACGCTGCTGGCTGACTAGTAGGGCCAAGGCGGCCTCGCCGTGGGGACGAGAGCCTGTGTTGAATCTATGTCAACGCCGCCAAGTCCTCCCGCTTCACGTCGCCCCACGGATCTTGGCCAGCTATTGCGCGACATTCAGCGTCAATTCCTCCGGCGCTGGCCAAAGGGACTCAATGAGCGCGATGGCCCCTGAACCGTTCACACTCCACGCCACAAGATTCAATCTGGCGGTATCCGTTATCCACGTGGCCTCCATTCTGCAGTCGGATGCCACTATCCAGCTCGCATAGGCGTTTTCGCCTAGGCAGTCGAAGAGACGTCTGTCCGTCCAATTGCCAAACCCGTTCTGCTCGGCGATCAATACCGGAGCGCCACGGACTTGCATGATGCGGTTCTTCAACTCCTGGTAGTAAAACCGGAGATCAGCGGCGGACTGGAAATCTTTGTCGACCACAAACATCACAGTGTGCAAACCGTGCTTCCGGTCAACAAAAAGGCCAACGTGGCCATGAATGGGCTCTTTTCTGCCCGGCAGATTGGCCGTGGCTCGAAAGACTTCATCTCTCTCGTCATACACACCGAAATACGCAGCCAAATCCGACCCCGCGTACGGTGAGTTTGGTATCGGTCGTGCCCCCACGCCCTTCAAGTCCTGCGCCGGAGCGCCCCATCGGAAGCCGAGTGCTCCAACCGGATCTCGGGCGTCCGGCGAACTTGGTGCGCCTGCCGCTGAAAGCGCAACCGAGGCTAAGACTGTTATCACCGTTACTCGACAGAACGCCAGGAGCGTCGACCCGCGGGCGAGTGAGGCGAGTTTGCTCGACAGGTAGTAGCCCACGGTGACTATCCCTGGGGCGAACGAATGGTGCATCCGCAGGCAGGGCCATTTGTGGATTTGTTCCATGTGGAGAATCTCCAAACCTAGAGTTGGCGCAGGGTTTCCGTGTTTGAAGCACTTGTCCTGCCACCTGGACATCCACGCTGGAAGGCCCTGTGTAAAATTGCACGACCTAGGACCGACGGAGCCGCTTCACGGAATCGTGGGCAAGAGCGATTTATCGATCAATCCAACCGGTCGAGGCGCAGACTACCGAGCTACGGCTCGTCTCAAGGCGGTCGAGCACGCGCTCGCGACGCTAATTCCGAGCGACGGTAAGAAGGACCGGCGAGAATGGCAACGCGGGAAACAGCGGGGAATCGAGAGGGAATAGAAGTGTCGTGGACAAAGATCAGATCAAGTCGACGGTCATCGATGCGCTCTCGCCACTGCGGGAGCTGGTTGACGCTCGTCGACCAATCTCAATCCTTGAGAATCGGATCGCGGAGCACGCTCCTCTTCTCGTGTTTCTCGTCTCCATGACGTCGAGAGCTCGAGCGAGTCCTCATTACTGCTTGGCAGTGGCGGGCAACTTATCTCTTGAGTAAAGGATCCGCGCGCTAACCGGCGTCGAAATCGAGCTGATATTCGTGACGGCGGCGAAGCGGCAGCCTGCGGTCCCCGCAGGGTTACGGGCCGTCAATCTATAATTTGCACGGGAATCGGAAACTAGGGACGCAAGTGAGAATGCAGAGCCGCCCGACTGGCTTCACCCTGGTAGAAATCACCATAGTGCTGGTGATCATCAGCCTGTTGGTGGGGGGGGTTCTCGTGGGCATCGAAATGATCAATCAAGCCAAGATCAAGAGCGTCGTAAACGAACTCAGCCGCGCGACGGCGGCGTACTTGTCCTACCAGGACCGATATCGGGCGATTCCGGGGGATGACCCCAATGCGGCCACGCGCTGGGCTTCCTGGGGCACGCCGGCCGGCAACGGAAATGGGTTCGTAGGCGGCGCGTACGGAAGCAATACACCGACCGACGAGTCCAGAAAATATTGGTGGCACCTGCGCGCGGCTGGGTTCGTTCCAGGCCCGACCCAGAACCCCGGGGCTGACACCCAGCCGAACAATGCGGTCGGTGGGATCATTGGGGTACAGACCAACGGGTTGGGGTTGCAGGGCTTGATCTTTTGCTCCTCCGTCGTTCCGGACAAGGTGGCTGCAGCTGTCGACAGACAGATCGACGATCAAAAGTCGAACAACGGCAAGGTGCGGGCGTTTGCGCACACCAGTTCGGATCCGAGGGAAGCTCTCGGGGCCACCGCGGCCTTGGCCTACGACGAAACGGCCAACGCGCGATACATCGTCTGTCGCGCCATGTAAATGTCAATCTCGAAGCACGAGGCACTTTGGGCCACGACATCGCGTCCCAGATTGGGAGACGCGAAGCGTATGCGTCCGCCCGCGGCGTTGGGATGACGAGCGTCGTGATTGGATTCCCGATCTAAACGTTGTTCAGGCGGAAGCTGGTGCACTTCCCGCTACCAGAACCTGAGAGTGCGACTGGCGCTCGTCGCAAGTGGCTCACACATGATTGGATCCGACCCCGTGCAACGCGACCGCAAGGCATAAGGTGCGCAATTCCACGGGGGTCGGCGGCTCAGTTCATGAGCCGATCAGCACCGACTCGAAGCCCAAGCGGCGCAGTTCGCGAATGATTTCCCCAGCCGACGTGCAACCGCGGTCGAAGCGCATCATGACTACGTTCGCTCTTCCCGGTGCGCGTTCTGCCGACTCGACGTCGGTGCGCGCGCGCAGCGCAGCGATAACCTCTGTGCAGCGTTCCCGCGTCGAATCGCCTTTTACCCACACGAGCGTCAGACAGATCCTGCTGATGTCGCGCTGAACGCGTGCGTCGTGGCGGAGTGCGTAGTCGATGGTCGTTTGCATGATGGCCTCCTTCGGTCCCATTGGAAAGTGCGATTTAGGGAAGAACCCGAGTCCCGCACGGTCACCTTAGTCGCCCGGCGCAAACGGCACAGTGCCGTATTGCCACTCGTAGGCGTGACCAATTCACCAAGAGCCCGCTGACCTTGATGTGGGAGCGTGAATGGTGAATCTTGCACAGAATCGCCGCCACTATTCCCGACCCAAGCGAGACTCCCGTAGTTATGCTGGAACCGATCCGGGAAGTATCTGGAGGCGCAAATGGATATCGCTGACCTTCCTGCCCGTCTCTCGCGTCTGCGACCGCATAGTCGATATCGACTGGGGCATGCCCGTGCTCGATGCCACGATGCGGTCCTACATCAACTTTGACAACGCTGCCAGGACAGCCCGTCGCGACCCGCAGCAATTTCGTGTACTACGGCGCCTTCGCTGGCGTCGCCCCGGCGTTGGTGCTGCACACAGCTTCTGCTGCAGGACAACGCCTACGTCGTGATGCAGGGTCTCGGGTCCAGATAGGAGCGCACATCATGAATAGGAATTCGTGGGACGTACAAGCCATCCGCCGGCACTTCGTGTTTCCACAAGCCGGCCGGGTCATCACCAACAACGCCGCCAGCACCCAGCCGCCGCGTGAACTTCTGACCCTGTACCACGCACTCGCGTACGACTACGACAACGTGCACCGCGGACAGTCGAATGCCTCGCAGCGAACGACGGCGCGCTTCGAGGCGGCCTACGATGACATTGCACGATTTCTCGGCGCGCCCAGTCGAAACAGCATCATCGCCGTGCGCAACACCACCGAAGCGCATAACACCGTCATGTACTCGTTGCTGACCGAATTTCGCGACGGGGATAATGTCGTCACGACGATGATGGAGCACAACTCGAACTACGTGCCGTGGTACGCGATGTGCAAAGACATCCTGCCGAAGTTCGGACGGCGCGTTGAATACCGGCTGGCGCGCTTCGATCCGCTCACTGGCGAGCTCGACATGGATCATCTCAAGTCGCTCATTGATCGACGGACGAAGCTCGTGTGCTGCACCGGGGCGTCGAACTTCTTCGGCACCAAGAATCCGCTTGCCGACGTTCGTGCGCTCGCCAACGCGAGTGGTTATGTGCAGCCGACCGGCGAGCGACGCTCCTATCTCCTGGTGGACGGGGCGCAGTTGGTGCCGAGCTCGTTCGTCGACGTGCAGGCACTCGACCTCGACTTCCTTTCGTTCTCGTTTCACAAAATGCTCGCGCCGTTCGGCGTCGGCGTGCTGTACGCAAAGGAGCATCTCCTCGAGTCGTCGCCGCCGTTCATGTATGGCGGCGACATGATCGCGGATGGCCGCGTGTTCCCCGAAAGTGTCGAGTACAACGCTCTGCCGTGGAAGTTCGCGGCGGGAACGCCGAACATCCTGGGCACCATCATTTCTGCCGAGGCCATGCGCATCCTGCTGGACTTGGCGCTGACGCCGAGGCGGTTCCAGCATTTCGCCACCGACAAGCCTATTGAGCGCCAGACCGTGGAGGCCGCCATGCAGCGCGTGGCTGCATGGAATCAGGAACTGACCGCAAGGGCGATCGAGGACCTCAGCAGGATCCCCGGCATCACCATCTATGGGCCGCGCGACGCAGCGCGCCGTAGCGCGCTGGTTGCGTTCAACGTCGCGGGCCACAGTCCGATAGATTTGGCGCAGTCGTTGAATGCGGCGGGCGTAGAATCGCGCGCAGGTTGCCACTGCGCCTCGCTGGCGCACAATGCCCTGAACTTGAACCCGCTGGGCAGCTGCCGATTGAGCTTCTACTTGTACAACACGCATGAGGAAGTCGATCGCGCCGTGGATGCGTTGGCTGCAATCGTCGCCGGGCGAGACCCTCGCGTGTCGTCCGTGGACCGAATCAGCGCGCGGAGCAACTCGTTGCCGCTGAAGACGAGTAGCCGATACGACGCGACCGTTGAGGTAAGCGCGCACTGAATCACTCGGGGAATGTCCGCTGCCATTTCAGGCGGGCGTTCGGCAATGAGCCGCGGAGCGAAGCCGCCAATGTGACTGATAACCAATCAAGCGATAGTGTCCGCTTCGATCCGCGCTTCTGGATATGGCCGAAGCCTCCTTCAGCCCTGGGCACGCTGCGCTACATACGCAGCCTCTGACGAAGAGTTCACATCCCACTCCCAAAATTGCCTGAGCCGAAGGCGTCCGGGGGGCGCTTACGGCATTTTCTGGTCCAGATGTTGCTAACGGTTACTGGTGCCGTCCGAAATCTTCGCCGGTTTCGGCGGCAGCAAGCTTTTGCGCAGCATAGGTGTTCGCTTTCATTATTCGATATCCAACATCCGTCATGTACCGCACGCTTACGATCGTCATGGCCCTGTCACTTTGCGCATGCGCGTCGCCTGCGCCCGAGGCGACTCCGCCGAGCCCGCCGCCCGCGGTCGAGCCCCAGATTCAGATTGTTCGCGATCCCGAGCTCGAGCGGCACGTGACGGAGCTCGAGGTTCAGCTCATCGAGCGTGACGCGCTGATCGGGAGCCTGAACACCCGCCTGGAGAAGGCCTTGCAGGAAGTCGTCGCCACCATGGGAAAACTGCGCTCTCTCGCAACCCGGGCGGAGGCCGCTTCCGCCATGGCTGAGGCGGATGTAGCGCTGCAGTCGATCGCAAAGTCCGCCGGCGATTCGCCCGAGCTGAAGCAGGCGTCCCGGCTAATGGAACAGAGCTCAGCCGAATTCAAGCGGAAGAATTTCGGCGGCGCACTCTACCTTGCCAATCAGGCGAAGGTGGTGATGCGCGTGCGCGCGACGGGCGGCGCGGTGGGCAAATTGCGGCACGGGGAAATAGCGTTCGCGGAACCGGTCAAGCTGCGCGCCCGCTCGGATGCCAACGTCCGAGTCGGGCCAGGCATGAACTTCGCGGTCTCATACTCTGTCGCCTCCGGCAGCGCGCTTTCCGGCCTCTCGTACCTAGGGGAGTGGATACGGGTCACCAACGAAGCCGGAAAAGAAGGCTGGACTTACGGCTCTCTCGTCAGCGGTCGCGACGTCAAGCGCCCCTAAGACACCTCGGCTTTTTCTTTGGCCTTGACGCCGGTACCCGCACAGACAACACGGTCCCGCCCGCTCCGCTTGGCCTCGTACAGCGCGGCATCCGCCTGACCAATGACCGAATTCACGGTATCGCCCTGGGAGGGATGCTCGGCGACCCCGATCGAGACGGTCACCGTCCCGCCCGTGAACTGCTCCGCCCGGATCTTTTTCCGGATCCGTTCGGCGGATTCCCGCGCGTGAGGGAGCGAGGCTGTCGAGAGCACGACCAGAAACTCCTCGCCACCGTAGCGCGCGGCACAATCGTAGGGACGGATGGAGTTGCGCAGCACCGCGCCGACGCGCTCGAGCACCTCGTCCCCGGCCTGATGGCCGTGCGTGTCGTTGTATTGCTTGAAGTGATCGACGTCCAGCATCAGGATCGAAAAAGGCTGAGCGCTCCGTCTGGCCCGCTCGATCTCCTGCGTGAGTACATCCATCAGGTGCCGTCGGTTGCCCAGTCCAGTCAGCATATCGGTTGTCGACATGCGCTCGAGCTCTTCGCGATTCTTGCGAAGGCTTCCGACCATGGTATTGAAAACCTGGGTGAGGTACCCCACCTCGCCGCCCCCGGCCGCGGGCAGGCCTACCGTCAGGTCGCCCGCGGATACCTGCGCGGCGGCACTCGTCAGCCGAACCAGAGGCCGCGCGATCAGGGCCGCAAGCCAGTAGGCAACGATGGTGATCACGACGAGGAGTCCGCCGATCACTGCAAAGGCCAGGTTTCGCAACCGGATCGACTGACCATAAGCATCGCCTACGGGTATGTCTGCCGCGGCCAACCACTCCGCCTGTGACAGGCGATGCGCGCTCCCCAGGACCTCTTCTCCATCGAACCCCCGGTGCTCGACGATCGCGCCGTCGGCGGCAAGTAACCGATTCGCGGTATCGACCGACAAGCTCGTCGTCTCCCTGCCGGAAAATCCGCCGCGCGAATCGACGATCAGCGCGCCGCGCTGGGTTGTGAGATACACGTGCCCCACGGATCGGGTGCCGAATGCCTGAAGGAGCTGGGTAAGGCTCGTAAAATTCACGCGCGCAACGAGCGCGCCTGAAACCTGGCCGTTGCCTCGCAGGACGGGCACGCCAAGAACAACAACGACCCGCTTCGCGCTCTCGTCCCAATACGGCTCACCGACCAGGCCTCGGGACGTTTCGAAGGATTTGTCCCATCCTTTTGGCAGGCGCACGGGACTCGGACGAGTCGCGCTGCTCGCAACAACCGCCGCCGATACGTCAACGAGCTGAAGTTCCTCATAGTCGGCGAAGCGCGTCCGAACCGAGTTGAGGTATTCCGCTACGCGCTCCGGCCGCCCGCCGCGGCCCACGGATCCGGACACGACTGACGAGCTGGCGAACACGCGCAGGTCGTACAGACGCTCCCTGAGCCAGACGTCGGCTTCGCGCGCGGCTTGCGACCCCGTGGTCACCAGCTCGTGTGTGATTTTCTCCGTGAGCGCACGCCGGCTTTGAACATAGGCAATGACCGAGATGATGAGTGCCGGAATGAGCGCCGCGAGAATCGCGAAGGCGAGAATCTGGCCGCGGATGCTATCCAGCCGGAATCGCGATATCCCTTTCTGAATCTGCCGCCGCACGCTTGCAACGCACTCCCTGCGCCATGTGGATCGAAATTCTAACAGGCGCGAATTGCCTCCCCAGTCAGAGCTTCGGAAAAACGTGCAAGTTTCGACGCCTTGTGGCGGAAACTGGCGCGCGAGGGCGAACCGCAACGACAAGGATATGAATTAGTCCCTGCGACAAACAATTCGCAGGCCGTAGGTCCGAGCCCCGCTCGGGGAGCTACCGAATAAGGGTCCTACATTCTTGGGCCAATCAGATCGTATCGATGAAACTTTCCAGCCTCCGGCGCTGCCCCCCGTCGGGCAGCCGCCCGAGTGCCGCGCCCAAGTTATCCTCCACGTACTCGGGACGCGCCTCCCACGTAGCCGATCAGCTCATCCACGCAGGCGTCGGCGAACTCCGCATCGTTTATGTGATGGGGCAGCTCCCGGATCACGCCATCCGGAAGATGCCGTCCGAGCGTCTCGACGAAGACGCGATCCGTACCCGGCTGCGCCCACGTCCCGCGCTCGTTGCCGTCGATGTCGTAGGTCTTGCGGCCGACCAGCTGACTCATTCCGCGGGTCGGAATCAAAACCCGGACGGGTCCCTTCGCCGCGCGCAAACGCTCGCCGAACAAGGTCCCCAACGCCGCGAATTCCTCCGCGTTGGTGCGCATCAGCAGAATCTCGACGTTGTACTGGAAGAATTCGCGGTCGCGATACCTGTCCGGCACCTGTCCCACCCACCAGTTGGTGAAATCGAGGCACCCCGGAACCACCACCTGCGGAAGTCCGATGGCGCCCGCGGCAGTGAGCCGAGACTCTCCCGCGCTATACACTCCGCCGGTGAGGTGGTCAGTGAGCTCCGAGGTCGTAAGATCGATCACGCCGGCCAGTTCGCCGGATCGCGCGAGTTGCTCCAGGGCGCGACCGCCTGGGCCGGAAGCATGGAAATGGATGACCTCGAAGCCCTTGGCCTCCAGCCGTTCCGTGATGCGGTCGACCGCCGGCTGCGTATTGCCGAACGACGAGACGCCGATCAACGGCACGCGCTCCGGCGGGTCGCGCCGCCCCTTCGCTTTCTTTTTCACCATCCCCGCGAGCGCATGGGCGGCATTCGACATTGCCGCACGCGTGATGCGGTTGAGCGAAATGTCGCCGATGGTCGGGAACATCGCGATGTCGCTTTCTGCCACGTACCACTGCACTGCCGCAGTGGCAGCGACCGGAGTCACCATCACTTTCGGAAGCGATAGCGGGAGCGCCCGCATGATGGCGCAGGCCATGGTCGAGCCATTGGCGCCGCCGACGCCGAGCACACCGCGAATCTCGACGCGCGCGAGCTTGTCTCGCACGATCCGCGTGCCGCCCGCAATCATGGCCTCGGCGGCGTCGGCACGCGACAGCCGGGCGAGCGAGTCCCATGAAGTCCCCGCTTCGTCCGCGACAGCATCGCCTCTGACGTCGGCGAATTCATGGCGATGCGGGCGAAGCGACAGGTCGACCAGCCAGGGTGCCGTGCCGGCTTCCTTCAGCGCGTCGCAAACGAAGCGCGCCGCCTCATGCTTGCTGTCGAGCGTGGCAAGGACCGCAACCGGGACCTGCTTCACCTAGCCCGCCTTCGGCAACCTGATGCTCTTGAATTGCCGGGTCGCCTCCACCACCGATTGCTCGACCGGGAAGCGTTCGGCCGAGGAGCCTCCGACGTAGCCGTGCAACCGCGGCTCCGACTTCAGGAACCGCTCGAAATCGACCGGAGTCTCGATCCCGCCGCCATGGCAGGTGACGATGCGGTCGGAATATTTCGGTAGCAACGCGTCGATCACCTCACTAGCGCGCGTACGCGCGGCGTCTTCGCTCAACACCGTCTTCGAGCCGATGGTTCCGCCGGAGCTATTGCCGAAATGGACGATGATGTTGTCGACGCCGGATTGCGCCATGGCGAGCGCATCTTCGGGCGAAGTGCAGAACGCCTTGGTGAAGAGGCCCATGCGTGACGCCTGTCCCAGCACCTCTACCTCGCGTGCGAAGCTCATGCCGGTTTCTTCCAGGGTGCTGCGGAAGTTCCCGTCGATGAGCGCCACGGTCGGGCAGTTCATCACGCCGTCATAGCCGGCTGCGGCGATTCTCTCCAGGAAACGACCCATGTCGCGCGTCGGGTCGACGCAGAGCAGGCCGGCGATCAATGGGCAATCGCGCACGACGTTGATCAGCGCGCGCTCACCCAGCTCGAGCGTGAGCGCGTTTGCGTCGCAGATCGGCAGATAGCCGGCCATCGAGCTGAGGCCCTGCATGCGGAAATAGGCGAGGCAATGGGTGGTGACGAGGTCGGCGCCGCCGCGGGCGGCCATCTTGGCGGTGATACCGGAGCCGCACAGCGCATCGTAGATCGGACGTCCGGCGCCTACTTCCGCGCGCAGGCGCGCAATGATGCTGTCCCGGGTGAATTTCGCAGCCATGCCGCTCCCTCTCTGAGTCCGTGCGATGGTAGCCTAGGGTTGCGAGAAGGGAAACCGTGCGCGTCTTCATCGAGAACGAGGCTGGATCACGCCACAAGAACACGTACGACGAACGTACGCTTCGGCATGTGAGCACGGTCGAGGTGTCGGCGGCCTATCCTTTTCCCTACGGCTTCGTGATCGGTACCGTCGGCGGCGACGGCGATGCCGTCGACTGCTTCGTCGTGACCGCCCGCCGCCTGCCGTCCGGGGAGTGGCTCGAATGCGAACCGGTGGCCCTCCTGGAGCAGATCGAGGACGGCGCCATCGATCACAAGCTGCTCGCTGTGCCGGCAGGCGAGCCGGCAACGGTCGACGACGTGACCGTGGCGGCGCTACGACATTTCGCTGCCAACGTGTTCGCACATGTGGCGGGCAAGCGCATGAATACCGGTCGACTGCTCGGTCGAGAGGCCGCAGAGGCCTACTTGCGGGAAGGACGCGAAAGCTATTCCGCCGGCCCGGCCGAAACGCCGTGAACCGGGCGCACTCCCAGGCCTGGTGTCCCAGGTCGTAGGGTCTAGCCCTACTGGGGAAGCCCATCCACTAAGCACCGCGCGGCGTGTTCCCCCGCCACGCGTCTTCTCTCCTCCGTGGCGCTCAGTTGTGCGGAAGCTTGATGCGCGAGATCGTAAAGCGCGTCACGTCTTCTTCGGGCTCATCACCGACGGTCGGCGTCAACGGAAGCGCCAGATTGGTGACGAACAGCTCGTCGCCGACGATCACCAGGCTTGCAGGAAACAGCAACCCCCTGGGCGAACCGTCGCGGCGGATTCCCTCGAAATCGCCCATGCGGCGAACCACGCGACCGTTCTGATTCAAAGCTACGACTTCGTCATTCTGATTGGCGCACACCCACAGCAGACCATGCCGATCGAGCACGATGCCGTCGGCGCCGTTGATGCTTTCGGCAAACACCAGGACATTCTTGGTGTTCATGTCCACCTTGAGAATCCGGTCATCTCCCGTATTGGCCACGAATAGCTCGGAATCGTTCGCGCCGAATGCGAGCCCATTCGCGCCGAAGGGCGGGAACCCCGCGGTGGCGAGCAGCGGATCGTGGATCACCAGCTGGATATTGCAGACCGGTTTCGGAGGAGCCCCGCACGTATTCGGATTGGCGATGGTGTAAATGGCGCCCTGAAACGAGTCGGAGACGTAAAGGTTTCCATTTCGATCGAACGCAAGCGCGTTGGGAACCCGAGCGAAGTCGCCGAACTCGATCCTGTCCACGCTGGTGTCGGGATTTTCGACGACACGATCATCCGGCGGCCCGTCCGAAGGGATGTCTGCAACGACCTCCAGTTCGGTTGCACTATTGAAATTTGCCGCGATGCGCTGAATCCTGGACCCGGTCCCGGAGAAATCACCCACGTTGGCGATGTAAACCCAATTGTGGGCTTGATCGAATGCCAGCCCCAGCAGCGGATCGGTGCCGAAGTCGCGCACCGCTTCCAGCTTTCCATGGCGATTGAAGCGCAGCAGCTTGTTGTTGGGATCGGGATTCGAGGGCGACGGCGCATCGAAGGTGCTGACATAGATGTCGCCGTTTACCGGATTTGCCGTGATGCCTTCCGGATACCGAACTCCATCGGGCAGCATCACAAACAGTTTTACCGCATTCCGATCACTATAGCCCTCCCTATCGCTATCATTGTCCTTGTCCGCCCATGCCACACCTCCTCCCAAGGTGATGAACAGCAGGGAAATCAATCCTGTCAGAATCTTATTCATGGATCCCTCCTGTTTTGATGATCCTCCCCGACCGACCGTCCCTTTCGAAGGGCGCGACGCGGAGGACAATCATCATACGGCGACTCGCCCCGAGCTGCACCTGCAGCACAGGGCCAAGGGGAGGAGCAGCGGTTCGGACGCAGAAGTTTCCGCCGGTTGGAACACCGCGAAATCGTACGCGTATCGGTGGGCGCGATTGGGGTCTTACGGGCGGGACGGAACCATTCCAAAAATGGATTCGGACGGGGCTCAAATAGCGGCGTGGCTGTCACTTCCTGACTTGGAAGCAACGGCCCACGCCCCTTCATCCGATTTATCCCATCCAAGCTCTGCGCGTAGTCTCGGTCACCTGCGGTCGTGATCTTGGCCGTGGTGGTGCCTCTTGCCCCACCGCCGCCTCGGCTCGCGCGCGTCGTAGACGATCTCGCCATCGACGACGGTGAGGATCGGACGGATGTTTCTCATCTCCGCGTCGCTGACCTCGAAGTAGTCTTTGTCCAGCACCACCAGGTCGGCAAGCTTGCCCACTTCGATCGAGCCGAGATCGTTCTCCCGGTTCAGGTACCAGGCATTGCCACGCGTGTACGCGTAGAGCGCCTGCTGGCGCGTGATCTGCTGCCCTGGATTGATCTGTAGCCCGTCGTAGTTCAGGCCAGTTGTCGCGTAGTGCAGCGCGTACCACGGATTGTGCGGCGCGATGTGCACGCCGTCCTCGTGCAGTCCGGCCGGGATGCCGCTCGCGATGATCCTAGGGAAGAAGGGACCCACTGGCGTCCCGTCCGCATTGGGGCTTTGTTGCCAACGGAAGCCGGACATGGAGACGCCGCAGTTGAGGTTTTTCAGCCGCGCGAGCTGCTCGGAAGTCGCGTTATCCACGTGCTGAAGGCCCCAGCGCAGCTCCTTGATTCCATAATCGGCATCCATCTGCTCGTACGTAATGACGACCTGCTCGATGGCGGGCTCGTCGGCACGGGCATTCTCGTTGCGCCAGCGTGCCTCCGCACAGAGCCGCTGCGCTTCGTACCAGACGTCGTAACCCGCTGTCCCCTGGAACGCAAACGGCGCCGCCCACTCTCCGATCGCGCCGGTGCGCAGCATGCCGTCGCCGAAGAACGGGAACTGGTTCTTCAGGCGCTCCCTCAGCTCGGGCAGCTGCTCATCGAGGCCGCCGAGGGCCGGGAGATTGCCCTGGTTGTGCAGGAAGTTCATCTGTAAGCGAACGAATGTCTCGCCCTCGCGATGCAAAGCGAGCCACGCGTCGTACATCCGGAAATGATCGAGGTTCGCGAGGAAATGCGTGGGCTGCGGGTCGAGGGGTCCCGAGGCGACCGCGACCAGCGTCTGATCGAGATTCGCAGTGATGCCGACCTGCGCCGAGAATGCCATCGCGTCGAGGGTGCTCCGCTTCTTGTCCTCGAACGTCTGGCGCACACGCAAGTGATACAGCGCGACTCGAGCCGCGGCACCCGTGATCGAGCCGTCTGCGCCCACAATGACCGGCCCGGCAAGCGGCGAAACTACGGACTCGAAGAACGCCTTGCCGAGCGAATTGG
Source organism: uncultured beta proteobacterium (assembly GCA_963735025.1). Taxonomy (GTDB): domain Bacteria; phylum Pseudomonadota; class Gammaproteobacteria; order Burkholderiales; family SG8-39; genus JAABRB01. The sequence goes on from CAVTJG010000012.1 coordinate 37,001, forward strand.
TCGCACACGGTCCGCTGAAGTTCTGGAACAGGAATACCGGCCGGTCCGGCACAGCGGCGTCCAGCTCGGCGAGTGTCGGCAGGCGCCGCTCGGTCCACTGGCGCGGATTCCAGCCACCCATAGACGTGATGAACTCGTTCGGGGGCACATCGGGCCGCCGCGCCGCGAGCAACTCCTGGACTTCAGCGATGTTCGACGCGAGCTCGAGTTGTGCGACGTGATAGCCTGGCCGATTTGCGAGGCTCACGAAATGGGTGTGGCTCTCGATCAGTCCAGGGACCACGGTGCCGCCGCGGAGGTCGATGACCTTGCCACCGCTCCAGCCGCCTCTGCCGATTTCCACGAATCGACCGTCACGGATCGCGACCGAGCTCACGATCCGGTTTCCGTCATCCATCGTGTGGATCCTGCCGTTGACGAGCACAAGGTCTTCGGAGTGCGAACTCCCACCGCCACCTGTAGCTTCTGCAGTGCCGGGCGCGATCGCGGCTCCACCGCCCGCAAAGGCTGCAGCAACGCCAGCCGCACCGGCCTTGAGTGCGGTTCTTCGCGATACGCCGTCACCGCCACCAGCTTGTTTGGGGCTCGCCGTGCCTTTGTCTCGACGCTTGTCGTCCTTCATAGGTGTCTCCTCCATTCTTGGTTTAGCGACCTCAGCCTGCCGTACGCTTGTATGCCAGCGCACAGCGGACTAACCGAAAGTCATATCTTCTCGAATGTTTCTCGCGCCTCACCGAGGCGTCCGGTAAACGCAAGACAAGGTCGCGCGCACTGAAGTTAGATCCTATTGAATGATTCACAATATTGAGCAGCTGACGCAGGGGTGTCAATAAGCGATCTCGCCTAGCGTCGTCCCATGTTTCCCACCGCGCACGCGGCGTTTTGTTAACGTGCAATCTTGGCGTTGGTGGGCAGGTGCCCAAGCGCACCGCTCGCACATGAACCGCTATCGTAAGCGTCCTACTTCGAGGGTGAATTTGCAGGAGGTCGATCGCACGCGCTTGAAGGAACGCCTATCCGAGCGCACGTTCGACACTCGGCACTCGCCAACCGGCAGAAAATTCGACAGGCGAGCAGCTGATCGAGAAATGAGGTGCAGAAGACGGTCCAATTCGGTTGCTGCACTCTTGGGCGCACTGGACACGAGATCGCGGGCGGGTTGGGCGGTGGGAGGGACGCACGTACGATCTACGAGAGCCTCCTGATCGATTTTGGCACGCGAGGTACCGACGCCCAGACAGATTTCGGAAAACGTGGCTATGAGATGTGGAACGGCGGGGTCGGCGATTCCTTTCTCGCAGTCGATCTGTACGTTAATAGCTTCTCTGGCGTCAATCAGCTGACACTTGCGGTGGCGACAGCAAGCGGGAGCCAGTCGGCGCTGGTGAACGGCGGCGGGTTGACGCTCGCCGCGCTCGCCGGCGTGCACCTGATCGTTTTCAGGTTCGATTTCGATCCTACCGCCCCCGATGTCGTGAGTGTCTTCCTCGATCCGGTCGACTCAACCGAAAGCAACTACACCCCGGCGGCATCGATCTCGGTCGCAAATTCGGACCTGCTCTTGACGCATCACGGCGTTCTTTCCGAGTTCACGTTCTCAGGCGCCGGCCAAATCCCCGGAGCCTTCGACGAACTTCGCTGGGGCGACACCTTCGCCGACGTGACGCCGTTTCTGCGAGCCGAAGTACCCGAGCCAGGCACGATGGCACTGATCGTCTCGGGTCTGGCGGGCATCGGCTTCTGGCGGCGCCAGCGTTCCGAGTCAATCAAAGCGCCAGGTCGCTGACGCCAGCAACGTCATCCCGACAAGCTGGGCGCCTCCCTTCGCAGAGTTCGACGGCAAGCTTCGCCACGACCTGTTTCGTAACTCGGAATACAGCAGCGCCGCGAAGGGACGGCGCCCCGCTCGGCGCTGCTGCAACGATTCCCTTTTATTGGCTGCCGAACAGGTTCTGCTCGATATCAGCCTTGGCGAAGACGTAATCGCGCGAGTTCTCAAGCTCCCGACTCAGCTTGCGCAAATCGACATCGAGGAGCTGCCCCTTCCACTTGCGAATCTTGCCGCCCACGATCACGGTTTCGACGTTGGTGCGGTCCATCAGCGAGACGACAGCCCCCGGAACATTGTTGAGCGGCGCCACGTTGATCTTGGTTGCGTCGAGGATAATGATGTCGGCCTCCTTGCCCGGCGTGAGTGATCCGACCTTGCCGTCGAGCCGCAGCGCCTTTGCGCCGTTTATGGTCCCGTAACGCAGCACGTCTCGGGTCGTCAGCAGTGGCGGCAAGTCGAGCGCCGGCGTCGGCCACTGGTTGGGCGGATAGAAATCGCCCTGCTCCAGCACCATCTGGTTCACCACCATGCGTTGCATGTTCATTGTGGAGCGCATCTGGGTGAAGAAATCCGCGGTCAAGGTGCATTCCACGTCCACGCTGAGCGATGGCTCCATCCCCAGCTGTTGCATCTTGATGATCGGGGGGGTGCCATGGCGCATGTTCATCTCGATCGGGAAAGCGATGGAGACCTGTGCGCCGACCTCCTTGACCTTCTGCCAGGCTGGGTCGGCCATCCCCGTCATGTGGATGAACAGGTTGTCCGGTCCGATCCCGATGTTGCCGTTGCCACCTGTTCCAGCAGCGAGCGCATCAAATATCGGCCGGATACCGAACGGAGAAAGGATATGCGCCGCGATCTGGAGGTCGAGTTGCCGCCCGATCGTCCAGGATTTGTCGGTCGTCGCATCACCAAGGTAGACCTCGCCGCCCATGATCATATGGACGAGCTGGTCGCTCGACGAGAACCACTTGCTCTTGAGGCGGGGCGCATCGGTTGGATACTTGTTGTCGGGATTGGTACCGAGAATGTTGGCACCTGCGCTTTCAAAATAGCCGAAGGCGGCACGTCGCCCCGTGTTGAACAGCGCCTCGACGGCGGCGTCCGAGTGCTGGGGAGAATGATGAATCTGCGAAACGTCATGTACTGTCGTGACACCGTCGTCGAGCTGGCTCAATCCCGCAAACAGCTCGTTGATGTACACGTCCTGCGGACGGTACACGGGGGCAAACTTCAGCAGAATGAATTCGAAGTAGGTGGTACTCCCGCTCGTCGAGTTTGACCCGTCGTTGATCAATATTCCATCGGCGAGGAAGCTGCGCAGCACCGTCTCGAACTGATGGTGGTGCGTATCGATGAACCCGGGCATGACGATGCGCCCGCGCGCGTCGATCTCCGACGCGCCGCCAGCGTGCAGATTCGGACCAACGGCGAGGATTTTCTTGCCCTCGATCAGCACGTCGGCCTTCGGAAAATCCCCGACCTTCGGGTCCATCGACATCACGGCGCCGCCGCGAATGATGTAGCGTCGCTTGTGTTTTCCGCTATCGTTGGGCGCGTCATCGTGATCGCGGCGGTCGTCGTCGCGGTCGTTGTCGTGCGCTCCGGCAGAGCGTGACGCGAATAGATTCAGACCTGCGGCGCCCGCCCCGAGCGCCGTCGACGCTTTCAGAAAATCGCGCCGCGAACCGATCGGCGCATTCGCATGGTCCTGCGGCTTTCCTTCATCGCACAGCTTGCACATTTTCTTCTCTCCCCCAAGATGAGTGATGCGGTTTGGCGACTACTCGGGCCATTCTTGCGCCGATTAACGCCAGTGTAAATCCGATCTTCAGAGGGCGCCCACGACGATGGGACGGAGATGAAGTGGGCAGTCGTCCCGAACATTCCGCTCGGGCGTGTGGGATAAATCGGCGTTGCGTTGCACAAAAGGCGTGGCGCCCTCCGATCGCTACCGGGGTAACGCCGATCGGTCGGATTTACGACTCGCTGCCTACGGAAGACGGACCTCCAACAGCTTGACCAGTGCGTGCAATACACGATTCACGGGTGTCGCGATTCCTAGCGCGTCGCCTGTGCGCACAACGTAGCCGTTCAGGTGATCGATCTCGGAGGGCTTGCCGCGTGCCAGGTCCTGGGCCGTGGAGGAGGACTGGGTGGGCATCGTTTGCGCGATGCGCTGCACGGATTCCCACACATCGTCAGGCACGGTCACTCCCCCGGCTCGCGCAACCGCAAGGCATTCCTGCACCACGTCGCGCATCACCGCCTCGATGCCCTCCCCTTGCACGAGGCGTCCGTAAGGCAACTGGGAGATGGCCGAAAGGGCGTTATAGGCACAATTCAGGATCAGCTTCTCCCAAAGCGCACCCGCCACGTTGTCGGAGACCTGTACCGGCACGTCTGCACCCGCGAACAGCGTGACGAGTTTGTTACTGCTGGCCGCACGCCCGATGACGAGTTCGCCTCGACCATGGTGCTTGACGTGGCCCGGTCCCGCCATTTCGGAGGCGACATAGACGACGGCTGGGCAGATCTCCTGCCGCAGCGCGGCTTGCAGTCGATCGATATTGTCGACACCATTCTGCAAACTGACGATCACTGCATCGTCTCGCAGATGCGGCGCGATTTCCGCGGCGGCGCTTGCCGTATCCGTGGACTTGACGCAGAAGAGCACGACCTTCGCGTCCCGTACGGCACTGGCGTCGGTGCTGGCTGCCATGGGAACGTGCGCTTGGAACGATTGTGTATCCATGAACAGGCCGTTTTGACGCACCGCCTCGACGTGCGTGGGCCGTCCGATCAAAGTCACCGCGTGACCTGCGCGCGCCAGCATGCCGCCGTAGTAGCAGCCGACTGCCCCTGCACCCATCACCGCGATTTTCATTGCGCCTGCACCCCTTGCAACGTGCCGGCATATCTCGTGCCACGCAAATAGGTACTGCGCATCATGTCGGCCACCCCCGACATTCGAACTTTGTGAACTTGATGCAGTCCACGGCAGACGGACACAACGATGTCCGCTACGCTATCGACGTTGGTGCACAACGCCTGAAAGGAGGCTATCCGCATGGCAAAGTCCCAAGGAAAGGCAAAGAACATCTGTTTCGACAGGTTGCTTCCACTCGACACGCGCAGGCCGCAACGTACGGTCATGACACGGTCGGGCCGCGAACGTGCGATAAGCCTGATCGGCAAGCAGTGGGTGAACGGCAGCAACATACTGATCCGATTCATGAGCGGTACGCAGGCCCAGAAGGACATGGTGCAGCGGTTCGCACCCACGTGGACCGAGTTCGCGAATCTGACCTTCGAATTCACGGACGACCCCCGCGCCGAGATCCGTGTCACCTTCGATCCGAATGATGGCGCCTGGTCCTATGTCGGCACCGACAACCTGGGGATACCGCTGCACGCGGCCACCCTGAATCTGGGCTGGCAGGACCAGGGCGTGATTTTGCACGAGTTCGGTCACATGGTCGGACTCAGTCACGAGCATCAGAATCCGGATGGTGGGATCGAGTGGAATGAGGCGGCAGTGATCGCGGACCTGTCAGGGCCGCCCAATTACTGGGACGAGGCAACGATCCGCCACAACGTCCTCGACAAGTACCGGGCCGATCAGCTCCTCGGGACGGAGTTCGACCCGGACTCGGTCATGCTCTACGAGTTCCCGGATTCGTGGACCAGGAACATGGGCGCGACCCACGGCAACGACGACCTCTCGAAGCAGGACCGGCAATTCGTGATGAGCGAGAAGATGTATCCCGGCCGCAAGTCCCCGCAGGAGACGGCCGTCGACCTGGCGGTCTGCGCCGCGACCACCGCCGCGATCTCGTCCGGAGGCGAGGAGGATCTGTACCGGTTCGAGGTCAAAAAGCAAGGTGTGCACATCATCGAAACGACGGGCTCCACGGACGTTGTCATGTCGTTGTTCGGGCCGGACAGTCCGACGAAGCTGGTCGCGGAGGACGATGATGGAGGCGCCGCTACCAACTCTCGCATCAGCGCCGCATTGGCGCCGGGCAAGTACTACGCCCGCGTTCGACACTACAACCCCGCCAGCACGGGCGAGTACCGCATCATGGTGACGGCGGTATAGGGCGCGGTCGAAGGCGCACCCGCGCGCGCAGGAAACGGTGCCGTGAGACCCAAACGCGCGGGGCGCTCAATCAGATTTCGACGTTCTTGATGAAGTCGGAGACGAAAGGAGTGACGCGATCGGCAAGCGCGTCCTTGGCACTGTTCAGGCGCTCCAGGCTCACTGCGAGCTTGGCTTCGGCCTTCTTGATCTCCGCGCTCTCTTCCGAGGACTTGAAGAACAGTACCTGGGTGATCGTTCGCTGCGCCTTGATGCCGAAGCACAGCAGCGAGATCTGCGGTTGACCGTTCGCGTCGGCGTCCACGTAACCCACCTGGAACTTCGCGCCGTCCGCATGCTGACTCGCCTGGTCGAACAGCGTGATCCACGGCCGGGACTTGTCCATCTGCTGCAGACCCTGAAAGATCGAAATCACGATCGAAGCGGCGGCCACATGCGGGCCGAGCATCGCCGTGATCACGGGAATGAGCGCCTCGTGCATGTCGAGCTGCTGGTTGTCCACCTGCTGGCGACGAAAATCGAAGTCCTTGATCTGCCAGCCGATGTTCTGCAGCACCTCGACATATTTGTTATACCAATCGAGGACGTCCCCCACCCCGCCGGTCGCCTTGTTGGCGGCGAGCTGCGCGAGAAGAATGCCGTCCGAGATTGCGGTGCGAAGATCCGGCGTCACGGCCTCCGTGAACTCGGCGATCTGTCCGCCGATTGCGACCGCCTGCTTCTGATTCGAGAAAATAGGCGCACGCGCGCTCTCGAACGCCGGCCCGGCCGGCGCTTCCGGCAGAACGATGCCAAGCACATATTCACGCGCTGATTTTGCTAATGTTCTAGCCATTGCCGCCCCTGGATCTCGATATCGAAGATGAGCAAACTTAACGCATGCGGCGCTTGCAACACAAACCAGTTCCGGCGGGATAGGCCATTCGGCCTATCCGTTCTCGCTGGCCCGCGGCGATCTGCAAACCTTGCAACCTCAGAAGGTTGCCCGGCCCCCGGAGATGTCGAAAACCCCTCCGGTCGAAAACGAACAGTCCTCGCTCGCGAGCCAGCCGACGAGCGCCGCGATCTCGTCGACGTTCACGAAGCGGTTCATGGGAATCTTCGAGAGCATGTACTGGATGTGGCTTTCGGTCATCTGGTCGAAAATCGCCGTCTTCGCCGCAGCCGGCGTCACGCAGTTCACCAGGACGCCCGCCTGCGCCAGTTCCTTGCCAAGCGACTTGGTCAGCGAGATCACACCGGCTTTCGATGCTGAGTAGGCGACCGCGTTGGGATTGCCCTCCTTGCCGGCGACCGATGCGATGTTCACGATCCGGCCGTACCCGGCTTTCACCATGTGAGGCGCGACCGCGCGGCAGCACAGGAACTGGCTGGTCAGGTTGATTCGCAGCACGCGCTCCCACTCGTCGATCGGGTAATCGACGGTCGGTGCATTCAATCCGGCGATCCCGGCGTTGTTGACGAGAACGTCAATCTTGCCGAGTTCGCGCAGCGCCGCTCGCGTGGCCTCCGCCACGGCGTCAGGATCGGTGACGTCGACCTTTTTTGCACCGTCCTTCTTTGCGTCGTCAAGGTCCCATACCGTGACACGCGCGCCCGAGGCGCTCAGCCGCTTGGCGATCGCAGCGCCGATTCCCTGGGCACCACCGGTGACAATCGCGGTGCGACCCGAAAACTCCAGCTTGTTCATGACGAAGCCTGCATTGCCAACTCACCTCCAGGAGTACGCGAGACAAGAAGATCGACGGAGCTACCGAGAACGCTCGTGATTATCGGGCATTTGTTTTCGATCCGCTGGACTCCCTGGAGCCTCGATTCGCGCAGAACGCGAATGGAGGGTGAACCCGTATCGCCTTTGGTAGCATACGTGGCCCGCTCGGTGGTGGGAGGAGACTCATGGAAGCATTCCGCACCAAGGACTTCTGGGCGGGACTGATGTTCATCGCGTTCGGCGTGGCATTCATCGTCGTCGCGCAGAACTATTCGATGGGCACCACCGTGCGGATGGGGCCTGCGTATTTTCCGATCGTCCTCGGCGGGCTGCTGACCCTGCTCGGCGCCGTGATCGGCGGCCGCTCAATTTTCGTCGCCGGCGCGCGCCTGGCTCACTTTGCGCCGCGCCCGATCATCCTGATTTTGCTCTCCGTCGTGCTCTTCGCCGTCACACTTCGGCCGCTCGGACTGGTCGGGGCGACACTGCTGCTAATCGTGGTCGGCGCCTTCGCGGGCGAAGATTTTTTCTGGAAAGAGGTGGCGATCCTCTATCTCGTGCTGATTGCATTCTCCGTAGGCGCGTTCTACTACGGACTCGGCATGCCATTTCAGCTCTGGCCCGCGTACTACCAGGGCTGAGTGGCGATGGACATCATTTCGAATCTCGGTCTTGGCCTGTCCGTCGCGCTCGGCCTCCAGAACGTTCTCTACTGCCTGGTCGGCGTGTTTCTCGGCACGCTGATCGGCGTGCTGCCCGGCATCGGTCCGCTAGCAGCGATCGCGATGTTGCTCCCGATCACGTTCGGCCTGCCACCGATTTCGGCGCTCATCATGCTCGCCGGAATCTACTACGGCGCCCAGTACGGTGGCTCGACGACCGCGATACTGGTGAACCTTCCCGGCGAGGCCTCCTCGGTGGTGACCACGCTGGACGGCTACCAGATGGCCAGGCAGGGGCGCGCCGGGCCGGCACTCGGCGTCGCGGCAATCGGCTCATTCTTCGCTGGTTGCGTCGCCACGCTGATCATTGCCATTGCCGCACCGCCGCTCGCCGAGTTGGCCTTGCAGTTCGGCCCGGCCGAGTACTTCTCGCTCATGGTCCTTGGTCTCGTGGCTGCAACGGTGCTGGCGCACGGCTCGCTGCTCAAGGCGAGTGCCATGGTACTGCTCGGCCTGCTGCTCGGATTGGTAGGCACCGACGTGAACTCCGGGGTACAGCGCTTCACCTTCGATCTGCCGGAGCTCGTTGACGGAATCGGCTTCGTGATCGTTGCGATGGGCATATTCGGCGTGTCCGAGATCATGACGAACCTCGAGACCACCGGGCCGCGCGAGATCTTCGTCAGGAAGGTGTCCAATCTGATGCCTTCGCGCCAGGACCTGAAAGACTCCTTTCCCGCCATGGTGCGCGGCACTGCCATCGGCTCGTTTCTCGGGATCCTCCCCGGCGGCGGCGCGATGCTCTCGTCCTTCGCGAGCTATACGATCGAGAAGAAGGTGTCGAAGCAGCCGGAGAGCTTCGGCAAGGGCAACATTCGCGGCGTCGCGGGCCCGGAGTCGGCGAACAATGCCGGGGCACAGACCTCGTTCATCCCGATGCTGACGCTCGGCATCCCCGGCAATCCGGTCATGGCACTGATGATCGGCGCAATGATGATTCAGGGCATCGCTCCCGGTCCTCAGGTAATGACGGAGCAGCCGGAGCTCTTCTGGGGAATGATCGCGAGCATGTGGGTCGGCAACCTGATGCTGGTGATTCTCAACCTGCCGCTCATCGGCATCTGGATCAAGCTGCTCACGGTTCCCTACCGCATGCTTTTCCCGGCGATCCTTCTGTTCTGCTGCATCGGCGTGTACAGCATCAACAACAGCGCATTCGACGTGCTGGCGATGGCGCTGTTTGCAGCGCTCGGCTACCTGTTCGTCAAGCTCGATTGCGAACCCGCGCCGCTGATTCTCGGGTACATCCTGGGCCCCCTGATGGAGGAGAACCTCCGCCGGGCAATGCTGCTGTCGCGGGGAGACCCGAGCACGTTTCTCACCAAGCCGATCTCGGCAGTGCTGCTCGCGATCGCAGTGCTGCTCCTTCTCGCGGTGATCGCACCCGCCGTGCGCAAGGGGCGCGCAGAGGCCTTTCAGGAGGGGTGAGTATCTGCCCCCGCGGGCGTCTCCAATCCTTGCGCCGGCGGGCCTTGACAAGAGCATAATGTGGTGCGCGACGCGAGTGGGTCAGCGGCGTCGATACCGGTCGAAGCGGCCGGTCGCCGGCTGCCTCGCGTTCGGCCGCGCTTCCTCTCAGGAGAACTCGAAATGCCCAAGGGTCAACAGCGCAGCAACCGTGAAGCCAAGAAACCGAAGCAACCCAAGAAGCCCGTCACCCCGGCGGCGCCTCTGAGCGGGGCTCAGGCCAAGATGCCCATACAGGTACCGGGAAAGAAGTAAGCGCCTCCGAAGCTCGAGCGCGGGGCCAACGCACCGCGCTCGGCCCCCGCCGGTGCCAACTCAGGCGCTGACCGGCCGACGATTTCCTGCGGGCCGCGCCCCGCTTTTCCATTCCCCGCGTCGTTCCCAGCTGCGTCCACTGCCATTCCTGGCGCCGGGTCGGGGGCCAACCTTGCGCTCCGGGCGTGCAGTCCGCTCCGGGCGGGGCGTCGGTTCCAGGCCCGGGATGACCGCGATGCGTAGTGCGTTGCCGGTATAGCGTTCGATCGACCGCACCAGGTGCTTTTCGCCATGTGCGAGCAGCGTCACGGCAATGCCGGTACGGCCCGCGCGACCGGTGCGGCCAATGCGGTGGACGTAATCCTCGGCCTGGCGCGGCGCATCGAAGTTGATCACGTGGCTGATGCCCGGCACGTCGATGCCGCGCGCCGCCACGTCGGTGGCGACCAGCACGCGCATGCGTCCGTCGCGCAGGCATTGCAAGGTGAAATTGCGCTCGCGCTGGCGCATGTCGCCGTGCAGAGCGCCTGCCGTGAAGCCCTGCGCACGCAGCGCGCCGGAGAGCTCCTCAGCGGATCGCTTGGTAGCAGTGAACACGAGCGCTTGCCCGATTTCGGTATCGCGCAACAGGGCATCGAGCAGGCGATTCTTGTGCGGCAAGTTGTCCGCATACAGGGCGCGCTGCTCGATCTGCGGCGTCTGCGCGGCACTCGCGGCGATGTCGATGCGCTGCGGTGTGCGCGTCACGCGCTGCGCCAGGCGACCGACCACGCCGTCGAGCGTGGCCGAGAACAGCAGTGTCTGGCGTCCCGCGGGTGTGCGCGCGACGATGGCGTCGATGTCCTCGACGAAACCCATGTCGAGCATGCGATCCGCCTCGTCGAGCACGAGCATTTCCACGCGCGCGAGGTCTAGACGGCCACGATCTAGGTGATCTTTCAGGCGGCCGGGGGTCGCGATCACGATGTCTACAGGCCTGGAGAGCTGCTTCAGCTGAAGTCCGTACGGCATTCCACCTACCAGGCATGCGGTGCGCAGTCGCTGACCGCCTCCGTAGCCATGCACGGCCTTCTGCACTTGGAGCGCGAGCTCGCGCGTCGGTGTGAGAACCAGGATACGCGGCCCGGCGCTGCGTACGCCGTGGCTCGCGGGCGCCGCCGGATTAGCGAGCAGGCGCTGCAGGGCAGGCAACGTGAATGCGGCAGTCTTGCCGCTTCCCGTCTGCGAGGAGACGAGGAGATCGCTGCCGGCAAGCACCGCGGGAATCGCGGCACGTTGCACGGCCGTCGGTTCGCTGTAGCCGAGGCCGACGAGGGTTTGGAGTAAAGACGCGTGCAATCCGAGCGTCGAGAAGCTCATGGCATTCCTTTCGTGTGTTCGGCGCCAACCAAAAGCCGCGATGCCAAACCGAAAGGAGAACTTTCGACGGGCCCTGCGAGAGGGTCGGGGACGAGTTACTTTCTACTGACTACTGGTCACAGCTTGCTGCAACGCAGCAAGGGCCCGAACTCTACGCGAAACTGCCGGAATATGCGAGGTTTTTCTGGCGGGCCCCCATCGCACCCTAACGCCCCCCGACTCACTCAGGGGCACGCGTGGCGAACGCCCGCGCAGTGCGCTCATGGCCGACCGCAATCATTTCGGCCGCGCGCCAGAACTCGTGAAATCCGCATGCGTTGCGCGGTATTTCGACGGCTACGTCGGGCGAATAGGCGGCAAGCTTGAGGCGCGCAATCGTGTTCTGCATCGTCTCCATGGACGCGAACACGATGTCGGTCAAGCCCAGTACAGGCGCGTCCGGGGCGCGTGCCGCGTACATGCTCTCGACGAATGCGTGGATACGCTTGCGATAGGCGCTTCGTCCGGGCGCCGACGCGGGTTCTGACTCGATTTTCTCCGGCTCGGCGCGCCCGCTCAGATTGACCGCGACCGTGAGATCGGTGGTATCGGTCAGCGTGGGGGCGATCGGGACCGGATTCACCAGACCGCCGTCGAGCAGCCGCCGCCCGTCGAGCACGAAGGGCGTGAAGACCAGCGGGGTCGCGATCGAGGCGCGAATCGCATCGAACAGCTTCCCTTCGCGCAACCACACCTCCTTCCCGGAGTCGAGGTCGGTGGCAACCGCCGTGAACGAAACCGGCAGATCCTCGATGGCCCGGTCACCGATCAGCCCGCGCAGCACGTCCATGATCCGCTCCCCTTTGAAGAGACCGGTCCGACCGAAGGACGGGTCGAGCAACCGCACGACATCCATGCGCTCGAGCGCCGACACCCAGTCAGCGTAGACCTCGAGCTTGCCGGCTGCATAAATTCCACCCACCAGCGCGCCCATCGAGGAGCCCGCGATCGAGCGAATCGCATAACCATGCTCGGTGAGCCACCGGATCACGCCGATGTGTGCGAGGCCGCGGGCGCCGCCGCTGCCAAGGACGAGCGAGATCGTTGTGGCGTGTTCAGGCATGGCAGGGCGCAAGGCAAACAGTCTCGCCGGGATCGCGAGTCGAGTTCCAGTATGAACCTTGGCGCGCGACCGTTGATATTCCCCGGACGGGGTCCCTGCTCGATCAGGCCCCCGCCGCCTTCGCCTTGATCTCCAGGGCTTCCCAGCGCTCGAGCTTCTCCATGAGCAGCGCTTCGATCTCCGCGCTGCGCCGCTGATCGTCCCGCTGCACCTCCGGTGCTTGCCGGTAGTACTCCGTTTCGCTCATCCGTGCGGCGAGCGAATGTTGCTCAGCCTCGAGGGCCTCGATCTCCCCCGGCAGCGCGGCCAGCGCGCGCATCTCCTTATAGCTGAGCTTGTAACTGACCTTCGAGCCAGTCTTGCCTTCGACGCGCGCGCGCGTCGACAGGGGCACCTTGGGCGCTGCCTTGGCCTCCACGAGTGACGCTGGGCGCTGGCGCAGCCAGTCGCTGTAGCCTCCGGCATACTCACGCCAGTGTCCATCCCCCTCCGACGCGATGGTCTGGGTCACGACATTGTCCAGAAAAGCGCGGTCATGGCTCACCAGCAGCAACGTGCCGGAGTAGTCCTGCAGTGCCGCCTCGAGCAGATCCAGGGATTCGATGTCTAGGTCGTTGGTCGGCTCATCCAGCACCAGCACATTCGCAGTCCGCGCAAACAAGCGTGCGAGCAGCAGCCGGTTTCGCTCTCCACCTGAGAGCATCCGCACCAGCGAGCTTGCGCGTCGCGGCGGAAAAAGAAAATCGGCGAGATAGCTCATGACGTGCTTGCGTCCGCTCGCCAGCTCGACCCATTCGCCACCCGGGCTGATCGTCTCGGCCACCGTTTTCTCGGGGTCGAGGGCCTCGCGCATCTGGTCGAAGTGCGCGGTCCGGACGTTGGTGCCCAGTCGCACATGCCCCGCATCGGGGGGCAACGTACCGAGGATCAGCTTGATGAGCGTCGTCTTGCCGGCGCCATTCGGGCCGATTAGTCCGATGCGATCGCCGCGGCTGATGAGGAGGTCCAGGTCTCTCACCACGGTGCGGCCGCCGAAGCTCTTGGATACGTTCGTGAGCTCGGCCACCAGCTTGCCCGACCGCGCACCCGCGCCGACGGTCAGCTTCACGGTTCCGAGGCGTTCCCGCCGCGCAGCGCGCTCCTCGCGCAAGTGCTCGAGCCGCTTGACGCGGCCCTCGTTGCGCGTGCGCCGCGCCTCGACGCCCTTGCGAATCCACACCTCTTCCTGCGCCCAGAACTTCTCGAAGCGGCGCTGCGCACCGGCCTCGGCCGCGAGCTCGTCCACCTTCACCCGCTCGTAGTCCGAGAAGTTGCCGGGGTAGGAGCGCAGCAATCCCCGATCCAGCTCGACGATGCGCGTTGCGAACCGGTCCAGGAACACGCGATCGTGGGTCACCACGATCGCTGAGGGCTGCCTCAGGAGCGCCTCCTCGAGCTTGACGATGCCGTCGATGTCGAGGTGGTTGGTGGGCTCGTCGAGGAGCATCAGCTCGGGCTGCAGGGCGAACGCGAGCGCGAGTGCCGCACGCTTCGCTTCTCCGCCCGAGGCCGCATCCGGGGAAAGATCTTCATCCACTGCAAAGCGGTGCAGATACTCGACCAGGCGCGCCTCGGCCCGCCACCGCTCGCGCTCGTCCTGGATCGCGGGGATGTGTCCGCGCAGCAGGAGGCTCTGCCGCAGCGTCGAGGCGTGCGGCAGCGCCGGCTCCTGCTCCACCAGCGCCAGCTGCAATCCGTCGCGGCGTCTCAGCTCACCGTCATCCAGCGTCGTTCGTTGAGCGATCAGGCCGAGCAGCGTGGACTTACCGGTGCCGTTACGCCCGATCAGCCCGATGCGCTCGCCGGCCTCCAGCGCAAACGATGCCCGGTCGAGCAGCGGCACATCGCCGTAGGCAAGCTGGGCATCCAGGAGGGCGAGCAAGGACATGCACGGAAAATACACACCCGGCGCCCGAAGTGCCAGCGCGTATGCCAGCTAGACGACGTGCGCGACCAAACCCACTTGGAGTGTGCGGCTCGTGTTCCATTTTAGGTGTGAATTCACTCATTGCTCGATGCTAGACGGCGATGTTCTCCAGGCGGATGCCCCAAGTCCGGGTTTGCGACATATTGCACATGCACCTAATTCGGCGTAACGTGCTCCCATGTCGCGAGCGCCGCGCGCCGAGTTCGAACTGGAGCGCCATCCGTTCTTTTGGATGACGCAGGTCATCGCGGCACGAGACCGGGCGCTCGCCGGGGGGCTGCGCACCCTCGGGCTGCGAGTACCGGAGTGGCGCGTCCTTGCGTCCCTCTACGCACGCAAACGCCTTTCGATGCGCGAGCTGGCCGACCTTTCCTCGATCGATCGCACCACCCTCACCCGCACCGTCGACCGTATGCACGAAACGGGCTGGGTCACTCGCCTCGTCGACACCGAGGACCTGCGCGTCACCCGACTGACGCTCACCGCCGCCGGCGAGCAATTGTTCTCGCAAATCTGGCCGGTCATGGAACACCTCAATAAAGCCGCTACCCAGGGACTGCCCAATGGGGCGGTCGAGATGCTCACGTGGACGCTCGAAAGCATGAAGACCAACCTCGACCGCACCGCCGATGCCGCGGCTGAACACGCCGCCTAACAAGGAGGTATCGATGCTCAAGGAAGGACCGCGCGACCTGTCCAGATACGTCGAGCCCGATCGTGTCCGCAAGGAGATTTACACCGACGCGGAGATATTCGCGCGCGAGATGGAGCGCATTCACGAGACGGTGTGGATCTACTGTGGGCACGAGTCACAAGTGCCGGCGGCCGGCGACTACTGCACCGCGCAGATCGGACGTCAGCCAATGGTCATGGTCCGCGACTCGAGCGGAAGCGTGAACGTCCTCTACAACCGCTGCCCGCACCGCGGGACCATGCTGTGCGGCGACCCCAAGGGGAATACCGGCGGCTTCTTCCGCTGCTCGTACCACGCGTGGACTTTTGATCTCGACGGACGCCTGAAGAACATTCCGATGATGGAGTCAGGCTATGACCGCTCGCGCGCATGCCGCGACGACCCGGATTTCAGCATGAAGCCGGCGGCGCGCGTGGAGAGCTATCGCGGCTTTGTGTTTGCGAGCCTTGCGAGCAATGGCCCGACTCTGAAGGAGTTTCTGGGTCCGTCGATCGTGGCGTTCGACGACATGTGTGATCGCGCGCCGCAAGGCGAAGTCGAGGTGGTTCCGACATGCTTCCGCGTAATCCAGCACTCGAACTGGAAACTCTTCATGGAGAATCAGATCGACGCGCTGCACCCGTCGGTCACGCATCAGTCTACAGGGCGCGCCGCGCACGAGGTCGAGAAGATCATCGCTCAGGAAACCCCCACGGGAACCCCGCCGCTGTCCTACCACATGCTCTCCGCGTTTGCGACGGTGACCATCGACAAGTGGGATAACTTCCAGACCATCAACTACCCTTACGGCCACTGTATTCTGACCGGATACATGGGGCTGCGGCCCAGGGACCCGGACACGCTCGCCTACGAGGCAGTGATGGAACAGGCGTACGGCAAGCAGCGCATGGAGGAAATTCTTGGGGTCAACATCCACCACGTGCTCGTCTATCCCGGTCTGTCGGTGCAATCGCCGCTACAGCAGCTGCGTGCGGTGCGCCCGCTGGGTGTCGACCGCACGCTGACTGAGATCTGGCACTTCCGACTCAAGGGTGCGCCTGAAGCGATCTACCGCCGATCCCTTGCCTACTACAACCTGGTCAATTCCCCTGCGACGCTGATCAACGCGGACGATCTGGAGAATTTCTGGAAATGCCATGTCGGGCTTGCTTCGGACGGCGGAGACTGGGTAAGTTTCGCACGCCATTTCGGCCGCGATATCGAGAAAGACGGCGTGATCGAGAGCGGACCGAACATGGGTACATCCGAGGCTCCGATGCGCAATCAGATGAAGGCCTGGGCACAGTACATGGGGGACCCGCGATGACGCCCTCCGATCTCCAGCACGGCGTCGAGCAGTTCCTGTATCGTCAGGCCGACTTGCTCGACACGAAAAAGTGGCAGGAATGGATCGACCTGTTTGCCGCGGATGGAATCTACTGGATGCCTCCGGACGAGTCTTTCACGACCTGGGACGGCACCCCGGCAATCTTCGCCGAGGACAAGAACTTGATGAAGGTCCGGATGGGCCGTGTGCAGCACCCCGACGCATGGTCGCAGCGGCCGCTCTGGGGAACCAATCACGTCGTCTCCAACGTCGCCATACGAGCCATTTCCGATAACGAAGACATCGAAGTACGCTCGCGCTTCCACATGCTGGAGATGCGGCGGGACGACGTGCGGCATTTTGCCGGTGTCTACACCCATCATCTCGAGAAGACCAAGGACGGGTACCGGATCAAGCTGCAACGGGTGGACATGACCAATGCCCAGGCAGCGTACGACTACGTGCTGCAGGTCTGGGTATAGCGCGGGCTCAGGCGCCCGATCAACCTCGAAAGGAGAATCATGAAAGCGAAGTGGATCCTGGCAGGATTGGCATTGCTCGCGACGACACTTTCGGGTGCGAACGCCCAGAGTCCCGCACCGATACGCATTGGCGTTGCGACCAGCGGCGGAACCACGCTGCCCGCGCTCGTGATCAGTCAGCAGAAGCTCGACGAGAAGCACGGCGTGAAGATCGAGTGGGTGCGCCTGAATCAGGGCGCGCTGCAAAAGGCGTTCGCCCTGCACCAGTTCGACGTATCCTTCGCCGAGGTTGCTTCCGATCTGATCCGGCTGCGCGGACACGGCGACAAGGTGACGAGTTTCTACTGCGGAATCATGGCGAACGTCTATGCGGTGACCAAGCACGACGCGCCGTACAAGACCTTCGGCGATCTCAAGGGAAAGAAAGTCGGGCTATACAGCCTGACCTCGAGCTCGACCGCGGCGTTGGTGAAGATCGTACGCGATAAATGGAAGTTGGATCTCCGGAAGGACTTCGAGATCGTGGTGTCGCCTCCACCGGTCCTGGCAGGATTGCTACAAAAGGGCGAGATCGAGGCCATGATCAACGTCGATCCTCTGGTGCTGCGCGTGCTCGAATCGGGCGGCTACAGGCAGATCATGGACCTCGACGCGGAATGGCAGGCGCTTTCCGGCTCACGGCTGCTGGTGACGACGCTTGCGACCTGGGACGAATATGCAAAGGCAAACCCGGACACTATTCGGCGTTTGGTTCGCGCCTACCGCGAGGCGGTGGACTACATTGCCTCACATCCGGAGGTCTACGCCAGCACCGGCTTCATCAAGGCCTCCGGCATGAAGGAATCGCCCGAAGTCGCCGCGATGTTCAAGGAGAGATTCTCCAAGCTCTACACCGGGAAGTGGAACCAGGAGCTCATCAACGCCAACAAGGCGGTCTTCGAAGTCGCCATCGAGATGGGCAATCTCCAGTCGATCCCGGACGACTGGTACACATTCCAGTTCGCGAACTGAGCACCAACTGAGCGGGGAACGAGGATGAAGAACGATATGGGTCGGCGCGTCGTCCAGGACATGCGCGACTGGATCTCCTGGCTGGAGGACGAGGGCCAGCTCTCCCGAGTCACAGCACCAGTGCATTGGAACGAGGAAATGGGCACCATAGCCCGGCGTGCCTACGACGTCTATGGCGACGCGAGTCCCGCGATGCTGTTCGAGAACATCCGGGACTACCCTGCACCTGGACCTTCGCAGGTGTTCCTCGGGCAGTTCCGATCTTACGCACGGGTGGCGATGATGTTCGGTCTCGATCCGCGCACCGCCCAGCGCCGCGACATCATCGCGCGCTACCGCGAATGCATGCGCCACCTGGTGCCGCGCCAGCTCGTCGCCACCGGCCCCTGCAAGGAAGTGATCAAGAAGGGCCAAGACATCAATCTGCTCGAGTTTCCCGTGCCGATGTGGCACCGGCGCGACGGCGGCCGTTATATCGGCACCATGCACGGAGTAGTCACGAAGGATCTCAATTCGGACTGGGTCAACGTCGGGCTGTATCGCGTCATGATCCTCGACAAGAACCGGCTTGCCGTCTATTTGCGACCCGGCCGTCAGCACATCGGGCAGCAGTTCCTCGCGTACCGGGACGCAGGCAAGAAGATGCCTGTGGCACTCATCATCGGGCTGGAGCCCTCGCTACCCTTCTGCTTCAGCACGGGCATTCCCCGCATGGTTTGCGAGTACGACGTGGCTGGCGCGGTTCGCGGGGCGCCGCTCGAGGTGGTCAGGGGCGAGACCGTGGACCTGCCCGTGCCCGCGCGCACGGAGATCGTGGTCGAGGGTTTTATCGACCCGTCTGAGACCGCGCCCGAAGGACCGTTCGGTGAATATCCCGGGTACTACGGGGAAGTTCCGGGCCGCTCCCCCGTGATGCACGTCACCGCGGTCACGCATCGCAAGAATCCGATATTTCAGGGCTCGCTCGAAGGCCATCCGATCAACGAAAGCCACGTGATGGCCTCGGTGAGCAAGACGGCCACGGCCTGGGAGGCGCTGGAGAACGCGGGGATCACCGGAATCCGCGACGTGGCGACTCTGCCGGAGAGCGGCTCGGCGCACATCGTCGTGTCCTGCAAGATGAGCGTGGCCGGCCAGCCGGATTGGATCTGCTCCGTGCTCTGGGGCCAGTCGAACGCCACCTGGCACTGGAAGCACGTGATCGTCGTGGACGAGGACATCGACCCGTGGGATCCGCAAATGGTCACCTGGGCGATTTCGTGGCGCGTGAAGGCCACGGAGGACATCAAGATCTGGCCGCGCCACCGCGGATCGCCCATCGACCCGAGAGCCGCGCCGGAGGAGAAGGGATACTGGGATCGGGTGCTGATCGACGCGACGCGCCCGTTCAACTGGGCGCCGCGCGAGATCTGGGGCAGCGAAGGCGTCAACAAGGGCGCGCCGCAGAAGTTTCCGCCGACGACCATTCCCGATCCGAGCCAGATCAAGCTGGTGAACGCGCGCTGGAACGAGCTCGGTATCACGCCGACGACACACTACATCGGTACGCCCCAGGGGATGATGCGGGTCTGGTGGGAAGACCCGGACAACGCCGCCGACGGCGGTGCGGGCGCGGCCCTCGGCGACCAGAGCGGCATGTAGCTGGGCTGGAGACAGACGGCGGGGATGCTTGCGCATGGGTCGCGTGCTTCGGAGCCCGTATTTCCTCTATCTGCTTTCGGCTCTCACCTTTCTTGCCGCGTGGTGGATCGCGGCGCTGGTTGCGGCCGGCGCCGGATACAGCAACATCCTCCCTTCGCCCGCGACCGTATGGGACGCAGTAGTGGTCTTGGGAAAGGACGGCGAGATCCTGCGGCACCTGCCGCTGACGCTGGGCCGGGTCTTCGCGGGATTTCTCCTCGCCGAGCTGTTCGGCATCGTCATAGGCACGGCGATGGGCCTGAACCACCGGCTTGAGACGCTGATGGACGGCTGGATCATGATTCTGCTGACCATCCCCAGCCTCGCCTACGCGATATTCGCGCTGCTGGCATTCGGACTGTCCGAGACGGCAATCGTAATCGCGATCGCCGCGACCACCCTGCCCTATGTCGTCGTCACGATCTGGGGCGGGGTAAAGGCCGTGGATGTCGGGCTTCTGGACATGGCGCGCGCTTTCCGCGTCCGGCGCGGCAAAGTCTTGCGCAAGGTGGTGCTTCCTCAGATCATGCCCTACATCTTCTCTTCTTCCCGCTACGGCATCGGCATCGCCTGGAAGATCGCAGTGGTCGTGGAACTGATGGGGGCCAGCCGTGGCGTCGGCTACATGCTCAATTACTCCTTCGGCCTATTCTCCATGCCGCACGTCCTCGCCTGGACGGCGATCGTCGTCGTTGTGATGCTGTTCATTGAACTCGTGGTCATACGCCTCATAGAAGAGCGCGTGCTCGCATGGCGGCCCAAGGCCGCTCTGCAATAAGCTCACGTGTATCCGATTCGCGTCGAAGGGCTGAGCTTGAGCTTTCCCGGCCGGGACGGCGCGCGCCTGCCCGTGCTCGACAACATCAGTTTCAACGTCGAGCCGGGCGAATTCGTCAGCTTGCTGGGACCCTCGGGTTGCGGAAAATCCACGCTGCTGAACATAGCGGCCGGCCTGCTTGCCCCCGACAACGGTGTCATGCGCATCGGTGAGCTCGCACTCCGGCCTGGTGTCCGGATTCAACCACCCAACGTGGGTTACGTTTTTCAAAGCCCGCGCCTGCTCAACTGGCTGACGGTATTCGAGAACGTCGCGCTTGTTCTCGAGGCTGCTGGCACGCCCCGTGAAAAGTGGGACGAGATCATCGACTATCACCTGGGCCTGGTGGGTTTGCTCGATTTCAAGCACAAGCATCCCCTGGAACTCTCGGGTGGCATGCAGCACCGGGTCGCGCTGGTGCGAGCATTGGCGATCGAGCCTCAGATCATCCTAATGGATGAACCCCTCGGCGCGCTGGATGCGATCACCGCCCACAGGGTGCGCCAGGATCTCATCCGCCTGTGGCAGGCCTCCGGCGCCACGGTACTCTACGTCACACACAACATAGCGGAAGCCGTCCATCTGTCGGATCGGGTGCTCCTACTCTACGATCGACCCACCAGCGTCTACCGCGAAATTCCCATATCGGTCGAGCGACCGCGCCGGCTTACGGACCCCCGGCTCCTGGAACTGGAGAGTTCGATCACCCAGGACTTTTTCGCCAATGTGATCAAGTCGCCAGCGCAATAGCTTGCCCTGGCGCGCGCCGGACCACGGATCACGAAACATTCGGAACGCCCATTTGCGACCCCGATATCGCTGCGAGCATTCGCGGCGATCCGGCAGACTGGCGCCCCGTAAGCGTACGAGGGCCCTCGCACGAATCTGCTTTCGACCGACGGCGCAACCGATTCCCGGAAAGAAATCAATGCGTGCGCCGATTCGGCTCGCGTAACGTCGCAGAAATACGCGGTAATCGTATGCCACGGTCATATGGCGAAACGTGCAATCGTTCCACACAGTTAACAAGAGTTTTCATTTCCGGGAAACCCGAAGCGGTACGCTCGATCCATACACGACGGCTTGGACGATCACAAAAGGAGGAGCGCGCGTGTTCAGTGATCTGGAAGACCGGGCATTTCTGCTCGGACGGCGAATGGCCGAGACCGCTTTCACCATGGACGACAACCCGTTCGCGAATCTCCAGCCGCGGCTGGCGCGCAAATGGCTCGACGGCTTCGTGTCCGAGACTGCATTGCACAGCAAGACGGGCTGGCTGGGACATGAAGCACAGCACCCCCACTCGGATGCGCACGATCTCAAGCGTGTCGAAAAACCGGCACGCGGGGCAAGCATTCTCGGAGCCGTTCACGCACCGGTCTGAGGCCCCTGCCCGCTCGGCGTCTCCCCACGTCAGAGAATCGGCCCGAGCGTCGCCAGCGCGTTGTTCCAGAGACGTCTCGGCAGGGACCAGGACTGCACGGCGCCCCGCCCCACCGGGCGCGACTTGGCGATGTACTCCCGCTGCCGCGTCCGCACCGCTGCCGTCAGCTCGGCATCCACGAACAGGATATTGTTCTCGTAGTTGAGATCAAAACTGCGTCGATCCATGTTCGCGGAGCCGATCAGGGTGAGATCCTCGTCGACCGTGAGGGATTTGGTGTGCAGCAGCCCGCCTTCGTATTCGTGGATGTCGATCCCCGCATCGAGCAACCCGGCATAGTAGCTGCGGCTCGCGCCGCCCACGATCCACGAGTCGTTCCGGGCCGGAAAGACAATGGTCGTCTTTACGCCCCGATACGCGGCCGCGCATAGCGCGATCTGCAACGACTCGTTCGGCACGTAGTAAGGCGTGGAGACGACGAGCTCGCGGCGCGCGGCGTAGATCAGCGACTCGAACATCTCCGGCATGGCCGAGTACCGGACCGTGGGACCGGTTCCGATCACCTGCGCGGCAAACCCCTCCCTTGACGCCACGATCGGCTCCCTGAGGAGCGCATCGAGGTCTTCTCCGGTGTACGCCATCCAGTCGCTGGCGAAGAGGTGCTGATTCTGACGTGCAATCGGCCCCTCGAACCGGATGACCGCGTCTACCCATGGGGCGTACTTGGGCTTCACGCGAAATTCCGGGTCGGCGCAGTTCTGGCTGCCGCAGTAGGTGATGCGCCCGTCGATGACGACGATCTTGCGGTGATTTCGCAGGTCGATTCGTCCTTTCAGGGGCCGAAGCAGCGGGTTGCCGATGGGCAACGCGCGGGCGACGCGGACGCCCGCGTCCTGCAGGGAAGACCAGTGCTTCGACCGGATCAAGATCCGGGAGCCGAGATCGTCCGCGATTGCCCGGCATGTCACGCCGCGCGCGGCGGCACGCTTGAGCGCTTCGGTGACCTTGAGGCCGTTCCCATCGGGCAACCAGATATAAAAGAGGAGATGAACATGGTCGCGCGCCGATTCGATGTCCGCAACCATGGCATCGATCGTCGCATTGGAATCTGCGAGCAGACGGCCAGAGTTGCCCCCGATCGGCTGGAACCCGCTGATCGAGTGACCGACGCGGAAAAGCGGCTCGTGACGTTGCGGCACCACGGCCCGAACGTTCTTCTCGCTTCCGAGCGCGGGTCCCGCGATCGGCGGCATCCGCTCGAGCACCGCGCGAATGCGCGCGACGCGGCGCCGGCCGATGTTCACTTCCCCGAAAAGGATGTAGGCCAAGACGCCCAGAAACGGCAGCGCGGCAATGACTGCCGCCCAGGCAATCCGGGAAGCCGGCTCGCGGTTCGGTCGGAGCATGACTCGCACGATCACCACCGCCTCGAGGATGATGTGCGCTGCGACAATCAGCGATACGCCGTTCATCGACTCGGATCCAAGCCAGGCGCCGCAACGATTCGTCCGGTGCATTGCGCGCAGGACATTGTCTCTAGGACTTCCAGAGCACGCGTACACCGGCGAAAATCATCTCCACAGCGATCGCGGAGAGGATGATTCCCATCACCCGAGTGATGATGTTCATGCCCGCCGTTCCGAGCAGATTCGACGCCGGCACGGCCAGCCGCATGCCCAGGAACAGCAGCACCGCCATGACCACCACGACCCCGATCAGTCCGGCGTATGCCATGCCGCCGTGCGCGTCGTGCGCGAACACGATCACCGTCGCGATGGCTCCGGGACCGGCCAGCAGCGGCAGCGCAAGCGGATAGACCGCCGGACTTTCCTTCGCCCCGGGATCAGCGTCGGCATTGTGGTGCATGCCACTCGGCTTGGCGTGGAGTAGCGAATAGGCGATCGAGAGAATGATGAGTCCGCCTGCGGTGCGCAAACCAGCCACGGAAATTCCGAATGCCGCAAGCAGCTCCGCGCCAATCAGAATGCACCCGCTCAAGATCGCCGCCACCGCGATGGCGGCCACCAGCGCTATGCGCGCGCGATCCGCGGGAGATTTTCCGTCCGTCACGGACAGAAAGATCGGCATGTTGCCGATCGGATTCATGATCGCGAATAGCGCTGCGAAAGACTTCACGAGCTCGGACCAGTCCACCAGGCAACCTCAAGGATTGAAGATGAGCACGACGTAGGCGAGAAACAGCACGAAGTGTACGGCGCCCTGGAGAACGTTCGTTCTGCCCCCCGAGAAGGTGAGCGCACAGACCGCCAGGGTGAGGATCAACAGGACCGTCTCGACCGGGTCGAGACCGAGCTCGACGCTCTTGCCGGTGAAGAGTCCGATCGTGAGGATCGCGGGAACGGTCAGGCCGATCGTCGCGAGCGCGGATCCGAGCAGGATGTTCACCGCGCGTTGCAGCCGGTTGCCGAGGGCCGCACGAAGCGCGCTGAGCCCCTCAGGGCTCAGCACGAGAATCGCGATAACCATGCCACCGAGCGCCACTGGCGCCCCTTGCGCTTCCGTCACGAAATCCACGAATATCGCGAGCTTCTTCGAGAGCAGGACCACGGGAAGAATGGTCAGGACCAGAAGAATCCCGTGATAGGGCACGGACCTGGTATCGTGATGGCCGGGCTCGTGGCTCGCTTCCACGTGCGCAAGGGGATCATGCGGCGGAACCGTCGAATCGCCGCGAGCGTCCGGCTGCATGAAATGCCGCTTGTGGCGCACCGTTTGGATCACCAGAAAGACGCCATAGAGCACGATCGTGCTCGACGCGAAGAACACGGCCTGAACCGGCGTGAACGCAGGCAGCTCCGTCGAGCGGGTGAAATTGGGCAGGACCAGAGTGAGAACCGTCAACGGAATAATCACTGCGAGGAAGGCCTTTGCCCCCTCGAGGTTGTAGTGCTGCTCGCGATGCTTGATCGCGCCGACTATCAGTGCGATACCGACCATGCCGTTGAGGATGATCATCATCACCGCGAACATCGTGTCGCGGGCAAGTGCCGGCTCGTTCTCGCCCAGGAGCATGATCGACGCGATGAGCGAGACTTCGATGCTGATCACCGCGAGCGTCAGAACGAGCGTGCCGTAAGGCTCGCCGAGAATCTCGGCAAGACAATCGGCGTGTCGAACCACCCCGAAGGCGCACCACAGCATTGCGCCGAAGACCAGGAGGAACAGGGCGCCTGTCCTGACGTCCAACTCGGGCGTTCCCGGCAACGCGTCGGGAAAGGCGTAGAACGCGGCCGTGACGATTGCACCGAAGAGGAATGCGCTCTCGGTCCGCGCAGTCCGCAAGGACGACCGGGCAATGCTCATGGCTCTTCTTTCAGCTCGGAGGTCAATCCGATTGCCCGGGCGGGGAAACTCGAATTCTTTCCGCTGCCTAGTCCTTCCGATCTAGCCGATTCCAGGGGGCAATGCGCGCCTCGATGCGTCGGAGCAACTCCGAGAACAGGATCCCCATCGTCATGAGCAGAATCACCGGGACCAAGGTCTTGTCCATCTCGAAATTATGCGCGTAGCGCACGACCATGTAGCCCAGGCCGGAGATCGACGTGTAGAACTCGGCAATGATCATGCCGACCAGCCCGCGACCTAGAGCGAGACGGATGCCAGCTGCGATATAGGGCACTGCGGAGGGAAGCAGGACGTCAAACCACATTCGGCGCTCGGAGCTGTTGAATGACCGCGCCACCTCGAGCAGGCTTTTGTCGACGTTCTTGACGCCTTGGTAGGTATTGATGAGGATCGGAAAGACCGCAAAGAGAAACACCACCGTGACCTTGGCCTCGATCCGGATGCCCAGCCAAAGGACGAGCAACGGCACCAGCGCAACCATCGGCGTGCAATAGAGCGCGTTGACGTACATGTCGAGCGTCCAGTCGACCTTGGCGAATCGCGCCATGATCAAACCGAGACCGACCCCGATAACGATCGCAAGCACAAGCCCGTAGACGAGGATCTGGATGCTCTGCTTCGCGTAGTGCCAGAGCTCGCCGCTTACCGTGAGCTCGTAGAAAGCCTTGGCGATTGCAGAAGGGTATGAAAAGAAGATCGGGTCAATATACGGTCCCGCTGCTTCCCAGATCGCGAGCACGATGATTGCCGAACCCAAGCGGTACGCGAGCGGGGTTTCGCGGAGACGACTCAGCAGACCGCCCGATTGCGGCGACCGGCTGACCGAATTGGTGCCCGTCGCCGCGGTCGTTGTCATGTTTTGATTGCTCATCGCTCGGGATTGTTCGGGTGCATTGCCATATCATCCGACTGTTGCGCTGCTCAGCCCGGGCAGACGGGGCCTTTCCACATTCCCAGCGATTTCAATGCCTCCTCGGAAATCGAGACGTCCACGAGCTCGCCATAGGTCGGAACCGCGCCCTTGATGTTGCCGACTTTCTTCATCAGCTGGGCAGTGAAGTTGATCCGATCCGGGGAGAGGCCGCTGTTCGCGTCCCACACACAAGCCGCGACCAGCTCGTCGTAGGCCTCGGAGAGGATCTTGGCGTCCAGGCCGGTGTGCTTCACCAGGATGGGCATCACCTTCTGCTTGTCGGTGTACATCGTACGCGTGCCACGGATGATGGCCTTGGTCATGCCCACGACGTCCTTGCGCCGCTTGGCGATCATGTCTTCCTTCACGACCACCGAGGTGTAGAGCTGCTTGGGAGATATTTCCCATAGCTTGGCGAGCACGTGCAAGTCCGGTTTCTTGCTCTGCGCGACCTTGAACTGCTCGACGTGCAGAATGGCCGTGTCGATCTGGCCGGCGACGAGTGGCGGGACGTCCTCGCTCAGGATGCTGACGAAGTTGACGTCGTCCTTGGTCAAGCCGGCCTTGCGAATGACCATCATGCTAAGAATGAAGGCGAACCCGCCGGGCTGCTGGATGCCGATGCGCTTCCCCTTGAGGTCCTGAAGCGTCTTGATGTTGCCCTGCACGGTCATCGTCGCCTCGAGCTTGGGTGCATTCGCCAGGACGATCTTCGTCTTGGCACCGTTCGCCCGCCCGACTATCGAGAACGCACCGGAAGAGATTGCGGAATCCACGTCGCCGGATACGACTGCGCGGAAGGACTTCACGCCCCCTTCGAAGTCGAGCATCTCCACGCCGAGCCCCTCTTCCTTGAAGTATCCGAGGTCGTTCGCGACGATGACCGGCATGTGCACGACGTTCGGCGGCACGGTAAGCATGCCGAAAGATATTTTGTCCTCTGCCAGCCCCGTCTGCGGGGCGCCGACCATCAACGCGAGCGCTGCGGCCGAGAGCAGTGCGCGGCCTCCGTTATTGAATGGCTTATTAGTCATGCTCTCCTCCTCCTGGGCATTCCGTAATCCACAGATGGCATAGGATGCGTCGTACGCCCATATGCCGACATCCGAGATTCTAGGCGTAGGGGCACGAGGGAGCAATCGCCATGACATTTCTCATTTCCGTCATTTCCGACATTTCGGATCCCCAGCTGAAGATACGGCATTGCGGGATCGAAATCGTTCTCATGCACGGACGATCCTGGCACCTCGCGGCCCCACCTACCTCGGCGTAGTAACATCGCTCCGGCCCCCCCGGAGCCGACCCACCGAATCGGCGATGGCCGACACCTACGACGCGTGCGCGACGCTCCGATTTCCTGACTCCGACCCCAGTCGCAACGCCACCGCCCACCGTTCACGCCAGGACGTCCAGCATGCAACCCGCCACTCCTTCCGGCTCCGCCGCCGCCAAGCGCTTCCCGCTTCACATTCACATCGGGACGCTCTCGATCGTGATGATCATTCTGACTGGCGGGGTCATCGGCTGGTTCAACTACGCGCAGAGCTCGCGGATCATCCTCGCCGCTGCAGATCGCGTATTCAGCGACCTGTATCGCGAGATCGCGACGGATCTCGCCAACGGGTCCAGGCTGAACCACACGGCGATCGAGATGCTCGCGCGCTCGGAGCTTGCCGAAGCGCGGAGCACCGAGGCGCGCCTCGCGCTCCTGCCCCTGCTGCACGCCGCGCTGGCGCACAACGAGCGACTCTACTCCCTGTACGCCGGGTATGGCGACGGCGCTTTCTTCCAGCTCGCACCGCTGCGCACCGAGGCGCGCCGCGAGTTCTACAAGGCACCGCCTTCAGCCGAATTTCTGGTCTGGTCCATCGAAGACGGCGGACCCGGAGCGCCCTCGTCCTACCGGTTCCTGGACAAGGACCTCAAACTCATCGCCGAACGTCCTTACGACGGCGCGCCATATGATCCACGCAAGCGACCCTGGTTCACTGCGGCCCAAGGTACAGATCGAATCGTCGTCACCGCTCCGTACGTCTTCTTTTCACATCACGAGGTGGGCGCAACGGTCGCGCTCCGCGGCGACGGCGGCGCGAGCGTCGTCGCGGGAGATATCACGCTGGCGCAGCTCTCGGAAATCCTGGCACGCCAGCGCATCACTCCGTCGACCGAGCTCGCCCTTCTGACCGACGACGGAAAGGTTCTCGCCTATCACGACCCGGGCAAGGTGATTCGCGATAGCGCTCCGGGGGAAGCTGCCCGTCTCGCAACACTCGCGACGCTCCAGTTGCAGGTCCTCGAGCAGGTCATGGCGCACCGCAGCCAGCAGTCGGGTCTCCTCGATTTCCAGTGGAACGGCCGGGACTGGAAAGGGGAGCGAAAGCCGCTGCAAATCACGGATGACACCACGGTACAGCTCGTGATGGCCGCGCCGGAATCGGAACTGGTCGCCGAGGCCGACCGGGTGCGCTGGCGTTCCCTGCTCGTCACCGCACTGCTCGTGCTGGTCGCCGCGCCGCTCGCGTGGCTCGCCTCGCGAATGATCTCCACCCCGCTTCGCCGGCTGGCCGCCGAGACTCGAGCGATACGCGAGTTCGACTTCCGCGCTCCTGTCGACACGCGCTCTTTCGTGCTCGAGATCAATCATCTCGCGAGCGCGATGGACAAGATGAAGCAGACCGTGCGCAATTTTCTCGGCATCTCGGCAGACCTTTCCGCCGAGTCGCGCTTCAGCGCCCTCCTCGGAAAGGTATGCCGGGAAGCGATGAGCGCGGTCGACGCCGATGCCGGCATCGTGTACCTCGTCAGCGACGACGAGCGGACGCTGGTCCCCGCGGAGATCGACTTGCGCTCGCCGGCGCGCGCCCCAGCCGCAGATACCGTCGTGGGTGTGCCTCTCGAAGAGTCTGCACGGGGCGGTGGCGTATCACGTGCCGTACGCGCCGGCGAAGTCGAAACAATTTTTTGTGTCCGAAGCGGATTCCCGGGAGTTGGGAGGCGGGGCAAGCGCGCTCTTCACCGCGCTCGACTGTCAGGGTCTTACTGCAACCGCGGTGCCGCTCAAGAACGTTCAGGGCAGTGCGGTCGGGGTACTGTGCTTGCTGCACCGTAGCGCGCAGGGGGAAGCGGCCGATGCGTCCGACAGCGAGCGGATCGCATTTGTGCGCGCCCTGGCGGGTGTGGCCGCGGTGGCGATCGACAATCAGCGATTGCTCAAGGCCCAGAAGGATCTTCTCGATGCCTTCATCAAGCTCGTGGCGGGAGCGATCGACGCCAAGTCACCTTACACCGGTGGACATTGCCAGCGCGTTCCCGAGCTCACTCGCATGCTTGCGCTGGCCGCCTGTGAAAGCGATGCGGCGCCATTCAAGGGCTTCGCGCTGGACGAGCAGGACTGGGAAACACTGGACATCGCGTGCTGGCTCCACGACTGCGGCAAGGTCACGACTCCCGAATACGTGGTCGACAAGGCGACCAAGCTCGAGACGCTCTACGACCGGATCCACGAGATCCGCATGCGTTTCGAAGTGCTCAAGCGCGATGCGGACGTGGCCTGCTGGAAGTCGATCGCGGAAGGCGCAGACCCGGCGGCGGCGACCGCGCGCCGGGACGCGGAATGGCGCACGCTGGACGACGATTTCGCGTTCGTGGCCGAATGCAACGAGGGCGGCGAATTCATGGCGCCCGAGCGCATCGAGCGGCTCAAGCGGATTGCGGCGCGAACCTGGCAGCGAACCCTGGACGACCGGATCGGCATCTCGTGGGAAGAAAAGGCGCGCAAGGATCGCCGCGCGCCGTCACCCCTACCTGCAACCGAGCCGCTGCTCGCCGACCGCCCCGAACACCTTGTTTCCCGCGCCGAGGGCGAGCAGATGCCACCGGACAATCCCTGGGGGTTCAAGCTCGAGGTCCCCGAACACAAGTACAATCGGGGCGAGCTGCACAATCTGTCGATCGCGCGCGGCACGCTCTCGCCGGAGGAGCGATATGCGATCAACGACCATATCGTGCAGACGATCATCATGCTTTCCAAGCTGCCGTTTCCCAAGCCGCTGCGCCGGGTGGCGGAGTTCGCTGGCGGACACCACGAAAAGCTCGACGGCACCGGCTACCCCAAGCGGCTTACAGCGAGCGAGATGAGCCTTCCGGCGCGGATGATGGCCATCGCGGACATCTTCGAAGCGCTGACCGCGAGCGACCGACCCTACAAGAAGCCGAAGCGGCTCTCAGAGGCGATCAAGATCATGGAGTTCATGCGCAAGGACCGGCACATCGACCCCGAGCTCTTCGAGCTCTTCCTCACGTCCGGCGTATACCTCGCGTACGCCGAGCGCTTTCTTGCACCCGAGCAGATCGACGCAGTCGACGTCTCAGCCTACGTGGCCGCCGGATGAGTCGAGCGGCCGGATGACCGAAGGTGTCTGGTTCGCTCTCGGCGCGCTGGTCTTCTACGGCCTGGGTGACCTGGTGTACAAGCGCGCTGCCATGACGGGCGTGCCGCCGCACCAGTTCATGATGGTGCAGACGTGGTTCTTCACGTCGTTCGTCACCCTGTACGGCCTCGTCACCGGTACGCTCGTTCTCGGGCCGTCCGCCCTGTGGGGCGCGGCCGCCGCGGTCTTTGCATTTACCGGGTTCTACAATTTCGCCCAGAGCCTCAAGAGCGGATCGGTCAGCATCATTGCGCCGATCTTTCGCCTGAGCTTCACGGTGACGGCCACGCTCGCGATCGTTTTGCTCCACGAGCCGTTGACCCGGACGAAGGTCGCGGGCATCGGGCTCGCGCTAATCGCCGTTTGGCTTCTGCTGGGCGGTACGGGCGGAAGTTCAGAACGCAAGACGCGCGCGTCATCGCTCGTACGCGTTCTCGTCGCGACGCTGAGCGTCGGCATTGCCAACCTGCTCTACAAGTACGGGCTCGCCGCCGGGGCGACACCGGCCAGCCTGCTCGTCGTCCAGGCGACCACCGTGGTGCTGATATCGGGCACCCTCGCGGCCTACATCGACGGCGGCATTCGCCCGGTGCGTCGGGTCTGGCGCTACTCGATCACGGCCGCCGTGCTGCTGTCGGGCGCGTTCGTTCTGCTGCTGGAAGGCCTCGCACGTGGCGAGGCGAGCGTGCTGGTGCCGATCGCGCAGATGGGCTTCGTCGTGACCGCCGTGATCGGTTTCACTTTCCTGCGTGAGCCGTTCACGCCGCGCCGCGGCGTCGGGCTCCTCGCCGCACTGGCCGCACTCGCGAGCCTCGCGAGCAGCTGACGCCGCGCCTATTTCCGCGGCTCAGGCGGCCGAGCGTTGCGGGGCCGCGAACATCGCCTCCATCTCGCGCCGCACCTTCACTGCGGAAACGTTCGCGTCCACCACGACGTCGGACCAGCGCAGGGCAGCACCGGCTTGCACCGGCCTCGTCAGCTTCCAGCCATGCGCAAGGCCAAGCGGAAGGCACCCCTGCGCGAGCGAATCCTCCGCGGGCATGAGGCGACCGACCACCGTGTAGCCTCCCTCGCCGTCGAGCATCTCGCCCGCCTTGAGATCGCGCTTCGCGGAGGCCACCGCATCCGCACGAAAGCCCGTTGCGCAGCCGGTCGGCTCCGCGCGCAATCCCACCGAGGCGACGGAAATACCCACCTCGAGTCCGATCAGGTGCCAGCGCTTGTAGAGACTCGCGTACCTGCCCTCCGGATCGGTGCGCACGCCATACTCGCTGAAGCAGCGGCGGATATATTCGGTCTCGCCCTCGAACACCACCCAGACCCCGAAACGGATGTCGTACGGCACCGCACGGCCATCGCGCTCGAGCGAGGACACGACCTCGACCTGACCCTTGTGATGGAGCTGGCCGCCCTCCTCCCGCGGTCGCATGACGAATGGCAGATCGTCCGTGCTGGCAGGCGGGAAGGTCAATCCGGCTGGCGCCGGCGTCAATCCGGTCGCGTTGGCGACTGCCGAGCTTTCAATCGCCGGCTTCGATCCGTCGAGAAACGAATTGAACATCTTCGGATTCAATCCGCCGATCCTGGCCTGCTCCGGCGTAAGCCCGTAGTAGCCCCAGACCGTCTCGGGAGTGGATTGAGCGAAATGAGGCAGCCACTTGTGGCCGCGCCCTGCGGCGACGACCGGAAATCCGGCCGCACGCGCCCAGTCGACGAGCTCGCAGATGAGCGCCGGCTGATCGCCATAGGCGAGGCTGTAGACGACGCCTGCCTCGGCTGCGCGCCTGGCGAGCAGCGGACCGCAAAAGGCGTCGGCCTCGACGGTCACCATCACGACATGCTTGCCGTGCCGGAACGCGCCGAGCGCGTGATCCACCGCCGCTATCGGGTTGCCGGTCGCCTCGACGATGATGTCGATCGCGGGATGCGCGACGAGCGCCTCCCAGTCGTCCCCGAGATGCGTCCGGCGTTCCTTGAGCGCGGCGTCGAGCGACGTGGCCGCATACTCCTCCGGTCGCCATCCGACGCGCGCCAGGCTCGCGCGGGCGTTTTCGGGAGAAAGATCGGCGATGCCGACCAAATGGACGCCCGGCGTGCGCGGCACCTGCGCGATGTACATGGCGGCGAACTTTCCGGCGCCGATCAACCCGACGCGCAACGGCTTGCCCTGCGCTTCCCGGGCCTGAAGCTTTGTATGCAGATTCATGGCTACTCCAATCGACGAGCGGTGTCGCTCAGGCGGCCTCGGCCAGGGCACGCAGCTCCTCGGCGGGCGTGCCGTTCTTCCATGGCAGCTCCACAGGATAGTCCCGGAGCAGACAATCGTCCGGAAGCGCTTGAATCGGCGTCGAAGTCGCGATGCGCGATGTAGCCCGGCCGGCTGAAGCGCCGGATATGGTTCGAGACTGCGCAGAGGCTGAGATACACGTTCCAGCGGTCCCACGGCGAGAGATTCGACGTCGAGGCGTGCACGAGGCAGCCGTGGAACATGAGCATCGACCCGGCAGGACCTTTCGGCGCGACCAGTCCCCCGCGGTCGACCAGCTTGCGGATCGAATCGTGGTTGATGGTCCAGAGCGGATAGCTCGTGGTGGTGGTGTCGTGGTCGGCCTCCACCACGCCCAGCTTGTGGCTGCCGGGAATGAACATCAGCGGACCATTGAACTCGTTCACCTCGTTCAGAAAAATGGCGACGTTCATGGAGCGCGCCTCCGGCATGGCGTCGTCGTTCTTCCAGGTGCCGTAATCCTGGTGCCACTGCCAGACATCCCCGTCGAACGCGACCTTGCCGTTGATCTTGAACTGGTGCATATACACACCCTCGCCGAAAAGCTGCATGACCGGCTCGATCATTCGCGGATGACGCGCCAGGCGGGCGAACACGGGGTTGTACATGTGTGCCGCGAAATTCGTCCGAACGGCTTCGCTGCCCTTTTCCCGCACGTTCTCGGGGCGGTGCTGGCGGAAGATCCCCGGGACCTCGTCGGACAGCGCCTTGATCTCCGTCTCCGAGAACAGGCCCGGAAAGAAGATGTAGCCGTCGCGATCGAAATCCTCGATTTGCTTCGGGGTGAGCTCCATGGGGCCTCCTAGCTGGTCCTCATAATCTCGCCGATGCCGGCTACGCAATGAGGCACGGACGGTATGAATCGCCTCAGCGGTTTGCCTGGTGCGGCTCGACGACCTGGAAGAATACTTCGTCCTTGCGCACCATGCCGAGCTCGAAGCGGGCGAGCTCCTCGACTGCGTCGAGCCCTTCCTTGAGATCGCGGACCTCGGCATCCATCACTGCATTGCGCGCAGTCAGGGCAGCATTACGATCCCGCTGCGCCTGCACTTCCCGCTCGAGCTCCGCGACGCGCAGCCAGCCACCCTTGCCGAACCACAGCGGGTACTGGATCAGGACGGTCAACGCGGCCAGCGCGAATGCGAGCAGGCGCATTAACACGTCCCTACTTTACCGAAGGCGAGTGGCCTCCGGGCTGGGGGATCTAAAAGGGGGCTGGCCCCCTTGTTCCAATTGGGGGATCTACAAGGGGAACTCTCCCCTTGATCGTATGAGGGCAGTTCTTTATTGCGCGTCACAACAGCGTGCGTCCCCGCATACCCACGTGAAAGGTAGCTCAGCGTAACTGGTAGAAAGCCTCGCGGCCGGGGTAGCTTACTGCGTCGCCGAGATCTTCCTCGATGCGCAGCAGCTGGTTGTACTTCGCGATACGGTCGGAACGCGAGAGCGATCCGGTCTTGATCTGCATCACGTTCGTGCCCACGGCAATGTCGGCGATGGTCGTGTCCTCGGTCTCCCCCGAGCGATGCGATATGACCGCGGTGTAGCCAGCGCGCTTGGCAACTTCGATCGCCGCGAACGTCTCCGTCAACGTGCCGATCTGGTTCACTTTGATGAGCACCGAGTTCGCGACGCCGAGCTTGATTCCCTCCTTGATGATCTTCGCGTTGGTGACAAAGATGTCGTCGCCGACGAGCTGCACCCGCTTTCCGAGCCGCTCGGTCAGCAGTTGCCAGCCGTCCCAGTCGCTCTCGGCCATACCGTCCTCGATGCTGATGATCGGGTACTTGTCGGTGAGCGCAGCAAGGTAATCCACCAGCTGCGCGGCAAACAATTCGAGATTTTCGGATTTGAGCCTGTACTTGCCGCCTTCGAAGAACTCCGAGCTCGCGCAATCGAGTCCGAGCACAACGTCGCCACCCGGCATGTATCCGGCGCGCTCGATCGCCAGCATGATGAGATCGAGAGCCGCGGCATTGCTCGCGACATTGGGGGCGAACCCGCCTTCGTCTCCGACCGATGTCGAGAGACCCTTGTCCGCGATGAGCTTCTTCAGCGCATGGAACACCTCTGCGCCGCAGCGTAGCGCATCGCGGAAGCTCTGCAGCCCGATCGGGATGATCATGAACTCCTGGATGTCGAGGCTGTTGTTCGCGTGCACGCCGCCGTTGATGACGTTCATGCTCGGCACCGGCATTGCCATGGCCCCGGAACCACCGAAGTACCGGTAGAGCGGCAACCCCGACTCCTCGCCCGCTGCCTTGGCCACCGCCATGGACACCGCGAGAATTGCGTTGGCGCCGAGCCGCGATTTGTTCTCGGTGCCATCGAGCTCGATCAGGGCCGCGTCGATGAAGCTCTGCTCGGATGCGTCGAGGCCCATGATGGCCTCGGAAATCTCGGTGTTGACGTGCTCCACCGCCTTCAGGACACCCTTGCCGCCATAGCGCTGGCGATCACCGTCGCGGAGCTCGACCGCCTCCCGCGATCCGGTCGACGCGCCCGACGGCACGGCCGCACGCCCCATGACCCCGGATTCGAGCAGAACGTCGGCCTCCACGGTCGGATTGCCGCGCGAATCCAGGATTTCCCTTGCCACGACGTCAACGATCGAGCTCATAGCCTCAATGCCCTCCAACCAGTTTTTCTTCCGCAAACCCGCGCGACTTCACCATGGCGTCGAGCTCCTTGAGTGTGGTCAGGAGTTCCTTCATCAGGCCGAGGGGCCACGCGTTCGGTCCATCCGAGAGCGCATGGGCCG
Source organism: uncultured beta proteobacterium (assembly GCA_963735025.1). Lineage (GTDB taxonomy): Bacteria > Pseudomonadota > Gammaproteobacteria > Burkholderiales > SG8-39 > JAABRB01. Next base: position 72,647 of record CAVTJG010000012.1, read on the forward strand.
GGTCCGGGTGCGTTTCCATGAACAATCCCGAGACGCCCGCCGCCACGGCCGCGCGCGCGAGCACCGGCACGAACTCACGCTGGCCCCCGCTTGCAGTCCCCTGTCCACCGGGGAGCTGCACCGAATGCGTTGCATCGAACACGACCGGCGCACCCGTGCCGCGCATGATGGCGAGCGACCGCATGTCCGAGATCAGGTTGTTGTACCCGAACGACGCGCCACGTTCGCAGACCATGATGTTGTCGCCACCACCGGGATGCGCCGCCCTGGCTGCTTCCCGCGCCTTGTCCACGACATTCTTCATTTCCCAGGGCGAGAGAAACTGGCCCTTCTTGATGTTCACCGGCCGGCCGGCACTTGCCACCGCGTGGATGAAATCGGTCTGCCGGCAGAGGAATGCCGGCGTCTGCATGACGTCCACTGCTGCGGCGACTGCCTCGATCTGCTCGATTTCGTGAACATCGGTCAGCACTGGCACGCCAACGGTGCGGCGCACCTCCGCGAGGATCTCGAGCCCCTCTTCCATCCCGAGACCTCGGTAGGATTTGCCGGAGCTGCGATTCGCCTTGTCGAAAGACGACTTGTAGATGAACGGCACGCCGACTTCGCCGCAAATCGCTTTCAGTTCTGCCGCGGTCTCGAGCGCGAGCGCGCGCGACTCGATGACGCAGGGCCCGGCGATGATGAACAGTGGCTTGTCGAGTCCAATCTCGAATCCGCAGAGCCTCATGCCGCCACAGCCTGCTTCGCGTGCTTCGCCTGGCGTGCGATCGCGGCCTCGATGAACGCCTTGAAGAGGGGATGCCCCACGCGCGGAGACGAGGTGAATTCCGGATGGAACTGGCATCCCACGAACCAGGGATGCCCGGGCAGCTCCACCATCTCGGCGAGCTGCTCGTTCGGCGAACGCCCCGAGAATCGCAGGCCCGCGTCGGCGAGCTTGCTCGCGAGCTGGTTGTTCACTTCATAGCGGTGTCGATGGCGTTCGACGATCTGCTCGGCGCCGTAGATCTGACGCACCAGGCTGCCTTCCTCGAGCACGGCGACCTGCCCGCCCAGGCGCATGGTGCCGCCCATGTCGGAATTCTCGTCGCGCTTCTCGAGCCGGCCGGCATTGTCCATCCACTCCGTGATCAGCGCGATCACGGGGTGCGTCGTGTTCGGGTCGAACTCGGTCGAGTGCGCGCCCGGCATGCCGGCCTTGTGTCGCGCATATTCGATCACGGCAAGCTGCATGCCGAGGCAGATGCCCAGGTAGGGCACTTCCTGCTCGCGCGCGTACTGGATCGCCTTGATCTTGCCTTCGACGCCACGCTTGCCGAATCCCCCGGGTACCAGGATCGCATCGACTTCCTTGAGCAGCCCCACCCCTTCGCGCTCGATCGACTCGGAGTCGATGTACCGGATGTTCACCCGGCTGCGGGTGTGGATCCCGGCATGGATCAGCGCCTCGGAAAGTGACTTGTACGACTCGGTGAGATCGACGTACTTGCCCACCAGGGCGACCGTGACCTGGTGCTGCGGATGCTCGAGGGCGTAGACCAGCTTGTCCCAGGTGGTGAGGTCCGCCGCACGCGCGATGATGTCGAGTCGGTGACACACGATCTCGTCAAGCATCTGTCGATGCAGCATGCCCGGGATCTTGTAGATCGAATCGACGTCCCAGACCGAGATGACCGCCTCGACCGCAACGTTCGTGAAGAGCGCGATCTTGCGCCGCTCCTCGTCGGGCAGCGGCCGGTCGGTGCGGCAGAGCAGCGCATCGGCCTGGATGCCGATTTCGCGCAGTTCCTTGACCGAGTGCTGGGTCGGCTTGGTCTTGATTTCCCCGGCCGACTTGATGTACGGGACCAGCGTGAGATGCAGGTAACAGGTGTTCTTCTGCCCGAGTTCGAGGCGCATCTGGCGAACGGCCTCGAGGAACGGCAGGGATTCGATGTCGCCCACCGTCCCGCCGATCTCCACGATCGCGACTTCCGCACCTTCCGCGCCGCGCTGGATGAAGAGCTTGATCTCGTCGGTGATGTGGGGAATCACCTGCACGGTGCGGCCCAGGTAGTCGCCGCGCCGCTCTTTCTTGATGACGCTCTCGTAGATCTGGCCGGTGGTGAAGTTGTTGCACCGGCGCATCTTGTTCGACTGGAAGCGCTCGTAGTGCCCTAGATCGAGGTCCGTCTCGGCACCGTCCTCGGTCACGAACACCTCTCCGTGCTGGAAAGGGCTCATCGTGCCGGGGTCGACGTTGATGTAGGGATCTAGCTTGAGGAGGGTGACTTTGATGCCGCGGGATTCGAGAATCGCGGCTAGCGACGCGGCGGCAATCCCCTTACCCAGGGAGGAGACCACCCCGCCCGACACGAACACATACTTGGTCATCGATCAACCAGGAGTCGGAATGGGAAAGTGTACCCCAAAACTTCTGGTCGCTCAATTTCCGAAACGCCGCGCGACGCGAATTTCGCCACGCTCGCGCGCGTCGTTCCGCCCCGACGCCCCAGGGTGGTTCGCGACTGCCCAGTCAGGATTCGGACAGCGCGTCCGCAACGATCTCGGCAAGGTCCTTGAGCGGCAGTCGCTCCTCGGCGCCCACCGACTTGCGGCCCTCATCGAGCATCGAAAGGCAGAACGGGCAACCGACCGCTGCCACGTCGGCACGCGACGCGACGATTTCCTCGGTCCGGATGATGTTGATGCGCTTGCGCGCCGAGACCTCCAGCCAGCTCTGGCCGCCGCCGCCGCCGCAGCACACACCGTGCAAACGATTGCGCGGCAATTCGACCAACGACACGCCCGGTACTGCCGCAAGGCTCGCGCGGGGCGCATCGAACACCCCGTTCTGTCGGCCCAGATAACACGGATCATGGAACGCGACGGTGTGCGGCGGCACGGCGTCGAGCCGGATTCGCCCAGTGTCGATCAGCTCGGCGATGAACTCGGAATGGTGCACGACCTCGAACTCACCGCCCTCGAACTGCGGGTACTCGTTCTTGATGGTATTGAAGCAGTGTGGGCAGTGCGTGACGATTTTCCGGAACGCGTGCTGGCGCAGGTTGCCGATGTTTTCCGCGGCTGCTGTCTGGTAGAGATATTCCTCCCCCATGCGACGGCCAACCTCCCCGTGGCACCGCTCCTCCGCCATCACGCCGAACGAAATTCCGGCATGCCGGAGGATCTTGACGACCGCGCGTGCGACCTTCTGCGCCCGCGGATCGTAGGCGGCTGCGCATCCGACCCAGTACAGGACCTCGACGGATTGTCCCGGCGCGAGCACCGGAAGATCGAGTCCCTTGGCCCACGCCCATCGCTCGCCCGGGTCGAGACCCCAGGGATTCCCCAGTGCCTGGATGTGCTGGAGCGTCTGCGCCCCGGTCGAGGGGAATGCGCCCTCCGACAGGGCCAGATAGCGACGCAGATCGACGATCGTGTCGACGATGTCGATGCGTGCCGGGCACTCTTCGATGCACGCCATGCAGGTCGTGCACGCCCAGAGCTCGTCGGCCGAAATCAACTCGCCATGGAGCGGTCCCGTATAGCCCTCGTGCATGGCCCGCTTGAGCTTGCCGATGACGTGCTTGGGACTGAGTGCGCTCCCGGAGAGCTGCGAGCAGCACACATCGTGGCAGCGGCCACATTCCGTGCAGGCATCGAAGTCGAGTCGCCGCTTCCAGGAGAACTGGTCGAGGCGCGAAATGCCGAACGTCTCCTGTTCCTCGAGGTTCTCGATCTTGATGAGCGCGCCCCGCGGCCCGAGCTTGGCGAAGAAGATGTTCAGCGGCGTGGCAATGAGGTGGAAGAAGTAGGTGTGCGGGATCAGTGCAATGAATGTGAAGACGACCACCGCGTGGAACACCCAGAGTGTGAGGTGTGTCCCGCGCAGGGCACCTTCTCCTGCGCCGGCTGCAAGCATCGCTCTTCCGAGTCCCCAACCCACCGGCGACCAGGCCGCCCACCATGGTTGCATGACGGCCAGGCGGCATGCCTCGATCACGAATCCGGTCAGGATGATGACGAACAGGATGGCCAGCGCATACGCGAACTTCCCGGTCGGCTCGATGCGTGGCGGACGCAGGACGAAACGTCGCCAGACTGCCATCCCCAGCCCGATCAGCAGGAACAGTCCGAAAAGATCCAGGGTCAGTTCGAATGCGAGATAGAACGGGCCCTTCAGGATCCGGACATCGAAGAGCAGCCGCGTGATTTCCCAGTCGATGGTGGCCAGCACGGTGCCGGTGAACAAGGCCAGGAAACCCCAGAACATCGTTGCATGCATGACGCCCGGGTACGACTGCCCCAGGATGCGGGACTGGAGCAGCACTTCCTTCGCCACCCGCGCGAGCCGCACGGGAATCCGGTCCCAGCGCATCTCGGGTCCACCCTTGCGCCACAGGGCGACGCGCTGCCAAACGCCCCAGGCGAAAATCGCAATCGCGGTGGCGCCGCCGATGTAGACACCGATCACGCCCCACGGCGGGATGTTCCAGAATGTCTCGCGAATGGGGAGCTCGGACATCCCGGCGGAGGATCGTGTGGCGACCCGGCATTGTCAATACGCCGGACGGCGAGGAAGCTTCGGAGCCTGAACTATACTAAGTGTCAAGCGAAGCCGACCTCATGCGGTTCTCTCTGCGGCGCTGCCATGATCGAGCACATCGACCACATCGTCCTCACTACGCGTGACAGGGAGCGTTGCATCGACTTCTATACGCGCGTGCTGGGCATGCGACTCGAGGAATTCGGCGCGGGACGCGTCGCTGTCCGGTTCGGCGATCAGAAGATCAATCTTCATGTCGCGGGAAAGGAGTTCGAGCCGAAGGCGGACCGGCCCACGCCCGGGAGCCTCGATCTCTGCTTCATCGCATCCGTGCCCCTGTCCGAAGTGGTGCAGCGCTTGAAAGACTCGGGCGTGTCGATCATCGAGGGGCCGGTGCGTCGCACCGGGGCCGAGTATCCGATCTTGTCGGTGTACGTGCGCGACCCGGACCTGAATCTGGTGGAAATCTCGGAGCGCGCCCCCGAGCTTTGATGTGGCAGTGCTCCGCTTCTGAAAATTCCCAAAGGCTGACTTCATGCATTCCAAGCTCGACAAGTTCCCCGAGATCCGCGAGCCGGTCCGTGCGCTGTGCGGCCGTTACACCGGCGAGTACTGGCGCAAGCTGGACGAAGCGCGTGAATATCCGCAGGAGTTTGTCGCAGCGCTCACCCAGGCAGGCTGGCTCGCGGCGCTGATTCCCCCCGATTACGGCGGTGCGGGTCTCGGCATCACCGAGGCCTCGGTGATCCTCGAGGAGATCAACCGCACCGGTGGCAATTCAGCGGCGTGCCACGCGCAGATGTACATCATGGGCACGATCCTGCGGCACGGATCAGAGGATCAGAAGCGCCGCTACCTGCCGCGCATCGCCACCGGCGAGCTGCGCCTCCAGGCATTCGGTGTCACCGAGCCCACCACCGGAACCGACACCACCAAGCTCAAGACCACCGCAGTGCGCAAGGGTGACAGGTACATCGTCAACGGCCAGAAAGTCTGGACCTCGCGCGTCCAGCACTCGGACCTGATGCTGCTTCTCGCACGCACGACGCCACTCGCAGATGTGAAGCGCAAGGGCGACGGACTCTCGGTGTTCCTCGTCGAGCTGGGCGCCGGCGCGGCGAAAGGCATGACCGTGCGTCCGATCCGCAACATGATGAATCACGAGACGAACGAAGTGTTCTTCGACAATCTCGAGGTCTCCGCCGAAAACCTGATCGGAGAGGAAGGCAAAGGTTTCCGGTACATCCTCGACGGCATGAATGCCGAACGGATCCTCATCGCCGCGGAATGCATCGGCGACGGCTACTGGTTCCTCGAGAAGGCCATCGCGTACGCGAAGGAGCGCGTGGTGTTCGACCGGCCCATCGGCCAGAATCAAGGCATCCAGTTTCCGCTCGCCAAGGCATATGTGAACGTCGAGGCGGCCAATCTCATGCGCTACCGTGCCGCCGAGCTTTTCGACCACGGCGAGCCGTGCGGCGCGGAGGCCAACATGGCTAAGCTGCTCGCCGCCGACGCGTCGTGGGAGGCCGCCAATGCCACGGTTCAGACCCATGGTGGATTCGGTTTTGCCGCGGAGTACGACATCGAGCGCAAGTTCCGCGAGACGCGCCTCTTCCAGGTCGCGCCTATTTCCACGAATCTAATACTCTCCTACGTGGCAGAGCATGTACTTGGTCTGCCGAGATCGTTCTAAGCACGGGAATAGGCGGAAGGATACAAACAGAGGGGAACCGCCTGGTTCCCCTCCGTTACCTCCCTTCCCGGTAGGAGTAGGCCCCCGCAGATCGGGGCTGCCTTTCCCCTCCTTTTCAGGGAGGGGTCCGCCCGAAGGGCGGGGGGTGGTTCGGACCCCAATGATGGCCCTAGCTCGCGAGCTCGACGCGCCCGCGGTAGTCATCGAGCGCCTCGGGATTGGCGAGAGCCTCGATGTTCTTCACGGACCTTCCATGCACGACGTTGCGCACCGCGAGCTCGACGATCTTGCCGCTCTTGGTACGCGGAATGTCGCCGACCTGCACGACCTTTTCGGGTACGTGGCGCGGCGTCGTATTGGCGCGGATCTGCATCTTGATCCGACTGGTCAGCGCATCGTCGAGCGCGACTCCGTCGGCCAGCTTGACGAACAGCACGACGCGCACGTCCCTGGGATTGCCGGGCGGCCAATCCTGGCCGATCACAAGCGATTCGGTTACTTCCGGAAGCTGCTCGACCTGCCGGTAGATCTCCGCGGTACCGATGCGCACCCCGCCCGGATTCAGCGTTGCATCCGAGCGTCCGTAGATGATCATGCCGTCGTGCTCGGTGCGCTCGCACCAGTCCCCGTGACACCACACGCCGGGAAACTTCTCGAAATAGGCCGCGTGGTATTTTGATCCGTCCGGGTCGTTCCAGAATCGAACGGGCATCGACGGAAACGGATTCGTGCAAACGAGCTCGCCCTTCTCACCGCGCACCGGATGACCATCCTCGTCGAACACTTCGACGTTCAGGCCGAGCGCCCGCGACTGAATCTCGCCGCTCCAGACGGGCAGAATGGGATTGCCGAGCACGAAGCACCCGACGATGTCGGTCCCGCCCGAGATCGACGACAGGCAGACATCCTGCTTGATCGCATCGTAGACATAGTCGAATCCTTCCGGCACCAGCGGCGAGCCCGTCGACATGATCGCGCGCAGCGCTTTCAGCTTGTGCGTGTCTCGCGGCCGCAGCCGGACTTTCTTGCAGGCGTCGATGAATTTTGCCGACGTCCCGAAATGCGTCATGCTCTCCGCGTCGGCAAGATCAAAGAGGATCCGGCCCCGCCCCACGAAGGGTGAGCCATCATAGAGAAGCAGCGTCGCGCCGCAGGCGAGCCCGGTGACCAGCCAGTTCCACATCATCCAGCCACAGGTGGTGAAGTAGAACACCCGGTCACCCTGGCGAACGTCGGTATGCAGCAAATGCTCGCTCAGGTGCTTGAGCAATGCGCCGCCCGCGCCGTGCACGATGCACTTCGGCACACCGGTCGTGCCGGACGAGTAGAGAATGTAGAGCGGGTGGTCGAACGGCAACTGCTCGAATGCGATTCGTTCAGGCGCGAAGCGGGACACGAATTCCGCATGCATGACTGCGGACGGCATGGACGCGATGTCCGGCGTCTCGGACAAGTACGGCACCACGATCACGCGCCGCACTGACGGGAGCCGCGCCGCGATCTCACGCACCTTGGCGAGCGAGTCGATCGCCTTGCCGTTGTACCAGTACCCGTCGACGGTGATCAGCACCGACGGCTCGATCTGGCCAAAGCGGTCGAGCACGCCCTGCACCCCGAAATCCGGCGAGCACGACGACCAGATGGCGCCGATGCTCGCCGTGGCGGCAAGCCCGACGATCGCCTCCGGCATGTTCGGGATGTAGGCGGCGACGCGATCGCCCACGCCGACGCCCTCTGCACGCAGCGCCTGCGCAAGTCGGGAGACCGAGTCGTGGAGCTCGCGGTGCGACAGACGCCGGCGGACCTTGTCCTCTCCCCAGAACACCAGCGCATCGCTGTCGTCGCGCCGGCGCAGCAGATTCTCGGCGTAGTTCAGGCGTGCATCCGGAAACCACCGCGCTCCCGGCATCTTGTCGCCGTCAATCAGTGCGCGCCCGCCCTGCTCCAATGCGCGCACGTCCGCGAATTTCCAGAGTGACTGCCAGAAGCGCTCCGGCTGATCGAGGGTCCACTGATGAAAGGCCGGGTAGGTGTTCAGATCGAGCCCCCAATCCCGAATGGCCATCCGCGCAAACCGGGTCAGGTTGGCGTGCTCGATGCGCTCCTGGCTCGGCTCCCACAGCGGCTTTGCCTTGCCCATCTCAGTCTCCCAGTGTCCTGAATCAGAGGTTCGTTGAAGATTCATTCCAGTTTGCACATCTTTCGCGCCTAGACCAAATCGGCCGAAGGCATGGGAAAACTGTTCGGTTCGTCGTCAGGCTAGGCGCGCGACGCAGCCAAGACTGGCCGTCTTGGCAAGGAGCGGAACAACGCCTGGCGGCGAACCGAGCAGTTTTCTTTCGGCGAATTTCTGATTCAGGACACTAATCCGTCACGATCTGCCGGATCTTTTCTGGCAGCACTGTCGATTTTCCCTTCACGAAATCCACCCACACCACCTTTGCGCCACCCTCGGCGTAGACGGTCTCCGCATCGTAGCTCGGTCGCAGCTCCAGCCACGTCTCGAAGCTCGATCGCCCGGGTCTGCCCACGAACATGCGCACCTCGACATTGCCCGGATAGACGATCTGCTTCATGAATGTGCAACTCGCATTGACGATCACCGGGCCGATTCCCTGCGGGTCGGGCGCGACGCCCAGATGCTCGAACCAGGAGATCCGCGCCTGCTCCATGTACCGGAAGTACACCGTGTTGTTGACATGGTTCATCGCATCCATGTCGCCCCAGCGGATGGGGATGATCTCCGTGTGAACCAGCTTCCTGCGCGTCTGCGTCATTCTCCTCCCGTCGGTCGCGAAAGATGGTCTGATTCGGAAAAGGCGCGCCGCGCGGCGCGGAGATTATACAATTCGTGCGCAGGGAGCCGGATCGACGCTCCCGCGTCACTCAAGCATCCCGATGCGGAGGATGGACCCGTGCAGCGCGAATCAATGGAATACGATGTCGTGATCGTGGGCGGCGGGCCGGCGGGCCTTGCGTGTGCGATCCGGCTGAAGCAACTCGCGGCCGACGCAAACCGGGAACTCGGCGTGTGCCTGATCGACAAGGGATCGGAGATCGGCGCGCACATCCTGTCGGGTGCGGTCATCGAGCCGCGCAGCTTGAGCGAATTGATTCCGGACTGGAAGGAAAGGGGCGCGCCGCTCAAGACGCCAGTCACGGAAGATCGGGTGATGTTCCTGACCGAGAAGAATGGCTTCCGCCTGCCCCTGCCGCCGTTCCTGCACAACGAAGGCAACTACATCATCAGCCTGGGCAATCTTTGCCGCTGGCTGGGTGAGCAGGCCGAGGCGCTTGGTGTCGAGATCTACCCCGGATTCGCGGCGGCCGAGGTGCTCTATGACGACGACGGCAGCGTGAAAGGCGTTGCGACCGGCGACATGGGCATCGGCAAGGACGGGCAGCACACAGGGAATTACCAGCCCGGCGTCGAGCTACATGCGCGGCAAACGGTCTTCGCCGAGGGCTGTCGCGGCTCGCTCACGAAGACGCTGTTCGAGCGCTTCAAGCTGCGCGAAGGCGTCGACCCTCAGACGTACGGAATCGGGATCAAGGAAGTGTGGGAGGTGACGCCGGAAAAGCACAAGCCCGGGCACGTCTTCCACAGCATCGGGTGGCCGCTCAACTCAAGCACTTATGGCGGTGCGTTTCTCTACCATCTCGAGGACCGTATGGTCTCGATCGGGTTCGTGGTGGGACTCGACTACCAGAATCCCCACCTCTCGCCGTTCGACGAGTTCCAACGCTTCAAAACGCATCCGGAGGTTCGCCCCACCCTCGAAGGCGGCCGACGCCTGGCCTACGGCGCACGCGCAATTTCCGAGGGCGGATATCAATCGCTGCCGAAACTGACTTTCCCGGGTGGGCTGCTGATCGGGGATACCGCCGGCTTCCTCAACGTCCCGAAGATCAAGGGCACCCACCTCGCGATGAAATCGGGAATGACTGCGGCCGAGGCCCTGGTCGATGCCCTGCGCGACGACGGTCCACGCGAAGTCACCGACTACGCCGAGCGGCTGCGCAAGACCTGGCTGTGGGACGAGTTGTACCGCGTCCGCAACATCCGCCCGTCGTTCTACAAGGGACTCCTGGCCGGGGTAATGTACGCCGGAATCGACCAGTACCTGTTCCGCGGCAAGGCGCCCTGGACGTTCCGGGTGCACGCGGACCACGACCGCCTGGGAAAGGCATCCGCATATCCCAGGATCGACTACCCCAAGCCCGACGGCGTCGTGACCTTCGACAAGCTGTCGTCGGTCTATATCTCGGGCACGAACCACGAGGAGAATCAGCCGTCGCATCTCACGCTGCGCGACGCCTCGGTCCCCATCACGGTCAATCTCGCGTTGTACGACGCCCCCGAGCAACGCTATTGCCCGGCGGGCGTGTACGAAATCGTGCGGGATGCGGACGGTTCCAATCCGCGCCTGCAGATCAATGCCCAGAACTGCGTGCACTGCAAGACGTGCGACATCAAGGACCCCACGCAGAACATCAACTGGGTCGTCCCTCAAGGCGGAGAGGGACCGAATTATTCCAACATGTGAGCGAACGTCTCGCCGCCTTCATTCACCCTCGCGGCGAGGGTCCGAACCACTCGAACACTTGATCTTTGCCACCTGGGCCAAGAGCTTACACCTCAGATACAACTTGAGGTATACAGCGTAAAGGACTGTCAATACATGTATAAATTCTTTTACGTTGCGCTCAGGCGAGACTCTTTGCAATAAATCGAACGTTCGTGCTATTTTTGGCTGATGCGGAAGGGCCAGCAGACTCGGCACGACATCCTCGGTGCGGCAGTTGCACTTGCGAGCGAACATGGGCTCGAGGGCCTCACCATCGGTTCGCTTTCCTCGCGGCTCGGGATGTCGAAGAGCGGCCTGTTTGCCCACTTCGGATCGAAGGAAGACCTGCAGCTCGCGACCTTGAAGGACGCTCGCGAGCGCTTCGAACGTTTCGTCTTTACCCCGGCCCTTTCGGCCCCGCGCGGCCTTCCGCGCCTGCGTGACCTTTTTCGACGCTGGCTTGCCTGGTCCGACGATTCGGCCATGCCCGGGGGCTGCGTCATCATCGGTGCGACAACCGAGTACGACGACCGGCCCGGTCCCGTGCGCGACTCGCTGGTGGCCGCTCAGCAGGATTTGCGGCGCGCGCTCGCACGTGCTGTAAAACTCGCCGTGATGGAGGGCCACCTCCATCGCGAGACCGACCCGGCGCAGTTCGCGTTCGAGCTCTTTGCCATCGTCTATGCAGCGCATCACGACCGGCGGCTACTGCGGAATCCAGCCACCGGGCATTTCGCGACGACGGCATTCGAGGCGCTCATCGCCCGGAACGCTCCGCGTCCGCCTCAGCGGGCGACGCCGTCGGATGAGAGCGCCGCAACACAGTCAGATCTATTCGACTCCGGGAGACAAACATGAGCCCTGTCCAGCGCGCGATGCTTACTACGGGATGGCCGCTGATGCCGGGACACTCGATCGTCGTGCGCCCGTTGCTTCCCGACGATGCAGACCTCGTGATCGCGCTCGGCAAGGCGCTATCCTCCGAGAGCCTCTACCAGCGATTCCTGAATGGCGGCATCAAGCAGAACCCGCGTCTCCTGAGCCAGCTCGTGAACGTGGATTTCACGCGCGATTTCGCATTGATTGCGACCGCGACGTTCGCCGGTGAGGAAACTCCGATCGGCGTGGCGCGCTATGCCCGGTCGGAAGGCGCGCCGGAGACCGCCGAGATTGCAATCACCGTTGCCGATGCATGGCATGGGAGCGGCACGGGAAAACGACTCCTCCGAAGACTGGTCGCACACGCCAAGGCAAGCGGGATCGCCTGTCTGACCGGCGACGTGCTGGCAACGAACGTGGCGATGCTCGCGCTCGCCCGATCGGTGGGCTTTCGGGTGACGTTTCACCCTGAAGAGGGGCACCTCCGTTTTATAACGCTTGGCCTGCGCGACCACCTTCCGGCGCCCATCGACTCGCACGAGGAGAACGAACTGTGACGACAAGCACCGTGTCTCGCACACGCACCGTGACCTGGGAGGACCCGCATATCGGCGCGCAGGCCGGGGCCGGAATGGCGGGTCTCGAGTACCTCCGCGCGCTCGTTGCGGGAAAGTTTCCCCCGCCGCCGCTGGCCCAGACGGTCGGATTCAGCCTCGTCGAAGTGGCGGAAGGCCGAGCCGTCTTCGCGATCGAGCCCATGGAGTTCCACTACAACCCGAGCGGCGCGGTACACGGCGGCGTCGCGTGCACCCTCCTCGACTCGGCGATGGGTTGCGCCGTCCACACCACCCTGCCCGCCGGGGTGGGATACACGACCGTCGAGCTGAAGGTGAACCTGGTCAAGGGCATCACGGTGCGCACCGGCCTGTTGCACGCCGAGGGGCGCATCATTCATCGCGGCAACCGGATCGCCACCGCGGAGGGACATCTGCGCGGAAGTGACGGCCGCCTGTACGCGCACGGCACCACGACCTGCATCATCCTGCCGCACGCGAGCGGCAAGAGCCCGCCCGCCGAGGGCGCCCGCGACAGCTGACGGGGCTGCGACCGCCGGCGTATCATGGGTCGGCGACATGATGAAGAAGATCATTCCCGTCGAGGACGCCATTGCCATTCTCCGCGACGGAGACGTCCTCGCAACGACCGGCTATGGCGGAAACGGCACCCCTGATCAACTGTTCGTCGCGCTGGAGCAGCGCTTCCTCGAGACGGGCACGCCACGTGATCTCACGCTGATATTCGCCGGTGGCCAGGGCGACGCGAAGGACAAGGGACTCAACCACCTTGGCCACGAAGGCCTTGTCCGCCGCACCATCGGGGGTCACTACGGCCTCATGCCGAAACTGGCGGCACTGGTCGCCGCGAACAAGATCGAGGCCTACAACCTCCCCGAGGGCGTGATCACGCACCTCTACCGCGACATCGCGGCCGGCAAGCCCGGCACGCTCTCCGCGGTCGGACTGGGAACGTTCGTCGACCCACGCCAGGAAGGGGGGAAGATGAATGCACGCACGACCGAGGACCTCGTGCAGGTCCTGTCGGTCTTCGATCAGGAGTATCTCTACTATCGTGGGCTGCCCATCAAGATCGCGTTCATTCGCGGCACGACGGCGGATCCCGACGGCAACATCACCATGGAGAAGGAATCCCTGATCCTCGAGAACCTCGCCATGGCGATCGCCGCGAAGAACTCCCACGGCTACGTGATCTGCCAGGTCGAGCGGATCGCCGCCGAGGGGACACTCGACGCGCGCCAGGTGCGCATCCCGGGCAGCATGGTGGACTGCGTCGTCGTCGCCGAGCCCGAGCACCACATGCAGACCTACGGCACCCAGTACAACCCGGCCTTCTCGGGAGAGGTGCGAATCCCGCTCAAGCACATCAAGCCGCTGGTGCTGAGCGATCGCAAGGTCATCGCGCGGCGCGCGGCCATGGAGCTCGGCGCGAACAGCGTCGTGAATTTCGGCCTGGGCATGCCCGATTGCATTCCCACGGTCGCGAGCGAGGAGAAGATCAGCGAGCTCATGACCCTCACCGTGGACCCCGGCGTCATCGGCGGCGTGCCGATGGGCGGCCTCGACTTCGGCGCGGCGGTGAACTGGCAGGCGGTCATCGACCACTGCTCGCAGTTCGACTTCATCGACGGCGGTGGACTCGATGCCGCCTTCCTCGGCTTCGCAGAATGCGATCACGCCGGGAGCGTGAACGCGAGCCGGTTCGGCACGCGCATAGCCGGCTGTGGCGGATTCATCAACATCAGCCAGAACGCGAAGAAGGTCGTGTTCGTCAGCAATTTCGCATCGGGCGGTCTGGAGGTCGTCATCGACGACGGACGACTGCGAATCGACCGCGAAGGCAAGCACGTCAAGTTCGTCGAGCAGCTCGCACAGGTGACGTTCAACGGCGAGCTCGCCGCCCGGAGCGAGCAGGACGTGCTCTATGTCACCGAGCGGTGCGTGTTTCGACTCACACCGCATGGCATCGAGCTCGTCGAGGTGGCGCCCGGCGTGGAGATCGAGCGCGACATCCTGCGGCTCCTCCCCTTCAAGCCCATCGTGCGCGCGCCCACGGAGATGGATCCGGCGATCTTCCAGCCGCAGCCCATGGGTCTGCGGGAGCGGATGCTGGACATTCACATCGACGATCGGCTCTCCTATGATGCGGGCAGTAATACCGTCTTCATGAACTACGCGGGCATGCGCGTGAAGGACAAGGACGACATCGACACGATCATCGCCGCCGTGGACCGGCTGCTGGGACCCCTGGGCCGGCGTGTGAACTCGATTGTCAACTACGACGGCTTCACGATCGACGACGAGGCGGTCGCCGATTATATGGATGCCGTGCGCTATGTCGAGCAGACCTACTACATCAAGGTCTCACGCTACACGAACAGCGGCTTCATGCGTCTCAAGCTCGGCCAGGAACTGGAGAAGCGCCGACTCTCGTCGCGGGTGTTCGAGACGGGGCGCGAGGCGCGCCAAATCCTCGACGAGCCGCGCTAGAAAAGCCCTTGGGAGATACGTCATCCCCGCGCAAGCGGGGATCCAGCGTGCCTTGGTATCAGCGCAGCCTGGATTCCCGCGTTCGCGGGAATGACGGCCTCCGCACGCCCGACGTCAGAACTGCTCCGCAGCGAGTGCCAGAACGCCGGGCGCGCCGGTGATGACAGTGTCGCGCAGCCCGGGCGCCTGCGCGAGGTAGTGATCGGCGTAGAAGCGACCCGTTGCGATCTTCGCCTTGAGGTACTGCGCGTCGCCCTCGCCTTTCGCGAGCATTGCGTGCGCAATCAGCATCGCCCGCGCCATTTGCCAGCCGCCCGCCACGATGCCCATCAGCTTGAGGAAGGGTACGGCCCCGGCGAAGACGGCCTTGATGTCGGTGGCAAAGTTCTCGACCATCCAGGTCACGCACTGCTCGAGGGCCTTCACGCCTGCGGCAAAGCGGCGCGCCATGGCGGCAACGTCCGGGTCCTCCACCTTGTGGAGATCCCGCGCGACCCCCTTCATCTCCTTGATGAGCTGCTTTGCGGCCTGCCCGGAATCGCGCGCGAGCTTGCGCCCGACGAGGTCGTTCGCCTGAATCGCGGTCGTACCCTCGTAGATGGTCGTGATGCGTGCATCCCGTAGAAACTGTGCGGCACCGGTCTCCTCGATGAACCCCATCCCGCCATGCACCTGTATGCCGAGCGAAGCGATCTCGATCGAGGTCTCGGTAAACCAGCCCTTCACTACCGGGATCAGCAGATCGGCGAGCGCTTGCGCCTTCTCGCGCTCGCGCTTGCGGTTGTGCCGGCGCGCACGATCCATGGTGGCCGCCACCACATAGGCCAGCCCCCGCATTGCCTCCGCCCCAGAGCGCATGGCCATCAGCATGCGGCGGATGTCGGGATGGTGGATGATCGTCACCGATTGCGAGCCGGACCCGCCCGGCTCGCGGCTCTGCACCCGCTCCTTCGCGTACGCGGCGGCCTTCTGGTAGGCCCGCTCCGAAATCGCGAGGCCTTCCATGCCCACCGCGAAGCGCGCAGCGTTCATCATGATGAACATGTACTCGAGTCCGCGGTTCTCCTCGCCGATCAGGTATCCGACCGCGCCCTCTCCTTCGCCGAACGACATTACTGCAGTAGGGCTCGCGTGGATGCCGAGCTTCTCCTCGAGCTTGATGCACAGCACGTCGTTCCGGGCGCCGAGCGTACCGTCCTTGTTGAGGAGGAACTTCGGCACGATGAAGAGCGATATTCCCTTCACGCCGGGTGGTGCGTCGGGCGTGCGCGCCAGCACCAGGTGGATGATGTTCTCGGTGAAGTCGTGCTCGCCGTAGGTGATGAAGATCTTCTGGCCGGTGATCCGGTAGTGATCGCCTTCTGGCACCGCCCGCGTCTTGATGAGCGCCAGATCCGATCCGGCCTGCGGCTCGGTCAGATTCATGGTGCCGGTCCACGTGCCCGCGACCATGTCCGGCAGATAGGCCTTCTTCTGCGCCTTGCTGCCGCGCAGGAGCAGCGCCTCGATGGCGCCGACGGTGAGCATCGGGCAGAGGGAGAAAGAGAGATTCGCCGACTTCCACATCTCGAGCGCGGGCGTCCCGACCAGCTTCGGCAGATCCTGTCCGCCGAATTCGGCGGGCGCCTCCAGCGCGCTCCACCCCGCTTCGATGAACTGCCGGTAGGCGTCCTTGAACCCGTGCGGAGTCGTAACGTGGCCGTCTGCGAGCTTCGATCCTTCGTGGTCGCCGGTCGCATTGAGGGGCGCGAGCACCTCGCTCGAGAAACGCGCGTTCTCCCGGAGGACATGCTCGACGACGTCCGGCGTTGCCTCCTCGCAGCCGGGCAGCTTCGCAACTTCCGCGAGTCCGGCGAGCTCGTTCATCACGAACAGCATGTCCTGGATGGGTGCGGTGTAGCTCATCCCTTTCTCCTCAAGACCTTTCCCACGATCATGTCATCCCCGCGAAAGCGGGGATCCAGAAAACTCGCCCATGCGAACAGACTGGATTCCCGCAAATCCTGCCCCCGAGGGTTTCATCGGGGGGCGGCAATGACTATCACCTTCCGAGCCGTCTAGCCCAGCTCCGCCACGATCTCCGGCACGACCTTGAACAGATCCCCGACGATGCCGTAGTCGGCAACCTGGAATATTGGTGCTTCTTCGTCCTTGTTGACGGCCACGATCACCCGGCTGTCCTTCATTCCCGCGAGGTGCTGGATTGCGCCCGAGATCCCGATTGCGACATAGAGCTCCGGGGCAACGATCTTGCCCGTCTGGCCGACCTGCCAGTCGTTGGGCACGAACCCCGCGTCCACGGCCGCGCGCGACGCGCCCATTGCCGCGTTCAGCTTGTCCGCGAGCGGCTCCAGCAGCTTGAAGTTCTCCGCCGATCCCATGCCTCGTCCCGCCCGAGACGACGATGCGTGCCGCAGTCAGCTCCGGGCGCTCGCTCTTTGTGAGTTCGCGACCCACCAGGCTCGAGAGGCCAGCGTCGGCCCCCGGCGTGACGGCCTCGATCGCGGCCGTGCCGCCCGAATCGGAAACGGCTTCGAATCCGGTCGTGCGCACGGTGATCACCTTGATCGGATCCTTCGACTGCACCGTCGCCAACGCGTTACCGGCATAGATCGGACGGACGAACGTGTCCGCGCTCTTCACCGCAACGATCTCGGAGATCTGCGCGACGTCGAGTACCGCGGCGACGCGCGGCATGAAGTTCTTGCCGAACGTCGTCGCGGGCGCCAGAACGTGGCTGTAGCTCTTCGCCAGGCCGGCCACCAGCGGCGCCACGTTCTCCGCGAGCTCGTCCTTGTATTGCGGCGCGTCCGCGAGCAACACTTTGCCGACACCCGCTACTTTGGCAGCGCCGTCCGCGACCGACTGGCAACCGCTTCCTGCCACCAGCACGTGGATATCGCCACCAATTGCGGCGGCCGCCGCGACCGTGTTGAGGGTCGATCCCTTGAGCGCCTGATTGTCGTGCTCCGCTACGACGAGAATCGTCATTCAGATCACCTTTGCTTCGTTCTTGAGCTTCTCCACCAGCGCTTTCGCGTCGGCCACCATTACCCCCGCCTTCCGCTTGGCCGGCTCCTCCACCTTGAGGGTCGCCAGCCGCGGCGACGCATCGACACCAAGATCTTCGGGCTTCAGCGTCTCCATCTGCTTCTTCTTCGCCTTCATGATATTGGGCAGCGTCACGTAGCGCGGCTCGTTCAGCCGCAGGTCCACGGTGATGACGGCGGGCAGCGATGAGCGACACCGTTTCGAGACCCCCGTCGACCTCGCGCGTGACCTGCACCTTCTCACCGTCGAACTTCACTTTGGACGCGAACGTTCCCTGGGCCCAGCCGACCAGTGCAGCGAGCATCTGGCCGGTCTGGTTGGCGTCGTCGTCGATCGCCTGCTTGCCGAGGAGCACGAGCTTCGGCTGCTCCTTCTCAACGAGCGCCTTGAGTAGCTTCGCCACTGCGAGCGGCTGCAGCTCGACGTCCGTGAGGACCAGGATCGCGCGGTCTGCGCCGATCGCGAGTGCCGTGCGCAGTGTCTCCTGGCAGGCCTGCACCCCGCACGAGATCGCGACGACCTCCGTGGCGGTTCCCGCTTCCTTGAGGCGCACCGCTTCCTCGACGGCGATCTCGTCGAACGGGTTCATCGACATCTTGACGTTCGCGGTCTCGACGCCGGTCCCGTCGCTCTTGACGCGAACCTTGACGTTGTAGTCGACGACGCGCTTTACGGGAACGAGTACTTTCATGGGATGGGCTCTTGCGGAGAAAGGGGGCAATTATAGACGAGCGACGAGCAACCACTCGCAGGGTGTTCGATCCGGCGGGCGCGCCTGCCGGACCAGGTCAGCGCACCATGAGCCGGATCAGCCGGCTGAACCGCTCGCCGTAGGGCGGGAACAGCAGTGAAAAGGGATTGTAGCGCCGCTGGTGGAATACGCCCCGAAGCTTGCTGAGAGCGTCGAATCCCTCTCGCCCATGGTAGACACCCATGCCGCTCGGTCCTACCCCGCCGAAGGGCAGCGCGTCCTGAGCGACGTGCAACATGGTGTCATTCACCGTCACCCCGCCGCTCACCGTCGCGCCCAATATCCGATCGATCGTCTGGCGATCATCGCTGAACGCATAGAGGGCGAGTGGTCGCGGCCGCGCGTTGACGAATGCGATCGCCTCATCCAGTGTCGAAAAAGGAATCACTGGCAGAATCGGGCCGAAGATCTCTTCCTGCATGACTCGCATTTCCGCCGTCACGCCCGTCAACGCCACCGGCGCGAGCGTGCGGGCGGCGGCATCGGAGGGCTCTGCATGCAGAGCATGCACGGTTGCGCCCATTGCGCGTGCGTCGTCGAGGTAGGCGGTCAGGCGCGCGAACTGCCGCTCGCTCGCAATGGACGTATAGTCGCCCGACGCGAGGGTCGGAAAGAACCCCGTGACTGCATCGCGCGCCGCTCCGGTGAACGCTGCGACCTTGTCGCGGGGGACGAGCACGTAGTCCGGTGCAACACAGGTCTGCCCCGCGTTGGCGCATTTTCCGAAGAGTATTCGCCTTGCGGCAAGCTCGACCGGATAGTCTTCGCACACGATCGCCGGGGACTTGCCGCCCAGCTCGAGCGTCACGGGCGTCAGGTTCTCCGCCGCGGCACGCATCACCTCCCGTCCGACGGCGGTCGAGCCGGTGAAGATCAGGTGATCGAACGGCAATCGCCCGAATTCCTGCGCGATCTCGATGCCGCCATTGACGACCGCGACCTCCTCAGCCGGAAACGACCCGCCGAGCAATTGGGCCCACAGCGCACCGAAGCGCGGCGTGTACTCGGACATCTTGATCATCGCGCGATTGCCCGCGGCCAGCGCACTCACCAGCGGTCCCGCGGCCAGATACAGCGGATAGTTCCATGGCACGATGATGCCGACGACGCCGAGCGGCTGCTTGCGCAGCCGGGCATAACCGGGTCGATTCCAGATCGACACGGGTCGTCGTTCCGGCTTCGCCCAGCGCGCGACATTACGCGCCGAATAGCGGATCGCCTCGAGCGTGGTGAAGACCTCGAGTAGCGCCGTTTCCTGCGGCGCGCGATGACCGAAATCGTCCGAGATCGCCTGTGAAATGCTCGGTTGCGCGGCCTTGATCATCGCCGCAAGGGATTCGAGCTGCGCACGCCGCTTCGCGACCGACGGAATCGGCTCACGTGCGCATGCCACGCGTTGCCCCTCGAACGTGGCCCGCATCTGCGTCGAGCTGGGACGCGCGCGCGTCGGGGCCCGGCATCCGATCAGCCGATGCGTAGCGCCGCGCGACCCGTGACCGCCCCGCGCTCCACACGCTCGTGCAGCGCCTCGGCTTCCGCAAGCGGACGAATCTCGGTCACGAGCGGACGGACCTCGCCCCGCGCGACGAGATCCAGCGCCTCGAGAATCTCGGTGCGCGTGACGTAACGACTGCCGAGAACGTCCTGCTCCTTGAGAAGCAGATCCATCGACGAGACCTGGAAGGACTTTCCGGCGCCGCCCAGCGTGACGAGCCGACCGCGCACCGCGAGTGCCTTCGCGCCGGCTTCCAGCGTAGCAGTCGTCGACACGTAGTCGATCGCGACGTCGATCCCGCGCCCGCGCGTGAGGTCCAGGAGCGCTTCGACAACCTTCCCGCCCGAGGCATCGACGATCTCGTCGGCTCCCGCAGCGCGGCAAGCGTCGAACTTGCTTGCATTGGTGTCCACCGCAATGACGCGGGCGCGCGCCCATTTCGCCATCATCAATTGATGAATGCCGAGGCCGCCGCCCGCTCCGAACACCGCGACGGTTTCGCCCGGCTTGACCCGCGCGCGCTTCAGGACCTTGTACGGCGTCGCGAGGGCATCCGTCACGACTCCGATTTCGGCCGGATGCGCACGGTGATCGAGGCCCTCCGGGAGCTTGATGAAGACGTGCGCGGGCAGCTTGATGAATTCGGCGTATCCACCGTCACAATCCTTGCCCACGTTGCCCCCGGCGTTTTCGCAGAGCGGCTCGAGATTGGCGAGACACATGCGACAGTAACCGCAGTTCAGGTAGTAGTACGCGGTGACTGCGTCGCCCACTGCAAGGGACCGGACGCCGGCACCGACGGACACGATCTCGCCGGTGATCTCGTGCCCGATGATGCGCGGGAAAGTGGCGGGGGTCCGCCCGGCCTTGATGTGCTGGATCGTGAGGCCCGATCCGCAGGTGATGACGCGCGCGACCGCCTCGCCCGCGGCCGCCACCGGGTCGGGAACGTCGGTCAGCTCGAACGGCGTTCCGGGTGCCTTTAGTACCATCGCTTTCATATGTGCAGTCTCTTGCCAGTTGTCGAGATCAATCCTTGAACATGAAGTTCGCCGCCTTGAGGAAAAGCGTCCGGTTCACGCCGTCCGAGTGCAGGAAGGCCGCCGCGTCGCGCACCAGCTTCTCGACGCCGAACTCCTTCATGTAACCGTGTCCACCGTGGATCTCCAAGCACCAGGTGGCGATCTTCCATGCTGACTGCGAAGCCATTGCCTTGGGCAGCGCGCCGAGGGTCCTGTCCCAGCCGTGCTCGGGGTTGGCCCCCAGCCAGCACGCGCGGTGGACGTAGGCGCGCGAAGCGTCGATCAGCATCCGCATTTCCGCGATCTGGGCGCGGATGCCGTCGTGCTCGATCAGCGGCTTGCCCCCCTGGATGCGCGTCTTCCCCCAGTCGACCGCCTTGTCGTACAGCGATTCGGCCACGCCCAGGATCGTCGCAGCAGCGTAGGCGTTCGAGTACGGCATGAACTGGGCGAGCACCTTGAACCCGCCATCGACCTCCCCCACGACATTCTCGTCCGGAACAAAGCAATCCTGAAACACCAGCTCGGCGTTGTTGGCGAGGCGCTCGCCCATCTTGTCGTGCACGCGGCCAATGGTGAACCCCGGCCGATCCCGCTCCATCAGAAAGCACGTGCTGCCTTCCGCGAGCGGCTTGCCCTTTCCGGTCTGCACGAACAGGAGGTAGTGGCTCGCCCGGTTGCCATTCGAGATGAAATGCTTCATGCCGTTCACCACCCAGCCGCCCTGCGTGCGCTGGGCGCTGGTGCGAAACGGCACCGGATGGGGCAGAAAATAGTTGGAGGCATTGTCCGGCTCGGTGATGCCGATCGCCAGCATGCCGCGCGGATTCTCGACGAAGGCCGACAGCGTGCGCGCCTGTTGCGCCTCGGTCAGCGCCTTCTCCATCATCTGCGCGATCTTGAGCGTCTGCGCGAAGATGACCGAGACGCCGATATCGCCCCGGCCGAGTTCCTCGATCACCATGGCGGTGGTGACAGGGTCGGTACCGAGCCCGCCCCACTTCTCCGACAGGGTCATGGTGCGGATTCCGAGCTCGTTCGCTTTCTCGACGATCTCCCACGAGAAGCCCGCGGCCGGATCCGGATTCGCGTCGAGCGCGGCCACCCGAGGCCGCACCTCGTCCTTGACGAAGCGGCGGACCGTATCGAGGATCGCACGCTGGTCCTCGGTGACGATGTGCATTCCGTTCATACCAATTCCTCCCCCTTGACGTGTTGCCCAGCCGGGATAGTGCCATCTGCGTGCCGGGCCCGAACAGGATCCGTCTCACGCAATTCCGGGACGGCGGCGCAATGCGTTGGCGGCCCTTGCCAGGATGCTTTGCAGTCCCTACCCTTGCGCGTCCAGGAGTCCCCCATGCCGCGCCCACTATCGCATATCCGCGTCCTCGATCTCACCCGAATTCTCGCGGGACCCTGGGCGACTCAGAACCTGGCCGACCTTGGTGCCGAGGTCATCAAGGTCGAGCGCCCCGGAACCGGGGACGATACACGCTCGTGGGGACCCCCGTGGCTGAAGGACAAGGACGGCAACGACACGCGCGAATCGGCCTACTTTCTTTCGGTGAATCGCGGCAAGAAATCCGTGACGATTGACCTTGCGAAGCCGGCCGGCCAGGCCCTGGTTCGCGAGCTGGCGGCGAAAGCCGACGTGCTGATCGAGAACTACAAGCTCGGCGATCTGAAGCGTTACGGCATCGCCTACGACGACGTGCGCAAGATCAATCCGGGCATCGTGTACTGCTCGGTGACCGGTTTCGGCCAGAGCGGCCCCTACTCGTCGCGCCCCGGCTACGACTTTATCTTCCAGGGTATGGGCGGCGTGATGAGCATCACCGGCGAGCGCGACGAGCTTCCCGGTGGCGGGCCGCAGAAGGTCGGCATCGCCGTCACCGACGTGATGACCGGCATGTACGCGAGCCTCGCCATTTCCGCCGCGCTCAACCATCGCGAGCGCTCCGGTGCCGGCCAATACATCGACATGGCGCTGCTCGACTCGATCGTCGCCTTCAATGCCAACCAGATCCTGAACTTCTGGTGCTCCGGGCAGATTCCGAAACGCTGGGGCAACGCGCACGCCAACATCTCCCCGTACGAGGTATTCCCGACCACGGACGGCCACATTATTCTCGCCGTCGGCAACGACAATCAGTTCACGCGCTTCTGCAAAGTGGCCGGGCGGCCCGAGCTTGCAAGCGATCCGCGCTTCCGTACGAATCCGGACCGCGTCCGCAACCGGAACGAGCTCGTCCCGATCGTCCAGGCCCTCGTCCGCGAGCGCGCGAGCCGCGACTGGCTCGCGGCTCTCGAGGCAGCCGGCGTTCCCTGCGGACCGATCAACGACATGAAGACGGTGTTCGAGGACCCGCAGGTGCGCCATCGCGGGCTGCAGGTCCAGATTCCACATCCCGCCGGCGTGGATGTTCCAACCGTCGCGAGCCCAATGCGATTTTCGGAAACGCCTGTCGAGTATGATCGCCCGCCGCCGCTCCTCGGCCAACATACGCGCGAGGTGCTCACATCGGTGCTCGGAAAGACCGATACGGAGCTCGATGCGCTCGCCGCGGCGGGCGTGATCTAGCGTTCCGATGAGGTGTCTCGCCGGGAAACGGCGGAGTGATTGTTGAAAGTTCTATTCCCTCCTTGGAATGAAGGGAAAACTCCAGCGCTCCGCGAGCAAAGGCTGAGAGCGCTTCAGCTTTGGTCGGGCTTGGTCCAGCGCGGGGGACGCTTCTCGATGAAGGCGTCGATGCCTTCGCGACCTTCCTCGTGCGCGAAGCTCGTCGCGATGACTTTTCCGGCGAGCTCGTAGGCGCGCTCGATGCCGAGCTCCATCTGCTCGTAGAACGCGCGTTTCCCGTCCGCCATGGTCTCGCGCGGCTTCGACTCGATCTGCCCGGCCAGCTTCAGGACTGCGGCATCGAGCTCATCCGCGGGCACGACGCGATTGACGAGCCCCCAGCTCAGCGCGGTCTTCGCGTCGATCATCTCGCCGGTGAGCAGCATTTCCATCGCATGCTTGCGCGAGAGATTCCGCCCGATCGCAACACCGGGTGTCGAGCAGAGGAATCCCCAGGTAACGCCGGGTGCGGTGAACCTGGCGGCGTCCGAGGCGACGGCAAGGTCGCACTGCGCCACCAGCTGGCAACCCGCCGCGGCCGCTGCGCCTTGTACCCGTGCGATCACGGGCTGCGGCATGCGGGTCATGGTGACCATCATGCGGCTGCACCGCCGGAAAAGGCCCTCGATTTTCGGTTGCGTGCCGAGCTCGCGAATCTCCTTGAGATCGTGCCCGGCGCAGAAACCCTTGCCGGCAGCGGCCAGTACGATCACGCGCACGCTCTGATCCTGCTCGATCGCGTCCATCGCCTGCTGGAGCGCCGCAATCATCTCCGAAGTGAGGAGATTGAACTGCGCCGGCCGATTCATGGTCAGCGTGGCGATACCGCCGCGGTCCTCGCGAAGCAGCACCGGCTCGGTCGATTGCGGCACAGCGCTCATGGGATTCCCCCTTTCCTGCGTATCTTCAGGTGTCGATCGCAGCGGCGGACTTCGCCTGCTCGCGAAGCGCACTTCTGTATTTTACCCGTGGAGGTCTTCGGCAGTGCGAGGAAGACCACTGCCCGAGGCACCTTGAACCGAACGAGGTTCGCCCGGCAGTGCTCCACGATCTCGGCCTCGGTGACCTGCGCGCCCGGCTTCAGCTCGACGAAGGCGCAGGGCGTCTCGCCCCACTTCGGGTCCGGCTTGGCCACGACCGCGCACGCGAGCACCGCAGGGTGTCGATAGATGACGTCCTCCACCTCCAGGGAGGAAATGTTCTCTCCCCCCGAAATGATGATGTCCTTGGCCCGATCCTTGATCTTCATGTACCCGTCGGGCTGCATAACCGCGAGATCGCCCGAGTGGAACCAGCCGCCGGCGAATGCCGCCTCTGTGGCCGGGGCGTTCTTGAGGTAACCCTTCATGGCAATGTTGCCGCGGAACATGATCTCGCCCATGGTCTCCCCGTCCCAGGGCACAGGCTGCATGGTCTGTGGATCCATGACGGTGACGCCTTCCTCCAGGATGTATCGCACGCCCTGCCGTCCGTTCCGTTCGGCGCGCGACCGGATGTCGAGCGTGTCCCACTGCTCGTGCTTTGCGCAGACGGTGGCCGGTCCATAGACTTCCGTCAGGCCGTAGACATGCGTGAGATCGAAGCCGATCTCCTCCATCCCCTCGATCATTGACGCGGGCGGGGCAGCGCCGGCGACGAACGCAGACACCTTCCAGTCGATTCCCGCACGCAGCTCCGCGGGGGCGTTGATCAGCGTCGAATGGACGATCGGCGCGCCGCAGTAGTGAGTCACGCGGTGACGCTTGATCAAGTCGAAGATGGCCACCGGATCGACCTTGCGCAGGCACACGTTCACGCCGGTATTCGCGGCCATGCTCCAGGGAAAGCACCAGCCGTTGCAGTGGAACATCGGGAGCGTCCACAGATAGACCGCGTGCTTGGGCATGCTCCAGGTCAGCAGGTTGCTCAATGCATTCAGGTACGCGCCTCGGTGCGAGTAGACGACCCCTTTCGGATTCCCCGTCGTCCCGGAGGTGTAGTTGAGGGAGATCGCCTGCCACTCGTCCTCCGGCGGTCGCCAGGCATGCGCCGGATCTCCCTGGGCGAGCAGCGCCTCGTAGTCGAGCGCACCAATGCGCTCACCAGGGCCATCATAAATCGGATCATCGACGTCGACGACAAGCGGCTTCCGCTTCATTCTTCCAAGCGCGTGAGCGATGGTCGTGGAGAACTCGCGATCGACAAGAACCACTTTTGCCTCGGCGTGCTCGAGCATGAACGCGATGCTCTCGGCATCGAGCCGGGTGTTCAGCGTGTTCAGCACCGCGCCCGTCATCGGTACACCGAAATGGCTCTCGTACATCTCGGGGATGTTGGGGAGCATGGCTGCCACCGTGTCGCCCACCCCGATGCCGCTTCTGACCAGTGCGGAAGCAAGACGACGAGCGCGCGCATAGGTCTCGGACCAACGGAACCGACGATCGCAGTGCCCCACCGCGAGACGCTCCGGACAGGTGTATGCGGACCATTCCAGAAACGTTAGCGGTGTGAGGGCCGCAAAATTTGCGGCATTTCGGTCGAGACCAACCGAGTATGGATTCACGTTCGCGTCGCGCATCACACCCTCTCGCAACACACTCTACCAACCGAACAGCACTTCGAGAAACCCGCTCAGCCTTCTCCCGGCGTGTCCACCAGCCACACGCAGCCGGACTTCGCATCCTTCGCGATGGCCTGAAGAATGCGCGCGTGCTCGGCGGCCTCGGCCTCGCTCGCCCGTAGCACGAGGAGCGCTGGACGTTCCGCGTGCCGGCCGGTCTGCAAATCGACGGTCGGGCGTGGGCGCTCGAGCTCGATTGCGAGGCTCTCCTGGCCGCGGGTCATGGCGAGGTACACCTCCGCCAGAAGCTCTGCGTCGAGGAGCGCTCCGTGCAGGGTACGGTGCGCGTTGTCGATCTCGTAGCGCTCGCAGAGCGCATCGAGCGAGTTCTTGCGCCCCGGATGCAGTTCGCGCGCCTGCGCCAGCGTGTCGAGAATGCCCGCCACCTGGCCCGCGATCGGCCCGGCGCCGATCCGACCGAGCTCGAGGTCGAGAAATTCGACGTCGAACGCGGCATTGTGGATGATCAGTTCCGCTCCACGCACGTAGTCGAGAAAGTCGCCGACGACTTCGCCGAATCGCGGCTTGTCCGCCAGAAACTCGCTCGTGATCCCGTGTACCCGCAGCGCGCCCTCTTCGATCTCGCGCTCAGGATTGACGTAACGGTGAAAACGATTGCCCGTCAGGCGACGGTTCAGGATCTCCACGCAACCGATCTCGATGATACGGTCGCCCATCCGCGCGTTCAGCCCGGTCGTTTCGGTGTCGAGCACGATATGTCGCATACGCGATCAGTGGCTCTCGGCCGGCGTCGGCGCGCCCACCGGTGCCTCGTGCTCGGTCGATCGCCGGACCGTGCGGGCGAGCAGCGTGTACACCGTCGGCACGACAAACAATGTCAGCAGCGTACCGACCAGCAGGCCGCCAACGACCACCCACCCGATGGGTTGGCGGCTCTCGGCCCCGGCGCCGCGGGCCAGGGCCAGCGGCAGCGCGCCGAGCACCATTGCGCCGGTGGTCATGAGAATCGGCCGTAGCCGCAGCACGGCGGACTCGACGACCGCCGCTCGGAGCGCGACGCCGCGGTCGCGCAACTGGTTGGCGAACTCGACGATCAGGATGCCGTGCTTGGTGATCAGTCCCACCAGCGTCACGAGGCCGATCTGGCTGTACACGTTCAACGTTCCGCCCGACATCTTCAGCGCGGCGAGCGCCCCGACCATCGACAACGGAACCGTGAGAAGAATGATGAATGGATCGCGGAAGCTCTCGAACTGCGCGGCGAGAACGAGGTAAATGAACGCAAGCGCGAGCACGAACGTGAGATAGAGTCCGCGCGACGATTCGCGAAATTCGCGCGAGACGCCGTTCAGATCCGTCGCCGCCCCGGGGGGAAGCTCGCGCTGCGCGATCTCGCCCATGAAATCGAGCGCCTCGCCGAGCGAGTAGCCCGGCGCAAGGTTGGCGGTGATGGTCGCCGAGCGGCGCTGCCCAAAATGATTGAGTTCGCGCGGCGCCACGGATTCGCGCACGTTCACGAGGCTCGTCAGCGGCACCATCTGGTCGTTGCGACCGCGCACGAAGATGTCGCTGATGTCGTTCGGATCGGCGCGGTCGGCCGGCAGCATCTGCACGATCACGTCGTACTGCTCGGCATTGTTCTTGTAGCGCGTGACCTGGCGCCCGCCGAGCATCGTCTCCATGGTGCGTCCGACGGTGTCCACCGCCACGCCTGCGTCCGCGGCGCGATCGCGGTTCACCTGCACCTTGAACTCGGGCTTGTTCAGGCGCAGATCGGTGTCAACGTTCTGCAGCCCCGGGTTTTTCTGCGCTTCGGCAACGATGCGGTTCACCGCCCGATCGAGCTCCTCGTACGATCCCGAGGTGACGACGACGAACTCCAAGGGACGCGACCTGAAGCCCTGGCCGAGAGAAGGCGGAAGCATGGCAAACGCCAGCACGCCGGGAAGCGCGGACATCTTGGGCCGCACCTCGTTTGCCACGGCCGCGGACTTGCGATTACGCAAGCTCCAGTCCGTCAAACCGACGAACGAGATTCCCTGTGAGACGCTCGGGAAGCCGGACACGACGAAGTAACGCTCGACGTCGGCGGTCTTCTCGTAGATCTTCTCCAGCCGCCTGGCGTACCCGTCCGTGTAATCGATGGTCGCGCCTTCCGGGCCCAGGAACATGCCCAGAAACACGCCGCGATCCTCGATGGGTGCCAGCTCCGCCTTGGTCGTCTGGCTCAGCCATACGATCGCGGCACCGCACGCCGCCATGACCCCCAGGAACAGTGCGATGCGCCCCGCGAGCGACATCCCGATCACCCGGGTCAGCGCCCGGTGGTACCCGTCGGTGAATCCGCCGATCGCCCCTTCGATGGCGTTGTACACCCGTCCGTGCCGCGCCTCGTGACGCAGGAGCTTCGAGCACATCATCGGCGATAGGGAGAGCGCCACGAATCCGGAAACGAGCACGGCCCCCGCGAGCGTCAGCGCGAATTCGATGAAGAGCTTGCCGGTCCGCCCGGTCATGAAGGCTACCGGCGCGTACACCGCGGCGAGCGTCAACGTCATGGCAACCACCGCGAACCCGATCTCCTTCGCGCCCGTGAGCGCAGCGCGCACCGGCGGCTCGCCCGCCTCGATATGTCGGAAAATGTTCTCCAGCATCACGATCGAGTCGTCCACCACCAGACCGATGGCGAGGACCAGCGCCAGCAGCGTCAGGGTATTCACCGTGAATCCGAGCACGTACATCAGCCCGAATGATCCGATCAGTGCGACCGGAATCGTCACCAGCGGGATGATGGTGGCCCGTACCGAGCGCAGGAAGAAGAAGATCACCAGCGCGACCAGCACGATCGCCTCGAGAATGGTCGTGTACACGCCGCTGATGGACCGCTCGATGAAGATCGACGAGTCGTAGGCAACCCGCACGGCGAGTCCGTCCGGCAACTCCTGGATGAGTCGGGGCAGCTCGGCGCGGACCGCACCCGACAGGTCGAGCGGGTTGGCCGTCGCCTGCTTGATCACGCCCAGGGCCACGGCGGCGCGGCCGTTGAACCGCACGATCGAGCGTTCGCTCTCCGCCGCGATTTCCGCGCGCCCGACGTCGCGAATGCGCACGGAATAGCCGTTGGCGCTGCGCACGATCACGTTGTCGAACTGTTCCGGGCGCACGAGATCGGTCTCGGCGACCACCGAGAATTCACGCGCCCGGCTCTCGATTCGCCCGGCTGGAATCTCGACGTTCTGCCGGCGCAGCGCGTCCTCGACGTCCTGGGGGGTGAGTCGATACGCCGCGAGCTTGCTGCGGTCGAGCCAGATGCGCATCGAGAATCGCCGCTCGCCGAACACGCGCACGTCGGCGGCCCCGGGCAATGTCTGCAACCGCGGCTTCACGATCCGGCTCGCGTAGTCGGTGACTTCCAGCGGCGAGAAGCGGTCGCTCGAGAAGGCGAGCCAGATGATCGGGTTCGCGTCGGCTTCCACCTTCGCGATCACCGGCTCGTCGATGTCGTCGGGCAGCTTCCCGCGAATCCGCGCCACCCGATCGCGCACATCGCTTGCAGCCGCGTCCGGATTGCGCTCCAGCCTGAACTTGACCGTGATCTGGCTGCTCTCGGCGCGGCTGATCGACGTGATGGTGTCGACGCCTTCGATCCCGGCGAGCGACTCCTCCAGCGGCTTCGTCACACGCGACTCGATGATCTCCGCGCTTGCGCCGCGGTACTTGGTCTCGACCGTCACGGTGGGCTCGTCGATCTTCGGGTACTCGCGCACCGGGAGGCGCTGGTACGCGACCAGGCCGATCAGCACGACCACCAGGCTCATCACCGTGGCGAGCACCGGCCGCCGGATCGAAATCTCGGAGAGGATCAACCTAGCCCCCGGCCTCTTTCACTGCCTTGCCCGGCCCGCCGGACGGGCCCACCGGAATCGCGCTCGATCGCACCGCCACACCGTCGCGCAGCTTGATCTGCCCGGCCGTCACGACGACGTCCCCCTGGCTCAGGCCGTTCACGATCTCGACACGCCCGGTGCGACGTACGCCCGTGTCGACCTTGACGCGCTCGACCTTTCCACCGTCGACGCGAAAAACGTACTGGCTCGTCCCGACTGGCACGAGCGCCTCCTCGGGAATCGTCAGCGCGGAGGGACGCTCGGCGATGATCAACCGGGTCCGCACGAACATCCCCGGCCGCAGCGCTCCCTCCGTGTTCTTCAGCCGTCCGCGCAGCACCAGCGAGCGTCCGTTCTGATCGACCAGCGGATCGATCGCGTCGAGCAGTGCAGCAAAGGTCTTCCCCGGAAACGCGTCGGTCTGCACTTCAATCCCCTGCCCCCGGCGCAAGTTGGTCAGAAACAGCTCCGGGATGCGAAAGTCGATCTTGAGCGAGGAGATGTCCTCCAGCGTGGCGAGATCCTGCCCTTCCTTCACGTAGTCGCCCACGCTGACCTGCCGGATGCCGATGATCCCGGAAAATGGCGCGAGGATTTGCGTCTTCGCGAGTCGTGCCTGCGCAAGCGCCAGGCTCGCCTCGGCGACGCGCAGATTGTTCAGCGCCTGGTCCTTTGCGTTTGCGCTAACGAAGTTGTCGCGTGCGAGCTCGACGGTGCGCTCGTAGTTGCTGCTCTGGAGCGCGAGATTCGCTTTCGCCTGCTGCAATTCGGCGGCGTAGACCGAGTCGTCCAGGGCCACCAGCATCTGCCCCTTCCGCACCGGCTTGCCCTCGTCGAACTCGAGCCGCGATATGCGTCCAGAAATCTCCGGACGCACGACCACCGACTCGTTCGAGCGCAAAGTGCCGACCGCGCTCACCTCCTCGCGCACCGGTCCGGACGTCACCATCGCGGTCTCGACGGCCACGGCGAGGTTGCCCGGCGGGCCGGGCGGGCCCGACCCGCGAGCAGCCTTGCCGGCCGGACCCGACGCCGTTCCGGACACCACCGCAGGTGGCGGCGCCGCCCGGAAGGCGTGATATGCCCAGCCGCCCAGCGCCACGAGGCCCGCTAGCGAAACGCCGATGACAAGCAGCTTTCCGGATTGCATCTAGCGCTGCTTCAGCGACGCGACGCCGCGGTTTGCAAGCTGGTCGGCACGCTCGTTTCCGTCATGTCCCGCGTGCCCTTTCACCCAGTGCCATTGCACCTCGTGCCGACTGGCTTCGCGCTCGAGCGCCTGCCAGAGGTCGACGTTCTTCACCGGCTTGCGATCGGCGGTCTTCCATCCGCGGCGGCGCCACTGCGCGAGCCACTCGGTGATGCCGTTCCGCACGTACTGCGAATCCGTGTAGACCTCGACCGAGCAGGGTCGCTTCAGCGACGCGAGTGCATTGATGACGGCGACAAGCTCCATGCGATTGTTCGTGGTTTCCGGCTCGCCGCCGAAAAGCTCCTTTTCATGCGCGCCCACGCGAAGGAGCGCGCCCCAGCCACCCGGACCCGGATTACCCTTGCACGCACCATCGGTATAGATCAGGACCTTCTCAGTCATCGCGCGCTTCGCGCTCCCGGGGCACGGCGCGCACCACGCTCGGCTGAAGGGTACCGCACTCGATGAGCTTGAGCGCGGGGCGCGCTCGCGAAACCGCGGTTCGGCGCACCGACTCGCGGCGCGCCATGGGCGCAAGCGCCCGCACTGGCTGCGCGCCGTTGCGCCAGCGTGGCCCGACGAGACGCATGCCGATGACGCGCTTCTTTGCGCGCACGACGTAGACGCCCCCCGCGATCGGCCACCATCGGTCGCCGGCCTTTTCCATGAATGCAAAGCGCTTCAGCCACTTCGCATGACCGAACGGTGGCGCATAACACCCGAACTTTCCGCCGTTGAGCTCGAAGCCGAGGAGCTTCAGCCAGTCGCGAAGCCGCAGCAGGCCGATGAAGTCTCCGCACCAGGGATACTGCGGTCGACGGCGCCTGACCGTGCGTTCGAGGCCCCAGAGGCTCATCGGATTGAAACCCGAGATCACGATCTGGCCTTCGGGCATAAGTACGCGCTCGGCCTCGCGCAGGATGTCGTGCGGATGCTCGCTGAACTCGAGCACGTGCGGCAACAGCACCAGATCCATGCTCTGGGAGGCGAAGGGCAACAGGTTCGACTCCGTGCGCACGTCGCACGTTGCGCCATGGCCGGCGTGCAATCTCTGTGGCATCCGGTTGCTGCGCAGGAAATCGATCTCGGGAAGTCCGACCTGCATGGCATTGAACCCGAAGACGTCCTCCACCGCGCTGTCGTACTGCGCCTGCTCCCAGGCGAGCACATACGCGCCCTTGGGCGAGCCAAACCATTCGGAGAGCGTCGTATTTTGTGAAGGCGGCAACACGCCCCGGATTATCTCGCGAAGGCGCCATGCCCGCTCGCGGTGCGTCGCACGCCAAGCAGATACGGCTGCAACCGCGGCGCGGTCACCCGGCGCGCCGGCATTTCCGGTTTCAGGCGGGAATTTTCCACCTGGATGACGCCGCAGATCCCCTCGTAAGGCGCTGTTTTTCCTTGACCCGCCGGGTGTCGGCCGATAGCATGGCCGCGCGCTCGGGAGGTCGTTTGCAGGGGAAACGGGTCACACGGAGATTGATCGGCACGGTGTTGCTTTGCGCGGCGTCGACGGCGTTCGCGATAGACCCCGTTCTGCACAACCTTCCGATTCTGTTGCCCGAACAGGTGCTCCCCGGGCGCACCGCTGCTGGTGTCCCCCCGCGAACTGGCCGCGCAGCAACCGGCCGACCTCAGCGTGACGGGCATCGTGGACCTCGGCGCGTGGCCCGACGGGTTTCCCCCCACCGGCCCGCCAGGTGACCTCTGGGAGCGCATCCGGGCAGGTTTTGCGATGCCCAACCTGGAATCGCGCACTGTCGAGCGTGAGCAGGCTGCGTATGCACGCCACCCGGAGCAGATCAAGAAGATGGTGGAACGCAGCCGACGGTATCTCTTCTACATCGTCGAGGAGATCGAGCGGCGCGGCCTGCCCACCGAACTCGCACTGCTGCCGATGGTGGAAAGCGCGTTCAATCCGATGGCCTACTCGCGCTCGCACGCATCGGGCCTGTGGCAATTCATTCCGTCCACCGGCAAGAATTACAACCTCGAGCAGAACTGGTGGTACGACGATCGCCGCGACATTCTGGCATCGACGAATGCCGCGCTCGACTACCTGCAGAACCTGTACCGCATGCACGGCGACTGGCAGCTCGCGCTCGCCTCGTACAACTTCGGCGAGAACGGGGTCGCGCGTGCGGTCCAGCGGAACCAGGCGCGCGGGAAGCCCACGGACTTTTCCAATCTGCGGATGCCGCGAGAGACGCGCAATTACGTCCCGCGCCTGCAGGCGCTGAAGAACATCGTCGCGAATCCGGCGCAGTTCGGCATCGAGCTGGAGCCGATTCCCGACGCGCCCTACTTCGTCACGGTCGCACTGACGCGGGACATCGACTTGCGCGTCGCGGCGCGCCTGG
Source organism: uncultured beta proteobacterium (assembly GCA_963735025.1). GTDB lineage: Bacteria > Pseudomonadota > Gammaproteobacteria > Burkholderiales > SG8-39 > JAABRB01. Next base: position 106,324 of record CAVTJG010000012.1, read on the forward strand.
CGGAGATGCCGGTGGAGGAGCTGATCGCGCTCAATCCGGGACACAACCGTCCGGTGGTCTCTTCGGCCGTCGCGCCGACGCTCGTCCTGCCGGCCGATCGCGCCGACAAATTCGTGCACAACCTCGAAAACCACGCGGAGCCCCTGTCGGCGTGGCAGACCTACACTTTCAAGCGCGGCGACGACCTGGGGAAGATCGCAGCGACGCACGGTCTCACCGAAACCCGGCTTCGCCAGGTGAACGGTCTGGGACGGTACTCGCATGTGAAACCGGGCCATGAGCTGCTCGTGCCCGCCGAAGGCGCCAAGATCGAGTCCGATCCGCTGCCGCTGTTCCGCTCGCCTTACACCACGCCGCAAGGTCCCACCATCGTCTATCGCGTCAAATCGGGCGACTCGCTGTGGAGCATCGCCCGGCGGCACCGCGTGACCGTGGCGGAGTTGCGCGCCTGGAATGGCATCGACGGGAAGAACCTCCGAATCGGTCAGCGGCTCCTGATCGAAGTGCGCGGCAAGGCGGCGCCCCGTCAGGTCGCGCGTCCGTCCTCGTCGTCCTAGTTCTGCTCGTAGAGAAAGCAGCGCACCGAGTGCGTCTCCGACAGCGCGGTGCGTGCCGGGTAGGCAGCGCGGCAGCGCGCCTCCGCCTGCGGGCAGCGCGGATGAAAATGGCAACCGGCCGGCGGTGACACGGGCGACGGAAGCTCGCCCTGCAACCGGATCCGCTCGCGCCCGCCTTCGATGGCCGGGATCGCCGAGAGCAGCGCAAGGGTGTACGGGTGCCTGGGCGTTTCGAGCACCTCCGCAACGGTGCCGTGCTCGACGATGCGCCCCAGGTACATGACCGCCACCTCGTCCGCCAGGTACGCCACGACCGCCAGATTGTGCGTGATGAAGAGGTATGCGAGCCCCATCTCCCGCTGCAATCTGCGCAGCAGGTTGAGGATCTGTGCCTGCACGGACACGTCCAGCGCACTCGTCGGCTCGTCGCAAACGATGAGGCGCGGCTTGACTGCCAGCGCCCGGGCGATCGCAATCCGCTGCCGCTGGCCTCCGGAAAATTCATGCGGATAGCGCTCGCGCGCACTGGGGTCCAGCCCAACCTGGTTCAGCAGCTCGTCGATGTGCCGGCGCTCTTCGGCCGGCGAATCGCGAACGCCGAGCGCGTTGCGGCCCTCCGCCAGGATGTCCGCAACGCGCATGCGCGGATTGAGCGACGCATAGGGGTCCTGAAACACGATCTGGAAGTCGCCGCGCCGGCGCCGCAGCGCATCCCCGCGCAGCGCGGTGAGCTCGACGCCGTCGAACGTGACACTGCCCGCCGTGGGCCGAATGAGTTGCAGCAGGCTCTTGCCGACGGTGGTCTTGCCGCAGCCCGACTCCCCCACCAGGGCGAGCGTCCGTCCGGCCCGGATCTCGAGCGAAACCCCATCGACCGCATGTACCTGGCCCACGACGCGCTTCAGCAGACCACGCCGGATCGGGAAGTGCACCTTCAGGTCCTGCACGTCGAGGAGTGTCGCGCCAGGCATGGGCGCCGACACCGCATCGGAGGTTGCAATGTCGGAAGCGATCAGCGGACTGGCACGCTCTGCCTCCCTCAAGTGACAGCGCACCTGGTGCGCGTCCCCGATCTTCGTCCAGCCCGGGTCCTCCGTCCGGCATCGCTCGAAGGCGTGCTCGCACCGGTCGGCAAATCTGCAGCCGCGAAAATTTGCGGTAAGGGGCGGCACCTGGCCGGGGATGACCGCAAGCGCGACGCCGCGGTGGTGCGCTCCGGGCAACGCGGCAAAGAGCTTGCGCGAGTACGGATGCTGGGCCGACGCGAAGAACGCGTCGCACGACGCGACCTCGACGATCTGCCCGGCGTACATCACGCGCGACGCGACTCGCCATGCCGGCCACGATGCCGAGATCGTGCGTGATCAGCAGGATGGCCATCCCGGTGCGGGACTGCAGGTCCCTGAGGAGATCAAGAACCTGCGCCTGGATGGTGACGTCGAGCGCCGTCGTCGGCTCGTCCGCGATCAGGAGATCGGGCTCGCCTGCGAGAGCCTGCGCGATCATCACGCGCTGTCGCATCCCTCCGGACAGCTGGAACGGGTATTCGTCGAGGCGACGGGTGCTTTCCGCGATTCCCACCGCGTCGAGCAGCTCGACCGCGCGCTTGCGCGCCGCCGCGCCCCGCAGCCCGGCATGGCGCTCGAGCACTTCGCCGATCTGGGCGCCCACGGTGAGAACCGGGTTCAGGCTCGTGGCCGGTTCCTGGAAGATCATCGCGATGCGCCCGCCACGCACGTTGCGCATCGCCGCTTCGGGCAGATCGAGGAGCTCGGTGTCACCGAGCCGTACCGAGCCGTCGACGACCCGACCGGTCTCGGGCAGCAACCGGGCGACGGAAAGCGCAGTGACGCTCTTGCCGCATCCGGACTCCCCGACAATCGCGAACGTCTCGCCACGTCGAATGTCGAGATCGACGCCGTCGAGCGCCCGGACAACGCCGCCCGACCCTTCCAGCCAGGTGCGCAAGGCGCTGACCTTGAGCAGCGTCTCGCTCATGCCGCGGCCTCCTCCGCGCCTGCAGAGCCGACTCTCACGCGCGGATCGAACGCGTCGCGCACTGCGTCGGCGAAGAGATTCGCAGCCAGCACGAGGACGAGCATGAATCCGAACGCAGCCGCCAGTGTCCACCAGACCATCGGGTCGCGCGACATCTCCAGTCGCGCGCTGTTGATGAGCGTGCCGAAGCTGTTCATCGTCGGGTCCACGCCGACGCCGATGTAGGACAGCACGGCTTCCGTGAGCACCAGGGCGCTGAAATCCAGGACCAGCGAGATGAGAACGATGTGCATGACGTTGGGCAGGATGTGACGCGTCATGATGCGTGCGTGCCGCACGCCGAATGCCCGCGCGGCCTGGATGTAGTCGAGCTCACGCAGCTTGAGCGCCTCGCCACGCAGCAGCCGCGCAAGGCCGGTCCAGGTCGTCACGCCGAGGATGATGCAGAGAAAGAGCAGCCGGAGGTCGGCCCGCTCGACCGCCGTCGGGAAGAGCTCCGCATGCGAGTCGATGTACACCTGCATCATCAGCACCGCGGCCACGATGAGGAGCACCGACGGAATCGAGTTGAGCGTCGTGTAGACGTACTGGATCACGTCGTCCACCCAGCCCTTGAGATAGCCCGCCGCAATGCCGAGCAACACCGCGAACGGCAGCATGATGAGCGTGGTGAGCGTGCCGATCACGAGCGCCGTGCGGATGCTCTTCAGGGCGAGATAGAGCACGTCCTGTCCGACCTTGTCGGTGCCAAGGACATGATAGCCAGTGGCCAGCAGCGCCACCGGCGTCACGACCAGCGCAGCCAGGAGCAAAGTGGCGAACACCGCCAGCCAGGCGACGTCGGTTTCGCGCTGCAGGATTCGCCGCGCCATCGCGACCGGCTGAATGCTGCGCCGACGCGCGAGCAGGGTCACCCACACACCCGTGAGCACCGCCCAGACGAACGCTCCGATCGCGATACCCGACAGCACTTTGAGCAGGACGTCCCGGTCGCGCGCCGACTCGTCGGCGACGTGCCGGCCACCGTACTTGAGGCGCGGATATTCCCTGCGCACCTCGCCGCCCGGGAGCTCGATCGTCTCCTTGGAAAATGCGCGAATCGCGAGCGGCGCCGAATAGGTCTTCTCGGGCTGCGTTCGCAGGGGATCGAGCAGATGATCGAGGATCGATCGGGTCTCGACCGAATACACGGGCGCAGCGCCAGCTGCCGTCTCGGGAAGGAGCGGGCGATAGTGGACGGAGTCCGCCAGGCCGATGACCGCGAAAATCCCGACGATCACGAGCGACGCCATGCCCGCGCTCGCCCGCGCCACCCTGCGCCACGGTGCGACGAGATGGGGGTGCCGCCGCGCATACCACGCGTAGCTCGCAACAACCGCCACGAGGAGCCAGACCAGGACGTCGGTCCAGAGCGGGACCAGCTTCACTCGAACCTCACCCGCGGATCGACCACGGTGTAGGACAGATCGGTGAGCAGCAACCCGACGATGTAGAGCACGGATCCGAGGAAGACCATCGACCGGACGACTGCGAAATCCTGGGAACGGATGGCATCGATGACGTAGCTGCCGAGCCCCGGAATGCCGAAGAACGACTCCGCGATCAGGCTCCCCATGAAGAGCGCCGGGATCACCACGACCACGCCGGTCAGGATAGGGATCAGCGCGTTCTTGAGCACGTGCCGGAAGAGCACCGTGATTTCGGACAGGCCCTTGGCGCGCGCCGTGCGCACGTAGTCCCGGTTGACCTCCTCGAGAAAGATCGTCCGGTACCAGCGTGTGTGGCTCCCGATCCCACCCACGACGCCCACGACCACCGGCAGCACCAGGAATTTCGCCGCGTCGACCCCGGCCGTGTAGCCCGAGATCGGCACGAGACTCCACACCTTGCTGACGAGATACTGCCCGCCGATGATGTAGAAGAGCGACGAGATTGACATCATCGCCACGCATGCGACCACCCCCCAGAAATCCAGGTAGGTGGCGCGGAAGAGCGCGAGCCCCAGCGCGAAGGTGATGTTCACGGCGAGCCCGACGAGAAAGACCGGGATCGCGAGCGCCAGGCTCGGCCACATCCGCGTACGAATCTCGTGCCCGATGTTACGCCCGTCGTCCGCGTTGCCGAAGTCGAAGACGAAGAGGCGCACCGACTTCTGGAAGAAGATCGTGTCGGTGAACCGGTCCAGCCCCTCCGCCTTGCCGATTGAGGAGCAGCGGCTTGTCGTAGCCCCGCTCGGCCTTCCAGAGCTCGACCGCCTCGGGCGTGACGCGCTTCGCGCCCAGCGCCATGTTCGCCATGTCGTCGGGCGTGTTGACGACGAAGAACAGCGCGAACGTGATCAGGTTCACCCCGATCAGGATCGGAATCGCATACAGCACCCGACGGGTGATGTACGCGATCATCCGGCTTGCCGTGCCGGGCGCGCCGCGGCCCGCTCGCGTCGTCGATAGGCGACGATCGCCGGAAGCGCGGAAAGGAGCACGAGAAGCACGATCACGGCGAGCGGCAGGACGACCGGCCGGTTCCATTCGCTCCGCTTCAACGCCCGTTCCCGAGGATCGATGCGGTAGTACTTGAGGCCGTTACGCGCCATCTGGTTCGGTTTCACGTTCGAGAGCCACGCATGCGCTAGGCTGTAGTCGAGCGGATGGAAGCCCCAGACCCACGGCGCGTCTTCGCGCGCGATGGCCACCATCTGGTCGATGATCGCCTGCCGCTCCGGTCCGTTGTCCATGTTCTTCATGCGCTCGAAAAGCCGGTCGTACTCCGGGTTCCGATAGTTCGCTGCGTTCTCCCCGCCGGTCTTGGCGCGGGACTGCGGGCCGTTCAGCAGGAACATGAAGTTCTCCGGGTCCGGATAGTCGGCATTCCAGCCGAGGAAGAAGAGCTGGGTATTGCCGCTCTTTATCTTTTCCTGGAAACGGTTCCAGTCGGTGGCGCGGATCTCGAGCTGGATGTCGAGCTTCTCGAACTGGCGCCGGTACCAATCGAGGCGCGGCTTGTCGTCCGGTCCGCGCTGCACGGTGTCGAGATAGAGGACGAGCGGCTGGCCCGTGCGCGCGTCGCGCCCGCCCGGGTAGCCGGCCTCCGCGAGGAGCTTCCGCGCGACGGCGATGGGTTTGCGGTGCGGCGCGCCGTTCTTCCACTCGTACACGACCGGATTCATGCCCCGCTCGCCCTCGCGGTAGCCGAAGATGCCGGGCGGAAGCGGGCCCATTCCCGATATGCCGCGTCCGTTCTGGAAAATCGAGATGAACTCCTCCCAGTCCATCGCGATCGAGATGGCATGGCGAAGCTTGCGTGCGCGCTCCGATCGGCCCCCCACCACCGGGTCGAGAAAATTGAACGCGAAATAGAACGAGCTCGTACTCACCGACGTGCGCAGCCAGATGCCACGCTCCTGCATCTCCGGTGTCAGGCTCGCTTCGCCCTCGAGATTGAGGCGCACCGCCTGATCGAAGTTGTCCGAATTGATGCTCGACTGGTCATAGTAGCCCTGGAGAAACTTGTTCCAGTAGGGAATGCCCTCCTTCTCGCGGGTGTATACGACGCGATCGATGAAGGGTACCGTCTTGCCGGCGTCGCGCAGCAGGCCTGCCGACGCGTCCTCGGGCGCGCCTTCCGACGGGTAAGGCTCACCGCGAAAGTTGGGGTTGCGCAGGAGCACCATGCGCGCGTTCGGGTTGTTCTCCGCGAGCATGTAGGGTCCCGTTCCCACGGGAAACCAGTCGAGCGTCAGATTGCGACCCTCGTTCATGCCGCGCTGAGAATAGAATCGGTCCGCCTCGACGGGCAGCGGCGCGAAGAACGGCATCGCGAGCCAGTACACGAACTGCGGATACTTGCCCTTGATGCGGATCCGATAGGTGTACCGGTCCACCACGTCTACGCCCGCCAGCGGGAATTCGCGAAGGTCGATCCAGGGCAGGCCCCGGTCTGCCGGCCCATAGTCCTGGCGGTGGTCGGCAACCATGCGATCGTTCGCCGCCTTGAGCGCTGCGCCCAGTTCCTTGAGCCCGACGATGTAAGTGCTCATGTGCCCGAAGATGGGGGACACCACCCGCGGGTGCGCGAGCCGCTTGATCTCGTAGACGAAATCTTCCGCGACGAGCTCCCGCGTACCGGTCTTCGAGAAGTCGGAAAGCGCGTACTTGTCGCGAATCGCGGACTCGGACAGGTCGAGGTAGAGCGGGCGGCCCTGCGCATCCTTGGCGAATGCGGGATGCGGCTGATACATGATTCCCGGGCGGATCTTGATCACGTACTCGCTCGTTGCCACCTGATTCGCCGGCGCATCGCTCGGGAGTTCGCGCCCCGCGCTGTCGAGCAGCCGCGGCTTCGGCACCTCGAGTGCGCTTTGCGGAATGAGCTCGTAGGGCCGCTTCAGATACTGGTATTGCAGCGGGGGCTCGTAGATCTGCTGGATGAAGCCCCACTCGTCGGACGTGTAGGAGCGCGCCGGGTCGAGCGTCTTGGGGCGATCGATGAACGACGTGTAGAGGATGTTACGGCCGCGGTCGGCAGCCGGGTATGGATCGTTCCACACCTCCGCGCACCCGCCGAGCACGAGTGTGGCTGCGAGAACGGACGCGAGAGTGGCTGCGATTCTGCGCATGGCCGCGCAGTGTAGCCGAGCGTGACACGAGGCGTCCTTCGCGGCGGGCCACGCACTATCACGGGGATATAATCCCGCAGCGTTCATCTTCGGAGTCGAAATGGGATTTCTCCAGAACAAGAAGATTCTCATCACCGGTCTGCTCAGCAACCGCTCCATTGCCTATGGCATCGCCCGGGCGTGTCACCGCGAGGGCGCCGAGTTGGCATTCACGTATCAGAGCGACCGGTTCAAGGATCGGGTCGCCCAGATGGCCCGCGACTTTGACAGCGATGCGACGTTTCCGTGCGATGTGGCGAGCGATGAGGAAATCGACAGACTTTTCAGTGGGTTGGCGACGCGCTGGGACGGTCTCGACGGCTTGGTGCACGCGATCGCCTTCGCGCCGCGCGAGGCGATCGACGGCGAGCTGCTGGATGGGCTATCGCGCGAAGCGTTTCGCATCGCGCACGATATCAGCGCCTACAGCTTTCCCGCGCTAGCGAAGGCGGCGCAGCCGATGATGCAGGGACGCGCCGGCGCGCTTCTGACGATGACCTACCTCGGTGCCGACCGCGTGCTGCCGCACTACAACACGATGGGCCTCGCCAAAGCCAGCCTCGAAGCGGCGGTACGCTATCTGGCCGCGAATCTCGGTCCGCGCGGCCATCGCGTGAACGCAATCTCGGCGGGGCCGATCAAGACGCTCGCCGCGAGCGGCATCGCCGGCTTCGGCAAGATCCTGAAGTTCGTCGAGCAGAGCGCGCCGCTGCGTCGAAACGTGACGATCGACGACGTGGGGAACGTCGCTGCGTTTCTGCTTTCCGACCTCGCCGCAGGCGTGACCGGTGAGGTGACCTACGTCGATGCGGGATTCAACGTGGTCGTCGGCGGGATGATGGACCTCGCAAAACCCAACCCCGCGTAACGCGCAGCAGCCGCTAACCGCCCGGCTGCTTCTCGAGGCTCGCCGGATTGACCTCGATCTTGGTGCGCTCGCGCAGTCCCGCCACGAACGCCTGGAAATCCGCGGTCGCTTCCTGCCGGGCAAGGCCGAACTGGCTCACCGCGAGTTTCTGGTCGTCGAGGCCGTGCGCATCGGTGACACCGGATATGCGAATCAACGCGTAGCCCTTCGCGCCGACACCCAATCCAGTATAGGCGGGAATCTTCGCCGCGTCCGTGCGGAAGACGGCCGCGAGCGTCCATGCGTCGAGCCCGTTCGGGTCTTCCCGGCTCACCGTCTTGGCCGCGGGCCACTTCACGTCCACCGACTTCCCGGCACGCAACTCAGCCAGCATGTCCGCGCCCGCCTTCTGCGCGAGCGCTCGTGCTTCCTTGTCCGTCAGCAGCTGCACGATCTCGTCACGCACCGCATCGAGCGGACGCATGGCGGCTGATTTGTGATCAATCATCCGGGCCACCATGAGCTGGCCCGGTGCGACTTCGACCACCTCGGAGTTGCGCTTGTTCTTGATCACGTCGTCCGTGAAGAGTGCAGCGCGCGCCCGCGAACTGTCCAGGGGGCCTTTGCCTCCGCCCGACACGCGCGGGAGCCAGTCGGATGTCTGCGGCTTGAGCTGGAACTTGTCGATCAGCGGTTTGAGGCTGTCGGGCTGCTCGTAGGCGATATTGCTGAACGACTCCGCGGATTCCGCGAATTTCTTCGCAAGACGCTGGCGCTTGATCTGGTCCTCGATCTCGGGCTTGGCCTCCTCGAAGCTCTTCGCGTCCTGCGGAGCGTTGAGCAGGATGTGGCTGGCGCTGCGCTCCTCGGCGCCACCGTCACCCTTGCGCTTCCCGGTCAGCTTGATGATGTGGAATCCGAACTCGGATTCGACCACCGGGCTGATCTCGCCCTCCGTGAGCTTGAATGCCGCGTCCTCGAAGGGTTTCACCATCGAGCCGCGTCCGAAATATCCCAGGTCGCCGCCCTGGGGCGCGGAGCCGGGATCCTGCGAGTACTGCTTGGCCAGCTCGGCGAACTTCTCCGGGTTCTTGCGCGCTTCGGCCAGAATCTCATCGATCTTCGCGCGCACCGCTGCACGCTCCTTGTAGCGCGCCGCGAAGCTTTGCTCGTAGATCGCCTTGACTTCCTCGGGGCTGACGGTCTCGCGCTGCGCGAGCAGATCCCGGTTCAGCACGACGTACTCGACGCGCACCTGCTCGGGTGACTCGAATTCCTTCTGATTCGCCTTGTAGTAGGCTTCCACCGCGTCTGGTGCGAGCTTCACCTTGCTGCGAAAGTCGTCCGGCGAGAGCGTGACCTGCGAAACCTCGCGCTTCTGCTCGCGCGCCTCGGCGAACTTGCGTGCAACATTCTTTGCGACAAAAGCCGATTCCGCCAACCCCGCAGAGAGCTGCTGCAACACCAGATCTGAGCGCATGTCGTGCTCGAACTGCGCCTCGGTGAGATTCTGCGCCTGCAGGAGCGTCCGATAGCGCGCCAGCGAGAATTTCCCATCCTCCTGAAATGAGGTAATGCCGGCGATCGCGTCGCGCAGCTGCTCGTCGCTCACCTGCATGTGCTGCTTGGCCGCATACAGGGCGAGCACGCGCTGCGAGATCATGCCGTCGAGCAGCTCCCTGCGCATGCTGGGTGTATCGAGGGTCGCAGGGTCCACGTTGCGACCGAGCATGGACGCAAGGCGCTCGCGCTGCTGGGTCATGGCAACCGCAAATTCCTGCTGCGTGATCGTGACGCCGCCGACCTCGGCAACCACGCGCGACGAATCGAATCCTGCCCGGTAGGACTGGACGCCCCAGAAGGTGAACGAGATGATGATCATTCCGAGGATGACCTGGAGAATGATCTTGTACTTGTGAACGAGATCGAACATGGTTCACTACTCCGATGCAGGGAATCTCCCCGCGGCCAACGAAGCGCGGAAGGTTCCGAACAGTAGGAAACCGGCTGGTCTCCGCCCGTCGCCCTCCTTCCCGCAGACGTCACCGCGCATACGAAAAAGGCGAACCGTGGTTCGCCTCCTGGGATTTCTGGCGGAGTGGACGGGACTCGAACCCGCGACCCCCGGCGTGACAGGCCGGTATTCTAACCAACTGAACTACCACTCCACGAAATTGCACGACAACGATCGAGGATGCACGTGTGACCGGCCCGGCTGGTGGGTGCTGACGGGCTCGAACCGCCGACATTCGCCTTGTAAGGGCGACGCTCTACCAGCTGAGCTAAGCACCCTTTCCCGGAAACTCGCGGGCCGAGGCGCCGTGTCGATCTTACCGGCCGAGCGGTCACCGACCAGAACCCGACAACACCACCCGAGTACGCCCCGTTCGGGCAAAAAATCCACCCCCGAAAAGGGCGCTCAGTTTATCGCATCCTTGAGGGCTTTGCCAGGTCGGAATTTCGGCACTCGCGCCGCCCGGATCCGTATCGTTTCACCGGTCTGCGGATTGCGCCCCGCGCGCGCCTCACGCTTCCCGACATAGAAGGTGCCGAAGCCGACTATGGTCACCGATCCGCCCTTCTTGAGGGCGGTCTTGATGCTCGCGACCGCCGCGTCCAGCGCGCGCTGCGCGGCGGCCTTGGAAATGTCCGCGGACCGCGCGATGTGATCGATCATCTCGCTCTTGTTCACTGAGTTCCCCCTCTTGGTGTGACCTGTCGCGATCTTCGGCAACTCCGCAACGCGCGTCGAACGGGCGTTATAGCAATCGGCTTCTCGCCATGTCAAGGACGCAAGGCATCGGAATATGACACCGGGCTTGCGCCCTGCGCCAATCGTTCGCTCAGCGGCACTCGAACTCGATTCGCGCCGCCCCTTCGTTGCGCGGGCTCTGACCGATTCCGATGACGCCCTGCCCACCCAGAATCTGTTCCTCGCGCCGCAGCACGACCTCCTCGCTTCCCGACATTCCAACCCACGTGCCGTTGGCGCTATGATCGACCAGCACGAACTTGTCGCGCCGACGCTCGATATGGGCGTGCAGCCGCGAGGCGCGGCGATCCGCGATCACGATTTCGCATCCGGCATCGCGCCCGAACGTCACCGACGCCGGCCCGCCCTCGTCCATCGCGATATCGCGACCGTCGTGCCTGAGGACGAGGCGGGTTGCGCGTTCCGTCCCGAACCGCGTGCCCAGCATGGTCAGATCTTCCCCTTCCTGCCAGAGGACCTCGTAGATCGGAAGCGTGGCCTGCTTGCCCTTCACGGGGACACGGTCGAGCAGGCGCGTGTACTCGCGTGCGGTCGAAGAAAGTCGGCCGACCGTGTCCTCGGTGGTGAGTATTTCGGCGACGCGCGCCAGTCCCGCAACCCGCGCGGCGACGTTCACCGTGTCGCCGTACAGGTCTCCGGAATTCTCGATCACCGGACCGAAATGGCAGCCCACGTGGATTCCCAGATCCAGGTTGCCCATCGCGCGCTGGTTCTCGATTCGCTCCTGCATGATGCGCGCCGCTCCCAGGGCGGTTTCGGCCACCTCGAATGCACACATGAGTCCGTCGCCCACGCCCTTGACGACGCGCCCGCCGGACTCACGGGTGACGTCTTGCAGGATCGCCAGCACCTGCGCAACGCGGTCGAGCGCCGGCTCATCGCCGAGTGCCTCGTAGAGCCGCGTGCTGCCGCTGATGTCCACGAAGACCACCGCGCATTCGCTGTGGAGGGACTCTTCCTGGACGGATTCCATCGCGATCTCCCCTGAGCGGCTTGTATGCGAGTATACGGGAGGATTTTCGCGTCCCACCGTCGATTGTCGCCCCTGAAGAGTGCCGTTTCATGTGGATTGACAGCCTTTCAGGCGACCGCCTACAGTAACGTGCTTGCACGGCCGGCGTACCGGTCGAGGGCATTGCGAACGGCGGCTTTTCGGGAGACATCCGCTTGCACGCAATTTCATCGGGATGCGCAACACTTGCACTGCTGACGGCGCTGCTTGTCCCGCTCACGGCCACGGGTCACGAGTTCGTCGCAACGGTGACGCTTGCCGAGGACCGGGCGGTGCTCATCGACGGTGCGAAAGGCCGGGGCGTGGGAGACTCGCGCTTAGGTGAAATCGCGGCGGAAGTACGGGGCGACGCTGTCGGCAGGCCCAAGAACAAGCACAACTCGCGGAGGCACGGATGAGGCTCATCCTCAAGTTCAACCTGGTATTCATCGTGGTGTTCCTGGCCGGTCTGGCGGCGGCGGGCTACGTTTCCTGGACTTTGCTGCAGCAGAATGCACGCGATGAAATCGTGCAGAACGCGCGCATCGTCATGGAGGCGGCGCTCTCGACCCGCAGCTACACGTCGGGCCAGGTGCGGCCGCTGCTCGTGACCCAGATGAAGTACACGTTCCTGCCCCAGTCGGTGCCGGCCTACTCCGCGACCGAGATTCTCACCGGGCTCAAGAAGAACTTCCCGGAGTACAGCTACAAGGAGGCCACGCTCAATCCGACCAACCCGCGCGACCGGGCCGCCGATTGGGAGTCCGACGTCGTCAACCAGTTCCGCGGCGGCGGGGACAATCACGAGCTCGTCGGGGAGCGCGATACACCGACCGGGCGCTCGCTCTACATCGCCCGCCCGATCAAGATCTCCGATCCGGCCTGCCTCACCTGCCATTCAACCATCGAGGCCGCGCCCAAGACCATGGTCGACCGCTATGGCCCCGCAAACGGCTTCGGCTGGCGGTTGAACGAGGTCGTCGGCGCCCAGATCGTGTCGGTTCCGATGGCCGTCCCGATCCATCGCGCCGAAGCGGCGTTCCGCGTGTTCATGATCTCGCTCGCGGTGGTTTTCGTGACGATTGGCCTTGCGCTGAACCTGATGCTCTGGACAATGGTGATTCACCCGGTAGCCCGCCTGTCGAAGATCGCCGACCAGGTAAGCCTGGGCGATCTCGATGCGCCGGAGTTCACGACACGCAGTCGCGACGAGATCGGCACGCTGGCCTCGTCGTTCGACCGGATGCGCAAGAGCCTGGTGCAGGCGATGAAGATGCTGGAAGCGTGACGGAAATTGCAGGGAGGATGGAATTGACGGGAATCAGTCGCCCATGAATCAGCCGCTGCGCTTCGGGAAATACGAGGTCTCCGAGGTGCTCGGCAAGGGAGCAATGGGGGTCGTCTACAAGGCATTCGATCCCAACATCCGTCGCCCGGTCGCAATCAAGACCATCCGCAAGGAGATCATCGACGACGACCGGGCGGGAACGCTCGTTGCCCGCTTCAAGAACGAGGCGCAGGCGGCCGGCAGGCTCTCGCATCCGGGCATCGTTGCCGTGTACGAGTACGGCGAGGACGACGACATCGCGTACATCGCGATGGAGTACGTGCAGAGCAACCCGCTCCGCGAATACTTCAATCGCGGGACGCGATTCGAGGAGCGCGACGCGGTAAGCGTCATGGCGCAGCTTCTCGATGCACTCGAGTACGCGCACGAGCAAGGCGTCTGGCACCGCGACGTCAAGCCGGCCAACATTCTCATCATGACCAACGGCCGCCTGAAGGTGGCCGACTTCGGCATCGCCCGGATCGACACGTCGAACCTGACTCAGACCGGCGCGGTGATGGGCACGCCCGGCTACATGGCCCCGGAGCAGTACGCCGGCCAGTCAGTGGACTGGCGCGCCGATATCTTCTCTTCGGGTGTCGTCCTGTATCAGCTCCTCACGGGCGCGCGTCCGTTCAGCGGCCGCGCCGAGACAGTTGCATTCAAGATCTGCTACGAGAACCCGCCCTCGCCCTCGCAGCTCGACGCGACGCGCGGCTGGGAGCGCTACGATCCCGTGATCGCCAAGGCACTCGCCAAGGAGCCGAAAGATCGGTTCCAGACGGCTTCGGAAATGCGCGCCGCGATCCTGGAGGCGTATGCAGCGCCCGTCAGTCCGGCGCTTTCGGAGGAAACTATCATCACCGAGCCAACGCAGCCGATCGGCATCCACGAGCCGAGCGTTCCGTCGCGCTCGCACTCCGGTTCGCTGCCGTTATCGTCCGGCAGTGGTGGCGGCAGCGGTGGCAGCACCCCGCCGCCCACTGGCTGGGACAGCGCAGTGCTCAAGCAGGTCGAGGAGCAGCTCGCGCGCACCGTCGGGCCGGTCGCAAGAGTGATGGTCAGGCGCGCCGCGCAGCGCACAACGGACATCGAGAAACTCTACACGCTCATCACCGAAGCGCTGCCAACACCGGAAGAGCGCAACGCATTCCTGGCGAACCGACCGAAGCGTGCATCCTCAACGTCACCCGGAACGCTCTCGGCAACGAGGACCACTGCCACACGGACCAGCGCGACGCGCGCGACCGGGACTCGCACGACTCATACCATCGTCCTCACGCCAGAGGCTGTCGACGAGGCAGCACGTGCGCTCACGCCGTATCTCGGTCCGATCGCGAAAGTCGTTGTGAAGCGCGCGGCCGCCGTGACACAGAATCGGCAGGAGTTCTACCAGATCCTCGCCGACGAACTCTCCACCGAGAAGGATCGCGCCGGTTTTCTCCGCGCCGTCGGCGCGGTGATCTAGTTCGCTCCACTTCCGCAGCCGTGTGTCAGCGGGTATGGCCGCTGCCGAACTCCATCCATGAAAATGAGAAGGGCCGGCGCGGATCACTCCGCCCGGCCCTGTGTTCAGACGCGCAGTGTCGCGCGCGTCAGTGCGTGACTACCCCGGTCGTCGGCTTCTTGTCGTCGCCGCCGGTCGACGGAACTGCTGCGCCCGCTTCACCGTCTTTCGCGACATTGGGCATGTGGGTGAGCGCGATCTCGAGCACCTTGTCGATCCATTTGACCGGAATGATCTCGAGACGATTCTTGATGTTCTCGGGAATCTCGGCCAGATCCTTCACGTTCTCTTCCGGGATCAGCACGGTCTTGATCTCACCACGGTGCGCCGCAAGCAGCTTCTCCTTGAGGCCGCCGATCGCGAGCACTTCGCCGCGCAATGTGATCTCGCCCGTCATGGCGACGTCGGCGCGGACCGGGATCCCCGTCAGCGCTGACACCATCGACGTGCAGATCCCGACGCCGGCACTCGGCCCGTCCTTGGGCGTTGCACCTTCCGGAAGGTGGATGTGGAGATCCTTTTCCTGGAAGACCTTGGAGTCGATGCCGAGCCGATCGGCGCGGCTGCGCACGACGGTCAGGGCCGCCTGGATCGATTCCTGCATCACCTCGCCGAGCTTGCCCGTGGTGATCGTCTTGGCCTTGCCGGGCATCACCGCGACCTCGATCGTGAGCAGCTCGCCCCCGACTTCCGTCCATGCGAGCCCGGTCACCTGGCCGACCTGGTTGTCCTTCTCGGCGGTGCCGAACGAATAGCGACGCACGCCCAGGAACTTGTCCAGGTTGCGCGGCGTGATCGAGACGCGCTTCTGTCCGCCCTTCGTCATCAGGCTCTTGATGACCTTGCGGCAGATCTTGGAGATCTCGCGCTCCAGGCTCCGCACGCCGGCCTCGCGGCTGTAGTAGCGGATGATGTCGCGCACTGCCGATTCCGAGATCGCCAGCTCCTCGCGCTTCACGCCGTTGTTCTTCATCTGCTTGGGCAGCAGGTAGCGCACCGCGATGTTGACCTTCTCGTCCTCGGTGTAGCCGGACAGGCGGATGACTTCCATCCGGTCGAGCAGCGCGGGCGGGATGTTGAGCGTATTCGCCGTGGCGACGAACATGACCTCCGACAGGTCGTATTCCACCTCGACGTAATGGTCGACGAACGTATGATTCTGCTCGGGGTCCAGCACCTCGAGCAGCGCCGAGGACGGATCGCCGCGGAAATCCATCCCGAGCTTGTCCACCTCGTCGAGCAGGAAGAGCGGATTGCGGACCCCAACCTTGACCATGTTCTGCAGGATCTTGCCGGGCATCGAACCGATGTAGGTGCGCCGATGTCCGCGGATCTCCGCCTCGTCGCGCACGCCGCCGAGCGACATGCGCACGAACTTGCGGTTCGTCGAGCGGGCGATCGACTGGCCGAGCGAGGTCTTCCCGACGCCGGGAGGACCGACCAGGCAGAGGATCGGACCCTTCATCTGCTGCACGCGGTTCTGGACGGCGAGGTATTCGACGATGCGCTCCTTCACCTTCTCCAGCCCGTAGTGGTCCTGGTCGAGCACCTTCTCCGCCGCCGTGATGTCCTTGGAGATCTTGCTCCGCTTCTTCCACGGTAGCGCGACCAGCGTGTCGAGATAGTTGCGCACGACGGTCGCCTCCGCCGACATCGGCGACATCAGCCGAAGCTTCTTCAGCTCGGCCTCTGCCTTGTGGCGCGCGTCCTTGGGCATCCGCGCACGCTTGATGCGCTTCTCCATCTCCTCGAGATCGGCGCCCTCCTCGCCCTCGCCGAGCTCCTTCTGGATGGCTTTCACCTGCTCGTTGAGGTAGTACTCGCGCTGGCTCTTTTCCATCTGCCGCTTCACGCGGCCGCGGATGCGCTTCTCCACCTGCAGGATGTCGATCTCCGCCTCGAGCTGCGAGAGCAGGCTCTCGAGCCGCTCGCGCGGCGTGAACATCTCGAGCACCTTCTGCTTCTGCTCGAGCTTCAACGGCAGGTGGGCCGCAACGGTGTCGGCCAGGCGGCCCGCTTCCTCGATTCCCGCAAGGGAGGTAAGGATTTCAGGCGGAATCTTCTTGTTCAGCTTGACGTACTGGTCGAACTGGCTGACCAGCGCGCGCCGCATCGCCTCGAGCTCGGCATTGTCGGGCGGGCCATTCGGCACCGGCACGGCCGTCGCGACGTAATGGGTCCGCTGATCCAGCACATCCTCGATGGTCGCGCGCTGATTACCCTCGACCAGCACCTTCACGGTGCCGTCCGGCAGCTTCAACATCTGCAAGATGTTGGAAATACACCCGATCTTGTACAGGTCGTCGGCGCCGGGGTCGTCCTTGGCAGCGGACTTCTGCGCGACCAGCAAGATGCTCTTGCCCGCCTCCATCGCCACTTCCATGGCCTTGATGGACTTGGGGCGCCCCACGAAAAGGGGGATGACCATGTGCGGAAAGACCACCACGTCCCGCAGGGGCAGGAGGGGATACTGGGCCGGAACTGCTGTGACTTCGTTCTCGCTAGACATGGCGGCACCATTCCAAAAGAAAACAACCTAACATATCCGGGCAATCGCCCCGAAAACAAGGTCGCAAAGCACGATTTCGATCGAAGCGGGTCGACCCGCTTTCCCATGAAGGCGCAGTGGGCAGGCGCCCCGCCGGCGTGTCAGGCTCCGCCGGCAACCTTCGGCTGGTCCGAGTAGATGAGCAGCGGCTTGCCGTCGCCGGAGATGGTCGGCTCGTCGACGACCACCTTGCTGACGTTCTCCAGCGTCGGCAGCTCGAACATGATGTCGAGCAGAACCTGTTCCAGGATCGAGCGCAGGCCACGCGCGCCCGTCTTGCGCGCCAGCGCCCGCCCCGCAATCGCGTTCAGGGCCTGGAGCCGCACTTCGAGGTCGACGCCCTCCATCGAGAAGAGCTTCTGGTATTGTTTGAGGAGCGCATTCTTGGGCTCCGTGAGGATGAGGATGAGCGCCTGCTCGTCGAGCTCCTCGAGCGTCGCGATCACCGGAAGGCGTCCGACGAATTCCGGGATGAGGCCGTACTTGATGAGATCCTCAGGCTCGACCGAGCGCAACACCTCGCCCACGTCCTTCCCGCTCGAGAGGCTCCGCACCTCCGCGCCAAAGCCTATGCCGGTCTTGTCGGTGCGATTGCGGATGATCTTCTCGAGTCCGTCGAAGGCCCCGCCGCAGATGAAGAGGATGTTGGTCGTGTCGACCTGGACGAAATCCTGGTTGGGGTGCTTGCGCCCACCCTGCGGAGGCACCGACGCGATGGTTCCCTCGACCAGCTTTAGCAGTGCCTGCTGCACGCCCTCGCCCGAGACGTCCCGCGTGATCGAGGGGTTGTCGGACTTGCGCGAGATCTTGTCGATCTCGTCGATGTAGACGATGCCTCGCTTCGCCTTGTCGACGTCGTAGTCGCAGTTCTGCAGCAGCTTCTGGATGATGTTCTCGACGTCCTCCCCAACATAGCCGGCCTCGGTGAGCGTGGTCGCGTCAGCGATCACGAACGGGACGTTGAGGAGTCGCGCCAGGGTCTGCGCAAGCAGCGTCTTGCCCGATCCGGTGGGCCCCACCAGCAGGATATTCGCCTTGGCGAGCTCGACCTCGTCGCTCTTGGAGAGGTGCTTGAGCCGCTTGTAGTGGTTGTACACCGCGACCGAGAGAATGCGCTTGGCCGGATCCTGCCCGATGACGTACTCGTCGAGGATCGTGCAGATTTCGCGCGGCGTCGGGAGGTCTGACTTGGCGGTCTTGCCGGACTTGTCGCCGGAGCTTTCCTCGCGAATGATGTCGTTGCAAAGCTCGATGCACTCGTCGCAGATGAACACCGACGGGCCCGCGATGAGCTTCCGCACTTCGTGCTGGCTCTTGCCGCAGAAGGAGCAGTACAGAAGCTTCTCGCCGCTCTTGTCCGACATGCGTTGCCTCCCGTCAGGCCGCCACGGCCTCGATGCGCGAGCTCAGAATCTTGTCGATCAGACCATACTCGCGGGCCTCTTCCGCCGATAGGAAATTGTCCCGGTCGGTGTCCTTGGCAATCTGCTCGATCGGCTTCCCCGAGTGCTTCGCCATAATCTGGTTCAGCTTCTCGCGCAGGAACAGGATCTCCCTGGCATGGATTTCGATGTCGGAAGCCTGGCCCTGGAATCCGCCCATGGGCTGATGGATCATGATCCGGGAG
Source organism: uncultured beta proteobacterium (assembly GCA_963735025.1). GTDB lineage: Bacteria > Pseudomonadota > Gammaproteobacteria > Burkholderiales > SG8-39 > JAABRB01. The sequence continues at coordinate 125,153 of CAVTJG010000012.1, forward strand.
TTGGGCAGGCAGAAGCGCTTGCCCTTGGCGCCGGCACAGAGGAGCAGCGATCCCATGCTCGCCGCCTGACCGATGCAGAGCGTCGAGACGTCGGGCTTGATGAACTGCATCGTGTCGTAGACGGCCAGCCCCGCCGAGACCAGCCCACCGGGCGAGTTGACGTAGAAGAAAATGTCCTTGTCGGGGTTCTCGGATTCGAGGAAGAGGAGCTGCGCGACGATGAGATTCGCGGTCACCTCGGTCACCGGCCCCACCAGGAACACCACCCGTTCCTTGAGCAGGCGCGAATAGATGTCGTAGGCACGTTCGCCCCGACCGCTCTGCTCGATCACCATCGGGATCAGGCCGAGCGCCTGCGGATCCTGCCCGCCCGCCATCGACGTCAGGCCTGTCATCGCCATCTGCGCAGCGCGCGGATCCCAAACGTTCATGATTTCCCACCCATCAGCTCGTCGAACGCCACGGTCGTGTCCTCGACCTTCGCCTGCGTCAGCACCCAGTCAAGGACGTTCTGCTCGACCGCAAGGCCCTCGAATTCCGCGAGCCGCTCCGGCTGAGAGTAAAACCATTTTACCACCTCGCCCGGCTGCTCATAGCTCTCGGCCTGCTCTTCCACGAGCTTGCGCACCTGCTGCGGCTTTGCCGCGAGATCGTGCTTCTTGATGCACTCGCCCATGATGAGCCCAAGCGCGACCCGGCGGCGGGCCTGCTCCTCGAACACCTGCGGGCCGATCGGCATGTCCTCGATCTTGAGCCCACGCGCCTTGAGATCCTCGGCTGCCGCGCCGACGAGGCGCTGCGCCTCGGCGTCGACGAGGCTCTTGGGCAGATCGACCTTCGTCGCGTCGAGCAGCGCCTGCATCACGTGGTTCTTCAACCGTGCGCTGAGCCGCTGTTTCACTTCGCGGTCCACGTTCGATTTGATCTCGGCCCGCATCTTGGTGATGTCGCCATCAGCCACCCCGAGCGCCTTCGCGAATTCCGCGTCCACATCGGGAAGCTTCCCTTGCTCGACCTTCTTCACGTTGATCTCGAAAGCCGCCTGTTTGCCCGCGACCTCCTGGCCGTGATAGTCCTCCGGAAAATTGACCGTGATCGTTTTCGATTCGCCGGCCTTCATGCCGGTCACGCCGGTCTCGAAGTCGGGCAGCATGCGTCCCTCCCCCAGAACGAAGGCCACATCCTCGCCCTTGCCGCCGGTGAACGGCTGTCCATCCAGCGTCCCGGAAAAATCGATGGTCACACGGTCGCCTGCCGCACTGGCGACGTCGACCGGCTCGTAGCGCTTGCGCTGGCTGCGCAGCGCCTCGATGGTCTTGTCCACTTCGGCATCGCCAATGGTCAACACCGGCCGCTCGACGCGCATCGCGCCCAGATTCTCGACCGCAACTTCCGGATAGACCTCGAAAGTCGCACTGAATTCCAGGTTGCCTTCCTGCGGGTCGTCCTTGTGCTCGATGCGTGGATAGCCCGCCACGCGCAGGTTTTGCCCTCGCACGGCGTCGGTGAACGCCTTGTCGATGGCGTCGCTGAGCACCTCGGACCGGACCTGCGGCCCGTATTGCTTTGCCACGACCTTCAGGGGCACCTTGCCCGGCCGGAACCCCGCCATCCGTACGGTGCGGGCAATTTTCTTGAGGCGCTCATCGACCTGCTTGTCGATCTCGGCGACCGGTACGGCCATGGTGAGCCGACGCTCCAGTCCGCTCAGGTTTTCAATCGTGTTCTGCATCAATCGTTCCTGGTTTCTCGCTGCTTCCTTGTTCTCGTGTGCGAAGGAAGGGACTCGAACCCCCATGCCTCGCGGCGCTAGGACCTAAACCTAGTGCGTCTACCAATTCCGCCACCTTCGCTTCGCCACCTTCGCGCCAGGGTCGGATTGTATCTCACCGGCTGCTAGACTGTTAGCGGTAACCCCCATGATTCTCCGAGGTATTTCGAAATAGATGGCAGTCGGGCACTACGAGAATTTCCCGGTGGCATCGGTGCTCCTGCCGGCGCGGCTGCGCCGCCCCGTGAAGGCGATCTACGCCTTCGCACGCAGCGCGGACGATTTCGCGGACGAGGGCGATGCGCCGCCGGCCGAGCGGCTTGCCGCGCTCGACCGCTATCGGGCCCAGCTGCAACGGATTCGCACGGGTGAGCAGCCCACCACGCCGCTCTTCCGGGAAGTGGCCGCTTCGGTCGCCGAGTTCAGCCTGCCGATCGAGCCGTTCTTCGCCCTGCTCGATGCATTTTCGCAGGACGTCGTGAAAGCCCGCTACGCAAATTTCGGGGAGGTGCTCCACTACTGCGAGCGCTCGGCAAACCCCGTGGGCGCACTGCTGCTTCACCTGTACCGCGCCGCCACACCGGAAAATCTGCGCCGCTCCGACGCGATCTGCACCGGGCTGCAACTCGTGAACTTCTGGCAGGACGTCGAGATCGACTTCCGCAAGGACCGCATCTACCTCCCGCAGGACGAGATGATGCGCTTCGGCGTCGGCGAGCACGACATCGCCGCGCGCGATGCCGGGCCGGCCTGGCAGAACCTCCTCGCCTATCAGATCGACCGCGCGCGCGCGATGCTAGAATCCGGCGCGCCACTCACGGCGACGCTGCCCGGACGGATCGGTCTCGAGCTCGGCATGATCGTCCAGGGTGGATTGCGCATCCTCGAGAAGCTCGACGCCGCGCGCGGCGACATGTTCCGTCACCGGCCGGTGCTCCGGCCCGCCGATTGGGCGCTGCTGTTCTGGCGCGCGTTGCGCAGGTAAGCGATGACTCCCGACGAATATTGCCAGCAGCAGGCAGCGCAAAGCGGATCGAGCTTCTACTACTCGTTTCTCTTCCTCCCGCCCGATCGCCGGCGGGCGATCACGGCGCTGTACGCGTACTGCCGCGAAGTCGACGACGTCGTCGACGAGTGCTCCGATCCGGCGCTCGCGCAAACCAAGCTCGCCTGGTGGCGCACCGAGATAGACGGCATGTACGCCGGCCACCCGCAGCACCCGGTCACCCAGGCGCTCGCGCCCCACGTCGAGTCGTTCGGCATCCGTCAGGGCCTGTTGCACGACATCCTGGACGGCATGCAGATGGATCTGTCGACGAATCGCTATCCGGACTTTGAAACGCTGCGCCAGTACATGCATCGCGTCGCCGGAGTGGTCGGGCAGCTTGCCGCGGGCATCTTCGGCTACCGCAATCCGCGGACACTCGATTACGCCAATCGTCTCGGCACGGCCTTCCAGCTCACGAACATCGTGCGGGACGTGGGCGAAGATGCGCGCAAGGGCCGCATCTATATCCCTGCCGACGAGCGTGCGCGGTTCGGGGTGTCCGATGCCGACATCCTCGCACTGCGCCAGACCGACGCGTTTACCGAACTCATGCGCTTTCAGATCGATCGCGCGCGGCAGTGGTACGAGGAGGCGATAGCCCTCCTCCCTGCCGAGGACCGTCGCACGCAGCGCCCGGGGCTCATGATGGCTGCCATCTACCGAGCCCTGCTGGAGGAGATCAGGCGCGATGACTGCCGCGTGCTGTCGCAACGCATCGCGCTGACGCCCGTTCGCAAGCTCTGGATAGCCTGGCGAACCTGGGTCACCGCGTGACGAGTGAAGCGCGCCAGGCGCGCAGCGACGGAGCGTCTGTCACCCACGCCGCACGGCGCATCGCGGTCATCGGCGGCGGGTGGGCCGGCATGGCCGCCGCGGTGACGCTGATTCAAGGTGGCGCCGTACCTACCGTCTACGAGGCAGGTCAAATTCCGGGAGGCCGTGCGCGGCGCGTCGTACTCGACGGTGTCGAACTCGACAACGGTCAGCACATCCTGATCGGCGCCTACCGGGAGACGCTGCGCATCCTGCGCGAAATTGGCGTCGATCCGGACGTCGCGCTGCTCCGCGTGCCGCTCGCACTCGAGATCGCTGGCCGCTTTCGATTGCGGACCATGCGGCTTCCCGCGCCGCTGCACGTCGCAGTCGGGCTGCTGGGCGCGCGCGGAATGACCCTCGCCGATCGACTCGGCATCGTGCGATTCATGCGCACAATGCGCGTCCGCGGTTACCGGCTCGACGCGGACGTTTCCATGCCGGAACTGCTTGCCGAACACCGACAGCTCGGCGCGCCGACCGATCTGCTATGGGAGCCCCTGTGCGTCGCCGCGCTCAACACGCCGCTCGCGGTTGCCTCGGCGCAGGTATTCCTCAACGTGCTCCGCGACAGCCTGGGGGCCGATCGGGCTGCAAGTGACCTGCTCTTACCGCGCACCGACCTGTCGGCGCTGTTTTCCGAACCGGCCGCGCGTTACGTGGTGGCGCGGGGCGGGCGCGTGCTGCTGGGGAAACGCGTCACCTCGATTGCGCCGGCGCCCGGCGCGTTGATGGTCGATGGCGAGAAGTACTCTGCGGTGATTCTTGCGTGCGCTCCCCAGCACACTGCGCGGCTCCTCGACGCGAGTGGGCTGCTTCCCGCGATCCGCGCGCTCCTTGCGCAACTCACGTTCGAGCCGATCTACACCTGCTACCTTCAGTACGCGGATACGGTCGCGCTGCCACGCCCGATGCTCGGGCTTCGCGAAGGACTCCTGCAATGGGCGTTCGATCGCGGAGCCCTCGGCGGCCGGCGCGGCCTGATGGCCGCAGTGGTGAGCGCGCGCGGCGAGCACGAGGAGCTTCTGCACGGCGCGTTTGCACAGATGGCACATCGTGAGCTCTTGCGCGTCGTGCCCGATCTGCCCCCGCCGCGCTGGTCACGCGTCATTGCCGAGCAGCGCGCAACATTCAGCTGCGTGCCGAACCTCGTGCGCCCGGGCACTGCAACCGACGTGGGCGACGTCTTCCTCGCCGGCGATTACACGGCGAGCGACTATCCCTCCACGCTCGAGGGGGCTGTACGCAGCGGCGTCGCCGCTGCACGGCTGGCCCTGGCCTCTCCCTACGCGCCAGCGCCGCCAGTATGACGCAGCGCCTCGGCCAATCGGTCGACCGCGATGATCTCGAGTCCGGGAATCGCCTGGCGTGGAACATTCGCGCGCGGAATGAGCGCGCGCGTGAACCCGAGCTTCGCCGCCTCGCGCAGGCGCTCCTGCCCGCGCGGCGCAGGCCGCACCTCGCCCGCCAGTCCGAGCTCGCCGAACACCACCAGCTTTCCGGGTAGCGCCCGGTTGGTGAGCGACGATACGATGGCCAGCGCGATCGCGAGATCGGCGGCCGGCTCACCGATGCGCACGCCGCCGACCGCGTTCACGAAAACGTCCTGATCGTGGCACGCTACCCCGGCATGCCGATGCAACACGGCGAGGAGCATGGCCAGGCGGCTCGCGTCCAGCCCTTGCGCAAGGCGCTTCGGCATCATGCCGTGCGCGCCGTCCACCAGCGCCTGGAGCTCGACGAGGAGCGGCCGCGTACCCTCGTTCGTGACCAGGATGCATGAGCCGGGGACGTCCTCGTGATGCTCGGAGAGAAACAGTGCCGAAGGATTCGACACGCCGCGCAGGCCGCGCTCGGTCATCGCGAAGACGCCGAGCTCGTTCACCGGTCCGAACCGGTTCTTGAATGCGCGCACGAGCCGGAAGGTCGACTGGGTATCCCCCTCGAAGTAGAGCACGGTGTCGACGATGTGCTCCAGCACGCGCGGCCCGGCAAGGGCGCCTTCCTTGGTCACGTGACCCACGAAGATGAGCGAGATCGATTGCGCCTTCGCCAGCCGCGTGAGCTGAGCCGCACACTCGCGCACCTGGGCCACCGACCCCGGCGCCGACTGGAGCGCGTCGGAATACACGGTCTGGATCGAGTCGATCACGGCAACTTCGGGCCGCGCCTCGGTGAGTGTCGCCGCGATGCGCTCGAGGTTCGTCTCGGCAAGCAGACGCACGCCGTTCGAATCGAGCTGCAATCGTGTCGCGCGCAGCGCGACCTGCTCGGCAGATTCCTCACCGCTCACGTACACCACGTTGCGCGTCCCGCCCATGGCGGCGAGCGCTTGCAGCAGCAGCGTGGATTTACCGATGCCCGGATCGCCGCCGATCAGGACCACCTGTCCGCGCACCAGGCCGCCGCCGAGCGCGCGGTCGAACTCGCCGACACCGGTCGTCATGCGCGGTGCCTCGCGCGCCCGGATTTCCGCAAGCGACGTCAGTGCGCCGGCCTTCGCGGCGCCGCCCGCATGGTGGCGTGAAGCAGGCTCGGCGATGCTTTCGACCAGCGTGTTCCAGCCCTCGCAATGCGCGCATTGACCCTGCCACTTGGTGGACTGTCCGCCGCATTCGGTGCACACGTAGATCGATCGGGCCTTTGCCAATTGCTACTCCAAGTCGATCTGCGGGACGCGCGCCGTGAGGCCGCACAGCAGCTCGTAGCTGATCGTGCCCGCCGCCGTCGCGACCTCATCCGCGGAAAGCCCATTGCCCCAGAGGGTCACGGGCGATCCGACGACGGCCTCGGGAATCCCGGTGAGATCCACGGTGAGCATGTCCATCGAAACCCGGCCTGCGGTGCGGGCACGCCGGCCTGCCACCACCACGGGCGTGCCGTTCGGCGCGTGCCGCGGATAGCCGTCCGCATACCCGCACGCCACCACGCCGATGCGCATGCGCTTGGGCGCCACGAACGCTCCGCCGTAGCCGACGCGCTCGCCGGCAGCGAGCTCGCGGATCACCAGGAGCTCGCTTGCAAGCGTCATCACCGGCTCGAGACCGAGACTTTCCGCCGACTCGTCCGGAAAGGGCGAGCAGCCATAGAGCATGATCCCGGGACGTATCCAGCCGGCGTGCGACTCCGGATACCGGAGCACCGCGGCCGAATTCGCGAGACTCCGCGGCAGCGCGAGATCGCGCGCGACGTGCGCGAAACGCTCCAGCTGCTCGTTGACGCCGCGCTCACCGTCGGCATCCGCGAAGTGGGTCATCAATGTGATCTCGCCGGCCATCCGGCAGCCCTGCAAGCGCTCCAGGGCGACCCCGAAAGCCTCAGGCGCAAAGCCGAGCCGGTTCATCCCCGTGTTCAGCTTCAGGTAGAGCGGAATACGGGCCGGGAATCCGGCGGCCATGAGCATGTCGACCTGCTCCTCGCAGTGGACAACCACCGCGAGGCCGTGTTCGACGACGATCGCCAGATCATCGAGCGCAAAAAAACCCTCCAGGAGCAGGATGGGCTTTCTGACGCCGGCGTCGCGCAGCCGTACCGCTTCGTCCAGATCGAGCAGCGCATAGCCGTCCGCGGACGCAAGCGCATCGACCGCGCGCAGGATTCCGTGGCCATAGGCATTGGCCTTGACGACTGCCCAGACCCGCGATTGGGGCGCCCGTGCGCGCGCGACTGCCAGATTGTTGCGCAGGGCAGCGGTGTCGAAAGTCGCGCGAATTGGCCGTGGCATCGGAAGCGTGTACCTTGCAGGCAGGGATTCTAAAGCGTTCTTTGCTCACGTCTGTCGAGGGGATGGGTCTGAATTTTCCGCCCCCTGAAAAGGAGAGGAAAATTCAACGCGCCGCGAGATCGGCGTACGCCCGAGCGTAGAGCGCCTCGAGATCCTCGATCACTTCCTCCACCGCGCGCCCGTCCACCATGTGCTGCGACAGGAGCTCGCCCACCGGTTGCATGAGCGCCGCCCGACGCAATCCGGGATAGCTGCCGTTGAGTCGCCTGATTGCCTGCACCACGTTCTCCCCGGAAGGGCGCGGCGCGACGCTCGGGGAATGCGCCTGCACTTCCCTGCGGCTCACCAGAGATTCCGCGTGCTCGACCAGCGTACGCAGTCCGGTCGCGTCGAGACTCTCGAGAAGCATCACGAGCCGCGCTCGGTAGTCCGTCACTGACTCCTCACGTCTCAGTCGTCGCCGGTCACGGTCTTGAGCATGAACACCGGCATCTTCTTGCGCTCCTTCATCAGGTCGAGCGCCTGCACGAGTGCGACCATGACGCGGTCGGTCGTCGATTGCGTCTCGTCCCATCGTTCGCGCGCCGTCTCGATGAGCTCCCCGATATGCTCCGGGACCGGCCGGTCCCCCTCCATCACCATGTCCTCGATCATGCCGGGTTTGAGGTCCGGTCGAAACAGGAGGCCGTAGGTCAGCGCATCGGGGCGGATGGCAATCCAGCGTCCGGAGTCATCGACTGCGATGGGCGCGAGGTCGGGCGGCAACTCGACGCGCCCGTTTGCCATCACCAGCACCTTGCGGCCGTCGACGGACTGGGCGAGCGGATCCGTGTGTCCCGCAGGAGTGGCATGCGCCGTCGTCCAGTAGGCGTCGTGCAAGGGCTCGCCGTGCGCCGTGCCGCCCGCCGACATAGCGACCAGGTGTGCGCCGAAGCCCAGTCCGACCACCGGCCGGCGCGCTTTCCGGAAAACGGCGATGAGGCGCAACTCGTCCGGCACCCACGGGCAGTGCTCGCCGTCGGTGGCCGGATAGGCTCCGCCCAAGAGCCACAGAGCGTCGTTCTGCATCGCGCTGCCGATCACGTCCTGGCCGGTGACGACGCGCAGATAGGTGAACCCGATGCCGCGCCACTCGAGCTGTGGCTCGAGCGCTCCGAAGAATTCGGAGAAGGTGTGCTGGATGGCGACGAAGCGGATCATCGTGCACGCCCCGCCGCGACACGTCCGGTCAGGTCATCCCCGCGCAGGCGGAGATCCAGCAAGTCCTGGTGTGCCACGCACCTGGATTCCCGCGTCTGCTGGGATGACGTACTTGCGGCCTTCGGCGCTCACTATTTCCGCAGCTTCGCGAGCCAGTACTCCATCTGCTTGCCTGCCGCTTCGCGGCCGCCAAGCCCGAACGAGAGCGCAACCGCCACCGCGATTGCGCCGAACGTCAGCAGAAATCCGAGGTTGACGATGTCGTCCGCGATGCCCATCGCCCGCAAGCCCATGGCGATCACCAGACCGAGTATGGCCAGCCGCGCGATCTGCGCGAGACCGACGGTCCGTTCGCCCGATGCGCGCGAAATGGCGAGGTACGCCACATTGGCAAGCCAGAATCCGACCACGAGGATCACGCCGCCGAGCACGATGTTCCCGCCGAACTCGATGAACGTGGTGACGACATCGCGCACCTGCGTGAATTCGAGCCGGTTCGCCGCTTCCACCGTTGCGAACAGCATGGCGAAGAAGAGCACCAGCCATCCCACGAGATTGGACGGCTTCATGCCGCCCTGGAACATTGCCTGCATGCCGAGCTTCTGCGGTAGCGCGTCGGCGCCGAGGCTCGCGAGCAGCCGCGCCAGGAGCTGCGCGGCGAAGCGCGCAACGTAGTAGGTCACGACCAGGATCAGCGTGGCAGCCACGAGATTCGGCACTGCGGCGAGGAAGCTGGCGAGCATGTCGGTCGCAGGCTTCGAGATCACCTCGATCTTGAGCGCATCCAGCGCGGCGATCAGCGACGGGACGAATACCACGATGAACACGATCGTCCCCGCGACCCGCGAAATGCGGACCGAGTCGTGCAGCCCGGCGGCATTGCCCGCGCGATCCACGCCGACGGCGACGAGGAGATTGGTCACCAGCCCACGGAGCACCTTCGCCACCAGCCAGCCGACGAAGCCGATCACCGCAGCAGCAAAATGTTGGGAACGAGATCCAGCACCTTGTTCAGCATCGCCTGCACCGGCTCGAGCAGACCGCGCAGCTCGAACGCCGCGAGGATTGCCGGCAGGAAAAGCAGGATCACGAGCCAGAAGAGAACGTCGCCGGCGTTCTTGCTCACCGGCTCCATGCCGGCCTCCGCGGCGAGCTTCTCGTCCAGGGTGGTGGCGGATAGCAGTCGCGCGGCGATGAGCCGCAGCACGGTGGCGATGACCCACACGATCAGCACGAGCACCGTGCCGGCGATCAGTCGCGGCAGGTAGCCGAGAATCTGCGTGATCATCTCCGCGAACGGGTTCGAGACCGTGGAGAGATCGAGCGCGTTGAACACGCCGACGAGGGTCACCAGGATGATCAGCCAGAAGACTCCTAGGGTGATCCCCGACTCGACGTCCATGTGCTGATGGGTGCTCTCCTCGATGCGCTTGTTCACCTTGAGCATGCCGAGCAGCTTCCGCGCGCCGGCACGCGCGACGACGGCGATGATCCAGCCGAGGACGAGGACGCCCAGCGCTCCGAGGATTCCGGGAAGATGCGCGCCGAGTGTGGTCTGCAACGAGCTTGCGAGTGCCGATAGATCCATGGCGTCGCTCCTTTATAGTGTGGATTGGGGACGCGGCCTGGGGATAGCCGGATCGCGGGTGATACCGGCATCGAGGCGCGCGATGTCGCTCTCCGCAAAACGCGCGCGAATGCAAACTATACCATCTCTCGCACCGGCACGACGCCGGTCAGGAAGCTGCGGCGTGTCTCAGCCGGCGGCGCCCTTGAGTTTCTCCTTGGCGAACTCGACGAACTTATTGACGAGCTTCGAGCGAAATTTCTCCTTCGGATACACCAGCGAGAGGGTGCGTATCAGTTTCGGGTGCAGCGGCACCGCCACCAGCTCCCCGAGCTTGCGCTCGCGCTCCACCGTCACCCGGGACATGATGGCGAATCCCAGTCCCGTTCCGACCACGCCCTTCAGCGCCTCGGGGCTCCCCAGCTCCATCACCACGTTGAGCTCGCTCGGGCTGGATGCCAGCCTTCTTCAGATACATGTCGGTGAACTCGCGCGTCCCCGAGCCCTGCTCACGAGTGACGTAGGGATGGGCGACCGCCTGCTTGGGCGTCACCGACTTCAGCTTCGCGAGCGGATGCGAGGGCTTCACGATCACCTGCAGCTCGTCCTCGCAGCACACTTCGGTGAGGAGCGCGGGAAGATGCGATGGCGCCTCGATCAAGCCGAGGTCGAGCGTGTGCTCGGCCACGCGATTCTCGATCGCCTCCGAGTTCGCGACCGTCAGCTTCGCATGCACTTCGGGATGCTGCCCCTTGAACTCGCCCAGCACCGGCGGCAACAGGAACTCGGCGATCGTCGTGCTCGCACCGATAAGGAGCGGCCCGGAGAGTCCGCCGGTCATCTCGCGAACGCGCGTTTCGAGCTCCTGCGACATGCCGAGAATTTTCTCCGCATACTTCAGCACGATGTCGCCGGCAGGCGTGAGCGATATCCGGCCGTGGCCACGCTCGAAGAGCCGCGTGTTGAAGTGCTCCTCGAGCTGTTTGATCTGGAACGTCACGGCCGGCTGCGTCATGTACAGGACTTCCGCGGCCTTGGTGAAGCTCATCTGCTTTGCCACCGCGTGAAATACCTGCAACCGTCGGTCCGCCATCAGAGAGCCTTTTCAATGTGTTATGCTGCGCCCCGCTATTGAACCATAAACCCGGGCATGGAAAACACTTATGAGGGTGCCCGGTGAGCGAGGCGTGGAGAGGGCTGGACCTTGGAGGAGGCGGCCTGCAGGCGGCGAATATCCGCCTGGCTCAGGCACTTAAGCGCAGACCGCGTGCTTACGCCCGGCTTGCCGCGTTTCCGCTGGGCCTGCATCGCGCCTACCTCGACGATCCGCGCGGCGCGTGGCTCTACCGGGGTGCGAGCGTGGTCGCCCTGGCGGCGTTCGCGATCGACTGGCGCATCGCCCTTCCCATCGTTTGCCTCATTGCTGCCGCGGTCGTGCACGATTTTTTCTGGATCGAGCGGCGGATCGTGGCCCTCAACAAGACCATCCGCGTCGCGGTCTATCTTTCCCAGTCTCCGGGCGCCCCGCACGGGTTCAAGGGACAGTACACGGACGATGACGTCTCGTTGCGCGCGCCTCGCGTCCCGTCGTTCGCCGAGCAGGAGAAGTTGCTCCGTGAGCTCGCCAAGGATCGAGAAAGGTCCTGACGCATGGCCATGAAGCGCGGGTTCGGCATCATCATGGCGGCGCAGTTCTTCAGCTCGCTCGCCGACAACGCCCTGCTGATCGCTGCAATCGCGCTCCTGATGCAACTCAAGGGGCCGGCGTGGATGGTGCCCCTCCTCAAGTTCTTCTTCACGATCTCGTATGTCCTGCTCGCACCATTCGTAGGTGCCTTTGCCGATTCGATGCCCAAGGGCCGGGTGATGTTCATCACGAACACGGTCAAGGTGGCGGGTTGCGTGATGATGTTCTTCTGGGAGCAGCTGACCGGGCTGGGCCACTCGCCCTATCTCACCGTGCTTGTCGCGTATTCGATCGTCGGACTGGGCGCCGCGGCATACTCGCCCGCCAAGTACGGCATCCTCACCGAGCTGCTGCCCCCGCAGCAGCTCGTGGCGGCGAATGGCTGGATCGAGGGGCTGACGGTCGGGTCGATCGTTCTCGGGACGGTGCTGGGCGGAATACTGATCAGTCCCGCGATTTCCGGCGCACTCCTCCAGTTCGACTTCCCCATCTTCGATACGTCCGTCGACACCCCGGCCGAGGCGGCGATCATCTTCATCGGCGGGACTTACGTGGTGGCGGCAATCTTCAATCTCTACATTCCCGATACGGGCGTCGACCACCACCTCCTCAAGCGCAACCCGCTCTATCTGCTGCACGACTTCCAGCATTGCTTCAAGCTGCTCTGGCGGGACAAGCTCGGCCAGATCACGCTTGCGACCACCACCCTCTTCTGGGGGGCCGGCGCCACGCTGCAATTCATCGTGCTCAAATGGGCGGAGGTCGCGCTGGGCATGCCGCTGTCGAAGGCGAGCATCCTTCAGGGCGTCGCCGCCATCGGAGTCGCGATCGGCGCAGTCGTCGCCGCGCGCTGGATCCCGTTGACGAAGTCGGTCAGCGTGCTGCCCGTCGGCGCCGCGATGGGGCTCGTGGTGATCGTCATGATCTTCGTGCATTCGACGCTGGTCGCGATCCCGCTGTTGATCATCATCGGCGCCTTCTCCGGATTCTTTGTCGTGCCGATGAACGCCCTGCTGCAGCACCGAGGCCACATCCTCATGGGCGCCGGGCACTCGATCGCGGTCCAGAACTTCAACGAGAACGTGTCGATCCTCATCATGCTCGCGCTCTACGCACTACTGCTCAAGCTCGACCTCTCGATCTACATCATCATCGTGCTATTCGGGCTGTTCATCAGCCTGTCCATGCTGCTCGTGCGCCGGCATCACCAGGTGAACCAGCGCCAGGGCGACAACATGCATCTCATCGGCATGGAAAAACCTGCCGCCACCGGCGGCGCGGGGCGCGAGAACTAACTGAACCTCTACGCCCGCTCGTAGAGTTTCAAGTAGGCGTCGCGCGCGAGGGGTGCGCGGCGCGCCACGGCGAGGAGATCTTCCAGGTGCGCGGGATCGCTGATGCCGACGAGGCTCGTGCCGATGCCGGGCGTTGATCGGTTGAACTGCATCGCCCGCTGGGCATCGTTCGCGAGATCGGCAAGTGCCCCCGCTACGCCATCTGCACATTGACTTGCCAGCAATCCCTTGCCGAGCGTGTGGCTGGCGATCGCATAGACGCGCAGCTGATGCGCCGCCTGGATGCTCGAAGCGACGTTTCCGTGGCCCGTCGCTTGCGAGAAACGCGTGAATGCCTCGGGCATGACCTGATTGAACGGAAACTCCACCACCCGGAAGCCGGGCGCGGCGCCCGACTGTCCGTGCGCCGCGTGGGCCGCTTGCTCGCTCAAACCCTGCAGCGACGCGATCGACTGGAAGGCAAGCGCATCGGTCTCGACCCGCAGGCCATCGAACGTCGCGATCCCGTAACTGCGCAGCTTGCCTGCCGCCATGGCGACCTCGAGCGCCTCGAACACGGCGAGAATCTTCCGGTTGGCGATTTCCTTTCCGATCACGGGAAAGTGGACCTCGGGCTGATCGAGGAGGATCGCGTCGATCGTCTCGAGTCCGAGCGCGGCGCGAAGCGTGTCGAGTTGCCAAACGACGTGTTGCACGCTGATGAGATGGTTGCCCGCGCGATCCTGCCGGGTGCCCAGCCCCGCTGCGGCGATATTGGCGTCGAACCAGGCCTCCGGATCGTCCGGTATCCCGCCGGGAAACGCGAGGAAACCCGCTTTTGCGATGACGAAAATCTGCTCGCGGGCCACGCCATCCGCGAATGCACGCCGCAATCCCTCGCCGAGCGCTCTCGACGACCGTCCGTAGCGATAGTGCGCTGCGGTGTCGAACACGTTGATGCCTGCGAGTGCCGCATCGCGCACGATACGTGCGTAACGCTCGTCGACTTCATCGGTGGCGGCACCGGGAAACGTGCCCACACCAAGCGACGAGAGCTTGAGGTGAAGGTTCAGGAAGTCGCTGTAGTGACCGGCGCCGCATCCTGCGCCGATGGTCCGCGCGTAAGTCTCGGTCGCGGTACGCGTCGCGTAACCTGGGAAAAGCTCGGTCATGCGTGCACGACGGCCCCGGTCAGCACAGCAGCGGATGCTGGAGAACCCGCCGCGCGATTGCACCGACTTCGTCACGGATGGTTCCGTCCGCGGGTCCGTCCAGACGGGAGCGGAGGAGCGACTCGGTGAAGGTCTCCTCCTCGTCCCGATCCCAGCCGACCCGCCGGAGAACCTCTGCACCCCGGTCTGGAATCGCGGCTGCAAGCGCGCGTCCCGAGAGAATCGCCCAGAGCCCGGTCCACGCACGCGCCACCAGGATCGGGTGGTATCCGCCACCGCCCGTCACCAGCAATCGAGGCGTTCCATCCGGATGCCTGGGAGCGCTTTCGACGATGCGCTCGGCAACCGCAAGAAACGTCTGGGTCGTGCAGCGCCACTTTCCGAGCGGATCGCCCGCCAGCATGTCGGTGCCCGCCTGCAGCACGATTGCGTCAGGTCGAAAGCGCTCGAGCACCCGCGGCCACACGCTCTCGAACACGAGCAGGTATTCGCCGTCGGTCAAGGCACGCGGCAGCGGCACGTTGACGGTCGTGTGGCCGGATTCGGCGGTACCGCAATCGGTGAGCCGGCCGCCGCGGTTCGGATAGGCGTAATCGGTGTCCATGTGAAGCGAGAGCGTGAGCGTCTCGGCGTCGTCCCGAAATGCCGCCTCGACGCCGTCGCAGTGATGCGCGTCGATGTCAACGTAGAGCACGCGCCAGCCCGCACGCCGCAGGCGCATGACGCCCAGCACCGGATCGTTGAAATAGCAGAAGCCCTGTGCGCGTCCCGGCCGCGCGTGGTGCATTCCGCCCGCCGGATTGAAGGCAACCCGCCCCGCGATCACTTGCTCGGCGGCCTGGATACTCGCGCCCGTCGCGGTGGCCGGCGTGGTGAACAGTTGATCGAAGTAGGGATTCTCGAGCGTTCCGAGCTGGTAACACTCACGATACGTCTGCTTGACCCGGCCGAGCACCTCCGCGCGCCTGATCGCCGCAACATACTCGCGATCGTGAAACCACTCCAGCTCGAAATCGGCGGCCACGCGCGCCTGGAGCCACTCTGCCGGCGTGATCGCCTCGTAGGCCTCGATCAGTTCCAGCGCCAGCGCCACACGCGGAATCGCCAGCGGATGATTGGTGCCGTAAGCCCGGCGTCGGTAGCGGGCCGAGCCCACGAAGCACGCCTTGCGCCCCGCCGGTATGGGCTGCGACGCGACGCCTGCCGTCATCCCGCAACCCGCCCCTCGCGGGCGCAACGCACGTGAACGTATAGATAGACGTGCCGCACGAGGCGCACAGCCATCTTTGCCGGGGCGGCAGGGAGCGCATCCGTGCGCCCGACGGATATGCAGTTGCGATAGTAGACAAGCTCCCGGCAATTGTCGCGGATGGCATTCCAGGTCGGATCGCCCTTCACCAGGCGCTGCCAGGTATCGAGGATGTCGGCGCCGGGTGCGGGCACCGATTTCTGCCCGGCCCCTTCGATGTAGGCACACATCGTCTCGCTCACCAACCGCATCGCCGGTTCCAGAACCTCCGCAAGTGGCGCGTCGTCGAGCGACGCGACGCGCGCTTCCAGGGATTCGATCCGTCCGTCGATTTCTTCGAGTCTTGCGGCGAGATCCATGCGTGGCCGTAGGGACGATGCCGCAACTACGCCACGGCGTCGTCATTGCCGAATGTATTAGGCTTTGCTAATGTGTGGCCATTCTAGCGAAGGCAGGAGACTTCCGTGAGCAAGCTGGTCCGGCTCGTCAAGCTGAACAACCTTCAGTTCAACGCCAATCGGGACCCGCAAGTCTATCGGCGCCTGCCGGGCGAAAAGTTTCGCATCCAGGCATTCCTCGTGGGCGCCGGCAGCGCCCGATGCACACTGAGCGATGCATCCGGGGCGGTCCTCGTCACGCGTGAAGTCATGGCGCCGGCGTCGTTCGAAGCCGAAGTCGACTATCAGGAGCCCGGGCACCATGTCGTGACGCTCGACGTGACGCGCGGCGCGGAGCGCTTCACGCAGGACCTGCGGCTCGATGTGCTCGCGCACGCCTGGATCGGTTAGAGAATCACCGGACGATTCGGCAACTCGTCGGGATTCTCCGCACGTGGCGGGAAATGCGTCGCGAGGAGGTCGCTGATCGCGCGCACCCCGAGTAGCGCGCCTGCCTCGAACCGCCGTTCGGCGAACTCGCGTTGCATCGCGCCGCAGATCGCCTCCCACGCCGTCGCACCGACCCGCGCGTGGATTCCACGGTCGGCAACGATCTCCACATCCTTGTCCGCAAGCAGCACGTAGATCAGCACCCCTGCGTTCTGCTCGGTGTCCCAGATACGCAGCGCACTGAAGAGCTCGATCGCCCGCGCGCGCGGCGACGTTCCCGCGAGGAGAGCCCCCACCGGCAAGGCGGCCTCGACCGCGAACCGGATCTCACCGTCGTGCCGTGTCTCCTGGCGCGCGATGCTTGCCTCGATCGCGGTCATCGTGCGATCCGGGAACGCGCCACGCGCGACCCAGCGGTCGGTGACGAGATGACGCAGGAAGCGCTTGACCTTCATTTGCGCCTACCACCGCCCGGAGGCACCGCCCCCGCCAAAACCGCCGCCACCCCCCGACCAGCCTCCTCCGCCGCCGCCACCCGACCATCCTCCACCTCCCGGCCACCCGCCGCCGCGATGCGACCCCGCGGTTCCGAGCCCCGTCGCGCCGCGCGCGAGGGTGAACACGAACACGAGAATTCCGGCGAAGATTCCCGCCAACAGCGTGCCCACGATCAGCCATGCCACCAGTCCCGCCGCGCCACCGGTGAGCGCCGAACCGAAAAAGCGACCCATGACACGGGTGAGGATCGCCCCCACGATCGTGGCGCCGATAAGCAGGATCACGAACAGGGAGTTGAGGTTTCCGAAGTCGCCGCCGGGCGGCCTGGACTGAGATGTCGGCGCAGGCAGATCTTCGCCCTCGACCAGATTCATCAGCGCCTGCGTCCCGGCCGTGAGACCGCCGTAAAAGTCGTTTTCCCGGAAGCGCGGCGTGATGATCTCGCGGATGATCCGGGACGCCTTCAGATCCGGCACCGCGCCCTCGAGTCCGTAACCCACCTCGATGCGCAGGGTCCGGTCATTCTTGGCAACGAGCACGATCGCGCCGTCGTCCGCGTTCTTGCGCCCGATCTTCCATTGCTCCGCGACGCGGATGCCGAACTGCTCGATCGTCTCGGGCCGGGTCGTCGGAACGAGAAGCACCGCGATCTGCGCGCCTTTGCGGGACTCGAACTCCCCGAGCTGCTTGTCGAGTGCGGCGATCTGCTCGGTCTGCAGCGTGCCGGTGAGATCGGTCACGCGCCCGGCAAGCGGCGGAACCGGAACGAGGTCCTGCCCGATCGCGGGCGACGCGATCGCGATTCCGAGCAGAGCGACCGCGGCGATGAGCCAGCGTGCGCGCATCGGCGCCCGCAATTCGTTAGGCTGATTCGTTAGAGGCATTTCTAGCACGCAGAGCCTCTGATACGCGAGGGGATATACAAGGGGCTTGCCCCTTGCTTGTTCGGGGATATACAAGGGGGATTCCTCCCCCTTGTTCGTTAAACCTGCCTTTGGCTTGCAGGGGCACCAGTGCCAAGCTGGACGCCGCGTCTATTACTTCGGTGCCGCAGGCTTTGTGAAGTCAACCGTCGGTGCGCGTTGGATCGCGGCCTCGTTCTCGACGGTGAAGTTCGGCTTGGCCTTATAGCCAAACATCATGGCGGTCAGATTCACCGGGAATTGCCGGACCAGCACGTTGTAGTCGTTGACCGTCTTGATGTAGCGGGTGCGCGCGACCGCAATCCGGTTCTCGGTGCCTTCGAGCTGCGCTTGCAGCTCGAGAAAGTTCTTGTCCGACTTGAGCTCCGGATAGCGCTCCACGACGACGAGCAGGCGCGAGAGCGCGCTCGAGAGTTCGCCCTGCGCAGCCTGAAACTTTTGCAGCGCGGCGGGATCGTTGAGTGTCTCGGGGGTAACCTGCACGCTGGTCGCGCGCGACCGCGCCTCGGTCACCCTGGTCAACACCTCCTGCTCCTGCTGAGCGAAGCCCTTGACGGTGTTCACGAGATTCGGAATCAGATCCGCGCGACGCTGATACTGGTTGACCACCTCGGACCAGCCGGCCTTGATCCCTTCGTCGGCACGCTGGATGTCGTTATATCCGCAGCCCGAAAGCGAGATCGCCAAGATGACGAGGATGAACGTTGTGAGTTTACGCATGGCGTGCCTTCCGGTGACTTCCTTGAGCCGTCAAGGTTGGGGCGTCGCGCGGGAAATCAAGTCCTGCATTGCCCGGCGCGCAAAGACGAGATCCTCCCAGGACTTGGCCTTGTCCGGCATGCTGCGCAGCAGGTACGCGGGATGGTAGGTCACGACCAGCGGGACGCCCTGATACTCGAACATCCGGCCGCGCATCGATGCGATGCTGGCATCGCTCGCCAGCAGTGTTTGCGCCGCGAAGCGACCCATTGCGACAATCAGCTTCGGCCGGACGAGCGCGATCTGGCGAACGAGGTGCGGACTGCACTGTCCCACTTCGCCGGGCTCGGGATTGCGATTTCCCGGCGGCCGGCATTTCAGGACATTGGCAATATAGACACCGGCACTTCGCTCGAGCCCGATCGCGGCAAGCATGTTGTCGAGGAGCTTCCCGGCCTGCCCGACGAACGGTTCCCCGCGCGCGTCTTCCTCGGCACCTGGCGCCTCGCCGATGAGCATCCAGTCCGCGCGCTCGTCACCGACACCGAAAACGGTGTTCTTGCGGGTCTTGCAGAGCGCACAAGCCTCGCACGCGGCGACAGCCTGCCTGAGCTCGGGCCACTCCATGCGCGCGATTCGCGCCGGACGGTCCTCGGTCTGCGCCTCGCGAGCGGCGGCGCCCAGCGCCGGGCGGATCTCGCTAATCGGGTCCCGGGAGTCCATCGACGTGTCCCCGCGGGGCGTCTCCGCTTCGGCCACATCCGCTTTCGGCGCACCACCGGAACGCCTCAATCGCCATACGGGGCCGAGCCCCATCTCCTCGAGAATCAGATCCCGCCGGGACATCGAAGCGTCGATCAGATCGCCAGGGAGAGAACGATGGCGTCCTCCCGACCGTCGCGCCCGGGATAATAGTCACGTCGCACGCCGACCTCCGCGAAGCCGTTCCCGGCGTACAGTGCGCGCCCCGGAATGTTGGAAGGACGCACTTCCAGGAACAGGCGCGTCGCCCCGTAGCGCCGTGTCACGCCGATCAGATGGTGCAACAGGCGCGTGCCGTGACGCCGCCGCTGCGCAGCGCGCGCGATGGAGAGATTCAGCAGGTGCGCCTCGCCCGCGCCGAGCAGCAGCACTGCGTAACCGATGAGCCCGCTCTGGCCGAGCATCGCCCAGCAGCTGTAGCCGGCTTTCAGGGAGTCGCGGAAATTACCCGGCGTCCAGGGATGTTCGTAGAGATCGCGCTCGAGCACCAAGACGGACTCGAGATCACGCTCGTCGAGCGGACGGAACCAGGACTCCGGCTTGAGAACGGCACTCATCGCTCGTGGGTCTTCAATGCAACCTTGTCACGCACGTAAAGCGGCACGGCTTCGGCGGGGTCCTTACCCTCGCCCGCCGCGAGTCGTGGAAGCGCGAGACGGAGCATAGCAGACGCGTGCGGCAGGGCGTCCGGATCGACACGCACGAGATGGGATCCGCAGCGCAACGCCAGCGCAGCGCCGTGCGCCCGGAAACCGCTCCCGCACCCGACCCATCCACCATCTTCTGGAACCGGCAATTCCTCGGGCGGCGCGAGCTCTGGCGCGTTCAGTGCTTCCCAGCCCCGCGCTCCGCGCCGGAATGCGGCATGATAGATCTCGCCCATTCGCGCGTCGATGCACGCAATCACGCGGTCGGCACCCGAATCCTCCGCAAGCGCTTCTAGCGTGCCGACGCCCAGCACGGGCAGATTGCGCGGCAGGGCCAACCCCTGCGCGACGCCGCACGCGATGCGCAAGCCGGTGAACGCGCCCGGACCGGCGCCGAAGACCACCGCATCGAGCGTGCCAATCCCCGCGCCAGAAACGTCGAGGAGACGCTCGATTTCCGGCAGGACGAGCTCGGCGTGACGATTCCCAACAATACGATCGAATGCATGCACCGAACCTGAGTGCGCAAGGGCCAGCGAAAGCTGTTCGGACGAGGTCTCGATGGCTAGTACGTTCACGCGCCGCACACAAAGCGATGCGCCGTCACCCTGACGACGCTGCATGGATCTTACGCGATCACATCGGAGCATGCGGCACTCCGGTCGCCGTGGGAATGCAGGCGCGCTCGCAAATTGCAAAGACGCGTTAACATTTTGACCAGACCGGCTTTCTGGACGATAACGACCGGTCACACCACTGGCAACCGGGGGAGATATCTGTTGACTGCAGTCGACGCGCGTTTCGGCAGCGGAAAAGACGCCATCCGCACAGAGGACGTTCCGCTACTCACCGGGCGCGGCCGGTTCACCGACGATCTTGCCGTCCTGGGCGAGGCGCATGCGGCTTTCGTGCGCGCGCCTGCCGCCCACGCGGAGATCCGAGGCGTCGACACCACCACTGCCGGAAGCATGCCTGGCGTTCTTGCGGTGCTCACCGGGCGCGATCTAGCCGCGGAAGGCATCGGCGCAATCCCGCCGCTCGTGTTGCTGCCGGGACGCGGCGGCAAGCCGATGTTCGGCCCTGCCATGCCTGTGCTTGCCACGGACCGGGTGCGCTACGTGGGCGAGCCGGTCGCGGTGGTGATCGCCGAGACCGCAGCACAGGCGCAGGATGCCGCCGACGCTGTCGAGCTCGATCTCGCCACCCTGCCCGCTTTCGCGCAGGTCGAGCACGCGTTACGCAAGGGCGCGCCCGCACTCTGGCCCGAGGCACCCGACAATCTCTCGCTCGATTGGGAAGATGGCGACGCAGGGGCGGTCGAGGCCGCCTTTCTTTCCGCCGCGCATGTGGCGCGCATCAGTCTGTGCGACACGCGCGTCGCGCCGACCGCGCTGGAGCCCCGAGCAGCGATCGGGCAATGGGATGAGACCACGGGTCGTTACACGCTCATTGCTTGTACCCAGGGTGTTGCGATCATCCGCAAGCTTCTTGCCGAGAATGTCCTGAACGTGCCGCTCGCTCAGCTCCGCGTGTTGACGTACGACGTGGGGGGCGGCTTCGGGATGAAAGTCCAGGCTTATCCCGAGCACGCGGCGCTACTCGTGGCCGCACGCCGTGTCGAGCGCCCGGTGCGCTGGCGGGCCTCCCGCCTCGAGAGTTTCCTCGGCGATACGCACGGCCGCGACGGCCTGCTCGAGGGCGAGCTTGCGTTAGACAAGGACGGCACATTTCTCGCCTTGCGCGTTCGCACGGCGGTGGGCATCGGCGCCTATGCCACGACCTACGCCGCGGTTGTCGCCACCAACAACACCAAGAACTGCCTCTCGAGCGTCTACCGGTTTCCGGCGATCCACATCGGCGCGAAGATGGTGTTCACCAACGCAGCACCGCTCGGCCCGTATCGCGGTGCGGGCCGACCGGAGGCGATCTATCTCATCGAGCGACTGATCGACTCCGCTGCGGCCGCAATGCAGATCGATCGGGTCGCGTTACGTCGACGCAACATGATCCCGCCCTCCGCCCTTCCCTATCACACGCCGAACGGCCCGGTATACGACAGCGGGGAATTCGAAGCGGTGATGGACAAGGCGCTCGCGCTCGCCGACTGGAACGGCTTCGGCGCGCGTCGGGCCGAATCGGAAAAGGCCGGGCGCCTGCGCGGCATCGGCATGTGCTGCTTTCTCGAAGTCGCGGGCGGCAGCCCGCTCCAGGAGATCGCCGATCTGCGCTTCGAGACCGACGGCAAGGTCGCGCTGCGTACCGGTGCGCAGGCGATGGGCCAGGGCCAGATGACGGTGATGCCGCGCATCGTCGCGCATCAGCTGGGCATCTCGCCCGAGAGCGTGCGGGTCATCCAGGGCGACAGCGACCAGGTGCCCGCCGGTCTGCCCACCGTGGCCTCACGCTCGACGATGATGGCCGGCGGCGCCATCGTCCTCGTCTGCGACCAGGCGATCGAGAAAGGCAAGCGCCTCGCGGGCCACTTCCTCGAAGCGGCCGCTGCGGATATGGAATACGCGGGCGGGAGCTTTCGCGTCTCCGGCACGGACCGGGAAATCCCGATTCTCGAGCTGGCCCGTCGGGCACGCGCAACCAAAGACCTGCCCGCCGATCTCGCCGGCGGCCTCGATTCCCTGGCGACGTTCACGACCCAGCACATGAGCTTTCCAAATGGCTGTCACGTCTGCGAGGTCGAGATCGATCCCGACACCGGATCGGTGCGGGTCGTCGGTTACGCCGCGATCGACGACGTCGGGAACGTTCTCCACGAGACCATCGTCGAGGGTCAGATCCACGGCGGCGTGGCGCAGGGGCTCGGGCAGGTGCTCGGCGAGCAGGTCATCTACTCCGAGGACGGACAACTGCTCACCGCCTCGTTCATGGATTACCTGCTGCCGCGCGCCGACGAGCTTCCGAGCCTCAAGGTCGGTCACCACAGCGCGCCCTGTACAACCAATCCGCTCGGCGTAAAGGGTGCGGGAGAGTCGGGGGTCGCCGGATCCATTCCCGCCGGGGTGAACGCGGTGCTCCATGCACTGGCGAGCCGCGGCGTCACGCATCTCGATCTGCCGATGACGCCCCAGCGGGTCTGGGCGGCGCTGCACGGAAAGGGCCGTGCTTGAACGTCTCGGCAAGGGATCTTCGGATCCTGGTGACCGCGGGCGCCGCCGGAATCGGCCGGGCCATCGCGAGCAGCTTTCTCGAAAATGGCGCGCATGTGCACATTTGCGACATGGACGCGCAGGCACTGACGGAAACCGCCCGTGTGCTGCCCGCAATCACGCAGACGGTCGCCGACGTATCGCGTTACGCGGATGTCGAGCGGATCTTCGCCGACGTGCGCGACACGCTCGGCGGCCTCGATGTGCTGGTCAACAATGCGGGCATCGCAGGGCCCACCGCGAAGATCGAGGACATCGCGCCTGCCGACTGGGAGCGCACCATCGCCATCGATCTCACCGGAATGTTCTACTGCACCCGGCTCGCGATGCCGATGATCAAGGCGGCCGGCGGAGGCAGCATCATCAACCTGTCCTCCTCGGCCGGCCGTCTCGCCTATCCCCTGCGGAGCCCGTACGCCGCGGCGAAATGGGGCGTGGTCGGATTCACCAAGAGCCTTGCGGCCGAGGCCGGTCCGGACGGCGTGCGGGTGAACTGCATCCAGCCCGGCCTGGTAGCGGGCGACCGGATGGACCGCGTGGTCACTGCAAGAGCACAGGCACGCGGTGTGCCGATCGACGTGCAGCGTGAGGACCTGCTCCGCACGGTTTCGATGCGCTCGTTCGTCACCGCCGAGGAGATTGCGAACGTCGCCCTCTTTCTCGCCACCGATGCCGGCCGGCACATCTCCGGACAGGCGATTCCGGTGTGCGGCGACATTCAATATCTACCTTGAGCATACTTGCCCTGAGAGACGGTCCGGCGCGAGAGGCCTCGATCTCATGGCCGGGTAAGGAGTGGTAGATTACGCGCAGCACCGCACACGAGCGTAGTCAGGATCAGTTCGAAGAAAGGCAAGGCAACCCATGGCAGCTCCGCAAAAGAAGGTCATCATCACCTGCGCCGTGACCGGCGCGATTCACACACCGAGCATGTCGCCTCACCTCCCGATCACGCCGGAGGAGATTGCCGAGGGCGCACTGGGCGCGGCAAAAGCTGGCGCGGCGATCGTCCATCTGCACGCGCGGATGCCCGACGACGGGCGCCCGACGCAGGATCCGGCCATGTTCAAGAGATTCTTGCCGAAGATAAAGGCCGGATCGGACGTGGTGATCAATCTCACGACCGGCGGCGCGCCGACGATGAGCATCGAGGAGCGCCTGCAGCCTGCGCTGCAGCTCAAGCCGGAAGTCGCGTCGCTCAACATGGGCTCGATGAACTTCGGCCTCTACGAGATGATGGCGCGGACCAAGGAGTGGAAGTACGAGTGGGAGAAGCCCTACCTCGCGGGCAGCGACGAGCGAATCTTCAAGAACACGTTTCGCGACATCGCGCACATCCTCGAGTCGTGCAGCGGCAACGACACGCGCTTCGAGATCGAGTGCTACGACATTGGGCATCTCTACACCGCAGCGCATTTCCTCGACCGCGGCCTGGTGAAGCCTCCGCTCCTCATCCAGTCGGTCTTCGGCATTCGCGGTGGAATCGGACCGCATCCGGAGGACGTGCTCCACATGAAGCGCACGGCGGACCGCCTTTTCGGCGAGGCTTACTACTGGTCGGTCCTCGGCGCGGGGCGTAATCAGATGTACGTGGCGACCATGTCCGCGGTCATGGGCGGGAACGTCCGGGTCGGCCTGGAGGACAGTCTCTGGCTCGGCAAGGGCCAGCTCGCCCGGTCGAACGCCGAGCAGGTCGCGAAGATCCGCCGCATCCTGGAGGAGCTCGGCCTGGAGGTGGCGACGCCTGATGAGGCCCGCGCGATGCTGAAACTCAAGGGCCCGAGAAGCGTAGCATTTTGAGATTCGATAAGGTTCAACCAGGAGGAAAGCCGTCGAGTTCCTCGAACGTCGGCTCGAAAGGTGACGAACAGGAGGAAACCGGCTGGTTTCCTCACGTTACCCTCCTTCCCGCCAGACCGAAAATCGCCAGTCCTTCTTAACGAGCGCAAAAAATGGCAGAGAAGAACTACAAGATTGCCGTCATTCCTGGGGACGGGATCGGCAAGGAAGTGGTGCCCGAAGGCCTCCGCGTGCTGGAAGCGGTCGGACGCATGTACGGGATCGGCTTCACCTGGGACGAGTACCCGTGGAGCTGCGAATACCGGATGAAGCACGGGCACATGATGCCGCCCGATGCCCTGCAGACGATCCGGCGCCATGACGCCATCTTCTTCGGCGCATGCGGCTTTCCCGGTGTCCCGGATCACGTGTCCCTCTGGGAGATGCTGATCCCGATGCGCCGCGAGTTCGATCTCTACGTCAATCTGCGCCCCGTGCGGCTGATGCCCGGCATCCGGTCGCCGCTCGCCGGACGCACGGTCGGCGACATCGACTTCTACGTCGTGCGCGAGAACACGGAGGGCGAGTACTCCTCGATCGGCGGGCGCATCTTCGGCGGCACCGACCGCGAGATGGCGTTGCAGCAGGCGACCTTCACGCGCTTCGGCACCGACCGGATCATGCGCTACGCGTTCGAGCTCGCCTCGAGCCGCGCGAAGAAACACCTGACTTCGGCGACCAAGTCGAACGGCATCATGATCACGATGCCCTACTGGGACGAGCGCTTCGCGGAGATGGCGCGACAGTATCCCGACGTGCGCACCGACCAGTACCATATCGACATCCTTTCGGCGCACTTCGTGCAGCATCCCGACTGGTTCGATGTAGTCGTCGCGTCCAACCTGTTCGGCGACATCCTCTCCGATCTCGGGCCGGCGTGCACGGGAACCATCGGTATCGCACCTTCCGGCAACATCAACCCGGAGCGCGACTTTCCGTCGCTGTTCGAGCCGGTGCACGGATCGGCGCCCGACATCTATGGCAAGAAGATCGCCAATCCCGTGGGCCAGATCTGGTCCGCCGCGATGATGCTCGATCATCTCGGGCACACGGACGCCGCCGTGGCGATCGTGCGCGCGATCGAGGTCGTGCTGACTGAAGGCCCGCGCACGCCGGATATTGGCGGGGCGGCCGGGACCGAGGACATGGGCAAGGCGATCGCGATGGCGCTGTCGGCCTAGCATCAGACTTTTACCCTCCGCCATACGGAGGGGAGCATCCTGACATTGAAGTCGAGGGAGAGACAATGAACATCGCCGAACACGTCGAGCGCGCCGCGCGGCGCGCACCGGATCACGCGGCAATCGTGTTCGAGGGCAAGGCACTCACGTACGGCGTCCTCGATTCGTGCGCATCCGCACTCGCCGATTCGCTGATCAAGCACGGCGTGCATCGCGGTGATCGGGTGGCGCTGTATCTGCCGAACATTCCTGCATTCGCGCTCGCTTACGTTGCAATTCAGAAGGTCGGTGCGATCGCCGTGTCGATCAACTCGATCTTCAAGCAGGAGGAAGTGCGCTACATCGTCAACGATGCGCGGCCGAAGGTGCTCTTCACGACGGCCGAATTGCTGCCAAACGTCCCGCGGCCGCACTGCCCATCCATCGAGCACACCGTGCTCTGCGAGGGCAGCGAGCCCGACGAGTTCGCGCTGGAGGACTGGCTCGAGAAGGGTTCCGCGTCGTTGCGCGCCAACAACATGCAGCCCGATGACCCCGCTGCCCTGCTCTACTCCTCGGGAACGACGGGATTTCCCAAGGGGGTCACGCTCACGCACAACAACATCATAACGAACATTCGCACCGCGGCGAAGTGCTCGGGCTATCGCCCGGAAGACCGGCTCGCCTGCTTCCTGCCGCTCTTTCACGTGTTCGGCCAGAACTACATCATGAACGCCTGCTTCGAGACGGGCGCCACGCTGGTGCTCTTCCGCCGCTTCGTCCCGGACGACGTGCTCGCCGCCGTCTACCGGCAGAAGATCACCCTGTTCTTCGCAGTGCCGACGATCTACATCGCGCTGCTGAACATGGAACTCGCGAAGTACGACCTTTCGTCGATCCGGTACGAATTCTCGGCGGCGGCGACCATGCCGCAGGAGGTCTCGCGCCGCTGGACCGAGCGCTTCGGCCGGCCGATCTACGAGGGTTACGGCCTTACGGAGTGCTCGCCATTCGCGGCGTACAACCATCTCACCAGCCACCGTTTCGGTTCGGTCGGCACGGCGGTCGAGAATTTCGAGATCCGCATCGTCGATGAGAATGACCAGGACGTACCCATGGGAAAGTGGGGCGAGATCGTGATCCGCGGCCCCGGCGTGATGAAAGGCTACTGGGGCAAGGACGAGGATACCGACCGCGCCCTGCGCGGCGGGTGGCTGCACTCCGGCGACATCGGACGGATGGACGAGGACGGCTACGTCTACATCGTCGACCGGGTGAAGGACATGATCAACGTGTCGGGCTTCAAGGTCTGGCCCGCCGAGATCGAGAACCTGCTGTACGCCCATCCGGCGGTGAAGGAGATCGCCGTGTACGGCGCGCCCGACCCGGAAAAGGGCGAGGAGGTGCGCGCAGCGATCGTTCTCAAGGAAGGCCAGCGCGTGACGGCCGACGCGATCGTGCAGTACTGCCGGGACAACCTGGCGGTGTACAAGGCGCCGGCAAAGGTCGAGTTCGTCCAGGAGTTGCCGAAGAGCGCCACCGGAAAGATCCTGAAGCGTGTCCTGCGCGAGCAGGCAGCGGGCGGGAGCACGCCGGCAAGATGACGTTCATTCCGGGCGCGCGCGATTGTCCGCGGCGCTGATTGAAAATCCGTGGTTCTACGCGGCCGCGATCCCGGCGATCGTCCTCACGGGCGTCGCCAAGGGCGGCTTCGGCGGCGGCATCGGCAGCTTCGCCGTGCCGCTCATCGCACTGACCGTCTCTCCCGCCCGCGCGGCGGCCATCATGCTGCCGATCCTCATGCTGATGGACGGCGTGGGGCTGTATGCCTACCGCGGACAATGGGACCGGCGCATCATGCGCATCATTCTTCCGGCCGGGCTGGTGGGCATCCTGATTGGCTGGATGACGTTTCGCATCCTCCCCGATCACTGGATCAGGATTCTGCTGGGCGTGATCTCGCTTGCGTTCGTGCTCGACGGCCTCCGTCCCACTTCGAAGATCGGCTCGCGCGCAAGCGACGTGCGCGGGCGATTCTGGGCCACCGTCTCGGGCTTCACGAGTTTCGTCACGCACGCCGGCGGCCCGCCCCTCAATTTCTACCTGCTGCGGCAGCAACTCGACAAGGTGCTTTTCGCCGGCACCACGATCGTTTTCTTTGCGATCATCAATGCAGCCAAGGTCGTCCCCTACCTTGCGCTCGGCCTGTTCGATGCCACCAATCTCGCAACCTCCGCGGTGCTTGCACCGGCCGCCGCCGCGGGCATCGTGCTCGGCATTCTGCTGCGCAAGCACATCAGCCGCACGGTGTTCTTCCGGATCGTCTACGGATTCGTGTTCGCCACCGGCTGCAAGTTGCTCTATGACGGCATGCGCACCCTGCTTGCCTGATGCGCCCGGCGTCGATCAGCTCGCCGCCACCCAGCCGCCATCCACGAACAGCGTCTGCCCGGTCACGAAATCGGAAGCCGGGCTCGCGAGATACACGGCCGCGCCGGTGAGATCCGCGGGTGTTGCCAGCCGCCCGAGCGGGATACGCGCCAGAATCCCTTCGAGGACCTTGCCCTGCAGGAGGCCCTCCCGACTCGGCGTGAGCACCGCGGTCGGCGCAAGCGCGTTGACCCGGATTCCGTCCGCGGCCCACTCCATGGCGAGGGCCTCGGTGAGATGCGTCACGCCGGCCTTGATGCCGCCGTACACGGAGCGTCCCTTGATGATGCTGCGGCTGAAAGTCGAGCTGAGGTTGATGATCTTTCCATAGCCGCGCGGCCGCATCGCGGAACCGATGATCTGACAGCAGAAGAAGAGTCCCTTGAATCCGGTGTCTACCATCCGGTCCCATTCCTCCTCGGCCATTTCCCATGCCGGCTTCGTCACCGTGAACCCGGCCGCATTGACGAGAATTTCGACCTTGCCGAACTTCGCTAAAGTGAAATTCTTCAGCCGCTCGATGTCGGCCAGATTACACACGTCCAGGGGGCACATTTCGCTGCGCCGTCCGGTTTGCGCAACCTCGGCCTGCACCTCGCGGAGCGCGTCCGCTCGCCGGCCACAGACGACGACATGCGCCCCCGCCTCGGCGAGCCCGACTGCCAGACCTCTCCCGATGCCCTCCGTAGCGCCGGTGACGACGGCCACCTTGTCCGCGAGGCTGAATTGCGCGAGCGGATCTGCCATGCGTGCCTGCTCCTGTTCCGATGTCATTTCAGTGTCGTTACGCGGCGACAGAAATTCGCGGGAATTCCTGTCGCGTCGGGAATATACGGCATCGAAGAGATGTATATCATCACGCGCCCCGAAATCAATGCACCAAGGTCGGGGCCAACAACTCACAAACGGAGGATTGCAATGCGGAAATCGAGTATCACTCTGGCAACTTCGATCGCACTCGTCGCGCTCGGCCTGACCGGCAGCGTGCAGGCGCAGCAAGCGGACATGACCTTCTTCGTGACCAGCGTCGGCTCCGGAAAGGGCGCGGATCTCGGCGGCCTGGCCGGTGCAGACAAGCATTGTCAGACGCTCGCCGCCGCGGCGGGAGCAGGTAACAAGACGTGGCATGCTTACTTGAGCACGCAGGCACCCAAGCTGGCCGATCCGAATTTCGTGAACGCGCGCGATCGCATCGGCACCGGCCCCTGGCAAAACGCCAAGGGCGTCGTGATCGCCAAGAGCGTCGAAGATCTGCACTCTGCCAATAATAACTTGACGAAACAGACGACGCTGGACGAGAAGGGACAACTGGTCAACGGCCGCACGGAGAAACCCAACAAGCACGACATTTTGACCGGCTCGCGACCCGACGGCACGGCCTTTCCGGGTGCTCCGTTTCCCGACATGACCTGCGGCAACTGGACCAAGAGCGGCGACGATGGCTCGGCGATGACTGGTCACCACGATCGTGCGGGTCCCAACGATAGCTCGTGGGCCACGTCCTGGAATTCCGCCCACCCGACGCTGGGCTGCAGCCAGGAGAAGGTGCGTCCCACGGGCGGTGACGGGCTGCTCTACTGCTTCGCAGCCCAGTAGGTTTCTCGGGCGCGGCGGCGCCCGTGTATCGCGATCAGCGGCCCGGGAAGGTCATGTTCCCGGGCCACGCTGATGCATGGTCTGACCGGGTGCCTGGCTCACCGACGCCGGATCCATGACCCACCCCAGCGCGGACTGACACCAGACTTGCGCCTTCGGGGGCAGCTCAGCCCGCTGGCGCACCGTTCCCACGCGGATGTTGAACACGGGCGGATCGCTCACGGCGGACGCATAGATCGGCGAGCCGCATTCCGGACAGAACGCCTGCGCGCGCTTGGCGCCGCTCGCGCCTGTCTTCACGTAGATCTTCGGCTGTCCGCCGAGCATCCGGAACTGCTCCTTCGGCGCCGGCAGGACCGTCCGGAACGCGGTGCCCGACAGGACCTGGCAATCGGTGCAGTGGCAGATTGCCGACTTCTCGGGGTCGACTTCCGCCTCGTACTTGATGAAGCCGCAATGACAGCCGCCATCGATCTTCATGCTTTTCTCCCCCAAAGTCTTCCGTCGCGACTCTCAGCGCCGCTCGAACGCGAGCCGCACCCCGAGGCCAACCAGCACCGCGCCGCTGCTTCGGTATACCCACGCAAGCACACCCGGACGCGAACGCAACCAGCCGGACAACACTCCGGCGAACACACCGACCGGTCCCTTGATCAGGAACGTCAGCGCGGCGAACGCGCTGCCGAGCGCCAGGATGGTCAGCGTCGGACGCTGCGCAGTGGGTAACACGAACTGCGGCAGGAATGCGAAGTAGAAGATCGCGATCTTCGGATTCGAGAGATTCGAGAGTGCGCCATCCATGAACAACTTGCGCACCGATCGCGGCGCCGTGGCCACGCCGAGTTCCAGCGCACTGCGCTTGGTCAACAGTAATCCGATGCCCAGATAGAGGAGATAGGCTGCGCCCACGAGTTTGAGCCCGACGAAAAGCCAATCCGAGGTACGTAGCACCGCACCCAGTCCCAGTGTCGCGAGGATCGTGTGACCCATCAGCCCTACGCTCACGCCGGCGGCGGTCGCAACCCCGGCCGCCGCACCCTGTGCCACCGAGCGCGACATCACGAGAATCATGTCCTGCCCCGGCGTCACGATGAGCACCAGCGACGCCACCATGAATACGACCCAGGTTGCTTCCACCATCACGCGCTTCCCGTCATGCTCGGAATACCTCGCCCTGCACGACGATGTCGCCCTCAGCGTCGAGCTCCCAGCCGCGGTCCTTCGCCTTGCGAACCAGTTCCGGCGCCCAGGTCACGCGCCCCGGATCCGTGCCGCCCAGAATCGTGAAGAGGTACGCCTCCTCTTTTCCGACGTTGCGGAAGCACCGCATGATCCCCGGGGGCACCGAGATGAGATCGAACTGCTCCAGGATGATGCGGTTCTCTCCTTCGTCGCCGAAGAGGATCGCCCAGGTCCCGTTGAAGGGCATGAAGGTCTCGATCGTGGTGTGCGAATGCAGTCCTGCGCCCTGCCCTGGCCTGCACCGAGACATCTGCACGTTGAAATCGGCCACGTCCGTGATCTCCGCCGCGGCATCCTTCTCCTCGGACACGCCACGCCCGATGATGTTGAACACGTCGCGCGCGTTCTCGGGGAACGCCTGATCGAGAAAGGTCGTCGGATGCGGCTTGAGCTTCTTGAAGCGCGCGACCCGCTCCTCCATCTCTTCCACGGTCCATTTCTTGCTCATGGCAACTCCTCCTGTCAATGCGGCGACGGATCTCTCTAGGCCGTCCAGTTGAACGGAGCGAAGTGCCCGTTGTTTCCCTTCCCGGACATGTCGAGGTCCAGTCCGAACGAATGGATGTGCGTCTCTTCCGATCGCGCAAGCGCCAGCCTGCGACCGGCCGAGTGGGCGACATTATCGATATAGATCGGTTCTCCGTTGTTGGTCCGCGAAGCCACCCCTTCGATAGCGAACTCGAGCACCCCAGGAATCGACGTCGCGTACTTGAGCCCATCCTTCTTGAACGTGATCGGCTTCACCTCGACGCCGCGGAAATCGCCGACCAGCAGCGAGTGAACACGCCCGGGCGGGCCACCGACCTTCCCGCTCACGATCTGCGTCAACGCCTCGCGCTGCGCCTCATCCGCCGCCGCGTCGACGACGCATGCGAAGATCCAATTGCCGTCGGCCATTACTTTTCCGGAGCGAATGATCAGCGCGAAGGCGAGACCGTCCAGCTTCACGTTGCCGAAGCTGCCGTGATCGATCCGATAGATTTGCAGCGACGTGCACTGATCGAACGTCGCCCCGGCCTGAGGGGTCGTGTAGATACATGGACAGAGGTAATCGCAATTGCAGCTCTCCATGTACTCGCCGGTGATCTTCCACTTGCTGTCCGCCATAGCGCCTCCCTTTGTGACAACCAACTCCGCCGGGCGATATTACCGCTATCGGCGCGGATGGAACATCATCCGCGCGCTTCCGACCCTGGCGATGAAGATGGGTGGCAGTAGTCACCGGAAAGTATTTCGACCCTTCCCGCGATGGATGCCGTGTAGAGGTAGACCCAGGCCAGGACGCTCGCCCCCGTCTCCAGGATGACTTCGTGCTGCACTCGATCGTACTCGTGCGGCGTCGCGTCTTGGGGACCGCACCCTTCGTAGTCGTCGAGCCGCGCCAGCACGTGCTCGGGTTTCTCCATGAAGTAGACCTCTCCACGAACCCAGGCGCGCTCGCCGGTCGCGGACACGAGACCCGGGTATCCGCCGGGTTCACCGCGAATCTGGACGAGCCGACCGCGCATGCGCGCGTGCCCGATGTATTTCGTATCGCCCGCAAGCATGTGATGCATGCCGTTCCGGCAGTCCCGCCGGAGCGTGCCATAGACGAAGAGCCGTGCGTTCATGACATCCGGGGCCATACTGCCCGCGGCTCGCGTCGGGGGGAGTGCACCACTCAGGAGAACAGGACGAGCAGCAGGCCAATAGCGGCAGGAATCGCCTGGACGAACAGGATCTTGCGACTGGCCGTTGCCGCGCCGTACAGACCGGCTACCAGCACGCAGACAAGGAAAAACACCTTCACGCTGCTGCCGTTTTCGCCGAGGGTCAGCCCCCAGAACAGGCCGGCGGCCAGAAAACCGTTGTAGAGGCCCTGGTTGGCAGCCAGTACCTTCGATGCCTTTGCGGCCTCCAGCGTCTGACCGAAAGCGCGTAACCCGGCAGGCTTGTCCCAGAGGAACATTTCCAGAACGAGGAAATAGACGTGCAGAGCGGCTACTAGGCCGACGACGATGTTGGCGACGGTCGACACTGAATCAGGCAAGTCGCATCTGCGCCAGGGATGCGAGCGCACCTCCCCCGCTGATATCCGGAACGATGCTCAGTTCGAGGACGGTGACGGCCGGAAGCTCGACGCGAAGGTCTTCCATCTCCCGCGTCGCGCCTTGCGCACTGAAGTTCCACTGCTGCCGGACGATCTCCCGGAACGTCTTCCCCCCGTCCGGAGACCAGCGCAAGACGTACTCTTGCGTGCGGTCTGATCCACTCTCCTGGAAGTCGAGCCAGATTCGCCGAAGCTTTTGCGGCGCGGCGAACAGAATTCGGATCGTCTGCTTGCCCGGCCCACCGGCACGCCACCCCGTGGCCTGGCCGGGAACCAGCGCAGACTCGATCGGGTGATCGGCGTCCTCCGAGCTGATTTCCACCTCCGCAAGACCTTCCACGTTCAGCCAACTTTCATCCGGCGGCGCAGTTTCCTGATGGCTCTGGCCGATGATTCGTTTGCGCATCGCATTGTCTCCTGTTCAGGAACGAACGAAGACAGTTTAAGCCCGAAGCTCGAAGCGCTGCTCGGCCACCTCCGCGCCCCACTGCATCCCGGACTGCTGATGCACCAGTCGGAACCCGAATTTCTCGTACAGGTGGCGTGCCGCGACCAGCCCCTCGAAGGTATCCAGGTAGATCCGGTCGTAGTGGCACGCCCGGCAGAACTCGACGGCCGATGCGAGTAATTTCCTTCCGATGCCTGTTCCCCGCACCTTGTCCGACGTGATGAACCATCGCAGGTGAGCGCCATCCTTACCCGCATGGGTACCGTCGATGGCGATCGCGCCCTCGATCCCCCCATCGAGGTGCGCCAGCCAGAGACCGTCCCGATCATCGTCGTAGGCTTCGCAGAACTGCGCCAGCTCGCGGGCGACCCGGCTCTCGAAGAAGACGCCAAAGCCGGGGATGCGTTGATAGTACGTGGCATGCAGCTCTGCGACCCTGCCGATGGCGCCCGGCACGTAGCCCTTGTGAAGTTCAACCGTCATTGAGGGTCTTCACGCCTTTTGGACCGGGAATGGCGCAAGGCGACCCGGATCAGCAGAAGTAGCGCCCCGACACCGGCCAGTGCCGCGAGATCGAGCCAAAGCGGGCTCGCCGGCAATGCGAGACGCCAGATCAACAGTCCGATCAGCAGGCAAAAAGTGATGATCAGCCCGAGGCGGCTAGGCCGGCGCGTCGAGCGTGGCCACAATGGCGAATCTTCATGATGCGGGACTCCGCGCGACCGTTCGCAGCAGTGCTGCGACGTCCTCCGGAGCCGTGACCATCGCATCGTGCCCGGTGGAGAGCTCGTAATAATCGTCGATGCCGTCCGCCTGCATCGTGCGCGGTCCCCCACGCGGGTTGTCGCGGATGCAATTGATATAGGTCCGCGGCACCGCCGCTTCAGCCGGAGAGTGGAAGTGGAAGTTTCATTGAACGTCGATAGGGATGCGGAACGAGTTCGACTTCCCGATTCAGCGGAAGCGCGCGTCAGGCCGAGGCTCTCCCGCTCGCGAAGGGGATGAGCCAGCCTTCGCCCTCCGCCCTCACCTGCGCCTCGATCCCCATCCTGAAGTCCTGCCCGGCGCAGTCGAAAAGGCTCTGTCCCGCCTTCGGCACGACCGCATCCAGATAGACCAATCGCGAGAGCCTCTGAGGTGCGCGATCTGCCACTGCGGTCACCACGACGCCCGCATAGCTGTGCCCGACCAGCACCACGTCGCTCAACTCTTCGCATGCCAGTACGCCGAGGACATCGCTGATGTGCGTCTCGAGACCCACGTCGCGCGAAGCGAGATGTGCACGCTCGCCCAGCCCCGTCAGCGTGGGCGTGTAGACCGTGGCGCGAGTTGCCTCGAGCGCGCGCTTGACTCTGCTCCAGCACCAACCGCCATGCCATGCGCCGTGCACCAGCACATACGCCGTCACGCTGGCCTCCTTACGTCTTCTGATTCCTGTGCTCCGCGCTCAGCCCGATTTCTGCCTGCAGATTGCCACCCAGCTTGCCTTGGGCCTCATGGGTTCGGCGATCAGTGTTCGGCGATCGCGCCGCGTCCTGCACCAGCACCGGTTTGCGAAGCGTCTACTTTTGGACGGATGCGCGTATTGCCCAAGCCCTGGCAATCATCGAGATCGTACCGTCGGGCTGCGCCGGAAGGCGCGCTTCGATCCGGTCCCGCAGTCGAGCTCGCGTATCGTCGTCCAGCGACATTGTGAACGCGGGGGCCGGCCCCTGCCCCCCCAGAAACGGCTGCCAGTAATCCTCGAAGCTTGCGAACGACGTCGTTATGTCGATCTGCGTCAGCTCGGGCTTGTCGAGCCCGGCACTAACGAAGAGCGCGCGCAACGCCTCAGGCCTGCACACGGGAAAGCGAACGCCTTCGTCCAGTTTCGCCGCGCCCGGGTCGATCTCGCTTGCGGCATCCCAGAAAAAGCGCATGAGCTCCATCTTTCCAGCGTAATCCCACACATATGCCCCGATCGTTCCCCCGGGGCTCGTCACTCTCGCCATCTCCCCGAGCGCGGAGCGCGGATCAGGGATGAAGTTCAGAACCAGTCCCGAGACCACGACGTCCACCCCCGCATCTGGCAGCGGAATCGCCATCGCACTCCCCTGATGAAGCTTCGCCCGTCCGCCCAGATTCTCTTGTGCTGTCTTCAGAAATCCCTCCGAGGGTTCGACGCCAGTCACCGATGCGGGCGAGCATCCGTCCATGATCGCCGCGCACAGCGCTCCGGTGCCGCATCCCACATCCAGCCACCGTCGTCCCGAAGGCATTTGCAGCCACGCGAGAAATTCGGGCGCGACCCGACGGCTCCATCGTCCGACATACCGCTCATAGGGATTCCCGCGCTCCCAGGTATCGGATACATGCTCGTGCGACATGGTCACGCCTTTCTGAGCATCTTTCGATGCTCAACACATGTTTGCGACGGTTGCAAATACCGATTGACCGAATACCCGCATCGCCGAAATGCTGCCGATGCAAACCCTACCGCGGTATCGAGTACGTGCCGACGACGTGCGCCACGATCTCATCGCTACCTTCCGAATAAAGGGCCACCTCGCCGACCGCCAGCGATCTTCCGAGCTTCATGAGTTTGCAGACCCCGACGATGTCCCGGTCCGCGGATGGTTTGCGCAGGAAGTTGATGCTCAGGTTGGTAGTGACGGTAAGGGGAACGATTCCAATCTCACCGAGGATGGCCACGTACAGCGCGACATCAGCGACCGCCATGAGCACCGGACCGGCCACCGTCCCCCCCGGGCGAAGCTCATTGAGGCCCACCTGGTGCTTGACCGTCGCGGCCCACCCTCCGACTGCTTCCACGGTGCACCGGGTCTGCGGGAATTCCGTGGCCAGGAACTCGACGATCTCCGCCTTGGTTGCCATACTCACCGCTCAATCCGGAATTTCGGGCTCGACCAGCTTTGCGAGTTGCGCGAGCGATTCCTGCCATCCCAGGTAGCACATCTCCAGCGGAACGGCTTCCGGCACCCCTTCCTGCACGACGTCGAGCTCCGTTCCGCACGACACTTCCTTCAACGTCACCGTGGTCTGCATCTCCCCGGGCAGGTTCGGATCGTCGAACTTGTCGGTATAGCGGATCTTTCTGGATGGCTCGAGCTCACGATACTCGCCCCCAAAGGAATGACCGTGACCGGTCGTGAAGTTCGTGAAGGACATCCTGAAGGCGCCGCCGACTTTGACATCCATCTGGTGAACCTTGCAGGTGAACCCGTATGGCGGAAGCCACTTGGCCATGGCATCGGCGTCCAGAAATGCCCGATACACGCGCTCGGGGCTTGCACGCAATACGCGATGCAGATGGACGGTTCCTGTCGCCATGACCAATTCGCCTTTCCAGTGTCACCAACGATCCCTAACCCGGCGGATTCGGGACGACGATCTGCGAATCGTCTCGATTCCCCCACTCCGCCCAGGATCCTACATAGTTTCGCACGCGCGGATAGCCCAGGGACTTCAAGGCAAGGAACGTGCTGGCCGAGCGGTAGCCCCCATGACAGAAAGGAACGATGGTCTTGTCGGGCGTTACACCTCTCGACGCGTAGAGATCGCGAATCTCGTCCGCCGGCAGAAACGCGCCCTTTTCGTCCAGATGATCACGCCAGAAGATGTGCACCGCTCCTGGAATTGTTCCCGCACGCCGCGCTCGCCGCTCCGTGCCCAGGTGCTCGGACTCGCGCCTGACGTCAACGATGACCGTGTGCTCGTCTTCGATAGCGTGATGAACGTCGAACCGCGTTGCCAGCAGCTCGGGATTCGGTGTTCCCTTGAACGGGGGCGGCGTCGGCGGCGCTCGCACCGGATCCGCTGCCGGAGGAGCGTCCGCCAGGCGGACGAGGCGCTTGCCCGAAGCCGTCCACGCCTGCGTTCCACCGTCGAGGATCCTCACGTCCGGGTGCCCCAGAACCGCGAGGAGCCAGACCGCCCGCGCCGCTCGCTCGCCGGTCTCGTGATCGTAGATCACCACCGGCTTGTCAAGGGATACGCCGCGGGCCCCAAAAAGCGTCCGGAATATCGGCAGGAATGCCTTCAGTGGGGCTTCCGAGGAGTCGTTCAGGCTGACGCCGTAGATGTCGAGATGCTTGCTCCCTTCGATGTGGCCCAGCGAGAAATCCTCGGCCGGGCGCAAGTCGATCAGGGTGACCGCGCCCAATCGCTCGCCAAGCCCGCGCGAATCGATCAAGTAGGTTTGGTCCGGAAAGTCACCGATGGGCATGGGACGGCTCCGACAATTCACTCATACGCGAGACGCTTTGATCAAGTCCGCACCTTTTTCTCCGATCATGACGGCGGGAGCACTTGTCGGTCCTGACGTAATCTCTTGAAGATCTGAACGTACGCTCGTGGATCGTCGATCTCGGCAACGTCGTCGTGGGCGCCCGCTTCGAGCAGCAAGACGGAAACGTCCAGGTCTTCGGTCAGGCCCTGGATCCCCCCCCGCTACGGCACGACGTACCACGAAAGCGCCGCCACGGCGACGTCAATTATGAGCATACAGCAGCACGACACCGTAGGCGGCGGCCGACGAGCCTCGCGAGAAGGCACCTCAAGCGCGCTTCGCTTATGGGCCCACCCAACAACGCGCTGACAAGGCAGAGATCTAAGGTCCCGGCCCCCAGGCTGTCCTAGTTCCCGAACTCAGCCTTCGAGGCTCCCTCATCGTAGTGCAATTCGCCCATCGGGGTGCAGGCGTTAGGCATCAGAGGCTACTCTCGTAGACGAAGCATCCGAGCTTCAACGAATGAGTTCCGCGACAGCCAGATGCAGCGCGCCGGAACGAAGGGTCAGGCGCCGTCGTACCCCTCAATCACTACGATATCAATCGTCGAGACATGCGCCCGCAACTTGATGGCCGCTTGGTACTCGGGCGACTTGTAGCAATCCAGTGCGGCCTGATAGGAAGGAAACTCGATTACGACGTTCCGAGTCCGGCTCGAACCCTCGGGGTTTTCGAAGCGACCTGAGCGCACCAGGAAACGGGCACCGTATTTCTTGAGCGGTTCGGCATTCGCTGCGATGTAAGCCTTGTATTTCTCAGGATCCGCGACATCGACCCGAGCGATCCAATAACCCTTCGCCATGTGATTCCCCCCTTCTGTGATGAGGTGGTGATTGCGATGCCTAACGCTCCGCATCACCCGCCGGGGAAGGCGGGCGAGGCTCGCGTTAGCCCGTCGAGTGCATAAGGTTGATATGCGGCATTTCCTCCACTCGACTCCGCTCGAGGGCTCGGCTAGCCACCGTAGATCACTGCGTCCGAAATCCGGTAGTGTTCGAAATCGTTGACGTCGATCAGCCACAGATCGCCGGTCTTGCGGACCTTCACTGCGGCGCTGCCGTTGGAGGCCACCTTTTCGTCGATGATCGTGAGCACACGTTCGAAGCCACCAGGCGGCGTTAGATGAATTTGTGCATTGCCCGGTTTGCCGCGGATCACGCCGAAGTCGCATTGCATCGAGCCTTGAGGCGCATCCCCCATCGCGCACGGCACCTGCCCGGTGGCGTGGTAGGGCGTTCCCTTTACCTTGGCGTCGGTGGCCGGCGCGGACCCCAGTGCCTGCGTGAGCGTGGGACTGCCCGTAATGCCGACGGTCAGCGTGTAGTCGGCGGTCTCGTTGCGCCGCGCGGCACTGCGCATCAGGTAGACGCGAATCGTGTAGGCGCCGTCGGCGGCAAGCGCCCCGGTCCATTCGTTGCCGCTGGTGGAGCCAACGAACATCGCAACATCCTTGGAACCGGGCGGAAGCACGTTGAAGTAGTTGCTCAAGTTGCTCGTCTTTAGCGTGACGCTCATGGTCTGGCCGGCCTTGGCGCGCAGCTTGTAGTCAATGATCTGGTCGCCCTTGAGTGAGCCCTTTAATGCGGCCGACGACGCACCTTTCGAAAAATGAACCGCCCTGGATTCGATGGCACTAGCTGGCAACGCCCACGAAGTGGCTGCGAAAAGCGCACTCGCCATCGCGAACTGACCTACAGCAACTCTCATCATATGTTCTCCTCAACCGTGCTATCCGCAGCCACGAATTCGGCTCAGCGCTCGAATGATAAATGCGATTCTCCATAACGTCGCCGGTAACCGGCCGCCGAGGAGTTATGCGACGAGTGCGCCGACCGCGGGCGATGCTCGCTTGCGGCGGTCGGCTCGGGCGCGGGGTTGGGCGGCTGCATCCGCACGCAGACGCATCCATGCGTCATTCAGCAAGGCCTTCGACGCTCACTAGACGAGCGGAACTGCACTCGTCTCGAATCGCCTTGATTCCCTGGTACACGGGGCCGTAGTAGAACGACTCCCACGCAGCGACTGAAGGAAATTCAAGAAGCACAATCCGGCGCGGATTCCAATCGCCTTCGTATACCTTATGCGCCCCGGCGCGAGCAAGATAGCGCGCACCAGCTTTCTCTAGCGCAGGCTTCACCTGTGTCATGAAGTCCTGATACTGCTTGGGGTCTCGGATCTCGACATCGAAGATCACATATGCGGCGGCCATTTTTTATCCAGTGAGTCTGCAATTAGGGTATGCGGAGCGACTCCTCGTGAGCCGCCCAACGATTTAGTTCCGCCGCCGAAGGCGGTCGGCTGGAACGAAGAGTTAAGGCGGTGCACTACGGCCTGACACGAGCTACCTCCGCTTCAAGCCGGTTGAGATTTTGCTCGTTGGCCTTATACACGACTGCGGCGACCTTTTCCTTGTGCGCCACGCTGTCAAAAAGCTGCTGCCAACCCACCATCGTCTGACGCCCCCTGGCCTCGAACGTGATGGTGAGGAAGAAATGGTGATCATCCGAAATGTGCTCGATCACGACGCGGCTCGGCGGTTCCATTTCCCGGAAGACGTTCTCGTTCGGATAGTCCGTTCCGTCCGGACCGTGCATGACGAAGCGCCAGGTTCCGCCTTGCCTTAGCTCGAAAATCTCGAAGGTACTGGAGAAGCCGTCCGGTCCCCACCATCGTGCGAGGCGCTCCGGCTGTGAGAACGCACGAAAGACCTGCTCCTGTGGGGCTTCAATCTGGCGAGAGTGGACGAACTCGCAGTCAGCGGTGGTCTCTGTGCTCATGGGTGTGGAGTCTCGTGCGCTGGTTGTTGTGCCGCCTAACGACTGCGCTTAGCGGTGCGACGCTTGCGGTCCCCTGCAATCGCTGGTTAGAGCGAAAGTGTTCAAACCCGGTCGCCACCGCACCGCTAGCTTGCAACCCTCTAGTCATGTTTGCTCACCATCTCCACGATCGCGGGCGGGAAGAGAATTGCGGAATTCTTTGAAAGTCTTCCACGCGGGGACTGGCGGTGTATATTCCGCACGTGGCGCATAGGCCGAGTGCTCAACAAGTTGCATCTTGTGTATGTAGCGCGGACAGTTCGGGAAGATACGATCTGCCGTGACTCGAACAATAAAAACCGCACCGGGGAATATGTCGCGCAAAGGATCATTGTCACTAACCTGGGCGGTGCCGTTCACACGGAGCCGCTTAGGATGTTCGAAGTCCAAGAAAAGCAGTCCGACGTGGGCATTGACGAGCACGTTGCCCCACGTACGGTACATCCCGTTACCGTCGTAGTCTGGTATGCACAGCGTGCGATCGTCCAGCACCCGCACAAATCCAGGCAAACCACCCTTGTAAGAGCAATCCGGACGGCCGTGGGCGTCTGCCGTTGCAACGAAGAACATCGGACAACGCTGGATAAATTCCCGGTCATCTGCGGTGAACGCGGTGCGGACGGTCACTTGCTCTAGACGGTCAGCCAGCGGCCGGGTTTCACGGCCGTCCTGAAGCCGCCGCATGCCGTCGTGATACATCGGATCGTCGGGCATAGTGTTTCCCCCTATGTCAAGGTGACCGAGCCCTTATGACCGGGCTCAGCGGCCCGCAACGGCAAGCGAATCGCCGCCGTCGTGGGTCCACTGCAGCCCGAGGTTAGCAGTCTGCGTTCGATCACTTCGTGGCCGCACCGACAAGGCACTCACCCGGCACCTCGAACCCATCAGGCGATTCGAAACTGCGCATTGCGCCTTCCACTTCGTTCCACGCGGACTCGCGTTCTTGAGGGGGCAGGTGACCCATCATGGCATTGAATCCACCGAAGGCCTCTCGGGCGACCCGCACGTACTCGGCAGCACTGGCTGCTCCATGCGGCACCGGCACAGCGCGAACCTCGAGGTCGGAAAATCCGGCTTGACGGAAGACGTTTTCGAGCAGCCCGGGACCGCCAAGGCTGAACGGTCCGGGTTGCCCCGGAACGGGAGGCGGGAGTTGCGCCCGCCGTCGGATGATGGAAGCGGGCAGAGCACCCCAACTGTTTCGATCGGGCGCGGAAAAGACAGCGACGGCGACCCGACCGCCCGGTCTGAGAACACGGCGCCACTCGCGTAGCGCCGTCACAGGGTGCGGCATATACATCAGACCAAGCCGACACAGCACCGCATCAAAGGAAGCGTCAGGGAGATCAAGTTTCTCGCCGTCCATGGCGCGGGTCTCAATCTGTTTGAGTCCCCGGTCACGAGCGACCTGGAGCGCAAGCTCAACGATCCCTTCCGAGATGTCGGTCGCGAGCACGTAACCGCTAGGGCCAACTCGTTCGGCGGCACTGACCGCCGGTTCACCTGCCCCGGCGGCAACGTCCAGGATGCGCTGACCTGGCTGAATCCGTGCCAGGTCGAGCATCTGGCGGGTAGCTACGCCATACCAACGCTCCAAAGTGGGAGTCCAGCGCCGCCATGCTGCGCCGTCCTTGTTCCATTGCTCTCGCTGCGCATTCTTATACTTCGCTGCGTCAAATGACGGTTGCTGTTCAGCCAAAGAAAGTCCTCCTCAGCGTTAGACGTTGGATGTTGCTTCGCAGTGCGGGACTCAGACCGCTAACGCGCCGGTTGAGCCGCCGCCGAGGAGCGCAGCGACGAGGGCACTGCAAGCGCGCGAAGCCCGCTTGCAGCGGTCGGCTCGAGCGCGTGGTTGGGCGTCATAGCGCGGCCCTTAAAATCGAGCCGGTTGAAGCCGCTCTTGAGGCTCACCCGCTCCATGGCCCATCAGCGCGCGGACCGTCGACCTTCGTCAAATCGTTCCTTCTCCATGACAATCGGCTCGAACGGCAGCAGAGCCGGGGACGCCTTGACCAAGTAGCGCAGCCGCGGACTCGGCGTCGTTGCGGCCTCTACGATTGCGTCCACTACCGGCGAGACATCGGATCGCTTACCCAACAAAGCCACCCAATCGTCGTAGCACTTGCGCGGAGCATCGCCATATACCGGCTCTACCGGGGGCGGTGGCACGTTAGACGACAATGCCGTGCCGAAGCCGACAGGCGCCACCGATATCACCCGAACATTGAAGTCCTTGAGCTCCAGATCCATTTCTACCGAGAGCACATCCAGGGCGTGCTTCGTCGCGGCGTAGCCCATCATGTACTTTGGCGCAAAAAAGGCCGCTACCGACGACACGTTCACGATGCGTCCAGATCGTCTCGCGCGCATGCCCGGCAAAACTGCCGCCGTCAGTGCGTACACCGCGAACACGTTTGTCTCGAACTGGTCCCGCAGATTATCTTCGCCCAATAGCTCCGACGCTCCAATCGAACAGATGCCCGCATTATTGATCAACACGTCGATCTGTCCGTATTTCGCGACGACATCTGCCACCGCGCGGTCCCGCGAGCCTGAGTCCGTCACATCAAGCGGTACGATCATCACATCAACCCCGGCCGCCCCTGCCGCTTCCCGTAACGGTCCGGCTTTGGCGGTGTTGCGCACCGTCGCGACCACTGTTCCGCCTTGCTTGGCCAGTGCCACTGCCG
Organism: uncultured beta proteobacterium; assembly: GCA_963735025.1. Taxonomy (GTDB): domain Bacteria; phylum Pseudomonadota; class Gammaproteobacteria; order Burkholderiales; family SG8-39; genus JAABRB01. The sequence continues at coordinate 168,773 of CAVTJG010000012.1, forward strand.
CGCCGAGCCCGAATCCGGAGCTGCAGCCTGTGATCAACGTAACCGACATCGCGCAATCCTCCTTTGTCGATTTCAGGAGTGAGACGCCCAACGCCCCGCATCGCCTGCCGACGGATGCGGGCGAAGCCCGCTGCAGCCGGTCAAGTGCATGCGTATGTTATGCCGCATCTTGGTCGAATCTATGAAACGACCTGCCGACGCCGGGCCGACTTAGCTCGGTATTTAACCATCTTCAGCCCGGACTAGGCTCGAATTGCGTTCTCGGCAACGAGCTCCCCGGAGAACGCGTCAGTTACTCCCAGTCCATTCCCAAGCTCCTCCAGCAGGGGCCGAAGGCGATTGAGATCCTCGATCATATCTGCTCGCGCATCGACGATTGCCTGGAAGCTGTCCCACTCGCCGATGAAGCAGTAGGTTCGCTCCGCCGTCTTGATGAGCACGGCTTTGCGAAGACCCCCCTTAACCTCGTGACCGGGCTTCCCATTCAGATCAAGGAACTCCTGCTCTCGACCAGGCTTCACACGCATCCGAACGACATTGTAGGCTGTCATGACTGCAGACCTCGCATTTTGAGTCAGTCCCACGCTTCGACATCGACCTGCCGCGTGATCTTGCCGTTCGCGTAATGGATGATTACGTGCTCGATGATGCGCCTTCCGTCGGCTAGGGTGCACCAGACGCGAAACGCCGCGCGGTCCGGCCCAATGACTTCGTCGCCAATCTCCAAGGACACGTCGCTAGACTTTACGCGCGCGAGGAACTCCTCGATCTCGCGCCGCCCGTTCATCACACGCGGTGACCGAGGGGGATGCGTGTGCTTGTACTCAATCCACTGTCCATCGGCAGCAAAGTACGCCGCCCAAGCGGGCACGTCCTGATTCACAAACGCGCGCTTGAATCCCGCAAAATCAAACGAAGTGCCGGCCATGTTTTCCCTCCTGCTGGAACGGTACGGTAAGCGCCGCGAATTCACATCTACTTCTGCACGATAGTGGCGGCCACCCTTGGACTAATGCCGCCTGGGGCTCAGCGCCGCAACGACTACGCTCAGCAGCACGCCGCTTGCGGTGCGTGATCTTCATCCGATTTTGTGGACACTCGCTAGGCATTTGCCAAGCGTTCGAACTCGACCGGAGAATGGTATCCCAGGCTGAAGTGAATGCGTTTCAGGTTGTAGAAGCGTTCGATAAAGCTGCTTAGGTTGGCATTGAGCTGGGCATCGCTGGTGAACTGACGCTGGTGCACGAGCTCGGCCTTCAGGGAGTGGAAGAAGCTCTCCATGTGAGCGTTGTCCTGGCAGTTCCGCGGGCGGTTCATGCTGGGCACGATGCCTTGGGAGCGCAGATAGGCTTGGTAGCTGTAGGCAGAGTACTCAATGCCCCGGTCAGAGTGGAAGAGCAACCCGGGCTTTGGGTCACGTAGCGCGATCGCTCGCTTGAGCGCACGCAGCGTCACCTGCGTGGTCCGGCTACGGGCGATCGTCCATCCGATGATGCGCCGCGAGAACAGATCCATGACCGTGGCCAGGTAACGCCAGTGCTTGCCCGGGCGCAGGTGAGTGAGATCCCCCACCCAGATCTGGTCGGTGCGTGTCGGCGCCGGGTGAACCAGCCGCATGTTGCCGGTCTTCTCGAAGAACCGGTGCACGCCGGTCGAGCGCCGGTACAGGCCGCTGACACGGGCACGCAACCCTAGCTCGCGCATCAGACGCGCCGCTCGCTTGTTGCTGCAGCGAACGCCCTCGCGCTTGAGCTGCTCGTGAATCCGCGGCGAACCGTAGGTGCTGCGGCTGTCGCGGTGGATGCGCGTAATGGCCGCCCCGAGCGCTTCATCGTCCCGGCTGTGGCGGCTGCGCACGCGATCCTCCCAGGCATAGAACCCGCTCCTTGAGACCTTGTAGCGCTGGCACAGAAACGCCACTCCGTATCGGCTCCGGTGCTCCGCTATGAATTCGAATTTCGCTTTCGGCGTTCGAGATTGAAGCGGATGGTTTTTTTAAAAGGTCATGCTCCACCGTCAGTGCCGCAAGCTTGCGCTCGAGAACACGCACCTCGGTGCGCGCCCCCACCTTCGCCTCCAACTGCTTCACCCTGCGCTGCAGCGCCCGCTTCTCCCCCTCTGGCCCCGACGCGCGCAACGCCTTGGGCAGGCTCAGACCGGCCGCCGGCCTGAGCCTGCCCTCCCGGTAGTCCTTCTTCCACTTCGAGAGCATGAACGGATGGATATCCAGCGCATGCGCGACATCCTGCGTCTGGATATCCGGATGCAGTGACAACCTCACCGCCTGGATCTTGAATTCGTTCGTGTAGCGATGAACCTTCTTAGGACCGACCGGCGCCGCCATTAAAATCTCCTCGAGCGTTAGGTCGAGGTGTACCCATTATCGGATGAGGTTCCCGGTCCGCACGAACCGGAGGTTAGAGTGCATGCTACTGAATGGCTGGCGCACCAACACCGCCGGAGGAGAATAACTCCAACGTAGCCCGATCTGGAGAGTTGTAGTCGATGGGCTTGCAAGGAGTCTCTGCAAGAAAAAGCGAACGCTGAAGCTGGGGCTCGTCTGGACGAGAATCTACGATGTAAGAAAGGGCGAACATGAAGTCGTTCAGCGAGCCGAGCACACGCCTGCTCTCGGTACGAGCAAAATAGAACTCCTGCATTTCGGCGCGTTCTCGATCCGCAAGAGTCTGGGAAACGCCTAAGGCAACCAAGACTTCCCAAACAGCGAGACCCAAACGGACAGGCAGCGTGCGAATCTCCTTTGCGGGGACAATGACCGGAAGCAGCGTGCGTTCGCTGATGCAGAGGATCAATTGCTGTGGCTTCCGGAACAGAAGATTCGCGTACCAATTGCCAAGAAGTGTTGTCGGCTGAGCCGGAATGTCGGCCAACGGACTGGAAACGCGCCGCAGCAGCTTTTGTGTGCACCGGAGCGTCACCATCTCATGCACTCTAACGCTCGCGCTGAGCCGCCGCCGAGGAGCGCAGCGACGAGGGCACCGCAAGCCGGCGAAGCCCGCTGGCGGCGGTCGGCTCCAGCGAAGGGTTAGCCATCGCCGCCTCCCGGCGCTATACGCCCCATTAAGTGACCGGCTAGTTGAACGAAGTTCATTGCCGCTTCATAGGTAGGTTGAAACGACTCGATGTGACCGGCCTGGTTTCGAAGAAAACGCATTTGATTGAGAAGCGCTACTTCCTCAGGTGTAGCAAGACCGGTCTCTCCGAGCAACCGCAGAACCTCTCGCGTTGAGCGAACCTTTTCGTCGCTAAGTTCAGGTCGCCGTTCGCGAAGCGCATAGATCGCTGCCAACTCCGTCTGTCGCCAAGCCTCAAGAATGGCCGATCTTGGACTCACTTGCGCAAGCTTCTCTGCTGATTCTTGCCAGACGGGCTGATCGACAGCAGCGTCTGGTTTCTTCGCCTCCACGGCGGTACGAAGCTCACGAACCTCGCGTTCAAACTCGGCTTCCAACGGACCGGCCTTCAGCCTCCGAATGTAAGGTGCTAGAGAGACAATTTCTCTGCGGAACAGGATTACGAGAACAATTGCTGCGATAGGCCACGCCAGGGACTCAACTAGCTTGGCAATGAACGAAAGTAAGTCCACAGGCACACCTCTAGTGAGGGCTAACGCTCGCGTTAGACCCCGACGTAGGTAACTGCACCCGGTTTCGCTGTTGGAATGGACGCAAGCAGATCGGGAACCAACGATTGCAATTCCGAAAGACGATTGGATTTCGCCCGCAGAACGATGACTGCAATGGCGAAGGCAGGAAGGTTCTGTTGAAAGGACAAATTCCGATCAACCGTAACAAACACCTCGAATTGTTTCGCGGCCAGCGCGAGCAGCTCGCCGTTCCTTATGGTCGACCACCCCATTTGACGCGCCGTCCTGACCTCGTGACCGACGATTTCGCGCGACAGACGCCAATCAACGCACTCGTCAACCAGTACCTTCACGAAGCGGCGGCGACCAGGCGGTCTTTCGCTTGCTCTAGAAACGCGATGACCTGCTCACGACTGACCGAAGGAAAGCCAGCTAGAAACTCGTCGATGGAATCGCCAGCCTCCAGATAGTCGAGGAGCGTCTGAACCGGCACACGAGTGCCAGCAAACACGGGTGTCCCACCCATCACATCGGGATTGCAGGAGATTACCGGTTTAGACATGTGATCAGCGTACTCCCAACTCTGCGACCCGTGCAACTCGGGGTCTAACGCTGGCGATCACCGGCCTGCGTAAGCGGGCTAAGCCCGCTGTAGCAGGTCCGGTGCATTGACGGGTTGGGCGTCTGCACTCGCTACCCCATGGTTGCGAGCGCTTCAGCCATCTTCTGGTGCACCTTCTGTACCGCCTTGAGTGGCCGAATCATCACCTTGAACTCGACGATCTGATCATCGTCATTCCAGGCGATTATGTCGACACCGTTCACTAAAATGCCATCGATGTCGACAAGAAATTCGAGTACGGCGGACCGTTCTGCGTAGCACTCGCGCGTAAAGCGAAACGAGCGTTGAAGAAGACCGCGATTGCTGCCGTAAGATACCTAGTCGTAATGCTCTTCCCGACCTGCGGAGTGTGAACGACAGGGGAGTGGAAGACGACATCCTCCGCAAGGAGCAAGTCGAGCGCTCGCGCATCTTTGCTCGTGACTAGTTCGTGATATCGCGAGATTGCGCTCGGGACCATTAGGACCCTCCAGTCGGGGTGGCGTGGTCAATAGACGCCCAACGCTCGCGCTGAGCCGCCGCCGCGGAGCGCAGTGCCGAGGAAACCGCCAGCCGGCGAAGCCCGCTCGCGGCAGTCGGCTCGAGCGCATGGTTGGGCGGCACGGGTGTCACTGTAGCGCGTGCTGAATGTATGGGGCGAGGAACGCTACGGAAATCAAGAAACCCACAAAAATCCAAGGCCGCCCAAATATTCGGCCACAACTCTTCTAGTCTCATGGAACGCTACTCGCATCACAATGTGTCGTGGCCATGAGTGTCTGGTTTGCGCTTCGTTACCCGTTCGAAGTCTCGATTCAGGAGCTCGCCCAAAGTTGCCCGATCCCGCCAAGCTAGGCGTCCGAGCCAGAGGAAGAGAACCGCCGCCGCCAATATAAGTACACCGATGATCTGTCCGCTGAACAAGACAACAGCGCCAAAAGCAATGGCCGCCGCCGCGGCGAGAAAGGCAGCGACGGCGCAACATCGCAAGAACAGTCGCCCCAATGCTCCATCAACGGTACGCATTAGATTCATGGGAGGCTTCATGCTGCCCAACGTTGGCGATGAGGGGGCGTCGAGGAGCGAAGCGACGAGGGGACCGCAAGCCGGCGAAGCCCGCTGGCGGCGGTCGGCTCGAGCGCGTGGTTAGGCGCCGATCGCGAGTTCGAAGTGAGAGCCAAGCGGTACATAGTCCGCGACATACTCCCGTCCACCATTGCGTGCAACAACCTCCCTTAGCGACGTACTACGTAGGGAGACCCGAATCTGATCTGGGCGATGATTGTTCCAGAGAAGGCCAAAGGAAAGATGCTGACGTCCTTGTTCAGGGCGAACAAGAGTTTCGGCGACTTGATTCATTGAGAACCGCCAAAAAAGCCTCGGATTAAGCAGAGGTCGGGCTTCTGAAGTCCGCAACTTCCCTCTCGGACGGTGGCCATATTTTTTCATGAACTGGTGAGGGATCCGGTTGCGGTTCGTCGGGAGAGATCTCCGGCGGTCGAGACGACTTATCGCCATCCTCGAAGTCAAACCGTAAACGGTCACCGGCCTGAAGCTGATGCAGCATCTCCCAGACCAAGAACTCGGGCGGTCTGTCGATCTCTTCGGTTCCACCGGTAACGTCCAGATGCGATGGCTCCGGCGACCATATGTCACCCCATACACCCGCAGAAATCATGAAAAGGCCACCGGAACCGACCGTACAGAGATGCTCATCGTTCTTCGTGACCCGAAGCGTCGGCATATGGGCGCCTAACGCTCGCGCTGAGCCGCCGCCGAGGAGCGCAGCGACGAGGGCACCGCCAGCGCGCGAAGCCCGCTGGCGGCGGTCGGCTCGAGCGCGTGGTTAGCCCGCTTGTTTCGCATTGGTATAGAGCTCGAACGCCAGAGACGAAAAGCGTGCGAACGCCTCACCGTCCGGGAATGCGCGCCTGGGCACGCAGTGCGCTGTCAAAGCCGTGGGGCAAAGGTAGAGGCACCAAGACGTCCGCAGGACTTTGTGTATCCCGGGCCACTGCACTTCGTGTCGAGTGAACTCAGTGGTGTCGATAACTGCCCGATCAGTCAGCTCCAATGTACGGGGTCTCGAAAAGTTCTTATCTCGATGCACAAGTATCCACGCGAGAATGATCAGGACTTGGAGGACCGCATAGATCCCGACGACGATCATCATCACTGACACGAAAAGGATTACGGTTTTTCCATTCTCGTCTGCGTCGGACCAGACCGCATACGCAAGGAAGGCGGAAAAACCCAACACAACCACCCATAGGACAGGCGAGCGAGCTTGTGTATAGACCTGATACATCCACAGGTCGAGCACGGAGTTCTGGAACTGCACACGCAAAGGCGGCATGCCGGTCGGGCTATCCACGCGTGCAGCCGGTGGCGCGTAGGGATTCATGTGCGGGCTAACGCTCGCGCTGAGCCGCCGCCGAGGAGCGCAGCGACGAGGGCACCGCCAGCCGGCGAAGCCCGCTGGCGGCGGTCGGCTCGAGTGATGGGATGGACTCCTCCCGCTCTTTATTCGGCATCATCGTGCCAAGCTGAGATCTGGTCATTTCAGCTAATCAGAGAGGAGGAGTCCGAGATGAATGCTACTACCGTTGCCGTGGATCTGGCCAAGAACGTGTTCGAGATCGCCGTTGCCGACCAGCGCTGGAAGGTCGTGGAGAAAGCGCGGCTCACCAGGGCGCAGTTTGCGCGCTGGTTCGACAACCGGGCCGTGGCGCTGGTGGTGATGGAGGCCTGCGGCACGGCGCATCACTGGGCGAGGAACCTGCGGGCCAGAGGGATCGAGGTGCGCCTGCTCCCGGCGCAGTACGTGCGCGCCTATGTGAAACGCAACAAGACCGACGCCGCGGACGCGCTCGCGCTCTTGGAGGCTGCGCGCGCAAGCGATATCAAGGCGGTGGCGGTGAAGTCCGTCGAGCAGCAGGCGCTGCAGGGGCTGCACCGCTTACGCTCGGGGTGGATGGCCACGCGCACCCGGCGCATCAACACGCTGCGGGGGTTTTGCCGGGAGTTCGGCATGGAGGTGCCGCTGGGCGCGGTGCGCGGAATCGCCCAGATTGCGCGCCTGATCGCCGACGATCAGTCGGCGGTTCCAGCGATCCTGCGCACGCCCATGCGCCTGGCGCTAGAGGAGATTCGCCTCATGGAGGCGCGCATCGATCAGATCGAACGCGAGCTCGCGACCCTCGCCCGCCAGAGCCCCGCCTGCCACGCGCTCACCAGCGTGCCCGGCATCGGCCTTCTCACCAGCACCGCAATGCTCGCCGCCGTGGGCGATCCGCGCACATTTGATACCGGCCGACGCTACGCGAGCTTCCTGGGGCTCACGCCGCGCGAGCATTCCTCGGGGGCCACCCGCCACCTCGGGCGCATCTCCAAGCGCGGCGATCGCTACATCCGGATGCTGCTCACCCACGGCGCGCGCTCGGTGCTACGCGCGGCCACCGTCGCCCGGCGCGCGGGCCGCGACCTCGATCGCCTCAGAGCCTGGGCGCTCGCGGTGCAGGAGCGCACCAACCACAACAAGGCGACCTGCGCGCTCGCCAACAAGCTCGCGCGCATCGCCTGGGCCGTCTGGGTGAAGCACGAGAAATATCAATCAGCGCTTGCCTGAGAACTCACCGATCACCTACTTCCGCGGTTTGCGAAGAGAAACCCCGCCCATCATGGCAACAACGGTCGGACCGGCACGGGACAAAGCCGATAACTCTGCTGATCGAAGCTTGATCGCTTGGAGCGTGTGGCTACCCGTGCGCAGATTCCATGTCGGCACGGGCCACTACGAGCCCACATCAGATGCCGGATATACGACTGCAACCGATTCCCGCGTTGACCACCCCACGGCGTTTCTCTTTACTTGCGGGAGGAGTCCATATACGCGGGGTTAGCCGTCGCCACGCGCGGCTGCCAATCGCTCTGGCGACATGTTCTTCGTGATCCTGTAGCCATGTAGGTACTTGGCCAGGAGCTCGGTGGTCTCGCGGAAGCACTCTAACACCTCAACCCAGCTGAACTCCGGGAACTTGGTGTCCGTTGGCGAAATCTCGAACTGGATAGTGCGAATGGTGTCGTCTAGAGTGGCTACTGAGTCGACGATGTGCGAGCCGGAGAAGTGCACATAGCTGGATAGGCTGCTGTAGACAGCCGGCAACCAAGGGCACTCCGGCGTTCGCGATTCGACGAGGTGAGCATCAGTGAGGCGCTTGCCATCGCGATCTTTCAGTCGATTGATGCGCTCGCCTTTGAGCACGAGCGATGCGAAATCGTGGGGATCTGCAACCAACCACGCTGCCGAGAAGCGAAGTGAAGTGTCGATGTGCGTGCGAAGGAGCGTCCGGGCGCATACCATGTTCCAAGCCTTGACCATGGCCAACATGGCGCTCGATGTGCTGACGCTGCGCTTCACCGCACCAAGTGTCATCATGTCCAGAGGGAACATTGCTCTTTCGCCGGCGTTCAGGCGTGGTCAATCCGAGCTTGAGCATCGCATCAGCGTCAGCTTGCACGGCCTTCAGCAACTGCCGGACTGGCTTGGTGTGTTGGGGCCGACGAACTTGCGCCATGGGTGTTTGCGACGGCTAACGCTCGCGCTGAGCCGCCGCCGAGGAGCGCAGCGACGAGGGCACCGCCAGCCGGCGAAGCCCGCTGGCGGCGGTCGGCTCGAACGCATGGTTGGGCGGCATTTGCGGACCCTACGAAGTAAAGCCTCGGGCTTCCAGCTGAGCATACAGCCGCTCGCCTACGACCCGGCACGTTTCGGGCGTAAAGGACTGCGGCTCGAAGCTGGATGCGAAGACGCGCGAAATCACGTGGGCCGCATCGGTCGCAGACTTCATTCGTGAGACTTGAGTGACAATCGATGAAACCTCGCTCGCGAATTCGTCGCGAGGGGCGCCGGCACCAAGCAGAGCGAAGGGGTCCCACTCGTTGATTACCGCTGCGACCAAAGCGAATAACTCGTCGTACTGCCGCCTCTTCGACTCACGTTCCTCGCGCGTAGCCATGGCTCATGACGCCCAACGCTCGCGCTGAGGCGCCGCCGAGGAGCGCAGCGACGAGGGCACCGCCAGCCGGCGAAGCCCGCTGGCGGCGGTCGGCTCGAGCGCATGGTTGGGCGGCATGGTGGTTCAGGATGAGGTCGAAAACTACCCGAGTTGCCCTTGTACGACTTCTACGAGAGCTGTCAATTCCGACGCCATTGGCTCGACACCCGGCGTCACAATACCGTGAACCCCCGTCGAGTATCGAAGGTAGTACGGTGAATTGTGCAAACTGCTCAGACGGACGACCCACGCAGGCGGTGCGTTCTTAATCCGAAGACCTTCGGCATACGCGCGTTCCCACAGCGCGACTAGGTTATGACGAATGTCCGGGTCCCTAAGTCCCGTGTCGGACCCGTCACGCGAAAGGTACGCCTTGAGCAAACACTCAAGAACGTGTGAGCAAAGAAACGCGAGCGCTGAAGCGGGGACAGGCGACGCGGAAGCGAGAACTCTAACGCCGGGCATAAAACTCTGGGCCGCGCCCAAATACGTGTGCGGCGGTCCCGGTGGCGCAACTGTATCCGGCTGTTCAGTAAGCGACGCGGTGCCGGTGATTGGTTTCATGGCTATGACGCCCAACGCCGCCCATCAGCGGCCGCGGAGAAGCGGGCGAAAGCCCGCTTCGAAGCGGTCCGCTGCATGGGCTGGTTGGGCGGCCTTAGGTTAGGGGCATTGGCCCTGTTAGCTCTTCACAATTGCACCAGCAGCGTTATCCACGACGATCGGCGTTTCAAAGAATTGGCTCCTCGGCTCGCTACCATAGAGCTCTTTGACTTTTTTGCGGAACTCCTCTCCGTGCCACTTTTCCGCGTGGGACTTTTCTTTCCACAAATACACGCCACCCGCGATGCGGTTCCTCACGTCGACTAGATAGTTCTTTCGGACCAGATCCGGGTTCGCCCTCCAGGTCGGCGCGGTCTTCTCGAAGGCGGCAATCACTTCGTCATGCGTCATTCTCTCGGGAAGCGTGAACGTTACGATTTCAGTGATCATATGAAGTCCTCCTTGTGCTGTGACTGCTTTGGGACGCCCAACGCTCGCGCTGAGCCGCCGCCGAGGAGCGAAGCGACGAGGGCATCGCCAGCCGGCGAAGCCCGCTGGCGGCGGTCGGCTCGAGCGCGCGGTTAGACCGCGACGTCGACGTACTCGACTTTGCTCGAAGGAGAAGGAATGGCCAGCCCATCTTCACGCAAGCCCGAGACATGAAACTCGATGGCCTCGCGAATAAGCGATTCGACCTCGGATTCCGTGTCCCCCGTGGCCACACAGCCGGGAAGATCGGGCACGTAGGCTGAGAAATTGCCGTTGGCCTTTTCGATGACGATGGCGTATCGCATGTTCGATCCTTACTTCTTGAAACCACCTTGCTTAAGGATACTGTTCAGGGTCCCGGGCGCAAGGTCATCGCTCGGTTTTCCAGCTACTGTGACACGCCCTGGTTTCGTCGCATGCTTGAACTGACGATGACTCCCCCGGGTTGCTACCAAGAACCACCCATCGTCTTGCAGCATCCGCAGGACTTCGCTGACCTTCACGCGCGCAGCATATACCAGGAAGGCTTGCGGACGCCCCTACGGTCTAACGTCCACGCTCAGGCGCCGGCCAGCGAGAACTTTGCAACGCACTCACGCTGGCGGCCGGTCGCCTGCAGCGCGTTGTTAGAGCGCAGGCCATTACCGACGAGCTTTGCCGAACGATTGCTTGTCCTTGGTGCAATACCACGCGTCCTCATAGTCTTGAAGTCGCACCAATTTGCGCTCTGCGTCGAAGCACTGCGGACAGAAGGGCCCTGTCTTATTGCCGTTCTCACTCCGCCAGTAAACCGCACCGTCGAACTGAATTTCGCCTTGAACTTTTAGCGCGTCTTCGGCTTCCCGAAGTTTTTGCTTGAGCCCCGCGTTCTCCTCCTGCAATTCAAGGACGGCTTCGCGAAGCTCCATAATGCGCTCCTGCGCCTCGACCGTTGCCCCTTTCTTAAGCAGCTCGACGATGTCCTTGTACGTGGGTAGCGCCATCGCGGTTCTCCTGCGCTCTAACGCTCGCGCTGAGCCGTCGCCGAGGAGCGCAGCGACGAGGGCACCACCAGCGCGCGAAGTCCGCTGGCGGCGGTCGGCTCGAGCGCGTGGTTGGGCAGCATTAGCGTCGCGCTTCCAAGACGTTGCTTTGCATGGGGAATCGCAGTCGATCTCCAGATTTCCATTGCGTGAGCAGTGAGTCGACATCGGATAGAAAGTCTGCCCACTCGTCTCGAGGCACCTTCGCAAGAGCGAAACGCGACGATGGAGCGCCCTGAGCGACTGCTTCTACGAAGGACTCAGTTGACGCAAAATCAGCAAGGCGTTGCTCGGTTCGAGCCGAAACGTAGCCGAACCCTGCGGCCTCCGCGTACGTACGAAGTTCAGCGGGGTCTGAAAGTGAGAACGGCTTGCGCGCAGGACCCGCGTCTATATTGCGCGCTTCTAGGGTACTGATCATCGCCCAGTAACCCTTGCAACTCTCAATTGAACTCCACGTTGTCGCGACCACTTTTCCTCCTCGTTTCACGACTCGATGCAACTCAGAGAATGCCTTTGATCGATTAGGGAAGAATTGAAGCCCTTGGAGACAAAGTGCAATATCAATGGACGCGGCGTCGACTGGAAGCTCGTCAGCGGGTGCACAGTGAAAGTCAGCGACGATATTCATCTTTAGCATCGCCTCCTTCGCAATCTCAACCATCCCCGCGTCGATGTCGACTCCGATGACTCGGCCCTCCGGCGAGCACAGCTGGGCGGCATATTTTGTGGCGACGCCGGTACCGCATGCGAGGTCAAGAACAGACATGCCAGGAGCTATCCCCGCACCAGCCACAACGGTCTGAGCCCAAGGGCCGAATAGTCCTGGTACGAGTGCAGACTCGTATGCCTCGGCCGCTGTGGTGTCCACCTTCGGATCAGCCACGGTCTCTCCTTATTGCTGCCCAACGCTTGCGCTGAGCCGCCGCCGAGGCGCAAAGCGCCGAGGGCACCCACACGCAGCTGGTGGGTGGTCCGGTCGAACCGGAGGTTAGGCCACTTCTGTCTCATGGCGTGTAATGTCATTCGCAAACGGCGCACGCAGCCTCGCGACGAGTTGCTTCACGTCTTGACGGCTCTGAAACGTTGCGACGTCTTTGAACTTGAGGCGTTCCGTCTCAAGCATCAGCCCAAGCGCGTGAAGCTCACGAATAAGGAGCGCAAACTTGTGACCGTCATCGTCAAGCTTCTTTAGCGTAGAAGCCATTTCGGCTGCCATAGCCTTGCAATCCGCCTGGATCTGGTTGGTGGTGAGTTTCGGCGCCAATTGCGTCGGGGACTTCCTTGACGATGACCGTATCGGAGTTCGCGGCATAGGCCATCGCGAGCTGGTACACGTGCCAGATCACTTGCGAACCCGTAAGCGAACCGAGTCGGTGATGCGGTACGCGATGAAACTTGGAGCTGTCGAGCTCCTGAAATCCTTTCTGGAGTTCATTAAGATCGAAGTAACTTTCGCCGTAAGCGTCCGACCTGCACCATCTTGACGGCGGCGCTTCGGGATGGACGCATTACCGAGGCGCGTTGATTTCGTCGGTGAAGATGTTGTGCTCTAGGGCCAGCTGAAGGGCGCGGTCCAGACGTTTGAGCAGTTGCTGCAGCGTCTCGTCGGGTCGGCGCACAAGCGCAGCGAGCATATTGTGCTCGTCATTGGCCACGGCAGCACAGGAGATCGGTCCGATCG
>CAVTJG010000013.1:0-6961 GCA_963735025.1 uncultured beta proteobacterium
GGCCGTGGGGGGGCCGGTCAAGTGGGTCGGCTCGCGTTCCGAGACGTTCGTGAGCGACCATCACGGCCGCGGCGTGAAGCTCGTCGGCGAGCTCGCACTCGACAAGGAAGGGACTTTCCTCGGCCTGCGGCTCGATTGGTTCGTCAACCTCGGCGCATATCTGTCGCAGGCGGGGCCGATGATCAACACGGCCATGGCAAGCCTGCACGCGTCGAACGCCTACCGCATTCCGGTGCTGTACGGCCGACACCGACTCGCGGTGACCAACACCACGCCGACCACCGCGTATCGCGGTGCCGCGCGACCGAGCGTCGTCTACCTCGCGGAACGGCTGGTCGAGCTGGCCGCGCGCGAGACCGGAATCGACCGGGTCGAGCTGCGCAAGCGGAATCTCATTCCAAAAGAGGTCTACCCGTACAAGACGCCGACGTCGGAATACGACAGCGGCGACCCGATCGGATGCCCGACCGGAAGCAATCGAACACCTCCAACTGGGGCGCATTCGAGGCGCGCCGCAAGGAAGCCGCGGCACGGGGCAAGCTGCGCGGGAATCGGCTGCGCGGTCTTCGTCGAGCCCTCGGGCGGCGGCGTGGTGCCGAAAGAAGAGGCGGCGATCCGGATCGATGCGTCGGGAAACATTCTGCTGCACGTGCTCGCCGGCTCCACCGGGCAAGGGCACGAGACGGTGTTTCCGGAAGATCGTCGCCGAGGTGCTCGGCGTGGACGCGGAGAGGATCACGCTGCGCGAGGGCGATCCGGACGGCCCGGCGCTCGTCGGCGGCGGTACGGTCGGCTCGCGCTCGACGATGATGCATGGCAGCGCGTCGGTGGTGGTCGCGCGCGAAGTGGTACGCAAGGGCATGGAGCTTGCGGCTCAGGCACTCGAGGCGGCGATCCCGGAATCGAGTTCGACAGGCCGCTACGGTCAAAGGTACGGATCTTTCGGTCAGCTTGACCGACCTCGTCACGAAGCACATGGGCGTGTCGCCCCATCCGCTCGATTCGCTCGCAGACATCCCCGCGCTGCGGGCTTTTCCGGGAGGGGCGCACGTCGCCGAGGTGGAAATTGACCCGGAGACTGGCACGGTCGACGTGCTCAGCTATGTCGCCGTGGACGACTGTGGGCGCGTGATCAATACGTGCTGCTCGAGGGGCAGCTGCACGGCGGAATCATGCAGGGGTTCGGCCAGGTGTTCGCCGAGCACTGCATCTACGATCCGGTGTCCGCGCAACTCCTGACCGGAACGTTCTCGGACTACACGATGCCGCGCGCAGATTCGCTCGGCGAGGCACGCTTGTATGACCGGTCCGTTCCGTCGCCGACCAACGCGCTCGGCGCGAAGGGCGTGGGTGAAGCGGGCACCACCGGCGCGGTGCCCACGCTTGCGCACGCGGTGCTCGACGCCTTGCATCCGCTCGGGATCGAGCGGCTTGACTTTCCCTATACGCCGGCGAAACTGTGGCATGCGATCAATGGGCCAAGGGTGGCGGCGGGCACGCTTAGAGTGTCTGGTCATCCCCGTGAAAACGGGGATCCAGGGTCTTGATTCAACGTTGTGGGATTCCCGCCCCCGATAACGGCACTCGGGGGTGACGACCTTGCCGCGGGAATGACGGGCAGGTGCCAGAACCTGAAATGGGAGTGAGCGACATGGACGTGACCGTCATACTGCTACGCCTCGTGCACGTGCTCGGCGGCGTCTTCTGGGCCGGGGCGCTGATGTTCGTGGTGCTGTTTCTGGAGCCGAGCGTCCGCGCGAGCGGACCCGAGGGGGCCAAGGTGATGCGGGCGCTGATCCAGCGGAAGTATCTCAACGTGATCCCGATCATCGGCGCGCTCACCATCCTGTCGGGACTCTGGCTGATGTGGATCTTCTCCGGCGGCTTCGCAGCGGCGTGGTTCAAGTCGGGGGCGGGCATGGTCCTGACGCTGGGTAGCGTCGCCGCGTTCGTCGCATTCATGATCGGCGTCCACGTCCTGCGTCCTACAGTGCTGCGCATCGGGCCGCTTGCGCAGTCCGCGGCCGAGGCGCCGGCGGGCGCGGAGAAGGAAGCGAAGCTCGGACAGGTCCAGGCGCTGCGTCGCCGGGCGATGATGAGCGGTCGATGGGTGGGGTCCCTGCTCGCGCTCTCCGTCGTGGCGATGGGGATTGCAAGATACGTCGGATAGTCGTGGGGTGGTTTACGCTGCGTCCCGGCTACGCTGAGCGCATCGCGTTATCCTGCAGTCGAACACAACAGGAGAGTTCGGAATGTCGAGTGTCTTGATCATTACCGGAGGCGGGCGCGGGATCGGCGCCGCCACTGCACGCATCGCGGCGGCGCGCGGTTACGCGGTCTGCGTCAACTATGCAAACAATCGCGAAGCGGCCGAAGGGGTCGTCGCAGACATCGGCAAGGCGGGCGGCCGGGCGATCGCCGTGCAGGCGGACGTCAGTGTGGAATCGGATGTCGCGCGACTCTTCCAGACCGTCGACAAGGAGCTCGGCACCGTCACGGCGCTCGTCAATAACGCGGGAGTTATCGACAAGCAGGCGCGCCTGGCGGACATCGGCGCAGCGCGTCTCGCACGGATGTTCGCGACGAACGTCACTGGCCCGTTCCTGTGTGCACGCGAAGCGGTACGCCGCATGTCCACCAAGCAGGGCGGGGTCGGGGGCGGAATCGTGAACGTCTCCTCGGCGGCGTCGCGAATCGGCGGCGGGGGCGAGTACCTCGACTATGCCGCCTCGAAAGGCGCAATCGACACGTTCACGCTCGGTCTCGCGAAGGAAGTCGCCTTGGAGGGCATCCGGGTGAACGCGGTGCGGCCCGGGATCATTTACACCGAGATCCACGCGGCGGGCGGGGAGCCCGGACGCGTCGATCGGATGAAGTCGTTCGTGCCGCTTGGGCGCGGTGGCCAGCCGGAAGAGGTGGCGGCGGCCATCCTCTGGCTTCTCTCGGGCGAGGCGTCTTACATCACCGGAACGGTCCTCGACGTCGCCGGCGGGCGATAGGAGACGGTGCATTGTTTCCGGCCCGGCGAGTTGGGAAGCGGCGGTATGATCCCGGCATGGTTCACCTCATGGAACGCGTGGAAAGGCTGTTTGCGGCAGTGGACGAACGTCTTGACGCCGCGGACGAGCCCGTCGTGTGGGTGGTTTCGCTTGTAGGCGTCGCCGTCGTCGGCGTGCTGGACTACCTCACAGGCGTCGAAGCATCGTTCGCGTTGTTCTATCTCTTTCCTGTCGCGATTGCCGCCTGGTGGATCGGCGGGCGTGCGGGAGTCGTCTGCTCGGTTGCGAGCGCGGTGGTCTGGCTTCTGGCCAACGACATCATCGAACATCAATTTAGATCGGTGTTCCTGTCGGCCTGGAATACCTCGATCCGGCTCGCGTTCTTCCTGATAGTGACCCTGCTGCTCGTCAGGATTCACGCCATGTTCTTGCGCGAAAGGGCGCTTTCGCGCGTCGATTACCTGACCGGCGCGTACAACGTGCGTGCATTCCACGAAATTTCCGAAGCGGAATGTCTGCGGGCCACCCGGTATCCGCAGCCTCTGACCTTGGCCTACATCGACCTGGACGGATTCAAAAAAGTGAATGACCAGCTGGGTCACGACGCGGGCGACAGGGTCCTCCGGGTCGTCGCTCAGACCCTGCGGGCCGGCGTACGCCGCCCGGACACCGTTGCTCGCCTCGGGGGCGACGAGTTCGCTTTGCTGTTGCCGCAGACCGACGTTGCCGGTGCGCAGACTTTTCTTCCACGCCTGCGCGAGGAACTGCTGGCGGCGATGCAGCGCAACGGCTGGCAAGTGACGTTCAGCATCGGCGCGCTGACCTGTCCGACCGCCCCCGCATCGCTCGGCGAGGTCGTGAGCGAGGCGGACGAGCTGATGTATGACGTGAAGCGCACCGGAAAGAATTCAATCCGGTATGGCGTGTATACAGGGCCCGCACGTCTCGGCGACTCGCCCGCGGGAACTCCGACCCCGGAAAAAGGTAGCGTGCCCGTCGTGCAATCAGCGACCGGTTGCTAGGGAGGCTTCATATGAACGAGCGGGCGCCGCGCGAAGCTGCGGCAAATCCGGACACCGCAGCGCTCAAGGCGCAAATCGTCGAATACTGCAAGCGCAAGGGCGCGCTGGCAGTGGGCGTTGCGGACCTCGATTCGATCGATCTTGTGGCGCCGCCCGGCCACCGGCCATCCGACATCCTGCCGGGCGTGCGATCGGTCATCTCGATCGGCGTTGGCGGCCAGACCCAAGGTGCCTGGACGGTTCCGACCAAGGCGTTCGCCTACTTCGGCAGCACGGAAGGCAGGGCCTACGGGATCGCCTACGGCTGCTCGTTCTACATCGAGAGCCGGTTTCGTGCGCGGTCGGTCTATTGCCCGCCCGACATGGACCCGGAAGGCGGCGCCCGCATCCCGCTCCAGAGCTTGAAGCTGCACGCCGAGCTGGCCGGAATCGGCGCCCGGTCGCTCGCGGGCGACATCCTGCTGCACCCCGATTTTGGCTACATGTATTACGCGTCGGTCTTCACCGAGCTCTGGCTGCCGCCGGACAGTCCCCTCGACACGAACCCTTGCCCGGCGCCGTCGTGCGTCGACATGCATCGCAAGACCGGACAGACGCCCTGCATGAAATTCTGTCCGGTGCAGTGCCTTTCGGGTGACATCAACGAGCGCGGCGAGCAGGTCGAGATGCGCTACGACATGGCGAAGTGCGCGGAGCTCACGCAGCAGTACGAAGCGGTGCCCGCGATGCTCGCCGATGCGCTTGCAGCGGCCGACGGACCGGCACGCGAGCGCGCGCTCTCCGATCCGGACAATGCGCTGCTCTGGTACAAGATGTCCGTGGGCTCAGGCGGGCTGCTCGCACAGTGCTTCGAGTGCATGCGCGTGTGCCCGATCGCGACGCGCGCGCCGCTTGCCGATCCGATCCGGCGCGCGACTGCCGCCGACAAGAAGGCGTAAAGCGCCGTAGACCTATGCCGCGCGGGCTCTCCTTCGAGCAGATCGGCGTCACCGAGGCGATGATCGCGACCTATGCCGACGCGGTCTGGTCGCTGAGCAACAACGTCCAGATCCGGCGTGGCGATCCGATCCGCAAGCGCGAGTTCGCGGCGTACGAGGCGCAGCGCCCCGATCTTGGCATGAGCGACGCACAGATCGCTGCTGTGCTCGGGCTGACGCGCGACCAGGTGCTCGCCATCCGCGTCGTCACCGAGGTGCGCCGCTTCCGCCGACGCAACTATCACCGGCTCTACGAGCTCGGGCGGGGCAACCGGTTTCGTGCGGACCGGTCCGTCGCGCCCATGGACCGCGTCGGGTTCCGGGCGGATGCGCTTGCCCTGCGCGAAGCGATTCACTTCGATCCGGCGCGAGTGGCGGAGTTCGTGCGCACCGGCAGATGGGGCAACGACACGCTCACGGGGTGGCTCGCATCGCGCGTGGCGGATGCGGGTGCTCGCACGGCGCTGACGGGAACCGGCGAAGACGTGAGCTATGCAGAGCTCGCCGCACGCGCCGGGCGATTCGCAGTGGGCCTGACCGCGCTCGGCATCGGGCGCGGGGACGTGGTCACCGTGCAGTTGCCGAACGTGCCCGAGTTCATCGTCGCGTATCTTGCGATCGCGCGGATAGGCGCCGTGATGTCGACCGCACACATGCCCTATCGCGCGGCCGAGCTGCGGACGCTGCTTGCGCATTCCCGTGCCCGTGCATTCATATGCATGTCCGCGTTGAAGGACTACGCCCCTGCTGCGGCGGCGCTTGCCATGAAGCCCGGTCTTGCCGCACTGGAGCACGTGATCGCGCTCGGGGAGCCCGTGGAAGGGGCAGCCTCCTTTGCGAGTCTGGCCGCGAGCAAGGGCGCGCTACCTGTCGACGTCGCGCCGATGCCGGCCGATCCGTTTCTGCTCCTCTACACCTCGGGCACCAGCGCGAGCCCGAAGGCGGTTCCGCTCACCTACCAGGCGATGCTCGGCAACGCGCGCCTCGGTGCGCCGGAACACCGCATCACGTCGACCGACATCATTCTGTCCGCGCCGCCGTACACACACCTCTTCGGGCTCTACAGCTTTCACCTGGCGCTGGCGACCGGCGCGGCGAGCCTGCTGCTGCCCGCGTTCACGCCGCCGGATTTGGCCAGGGCAATCGCGGAGGGCAGACCGACCGTCCTTTTCACCGGGCCGGCGCATCTCGCCGCCCTGCAGAAGTCCGGGCAGCTCGACGGCACCGACCTCGCGAGCCTCCGGCTCGTCATCTGTTCCGGCAGCGCCTGCCCGCCCGAACTCGCGCGTGCAGTCGCCGCCAAGCTTCCCAATGGACGTTTCACGCAGCTCTGGGGCATGACCGAGACGCAGGCCGGCCTGTACACGCGTCCCGACGATCCGCTCGAGATCTCCGCGACCACGGCGGGCAGGGCCAGCCCGGGCACCGAAGTGCGTGTGGCGGGCGCCAATGGAGCACCCCTCGCTGCGGGCGAGGAGGGCGAGTTTCAGGTACGGGGCAGCCTGATGTTTCCGGGGTACTTCGACAACGCGGAAGCCAACGCGGGAGCGTTCACCGGCGACGGTTGGTTTCGCACCGGCGACCTGGCGATCATCGACCCGGCGGGAAATGTCCGGATCACCGGGCGCAGCAAGGACGTCATCAATCGCGGCGGCGTCAAGTACAACCCGCGCGACGTCGAGGACCTGCTCGATGCCCACCCAGCCGTGATGCAGGCGGCGATCGTGCCGGTGGCGGATCCGGTCGTCGGCGAGAAGGCCTGCTGCTTCATCGTCCCGCGCGCGGAAAAGCCCCTACGCTGGAGGACCTCTGCGCCTACCTCCTCGAGCGCGGCATCGCCAAGTACAAGCTGCCCGAGCGGCTGGAGACGGTGCCGAGATGCCGCTCACGCCAACCCGCAAGATCATCAAGGGCCGGCTCGCCGAGCTGCTGGCGAAATCCAGATGAAGATTGTTGCGGTGGA
>CAVTJG010000014.1:0-232942 GCA_963735025.1 uncultured beta proteobacterium
CCCGCCAGAGCCCCGCCTGCCACGCGCTCACCAGCGTGCCCGGCATCGGCCTTCTCACCAGCACCGCAATGCTCGCCGCCGTGGGCGATCCGCGCTCATTCAGTGCGGGCCGACGCTTCGCGAGCTTCCTGGGGCTCACGCCGCGCGAGCATTCCTCGGGGGCCACCCGCCACCTCGGGCGCATCTCCAAGCGCGGCGATCGCTACATCCGGATGCTGCTCACCCACGGCGCGCGCTCGGTGCTACGCGCGGCCACCGTCGCCCGGCGCGCGGGCCGCGACCTCGATCGCCTCAGAACCTGGGCGCTCGCGGTGCAGGAGCGCACCAACCACAACAAGGCGACCTGCGCGCTCGCCAACAAGCTCGCGCGCATCGCCTGGGCCGTCTGGGTGAAGCACGAGAAATATCAATCAGCGCCTGCCTGAGAACTCACCGATCACCTACTTCCGCGGTTTGCGAAGAGAAACCCCGCCCATCATGGCAACAACGGTCGGACCGGCACGGGACCAAGCCGATAACTCTGCTGATCGAAGCTTGATCGCTTGGAGCGTGTGGCTACCCGTGCGCAGATTCCATGTCGGCACGGGCCACTACGAGCCCACATCAGATGCCGGATATACGACTGCAACCGATTCCCGCGTTGACCACCCCACGGCGTTTCTCTTTACTTGCGGGAGGAGTCCATATACGCGTGGTTAGGCGGTCGGGTTGTTGAACTCATCGTATGTGGACCACTTAATGTCACGGACGCGGTCGTGCCCCTTCAGCGCCGTATCCACACGCTCCTGCAGCCGAGACATCCGCTCCTTGGTTGAAATCTTACGGAACAACTTTCGCACGTACTCCTCGTGGGGCTCCAGAAAGCACAGGAATCCGTCAGGGTACTCCTCGTAGTTACCTACCCCGATCCATAACTTGTACTCGGCGTTCTCAATTGGTACGACCCAGCCCCAGTCTTCAGCAAAGATCTCGCCTACAGCTTCGCCCTGGCGCCGAAGCGCTTCAGCTAGAAATTCAGCCAGGCGTTTCCCAAAACGTCCGGGATTCACCTCCCCGCTCTCCGTATCGTACGGGGGAAACGCATCCGATTTGAGTTCGACGTGCGTAAGCACGACTACCGCCTAACGCTCGCGCTGAGCCGCCGCCGAGGCGCAAAGCGCCGAGGGCACCGCAAGCCGGCGAAGCCCGCTGGCGGCGGTCGGCTCGAGCGCGTGGTTGGGCGACGACGTCATAGGTTGTGGCATGGATACCAAACTCCCCGGGAGCTCGGCGGCCCCATATTCGGAATCACGTGGTTCTGATCCAAAGTGCGGATGTCGATGTTCTCAATCACGGCAGATAGCTGGTAGTCGCGTAGCGCAACATAGCCGGCCGCGGCCAGTAGTGCCTCGGCGTCTTCCAGAGAGTACGCGGTCACGCCGAAGCCCAGGCCTCGGTCTGTACTGAACCAGTACCGTGTCAACACGACGCCCAACGTGCTGGTTGACCGGCCACCGAGGAGCGAAGCGACGAGGGAACCCGCCAGCGCCGCTGGCGGGTGGGCCGGTCGAACCGGAGGTTAGGCCGCTCGAGCTGTCCAGTAGTTGTCAAGAGCTTCATTGATCCGCGCTCTCTCGTAATCCGTGATAGCGCCAGTTTCGCATTTGTACGTCAAGTAGCAAACGATAGCAGCAGCCTCCTGCGCGTTGAACATGGCGAACTTGTGGCGGGCATGCTCGAACCAAGTGCGCTCACCGTAGCGCCGCGGATTGATCTTCTGATTACGCGACTCGCCATCGAGTCCATGGGTTAAGGCGAAGACCACGTCTGCCTGTTTGAGTCGGCCATGGAGGTCGGCGAGGAGGTAAGCAGGCAGGTAGAAGTGAAAGGCTTCATCGGAAAAGAAACTGAGAGCCGTCCCGAACCCATCAGGAGCTTGATCGATGAATGAAGGATCCAGGGTGCGCCAGTCGGTTTTCCCTTTGAACTCCTCCTCGAGCAACGCGGGTTCCGTCCCTTCTCGGCTGTTAGTAAGACACCAATCGCCCGGGTAGGCGACGTCCGCAAACGTCTCCCGGACTTGTGCCTCGACACTTGGGAGATCGTTCATCGGCGCCCGGTGGAAGCGGCCTAACGTGCCCGGTAACCGGCGCGTGCCCGGCGGCCTGGGTGCATGGCGGCGCGTCCGCACGCGTCCGTGTTGACCGGGGGGTTAGGCGGCATGGCGAGATAATAGGCGACCACCGACGAGAGCGGCGAGGGCAGAGACCGCGACCAATACAGTGAAACCGCCAACGAGACCCGCTGCCTCAATGGCGAATACGAGCATGCTGAATGCCGGAAGACCAAAAACCGCGCCGAACAGCGCCACGCGTTTAGTGCTGAGTACGCGCCCGCGCGGTACGAGCTTAAAACCTGCGATGGCGCCAGCAAACGTTGCAATGGTGATGCCAAGAGCCACGGTCACATGCAACCAAAGACGACTAAGCCACTCCTCCGACACCGGCGCTCTCGGAAGCTCAAACGTGAGGAATTCCCACAGTGCGATGACGCCTAGCCCGGTGAGTGCGAAAACCAAAGCTCGGAGAGACGCCGTCTTCATACATGCCGCCTAACGCTCGCGCTGAGCCGCCGCCGAGGAGCGCAGCGACGAGGGCACTGCCAGCAAGCGCAGCGACGAGGGCACTGCCAGCAAGCGAAGCGCGCTGGCAGCGGTCGGCTCGAGCGCGTGGTTGGGCGTCACCCCACGGGTTCGAGGTCTGTCGGAAATTGGCTGTAAGAGGACCACTGATCGTCCGTGATCTGTGACGTCAGGTCACGACTGTGCCACGCTCGATTCAGGTGTGCGTAGACGTGTCCAAGTTGGACCGCAAAATCCTCCTCATCCACGCTCCCCTCGTCCCGCATTTGCGCGATCAATTTGTCGAGATGCTCCTGGGCCTCGGCAAGTTCATCGATCAGGAGGACCCAAGAAACAGGCGAGGCATCGCTATTGATCATGGCTTGATCCTGACGCCCAACGCTCCCGTTCACCCGCCGCCGAGGAGCGAAGCGACGAGGGAACCGCAAGCGCGCGAAGCCCGCTTGCGGCGGTCAGCTCGAACCGGAGGTTAGGGCTCAGCGCGCAAGATGTCATGAAGAAACATGTCGTTTGGAGAGATGATCGATTCGACGCCATCGCGAGTCGCGGTTAGCTTGAACTCTGACCTCTCGCCAATAGGCTCGATCAGCGTATCCGTCGATCACGCACAATACCCCGAACAATGTCGCGTCGGCTGCCTCCCCCATCGCGCGGACAACGAATTCTCGCTCAGACGCAGACAGTGAGTTGAACCATTGAGAAAGCTGGACCAGACTTTGACGCGGCTTGCGGCCAGAGGGCTTTAGAACGATGTCACACAGTCGTCTACTGCGCCCTCGCGACAACTGGTTTCCAGCGCTCGGACGAAATCGTCGGGGGTCATGATGAGACCTAACGCTTGGGCTGAGCCGCCGCCGAGGAGCGCAGCGACGGGGCACCGCCAGCCGGCGAAGCCCGCTGGCGGCGGTCGGCTCGAGCGCGTGGTTGGGCGGCCTCATCGTGCCTGCTTGCCTACAAACTGACACCCCAGCGCAATGAAGCGCTTTGCCACCTCAGATTCGCGCGCAGATAGCCAGACGGCAGCCAACGCTCGCGAAGCTTCGGCTTCAATTGCGCCTCGGCCTCGATAGCGTCGACAAGTAGCGGGCCGTGATGCTCGATCAGGTACTCGAGCGGATCCGCTCCGACGCCGCCCAGTAGTTCGTCATCGTCGGTTAGCTCGACTAACTTGAGGACGATAGCCCAAGCTTCCATAGGTTTCGTGGGAGAGTCGATTCACCTCCTCGAATGCCCACCAGTGACGTTGAACGGTGAGCCAAGACTCAGCGATCCGAAGTTGTTCGTCAGCAGTCATGGAGCGATGGCCCTAAGCCGCCCAACGCACCGGTTGACCGGCCACCGAGGAGCGAAGCGACGAGGGTACCCGCGAGCGCCGCTCGCGGGTGGTCCGGTCGAACCGGAGGTTGGGGGTCGCCTTAGGCACGGCGGGGACCGTCATCGTCTGGCCCACTGAGTCAGAAGAGCCCTTCCGCGCGGCTTCTAGCTCCGCCTCGATAGTCTTGAGGTCATAACGTTCAGGGAACTTCGATGCCAGATAGACCCGAGACTCGAGGTTGTGCTTCGTAGCGATGGGCGGAGAAGTCCAACAAGGCGGCGCACGGCATCAGGATAGCCAAGGCCAGTAGGTGCCCCGGGGCGCGAAGCCCTGCCGCAGCCAATACTTGGTCAATCTCGCGAATTACCTCGGCGGCTAGGTATACACCGGGCTCTTGGTATCCGTCCATTTGCACAATGGCGAAATGGTCGAAGCGAGCGAGAACCGCCGTTTCAACCTTTTCCGAGTGACTACTCATCTCGTTTGCCTCCGACGTTTCACGACCCCCAACGCCGGCGTTGAGCGGCGCGCCGAGGACGCGCTAACCAACGGCACGGCAAACGAGAAACGATAGCGCCAAACGAAACCCGCTGACGGCGCGTCCGCTCGAACGCAAGGTGGGCTGCGGACTACGCGAGAACGAGGACGCCTGATGTGCCGAGGCCCTGCGCAGAACCAAAGGCTGCGCGTCCAAGACCGACTTCGCTAGGAACTGTGACGGCGACCCACGACTGACTTGACCGGAGCTGCGCGCAGCGCGCCGACGCTGAACGAAGACTCGGCGCTCGGAATCCCGTGCCCTCGCCGAAGGCGACAGCCTTTTGCGACAGCACGACCTTCGGGGAGGCGAGGCGAACGCCCGTCGAGAGGGCGCCGACGGGACACACGCGCGCTGCGCCCTCAGCGCTACGCGAGCACTCGGGACGGAACGGCCAGGATCAACTGCACTTGGATTCATGGCGACTGACCCGACGCCCAACGACCGCGCTAACCGGCGCGCGGCGAGTGGGCGGAGCCCGCTTGCCGCGCGTCCGTGTTGAGCGCGAGGTTAGAGGGCGGTCGCCGCCACCTGCGCAAGGCCACTGCAACTGCAATGATCTGAGCAATCGGCATCAATGTTCGGTCCACAAGAGTTGCGAATGCCCTAAGGTACTCGCCGTGCTCAATGAGATACCCAACAGCAAAGATTCGCAATCGAACACTCCAGCAAGTGAAGCCCCCATTCCGGATGACTCACCTGACACCGACCGAAGAATTACCCACAGAACGAAAAGTTCAAAGAGGAGAAAGAGTAGAGCCGAAGAAAGTATCCCGGTTGCCATCGCAACCGCCCAGCTGCCGCAATCCCAATAGCGATAAGGCCGAGTACGGCGATTGCACACCGAAAGACCCAGACTCGAAGAAGCTCATCGGCCGGCCCCCAGTACGCCAGGGAGAAGCAATACAGCGCCCACGCTGGTGCAACAATCACTGCCGCCCAGCCCAGGTTTTCGGCTAATGCAAGTCGCCGCGGATTCACGACCGCCCTCTAACGCGCCGGTTGACCGGCCGCCGAGGAGCGAAGCGACGAGGGCACCCACCAGCGCAGCTGGTGGGCGTGCAGGTCGAACCGGAGGTTAGGCATCGTCTTTTCGCCGAAGAAGCGAACCGCCATGATCTTGAAGTTAAGAGCGATGCCCACGGCAGCGGTAAGGCCCCCGATCCAGGCCACAGCAAAGCCGACCCAGTACGAAAAATGCTCGCCCTTCGGATCGGGGGATAGATACGCAATCGCGAAACCGAGAGCGGCCATCAAGATACCGATCGTGAGTATCCCGAGACCGGCGTACTCAGGCTTGCCACCTAGGCATTTCAGCCAAAACCGCTGAAGAGAAGACTCGCCCATGCTCGATGCCTAACGATCAGGATCTTATCCGCCGTGCGGCAGCATGGTGGATAAGATCAGTTGAACGGAACCGCTGTATTCAGAGTGCGGCGGTTTGGGGATTTGATCGCGCCGCTGTGGGATTGTGCGGTAGCGCTGGAGCGCGGTGTGCGCTCGCGAGGGGGGCGAGAGGCGCGGCATGGGCGGTGTTGGGCCTCGGAGAGGTGCCGAGGACTATGGCAGGGGGCGCTGTGCGGGTCAATGCACAATGCCCGCCCGTGCGGGGGCCTCGCACGGTGCGATGGGCGGGTGATGGCGGAGGGCTGTGCGCCGAGACAAGGATCATGGCGGACGCGGGCGATGGGTGAGCGGCGGGACGAGCGAGCCGATGTGATGCAGCCGACCGATGCGGCAGGCAGGACACAGGCCGATGTCGACGCCGAGCACACGCAGGCACAGCTGCTGGGCGGACTCCTTGGGCACGGGGGCGGGTGCGGGCGCGTCCAGCGCGGCACGCGCTTGGGCGAGCAGCTGGCGCTTGTGGCGATTGGCCAGCAGGCCGATGTGGCGGATGCGCACCAACCCGGGCGGGAGCACGTGCAGCACGAAGCGATCGAGCAACTGCGCGGCGGGCAGTTGCAGGATGCGGCGGCGGTTGCCGTTGGCCCGGTCGCGCCAGCTCAAGCGCACGTTGCCCTGGTCGTCCAGGTCGAGCAGGCGGTGGTTGGAGATCGCCGTCTTGGTGGTGTAGCGGCCCAGGTAATCAAGGACGCCCTGGGGGCCGGCGAGCGTGCGCTTGGCGTAGACCACCCAATCGTGCACGCGTAGCGCGGCCAGGAAGCGACGCTGCGCGCTGGGCTGGGCGAGCCCGGCGGTGGACCCGGCGAGCTTGAGGCGGCCCTTGGCCAGCAACGCACCCAGGCCGTCGAGGAACTTGCCGCGGAACACCGCCGAGAGCGCGTGGGTGGGAAAGAGGAACCCGCGCTTGGGGAAGATCCACTGCCCATCGGCTGTCAGTGCCCCGCCGGCCACCAGGCAGTGCACGTGCAGGTGCTGCAGCAGCAGCTGGTTCCAGGTGTGCAGCAGCAAGCTGGCGGCGATCTCGCCTCCGAGCCAACGCGGGTTGCGGCCGAACTCGAGCAGGGTCTTGGACACCGCGGCGAACAGCAGCCCGTAGATCGCGCGTGGGTTGCCCTGGGCCAGCGCGTTGAGCTCATGGGGCAAGGTGAACACCAAGTGGAAGTAGGGCACCGGCAGCAGCTCGGCACGCCGGGCGGCGAGCCAGCGTTCCTTGGCCAGGGTCTGGCACTGGGGACAGGCGCGGTTGCGGCAGGAGTGGTAGCGATACTGGCGCTCACCACAGGCATCGCACTGGGCGATGTGGCCGCCCAGCTCGGCGGTGCGGCAGCGCGCGATGGCCCGTAGCGCGCGTCGCTGCACCGCGCTCAAGCGTTCGGTGCTGGCGCAGTCCGCGCCGTGACGGCGCACGATGTGCGCCAGCGTGGGCTTGGCCATCGCGCCTGCCGCACCCGCCGCACCCGCAGCCCGCGGATGCGTGTGCATGCCCGCGGCCTAGCGCGTGAGCTCGGGATGCTCCAGCAACTCCAGCGGCGAGGCGGTGGCTGCCAGGTGCTGGTGCGCCAGGTGGAAGTAGCGCAACGTCGAGCTGATGTGCCCATGCCCCATCAGCCGCTGGATGGTGTGGATATCCACGCCCGCTTCCAGCAGGTGGGTGGCGAAGGCGTGCCTAAGCCCATGGATGCCGCAGTCCTTGTCGATACCCGCGCGCCGCTTGGCCCGGTAGAACATCTTCTGGGCCGTGGTGATGCTGATGGGCTGAGCCAGATCGTGCGCCGCGCTAAACAGCCACTCCTTGGATCGATACAGCGCCCAGTAGCGGCGCAACTCGCGCAGCAGGCGCGGGGAGAGCAGCGTGTAGCGATCCTTCGCCCCCTTGCCTTGCTCCACCCGGAGGGTCATGCGCGCCGAATCGATGTCGCTCACCTTCAGGTGGCACAGCTCCGAGACCCGCAGCCCCGCCCCGTAGGTGGTCATCAGCATGGCGCGGTGCTTGACATTGGCGGTGCGCTCGATCAAGCGCGCGACCTCCTCGCGCGCCAGGATCTGCGGCAGCTTCTGCGGCTGGCGCGGGCGCGGGATCTCAAACTGCGCCTGGGGATGCTTGAGCGTGACGTGGTAGCAGAACTTCAGCGCGTTGACCGCGATGTTGCAACTGCTCCAGGCAAACTTGCGCTCCTGGATCAGATGCAGCAGGTAGCGCTGTACCTCCGCTTCGTTGACCTGCTCGGGACTGCGCCGGTAGTACTTGGCCATCGCCGCTACCGCGCTCAAGTACGTCTCGCGCGTGCGCTGCGCCATCCCGCGCACCACCATGTCATCGTCCATCTGCTTGCGCAAGGTACCCATCTGTGTCTCCTTTCGCATGATCGCGGGACCATTCCCGCACGATCACGCTGACACAGACCGCGGCCGCGCACTCGCCCAGCCCTTGCACACCAACCAACTCGGAATGCTCCAGCGGACGCTGAAGCTCAGGCCACCACCGCGAAGCGGTTTAGTTCAACAAGAAGTAGACGACCTAAAAGGCCGCTTTACAAAGCGGCTTTTTAGTATATATTTGTACAGTCATGGGGTGGTGGCGCATTTGGGATCAATAGGTTGAGCGGAATTTAGTGCGACCTAAATTCGCGGAGCAAACCCGTCTTGGGGGAAACCGCCATGGTGCGATCCGAACCTCGTCTGCTCGATCAGCTGCGCGACCGAATTCGACTGCAGCACTATAGCATTCGCACCGAGGAGGCCTACTCGGACTGGGTGCGCCGATTCGTACTCTTTCACGGCAAACGCCATCCCCGTGAGATGGGGCATGCCGAGGTCGAGGCGTTTTTGACTCACCTGGCCGTGGCCGGGCGGGTGGCGGCCTCCACTCAGAACCAGGCCAAGAGCGCCCTGCTCTTCCTGTACAAGGAAGTCCTCGGACTCGAGCTGCCCTGGCTCTCGGGCATCCAATCCGCGAAACGGCCGGCGCGGTTGCCTGTGGTGCTTACCCGCGCAGAGGTTCGGGCCGTGCTCGCCCACACGACCGGGACTTCGGGTCTGGTCCTGCAGTTGCTGTACGGCACGGGCATGCGCATTCTCGAGGCGTTGCGACTGCGCGTAAAGGATGTCGACTTCGAGCGGCGGGAGATGCTCGTTCGCGACGGCAAGGGCGCGCGCGACCGCGTGACGATGCTGCCTGAACAGCTCTCCTTCGCGATGCGTAGCACACCTCGCGCGAGTGAGGCAGCTGCACGAATCGGATATTGCGCGACGGATATCGGCGCCGTGTATCTCCCCTTCGCGCTGGAGCGTAAGTATCCGAACGCGGCACGCGAATGGGCCTGGCAGTATGTGTTTCCTGCCCAGCACCGATCGGTCGACCCGCGCTCGGGCCGCGAGCAGAGGCACCATGCGAGCGACACCTCCATACAGCGGACCATGCGCGGCGCGTTGCGTTCGGCGGGAGTCGTGAAGCCGGCCACGCCGCACACTCTGCGCCACTCGTTCGCGACGCACTTGCTCGAGGACGGCTACGACATCCGCACGGTCCAGGAGCTGCTCGGGCACCGGGATGTGGCGACCACACAGATCTACACGCACGTGCTGAACCGGGGACCGCGGGCGGTGCTGAGTCCACTCGATCGCATGAGCTGATCGCCCGGCCGAGCTTGCGGATCGCGAGGCCGCGCGCGCCTGGCGGCGGAATCGCTATCATCCGGGCTCCGTGCGGCCGCTGCGCGCGGCCGTTCGAGCAAGAAGAAGATGCCCGCCGACCCGATCACCCGTCACGACCCTTACGCGCCGTTTCGCATCCCCGACTACCGGCGGCTCGTCGCGATGGCGTTTCTCACGGCGATCGTGCAGCAGGCGCAGAGCGTGGCGATCGGGTGGGACATCTACGAGCGCACCGGGTCCGCGCTCGCGCTCGGCTGGGCCGGGCTCGCGCAGTTCGCGCCAATCGCGGCGTTTTTCCTGCCGGCCGGACAGATCGCCGATCGTTACGATCGCCGCCGCGTCATTGCCGCGAGCCTCGGGCTCTGGAGCATTTCGGCGCTTCTGCTTGCTGCGGCATCGCATCTCGACGCTCACGTCGGCTGGATCTATGCGGCGATCGTGGGGACGGGCGCCTCGCTCGTGGTGAACCGTGCTGCGCGGGATGCGATGGTCCCGAAGATTGTCCCGGCCGCCTATCTCCAGAACGCCGTGGCATGGAACATGAGCATCTTCCAGATCGCGCTCGTCACCGGGCCCGCGCTCGCCGGCATCGTGATCGCCGCCACACACAGCGCTACCGTCGTCTATGCGTCGAATCTCGTCTGCCTCGTCGCCGCCGCGTGGATGGCGCTCTCGATCAAACATCGCTTCGTGGGCGACACGCAGCGCCCCGGGACGCTGCGCGAGCTCTTTGCCGGCGTCGAGCATGTGTGGCGCACAAAGGCGGCGCTCGGGATGATGTCCATCGATCTCTTCGCCGTGATGCTCGGCAGCGTCACCGCCCTGCTCCCCATCTACGCGAAGGACATCCTGCATGTCGGCCCGGGTGGGCTCGGCTGGCTGGCGGCCGCGCCCGCGCTCGGCGCGGTGGTGATGGGCATCACGCAGGGCGTGCGCCGCTCGTGGCCGCACGCGGGCCGCGCGTTCATGTGGGGCGTCGCGATCTACGGCGTGGCGACGATCGTGTTCGGGCTCTCGCGTTCGTTCTGGCTCTCGCTCGTCACGCTGGTCGTGCTGGGTGCAGCCGATAATGCGAGCGCCGTGATCCGCCAGACCGTGCTTCAGCTCAGGACGCCCGATGTCCTGCGCGGGCGCGTTTCCGCGGTCAACCGCGTGTTCATCAGCTCGTCGAACGAGCTCGGCGCATTCGAGTCGGGCCTGCTCGCGTCGTTGACGAGCCCGGCGTTCGCGGTGGTGTTCGGAGGCATCGCGACGCTCGTGATCGTCGGCGGCGGGGTGAAGCTCTTTCCCGAGATCGGACGCATGCGCACCCTCGATCGCGAGTGAGGCCGATCGCGGCAGCGCTCGCGCAGGTCAGGCGCGCAGCACGTCGAGCGGCGCGTATCGACCGCCGAGCGCGCTCGCGGCCGGCACGCCCCACCACCGCTCGAGCGCGGTCGCGTAAAGGCTGCGGAAATCGATCGCGTACACGAGATTGCCATTCTCGAGGCGGTCGAGCTGCGGCGGCTGGCCGTAGAGTCCACCGCGCACCCGGCCGCCGGCGACGAAGTGCGCGTTGGCCGTGCCGTGGTCCGTGCCGTTCGAGCCATTCTCCTGCGGGCGACGGCCGAACTCCGCATAGGTCATCACGAGCGTGCGGTTCCAGCGACCGAGCTCCACGAGCGCGCTCCTGAGCGCCGCGAGACCCTCGCCCAGCTGCTTCAGCAGGTTTGCGTGGATGTTCGGCTGGTTCACGTGCGTGTCGAATCCGTTCAGCGTGAGCCGCACCGCGGCGACGCCACCCGGGCTCGCAACGACCTGGGCCGCGGTCTTGACGGTATTGCCGAACGGTCCCTGCGGGAAGACCGTTTTGAAATCGTGATCGCCCTGCAATCCCGCGGCGGCTTGCGCCACATCCTGCTCGATCTTCATGATGTGGCTGAGCGCGCTGTTGCCCCGGGCATGTGCGGGGTGCGCCATGCGCGCCTGGCGCTCGAACTGCGCAGTGTTGGTGAGCGCGATTGCGCGGGCCCCGGTGCCGGTGAGCGGACCGAGGTCCTGACTGCCGATCACCACGCCGTCGGCTGCATAGCGCTGCGGCACCGGGCGCGCGGCGAATGCGCGCGTGAGCCAGCCGTCCGCCAAGTATTCCTCGCTCTTCGAGGCGGTGTCCCAGATCTCGATCGACCGGAAGTGCGAGAGATTCGGCCGCGGATAGCCCACGCCCTGAACGACTGCAAGCTCCCGCGCCTGCCACAGCGGCATCAGGCCGGCGAGCGCCGGATTCAAGCCCGTGCGCCCGTCGAGTTGCAGCACCTCATCGCGCTTGACCGCTAGCCGCGGCCGGAGCGAGTAGTAGGTCCGGTCCGCGTAGGGCACCACGGTGTTGA
This sequence comes from uncultured beta proteobacterium, assembly GCA_963735025.1. Lineage (GTDB taxonomy): Bacteria > Pseudomonadota > Gammaproteobacteria > Burkholderiales > SG8-39 > JAABRB01. The sequence continues at coordinate 11,904 of CAVTJG010000014.1, forward strand.
GGCCGTCGTTGCCGCCTTTCAGCTCGACGAGCACCAGCAGGTTCTCGTAGCCGGCGGCGGACTGCGCGAGCGCAAAGCGTGGCGCGAGGACGGCAACGCTCGCGGCGCCGGTCAGCTTGAGAAAACCACGTCTTTGCATGGCTGATTTCCCTTCAACTTTCCCGCGTCGCCCGGCGCCGGTCACTTCAACTGGTAGGCGGGGTCGAGCGCGAGCTGCTTCAGGAGGTCGCGCATCGCCAGGTCCGCCGCCACCGGATTCACCGGCGCCTGCGCCAGTACCACGCGCTCGATGTCGACGGTGGTCGGCGGACTCGCGAATTCGCGCGCCCAGCGGTTCGCATCGAGCCGGATGTCGCCCATTGCGCGGACGAACCGCTCCCGGGTGGCCTGCTTCATCCGCTGGATGCCCTTGTCCTCGCGGGGATCGTCCTGCGCAGCCTGGCGTCGCATGGCGATCCGCGCCATGCCCGGCAGCTCTTCGGCGCGGAAGAGCCGCTCGATGAAAGTCTTGCGCGCTAGGAGCGTGCTGGAATTGATCCACGCCTCGCCACCCGGCCACCCGCGCACGTTGGGAGGCGAGAAGAGATTCTGGCCAAGCTGGGCCGTCACCAGCGCGAAGGGCACCGGGTCACCGTAGTCGACACTGAACTGTCGCACGGTACCCACGACGAGGTCCACCGGCGACTTGATGAGCGCTGCGCGATTGCCCTCGGTCCAGAAAGCGGGCGAGAGAAAGAGGCCGCGCAGCGCCACCTTCACGTCATAGTGCGAACGGTAGAACGCGTCGGCGACGCGCCGGACCTCGGGCGCGTTCGGCTCGGGCGAGACGAACTCGCGCCACATCTTGTCGACCACGAACCGGGCCGTCTCGGGCTTCGCGAGCAGGATGTCGAGCACCTCGTCGCCATCGAAATTTCCGCTGCGGCCGAGCACCTTCTTCGTGCCGCCGTCGTGGGCGAACCGGCGGAACTTGAACTCGCCCGTGTCGATGTCGATGGACCAGCCCGTGAAGGCGCGCGCCGCCTCGCGGATGTCGTCCTCGGTATAGTGCCCTTCGCCCAGCGTGAAGAGCTCCATCACCTCGCGCGCGAAGTTCTCGTTTGGCTTGCCCTTGCGGTTCTGCGCCGAGTCGAGGTAGATGACCATGGCCGGATTCTTTCCGACGTCGTGGAGCATCGCACCAAAGTTGCCCACGGCATTGCGGCGCAGGAGCGCGTTCTGCTCGTACATGAGCCGCGCGAACCGTACTTTCTGCTGGCTCGAGACGAAATGGTTGTGCCAGAAGAGCGTCATCCGCTCGGTGAGCTGCGAGCGCGTGGTGATCATCTCGTTGATCCACCAGCCGCGCAGGTCGAGCCCGCGCTGGATCTCGTGCGCCACGAACTTCTTGCGGTCTTCCGGTGCCATCGCGCGCAGCTCGCGGGGCGGGACGATCGGCTCGCTCACCCATTCTGGCGGTGGAGCCTGCGCTACGGTGGTCGCGCCGCCCAGCAGGCGTTCCACGGCCTGGTCATGCGAGAGCAGGGCGTAGTCCGCCACGTCCCGCGGCGTTGCACCGAAGCCCGCGCGATTTAGCAGGTGACGCGCATCGTCCTCGCCCATCGGTGCCGCCTGCGCGGCGAGCGGCACGAGCAGCACCAGTAATCGGATCAGCGGATGCATGGTTCGATTCCGTTTCCCTTGCGGAGCGAATTCCGCACTGCGAAGACAGGCGCCCGGGGAACTGCGTCAGGGAGGGGGGACGAGGGCCCCGGGCGCCGCTTCACAAAACTTTCTCAACGTCTCGACCGCTCGTCGCGCCGCGGGCGACTGTCGCGTTCACGGCTCCGATCGCGATCGCGATAGACATCGCGCCCGTAATCGCGGATGTCGCGGCGCAGCTTCTCGCGATCCTCCTTCGACAAGCCGCGGTCGCGCTCGCGATCCGCATCGGCCTGCCGCGACCCCTGCTGGCGCGCGTCCGCGTCGCGACTTCCGCGACCGTTGCCCTTGCCGGGCTGTGCCCAGGCCGTCGACATCGCGCAGGCGACGAGGACCGTGCCCGCGATCCGGACGAACCGATTCATTGCCAGGTCTCCGAATTCGCGGTCACGGTCGCTGCAGCGCTCCTATCGCTTGTCGTTGTCGTGCTTCTCGGCGTAGATGTTCCGGCTCGCCACGTTCTGATCCTGGTGGAGATCCTGGCGCTCATCACGCGTCAGTTTCCCATCGGACTTGTACGCGCGCTCTTCCTGCCGGATGTCGCGTTGCTCGCTCCGCAGACCCTTCGCTTCGTTGCGGGTCAGCTCGCCCGATCGTGCACCCTGCGCAATTCTATTCTGCTCGTTGCGCTGGCGCTGGTTCACTCCCGGGTCGCGCATGGCGACGCGGTTGCGCGTGTCGTCGTCGTGCTTCTCCTGATAGATGTGCTGGCTCGCGGCACGCTGATCCTGCCGCACATCGCGGCGCTCGGCGCGGGTAAATTCACCATCCGAGCGGTAAGCGCGCTCTTCCTGGCGAATGCCCTTCTGCTCCTGCCGCAGGCCGCGTGCCTCTTGCGGGGTGAGCTGGCCAGAGCGAACGCCCTGCTGGATCTGGCGCTTCTGGGTCTGCTGGCGCTGGTTGACGCCGTGACTTTCCACGTGGCGACCGTCATAGCGCCCGCGTGCCTCATGCTGGCCGTGCCCTTCGTAGCGTCCGCGACCCTCGTACCGCGCGTGCTGGCCGGACCGTTCGCCTTGGTGATAGCTCCTTTGCTGCTCGTGGTGGCGCTGGTTCGCGCTCTGGCCGTGGGACCCGGCGAATGCGGTGATCGGCAGCGTGGCGATCATCGCGACCAGCAGTTTCATCTTGAAGCTCTTCATGGTGGTGCTCCTCTCAGTCCTGAGTTGGGTTGCCTGGTTCTGTCGCGGGGTCGTCGACCCCACCCCCTACTTTCCTGCCAGCGCCCTGTGGCCTGGCGCGTGATGCCACTGTAAGGAGTGGGTGTAAGCGGACTGTGAGCGAACGGGGGGACTTTGTAACTTTGTGTTTCAGCCCGGCGGGAGGGCAAAGATCCGTTACGAATCGCTGGCTTGCAGCGCCCCGCCGGGCTAGGATCAGGCCCGTATGAGTGACGCCAAAACCAGGATCCTGGTCGTCGACGACGATCAGCGGCTGCGCGACCTGCTGAACCGCTACCTCGGCGAGCAGGGTTTCGCCGTGCGCGCTGTGGCTGACGCCCATGCCATGGACAAGCTGCTTGCGCACGAGCGCTTCGATCTGCTCGTGCTCGATCTGATGCTGCCGGGCGAGGACGGCCTGTCGATCTGCCGACGTCTGCGCGGCACGAAGAATGCCATCCCGATCATCATGCTCACCGCCAAGGGCGAGGACGTGGACCGCATCATCGGCCTCGAGATGGGCGCGGACGACTATCTGCCGAAGCCATTCAATCCGCGCGAGCTGGTGGCGCGCGTGCACGCCGTGCTGCGCCGCCAGGCAGCAGCCGGGCCGCCGGGGGCCCCGTCCGCGGACGGCGGCGCGCCGGTGAGCTTTGGCGGCATGACCGTCGACCTCGCGAAGCGGACGCTCTTGCGCGACGGCAAGGAACTGTCCCTTACGACGGGCGAGTTCGCGTTGCTGAAAGTGCTGGTCACCCATCCACGCACGCCCCTCTCGCGCGACAAGCTGATGGAGCTCGCGCGCGGCCGCGAGTACGAGGTGTTCGATCGCGCGATCGACGTGCAGGTCTCGCGCCTGCGCAAGCTGATCGAGCCCGATCCGACGAAGCCCACCTATATCCAGACCGTCTGGGGATTCGGCTACGTCTTCGTCCCGGACGGCCAAGCGCCGTCTTGACCCTCTGGCCCCGCACTCTGCTCTGGCGCACGTTCGCGCTGATCGCGCTGCTGATCGTGCTGGCGCTCGGTGCGTGGCTGCAGATCTTTCTCACGTCACAGCGCGAGCCGCGTGCGCGCCAGACCGCGCAGATGGTGGTGAGCGTCGTGAATCTCACGCACGCGGCGCTGCTCAGCGCCGCGCCCGAGCGTCGCCGCGATCTCCTCATCGACCTTTCTGACCGCGAGGGGGTCCGCGTCTACCCGGCCGATCCGGGCGACAAGATCACGCCGCTCGATACGACGCGCGTCGGCGCACGGATCTTCGCCGACGAAATTCGCCGCCAGCTCGGTCCCGATACGCGCCTGGCGGTGGCGCGCGACGGCCTGCCCGGCTACTGGGTGAGCTTCCGCATCGCCGATGACGAGTACTGGCTCATGATTCCCCGCGATCGCGTTGATCGCCCGCAGGCGCTGCAGTGGCTCGGCTGGGGCGCGCTCGCCCTCGCGCTTGCGCTGGCGGGCGCCTATCTGATCGTGTTCCGGATCAAGCGGCCGCTGCGCGCGCTCACGCACGCTGCTGCGGAAACCGGCCGAGGCCGCAGCCCTGCTCCGCTTGTCGAGAGCGGACCGGAGGAGATCCGCACGCTCTCGCACGCGTTCAACCAGATGTCGCGCGACCTGGCGCGGCTGGAGTCGGACCGCGCGCTCATACTCGCCGGCGTGTCGCACGATCTGCGCACGCCGCTCGCGCGGCTGCGCCTTTCCATCGAGATGAGCGGTGCCGACGCCTCGCTCAAGCAGGGCATGGACGCCGACATCGCCGAGATGGACCGCATCATCGGCCAGTTCCTCGATTTTGCCCGTACCGAAGGCGGCGAGTCCGTCGAGAAGCTCGACCTGGCCACGCTCGTCCGGGATTGCACTCGGGTCTATCGCGAACGTGGGCAGGACGTGCGCGAGGAGATCGGACCGACGCCGCCAGTGAACGCGCGCGCGCTGGCCGTCCGGCGCATGATCGTGAACCTGATCGACAACGCCCTGCGCTACGGCAAGCGCGATGTCCTGGTGTCGACCGGCACCGAAGGGGCGAACGCTGTGATCGAGGTTCGTGACCGCGGACCCGGTATTCCGATCACGGAAATCGAGCGCCTGAAGCAGCCGTTCACCCGGCTGGAGACCGCGCGCAGCGACGCGGGGGGATCGGGGCTCGGCCTGGCGATCGTCGATCGCGTCGCCCGCATGCATGGCGGAACGCTGGACCTCGCTCCGCGCGAAGGTGGTGGGCTTGTCGCGCGCGTCGTGCTACCTGGCGCCTAGAAATACCTGGCGATTGCCGTCATTCCCGCGCACGACGTGGATAATTCCCGCCACGCGGGAATCCAGGCTGGATCACCTTTGAATCCTTCCTGGATCCCCGCTTGCGCGGGGATGACGGGATCAATGTCGTCCCGCGCTCCGCATCAGCGCGCCCCGCACAGCATCGATGACACGCGCGGCGGGCATCTCGTCGAGGCAATCGCTGCGGCTTTGCAGGTGGCGGTCGCAGCCTTCGAGCAGGCACGGCACGCAGTGCTTCTTGCCCTGGATGAGCGTGACGTTGTTGACGGTGCGGCTGCCGACCATCGCAAACGGGCTCGCCGCATCCGCATAGCCGCTCGGCCACGGCCCCCAGCGCACCGGATTGGACGGACCGAACAGCGCGATGGTCGGCGTGCCTGTTGCCGCCGCGAGATGAGTGGTTGCCGTATCCGGCCCGACGTACACCGCCGCACCCGCAATGAGGCACGCCACCTGCGCGAAGTCGAGGCGGCCCGCGAGATTCACGGTATCGGACGGCAACTGCTCAGCGAGACTCGCCACGTAGGCCATCTCGTCGGCAGCGCCTCCGCCCGTCAAGACGATGCGCACGCCTTCGCGCTCGAGCCATTGCGCGAGGGTGTGCCAGCCGCGCCCCGTCCACGCCTTGTAGCGGAACTTCGGAAAGAGATGCAGCACGGCATACCGTGTCTGCTGCGCGTCGAACGGCAGCGCCCCGGCGACGGCACTCGCATCCGCCGGGTTCCAGCTCGCGACCACTTGCGGGCAGGGCTCGATGCCGATCAGCGTTGCAAGCGACAGATTGCCGGTGACCGAGTGCGTGTCCCGATCATCGAACGGTACCCACGCATGAAGCAATGCGCGCTTCCATGCATGCTTCAGTCCGGGGAGGGCGAGGCCCGCGCGACGGCGCCCCGCCTGCCAGGCGTAGATCGTCGGCCGGTCGCCGGGCAGCGTGGAAAGGGCAAGGTCGTAGCGCCGCCGGATTCGTCGCAGAAATTCGAGGTGCTCGCCCGCGCCCGGACGCTCCGGAACGCTGATCACCTGGCGGATATCGGGATTGCCTGCGAGCACGCCTTCCGTGCCGGCGAACACCAGGCAATCGATCGCCGCAGCGGGCCACGCGCGCTTGATCGAGCGGACGAGCGGCGTCGCGAGCAGCACGTCGCCGATCCGCCGCGTGACGACGACGAGCACGGTGCCCGGCGGATGCGCAAGTTGGAGCGTCGCCATGCGCGGGTTCGTCAGCGCTTCACACCGTCGAGCGATACTGCTCGACGCCCGCCACCGCCCGGACGCGATATGAGTGCAGGGCGTCGTCGAGGCGTTCCTGATTCTCCGGCAGGTGCGAGCGATCGTTCTCGCGGTGCCAGAGATGAAACACCGGGGCGGCGAACCGCGCGCTCTTGTGGCGCACCCCGGCATGCAACAGCCGGATCACGAGATCGGAGTCTTCCAGGCCCCACCCGGCATAGCGCTCGTCCAGTCCGTTCACGTGGAGGAGATCGGCACGTGTCGCCGAGAAGTTGCAGGTCTTGGCGCCTTCCCACTTCGCGGCGCCACGCTTGCGAAACGCGCCATCGGGCAATCGCACGAGCGGGAGGAGCCGATTGATGTCGCGACGCAGCCATGCGACCAGCCAGCGCGCGAGCCCCCAGCGGTGAATCGGCACCCGCTCCGCCAACACCGCGCGGGTGAATCGCTCCGTGAGCAGCACGCGGTTGGCGGACAGAAACCAACCCGCCTCGGCGAGGCGTCGATGTTGCGCGACGAAGGTGCGCCCCGGTACGCAGTCGCCGTCGGTGAAGATGACGTAATCGGCATCGGTCGCAGCGATGGCCTTGTTCCGGATGGCCGCAGCGCGAAAGCCCTCGTCCTTCTGCCATATATGGCGCAGTGTAAAGGGCGCGCGCGCGATGAATTCGTCGACGACAGCGCCCGTCTCCGCGCCCGATCCGTCGTCGGCGACGATCACCTCGAACTCGCGATCGCTCTGAGCGAGATAGCCCTCCAGCACGGCGGCGAGCGCGTCGGGGCGGTTATACGTGGTGATGATGACCGCGATTCGCAACACGGGCTACGGCCGGCGCAAAGGTGCCTGGGCCGGCGGTTGCCAGTCGCGATCGCGCTCGACACCCTTCGCATAGCGGTAGAAGGTGCCCTCGAAATTGCCGATCGCGATGACCACGCCCGCCCAGCCGTCGAGGAAGCCCCGCTTGAAGATGTAGTGCTTCACGAACGCCCAGCATCCGTGCACCAGCGCACTCGCCATCGACGCGCGCCGCCCGGCGAGCTTTTCCGCGCCGAGCGACGAATAGCGATTCATCTTGCGAATCACCTCCTCGAGGCTGCCGAACGGAAATTGCCAGATCGCGCACTGCAGCCGGCCGAGCGGCCGGTCCGTCATCAATTCGAACCCTTCGTGCACCGGTTCGAGCGTGTACCGCATCGCGCCCTTGCGGAATAGCTGCGGCTGGCGAAAATTGGGGTACCACCCCGAGCCCTGGATCCAGCGTCCCATGAAGTAATTGCGGCGCGGCACGAGATACGCGTCATGCGCCGGTTCGCCCGCAAGGAGACCCAGGATCTCGTCACGCACTTCGGGGGTGCAGCGCTCGTCCGAGTCGAGGCTGAAGATCCACTCGTGCGTGCACGCCTCGAGCGCCTGGTTGCGCAGCGCCCCGAACCCCGCGAAGGGAATCTGCACCACACGCGCCCCGAGTAACGTGGCAATCTCCGCCGTGCGATCGGTGCTCGCCGAATCCGCAACGATCACCTCGTCGGCCCACAGCACGCTCGACACGGCGGCCTCGATCTTCGCCGCCTCGTTGTAGGCGATGATGTACGCGGTGATCTTCTTCATTCGCGGTCGATGTCTCGCAATCGGCGGATTGTACTGGTTGCCCGGCGATTGATCGTGATCCCCGAACAGATCGTATTCCCGCGCAGATCGTCATCCTCTGCGCGGATCGTCATCCCTGCGCAGATCGTCCCTGAATTGCCTTTCGCCGCGGCCCCGCGAGCGCGATCCCGCATACCCACGCGAAGAAAAGCGTCTCCACGTGATCGATCAGCATCGAGTTCGCGAGCGATGCGACGACCGTCGCGGCGAGCAGTGATCGCAGGACGAGTCGGTCCCGCGCGAGAAGGCACCGCCGGGAATCCCGCCATACCGAGTAGAAGAGGCAAAGCAGCAGTGCCAGCCCGACGGCACCCTGCTCCGCGGCGGTGAGCAGATACTGATTGTGGGGATTTTGCGTAACAATCTGCTTCGTCCCCGCAACCTCGGCACGATACGCCGCGGCGAACCCCCCGGTCCCGACGCCCAGTACGGGATGAGCCTCGATGATGGGTACCGTGTTCGCATAGAAGATCAGCCGGTCGAACACGCCACCGGACTCACGCGGTTCCCCGCTGCGCCACTTGGACCATTCCGCTCCAACCTGATCGACACGGGATCGGAAGGTGCTCGAGCTCGTATACGCACCGGCGACCAGCACCGCGCCCCCGAGCGCTGCGGCCGCCACGCCCCGCCACCCGTACCAGTGACCGAGCACAACGAGCGCAAGCACGAGGAGCACCACGTAGCCGGTGCGCCCCTGCACCATCACGCCGACATTGATAACGGCGGCGAGGCTCGCGAGCGCCCAGCCCGCGCGCGCCACGCGCCAGGTCGCATTGATGGCATAGCCCGCGAAGAGAAACACCGCGAAGGCCATCAGGTAATTCTGTGTGATCTGCAACTTGAACACAAACGGGTTCGCGGCGATGCCCTTGATCAGCGGGCCAGGACCGGAGGGGACGATTCCCGCTGCCAGCCCGTACGAAAGCGCGAGCACGACGAGCATCGCCCACGCAAACGCCTTCAAGGCGAGCTCTCGCTCGCGCTGCGTCCACGCGAGCGAGAGCAGGATCGGAATGGCGAACAGGAAAAGATGCTTGACCAGCGACCGCAGCGCGTCTTCCATGGGCGCGACCGTGTACCCCAGGCCGATCCCGGCGAGCACGCCGATCGCGATGACGGCGAGACTCGTCCAGCTTTCCCGGATGGCCGACCATTTTGCGCGAAATCCGGCGGAAATGATCCACCCGATCACGATCAAAGCGAGGAGAATATTGTCGAGCGCGGTCGAGATCGGGAGCGATGCTCCGAGTGCGATGGCCGCCCACCGGGCGAGCCGATCGCCATGTCGACCGACGCGGTGGTCGACCTGCGGGTCGACGCGTGAAGGTGCCGGAATATCCGACGATGGCGCAGCCGGCACGGTGTTATCGTTCGGCCCGGTCATGTCTACCATCCAGCCAATTATGCCCGAAGCAAACCCGGGCTCCGCAGATCTCGAAATCGTGGACGCGCACGTTCACTACTGGGATCCGGGGCGCAACTACTATCCCTGGCTCTGCGACGAGCCGATGGTCCCGTTTCGCTACGGCGACTATTCGGCGATCCGGCGCAGCTACCTTCCGCCCGACTACTTCGCGGACGCACGCGGCCATCGCATCGTCAAGACCGTCTATGTGGAGGCGCACTGGGATCCGCGCGAGCCGCTCGCCGAAGTCTCGTATGTCACCGCGCTCAACGAGCAGTACGGCGTGCCGAACGCAGTGGTGGCTTACGCCAACATTCGATCCGACGATGCCGAGACGCTGCTGGCCGCGCTCGGTGCGCATCCGCTGGTGCGCGGCATCCGGAACAAGCCGGCGGCCGCGCCGGAGCCCCGCGACGTGCGGCGCGGCGCGCCCGGTTCGATGGGCGATCCGGCCTGGCGCGAACGACTCGCGTTGCTCGAGAAGTACGAGCTGTCGCTCGATATCCAGTCGCCATGGTGGCACCTGTCCGAGATGGCCGAGGTCGCGGCGGATTTTCCGCGCTTGCGATTCATCCTCAATCACGCCGGCCTGCCCGCGGACCGGAGCAAGTCGGGACTGGACGGATGGCGCGCCGCAATGCGCGAGCTCGCCGGCCAGTCGAACGTGGCGGTCAAGGTATCCGGTATCGGCGTTCCGGGCACGCCGTGGAGCGTCGAGCTGAACGGCGCCATCGTGCGCGACACGATCGAGGCATTCGGCGTCGAGCGGTCGATGTTCGCGAGCAACTTTCCGGTCGACAGCCTTATCGGTGAGTTCGACACGATCTACTCGGGCTTCAAGACGATCGTTGCGGATCTGCCGGTGGCCGACCAGCGCAAGCTCTTTCACGATAACGCCGTCCGGATCTACAGAATCTAGAGGCGAAGGGCACACCATGTCGACCAAGCCCATGCTCGGACTGATCGGCCTCGGCCTGATGGGCGCGCCGTTCGCGAAGCGCCTCGTGGAACGCGGCTACCGCGTGACGGCCTACGACGTCGACACGAAAAAAATCACACAGGCCGCGGCAGCTGGTGCCGCGCCGGGCGCCTCTCCCGCAGAACTTGCCGCAGCGAGCGACTTGGTGCTGCTCTTCGTTACCGACACGAAATCGGTTGAAAAGGCCGTCTTCGGCGAGAGCGGCGTGCTCGCGGGCGCGGCCAACGGCAAGGTGCTGGTGGATTTTTCGACCACGGAGGTGGACGCCACGCGCGAGATGGCCGCACGTCTCGGCCGCGAGACCGGGATGGGCTGGGTGGATGCGCCGGTATCTGGCGGCCCGCCGGCGGTTGCCGCCGGCACGCTCACGGTGATGGCGGGCGGCGCCGACCGGGATATCGCGCGTGTACGGCCCATCATGGCCGACATCGCCGGGCGCTTCACCCACATGGGCCCGGCGGGCGCGGGGCAGTCGGCAAAGCTGATCAATCAGGTGCTGGTTGGCTCGCAGCATGCGCTGCTCGCCGAAGCGATCCGATTCGCCGAGAACCTCGGTCTCGACCCGCAGCGCCTCCCGGAATGCCTCGCCGGGGGCTACGCGGACAGCGTGATGCTCCAGAAGTTGTTGCCCCGCATGGCCGCGCGGGCGTTCGAGCCGCCCGCCGGTTTCGCGCGCCAGCTACTGAAGGATCTGGACATGGTGCTCGCAATGGCCAAGCAGACCCAGACGCCGCTGCCGATCACGAGCGAGGCGGGGATGCTCTATCGGCTCCTCGTGGCGCGCGGCCACGGCATGAGCGATTCGACCGCGATTCTCAAGCTGTACGACAAGCCGCCCATCTAACCGGCGATTCCGCCGCAGTGACCGGCGATTCCGCCGCGGTGACCGGCGATTCCGCCGCAGGGACCGGCACTGCCGGCGCAGCGGCTGTCAGCGATCGCTTCCGCGGGAACCGGTACGATCCCACGTGCCGTCGGCGCGTTGCGTTCCGCGCACGACGTCGGAATGGCGCACCTTCTTCGGCTTCGGCTCGCCGAACACCCAGCGCAGCGAGAACAGAAACAGGAGCAGCAGCGCAGCAAGCGCGAGCAGGTTGACCGTCGAATACATCATCTTCGTTCTCCGAGTCTTGCAATTTTCGTATTCTGCAAATTCGTGCCGAGGATAGCCGCCTGCGCATCGTTGCGGGAGCCCCGCTTACAAACCGTTACAGGTCTTACCTTTCGTCGCGGACTGCGCGACCTTCAATTGTCGACGTCCCACGCACCGTCCACGGTGTAGTCCACACCGTCCGGTCCCGGCGCAGACCGCACGAGCGCGAAGCCCCTCGCGCGCCACACGATCGGTGGCAGCACCGGCATCTCCCCCGGCGCGCTCGCCTTGCGCAGCAGCGTCACGTGCGAAACGAATGGCTTGGTGTCAAACCCGAAGTTCGCATCCGTCAGCGCGCCACGCAGCTCGCCGACCAGCTCGGTGAGCTCCCGCGGGTCCTGACTTGCGCCTGCCCACGCGATGCGGTTGTGCTTCCAGTACCCGGGTCGGTCGAGGACCAACTCGAGGCGGCGCGGCGCCACGCCGGCCGCCATACGGAGCAAATTGTCGCATCGTGCCCGGTCGGTGTCCCCAAGAAATGCGAGTGTCATGTGCAATTTTCCGGGCTGCATCACACGACCGCCGCACATGCGGTGGAGCGCCGTCGCCCATTCTCCGAGCGCCCGGCGCACGGTGTCGTCAGGCCAGAGCGCGAAAAAGAGTCGGACCGGACCCCCTCCGGAAAGTTCACCCCGCGTCACTCGGACGAGCCGGCGCCTTCGAGAAGTGCGACAGCCTCGGCCACGATGCCCTCGCCGCGACCGATAAAGCCCAGCCGCTCGGCCGTCTTTGCCTTGACATTTACCCGGTTCGGGGAGAGAGCGAGGTCCGCTGCGATATTGGCGGTCATCTGCGCGATGTGGGGCGCCATACGTGGCGCTTGCGCGATGATGGTTGCGTCGATGTTGGCGATACCAAAACCGGCCTCCAGCACGCTTGCGACGGCACTCCGCAGCAACGCACGGCTATCCGCATCCTTGAAGGCGGGATCGTTATCTGGAAAGTGGCGCCCGATGTCGCCGAGGCCCGCCGCGCCGAGCAGCGCGTCGGTGATCGCGTGCAGCAGTACGTCGGCGTCCGAATGACCCGCAAGCCCGAGCTCGAAGGGAATGTCCACCCCGCCGATCACCAGGCGACGTCCCGCCACGAGCCGATGCACGTCGAACCCCTGCCCGACCCTGGTCGCCCCCCCGCTCATATCTCCTCCTCGCCCGCGAGCAGCGCCGCGGCAACCGCCACCTCCGCCGGGAACGTCACCTTCAGATTGCGCGCGCTTCCGCTGACCAGCCGCGGCGCAAGCCCGATCGCCTCCACCGCCGCGGCTTCGTCCGTCACGTCCCCTGCAACGCCCAGCGCCTGCAGAAGAACGCCATGGCGAAACATCTGCGGCGTCTGCGCTTGCCACAGCCCTGCGCGCGGTTCGGTGCCGACGATCCGGCCGTCATCCCCCGCGCGCTTCAGGGTGTCCGCAACCGGCACCGCGAGGATGCCGCCGACCGAATCGCTTGCGACCGTGTCGATCAGCCGCGCGAGCGTGTCGGCGTCCAGGCACGGCCGTGCCGCATCGTGCACCATCACCCAGTCGTCGGGATCGATCGTATCGGCGGCGGCAATGAGGCCGTTGTGCACGCTCGCCCGGCGCGTGGGCCCACCGCAGTACAGCGGCGCCACGCGCGACCCGAACGCCGTCCAGTCAATCCCTGCGAAGCGCTGGTCATCGAGCGCCAGCACGACGAACACGACCTCGATGTCCGGATGCGCGGCCAGCGCTCGAACGGCGTGATACAACATCGGTCGGCCCGCGATCTCGACATACTGCTTGGGCACCGCCGCGCCGAAGCGCGCGCCGCTGCCGGCCGCCGGGATCAGGCCGAACAGCCGCGCTGTCATCGCAACTCGGGACCGGTGTTGCACTGCACCCCCCTATAATATGCGACCTAGTGCCCCGAATCAGAGGTTCGTTGAACAACTCTTTGGGGGCGAAATTTCCGATCCATGCAACATCATCCCGGAGGCAAGCGAAAATCGCTCAGTTCGTCGTCAGGCTAGGCGCCACGAAGGGGTGGGGACCCCTTCCCTTCCCCACTGCGCAGACAAGACTGGCCTTCTCGGCAAGGAGCAGAACGACGCCTGGCGGCGAAATGGGCGGTTTTTATTCGACGAATTTCTGATTCGGGACACTAATAGAAGTCGCTCCGCGCAGTGCTCACCGCTACCGCTCCACCTGTCGCTCCCCGCACCCGCCTCGGCCGCCTGCACGGCTCGGCGGATGCCCTCGCGCTGGCTCGCATCGCCTCGCCGCGCCGCCCGCTGGCGATCGTGTGCGCGTCGGCGCTCGAGGGGCAACGGCTGCGCGACGAGATTCCGTGGTTCGCTCCGGAGCTCCGCGTCGCGTTCTTTCCTGACTGGGAGACGCTGCCCTACGACGCGTTCTCCCCGCACCAGGATCTCGTCTCCGAGCGCCTCGAGACGCTCTATCGCGTCACGCAGGGGGAATGCGACGTCCTGATCGTGCCGGCCACGACGGCGCTCTACCGGCTGCCGCCGAGCGACTATCTCGCCGCCTACACGTTCTTCCTGAAACAGGGGACACGGCTCGACCCGGCGAGGCTGCGGACCCAGCTCACCCTGGCGGGCTACGCGCACGTCACGCAGGTCGTGGCGCCCGGCGAGTACTGCGTGCGCGGCGGACTGATCGACCTCTTTCCGATGGGCTCGGCGCTTCCCTACCGCATCGATCTGGCCGACGACGAGATCGACTCCATCCGGACGTTCGACGTCGACTCCCAGCGCACCGTCTACAAGGTGAACGAGATCCGGCTGCTGCCGGCGCGCGAGTTTCCGATGGACGACGCCGGCCGCAACCGGTTCCGGCAGCAGTTCCGCGAGGCGTTCGAGGGCGACGCATCGAAGAGCCCGGTGTACCGCGACGTCTCGAACGGCGTGCCGCCGGCAGGCGTCGAGTATTACCTGCCGCTCTTCTTCGCGGAGACCGGGACGCTGATCGATTATCTTCCGCCCGAGACCACGCTCGTCATGCATCACGACGTGCACGCCGTGATCGACGAATTCTGGCGCGAGACGAATTCACGCTTCCAGCTGCTGCGTGGCGATCACGAGCGGCCGCTGCTCTCGCCGACGCAGCTCTTCCTAACGGCCGAGCAGCTCTTCGTCGAAGTGCGGGGGTTCGCGCGGATCGACGTGCATCCGCCCGCGCTGGCGCACGTGGACGCCGATGCATTCTCCGCCGACGCATTGCCCTCTGTGACGGTGGAACGCCGTGCGGCGGACCCGCTGCATCTCCTCAAGGAATTCCTCGCCGCGACACCGGCCCGCACGCTGGTGCTCGCCGAATCCGCCGGCCGCCGCGAGACGATGCTCGAGTATTTCGCCGAGTACGGCCTCGTCCCCGCGCCGTGCGCGGACTTCCGTGAATTTCTCGGCCGCACCGACCGCTTCATGCTGGGCGTCGGGCCGCTCGCCGGCGGCTTCGCGGTCCGCGCGGAAGGCATCGCGATCGTCACCGAGGCCGAGCTCTATACGAGCACGGCGCGCTCGCGCGTCGCGCGCGAGCGGGAGAAGACCTCGATCGAGGGAATGCTGCGCGACCTCTCGGAGCTCGCGATCGGCGATCCGGTGGTCCACGCTCAGCACGGTATCGGCCGCTACCGCGGCCTGCACAACCTCGACCTCGGCGAAGGCGAGACGGAGTTCCTGCAGCTCGAGTACGCCGGGGCGGACAAGCTGTACGTCCCCGTCGCCCAGTTGCACGTCCTGGGCCGCTACGCCGGCGGTCCGCCCGAGACGGCCCCGCTGCACCGGCTCGGCGGCGACCAGTGGGAAAAGGCTAAGCGCAAAGCCGCCCGCCAGGCGCGCGACACGGCGGCCGAGCTGCTGAACCTGTATGCGCAGCGCGCCTTGCGCAACGGGCACGAATTCCGGGTGAAGCCGCACGACCTCGATGCCTTCGCCGAGGGATTCGGGTTCGAGGAAACAACGGATCAGGCCGCGGCGATCACCTCTGTCGTCGCGGACATGGGAACCGCCCGGCCGATGGACCGGCTCGTGTGCGGCGACGTCGGCTTCGGCAAGACCGAGGTGGCGCTGCGCGCCGCCTTCATCGCGGTTGCCGACGGTCGTCAGGTCGCGGTGCTGACGCCCACGACCCTGCTCGCCGAGCAGCACTTCAATACATTTAGCGACCGTTTCGCCGACTGGCCCGTGCGAGTGGCGGAACTCTCCCGGTTTCGCACTGGCAAGGAGCAGCAGGCGACGCTGAAGGCGCTTGCCGAGGGCCGCATCGACATCGTGATCGGCACGCACAAGCTGCTTTCGCGCGACGTGAAGTTCAAGAACCTCGGGCTCGCCATCCTGGACGAGGAACACCGCTTCGGCGTGCGCCAGAAGGAGGCGCTCAAGCGCTTGCGCGCCGAGGTCGACGTCCTCACGCTCACTGCCACGCCGATTCCGCGCACGCTGGCGATGTCGCTCGAGGGGCTGCGCGACCTCTCGGTGATCGCCACCGCGCCGGCGCGGCGCCTCGCGATCAAGACTTTCGTGGCCCCGTATTCCGCCGGGCTGGTCCGTGAGGCGTGCCTGCGCGAGCTCAAGCGCGGCGGGCAGATCTACTTTCTGCACAACGACGTCGCCTCGATCGAGTCCATGCGCGAGAAGCTCACGACGCTCCTGCCCGAGGCGCGCATCGCGGTCGCCCACGGACAGCTGCGCGAGCGCGAGCTCGAGCGGGTGATGCGCGAATTCCTCCAGCAGCGTGCGAATCTGCTCGTGTGCTCGACCATCATCGAGACGGGCATCGACATCCCAACAGCGAACACCATCGTCATCGACCGCGCCGACAAGTTCGGCCTCGCGCAGCTGCACCAGCTGCGCGGGCGGGTCGGTCGCTCGCACCACCAGGCCTACGCATACCTTCTCACTCCTCCCGAGGAGGCGCTGTCCAGCGGAGCGAAGAAGCGGCTCGAGGCGATCCAGATGATGGAAGAGCTTGGGTCCGGGTTTTACCTCGCGATGCAGGACCTGGAGATCCGTGGCGCCGGCGAAGTGCTGGGCGACGCGCAGAGCGGCGAGATCCAGGATGTCGGATTCAACCTCTATACCGACATGCTCAACCACGCCGTCCGGGCGCTCAAGAACGGCCGGGAACCCGATCTCAACCAGCCGCTCGGCGTGACCACCGAGATCAACCTGCACGTGCCCGCCCTGCTCCCGGCCACTTACAGCTCCGACGTGCACGAGCGCCTGGCGATCTACAAGCGCCTCGCGAACTGCGAGACCGAGGACGCGCTGACGGCGATGCACGAGGAGCTGGTGGACCGATTCGGCATCCCGCCCGAGCAGACGCAGGCGCTGCTCGAGAGCCACCGGCTGCGGATCCTGTCGCGCCGACTCGGCATCGCGCGCGTCGATGCCACCGCAGAGGCCATCGTGCTGCAGTTCGGTGCGGACCCGGAGATCGACCCGGCGCGGATCATCCAGCTCATCCAGACCCAGCGCGGCTGGCGCCTGCAGGGCTCGAGCAAGCTACGTATCGAGCGCGCGTCCGCGACACTCAAGGAGCGCGCGCAGGGCGTACGCGAAGTGCTCCGCCAGCTAGCGCCCGAAGTACACTAGTGATCCGCCGTCGGCCAGGCGCAAGGGGGGATTTACAAGGGGGCCGGCCCCCTTGTTCCACCCGGGGGATATACAAGGGGATCCCCCCTTGTTCGTGAAAATTCGTTTTCCATTCCGCGCTTGGGCTCAGACTTGCAACACGCGAAGGTGCCAGAGAGGTTGACCATGTCGCATACGCTACAAATGGAGAACGTCAACGTCACGGGGTTCGACCTGATGCCGTCGCCCGAGGACGTGAAGCACCGCCTGCCCCTGACGCCGGCGGCGGCGCGCACCGTGATCGTCGGCCGCGAGACGATCGAGAACATCCTCGAGCGCCGCGACCCGCGCATGCTCGTCGTCGTCGGCCCGTGCTCCATCCACGATCCGGTGGCGGGACTCGACTACGCACGCCGGCTGAAAGCACTCGCGGCAGAACTCTCCGACACCCTGTTCATCGTGATGCGCGTGTACTTCGAGAAGCCGCGTACCGCATCGGGCTGGAAGGGCTACATCAACGATCCGCGCATGGACGACTCCTTCCACATCGAGGAAGGCATGCAGAAGGCGCGCGAGTTCCTGCTGACGCTCGCCGAGCTTGGCATGCCGGCGGCCACCGAGGCGCTCGATCCCATCGCTCCGCAATATCTCGGTGAGCTGATCTCGTGGACCGCGATCGGCGCACGCACGAGCGAGTCGCAGACGCACCGCGAGATGGCGAGCGGACTCTCCACGCCCGTCGGCTTCAAGAACGGCACGGACGGCGATTTCGTCGTCGCCATCAACGCCATTCGCTCCGCCGCTGCCCCGCACAGTTTTCTCGGCATCAACCCGCAGGGACGCTCCGCAGTCGTCCGGACGCAAGGCAACCGCCACGGGCACATCGTGCTGCGCGGCGGCGCGAATCGGCCGAACTACGACACCGTGAGCGTCTCGCTGGTCGAGCGGGCGCTGGAGGAAGCCAGGCTGCCGGTCAATATCCTGATCGATTGCTCGCACGCCAATTCCTACAAGCGACCCGAGATGCAGCCGCTCGTCATGCGCGACGTGGTGCATCAGATCAGGCAGGGCAACAGATCGATCGTCGGTCTGATGATCGAGAGCTTCATCGAGAACGGCAATCAGGCGATCCCCGCAGATCTCGCGAAGCTCAAGTACGGCTGCTCGGTCACCGATGCCTGCCTGGACTGGCCGAACACGGACGCGATGCTTCGCGAAGCGCACGCGCTGCTCCGCGAGGCACTGGCGGCGCGGCACTCTCCGCCCCGCGCCGCCACGGCATGAACCTCGTCGTCCAGGGGCCGTCGATCACGTTGCGGCACGTCGAAGCCCTCGGCAACATGACAGAAGCGTCGGGGCTCGCCCGACTAGGCGGGAGTGCGTTTCGCCTTGCCGACGCGCGGAACCGGCCGGACGTTGCGACCTATTGCGAGACGGCGCAGATCGATTTCGGCTTCGTCGCGCCTGATGCTGCGCTGGCCGACTTCCGGCTGGTCGCCCTCGACATGGACTCGACAGCTATCACGATCGAGTGCATCGACGAGCTCGGGTCGCTGGCGGGCAAGAAGGACGAAGTCGCGGGAATCACCGCGTCGGCCATGCGCGGCGAGATGGCGTTCGCGGAGTCGTTACGCCGGCGCGTCGAGCTGCTCGCCGGGCTCTCCGACAAGGCGCTCAAGCAGGTCTACGAGGAACGCCTGCAGCTGACCGAGGGAGTGGAACAGCTGCTGGCGCGGCTCAAGGTGCTCGATGCGCGAACGCTGCTGGTATCGGGCGGCTTCACGTATTTCACCGAGCGCCTGAAGAAGCGGCTCGCCTTCGATCGCGCGACGTCGAACACGCTCGAGATCGCCCGGCGCCGTCTGACCGGCCGGCTCAAGGGCGAAATACTCGATGCCGCCGGCAAGGCGACCGTGGTGCGCGAAGAGCGCGAAAAGATGGCGCTGGATCGCGCGCAGGTGCTCGTCATCGGCGATGGGGCGAACGACCTGCCGATGATGGCGGAGGCCGGAACCAGTATCGCCTACCGCGCAAAGCCGCTCGTGCGCGAGCAAGCGACCTACTGCCTGAGCTACGTGGGCCTGGACGGCGTTCTGAACCTGTTCCCCTGACAGGGGACGCGTCAGGGCGCGAAGCGACTCAGGGGATCCCGCTCGCTCGGCGCCGTGTAGAGGCCCTGCGGTGCTTGCAGCGGATCGCCGCTTCCCGGCGCGCCCATGGTCCCGACGTTCGATGGCGGGGCGGCGCTCGCATTCGGGATTTGACCGATTGCCGGCCACATCGCGGGAGCCGGAGGTGACGGCGCAGCCCCGTTCGCGCTCGTCCCCATCTGGACGGGCACGTGGCTCTGCTGTCCGGTGAAGATTCCGCCAGTGCCAACGCCGGAATAGAGGCGTTCCTGGATCGACTTTCCCGTGTCCGTCGCCAACCCCGGAATCGAGGGTGTCGGGACGGATTGCGCGAATGTCGACGCGTTCCAGGCGCAGGCCGAAACGGCAAGGATGACGCGGAGCGCGCGCGATCGAGTCACAGCCATGGGATGCATTCTAGAACGCTCGCGCACGAACAAGGAGTGCACCAGCACCGTTGCGTGCGTCGCGACGTGCGTTTTTGCGCGCAATGTTCACGCCGATTCACCGGCGCGGCGGGACCGATCAGTTGTCCACCACCTTGCGCAGCGGCTGCGGCTCGACGCGCGCTTCCGGCTCGGCGACGCGTGACTCGAGGGCGCGGATGCGCTCCTTGAGCTCGCTCACGCGCGCTTCCACCTCCGCCGTGTGGTCGGTGAGGCCGCGAATCGCCCGCGCCACCGGGTCGTCGTCGCGCGTCGACAGCGCGTAGGCCGAGAATCCCAGTTTCGCCGCGTGCGCCTCGCGCGCGAGCTCGTCGGGCGTCTCCATGATGCGCGCCGGGATGCCGACTGCCGTGGCCCCGGCCGGCACGTCCTTGACGACGACCGCGTTCGAACCGATCTTCGCGCCATCGCCCACGTTGATCGGGCCCAGCACTTTCGCGCCGGCACCGATGACCACACCGTCGCCAAGCGTCGGGTGGCGCTTGCCCTTGTTCCATGTCGTGCCGCCCAGCGTCACGCCGTGATACAGCGTGCAGTCGTCGCCGATGTGCGCGGTCTCGCCGATCACCACGCCCATGCCGTGGTCGATGAAGAAGCGCCGCCCGATCGTCGCGCCGGGGTGGATCTCGATGCCGGTGACCCAGCGCGCGAAATGCGAGATCCACCGCGCGAGCCAGCGCAGATGCGCCGTCGCCCAGAGCCAGTGCGTCAGGCGGTGAAAGAGCAGCGCATGCAGGCCCGGGTAGCAGGTGAGAACCTCCCAGCTGCTACGCGCAGCGGGGTCGCGGTCGAATACACAGGCGATGTCCTCGCGAAGCCAGGTGAACATGGCAAAAGTCCTTCAGGATCCGGGGTGTAGTATATACCCAAGCAAATTACTCGGGTTTCGGTTTAGGCAGAGCCAGCATGCCGTAAGTTCCTTTGTCGGGGACGCGACCGTTGCCTGACGCCCATTTGCCTGCTGCGTGGCGCAGACCTGCCGCTCTGCATCGCCCGGCTAGCGACGGCGGCCCAGACCGTCCCAGGCGGTCAGGATCCCCCGCAGGATATTGACCTCCTCGCGCTCGAGCCGCGCACGGCCGAACAACCGGCGCAATCGCTCCATCAGCCGGCGCGGCTGCGCCGGATCGAGGAAGCCCGCCTCGACCAGGTTCTGCTCGAGGTGCGCATAAAACGCCTCGACGTCCTCGATGCCCGCCGCGGGAAAAGCCGTTTCGCTCGTGCGCCCCGCTCCACCGGTCGCTGCGACAAGGAGCTCGTAGGCGGCAACCTGGACCGCGGCAGCAAGATTGAGCGAGCCGTAGGCGCTGCCGGTGGGAATCCACGCGCGCCGCTGGCACTTCAGCAGCGCCTCGGTCGAGAGTCCGACGCTCTCGGTACCGAACACCAGTGCCACCTCGCTGCGGGATGCTTCCTCGACCGCCAGTGCCGCGGCCGCGCGCACGTCGAGCTCCGGCAGCGAGAGATCGCGATGCCGCGCGGAGAAGCCGATCGCCAGCGTCGCATCGCCGATCGCCTCCTCCAGCGTCGTGCACACCCGCGCGGCGGCAAGCAGGTCGGCCGCACCGCTCGCGAGCGCCTCGGCCTCGGGATGCGGGAATAAGCGTGGCGCAACCAGGACCAGCCGCGTGAGTCCCATCGTCTTCATTGCGCGCGCCGCCGACCCGATATTCCCCGGGTGCGTCGTGCCGACGAGAACGACTCGCACACCGGAAAGCGGGTCATGTCGCATACGTTAGAATCCCGGGTCTCTTCTCGCGAACGCACGCGTTCGAACGGTTCCCATGCACCAGATTCATCCCATGCTCACCGTCGCGGTCAAGGCGGCGCGCCGCGCCGGCGTGATCATCAATCGCGCGGCGCGCGACATCGACGGCCTGACGGTCACCTCCAAGCGGCAGAACGACTTCGTGACCGAGGTCGACAAGGCGGCGGAAGTCGCGGTGATCGACGTGCTGAAGCAGGCCTATCCGGGGCATGCGATTCTAGCAGAGGAGTCAGGCGCCTCCGGCAAGTCGGAATACACCTGGATCATCGATCCGCTCGACGGCACGACCAACTTCATTCACGGCTTTCCGCAGTACGCGGTCTCGATCGCCCTGCAGCATCGCGGCGTGCTCCAGCAGGGCGTGGTGTTCGATCCGACGCGCAACGAGCTCTTCACTGCCTCGCGCGGCCGCGGCGCGTTTCTGAACGAGCGGCGCATTCGCGTCGCCAAGCGCGAACAGCTCCAGGAATCGCTCATCGGAACGGGATTCCCGTTTCGCGAGCTCGGCAGCCTCGCGCGCTACACCCGCATGTTCAAGTCGGTGGTCGCCGGAACGGCGGGCGTGCGCCGCGCAGGCGCGGCGGCACTGGATCTTGCCTACGTGGCGGCAGGCCGGCTGGACGGCTTCTGGGAAATGGGCCTCGCACCCTGGGACATGGCCGCCGGCACGCTTCTCATCCTCGAGGCGGGGGGGCTCGTGCGCGACTTCGACGGCGAGGAAGGCTTTCTCGAAAAGGGCCACATCGTGTGCGGTTCGCCGAAGATCTTCGGCCAGCTGCTGCCGCTCATCGCGGCGGAGCATCGCCGCCCGCAATGAGCCTGATCGCCCGGCTCCGCCGCGTCCTGTCCCCCCGGGGCGGCCGCGCGGGCGGCGCCGACATCGAGGCGGCGATCGCCCTGCACGAGCAGGGTCGCCTCGCCGAAGCAGAGGCGATCTATCGGCGCGTGCTGGAGAACGATCCGCATCACGCGCAGGCGCTGCATCTCCTCGGACTTGCCGCACACCAGCGAAACGCGCACGAGACCGCGGTCGAGCTCATCACCCGGGCGGTGTCCATCGATCCGACGAGCGGGCTCCAGCAGTTGAATCTCGGCAACGCCCTCCGCGCTCTCGACCGACGGGAAGCCGCCGCATCCGCGTATGCGCGCGCAGTCGAGCTCGATCCGCGCCGGTTCGCGGCCTGGTTCAACCTCGGGCAGCTGCAGAACGAGATGGATCACGCGGACGACGCCGCTGCCGCGTTCAGGCAAGCGCTGGCGATCGACCCGGCAAGCGACGCGGCTCGCGTCGGACTCGCCACCGCGCTCTTGTCCGGCGCAAAGGGTCGCGCCGATCGTGCGCCGGCCTATGCGGAAGCGGCAACGCTACTCGAGGACCGCTGGCCGCACGCGCCGGATCGCACGCAGGCGCGACTCGTGCTCGCCGCCGCGCTCGAAGCAAGCGGCCGTGCTGACCGATGCACTGGCCCACTTCGAGGCGCTGGCAGCGGAACGCCCGGAGATTGCGGATCTGCACAACCGGCTGGGCAACTGCTACAACCGACTCGGTCGTCCGTCCGACGCCGTGCGCGAGTACCGCGAGACGTTCCGGCTCGCGCCGGAGTTTCACCACGCGTTGACGAGCGTGCTCGGCGCCTTGAACTCGGTGCCAGACGTGTCCCCGGACCAGGTGTTCGATGCGCATCGCGACTGGGCGCAGGCCATCGCAGCCCCGCTCTATCCGATCGCGCCGACTTTCGTCAACGATCGCGACCCCGACCGGCGCCTGCGAATCGGGTACGTCTCGCCCGACTTGCGACGACATCCGGTCGGCATTCTGCTCGCGCCCGTGCTCGACCATCACGACCGCACCGCATTCGAGACCTATTGTTACTACAACTTTGCGGGGGCCGATCGCATGACCGAGCGCATGCGCCGTGCTGCCGCGCACTGGCGCGACGTGGCGGATCTGGACGACGCGGCGCTCGCTGCGCGCATCCGTGTGGACCGGATCGACATTCTCGTCGATCTCGCCGGCCACACGACACATACGCGCCTGCCGACCTTCGCGCAGCAGCCCGCGCCCGTGCAGGTCAGCTGGCTCGGCTACTTCAACACCACCGGCGTCGCGACCATGGACTACTTCGTGACCGACCCATATTCCTCCCCACCCGGACAGGAGCGCTTCTACGTGGAGAAGCTCGTGCGCCTTCCCGCGACGCGGTTCTGCTATGAGCCCCCCGAGTTCATGCCCGAAGTGAACGCGCTGCCGGCCCTGCGCAGCGGGCACGTCACCTTCGGGTGCTTCAACAGCGTGGCGAAGGTCAATGTTCGCGTGCTCGCCCTCTGGGCGCGCCTGCTGGCGGCGTTTCCGGATGCACGCCTTGTTCTGCAGGCCGGTGCCCTGAGCGATGCGCCAAATCGCGAACGATTCCGCGCACTCGCGACTTCACAGGGAATTCCCTCCGAGCGTCTCGATCTGAGGCCGTTTGTAGCGGTGGAGGACGCCGCGGCCAGTTACCACGACATCGATGTCGCCCTCGACCCCTTTCCGTTCTGCGGGGGCATGACGAGCCTCGAATCGTTGTGGATGGGAGTGCCGGTGGTCACGCTGCCGCAGAAGATGATCGCCGGGAGGCAAACCGCCGCAATGCTCGCGAATCTCGGCCTCGACGAGCTCATCGCCACGGACGACGCGCAATATGTTGACATTGCCGTTTCCCTTGCGAAGGATCTTCCGCGCCTCGCTGCCCTGCGCGCCAGTCTCCGCGAGCGCTTTCGCGCCTCGCCCCTCGCAGACACGGAACGCTTCACCCGCGACCTCGAAACCGCGTATCGGGAGATGTGGCGAAGCTGGGCGGCACCTAGCGCCGGGGAAGCTCAGATCACGTCATCCCCGCGCAAGCGGGGATCCATATGAATTCGAGCGTGCTCAATCTGGAATTCCCGCCTTCGCGGGAATGACGGGACTCAGTCCCGCCTCCGCCCAGCAGCCCCGCCGCGGTGAACACCGCCTCGATCGCTGCGCGCGGAATGCTGCGAACGATGAACACGATACGGGAGCGGCGGTCGTCATCCTTCCAGCTCGCGAGCTTCACCGGCGGATGGAAAACGTGCTGGGCGCCATGGATGGCGACAGGGCCCGGCTCGCCCGCCACGTTGACGATGCCCTTCACGCGCAGAAGATCCGGTCCCCTCAGCGCGGTGAGCATGTCGATCGCGGCGCTCAGCGTGTCCCACGTGAAAGGTACCTCGAACCACAGGCAGAATGAATGAATCGCGGCGTCGTGCACGCCTGCACCGAATCGCTCCCGCACGGGACTTCCGGCATCCTCAGGCGCGTGCAATGCGAGCCAGCGGTCGGGATCGCGCGCCAGGGCCTGGGCATTCCCGGGCGTGATCTCCGCAAGGACCGTTGGGTCGAGCTCGCCCTCGACGGCCTCCGAAATCGTGGCATAGGGATTCATTCCGCTCAGACGTTGCTCGAGCTTCGCCACCTGGCCCGGCGCGGCGATGTCGGCCTTCGTGATGACGAGGCGATCGGCGACGGCAGCCTGCTTCGCCGCCTCGGCCATCGTATCGAGCTGCCCCATGCCGTTCACCGCGTCGACCAGCGTGACGACACCGTTCAGCCGGTACTGGGCCCCGAGCAGGCCGTCGGTCTGCAGCGTGTGCAACACGGGAACCGGATCGGCGAGACCCGTCGTCTCCACGAAGACGCGATCGAAATCGATGACCTCGCCGGCGCGCCGCTTGATGAAGAGCTCGCGCAATGTCTCCTGCAGGTCGGTGCGGACAGTGCAGCACAAGCAGCCGTTCGAAAGGAGCGTCATCTGCTCCGACGAGGCCTCGACGAGCTCGTGATCGAGCCCCACGTCGCCGAACTCGTTGATGATGACGGCCGCGCGGTTCATGCCGGGATGGCGCAGGAGCCTGCGCAGCAGGGTGGTCTTTCCGCTGCCGAGAAAGCCGGTGATGATCGTGATCGGCAGTCGCCCGGCCAGCGGATCGCGCTGGGATGTGACTGTCGCGGTCAAATGTTCATCTCGAGAATGTACAGGCCGCCGATGTGCCGGTCGACGGTGTAGACGATCGCCCGGTCGTCCACGTAGACGTCGTTCAGCTGGATGGCGCCGGTCGGGGCCATGCGCGGCGCGCCGGGGACGAAGTAGGCGGCTTCCTGCGGCTGGTAGGGATTGCTTACGTCATAGGCGCGCACACCGCCGTTGAAGAACGTCCCGATCACGATGTGGTCGGAGCGCCAAGAGGTCGCCACCGGCAGGTTCTCGTGCAGATTGTGCGCGCCGTAGCGTCCGCCGCGCTTGCCGAAGGCCTCGATGGGAGGCATCGGCAGAGTGGCGATCGGAACGGGGTTCGTCTCCGTGCGCCCGTCCAGCACCCAGACGAGCTTCGGCCAGTCGGTGCCGTCGTCCTGGACGCACTCGTCGCTCACGATCAGAAGATTGCGCTCGAAAAGCGGCAGCACGGTGTGGATGAACCCGTTGTTGGGCGGCGAATGACTCCATCTGCTCACGAGCTTCGGATTCGCCTTGTCGGAAATGTCGAGAATGATCGCGCCCCCGTCAATGTATCCGATGTAGGCGCGGTCGGGACGCTGCGGAAAGACGTTGGTGTTGTGCGCGCGGAAGCCGGTGTCGAACCGCGGCTCGAGCCGCTGCGGCGGCGGCGCGCTGTCGCCCTCGCGCGTTCCGGGCAGCCACCAGCGGCAGGCTTCCACGGGCTTCGTCGGGTTACGGACATCGATCATCCGGTAGAACTGATCGTCGAGCGGATTGCGCGGCTGGAAGTCGGGCGCGCCGCTCGCCATGTGCACCGTTTCGCCGTCCACGAACCACACGGCGTGCACGCCGCGCGAATGCGGTCCCGAGGCGTCGAAGTGCGAGATCCGCTTCGGCTGCTCGGGCACGCTGATGTCGAAGAGATCGAAGCCGGCCGGCTTCATGCCCGCGCTCACCGTCTGGTAGGCGACCGCCATCGTGTCGCCCACGACATCGAGCGAGTTCGACCGCATTTTCGCGTGCGGAAGCTCCGTCTGCACCACCACCTTGGGCTTGCGCGGATCGGTGACGTCCACTGCGGTAAAATTCTTGGGCGCGGACTCGTGAGCAAGCCAGAGGATGCGCCGCCCGTCGCGCGTGGCCTGCATGGCCATGCCCTCGCCCATGCCGCCGAACCCCTCGAGCTCGTGATGGGCGATCAGGTTCATGTTCAGGGAGAGGGTCTGATCAGCGCGCGAGCCGGCGCCTCCGAGCGATTTGGCCATGGGATCTTCCTGTACGGGTTGTACGGCGAGTAATCGCCGCTTCGTCAGCGACGAAACGACCCTAGGGTAACGGGGCGGATCGGACGACGCAATGACGCGTCGTTGGTCAAACGATCAATTACCGCGACGCAACAACGACCCGCGCAGTTCGGGACGCTTTTCACCGTCGCGCTGCGGCTTGCCGCAGGCGCTGCATTGGGTTAGCTTGTGCGCCTCCTCTGGAAGCCTCAGCGCACGGATGTCCGATAACGTCCCAGCCACCACCGCAGGCGCATTGCGGTCTACGTCGAACGCGGCGTCGACCGGCCAGGAGGCGTGGTGGCGCACCCCGGTTCGCACAGCGATACCGTTCGCGGTTGTGTTCGGCCTCTGGGAATTCGTTGCGCGCCTCGGGATCTTTCCCGAGAAGCTGTTCCCCAAGCTCGAAGACGTCGCCGAGACCTTCATTCGGCTCACGGCGGACGGCATTCTTCCGCACCATGTCCTCGAAACGGTGTTGCGGCTCCTTGCCGGCTTTGCCTTGGCGACCGTGGTAGGCGTCGGGATCGGCGTCGCAATGGGTCGGTCGCGCCGCGCCGAAGACATCTTCCTTCCGCTAGCGAGCATCTGCGCACCCATCCCGGGCATCGCCTACGCCCCGCTCTTTCTGCTCTGGTTCGGACTCGGTGACTTTTCGACCATTCTCCTGGTCGGCTTCGTTTCTGCGTTTCCGATCCTCTTCAATACCTGGACCGGCGTGAAAGCCGTCAAGGAGATCTGGATCCGTGCGGCACACTCGATGGGCGCGGACGACCGACGGCTGTTTCGCAAGGTGATCCTGCCCGGTGCGCTGCCCTACATGTTGACCGGGCTCAGGCTGGGGCTCGCCCAGGCGTGGCGCATTCTCGTCGGGGTGGAGATCCTCGCTGCCGTGCCCTGGGGTCTGGGCTGGATGATCTTCGGCGCACGCGAGTTCCTCAACACCGACGTCATGCTGGCCGGGATCGTCGCGATCGGCATCATCGGATTCGTTCTCGAAAAATTCGTCTTCGAGCGGCTCGAGCGCTACACGGTCGTGCGATGGGGGATGATGACCGCATGAGTCCCACCACCGTACGCGCTCGCTCGGCCACTCGCGCCGCCGTCACGATCGTCGCCGCCGCGGCCATTTACGAGGGCATCGCGCGCGCCGGGTTGTTCCCCGCCGCGCTCGTGCCGACGATCCCCACGATCGTGAAAACCCTCGTCAGCATGCTGCTCGACGGAACGATGCTGCAGCATGCCGGTGCAACGCTCTTCCGGGTATTGATCGGCTTCGGACTTGCTGCTGCGCTGGGGCTTCCGCTCGGCATCCTGATGGCGCGGTATCGGCCCGTGGAGCGGTTCTTCATGCCGCTCGTGAGCGTACTCATGCCCATCCCCTCGCTCGCGTGGGTCCCGATATTCATCCTGTGGTTCGGGCTCGGGAATACGACGACGATCCTGGTCGTTTTCTATGCGGCAACTTTTCCGATGCTGCTCAACACGTGGAGCGGCGTGCGCGCCGTGAACCCGCTGTGGCTACGGGCCGCTGGCGCGATGGGCGCGAGCGGTCAGGCGATGTTCTGGAAAGTCATCATCCCCGGCGCGTCGCCCTTCATCATCACCGGTCTGCGCCAGGCGTTCCTGCGCTCGTGGGTCGCGGTCGTGGGCGCCGAGATCATCGCCGCCTCGGCGTTTGGCCTGGGTTGGGTGATCTTCGACGCGAAGGAGTTCCTGAACGCGGACATCATGATGGCGTCGCTCGCCGTCATCGGCATGATCGGATTCTTTTTCGAGCGGATAGTCTTCGGCACGGCCGAGCGCGCCACGATACTGCGCTGGGGAATGGTGCGGGCGGCCAGGAGCTGAAGGACGAGCGGATGCAGAATATCGAGGTAAATCACGTTTCCCTCGTCTACGACACCCCGGGCGGCAAGGTGCCGGGCGTCGACGACGTGAGCTTCACGCTGGAGCCCTCCGAGTTCCTGTGCCTGGTCGGCCCGAGCGGATGCGGCAAGACGACCCTGCTCAACATCATCGCCGGATTTCTCGCGCCGGTCGCGGGCGAGATCCGGATCGGCGGAAATCCCGTGAACGGATACGGGCAGGATCGCGGCATCGTGTTCCAGGATTTCGCACAGCTGTTCCCGTGGCGCACCGCCCTCGGCAATGTCGTGTTCGGGCTCGAGATGAAAGGCATGCCGAAAGCGGAACGCGAAGCGATCGCGCTCGAGCAGCTGAAGCTGGTGAAGCTCGAGAAATTCGCGCATTCCTATCCGCACCATCTCTCGGGCGGGATGCAGCAACGCGTGGCGATTGCGCGGGCGCTCGCATACAACCCGGCGGTGCTCCTCATGGACGAGCCGTTCGCGGCGCTCGACGCCTTGACGCGTGACGATATGCAGCGGTTGCTCGCAGACGTGTGGCGGGAAACGCGGAAGACGGTGATCTACGTGACGCACAACGTGGCCGAGGCGGTGTTCCTCGCCGACCGCGTCATCGTGATGACCCCGCACCCGGGACGGGTAAAGACCGAACTCCCGATCCGGCTCCCGCGCCCGCGGGACCCGCTGAGCGTAGAATTCCTGGAATATCAGAAAGAGCTCCTTCGCCACCTCAGCGAGCCGGCCAAGACGGCGGTCCAGTAAAAGGTGTGGAACAAGTCAGGACTGAGGCTTGCAGGTTGTAGTGCGAAGGGCGCGATCGGCCACCTAAAGGAGGGCAGTACCATGACAAAGAAAGATTTTGGATTGAACCGACAGCCGCGCTTCGACCGACGGCAGTTCCTCGCGGCGTCCGGAGCGGGCGCACTGGCGGCGTCGGGCCTCTGGCGGCCATCGTTCGCGGCTGAAATGGCGACCATCCGGCAGGGCTACCAGACCAACATGTGGGGCATGCCCACCTACTACCTGCTGAAATCCGGGTACCTCGAGAAGGAAGGAATCAAGGTCGAAGAGTTCGCGGTTCCCTCGGGCAATCTCACCATGCAGCAGATGGTGGCGCGCCAGGTCGATCTCGGCACCTATGCCGGTCCTTCCTTCATCATCGGAAACTCCAAGGGCGGCCTCGTTGCGATTGCGGTCGTCGAGTACGTGGGCCGGACCGCCAAGGTTTCCGCGCGCAAGGACCTGAACATCACCAAGATCGAGCAATTGCGCGGACTGAAGATCGCGAACCAGACAGGCTCGTCGACCGGCAACATTTTCGTGGACAAGCTCGCGCCGGCCCACGGCCTCAAGAAAGGTGACTACCAGGAAGTCCGGATGAACGTGAACGACATGGTCGCCGCCATGGCCGCCAAGACGGTGGACGCCATGGTGAACGTCGAGCCTTACAACTCGCTTGCCGAAGCCGAAGGCATCTCGGTGCCGATCGGCAGTCTCGACGCAGCCGACAAGCTCCCGGTCTTCATGGCCGCCACGCCGGAGTTCGTGGAGCAGCATCCGAACGAAATCGTCAAGTACCTGAAGGCATGGCTGAAGGTGGGGCAAGACTTCAAGAAGGATCCCGCAAAGGCCGCGGACGCCATCTACGCCTTCTACACGTCGAAAGGATACAAGATGTCCAAGGAGACGTTCGCAAAGGCGCTCTCCGCCGTCGACGTGGATCCCGGTTTCCCCGCAGACCTCACCCCGTACATGCAAGGTCACGCGGAAGGTCTGCTCAAGGCGAAGCGGATCAAGGAAATTCCGGACTGGAATAAGGCGCTGCGCCCGGAGTTCATGAAGAAGGCAATGGCGTAGGACCGGTCACAGCCGGGCTGTTCGCCGGCGGTCGTCCTGATTACGTCTAAACGCGCCGGGCGGGTTCTCCCCGCCCGGCGCTTTGTTTTGTCTACCCTTCCCCGCCTCGAAGAGGAGGGATGGACGCGCAGCGGACGGGGTGGTGCACGATGCTTATCGAACCCAACCACCCCCCGCCCTTCGGGCGGACCCCCTCACTCCGCATGTGATAACTTTTCGCACGCTCGACCGGCGCCGCGCCTGCGCACGGCGATCCAGTCGTGCCGATCCCTGCAATGAGTCTCCCCGAGTGACCGCGCCCGATCTCTCCCGCCACACGCCGATGATGCAGCAGTACCTGGCCCTGAAAGCCGAGTACCCCGACCTGCTGCTTCTCTACCGGATGGGCGATTTCTACGAGCTCTTCTACGAGGACGCCGAAAAGGCCGCGCGGCTGCTCGACATCACGCTCACGCAGCGCGGCGCCTCGGCAGGGACGCCGATCAAGATGGCCGGTGTGCCCTACCATGCGATCGAACAGTATCTGGCCCGGCTGGTGAAGCTCGGCGAGTCGGTGGCGATCTGCGAGCAGATCGGCGATCCGGCCACCTCGAAAGGGCCCGTCGAACGTGCGGTCACGCGCATCGTGACGCCCGGCACGCTCACCGACGCCGCCCTCCTCGAGGAAAAGGCCGATAACCTGCTCCTCGCACTCGCCGTCGAGACCGAACGTGCGGGTCTTGCCTGGCTGAATCTCGCCAGTGGCGAACTGCGTGTCATGGAAGTCGCGCCGCGCGCATGGCGTGCCGAGCTGCAGCGCATCCGGCCTGCCGAGGTGCTGATCGCCGATGGCGCGGCCGTCGAGATTCCCGCCGATGGCCCCGCGGTCGCGCGGCTCCCCGCCTGGCAATTCGATGCCGAGTCGTCGCGGACGAGCCTGGCGAAGCATTTCCGGGTGCACGATCTCGCCGGCTTCGGTTGTGAGGATATGGGCCCCGCCCTCGCCGCTGCCGGCGCGTTGATCGGCTACGCGCGCCGGACCCAGGGCCAATCCCTCGAACACGTCACGCGGCTCTCGGTCGAGCGCCGCGACCAGCACGTACGCATGGATCCTGCGACCCGGCGCAATCTGGAGCTCACCGAAACCCTGCGCGGCACGCCTGCGCCGACGCTCTTCAGCCTGCTCGACACGTGCTCGTGCGCCATGGGTAGTCGCATGCTGCGCCACTGGCTCCATCAACCGTTGCGTGATCGCGTGGTGCTCAGCGCCCGGCTCGATGGGATCGAAGCGCTTGCCGGCGAAGCGGGCGGAGGACCGTGGCGTGCCGCGAAGGGGGTGCTGAGGAGAGTGGCCGATGTCGAGCGGATCTCGGCGCGCATCGCGCTGAAGAGCGCGCGCCCGCGTGACCTCGCGAGCCTGCGCGACACGCTCGCCCTGGTTCCAGAGGTGGTGGGATGTGTGACCGCCCTCGGCGCACCGCGCATCGCGGAGCTGCGTGCCACGCTCGAAGCACCGTGCGAGGCATTCGCTCTCCTCGCCCGCGCGGTGGCGGACGAACCGGCGGCGAACGTGCGTGACGGCGGAGTAATGCGTGCGGGTTATTCCGCCGATCTCGACGAGCTGCGCGCGCTGCGCGAGAACGCGGGTGAATTCCTGGTCGCCCTCGAAGCCCGCGAGCGGAGTCGTACCGGCATCCCCAATCTCAAGGTCGAATACAACCGGGTGCACGGCTATTACATCGAGGTCACCAACTCGCAAGCAGCCAAGGTCCCGGACGATTACCGAAGGCGGCAGACCCTCAAGAACGCCGAGCGCTACATCACCCCGGAACTGAAGAGCTTCGAGGACAAGGCGCTCTCGGCGCAGGACCGCGCACTTGCCCTGGAAAAGTCCCTCTACGAAGAGCTGCTCGCCGCGCTCTCCGCACACGTCCCGTGGATGCAGCGCGTCGCGCGCGCATTGGCCGAACTCGACGTCCTCGCGAGTGTCGCCGGGACCGCCGTGGAGCGCGGCTGGTGCCGGCCCGAGTTTGCCGCCGAAGGGGTCATCGACATCGAGGCGGGACGCCACCCGGTCGTGGAGGATGAAGTCGACGAGTTCATCGCCAACGATGCGCACCTCGGCGCCACGCGCCGCATGCTGCTCATCACCGGCCCGAACATGGGCGGAAAGTCCACCTACATGCGTCAGGTGGCGCTGATCGTGCTGCTGGCGTGCGCCGGCTGCTACGTGCCGGCGAAACGTGCCCGAGTGGGCCCCATCGACCAGATCTTCACGCGCATCGGCGCCGCGGACGACCTTGCAGGTGGGCGCTCGACCTTCATGGTCGAGATGACCGAGGCCGCGACGATACTCAACAATGCCACCGAGTCGAGTCTCGTCCTCATGGACGAGGTCGGACGGGGCACGTCGACGTTCGACGGCCTCGCGCTTGCCGGAGCGATCGCCCGGCACCTTGTCGAGCGCAGCCGCTCCTTCACGCTGTTCGCCACGCACTATTTCGAGCTGACCCGCCTTGCGCTCGAGCATCGCGAAGCGGTGAATGTCCACGTGAGCGCAGTCGAGCACAAGGACACGATCGTGTTCCTGCACGCCGTGGAGGAAGGACCCGCCAGCCAGAGCTATGGACTGCAGGTCGCCGCGCTCGCCGGTGTGCCGGGCAGCGTGATTCGCGCCGCACGGCGCAACCTGCAGGTGCTGGAGCAGCAGAGCCTGTCGCGCGACGGGCAGCCCGATCTATTCGGGTCCACGCCGCCGGCACCGGAACCGACGCGTCACCCTGCCCTGGACCTTCTCGACGACGTGAAGCCCGACGAGCTCTCACCACGCGACGCGCTCGAGCTCCTCTACCGCCTGAAGAAGCTGTGACGCGCCGCGCAACCACGCTCGTCGACACGCTGATTCACGTGTTCGTCCTTGCGGCGGCGATCGCGGCGCTGCTGGTTCCGCACCCGGCAGTCGCCCAGGGCCGATTCAGCTTCGCGCTGATCGGGGATACCCCCTACCTGCCGTTCGAGGATCTGGCCTTTTCCGCCATGCTGGAAAATCTCGATGCAGAGCAGCTCGCGTTCGTCGTGCACGTGGGCGATTTCAAATCCGCGCGCGCGGCTTGCGACGATGAGATGTTCGCGAATCGCAAGCAGCTCTTCGACGCATCCCGCCACCCGTTCGTCTTCATTCCGGGCGACAACGATTGGACCGACTGCCACGCGTCCGGTTTCGATCCGCTCGAACGGCTGGATGCCCTGCGGCGTGTCTTTCACGCTGGCGACGAGAGCCTGGGACAGCGCCATATCGCATTGTCGCGTCAGTCGAGCGATTCGCGGTACGCCGAGTATCGCGAGAACGTCCGCTGGCTCTACGGCGGGATCCTGTTCATCGCGCTGAATGTTCCCGGCAGCAACAACAATCTCGGCCGCACCGCGAAAATGGATTCCGAGCATCTCCGCCGCATGGCCGCGGTGCTCGACTGGCTCGAGGAATCCATGCGGCTTGCGGAGCGCCGCCACGTCTCCGGCGTCGTGATTATGTTCCAAGCCGATCCGGGCTTCGATGGCGATGCGTATCGGCGACGCGGGGCGCCTGACGGGTACGCCGTGCTGCGGAGCGCCCTTCGCTCGCAGGTCCTGCGCTTCGGGCGCCCGGTACTACTCGGCCATGGAGATGGTCACGCATTCCGGAACGATCACCCCCTGCGCGATCCGGCAAGCGGTGTGCCACTCGCCAGCTTCACGCGCGTCGAGGTTCCCGGATCACCGTCCGCCGAGCCCGTAATCGTGGACGTCGATCCGGCCAACCCCACGGTTTTCAGTGTCCGTCCGCCGGAATCCCAAGTTACTTTCCCGAACAACCCCTGAGAAAGCACCGAAGGAGTTCGTCATTCCCGCGTAAGAGGGAATCCAGGCCGAGCACTTTCAAAGGCACACTGAATCCCCGCCTGCGCGGAGATGACTTGATGAGAGATTTCCTGAGTTCGGTTGCGAGGCTCACCACCGCAGCGTGAGACCGAAGGCCAGTGCGACGCCCAGCGCCGGCCGCTGGAATCCGCGCTTCACCCCGAAGTCCAGATCCACGGACTTGACCGGCGAGTAGATCGCGCCGAAAACGGTACGAACCACGCCGTCGGCACCGAACTCGAGGGGATTGGTGTCGTAGGCCACGTCTGCAACGAGCTTGAGCTGCTCGGTCGCCTGCCACGTGACGGCTCCCGAGACGTGCCAGAGCGAGCGCCGCTCGCCCACGATGTTGTTGTAGAAATAGCCGAGATGGGAGTGAAACGCGACCGGTCCGGGCTCATAAGAGAGCACGAGCAAGGACCCGCCTGACCAGGATCCACGTCCAAGCCCGCGGGCCTCGTTGCCGATGGGAACTACGATGCCCGGCTTGACAGCGAGACTCAAGGGCCCGTGCTCCAGGAATCGCCACTTGACGTCCACCGTCACATCCGAGACTCCCGCCTCCCGAGTCTGCGTCAGGCCGTCGTCGAGCGAAAGGCGCAGGTAGGACGTCCCGACTTGCAGATCGACGGTGTCGACCAGTCCATATGAGACCACCGCCGCGGGCTGCTCTACGCGCAGCGTTCCGGCGTCGGTGGATTCGCGCCCGCGCTCGCCCGTGAGCTCGAGCTGGAAGTTGCCCTTGCCCTGGGTGCCGGTGTCCTCGGTGAGCAGCGGATGTGCTGCATGAGCCGCATGCCCGAGAATCGCGCCAAGTAGCGCTAAGGCCAGGCGTCGCATGCTCGGCGCGGGAGATGGGCTCAGCCCCCGGCGTGCTGCGTGATGAACGCCTTCACCGCATCGACACCGGGATCCATGATCTCGACGCGCTGCGGCAGCCGCTCCAGCCCTTCATAGCCCGGCGGCACGTCCGGGTCGCGTCCGATCGCCGCGCGAATCGCCTCTGCGAACTTCACTGGCTGCGCCGTCTCGAGGCAGATCATCGGCGTTTCCGGCTCACGATATTCCCGCGCGACCTTGATCCCGTCGGCCGTGTGGGTGTCCACCAGGACCCCGTAGCGCTGCTGCACGTCGCGAATCGTCGCCAGACGGTCCGCATGCGTGCTGCGACCGGACACGAAGCCGAATTCCGGAAGCTTCGCGAGATAAGGCGTGCCGACGAGGTCAAATCCGCCCTCCTTGTCGACCCTCCACCAGAGCTTCGCGACGACGCCCGACGCCTGGTCCACGAGGTCGTAGACGAAGCGCTCGAAGTTCGAGGCCTTCGAGATGTCCATCGAGGGACTCGAAGTCTGCCGAACCTCGGCGCTCGCGCGCACGCGATACCGGCCCGTGCTGAAGAATTCGTGCAGCACGTCGTTCTCGTTGGTGGCGAGAATGAGCGCGCGTATCGGCAGGCCCATCATGCGCGCGATGTGCCCCGCGAAGATGTTGCCGAAATTTCCGGAAGGCACCGCAAAGGACACCGGCGCTCCCACTTCCGCACCATTTTCCGCAATCGCGGCGAAGTAGCCCTTGAAATAGTAGACGACCTGGGCGACGACCCTTGCCCAGTTGATGGAATTCACGGTGCCGATGCGATATCGTGACTTGAATTGCGTGTCACCCGACACCGCTTTCACAATGTCCTGGCAGTCGTCGAAGACGCCGCGGATGGCGATGTTGAAGATGTTCGGGTCCTGCAGCGAGTACATCTGCGCCGACTGAAAAGCGCTCATCTTTCCATGCGGCGAGAGCATGAACACCCGCACGCCGCGCTTGCCGCGCAGCGCATACTCCGCCGCCGACCCGGTGTCGCCCGACGTGGCCCCGAGGACGTTGAGCTCCGCGCCCGTCCGCGCCAGAACGTGCTCGAACAGGTTACCGAGCAGCTGCATCGCGACGTCCTTGAATGCGAGCGTGGGCCCGTTGGAGAGCCGGAGCAGGTGCAGACGCGGTTCGAGCGTCGCCAGCGGGGTGATGGCGTCGGTCCGGAAAATCTCCTTGGTATAAGTCTTCCCGATCAGCGCCCGCAATTCGCCTTCGCCGATGTCGTCGACGAACAGCCGGACGACCTCGAAAGCAAGATCCGGATAGGCAAGCGCCTGCCAGCGCTCGAGCGTCGCGCCGTCGATCTTCGGGTAGTGCTCGGGCATGACGAGTCCGCCATCCGGCGCCAGACCTTCGAGCAGGATCTCGCAGAACGGTCGCGGGGCCATGCCGCCCCGGGTGCTCACGTAGCGCATGCGCTACTCACAGGAGGTTTTCGAGCCGGATCCGCGTGACCTGCCCGGTCACGACCGGCAACCCCTCGATCGCACGAATGGCCTCGTTCACCTGCTTCTCGCGTGCTTCGTGCGTGAGCATGATGATGTCGACCTGCTCTTCACCCTCGCCCGGCTCGCGCTGGATCATTGCGTCGATCGAGATCATCCCGTCGGCGAGGATCCGCGTGATATCGGCCAGCACGCCCGGCCGGTCGAGCACGCGCATGCGCAGGTAGTAAGACGTCACCACCTCTTCCATCGGTAACACGCGAACATCCGACAGCCGGTCCGGCTGAAAGGCGAGGTGCGGCACCCGGTTCTCCGGATCGGCGGTGAGCATGCGCGTCACGTCGACGAGATCCGCCACGACCGCGCTCGCCGTCGGCTCGGCGCCCGCCCCTGCTCCATAGTAGAGCGTCGGCCCGACCGCGTCGCCCTTCACGAGTACGGCATTCATCACTCCTTCGACGTTGGCGATGAGCCTCCGCTCCGGAATCAGCGTCGGGTGCACGCGCAGCTCGATGCCCTCGGCGACGCGCTTCGTCACCCCCAGCAGCTTGATGCGATAGCCGAGGCTCTCGGCGTAGCGGATGTCGGTCTGCGTGAGCTTGGTGATGCCCTCGGTGTAGGCCTTGGAGAACTGCATGGGTATTCCGAAGGCCAGGGCCGCCAGAATCGTGAGCTTGTGCGCGGCGTCGATGCCTTCGACGTCGAAGGTCGGATCGGCCTCGGCGTAGCCGCGCGCCTGCGCTTCCTTGAGAACGGCCTCGAAGGCAAGCCCCCGGTCGCGCATCTCGGACAGGATGAAGTTCGCGGTCCCGTTGATGATGCCGGCGATCCATTCGATCCGGTTGGCGGTCAATCCTTCGCGCACCGCCTTGATGATGGGAATTCCGCCGGCCACGGCCGCCTCGAAACCCACCATTACGCCGTTCGCCTGTGCCGCGGCAAAGATCTCCGTGCCGTGCAGGGCGAGCAGCGCCTTGTTCGCCGTGACCACGTGCTTGCCGTTGCCGATCGCGCGCAACATCAGGTCTTTCGCCACGGTGTAGCCGCCGATGAGTTCCACGACGATGTCGACGTCCGCGCTCGCAACGACCGCGAAAGCGTCCGGAACGACCCGCACCGCGCCCCCGGTGATGCGCTTGGCTCGTTCGACATCCTGGTCCGCGACCACCGAGATACGGATCTCGCGACCGGCCCGACGGCTGATCTCCTCGCGATTGCGATCCAGCACGCTCCAGGTCCCGCCGCCCACGGTCCCGATACCGAGCAGACCTACGTTGATTGGCTTCATGTCACGGCACTCTGGTCAGGAATCATTCGATGGCACCCGCGCACCCTGCCACGCCGAGTCCCGCGGGAGTGCGGGCGGGTGTGCGAGGCACGCTGCAGCGCGTGCTCAGCCCGTCGCGGCAACCGCGGGTCGTGCGGCGAGTCCGTCCTTGCGCAGCATTTCCTTGATGCCGCGCACCGCCTGCCGGGTGCGTGCCTCGTTCTCGATCAATGCAAAGCGCACATGCGTGTCGCCGTATTCGCCGAAGCCGATCCCCGGCGACACGGCGACCTTGGCCTCCTCGAGAACCTTCTTGGCGAACTCGAGCGAGCCCATCGCCTGATACGCCTCTGGAATGCGCGCCCAGATGTACATCGAGGCCTTGGGAATATCGACCATCCAACCGGCTTCGTGCAACCCCTTCGCAAGCACGTCTCGGCGCTTCTGGTACTTGAGGCGGATCTCGTTGAGGCAGTCCTGCGGGCCCTCGAGCGCGACGATCGAGGCCACCTGCACGGGCGTGAACGTTCCGTAGTCGTGGTAGCTCTTGATGCGGGCGAGCGCGGCCACGAGCTCGCGGTTGCCGACCATGTACCCGATCCGCCACCCCGCCATGTTGTAGCTCTTGGACATCGTGAAGAACTCGACTGCAACGTCCCGCGCGCCCGGCACCTGCATGATCGAGGGTGCCCGGTAGCCGTCGAAGACGATGTCGGCATAGGCGAGGTCGTGAACGACGAAAATCCCGTGCTGCTTCGCGAGCGCCACGATGCGCTCGAAGAAATCGAGCTCCACGCACTGCGCGGTCGGATTGCTCGGAAAGTTGATGATCAGCATCTTCGGCTTCGGGAACGACTCGCGGATGGCCCGCTCGAGCTCCTCGAAGAAGTCCACGTCCGGAGTCATGCGCACGTGCCGGATGTCGGCGCCCGCGATGACCGGTCCGTAGATGTGGATCGGGTAGCTCGGATTGGGCACGAGCACGATGTCGCCGCGATCGAGCGTCGCGAGCGCCAGGTGCGCGATGCCCTCCTTCGAGCCGATCGTGACGATTGCTTCGCTCTCCGGGTCGAACGCGACGCCGTAGCGGCGCTCGTACCAGGCGCAGATCGCGCGGCGCAGACGCGGGATGCCCTTGGACACCGAGTAGCCGTGCGTGTCGGGCCGTCGCACGGACTCGACGAGCTTTTCGACGATGTGCGGGGGCGTCGGTCCGTCCGGGTTGCCCATGCTCATGTCGATGATGTCCTCGCCGCGCCGGCGCGCAGCCATCTTCAACTCGCCCGTGATGTTGAAGACGTACTGAGGGAGCCGCTTGATGCGCGCAAATTCTGTCATGACGTGGCCGCAACCCGTTCGCGTGCGCCCGGCCCGGAGATGGCGTGGCGCAAAAGACCTATAATGTGACGATCCCTAATGTAACGTTTCCAACCGCTTACGGCAATTTTACTGAGTCGTGAAGCTGCACCTTGCCGAAAAGACCGGCCAAAATGCCTGCACGGGCCACGGACCCGGTTACGTGGCCATCAATGATCAACGCCACGAGCAGAGCCTCGTGGTGCTGCCCGATCGTCTGATCACCAACTGGCCGGTCACCGGGTTCGAGTCCCTGGCGGCCGATCACTTCGAACCCCTGGCGGACCTCGGCCTGGAGATCCTGCTGCTGGGAACCGGGGCGCGGATCCGCTTTCCGCGCCCCGAGGTGCTCCGGCCGCTCATCGATGCAGGCATCGGCGTGGAAGTGATGGATGTGCCTGCCGCCTGCCGGACCTACAACATTCTCATGGCGGAGGCGCGCAAGGTCGGTGCGGCGCTGCTGATCGAGTGATGGATCGGCGCCGATGACCCCTCCAGCGTCCCGCGGCCTGGCGCTCGGCGTCGCGCTGGTCCTCGCGATCGGCTGGTTTGCAACCCTCGGTGTCCGCCCGCTCGTGCGCGCGGACGAGTCGCGCTACGCGGAGATCTCCCGCGAGATGGTCGCGAGCGGCGACTGGGTGACACCGCGCCTGAACGGCTTCAAGTACTTCGAGAAGCCACCGCTCCAGTACTGGACGACCGCGCTCGCGTTCGAAGCGTTCGGACTGAGCGAATGGGCGGCGCGACTGTGGACAGCGCTGACCGGTTTCCTGGCGATCCTTGCCACGTGGTACGTCGGCAATCGGTTGCGCGGTCCGCCGGTCGGACTCCTCTCCGCGGCAGTGCTCGCGAGCGCGCAGCTCTTCGCCGCGCTCGGGCACTTCAACACGCTGGATATGGGCGTAGCGGCATTTCTCGCGGTCGCAGTATTTGCGTTCCTGCTGGCGCAACTCGATGCCGCGTCCGCCACCGCACGGCACGGGTGGATGCTCGTGGCCTGGGCGGCAGCCGCGCTCGCAACGCTTTCGAAAGGCCTGATCGGCCCGGCCCTGCCTGCGGCCGCGCTGATCATCTATGTCCTCATCGAGCGCGACTGGCGACTCCTCACGCGACTGCACATCGCGACCGGTGCGCTCCTCTTCCTCGCGATCACGGCGCCCTGGTTCGTGGCAGTCACGCGCGCGAATCCGGAGTTCGCCCACTTCTTCTTCATCCACGAGCACCTCGAGCGGTTTCTGACCAAGGTGCACGGCCGCTATCAGCCGCTCTGGTACTTCATTCCGATCCTGCTCGGCGGCCTGATTCCGTGGACCGTGACGCTGTTTCCGGCGCTAGTGCGCAGCTGGCGCGGTGATGGCGCGGAGCGATTCAAGCCGCTGCGCTTTCTGGTCGTGTGGTCGGCGACGGTGTTCGTGTTCTTTTCGGTGTCGAGCTCGAAGCTGCCCTCGTACATCCTGCCGATTTTTCCCGCGCTTGCACTTGTAGTCGGCGCTGCGCTTCCCACGCTCGGCAAACGCTGGACGGTCGGTCAGGCGCTCGCCGCGTGCGTCGCCAGTGTCGCGGCCGCGGCCGTCGCCCCCGCGCTCGTCATGCGCGCCGCGAAGCCGGAGCTTCCGGCCGAACTGCTTGCCGACTACGTTCCGTGGATCGTGGCCGCAGCCCTCGCGCTTGCCATCGGATCCGCGGCCGCGGCGATTCTGGCATGGCGCGACAAGGTGGTCCCCGCGGCCCTCGCGCTCGCCGCCGCAGGACTCGCGACCGGACAGATCGCCCTGACCGGGCACGGCACGCTGTCGCCCGTTTATTCCGCGTATCATAGCGTCGCGCAGGCACGGCCCTATCTCACGAGCGACGCGCCCTTCTTCACCGTCGAGACCTTCGACCATTCGCTACTCTTCTATCTTCGCCGCACGGTAACCATGGTGGGCTACAAGGACGAGCTGGCCATCCCGATCGGCTGGGAGCCGCAGCGGTTCATCGCTGATCGCGCCGGATTCGAGCGCGCATGGACGCAAGCGGAGCGCGCCTTCGCGCTCCTGCCCGCCCGCGATTTCGATGAGTGGAAGCAGCGCGGATTGCCCATGACCGTCATCGCACGCGATCCGCGCCGCGTCATCGTGAAAAAGCCGTGACGA
The DNA here is from genome assembly GCA_963735025.1 of uncultured beta proteobacterium. Taxonomy (GTDB): domain Bacteria; phylum Pseudomonadota; class Gammaproteobacteria; order Burkholderiales; family SG8-39; genus JAABRB01. Next base: position 53,311 of record CAVTJG010000014.1, read on the forward strand.
CCCTCAGCTTCTCCCTCGTGCTGACCGGCGTGATCCTGAACGCCGCCGCGCAGCTGTTGCTCAAGGCAGGGACGAACGCCGTCGGGCACTTCGAGTTCAGCGCCGCGAATGCGCTGCCGGTCGGCCTCAAGCTGGCATTCGAGCCCCATATCCTCGGCGGCATCGCATGCTACGTCGTGAGTGTCGTGATCTGGATCATGGCGCTGTCGCGCGTCGAAGTGAGCATCGCGTACCCGATGCTGTCGATCGGTTACATCCTGAATGCGCTGGCGGCCTGGTACCTGTTCGGTGAGGCGGTCACGCCAATGCGCATGGTCGGCATCGGAATCATCATCGTCGGTGTGTATGTCGTCGCGCGTAGCTGACGCTCCTTACCTTCCGTTCACGCGGCCGGTGATCGACGAACCGACGATCGCGGCGGTGGCAGAGGTGCTGCGCTCGGGCTGGATCACGACGGGACCGAAAGCCAGAGCATTCGAGACGGCGCTGTGCGAGTACTTCGGCGGCCGCCCGGTGCGCGCGCTCGCCTCGGGCACCGGTGCGCTCGAGCTGGCGCTCGAGGTCGCAGGCATCAAGCCGGGCGACGAAGTCGTCACGACACCGCTCTCGTGGGTAGCCACCGCAAACGTCGTCGTGCGCGCCGGCGCCCGGCCGGTGTTCGTCGACATCGATCCGGCGACGCGCAATATCGACCTCGCCAGCGCCGAGCGCGCCATCACTCCCAGGACACGCGCCATTCTCCCCGTGGACCTCGCGGGACTGCCGGTTGATCGCGACGCGCTGTATGCACTCGCGACGCGGCACTCGATCCGCGTGATCGAGGACGCGGCGCAGAGCATGGGTGCCACCTGGAATGGCCGGCGCATCGGCAGTTTCGGCGACCTCGTCGCCATCAGCTTTCACCCCAACAAGAACATGACAACCACCGAGGGGGGCTGCCTGGTCGTCAACGACGAATCCGAGGCGACTCTCGTCGAGCGCCTGCGCCTGCAAGGCGTTCAGCGCCTCCCAGACGGCGAACAGGAAGTCGAGCGGGCGGGCGCCAAGCACAATCTGACCGATGTCGCCGCCGTCATCGGACTCGGCCAGCTCGCCCGTCTCGACGCGTTCAATGCACGGCGACGCGAGCTTGCCGCACGCTATTTCGAAGAATTCGACCGATCGCTCGGATGTGGCCTTCCGCCGGAGGACGCCGCGGGCTCCAACTGGCACATGTTCCAGATCCTGCTCCCGCTCGATGCGATGTCGATCGGGCGCGGCGAGTTCATGCAGCGACTGCACGCGAAGGGAATCGGATCCGGCGTGCACTACCCGGCCATGCACCTTTTCAAGCTCTACCGGGCGATGGGCTATGGCCCGGGCGATTTCCCGCACGCCGAGCGCGTCGGCCGCGCCATCGTCACGCTCCCGCTGTTTCCCGGCATGCTCGACGCGGACGTCACGCGGGTGTGCGCAGCCGTGCGTGATATTCTGGGCACCTGCAGACGCTAGCGCCCATTATCGGCGACCGTCCTTTCAGCGACTCCTATCAGCGACCGTCCTTTAAGCGACCCCCTCCCCCGCATGCCCGCACCGGACCTATCGGTCGTCATCCCGGTCTACAACGAGGAGGCCGGCCTGCAGACGTTATTCGACCGCCTGTATCCCGCCCTCGATGCGCTCGGCGTCCGGTACGAGGCGATCTTCGTGAACGACGGCAGCAGCGACCGCTCGGCTGCGATTCTCGCCGGCCAGTACGCCAAGCGACCCGACACGACCCGCGTGATCCTGTTCAACGGCAATTACGGTCAGCACCTCGCGATCATGGCGGGATTCATGCACACCCGCGGAGAACGCATCGTGACGCTCGATGCCGACCTGCAGAACCCGCCGGAGGAGATCGGCAAGCTGCTCGAGAAGATGGACGAAGGCCACGATTATGTAGGCACCATTCGCCGCAAGCGCCGGGACTCCGCGTTCAGACGCTGGGCCTCACGCACGATGAACTGGATACGCGAGCGCATCACGCGCATCCGCATGACCGACCAGGGCTGCATGCTGCGCGCCTATAGCCGCCAGATCGTCGACACGATCAACAGTTGCCGCGAGGTGAACACCTTCATTCCGGCCCTCGCCTATACGTTTGCGCAACGCCCCGCGGAAGTGGAGGTCAGCCACGAAGAGCGTACGGCGGGCGAAACGAAGTACTCGCTCTACAAGCTGATCCGGCTCAATTTCGACCTGGTGACCGGCTTTTCCGTCGTACCGCTTCAGGCGTTCTCCCTCGCCGGCATCGCAATCTCGCTCGTCTCGCTCGTCTTCGTCGTCATCCTGGCGATCCGGCGGCTCGTGGTCGGCCCGGAGGCGGAAGGACTGTTCACCCTCTTCGGAATCGCGTTCTTCCTCATCGGGATCGCCCTGTTCGGAATCGGGCTTCTCGGCGAATACGTGGGCCGGATCTACGAGCAGGTTCGCCAGCGGCCGCGCTACCTGATCGAAGCCGTTCTGGAGCAGGCAGACGAAGAGCGTGTCGCCGACGACCTCAAGGCGCGCCGGGTTGTCTGATGCGGCGAGCTCCGGCGGCGTGCGGCCCAGTGCCGTGGTGTTCGGCTATCACAACGTCGGCGTGCGATGCCTCGCCGTGCTGCTCGCCCACGGCGTGCGCGTCGCGATCGTCGTGACGCACGAAGACGCCGCCGGGGAGACGATCTGGTTCGATAGCGTCGCCAAGACCGCCGCCATGTACGACATTCCGGTCATCGCGCCCTCCGATCCGAACACCCCCGATCTGCTCGAGCGCGTGCGCGCGATCGCGCCCGATTTCCTCTTTTCCTTCTATTACCGCTTCATGCTGAATCCCGCATTGCTGGGCGCGGCCCGCCGCGGCGCATTCAACATGCACGGCTCGCTGCTGCCTCGGTATCGGGGCCGCGCGCCGGTGAACTGGGCCATTCTGCGCGGTGAGCGGGAGACCGGCGCCACGCTCCACGAGATGGTCGAGAAGCCCGACGCCGGTCGGCTGGTCGATCAGCAGGCAGTGCCCATCCTGCCAAACGACACGGCGCGCGAAGTCTTCGACAAGGTGACGCTCGCCGCCGAGATCGTGCTGGACCGCAGCCTTCCCGGCCTGGTCTCGGGAAGCGTCAAGCTCGCGCCACAGGACCTCGCAGCGGGTAGCTACTTCGGTGGCAGGCGCCCGGAGGACGGCCGGATCGACTGGAGCCGCGACGCGCGTGAAATCCACAATCTCGTGCGCGCCGTCGCGCCGCCCTACCCCGGCGCATTCTCCTTCGTCGGCGGTGCGGAGCTCCGCGTGTTGCGCACGCTCGACATGGGCGAGCGCGACCCGGTCAGGGGACAGCCCGCGCTTCACGTTCGCGGCGGACATCTCTACCTTCGCTGCGTCGACGGCGGATTGCTGCGCGTTGTCTCCGCCGAATTCGGCGGCGCACCCATTTCAAGCGAACTTTCTGGACGCGATTCGGCACCGACACCGTGGCACTGCACAATTAGAATTTATCCCGAAATTGCGGCCAAGGTTCTTCATCCGAGAGCGGGCGCACGAACAAGGGGGTCCCGTATATCCCGACGAACAGGGCGCGCCCCTTGATATCCCTCGCTTGCGAGTGCATATTTGAGATGGATCTGGACCGGCAACGACATGAAAAAAATCCTGATCCTCGGCGTCAATGGCTTCATCGGGCACCATCTCTCGAAGCGCATCATCGCGAGCACGCCATGGGACGTATACGGCATGGACATGGGCACCGACCGCATCGCGGACCTGCTCGACGAGAAGCGGTTTCATTTCTTCGAAGGCGACATCACGATCAACAAGGAGTGGATGGAGTACCACATCCGCAAGTGCGACACGGTGCTACCCCTGGTCGCCATCGCGACGCCCGCCACTTACGTCAAGGAGCCGCTGCGGGTGTTCGAGCTCGATTTCGAGGCCAACCTGCCGATCGTCCGCGCGTGCGTCAAATACCGCAAGCGACTCATCTTTCCCTCCACGTCGGAGGTCTACGGAATGTCGCGCGATCGCGAGTTCGATTCGGACACGTCGGATCTGGTGCTGGGGCCGATCAACAAGCCGCGCTGGATCTACTCCTGCGCGAAGCAGCTCATGGACCGCGTGATCTGGGCGTACGGCATGGAGCAGAATCTCGATTTCACGCTGTTCCGGCCGTTCAACTGGATCGGCGCCGGCCTCGATTCGATCAACACGCCGAAGGAAGGCAGCTCGCGCGTCATCACGCAGTTTCTCGGCCACATCGTGCGGGGCGAGCCAATCAAGCTGGTCGACGGCGGTCAGCAGAAGCGCTCGTTCACCTACATCGACGACGGCATCGACGCGCTCCTGAAGATCATCCAGAATCCCCAGGGCGTCGCGTCCGGAAAAATCTACAATATCGGCAATCCCAAGAACAACCTCTCCGTACGACGACTTGCGGAGCTCATGCTGAAGAAGGCGCTGAAGTACGACGAGTACCGCTCGCATGCGAAACGGGTCAAGATCGTCAATGTTGCGGCGGCCGCCTACTACGGAAAGGGCTACCAGGACGTGCAGAACCGCGTCCCGCAGATCGCGAATACGCGCCGGGAATTGCGCTGGACGCCGCGCGTCGGAATGATGGACGCGCTCGACCGGATCTTCGAGGCATACCGTGACCATGTCGTCGAGGCGCGACGACTCGTCGAGTGAAGCTCGCGCTTAAGATAGACGTCGATACCTACCGTGGCACGCGCGACGGCGTTCCGCGCCTGGTCGAACTGCTCCGAAAGCACGACGCCGGCGCCACTTTCCTGTTCAGCCTCGGCCCCGACCATACCGGGCGCGCGATCAAGCGCGTGTTCCGCCCGGGGTTCCTCGGCAAGGTGTCGCGCACCTCGGTGCTCTCCCACTACGGCTTCGTCACGCTCCTCTACGGCACGCTGCTGCCAGGGCCGGACATCGGTGTCGTATGCGCCGACGTTCTTCGCAGCGTGCGCGATGCGGGGTTCGAGTGCGGCATCCACTGCTGGGACCATGTGAAATGGCAGGACGGCGTCGCGCGCGCGAGCGCTGCGTGGACCGAGCGTCAGATGCAGCTCGCGCGCAATCGGTTCGAGAAGGTATTCGGCGAGCCGGCGCGGGTGCACTGCGCGGCCGGCTGGCAGATGAACTGGACCGCGTACCGTCTCACACAGCGACTCGGATTCGACTATGCCTCCGATACGCGCGGCACCGAGCCATTCATCCCGATGCACCGTGCCGAGATCGTCGCATGCCCCCAGATTCCGACCACGCTTCCGACCCTGGACGAGCTGATCGGCCTGGACGGCGTGACCGGCGGAAACGTGGCAGAGCGCCTACTCGAAATGACGCGCGACCCGCCCCCGACGGGTCACGTGTTCACGCTGCACGCCGAGCTCGAGGGCAGGAAGCTCGCGCCGGCGTTCGAGCAGCTTCTGGAAGGCTGGCGCGCGCAGGGCTATGAGCTCGTGCCGCTGCGCGCCATCTACGAGTCGCTGGATCCGCGACGGCTTCCTCGCTGCAACGTCGCCGTCGAGGCGATTCCCGGACGCTCGGGAACGCTCGCCACGCAAGGCATTCCGTTCCTCTCCTGACACTGATCACGTAGCCTAACCGCATGTCAAGAAACTCCGCGCACGCATTCCGGGGATATACAAGGGGCTCGCCCCTTGTTCGTTCCGGGGGATTTACAAGGGGGCTTCCCCCCTTGTTCGTGCGACCGGGGTTTGCCCTGCACGCGAAACTCGCCACTCGAAGCCACCGTGGCGGGCAATTTTCAACACCCTGCTAACCATGCTGGAAGGATTCACGCGTAAACGCATCCCGACGAACGAGGTCGCGATTAACGTCCTGCACGGCGGCAACGGACCGCCCCTCCTCCTCCTGCACGGCTACCCGCAGACCCACGCGATGTGGCGCAAGGTCGCGCCCCTGCTCGCCGACCGCTTCACGCTCGTTTTGCCGGATCTGCGCGGCTACGGCGACAGCGACAAGCCACGCGGTCTGCCCGATCACGCGAACTATTCGAAGCGCAACATGGCCAACGACCAGGTCGAGGTGATGGCAGCGCTCGGATTCGATCGATTCGCGGTCGCCGGCCACGATCGCGGCGCGCGCGTCGCGCATCGCATGGCGCTCGACCACCCCGAGCGCGTGGCGCGGCTCGCCGTGCTCGACATCGTTCCCACGCGCACGATGTACGCTCGCACCACCCGCGAGTTCGCCAAGGCCTACTACCACTGGTTCTTCCTCATCCAGCCGGAGCCCTTTCCGGAGACGCTGATCGGCGCGAATCCGGAAGCGTATCTGCGCAAGCACATGGGGGGCCGGTTCGCAGGGCTTGCACCTTTCGCGCCCGACGGCTGGCCCGAGTATCTGCGGTGCTTCGGCGATCCCGCCGCGATCCACGCCACCTGCGAGGATTACCGCGCGGCGGAGAGCATCGATCTCGTGCACGACGATGCGGACTTCGGACGGCGCAAGGTGGAGTGCCCGATACTGGTACTGTGGGGCCGTCACGGGGTCATCGAGCGGTGCTTCGATCCGCTCGCCGATTGGCGCGAATACGCCGGGGCGGTGAGCGGGAACTCTTTGGATTGCGGGCACTATCTGCCCGAGGAGCGTCCGGAGGAGACTGCGCAGGCGTTCGCGCGCTTCTTCGGCGCGGCCTAGCAGCTTGCGCCACGGACCGAATTTATAAACAATTCCCGATTCGTCAGCACCTTCACCAACATTCACGATCACTTCGCAAGGTGATCAACAGACCATGAGCGAAAAGCAGGTCAAGGATTTCTCGCTGCCAGGCACCGGGGGCGTGTTCCGACTTTCGGAGTCCGGAGCGAAGTCGTTCGTTTTCTACTTTTATCCCAAGGACAACACGCCCGGCTGCACCAAGGAGGGCACGGCGTTCGGCGAGCTCCACGAGGAGTTCGAACGGCTGGGCTGCGAGGTCTACGGCGTCTCGCGCGACAGCCTCAAATCCCACCAGAACTTCAAGGCCAAGATGAATTACCCTTTCGAGCTGCTCTCCGACGAGGACGAGATGCTCTGCCAGCGATTCGGGGTGATCAAGATGAAGAACATGTACGGTCGTCAGGTGCGCGGCATCGAGCGCAGCACGTTCGTGCTGGATGCGCAGCGCGAGATTCGCCGCGAATGGCGCGGCGTGAAGGTTCCGGGTCACGCTCAGGAGGTACTCGACTTTGTTAAGACGCTCTGATTCCACGCCTCCGCCGGCAGCATCCCCTGCTTCCGCCACGGCCGCGCACCGCGATCGCCGCAAAGCGCGCCCCACGGCCACCAAGCTCCTCGTCCTCGACACCAACGTGCTGATGCATGATCCCGCGAGCCTGTTCCGGTTCGAGGAGCACGACGTCTTCGTCCCGATGATGACGCTCGAGGAGCTCGACAACAACAAGAAGGGTATGTCGGAAGTTGCGCGCAGCGCCCGGCAGGCGAGCCGGTTCATCGAGGAGATCGTGCGCAAGTCCTCCGGGCCGATCGAGGACGGGATCCCGCTCGCGCGCCATGCGGCCGATACGGCGACCGGGCGGCTGTTCCTGCAGACCGTGGCAATCAACGGGCACATTCCCGCGAGCCTGCCCATCGGCAAGTCCGACAACAACGTCATCGGCGTGGTGATGTTCTTGCAGGGGCGTGACCCGCAGCGCCAGGTGATCCTGGTGTCGAAGGACATCAACATGCGGATCAAGGCGCGCGCCCTGGGGCTCGCCGCCGAGGACTACTTCAACGACAAGGTTCTCGAGGACACCGACATCCTCTACACCGGGGCCCGCGAGCTCCCGGAAACCTTCTGGGACGAACACGGCAAGGACGTCGAGTCTTGGAAAAAGGACGGGCGCACCTACTACCGCGTCACGGGTCCGCTCTGCGAAGAGCTCCTGGTTAACGAGTTCGTCCACCAGGGAGGCGAGCGGCCGCTGCACGCGCTCGTCAAGGAGCGCAGCGGTCGGACTGTCGTGCTGGAAACGGTGCGCGATTACACCGGTCCGCGCCATGCGGTCTGGGGTATCACGGCACGCAACCGCGAGCAGAACTTCGCGCTCAACGTCCTGATGAATCCCGAAATCGATTTTGTGACGCTGCTCGGCCAGGCAGGCACCGGAAAGACCCTCCTCACCCTCGCCGCCGGCCTGATGCAAACGCTCGAGAGCAAGCTGTATAGCGAGATCATCATCACCCGGGTGACGGTGCCGCTGGGCGAAGACATCGGATTTCTCCCCGGCACCGAGGAGGAGAAGATGACGCCGTGGATGGGTGCGCTCGAGGACAATCTCGACGTGCTGCAGAACACCGACGAGGAGGCCGGCGAGTGGGGTCGCGCGGCGACCCGCGACCTGATCCGCTCACGCATCAAGATCAAGTCGCTCAACTTCATGCGCGGCCGCACGTTCCTCAGCAAGTATCTGATCATCGACGAGGCGCAGAACCTCACGCCCAAGCAGATGAAGACCCTGATCACGCGCGCAGGTCCGGGCACGAAAGTGGTGTGCCTAGGCAACATCGCCCAGATCGACACGCCCTATCTTACGGAGGGCAGCTCCGGCATGACCTACGTGGTGGACCGATTCAAGGACTGGGCCCATTCGGGCCACGTGACGCTACAGCGGGGCGAGCGCTCGCGGCTCGCCGATCACGCCGCCGAAGTGCTCTGAGAAGCGACGGGCGGCCGCCGGAGCGCGCGGACCATGCGGCCCAAGCCGAGCCACTGCTGCTCCCAGAACCGGTCGCCGTAGCGCGCTCCGGCGATCTGATCGCGAATGCCGGTCGGGTCGAAGCTGCGCGTGAAATCGGCCGTGCCGAAGACCACGTCCCAGACCGGGAACAGCACCGCGAAGTTGCAGCCGCGCGAGGGACCCTCGTGGCCGAAGCCGATGGCGTGATGTCGGCGGTGATAGCGCGGGCTGACGAGCAGGCGCTCGCCCAGCGCGCCGAACCAGATCCGGACGTTGGCATGCGAGAAGCTCTCGATCATCCGGGCGCCGATGACGATCAGCAGGAATTGCCCGGGCTCGACGCCGATCATCAGTGCGATGCCCGCAAACCACAAGCTTCCGATCAGATCGTCGAGCAGGTGATTACGATTGTCGGTCCAGAAGCTCATCTGGCGCTGGCTGTGATGCAGCGCATGCAGCGACCACCACCACTCGAAGCGGTGCTGAAACCTGTGCCGCCAGTAATCGGCGAGGTCGAGCACGACGAGATACACGAAGAATGCCGCGAGCGGACTCGTTGCGAGCCAGGGCAACGCATCCTCGAGGTTGAAGGTGCGAACACCGGCCAGCCGCAGCGCGCCTTGCGACCAGTCGACGACGGGGGTGAGCAACAGGAAGAAGGCGAGCGGAACGACGCCCAGGCGATGGATCAACGTATAGAACACGTCGATACCAACCTGCCGACGGCTGCTCCAATGTTCCGCCGGAATGCGCGCCTCCAGCGGCCGCAGAATCGTGTAGAGCACCGCGATCTCGAGCACGCCCCAGATCAGCCACTCGAGCGAGTCGTAAGCCAGATCGCTCAGGCTCGCCAGGTCGAGCCAGTAGAGCGCCGGCTGCACCGCCGCCTCGAACAACCAGGTCTGCGCTCGTCCGACCTGGTCAGCGAGCCAGCTCACTCCTTCGTCCCCGGCAAGGTTGCGAAGCAGAATCCGCGCTCCTTCAGCCCGGCCAGCAACGGATCGAGTATCGGTGCAAGGGGCTCCTTCCGGGACTGGATGCCGAGGTGCATCACGAGAATGTCGCCGTCGCGCAGGTTCTTGAGCGCCCGGGCGAGCAGCACGTCATTGGGATACTTGTCGGAGGGAAGCTCGTCGCCGAGCAGTCCGGCGGGCGACCATCCGACGTGCCGGTAGCCGCATGCTTTTGCCGCCGCGAGCGTATTCGGCGTCGTGCGTCCGCCGGGCGCGCGCCAGATAGGGTCGAGATCGCGGCCCGTCAGCTCGTGAAACCGGGTCTGCACGCGTCGCAGCTCGGCGCACACGCCCTGCGCGTCCAGCTCGCGCGTCTTCCCCCCGCGCGTGTACCGGACCTTGCCGCCGGGCAGGTCGCCGCGGAAATACCAGTGATCCCAGGTATGGGTGCCGAACGCGTGTCCGGCGGCGACGAGCGCCCGCCAGTAGGGGCCCCAGGATGGATCGAGCGAGTAGTCGCCGCGCACCGTCTTCTCGTTTGCCATGAAGAACGTGGCCTTGACGTCGTGCTTGGCGAGAATTCGTGCGACGTTCTCCGCCTGCGACATGTTACTGGTGTCGAGCGTCAGGTAGAGCGTGCCCTTGCACGCGGCATGCGCCGCGCCGGACAGCGCCAGCATGGCAGCGAAGGTGAGGCTACTCGCGCGCCGCATTGACGAAGAAGATGCCGTGCGGCGAGCGTCCCACAGAGATTTTCCGCACGACCTTGCGCGTTGCCAGGTCCACCACGGACACGGACCGCGCCCACCGGTTGGTGACCCACAGTTCCTTCCCGTCCTGCGAGACTTCCATGTCGTCCGGACCTCCGGGCACCGGGAAGGTGTCGATGACCGTGAGCGTTTGCTGATCCACCACCGAAATTGAGTTGGCGGCCCGGTTGGAGACCAGCACGTGACGCCGGTCGCCGAGCGCCTGGAAATTGTGCGCGCCCTGGCCGGTCACGACGTGCTTGACACTCTTGCGCGCGCGCCAGTCCACGACGTCCACATAGTCGCGGCCCATGATTCCGACCAGCAGATACTTGTCGTCGGGGGTCATCCAGATCCCGGCGGGCTGCCTGCCGATCGGCATGCGCCAGTCAACCTCCCCCCGCGCGAGATCGATCGCGGCGATCTCGTCGCTCTCCTGGAGCGTGACGAAGACATGCGAGCCCGCGCGATTGAACGCCATGTGACTCGGAGTGTCGCGCAGCGGGATGCGCTTGACCAGCTTGAAACCGTCGGCTGCGTAGATATCCACCCGGTTCAGTCGCAACGCATTCACGACAAACCATTTGCCATCGGGGCTGAAGCCGATCTGGTAGGGATCGGCGATGTTCGCGAGGCGCCGTTTCACGTCGCCAGTCGCTGCATCCAGAAATACGAGCTCGTTGCCGGCGGAACTTGCGACGATCAACTCGGTGCCTGCGGGCGTCTGCATCAGGTGATGCGGCTCTTTGCCCACCGGGATGCGGCGCAGCTCCGCGTAGCCTGCCTTCCGGATCACGCTCACAGTCGCGTCCTGGGAGTTCAGCACGATCGCGATCTCGGCTTGCGCGCTGGCCGCGGCCACACTGAGCACCAACAGCACCAACGCGCCCAACCAGCGGCCCAGGCGAAACGGACGAAAAAAAGCAGTCACACGGTCACCCACCAATGCGGTCGAGCGCTAAACGCACCGACCGGCGCCGAAGCATACACGCCTCCCGTTGCATCGGCGCCACCTCATCCATCGGAATGTAGTGGATATGCCACGCCGGTCCACAGGCAGTGGTCCCGCGCCCGTTGCGACCACCATGCGGCAAGTGGGCAGTGACCCACACGATTCAAAGAAATGCCATTGATAACAGTCGGTTGAAACCAGCATCCGGGGTCGCAGGCGCGATCAATCGCCCCCCTCCACGGCCGGGAGGCCGCTGGAGCGCGTGCCATTCTGCACGGGGCCCGTGATTCACACTTGACAGAGGTTGCTAATGTCCTCTATAAGGAAGCCGTGGTAAATCTCTGAAGCGGCGGAAGAATCGCCTGGCGATCCGACTCCTCCTCCGTGCGTCAGCGATATCGTCGCCTCGGAGATACAAAAACAACAACGGTTGGGTGCGACCTCTCAGGCCCGGTAACCCCGGGCCTTTTTGTTTTCTGGATCGTCTTCGTGGAGAATCGCGCGCCGCCGCGCGCGACCGTGCCGGCCGGAGTCGCTAGAAATTTCCCGCGGACGCGTAGTTCTCGAAGCGCGTGTACTGGCCGAGGAAAGTCAGATTCACCGTGCCGATCGGGCCGTTCCGCTGCTTGCCGATGATGATCTCGGCCCGTCCCTTGTCCGGCGAATCCGGGTTGTACACCTCGTCGCGATAGATGAAGAGGATCAGGTCGGCATCCTGCTCGATCGCACCCGACTCGCGCAGGTCAGACATCACCGGCCGCTTGTTCGGCCGCTGTTCCAGGCTCCGGTTCAGCTGCGAGAGCGCGACGACCGGCACGTGCAGCTCCTTTGACAGCGCCTTCAGCGAGCGCGAGATCTCGGAGATTTCGGTTGCGCGGTTCTCGCCGTGGGTCGACGCCGACATGAGCTGAAGGTAGTCGACGATGATGAGGCCGAGCTTTCCGTACTGGCGGTGCAGCCGACGCGCCCGCGCGCGCAGCTCGAGGGCGTTCAGCGCCGCGGTCTCGTCGATGTGGATCGGCGCGTCGTGAAGCTTGCCGACCGCGTTGGTGAGCTTGTTCCAGTCCTCGTCCGAGAGCCGCCCGGTGCGCAGCTTGTGCTGATCGAGCCGCCCGATCGAGCCCAGCATTCGCGTGGCAAGCTGCGATCCCGACATCTCCATGCTGAACACGGCGACGGGCAGCCGGGTTTCGACTGCGACATGCTCGCCCATGTTCAGCGCGAGTGCCGTCTTTCCCATGCTCGGCCGACCCGCCACGACGATGAGCTCGCCCTCCTGCAGGCCGGAGGTCATCTGGTCGAGGTCGTTGAACCCGGTCGGAATGCCGGTGATGTCCGACGGATTCTCGCGGTGGTACAGCATGTCCATCCGCTCCATGACCTGCGAGAGGAGCTGGTGGATGTCCTTGAAACCCTCGCGTCCGCGACTGCCCGCCTCGGCGATCTCGAAGACCTTGGTCTCGGCCTCGTCGAGCAGCTGGCCGACTTCCTCGCCCAGCGGGTTGAGCGCGCTGTCCGAGATTTCGTTGCCGACTGTCGACGAGCTTGCGCATGACCGCACGCTCGCGCACGAGCTCCGCGTAGCGGCGGATGTTGTGCGCAGATGGCGTGTTCTGGGCGAGCTGCCCGAGATAGGTGATCCCGCCGGTCTTGTCCTTGTCCTCACTCGACTCGATCGATTCGGAAAGCGTCACGACATCTGCCGGACGGTTCTGCTCGATGAGCTTCGCGATGTGGCGGAAGATGCGCCGGTGGTCGTCGCGGTAGAAATCGTCTACCGCGAGCACGTCGCCGACGCGGTCCCAGGCAGTGTTGTCGAGCAGCAACCCGCCGAGCACGGATTGCTCTGCTTCGATCGAGTGCGGCGGAACGCGCAGGGCGACGAGTGGTGCGTCGCCCGTCGTCGGCAGGGTGACCTGGGCCATCGGCGATTCGGGAAATCTGCGGGGACCCGCAGATTCTACACCCCTGCCCTGCGTCCCCTACCCCCGCGTCAGTCGCTCTCGCCGCCTGCCACCGCCTCGCCGAGCACCGACACCTTGATGTGCACCACGACATCGCTGTGCAGGGCCACCGCGACGTCGTGATCGCCGATCATCTTGAGCGGCCCTTGCGGCATGCGAATCGCCGACCGCTCGATCTCATGCCCGGCTTCTGCCAATGATTCGACGATGTCATAGGCCGTCACCGAGCCGAACAGGCGACCGTCCACGCTCGCGCGCCGCGTGAGCTGGATCGCGACGCCCTCGAGCTTCGTCGCACGCTCCTGCGAGGCCTGCAGCGCCTCGGACTGGGCCTTTTCGAGCTCGCCGCGGCGGGTCTCGAAATGCGCGAGATTCTCGGGGGTGGCGCGCTGCGCCTTGCCCTTCGGAATGAGATAGTTACGGGCGAACCCGGCCTTGACCTTCACGACCTCGCCGAGCGCGCCGAGATTGGAAATCTTCTCGAGCAGTATCACTTGCATTGCTGCGGCCCTTTCAATGCGCGTCGGTGTAGGGAATCAGCGCGAGGAAGCGTGCGCGCTTGACGGCCTCGGCAAGCTGGCGCTGGTAGCCGGCCTTCGTGCCGGTAATGCGCGCCGGGATGATCTTGCCGTTCTCGCCGATGAAGTCCTTCAGAAGATCGACGTCCTTGTAGTCGATCCATTCCATCTTCTCCGCGGTGAAGCGACAGAACTTGCGCCGGCGAAACAACGCCCGGCCGCCGGCGCGCTCCTTCCCCTTGCCCTTGAAGCCCTTCTGACCGGGACGACCCCGTCCACCGCCAGCACGTCCTCTTGATGGTGTTGCCATGATGCTCTCCTTACTCGAATTCGATTCGCTTAACGTGCAGCACGAGCTGCTTGCCGGAGCGGCCCTTCGCCGCCAGAAACCCGTTCACCTTGATCGCCGCGCCCAGCGGAGCCGCTACCACGAGCCGTGCCTGCTCTTCGACTGCCAGGCAGACCACCTCAGCGCCGACCTTCCGCGTCGCACCCGCCTCGCGCTGCTCGGATTCGTGCACGACACGGAAATTCACGAGGGCGATACCGGCCGGCGTATGACGCAGCGCGTCGCGCTCGACGATGCTCCCGCTGATCGTGAGCTCGTTGGCGCTGTCCAAGCGTGCTCAGGCGGCAGGGGCGCCCGCCGGGGCCTCGCTCCGCCTGCCCCCCTCGCCCGGCCGACCCTCGCCCTGGTTGAGGACCGACTTCGCCTTGTCTTCCTTCATCATCGGCGAGGCGGCCGTGACCGCGCCCTTCATCTTCACGATGAGGTGACGCAGGACGGCGTCATTGAAGCGGAACGAATGATCCAGCTCGGTGAGCGTCTCGTGGTCACACTCGATGTTCATGAGAACGTAGTGCGCCTTGTGGATCTTCTCGACCGAGTAGGCGAGTTGCCGGCGTCCCCAGTCCTCCAGACGATGGATCTTGCCGTCGCGTTGCGCGATCACGCTGCGATAGCGCTCGATCATCGCCGGAACCTGCTCGCTCTGGTCCGGGTGAACGATGAAAACGATTTCGTAATGTCGCATTCGGGCTCCTTGTGGTTGATAGCCTCCCGGCATGCGCGACCGGTGAGGCAAGGACGGCCGGGATCACCCGAATTCGGGCGATTGATGGGCCGAGCAAATTGTCGGTGGTGCAAATTGTCGGTGGTGCCGGCGCCGATGGTGCCAGATCCCGCCGCTTCCGCCGTTTCGACGGAAGCCGGGGATTCTATCCCAATTCACGTGCTTCGGACAAGGTAATCAAGGGGTTGGATCTTTCCCCTGGTGGGGGGTACCACGCAGGCGTCGCGACTCGTACAGGCAGAGGCCGGCAGCCACCGAGACGTTCACGCTCTCCACGACCCCCAGCATCGGGATGCGCACCACCCGGTCGCATCGCTCGCGGGTCAGCCGGCGCATCCCGTGCCCCTCCGCGCCAAGCACCCAGGCGACCGCTTCGGGCAGATCGGCATCGAACAGGGAATCGTCCGCCGACGAATCCGTGCCGACGATCCAGATGCCCCGCTCCTTGAGCGCTTCGAACGTTCGTGCAAGATTCGTGACCGGCACATACGGCACGTTCTCGGCCGCGCCGCTCGCAACCTTGATCGCCGTCGCGTTGAGACCCGCCGCGCGATCCTTGGGGGCGAACACCGCGTGCGCCCCGGCGGCATCCGCCACTCTCAGGCATGCCCCGAGATTGTGGGGATCGGTAACGCCGTCGAGCGCCAGGAGCAGCGGCGGTTCGCGCAGCGCATCGAGAATCTCGTCCAGGTCGCGCGCCGCAGTACCGGCCGCGACCCGCGCGACAACTCCCTGATGGCGCACCCCGCGCACCATGCCGTCGAGGCGAGCCGACTCCACCTCCTGCACACGAATGCCGTGTCCCTCCGCCAGGCCCCGCAGCTCGCGCGCGCGTGCGTCGTGGCGCGCCCCGTCGAAATAGATTTCCTGCACGGCGTCGGGGTGGACGCGCAGTTTCGCCGTGACGGCGTGAAATCCGTAGATCAGGGTCGACGAAGTCACGCCGCCTCGGCCAGCACGAAGTCGATGCGGCCCGCCTCGAGATCGACCCGCACGAGCTTGACGCGCACGCGATCACCGAGCCGGAACGAGCGTCCGGATCGCGATCCGCGCAGGACGTGGCGGCCAGCGTCGTGCTCGAAGTAATCCGCGCCGAGCTCGGAGATGTGCACCAGGCCCTCTACGTAGATGCCGTCCAGCGCGACGAAGATGCCGAAGCTCGTCACCGCGCTGATCGAACCCTCGAACGCTTCGCCCACCTTGTCCTGCATGAAGTAGCACTTGAGCCACGTCACCACGTCGCGCGTCGCCTCGTCCGCGCGCCGCTCGGTCGCCGAGCAATGCTTGCCGAGGTCGGCCCAGCCGCCGGGATCGTAGCGCTCGCCGGCGAGCACGGCCTTGATCGCACGGTGAATCAACAGGTCCGGATAGCGGCGTATCGGCGAAGTGAAGTGGGTATAGTGCTCGTAGGCGAGCCCGAAATGCCCGACGTTCTCGGGACTGTAGACCGCCTGCTGCAGGGACCGCAGCAGCACGGTCTGCAGGAGCTGGACGTCCGGTCGCCGCTTCAATTTCTCGAGCAGGGTCGCGTAGTCCTTTGCATGCGGCTCGTCTCCGCCGCCGAGTTGCAGGCCAAAGCCTTTCAGGAACTCGCGCAGCGCCGCGAGCTTTTCGACCGTCGGCCCCTCGTGGATCCGGTACAGCGCATGATGCTTGCGCTCCTGGAGAAAAGCCGATGCGCACACGTTCGCCGCGAGCATGCACTCCTCGATCAGGCGATGCGCGTCGTTGCGGACCACCGGTACGATCCGCTCGATCTTGCCGTGCGCGTCGAACTTGAGCTCGGTTTCCACCGTGTCGAAATCGATCGCCCCGCGCTTCTCGCGCGCCTTGAGCAGCGCGCGAAATACTCCATCGAGAAGCTGCAGTTGCCCGACGAGCGGCCGGATTTCGCCATCGGGTCGCGGCGAGCTCTCGTACAGCGCTGCCGCGACCCGATTGTAGGTCAGCCGCGCATGCGAGCAGATCACCGCGGAATAGAACTCGTACTCGGCAATCTCGCCCCGCGGCGTGATGGTCATGTCGCACGCCATCGCGAGCCGATCCACCTCCGGATTGAGCGAGCACAGGCCGTTCGACAGCTTCTCGGGAAGCATCGGGATGACCCGGCGCGGGAAATACACGGAATTGCCCCGGCTGCGCGCTTCGCCATCCAGTGCGTCGCCGGCGACGACGTAGTGGCTCACGTCCGCGATCGCCACGATGAGCCGGAAGCCCCGCCCTGCGCGCTCGCAGTAGACGGCGTCGTCGAAGTCCTTCGCGGTCTCGCCGTCAATGGTGACGAGCGCAAGGTCGCGCAGGTCACGCCGCCCCGCGAGGTCTGCCTTGCGAACCTTGTCGGGCAGCTTGGCGGCAAGCCTCTCGGCGTCCCTCGAGAACTCGAAGGGCAGCGCATGCTTGCGCAGCGCGATCTCGATCTCCATGCCGGGGTCGTCGTAGCCACCGAGCACCTCGACGACGCGCCCGATCGGCTGTGCATGCGGACCGGGCTGCGTGACGAGCTCCACGGTGACGATCTGCCCGGCTTTCGCACCCCCGGTTGCGCCGGGCTCCACGAGAATATCGTGCTGGACGCGCCGGTCGGCGGCCGCGACGGTCCAGATGCCGCGCTCATGATGGAGGTGTCCGACCACGCGGCTTTGCGCACGCTCGGTCACCTCGACAATCGTCGCTTCGCGCCGTCCCCGCCGGTCGAATCCGCCCGGGCGGGCGACGACCCGATCGCGGTGCATGACCTTGCGCATCTCGGCTGGACTGAGAAAGAGCGACGCGCTGCCGTCGTCCGGCTCGAGGAACCCGAAGCCGTCCGGATGCGCGGCGACACGGCCCGCGATCAGGCTCAGCCGCTCGGCGACCAGCAGCGCGCCCTTGCGGTTGCGCAGGATCTGCCCGTCGCGTTCCATGGCACCGAGGCGTCGCGCGAACGCGTCACGCTCTTCGTCCTTCACTTCGAGCAGGCGAAAGAGCCGCTTCTCGTCCACCGGAACTGCCTCTTCCTCGAGGGTCGTCAGGATGTATTCGCGGCTCGGCAGCGGTGCTTCGTAGCGTTGCGACTCACGCGCGCGATGCGGATCGCGCTCGCGACGTCCGCGCGGCTGGCGCTCCGCGCTCGTTCGACGGCGCGTCTTCATTGAACAAAACTCCCGGTTGACCTAAAATGCCCGGCTCGTGCCGAGATGGCGGAATTGGTAGACGCACTAGGTTCAGGTCCTAGCGCCCGCAAGGGTGTGGAGGTTCGAGTCCTCTTCTCGGCACCAGAGCTCACAAAGAAGCTCGCAACATTCAAGCTCGCAACATTCGCAACGTCTGCACTCCTCGCTGCGTCGTGCTAGGACGTAAGGCTGCGCAGATCGTCAGCCGACATCAGATCGTAGGGCTCGAACGGCTGGTGAATCCAGGGACTATCCGCGAGAAATTCGGCGTGGAAATCCGGGACCACCTTCGAGCACGCCTTGCACCAGAGCACGGCAGTGCGCAGGTCCTTCACATGTGGCTGGCGCTCGAGCAGATGGCGACGCACGACCTCCAGGGTGATCCCGGAATCCACGAGGTCGTCGACGACGAGGACACGATCCCCCACTGACGGCGTCGTCATGGTCATCTGCTCGGCGATCGTGATCTCTCCCCGCACTGTGCCGCCCTCGCCGCCGTAGGACTGGGTCGAGATGATCGCCAGCGGCTGATCGAATATTCGCGATAGCGTGTCGCCCACGCGCAGCCCGCCGCGCGCGATGCAGACGATCTGATTGAAGCGCCAGCCCGATGCATGAATCTGCGCGGCGAGTCGCTCGATCGTCTTGTGATAGTCGGACCAGCTGACGTAGAGATCTGGCATCGTGCGTTCGAAGTGCCCGTCATGCAAACGGATGGCGGCGGACGATCGTCTCGGCACGGTCCGGGCCCGTGGAGATCATGTCCACGCTCACCTCGCAGAGCGTCTCGACCCGCTCGAGATACCTGCGGGCGTTCGCAGGAAGATCTTCGAAGCTGCGCACGCCAACGGTGCTGTCGGGCCAACCGGGCAGGTCCTCGTATACCGGTTCGCAGCGCGCTGCGTCCTCGGCGCCGGCCGGCAACAGGCCGCGCAGCTCACCATCGACCTTGTAGCCGGTGCAGAGCTTCACCTCGTCCATGCCATCGAGCACGTCGAGCTTGGTGATGCAGAGCCCCGACACGCCGTTGATCTGGATGGAGCGCTTCAGCGCGGCGCCGTCGAACCACCCGCACCGCCGCGGTCTTCCTGTGGTTGCGCCGAATTCATTGCCCCGCTCGCGCAGGTGCTCGCCCACCGCGTCTTCCAGTTCGGTCGGAAATGGTCCGGAGCCGACGCGCGTGGTGTATGCCTTGGTGATCCCCAGCACATAGTGGAGCATCGCTGGTCCCACTCCGGCACCGGCCGCTGCGGCCCCCGCCACGCAATTGCTCGACGTCACGAAGGGATACGTGCCGTGATCGATGTCGAGCAGACTCCCTTGCGCGCCCTCGAAGAGGATGCTCTGGCCGGTGCGGTGAGCTTCGTATAGCGCATGCGGCACATCCGCCACCATTGCCGCAAGATCCGGCGCCAGCTTGAGGGCAGCGTCGCGCACCTTGCCCGGATCCACTGGCGAGGCGTGGAGATACTTGGTCAGCACGAAATTGTGATAGTCGAGGACCTCGACGAGCTTCGCTTCGAAGCGGTCCGGCACGAGCAGATCGCGCAATCGGATCGCGCGCCGCGCGACCTTGTCCTCGTACGCCGGTCCGATGCCCCGCCCAGTGGTCCCGATCTTCCCGGCCCCCTTCGCGGTCTCGCGCGCCACGTCGATCGCGACGTGATACGGAAGGATCAACGGACAGGCTTCCGAGATCTTCACCCGTCCGCGCACGTCGATACCGGCGCTCTCGAGCTCGACGATTTCCGCCATGAGCGCTTCCGGTGAGAGCACCACGCCGTTGCCGATGTAGCACGTCACGCCGTCGCGCAGGATGCCCGACGGAATGAGATGGAGCACGGTCTTGCGTCCGCCGATGACGAGCGTGTGACCGGCATTGTGCCCGCCCTGGAATCGAACCACGCACCGGGCGTGGTCGGTCAGCCAATCGACGACCTTGCCCTTGCCTTCGTCACCCCACTGGGTGCCGATCACGACGACGTTCTTGGCCATTGCACCCTTAGCAGTTCGTTGAAAAAGGGGGAGACATCCCCCTTTGACCCCCTAATTCAGGGCTGTTGAAGCCGTGCTTCCCTCTAAGAAGGCGGGTTCCTGCAATCATCACGTCGCGCTCGGGAAGCGTTCTCCAACACCCAGTTACAGCTTTTCGATCACCCACTTCGTTCCACGCCGCACCAGCCGGCGCTCGCAACCATACTCTTCGTGCGTGCCCTCATGCCCCGGCAAATCCACCACCACGACTTCTCCTCCCGCGCGAAGCCTGCGATCCGCTCGGAAAGGTCAGCGTCGTCGGCATGAGGGGCCAGGATTGCGCCCTGCCTCGGCTCGTGTGGGGCTGCTCGCGCCACCTCGCGCAGGTCCATCGAGAATCCGGTCGCCGGCCGGGCACGACCGAACGCCTTGCCCACCTCGTCGTAGCGCCCACCGAGCGCGACCGCATTGCGCAGGCCCGTGGCGTATGCGGCGAAAACGACGCCGCTGTGATAGTGATAGCCGCGCAAGTCTGCGAGGTCCACGCTCATCGTCATTCCGTTGTCGCCGAGCAATGCGTCCAGGCCGTCGAGCGCCGCGCGAATCTCCGGCCAGTCGGGAAGGCCCGACCGCGCGCGCGCGAGCGCCTCCGGGCCGCCATAGAGCTCGGGTAACAGTCGCAAGGCGTCGCGATTGACCGGGGCGAGGCCTTCCGTCAGGGCAGTGAGCCCCGGACGGTCCTTGGCGTGCAGGACTTCGAGCAGCTCGCCCTCGAGCTCGGGACCGACTGCGGCACGACGCGCGATCGTACGGAACACCCCGACATGTCCGATGTCCAGGCGCATGTCTGCGACGCCGCACGCGCCGAGCGCAGCGCGAAGCAATCGCTGAATTTCGAGGTCACTCTCGATCCCGCCGTGCCCGTAGATCTCGGCGCCGATCTGCATGGGCTCGCGCGTGGCCAGCAGCCCGCGCGGCCGCGTGTGCAGGACCGTTCCGCAGTAGCAGAACCGGGCGACGCCCGCACGGTTGAGCAGGTGCGCATCGATGCGCGCGACCTGCGGCGTCATGTCCGCGCGCAGACCCATGGTGCGCCCGGAGAGCTGGTCGATGAGCTTGAACGTGCGCAGGTTGAGGTCGTGCCCGGTGCCGGTGAGGAGCGATTCGATGTATTCGAGCATCGGCGGAATCACGAGCTCGTAGCCGTGCACCCTGAAGAGCTCCAGCAGCCGGCCGCGGAGGCGCTCGATCGCAACCGCTTCCGGCGGAAGGATGTCTTCGACGTATTCGGGGAGCAGCCACGTGCGCATGGCCATCGACGAGCCTCAGCCTACCCAACCAGCAAAATCAGAACGACACCCACGAGCATCAACGCGAGTCCGAAGAACCTGATCTGCCCGTCCGAGTGCTGCAGTACGCGACGAAACGTGTCGCGCCACAGGGCCGGCGCGAAGAACGGGAACAGCCCCTCCAGCACCAGCATCAGCGCCAAGGCCATGAAAAAGACGGTCCACATTACTTCGTGGTGCCGCTCTTCGCGCCGTTGGGGCTCTTCAGGTACTTGAAGAAGTCGGACGTCGGCTCGAGGACGAGCACGTCGCTGCGGCTTCGGAAGCTCGCGCGGTAGGCCTCGAGGCTGCGATAGAACGCGTAGAACTCGGGATTCTCGCTGTAGGCTCTCGCGTATACCGCGGTCGCCCGGGCATCCCCCTCGCCCTTCACGCGCTGGGCGTCGCGGTACGCTTCGGCGACGATGACCTCGCGCTCGCGATCCGCCTCGGCGCGGATCTTTTCCGCCGCCGAGAAGCCCTGCGAGCGGAGCTCGGCAGCCACCGCCCGGCGCTCCGCCTCCATGCGTCGGTAAACGGACTCGCTCACTTCCTGCGGGAGCTCGACCCGCTTGAGCCGGACGTCCACGATCGCGACCCCGATCTCCTTGGCATCCTCGTCCACCTTGTCGCGCACGACTTTCATGATCGTGTCGCGCTCGCCCGAGACCACGTCGTGCACAGTGCGCTTGCCGAATTCCTCGCGGAGCGCCGCATTCACCCGCTGCTGGAGCCGCGTCTGCGCGAGAGTCTCATCGCCGCGCACGCTGATGTAATACTGCCGCACATCGTTGATTCGCCACATCAGGAAGGAGTCCACCAGGACGTTCTTCTTCTCCGACGTGATGAATCGCTCGGAGTCGGGCGTATCGAGCGTCAGGATGCGCTTATCGAAGAATCTGACGTTCTGGATCAGCGGCCACTTCACGTGCAGGCCAGGCTGATCGATGATCTCCGTGATCTCGCCCAGCCGGAATACGATCGCGCGCTCGCGCTGGTCCACTGTGAACAGCGACATCGATGCAACCACGATCAGCGCGAGGATGATCGCGAGCAACGCGCCGAATCCCATCTTCATGGCCGGGCCTCCCGGTCGCGGCTGCGCAAGCCGTCACGTGTCCTGGCGGTAGGATCGAACGTCGAGGGCATATCGGCCCGCGGAGCGCCCGCCGTGCCGGAGTCGGGCGCCACTGCCCCGGCCGACATCTGCATGATCTTGTCGAGCGGCAGGAACAGGACGTTTCCGCCCGAGCGTGCATCGATCATGACCTTGCTCGTGCTGGTCATGACGTCCTGGACCGTATCCAGGTACATCCGCTCCCGAGTCACCTGGGGCGCTTTCAAGTACGCGTCCAGGATCTGGCGGAAGCGCGACGACTCGCCCTCGGCGTTCGCGACGATGCGTTGCCGGTATCCGCTCGCCTCCTCGGTCAACCGGGCGGCCGAGCCGCGCGCCTTGGGCACGACATCGTTGTAGTAGGCCTGACCCTCGTTCTTCTGGCGCTCGAGGTCCTGCTTGGCCTTCACGGCATCGTCGAACGCCGCCTGCACCTGCTCGGGCGGCTGCGCGTTCTGCATGACGACGGCGCTGATGTTCACGCCGGTGCCGTACCGGTCCAGGATCTCCTGGATCAGCTTGTGCGCGTTCGCGGCGACCTGTTCGCGCCCCTCGTAGAGCACGAAATCCATGCTCGACTTGCCGACGACCTCGCGAAATGCGGCCTCGGCGACCTGCAGCACCGCTTCGTCCGGCCGCCTGACATTCAATAGATAGTCTTCCGGATCCTTGAGATTCCACTGAACCGCGAACTGGATGTCGACGATGTTCTCGTCGTCCGTCAGCATCAGCGCCTCGCGCAACACCTTCGTCTTGACGGTGTTCCGGTATCCGATCTCGAATGTCCGGATTCCGGTCAGATTGACGATCTCGTTGCTCTGCACGGGATAGGGAACGCGCCAGCGCAAGCCGGGGCCCGTCGTCTCGGAATACTTGCCGAAGGTGAAGACGACGCTCCGCTGGCTCTCGTCCACGATGTAGAACCCGCTCGCCAGCCACACGACAATGATCAGGATGGCGATCAGCCCGGCGCCGCCGCCGAGCTGAAGCTTGGTCGGTTGACCGCCACCTGGCGCGCCGCCACCGCCGCGCCGGCCGAAGAGGCCGTTCAGACGCTGGTTGAAGCTGCGCCAGAGTTCGTCCAGGTCGGGCGGGCCCTGATTGCCGCCCGAGCCATTACCCTTGCGCCCCCACTGGGGATCGTTAAGCGACATACCTGTCCCTGACTGACTCGCGCTCGCTGGATTCGGATTGTTCGGATTTCGGTGAGGAGGTTGAAGCGACTTCCGGCGCGGTTTCTGACGCGACTCTCGACGCATCCCTGGCCGCAGTTTTTGCGGCAACCACTTCGACGATGGCCTGCCGCAGAAACTCGATGCCTTCGCCTGTCTTGGCGCTCACGCGAACTCGCTGGATCTTACCATACTCGTCACGATCCACCCCGGGTGGAACGCCCGTAAGATCGAGCTTGTTCCATGCGAGGATCTGCGGAACACGGTCGGCTCCGATCTCCGTGAGCACCTTGTTGACCTCCGCGATCTGCACGTCACGCACCACGCTGGAGGCGTCCACGACGTGCACGAGCAGGTCGGCATGGATGGTCTCCTCGAGCGTCGCGCGAAACGCGGCGACGAGGCTGTGCGGGAGCCCGCGAATAAAACCCACCGTGTCGGAGATGGTCACGTTGCCGGCCTCGGGCAGATAGAGCCGCCGCGTCGTCGTGTCGAGGGTCGCGAACAGCTTATCGGCCGCCAGCGCGCCCGCATGGGTCAGCGCGTTGAAAAGCGTGGATTTGCCGGCGTTCGTGTAGCCGACGAGCGACACGCTCAAAACGTTTGCGCGGACGCGAGCCCGACGCTGGACGTCGCGGCGACGCTGCAGGGTGGCGAGCTTGCCTTTCAGCGATTTCACGCGGGTGCCGATCAGGCGCCGGTCGGTTTCGAGCTGCGTCTCGCCGGGACCGCGCAACCCGATGCCACCCTTCTGGCGCTCGAGGTGGGTCCAGCCACGCACCAGCCGCGTCGAGAGGTGCTGCAGCTGGGCAAGCTCGACTTGCACCTTGCCCTCGCTCGTGCGCGCACGCTGGGCGAAAATATCCAGGATCAGGCTGGTCCGGTCCACCACACGATGCTCAAGCGCACGCTCGAGGTTGCGCTGCTGCGCCGGAGAGAGTTCATGGTTGAAAATCACCAGGTCTGCGCCGGTCTCGGCCAGCGCGGCGGCGACTTCCTGGACCTTCCCCGAACCCGCGAAGGTTGCAGAATCCGGGCGGCTGCGCCGCCCCTTGACGACCGCGCGCACACGGGCACCGGCGCTTGCAGCGAGTAGTGCCAGCTCCTGGAGGCTCTCGGCGTAATCCGCGGCCCCCAGGTCGAGCGCGACCAGAACCGCGGTCTCGCCGCGTGCGGGGCGTTCGAACATTCCGCGCGCGGTCTAGCCGAGCCCGACTATCAACTGTCGCCGCCCTCGGCGAGGTTGAGGTTGACCGGCCGCGACGGGACGACCGTGGAGATGGCGTGCTTGTAGACCATCTGGGTGACGGTGTTCTTCAGCAGCACGACGTACTGATCGAACGATTCGATTTGTCCCTGGAGCTTGATGCCGTTTACCAAGTAGATGGAGACCGGAATGTGCTCCTTGCGAAGCGTGTTCAAGAACGGGTCTTGTAATAGTTGCCCTTTGTTGCTCATGGCCGCTCCAAAGCGAGATTTTTGAAAGGTTAATGTAATCCATTTCGCATGCCGATGCCATTATCGCCGGTTTGAGCCCCGTGCTGCAAAAGGGTTCCGCCCGGTGCGAAATTCGATCCGCAGCGGGGTCCCTTCCAGCCCGAATGCGGCCCGAAAGGTCCCTTCCAGATACCGCCGATATCCCGGTGCGATGGCGCCCAGGCTGTTGCCGTGGATGATGATCACCGGCGGGTTCTTCCCGCCCTGGTGCGCGTAGCGGAGTTTCGGCCGCAGCGCCCCGGATCGCGGCGGGAGCTGCTTGGCCACCGCCTGGATCAGGGTGCGCGTCAGCCGTGGCGTGGAGAGCTTGGCGTACGCCGCCGCATAGGCGTCGCTCACCGAATTGAGCAGCGCGGTGAGCCCCTGGCCGCGAAGCGCGGAAATGAAGTGCGTCCGGGCGAACTGCATGAAACCGAGGCGATCTCGCAGCTGCCGTTTCGCCTGGTCCCGTCCGTAGTCGTCCAGGCCGTCCCATTTGTTGACGGCAACCACCACTGCACGGCCGCGCTCCACGATATAGCTCGCGATGTGCGCATCCTGGTCGGCAATGTCCTGTCCCGCATCGAGCAGCAGGACGACGACGTTCGCCGAGTCGATCGCCTGGAGTGTCTTGATAACCGAAAATTTCTCGACGGTCTCGAAGACCCGGCCGCGCCGGCGCAGCCCGGCCGTATCGATCAGCACGAAATCTCGGTCGCCGCGGCGGAACCGCACCCGGATCGGATCGCGCGTGGTACCGGGTTCGTCGAACGCGATCATCCGCTCTTCGCCGAGGAGTGCATTGATCAGGGTCGACTTGCCCACGTTCGGCCGGCCGACGATCGCGATGCGCGGAGCGCCTGCGCCTTCCTCGTCCGCCTCGTCCTCCGCGCTCACCTGGCTCGCGTCCTGGTCGGGCACCTCCGCGAGCGCAGCCTCGAGCAACCCGGCGATGCCTTCGCCGTGCGCGGCCGATATGGCGTGCGGCGCGCCCAGACCGAACTCGTGGAACTCGGCCACCGCTATATCGGGATTCATTCCCTCCACCTTGTTCACTGCGAGCACCACTCGCGCGTGCGAGGCGCGCAGTTGCTCGGCAATTCGCCGGTCCTGCGGCGTGAGACCCGCGCGGCCATCCATGATGAAGATCGCCACGTCTGCCTCGGCCAGCGCTGCAAGGGCCTGCTTCGCCATCTCCGCGAAGATGCCTTCCTTCGCGACCGGCTCGAGTCCACCCGTGTCGACTACGATGAACGAACGATCGCCAAGGCGGCCCTCGCCGTAGTGCCTATCCCGGGTCAGCCCGGGAAAATCGGCCACGATGGCATCGCGCGTACGGGTCAGCCGATTGAAGAGCGTGGACTTGCCCACATTCGGGCGTCCGACGAGAACGATGGTGGGTTTCAAGGGGATGGGTAAGGGGTGGGACCGGGGGGAAGGACAAAGGGGGCAACAAAAAGACGGGCCGCCCCGCGGTCAACGAATCGTCAACGAATCGCGAAGGCGTAGATCCCGCCTTTGCTGGTCTGCACGAGAAATCCATTCGCGATGCGCACCGGCGGCGCGACAATCGGACTGCCGTCGGTCGGCACGCGGCCGACGAATTCGCCCGTGGCGGCGGAGAGGATGTGGACGTAACCCTCGACGTCGCCCACGACGACGTCGCTGCCCACCACCAGCGGCGCCGACAAGTTGCGGTTGCCCAGCTTGTCCTGGCGCCACAGGCTCGTGCCACCACTGCGGGCAAGCGCCGACACGGCACCGGCATCCTCACTCACATACACATACCGGTTGTCGACCGCAATTCCGGCGCTCGACGATGCCGGTCGGGCCCAGAGCATGTTTCCATTGCCCAGGTCGAAGCACGCGGCGCGTCCCTGGTGGGCCACCGCGCACGCCTGACCTTCGCCGATCCACGGCAGGCCGGTGACGTCGCTCATCCGCTCGAGCTCGGTTGTACCGTGCGGGAGCGAGACGGTACCTTCCCAACGCAGCCCGCCGTTCGACTGGGCCAACGCAACCAGCTTGCCGCCCGGGAATCCCGCGAACACGTACTGCGCGCGGATCACGGTACCAGCCGGGGTGCGGACCGACAGGGACGGCGTAGCGCGCTGATAGACCCAGCGCCGCCGGCCGTCGCGAGAATCGAATGCAAATATTCGGCTGTCGGCGCTCCGGACGACCACGATGTCGCCGGCGATTTCCGGGGCGGCGAGTACTTCGCTCGAGACGCGCGCTTTCCAGCGTATTTGCCCGGTCGCCTCGAGCACGAACACCTCGCCCTCTGGCGAACCGACCGCGACCAAACGACCGTCGCTTCCGACACCGCCTGACAATCGGCTGCCGAGATCGACGCGCCAGGCCTGCTCGCCGGTCGACTCGTCGAGTCGCGCGACCGCGCCATCTGCGCTGGCGACGAATATGCTCCCGTTCGCGACCGCCGGAAAGAACACATCCTGATCCGCGCTCCCGATGCTCGCTCGCCACAGCGTGCGTACGGGAACGGGGTTTGCAATCGGCTCCAGGGGCACCGGCGGATGCCGGGGTCCGGAACTGAACCAGTTGAGCGGGTTCCAGCTGAAGCTCGAGCACCCGCCAAGTCCAAGCAGAGCGATTACGGCGA
This sequence comes from uncultured beta proteobacterium, assembly GCA_963735025.1. Lineage (GTDB taxonomy): Bacteria > Pseudomonadota > Gammaproteobacteria > Burkholderiales > SG8-39 > JAABRB01. The sequence goes on from CAVTJG010000014.1 coordinate 81,053, forward strand.
ACAGGGCGATGCCGCGTCTCACTTGCTCTCCCCTAGCGAGTCGAGCTTGAGTTGCAAGAGTTCGCGCGCCGCGGCGTCGCGCAGTGGGGTCTTCTCGAGTGCCGATTGGTAAGCCGCCCGCGCATCGCTCGGCTTGCCCTCCTGCGCATACACATCGCCGCGCGTTTCGGCGAACTGTCCCTCGAACGAGGGCGCGGGCTTGCCATCGAGCACCTTGAGCGCGCCGCCATAGTCCTTTTCGTCCATCAGGACGTTCGCAAGGCGCAGGCGCGCGATCGATTGAATTTCCGGGTCGCTCGCGCGCTCGATCACCCATTCGAGCTGCGCCCGCGCCGTCTTCAGATCCCCGCTCTCGAAGTGCGCCTTGGCGGAGACGAATGCTGCCAGCGGCGCGTAGACGGAGCCCGGGAACTGCTCGAGGATCGCGCCGGCGAGGTCGCGGACCTGCTTCACGTCGCGCGTCCCTGCCGCCTTGCGAAGCTCGCCGTAAATGGCGCTCGCCCGGCTAGCCTGTGACGTCTGATAGGCGCGCCAGCCAAGCACCCCGGACACCGCCAGGGCGGCCGCGACCACCGCTGTGATCACCAGGTTTCCGTATTGCCGCCACCACGCCTTGAGCGCGGCGATCTGTTCCTGCTCTTCGAGATCGTAGGTGCTCACGCTGATTCCTCTCCGTAAAGCAGGTCTGACACTGCGTCCGAAATCTGTTCGAGGGCGACGCGAAACTGGGCGCGCTCCTCCCGCAACGGCTTGATGCTCGCCTCGCCGGCGGCCGCCTCTTCGTCGCCGATGATGACCGCGACTGCCGCACCGCTCGCGTCGGCGCGTTTCAGCTGGGATTTGAAACTTCCTTCGCCGCAGTGCTGGATCACTGCAAAGCCTCGATTGCGCAGCATTTCCGCGGCACGAAACGCCGTGCGTACGGCTGCCTCCCCCTGGTTCACGAGATAGACGTCCACCAGAGTACCGCTCCCGTCGGACTGGTCGCCGGCATCGGCCATGAGCGCGATCAGCCGCTCGACGCCCATCGCGAATCCGGCGGCAGGTGCCGGCTTGCCACCGATCTGTCCGATCAGGCCGTCGTAGCGCCCGCCGCCGCACACCGTGCCCTGCGCACCGAGCTTGTCCGTGACCCACTCGAAGACCGTCAGATTGTAGTAGTCGAGCCCGCGCACGAGCCGCGCATCGATCGTGTAGGGGATGGCCGCGTCCTTCAGGATCGCCTGCACGCCCTCGAAATGCAGGACGGAATCTGCCCCCAGAAAATCGAGTAGCCGGGGCGCGCCGCCAATGATCGATTGCATAGCCGGGTTCTTGCTATCGAGCACGCGCAGCGGGTTCGTGTGCAGACGGCGTCGGGAGTCTTCATCCAGCTCGCTCGCACGCGACTCCAGGTAGGTGACCAGCGCCGCCCGGTGCGTAGCGCGCTCCGAGGCGCTTCCGAGCGAGTTGAGGTGCAGCCGGATCCCGTCCAGCCCGAGGTCGTCCCAGAGCCGCGCGCACATGAGCAGCAGCTCGCCGTCGACGTCGGGACCCGCGTAGCCGAGCGCCTCGGCGCCGACCTGATGGAACTGCCGATAGCGGCCCTTTTGCGGCCGCTCGTGCCGGTACATCGGCCCCATGTACCAGAGCCGCTGCGGCCCGTTGTAGAGGAGCGAATGCTCGACCACGGCGCGCACGACCGACGCGGTTGCCTCGGGACGCAGGGTGAGATGCTCGCCGTTGAGCTCGTCGACGAAGCTGTACATCTCCTTCTCGACGATGTCGGTCGCCTCGCCGATGGCCCGGCGGAAGAGCGCGGTGTGCTCGAGCAGCGGCATGCGAATGTTCCGGTAGCCGTACGCCGCCAGCCAGTCGCGGATGGTCTCCTCGAAGCGTTCCCAGAGCTCGGCCTGGTCCGGCAGGACGTCGTTCATCCCGCGGACCGCTTGCAGGGTCTGTGTCATGAGTGAGTGCAGTGGCCGCTCAGACTGCGGCCTTGTTCGGCGTGGTCGTGTCGCTCGTCGCCGGTTCAGGCGTGCGCGGCGCACCTGCGCCCACACCGTACGTTGCGTGCACGTACTCCTCGACGATGCGTTGAAAATCCTGCGCGATCGTCTCGCCTTTCAGCGTGACGGTCTTCGCGCCGTCCACATAGACCGGTGCGACCGGCCGCTCGCCGGATCCCGGCAGGCTGATCCCGATGTTCGCGAGTTTCGATTCACCCGGGCCATTGACCACGCATCCCATCACGGCGACATGCATGTCCTCGACGCCCGGGAATTGCGCGCGCCAGCGCGGCATCTGCTCCCGCAGGAAGGACTGAATTCGGGCTGCGAGCTCCTGAAAAGTGGTGCTGGTGGTCCGTCCACAGCCCGGACAGGCCGTGACCATCGGGGCGAACGATCGCAGTCCCATCGTCTGCAGGAGCTCCTGGGCGACCGTCACCTCGGTGGTCCGGTCGCCGCCCGGATCCGGGGTGAGCGACACTCGAATCGTGTCGCCGATCCCTTCCTGGAGCAGCACCCCCATTGCCGCCGTCGACGCGACGATGCCCTTGGACCCCATACCCGCCTCCGTGAGACCGAGGTGCAGCGGGTGGTCGCAGCGCTGAGCGAGCTCGCGATAGACCGAGATCAGGTCCTGCACGCCGCTCACCTTGCACGAGAGCACGATGCGGTCGCCGGGCAGCCCCAGCGCCTCGGCGCGCGCCGCGCTCTCCAGGACCGAGACGATCAACGCCTCGCGCATGACCGCCTCGGAGGCAAGCGGATCGGGCCGGCGCGCGTTCTCGTCCATCATGCGCGCCAGCAGCTCCTGATCGAGACTGCCCCAGTTCACTCCGATGCGGATCGGTTTTCCGTAGCGGCATGCCGCCTCGACCATAGTCGCGAACTGCTCGTCGCGCTTTGCTCCGCGCCCCACGTTACCGGGGTTGATGCGGTACTTGTCGAGCGCCCGCGCACACGCCGGGAATTCGGTGAGCAGCTTGTGCCCGTTGAAATGGAAATCGCCCACCAGCGGAACGTGGCACCCCAGGGCATCGAGCCCGGCGCGAATCGGCGCGACGGCGGCGGCGGCCTCGGCCGTATCCACCGTCACCCGTACCAGCTCCGAGCCGGCGCGCGCGAGCTCGCTGATCTGCCGCACAGTCGCGGCGACGTTCGCCGTGTCCGTGTTGGTCATCGATTGGACGACGATCGGCGCATCGCCACCCACGCGCACGTCCCCGACGCGAACCTGCCGCGATTGTCTTCGCATGGCGTACGACATGACCGGCGTCTACTCCAGCGTCAGACGCGCGACGTCCGACTTGCGGTTCGGCGCGAATTCCACCGGCTTGCCGTCATGCGTGAGCCGAACGCCGCTTGCGTTTCCGATCACGAGGGAAAAAGGCCCTGTTCCGACGAGCGTCCGTTCGGTGCCGGGGGAGTTGAGCGCGGAAAGAATGATCTTCCCGTTTGCGTCCGTGACTTCCACCCACGACTCGACTTCGAATGTAAACGTCAGACGAGATCGTCCCGGAGCAAGCGGCTCCGACGCGGAGTCAGCTGGTTGCGCCTGCATCGCGGTCGCCGTGTCCTCGGCGGACGGCGCTGTGGTCTCCTCGACCGGCGGCTTCGATCCGCTCTCGAACGTGGGCGCTGGCGGCAACGTCGGACTCGCAGGCGGCGCGATCGTCGACGTCGGCTCGGTCGACCGACCGGCGTCTTCCGGCGTCGCATTCATCACTGTCAAGGGTTCGTCCGCGGTCGGGGTAACGGGTTCCGGCAACGCATCCACCTTCGCGGCAGATTCGCTTGCCGGCGCGGGCAGTGCGGCTTCTTGCTGCGACTCGCGGTGGCTGCGAATGAACCACTCGGCCAGCACGACCGTCACGGCGACGATGATGAGCATCGAGAGCAGGAGGTAGACCCGCGAGCCCGGGCGCCCATCCTGCGGAAATGGAACGCTCATGTCCTGCGGCTGCATCGCGGGTTCGCCGCCTGTGCCGGGGCGCGGAAGTTCCTCGAGCAGTCGCGCGGAATCGACGCCGAGCAGCTTCGCGTAGGCACGTATCATTCCGCGCGCGAACGGGCCGCTGGGCAGCGCATCGTGGCGGTCCGCCTCGAGCGCCTCGATGTGGCGAATCGAGAATTTGAGCCTTTGCGCGACCTCCGAAATCGACATGCCGCGCTCGGCCCGCGCGGCGGCAAGGATCCGACCAGGGGTGGCGTTCTCGGGCGCTAGCGCGCCGGTCTGCATCTCGCTCAATCGAATTCCCCGCGCTGGAGGGATTGATACTCGGTCGATTTCGGAAAGCGCAGTCGCAGCTGCGCCGCATAGCTGCTCTCCGCGGAACGGTTCCCGAGCTTGCGCTCGATCCGCACCGCAAGCCACAGCGCCTCGGCGCTCGGCGGTGCGCTGCGATTGTAGCGGTCGACGAGCTCGCGTGCCTCCTCGAACTGTCCGCGCTTGTACAGCGCATCCGCGTACGGCAGCATGGCGCTGGTATTGTTGGGATCGAGCCGCAGGGCGCGCTCGAAGTATTCGGTGGCCTGCTTGACGTCTTTCTGCGCGAGCAGGCATTGACCCGCCGCCGCGTAGGTCCGCGAGGGCGACGTGTACAGCGGATTGCGCAGCGCATTGGTGAAGTACGGCATGGACTGCTGCGCGCGCCCGGTCTGACACAGGAACCAGCCGTAGTTGTGGTTCAGATCCGGATCGTCCGGCGCGAGCTGCAGTCCGCGCTTGAAGCTCTCCTCGGCCGCGCTGTTGTCTTTGAGGTCCATGCTCACCAGGGCCTGGACGTTGTAGGCCGGTGCAAAGTTTGGATCCGATGCGACCGCGATGCGCGCTTCCTGAAGCGCGACGCCCATGTTGCCGATTCCGTAGTACGCGGACGCAAGCTCGGTGTGCGCCTTGGCACGCGTCCGGGCGTCGGCGGGTTTCTGGAACGAGCCATCCGCCTGCTGCGAGTCGCTGGTTGCGGAGGTCGGTTTGTCGGCCGATTGATTCGATGGGTCGGACGCGCAACCTCCTCCAAGCAACATGGCCAGCGCGAGCATCAGGATCCGTGGCATTTTCATCATGCAACCTTTGCGATCCGCAACGACCGACGTGTCCGATCCTCGACCTTGCCGGCGAGCTGCCCGCACGCGGCATCGATGTTGTCTCCGCGCGTCTTGCGCGTGGTGGTGATCACTCCCGCGGATTGCAGCTGCTCGGCGAAGCGCCGGATCCGGTCTGGCGGCGATCGGCGGAATCCGGAGTTAGGAAAAGGATTGAACGGAATGAGATTGACCTTGCACGAGACCTCGCCGATCAGCCCGAGCAATGCTCGCGCGTCCGCTTCGCGGTCGTTCACGCCGTCCAGCATGACGTACTCGAAGGTGATGCTGTCACGCGGCGCGCGTTCCAGGTAGCGGTTGCACGCTCCCATGAGCTCGCGCAGCGGGAACTTTCGGTTGATCGGCATCAGCTCGTTCCGCAGCCGGTCGGTCGGCGCGTGCAGCGAGACGGCGAGCGCCACCGGGCAATCCTCGCGCAGCCGATCGATCATCGGCACGATCCCTGCCGTCGAGACGGTGACGCGCCGGCGCGACAGCCCGTAGGCGTTGTCGTCAAGCATCAGCCGCAGGGCGGGGAGCACGTTGTCGTAGTTGAGCAGTGGCTCGCCCATGCCCATCATGACGACGTTGGTGATGATGCGGTCGGCGCGGCTCGCGCCGAGCTCGCGTCGCGCGATCCAGAGCTGGCCCACGATCTCCGCAGCGGTCAGATTGCGGTTGAAGCCCTGCTTTCCGGTCGAGCAGAACCCGCAATCGAGCGTGCAGCCCGCCTGGCTCGAGACACAGAGCGTTCCGCGGCCCGGTTCCGGGATGAACACCGTCTCGATTGCGCTCGACCCCACGTCGAGCAGCCACTTGCGCGTCCCGTCCCGTGCCGTCGAGTCGGCGACGATGCGCGGCGGCGCAACGGCTGCGGCGCCTGCAAGCTTCTCGCGCAGCGGCCGCGCGAGGTCGGTCATGCGATCGAAATCGCCGACACCCAGCTGATGCACCCAGCGCAGCGTCTGCTGGGCGCGAAACGGTTTCTCGCCGAGCGCGGTGAAGAACCCCGCCAGCGCGTCCGCATCCAGTCCGAGTAGATTCACGCTCATCCGGCAGGCAATGCTTCAGCGACCGAATATTTCGTAGGTGGGAAAAAAATACGCGATCTCGGTACGCGCGGTGTCCGGGCCGTCCGAGCCATGCACGGCGTTCGCATCAATGCTCGTCGCAAAATCCGCTCGGATGGTGCCCTTGTCCGCCTTCTTCGGGTCGGTTGCGCCCATCAGGTCGCGATTCTTGGCAATCGCGCCCTCGCCTTCCAGCACCTGGATCATGACCGGACCCGATGTCATGAATTTGACGAGATCCCGAAAGAACGGCCGCTCTCGGTGCACTGCATAAAACCCTTCGGCTTCCTGCGTGGAGAGAAGCTGCATCTTTGCGGCGAGGATCTTCAGCCCGGCCGACTCGAAGCGATCGAGAATCTTGCCGATCACATTCTTGCCGACGGCATCCGGCTTGATGATCGACAGGGTTCGTTCTATGGCCATCCGTGCCTGCTCCCTTTGGTTTCGCTTGGTTCGCGCTTCATTCGCTTCGGTTTCGCTCGGTTCGCTTCCCGAGCCGAATTCCACCCACATCGAGCAGTGGGCGAGTTCGTCTTAGTTAAACGCTTATTTTAGCACGCGTTTCACCGGTTTCTGCCAGTCCGGACGTGCGGATCCGCGCTTTCGGGCGGCAACCCTCGCGACGGCTCCCACACGAAGCGCAAACCGGGCTCGCCCGGCCCCGCCTGCCAGCCCGCCTCCACCGCCAGGCCCGGCAGGCAGACCAGGTCATCGTTGCAATAGACAAGCGGCAGCGATTCGCGCTCCCAGGGTGGGACCCCGTTTTCCTGCAAGAGTTTTTTGACCGCGCGGCGCGGTCCCCCGCGCCGTGGCCGCATGACTTCTCCTCCGGACCGCCGCCGTAGCGTGACCTGCCCCGCGTCGGCGACCGCCGCTCGCAGCCCATCCCCTTTCACACGACCGACACGCAGCACTCCGCCAAGTTCCGGCAGGCGCCAAACCCGCTCGCCGCGCCAGATCCAGCGATCGTTCCGCGGATTTGCAGCCTCCGGAGGCACCACCCACAGGGCGCCGCGATAACGCCGCAGGACGGCGCCGCCCAGGTCCAACTGCAGCGACGCATCGCGCCGTGCGTCGATCGCCTGTCGTAGCACTTCGTCGAGGGCGGCGCTGCCCGGCACTTCCAGCCCGCGACCGCGGATGAACCAGCGCAGTAGGTTTCGCGCCCGCACCGCGCCGAGGCCGCGCAGCGCATCGATCCGGAGCCGCCCTTGCATCACGCACCCCTCCGCGTCGATCGCCGCGAGCACTCCGAGCAGCGCGTCGGCCTCGGCAAGATGCCTCGCGCTGCGCGCCAGGTTCCCGCCCGCGGTGGGATTCAACTCCCGCAGGAGCGGCATGACGCGCCGTCGCAAGAAGTTTCGCGCCAACGTCTCGTCTGCATTGGATTCGTCTTGAATCCAGCGAAGGCCGCGTGCGACCGCGTAGGCCGTGATGTTCTCCCGCGACACGTCGAGCATCGGTCTGAGTAACCCCGGCCCCGCGTCATCGCGCTGCTGTGTGGCGGCTGGCATCGCGGCGAGACCCGGAAGGCCCCCGCCACGCAGCAGTTGCAGCAGAACCGTCTCGGCCTGGTCGTCGCGATGTTGCGCAAGCACGACGAAATCGGCACGCTCACTGCGCAACGCCGCGTAGCGCGCGGCCCGCGCCGCCCCCTCGCGCCCGAGTGATCGATGCGGGCCGAGATCGACCTTCGTCACCCGGCAGGGCAATTCATAATCTGCGGCAAGCGCGCGACAGAAGCGCGCCCAGGCCGCGGCATTCGGGCTGATGCCGTGGTTGACGTGCAGACAGGAAAGGCGGTACCGCGCCGCCCGCTCCGCAAGAAGGTCCAGAAGGACGGCCGAGTCGACGCCGCCCGACAGCCCGATCGTCAGTCGCGCGCCGGGGCGGACATTGCGTGCGAGCTCGCGGTCCAGATGCTCGCCGAGCTCACTTGACTTGCGCTTCCTTGAATTTGCCATAGGCCATGAGCCGCTCGAATCGCGCCTCGACGAGCTTGTCCACGCTTTGCCCCGTCGATTGGCGCAGCGCGTCCTGTAAAGCCTTCTTCACGTTCTGCGCCACGACCGCATAGTCGCGATGCGCCCCGCCAAGCGGCTCGCTGATGATCTTGTCGACGAGCCCGAGGGATTTGAGGCGGGCGGCGGTGATCCCGAGCGTCTCGGCTGCCTCGGGAGCCTTGTCGGCGCTCTTCCAGAGGATCGATGCGCAACCCTCGGGCGAAATCACCGAGTAGGTCGCATATTGAAGCATCAGCGTCACGTCGCCCACTGCGATTGCCAGTGCACCGCCCGAGCCGCCCTCCCCGATGATCGTGCACACGATCGGCACGCGCAGCTCGGCCATTACGTAAAGGCACCGGCCGATCGCCTCGGACTGGCCGCGCTCTTCCGCGCCGATGCCCGGATACGCCCCTGGCGTATCGACGAACGTCAGCACGGGAACCCCGAACTTTTCGGCCAGGCGCATCAACCGCATCGCCTTCCGATACCCTTCCGGACGCGGCATGCCGAAATTGCGCAACAGCTTCTCGCGGGTGTCCCGGCCCTTCTGGTGGCCGATGACCATCACCGTCTGGCCGTTGAAACGGGCCAGCCCCCCGACGATGGACGGGTCGTCCCCGAAGGCACGGTCGCCGTGCAGTTCCTCGAAATCAGTGCAGAGCGCCTGGATATAGTCGAGGCTATAAGGACGCTGCGGGTGGCGCGCGACCAGTGCCGTTTGCCAGGGCGTGAGCTTGCCGTAGATTTCCTTGGTAAGCGTCTGGCTCTTCTTCTGCAGCCGCTGGATCTCCTCGGAAATGTCCACTGCCGGATCGTCCTGGACGTATCGCAGCTCGTCGATCTTCCCTTCCAGCTCGGCGATCGGCTGTTCGAATTCGAGAAATGTGGCCTTGGCGCTCAATGTGTGTCATCGACAAAGTCGAAACGAGGATTCTAGCAGGCCGCCGCGGCCCGGCTGCGCACGTCAATACTCGACCGGCACGGGATCCAGACTACGCCAGAGGTACCAGGTCGCCACCGAACGCCACGGCGCCCAGTCCTGTGCCAGCATCCGGATGTCGTCATTCGGCACGTGGTCGCCTCCGCCGTAGTGAAGGTACACGGCCTTGCGCAGACCGAGATCGTCGAGCGGCAGCACGTCGGGTCGGAGCAGATGAAACATCAGGAACATCTCCGCCGTCCAGCGCCCGATCCCGCGCACCTGTGTGAGCTCGTCGATGATCGACTCGTCGTCCATCTCGGCCCAGCGCCTGGGGTGCAACGTGCCCGCGCAAAATCGCTGGGCGAGGTCGTACAGGTATTCTGCCTTGCGCTGTGAGAGTCCCGCCGCAAGGAGGCGATCGCGCCGCGCCTGGGCAATTTCGGCGGCGCGCATCGTCGGCGACACATGCGCGAGCTTCGACCAGACGCTGTCGGCCGCCTTCACCGATATCTGCTGCCCGACGATCGCGCGCGCCAGCGTCTGAAACGCATCGCCCCGGGTTCTCAGCGCTATGCGTGGATGGCACCTCATGATGCCTCCCATGACCGCATCGCGACGCGCGAGCGCGCGTTTCGCGCGCGGCCAATAGGCAGGCATCGTCGCCGTCGTGGCTCGTACCGGAGCGTTCACGAGCTCGCCGCAAGCGGCAGATTGGTGAGGAGATTCTGCGGCTTCAGCCTGACCACGTTGTACTCGTCCATGCCGAGCGCCAGGTAGACAGGCTGCCCGGCCACATCCGGCCGGATCACGGCAGTTTCCGCAAAATCGAGGCGAAACAACGCGAGCAGCTGGCGCATCCGGCCTGGCTCGACCTCTCCACCATGCCACAGGTCGTTCAGCACCGCGGTGGATTGCACATCGAGCCCGATGTGCCACACCCATCGGGCGTCCTCGATTTCCCGCAATGGCTGGATCCTGAGTTCGAGCTCGAAGAAATGCCGTATCCAGCGTTCGAGGACTCGCGCCAGCGCTCGCAGGCCTGCCCGGCCGTGGTTAAGATTGATCACGAAATCGTGGCGCTGGTCGCGCGACCAGTAGTCTTGCGCGTTCTGCTCGTCGATCACTTCGAGATTCGTGCTGCGAATCGGTGCTTGCGCCTCGACGATCAGCCGCCCGAGCGAGCCATAAGCACTGCCGCTCGCGTGCATCTCGACGGTCTCGAGATCGGCGAGCACGATGGTCCCCCCCTCGACGCTCGCTTTCTGCTCGCGGTAGAAGAGCTCCCCGGCGCGCGCTTCGAGCGGGTCCTCCACGCCCTCGAGCACATTGCGCAGAATGACCTGCGTGAGCTGGTCGATGAAGAGCGGCGGGATGTTGATCCCGGCGCCGTTGAACAATCCGGCGTAGCACGCCTCGACCGTTCCCGCGGCAAGGAGACGCGCGAAGTAATCGAGGAGCACCCGGTAGTTGAATCGCGCATCGGGATCCTCCACCAACTCGAGCTCCTGCGCGGGGATGGGGCGACGCGGGTCATCGATCAGTAATTCGTGCAGGGCACGCTCCGCGGGCCCGGATTCATCGACCGGTCGGATCTCCGGGCGGAGCAGGTACGCGCGCAGAAAATCGTCGGTGACGACCAGGCGCCCCGCCGTATCGCGGTCGAGCAGGTGAAAGCCGGAGTTGCGCCAGAAATCAGGCATGAGCGGAAGCCCGTGCATTCGCGGCGCAATTCAGGCGGGGGAGACGGGGCGCGCGCCGCCTCCGCAGGCAGTGCGTCACGTCAGGTCGTAGCGCGTGAGGACTGAACGCACGCGGCCCTGAACGACGCGGCCCTGAACGACGCGGCTATGGGACGACACGTGCTGGACCAGGAATTCCATCTGGTCGGCGAGTATCCGCCGGTTGGTCAGAATCAGGTACTCCGCCTTGTTCGGGACGTAGGGGGCATACAGCAACTCGACGCCCACTTCCTCGGGGGTCCGGTTGCGCTTGACGCCGTTGCAGTGCCGGCACGCGGTCACCACGTTCATCCAGGTGTCCTTCCCACCCCGCGACAGCGGATGGACATGATCGCGCGTCAATCGCAGAAACGAGTAGTCGCCCCCGCAGTAAGCGCAGATGTGGCGATCGCGCCGGAAAAGCTCGCGATTGTTGAGCGGCGGGACCTGGTTGAATCCCTTCATCGCCATCGCCTTGCCGCGTATCGCGATGATGGAATGGCCCGAGATGCTCGACCGCCGGCCGGTCGCTCGCGAGACGCCCCCGTACACCGTGAATGCGGTGGTGCCCAGGGTCCAGGCCACCAAGTTCTTCGCGTAATAGAAACAGGCCTGCTGCCAGGTCACCCAGCGGTGCGGCACACCGTGAAAGTCCAGCGTGAGGATAAGAGGCGTTTCGCTCGACATCGTCTCGCCCCGCGGCGGATGGCTGGCCGGCACGCGGCGCGCAATGATTGTGCCGGAAATCCAATGCTGTTGCCATACGCGCGCAGCCGGGCCCGCCGGACATCCACCGCCACGCCGGACCCGACCCCAGGGGCGGCTTTGGGGGCGTCGGGCCACACGGGCCCCGTACCCGGCCCCCTCGAACGGCTAGTTCAGGGAGCGGGCCAGCTTGCGCCGGTAGTCAGCCACCAGATCCGGCTGATCAGCGGCGAGCGTAAACACCTTGACCATGGCGTCTCGCGCAGCCTCGCGTTCTGCTCCCTCGCCGAGGCGGACCACTTCTAGGAATGCTTCGAGCGCGCCGGCGAAATCGCGCTCGATGACAAGCCGGTCCGCAAGATCGAGTCTTGCCGCAAGCGCTGTCGGCTCCGCGTCGACTCGTGCGCGTAACTCGCCCAGGTCGGGGAGTTGCTGTCCCTTCTTCCAGAACGCGATCTTCGCCGCGAGCCGTTGCATGCGCTCGTCGCGCAATTCTTCGGGCACCGCCTCCACGAGTGGCTCAGCCGCCGCATAGGCCTGCCGCGCGACCAAGAGCTCGGCGAGATCGGCGGCAGCCTCGGAGGATCCCGGCGCCAGCTCGAGCGCTTCGCGCAGCCAGGACTCCGCAGCGTCGAAATCGCCACTCGCCACCGCATCGTGCGCCTGCTTCTGGAGAATTGCGCTCGGGCTGGGAAGAATGCGCGCGATGAACTCGCGCACGCCCGACTCGGGAAGTGCGCCGACGAACTCGTCGACCAGGCGCCCCTCCACGAAAGCCTTCACGTTCGGGATACCCCGCACGCCGTGCTGTGCCGCAATCTCAGGATTCGCGTCGGTGTCGATCTTGGCGAGCAGAAACTGGCCTTGATACTCCTCAGCCAGCTTCTCGAGGATCGGTGTCAGCGCACGACATGGGCCGCACCACGGCGCCCAGAAGTCGACCAGCACCGGCACGCGTCGCGACGCCTCCAGAACGTCGTGCTCGAATGACTCCGTCGTGGTGTCGAAGGAATTCACTGCCATCTCCCGCCTTTCCTCGCGTGCGTTACTCCGGATAGGGCATATGCGGGCACCATTACGATTTTCAACCCCATGCGATTTCCCGTACAGTCTATCGGCACATGTCTCCGTAAAGTCGGGTGATCGCGCCGAGCGTTGACGCCACGCCGCCGCGCACAGCAAGTGCTTGATCTGTGTCAATGGCCAAATCGCACGGCGCGGTAGCGTCGAATTGGACAACGAATGGAAGTCAAAATCATGTTGAACGATCAGGAAAAGTCCCGGCTCATGGAGCAGTTGGTGAAGCGCCGCACGGCGCTGGTGGGCGAGATCGGGCGCAAGCTGGCCGCTTCGCGGGACAAGACCGGATCGGTCAGCATCGACCAGATCATCGAGGGCGGCGACAACGCGTCCGCAGACGCGATGGCCAGCGTGGACCTGGCGGAGGCGCAACGCGACGTTCAGGAACTGCGCGATGTTGACGCGGCATGCGCGCGGCTCACCGATGGAAGCTATGGGATGTGCGTCGACTGCGGCGAGCCGGTGGCGGCTGCCCGTCTCGTCGCCTATCCGACTGCCAAGCGCTGCACCGCGTGCCAGACGACCTACGAGAAACAGCGCGGCATCGGACGCAGCGCGCGGCTCTGAGCCGGCAAGCGCGCCAGATTGATCCGGTCGCGATCGCGCAGCGCGTCGCTATCCTCCGGGCACGGGCCGCAACATGCGCGCAGGAACCACACCGCGTTTTCCGTTGACGAGCTGCACGTCGTAGGCGAGCTCCGGGCCCTTTGCGCCAGCGGTCTGGACGATCCGATTCACGCGGCCGCGTATCCAATCGCGCCCGTACTTCGCTTCGACCGTCTGGCCGACCGAAAACGCGGGCGCGCCCGAGGCGGCGGGCGGAGCGGAGGGTCGCGCGGCGCTGGCAGGGGCGATCCGCAACGGACCGGGGCACAACACCTCCCATTGCTGCGAGATGCCGAGACCGCCGCTCGCGTTGTCCCGCCCGACGATCTTCCCGGACTTGTCGCGCCAGCGCGTTCGACCGCCCCCGATGTCGCTGTTGTCCCACGTTCCGGAGAGCGAATACGTGTTGCCGTCGACTGCGGTTATGCGGCCGCGCGTGCAGTCCGCGCTCGCGCGGTAGACCCGCTTCGCCATTTCAGACGACATCTCGCGCTGCACGCAGCCCTTGTCGTCGGGCGTCCAGTTTGCGCACCAGCCCTCAATCTCCGCACGGGTCACTTTCGCTTCCGCAATCGCGTTGGACGTGCCGGTGCCGGACTGTTTGAAGATGGTCGGGGCCCAGTGCTTGGCTCCGAGCGAGAGTTGTTCGGCTCCGATCGAGCCGGTCGATGTCACTGCTGCCGCTGCCGCCACGACAAATCCAACGCGCAGACGTCCAAGGCCCATGGAATCCTCCTAGCATTTCGGCAGTCCCGAATCTTTCGTCGCTCCCGAAGCCGATTCCGGGGTCGCGAACGCGACATTAGTCGATTTCCGCGCAATCGTGAATTTCTGGAAAAAGTCACACGCGTCCCTTTCCGCCTGCGTCAACCGTTGCAGCGCCGCGGCACCACGTGCAAGTGACGCACCACTGACGGTTGCTGTCGGGCTGGTGTCGGCGGTCTCGCGGGCGATGCTCGGCGCGGCGGCACTTCGTCACACAACCGGGGTCGGAATCTGCCAGAGTCGAGTCGCCGAGCCTCGGTGCGGTTTGATTCTCGGCAAGTGAAAAGAAAAAGCCCCGGCCTAAGCCGGGGCTAAAGACTTTCACCCCAAAGGAGGAGGAAAAACAGGCGAAAGTATCCTCCTATAAGCAGGCCCCGTGCCAGATCGACCGGCGACGCCACTGGCGGCGCGCGCGCGAAGCGCGGACGTGAAGTGCGTCACACTCTGCTTTTCACACTGTGCTTTTCACACTTGGCTTGTCACACCCTGCGACGGTGCGTGGCGAGCTCGCCCGCCTAGAGACCCAGATATGCCTGCCGGACGCGATCGTCGGCCAGCAGACTCGCGCCGGTGCCCTCCATGACGATGCGGCCATTCTCTAGCACGTAGGCGCGCGCGGCGAGCTTGAGCGATGCGGCGACGTTCTGCTCGACCAGGATGATTGTCATGCCGCGCTCGTTCAGCTTGCGCACGATCTGGAAAACTTCGTGCACGATCGTCGGTGCGAGGCCGAGCGACGGCTCGTCGAGCATGATGAGTTCCGGCTGACCCATCAGGCAGCGCCCGATCGCGAGCATCTGCTGCTCGCCGCCGGAAAGCGTCCCCGCAGCCTGGCCGGCACGCTCACGAAGCCGCGGGAAGAGCCCATAGACCTCTTCGAGCGTCGTTGCGAGCCGGGGGCGCGCACGCCTGAGGAGCGCGCCCATCTCCAGATTCTCGCGAACGCTCAGCGTCGGAAAGACCTGACGCCCTTCGGCGACCTGCCCGATTCCGAGCTCGCAGGTCCGATGGCTCGGCTGCCCCGCGATCGACGCATCCTTGAACCTCACCGTCCCACCCCGCGGCGTCTCCATGCCGGCGATCGCACGAATCAGGCTCGACTTGCCGGCGCCGTTCGCACCGACGATCGCAACGATACTGCCCGCCTCCACGGCGAGCGAGACCTTGTCGAGCGCCTGGGCGTCGCCGTAATAGAGGTCTAGATCGCGCACTTCTAGGATCAAAGCGCCGCCTCGCCCAGGTAGCACTCCAGCACCGCCGGATCGCGCACCACGACCTCCGGGGTAGCCCTCGCAGATCTTCTCGCCGTGATGCAGGACCACTACGCGCGCCGCAAGCGCCATGACGGCGCGCATCACGTGCTCGATCACCAGGATGGTCAGGCCGGTCTCGCGGTTGATGCGGCGGAACACGCCGACCATCTCGTCCACCTCGGTCGGGCGCAATCCCGCCATCACCTCGTCCAGCAGCAGCAGGCGTGGCCCCGTGGCCATCGCGCGCGCCACTTCGAGACGCTTCCTTTCGGGAAGCGTGAGGCTTGCTGCCTGCATGTCCGTCTTGCCGTCCAGATGCAGCAATGCGAGAAGATCGGTCGCGCGGCGCCGCGCATCACGCACGTGGCGGTGCGCATTCAACGCGCCCACCATCACATTGTCCAGCACGCTCATCTGCGGAAAGGGCTTCACAACCTGGAAGGTCCTGCCGACTCCCGCGCGGCAGATTTCGTGCGGAAGCAGCCCGGTCACGTCACGGCCACCCAGTCTCACCACCCCGGAATCCGGCTTGAAGACCCCGGCGATCAGATTGAAGCAGGTCGTCTTTCCGGCGCCGTTGGGTCCGATCATCGCGACGATGCTTCCCTCCTCGACCGCGAAGCTCACGTTCCCGACCGCCCGGAGCCCGCGGAAGTGCTTGGTGATGCCCTGGACTTCGAGTAGCGCCATCGTCATTTCCGCCGCGCGCGCGTCGCAGCGAGACCGAGACGCCGCGCAATCGGCGGCCACACGCCATTCGGCAGAAAGACCACGACCGCAAGCAGGCACAATCCATAGAAGACGTGCTTTACACCGGGCGTATCGATACCGATCCAGATCATGAGCTCGGAGAGCACGTCGGCGAGCGGGGTCAACAGGAACGCCCCCACCAGCGGTCCGATGAGCGTTCCGATGCCGCCGATGATCGGGCCGAGGATGATCTCGATGGAGCGGCCGATGGAAAAGATCTGCTCGGGGAACAGATTGTTATAGTAGAACGCGAAGAACACCCCACCAAGCGCGGTCATCGCCGCTGACAGCGCGACCGCGACCAGCTTGTAGCGGAAGGCGTTTATTCCCAGGGCCTCGGCCGCATTCTCGTCCTCGCGAATCGCGCGCCAGTAATAGCCGAAGCGGCTCGCCAGGAGCGCGCGCGAGAGCGCCAGCGCGGCGCCGGTGAACGCAAGGATGACGTAATAGAACATCGTCGGGGAGCCGCGCAGGATCAGGAGGTTGTTCGCATGGCGATGGCTGACCGGCAGGAAGAGCCCGCCGGTGCTCCCCGCCCAGTGCCAGTGGTCAAATCCGATGCGCGTGAATTCCGCAAAAGCGATCGTGAGTATTGCGAAGTAGACCCCGGCAATGCCGAAGCGGAACGCCAGAAAGCCGATGATCACGCCGAGCACCGTGCATACTGCGATCGCGGCGAGCGCACCGATCCACGGATTCACTCCAAACTTGACGAAGAGCAGCGCGGAGACGTAAGCGCCGACGCCCACGTAGAGCGAGTGCCCGAGCGAGAGCTGCCCGGCGAAGCCCATCATGATGTTCCACGCCTGTCCGACATACGCGAAGTAAAGGCACAGGATCAGCACCGACAGAACGTACGCGTTCGCCACCGCCGGCGCGACGATCAACAGGCCGGCGACTACGGCGAGCGCGACGAGCGATCGCCGCGGAATATCCTCGATGAGCGCCTTCACGCGCGCCTTCCGAGCAGTCCCTGGGGGCGGAACAGAAGCACCAGCACGAGGATGGCGAATGCAGCCATGCTCTTCGCCGACGGCACGATCAGCAGACCCGCAAGGGCCTCCGACATGCCGATGACGAGACCGGACAGCAGCGCCCCCGTGAGGCTCCCCATTCCCCCGACGATCACAATGATGAACGCCAGGAGCGTGTAGCCAGGCCCCTGCGTGGGCGTGACGTCCACCAGGAGCAGCAGCATGCAGCCGGCCGCACCGACGCACGCCGACCCGATGCCGAACGTGATGGCGTAGAGATGCTTCACGTTCAAGCCGACCACTTGAGCGCCGATGAAATTGTCGGCGCAAGCCCGGATCGCCTTGCCGATCAGCGTGAACCGGAAAAAGGCGAAGAGCGCCGCCGAAACGGCAAGCGCGGCGATGGCCGCATACAGGCGCACCTTGTCGATGAGGATCTGTCCGATCGCAATCGAGTCCAGGGCGTAGTCGACCTGCACGTTGCGCGCATTCGGACCGAAGATGAGCAGCTGTGAATTGACCAGGATGGTTGCGACCGCGATCATGAGCATGAACTGCGTATGCTCCGGCCGGACGACGAAGGGATTGATGAGCACGCGCTGCATCAGATAGCCGGCCGCGAAGAGCACTGCCCCGACCGGCAGCATTGCGATCAGCGGGTCGAGCTTGAAGGCCGCCGCGAGGAGGATGGCGATGTACATCGCCGCCGTCATCATCTCACCGTGGGCGAAGTTCACCACCCGGACCACGCCGAAGATGACCGAGAGTCCGAGCGCCATCAGCCCGTAGATGAGGCCGGTCAGCGCGCCGCTCAGGGTCGCGTTGACGTAGAGCTCGATCGGCATGTCAATGGAGCGTGTCTCGACGCCGGGCGCGGCGGCGCGCCGCGCCCGGGTCAGATTCGCATGGGTTTGTCAGCTGCGCTTGTAGGAGGGCCAGGGGAACACCGGCTTCGCTTCCGCACTGGCCGCCGGCAGCACCACGGTGGGTCGCTCGTTCAGATTCTGCACCGCGGCCGAGAGGATGCCCTGCACCTGTCCCTTGGCGTCGAACTTGATCGGTCCACCGAGCATCATCCGGCTCTTGATGTCGGTCTGCCTGATGGCGTCGGTGAGAGGCTGCGACGCAGTCGACCCGGCCCGCCTGGAGGCGTCGGCAGCGATCAGCATTGCCTCGAACGTGAATCCGACGTTGAGTGCGTGGAACATCAGCTTTTCCTTGGGAAAGCGCTTGGTGAACGCCTTGTCGACCATGCCGGTGAGTGCCGCCTTGGGGTTGTACCAGGGCACGTTCGATATGGGGTAGTCGGAAAGCTTCCCAAGCGTCTTGTAATACTGTTCCTCGTACATGCCCGGGCTGCCGGGGCTGATGATGCCCATCGGATTCCAGCGCTGCTTGACCATCTCACGGCGCAGCAGGATCGCGTCGTTCAGCCGGCTGACCAGGAGGACGAAGTCGGCGTTAGTCGCCTTGGCCTTCGAGATCTCCACCGAGAGATCCCTTGCTGCGGGATCGTAGGAGATGGTCTCGACAATCTTGAAAGGCAGCTGGGTCATGCGCGTCATGGTGGCGCCGATGCCCTTCGCCATCGCCTGCCCGAAGGTGTCGTTGACATGCATGAAGACGGCGGTGCGCGGAACTGTGTTCGTGGCCTGGAATAGATCGCCGATCAGCCCGAGACCGTTGCGCAGCAGGTCGATGGCAGTCGGGAAATTCCGGAATACGAACTTGTAGCCCTGCTCCGTGATCTGGGGCGCAGCGGCAATGTTGATGACGAACGGTACGCCCTTCTGCTCGGCCACCTGTGCGATCGCCGCCGCCGCGCCGGAATCGAACGGGCCCACCAGGACGTTCGCGCCGTCGTTGATGAGCTTCTCGGCACGCGTTCTCGCGACCTCGACGTTGCTTTCGGTATCCGCGTTCATGATCTTCAGCGGGACCTTGTACCCGAGTGCCGCGAGCACGTCCGGAGCGATGTCCGCCCCGCGCCGGCACGACTGCCCGATGAATGCCTGGACACCGGACTCGGGCAGGAGCACGCCGACGTTCAGCGTGCTCTGCCCGCGCACGATCGCCGGAAAACCGAGGCCGGATAGCGCCGCCGTGGCGGCCGCGGCCTTGAGTACCCGCCGGCGCCCCGCAGCAGGGTGCCCAGTCTTGATCGGCGTGCTTTTCATCGATCCCTCCTCCATAAGTGTGAGTCGTTCGATTCGCCAGATGATCGAACTTGCATTTTGATTCCGGGATTATGCCGTCGCGCGCGCGTCTTTGCAGCGCGCTGCTATTTATAATGGAGTCGTGAGCATTGTGGAGACCGTCGCGCTGTCTGCCGGGCTGGCCTGGGCGAGCGGCATCCGGCTGTACTTGGTGTTGTTCCTGGCCGGGTTGCTCGCCCGGCTCGGCTACCTCGACCTCCCCGAGCCCCTCACGGTGCTCAGCCATCCGCTCGTACTGGGCGCGACGGGAGTGATGCTCGTGGTCGAGTTCGTTGCAGACAAGGTTCCCGCCATCGATTCGGCCTGGGATGCGCTGCACACGTTCATTCGCATACCCGCCGGCGCATTTCTGGCCGCCGCCGCGCTGGGCACGGCCGATCCGGCCTGGGTCGCCACCGCGGCGATTCTGGGCGGCTCGATTGCAGCGGGTACTCACCTGATGAAAGCAGGTGGGCGGGCCCTGATCAACTCCTCGCCAGAGCCCGTATCGAACTGGGTAGCGTCGACGACCGAAGACCTGCTGGTGCCGGTGGGATTGTTCGCGGCAATCATGGCGCCCATCGCGTTCCTGATCGGACTCGCCGCGTTCGCGATACTCACGGTATGGTTGCTGCCGAAGCTCTGGCGCGGGGTGCGCGCAATGCTGGCACACTTCGGTCGCCCGGCCCAGTCCGGATAAACGGACGGGGTAAAGGGGCCCGTCAACGGGATCGGCTATAGAAGCGCGCCACTCCGCGCCGGATCAGTGCTCGCCCAGGCGCGGGAGAGACGGATCCTCGAGCTCGCCGGTCTCGGGATCGATGTATCCCTCCACGCCGAGGTCGGCTTCGGCCTCCTCGAGCGTATCGGGCGCGTCGACTTCCAGGTCGGCATTGAATCCCAGATCGTCGACCGCATCCGACAGGGACGCGAACGGCCCGGACTCCTCGCCGGACTCCTTGGACTGCCAATAAAACCCGTCCGGCCGCTCGATGATGCGGGCATTCTCGAACTCGGGTGTCGTTTCTGGGATGGCGCGTGGCATGACGAATCTCCTTGCTACCGTCGCCGATCCTGCAAGTGCTTCGTGCACGCCGGGACCGGCCACCCGTTACTCGGTCTCTCTGCTCACTCTGTCGACAGATTCATTCTGATCCTGTCTCGAGACACTGGCAACCGCGGCGCGCAAGATTTCCCTGCGAAATCGCCCGGCGCCCCTCGCGGCATGCAACTTCAACAAGATTCGCATCGCGACCCGCCCCTTCCCGCTGGCCCGCCCCGCGCAAGCGACCCGTCAATCGGCGACCGGGGCCTCGGCGGCGCCATCCTCGCGCCCGTGCTTCTTGACGTCGCCGCGCTGGATTCGTCCGTACTCCTCCAGCTGCCGGCGCGCGGCGTTGAACGCGTCGCGCAACGCGACGTATGCATCCTCATGATGATCATGATTGACCACGATCACCTTGCCCGGCACGGTCACATCCAGCCGGACGCTGAATTGCTTGCCCTGGTGCTTGTGCCGGTGCGGCGCCTCGAGAACCACTCGACAGCCCATGATGCGGGTATACACCTGTTCGAGCTTCTTCACCTTCTCGCGAATCCGCTCCTCGAGAGCCGGAGAGTGCTCCATGTCGCGAACGGTGATCTGAAGATCGGTTTGCATCATCTTCCACGTCTCCTTGTATCGTACCGGTGCAATGTCCCTTCCTGATTCAGGATACCTTTTTTTCCCGTTGCGTCGATCATTTCTCGATCGCCCGGCCGTCGGAGTGCCTAATGTCGTCGGGTCGCCGGGTGTGCCCCGGGCCTTCGCTTTCCGGCACCGGTACAAAGACATATCGGCCCGTGCGCACCACGCCGTGCGCGCCGGTGCGGCGCGCCATCCTTCAACTGGCCATCACGATCGGACAGGTCACATCCGCAAGCAGCCGAGCCACGTCCTCGCCCGCCGCGCTGCGTTTTCCTGCCGGGCACACCAACACCCCGGCCCGGAGCCCGCGTGTTGCGCGCTCGATGCACGGCGCGCCCGAGTCGGGCAGCATGACATACGATGCAGCACTCGCCCCGAGCCCCTGAAGCACGCACCCCGCGTCGACCCGGAGCGCGCGAAACGACTCGGGCCCCGCAGCCGGAACGAGTACAGCGACCTCGCGGCGCGTGGCGCGCGCCAGGGTGACCGCCAATCCAAGCGCGCGAACCGCTTGAACCGTCGCATCGAATAGCACTGCAACCGGGTCCGCACGCACCCCGCTTCCGGGCGATGCTGGAGACGCTCGGCTCAATTCGCCGGGAACGTAGCGCGCTCTCCCGATTACCAGCAGATCGTCCGCACCGGCATAGGCGACCGCGCTTCGCAGCGCCTCGCCTCGCACGACGTCGAGCGACCACGCCAGCCCGAGCGGTCGCGCCAGGGCATCGACCATGCGGCGCATTCGCGCGGCCTGGCTGCGCAATGCCCGCTCGACGTCGACAACATCGATCTGCCTTGCATGCGCGGTGGCAAGGCCGAACTCTTGCGCAAACGGAAGCTCCGCGACACGCAGCAGCCGCTCGTCCTCGACGTAGAGGCCAACGAGCTCGGCGTGCAGCGCGCTCGCGAGCGCCGCCGAGGTCTCCAGCACCTGCACCGGCATCGCGGCGGCGTCGAGCGCCGCCACGACGCGCCGGACTTTAAGCTTGTCATTCGTCACCGTGCCGACTCGCGCCGCGCGTCGATGCTGGAGACCCCGCGGGGCGCGTCCACTTGCGCCGCGCGGTCGAGTACTCGCGCAGACGCGCCGCCACGCGGCCGTTCACCGTGGATTGCAGGCCTTCGCCGAGCCCTTCGGCGGAACCCGCGGGCACGCCCGTCAAAACCTCGATCGCCTCGTCGACGGTACGCACCGGATACACATGGAACGCACCATCGCGCGCGGCAGCGACCACGTCGTCACGCAACATCAGATCGTCCACGTTCGCGGCGGGGATGAGAACGCCTTGCACGCCGGTGAGGCCGCGTGCCGCGCAAATCTCGAAAAAACCCTCGATCTTCTCGTTCACGGCGCCGATCGGCTGCACCTCGCCGAGCTGATTGACCGAACCGGTCACTGCGAGCGATTGCCGTATCGGAATGCCGGAGAGCGACGAGAGCAGCGCGCAGAGCTCGGCGAGCGATGCGCTGTCCCCATCCACCTCGCCGTATGTCTGCTCGAACACGAGACTCGCCGTGAGTGAATGCGGCCGATTGCCGGAATAGTACGCCGCCAGAAACGCCGACAGGATCAGCACCCCCTTGGAGTGAATCGCGCCACCCAGCTCGACTTCCCGCTGGATGTCGATCACGTGCCCCTCGCCCAGCCTCGTGGTCGCGGTGATGCGCGTGGGGGTTCCGAACGCATAATCGCCCAGCATGACTACCGACAGTCCGTTGACCTGAGCGAGCTTGGCGCCATCCGTGTCGATGAGAATCGTCCCGCGCAGGACTTCGTCCTGCATGCGCTCGCGCAGACGGTCGGATCGGGCGCGCTGCGCGCCATCGGCCCGCTCGATGTCCTCGACCGAGATGACGCCGCGCCCCGCAGCGCGCACGGCGTGATCGGCTTCGGTGAGAAGATCGACGACGCGCTGCACCTGCGCTGTGAGCTTGCGCCCGTCACCGGCGTAGCGGGAGGCGAAATCAACCGCCCGCGCGATACCGCTGCGATCGAGCGGCAGGAGTCCGTCGCGTGCGGCGTGGGCGGCGAGCAGCCCGGCGAGCGCCTGGGTGTTCTCGGGGTTGCGATCGAAGTCGTCGCCAAAATCGGCGACGACGCGAAAAAGCTTGCCGAAATCCGGATCGTATTCCTGCAGCAGATAGTAGATCATCCGGTCGCCGAACAGCACCACCTTGGTGTGCAGCGGAATCGCCTCCGGCTCGACCGACACCGTCGATATGGGCCCATACATGTCGCCGAGCGACTCGATCCGGATCTCGTCGCGGAGCAGTGCCCGCTTGAGCCCCTCCCACGCAAACGGCTGGGCGAGGATGCGCGCCGCGTCGATCAACATGTATCCGCTGTTTGCGCGATGCAGGGCACCCGGCTTGATCAGGTTGAAATCCGTGACGAGCGCGCCGAACTGCGCCAGGTGCTCTATGCGTCCCACGAGGTTCTGAAATGTCGGATGATCCTCCGTCACCACCGGCGCGCCCTGCGCAAGAGCCGTTATCGACCAGGACGTTCACCGCGTAGCGGCGCAGCGATGGCGATTCGCGCTGCGCCATCGGCCCGGGCGCGGCCGAAACATCCGCGGGCCTGCGGAAGTTATCGGCATGGTCGAGCACATCTCGCCGTACCGATTCGAGATACTCGACCACCCGAGCCATGTCCCGGTAGCGCTCCTCGAGGTCGTCGACGACGTGCCCGACCGCGAGCAGGGTCATCTCGCGATTGAGGGCTCTGATGCGCTCGGCGCGCTCCTTGCGCAACCGCATGACTCCGCGCACCAGCTTTCTCGAGCTTCACCTGCAGCGCGGCGATCGCCGTCTGAATCCGCTGCCGCTCCTCCTCGGGCAGCTTCGCGAACTCTTCCGGCGTGAGGACCTCGCCGTCCCTGACGGGAGCGAAGGAGAATCCGCTCGGCATGCGCAGCAGCGCGATCTTCTGCTGCGTGGCTTCCTCGCCGAGCGCGGTGAATTCCCGTTCGTGCCGCTCGTTGAACTCGGCGTCGAGCGATTCGACCTTGGTGCTGTACTCCTCGCTGTCGAATACCGCGGGAATCGCGTCGCGCAACTCGTCGACGAGGTTTTCCATGTCGCGCCTGAGCGCGGCGCCGCGACCGGGCGGCAAGCCGATCGCGATCGGCTTCTGCGGCTCGTCGAAATTGTTGACGTAGACCCAGTCCGACGGAGACTCGGCGTCCGCGGCGTGTGCCGCGATCCGCTTGCGCACGAGCGTGCGCTTGCCGCTGCCCGTCGGACCCATTACAAAGAGGTTGTAGCCGTCTCTTCGGATTGCGACGCCGAACTCCACGGCCCGGTCGGCGCGCTCCTGCCCGATCACTTCGTCCACGCCCGCGAGTTCCGCGGTCGTCTCGAACGCGAACGAATCCGGATCGCAGCGGCGGGCAAGCCGTTCGCTAGGGAGTCGATCGATCATTCGGTCTCTCGGTCCGTCACCGGGGCCGTGACACGGTCCACGTGGACTTGCAAGGCGGGCGCACTGTCTACGATTCGAGCAGGCGGCTTATGCGCCCAATGTAATCCCTGAAGTTGATCTTGTCGCCGACCGGGTGGCTCGAGGCCTCCTCGAGTAACGCACGGAGCCGCTCCAGCCCGCCGGCGATCCAGGCCGGCTTGGATTTCGACGAGTACACGTTTCTCCGCAGCGTATCGATCTCGTCCTTGATCTCGTGCAACACCGCTTCGTCGCTCCGCGAATCGTCGATACGTTTCTTGAGACCCTTGATCAAATCCAGAACCGCGTTGGTATCGAGACTTGCATAGCGTTCCTGGCGGGCCGGCGGCTCCGCCCGCGCGGGCGGCGGCGTCCGGTCCCGAGCTGGAGGATCGGCGCGCTCGCGCAGGGGCTCTTCCCTGGCCCGCGGCGGAGGGTCGGCACGCGAACGCGCTGGTGGCTCATCCTTGACCCGCGCTGGTGGTTCGACTCGCTCGCGCGCCGCCGCTTCCGAGCGTCCGCGCGATGGCGGCTCAGGCCGCACGGGCGATCGTGTCGGCGCGCGCTCCGGCGGGCCGCTATCGATGTGAATTTCCTCGTCGATTTCGTCCTCCACCACCTTGGCGGGCTGAGGGCGAACCGGTATCGGGGGCGGCGGCGCGGACCGCAGCACATCCTCTCTGCCTGTCGCGGCGCGCGGCGGAATGCGGTCCGGCGCCGTATCGAGCCGCTGCACCGGTACCGGCCGCACCGATGCGCTCGACGCGGGTGGCGTCGCCTCGCGCGACGCAGGCGCGCTCACGCGCACCTCGTTCTCGTCCACGCCCTCGAAGCGCCGAGCGGAGACCGGATACTTGAGCGCCGCCCGTGCGAGGATCGCGTCCTCGATATCGACCTCGACGATATCCGCGAGACGCAGCGCATAGAGCACGACCTCGGCAATCGATTCCGATACCGCCCCCCTGTCCTGTGTCTGTCCGATTCGCCGCGACTGGTCTTCCGACAGCCACTGGAACACTGCGAGCAGCGCACCGGCTTCGCCCGCAACCGCCATCGAAAGGCTCCGCGGGCTGAAGAACGGATCCCAGTTCCGCTCCACGGCATGCGCGGCAAGCTGTGCCTGAATCGCCTTCACGTCCATGAATCACTCCGAGTACGCAGTTGCTCTGCGCCAAAGCGCCTGACGAAATTACCGCGATAGCGGCCGGGTGGCCATGCGGTCGGGCGCTCTTATAGTGCCAGAGTCGCGCCCGGCCCGGGATTGCGGATCCGCTCGGACAGGGCGGAGTCCCGCTTTATGCGCATCTCGACGGCGATCTTCAGAACTTCTGGCTGCGCGACCACTGCCAGACTTCGGCGTGCGCGCGAGACGCCGGTATAGACAAGCTCGCGCGAGAGGACCGGCACGGGTTCCGGCGGGAGCACGAGGAGCACCGCATCGAATTCGGAACCCTGGCTCTTGTGGACGGTCATCGCGTAGACCGTCTCGCACTCGGGCATACGCGCCGGGGAGATACGTCTCAGTCCGCCTTCGGGCGCCTCGAACACGACCGCAATCCCGCCAGGCGCCGCAGCGTCGTGCATCACGATTCCGACGTCGCCGTTCGCCAGGCGCAAGGCATAGTCGTTGCGCGTCACCATGACCGGACGGCCCGGAAACCAGCGCTGATGCAGCACCGCGGGCTCGTGCGCCGCAAGCCGCCGCTCGACCATGCGGTTCAGCGCGTGTACACCATAGGGACCGTCGCGCACTGCCGCCAGCGCACGAAACCGTCCGAACTCGGCGAAACAACGCCCCGCATCGGCGCCCGCGCGGACCGCCTCGAAATACCGCTCGTATCCGCGGTAAATTGCGTTGCCCAGCGCCTCTGCGTCACTACTTTGCCAAGTCGCTTCGCCACCCGCATCGAGGGCCGCGATGGCCGCGCTGGCATCCCCCGTACGCACCGCGTGCGCAATGCGACCGATCCCGCTCCCGGCGGCGAATCGATAGCTATGCTCGAGCAGCACGATGGAATCGGAAAGCCTGGACGGCGTGGGTCCGGTCGGAATGCTCTGCCCGGTCAGGCGCGCTAGCCGCGCGCCCATCGCGGGCGAATACGCCCCCCCTGCACCCGCAATGCTGGCCAGCACTGCACCCGCCTCGACCGAGGCAAGTTGATCGGGGTCTCCGAGCAGGATCAGTCGCGCGTGCGCCGGAAGCGCGCCGACGAGCTTTGCAGCGAGCGCGAGATCGATCATCGACGCCTCGTCCACGACCACGACATCGAAAGGGAGCGGATTGCCCGAGTGATACCGCGGCGCACGCCCGGCCGCCAGGCCAAGCAGCCGGTGCAGCGTGACAGCCTGTGGCGCCATCACCGCCGTTTCCGGCAGCGCGCCGAGCGCCGCTTGCAACCGCGCGGCTGCCTTGCCCGTCGGCGCAGCGAGGCCGATCGCGATTCGCGCGCCGTCCGCGAGCTCGGTCAACACCGCCAGCACGCGCGCGACGGTCGAAGTCTTGCCGGTGCCCGGCCCGCCACAGAACACTGCCAGCCGCTTCACGCCGGCGACCGCGGCCGCAACTTTCTGCATGTCCGGCTGCCGACCCCGCGGTCGGAAAGTACCGGTCCAGCGCACGTTTCAGCCGTGCCTCGTCCACCTGTTCATCGTCGATCGCACAGCGAGCGAGCAAAGCCCCAGCAACCGCCGATTCGTATTGCCAGTAGCGATGCAGATAGAGCCGTTGTCCATCGAGCACCAGCGGGGCAAAGCCCCCGGGCTGGGTGACGAGCGGACTCCCCTGCAGCTCGCCAGCAGCGTATCCAGCGGAGGCACTTCCACCGCGCCATCGAGCGCAGTCGTTCCGCCTACCGCGGCGAGATCGACGCACACGTGGCCTGCCGCAGTGGCAGCGGCCGCCAGCGCCACCGCAAGACGTGGCACCTCGCCTGCGTCCGGCACGAGGCCGCCGACCACTCGCGCAAATTCCGCCGGCAAGAGCGGCAACGCTGCAGGCTTCACGCCGTCGCTCCCGTCACGCAGCAATGGTTCGCCCGGTGCCAGACACGCGTCGAGCGCCTTCACGAGCGACGCGTCGGGTCGGACGGAGTACACACCGAAGGCCGCGCCCGTAGCGGGGCGCATCGCGCGGAGAAACAAATAATGGATCCCGCCGAAATGGCGCTCGTATTCATAGTCCTCGACACGTGTCGCAAGCAGGCGATGCAGGGCGACTGCGTACACGAGGTACTGCAAGTCGTAGAAGGATTCGGCCATTGCGACCGCGAGCCGCTCCGGGGCGTAGTGCGCCATCGTGTCGCCCAGCCAGTTGGACTTGTAGTCGACAATGAAATAGCGGCCGTCGCGCGCGAAGACCAGATCGATGTACCCGCGCATGAATCCCCGCGCGGGGGCCAGCACGAGCGATCCAATGGCCTCTGGTAGGCGCGATCCGATCGCGCGCAACGGCGCCAGAACGGTGGCCAGCTCGCTGGCCGCAGCGCCGCGCACGGGATAGGTAAATTCCAGCTCGTCCACGCAATCCGGGCGCGCGAGGTCGCGCAGCGCAAAACCGCTCATGTCGAGAGGAGTGGCGAGGACATCGGAGACAGTTCGCGCGGAGACTTCTGTCCAGGAGTCGTCGATACCCGATTGCGTCAGCTCGCGCCTCACCACGGCCGCGATGCGCGCTTCGTCGGCGGACGCGAAGTCGAGGGTCTCGAACACCTTGTGCAACGCCGTTCCGAGCCGCACGCCGCGCGGCAATCCGAACGCGTCATCGCCCCCGGCCTGCCGAGGCACCACTTCCACGCGCTGCACACTGCGTATCGAATCGTAGTCCGGCGACTCGTCCTGATTGCGCGCGACCAGACCGCTGAAGCTCGAAATGCGCCACGCCGGCGCGACGCGCGTCACGAAGGCGCGCGCAACAAGTGCATCCGGCGCCCGTGCGCCGGACACCTCCCGCCCGGCCGCCCCAGCGGGGAGCGGAGTCACGGCGAGTGCGCCCTTCGCGTCGACGACCAGGTCGATCGAGCCGCGTTGCAAGCGCTTCTGCATCGAGCTTCCTGAACGCCCTCTTGAGCTCACCGACCGGATCCACGCGCGAAGCATCCGCGGCGTGCGCCGGAGCATGCAGGAGCCAGGCGAGTGCGGACTGATCCGCCTGCGGCAGGGCACCCCAGGCCAGCGTGCAGCGGTGACGCGCGCGAGTCAGCGCGACATAGGCGAGTCGGAGATCGCCGGCGAGTTCCTCGGCAGCCGCAATCCGGCGGTGCGCCTCGCAGTCCGGGTCCACCCAGATCAACCACCGCTCCGCCGCGCGCCCCTTGCGGGTGAAAGACGACGGCGCGACCCCGCGCCACTTGCTGAAAGCCGTCCCAGAGGAATGGGCAGTAGACCACCGAATACTCGAGTCCCTTTGCGCGAAAGACCGTGACGATATTCACCAGATCCTCGTCCGACTCGAGCCGGAGCTGCTCGGTGTCCGGATCCCGTATCGGCGCCTCGCGCGCGTGGGCAAGCGCACGGGCGAGCTGCGCGAGGTCCAGACCCTCCGCGTCCGCCTGGCTATGCAGGAGTTCGACGAGGTGCGCCATGTTCGTCATTCGGCGCTCGCCGTCCGGGCGCCCGAGCAGCCGCGCGGCGATGCCTTCGCGCAGGGTCAGCTCGCGCCACATCCGCACGAACCCCTCGGTACCGGCGATATCGTGGTACTCGCGAAAGCGCGCGACCCAACCTTCCCAGTCCGCGCCGTCGTTGGCGAGCGCGGCGAGTGCCGCGGCGTCCATGCCGAATGGCTCGGTGGCAAGGGCCGCGCGCAGCAGTGCTTCGCGTCCCGGCTCGGCCACGGCGCGCAAAATACGCTCCAGATCGCCGGCTTCGCACGACTCGAAGACGCTGTCGGCCCCGTAGGTGACGCTGGCAAGACCGGCGTCCGCGAGCGCCGCGCGAACGATGTCGCCTTCCGCATGCGTGCTCACGAGCACGGCAATGTCGCTCATGGCGAGCGGCTTTGCGCCGCGCTCCGGCTCCACGAGCCTCGCACGATCGGCGCGGGAGAGCGCGTTGATTCGTGCGACATCCGCGGCAACCGCATCTGCAATACGACGCCGGACCGCATCCTTGCTCTCGCCCGCCTCCTGCTCGACGTGCCAAACGGTGAAGGGCTTGTGCGTGTCCTCGATGTCCAGGTGCCCGCGTGGCCGATCCGTCGGCGCAATCGGGACGAACGCGATCTCCGGAATGAGAAAACGTTCGTTCCCGGCGAAGAATGCAGCCACCGCGTCCAGCAGCGGCGGATCCGAGCGCTGATTCACCGCGAGCGTAAACCTGGCGCGCACGTTCGCCCGCCGTTCGAGGTAGGTGAACACATCGGCGCCGCGAAAGCCGTAGATCGCCTGCTTCGGGTCACCGACGAAGTAAACGGGCTGATCGGTCCCCTCCCAGATACGCTCCAGCACTTCGGCCTGTATCGGATCCGTGTCCTGAAATTCATCGATGAGCGCCGCCTTGTAGCGCGTTCGCAACGCGGCTGCGAGGTCCGGTCCCCCGTGGCCGCGCAGCGCTGCGCGCATGCCGAGCAGGAGATCGTCGTAGGACAGCAGCGCCCGCTCATGTTTGCGACGACCGACGTCATCGCGGCAGAAGACGAGAAACCGCGCGAACAGCTCGACATCCGCCGCGCGGCTGCCGACGGTTAGTATCCTCGATGTCCGCGAGCAGCGTTGCTACCTCCTGAAAGAACGCGTGCTCGGGCAGCGACCCCGCCTTGGTCTTGCCCTTCGCGAGCGCTTCCGGCACCAGCTTCAAAAGCTTCTCGGGAGGCGGATCGATCTGCGCGCCCGCGAAATAGGTGTCGAAGGCAGCCCACCACTCGGCGAGCTTGCGCGGCGGATAGCTGTTGGCGTTCAGCTTCGCTCGCGTCACCAGCGTGACAACAGTTTCGCGTGCGGCAGACCATTGCGAACGGGCGCGCCCGAAAGCCGCGCAGAGGCGCGCGGAGATCTCGGTCAGGTCGGGTGCCGGTGCTGCATCGAGTACATTGGCGTATGGTCGATCTAGTGCCGGCTTGACCCGCTCGAGCAATCCCGCGGGACCTTTGATCGCTTCGAGGAGCGCGGCCGCACGTTCCGGACTGACGCTTGCCATCTCCCTGCGCCAGAAGTCCTGCGCCGACGACTCGCGCAGCGCCGTCTCGTCGGAAATGATTTCGGCGTCGAACTGCCGTCCGCTCTCGAACGCGTGGTCGGCCAGCGCGCGCTGGCAGAAGCCATGAATCGTGTAGACCGGCGCGAGGTCGAAGCTTGCAATCGCGAGATCGAGGTCTGCGCGCGCCTCCGCGCGCCTTGCCGAAGTGGTGGTGAGCGCACCGCGCACGCGCGGATCCTCCGCGTACCCCGTCTCGAGACCCTCACGCGCGGCAACGAGCAGGTCGAGAATCCGTTCCCGGAGCTCGGCCGTCGCGGCCTTCGTATAGGTCACGACCAGTATGTCCTCGATCCGGCATCGTCCACGGGTGGGGCGTTCCTCGAGCAGCAAACGCAGCACGAGGGCTGCGATCGTCCACGTCTTTCCGGTGCCCGCGCTGGCTTCGACGAGCACCGAACCGGCCAGCGGGGCACGCTCGAAGTCGAGCGGCGTGGCGATCGGATCAACCATCATCGACTTCCGCGGCAAGCATCGGTCCGCATATTTCACGCGCATGCGCGGCAAATCGTGCGTCGAGCGGATTCACATCGCAAAACGCAAGCGCGAAGTAGGCGTTTCCGTCACGCTCATCTGTCCAAATCTTTTCCGCGGCACGCCACGCCGCGTCCTCGCCCTTCGGGAGCAGTGTCGCGAATGCGAGCGCTGTCTCGGGAAAAAACGGCACCACTTCGCTGCCACCGGCCACATAGAGGTCGGCAAGTGTTGCCAGTCGAGCAAGCGGGCGGTCGGGCACGCCGAACAGGACATCCCGCGCGCGATTCTGATGCTTCTTGCGCGACAGCAGTCGGGTTCGCGGCGGCACGCCTGCGGGCGCCAGAGCCGCGAGCGCGAGGTGTGCGAGCCAGGCGCGCAGACGGTCCTCGGCCCGCAAGCCGCCCACTCGCCACGCAATTCTGCCTTCCGAGGTCAGGCCGTCGAGCGCAACGGCGAGCCGGAGCGGGGGTGTGGTGCCGGGAATGTCGATCACCGCTTCAACCGGGTCCACGAAGGTCACGCGATCGAGCGCGGCAAGAATGGGGTCGATGTCGGCCAGTCGCTCGGCAAGCGCCGCATCGCCCGCCGCGCCGTCCGGCAGCATGCCTGCCGCGCGCAAGACGCTGCGAACCTCGTCGACGCTATGTCCGGACCGACGCAGCGAGAACGCGCGCTGATCCGCTTCCCATCCCGCGAGCTCGGTCAGCGAAAACGGCTCAGCGCCTTCGAGCGGCCCCTCGCTTGCGTCGAGGCGCACACCGAGCCGTCGCTCCAGAAAGTGCCGGGCCGGGTTGGCCAGGAAGTGCGCGAGCGCCTCGATCGTGAGGATTGCGTCAGGCGCGCCGGCATCCGCAAGTGTGTGTCCGGCGAATCGCGGCGCGCCTGGGGGGAGTATGCGCTGGGCGTATTCCGCGGCGTACGTGAAGAGCCTGACATCGGATCCGCCGTAGCGTTGGCTGAACGGCTGGAGTGGATGCACGACGACGATGTCCCGTATCGCGGCGGCGCGCTCTTCCGGGGAGAACGCGCGCTGCGCGACCTCCAGGAGCTCAGTCAGAACCGGCGACGGGGGAATCGCCTTGTTGTCGCGGACGCTGCGGCCGGTGTAGCTCACCCCAAGCGCTTCGCGCGCCGAGAGGATTGCCTGCAGAAAGGCATAGCGATCCTCCTCGCGCCGCGTCCGATCGCCGCGCCGCGCGTGGTGCGCGACGAGGTCGAAAACGGGCGGATGCTCGTCGCGCGGAAAAACCTCGTCGTTCAGACCGATCATCCACACGAGGCGTGCCGGTATGGGCCGCGCGGGGCCGAGTGCGGCGAACGTCACGCCCCCCGCAAGAAAGGCACTGCTGCGGGCAACGCCACCGAGCACGCCGTCCAGGTGCGCACGCACCACCGCGAGTGGCACGTCCTCGCCAAAGCCGGCCTCGGCCGCATCGCGCGCCATCCGCTCCACGGCCGTGCGGATCGCGATGATCTCGGACGCTTCGTCCTCGTCCGACGCGATAAACCTCTCGAGCGTCGCGGCAAGCGCGTCGCTCCAGGCGCGCAGCGTTCGGCCGGTCCGCAAAATCTCGTCCAGGGCGAAAACGTTCTCGGCGAAGCAACTGAGGCATGCCGCAAGATTCGCGTCGCCTCCCTCCACGCCGTCGATCGGAAGTGTTCCGGCGAAGAGTTGCGAACCGTCACCGGCCATGGCGTAGCCAAGAAAGAGCCGCTCCAGGCCCGCGCGCCAGCTATGTGCGCGCGCCGGCGGCAATCCGAGCCGGGTGCGCGTGGTCTCATCGCGTCCCCACCGAATTCCCGCCTGGCGGACCCAGGTTCGAACGGCGGTAAGGTCCTCGGCGCGAATGCCGAATCGGCGCGCGACCGAGGGGAATTCGAGCAATGCGAGCACCTGCTCGGCTTCGAGCCGTCCCTCCGGAATCGCAAGTAGTGCGCGAAAAGCGCGCAGAGCCGCGGAATCCGCCGCCCGGGTCCGGTCGGCAATGGCGTAGGGGATGTGACGGGGTTTGGGCGCAGTACCGAACACTGCGTCGATCAGCGGCGCATACATCGCAACGTCCGGAACGAGTACGAGAACGTCCGCCGGGCGCAGCGTCGGATCCCGGCCGAAGCGGTCGAGCAACTGGTCATGCAGGACTTCGATCTCGCGCATCGGACTGTGGCACACGTGAACAGTGAGCGAGCGGTCCGCAGGTTCGAATTCGAGCAGCGGTGCACCCGCGTCGCCGCGCTCCCGCAACGCGAGGACGTCCGATTGAAGCGCGGCGAGCAGCGTGCGCCGGACCTCAGTCGGATCGAAGTATTCGCCTTCTGCGCCACCGGGATCCTCCACCACCGAGTCGATCAGCGCTCGGCCATGACGGCCAAGCGAAGCGAGAAGGCGATTGCCGGTCTCCCGATGCCCGGCTTCCGGCCCGATCTCCGTGCGCGCGCGCGCGACGCGCCGCGGATCCTCGATCAGAGGCCAGTACTCGCGACAGGGATTCACGATCCACAGCCGAACGTCCCGGTGGCGAGCAATTTGCCGGAAGAATTCGAAGTATGGCGGAGGCAATGCCTCCAAAGCGAAAAGATGGATGCGCGGAGGGAGCGCCTCGCGCGCTTCCGCACGCTCGTGGATGGCAGTCAGGAATCGCTCGCGCGGATCGGTCTGCGCTGCGGCGGGAAGCTCGGCTGCGATCTCGCGCCAGAGGGCGGCCTGCCACGCTTCGTGCGCACCAAGACGCACGTCCTTGCCCGCCCGCCACGCGGCAATCCAGTCGGGTCGGTACACCAGGTAGCGGTCGAGCACCGTCGCCAGCCGCTGGGCGAGCTGGTAGGCCTTGAGGGGGTCACCGTCCGCGAGGTAGCGCTCGATCGCCGTGAAACGCGTATCGACCCCGATCCGCGCGAGGGCGGCTGCGACGCGCCACTTCAGCACCTCCGGCGCGAGCGGCGACTCGCGCGGCACATCGGGCACCACGCGCGCGACGAGCTCCCACACGAAGCTCGCGGGAAACGGGAATTGCATACTGGCCGCGATGCCGAGCCGCTCGGCAAGTGCGAGCTTCAACCAGCGCCCGATGCCCTCCGACTGGATCACGATCGCCTCCTGCACGAGCGGCTGCAGCGGCTCGTCGCGCAGGAGATCGGCAAGCCGATCGGCTAGGATTTCGGGGCGATTCGACTGGATGACGCTCAGCATGCGCTCCTATTCTCGCAGGAGCACCGCCGCGCCGCGCGCGGTCAATCTCCCAGCACCCACCAGAGCAGGAACACTGCCATGGGGACGAGCGCGCTGACGTCGAAGATCTCGAGAAGCTCTGGCTGGACCATTGCTGAGGCTCCGGCAGGATTCAGAAGCGCCCATTGTCAGGAGACCGCTGGCTCAGTCGATGAGCCACCATTCCAGGGGTCTGCGCCGTGACTTAGTCATTTTCCGTACTTCGCTGCAGCCGCTGCGAGCTGGTCGCGCACCAGCCGGCGCAATTCCGCCGGCTCGAGCACCTCGACTTCCGACCCGTGGCGAAGGATATCCATGATGAGCTCGCGCGAATCGGCATAGGGCAGCTCGAGCACGTAGCTGCCGTCCTTCTCGTACCGCCCCTTCTGCCTGGGATGCCACTCCTCGGTGCCGACCCAGCGGGCGCGCTCCGGCGTGAACCGCAGCTTGGCCCAAGCGGTGGCGCGGCCGGAAAATATTCCGTAGCCGCTCGCAAGAATTTCGTCCAGCTCGGTGTCGGGAACGGACTTCGCCGCGGTGTCGAGCAGGCGTGCGCGCTGGATCGCGTCCACCGAAAAGCTGCGCAGTCCGTCCCGCAGGTGGCACCAGGCATCGACATACCAGTTCTCGCGATAGTGAACGAGACGTTGCGGCGAGATCTCGCGCGAAGTTGTCTCATCGGATCCACGACTGCGGTAGACGATATCCAGTCGCTTGCGTGCCAGCACCGCGTTCGCCACGTGCTCGAAGTGCGGCAGCTGCACGGCGCGCGACCCGAGATGCAGAATCCGGATGCGCCGCTCGATCTCGTCCGCCGTGTGCTCACCCGACCCGAGCAGCGTGCGCAACCGCGCCAGCAGCGGCTTCACGTGCGGCTCGAGCAGACCCGGTTGCAATCCGACGAGCAGATGCTGCATCGTGAGGAGCGCGCGGATTTCCGCGGCGCTGAACCAGAGGCCGGGAAGCTCGTAGCGCGGCGCGTCCGGCAGCGCGGCGACATACTGATAACCGCGGCGCTCCCGGTCCCACTCGATCGGCGCATGCAGGCGATCGCGCAGGTACTCGAGGTCCCGCTTGAAGGTCGCGAGCGAGACGTCGAGCGCGCCGAGAAAGTCCTGGACCGGAACGACCCCCTTCCGGCTAAGCAACTGGTGAATCTTGTAGAAGCGCTCGGTGCGGTCCATGTCGGTGCATTCCTGCGGCCCCGGCCATCCGGCAGCCTCTGCAATGCTATCAGGCCGCCACCTAGTCGACGCGTCCCGGCGCCGCGCCGCGCCTGCTAGAATTCGCGCGCCCTCCTGCGACCGGCCAGTCGCCTGCGTCACCCGGATGCTCTCCGTCTACACCGTCACCGTCTTCCTGAGCGCGTTTCTGCTGTTCCTCGTGCAGCCGCTCATCGCCAAGCAGATCCTGCCGTGGTTCGGCGGTTCCGCGGCAGTCTGGACCACTTGCATGGTCTTTTTCCAGTCCGGTCTGCTCGCCGGCTATGCGTATGCGGACGCCATGGTGAGGAAATGCAAGCCCTTGGTGCAGGGCCGGGCGCATGCGGGACTGCTCGTGGTGAGCCTCGTGCTGCTTCCGATCGTGCCCGGTGCGGCGTGGAAACCGCTGGGCAATGAAGACCCGGCGCTCCTGATTCTCGGACTGCTCGGCGCCGTGATCGGACTGCCCTATTTTCTGCTCGCTGCGACGAGCCCATTGCTGCAGGCGTGGTTCGCCCGCAGTTTTCCGTCGCGCCCTCCCTACCGGCTGTTCGCGCTGTCGAATCTCGCGGCGGTCTTCGCGCTGATCGCGTATCCGTTCTATATCGAGCCCTGGATTCCCGTCCGCATTCAGGTCCTCGCCTGGTCCGCCGGGTACGCGATTTTCGTCTCACTTTGTGCCACTGCCGCGTGGCACATCACGCGTCAGCCCCCCGGCCCGGTCGAGGCATCTCCGGAGGATGCGCCGACTGCCTCACCTCCGACGATCGCCGCGCGCGCCACGTGGCTGGCTCTGTCGGCGCTCGGCGTCGTCATGCTGCTCGCGGTGACCAACCACCTTTCGCGGAACATCGCGTCGGTTCCGTTCCTGTGGGTCGCGCCGCTCTCTTTGTATCTGCTCACGTTCGTGCTGTGCTTCGACACCGGCCACTGGTACCGGCGCCGATTGTTTTTCGGTCTGTTCGTCGCGAGCCTTGTCGCGATGGCACTGCTGCTGGACAACCTCGATCTGGAACTGGTGGGACCGATCTTCCTGATCGGTCTGTTTTCAGCCTGCATGGTCTGCCACGGCGAGCTTGCCGCGCTCCGCCCGGACCCACGCTACCTCACGGGCTACTACCTCTTCATCGCGCTGGGCGGCGCAATCGGCGGCGTGTTAATCGGCATCGTTGCGCCCCTGGCGCTCGTCGGGTACTTCGAACTCGGCCTCGCGCTCGTTGCGTGCGCAGTGCTCCTCCTCGCTCACCTTGCCGCATCACGCAGCGGCTGGGCCGTGGCATTCGTGATTGCGCTTCCCGTGACGGTCTGGGGCAGCTATGCCCAGATCGAAAAAGTCACGGACGGCGCCCTCCATGTCGCGCGCAATTTCTACGGGGCGGTGAGCGTACGAGATTACGGCGGCAAAGAGCCGTGGCGCTCGCTTCGTCACGGCGCAATCCTGCACGGCGGCCAGTATCTCGCACCCGATCCCCGGCGCAATCAGCCCAGCACCTACTATTCGAGTCAGAGCGGGATCGGCATGGCGCTAGCGACGATCAAGCACCCGGCACGGATCGGGGCGGTAGGGCTGGGAGCCGGGACCCTCGCTGCATACGGATCGGTAGGCGACCTGATCCGCTTCTATGAAATCGATCCGGAGATGATCTCGATTGCGCGGAGCTATTTCACTTTTCTAGGCGAAAGCCGGGCCACGATCGAAACAGTGCTGGGGGACGCCCGCCTCAGCCTCGAGCGCGAGCCGCCGCAGGAATTCGACCTCCTGGCGATCGATGCTTTTTCGGGCGACGCAATACCCGCGCATCTCCTCACCGTGGAAGCGTTCGATGTCTACCTGCGTCACCTGAAGCCGAACGGTTTGCTGCTCGTGCACGCGACCAATCGATACCTGGACCTTCCACCCGTGATCGCCCGCGTCGCGCGCGAGAAGGGCCTGCATGCGCTGCAGATCTCCGACGACGGCATCTCTACGGAGGACAAGCATCGGACCAGGACCGATTGGGTCGTCATCGCGCGCGCGGCCGCGTCGCTCGCTCCGTTGGCATCGGATTGGCGGGTTCGAGAACTGGTTGCCAATCCCGCGTTAGCCCTGTGGACCGACGACTTCAACAACCTGTTCCAGGCCCTGAAATGAATCGAAAGCGAAGAGGATCCGCGAATCATGACCGCTCCCAATGAAATGCCCCGCCTGCTCGTCAGCACCGCGGGGTCGGTCGGAAGAATCGTCTTCTCCAATTCCCGCAAGCGAAATGCGCTCACGTTCGAAATGTGGCGCGATCTGCCCGCGGCAATCGCTTCGCTGGACGCGGACGACGCAATCCGGGTGCTGGTGCTCGAAGGCGGCGGCAGCGATTTCACCGCCGGGGCCGACATATCGGAATTCACGAACGATCCGGTCAAGCTCGCGGAGTTCGACCGAGCGGTCGAAGCGGCCTACGACGCCGCGCCGGCTTGTTCGAAGCCGGTGATCGCGAAGATTCGCGGCGTCTGCTTCGGCGGCGGATTGGGCCTCGCGGCGGGCTGCGATCTGCGCTTCTGCGCCTCGGACAGCACGTTTCGCATGCCCGCGGCGCGCCTCGGCGTAGGCTATCGGCTGGATGGGATTCGGCGCTTCGTCGAACTGATCGGCCCCGCCAACACGGCCGATCTCTTCTTCAGCGCACGCCGCTTCAATGCCACGGAGGCGGTACACATGGGATTTATCAGCGCGGCGCTGCCGTCCGACGCGCTCGACGACCACGTAACCGCGTACGCCAGGGACGTTGCGGAGAATGCACCGCTCACCGTACGCGCCGCCAAGGGCGCCATTCGCGCGGCGGCCCATGATGCCACGCCGCAGGATCTCGCCGCGGTTCAGGCTCTGATCGACGCCTGCTACACGAGCGAGGACTACCTCGAAGGCCAGCGAGCCTTCCTCGCCAAGCGCGAGCCGCGTTTTCAAGGTCGCTAGGGCTGGCTTGCGCCGGGAATCCGCAGCCGGATCGACGGCCTTCCGACAGTGTCGAGAAGTCGCGCGAAATATGTCACAGCAGCCGCCATTTCGTTGTCTCAATCCCCCGTTAATTCAATTGCGTCCGGGCGCGCCCGATGCTACTGTCATAGCGCATACAAAGCACTAACTATACGCAGTCTTCGAATCTCCCGGCGGGGATGCGAAGGCAGGTCTGAACAAGGGCAAACCCACCGAAAGGTGGGGACGCAAAATCACCGGTCTAACGGACGCGAGTCCAATGACAGCGGGATTGCCAGGCCGATGTGTCCGGGTCGCCGTCAGAGCCCGTTCCCGTCAGCACCAATCCCCCTCCAGGACTCCGGACCGGCAAGTCAGGTGATGCTCTCCGCGGCAGCAGTCGCGCGGAGCGCGCGCGTTGTCCTCGGCTGCAGATGCGGCCGAAAGGAAAAGCGGGCGTAGCCCGCGGGAGGGTGTGCCGTGGCGTCACCATTGCCGTCGAACGTGGTCACCTTGAACGAGCGGGCGACGCGCGCACCGAGCGCTTCCGGCGAGTCGTTCGCACTCGCGCGAGAATGCCGCGAGTTTGCGCTGGTCCGGGTCTCCGCCGCGTTGCGCGGAGTCCTCGGCAAGGTCGAGCAGGATCTCTTCGAGCTGGCCTACAACTCCACCGATCGCGACATTCGCAACCAGTATTTCGAGGCACGCGACGAGTCGCGCGCCAATCTGCAGGGCTTCTGCGCGGCGGTGGAGCGCGAGTTCCTGACCCAGTTCAACGACAAGGCCCGACGGGAGACGAAGCGTCGCCCGGCGACCCCGTCGACCGGCGATACGATGGAGCTGTCCTTGCTGGAGGACGGCGTCCTCGAGGACAACATCGCGCTCGGCAACCTGGTCAACAAGCTGCGCGACATCAACAAGGACACGCTGTACGCGCTGACGCGCCGAATGGCCGTCGTGCTGCAGAACCCTCAGCTCGAGGATGATGACAACCCGCTCGGTCCCAATACCATCGGTGCCGCCGTCAAGCAGGGACTCGACTCCCTCAAGCTCGGCCGGCAGGCAAAGCCGGCGGTCGTCAAATTGATCGAGCAGTACATGGTCGACGAGATCGAGACGATCTATCACGACCTGAATGACCTGCTGATCCAGCGCAACATTCTTCCCCAGATCCGGCTCGGCGCCCGCAAGACGCAACGGACGGCCGACGGCGCTGGGTCCGCTTCCCAAGAGAAGGCCCCCAATGCGTCGCCCGTTCCCGGCGGCGACGCCAAGGACTGGTTCGCATTGCTCCAGCAGCTCGTCGGGGGCGCCCGCGGCCCCGGAGTGGCTGGGGTCACCGGAAACACCCAGTGGCCCGTGATGCCGCCGAGCGAGGCGAGCCTCGCAGCGATGCAGGGGCTGACCAATTTGCAGCAAGGCCGCATCGAAGCGCTCGGCGCCGCGATCCCCGGTCTCAATGCCGCCGTCCTGATGTCCGGAAAGAGCAACGTTCTCCACGAGATCAAGGGCTCCAACCTGGCGGCGGGATTCGGACAGATGGACGCGATGACGATCGACATCGTGGCGATGCTGTTCGACTACGTATTCGACGACAAGCGCATCCCCGATGCCATCAAGGCGCTCATCGGCCGCCTGCAGATCCCGATCCTGAAGGTCGCGATCCTCGACAAGAAGTTCTTCTCGAACAAGACTCATCCGACGCGCAAGCTGCTCGACTCGCTCGCCGCCGCCGCGGTCGGCTGGACGGGTGCGGCGGACGAGACCGATCCGCTGTACGCCAAGATCGATAGCATCGTGCAGCGCGTGATCACCGGCTTCGAGAGCAAGCTGGACCTCTTCGATAACCTCGTGGCGGAGCTCGAGGAGTTTCTCGCCGAGGAAGAGCAACGGCTGTCCGCCTTCTCCGAGCAGTCGGCGAAGGTGGTGCACGATCGGGAGCGCCTCGAGATCGCGCGAGTCGTGGCGAGCGACGAGGTCTCACGTCGCGTCGACATGCGCGATATGCCCGAGCCCGTCCGCGCCTTCCTCGAGCAGATCTGGGAAAAGGCGCTAGTCGTCAGCTACGCCGCGCATGGCGAAGGTAGCGAGCGCTGGGCCATCACGCTGGGAACCATGGATGATCTGATCTGGAGCGTGGCGCCCAAGGAAAGCGGCGAGGATCGCAAGAAGCTCGTCAGCCTCCTGCCCGAGCTCCTCAAGCGGCTGCACGCCGGAATGGATCTGATCGCCCTGCCGCCCGAGTCGCGCAATCAGTTCTTCGCCCAGCTCGTGCGCTGCCACGCGCAGGCGGTCAAGTCGGGGCTCAACGCACCGGCCGGCCCGGTCGCGCAGCCTCCCGCGGCGCTCCAGGTCGTAGGCGCGGCAAAGCCAACATATGCGGAGGAGGCCGAGGAGCAGCCTGCCGAACCGCAGGACGTCTGGGCGGAAAGCGCGAGCGCGGGGGCTCCCCAGCTCGTCGCCACGCAAGTCAACCAGGGCGACGTGCTGATCGAGGAGATCAAGCTGCACGGCGCAGGCGACTTCGACGAGGATCAGGACCCGCGCCAGAAGTGGGACAACCTGGTTTCGAGCCTCGTGCGCGGAATGTGGGTGCAGTTCCTGCAGAAGAACGGCGCAACGATACGCGCCAAGCTCACGTGGATCAGCCCGCTGAAGGGCATCTACCTCTTCAGCAACCCCAACGGCGCGCGGGCGCTCGCATTCGAGCCCAAGGCGCTTGCCGAGGCTTTCCGGCGCGGACGCGCGGAAGTCATTTCGGACAGCCCGCTGGTCGAGAGCGCCATGAACAGCATGGTCGGCTCGATGAAGGAGCACGCGCCAGCGCACTGAACAACCCTCTCTCCGTGCGGGGCCGGGATCGCGTCATGCACCCGGCCCTCTTTTTTTGCCCGGCCACGGGACGCGACGAGGCGGCGTCGCATTCGTCGAATCGTCGGATTGTCGGCGCGAGCAAATGGCCGTGGAGATTTCGGCACCGCTGCCCGTCCGCCGGGCGTCCGACCCGACCCGGACAGGGTGGCGGGGTCAACTGGGCACGCCGGGCGCCCTGCACCCGCTCCCAATTGCCCTCCTCGCGTCCCATCCCGGGCAGCCAGCGTGCAAGTTTTCACGCTCGTCCGCCCCGCCGGCGGTCCGCTCCCCTCCAGAGGGATGTCTACGCGAAGCGTGTTGATTCTCAAGTGTGAAATACGGCCACGGTTCGGCCGGGTTGGCACATGGGTTGCTTATTAAAGGGCAGGCAGTCCTAACTAGGTGGAGGATCAAAATGCTGACACTAATGAAAAACGAGGCGATCCAACTCGCCGAGAAAACCGGCTGGACGTTCGATTTCGCAGCGGGATTCCTGGCCGGCGAGAGCGCCCGCGCACGCCGCCGCATGCCCGCCCCCGAGTTGCTCTCCGGCGCTGACGATTACGCGCTCGGCGTGCAGATCGGCTACCACTACGGGCCGGCCTACCTGAACTGGTAACCGCCTGGCTCTGCCAGGTGTCGGGTCGCCGGCACCTGTCGGGTTGCGCAGTGAGTCCGACCGTCGCACCCCATCCGGAGTCTTGCTCCGATCACGCACGCTTCACCCGCATTGCCCATGCTGTCACCCGCTCTGGCGTGGCAGTCCCCTTCTCCAAGCCTTAGACTTCCTGTTCTCGATTCGGGACCGCACGCATTCCAGCGTCGCGTACCTGCGTTCGAGGCAAACCGTGCCGAACGACGGCGAACCTGAGCGGGAGGCAACATGGCCGGGCGGCCATTCAAAATCCTTGGAGTTCAACAGTTTGCCGTCGGTGGACTGGACAAGTCGAAGTTGCGCCGCCTGTGGGTCGACACCCTCGGCCTGCGGGTGAGCGGCGCCTATCGCAGCGAGTCCGAGAACGTCGACGAGGACATCGCCACCACCGGATCCGGACCGTTCGCCTGCGAGGTCGATCTGATGCAGCCGCTCGATCCGGCCCGGAAACCCGCCGTGAACGAGCCTGCGCTCAACCACGTGGGACTCTGGGTCGACGACCTGCCCGCCGCGTACGATTGGCTTGCTACGCAGGGGGTGCGCTTTACCCCAGGCGGAATTCGCAAGGGAGGGTCCGGCTACGACATCTGCTTCATCCATCCGAAGGCGAACGACGCGTTTCCGATCGGCGGCGAGGGTGTGCTGATCGAGCTCGTGCAGGCACCGCCGGAGGTGATTGCCGCCTACGCGGCAGCGGCAAGCAAGAGCTGATCAGAGATACGGGACAACGCACCACCCCCCCGGCTCCGCCGGCACCCCTTCTCGGCGAGGAGGGGGCACAATTACCCACTAACGCGCACTCACTCGAACTCGAGAATGGGCTGATCGACGGTCACGCTTTCACCCTCCTTGGCGAGCACGGCAGCGACGATACAATCGCGATCGGCCTTGAGCACGTTCTCCATTTTCATCGCCTCGATCGCGGCGAGCTTCTCACCCGCCTTGACCTCCTGACCGACCTCGACCGACACCTCGGTGAGCAGCCCGGGCATCGGCGAGAGCAGATACCTGGAGAGATCCGGCGGAAGCTTCACTGGCATCAGCGCCAGCAACTCCGCCGCGCGTTCGGTCATCACGATCGCATCGACCTGGGTCCCCCAGTGAAAGATCCGGTACCGGAGCCCCCGTCGCTCCAGCTGCAGCAGCACGGGCGCACCGTTGCACGTTCCGCGGAAAATCGGTTCGCCAAGCTTCCAGTCCGAGCGCAGGTCATGGACCGCGTGCGGGTGGGTGACCTTGTAGCCCCCACCGGTCGGCTCGACGGTCACCGGATAGCGTTCGACGCCGATCAGCACGATCCAGTCCGCGCCGACCTTTCGGCCATGCCCTGAAACCTGGCCGCTGATTCGCACCGCGCGATCGATGTAGCGGCGCCGCGCGAATACCGCAATGGCAGCCAGGAGCGCGGGATCGTCGTGCGGAGCGTGCGTCGCATCGAAACCCGCCGGATATTCCTCCGCAATGAATCCCGTATTGAAACGGCCTGCCTCGAACCGCGGGTGCTGCAGGACCGCGGCGACGAACGAGATGTTGTGCGACACCCCGCGGATGTAGAAGCCGTTCAGCGCTTCGCGCATGCGCTCGATCGCTTGCTGGCGCGTGGCGCCATGGACAATGAGCTTCGCGATCATCGAGTCGTAATACATCGACACCTCGCCGCCCTCGTACACCCCGGTGTCCACCCGGACCGACCCGGGTTCCTCGTCGGGCGGGATGTAGCGCACTAGCCGTCCGGTCGAGGGAAGGAAGTTTCGAAACGGGTCTTCGGCGTTGATTCGCGCCTCGATCGCCCAACCGTCGAGCCGGATGTCCGCCTGGGCAAATGCGAGCTTCTCGCCGGCCGCCACCCGGATCATCTGCTCGACGAGGTCGATGCCGGTGATCATCTCGGTGACCGGATGCTCCACCTGAAGCCTGGTATTCATTTCCAGGAAGTAGAACTTGCGCGCGGCGTCGACGACGAATTCGACGGTCCCGGCGGACTGGTAGCCGACCGCCGCAGCCAGGGCGACCGCCTGCTCGCCCATCGCCTTGCGGGTCGCCGCATCGAGAAAGGGCGAGGGCGCCTCCTCGATCACCTTCTGGTGACGCCGCTGGATCGAGCACTCGCGTTCCCACAGATAGACGAGGTTGCCGTGACCATCGCCGAGCACCTGGATCTCGATGTGCCGCGGCTCCTCGATGAACTTCTCGATGAACACCCGATCGTCGCCGAACGCGTTCTTCGCCTCGGTACGGCAGCTTTGATATCCCTCGCGCGCTTCCGCGTCGCTCCATGCGACGCGCAGACCTTTGCCGCCTCCGCCCGCGGACGCCTTGATCATCACCGGATAGCCGATGTCCTTCGCAATCGAAAGCGCATGGTCGGCGTCACGAATGACGTCCGTGTACCCGGGGATGGTGTTGACGCCCGCACGCTCGGCAAGCTGCTTCGACGCGATCTTGTCGCCCATGCTCTGGATCGCATGCGCCTTGGGCCCGATGAACGCGATTCCGGCAGCCTGCAGCGCGGCGCAGAACCTGGCATTCTCGGAGAGAAACCCGTATCCCGGATGCACCGCTTCTGCGCCGGTCTGTCTGCACGCTTCGAGAATCCGCTCGAAGACGAGATAGCTCTGCGCCGAGGGCGCCGGCCCGATCGGAACGGCTTCGTCGGCAAGGCCGACATGCCGGGCGTCCCGGTCCGCCTCCGAGTACACCGCGACCGTGCGTATGCCCATTCGTCGGGCGGTGTCGATGACGCGGCATGCGATCTCGCCGCGGTTGGCAATGAGGATCTTCTTGAACATCGGCCCGGGGTCAGAGCGGGATGTTGCCGTGCTTACGCCAGGGATTCTCCAGCCGCTTGCCACGCAGTACCTTCAGCGACCGGCAGATCCGCTTGCGCGTCTCGCTCGGCATGATCACGTCGTCGATGTAACCCCGGTGCCCGGCGA
Organism: uncultured beta proteobacterium; assembly: GCA_963735025.1. Lineage (GTDB taxonomy): Bacteria > Pseudomonadota > Gammaproteobacteria > Burkholderiales > SG8-39 > JAABRB01. The sequence goes on from CAVTJG010000014.1 coordinate 125,759, forward strand.
CGAACGGGTTGGCGAACTTTTCCCGGTATTCCTCGGTGCGCTCGGCGATCTTCTGCGGGTCGCCGATGTCCTTGCGGAAGATGATCTCCACTGCCCCTTTTGGTCCCATCACAGCGATCTCGGCCGACGGCCAGGCAAAGTTGACGTCGCCGCGTAGGTGCTTGGAGCTCATGACGTCGTAGGCGCCGCCATATGCCTTGCGCGTGATCACGGTGACCTTGGGCACCGTGGCTTCGGCGTAGGCATACAGAAGCTTGGCGCCGTGCTTGATGATTCCGCCGTACTCCTGCGCCGTTCCCGGCATGAATCCAGGCACGTCGACGAAAGTGATGATCGGAATCTGGAACGCGTCGCAGAATCGCACGAAGCGCGCCGCCTTGATCGCGGACTTGATATCGAGGCAGCCGGCGAGCACCAGGGGCTGGTTCGCGACGATTCCCACCGATTGCCCCTCCATGCGCGCAAATCCGACGATGATGTTCTTCGCATGGTGGGGCTGAAGTTCGAAGAAGTCGTACTCGTCGACGATCTTGAAAATGAGCTCTTTGATGTCGTACGACTTGCTCGGGCTGTCCGGGACCAGCGAATCGAGCGACGGATCGCACCGGTCTGCCGGGTCGTCGGTCGGGACGGTCGGTGGAGTCTCCCGGTTGCTGCCAGGCAGGAAGCTCACCAGCCGCCGGGTCATCATCAGTGCCTCGACGTCGTTCTCGAACGCCAGATCGGCCACGCCCGACCGGGTCGTGTGCGTGACGGCCCCGCCCAACTCCTCGGCAGTGACCTCTTCGTGTGTCACGGTCTTGACCACCTCCGGACCGGTGACGAACATGTACGACGAATCCTCTACCATGAAGATGAAGTCCGTCATGGCTGGCGAATACACGGCTCCGCCGGCGCACGGTCCCATGATGAGCGAGATCTGCGGGATTACCCCGGATGCGAGCACGTTGCGCTGGAACACCTCCGCATAGCCGCCTAGCGAAGCCACGCCCTCCTGAATGCGCGCACCGCCCGAGTCGTTCAGGCCGACCACCGGCGCGCCGACCTTCATCGCGTGATCCATGATCTTGCAGATCTTCTCTGCATGGGGCTCCGAGAGCGAGCCGCCGAACACGGTGAAGTCCTGGCTGAACACGAAAACGAGCCGGCCATTGACCGTGCCATAGCCGGTCACCACGCCGTCGCCCGGGATCTTCTGGTCCGCCATTCCGAAGTCGGTGCAGCGGTGCTCGACGAACATGTCCCATTCCTCGAAGCTTCCCGCATCGAGCAGCAGCTCGATCCGCTCGCGCGCGGTGAGCTTGCCTTTTGCATGCTGCGCCTCGATGCGCGCCTGTCCACCGCCGAGCTTGGCAGCCGCGCGGTTCGCTTCGAGCCGGCGAATGATTTCGTGCATGGCCTCCCCCTGGCTTTCTTGTGGTCCTGCGTCGAATCCGGCAACCAGCCCGTCAAGCCGTCGAGCGGCGCCGCGCGGAGATGGCCGCGAGCACCTTGCGCGCGCACATCGGAATCGGCGTGCCAGGCCCGAACACGCCCGCCACGCCGGCGCGATGCAGAAAATCGTAGTCCTGCGCCGGGACCACACCACCCACGAACACGCGGATGTCGGATGCGCCCTGCTCGCGCAGGGCGTCGATGAGAGCAGGCACGAGCGTCTTGTGTCCGGCAGCGAGTGTCGAGACGCCAATAGCATGCACGTCGTTCTCGATTGCCTGGCGTGCCGCTTCGTCCGGCGTCTGGAAGAGCGATCCGATATCCACGTCGAAACCCAAATCGGCCAGTCCCGTCGCCACCACCTTTGCGCCACGATCGTGACCGTCCTGCCCGAGCTTTGCGACCATCACCCGCGGCCGGCGCCCCTCGATATCGGCGAACGCCCTGACGTCCGCCTGGAGCGCCTTCCAGTCGCTGTCATCCGCGAATGCGGCGCCATATACTCCCGACACACTCTGGGTCTCGGCCTTGAACCGGCCCCAGACCCGCTCGAGCGCCATGGAGACTTCGCCGACCGTGGCGCGCAGACGAACCGCCTTGATGGACAGGTCAAGGAGATTGCCTTGCCCGGTTTCGGCCGCGTGCGTCAACGCATCGAGCGCAATCTGTACCGCCGACTGATCCCGCTGGGCCCGGATGCTCTTCAGCCGCGTGATCTGGGAATCACGCACGGCGGTGTTGTCGATCTCGCGTACCTCGATCGGCGACTCGTGTTCCAGGCGATACTTGTTCACGCCGACGATCACCTCTTCTCCGCGATCGATGCGCGCCTGCTTCTCGGCGGCGCACTGCTCGATCTTGAGCTTTGCCCAGCCCGATTCCACCGCCTTCGTCATTCCGCCCATCGCGTCCACTTCCTCGATGATCGTCCAGGCGGCATCGGCAAGCTCCTGGGTCAGTCGCTCCATCATGTAGGAGCCGGCCCACGGATCGACGACGTTGCAGATATGTGTTTCCTCCTGGATCAGGAGCTGGGTGTTTCGCGCGATGCGCGCGGCGAAGTCGGAAGGAAGCGCTATCGCCTCGTCGAAGGAGTTGGTGTGCAGGGACTGGGTGCCGCCGAAGACCCCGGCCATCGCCTCGATCGCGGTGCGCACGATGTTGTTGTAGGGATCCTGCTCGGTCAGCGACCAGCCGGAGGTCTGGCAGTGCGTGCGCAGCATCATGGAGCGTGCGTGCTTGGGCGCAAACGCCTGCATGATCCGCCACCAGAGCAGCCGTGCCGCGCGCAGCTTGGCGACCTCGAGATAGAAATTCATTCCCAGGCAGAAGAAGAACGAGAGACGTCCGGCGAATGCGTCGACATCCATGCCCCGCGACAGCGCGGTCTTGACGTATTCCTTGCCGTCGGCGAGCGTGAAGGCGAGCTCGAGCGCCTGGGTCGCGCCGGCCTCCTGCAGGTGATAACCCGAGATCGAGATCGAGTTGAACCGGGGCATGTGCGCCGTCGTATACCCGATGATGTCGGCGATGATCCGCATCGAGGGCGCCGGCGGGTAGATATAGGTGTTGCGGACCATGAACTCCTTGAGGATGTCGTTCTGGATGGTCCCGGACAGGTGTTCCTGCGCGACGCCCTGCTCCTCCGCGGCGACGATGTAACCGGCGAGCACCGGAAGCACTGCGCCGTTCATGGTCATGGACACCGACACTTTGTCGAGCGGAATGCCGCCGAAGAGGATTTTCATGTCCTCCACCGAGTCGATCGCGACACCCGCTTTGCCCACATCGCCTGCTACGCGTGGATGGTCGGAGTCGTAACCCCGATGCGTCGCAAGATCGAAGGCCACCGACACGCCCTGTCCCCCGCCCGCGAGTGCCGCACGATAGAACGCGTTGGAGTCCTCGGCAGTCGAGAAGCCTGCGTACTGGCGGATCGTCCAGGGGCGACCTGCGTACATCGTCGCCTGCGGTCCGCGCACGAAGGGCGCGAACCCGGGCAGCGTATCGGTGTGGGGCAGGCCATCGAGGTCCCGCTTCGTATAAAGCGGCTTGACGTTCAAACCCTCGGGAGTCTTCCAGGACAGGCGCGACAAGTCCCCCGCCGGAGCGGACTTCGCGGCGGCCTTCCGCCAGGCATCCAGATCTGCAGAGCTCGACAGCTTCGGGTGATCGGACATGGAATTCCCTCCTGGTGCCGGGCGGGAACCGCACGTCGCCCCGCGACGTTGGTTGTTGCCCTAAAAAGCGGCGGAGAAGGCGCCCTTGACATTCGACGCTTCCGATAATACTGTATTCATAATTATGAATGCAAGAGGCCCACGCGCAGACTTGAAACCGCCCCACCCTCTGATCGCGCCGGCGGCGCTGTATCAGGAGGTGGCGGCGCGCCTGCGCGAGCGGATCTTCGCACACGAGTTTCCGCCGGGCGCCTGGATCGACGAGCAGGCGCTCGCCACGGAGTACGGAATCAGCCGCACCCCGCTGCGCGAAGCGCTCAAGGTCCTCGCGTCGGAAGGCATGATCACGCTCAAGCCCCGCCGGGGCTCGTACGTCACCGAAGTTTCCGATCACGACCTCGACGATATCTTTCCGGTTCTCGCCCTCCTCGAGGGCCGGTGCGCACATGAGGCCACCGAGCGGGCACGACCAGAGGACCTGCGTCGCCTCGAGGCGCTGCACGACACGCTCGAGAAATATGCGACGGCCAAGAACCTCGACCGATTCTTCGAGACCAATCAGGAATTCCACCGGGCGGTGATGGAGCTCGCGGGAAACCGCTGGCTGACGCAGGTGATCCAGGACCTGCGCAAGGTCTTGCGCCTCACGCGCCACCACTCGTTGCTTGCGCGCGGACGTGTGCAAGAGTCGCTCGCGGAGCACCGCGCGATTCTCGCGGCGATTCGCGCCCGCGACGCGGAGCGCGCCGGAGAGCTCATGCGCACCCATCTCGCCCAGGGCCGCGCGGCGATTGCGAAGGTGCGCGCTGCAGAGCCAACACCGGCCGTGACCGGATAGTGAAGTCCTAGCCGGTCATTCCCGCGCAAGGTCGTCACCCCCGAGCGCCTTTATCGAGGGCGGGGATCCACCAAGCCTTCGAGTGCAAATCGTCTGGATTCCCGCCTGCGCGGGAATGACGGCTGTCCGGAGTCTCTGACTACCGCAGGCTGGCGTTCAGCTTTTCGAGCGCTGCCGCGCCGGGCACGAGCTCGCGCTCGCCAAGCTGATTGAGCGGCACGGCAACCGTGCCGAGATTCCGGTGAAGATCCTCGGGTTGCGGGTCCACATAGAGCAGACCTGTGACGACTTCGCCCTGCGCCTGACGTTCCTGCATGAAAGTCATCGCCCCGATCCGGTCCTGCGGATCGTAATCGGGCGCGAGCTTGCGGAGCCGGATCACCGACCCGTCGTGCTGCACCACCTCGGTCACCGTTCCCGGCTCATAGCTCGCGGTGATCTCGGCGCGCTGGGGCATGAAATCCAGCCGGTTCACCGCCTCGTTGTGGTCGCGGACGTAGTCGAAGCTCTTCGTGGATCCGTCGTGATTGTTGAATGCCACGCAGGGGCTGATGACGTCGATGAACGCCGCACCTTCGTGCAGGATCGCGGCCTTGAGAAGCGGGATGAGCTGATCCTTGTCGCCGGAAAAGCTGCGTGCCACGAACGTCGCGCCGAGCAGCAAGGCGGCACCCACCATGTCCACCGACTCATCGAGGTTCGTCACCCCGCGCTTCGACTTCGAGCCCTTGTCGGCGGTCGCCGAGAATTGCCCCTTCGTCAGTCCGTAGACGCCGTTGTTCATCACGACGTACACCATGTTCACGGCGCGCCGGATGGCGTGCGCGAACTGGCCGAATCCGATCGATGCGGAATCGCCGTCGCCCGACACGCCCATGTACACGAGCTCGCGATTCGCGAGATTGGCGCCGGTGAGCACCGAGGGCATCCGGCCGTGCACGCTGTTGAATCCGTGCGAATTTCCGAGGAAATACGTCGGCGTCTTGGACGAGCAGCCGATTCCCGAGAGCTTCGCAATGCGATGCGGGGGAAGATCCAGGTCGAAGCATGCCTGGACGATCGCGGCGCTGATCGAATCGTGCCCGCATCCGGCACACAGCGTCGAGACGGTGCCTTCGTAGTCGCGACGCGTGTAACCCAGCTTGTTCGCAGGCAGCTTCGGATGATGGAGACGGGGCTTGGCCAGATATGTCATGTCAGGTCCATCCTCGCGGCGCGCCGTCTAGCGCGCCACTTTCTTCTTGAGCGGAATCGGCTTCAGCACGCCGACCTTCTCCGCGACTTCGCGCGTGATGAAGCGCGCGGTGATCGGCGTTCCGTCGTAGTTCAGGACCGAAATCAGCTTCGTCGGGTCCACGCCGCATTCGTTCACCAGCAGCATGCGCATCTGGCCGTCGCGGTTCTGCTCGATCACGAACACCTGCGCATGATCGGCGATGAAGTCGCTCACGTCGTCGTCGAACGGGAAGGCGCGCACGCGCAGCGTGTTCACGTGGATGCCCTGCTCGCGCAGCGCCTCGAGCGCCTCGGCCATCGCCGGCGCCGTCGAGCCGAAATAGATCACGCCGAACTGCGTCTGCTGATCGGCGTCGGTCCGCACCGGCCGCGGGACGATGGCCTTGGCCGTCTCGAACTTCTGCAGCAGGCGCTGCATGTTGTCGACGTAGATCGGGCCCTCTTCGCTATAGCGCGCGTAGCGGTCCTTGGTGGTGCCGCGCGTGAAATACGCGCCCCGCGTCGGATGCGTGCCTGGATACGTGCGATACGGGATTCCGTCGTTGTCGACGTCCAGGTACCGGCCGAACTCCTTGCCGGCATCCAGCTCCTCGCGGGTCATCACCTTGCCGCGATCGAGGTGGCGCGAGTCGTCCCACGAAAGAGGCTGGGTGACCCAGTCGTTCATGCCGATATCGAGATCGAGCATGAGGAACACGGGAGTCTGCAACCGATCGGCCAGGTCGAACGCCGTCGCCGCCATCTCGAACGACTCGTGCGGATCCTGGGGAAAGAGGAGTACGTGCTTGGTGTCGCCGTGCGAGGCGTAGGCACAGGAGAGAATGTCGGCCTGCTGCGTCCGCGTTGGCATGCCTGTCGAGGGACCACCGCGCTGGACGTTCATCACCACCGCCGGAATCTCGGCGAAATAGGCCAGGCCGAGAAACTCCTGCATGAGCGAAACGCCCGGGCCGGACGTGCACGTAAACGCGCGCGCCCCGTTCCAGGCTGCGCCGATCACGATCCCGATGGAGGCAAGCTCGTCTTCCGCTTGCACGATCGCGTAACGCGCCTTGCCCGTCTCGGGGTCCGTGCGAAGCTTCTTGCAGTAGCGGGCGAATGCCTCGGCCACCGACGTCGAGGGCGTGATCGGATACCACGCGCAGACCGTCGCGCCGCCGTAGATGGCGCCGAGCGCGGCGGCGCTGTTTCCGTCGATGAAGATGCGGTCGCCCACCTTGGTCGAACGCTCGAGCTTCAGTCGCATCCCTGCGGTGTTGAGGTTTGCCAGCGCCCAGTCGCGCCCGAGCAGGAACGCCTTCACGTTCGGAACGATCAGCTTTTCCTTCGCGCGGAACTCCTCGCCGATCAGCTTCTCGATCTCGATGGGATCGATGCCGAGCAGCGCCGACAGTGCGCCCACGTACAGGATGTTCTTGAAGAGCTGGCGCTGCCGTGCATCGGTGTACGCCTTGTTGCAGATCTCCGTGATCGGCATGCCGATCACCGTCACGTCGTCGCGGAATTTCGACGGCGGGAGGGTCTTGCTGGAATCGTAAAAGAGGTAGCCCCCGGAATCGATCGACGCGACGTCCTTGTCCCACGTCTGCGGATTCATGGCGACCATGAGGTCGACACCTCCGCGCCTTCCCAGCCAGCCCGCCTCGGACACGCGGACTTCGTACCAGGTCGGCAGCCCCTGGATGTTCGAGGGAAAGATGTTCCGGCAGGCGATGGGGATGCCCATGCGCAGGATCGCCTTGGCGAACAGGTTGTTCGCCGAGGCCGAGCCGGAGCCGTTGACGTTCGCGAACTTGACTACGAAGTCGTTAACGCTGGCGATCGCTGTCGGGTGCGACATGCCGGTCCTGCATGGGTCATGTTGAGAAGAAACTTCTGCATATCCCAGGCACCCGTCGGGCAGCGCTCTGCGCACATGCCGCAATGCAGGCAGACGTCCTCGTCCTTCACCATCACGCGCTGGGTCTTGAGCGTGTCGGAGACGTAGAGGTCCTGGGTGGTGTTCGTCGCCGGCGCGCGCAACCGCTGGCGGAGATCCGGTTCTTCACCGTTCGCGATGAAGTTGATGCAATCGGTCGGACAGATGTCGACGCAGGCATCGCACTCGATGCACAGCTTCTCGTTGAAGACGGTCTGCACGTCGCAGTTCAGGCAGCGCTGGGCCTCGAGGTACCCGCGCTTCGGATCGAAACCGAGCTCGACCTCGATCTTGATGTCCTTCAGCGCGACCCGCTTCTCGGCGTGATGCACCTTGTAGCGCTTCTCGATGGAGATATCGTTGTCGTAGCTCCACTCGTGGATGCCCATCTTCTGGCTGACGAGCGTCACCCCCGGTGCCGGCCGCTCGCGCGGGATCTTCGCCGTTGCAGGCCTTGTCGATCGAGATCGCGGCATCGTGGCCATGCGCCACTGCCCAGATGATGTTCTTCGGCCCGAATGCCGAATCCCCGCCGAAATACACCTTCGGGTTCGTCGACTGGAACGTGGCCGGATCGAGGGTCGGCAGACCCCACTCGTCGAACTCGATGCCCGCGTCGCGCTCGATCCATGGAAAGGCGTTCTCCTGGCCGATCGCAACGAGCACGTCGTCGCACTCGAAGTGCTGGTCGGGTTCACCGGTCGAAACGAGCTTGCGACGACCCTTGGAGTCGTATTCGGCCTTGACCTTTTCGAACCACACGCCGGTCAGCTTGCCGTCCTGGTGGCTGAACGACTTCGGGACGTGAAAGTTCAGGATCGGGATGTCCTCGCCGATCGCGTCTTCCTTTTCCCACGGCGACGCCTTCATCTCCTCGAAACCCGAGCGGACGATCACCTTCACGTCCTCGCCGCCCAGGCGGCGCGCGGTGCGGCAGCAATCCATTGCGGTATTGCCACCACCGAGCACGACCACCCGTTTCCCGATCGTCGAGATGTGACCGAAGGACACGCTGGAGAGCCAGTCGATCCCGATGTGGATGCGCGCCGCAGCTTCCCGCCGTCCGGGAATCTCGAGGTCCTTGCCACGCGGTGCGCCGCACCCGATGAAGACGGCGTCGTAATCTTCGTCGAGCACCGCCTTCAGCGACTCGACGCGGCTGCCGAACCGCGTTTCCACGCCCATGTCGAGGATGTAGCCCATCTCCTCGTCGATCACCGATTCGGGGAGCCGGAAGCGCGGGATCTGGGTACGGATCATCCCACCCGCGAACGGATCCTGGTCGTAGACGACGACGTGATAGCCGAGCGGCATGAGATCGCGCGCCACCGTGAGCGACGCGGGCCCTGCCCCGATGCACGCAATGCGCTTGCCGTTCTTTTCCTTCGGGATGGCCGGAAGGCGCGCGCGAATGTCGTCCTTGTTATCCGCTGCAACGCGCTTCAACCTGCAGATCGCCACGGCCTCCTTCTCGACCCGTACGCGCCGGCACGCCGGCTCGCATGGCCGATCGCACGTGCGACCGAGGACGCCCGGAAAAACGTTCGATTCCCAGTTGACCATGTAGGAGTCGGAGTACCGACCCGCCGCGATGAGCCTGATGTATTCGGGGACCGGAGTGTGCGCCGGACAGGCCCACTGACAATCCACGACCTTGTGGAAGTAGTCGGGGTTCTTGATGTCAGTCGGCTTCACGTTGCTGATGCTCCACGGCACACGCTCATGGTCGGTGCGGCGGAACTCCGTGCCGGATCGGCAACCGGAGGTGCGATGCGCTGAGATTCTGGATCTACGGCGGCGCTCACTGCTCGCTTCGAGAAACGCGACAAGGCTCGCAACAACTTGGGCGGATAAGGAAAAGTAATTGTAACACCCGTACCGGGGAAAACTGCAGCGGATTGCAGCTTGCGCGTGCTGCCGGTTCACACCGCGCCATGGGGAAGACGCTCGCCGGCCGGATCCAACCCGGCAGCAGGATGCCGGCGCGAGCAGGTCGATAACCGCCGATGCCCGCGGCCGAGACAGGGGCTTTCGAGCCGCGACTCGGCGCTACTCCGGAAGCCGCGGTCGGCGGCGTCCGAATCCGGTTGCGAGCTCGAATGCGTTGCCGGCCCGCAGCACCAGGTCCTCGCGGTGCATGGGCCCGACGATCTGCAGCCCGACGGGCAATCCCTCGCGCGTGAAACCACACGGCACCGTCATCGCGGGCTGCTGGGTGAGGTTGAATGGAAAGCTGAAGGGCGTCCAATCGATCCAGCGTGCCTCGCTACCGTACTCGGACGGCGCGATCCGTCCCGCCTCGAATGCGGCACCGCGAGAGCGGGCGTAAGCAGCAGATCGAACTTCTCGTGAAAGGCCCGCATATGGGTGCCCAGCGCGGCACGCGCCGCAACCGCGTCCAGATAGCTGCACAGGGACGTGACATTCTCCTGCGCGGTAGATCCCCTGGAGTCCCGGCTCGAGCATCGCAAGCTTGTCCGGCGGCAGGTGGCGCAGGCCGTTGTACGCACCGACCGTCCAGTGACTCCAGTAGAGCTCGCTGCAATCCGCGAATCCCGGATCGACCTGCTCGACCTGTCGCACCCAGCGCCTCGACCGTGCGCACGGCTTCGGCGACGCGCGCCTCGACATCAGGGTCCACCTTGCGCACATATCCCAGGCGCGGACTGTAGGCGATCGCGCATTCCCCGCATGCCGGCATGCAGCGCAACGGTCCAATCCGTACCGGCATACGGCAGCGCGTGCCAGTCCCGGGAATCGGGTCTTGCCAGGACGTTCAGCAACAGCGCGCAATCCGCCGAGGTGCGCGCCATCGGACCCACGTGCGCCACCGTGCCGAACGGGCTGAGCGGCCAGGCCGGCACCCGACCGAAACTCGGCTTGATCCCCGTCACGCCGGAGAACGCCGACGGGATCCGGATCGAGCCCCCGCCGTCGGTCCCGATGGCGAGCGGCCCGAGGCCGGCCGCGAGCTGGGCGGCCGCGCCCCCGCTCGAACCGCCCGGCGTCCGCGCGAGGTTCCAGGGATTCCGGGTGACACCGGTGAGCGGGCTATCGGTGACCCCTTTCCAGCCGTACTCGGGAGTCGTGGTCTTGCCGAGGATGATCGTCCCGCTCTCCCGCAAGCGGGCCACAGCGGGGGCATCGTCCGGCCAGGGTCCCGCGGGATCGATCGTGCGCGACCCCCGCAACGTCGGCCAGCCACGGGTGAGCAGCAGATCCTTCACCGACACCGGCACGCCGTCCAGCGGTCCGAGCGGGTCGCCTCGCCCCCAGCGCGCCTCGGCGGCGCGCGCCGCCGCCAGGGCACCGTCGGCATCGACGATGCAGAACGCGTTGATCTGCGCGTTCAGCGCGTCGATTCGCGCCAGCACCGAGCGCGTCACTTCCACCGGCGAAAGATCACGCGCGCGAAAGCGCGCGACCATTTCGGTCGCGCTCAGATAGCCGAGTTCCTGATCCATCCAGTCGCTCCCTCGCAAAGACTGTCACACACCCCCGCGCCACGTCGCTATGTGACCCAGGTTCCGGAGGAATTGAAACCGGTGCGCGTAGTCTTCATCTCATCGAAAGCACATTCCTATTGGAGCACGAGATGACAGTAGAACACGCAACCCAGGCCGATTTCGGCGCCAAGGTACTGCAATCCGAGACCCCGGTTCTGGTGGACTTCTGGGCCGCCTGGTGCGGACCCTGCCTCGCCGTGGCGCCGACGCTGGACGCGCTCGCCGCGGAGCAGGCCGGCAAGCTCAAAGTCGTGAAGGTGAACGTGGACGAGGAGCGAGCGCTGGCCGGCGCGTTCCAGATCCGCTCCATTCCGACCATGATCCTCTTCAAGGACGGCAAGCCGATCGACGCGGCCATGGGCGCCATGCCCAAGCCCATGCTCGAAAAATTCGTCGGGCGGCACCTGCAGTAATTTCCTTCACGATACGGAGTCCACCGATGAAAATGAGCACCGAACGCATCATCCGCATCTTTGCGGGCGCAGTGATCCTGACTTCGCTCGCGCTCGGCTATTTCCACAGCCCGTACTGGTACTGGTTGACGGCCTTTGCGGGATTCAACCTGTTCCAGAGCGGATTCACCGGCTTTTGCCCGCCGGAAATGCTGCTGCGCAAGTGCGGATTGGAGCGCGCTGGAAGCGCGAAAAAACCAGAACCTATCTCATAGTCCCACGCGGCCACGACCGTGACGATTTTGGCCGAGAGCTAGGTTCTATAGTCCCAGCATTGTCCCGATTCGGGTGACGTAGTCGCCCACCTTCACGGCGTCGTCGATCAGCTCGTCGCCCGCGCGGTGCAGGAGATCGCGGACCTTCTCGAGGCTCGATTGCACCTCGTGACCGGGCGGCTGGGGTGAGCGCAGCGCGGAGCGCAGCTGGTCCACCTCGCTCCGCAGCGTCGCGATGTCACTGGACCCTTCGCGCACCTTCTCGAGATCATGCTCCAGCGCGTCGACGAGGCGCGTTACCTCGTTGAAGTCGACCCCTGCTGGTCTGTCATTCCGGTCCGTGCTCATTCGCTCGCCTTCCAGTCCTGCGCGGGCATCACTCTCCGCTGACCATTCCATTCTAGAACCTATCGCGCATTCCCGCGCGGACGCGGATGCGGCCTGCCTTAGAATCGCGTCTGGACCGGGGATGACTCCGCTGCAATTCGCGGCAATATCGCAACGACAAACGAGGACGACCGCGCTATGGCACAGGATCTGACAGCCGACCGTCTCGCGATCCGCGAGACGGTCGAGAACTGGGTACTTTATCGCGATGCCGGCGACTGGGAACGATTTCGCACTGTCTGGGACAAGGACGGATGGATGACCGCGACCTGGTTCCAGGGTACGGCAGCGGATTTCATCGCAATGAGCCGCGAGGGCTTCGAGAAGGGAATCGTCTTCTTGCATTTCCTCGGCGGATGGACGTGCGATATCGCCGGCGATCGTGCGATCTCGCAGACCAAGATGACGATCAGTCAGCGCGGTCTCGCAGAAGGCGTGCTGGTGGATGTCGTGTGCACGGGACGCTTCTACGATTTCTTCGCAAAGCGCGAAGGCCGCTGGGGCATCGTGCGCCGGCAGCCGATTTACGAGAAGGACCGTCTCGATCCGGTAGATCCGTCGGCGACGCTCAAGCTGGACCCGGCCCGCCTTGCGAAGTTTCCCGAGGGATATCGGCACCTCGGGTACCTCCAGTCGGCGGTCGGATTGAACGTCAAGAATAATCTGCCCGGCTTGCGCGGGCCTGAGGTGGCCAAGCTCTACGCCGAGGGCAAGGCGTGGCTCGAGGGATCGCCGCGACCGGGGGAGCCGCTCTAAGGAACGGAATCGTGAGGCGCGGAACCGGGCATCCGCGGGTTCCGAGCACCGCAGAGATGATGCAAAATCGCTCTAGCCGCTCCAGAAAAAATAGTCGGAGGAGACACGTATGCGCCTATCGAAGACCGACCTGATTCGTGGCGCGAGCTGCGTTGCCCTCGCAGGCGCATTGGCACTCGCGCTCGGGGCGTGCAGCAAGGAGGAGCCGCCCAAGGCCGTGCAGCCCGCAGTCGCGCGCCCGGCAGCCCCGCCAGAAGCCAAGGCCGGCGAGATCCGGACTGAGCCGAGCGCGCCGGCGCCGATGCCGAAGATGGATCCGAATGCGCAGCTCGCCGGCAAGGTCGAGTCGGCGCTCCGCGCGACTCCGGGACTCGAGGCGCTTGCGGTCGATGTCGTCGCCGCGGAGGGCGCCGTGACGATATTCGGCACGGCGGACGCGCGCGAAAGTATTGATAAGGCTGGGAAAGTGGCTTCCGGCGTGCCTGGCGTGAAGTCGGTTCAGATCAAGATCGTCGTGGTGCGCGGATCCTGATCCGCACCCACGCGCGTCAGCCCCTTTTCGTCTTCGACGTCTGCCGAGCGCCTCGTCGCCCGACCGGCGCGTTCATTTCGCGGTTTCGGGAACGCGCGGCATCTCCGCGTAGTTCTCGCCACCCCAATCGGGCGCTTCCTCGACGCCAAAGAAATTGAGCTCGATCACGAGCCCGTCGGGGTCCTTGATGAACGTCTGGAACAGCTTGAATTCGGGAAGATAGCGGTTACGGCGCTCGATGCCCTTCGCCTCGAGATGCGTCTGCAGCTTCTCGTGGTCGGTGGCAAGGAAAGCGATGTGGTCCACCACGCCCGAGTTGTCGCTCGCCGACTTGGGCGTAGTGCCCAGGTAGTAGAGTTCCTGGTTGGGCACGCCGGCCGGGCCCATGTGCACCTGGATCTTGCCGCCCACACCGAGCCAGTAGCCCGGGAACGGAAAATCGGGCCGCGGCATCACCTCGAAACCCAGGACATCGCAGTAAAAATTCTTGGTGCGCTCCAGGTTGTTTGCGCGCACGAAATAGTGGTTCAGTTCAGTGACCGGCATTTGGCGTTCTCCTAGCTAAGTCCTTGCTGCGTCGTATGTTCGATGGTAGCGCCCCGCGCGCCCTGCGCCAAGGTGCACTGCGATAATCGCGGGTGCCCGGAAAGTCGCCTAGCGCGATCGCGATTCGACCCAGTTCCGGATGGCGGCGCCGATCTCGTCCGGGGAATCCTCGTGCACGTAGTGGAGACCTCGGACCGTGACCTCGGTCTGGTTGGGCCACGCGCGACAGATCTCGCGGTGCTTGCCAACCAGCACCGCACCCGGTTCCGCGTTGATAAAGAGCTTGGGAATCTGGCTAGCACCGAGCCAGGCGCTGTTCCGCTCGATGATCGCGAGGACATCGGCCGGTTCGCCCTCGATTGGCAGCTCCCGCGGCCAGGTGAGAGTCGGCCGGCGATCTTCGCCCGGATTGCGAAAAGGTCGGCGATATTCGTCCATCTCCTCCGCGGTGAGCTTGCGCATGACCATAGCGGGCAGGATCCGCTCGACGAAGAAATTCTGCTGCAGGACGAGTTCCTCCCCTTCCGGGGAGCGAAATCGCCGGAAGAGCGCCTGCACCTCTGGGGGCCACTGGTCCCAGCTGAAATTTCCCACCAGTGCCTGGACGTAGGCGATCCCCCGCACGGCGTCCGGGTGATGGCGTGCCCAAGTGAATCCGAGCTGGGAACCCCAGTCGTGCGCAACGAGCGTGACGTTACAGTCGATTCCGAGCGTGTCCAGCAACCCGTCGATGTAGCGCTGGTGCTCGACCAGCCGGTAGGAGCCAGGCCCCGAACCCGCGAGTTTTTCCGAATCGCCCTGCCCGATGTTGTCGATCGCGATGCACCGTCCGAGCCCAGTCAGGTGGGGTATGACGTTACGCCACATGAACGAAGAAGTGACGTTTCCATGCAGGAAGACGAACGGGTCACCCTGCCCGACTTCGACGTAAGCCATGCGCTTGCCCAGAACCGTCGCATGACGTTTGGGGTAGCGCATCGTCTGGTTTGGTGTACTTCCCGAACCGGTCATGCGCCAAGAATACCGCGGTTGCGTGCGGCTGCCTGGCGCCTGGTCCGGACTCCAGTGCTTTCAGCCACTTGCCCCGACGCGCGCAGAGTAACCGCCGCGCACCAGAATGACGCACCGTTTCAGGCGGGCATATTCCCGGCCGCTCCGCCGCGTGCTACCGTTCTGGCACGACTGGGCGCGACACGAATGCGGTCCGGCATCTGGGATCCTGCCATTAGGGTGGATGGCGCAATTCGTTCGATTTGCAATCTTCGAGATTTGAAACGTTGAACTTAGGAACCTTGAACTTTTCTCCTCGAATGACACTCTCTTCGGGGGCAGTGGGCGGGTCGTCGTCGGTCAACCGGATGGGCCGAATGTGAGAAGAGCAGCGCTCTATAGCAGTTCCCGCAAGCCGCGGACCGCGGTACCGTCACGACAAGCTGGCGCCCCCGCCGAGGTTTCCGCGCCGCCGGCCCTCGACCCTGCGAACGCGCCACGCACTTCGCGCCTGCGCAGGCTCGGCAAGCGCCTCGAGCGCCCGCTTCTGGTCCTGACCGGCATCCTGGTCGCGCTCGCGCTCATCTTCGCCTACGAGACCAAGTCGCCCACGCAGCGCGAGATCACCCAGCGCGACATCGACCTCGCGGTGCTGCGCACGCTCGAGACCAAAGCCATGCCGTCGGCTTCCGCCAAGGCGTACGAGGTCATTCGCCCCTCCGTCGTGCGCGTCCGCGGACTCGGGCCGAACGCGAGCGAGGACGAGGACACCGAGCGCGGCGTCGGCACTGGGGTGATCATCGTCGACAAGGGCACGATCCTCACCAATCTTCACGTCGTCGCCGGCGCCGAGAACGTCAGCGTCACGTTTGCGGACGGGACGGAATCGCCGGCGACCGTCATCGGCGTGCGCCTCGAACACGACCTCGCGGTCCTGCAGCCCAAGACCGTTCCCGACGATGTGGTGCCGGCCACGATGCGCTCGACGAGCGACCTCCGGCCCGGGGATGAAGTGGTCGCAGTGGGCTTTCCGTTCGGCATCGGACCTTCGGTATCGGCGGGTGTGATCTCCGGGCTGCGGCGAGATTTCCGCTCCCCCGAGGGCAAGCGCGTGCTGACGAATCTCATCCAGTTCGATGCGGCGGCCAATCCCGGCAGCTCCGGCGGCCCGCTCGTGACCACCCAGGGCGAGGTGATCGGCATCGTCACCGCGATCCTGAATCCCACCGAGCAGCGCGTATTCGTCGGCATCGGGTTTGCGGTGCCGATCGAGAATGCGGCGGGTGCAGTGGGACTATCGCCGTTCTGAAATCGCAGTTACCGCGGATCAATCACAGAGGCAGGGAGACATGGAAAACAGAGAGGCGGGGCATCCCGAATCCACGAACCTCATGGAGCGCATCCTCTACGAGGTCAAGAAGATCGTCGTCGGCCAGGATCATTTTCTCGAGCGGGTGCTCGTTGCCATCCTCGCGCAGGGGCACCTCCTCGTCGAGGGCGTCCCGGGACTCGCCAAGACGCTGACGGTCAAGACGCTCGCGCGGACGTTACGCGGGACATTCCGGCGCATCCAGTTCACTCCCGACCTCGTTCCGGCGGATCTGGTCGGCACGCGCGTCTACAACCAGAAGACCAGCGAATTCGCCACCTCGCTCGGCCCCGTTTTCACCAACCTGTTGCTGGCCGACGAGATCAACCGCGCGCCGGCAAAGGTGCAAAGCGCGCTGCTCGAGGTGATGCAGGAGCACCAGGTGACGATCGCCGGCGAGACGCATCTCGTGCCGGAACCGTTTCTGGTGATGGCCACGCAGAACCCGATCGAGACTGAAGGGACCTACCCACTGCCTGAGGCGCAGATCGATCGGTTCATGATGAAAGTGCTGGTCGGGTACCCGAGCGAGGACGAGGAGTTCGTCATCGTCGAGCGCGTCACCGGCGCGGAAGCCGCGGTCGCCGCGGTGGCCACCCCCAAGGAGCTGTGTGCATTGCAGCGCGAATGTCGTACCGGATATGTCGATCCGGCACTCATCCGCTACGCGGTGCGACTCACCGCCGCAACCCGCGATCCCGACCGGTATGGCGTCAAGGACATGTCACGCTACGTCACCTTTGGCGCAAGCCCGCGCGCGTCCATCCACCTCATCGAAGGCGCGCGCGCACTGGCTTACCTGCGCGGACGTGATTATGTCCTGCCCGAGGACGTGATCGATCTCGTTCCCGACGTGCTGCGACACCGCCTGGTCCTCTCGTACGAGGCACTCGCCGACGGCCAGTCCGCTGACCATCTGATCCACCGGATCCTGCAGCACATGCCGGCACCCGAGAAGCCCCTGGACACTCATGTCCGCGTCGCCGCCCACGGCTGAGAGCGTCCTGCGGCGGCTCGAGTGGACGGTGATACGCCGTCTGGACGGCCTGTTGCAGGGCGATTACCGGACGCTTTTCCGCGGATTCGGACTGGATCTCGCCGACCTGCGCGAGTATCAGTACAACGATGACGTCCGGCACATAGACTGGAACGTCACCGCACGCCTGCAGACGCCTTATGTCCGGGAGTACAACGAGGATCGCGAAGTCACCGCCTGGTTTCTGCTGGACCTGAGCCCGTCCGTCGATTTCGGGTCCGAACAGGTGAAGAAGCAGACGGTTTCGGCCGAGTTCGTGACGGTTCTGGCGCGCGTCCTGACCCGGCATGGCAATCGCGTCGGCGCCCTGCTCTACGGCAGCGACGTGGACACCGTGATCCCCGCCAAGGGTGGGCGGCGGCACGTGCTGCAAATCCTGCACCGCATGCTCGCGCGGCCGGCGCACAAGACCTCCGCCGGAACGAACCTCGTCGATCTGCTGCAAACCGCACTGCAGGTCATCCCGCGGCGGTCGATTGTCTTCATCGTCTCGGATTTCATCAGCTCGCCGGGCTGGGGCGAACCGCTGGCGCGCCTGGCGCAACGCCACGAGATCGTCGCCGTGCGACTCTATGATCCGATCGAGATGGAGTTGCCCGATCTGGGACTGCTCGTGATCCAGGATTCGGAGACTGGCGAACAGGTATTCGTCGACACTCACGACCGTGCATTCAGAAAGCGCTTTGCCGCAGTGGCCGAGCGGCGCGAGAAGGAGCTGCGGTCGGGGTTCCGTCAGGCAGGCGTGGATGCGCTCGAGCTCTCGACGGGCGGCGACCTTGTTGATGCCATCCTGCGTTTTGCAGACTTGCGCAAGCGCCGCAGCCAGCTCGCGACGGGCGGCTCGCTCCCGAAGCATATCGAGGCGGGCCGGTGAAGTTCCTCTGGCCCGAAATGCTCTGGCTGCTCACGATCCTGCCGATCCTGGTGGTCCTCTACGTTTTCCTGTTGCGGCGGCGGAAGAAAACCGCCGCACGGTATGCCAGTCTGAGCATGGTCAAGGAAGCGATGGGCATGGGCCAGCGCTTCCGCCGCCACGTTCCGCCGATTCTCTTTCTCATCGCGCTCGCAACCATGCTCGTCGCGGTAGCGCGCCCGACTGCCATCATCACGCTGCCCTCGCAGCACGAGACGATCATCCTGGCGATCGACGTTTCGGGAAGCATGCGCGCCGCCGACGTCATGCCCAGTCGCCTTGCGGCGGCGCAGGCGGCTGCACGCAGCTTCGTCGCCGAGCAGCCGAGCTACACCCGCGTCGGGGTGGTGTCCTTCGCCGCCACCGCCTCGGTCGTGCAGTCGCCCACCCAGAATCGCGAGGACATCGTCGCTGCGATCGACAGGTTCCAGTTGCAGCGCGGCACGGCCGTCGGCAGCGGCGTGCTCGTCTCCCTCAAGACTATCTTTCCTGACATCGAGTTCAACCTGAGGTCCGCGAATCCGCGCGAGGTGGCCGTACGTGATCAACGCGGCGGAGTCCCGATCAATCGACAGAAGATCGACTCGGGGAAGGCACCGTTCAAGCCGGTGCCGCCCGGCTCCTACCATTCCGCCGCGATCATCCTGCTCACCGACGGGCGCACGACGACCGGGCCGGATCCTGTCGAGTCGGCCCGAATGGCCGCGGAGCGGGGCGTTCGGGTCTACACCGTGGGCATCGGCACCCCGGAGGGCGAAATCATCGGCTTCGAGGGATGGTCCATGCGCGTGCGCCTCGACGAAGACACCCTCAAGGAAATCGCGAACGTGACCCGCGGCGAGTACTTCTACGCCGGTACCGCGGAGGACCTGAAGAAGGTCTACGACTCCCTGAATTCCCGCATCGTCTTCGAGGCGAAGGAAACCGAGATCACCGCGCTCTTCTCCGGCCGCGGCGCTCATCATGGCGCTCCTCTCGGCCCTGCTCTCGCTGTTCTGGTTCAACCGGATTTTTTGACCCACGCTGTTCAGGCCAGTCGCATCACCTACTGTTCGTAGGAGATGCGGTAGATCACGCCCGCATAGTCATCGGAGACGATCAGCGAGCCGTCCGGCAGTTCGTCGATGTCCACCGGACGCCCCGAGGCGACGCCATTCTTGAGCCAGCCGTCGACGAAGACTTCTTTGCTCTTTGCATTTCCAGCACTATCGAAGCGGACGCGCATGATGCGATAACCGACCGGCGAGGTGCGGTTCCACGAGCCATGCTGGGCCACGAAGGCATCGTGCTTGTATCCGGCGGGGAACATGTCGCCGCGGTAGAAATGCATTCCCAGATTCGCCGAATGCGCCTGAAACTCGATTACCGGCGGCACCGCATCGGCGGGTGCGGTCTTCTTCTCGTAGCCAGTCAGCCTGACGTTCTTTCCGCCCAGGTAGGGAAAGCCGAAGTGCTGCCCGATCTTTGTGACCTGGTTGAGCTCGTCGGGCGGAATGTCATCGCCCATCAAGTCCGCGCCATTGTCAGTAAAAAAGAGCACCCCGGTCTTCGGATGGAAATCCATCCCGACCGAGTTCCGCACGCCCCTGGCCACGATCTCCACGTTCTTCCCCTCGGGGTCCATGCGGATGATGGTGCCTTCGAAACCCTTCACATCGCAGATATTGCAGGGCGAGCCCACGGCCACGTAAAGCTTTCCATCGGGACCGAACTTCATGTAGCGCCAGCCGTGCAGAAACTCGTTGGGCAGGTCCTTGAAGATCGGCAGCAGCGGCTTGATCGGCAGCGCCGTGTCGAACTCCGCGGGGACCGGCCATTTGCTGATCTGCGACTGCTCGCCGACGTAGAGGATGCTGTTCAGGTAAGCCAGGCCGTTGGGGACATTCAAACCCGACGCGCGCTCCTTCACCTCGTCGGCCACGCCGTCGCGGTTAGTGTCGCGCAAGGAATGGATCGTCCCATGCCGCGAGCCGATGAACACAGTCGTCAAGGGCTTGCCGACCACGATCGAGCGCGCTTTGGGCACCTCCGCGAACACCGAGATCTTGAAGCCCGGCGGCAGCTTGATGTCGGCCAGTGTGGCGTCCATGTTGCCCGCCAGTGCGCCCAGCGGAGAAAGCAGTCCCGTGGCGAGAAAAGCAAAGAATCGAATAATCTTCACGTGACTTCCCGTCAATTACGCCTTCGGTGCGACCGATACCCCGCCGACACCGAAGCGCTTGATGGCATCCGCGACGATTCCGGAGGCCTTGATATCCTCGGCAAACTGGCGCAGGTACTCTGCAGCTCGATCGCGTCCTTTGGGAGTGCCGATCGATTGCTGAATCGCGGTGAAGCGGCCGTCCAGCAACCGCGAGCCGGGCAGCTTCTGCGCGTCGGCAAGCAACCGCGGCTTCAGACCCGAAAGAGCATCGAGCTTCTCGTCGACGAACAGCTTGAACGACGCGTCGATGCCCTGTGTGCGCACCAGCTCGGCATTCTTGAGTGTGCGTGTGAGGTAGAGATCGTATGCGCTTTTCGCGGACGTCGCGATGCGCACGCCCTTCCGGTCCACGTCGGCGATCGAGCGAATCGGCGAGCCATCGGGCACAAGATATGTCGCCTCGATCTCGAGATACGCGGACGCGAAGGCAATCTCGTTCGCGCGTGCGGGCTCGATCGCGAGGAACGCAACGTCCCATTCACCCGCTCGCACGGCCTCGGCGAGCTTTCCTGCCGCATCGTAGCGGGTATACGAGATCGGAACGCCCAGACGTCTCGCAAGCTCACGGGCGAGATCAGGCGCGATGCCGCGCGGCTCGCCGTCCGGTCCGTCCTTGCCCACGAGCAGGAAGTTCTGGTAGTTGAGGCCGACGCGCAGGGTCCCTGTGGGGGCCAGTTCGGCGAGTACCGCTTTCGATACCTGGGCTGTCATTGCTGGGCTCCTAGCGTTAACCGGAAGGCGAGTGCCATATGTTTCCGAAAGGGCGGCAGTTTAAACCGCCACGGAGATCGGCGTCGCATTGCGCGCGCATTGCCGTCGATGTGCTAACGTTGCGACGCGCATAACGTTCACTGCAGGACCGCAACAGGAGAATTGCAATGCATGGACAGAATCGCGGATTCATCGGACGCACATGGTCCCGCCTCACGTCGCCGAGCGCCCGTTGGTCGGTCCTTTCGCTGACCGCCCTCGGTCTCCTGATCGGCGCCGTCGCCGTCATCGGCACGCAGGTGGTGGTCGCCAAAACCGGAACCAACGAGTTTTGCGGCACAGCGTGCCACTCGATGCAATGGGTCTACGCGGAATACAAGCAGAGCACCCACTTCGCGAACCGGTCGGGTGTCCAGGCAGGGTGTCATAACTGCCACATTCCGCACGAATATCCCGACCTCCTCTGGTACAAGGCGAAGGCCGGAGTGCGCGACGCGATCGGCGAAATGCGTGGCGTGATCTCCACGGAGGAAGCATTCAAGAAGTCACGCACCGAACTCGCCGAGCGTGTATGGGCCGAGTTCAAGAGCAACGACTCGGCGAATTGCCGGACCTGCCACAACTTCACGCCCGAGGCTATCGCCGCGCAGTCAGAGAAGGCGCAAACCCGCCACACGAACCGCATGAAGGACGGGAAGACCTGCATCGACTGCCACACGGGTGTCGCGCACACCGATCCGGAATGACAGGTACTGGGACCTAGCGCACGCCGACGCGTGGCGCGTCCTCCGGGATGGACCAGCCTCCGCCGAGCGCCCGGTAAGTGCTCACGGCAGACTGCAGTCTCGAGCGGCGTGACTGCGCGAGCTGATCCTCCGCCTGAAAGAGCGTGCGCTGCGCATCGAGCACGACCAGCAGATCGTCGGCGCCGGCACGATAACGCACTTCTGCGAGCCTGAGCGATTCCCGGGCCTCGCTGCGATACTCGACCTGCAGCGCCTCCTGCTGCGCGTTGCGGCTGGAGGCGACGAGCGCGTTCTCGACATCGGCGAACGCCGCAAGAATGGCGCGACGGTAAGTCTCGACGAGCTCGCGCTCCCGCGATTCGGCGCCGTCGACCGCGGCCTTGCGCTGTCCGCCGTCGAAGATCGGCTGGGCGAGCGCCGCCGCGACGTGAGATGATCGAAGCAGGATTTCCGAACGCGAACAAGGCGCCGCTCGCGAGCCCGACCGAACCCGACAGCGTGATCGACGGCAGCAGCGCGGCCCGGGCCACCGCGAGGTCGGCGTTGCCGCCGAGCAGTTGCGCTTCCGCTGCCGCCACGTCCGGTCGCCGGACCAGCAGGCTGGCGGGCAAGCCGGGAGCAATCTCCGGGATCGCAAGGGGAACGACTGATTTCCCTGCCACATCGAAACTTGTCGGCGTGCGGCCGATGAGAATCGCCAGCGCGGACAGCGTCTGGCGCTCCTGCAACTCGAGCGGGGGAATCGTGGCCCGCTGCGACACGGTTGCCGCGCGCTGGCGCACCAGATCCAGTGGCGTCGCCGCGCCGTTGCGCACGCGCGACTCGACGACCGCCAGAACCCGCTCGGCGGTGGCGACGTTCGCCCGCGCCAGCGCAAGCCGGTCACGCAGCGACAGGAGGTCAAAATACGCGGTCGCCACGCCGGAGACAAGCGTGAGCCGCGCGGTTTCGAGATCGTAGCGCGACGCGCGCAGCGACGATTCGGCCGCGCGGACGCCGCTCGACAGTCTCCCCCACAGATCGATCTCGTAGCTCGCGTTCAACACCCCGTTGGTCGTGTCGACATTGATTGCAGGCCCCTGGTCCGGATGCGTGTCGCGGCGGACGCTTGCGACTCCCAGATCCAGGGTCGGGAAGAGCGACGCGCCTGCCACCCTTGCCTGCGCTTCGGCCTGCCTCACGCGCTCGCTTGCAACCGCGAGGTCCGGGCTACCCGCCAGCGCAGCCGCGATCAGATCGGCGAGCTCGGCGGAATTGAATGCCCGCCACCAGTCGAGGGGAACTGCGGCTTGAGTGGGGTGAGTGCTCTGAGCCGCCTGCGGCGCGTCCCGCCATGTATCGGGCACGGTCACTGCGGGCTGCAGCGGAGCGCTCGTCGTCGCGCAGCCCGCCAGCAAGATGGTCATTATGAGATAGAAGCGTCGCATGGCCGGATTCATTCCGCCGCCAGCGCGATGACCGGATCGAGACGCGCTGCCTTGCGGGCCGGCATGAAGCCGAACACGAGCCCGGTCAGGAACGCACAGCCGAATGCGATCGCCACGGGGCCGACCGAGAATTCGATCGGCCGACCGAACCATCCGATCAGCGCCGCAGCGCCCAGCCCGACGCCGACACCGATGAGGCCGCCGAGTCCCGACACGAGCAGCGCCTCGCCGAGAAATTGCTGGAGGATGTCGCGCATGCGCGCGCCGGTCGCCATGCGGATGCCGATCTCGCGAGTGCGCTCGGTGACGTTCACCAGCATGATGTTCATCACGCCGATACCGCCGACCAGCAAAGAGATCGCGGCAATCGAACCCAGAAGAACCGTAAGCGTGTTCTGCGTCTCCTCGGCGGTCTGGATGATCGAGGCCATGTTGCGGATCTGAAAATCCGTGGCACGGTGACGTTCGGCAAGCAGCGCGTTGACCGCGTCCTGCGTCTCATCGATGCGCGCAAGATCGTCCACTGCGACCGTGATGTTGCGCAAGTGGCGCTGGCCCAGCAATCGCAGACCGCCCGTCGTGAACGGAACGACGAGCGTATCGTCCTGGTCCGCACCCCACGGCGTTGCACCGCGTGCGTCCATCACTCCGATGACCTGGAACAGCACGTTGTTGATCAGCACGTACTGACCGATCGGATCGACCTCCGCCGGAAACAGGTTCTTGACGACGGTCTGACCGAGCACCACGACTGCCGCATAGCTGCGCACATCGGCGTCGGAAAAGAAGGTTCCGCGTGCCGCCGGCCAGGCGCGTGCATACGGATAGGCTGCGCTCGTCGCCAGGACCTGGGTCTGGTAGTCGGAGTTTCCGAAGCGGATTGTCGCGCCTCCGTTCATCTCGGGAACTGCCGCGAGCACGTTGGGGACCTCGGCAATCGCATCGGCGTCCTCCGGGATCAGCGTTGCGATGCTTCCGCCCTGCCCGCGCTGGTTGGGTGCCCCTGGCCGCACCAGCAACAGATTTGTGCCGAGTCCGCTGATGCGATCCATCACCGCGCGCTTCGCACCGTCGCCGACGGCGAGCATCACGATCACCGACGCGACGCCGATCACGATCCCGAGCAAGGTCAACGAGGTGCGAAACAGGTTCGCGCGCAGGGCGCGCGCGGCGGTGCGAGCCGCCTCCACTGTATCGTTGAAGAATGCACGCGATTCGCGCGCGGGCTCTCCCCCGGGAAGATGGGCCGGCATTACGGCTTCTGCTCCTCGCCCGTCGTCGCGCACGATACGACCATCCTTGAGCTCGATGACGCGTTGCGCCCGCGCGGCGATGTCAGGCGCATGCGTGATCATGATCACTGTGTGCCCTCGCGCCGCCAGATCCTGCAACAGCGCAAGCACGTCCTCGCCGCTCTTGCTGTCGAGGGCGCCGGTGGGCTCGTCGGCGAGAATGATGTCGCCACCGTTCATCAGCGCGCGCGCGATCGACACACGCTGCTGCTGTCCACCGGATAGCTGGTTCGGCCGGTGGTCGAGGCGGTCAGCGAGGCCGAGGGTATCCAGCAGTGCGGCCGCCCGCGCACGGCGCATTTCGCCGCTGAGTCCCGCGTACATCGCCGGCACCTCGACATTCTCGAGCGCGGTCGACGTGGCAATCAGGTTGTAGCTCTGGAACACGAATCCGAACGCTTCGCGCCGTAACCTTGCGAGCGCATCCCGGTCGAGTCCGGAGACGTCCTCGCCCAGGAACCGGTAGCTGCCGGTCGTCGGCCGGTCCAGACAACCGAGGATGTTCATGAGGGTCGTCTTGCCCGACCCCGACGCGCCCATGATCGCCACGAACTCGCCCGGATAGATCGCAAGCGAGATGCCGTGCAGCACCTGGATGGCGAGCTCTCCGCGCCGAAAGGTCTTCGTGACCTCGCTCAGCTCGATGAGGGGCGTCGCGCGATCAGGCGCGAGCTCGGCGATGGCGGGCTCGCGCTTCACAGTCGCGGCGACCTCTGCATGCGGCCGGTGGGAACGTTGCGATCGCTCCCGCGCAATCCCGCGACCACGCGCTCGCCGGGAGCGAGCCCGGAAGCGATTGCCGCAGAGACACGGTTCATCGCGCCCACATCGACCTTTCGCTCTTCGATATTTCCCTGGTCGTCGACGACGCGCACAAGGGCCTGCTTGCCAGCGAAGCGTGTGCGTGGATCGAGCTCGACTTTGCTCGTTCGCGCCGCCCCGGTACGCGCAGCACGGCGCCCTCCGTTCGCGCGCGGAACCGGCTGGAGCGCCGACACCGGAACAAGAATCGCATCCTTCGCCGAGGCGAGGACGAAGAAGACCTGAGCGGTCATCTGGGTCATCAGATCGCCGGCCGGGTTGGGCACATCGAAGAGTGCGTCGTAGAGCACGACGTTGTTCACGACCTGCGGCGTCGGATTGATCTGACGGAGCTTGCCGTAATAGCGCTTGCCCTCTCCCCCGAGGGTGGTGAAGTAAACGTCCATCCCGACGCGCAGCTTGGAGACGTCCGCTTCCGAAACCTGCGTCTGCACGGTCATCGTCGACAGATCGGCGATGCGCAGAATGATGGGCGCCTGCTGGTTCGCGTTCAGCGTCTGACCCTGCTTGGCGGCCTGCGACACGATGGTGCCGGCCATCGGCGCAAAGATCCGTGTGTATCCGAGATTCGCCTCGTCCCCGCGCAGCTGCGACTCGACCTGCTGGACCTGCGCCCGCAGCGCCGCAATCTGCGCCTTCGCCGACTGCAGGGTGGCAGCGGCGGTCTGCAAGGCATCGTCGCTGGTAGCGTTCTCGCGCGTGAGATTTTGCTGCCGCTGGAACTGCTGTTCGGCGAGCACGCTCTGGGCCTCACGATCGGCAATCTGGGCACGCAGGTTGTCGAGCTGCGCGCGGTCCGCGTCCACGCGGGACTTGAACACGGTCGGATCGATCTCGGCCAGCAGGTCCCCCTGCTTGACGATGGCGCCCACGTCGAAGTACAGCTTCCTGAGCTGGCCTGACACCTGGGTCCCCACGTCCACGAAATCGCGCGGCTGCAGCGTGCCGCTTGCAGTCACCACATCCTCCAGGTCACCGCGCTGGACCACTGCCGTGGCGAACTGCGTGGCCGGGTCGGCCGGCGCAAGCCACTTCGACCACAGCAGGTAGCCTCCTGCCGCAACCAAGGTCAGCGCGATCACCAGCAGCACCGTCCGCGTGCGGCGTTTCGGTGCCGGCCGGGCGCCCGCCAATCCCGCTTGGGTGGCGGTCTTTCCGGCAGTCTGGTCGGGTCGGGTTTCGGTCAACATACGGTAGACAAAATTTGCAGTGTGCCCCTGTGACCGCGATCATCTCAAAAGGATCGCAGCGTGGGTGTAAGAAAGTGCAACAAATGTGACCTGGGAATCGTACGAGGTAGGCGCGGCGCCCGGGTCGGCGCGGTCCCCGGGAAAGGCGGCGCGGCGATCCGGCGCGCTAGAGCCGGCGCTGTTTCGCCTGCCAGTGCTTCTCGAGATTGTGCGTCAGCTGCTCGCTCAGGTGGCAGAACGCCTGCTCGCGGGCGTACACCACCATGTACTTGCGCAGGCGGTCGAGCGGTTCGGTCTGCACCCGCATTGCCTTGCGGTTGCCGCCCGCGCTTACCATCCCCGAGCCCACCGCGTTGTCCACCGCGAATTGCACGGCGGCATCCAGGCGATCGTGGGGATGCACCTCGCGGATCAGCGCGGCCGCGGCAGGCTCCTCGACCGAGAACCGGCGGTCGAACATGATGCCGTCGCGCGCCACCCCCTCGCCCACGAAGCGCGGCAGGCGAAGATTGGCGCAGCCGGGAATGATCCCTTCCTTGCGCGCTGGCAGATTGAAGTAGGCGCCCCGCTCGGCGATGATGTAATCCATCACCAGGAGCAGCTGGCAGCCGCCGCCGATCGCGAATCCCTCCACCACGGCGAGCCATGGTTTCTCGTGCGTGTCGTCGGGCTCGTCGAGCCGAAAATCCGGTCGCGAGTGGCCTCGGTAGAGCTTGTTCACGAATCCGAGATCGCGCACAAGATAGAAGAGATAGGGCAGCTTGCCGTGGTAGAGGCGCGTCAGGTTGAGTCCGGCCGAGAAGATCCGGCGGCCCTTGTACTTCGGGTGATGCACCGGATCGCCGCGCACCACGCCCATCTTGAGGTGTGGGTGCAGGAGGATCAGATCGGTCGCCATCTCCTGCGCGCCGAGCGCGGTGTCGTCTTCGGCATTGAGGAAGCGCGGATACGTGAAGTACAGGTAGCCGCACTCCCCGCGCGCCTCGACGCGCACCGGCCCCAGGTCGAGCGTGCCCTTCGCAATGAACTCTTCTAGTCGTGCGTGCGCTTCCTCCGTGGGGCGCAGCATGCTCATCAGCATGTGCGTGCCGATGCGGCGGTCGTTCATCAGCTGCGAGACGAGCACGCCCTGGGCGATCTCGCGCCCGTCCTTGTCGATCTGCGTGCGCTGCGATTCCTCGTCCAGCTGCGCGCGCGTCGGTACCAGGCCCGGCCAGAGCTCCGCGGCGCGCCACATGAGATCGTCGAGACGCAGATTGCGACGGAAATCGTCCGTCAGCTTGCGGTAGATCGCGTCCCGATGCGACCGGACGAAGCGCCAGTCGAGATCGGCGATGGCGCGAACGATCCGTTCGCCCGATTCCTTTTCCGCCGCACTGCGCTTCGAGCGTAGCGGGAGCCGGTCGAGGTGCGCCCAGCCCTCCTCGACCAGGCGCCGCAGCGCGTCGGCATCCTCCGGCAGGCGTGCCGGATCGGCGGGCTCGGCGAACGTGCGTTGCTCGATCTGCTTCAACCAGTCGACCGCGACTGCGCCGAGGCCTGCCGCCTTCAGCGGATCGCTCACCACTTGTTCCGCAGCTCGCGGAGCTTCAGGAAAACGGTTTGCGGGTCCGGCTTCTCGGGCAGATCGGGAAACACCTTGCGCAATGCCGCGACGACGGAAGGATTCGTCAACCGAAAAAAGGTATTGACCTGCCGCTCGATTGCGAGCGTCGAGACATAGGCATGGCTGGGGTCCTGCCCGGAAAGTCTTCCGAGCATGTCCTTGGCAGCCTTGTTGTCGGGTTCGCGGTCCAGCGTGAAACGCAGGTTGTTCTCGATGTAGTCATGCCCCGGATAGATCTGCGTCGACTCGGGCAGCCGGTCGAGCTGCTCGGAGAACGTCTTGTAGAGCTCCGCCGGGTGACCGCCGTTGTGGCAGTTTCCCGCGCCGGCGTTGAAAAGCGTATCGCCGCTGAAGAGCGCGGGCTGGTCGGTGTGGGACAGCGCGCACACATGGCTCATCGTATGGCCGGGCGTATCCAGCACCTCGAGCTCGACGGTCTTCCCGACCTTGATGACGTCGCCGGCGCCGAGGCCGCGATCCATCCCCGGGATCTTGTCCTTCGCATTCTTGTGCGCCAGGATCCTGGCGCCCGTCTGCGCGACCATCTGTTCGTTGCCGCCAGTGTGGTCGCGGTGCTCGTGCGTATTGAGGATCTGCGTGATCGTCCAGCCCTCGTCCTTGGCGGCCTTCAGGCACTTCTCGTGGTCGAGCGGATCGACCGCGAGCGCGTCGCCGGTCTCGCGGCATGCGATCAGGTAGTTGAAGTTACGGTAGGAGTTGGCGGTCCAGATCTGTTTGACGATCACGGCAGTGTTCCACTCGCAGATGTTGATTGGCAATGATAGCGCCGAATCCCCCGCGCGCCCGAGCGCCTGCTGTCGATACACTTCCATCAGCCACTCGTCGCTGGATGGCCGGCTCTACAGCATTGGACCTGGTTGTCCCAGTGCATGCTCGGCAAGCTGGAGGACGATCCAGTCGTACGCGTCGTCGACCGAATCCGTACGGTGCACCAGGTCGACGTCGCGGGCGGAGATCGTGCCGTGGCGCACCAGCGCATCGAAATTCACGACCTCCTTCCAGTATTCGGTCCCGAACAGGATGATCGGCATGGGCTTGCGCAGCTTGTGCGTCTGCACCAGCGTCAGCAACTCGAAGAGCTCGTCGAAGGTGCCGAATCCGCCCGGGAAGACGATCACCGCCTTGGCGAGATAGGCGAACCAGAACTTGCGCATGAAGAAGTAATGAAAGTGGAAGGCGAGCTCGCGCGTGACGTAGCGGTTGTCGAACTCCTCCACCGGGATGGAGATGGTGAGGCCGACGTTCATCCCGCGCGCCTCGGCTGCACCCCGGTTGGCCGCCTCCATGATGCCCGGACCGCCGCCGGTGCACACCACGAAGCGCCGCTCCCCCTGCGGATCGAGATCCTTCGACCACTGAGTGAGACGGTACGCGAGCGTGCGAGCGGCTTCGTAGTAAGCGGACATGCGCAGATTCATGCGCGCATCCTCGAGATCGCCTTCGCCCGCTTCGGCCTTGCGCAACGCCTCCTCGGCGTCCTCGCGCGACTTCGTGCGCGCAGAGCCCATGAAGACGATGGTGTCGTCGACGTGCAGCCGCTCGAATCGGGATTTCGGCTCGAGATATTCCGCCAGGATGCGCAGCTCGCGCGCATCCTTGCTGTTCAGGAACGTCTGATTGCGATAAGCATGCGCGGGACGTCGTGATCGTTCGGTCATGGATAAATTCCTTTCACCGAGGATCGTACCCGGGAACTCCACCAGCCGCATGGACCGTGACGCGAGGCGCGACCACGGCGTGAACGGGTCGGGGCGGCGGCCACGCCGAAACGATGTTGCGCCCGCGTCAATCTGCCGCGAGAATCGCGGTTCCATGCCCATACGCTACGTTTCCCGCGCTGGTGAGCGCATCGCCGGCGCACTTGGTGAATTCCTGCGGCTTGAATCGGCGGGAGGCATCCTGCTGATGATCGCGACGGCGATCGCGCTCATTCTGGCCAACACCCGCGCAGAGGGCTTGTACCAGTCCTTTCTCGGCACACCGGTCGAGATCCGCATCGGGTCGTTCATGCTCGGCAAGCCGCTCATCCTGTGGATCAACGATGGGCTCATGGCCGTGTTCTTCTTTCTCGTCGGCCTGGAGATCAAGCGCGAGGTGATGGAAGGCGAGCTCTCGAATCGGGCCCAGCTCGCGCTCCCGGCGTTGGCCGCCGTCGGGGGCATGGCGGCGCCCGCGGTGATCTACTGGCTTCTGAATCGTGGCGATCCCGTCGCGATGCAGGGATGGGCGATTCCGGCCGCAACCGACATTGCCTTCGCGCTTGGCGTCCTCGCGCTCCTCGGCAGTCGCGATTCCCCAGTCGCTCAAGATGTTTCTCCTGACACTGGCGATTCTGGACGATCTGGGCGCGATCATCATCATCGCTCTCTTCTACACCGACAACCTCTCGTTGTCCTCGCTCGCCGTGGCAGGCGGTGCACTTGCAGTCCTCGCAATCCTCAATGCGCGCCACGTCACCTCGATCCCGGCATACGTCCTCGTCGGGCTCGTGCTGTGGGTGGCGGTCTTGAAGTCCGGCGTGCACGCGACACTCGCAGGCGTCGCGCTGGCGCTGTTCATTCCGATCCGGGCCCGAGAGGATGGCGGCAAGTCACCGCTCCGCTCGCTCGAGCACGACCTCCATCCGGTTGTCGCCTACGCCATCCTTCCCCTCTTCGCGTTCGCGAATGCCGGCGGTGCGCAAGCTGGACGTCGCTCCTCGGCGCTCTCGATGACTTTGCGGGATCGGCTTCACTCGATGAGCCTGTTCATCACCAACCTGGCGTTCGGGGATGATGCGCCTCGGCAGGCTGTGAGTGCTGTGTTCGGCGTCCTGGTCGGGTCTGTCTGCGCTGCCCTGTTCGGGTATCTGCTCCTGCGCTTCACGACCGCGCCCCGCGCGCAGACGTGAATAGCACGCTCGACCGAGCGCCCGAACCTTCGGGTGATCGGCAGGTCAGGCGGCGTGCTTCTTGGCCGTCTTGTCCTTCTTCGCCCAGTAGTCGGGCGAGGCCTTGGACTTCGCGAGCGCTTCCGCCGATTCGAAACCGGGCGCCATCGATGCAGAGGTACCGGCCATGACCTGGTGGTGATCGATATTGAGCAATCTCAGCCAGCTCTGCTGGCCCATGGTGAGCGCAATGAAGCAGCCGAGCTCGACCAGTTCCGGCTCCGAGAAGTGCCGATGAAGCCGATCCCAGAACTTGTCGTCGGTCTCCAGCCGCCACGTGATCGCCTCTGCGTAGGCGAGCGCGGCCTTTTGCCGATCATCGTACTTGGCCGATTTCTCGAAATTGACCAGATCATCGGCCTGTGCCTCGATCAGCTTGCCGGTGAAGGCCTTGGTCGAGCGCTGGTTGCCGCAAAACTCGCAGGTGACGGACCGCGAGACGTACAGTCGGCACAGTTCCTTGATGGTGTGCTCGCAAACGCCGGTGTGAAAGATGTCCCGCCAGGAATTGGCGAACGCCCAGAATGCGCCCGGAACATGCGCACGAACCGAAGAGCTTTCCGGACGCGGCGTGCCCTCGCGCGCGCATCGCTCCAGCTCCGCGCGCATCTCGGCGGTCATCTTTTCGGGCGGGACGTAGCTGATTCGCTGCTTGTCTGCCATGGGGCCTCCTGTGCGCCTGCGCGCCGTGCCAGCGCGCGCATTCCGGCTAGATTACCGCGACGGGGAATCTTCGGGAAGCGGAATGAACTCCGTATCGTCCGGCACGGCCCCGAAGCGCATGTCTCGCCAGCGCTGCTTGGCCTCCTCGATGAGATCGCGCGAGCTCGCCACGAAATTCCACCAGATTTGCCGGTCGCCATCCGTCTTCGCGCCGCCGAAGAGCATCAGGCGAGCGCGCGACGTCGCCTTGATCTCGACCGGGGTCCCGGAAGGCAGGACCGCGACATGGAAGGGCGCAATGGCCGCACCCGAAACAGTGACGTCGCCCGAAACGACATAGACTCCGCGCTCTTCGTGATCCGGTGGAACCTCGATCCTCGCCCCGCCTTCAAGTGTCGCGGCAACATAGAGCGTGTCCGAGAACACCGGCGTCGGCGCCCGCTCACCGAATGCCGTTCCGGCAATCACGCGCATCTCCACTCCAGTATCCGAGATGAGCGGAAGCGCGCGTCCCGGAAAGTGAGTGAAGCCAGGTTCGGTCCGCTCGTCCTTCAAAGGCAACGCCACCCAGGTCTGGATGCCATGCAGGGACGATCCTCCCGAACGATTCTCCTGCGGCGTGCGCTCCGAGTGGACGATACCGTCGCCGGCGGTCATCCAGTTGACGTCGCCCGGCTCGATGCGCTGGACCGTGCCGAGGCTGTCCCGATGCATCAGGGCGCCTTCGAATAGAAACGTCACCGTGGCGAGCCCGATGTGCGGGTGCGGGCGCACGTCCACCCCCTGCCCCGGGGAAAAGCGCGCCGGACCCATGTGATCGAAGAAGATGAACGGGCCGATCATCTTCTGCGGGAATGCGGGCAGCAGGCGCCGTACCTCGAATCCGCCGAGATCTTTCGTGTGGGGTTTGAGAACTCCCGTCACCGAATGCATTGCATTTTCTCCAGCATCACAAGGCTGCAAGCTCACGAACGAGCGCGGTCAGCGCGCCGTCGGGATTCGCCAGCTCGTCGAGGATCGTGAAGTGATTGCGGCCCGGGATGCACGCGAGGCGACCGGGCAATCCGACGCGTGCGCGCGCTGCGGCGAACGCTTCGGACTGACGTCGAAGCTCCGGCAGCTCGTCGCCGCCGAAGGCAACGATGAGCGGCGCCGATCGGGCGGGCAGATTATGCATCGGGCTCAGGCGGTCTGCCTCGTCCGAGTCGAGCTGAAGTTTGTCGTTGATGTAGCACAGCTGCATCGGTTCGAGATCGTATATCCCGCTGATCGCGAGTCCGCCCTTGATGAACGGTGCGTCGAGCGCCATTGTCGCAAGGTGCCCGCCGGCCGACCAGCCGGACACGAAAATTCGCGCGGGGTCGCCGCCAAATCCCGCAACACGATCGACGAGCCATGCCAATGCCGATCGCACCTCGACGACGATGTCGCCAAGGCGCCTCTCGGGCGCAAGCGTATAGCCGACGAACGCGGCGTGGACACCATGCGCGAGCGGCCCGCTGGCGAGAAAGCTGAAGTCTTCCTTCGCCCGCATCTGCCAGTAGCCGCCGTGCACGAACACCAGCACCGGCCCGGGCGTGTCCGCGGCGAAATAGTCGATTCGATTTCGTTCTGCCGGGCCATAGCGCAGATCGAGGTGAGCGCCATGCGCCGCCCGCAGCCGGTCGCTGCGCACCCGATAATCCGCCATTCGAGTGGCGCTATCCGCTACCGCGGCCGAGTTGTTATATGCGGCGTCGAGCGCCGCACGGTCCATTCCTCGGTACCGGCCGCTCTCTGATTTTCGATCAGGTTCCACGCCGATCCGGCGCGGCGACGCCGCGCCCCTGCCGATTACTTGGGCGTCGCCTTACCGTTCGTGATTCCGGCCGCGGCATAGAGCCGCTTGGCGAGCGCGGTCTGCTTGAAGAAGGCGATCACCGCGCGCTCCGTGGCCGCAGGGCTGGCGCGGCGGCTGCGATCCTGTTCCCCCGAGCGCTTGGAGCAGCGTACTTCCTGGCAGACGTAGGTTCCGCCCGCGGTCCGATAGACCGCAAGTTCGGTCCAGCGCCCCAGATGGCGGCTGAAATTGTCCGCCCGCGGCTCCGGACTGCTAGTCACGCGCGCGAGCAACTCGCCGCGAAACTCGAGATCCGGCGCATCGTCGAGGGGCAGTGTGAAATCCTTGATCATAGTGCGTAAGCCTATCACGTCGTGGATGCGAGTCACCGAAACGACCATTCGTGCGAAAACGTGCCGACTCCGCTCACGCGCATCATGCTCGGCCGATGCGCGGAAGCCCACGCCTTGGCGTAGGTCAGCGCCGGCGCGCGATTGAGGAATTCCTGTGGTTTCCCTACGCCCGGAAGAAGCACCCGCCATCCGTGCTCCGGGTCCGACAGAACGAGCACGAGCGGCAGCTTCCGCGCCGTCGCCCCGGTCGCAATTACGCTGGTCCCATTCATACGGATACGGGCTCGGTACCGCTGCGCAAGACGGCGGAGACAGCGTGACCGCTGCCTCCGCGCGTGCGGATCAGAGTGCCTTGAGATTGACCGCGGCCGATTTGCCGTTGGATGCCTGCTCGACGTCGAACGAGAGCTTCTGATTCTCGTTGAGCGTACTGAGTCCGGCGCCTTCGACGGCCGAGATGTGCACGAAGACGTCCTTCGAGCCATCATCGGGTTTGATGAAGCCGAAGCCCTTGCTTGGATTAAAGAACTTTACGGTGCCAGTAGACATGGATGTCCTCCGTTTCTGGCGTTGCCGCGCACAACATGTGCGTAGCGTCAAATCACCAATGGGAGAGGACCAGGAAGAGGCACCCGCGGGCGGGGATCTAGGACGGACCCACAGCATATTCGATCCCAATATTATCGGTCGGTTGCCGCCGTTTACAAGCTATAAATGCAAGAATCGTCAAGATATTTCGCGACTTTCGCGCCGGCGAGCGGAATCGGCGAGGAATAGCGCGCTCGCCCTGCGGGGAGAGCTCGATCGGCGCATCCACGACATGGCCTGATAAGCTTGCCTTAGACCTGTTACTACCCCCTGCCTCGGAGAATCGGCATGATCACGTTCTACTACAGCACTGCCCCGAACCCTATGAAGGTCGCATTGTTCCTCGAGGAGGCCGGCCTCGAATACACGGCCGTTCCGGTCGATACGCGTAAAGGGGACCAGTTTCGACCGGAATTCCTGGCGCTCAATCCCAACGGCAAGGTCCCGACGATCGTGGATGGCGACGCCACCGTATTCGACAGCAATGCCATTCTGCTTTACCTCGCCGAGAAGACGAATCGCTATCTCCCGGACCACGCGGATCGTCCCGCGGTGCGTGGCCAGCTGCTGAGCTGGCTCATGTTCGTGGCAAGCGGCGTCGGGCCTTTTTCGGGGCAGGCCGTGCACTTCCGGCACTATGCGCCGAAACCGGACGCGTACGCGCTCAACCGCTACGACTACGAAGCGGAACGCCACTGGAAAATCGTCGACGAGCGGCTCGGACGCAATGCCTACATGCTGGGGTCGACTTACTCGATCGTCGACATGGCAGTCTGGGGCTGGGGACGTCTGGTGCCGCACATGCTGGGTGATGAAAAAGTCTGGGCAAAGTTTCCGAACCTGAAGCGGCTGGTGGACGAAGTCAACGCCCGGCCGGCCGCGGCGCGCGTCGAAGCCCTGCGACAGAAGCACAAGTTCAAGACCGAGATGGACGAGGAAGCCCGGCGCTTCATGTTTCCACAGATCGCCCGCCTGGCCGGCTAGGGTCGCTCCAGAGTTACCCGCCATCCCTGCGGATGCGGGGATCCAGCGAGC
Source organism: uncultured beta proteobacterium (assembly GCA_963735025.1). GTDB lineage: Bacteria > Pseudomonadota > Gammaproteobacteria > Burkholderiales > SG8-39 > JAABRB01. The sequence continues at coordinate 161,472 of CAVTJG010000014.1, forward strand.
CGACGAATGAGCTCAGCCTGGATCCCCGCCTGCGCGGGGATGACCACACCATTTGTCATTCCCGCGCAAGCGGGAATCCATGGCAAGCTCAATCGGCAACGGCTCTGGATTCCCGCTTGCGCGGGAATGACGAGCATGGGGCGTGGAGTAGGCAATCACCCCGCGCCCGCTACCCATTCCACTCGGGAGGAGCGATGGCTGTCCAGGGTCGCGGAAGATTGAGGTCGGCGACGATCGCATTGGCCGCGTTGTAGCCCGGCCCGCCATTCGCTCCACCACCGTGGCACGACGAGCCGCATAGATACAACCCCTCGATTGGCGTTCGATTCTGCGCGAGGAGCGGATGCGGCCGGTTGATTCCGAGCTGCGACGGAATGTACGCGCCGAGCCGAACGGCGCCTCGCTGCATCGCGGCATTGCCGCGCTCGATATCGATCGGTGTGAAAAGGAAGCTGGCGAGGACATTCTCCCGCGTCAGGTTCGGCGCGTAGCTTCGCCACACCTCGAGCAGGCGAGCCGTGATCTCCGGCTTGCGACGATCCCAGTCTTTGGGTCCACCGGCCAGCGCATACGGCGCAAACGGCCACCAGAATGCAGCGTGCTTGCCTTGCGGCGCGTAGGTCGGGTCAAAGAGCGAGTTGCACGCGCCGTTGCCCATCGGCCAGTCCGGAAACTCGCTCGCCTTGCACTGCTCGAAGCAGCGCGCGACCTGATCGGTATCGTCGAACCCGAAGAAGATGTTGAACGCGCGGTTGATGTCTGGATCAAACTTCGCCGCCGCGTAGTCGGGCGGCGCATTGAGCGCGAGGTGAATCGTGACGAGACTATGGTCCCCCCAGTGCCAGGCGTCGAGCTTTTCGCGCACGGGCGCAGGAAAGTGCTCGTCGCCCGCCAGATGCATCGTTCCCGGTGCATCTATGCCGCTCGCGACGAATCGCTCCGCGTCGATGCTCGTCCCGTCCGCCAGCCGGACACCGGTTGCGCGGTTTGACTTGACGGCGATTTCGCGCACCGGCGCGCCCGTCCTCACCACGCCGCCACCGGCTTCGATGACCCGCACGAGCGCATGCGACAGGGATGCCGACCCGCCGACCGGCAGTGCCAAGTGCGTGATCGAGGCGAGAATCATCGGGAAGATGAGCCCGGTGCCGGGGACGTTCTCCCCTGTCGTCACGTGCATGAGCAATTTGAACAGCGTGCGGATACGCTGATCCTCGAAGTGGCGATCGACCGCCTGAAAGAGGTCGAGCGGCGCATGCGCGAGAAACTCGCGGCCCTCGGGCCCGGTCAGGCGCGCCCTGATCTCCTCCGGCGCGAGCGGCGGGTTGTAGAGAAGCGAAGTGAAGAACGGGCGCATCTTCACTGCGTAAGTCTCGTTCAGGTAACGAAACGCGTCGGCGTCGCGACGCGAGAACCTGCCGATCGAGGCGCACGTTTTCTCGATGTCCTTGTGGATCGTGAGCGCGGTGCCGTCGCGCATGGCGACACCGTTCTGCACCGGCGGCTCGATGTACGCGAAGCCGTAGCGGGCGAGCTCGAGGTCGCGCATCAACGGGCTCGAATTGAAAGCGATGTAAAAATTCGAATGCAGGTTGCAGCGAAATCCGGGGAGCGTCGCATCCTCGGTCGAGCAGCCGCCCCCGATTCGCGAAGTCGCTTCGAGGACGCACACTTTGAGCCCTGCGCGCGCCATGTATGCACCAAGCGTGAGGCTGTTGTGCCCCGCCCCCACGATCACGCCGTCAAATGTGGACACGTTCCCTCCTTGTCTTTCGGGCTCTTGAAATACTACCGCCGCGTCGCCATGCGCTGACGCAGGCACCACCTTGATCACGCCACGACCGCATCTCCGCCAATCTCCACCAGCACTTTTCCGACAGCACCTTCTTCGACAGCGACGTGCGCGTCCGCTATCCGGTCCAACGCGAACGGGTGTGTCGGCGGATGCAGCGCGCTTCCGCTGGTCAGCCATGCGTTCGTGTCGCGGGCAGCGGCGTCCATTGCGGCCGTCGGCATTTCGTAGACATAGACCCAGAGCAGCGTCACGTTGCGCATCATCAGGGGATAGAACGGGACTTTCGGCTCACGCTCGGTCATCGATGCGTAGGTCGCGATCGAACCATTGCCTTTGATCACGGCGAGTGTGATCGGGAGGTTCGCGCCGAAATCCACTTCCGCAATGTGATCGACCCCCGCACCATTCGTCAGGGCCATGATCCGCTCGGCCGTCTTCTCGCGCTTGTAGTCGATCACGTGGTCAGCCCCCGCACGCTGCGCAATCTCGGCTTTGGCCGCGCTGCTCACCGTGCTGACGACGGTGGCTCCGGCGCGTTTGGCAAACTGGATTGCATAGAACCCCACCGCGCCCGCTCCGCCGGTGACCAGAACGGTCTTGCCGCGCACCGGACCGCACCCGAATATCGCCCGGTGGGCTGTCATCGCGGGGACACCGAGACCGGCGCCGATCGCATACGCCACACCTCGTGGCAAAGGGTACGCGCGCGTCGCAAGCGTCACGGCGTACTCCGCCGCCGTGCCGAATGCGCGCTTGTAGCCGGTGCTGTGCAGCCATACCCGCTCGCCCATGCGCGACGGATCGACGCCCTCGCCCACCTGGTCGATGATCCCGGCGCCGTCGTTGTTGGGGATGACGCGAGGAAATGTTATGGCCTGTCCGGCAAAAGCCTCGCGCCGCTTGACGTCGGACGGGTTCACGCCCGACCAGGCCATCCGCACCCGCACTTCCCCGTGGCCCGGCACGGGATCGTCCATTTCGCCGACCGAGAGCACCTGTCTCGCCGGACCATTTTGTTCATACCAGGCCGCTTTCATTGCCCTGCTCCCTGTTCAACCCCCGGAACTCGATTTTGACGCCAGTCCCGGTGTTTCGCTGAGCATCCGGCAATTAACCGACATTGCGCGGACAAGAGCATAGAATGATCGGCGTCCGGGAGGAAACGCCTGGGACTTTCCCGATCCCACTGCCGGAACCGCGGTGCGTCGGCTATGCAAGTGATTGATCGCACTGGCGCGCTGGAAGACACGCGGCGCGAACATCAAAGGAGGGTACAAGGTATGACCTTATGTCCCGTCGCATTGGCAGTCGGATGCAAGAAGTGTCCGGCGCTCTCGGTCTGTCCCCTGAAAGGGGTCATCGGCGATTTCAAGGAAACCAGCCATGCCAAAGCCAAACCGCAGGCCAAGAAGACCAAGCGCGACGGCAGATAGAGCGATTCGCGTCTGTTCGCTGTGAGCGCCCGGGACGCAACTCCAGACGCAGTGGAACTAGCGGGTCCGGGACGCTTTCACGAACTCGAGCGAGGTCCGAAACAGCTCGAGGTCCTTCTCGTAGTCGGACGCCTCGGCGCGGTCGATTTGTATCCATTCCCGGGTACTGGCCGTGCCGCCGGGCTGAAACGGCACGACGTTGTCCCGTGAGAACTGCAGTTCGGTTGCCGTGGCCACGGGGAGGCGCAACCCGATGCCCTCGCCGCTGATGCAGGCAAACATCTTGTCGCTGACGAAGTAGGCGTCAAGGCCGCTGATCTTTCTTGCGCTGACTCCCGGGAGTTTGAGCAGCAGGGCGTCGATCTTCGCCTTGCGGCTCGACTCGGGTGCATCGGTATTCAAGTGAGTTCCTCCAGATTGTCGTGAACAGGTCATTGCGTCGATTATGCCAAGTCCCAGGCGCGCACTCGATGCGGCTCTCGCTAACTATTCGTGTGCCTCGCGCGAAATGCCCCGGGGGTCGAGCCGGTCTCCCGGCGGAAGAACTTGACGAAATTGGTCGCTTCGTCGAAGCCAAGCTGATCGGCGATGGTGGCCACGGGCGAGTGGCAGCTGTTCCGCGTCAAGTAAACCGTAGGCTCGTTCGCTGAGTGTCGCTGAGTGTCGCCGATGCACTACTGGCCGGAAGCCCGCACGGTGCGCGATGACGATCAAGAGTCCGCCCCATCTCAGGACTTCAACTGCCCGCCTGGGGTCGAGCGCGAGATGGCGAGCTCATCCTCGGTCATGTCTGCTGGAACATCGGCGAAGAGCGGCGTGCTGAGATAGCGCTCGCCGGTATCCGGCAGCATGCAGAGGATATTCGCCCCCTTCCCCGCCCCCGCGGCGACCTTGAGCGCGCCGGCGAAGGTGCCACCGGAGCTGATGCCGACAAATATGCCTTCCTTGGTGGCGAGATCCTTGCTGCACCGGATGGCCTCCGGGCCCGGGATCGGCAGGAGGCTGTCGATATATTTCATGGCGACCGCATCACCGGTCAGCTTCGGAATGAAATCCGGCGTCCAGCCCTGCATCGGATGCGGCTTGAAGCTCGGGTGCGGCGCGGCGGGCGTCCCATCAGGCTTGCGTGTCTGTTCGATCCCGCTGCCGATCAGCGGCGCGTCCTCCGGCTCGCAGACGATGATCTTGGTCTCCGGCCGCTCCTTCTTGAGCACGCGCGCCACGCCCTTCAACGTCCCGCCGGTGCCGTAGCCGGTCACCCAGTAGTCGAGCCGTTCGCCGGAGAAGTCGTCGAGGATCTCGCGCGCGGTCGTCCGCGAATGAATGTCGGCATTCGCCTCGTTCTCGAACTGGCGAGTCATGAACCACCCGTGCGCGGCGGCGAGTTCTTCCATCTTCGTGATCATGCCGTAGGCGCGCTCGGCCGCTGGAGTGATCACGACCTTGGCGCCGAGGAAGCGCATCAGCCTGCGCCGCTCGACGCTGAATGACTCCGCCATGATCAGCACCAGCGGATAGCCCTTGGCGGCACAGACCATCGCCAGGCCGATGCCGGTGTTTCCGCTGGTCGCCTCGAGTACGGTCTGGCCCGGCTTCAGCGCTCCGGATTTCTCCGCCGCCTCGATCACGCCGAGAGCAAGGCGATCCTTCACCGAGCCGAGCGGATTGAAAGCCTCGATCTTGACGAACAGGTTCACGCCGGGCGGAGCGAGCCGGTTGACACGAACCACGGGCGTGTTGCCGATCGTTTCCAGGATACTCGCGTAACGTCTTGCCATAGCTCACCCCGATCGATAGAGAAGGATAGAAATTTCAACCGCTCAACCAGAACGTGTGGAGTATTCAGAGCTTGACCACCCGAGTCAATCCGCGCTGCAATGCTGATGCCCAAAGCAAAAAAAGCCCTTGCGATTTCGCAAGGGCTTGAATGCATGGCGCGCCTGGCAGGATGAAACTGGGCCCTGAGTCGAAACGGCTATGCTTACCCAAACGGCTGCGTCCCGACGGTGATTGGTAACGGGACTAAGCGCAACAGGCGCCCTGCTCGCCTTGCGCCTGTTTGGGTGGACATGGCACGGATCCGTAGGAGCAAAAGACGCAGCAATCGCCAGGTTTGGGCCTCAGCACCGTCTGGCACGCCTCGCACTCATAGAACCACTGGCAGGCGTTCGTCGGCATCGTCTCGCTCTTGACATGACCGCACGCCGGGCATGTTACGACCGACTGCAAGACGACGTCACTCATCTCGCGGACTTCACAAGCGTCGACGGATAGCCTGCGTCCCGGGTCGCGCGAATCAACGCGGCGACGCCGATGAAGACGAGGCGACAAGGTTCGAGCGCCGTCAGGTTGCCAATCCATGCGCCCGAAGGGCCGACGGTAATCAATATCAGCGGACCCAGACAGCACGTCGAGGCGAGAATCGCGGCGACGACCACCGACCATCAAGGCGCTGCTCTCGCCCTGCGGCGTTGGGAGCCGGTCTGCATCGGAGGTGCCCGCACGCATGAGGTAAGCTTACTTCCGTACATTAGTACGGAGTCAAGCGGCATGAAAGAGAAATTGGATTCTCTGACCATCGGCACCCTGGCGGGTGCGGCAGAAGTCAGTGTGGAGACAATTCGCTTCTACCAGCGCAATGGCTTGATGACCGAGCCGGTCAGACCGCTCGGCGGCATTCGACGCTACACTGACGCGGACCTGTCGCGCGTGCGCTTCATCAAAGCCGCCCAGCGCTTGGGCTTCAGCCTGAACGAGATTCGCGAACTGTTGCGACTGGAGGACGGAACCCAGTGCCGAATCGCTCGTACTCTTGCCGAGCGCAAGCTTGCCGATGTGCGACAGAAACTCAAGGACCTCCGCAGGATCGAGACCGTTCTGGGCCAGCTGGTCTCCCGCTGCAAGTCAGCCCGTGGAGCCCTCAAGTGCCCGCTTATCTCGTCCTTGCAGCAATCGTGATCCGACCGGGCCACCCCATCTGAGCTGGTCACAAACGGGTCACGACCCGGCGAATCGGTCAACGGCGGCATCCGATCCGTTGCTGCCAGCCGTTCTGCAAAAAGCGCACGCTTGCGGACCTCGCTAATCGGCTCTCAGCAGAAATCGCATCGAGCCCTTGCAGGCAGCTTCCCGTGCTGCAGTGAGTTTCAAGGGATAGGCAACGGCCGCGCCCTGGGTTGGAAAGAAGATCATACGCGGACGCACCGCTCCCCGACGACCGTGACGCGCTTGCCCCTCAAATCGTCGCGGATGCGCCAGATCATCCGAGCGCCCCAGCCTGCGGATGCTCGCAAGCGGCGAGATCCGGGCCGCCCGACCACGGGATCTGCTTTGCGGCAGCGCGCAGCGCGGATCGCAGCGCCTCTTCCACGGTGGGGTGGTAGAACGGCAGCCGCAGCAGGTCAGCAAGAGTGTGCTGCTCCTGCACAGCGAGCGCGAGCAGGTGCGCGAAGTGCTCTCCGTCTGGCGCACAGAGCTCGGCGCCGATCAGCTTGCCTGACGAACGCTCCGCGTAGACGCGGATTACGCCGCGGTCCGCGTCGCTCATCCGCAGCCGGCCCTGCCCCTCGAGACTCGCCTCGCCGATCACGGCCTCGTCCCCGTCGAGCGCGGCGAACGGTTGTCCGACGACCGCGATGTTCGGATCGGTGAAGACAATACCGAGTCGCGTGCGGCGCGCGAAGCACTCGGGCGCATCGCGCATGGTGTTGAATCCAGCGATCCAGCCGTCGTCCGCGGCCTCGTGCAGGATCGGCGCCCGTGCATTGGCGTCTCCGGCGACGAACACCGGGAGGTCCGCGATCTGCATCGTGCGCGGGTCGAGCGGCGGCATCCCGTGTTCGTCGAGTTCCACCCCGAGACGCTCCAGTCCGAGATCATCGAGGTTGGGGCGCCGACCCAGCGCAACCAGCACCTTGTCTGCGACAACGCTTGCGCTGCCGGCGCTCACGCGGACCCCGCCACCGTCGACCGCGAGCTCTGCAGGCGCACCGAGGTACACAGCAAGATCCTCACGCAGCGCCGTCACGGCCGCCTCGTTCACGGCCGGATCGGTGAGCCCGGCCACTCGATCGAGTGCGTCGAAGCCGCTCACCTCGAGGCCGAGGCGGGCGAGCGCCTGGGCCATCTCCGCCCCGACCGCGCCGAGCCCGATCACCGCGAGGCGGCGCGGGAGGTCGGGTTGCTCGAAGAGGTCGTCGGTTGTGATGAGACGATCGCCGAGCCCCCGCCAAGCTCCCGGGACGATCGGCCGCGAGCCGGTTGCGACAATCACGCATCGCGCCTCGACACGCTCCCCGTTAACCTCGAGCGACTGCGGCCCAACGAAGCGTGCGCGGCCCGCGAGGTTGCGCTCGCCGAGATCGTCGGTCAGCTTCAGGACACCCCGCACCAGGTCGTCGCGGATCCGGCGCACCCGGCGCAGCACTGCCGGCACGTCGGCGGTGAGCCGCTCACCGCCGACAATGCCCATGTCCGCGAAGCTCGCGCGGTGGTGAAAGCGCTTCGCCACCTCGATCAGCGCTTTGGAAGGCATGCAGCCCACGCGCGCGCAGGTGGTCCCGTACGGCCCGTCGTTGATGATGACGAAATCGTCCGTTCGGCGCCGCACGACTGCGAGCGCAGCGAGCCCCGCGGTCCCCGCACCAACGATCGCAACGTCGACATGCCTGCCCATCGTTTCCTCCCTGATCCCCCGATCCGTCAGCAACGACCACGGTCGCCCCGTGCCGTGCCCGGCGGCAGGGATTCGAGCTTGCCACCACGCGGATGATTCAGCGCGACGCGCACGGGGCGATGGTTGCGAAGCGAGCCGTTTCGAGCACCAGCCGGTCGCCCGCTACGCGCTCGAGCAGCGTAGTGTGGCACAGGCCGCCGCGGCCATTCTCGTCGTTGCGCAGTCCGGCGAGCGTCGGAAACGCACCCGAGTAGCGCTGGACGACGAGCCCCAGCGCGATGCTCGCGACGAGCTCGCCCACGAGCGGCGTCTCGCTCGGCTACGCGACGTCGCGGAGATCCGGCTGACCCCTCGGTGCACTGCGTGGGCACACCACTTGCCAGAGTGCAGACATACCGAGCAAACGCCGCAAGCATTCGCATTCAGCCGAAAAGCCGGCGTCAGCCGGTGCGCGGAACCCCGACGCCATCGGGACGCGCAACGGCGTGCCGAGCCGATGGTCGTTACGCCGTCACCAGCAGCACCGGCAGCGCGGTCACGAACGCCCCCCAGCCACCTGCGGCGTCAAGCCGGTTGCCCGGTAGCGCGCTCCGTCGCTTGGTCCGTGCCGAGCGGCACACCGCGGACCTCCGCGCGCGTACGCGGCAGGCACTCCGGGTACCGTCGTTGCAGAAACGCCACAAGCTGTTCGCGCACGTGGCAGCGCAGGTCCCAGGCAGTACCCGAGTCCGGCGCGCTCAGCAGCGCGCGCAGCTCGACGGTGCGGTCGGTCGCATTGGTCACGACAAGCCCCCAGACCTTGCCGTCCCAGTTCCCGGATGCCTTCAGCACGCGATGCAGTTCGGCGCGCACCTCTTCGATTGGGACCGTGTAGTCCGCGTACAGGTACACCGTTCCCAGGATATCTGCGGTGACCCGGGTCCAGTTCTCGAATGGACGCTCGATGAAGTAGGTAAGCGGCACGACAAGCCGGCGCTGGTCCCAGATGCGGACCACCACGTAGGTATTGGTGATCTCCTCGATGCGGCCCCACTCCCCTTCGACGATCACGACGTCGTCGAGCCGGATCGGTTGCGTCAGCGCGAGCTGGAGCCCGGCAAGCAGGTTGGACAGCGTTGGCCGCGCGGCCATGCCGACCACGATCCCGGCGAGGCCGGCCGAGGCGAGCAGGCTCACGCCGAGACCCTCGATGCCGGGTATCTTCATCAACATGAGCGCGCCCGCCACGATGTAGATCACGACCGTCGCCGTTCGCTTGAGCACGCGCGTCTGCGTCTGCATGCGCCGCGCAGTGAGGTTGTCCTCGACGTCGATCCGGTAGCGCAGCGACACCCACTCGGTCAGCACGCCGAGCAGCGCGACAACGACCCACGCAACCGCCCCGATCATCGCGATGCCGAGCACTCGGTCAGCAAGCCCGACGAGGCGGATCGGCAGGTCCACCGAGGGCATCGCCACCGACAGCAGGAAAAGGGGTACCAGCAATCGCGCCGGGCGGCGGCTGTGTCGCACGAGTGCGGCATCGATCGGCGTGGGTGTCCGCGCCGCGAGCCGCTCGGCGATTAGATATACCGTCCAGTGCAGCGCGAGCCCCGCGACGACGGCGCCGACGAGCACGCCGATCGACCACAGCCAAGGGTAGAGTGCGGTCAGATATTCCTCCATGCGTAAACCTCCTGAAAACGTAAAGGCGGCACGCGATCGCCGCGCACCCGGACAGGGATGACCCGCGCGCCGTTGTTTGGTTCGGCACGGCGGCGCGGAACATCCGCGCATGCGGCTTGCTGCGCTACATACCGATAGAGCAACAGGGAAAGGAGAAAGGCAATAGACAAGGCGCGGGCCTATGAACAGCAGCAGCGGGAGAAACTGAAGGGCAAGTCTGGTCGCTACCGCGATCCGCCCAGCGCCTCGAAGCCGGAGATCACATCGAACAGTTCCTCGTCGATGCCACTCTGGCGCAAACGATGAAAGTTGCCGCTTAGTTCCTCCAGCATTTCATCGATATTCTTATCGGCACGTTGCATTGCCGCGAGACGGCTCGCGTTCTCGCTCGCGAGCGATTCGGCGCACGCGCGGAAAAGCGAGACGAAAAGATATTCCCGGATCAGCTCCCGCAAGGTCGCGGTGCCGGCATCCATGACCTCAGGCAGGTTTCCCGTCGGCCAGGGACGTCCGGCCAGCTTGCGCCGCCACTGTTCGTCCAGCGGTAAAAGTCGCTGACTGACAGGCACATAAACCGCCCCGGACGTGGGGCGGTTGTAATAGAGGTGGAGTTCGGCGACTTCGCCCTGGCTGAGGCGCGTCTCGCTCTCCATGAGAATCTGCCCGACGAGCGGGGTGATGCCCTTGACGGAGTTCGGCACGGTGAAGAGTCCTATCGGCGGCACGCCCGCGTCCATCAAGCGCGCGTGAACGCGCTCACCGACGGCCCAGACCGCGGGCTTCGCCGGTAGCGCCGCCAGCATCTTGAGCGCGTAATCGACCACCACATCATTGAACTGGCCCACCAGTCCCTGGTCCGAACCAAACACCACCGCGCCAATCGCACCCGCCTCCGCTCGCCGCGTTCCTCCAGTCATCGATGGCGCCGAGTCGGTGCCCCGGAAACAGAGGCTTAACCCCAGCTCCACCGTGCGATAGTAGTCACCCAACGCGCGCACCGATTGCTCATATTGGCCGATACTCGAAGCGGCCAGAGCCTTCATGGTCCGGACGACGGATTGCAGGTCTCCCGCGCTGTTGATCTTTCGGCGCAGGCTCGCGGTGGTGTCGCTCATGGCTGCTCCTTGGACGCTGCCGTGGGCTTGGGGTCCGCCTTGGGTTGAAAACGAGCAAGCGCTTGGCGAGCGATTTCGACGATCGTTTCACGATCCTCATCGCCCAACTTGCCGGCGCCACTCAATCTCTCGCTCACCTCCGCCGGGATATCTTCCGCCGCCTTGCGCACGACCTGTTCAGCGTCCGCCATCCGGTCAAGCGGCACGTCGTCGAACAGTTCGGCGGTCAACGCCAGCAGGATGGCGATCTGCGCGGCCACGGACACCGGGGCGAATTCCGACTGCTTGAGACAGGCGCGGATCCGCCGTCCATGCTCGATGATCTTGCGGGTGTCTTCATCCAGGCGGGCGCCGAACCGGGCGAAGCTCTCGAGTTCCTCGAACTGCGCGTAGGCGAGCTTGAGGTCCCCCGCCACCGCGCGGTAGGCCGCCCGTTGCGCCTTGCCACCCACGCGCGAAACCGACTTTCCGACATCGACGGCGGGTAGCACGCCCAATTCGAACAGCGACGGCGAGAGGTAGATCTGCCCGTCCGTGATGGAAATCAGGTTGGTTGGAATGTAGGCCGAAATGTTCTGCGCTTCGGTTTCGATAATAGGCAGCGCAGTCAACGATCCGCCACCGAGCTCCGGACGCAAGTGCGTTGCGCGCTCCAGCAGCCGCGAGTGGATGTAGAAGATGTCGCCGGGGAAGGCTTCTCGGCCAGGCGGACGACGCAGCAGCAGGGACAGCTCGCGATAGGCGCGCGCATGATGCGTAAGGTCGTCGTATACAATCAGCACATCGCGGCCTTGCTCCATAAAATGCTCCGCGATGCTGGTCGCGGCGTAAGGTGCGATGTAGGCTAGGCCAGGTGGATCGTTGCCTTCAGTTACGACCACGATGGTGTAATCCATCGCGCCGTTTGCGCGGAGAGCAGCGATCACTTTGGCCACACCGGATGCGCGCTGGCCGATGGCGCAATAAACGCACAGCACATCTTTGCCACGCTGGTTGAGGATGGTGTCGATCGCAATGGCGGTCTTGCCCGTTTGCCGGTCACCCAGAATCAACTCGCGCTGGCCGCGCCCGATGGGAATGAGCGCATCGACGACCTTGATGCCGGTCTGCAACGGTACGGTAACGGGGGCGCGGTCCATGATCGGCGGAGCGGGGCGTTGGACAGGCAGGCGCGCGCTGGAAACCACGGGGCCATTGCCGTCCAGAGGTCGCCCCATTGGATTGACAATGCGTCCGATCAGTCCTTCTCCAACCAGCACGTCCATTACGTGCCCCCTGCGCTCGACTTCGTCGCCCGCATGCAACTGCCAATAGTCACCCAGCAGAACGACCCCGATTTCGTCCGCATCCACGTTGAATGCGATGCCATACAAATCGCCGGGAAACTTCAGTACTTCATCAAAGCCCACCCCGGGGAGGCCAGACACTTTCGCGATGCCCGTTGCAATGCTGGCGATCGTGCCGACTTCCCGTGGCTTCAGCTGCGGCGTGAATGCCTCCCGGGCTTGGCTTATCCCGGTAAACGCCCGCTCGAAAACGTTCTGAAGGCTCTCGGGCCCCATGTTCATTGGCTCTTTGCTGCGGGCTTGGATTGCGGTTTTAGCAGCTCGTCGACGTCCTTTTCCAGCGACGCCAGGTAATCCGCAATGCTCCAGGCCAGTTTTTGTCCATTCGTGGTGAGTTCGATCCCGCCGACCAGATCAGGCGCAGTCTCGAACTTGACCCGGACTTCAGCCGAGAAGGTCTCGTTGAGCGAATTTTGTATCGCCGCGCGTTGATCCGCAGGCAGGTCAAACGCGCTGCGCACGAGCGCAGGTTCGGATGCCGTCTTCAAGGCCTTCGCGAAGCCTTCTTTGGACTGGCCGTCCATCTCTCGCAAACGGCGAGTGAATACCTCGCCCATGCGTTCTTCCAGACTCGTCGTGGCGAGATCGGCCAGTGCCTTTCGCGCAATGGCAAACACCTCCTGCTGGGTCCGGCGACTGATGGCTTGCTTCAGGTTTTGGGCGTCGTTACTCAACGTTTGCATCCGCTTGGCGCTCAACGCATCGGCTGCCTGCCGCGCTTCGTCCAGGAGCCGCTGACGTTCGGCCTTCGTCTCGTCTGTCGCCTTGCTCAGGAGCGCGGCGCGCTGTTGGTCGAACTTCGCGTTCTTGCGCTGGAACTCGTCGCGCTCCTTTTGGGCTTCGGCGTTTTTCGCATCGGCGTCCGCGAGCGCCAACGCGATCCGCTGCTCCCGGGCATCGATGGCGCGAAGGATGGGCTTATAAAGAAACCGCTTCAGCAACCACGCCAGGATCAGGAAGTTGACCACTTGCGCAGCGACTGTGAACCAGTCGATCAGCATAAGTCTACTTTCCGGCGGTCTGGGCGATGGCGTAATTCCAGAATGGATTAGCGAAGAGGAGAATCATCGAGACCACGAAGCAGTAGATGGCCGTGGACTCGATCATCGCCAGTCCGACGAACAGGGTCCGAGTGATGGTGGCGGAAGCGTCAGGCTGCTGCGCCAGAGAAGTCAGAGCGGTCGCAACCGCCCTCCCTTCGCCCAGTGCCGGTCCCATCGTCCCGAAACCGGTGGTGACGCCGGCAATAACAATTGATGCCACCGCGATGATCGTCATGCTATCCATCATTTCTCCTTTGACTATCTGCGTTCAATGATTGCTCTCAGGTTCTGATTCAGGCTTGCGGACACGCGTCGCGGCCGCGATGTAGACCGTGGCCAGGATGGCGAAAATGTAGGCTTGCACCATGCCGGTGAGCAGTCCGAGCGCCATCATGACGATCGGAAAGACGAACGGTGTGATGCTGAGCAGGATGGCGATGATCATCGCGCCGCTCATCATGTTGCCGAACAGGCGTACGGACAGGGCCAGCGTGCGGGAGATTTCGCTGATGATATTGAACGGCAGCATGAAGAAGGTCGGCCGCGTGTAGGACTTGAGGTAGTTGCCCAAACCCCGCTCCTCGATGCCGAACATCGGCACGGCCACGAACACGCACAGCGCCAGCGCCACCGTGGTCGAGAGGGAGCCGGTCGGCGGCTCGTAGCCGGGGATGATGGTGCAGAGGGCAGCCATGGCGAGGAACAGAAAGAGCGTGGCCAGGAAGCCGAGATATCTTTTGGGCGGACTGAGGCCCACTTCTGCAATTTGTTCCTCAATGGCGATGACGATGATCTCGAGCAGATTCTGCCAGCGGGAGCGTTTCAGACCGATGGACAGTTTGCGGGTGATGAGCTTTGCGCCCACGGCCAGCACGAACATCAAGCCCCATGTGAAGGCAATGGTGGCGTTGAGTTTGAAGAACCCGTATTGCCAGAAAATGATCTGGTCGGGACTAAGGCGCATTACCGAGCTCCCGCGCTGACGCGTCGTGGTGTTCTAGCGGTGGGCCGGCGAGCCGCGTCACGATGAACCGTGCGATGGCAAATCCGAGCAGACATCCCAGCAGCCGCTGCCAATGGCCGTCCGAGACAACATAAAACCCGGCGATGACGATGCCCGTCCGCAACAGCAGGCTGCCCAGAAACAACAGCGCCGGTCGTTTGGAGGAAACGCCCTTGCGCACCGTCCACCAAAGGCCGCCGAAGAAAATGGCGCCGAGCAACAGCCCCGCCACCAATGCCAGTGCCAGCGCCAAAGTCAAAACTTCATTCATCCTTACTCTCCTGTTCGTCCCGCACGGCCTTGTCTTCCCTGGCGACCCAATGCCACGCATTCAGGCAGCCGATCGTGAGCCCGGCCACCAGCAGCGCCAATGTCCACGAGCGGCCGCCCGGATAACGCTGGTCCAGCCACAGACCGAGCGCGGCGCCGAGCAGCGTCGGAATCGCCACCGACCAGCCGATAATCCCCATCATGCCCAAGCCGAACCAGATGCCTGGCACGGCGTCGCGCTGTGCCTTGAGCTTGCGCGCCGCTTTCACGCCGACTTCCTGGCTGAATGACGGTTTTGATTTCGAGGATTTATTTTGGCGTTCGTCATTCATTGTGAAACGCCGCCATGCGGCGGATGAAATCGCCTTCCATTTTCGCCAGGACCGACCTCACGTTTTGCTCTTGCTCGTCCAGGGTCAGAAACTCCTGCTCCACCGCAGAGCGCAATCGGCCGAGGTCCGTTCCGCCCATCGCCCGGCGTGCGGAAACGAGCACGTCGGGACCGGCCTTGACCAGGACCCCTGCATCCACGGCGACGTAGATCTCGCCCTCCGTTTCCGCTTCGTACATCAGGATTCCCGGCGTGAGCGCCGCCACGCAATCGAGCCGGTGCGGCAGGAGTCCGAACGAACCTTCGCGCGTCTCGGCCACGATGCGCGAAACGCCGGTTTTTTCCGCGAAGATCTTGAACGGCAGGAGGATCTTAAGATTCATCGGTCTCGGCTGGCGCATGTTCGACCTCCGGTTTTGGCTCAGGGTCGGTCTTCGCCTCATCGATCGTCCCGATCATGTAGAGCGCGCTTTCCGGAAAGTCTTTGAATTCATCGCGCAGGATGCGCTCACAGCCGTCCAGCGCGTCTTCGAGGCTGACCAGCTTGCCTTGCAGGCCAGTGAATTGCTCGGTCGTGAAGAACGGCTGCGTCAGAAAACGCTCCAGCCTGCGGGCGCGGGCGACCACGTTGCGGTCCTGCGGCGAAAGCTGCTCGAGGCCGAGCATGGCGATGATGTCCTTGAGCTCCGTGTATTGCGCCAGTGTCCGCCGGACTTCCTGCGCCAGGCGATAATGGCGGGCACCGATGATGCGTGGCGTGGCCATTTTGGAGCTGGACTGCAACGGGTCTATGGCCGGATAGAGGCCTTCGCTTGCCCGCTTGCGAGACAGCACGATGGACGCCGAAAGGTGGGAAAAGGTGTGCACCGCCGCCGGATCGGTGAAATCGTCCGCCGGCACATAAACCGCCTGGATCGAGGTAATGGCGCCGCTATCGGTGTTGGCGATACGCTCCTCCAGCTGTGATAGTTCGGTGCCCATCGTCGGCTGATAACCGAGGCGCGACGGCATCTGTCCCATCAAGCCGGACACCTCCGAGCCGGCTTGAATAAACCGGAAGATATTATCGATGAGCAGCAACACATCGCGGTGCTCGTCGTCCCGGAAATACTCGGCCATCGTCAGCGCGGCGTGGCCGACGCGGAATCGGGCGCCCGGCGGCTCGTTCATCTGGCCGAAGACCATCACCATGTTCGGCAACACGCCGGCTTGCTTCATTTCGCGGTAAAGCTCCTCGCCTTCGCGGCAACGCTCGCCGATGCCGCAAAAAATGCTTACGCCCTCCTGGTGCCCGATCATGTTGTGGATCAATTCGGTGAGCAGCACGGTCTTGCCCACCCCCGCCCCGCCGAACAGGCCCGCCTTGCCGCCCCGCTCCAGCGGCATGAGCACATCGATCATCTTGATCCCCGTCTCGAAGAGCTCGGATTTGGTGGAACGCCGTGCCAGCGGCGGCGGTGCCCGGTGCACAGAACGCCATTGAACATCGGATAGCGCCGTGCCACGGTCGATTGGATTCCCGAACACGTCGAACATCCGAGAGAGAATTCCTTGGCCAACCGGCGCCTCCAACGGTCCACCCGTGTCCTCCACCGCCGTGCCGCGCGCCAGGCCCTGCGTGGGCGTCAAGGCAATCCCGCGCACTTGACGCGCATCCAGTTGCGCCTGCACTTCGATGACGATCCGCCCATCGTCTCCCGCGCGCAGCACCGAGTAGATCGGTGGCAAATGCGCGTCGAACCTTACATCGACGACACTGCCGCGCACCGACACGACCACGCCGAGATTCGATGTACTGGCTTTGTTTCCCATGCTTTCTCCTGCTGCCCCACCTTCAGTCTAGCTCGCGTGCGTTTCTTCTCTCATAGTGGTTCTCCTTTCGGTGTTTCGCCGAGAGTCCACTTCCAGTTGCGAATCTCCGGCATGTCTTGCCCATGCTTGTTGATGTACTGCCGGTGTGCGATCAACTTGTCCTTGAGCTGCTGCTTCAGGTAGATGCCTTTGTCGCCGGTCTGCGGCAGTCGGTCGATGACGTCCATCACGAGGTGGAAGCGGTCCAGGTCGTTCAGCACCGTCATGTCGAACGGCGTAGTGATGGTGCCCTCTTCCTTGTAACCGCGGACGTGGAAGTTGTCGTGGTTGGTGCGGCGATAGGTCAGCCGGTGTATCAGCCAAGGGTATGCGTGATACGCGAAGATGACGGGTTTGTCTTTGGTGAACAACTCGTCGAAATCCTTGTCGCTCAATCCATGCGGGTGCTCGCTCGGCGGCTGCAGCTTCATCAGATCGACGATGTTGACGACGCGGATCTTCAGCTCGGGCAGATGCTCGCGCAGGATGGACACTGCAGCGAGCGTCTCCAGCGTCGGCACGTCGCCGCAGCAGGCCATGACCACGTCGGGTGCAACCGCCTGGTCGTTGCTGGCCCACTGCCAGATGCCGACACCCTCGGTGCAATGCTTGACGGCCGCTTCCATCGACAGCCACTGCGGTGCCGGATGTTTGCCGGCGACGACGACGTTGACGTAGTGATGACTGCGCAGACAGTGGTCCATTACCGACAGCAGGCAGTTGGCGTCAGGCGGAAAGTAAACGCGCACGACCTCGGCCTTCTTGTTGACGACGTGGTCGATGAAACCGGGATCCTGGTGCGTGAAGCCGTTGTGATCCTGTCGCCAGACGTGTGACGCGAGCAGGTAGTTCAGCGACGCGATCTTGCGTCGCCACGGCAGGTGCGCGGTGACCTTCAGCCACTTGGCGTGCTGGTTGAACATCGAGTCGATGATGTGGATGAACGCCTCGTAGCAGTTGAACAGTCCGTGGCGTCCGGTCAGCAGATAGCCCTCGAGCCAGCCCTCGCATTGGTGCTCGCTCAGCATGGAGTCCAGCACGCGGCCGCTGGGTGCGAGAAATTCGTCGTTCGGGATGGTTGCGGCATCCCACTGTCGCTGTGTCACCTTGAACAGCGCTTCCAGTCCGTTGGACAAGGTCTCATCGGGGCCAAACACGCGGAAGTTGCGCTGTTCGGCGTTGAGCTTCGCAATGTCGCGCAGAAAAGGCCCAAGCACATGCGTGTCGCCGATACCCGGCGCGCCGGGCACCGGCACCTCAGCCGCGTAGTCTCGAAAATCGGGCATGCGCAGTTCGCGCAGCAGCATGCCGCCATTGGCGTGGGGGTTCGCGCCCATACGCCGGTTGCCTTCGGGCGCGAGTTCGGCCAGTTCCGGTTTCAGTTTTCCATGCTCGTCGAACAGTTCTTGTGGCCGGTAGCTCCTCAGCCAGTCTTCCAGCAGCTTGAGGTGCTTGGGATTCTTGTTCGGGTGCAGCGGCACCTGGTGCGCACGGAATGTGCCCTCGACTTGCAAGCCATCGACTACTTTCGGCCCGGTCCAGCCTTTGGGCGACTTCAGAACAATCATCGGCCAACGCGGTCGCGTAGAATCATTGTTCTTGCGCGCATTCCCCTGAATGCGCCGGATGTCCTTTATCGCCTTGTCCAGCGCACTGGCCATCAACTGGTGCATCTGCGTCGGGTCGTCGCCCTCGACGAAATGCGGCGTCCAGCCACAACCGCGCAGAAATTGCTCCAGCTCTTCGGGCTCGATGCGCGCCAGCACCGTCGGATTGGAAATCTTGTAGCCGTTCAGATGCAGGATCGGCAGCACCGCGCCGTCACTGACCGGATCGAGGAACTTGTTCGAATGCCAGGCCGTGGCGAGCGGGCCCGTCTCTGCCTCGCCGTCGCCGACGACGCAGGCGACGACCAGATCGGGGTTGTCGAACACTGCCCCGAACGAATGGCTGAGCGAATACCCCAGCTCGCCGCCCTCGTGGATCGAGCCCGGGCATTCCGGCGAAGCGTGGCTGGGAATGCCGCCGGGAAACGAGAACTGGATGAAGAGCTTGCGCAGCCCGGTCTCGTCCTGGCTGATGTTGGGGTAGACCTCGCTGTAAGTCCCCTCGAGATAGGTGTTGCCCACCACTGCCGGCCCGCCGTGCCCGGGGCCGGCGACGTAAATCATGTCGAGGTCGTATTTCTTGATGACCCGGTTCAGGTGCGCATAAATGAAGTTCTGCCCGGGGGTCGTGCCCCAGTGGCCCAGCAGCATGTGCTTCACGTCTTCGAGCGCGAGCGGCCGCTTGAGCAGTGGATTGTCGTAAAGATAAATCTGCCCGACCGACAGATAGTTGGCGGCGCGCCAGTAGGCGTCCATCTTGTGCAGCAGTTCAGGTGAAAGCGCTTTTGTCTTCATGGTTGACTTCTCCTTCGGAGTACTTCGGAGCGGGTAGGTCGGTCGGCTATTCATGCAATCGGAGTTCCCGCTTGGCAAGCCGGTAGCCACCCTCGATCGCCATCGCCGTCGCGACCATCGCCGCCAGTACCCACAGCTTTGCGGGTGCGGTCATGCTTGTCTGCCAGATCAGCGCCCCCAATGCAATGAGGCACGCGACGGCCCCGGCGACCGAAATCCAGGCGCGGCTGCCGGTATGACGCGCGTGGCGCGCATTGGCGGCATTCACTGCGGCGAAGATCAGCAGAAAGCCGGCGCTGCCCAGCGTCGCAATGCTCGTCAGGTCAAAGGCGTTGGCCACCAGCAGCGTCAGCCCGGTGGTGATCAACAGTCCTTCGATGGGCTTACCCCACACTTTGTGCTTCAGCGTCGCCGGCAATTCGCCGTCACGCGCGATGCAGTAACTCAAACGCGCTGCGCCGTAGAGCGTGGCGTTGATCGCGGAAGCGGTGGATAACATCGCTGCGACCGCGATCAGCGTGAAGCCGGCCCGCCCGAGAAAAGGTCGAGCCGCTTCCGCCAACGCGTAATCCCTGGCCACCACGATCTTGTCCACCGATAGATTGCCCACCGTGACCAGCGCCACCAGCACGTACAGGGCGATCACGAACCCGACTGCCGCGTAGTACGCGCGCGGCAGCGTCCGCGCCGCGTCGTGCACATCCTGCGCGGTATTGGCGATCAACTCAAATCCTTCGTAAGCCAGGAAAATGATCATGCCGCCTGCCGCCAGTTGCAACGGCGGCGACCAGGAGCGTGGCGCGATCTGGGATGCGTGAATGCCGGCAAGGCCGGCGCCGACGAAGAACAGCAGGATCGCCACCTTCAATCCCACGATCCAGCTCTCCGCTTTGCCGATCCACTCGGCGCTGAGCAGGTTCAACCCGGCAATCGTGATCACGCTGAGGCTGATCAGCGCGTGTCTGCCAATCGCCTGCCACGCCTGCGGCAGGAAGGTCGCGCCGTAACTGCCGAATGCGAACGCATACAGCGACAGCATCACGACGTAGCTCAGCCACAACAGCACGTTCAGGCTGCCGGTCAACATGCCGGACCCGAAAACGCGGTCCAGGAACGTCACCGTCCCCCCACGGCTCGGATAAGCCACCGAAAGCTTCGCGTACGAATACGTCGTCAGCAGCGCCACTGCGCCCGCCAGCGCAAAGGCCACCGGCGTGCCGCCGTGCGCCAGTTGCACGGCCAGGCCAAGCACCGCAAAAATGCCGCCCCCGACCATCCCGCCGACACCGATTGCGACCACCGCCCACAGCCCAATCTTGCCCTCGCCTGCTTTGCCCATTCGAGAGGCCACGATACAGGCGCTATTTCGCCAGCTGCTTGCGGATGGACTTCAATTCCCGCCGGCGCTTCGCAGTGGTCTTGGGATAGGCCATCTCGAGCTCATTGAACGCATCGAGGATGACTTGGGAAACGATCAAGCGGGCATTCTTCTTGTCATCGGCGGGAACGACGTACCAGGGCGCGTGATCGGTGCTCGTCGCGCTCAGGCAAGTCTCATATGCCGTCATGTACCGCGGCCGGAATTTCAGTGGCGTCGATGTTCATCTTCAATCCTTGTGTTGTTCGGATGTCTGCGTCGAACCATCGGCGCCGACGGAACCTTGCGCCGCGATCGCCCCCGAAGTTGTGGGCTTGCCTTTTAATATCCACTCGAAGGTGACACCTATCAGCGCGCCCAGGACCGGTCCCGCCGCATAGATCCACGCCGTGCCGAGATCGCCGCGCACCAGGTCCGGCGCCAGTGATCGCGCCGGGTTCATCGAGGTGCCGCTGTTCGGCGCCGCCCAAAGACCCGCCAAAGCAATGTATCCACTCACTGCGATGGCGCCGTTGGCGCCGATGTTGCGCGCTCCCGAGGCGGTACCCAGGATCGTATTCACCAGCCCGGCGGTCAACAGCACCTCCATCGCCAGTGCTGCTGTGCTGCTGACGCCATGGCCCGGCACGGTGGCACCCAGCGCGTCGACAGTGCCGAACATGACCCGCAGGAACAGCGCCGCCGCGCTTCCCCCGCCTCATACACCGCGAATCGGATGCTCGACGAGCCGCCGTTGATCGTCAGGACGCAGGGCAACGGAGAACTCAGGTCGAGCGAAGCTGCCTCGGAGCCGGAACGCTCATGTGCGCGTTTCGCGCCAGTGCGCGAATGCGAGCGCAAAGGCAACCAAGCAGGCGATGACGCTGGCCCAAAGCGGAATGAGGAAGCCATTTAGCGTGACTTCCCACCCGAAAAAAACGCGCGGCAATTGCAGTAACGCAACGAGCGAGAAAGCGAGGACCGCCAACGCGACGAAGGGTTTCATTCTGAGGTGGATCTAGTGGTGTGATATTTCCGCTTTGCGGTTCACCTCGGCTGCCCAGTAGCCGGGGCGACCGTAGTGCTGGTAGATGCCCGTTTCCTGCCTTCGATCCAGCTGCACCGCCGGGTCGTACGGCGGAGCGGCTTTCACCGCCTGCCTGGTCAAATCGACTGAGACCGTCGCCTCGGGCCAGCTCACGTTCTTGATCCACTGCGGCGCGATGAGCACCTTGTGACCGAGCCACCAGTTGCTCGTGTCCACGACCATGTATCGGATGGCCCAGGTCTCCTCATCGACCAGCAGGCCCTGGACGTGGCCGATGGTGCCGTCGGTCGCGCGGATGGCGTAGTCCTCCAGATCATTCATGCTGCGTAACATTTGTGCTTCTCCTTCGAGAGCGTCGAACAACGGGCATTCGGCAAATTGAGAAACACAGCGCGATCCATCGCGGACTCGCCTCGACTATGAGCTTTTGAGGGACGCGCGGATAACCGAGGCGTTACGTATTCCAAACCCGAAGCCTTGAATATGCACTTATCGCTTGTGTATAAGAATGGCTATTTCCTCAAGTCCGGTCTGTGCGGTGTCGCACATGTCCGTCCGGAAGGCACGACAACGGCGCTGATAAACGTACCGCGGCCCGACACCTGCCACTTCACCGATGTACCGGACCCTGTGTTACCTGCGCAAAGCGCCTACGCAGGCGCGGCGCGTCAACCACCGAAGCGCATCCATAGCGCGTACACGGGAGCGTCATGCCGGGCCAACCACGCCACCAGCGCTACCGGAAGCCGCAGTGGTCTGAGGCCCATGCGAATCGGCATTCCACGGGGACCATAGCGCCGCACGATGGCGGCGAACGAGCGGGCGAACGCGCGATAGTCGGCTTCAAAGGCGCTCGTGTCGCTGGATCCGCCGCCGTCCCAGAGCTGACGAGAGGCTTAATACCCGTCGCCGGTACGCGTTTCGTACCAGCCGCTTGAGCAACGTTCGACCTATTCGCCAGCGCGAGTGCTGCTCCCGCTGCTGGTAGCGGAAAAAATGATGGCAAAAGTGCTTGGAGTGGCTGACTTCGTCCGCAAAAATCCGCGCGGCCAGGTCCTTGAGCTGTGCGCCGCCGCACTGACGCCGCGCGCGCGGGATGCCGATGCCGAGACGATACCGTTGCGGAACCCCGAGTATTATCAGTACAAGCTGGACCAGCCCGAGATCGCGGAGCTCTGGCGCCGCGGCAGCGTCATCGGCTCGTGGTTGCTGGATCTCATCGCCGCAGCGCTGGTGAATGATCGCGACCTCAAAGACTACGCGGGCCACGTGTCGGATTCTGGAGAAGGACTATGAACGATCGCGGCCGCCATCGACGAAGCCGTGCCGTCTCCCGTTCTTAGCGCCGCCCTCGATGAGCGCTTGAGTTCGCGCGGCGACGCGGATTTCGCCAACCATGTGCTGTCTGCCATGCGCGAGCAGTTTGGCGGGCATGACGAGAAGAAGGGAAGAAACTGAGATGAACACGCCCAGACACGGCACGGCACAATCCGACGCGCTGGTGGTGTTCGGTATCACGGGCGATCTCGCGCACAAGAAGATTTTCCCAGCGCTCTATGCGATGGCGAAACGGGGCGGCCTCAACGTTCCGGTGGTCGGCGTCGCCTCCCCGAGTTGGAGCCTCGCGCAATTGCGCAAGCATGCCGAGGACGGAATAAAGGAATCAGGAAAAATCGATGACCGGCAAGCGCTGCGCCACCTCCTCTCCCTGCTCCGCTATGTCAACGGCGACTACAACGACCCGGGTACCTTCAAAGCGCTCAAGAAGGCGCTGGGCGATACCCGGTACCCGGCGCACTACCTCGCCATCCCACCTGCGCTTTTCGCGACGGTCATCAAGGGACTTGGCGCCGCTGGCTTGACCCATCAGGCTCGCGTCATCGTCGAAAAACCGTTCGGACGCGACCTAGCCTCCGCGCGAGACCTCAACCGCGTCGCCCGGTCGGAGTTCCCGGAAGACTCGATCTTCCGCATCGATCACTTCCTCGCGAAGGAGGCGATCATGAATATTCTCTATTTCCGCTTCGCCAATTCGTTCCTGGAGCCGATCTGGAACCGCAACTACGTGGCCAGCGTTCAGATAACCCTATCCGAAGATTTCGGTGTCGAAGGCCGCGGCGCATTCTACGAAACCGCAGGCTGCCTGCGCGACGTCGTCCAGAACCATCTCTTCCAGATCGTGGCGCTGCTGGCCATGGAGCCGCCGACCTATAGGGGGTTTGGCGCCGTCCACGGCGAAACAGCGGATGTCTTGCAGGCCATGCGCCCGCTGAAGTCCGACGATGTGGTGCGCGGGCAGTATGCTGGCTACCGCAGGGAGGCGGGCGTGGCGAAGCATTCCGACGTCGAGACTTTCTGCGCCCTGCGGCTTTTCATCGACTCGTGGCGCTGGGGTGGGGTGCCGTGGTACCTGCGCTCCGGAAAATTTTTGGCCGAGACCGCTGCCGAGGTGATCGTCCAGCTGAAGCCGCCGCCGCAGCGGCTTTTCGCCGACTCAGCGCCAGTGTCCGGTTGGGCCAATTATCTGCGCTTCCGCCTTTCCCCCAACTCCGCCATCGCCCTCGCCGCTCGCGTTAAGCATGCGGGGAAAGAGTTCGTCGGCGACCAGCGTGAGCTCTACTTGCTGGATGAGCAGCCAGGAGAGGAAGCGCCCTACGAGCGGCTTCTAGGCGACGCCATGGCGGGCAATGGAGCGCTCTTCGCCCGCGAGGACGCCGTCGAGGCTGCCTGGGCGGTGGTCGATCCCATCCTCAAGAATCACCATCGGATTCACCCTTACCGGCGCCATAGCTGGGGGCCGAAAGCAGCTGACGCGCTCATCGCAGCAGACGGCAGCTGGCACAACCCCGTACTGGACCGGGCGTAAGCATGATGGCCACAAATGACGTGGTATTTCTACTCGACGTGGACAGTACGCTCCTCGACAACGACCGTGTGCATGACGACCTCAGGAACCACCTCGAGGGCGAATTTGGTGCCGCGAGCAGGGACCGGTACTCAACGGTATTCGAAGCGCTGCGCGCCGAGCTAGATAACGTGGACTACCTTGGCGCATTGCAGCGCTATCCCGCCCGCCATTACTTGATGGTGGATGACAAGCTCCGCATCTTCGACGCGACGAAACGGGTATGGGAAGACCGACTGACGACGAACGGCTTGATCACGCGTTAAGTCTCAGCAGTCGCGCGTTGAAGGCCACAATCACCGTGCTCGCCGCCATCAGCGCCGCACCCAGGGCGGGGGTGAGCAGCACGCCCCAGGTGTAAAGCGCTCCGGCCGCCAGCGGAATGGCGACCACGTTGTAGCCCGTCGCCCAGACCAGGTTCTGAATCATCTTTCGATACGTGGCGCGGGAAAGCTCCACGATGGCCACGACGTCCAACGGGTTGCTGCGCACCAGAACGACGTCGGCGGTTTCGACCGCGACATCGGAACCGGCGCCAATGGCGATGCCCACATCGGCCCGCGCCAGCGCCGGGGCGTCGTTCACGCCGTCGCCGGTCATGGCCACCCGCACGCCCCGGGATTGGACCTCTTTCACTTTAGCCGCCTTGTCCTGGGGCAGGACCTCGGCGAAGTATTCGTCCAGTCCGACCTGGTCGGAGACCCATTTGGCCGTCGCCTTGTTATCCCCGGTGAGCATCATGCAGCGGATGTCAAGCGCCTTGAGGGCATCGATCGCTTGCTTCGCCTCGGGCCGGACGATGTCCGCCAGGGCAATCGCGCCCTTCACCGCGCCGTCGACGAGGACGAACACGACCGTCTTGCCCTGCGCTTGCAGCGGCTCGACGCGCGAGTCGGCGAGATCGATGTTCTGTTCGCGCAGGTATCCCGGGCTGACCACCTTGATCTCTCTGCCCTCGACCCGGCCTTCGGCCCCTTTGCCCGAAATGGCCTTGAAGTTCTCGACCGGCAGCTTCGCTTCCGACGACGCGGCAATGGCCTTGGCGATGGGATGTTCGGAATTCGCATCCACGGCGGCCGCGTACTTGCGCAGTGTTTCTTCGTCGATGTCCTGCGCGAGCACCAGCGTGTCGGTCACGCCGAAGCGGCCCTCTGTCAGCGTGCCGGTCTTGTCGAAAATGATCGCCTGCAGTTTCCGCGCGCCCTCGAATGCAACGCGATTGCGAATCAGCAGGCCGTGGCTCGCGGCCAGGGCGGTGGAGACGGCCACCACCAGCGGCACCGCCAGACCCAATGCGTGTGGACAGGTGATCACCATCACAGTCACGGCGCGTTCGATGGCGAACGCGAACTCATGGTTCATGAAGACCAGCCAGATCACCAGGGTGAGGGCGCCGCTGCCGAGGGCAATGAGGGTGAGCCACATCGCGGCGGTGTCGGCCAGGTTTTGGGTCTTGGATTTGCTTTCCTGCGCCTGTTTCACCAGGTCGATGACCTGCGACAGGAACGAATCCTTGCCAGTGCCCTTGACCTCGATGGTCAGCGAGCCTTCGCCGTTGATCGAGCCGCCGATGACCTTGCCGCCGCTCTTCTTGGCGACCGGGGTCGATTCCCCGGTGAGCATCGCCTCGTTGACCGAGCTCTCGCCCTCGACGATGGCACCGTCCGCAGGGATTTTCTCGCCCGGCTTGATCAGGACCTTGTCATCTACCGCCAGCTCGCCGAGCGGCACGTCCTTCACGCTGCCGTCGGGCATGAGCTTGTGGGCGTCGGAGGGCATGAGTTTGGCCAGCTCCTCCAGGGCCTTCGAGGCGCCCATCACCGACTTCATCTCGATCCAGTGCCCCAGCAGCATGATGTCGACCAGGGTGGCCAGCTCCCAGAAGAACATCTTGCCGGTCAGGCCGAACACCACGGCACTGCTGTACAGATAGGCGGTGGCGATGGCAACGGCGACCAGCGTCATCATTCCGGGCTGGCGGGATTTGAGCTCCGTGACCAGGCCTTTGAGGAACGGCCAGCCGCCATACCAGAAGACCGCCGAAGAAAAGCCGAACAGAACGTAGAGGTCGCCGGGAAAGCCGACGGCTTCGCGCAGGCCAACCAGCCTTTGCAGCAGCGGCGAGAGAAGAAGAATCGGCAGGGTCAGGGCGAGCGAGATCCAGAACCGCTTCCGGAAATCCGCCGCCATGTGGGCATGGTGATCCTGATGGCCCTGGTGTTCAGGAGCGTGTTCAGGCGCGTCTGGTCTGTCAGAGCCGGCGTGCCGCAATTGAGCTTCCGCCTGCGACCAGTTCTCCTCGGCCTTTCCCTGCGGACTGCCTTCCTTCAGGTAGATGGCATAGGCCTTCTTGGCCACTTCGTCCTGGGTCGGTCCGGTCGCCGGTTCGTCTGGGGTTGAGTGTTCGTGTTCGTTCATGGCGAAACTCCGGTCATTTTCTGATTGGCCTCGACGTTCAATCGAAACACACGGGTCGCGCCGCCGACGAACTCGCAGACCTTGCCGTCGACGCACAAGGTAATCGGCGGCGCCGCGGCGTCACGCCCGCGGACCGTGAGCACGTCACGCGTCAGCCGCAGATCGAGTGAATGCCCGCGGTAGCGCACGCGCATGTCGAGGCGCTCGATATCCTGCGGCAATTCCGGATTGAGCCGCAGCACATCACCCTTGACCTCGATGCCGGTCCAGACCCGCTGCACCAGATCGACCGCTCCCGCCATGGCCCCGAGGTGTACGCCTTCCGCCGTGGTGCCCTGCTGGATGTCGGTTACGTCGCTTTGCAGCGCCTGCGCAAACAACTGCATTGAGCGCGGCCGGTCCGAACGCGCCAGCACCCAGGCCTGAACGACGCGCGACAGCGTGGAGCCCTGGGACGAGCGGTCGGCGTAGTAGGCGACGTTTCGCGGTATGGTCTCGTATTCGAATGGATAGCCCAGACGTTCGAACAACTCGCCGAGTTCCTCGGCGGAGAACAGGTAGAACAGCATCAGCACGTCGGCCTGTTTCGAGATCTTGTAGCGGTTGGCGCTGTCGTTCTCGCCCTCGAGGATGAGATCCAGTCGTTGAATATTGACGTACCGGGTGCGGTAGCCCTCCCAATCGAGCTCACGCAATTTTTCGTAGCCCTCAACTGGCTGATGATTCCGTCGTCGTGGAACGGCACGAACATCCTGCGGCTGATATCGCCCCAGCGCGTAATCTCCTCCGCCGATATTCCAAGCCGCGTCGTGAGTTCGGCGCGACGCATGTCGGACAGCAGATCGAGCACTTCCAGCGCCCGGCACAGCACCCACACGGCCATGATGTTGGTGTAGGCGTTGTTGTCGAGGCCGGGCGTTGCCGAATCCGGATAGCCGTCGTGAAACTCGTCGGGGCCCATCACGCCGCGGATTTCGTAGAGCCCGCGCCCTTCATCGAAGCTCGCGATGCTCGACCAGAAGTAGGCGATATCGAGGATCAGCTCCGCGCCGTAGGCATGCAGAAACTCGACATCGCGAGTGACCTGAAAGTATTGCCAGACGTTATGGGCGACGGCACTGCCGACATGGCGCTGCAGGTACGAGTTGTCGGGCACCCAGCGCTGCGAGCGCGGGTTCAGGTTGAGCGCCTGAGTCTCCTCCTGCCCATCGCTCGCGCTCTGCCAGGGGAACATCGCGCCCTTGTAGCCGGCCGCCGCGGCTGCGGCGCGCGCCTCGCCCAGGCGCCGGTAGCGGTACATGAGGAGCGACCGGGTGATTTCGGGCATTCGATAGTTGAAAAACGGGAAGATGAAGAGTTCATCCCAGAATATGTGGCCCTGATAGGCCTCCCCGGTCCAGCCCCGCGCGGGCACACCGATGTCCAGGCCGATGGAGTTGGGCGATACGGCCTGCAGCAGGTGAAACATGTTCAAGCGAAGCAGCATCGAGATGTTCAGCTTGAACCCGGGATCGGACGGCTGGATATGCACGTCGAAGCGACGCCACAGGTGCTTCCAGGCCAGCACATGATCCGCCATCACGGCATCGAAGCGACCCGCGCGCGCGATCGCCTTGCGCGCCTCCAGCCCGCACTCGGATACGGCGTAGTCGCGCGAGGTATAGAAAGAGGCCAGCTTCTCCAGCACCAGCGTCACGCCTTTCTTGAGCTCGACTTTGAGCTCCTGCCCGATGTTTCCCGGTTCCTCGATGACCCGGCGCCGGACCTCGAGTGGCTGTCCGTCGAGGAACGCTCGCGTCCGCGCCGCCTGCGCGATACGGATATTGGACTGGCAGGTACTCACCAGCAGGCACACGCCGTCCTCGCCGACGGCATCGCCTGCGAGCGGCTCCAGGTGCTTGTTGTTGAACTTGCGGTACAGCTTCGCGCCCGTATTGACGATGCGACCGTCGATCGCCGAGCGCAGCGTGACGCCTGCCGACCAGTTGTCGGCGGTCAGCGCCCACTCCTGCGCGCCCAGATGTTTGTCGCCCATCGAGACCAGACGTCGCTCGCGCAGCGTGCTGCGACGCCCCTGGACGTCCTCGAAACTGATGCTGCGCAACAGCATGCCGCGCCGCAGATCGAGTTCCTGGCGAAACGACAGGATCTTGACGCTGCGCGCGTCGAACCAGTCCTCCCCGGCGATGCGAAACCCGAGCGCGAGCCAGTTGGGGAGATTGACCAGGTCCTCGTTCTCGACCACGCGGCCGGCGATGTCCGTGCGCAACCGGTTATAGCCGCCGGCGAGGTAGGTCCCCGGATAGTGAATGTCATCCGCCACCGCCCCGGCGGCGGCACCGCGCGTCGCGAAATGGCCATTGCCCAGCGTGCACAAGGCTTCGCGGATACCCTCTTGCGCCGGGTCGAATTCCTCAAACACCAGTGACCACGCGGATGGCGCTTCCACGGCCACCCGGACTTGCGCCAGATCGGTCACCACGACATCGGCGCCGGCATCACGCAGCGCCCGGGCCTGTTCGCGGCGATCCACGCCGATGACGCAGCCGAACCGGCCGGCGCGCCCGGCCTCGACGCCGGCGATCGCGTCCTCCACGACGACCGCACGCGAAGGTTCCGTCCCGAGGCGCCGCGCCGCCTCCAGGAAGGCATCCGGCGCCGGCTTGCCCTCGAGTTCAAGGCGGGTGACTTCCTTCCCGTCCACGCGCGCCTCGAACAGCTGCGCGATGCCCGCGGCGTCGAGCACCGCCGCGCAGTTGTTGCTGGAGGACACCACGGCGGTCTTGATCTGCTGCGCCCGGAGTGTGCGCACCAGCGCGATCGCCGCTTCGTAAGGTTCGACGCCGTCCTGCTCCAGGCGTTGCAGGAAATACCGGTCCTTCAGATTGCCCAGCGCGCGCACGCTCTGCACCTCGGGGCCGTCTGCGGGGGCGCCCAGCGGCAATTCGATTCCGCGCGAGGCGAGGAACGCGGCGACGCCGTCGTAGCGCGGCTTGCCGTCGACGTAGCGCGGGTAGTCGGTCTCGACGTCAAACGGGACGAACGGTTCGCCTGCCTTTGTGGCGCGCTGTTCCAGAAAACCATCGAACAGCTTCTTCCAGGCCGCGGCGTGCACCCTCGCCGTCCGGGTCAGCACCCCGTCGAGGTCGAACAGCACCGCGTCGTAGTCCCGCGGCGAGAGTGTGATGATGGGACACAGACAGCTCATGTCCTTTGCTGAATCCAAAAAAAGAGCCCGCGCGGTAATCGCGCGATTGTTGAAAGAGTAATCGCAGGACCGGACCCAATCTGTACGCTGCCGTACAGAGGAGCCGGTTGGTGACGTGGTGGTGGAATCGACAGTGCGGCCCGATTTACACCGACGGCACCTGTCGAACAATGAGTTGCACCCGCGCCAGCAGAACCATGAAGAACGCGCCGAGCACAGCCCCCACCCGCCAGCGCCAGGTCTCGACTGCGATAACCGCAATAGCAACCAGCGGGCCATACAGCAACGTGGCCGCCGTCGTATGGTCGCTCGTAAATCTATCGCCGTCGAAAATCAGGAACGAATCCGCGAGACTGGGACGCTAACGATGAAAGGCAATTTCCAGGAGTAAGTTCAGAACCGTGCCACCAGGCCACGACCAGAAAGATCACGAGGTAACCCGAATGTCCGAGGTCGCCTGCAAGATTGATCAGATAATCGAGCATGATCCTGCTTCGCCTCGTGGATCGAGGCGTCAACGTTGATCGTCGGAACGCGCGGATTCGCCGGTTTCACCGCTGCCACAGGATCCGGGCGGCTTCGAGGGGAACCGCCACGCCGTCGCAGTACGGTATCACTCGCGCCGTGTAGTCCGTCGCCGGGCGGGCTGCTGGCACCCCTGCGCGATAGGCGTAACCACTTGTCGCGCCCACCAGTTGCCGCACGCGGTTCATCTCCACGCGCTCCGGCGCGCCACCGTTAACGCCTTCGGCATACAGCTCGACCCGCACGGCCTCCGGATCGAGATCATCGAGATAAGCCTGAATCTCAAATACGTGCTGCTCGCCATTGGTTTCAACCTTCACTTCGCCGAAGCGCAGCGCGGTCCATTTTTCATCAAGCGCTTGCCGCCAATCAACGAGCCGCACGCCGATCGCGCCTTTATCGGCAGCCCGCGCGAGATAGGCCGCCGCCGCCGGGAGGTAGTGTTGCTCGGTGTATTCGCGCACCGCGCGGTTGGTGGAAAAGCGCGGCGTCAGGCGCGCCATGCTTTCCCGCATCCGCGCCACCCAGGCGCCGGGGATGCCCTGATCGTCGCGGGTATAGAACTCGGGGATCACTTCGCGCTCGAGCAGGTCGTAGAGCGCCTCGGCGTCGACCGCGTCCCAGGCCGGGTCATCGCCATGTTCCCGACCGTCGCCCAACGCCCAGCCGACTTCGGGCGCGTAGGCCTCCGCCCACCAGCCGTCCAGTTCCGAGAGGTTGAGGCCGCCATTGACGAGCACCTTCATGCCGCTGGTTCCACACGCTTCCCAGGGGCGTCGCGGCGTGTTGAGCCAGACGTCCACGCCCTGCACCAGGTGCTCGGTCAGGAGCATGTCGTAGTCGCTGAGGAAAATCGCATGGGGGCGGACCTCGGGTCGGCGGATGAAATGCGTCCATTCCCGGATCAGCGCCTGGCCCGCCTGGTCCGCCGGATGGGCCTTGCCCGCCATGATGAGCTGCACCGGACGCTGCGGATTGCTCAACAGGCGCAGCAGCCGCTCCGGGTCGTGCAGCAGCAGGTTCGGTCTCTTGTAGGTCGCGAAGCGGCGTGCAAAGCCAAGCGTCAATGTGTCGGGATCGAACAGATGCTTCGCAGCTTCGACCTCCTCGGGCGCGGCGCCCGACGCGGCCAGTTGGCGGGCCAGTCGTTGACGAGCGTATTCGACCAGAGACTTGCTGGCGGCGGTGCGGAATTGCCAAAGGCCGACGTCGGAGACACGGCGTATGTTCTGTTCCAGGGTATCCGTCGTTCCTTGCCAGCGGTCTTTGCCGCAGGCTCGCGTCCAGAGATCATCGGCTGCGGCCGAGTCCCACGTCGGCACGTGGATGCCGTTGGTGACGTGTCCGACCGGCACTTCGTCTTCCGGCCAGTGCGGAAAAAGAGGCAGAAAGATGTGCCGGCTCACCTGTCCGTGCAAGCGACTCACGCCATTCACCGCTCCGCTTCCGCGTAGCGCCAGATACGCCATGTTGAAGGGTTCCGACGAATCGTTCGGGTTGCTGCGGCCCAGGGCCAGCAATTCGTGGAGCGACATGTCGAGCTTCTGCTCGGCATAGCCACCGAGGTATTGCTCGATGAGGGCCGGAGCAAAGCGATCGAAGCCTGCGGGGACCGCCGTGTGCGTCGTAAACAGATTCCCCGCCCGGGTCACGGCCAGCGCAACCTCGAAGGGCTGCGCGCTCTCTTGCATGAAACTGCGCGCGCGCTCCAGCACCGCAAAGGCCGCGTGGCCTTCGTTCAGATGACAGACTTCAGGCTGGATGCCGAGCGCGGCGAGCAGTCGCCAGCCACCGATCCCGAGCAGCAGCTCCTGCTCGAGGCGCAGTTCCGGCCCACCGCCGTACAGCTCGCTGGTTATCCCGCGATGAGCGGGGATATTCGCCGGGTCATTGCTGTCCAGCAAGTAGAGCTTGCCTCTGCCGACCTGGACCTGCCAGGCGCGTAGCCAAACCGAGTAACCAGGCAATTCGATCTCCAACCGCAACCACTCGCCGTTCTCCTGGCGCAACGGCGTGATCGGCAACTGTCCGGGGTCGTTGTAGGGGAACAGCGCCTGTTGCGCCCCACCCTGGTCGATCACCTGGCGGAAATAGCCCTGCTGGTAAAGCAGTCCTACCGCGACCACCGGCACGCCCAGGTCGCTGGCACCCTTGAGCTGATCGCCGGCCACGTTGCCAAGCCCGCCCGAATAGATGGGCAAGGCTTCGCTCAACATGAATTCCATGCTGAAATAAGCGATGCAGCTCAGCTGCGATTCTGGGTAGGTTTGCTGAAACCACGCGGGCGCCTCCGCCGCTTGGCGCCTGGCTCGCACCAGGTCATCGACGATCTTGCGGAAAACGGGATCGGCTGACACACGCTCGATCCGATCCCGGGAGACCGTCTGCAGGACGCCCCAGGGATTATGCGTGAGCTCCCACAACACGGGATCCAGCTGCCGCCACACCTGGTCGGTGGCATGGTTCCACGACGAACGCATATCCAGAGCAAGCTCGGACAGGGCCTCGAATCCCTCGACGTCGGCCGGGAGCAAATCGTACAGCGGGTGGCTGACACGCTTCTGGCTGCTCATGAGCCCTCCTTCGAGTTTGTCTCGGGCGCGGCCAGCGCTGCATCGACGATAGTCTGTGCTTCTGCGAGGATGCGGTGCAGATGCTCCGCGCCACCGAAGCTCTCCGCATAGATCTTGTAGATGTCCTCGGTGCCCGAGGGGCGTGCCGCGAACCATCCGTTTTCGGCCACTACCTTCAACCCGCCGATCGACGCCCCGTTGCCGGGCGCACGGGTGAGGATAGTCTGGATCTTCTCGCCCGCCAGCTCCGCAGACCGTATCTGCTGCGGCGAGAGCCGCGCGAGCATTTGTTTTTGCTCCGGAGTCGCCGGCGCCTCGATGCGGTCGTAGACAGGCTCGCCGAACTCGCGCGCAAGCTTGCGGTAGATTTCACCGGGATCGCGACCCATGCGCGCGGTGATCTCCGCCGACAGCAAAGCCGGGACAATGCCGTCCTTGTCTGTCGTCCAGACGCTGCCATCCAGACGCAGGAAAGACGCCCCCGCGCTCTCTTCCCCGCCGAAGCCGAGTGAGCCGTCGAGCAGGCCGTCGACGAACCACTTGAAGCCGACCGGCACCTCGTAGAGCTTGCGGTCGAGTTTCGCCGTCACGCGGTCGATCATCTGGCTGCTGACCAGCGTCTTGCCGACTGCCGCGGATTTGCTCCACTTCGGCCGGTGCTGGAAAAGGTAGAAGATGGCCACCGAAAGGTAATGGTTGGGCGGCAGCAGGCCCGCGTTCCTGGTGACGATCCCGTGCCGGTCATGGTCGGTGTCGCAGGCGCAGGCGATGTCGAAGCGGTCCTTGAGGTCGATCAGGCGCTGCATGGCGTAGGGCGAGGACGGATCCATGCGGATGCGGCCGTCCCAATCGAGCGTCATGAAGCGGAAGGTCGGATCGACTACTTCGTTCACGACCGTGAGATTCAAGCCATAGCGCTCGGAAATCGGGCCCCAGTAGTGGACCCCGGCGCCGCCGAGCGGATCCACGCCCATGCGGATGTCTGCGCTGCGGATCGCATCCATGTCGAGGACGTTGGCGAGGTCGCTCACGTATGCACCGAGATAGTCGTGCTGGTGCGTGGTGGCGGCGCGCAACGCCTTTGCGTGGGAAATTCGCTTCACGCCCTGCAAGCCGCTTTCCAGAAGGGAATTGGCTCGATCTTCGATCCACTGCGTGACGTCGTTATCCGCCGGTCCGCCATTGGGCGGGTTGTACTTGAAGCCGCCATTGTCGGGCGGGTTGTGGGACGGCGTGATGACGATGCCGTCGGCAAGGCCTGCGCTGCGTCCGCGGTTGTAGGTGAGGATCGCGTGAGAAATGACGGGCGTGGGCGTGTACTCGTCCTTGTCCGCGAGCATGACTTCGACGCCGTTGGCCGCCAGCACCTCGAGCGCGCTGGCGCAAGCCGGTACGGACAGCGCATGCGTGTCGATGCCGAGGTATAGCGGACCGAGGAAGTTCTGCCGCTTGCGGTACTCACAAATGGCCTGGCTGATGGCCAGAACGTGCCACTCGTTGAAGGAGCTCTCGAAAGCCGAACCACGATGCCCGGAGGTGCCGAACGCAACCCGCTGCTCAGGCACGGAAGCATCGGGCACGCCGGTGTAGTAGGCGGTGACAAGCCTGGGCACGTCGACCAGCTGTTCCGCTGTGGCCGGCTTGCCTGCGAGGGGACTGAGCTTCATGAAGGTCCCGCCCCGAGCCGGCGGGCAAGCCACAGTCTGCGCATGAATTCGCGAGCCATGAGGAGTGCCCCTGAGGCCGACGTCAAATACAAAGCCTATCCGCGGTTTCCCGGTCGGTATTGCGTGTGATCAAATCACAAGCGGAAAACTCTTTCGCTTTGAAACGCTTGTCTACCGATGGCCATGCCCGCAGCGTGAGCCATGAGGATGACGCGTCCACGTCGACACGGACAAACGTCCGCTTCTTGCGCGGCTGACCAGCCGGAATGGGCTTAGCGACCCATTGCAGAAGATCCGTGGGGCCGGAAACGGACAGTAAGTTCGATGGAAGCTGCCGTTCGCATTGCAACTCGTACCAGCTTGCGATGGTGCGGGCACGCAAACCTGATCTCGCCGCCCTCATAATGGCGGTACCCGAATCGGCAGAGGGGCCCGAATGAAGTACAAGGACTATTACGCGATTCTCGGCGTGAAACGCGAGGCGACGGCGGACGACATCAAGACCGCCTATCGGCGACTCGCGCGCAAATATCACCCTGACGTATCCAAGGAAAAGGACGCCGAGGAGAAGTTCAAGGAGGTTGCCGAGGCGTACGAAACACTCAAGGATCCGGAGAAACGCGCCGCGTACGACCAGCTTGGCAGCTACACGCCCGGTCAGGAATTCCGTCCGCCACCAGATTGGGGCCAGCGATACGCGCAAGGGCAAGGTGGCTTCGACGATGTCGATCTGTCCAACCTGTTCGCCGGGCTCGCGGCGCGCCGGGGCGCCGGCGGCGCGCACCGTGCGGACCGTGCGATGGCCGGCAGCGACTACGAGGCGGTCGTACGGATCTCGTTCGCGCAGGCGTTCCACGGCACGGAAGTAGACCTCGAGCTGGCGGTGCTCGAATGGGACCCGGAAGGCGGTGTGCGGCGCGTACCGCATCGCGTGAAGACACGCATTCCGCGCGGCGTCGTTGACGGCGAAAAGCTGAGGGTCCCGGGCAAGGGAGGCAAAGGCGCCAATGGTGGCCCGGACGGTGATCTCTATCTCAATGTCGAAGTAGCCGCGCATCCGCGCTACCGCGTATCCGGCAAGGATCTCTACCTCGATCTGCCGCTCGCGCCGTGGGAGGCCATACTCGGCACGAGCGTGAACGTGCCCACACCTGCGGGCGCCGTAACGCTCAAGGTGCCAGCGGGCACGAGGGCCGGGCAGCAGCTGCGCCTGACGGGCCGCGGCATAACTCGCGGCAGCGGCGCGGTGGGCGACCTTTACGCGAAGGTGCGCATCGAAGTGCCGACCCTCGTCGACGACAAGCAGAGCGCGCTCTACAAACAGCTTTCTGAGAGCTCGAACTTCAATCCGCGCGCACAATTCGAGCAGGAGGTCGCCCAATGATCGCACCCATCGAAGACGCAATGCACCTCGACGCGATTGTCGAGGTGACATGGACCCAGCTCCTGCGGGCTTCGGGACTTCCCGAAAGCGAGCTGCGCGAGTTGGTGCGCTACGGCGCACTGGTCCCGCGCGATCCGGATGCCCCGATGTGGACGTTCGAGGCCCGATGCCTCGTGGTGGCGAAGACGGCCTCGCGGATTCGCCACGATTTCGAGCTCGACCCTTACGGCGTCAGCGTCGTGCTGAGCTATGTCGAGCGGATCGAGCGTCTGGAAGACGAAATCCGGGCGCTGCGCGCGCAACTGGGTTGACCGTAACCGGGGATCCCGCCGGCCAACACACGCGGATCTGGTCTGCCAGGCGCTGCAAACTTTGCTGAAAAGACAAACGGCCCGCGAGGACATCGCTAGCCGTGTGATCTTGAAGCGGAAACCTGGCGCGCCAGGTGGGATGAATCTGGGCACCGGGTTGAGGTGGTCTCGGCACCGTAAACCCCGGCATTCGATCGATACGAGACGTCAGTTTCTGCTTGGGCTAATGCGGCATATCAGCAGTTGCCGCTGAAATTGCGTGGCAACTACGATCGTGTTTCAGCAGACTCTGGTCGCTCTACTTTCTCGGCGTGTCGGGCCAGCTGTTCCTGTCGGATTTTTATACGCTCGGAGAAACCAAGGTCGCGGCATCGCTGGGCGCACGTGTCACTGGCGCTTGAAATTCCGTAAGTTACTCACGTCCGAGTCAATTTAGCACGCTTCTTGCTACGGACCATGACATTGTCTTTCGCTCCTCTCGGCGGAGACCATCATGGCGCTTGGTAATGCCGCACCAGCCCTCGGCCAGCCTGTGCCGTCAGGCCAGCATCACGCCGGTCGTGAAGTTTTTTGCCACGCGAAAACCCGCATCCGCTTTCTGATACGGACGCTCATCTTTGGTCTGTCTCTATTCGCGCTATCGGGCGCGGAATCCGAGGCGGCACCGATCCATGTTTTGTTCGAGCGGGACGCAGACGGCGCGGCAGGCAATGAGCTCGCCGTCGTATCCTATCCCGACCTGGCGGCCCTGATCGGCAATACCAATTCCTTCACTCAGTTCACCCAGGTGGACGTCAGCGCCGCCTTCAGCGTTGGCGGCATCACCTACGACGGGACGGCCTACCGCGTGCTGTTCGAGCGGGACACAGACGGCGCGGCAGGCAATGAACTCGCTGTCGTATCCTATCCCAGCCTGGCGAACCTGATCGGCGATTCCAATTCCTTCACTCAGTTCACCCAGGTGGACGTCAGCGCGGCCTTCAGCGTTGGCGGCATCACCTACGACGGGACGGCCTACCGCGTGCTGTTCGAGCGGGACACAGACGGCGCGGCAGGCAATGAACTCGCCGTCGTATCCTATCCCAACCTGGCGGACCTGATCGGCGATACCAATTCCTTCACTCAGTTCACCCAGGTGGACGTCAGCGCGGCCTTCAGCGTTGGCGGCTTCGCCTATGACGCGGGCACCTACCGCGTGCTGTTCGAGCGGGACACAGACGGCGCGGCAGGCAATGAGCTCGCCGTCGTGTCCTATCCCAGCCTGGCGGACCTGATCGGCGATACCAATTCCTTCACTCAGTTCACCCAGGTGGACGTCAGCGCGGCCTTCAGCGTCGGTGGATTCTTCATCGAAGCCGAGGAAGAAGGTCACTCCGTCGGCGAACCTGCAACGCTCGCCCTGTTGGCCGTCGCCTTGGCAGGCCTGCGGATCGGTTCGCGGCGCCGCATCTCGATTTGACGCCGGCCTTTGGCGAGGCGAACGGCTCCAGCATTTCCTTGTAACCATCGACTGTTCGGCGCCAAGTTTGCCACGACCGTCGGTACTCGTCCCTGCGCGGCGCCGCGCGCAAGCACGACGACAGGCGTGAGGGGCCCAACCGCCGCAATCCGTCAAGGCAAGCTCTCGCGCAGTACGATGCTGATGCGCACCGGCTCCACGCCCGACGTAGCGCTGCGTCCCTCCCGCAGGTTGGTGAAGATCTGCATGCAGTTCAGCACCATCGTGTGCGGATGCTGATTGATCACCGCGTCGAGCGTCCCGTCAATGAGCAGCGCGCGGGTGTCGGGGGTCAGCCCATGCGCGACGAAGACCATGCGTGTATCGCGCCGCCCTTCCCGGATCGCACGCGCGACACCGTCGGCACCGCCGCCGATGTTGTAGAGCCCGACGAGATCGGGATGCTGCTCGAGCAGTCCGCGCGCCAGCCGGTAATTGGTGTCGGCATCGTCGCGTCCTTCGCGGGCCCCCACCACCTTCAGCGCGGGAAAGCTTTCGTGCATCAGGTGCAGGAAGCCCATCTCGCGATCCTCGTGGCCGCGGTAGCTCAGCGATCCCGCGATCATGGCCACCGATCCCACCCGGCCGCCCAGGAAGCGTCCGAGAAGCGTACCCGCCGTGCGCCCCGCGGCGCGATTGTCCATGCCCACATACGCTACGCGACGCGAGTGCGACAGGTCAGAGATCAGCGTGATCACGTGCACGCCTCGCTCGGCGAGCGAGTCCACTGCTTCACGGACGACCGGATGCTCGAGTGCCATGAATGCCACGCCCTGCGAACGCCGGCCATGGCGTAGGAGGGCCGCGGCAACACGCGCAGGATCGAAGCTGTCGATGAAGTGGGCGCGACAGCGCACGTTGAACGGCGCGAGCCAGTCGGTTGCGTGCGCGATGCTGTCACCCAGCATGCGCAGGTAACGATTGGTGCCGGCCGGCAGCAGGAACGCAAGTTCCATCGGCGGCGGCTGCAGCGATCGCCACAGGTCTGTCTCGGCCAAATACTGGAGACTGGCCGCCGCCTTGATCACGCGCTGCGCGGTCGCCGGGCGCACGTTGGGGCGACCGTTGAGGACGCGGTCGACCGTGGCGGTGGAAACCCCGGCGGCGGAGGCAACATCGGCAATGCGGCTGCGGGGACCCTTAAATTCCATCAAAACACATCAGTCGATTGCGTTGCGATCGTCCCCATTAAACCCTACGCTGGTGGAGGCCCGCAAGACCTAACATCAAAATACATCAACAAAGCGGCCAGGTCGTCGCCGGCACGCCCCGGTGCGACGACAACAGCGGGCACCAGCAAGGTCGATTCGGGGCGCACAAAGGAGAAACGATGTCATACCGCCTTTCCACCCTGCTTCGCCGCAGCGTCGCCGGCATATGCGCCGCACTGGTCCTGGGCGCAGTCCTGCCCGCCTACGCCCAGAAGACCGTCGAATTCCGCTACGGGCACATGAACCCGCCGACCAGCGCTGCCGGTCTTCAGGCCACCTGGTTCGCCGAGGCACTCGCCAAGTACAGCAACGGCCAGATCAAGACGACGGTCTATCCCTCGTCGCAGCTCGGCAAGTTGCAGGAACTCGCCGAGGCGGTCTCCACCGGCACGATTGCTCTGTCGCACAACACGGCCGGCGGCATCGGCTCGTTGTACGAGCCCTTCGCCGCGCTCGATACCGCGTACCTCTATCGCGACGTGGATCACCTGATGAAGGTCGTCGACGTGAATTCGCCGGTGATGAAGAAGCTGAACGATGGCCTGATCAAGGCGGCCGGCGTGCGCGTACTCTACGGCTACTACTTCGGGACACGCCAGCTCACGGCAAAGAAGGCCGCGATGCAACCGTCCGACCTTGCGGGTGTGAAGATCCGCGCGATTCCGTTCCCGATCTACATGACGGCGGTGGAAGGCCTGGGCGCGGTGCCGGTGCCGGTGGACTGGTCGGAGGTCCCGACGGCGCTTGCCACGGGTGTGGTCAGCGGTCAGGAAAATCCGGTCAACGTGGTGCTCTCGTCCAAGCTGTACGAGTCCCAGTCGCACATGATGCTGACGGGCCACATCATGAACGCGCAGTTCATCATCATCAACGAAAAGATCTGGCAGGGGCTTTCGGCGGAACACAAGGCAGCCGTAACCAAGGCGGCAGATGAAGTGCGCAAGCGCGCCACCGATTCGGTCCGCCAATCCGAGGCCGACGAGCTCGCCAAGCTCAAGGAACTCAAGATGACGGTGATCGGGCCGGCCGAAGGGCTCAAGCTCGACGCGTTCAAGAGCTCGGTCAACAAGCTCGTGGATGCGAAGTTCGGCGCCAAGTACGGCGACCTGTACAAGGAAATCGCCGCGGTCAAGTAAGGCCTGGTGCGCAGCGGGCGACCCGGTCTGGGCCGCCCGCTGCGCAGTGAGACCCATGCCATGACGACCGACACGCACCTCGACACCGGGTGGCTGGCCCGGACCGTTCGCATTTTCGAGCGCATCGCCATGCTGCTGCTGGTAGCGATGACGGCGCTGATCGTGATCCAGGTCGTCGGCCGCAACGTGTTCAATACCGGCCTGTCCTGGGCCGAGGAACTCGCCCGCTACTGCGGGCTGGGCGTGGTGTATCTGACCGTGCCGCTGCTCCTGCTGCACAACAAGCACATCAAGGTGGAATTGTTACCCGCGCGGCTCGGCGGCGGTTCAAAACGGGCGCTGGAACTCGTCAACGAACTCATGGTGCTCGCGTTCTGCCTCATATTTCTCACCGCGGGATGGATGTTCCTGAAGCGTGCGGCGCAGTTCTCCACCGCGGCGATGGGCATTCCCAACTGGCTGTACTACCTGCCCGCGGCGATCGGCATGGTGTTGCTGACGCTGGTCGCGGCATCGCGGGTAATGCGCCTGGTGAAAGGGAGCCCCGCGTCATGATGAGCCTGGCGGTACTCGTGCTGTTCCTCCTTGCTATGCTGATGGGCGTGCCCATCGCCGTCTCGATGGGCCTCTCCGCGGCGGTGGTGATCTGGTTCAACGACCTCCCGTTGGCCGTGGTGGCCCAGCGCACGATCAACGCTCTCGATTCGGTTCCGCTGCTGGCGGTGCCGATGTTCATCCTGGCAGCCGCGCTGTTCGGCGCCTCGGGCATCACCAAGCACCTGTTCAACCTGATCCGGCTGGTCGTGGGGCGCGTGCGCGGCGGCCTGGGACACGTGACGGTGCTGGCGAACCTCGTGTTCTCCGGCATCTCGGGCGCGGCGCTGGCCGACATCGGCGCGCTGGGCGGCACGCAGATCAA
This sequence comes from uncultured beta proteobacterium, assembly GCA_963735025.1. Classification (GTDB taxonomy): domain Bacteria; phylum Pseudomonadota; class Gammaproteobacteria; order Burkholderiales; family SG8-39; genus JAABRB01. The sequence continues at coordinate 202,561 of CAVTJG010000014.1, forward strand.
GATGATGCGCGAGCAAGGCTACAAGGACGAGTTCGCCTCCGGCATCACGATGGCAGCCGCCACCATCGGTCCGATCTTTCCACCGAGCATCCCCCTCATCATCTTCGCCGCGGCGGCCGAGGTCAGTGCGGTCAAGGTGCTGCTTGCCGGTGCGCTGCCCGCACTCGTGATCGCGTTGATTCTGATGCTGCAGATCGCGGTGATGGCGCGGCGGCAGAACCTGCCGGCGGACACGATCCTCGAGGGACGCCCGTCGCTGGGGCGCGCATTCGTCAAGGCACTCCCGGCGCTGTTCGCCCCCGTCATCCTGATCGGCGGCCTGGTGAGCGGCCTCTTCGGACCTACCGAGGTGGCGGCCGTCACAGTCGTCTACGCGTTGATCCTCGGTCTGTTCGTGTACCGCGAACTCACGTGGAAAGGCGCGGTTGCGGCGGCGCGTGAAACCGTGCATTCGACGGCGAGCGTGCTCTTCATCGTCGGCTCGGCGGCACTTTTCGCCTGGGTACTCACGATCGACCAGTTGCCGACGCACGTCAGCGAATTCCTGCTCTCGCTGTCGAAGAACCCATGGGTGCTGCTGGTCGTCGTCAATATGATCCTGCTCGTAGTCGGCATGATCATGGAATCGATCGCGGCTATCCTGATCCTGGCGCCCATCTTCACGCCGGCGCTCATGGCGGCCGGCGTCGATCCCGTGCATCTCGCGGTGGTCGTGGTGCTCAACCTGATGATCGGCCTGCTCACTCCGCCCGTGGGCATGAGCCTGTACATGGTGGCGCAAGTCGCACGCATGCCGTTGCAACGCGTCATTGCCGGTGCCCTGCCGTTTCTCTGGCCGCTGTTCGCGGCGCTCGCGGTGATCACGTTCTTTCCCGCGCTGTCGACCTGGCTGCCCAACCTGATCGTAAAGTGAGGACACCCCTATGAGCCGTTTCTTCGGAGAGATCCGCCAGGTCGCCTACCTCGTACCCGACATCGAGGCGGCAATGGAATACTGGGCGAACGGGCTTGGCGTCGGACCCTGGTACTACAACTCCAGAGTACCTATCGAGAACTACACTTACCGCGGCCAGCGCTACGAGCCGCACAACTCGGTGGCACTGGCCAATGCCGGCGGTCTGCAGATCGAACTCCTGCAAACTCGCAACGACGTGCCCTCGATGTACCGCGATTTCCTCCATGCCGGCCACACGGGTGTGCAGCACGTCGCCTACTGGACCGAACAGTTCGACGCCGACTTGAAGAGCGCGGAAGATCGGGGCTTCAAGGTGTGCATGAGTGGCGAGGTCGGCGTCAAGGGGCGCTTCGTATACTTCGAGGAGCCTGCGACCAAGGCCGGACCATATCCGGGTACGGTGATCGAGCTGTCGGAAGTCGCGGGCCCCAAGGGTCGCCTGTTCAAATTGATCCGCGAAGCCGCGCTAGGCTGGGATGGCACGAATCCCGTGCGCGCGTTTCCCGACCTGCGCTCGCTGTGAGTTCCCGCTTTCGCGCGACCTACCTGATCGAGACGCCGCTCGACCCCGCGCGCGTCGCCGACGTGCTGGCCGGCGAGCAGAGCAGCGGCACGTTCGTGCGCGTGGCAGGCGAAAGCGACGCGCTGCGGGCGCGCAGCCGTGCCGTCGTGGAAACGATCACGGAACTCGCGCCCCTGTCGGCGCCGAGCCTGTCCAGCGCACTGCTCGAGGGCAAACATGCGGCAGGTCCCTGGCGGCGCGCGCGGATCGTCGTGTCGTTCCCCACGGCCAACGTCGGGGACAACCTGCCTACGCTCGCCGCGACGGTTGCCGGCAATCTTTACGACCTGGGCGAAGCCACCGGCGTGCGGCTCGAACACTTGCAGATCGAGCCGGAGTTTCGCGCGCGCTTCGCACGGCCGCGGCATGGCGTGGCCGGCACGCGCAAACTCACCGGCGTCGATGCAGGTCCGGTGATCGGCACGATCATCAAGCCCAACGTCGGCCTCACGGCAGCCGAGACGGGAAAGCTCGTCGGCGAGCTGTGCGCAGCCGGTGTGGACTTCATCAAGGACGACGAATGCTGCGGCAATCCCGAGCACGCACCGACTTCCGACCGCGTCCGCGCGGTGATGGCCGCTGTGCGCCGCGCGCAGGACCATACGGGCAAGCGCGTGATGGTGGCCTTCAACATCACCGACGAGCACGAGCAAATGCTCCGTCATGCCGACCTGGTGGCGGTCGAGGGCGGCTCCTGCGTGATGGTGAGCATGAATTGGGTGGGCTTCTCGTCGGTGCAGGCGCTGCGGCGGCGCACGGATCTCGCCGTGCATGGCCACCGCAACGGCTTCGGCATGTTCTCGCGTCACCCCGCACTCGGCATGGACTTCCAGCCGTATCAAACGCTGTGGCGGCTGGCCGGGGTGGATCACATGCACGTGCACGGACTCGCGGGGAAATTTTCGCAATCCGATAGCGAGGTTGTGCATTCCGCCCATGACTGTCTGACGCCGCTGGCCGATCCGAATGACGTGACGGACGTGGTGATGCCGGCATTCTCCTCGGGCCAATGGGCGGGCACGATGCCGGCGACGATCGCGGCCGTGCCGAGCGGTGACCTCATGTTCATGTGCGGCGGCGGCATCCTCGCGCATCCCGGCGGTGCCGCCGCGGGTGTCGCCAGCCTCCGTGAGGCGTGGCGCGCCATCCGCGCTGGGCAGTCGCTCGCAGCCGCAGCGCACGAAGCTCCGGCGCTGCGCGACGCGCTCGCATTCTTCGGCCCGAAACACTAGGCAGCGATCGTGGCTGGCCTCCGTCACGTCTGGTACGGCGACGATTTCACGGGCGCGTCCGACACCCTGGCGACCCTCGCCGGCGCCGGGCTGCGCACGATGCTGTTTCTCGGCGTCCCGTCGCCGCGCCATCTTGAAGCGGCGGGTCCGCTCGACGCGTTGGGCATCGCCGGTGCGGCGCGGGCGATGAGCCCGGTGGCGATGGAAGCGGAGCTCGCGCCGGTGGGTCGCTTCCTTGCATCACTGCGCGCACCGGTACTGCACTACAAATGCTGCTCTACTTTCGACAGCTCGCCGACCGTGGGCAGCCTCGGTGCGGCATTGCGCATCTTCAAACACCATGTGCGCAACGACTTCGTCCCCGTGATCGGTGGCCAGCCGAGCCTCGGGCGCTACTGCGCGTTCGGCAACCTATTCGCCCGCATGGGCAGCGGAGGCGAAGCGTACCGGATCGATCGCCATCCGACGATGAGCCAGCATCCTGTCACCCCGATGCAGGAGGCCGATCTGCGCCGCCACCTTGCGTTGCAGGGCCTCGACAGCGTGCCGCTCGTCGACCTGCTCGCGCTGACCGGGACCGACGACGAAGCGCTCGAATCGGCAATCGACGCCGCGCTCGCGGGAAAGCCGGACGCGGTGCTGTTCGACGTCGCCGATGCCACGCATCTCGCGCGCATCGGCGGCGTATTGTGGCAGCGTGCGCGGCGCGAGCCGCTGCTGGCGCTTGGGGCGAGCAGCGTGGCGCAGGCGCTGATCGCGCACTGGCGTAGCAACGGCGAGCTGCGCGACCCCGACACGACGGCAACGATGTTACCGGCCGACGGACCCGTATTCGTGCTCGCCGGGAGCCAGTCCCCCGTCACGGCGCGTCAGATCGAAGCGGCGCGTCTCGTGCGCGATGGGGCATCACCGCTGTTCGAGTGCGTCGCCATCGATGCCGATTCGATCGTCGGGCAGGCAGCGGCGCTGGAAGCTCTGGCGCGGACCTGCGCCGACGTCCTCGATCGCGGTCGCGGGGTGCTCGCGCATACGACGCCCGTGACGGACGGCGGGCCGCCGGCACTGGCGGTCGCCGCCGCGTGCGGCCGGCTGCTGGCGAACGTGCTCACGATGTCGCCTCGCGTGCGCCGCGCCGGCGTGGCGGGAGGGGATTCATCGAGCCTCGCGGTGCAGGCGCTGGGTGGCTGGGCGCTGAGCCACGCGGGCACGCTCGCGCCGGGCGTCGCGCTGACTCGATTGCATTCGGACGCGCCTAGCTTGCACGGACTTGAATTGATGCTCAAGGGCGGCCAGATGGGCCCGCCGGACTTGTTCGAGCGGCTCGTGCGCGGCGGACGCTACGATTAGTATTGATCACCATTGCGGACGTCTGGAGCGCTCGGTACATGATCAAGTTCGACCCCGAAACTTCTGGCCCGCTCGCCGGCGTGCGCGTGCTCGACCTGTCCCGCCTGGTGGCAGGCAACATGCTGAGCCTGTACCTGGCCGATTTCGGCGCCGACGTGATCAAGGTCGAGCGCAAGGAGGGCGACGACCTGCGCCGCTGGCGCGAAAGCGGCCACGAAATCTACTGGAAGGTCTATGGGCGCAACAAGCGCTCGCTGGTGCTGGACTTGAAGTCCGCGGAAGGACTGGCGCAGCTGAAGAAGCTCGTGCGCTACTCCCAGATCGTGGTCGAGAATTTCGTCCCCGGCCGGCTGGAGAAAATGGGCCTCGCGCCCGAGGTATTGCTGGCCGAGAACCCCGCGGTGGTGATCGCGCGCATCTCCGGCTGGGGACAGACCGGACCCTACCGCCAAAAGCCCGGCTTCGGCACGCTGATCGAGGCGATGTCCGGCTTCGCACATCTGAACGGATATCCGGACCGACCACCGGTGCTGCCGCCGCTGGCGCTGGCCGACATGATCGCCGGCGTCTACGGCGCCGCCGGTGTGCTGACCGCGCTGCGAGTGGCCGAGCGCGAGGGCAGAGGACAGGTGATCGATCTGTCGCTGTTCGAGCCGATCTTTTCCTTCATTGCCTCGGAAGCCGCGAAGACGCGCCTCACCGGCGTGGCCACGCTGCGCTCGGGCAACCAATCGACCCACACCGCGCCGCGCAACGTGTACGCGACCAGCGACGGCGGCTACGTCGCGCTGTCCGGCTCGATGCAGTCGATGGCGATGCGCATCCTCGACACCATCGGCCGGCCGGAGCTGAAGGATGACCCGCGCTTCGCCACCAACGAGGGCCGGGTCGCCCATCGAGACCTGCTCGATGCGATCATCGGCGGCTTCATCGCCGCCCGCAGCACCGATGAAAACCTCGCGCTCTTCGAAGCCGCCGGCGTTACCGTCGGCCCGGTGTGCTCGATGGCAGACCTGCTGGATCATCCGTACACCAAGGGGCGCGACGTCATCGTCGAGGTCGAAGACCGCGCCATGGGCACCCTGCCCATGCACAACATCGTGCCGCGACTCACCGGCAGCCCCGGCGGTTTCCGCCGCCCGGCCCCGGAGCTGGGCGAGCATACCGATGAAATCCTCGCCGAACTGCGGCAACTGCCCTGAAGGACACGCCATGCGCAACTCCACCCACCCGCAAGTCCTGCCGCTTTGGCGTTCCATCCTGTTCGTACCGGCGGTCTCCGACCGCTTTGTCGAAAGCGCCTTCAAACAACCGGCCGACCTGTTGCAGATCGACCTGGAGGACAGCGTCGGCCCACAGCAGAAGGACGAGGCGCGTGCGCGCGTTGGCGCCATTGCCGACCGCTTTGCCGCCGCCGGTCGCGAGGTCAGTGTGCGCGTCAACCGGCCCTGGCGAATGCTGGTGCGCGACCTCGAGGCGACGGTCAGGAAGTCGGTTCTGGCCATCGCGCTGCCGAAGATTCCCGACGCGTCTTTCGTGGTCTCGGTCGGTGAAGTGCTGGCAGAACTGGAGCGCGAGCAAGGGCTGGCGCAAGGACACACGCGCATCATCGGCATGGTCGAGGATGCCGAGGGCCTGTCGAACATGAATGAGATCGCCAGCGCGCACTCACGCATGGTCGGTCTGATCGTCGGCGCCGAAGACCTCGCGGTATCGATGCGCATGGCGGTCGACGACGACGGACTCTACGTCCCCAACGTGATGGGCGTGGCGGCGGCGCGTCGCGCCGGCATCATCCCGGTCGGCTTCATCGGCTCGGTGGCCGACTTCAAGGACCCGGAGGCCTTCCGCGCGCGCATCCGGCGCGCGCGCAAGCTCGGCTTCGATGCCGCCTTCTGTGTGCACCCGACCCAGGTGCCGATCATCAATGAGGAATTCGCACCGACGGCCGACGAAGTCGAATATGCGGTCGGGCTGATCGCCGAATTCGAACGCGAGGTGAACAGCGGGCGCGCCGCATTCACCTACAAGGGCCGCATGGTCGACCTTCCCATCGTCGACCAGGCGCGCATGGTGCTCGCGCGCCACCAGGCCATCGAAGCTCGGACACGTGGTCGCTGAGCAGGCCAACCGGGAGCCCCGACGATCATGAGCGAAGCCCTGCCCAAGTACGAGATCTACGCACTGCGTTCAAATGAACAAGGGGCTGCGTGATGCAACCCCTTGGAATGACTGGCGCGCCCGGCAGGATTTGAACCCACGACCCCTTGGTTCGTAGGCGGTGAGGCTGATTTCGAGGCTTGATAATCAGCCACTTGCAGCGCTTGCCCATCTCGAAACCAATCTAGCCCAGTCACAGTATGGTCACACCCAATCTGAGTTGGGCACAAACGGGCTACAACCGGCGAGTCGGGGGTCGAGTCGCTCAAAGAAACGCTGGCGAGGAACGAAGACCGATTGCTCACCAACCCACTTCCCACGAAGGGACCGGGCCGAACCGCCCCGCGAGAAAATCGATCAGCGCGCGCACGCGCGATGAGAGCGTGCGGTTGGGTAAGTAGACCAGGTAGATGGCGCTCTCCGGCACAACCTGAAACTGGCGCAATAGCGGTACCAGTTGCCCATGCTGCAGAGCGTCCCCCACCATATAGGCGGGCAGGATGCCAATTCCCAGGCCGGCAGTGACGGCCGCGCGCACGACGTCCATTTCATCGGTTTCAAGCACGCCGGTGACTTGCACCGAGTACTTCCGTCGGTCCCGCCGAAGCGTCCAGACCCCCTTGGGCGCAAGCGGAGGAAACAGCACGCACTCATGCTGGCGGAGGTCCTCGATCCGGCGCGGCGTCCCGTGCTGCTTGAGGTACGCCGGCGAGGCACACAGTACGGACCGGTTCATGGCGAGCTTTCGCGCCACTAGATTGGGGGCCGGATTGAAGGACACGCGGATGCCGAGGACGAATCCGCGTCGCCCGGTCGACAGCGCGATTGCTGCGGAGAGCTTGACCTGGATTTCGGATCCTTCTGATCGAACTCGGCGAGCGCGGGCAGCACATGCCGTGATCGCAAACGCCGGGACTGCCGTCACTCTCACCAGGCCGCCGGCTCGGATTGCGGTTCGAGTCAAACGCTGCTCGGCTAGCTCTGCTTCCTGCAGATCTGGCGCAATTTTCGTAGAGGAGCGCGCCGGCCTCGGTCAGGCTGAGCTTGCGCGTCGAGCGGTTCAGCAGCTTCACCGACAGCGCGCGTTCGAGCGCGCTCACGTGCCGGCTCGCCAGCGACTTCGACATGCCGAGCTTGTCCGCGGCGGCGGAGAAGCTCTTCGCTTCCACCACCTGCGCGAACACGCGCATCCCGTTCAGTCGATCCTTCATTAGTCATGTTTCTGCAACAATGTTTTGCAGTAAACACTATTTATCTGATTTCTGCAACCACTAGATTGTCACCGTGGGCGCAGAAAGAACCGTTCGCCGCCGCCCAGGTTCAAGGACGGCAGCAGGATGAGACCAGATCTCCGAAAAACCGAAGACAAGATCGTCATGAGTCAGAGATCGTCAAAGTCGGACAAATGGATTCCTACTCATGGATGGCGCGCAAAATGGCGGGCTGGGGCAACCGAAATGAAGGTTCCGGCCGACGCCCACGTCCCCCGCCGCACAGCCACACCACAACGAAGAGTGCGTGTATGTGTGGAGGGCGCGCTCAGATATACGGTCGACGAGGAAACCCGCGACCTGAAGCCGGGTGAATGGATGTCGACGCCACGAGGTTCCGTGCATTATTTCAGCAACCCGGATCCGAAACCGCTCGCACGCTCGTGATGCTCACGCCGGACATCGGCGAGCAGTTCTTTCGCGACGTGGGAGCCCTGGCGGGCGCCGGCGGACCGCCCGATCGGACGAAGCTCATGGAAGTCATGACCCGCTACGGGTTGGTGCCCGCCGCGCCGAAGCAGGCGACGCGCGTCGCGAACGGTCAAGCCGTTTCGTGAGCTTTCCAGGACGTCAACCTCGGCCCCGTTTCGGCGGGGCCGATTCTTTGCTTGGAGAGCGGGCCCTCCTGGCGCGATCACAAGATGCCGACTAGCCTGGAGACTTTGCAGCGATATCGGGCCGCGCACGCCGACTACTGCGAGTCGCGCCGCGTGTGGCTATTTCATTCCCATACGTACTTCGATCACGCCGCGCCGGAACGCGTCGCGAAGGCGCGCGCATTCATGGACCTCATCGAGCGAATGTTTGCAGCAACGCCCCATCTGGAGGTGTCCTCGTTTATTCCAGCCCCAGCCGGGCCGCACCCGCGCGGGAGCTTCGAGGTGCTCTTCACGCGCGAAGTATTCGCGGACTACGTATCGTGGCTGATGTTTTCGCGACCGGAGGGGCTCGACATCCTCATCCACCCGCTCACGCGGTCACAGACGCTCGATCACACCAAGCGCGCGCTCTGGCTCGGCACGCCGCTTGCAATCGACGTCCCGATGCTCGAGGCCGTGGACGCTGAGCTACTGGCCTCCGGGAGAACCGAGGAGTCCATCATCGACGGCACGAAGACGCACCGAGGCGTCAAGGGAGGAAATCCAATGTGGTCACAGGCGAAGAACGAGAAAGGGGCTGCGCTAAAGCAACCCCTTCGAATGTCTGGCGCGCCCGGCAGGATTTGAACCCACGACCCCCTGGTTCGTAGCCAGGTACTCTATCCAACTGAGCTACGGGCGCGGCGAGGCGGAGATTGTAGCAAATGCGCCTCGGTCCGACCATGGCAATACCCGTGACCCGGCGCTCCCTGCGCGCCATTGGGCGACTGCTGCCCCACTCCCGGCCGAATTCGATGCCGCCCGCGGGCCACTACGGCCCCTGTCAAAAATCAGTCGACGGCCGCCTTGGCCTTTTGTTAACCTGCAACCTGAATCACCCCTTTCGTCACCTGGGAGCGTCCAATTGGGCACACGCCTTTACGTCGGTAATCTGAGTTACAGCCTTGGCAAGAACGAGCTCGAACAGATGTTCGCCGCGCACGGAACGGTGGTATCCGCGCAGGTGATCACTGACCGCGATTCCGGGCGCTCGAAGGGCTTCGGATTCGTGGAGATGGGTTCGGACGCGGAGGCGCAGGCCGCGATCAGCGCGCTCAACGGAAAGAACCTCGATGGGCGCAATCTCACGGTGAACGAAGCCAGGCCGCAGGAGAATCGTGGCGGCGGCGGGGGTTACGGCGGTGGAGGCGGCGGTGGTCGTCGCGGCGGGGGTGGGGGCGGCGGCGGTCGCGGTGGTGGTGGCGGACGTTACTAAGTTCCCACCCGGTGGATTGCATCGGCGCTCCAGCGCCGGTCGACGCACCAGCTCAGTCAGTGTAAGTGTAATTCGGCGTTCCGGGTCGCGGCGGCTGCGGGACGAACTCAACGCGTACCAGAATTAGCGAGGAACCTTCCTTTTGGCAAAGCCAAACTACCAGTTCGAGAAACGTCAGCGAGACTTGAAGAAAAAGCAGAAACAGGAAGCAAAACGCCAGAAGAAACTGGCCGCCAAGCAGGGCGCGAATGAAGGCAGCGCGGAAGCACCCGCGGATTCGCCGGATTCGGCACTCCCTGAGGCGCACGGCGACGCGCCGCCCACCGATCCGCAGGTCTGACTACGGTCCGAGCGCGCCCCGGTCACCGCGCGCTTCACGCTCGCCTTCGGATCGCCCACTTCGCAGCCGATAGGCGCGCACGAACGCGGTCACAGCGAACCACGCCGCGATCAACGCGATAGGAATCGCGAGCACACGCGGCCAGAAAATACCGACGGTCGCCACGCCGAGCAGCGCCAGCCCGACGTTGCCGAGCAATTTCGCCTCCGCCGGGCCCAGTGCGCGACGATTGGTAAGAACGGCCCCGACGGTGCTGCCGATACTCAGGGCCCCGGCCGCGGCACGCCCGGCGCTCCCCGACCTCGCCCGCTTCGGATGGCTCCTGCGGCTTTCGGTCCGCACTGCGCGAACCCGATTGCGCGGATTGAGGACAATCTCGGTCGCGCGCGCGAGATCTTCCTCGTACATGTCGGCCATCGCCGTAGCGAACGCTTCGTTCTCGACCGAGACGTCCAGCTCATAGTTGTTCAACCAGCTTGCGATGTTCAGGTTCGTCGAGCCGACGCGCGCCCATCGACTATCCGCCACGGCCGATTTGGCGTGAAGCATCGTCCCGTTCCATTCGAATACACGCACGCCCGCCTCAATGAGCGGCCGATAGCCGGCGCGCGAGATGGGGCCGAGGATCGGAACATCGCTCGAGACCGGGAACGAGCAGCCGCACGTCCACGCCATCCCGTGCAGCCGAACACAGTGCCTGGACGTATGGCGTGGTACCGACGAAATAGGCATCGGTGAGCCATAGTCGCTCCGTCGCCACCGCGGCAATGAATTGATCGAGTCGAAAGACGCCCGCGGTGTTGGGCTCGCCCGCCACGACTCGTACGCTCACGTCGCCGGCGGGCGCAATCGAATCGAGGGGCGTGAAGTCATCGTCCGGAAATGGCGTGCCGGCGGCGTCCCAGACCTGTGCAAACGCATCCTCGAGGTCCGCAACCGCCGGGCCGCGAATTTCCACGCCAGTGTCGCGCCAGGGCTCGATGCCACGCTCTGCATCGCCCAGCCAGGTCGCGCTCACGCACAGTCCGGAGACGAAGCCCACTTCCCCATCCACGGCGATCAGCTTGCGGTGATCGCGCGAGACCCAGCCGAACGGGCTCGCGAGCCGCGGCGGGTTGAAACTGCGGACCTCCGCTCCGGCGGGCGTGAGCATGTCCCAGATCCATTGCGGCCGGCGCGTGCCGAACCAGTCGTAAATCAACCGCACGCGTACGCCATTGCGCGCACGCTCGGCGAGCGCCGCGATGAATTCGCGGCCCACGGCGTCGTCGTCGATGATGTAGCACTCGAATTGGATCGAGCGCTGCGCAGCGCGAATCGCTTCGAGCCACGCGGGAAAGTTCTGCGCCGCGTCGATGAGGATGCGCACGCTGTTGCCGGCGACGAGCGGCGCGCCGGCTGCGCGCAGGAACGCCTGGTCCGCGTACTGCTGAGCCGAAGGAAGCGGCCCTCGATTTGCGGTGCTCGGCTTATCCTTGCTCACGCTCATTGCGGATCCGACCGTACCATACGCCGCGTCCGACTCCGGGTCAGCAACCCTCGCGCTGCATTCGTGCTCGCATCGGCGCCTCCGGGTCGTAGCGTACCGGCACCTGTTCTCCTACCTCGGGCAGCGTTGCCTGCAGGCAACCGGCAACCTCCTCATGCGTAATCGGAAGGCTGGCGCCCCGCGGGGTGAACTGGTAACGAACGCAGAAAGAACCCATCCCGTCCTGCCACACTTCGAGCACTTTCCCCTCGACGCGCGGCCACTGCAAACTCTGGCGATCACGCGCGCGGCGGGACCGACGCGCCAGTGTGACGAGCGCGACCAATGCCAGCGCCGTCACCGTGCCGATGATGTATGTCTCGGGTGCCATGTCTCCATTTCAGCGTCACGATGCGCTTCCACGCGTCGAAAGCGACGAAGCCCGCCGGAGCGGGCTTCTACTGCAATTGGCGGAGAGAGAGGGATTCGAACCCTCGATACGGGGTAAACCGTATAACGCCTTAGCAGGGCGCCCCCTTCGGCCACTCGGGCATCTCTCCTGGCTTCGCGCTGCGCGGAAACTATAGCACAGGCCTCCCGCGCGATCGCCGGATCACTGCGGCTGATCGAGGCCGAATGCGCGGTGCAGGACGCGCACCGCAAGCTCCAGATATTTCTCGTCCACCACGACCGAGATCTTGATCTCGGAGGTCGAGATCATCTCGATGTTGATCCCCTCCTCGGCGAGGGTTCGGAACATCTGGCTCGCAATGCCGACGTGCGAGCGCATGCCGACGCCCACCATCGACACCTTGCAGATCCGATTGTCACCGACCACGTCCTTGGCGCCGACATGCGACGCCACATTGCGAACGATCGACATCGCCTTCTCGTAGTCGTTGCGGTGGACCGTGAACGAGAAGTCGGTGTGTCCCTGAACGCTCGCGTTCTGGATGATCATGTCGACGTCCACGTTGGCGTCGGCAATCGGGCCGAGGATCGCATAGGCGATGCCCGGACGGTCGGGCACGCCGGTCACCGTGATCTTTGCCTCGTCACGGTTGAACGCGACCCCGGAAATGACGGCCTGTTCCATGTTGTCGTCTTCCTCGAAGGTGATCAACGTTCCGGAGACGGCCTCCTCGTCGATCGGGATGTCTGGGGGCGTGAGGCTCGAGAGCACGCGCAGTCGCACCCTGGATTTACCGGCAAACTCGACCGAGCGGATCTGCAGCACCTTCGAGCCGAGGCTCGCCATTTCGAGCATCTCCTCGAAGGTGATGGTCTTCAGTCGCCGCGCCTCGGGAACGATGCGCGGGTCGGTCGTGTAGACGCCATCCACGTCGGTGAAGATCTGGCATTCGTCGGCGCCGAGCGCCGCGGCAAGCGCGACCGCGGAGGTGTCCGACCCGCCGCGTCCCAGCGTCGTGATGTTGCCCGCAGCGTCGATGCCCTGAAACCCGGCCACCACGGGGACGATCCCGGCGGCGAAATCGGCGCGCAGACGCTCCTGGTCGATCGATGCGATGCGTGCCTTCGTGAACGCGCTGTCGGTGAGCACACGAACCTGCGCCCCGGTGTAACTCCGCGCCTTGACGCCCTGCTCCATCAGGGCCATGGCCAGCAAACCGATCGTGACTTGCTCGCCCGTGGACGCCACGACGTCGAGCTCGCGCGGGTCGGGAGTCGCCTGGATCTCCCGCGCTAGGCCGATAAGACGGTTGGTCTCACCGGCCATCGCGGAAGGAACGACCGCGATCTGGTGCCCGGCCGCGCGCCACTTTGCGACGCGCAGCGCAACGTTCCGAATGCGTTCGGCGCTGCCCACTGACGTGCCGCCGAACTTCTGAACGATTAATGCCATGGGGATATCACGAAAGCTCGCATTCTAGCGGAAAGTCGTGAAGTGCCCGGGCGTATGTTGCACTGCAACGTGAAAATGATTTAACGATTTTTGACGTTTCAGGCGGCCGGTTTTGCGAATGACCCATGCTAGGATGACTCGCCCTTGGGCCCCCGTTAAAAAGAATGGAGCCGTGCTAACAATGAAGCTCTTCAACTTTTCACTCAATCCGCGTGACATCCGCCGCCGCCTCGGTCTGAACCAGCAGGAATTCTGGACCCAAATCGGGGTGACGCAGAGCGGCGGGTCGCGCTACGAGAGCGGACGCGACATGCCGAAGCCGGTGCGCGAGCTGCTTCGCCTGGTGCACGTCGAACGCGTCGACCTCTCAAAGGTCAAGAAGGAAGACTTCGAGGTCATCGAGTACCTGAAAGTCTCGCAACCCGATCTGTACAAGAAGCTCCGAAAGGCCGCGCGTGGTCCCGGGAGAAAAACGTCCGAGGTGGTTGCGCACTGAGCCCGCGGCGCCGCAAGGCTCCATGAAAAGGCCCGCATTCGCGGGCTTTTTCATTTTTTAGACATTTCGGCCTACCAGGTCCATGGTGCCCCGCCGCAGCGATTCACGCGCTGTCGAGGCGCATGGCATCTGCCGCAGTGCCGAATGACAGCCCGCGGCGCGCTACGCCAAAAGGCCTAGCGCATCTTGGAGGAATCTATACCAGACTAGCCGCTACGGCTTGCTCTCGTCCGGGAGGCTTCGATGTCCGTAAGAAAAGCGCGCCAACACGGATCCCGAGTCACTGCCAGGCGGAAGCCCGCGCCGAGACCCAAGCGCCGTGCATCGGTTGCGGGGCAATCCGGCTCCGTTAAGGCGACCCGACCAACGGACGTGGTAGCGACCCGACCGCCCACCGCGCTCGCGCCCGGTCCGGTCATCGGCGGACCGATCATCGTCGATCCAAATCTCCCGGTCTTCTCCGTCGATCCCGTAGGAAACTTCTTCGACGCCGGGCGGCCGGGTCACGCGGTCGTTCGACCGAACGACCTCGTCACGCTGCGCATCGAGTTGCAAAACCTGACCGTGAAGCCCGGCAGCCCCCCACGCCTCAAGAAGACTGGCAGCGGCGCTGCGTATTTGCTGCTTCATTTCCCACCCCAGGCCATCACCGAGCAAACGTTCTTCGAGAAAGCGCCCGAGGGAACCGACGGCGGCGAGTCAGACAATGAGGGTTCGGACGAAGTCGAAATCGACATCACCCCCAGCGAGGACCTGACCGGCCCGCCGGTACGTGCGCGCATCTCGGGCGAATCGCGTCTTGCGTTCACGGTGCCCGACGGGTTCGACGTGCCGTACACGCTCGAAGGCGTGCTTGCCGCAGTCGAGGAACTCGCGCTGTCGGTGCCCGCCAATGCAAAGCCGCCGGGGAGCGGACTGACTTTCGCCGCCGTGACCGACATTTTCACCGGCGACGTCGTCAAGCTCTCGGCGGCGCAGCGTGCGGCGCTGTCCAGCTACGCGGTGCGCACACTGCGAATCGCGGCGCTTCAGGGCGACATGACGACCGTGCGGATGCGCCAGGCGAGCGGCGGCCCGGGGCTGCGTCGGGTGAGAGCCTCGGCGACCGACACGCTCGCGAGCGACGTCGGCGTATTTCCCGGTCCCATCATCACGCGTCCGACGATCACCGCGCGGCCAGCGCTGCCGGGCCCCAAGCAAACGGCCATCGAATTCCCGTGGCGGCTGATCATCAGTCCGCATAGCGCCGAGCGCTGGCGCCACGCAAAGGCGCCGGTCACCTCACCTTCCACACAACGCACCGAGCTTTGGCACTCGCGGCTGGTCGCCCCCAATCCGGATGGCACCACCATCGAACCACCGCGCCCGGACAGCCAGCGCACGGTGCGCGCCGTGTGGGCGCTGACTGGCGAAGGCTCCACGCAGTCGATGCAGGGAACTTTTCCGGAGATGCTGCCGGTCCCCACCGAGATGCCGTTCCGCATGCCGCTGGAAGACTTCGATCGCTTCCAGTTCGTGCACCTGTCGTCGAACTTCTCGAGCACGAAGTATCAGCCGACTGCCGTCGGCGTCAATCTCCTGATGCTCTCGGCGCTCGGCGGCTGGCTGGATTCGCGCGGCGCGTGGATGCCGCCGGCCGGCCTCTCGGTCGAGGAATGGGTGCACCGCGCATCGATGGCGCGCGATCACTACGTGCGGGTCGTCTACAAGGGCTTCGTCTTTCCGTGCGGTCATCGCATTTCGCTGGTCAAGGTCAGCGAGCGGAAGTTCCACAACGGCGCGCGTGACGACGACGGCGTCCAGACCATCGAGCAGAAGGCCGGCAACACCGCCTACCTGCGCCAGCGCTTCTTCATAGTGATTCGCGAGCGCGAGCGCCGCTATGCCGACGCCAATCTTTCCAACATCGCCGGAGATGTTTTCTTCAAGCATCAGTTCCCGTTCACCAGCGTGCGCATCCTCACCACCGTCACGCCCAACCTCGACCCGCCGAATGACTCCCCCAGCGAAGTGAACGGGTTTGGCCAGACCATGTTCTGGCCACACGTGAACGGACAGCCGTTCCGCTTCCAGTGCTCGGCCACCGATCTGGACGGGCGCACCGTGCTGTTCGAGCTGCCCATGATCTTCATGGACAACACGCTGGTCAATCCCGGCCCGCTACCGGGCCCGCACTTCGACAAGGCGGAGCAGAACGCGCAGGCCGCCCAGATGGACTGGGAGGCGCGCGGCAACCTGCGCGTCGCCAAGCTCAAGCAGCAGCGCGTCGCGCTGGCACAGAGCGTGAAGGCCGGCGACACAACCGTGCAGGTCGAGGAGCTGAGCTTCAACGGGGTGGTCGAGCCCGGGAATCAGAAGCTGCGGACGTACAGCGCGAAGCTTTCACGGCCGATCTTCTATCCGAAAGTGGACGAGGCCCGTGTGAGGATCGCTGCGCTCGCGCAGCTCACCGGCAGCGCGAAGAACAACAAGGTGACGTGGAACGCGCACTACCTGCAATACGGGTTCGGGGACTCCAACAAGGGCCAGGTGTTTGTCGACGTCGCGTCCGAGACCAACATGGCGCAGCTCGACTTCTCGACGCAGGGCGATCGGTCCGGCGGCTTCGTGCAGCCCAATCTCAAGCCGAGCGCGATGTCGCGGCTTGCCGGTCCAATCAGCGGCGATGCCACAGCGGTAGCGAGCTTCATCAACGGCACTTTCAAGGGCACGGACGCCTTTCCCGACAACCTCTCGGATCTTCCGTTTCCGCTGCTGTTCGGCTGCATTCCGCTCGGCGCCGTGATCGAGGCGGCGACCACGGGCACTCCCGAAAAGATTCCCAAGTTCGCCTCGGAAGCGAGCACCCAGGTCGAGAACTTCATCAACGGCCTGGGGCGTCTGTTCGACTTCGTCTCCCGCCTCTCCGATCAGCCGGGCAGCATCGCCCAGGGCGCGGTCGAGGTTGCCAAGAGCACGCTAAACGACCTCACCGCGCAGGCGCAGGGCTACACGCCCGCACTGGTGGCAGACGTCAAGACGCGCATCAATCAGATGGTCACCGCTCTGAACGGTCTCGCCGCGCAAGTGCAGCCGCTGATCGGCACCACCATCGATACGTCGCCCGCACTGCCGGGCCTCCCGGGTGCGATCGCCGGTGTGCAGACCGCAGTCACCAATCTGCGCAATACGGCGAATGCCCAGGTAGGCGGCATCTCGCTACCGGCGGGGCTGCGCCAGTCGGTACTGCAGCTCGCCACCCAGCTCGAGACGTTCGCGTCCGATCTCGCGACGCTCACCGCGCTGCTCGCTCAAGCCAAGACGCTCTTCAGCGCGCTCGACGACATCGTCGGCGATCCGACCCAGTTCGGCAACCTGCTCTCGGACCCGGCACAGCTCGGCACCAAGCTGCAGACGTTGCAAGCGGCGATCACACCGTTCCGCACGACGCTCGCGGGCTTCCGCCTGCTGGAGGGCGCGCCGCGGAAGGCGGTGCTGGAAGCCATCGACGTGGCGCTGCAGGTTCTGGGCGCCGCGGAGCAGCTGGCCCAGTTGCTGGAAATGCTCACCGGCGACGAGCTCACCATCCGCTTCGACTGGAACCCGACGATCGCGAACTGGGCGTTGCCGGGTGCCAATGCGAACACCGATCCGCTCTTCCGCGCCAATGACAAGAAAGGCTTCCTCGTGGCAGTGGAAGCCAAGGTCAAGAAGAACGGCCAGAGCGCGCCCAAGATCACCGTCGTTTGCAGCCTAAAGCACTTCGATCTGGTGCTGATCGCGCCGGCGAGCTTCATCGAGATCAACTTCGACAAGATCGAGTTCCGCGTCGACAGCGCCGCGAAGATGGACGTCGACGTGCTCATCAACGACATCAAGTTCGTCGGTCCGCTGAGCTTCGTCGAGACGCTGCGCGACCTGATTCCGCTGGACGGGTTCTCCGATCCGCCGTTCCTCGACATCACGCCCCAGGGCGTCGACGCCGGGTTCTCGATCGCTCTGCCGAACATCGCCGTCGGCGTGTTCAACATGAGCAATCTGAGCCTCGGCGCCGGCTTCACCGTTCCCTTCATCGGCCAGCCGTTGGCGGTGCGCTTCAATTTCTGCACCCGTGAGCAGCCGTTCAACCTCACCGTCTCGCTGTTCGGCGGCGGCGGATTCTTCGGTATCACTCTCGACCCGCACGGCATCCAGATCCTGGAGGCCTCCTTCGAGTTCGGCGCCAGCATCTCCATCGATTTCGGCGTCGCCTCGGGCGGCGTGCACATCATGGCCGGGGTTTACTTCCGGATGGAGAACGATGCGTGCTCGCTGACCGGATATTTCCGCCTCGGTGGCCACGTGGACGTGCTGGGGCTGATCTCGGCGTCGATCGAGCTCTATCTGGAGCTGCGCTACGAGTTCGAATCCGGCAAGTGCGTGGGCAAGGCGCAGCTCACCATAGAGATCGAGGTGTTCGTCTTCTCGGGCAGCGTCACCATCACCTGCGAGCGCAAGTTCGCCGGCTCCAACGGCGATCCGACGTTCCGCGAGCTGATGGGCGCCGACCCCTCGCTGCCGCTGGCTGCCGAGCTGGCCGCGATCGACGACACTACCAAATACCCTTGGCGCGAGTACTGCGAGGCGTTTGCCTGACGGAGGCGCGAGATGGCGCAGCAGAAGATCATTTGGACCGTGCTGCCGCACGGACGCGAAACCACGGGCAGACTGGCCGGCCGGCTCCGCATCTCCATCGTCGCCTCCGCACGGCTCACGCCGCAGGCCTCTGACGAGCAAGTACTGAAGGCGTTTCCGGAGTGGGTGAACTGGCCCGACACCTTGAAGAAGGTCAAGTTCCATCTGCGCATCGGCGCGCAGGTCGTGGACCTGCAGGTGGCGAGCAAGCCCGATCCGAAACTGTGGCAGCGTCTGCTGCCGCCCGCAACGCCAGTCGCAGGCTTCGTGTTCAAGGATATGAGCCAGGTCAATCTGCGTTCCTACGCGGTGCGCAACGTGCTCGGCCTGATGCGCAAGCACTACGGCACGCTGGCAGTCCAATCCGCCAGCACGCATCCCACGCTGCTGCCCTGGAAAGATGCGCATCCCGACCTGAAGGGCATGCTCACCGATCTCGGCACGCGCACGTTCAAGACCGACTTCGGCAACACGTCGATCGAGACACTGCTGCCGGGATTCAACCGATTCTTCGACGACAAGAACAGGAAGGGCTTGGAGAACCAGCTGCGTGCGCTCGTGTTCGGAAAGAATGGCAAGTACATCGCGCCCACCGCAGGCATCGACATCGACGGCGACGGCAATCCGCAGGCCGGCCCCGCCTTCCGAATTCGCGTGCTACCGCCCGACTGGAACGACCCCGCCGGCGGCGGGCCGGATGCGCCGCTGATGTCGCAGTTCAACTCGGCCGCCGAGTACACGCTCTACCAGGCCAACCGGTTCTACCGGCGCGAGCCGCCGAGCGACGCCCAGCGCGCCATGCGCCGCCCGCCTCACCAGAACGTGCCGGCGCCGCCACCCGTGCCGGAATACGACTTCCATCGCATCGTCGCGTCGTACGCCGACTATCCGGAGTTGTTGCGCCGTCTCGGGCTGGTGATCGACTGCGTGCTGCCCGCCAATTCGCCCATCGACCAGCTGGTCGGCGCAGCGGGACAAGCGCAGGGCGTGATGGGACTCGAATTCACCTGGGGCGCCGGCCACAACAGCGGCGACGATCACTGCCCGCGCACCGGCTGGTACGCCGACAAGGAGCGATTCACAACGCGCGAACGCACCAGCGATCACGATCGCGGGCTGTTGCGGCTCGAAAGCGCCGACGATCGCTGGGGCGTCGGCAAGAAGCAGACAAGCCCGTTCGATGTCTATCAGGTGGATCCCGACGGCGCGGCCCTGAAGACGGTGGACTTCCTGCTCTCCGCGCAGAATCTGGTGGGCCGGAGTCTCAAACCGGGTGCCGACGGCGAGATCACCTACAGCACCGGCGACCGTCAACCGGTGGCGATGCTGCGCTCGGGCGGTCTCGGCGTGACGCGCCACGGCCGTGCGGCCGTGGTCGCGCAGAATGCCGCCTCGGCTGCGCTCAAGGATCAGGCCATCCAGTCCGGTCCCGCGACCGCGAAGAAGATTGTGCTCTTCGCCGAGGATGTGCTGCGCGGCTATCGTATCGACGTCCAGCCGCTCCCCGGTGGCGTCGCGCAGGCGTGGCATTCCCTGTGCCAACGTCACGGCACTTATCGCTTCACCGGCGGCACCGACACGATCGACCTGCCCGACGACGAAGGCTATGTGAAGGGCGCCTCTGCAAGCAGCAGCGCGGATCCCGCGGTGGACCCCGACGATCACTATCTGCACGAATCGATGTTCCGCTGGACCGGCTGGAGCCTGGTGGTGCCGCGGCCCGGACGCACGATGCGCGCACGCACCGACCCCGATAGCGGCGTGCAGGGCGAGGTCCCCGAGGACGTCACCGACGAGGCGTCGTCCGGCAACGGCCTGGCAGTGACCTTCAAAGTGGCCAAGGGCAGTTTGCCGCGACTGCGATTCGGCACGCCGTACCGGCTGCGCGCGCGCATCGTCGACCTGGCCGGCAATAGCCTCGCCCTCGCGGATCCATCGCTGGAGACCGATCCGAATGCGTCGAACCCGGCTGCCTTCTGGCGCTTCGAAGCCGTGGATCCGCCGGCGATGATTCATCGCGCGCGCACGAGCGAGGGCGAATCGCTCGAGCGCATGGTGATTCGCAGCAACTGGAATGCCGACCCGGCTGCGTACCTGAGCACAACGGCGTTCGCGGTGGCGATCGCGCTCCCGGCCTCGGCTGATTTCGAGTACGCCGCCGTCAATGAACGGCACCTGGTGCCGCCGAAATCGTCTCAGCTGCAATGCGAGCAGCACGGCATGTTCGACGCCCTGTTCGGAACTCCCGCCGACATCAAGCAGGCCTACGAGGTCGCTGCACGCGAGTCCGGCACGCTCTACGATCCGTTGCCGGCCAGTCAGATCGAGTTGATCACGCCGGCATCCCTCGCGGACGTCGCCACCACCAAGACGGTGCCGCTCAAGCTGCCGTCGAAGGACAACCCGATCGGCGACCGCATCGCGCCGGGGCAATACGTCATCCATCGCGAGGCGCAGGTGACGACGCCCTATCTGCCCGATCCCGCGGCCGGCGGCGTCGCGTTGCGTGCAATGCCCGGCCACTCGTTGCCGGGTGTGACCGCACCGATGGTGCTGGGGCCGAGCGCCGCCGTGCTGCTGGCGCCGAACGAGGAGCTGGTCCTCGTGGTGGCCAATGCCCAGGAGTGGCCCGACAGCCAGGGCTTTCGCGTCGTACTGGCGGAGCGCCCTGCCGAGTTCGCGGATCCGCCTTGCAGCGAGACCTTCGCCGACGACGGTACGCCGAAGTGGGACGAGGACAACCGGGTGCTGACCCTCTTCGTTGCCAAGGGCCGCATCGTCCGGTTGCGCTACGCCAGCCTCGTGCACAAGGATTTCATCGGCGCGTTCGGCCTGCCGGACTGGGTGGATTCCTCGGGCGACAAGGCCTTCATCCGGGGCATGGCGATGCTGGGTTGCGGCTGGATGATCACGCCCTACCGCCCGCTCACCCTCGTTCACGCCACGCAGCAGCCGGTGTGCGAACCGACATTCATGTCGCTGACGCCGACGCGCGCCCCAGGAGACCAGCACGCCGACCTGATCGCGCGATTGCAGATGCACGGGCCCAGCACCGGGAAGTTCGAGATCGAAGGCGAGTGGCAGGAGTGGGTCGACGATCTGGAAAAGCCGGCACCGGAGCTCATCACGTCGCGCGGCCAGCTCGGCGAGGTGCTGCTGGCGGAGAACCACGTCAACGTCTTCAGCCTGGGCTCGGCGGTGCACGCGCAGATGCACGACCCCATCAAGCGGCCGCGCGCGCGCGGCGACCGGCACGAGTTCGGCGACACCAAGTTCCGCCTGATCGAGTACCGGATGCGCGGCACCACACGCTTCCGCGAATATCTGCCACCGACACTTTATGCCGATACGGACGAGGTGACGCGGCTCGGGCCGATCGCCGAGGGGCCGACGATGAACGTCGGCGCCCCGGACGATCCGGGTGCACCGGTGCTGCGTGTGGGCACCGGTCCGTCGCCCAACACCGTGGTCCTCGCCAGCGCGCCGCCAGACGATCCGCGCCCGCTCTACACGGTGCCCTACCTTCCGCTGGCTGGAGACGCCTGGCGCCGGATCGCTGGACAGCACGCGCCTCGGCAACGGTTTGCGGGTGTGGCTCGAGCGCCCCTGGTTCAGCTCGGGCAACGGCGAGTTGCTGGGCGTGGTGATTCTCGGCGAGAACACGCCGTTCACCAGCATCACCAGCGAGCTGGTACCGCTGGTGACGCAATGGGGGCTGGACCCGATCTGGGACACGGCGCTGCCGAAGTACCGCACGCGGGTGAGCGACTTCCCGGCGCGGGTGACCGACGAGCAGGTGGAATTGCGCGAGGTCGTCGGGCAGATGGTGCACGTGGTCGGACACCGTGTGCACTGGGACCTCGACCGTGGCCTCTGGTATTGCGACATCGAGCTGAACGCCGGGGCAACCTACATGCCGTTCGTGCGCCTGGCGCTCGTGCGCTACCAGCCCAACGCGCTGCCCGCGGCCAAGATCTCCAACGTGGTGCTGGGCGAGTTTTCCCAGGTGCTGCCGCGGCGACGCTCGACTTTCAAGCGCAACGACGCGCAACTCGACTTCAGTCTGCGCGGCTACGTCCCGGACCAGGGGCCGATGAAATGGCCACTCGACTCGGAGTACCAGGACGTGTCCTTCATTCCGCCCTTCGGCATCGGTGGCGAGACCGGCCGCAACAAGGTGGAGCTGGTGCTGCAAACGCGCGACCCGAACCTCGACACCGATCTGGCGTGGAGCGACCTCAAGGTGCTCGCGTCCAGCATGGTGGCGCCGATGTCAGGTGGCGGTCTTGTGCTTGGCCGGCGGGCACCGCGACGCCGGTCCTCCAGCCGGTACAGCGCGCGGCGTCTGCCACCGCGACCGTGCGCGACCGACTCGGCCGCCGCGTCGACCTCACAACGTCAGTCGATCTTGGCGCCGTCGGCGCCAATGTCGACATCGCCATCGGAGGCACCACCGCGCCGGCGATCATCGATCTCATCGATCCGCCGTTGTGGAAGACTACGGTCACACTGCCGGGCACCGGCGACAAGCCGGCGCGCGTTGCGGTGCGCGAGTACGAGCGCTATTACACCGATCGAACTGTCCCCGAAAGAAAAGGGAACCGTACACACCGGCGCCGCGTGGTCGAGGAACGGCTGGTCTATACCGCGTTCTTCGACCTCTAGATGGCAGTGCCGATGCTTCGCGTCCGGCCCCCGTCAGTCCCGCCCGTCCGGAAAGACGTCCACACATGTTGCGTCATTCGATCGCTGCTTGCGAGTGCTGCAACGTCCGCCATGCTCGCGGCCTGTGCCTACCCCTACACTGACTGTCCATTGCCGCAAGACTTCAACGAGTCCCTCGTGATCGAGGTACTCAATCCGTCGGGGACCCAGTACTCGGCCAACGCGCCTGGTCGTCAGCATCGGGTGTACCGTCCAAGCGGCACGCCGCGCGCGCAGCTCGTCATGCACTTGCCGGGACACAACAACGAGCCGGGCAATCAGACCATGCTGCTCAAGACCGCGGCATTTGCCGGCTATCGGGCGATCGGCCTCGTCTGGACGAACGCGACGTTGGCTGCCGAGGATTGTTCCGGAGCGGGCAGTAACGCAGCCTTCAACGACTGCCTCGAATCCACGCGGGACGAACGCGGCTTCGGCACGGGTAGCGAAAGCGTCCAGAACGAGCTCGCCGATCTCCTCGCGGCGCTCGACGCCGACCACCCGACCGACGGCTGGGGCGGCTTCCTGGTCGGCGGAGTGCCTGACTGGAGCAACATCATCCTCGACGGTTATTCGGAGGGCGGCAATCAGGCCGCGTACATGGCGAAGCAGGTTGCTTACTACAACGTCATTCTGATCTCCGGAGGCGGCAACTTCGGGATTCCTCCGCCAAACGCGAGCGGCGATCCGGTCGCCGACTGGATAACGCAACCCGGCGCGACCCCCGGGGGACGCCACTTCGCGCTCTACAATGTCGGCGAACCGTTCGCCAACGACTACGCGACGGCCTACGACGTGATTGGCGTGCCGACATCGGCCTTCGAGCGGGTGCCCGAAGATCAGGGCACGGGCTGGCCGGACTTCGAGAAGGCGTCCAGGCTCAAGGTCGACGCACTCACCTCAGCCGTCAGCAATCCGTACCCGCTGTGCGACCCGCACGGTACGACAGTCCCGGACAGTTGCCTGGACTACGGGCTGGGTGAATCGACCTACGACCTCATGAAAGCACACCTCCACCTCTATTGCATGGCCAGCGTTCACTGATCCGAACCAGCCGATGCCGCACCGAGCGCGAGTGACGCGCACTCCCGGCTGACATCGACCGCTCAACCATTGGACTTTACGAACTCAGCCCCGGTAGCGCTGAAGGGGGCAGGTCAGGAGGGGAACAGAAAGCACTGTCGACCCGCGAAGGGACGTTCGTGTCAAAGGTAGTCAATGCGCTCAACGATGCAGTTGTGCATCGCGGCTAGTCGCCTAATTATGCTGTCGTCCGGTCGACCGGAAGCGATGCACTGCTGATAATAATCATCGCCATTCGCCGCAGCGACTTTGGGAGGGGGTTCGCGGCGACCGTCTCAGATCGACCAAAGACAGCTGTTGCGGGCGGACGCTAGTGCATTACGGGAGGATCGACCGTCTCGGCTGGGATCATCAAGTCTTGCGCTACGCCTTACTCATAAACATGACGCTTAAACGCGAGACTACATGCTAGTTAGCCGTGGCGAGCGCTCTATGCTCCATTTCCTTTCTGTGCACCGCCACCACATAGATGATTCCGACAGCCTAAGTGATGGCGGGCGACTTGCTTTCAAACCGGCGTTCACAAATCAGAACGTCAATCGAATTAATCTCCGTGGTTATTGTGAGAGCCGCGGTCGAGATGCACGGCGTGCCCTGGTCTGGGATAAGCGAGCCAGCTATCCTCCAATCGCCGCTGCATGACGCCAGGCTTGGACCAGTCGCATATGCCTTGGGGAAAGATTCCTTTGAGGCGCGCTAACTCGTCCGGGGTAAAGGCAACATTGTAGTCAGAGACCTTCACCGGCTTGAGCCGGCACTTGAGGATGTCGCCGGCGAGCGGACCGCCCGCGACAATGCGCGGATCGGCGTGTATCGGGTACAGCGTGTTGCACACCCCCGGATCGCCCAGGTCGAATGGATGGTCATGGATCCCTCCTGCCTCATCCCAGCACTCATTCTTCAGGTTAGCCGGTTTGTTTCTGATCACCTTGACGAGATATGGCGCGTGGGAGGTGTCGGCCGCAATGTTCTCGAGCCATTCGTCGTGCCCGAGCAATGCCATGCGCATGAAATTCACCGTTCCCGCACTTGGCATAGTCCAACGTACAACATTGTCCGTGGTGCCGTTTATCTTTTGTAGCCGCTCGAGCATCGCGGTGCTGCGGTGGAACGTGTGGATGTTGTTCTCGAAGTCGACATAGTTACGATACTGGATCATCGGCAAGGTGAGGTTCTCGCCGTCGTTCACCCGTCCGTAACGATAAGCGCGCTCGATGCCCTTCAGGTCGCCTTCGCTGCGTGCAGCGATGAAATTGCCGTCGATGTCAAGGCCGCCAACCTTCTTATTCAGATCGAGAAACGCTTCCTTGGTGATGTCGCCATCGTTGAGTGCCTTCAGCCCGTATTGCACACCGACGTTGTCATAGGGCTGGCGCGCGAACCCCGTCTTCGGATTGATACCGAGTGAACTAACGCTGGCGTCCTGCAAGGTGCCCCGTGCGCCACCGGGGTTCGTCACCGGGTCGTAGCGTGCTTCGAGCGGCACGACTGCGTCGAAGCCGTTGGTCGGCACCGGCCAATTGCGCGCGAAGGCGTCCCAGCCGACGCAGTTGTTCACCCCTTGGGGATCCAGGGGATAGCCGGTGACTTCGGATTGGCTCACCGGGCCAGTCGGCCGGGTTTGCCCCCGTGTTGAAGTAATTGTTCAGCAGCCCGCAGTCGATGACGTCGGTGGCGACGCTCATGACGTGGGGTAGTTTCGCACCGGCGTGATCGCATCGAGCAGACCGGGATAGTTGTGGGCGATCAGGTGCTGCTGGATCGCGCCGCCGGAGCTACCGATGCTCACAGTGTACTTCGGGAGCCCGTACTGCTCGATGAAGCGCTCCTTGATCATCATGACAGTCTCGGCGGAAACCACTTCGTCGGCGCCCGTACCGAACGTGTTACGTGAGCCAAGCGCAACAGCGTAGCCGAGGCGGATCGGTTCGTCACGTACAGAGACGGTGTCGGAAACATTGATCGCCGAGGTCGCCACGTTCCGTCCCGAGCGGAAGCCGGGGCCAGCGCCGCCGATGAAATGATAGAACAGCTTGCCGTTCCATCCCGGCCCGGGCTTCTTGCCGCTAGGCGACCAAGGATTCGAGATCGGATTGGTGGGGTCGTCGAGGATCGCGATGCGGTATATCGATTCGTTAATCGTTCCGGACTCGACGCGCACGATGTAGTCGACCGTCTTACCGTCGATCGTGGTCGTCTGCGCGACGTCCGCCGGGAAGGGCGGCGTGGTACTGGGCAGCGGCAGGAGATCCCCGCTGGTGTTCCGGTAGAACCACTCGTAGCGCGTCGGCGCAAGGCACGGCCCGCTGATGGGTGGGGCACCGAGCCCCGAGGCCTCCGTCTCGCAGACCCAGGGCCGCTGATGCGGTGCGAAAATCTCGCCCTGGATCGGATGGTTGATTATTTCCAGCGAGTCGTATCCCTGGTTTTGGTGGTGATGCTTCGCGCTTACTGTGAGGCGGTTCTTGCCATTTTGAAGGCCCGTCACCAGTCCGATCAGCCTATCTCCGGCGGGATCTGCGGCGAGTTGGCCGCTCACGTCGCTACCGTTAAGCCGCACGATTAGGCTCTTGCTTGATGCGTACCGAGGCACGCGCACTTCGACAAGCGCGTCGCCTCCACTGACGGTGTTAGAGCGACTGGAAAGCACCCTGATCTCGAAGTCGCGCTCCGCGTGCCCTTTATTTGCATGCTTGTGCTCGTCGAGGTCGCGCCTACCAAAGTTATCCGCACGCGCCGGAGCAATATCGGCGAGCAACGCCGCGCTGGCAATCACGGCCGCCAACAAACTGCCTGTAATCAGGGTAGACATATCTCCTCCTTAGCGAACTAATTTCTGCTCTGCTTGGTCGACGGACCGCTTAAACGACTGCGGCCGGTCGGGATTGCGGAATTCAACTTGATGTGAAGTTCTTCCGCAAAATTGCGCGCTGCCCGCAAAACGCGACTTCCGATTCAGACAGAAGTTGCGCGCATTCGGCACCGCAGACAAGTAGACCGAATAGACTAGGGGCAGATTCGTATTGCTGCGTGGCAGCAACTGCATAGGCAAACGCCTTCGCTGCCTGAGAAGCAACTTCGACGCCAAGGGCCGATTCCGTTGGCCGTCTAGCGCAATTCCACGCACATCCGCTTCCTTTTTTAAGTCACTACGGGGAACATCTGATCGTTTAGCGACGGTGCCTCACCGGTCAAATGCCTCTCGGGCAAGTCGCACGCGTTGGTCCAGAAGGTCTAACCAATACCAGGCACCGCTTCAGCAGCGAAGAATGTTGATCGTCGTAAGCAGTTGAAAAATCCATGCGCAGCGGCACTGCGAAGAGTGCGATCGAAGATCAGTTTCGCACCGCGCTCCTCAGATATTGATGCGTCGCGTCTTGATTTTCCGGTTCGCTAAGCCTAGATTGAGCAAAATAAATTCAGCGCAGGCGCTCTCGCCAAGGAGCCAAGGTAGGGCACATGGTCGTCAAGGGAGGGCACATGGTCGTAAGGGTATTGCGCCGATGCCGTCGTCCGCTGTGGGCTTTTCTTCTTGCGTTGGGCCGAAAGAATTTGCGTGCAAGAGAACATTTCACGCGTTTGGGGACACTATCGCGTGTCGCAGGGCAGAAGCGTTGAGCGCATTGTTTGACCGCAAAGTAGGTGCGTGCGGTCCAGCATTGCGACATTCCTAGGGGAGGCAAACATGGCTCGTTCCATCAATCGCATGCAAGCAGCGCTCTTCGCCTTCCTCGGCGTCGGCGTGTTCGCCGCGGCTCCGATTTTCGCCGAGGATCCAGGTCAACGGGGCAAGCTGCCGGCAAAGGCGCATCCGGTGCCGAGCGCCGACCGATGTGCCACGTTCATGGCGGCGCGTCTGTCGATCCGCGACGAGGCCGCGCGAGGACGAAGCGAACAAGCCAAGATGCTGGCCGGGAAAATCCAGCCCACGATTACCGCGGCGACCTGGAAGCCAACGAGCCCCACCGTGCCCGAGTATTGCCGTATCGAGGGACACGTCACCACCGGGGATGCAAAGTCCGGTTTCGGTCAAGTGCGATTTGCGGTCAACCTGCCTAGTTCTTGGAACGGACGGTTCGTGATGATCGGGGACGGCGGTTACGACGGCGCCGTGTAAGTTACCTCGAGGGTGGATCAGGGCTATGCTACCGCGAACAGCGACATGGGGAACAACAGCAGCGTCTATCCGGGCGCGAGCTTCGGATTCAATAACCGCCCGCGAGAAATCGACTATGGGTGGCGGGCGACCCACGTCACGACGGTGGTCGCCAAGGGCGTGATCGACGCCTACTATGGCGAGTCGCCTAGGTATTCGTACTGGGAAGGGTGCTCCACGGGCGGGCGCCAGGCTGCAGTCGAGGCGCAGAGGTTTCCAGACGACTTCCACGGCATCGTCGCGGGGGACCTATTCATGAACGCCATCGAGATCGCGATGGAGCAGATCTGGAGCAGCGCTGTCTTGTCCGGGACGTCGATGGCGACGGTGTCGGCTTCGACAACAATATCACGCAGACGGACATCGACGCCCTCAGGGACGCGGTGCTGGCCAGATGTGACGTGCTGGGTAACGATCGCATTAAGGACAACGTCGTCGGCGACCCGCTCGCTTGCCAGCGAGTCTTCACCGATTCTGAAATCGATGTCTTTGGTACAACAAGAGGCCTGCGCCCCGGCCAGATCCAGGCTATTAAGGAAGTGTATCGCGGTCCGCACAATGCTTACGGCCATCGCTGGTACAAGGGCAAACCCCTCGGCTCGGAGTTCAGCTGGGGATCACTGGTCGTGCCCACACTGGCAAACAATAATTTCCCGGCGCAGGGCGGATTTTCGTTCCAGTTCGCCAACTACCTCTGGTTCGAGCATGACCCCGGCGTTCCCACGAGCGCATCCCCAACGATCCGTCGCTGTTGCCGGGTCCGGGGGAACCCGATGGATGGATTTCGATTTCGATCGCAACCGTCCGAATGGTCGCACTATCGATCCCGGAGACGATGGAACGTGGGATCCACGGGATGGCGGCGCGTTCATGCGCGAAATACTAAATGGCTCTCAGACGGACCTTTCGGCTTTCCTGGTACGCAACAAAGGCAAGTATCTTCTCTACCATGGCTTTGCCGACGGTCTTATTGGGCCTGAGCCCACGATCGACTACTACAACAGGATTGTAGCACAACCTTCCTTGGGTACGAGAACAAGGCCACATCCCATAAGCACAAGAATAAGAACAAGGCCAGCGACCATGTGCGCCTGTTCATGGTGCCGGGCATGGGGCACTGCGCGGGCGGCATAAAAGGCGCGGCAGTCGGCTGGGACAAGCTCGCTCCCCTCGTCGCGTGGGTGGAGCAGAATGAAGCACCCGAATCGATTGTGGTCACGCAAGACAATGGTACGCGTACGGTGGAAGGTAACCAGCGCATTCTCTGCCCGTGGCCGCAGCAGCCAACCTATGTTGGTCCGAGCGGCAGCGGTGCGGAGAACGATCCGGCGAATTGGGTCGCGTCGAACTTCGAATGCCAGCGGGTGAGGTGAGCCAGGCGGCTAGTCCTTGAAGGATTTTACTCCAGCGCCTTTTCCGGCGGTGGGGCGCAGTTTGAGCGCCCACTCCAACCAAGTAGGGTGGATTTCAACCGGTCGTCCCCGGCGTCACTTGATAGGAACGAGGCGCGCGAATCTCATCATGGCCTGGTTGTAACCACACCCCACTCGCGAGAGGCCGGATACATTTGCGCAAACTGCCTTCGTCGTCAGACTCGATTGACCTTGCTAGCAGGGGGCGGACCATACATTTTCTTGCAGGACGTCGCTGAGCATCGCCTTGTCGAGCGTGAGCTCGGCCACCGCCTTCTTCGCCCGGGCATTCTCCTCCTGCAGGAGCCTTAACTGGCGTACCTGGTCGGTCTGCAGCCCCGCGTACTGCTTCTTCCAGCGGTAGAAGGTCTGCTCGGAGACCCCGACGTGGCGGATGAGCTCCGCCACCGGTGTTCCGGCCTCCGCCCGTTTCAAGACCGCGACGATATGTTCGACGCTGAAACGCTTCCTCTCACGGCATCACCCTCCCTCTTGGGGCAAGATTCTGCCGAAAACTCGCTTACCAGTTCGCCCCGTTTAGGGGAGGCCGCTCAATGCCATCCTCGCTCAGTTCGACCCACCCAACGCGATCAATGTGGCCCGCTTAGCCCCTATTGACAATCGATGACCGTCTGATCGACGATGCAGTCATAGAGATCAACGCCGCTCGGTGGGCCCGATTGGTATTCGAACCGCGCACGATCTGGGGTATCCGTCGTTCGAACCCAGCCGGGCAGTGGCGGAGGTGGCGGTGGCGGCCCGTCGAACGAGTGCGTCCAGCACCAGATCTCGGCGCTGCCGATCCAGTTGGTGCCGGGCAAGATG
>CAVTJG010000015.1:0-14996 GCA_963735025.1 uncultured beta proteobacterium
CTGGCACGTCGAGGGACAGATTAGTGCCTGCTAGTCATTCCCGCGCGCTTGCCCGTCATTCCCGCGCATTAGTCCGACATTCCCGCGCGCTTGCCCGTCATTCCCGCGCATTAGTCCGACATTCCCGCGCGCTTGCCCGTCATTCCCGCGCAAGCGGGAATCCAGTCAGCCCGTCGATCCCGCGAACGACAGCTACTCGACTTTCTCCAGCTTCTGGAGTGATCGCATGCGCCACGGTATCGTATTGTTCGGGAAAAGCCGCGGATACTCGGTGTAGCAGACCTCGCCGACATAGATGTCGCCGCGCGAATCGACCGCCAGGCCGTGCGGCGCGATGAACTGGCCCGGCTCGAGCCCGGCCCCGCCTGCCGCCGAGCCGCGCCAACAGCTTGCCTTTTGGGTGACGATGCCAGGCGCGGCCCGAGATTGGGCACGTCGCGGTTGACCGCCATGCCCGGCCCCAGCTCGCCGATGAAGCAGAGCGGCTTCGTGTCCGCGACGCGTAGAGGCCGCAGGGGCGGTGCATGTTGTTCCACTGCGTCTCGTACTTGCCGTTGCCGTCGAACACCTGGACGCGATGGTTCTCGCGGTCGGCGACATAGACCCAGCCGTCCGGGTCGCAGCAGATGTTGTGCGCGATGTTGAACTGGCCGGGATCGGTGCCCGGCTCGCCCCAGGACAGCAGCAGCTTGCCGTCGGGCGAGTATTTGTGCACGCGCGCATTGCCGTAGCCGTCCGAGACGTAGATGTCGCCCTGCGGCGACAGCGCGGTGTGCGTGCAGCGGTGGAACGGCTCGCCGCTCATGAACGGCGCCGGCTTGCCGGGAATGCCGATGGTCGAGCAGCACCTTGCCGTCCGAGCGTGCACTTGCGCACCGTGTGGTCGCCGTCGTCGGTGCAGTAGAGCGTGTCGTCCGGCGCCGATGTGGACGCCGTGCGCGCGCGGAATACGCCCTCGCCCCAGGAGCGCAGGAAGTTGCCGTCGCGGTCGAACACGATCATCGGGTGCTTGCCGCGATTGAAGACGTAGACGTGGTCCTTGCTGTCGACCGCGACCGCGGCGACGTCCTTGAGCGACCAGCCGTCGGGCAGCTTTGCCCAGTCCTCGACGATGCGGTAGCGGTACTCGCCGCTCCCCAGGATCGTTGTCATCGAACGCCTCCTCCGGATCGCCCCGATCGTATGTGCGCGGGAGCCGTATGTGCGCGGGAGCGTAGCACGCCGCAGCGTCCTGAGGTCCGGCGCACTTGCGGTGCTTGCACCCCGGGGCGCGGGCGTCGCGTTTGAGGCCGATCTGGCCACGCCAGGCGTCTCACGGCCACCGAATGCGATCGCCGAGAACGTACGGCTGCAGGTCGCGCAGCTGAAGAGCTCCCCTCCTGTCGTGGATAAGCTCTACGCCGCCAAGAAGAACGGCATCGTCGGCGCGGCATACGACCTGCGGACGGGAAGAGTTGCGCTCGTTTAGTCGCGTGACACACGCGCACGACAGACAGGCCATTTACGTGGCAATATCCGCCGCCTGTACGATTGCCTTGAAATGAAAGATCGGAGACATGCCTCGTAAAGAACCCGGATACGCCGAGCGCCTGCAGACGGCGGCCAAGGCCAAGCAAGAACAGCTGGAAAAACTGCGTGCAAGGGCGCAAACCAACGACGCCCAGTCCGCGGAGCGCCGAGCGGCACAGGTGGAAGCGGCGAAAGCGCGCGATATCCGCACAGCCGAGCGCAAGGAGGCGAACCGGATTGCCGCCGAGCGCAGGGAAGCAGAACGCGCGGCCGAGAAGGCCAGGCAGGAACGCGCTGCCATGGAAGAGAAGGCGCGCAAGGAAGCCGAGCGCATCGCCAAAGAAGAGGCCGAAGCGGCCCTCAAGAAGCAACAGAAAGCCGCGCGCGACTCCAAGTACGCCGCACGCAAAGCGCGCCAGAAATAAGGGCGCGGGAGGCCGCGGCGGGCGAAAAAACTCCTCGACTCGCCGTCAGACCCCGCAAATCGACTCCTGGAACGCTGGCTGCTTTCCGGAGCGCCCGATCAGCGCAGGGCGTTGTCCCCGCCCATGAAGACGAATACCTCGTCGAAGAGCTGGCCGCGGGCTCGAAAGAAGTTGCAATTGTGTTTGTGCCAGCGCTCGCCGTTGGCGGCGGTATTCACGACGCGGAAGCGACAAGCAAGGCGGCCGGGCGGCTCCACGACATGGTCGAAGTCGCCGTGCCAGATGCCTGCGTAGCGAGCAAAGAGGCGTTCGAACATGCCGCGGATTTCGCCATCGCGGCCCCGGTAGACCGTGTCGTACGTGGCGATCGTGAAGGTGGCGTCGGGCACGAGAACGAGAGGACCCGGTCGATGTCCTTCGCGTCCACTGCTGCGAAGTACTGTTCGGCGGTCTCGATCAGCTGTGCGCGGTCCACGGGAAGACGCTCATTCGGCTAGCGCAGAAGCGGTCGCGATGCAACGCGCGCCTCGATCTTGGCCATCATCTCGTTGTACCCAGGGCCGTCGATGCCGCCGTAACGCCGCTTGAATTCCGCCTCCGGCATGAATTCGGGCAGATCCGCGACATCGGGCATGAAATCGCTCTCCTTCACGCCGGAGGCGACTGCCTGCGCGAGCTTGCGTGCCCGCTCGGGCGATTGGCTCGCGATTTCACCGAAGCGCGTCCCCGCACGGTCGGCGCCGATGTCGTTCAACGAAAACCCGCTGCCGCCTCGCGAATCGTCGATCTCCTTTGCAGACCGATCGCGTCGGCAAGCGGTGCCGGCCTCGGCAGCGATCGCCGCCGAGATCAGGAAATGCTTGGGAAAGTCGTTGCGGCCGACGAGCGTCAGTGTGCGCCGCGCCGCCTTGGGCCACTGGGCAGCACCCGGTACGATCGTGGCCAGACCGGTGCCATTCGCATAGAACGCCAGCACGAAGATCGCCGCACGGTTTTCCGCGCGGATATCGCCGCCGGCGCTGCGATCGAGCGCGGTTCCGAACAAGGGGGGCATCAGCGCGGCGAGCGAAACCTTGCTCGGCGCCGTAGCCACGGTCTCGACGAGCCGGTCGTGGTACGCACGAAGTCGCGCCTGATCCGCCACCGGCAGCAGGACGTGCGCGCCCGGTCCTCGAACTCGCTGCGCCAGACGTAGGTCACCGTGAGAGCCCGTCGGCGATGCTCGCGTCCTTCACGAATCGGCGGCGAGCTACCGTGATCGGTCGCAGCCAGCCGCCGAACGACCTCACGAAGCGCGTAGTCGGCAACGAAGGCAGGCACGGGCAACCGGCCGATCTTGAGCGAGTCGAAGCGCGGCACCGCTCCGGTCTCGCGCAATGCGGCGTCGACGTTCAGATAATGTCCGAACGGGCTTTGCGGGATCTCTGCGCTCGCCTGAAACCGCACGGTGCCGGGCCCCAATGCCGCACGTGCGGAACCCTTCCCGAAACGACTGGCCGCATAGTTCACCATAAGGTCGAGGTCCTGCTCGCTGATGGCGACGGTGCGCGGCCCCGCCGACTTGACCTTGCGCGGGTCGTTCCGGGCGATGATGCGTTTCGCTCTCTCGATGTCCTGGGGCGTCAATTGAACACTGCGCACGATCGACGGCGCATCCTGAAAGCACAGCCAGACTGCGGCGATCGCCAGAACCGGCAGCGCGATCACCAACAGCACGAACGTGCGCGCCAGAAATCTCATCGCATTGTACCGAGCGGGAAAGCGATACTGTAGCAGCTCGACGTGCAGGGGCACTACGCGCACCCGCGCGCATTTTCTTTCCTCTGCACCGCTCAGCGGTGGTCGAGCGCTCGTCGGCTTGCAAGTTCCCGAGGACGGTGGCACGGTGTCACACCGTGGCACAGGGCGGATCGTACCGATCCTGCTCTTCCCAGCTCGAGCTCTGCGATGAGGCCAGACCCACCTAAACCGCTTGCCCGCGTCGTACTGCTCATGATCACGATGCTGGCGATCCCGGCGGCGTTGACGCTGCGGACCGTGCTCGTTCCAGGGGTCACCCTGATCCCGTCCGACGACCCCACCCATACGGCTACACCTGGAGCCTGCTGCTTTTTATCTTTCCGCTGGCGGTGATCGCGTGGTGGTTCATCCGCCACCCCCGATTCACCTTCCAGCGCAAGGCGTACTGGATGACCATTGGCATCCTGGCGCCGATGGGCTTCGCCCTCGACATCCTGCTCGGCCACACCTTCTTCGAGTTCCCGAACCCCGGCGCCACGTCGGCCTCGCCGTGCCGGGCGTGGGCGGACCGGTGCCGATCGAGGAGTTCGTCTTCTACTTGTCGGGCTTCCTGTTCATCCTGCTCTTCTACATCTGGAACGACGAGTTCTGGCTCGAGGCCTACAACGTGCCCGACTACGTGGCCGCCACCAGAATACGGGCCCCATCCTGTCGTTCCACGCGGGCTCCGTTGTCATCGCTGCCATGCTCCTGATCACAGCGATCATCTACAAGAAGGTATTCGCGGCAGATCCGGCGGGCTTCCCGCTGTACTTCGCCTTTCTCCTGGCTGTGGCCTTCGTGCCGGCAGCAGGTCTCTTCCGATCCGTCCGTCCGTTCATCAACTGGCGCGCCTTCAGCCTCACCTCGTTCTTCGTCGTCCTGATCAGCCTGCTGTGGGAAGTGACGCTGGCGCTCCCCTACGGCTGGTGGGCCTTCCAGCCACGGATGATGATGGGCCTCACCATCGGCGCCTGGTCGAACCTGCCGATCGAGGAGGTCTTCCTCTGGTTCGTCGTCACCTTCGCGACGGTGGTGGTGTTCGAGACCCTCAAGATCTGGCTGGCTTCCGGCAAGAGCTTCCGCGAGGCGATGACCGGTCAACGTTCGTGATGGCCCGGGTCGTAGGCGTAGGATTCGGCGCGCCGCGCGGGCACATGCTGGCCAGCGTCGGCCGGAATTACAATTTCGGCGTAATAAGGTTTGGTCGGTGTGTTGTCAGCCATTCCAGAGCGTCACCGAGCAAGCGTTTCGCTTCGGCGATGCAGGCGTCAACGGAGGCCTCGTCGATGTCTTCCCCCGTGTAATCCCCGAGATTCCGTTTGCGACGCAATGCATCGAGCACGATTACACGCGTCGCATCCACGCCGAGAGTGAGCGGAAGCGCCTGGATGAGCGTGACGTGATGGCCCGGGCGGTTGGTGTCCGGCCGGAAGCCGTGCGCCATCAGCGCGGATAGACAAGTCTGCGTGATGGCCCGATACGCGGCATCGTATCGCGTTTCGAAACTCACGGCTGCCACCGCAGCATCGCTGAGATTGCGCTCGGCAGCCGCAAGGAGTCGCTGAATTTCTTCAGCGTCTGCCGGATGCTCTTTGAGCTGGCCGATTTTCAGCAAGTTCTGCAAGCTCATCGGCACCTCCAAGGAGAAAGATCTTGGGCTCACGCGCGACGCGGGAGACGAATCGTCTCCCGCGGCGAGCTTCTTGCTGAATGCCTCCGCAGTCATCGCCACGGGATTGATCTCACGACGAAGACGATCGCGCGCGGGGGCGAGCGCCTGCACCACCTCCGGAAAACCCACCGTTCCCACGACCATCACATCCACATCGCTTTCGGCACGCTCCTTCGCCTGTGCGACGGAACCGAACACGAAGGCTAGGCGTACGGCATTCGAGAGGGGGGCGAGCAACTCCCGCAGCACATCGGCCAAGCCCGCAGTCTTGCGAAGAATGCCTGCCAGTTCTTCAAAGATCGGATTGGCGCGATCGGCCTGGTAGCGCACCTGGTTGCCGGATGCGCTTCGCGCGAGCAGCTCCGCATCGGTCAGTAGCTTCAATTCCCGATGCAAGGACCCCGCCGGCACACCCGTAAGTCGCTCCATCTCGCGTACATAGAACGACTTTTCCGGGTTCAACAGCAGCAGCCCGAGAATGCGCCGGCGGTACGCGCCAATCAGCACGTCCACCAGCTGAGGCCGGCTCTTGGATTTTTTTGCTCTCATGTTGAGAACGATTGTAGCCAATTTGAGAACAGACAGGCAAGCAAGCCCGCCCCCCCGCGGATCAGGTCACCAGCGCAACCTCGCCACGCCATGCGTCGAATTCGGCCAACAGCAGGTCGAGTCCGCTCCATTCTATTCTGCGACACCTCTCAGGCTCATCCACGCTCCACATATGCCAGCCTCAGGTCCGCGGCAACCGAGGCCAGGCGCTTGTCCCGAGTCCAGAGCTGGGCGGCACCGTCAAGGACCACCGAGGCGAGCAGATGCACGTCGATGTATCCGATGCCTCGACCCATCAGGGCGCGCTGCTCGATGAAAGCCTGCGCCTCGGGATCGGTCGCCACGGGTGCCTCCGGTAAGTCTCCCAGAAGCCGGAGCACTTCGTCACGGTTCTTGAGATTTCCGCAGGCCAGCTCACCAACCACGAACGGATGCGTCAGGACCGCGCCCTGCTCCAGGGCGCCGGCCAGCGACGGCATGCCTTTTCGCAGGTGTTGGATCCAGACGGACGTGTCGACGAGGATCATGCGGTCGTCGCGCGACGCCGTGGCACCGGCCGCAACCGGGACTCGCTGCCTCCGAGGCGCGCCAGCCGCCGCGCGCTTTCGCGTTGGATCAGGGCCTTGAGCCCCTCATGGATGAGGGCGGTTCGCTCCTTCAAGCCGGTTACGCGCTGCGCTTCGTTGAGCAGTTGCTCATCCAGGTTGATTGTGGTTCGCATGGAGGCCTCCACCGTCAGTGATACACCGAATAATACATCACTTGATGCTCTATTTGATGTACGCCCTGAGGTGTTTCCCCAAAAAGACCCGCGCTGCCAAGAGTCGTTTCTGAAGATGAAATCGTCAGTGAGCTCTTTGCGGGAGAGCGGTCTGCCGCGCCGCACGATGAAAAGCAAGTGCTCGAGGGGCTCGGCCGTGAGCACGACGGGCACCGCCCCAGGGCGCGCCGCGTAGCCCACATACTCCCTTCGTCGCCGGCTGCCAAAACAAGGGCTGGCCTGGCGACAATGACTTTCCAAAAGGGATAGCGCGAGGCATGAGCATCTCCGCAAATTGCGCTTGCAGTCTCGCATGCCGTTGCTTGAACCCGAGAGCCCCCGGGTCCGGTTGACCGCTTGCGCGATAGCGATCAAAGTTTGGAGTTCACGCTAGAGCGCTTTACTTTTTTACTGCAGCTTGAAGGGGGGTAATTGTGCACCTGACGTCATGGACGCGTGGGATATCCAGTCACTCTCCTGCTCCTGCTCCTGCTTTCGTTCACGGTTCACGCCGCGGCAATCGACGCCGCACCGGTGATGACGCTCGTCGAAGGCAAGAATACGCTCGCCTCCGGCCTCCACGGATACATTCCGGTCCCCGGGGTGCAATTGCGCCAGTGCGACATCGTCCAGACGGGGCCGGAGAGTCTGGTGCAGCTCGAGTTCCCGGATGGAAGCCGAATCGAACTGGGGCCCGACTCGCGCTTTCTTTCAGACGTGCCGACTCCCGCCGGTTCGGCGCGGGCGGTCGGGCCCTACTTCCTGCGTTCCGGCTGGCTCAAGCTGACGGTGACGAAGCGGGACAATGCGCCCCCGTACCGCATCAATACGCCCTACTTCGACCTGGTGATGAACTCGGGTATCGCGGTGCTGAATGTCGCGGAAGGCGGACAATTCTTCGTCGAGCAAGGCAGTGCCCTCGCGCTGGATCCGTCGGGAACCACCGGCAGGGGACCCGGAGTGAACGTCGCCGCCAACCAGACGTTCTCGCGCAAGTCGACGGAATTGCGGCCCGTCGTGGTGAGCCGCGCCGATCCGGCATTCGTCAAGAGCATGCCGCCGTCGTTTCGGGACACGTTGCCCGCCATGTATGCAAAGGTCAAAGGACGCGATGTGCAGCCCAAACCGGCGCCCGATTACAACTACGCGGCAGTCTCGGCGTGGTTGAATACGCGTCCCGAGCTGCAACCGTGCATTGCCGGCGATCTGGTTCGCAGCGTGCAGGAAATGCTGGTGCGTGCCGGACACGACGTCGGACCCCTCGACGGTATTCTCGGGCCGCGCACCGCGGCTGCACTGCGCGACTTTCAACAGCAGCACGGGCTCGCGCGATCCGGCGAGCCGGACGAAGCAACACTGCGGGAACTCAGCAAGCGCTAGTCCGGCCTCACGCCCGTCGTCGACGTCCCCAGAGCTGCGGCGCCAGCGTGGCGACTGGCGCATCGTCAAACCGACTTTGCGGGTCGTCACAAAGCCGGATCCATGACAAGAGCGCTCGGCGTCGGCGTTGGCACGCGAATTTGGGATACTAGCGGGGATGCCCACCGCCCTCCTGCAACGCTTCGTGAACATCCGCCGCGAGGAGGCTTTGCCGGTGCTCGTCGCGGGGCTGTTTTTCTTCTGCGTGCTGACCGCGCTGATGGTGGTGCGCCCGGCGCGCGAGGCGCTCGGCATGCAGCGCGGCATCGAGTCGCTGCGCTGGCTCTTCTTCGGCACCGTCCTCGTGACGCTGCTCGTCAACCCGATCTTCGGCTGGCTGGTGAGCCGGTTCCAGCGGCTCGCGTTCATCAGCGCGACCTACCTCTTCTTCGCCTTCGGCCTGCTCGGGTTCTACGCGCTGCTGGTGCTCGCGCCCGCCAGCATCGGCGCGCACACGGGCCAGGTGTTCTACGTGTGGTTCAGCGTGTTCAACCTCTTCGCCACGATGCTGTTCTGGGCGCTGATGGCCGACCGCTTTTCACTGGAGCAGGCGAAGCGCCTGTTCGGCGCCATAGCGGTGGGCGGGACGCTGGGAGCGATCTTCGGGCCGTGGCTCGCGGGCCAGCTCGCCAAGCCGCTCGGCACGCCGGCGCTGCTGGTCGTCGGGGCCGGGTTTCTCGTGCTGGCGCTCGGCGCCGCGTGGTGGGTCACGCACCTGCGTCCGGACGCTCCCCAGTCCGGCCCGCCCCGGGCCGAGCACGCGGTGATCGGCGGCAGCGCGTGGGAGGGGTTGCGGTCGGTGGTTCGCTCGCCCTACCTGCTCGCCATCTGCGCCTACGTGCTGATCGTTGCGGTGATGGCAACTTTTCTGTATTTCACGCGTCTGCAGATGGTGGCGGCACTCGGCACCAACGTCGACATGCGCACGGCAACGTTCGCGCGCATCGATCTCATCGCGCAGGTGACGACGCTCGTCCTGCAGGCGGTGATCACCGGGCATCTCATGAAGCGGCTCGGCGTGTCGGTGGCGCTCGCGCTCCTGCCGATCACCGCCGCGTTGGGTTTCCTCGGCCTCGCGATTGTGGGGTCGCTCGCGGCGCTCATCGCGTTCGAGGCCTCGTTCCGCGCCGTGCAGCGCGGCATCATGCGGCCTTCGCGGGAGACGCTCTTCACCGTGGTGCCGCGCGCCGACCGGTACAAGGCGAAGGCGTTCATCGACACGTTCGTCTACCGCGCGGGGGACGTGGTGGGCGCGCAGACCGAGGGGCTGCTGAAACAGCTGGGCATGGGATTGGCGGCGCTCGCGACGGTCGCGGTGCCGCTCGCGGCGGTGTGGATGGCGCTCGGGATCTGGCTGGGCTACGCGCAGCGCGCGCGAGCCCGTAACACTGAAGAAACTTCAGAACAAAGTACAGGAGTGACTGCATGACGACGCGTCGCGAACTGCTCCTTGGCATGGCGAGCGCCGGTGGGTTGCTGGCGCTGGATTCCCGTTTCGCAACGGCCGCCGACACCAAGCTCATCACCCGGGCGATTCCCTCCACCGGCGAGCGGCTGCCGATCGTGGGCCTGGGGAGTTCCGCCACCTTTTCGCAGGTCGCGCGGAGCGAAGACGTCACCGCGTTGCGTGCGGTGCTGAAGCAGATGACGGAGCTCGGCGGCAGGGTGTTCGACACCGCGCCGGCCTACGGTGCGTCCGAGGAGGTGGCCGGCCGGATCGCGCAGGAGCTGGGGATCGCGAAGAAACTCTTCTGGGCGACCAAGCTGAACGTCGCGGGCTGGGGCGGCGGGTCTGCGGATCCCGCTGCCGCGCGCAAGCAACTCGAGACGTCCTTCCAACGAATCGGCAAGCCCGTGATCGACCTCATCCAGGTGCACAACATGGGCGACGTCCGCACGCAACTTCCCATCCTGAGGGAATACAAGGCGCAGGGCCGCGTGCGCTACATCGGGGTGACCACCACCTTCGAGCGCCAGTACGCCGAGCTGGTGCAGACCATGCGGGACGAACCGATCGACTTCATCGGCACCGATTACGCTATCGATGAGCGCCAGGCCGAGGAGACCATCCTGCCGCTCGCGCGCGACAAGGGCATTGCCGTCCTCGTCTATGCGCCATTCGGCCGCACGCGGCTCTGGCAGCGCGTGAAGGGGCGCCAGGTGCCCGACTGGGCGCGCGAATTCGACGCGAACTCCTGGGCCCAGTTCTTTCTCAAATTCGTGGCGAGCCATCCGGCGGTGACGGCCGTCACGCCCGCCACCAGCCGGCCGGCAAACATGGCGGACAACATGGGCGGCGCCATGGGCCGGCTGCCGGATGCGGCCATGCGAAAGCGGATGATCCAGCTCGTGGAGGAATTGCCTTGAGAAAGCGTCGTCGCGAGTTTCTCGTGGTTGCGGGAACAATCGTTGCGGCCAGCGCCCTGCCCCGGCCTGCCTTCGCGGCCGAAAAGATGAAGATCGGCATCGTCGGCTCGGGCCAGGTGGGCAGCGCCATCGGGTCGGTCTGGGTGAAAGCCGGGCACGAGGTCATGTTCTCCTCGCGCAGCATCGAGCACGACAAGGCGCTCGCCGCGAGACTCGGTGGCGGTGCGCGCGCCGGAACGCCGCGCGAAGCCGCGGCCTTCGGCGAGGTGGTGATGATCTCGGTGCCTTACGGCGCCCTGCCCGCCGTCGGGAAAGACCTGGGGGACTTGATCAAGGGCAAGGTGGTGATCGACACGTGCAATCCGTTTCCCGGGCGCGATGGCGAGATCGCCGTGTGGGCACGGAAGCAAGGCGCCGGTCTCGCGTCGGCGGAGCTCCTGCCCGGCGCGCGTCTGGTGCGCGCCTTCAATGCCATCGGCGCCGGGCGCATGGGCTCGGCGCACGAAGACCCGGGACGCGTCGGCATGCCGATCGCGGGAGACGATGCCGAGGCGATTGCTATCGCCTCGCGCCTGATACGCGAAATCGGGTACGAGCCCGTCCTGATCGGCGGGCTGGCGATGGGCAAGTATCTGATGCCGGGAACCGCGCTCTCAGGGGAACGCACGCCGGAGGAGATCCGGAGGATCGCAGCAACGCTAAACTAGGGGAAACTCCGTCATTCCCGCGAATGCAAAAATCCGTCATTCCCGCGAATGCATAAACCCGTCATTCCCGCGAAAGCGGGAATCCAGCCTTTCGACAAACCTTAACCGCCCAGAGCGCCACGCACCCACCGGACGATCGAC
Organism: uncultured beta proteobacterium; assembly: GCA_963735025.1. Lineage (GTDB taxonomy): Bacteria > Pseudomonadota > Gammaproteobacteria > Burkholderiales > SG8-39 > JAABRB01. The sequence goes on from CAVTJG010000015.1 coordinate 11,332, forward strand.
GCGGCGTCCATCGCACCTGACTGGCGTGACACTTCGCGACCACCCTTGAACGCGATCATGGTCGGGATCGAGCGGATACCGTAGCGCGCGGCAATTCCCTGCGCCGCTTCGGTGTCGAGCTTCGCGAGGCGCACCGAAGGCTCGAGCTCCTTCGCCGCGCGCTCGAACTGCGGCGCCATCATCTTGCATGGTCCGCACCACTCGGCCCAGAAATCGACGACGACGGGAATGTCGGACTTTCCGATCTGGCGATCGAAATCGCTTTCGGTGAGCGCCACCGGATGGCCGTCGAATAGAGTTTGCTTGCACTTTCCGCAAGTAGGCTTATTCGCAAGGCGTTCCCGCGGTAGACGGTTAACGGTGCCGCAGTGCGGGCACACGACATGGACAGGATCGACCATCGTCATCTTCGGCTTTGTGGCTGTATCCGCTAGATCGGGGCGAGATACCCCAGATTCAAGCGGTCGCGCACCCAGCAAGAATTGAACCCACGACGCCCTTGTTTGCACCCTCGCACCCTACGCACTATCCCATCTAGAGTGCTACGGCAGGAATCATGTCCAGATAAAGTGCGTCTCGCGAAGCTCCGGCTCGCCATCCCACCGATACGCCACCAGAGGCCCGCCACTTCCTGCGCTGTAGTCCACGCAGGCAACCTGCGGAGTCATCGGCGCCGGACGCGAGGTCAGCCAATAGTGACCGAAGAAAACAGGTGGTCCGGAGTAGGCGCCAATCCGGCGATCCGTCGGGATCTGGCTGTCCGGGATCTGCTCCACAACCTCGGCGGGCGCGAGCGCCGCGCGCCTGAACGTGGTCGGCTGTGCCTCCCACCAACGGACTCGAACGCGCCGATGATCCTTGCCGTCCTTGTCCTTGAACGCCATTCCCGTGGGTAGATCGACCTCGAGCCCTTTGCACAGCGCCTCGACAGCCTTGAACGCCCAGTGACCTTTCCGGTTGGCCCAGACGATCAATTCTTCCGTGAGCGTCATTCCTTTGGCGAGGTACGGCCGCACGCACCCATGTACTCGTCGTTCCAGCATGCGTGCACCACCCGGATGGCTCCCAGGTCCAGCCACAGCGGCAGGGTCTTGAACCACTGGATGATCTCGTCGTGCAGCGGCCGCTCCGCGACTTCCTCCAAAAACGCCCCGTGTTGGTTGCGGTTTCCCGGACGACCGTGCGAACGTAGATGCTCGCCCGGATGCTCCGGGTCTTCTGTGGCCCAGGCGATGGCGTTGAATTCGTGGTTACCCATGATCGCCATCGCGGCGCCGGTATCGACCATGCCTCGCACGAGTTTCAGTGTCTCGACCTGCCGTGGCCCGCGGTCAATGAGATCACCGATGAATATGGCGGTCCGATCGGGATGCCGCCACGCACGCATAGTCTCGTGGTAGCCCAGCGTCTTGAGCAGGGCGACGAGCTTGTCGTACTGGCCGTGGATGTCGCCAATGATGTCGTAATTCACCGGCGAAATTTGCACTCAGCCCGAAGGCGCGTCGAGGAACTCATTCGCGGCCGCAGCCAACGGTACGCCGGTATGGGCGGTGCTCAGCTTCTCGTCAGGAACAATGTCACGGGTGTAGGGCTCGAACTCGAGCCCCCGGGCTAAGAGAATCTTGCGACCTCGCAAGGCCTTGAATGGAGGGCGCGCCCGGCAGGATTTGAACCCGCCACCTCCCGGTCCGAAGGCAGTTGAGGCGGATTTTCGAAGCTTACCGTTCAGCTGCTGGCAGCTTGCCCATGTCGTAACCAATCCAGCTCAATCACAGTTTGGGCACACCGAATCTGAGTTGGTTACAGACGGGTCGCGACTGGACGCCCCGCGGCGAAACGGACAGCGCGCCGACTCATCCGTGCGCATCTCAAGATGATCGGGCGCGTTCCCCGCCGCTTGGCCTGGCGAGCCCTGAACCGAAATTGAATTTGTTGTGTGTCATGCTATCGTTTAGACCTGCTCTACACGCAACGGAAGGAGGCGACGCATGATCCGACAATCCAAAGCCAACGCGGTTTGGCGCGGGGGACTCAAGGACGGCAAGGGCACCGTATCGGTCGACAGCGGCGTGCTGTCAAACACCGCCTACACCTTCGCCCAGCGCTTCGAGGCGGCCAAGGGCACGAACCCTGAGGAGTTGGTCGCCGCCGCCCACGCCGGCTGCTTCTCGATGGCGTTGTCGGCCGAGCTCGGCAAGGCTAATCTCGTCCCCGAGAGCATCGAGACCAAGGCGACGCTCGACTTCGACATGAAGGACAACAAACCGACGATCACGAAGATCCACCTCGACTGCGTCGCCAAGATTCCCAACGCCAGCGCCGAAGCCTTCAACAAGGCCGCGCAGGACGCCAAGGCCGGCTGCCCGATCTCGCGTCTGCTGAACACGGAGATCATCCTGAACGCGCGGTTGGCCTAAAAGCGCGTGATTTGTCGCGAGCGCGTACGCGCTCGCAGATCACTTGCGGCACGTGCTGCGCTCGCCCAAGGACGCAGACTAGCCGGGGTAGGACTTTGGTAGGTTTCGGGATCTTCGCAGGACAGTGCAGAACGGCGCCGAACTAATTCCGGCAAAGCTCCGGCTGCCATTGTTTGCCTGCCTTAACGCTTTTCCTTACGCCTGTCCCTTCGGCGGGAAGCCGGGCCGGCCGCTTGTCGCCGCCACCCCACCCTAGTCTCGAAGTCCACCATTTGCACTAGAATTGCCCTAACCCCTTTGGAGTGTTCTAAACCATTTATAATATCAATGGTTTAGTGACTTCTTTAGCCAGGCCAGATCTTGACAATACTGAGCCAAAATGCACTTGAAAGCATATGCCTTTGATGGCATATTACGTCCATGACGTGGCCTGTTTTGTTCCACGATGCCTTCAGTGAAGAACTAGCTGAGCTACCCGAGGACGTACAGGACGAGATTCTTGCTCACGCAAAGCTTCTCGCGCAATTTGGACCGATGCTTAAAAGGCCTCGCGCCGATACGCTGAACGGTTCGAAGTACGCAAACATGAAAGAACTGCGGTTCGAAGAGGCGGGTGGTGTATGGCGCGTAGCATTCGCGTTCGACACGAATCGGGCAGCGGTGCTGCCACCGCCGGCGATAAGTCAGGGCAGAGAAGTGAGAAGCGCTTTTACAAGCAACTGATCGCCCGGGCTGACAAAAGGTTTGGGGAGCACCTCTCCGGCCTGAAGAAAGTGAAGGAGCGATAGTTATGGCAAAGACTTTGAAACAGATGATGGACAGCCTGAGCCCGCAACGGCGGCAAAAGGTTGAGGCCCGAGCCAAAAGGCCCCCGTCGCTGAGGAACTCGGCGACCGCGGAATTGCGCCAAGCTAAAGCGCTGACGCAAAGAAAGATGGCCGCGAAACTCGGGATTGGCCAGGAGGGTGTGTCGCGACTGGAGAAGAGAAGCGATCTTTTGATCTCGACGCTGCGCGACTACGTCGAGGCCATGGGGGGGCATTTGCGCCTCATCGCCGACTTTCCCGATCATCCGCCTGTCGAGCTTGCAGGACTTGCTGCGATCGAAGCCTCGAAGAAAAAGGCCGTCAAACGCAGCCGTCCGACAAGCGCCACTAAATCCACCTGACGAGCTCAATGCGGTGCCACGTCGTCCTCGGTGGGACGCCGCGCACCGCGGCTCCAGAGTCGTGTCGCGATAAGGCCAAC
>CAVTJG010000016.1:0-18018 GCA_963735025.1 uncultured beta proteobacterium
CTGGCCCGACCCGTTACGACGGGCGCTGGAACTCGACGCTCGAATGCGAACCGTTCAGGGAGCTTCCAGCGGTCCACCGCGATTCCCCCACGGAGATCCGCGAAGGCAAGGTCGAACTCAGTCGCGGCAAGCCTCGGAAACCCCGGCTATGGCACGTCGAGGGACAGATTACTGCCTGCTAGTCATTCCCGCGCAAGCGGAAATCCAGTTTGATCGTCAATTGCGCAAAAGGTAGCCGCTCGGGCCTCGGCACGAATTGCGTCGCATCTCACTCGTCGAGAGTGTTTACACAGTCGATCGCGCGCGAAAGCACCCGAATGCGCAACGCCTTGATTTCGTGCTCGTGCAACGTCGCGGCACGTTTCTTGCAACGCTTCACACCGTCTTCGCCGCTTGCGCCAGGTCCCGGACATTCATGCCGAGCCTGCCGGACCATCAACAACTACACATTTCGGAGACTCGCCATGAAGCGTTCAGCGCTTGGGTTCCTGCTATTCGTCACTGCGATGCTCGTCGTCGCCCCGTCCAGTCACGCGACGCTGCTGCATTTCTCGACGGATTTGAGCGGTGCAAACGAATTTCCCGCGAATGCATCGGCCGGTACGGGGTTTGCGACGGTCGCCATCGACACGGTTGCCCACACCATGGCTCTACACGCGGAATTTTCGGGCCTGCTCGGGACGACGACCGCATCGCACATCCACTGTTGCGTCAGCCCAAGTGCATCGCCGCCGACCGTAGGCGTCGCTACGACCACGCCAACCTTTGCGGGATTCCCGCTGGGCGTGACGAGCGGTACCTACGACGCCTTATTCGATCTCACCAATGCCTCCTCCTTCAACGCGACCTTCGTTGCCGCGCAGGGCAGCGTCACGGCGGCCGAGCTTGCGCTCATCGCCGGCATGGTCGCCGGAGAGGCGTATCTCAACATTCACACCACGGCGTTCCCGGCAGGCGAGATTCGCGGCTTTCTGACGGTTCCGGAGCCGGGCACGCTTGCCCTTCTCGCCTTGGGCCTCGGCGGGGCATTCGCTGCAAGGCGTCGCAGGCGCCGCTAGGCGCGCTGCGCATTTCCTGCGCAGTTTCGGTCGTCGGACCGATTCGGCGACCGGCGTCTAGCTCACTCTCTCCAGCTTCTGGAGTGATCGCATGCGCCACGGTATCGTTTTGTTCGGGAAAAGCCGCGGATACTCGGTGTAGCTGACCTCTCCGACGTAGATATCACCGCGCGAATCGACCGCGAGCCCGTGCGGCGCGACGAACTTGCCCGTCTCGAGGCCCGGCCCTGCCTCGCCGCCGAGCCGCGCGACGAGCTTGCCTTTCCCGTCGACGAACGACAGGCGCGGCCCGATGTTGGGGTGGTCCCGGTTCACCGCCGCGCCCGGCCCCAGCTCCCCGATGACGAACTGCGGCTTCGGTCCGCGACAGCAGTACAGGCCGCACGGCCGATGCATGTTGACCCACTGCGTCTCGTAGCGGCCATTGCCGTCGAACACCTGGACGCGGTGGTTCTCGCGGTCGGCCACATAGACCCACCCTTCCGGGTCGGTGGCAATGTTGTGCGCGATGTTGAACTGGCCGGGATCCGTGCCCGGCTCGCCCCAGGAGAGGAGCAGCTTCCCATCCGGCGAAAACTTGTGCACGCGCGCGTTGCCGTACCCGTCGCTCACGTAGATGTCGCCCTTGGGCGAGAGTGCGGTGTGCGTGCAGCGATGAAACGGCTCGCCACTCATGTACGGCGCCGGCTTGCCGGCATGCCGATGTCGAGCAGCGCTTTGCCCTCCAGGTGCACTTGCGCACGGGTGGTCGCCGTCGTCGGTGCAATAGAGATGTCGTCCGGCGTCGATGTGCAGGCCGTGCGCGCGCGGAATACGCCCTCGCCCCAGGAGCGCAGGAAATTGCCGTCACGGTCGAACACCATCATCGGATGCTCGCCGCGATTGAACGCGTAGATGCTGTCGTTGCTGTCGACCGCGACCGCGGCGACGTCCTTGAACTCCCAGCCGTCGGGCAGCTTCGCCCAGTCCTCCACCACGCGGTAGCGGTGTTCGCCGCTCCCCAGGATCGTTGTCATCGAACGCCTCCTCCGGATCGCCCCGATCGTATGCGCGCGGGAGCGTAGCACGCCGTCCCGAAATGACGGCGAATTGGCGGAATCCCGTGCAACAATGGGCAATGCCTCGCGGCCACCCTCGGGGCACCGTGCGGCCGACGTCGCTCGATGTTGACGGAGAGATTTGGATGTGTGAAGTGTGTGGCGATGTACAGCACGATCCACGGCCGGACGAACCCCGGCAGCACAACCGACAGGTTTCACGCCGCAGTTTCCTGAGGTCCGGCGCACTTGCGGTGCTTGCACCCTGGGGCGCGGGCGTCGCGTTCGCGGCCGATCCGGCCACGCCAGGCACAACGCCGCCACCGAATGCGATCGCGCCTGCAGACGCGTTGCAGCGGCTGATGGACGGCAACCTGCGCTATGCGGGCAACATGCCGAACGAGCGCGACTTCTCGTCGGGCCGAGCCGCGCGCGTCAAGGCGCAGTATCCAATCGCCGCGATCCTCAGCTGCGCCGACTCGCGGGTGGCACCCGAGCTCGCGTTCGACCAGGGGCCGGGCGACCTCTTCGTCATGCGCGTCGCGGGCAACGTCATGAGCCCGGATCTGCTGGCGTCCCTCGAATACGGGGTTCACTTTCTTGGCGTGCCGCTCGTCATGGTGCTCGGCCACACGAATTGCGGCGCGGTCGACGCCGCCATCAAGGTGCTGAAGACCAAGGCCATCCTTCCCGGCCATTTGCCCGGGCTCGTCTCCTCGATCAAGCCGGCGGTGATCGTCGCGGAAAAGTCGCAGACCGGTAACCTGCTCGACAATGCGATCGCCGAGAACGTAAGGCTACAGGTCGCGCAGCTGAAGAGTTCCCCTCCTGTCGTGGATAAGCTCTACGCTGCCAAGAAGATCGCCATCGTCGGCGCGGTATACGACCTGCGGACGGGAAGAGTTGCGCTCGTTTAGTCGCGTGACACACACGCACGGCAGACAGGCCATTTACGTGGCAATATCCGCCGCCTGTACGATTGCCTTGAAATGAAAGATCGGAGACATGCCTCGTAAAGAACCAGGATACGCCGAGCGCCTGCAGACGGCGGCCAAGGCCAAGCAAGAACAGCTGGAAAGACTGCGTGCAAGGGCGCAAACCAACGACGCCCAGTCCGCGGAGCGCCGAGCTGCACAGGTGGAAGCGGCGAAAGCGCGCGATATCCGCGCAGCCGAGCGCAAGGAGGCGAACCGGATTGCCGCCGAGCGCAGGGAAGCAGAACGCGTGGCCGAGAAAGCCAGGCAAGAACGCGCCGCCATGGAAGAGAAGACGCGCAAGGAAGCCGAGCGCATTGCCAAAGAAGAGGCCGAAGCAGCCCTCAAGAAGCAACAGAAAGCCGCGCGCGACTCCAAGTACGCCGCACGCAAAGCGCGCCAGAAATAAGGGCGCGTGGGGCCGCGGCGGGCGAGCCCCCCTTGACTCGCCGCCAGACCCTGCAACTTGACGCCCGGAACGCTGGCTGCTTCCCGGAGCGCCCGTTCAGCGCAGGGCGCTGTCCCCGCTCATATAGACTAACCACGTCGTCCAAAAGCTAGCCACGCGCTCGAATTCAGCTTTGCGCGGTCCACGATCAGACGCGCATTCGTCTAGCGCAGCAGCGGTCGCGAGGCCACGCGCGCCTCGATCTTGGCCATCATCTCGTTGTATCCAGCGCCGCCGACGCCGCCGTAACGCCGCTTGAATTCCGCCTCCGGCATGAATTCCGGCAGATCCGCGACATCGGGCATGAAATCGCTCTCCCTCACGCCGGAGGTGACTGCCTGCGCGAGCTTGCGTGCCCGCTCGGGCGATTGGCTCGCGATTTCACCGAATCGCGTCCCCGCACGGTCGGCGCCGATGTCGTTGAACGAAAAGCCGCTGCCGCCGCGCGAATCGTCGATCTCCTTGTGTAGACCGATTGCATCGGCAAGCGGGCTGCCGGCCTCGGCAGCGATCGCCGCGGAGATCAGGAAATGCTTGGGGAAGTCGTCGCGGCCGACGAGCGTCAGGGTGCGCCGCGCCGCTTTGGGCCACTGGGCAGCACCCGGCACGATCGTGGCCAGACCGGTGCCATTCGCATAGAACGCCAGCACGAGGATCGCCGCACGGTTTTCCGCGCGGATATCGCCGCCGGCGCCGCGTTCGAGCGCGGTCCCGAACAAGGGTGGCATCAGCGCGGCGAGTGAAACCTTGCTCGGCGACTTGGCCACCGTCTCGACGAGCCGGTCGTGGTACGCGCGAAGCCGCATTTGCTCCGCCGCCGGCAGCAGGACGGTGCGCGCCCGTTCCTCGAACTCGCTGCGCCACACGTAGGTCACCTTGAGATGCCCGTCGGCGATGCTCGCGTCCTTCACGACATCGGCGGCGAGCTCACCGTGATCGGTCGCAGCCAGCCGCCGCACGCCCTCACGCAGCGCGTAGTCGGCAACGAAAGCAGGCACGGGCAACCTGCCGATCTTTAGCGAGTCGAAGCGCGGCACTGTTCCGGTCTCGCGCAATGTGGCGTCGACGTTCAGATAATGTCCGAACGGGCTTTGCGGGATCTCTACGCTCGCCTGAAACCGCACGGTGCCGGGCCCCAATGCCGCACGTGCGGCACCCTTCCCGAAACGACTGGCCGCATAGTTCACCATCAGGTCGAGGTCCTGCTCGCTGATGGCGACGGTGCGCGGCCCCGCCGACTTGACCTTGCGCGGGTCGTTCCGGGCGATGATGCGTTTCGCTCTCTCGATGTCCTGGGGCGTCAATTGAACGCTGCGCACGATCGATGGCGCATCCTGAAAGCACAGCCAGACTGCGGCGACCGCCAGAACCGGCAACGCGATCACCAACAGCACGAACGTGCGCGCCAGAAATCTCATCGCATTGCACCGAGCGGGAAAGCGCTACTGTAGCAGCTCGACCTCGACGTGCAGGGGCACTACGCGCAACCCGCGCGCATTTTCTCTCCTCTGCGCCGCTCAGCGGTGGTCGAGCGCTCGTCGGCTTGCATGTTCCCGAAGACGGTGGCACGGTGTCGCACCGTGGCACCGGGCAGATCGTACCGATCCCGCTCTTCCCAGCTCGAGCTCTGCAATGAGGCCAGACCCGCCTAAACCGCTCGCCCGCGTCGTTCTGCTCATGATCGCGATGCTGGCGATCCCGGCGGCGCTGACGCTCCGGACCGTGCTCGTTCCCGGGGTCACCCTGATCCCGTCCGACGACCCGACCCCATACGGCTACACCTGGAGCCTGCTGCTTTTCATCTTTCCGCTGGCGGTGATCGCGTGGTGGTTCATCCGTCACCCCCGATTCACCTTCCAGCGCAAGGCGTACTGGATGACCATCGGCATCCTGGCGCCGATGGGCTTCGCCCTCGACATCCTGCTCGGCCACACCTTCTTCGAGTTTCCGAACCCCGGCGCCACGCTCGGCCTCGCCGTGCCGGGCGTGGGCGGACCGGTGCCGATCGAGGAGTTCGTCTTCTACCTGTCGGGCTTCCTGTTCATCCTGCTCTTCTACATCTGGAACGACGAGTTCTGGCTGGAGGCCTACAACGTGCCCGACTACGTGGCCGCCACGCAGAATACGGGCCCCATCCTGTCGTTCCACACGGGCTCAGTAGTCATCGCCGCCGTGCTCCTGATCGCAGCCATCATCTACAAGAAGGTATTCGCGGCGGATCCGGCGGGCTTCCCGCTGTACTTCGCCTTTCTCCTGGCTGTGGCCTTCGTGCCGGCAGCGGGTCTCTTCCGATCCGTCCGTCCGTTCATCAACTGGCGCGCCTTCAGCCTCACCTCGTTCTTCGTCGTCCTGATCAGCCTGCTGTGGGAAGTGACGCTGGCGCTCCCCTACGGCTGGTGGGCCTTCCAGCCACGGATGATGATAGGCCTCACCATCGGCGCCTGGTCGAACCTGCCGATCGAGGAGGTCTTCCTCTGGTTCGTCGTCACCTTCGCGACGGTGGTGGTGTTCGAGACCCTTAAGATTTGGCTGGCCTCGGGCAAGAGCTTCCAGGAAGCGATGACGGGCCGACGTTCCGCGCAGTGAACGGCCACGGTCGTCGCGCGTGGCGCTCCAGCGTAGGTTGTTGAGCTAGCTAGCGAAGAGCGTTGTCCCCGCTCATGAAGACGAATACTTCGTCGAATAGCTGGCCGCGCGCTCGAAAGAAGTTGCAATTGTGCTTCTGCCACCGCTCGCCATTCGCGGCAGTATTCACGACGCGAAAGTGACAGGCAAGACGGCCGGGTGACTCCACGACGTGGTCGAAGTCGCCATGCCAGATGCTTTCGTAGCGGGCGAAAAGGCGCTCGAACATGCCGCGTATTTCGCCGTCCCGGCCACGGTAGACCGTGTCGTACGTGGCGACCGTGAAGGTGGCATCGGGCACGAAGAACGCGAGGACTCGGTTGATGTCCTTCGCGTCCACCGCTGCGAAGTACTGTTCCACTTTCTCGATTAGCGTCGTGCGATCCACGGGAGAGGTCTCACTTAATCTGAAGCGCTTTGGCCATTCAAATGTGTCGCGCCGGACGTGGGCAGGCGCAGTGTGCCCCAGCCGCCCGGATCGCGTGCCGAACCCAATCGAAAAAAATTTCTTCTGATCCGGGACCCAAACCGGCCCCTCCTGCGTCTTTGCCTCCAAGCGCGCAACGAATGGCATGAGATCGAAGCCACGACGCGCGGACGTGGTCGACCTGGTCGGCCGAACAATCTACCCACGTTAGGAGGATAAAGTCATGTCCGAGAAGCAGAAAATGGTTGTGGTGGTCACGAACGGTTTCCACGATGAGCGCTCGTCCGTCGCCTGGAGCGTCGCCAACGGAGGCGTCGCCTCGGGTCTCGAGGTCACGATGTTCCTCGTGAGCTCAGGCGTCGACTGGGTGCGCAAGGGTGCGGCGGAAAAGGCCCGTCTGAACCCGCTCGATCCGCCGGTCAAGGATATGATCCAGACCGTGCTCGACAACGGCGGTCAGATTTTCGTGTGCCCGCCCTGTGCAGGGGTGCGCGGCTACGAGAAGGAAGACCTGATCGACGGCGTCAGTCTTGCGGGCTCGGTCGCGATGCTCAATGTCGCGAAGCAAGAAGGCACGGTCACGCTCAGCTTTTGACGCACGCACGGCACCAGCGCCCCGATGGAAGCAATCGCGACGGTTGTCGAATTCGGGGCCTGGCGCCGCATTCAGGGACAGGCAGTCGTAGCAAAAGGGGGACGTTCGTCGGATGACCGAGCGCGAAGATATCCGCGCCTTCTTCAGCCAAGGTGTCGAGGGATGCATGGACCCTCTGTACGGCGTGGCATTGCGCCTGACCCGAAACAGCGCAGACGCTGAAGACCTGGTTGCGGAGGCCGTCGCAAAAGCGTGGTCCGCCATCGAATCGCTCGACGACAAAAATCGGTTCCGTCCCTGGCTCTTCCGGATCCTGCACAACTACTTCATCAGCGACTACCGGAAGAAATCGATCCGCCCGACGGAGAGCAGCATCGACGAGCAGTTCGCCGACGAGGGCGAAGGCGACGTGACCTCGCTCCTGAACGATCAGCCGGACGACTTCCTGAGATGGTGGGCCAACCCGGAAAGAGTGCTCCTCAACAACCTGCTGGGCGAGAAGATCATGGCCGCCATCGACGATCTGCCAAAGGCTTTCCGGATCGCGATTCTGCTGGTGAACGTCGAGGGCCTTACCTATGATGAAGCAGCCGAAGCGCTGGGCGTGCCCACCGGCACCGTCCGCTCCCGCATGAAGCGCGGCCGGACTCTGCTGCAGAAAGCACTCTGGGAACAGGCGAAAGAGGCCGGCCTCGCCGTCGGCGACAACATGAACGGATGCAGGCTATGAGCCACGCCGCAGACGACTCGGATCACGAAGACATCGGGTGCCTGGAAGCACTGGAGGCGTTCTACGCCTATATCGACGGGGAAATCGACGATCCCGAAAAGATCGCGGATTTCGAGCATCACATGAGCCACTGCCGCAGCTGCTTCTCCAGAACGGAGATCGAGCGGGCTCTTACCTCGCACATCAGGGAATCGGGCAAGAGCCGTGCCCCGGATGCACTGCGGACGCGGTTACGGAAGTTGATGGACAAACTCTAGGCGACGGACCATCCCAAACCAAGCCATATTTGAACCCACGCCCTCCGCTTCGTCGCCGGCTGCCAAAACAAGGGCTGGCCTGGCGACCGTGACTTTCCCGAAGGGATAGCGCGAGGCTTGAGCATCTTCGCAAATTGCGCTGGCAGTCTCGTATGCCATTGCTTGGACCCGAGAGCCCCCGGGTCCGGTTGACCACTTGCGCGATAGCGATCAAAGTTTGGAGTTCACGCTAGAGCGCTTTACTTTTTCACTGCAGCTTGAAGGGGGGTAATTGTGCACCTGACGTCATGGACGCGTGGGATATCCAGTCACCTGCTCCTGCTCCTGCTTTCGTTCACGGTTCAAGCCGCGGAAATCGACGCCGCACCGGTGATGACGCTCGTCGAAGGCAAGAATACGCTCGCCTCCGGCCTCCACGGATACATTCCGGTCCCCGGGGTGCAATTGCGCCAGTGCGACATCGTCCAGACGGGGCCGGAGAGTCTGGTGCAGCTCGAGTTCCCGGATGGAAGCCGAATCGAACTGGGGCCCGACTCGCGCTTTCTTTCAGACGTGCCGACTCCCGCCGGTTCGGCGCGGGCGGTCGGGCCCTACTTCCTGCGTTCCGGCTGGCTCAAGCTGACGGTGACGAAGCGGGACAATGCGCCCCCGTACCGCATCAATACGCCCTACTTCGACCTGGTGATGAACTCGGGTGTCGCGGTGCTGAATGTCGCGGACGGCGGACAATTCTTCGTCGAGCAAGGCAGTGCCCTCGCGCTGGATCCGTCGGGAACCGCCGGCAGGGGACCCGGAGTGAACGTCGCCGCCAACCAGACGTTCTCGCGCAAGTCGACGGAATTGCGGCCCGTCGTGGTGAGCCGCGCCGATCCGGCATTCGTCAAGAGCATGCCGCCGTCGTTTCGGGACACGTTGCCCGCCATGTATGCAAAGGTCAAAGGACGCGATGTGCAGCCCAAACCGGCGCCCGATTACAACTACGCGGCAGTCTCGGCGTGGTTGAATACGCGTCCCGAGCTGCAACCGTGCATTGCCGGCGATCTGGTTCGCAGCGTGCAGGAAATGCTGGTGCGTGCCGGACACGACGTTGGACCCCTCGACGGTATTCTCGGGCCGCGCACCGCGGCTGCACTGCGCGACTTTCAACAGCAGCACGGGCTCGCGCGATCCGGCGAGCCGGACGAAGCAACACTGCGGGAACTCAGCAAGCGCTAGTCCGGCCTCACGCCCGTCGTCGACGTCCCAGAGCTGCGGCGCCAGCGTGGCGACTGGCGCATCGTCAAACCGACTTTGCGGGTCGTCACAAAGCCGGATCCATGACAAGAGCGCTCGGCGTCGGCGTTGGCACGCGAATTTGGGATACTAGCGGGGATGCCCACCGCCCTCCTGCAACGCTTCGTGAACATCCGCCGCGAGGAGGCTTTGCCGGTGCTCGTCGCGGGGCTGTTTTTCTTCTGCGTGCTGACCGCGCTGATGGTGGTGCGCCCGGCGCGCGAGGCGCTCGGCATGCAGCGCGGCATCGAGTCGCTGCGCTGGCTCTTCCTCGGCACCGTCCTCGTGACGCTGCTCGTCAACCCGATCTTCGGCTGGCTGGTGAGCCGGTTTCGTCGCCTCGCGTTCATCAGCGCGACCTACCTCTTCTTCGCCTTCGGCCTGCTCGCGTTCTACGCGCTGCTCACGCTCGCGCCCGCCAGCATCGGCGAGCGCACGGGCCAGGTTTTCTACGTGTGGTTCAGCGTGTTCAACCTCTTTGCCACCATGCTCTTCTGGGCGCTGATGGCCGACCGCTTTTCGCTGGAGCAGGCGAAGCGCCTGTTCGGCGCCATAGCGGTGGGCGGCACGCTGGGAGCGATTTTCGGGCCGTGGCTCGCGGGCCAGCTCGCCAAGCCCCTCGGCACGCCGGCGCTGCTGGTCGTCGGGGCCGGGTTCCTCGTGCTAGCGCTGGGTGCGGCGTGGTGGGTCACGCTTCTGCGTCCGGATGTTCCTCATTCCGGCCCACCCCGCGCCGAGCACGCGGTGATCGGCGGCGGCGCGTGGGAGGGACTGCAATCGGTGGTCCGCTCGCCCTACCTGCTCGCCATCTGCGGCTACGTGCTGATCGTCGCGGTGATGGCAACTTTTCTTTACTTCACCCGTCTACAGATGGTGGCAGCGCTCGGCACCAGCGTGGACATGCGCACCGCAACATTCGCGCGCATCGACTTCATCGCGCAGGTGACGACGCTCGTCCTGCAGGCGGTGATCACCGGGCATCTCATGAAGCGGCTCGGCGTGTCGGTGACGCTCGCGCTCCTGCCGATCACCGCTGCGCTGGGGTTCCTGGGCCTCGCGATCGTGGGGTCGCTCGCGGCACTGATTGCGTTCGAGGCCTCGTTCCGCGCCGTGCAGCGCGGCATCATGCGGCCCTCGAGGGAGACGCTCTTCACCGTGGTGCCGCGCGCCGACCGGTACAAGGCAAAGGCGTTCATCGACACATTCGTCTATCGCGCGGGGGACGTGGTGGGCGCGCAGACCGAGGGACTGCTGAAACAGCTGGGCATGGGATTGGCTGCGCTCGCGACCGTCGCGGTGCCGCTCGCGGCGGTTTGGATGGCGCTCGGGATCTGGCTGGGCTACGCGCAGCGCGCGCGTGCTCGCGAGACTGAACAAATTTCAGGACCAAGTACAGGAGTGACTGCATGACGACGCGTCGCGAACTGCTCCTCGGCATGGCGAGCGCCGGCGGATTGCTAGCGCTGGATTCGCGCTTCGCAACTGCCGCCGAAACAAAGCTCATCACCCGGGCGATTCCCACCACCGGCGAGCGGCTGCCGATCGTGGGCCTGGGGAGTTCCGCCACCTTCTCGCAGGTCGCGCGGAGCGAAGACGTCACCGCGTTGCGCGCGGTGCTGAAACAGATGACGGAGCTCGGCGGCACGGTGTTCGACACCGCGCCAGCCTACGGTGCGTCCGAGGAGGTGGCCGGCCGGATCGCGCAAGAGCTCGGGATCGCGAAGAAACTGTTCTGGGCGACCAAGCTGAACGTCGCGGGCTGGGGCGGCGGGTCTGCGGATCCCGCTGCCGCGCGCAAGCAACTCGAGGCGTCCTTCCAGCGGATCGGCAAGCCCGTGATCGACCTCATCCAGGTGCACAACATGGGCGACGTCCGCACGCAACTTCCCATCCTGAGGGAATACAAGGCGCAGGGCCGCGTTCGCTACATCGGGGTGACCACCACCTTCGAGCGCCAGTACGCCGAGCTGGTGCAGACCATGCGCGACGTACCGATCGACTTCATCGGCACCGATTACGCTATCGATGAGCGCCAGGCCGAGGAGACCATCCTGCCGCTCGCGCGCGACAAGGGCATTGCCGTCCTCGTCTATGCGCCATTCGGCCGCACGCGGCTCTGGCAGCGCGTGAAGGGGCGCCAGGTGCCCGACTGGGCGCGCGAATTCGACGCAAACTCCTGGGCCCAGTTCTTCCTCAAATTCGTGGCAAGCCATCCGGCGGTGACGGCCGTCACGCCCGCCACCAGCCGGCCGGCAAACATGGCGGACAACATGGGCGGCGCCATGGGCCGGCTGCCGGATGCGGCCATGCGAAAGCGGATGATCCAGCTCGTGGAGGAATTGCCTTGAGAAAGCATCGTCGCGAGTTTCTCGTGGTTGCAGGGGCCACCATTGCGGCCGGCGCCCTGCCCCGGCCTGCCTTCGCTGCCGAAAAGATGAAGATCGGCATCGTCGGCTCGGGCCAGGTGGGAAGCGCCATCGGGGCGGTCTGGGTGAAAGCCGGGCACGAGGTCATGTTCTCTTCGCGCAGCATCGAGCACGACAAGGCGCTCGCCGCGAGACTCGGTGGCGGTGCGCGCGCCGGAACGCCACGCGAAGCCGCGGCCTTCGGTGAAGTGGTGATGATCTCGGTGCCTTACGGCGCCCTGCCCGCCGTCGGGAAAGACCTGGGGGACCTGATCAAGGGCAAGGTGGTGATCGACACGTGCAATCCGTTTCCCGGGCGCGATGGGGAGATCGCCGTGTGGGCGCGTAAGCAAGGCGTCGGCCTCGCATCGGCGGAGCTCTTGCCCGGCGCGCGTCTGGTGCGCGCCTTCAATGCCATCGGCGCCGGGCGCATGGGTTCGGCGCACGAAGACCCGGGACGCATCGGCATGCCGATCGCGGGAGACGATGCCCAGGCGATTGCCGTGGCCTCGGGCCTGATACGCGAAATCGGGTACGAGCCCGTCCTGATCGGCGGGCTGGCGATGGGCAAGTATCTGATGCCGGGAACAGCGCTCTCAGGGGAACGCACGCCGGAGGAGATCCGGAAGATCGCGGCCACGCTGAACTAGGGGAAACCCCGTCATTCCCGCGAATGCATAAATCCGTCATTCCCGCGAGTGCATAAATCCGTCATTCCCGCGAAAGCGGGAATCCAGCCTTTCGCGAACCCTTAACCGCCCACGACCCCACGCACCCACCGGACGATCGCCCCGGCGTCCATCGCACCTGACTGGCGTGACACTTCGCGGCCGCCCTTGAACGCGATCATCGTCGGTATCGAGCGGATCCCGTAGCGCGCAGCGATTCCCTGCGCCGCTTCGGAATCGACCTTCGCGAGGCGCACGGAGGGCTCGAGCTCCTTCGCCGCGCGCTCGAACTGCGGCGCCATCATCTTGCATGGGCCGCACCACGCCGCCCAGAAGTCGACAACGACGGGAATGTCGGACTTCCCGATCTGGCGATCGAAGTCGCTCTCTGTGAGCGCCACCGGATGGCCGTCGAATAGCGTTTGCTTGCACTTTCCGCACGTAGGCCCATCCGCAAGGCGCTCCCGCGGTAGACGGTTAGCGGTGCCGCAGTGCGGGCAGACGACATGGACAGGATCAGACATCGGCTTCTTCGGCTTGGTGGCTGTACCCGCTAGATCGGGGCGAATTACCCCAGATTCAAGCGGTCGCGCGCCCGGTGGCGCACGATATCCGTCCTAAGATCCATCTGCCCGCGCCACCAACAGAAAGGCTCCCCGAAGAGAGCCTTGGTGACACCATTCGCGATTCGGGTTTCCGTCAAATTGGTGTCCCGTCCACTCCGCTCATGGCAATCCGGCTGTGTCATTGGGAACGAGTGACGGCCAGCGTGGACTTGTTCCCGCCCGCACGTCCACCATGGTTCCGTCGCCGGCGATCTGACTGCGCTTCGGGACGACATACAGAGCGACCGGCTGGAGTGACATGCCACCCTTGCCGTCACCCTCATACGCGCAATCCGGGGACGCCGCCGAATCCAATGCACGGACCATCTCCCCTGCTTCGTCGAACACGATCAGGAGCTTGCCGCCGCGCAGGTGCATGACCAACGCGTCGGGCCCGTCCTCGAGGTTTGGCAGCGCGCCACCCTCCAGAGTGGGCGTGGCAAGGACGAAGTCGAATCCGGCTCCCGGCACTTCGACCGTCTTCAGGCACACCTCCCTACCCTGGGCGTAGAGTGGGCCAGCTCCTAGGGCAGCGAGTGCGGCGAGTACGGCGCAAATTGATAGATGCTTGAGCATGGCAACCTCCTTTCGTTCGTTGGTCGACCGCGACCACCGCGATCGATATGAGCCAAGGATGAGCCGACCCCGCTCGAAAGACTTTGAAAGCACCGTGAATTGCCCTTGAAAATTTCTTGACGTGTCGTCCACGGATCTTGGTCTAGAATGAAATGAACGGCGCCCGTCCGAGCGCCGTAAGGCCCGCAGAGGGCACAGTGCCGAGGCGTGAACGTGCAGTTCCTCTTCGGAGACTATGCGCTGGACCTCGACCGCCGCGAGCTGCGGCGCGGGTCCGAGTTGATTCCGACGGGACCGCAGGTCTTCGATCTGCTCGCCTACCTGGTGCAAAACCGCGAGCGGGTTGTCAGCAAGGATGACCTGCTGGACGCCGTCTGGAGCGGACGGATCGTCTCCGAATCGACACTAACCAGCCAGATCAATGCCGCGCGCAAGGCGCTCGGCGATAGCGGCGAGGAACAGAGACTCATTCGCACTATCGCCCGCAAAGGGTTCCGGTTCGTCGGTGAGGTGTCCGAAGAGATACCCGCTGGTTCCGATCTGACCACATCGACGTCGCGGCGAGCACCTGGCGCGACCCGGCCTGCGCCGACGCTTCCCCTCCCCGATACGCCCTCGATTGCGGTGCTCCCGTTCCAGAATCTGAGCGGCGATCCCGAGCAGGAGTATTTCGCCGACGGGGTGGTGGAGGACATCATCACGGCGTTGTCCCGGATGCACTGGCTATTCGTGATCGCGCGGAATTCCACTTTCACCTACAAAGGCCGCGCGGTGGACGCGAAGCAGGTGGGTCGCGAGCTCGGGGTGCGTTACATCGTCGAGGGCGGAGTGCGCAAGGCCGCGAACCGGGTGCGCCTCACGGCCCAGCTTGTCGATGCGACGACCGGCGCGCATATCTGGGCTGAACGGTTCGACGGTGCCCTCCAGGACATCTTCGACCTGCAGGACCAGATGACCGAGAGCGTCGTGGGCGCGATTGCGCCAAATCTCGAACAGGCGGAGATCGAGCGCGCCAGGCGCAAGCCGACCGAGAACCTCGACGCCTACGACTTCTTCCTGCGAGGGATGGCGAGCTTTTATCAGCGCACCAGGGAAGCCAACAGCGAAGCGCTGAGCCTCTTCTACAAGGCAATCGAACTCGACACGACCTTCGCCTCGGCTTATGGCATGGCGGCGCGGTGCTATGTCTGGCGCAAGCTCAACGGCTGGATGGCCGATCGCGTGCAGGAGGTCGCGGAAGGCGCGCGATTAGCGAGACGAGCGGTCGACTTGGCCAAAGGTGATGCGCTCGCGGTTGCTAGAGGTGGCCATGCGCTCGCATTGCTTACCGGCGACCTCGACAGCGGAATCGGGATTGTCGACCGGGCGCTGGTCCTCAATCCAAACCTGGCAGTTGACTGGTATCTCAGCGGCTTCCTGAGAGTGTTTCGCGGTGAGCCGGATGTCGCCATCGAGCACTTTGCGCGCGGAATGCGTTTGAACCCCCTCGACCCGGAGACGTTCCGAATGCAGTGCGGCACAGCGTTCGCACACCTGTTTGCGGGCCGCTTCGACGAGGCGTCTACATGGGCGGAGAAGTCAATTCTGGATCAACCGACCTACATCACGGCGGCCGCCGTCATGGCGGCAAGCCACGCGCTTGCCGGGCGCATGGAGGAAGCGCGCCGAGCTGCACAACATCTGCACGAGCTCGATCCCGCGCTACGAGTTTCTGACCTCAAGGATTGGCTGCCGATTCGCCGGCCGGAAGATTTCGCCAGATGGTCGGAAGGATTACGAAAAGCCGGCCTACCGGAATGAGTGGTCACCGTCTGCAAACGAACGAGGGGCTGCGAGATGCAACCCCTTGGAATGACTGGCGCGCCCGGCAAGATTCGAACCACGACACTGAGAGCCGGCTTCAATCGGCCGGATGAGCGGATCTACTTGCCGCCGAGTTCGTTCAGGCCTGGTATGACGTCGCGGTGGATTGCCGAGCAGGGACGGACACATACATAGACCGAAATCCCATCGAGAGTGCTGCGGCAGGAATCATGTCCAGATAAAGTGCGTCGCGCGAAGCTCCGGCTCGCCTTCCCACCGATACGCCACCAGAGGCCCGCCAGCTCCGGCGCTGTAGTCCACGCAGGCAACCTGCGGAGTCATCGGCGCCGGACGCGACGTCAGCCAGTAGTGACCGAAAAAAACAGGTGGTCCGGAGTAGGCGCCAATCCGGCGATCCGTCGGAATCGGGCTGTCCGGGATCTGCTCCACGACCTCGGCGGGCGCGAGCGCCGCGCGCCTGAAAGTGATCGGCTGCTCCTCCCACCACCGGACGCGAATGCGCCGACGATCCTTGCCATCCCTGTCCTTGAATGCCATGCCCGTGGGTAAATCGACCTCGAGCCCTTTGCACAGCGCCTCGACCGCCTTGAATGCCCAGTGACCTTTTCGGTTGGCCCAGACGATCAATTCTTCCGTGAGCGTCATCCCTTTGGCGAGATACGGCCGTAGCGCGCCCATGTACTCGTCGTTCCAGCACGCGTGCACCACCCGGACCGCTCCAAGGTCCAGCCACAGCGGCAGGGTCTTGAACCAACCGATGATCTCGTCGTGAAGCGGCCGCCCCGCGACTTCCTCCAGAAAAGCCTTGTGCTGGTTGCGGTTCCCCGAGCGACCGTGTGGACGTAGATGCTCAACCGGATGCTCCGGGTCTTCGGTTGCCCAGGCAATCGCGTTGAATTCGTGGTTACCCATGATCGCCATCGCGGCGCCGGTGTCGACCATGCCCCGCACGAGCTTCAGCGTCTCGACCTGCCGTGGCCCGCGGTCGATGAGATCACCGATGAAAATGGCGGTCCGATCGGGATGCCGCCACGCACGCATCGTCTCGTGGTAGCCCAGCGTCTTGAGCAGGGCGACGAGCTTGTCGTACTGGCCGTGGATGTCGCCGATGATGTCGTAATTCACGGGCTAAATCTGCATGCAGCCCGAAAGCGCGTCGAGGAACTCATCCGCGGCCGCAACCAACGGTCCGCCGGTATGGACGATGCTTACCTTCTCGCCAGGAACAATGTCACGGGTGTCGCGGCTCGAAAGATTGAATTCTCACCAATCTTCCGGCGCACACGCCGATTCTCTCGGCGAAACTTGGACACCAGGGACTCGAGCGCTTCGGCCTCAAGATCGACCGGCACTGCACCCGCACGCGCCGTCCTAAACAATTAGTCTGCGCGCTTCGACCCATTCAGCTGGAATCCGTCCCTCACGTCAGCTCGACTCGCGACCAGAAGTCGTCTCTGCGATGTCGCGAGGGCTTGCCTTCCCCTAAACCACTCTAGCCCAGTCACAGTTTGGCCACACCCAGTCTGAGTTGGGCACACCCTCCGATTCCGGCCAGCCGTGTAAAATACGCGCTTAGACGCTTATACGTATAGGTGCTGACGATGGACGAATCGACGCGCTGGACGGTGAAGGTCTCGAAAGAGACCGACGTAACGTTGAGGACCTACCTTGCGCAGTCCGGGTTGCGCAAGGGCGACCTTTCGAAATTCATCGAGGAGGCCGTACGCTGGCGGGTCCTCGACCGAACCGCGGTCGGCGTGCGCGAGCGACTCGGCAAGACCGGTCAAAGGGAGCTGCAAGCCCTGATCGACGACGCCGTCCGCGAGGTTCGCTCCAAGCGGGCTGCGCATCGTCGGAGCGAAGCCGGCACTAGAAGACGAGCTCGCGTCGGCCGAAAGGTACGGACTTCCCGCTGATATCTCGTGCGGGTCGTTCTCGACACGAACATCCTGCTCGCCGCGCTGATCAGTCCCGGGGCGGCCCCGCACGCGTCTACGAAGCGTGGAAGCTAGGCCGGTTCGACTTGCTGACTAGCGCGGAGCAGCTCGACGAATTGGGTCGGGTTACCCGCTACCGGACCGTCCGACCGTTGATCACCGTGTCCGAAGCTGGACGGATGGTGAACCAGATCCGCGCTCTTGCAACCCTGGTTGAGCCGTCACGCGCGCCAAAGGTTTCGCCGGACCCGGCGGACGATTTCCTTTTCGCAATCGCGGATTCGGCACAGGCAGATTACATCGTCACCGGCGATAAGACCGGCGTCCTCAAGGTGCGTAAGCACGGCGGCACACGGGTTCTCACCGTTGCCCAGTTTGTGGCGCTGCTCGATTGACCCCGGCAAATGAAGAGCGTCGCAAACAACAGCCGGAAATGAGAAGGGGCTGCATCGCTGCAACCCCTGGGAAAGTCTGGCGCGCCCTGCACGATTTGAACCCACGACCTCCTCGTTCGTGGCGATTCCAGCATGCCCGAACTTCGCACCCGAGCTCAGTTCGGTGCCTCGCCGTCCCGATCGGA
>CAVTJG010000017.1:0-256580 GCA_963735025.1 uncultured beta proteobacterium
TGGCTGCGGATTCAACTGATCGATGCAACACACTAGACGCCGTCGAGGCGAAAGGAGTGTTGCAGATGAAGCAAAGGCCACGGATTTATTATTCCGCCAGCCAGAGGGCACTGATCTGGGAGCGCTGGCAGAAGGGGGAGACTCTTCACCAGATCGCGGGGCTGTTTGATCGGTACCACTCATCGATACAGGGCATTCTGGCTGAGTCGGGCGGGATACGCCCCGCCGAGCGGCACCGTTCGAGATGGGCATTGACGTTGACGGAGCGCGAAGAGATCTCACGCGGTGTGGTAGCGGGGAACTCGATCCGGTTGATCGCGGCGTCGCTGGGCCGAGCACCGTCGACGATCAGCCGCGAGATCCAGCGCAATGGTGGTCCGGCTGGGTATCGTGCCGGTCGAGCCGACCAGGCGGCTTGGAATCGGGCCTGTCGCCCGAAGGTCTGCAAACTGGTGCAAAACCGAGTGTTGGCACATCTCGTGGCAAGTAAGCTATGCCGTAAGCGTCCGCCGAAGGCGTACTTGACGAGCGCCACTATAGGCGCGCTCGACGAAGGGCGCGGTTCACCGCGTTGAGATCGAATCCTTCGGGGTCGAAGACCCCGCCTATCCAGAGCATGAACTCGCCGTACCGCTCGTGCTTGGGGTCAGCGATGGACTGGAGGAATTCCGCATAGCCGTGGGCGCCGCCCACGTCCTCCGGTGGACAGGCACGTTCGCCGGCCGTGCACAGCGGATAGACCATGAACTCGTTCGGGGACTCGGCCTGCTCGAGGATGATGCGATGCTCCCAGCCGTCGCCGAAGTCGTACTCGTAGCCGATCTCGCGTTGCGCTTCGCCGATCAGATCGCAGAGCTGGATTCGGCGCTCGTCGAGCATGTTGAGCTCGGGCCATTCCGGATCGGGGACCCCGTAGACGCTCTCGCCAAGCTTGAACTGGTGCAGGTGGGAGTTGGTCCAGCCCATGGCGAGCTGCAAACACCGATGGAGTTTGGGCAGCTTGATGTCAGCCGGCACCAGCACTCGGCGCCAGATGAGCGGCGCGATCGCCAAGAGCTCCACGCGCAGCCGATAGATGAGCATCGCGCCACGCCGCGCGGCTGGCATCGCTGGCTTAGGCCGCGCGCCGCGCATCGGCCGGCGCAGCGCGCTCGCCCAGACGCCACGGCAGCAACTCCTCGACCCGGTTGATCGGGTGCTCGGCGATCGTGCGAGCACCTCGCGCAGGTAAGCCTCCGGGTCCAGGCCATTCAGCTTCGCCGTGCCGATCAGGCTGTAGATCGCCGCAGCGCGCTCGCCGCCGGCATCCGAGCCGGCGAAGAGGTAGTTCTTGCGCCCCAGCGCGACCGCGCGCAGCGCCCGCTCGGCGGCATTGTTGTCGATCTCGATGTGGCCGTCCTCACAGTAGCGGACCAGTGCCGTCCAGCGCGTGAGCGCGTAGCGGACCGCGCTCGCTAGCGCCGACTTCGCCGACACCTGCGCCAGAGTTGCTTCGAGCCAGACCTTGAGTTCCGCCAGTGCCGGTCCGGCACGCGCCTGGCGCACCGCGCGCCGCTCATCGGGCGGTCGGCCGCGGATTGCCTCCTCGATCGCGTAGAGCGTGCCGATCCTCGCCAGCGTCTCGGCAGCCACCGGCGAGCGGTTCGACTCGTGGATCTCGTAGAATTTGCGCCGCACGTGCGCCCAGCAGGCCGCCTCCCGGATGCGTCCGCCTTCATAGAGTCGCTCGAACCCGGCGTAGCCGTCGGCCTGGAGGATTCCGGCGAATCCCTCCAGGTGCGATGCTGGATGCTCGCCTTTGCGGTCCGGCGAGTAGCGGAACAGTACCGCCGGGGGTGCATCGTCGGCGTAGGGCCGACCGTCGCGCACATAGGTCCACAGCCGCCCGGTCTTGGTCTTGCCGCGACCGGGCTCGAGCACCGGCACCGGCGTATCGTCGCCGTGCAGGTAGTGCGTCGCCAGGGTGTAGCGCGCAAGCGCCTCGACCAAAGGATCGAGCAGCACCGCTGCGCCACCGACGCAGTCGGCGAGCGTCGAGCGCTCCAGTGCCACCCCCTCGCGGGCGTAGATCTGCGACTGGCGATACAGCGGCAGATGATCGGCGTACTTCGCGACCAGGATGTGGGCCAAGAGCCCCGGGCCGGCAATGCCGCGCGCGATCGGCCGGCTCGGGGCGGGCGCTTGCACGATCTTCTGGCAGCGCCCGCAGGCGAGCTTCGGGCGCACATGCCGGATCACCTTGAAGCTCGCCGGCACGTACTCGAGCATCTCGGCAACGTCCTCGCCGATCTTGCGCATCGCCGCGCCGCAGTCCGGGCAGGTGCAAGCTGGAGCGTGTTCTAGCGTCTCGCGCGGCAGGTGCTCCGGCAGCGCCCGACGTGCGGGGCGTGCCTTCTGCTCGGCCGTGGCCCCCGTAATCTCCGCGGCGCGCGCCACCCGACTCGCGCGGTTGGCTTCGAGCTCCTCGACCAGGAGCTCCAGTTGCCCGATCTTCGCATCGAGCTTCTCGGAGGAACGACCGAACTGCAACCGGCGAAGCTTCGCGATCAAGAGCTTCAGGTGCTCGATCTCGTGGTCACGCTCGGTGAGTTTCGCCTGCTGGTCGATGATCAGACGCTTGAGCGTCTCGATATCATCGGGCAGATCACGCGCATTGAGCACACTGCGAGTCTACCGATTCAGTTCACGTGAGTGAAGTACTTGCGCGAACTTTTTTGCGCGCGCGCTCGAATCGATGTCGCGCAATGCACGCACGAGCGCGTGTGCGTCGATCAGTACGCGAGGCTCGGCGCGAGCGTTCTCAGCGGACGACGCCAGTCGATGCCTTCGAGCAGCATCGAGAGCTGCGCAGCGTCAAGTGCACCGTGCCGCTACTTGCCTGCGGCCACACGAAGCGCCCGCGCTCCAAGCGCTTGGCGAACAGGCACAGTCCTGTGCCATCCCACCACAGTACCTTCACCCGATCGCCCGCGCGCCCGCGGAAGACGAAGACGTGACCGGAGAACGGATTCTCGGCAAGCGCGCCTTGCACGAGCGCCGCCAGCCCATCGAAGCCCTTCCTCATGTCGGTCACACCCGCGGCGAGCCAGATCCGCGTGCCTCCGGGCAGCGTGATCATCGCCAACGCCCAGCGCGTCGAACACCCCACGCAGCTCCCGGCATCGAATGTCCGCGCAGGATCACCCGCACCGCGCCGATCTCGAACTCGATCCAGCCACTCGCCGCTTCCGCCACGCGCTTGCCGGCTGCGCGTCTCGCCGCGTCGGCTTCGCCGGAGCTTCGAGCAGACTCACAGGCACCAGCGTCCCGGTAGGCCGCGCCGGCGCCCGGCGTGATTGGTAATTGCTGATCCACTTGCGCACCAGGTTCGTGTTGAACCCGTGTGCCAGGGCGACCGCCGACACCGAGGCGCCAGGAACCAGGCACTTCTCCACCACGGCACGCTTGTGCGCTTCGCTGAAGAAGCGCCTACCGTTGCGGCTCACCCGCTCAGGCTCAACGGCTACTCTACGGTTCTCCGGCTTCATGGTGTCCACTACAATTCGTAGTGGACACCATCGTCGGGCTCGCCCTCTCAACCGGGAAGGAGGGCCAAGAGCGGACGGTTACGCTATGCCTGGAGTGGTCGCCCGAGCAGATTGCCGGCTGGCTCAAGCGTACCTGCCCCGATGACGAAACCTATCAGGTGTCACACGAAACCATTTATCGCAGCCTGTTCATTCAGGCCCGCGGGGCGCTGAAGAAGGAGCTGGTGGCGCATTTGCGGCGCACCCGAGGGATGCGCCGCTCGCGCCACCACACGCAAAAGACCAGCATTCACGGTCGCATCACTGAGGCGGTATCCATCAGCGAGCGTCCCGCCGCAGTCGAAGACCGCGCTGTACCGGGTCACTGGGAAGGGGACCTTCTGTTCGGCAGCAAGCATAGCCAGATCGCGACGCTCGTCGAGCGTCAATCACGCTACGTCATGCTCGCCAAGGTCGCCAGCAAAGATACGGAAACGGTCGTTAATGCGCTCATCAAGCATGCACAGAAGTTACCGCACGAACTCTACCAATCGCTGACCTGGGACCGCGGCAAAGAGATGGCGGACCACCAACGCTTCACGCTCGCAACCGACATCAAGGTCTACTTCTGTGATCCGCAGAGCCCTTGGCAACGCGGCTCGAACGAGAATGCGAACGGGCTATTGAGGCAATACTTGCCCAAAGGCATCGACCTTTCAGCCTACTCGCAATCCAAACTCAACGCGATCGCTCGGCGACTCAACGAACGCCCAAGGAAGACACTAAACTACGAGACACCCGCTGAGCGATTTCTTCAGTCTGTTGCGTCGACCGGTTGAATCCGCAGCCGAATCCTGCCATCGCGTGGTTGTGCAAACAGCGGAGAACGCCCAATCGAACACCGTGACGAATGCGTGGTCACATCCTGGTCACAGGCACACTGCTAACAATTGATCTCACAAAGAAACTCTGTGGTTCGTAGCCAGGTACTCGGCGCGCAAGCTCGCAATATCGTATGCCGCCATCGGTAAAGATGGCGGCGCGCATTACTTCTTCATGTCGTCCTTTTGCATCGCGTCCTTCTTCATGTCGTCCTTTTTCATCGCATCCTTGCTCATGGTATCCTTCTTCATCTCATCCTTCTGCATCGCGTCCTTCTTCATTCCGTCCTTGCTGGTACCGTCCTTGACCATGGCGTCTTTCTTCATGTCATCGGCAGCGAAGACAGACGCGGTGGAGACAGCGAAAAGGGCGGCGAACAGTACGGCTACGAAATTGCGCATGGTAGGGCTCCTTTGAGGAATTCGACGAGGACTGGGCAGCCGAAAGCCGACTGCTCCTCGCAGGTACTCCCATGCGCCGGATCCGGATTCAGGAACCGCTGAACCAGTTGTAGCCCTGATCCTCCCAGTACCCGCCCGGGTAATCGTTGGTCACGAACAACTCCATGATGTGCTTGGGATTCTTGAATCCCAGCTTGGTGGGGATGCGCAGCTTCATCGGAAAGCCGAATTCGGCGGGAAGGATTTGGTCGGCAAATCGGAAGGTCAGCAAAGTCTGCGGGTGCAGCGCCGTCGGCATGTCGATGCTGCTGTAGTACTTGTCCGCGCACTTGAATCCGACGTCCTTCGCGGTCAGGTCGGCGCCGATGCGCTCCAGGAACGTCCGGAACGTCACGCCTCTCCACTTGCCGATCGCGCTCCAGCCCTCCACGCAGATGTGCCGCGTGATCTGCGCGGTCTGGGGCAACGCGTAGAGCTCGGGCAGGGTCCAGGACTTCTTGTCGCGAATGAGTCCGCCGAGCGCGAGCCGGTACGACTCGCCATCGACGCGCGGAACCCCATTTATTCCGTAGTACGCGTTAACGGGAAGCGCATGGTGATTTGATTCATAGAGAACATTCGCAAGCGGCAACGTGACCGGTTCAAGTTGGACCTGAAGCCAGTCAAATTCGGTAATGGACGGGGCCGCGAGCAGCACATTTTGCTCTGTGCTGTTCCTGCTCTCCATGAACTGCTTGCTTCCAAAACCGCAAACACGCACGATTTCGGGAGGAATCTGCCTGGGGTGTTGCATCAGCGCAACGAATTATAGCGGTCGCAGGCCTCGTTGTGTTCGCTATCGCACATACAGTATCCGGGTGACGGGCGCAGTGTCCGAGACTTGACTGTCTCGGACATTGCGCCATGTACTGGGCCAAAGCACGACGGCACGCGACGACACCCTTGCGTGTACTACCGGGCGGACGCGGTAGCGCTCGACGACCGCAAGAGCGCCGATGACGCTCGAGGAGTCGGTGGGCTCTGGCCTCGATGAGAACGCGCAGGCGAGTGCTGCGGGCTCGAATTTTCGTCTCGGCCACGGTTTCAACGACTACGAACTGGCAAGGCTTCGTGATGTCGCCGTAGAGCGCGGTGTCAGGCGCTTCGGGCATGTGTATCGTTCGGGCGACGCGTTTCGCTCCCTCTACGTGCTCGCCTTCGGCCTGATGAAGCGCGTCACCCTGTCGACCGATGGCCGGGAGCACGTCCTCGGGCTCGATTTTCCCGGGGACCTGCTGGGCTTCGAAGGCATCGACAGCGGCGTACACAGCTGCGATGTGGTCGCCTTGCAGGACAGTTCCGTCTGGGGCATCTCGTATACGCGGCTGGCGGATCTTACGCGCGAGTTCCCGACCCTGGGACGTAGCCTTCATCGCGCGATGAGCCGGCAAATCGTACTCGGTAACCAGCTGATGCTGCTGCTCGGAAGCATGCGCGCGCGCGAGCGTGTGGCGATTCTGTTGCTAATGTTCGTGCAGCGCACGCGGGCGGGCGATACCGACACCTGTGAGTTCGATCTTAAGATTACTCGCCAGGAGATCGGCAATTTTCTCGGTCTGCGTCTGGAGACCGTGAGCCGAGAACTGACGAAATTGACCGGAATGGGCTTGCTTCGGTTGGGTCGCTCCAAAGTCGAGGTCCTGAACGTCAACCGGCTTGCCGATCTTGTCGGACGGAGCCCGCTCGATAGGACTTGGGCCGGCAAATAACACGGCTACGAGTTTGCGCATGGTAGAGCGCCTTCGGGGAATTTGACGAGCACTGAGCAGCCGAGAGCCGACTTCTCCTCGCAGGTACTCCCATGCGCCGGATCCGGATTCAGGAACCGCTGAACCAGTTGTAGCCCTGATCCTCCCAGTACCCGCCCGGGTAATCGTTGGTCACGAACAACTCCATGATGTGCTTGGGATTCTTGAATCCCAGCTTGGTGGGGATGCGCAGCTTCATCGGAAAGCCGAATTCGGCGGGAAGGATTTGGTCGGCAAATCGGAAGGTCAGCAAAGTCTGCGGGTGCAGCGCCGTCGGCATGTCGATGCTGCTGTAATACTTGTCCGCGCACTTGAATCCGACGTACTTCGCGGTCAGATCGGCGCCGATGCGCTCCAGGAACGTCCGGAACGTCACGCCGCTCCACTTGCCGATCGCGCTCCAGCCCTCCACGCAGATGTGCCGCGTGATCTGCGCGGTCTGGGGCAACGCGTGGAGCTCGGGCAGGGTCCAGGACTTCTTGTCGCGGATGAGCCCGCCGAGCGCGAGCTTGTAGGACGCGCCATCCACATGCACGACCTCGTCCATCCCGTAGTACGCGTTGAACGGGAACGGCATGGTGATCGCGCTCTCGGGGTACTCGGGGGCGAGCTTGTTCGGGTTGAACAGCCAGGCCTGCGCACGGTCATTCCAGCGCGACATGCCCAGCAGCACCTTCTGCACGCTATCGGCCTCGGTGACGTCGCAGCCCGTCAGCAGCGCCAGCGCGCCCAGTGAAAGGCTTTGCTTCAGAAACAGTCGCCGTTCGAGCCGCGCCAGCTTCGGCGACGCGTGCTCCGCCAGGCTCGTCGCCATCGTGTACAGGCGCTTCGTTCTCATGGCTTCCTCCGCAGTCGACCGGTGAACATGGTGGGCAATGTGCGCGGCACCAGCGCCACCATAATGATGTGGACGACGACGATGAATGCCATCACCGCCATGGCGAGAAAATGCACGATGCGAGCGCCCTCGTAGCCGCCGAACACTGCCGTGAGCTCCTGCAACTGGACCGGCTTCCAGATCGAAAGCCCCGAAAGGACCAGCACCACGAGCGCGAGAATGATGGTGATATACGCTGCCTTCTGGGCGGCGTTGTAGACAGCGAGATCCGCGTGAGCAAGCCGGCCGCGCAGCGCCGCGCCGACGTCGCTGAGTATCGCGGCTGGCGATACCGGCAGAAGCTTCCGCACGAAATGTCGTGCCGCCAGCCCGTAGGCGACATAGATCAGCCCGTTGATCACCAGCAGCCACATTGCTGCGAAGTGCCATTGCAACGCCCCGCCCAGCCATCCGCCCAGGGTGAGATCCTTCGGAAACCGGAACTCCCAGATCGGCGCCGCATTGTAGATACGCCATCCGCTGGCGATCATCGCCAGCACTGCGAGAGCGTTGATCCAGTGCGTGATGCGCACCACCAGCGGGTGAACGAGCACCGCGGGCACCTCGGCTACGGCTTCTGACGCCATGAGCTTCTCCTGACCGCGCGCTGAGTGCGCGCCTCGAGACACTCTACGCCGTTCGGCTCACGTTGGATGCGGCGAGCGACGTGAAACTCCGCAATGTGCGGTTCAAGGAGTGGCAGCGCGTACTGCGCGCTCGAGCCTCTCTGCGCCGTCGGCGAGTCGTGCCTCGCTCGCAGCAAAGCACCAGCGCACGAAACCCTCCCCCTCCGGTCCGAAGGCCGAGCCCGGCGCGAGACCGAGCCCGTGCTCGCGAACCAGCCGCTTGCAGAATTCGAGGCTGTCTGTAACGCCCCGGACGCGGAAAAACGCGTACATCGCCCCGGGGGGGGTAGCGGCCTCGACGCCCGGAATATTCTGGAGGTGCCGAACCAGGAAGTCGCGTGCCTGGCGATAACGCGCAAGCGTGCGCGCAACGACCGGTTCACCTTCGCGTATCGCTGCAATGCCCGCGCGCTGCACGAACACCGGCGAGCAGCAGGTGTTGTACTCGATGAGCTTGCCGATGTCGGGCATGGTCGCGCGCGGCGCCATGATCCAGCCGAGCCGCCAGCCGGTCATCAGCCACGACTTCGAAAAGGTGTTGGCGCAGACCAGCCTGTCTTCCGACGTCGAGATGTCGAGGAACGACGGCGCAGGCTCTCCTGACTCCCCCACGTAGTACAACCGCTCGTAGGCGTCGTCGGCGAGAATCCAGATGCCGTGCCGCCTGCAGTGCTCGAGTATCGCGCGCAACGCCCGCGCATCGAGCGTCCAGCCGGTCGGATTGTTCGGTGAATTGATGTATACCGCACGGGTCTCCGGCGTCAGCGCATCGATCAGGCGATCGAGATCGAGCTGCCATCCCGATGCGTCGAATGCCAGCGGGACCTTGACGACATTCGCCCCGAGAATTCTGGGGATCTCCTGCAGATTGGGCCACACCGGCGTGACCACGACGACCCGATCGCCCGGCCCGACGAGCGTCTGGGTGAGCAGCATCAGCGCGGACATGCCGGAATTGGTGACCGCGATCTCATCCACCGCCGTCGGGCGGCGCAGGCGTGTCACGTAGGCGGCGATCGTCTCGCGCAGCTCAGGAATGCCCAGGTTGTGCGTGTAGAAGGTCTCGCCGGCTTCCAAGGATGCAGCGGCGGTCCTACGAGTGGACTCGGGTGTCACCTCGTCGGGCTCACCGAACCAGAACGCGGTGACGTCCGCTCGCCCGATACCGGCATTCGCCACTTCCCGAATCCGGGAGGCGACCAGGGCTTGCACGTCCGGCCGCGCGGAGAGCGGCGGATAGAGCGTCTTCACCGGATCCCGTGAGACGATCGCAACGCCGTCACTGGCCCGCCTTCTGCTCCAGCGCACGCAACTTGAAGCGCTGGATCTTTCCGGTGGCGGTCTTGGGAAGCTCGGGAACGAATTCGACCCAGCGTGGATACTTGTAGGGCGCGAGGCGATCCTTGACGTGCTGCTTCAGGGATTCGCCGAGCGCTGTGGATGGCTTGACGCCCTGCTTGGCAACGACGAACGCCTTGGGCTTGATGAGGGACTGCTCGTCCGGCACGCCGATGACGGCCGCCTCGAGCACGTCCGCGTGAGTGAGGAGCGCCGCCTCCACCTCAAAGGGGGACACGTAGATGCCGCTCACCTTGAGCATGTCGTCCGTGCGCCCGCCGTAGGTGTAGTAACCGTCCGCATCCGCAGTGTACTTGTCGCCACTGCGTGTCCATTCGCCCATGAACGTGTCGCGCGATTTCGCGCGGTTGTTCCAGTACATCGCGGCAGCCGTGGGACCCGCGATCTGCAACTCGCCGAGCTCGCCCGGCTGCGCGAGCGCGCCGCTCTCGTCGATGAGCCGGACCTCGTAGCCGGGCACCGGTTTTCCGGTCGTTCCGTACCGGACCTCTCCGGGGCGGTTGGAAAGGAAGATGTGCAGCATCTCGGTCGATCCGATGCCGTCGAGAATCTCAACGCCGAAGTGCTCGGTCCAGCGCTTGCCGATGTCCGCGGGCAGCGCCTCGCCGGCGGACGTGCAGACGCGCAGCTTCACGTCGGAACGCTTCGGCAACGCTTGCGTGGCGAGCAGCGCGCCGTAGAGCGTTGGCACGCCATAGAAAATGGACGGTTTGTGTTCGGTGATCCGCTTGAAAACCGAGTCGGGCGTCGGACGCTCCGCCATCAGGATCGTGGTAGCGCCGACCGCAAGGGGAAACGACAGCGCGTTGCCGAGGCCGTAGGCAAAGAAAAGCTTTGCCGCCGAAAAAACGACGTCGTCCGCGCGGATCCCGAGGATTGGAACGCCATACAGTTCGGCAGTCTGGATCATGCTCGAGTGCACGTGCACCGTCCCCTTCGGCATTCCGGTGGACCCTGACGAGTAGAGCCAGAAGCACGGATCATCGCTCGTCGTGGGGGCCGGATCACACGTCGGCAGGGCATCGTCCATCAGCGCCTTGAGCGAAAGGTGCTGGCCTGCATCCCCGCCCGAGACGATCACATGCTTCAGATAGGGCGACGCTTTGATACCCGCCGCAAGGGTTGGAAGCAGCGGCGCGGACACTACAAGCGTGTGTGCGCGGCTGTCCTTGAGCATGAATTCGTAGTCGGCTGACGTCAGCAGCGTATTGACGGCCACCGGAACGATGCCGGCCTTGATCGCACCGAGGAACACGCTGGGCCAGTCGATGGTATCCAGGTGCACCAGCAGGATCCGCTGCTCCATCTGGAGACCGAGACCTTTCAGGGCGTTGGCGGCGCGATTCACGCGCTCGGCGAGGTCAGAATATGTATAGCGCCCGGCGTCGTCGATGAACGCGATCTTCTTGCCGCGGCCGGCAGCAAGGTTGCGCTCGATCAGATCGTGCGCCGCGTTGTAGTCGCGCGGAATGTCCAGCACGGGCGGGCTGACACTCTGGTCAGCGGAACTCAGCTTTGCCACGTCCCCTCCTCCAATGTTTTCTGACGATGAGGGCGGGTGCCACCTCACTCCAGAATAGGCGCGGTAAACGAATCTGGGGCAAGCCCGTTGAAAATCCCCGGCGCAGGATCAGGTCTTCGTGAATTCGATCGCGCCGCCGGGCAACAGGTAAAGCACCAGCGCCTTGCCATCCGTGACAGTCGGATGATGCGCGCTACCCGGGCCATACACCAGCCAGCCCGCGCCGTGCCCGTCGAACTTGGCCGCCGGCGAAATCGGCATGATCATGTCGATCTCGCCGTTCGAGTGGCGGTGATGCGGCCCCTTCACGCTCTCCATTTCGACCACGTCCACGCTGCATTCGGCAAGACCGCCGTCCGGCTTGACGACCCGGCCGAATCGTATGCCTCCGGCCTCGCGGTTGCACATCCATCCCGCCGCGATCGCGGCGTGGCACGCCTGCTCGATCGCTTTGAACGCCGGCCCGTCCGCCGGAAAAGTCTCGTTCAGCGCCGCTTCCAGACGTTTGTCGAGAGCCTTGCCGCGAATATGTTCGGCCACCGGCGCGAGCAGTTTCTGAAATTCCTGCGGTGTCACTTGCGCTCCTTCCATCGCTGTCACTACGCTGGGGTCACCGGCGTCCACTCGATCCGCCCTTGCGGTAGCAAGTAGAGGACGAGCGCGCGTCCCTCCGTTACGGTTGGTCGATGCCCGGATGCCGGCTCGTATACGAGCCACCCGCGTCCATGGCCGTCGAACTTCGCCGCTGCGGTCACCGGCATGACCATGTCGATCTCGCCGGTCGGGTGAACGTGATGATTGCCGACCAGGTCGGTGATGTCCACGACGTCGACGCTGAACCCGGCGAGCGCCGTGTCGGGCTCGAAGACACGGCCAAATTTCCGTTGTGCATTTCCTTCGCTGCACATCCAGCCCGCGGCGATCGCCGCGTGACACGCGCGCTCGATCGCGCGGAACGGCTCGCTTTCGGGCGGGAACGCGTGACCGAGCTCGGTTTCGAGCGCCTTGTCGAGTGAGCGCCCCGCGATGTGTCGCGTCACGGGCACGATCAGGTCACGAAACGCTGCCGGTGTCATTGCTCCCCCTTCAACCATGTCGACTAAGCCGTGACTTGCGCGCGCTCCCGGGCCGCCGCGATCCAGGCTCCTATCCACTCCTCCGCCACTTCCTCTGGCATCGTCCCGGAACTGGCATCGTGGCACAGGACCTCTCCAATACGCCGGGCACCCAGCTCGGTCAAAACCGCATCGAAGCGCTTGCCGCCGTTGCAGAAGGTATCCATGTAGGTTCGATCGCCGAGCGCAATCACGCCATACTGGATTTCCGCGAGGTTGGGTCGACCGGTCCCGAGCGACTCGTAGAGCGCTTTCGCGTTGTCGGGGACATCACCTTGTCCATACGTGGAAGTGCAGATCAGGAACACCTTGCCGCTGGTGAAAACGCCGGCGTCTAGGCCATCCATGGGTAATACCGTGATGTTCGTGTCGCCGTCGTCGAGCACGAGCTCGAGCGTCTGCGCCACCGACTGGGCGTTTCCGGTCATCGTTCCAACGAGGATCGTCAGATCCAACGGCATCTTTACGGTCTCCTGACTCCGGGGGCACTCGCAGCGGTGGATCACCGGCTGCGCAACTATGTGAGCCTAACTGGTGGCCCGGCATATCGCGCTCCAATGCGTCCCCGCTTCCGCTCTTGCTTTCTTTTGATCATGCATTATAATGCACCGCAGCCGAATTTCAAGAACTATACTGCATTCGAAAGTGCTGCCCCGCCTTCCTGTCCCATCTCATGGCACGTCGGGGCGTCCGGAGGGTGGTGCTCTCGCCAGGAGACCGAAGCGATATGGAAGTCCCGTCAGTCTCGGATCGCGTGACCGATCGGATCCGCCGCAAGGTGGAACCGACCCTGCGCGCACCACAGGAAACCGAGTTTCTTCAGCGACTTGGCGAAAGGGTTCGTGAGGCGCGCGCACGCCGCGGCATGACCCGAAAGATCCTCGCGCGAGACTCCGGGGTGTCGGAGCGATACCTTGCCCAGCTCGAATCCGGACAGGGAAATTCATCGGTCCTGGTGCTGAAGCAGATCGCCGCCGCGCTCAATCTGCCGCTCGCGGAGCTGGTGCGCGACGAAACCGGACAGTCGGTCGAGCTCCTCCTCACCCAGCAATTCCTCAAGCGCTTGCCGGCAACCAGGCTCGCCGAGTTGCGTGCCCAGCTATTGCGCGACTTCGGTGCCACGTCCAGCGACCGGCGCAAGCGGATCGCGCTCATCGGCTTGCGCGGCGCGGGAAAATCCACGCTCGGAGCGGCGCTCGCGGCCGCGCACGGCGTGGCGTTCATCGAGCTCGACCGCGAGATCGAGGCCGATGCCGGCACGAGCCTCAACGAAGTCTTCCTGCTGCATGGACAGGCCGGGTATCGACGCTATGAGCGGCGCGCGCTCGAGCGCATCATCGAGCGTAACGACGCGTGCGTGATCGCCACCGGGGGTAGCATCGTATCGGAGCCGGGCACGTACGATCTGTTGCTCTCCACGTGCTTCACGGTATGGCTGAAGGCTGCGCCGGAGGAGCACATGGACCGGGTCGCTGCGCAGGGCGACTATCGCCCGATGGCGGGCAACAGCGAAGCCATGGAGGATTTGCGGCGCATCCTCGCGGGGCGCGAAGCGCTCTACGGGCAGGCGGACCGGACGGTCGACACCGCCGGCTGCGCGATACAAACGAGCCTCGAGGCACTGAGCGGAGCCATCGGGACCGACGACTCGAACCCACTGAAGGAGACACCATGAGTGCAGTCCTCGAACAGCAGGCAAGCGGCGAATCCAAGCAGCTCATTACCTACGACACGCATCCTGATCAGTACGCCCACTGGCGACTCGCTGTCGACGGCCCCGTCGCGACACTCTTGATGGACGTGAGCGAGGAGAAGGGCATCAAGCCCGGCTACCGGCTGAAGCTCAACTCCTACGATCTCGGCGTCGATATCGAGTTGCACGACGCCATGCAGCGAATTCGATTCGAGCATCCGGAGGTGAAGTGCGTGGTCATCACGAGCGCCAAGGAACGGATGTTCTGCTCGGGTGCCAACATCTACATGCTCGGGCTCTCGACACACGCGTGGAAGGTGAATTTCTGCAAATTCACCAACGAGACGCGCAACGGTCTCGAGGATTCGAGCCGGCACTCGGGCCTCAAATTCATTGCGGCCGTAAACGGCGCGGTGGCGGGCGGTGGCTACGAGCTCGCCCTCGCCTGCGACGAGATCCTGATGCTCGACGATCGCTCCTCCGCCGTCAGTCTTCCCGAGGTCCCGCTCCTGGGCGTACTGCCCGGCACGGGCGGCCTCACGCGGGTCACCGACAAGCGTCACGTGCGCCGCGATCTCGCCGATTTTTTCTGCACGACGACCGAGGGCGTGCGCGCGGATCGCGCCAAGCAGTGGAACCTGGTCGATCACACCGCCAAGCCGCAGGCCTGGGCCCAGGCGGTGAAGGACCATGTCACGCGCCTGGTCGGCGAGAGCAAGCGGACCGGTTCCGGAAAGGGCATCGCGCTCTCCCCCATCACGCGGAAGATCGACGACGCCGGCTATCACTACGACACCCTGGATGTCCAGATCGACCGCGCCGCGCGCACTGCAACGCTGACAGTGTCGGCGCCCACGCGCCCGCAGCCGGGCGACGTTGCGGGCATCCATGCCGCAGGGGTGGCGTGGTGGCCGCTTGCCATGGCGCGCGATCTCGACGATGCGATTCTCATGCTGCGCACCAACGACCTCGAGATCGGAACCTGGATCCTCAAGACCCGCGGCGACGCCGATGCGGTGCTCGCGGTCGACAAGACGCTGAAAGCGAACGAGAGCGACTGGCTGGTGCGGGAGACGATCGGCATGTTGCGCCGGACGCTCGCGCGACTGGATGTCTCCTCGCGCACGCTCTTCGCGATCGTCGACCAGGATTCCTGCTTTGCCGGCACGCTTGCCGAGCTCGCGCTGGCCGCAGACCGCAGCTACATGCTGCACCTTCCGGACGACGCTGCACATGCCCCGACCATCGTGCTGTCGGATTTGAACTTCGGCACCTACCCGATGGTGAATGCCTGGACCCGCATCCTGACGCGCTTCTGCGGAGCGGAAGATCCGGTCGCAGAGGCGCGCAAGCACATCGGCGAGAAGCTGGCTGCCGAAGCCGCGAGCGCACTCGGGCTCGTGACGTTCACGCCGGACGACCTCGACTGGGACGATGAAGTGCGTATCGGGATCGAGGAGCGCACAAGCCAATCGCCCGATGCCCTGACCGGCCTGGAGGCGAGCCTGCGCTTCCCGGTCGCCGAAACCATGGAGACGCGCATTTTCGGCCGGCTGACCGCCTGGCAGAACTGGATCTTCATCCGCCCGAACGCCGTGGGCGACGAAGGCGCCCTGAAGGTGTTCGGCAAGGGCGCCAAGGCCAAATTCAACTGGGAGCGTGTTTAGGAAAGTCTGAGCCGGTCATCCCCGCGCAAGCGGGGATCCAGCGAACCTTTGATTGAGTTCGACCTGGATTCCCGCATTCGCGGGAATGACGGACTTCCGCAAAGCTTTCCCAGCGCACTAGCCGATTTCCGAGAACTGGAGCCACTGATGTCAAGCATCGACTACAACGAGCGGATTCCGAACAACGTCAACCTGTCGGAGAACAAGACGCTGCAGCGCGCGCTGGAACGCTGGCAGCCGGCCTATCTCGAATGGTGGAAGGACATGGGGCCGGATAACTCGACGAAGATGGACGTCTACCTGCGCACGGCAATCAGCGTGGATCCGAAAGGCTGGGCACACTTCGATTACGTGAAAATGCCCGACTACCGCTGGGGCATCTTCCTGACCCCTACGGAAGCCGGGCGCAAGGTCAACTTCGGCGCCCATAAGGGCGAAGACGCCTGGCAGGAGGTGCCCGGCGAATACCGCTCCACGCTGCGCCGGATCATCGTCACGCAGGGCGACACCGAGCCAGCGTCGGTCGAGCAGCAGCGCCATCTGGGACTGACCTGCCCCTCACTCTACGATCTGCGCAACATTTTCCAAGTCAACGTCGAGGAAGGCCGTCACCTCTGGGCAATGGTGTATCTGTTGCACGCCCACTTCGGGCGCGACGGCCGCGAGGAAGCCGAGGCCCTGCTCGAGCGTCGTTCGGGGGACGCGGACAATCCGCGCATCCTCGGGGCCTTTAACGAGAAAACCCCGGACTGGCTGGCGTTCTTCATGTTCACGTTTCTCACCGATCGCGACGGCAAGTATCAACTCGCGGCACTCGCCGAGTCCGGGTTCGATCCGCTCGCACGCACCTGCCGCTTCATGCTTACCGAGGAAGCCCACCATCTCTTCGTGGGCGAGAGCGGCGTCAGCCGGGTCATCCAGCGGACGTGCGAAGCGATGAAGGCGAACAAGGTGGACGATCCCGGAAAGGTTCGTGCCCTCGGCGTGATCGACCTGCCGACGATCCAGCGCTATCTGAACTTCCACTACAGCGTCACGCTGGATCTGTACGGTTCCGAAGTGTCATCCAACGCCGCGAACTTCTACACGCAAGGCCTCAAGGGCCGGTTCGAGGAAACCAAGCTCGGCGACGATCACATGCTGACCAATGACGAGTACGAGATGCTCGATCTCGTGGGCGAGAAACTGGTGCCGAAGCACGTGGCCGCGCTGAACGCCCTGAACGAGCGGTTGCGCGACGACTACATCAAGGATGTCGAGGCGGGAATCGGGCGCTGGAACCGGGTCGTCGAAAAGTCCGGCATCGACTTCCGCTTCAAGCTGCCCCACAAGGCCTTCAACCGGAAGATCGGAATGTTCGCGGGCGCACACATCAGCCCGGACGGCAAGGTGCTCTCGGAGGCCGACTGGACGCATCACCACAAGGAGTGGCTCGCCATCGAAGCGGACCGGGAGTTCGTGGGTTCGCTCATGGGCAGGGTCGCCGAGCCCGGCAAGTTCGCGAACTGGATCGCGCCGCCCGCGCGCGGCGTCAATAACCAGCCGGCTGATTTCGAGTACGTACGCTTCAACTGAGCATGAACGCGCCCACCGATCTCGTTCGCCAGCACCTCATCGACCCTGGGGAAACGAACAAGGGAGCGATGCTCCCTTGTAGATCCCTCAAGTCAGCTCGAGGTGCCGGATGAACGCGCCGACCGATCTCGTTCGCCAGCACCTCATCGACCCTGAGATTTGCATCAGGTGCAACACTTGTGAAGAGACCTGCCCGATCGATGCGATCACGCACGACTCGCGGAACTACGTCGTCAAGTTCGACGTGTGCGATGCATGCAATCTCTGCATCTCGCCCTGCCCCACCGGCGCCATCGACAGCTGGCGCCGGGTCGCGAAGGACGCGCCCTTCAGCCTGGAATCGCAGCTCGAATGGGATACGTTGCCCGGCGAGACCGAACCTGCGGAAGCCACCGAGGAGGACCTGCCGGAACACATCGTCCGGATCACTGCCGAAGCAACCTCCGGACAGGGTGGGCAGGTCGCCCCGCCGTGGTCCGCAGCCCATCCGTACATCAACCTGTACGGACTGGCCCGTCCGGCGATCGCGACATGCAGCGGCAACTTTCGTCTGACGGGGGAAAATACCTCGAGCGAGATCCATCACATCGTGCTGGATTTCGGCAAGACGGCGTATCCGGTGCTCGAGGGTCAATCGATCGGCGTCATCCCGCCCGGCGAGGACGCAAACGGCAAACCGCACTACGTCCGCCTGTATTCGGTCGCCAGCCCGCGCAACGGCGAGCGTCCCGGATACAACAACCTGGCGATCACGGTCAAGCGCGTGACGGAGGATCGCATGGGCAAGCCGGTCCGGGGCGTCGCGTCGAACTTCCTTTGCGATCTGAAAAAGGGCGATCAGGTCAAAGTCGTCGGCCCGTACGGGGCAAGCTTCCTGATGCCGAATCATCCGGGCGCATCGATCCTGATGATCTGCACCGGAACGGGATCCGCGCCGATGCGCGCGATGACCGAGCGCCGCCGGCGTCGGATCGCGCTCAAGGAAGGCGGCAATCTGATGCTCTTCTTCGGTGCGCGGACTCCCGAAGAGCTGCCCTACTTCGGTCCGCTCATGAAGCTGCCGAAGGAGTTCATTGACATCAACCTTGCGTTCTCGCGGGTTCCGGATCACCCGAAGCAGTACGTGCAGGACCTCATTCGTGCACACGGTGAACAGGTCGCCGCGATGCTCAAGGGCGAGAACTGCTACGTCTACATCTGCGGGCTCAAAGGAATGGAGCAAGGGGTCGAGGCGGCCTTCGCGGAAGCCTGCAAGGCGGGCGGGTTGGACTGGAGCACCCTGCTGCCCGAGCTGCGCGCCCAAAGCCGCTACCACGTAGAAACTTACTAGAGAAATCAGGGTCAGTGCCGTTGCAATCCAACAGCAGGGTAAACGAACAAGGGGGGACTCCCCCTTGTATATCCCGGAACGAACAAGGGGCGAGCCCCTTGTAAATCCCCTCGTTTGCAACCGCATTTGCATTTTGAGGTGAGTTCCAGACAAGAAGAAATCGGCAGAGTCATTCCATCAGGAGCACGCATGAGCATCAACTACGACGAGAAGATCCCCAACAACGTCAATCTCGCGACCGATCGCACGCTCCAGCGCGCGCTCGAGCACTGGCAGCCCAAGTTCCTCGAGTGGTGGGGCGGGCTCGGACCGCACGACTTCGCGGCGAACGACGTCTATCTCCGCACCGCAGTCGGCGTGGATGCACAGGGCTGGGCGAGCTACGGCACCGTGAAAATGCCCGACTATCGCTGGGGCATCTTTCTCGCCGACGCGATTCCGGATCGCACCATCGGTTTCGGCGACTCCTACGGCCAGCCGGTCTGGCAGCAGGTGCCCGGCGAATTCCGCGCGCAATTCCGCAGGCTGATCGTGACCCAGGGCGACACCGAGCCGGCGTCGGTCGAGCAGCAACATCTGCTCGGGCACACCTGTCCGTCGCTCTACGATCTGCGCAATCTCTTCCAGGTGAACGTCGAGGAGGGCCGGCACCTCTGGGCCATGGTTTATCTGCTGCACGCCTACTTCGGGCGCGACGGCCGCGAGGAGGCCGAGGAGCTTCTCGCGCGCCACTCGGGCGACGCCGACAAGCCGCGCATCCTCGGCACGTTCAACGAGCCCATCAGCGACTGGCTGTCCTTCTTCATGTTCACCTACTTCACGGATCGGGACGGCAAGTTCCAGCTGAAGAGTCTCGCGGAGTCGTCCTTCGATCCGCTCGCGCGGACCTGCCGCTTCATGCTCACCGAGGAAGCGCATCACATGTTCGTCGGCGAGACCGGCATCGGGCGCGTGATCCGGCGCACGCTCGAGCTCATGAAGGAGCTGGGCACGGACGATCCCGAGACGATTCGGCGGCAGGGTGCGATCGACCTGCCGACCCTGCAACGCTATCTGAACTACTGGTTCACCTCTTCCCTGGATCTGTTCGGATCGGAAGTTTCTTCCAACGCTGCGACGACCTTCGCGAACGGAATCAAGGGCCGCCCGGACGAGTCGCAATTCCAGGACCACATCTGCCTGGACGCAACCTACGAACTCGACGTGCCGCGCGCCGATGGGGGAATCGCAAAGGAGTCGGCGCCGCTGCGCAATGCCATGAACGAGGTCGCGCGCGACGCGTACGTGAAGGACTGCGAGATCGGCGTCAAGCGCTGGAACATGGCGATCAAGCGCGCGGGGCAAACATTCGAGCTCAAGCTGCCGTCGCGCCGGTTTCGCCGCGCGATCGGCGCATGGGCCGGCGTCCCGACCGATCCGACCGGCTTGCCCATCACGCGCGAGGCGTACGACCGCCAGGCGCCGAACTGGATACCTTCCGAGTCGGACCGCGCGTTTGTTCGCAGCCTCATGGTTCAGGTGACGGAGCCGGGAAAGATGGCCGGCTGGATTGCCCCTCCGGACCGCGGTATCAACAATCTGCCGGTCGAGTACGAGTACGTCCGGCTGAACTGAGCACCCGACGTGCGGTCGTGCGCTCATCGCGCGCTGGTATGGCTTGCGGCGCTGCTCGCCATCTCGGCGGGCGCGTTCGCGCGCGCGGGTGAAGCGCCGCCCTACGACCCTCGCGTCACTTCCATCGCACAGCTGCTGGCCGGTGTCGAGCCCGAGTACGCAATGCACGCGCGTATCGCCGCGCTCGACACCTGGCAGGCGCATCGCCGGGCGCTCGTTCCGCAGTGGCGCAAGCTGCAATCGGGGCGGCTCGACGCAATCGAGGCCTGGCGCGACCAGGCGCTCGCCGGGATTACGCCGAGATGCCGGACGCTCTTCTATCCGTTCAGCGGCCCGGATTTCCTGAACGCTTATCTGCTCTTCCCGCTTTGCGACACCTATGTGTTCCTCGGGCTCGAGCCGCCCGGCACCCTTCCCGAGCTGGATCGCATGGCTGCGGCGGACGTTGCGTCTTCGCTGCGCGACATGCGCGCTGCGCTGCAGGATCTCGTCGCACACAACTTCTTCATGACGAAGCACATGGCCCAGCAGCTGGGTACCCCGCGCATCAACGGTGTGACGCCTCTGCTGGTTGCGTCCATGGGCGCCATCCGGATCCGCATCATGGCGGTCGAGCGGTTCACACTGCCCGCCACGCGCGCGGGGAGCAAGGCGACGTTGAAGGGAGTGAAAGTCGCTTTCTTCCATCCCGACATCGGCAGACCCCAGGTCCTGATCTACCTCGCCGCCGATGCGAGCAACGCCGGCTTCGAAAAGGCTCCGGAGCTTGGTTCGTTCCTGACCGCACTGAAGCCCGCCACGGTGCTGGTGAAATCCGGGTCGTACCTTCTGCACCGACCGTATTTCAGCCACCTGCGCGACAGCGTGCTCGACATCGCGGAGTTTGTCGTCCAGGACGACACGGGCATCCCGTATCGCCTGCTGCGCGAGCGCGGCTGGAACGTGCAGCTCTATGGGAGTTACACCGGCCCGATCGCGCTATTCGCCCGCGACCGGCAGGCCGACCTTGCGATGGCGTACCGGAATCGCACGGACGGGCAGCCATTGCCGTTCGCATTTGGCTACAAGGGCACGCACGGAGAATCGAACGCCATGGTGGCGCGCAACGAGAAGCGCTGACGCGCTCCTTCGCCGCGCGCTCAGCTGACTCGCGGGGGCCGGCGTGTCGCGTAGAATGCGACTTTCGCGCCGGTACTGCCATGCTCCCCCTCTCAGCCGTCCGTGTCGTCGAATTCTGTCAGGTTGCAGCAGGGCCGTTCTGCGGGATGCTGCTGGCCGATATGGGCGCCGACGTCATCAAAGTGGAGTCGCCCGATGGTGACGGCCTGCGCCAATGGCCGCCCATCACGGGCGGCTTCTCGGAAAATTTCGCGTCGCTGAATCGCAACAAGCGATCCGTCGTGCTCGATCTCAAGCAGCCCGCCGGCGTCGACGCGGCCCGCAAGCTGGCGCTGTCCGCGGACGTTGTCGTCGAAAATTTCCGTCCGGGAACACTGGCCAAGCTCGGACTCGGCTACGCGGCGCTTTCACAGGCGAAACCCGCCATCGTCTATTGCTCGATTTCCGCCTACGGACAATCTGGCCCGCGCGCGCAGGAAGGCGGCTTCGACCTGACCGTCCAGGCAATCGGCGGCGTGATGAGCGTGACGGGCGAGCGCGACGGTGCGCCGGTGAAATGCGGCGTGCCGATCGCTGATTTCGGGGCCGGCCTGTACGCCGCATTTGCGATCGTGTCCGCGCTGCGCAAGGTTGACCGCGAGGGAATCGGCAACCACATCGACATGTCGATGCTCGGAGCCACTCTCGGGATGGCCGCACTCCAGACGAGCGAACATTTCGGCACCAGGCGCGACCCGGTGAAGCACGGCTCGGCTCATCCTCGTAACGCACCGTATCAGGCGTTTCGTGCGAGCGACGGGTATTTCGCGATGGCAGCCGGCAACGACAGGCTGTGGCGCGCCGTCTGTGCCGGAATGCATCGGAAGGACCTCGCGGACGATTCCCGCTTCGCCACCACGTCGTTGCGTGCCCAGAACCAGGAAGCCCTGCGGGATCTTCTGGAGGCCGATTTCATCGGGCAGCCGGTCGAACACTGGCTGCGTCTCTTCGCCGAAATCGGCGTGCCCTGCACCCCCATCAACACCTATTCGCAGGTGCTCGCCGATCCGCAGGTTCGGCACATGGCGTGGGTGCAACCCATCACTTTGCCGGGTGGTGTGCAGACACGCACATTTGGCTCTCCGCTCGGCATGACGAGCGAGGCCTTTGCCGTGTACCGTAATCCACCGGCCCTCGGCGAGCACACGCTCGAGGTGCTGGCCGAGCTTGGCATCGACATCGATACAGGGGGCCAGCCATGACGAACACCGCCCGGTTTCGCGACTTCATCGCGCGCATGAGCGCACTCGTCGACCGGCATGGCGCTGACGAACCGCGCATCTTCGCCGAAGGCGGCGCGCTCCTCGCCGACCTCGTTCGCGACGACGATTGGCTGCCGCAGGAATTCGCCCGTGCGTCCGCCGAATCGTATCGCCAGTATCTGCTGTACTGCGATCCCCAGGAACGATTCTCGGTCGTGAGCTTCGTCTGGGGGCCCGGCCAGCGCACGCCCATTCACAATCACACGGTCTGGGGGCTGGTGGGCATGATGCGCGGGGAGGAACTCTGTGAAGAGTATGCCCCGCCGGTGCCCGGCCAACCCATGCGCAAGACCGGCGAGCATCGCGTCCGGCCCGGCGATATCGACCGCGTCTCGCCGCGGGTCGGCGACATCCATGTCGTGTCGAATGCCCTGCCCGATCGCCCGTCGATCAGCATCCACGCGTACGGCGCGAACATCGGCGCTGTCGCCCGGCACGTATTCGACCCGCTCACCGGGCAGGCTTCCAACTTCGTGACGGGCTACCACAACACCGAGCTGCCGAACTTCTGGGACCGGTCGGCCGAGGTCC
The DNA here is from genome assembly GCA_963735025.1 of uncultured beta proteobacterium. Lineage (GTDB taxonomy): Bacteria > Pseudomonadota > Gammaproteobacteria > Burkholderiales > SG8-39 > JAABRB01. Next base: position 22,906 of record CAVTJG010000017.1, read on the forward strand.
GAGCGCGCATCGCGGAGTGAGCATGGAACTCGACGTCGAGCACGACGGGCCGGTCACGCTGCTGACGCTGAATCGGCCGGAGAAGGCCAATGCCCTGTCACCGGATCTGGTCGAGGCGCTGCACGCGTCGGTCAACGAGGCTTACCGTGACGGGACGCGGCTGCTCGTCCTTTCAGGCAACGGCCAGCATTTCTCCGCGGGGTTCGACTTCACGGATTTCGAGGCGGCTCCCGAGGGAGATCTGCTCCTGAGATTCATTCGGATCGAGCAGCTGCTGCAGGCCCTCTACCACGCGCCATTCGCCGCCCTGGGGCTCGCGCACGGCAAGAATTTCGGCGCAGGGGTCGATCTGTTCGTGGCATGCAGCATCCGCATCGCCGCGCCAGACGCGAGCTTTCGCATGCCGGGGCTGCGGTTCGGGGTGCAGCTTGGCACACGGCGACTCGCCGCGCGCATCGGCGCGGACCATGCACGCACGATGCTCGCGGCAAGCAAGACCGTCAGCGCGGCCCACGCGTTGAGTATCGGGCTCGTGAACCGTCGCACCGCGCGGGATCGCTGGGGCGAGGACATCGTCGCCGAGCGGGCGCGCGCGACCGCGCTCGGTACTGCCGCCGTTGCCCGTCTCAATGCGGCGACAGTGGTCGACAGCCGCGCACAAGACATCGCAGATCTGGTTGCCTCGCTCGCCGAGCCCGGGTTGCGTGACCGGATCCGGACGTTTCGCGAGCGCGGCTGAGCGGTCGGCTATTTCGCCGGCTCGTCGGTGAAGTCCAGCTCGGCAAGCGACGCCGGCTCGGCCACCGCCCCATCATGCGGCAGAAACTGCGGGTCCACCGGAATGCGATAGCCATTGGCCAGCGCGTTGGTCTGATTCGCGAGGGCCACCACCGCGAGCAGCTCCCCGAACATCCCGTCGGTCATACCCTTGGCACGGGCCACGGCGGAATGGGAGTGAATGCAGTACTCGCAGTTGTTGGTAACGCTCACCGCGATATAAAGCATCTCCTTCACCAGCGGATCGAGCGCCCCCCCCGGCCCCATCACCTGCTTGACGTCCTCCCACAGCCGCGCGAGCGTCGGGGGATGATTCGCCAGTATCTTCCAGAAGTTGTTGACCCAGTCCGTCTTGCGAGTCGCCATGATGTCGTCGTACACGGCCTTCACTTCCGGAATGGCGTCCGCGTATTCCACTATCGGTGCCATCTGCATGGTCGTCTCCCTCGTACAGCCTTGGCAAGGGATATAGTAGCGCCGCACGGACCGGCGTCGGCCCGGGGAACGCGCGATTTCGCGCAAAATTGTGCCGCCGGCCCCACGGTCGCCGCCGGGCGGGTCATGACGCCCGACGAACGGTCGGGAACCATTGCCACGCACGCGGACTCTGAAACGAGGCTGCGCGAGCGGTACATAGCAGCTACGCCATGGAGACGAGATGAGCAGCGATACCCTCAAGAAGGATACGGAGAAATCGGCGCCGAAGGCGGTGGAAAAGGTCGTCAAGAGCGACGGCGAGTGGCGCAAGCGATTGAGCGACATGCAGTACCGGGTAGCGCGCAAGCACGCGACCGAGCCAGCGTTCTCGGGGAAATACCATGACCACAAGGAAGCCGGCATCTACACCTGCATTTGCTGCGGCGCCGAGCTGTTCGCCTCCGACCACAAGTTCGACTCCGGGACCGGCTGGCCGAGCTATTGGACGCCCGTCGACCCCGCGAACGTGGAGTCCAGGGAGGATTACAGCTTCTTCATGCGCCGAACGGAAGTGCATTGCGCCGCTTGCGAGGCGCATCTCGGCCACGTGTTCGAGGATGGTCCCGAGCCCACTGGGCTGCGCTACTGCATCAATTCGGCGTCGCTCGATTTCAAGGGGAAATGACGCCCGGCGCACGGTCGACCGTCGCACAACATGGCATAATCGCCCGCCAATGAAGTTCCTCTTCGACCTCTTTCCGGTCATCCTCTTCTTCATCGCCTTCAAGGTCACCGACATCTATGTCGCGACCGGCGTGGCGATCGCAGCGACCTTTCTCCAGGTGGCCTGGCTGGGTCTGCGTGGCCGCAAGATCGACCCGATGCTGTGGGCGAGCCTCGGAATCATCGTTTTCTTCGGCGGCGCAACGCTCCTCCTGCAGGACGAGACGTTCATCAAGTGGAAACCAACCGTGCTTTACTGGCTGTTCGGAACGGTCCTCGTGGGCGGGACGCTGGCCGGAAAGAATTTTCTGCGCATGTTGCTGAAAGAGCAGATGCAGCTCCCGGAAGAGGTGTGGCCCCGGTTGACGTGGAGCTGGGCGGGGTTTTTCTTCTTCATGGGCGCGGCCAATTTGTACGTCGCCTTCAACTACTCGACTGACACCTGGGTCAACTTCAAGCTGTTTGGCGGTATGGGGCTGATGTTCGTGTTCGTGATCGCGCAGGCTATGTTCCTCGCGAAATACGTCGAAGAGCGCAAGTAGTGCCGCGCGGCGTTCCGCTCTTGTTTCCTACCGCGACCGTCGCCGGGTACCATGCCCCCGCGCGAAGCCTGTCATGACCGGAGACGTCGCAAGCCAGATTCGCGAGCGCCTTCGGGACCTGGACCCGGAGAGGTTTGAACTGCGCGACGACAGCGCGCTGCACGCAGGACACGAAGGCGCGAAGAGCGGCGGCGGGCATTTCGATCTGACGATCGTTTCCGCGCGGTTCGCGGGACAAAGCACCGTTTCCAGGCACAGGCTGATTTACGAAGCGCTCGGGCCGCTCATGCGGCGCGAGATTCACGCACTCTCGATCCGGGCCTATGCGCCCGACGAGTCCCCAACTTCACGCAGCATCCCCAGAAAGGACGATCAATGATTACGCTCTCCATCCGGCACGCGGTCACGCTTGCATGCGCACTCGCGTTTGCCGTGCCCGCCTTCGCCCAGCAGGCGAAGGCCCCCGCCGAGACATCCGCCAAGGTGACAAAAGTGAACGGAGTCGCCATTCCGGCCGCGAGCGTCGACGCGATCGTCGCCATGCAGGTCGCCCAGGGCACGCCCGATTCGCCGCAGCTTCGCGCGGCCATCCTCGAGAGTCTGGTAGCCACTGAGCTCATGGCCCAGGAAGCCACGCGCATGGGCCTGGCGAAACAGCCCGACGTCCAGACACAGCTCGTACTGGTCCGCGGGCAAATCCTCTCGCACGCGTATCGCGAGGACTTCGCCAAGTCTCATCCCGTATCGGATGCCGCCCTGAAGGCGGAGTACGATCGGATCCGGTCCGGGGTGGGCGACAAGGAATACAAGGTGCGCCACATCCTGGTCGACAAGGAAGACGAAGCCAAGGCGATCATCGTCAAGTTGAAGAACGGCGAGAAATTCGAGGAGCTTGCCGTCGTATCCAAGGACCCGGGCTCGAAAACCAAGGGAGGAGCGCTCGATTGGAACTCGCCGGCGGGCTACGTCAAGCCATTCTCCGAGGCCATGGTCAAGCTGGAGAAAGGGAAATTCACCGAGCAGCCCGTCCAGTCGCGATTCGGCTGGCACGTGATCCTGCTGGAAGACGTCCGGCCGGCCAAGTTTCCCTCGATGGAGCAAGTGAAGCCGCAGCTCACGGAGCGCCTGCAGCAGCAAGCACTCGAAAAGCAAGTTGCCGAGCTGCGCGCGAAAGCGAAGATCGACTAAGGAAGGTCCGCAAGAGCGCACGATTCCCACCCCCCGATGACACCCTCGGGGGCAGGGTTCGCGGAAATGACTTGATCAGATCTTCCCTGGCGCGAGGCGCCGCGCCTCAGGTGGTGAAGCCGACCTTTCTGTGCGAGCTGCCGCAGAACGGCTTGTCCAGCGAGCCGCCTCAATACACGTTCTGCACCTGCGCAATCTGTGGAAACCGACGCCGCACCATTCTCTCCACCACGTTCTTGAGATCCAGCACGGCGCGCGGACAGCCGGCACACGCCCCCTTCAGGCGCACGCGCAATACGTTACCGCTCAGCTCGACGTACTCCAGGTCGCCGCCGTCCCGCATGAGAATTCTGCGCGTCTCGGCCAGCACGCTCTCGATCTCCGCGCGCCCTGGCTGCGCAGCCGACGCATCGGCTGAAACCGGCTCGTCCAGCTGCCGGGAAAGGAGATGTTGCTCGCGCGAGATGCGGAGCGCGGCCACCGGATCGGTCTCGTACAGCGCGTCCAGCTCCTCCTCGGTATAGAAGGGCGCATCGAGCTTCATGGCCGGCGCCACCATGCTCATCCGACCCACACCCGGGCGTTGCGGAACATGCGCATCCAGGGGCTATCTTCGCCCCACCCCGCCGGATGCCACGACATCTGCACGCTGCGAAACACACGCTCGGGATGGGGCATCAGGATGGTGAAGCGGCCGTCAGACGTTGTCACTCCCGTCACGCCTCCCTCGGCCCCATTCGGATTGAGCGGATAGACGTCCGTCGGCGTCCCGCGATTGTCGACGAAACGCATTGCCATGATCGCACGCGACCGCGCATCCGCGGACGCGAACTCGGCGCGCCCTTCGCCGTGCGCAACGACCACCGGCAAGCGGCTGCCGGCCATGTCACGGAAGAAGAGGGACGGCGACTCGACGATCTCCACTGTTACCAGGCGCGCTTCGAACTGCTCGGAGCGGTTGCGCTGGAACCTGGGCCAGTCCGATGCCCCCGGAATGAGCTCGTGAAGGTTGGACATCATCTGGCAGCCGTTGCAAACGCCCAGCGCGAAAGTGTCCGTTCGGCCGAAGAATGCCGCAAACTCCTCCCGAGCGCGCGGATTGAAGAGGATCGACTTCGCCCAGCCTTCGCCCGCGCCCAGCACGTCGCCATAGGAGAACCCGCCGCACGCTGCAAATCCCTTGAAGTCTGCGAGCGTGACACGACCGGCGATGATGTCGCTCATGTGCACGTCGCGGGCGTCGAACCCCGCGCGCTCGAACGCGGCGGCCATCTCGATCTGTCCGTTCACGCCCTGCTCGCGAAGTATGGCGATACGGGGCCGCGTCTTGCCGGCACGGAGCAACGCCGTGCCGTCCTCCCCGGGATCGAACGTCGCGCGGACAGAAAGCCCGGGATCGTCCGCATCAAGAATGCGGTCGAACTCTTCGGCGGCACAAACCGGGTTGTCGCGCAGCTCCTGCAGCCGGAACGACACGGTGGACCACTCGCGTTGCAGTGCCGCACGCGGTTCGGAAAAGATCGGCCTGGCGTTGCGGATCAACCGGATCTCGTCGCGCGCGTTCGGGTGGCCGATGACGTGCGCGGTCAGTCCGGCTCTGCTCAAAGCGTGAATCACGTCCGAGCGGTCGGCGCTGCGCACCTGGATCACCGCCCCGAGCTCTTCGGCGAACAGCGCGGCAAGCACGCCTTCGAGATCGCGGCCCTGCATCAGCTCCGGGCGGCGCTCGTTCCCCTCCACGTCGTGCGCGAGCGGATCGTACGCCAGCACATCGAGATTCACGGTCACGCCGGTCCGCCCGGCGAACGCCATCTCGCAAACCGTGGCGAACAGGCCGCCATCGGAGCGGTCGTGGTAAGCGAGAATGCGACCTTCCCGATTGAGCGCCTGGATCGTCGCAAAGAACGCTTTGAGCCGCGTCGCATCGTCGAGATCGGGGGCCTCGCTGCCGAGCTGCCCGTAGACCTGGGCGAGAATCGAGCCGCCCAGGCGGTTCCGACCACATCCGAGATCGATCAGAATGAGCTCGCTCGAGCCCGGTTCGGTCTGCAACTGCGGCGTCAACACGGCGCGCGCATCCTCGCAAGGTGCGAACGCAGACACGATCAGCGAAAGCGGTGCGATCACGGCCTTTTCAGCGCCCTCTTCCGACCACGTCGTTTGCATTGACAACGAGTCCTTGCCCACGGGGATCGAGATTTCCAGCTGCGGACACAATTCGAGCGCGACCGCGCGGACGGTGTCGTAGAGCGCCGCGTCCTCGCCCGGGAATCCCGCTGCCGCCATCCAGTTGGCGGAGAGCTTCACGCGCCCCAGCGCGACAATCGGCGCAGCCACGATGTTCGTGATCGCCTCTCCGACGGCCATGCGTCCCGATGCCTCCGGGCTGATCAGCGCGAGCGGGGACCGTTCGCCCATCGCGAAGGCCTCTCCGGCGTTGGTCTCGAAGCCGAGGAGCGTCACCGCGCAGTCCGCCACCGGCACCTGCCACGGTCCGACCATCTGGTCCCGTGCGCACAGACCGCCCACGGATCGATCACCGATGGTCACGAGAAACGACTTGTTTGCGACGGTGGGCGCACGCAGTACCCGGCGGCAGGCCTCGCTCAACACGATGTTCGCCACGTCGAGCGATTCGAGCGCTGGCGCCACGCGCCGCACATCGCGCAGCATGCGCGGCGGCTTGCCGAGCACGGACTCGAGGTCCATGTCGACGGCGACGTTACCAAAATACGGATCGGTCACCACCAGGCGTCCGCCTTCCGTGGCTTCTCCGACCACTGCAAACGGGCAGCGCTCACGTTCGCAGAGCTGGCGAAATTCCCCAAGCCGCTCGGGCGCGATGCCGAGCACATAACGTTCCTGCGCCTCGTTGCTCCACACTTCGCGAGGCGTCATCCCTGGCTCCTCGCTCGGTGTCGCGCGCAAGTCGATCCGGGCACCCCGGCCCGCGGAATGGGCAAGTTCCGGCAGCGCATTGGACAGTCCACCCGCACCGACATCGTGAATCGAGAGAATCGGGCTCGCCTCCCCGCGCGCCCAACAGGCGTCGATCACCTCCTGCGCGCGACGCTGCATCTCGGCATTGCCGCGCTGGACGGAATCGAAGTCCAGATCCGCGACGTTGGCGCCGGCATTCATGCTCGATGCGGCACCGCCGCCCATACCGATCAGCATTCCGGGCCCGCCCAGCTGGATCAGCAGCGTTCCGGGAGGTAGCGCCGCCTTCAACGCATGGCACGCGCGTATGTTCCCGACGCCCCCCGCGATCATGATCGGCTTGTGATAGCCCCGCACGACCCCGTTCGACGCGAGCTCGAAGGTGCGGAAATACCCGGCGAGATTCGGCCGCCCAAACTCGTTGTTGAACGAGGCTGCGCCGATCGGTCCTTCGAGCATGATTCCCAATGCTGACGCGATGCGCGACGGACGGCCAAAATCGCGCTCCCAGACTTCGATCTGTCCGGGGATTCGAAGGTTCGACACCGAGAATCCGCACAGACCCGCCTTGGGTTTGGCGCCACGACCCGTGGCGCCCTCGTCGCGGATCTCGCCGCCGGACCCGGTCGCGGCACCGGGATACGGCGCGATCGCAGTGGGGTGGTTGTGCGTCTCCACCTTCATCAGAATCTCGGTGGGCTCCTCCACGTAGCCGTAACGCGCGTCCGCGTCCGCAAAGAAGCGCCGTGTCGTGCGACCTTCGATGATCGCGGAGTTGTCGGAGTACGCGACGATCGTCCCCGACGGGTTCGCCGCGTGGGTCGTGCGAATCATTTCGAACAGCGTGTGCGGCGCGCGCACCCCGTCGAGAATCCACTCGGCATTGAATATCTTGTGGCGGCAATGCTCGGAGTTCGCCTGGGCGAACATCGTGAGCTCGACGTCCGTAGGATTGCGTCGGAGGCGCACAAAAAGGCCGACGAGGTAATCGATCTCGTCCGCCGAAAGCGCAAGACCCAGCGAACGGTCCGCTTCCTCGAGTGCCGCACGTCCGCGGCCGACGACGTCGACATGCTGCAATGGAGGCGGCTCGACGTGATGAAAGAGGGCATCGGCCGCCGCGATCGAATCGAGCACGCACTCGGTCATTCGATCGTGCAGCAGCGCTGCCGCCGCACCGCGCACCGACGGGTCCGCCCCGGAGAGGAAGTAGGCTACGCCACGCTCGATCCGGAGCACTGCGGCGAGGCCACAGTTCCGCGCGATGTCCGTGGCTTTCGACGACCAGGGCGAAATCGTGCCGATCCGGGGCACGACGACCAGCGTGTCGCCCCGTCGCTCGGGAGCCGCTGCCCCGTAGGACAACAGTCGCTCCAGCACCGCACGCTCGTCCGCCCCGAGCGCACCGTCGGCCTCGACGAAATGCCAGTACTCCGCACCTTCCGCGCGCAGGCTGGATGACACCCGGCGGAGCCCGGTATTCAGCTTGTCCAGACGGAACGCGGAGAGCGCGTCTGCCCCGCGCAGCTTGAGAATCGACATGACAGGAGCGGCGATAGCCCGGGATTATAGCGGCCGCCCGGCCCTGCCGCTCGCACTGCGGTACGAGGTTCCCGGTCCTCGATCAGCGACCCGCTTGCAATTTCGAGACCGAGCCCGTGAGGGTGATGTTTCCGCGCCGTACGCCGGCGGGCGTGTCCATCTCGGCGGAAATCCGACCGCTGATGGTGTCCGAGGACGTCAATTCGATGGCGCCATTCGCGGACAACGGCCCCGCGGACAGCCGCAAATCGCGCAGCTGAATGCGCTCGGGCCCCGAGGAGATCTGGCCGGTGACTTCGGCGAAGCTTGTCGAGCCCGCGGCGCTCGACCCGGTCTGGATCATGCGCACGAGATCGAGGTTCGAGAGTTGCCCCTTGCCAATGCTGAAGTGGCCTTCGGTCCGCGCCGCATCGAAGAGCTTTTCGCCCGTCTGGGCCGCTGCAACGACCTTGCCCTCGCCTTCCAGCCGACCGGAAGAGAGCACGGACGGAACGATGCGAGTGGCATCGATCTGCTTCAGCTCCACGTCACCCTCGAACGCCCAGCCGGCGTCCCAGCGCAAGCTGCCCTTGCCCTTCAGCACGCCGTCCAGCAACTTGCCGTCGAACTGGGAGAGATCAAGACCACCGGGCGTCGCAACGCCTTTGCCACCGAAATCCTCGATGGGCAATTTCAGGCCGAGCACACCTTGCAGTTCCTTGGCAGTGATATCCACCTTGGCCTTGCTTCCCGCTGGCTCGATCTGCACCAATAGCCCGTTTCCCGCAGTGGACGCGGTCATCGAGTGCAGTTTGCCGTCGTTGGCAACGATCGCCTCGACCGAGAGCTCGGGAAGCGGCACGCCGGGAACCGTGAGCTTCACGCCGCTCGCCTGGATGTGCCTGACGACCAGCTCGCGCCCTTGCAGCTTGCCCCACAGGATTGCGCCCAGCGCGGAAGGCCGCGCCGTGACGCCTTGCAACTCCACGGAATTGAACACCCGTGTCTCGCCGAAGAGGGAATCGATCTCGGGAGCGCCCTTGACGGTCGCGATGCGGATCGCCTTGTCGGCACCGACGACCACGTCGCGAAGGGTCACGGTGGGCAGCGGAAGCAGCGAGAATTCACCCTCGCCGATCTGCACGGGTTGGCCCAGCGCGCGGGAGGCGATCTTTCCATAGAAAGCCGTGTCGAGCGGAATGAACTGGGCGACGATGAGGCCGACCACCAGCAGCGCCACCAGCGCTCCGCCAAGGATCTTGCCGACCCGCCCGGCCTTCCCGGACTTGATCGCGTCCAGCCGGGCGGCAACCTCTGCGCGTTCCTTCGCTGCCTCCTTCGCGCGCGCCTCGGCGCGCTCGTCCGCCTCGGCCTTCTCGCGGGCGCGCTCCTCGCGCCTCGCGCGCGCCGCCGACTCGGCTTCCGCCTTCGCGCGGGCCTTTTCTTCCTCGCGCGCACGTCGCGCTGCCTCCGCGCGATCTCGCTCGTCTGCTTCGCGTCTTGCCAGTTCTTCGGCTTCACGCTGCGCACGCTCTTCCACCTCGCGCTGCGCGCGCTCGGCAGCCTCGCGCTTCTCGCGCTCCTCCGCGTCTCGCCGTGCCTGCTCTTCGGCCTCGCGCTGCGCGCGCTCTTCCGCCTCGCGCCGCGCCCGCTCTTCGGCCTCGCGCGCGGCCCGTTCGCGGGCCTCCCGTTGTGTGCGTTCCTCGTCTTCCCGGCGGCGCCTGGCTTCGGCCTCGCGCTGCGCCTGCTCCTCGGCGACCCTGATCCGCTCCTCGAGCTCGCGCCGGATGCGTTCCTCCGCCTCGCTCTCCTTGCGACTCCGCTCCTCGGCCGCGCGGCGTTCGCGCTCCTCGAACGCGCGGCGCGCCTTGTCCTCCTCTTCGCGCTTCGCGCGCTCGGCGACTTCGCGGCGCGCCTGCTCTTCAGCTTCGCGCTGCGCCTTCTCGTCGAGCTCGCGGCGCGCCTGTTCCTTTGCTTCGCGCTTGGCGCCTTCCTCGGCCTCGCGCTTGGCCTTGTCCGCGTCCGTACGCTTGGCGTTCTCGGCGGCGGCGCGCGTGGCCTTCTCTTTTTCTTTCTCTTTCTCCTGCGCTTCGCGCCTGGCCTTGGCCTTGCTATCGTTCTCGCTCTTCGCACGCGCCGAGGCCACCTGACGCCCCACCTCGTCCGCTTCTGCCGACTGTTTCGCAGTCTCTGCGGCACGGGTCGGGGGGCGGCTCGTAAGACTGGTGAAATCCAGATCCTCGCCCTCTTCCTGGACGATGGGCATCTGCGAGGGCGGCGAAATGCTGGTGGGTGCGGAAACGAATTCGCGAATGAATCCGTCCTTGGTGAGCTTGCCGAGCGTGTCGAGCAGCTTGGTCTCGGAAAACTTGTCGAGCTTCTGATGGATGTCTCCGACCGTTGCCTTGCCGTCGACCTGTGTCAGCACACTGCGGAGTTCGCGGGACAAGAGGCTCGTCTTCCCGGTCACCTCCATGAGGCCCTTGGCCGTCTTCGTGAGGACGGTTCTTCTGTCCATAACCCGGCGATTACCCTTTCAAAGCCCGATTTGCCCGACCGCAGATGCTAGCACTTCGTCCCCCTGGCATGCAGGCAAAAATGCCACGCATCCGAAGCAGCAGACACGTCTCTTCGGGCAAATGTTTCACATTGAATACGTCGTGGAACGCCCATTTCCGTGCCTTTTCGCACACGCCTGCGGGGTGGCTTGCCCATAGAATCGGACCTCTGCCCTCGACGAACTACGCTCGTATCCCAGATGGACTTTCGCCTCCTGCGAACGATGATCGTAGAGGACCAGGCCGTACCACGGCGGATCGCCGTCGAGATCCTGCGTGAGCTGGGGGTCACGGAAATTCTGCAGGCCGAGGACGGTCAGGACGCCCTCGAGCAGATCCAACGCGGCAGTGCGCCGCCCGACGTCATCATCTGCGACCTCGACATGCCGCGCATGGACGGCGTGGAATTCATCCGTAACGTCGCGGAGGCCAATCTGAGCGCCTCGCTCGTCCTGGCGAGCGCGGTCGAGGGACCAGTGCTCGCGTCCGTCGAAGCGATGGCGCGCTCGCAGGGAATGGCGGTGCTTGGCGTGCTCGAAAAGCCGGTGACGCCACAGAAGCTCGGCGACATGCTGGCGCGCCACGGGTCGATGAAGCCAAGCTTCGGCCCGCTGGACGATCCTCCCGTCGACCCGCTGGAGCTCGAGGAAGCTATCCTCGATCGCCACATCGCCCCGCATTTCCAGCCGATGGTGCGCATGTCCGACGGCGAGATCCTCGGGTTCGAGGCGCTGGCCCGCTGGCGCCATGCAAAGCGAGGCACCCTGTACCCCGAGAAATTCATTCCCGTCGCGGAGTCGTCGGGACTGATCGACTCCTTGACCTGGCTCATGCTCGAGGCCGCCGTCGCAGAGGCCATATGCTGGCGTGAAGCGGGTCATCGCTGGACGATCTCGGTGAACCTTTCGCTGCCGTATCTGGAAAGCAAGGGTGTCGCCGATCGGATCGCGGGGCTGGTCGAGCGTCACGCCCTGCAGCCCGGCAGTGTAGTGCTCGAAGTCACCGAAAGTCTCGCAGCGACCCAGATTTCACAGGTTCTGGGCAACATCGCGCGACTGCGAATGAAGGGTTTCGGCATCGCGATCGACGACTACGGCACGGGATACGCGTCGTTGCAGCAGCTATCGCGAATGCCATTCACCGAGTTGAAGATCGACCGCTCCTTCGTCAGCGGTTCCCCGGAGCGCCCGAATCTCCGCGCCATTCTCCGCTCGAGCGTCGAGCTTGCCCGTCAGCTCAACCTGGGCTCCGTGGCAGAGGGCATCGAGACGCCGGGCGAATGGCACGAGCTTGACGGCATCGGTTGCGATGCGGCGCAGGGTTACCTGGTCGCCCCGCCCATGCCTCCCGGATCGGTGCTCGGCTGGGCCGATGCCTGGGCCGGCAGCGCATAAAAGCTAAAGGCAGCAGGTCACGAACAGGAGGGAACCGGCTGGTTCCCTCCCGTTACCCTCCTTCCCGCTGAATGCAACCTAGGCCAACGGCGATCCGAATCCGCCGCCACCGGGGGTTTCGATGACGAAGACGTCGCCGGGACCGACCTCGGTCTTGTCGGCGCCGCCGAGCTCGGTGTGCGTTCCATCGCGGCGCTCGACCCAATTGCGCCCCACGGCCCCCGGCCGCCCGCCCGCCATGCCGTAGGGGGCAATCCGGCGATGACCGGAAAGAATCGCGGCGGTCATCGGCTCCAGAAACCGAATGCGGCGGACTGCACCGTTTCCACCGTGCCACCGGCCCGCACCCCCGCTTCCGCTGCGAATGGCGAACCGCTCCAGCAGCACCGGAAATCGCCACTCGAGCACTTCCGGGTCAGTCAGGCGGGAATTGGTCATGTGCGTCTGCACGCAATCGGTCCCGTCGAATCCGTCACGTGCAGCGCCGTCCGCACCAAGTGCGGTCGCGCCGGCACCCGAGCCGCCGGACACGGTCTCGTAGTACTGATAGCGTTCGTTTCCGAACGTGAAGTTGTTCATCGTGCCCTGCGACGCGCCCATGATGCCGAGCGCACCGTACAGCGCGTCCGTGATGCACTGGGACGTCTCCACGTTTCCCGCGACGACCGCAGCAGGATAGCGTGGCCGCAACATCGACCCCTCCGGAATAATCACCTCGAGCGGCTTGAGGCACCCCGCATTCAGCGGGATGTCGTCGTCGACCAGCGTGCGAAACACGTAGAGCACTGCCGCCATGCATACCGCGGAAGGCGCGTTGAAGTTCCCGTCGAGCTGCGCCGAGGTTCCAGTGAAGTCGATCACGGCCCGACGCCCCGCCCTGTCGATCTCGATCCGCACGCAGATCACGCCGCCGTTGTCCATTTCGTAGCGGAACTCGCCGTCCTTCAGCACGTCGATCACCCGGCGGACCGCTTCCTCGGCGTTGTCCTGGACGTGCCCCATGTACGCGTTCACGACGTCGAGCCCGAAGTGCTCGACCATCTTGTGCAACTCCTGCGTGCCTTTTTCGTTCGCCGCGATCTGGGCGCGCAGGTCGGCGAGGTTCTGCTTCACGTTGCGCGCCGGGTAGCGGCCCGACGAGAGCAGCGCGATCGTCTCCGCCTCGCGATAGCGACCGCCATCGACCAGCTTGAAGTTGTCGATGAGAACCCCTTCTTCCTCGACCGTGCGCGAATCCGGTGGCATCGATCCGGGAGTAATGCCTCCGATATCGGCATGATGGCCACGCGAGCCGACGTAAAAGAGGACGCTTCGCCCGGCAGTATCGAAGACCGGCGTGATGACCGTCACGTCGGGGAGGTGCGTCCCGCCGTTGTAGGGGGCGTTCAGCACGTATACGTCGCCCGACTGCATGCTCCCCGCATTCTCGCGGATCACCGTCTTGATCGATTCGCCCATCGATCCGAGATGCACCGGCATGTGCGGCGCGTTCGCGATCAGGTTGCCCACCCCGTCGAACAGCGCACATGAAAAATCGAGCCGCTCCTTGATGTTCACCGAATAAGCGGTATTCGCGAGGCGCACGCCCATCTGCTCGGCGATCGACATGTACAGGTTGTTGAAGATCTCGAGCATCACGGGATCAACCTGCGTTCCGATTGCCACCCGGGAAGCGCGCGCCTCGATGCGCGTCAATACGAGATGATCCAGGCGGGTCACCTCCGCCTGCCAGCCAGGTTCGATGACGGTTGTCGCGTTCGCCTCGGCGATGATGGACGGGCCCGCCACGCGGTCGCCCGACTGAAGAGTCTCCCGGCGAAATACCGGCGCGCGGTGAGTGCGCCCGGCAGAAAACATCTCGACCGCTTCGGCGGACTCGGGGGGGCCTTTCCGCGCGCCCACCGGCACCGTTGACTCCGTCGGGGCGTCGGACGCCCCGATCGCCTCGACAGAAACGACCTCGGCGATCAGCGCGCGACCGCGCATGAGGAAGCTGAATTGCTTCTGGTAGGCTCTCTCGAACTCGGTCAACATCTCCTCGAGGCTGCCGAAGCCGACCGGCAATGCCGTGTCCGTGCCGTCGTAACGAAGGTGGACCCGCCGCACCACCCGGATTCGCGCCTCCGGCACGCCCTGGTCCGCCACTTCGGCGTGCGCGACCTCAGCGAGCGAATCGAGCGCGGCGGCGATGGCGGCGAGATTGCCTGCCTCCAGTCGCAACTCGACAGATTGCTCGCGTAGCGCCGCGATGTCCGCGAGTCCCATTCCGTACGCCGAAAGAACGCCGGCGAGCGGGTGAATGAATACGCGTGTCATGCCGAGTGCATCGGCGACCAGGCACGCATGCTGGCCCGCAGCCCCGCCGAAGCAGCACAAGGTGTATTCGGTGATGTCGTGTCCGCGCTGCACGGATATCTGCTTGATCGCGTTGGCCATGTTCCCCACCGCGATGTCGATGAACCCCTCCGCCACCTGCTCCGGCGTGCGCTGGTCGCCGGTGGCGCGCGCGATATCCTCGGCAAGTGCAACGAACTGCGTCCGCACCGTCTCGGCATCCAGGGGAAGGTCTCCGGTATGTCCGAACACGGCAGGGAAAAACCGCGCCTGAACCTTTCCCAGCATCACGTTGGCGTCGGTGACCGCCAGGGGGCCGCCGCGCCGGTAGCATGCCGGTCCCGGATTCGCCCCGGCGGAATCCGGGCCGACACGGTAGCGCGCACCGTCGAAGTGCAGAATCGATCCGCCGCCGGCCGCCACGGTGTGAATGCTCATCATCGGGGCGCGCATCCGCACACCGGCCACCAGCGTGTCGAACGCACGCTCGAACTCCCCGGCGTAATGCGACACGTCAGTCGAGGTGCCTCCCATGTCGAAGCCGATGATCCGGCCAAAGCCCGCGCCGTGCGACGTGCGTACCGCTCCGACGATCCCCCCGCGGGCCCCGACAGGATCGAATCCTTCCCCTGGAAGCGGCGTGCATCGGTCAAGCCGCCGCTGGATTGCATGAACATCAGCCGCACGCCGTCGAGCTCTGCCGCCACGCCATCGACGTAGCGCCGCAGGATCGGCGACAGATAGGCGTCCACAACGGTCGTATCGCCGCGCGAAACGAGCTTCATCAACGGGCTCACCTCGTGCGACACCGAAACCTGCGGATACCCCAGCTCGCGCGCGATCGTCGCGACACGCGCCTCGTGCTCCGTGTAGCGGTAGCCGTGCATGAACACGATCGCCACGGACCGGAATCCCTCTTCGTACGCCGCCTGCAGTTCGCGGCGTGCCTGGTCCGCGTCGAGCGCCTCCAGGACCTTTCCGTGCGCGTCGATCCGCTCGCCCACTTCGACGACCTTCGAGTAGAGGAGCTCGGGTAGCACAATGTGCCGAGCGAAAATCTTCGGCCGATTCTGGTAGGCGATGCGAAGCTGGTCCGCGAGCCCCTGCGTGATGAGGAGGACGATACGCTCGCCCTTTCTCTCGAGCAGTGCGTTGGTCGCGACCGTGGTGCCCATCTTCACCGCCTCGATCGCGTCCCCCGGAATCGGATCGTCCGGCCCCAATCCGAGAAAATGACGGATGCCGGCGATCGCCGCATCGTCGTAGCGCTCGGCGTTTTCCGATAGCAGCTTGTGCGTCGCCACCGTGCCGTCGGGTCGGCGGGCGACCACGTCGGTGAACGTTCCCCCGCGATCGATCCAGAACTGCCAACGGCCGGAAGTCGCTTGTGCGCTCATCTCGCCCGGGATTCTAACCGCGCCAAGCTGAAACCTTCTTCAATATAGCGGCGAACCACGCCGGATAATTCGATAGGCTCTATACTCGGCCGCCTTCACGCGCCCTGGCGCGCCGTAGTTTCGGCGTGTACGCGCCGCATCCATCCGCTCCGATGCCGATTTCCACGTCCTCCGTCTGGTTCACCATTTTCCTGGGGATGCTGCTCGCGTTCACTCCCCTGGGGACGGACACCTTCGTGCCGGCAATGCCGGCGATCGCGCGCGCGCTGGGCGCGGAGCCTGCGTCGGTGCAATTCGGCATCACGACGTTCTTCCTCGGCATCGCCGCCGGCCAGCTGGTCTGGGGACCCGTTTCCGACCGATTTGGACGCCGCCCCGCGCTCCTCGCGGGCTGTGCACTCTTTCTGACCGCGAGCCTGGCCTGCGCGGCAGCCACTTCGGTCACCGAAATTGTCGCGCTGCGATTCGTCCAGGGCCTGGGAGTATCGAGCGGTCCCGTCATCGCACGCAGCATCGTGCGGGATCTGTACGCCCGCGAGCGCGCCGCGCGCCTCCTCGCGCAGATGATCATCGTCTTCAGTGTCGTGCCGATCATCGGGCCACTCGTCGCTGCCGCCCTGCTCACGTGGCAAGGCTGGAATGCGATCTTCTTGTTGCATGCGCTGGTGGCGGGGTTGGTGATCGTCACGACCATATTCGGCATGACGGAAACTGCGCCGGCCGATCGTTCATCGATCAATCCCTTGCGGATTGCCGCGAACTTCGCTGCGCTGCTCGCCGATCGACGGTTCCTTGCCCCCATCGCGACGACGCTCTGCACGCTGGCCGGGATCTACGCCTTCGTGTCCAATTCCGCATTCGCACTGGTCCAGGGCGCTGGGGTGACGATCGTCCAGTACAGCGTGTTATTTGCCGTAGTCATGATCGGTGGCATCGTCGGCGCCTGGCTGAGCGGCCAGCTCGTGGTGAGAGCGGGAATAACACGCCTCGTCCGGATTGGCACGGCAATTGCCGCCACGACCGGTCTCTCGATCGGCATACTTGCGTGGTCCGGCGTCACTCACTGGGCAGCGCTGATCGTCCCGATGATCGGATACATGTTCGCCACCAGCTTCATTCTGCCAAGCGTCACGGCCGCTACGTTGTCGCCATTCCCGCACATGGCCGGCGCGGCCTCCTCGCTGCTTGGCGCGATCACCTTCAGCCTGGGCGCACTGATCAGCGCGGTGCTGGGCGCGCTCTTCGACGGGTCGACCCGCCCCCTCGCAACCGTATTGGCCATTGCCGGAGTTTCGGCATACCTCGTCGAAGCCACGTTGGCACGCACCGGGGCTGCGCGCCGAAACGAGGAAGGTAAGCCACGTGGAGACGCTTGACTGCGTCGTGGTCGGCGCCGGGGTCGTCGGCCTCGCCGTGGCGCGTGCGCTCGCGCATGCGGGTCGCGAAGTCGTCGTTCTCGATGCAGCAGACACGATCGGAACCGAAACGAGCTCGCGTAACAGCGAGGTCATCCATGGTGGAATCTACTACCCGCCCGGCTCGCTCAAGGCGCAGTTGTGCGTCGCCGGCAAGCACGCGCTCTACGCCTATTGCGCCGAGCATGGTGTCCCGCATCGCAACTGTGGCAAGCTCATCGTCGCCACCGCACCGGAGCAGGTTGCCGGGCTCGAAAAGCTGCGCGCGCAGGCCATCGCCAACGGTGTCGACGATCTGCGTGCTCTCTCCGCCGAGGAAGCAAGTGCGATGGAGCCCGAGCTCCGCTGCGTCGCGGCCCTGATCTCTCCCTCCACCGGAATCATTGACAGCCACGCGTACATGCTCGCGCTACGCGGCGACGCCGAGTCGCACGGCGCGATGCTCGCGTTTCGCTCCCCGGTAACTCATGGCGCGGTGCGCAGCGACGGCATTGTGCTCGAGGTGGCGGGCGCAGAGCCCATGACTGTCCTCGGCCGGACGGTAGTGAACAGCGGCGGAATTCACGCCCCGCGCCTCGCCGCGCGCCTCACGGGATTTCCTGCGGCGCATGTGCCGCCCTGCCGCTACGCAAAGGGCAACTACTACAGCTTGCGCGGTCGCGCCCCGTTCTCGAGGCTCGTCTACCCGATGCCCAATCAGGCGGGGCTCGGCGTACACATCACGATCGATCTTGCCGGCCAGGCGCGCTTTGGGCCGGATGTCGAGTGGATCGACGAGATCGATTACAGCGTCGACCCGCGGCGCGCCGATGGCTTCTACGCGGCGATCAGGGAGTACTGGCCAGGTCTCGCCGACGGTCGGCTCGAACCAGGCTACTCGGGCATCCGCCCAAAAATTGTCGGACCTGGTGAGCCAGCCGCCGATTTCGTGATCCAGGGCCCTGCCGAGCACGGCGTGCCCGGGCTCGTCAATCTCTTCGGCATCGAGTCGCCCGGTCTCACCGCATCGCTCGCGATCGCCGAGCAGGTTGCGGGGGCTATCTAGCGGGACGGGGCGGCCCGCACCATTTTGGGCACATGCAATACGCAGGCGCTGGCCGCTGACCCGCTATCACCGCTGGGGCAAATGTTCGTTATGCAGCTTGCTGCGATTCCTTTGACCGACTTGCTGATGCGCCTCGCACTCGAGCGCGGACATTGACAGCAGCAGGACCCTCATTTAGCTTGTGTGTCATTCGGGGTCCGATTCTCGACACCGATTTCCGATACCAAACACGAATTACCCCACGGAGGAACCACCATGAGCAGGAAACCCCTTGCCGTCGCGGCCGTCGCGCTCGCGTTCGCCGCGTCACCGGCACTCGCGCAGACGAAATGGGACATGCCGACGCCCTATCCCGATGCGAACTTCCATACGCAGAACATCACGCAGTTCGCGGCCGATGTTGCAAAGGCGACGAACGGCCAGCTCGAGATCAAGGTTCACAGCAACGGCTCGCTCTTCAAGCATCCGGAGATCAAGAATGCCGTGCGCGGAGGTCAGGTGCCGATCGGCGAGTTCCTGCTGTCGCGTCTGGCCAACGAGAACGCGGTGTTCGAGGTGGACTCGGTGCCGTTCCTCGCAACGAGCTATGACGAGGCCAAGCGCCTCTGGGCGGCATCGCGCAAACCGACCGAGAAACTCCTGGACAAGGAAGGGTTGATGGTGCTGTTCTCGGTGCCCTGGCCGCCGCAGGGACTCTACTCGAAGAACGAGGTCAACGTCGTCGGCGACCTCAAGGGCGTGAAATTCCGCGCGTACAACACCGCCACCGAAAAGCTCGCGAAGCTGGCCGGCGCCGTGCCGACCCAGATCGAGGTGCCGGACATTCCGCAGGCGTTCACGACCGGGCGCGTCGACGCGATGATCACGTCGCCCTCGACCGGCGCAAACTCCAAGGCGTGGGATTTCGTGAAGAACTACTACGACACGCAGGCCTGGCTGCCGAAAAACATCGTCGTGGTGAACAAGAAAGCCTTCCGTTCGCTCGACAAGAAAGCGCAGCAGGCGGTCATCGCTGCAGCGAAGGAAGCCGAGACCCGTGGGTGGGCAATGAGCATGAAGGAGACCGCGGACAAGACGGCGGCGCTCAAGGACAACGGCATGACCGTCCACACGCCCACGCCCGCGCTCATGACCGGTCTCAAGGGCATCGGCAAGGAGATGACCAGCGAGTGGACAAAGAAAGCCGGCGCGGACGGCCAGGCGATCCTGAAGTCCTACTCGAGCATGAAGTAGCCGCAGGCGCGATTCCGTTCGCAGGAGCCTGGCCGCACTGGCGTCCGGGCCCCTTGCCTTGATCGGTACGCATGCGCACAGCCCTCGACTGGCTATACCGAGCAAGCGGCGCAGTAGCGGCCTTTTTTCTCGTCGCGATCTGCGTCGTGGTGCTGCTGCAGGTCGGCGCCAACCTGATCGACGTGCTGTTCAAGGCGTTCGGCGGTGAGGCGATCGGGCTTGTCATTCCCTCGTACGCGGAGTTCGCGGGATTCTTTCTCGCCGCGGCTTCGTTTCTCGCGCTCGCCCATACCCTGCGCGCAGGCGGCCATATCCGCGTGGAGCTCGTCCTGCAGCGCTTCGGACGTCGGGCACGCCATTTAGCTGAACTTTGGTGCGTGGCGGTCAGCGCGGCGGTTTCCCTGTATTTCACCTGGTACAGCACGGGGCTCGTGCTCGAGTCGATCGAGTTCGGCGACGTGTCACCGGGGATCGTTCCCGTTCCGCTCTGGATTCCACAGGCGGCGATGGCGCTTGGCCTCGCGGTGCTCGCGATCGCCTTGCTCGACGAGCTCGTGAGTCTGCTGCGCGGCGGGTCACCCGCGTACGCGCAATCCGGTCCGACCAGCGCGGCAGAGCACGAGTGATGGACCCGACGCTCCTTACCGCGCTGCTCATCATCGTCCTGTTCGCGCTGCTCGCGAGCGGCATCTGGGTGGCGTTCGCCCTGCTCGGCGTCGGCATGGTCGGCATGGCGCTCTTCACCCAGGCGCCGCTCGGTCAGGTCTTGGCGACGACGACCTGGGGATCCAGCAATTCATGGGCGCTTGCCGCATTGCCGTTGTTCATCTGGATGGGAGAAATCCTCTTCCGTTCGCGACTGTCCGAGGACCTGTTTGCCGGCCTTGCTCCGTGGATAACGCGCCTACCCGGACGGCTGCTGCACGTGAACATTCTGGGCTGCGGCATATTCGCCGCGGTGTCGGGATCGTCTGCCGCCACGGCGGCGACGATCGGCAAGATGTCGATGCCCGAGCTGATCAAACGCGGATACGACCGTCGGATGGCGATCGGCACCCTGGCCGGCTCGGGGACGCTGGGCCTTCTGATTCCGCCGTCGATCATCCTGATCGTCTACGGCGTCGCCACAGAGGAGTCGATCGCACGACTTTTCATCGCGGGAATCATTCCGGGCGCCATGCTGGTGCTGCTCTTCATGGGTTACGTCGTGGTCTGGGCGCTGCTCAAGCCATCGGGCGTGCCGGCCGATCAGGGTTCGTTCGACTGGCACGACAGATTCGCCAGTCTCAAGAGACTCGCTCCGGTAGTGCTCCTGATAACGGGAGTCATCGCGAGCATTTACCTCGGCATCGCATCACCCACGGACGCTGCTGCAGTGGGAGTTCTCCTTTCGCTCGTGCTGTCGTGGCTATCCGGAACACTATCGCGCGAGTCGTTCGTGGAAGGGCTCATGGGCGCTACGCGAACCTCTTGCATGATCGCCTTCATTCTGGCGGGCGCCGCGTTTCTCACCGTTGCGATGGGCTTCACCGGCATTCCGCGCCGCCTCGCGGAGTGGATCAGCGCAATGCACCTGTCGCCGCACATGCTGATCTTCGCCCTCACCATATTTTTCGTGGTGCTGGGCTGCTTTCTCGACGGCATCTCGGTCGTCGTCCTCACCACCTCCGTCATCCTGCCCATGGTCGAGCAGGCCGGAATCGACCGGATCTGGTTCGGCATCTACATCGTTCTGGTGGTAGAGATGGCGCAGATCACCCCACCGGTCGGGTTCAACCTGTTCGTCTTGCAAGGTTTGACCGGCGACGACATCGTCGCCGTGGCGCGCGCGGCGATTCCGTTCTTCGCGATCCTGCTTTTCGCGGTCATCCTGATCGTGATCTTTCCTGAGATTGCGACCTGGCTTCCCACGCGCATGGCCGCGGACGGGTGATCGTGTCGCCGGGCGATCGAACCGGCTAAACTTCGCGCGATGCTCCAGGCCTTTCCCGCGCTCTACCTGACCGCAGAAATGCGCGCGCTCGAGGCGAACGCGTTCGCGATGAATCCGCAGCCGCCGCTCATGGAGCGCGCAGGCGCGGCCGCCGGCGAGCGCGCACGCGCCCTCGCCGGCGAGGGGCGCGGCGTCCTGGTATTGGCAGGACCGGGCAACAACGGCGGTGACGCGTTCGAGGTCGCGGCGCATCTTAAGCGCCTGTTTTACCGGGTGGATGTGGTTTTCCCGGGCGACGTCGCACGCTTGTCCGCAGACGCCCAATCCGCGCTGAAGAAGTGGCAGGCGGTGGAGGGGAAGTTGCTGCAGTCCATTCCTGCCGATACGCGCTACGACCTCGTGGTGGACGGACTTTTCGGAATCGGGCTGGAGCGGCCCGTTTCCGGTCGCTACGCGGAGCTGATCGAGCAGGCAAACCGTCTCCCCGGTCGCAAGCTCGCGCTCGACCTGCCGAGCGGGATCAATGCGGATACGGGCGCGGTGATGGGCGTCGCAGTACGCGCCACCCACACGATCACGTTCATCGCGCGCAAGCCGGGTCTCTTCACGCTGGACGGACCGGACCATTGCGGTGAAGTGTCGACTGCTCTCCTCGGCCTCGACCCGGAGGCCTTGCGCGTGCCGCAAGGCAGGCTCGTGGACAGCACCCTGCTCGCGACTCCACTGATCGCGCGCCCGCGAAATTTCCACAAGGGCCGCGCAGGGAGCGTGGCAATCGTCGGAGGCGCCACAGGCATGGTCGGTGCGGCGCTGCTCGCCGGTCGCGCGGCCATCCGACTCGGGGCCGGGAAAGTTTATCTCGGCCTGCTTTCCGACACACCGCCGCAGGTCGATATCGTCCAGCCGGAGCTCATGCTGCGCGCGCCGAGCACACTGCTGGTCGAGGGTTTCGCGACCGCCGCGGCGATCGGTCCCGGAATGGGCACCGACGCCCGCGCGCAGCGCCTGCTTACACAGGGCCTGGGGCTGGAGATTCCGTTGGTCATCGATGCCGACGCGCTCAACATGATCGCGGCGAATCCCGTTCTGCAGTCGACGCTCACAGGACGTACGGCGGCCTCACTCCTCACGCCACATCCTGCCGAGGCAGCGCGCCTGCTCGGCATGGATTCTGGCTGCGGTGCAGTCGGATCGTGTGAAGGTCGACCTGCCGGCTCGCCGCACGTTTCAAGTCCTGGGTCGCCCTCAAAGGCAACGGCACGGTGATCGCCGCTCCGGATGGCCACTGGTGGATCAACACCTCCGGCAACCCGGGCATGGCCAGCGCCGGAATGGGGGACGTCCTGACCGGGATGATCGTCAGCCTCCTCGCGCAGGGCCTGGATGCGGGACCGGCACTCGTTGCGGGCGTGTATCTGCACGGGGCCGCGGCGGACAGTGCGGCGGCGAAAGGACATGGTCCGATCGGCCTGACCGCAGGCGAGGTCGTCGACGCAGCGCGCGCATTGCTGAATCGCGGCGCGGGCTGAGCGCCTCCCGCCATACGGATCCTCCGGCGCCCCCCGTGCGGTGCGCGGCCGAAATCGAACTTCTGGAGCAAAACGAATGCAGCGAATGCATCTGATCATTCATGCGGCCGGTTTCCTGGGCAAAGTCTGGAAGCTCGCGCGCCCCTACTGGTTCTCCGAGGAGCGCTGGCGGGCACGCGGGCTGCTCGCGGCCATCGTCGCGCTCTCACTCGGTCTCGTGTACCTGCTGGTCGCATTCAACAGTTGGAACCGGGACTTCTACAACTCACTCGAGCAGAAGAACTCGGAGGACGCGTTCGCGCTGCTGCTCTACTTCATGTTTCTCGCCGCAGTGTTCATCGCCGTCTCGATCTACCGGCAGTATCTTCAGCAGATGCTCCAGATGCGCTGGCGCGTGTGGCTCACCAGGCAGTACCTGGGCGACTGGCTCGCGGATCACACGTACTACCGTCTCGAGCTGACCCGCACTGCCACCGACAATCCGGACCAGCGGATTTCGGAGGATCTGAACGCGTTCACGTCGGGCGCCCTCGGCTTCACGCTCGGGATCCTTTCCGAAGGGGTAACCCTCCTCTCCTTCGTCTACATCCTCTGGACACTTTCCGGTCCCCTGAATCTGCGCCTTGCTGGTCTTTCCCTGACAATTCCGGGATACATGTTGTGGGCCGCGCTGGTCTACGCGGTGCTCGGCAGCGTACTGGCCCACTACGTGGGACGCCGCCTCATCCCGTTGAATTTCCAGAAGGAGCGCCTCGAAGCTGACTTCAGATTCTCGCTGATACGAGTGCGCGAGAATGCCGAGGGAATCGCGTTCTACCGAGGCGAGGCGAGCGAGTCGCAGAGCCTGCGCGCTTGCGTCGAGCGCATCCGCGCAAACTGGTGGGAGATCATCCGCTTCACCAAGCGCCTCAACACTTTCACCATCGGCTACAGCCAGGTGGCGGTCGTGTTCCCCTTTGTCGTCGCCCTGCCGCGATACATGTCCGGCGCCATCTCGCTCGGGCAGCTCACGCAGATCGCGTCGGCGTTCGGCCAGGTGCAAAGTTCCCTGTCCTGGTTCGTCGACAGCTATTCGCAGCTCGCGGCATGGAAGGCCGGCGTCGATCGACTGCTCACGTTCAATCATGCGCTCGAGGAGGCGAAGCTGGCTGCCGCGCGCCCGGACGGCATTGCAACCGTCGCGAATTCCGCCGGCCTGGTGGTGGACGGCCTCAACCTCGATCGACCGGACGGCCGCCCGATCGTGTCGGGCGCCAGCTTCGCGATTGGACCTGGCGAAGCGCTGCTGGTGACCGGCTCCTCCGGCGCCGGCAAGAGCACGCTCTTCCGTGGAATCGCCGGCATCTGGCCGTACGGCACCGGTCGGGTCGGGTTGCCGCGCGACGCGCGCATTCTCTTTCTCCCCCAGAAGCCCTATATCCCGATCGCGAGCCTGCGCGACGCGGTGAGCTATCCCGCGAAGCCCGGCACGTTCGACGACGAAGCAACGCGTGCCGCGCTACGCGATTGCAGGCTCGAGGGATTCGTGGACCGGCTGGACGAGATCGCGAACTGGTCCATGACGATGAGTGTCGGCGAACAGCAGCGGCTTGCCGTGGCGCGCGCGCTGCTGCATCGTCCCGAGTGGCTGTTCCTGGACGAAGCGACGTCGGCGCTGGACGAGAAGCTCGAGCAAGAACTCTACGGGCTGCTGCGCGCTCGCCTTCCCGAGTCCACCCTAGTCAGCATCGCGCACCGCCCGGCTGTGGCGGGCTACCACACTCGACGGCTGGAGGTCGCAACTGACGGCACGACCTCCCGACTGATTGTCGCTTGACGCGACACCGGACGCGGCGCCGATCGCGGTGTCGATCTATTTTCCGATCTGCAAGGTCACCGATTCCGGTTCTTCGACGGCCCCGCCGGCAATCTCGCCCGGCGTCGCCTTCCGGACGTTGCGGACCTTGCATGCGAACTTCACTGCGACCCCGGCATAGGGGTGATTGCCGTCCAGGACGACCTTGCCCTCGGCGATGTCCGTGACCCGATAGATGGCCGGGTCGCCGGCATCCCCGGGCATCCCCTCGCCGGGGATGCCCTCGAACCGCATGCCGACCTCGAGCGGGTCGGGAAAGCGCGCGCGCTCCTCGATCTTCAGCAGGGATTCATCGTAGTCCCCGAACGCGTCTTCCGGCTCGAGACGCAGATCCACCTGAGCACCGACCTGCGTGCCTTCGAGCGCGGCCTCGACGGCGGGCAGCAGATCGCCGTAACCACCGTGCAGATAGCTCACCGGCTGGTCCGTGCGCTCCAGCACGTTGCCCCACAGGTCGGACAGCTCGATATCGAGCGCCACGACCGTGTCCTTCGCGACTCTCACTCGCGCAACCCGCGAACGAGCTCGAGCACCTCCCCGGCATGCCCGCGCGGCGTAACGCCATACAAGGCATGGCGCAGGATGCCCTTCTTGTCGATCACGAATGTCGAGCGCACTACGCAGCTACGCCGCTGGCCGTCGGCGTCCGGATCGCGCCAGACGCCGTACTTGCGGCAGACCTCGCCCTCCGAATCGGCGAGCAGCGTGATCGCAAGCCCGTTCTCGTCGCGGAATTCGGCGTGCGTGATGCAGTCGTCGCAGGAGACGCCCATCACGACGCAATCCTCCGCCGCATACTGATCCTCGTGGTCGCTGAATTCGATAGCCATGAGGGTGCACGCCGGCGTTCCGTCCTTGGCGTAGAAGTAGAGCACCACGTTCTTGCGACCTTTGAGCGTCGCGAGGCTCACGGTCTCCATGTCGGCATCCGGCAGGGAGAACAGCGGTGCGGCTTGTCCGGGCTCGAGCATGCGTCGCGACCTGTGAAGTCGCGGCGATTCTAAACCAGTTTCGCGATACGTAGCGATGCGCGTAAAAATGCGCGCAAAGAAGCGCAGCCTCCTATAATTTCGCGATGCGATATATGTTGCTCGGCGGACTCTCGCCGCGCGCCTTCCTCGCCAGTCACTGGCAACGCCGACCGCTCGTGGCGCGCGGCGCGATCCCCGCCTTCAACGATCCCGTCACAAAATCCCAGCTTTTCCGGCTTGCCGCACGCGACGATGCCGAATCGCGCCTGGTGCGTCGTACCGCGCGGAAGTGGACGCTTGCGGACGGGCCGTTCTCGCAGAGAGCGCTGGCGCGCTTGCCGGATTCCCGCTGGACCCTGCTCGTGCAGGGCGTGAATCACTTCGTACCGGCGGTCGACGGCCTGATGCGGCAGTTTGCCTTCGCGTCCTACGCACGGCTCGACGACGTCATGGTGAGCTACGCCGCGCCCGGGGGCGGGGTCGGACCGCACGTCGACTCGTATGACGTCTTCCTCGTGCAAGGCAGCGGCCGACGCCGCTGGCGGATCGGGCGCCCGCGCCCGTATCGGCTCGACACGAATGCGCCGCTCAAGATATTGGCCGACTTCCGGGCCGAGCAGGAGTGGGTACTCGAGGCGGGGGATCTTCTCTACGTCCCGCCCGGCTGGGCGCACGATGGCACGGCCCTGGAGCCGTGCCTCACGTACTCGATCGGCTTTCGCGCGCCGACCGCGCAGGAGCTGGCCACCGGATACCTTCAGTTCCTGGAAGACCGCGTCACGGGCCGGGGCACCTATTCCGATCCCGGACTGAAGCCACAGCGAAATCCCGCCCGCCTGGGCGATGCGCTGCTCGATCGGTACGCGCGCATGCTGGGCGGCCTGCCCGGTGCGCGAGTCGACGTCCGCGAATTCCTCGGCTGTCACCTGAGCGAGCCGAAACCCCACGTCCGATTCGACCGACCGGTGCGGCGGCCCGGGTTAAATGCGTTCACGCGCTCGATCTCGCGGCGCGGCATGCGACCGGCCGCGGCAACGATCATGCTCTACCGCGGGCATCGATTTTTCGTCAATGGCGAATCCGTCACGGTTCGTGAAGATCGCGCTCTGCTCTCCCGGCTGGCGGACCGACGTGCGCTCGAACCGGGAAATTTGCCCGCTGAAGGTACCGCACGGGTGCTTTACACTTGGTACCTGTCCGGATACTTCGAGCTGGGAGGCGCCGATGAATGACACTCTCGCCCACCTCGTCCCGCAGCCTGCACGCCGCATCATCACCGTGCGCAGCGAGTATCTCGCCGCCTTCGACGAGCTCGTCGCGCACGTCCGCCGCGAGCTGCGGATCTTCGATCCCGATCTGGCGCAGCTCGATCTCAATTCTCCGGATCGCATCGAAAGCCTGCGCAGATTTCTCAATGCGAATCGGGACAATCGGCTATACATCGCAGTGCACGATCCCGATCATCTGGCACACCGCGTGCCACGCATGATGGATCTGCTCGCCCAGCTCAGCACGAACATTGCCGTGCATCGCACCGTCGAGGATGCTGCCCGGGCTCAGGACTGCTTCGTGCTCGTCGACGCCGAGCACGTGATCCGGCGGCCGGTGGCCGCCCAATCGCGCGGGGTCGTGCTCACCGACGATCAGAAAGAAGCGCGCGCGATGCGCGAGCGCTTCGACGAAATCTGGCAGAGCTCGGTGCCAGCTGTTTCCGCGACAAAGCTCGGGCTTTGAATTAGACCACCGAGCGCCAGCCGAAGCCGTCTTCCTGGCTGGCGACGCCGATCCAGTCCGGATCGCAGCTCAAGGCGCCTGCCAGGGCCTTCCGGGCGAGGTCCGGTGTGTTGTTTTCGCGTGAGAGATGTGCGGCAACGATGTGCTGGAGACCACGCGTGTCCAGCGCAGCGAGCAGTTGCGCCGCAACCTCGTTCGCGAGGTGACCGAATGCGCCGCCGATCCGGCTCTTCAGCCAGGCCGGATAAGCTCCGGCCGCGAGCAATCGCGCGTCGTGATTGCACTCCAGCACGATCGCCTGGCAGCCCGTGAGCATCGCCTCGATGTGCGGCGTCGAGGTGCCCGTATCGGTCAGCACACCGACCCGTCTGGCACCGTCGGAGAACACGAACTGCGCCGGCTCACGCGCATCATGCGGCACCGGAAAGGGCAGGATCTCCAGGCTGCCGATCACGAACGGCGCGTGACTGTCTATGATATGCACCGACTCGTCAGGCTTCGCGCCGTCCGCGATGGCGCGCCAGGTCCCGTGCGTCAGCCACACTGTCGCGCCGTGTCGGGCGGCGAACGCGAGCGCGCCGTCCGCATGATCGCTGTGCTCGTGGGTGACGAGAATGGCGTCGATCTCGCCCGGCGCGAGGCCGAGCCGGGCAAGCCGCCGTTCAGTCTCGCGCAGCGCCAGTCCGCAGTCCAGCATGAGTCGCGTGCCGCCGGACTCGACGACCAGTGAGTTGCCTCGGCTTCCACTCGCCAGGGAGGCGAACCGCATGCGGCGGGCCAGTCGCCTACTTGAGCTGGTTGTAGAGCAGTCCCAGGATCTTCTTCGACGTGTCGGATGCTTCCGGGGCGCCATCCTTGCCGAGCACTTTGACCTCGCTCGAGTCGCCCTTCGAGTCCTTGATCTGAACCTGATACTGCGGCAGCTTGGACAGATCCACCACCGGATCCTTGCGCCAGAACGCGAGCTTGGAAAGAATTCCCTCCGACCCCTTGGTGCCGCCATCCGCTTCGGGATCGATGTAGCGAACGAAGTACAGCCCCTTCGAGCGGTCACGGTCCTCGACCGTAAAACCCGACCGGTCGAGCGCCACCCCGACCCGCCGCCACGCGCGGTCGAACGGCTCGGCAAGCTCGAGTGCCCCGGTGGGCCCGCTGCCGCCGTTGACGAGCTTGGCTCGATCCTCCGGTCGCCCCCCACTCGCCACCATCGACTTGGCCCGCTCCTCTTCGACACCGAGGCGCACCATGAGACGGCTGAGGAACTCGGCCTCGAGCGCCGGATCGGGCGGACGCGGCATCCACTTGGAGCTGTCCGTCTCTTTCGTGACCCCGGACCCGGTCAACTCCTCCACCATGCCGCGATGGGTGATGAAGATCTCCACCGTGTCCGGCGTCTTGCTGCGCTCCATTCGCGTGCGGAACTTGTCGCGCTCGCCGGTCGAATACATGCCGTCGACGACCTTGCCCAGGACACTGCGAATGGGATCATCCGGGATCTTGGCGCGGTTCTCCGCCCAGTCCGTCTCCATCACGCCGGCCTCGGGATTGTCGATCCGGAGAATGAAACCGTTCTCCTGCCAGAACTCCCGCACGACGGGCCAGAGCTTCTCGGGGTCACCCTTGACGACGAGATACCGCTCGCTGCCGGCACGCTCCATGCGCACGGAATCGGAGGTCGGCAACACGTCGGTCCGTCCAGGCCGAACCTGCCCGGTTCGCTCCTGGTTGTATTGCGAGTAGGTTGCCGTGCTGCTCGTGGGCAGGTCGGGAACGGCGTAGCGATTATCGCTCCCGGGCCGCGTGAGATCCGGCGGTACCTCGAGCGGCGGAAGCTTGGTCGCAGATTTGTACTCGACCGACTTGCCCTCGAACAGGCTGTTCCAGCTGCAGCCTGCGATAGCGAGCGGCAGCAGTGCTGCGACCAGCACGTGCCACTTCATGCCCCACTTGCTCATGCTCCTCGTCCCTCCACGACTCGCAGTCCGGCTGTTGGTATCGTGATGCCGGCCTCTCGCAGCGCCTCCCTTACCACTTCATGATACTGCGGTGCCAACGGCGTGAGCGGCAACCTGATGCCGCCCTCGACGTGGCCCATCTCCCATAATGCCCACTTTACCGGAATCGGGTTCGCCTCGACGAACAGCCGCCGATGCAAGCCGAGCAGGTCCATGTTGATCTGCCGGGCTTCCGCCACTTTGCCGGCAAGCGCAGCGGCGCACATGTCGTGCATCCGGCGCGGCGCAACATTGGCCGTGACCGAGATGACCCCGTGCCCGCCCAGAAGAATGAGCGCGAGCCCCGTCGAATCCTCGCCGCTGTAGATCGCAAATCCTTGCGGCGCACGTTTGATGAGGTCGGTCGCGCGCTCGATGTTTCCGGTCGCGTCCTTGATCCCCACCACGTTCGGAATCTCGGCAAGGCGCAGCGCGGTGTCGTTCCCGAGATCCGCGACGGTCCGGCCGGGAACGTTGTAGAGGATATTCGGAATATCAACCGCCTCGGCGATCGTGCGGAAGTGCCGGTAGAGGCCTTCCTGCGTCGGCTTGTTGTAGTACGGCACGACCGAAAGGCAGGCCGCCGCGCCCGCTTTATGCGCCGACTCGGTGAGCTCGATCGCTTCGGAAGTTGAATTCGCGCCGGTTCCCGCAACCACCGGGACGCGCCCATTCGCGTGCTCGACGGCGATGCGGATCAGTTCCTTGTGCTCGTCGATATCGACCGTCGGCGACTCGCCGGTCGTGCCGACGACGACGATGCCGTCCGTGCCCTCGCCCACGTGCCAGTCGATCAGCGACCGGAAACGTCCGATGTCGAGTCGTCCGTCTTCGTGCATCGGCGTGACGACGGCGACTAGGCTACCCGTGATCATGGCGTTTCCCTGTGCTTCCCTCTGTATCGAGATCTAAATTTTACCGCCTTTGATACCCCGACACCCCTCATTCAGGTCAAAAAAACCGCGTCCGGGGCCGCCCGGGCTGCGCAAAGCCGCTGAATCGCCGCCGGTTTTGGAGTCGACACCAATCCTTGCTCGAACGCCACCGGTGTCAGCGCGTTTTCGATCAGGTCGAGCAACTCGCCCGGCGCGAGCAGGAAATCCGGATTAGACGGCCGACCAAACCGCTGGTTCCCCTGCATGAATGTTTCGTAGATCAACAGTCCGCCCGGTCGCAACGCGCCACAGAGGTACGGAAAGAGCGGTCGACTCAAGTAGTTGGCGACGACCACCGCATCGTACTCGGCATGCCCCAGCGGCCATGGCGCGCCTTCGAGATCGGCGATCCGCGTCTCGACGCCGGAGGTCCCCATAAGTCGCGCCACAGCTACGGCGTCGCGGTCCACGGCCGTGACGGGGTGGCCACGGCCGGCAAAGAAGCGGGCATGCCTTCCGGCGCCGCACGCCACGTCGAGAACCCGACCACCGCGCGCGACCAGGGGCGCCCAGCGCGCAATCCAGGGGGACGGTGTCTCTAGTTCGTCGTGCGGATTCGCCATCGATGCCGTCGGGTCCCGTTGCAACCCGCAGAACCCTAGAAGCTCGATCCCGGCTGCGTCAGGAACTCACTCTCCTCGGGCGTCGAGGCGCGCCCGAGAATCTCGTTCCGGTGCGGGAAGCGCCCGAATCGCTCGATCACACCGTGGTGCCGGCGGGCGTAGTCCATGTAGCTGGCGCTGGTGGCACTGGGGGGAAGTCTTGCGAACAGCGCCAACGAGCGGCGCTGCATCGAGATGTCCTCCGCATGCTCGAACGGGAGATAGGCGAACGCCCGCTCGACGGGCAGATACGCAGCATCGAATCCGCGCTCGACGATGCCCAGCGAAACCTCGAGCGCACGCGGATCGGTCGCGAACGCACGTGGGCTACCGCGGAAAATGTTGCGCGGAAACTGGTCGAACACGATCACCAGCGCCAGCGCCGCAAACGGCGTTCGTGTCCAGTCAGCCAGGCGACCCGCTACGGCAGCGTCGAGCAGCGTGGAGAACCGGTCGCGAATCACGGCGTCGAACTCCGCCGACTTCTCGAACCATGCCTTGCGCGGCACGCCACGCTCGGGGGAGCCCGGTTCGCCGAACCAGAACTCGATGACGTCGCGATGATGGAGAATCATGTGGGAATTCGAGCGGTGAGGCCTGCGCGTCAATCCACGATCGTCTGGGACTGCTCGCGCAGGTACTGCTGCAGGTAGTAGTACGAACCGATCGCCTTGCCGGTGGAACCCGACCCCTTCCATCCGCCGAACGGCTGGAAGCCCGGCCACGCACCGGTGGTTGCGCCCTGCGGCCGGTTCGAATACGTGACACCGGCCTCGATCCGATCGAGGAATCGGGGGATCTCGTCCTTCGCACCGTAGAACCCGGCGGTGAGCCCGTAGGTTGAGTCGTTCGCCCGGTCGATCGCCTCGTCGAGGGTGTCCACCGCGCCGACGAGCACCAGCGGAATGAACTTCTCCTCGCGCCAGAGCCGGAACTCGAAGGGGGCGGTTCCGATCGTGGGTGCGCAGTAGTAGCCCTTCGCTAAATCGCCTTCCGTCAATTGCTCGCCGCCGACGACGATCTCGCCGTGTTCCGCAAGATTGTCCACGCACTTCGCGTACCGCGCGTAGGCGGCCTTGTTGATCACCGGCCCCATCCAGTTTTCCTTGACCGTGGGATCACCGACGCGGATCGTGCGGGACTGCTCGGCAAGACGCGCAAGCAGTGCATCCGCAACCGGACGCTCGACGAGGACGCGCGACGCGGCGGAGCATTTCTGGCCCTGCAATCCGAATGCCGAGCGGACGATTCCGGATGCCGCGCGCTCTAGATCGGCATGGCGGCTCACGACGACGGCGTTCTTCCCCCCCATTTCGACGATGCAGGGCCGCGGATACGCCCGTCCGGCAAACGACCGGTAGATGCTCATCCCGACTTCGTGTGAACCCGTGAACGTCACGGCGCTTACGTGCGGATGTTGAACAAGGGCATCGCCCACGGTTGCCCCTTCACCGGAAATGGCGTTGCACACACCGGGCGGCAACCCCGCTTCGCGCAGGACTTCGGCAAGCAACCAGCCCGCCAATGCCGTGTCGCTGGCCGTCTTGAACACCACGGTATTGCCGGCCACCAGCGCCGCACCGATCGGTCCACCGGCGAGCGCGAACGGGAAGTTGAACGGAGCGATCACCGCCCACACGCCATGCGGTTTCAGCACGGTGCGGTTGCGGCTGACAAACCCTTTCAGCGGATCATTCGGCAGGACGCGTGCAAATCCGCCGTTCTCTTCCATCTGGTCGCAGTACCAGTACAGGAGATCGGCGGTCTCCTGCACCTCGCCGAGCGCCTCCATCCGGTTCTTGCCCACCTCCACGGCGACCGCCGCTCCGATCTCGTACACGCGCTCCTCGATCAGCTGCCCGGCGCGCCGTAGAATCTTCACCCGTTCCCGCCAGGGCGTCGCCGCCCACCCGGGATATGCACTCCGCGCGGCGGTCACGGCTGCATCCACCTGAGCGCGACTGGCACGCTGGAATGTTCCGACGCACCAGTCGCGGTTGATCGGGCTGCGGACCTCGAATTTTTCCTCGGCGAGAACTTCACTGCCGCCAATCCACATCGGGCGCTCGGTGCCGAACCTGGATCTCGCCTCGGCGAGCGCCGTCTCGAAGCGCCTGTGCAGCTCCGGAGGTGGATCGAACATCGTGGAGTAAGTCAGCTTGAATGCGGTGGATTCGCTCACGATCACTCCCCGCCGGAGCCCACTCGCGGACCGTCGGCATATCGACGCCACACAAGCAGGCGATTGTTGGCCGGCATTGTATTGTCCTCGATCAGCGTGAACCGAGCGGCGCTTGCACACGCGTCAACCGCCTCGAAGTCACGGATTCCCATGTGCGCTTCACGTGCGCGAAGCGCCGCGTCGAAGCGAGCGTTGCTCTCGGACGTGAAACGCCCTCCATAGTTGAATGGTCCGTAGAGAAAGAAAAGTCCGCCCGGGTGGAGCGCAGCAGCCGAGCGAGCGATCATCAGCTCGACTTCCGGCCAGTTCATGATATGTGCCGTGTTCGCGGAGAAGACGGCATCGAATGCCGCGACAGGCCATCCTTCATCATTGACGTCCAGCGCGGTCGCCGCCCCGAGATTCGGCAGCGCCGCCTCGTCGATCCACGCGCTCACGTCCGGCAGCATTTCCGCTCGATCGGTGGCCTGCCAGAACACTTGCGGCAGCGCGCCGGCGAAGTAGACGGCGTGCTGACCGTTGCCACTGCCGACCTCGAGCACCCGGCAGGGCCCGTTCAGCCATCGCCGCAGAACGGCGAGGATCGGTTCGCGATTGCGTTCGGACGCTTTCGAATACGACTTCATGGCCGAGACTCATCGCTCGGGATGGCGTATGCCATGGCCGCGCCGCCTATTCACCGCGCATCGCGTGCCAGGGCCACTCGCGATCGCCTGAGCGCACGGTTCCGGTGATTTTATCGCCATCGATTCGGCCCGCGAATTCAAGCGGACCGCTCGCGACCGGGACTCCGAACCGGATCTCCGTGCCGCGGAGCGTCGGCTTCGATACGGGCAAGCGCTCCTCGCCCAGCGTCAATTCGCCCTCGATCGCCTGAAAGTTTTGCGAAATGGAAAGCTCGGCCTTCCCGTTCGGCAAGGTCCCGCTCTCGACGTGCCAATTCCCTCGCGCAGTCGCGGGGATGATCCAAAGCATCAGCTTGCTGGTTCCACCCCGACCGTCGTTTTTCTGCGGTGCGTAAAAGCTCTCCACCTGATCCGGCCGCCAGCTTTCCATGTCGAAGTCGTGGGCGACGAGCCGGGCGCCGGGCTTGAGCTCTGTCAGCAGCTTGTCGCGCAGCTTGCGATTGACGTCCGGCAGCAGATAGACAGTGATCACGGTGGCATCCGAAAGATCGACCGCGAACAGATCGCCCTCGATGAAGGTCACTCGATCGGCCACGCCTTGCGCGCTGGCTTTCTGTCTGCTCAACTTCACGAGCTTCGGATCGTATTCGACCCCCATCGCCCGCGCACCATATCCCTTCGCCGCGGCGATCGGGATACGTCCGTCGCCGGACCCCAGATCGACCACGTAATCCTTGGCCGTCACGCCTGCCAGCGCGAGCATGCGATCGACGACCATCGGCGGCGTGGTGACAAACGGCGAGCTGGTATCAAGCTGCGCCGCCGCCCCGGACGCGATGATCGACAGTACGACGGACAGGGCAGCAGCCGGGAGGATGGGCGGCAGGCGGATTGGCATGAGAGGCTCGCGTTTCCAGTGGGAGTTTCATCTTACCCGAGCCGCGCATGCTTTTCGCACAAGCGCCGAAATCTGCCCGTCGAACTCGCGTCCGGGCCATCGGCGTGCCGCCTCGCCGACTTCTCGCTGTCTCCTCGCTTACTCACTCCTCGCTTACCACTCCTCGCTTACTATTGGGGCTGCGCTCCCCCTGCGCCCCGGTAGCTCAGTGGATAGAGCGGCCCCCTCCTAAGGGGCAGGTCGGACGTTCGATTCGTCTCCGGGGCGCCATTAAATCCAACCATTACAGTCGAAATGCGGTGGGGGCAGATCCGAAGTGCTGTGCTGGCTATAAGCCACGCAGCATGAAAAAGCCTCGCGCGCGGCGGGGCTCGTAAAGGTTCCTCGCCAGAACTTTTGTCGCGGGCACTCCTCGGGCAGTCCGGTCTACACGCACGACGCCTGGCGAACCGCGCGGACTGCTGGGTCAGACAGGCCCGGTTGACCGCCGTCAAAGTGCGGTCTGCGGATCGAGGCTCACGTGTTCTGGCGTGTCGAGGGTGGTGACACTATCGTCGAATTCTCGAATCGAACGCGGGAATATAGGGCTCGTGCACTGGCAATTTGCCACACTCGAACCTCGGGAGGGCGACATCGTTCACAAAGAAGCCATCAGGTACGGGGGTTGCTTGCAACTCCTTCCGTCGATGCGAGTGTCGTGTGAACCGAAGGACACGCGGAAAGGTATGTATGACGATTGGGCGAATTGAATCGTTTTTTTGGGGCCGTGCAGAGGGGGCTATCCAGTACGCGACGCCGAGATTCGAAGAGGTCATTGCGGAGCGAGCGGTTGGTCGGGAGCTTGAATCCCGATTTATTGGAGAAGATCGCTGGTGGCCCTCAACCCTGGAGGAGGCGATGCAAATCCTAGGGACGTACGGCTTATCGCTTCAGGAAGTCTTTGAACGCCTTTGCAGCGGACAAATCGTGGCTTCGCGAATCTCAGAATTTCGGCTTGTGCAGCAACCGGAGTCGCCCCAGACTTGATTTGCGACGGGAACACGACCGCGAGCTGGTGCTTTTCGCACCACAGGTGAATCCCGTCCGATGCAGGTTGTGCAAATGTGCAACCCCCGCCTTGCATACCGTGCTCTTGTTGGCACTTGTCACAGTTCTTAACAATTCGCTGTGAATTAATGCCCAGCTTCTCGGCCATCCGAGGGGTTCCTGATTTATCCTCTTATCTAACAGTCGCGTGTATAGGAGCTAGGCTATGGATAAGAAACAGAGCAACTCTCGGCGTGAGTTCGTAAAGAAGGCGGCCTATGTCGCGCCGGCTATTCTGAGCTTGGCGGTTGCGCCATCGTATGCGAAGGCTGGATCCGAGAAGCGCGTGAGGCCACAACCCGAGGTGCGCCCGCCCGCAGTGAAGCCGGTGCGCCCACCCGTAGCGAAGCCGGTGCGCCCGCGTTAAGCGACGGATACGTTGCGCTAGAATAGGAGTAGAACGTTTCCGGCATGAAGCCCGCCGCGTGCGGGCTTTTCTATTTCTCATCCGCTCCCGCGTCCCGCTCCCACCACCCGCACGGGAACGCGACCACGAGGCGTGGCGCTCGCGCACCAGAGGTGCAGGCCATCGGGCAAGCCAATCGAGTTGTGGCAACTCACGCATGCGCGGGTTGACGCGTCTCGCCGACAGCCCGAAGCACCGCCCACCGGCAAACACCGCCGCCGGCACGCCAAGGGTCGGGTACTTGCGGCGGGCGCGCCGCCAGAGGCGGCCACAATCGGCATCGAATTCGCCGTCACAACTCGGATGCGCTGACGCGCAAAAGCGGTCGAGTCGCGGATAGGCCCGTTCCTTGACTTCGGTCAATACGCGGCGGACTTCTTGGGCCTGAAATTCCCGCTACTGGTTGTCACGTTCAGCTCCACAATGCGACAGCGATGAGATGCATACACGCTCCCCTGTCCTTTAAGGGTGGCTCACGACGTTTCGTAACTCAGGATTATGGCCGTGCCTGCGTTTTGATAGCTATCACGGACCATCAAAGGGGGCTCATATGTCCAGTTCACGCTTTCAAATACTGAAAGGTGTTGCCGCCTTGTTGGGAGGCCTCGTGTGGTCAACTGCGGCGACTGCGGCAATCGCCGATCCGTTTCCTGTTTATCTCCCCACACGTATCGACTGGGTGTCCGACTTCCCGTTTGTTCCAAGCACCGTATCTGGAATATCGACGTTCTCTACCGACGCGAGACCCTATCAGTTCCTGCCCACTGACTTCAATAATGAAGATCCAACGGCAGGGCCGACCGACGTACCCTATCCGCCCGATGGGTCCTACATGATCTTTTCCGGCGAGACCATCTTGTGGTCGCTTGGCGGGTCGCTCTCGTTTGACGGTTTCTCCTTCCCCATCTGCGCCTATGGCGACTTCACCATGCCTGCCGAGCCGTGCAATCCCGACAGCCCGCCTTTGATCCCGATCGCCAATTTGGCGAGCACGGGCTTTGGACCGTTTTTGGTCAGCGGCCGGTGTTCGCCTTCGGCGACAGCGTGAAATCGGAACGTGGTGAATCTTCAGCGATCCTAACCTTGTCCCCGAACCCGCCACTCTCACCCTTCTCGGCGTTGCATTGGCCGGTCTCGGCTTCTCGCGCCGCCGCGAGCTGCACTAATCAACCACGTCACCCAAGAAAAGCCCGCCGCGTGCGGGCTTTTCGTTTTAGCCAATGGCGCGACTCGAACCCATCGCCGCCGTGGGAGTGGCGGAAGCAGCCGTCCCATTGATCGGTCAGGTCGTGCGGCGAGGGTGTATCGTGAACGACTCAATCCGGCCAGAAGCGGCGCTACGGCCGAGTCGCTAAAAGCGGTCGTCCGACGGCGCTATCGACCCTATCCGGTCATAGCGCAAACTTGATTGCTGCCATTCAAGGTCGAGTGGTAAGCTCGCAAGCCTTGCGAGGGCCAATGATGCACAAGGAAGCACACAAAGCGGCTCGTCCACGCGTAGCCTTCGCCCCCGCGCTCACGTCGTCGCAACCACTTCCCGAGTCTGATCGGGAGGCGCTTGCGAAGTCCCGGCTCTTTCGCAGTGTGGACATCGAGCTCGTGGATCACTTGCTGCGGGAGTGCACCCTGCGCGACCTGCGCGCAGACGAAGTCTTGCTCGCGCGCGGGGAAGCCCCGAGCAAGGACA
Organism: uncultured beta proteobacterium; assembly: GCA_963735025.1. Lineage (GTDB taxonomy): Bacteria > Pseudomonadota > Gammaproteobacteria > Burkholderiales > SG8-39 > JAABRB01. The sequence goes on from CAVTJG010000017.1 coordinate 60,828, forward strand.
TCTTCGTCGTGATTAGTGGGCGGGTGAGCGTCCATCTTGCCGGCGCCGAGTCGCCCTCGCACACCACCATCGACGCGGGCGAGTGCGTGGGGGAGATGTCCGCGATCGACGGCGAACCCATCTCAGCCACGGTGATCGCTCGGGACACAACGCGTATTCTGGCCATTCCCGAACCGATCATATGGTCCCTGGTCAATACCTCCCATGCGGTCGCACGGAATTTGCTCTACATCCTGTCGCGACGGATGCGCCACGGCAATGCCGAGATTGTATTCGGGCTCGACCGGCAGCGCGAACTCGAACGCGCTGCGGGTACCGACGGCCTCACGGGACTGCACAATCGGCGCTGGATGAGCGATACGTTCCCGCGACAGCTAGACCGGTGCGCGCGGGATGCTCTGCCAAGCAGTCTTATCCTGATCGACGTCGATACCCTGAAGGCGTACAACGATCAGGCGGGGCACTTTGCGGGCGACCTGTTAATCTGCACGATTGCCGACGTGCTCGCCCGGCATATTCGCCCCGGGGACCTGCTCGCGCGCTTCGGGGGCGACGAATTCTGTTTGCTCCTACCGGGAACGCCGCTATCGGACGCGCTAACCGCAGCTGAGCGGCTGCGTGCGGCGGTCGCCGCGGAGGTCGTCCTCAATATTGCGGTGCAGGCCACTATTTCATGCGGGGTTTCAAGCGGCTCTCCGGGCGTCCAACTCGAAGAGCTCTTTCGCATCGCCGACGAGGCCCTCTACCGGGCGAAGTCGAAAGGCCGAAACACCGTCGCACGCTAGCGAGCTGACGCTTGAGACGGCCCGCGCGATCGTCGAGCACAGCGTCGCGGCGGGAACTAGCACGTTGAGGCTGGTCTGGGTCGAGCGCAATTCGACACCCGAAACTAGGCGCGTGTTCGAGGCACTCCTGGTCGCCGCGGACGGCGCTCCCGAACGCACTAGAATGAACGCTTGATCAGAGCGACTTCGTGGTTCGATCGGTTCAGCGTCGCCCGGCATTGAAGAGTGAAACGCTGCGGCCGCAGGTGGCCGGTCTGTGAAGTCCACGTAGGTCCGCTTCTCTAGCCCACGACAGGCAGCAAGGGGTCGATCTCGGACGGTCGCCCCATTCATCTGCGGTAAAAGAGCCCGCCGCGTGCGGGCTTTTTGTTAAGGTTGCCGGCCGCGCGAACCTGGAGGTCCGCCGCCGGCTCTCACGCTGAGGGCGCGAGGATTCGCGTCCTCAGCGGCCAGTAGGATCACCTTCTGGAAACTCGCCCGGCGCTCGTCGGCGCTCATCAGGCGCCAGCGGCGCAGCAGTTCGGCGTGCCGGCCGTGAAGTTCGCCGATAGCCTTCCGGCGCTTCGATGTCGATTTCCTCTTACCGGCCACGGCGCGCCTGCTTGAAGGGGAGGTCCGCCCCTTTGATCGGCCTACGGCGTTTCATTTTGGCGACCCGGGCGCCAAGCGCCTCAAGCGCGCTTCGCTTCTCCGTTAGATACTCGTAAACGTCGTAGACCTCCGCTGTAACACCCTCCGGGACGTGTCCCAGCAGCTTGTCCACGATATGCGGCATGGTGCCCAGACTCGCGAGAATAGTCGTCGCCGTTCTTCGCAAGTCGTGCAAATTGAACCTCTCGACGCCCCGCTCCTTTAGCATTGCGAGCATCGTCTCGCGGTGCAGTTCGTGGTCGATCGCCGTGTCAGACCAGGGCTTTTCGGGATCGCGGCCGGGGAAAAGATATGGTGATTCGCCCGATAGCGCCCCCGCGCACTCGATTACCGCTAGAGCCTCAACAGAGAGCGGTACAACGTTCGGCAGATCGGACCACGGCGAAGCCTTCATGCGCTTCATCCGCTCCGGGGGAATGGTCCATGTGCGCCGCTTGCGGTCAATCTCCGCCCATCGGGCGCCCCGCACGGCGCCGGGGCGTTGCGCGGTCAAGGTTTGGAACTCGATGGCGAGCTTCATACCGGGATGCATCGCGGAGGCCGCCAGCGCCCGGAAAAGCCCGCCGATCTCGTCGGCCTTTTGGGTCACGAGGACCCGCCGCCGCGGCGGAGATTTCTCGGGCGGCTTGATGCCGGTTGCGGGGTTGATCTGGATCTCGCCGCGCTCGACGGCGAAGGCCAGCATTTTCCTCACGATCTTGAGAACCTCACCCGCTTGCTTGGGGTAGCCAGAGTCGACCTTCCGGTCGAGGAGCGCGACGACGTGCTTGCGCTCGATCTCGGCGAGTTTGATTTCGCCCACGATGGGCAGAACGTCCCTCTTCAGAATGCGGTCCGCCTCCGCCCACGTTTTCCGCTTAACCTTGGCGTAACGCGCGACGAAGACGCTCGCGAACGCGCGCACAGAAGGGTCTACAAGCCGCTCCATGCGCGCCGCGGCCTTCTTCGACGCCCTCCGCTCGTTCGCGGGGTCGATCGCCCGCCCTGCTCGCGCCTGCGCGGCCTGGACACGCTGCGCGGCCGCTTCCCTGCGCGCCTCGGCGAGCGTCAGGCCCTCATCCCCGTAGACGCCGAGATGGACCCACTTCAGCTTGCCGTCCAACGTATACTGAAGATAGAAAGAGACGCCGGCAGGACCCTTGCGTGCAATCAATCCGCCCGGCTCGGAGCGCGTCTCGCGCTTACCGAAGGACTTCGCGCGCAACCAGGTATCAGTGATCTTCCGAGCCGGCACGGGCTATAGGTCGGGCTATAGACGATGGGATAATAGCGGAAAGCGCGAGAAAACGGCTTAGAGCCTGTTTAGCCTCTGAAATAGAGAGGATTGTGCCGAAACCAAAACGGCGGGAAACGCCCCGGATGCCCTTCCTTACCCCCTCCTAAGGGGCAGGTCGGACGTTCGATTCGTCTCCGGGGCGCCATCGTCACTTTTTGGATGATGACTGAACAGTGACGCAACAACGATGCACATGACGATGCAATCTCCCACACCGTCAGCGGCCGCGGGCCGTATGCGCTCCTGAGACGCCGATGGCGAGAGTTCTGCTGCGCGGCGTGACCAAGTCGTTCGGATCCCTGCCCGTGCTGCGCGACATCGATCTCGACATCGCCGATGGAGAGCTGGTCGTGCTGGTGGGGCCGTCGGGTTGCGGCAAGTCCACCCTGCTCCGCGTGATCGCCGGACTGGAGGAGCTCACCCGCGGGACGATCGAAATCGGCGATCGCAGGGTGGAAACTCTGCCGCCCCAGGAGCGATCGGTGGCGATGATGTTTCAGTCCTATGCGCTGTATCCGCACATGACCGCCTACCAGAACATGGCTTTCGGGCTGTCGCGCGCGCGCTACGATCGCGCCGAGATCGCCCGTCGCGTGCAGGATGCTGCGGAGCGGCTGCAGATCGGTTCACTGCTCGCAAGGAAACCCGCCGAGCTATCGGGCGGCCAGCGCCAGCGGGTGGCGCTCGGCCGCGCGATCGTGCGTGAACCTGCAGCGTTCCTCCTCGACGAGCCGCTTTCGAATCTGGACGCCGGTTTGCGTGCCCGGACTCGCCTTCAACTGGCCAAGCTGCATCGCGAGCTCGGCGCGACGATGCTCTACGTGACGCACGATCAGCTGGAGGCAATGACGCTGGGTGAGCGGCTCGTGGTTCTGCGCGACGGTCGCATCGAGCAGGCTGGCACGCCGCTCGACGTCTATCGCCGTCCTCGTAATCTTTTCGTCGCCGGATTCATCGGCTCGCCGGGAATGAATTTCCTGGCCGCGACCGCCATCGCCGCCGATTCCGGGGAGGTCCTGTGCCAGCTCGATGGCGGCACGGTTCTGCGGGCTGCCGTGAACGGCTCCCGCCTGCGCCCCGACGAGCGCGTGACGGTCGGCATACGTCCAGAGCAACTCGTTCCGACGAGCGACCGCGAGGCGCCGCTGAACGGAATCGTCACCGTGGCGGAAACAGTCGGGGAGGCATCCTTTGCCTACCTGGAGGTCGCAGGCGCACGCGACGGGCTGGTTGTCGCGCGACTGGATGCCGATTCCCCCATTCGTGCAGGCGCCGTTCTGCGTCTCCATGCTCCGGCCGACCGGGTGCACGTATTCGACGCCGCCGGCGAAGCGCTGGGGCGCGCCGGGAGCTCGGGTCCGTGAACGACTTCTTGCGAATCGTCGTCGCCGCGATCGCGCTTGCTGCCGGAATCACCGCGCAAGCCGCGACGATCACCATCTCCTGCGGCGCAGTGGGCCGCGAGCTCGAGATCTGCCGAGCGGGCGCCGAGGAGTGGGCGGCGCGCACCGGCAACACGGTCAAGCTTGTGTCGACGCCCAACTCGAGCACGGAACGCCTTGCGCTCTACCAGCAGCTGCTCGGCGCCCGCGCGCCTGACCTGGACGTCCTGCAGATCGACATCGTGTGGCCCGGCATTCTCGCAGGCCACCTGGTCGACCTGTCGGCGGCTGCCGCGGATATTCGCGCGGACTTCTTCCCGCAACTGGTTCGCAACGACACGATCGGCGGACAACTGGTGGCGCTACCGTGGTTCGTCGATGTCGGTCTCCTCTACTACCGGCGCGATCTGCTCGATCGCCATGGTGTTCCGGTTCCCCGCACGTGGACCGAGCTGACCGACACCGCGACGCGAATTCAGCAGGCCGAGCGCGCCAGCGGCGCATCCCGCATCTGGGGATTCGTTTGGCAAGGACGCGCGTACGAGGGCCTGACATGCGACGCGCTCGAATGGCTGGCGAGCCAGGGCGGCGGAACGATCGTGGACCCGACCGGCCGGATCACGGTGAACAATCCCCGTGCCGCGTCCGCAGTCACCCTTGCGGCGAGCTGGGTGCGCCGTATCAGCCCGGAAGGTGTACTGAACTACACCGAGGAGGAGTCGCGCGGAATCTTCCAGAGCGGCCTCGCGGTATTCATGCGCAACTGGCCCTATGCCTGGAGCCTCCTGCAGAGTCCCGACAGCCCGGTGCGCGGCAAGGTGGGAATCGCAAGGCTGCCCGCGGCCGATGGCGATCCTCATGCCGCTGCCCTGGGCGGCTGGCAGCTCGCCGTCTCACGCTATTCGCAACATCGCGAACTGGCGACATCGCTCGTCCTGCATCTCGTCGGCCGTGCCGAGCAGAAGCGGCGAGCGCTCGTCGGCGGATACCATCCCACGCTTCCGGCGCTCTACGATGACGCGGACCTGCTCGCCGCGAGCCCGCTCTTCAGCACGCTGCGCACCGCGCTCGATGATGCGGTGGCGCGTCCCTCCGCGGTGGTGGGGGCAGACTACAACCGCGTGAGCTACGCGTTCGCGAACGCCGTGCATACGGTGCTAGCCGGCCAGAGCGATGCCGAATCGAGCCTACGCGCGCTCGAGCGCCAGCTCAGGCGTCTGAAGCGGCGGGGCCACTGGCCTGCGCCCGGCACCGGAAAGGCCGGTCAGTGAACGCCGCTTCGTTGGGCACGCGTCGCACCCGATCGGCATGGTGGCTGATGGCGCCGATGATCGCTGCGCTAGCGATCGCGGCGGGTTGGCCGCTCGCGCGGACCATCTGGATGAGCTTCACCGACGCGACCCTTGCCGCCCCGACGGATATGGCCTGGATCGGGCTCGCGAACTACCTCGAGCGCGACGGCGATCAGTGGTACGGCGTGCTGGCCGACCCGCAATGGTGGCACGCGGTTCGCAACACGCTCGTCTTTGCAGTCTGCTCGGTGGCTCTCGAAACGGTCCTCGGACTGGCCATTGCACTGGCGTTGAACGCCCCGTTTCGCGGACGCGGCCTCGTGCGCGCCGCCGTCCTCGTCCCATGGGCCATCCCGACCGTGGTGTCGGCCAAGCTCTGGGCGTGGATGCTGAACGACGAATTCGGGATTCTCAATTACACGCTGCAAGGTCTCGGAATCATCTCCGAGCCGATCGCCTGGGTGGCCAATCCCGATCTCGCGCTTGCAGCCGTGATCGCCGTGGACGTCTGGAAGACCACGCCGTTCATGGTGCTCCTGGTGCTTGCCGGGCTGCAGATGTTGCCGCAGGACTGCTACGAAGCGGCGCGCGTGGACGGTGTGCATCCGGTAAAGGTCTTCTGGCGAGTCACGCTGCCACTTCTGTGGCCCGCCCTCGCGGTGGCGATCGCCTTCCGCGCGCTCGACGCATTGCGGATTTTCGACCTCGTCTACGTGCTCACGGCGAATTCGACGAGCACCATGTCGATCTCAGTCTATGCACGCCAGCAGCTCATCGATTTCCAGGACGTAGGCTACGGATCCGCCGCCTCGACGCTCGTGTTCCTGACCGTGGGGCTCGCAGCAATCGCCTACCTGCGCCTGGTGCGCTTGCGCCCTGGAGAGGCCGCATGAAGGGCGGACGCCTGCTCCGCAAGCTGGCCTTCGTCGCCTTTGTTGCCGGGGTGCTCGTGTTCGCGCTTTTTCCACTGTATTACGCGCTCGTCACATCCGTGACGCCGTCCGGGGACCTCTTTCGCCCGGCGCTCTTGCCGGCGCGATGGACAGCCGAGCACTACCGCGGGATCCTGGCCGGGCCGTTCCTGCGCAGCATTCTGAACTCGGCGCTGGTTGGCGCGGCAGTCGTCGCGCTGACACTCGGTATGGCGCTGTGCGCAGCGTATGCCCTCGCACGCATTCGGTTCCGCGGCCGCGGGCCGGTCCTGTTCGCAGTGCTTGCGATCTCGATGTTTCCGCAGATCGCGGTGCTGGCGGGCATGTTCGAACTGGTCCGGTCGCTCGGGCTATTCGGCTCACTGGGCGCACTGATACTTTCCTATCTCACCCTTACGCTCCCTTTCGCGGCATGGGTGCTGACAACGTTCGTGCGCGGCATTCCGGTGGAGCTCGAGGAAGCCGCCGCGCTCGACGGCGCTAGCCCGCTCGCCACGCTCGTCCGGATATTCATTCCGCTCCTCCAGCCTGCGCTGGCCACGACCGGGCTGCTCGTCTTCATTGCCGCCTGGAACGAGTTCCTATTCGCGCTGACTTTCACCCTTTCCGACGAGAGCCGGACCGTTCCCGTCGCCATAGCGCTCCTCTCCGGCGCGAGCGCCTTCGAGCTGCCTTGGGGACCGATCATGGCGGCCGCCGTGGTCGTCACCGTTCCGATCGTCGCGCTCGCGCTCGTGTTCCAGCGCCATATCGTTTCCGGGCTGCTCGTGGGCGCGATCAAAGGATGACGTTCGCCTGGCCAGACGTCACATAAGTGCTGCGAATGCCGCCATCGAAGCAACCATGCATGCACGTCATCCGAGTTGATTTATGTTTTGACGTCGGTCAAATTCGGTCGCGCGCCCGCATGTTCAAGTGTGGCTCTCGGGGACCGTTATCGACGCGCGACGCGTCGCAGCGAGGTTGGCCCTCGCCCCGGCGCACCCGCTTTTCTCGTGAAGGATCAGTGCAATGAGCAATCGCATCAGCATCATGGTGATTTCCGGTACGATCGAGCGCTTGCAGATGGCGGCAATGGTCGCGTCGGTCGGCGCCGTGAGCGGCAACGAGGTAACCGTGTTTCTGTCGATGAACGCGCTGCCGTTCTTCCGCAAGGGAGCGCGCGCCCCGGCCCCCGCGGAAGGGGAAATGGGCAGGCTTCTCGTCGAAAAGAAGGCGCCTCCCTTCATGCAACTCTTCGAGAGCGCGGTCGAGCTCGGCGACGCGAAGATCTTCCCCTGCTCGATGGCGATGGATGTATTCGGCTACGAGCCGAAAGATGTCGTGCCCTATCTGGGCGAGCCACTGGGGCTGACGAAGTTTCTGGACGATGCCAGCGAGGGCCAGATCTGGTCGTTCTGAGAATCACCGAGCAAGAAGGAGAAGAGAGCGTGGCGAACCGCAGACTCGTGGATGCCCGGGGCAGCTTCTGTCCGGGACCGCTGATGGAACTGATTGCAGCAATGAAGATGGCGGAAGTCGGAGATGAGATCGAGATTCTCTCCACCGACAAGGGCTCCGCGACCGACATCCCGGAGTGGATACACAAGGTGAAGCACGAATACATGGGCACGCAGGAAAAGGAAGGCGTGTGGCATGTTCTGGTGAAGAAGACGCACTGAGCTTCGAATCGAACCGAACGGAGGGGGATCATGCATATACTCGTGGTGGGTGGCGGAATGGGCGGGACCATCCTCGCCAACAATCTCGCGCGGCGGCTTGCGGGGGACATCCGCGCCGGAAAGGTGCGATTGACGATGCTCTCCGCCTCGGAGCGGCACATGTACCAGCCGGGGCTGCTCTATCTCGCGTTCGGGCGCATGACACCCGACGAGCTGTACCGGGACCAGGCCAGCCTGCTCGAACCCGGAATCGCGTTCCACGTCGATCCGGTGGAAGAGTTCCGTCTCGACAAGAACGAAGTCAAGACGAAGAGCGGGAAGGTCGCATCAGTACGACATCCTCGCGATCGCGACCGGCTCGCGACCGACGGCCGAGGAGATTCCCGGGCTCGCGGAAAATGCGGAGCAGTTCTACACCGAGGAATCGGCCTTGAAGATGTTCAAGCGGCTGCGCGAGTTCCAGGGAGGAAAGGTCGTCATCACGGTCGGCGTGCCGCACAAGTGCCCGATGGCGCCGCTCGAGATCACGTTCATGCTGCACGACTATTTCAAGGATCGCGGGATCCTCGACAAGGTGAAGCTCCACTACACCTACCCCATCGGGCGAGTGCACTCGCTCGAGAACGTCGCGAAGTGGGCCGCCCCGGAAATGGATCGTCTCGGAATCACCTACGAAACCCTCTTCAACATGAAGGAAGTCGACGGCGCCAAGAAGGTCGTGAAGAGCGAGGAAGGCACGGAGACCGACTACGATCTGCTGATCACCATCCCCGCGCACCGCGGCATGGAAGTGATCGAGAAGAATGGGCTGGGTCAACGCGGCTGGATTCCCACGCACCGCCATCAGCTCAACATGGAAGGCCGCGAAAACGTGTTCGTTCTTGGCGACACGACCAACTTGCCCATCAGCAAGGCAGGGTCGACCGCGCACTTCGAAGCGGAGGCACTGGGTGAAAATATCGCCGCGCGCTTCAAGCTCGGCGCGCCCGTGCGCGACTACGACGGGAAAGTGTTCTGCTTCATCGAGGCAGGCAAGGACCGCGCCACCTACGCGATGTTCGACTACCAGAATCCGCCCCAGCCGAAGGCGCCGACCCGCGCCGTGCACTGGTTCAAGGTGGCGTACAACAAGCTGTACTGGGCGTCCGCGCGCGGTCTGCTCTGAGAAGGAGGCGACCATGAATGCACCGACGACAGAGCAGGCCGCGATGACCGAGGAGTTCGAGCGCATCGTCGCGGCGGCACGTGATTCGCTCACCGACGAAATGGTGGCTCGCCTGGCGGGCACTGCCACCGACGCGATGGATCTGGTCGACCGCGTGAACCGCACGGGGCTCTCGAGTGCCATCCCCGCGCTGGCGGAAATGGTGAACAACGGGGACCTCGACCGGCTGGCAAAGCTCGCCCGCGTCTATGGCTCGGCCGAGGACGCTCTGACCGACGAGATGGTCGGACGCATGGCGGAAACGGTGGCCGAGGGCATGTCGCTGCTCGACCGGGCGAACCGGGGGGGTGCCGGCCGGCTGGTGGAGATGCTCGCGCACCTGGAATCTTCCGGCAGCCTGGAGCGTATCGCTGCCGCCCTGCCCCGGCTGAGCGAGCGCCTGGACATGCTCGAGGGCATGCTGGCGGCGTTCGACACCGCAGCCGCGGAATCGGCCCGCGCCCCGCGCGCGACGGGCGGGGTGGGCGGCATCTGGAGCATGATGCGCGATCCGGACAATCAGGACGCGCTGCGCTACCTCATCAATCTCGGCAAGGCAATGCGCGCTAGCGGCAAGCGACCCTGACGGAAGCCGCCGCGCGAGCGCGGCGACTATGCGCAGGCGCTCAGCCGGACCGGTAGCGCCTGCTCATCGCGTCCACGCTCGCGACCAGCGCATCAAGGTCGGGGACGATGCCATTCGGGGTGACGCGGTCGACCACCTCTGGCAGCAACTGGGACAGTCCCCGCGCCGCATCGCCCTCGCTGACCCCCGCCTGTCTGGCGATCGCCGCGAGTCCGCCGGGCCCGAACACCTTTTCTATCGCGTCGGGAGGGATCGCAGTGTTCTGCCCGGTTCCGACCCAGGAACTTGCCTGCTCGCCATAGCCCGCGCGTTGGAAGCCCTCGAGCAGCGTCCCGAGGCTGCCCGGGCCCGTCGATGCGCCGCCCATGCCGCCCGATCCACCGAGGATCTGGCCCAGGACATCGCCGATTCCTCCGCCGCCCGATGGCGCACCGCCGCCGAGCACCTGGCCCAGGATGTCGCCAAATCCTCCGCCACCGGTCTGCGTCTCGGGCGCGCCCCCGCCGCGGCTCGCAAGCATCGACAAGACCACCGGCAAGAGTGCCATCAGGATCTGGCTCGTTCCCCCGCCTCCCGGACCGGGCGACGACGCGCGTCGACTTCCTTCGTAGGCATCACCGACCGACGGGTTACCCGTGCCTTGAGCACCAGCGGCGCTCGCCAACAGATCTTCCAGAATTCCCATTCTGGCCTCCTTGTTCAGTAACGAAGTCTAAGAAGAGCAGCGCTCCGCACCACGTTGCGTCCGGCTGCAAGGTCGCACGAAAGCAGCCTCCGCACTACGTTGCGTCCGGCTGCGAGGTTTCACGAAAGCAGCCTCCGCACTACGTTGCGTCCGGCTGCTTAGACGGCTGGGCTGTGTCGAAAGCGGGCAGCTTCATGCACGCTTCGAAGACGCGCGTGACCGTCGGATACGGCGCGAGGTCGCATTCGTACCGCTTGGCATTGAACACCTGCGGAACGAGACAGCAATCCGCCATCGTGACGGTCGATCCCAGGCAATATGTGCCGACGCGTGCCTCGGACGCGAGAAACCGTTCGAGCATGTCGAATCCTTCGGCGATCCAGTGACGGTACCAAGTGTTGATGCCGGCCTCGTCGACGCCGTAGGTCTTGCGCACGTGCTTGAGCGTGCGCGGATTGTTCAGCGGATGGATCTCGCACGCGACGATTCCGGCCAGCGCGCGCGCGTACGCGCGGTCGAAAGGATCCTTCGGAAGCAATGGCGGCTCCGGGTAGCGCTCGTCCAGATACTCCATGATCGCAAGCGACTGGATGAGGCGCCGGCCGTCGTCCTCCAGCGCCGGAAGCAGCCCTTGCGGGTTGATGCCCCGGTACGGCGCCCCGTGATGCTCGCTCTTGGCAAGATTCACGAGCACCGGGTCGTAGGCAATGCCCTTGAAGTTGAGTGCGATGCGCACACGAAATGCCGCCGAGGATCGAAAATAGGTATAGAGCTTCATGATCGTCTCCGCACGCCGCCTTACCGTCCAGTGTTGCAATCGAGTGGGCTCGACATGGAGTCTAGCCGATCCGCCCTACGGCTTGCGCGCAGTACCCCGGTGGGCAACAATGCTCGCTTTGCCACAGACGAGCGATCGATGTTTCCAGGGAAAACCTACGAGGAGGTGAAGATCGGCGAATCATTCAGCTCGTCGCTCACGATCACCGAGACGCACCTGGTGCTGGCGGCTGGCCTGTTCGGCGACTTCAACCCGCTCCACGTCGACGAAAGCCATGCCCGCGATTCGCGCTTCGGTGGACGCATCCTGCACGGGCCGTTCACGAGCGCGCTGGTCTCGGCGCCTGTCGGGATGTATTTTCACTCGACTGCCATCGCCTATCTCGAGCACACCTGTCGCTTCAAGGCACCGGTGAAGCCCGGGGACACGCTGACCACCACCTGGACCGTCACCGACAAGCACGACAAGCCCAGACAGCAAGGGGGAATCGTCCTGCTGACCTGTGCGTGCCGGAATCAGGAAGGGACCGTCGTCGCCGAGGCCGACGGGAAAATCCTGGTCAAGAGCGCGGACGCGGCGTAGCGCGCCCGCCACTCAACCGGTCCGCTCGGCTCGCGCGAGCCGGCGCCGGATGAAGCGCACACCGAGCGCGACCAGCGCCAACACCACGGGAATCGACACGCCGACCGTTACGTCGACGTCGATTTTCGCCCCCGCTGCATTGAGCGCCTTGACCGCATAGGCGACCAGACCGACGACGTAGTAGGTGATGGCGGCGACCGACAGGCCTTCGACGGTCTCCTGCAATCGCAACTGCAGGTGCGCGCGCCGATCCATGGATGCGAGCAGCTCCTGGTTCTGACGCTCGCGCACGATGCCGACCCGCGTCGCCAGCAAATTGTTGGCCCGGGCGACCCGCTCGGAGAGCTCGACCATTCGCCGCGCCACCGATTCGCAAGTTGCCATGGCAGGTGCCAGGCGACGCGCCATGAACTCGTCGACGGTCTGAGTCCCGGGTAAACGCTGCTCGCGCAACTCCGCGATCCGGCTGGTCACGAGATCGTAGTAGGCCGCAGTCGCGCCGAACCGGAATCGAGACTCGCCGATCGCGCTCTCGACCTTTGCAGCAAGCGCGGTGAGCCGCTCGAGCAACGCGTCGTCGGTACCCGCGCCTCCCGCCAGTGCGGCAGTCACATCGCCGAGTTCGCCCTCCATCGCGCGCACTCGCGGCGCAGCCGCCCGGGCGATCGGCAATGCCAGCAGCGCCATCACGCGGTATGTCTCGATCTCGAACATTCGCTGCAGGGTGCGGCCTACCTGGCGTCGGGAAAGCTCGCGGTCGATGACCAGAATCCGCCCGAAGCCGTCGGCATGCACGCGAAAATCGGTGAACAATGCCCCGGCGCCACCACCGACGCCCGCCCCGACGACGTAGTTGCCCTCGAAGTATGCGGCGATCACCGAGGCGTCTGGCATCGGCTGCATGCGGTCCAGGACATCGGCGTGCACGGCGACCACCGTACGACCCGGGATCCCGGCGACCCACTCGGCCGGCACAGCACGAACGGCCGGGTCGGCAAACGGCTGCGTGGCCGCGCCCCGCTGCGTGAACGTGTAGCTGGTGAACTCCGTGTGACGTTCCCACGCGACGCGAAACGGGCCGAGATCGGCAGTGAAATGCGTCGCGTCGGCCGGGGGCGGATGTGCGCCGTAGCGAGCGCACAGCGCCGCGACGTGCGCATGTTCCGCTTCGCGTCCATCTGGCTCGACCGCCACGGCGAGATACGACACGCGCACGGGCGGCTGCAGCGCCTCCTGTGGCCGCGCGTGGACCTCGTTCGCCAGAAGGAACCGCTGCGGATGATTCTCGGGCAGGCTCACGTTGCGGAGCCAGAGAATTGAGCTGGCGTGGTGTCGACCGTGGGGAGCTTGGCAGATTGCCTCATGTCTTGCCCTTGCGTTCTTCCTCGCGTAACCGCAGCACCCGCCGCTGCACCTTCCCGGTAGTTGTCATCGGCAGCTGGTCGATGAACTCGATCTCCTTGGGGTACTCGTAGGGCGCGAGCTTGCCGCGCACATGCGCCTGCAACTCGGCCGCGAGCTCGGGCGAGCTCGCATAGCCGGGCTGCAGCACGACAAATGCCTTCACGATATTGGTCCGTTCGGGGTCGGGACTCCCCACCACCGCCGCATTGGCCACTGCCGGATGCTTGACGAGGCAGTTCTCGATCTCCGAGGGGCCGATGCGATAGCCGGCGCTCTTGAATACGTCGTCCGCGCGACCCTGATATCGCAGGTAGCCGTCGGCGTCGCGCTGCGCGAGATCGCCGGTGCGGCACCACAGTCCGGTGTACTTCTTCCGGGTTGCCTCGTCGTTCTTCCAGTAGCCGAGGAAAAACACCGCATCCGGATCTCCGTGCACGTCCGTGCGATGTCACCGCGACTTCGCCTACCTCCCCCACCGCGACCTCTGCGCCCGCGTCATCGATGATGCCGACGCGGTGTCCCGGATACGGGCGTCCCATCGACCCCGACTTGGCCGGCCAGAGCGTGCTGCAATTGCCGACGATGTAGTTGATCTCGGTCTGGCCGAACATCTCGTTGATGGTCACGCCGAGCCCATTCTGCGCCCACTCGAAGACCGTCTCGCCGACCGCCTCGCCAGCGCTCATGATCGAGCGCAGGGGCAAGTCGAAGCGTGTCCGCGGCTCAGGCACCGCCTTCATCATCATCTTGAGCGCCGTCGGAAACAGAAAGGTATTCCGGATGCCGTATTTCTCGATCAGGTGAAAGGCCTTCTCGGGATCGAATCGCCCGCGGTAGCCGAGTATCGGGTAGCCGTAGTACATCGTGGGCAGCAGTGCGTCCATCAACCCGCCGGTCCAGGCCCAGTCGGCAGGCGACCAGAACATGTCGCCCTGACGCGGAAACTCATTGTGCGAGCAGGAGAAGCCGGGGAGATTGCCGATCAGCACGCGGTGGGGCTTCAACGCGCCCTTGGGCGGACCCGTCGTGCCGCTCGTGTAGACCAGCAGTGCCGGATCCTCGGCATGGGTGTCCGATGGCGTGAAACGTCGCGACGACTTCGCAAGCAGCGACTCCCACGACACGACTCCGGTTTCACGTGCACCCGCGACGCCGATCACGTGCTTGAGCGCGGGCAGCTTGTCGCGTACCGCCAGCAGATTGGGAAGCGATGCCGGATCCACGAACGCCACGGTCGTCTCGCTGTTCTCCAGGCGGTATTCGAGGGCGTCCGGTCCGAAGAGAATCGAGAGCGGCATTGCGATGGCGCCGACCTGGTAGCAGGCAATGTGGGCCACCACCGTTTCAGGACGCTGGGGCAGGATGATGCCGACCCGCTCGCCCTTCTTCAGGCCGAGGCCGACGAGTGCATTCGCCAGACGGTTCGCCTCCTGCTGGATGTCCCAGTAGGTGTAGGCCGCCGTCGCGCCGCCTTCGTCTTCCCAGTAGAGGCAGAAACGATGGCGATCCACGGCATGTCGCCCGCAACACGCCCACGCCATGTTGAACAGCTCCGGAACTTCCCAGCGAAAGGAGTGATAGATGTCGTGGTAGCGGTCCTGCATGGCCTGCTCCTCGCGGCCGCTCTTCAGGGCCGCGAGCGAAGTTAGCACGGCTCCAGCGTCACGAGAAGCGCCAGGATCACCGTGTCGCGAGCCCGTCTCGCCGTGGCGCCGCGGGAGACCTTGCGCCTGCCGCACGGCTGGTGCAAAGTTGATTCCAACGTCGTGCGCACAGGCAGGTCGCGAGCCCGCGGTCGCGCGCCGGAAGCATCACCGCAGAACTGCGCCGAGAACACCGAACCACGCGGCGTCACCACACGGCGTCACCACACGGAGTGTCGACTCATGAACGACCCGGTCAAGGCCCTGGTATTCGACGCATACGGTACGTTGTTCGACGTCCATTCGGTCATCAAGCTTTGTGACGAGCTATGGCCAGGCAAGGGAACGGCCCTTTCGCAGCTGTGGCGGACCAAGCAGCTCGAATACACGTGGCAGCGCAGCCTGATGCAGCGCTACGAGGACTTCACTCACGTTACGGAGGCCGCGCTGCGCTACGGTTGCAAGGCGCTCGGCCTCGCGCTCGACGATGCAGCGCGCGGCCGACTCATGCAGGCATACCTGCGTCTGGACGCCTATCCCGAAGTTCCCGAAACCCTTCAGCGTCTCGCCGGCCGGAAGCGCGCGATCCTCTCCAACGGGTCACCGGCGATGCTCGATCCGGTGGTCGCGAACGCCGGACTCACGAAGCTGCTCGAAGCAGTGATCAGCGTGGATTCGCTCAGGATTTTCAAGCCCGATCCGCGTGTGTACGCGCTGGCGGTCGACCGACTCGGCGTGCCGACTGGATCGATCGGTTTCGTGTCCTCGAACTGCTGGGATGCGATCGGCGCCAAGGCTTTCGGATTCCGCGTGTTCTGGTGCAACCGGGCCGGCGCACCGCTGGACGAGCTTGGTGTCTCGCTCGATCACGAGATGCGCTCGCTCGCCGAACTGCCCGCACTCGTCGGTGCCGCATGACGGCAGACCGGCGCGAAATCAAGGGAGGCCGAAGCAGATGAGCATGCTCGATGGGAGAGTGGCCATCGTTACCGGCGCCGCGGGAAATCTCGGCCGCGCCACGGCCGAGGCCATGCGCGCCGCCGGGGCGCAAACGGTGCTGGTCGATGCTTCGCAAGAGCACCTTCAGCAAGCCTACCCGGCGGCGCACGATCCGGGTCGCCTCCTCTACGGAGGCGTCGATCTCACGCACGAGCAAAGCGCGCAGAGCGTCGCCTCGGCCGCGCGCGAGCGCTTCGGCCGCATCGACGTGCTCGTGAATACCGTGGGTGGATTTCGCGGCGGCAAGGCGGTTCACGAGGAGGAGCTCGCCACCTGGGATCTCATGATGGCGCTCAACCTCCGCACCACTTTGCTCGCGTGCCGCGCCGTGCTCCCCGACTTCCACAACCAGGGCAGTGGCGCCATCGTCAATATCGCAGCGGGCGCCGCGCTCTCCAGTCCGGCCGGTCTCGCCGCATACAGCGCATCCAAGTCCGCGGTCATCCGGCTCACCGAGGCACTTGCCGCGGAAGGCAAGGCCATGGGCATTCGGGTGAACGCAGTGCTACCCGGCACCATCGACACACCCCAGAATCGTGCCGCGATGCCCAACGCGGACACGTCCAAATGGGTCGTTCCGGAAGCCATCGCAGACGTGATCGTGTTTCTTGCCTCGGACGCTGCGCGCGCAATCACCGGCGTCGCATTGCCGGTGTTCGGTCGCGCCTAGCGAGCGGGAACATCGGACATGGCGCACTTGGCGGAAGGAGCGGTGCTCTGGGAGCCCTCCGCGGCTTTCCGCGAACGCAGCGAGCTGACACGCTACATGCGCTGGCTGGCCGATCGCAAGGGCCTCGGCTTCGCCGGATATCAAGCGCTCTGGGAATGGTCGGTGCGCGACGTGGAAGCGTTCTGGGCCTCGCTCTGGGAATTCTTCGAGATTCGCGCGTCGTCGCCCTACGAACGCGTACTCCCCGAGCGCCGCATGCCGGGGGCGCGCTGGTTCGCAGGCGCGCGGCTCAATTACGCCGACCACGTCTTCCGGCACGCATCGGCACATCATCCGGCGATCATCGCGCGCTCCGAACTGCGCCCGACGACCGAGATTTCCTGGGCCGAGCTCGCGGATCAGGTCGGCGCGGTTGCCGCCTCGCTTCGCGAAATGGGAATCGGTCCGGGTGACCGCGTCGTCTCATACATGCCAAACATTCCGGAGACTGTCGTCGCGTTTCTCGCGTGCGCGAGCCTCGGTGCGATCTGGTCGAGCTGCGCGCCGGACATGGGCACGCGCGCCGTCGTGGATCGATTCCGGCAGATCGAGCCGAAAGTCCTGTTCGCGGTCGACGGATATGTGTACGGAGGGAAATCCTTTGATCGTCGCCCGGTGCTTGCCGAGATCGTGGCGGCGCTGCCGACCCTCGCGAGCGTCGTCGTGCTGCCCTACCTGGATCCCACCGCGCGTTTGGATGCATTTCCCGGCGCAGTTGCCTGGTCGAAACTGATCTCGCGTCCGGCACCGCTCGCGTGCGAGTCGCTCGCGTTCGACCACCCGCTCTGGATCGTCTATTCCTCTGGCACCACCGGTGTTCCCAAGGCCATTGTCCACGGACATGGCGGCATCGTGCTCGAGCATTTGAAGACGCTGCTCCTGCATCAGGACGTGCATGCCGGCGACCGATTCTTCTGGATGTCGAGTACCGGGTGGATCGTCTGGAATCTCGCCGTCGGCGGGCTGCTTGCCGGCTGCACGGTCGTGCTGCTCGACGGCAATCCCGCATACCCCGATCCTGGCGCCGTGTGGCGCTACATCGGCGAGACCCGTTGCAGGCTTTTCGGCAGCGGTGCCGCGCTCCTCACTGCGGCCATGAAAGCGGGTGTCGCCCCCGCGAAGATCGCCGACCTGAGCGCACTCGACGTGATCAGCACGACCGGCTCTCCGCTGCCGATCGATGCGTTCGAGTGGGTGTATGAGCATGTGAAGCACGACGTCTGGCTCGCTCCGATCAGCGGCGGAACCGATGTCGCCGCGGGGTTCGTCGGTGGTTCGCCGATCCTGCCCGTGACGGCCGGAGAGATGCAATGCGCGATGCTCGGCGTCGCAGCACGCGCGTTCGACGATCAGGGACGGGCGCTCGTCGGAACGGTCGGTGAGCTCGTGATCACGGAGCCAATGCCGTCGATGCCGCTCTACTTCTGGAACGACCCGGACGGAACACGCTACCGCGAGAGCTATTTCGAGATGTACCCCCGCCACTGGCGCCACGGGGACTGGATCCGGTTCACCGAACGCGGAACATGCGTGATTTACGGGCGCTCCGACACGACCATCAACCGCTACGGTATCCGCATGGGCACGGCCGAGATATACCGCGCGGTCGAGGACATGCCGGAAGTGGTGGACAGCCTGGTCGTGGACCTCGAATACCTTGGCCGGGAATCGTTCATGCCGCTGTTCGTCGTGCTCGCGCCGGACGCATTCGCTCGACGACACTCTCAAGCATCGCATCAAGGACCAGATTCGCACCCAGGCATCCGGACGTCACGTGCCCAATGAAATCTATTCGGTCGACGAGGTGCCGCGCACGTTAACGGGCAAGAAAATGGAGTTACCGATTCGCAAGATCCTGCTCGGCGCGACTGCCGACACGGTGGCGAGTCCGGACGCCATGGCAAATCCGCAGAGCCTCGGATTTTTTGTCGAGCTCGCACGCAAGCTCAATGCTCCGAGCAGGTGATCAAACCACCCCGCCCCTCAGAAGACACCCGGGCCCGTACGAACGTGCGGGCCTGGGTGTCTTGCAAAACCTACTGACTCAAATCGACCCTCTGGTTCTCATGACGAGCTCGTCCCACAGCCCGTCAGTCGATTCGCGAAACAGCACTTTGGAGTCGGGCTCCATGACGAACCACAGTCCGCGGCGAATCTCGGCGGCGAGCTCGCCCGGCTGCCAGGCGACGAAGCCCGCGAAAAACCGCGCGTGGTCCGACTCGTTCTCGATGATCTTGTCGACGGTTTCCTCGTCGATGGCCACGAACAGGTGGTCCATGAGCGGCATGGACTTGCCGCCCGGGCTACCGTCGCGTTGCACGACCGCGAAGATCATGCCGACGTTCGCGGGCCCACCGAGAAACACCGGATCGGTCACCATGGCCGAAGGCTTGTGCTCCGGAAAGAGCTTGCCCAGCGTCATCTTCGTGGGGCGGTTGATGATGAAACCGATGTGCTGGTCATTGCCGACCGGTCGGACGATCAGCACCGTCTGGCCGTAGAACTCACCAAGCTTGGGATTCGCGACCAGCAGAACCGGTCGGGAGACATTCGACGGTTCCGACGCGTGCGCCACGGGCATTGCCGCGAGCGCGACGAGCAGGCAACCGGCCAGCATCGTGCAGAGGCGCTTCAGATTCGCGTTCATGTCACTACCTTCCTTCGAGCAGGGCGATTTCGACCCGCCGGCCAGGAGGCAGTGTTACGCCGCACGACCGACGCCCGCGAGGAAGAATTGCAAGAAGCGGTCCAGCACCGGTGCCGGGCACCGCGAAAGCGGAATTAATTCCGATGCGCAACGCGCTATCCTCATGCTACGCATGAGAAAAGGCGGAGGCGGCAATCGCCCGCGGAACTAGTTCAGCTGCACGCGCTCGCCCCAGGGCACCGGTGCATTGCCCTTCACCAGCCACAGAACGGGATAGCTGGGCGCATGCGGCGGAAACTCGCCGAGTGCGTCGGTAAAGTACAGCAGGGCGTCAGGTGGCGCCGGCTCGTCAGCGAGCCATTCGAAGACCGGCGTGAACCGCGTTCCACCGCCACCACCCAGGCCCGCGGGCAACGCGAGCCGTTCCCATGGCTCGAAGCGCCACGGTGCGCCCGGCACGAGCGACGTGTCGCAGGCGAGCACGGTCACTCGCGCACGAACCTGCCCCTTGAGAGCGTCCACCTCGGAGATGAATTCGGCGAAGTCCTGCAGGGCGATAGACCCGCTACTATCGAGCGCGAGAGCGAGCGTGACGCTACCGCTGGCAAGTCCGGGCAGGATCGCAGCGCCGGCGCGGCGACTCGGGCGCTGAAAGCTGTAATCGTCGTGGGCCAGCGTCATGAGAAAGCGCGCAAGCAGCGTGCGCCATGGAAGTCGTGGCTGAAGAAACTCATCCAGAACCGTGCGAAAGACCGACCCGAGTCGCCCCGCCGATGCGGCTTCGATTCCGGACGCAGCCATGCGGTCGCGCCACAGCGACACGTCGGACCCCGATGGCGCCAGCATGGTCGCGCGCGTGAGCACCTCATCGAAGCCGTCGCGGTGCGCCTCGAGAAACGTCGCATCCACCAGCTGCGCCTCGCCTGCTGTGTCCGCGGCACCAATCTGCCTCGCGCTTTCCGCGCTCGCACCAAACCAGTGCTCGTCGAGGGGCATCTCGTTCCGCTCGGGCTCGAGCAGCGGATAGATCTCCTCCGCGGCGAGCCCGCGATACGCAGGGTCGAGAAGTGCTCCACGAGGGCGCTGCATGCCGTCGTCGACCAGGAGCTGGTTCACCGCATAGTCGCATGCGCGATCCCAGCGCCGGCGGATCCGCTGGCGTGCGCGGTCGAAATGCAGCAACCCGCAATGCAGAGCCTCGTGGGCGAGCACGAACTGCGTTTCCGCGAACGAAAGCGAGTCGATGAACCCGGGATTGAAGTAGAACGCCCGCGCGTCGGTCGCCACGGTTCGACAACGCTGCGTGGCGGTCAGCGGAAGATGGAGCGCCAGCGCACCCAGAAACGGACGCTCGAGCACGAGCCGCGTGCGCGCCGCGCGCAGCTTGGCCAGTGCGCCGGTTTTAGCCGACGACGCGTCCGACATCATCCTGCACTCCGCGCCGCGTCAACCGCGCTCGAAGGAGAGAAGATCGCTCACGTCCCCGGCCCACGCGGCAAACGCCGGCAACTCGTAGAGGGGTCGGCCGAGCAATCGCTGAAGGTCCATGACCAGCATCACGCCGATCTCGCGCTGGGGAAAGCGGCGCGCGTAGTCGAGCGCATGTCCAGCAGCGTGCGCCTGCAGTGCCGCGGGCAGCCGTCCGATGTGCCGCGCCAGGGCCGATGCCACTGCATATTGCAACTCCGTCCCGCGCGGCACCTCGGCATCGCGCCCCGCGGCGATCGCCGCGAGATCGGGTATTGCACCGATATGAGTGAGAAACGCGCGTAATGCCGAGCCCGCTGCGGTACCCACGCATGCACCCAGCGCCTCCCCGAGCAACTCGGGATGGTCCGCGAATTTCGCGAGCGCCCGGTCTGCATATTCCCAGGAACGCGGCGAAGCAAATGCGGACGCATAGCGCGCCGGATCGAACTGGAAAAGCAGGTCGGGTCGGAACCGGAGGAACGCGATCAGCCGCTCGTCCACGCCGCTCCGATGCGCCCACGCGACCCAGTCGTCCAGGTCCGGCTCGATCTCGTAGTGCGCAAACCGGTTCGCGAGCGGCGCGGGCATCTGATAGGTCACGCCGCGGTCGCCCTGGCGATTGCCTGCAGCGAAGATCGCCCAGCCTGCCGGCACGCGATATTCCCCCAGTCTTCGGTCGAGGATCAACTGATAGGCAGCCGCGGTGACCGTGGGAACTGCAGATGTGAGCTCGTCGAGAAACAGAATGCCGCGGGTGCCATGCCGCTCCGCATCCGGGAGCGCCGCGGGAACCGACCACACGACGTGGGGACCATCGCGGAACGGTATCCCGCGCAGGTCCGTCGGCTCCATCTGCGCGAGGCGGATATCGATGAGCGGGGCAGCGTGCCGCGCGGCGATCTGCGCGACGATCTGTGACTTGCCGACGCCGGGCGGCCCCCAGAGCATCACCGGAGTGTGCATGCCGTCCGCCGCCGCGGTGAACTCCCGCTCCAGGACCGCGTGCACATGAGACGGGCGCATAAGTGGAAAAAGCCAGTTGCGACGGGGGGTTGAGTTATCATAGCATGTGCAGTTTGGCGGTTCCCGCGCCGGTTTCACGTGGGTGCCTAGCAGGTCTTACGTCCCGGTTTCACGTCGCCTCCACGCTGATCACCCGCTCGGGCCAACATGAACTTCTGCTCCCAATGCGGCGGGCCGGTCTCGCTCAAGATCCCGGCCGGCGACACGCTGCCGCGCCACGTCTGCGATGCTTGCGGCACGATTCATTACTCGAACCCGAAAATGGTGATCGGTTGCATCCCGGAATGGGAGGATCGCGTGTTGCTCTGCAAGCGCGCCATCGAGCCTCGCCTGGGTCTGTGGACGCTGCCTGCGGGGTTCATGGAAAACGGTGAAACCACCGCTGAGGCTGCGCTTCGCGAGACGCTCGAGGAGGCCAATGCGCGCGTCGAGCTCACCGATATGTTCACGATTCTTTCGATCCCCTACGTGAACCAGGTGCACATCTTTTACCGGAGCCGGCTGCTCGATCTCGATTTCGGTCCGGGCACGGAAAGTCTCGAAGTCGCGCTCTTTCGCGAGGACGAGATCCCGTGGGAGGAGATGGCATTCCGGACCGTGACGACGACGCTGCGACATTTCTACGAGGACCGCCGGCAGGGTGAGTTCCACGTGCACGCGGGCGACGTCCTGCCCCGCAGTTGATTGCGGGCGTTTTCCAACGCCCGGTCGCGCTTCCGCTTCTGCCTCGCAGCCGCATTGACTCCCTCGTATGGCTTGGCTAGCCTTGACCTTGACCTCGTTCGGCGGCAGCCGGGGCAACATCAGGAGAGCCAATGGAAAGACGTCAGTTCGTGAAAGCCTGCGCGCTGGCCACGGTGGCGGCGTCGCTGCCGGCGCTCGCACAGGGAAACGCCAGTCCGCACTTCTACGCGCGCGCCAGACTGACCGGAGGCGACGGCAAGCCGCTCAAGTCCCGGGACATCCCGGTCAACACCAATCTGATCTTCCACTATCCCTATGCGGGCACGCCCTGCTTTCTGCTCAATCTCGGCGAGCCCGTGCAGGTCGGCGCCCAGCTGAAGACTGCGGACGCGCGCAGCTACGAATGGTCGGGCGGGGTGGGCGCGAACGGCTCGGTCGTTGCGTACTCGGCGATCTGCGCCCACAAGCTCACCTACCCGACGCGCGACATCAGCTTCATCAGCTTCCGCCCCGAGCAGACTCCGACCAGCCGTTTTTCGCGCGTGATCCACTGCTGCTCGGAGCACAGCCAGTACGACCCTGCGCGCGGCGCGCAGGTGCTGGCCGGGCCCGCTCCCCAGCCGCTCGCGGCGATCCTCCTCGAGTACGATGGCTCAAGCGACGAGCTGTGGGCGGTAGGGACGCTGGGCGGTGAGATGTTCAACGAGTTCTTCAAGAAGTATGCGTTCCGCCTGGCGCTGGATCTCGGCGACCGCGCCCACAAACCGGTCACCGAGCGCTGCACCGTCACCGAGCTTTCCGATTTCTGCCGTCAGCAGGTCAAGTGCTAGCAAGGGTGTGAAACAGTCCGACCAATTCACCTTGACCGGAGGACGACGATTGCGATGATCCCTTGGCTCGACGGTGACGCGCCGTTTCCCCCGCTCACGAGTGCGCGCAAGGAACCGAACGGCCTGCTCGCAGTCGGCGGAGACCTCACTCCGCGCCGGCTGCTCGAGGCGTATCGACGTGGGATCTTTCCCTGGTTCTCGGAGGGCGACCCGATCCTCTGGTGGAGTCCGGATCCCCGGATGGTGCTGATACCCGCCGAGCTGAAGATTTCCCGGTCGCTCGCCAAGTCGCTGCGCAATCGCCGCTTCGAGGTTCGCTTCGATAGCGACTTCGCGAGCGTGATCCGTGCCTGCGCAGCCCCGCGCGACGGACAGCCCGGCACCTGGATCACGCCGGAGATGCGCAACGCCTACCTGCATCTGCATCGCCTCGGCTACGCGCACTCCGTGGAGACTTGGATCGACGGTGAACTGGCGGGCGGTCTATACGGCGTGGCGATGGGTGCCGCGTTCTTCGGGGAGTCGATGTTCTCGCGCGCCCGCGACGCGTCCAAGATCGCGCTGGTTCACCTCGTCCGCAAGCTGGAGGCGGACGGGTACGGGATGATCGATTGCCAGATGCGCACGGAACACCTGGCCTCGCTCGGCGCCCGGGAGATCCCCCGTGCGCGGTTCTCACGGCAGCTGCGAGAGTTGGTAGACTACGGCCGCGCACCCGGGTCCTGGCGGAGCAAGGCCGAGCACGAACATGTCCCAGCTTAACGATCTTCCGCATTCAGTCCTTCAGTTCTATGTGACGGCCCCCTACCCGTGCAGCTATCTGCAGGGCAGGATGGCGCGCTCCCAGGTCGCGACGCCGTCACATCTCATCGGCAACGATCTTTACGGCGACCTCGTCCGGCTCGGGTTTCGCCGCAGCGGGATCTTCACGTACCGACCGTATTGCGATGCCTGCCGGGCGTGCGTGCCCGTGCGCATCCCGATCGCCGACTTTCGTCCCTCGCGCTACCAGAGACGGGCACAGCGTCGCCACGAAATGCTCTCGGGTCAGGCCCTGGGGTTGCGATTCCGGGTCGAGCACTATGCGCTCTACCTGCGCTACCAGGCGGCGCGCCATGCGGGCGGCGGAATGGATCAGGACAGCCGCGACCAGTATTCGCATTTTCTTCTGCAAAGCCGGGTGAACACGCGGCTGATCGAGTTCCGCGAGTCCGGCAGGCTGGTGATGGTCAGCATCGTCGACTATCTGTCCGATGGACTGTCTTCGGTCTACACGTTCTTCGACCCCGAAGTGCCGAGCGCGAGCCTGGGGACGTTCAACATCCTCTGGCAGATCGAGCAGTGCCAGACGCTCGGGCTCGATTATCTCTACCTCGGCTACTGGATTCGCGAAAGTCGCAAGATGGCCTACAAGGCACGGTTCCTGCCGATAGAGGGTTTCATCGAAGGTAACTGGCGGCGGCTGCGCGACGACGAGCTCGATGTTTAGCGCCGTGTCCGGACGGCGGGTCCGGGCGGATTGACTAAAATGCTTTTCGAGATGGCGCGGCAGCTGCTCTTCCTGCTCGATGCCGAAGCCGCGCACGGGCTGACGCTGCCGTCTTTTCGCCTCGTCCATCGCCTCGGCCTCTCGGGACTGCCGGGCAAGGCGATTTCCGGTTCGCCGGTCAAGGCCATGGGGCTCGAGTTCCCCAATCCGGTCGGCCTCGCCGCAGGATTCGACAAGAACGCAGAATTCATCGCGCTGTTCGCCGCGTTTGGCTTCGGATTTCTGGAGGTCGGCACGGTCACACCCCGCCCGCAGCCCGGGAATCCACGCCCGCGGCTCTTCCGCATCGTGGAGGCCCAGGCGATCATCAACCGCATGGGCTTCAACAATTGCGGCGTCGAGCAGTTCGTTCGCAACGTACGTGCGGCGCGCTTCGACGGGATACTCGGAATCAACATCGGCAAGAATTTCGACACGCCGCTCGAACGCGCGGCGGAAGACTACCTGACGTGCCTGCGCGAGGTGTATGCGGTGGCGAGCTATGTCACGGTCAACATCTCTTCGCCCAACACCAAGGATTTGCGCCAGCTGCAAGGCCGCGGCGAGCTGGAAACGCTGCTCGCCGCGATAGACAAGGAAGGCCGAGTTCTCGCGCGCAAGCACGGGCGGCGAGTTCCGATCGCGGTGAAGATTGCACCCGACCTCGATGACGATGCGATCGGCGCCGTCGCCGAGCGCCTCCTGGCGCACGATGTGGACGCCGTGATCGCGACCAATACGACCGTGAGCCGCGCGGGCGTCACGGGCATGCGGCACGCCACCGAATCCGGAGGCCTCTCGGGTGCGCCGTTGCGCGCGCAGTCGACCGCGGTGATTCGCAAGCTCGCCCCCCGGCTAAATGGCGCCATTCCGATCATCGGCGCGGGCGGCATACTTTCCGGCGCGGACGCCTGCGCAAAGCGCGACGCCGGCGCATGCCTCGTTCAGCTCTACACCGGACTGATCTATCGGGGACCCGAACTCGTACCCGAAGCCGTGCGGGCGCTCGGCGCAACAGTCGGGCGCAAGGCGGCCTGACCGGTCCGGATCGCAGCCATGGCGCACGCCCACACCCCGCCCGCGGTCACCTGCGAAGCGCTTGTCGCACGCATCGACGCATTGCTGCCGCAGACGCAGTGCACGAAGTGCGGGCACCCCGGATGTGAGCCGTATGCGCGCGCGCTTGCGAGCGGCGCGGCCGGTATCAATCAGTGCCCGCCCGGTGGCGACACCCTGATCCGCAAACTGGCCGAGCTGCTGGGGCGCAACTATGCGCCGCTCGATCCGGCGCGTGGCACGGAACGGGCGCGACACGTGGCGCAGATCGACGAACCCCGCTGCATCGGCTGCACGCTTTGCATCCAGGCATGTCCCGTCGATGCGATCGTCGGCGCGGCGCAGCAGATGCACACTGCTCTGGTCGAGCTCTGCACGGGCTGCGATCTGTGCATCGCTCCCTGCCCGGTCGACTGCATTGCCATGATTCCAGCCGCCGGCGTCGACGCGACGTGGAACCAGCCACGCATGGACGCGGCCCGGGAACGCTTCGCTCGTCGCAATCTCCGCCTCGCTCGCGACGCTGCGGAACGCGCGGCGCGGCGCACGCCGGAACAGGCCGCAGGCACGGTGGCGCAACCGCTCTCCAAAGAGCAGAAGCGCGCCACTATCCGGGCAGCCGTGGAGCGCGTGCGCGCTAGGCGTGTCGCGGCGCGTCGGTCCTCGTCATGAATCCGGCCAAGCGCGCGGCGATCTTCGAGCGCCTTCAGGCTGAGAATCCCGCGCCAACGACGGAGCTGGAGTACCGCACGCCGTTCGAACTTCTGGTGGCCGTGATCCTGTCGGCGCAAGCCACGGATCGCAGCGTGAATCTGGCGACGCGGGCGCTCTTTGCGGTCGCGAACACGCCGCAGGCGATACTTTCCCTCGGCGAAGCCCGGACTGGCGGAGCGGATCCGCACGATCGGGCTGTTTCGAAACAAGGCGAAGAACATCATCGGCACGTGCCGCGCTCTGCTCGAACAGCACGGTGGGGCAGTGCCGCAGACGCGCGAGGCGCTCGAGGCGCTACCGGGTGTGGGCCGCAAGACCGCCAACGTGATACTCAATACCGCTTTCGGTCACCCGACCATTGCAGTTGACACGCACATCTTTCGGGTTGCCAACCGGACCGGGCTCGCACCGGGACGCAACGTTCGCGAGGTCGAACAGCGCCTCGAGAAGTTCGTCCCCGAGCGCTTCCGGAAGGACGCGCACCACTGGTTGATCCTGCACGGGCGCTACATCTGCAAGGCGCGCGCACCGGACTGCCCGCGATGCGTCATCCGCGAATGGTGCGAGTACAAAGGGAAGGGGGAAGGGGAATGGGAAAGGGAACGCGCGCCCCTGAAGGTGACGCGTCGCGCCACCTACGCCGGCAGCCGGATCATTTCTTGGTGACGAGCGTGCCGTGCTGGCGCGAGTAATACGCTGCGAGCCCTTCCATTTCTTCCAGCGTCAGGGTCTGGGCCTGAGCTGCCATGATGGGATTCTTGCGCGCGCCGGACTTGTAGCTCTTGAGCGAATGGAGCAGATAGTCGGAGTGCTGCCCGGCAAGCTTCGGAAAGTCGGGACCGGTAGGTGTGTTCCCGTCGGGACCATGACAGGCCGCGCACACTTCCTTCGCCTTCTTCTCGATCGCAGCATCGTCAGCGGCATGCGCAATTCCCGCCGCCAGGAGAATCACGGGGACGGCGGAAATCATCGCGACCAGCGCCAACTTGCTCATTGGAAGCCTCATTTCGCGCCCCCGTAGTACGCGGCCAGATCGGCCATGTCCTGGGCCGAGAGTCCGCGTGCGATGCCCTGCATCGAGGGATGGCTGCGCTCCCCGGACCTGTATTCCTGGAGTGCCTTCACGATGTACGCAGGCGACTGCCCACCGATCATGGGCACCTGATACACGTCGGGAAAGGCGGTCCGGTAGCCGGTGACGCCATGGCATCCGATGCACATCGAATTCTTGCCCTTGGCAGCCGCGGCATCACCCTTGGGGGCGCCGTCCTGCGCAACCGCGGGCGCCGCGACGGCGAGCGCAAGCATTAGCGCGACAAACAGTCTCATCATCGGGATCTCGTTGTGGAAACGGAGGGTGGACTTGGTGGACTAGATTTGAATGACGCTTGTTCTAATCCCGCATCTTTTGATCGGGCAACTATTGATCGGGCATCTTTTGTTCGGACATCTTTTGTTCGCGCAATTCTACCCAAGCCGCGCAGGACGGTCAAAGAGATCGGGCGGCCGTCGCCGAGTATCCGGGATTGTGCCGCTGCCCGCAGCCGGGATGGGGCAAAGTGGACCGGTTTTGGACAGGTATAATTGTCCATCCGTCAGAGGGGAATCGTCGCATGCGCTTCAATGGCTCCGCCACCTACGTCGCAACGGAGGACCTGAATCTCGCGGTCAATGCGGCGATCACACTCGAGCGGCCATTGCTGATCAAGGGTGAGCCCGGCACCGGGAAAACCAAGCTCGCCGAGGAAGTCGCCGCGGCACTGGGCATGCCCCTTCTCGAGTGGCACATCAAGTCCACCACCAAGGCCCAGCAAGGCCTCTACGAGTACGACGCGGTCTCCCGGCTGCGGGACTCGCAACTCGGTGATTCCCGGGTCCACGACATCCGGAACTACATCGTCAAGGGCATGCTCTGGCAGGCCTTCACGTCGGAGACGCCGGTGGTGCTGCTGATCGACGAGGTGGACAAGGCCGACATCGAGTTCCCCAACGACCTGCTCCGGGAGCTCGACCGCATGGAGTTCTACGTTTACGAGACGCGTGAGCTCGTCAAGGCGAAGCACCGCCCGATCGTCTTCATCACCTCGAACAACGAGAAGGAGCTCCCCGACGCGTTCCTGCGACGCTGCTTCTTCCACTACATCCGCTTCCCGGACAAGGACACGATGGAGCAGATCGTGGAAGTGCACTTCCCGGCCATCAAGAAGATGCTCCTGCGCGAGGCGCTGGAGGCATTCTTCGAGGTGCGCGAGGTTCCCGGCCTCAAGAAGAAGCCTTCGACTTCCGAGCTCCTGGACTGGTTGAAGCTGCTGCTTGCGGAGGACATTCCCGCCGAGGCGCTGCGCTCGAAGGACCGCAAGACGATCGTGCCGCCCCTGCACGGCGCACTCTTGAAGAACGAGCAGGATGTCCATCTCTTCGAGCGGCTCGTGTTCATGGCCCGGCAGAACCGCTGACGGACCGGCGTGCGCGAATCCACGAATCCGGCGCCCTGGCCCCATCTCACGCCGGTTTTCCTCGAGCGGAGCCCGGTTCGTCTGCGACCGCTCGCGGCGGTGGATGCGCCGTCGCTGGTCGAGGCGGCAAGGGACGGCGAGCTGTGGTCGCTCGGTTTCACGACCATCGGCAGTCCCGCCACCATGGCGAAATGGGTCGATTCGGCCCTGACTGCAAGTGCCGAGGGCCGCGCGCTGCCTTTCGTGGTCGAGGACGTCGCCACTCGAAAGCTGATCGGATCGACGCGTTTTCTCAACATCGACCTTGCAAATCACCGCCTCGAGATCGGCAACACCTGGTACGCGGCTTCCCACCAGCGCTCGCCGGTCAACACGACCTGCAAGATCCTGCTCCTCGCCCATGCCTTCGATACGCTCGGTGCGGTGGCGGTCGAGTTCAGGACGGACGAGCGCAACGTCCGCTCGCGCCAGGCGATCCTGGATCTCGGCGCCCATCACGACGGGGTGTTGCGACATCACATGATCATGCCGGACGGTTGGTTGCGCAACACGTACGTCTTCTCCATCCTGCGCGCGGAGTGGCCCGCAGTACGCGACCGGCTCGAGTCGCGGCTCATGCACCACGCCACGGCCTGAGAACGGGATCCTGAGATGCTCGCCGGTTTCTTCCTGCGGATGAAGAGCGCCAAGCTCCCCGTCTCAATCAAGGAGTATCTGACGCTGATCGAGGCGATGTCGAAGAACGTCATCGAGCCGTCGATCGACCAGTTCTACTACCTCGCGCGCACGGCGCTCGTGAAAGACGAGTCGCACTATGACAAGTTCGACCGGGTTTTCGCCGAGTTCTTCAAGGGCGTCGAGTCATTGGTCGGTGCGGAGGTCGACATTCCTCTCGAGTGGCTGATGAAGCAGGCTGAGCTCAACCTGTCCCCCGAAGAGAAGGCGCTGATCGACGCGCTGGGCGGTTGGGAAAAGCTCATGGAGACGCTCAAGCAGCGTCTCGAGGAGCAGAAGGGCCGCCACCAGGGCGGCAGCAAATGGATCGGCACGGCCGGCACGTCGCCGTTCGGCGCGTACGGATACAACCCGGAAGGGATCCGCATCGGGCAGGACAAGAGCCGGAATCGCACCGCGGTCAAGGTCTGGGACCAGCGCGAGTACCGCAACTACGACTCGGATGTGGAGCTCGGCGTACGGAACATCAAGGTCGCGCTGCGCCGGCTGCGTCGCTTCGCCCGGGAAGGCGCGCCGGACGAGCTGGATCTGCCGACGACCATCGACTCGACTGCCCGCAATGCCGGCTATCTCGATCTGCAGATGCGTCCCGAGCGCCACAATGCGGTGAAGGTGCTGATGTTCCTGGATGTCGGCGGTTCAATGGACGATCACATCAAGCTCGCCCAGGAGACGTTTTCCGCAGCGAAGTCCGAGTTCAAGCACCTCGAGTACTTCTACTTCCACAACTGCCTCTACGATTTCGTGTGGAAGGAGAATCACCGCCGCCACGCCGAGCGCACCCGGACCGCGGACATCATGCATAAGTACGGGCACGACTATAAGGTGATCTTCGTCGGTGACGCGACCATGAGCCCTTACGAGATCCTGCAGCCGGGCGGCTCCATCGAGTATCACAACGAGGAAGCCGGAGCGGTCTGGATCCGTCGCATGCTCGACGTGTATCCCAAGGCCATATGGCTCAACCCCGAGCCCGAGCAGCTCTGGCCCTACCGTCAGTCGATCGCGATCTTGCGTGAGCTCATGGGCGAGCGCATGTACCCGATGACCATCGACGGTCTCGAGCGAGCGATGCGCTATCTCTCCAAGTGACCTCGCGCGAGCGCAGGAGGTGCCAGGTGTGCTTTCCCGACGCCGGACCTGGATTCCCGCGGACCCTGCCCTCGAGCGGAGGTAATCGGGGGCGGGAATGACGGCTCTTGAGCTCCGGATTAACCCCGCCGCGGAAACGCGAAGATGCTTGCCGTGCGCAGCATCGCGCGCTCGAACTCGCCGGCGGGAACGGGCGGGAGGAGCAAATTACCCATGTACTCGTTGCAGCCCATGTCGCGTAACAGGTGCAGCTCCGATTCGCGCTCCACACCCTCGGCGATCGTATCCAGCTGCAGGCTGCGCGCCATATCTATGATGGCGCGCACGACGATGCGATCGTCCTGGCTCGTCCCCATGAGACGCACGAACGACCGGTCGATCTTGATCGCGTGCACGCCGAGCCTGCGCAGCTCGCTCATCGAGGAGTAGCCGGTTCCGAAGTCGTCGACGACGATGCGCACGCCTAGTTCGCGGAGCTTCCTGGTGAGCGCGCGACTGTCCTCGATGTGGCGCGTCAGGGCGCGCTCGGTGACCTCGATCTCGAGCAGCTCCGGCTCGAGGCCGCTCGTCTGCAGGGCCTCGCTGACACGCCCGATGAGCGCTTGATTGAACTGCTTGGGCGAAATGTTCACGGCTACCGCGAACGGCGGTCCGTGCAGCGCGTTCCAGGCCTTGGTGTGATTGCATGCCTGCTGCAGGACCCATTCGCCGAACGTGTGGATCATGCCGGTCTCCTCCAGCACGCGCATGAAGCGATCAGGACCGACGAGCCCGTGCTCGGGGTGCGCCCAGCGCAGGAGCGCCTCCGCGCCGGTGAGTTTTCCGCTCGTGATGTCGACGCGCGGCTGAAAGAACACCCGCAGCTCGCCGCGCTCCAGCGCGCCACGCATGGTCTCTTCGAGCTGCAGGCGCTCGGTGGTGCGCAGGTTCATGTCCGAGGAGAAGAACTGGTAGTTCTTGCGCCCGCTCGACTTCGCCGCGTACATCGCCGTGTCGGCGTGCCGCATCAGGGTCGCGGCATCCGCGCCGTCGCTCGGAAAGATCGCTATCCCGACACTGCCCGAGGTGACGATCTTGTGTCCTTCGATCTCGCACGGCTGCGCTAGCGAGTTCAGGACCTTCTGCGCCACCTGTCCCGCGTCGTCGGGCGTCTTCAACCCCTCCAGCACCACCACGAACTCGTCGCCGCCCTGGCGCGACAGCGTGTCGCCTTTGCGCACCACGCTGCCCAGGCGCCGCGCCACCTCCTTCAGCAAGAGATCGCCAGCCTGATGGCCCAGGGTATCGTTGATGTTCTTGAAGTGGTCGAGGTCGACGAACAGCACGCCGAGCAGCTCGCCGGCCCGCTGGGCGCTGAGCAGCCCCTGCCCGAGTCGATCGGCGAGCAGCAGTCGATTGGGCAGGCCGGTAAGCGGATCGCGTGTCGCGAGTTCCTCGATCCGGCGCTCGGCCTGCTTGCGCTCCGTGATCTCCATCGCCGTGCCGCGGTAGCCCCGAACGAGACCCATGTCGTCCCGGATGGGCACGCCGCTCACCAGCTGCCAGACGAGGCCGCCCGAGCGGGCGAGTGAACGAATCTCGATGTTGCGGAACGGTTCGCCGTTCGCGACCGTCTCCCCGAGGGTGGCCTGGAGCTGCTCGACTTCCCCCGGCGGCATGAACTCCGTGGGCTTGCGCCCGTACATCTCCTCGCGCGCATAGCCCAATACCTGCTCGACGCGGCGCGACACGTACGTGTACCGGCCGTCGACGTCGGTCTCCCAGACATACTCACCGGCGGCCTCCGCAAAATCACGAAACCGCCGCTCGCTCGCCTGCAATTGACGCTCGATGCGCTTGAGATCGGTGATATCCATCACCGAGGTCAGCAGTCGCACTTCGCCCATGAGATCGATGATCTCCGCCGAGAGCAGTACGTCCGCGAGCTCGCCCGACTGCTTGCGCATCCGGACTTCGTAATTCCGCACCCGTCCGCCGGCAGTAGCCCGCGCGCGGAACTCCTCCCGGTCGGGCTCCGACGCCCAGACACCCAGCTCGATGGAAGTCTTGCCGACCACCGCGTCCCGCGAGAAACCGAAGAATTCCGACCAGGCCTCGTTCACCTCGATGTAACGGCCGTCCGCAGGCGCACTGATCACTACCGGCACGGGACTCGTGTGGAAGATTTTCGCGAAACGCTGCTCGGACTCGACGAGCAGCCGCTCGCCGCGCCTGCGCTCGGTGACGTCCATGCACGACGAGAGCAGTACAGTCTCGCCAGCCAGCTCGGCGCGCTGCCCGGAGAAGAGAACGTCGACAAGTTCGCCGGAGCCCTTGCGCCAGCGGCACTCGACTTCACGCACCGATCCGGACGCGCGCAGCGTGTCGTACATGCGATTGCGCAGATCGAGATCCACCCAGAGACCGATCTCGGCGAAGCTACGCCCGAGTATCGCGTCGCGTGCATAGCCGAACGTGCGCGCCCACGCATCGTTCACGTCGATGACCCGAGCGTCTTCGAACGAGGAAAGCGCCAGCGGCTGCGGACTGTCCCGGAAAATCCCCTCCAGGCGCCCACGCGATTCGCGGAGCTCGCGCTCCACCTGATTGCGCTCCGTGATGTCGACCAGCGATCCGATGACACACTTCTCGCCGCCCAGCTCGACCACGAGCGCGGAGAGCTGTACTTCGGCGACCCTGCCATGCCGCGAACGGAATCTGAGCTCGATATCCTTGACTGTCCCGGTTGCCGCGAGCTCCCGGAACGCGCGCTCACGGACCTCGGGGTTCTCCATCAGGTTGAGCTCCTCCAGCGTGCGGCCGATGGCCTCGTCGCGCGGCACGCCCGAGAGCGCGCACCAGGCATCATTAACCTCGGTGACAACCCGGTCCGAAACCCTGCTGAGCGCCATCGCCTGGGGACTCGAGTGGAAGAGATGCGCGAAGAGCTGCTCCGACTCGCGCAGGGCCTGCTCCGCCTGCACCTGGTGCGTCACGTCCCGCCCCACGCCGCGATAGCCGCGAAACCGGCCCGTCTCGTCCAGAATCGGGTCGCCGCTCAGGAGCGCGTGCCGCGCGGTACCATCCGGAAGCGTACGGCGAATAGGATAGTCCCGGAACGGTCGATGTGCCTCCATATCCGCGCGATGGCGTTCCCACCCACCGTCGACCGGCGTGAGATTCTCGATCTCCCAGCGCGCCCGGCCGATCATGGATGCCGGGCTGATACCGGTCGTCGCCTCCACCCTGCCCGATAGCGAAGTGAATCGCAGCTGCTCGTTCATTTCCCAATACCAGTCCGCCGACATCTCCGTCAGGCTCCGGAACCGGGCTTCGCTCTCGCGCATCCTCGCATGCGCGGCGCGGCTCGCCGCCCCGGTCGCGGAGAGGGAAAGCGTGAGCACTGCGAGCGCAGTGAACAATGCCTGCAACGTGACGACGTCGACGTAGTCTGGAATCGACGCAAGCGGACCGCTGCCGCTCGTCAAACCGATCATGCAAAGCACGGCGACGCCAATATTGAAGGTCCCGACTTCGCGCAACGACAGCCTGATCGCGGGAAGCACAGCGAGCGGCGCCAGCACGAACGCGACGATGGGTAGACCGTGCCCCTCGCCGAGCAGCCGGGTGAGCACGTGCGCTCCGGAAAGCAGGACGAGCGTGATCACCAGGGCGTAGGCCACAATCGCCGCAGTACGGCGGTCAGGTCGCGGCGCCGCCAGCCAGCCGAACACGGCCGGAGCGGCGAGGAGTATTCCCAGCGCTTCGCTATCCCAGAGCGCCAACCACACGGTCACCGTCTCTCCGGGAGCCATAAGGTCGCCTGCCATCAGGGCGCCGACGCCGATCGTTGCTCCCGCCAGCGGCGCGCAGACGACCGCCAGACATATGAATGCGAAGACATCGCGACCGCGCGCAAGCGTGTGACGGAAATCGGCCGTGCGGGTGAGCATCCAGGCACCGGCGATTGCGGTCGATGCGCTACCGACACCCAGGAGAATCGCTACCCATACCGGCATTCCCGCGGCGACGTAGGCACTGATCGCGCCCGCGAGGACACCCACTACGAGCCGGCGTCCAAACAGCACTAGCGCAGCGAGCGCGAGCCCGGTCGCAGGTGCGATTACCGGCACCGCGTCATGAACGACTGCAAGGTGCAGCATGGGCCAGGCAATAACGAAATAGACGACCGCAATCGCTAGTGTGCGCAGCAGGTCAGCGCGGATGCCTGCCGGATCCATCGCAACTCGGACGACCGGAGGCGAAGGCGTCGACGCCATGGCGAGCTCAGTGGTCCTGCTGGTGAGGCGGAGCGGCCTTGAGGACTTCTTCGAACGTGGTAAGCCCGGCGGCGACCTTCATGGCGCCACTGATTCGCAGGCTCTTCATGCCCTCCTTGTAGGCGAGTTCGCGAATCTGGCCGAGATCGGCCTGCCCGGCGATCACCCGCTTGATTCCCGGGGAAAGCAGCATCACCTCGTAGATGCCGCTACGCCCGCGGAATCCGGTCATCCGGCAATCCAGACAACCAACCGGTCGATAGACGTGGCTCGGCCGGCGCGCCTTCCAAGGCGAAACGAGCTCGTCCCAGGACACGTCCGCCACGCGGTCCGAGCCGAATGGCACCTTTTGCTTGCATTGCGGGCAGAGCGTGCGCACGAGCCGCTGCGCCATGACGCCGAGGGTGGTGGCGTTCAGCAAGTAGGACGGGACGCCCAGATCGAGAAGACGCGTGATCGCCGCGGCCGCGTCATTGGTGTGCAGCGTCGAGAGCACGAGGTGCCCGGTCAGCGCGGCCTGAATCGCCATCTCGGCGGTCTCGAGATCGCGGATCTCGCCGACCATGATGATGTCGGGGTCCTGGCGCATCAGGGCGCGCACGCCCTCCGGAAAAGACAGATCGATGGCCGTCTGCACCTGCATCTGGTTGAACGCAGGCTCGATCATCTCGATCGGGTCCTCGATGGTGCAGACGTTGACCTCCGATGTCGCGAGAGACTTCAGGGTCGAGTACAGGGTCGTCGTCTTGCCCGATCCGGTCGGCCCGGTCACGAGAATGATGCCGTTCGGCTTGGCCGTCATCTCGTTCCAGCGGCCCTTGTCCTCCTCGGAGAAGCCGAGATCGGTAAAGTCCTTGACCAGGACCTCCGGGTCGAAGATCCGCATGACGAGCTTTTCGCCAAACGCAGTCGGCAGCGTCGAGAGGCGCAACTCGACCTCTTGCCCGTCTGACGTGCGCGTCTTCACCCGTCCATCCTGCGGCCGGCGCTTCTCGACCACGTCCATCCGACCGAGGATCTTGATCCGGCTCGTCATCGCCGCCACGACCGGCATCGGGAGAGTGTAGACGCTGTGCAGCACGCCGTCGATGCGGAACCGCACATTGCCCAGCTCGCGGCGCGGCTCGATGTGGATGTCGCTCGCCCGCTGATCGAACGCGTATTGCCAGAGCCAGTCGACGATGTGAACGATGTGCTGGTCGTTCGCGTCGAGCTGACGATTGGTCTTGCCGAGCTCGACGAGCTGCTCGAAATTCGAAAGGTCCGAGCGGCCTTCACCGCTCTTGGCCGCGCGCTTGACCGACTTCGCGAGATTGTAGAATTCGACGATGTACCGGTTGATGTCGAGCGGATTCGCGAAGACGCGCTTGATCTCGACCTTCTGGATCCGCGCGAGCTCCTGCTCCCATTCGCGCAGATAGGGCTCGGCCGTCGCAATGACCGCCTCTTTGTTCGTCACCTCGACCGGCAGGATCTTGAAGCGCTCCGCATAGGCGCTCGACATGATCTCGGTCACGGCCGAGAAATTGATTTTCAGCGGATCGATGTGGTAGTACGGCAGCCCGGTCTTTCCCGCATACCACTCGGTAAGCGCTTCGATGTGCAGCGCCTTGTGGGGCGGGACGGCCGCTTTCCACTTCTGGTCGGCAAGGATCACCAGCGGGTGGAGACCACCGCGATGCATGCGCCGATCGACGAGGAATCGCTCACACTCCTCCCGCGGAACGAGCCCGTCCGCGACGAGTGCATTCACCACCTCATGCAGGGTCAGGCGGCGTTCTTCGTTGGCGACTGCGGCAACGGCCATGGGCGTAGCGAATGAATAACGAGCGACTATAGCTCGTAAACCCCTGTCGTCTCAATGCCTTTTGGCACCGGACCCGTGACGGTTTTTGACTTTGGCGGCCAGTTCCGCCATTCTCGCCCCGGAGTTGCACGTTCTCCCGCATAGATTCGAAAGGAAGGACAGATGCCCATCAAAGTCGGCGATCGCCTGCCCGAGGGCAGGCTCTCGGAATCAGTGGAATTCGACGGCACAGGCTGCCCGATCAACCCGCAGGACCATATGGTCCAGGACCTCGCCAAGGGAAAGAAGATCGTCATATTCGGGGTGCCGGGCGCGTACACCCCGACCTGCTCGGCGAAGCACGTGCCCAGTTATGTCGCAAACTTCGACGCGCTGAAAAAGCGCGGCGTGGACGAGATCTGGTGCGTGTCGGTCAACGACGCCTTCGTCATGAGCGCCTGGGGTCGCGACCAGAAAGCCGGCGACAAGGTCCGCATGCTGGCCGACGGTAACGGGGACTACAGCAAGAAGCTTGGCCTCGATCTCGACCTCACCGCCCGGAACATGGGCGTGCGCTCGACCCGCTACTCCATGCTCGTGGATGACGGCGTCGTGAAGAAGCTGAATATCGAGGCACCGGGAAAATACGAGGTGTCCGGCGCCGAGGCCATGCTGGCGCAGCTCTAAGCCGCCCACCGTGCCCCAACGCACGCACCCGATCGAGCGCCCTGGCAGGACCATCGATGGGGTGCGCCGCACCGGGCCGGTGTGAAGATCCTCATCGTCGACGATTCCCGGACCATCCGCGCGGCGCTCGCGGCTATGGTGAAGCGCCTCGGTCACGAGGCCACCAGTGCCGAATCCGGTGCCGAAGGCATCGAGCACTTCCTGCGGGAGCGTCCCGATCTGATCCTGCTCGACGTCACGATGCCGGACATGGACGGCTACGAGGTGGCGCGCCGGCTGCGTACGCTCGGCGGGACCGACTGGTTGCCGATCCTCTTTCTCTCGGGGAGCGACGAGGACCAGGATCTCGACAAGGCAATCGACGCCGGCGGCGACGACTACCTAGTCAAGCCAGTGAGTCAGGTCGTGCTGGGCGCGAAGATCCGCGCGATGCAGCGCATCGATACGATGCATCGGAATCTGTTGCAGGTCTCGGCGGATCTCGAGGCAGCGAATCGGGAACTCGCGCGCGTGTCCCGTGAGGACGGATTGACCCGGCTCGCCAATCGGAGGCGCTTCGATGAGCACCTGCGCACAGAACTGCTCCGGGCAATGCGCACCGGACACGCCCTGTCCCTCACGCTGTGCGACGTCGACCATTTCAAGGGTTACAACGATCACTACGGTCATACCCAGGGAGACGAGTGCCTGCGCCAGGTCGGCCACGTCCTGCGTCACTCCTGCCGTCGGCCGGCGGATCTCGCGGCGCGCTACGGCGGCGAGGAGTTTGCGCTCGTACTACCGGACACGCCGCTCTGGGGCGCTGCGGAAGTTGCGGAGCGCGTACGCCGAGGCATCGAGGAGTGCGCGATGCCGCACGAGGCGTCCAAGGCTGCCACGGTCGTGACCATCAGCCTGGGCGTCGCGTGCGCCATGCCGGGTTCGAATCTCACGCCGGAGCAACTCGTCGCTTGGGCCGACAAAGCGCTCTACCGCGCCAAGGAATCCGGACGCAATCGGGTGGTCGCCGCTTCCAGCGGTTAGCGGGGCGCTTTCCCCTCCTTTTCAAGGAGGGGAAAGGTCAATGCAACAACTCTCGCAAGGTGTCACTCAGACTCGCTGGGTCCCTGCCCGGCGAGATCGAGCATGAGCTCGTTGACGCGACGCACGAAGCCGGCCGGATCCTCGAGCGTGCCGCCCTCGGCCAGGAGCGACTGTTCGAACAGCAGGTTCCCCCAGTCGTCGAGGCGTCGATCATCGCGTTTGAGGCGCTGCATGATCGGGTGCGTGGGATTGACCTCGAGGATCGGTTTGGCCTGCGGGACGTTCTGCCCGACCGACTTGAGGATGCGCTGCAGGTTGCCGCCAGGATCGTGCTCGTCGGCGACCAGGCAGGCCGGTGACGACGTGAGCCGGGCGCTCACGCGCACGTCCTTCACGCGGCTGTCCAGAACGGCTTTCAACTTTTCCAGGATGTCCTTGAAATCATCTGCCTGCCGCGCCTGCTCTTTCTTCGCCTCCTCACCATCGAGCTTGGCCAGATCGATATCGCCCCGCGCAACCGACACGAGGGCCTTGCCGTCGAACTCGTGCAGATTCGCGGCCACCCACTCGTCCACCCGATCGTGGAGCAGGAGTACCTCGACGCCCTTCGCACGAAACATCTCGAGGTGCGGGCTGTTCTTGGCGGCGAGAAACGACTCCGCGGTGACGTAGTAGATGGCGTCCTGCTCCGCCTTCATCCGCGAGATGTAGTCAGGCAGCGAGACATTCTCCTCCGCGGAGTCGGCATGCGTCGAGGCGAACCGGAGCAGCTTCGCGATCCGTTCGCGGTTGCCTTGATCCTCGCCGACGCCCTCCTTCAGCACGCGGCCGAACTCCTTCCAGAAGATCGCGTACTTCTCCGGTTCGCTCGTGGCCAACTCCTCGAGGGTCGAGAGCACGCGGCGTGCACAGCCCGCGCGAATCGTCTCGACGTCACGCGATTCCTGGAGAATCTCGCGCGAAACGTTCAGCGGAAGATCATTCGAATCGACGACACCGCGGACAAAGCGCAG
Source organism: uncultured beta proteobacterium (assembly GCA_963735025.1). Classification (GTDB taxonomy): domain Bacteria; phylum Pseudomonadota; class Gammaproteobacteria; order Burkholderiales; family SG8-39; genus JAABRB01. The sequence goes on from CAVTJG010000017.1 coordinate 100,400, forward strand.
GTACATCGGCAGCAGCGCCTCCGCATCGTCCATGATGAACACGCGCCGGACGTAGAGCTTGAGCCCTTTGCGGCTCGCGCGATCCCAAAGATCGAATTGCGCGTGGGACGGGATGTACAGAAGCTGGGTGTACTCCTGGCGGCCTTCGACCCGATTGTGAGCCCAGACGAGGGGCGGCTCGAAATCGTGCGCGACGTGCTTGTAGAACTCCTGGTATTGCTCGGCGGTGATCTCGGACTTCGGGCGCGCCCAGAGCGCGCTTGCCTGATTGACAGTCTCGTCGTCTTCTGCGGTACGGTACGCCTTCTTCTCCTCGTCCCACACGCGCTGCTTCATAAGGATGGGAATCGCAATGTGGTCGGAATAGCGCCGGATGATCTGCCGGAGCCGCATGCCGTCGAGGAGCTCGTCCTCGCCTTCGCGCAGGTGCAGGATGACGTCCGTCCCCCGCCCGGGCTTCGCGGCGGCCTCGAGAGTGTAGTCACCCTCTCCGCCCGACTCCCAGCGCACGCCCGCGTCCTCGGGGAGACCGGCGCGGCGTGTCACGAGCGTGACGCGGTCCGCAACGATGAACGACGAGTAGAACCCGACGCCGAACTGGCCGATGAGGTGCGCGTCCTTCGCCTGGTCGCCGGTGAGCGTGCCGAGAAACTCGCGCGTGCCTGACCTCGCTATCGTGCCGAGGTTGGCCACCACCTCCTCCCGGGACATGCCGACACCGTTGTCCGAGACAGTGATCGTCCGGGCCTCCGGATCCACGGTCACGCGGATGCGAAGCTCGGACTCCTCGCCGAGCAGCGCGGGGTCGGAGAGCGCCTCGAAACGCAGCTTGTCCGCCGCATCCGAGGCGTTGGAGATGAGCTCGCGCAGAAAGATCTCCTTGTTGCTGTAGAGCGAGTGGATCATGAGGTGCAGCAGCTGCTTCACCTCGGCCTGGAAGCTCAGGGTTTCCTTCACCGTCTCGGACACGCGTCTCTCCCGCTACTGAATTGATCGACCTGAAGACATTGGGGGCTCGCACTTCGTTTTCAAGAGCGCATTTTCAAGACCCGGGCCGGTCCGCCCGGACAACGTCCTGCAGCAGGTTTGCTGAGGCCCCTGCTACTATCCGTAACCTGCACGGCGCCCCCAAAGCGCCCCGATCGCGACCGACCCTGCCACCGTTGATTCGCTCTCCGTATTTCCGCGCGGGCCTGCGGGCCTTGCTGCCTGTCCTGCCCGGCGTCGCGGCGTTCGGGGCAATCAGTGGCGTGGCGATGGTCGGCGCGGGGCTATCGCCGTGGCTGGCGGCACTGATGTCAGTCGTCGTGTTCGCCGGGACGGCGCAACTCGCTGCACTGCAGCTCGTTGCCGCTGGCGCGCCGCTCGGCGTCATCTTTCTGGCGGGCTTGATCCTGAACCTGCGCTTCATGCTCTACAGCCTGTCGATCTCACCGCATCTGCAAACGTTGAGTCCACGCGCACGCTGGATTGCCGGGTATTTCCTTTCCGATAACGGTTACGCGCACACCATAGCGCGCATCGCGTCGCAACCGACGGCACCCGGACACGCGGAATACTTCATGGGCGCCTGCAGTGCGATCTGGATAACCTGGGAATGCGCCACGATCGCCGGAATCGTAGTCGGCGCCGGCATCCCCGCGACCTGGTCGCTGGAGTTCGTGGTCGTTCTCACTTTCACCGCATTGGCGATAGCGTCGATCAGGGATCGTGCAGCGGCCACCGCCGCGGTCGCGGCGGGAATTACCGCTATCACGACGATCGACCTCCCCTTTCGCCTCGGGCTCATCGCGGCAGCAATTGCCGGTGTCGTCGCAGGCGTCATCGCAGAACGATGGATACGCTGACCGCTCTCGCGCTCACCGCTTTGCTCGCAGTGACAAGCTTCGTGCCGCGGGCCTCGTTCATCCTTTGGTTGCACCGCATCAAATTGCCGACTTACATCCAGCGCGCACTGCGGTTCGTCCCTGCGGCAGTCTTCACGGCACTTTTTGTTCCGGAGCTTGTCTTTGCCGATGGCACGCTGGCCATTGGACTGCATAATGCGAAGCTGCTCGCAGGCTGCACGGCAATCGGCGTTGCCATGGTGACCAAGAATCCTCTCGCCACCATCGTCGCCGGCATGGCCGCCTTGCACCTGGCACGGAACTTTCTAGGGGCGTGAGTAATCAGTAACATTGCGCTTTCTCTGTATCCCCCAATCATCATGAGGATTTGATGTCGATCCTGCGCTGGCTTGCCGCCGCCCTAATTGCCCTGCCCCTCGTCGCGGGCGCCGAAACGGCGCCGCAACTCTCGCTTCCGCAGGGCTTCTCCGCAGGGCCTGCGATGGCAGGAATCAGCGAATACCGCCTCCCGAACGGCCTCCAGGTGCTGCTTATCCCGGACGCATCCCAGGATACGACCACCGTCGCCGTGACCTACATGGTGGGATCGAGACACGAAGGTTACGGCGAGCGAGGCATGGCCCACCTGCTCGAGCACATGCTCTTCAAGGGCACTCCTCGGCACGCCAACATCAAGGGCGATTTTCTGAAGCACGGCGTGCGCTACAACGGCACGACCTCGTACGATCGCACGAACTACTTCGGCACGTTTCCGGCGAGCGACGACAATCTGGCCGCATTGCTCGACCTCGAGGCCGATCGGATGGTGAACTCGGACGTCTCGAAAGAAGACCTCGATAGCGAGATGACCGTGGTCCGCAACGAGTTCGAGTCAGGCGAGAACAGCCCATTCAGCCTGCTGCGCGACCGGATGATCGGGACAGCATACCACTGGCATAACTACGGGCGATCGGTCATCGGCACCCGCTCGGACATCGAGAACGTGCCGATCGACCGGCTCCAGGCGTTCTACCGCAAGTATTACCAGCCAGACAACGCCACGCTCGTCATTGCAGGGCGGTTCGATCCGCAGCGGGCGCTGGAACTCGTGAACCAGTATTTCGCACCCATCCCCAAGCCCACTCGGATCCTGCATCCGACCTACACGGTCGAACCACCTCAGGACGGCGAGCGTCGCGTGATACTGCGACGCGTGGGCGAAGTGCAGATCGTCGCCGCGATGTACCACATGCCTGCCGGATCCGATCCAAGCTACGCGGCCGTGGACTTGCTCACCCAGGTTCTCACGAATCGGCCCTCCGGCCGGCTGCACAAGGCGCTCGTCGAGACCGGCAAGGCAACCTCGGCGTTCGGAACGGAACGACAGACTCGCGAGGCGGGTTCGGCCTACTACGGTGCGGCAGTGGCCAAGGGGCACTCGCTCGACGCCGCCCGCGACGCGCTGCTCGAGGTGGTCGAGGGATTTGCAGCCGATCCGGTGACCGACGAGGAACTCAATCGCGCCCGCGTCAAGTTGCAGAACGATATCGAAGACCTCCTCACCAACTCGCGCGCCCTGGCGATCACGCTTTCCGAGTTCATCGCGATGGGCGACTGGCGGCTCCTCTTCTGGTATCAGGATCAGATCGACAAGGCGACACGGGAAGACGTCCAGCGCGTCGCAACGACCTATCTGCGGTCGGAGAACCGCACGCTCGGGCTGTTCATTCCAACGGTGAAGCCGACACGCGTCGCGATGCCGCCGGTTCCCGACGTCCAGGCCATGCTCAAGGATTTCGCGGGGGCCGAGACGGTTGCGGCGGGCGAGGCGTTCGATCCGACACCTGCGAACCTCGAGGCACGGATAATCCGGCGCGAGCTCCCCGGCGGCATGAAGCTGGCCATGCTGCCGAAGCGGACGCGCGGCGGCAAGGTGAACGCCGTTCTGGTGCTGCACTGGGGCGACGAGAAGGGCACGATGGGGCGCAGCGCCGCGTGCAACGTCGCAAGCGCGATGCTCTCGCGCGGCACGACGAAACATACCCGCGCCGAGCTGAGCGATGCATTGGACAAATTGCGCGCGGATGTCTCCGTCAGCATCAGCGGCGCATCCATCGATACCGTGCGCGAGAATTTCCCGGAAGCTCTCCGCTTAACGGTCGAAATGCTGCGCGAGCCGAATTTTCCGGAAAGCGAGTTCACGCAGGTCAAGCAATCCATGCTCACGTCGATCGACGTGCAGAAGAACGATCCATCGGTGCGTGCTGGTCGCTCGATCAACCGTCACCTGAATCCGTATCCGGACGGGCACTGGCTCTCCACGCCGACGCTCGAGGAGCGCGCCGCGGAGATTGCGGCCGTGACGCTCGAGGACGCGCGCCGATGTCACGACGATTTCCTCGGCGCCTCGAACAGCGAGCTGGCGGTCGTTGGCGATTTCGACGCAAAGGAAGTGGGACCGCTCGCCGAATCGCTGCTCGCCAATTGGAAGACACCGTCGCCTTACGAGCGTATCGTGAACCGGTATTTCGACGCGGCTGCGATGAACCAGGACATCGTCACACCGGACAAGGCGAACGCCGTGTACCGTGCCGGATTCAATCTTCCGCTGCGCGACGACGACGCCGACTTCCCAGCCCTCGTGCTGGGCAATTACATGATCGGTGGCTCATCGGATTCGCGCCTCTGGCGTCGGATACGCGAGCAGGACGGATTGTCATACAGCGTCGGGTCCTGGCTGACCGCCGGATCACGCGACGCGGCAGGCGAATTCGGCATATCGGCGATCTACGCGCCCCAGAACCGTGTTCGGCTTGAAACCGCGGTGCGCGAGGAAATCAAGCGCGCACTGGACGAAGGATTCACCGACGCGGAGGTAGCCGATGCTGCGAAGAGCTTTCTCAAGCGGCGTCATCTCGCGCGCAACTCGGATTCCGGGCTCGCATCGCGCATCAGCAATTATCTGGACCTGGGAAGAACCTTCAAGTGGGACGAGCAGTTCGAGGCACGCATCGCGTCCTTGAAAGCCGCGGATGTGAACGATGCACTGCACCGGCACTTGGCGCTCGACAAGCTGTCGGTCGTCAAGGCGGGGGATTTCACGCCGACCGTCACCCAGGCATCGCAGAAGTCGCCTGAATGAGCGGGAGCAAGCGGATTCAGTCGAGCCGGTCGTAGCGTATCGCGAGGATCTCGAGCGTCTCGGTGCCCACCGGGGTCTTCAGCATCACCACGTCACCGATCCGCGCGCGTAGCAGTGCCCGCGCCACGGGCGATATCCACGACACCCGGCCGCGCGCAGGATCAGCCTCGTCGATTCCGACGATGGAGAGTGTCTGCTCCACTCCGGCGCCCGAGCGCATGGTGACGGTCGCGCCGAAAAACACCTGCTCCGAGCTGTCCTGTTGCACGGGGTCGACCACCTCCGCCTGCTCGAGCCGCTTGGAGAGGAACCGGAGCCTGCGGTCGATCTCCCGCAATCTGCGCTTGCCATAAATATAGTCCGCGTTCTCCGAGCGGTCCCCGTTCGAGGCCGCCCAGGCGATCGTCTTGACGAGCGCCGGGCGTTCACCTTTCCAGAGTTGGTCGAACTCGGCCTTCAGTCGGGCATGCCCCGCAGGGGTGATGTAATTCTTGGCCCCTGGTGGAACGGAAGGCAGCTCGACCTCGTCCGGTTCGTCGTCGGGCGCGTCGTCGTTCTCGCGTACGAATGCCCTGCTCATGAGTGGCGCAGTGGTGACGATGGAATCAATGGAATCAATGGAAGCAATTGAAGCAATGGAAGCAATGGAAGCAATGGAAGCAATTGAATCAATGGTATCAGGCGTCGGCGCGCCGACCACGTCCGGCGACGAACCAGACTAGCGCCGCAATCTGGAACACAAGGCTAGCGCCAAACGCCGCGCGATATGCGGCCGGCGGATAGTGTCCGTCCAGGGCGGGCCAGCCGCTGATGATCGCGCCCAGTCCCCACTGCGTCGCAAACGCACCGACGAACACGAGGAAATTGAGCGCGGTGGTCACGCGTCCGACGAGATGGCCCGGAAACCTTCGCGAGAGCATCGCGTAGGAGAGCGCCGACGCCGGGCTGCCGAAGTTGATCGCCAGCCAGATGCCGAGCGCTCCGGTGGTTACTCCTGCGGCGACCAGGGCCAGGCCACCCGCGCTGATGAGCGTTCCTATGATGAACAGTCGCGCCGCGCCCCAGCCCGCAACTTCGAACCGGTCCGCGGCCCATCCGAAGAACGCGTACCCGGCGGTCATCGCAATCGCCATGACGAAAAGGTAGTTGGCAACCACGTCGCGCGGTAGAAAGGCCACGTCCCGTAGCCAGGGAGCGACCCACAAACCCTGGATGGCGAGGAATCCAGCCTGCACCGTCATGCATACCGCCGCGACACGCCAGAATCCGACATCCCGGTAAACCCGCAGCACGCCGCGCAGCATTTCACTCGCGCCTGGCCCACTTCCCGCGCTTGCGCGTTCGGGCACGAACAGCATGATTCCAGCAGCGGCGAGAAACGTGCACCCGGCCAGCGCCTCGAATACCCCGCGCCAGTCGGTATAGTGCAGCGCCGCCTCCACGGGCGCCGATGCCGACAGCGCGCCCAGGCCCCCGATGGCCATGAGATAACCGTTCAGCGAAGCGAGCCTGCCAAGCGGAAACCAGAGTGTGAACGCCTTCATCGAAGCCATGAGTGCGGCCGAGACGCCGAGACCGATCAAGGCCCGTCCAAGCACCAGGCCCGTGAACGCCTCGCTTTGCGAAAAGACGATCGCGCCGAGACCCGCAAACGCCAGCAGCGCGGCGTTGACCCGGCGCGGGCCCAGGCGGTCCAGCAGGACTCCGAGCGGCAGCTGAAACGCCGCGAACGCCAGAAAGTAGGCACTGGTCAGCAGCCCCAGTCCGTTCGCGTCCACGCTGAAATCCCGCACCAGGTCCGGCGAGATCACCGCGTTCACGGTGCGGTAGAGATACGAAAGGAAGTACCCGCAAGCAAATGGCGCAAATACGCGCACGACGAGCGCCTGAGGTGCTCCTGCCGATTTCCCATCGCTCATCGCCGCACGCACGTCGCTCCTCCCGGACCCGGATGTTACCCGAGCGACTCAGTCATCCGGCGACGTCTCACTTCGACGCGCGCACGAGCGCCAGGGGTGGATGCGTCAAACCCCGCTGCTACAATGGCGCCTTACTCGGAGAATGCGTGATGGCTGCCCCGAAGTTCCCCCACCTCGACACACTCAGCCTGCACGCCGGTCAGCAGCCGGACCCGACGACGGGCGCGCGAGCGGTGCCGATCTTCCAGAGCACTTCGTTCGTTTTCCGCGATACCGATCACGCGGCGGCGCTCTTCAACATGGAGCGTGCCGGACACGTGTATTCACGCATTTCGAATCCCACCAACGCCGTGCTCGAGGAGCGTGTCGCCGCGCTGGAAGGTGGCGTCGGCGCGATTGCGGTGGCGAGCGGCCAGGCTGCGCTGCACCTGGCGATCGCCACGCTGATGGGTGCGGGTTCGCACATCGTCGCGAGCCGGGCACTCTACGGCGGATCGCATAATCTGCTCGCGTACACCCTCCCCCGCTTCGGCGTGGCGACGACTTTCGTCGATCCTCGCGACATGAGCGGTTGGCGCGCGGCAATACGCCCCGACACGAAGCTGCTGTTCGGCGAAACGCTCGGCAATCCCGGGCTCGACGTGCTCGACATTCCTGCGGTCGCGGGAATTGCGCATGAGCACCGCCTCCCTCTGCTCGTCGATTCCACCTTCACCACTCCGTACCTGATGCGGCCTTTCGATCTCGGCGCCGATCTGATCTTTCACTCGGCGACGAAATTCCTGTGCGGGCACGGCACCGCGGTCGCGGGCGTGCTCGTGGACGGCGGCACTTTCGACTGGGAGGCATCCGGGCGGTTTCCGGAGTTGAGCGAGCCCTACGCCGGCTTTCACGGCATGGACTTCCAGGAGGAGTCCACCGTGGCGGCGTTCCTGCTGCGTGCGCGCCGGGAAGGGTTGCGCGATTTCGGCGCGTGCATGAGTCCGACGACCGCGTGGATCGTCCTGCAGGGCATCGAGACGCTGCCGCTGCGCATGGCACGACACGTCGAGAACACCCGCAAGATCGTCGAGTTCCTCAGCACGCAGCCGGCCGTCGCCTCGGTGAGCTATCCCGAGCTGCCGGACCATCCGGACCATGCGCTTGCGCAGAAGCTGCTGCCGCGCGGTTGCGGGGCGGTTTTTCCATTCGAGCTGAAAGGTGGCCGGGCGGCCGGGCGCCGTTTCATCGAGTCGCTGCGACTCTTCTCGCATCTTGCCAACGTCGGCGATGCGAAGTCGCTCGTCATCCACCCCGCCACGACGACTCACTTCCGGATGGACGACGCGGCGCTCGCCGCAGCTGGAATCGGGCCGGGGACTATCAGGCTGTCCATCGGGCTGGAGGCGGCGGAGGATCTGATCGAGGATCTCGCAGTCGGTCTGCGGGCCGCACAGAAGGCCTGAAAGGCAGGCTCCCGGCGTGGAACTCTCCGTCCGCAATTCCAGTGTGTACGCGTATACCGGCGGCAAGACCTTCGATGCGGCACTGCCATGCGTGGTTTTCGTTCATGGCGGCGAGGCGGATCACAGCGTGTGGGGATTGCAGAGTCGATATCTGGCCCACCACGGGCGCGCGGTCCTCGCGCTCGACCTTCCGGGGCACGGCCGCACCGAGGGTCCACCGCTGGCGTCGATCGAGGAGATGGCCGATTGGATCGTCGACGTCCTCGACGCGGCGCGCGCATCGCGAGCTCAGATCGTCGGGCACAGCATGGGGGCACTGGTCGCGATCGAGTGCGCGGCGCGGCATCCTGACCGGGTCGCGCGCATTGCGCTGCTCGGCGCCGCGTTTCCGATGCGGGTGTCGACCGAGCTGCTCGCGGCAACGCGCACGGACGAGGCTCGGGCCAGGCAGATGATCAACGTGTGGTCGCACAGCGCCTACGCGCACTATCCGAGCAGCCCGGGACCCGGGTTCTGGGTGCACGGCGCCAATCTGCGGCTCATGGCGCGCCAGCGACACGGCGTGCTACCGGTCGATTTTGCAGCGTGCAACGACTACCGCGGCGGGCTGGAATCCGCCGCAAAAATCGGCTGCCCCGCCCTCTTCCTCATCGCTCGGCACGATGTCATGACTCCGGGGCGCACCGTTCAGGAACTCGTGAAGGCGATCCGGGGCGCGCAGGTGGTCGAGATTGCCGGAAGCGGTCACTACATGATGGCGGAGAAGCCCGACGAGGTGCTCGACACGCTGAACGGGTTCCTGGCGTCTGCCGGCGCCCCTGCCTAGCGAGCGGAGTCGCTCATCTCGACAGAACTTTCAGGAGCAATCGAGCATGGCATTCAGCTGGATCGCGGCATTCAGGATCATTCCCTGGGGGGATGTGATCGCGGCCGCGCCGACCGTCGCCCGGACCGCGCGGGACCTCTGGCGCGGCTTGAGCAAGAGCAGGGCCACAGAGACCGTTGCGAGCGCGGATGACGCCGCACGACGCGGATCCGCGCCAACGGCGGAGGCGGAAATTCGATCGCTGCGCGCCGATCTGACCGAGACTCGCGCGCAGCTCCTCGCTTCCTCGGAAGTTCTGCAGGCGCTCGCCGAGCAGGACGAAAAGCTCGTCGCAGCCGTCGAAGTCCTGCGCGTGCGCACCCGGGTGCTCGCATTCGTGTGCGTTGCGCTGGTCGTGGCGTGCGCAATACTGCTGCTACGCTGACAGAACCATCCCCTCCTCTCAGAGGAGGGGTGGCTGCGTAGCAGCCGGGGTGGTGTTCCAGAGACTCCGCCTACAAGGACAACGCGGGGCGATCGGAGCGTTCAAGCGTCGCGCAGGCGCAGCAGAACCGGCTGGTGGTCGGACGCCTGGGTCTTGCCGTTCACGGTGACATCTTCGACCCGCTTGCCGAGGTCCTCCGTGACGAAGATGAAATCGCTGGCGTACGGGTCGCCCGGCCACTGTACCTTGTCGTAGACGCCCAGCGTCGGCTGGTGCGCCTTGCCCGGATGGGCGACCTGCCACGCATCCCGCAGCGCATTGACCGCCCCCGAGAACGGCGCCTGCATGCGGGCGTGCAACGAATCCTCCGGGCGAAAATTGAAATCGCCCACGATCACGGCGGACGGCGGCCTGGGCTGCCAGGCGTAGGGCCCCCGGCTCTCGCTTTCGTCCGAATCCTTCGATCGAACGGCCCGCAGCGAAGCCTCGGCATGCAGCTCGCGCAGGCGCTCGACCTGCGCGTCGCGCTGCCGCGCCGAATAATATTCGAGATGCGTCGAGATGACCCGCAGCGGTCCCCACGGTGCCTCAAGCACCGTTTCCAGCGCAACTCTCTGCATGCCGGTATGCGCCGGATCGAACGGCCAGGGCAGGAGATGCCTGAACGCCCGCCTGATTGGATACCGCGAAAGAATCACGTTGCCGAAGTAGCGCCGCCGCCCGTCCCCCGCCGAAACATCCAGTCCGGACCCGAATACCGGCGTGTAGGCGGGCATGACGCCCGAGATCGCGGTCACCTGATCCTCGCCCGCCGAGCCGTCGAGGGCCGAATAGTTCACGGCCACCTCCTGGAGGCACAGCACGTCGAAGTCGGCCATCTCCCGGCACACCCGCACGATTCGCCCGGGGTCCACGCGCCCGTCGACGCCGCGGCACCACTGCACATTCCAGGTGATCAGCAGCATGGAGAGATCAGATTAGCCCGTGCACCGCATACGGCGAAGGTACCTCAAAGCCGGGTGGTCCGCGAACCGGCGTCCGATCAGCATGCGGCAAAATCCGGGTCGCCCGGAATGGCGCGCCGCCGCACGGACCGTTCCACGCATTGCGCGGAAAATCAACGCCATTGTCCTGACCGCAGACGTTCGACCCACATCAGGCCGATCATGGTCTTGGAATCGGTGATCCGGCCGTCGCGGATCCACTCCAGCGCCTCCCCCAGGGGTAGCGTGAATGTCTCCAGAAACTCGCCATGATCGAGGGACGGATCCTGCGCGACGGTCAGACCGGTCGCCAGGAAGAGTTCGATGTGCTCGTTCGAGTAGGCAACGATCGGGTGGATCGTCCCGAGATGCCGCCATTCGATGGCGGCGCGCCCGGTCTCCTCGAGCAATTCGCGTCGCGCGGTTTCGAGCGGATCCTCGCCCGGATCGATCTTGCCCGCCGGGATCTCCGCAATCACCCTGCCCAGCGGATAGCGGAACTGGCGCTCGAGCAACACGGTATCCCCGTCGAGTAGCGGAACGATTGCCACCGCGCCCGGGTGGTCGATGTACTCGCGCGTCGCCGACCCGCCGTCCGGGAGTCGCACCGAATCGCGATGGACCTGGAGCAGGACACCACCATAGACTTTGTCCCCGGAGACTCGGTGTTCGGCGAGATGCCTCTCGTCTTCTTCGGCCGCCATCCCGGTCAGCGCAATCCGTACGACTGCTCGATGGCGTGCAGGCAGAGGGCCATGAGCGGCTGCGGCGCGATTCCGAGGACCAGGATTGCAAGCCCGTTCGCCGACAGCAGGACGCGCATATCGACCCCCGACTCGATCGGGCTGGAATCCTCCGGCGGATCGAAATACATCAGCTTCACGACCCTGAGATAGTAGAAGGCCCCAATCAGCGAGAACAGCACCGCGACCACCGCGAGCCAGACGTGCCCGGCCGCAAGGACCGCCTGCAGAACGGCCAGCTTGGCATAGAAACCGACCGTCGGCGGAATTCCGGCCAGCGAGAACATGACGAGGAGGGTCACGAACGCATACCAGGGACTACGCTGGTTCAGCCCCTTGAAATCGGACAGTTGGTCCGCCTCGAAACCGGCGCGCGACAGGAGCAGAATGACGCCGAAGGCACCCAGCACCATCAACACGTAGACCACGACGTAGAACATCGCCGAGCCATAGGCCTCGCCCGCCGACAGCAGATTGCGGTTGATCACTCCCGAGAGCAGTGCGAGGAGCATGAAGCCCATGTGCGCGATGGTGGAGTAGGCGAGCATGCGCTTGATGTTCGTCTGCGCGATCGCCGCCAGATTGCCGATCGCGAGCGAAAGCACCGCGAGGACGATCAGCATCTGCTGCCAATCGATGGCCAGGACCAGCAGTCCGTCCACCAGCAGGCGCATTGCCATGGCAAAGGCCGAGATCTTCGGGGCGGTCCCGACGAAGATCGTCATCGCGTTCGGTGCGCCGTGATAGACGTCCGGAATCCACATGTGAAACGGAACGACGCCGAGCTTGAACGCAAGCCCGGCAACCAGGAAAACGAGGCCGACGATCAGCACCAGCGGGGGAACGCCTCCGCGGCCGATTCTTGCCGTCAGATCGCTGATCTCGAGCGTCCCGGTCGATCCGTAGATCATGGACATTCCGTAGAGCAAGAGGCCCGAAGCCATGGCACCCAGTACGAAGTACTTCATCGCCGCCTCGGTCGAGGCGCTCGAATCCCGATTCAGGGCTATCAGCGCGTACAGCGAAAGCGAAAGCAGCTCGAGTCCGAGATAAAGGACCAGGAGGTGGTTCGCCGAGATCATCACCATCATCCCGAGCATCGCGAAGAGCGTCAGCGCAAAGTACTCTCCCGTGAGCAGTCCGCGGTCCGCGAGGTAGCGGCGCGAGTAGATCAGGCACGCGGAGACCGCGATGAAGACGGCCAGCTTGAGGACGCTCGACATCACGTCGCCGACGAACATGTTCCCGAACGTATAGCCCGTGACGCCTCCCAGCGCATTTGCGATGCCGACCGTCAGCACGGCACAACCGAGCAGGGTCGCCTGCGTAAGCGCATAGGTGATCCAGCGGCGACGCTCCCCCACGAAAAGGTCCGTCAGCAGGACGACCAGCGCCATGACGAACAGGAAGATCTCCGCATACGCGGGGAACATCACGGGCAGGGACTGTTCCGCCATGGTCAGAGTTTTCCTCGCGGAAACGTGTCGCACGAGCTTGTCGACGGAAGCGTGCATCACTTCGCTTATCGGTTTCGGATAGACGCCCATTCCAAGAACGGCCACCGCGAGAAGCATGAGCACGAGGACTCCCGTCGGTTGATGTCGACGAGGTCGGCGACATGCCGATTCGCGACTTCACCGAAGATCACGCGCTTGTACATCCAGAGCGTGTACGCCGCCCCGAAAATCAGCGTGGTTGCCGCCACGAATGCAATCCAGAAGTTGAACTTGACGGCCCCCATGATGACCATGAACTCGCCGACGAACCCGCTGGTCCCAGGCAATCCGGCATTGGCCAGCGCGAAGAGCATCATGAAGGCCGCAAACTTCGGCATCGTATTGACCACGCCGCCGTAGTCGGAAATCTGCCGCGAGTGCATGCGGTCGTACATGACGCCCACGCAAAGGAACAGGGCGGCCGATACGAAACCGTGGGAAATCATCTGTATCAGAGCCCCCTCCACCGCGATGGGTATCAGGTCACGGCCGTTGAACATGAAGAAGCCGAGCGTGACGAACCCCATGTGCGCGATGGACGAATAGGCGATGAGCTTCTTCATGTCCGCCTGCACCAGCGCCACGAGACCGATGTAAGCGACCGCAATCAGCGACAGCGTGATCATGAAGCCTGAAAGCGCAATGCTCGCGTCCGGAAGGATGGGGAGCGAGAAGCGGATGAAGCCGTAAGCGCCTAGCTTCAGCATGATCGCTGCCAGCACCGCCGAGCCGCCGGTCGGCGCCTCGACGTGCGCGTCGGGTAGCCATGTATGGACCGGCCACATCGGCACCTTGACCGAGAACGCCGCAAAGAATGCGAAGAAGAGCAGCTTCTGCGCGTCGAGCGGCAGCGGCAGTGTCCAGAAATCCAGGATCGCGAAGCTGCCACCCGCCTTGTTGTACAGATAGATGAGCGCGACCAGGAAAAGCAGCGAGCCGAGCAGCGTGTAGAGGAAGAATTTGAGGGCCGCGTAGACCCGGTTCGTGCCTCCCCAGACACCGATGACCAGGTACATCGGGATCAGGTTCGCCTCGAAGAAGATGTAGAAAAGCGCCGCGTCGAGCGAAGCAAACACCCCGTTCATCAGGCCGGACATGATGAGGAACGCCGCGAAATACTGGCTCACCCGGCTCCGGATCACCTCCCACCCCGCGACGACTACCAGGATCGTCACGAAGCTGTTCAACAGCACGAAGATCAGCGATACCCCGTCGACGCCGAGGTGATAGTTGATGTTGAATCGCTCGATCCATGGGCTCAGTTCGACGAACTGCATTTCCGCCGTTCCGAGCTGGAATCCCGTGTATAGCGGAACTGTCACCAGGAACCCAGCGATCGCGCCGAGGAGCGCCAGGGGACGCGCGATGTGTGCGTTCCGGTCGCCACCGGTCATCAGGACCGCGAAGCCGGCGAGGACGGGGATCCAGATCGCCAGTGACAGCCAGTAGGTCTGAGCCTGCATCGTTATTGTCTTGTTCTTGTCATTGCGGGATCGCGTCGCGCCACAGCCATAGCCAGACCGAAAGCAGTCCCAGCAGGCCGATGAACATGGTGAAGGCGTAGTTGTAGATGAATCCGGTCTGGAACCTGCGCACGATCAGCGCAATCCATCCGACGAGCCGGGCCGATCCGTTGACGAACAACCCGTCGATCAAGGTCACGTCGCCGACCTTCCACAGTCCGCTGCCGACCTTGCGTGCGCCGCCCGCGAAGAACCAGTCGTTGAATTCATCGAAGCCATACTTGTGCTCGAGGATCCGGGTCAGGACGCCGCCCTTCTCCCGGACCACTCCCGCCAGATCCGGACGCGCGATGTACAGGTACCAGGCCGTCGCCAATCCGGCGACCGCAAGCCAGAACGGCAGCGTCGTCACGCTGTGAAGAGCCATCGCCCAGGCCGCCGTGAAACTCATGCGCGAGCTCCGCGATCCAGGCGTGCTCGGAAAGAACCAGGATCGAATTCCCGAAATAGTCGCCGTACACGACTTGACCGATCGTCCAGCCCGCGAGAAACGACGGGATGGCGAGCATGATCAGCGGAAGCGTGACGACCCACGCCGGCTCGTGCGGTGGACCACCGTGTCCATGTCCGCCGTGATCGTGTGAATCGTGCGCCGCCGCCGGATCGAACCGCTCCTTGCCGTGGAACGTGTAGAAAATGAGCCGGAACGTGTAGAGCGCGCCGACGAACACTCCGCCCAGTGCAAGCAGATACGCGAACCCGGCGCCCGACCGGTCCGCGACGTGCAGCGCCTCGATGATCGAGTCCTTCGAGAAGAATCCCGCGAAGGGCGGAAAACCGGCATTGGCGAGTCCGGCGATGACCATCGTGACATACGTGATCGGCAGGTACTTGCGCAGCCCGCCCATCTTGCGCATGTCCTGCTCGTGGTGCATCGCGATGATCACCGATCCCGCCCCGAGGAACAGCAGACCCTTGAAGAAGGCGTGCGTCATGAGATGAAACATCCCCGCCGAATAGGCGGATGCCCCCAGGGCCATGGTCATGTAGCCGAGCTGCGAAAGCGTCGAGTACGCCACCACCCGCTTGATGTCGTACTGCACAAGCGCCACCAGCGCCATGAAGAAGCAGTTGATCGAGCCGATGACCATCACGAAGGAAAGCGCCGAATCCGAGAGCTCGTAGAGCGGCGACATGCGGGCCACCATGAAAATCCCGGCCGTCACCATCGTGGCCGCGTGAATCAGCGCCGAGATCGGTGTCGGGCCCTCCATCGAGTCCGGCAGCCAGACGTGCAGCGGGAACTGCGCGCTCTTGCCCATCGCTCCGACGAACAGGCAGATGCAGATGACCGACATCAGTGACCATTGCGATCCCGGCACAAGCTGGATGGTCTTTTCGGCCAGCGCCGGCGCCTGCTGGAAGACCGACGCGTAATCCAGGCTGCCGAAATAGGCAAGCACCAGTCCAATGCCCAGAATGAATCCGAAGTCGCCGACCCGGTTCACCAGAAACGCCTTGAGGTTGGCGTAGGTCGCGGTGGGTCGTTTGTAGTAGAAGCCGATCAGGAAATACGAGATCACTCCCACCGCCTCCCAGCCGAAGAAGAGCTGCAGAAAGTTGTTCGCCATCACGAGCATGAGCATCGCGAAGGTGAACAGCGCAGTGTAGGAGAAGAAGCGCTGGTACCCGTCTTCGCCTTCCATGTATCCGATCGTGTAGATGTGAACCATCAGCGACACGAACGTCACCACCACCATCATCAGCGCGGTGAGCCGGTCGATCAGGAAACCGATTTCCAGCTTCAGGGAACCTGCGGTCAGCCAAGTGTAGACGCTCCCTTCGATGCGAGTGCCGCCCAGCACCTCGTAGAAAATGATGCACGAGCAAAGAAACGCAACGCCGACGCTCGCGATGGCCACGCGGTGCGAGGCGACGCGGCCGATCGTGCGCCCGAATAGCCCCGCAACGATCGACCCAGCGAGCGGCGCGAGTACCGCAAGGAGCGCAAGCTTCATCATTCCCGTCATGGCCGTTTCATCCCTTGAGGCTGTCCAGGTCCTCGACATGGATCGTGCGCAGATTGCGGAACAGCACAACCAGGATGGCAAGGCCTATCGCCGACTCTGCGGCGGCCACCGTGAGGATGAAGAAGACGAAAATCTGCCCGCCAAGATCTCCCAGGTAGTAGGAGAAGGCGATGAAATTCGTGTTGACCGCGAGCAGCATCAGTTCGATCGCCATCAGCAGGATGATGACGTTCTTCCGGTTCAGGAATATTCCGACAATGCTGATCGCAAAGAGGGCCGCTCCCAGGATCAGGAAATGCGACAGCGAAAGCAATGAACTCTCCCTTCTCCTTCTATCGAGTTTCGAAGCCGCGGGCTGCGCGAGCAAACGAGCGGCGCGCCGCACCGCCCCAGCTCGGCCTCACGCCCTGCTTCTCACTCTTCTTTCTCAGCCGGCATCGATACTAGCCGTACCCGATCCTGCCGCCTCACGGCGACCTGCTGCGCCGGATCCTGCGCTTTCGTGTCGGTCCGCCGACGCAGCGTGAGTGCGATGGCTGCGATGATCGCCACCAGCAACAGCACCGCCGAAAGCTCGAACGGATAGATGTAATCGGTGTACACGACGCGCCCGATTTCCTTCGTGTTGCTGTATCCGGCCCCGGGATCTCCCGGCGGGGGCAGCAGCCCGGAGCCGAAATACGGGCGCGCAAGCACGCTGATCATCTCGACTAGCATCAGTACGGCCACGGCAAGCGCGAGCGGAAGATGGTGCCAGAACCCTTCGCGCAGGCGATCGAGGTTGATATCGAGCATCATGACGACGAACAGAAAAAGCACCATCACTGCCCCGACATACACGAGCACCAATGCGATTGCGAGGAACTCGGCGCGCAGCAGCATCCAGATCGCCGCGGCCGTGAAGAATGCGAGTACCAGGAACAGGGCGGCGTGGACAGGATTCCGCGCAGTGATGACGCGGGCCGCGGCGAACAGCAGGATCGCGGCGAATGCGTAGAAAATGATCGTCTCGAACATCTCTTCGGCTACCGATACGCGGCGTCGGAGGCGCGATCTGCGGCTATCTGCGCCTCGTACTTGTCGCCGATCGCGAGCAGCATCTCCTTCGTGAAGTAGAGATCCCCGCGCCGCTCGCCGTGATACTCGAGGATCCGCGTTTCGACGATCGAATCGACCGGGCAGGACTCCTCGCACATGCCGCAGAAAATGCACTTCGTGAGGTCGATGTCGTAGCGGGTGGTCCGGCGCGTGCCGTCTTCGCGCTGAGTCGAATCGATCGTAATCGCCAGTGCCGGGCAGATCGCCTCGCAGAGCTTGCAGCCTATGCAGCGTTCCTCGCCGTTGGGATAGCGGCGCAGCGCATGCAGGCCGCGAAAGCGCGGCGAGATGGGTGTCTTCTCCTCGGGATACAGCACCGTGATCTTGCGCGCGAACAGGTGGCGGCCGGTGATGGCCATGCCCTTGACAAGCTCGACGAGCAGGAAGGTCTTGAAGGCGTCGCGTATCCGTTCGATCATCGCGCCTCCGGTCTCCCGCCTCGCGCGGCGACGCGAGTCATGACCCGCTCCAGATGTTGTAGGGCGTCTGCATCCACACCCCGATCACCACCACCCAGATCAGCGTGAGCGGAATGAAGACCTTCCAGCCGAGTCGCATGATCTGGTCGTAGCGGTAGCGTGGAAAGGTCGCACGGAACCACAGGAAGCAGAACAGCAGCACGGCCACCTTCAGGGCGAGCCAGAGTATCGGGGGCACGGCGTTCGCAAACGTCGAGTCGACCGGTGCGAGCCAGCCTCCCAGAAACATGAGGGCCGCCAGCGTCGCGACGAGGATCATGTTCGCGTACTCGGCCAGGAAGAAGAGCGCGAACGTCATGCCGGAGTACTCGACGTGGAACCCTGCCACGATCTCGGACTCTCCCTCGGCGACGTCGAACGGCGCGCGATTGGTCTCCGCGACCGCGGCGATGAAATAGACGATGAACATCGGGAAGAGCGGCAACCAGTTCCAGGAGAGGAACGTGAGCCCCTCCCCCGCGAAATAGCCCCGACCCTGACCATTGACGATGTCCGAGAGATTCAGGCTGTGCGAAACCATGAGCACGCAGATGAGCGCAAAGCCCATGGCGATTTCGTAGGACACGATCTGGGCCGCGGAGCGCATCGCCCCGAGAAATGCATACTTCGAATTGGACGCCCACCCGGCAATGATCACGCCGTATACGCCCATCGACGTGATGGCGAGCAGATAAAGCAGGCCGGCGTTCACGTCCGCGAGCACCAGCTCAGGAGCAAAGGGAATCACCGCCCAGGCGGCCAGCGCCGGCATCAACGAAAGCATCGGCGCGAGGACGAACAGGAAGCGGTTCGCACCGGTCGGCACCACGATTTCCTTGACGAGCAGCTTCAGCACGTCGGCAAACGGCTGCAGGAGCCCGTTCCAGCCGACGCGGTTCGGGCCGATGCGCACCTGCATGTAGCCGATGACCTTGCGCTCGGCGAGCGTAAGGTACGCCACGCACAGGATGATGGGTATCGCGATCGCGAAGATGAGCATCAGCGTCTTCACGGTGAGAAACAGCGCCGGACCCCACTCCGAGCCGAACCACAGCGCGGAGTAGCCTTCCAGGGCGCGCACGGCGTCGCTCATGCCGGCTCCAGCGTCAGTGCGTCGAACATGCCACCCAACCGGGCCGTACTTGCGTGGGCCGCCGCCAGCCGGACGCATCCGTCCGCCAGACGATCGTCGCACGCAAGCGAGACCACGGCGTGACCCGTGCCTTGCCGCACACGCACCCGCTGGCCCGCTTTGAGGCCGAGCTCGTTCAGCGACGCAGAGTTCATGAATGCCTCCGGAGGTCGTGCGTCGTGCGTCTGCTGCAGGGAGATTGCGCGGCGCACGATCGGATCGGCGAAGTAGATCGGCACATCCGCCACCCGCTGCAATCCGGGCGCCGCCTGGGAGAGCGACGTGCGCACCCCGGTGATCCGGTTGTCGAGCTTCGCCGCAAGGCCTTCCGGCGGGAACGCCGCCGCGCGCACCGCTTCGCTCGACTCGTAGTCGAATCCCTGGATGCCGAGCAGATTGCCGAGCACACGCAGCACCTTCCACCCGGGACGCGCGTCGCCGAGCGCACGCACGACGCCGTTAAAGCTTTGAGCGCGCCCCTCGGTGTTGACGAACGTCCCCGAAGTCTCGGTAAACGGCGCAATCGGCAACAGTACGTCGGCATATTCCTCTACGAAGCCGCGGTACGCGCTCAGCGCCACGACAACATCCGCCTCGTGCATGGCCGCAACCGCCCGCGCGGGATCATGGCAATCCAGTTCCGGCTCGACATTCAGCAACACATACGCTTTGCGGGGCGCAGACAGCATGGCGCTTGCATTGAGACCGTTCGCACCGGGTACACAACCCGCCAGATGCCCCCCCACGCTGTTGGCCGCCTCGCCAAGGAAGCCGAATCGCGCGCCCAGCGTATCGGCGAGCGTCTGAACAAGGACGTGCAGCTGGGTGGCATGAGGATGCTGCTGCGCCGAATTGCCCAGAAAGATTCCGACGCTCCGCCCCGCTACCAGGCTGCGCGCGATGGCAGCGGCCTCGTCTCCGACCTGCACTCCGGCCACCTCGCCAGGTACGTTTGCCTTCTTCTCATCCGCCACGGCGCGGACGATCTGCGCAAGGGCCGTCGCGAGCCCGCTCGGTGCGACGACCATGTGATTGGCGGTCTTGATGAGCAGGTCGTCGCCGGCCATGTGCAGAATGCTCACCTCCTGCCCGCGCTTGGCGGCCTGGCGAAGCCGATGGGCAATGAGCGGGTGATCCTTGCGCAAGAATGATCCGACGACCAGGACCCGGTCCAGCGAGCCGAGATCGGTCACGTTCATGCCAAGCCATGGCACGCCCGCCAGGTGGCCGTCACTTGTGAAATCCGATTGACGCAGTCGGAAATCGGCATTGTCCGATCCGAGCCCGCGCGCGAGCTTCTGCAGCAGGAAAAGCTCCTCCAGGGTCGCATGCGGCGAACCCAGCGCCCCAATGGCGTCGCCTCCATGCGCGGATTTCGCGTCGCGGAGCGCGCGCGCCGCATATTCGAGCGCAACGTGCCAGTCGACTTCCAGCCACTCCCCGCCCTGCTTGAGCATGGGTCGCGTGAGCCGCTCCTGCGAGTTGAGTCCTTCGTAGGAGAAGCGGTCCTTGTCGGAGAGCCAGCATTCGTTCAGCGCCTCGTTCTCGAGCGGGAGGACCCGCATCACCCGTTCATGCTGCGTCTGGACGATCAGATTGGAACCGAGACCGCAGTGCGGCGATACCGACTGCCGGCGCGCCAGCTCCCAGGTGCGGGCAGTAAAGCGAAACGGCTTCGAGGTGAGCGCTCCGACCGGACAGATGTCGATCATGTTTCCGGACAGCTCTGAGTCGACCGAGCGACCGACGAACGAGACAATCTCCGCGTGCTCGCCGCGACCCACCAGCCCGAGTTCCATGATGCCCGCGATTTCCTGCCCGAATCTCACGCAGCGCGTGCAGTGGATGCAGCGTGTCATCTCCTCGGCGGCGACGAGCGGTCCGAGCCCCTTGTGGGGGACGACCCGTTTGGCCTCCTCGTAGCGTGACGCGCTACCGCCATAACCCACGGCGAGGTCCTGCAACTGGCACTCGCCTCCCTGATCACAGATCGGACAGTCCAGAGGATGGTTGATGAGCAGGAATTCCATCACACCGCGCTGCGCCTTTCGGGCGTAGTCGGACTCCGTCCACACCTTCATTCCGTCGGTGACCGGCGTTGCGCACGCAGGCAACGGCTTGGGCGCCTTCTCCACCTGGACGAGGCACATGCGGCAGTTGGCCGCGATCGACAGCTTCTTGTGATAGCAGAAATGCGGCACGTACACGCCGAGCCGATTGGCGGCTTCCATGACCGTGGCGCCGTGCGGCACCTCGATTGGTCGGCCGTCGATCTCGATCTTCAGCACCTGTTCCGCCACTATGCCGCCGCCCGCAAAGCAGTGTCGGGATTCGTCGCGTAGCCGCCGGACACGGTGACCGAGCAGCGCTTGTGCTCGATGTGATGCATGAATTCGTCGCGAAAATGCTTGATGAAGCTTTTCACCGGCAGCGCCGCCGCATCGCCCAGCGCGCAGATGGTGTGGCCCTGAATATTGTCGGCAACACTCGTCAATGCATCCAGGTCCTCGATCTTTCCCCGGCCGTTCTCGATCCGGTGGACCATCCGGTAGAGCCAACCCGTGCCTTCGCGGCACGGCGTGCATTGCCCGCACGACTCCTCGAAATAGAAGTACGCGAGACGCTCGAGCGCCTTCACCATGCAGGTCGAGTCGTCCATCACGATGACCGCTCCCGAGCCGAGCATCGACCCGGCCTTGGCGATCGAGTCGTAGTCCATGTCGGTCTGCATCATGATGTCGGCGGGCAGCACCGGCATCGACGAGCCGCCCGGGATGACCGCCTTCAGGCGCCTGCCCCTGGTCACCCCTCCCGCCATCTCGAGGAGCTTCGCGAAGGGCGTGCCGAGCCGCACCTCGAAGTTGCCCGGGCGCTCCACGTTCCCCGACACGGAGAAGAGCTTCGTTCCGCCGTTGTTCGGACGTCCGAGCTCGAGGAAGCGCTCTCCTCCGTTCGCAACGATCCACGGCACCGATGCAAAGGTCTCGGTGTTGTTGATGGTCGTCGGCTTCCCGTAGAGTCCGTAGCTCGCCGGAAACGGCGGCTTGAAACGCGGCTGGCCGCGCTTGCCTTCGAGCGATTCGAGCAGCGCTGTCTCCTCGCCGCAGATGTACGCCCCCCATCCATGATAGGCATGCAACTCGAATGCGAAGCCGCTGTCGAGGATGTTCGAACCGAGGTAGCCCGCAGCGTGCGCCTCCGCGAGCGCCTCTTCGAACTGCTCGTAGATCTTCCAGATCTCGCCGTGGATGTAGTTGTAGCCTACCGACGCCCCGGTCGTGTACCCGCCGATGATCATGCCCTCGATCAGGCTGTGCGGGTTGTAGCGGAGGATGTCGCGGTCCTTGAAGGTGCCCGGCTCGCCCTCGTCCGAGTTGCACACCATGTACTTCTGCCCGGGGAAATTGCGCGGCATGAAGCTCCACTTGAGCCCGGTCGGAAAACCGGCGCCGCCGCGCCCGCGCAACGCGGACTTCTTGAGCTCGGCAATAATGGCGTCCGGCGAGATCTTCTCGGCAAGAATTTTGCGAAGCGCCGCGTAACCGCCGCGTGCCTCGTAATCCTTCAGACGCCAGTTCAATCCGTCGACTCCCTTCATGATGATTGCATCGGGGCCGAACGCGTCGGTGGGAAACGGGAGTTGCACGGTGTTCATCGGGAAAGCTCCGCGAGGAGCCGGTCGATCTGCTCCTTCGACATGAACGACAGCATGGTCTTGTTGTTGTGCAGGACGACCGGGGCATCACCGCAGGCACCGAAGCACTCGCCTTCCCTGAGCGTGAACTTACCGTCGGCCGTCGTCTCGTTGAAATCGATGCCGAGCGTGCGCTTGAGGTGCTCGGCCGAGTCGACCGCACCGCGCAGGGCGCACGGCAGATTGGTGCAGATGCAGAGCTTGTGGGTGCCGACCGGCCGGGTGTCGTACATGCCGTAGAACGTCGCGACCTCGTAGACCGCGATGGGCGACATTCCCAGGTAGTCTGCCACCGCATCCATGACCTCGGTCGAAACGTAACCACGCTCGCTCTGCGCGGCGGTGAGCGCGGCCATCACCGCCGAGCGCTTCTGCTCCGGCGGGTACTTCGCAAGCTCGCGGTCGATCCGCTCTATTAACTGGCTTGAGAGCATCAGCGGTCGATCTCGCCGAAGACGATGTCCATCGTGCCGATGATTGCGACGACGTCCGCGATCATGTGGCCTTTCGCAAGATCGTCCATCGCGCTGAGGTGGGCGAAACCGGGTGGCCGGATCTTGATCCGGTAGGGCTTGTTGGCCCCATCCGAGACGATGTAGATTCCGAACTCGCCCTTCGGATGCTCGACCGCCGCGTAGACTTCGCCGGGCGGCACGTGAATACCCTCGGTGAAAAGCTTGAAATGGTGGATCAGCTCCTCCATGTTGCTCTTCATCGCGACGCGCGACGGCGGCGCGACCTTGTGATTGTCGACGATCACCGGACCGGGGTTGGCACGCAACCACTCCACGCACTGCCTTACGATTCGATTCGCCTGGCGGAGCTCCTCCACGCGAACCAGATAGCGGTCGTAGCAGTCGCCGTTCACCCCGACCGGCACGTCGAAGTCGACGCGGTCATATATCTCGTAAGGCTGCTTCTTGCGCAGATCCCACTCCACGCCCGACCCGCGCAGCATCGGTCCGGTGAATCCGCGCGCGAGCGCTTCCTCCGGACTGACCACGCCTATCCCGACCGTGCGCTGCTTCCAGATCCGGTTGTCCGTGAGCAACGTCTCGTACTCGTCGACACGCGCCGGAAAACTGTCGGTGAAGCGTTCGATGAAGTCGAGCAGCGAGCCCTGGCGGCGCTCGTTCAGCCGGGCGATCTCTTTCGCACTGCGATATGGCGATGCGAGATGCTGGGGCATCGCCTCCGGCAAGTCGCGGTACACGCCGCCCGGCCGGTAGTAGGCCGCGTGCATCCGCGCGCCCGACACCGCCTCGTAGCAGTCCATCAGGTCTTCCCGCTCCCGGAAGCAGTAGAGGAAGACGGTCATCGCGCCGATGTCCAGGCCGTGCGTACCCAGCCAGAGCAGATGATTCAGGATCCGGGTGATCTCGTCGAACATCACGCGGATGTACTGCGCTCGCAGCGGAACGTCGATGCCGAGCAGGCGCTCGATCGCCATGCAATACGCATGCTCGTTGCACATCATCGACACGTAGTCCAGGCGGTCCATGTACGGAAGCGACTGGACGTAGGTCTTGTTCTCGGCGAGCTTCTCGGTCGCGCGGTGCAGCAGCCCGATGTGCGGATCGGCCCGCATGATCACTTCGCCGTCCAGTTCCAGCACGAGTCTCAGCACGCCGTGCGCGGCCGGATGCTGCGGCCCGAAGTTCATGGTGTAGTTGCGAATCTCAGCCACGCTCGAGATCCCCGTAGCTCTCCTCGCGGATGATCCGCGGCGTGACCTCGCGCGGCTCGATCGTGACGGGCTGGTAGATGACCCGCTTCTGCTCCGGGTCGTAGCGCATCTCGACCTGCCCGGAAAGCGGAAAATCCTTGCGGAACGGGTGGCCGGTGAATCCGTAGTCCGTCAGGATGCGACGCAGGTCCGGGTGACCGGCGAACATGATGCCGAACAGGTCGAACGCCTCGCGCTCGAACCAGTTGGCCGCGGGCCAGACGTTCACCAGCGAATCCAGCACCGGGAAACCGTCGTCGGCCGCAAACGTGCGCAGGCGAACGCGCCAGTTCTGTGCCACCGAGAGCAGATGCACGACCACCGCGAACCGCCGTCCCTCCCAGCGCCCTGCGCCGTACGTCGAGTAGTCGACTCCGCAGAGATCGATAAGCTGGGAGAATCCGAGCGCCGGGCTGTCGCGAAGCGTGCTCGCCGCGGCGACAAGGTCCGCGGGTCGACCACGATGGTCAGCTCTCCGAGGGCGCTTGCCTGGCTCACGACCTTGTCGCCCAGCGCAGCGCCGATCGCCGCGGACAGCCGCTCGAGTTTCGTAGTCATGGAGAGGAAGTGCTCGCGGGCATGGGCTAGCGGGCGATCGTGTTCGTCCGCCGGATCTTGTTCTGCAGCTGCAATATGCCGTACAGGAGCGCCTCGGAAGTGGGCGGGCACCCGGGAACATAGACATCCACCGGTACGATCCGGTCGCACCCGCGCACCACCGAGTAGGAATAGTGGTAGTACCCGCCGCCGTTTGCGCAGGAGCCCATCGAGATGACCCAGCGCGGCTCGGCCATCTGGTCGTAGACCTTGCGCAACGCGGGCGCCATCTTGTTGCAAAGCGTGCCCGCCACGATCATCACGTCGGACTGACGCGGGCTGGGACGGAAAACGATCCCGAACCGATCGAGGTCGTAGCGCGCCGCGCCGGCGTGCATCATCTCGACCGCGCAGCACGCGAGCCCGAACGTCACCGGCCACATCGACCCGGTACGCGTCCAGTTGATCACCGTGTCCAGCGTAGTCGTCACGAAACCGCGCTGCATCAGTCCTTCATTCGCTCCCACGGTCCCTCACTCCCACTCGAGCGCGCCCTTCTTCCACTCGTAGATGAACCCGACGGTCAGAACACCGAGAAAGATCATCATGGAGACGAAGCCGAACATGCCGATTTCGTTTAGCGTGATTGCCCACGGAAACAGGAACGCGATCTCGAGATCGAAAAGGATGAAGAGAATCGCGACGAGGTAATAGCGCACGTCGAATTTCATGCGGGCATCCTCGAACGCCTCGAAGCCGCATTCGTAAGGCGAGAGCTTCTCGCTGTCCGGCCGGTTCACCCCGAGCACGGTGCTTGCGGTCCAGCCGAGCCCGACCAGCAGCGCACCGAAGCCCAGGCCGACGAGTATGAATAGCAATACCGGAAAATATTCTGCAAGCATCGCTATCTGCAGGGCGATACGCGGGCATGGCGGCCACTGTGACCGGCGTCATCGCTCAATCCCTCGTCGCGCATGTGCATTTCAGGCATCCGGACCGAGGCGGAAGGCTCCGCCCCGCTCGCACAGACTTGTCACAGTTGTTGGTGCCGACGGTGAGATTCGAACTCACACAGCTTTCGCCACCGCCCCCTCAAGACGGCGTGTCTACCAATTTCACCACGTCGGCAGGTTCTTGCCGCCCTCGCGCAGGACCCAGCGCACACCGAAATTCTACCTTACTTCGGCACCTCACTGGCCCGTGAATCCGGCGCATCCGACTTCGAGGCGGGCTTCGCTTTCGACGCTTCTTCCGCTGGCGCGGGGGCCGGCGTCACCGACTCCATGATCGTGCCCCCGGCACCTTGTTTGTGGCTCGCGACGTAGGCGAGCCCGAGGCTCGTGAGGAAAAAGATTGCAGCGAGCAGCGCTGTCGCGCGCGACAGGAAGTTCGCCGATCCGGTCGCACCGAAAACGCTGCCGGACGCGCCACCCCCGAACGCGGCGCCGACGTCGGCGCCCTTGCCGTGCTGAAGGAGCACCAGCGAAATGACGGCCACCGCCGCAATCACGTGCACCGAGAGAATCACGATTACCCAATTGATCATTCCATTCCCTCGTTACCCGGCGTTTTCAGCTGCCCGGCAGATCGCAATAAAATCATCGGCGACGAGCGATGCCCCGCCGACGAGCCCGCCATCGACATCCGGCATGGCGAACAGCTCCGCCGCGTTTCCGGCCTTTACACTTCCGCCATACAAAATCTGCAGTGCCCCTGCCAGCCCCACGTCGTGCCGCGCGACGCGCGCGCGGAGAAACTCGTGCACCTTCTCGGCCTGCGCCGGTGTCGCATGCTGCCCGGTCCCGATCGCCCAGACCGGCTCATACGCGACTACCGCCTCGGAAAGCGCCTGGACTCCGGCGGCGTTGAGCACGGCATCGAGCTGCCGGCCGACCACCTCCTCGGTTGCGCCCCGGTTGCGCTCATCGAGCGTCTCGCCCAAGCACAGGATCGGCGTCAATCCCGCGCGCTGCGCGGCCTGGAATTTCGCCGCAACCTGGGCATCGCGCTCGCCATACAGCGAGCGGCGCTCGGAGTGCCCGACCAGCGCGTATCGGCACCCAAAATCGCGCAGCATCGCGCCGGAAACCTCGCCCGTGTACGCACCAGAATCGTGCTCGGACAGGTTCTGACCACCCCAGGCCACCGCCGTTCCCCCGAGCACGCTTGCGGCCTGCGCCAGATAGGGATACGGCACGCACACCGCACACGCGACACCATGCTGTTCGCCGTATGCCGTCCGCACAGCTTCGAGAAGGCGCTGGTTCGCAGCGAGACTGCCGTACATCTTCCAGTTCCCGGCGACCAGCTTGCGGCGCATTCCCGATGTCTCCAAGTAAACCTTTGAATTTTACCGGTCTATGGCGCGAACGGTCAATTTTCCGCGGCGCGTCGGTCAGGGTGCATTGTCCGGTTCGACGCGCAGGAGAAACGTAACTGGACCGTCGTTCACCAGGTGTACCGCCATCAGCGCGCCGAATCGACCCGTCGCGACGGGTGCGTGCGCGGCGGAGATCCTTTGCACCAGCCCGTCATAGAGCTTGCGGCCGGTCTCCGGATCGGCCGCCGGCGTGAGGCTCGGACGATTGCCGCTCCGCGTGTCGGCGGCGAGCGTGAACTGGGAGACAAGGAGCACACCGCCCCCGGCATCGCGCACCGAGCGGTTCATTCTGCCGTCCTTGTCAGCAAACATCCGGAACGCGAGGATGCGCTCGGCGAGCCGCTCTGCCTGATGTATCGAATCGCCGCGTTCGGCGCACGCAAAGACCAGCAAGCCCGGGCCGATCTCGCCCACCACCTCGCCGGCGACGGTGACCCGCGCCTCGACCACCCGCTGCAAGAGTGCGAGCATCGGATTGTCGATCCTCCCTATCCGAAGCGGCCAGTGATGTAATCCTCGGTCTGTTTCTTCTTGGGCGCGATGAAGATTTGATCGGTCACGTCCACCTCGATGACCTCGCCGAGGTACATGTACGCGGTGTAGTCGGAGACGCGCGCCGCCTGCTGCATGTTGTGGGTGACCATGACGATCGTGTAATCGCTCTTCAATTCGCTGATCAGCTCTTCGATTCGCGCGGTGGAGATGGGGTCGAGCGCAGAACACGGCTCGTCGAGGAGCAGGACCTCGGGCTTGACCGCAATGCCGCGCGCGATGCAGAGCCGCTGCTGCTGCCCGCCCGACAGGCTCATTCCGCTCTGCGTCAGCTTGTCCTTGACCTCCTCCCAGAGTGCGGCCTTGCGCAGCGCCCACTCCACTCGCTCGTCCATATCGCGCGTGGGTAGTCGCTCGTAGAGACGCACACCGAAGGCGATGTTGTCGTAGATCGACATCGGGAACGGCGTCGGCTTCTGGAACACCATTCCGATCTTTGCGCGCAGGCGGTTCAGGTCCTGGCGGGGCGAAAGGATGTCCGCGCCGTCCACGAAGATTTCCCCGGTGGCCTCCTGGCTCGGATACAGCGCGTACATGCGATTGAACGTTCGCAGCAACGTCGACTTGCCGCAGCCCGACGGTCCGATGAACGCGGTGATCCGCCGTTCGGGAATCGTGAGATTCACGTTCTTCAGTGCATGGAATTTCCCATAGAAAAATTCGAGTTTTCGCACCTCGATCTTGATCTTCTCCTGGGCGCGCTTCTCGGCCGGCTCCGCTGCACCCACTTCAGCTCTGGAGGTCACCTTCATGGCGCTCAATAGGACGTCGTTCGGTTGCGGAAAATCACCCGCGCGAAGATGTTCAGCGCGAGGACGCTCAGGGTGATCAGCAGGGCGCCCGCCCAGGCGAGCCTCTGCCAATCCTCATAGGGGCTCATCGCGAACTGGAAGATGACGACGGGTAGGTTCGCCATGGGGGCATTGAGATCAGTGCTCCAGAACTGATTGTTGAGCGCCGTGAAGAGTAGTGGTGCCGTTTCCCCGGAAATGCGCGCAACCGCGAGCAGGATCCCGGTCAGTACGCCTGCCCGTGCCGCCCGCAGCGTCACCAGCATGATAATTTTCCAGTGCGGTGCGCCCAGCGCCGCCGCCGCCTCGCGCAGGCTATCCGGGACGAGCCTCAGCATGTTCTCGGTCGTGCGAATCACGACTGGTATCACGATCAGCGAGAGCGCGAAGATGCCGGCCAAAGCGGAGAAGTGCTTCACGTGGAAGACGTATGCCTCGTAGACGAACAGGCCGATCACGATCGACGGCGCGCTGAGCAGGATGTCGTTGATGAAGCGGGTCGTGGGAGCGAGCCAGCCGCGTCGCCCGAACTCGGCCAGGTAGACGCCTGCCAGAACGCCGATCGGCGTTCCGACCAGCGTCGCTCCGCCCGCCATGATGAGCGAACCCGTGATCGCGTTGAGCAACCCTCCCGAACTTCCGGGCGGCGGAGTCATCTGCGTGAAAACCTCCGACCACACCGCAGAGAGCCCTGCGTTGAACAGCGTCCACAGTATCCACGCGAGCCAGAACAACCCGAACGCCGTAGCGACGAGCGACATGAGCAGGTTGAACCGGTTCGTCCACATCCGGCGGGTATATAAAGTCATTCGGGGTGGTCCGCCGTCAGGACTGCCGGCCTTCCCGCCGGGCGAGCCGGAGCAGGAGCAGCTTGGACAGCGACAGTACGATGAAGGTGATCACAAAGAGTATCAGACCGAGCTGGATCAGCGCGGAGAAGTAGAGGTCGCCAACCGCCTCGGTGAATTCGTTCGCCAGGGCCGAGGCGATGCTGTTGCCGGGCGCAAGCAGCGAGCTCGACAGCCGATGTGCGTTGCCGATCACGAACGTGACAGCCATCGTCTCGCCGAGCGCACGGCCGAGGCCGAGCATGATGCCGCCGATCACACCGACCTTCGTGTACGGCAGCACGATGTTCCAGACAACTTCCCACGTCGTCGCACCGACCGCGTAGGCCGATTCCTTGATCACCGCAGGCACGATCTCGAACACGTCGCGCATGACAGCGGAGATGAAAGGAATCACCATGACGGCAAGGATGACGCCGGCGGTCAGCACGCCTATCCCCAGAGGAGGTCCCTGGAACAGCGCACCAATTACCGGCAGCGGGCCGAGCACCTCTATCAGGAATGGCTGCACATGATCGGCAAAGAGCGGAGCGAATACGAACAAGCCCCACATGCCGTATATGATGCTCGGAATGGCGGCCAGAAGCTCGATCGCGGTGCCGATCGGGCGCCGCAGCCACACCGGGGAAAGCTCGGTCAGGAAAAGTGCGATGCCGAAGCTTACCGGGACACCGATCACGAGCGCGATCGCAGATGTCACGAGCGTGCCGACGATCGGAACCAGCGCGCCGAACTCCTCGGTGACTGGATTCCATGCACTGCTGACCAAGAACCCGAGGCCGAACTTGGTGATCGACTGCCAGCTGCCTAGGGCCAGCGTCAGGATGATGCCGGCGAGCACCAGCAGAACGAGGAAGGCAAAGCCCTGGGTGATGAGCCGGAATGCCGCGTCCTGGCGGCGCAGCCAGTCGCTCTTGCGGTCCTCCGCAGAACGCGTCGACGCGACGAGAGCCAGTTGCCCCGTACGGGGCGCGCCGCCGGTAGTGTCTCCAGATTGATGCGACAGGCCGGGAGATTCCGCGGGCGGTGGCAGGACCATCGCCCTATTCTACATTTTCGATCACTTCCAGATGGTCGCGCCGCCCGGCCCCTTGAGGTTCACCTGCCAGGACGCCTTGATCAAGGCGACGACGCTCTGTGGAATCGATACGTAGTCGAGCTCCGACGCCATCTTGTCACCGCTCGCAAAGGACCAATCGAAGAACTTCAGCACCTCCATGGCCTTGGCGGGATCGGCCTGCATCTTGTGCATCAGTATGAAACTCGCACCGGTGATCGGCCAGCTCTCCGGTCCCGGCTCGTCGGTAAGGATTTCGTAGAACCCCGCCGCGTTCTTCCAGTCGGCGCTCGCCGCGGCGGACTGGAAAGTTTTTTCGCTTGGCGCCACAAACGAGCCAGCCCGGTTCTTGAGCAGCGCGTACGTCATCTTGTTCTGCTTGGCGTACGCGTACTCGACGTAGCCGATCGATCCCTTCAGGCGCTGCACCTGAGCGGCGACGCCTTCGTTCCCCTTGCCGCCGATCCCGGCCGGCCACGCGACCGAGGTGTTTTCGCCGACTTTGGACTTCCACTCTGGGCTCACTTTCGACAGATAGTTCGTGAAGAGGAACGTGGTTCCGCTGCCATCCGACCGATGCACCACGGTAATAGCCGAAGCGGGCAGAGCCACACCGGGGTTCATGCCCGCTATTGCCGGGTCGTTCCAGCTCTTCACCTTGCCGAGATAGATGTCGGCGAGTGTCTGGCCCGAAAGCTTGAGCTGACCTGGGGTTAGGCCGGGAACGTTCACGACCGGCACGACTCCCCCGATGATCGCCGGAAACTGGATCAATCCGCTCTTTTCGAGCTCCTCGGCCTTGAGCGGCTTGTCGGAGGCCCCGAAGTCGACGGTCTTCGAACGAATTTGCTTGATCCCGCCACCGGATCCGATCGACTGATAGTTCAAGCCGTTTCCGGTGGCCTTGCGGTAGGCATCAGCCCACTTGGCGTAGATCGGGTAGGGAAACGTCGCCCCGGCGCCGGTCATGTCCGCAGCAATCGCCGAGGACGCAAGGCTCGCCGCGACCACAAGCGCGGCAAACGTAAACTTTCTCAATCCCATCACTCTTGATCCCAATGTTTTCGCTAACATTTTCACTCCTGTTCCGACGGCCGGTCGGCATGGCTGCGCGGACCGCCCACGTCGAGAAGTGTATTACGGGGATGTGACAGGGAGGTTACAACGCCGGCCTCTCGACCGAACGGCTCGTCCCCGCGCAGCGTCGCCCGGTCCGGCGACAGGGACTACGCCGCCGCGGCTGCTGCCTGCTCCGCCGCGGCCGCCACGTCAGCCGCGATCGACGCGACTTCGCCACGGTCCTCACCTTCGACCATGACTCTCAACACCGGCTCGGTTCCGGAGGGCCGCAGCAGTAAGCGCCCCCGCGCTCCCAGCCGGGACTCGGCGGAGGCCCGCGCGTGAGCGATCTGGGTGTTCGACTGCCAGTCGAATCCGCGCCGGATCCGGACATTGATGAGCGTTTGTGGATAGAGCGTCAGACCGCCCGCCAGCTCCCCGAGCGACTTGCCTTGTTGGCGCAGGGCGGTCAGCACCTGGAGCGCCGAGACGATGCCGTCTCCCGTTGTGTGCTTGTCGAGACAGATGATGTGACCGGAGTTCTCGCCCCCGAGCTCCCACCCACGCTCGAGCAGCAGTTCGAGGACGTAACGATCGCCCACTCGCGCGCGAACGAATTCGATGCCCAGCGAGCCAAGCGCCTTCTCCAGCGCGAGGTTCGTCATGAGCGTGCCGACCACGCCCGCAACCTTGCCGCGCCGGGCGCGGTCCACGATGATCGCGTAGAGCAGCTGATCGCCGTCGTAGACGACGCCGTCGGCACCGACCATCACAACGCGATCGGCATCCCCATCGAGGGCAATCCCCAGGTCGGCACCGCTCGTTCGGACCAGCCGTTGCAAAGAGGCCGGATGGGTGGCCCCGACCTGCTCGTTGATGTTGAGACCGTTCGGCGCGATCCCATCGGTCACCACGTCCGCCCCGAGCTCGTGGAAGACGTGCGGCGCAATGTGATAAGCGGCACCGTGCGCGCAGTCGACGGCGATCTTCAATCCACGCAGATCGAGCGAGGTCGGAAACGTGCTCTTGCAGAACTCGATGTAACGGCCGGCCGCGTCGTCGATGCGATGCGCCTTGCCGAGCTCAGCCGACGGGCGGCACGCGAGTGGCCGCTCCAGGGCCGACTCGATATCCTGCTCGAGCGCATCGGGAAGCTTGCCGCCTTGGGCAGAAAAGAACTTGATGCCGTTGTCCTGGAAAGGATTGTGCGAGGCGCTGATCACGATGCCGGCCTGCAGGCGCAGGGCGCGCGTGAGATAGGCGACCGCGGGAGTCGGCATCGGTCCGCACAGCATGACGTCCACGCCGGCGGCCGCGAAACCCGCTTCGAGCGCGGCCTCGAGCATGTACCCGGAGATTCGCGTGTCCTTGCCGATGAGCACCGCCGGCCGGTGCGTCCCGCTCGGGTCGCCCCCCGCCAGCACCATGCCGGCGGCGTAACCGAGACGCAACGCAAAGTCTGGCGTGATGGGTGACTCCCCAACCCGCCCGCGAATTCCATCAGTGCCGAAATACTTGCGAGTCATTGCTCGTCATCGTCCGCCGTCAATCGGTGCCGTCATTCAGCGCCGTCGTCTAGTGCCGAGAGCACCGCGAGGGCATCGCGAGTCGCCGCGACCTCATGAACCCGGACGATTCTAGCGCCGCGCTGCACGGCCAACATGGCCGCCGCAATGCTCGCAGGCATTCTTTCACCCGCCGGGCGTCCAGTGATGGCGCCAAGCGTGGACTTCCGGGAGAGCCCCGCAACGACCGGATATCCGAGCTCTGCGAGGGCCGCCAACCCACGCAAAAGAGCAAGGTTGTGCACGACTGACTTGCCGAAGCCGAAACCGGGATCCACAGTGATGCACTCGCGGGCGATGCCCGCCGACTCCGCGGCTGCCGCGCGCTCGCCCAGATACGCCTTGACCTCGCCGACCACGTCGTCATAGCGCGGCTCCTGCTGCATCGTTCGCGGTTCGCCCTGCATGTGCATCAGGCAGACTGCAGCGCCGGACGTAGCGACGACCTCCGCGGCATCCCGCGCACGCATTGCGTTGATGTCGTTCACCATGGATGCACCGTGCGCTATTGCGGCACGCATGACCTCGGGCTTCACGGTATCGATGGAGACCGGTACGGCCGCATCCCTGAGCGCTTCGATCACTGGTAGCACCCGATCGAGTTCCTCTGCGACAGACACTCCCGCCGCGCCAGGTCGGCTCGACTCACCACCCACGTCGAGGATATCGGCTCCCTCTTCGATCAACCGATGTGCGTGCGCAATCGCCGTCGCCGGATCGAGGAAGCGCCCACCGTCGGAGAAGGAATCCGGCGTGACGTTCACGACCCCCATGATCAGGGGACGCGCGAGTGAAAGGGAAAATCGGCCGCAGCGCAATACTGCTGAGGGCAGGTGCTTAAGGGAAGAGGCGTGTCTTGCGGAGCGGAGGTTGTTGGCCTCCTCGCTCCTCACGCCCCTATCCCCGCGGTCATCAGGCGGCGCTGGGTGCCGCCGCGCCGGCAGCGTCGCCCTTGGGCGGCTGCAGAGGTTGGGGGGCCTGCGGCGGCTTGGGCGGCCGCGGCGGCAGCCCCGCCATGATGTCGTTGATCTGATCGGAGTCGATCGTCTCGTACTCGAGCAGCGCCTTGGCCATCGCCTCGACCTTGTCTCGATTCTGCTCGAGCAGCTGCCGCGACAGTGAATACTGCTCGTCGATGACGCGGCGAATCTCCTGATCCACCTTCTGCATCGTCGCCTCGGAGACGTTCTTGTGCGTCGTGATCGAGCGGCCGAGGAAGATCTCGCCCTCGTTCTCGCCATAGATCATCGGCCCGAGCGCATCCGACATGCCCCATTGGGTCACCATCCGACGCGCGATCTCGGTTGCCCGCTCGAAGTCGTTCGCCGCGCCGGTCGTCATCTGGTTCATGAACAGCTCCTCGGCAATCCGTCCGCCGAACAGCACGGCGATCATATTGAGGAGCCGATCACGGTCCTGGGTGTAGCGATCCTGCTCGGGCAGTTGCATCGTCACGCCGAGCGCGCGTCCGCGCGGGATGATCGTCACCTTGTGCACGGGATCGGTTTTCGGCAGCATCTTCGCGACCACGGCGTGCCCCGACTCGTGATACGCCGTATTGCGACGCTCTTCCTCGGGCATGACCATAGAGCGACGCTCGGCACCCATGATGATCTTGTCCTTGGCACGCTCGAAATCGTCCATGTCGACGAGACGCTTGGTCTGGCGTGCGGCAAACAGCGCCGCCTCGTTGACGAGGTTCGCGAGGTCGGCACCCGAGAATCCTGGCGTGCCGCGCGCGATGATGTCGGCCTTCACGTCTGGCGCGAGCGGCACCTTACGCATGTGAACGAGCAGGATCTGCTCGCGGCCGCGTATGTCCGGCAGCGGCACGACGACCTGCCTGTCGAACCGACCAGGCCGCAACAGCGCCGGGTCCAGCACATCAGGACGGTTCGTTGCCGCAATCACGATCACGCCCGTGGTGCCTTCGAAGCCGTCCATCTCGACGAGCAACTGGTTCAGCGTCTGCTCGCGCTCGTCGTTTCCGCCGCCGAGACCCGCGCCGCGCTGTCGTCCGACCGCATCGATCTCGTCGATGAACACGATGCAGGGAGCGTGCTTCTTGGCCTGGTCGAACATGTCCCGGACACGCGCTGCGCCCACGCCGACGAACATCTCGACGAAGTCCGAGCCGGAGATCGAGAAGAACGGGACCTTCGCCTCGCCTGCAATCGCGCGGGCGAGCAGCGTCTTGCCCGTCCCGGGATTGCCCACCATCAGGACACCCTTCGGAATGCGGCCACCCAGCTTCTGAAACTTGGACGGGTCCTTGAGGAAGTCCACCAGCTCGGCGACATCTTCCTTGGCCTCGTCGCAGCCTGCGACGTCGGCAAATGTGACGTTGTTGTTGGACTCGTCCAGCATTCGGGCGCGCGACTTGCCGAACGAGAACGCGCCGCCGCGTCCCCCGCCCTGCATCTGGCGCATGAAGAACACCCACACGCCGATCAGCAGCAGCATCGGGAACCACGACACGAAGATGTTCATGAGGAGCGACGGCTCCTCTTCGGGCTTCGCCTCGACCTTGACGCCGTATTTCAGCAGGTCGTTGATGAGCCAGATGTCCCCCGGCGAATAGCTCGTGACGCGCTTGCCCTCGGCAGTCGTCGCCTTCAGCAGGCGGCCTTCGATGGTCACGCTCTGGATGCGCCGCGACTTGACCTCGTCGACGAACTGCGAGTACGCAATCGGGGCCTGGGCCGCCTGGCGCGTGTTGAACTGGTTGAACACTGTCATCAGCACCAGGCCGATTACCAGCCAGATCACCAGGTTCTTGATCAGGTTGTTCAAATCCACTCCTTCATGCGGACGTGCCGCGGTTCGACGCTATTCTAATCCCAAATTTCTGCTCGATGCAGGTACAACTCCCTGCACCCGATCAACCACTTAGGTCACTGGCAGAAGACCGTGGACGCCGCGCCAGCAGATACATTTCCCGCGATCGATCGCGCGATGCGTCCGGCTTGCGCGACGCGACCGTTTCGAACGCTTTTCGCAGCCAATTGAGAAATTCCGGGAATCCGGCGCCCTGAAATACTTTGACCACGAAGGCGCCGCCCGGTTTCAGATGTGTCACCGCAAAATCCGCAGCAAGTTCCGCGAGTTGAAGGCTACGCGCCTGATCCGTGGTCAGCACTCCGCTGATATTGGGGGCCATATCGGATAACACAAGGTCGAGCTTGCTCCCGCCCAGCGCTCGCTCGACCTGATCGAGCGCAGCAGGCTCGGCGAAATCGCCCTGGATGAATGTCACTCCCGCAAGTGGGGCCATCTCGAGCAGATCGATCGCGATCACCTTGCCGCCCGGACCGACCTGACGCATCGCAATCTCCGACCAGCTTCCCGGCGCCGCGCCCAGGTCGACGACGATCTGCCCCGGGCTGAACAGGCGGTCTTTCGCGTCGAGCTCGAGCAGCTTGAATGCGGCGCGCGAGCGCAGGCCCTGCGCTTGGGCCCGTTTCACGTACGGGTCCCGCACATGCTCCTGCATCCACGTCCTGTTCGCCCGGCCGCGCGTCATCGGAATAGAATCATCGTCGTGGCAAAGCGACAAACTGAAAATCGAAAAATGTCAAACCCACTGGCTCCCGCCCAGCGCCAGATACTGAAAGCGCGTGCCCATGCCCTCGCTCCGGTCGTCCTGATCGGCAATGCGGGCCTTACACCGTCCGTGCTCGTGGAAGTCGAGCGCGCGCTCGATTCGCACGAGCTGATCAAGATTCGCCTCATGGGAGTCGATCGGCAACGAGCGCGACCGGCTCCTCGGCGAGATCTGCGGAGCGACCGGCGCCGCGCCGGTGCAGCACATCGGCAAGGTCATCGTGATCTTTCGCGAGCGTACCGAGGAACCCGCGCCCAAGGAAACGCCGCCACGGGCGCCGAGTAAGGTTGCGAAGCCCGCGAGGCGGGCACCGCCGCGCCGGTCGCAGGCTCCTACCCGGTCCAGCGAAAAGCGTCCCGCACCAGCCCGACGCGGAAAGCTCCGTCCGCGATAAGCGAACGCGGTACTCCGCATCCGCTCCGACCCGGACAGATATCCCGTCAGGGACCCTGACGGGATATCTATTCGTAGCGAACCTCCAATATCTCGTAGTGCTTGACCCCGCCCGGGGTCTGGACTTCGGCCACGTCGCCAGCCGACTTGCCGATCAGCGCCCGGGCGACCGGCGACCCGACCGAGATCTTGCTTTCCTTGATGTCGGCCTCATCGTCGCCGACGATCTGGACCACGAGTTTCTCGCCGCTTTCCTGATCCTCGATCTCGACCGTTGCCCCGAACACGCAGCGCCCGTCGGCATCGAGCGACTTCGGATCGATCACCTGGGCACTCGCGAGTTTGTTCTCGACTTCCGCTATGCGGCCTTCGATAAACCCCTGCCGCTCCTTGGCTGCGTCGTATTCCGCGTTCTCCGAGAGATCCCCGTGCGAGCGTGCCTCGGCAATCGCCGTTATGGCGTTCGGCCGGTCCACAGTTTTCAGGCGCTGCAGCTCGGCACGCAGCTTCTCTGCGCCCGCCACGGTGAGGGGAGTCTTTTGCATGCTGGACTGGAAAAAAGGAACCCCGGCACGCGGCCGGGGATCGGGTTCAATACGCTAGTTAAGCAGCCTTCAGCCGCTTCTGCAAGCCCTGGAGGTCGTAGGGTGTAAGGGAGCCCATGGCGCGCATCCCCGCGCACACTGCGCGCGCGCCGGCCATCGTCGTGAAATAGGCGATTCGCAGCTGCACCGCGGTCGTGCGAATCGAGCGCGAATCCGAGATGGCGCTGCGCGTCTCGTCCACGGTGTTGACGATGAGGTCGATCTCGCCGTTCTTGAGCATATCCACGACGTGCGGCCGTCCCTCGGTGACCTTGTTCACCGCCGACACCTGCAGGTCGGCGGCAGCAAGTGCGGCCGCGGTCCCCCGGGTCGCCACCAGGGCGAACCCGCGCCCGAAGAGCTCTCGCGCCACCTCGACCGCGGCCGGCTTGTCGACATCGCGCACGCTGATGAATGCGGTTCCACCCGCGGGGAGCCTGACCCCGGCTGCGAGCTGCGACTTCACGAACGCCTCGCCGAAGCTCGCGCCGACCCCCATCACCTCGCCCGTCGATTTCATTTCGGGCCCGAGTATCGTATCAACGCCGGGAAACTTGATGAACGGGAACACGGCCTCCTTCACGGAGTAGTAAGGCGGTACGACCTCGCCCGCGATGCCCTGCGCGTCCAGCGATTCTCCGACCATGCAACGCGCGGCGATCTTCGCCAGCGGAAGCCCGGTCGCCTTCGACACGAACGGCACCGTGCGCGAGGCGCGCGGATTGACCTCCAGGACGTATACGTCGCCGCTCTGGATCGCGTACTGCACGTTCATCAGTCCCACGACCCGAAGCGCACCGGCCATCAACGTGGTCTGGCGTCGCATCTCCTCCTGGATTGCAGGCTCGAGAGAGAACGGCGGCAGGGAGCACGCAGAATCCCCTGAGTGGACACCCGCCTGCTCGATGTGCTCCATGATTCCGCCGATCAGCACCCGCTTTCCGTCGCTCAGCGCGTCGACGTCCACCTCGGTCGCATCGTTCAGGAAGCGGTCCAGCAGGACTGGCGAATCGTTCGAAACCTTCACCGCGTCACGCATGTAGCGCTCGAGATCCGCCTCGGCGTGGACGATCTCCATCGCGCGCCCGCCCAGAACGTAGCTCGGCCGGACAACCAGCGGATAGCCGATTTCCCGTGCCAGCGCGAGCGCATCCGACTCGGTTCGCGCCGTCCGGTTCGGCGGCTGGCGCAGCCCGAGTTGCCCGAGCAATTTCTGGAAGCGCTCCCGATCCTCGGCGATGTCGATGG
This sequence comes from uncultured beta proteobacterium, assembly GCA_963735025.1. Taxonomy (GTDB): domain Bacteria; phylum Pseudomonadota; class Gammaproteobacteria; order Burkholderiales; family SG8-39; genus JAABRB01. The sequence continues at coordinate 139,423 of CAVTJG010000017.1, forward strand.
AGTCCGGGCTCGTGCCGACGATGGGAACGCCAAGACGCTCGAGGTCGCGTGCAAGCTTGAGCGGCGTCTGGCCGCCGTACTGGACCACCACGCCCGCCGGCTTTTCCTTGTCGACGATCTCGAGCACATCTTCGAGCGTGAGCGGCTCGAAATACAGTCGATCGGACGTATCGTAGTCGGTCGATACCGTCTCGGGGTTGCAATTGACCATGATGGTCTCGTAGCCGTCCTCCCGCAGCGCCAGCGCAGCATGCACGCAGCAGTAGTCGAACTCGATCCCCTGTCCGATGCGATTCGGGCCGCCACCCAGCACCATGATCTTCTTGCGGTCCGTCGGCTCGGCTTCGCACTCCTCTTCGTAGGTCGAGTACATGTAGGCCGTCCGCGTAGCGAATTCCGCCGCGCAGGTGTCGACGCGCTTGTAGACCGGCCGCACGCCGAGGGCGATGCGCCGTTCGCGCACCGCATCGCTGCTCGACTCTGTAAGCCGCGCCAGACAGCGATCGGAAAAACCCGCGCGCTTGAGCTCGCGGAGCTCGTCCGCGGCGATCGAATCGAGGGACCGGCCCGCAATGGCCCGTTCCTGCTGCACGAGGACCTCGATCTGTGCGAGGAACCAGGGGTCGATGCGCGTATCACGGTGGAGCTGGTCCAGCGTGCGGCCCAGTCGAAATGCGTCGGCCACGTAGAGAATGCGTTCCGGCCCGGGCAGACCGAGCTCCTTGTCGAGGACCTCCGGGTCAACCGTACGACTGTCGAGCCCGTCGATCCCGGTCTCGAGCCCGCGCAGCGCCTTCTGGAAGGATTCGGCGAACGTCCGCCCGATCGCCATCACTTCGCCGACCGACTTCATTTGCGTCGTCAGGCGATCACTCGCCTGCGGAAACTTCTCGAAGGCGAAGCGCGGTATCTTGGTGACGATATAGTCGATCGTCGGCTCGAACGATGCTGGCGTTGCGCCTCCCGTGATCTCGTTCGCGAGCTCGTCGAGCGTGTAGCCGATCGCGAGCTTCGCCGCGATCTTCGCGATCGGGAACCCGGTCGCCTTCGACGCGAGCGCCGAGGAACGCGACACCCGCGGATTCATTTCGATCACCAGCAGGCGCCCGGTCGTCGGGTCGATCGCGAACTGGACGTTCGAGCCGCCTGTCTCCACGCCGATCTCGCGGAGCACCGCGATCGAGGCGTCGCGCAGGATCTGATATTCCTTGTCGGTGAGGGTCTGGGCCGGCGCGACGGTGATCGAGTCGCCGGTGTGCACGCCCATGGGGTCGAGATTCTCGATCGAGCAGATAATGATGCAGTTGTCCCGGCAGTCCCGGACGACTTCCATCTCGAACTCTTTCCAGCCCGCCACCGACTCCTCGATCAGAAGCTCATGAGTCGGGGACGCGTCCAGCCCTCGCTCGCAGATCTCGAGAAATTCTTCCCGGTTGTAGGCGATGCCGCCGCCCGAGCCGCCGAGCGTGAACGATGGCCGGATCACCACCGGGAAGCCGATGGCCGCCTGCAGCTGCTGCGCCTCCTCCATGGAATGCGCCAGCGCGGAGCGCGGGCACTCGAGGCCGATGCGCTGCATCGCCTGCTTGAATTTCTCCCGGTCCTCCGCCTTGTCGATCGCCTCGCGCGTCGCGCCGATCATCTGGACGCCGTACTTCTCGAGTACGCCATGCTTGGCGAGATCCAGGGCGCAATTCAGACCCGTCTGGCCGCCCATCGTCGGCAGCAGCGCATCGGGTCGCTCCCTGGCGATGATCGACTCGACCATCTGCCACTGGATCGGCTCGATGTAGGTCACATCGGCCATCTCCGGATCGGTCATGATCGTGGCCGGGTTGGAGTTCACGAGGATGACGCGATAGCCCTCCTCCCGAAGCGCCTTGCACGCCTGGGCGCCCGAATAATCGAACTCGCAGGCCTGCCCGATGACGATCGGCCCGGCCCCGATGATCAGGACGCTGCGAAGGTCGGTTCGCTTCGGCATTACGCCGCGTCTTTCATCATTCCCACGAACCGGTCGAACAGATAGCCGATGTCATGCGGTCCGGGACTCGCTTCCGGGTGGCCCTGGAAGCAGAACGCCGGGCGATCGGTGCGCGCGAGGCCCTGGAGGCTGCCGTCGAACAGCGAGACATGTGTGGGCCGAAGCGTTCGCGGAAGGGATTTCGCGTCGACTGCGAAACCATGATTCTGGCTGGTGATGGCGACCTGTCCGGTGTCGAGATCCTTCACCGGGTGGTTTGCACCATGGTGGCCGAACTTCATCTTCACCGTTCGTGCGCCCGACGCGAGTCCCATCAGCTGATGGCCGAGACAGATTCCGAACACCGGGATGCGAGTGGACTCCAGGATTTCCCGGATTGCCGCAATCGCGTATTCACACGGCTCGGGATCGCCCGGACCATTGGAGAGGAATACGCCGTCCGGCTTGCTTGCAAGCAATTCCGCCGCGGTTGTCTGCGCGGGGAAAACCGTGATCCGGCACCCCCGATCCGCGAGCATCCGCAGGATGTTGCGCTTCACTCCGAAATCGTATGCTGCGACGTGGAACGTCGAAACGCTCGACTGACGGTGCCCTTCACCCAGGCGCCAGCTGCCCTCGCCCCACTCGTAGCGTGCAGTTGCGGAGACGACCTTCGCGAGATCCAGACCGGCCATGCTCGGGCATGCGCGGGCCCGCGCCAGTGCATCGGCAGCGTCCTCGCTGCTCGCGATGCAACCGTTCTGCGCGCCCTTCTCCCGCAACAACCGCGTCAATCGCCGCGTATCCAGCCCCGCGATCGCCACGATCTCGCCCCTCTGCAAGTATTCCGGCAAATCCTGCTCGGCGCGCCAGTTCGACGCCCGCACCGGAAGTTCGCGAATAATCAGGCCCGCCGCGTGTATCCGCGCGCTCTCCTCGTCCTCGCGATTGACGCCCGTGTTCCCGATATGCGGTGCGGTCAGCGTGACGATCTGGCCGCAGTAGGACGGGTCGGTGAGGATCTCCTGGTAACCCGTCATGGCGGTGTTGAACACCACCTCGCCCACCGCCGCGCCTGGCGCACCGATCGATTTCCCTCTGAAAATAGTCCCGTCGGCGAGCGCTAGAACGGCTGGCGAGGACGGCAGAGTCACGATGCAGCTGGCAAAAGAGGATATGAAAACGGGACAGGCCCCTGCCCATCCCGTTCGTGGAGCGAATTATAGCTGCAACGCCGAATTGCCGGCGCCGGAAGTTTCGGAATTGCAGATCACTTCGTCAGCACGGAAGCGGGCGGGGTGGTTGGGGCGACGACTAATCCCGTGTTGCGCGTGATGTGATGGCGGGTCAGCGGGCCTGCGGCGGTCGATTTGTGCCACAGTCCTCCGTGGCGGGTGGTTTGTTGCCCCCTGTCATGGGTTGACTGGGCGCAGCAAACCGGCCATGGAGGGGGGCCCCTCCCTACCCTCCCAGCGCTCGGTGGACGCAACTTGCGGCACCATGAGAACGTCGCGGGCCCGCTTGCCCCGCCGTCGAAGCGCAGGTCGCGTTGCCGCAACTACCGCAAACCCAACACGTCCTGCATGTCGTAGAGACCTGCCGGCTTGCCTTGCAGAAAGCGCGCGGCGCGGAGAGCGCCCAGCGCGTAGGTCATGCGGCTTGCAGAGCGGACGATGAGCTCGATCCGTTCCCCGGTGCCCGCGAACATCACGGTGTGCTCGCCGACGATGTCGCCACCCCGCACGGCATGAAAGCCGATCGCGGAGCCGGGACGTTCTCCGGTGTCCCCCGAGCGCCCATGGACGGCGCTCTTTCCGAGGTCACGTCCCAGCGCCTGTGCCGCGATCTCGCCGATGCGCAGCGCCGTGCCCGAGGGCGCGTCTACCTTGTGCCGGTGATGCGCCTCGATGATCTCGACGTCGAAGTCGTTTCCCAGCGCGCGCGCCGCGACGTCGACCAGCTTGAACAGCACATTAACGCCGACCGCGAAATTGGGCGCCATCGCGATCGGAATGTGCTTCGCCCACCCCGCGATTCGCTTCCGCTGCTGGTCGCTGAAGCCGGTGGTGCCGATCACGGCCGATTTACCCTGCTTCGCGCAGGCTTCCACGTGGGCGATCGTGCCATCCGGCCGGGTGAAATCGATCAGACAGTCGCTCGCCGCGACTGCCGCGCCGATATCGTCGGTGACGAGTACCCCAGTGCGCACTCCGAGCGATTCACCGGCGTCGGAGCCAAGCGCCGGCGCGCCGACGACTTCCAGCGCTGCTGCAAGGGAGAGGCCTTCCGAGTTCAAGGTGGCTTCGATCAGCGAGCGACCCATTCGCCCGCCCGCTCCAGCAATGGCGATGCGCATGCTCGCTCCCTACTTCTTGTCCGCAGTGTTGTTATCCGCAGTACTGCCGGGCTTGCTTCCGCTGGGAACGACGTCGCCTTCGACACGTTCGAGGCGCCCTTCCTTGTCGAAGAACAGCGTCACCCGGCGCTCCTCCTTGATCGAGGACTGGCGCGCGGGTTGCAGCGTGTAGACGTAATCCCACCGGTCAGCGTGGAAAATATCGGCAACGAGCGGTGTTCCCAAGCACGAATCGCGCCTGGTCCTTGGTGATGCCAGGCTTGAGTTGCGCCACGCTCTCCTGGGTCACCACGTTGCCCTGCTGTACCTCCATGTGGTAGACGATGGAGCCGCACGCGCTCAGCGCCAACGCACACGCGACGATCCCGCAGACCATGGTACGTCGGGCACGCTGAGCGAACTGGCGGCACATATACTGGGCAGGGCGCGTTTTCGGCGGCGGGCAAAGCCGCTATGATACCGGAGTCCCGAACGCTTCCCTCCGAATGACCAACGCCGCCGACCTGAAGAACATCGGCCTCAAGGCGACGCTGCCGCGCCTGAGGATCCTCGAGCTGTTCGAGCACAGCGACGTTCGCCACCTCACGGCCGAGGACGTGTACCGGATGCTGTCGAGCGACGGGCACGAAATCGGCCTGGCCACCGTGTACCGCGTGTTGACACAGTTCGAGCAGGCGGGGCTGCTCCAGCGGCATCACTTCGAGTCCGGCAAGGCGGTCTTCGAGCTCAACGACTCCAGCCACCACGATCATCTCGTGTGCCTGGACTGCGGCAGGGTGGAGGAATTCTACGATTCAGAGATCGAAAAGCGCCAGCTGCGAGTCGCCAGGGAGCGCGGATTCTCCATCCGCGAACATTCGCTTTATATCTACGCGACCTGCACTCGGCAGGATTGTCCACATCGCCAGTCGGGCGACGTGGACGCCGACAAGTAGCCAATTAGTCTATTGGACCGAAATCCGATCAGGGCGAGATCGAATCGGAGAAAGCCGAATCGCGGTAGACGACGATTTGATTGAGCGTGCCTTTGTCCGAATCGAACACGGCATCTGCCAGCATCTCGAACGTGCCGTCCATCCAGCGATAGGTCCAGGCTTGCGTCCTCGTGCGCTGGAACGACATCTCTTCCATCGGCGGACCGAGTTCGTCGAGCACTGTAGTCTTGGCCGCGCCTTGCGGCACGGCCATGAAGTGCTGCCGGGTCAGGACCTGGGAATAGTCGGCGACGGCGCCGCCGGTGCCGAAGACCACGCGATAGGTGTAGAAGCCGGACGGGCCGGTGATGTAGTACCAGGCCGCGTCGCCGGAGCCAAGTTTGCGCTCCGCAGCGGGAGTGCCGAGCTTGGCCCGCACGGCGCTTTGTGATTCGCCGTTCTGGACCGAGCCGGGCCCGGGAAATGCGGCGCATCCGGAAACGGTGAGCAAGAGAACAAGGATCGAGGAATACTTCATGCACTGCCTCCAGCAAGTAAAGCGCGTTCCACTATGAGCAAGGTTCAACCGATAACGTTCAATTGCGGTCTTGTACGGGGTGAACGTTGGCGCAGATGAATTTAATCCTCTGGCGCCATGCCGATGCCGAGGACGGCATCCCGGACTCCGCTCGGGCGCTGACCGACAAAGGCCGCAAGCAGGCGAAGGTTATTGCCAAGTGGCTGAAAGCACGCCTGCCGGCGGATTGCGTGATCCTCGTTAGCCCTGCCACGCGCGCCCGACAGACGGCCGAGGCGCTGAACCTCGCGTTCGAAACCGTGTCGGCACTGGACGTCGGCGCATCGCCGAGTCAGGTGCTGGCGGCAAGCGGCTGGCCGCGCCGCGACGGGACCATACTCGTCGTCGGGCATCAACCGACCCTTGGCCAGGTCGCGGCACGCCTCCTCGCCGGCACCGACTCCGAGTGGCCCGTAAAGAAATGCGCGGTCTGGTGGTTTGAAGCCCGGACCCGCGGGGGGCGCGAAGAGGCAATCCTGCGTGCCGCGATGAGTCCCGATCTGGCCTGATCGAACCGCACCGTGAGGGCGCGGCTCTACCCCCGGGGCCCATCGGGGGGCTTATCCGCAAACCTTTGAAATAGCGTACAAAAATACCAGGATCCGCCACGGGTTCAACCGTGGCGGTCGCGCGCAATCCAGGATGGCTGCGTACTACCCGGCAGCCTTCGAGCGCGCGGGGACGATCGGCTCGATCGCGAGCTTGAGTCCGAATGCCTTCCACTCCTCCGCCTCCGCGTCCAGCGCGGCCACCGTGAGCGGATGTTCGTCGAGCCAGGTCGCCGGCAACTCGACTTCGAAGCCGCTTCCGGTCGCCCGACAGTCGATGGGCGGCATCTTCATGTCGCCACGATGGCGGAAGAACAGCGCGGCGAGGCGCAGGCAGAACAGCATGAGCCAGTCGGCGCTCTTGACGGGTAGCGCCTCGAGCTTCGCCAGCTTGCCGCGGTGCGCGAGCACGAGGCGCGCGAGGCGCGCCTGCTCGTCGCGCGAGAATCCCGGCATGTCGGCGTTCGAAAGGATGTAGGCCGAGTGCTTGTGGTAGGCGGCATGCGCGATTGTCAGGCCTATCTCATGCAGCGCCGCGGCCCAGGCGAGCATGTACTGGTCCACTTCGCGAGCACGCGGCACGAGCTTCGCGTAGAGCGCGCGCGCAAGCTCCGCAACCCGCTCCGCCTGTGCGCTGTCCACGTGGTAGCGCCGCATGAACCCTTTGACGGTCAGCTCGCGCATGTCGTGGTGCTGTACTCGACCCATCAGGTCATGAAGCACCCCCTGTCGCAACGCACCCTCCGACACCTCGATCTCCTCGAGCCCCAGCACCGAGAAGACCGCGCCCATGATTGCCACACCCCCTGCCAGGATCTGCTTGCGGTCCTCACGCAGTCCGGGCAATGTCAACCGATCGACGTTTCCCGCCTTGATCAGCCGCTCGCGCAGCTTGTCGAGACCCTGTGCGCTGATACCCTGCGAACTCCAGCCGCTGCCAACCAGCACGCTGGAAATGGTCTTCGCCGTGCCGGACGAGCCGACCGCGCCGCGCCATCCGGCGCGCCGGTAAGCCTTGACGATGCCCTCCACTTCATTCGATGCGGCCAGCTCGGCCTTCTTCATGGACGATTTTTCCACGCGCGCATCGGGAAAGTACTTGAGACTGTAGCTCACGCACCCCATCGGCAGGCTTTCCATCAACTCGGGCTCGTAGCCGGTACCGATGATGACTTCCGTTGAGCCGCCGCCGATGTCTACGACGAGCCGGCGATGCTCCGACGCGGGCAACGTGTGGGACACGCCAAGGTAGATGAGGCGCGCTTCCTCGCGGCCGAAGATCACCTCGATCGGAAAGCCGAGTATGTCGCGGGCCTCGGCGAGGAACTGCGGCGCGTTTTTCGCCACCCGCAGCGTGTTGGTTCCGACGGCACGGACCGAGTCGGGATCGAATCCGCGCAGGCGCTCGCCGAAACGCGCCAGCGCCTCGAGCGCGCGCAACTGGGTGGCACGGTCGATCTTCCGGTCGCGCGTCAGTCCGGCGCCCAGCCGAACCGGCTCGCGAAGCCCGTCGAGCAGGTAGATCTGACCTTCCACCACTCGTCCGACCTGGAGGTGGAAACTGTTCGAGCCCAGGTCGACTGCAGCAAGAGTATTGTGGCGCACGAGCCTTGAGTGGCGGATGGTTCGCGGTCAACATAGCACCCGGGCTTACGCACCGCAATGCCCCGAATCGCGGATGCCGCGTGGAAGCGAGGTCGGCGCGCTCCATCGGCGGTCATTGTTGCAGTCGTATGACATTCGACCACCGTGACCAACACACGCGCGCCATGCGACTGTGGTCTGCGGAACGGGGTTCCGGTACGCTGTCGCCATGCTTGCCAAGACCTCCCCGCCGCCGAACCACGTCCGATCTCACTTCCTCAACCGGGAGCTCGGAATCCTCGAGTTCCAGCGGCGCGTGCTCGCCCAGGCCGAGGACGAATCCGTGCCGGTCCTCGAGCGACTGCGATTTCTGTGCATCGTCTCTTCGAACCTCGACGAGTTCTTCGAGATCCGCGTCGCCGGGCTCAAGGAACAGATCAAGATGGATCTGCCGAGCGCCGATGCGGACGGAATGAGTCCGCGCGAGACGTTCGCCCAGGTCAGCAAGGTGGCGCACGAGCTCGTCGAGCGCCAGTACCGGTTGCTCAACGACTCGATCCTTCCGGCGCTCGAGCGCGAGCGCATAAAGTTCCTGCGCAGGACGGAATTCAGCGAAACGCAGCGCACCTGGGTCCGCGACTACTTCTTCCGCGAAATGCTGCCGGTGCTCACGCCCATCGGATTGGACCCCGCGCATCCTTTTCCGCGAGTGTTCAACAAGAGCCTGAATTTTGCAGTGGAGCTGGAAGGCCGCGACGCCTTCGGGCGCGACGCACGCGCTGCGATCGTTCAGGCGCCGCGCATCCTGCCGCGGGTGATACCCCTGCCCGCCGACCTCGTTCCGGAAGGCGAAGTCCAGCTGGTTTTTCTCACGTCAATCCTGCACTCGCACGTTGACGAGCTGTTCGCGGGCATGAAGGTATCGGGCTGCTATCAGTTCCGCGTCACGCGTAATAGCGACCTCTTCGTTGAAGAGGAAGAGATCACGAATCTTCGTCTCGCCTTGCAGGGCGAGCTCACCCACCGGCATTTCGGAGATGCGGTGCGGCTGGAGGTGGCCGATGACTGCTCCCCGGAGATGTCAGAGTTCCTCCTCCGGCAGTTCAACCTCGGCGCCGAGGATCTCTATCGAGTGAACGGTCCGGTCAACCTGGTCCGGCTCATGCCAGTGCCCGACTCGGTGGATCGCCCGGATCTGCTCTACGTCCCGTTCCATCCCGGATTTCCCGCCGAGCTCACCAAGCGGCCAGTCGACCTGTTCGAAGTCATTCGCGCCGGGGACGTGCTGCTTCATCACCCGTTCCAGTCGTTCGCGCCGGTCGTCAATTTTCTCGAGCAGGCCGCCATCGATCCGAATGTCGTCGCGATCAAGCAGACGGTCTACCGCACCGGAACCGACTCGGTCCTCATGGAAGCGCTCATCAAGGCCGCGCGCAACGGGAAGGAAGTGACTGCCGTCGTCGAGCTCAAGGCGCGATTCGACGAGGAAGCGAACATAAATTGGGCCGCGCGACTCGAGGAGGTGGGCGCGCACGTCGTCTACGGGGTGGTCGGGCACAAGACCCATGCGAAAGCGCTGCTCGTGGTACGGCGCGAGGACTCGCGGCTGCGCCGCTACGCCCACCTCGGTACGGGAAACTACCATCCACGCACGGCGCGCCTTTATTCGGACTTCGGCCTGCTGACTGCCAACGAGCAGATGTGCTCGGACGTCAACAGCCTGTTCACCCAGGTCACCAGCCTGGGGCGACCCGGCAAGTTCCACCACCTGTGGCAATCGCCGTTCACGTTGCACGCAAACGTGATCGACGCCATCCGCAACGAGGCGCGGCTCGCCAAGGAAGGCAAGCCGGCGCGGATCATCGCGAAGATGAACGCGCTGCTCGAGCCCGAGACCATCGAGGCGCTCTACGAGGCATCGCAATCCGGCGTCAAGATCGACTTGATCGTGCGCGGCGTGTGCGCGCTGCGGCCCGGCGTCGCCGATCTGTCGGAGAATATCCGGGTGCGCTCGATCGTCGGACGTTTCCTCGAGCACCACCGGGTGTTCTATTTCCGCAACGACGACCGGCACGATGTCTATCTGTCGAGTGCGGACTGGATGGACCGGAACTTCTTCCGGCGTATCGAGATCGCCTTCCCGATTCTCGATCGAAAGCTGCGTCAGCGCGTCATCCGCGAGGGACTGAACGTCTACCTTGTCCGACAATGTGCAATCCTGGGACATGGGCGGGGACGGCCTCTATACGCGCAAGCAGCCTGGGAAGCGCGAGCCGCATCGCGCTCAGCAAGAATTGCTCGAGCAATTGGCGGCTGCCACCAAGACCGAGTGAGCGAGCCGATACTCTTCGCGTCTGTCACTCCCAGAACGCTCGCGCCGATTTGAATCGCTTCCAGTCTCCGGCGAAGCGCGCCAGGAGGTGTTTTGCGGACGCCGCGCACCATCCTCTCACCATGCCAGCCGCGCGCGGATCGATGACGTTCTTTGCGTCGACACCGAGATCGGCCAGCAATCGTTCGGCCGTCGCGAGATCATTCAGCTCCCCGAGCGTGTCCTGAATGTCCTCCAGCGCAGCGACGTACCGTCTCACGCGCTTTGGCGGATACAGCGATGCGAAGAACTCGGCCGCATAGCGCAGCCGCTTCGCCGCGATGCGCGCAACGTGGCGCGCCGCGGGTGTTGCGTCGGTCACGGCGACGGCACGCTTGCGCAGCTTCCGGTCGCGCCGTTCGATGAGGCGCCCCGCGAACGCGCCGACCGGCCCGGAAAGCTCTCCCGCGCCCGCCGTGAGGGCGGCCAGATCCTCGCGAGCGAGCGTGCTCCCCACCGACAGGAGCAGGTTCGTGTAGCGCTTCGAGCGCACCATGTCGCGCGCGGCGGCGCTGCTCGCGCGACGCATTCGGGCGCCGCGTGCATGCAGTGCGGCAAGGCCCGGATCCGCGGGAAACGACTGCAGCAGGGGCGGCAGTGTCGCCGTCATGAAGACGTCCCAATCACGCGCCGGGTTCAGGGCGCGGCCGAGCCAGCGTAGTTCCTCGATGATTGGCGCGATGCGTTCCAGCGGCACTTCCTTGCGGAGCAACGATATGCAGGACCGCGTGCGCCGCAGTCCGACACGCAGCTGATGCAGGTACTCCTTGTCGCGACCTGCGATAACGCCCTCCTCGTTCGCCTGCATCTGCGCCACGCACGCAAGCGCAATGCGCCGGATCGCCGCGGACAGCGGCATTGCGGGATCGAGCTCGAGGCGCCTCTGCTTCTGCGGGGCGCGCTTGACGATGCGGGCGAGCAGGTAGCCGCGCTCCGCCTTCGATGCATGCCCCAGGCGAAGCGGGAACTCGGCAGAAAGCGCCAGTGCCAGCTCGAAAAGCCGGGTGGCGTCGCCGGACTGCAGCTCCAGCTCCATTTCGCTGATCGGCTCGCTGCGCCCGCCGGCCTGCACCGCTCCATGGTCCAGCGCGAGCTCCGCGCGCGTCCCGTCCGGCCAGATGAGTGGGCGAATCACCCGCTCGAACTCGGTACGGAATACCGGCGCCAGACGCCCGGACACCGTTGTACTCGAGAAGAGCTCTTCGAATGGCGTTCCCACCAGGAGAGTCAGGTCGGGTGCCGGGCCTGCAAGTCGCCACTCCTGCTCCTCGCGCACGTGCAATCCTGCAGCGCTCGCGCCACCACCCTTGACCGTCTGCACGCGGCGCCCTCTAACCTCCCGCACGCGGAGCGCAACGCCGGCATGGGCGAGCGCGCCGTCTGCCGTGTCGTAGTAAACGCTCGTCAGGCGATCGGTACGCCCGCGGCCCGCGCGCAGCGCCGCGACCGACGCGTGACGCCCGGCCTTCCGCAGAACCTCGGGCGCGAGCAGGAGCTTGAGCTCGATCTCCACGCGGCGTCATTCCCTTCGATGCACGGCAGTGACCCCACGCACTTCGGCGACTTGCCCGAGTGCCCGACCGAGGTGCGCGACGTCGCTGACCTCGACCGTGAAGTGCATGACCGCGGACGCGTGGCGGCTCTGGGTGTTCACCGCCGTGACGTTGATGCTCTCGCGCGAGAACACTTCGGAGATATCGCGCAGCAGACCCTGCCGGTCGTGCGCATGGATCACCACGTCGACGGAGAAGACCGCATCGACGCGCGCGCCCCAATCGGTCTCGATCGCGCGCTCGGGCTGTCGCGCCAGGAGCTGCGCGAGACTCTTGCATCCGCGGCGATGGACCGATACGCCTCGGCCGCGGGTGACGAATCCGACGATCTTGTCGGGCGGAGCAGGCCTGCAGCAACGCGCAAGCTGCGTCATCAGCTGGTCCATCCCGACGATCAGCACACCGCCGGCTGCCCCCCCTGAGCGACTCTTGTGTGCCACGACTTCGTCTGGCGGTGCGGCTGGAGCCTGCGGCCCGCGCAAAGCCGTGCGCAGCGCCTGACCGCCGACCTCCTCACGCCCGAACGCCGCGAAGAATTCGTCCGCTTTCGCGTATCCCAACTGTTGCGCAAGGGTCTCCAGCTTCGTCCCGGTGACGCCTTCCCTCTGCAACTCCCGCTCCACGGCCGCTCGCCCTGCCGCGACGGTCTGCTCCTGCTCGAGCGCATTGAACCACTGACGCACTTTGCTGCGCGCCCGCGGGCTAGCGATATACCCCAGGTCGGCGTTGAGCCAGTCGCGCGACGGCCCGCCGCTCTTCGCACTGACGATCTCGACCCGCTGGCCATTGGCGAGTTTGGTGTTGAGCGGAACCATCGTGCCGTCGAGCTTCGCTCCACGGCATCGGTGCCCGAGATCCGTATGCAACGCGTAAGCGAAGTCGACGGGGGTTGCCCCGCTCGGCAGATCGATCACCCTGCCCTGCGGGGTCAGGACGTATATGGTCTGATCCAGTGCAGCCCGCTTCGTCTCGCCGACCCAGTCGGACGCGTCGATCACTTCGTCGCGCCAGGCCAGCATCTGGCGCAGGACGGCAATCTGCTCATCGAACGCGTCGGATTTACCGGTTCCCGCGCGGCCGGAAACTTGCGCCTCCTTGTAACGCCAGTGTGCGGCGACACCCAGCTCGGCATGTCGATGCATCTCGTGCGTACGGATCTGGACTTCGAGCGGTCGGCCGTCGGGCGCCAACACGGCCGTGTGAAGCGACTGGTAGGAATTCCCCTTCGGACGCGCGATGTAATCGTCGAATTCGTCCGGCACCGGCTGCCAGAGATCGTGGACGACGCCGAGCGCGGTGTAGCAGTCCTTGACCGAGCCCACGAGCACTCGCAGCGCGCGCACATCATAGAGCTGGGTGAAGTCGAGCCCCTTGCCACGCATCTTGCTGTAGATGCTGTAGATGTGCTTCGGTCGCCCGGAAACCTCGGCTTGCACACCGACCGCTTCAATCCTCTGCCGGAGCGTGGCGATTGCCGAAGCGATAAACGCTTCCCGCTGCGCCCGCCGCTCCTCGAGCATTCCCGCGATGCGCTTGTAGACTTCCGGTTCCAGGAAGCGAAACGCGTAATCCTCCAACTCCCACTTGAGCTGCCAGACGCCGAGCCGGTTCGCGAGCGGAGCGTAGATATCCAGCGTCTCGCGCGCAACCGGACGGCGCACCGCATCGGGCGCCTTGGCGATTGCGCGCATGGTCTGGGTGCGGCTCGCGAGCCGGATCAGCACCGATCGGATGTCCTCGACCATCGCGAGAAACATCTTGCGCAGGGCCTCAGCCTGCGGACGCTTGGCGGCGCTCGTCTCCTGGGACGATATTCCGCGCGTCACCACGCGTAGCCGATTCAGCTTCCACACACCGCTCACGAGCGCTGCCACGCGGTCTCCGAAGCGAGCGGCGAGCGCGTCGTGCGCCTCGGGCATGTACTCGGGGGCGGCGAAAAGCAGGCCCGCAGCGCGTGCCTCGCCGTCCAACCTGAGGGATGCAAGGATTTCAGCGAGCCCCACCGCGTGCGCGAGCGCGGGCTCGCCTGTTCCGAGTACGTGGTCGGCATACCGCTCCACCGCGAACGCATACGCATCGCGAACCTGGCGGCACTCGTCCGGCTCCAGTCCCACGAGCGTGGCGTCGAGCGTATCGGATGAAGTGTCGTCTTCGGCTGACCTGCTGACCGAGACCATGGCGTTTCGGGTGTTAGGCGCCCCTGTTCCGGGCGCAATGCTGCGCTGTAAGTCGTGAAGCCGGAAAGTGAACTTGCACTTCGCGGCACCCAATTTTCGGATCGTGTCGGATCGTGTCGGATCGTGTCGGATCGCGTCCGATCGGGCGCCGAAGGTGCGCATTATGCCATCGACCCATGTGCGCTCGAACCTCGGCGATAATCGCGCCGTTCCCGCTTTCCGGCAATCGAAACTCGAGCCTCTCCATGGGCATCCTGAAAACATGGCGCCGCCGGCGCCTGCTGCGCCGTGCCTCGATCGATCACGCATTGTGGCACTCGGTCGTCGCCGGATTGCCGTTTCTTGCGTATCTCAACCAGGTCGAGCTCGCACGTCTGCGCGAAATGGCGCTGATCTTTCTCGACGAGAAAGAGATGCACGGTGCGCACGCGCTCGTCCTCGCGGATGACGTTCGCCTGGCGATTGCGCTGCAAGCCTGTCTACCCGTGCTGAATCTCGGGCTCGACGTCTACGACGGTTGGATCGGGATCGTCGTCCATCCCGGAGAATTCAGGGTGCATCGCGAAGAGATCGACGATGCGGGCGTGGTACACGAGTGGGAGGATGAGCTCGCCGGCGAGTCCTGGCCCGGCGGGCCGATCGTGCTCTCCTGGGCCGATGTCCGACGCGGCGAGGCGGGATACAACGTCGTCGTGCACGAGTTTGCGCACAAGATCGACATGCTCAACGGCGATGCCGACGGATTTCCATTTGCCCACCACAGCATGGATGCGCAAACGTGGCACTCGGTGCTCGAGAAAAGTTACGAACGATTCTGTGCAGCCGTGGATCGCGGCGCGGGGAGAAGTGCGGGACGCGGAGACGCATTCGCGCCGTTGAACGAGAAAGGTGAGGAACTGCCGTTCGATCCCTACGCAGCCGAGCACCCCGCGGAGTTCTTCGCCGTGATGAGCGAGGAATTCTTCACCGACCCGCTCACCTTGCGCGAATCGTTCGCCGAGCTCTATCGCGAGCTCGCACTCTTCTATCGTCAGGACCCTGCCCGACGCTGGGACGAAAGTGGGGGGCTAAGCGAAATGTAGTGTCCGCGCCTCACCCTTGCATCAGGAAATCGCGCACGATGGCGATCTGATCCGGCTTCATCAACGTCGGCGCATGACCGACGCCCGCCAATTCAGCCACGTCGGCGCGCGGGCCGCGCACCTGCATCTCCGCCACCGTCGCCCGATCGAGAAGATCGGATAGCGCCCCCCGGATCACCAGTGTCGGGCACTCGATGTTGTCCCACAGGCCCCAAAGATCGATGTCGCGATGCGGCAGATCGACAGTGAACGGCACCGCCAATTGTGGATCGTAGTGCACGAGGTACGAGCCATCGGGCTGCTGACGCACAACGTGCTCGGTGAGGAATCGCCACTCCGCGTCGCTATGCGGCCCGAACGGCGCGCTCACCGCACGCACGTAACGTTCGGCATCGCCGAACGTGGCAAACGCCGGCGCCTGCCCGAGGTAGCGGCCGATTCGTTCGAGGGCTTCTGCTTTCACCAGCGGCCCTGCTTCGTTCAGGAGCAATCGGCGGATGGGCGTACCGGGCTGCGCGGCGAGCGCCATGCCGATCAGCCCGCCCATCGACGTGCCGATCCAGTCAACTTGCTCGACGTCGAGGCGCGCGATGAGCGTCACGATGTCGCTCACGTATGTGGGCAGGGCGTACTCGAGGGGATTCTTCAGCCAATCGGAGTAGCCGCGACCTGGCATGTCGGGACAGATGACCCGGTACTCGTCGGCAAGCGCTATCGCGAGCGCGTCGAAGTCGCGAGCGCAGCGTGTCAGACCATGCACGCAGATCACGACACCGCGTGCGGCGTGCGGCGCGCCCCACTCCAGGTACGAGAGCCGATGCAGCCCGCCGGGGGTCGCGCACTGCACGCTGCGCCTGCGGGAAAGCTGATGATCGGTCATTCCCGTTCCTTACTCAGCCAGTGATCCCCGATCAGCGTGGCGACGCGTGCGCCCGCTTCCCCTACCGCGCTGAGCGCGTAGCCGCCGCGCTCTGGCTGCATCATTCTTCGCAGACGCTCGGCCCGGATGTTTGCATCGTTCACCTTGAGACCATACATATCGTATCGATGGCGTTCGACTGCCGTCTCGTCGGGTCCGGCAGCCGAAAACCAGATCCACCCGGCCGCAAAATCCGCTGCGAGCCCGTCGAGGTCGCCGAGCAGCTTCGCGTCGATCGGCTCCCGCGGATCGAGCTCCAGGTATGAGACGTCACCATCGACGATGCGCCATTGCTCGGCCCACTCTGCCGCGACCCCGTCGCTCGCCGACAACACCACGGTACCGATCTCCGATCGCACACGGAAGAAACCGTGCTGCGATGCCGTCAGCGCGTAGCCGATCCATTCGCCATCACTTCGCTCGCGGCATGCCACCGCAAGGACGATGGTGCCGTCCCCTCGGGCGAGAATGTCGACCTCGAAATTACCCTGGACCGACGGCTCGCTCGTGGCCTGCTCCTTGAGCCGCCCGGCCTGTATTTCCACGGCACCACGCTCGCCGAGCGCAGGATTCTCCCAGCGCACCTCGATTTCCAGCTCGGGAAATTCCTCGGAAGCCTTGACGAATGGCGGGAACGGCACGCCTCCGCGGCATCGCACGTCGTACTCGAGGCGATCGACGGTGTGCAGTTCACGGTAAGTGCCCGCACTGTCCTCGTCGAGCAGGTCGTTTACGCGGTCCCGGTAGGCGGACAGCAATACGTCGTCGCCGGTGACCACTACGCGCGCGGAGATACGCTCGGTCATGCGCGCTTTCGCTGCACCGTGGTCCCCGCCGATTCGGCTTGTGGCCCCGCCGATTCGGCGTGTTGACCTGCCGGCTCGGGTAGCCGGCCACTGTTCAGCAGGTCACGCACCAGCTTGATGTGCACCCGAAGCGTGTAGACCTCGTGCGCAAATCCGAGCGGCACGCGCAGGTCGCTCACCTCGACTTCGATCTCGGCAAGCCTTTCAAGCTCGTTGGACGCCGCATCGCCTCGCGGCCGGTTGCGCACCTCCTCCTCGAGGAACTTGAGCTCGCCATACCAGCGGTAGACCTTGCGTCGCACCTGCCACGCATAGAGTCCCGGGACGATGCGAAACAGCGGTACTGCCACCGCCAACAGCGGGACAAGCAACACAATCATGCGATCGACGAGGGTGGCTGCCCAGAACGGGAGGTAACGCTGGAGAAATGGTGGTCCTGAGCGGTAGAACCGCTCCGCCTCGCTCGACAGCGGAAAGTCGACGCTCGCGGGCGACGGAAATTCGCCGATGCGATGGAACGGACCCGGACCGCCATGTACCTCGCGCGCGGCCTGAAGAAACAGATAGGCGATGGCGGGATGAAGGCTTTCCCTTGCGACGAGATTCGCGGTCGGCGCAACGAGCGAAATATCATCGTCGGGTAGATCATGGACGAGATCGAGCGATCCGCGCGGCAGCTCGAGCTTGTGCAGGTAAGGCAGTCGCGCGACATAGGCACTGGCGCGCGAAAAGCTCATCAGCTGAATGCCCTTGGCCCGGATAAGGCGGCGAACGACGGCGGCCTCCGGTCCCGCGACGATGAACACAGCGTCCGCGGCGCCTCCGATCAGTGCGTCGGCCGCGGTGCCCCCGCCCAGCGCGAGCAGGCTCACGTTCGCTCCTTCCAGACCGCTTGCATCGAGAATAGCCAACGCGAGCTGGCGCGTCCCGCTTCCCTCAGGACCGACTGCAATGCGCTTGCCTTTCAGCTCGTTGATGCGGTCCAATGGTTTGGTGCCACGATAGAACACCCAGAGAGGCTCGTAGTACAAGCTGCCGAGCGTCTCCAGCAAAGGCGGATCTTCGGCCTTGGCAACCCCGCCTTGCACGAACGCGATCGAGACATCCGAGGCCGGGTCGCGCAGTCGTGCCACGTTCTCCACCGCACCCGACGAAGGGCGCAGTTCGAGCCTGACGCCATCCTTGGCGAGGATCGCCTGGTAGCGCAGCCCGAAGGCGTGATAGGCCCCCCCTTCGCCACCGGTCGACATCGCGACCACACGCGGCGGAGCGGGCTCCACGAACTTGAAAGTGATCCAGAACGCAACCGCGACCGCCAGCACGACGGGCAGCACCACCGTCGCCAGATCCTTGACGGTGTAGTCGCGAAATCGTTTCATCTTTCCCCGGAGCGCAAGAGACGCCGGATTATACGAGCCTTTAGCGCGAATTCTGCGTGCGCCCCCTTGCGTCGAGCGGCCGGATTCAGAGCCATCGCACCCACCACGCTATCGTGCCGAGGACATTTCGCGCCAGTAGCGGCGTTCGCGTTCACGCTGCGAATCCACCGTGAGGCCCTGTGGACCGAACAGGAGCGAAACAGCCCCATCGCTATCGGTGCGCCATCGCTGCGCACTTGCGTAGCGCGCGAAGATGTCCGCCTTCGGATGGCCGAACCGGTTGCCGTATCCTACCGAGAACACCGCGTGCTCCGCACCCATTGCTGCGACGAATCGAGTTGTGGACGACGTGCGGCTGCCGTGGTGCGGTACGAGTGCGACGCGTGCGCCCAGCGGCTGTCCGCTCGTCAGGAGTGCCAGTTCGTCACGCGCTTCGATATCAGCCGTCAGCAGCACCGCGCCGTATGCTGTCCGAACGCGGAGCACGCAGCTCCGCGCATTCGGCCTGGCGCGTTCATCGTCATATCGATCCGCTGGCGGATACAGGATTGCAAACTCGACTCCATCCCAGGTCCAGTGCTGGCCAGCGTAACAAGGTAACCGGTAGGGCACGAGATCGCGAACCGGGTGAGTGGCGCTCACCGACGACAGGAGCAGACGGGTCGGAATCGTGCGTGCGACAGTCGCGGCGCCGCCCGCGTGGTCGGAATCTTCGTGGGTGACGATCAGTGCATCCAGCGCAACGACTCCTTCAGCTGCGAAGGAAGGGGACGACGACTCGCTCACCCGCGTCGGCCTGCAAGCCATATGACGGCCCGGAATCGTAGAGCAACGTGTGTCGCGCAGTACGCACCACGGTCGCGAGACCCTGCCCCACATCCAGGAAGGTGATTTGTGCAGACCCGACCGCGAGCGGCGCGGGTGTGACGACGAACAGCGGGACAAGCAACAGGACCCCGGCGTAACGCGCCGGAGCACCGCGTGGCAGGAGAATCCATACAATACCGACGAGCGCGAGAAGCAATGTCCACCAGACGGGCGCGTGCTGCTGCCACACGGCCCCCGGCAGTTCGGCAAGCCAGCCAATCAATGCCATGAGCCATTCGAACACCCAATGCGCGAGCCTCGCAAATGTATCACCCGGCCACAGCGTGCTCGCGAGCGCAAGCGGCGTGACGATGAAGCTCACTACGGGAATCGCGACTGCGTTCGCAATCGGCGAGATGAGCGACACCTGCCCGAAGAGAACCAGCAACAGTGGCGCAAGGCCGATCGTCACGGCCCACTGCATGCGCGCCCAGGCGCGCAGCCAGTCTCCCCGTTCCCGGACGCCAACCCCGGAATAGAAGATGGCGGCGACCGCACCGAACGAAAGCCAGAATCCCGGCGAGTTCACCGCCCAGGGGTCGGCGATCAGTACGACCAACAGCGCCAAGCTCAGCACCTTGGACGCCGACTGCATCCGGTCGAGCCATAGCGCGGCACCCGCCACGCCCACCATGTACAGCGTCCGCTGGGCGGGAACTGCGAATCCGGCGAGCAGGCAGTAGATCAGCGCCGCGAAAAAACCCGCAACCGCCGCGGCCTTGCGTGCCGGGAGTCGGAGCGTCAGTGCCGCCGAACGGCGCCACAGCCAGAAGGCCGCGAGCGCGACCAATCCCGACACCATCGTCACATGCAGGCCCGAGATGCTCATCAGATGATTGACTCCCGTCCGCGTGAAAATCCGCCAGTCCTCCGGAGCAATCGCGCGTTGATCACCGATCGCAAGGGCGATGAGCACCCCGGCATATCGATGATCGGGCAGGTCGCGGCGAAACTTGTCGCGCAGGATTTCACGCAGCCGGTCGATTGCGTACCCCGGACGAGGAACGAATGCCGCCAAGCGCTCCGGAACACCCCGCGCCGAGACGTAGCCTGTGGCCCCGATTCCCCGCTCGAGCAGCCACGCCTCGTAGTCGAAACCGTGCGGATTGATCAGGCCGTGCGGCCGGCGGAGTCGCACCGTGAAATGCCAGCGCTCGCCCGCGCGGACCGGGGTGACAACTTCGAATTCGTCGGCGGGCACGCCGCTGTACCAGGCGAGCAGCACCCGGCTGGGCAGCTTCGGGCCGGTGTCGCCGGTACGTTCCCCTGCGCCGTCAATGTCGAATTCGAAGCGAACACCACGCTCGAAGGGTTGCGGAAGGCTCGCGACGACACCCGTGAGCTCGATATCGCGCTCTTCCCACTGGCGGTCCAGCCAATCGGACAGCCGCGACTGCGCGACGCCGGCCGCCCATGCGAAACCGATCGTGAAAGCGGCAAGTCCGCCGATGGCGCGCATCGGTAAGCCACGCCAGGACCGGCCACGCGCGACCAGCCAGACACCGCCCGACATGACTGCACCCGCGACCAGCCAACCGACTGGGGGCAAAGCCGGCATCCGCTGGAGCAGCCAGACGCCGGCCGCAAACGCCAGAACACCGCAGCGCATCGGCCGTCTCGATACATGAACAGACCAGCAACGCGCCGACCCTGCCGTTGGTTGAATGCCCGCGCGCCGATAGTCCTGACATGACAGCTGGTGCAGGGCCGGTGTAACGTGTCACGCTCATGCCACGCAAGTATTTCCGCCGGTACCTCCCCAGCCACCAGCAGGTCACGCGGAACCGTTACATTGCCTGGTTCGGGCGATTTCTCCACCACCCCAATCTCTGGCACCTCAACCGAGCGTCGGTCTCGGGAGGCTTCGCGATAGGCCTCTTCTCCGGGCTGATTCCGGGCCCTCTGCAGATGCTGACCGCGGCGCTCCTCGCCGTGCTGCTGCGCGTGAACCTGCCCGTCGCGCTGATCACGACGCTCTACACAAATCCGTTCACGATCGTGCCGCTGTACATCGTCGCCTATTTTCTGGGCAGCCTGCTGACTGGAACGTCGCCCGGCGCGATGACTCGCCCGCCGGACTTCGACTGGTCGGCACTCGGTGCTTCGATCGGGGCGCTCGCGGAATGGTCGCTATCGCTCGGTCCGCCCCTCGTGGTCGGCCTGGTCGCGCTTGCCCTGTTGCTCGCCGCGCTCGGCTGGGTCCTCGTTCAGGTTGCCTGGCGAGCGTGGGTCGTGGTGCAATGGCGTCGGCGCCGACTGCGACGGCGCGCGGGCTGACGCGGCACTCAGGCGCGGTCCGGAACGAGCACACCGTCCTGGAGACGCAATACTCGGTCCGCGCGCGCCGCAAGCGTCGGCTCGTGGGTGACGATGACGTAGCTCGTCCGGTAGGCGCGGTTCAGGTCGAGCATCAGATCGAACACGGTCGTTGCCGTGCGGCGGTCGAGATTGCCGGTCGGCTCGTCGGCCAGCACGCAAGCGGGGCGCGTGACGAGCGCACGCGCCACCGCCGCACGCTGCCGCTCTCCCCCGGAAAGCTGGCCGGGGGTGTGATCGAGTCGCTCGCCCAGCCCCACGTCACGCAACACTGCCGCCGCGCGTTCCCGCGCCTTCGCAGTCGACATCCGGCGAATGCGCAGCGGCATGGCGACGTTGTCCAGTGCGGTGAATTCCATCAGCAGATGATGAAACTGGTAGACGAAGCCCAGCGCCTCGTTGCGCAGCCGACCGCGCTCGACTTCCGAAATCGAGGTCATCGAGCGGCCCTGGATTTCGACTTCGCCTCCGGTGGCCTCGTCGAGTCCTCCGAGCAGATGCAAAAGCGTGCTCTTTCCCGATCCCGAGGCGCCGACGATCGCGACTACCTCGCCTGGGGCGATCTGCAGGTCGACGCCTTGCAGCACGGGCAGCGGCACGCGACCTTCCGTGAAAGTCTTCTTCAATCCGCGGCACGCGAGTATCGGGGACTCGGGGGACGCCGTCTCACTCATACCGCAGCGCCTCGGCGGGCCGCACCCGCGCCGCCCGCCAGCTCGGATACAGCGTGGCGAGAAATCCAAGCGCGAGCGAGACGGCGGTGATCGCGATCACGTCGCCGCGCTGCAGTTCGGAGGGCAGCTCGTTGATCAGGTATACGTCCTTGGAGAGGAACTGAACGCTGAGCAGCCGCTCCAGCGCCGGCACCACGACGTCGATGTTGAGCGCGAGCGTGATCCCGCCCACCACTCCGAGCACAGTGCCGATCACGCCGATCACCGCTCCCTGGACGACGAAGATCTGCATGATGCTGGCCGGCGTCGCACCCAGGGTCCGCAAAATGGCAATGTCCGCCTGCTTGTCCGTCACGGCCATTACGAGGGTCGACACCATGTTGAATGCCGCCACCATCACGATCAGGGTCAGGATGATGAACATCATCGTCTTCTCGATCTGCACGGCGCGGAAGAAATTCGCGTGGCTGCGTGTCCAGTCGCTGACGAAATAGTTCGGGCCAAGGCGCTGCAGAATCTGGCGCCCGACCTCCCGTGCCAGGAAGAGATCGTCCAGTTTCAGTCGCACTCCGGACACTTCCTCGCCCAGCCGGTACAGACGCTGCGCATCCTGCATGTGGATGAGCGCGAGGCCGTTGTCGTATTCGAAGAATCCGACCTCGAAGACTCCCACCACCCTGAACTGCTTCAGCCGGGGAATCACGCCGGCCGGCGTGACCAGTCCCTGCGGTGCGATGAGCGTCACCTGGTCGCCGGGAAGCACGCGCAGCGCGCGAGCCAGATCCGCGCCCAGCACGATGCCGAACTCGCCCGGCTTGAGCGCCGAAAGCGCCCCGGCAAACGTCTTCGCTGCGAGATCGGCGACGCGACTTTCCAGCTCAGGGACGATTCCGCGGACCAACGCGCCCCGCACGACATCGCCGTTGGCAAGCAGCCCCTGCCCGTTCACGAATGGCGCTGCGGCGAGCACGTGTGGCATCCCGGCAGTGCGTTCCGCGACGCTCCGCCAGTCGGCCAGCTCGCCGTTCGGGCCGGTGATCTGCACGTGCGACGCCACGCTCAGGATGCGGGTTCGCACCTCTCTCTGAAAGCCATTCATCACTGACAGCACGACGATCAGGGCCGCGACGCCGAGTGCGATGCCGAGCATCGAGGCGAGCGAGATGAACGAGATGAAATGATTGCGTCGCTTGGCGCGCGTATAGCGGAGGCCCACGACGAATTCGTAGCGCATGCCGCCGAAGTGTGCCATACGGGAGGGAAACGCTGCTAGACTGCTGCGTCGCCATGAACGTGCACCTGGTCGTATCCGAGCTCTTTCCCGATCCGGAGCGAGGCGACGCGCAGATTTCCGATACGCGTGCCGTCGCGCTCGAGATGCTGTTTGCCCGGGGCCGGCGCAGGTCGGATCCGGGCGCCACGCTGGAGGCGTGGCTGCTCGACGCATTCACGATCGCACGGCAGTCGGACTGGCCGGCTGCGCCCTATTCTCTCATCGCGGACGACGGTGACCCGGACGGCGACTGGTGGCTGCGCGCCGATCCGGTCAACCTTCGTGCCGACCGAGATACGGTTCTTTTCTCTGATACGGAACTCTCCGACATCGCCCCCGACGAAGCGGCATCGCTCGCTGCAAGCCTGAATGCTCATTTCGCCACGACCGGCATCACCATCCATCCACGCCGGTCCAATCGCTGGTACGTACGCGTTGATCGGGACCCGGCGATGTGCGCTCCGCCACTGGCGGACATTCGCGGCCAGCCGTTGCTCGCCCACATGCCCGACGGCCCGGAAGGCCGGATCTGGCGATCCATCCTCAACGAGATGCAGATGCTCCTGCACGAGCATCCGGTCAATCAATCCCGCGAAGCGCGCGGAACTCCTGCCGTCAACGGCCTCTGGCTCTGGGGTGCGGGACGGATCGTGGGGGCGCCTAGCACGGTCTACGCGCGCGTGACGGCGGACCATCCGGTCGCGAGGGGATTGGCACTGGCGGCCGGCAAGCGTTCAATTCCGCTACCCAGCTCCGCGCGGGAATGGCTCGACAGCGCCGGGGATTCAGGGGTCAAGGCGGCAGGAGTCGAGGCGATCATTCTCGATTCGCTCCGCGCCCCTGCCGCCTACGGGGATATCGCGGCATGGCGCACGGAGCTCGAGACCCTCGAACGAGAATGGTTCGCGCCTCTGCTCACCGCGCTTCGCTCGGGAATCATCGGAATGATCACGCTCCATGCGCCGGGAATCGCACGCACCAACGTGGCCGAGACGACGCGTCAGGATCTGCGCTTTTTCTGGCGCAGGCGCCGGCCACTCGCCACCTACGCGGCCCACTCGTGATGGGCGCGATCACGACCCGCGCCGTTCCGCAACGTGAGCTCCACATGCTCATCCAGCATGGCGTTCATCCTCTGCTATCGCGGATCCTGGTTGCGCGCGGCGTTCGCAGCAAGGCGGATATCGAGTACGGTCTCGGATCACTCATCCCGCCCGACGCGATGAAGAATGCCGAGCAGGCAGGAGAATTGCTGGCCGATCATATTGAAACCGGCAAGCGGCTGCTGATCGTCGCCGATTACGACTGCGACGGCGCGACCGCCTGCGCGGTCGGCGTGCGGGCCCTGCGTGCAATGGGCGCCAGGGTCGACTACCTCGTCCCGAATCGCTTCGAGACCGGCTACGGCCTGTCGCCGCAGGTCGTCGAGATCGCCGCGCCGCGCGCGCCCGACCTGATCATCACCGTGGACAATGGGATCGCCAGCGTGGAAGGCGTGGCCGAAGCGCGGCGTCGTGGCATCGCCACGCTCGTCACGGACCATCATCTGCCGGGCGATACGCTTCCGGACGCCGCCTGCATCGTCGACCCCAATCAGCCCGGTGACGGATTTCCGAGCAAGTCGGCAGCGGGCGTGGGCGTCATGTTCTACGTCATGCTCGCCACCCGCGCAGCACTGCGCCGCCGCGGCGCGTTTGCTGCGCGCAACGAACCGAATCTTGCCGGCTTGCTCGACCTGGTCGCCCTCGGGACGGTGGCCGACGTCGTGAAGCTCGATCACAACAACCGGATCCTGGTGAGCCAGGGGCTCGCTCGAATCCGCTCGGGACGCACGCAGCCGGGCATTGCGGCGCTGTTCGCCGTGGCCGGCCGCGACATGCGGCGCGCAGGCACGTTCGATCTCGGGTTCGCAGTCGGTCCACGACTGAACGCTGCCGGGCGCCTCGCGGACATGGGGCTTGGGATCGAGTGCCTGATCACCGACGACACGGCGCGAGCGCTCAATATTGCGCAGGAACTCGACGCGCTGAACCGCGAGCGGCGCGGGCTCGAGGCGAGCATGCAGCGCGATGCCGACACGCTACTTGCGAGTCTGGATGTCGGCCAGGCCGCGGCAGTGTGCCTTTTCGACGAAACGTGGCACCAGGGTGTCGTCGGGCTGCTGGCGTCCCGTGTGAAGGATCGCGTGCACCGACCCGTGTTCGCGTTCGCGTTGGCCGGTTCGGGCGAATTGCGGGGCTCGGGTCGATCCGTTCCGGGTTTACATCTGCGCGACGCACTCGACCTCGTGTCCAAGCGTGCGCCCGGTCTGCTGATACGTTTCGGTGGGCATGCCGCGGCGGCGGGACTGACTCTGCGCGCAGACGGGTTGGACGAATTTCGCGCGCTGATCGATGCGTCGGTTCGCGAGATGGTGGACCCGGGCACGCTTTCCCGGATCGTCGAGACGGATGGCTCGCTCGAAGTCGCCTATGCAAGCCTCGATGTCGCGCGCATGCTGGGTGGCGAAGTCTGGGGGCAGGGATTTCCAGCCTCCGCTCTTCCTGGACGATTTCACCGTGGAAAATCAGCGGATCGTCGGGGAGAAGCACCTGAAGCTGCGCCTTGCGCGCGCCGGGCAGCGCTTCAACGCCATGCTCTTCCGGCACGAGACCCCACTCCCGGCGCGCATGCGAGGCGCATACCGGCTCACGGTCGACGAGTTCAACGGCGCGCAGTCACTGCAGCTCACCCTGGAGCACTGCGAGGGTCTCGAAGAGTGAGCCGCATTGCTTGCTCACATTCGTTGAGATGCGCTATACCCTGCAGTATTCTTCCGCGAAAGATCTTCGCTAGCGTGGGACAGGGGGTGGGTATGGAGCGCAAGCGCGTCAATTCGAGCCGGATTCGCGCGGTAGGTTATGACCCGAGGGAACGCGTGCTCGAGGTGGAGTTCAGCGACGGCCGGGTCCTCGCCTATTCCGGCGTATCCCAGGAGATTCACCGCCAGTTCATGGCCGCGCCCTCGCCCACCAGCTTCTTCGAGGACAAGATCGAAGAGGATTTTTCCCCTCGGCGCTGACCAGGCAGAGGCCGGGCCCCGATCGATGCGCCGCGTGGGACGCAGATGTCTGCGTGCAGCGCGTCATGCCTCCGCGGCACCATTTCGCTACACTCGCGCGCTTTGACCCCACAACCATAAAGTAGACATGACGCCTCTCATTCGAAAAGTCCTCTCCACTATCGGCACGCGGACCACGGTGCCCTTCCGGGTCGGTTTTGCGGACGGATCGAGCTATCAGAATATTCCCGGCAATCCCGCATTCGACCTGCGCTTCAAGACGCACGGTGCGCAATGGAACGCCGTGGTCAACGGGCACATAGGCATGCTCGAGTCCTATTTCGATCAGTCAATCGATATCGACGGTGAATTCGCCGCGCTTTTCAAGGTCGCCTTCGAGAGCCGTATCTCGCACGGGCAAACTCTGTCGGTCAACGTCCGCAACCGCTGGCACGAGTTCCGATTCTCGAACCGCACGATCGAGCAGGCCCGGAAGAATGCGCGATTCCACTATGGCCTGGGCGCAGATTTCTACAGCCAGTGGCTCGATCTTCCGCTCCGGATGTACACCTGCGCGTACTGGAAGGACGACACGCGTACGGTCGAGGAAGCACAGGCGAACAAGGTCGAGCACGTGTGCCGCAAGCTTCGCCTGCAGCCCGGCGAGGAAGTGATCGACATCGGAACCGGTTTCGGCGGCTTCATGTTCCACGCGGTCGCGAACCATGGCGTCCACGGCACCGCGCTGAACATCACGACCGAACAGGTGGATTGGCTGCGCGAGGAGGTGTCGCGCCGCAATCTCGCCGACCGCATCCGCGTTAGCGAGGCCGATTTCCGGGAAGTGGATCGCCAGTACGACAAGGTCGTGTCCATCGGCGTGCTCGAGCATGCCGGGCGTGACCAGGTTTACGAAGTGGTCAAGGCGCATGCCGATTTTCTGAAGCCCGGCGGGCTCGGCATGCTGCATTTCATCGGGCATCTGGGGATGCGCCCCACGGAGTTCTATATCCGCAAGCACGTGTTTCCGGGCGGATGGATTCCCAGCCTCGCCGAAACGATCACCGCGATGGAAGCGTGCGGGCTCGAGGTGGTGGACATCGAGAACCTGCGCCGCCACTACGCCCTGACGCTGGACGCCTGGTCCGAGCGCTTCGACCGCAACTGGGAGACGATTCGGGCGCTTGATCCGCAGAAATTCGACGAACGCTTCCGGCGCGTATGGCGCACTTACCTGTACGGTTGCGCGGAGATGTTTCGGTCCGACCATTGCGACACGAATCTCTACCAGATCGTATTCAGCAAAGGCAATGTGACCCGCCAGAACTATCCGATGAGCCGGGCGTTCCTGTACGACGAATCCGGCGGACGCAAGTCGGTTGCGCCGGTGCCGCGCGCGGCTTAGGACGCGATGGACACGTTCGGCGACCGGAAGGCGCGCCTCGCGCAGGGGTTCGGCAACATCGCCGGGTCCGCCAGCGTACCGTTTCGCCTCACCAAGGACACGTCCAATCTCTTCCGCGACCGCGCCGAGGGTCCACGGCGACGATTGGACGTACGCGAATTCCATCATGTGCTCGAGGTCTGTGCCGCGGAACGATGGGTGGACGTCGAGGGGATGACACCCTACGACGCTCTCGTCGACGCGACCCTTGCCCACGGGCAGATGCCCGGCGTGGTTCCGCAGCTGAAATCGATCACGATCGGCGGCGCCATTGCGGGCGTGGGCATCGAATCCTCATCGTTCCGGTACGGACTGGTGCATGAAGGGCTGGACGAGCTCGAAGTGCTGCTGGGCGACGGATCGGCGGTGATAGCTCGGCCCGACAATGCGCACAGCGATCTCTTCTACGGTATTCCAAACTCGTACGGCACCCTCGGATACGTCCTGCGCGCCCGGGTGAAGACCGTTCCCGTGAAGCCCTTCGTCCGGCTCACGCATATCCGCCACGCCGAGGCGGGCGCGTTCTTCGCCGATCTGGCGCGACGTTGCGAATCGGACGCCGACTTCGTGGACGGCGTGGTGTTCGGACCGAAGGAACACGTGATTTCGGTCGGCCACTTTGTAGATACGGCGCCCTATACCAGCGATTACACCTACGAGCACATCTACTACCGCTCGCTTCGCGCGCGCGAAGAAGACTATCTCGCGACGCACGACTACATCTGGCGCTGGGACACCGACTGGTTCTGGTGCTCGAAGAATCTGCATGCGCAAAATCCGGTCGTCCGTCGCCTCCTCGGCCGTGCTCGACTGAACTCCGTCTTCTACACGCGGATCATGCGCTGGAACGCGCGCGTCGGGATCACGCGTCGGCTCGACCGGATGCTCGGCAAGCATCCCGAATCCGTGATCCAGGACGTCGACATCCCGATTGCGCGCGCACCCGAGTTCCTCGATTTCTTTCTGCGCGAGATCGGCATCCTCCCCGTCTGGATCTGTCCGTTCCGCTCGCCGCGGATGCATGCGCGCTGGTCGCTCTTTCCCGTCGATGCGGGAACGCTCTACGTGAATTTCGGTTTCTGGGACGTGGTACGTCCGGACGAACCGCACCCGGCAGGGCATTTCAACCGCCTGATCGAGCGGAAAGTCCAGGAGCTGGGCGGAATCAAGTCGCTCTACTCCGACTCGTACTTCCCGGAGAACGAGTTCTGGGCCATCTACGACAAGTCTGCCTACGACGCCCTCAAGAAGAAGTACGACCCCAATGGCGCATTCATGAATCTGTACGAGAAGACGGTTCTCAAGGAGTAATACAGGCTGTCGGCAAGTCTAGGCTGTCGGCAAGTCTAGGCTGTCGGCAAGTCTAAAGCGCTGGAACCACCCCGGCGTACTCCTACCGGGATGGGGGGTAACGGGGGGAAACCAGGCGGTTTCCCCCTGTTCGTGACCTTCCCGCCGCGGCTTCCTTGCAAGCGTGACTCGCGCAATTTCGCCACTACGCCAAATTAAATTGTGACACCCGCAAAAAGAAAAGCCGCCCGGAGGCGGCTTTGTTCCCGGGGGGCGGGAACGAACCAGCTGGCGATACGTAGATGCGCGTCAGTGGGTCGGCGCGTCGGTGCCAAAGTGCTGTCCGCATTTTACGAACCACACCGCCCGCGACAAGCAAAAAAGCTCGCACTGTGACAATTGTTTACATGGTTTATCTGCGCGAATGCGTCGCCGGCGCCGTACGCCAGGTTTTCTGGCAATTCACATTGTTTGACGAATCGCGGCGTGGCACGCCTGCAACCGATTACCGCCTTGCAAGGCTCGGCGTGAAGGCAAGCACGACGCCGAGCACGATGAACCAGATCAGCGACCACTCCGGTATCGACAGCCAGAGGAAGGCCCAGGGCTTGAGCGTGCACGGACCGTCGTATTGCAGCAGTGGCGGAACCCAGCTGCCGATGTTGGTCTGATCGAGAAAACGTTCGACTGCAGAGCCCACGCACGCGTTGGCACGCGCCTCGTCGGATTGCAGGTAGATCTGGTAGCCCGCCGCCAAGGCGCCGGCGAGGGCAGTTCCTGCCCCCAGGATCGCGTAGAACGTCGCCCCCAAGGCACCCGGTCGGTGGAGTGCCCCGACGAGGCAGATCAGCCCGACGACGATGAAGAGAAGCCGCTGGACAATGCACCATGGACAGGGATCCAGGAACTCGACGTGCTGCAGGTACAGTGCGAAGCTCAGGATGGCAACGCATGCGACGAAGACCAGTGTGAAGAGCCGGCTGCAGCGGTCTGCGATTGTTCGAGTGTCTGGCATGTGCATCTGCATTGAAGATTGGCCATGATAATGCGGATCCGGCGATCGAGCATGCGCGGCCGAGTTTGTGCCGGTGAAACCCGCCGGTCCGGTCGGTGGCTCCGGTATACTTCATCTTTTCCAGCCGGGCTGCACGAATGGACGCCGAACGCCTCAATACCCTGTCGCACACCCTCGCGGACCTCTCCGCGCGCGAGGGCGAGCTGCGGAGGTATCTTTGACTTCGCCGCGAAACAGGCGCGCCTCGTTGCCGTCACCAAAGCACTAGAAGACCCGAACGTCTGGGCGGACGCCAAGCGCGCCCAGGAGCTCGGCCGAGAGAAGAAGGCGGTCGAGGCGGTCGTCGAACAGCTGACCGACCTCGGAAACTCGTTGCGCGATGCGCGCGACCTCTTCGACCTCGCGCGCAGCGAGCATGACGACGAAACTCTGGCGTCCATCGAGCGCGACGTTGCCCAGATCGGTTCCAAGGTCGAGGACATGGAGTTCCGGCGCATGTTTGCCGATCCCATGGATCCCAACAACTGCTTCATCGACGTCCAGGCGGGTTCCGGTGGCACGGAGGCGCAGGACTGGGCAAGCATGCTTCTGCGCATGTACATCCGGTACTGCGAGCGCAAGGGCTACCGGGTTGACGTCCTCGAGGAGTCCGAGGGCGAGGTTGCCGGAATCAAGAGCGCGTCGATCAAGGTCACCGGAGACTACGCATTCGGACACCTGCGTACCGAGATCGGCGTACATCGCCTCGTACGCAAGTCACCCTTCGACTCCAATGCGAGGCGCCACACTTCATTCGCGAGCGTCTTTGTGTATCCCGAAGTGGACGAATCCATCGAGATCGACGTCAACCCGGCTGATCTTCGCATCGACACGTACCGTGCCTCGGGCGCCGGCGGTCAGCACGTGAATCGGACCGATTCTGCGGTGCGGATCACCCATGTTCCCACGAACACCGTGGTCCAGTGCCAGAACGATCGGTCGCAGCATCGCAATCGCGCCGAGGCGATGGCCATGCTCAAATCGAAGCTGTACGAGCTCGAGCTGCGCAAGCGTATGGCCGCCAAGCAGGTGCTGGAGGATGCCAAGACCGACATCGGCTGGGGTCACCAGATCCGCTCCTACGTACTCGACCAGTCGCGGATCAAGGACCTCCGTACCGGTATCGAGATCGGAAACACCCAGGCCGTCCTCGATGGCGATCTGGACGAGTTCATCGCCGCCAGCTTGAAGCAGGGCGTCGGGGCGGCCACGGCGGCGGCGCGGGAATAGCAGATGGCTGACGATCCGCGAACGCCCCAGGACGAGAACCAGATCATCGCCGAGCGGCGCGCCAAGCTCGCCGTTGCCCGCGGGCAGGGCAATCCGTTTCCCAACGACTTCGAACGCATGCATCTCGCGGGTGACCTGCACCACGCGTATGGCGGGATGACCAAGGATGAGTTGGACGGACACGCGATTCGCGTGACGGTCGCCGGCCGAATGATGCTGAAGCGCGTCATGGGCAAGGCGAGCTTCGCCACGCTTCAGGACATGAGCGGGCGGCTGCAAGTGTACGTGTCGAATGACCTGACGGGCGCCGAGACTCACGCGGCGTTCAAGCATTGGGACCGGGGCGACATTCTCGGAGTCGAGGGAACGCTCTTCAAGACCCGTGCGGGAGAGCTGACGGTGAATGCGACATCGGTCCGTCTTCTCGCGAAGGCGCTTCGGCCGCTGCCCGAGAAATTTCACGGCCTCACCGATCAGGAGAGTCGCTATCGGCAGCGCTACGTCGATCTGATCATGGGCGAGGAGACGCGCAACACTTTCATGCAGCGGAGCCGG
This sequence comes from uncultured beta proteobacterium, assembly GCA_963735025.1. GTDB lineage: Bacteria > Pseudomonadota > Gammaproteobacteria > Burkholderiales > SG8-39 > JAABRB01. The sequence goes on from CAVTJG010000017.1 coordinate 171,395, forward strand.
ATCATTCAGGAAATCCGCGCTTTCATGATCGGCAAGGGCTATCTCGAGGTCGAGACGCCGATGATGCAGCCGATACCGGGCGGTGCGGCGGCCCGGCCTTTCGTCACCCATCACAATGCGCTCGACATGCGGCTCTACCTGCGGATAGCGCCCGAACTCTACCTCAAGCGGCTGGTGGTCGGCGGATTCGAGAAGGTTTTCGAGATCAACCGGAATTTCCGGAACGAGGGCATCTCGACCAAGCACAATCCAGAATTCACGATGATGGAGTTCTACGAGGCCTACCGCGACTATCGTTACCTCATGGAGTTCACCGAGGAGCTGTTGCGGACTGTCGCGCAGAACGTGCTCGGCACGCTGCAACTGCCGTATGGCGAGCATGTCGTCGACCTCGCCAGGCCCTTCGAACGGCTGACCGTCGTTGAAGCGATCCGCAAGTACCATCCGCACTTCACGGACGCAGAGCTGCTGGATCGCGATACCCTCGAACGGGAGATTCGCAAAGCGGGCGCCGATCCCGCAAAGCGGGCGGGGCTCGGGACACTTCAGCTGCAGCTGTTCGAGGTGACAACCGAACAGATGCTGATTCAGCCCACGTACATCGTGGAGTATCCTGCCGAGGTCTCACCACTTGCACGGCGGAGCGATTCCGATCCCGACGTGACCGACCGGTTCGAGCTCTACGTGGCGGGCCGTGAGGTGGCCAACGGATTCTCGGAGCTGAATGACCCCGAGGACCAGGCGGCGCGCTTCGACGAGCAGGCGCGCGCGCGCACGGCGGGCGACGAGGAAGCCATGTACAAGGACGCGGATTACGTGCGTGCCCTCGAGTACGGCCTGCCACCGACCGCGGGCGAGGGGATCGGCATCGACCGGCTGGTGATGCTCTTCACCAACAGTCCGAGCATCCGGGATGTGATCCTGTTCCCGCACATGCGTCCGGAGGCGTGACGCCCCGGGACGGAGCTGCGCTACCATTCGGGCGTGAGCGACACGGCTGCCGCGGGCGGCCGGTCGGGAAGCGAAAGGGAGAGACGATGCGAGGATCGATCCAGCGAGCCGCACGCGTGGCGGGAATTGCCGGCCTGTCACTGGTACTCGGCGCCTGCGCAGCGGGCGCTTTCTACTACGATGCCAGCGAAAGCAATCTTATCAGCGGCAACTATGCCGCCACCGACACGCTCGTCAAGGGAGGCAAGGTCCCGGCAACCGGCGGTCCGGTGCTGGTCGCCACGGTGGTCGACATCGATCACCTCGAGCGCTCGTCCACGCTCGGGCGCCTCATCTCCGAGCACGTGGCCTCGCGGCTCGCGCAGAAGGGCTACATCGTCACCGAGCTCAAGATGCGCGAACCGGTCTACATGCGCACGCCCGAGGGTGAGCTCATGCTGTCGCGCGAAGTACGCGAGATCTCCGCCAAGCATGGCGCGCAAGCGGTTGCGGTGGGTACTTATGCACGGGATACCTCGAGCGGCCGCAATGGAGTGGTATTCGTCAGTCTGAAGCTCGTCCGTACCGGCGACAACACCATCGTCGGGGCCTCGGATTACGCCCTGGTCTTGGCCCAGGGAGGCTACGGGCTGCTGCGCACCGCGTCGCAGTAGTCAGGGGGAAAGGCTGGAGTCGCCTCCACAGGCGACTCCGGCAGATCGACTTTGCCGGCTCGTCCGGGGCCCATCCGTCCTCCAACGTGAGGCAATTCACGCTGCTAGCGCGGGCGCTGGCCCGTTTCTCGCTGCATGTCCGACCGGGAACTTCAAAACCGGCTCGAACATGCGACCAAGCAACCATAGCGGCACCGCGGCAGGACAACAGACCACCCTGGCACACTGGCCAGCGTCGGAGGATTGACGTGGCCGTGAGGGATACGACGGTCACCCGCGTCAACGGTCGCCGCGCGCTGGCCGCCGGAGGATTCCGCGCCCTCGAAGCCGAAGTGCACTTGCACTGCGGCGCGTCGGGCCGGGCCGTCGTGCCCGCCATCGCCTCAACACTGGGACGAACGGCGGCCTCCGGGATCCGGGAAATCACCACGCTCGTCGATCCGGCACTGCAAGGGCTCGATGCACGAAGCCGTGAGGACGTCGACGTCAACCTCCTCAGATTGAACACCTACTCGCCCATGCGGGTCGGCACGGACGTCCTCGCCGCCTGCTCGATCGCAGCGCTGCGCGCCGCAGCCGACTCGGCCGGCCAGCCGCTCTACCGTTACCTTCAGCCGGAAGCGTCGCGCGTTCCGCTGCCTGTCGTTGCGACCCTTCACTCAAGCGATCCTGCTGCGGTGTTCCGCCGGCTTGCCGTCATTCCCGCCTGCGCTAGCGGTGCCGAAGAGGCGCTCGACGCCTGCGCGGCCATTCACGCGGCGGCCGTCGAGCTTGCGCCCGCGCTTCGCGCGGGTACCCCCGCATTCGCTGAAGACGAGCGTGGACTCGAGCTGCTGCTCACGGCAATAGAGCGCGCCGGATTCGTGCCGGGCGAGGAGATTGCAGTTGCCGCCGAGCTGCAGGCGGCGCGCCTGTACCGGAACGGCCGTTATCGTGGGCCGCGCGGCGTGCAGCATGACAGCGATGCCTGGTGCGAGCTCCTTGCCGACTGGGTTGCGCGCTTTCCGATCGCGATTCTCGAAGACCCGTTCGCCGCCGCCGACCGCGCCGGACAGCAGCGGTTCGTGCGCGCATTCGGTAGCCTGGTGCGGGTGGGCGGCCATGAGCTCCTCGCTTGCGATGCGACGCGTGTCGCCGACGCGGCGGCAGCCAGTTTGTGCGGCGCCATCATCGCCGCTCCCGAGGAAGTTGGGACAATGAGTGAGTTGTTCGCGGCGTTCGAAGCGGCGCGCGCGGCGGGATGGGATACCGCGGTCGCCGCCGATGGCGAAGGCGGCGACGATGCCGCCGCAATTCACCTGGCGGTGGGATGGAACGCCAGCCTGCTCAAGCTCGGCTCGATCGCCGATCCGGGCAGCGTGGCACGCTGGAACGAGCTCTTGCGCATCGAGGCAGGTCTGCGGCCGACCTACTCGTTCTCGCACGCCCAGGTCGCAGCGCGGATGGTGCATTGATTGCTGGAGTGAAATCGGCCTATGCGCAGCATCGAATAGGGAAGGATACGAACAGGGGGAAACCGGCTGGTTTCCCCCTGTTCGTATCCTTCCCGCCAAGAGCAAACCGTCGCGAGGCGAGGGTTAGTCTGGTTTTTTCCCCTCCTTTCTAAGGAGCAACCGTGTTCGGTTATGTCTCCTGGAAATTGGGGGTCCAGGGGGTGTTGGTACGCGCCATGGCGTTGAGAATGGTCAGCATTTTGCGCATGCAGGCGACCATGGCGACTTTGTGCGGCTTGCCTCGTTCGATCAGACGCTGGTAGCAGGCCCGGATCACCGGGTTGGAGCGCACCGCGCTGGTGGCCGCCATGTAGAGCACGGCGCGCACCCGTGCGCGCCCACCCCAGATCGCACGTCGACCGCGCAGCGTGCCGCTGTCGCGGTTGAACGGAGCCACCCCGACCAGTGCGGCGATCGCACGCCGGTCAAGGTGCCCAAGCTCCGGGAGCGCACTCATGAGCGTGCCCGAGGTGATCGGGCCCACCCCCTTCATGCTCTGCAGCAGATCGTCCCGAGTACGCCAGGCCGGGGAGTTGCGAAGCTTGGCGGTGAGATCGATGTCCAGCGCACCGATCGCCCGATCGAGCCAGGCGATGTGGGTCTTGATCTGCTTGCGCATCACTCCGGTACTCAGGCCAAGCCGGTTCGATTCCTGAGTGCGCATGGCGATGAGCTGGGCGCGCCTGATCAACAGCGCCTCGAGTGCGCGCGTGTCCTCATCGGGCAGCACCGTGATCTGCGGCTCCACCGCCTGGGCAAAGGCAGCGATCAACTCCGCGTCGATGCGGTCGGTCTTGGCGAGCCTTCCCGTGGCGCGCGCAAAGTCACGCACCTGGCGCGGATTGACCACCGCCAGACGAAGCCCCGTACCGGCAATGGCTGTAGCCGCCACAGTCTCATAGCCCCCGGTGGCCTCCATGACCACCAGTTCGGCCTGGGCGGCTTGAAGCTGGCGCACCAGTTCACCAACGCCTGCCGCGTCATTGGCAAACTGCAACCGCTGCGAACCAGGCAGCACTGCAACATCGAGCTGCCCCTTAGACACATCGATTCCCACCACTGGCTTGTCGTTCATCGTGCCTCCTCGCGTCCCATCCTTGCGACAATGCGAGCTCTGACTCGCGCAACCGTTCGGGCTATGCAAAGAGAAACGGCCGGACAACCCATGCTCCTTAGCGGGCTTGGAAACCCTGGGGGTCCGTCGGTTTGCCCGGCCGGTACTGCCACGACTACGATAACCCTTGTTGGACATACAAGGGGTGCCGCCGCAGGCGGCGGGGTGGTTCAAGAGACTCACAATTCGTGCGCGTAGCTCGCGCGGTGCGTCCGATATAATCCTTGCCCGTGCCGCACGCGCATTTCGCCGTTGCGGGGCATTCCCTCCGGTCGACGATGTCCGCCCCCTCCTCCGCCAGTCCGCAGCACGTGCTGCGAGGCATTCTGCTCATCGTCGCGGCGGTGTCGACGTTCGCGGTGATGGACACCACCGCCAAGTATCTGTCGCGCACCTATCCGGTGCCCGCGATCGTGTGGGCGCGTTACTTCGTCCAGGCGCTTTTCATGCTCGTCGTGCTCGGTCCACGGCTCAAGCTCGACCTGCTGCGTACTCGTCGCCCCCGCCTGCAGATCTTGCGAGGAATCACGCTGGCACTCGCGACGGCGCTCTTCTTTTCGGCGCTCTCGCTCATGCCCATCGCCGAGGCCTCCGCCATCACCTTCGTCTCCCCGCTGCTGCTCACCGCGCTGTCAGTACTGCTGCTTCGCGAACGTGTACCGCCCGTTGCCTGGATCGCCGTGGCGGCCGGTTTCGTCGGCGTGCTCATCATCATTCGTCCGGGCGGCGCCGTGTTCAGCTTCGCCGCCGTGCTGCCGCTCATGACCGCGTGCTGCTTCGCGGGCTACCAGATCATGACCCGCCAGCTGGCGGGCATCGACTCGAGCTTTACGACACTCTTCTATGCGGCGCTGGTGGGAACCGTGCTGACGAGCCTCGTCGTGCCGTTCTTCTGGCATCCGCCCGAGACCGTCCTGCATGGCTTGCTGTTCCTGATGCTGGGCGTACTCGGAGCCGTGGGCCACTTCGTGCTGATCCGTGCCTTCCACCACGCACCGGCGTCCGTGCTCGCGCCGTTCGTGTACAGCCAACTCGTCGCGGTTCTACTTCTCGGCTACGCCGTATTCGGCGAGTTCCCGGACCGCTGGTCGCTCGTGGGCATGGCGATCATCGTCGCGAGCGGCGTGTTCATCGCGCTGCGCGCGGGACGATAGCGCCGCGGTCCGGCGCACGGATTGCCGTGCGCCCGGCCGACGGCACTCGTGTTCGGACGCTCAAACGCGCTCGAAGATCGCGGCGATGCCCTGTCCGCCCCCGATGCACATCGTCACCAGCGCGTAGCGCTTGTCGATCCGCGCGAGCTCGTACAGTGCCTTGACAGTGAGAATCGCTCCCGTCGCACCGACCGGATGCCCCAGTGCAACCGCACCGCCATTCGGATTGACGCGTGCCGGGTCGAGATCCCAGATCACGTGTGACGGCCATGGCCTGGACCGCAAATGCCTCGTTCGACTCGATGACATGCATGTCAGACGGCTTCAAGCCGGCCTTCTCGAAGACGCGCTTGACGGCCGGAATCGGGCCGAGCCCCATGACCTCCGGATCGACGCCCGCGTGGGCGTAGGCCACCAGTCGCGCAATCGGCTTCAGACCCTGCTTTTCCGCGGCCGACCGCTCCATCAGCACGACTGCCGCGGCGCCATCGTTGATTCCGGATGCGTTGCCCGCCGTGACGGAGCCTTCCTTCTTGAAAGCCGGCTTGAGCTTCGCCATGTCCTCGAGCTTCGCGCCCCTGCGCACGTGCTCGTCGGTATCGAAGGTCACCGTTCCCTTTCGCCCCTTGATCTCCACCGGAAGAATCTGGCTCTTGAAGCGGCCCGCCTCGATCGCGGCTTCCGCGCGACGGTGGCTCTCCAGCGCGAAAGCGTCCTGCTCGTCCCGACCGATACCGTACTTGGCGGCGATGTTCTCCGCCGTGACGCCCATGTGGCCATGGCCGAATGGGTCGTGCAACGCCGCGGTCATCGCGTCGAGCACAGCCGCGTCACCCATGCGCTGGCCCCAGCGGGCAGCTGGCAGAAAATACGCGGCGCGACTCATGCTCTCCGCGCCACCGCCTACCGCCACGTCGCAGTCGCCGAGCATGATGTGCTGGGCTGCCGACACAATTGCCTGCAAGCCGCTACCGCACAAGCGGTTGACCGTCAGGCAGGGTGTCCCGACTGGCAGGCCCGCATCCACGGCGGCCACGCGCGAGATGTACATGTCGCGCGCCTCACCGTGAATCACGTTACCGACCACCGCGTGCCCGACTGACGCCGGGTCGATTTTCGCGCGCGCGACCGCCTCGCGGATTGTCAGGGCACCGAGCTGTGTCGGCGGAACGTCCTTCAATGCGCCGCCGTAATCGCCGATCGCGGTCCGCGCTCCCGAAAGTACTACGACTTCACGAGCCATGATTGCCTCCTGCGTTTGCGCCGCATGCCTTGGGCACGCAGCGGTTTTTCCTCTCCGACACTGCGGAGAGGATTGATTCGGCACGACTCCGGTTACGCTCGAGTCGCATCGTTCGTCAATCCGTTCCCATCAGCTCCCGCTTGCGCGTGGACGTACGGGCCGGAGACCCGTAAAGATCGTGCTCGTCGGCCCGGACGATCCGCACGTCCAGCCAGTCGCCCGGCTTCGCCTTGCCCGGGCGATCGACGTAGACTACTCCGTCGATGTCCGGTGCGTCCGCGCTCGAGCGTCCGATCGCAAGACCCGCCTCGACCTCATCGACCAGCACCCGCACCTTAGTCCCCACTTTGCGTGCGAGGCGTCGCGCACTGATGCGTTCCTGCACGGACATGAACCGCGCCTGTCGCTCTTGCTTGAGCCCGTCGGGAACGTGGTCCGGAAGCGCATTGGCGGTCGCCCCCTCCACCGGAGAATAGACGAAACAGCCGACCCTATCGAGTTCCGCTTCCTCCAGAAATCCGAGCAACTCCTCGAATTCCTGCTCCGTTTCGCCCGGAAATCCGACGATGAATGTACTGCGGATGGTGAGATCCGGGCAGACCTTGCGCCAGGCGCGAATTCGCTCGAGATTCCGCTCGCCGCTCGCCGGCCGCTTCATGAGCTTGAGGATGCGCGAGCTTGCGTGCTGGAACGGAACGTCAAGATAGGGCAGCACCTTTCCCTCGCTCATCAGCGGTATGACCTCATCGACGTGCGGATAGGGGTACACATAGTGCAGCCGGATCCAGACGCCGAGCGTACCGAGCGCACGGGCGAGATCGGTGAGGCGTGTCCTGACCGGACGCCCCCCCCAGAACCCCGTTCGATAACGCACGTCCACGCCGTACGCGCTCGTGTCCTGCGAGATCACGAGCAACTCCTTCACTCCGGCGGCGACCAGTCGCTCGGCCTCGCCCATAACTTCGCCGATCGGGCGACTGACCAGATCGCCACGCATCGACGGAATGATGCAGAAAGTGCAGCGGTGATTGCAGCCTTCGGAAAGCTTGAGATACGCGTAGTGCCTGGGCGTCAGCCGAATACCCTGCGGAGGCACCAGGTCGAGGAAAGGATCGTGGGGCCGCGGTTGCGCGGCGTGCACGGCCGCCATCACCGCGTGCAAATCGTGCGGTCCGGTGACCGCAAGCACGCCCGGATGGGTCTGTCTGACGACGTCGCCCTTCGCTCCGAGGCAGCCCGTGACGATCACGCGCCCGTTCCGGGCGAGCGCCTCGCCGATCGCGTCGAGCGACTCCTCTACCGCCGGTTCGATGAACCCGCAGGTATTGACGATGACGAGATCCGCGTCGTCATAGCTCTGCGACGTCCCGTACCCCTCCGCGCGAAGTCGGGTGAGGATTTGCTCGGAATCGACAGTCGCCTTGGGACAGCCGAGCGACACGAATCCGATCTTTGGCGTCGACGCCATGACCCGGTCGCGCTCACGCCTTTTCGTCGGGTTCGTCGACCGGGGGCTTCTGCTCTTCCCGCGCCGGCGGCTGAGAGAATCCGCCGAATGCATTGAACATGTTGCGAGTCTGCGACTGCAGCTGATCCTGCATCTGCGCGAACATGTTCTTGCTCTGTTCCAGGTAGGTCTGCATCAGACTCTGCATCGCCGGCCCCTGGAACGTCAGGAACTGCGACCAGACCTCCTGGTTGCCCTTCGCCGAGTCGCCGTAGAGCGAGCGCGACTGCTCCTGCAGATTCTTCTGGATCTCCATGAACGCCTGGATGTTGCGTTCCAGGTAGTTGCCCATGATCCCCTGCATGGCGTTCCCGTAAAAACGGATGAGATGAGTCAGGGCATCATGCGAGAACATCGGCGACCCCGCCGACTCCTCTTCCAGGATGATCTGCAGCAGAATCTGGCGCGTGAGATCGTCGTTGGACTTCGCATCCACGACCTGGAATTTCTCGTGCTTCAGCACCAGTTCCTTCACGTCGGCCAGCGTGATGTAGCTCGACGTCTGGGTGTCGTAAAGGCGGCGGTTGGGGTACTTCTTGATCATTCGGACAGATTCGGGCATCTTGCTTTCGATTCTCGCTGAATTCATTGAGCGCCTGCAGGATCGCAATGATGCCACCGACCGACCGACGGCACCGCTTGCACGTTTTCTTTCGGCAGGAATTTTGGCCGCATAGTTTACTGCGTTGCAGCAAATCCTGATTTTCCCGTAACTTCCTCTCCGTATACGTTCGCAAGACCCTTCGTCAACCCTAAAGCACGAGGCCCCTCATGACGAACTCCACCAAGCAGATGGCCGACTGGAACCAGGCTGCCGTCGAGGCCGCAATGAGCTACGCACGGACCGGAATCGCGACGGCCGAGCAATTGCTCAAGCTCAATCTCGATGCCGCCCGGGCGACGCTCGAGCAGAACAGCAAGGCGACCCGCGAAATCCTTTCCACGAGCGATTCCGAGCAGCTGATGGCGCTGCGCGGCCGGCTTGCGGAAACCAACATGCAGCAGGCTGCAGCTTACGCCAACAGCGTGTACGAGCTCGTTTCCGATACCCAGGCCGCGCTCGCGAAGATGTTCGAGGACGGTGTCGCGAGCTTTTCCAAGGACGTCTCCGAATCCGCCGACCGGCTCGGCAAGAACGCGCCTGGCGGCGAGATGCAGGCCGCGGCGCTGAAGACGACACTTGCCGCCACGTCCGCGATGATGGAAAGCCTCAACAAGGCCACGCGCCAATTCGCGGCGCTTTCCGAGGCCACCATGAAAGCGGCGGCCGAGCAGATGGTGCGCGGCGCCTCGAAGAAATAAACCCACTTTCGCTCCAATGCTCCCGTCTTCCGCGTCCCCGCGCGGAGGCGCGGGGTACTGCGTTCGCCCTGCCCGCGGCAGCCCACGTCGCGCCGCGCAGCCCATCGCAAATGTCCCCGTTGCAACGCCTCCGTTGCAATGTTTCCATCGCAACGACCCACTGCAACGACCGGATTGCAAAATCAGTACATGTGCTGACCGCCATTGATGGCGATGTTCGCGCCCGTCACGAAAGCGGCCTCTTCCGAGCATAGATAGATGATGAGGCCGGCCACCTCGTCCGGCTTGCCGAGGCGGCCCACCGGAATCTGAGGCACGATCTTCGTGTCGAGGATGTCCTTCGGGATGGCCATGACCATCTTGGTCCCGATGTAGCCGGGAGAGATCGTGTTGACCGTCACACCCTTTCGGGCGACCTCCAGCGCCAGCGCCTTGGTGAAGCCGTGCATGCCCGCCTTGGCTGCCGAGTAGTTCGTCTGACCGAACGCGCCCTTCTGACCGTTGACAGAGGAAACGTTGATGACGCGGCCCCAGTTGCGCTCGACCATGCCGTCGCATACCGGCTTGGTCATGTTGAAAACGCTGTCGAGGTTGGTCTTCATCACGGCGTCCCAGTCGGGCTTGCCCATTTTCTTGAAGGTCATGTCGCGGGTGATGCCCGCGTTGTTGACCAGAATGTCGACGTGGCCCACCTCCGACTCCACCCGCGCCACGCACTGCTGGCACGATTCGAAGTCGGCGACGTCCACCGGGACCGGGTGGAAATCATAGCCGTTCGACTTCATTTCCGCGTTCCACGCCGCAGCGTTCTTGTTGCCCGGAGAATGCGTCACCACAACTCGAAATCCCGCATCATGCATCTTGACGCTGATCGACTCGCCCAGGCCGCCCATGCCGCCCGTGATCAATGCCACTCGATTTGCCATCTCTCTCCTCCTTCTTCCGAAATGCCCCGCGCCCGGTTCTTGGTCAATTATGGCACGCCTCCACGCCGCCGCCCGAGGCTACCGCCGTGTCAGTCCATGTGCAGGCCGCCGTTGATTGAAATGTTTGCGCCGGTGATGTAGCCGGCCTCCTCCGAGCAGAGATACGCGATCAGTCCGGCGATCTCCTCCGGCTCCGCGAGTCGCCCCATCGGAATCGACGCAACGATATTCTGGAGGATCTCGGGCTTGATCGCGCGCACCATTTCGGTATTGACGTACCCCGGCGAAAGCGTGTTCACGGTGACGCCCTTCTTCACGACTTCCTGGGCGAGCGCCTTGGAAAACCCGTGCATACCGGCCTTGGCAGCCGAGTAATTTGTCTGGCCGAACTGACCCTTCAACGCGTTGACCGAGGACATGTTGACGACCCGACCCCAGCCGCGCTCCATCATGCCGTCGATTACCTGCCGGGTGACATTGAACACGGAATTGAGATTGGTGTTGATTACCGAGTACCAGTCACCGGGAGTCATGCGCCGGAACACACCGTCTCGGGTGATCCCGGCGTTGTTGACCAGCATGTCGACGGGGCCGACCACCGAGCGAAGCTGGTAGAACATGTCCGCGCAGGACTCGTACTCCTCGACATTGCCCTCGGCCGAGTAGACGTCGTAGCCCTCGCTCCGCATTGCCTGCAACCACTCGTCCTTCGATTCGTATCCGGGCAGGCAGTTCGCCACGACCTTGTGGCCGTCCTTGGCGAGCCGCTTGCAGATCGCCGTGCCGATGCCTCCCATTCCACCGGTCACGAAAGCAACACGTTGAGCCATCCCTTGCTTCCTTCCCTAAAATTTAGGCAAATGCGCGCTCGCGGCGATTGCAGTCCCGCCGCAGGCTGCTCGCGTCTAGCGGTTCTAGCGCTCGATTGCCAGCGCCACACCCATTCCGCCGCCGATGCAAAGCGAAGCGAGTCCTTTGTGGGCATCCCTGCGGATCATCTCGTGGATCAACGTCACGAGGATTCGGCAGCCGGATGCCCCGATCGGATGTCCGATCGCGATCGCCCCGCCGTTGACATTGATCTTCGCGGTGTCCCAGCCCATCTCCTTGTTCACGGCACAGGCCTGCGCGGCAAACGCCTCGTTGATCTCCATCAGATCGAGGTCCTGCGGCTTCCAGCCGGCCTTCGTGAGGCACAGTTTGGAGGCAGGAACCGGGCCCATACCCATGATCTTGGGATCGACCCCCGCCGATGAATAGGCCTTGATACGCGCGAGGGGCTTGAGACCCAGCTCGGCGGCCTTCTTGGCCGACATCATGATCACCGCTGCAGCGCCATCGTTGAGACCCGAGGCGTTGCCTGCCGTCACCGTCCCTTGCTTGTCGAATGCCGGCCGCAATGCGGACAGCGCCTCGACCGTCGTGCCGTGCTTCGGGTACTCGTCGGTATCGAACACGAGCGGGGCGCCCTTTCGCTGCGGTATCTCGACCGGAACGATCTCGTCCTTGAACTTGCCTGCCTTCTGCGCCTCTTCGGCCTTGCGCTGCGATTCGAACGCGAAGCGGTCCTGGTCTGCGCGGGTGATTCCGTACTTCTTGGCAACGTTTTCGGCTGTCACGCCCATGTGATACTGGTTGTACACGTCCCACAAACCGTCGACGATCATCGAGTCCAGCAGCTTCGCGTCGCCCATGCGGAAGCCACCGCGCGATCCCATCATCAAATGGGGCGCAAGGCTCATGCTTTCCTGGCCGCCCGCCACCACGACTTCAGCGTCGCCGGCCTTGATCGCCTGCGCCGCGAGGTGGGTCGCTTTCAGACCCGAGCCGCACACCTTGTTGATGGTCATCGCGGGAACCATGTCCGGGATTCCGGCGCGAATGGATGCCTGGCGAGCGGGGTTCTGACCCATACCGGCGGTCAGCACTTGCCCGAGAATCACCTCGGACACCACGTCCGGCTTCACGCCTGACTTTTCGAGCAGATTCTTGATCAGATGCGCCCCGAGATCCGACGCGGGTATTTTCGAGATCGCTCCATTGAAGTTTCCTACCGCGGTACGTGCCGCGGCGACTATCACAACATCAGACATGCGCTACCTCCTTCACGAATCGTCCGACCACTTTCGACCGTATTGGTCCATTCCTCATTAGTCCACTCCTCATACCACCCGGAACTGCACGTAGCGTCCCGGTGCATTCTCGATGCGCCTGTACTTGCCGCCGCCCAACCGCTTCGGGGCGGGCTTCTCACCGCCCGCGTGCTGACCGATCCAGGCATTCCAGTCGCTCCACCAGCTGCCCTTCACTTCCCGCGCACCCGCGAGCCACGGCTCGGGCGACTCCGTGAGCATTTCGCTGGTCCAGTAGCTGCGGCGATTCTTCGCCGCCGGATTCACCACGCCGGCAATGTGCCCGCTTGCGCCCAATACGAATCGTACGCGTCCCTTGAGCAAGCGGGTCGACGAATAGGCCGCCTTCCATGGCACGATGTGGTCCTCACGCGTGGCAAGAATGTAGACCGGCATGCGCAGCCTGCCGAGGTCGACGCGCTCGCCGCAAACCGCGAGCGCTCCCGGCTGGCGCAGCCGGTTCTCGAGATACAGGTTGCGCACATACCAGCAGTACATCGGACCGGGCAGGTTGGTCGAGTCGGCGTTCCAGTAGAGGATGTCGAATGCGTCCGGCGCCCGGCCTTTCAGATAGTTGTTGACGACGTAGGACCAGACGAGATCGTTCGCGCGCAGCATGGAAAACATGAACGCGAGATTGCGCCCCTCCATGATGCCGCCCCGACCGATCTCCGCCTCCTTGGCCGCCACGAATCCTTCGTCCACGAAAAGACCGATCTCGCCCGATTCGGCGTAGTCGAGCAGCGTAGTGAGCAGCGTCAGGCTCTCCACCCAGTGCTCATCGCGCGCGACGAGCACTGCAAGCGCGGTCGCCAAAAGCGTACCGCCCACGCAGAATCCGAGCGCATTCACCTTCTCGGCTTTCGAAATGCTGCGCGACACTTCGAGCGCGCATATCACGCCGTCGCGAATGTAGTCGTCCCACGTTCGCTCCCCGATTTCCGCGGTGGCGTTCCGCCACGACACGAGGAACACGGTGTTGCCCTGCTCCACCGCGTATCGCACGAACGAGTTTTCCTGGGTCAGGTCGAGTACGTAGTACTTGTTGATGCACGGTGGGACGATCACCAGCGGCCGCGCGCGCACCATCTCGGTCGCCGGCTTGTACTGGATGAGCTGCATCAGCTCGTTCTCGAAGACGACGGCGCCAGGCGTTGCCGCGAGATTCCCGCCCACGACGAACGGGGCCTCGTCCGTGGTCGATATGCGCCCCTTGACGACATCACCGATCAAGTTCTGCGTGCCGCGCGCGATCGTGTCGCCGTTCGTTTCGCGGGCGAGCCGCATCACCTCGGGATTGGTCGCGGCGAAGTTTGCCGGACTCGACGCCTCGATGAACTGCCGCGTGAAAAAGCGCAGCTGTCCTCTTACGCGCGGCTCGACCTCTGCCGCTTCGACGAGCTCGGTCAGGAACCGGGCATTGAGAAGGTAATTCTGCTTGAGGAAATCGAAGTAGGCATCGTCGCGCCATTCGCCGGCGGCGAACCGCCGGTCGCCGGGGTCCGGGCGTGCCACGGGGTCTGGTGCCTCACCGCGCTGGCGCGCGAACATCATCTGCCACAGCGTAGCCGTACGCTGATAGTGCGCCGAATAGAGCTCCACGGCGCGCGCCGAGTGCGTGGACCACTCAGCAAACTGCCGGGAGACGTCGGTGTCCGATCCGCGCGATAGCCATTGCAGCAGGCCCGTCACGACCGCCGCGACCGGCTGCATCGCGGGATCAGATGAAGATGAAAAGGACGGCGGGGAAAAAGGTGGAAGCAAGTTTCCGTGCTGCAGTTGCGCATCGACGGAGAATTAACATGCAGTATTGCACCGCACAATATTGGTGTCAAGTCAAGAAGTGCGTCAACAAAGGGGCTAAGCAGCCTTCATCACACGCCGTGCTTCACGACGTATGTTTCACGACGTATTCATAAATCACCGGCGACGGAGTACGCTCGACAGATAGAATGTCGCCGTTGCTTTGCACGCCGCGCGCTCCCCGATGCATATCGTCGCAATCGCCTGGCTCTTCGTGACGATCCTGATGGCGCTGACCGAGCGCAGCGTCACGGCAGGATTGCTCACCTTCATCCTGTACGGACTCGCGCCGCTGACCTTGTTCTGGTGGATCGTGGCGACCCCGAGGCGCCGTGCGCGGAACGCCGTCCGCGGCGATCATGAGGCTTCAATGCGAGTGGAGCAACTCGCCGGTGAGCCAGATCAGCAACACTCCCGCAGCGATCAGTAGGATCTGCTGCGCGGTGGCGCGCAGTTCGGTTCGCTTGTGCAGGCCGGGGATGAGATCGGCGACGGCGACGTAGATCATGCTCGCCGCCGCCACCGAAATCAGGATGATCGACCATTCCTGCATCTGCTGTAGCGCGAGATACCCCGCGAGCCCGCCGACGACCATCGCGAGGCTCGAAAGCAGGTTGAGCGCGAACGCACGCGCGCGGCTGTATCCCGAATGCAACAGGATCAGGAAGTCGCCGATCTCCTGCGGAATCTCGTGCGCGATCACCGCGGTAGCCGTGACGACGCCGAGCGAGGTGTCCTGCATGAACGCCGCGGCGACGAGCACGCCGTCCACGAAATTGTGAAAGCTGTCTCCAACCAATATGAGCAGGCCCGATCTGCCAAAGTCGTGGCCGGCGTGCTCCGCATGAGTGTGACTGCGCGATTCGTCATCGCCGATGTGATAGTGCCGCCACAAGACGAGCTTCTCGAGCAGGAAGAATCCGAGGATGCCAAAGAGCAGCGCGGCAGCGACCTGACGACTGTCCTTCGCATTCTCCAGCGCGTGGGGCAGAATTTCGAGGAATGCCGCGCCGAGGAGCGCGCCGATCGCGAAGCTCACCAGGGCGCTGACCCAGCGCTGCGGCGCGGAGAGCGAAAGGATGGCCGCACAGACGACCGACAGGATGCCCCCCGCGACGCACGCGACCATGATGTAGCCGAGCGTTCCCATTAGCAGGGTGTCGAAAAATGCCCGCCGCTGCGGCTTCGAGTGGCGAATTCCGCATGCAGGGCAAATCCCGGTCGCACGAACAAGGGGGAAAGCCCCCTTGTAAATCCCCCGGAACAAACAAGGGGTCGGGGAAGGGGTGGGACCCTTCCCTTCCCACCTGGCCTTGTATATCCCCTGCGTGCGTGCGCGGAGTTTTTCAACAAACTATTACTCCATCCAGATGAGCGTCGCCATGCGCCCGGTGGCGGCGCCATCGCGCCGATACGAGTAGAACCTGTCGGGCTCACGGTACGTGCAGTGGTCGCCGCCATACACCGCGGTGACGCCGGCCGCGCCCAGCCGGCGCCGCGCAAGTGCATACAGATCCGCTTGGTACTTCCCCGGTGCTCGGTCTTGAAATGCCTCGCGTGCCCCCGGATCCGATCGAATAAACGATTCATAGACGTCCGTGCCGACCTCGTAGGCTGCCTGGCTGATACCGGGCCCCAGCCACGCGAGCACGTCTGCTCCAGGCAGCCCCATCCGCGCGATCGTCGCCTCGATGATGCCGCCCGCCAGGCCCCGCCACCCTGCGTGCGCGACCCCAATGACGCCTCCTGCACGCGCGGCGAGCAGGATCGGCAGGCAGTCGGCCGTGAGGACTGCGCAAACGTGGCGGCTGGTTCGCGCGACGGCGCCGTCGGCGCGCGCCGACGGCGGTGCACTTTCGATTTCCACGACAGCGGTGCCATGCACCTGTTCGAGCCAGTGCGGCTCGGCCGGAAGATGTTTGCGCAACGCGTCGCGATTCTGCTCGACCGCACGCCGATCGTCACCAACATGTTCGGCGAGATTCATTCCAGCGTAGCAGCCGCGACTCGCGCCTTCGGCGCGTGTCGTGGCGAACGCGCGCACGTTTGCGGCAACAGGCCAGTCCGGAACGATCCAGTCGCGTGGATTCGACGTGCTCATTCAAGCGCGTCCAGCAACGCGCGCATGTCGTCGGGTAAGGGTGACTCCCAGGCTACGCGCTCACCGTTTCCCGGATGCACGAGCGCGAGGCGCGTGGCGTGCAACGCCTGACGCGGAAATGGCGGCAACCCCGCGCTGCGCGCAGGTCGCGGGCCGTACACGGGATCCCCGATGATCGGATGGCCGATCGAGCGCATGTGAACGCGAATCTGATGCGTCCGCCCGGTTTCCAGACGGCACCTGACCAAGGTGGCCCGAGCAAAGCTCCGGACGACCGCATAGTGCGTGACGGCGGGCTTGCCCCGCGCTGCGACGGCCATGCGCGTGCGCTCGACGGGATGCCGGCCGATGGGGGCATCGATCACGCCGCCCGTGGAAAGCGCGCCGTGCACCAGCGCCAGGTATTCACGGCCGATCGTGCGTGCCTGCAGCTGACGCACCAGATCCGTCTGCGCTTCGGCGGTCTTGGCGATGACGAGCAGACCGCTCGTATCCTTGTCCAGGCGATGCACGATCCCAGCCCGGGGGAGCACCGCGCATTGCGGCGCGTGGTGCAATATCGCATTGAGCAGCGTGCCTGCCCAGTTCCCGCTGCCCGGGTGCACCACCAGGCCGGCCGGCTTGTCGACCACCAACAGCGCGCCGTCCTCGTGCACCACGGCCAATGGAATCGGTTCGGCACGAAAAGCGTCGGCCTCCCTCGCCTGCGGATCGGCCCCGGGATCGATCCGCACGCATTCTCCGCCCCAGACCTTGTGCCTGACGTCCACACCTGCGGAATCGAGCGTGATCCGACCCTCCCGCACCCACGTCTGCAACCGGCTGCGCGAGTGCTCGGGAAACATCCGGGCGAGCGCCTGATCGAAACGGAGTCCGGCCAGGCTTGGCGGCACTAGTCGCTCGATCTCGGCGCTATAATGGCGCGCAGCCGTTGCCGTACCCCTTGTCACCGTACCCCTTGCGCTCCATGGCCCTGCATGCGCTTCGAACTCGACACGCGATATTTGCCCAACTTGTGGCGTAGTTTAGCGGTTCTGCTGTGCGCCGCGATGCTCGCCGGATGCGGCATCCTGAAGTTCGGCGCGGAGGACGAAACGGCCGGCTGGACTGCCCAGCGCCTGTACGAAGAAGCCAAGACCGAGATGGGCAACGGCAGCTACGACCGCGCGATCACCTATTTCGAGAAGCTCGAGTCCCGCTACCCGTACGGCCGATATGCGCAGCAGTCGCAGCTCGAGATCGCCTATGCGTACTATCGCAACAACGATCCCGCGCAGGCCATCGGGGCCTGCGACCGCTTCATCAAGCTGCACCCCAACCACCCCACCGTCGATTACGCGTACTACCTGAAGGGCGTGATCAACTTCTACGAGGATCAGAGCGCGCTCGCGCAATGGTCGGGCCAGGACCCGACCGAGCGGGACCCTCGTTCGGCGCGTGACTCGTTTGCCGCGTTCAAGGAACTGGTTGCGCGCTTCCCGAAGAGCAAGTACGTCCCTGACGCGACCGCGCGGATGAGCTACCTCGTGAACGGCCTCGCTTCGCACGAAGTCCACGTCGCGCGCTACTACTACGAGCGCGGCGCTTATGTCGCGGCCGCAAACCGTGCTCAATATGCAGTGAAGACCTACCCGGAGACGCCTGCGGTCGAGGAAGCGCTCTTCATCTCGATGCGGGCTTACGAGAAGCTCGGCATGAAGGAGCTCCAGGCGGACGCGGAGCGGGTACTGCGCACGAATTTCCCCAACAGCAAGGCACTCGAGGGCAAACCCGTCAACCCCGGACCGCCCTGGTGGAAAGTCTGGGCCCCGCGCGTCGGGACCTAAATCGAAATTCCCTGTTCCCGGACGTGGTCCCGGATCACGGATTCGATATCCGGATCCGCACCGAAGCCCATCGCGTTCGCGCGAGGCGTCTCGAAACGGACCGGCCAGGTGTCGACGATCGCCTTGATTCGCGGATCGACCTTGAATCGAATCCGGTCCGCAACCGCCCGACCGGCGATCCGGCGGAGCTCGTCGACCGCCTCCCGGATCGTCACCGTGATGCCGGGAAGATTGACCACCCGATTGAGGCCCCACGCGGACGCCGGCAATTCGTGCGCATGCACGAACGCCTCGATCACCTTGCGGGGCGAAAGTAACCAGATACCGGTCGTGTCCGGCAGCGGGCAATCGTAGGCCTGGCCGGCGAGCGGCTCGCGGAAAATCGCGCTCGCGAACGAAGACGCCGCCAGATTCGGTTTTCCGGGACGCACGACAATGGTCGGCAGCCGTAGGCAGCGCCCGTCGATGAATCCACGCCGGGTGTAATCGGCGATCAGGTACTCCCCGATGACTTTCTGCGTTCCGTACGATGTCTGCGGGGCGGTCGTCGTCGAATCGTCGAGAATGGCAGGTAGATTCCCGCCGAACGCAGCGACCGAGCTGGTGAAGACCAGCCGCGGTGGACTGGCGAGCGCGCGGCACGCCTCGAGAAGGACACGGGTCCCGTCGAGATTGACCCGCATGCCAAGCTCGAAATCGGCCTCCGCGCCGGCGCTCACGACCGCCGCGAGGTGGAATACCGACGACGTATCCGGCTCGAGCGCCGAGGCGATCACTCCTGGCGCACTCAGATCGCCCTGCACGCATTGCAGTCGCGAATCGACTTCGGGCGGATACCCTGTATCGAGCAACTTGATCTGGGTGATCGGCGCAGCCTTGCCGTCGGGGCCCGTCAGCGTCCCTCGCTCGAGCAGCGTTCGGGCAAGGCGATGGCCGAGAAACCCGCCGCCACCCGTGATAAAGACCTTCATCGCGCCTCCGTTCGATTTCCCACGCGCCGCGGAACGCGGAGCGAGGCATGGCAGATTCTAATCAACCCGCCAGCGCAGCGCCCGCCGGTTCGCTCTCGGCCAGGCCGAAGAAGCGCTCCACCTCCTCGATATCGCGCGTCCGACGCATCGGCGGTAGCGCCGCCAGCAGCCGCGCGCCGTAGGGACGCGAGACCAGCCGCGGGTCGCAGATCACCAGTGCACCGCGGTCACTCTCATCGCGGATCAGGCGTCCCGCCCCTTGCTTGAGCAGCAACGCAGCCTCGGGCAGCTGGAGCTCCGTGAAAGCGTTCTGCCCGGCGCGTTTCATGGCCGCGAGGCGCGCCGCGAGGACCGGATCGTCCGGCGGCGCAAAGGGAAGCTTGTCGATCACCACCACGGACAGCGCCTCGCCGCGAACGTCCACCCCCTCCCAGAAACTTGCGCTGGCAACCAGTACCGCGTTGCCTAGCCGGCGAAATCGTTCGAGTAGCTCGCTGCGCGACCCTTGCCCCTGAACGAGCAACGGAAAGTTCATGCCCGCGGACTCGAACGCGTCCCGCAACCTGGCATGCGCGTGACGCATTGCCCGCAAGGTCGTGAAGAGGAAGAATGCCCGCCCACCGCTGGCACGAATCACCGGTAGTGCGCGCTCCACCACGGCATCCGTGTGCTCCGTGCTGTTCGGCTCCGGCAGCGCGCGGGGCACATAGAGAAGTCCCTGGGCGGGATAGTCGAACGGACTGCCCCAGCACGCGCTTTCGGCGTCCTCGAGCCCCATCATGCGTTTGAAATGGGAAAAATCGCCATCCACGGCCAGCGTCGCCGAGGTCAGGATCCAGGCTCGCGATCGACCCTCCTGATCCGGCTGATCGGCGACATTCTCGCGTATCGACCCTTCCACCTCTTTCCGGAAAATTCCGGCGATCGACAAGGGCGTCGCATGGAGCGTGAGCGAGCGCGTGTGCACTTCCGCCCAGCGCACGAGATCCTCGGCGGAATTCTCGCGCCAGGCCGCAACACGCTCGGCGAGCTCGCCACCGCGCGCCGCGCAATTCTCCAGGCCCTCGCCCCGCTCGGCGACCCGGCCCAGACCTTCGGCGAGACGTACGAGCGCAGTGCACAGTCCGTCGAGGGCGCCTCGAAACGCCTCGTCGCGCTCGAGTATCGCTGCGGGCAGCCGCCCCTCCTTCAGGTGAACCGTGATACGCGCATCACGCGCGGCGCGATCCGCGCTTCGAATCAGCTCGCGCAGATCCGCCACGTCGGGCGCCTCGGCGATGCTCTCGGCGAGCGCGTCGCGGCAAAGCTCGAGCACCTGCCCCGTCGTGACGCTGCGGCCGAAAAAGAGTGTCGCCGTGCCGGGAAGCTGGTGCGCCTCGTCGAGAATCACGGTGTTGCACGCCGGCAAGAGCTCCGCCATACCTTCGTCGCGCAGCATCACGTCGGCGAAGAACAGGTGATGATTGACGACCACCACCTCGGCGGCGAGCGCCTCGCGGCGAGCACGCATGACAAAACAATCGCGAAACTTCGCGCAACTCTGGCCCAGGCAGTTCTCCCGCGTCGACGTCGCGAGCGCCCAGGCCGGCGAGTCTTCCGCGACGTCGGCGAGCTCGGCGCGATCTCCGCTCGCGCTGCGCCGTGCGAATCGGGCGATCTCGTGAAGATCGTGCACGGACTCGCGGGTCGGCAGCGCGCCTTCGGCGAGATTGCGCTCGAGATGGTGATGGCACACGTAATTCGCGCGCCCCTTCAGCAACGCTGTCGTGACCGGAACGCCGAGCGCCTTGCCGACTGCCGGCAAGTCACGGTGAAACAACTGGTCCTGCAATGTCTTGGTACCGGTCGAAATGATGACCTTGCCACCCGATAGAAGCGCGGGAACGAGATACGCAAAGGTCTTGCCGGTCCCCGTGCCCGCCTCGGCGATGAGCACCGCGCCAGCCCGGATGCTCGCCTCGATCCGCCGGGCGAACTCGAGCTGCTGGGGCCGCTCCCGGTAGTCGGGCACCGTGCGCGCAAGCGCGCCGTCCGGTGCGAACGCGGATGCGAGCGCGTCGCGCGACCCCGCGCTCACCTGACTTCGTCCACTTTTACCCAGACTCCGCCCGAGGACTGACGGTTCGCGCTTTCTCGCGAGAGGATTCCGCGTTCGTCGCGCGCGCTGCTCTGATTCACGCCACCCATCTCGATCCATTCACCCAGTCTGCCGCTCGCGGTCGTCACGATCTCGCTGGTGCTGACGCCGCCGGCACGATTGCGATCGAGCGACGCACGGCGCGGATTGATGTCGAGCGTCACCCGGTCGCCGGCGAGTCGCGGGACGACGGTGAATCCGGTGGAGGCATCCTGGTAGGCCACGCCCTGCGAGATCACCACGCCACCCGGCCCGACGGTGGTGCTGCGCGTGGGCACGGGCCGGCTGGCGCCGACACTGATGTAGGCAGGGCTGCCCTCGAGCACCTGCACCTGCTGCGTGATGCGGTCGTCGGTCGTGCGCGATGAATCGAGGATGCGCGCATTCACGCCGCTTCCTGCCGGTGCACCCTGGCCCACGCTTACGCTGCCCTGGCTTCCCGAAACCGTGCCGCCGACCGAGATCGATCGACGGTCCGCGGTGCCTCCCGCATCCTGACGCACCGAGATGAGCAGCCTCCTTGGCTCCCTGTCGAGCGAGGCCAAGACGCGCTTGATGTCTTCGATGTTCGCCCGCGTCGACCGGATGATCAGCGAGCTCTGCATTCCCGTGACGGCGCCCCCGGGGGCGACCAGTGGTCGAATCGTCGGGACGAGCTGTTCCGCCGTGCGGTGCTGCAGCGGGATCACCTCGATCTCGTCCGCCTGAGCGGCGCCCGCAGAGAGGCAGACGAGCATCACGATGAGTCTGAGCAGCTTCATGAATTTCTCCCGAACCGTCCGGCACCGGCCGTGTGGCGCGTCTCGGAAGTAACGCAAGCCTACCTCTCCCGGCGGACTGCCAGCGACAAATGTCCGTTGCAGTGCCCGCCCCGTGCTTGCATTTCTCCTGAACTTCTCCTAGATTACTTGAAGTATGGAAAATATAAGACTGTTTTTTATACTTTTTATATTCGTCTTACTGGGCGGATGCGCGAGCGCCGTTCGGGTGCCGGAGCAACAGGAATCCGCCTCTCCACCGCCGAATGTGACGCCGATCACCGCCGATCTTGGACGCGAAGTCGTTTTGCAGGCCATGGGCGTGCTGGGCATACGCTACGCGCCCGGAGGAGACTCGCCCGATTCGGGGTTCGACTGTTCAGGGCTGGTCACGTATGCGTATTTCCGGGCCGCGCAGCAAGCGCTGCCACGCACCACCTTCGATCTGAGCCGCACCGGCTTGCGAATCGATCCGCGCGACCTGCGCGCAGGCGATCTGGTCTTCTTCAACACGCTGCAGCGTGTCCACTCTCACGTCGGCATCTACGTCGGCGGGCAACGCTTCATTCACGCACCGACTACCGGCGGGGTGGTGCGAATCGACAGCATGCAAGGCGGATACTGGCTGCGGCGCTTCGACGGCGCGCGCCGAGTGGCGCTCTAGACTAGGCGCGCGCAAGTCGCCCCGCCCGCAGTTCGATTTGACTGACGGATTTGACGGACGTCAAACCCCGCCCAGGCGCGCACTCGCATCATTCAAATGAGAATAATTCTTGCATGAATTGATAATGCGAATGAGTCTTGTTATAGTGCTCACTTGCCGCTCAGCGGCGATTCGCATTGATTAAATGGAGGAAATCCGGATGCTTCGCAACCGTTTTCTGGGATTGGGCATGGGTCTGGTCGCCGGGGTATTTGCTCTTTCCCAGAGCGCCATCGCCGAAGAGAAGGTTCTGAACCTTTACACGGCTCGGCATTACCAGACTGACGAAGCGCTCTACACCGGCTTCACCAAGCAGACGGGCATCAAGGTCAACCGGATCGAGGGAGGCGAAGACGCGCTCTTGGAGCGGATCAAGGCCGAAGGAGCGAACAGTCCCGCGGACGTCTTCATCACCGTCGACGTCGGCCGCATCTGGCGCGCTGATCAGGCCGGTGTCTTCGCACCGACGAAGTCGGCATTGCTCGAGAAGCGCATCCCGGCGGCCTATCGCGACCCCAAGGGGATGTGGTTCGGCTTTTCGGCACGCGCCCGCGTGATCGCCTACAACAAGGACATGGTGAAGCCGGGAGAGATCACCCGCTACGAGGATCTTGCCGATCCGAAGTGGCGGGGAAAGCTCTGCACGCGTTCCAGTTCCCACCCCTACAACCTCTCGCTCATCGCGAGCATGGTGAACCACCTCGGTGAAGCCGGCGCCAAGAAGTGGGTCGAGGGCGTGAAAGCGAATCTCGCACGCGATCCCAAGGGTGGCGACACCGACCAACTCCGCTCCGTCGCGGCCGGAGAATGTGCGATCGCGATCGCGAACCAGTATTACTTCGTGCGCCTGATGCGCTCGTCCAAGCCGGCGGATCGCATCGTGGTCGAGAAGGTCGCAATCGTGTTCCCGAATCAAAAAGACCGTGGCGCGCAGATGAACATTTCCGGCGGCGGCGTCCTGAAACATGCCCCGCATCCCGATGCCGCCGTCAAATTCCTCGAGTATCTCGCGAGCGATCAGGCGCAGTCCTACTTTGCAAGCGGCAACAATGAATGGCCCACGGTGCCGGGCGTGAAGCTGGACAATCCCGCGCTCGAGTCGCTCGGCAATTTCAAATCGGACGAGATCAACGTCGCGAAGCTCGGGCAGGCGCAGGCGACCGCGCAGAAGCTAGCCGATCAGGCCGGCTGGAAATAGCTCTAGCCGGTTGTCGAAAAATGCATGTCGCGGGGACGTCGAGCTACCAATTTAGCGTGCAAGACAAACCCCGGTCGTACGAACAAGGCGCAAGGGCCCCTTGTAGATCGCACGACGGTAATGCGCGAAGTATTTCAATATCCTGCTAACGCTCGCGGCGCAACCGGGAGCGGGCGATCTGACGGGACAGCACGATCAACGGCACCAGACCGATCGCGACGATCACGAGCGACGGCACGGCGGCCTCGGCAAGGCGCTCGTCCTTGGTGAGGTTGTAGGCTTCGACAGCCAGGGTGTCGAAGTTGAAGGGCCGCATGGCGAACGTCATCGGCAGCTCCTTCATCACGTCGACGAAAACCAGGAGGGCCGCGGTCAGCATGCTCCCCCACACCATCGGTACATGCACCCGGGCCAGTGTGGCTCCGGGTGACAGCCCGAGACTGCGCGCGGCATCGTCCATGGCAGGTGTGACGCGCGCCAGCCCCGCTTCCGTGGTCTGAAAAGCGACCGCGAGATAGCGGACCAGGCAGGCATAGACCAGCGCAAACCCGGTTCCCGTCAGCAGCAGCCCGGTCCGGATTCCCCAGTGCTGGAAGACCCAGTCGGCGATGACGTTGTCCAGCTTGCCGAGCGGCACGAGGATTCCGACTGCGAGCACCGCGCCCGGCATCGCGTAACCGAGTGCCGCCAATCGGTTCGCGCCCTGCACCGTCCCGCTCTTCGACAAGCGGCCTGCATAGGCAAGCAGGACGGCGACCAGCACGGCCACCCCGGCAGTCACACCCGACAGCATGGCGCTGTTGGCGATCAGGGAGTAGAGGCGCCCACCGATGCGCGCGTCGGGGTCCGTCACGGCAAGGTGCAAGAGAACACCACCCGGCAGCAGGAAGCCGAACACCACCGGCGCGGCGCACAGAACGAACGCCAGCGCAGCGTGCCAGCCGCGCAACTCGTACGGAGGCGTCGGCTTGCGCGGCCCCGCGTAGCGCGCGCCGCCACGCTGCATACGCTCCAGCACGAGCACGATCAACACGAAACCCAACAGACAGGTCGAAAGCTGCGCGGCCGCCACGACGTCCCCGAGCGAGAGCCATGCGCGGTAGATGCCCGTGGTGAAGGTCTGCACGGCGAAGTACGAGACCACACCGAAATCGGCCAGCGTTTCCATCAGCGCCAGCGCGATGCCTGCCGCCAGTGCAGGACGCGCGAGCGGCAACGCGACGCGCCAGAAGCTTCCCCACGCGCTGTACCCGAGCGACCGCCCTGCTTCGATCGCGGCACGCGACTGCTCGAGGAAGGCGTTGCGCGCGAGCAGATAGACGTACGGGTACAGCGCGAATGCAAACATCGCCGCGGCGCCGTACAACGACCGGATTTCGGGAAACCAGTAGTCGCCCGACTTCCACCCTGTCAGTTCGCGCAGCGCGGTCTGCACGGGACCCGTGAATTGCAGCCAGTCCGTGTAGGCATACGCCATGACGTACGCCGGCATCGCAAGAGGAAGAATCATCACCCACTCGAGCATCCGCTGCCCGGTGAAGCGGTACGCCGTGACGAGCCAGGCGGAGAGCACGCCGATCGATGCAACACCGGCTGCGACCATGACCAGCAGGACCAAGGTGTTCACGATGTATCCGGGCAGGACGGTGGACGCGAGATGCCCCCACGTGCTTTCGCTCGCGCGAAACACGTTCCCCACCACGACGAGAATCGGCGCCAACACGCAGGCCGCGACGACGAGCGAGGCCCACCCGAGTCGCCCGAATCGGGGCCGCCAAGCCGCAGCGGGAGTCGCCGCGGCGAGGGTAGTGTCGCTCATGGTCCTTCGCCCGCACAACGCCGCGAGACGCAGTATCCAGGCGACGGTATTTCGCTGCGACACTCAATAATGATTCTTGTTTCCATGCCGGGCGATCTGTTTATAATCACTGAATTATGACAGCAAGCGCGACGCCGACCCTGCTCGAACTGAAGAGCGTTCGACAGTCCTACGGCGACCAGGAGGTCGTCAAGGGCCTGTCCTTCTCGCTGGTGCGTGGCGGGATCGCCTGCCTGCTCGGGCCGAGCGGCTGCGGCAAGACGACCGTGCTGCGCTGCATTGCTGGATTCGAGCCGGTCACCGCGGGCGAGATCGCGCTGAACGGTCAGGTCGTTTCCTCCCCAGGCAGCGTGGTTCCGCCCGAGAAAAGACGGATCGGCATGGTTTTCCAGGACTACGCGCTCTTTCCACACCTCACGGTTCTGGAAAACATCGCATTCGGGCTGCACGGCATCGCGCGAAGTGAGCGTAGTCGGCGCGCCGCGGAGTACCTCGCGGGCGTGGGTCTGAGCGAGGAAAGCGACAAGTACCCCCACGAGCTGTCCGGCGGGCAGCAGCAGCGGGTCGCAATCGCTCGCGCGCTCGCGCCCCGACCGGACCTGCTCCTGCTCGATGAGCCGTTTTCCAACCTCGACGTGGACCTGCGCGAGCGGCTCGGCCAGGAAGTGCGCGACATCATCAAGCGCAGCAACACCACGGCCGTGCTGGTCACGCACGATCAGCAGGAGGCGTTCGCCATCGCCGACGAGATCGGCATCATGCACGAGGGTGAAATCAAGCAGTGGGATACCGCGTACAACCTTTACCACCGGCCGGTGAACCGCTTCGTCGCCGATTTCGTGGGCCAGGGTGTGTTCCTGCCGGGCAGCGTCCGCAGCGCGCGCGAGCTGGACATCGAGCTCGGCGAGCTACGCGGTGATATTCCGGAAATCTGCGAGATCGGCTGCGACGCCTGCGGCAAGGGATGCCAGGTCGATGTGCTCCTTCGACCCGACGACATTGTCCATGACGATGCCAGCCGGATGCGCGCCGAGGTGATTCACAAGGCGTTTCGCGGCGCGGAGATTCTCTACACGCTGCGGCTCGCAAGCGGGCGCAAGGTGCTCGCCCTCGTGCCGAGTCATCACAACCACGCGCTCGGTGAGCACATCGGAATACGCCTCGACGTCGATCACGTCGTGGCCTTTCCCCCCGGCTCCTAGGCTGTTACGGCCAAGAAAGCACCGTTTCGCCGAGAGCCGGCTTAACCTCGATCTCTCTTGCGAAAGAGGGGATTTACAAGGGGGGATACTCCCTTGTTCGTGAATCCCTTCATGCATGGAGAACCTGCGCCTCAAATTCGAGACAGCTAGTCGTTCGGAATTTCCTGGAGCGCGGCGAGCCACGCGGCGGCCTCGCCGTCGCTCGGGGCACGCCAGTCGCTGCGCGGCGAGAGCGAGCCGCCCGAACCGACCTTCGGCGCGTTCGGCAGCGCGCTGCGCTTGTACTGGCTGAGCTGGAAGAAGCGCTTGAGGAAAACGCCGAGCCACTTCTTGACCTCGGCAAGGGTGTATTGATTGCGTTTTGACTCGGCGATGTCGGGCCAGTTTCCCTGCGCCCGGTCGTGCCACGCGCTCCAGGCCAGGAACGCCACTTTCGCGGGCGAATAGCCGAAGCGCAGGATGTAGTAAAGGTGGAAATCCTGCAGCTCGTACGGCCCCACGATGCCTTCGGTGCTCTGCGCCGGCTGACCGTTTTCCTGCCCCGGAACGAGCTCGGGGCTGATCGCCGTATCGAGCACGTCCTCCAGCACGCGCCCGGCGTCTGCGCCGAGCTGGCCGGTGCGCGCGACGTAGCGAACCAGGTACTGGATCAGCGTCTTCGGCACACTCGCATTCACGTGATAGTGCGCCATGTGGTCGCCGACGCCGTAGGTGCACCAGCCGAGCGCGATCTCCGATAGATCGCTGGTGCCGACGACCGGGGCGCCGTGCGAGTTCCCGAGCCGGAACAGATGGCTGGTGCGCTCCCCGGCCTGGACATTCTCGAACGTCACGTCGTAGACCTGCTCGCCGCGCGCGAACGGGTGACCGATGTCGGCCAGCATCTGCAGGCAGCTCGGACGGATGTCGATCTCGCCGGCCGTACAACCGACCGCTTTCATCAGGCGGTGCGCCTGGTCGAGGGTCCGCGCGCTGGTCGCGAATCCCGGCATCGTGTACGCGAGGATGTTCGATCGCGGCAGCGCCATCACGTCCATGGCGCGCGCGCACACGATCAGCGCCTGCGTGGAGTCGAGGCCGCCGGAGACTCCAATCACCACCTTATCGGAGCCCATGGCCCGCAGGCGCTTCACCAGACCGTGCACCTGGATCTCGTAGATCTCGTGACAACGCATGTCGCGCGTCGCGGGATCGGACGGCACATAAGGAAAGCGCTCGTAGACGCGGTCGAGGCGGATCTCGTCGGCGAGCGGCAGATCGAGCTGGAAGCGCACGGTGCGAAAGCGGGAGACCTCATTGCGGTGCCGCGCCACCGAATCTCCGAAGGTCGTCTGGCGCATGCGGTCCTGCGCGAGGCGATCGAGATCGATGTCGGCGGTAATCAGCTGGGCGGCGTACTCGAAGCGTTCGCTCTCTGCGAGCCGGGTGCCGTTCTCGTAGATGAACCCCTGCCCGTCCCACGCCAGGTCGGTCGTGGATTCACCGAATCCCGCGGCACTGTAGAGATATGCCGCGAGACAGCGCGCGGACTGATTCGCGGCGAGCTGCCGGCGATAGTCGTCCTTGCCGACCGTGACGTTCGAAGCCGACAGATTCGCCAGCACCGTCGCACCGGCGAGTGCCGCAAAGGACGAGGGTGGAACCGGCGTCCACAGATCCTCGCAGATCTCGCAGTGAAAGGTGAACAGCGGTTGCGATTCGGCCTGATACACGAGATGCGCGCCGAACGGCACGTCGCGCTGGTCGAGCAGGTCGATGGTCTGGACCGTCGCAGTATCGCCTGGCGTGAACTGACGCCGCTCGTAGAACTCGCGATAGTTCGGCAGGTAGGTCTTCGGCGTGACACCGAGAATTCGACCACCGGACACCACCACTGCGCAGTTGTAGAGCAGGTTGCCCACCTGCAGGGGAACGCCCACTGCTGCAACCAGCGGCAGATTGCGCGAAGCGGCGAGCACCTGGGCAAGCGCCTTTTGCGCGCCATCGAGTAACGCTTGCTGGTGGAAGAGGTCCTCGCACGAATATGCCGAGAGGCCCAGCTCGGGAAACACCGCAAAGACTGCGCGCCGCTCGGCGGCACGCTTCATCAACGCCACCGTCTGGGCCGCGTTGAATTCCGGATCGGCGACCCGCACCTCGGGCGTGCAGACCGCCGCGCGGATGAAGTTGTGCCGGTATAGGTTGTTGAACGCCACGGGCTGCAGTTCTTGTTGATTCAGCTCGCATTTTGCCCGAAACGGCCCGCGGCGGCGACTTGCCGGGTTAAACTGGTGCGATACACCACGTTGGCAGGGTCAGCCTTCGCCGAGTGCTCTGTTCTCGACGTGTACGCGGAACGATCGATCGAAACCCATGTGGCGCCCACCCGAACGCATCAAGTGGAAGCCAGCGCCCGGCCGCTGGCCTTCGCGCGCGGAGGCTGCGGGCGCGATGCTTTTCAGTCCGGTCACCGTCGGCCCGCTGCAGCTCGAAAGCCGGACATGGGTCCCCGCGATGGTTCCCTGGCGTGCAACCGAGGAAGGATTCGTCACCGACGAGAACCTCGAGTGGTACGAACGTTTTGCGCGCGGCCGACCAGGGGTGATCGTGGTCGAGGCGACGGGCATCCGCGACATTCCGTCCGGCCCGCTGCTCCGCATCGGCCACGATCGCTTCCTGCCGGGCTTGCGCGAGCTCGTCGAGACCGTCCGCAGCGCGAGCGGCGGCCACACGCGGCTGCTCATCCAGATCATCGACTTTCTTGCGGTCCGGCGCCGTCCAGAGCCCGAGAAATTCTTCGCCCGCTATCTCGAGATCATGCCGTGGCACCGCGAGCGCCTCGGCGCGGAGAACTGGTCGGAAGAGCGCGTCCGCACGCAACTCGCGCAGCTGCCCGACGAGGAACTCGCGCGAGTGCTCGAGACGCGCGAGATCGAGGCCCTGCGTTACGGCTACCGCGAGCGCGTGACCGACATGGATCTCCCGCATATCCGGGAACTGCCACGCACCCTGCCCGAGCTCTTTGCGCAGGCCGGGCGTCGCGCGCGCGAGGCCGGTTTCGACGGCGTGGAGCTGCACTACGCCCACGCCTACACGATGGCGTCGTTCCTTTCCCGGCTGAACGACCGGACGGATGGCTACGGCGGTCCGCGAGAGCAGCGCGTGCGTGCTCCACTGGAGGTCTTCCGCCGCGTCCGGGAAGTCGTCGGAGACGACTACACCGTCGGTTGCCGTTTCCTCGCGGAGGAATGCATCGCCGGCGGCAACACCGTCGAGGATACGGCGTACTTCGGCGTGGAGTTCGCCCGTGCGGGGATGGACTTCCTGTCCCTCTCGCGCGGCGGGAAATTCGACGACGCCAAGCAGCCGGCGGTTGGCTGGTCCGCCTACCCGTACACCGGCCCCAGCGGATACGAGTGCATGCCGCAGTACGTCTCCGACGCGCGCGGCCCGTTCGGCCGGAACATCGAGCCGACCGCGGCGATTCGCAGCGCCGTCCGCGCGGCCGGGTTCACGACTCCGGTGATCGTCACCGGCGGTATCCACGGCTTCGAGCAGGCCGAAGCATTGCTGCGCGAGGATCGCGCGGACATCGTCGGGCTCGCGCGCCAGAGCCTCGCCGATCCCGACTGGTTCGAGAAAGTCCGATCAGGGCACGGCGACGCCGTCATGGTCTGCGAGTACACGAACTACTGCGAGGCACTCGATCAGAAGCACCATCAGGTGACCTGCCAGCTCTGGGATCGCACGGCGCGTGACGAACCGGGTATTCGCATGTCGCGGGACGGCAAACGGCGCCTGACCCCGCCCGCATGGCACCCCGAAAGCGATTCGGACGGCCGCTCGACGAACAGAGCGCGCAGCCGAGTGAAAACCGCCCTCGTCACTGGCGCAACCGACGGAATCGGCCGCGAGACCGCACGACAGCTCGGCGCGCTCGGCTGGCGCGTGATCGTCCATGGTCGCAACGAAAGCAAGGCCCGAACCGCAGCCGAGGGGCTCGCCCACGACGCGCCGGAGGGCTGACTTACGAGCCCGCATGGGGGGATTTCTCGCGCATGCTGGAAGTCGTCGCGCTCGCCAAGGCAGGTCATCGCCCTGACGCCCTCTCTCGACGTGCTCGTCAACAACGCCGGCGTCAGCGTCGGCGAGCGCATCGTGACCGAAGACGGCTTCGAGCTCACGATGGCGGTCAACCATTTCGCCCACTATCTGCTCACGCGCCATCTCCTCGCGGCCGTGTGCTCCGTTCCCGGCGGGCGGGTCGTCACGGTCTCCTCCATGACCCACTCGAGCGGCCGGATCGACCTGAACGACCTCGCGCTTTCCAGGGACTTCGACGGGTACAGAGCCTATGCCACGTCCAAGCTTGCCAACATCCTGTTCACCGTCGCTCTGGCAAAGCGAATCGCGGGCATGCGCGCGACGGCGAATTGCTGCCATCCGGGGGTCATTTCCACGAAGCTGCTGCACAGCCGCTTCGGCATGGGCGGCGCACCCGTAGACCGTGGCGCGCGAACCTCCGTCTATCTCGCATCTGCGCCGGAGGTCGCAAACGTGACCGCGAAGTATTTCGACAACTGCCGCGAGGTGACGCCCTCTCTCACCGCCAATGACGCGCAGCTTGCCGAATCGCTGTGGGAAGCCTCGGAGCGCCTGGTTCGCGCCTACCTCTGAGTCAGGCCGGGCGGCAGCGGCCTATTCCGCGGCGGTGGCCGAATCCGCCCGCGGGCTGGTGAAGCAACCCGTAGACCACCAGATCGATCATGCTCTGTGCGCCCAACTGGATGTCCGCAGTGATCCTCTTCTCCGCACGTACGGCGAGCGCAAACGCCAGATCACGGTCCGCCAGTGACCGGCGGTCGATCCGGATTCGCACCGGGAAGATCGGCTCCGGTCGCGCTTGGTTCACGGCTTCACGTCCGATCCAAGTGACTTCGCCTTCGACATCGACCGGGCTTTCGCGGGTCGATGGCGTGATTCGCAATGCGATCCGTTGACCTTCCACGATCCAGCGCACGCCCCGACTCGACAGGCGCGCTTCGAACTCGACCTCGGTGTCCGCCGGCAGGATACGCAGGAGCGGTTGACGCGCGGCAATCGGGACGCCTGCTGCCAGCGCAGCGACGCCTTGGACCATCCCGTCCATCGGCGCACGCACATCGCGTCGCTCGCGATTCTTCAGTGCAAGCGCCTGGCCGGCCGATTCCAATCGTCGCGCAACCGCGTCGCGTTCGGCAATTGCGCCGGCGCGAATTTCTGCCGCAGGTTGCGTCAAACCTCTCGCCAGCCGCCAGCGCGCCTGCTCGACGAGGGCAGGATCCGCGTCGACTGGGAACGCTCAGCGCCCGCGGATTGCCTTTGAGCTGTGCGCCAATTCGCAAGAGATTGAGTGATGCGGCGCTTCGCTCGCGGTTCAGCCGATCGATACTGAGCGGAAACCGTTGCCGAAGCGAATTGCAGAGAGCACATCGCCCCGCCGCACCAGCTGGCCGTCTCGCACGTGAACAGCCATCAGCACACCGTCTTCCAGCGACAGAATTTCCGCGGCCCCTGCCTGGCGACAAGATGCGTCCGTGGGTGGGGATCACAAGGTCGATTTGCTCGAGCCCCGCCGTAGCGAGCGACTTGCCTGCAAGGAGAACGAATGCACCGACGAAGCAGCCATCCGAGCGGCCAGTGCGGAATCTCGAATACCTCGGGGGCCTCGCACAGGAGCGCGCGCGGCCAGAATCGCACCGTTCGACGCGCAGCCCGTGACGCCCGTACACGCATCATTCCTCCTTGTGCTGCCGTCGTCCGATATCGCATCGATCACGCGCGAACCACTCGCAAGTGGTGCAGGATCAAGATAGCCAGTACGAAGAACAGCTCGCGACGCGGGCTGTTCCGCCCGCTGTCGCAATGCAGCATAGCCAAACCCGCGTTGAATGGCGCGCAATTGACCTAATTTGACAATTATGGCGGTCGGCGCCATTGCGGGGGTGTGCGCTGGCGCGCCGCAGGCAACGCGCGTTTCGGGTCGAACGAAACCTGATATGGCCCTGAATTCAGGCGCAGAAAAAAGGGCGCGGTCTAGGCCGCGCCCCGGGTTCAACGTGATTCGCCGCTTCGGGCTTGTTGTTGTGCGCCGTGAGTGCTGCAACCGCAAGGAACCGGGTGGGCACCGGCGACTGCGCGTGGGGAAGTGTACTGATATCGTAAGCGACAAATATAGAGGCCAGCTGAGCGAATCCAACCCATTTGACTAATGTTTACAATTCGTGAGGTACGATCGCACTGCAAAGCATGCGCGCCGCTCGTCCGGCGTCGCTGCGTCACGCTGTCCGGCACCACCCGAGGAGAGCAGAGACCGTGAATTGGCGCTTCGCCAAGCTCCTCACTGCGTTCGATAGCGCGGTGTGGGGCAGTCACTTCGACGCGCTGCCAAAGGGCCGCGCGATTGTCGTTCGCCTGTCGCGGCTCGTGCTGGTGCTGGCACGCGATCTGGCACAAGGCCAGCTCACCTTGTGGTCGATGAGTCTCGTGTACACGACGCTCCTCTCGATCGTGCCCCTCCTGGCGCTGAGCTTCTCGGTGCTCAAGGCCTTCGGCGTGTACAACCAGGTGCAACCGATGCTGCTCACTTTCCTCGAGCCCCTGGGGGAAAAGGGCATCGAGATCACCAACCGGATCATCAGCTTCATCCAGAACATGAACGTCGGCGTGCTCGGCTCGGTCGGGCTTGCGCTGCTTCTCTATACCGCGGTTTCGCTCGTCCAGAAGATCGAGGCGGCGTTCAATTTCATCTGGCACGTGCGCCGCGCGCGCGGCGTCGGCGAGCGATTCAGCCGCTACCTGAGCGCACTGCTCGTCGGGCCGATCCTCCTGTTCGCGGCACTCGGCATGACGGCTGCCTTGACGAGCTCGGCGTTGGTCCGCGAAGTCCTCGACGCACAGGCGTACGAGTGGCTGGTCGCGCAAGGCGGCCGCGTGATGCCCTACGCGCTGGTGATCGCCGCGTTCACGTTCGTCTACATCTTCATGCCCAATACGAAGGTCCGGATCGGGCCAGCCCTTGTCGGGGGGCTCGTGGGCGGGATCCTCTGGCAATCCGCAGGCTGGGGTTTCGCGCTCTTTGCAGCAGGCTCGACGAAGTACGCCGCGATCTACTCGAGCCTCGCAATTCTCATCCTCTTCATGCTGTGGCTCTACCTGAGCTGGCTCATCCTGCTGTTCGGCGCCAGCGTCGCTTTCTACGTGCAGCACCCCGAGTATTGCGTTCAGGAGTCCGGAGAGCCGCGACTCAGCAACCGGATGCGCGAGCGCCTTGCGCTGATTTTGATGAGCCGGATCGCCCGGCGCCACCTGGACGGTGAAAGCGCCTGGACCGCGGATGCGCTCGCGCGATCTCTGCGCGTGCCGATGCGGACGGTGGAGCTCGTGCTAGGCGGCCTCCAGGCGGGGGGCGTCATCGTTCAGACCAGCAACGAGCCGAGTGGATACGTCCCCGCGCGCGACCTCGAGACGATCGGCGCGAAGCATCTTCTCGACCTGGTGCGCCTGGCCGGCGAAGACCGGTTCCTGAGCGTCGCCGCGCTGCCCGCCCCGGAACCGGTGGAGGAAATGCTGCGGCGGATCGATGGCGCCACCGAGGCCGCGCTCGAGAACATGACCGCGAAGGATCTTGCCGGGGGACGACCCGCATCGTCAGAGGCCCAAGGGCAGACGGGCCCCCACGCAGTCTGAATTCCGAAACGCCCCTCGCAGGCTTGCTGCGATGAGCGCGCTATCCGGTGAGCTGACAGTCTCAACAATTCGACCAGTTGGGGGTGTAGATGCACCCCGATCCGTCGCCGCCGACCGAGTACCCGCCTGAGGCATCGCTCCCGCGATAGTGCCATTGGCCGCCCTGCCCTCCGTTGTAGCCATAGGCCTGACCGGCGCCGCCGGACGATCGACCGGCGTATCCATAGCCCTGTGGAGCCGACTGGGAGCATGCCACCTGTCCGCTCTCCACATGCTTGATGCAGCCGCCCCCGACGAGATAGTGTCCACGCACCGGCACTTGCCCCGTCATTCTGTAAAGCACAACAAGCTGCGGCCTCGACAGCTCGGCGCCATTCATGAAAACGCCGGTCCCCGATGAGCCTGCATACGCTGCGGTGGTAAAGAGGGCCACGGCGATCAGGGCGGCAATGGTCAGCACTTTCAGATCGTCCATTCTTTTCAGCATCGTCGCTTCTCCTTTGGTCAGTGCCGTTCGTCGTTCGACACGAGTCCACTCTAGGAGATCGGGGCCACGGGTTCGATGCCCCTTCCCACTCGCAGTTTGTGTCGGATGCACATTCGGGCGCCCAGATCCCGCAGCGGCGTGCAATCGGTCACATACTCCTGTGTTCAGGCGACCCGGACCTGATCGAAGGCACTGGTTGTATCGGCGGTATCCGTGTGGCAGTGTTCACGCTGCCCGGCGCGGCGCATCGCGCCGGCGACGGAACAGGTGCGGGAGGACAGATATGCAGCGTTTGCGGCTAGGCTGGATCGGGGTCGGCAAGATGGGGACCCCGCTTTGTTCCAACCTGCTCAAGGCGGGATTCGATCTCGGCGTGGTCGACACCGATCCGGCACGCGTGGCGGAAATGACTGCCAAGGGCGCGCGGAGCTTTCCGGACGCCGCCACGCTTGCCCGCGGCTCGGACGTCACGTTTTCGATGGTGCCGAACGACGACGTTCTCCTCTCCATCGTTGCAGGCGAGCACGGCGTCGCGCGCGGAATCGGTCCCGGAAAGATCTACGTCGACCTCAGCACAGTCTCCCCGGCACGGTCCGAAAAGGTTGCCGAGCTCCTCGCGCCGACCGGTGCGCAGTACCTTCGCTCCCCGGTGTCGGGAAGCACTGCGAATGCAGCGGCAGGATCGCTCGCGCTGTATTGCTCGGGCCCCAGGGAAGCCTTCGAGGCGGTGCGCCCCGCGCTCGAGTGCATGGGATCCAAATTGACGTACTGCGGCGCCGGCGAGGAAGCGCGCGTCCTCAAGCTGGTGATCAACATGATCGTCTGCATGACGCCCGCCATCGTCGGGGAGGCACTCTCGCTCGGCGCGAAGAGCGGCCTCGACTGGTCGCAGATGATCGACGCGATCGGGCAAAGCGTGGCCGCTTCGCCGGTGATCGGCTACAAAGCCGACATGATGAAGCGGCGCGACTGGACACCGATGGCCACCATCGACCTGGTGGCGAAGGATCTGGACCTGGCCCTCGAGTGGGGTCGCCTCCGCGACGCACCGATGCCCCTCACCGCTGCGGTTCTTCAATTCAACAGGTCATTTCAGGAGCGCGGCGACGGAGAGCTCGACTTCTTTAGTGTCCTCACTTGGCCCGAGCGGATTTCGAGGGGTTGAATCTCAACGATGCTGACGTTCCCGATATTATTTGGCGCCAGAGCGGGCGCACTACCATTCTTGGTTTACAACTAGCCGGACTCGAAAAGCGATGACCACAAACACTGAAGCGGAGATTCTCGGGCTCGAGGCGGAACGATGCGCCGCGATGCTTTCGGGTGACGAACCGGCGATGCGTCGCCTGTTTCACGAGGACATGATCTTCACCCACTCGTCAGGCCTCGCGGAGACCAAGTCGAGCTTCATCGGATCGATCTCGAGCGGGAAGTTCGACTACAAGCAAATCGAGCAATCGAAGGAGCGGGTCCGTCTTTACGGCGATACCGCGCTGGTGAGCGGGCAAGCTGAAATCGACATCGATGTCGACGGCGTGCCCCGCAAACTGAATCTCTGCTATCTCGCCGCCTGGACTCGTACCCGGGCGGGCTGGAAATTCGTCGCGTGGCAATCGGCCAGCATTCCCGCGTGACGATCCTGCCCTGCGTCCAGGTGCTGGCTGGGCACGCTCCCGAGGACAGCGCCGTCACGATCAGGGGCTGGGTACGCACACGCCGCGATTCGAAGGCAGGCATCTCGTTCGTCAACGTGTCCGACGGATCGTCCTTTCATCCCGTTCAGGTCGTGGCGCCCAATTCCCTCGCCAACTATTCTTCCGAAGTGCAGCACCTCACCGCGGGCTGCTCCGTCGAAGCCACGGGGATCATCGTGCCCTCCCCCGCCAAGGGACAACCCTTCGAAATGCAGGCAAGCGCGATCAAGGTGATCGGATGGGTGGAGGAACCGGATGCCTATCCGATCCAGCCCAAGGCACACACGCTCGAATTCCTGCGCGAAGTGGCCCATCTCCGGCCGCGCACCAACGTGATCAGCGCGGTGACCCGTGTCCGGCACACCATTGCGGGTTCCATCCATGGTTTCTTTCACGACAATGGCTTTCTCTGGATCAACACACCCATCATCACCGGCGCGGATGCAGAAGGGGCCGGCGAGCTGTTTCGCGTTTCGACGCTCGACCTCGCGAATCT
The DNA here is from genome assembly GCA_963735025.1 of uncultured beta proteobacterium. Classification (GTDB taxonomy): domain Bacteria; phylum Pseudomonadota; class Gammaproteobacteria; order Burkholderiales; family SG8-39; genus JAABRB01. The sequence goes on from CAVTJG010000017.1 coordinate 208,772, forward strand.
GCCGCGGACGTCGGACGGGAAGATCGATTTCGCGCAGGATTTCTTCGGACGCGAGACCTTCCTGACCGTGTCGGGCCAGCTCAATGTCGAGAGCTACTGCCTCGCGCTCTCGAAGGTCTACACTTTCGGCCCAACGTTTCGCGCCGAGAACTCGAATACCAGCCGGCATCTCGCCGAGTTCTGGATGATCGAGCCCGAGATCGCCTTCGCCGATCTTTCCGACGACGCAAATCTCGCGGAGGCATTGCTGAAACACGTTTTTCGCGCGGTGCTCACCCAGCGGCCCGACGACATGGCGTTCATCGAGCAAAGAGTCGAGAAAGGTGTGATCGACAAGTTGCAGACGATCGTCGACTCGGAGTTCGTACGCATGGACTACACCGAAGCGATCGGCATACTCGAGCGCACCAAGGAGAAGTTCGAGTTCCCAGTGAAGTGGGGCATCGACCTGCAGTCCGAGCACGAGCGCTACCTGACCGAGAAGCACGCCAGGAAGCCCGTCATCGTCCTGAACTACCCGAAAGGCATCAAGGCCTTCTACATGCGCGTCAACGACGACGGGAAGACTGTCGCCGCGATGGACGTGCTGGCTCCGGGAATCGGCGAAATCATCGGCGGAAGCCAGCGCGAGGAGCGCCTCGAGGTGCTCGACGCCCGCATGGCCGAGTCCGGCCTCGACCCGGAGCACTATGGCTGGTATCGCGACCTCCGCCGCTATGGCACGGTACCCCACGCCGGCTTCGGTCTCGGCCTCGAGCGCACCGTCGCCTATGTCACCGGCCTCTCGAATGTCCGCGATGCCATCCCGTTTCCCCGCACGCCCGGAAACGCGAAGTACTAGATATCGCGCCCCCGGCGCGACAAGGCGCAATCCGCCAGCTCGCCCAGAAAATGGAAGGGGCAGCACGGGCACTCGTGATGCATTCCGCATTTTTCATGACAATGGCATTGCACGCGGGTAGGCTGCGCGCCCACCCTCCAGATCGAGTGAAAAGGCAAACCCGGCGTGAGCCGGGGGCGCAAAGTTACCGGTCTGCGGAGGCACGCAGACGGCGGAGCTGCCACGGCGCGGATGATCCCAGCCGCGCGACCTTGCGGGCGCGTAATCGGCACCTGTAGGCCAAGCAGCTCCGGCGTACGGCGCGGGAGCGCGAGCCCCCCTCTTCGGACCGCACATAACAACGTCAAGACGTTCGAAGGAGGCTGTCATGTCCGCATCCGCCATTCGCCGGCCGGGGCACAATTTGCATTCGAGCGCAGGAGAACGCTGCGCGCGGCACTTGGCGTCGATCCTTGCCGCCATCTGCGTAGCCTGCGCGACGACGGTCTCACCGGGTATCGCGACCGCACAAGGAAGTTCAGGCCCGAATCTGGAACGTCCGGTTCGCGGCTACGCGAAAGCGCGGGTGCTCATTCAGACTCGCGCCGGTCTTTCCGACCGGGAGCTCGAGAGGATTCTCGCCAAACACGGCGGAAAGAAGAAGCACTACATCCGGCAGATTCGTGTCCATATCGTCGAGCTTCCTCCGAACGCTGCCGAGCTCGCCGTGGCGCGTGAGCTGCGCCGTGAGCCGCTCATCAAGTTTACCGAGCTCGACATGTCGATCGCTCCGGCACTTGTCCCCAACGACACGTTCTACCCACAGGCCTGGCATCTTCCGAAAATCAACGCACCCCAGGCGTGGGACACGTCGACCGGTGCAGGCATCGTCGTGGCGATTCTCGACACCGGGGTGAACGTCGCCCACCCCGACTTGGCAGGAAAAATCGTAGCCGGCTGGAACGTGTTCGACAACAACCCGGATACGACTGACGTGTACGGGCACGGCACCAAGGTCGCGGGTACGGCCATCGCCACGGGCAACAACGGTGTTGGCGTAACTGGCGTCGGCTATGCCGCCAGGGTCATGCCGATCCGGATTTCGGACCTGAGCGGCTATGCCTACTTCAGCGACATGGCGGAGGGCGTCACCTGGGCGGCAGACCACGGCGCGCGTGTGGCGAACATCAGCTACCAGGGTGCGGCCGGAAGCCTATCCGTGCAAAGCGCGGCGCAGTACCTGCGCTCGAAGGGAGGCGTTCTGGTGGTCAGCGCCGGCAATACGGGCGGTGTGCAGGAAATCGCACCGAACGCCAATGTGATCGTAGTGTCCGCGACCGACAGCGCCGATCAGCGTCCGAGCTGGTCGAGCTACGGGAGCTACGTCGATATCGCCGCACCGGGCGTGAATATCATGACCACCACGAGCAACGGCGGGTACGCGGGCTTCTCTGGAACATCGGCCGCGGCTCCTGTGGTCGCAGGAACTTACGCGCTGATGATGGCCGCGAACCCCGGCTTGGGACCTTACGCGCTGGACCAGGCGCTGGTCGCCACTGCGACGGACCTGGGAGCGGCAGGCAAGGATGATTATTTCGGTGCGGGCCGCGTCGATGCGGCGAGTGCGGTCGCCGCGTCCGCTCAGGGCTCCACGGGTGACTCGATCGCCCCCGCCGTCGCCATCCAGGCCCCGACCGCGGGCAGCAAGGTGAGCGGCGTCGTGGCGGTTGACGTGACCGCGACGGACAACGTCGCGGTTGCGCGCGTGGACCTCTACACCGACGGCAGCCTCGTCGCGACGGACGTCAACGCCCCCTATGCGTTTGCCTGGGATACTTCCGGGCTGAGCGACGGGGAATACACGCTCATCGCGCGCGCCGTTGACGCGTCCAATAACCAGGCGAATTCGGCGGGCGTCAAGGTGACGGTGGGCAATGACACGACACCGCCCAGCGTGACGATCAGCCCGCCGTCCGGCACGCAGGTCACAGGCGTCGTGAACGTCCTGGTGAGCGCCACCGACAACCAGAAAGTCACCGGAATCTCGCTGCTGATCGACGGACGGGAGGTCGCAAAAAGCGACGGCGCAAGCCTTTCGTACGCCTGGGACACCAGCGCCGGCGCGAAGGGTGGCAAGGGCGGCGGCAAAGGGGGTGGAGGCGGCAAGAAAGGCGCGGCCAGCACGGCGGGCGGAACGTCGAGCCTCACTGCGCGAGCAACGGACCCTGCCGGGAACGTCGGGACGGCGTCATCCATCGTGACGCGGTATTGAGCGTCCCGATACCATTCGCGAGTCACGTTGACGTGTCGCTCAATGCAAACAGCCGCCCGCGGGCGGCTGTTTGTTTTTCCTCACTAGCAAGTTATCCGCGATAGCGACGACGCAAGCCGAGCGCGGCGAGCGCACTGCCAAGCAGGAGAATCGTTCCGGGTTCGGGAACCCCCGTCGGAGGGCCGCCTCCCCCTTCGCCGGGAGCGATCCATCCGCTCCTTCCCGGACCACCTTCAGTGGCTGGCGGTAACCCTTGCACGTGAGCCAGCGAGTACTGTGGAACGTTCTCGCCGTTCGCGTCGCTCAGAAACTGGAAATCACCTATGCTGAGCGATCCGCCGGCACCGTTGGGGCCGTAGAGGAGGAACGTTTCGAACTCGTCCGTTCCGTCAAATCGGCCGAGCCCGCTCGACTCCTGGAATCCGAACTCAAAATCGAATGTCAGCCCCTGGCCGGTGATGCTGCCTTTTGTCGTGGTCGGCAACGCCGCTCCGTTGGTGGTCGAGCTGCTGAAATTCAGCAGATCGAGGTTCAACGCGGGATTGAAGTTGAATTTTACGGTGGAGATGAACTCCGAAGAAGTCTCGAGACTGGCATTGAGCGTGAGCCACACACCAAGCGGGTCCGAATCGTCGAAGGTGGCCGTGAGCCACGGCGCCGAGCTGGTAGGCGTGTCCCCCGTATAGACACTGCCGTAGCTGAGCGACCATATGGCAGCTCTCGCGGGCGTGCCGATTAGAATCGCCCCGAGCGCCGCCGCGCTGATGAGGACTCGAACTGCGTTTTTCATATTCATGGTTTCCAAGGACCTGTTCCCTACTGTCAAAGCAAGTCCCGTGCTAAGTCTATTTTTCGCTTATTTTCATACAGTTAAATATGCATGAGCGATGGTCTAAATCCGGCTAGTAAACTTTGTCGACGGTCCAGATTATCGAGCTTCCAACCGCGCCCTCAGCGGGACGCTCGCCAGGTGGTTCGAGGGCGATGTCCTGTCGCCCCCACACCCCATACGTCGATCCACGCGGGGTCCTTGACCTCCCCTACCGCAAGGTATGCGGGTCGCTCATCGCCCGCATCTCCTCCATGGCCGCTTCCAGCTCGACGACCCGCTGCTGAAATAGCGCGTTTTGCTGGCGCAAATTGCGGTTCTCCGCATCCAGCGTACTGATCCATTGCCGGGCACGGAGAGATTCGTCGGTTTCGAGCTCCAGCCTGCGCAACGCCGTCCGGATCCGCGCGAGATCATTGTTTTGCCGCGCGAGCTCAAGATAGATTCGACCGCACCCGAGGTACGCCGAGGGACCGAGAGCCCCATAGGGCGCCACGTATTGCGCGGTGGCGCTTGCGCAGGACAGGGTCAATGCCAACGCGCAGGCTGCAGTTCCATATCCGGGCATGCTGCGTTCTCCGGTCCAAATTCTTCAGATCATAGACGCACAAGCCGCGGTTTGCCGCAGTCCATTCGCCATCCGATGTGGCGCGTCACACCATTCGCAGGCCTTTCCAATATGATTGTCCATCGATGCGGTAGCCCTCCGCACTGTTTAAGGTCAAACCATGCGAATCGCCATATTGGGCGCAACCGGCGTTCTCGGCCGACCGGTGGTTACGAGACTGCTCGATCGCGGCCACGAAGTCGTCGCCGTCGTACGCGATCCAGGTAAGCTCGCGACGCATCCGCGCGTGCACGCCGTGCGCGGAGACATCCTCGATGCCGCGACGCTCGGTGCGCCGCTCGCGGGGTGCGACGCGGTCCTTCATCTCGCCACGGTCATACCCAGAACCGGCGCGTGGTCGGACTGGTCCGCGAATGATCGAGTGCGCGGCGAAGGAACACGCAATCTCCTCGCTGCGGCGCGCACTCATGATCGGCCGCGCTACATCCAGCAGAGTGTCGCGATGCTGCTCGTCGGCCCGCGCGACGTGGTCGCCGACGAGGACGCGCCGCTCCGCCCGAGTCCCCGCCTCGCGTCCGCGCGCGACATGGAGCATGCCGTGCGCGCGAGCGACCTGCCCTGGGTGATCCTGCGAGGGGGGGCCTTTTACGGGTACGGCAGCGGCCGGATGGAGTACCTGAACCAGCTCGCTCGCGACGGGCAGCTCGCAGTGCCGGGAGACGGCGGAGATTACATCTCGCTCGTTCACGTCGAGGACATGGTCGATGCGGTGGTGCGCGCCGCCGAGTCCGATCTCGAGGTGGAGATTCTCAATATTGTCGACGACTACCCGGTCACCTACCGGGAACTCTACGAGTTCGTGGCGAGCGCGAACTCTGCGCCACCCCCGACGTCCGACGGACCACCGCTACTGCCCAGCTTTCGCGTCGGCAATGAACGTGCACGCCGGGTGCTCGGATGGCGGCCGCGATACCCGGATTTCCGCGCGGGCTGGACGACCGACTGAGCACGCCAGATTGCCCCGCGCGCTATGCTCGCCATCCTTCGTGCACGCACGCCGGTCTGGATCGACGCAGTGCACCGAATGACCGAGGAGAACCCGTGAATCCCGTGAACGTGATCGTCTTTCCCGGCGGCTTCAACTGGCCGATCTGGGTCGCGCAGGAAAAAGGGATGTTTGCGAAGAACGACGTCGCCGTGACGCTCACGCTGACGCCGAACTCCGTCTTTCAGCTCACTGGACTCATCGAAGGAAAGTTCGACATCGCCATGACCGGGATAGACAACCTGGTCGCCTACCGGGAAGGCCAGGGCGAAGTCGACGTGCTCGGTCCTGATCTCTTTGCTTTCATGGGCAGCGACACCGCGTTTCTGAGGCTCGTGACGGTGCCCGAGGTGAAATCCATTGCGGACCTGCGCGGCAAGGTCGTGTCGGTCGATGCGCGCACGACCGGCTTCGCGTTCGTGCTGCTCGAGATCCTGGAGCGCGGCGGGCTCACGGAGTCCGACTACACGATCGAGAAGGCGGGTGGCGTCCTCCAGCGCTTCGAGGCGTTGCTGGAGAAGAAGCACGCCGGGACGCTCCTGATGACGCCCTTCGAGGTGCGCGCCGAATCGAAGGGATTCAATCGCCTTGCCAGTGCGGTCGACGTGCTCGGTCGCTACCAGGGACTCGTCGGAGGTGCGCGCAAGGCCTGGGCCGACGCGAATCGCGATACAGTCGTCGGGTACATTCGCGCCTGGTCCGACGCCGTCGACTGGCTCTATGATCCGACGAACATGGACGAGGCACTGGGGATCTTCGCCCGGAATGTCCCGGGCAGCCCGCCGGAGATCGCGCGGGCCGCATATCGCCTCCTGTTGAGCCCCGCGGAAGGCTTTCAGAAGCAGGCCAGGATCGACATCGAGGGCGTGCGGACCGTGCTGCAGCTACGTTCCAAGTTCGGTATGCCGAAGAAGAGCCTGACCGAACCTATGAAGTACTACGATCCAAGCTTTCACGAAGCCGCGATGCAGCGTTGACTCGCGCCTGACCCGCGGACTACCGGGAAGAAGATTTCGCCGCGGTATCGTGCTGGAGATACTGGTGCACGAAAGCGATGGCCATGCTGCCCTCTCCTACGGCCGAAGCGACGCGCTTGACCGGGCTGAAGCGCACGTCGCCACAGGCGAAAATTCCCCGCACGCTCGTCTCCAGCAGGTAGGGGTCGCGCTCCTCGGTCCAGTGCCCCGATTTCACGACGTCCACGCCAGTCAGCACGTAGCCGCGGTTGTCGCGCGCGATCTCCGGCGGCAGCCATCCGGTTTCCGCGTCCGCGCCGATGAACACGAAGAGTCCGCCGCTATCCCGACGCGCCACGGCCCCGGTGGCGCGATTCAGGATGTCGATCGCGGTCAGATTCGACTCGCCGTGAACGGCGTGCACTTCGGAGTGCAGTTCCACGGCGATATTCGACTTGGTGCGAGTCTGCTCGATCAAATAGCGCGACATGCCCTTTTCCAGAGAGCTGCCCCGGACGATGAGCGTCACCGTGCGCGCATGATTGGCGAAGAACAACGCCGCCTGGCCAGCCGAGTTCCCGGCGCCGATCAGGTGAATGTCGAGCCCCTGGGTGCCGCTCGCCTCGCTGCGTGCCGCGCCGTAGTAGACACCCTTGCCGATGAGCCGGTCGAAGCCGTCGATCGCGAGGCGGCGCCAGGTGACGCCCGTCGCGAGAATCACCGTCCGCGCGCGCAGCGCCTCACCGCCGTCCAGCCACACCGTGCGTGAGGCCGGGTCGATGCGCTCGATGTTGCGCGTGACGACGATCTCCGCTCCGAGCCGCTTCGCCTGATGCAAGGCTCGGCTCGCCAGCTCGTCGCCGGATACGCCGTTCGGGAATCCGAGGTAGTTCTCGATCCGCGACGAGGTCCCCGCCTGCCCGCCCGGTGCCTCGCGCTCCACCACCAGTGTCCTGAGTCCCTCGGACGCCCCGTACACGGCCGCCGCAAGGCCCGCCGGGCCGCCACCGATGATGAGCGTGTCGTAGTCCGCGGAGCGCCCGCTCGTCTGCAAGCCCAGAAGCTGCGCGACGTCGCGCGTATGAGGGCGAAAGAGCGTCGTGCCGTCTGCGGACCGCAGCGCCGGGCATTCAGCATCTGCGGGACGATGGCCCGGCCCAACGCGCCGGCAACTCGGGATCATCAGGCGTCATCCAGTCGAAAGAGACCTGGTTGCGCGCGAGAAAGCGGCGCAGCTCGCTGCAGGCGTTCTCCCATCGGTGCCCGACGAGCATGACCTGCGTGCTGGGCGCCTCGGCGGCGATGCCCTGCAGTCCCCCGATACGCTCGCGTGCGAGCGCGCCGACCGCTTCGGAAAACTCCGGCGACGCCGCGGCCACGGCGTAGTACTGCCGGGCATCGATCTGCAGCACGCGCGAAGGCACCGCCGCGCGATAACTCCCCAGGAACGGGCCGCCCAGAGCGATCGGCACCTCGCCGAAGATCTGCCCGGGACTACGCCAACCGATCGTGCGCTCGATACCATCGAAAAGTTTGGTGACCTCGAGCTTCCCCGCGAGGACCGCAAAGAGGGCCCGCGCTTCGCCCTCATGGACCGCATATTCGCCTGGCGCGAGGTGGATGTCGGCGGCGGTCTGCGCGAGTCGCTCCAACTCGACTGCGGGCAGCTTCGAGAACAGTGGAATGGCCGCGAGCTCGTCGATCGTCAGCATGGTGTCGCACCCACAAGATGGATATCGTCCCGAGTCGCAGTTCGGCGACAGCGCGAACCATTCGAAATCAGCCGGTTGCGGCTCCGCAATGATTCCTTGCCGTGCCACCCCGACGGTTTCAACGTCGGGTCGCCGGGAATAATACGCTAACTCCCTGAACGCAAGGAAGTATCAGGGCTTGGCATGGTTGCTGCGTATGAGGGGTCGAGCCACCAAGGCTCGATTCACTTGCAACCACAAGGAGGTTCCCTCGATGGCACCGAAGCAAGCTCTTCTCAAGGTAGTTCCCATCATCGTCGCCGCGTGCATCGCCGGATTCAGTGGCAGTGTGCTCGCAGCGGGCGATACCACCAACGCCGACCAGCCGAAGGTCGACTGCCAGAAAACTCCCCAGCATCCCGATTGCAAGGAAAAGACCAACTGAACGGTCCGAGCGCAATCGCAATAGGGTAGCGGTCACTCGACGGCTGCTGCCATCGCGCCCCGGGTCCCGCCGCACGCTCCTCCGGAGACGCGTGACGGGGCCCGGGGAAGGCGATGGCAAGCGATGTCAGTTCATTAGCATATGGCCACTCATACGCGGATGATCGAGCCCTTGAGCGAGTAGAGAATTGCAATCACGTCCTTCTTGGCGTCCTCGCTCAGTTTGTTCTTTTCCATCGCGCCGACAATATCGTCGGTCGCCGCCAGATACTCCTGTTCGCTTATGTTCATGCCCTTGTGCGCCGCGAGCATGTCTTTGCCGGTGTAGGCTTCCGAGCCGCCGGAACCGGCACTGAAGAACTCCCGCGCCATTCTCTTGGCGCGATCCAGATCCTTGATATTCTCGAATCGGGGCTTCACGATGGGATTCACAAGGTGCGCGGCCATTATGTCGTCCACGAGCCTAGCAATGCCGCCGGCGCCACCCAGTCGATCGTATAGCGTAGTGGTCATAGTCGTTTACTCCTCTGGTTCATCGTGAAATTGTGTTGCTGTCTTTTCGGTAACGAGAGACTGATGTCGGCTGCCTGAAACGGACTTCATTTCAGGCAGCCTTTTCGCGGCCGCTTCTTCCTGGAACACCTCGCGGCCCACTGCCGATTGCATCGCGTGCATCTGCATGCCCGATTACTTGCGCGCGATGACCACCTCGAGATACTCGCCCGGGGCTACCAGCGAGCCGTCGGTCGCTCGATTGAACCGCTCGGCCAACGCGATCAGATCTGTCGGCAAGCGATTCCTGCTTGGCGGAGTTCACGGCACCAAACGCCTTCTGCATCGGGCCGTAGAAAGTGCGGAACACCTCGATCCAGTGCGCCGCGTTGCGGTAGCGGAACACGAAATTCTTCTTCTCGATCGCGATCGAGCCGAGCTGCTCGCCGAAGAGCTCGCGCAGGCGCGCTTCCGTGCCCCAGAGCGCGGGCGACTTCACGCCGGCCGGCGGAGGAACATACCGACCCATCAGCTTGAAGAGCTCGCCGACAAAGCTGCCCGGGGTCCAGTTCGCGAGGCCGATCCGGCCACCCGATTTGCAGACTCGCGCCATTTCCGACGCGGCTTGCTCCTGGTCGGGAGTGAACATCACGCCGAAAGTGGACATCACGACGTCGAAGCTCGCGTCGGCATATTGCAGCTTCTCGGCGTCCGCTTGCTCGAATTTCACCGGCAGGCCCTCGGCACTCGCCCGGGCACGCCCGCGCTCGAGCAGCGTCGGAACGTAATCGGTCGAGGTGACATCGGCCCAGCGACGCGCCGCGGCGAGCGTCGCGTTGCCGTTGCCGGCGGCGACATCGAGCACGCGCGCGTCGGGTCGCAGGTCGAGTGCCTCGCACAGTGACTCGCCGACGATTTGCAGCGTGGTGCCGACGACGGCGTAGTCACCCGCGGACCAGGCGGCTTGTTGCTTGCCCTTGACGGCAGCAAAGTCGACGGAGGGCGGGGTGGCGGACAAGACTGCGGAAATGGTCGTTCCTCCTGGGTTGGTGGATTGAGATCTGTCCCGTCGTAGCAATGCGTATCAGGTTGATCGCGGAGTTTTGACTGGACTTGCCGATCGACGTGTCCGCAATTTCACCTCGTGACCGATGCCATGGGGTCCCGCAATGCGGGACAGAAGGTGGCGACAAACGCGGGGACAGATACCGCCTGGGACAGATAAGTCGAGATGGCGGGATCCCGCGTCAGAGGTACCGCGGGTCACGCGCCTGGACGAACTAGATTTCGGTCAGCAGGAAAAGGCCGGCAAAGCATCAGTGCTGCGCTCGTCGAGTACGATACAAAACGCTCGGCAGGAAAGAGCTTCTCGACGAGGACGAAAGCGGCGATCAGCGCGACCCACACGAGGTTCATGACGCCGACAACGAATAGCAGCAGCATCAGCGCCCAGCAGCAGCCGACGCAGTACGCGCCGTGCTCCAGACCCATCCTGAACGCCCCGCCTCGTCCTGCGCGCCAGCGCGTGAGGAAGAACTCAATCGGATTTCGGCACTTGCTCAGGCAGGTCTGCTTGAGCGGCGTCAGCTGATACACGCCTGCGGCGATCAGCGCGAGCGCACCCAAGCCGGCGCTTGCCGACGTCATCGCCGGCGTCAGGAGCGACGCGTGCTCGAGCAGGGCCTGCAGCAGCGTGGCGGCCGCGCTGAAACCGGTCCAGACCAGGAGGTACGCACCGGCGAAAGATCCAGACGCCCGGCAATACCGTGCCCCGCGCGCCGTTCTTGCGAACCAGCGTGCCGTACAGCAGGATCGTCGGGCGCCGCGCTCGGCAGCATCATGCCCGCCATCATCACTGTCCACATCACCAATGTGAGCGCGAGTGCGCCCGCGTCCGCGGCGCGCGGCATGGCGGCCATCGCCATCGAAGCGTGGTCCATACCGGCGGCGCTGCGAGACAGATAGACCCACGCCAGCCCGACGACGGCGGCGAGGCTGCCGAGCGCAACCCCGCGATCGCGGCGCAAGACCCCCTGGATGCCGCGGTCAAGCGCCGCCATCGTCTCTACCCTGCCCACGAGAAGGGAGCGAAGTGGCCGTTGCGCGTGCCGCTCGTATCCTTCCACTGAATTCCGAAGGCATTGAAGATGCTGCGCGTGGCCTTGGCGAGTGCCAGCCGGGGGTTCACCGGGTGAAAGGTGTTATCCAAATAGAGTGGCTCGTCGGGGCGCGCCACGCCGGCCACGCCCTCGCACGCCTGGTCGATGAGCTCGCCGGCCTTCACGGTGAATTTCATGCCGTCCGCCACAAAGCTGATCGGCCGCTTTTCGACGCCCGCGATGCGGCCCACCAGCGGCCCCAGAGCCGCCATCGGGCCACCGGCCGCGCCGGTGGCGATGGCGCTGATGGCCTCGACCTGCTTGTCGGAGGCGCGCTCGTCAACGATCAGACCCACCGTGATGTTGCCTTCCGCCATCGCCTTGGGCGAATGCAAGACCACGATGAATGCAAGGCCGTCGAGCTTCACGCCGTCCTTTGCGCCCTTGTCGATGCGCATGGCGATCGCCGCCTTGCAATCGCCTTCGGTGGGTTGCGCCGTGAGATGCGATGGCGCGCAGGGGCACAGATAGTCGCAGTTGCACGTCTCCATGTATTGGCCTTCGATTTGCCAAGCAGCCATGATCACTCTCCTCGATTGGGAACCGTTGCCGTGCGGCGACACGGTCCTGTCGTTCGTCCTCGATTCCGGGTTTGGAACGCGTCGATCGACCTGTCGCCATTTCACATCGCGGCGCGCGACCATGGGGTGTCGCAAAGCGGGACAAAGAGCGGGACAAGGCAGCGGGACCATGGCGCGGACAATCCCGCTAAAATCAGGCACTTCGACATTACTGCGAGGCAGGTCGATTTGCAGGACCGGGGGCATTCCTTTGGATACTGGTTGCGCCGTCGCCGCAAGGCACTGGATTTCACCCAGGAGGCGCTCGCCCAGCGGGTGAGCTGCTCGAGCTTCGCGATCCGAAAGATCGAGGCCGACGAGCGGCGCCCATCGCGACAGCTTGCCGACCGGCTGGCCACGTCGCTCGCCATTCCGGAGGCTGAGCGGCGCGACTTCCTCGCTGCAGCCCGCGCCGTGCGCGCCGCGCATCGTCTGCGCGTCGACGCGACACCCGTCGACGCCGACCCGGGCACCGCCACCTCGGGGTCCATCAGTCCGCGCACCGCTCGAATTGGCAGGCGGCGCAGCAAGCGACGCCTCGCCATTCGTCGGGCGGGGAAACGAATACGCGCTGCTGATCGAACTGGTCGCCAGCCTCGCCGCCGGGCGCCGGGCACGCGGTACTGATCGAGGGCGAAGCAGGTATCGGCAAGAGCCGATTGATGCGCGAGGTTGCACGGTATGCGGAGGCGCAGGGCCTGCCGACGCTCGCGACGAACTGCTATGAGATCGAGCGGGCGATCCCGTATCAGCCCGTGATCGACCTCGTCACGCGCGCGCTCGATCGCGCTTCCCAGTCCGCGCTGCGCAATCTCGCGCCCGTCTCGCTCGCCGAGCTTGCCGCACTGGTTCCCGCGGTCGCCGATCGATTTCCGGATCTGCCGCAGCTTTCGCGCGATTTTCCCGAGGCACGCCAGGCACGCCTGTCGCGCGCGGTAGGGCAGCTTCTCGAAGCGTCCGGAGACGGTCGCCCGCTCATCCTGATGGTGGACGACCTCCAGTGGGCGGACGAGGCGAGCGCGCAGGTGCTCCATTACCTCGCGCGACACGTCGCCGAACGGCCCGCGCTCGTGATCTACGCGTATCGCGACGAGAACCTCGACACCGACGAGCGGCTCGCCCGGCTCGTCGAGAGCCTGCGCCGCGAGGCGGATGCACGTCGCGTACCGCTTGCGCGCCTGGGTCCGGCGGACGCCGAGGCGATGGTGGCAGCCCTGGGCGGTGCCGGACTCGCCGCCCCAGAGCTGGCGAAGCGCCTTTACGGTGAGACCGAGGGCAATCCGTTCTTCCTCGTGTCGATTCTCGAGTCACTGCGCAACGGTGAGATTCAACTCGGGACCCGCTCGACCGAGGAGCCGGGAATGCTTCCGGACGCGTTGCGCGCCGCCGTGCGCGCCCGCATCTCGCACGTCCCGCACGGGATCCGAACGACGCTCGAAACCGCCGCCGTTCTGGGCCGGCGCTTCGACTTCGACACCCTGCTCGACGTGTCGCGCGAGCCGGAAGAAAAACTGCTGGAGGCGGTGGAGGCGCTCGTGAAGCGTCATCTGCTGCGCGAAGAATCCGAGAGCGGCCTGTACGACTTCAGCCACGACAAGGTCCGCGAGGTCGTCTATCTGGACATCGGCGGCACGCGGCGCAGACTGCTGCATAGGTCGGTGGCCGAATCCCTGGAACGTCGCGGTGAAGGCGAAGCGCATGAGCTGGATGCGCGACTGGCGGAGCACTATGAGCGCGCGCACGTCTGGTCAAAGGCGCTCCGCTACCTCGTCCTGGCTGGCGAGCGCTCGCAGGCACTGTTCGCGATGCGCGATGCATTGCACTGGCTGGATCGCGCGGTCGCGCTCTCTGAAACCCACCCGGGCGCGCTCGACGAGCATGAGCGCCGCGCGCTCTACGAGCGGCGCGGTGCGGCGCGTGCGCAGTGCGGGCAGACCGAAGGCGCGGTGGCCGATATCCGCCGCGTCATGGATGCGGCGCGGGCCAGCGGCGAGCGCGAGCAGGCGCGCGACGCGCTGATCCAGCTCGGCATGGCATATCGACGCGCCGATGCATACCAGGAGGCTACCGCCTGCCTGACCGAAGCGCTGGCGGAGTCCCGCGCGCTGAACAGCGAATACCAAGCGGCCGACACCCTCTATCACCTCGGCACGGTGGCGTGGAGCACCGGGCTGAACGACCAGGCTATCGCCTTTCACCAGGAAGCCGTCGAGATCTGCGAGCGGACGTCCCTGACCGACCTCGTAGCAGTGCAGGCTTACCACGGCCGCGGCGAGGCGCACTTCGCGAACGCGGAGCCCGCCGCGGCGATCCGGTGCTACACCCGGTCGCTCGAGCTCGCCCGCGGCATCGGCGACAAGAGCTACGAGTCCGAGAACCTGATGATGATCGGGCACGCATGCGTCGGGACCAAGGGACTCGGCGACTACCCGCGGGCAATGACAAACTTCCAGGCCGCGCTCGAAATCGCACGCGCCGCGGACTTGCAGTGGCACATGGGCCCGACGCTACTGGGGTTGGATCACGTGCGCGCCTGCACCGGTCGCTATGGCGAGGCGTGGACGGGCATGCAAAAGACCATGCACTGGCTTGCGGACCTGCACCAGGTACGCTATCAATTCATTGCGTACGATTTTCTGGGCCATCTTCTCCTCGACCTCGGCCTTCACGAGCAGGTGGTCGAGACCATGGAGCGCGGGCTGTCACTCTCGCGCGTCACCGGAATCGATTTCTGGCGCGCTGCCATCGAGGCGCATCTCGCGATCGCGCGGTCGCGACTGGGGCAGAAGGACGCCGCGCCGGCGCTGAAAGCGGCGCTCGATCAGACCCGCCGCACCTCCGAGCGTTACCTGATGATCGGCTGTCTCGACGGTCTGGCGGAAGTCACGCTCGCGGAGGGTGACACGGGCCGCTGCCGTGCGTACGCGGACGAGCTGCTTGCGCTCGCGGAGTCAAACGGGCTGCGCGAGCTTGAAGCAAGGGCGCGGCGCTGGCGTGGCGAAGCCCTGCTTGCAGAACTGAACCTTGCAGCAGCGCAAGCTGAACTCTCTCGCGCAGCAGCGATGGCAGCGGACGTCGGCCGGGTGCGGCTCCGGATGGATGCAGAATCCGCTCTCGCCCGTCTGTACGAGGCGCAAGGACAGCGCGAAGCTGCCCAACGCCATGACGCAAATCGGAGGGCAATTGTCGAGGCGATCGAGAAGAGCCTCGCGTCCTCGGGGCTCGAGGCGCGGTTGAACCCGACCGGCAACCCGCGCGGAATCGCCGGCGTCGTGGCCGAGAACTAGAGTTTCTGCAGGTTCACAGCCGGGTCGGCCAGATCCGCGGCGCTCACGGTCTTTTTCTGATCGATCAGTCGTCGTGCCGCCCGCAGGTCGCGCGGGGCATTGATCGACACGACTGCCTCGATCTTGTCGTCCCGGACGTAGAAAAGGCTGAAGCTGGCGCCTGTGAAGTCGCCGCGACAGACGGCATCGGGCCAGCTCTCCGGCATGCCGAGCATCTGGATGTTCGATTCGTATTGATCCGACCAGAACCACGGCAACGGATCGTGCCGCGCATCGCCACCGAGCGCGGCCTTGGCGGCAACGATCGCCTGGTCCTGCGCGTTCTGCCAGGATTCGAGGCGAACGCGGCGTCCCAGTCGTGCTCCCGGCTGATCGGCCACATCTCCAGCTGCAAAGATGTCCGGATCCGACGTCCGCCCCTGGTCATCGACCACGATGCCGTTCTTGACGTCGAGCCCGGCATCCCGCGCCAACTCGACGTTGGGCACGATACCGACGCCGATCAACACGGTATCGGCCGCGACCTCCGTACCGTTGGAAAGGACTGCGACGATCCCTCCCCCGGGTGCAGGCCGGAGCGATTCGAGGCCGGCGCGGAGACGAATCTCGACACCGTGCTCGGCATGCAGCCGTGCGAGAAACGCCGAAAGCTCGGGCGACGCGGCGCGCGCACACAACCGGTCGGCAGCTTCCAGCACGGTGACCTTCGCACCCCGTTTGCGGGCTGTAGCGGCCGCTTCCAACCCGATCCAGCCGCCGCCGACGACCAGGAAGCGCGCATCGGCCGTGAGCCGGTCCCGCAGCGCCAGCGCATCGGCGATCGTGCGGAGATAGAAGACTCCGGGCAGATCCGCGCCCGGAATCGAGAGCGTCCGCACGCGGCTGCCCGTGGCGAGGATCAGGTGGTCGTACGGGATCGTCCGGCCGCGGTCGGTGGTGATGGTGTGCGCCTGGCGATCGATGGCCACGGCGCGTTCACCGGTTGCGTGTTCGAGCGAAAGTTCCGTCAACGCATCGGGCTTGAAGAGATGGCAGACATCCGGCTCGGACGCTCCGGAGAGCACCGCCTTCGAAAGTGGTGGCCGCTCGTGCGGCGGATGCGGCTCATCGCCAACCAGCACGATGCGTCCGGTGTAGCCTTCCGCGCGCAACGTCTTCGCCGCCCAGCCCCCGGCCTGTCCCGCGCCGATGATCACGAACGAGCTGCTCTCCATCACGGTGCCGACCGCGCGCGACGCGACTTGCCGTCGATGCCGCCGATGACCGCCCACTCGGCAAAGGCCTCGGACGACTGCTGGAAGTCCTGGGGCTCCCAGTTGCCGTCGAGCTGATCCTCGTCGGAGTAATACTCGGCGAGCGCGCCGGCGGGATTCTTCACGTACCAGAAGTAGGCCGAGGAAATCGGATGGCGGCCCGGACCGATCTCCGTTTCCCAGCCGCAGCGGCTGATGTGCATGCCTCCACCGAAGACCTCATGGATGTCGCGCACGGTGAACGCCACGTGATTGAGGCCGCGCTTGGGAGACGGCGGCTGGAGCAGAAACATGTCGTGATGCCCCCCCTCCTCGGCACAGCGCAGGAACACTGCGCGCCCCGGATAGCGGTCGGAGACACGGAAGCCGACGCGCTCCACATAGAAGCGCTCGACGTCGGCAAGTCGGTCGGTGAAAAACACGACGTGCCCGACCTCGATCGGTTCGGCACGCTCGTAGACGGTGCTGCGGCGGTTCACGCCGCGACCCGGAACGCCCCAGGCGTTGATCGGCACGCCGGTCACGTCGACCACGCGCTTGCGGGTGACCCGAAATGCGATTGCGAGGCCGTTCGGATCGGTCGCGTACAGCGTGGCTTCGGATTCAGACCACTTCGCCTCACCACCGAGCGCATTGCGCAGGCGTTCCAGGTCGACAGCGCTTTCGACGCCCCAGATCACCTCCCGGAGCGTCGGACCCGATTCGAACGCGGACGGCAGCGTGGCGTCCTCCATATGCCGGACTCGGACCTCGCAGCCGTTCATGGTCTCGAAATCGAGGCCGGCGTCCGACTCGCCTACGAGTTTCAGCCCCCAGTCAAGAAAGAAACGGCGGCATACAGCAACGTCCGCGACACCGTAAGTGATGCGATCGATTCCGAGAATGCTCATGACTGGCTTCTCCCGCCTTTCAGTTCGCCCACGGGAGCGGCTGCTCGTTCAGCCCCCAGTAGAGACTCTTCTGGTGCTTGTACTGAAGAATGCCCAGGCGCCCCTTCTCGATTCCCAGGCCGCTCTCCTTGATACCGGTGAACGGGGTAGAGATCGAGAACTGCTTGTAGGTGTTGATCCACACCGTGCCTGCTTCGAGCCGGCGCGCCACGCGCCACGCGCGCTTGTAGTCGCGGGTCCAGATTCCCGATGCAAGACCGTAGACGCTGTCGTTCGCCTGCTCGAGCAGCGCAGCTTCGTCGCGGAAGGGGATCACCACCAGGACCGGTCCGAAGATCTCTTCCTGGCAGATGCGGGCGCGGTTCGACAGGCCCGACAGGATGGTGGGCTTGTAGAACCAGCCCGAGTCGTAAACTTTGCCGCGCGGGCGCTCACCGCCGGTCAGGACCGCGCCGCCTTCGTCCCGGCCGAGCTGAACGAATCGCTCGATGGACGCGCGGTGGCTGCTCGTGATCAGCGGTCCCATCTGGGTGCCGGGATCGGCCGGATCACCGACGCGCAGCGCGCCGCGCTTTTTCCACCAGGCGCGCGACAAACGCATCGTGGATGGACTCGTGCACGAAGAGCCGGGAGCCGGCGATGCAAGACTCGCCCGTCGAGCTGAAGATACCGAACAGCACGCCATTCACGGCGTGGTCGATGTCGGCATCCTCGAAAACGATCGTCGGCGACTTGCCGCCCAGTTCGAGCGTGATCGGCATCAGCTTCTCGGCCGCAATGGCCGCGAGCATGCGGCCGCGTCGTCGTGCCACCGGTGAACGATACTTTCTTCACCAGGGGATGGCGAACGATCGCGTCGCCGATGATCGATCCTTTTCCCGGCACCACGCTGACGACGCCCTTCGGCACGCCGGCCTGCTCGCAGATTCTTCCCAGCTCCAGGGCCGCGAGCGGCGTGACCTCGGCGGGCTTCACGACGACCGCATTGCCGGCAGCAAGCGCCGGCGCCAGCTTCTGCGCCTCGCTCGCGATCGGCGAGTTCCAGGGCGTGATCGCGGCCACGACCCCCAGCGGCTCGTGAATGCTCATGGTGAGGTAATCGCCGCGCGGCGGTGTCAGCGTTTCCTCGAGCGTCTCGCACGCAGCGGCGAAAAACTGAAACGTTCCCGCCGCGCTCGCAACGAGCGCCCGCGTCTCGTTGATCGGCTTGCCGTTATCGCGACGTTGCAGCTGGGCCAGTTCTTCCGCCCGCTCGCGAATGAGCGTGCTGATGCGGTAGAGAATGCCCGCTCGGGCGTGCGGCTGCAGATCCCGCCAGTCTGACCGGCGCCATGCTGCGTCGGCAATCCGGATCGCCTCGTCGACGTCCTCGACACTTGCCGCCGCAAGTTCCGCATTGACACTGTCGTCGGCCGGATAGCGGGAGGCATACACCCCTCCCCGGCCCTGACGCCATTCTCCACCGACAAGTATTGGCATCACCATGAAGTGCGTCCTTCAGAAACGAATCGGCGCGGCAAAGTCGCGCAGTGCTCTCACCGCGGCGTACGCTGCCAGCGAGGAGGTCTTGGGATTTTCGGCAAGCGGCTTGCCCGACATGCTGACTTCCATTTCGCCGAATGCGCCGCGCGCGACCACGTGGTGAACGTTCCGGGTGACTGCGGGATCGGCGACCAGCGTCACCCGCGTGCGATCGAGGCCGAGCCCTGCCAGCGAGACGGTCGCCGCGACGTTCGCGTTCTTGGGATAGAGGCGCGCTGCTTCGCGTGCGGAACCCTCGTAAATCACGGCGGGCTGGTCGAGCGCTGCGAGGTCCACCGCGCGCTCTGCCGGGGTCCCGAGCCAGCCGAGCGGTGGCTTGCGGCCCGTGTAGATCACCTCGTCCAGGCCGCCAACGCGCGCCGCCGCGAGCGCGTCCAGACCACCGATCGCGCCGGATACGAGCGTGAGCTGGCTGCCGCCGCGCCGCGCCGCGGCTTCGAGCAGCTCGGGCAATTCCGGCTGGGCCAGGGCGCCGACCGAGACGAGCGCGACATTAACGCCTTGTTCGAGCAGCGGCACCACATACGCGGGGACTGCGCCATGCCCCGCGCACTCGATCGCGCAGTCCGGGCGCTCGGCCATTTCGGCGAGGTCGCAGAGCACATCGATACCTCCGCCCAGGACCTTGGCCAGTTCGGCCTTGCGACTCGGCCGCTCGAGCAGATGCGTGACGCGCAGCGCCGGGTCACCCGCGACTCGGTCGAGAACGAGCCGGCCGATGGCGCCGTAGCCGATGAGCAGCGCGCGCTTCATGCCGACACGTTCAGGCCTGCACCTTGCGCACGGGCGGGCCCGAGAAGGCGCGCGCAAAGGGACCGACGGCAACCATATCGACTTCTATGAGCACGGGACCGCGCTCGGCCAGCGCGTCACGCAACGTGCTGCCCAGCTCCGCCAAATCCTGCACGCGACGGTGCGCGAGGCTGATCGACTGTGCGAGCTTTGCGAAATCCGGTGTGTTCAAGTCGACGAAATACCTTCGTCCGCCGTAGTGCGCATCCTGAATGTTGCGGATCACGCCGTACCCGCGATCGTTCATCAGGAGCACGACGACGTTCGCCCGCTCCTGGACCAGCGTCGCAAGCTCGCCGATATTGACCTGCAATCCCCCGTCCCCCACGAGACAGATCGTCTTGCGGTCGCCTGCCGCAAGCGCCGCCCCGACCGCCATCTGCACACCCTGGCCGATGCCTCCACCGAGCGCGTGCACGCCGTCGCGCGGGCCCGAGATGCGCAGGCTGCGATTACCCCACGTGCTGTTCGACAGGGTCACGTCGCGGACCCAGACGAAGTCGCGGCCCGCCGCCCGTTGCAGCTCGGCGAGGAGCGTGGCGTAAGGTCCCAGTCCGTCCCGCACGATCTTTTCCGCGGCTTCGCGCGCCGCGGAAATATCCTGTCCGAACTTCGGATCGGGCTTCATTCGACCTTCCAGACGATCGGCGAGTCCAGCGAGCGCCACCGCACTGTCCCCCGACACGAAGTACTGATCCGCGTAGCAGCGGCCCTGCAGTCGCGGATCGGCGTCGATGCGATAGAGCGGCCGCGGCAGCTTCAGCTTGTAGGTCAGCGTCTCGTTCCCACGCAGGCGCGAACCGACCACCAGCATCGCGTCACACGTCGCGTAGAAGCGCTCGACCGGCTCATGAAGATTGAATGCTCCGAGCGAGCGCGGGTCGTCCTCCGGAACGACGCCGCGTCCCTGGACGCTCGTCACGACACCGAAGCCGAGGTCCATCAAGCGCCGAACGGCCGCGCCGGCATGACGCGCACCACCCCCGAGCCATAATAACGGCCGCTTCGCGCGAGAGAGCCGCTCTGCCAGTGCATCGAGCTCGTCCGGACGCGGTTGAGGCACGCCGATCTCGGCAGGTGCGAGGGACTGCGGCGCGTCGATCTCGGTCGCCTGGATATCGATGGGAATCTCGATGCTCACCGGACCGGTCGGCGCGGTGAGCGCGACGCGCACTGCCTCGCGCAGGGTTCCCAGGGCCGTCTCGGCACTGCGTACCCGGAACGCGGCCTTGGATACCGCGTGTAGCATGTCGAGTTGCTCGGGTGCCTCGTGAATATAGGCGAGATCCCGATCCAGATAGGGCACCTCGATCTGGCCGGTGATGTGGAGCACCGGCGTGCCGGCCGTAAGCGCCTCGACCATCGCGCCACAGGCGTTGCCCGCCGCCGTTCCGGTACTCGTGACCGCGACGCCCAGACCGCCGGAGACGCGGGCATAGGCGTCCGCCATGTTGACGGCACCCGGCTCGCTCCGGGCGGGGACGAAACGGATCGGCGCTGCTTGTCCCTGTGCGGCGGCCGCAGCCGCCCGTCTGCCGAACGCATCGAGAATCGGCATGTTGTGGATGGAGATGACGCCGAAGGCCGTCCGTACGCCGCATTGCTCGAGAAATCGGGCGACCATGTCACCCACGGTCATTGATTGGCTGACTTCAGACATGGCTTTAGCCTTATGCGGCCGCTTCAGCGGGACGATAGTTGAGTTGAAAGGAGAGATCCGCTGCAGCCCGCACCACCTGCTTGATGAGCCGCTCACGCAATTCGCCCGGCTCCAGGTTTGGACGCTGCGCGGTGACGCTGATCGCCGCGACCACGCTCCTGCTCTGGTCGCGAACCGGCGCCGCGATGGCCGAGACACCCTGCTCGAAAAAAGACTCGCTCACTGCGTAGCCGCGCGCGCGATCCTCCTTGATGAGACGCTTCAGCTCGGCCAGGGTGCGTGGCGACTTGGACGAGACTTTCGGCAAGCCTGCCCCGGGATAAAGCGCCGCGAGCACCCGATCCTCCGTGCCCGTGAGCAACACGCGGCCGAGGATCGTGGCATGTGCCGGCAGGCGCGTGCCGACGTTCACATTGCTCGCGAAGGCGGATTGCGCCGCAGCCTTCAGGACGATGACCACGTCCTGCCCGTCCCGGATCACGAGCTGCGCGGAGAAACCGGTCTCGTCACGCAGCCTTTCGATCATCGGTCGGGCAAGCTCGGTGAATTCAAGCGAAGCGATGGTTTCGAACCCGAGCCGCAGCACCGCGGGGCCGATCCGGTAGGCGTCGTTCGCGCGCTCCAGAAAACCGAGGTGCTCGAGCGTCTGCGCGAGGCGAAACGCCGTTGAGCGCGGGATCGCCAGCATCCGAGCCATATCGGCAGCGCTCAGTACCTTCCGCGAGCGGTCGAAAAGCTGGAGCAAGCGCAAGCCGCGCTCGAGGCCCGGCACATTGTATCTCGACATACTGAGCGGCGCGTTCATGCCTCGCCCCCTTTGACGCATGATTCAGCAAACTTTGCGATCATGGCATTCACGATGTCGGGGGCCTCGACATACGAGAGATGACCCGGCCCGTCGAGGATCTGGAACGTGGCGCGTGGAAACGCGCGGGCGATGCTTTCGCAATCCTGCGCAGGCGTGATCGTGTCGGCGCTCGCCGCAATCACCAGGCACCGGACCGTCGTAACGCGCCGCGTCTTTCACCAGCGTGCCATGGGCGAGCATGCGGGCCGCTTGCGTATATCCGTGCGGATCGATCCTGGCCTGGCTCCACGACGCGATTCCTCGGGCGGCGTTCGAGGCCCCCTCGGAGAGCATTCCACCTGGAAGATTCTCCGCCATGCCCCGAGGTCCCAGCCGCGCGAGACGTGCGAGGCGCGAGGCGAGCTTTTCCTCGCGGGCGCTGGGCGCGGCGAGTCCGTATCCGCCCGCCGGATTCAGCAGCAAGAGCCCCGCAACTCCATCAGGGAGCATTGCCGCGTAACTCGTGGCAATCAAAGCCCCGAGCGAGCTCGCGACGATGACCGGACGGCGAATTCCGAGTACGCCGAGAAAAGACTCCAGCGAAGCAGCGTAGTCGCTTGCCCCGGGGGATTCCGTCTCGATCGGATCCGAATCACCGTAGCCCGGCGCGTCCCAGGCGATCGCCCGGAATTCCGCTGCGAGGCCTTGGAACTGCTGCACCCACGAGCCGGACTGGCTCCCGATGCCGTGCAGAAATACAAGGCTCGTCGGGCCTGTGCCAGCCTGCCGATAGGACACCGCGCCGCGCGAGGTCGCAACCCGCGCGATCGGATACGGATCGAGCAGCGAATCCACGACGGCGAAGTCGGCAGCTGTCACGAACGCTTGATCTTCGCCAGCGGATGGTCGGGCGGGTAGGTCGGCGTGATCGGCTTCGGCGAGCCGAGCATCACGCACATCAACGCATCTTCCTCGCCGATGTTGATCTCGCCCCGGTAGACCCCCGGCGGGATGGAGATCAGGTCGCGGTCCGCGACCACCGCTTCCCAGCGCTCCCCGTCCTTCTCGCACATCACCTTCACTTTGCCGCGGAGCACGAAGAAGATTTCTTCGACATCGGTGTGGATGTGCATGGGCCCTTCCGCCCCGGCCGGAAGAACCATCGTCGAGAACGTGAAGTGCTCGGCCGGAACCACATTGGCGTCCGATGCCACGCCGGTTCCACCTGTCCCGACGTAGCGCATCTGCGCGCGCCGGTACTTCGGGTCGTAGTCGGCCTGGAACTTGAGTGCGTTCCAGTCGTATTTGCGCGCTCCGAGGCGCGCGACACGCGACTCCATCCATTCGGCGAAGCTCGCGCCCGCTGGCCGGTCCCATGACCGTGCGGTCTGCTTCTCTTTCACTGCCTGATCGCTCATGACTTTCCTCCGTATCTATGCTGTCAATGCATCACAAATCCGCCGTTCACGGCGAGAAACTGTCCGGTGATGAATCCCGCTTCCTCCGACAGGAGGAATGCCACCGCGCCGCACACGTCTTCGGGCATCTGCGACCGGCTGATCGCGCGCCCTTCCTTGTAGAGTTGATGCCGCTCGGCAGGGACGTACTCCGTCGCCTCCACGAGCGTCAGTCCCGGCGCCACCGTGTTGACCGTGATGCCCTGCGCGCCGAGCTCGCGCGCCATGGCACGAGTCATGGCCATGACGGCGCCCTTGCTCGCGACATAGGCGAGCAGCTTCGGCGCGCCCCAAAGCGCTGTGTCGGAACCAACATTCACCACACGGCCCTTTCCGGAGGCAGCGAGATACTGGAGTGCGGCGCGAGTAGTGAGCCACGTGCCGCGGACGTTGACCGCCATCACCTGATCCCAGGTCTCGACATCCAGCTCGTCGAGCGCCTTGCCGCCCGAGCTCGTTATCGCGCCGTTGTTCACCAGGCCGTCGAGCCCGTCGAGTGCGGCGGCCGCGGCTGCCACGCCCGACTCGATCGAGGCGGGCCTCGCGAGATCCATCGGCACGAACGCCGCACCGATCTCCTTGGCGGTCGCTCGCCCCGCATCCTCGAGTATGTCGGCCACCACGACGCGTGCGCCGGCGGCGAGCGCACGCTCCGCGAATGCGCGACCGAGGCCGCGCGCGGCGCCGGTGATCAGGATGCGTCGATTGCGTAGCATCGCGTGCGCCTCGCGCCTCTCAGGCAGCCACCTGCCCCGCCTCTGCGTTCGCTGCCTTGGCCGCGCGATGCGCAGCGAGCGCCTTCACCTGCTCCTCCGCGCGTTGCTGCATCACCCGCCGCACGCGCGCAAGTCCGGTATCGTGCTGATAGAGGAACTCGTGCGACCGCGCATCGGGCGCCATGTGCTCGAGCACTACACGGTCCTGCTCGAGCACGGCCCAGTGAAGCCCCTCCAGCTTCGTGCGATACATGAATTGCCACACGTCGCGCACCCATCCGGAGCACTTCCGGGCCCGCCAGAAGAACACCAGGCAGTTGTCCTCGTCGACCGGCGTGGCGAAACCGACGATGTAGAAGCTGCCGCCGGGACCACCGCTCGGACGGTAGGGAATCGACAGGCGCAGCCAGGTCGCGCCACTTGAGCCGAACTCGACCCAGTCGAAATTGACGTCCCGCTGGGTCGTTTTCTCGAACGAGAAACCGGTCGGTGTCTTCCGGATCTGCATGTTCGCGGTCTTGTCGCCGAACGCCATCGAATGGGACGCCGCATGCAGATATGCGCCGTGCATGGGGTCCATGACGTTGTCGATCGCATACCGGTAATTGCATTTCCACTTCGCGAAGCAGACGATCGCGCCGTAGTCCGGGCTCGTGAGCTCCTCCGGCAGCTCCAGCTTGCAAGGCTGCAGATGCGCCTCGTCGCCGAAATAGACGAAGATGGCTCCCCGGATCTCCTGAACCGGATAGCTTTTCACGGCCTTGTCGCCCTCCAGCGGGCAGTTGGGAACGGCTGGCACCTTGCACACCGTTCCTGTTCCGTCGACTTCGACGCCGTGATACCAGCAGGCCACGCGGTCACCCAGATTCCAGCCGAGTGACAGCCGCGCACCGCGGTGAGGACAGCGGTCCTCCGTCGCATGCGGCGTTCCTTTTCCATCGCGCCAGAGCACGAGGTTCTCCGAAAGCCGCGTGATCCCGACCGGCGCGCCAGCGAGCGCCCAGCTCGGAAGCACCGGATACCATTCATTCAGCAGCCCGCGGTTCAACCGCTGCTCAACCGAATTCGCATCACTCATAGTGTTCTCCTACCCGAATGCGAGCTTGCCGAGCTCGCGGAACGTCGACTGAAAATTCGCCTCGGTCCAGGCTTCCCCACCCGGTGTCCGGATGCCGTCCCGGTTGAGCGCCGCAACAATGTCCGGCAGCTCGTAGGTGCGCTGCGAGAAGATCTGCTCGAGCGCCGAGCCGAGCATCTCCTCGTATTCTGTCGGCATTGCAGGGCGCGTCTGCCAGACGATCAGTTCCCGCGCGCCGCCCTCGAAAATCTGCCCTGCACCTGCGCTCTGGTTGGGCTGCGGATTGCGGTAAGCCGCAATGTATCGATTGAAGTCTGCAACGACGTCCGAGGCATTTGCGCTCGGAACGTGCGTCCGTATCATTCCCGTCTCTGACATGTTGCCTCCTCGATCCTTTCGGTCAAACTGTGGCGTGCTGCGCTCGCGGCATGTAGTGAAGCACACGGCGCTCGAAGAAGACCACGCATCCATATGCCGCAATTCCGATCAGCGTAAGCAGGATGATGGTGACGAAGACCATCGCCGTGTTGCCCTGTCCTTCGCCGTAGGTCAGCAGATAGCCCAAGCCGAGGTTTCCGCCGACGAGCTCTCCGACCACGACCCCGATCACCGCGAGGGTCGCAGCGATGCGCAGCCCGGAAAAAAGCGGCGCGAGCGAAGCGGGATACTCGATCATCCGGAAAATCTGCCAGCGGGTCGCCGAGAACGAGCGCGCGAGATTCACCATGTCGGGATCGACGGTGCGCACTGCCGTCAGGACGTTGACCATCACCGGAAAGAACACGATCAGGATCGCGACGAGTATCTTCGGGTAGACGGTGTAACCCAGCCACATGACGAAGAGCGGGGCAAACGCGACCTTGGGCGCGATCTGCAGCGCCAGGATGTAGGGCGAGAGCACGACTTCGGCACGCGGGGCCATGCCCAGCACGAAACCGATCACGATCCCCAGCAGCGACCCGAGCACGAAGCCGACCACGACCTCCATAGACGTGATGCCCGAGTGATACCAGAGGCGGTCGTTCGCACTCATGCGGAGGAATTCTTCCCAGACCCGCGACGGGGGCGGCAGGATGAACTGGGGGATCTTCGCCAGCACCGGCAGCCACTCCCAGGCTGCAAGGAAAACGATGAGCACAGCGATGCTCGCCAGTGTCGTGCCGCCCCCCCAGTTCTTTCCCATGTCTGCTTCCCTCCGTCGCGCCGTCGGTCTACTCGACGAAGCGATTGGTGTAGAGCTCGTCGATGGGCGATGCCTTCGAAACGATTCCTTCTTTCACGTAGAACGCCTGCACCGCCGCAAGCCGCTTCGGATCCATCTCGCCAATCTTCTTCTGACCCGGGTACACGTACTTGTCATAGAGCTTGAAGACTTCCGCGATTTCGGCCGCCTTGCCCTTGTGCTGTGGCACCGCGTTCGCGTAAATCTCCGCGGAGCCAGTCGGGTCCTTCATGATGTCCGCCATGCCCTTGAGGGTGGCCCGCACCAGCTTCTCGACCAGCTCCGGGCGCTTCTGGATCGTCTCGTCGGACGCGAGGATCGCCTGCGCCATGCTCGGGAAGTAATCGTCCGACGAGTAGATCGTCACCTTGGCGCCGGCTTTCTGCGCGGTGACGATCCAGTCCGGAACGGCCGCCATCGCGTCCGCTTTGCCTGCCGCGAACAGCTGCCACACGCCGGCCGGTCCTGCCGCCTGCGCGTTGACGTCGTTCTTGGTCAGCCCGGCGCTCGCAAGCATTCCCAGCAGCGAGAAGAACGTCGTGTCCTGATAGGCCATCGTCGTGATCGTCTTCCCCTTGAGATCTTTCGGCCCATTGATTCCACTGCCAGCGTGGACGACGAGTTGGGTCAGCGATTTCCCGCCGAGCAGCGCAACTGCCTTTACCGGAATGCCCTGCGCGCGCGCGATGATCGGCGTGTCGCCGATGGCACCGCCGATCGGCGCGTTGCCGACGCCGACCTGCTTGGCAACGTCGACGCCACCCTTCGCCACCACGAAGTTGACCTTCAGGCCTTCCTTCTCGTAGTAGCCGCGGGCCTGCGCGAGCATCCAGGGGCCAAAGGCAGGCAGAAACGCCGGCGCCGGCAATAGGTAGGTCACCTCTTCCATCTTCTGCGCCTGGGCAGGTGCAGCAAAAGTGGAAACAAGCGCGATTGCAGCCGCGGTCTTCAGAAATTGACGCTTGTCGAACATGGTCTCACTCCTCGGTTGTGATGCGGGTCTATTCGGCTTCGATACGCTCGCCCACGTGCAGAAGCGACATGAGCTCCGCGACATAGGCACCCACTCTCGGATCACGGCGACGGCGCATTGGATCGTCGCGGCCGGGAATCTCGATGTCGATCACCTCGATGATCTTCCCCGGTCGCTCGCTCATGACGTACACGCGGTCGGAGAGGGCAATCGACTCGACCAGATCATGGGTGATCAGCAATGCGGTCTTTCGTTCCGCGGCCAGCGTCTGCGCAAGATCCTGCTGCAGCACCATCTTGGTCTGCGCATCCAGCGCCGAGAACGGTTCGTCCATCAGGAGCACGGCGGGATCGACCGCGAGCGTACGCGCAAGTGCGGCGCGCTGGCGCATGCCGCCCGACAGCTGATGGGGGTAATGATTTTCGAAGCCGCCGAGATGGCACTTCGTGAGCAGCTCGAGCGCGCGCCCGCGCCGCTCGCTGGCGGCGACGCCCCGGATCTCGAGGCCGAGCTCGGCGTTTTCCCGGATCGACCGCCACGGGAGCAGAAGATCCTTCTGCAGCATGAACGCAACCTGCTTGCTGGGACCGTCGACCCGCGCCCCATTGACCTCCACCGTTCCGTCGGTTGGCAGGTAGAGGCCGGAACCCATGTTGAGCAGGGTGCTCTTGCCACAGCCGCTTGGTCCGATGAGGGCGGCGACCTCGCCATCCGCAATCGACAGCGTCACGCCCTGAACGGCGATCACGTCCGTCTCACCGGGGCGCTTGGCGGGAAATCGCTTGCTCACATCCTTGAACTGAATGCGGTACTCGGGCACTTTTTGGATCCCTCGCAGTTGACGCAATTTCAGGTGCGGAGGGGTTGGAACCCCTCCCCGGTGCAGGACTTCTCGGCCCCCTGCCCGGCCCCGCGGACTATTCGACTCCCACCAGAACGGTATCGCCCTCTACCCGAACCGGATAGCACTTGAGATCCCGCCCACCCGGCTCCTTGGTGCAGCGCCCGGACGGGATGTGGAACTTCGCGCCATGGAGTGGGCACTCGATTTCCTCGCCCTCCACGAATCCCTGCGACAGAAGCGCATAGGCGTGCGGACAGACGTCCTCGAGCGCGTAGTACTTGTCGCCAACAAGATAGACGCCGACCTCCTTGCCCTCGATACTTGCCGAGAGTGGCTGGTCATCGGAGATATCGCTCAGGGTTCCTGCCGCGTGCCAGTTCGTGGACATTGGATTCTCGAATTCGCGTCTGGTGGAGGGCTTTGCTTTACCGCCCGATGTTTTATTAGTGAAACACCATTCCATTCGCGAAACAGACTATCGCAGCTTCATCGGCCGTGTCAAGCGAAACCGTGCGCGCGACCGGCGCCGATCAAGTCAACGAAGGGAAAGCCCGCTGGGCCTAACGTGTCTTGCCGGGAGAAGCGGCCGTCAGCCGCCGATCATCGCGCCGGACGCTCGCCGATCGGGGCCGGAGCGGCCGACATAATGCGTTGAAACAGTTCCCGAAATTCGTCGGCGACCCGTACGCCGCCGAGCGGATCCTGATTCGATTCGAAGGCGGAATCGATGGCAGCCCAATCCCCGGGCAAGAGCGCTCGTTCGGCAGCCGGAAGAATCACGTCTTCTTCCTTCCGCATATGTGCCCACTGAAACGCCGCATAGCGGCCCACCGACGCCGCGAAAGCCGGGCGCGCGCCCGCATCGCGTTGATACTGGCGAAGCGTGTCTTGAAGATCCTGCGCCAGCGCACGATCCTTCGCGTGCTCCGCCTCGAGTTCGTCCAGCACCGGCGCGACGGCAGCGTCGCGCGAGCGCAGCGCGCTGAAGAGGTACTCGTCCTCTTTCGGATGGTGCAGGCGTACGGGAAACGCGAGGATGTAGCTGACCATGGCGCTCAGAAGCTCGAAGTCCGGGGTCCGTTTCCCCTGGTCAATCTGCTCCACGAGGTATTGCAGCGCATGGAGCACGCCTGCCAGCGCACGATGCTCCTCTCGAATCACCGTCAGTGACTTATGCATCTGAGCCCTCTGCGCAATCTAGCGCAACAGTACTTTCTCCGTACGAACCGTCAACGAAGAACCGCGCAAAACGTTGCCCGCAAATAGCGAGCGTGGTCCGTCGTTCGACGGACATCATGCCCGGGTCAGTACGTGCGGATATGATCTGGGTCAAGCGGCCTTTCTTCGATTGGCCTCGAGCCAGCCATCGACCAAGGCGACCGTCCGATCCACCTCCGCGGACTGCATGCCCTCCTGCAAGGCGATGGCCTGCACCAGTCGGTCGGCCCGCTCGATATTGGTCGCGCCGTTGGCGAGCGCTCGCGCGGCGGACGACGGGCTTCCGAGCGATTGCGCTGCAGCCGCGTACTTCTCGAACGGCACGAGATCCTGCGGATGGGCGCCAAGAGACGTGCACAGCTTGACGACCCACTCGTACACTTCCCGCGACAGCGCGAGATCGCCATGCACCGCTTCCTTGATCGGTCGCATGCCGTCCTTCTGCACGCAGCGGTAGTTACCGGCGAGTAACATCGCCCATTTCGCGAGCGGGACAAAGATCGAGTCGTAGACCTTGAGCTTGACCGGCAACTCGATCTTGGTGCCGGCCCATTCGAACCGGAGCGCCTCGACATCCGACTGCAGGCGGTGCAACAACGCGGTATGGGCGTCCGATTCAAACCGCGCCGCTTTGAAATTCGTCGGCAACCTCACCTGGAGCACGTTGACCTTTTCCTCGGGTGGACGAAAGGCCTGGGGATCGGGACTGCACAGCGTCATGAATGCGGGATCGAACGCGTTCCAGACCGTCGAATCGGTGTAGCAAGCACGCAGTGCGTCGGTATCGAGTCCGGGAATGCGTTTCAGGTACACGAGCGGCGGCATGTTCATGATCGACATGCATGGCACACGTGATTTGGCCACGCGCTCCAGCAACTCCCTCACGCCCGGCGAGCGGTACTGTGGCTCCTGCATGGCCAATGCAACCAGATCGAACTCGGCCGGATCGAAGTCGCCCGTTCCACCCGCCGACATCGCGCCTGGCAGCTTGCGCGAGTCGATCTCGACGAGCCCCTCCGTGCCTTTGACCGGCAGGCGCACGCGGAAGCCATCCGCGTTGAATAGCTCCGCTTCGGCGGGAAGGCACACCAGCCTCACCGTGTGCCCTGCCATGAGCAGCTTGCTCGCCAGCAGTGACCCATACGACGCACCGAGGGTCAGAATTTTCAGAGGGGCTTGCATGACAGGTTCCTCCAGGAACGGAAACGGGCCCGAAAAACATAGGTATAGGGCCGTACGACCACGGTGTCACGCCGCGAAGCACAATTGCGGATTCCGGAAGCGCGTCAAACGGCATCCCGCACCGGATATCGAGCGAACTGATGGACGGCCCCCCCGCGAATGCCAATTGCCGAAAATCAGCCCGAGCACGAGCGCTGCCTGAATAGCGATCGTTGACGGACCTGCTCATCAGGCGCCTTCACGGATCGCCAATCCTAGCGGCCCTTCAGCGCCGCGTCGGTCGCGCTAAAGAGCGCCTGCAGGCCGAACGAAGCGTCCTGAATCCTCCCGTTCAAGAACATGCCGGGGGTGCCGCGCACACCGCTGTGGCGCCCGGTCTCGATGTGCTCGCGGATCCGCTGGAGGTAGATGTGTTCGTCCATTTCCGCGGTGAAGCGCACCATGTCCAGTTCCAGCCGTTCGGCGTATCCGTGAAGCTGCTTGGGCTTCAAGTGCGCCTGGTTGTCGAACAGAAGATCGTGCATTTCCCAGAACTTGCCCTGTCCGCCCGCACACTCTGCCGCCTCAGCCGCGGCCAGCGCGTGCGGGTGAACGTCTTCCAGGGGGAAATTCCGGAACACCAATCGAATGCGCCCCTCGTGCCGCGCCAGCAGCAGCTTCAATGCGGGCGCGGCCTGCCTGCAGTTGGGACATTCGAAGTCGCCGTATTCGACGATCGTCACCGCGGCATGGGTAGGACCGAGCGAGTGGTCGACCGGGCTTACCGGTACGGTCAAATCGTAATGATGGGTGTTCGTCACATTGGTCTCCGACAGCGTCAGGGGCGACAAATCGGGTAGAGAGGAAGATCGTCTGCCGGATTGTATATGTCGGCGAACGCGGGACAACATCCGATGCGACCGTCGCAGCGGTCCCCGGCCACCCGTATGCCGTGATGCTATTCTGCCGCCTGCGTGCGGAGCCAGCCGTCTAGCACGCGTGACGCCGGTTCGCGATCTTGCACGCAACGCCGAGTTCAGTGCAGAGAGCGACTATCTCGTGCGCGCCGTAACTGCGCAAGACTGCCAATCAGTAACCAGAGGAGCTCCCGGGCATGCCTTGGAAACTGGGATCGTGGAAGAATCCGGCGGCGAAGGACAGGATTTTCATCAGCTACCGTCGTGCGGACGCGAGGGGCTACGCGGGACGGCTCGAGGACACGCTGAAGAGCTATTTTGGAGTCGGGCGGGTTTTCAGGGATATCGGGGGGATCAGTCCGGGCGAGGATTTCAAGGCCGCCCCGGCGAGAAAGCGGCTGATCATTCCCGTGCTGGTCGACGGCGCCGGCATGCCCCGCGAGGAGGACCTGAACGAGGAGAAATGCAAGCGTGAATACCCAGACCATTGACCTCGCCGCGTGGATCGGCCGGAGCGAAACCGTCCGCGACTCGATCGGACCGACGCCCGTGATCGCGCTGACCGCCACGCTCGATCACCCCGCAACCGAAGTCGGCTCCGGTACACCGCTACCCCCACTGTGGCACTGGCTGTATTTCCTGCCCATGCACCGGCAAAGCGAGATCGGCCCGGACGGACACGCCAGGCGCGGCGGCTTTATGCCGCCGGTGCCGCTGCCGCGGCGCATGTGGGCTGGTAGCCAGCTCGAGTTTCGTGCGCCGATCCGAGTCGGAGACAGGATCGCGCGCACGTCGACCATCGAAGACGTCACCACCAAGGAGGGTCGCTCGGGCGAGCTCGTGTTCGTGAAGGTGCGGCACGAGATACGCTGCAACGACGCCGTCGATCCAGCGTTGATCGAGTTTCACGATATCGTCTATCGCGAGGCAAAGAAGCCTGGCGACGTGGAACCACCACCGCGACGCGCGCCGGCCAATGCGACTTGGCGGCGCGAGATCGTGCCGGACGACGTTCTGCTGTTCCGCTACTCGGCACTCACCTTCAACGGCCACCGCATCCACTATGACCGTCGCTACGTCACCGAAGTCGAGGGCTATCCGGGGCTGATCGTCCACGGACCGCTCATCGCGACGCTGCTGATGGACCTGCTGCGCCGCCAGGCGCCATCCGCCGAGGTCGCAAGCTTTCGCTTCAAGGCCGTTCGGCCGACATTCGACCTGCATCCGTTTCGCGTCAACGGCGAGCCCGCGACAGACGGCAAAACCGTCGCCCTTTGGGCGGAGGACCATGAAAGCTGTCTGACGATGGATGCAGTGGCAACATTGCGTTGAGAAAGCGCGAAATCAATTTCGCGCGGCCCGTGGCGCTGCGGACACGACGCGCGCTGTCGCACGTCGGGCCCTGACCTTCACCCTCCAACTTCCAGCGAGACACCCATGCCCTCGACGATCATCGACTCCGCAATCTTTCAGGGGATCTTCAGCAGCGATGCGATGCGCCAGGTCTGGTCGGACGAGAACCGCACGCAAAAGTATCTCGACATCGAAGCCGCGCTCGCGCGGGTCCAGGGACGCCTCGGATTGATCCCGCAGGAGGCTGCCGACGAGATCGTCAGCCACTGTCGTCTCGACCAGATCGACATGGTCAAACTGCGGCAGCAGACCGAGCGTATCGGCTACCCGATCCTCGGCGTCGTTTCGCAACTGAATTCGCTCTGCCGCGACAAGCTGGGCGAATACTGTCACTGGGGCGCCACGACGCAGGACATCACCGACACCGCGACCGTGCTGCAGATCCGCGAGGCGCTGGACATCGTCGAACGCGATCTGAGTGAAATCTCGGCCGCGATGGCGAAGCTGGCGAGGACGCATCGCGACACACCGATGATCGGTCGCAGCAACCTGCAGCAGGCGATCCCGGTGACCTTCGGCTACAAGATGGCCGGGCTCCTGTCGGCCATCGAGCGACATCGCGAACGCCTGGCGCAGCTGCGCAAGCGGGTGCAGGTCGGAGAGTTCGCCGGCGCCGCCGGGACGCTTGCATCGTTGCAGACGGGCGCCATGGAAACGCAGGCCGAGCTCTGCGCCGAGCTCGGCCTCGGGCAGCCCGTGATCGCCTGGCACACGATTCGCGACAACATCGCGGAGGTCGGCGCGTTCCTGGGCCTCGTGGGAGGAACGCTGGGCAAGCTATCGATGGACGTCAAGCTGATGATGCAGACCGAGGTCGGCGAGGTGTACGAGCCTTTCGCTCACGGCCGGGGATCCAGCAGCACGATGCCGCAGAAGCGGAATCCGATCTCGTCGTGCTACATCCACGCCGCGATCTCCGTCGTGCGCCAGCACGCCGCCGCGCTCATGGACGCGATGGTCGCCGACCACGAGCGCTCTACTGGTCCGTGGGAAATCGAGTGGATCGTGCTACCCGAGGCGTTCTGCCTCATGGCAGGAGCGCTCAAGCAGTCGCGCTCTGTGCTCGAGGGACTGGAAGTCGACGCGAACGCGATGCGGCACAACATCGACCTCACGCACGGGCTTGTGATGAGCGAGGCGGTGATGATGGGGCTTGGCCCGTACATCGGGCGCGAGTACGCCCACGATCTCGTCTACGACATCTGCCGCGAGGCGGTGAGCCAGCAGCGACCGCTGCTCGATCTGCTGGCCGAGCACCCGCAGATCAATCGGCACCTCGACCGTGCGGCGCTCGCCAGGCTCTGCGATCCGGCCAACTACCTCGGCCAGTCAGGCGTGATGGTCGACAGGGTGCTGGCGAGCCTGCGCTGAAGTCCGGCTCGGAGCACACAGGGCCGAGCGGCCCGGCCCGGCGGGCTATCTTGCGATAGATCAAATCCGGGATCGGTCAGCCGACCCAAAATGGCTCCTCCTACGTCGGAGAGTCCCCTATGGCTTCGCACGCGAGCCACGCGCATCGCGACATCCCAGGCACGACGATCTTCGACGGCGTGCAGGCGCAGAAGGGCTATGCACTCAACAAGATGTGCTACTCGTTCAACTCGGCCGAGAATCGCGCCGCGTTCGTCGCCGACGAGGAAGCCTACTGCCGGAAATTCGGCCTGAACGAAGCGCAGCGCAAGGCCATTGCAGCGCGCGACGTGCTCGGTTTGATCGCCGCGGGCGGCAACGTCTACTACCTGGCGAAATTCGCAGGCATCTTCGGGCTGAATGTCCAGGATCTCGGCGCCCTGCAGACGGGCATGAGCGTCGAAGCCTTCAAGCAGAAACTCATCGACGCGGCGAGGTAGCCCATGGCGAAAATAGTCGGAGCGGTCACCACTTCGCACGTCCCGGCGATCGGCAACGCGATCGCCCGCGGGACGCAGGACGACCCGTACTGGAAGCCCTTCTTCAGCGGCTGGGACGGCGTGCACGCGTGGCTCGCGAAGGTGAAGCCCGACGTCGCGGTGGTCGTGTACAACGATCACGGCCTGCAGTTCTTTCTCGACAAGCTGCCGACCTTCGCGGTCGGCGCGGCGCCCGAATATCAGAACGCCGACGAGGGCTGGGGGCTGCCGACGTTGCCGCCGTATCGCGGTAACCCCGACCTATCCTGGCACGTCATCGAATCGCTCGTGGCCAACGAGTTCGACATCACGACCTGCCAGGAGATGGTCGTCGATCACGCCTTCACGCTTCCGCTGAAGCTCATGTGGCCGGATGCCGAGCGATGTCCGGTAGCAACCGTGCCAGTGGCGGTGAACACGGTGCAGCATCCCCTCCCTACCCCCACGCGCTGCTACAAGTTCGGCCGCGCGCTCGGGCGCGCCATCGAGTCATACGGCGAGGACCTGAAGGTGGTCGTCCTCGGCACCGGCGGGCTCTCGCACCAGCTCGACGGCCCGCGCGCCGGCTTCATCAACAAGGCGTTCGACGCGATGTGCATGGAGAAGCTCGTCGGCGAGCCCGAGGCGCTCACGCGCTACTCGATCGACGATCTCGTCGAGCAGGCGGGGACGCAGGGAGTCGAGGTCATCAACTGGCTGATCGCGCGTGCAGCGCTCGGCGGCAACGTGAGCAAGGTCCATAGCAACTATCACGTCCCGATCTCGAACACCGCCTCCGGCCTGATGGTCCTCGAGAACCGCGCCTGACCAGCTAACGCCGGTGGCCGGTTCGCGTCCGCAACATGATGCGGACGCACCCTCCACTATCGCGTAACGAATGCTCGGGGCGGAGTTGTGTTTCAATCTCGCCATGCCTTCATATGGAAGGCGTCCACGAGGAACGTGATCAGGGCCTCCGTGTGCAGCATGGAAAGCTCGCCGTGGCCAGGCAGGGGGGATCGACGTGAAGGGAAAGATCGGGCTGGAAGAGCATTTCGCGATCCAGGAGACCCTCTCGGACTCCGCTGGATTCGTGCCCAAGGAGTACTGGGAGGAGCTGAGCGGTCGCCTGCTGGACATCCACGAGAAGCGGTTGCGCCAGATGGACGCGCACGGCATGGAGATGATGATCCTCTCGCTCAATGCTCCGGCGGTGCAGGCCATACCGGATCCGCAGAAGGCGAACGAGATTGCCCGTCGCGCCAATGACTTCCTAGCCGAGCAGGTCGCCCGTCGCCCGGACCGTTTCCAGGGCTTCGCCGCCCTGCCGATGCAGGATCCGGACATGGCGAGCCGCGAGCTCGAGCGCTGCGTGAAGGATTTCGGCTTCAAGGGCGCGCTCGTGAACGGCTTTTCCCAGATCCGCGACCCCAACAGTGCGGTGTACTACGACCTGCCGCAATACTGGCCGTTCTGGGGCGTGGTCGAGGCGCTCGACGTGCCGTTCTATCTCCACCCGCGCAACCCGCTGCCCAAGGATGCGGCCATCTACGAGGGACACCGCTGGCTCATGGGCCCCGCGTGGGCGTTCGGGCAGGAAACAGCGGTGCACGCGCTCCGGCTGATGGGCTCCGGCCTCTTTGACAAGCACCCGAAGCTACAGATCGTGCTGGGCCACATGGGCGAAGGCCTGCCCTTCAGCATCTGGCGCGTCGACTACCACAACGCCTGGGTCAAGTTCCCGCAGCCCCACCCGGCCAAGAAGCGGATCGGCGAATACCTCAACGAGAACTTCCACATAACGACCTCGGGAAATTTCCGCACCCAGAGCCTGATCGACGCAATGATGGAGATGGGCGCCGACCGCATCCTGTTCTCGACCGACTGGCCGTTCGAGAACATCGACCACGCCGCAGAGTGGTTCGACGCGGCGAGCATCAGCGAACCCGACCGGACGAAGATCGGGCGCACAAACGCGATCAAGCTGTTCAAGCTCGGGCTCGGGTAGGGTCTTTGTACAAGACTCCCAAAACGGGAGGCCCTCCGAGCCTCTGCGATACCGTTTAGGGAGATCATCGCGACTGCCAAGGCATCGCCGGTCGCGAGCGGGGAGAAGTCGGACACCCCCTAGGTGTATGCGATTGTTCTGGTGCTCCCTACATGAGCCGATAAGCGGCATGGCAAGCGACGCAGGCCTGGGTCACTTCATTGAGCGCACCTAGCGCGCGCCCCACATCGTCGTCAATTGCGGCCTCCTTGGTTGCGATCGCAAAGCGGCTGGCGGCATGGTGCATGGCTGTGCCTGCGTCCTGCATGCCTTTCGGCATGTAGGGAGCAACCTCGTGCGCGCCGTGCAGCCCAAATGAGGACATCCCGAGCCGTTGCTCCGCCAGTTCGCCCGCCTTGTCGAATTGGTGCTGCGACAGGTACGCCTGGATTCGCGAAAGCGTAAGCAGGTGATCGCGCATGTTGGCGAGCTCCTTTACGCGTAGGGGCTCGGGGAACGAGACCAGCTTGCGAGAATCCTCGACCGGCGCTGAATGCATCTGTTCGTGACTCATCGAGTGCTGATCCTGCGCCGACACAACCGTGACACCGGCTGCGAGGCTGATAGCGCCCAGGAAAGCAAGAACCGTGGTTTGCGACATGTCACCTCTCCGTGCCTGAAGTTGAAGCAGCCGCGTGCACTGCGGCCGCCACGGTTGCGAGCGCGATCAGGCTGGATCGCCTCATGGACAGATTCCTCCAATCCCTTTCGGTTGGACGCTCATCCTTGCCTCGCACCGAAATGACCCGGCCCGAAGTGCCCGGGGCCAAAGCCGCGTCCCTGCCCCATGCCCGCGCCCGGCCCCGCCTGATCGAAGAGGGCCTGCTGTTCGGGCGTGAGCACGCTGTAGAGCTGCTTCGCCGCGCTATCGACGGCTTGCATATTGTTAAGGCCCAGCTGCATGAAAGCGATGCGCTGATCCATGCGCTCCGTGTTCGTGCTCGGGGCGCTTTGCATCGACGCATGCATGGCGACCATGGTCTGGGCTTGCTGCTTGATGCTGTCGGCGTAGGCCTGCCATTGCGTATCCTGTTCGGGCGTGATGCTGAGCTGTCCCTTGAGGTTCGCCAGGTGCTGCTCGGCACGCACCGAAGGGTCGCCGAACATCGCGCCTCCGTGCATGGCGCCCATCCGGCCATAGGAGCCCGGTCCCTGGTACGGAGCCTGGGCGAAGACGGTTGCCGCGAGTCCAGCTGTGACGGCGGCGGCGATGCCAATGGTGATTTTTGACGAGCGTTTCATGACTCTCTCCTATCAGATTGCTTGAGGTTCAAGCGTGGTTCAGACAACCCAATTACATCACCCACGCGTAACCGGCTGATGGCAGGAAAGAGGATTATTGTGGCGAACCGTGGCAGCGGGTTGCTCGGTAACATTGCGCGACAATTTTCCCGACGACTACGGGTATAACGCGTCCATGGCTACTACCGACCACATCCTCATAGTCGACGACGAACTGGAGTTGCGGCGCCTGCTCTCCGACTATTTGCAGAGGAACGGCTACCGGGTGAGCACGGCGGCCGACGGCAAGGCGATGCAAGCGGCGCTGGATGGGGCGCGCGTCGATCTGATCGTGCTCGACCTGATGCTGCCCGGCGAGGACGGGTTGACCCTGTGCCGCGACCTCCGGTCCCGCTCGCAGGTGCCGGTCATCATGCTGACCGCGCGCGGCGAGCAGACCGATCGCATCGTGGGGCTCGAGATGGGGGCCGACGACTACGTGGCGAAGCCTTTCAGCCCGCGCGAGCTGCTGGCAAGGATCAAGGCGGTCCTGCGGCGCACGCGTGCGCTGCCGGAAAACCTGGAGCCCGAGGAAGTGGGGCGTTTCCGCTTTGCCGGCTGGCAACTCGATACCACCACGCGGTATCTCACCGCGCCCGACGGCGTCGTCATCCCGCTGAGCGGAGCGGAGTACGGTCTGCTCAGGGTGTTCCTCGAACACCCTAACCGCGTACTGAGCCGGGATCAGCTGATCGACCTCGGCTTCGGGCGTGACGCGGAGCGCACCGACCGCAGCGTCGATTCGCAGGTGAGCCGCCTGCGCCTGCGCCTGCGTGACGATGCAAAGGAGCCGGCGTTGATCAAGACGGTGCGTGCACACGGATACGTGTTCGCGGTGGCAGTGGAGGCGGCCAAGTAGTGCGCCTGCTGCCGGGATCTCTCTTCGGTCGCGTGCTGGCGGTGCTGATTGTCGGCCTGGCGCTCGTGCTATCGATCGGCGCCGTGCTCCATTTGCGCGAGCGCAGCGACCTGCTGCAGCAGGCGGGAGCGGCCGGAATGGCGCGGCAGATCGCCGACGCCGTGCGCGTTCTGGATGCGCAGGACCCGGCGGCTCGCGCAAGCACTGCCGCGAGCCTCGGCTCCGCCTCGCTGAACGTGACGCTCGGGCAGACACCGAGCAATCCCGGAGATTCCGTGCGCGGCCCTCGCGCCGCGCGGATCGAGGCGCTTCTCGATGCTTACCTTGGCGATCGGCGCGAGATCCGGCTAGGGCCCGGCATGGGCATGCCGGCGATGCCGATGGGCGGAGCCTCGATGCCGCACGCGATGTCGTCCATGCAGCCCCCGACCATCCAGGTGCGGCTGCGCGACGGAACGTGGGCGAGCTTCGCCTCTGCGGCACCGCAGCTTCACGTCGCCTGGCCCTATCACCTTCTCATCGAGGCGATCGCCCTGATGCTGCTCGTGATCGCGGTCTCGGTCATCGCGGTCCGCCGGGCGACACGGCCACTTGCCGTGCTCGCAAGCGCTGCTGACGAACTCGGTGCGAACATCAACCGCGCGCCGCTCCCGGAAGAGGGACCAGACGAGGTGCGGCGCGCGGCGCGCGCGTTCAATAGCATGCAGGCGCGACTGAAGGACTACATCGAAGACCGAGGCCGGATCCTGGCTGCGATCGCGCACGACCTGAAAACGCCGCTTGCGCTGCTGCGTCTGCGCACCGAGGCGCTCTCGTACGATGCCGAGCTGAAAACGAAGTTCGAGGGCGACCTGAAAAGAATGGAGCAGCTCGTAGCCGAAACGCTCGATTTCGTGCGCACGCTGGACAGCCCGGAGGCCGCGCGGCCGGTGGACGTCGTGGCGCTGCTCGAAACCCTGAAGGCTGATACCGCGGCGTTGGGGTGGCGCGTGGAGATCGCGGGCCGCGCGAAGCCGTATCCCGGAAGAGCGCAGGCGCTGCAGCGCTGCGTCACCAATCTGGTCGAGAACGCGGTTCGCTATGGGAAGAGCGCCAGTATCGCGCTCGAAGATACGGACGACGAGCTGCGCATCCGCGTCCGCGACCAAGGGCCCGGAATTCCCGAGCGCGAGCTCGAGCGGGTGTTCGAGCCCTTCTACCGCCTCGAAGCCTCACGCAACCGCGCGACCGGTGGCACCGGACTCGGCCTAGCGATCGCGCGCACCATCGCGCGGGCACACGGTGGCACCGTGACGTTGCGCAACCCTGAAGGCGGCGGACTGGAAGCGGTGCTCATTCTGCCGCGGTGAATCGAAGCCGGAATCGTTACGGCGCTTGCGGGTCGGACGCTCACTGCGCTGCGCGCCAGCTGCAACAAGCATTCAGGCATCGGCGCACCGGCGTGAGCAGTCTTGGGCGCTTACGACCGTTCTGAAACAAGATCGATACAAAGCGCTGCGCGACTGAAATGAAAGCGTTACTCGCGCGGCCTACCTTGAACGGCCTTCCAGCAGAACTGACGAGGACAGGCCCCATGAAACACATGAACGAAGCTGCCGGCTATCCGGCATCCGGCGCGACCCCCGAAAGCATGCTCGCCTTCGAGCAGGCGCTGCATGAATTTCGCTGCTATATCAACGATCCGGTCGCGACCGTCGACGACGCGATTGCCGCCAGCCCGTCGATGGTGATGGCGCACGTCCTCAAGGCGTATCTGCACCTGCTCGGCACCGAGCCGGCGGGTCTGCCGGTGGCGCGTGCATGCCTGGACGCGGCGGTCAGCGCTGCCCGCGAACGAACGCGAGAAGTATCACCTCGAAGCCGTACGCCGAATCACCTCCGGGCGCTGGCGCGACGCCGCCCGCACCCTCGAAGACCTGAGCGCTGAGTATCCGCGCGACGCGCTTGCCCTGCAGGCCGGCCACCTGGTCGACTTCTTCACCGGTGACTCGCGCATGTTGCGCGATCGGATTGCGCGCGCGCTCCCCCACTGGAGCAAGACCCTGCCCGGGTACCACGCGGTCATCGGCATGCACGCGTTCGGTCTGGAAGAGACTGGCGATTATGCCCAGGCGGATCGGCAGGGCCGCCTGAGCGTCGAGCTTGAGCCGCGCGACGGCTGGGGACAGCATGCAGTCGCCCACGTGCTGGAGATGACAACCGTCCACGCGACGGCATCGCGTGGATGCAGGGCAACGTCGATGCGTGGTCGCAGGACAGCTTCTTCGCGGTCCACAACTGGTGGCACTTCGCGCTGTATCACCTCGAGCTCGAGAAGATCGACGAGGTGCTGCGGCTGTACGACGGTCCGATTTTCGGCCAGCGGTCGACCGTGATTTTCGACATGATCGACGCGTCCGCAATGCTGTGGCGCCTGCACCTGCGCGGCATCGATCTGGGTGACCGCTGGGAGAGCGCTGGCCGACAACTGGACGCCGCATATCGGCGCCGGAAACTATGCATTCAACGACTTTCATGCGGCAATGGCGTTCGTCGGCAGCCGACGACCCAAGTCGTTGCAGGCACTGCTCGAGGTGCAGCGCGCCGCGATGGCGGGCGACGGCGACAACGCGTTCTTCGTCCGTGAAGTCGGGCACAGCGCGACGCATCGCAATCCAGGCGTTCGGCGAAGGCAACTATGCGCAGGCCGTGACGCTGTTGCGACCGATCCGCAACATCGCCCATCGCTTCGGCGGCAGTCACGCGCAGCGCGACCTGCTGGATCTGACGTTGATCGAGGCGAGCTTCCGCGCCGGCAACACCGCACTGGCGGCAGCACTCGCCGCCGAACGCGCGGCACTGCGCCCGCAAAGCCCGCTCGCCCGGCTGTACGTGCAGCGAAGCATGTCGCTTGCTGAGGCGGCCTAATTTAGGCCGCCGCCGACAACGAAGCCCGCTTGCGCGGGCTTCTCTTGTTTCTGGCGGAGCACGGAGTCCCGAGCGAACCCCTCTCTGACGTAATTCCCAGGCTAACAGCGATATTGCAGGGAATTATCCGGGTGTCCAGGCTCGGGTTCACGCACCAACGATTGCACGGACGGCATCTTATTACTCCGGCGCCGGGAAATTAGCAAAATTATCAGGGAATTTCTCAGCGCAAAACAGGAAATGGGATGCCAGCATCGATATTCACTAGCCACGCTTCACGTAGGTCTGCTTGCGGCGCAGGCTAATCGTCGCCGCGTTGATTTGGCTGCGGTCGTGCGCACGAAGACCTAGACACCACCCAATGGCGCACTGACAGCGGCGGGCAGAAAATGTGCTCCCGGATGCGGCGCCGTCTCGGCCAGCGCCGTGCGTGGCACGACGCCACGTACCCCTTCCCCTTTCGAAAAAAAAGGCAATCGCTCGCCACAGCGAGCGCAATC
Source organism: uncultured beta proteobacterium (assembly GCA_963735025.1). Lineage (GTDB taxonomy): Bacteria > Pseudomonadota > Gammaproteobacteria > Burkholderiales > SG8-39 > JAABRB01. The sequence continues at coordinate 251,280 of CAVTJG010000017.1, forward strand.
CTCCGAGCACGCGCTCACCGTCAAAGAAAATTCGTAAGGTGAGTCGGTCGGTCGTTATCCTCTACTTAATCGCCGCCAAGTTCGGCCGATGTCGGCCTTCCGCTACGCAGCGCCGTCCTCGGCGTCTCTTTTCGGCCCGCATCTCGGACATCTCGGCACGTCAAGAAAAGACAGCTAACTCGTGGAGAACTCTGATGAAGACGTTGGAAGACCGAGTTAGTAAGGGCGCCTCGAAGATCGGTCAAATCGTCGAGCGCCCACCCGGTGACCTCAACCCTTGGCCCGGAAACCCCCGGACGCACTCCGATAAGCAGCTCGACAAGCTCAAGGCCAGCATCCAGACGTTCGGCTTCACCGTCCCGGTGCTCGTCGACGAGGCGGGGGTGATCCTGAGCGGCCATGGCCGTGTCCAGGCGGCCAAGGAACTCGGACTGGAGAAGATCCCCACCCGGGTCTTGGCCGGACTGTCCAAGACCAAGAAGCGGGCATACGTGATCGCTGACAACAAGCTCGCCCAGCTTTCCGGATGGGACCAGGCCTTGCTCAAGGCCGAGCTGGAAATCCTGATCCGGGACGAGTTTGAGATCGAGGCGACCGGGTTCACGACCGCCGAGATTGACCTCATGTTCGACGCGGAGGACTCGCGAGGGAAGCGATCCGGACGACCTTCAGGAGGAGGATGTCCGCCCGGAAGTCGTCACCCGCACCGGGGGACCTCTGGCAGCTCGGCCACCACCGCCTGCTCTGCGGCGATGCCCTGGGCCCCGACAGCTATCAGGCGCTCATGCCTGAGGAGCGGGCGCAGCTGGTCGTGAGCGATCCGCCCTACAACGTGCCGATCGCCGGCCACGTCTGCGGACGGGCAAGGTCAAGCACAAGGAATTCGCGATGGCCTCCGGTGAGATGTCTCCCGAGCAGTTCACCGCCTTCCTGGCCGCCTTCTCCCTGTCGCATGCGCATCAGCCGCGACGGCGCCCTTCACTTCTTCTTCATGGACTGGCGGCACATCCGCGAGATCCAGGAGGCGGCCCGCCCCCTGTTCGGTCCGGCCCGCCAGCTGTGCGTCTGGGTCAAGGACAACGGCGGCATGGGCACCTTCTATCGCAGCCAGCACGAGCTCGTGTTCGTGTTCAAGCGCGGCGGGGCGCCGCACATCAACAACTTCGAGCTCGGCCAGCACGGGCGCTACCGCACCAATGTCTGGACCTACCCCGGCGTCAACACCTTCACGGGCAAGGGTCACCAACTCCTGGCGCTCCACCCGACGGTCAAGCCGGTCGGCCTCATCGCCGACGCACTACGCGACTGCAGCGACCGCAAGGGCATCGTGCTCGATCCCTTTGCCGGGAGCGGGACGATCCTGGTCGCGGCCGAGCGCACCGGCCGCTATGCACGGGCGATCGAGCTCGATCCCCAGTACGTGGACGCTGGCGTCCTGCGCTGGCAGCGGGTCACCGGGAAGCAGGCCACCTTGGCGGGCACTGGCCAGCCTTGGGCGCAGGTCCGAGCCGAACGCCTGGCCACCACGACGCGGGGGGCGGCCATGGCCTATGAGATCGGTTACAAGTGCCCGCCCAAGAGCGGGCAGTTCAAGCCGGGCCAATCCGGCAACCCGAAAGGGCGCCGAAAGGGCTCACGAAACTTCCTCACGCTGCTTGAGCAGGAGCTCGGCCAGTCGATCGTCGTCAACGAAAACGGCAAGAAGAAGGTGACTCGCCTGAAGGCGATGGTGCAAGCGCCTGGTCGCTGGCGCACTGCAGGGGGAGCACCGGGCGTTGCTGACGCTGATCGAGATTCTGCGGCGCACCGGCCATTTCGAAGACACCAGCGTCTGATGAGCCTGCTGCCCGACAACTACGAGGCCATACTCGACTCCTATGTCGCGCAGCGCCAGAAGGACCTCAGCCCGACGAACTCGGAGTCCGAGAAGGGCTGATCATGGAACGCCACGCGAAGGAGCATCTGGCCGCCGTGCGCTCGGACTTGCGGATCTTCCTGCGCCAGGAGCTTTCAACGGCTCTATCCGGGCAAGCAGTACGCGCACAACTGGCACATCGACGCCATCGTCTATCGTCTTGAGGAGAGCATCGAGGGCAACGGCCGAGGCTCATCATCAACCTGCCTCCGCGGCAGCTGAAGTCCTTCATCGTCAGCGTCGCCCTCCCCGCTTTCCTTCTCGGGCTTCGATCCGACAGCGAAGATCATCTGCATCAGCTACTCCGATGAACTCGCCAAGGCCCTCGCGCGTGACTTCAGGAGAATCGTCGAGAGCGAGTGGTACCGACGCGTCTTTTCCCACGTTGTCGGCTCGTAAAAGATACCGAGAGCGAGTTCGTGACCGATCTGGCGGCATGCCGTTACGCGACTCTGGTCGGCGGCACGTCTCACCGGGCGAGGTGGCGATTTCATCATCATCGATGACCCGATCAAGCCCGAAGAGGCCTTCGGACAAAGCTCGTGTGTCCACGAACGAGTGGTACCGAAGCACGCTCTTGAGCCGACTGGATGACAAGCAGAAGAGCGTGCTGATCGTCGTCATGCAGCGCCTGCACATGAACGATCTGACGGGTTTCGTCGAGGCCATCTGGTGGCTTCCACAAACTTCGCCTTTCCCGCGATCGCGACTAGCGACCAATGCATCGACATCGGCGATACTGAAGCCTACCTTCGACGCCGAGAACGAGCCCCTGCATGCGGGATCGTGAAGCCTGGAGACGCTGGAGCGATCCGAGACCAGATTGGTCCGCTTAACTTCTTGTCGCAGTACCAGCAGAGCCCCGAAACCCCCGAGGGCGCTCTCATAAAGCGCAATTACATCAGCATCATCGACCGTCCGGAGAGCCTTCCGGGTGGCGGCCTTTTCTGGGTCAGCATCGATTCGGCGTTCTCAATTTCGGAAACGCGGACTATTCGGCGATCAGCGTGGGGTACTCGAACCGTGACGGTCACTTCGTCTACTTCGCCGAGCGTGGCCGATGGGACTACGAAACGCTCAGAGGCAAAGCATTGGGTTATGTAGAACGCGAGCCCCAACGACTTTCATCGTGGAGGCGGCCGGAAGTGGAATATCGCTTATCCAATACTTGCGGCAGTCGCGGATTCCGTGCCATTCCTATCAACCCAAGCACGACAAGATGATCCGCGTCGCTTTGGTGCTCCCGATCTTTTTCGAAAAACGCGTATTCCTGGTGCGACCGGGCAAGCCGAATGGATTCAACCGTATCTGAACGAGCTCCTCAGTTTTCCGAACGGTCGCTTCGATGATCAAGTAGACAGCCTCGTGCAAGCGCTGGATTGGGCCGAGCCCAAGGCCAATTCCAAGAGCCAGATCTATTTCTGCTAGAGAGCACCTCTGGAGCGCCGACAAGCTTCCTGACTTGCCCTCCCTCACACCCAACCCCTAAAACCCATCCGGCTCTGCTCAGCTTTACGTGATCACACCTGCTCTGGTTTCAATGATCACTGACAGCCTGTCGTGCCGAACTTACGCGATGTGCTTCGGTCATGTCATAAGCTCAATTTACCCAGGGGACCCCGCGCTCGCCCCGAGGCATTGTTGTTGCGACCAAACCGATGCCGCTCGGGCGCTATCGGAGCAGGACAGCATCTCTCGATGCAGGTGAAAGCCCCCGAAGTTGTTCAATGACAACGTCCCGCTTGCTCCGCAAATGCTGGCGAAGGATCCTGCTGAGGTTCTCCCCATCTCGCTCATCAAGAGCATTCAGCATTGCGTCGTGCTCCTTGAGAGCGATGTCCCAACTGTGGCGATCAAAGTTGGAACGAAATCGCAACGATTGCACGCGTGCATTCAGCGTATTGTAGGTCTCCGTTAAGACAGGGTTGCGAGCAATCCCGTTTATCGCGCTGTGTATTTGCCGATTGAGCTTATAGTAGTTAGGTAAGTCGCGGCGCGCGTGTGCGGCAAGCATCTCGAGGTGCAGCGCGCGAATCCGCGTGACCTCTTCCTCACTCGCATGCTGACAGGCGAGTTCACCCGAGAGGGCCTCGAGCACACCGAGGACGTCGAACGTGTGCTCGATCTCTTCGATCGACATCTCCGCGACGACTGCCCCGCGGTTGGGTACCAGCTCGATTAGCCCCTCCCCGGCGAGCGATCTGAACGCTTCTCGCAATGGCGTGCGCGACACCTGTAGCCGCTCGCATAGATGGCGTTCATTGAGCCTAACGCCCGGCGAGATCACCCCCTCGGTTATGAGATCTCTTATTTGAGCCGCCACCTCCCCGACGAGCGACCTCCGCTCTATTGGAATCGGGCTGATTGCGGAATTCAGGACGCACTGGCTCATAGCGGTGCATTGTATGCGAGAAACAAGACGACCTTCTGGGGGAATAATCCGCTGTATAAACAGATTATTAGGCCAGATGCCGGCTGCCTCGGCCGAAATATATATTGCATTTCGTATATTGTATCCCTACCGTAGAACGATTATTCGAAAACGCGGGTGAAGTCCGGGGCGTAATGCGTATCGAAGTACCTGTGAATGCCGCCCCGCTCGTGCGCCGTTTTGTGCGGGCCAACAAGACCGGAGCGGGTGTTCGCGGGCATGCAATCTGGGAGGCGGCGCGTCGCGCGCGGTGAAGTGGGAGATGCGAGCGGGCGAGGAACTACCATTGCCTTGCGGAAGAGTCTTGACCACCGGATACACCAGTTACGAACCCGGGCGGTTACCAGAAGCGAAGCCCGAGCCGATCGAGAGTTGTCGCTGACTCCCTGGCTCTCGATCAACAGCGTCGCAGTTGTAGTTGTTGGGGAGCAAATGATCCTCTCACTAAAGTCCCGCTCACGGGACGCATATATGGAGGCATAAAATGAAACGCCGTTTTATTCAGAGGACGCTCGTCGCAGCGCTGGCCGCTGCGGGGATTGGAATTGCATTCGCCGATGGCCATGATTCGCATCATCACGCCAACCAGGCGTTGATTGACGCGCGAACGAAGATCTTCGGCATCGAAAACGTCGATGCCAAAACGGGCGCGCTGCCAAACGACAAAGTGGTCTTCTCGTGGCTGGGCCACAACGGCGGCGCAGTCTCGCTGCGGGGTCGCGTCATCATGCTCGATACCTACGTTCGCCGTCTCGAAGCCACACCTGGCCGAACGCCCTTCGTGATCAAGGACCTCGTCGACATGAAGCCGGGCAGGCACTTTTCATCGGGCACGGTCACAGTGACCACGCTGACAATGCAGCCTTCATCGCAGCAAAAACCGGCGCGACCATTTACATGTCGCCGGAGGCTGCGAAACGGCGCAGACTGCGCTGAACCGCATGAAGAACGATCC
>CAVTJG010000018.1:0-5780 GCA_963735025.1 uncultured beta proteobacterium
CCAATGCCATTTTTGGATGGTCACGCGAATGGCCGTCGACGGTCTCTACGCCGTCCACCGTCCACCGTCCACCGTCCACCGAAAGCACAAGCGTAGCTGATCGTTCACACGAGCGCAGTCCCGCCCGGCTGCCCTGTAATCGGACTTCGCGCACGTGTCACACGCGCGTCACACGCCCGCACCCCCGACGCACCTGAAGATGGCGAGCCAACCGACGGCACCGACTTATCCGATCGGCCTCGCGTACCGCGTACGCGAGGCATGGGCAGGATCGGGTTTTAGGCCAATACATATGTATTGACATGAGTCGCGATGCGGCATAATTTCACCCTGATGTCGTCTACGACCAAATCCGCCCAGCTCCAGATTCGCGTTTCGCCGGCCGAAAAGGCTGCCATCCAGCGCGCGGCGCGCCGCGCCGGAATGGACATGTCCACCTACGTGCTCGCCCGAGTGCTGCCGGCCGGGGCGCGTCGGTTTCAGGAACTCACGGGCGCGTGCGCGGATCCCGAGAGCGGGCGCTACGCACTGGCGGATCTGAATGCCCGGCTGGCGAAACTCGGTGACACGGAGCTTCAGGAAGTAGTGGCGTCGCCACCGCCGGCGCTGACGCCCTATCTCGCGAACTACGTCGCCGCGATGGTGGAGCTTGCGTGTGCGCAGCGCGGCGTCGCACCGCCGGCGTGGACACGGGCGATTGCGCCTTTGACAGAGCCAGTCTTCGGCTCCGCACTCATGAGCCTGCGCCTGTACCTGCTGACCCACTCGCCACCGCCTTTCCGGCGGCGGAACATTTTCATCGACGCCAGCGTCGGATCGCGGGTGTGAAATGGTTGCGCTCACCAACCGGGACATTCGACGACTCCTCGGATTGCTGAACGAGGAATTGCGCCGTACAGGGACGGAGGCCGAACTGTTCCTGGTGGGCGGAGCCGTCATGTGCCTGGCATACGACGCCCGCCCTTCCACCCAGGACGTGGACGGCCTGTTTCGTCCAGCTCGTCAGGTTCGTGAAGCCTCGGCGCGGGTCGCCATCGAGGCAGGCTTGGAGCCCGACTGGCTCAACAACGGCGTGAAAGGCTTCCTCAGCGAGCGTGGCGAATTTGCGGTCTTCCTCGAAATGGACCATCTTCGAGTCATGGTGGCGCAGCCCGAGTATCTGCTCGCCATGAAGTGTCTATCCCTGCGGATCGGCGCGGAGTCTCACGACGAGGACGACATCCGCTACCTCCTCCGCCATCTCGGGATCCGCTCGTACGAGCAGGCGGTCGCAATCGTCACGCGGTTCTACCCCCTGGAACGCTTTCCGCAGAAAACGCTCTTCGCGCTGGGAGAGTTGCTGCCGAAGCAAGATTGAGCTCCTTGTGCAGACCAAATCGGGATCGACAGCGTGGGCGGCCGTCGCGATAAAGTCCGGTCAAATCGGCACGAACTGCTTACGCGCGGTCTCCTTGACGCGGAAAGTTTGATGCAGTAGCATCTGATGCATGCGCACCACCTTGGATATCGACGAAGACGTGCTGCAGGCCGCGAAGGAGATCGCGCGCCGCGAGAAGAAGACCGCCGGCGCGGTGGTCTCGATGCTCGCGCGCAGCGCGCTCACTGCCCCGCGCGGGGTGCCAACGGCCAGTGAGCCGCGCGCCGTGTACGGGTTCCGCCCCTTTGCCGCGCGTGGCGGCATAGTGACCAACGAGCTGATCGATTCGTTGCGCGAAGACGACGCCTATTGATGCGTTCGCTGCTCGACGTCAACGTGTTGATCGCGCTGCTGGATGCCGATCACGTTTCTCACGACCTTGCGAGGTCATGGTTCAATCGCAACGCACGTGGCGGCTGGGCATCGTGCCCGCTCACTCAGAACGGCTGCATCCGGATCATGTCGCACGCCCGCTATCCGAGCCTGGTCCCCGTGCAAGCAGGGTTGGAGCGATTGCGCGAGGCCACGGCGAGCAGTCACCACGCGTTCTGGCCCGACGATGTGACCCTGCTCGACGAGAGGGTCGCGGACGCCGGCCGGATCCACGGCCCGCGCCAGTTGACCGACCTCTATCTGCTCGCACTCGCGGTCCGCCACGGCGGGCGACTCGTCACGTTCGATCGCGCGATCGCGACCAGTGCGATTCGCGGTGCGGGTGACAAGCACTTGTGCGTTCTGTAGACGCCGTACAGCGGCCGCTACCGCTCGAACCACCCCACCGCCTACGGCGGCACCCCTCCTTGGAAAGGAGGGGAAAATGCATTCACGCCCGACCAATCACAAACACGCTCCACCGATCACGTACACGCTCCACCGAACATCAAGCGAGGAGGCCCGCATGCCAATTTACCCAGAACGAAGAATTGCGCGTATTGCGACCACGCTGCTCGCGACCGCGGCAATGATGCTCGCTGCCGGGCTGGCGCAAGCGCAGGCGAAAGAGCAATTCGTTCCGGTGAATTTCTTCTGGGTCGGACCGTACGCCTCCAGCGGCGTCGGCATCGCCGGCGGAATGATCGACTATTTCACGATGCTGAATGAGCGCGACGGTGGGATCAACGGAGTGAAGATCACCTGGGAGAAGTGCGAGACCGAGTACATCACCGCGCGCGGCATCGAGTGCTACGAGCGCTCGAAGGGCAAGGGCCCGACCGGCGCGACGCTCGTCCATGCCGCTTCGACCGGCATCACTTACGCGCTCATCGAAAAGGGCACCGCGGACAAGATTCCGATCGTGTCGATCGGCTACGGTCGCACGGACTCTTCCGATGGCCGGGTGTTCCCGTATGTTTTCCCGCTCATCACGAACTACTGGAGCCAGAACACCGCCAAGATCCGGTTCATGGGAATGAAGGAAGGCGGGATGGACAAGCTGCGCGGCAAGAAGATCGTGAACCTTTACCACGACTCCGCTTACGGGAAAGAGACCATCCCCGTGCTCGAAGCGCAGGCGAAGCGCTATGGCTTCCAGGTCATCAACATTCCCGTGCCCCATCCCGGAAACGAGCAACAGGCGCAGTGGCTGCAGATCCGGCAGATCAAGCCGAACTGGGTGATCCTGCGCGGCTTCGGCGTGATGAATCCGACTGCGCTCAAGACCGCAGCAAGAGTCGGTTTCCCGCGGATCGCATCGTCGGCGTGTGGTGGGCAGGCGCGGAAGAGGACACCATCCCTGCGGGCGCCGCCGCGAAGGGATACATCGCTGCCGGCTTCAATGTCAGCGGGCGCAACTACCCGGTCATCCAGGACATCCTGAAGGTCGTGTACGGCAAGCGTAAGGGCGAGATGGAAGACACGGGTCGCATCGGCACAATCTACTACAACCGGGGCGTCGTGCTGGGCATCGTCACCGCCGAGGCCATTCGCACCGCGCAGGACCATTTCGGCAAGGGCAAGCCGATGACCGGCGAGCAGATCCAGTGGGCGCTGGAGCACCTGAACATCGACGCGGCGCGCCTGAAGGCCATGGGCGCAGTCGGCTTCATGCAGCCGCTCAAGACGAGCTGCTTCGACCACGAAGGTGGTGGCCAGGTGAAATTCCAGCAATGGGACGGCAGCAAGTGGGTTCCCATCACCGACTGGATCGCTTCCGACCAGGACCTGGTGCGGCCGATGATCGAGGCCTCGGCAGCCGCCTACGCAAAGGAGAAGGGGATCACGCCGCGCGATTGCCCGAGGCCCTGAGTCACGCGTCGGAAGATACGAAGGCCGAGGAAATATGGAAAAGGCCGTCATTCCCGCGAATGCGGGAATCCAGACGGAGGCCGTTCACAGGCTTCCTGGATCCCCGCCTACGCGGGGATGACTTGACCAGCGCTTCGCTACTCGGCGGCGGCGCGGCGCTCCAGGCTCGGAAATGCCCGTCCGCTTGCAAGCAGTGCATCGAAGTATTCGATCGTCTTCTTGAGCCCGACCTCTAGCGGCGTGCTCGGCGCCCACCCGAGTGTCGCCTTGGCCCGCGAGAGATCAGGCTGGCGCTGCTTCGGATCGTCTTCCGGCAGGCGGTGATGCTCGATCACCGAGCGCGATCCGGTCATGGAGATGACCCGGTTGGCCAGGTCCTGCACCGTGATCTCGGACGCATTGCCGAGGTTGATCGGGCCGGTGACCGCGTCGGGCGTCGCCATCAATCGCACGAGCCCCTCGACCAGGTCGTCGACGTAGCAGAACGAGCGCGTCTGCTGACCGCCGCCGTACAGCGTGATCGGCGCATTGCGAAGTGCCTGCACGATGAAATTCGAGACGACGCGACCGTCGTTGACGTGCATGCGCGGGCCGTAGGTGTTGAAGATTCGCGCCACCTTGATGCTCAGCTTGTGCTGGCGGCGGTAATCGAAGAAAAGCGTCTCTGCACACCGCTTTCCCTCGTCGTAGCATGAACGGACGCCGATCGGATTCACCCGCCCCCAGTATTCCTCGGGTTGCGGATGCACCTCGGGATCCCCGTACACCTCGCTGGTCGAGGCCTGCAGGATCGGCGCGCGCAGGCGCTTGGCCAGCCCCAGCATGTTGATCGCGCCATGCACAGACGTCTTGGTCGTCTGGACAGGGTCGAACTGGTAGTGCACCGGCGCCGCAGGGCAGGCAAGGTTGTAGATCTCGTCCACTTCGACGAACAGCGGAATGGTGACGTCGTGCCGAAAGAGCTCGAAATTGCGATCGTCGAGGAGATTTGCGATGTTCTGCTTGCTCCCGGTGTAGAAGTTGTCGACGCACAGGACCTCGTGGCCGCTCGCGAGGAGCCGTCCGCAAAGGTGCGATCCGATAAATCCCGCGCCGCCGGTAACCAGTATCCGCTTCAAGATTGCCCTTCCATCTCGTTGAACATCAGTCCTCGGGTATCAACCGGTATTCGCGTCCGCCCCAGCGCACGGGACGATTCTTAGCCAGATCCTTCGCGCCCTGCCAGAGCAGGCGGGCCACGAACGCCGCGCCTACCGAGCTCAAGACAATGTCCCGCATCCGTACCCGGCAAGCGCGATAGACCATCGCAAGCGCCGCGGCCTGTGCAGCGACGCCCCATGCGACGATCGCACCTGCCCAGAGAAACGTCGCGTGACCCGCCGCCGCGCCTGTTGCGAGCGCCGCGAGCTGGACAGTGGCGTGCCCACTCCCAGGACAAGGACGACCAACGCCTTTTCGCGGAGACGCCGCACGCGCCGCCTGCTCGCTTCGATGAAAATCCGCTTCCAGCCCTCGCGAAATGCGGCGAAGGACGAATACATGTGCACCTCTAGCATGTCCGCGGCCAATGCCAGGCCGACCCGGGCACCACTCGCGTCGACCAGCCGTGCGAACGCAATGTCCTCGAGGAGATCGTGCTTCGTCGCAGCGTGGCCGCCGATGCGTTCGTAGACGCTGCGCTCGAACAGCAGGAACTGCCCGTCGGCAAAAGGCGCCTGCGGTACTCGCGATTGACCTTGTCGATCGGATACATCTGCATCAGCGTCATCGCCGCGATCGGCTGCACGATTCGCTCGTACCAGGCGACGGCGACGACGCGCGGCAGCAGTGACAGGAGGCCGCGCCGGACCCCGCGCATCAAGCCCATTGCGGCGCGCACGAGGCCGGCTCGAACCGAACGTCGGCATCCGTGAAGAGCAGATATTTTCGCTGGCAGCGTGACGCCGCACGCGCCGCATTGCACTTGCCGGCCCAGTCGGTTGGGCATGAGATGTTCTCGATGATACGCAGGCGCGAATCGCGCTCGGCAACGGACGCAACAGCGCGAGCGTGCGGTCGCTGCAACGATCCAGAAGCAATACGTAGTCGCGGCGCGCCCGGCAGCAGGCCACGTATTGCT
>CAVTJG010000019.1:0-107056 GCA_963735025.1 uncultured beta proteobacterium
ACACGGCGCGCGATGGCGTTCCATTTTTCGCGTTCAGTGACGTGGACGAGCTCGCCCAAATCCTTGCGCTGCCCGGCGCGGTTTGTCGGCACCTTTAGCGACCGGCAGCCGATAGGTCGACCACAGCTCGCCGGCAATCTCGCTTGCAGTGCCGGTCATGCCGGCGAGATGCAGGTAGCGCTGGAAAAACCGCTGATAGGTCATCCGCGCGAGGGATGCTTGCTGATCGCTGATTTCGCAACCCTCCTTCACTTCCACCATCTGGTGCAGGCCGAGCTCCCAGTTCCGATCAGGCAGAACCCGCCCGGTCGACTCGTCAATGATCTGAATCTTTCCTTCGTGCACCAGGTAGTGCTTGTCGCGCTCGAAGAGATGGAGGGCGGCAAGCGCCCTGCCCACGAGTTCCTCGCGCCGTCTGCGTCCGCTCCACACCCCTGGCAGCGCGACCGCCCATTCGTCGAGCTGCTCGCGTCCCGCGTCGGTGAGGTGCGCCTGGCGCTCACGGCCGTCGAGCGCGAAATGTTCGCCCGGCACAAGACGTCCCGCGAGTGCCAGCGCGCCCTCGTAGGTCGCACGGGCCCCACCCGAGTCTCCCTGGCCGGCGATGACGAGCGGCGTGCGTGCTTCGTCTACGAGGACGCTGTCCGCTTCGTCGACGATTGCGAAATAGAGCCCCCGGAGCACCAGCTTTGCGGAGCGCGTTTCCGTTCCCGCGATCTTCTCGACCTGGAGCTGGACGCGATTGGTGTGCGATCCGATCGCGATCCGGTCGCGCAGGTAGTCGAAGGTTAGTTCCTTGTTCGTGCAGTATGTGATGTCGCAGCCATACGCCATGCGGCGGCTTGCCGGGTCGCCGCCATTGATAACCACCCCAACGGTCAAACCCAGTGCCGCATAGATCGGACGCATCGCTTCTGCGTCCCGCGCCGTCAGGTAGTCATTCACCGTAATCACGTGTACTGGAAACCCGGCGAGTGCGGCGGTGCAGGCGGGGAGCGTGGCAGTAAGGGTTTTGCCCTCCCCGGTCTCCATCTCCGCGATCATGCCGTTCACGAGTATCCATCCGCCGCGGATCTGGCTGCCGAAGTGCCGCATGCCCACCGTCTGGCCGGCAACCTCTCGGACCAGCGCGAAACTTCCGGCCACCAGCTCGTCGCGCATGCCTTCGGTACGCAGTCTGGCCTTCAGACGGTCTGCCGCCCGCCGAAGCTCGTTCAGGCCCTTGCCTTTCAGTTCCTGGCCCGCGCGATCGACCATGTCCACGATTGGCGTCCGCAGTGCGCGACGCACAGCCAGCGAGCGTTCGATCGGGGCGGTCAGGCGCTGCGCGGCCCGATCGAGCCATCCCGGGCGGTCGACAAGCTGCTCGGGGTATGCAGCGAGCGGCGAGGCGCTCGCGAGAGTCAGTTCAGCGGCGCTTGGCACCAGTCCTCAGCGTTCTGATCGCCGAGGGGATACACAAGGGGCTCGCCCCTTGTTCGTACGATCTCTCTCGGATGAAGAACCCAAGGCCGCGATCTCGAGACGGCCTCTAAACATTGAACCGCGCAAGGAACAGCTGGCGCGCCTTGCGGTACCACTGAAAGCCGATCGGCTCCCAGCCATGGTGGAACCGCACATAGGCGTGGCCACCCACGTTCAGGGTGCGCTCATCTGGCGGCAGCTTGAGCTCGATCTCGAAAAACTTCTGGAGCGTTTTCTGGCCGGAAGCGTCGCTCGGGTCGACCGCGAGGGGCCCCCCGCCTCCGGTGCCGAGCGCGGGGCTGGGCAAACGCTCGCTCGCTCCAGGGACCAGTCGCACGACATCAGCGTGTGACGGTGATCCGAGGCGCTCGGCAAGGCGGACGTCGACGTCCCGCGTGCTACTGCGCACCAGATCCACGTCTTCCGGGGGCAGCACCGCACGAATGGCCACTGTCTCGATGTTGACCACGTGCGCGACCAGCTGCCCCTTGCGCACGTAGCGCCCCTGCATGTCGACAGCGCGCGGCAGCACGAAGCGTCCATCCGCTTTCGCGGTCACGACGAGTTCCTCGGAGCGCTCCTTCGCACGCGCAAGCTTGGAACGCACGTAGGCCATCTCCTCGTCCAGGATCTGCGCCTTGACGCGATCGGTCACCACCTGCTCCCTGTGACGCGCCTGGAGCTCCTTCAGGCGCGCGTCGAGGACGCTGACTTCCGTGGCAATGTCGCGGTCATAGATCTCCAGCAGGGGATCGCCTTTCTTCACCCATGCACCCGGTTTCGCGATCAACTTCTGGACGAAGCCGTCGGCGCCGGCACGCACCAGCCCTTCGTCGGGCACCCAGACGACACCTTCGGTCATCGTTCGAAGCGGCGCGGGAACGACGAAGATCAGCGCTGCCAGCCCGCCGACCACGATCGCGGTGGCAATGACCGCGCGGGATCGCACGCGCCGGATTCGCGGACTGTTCATCAGGTAGTCGACGATCTTGAATGCCGGAACGCCGAACCACATCATGGTCGTCATGACTGCGAAGATCACGCCCAGCAGGAACGAGATTTCGCCGACGTAGACGAGAATCGCGAGCACGACGAGTATGCGGTAGATGAACGACGCGATGGAGAATCCGACGAACCAGATGCGCTCGCCGCGCGTCGAGATCGGTGGCTCCGTGTCCTTGCGACCGAAAAGATGCAGTTCTGCGAGATAGACGAGATACTGATTGGCGCGCGTGCGCAAGTTCGGGATTTCCAGGAAATCCATCAGCATGTAGTACCCGTCGAACCGCAGCAGCGGATTCGCGTTGAACAGGACCGTCGAGACTCCGGCAATGAGCATCGTGTTGTAAGCGATCGAGCGCGTCAGACCCGGCTCGGCATTCACCCAGATCGTCAGCGCGATGACGGCGATGACGAGCTCGACTGCCATGCCGGCGCCGCCAACCACGACCCGCTGCCACTTGCTGCGGAAGGCCCATGCCGCCGATGCGTCGACATAGGGCACCGGAGTGAGCACGAGGATCATCACGCCCATCTCGTGGACTTCGCCGCCGAATGCCTTCACTGCGAATCCGTGACCGAGCTCGTGCAGCGTCTTGATCAGCGGGAAAAGTAGCCAGATCATCAACAGATTCCGTGGCGCCAGCAGCTGGTCGAGCGTGCTCCGACCGAGCTCGTTCCAGTGGCTGCCGGCGACCAGCACCGCAGTTCCGACCACCAGCAGCCAAATCACGAAACCGATCCTGGTGTAGAACGGTGCAACCAGTCCGACGAAGCGCTCCAGAAACCGTTCGGGATCGACGAGCGGTATCTGCCACGCGAAGACGCTCATGGCCTTCTGTTGCCATTTCTTGCGGCGCAGGCGTTCGCGGCGCCGGAACATCTCGTGCGTGTCCGGCGAAACGTCGCACTGCAGGACATCCGCCGCGTGCAGCTGGGCAAGCAACTGGATGAACTCGTCCTGGCTGATGGCGTCGTCGCCGAGCTTGTGCAACGCGACGTCCCAGATCTCCTGCACTGGACGCTTTCCGTCCATCAATCCCAGCACGAGATAAGCAGCCGGAGAAAACCGGTGATAGCGCTCGGAGGTGGGATCCTGGAGCACGTACCAGGTCTCGCCGCGATACTCCTGGCGATGGATCTGCGCATGGGCGCGTAGGGAAGGCGTCAGCTTGGCGACGCGATACCAGGACGGACTGTAGAGCGACTGCGACATCCTGTTACGGCAGCCAGCGCCAGGCGGCGAGGCGCAGCCAGTTGACGATTTCCCGCGTCCAGATCCAGAGGTAGCGTGCCTCCTCGATCTCGACTTTTCCCACGCCTTGCATGCCGGGGCGCAGGTGCAGCGAATTCTGATCGAGCTGTGCCTCGACACGGAACGTGTTGCGACCGTCCTTCGGATCCGAGACCGGCGTGACCTGCTGGACGGTAAAACCCACCGGCTCCTGTGAAAGCGCGCCGAGCAGCAGCGTGCCCCGCTGGCCCGGTTTCAGGTAGGCGATGTCTCGCTCGTCTACCTGGAGGACGACACGGTAAGAACTGAGCGGCGCGACCTCGAAGAGCACTTTCCCCTTCTCGACCGGGGCGCCGAGGTGCTGAGTGAGATCGCCCGAAACGACGATCCCGTCGAATGGCGCCGAGACCGTGGTCCGCTCGAGCTGATCGGCCACGCGCGCAGCCTGCGCCCGCGCCTGCTCGAGCTGCGCCGTGACGATCTGCACTTGCGCAGGGTTGCGGTCCGCCATCGCCTGGCGGAACTGCTTGGAATACTCTTCCTGCTGCGCCATCCACTTGAGGCGCTCTAGCCGCAGTTCGCGATCGTCGAGCCTGGCAAGCACCGTGCCCTGCTTGACCAGGTCTCCGGCACGCGCCGGCGCCTCCCGGATGTAGCCGTCGAACGGTGCGACGGCCGCCTGCTGGACCAGCGGCTCGAGCGTCGTCGTGGCGGCCACGCGGAACTCGCCTTTCCCGATCGCCATGAATGCAATCAGCAGCGTGACCACGATGGCGCCCAGCTTCAAGGCGGCGTGGCGCGGCCCGACGAGCTTGCGGAGCAATTCACCGGTCTGCTCGAAGGCGCGCCCGAGGAGCCACTGGTCCTCGCGTCGATGCGTGTTGAGCATCGGCCCGGCGAGGCCAGCAATCGCCTCGCAGATCTCGACCGTCTCGGTATCAAATGGCCGTTGCGCGGGCCGCTCGAGCGTGATTGCGCCGATCGCCTTGCCGTCCGCCGTCAAGGGAACCGTCAGGCACGCACCCGTCCCGTGACCCTGCATGAGCGCTTCATGCGCGCGCGCCACGGCGAGCGTGCCGCGTCCGACCTGCGGAAACGAGACCGTGGTTCCCTGGTCGATCGCCTCCTCCATCGCGGCGGCGACCGATCGCATGAGATTCGTACGCTCCTTGAACTGCGCACTATGCGAAACCGCATCGATGCGCAGGCGCCGACCGTGGAAGAGTCCAATGCTCACTCGGTCGCAGCGCAAGCGCGTCGCGAGCTCATTTGCGACCGCCATGGCGGCCGCGGCAAAGCGGTCCTGCACCGCGCCTGCGGCGACGATCTCGAGTACGTTCTGGAGACGCTCGCGCCGGGCGTTCACCTTTGCAACGGCATCGCGCGTGAAGAGCAGTTCGAGCCCTGCCGCGCCCCAGTGCAGCTGACGCAGTGCGGCCTGCAGATCCGTTTCCGGGCGCGACGAAAGATCGAGCACCACGACGCCCTGCAATATTCCGACTGCTTCGAT
Source organism: uncultured beta proteobacterium (assembly GCA_963735025.1). Taxonomy (GTDB): domain Bacteria; phylum Pseudomonadota; class Gammaproteobacteria; order Burkholderiales; family SG8-39; genus JAABRB01. The sequence continues at coordinate 5,208 of CAVTJG010000019.1, forward strand.
CGGATAAGCGACGCACTCCCCGCCGATCGCCTCGCTGCCGCCCGGTCGCGGCGTCGTGAAGCCACGCCGCTCGGCCAGCGCGCGCTGCGCCACGGGCGTCAGATAGCGCATGTCGCGGCGCACGTCCGGCCACACTGCCACCGGTGCATAGTTGCCGTCTCGTTCGACGCGCAGGAGCACCAGGCCACCAACGACGCCCGGAATGAGCCTGCACTGAATCGCGAGCCAGCTCTGCGTGAACACCTGGGCGTCACCCGAGCTCCCGAGGCCGGCCCACAGGTCGGATTCCTGACGGGAGTCTCCCGACAAGGCGGCCGGCGCCCTCCCGGTCACGCTGCCTGGAGCGGAGCTGTCTAGCGCGGTTGAAGACATGGCTGGTGGCAGATTCCCAAAGGCGCGTGCAATGTGCGCCCCGGCGCGGACCTATTGCTTCAATTCGCCGTAGCGGGTCTCGTACTCGCCAACCAGCCTTTGCAGCAGCTGCGACAGGCGCTTCGCGGCGAACGGCGAGAGCACGATGCGATGGGAAAGTTCGATCTCCATGTCCTGCGGCTGGCGTTCCCAGTCGTGACTGACGCCGAAATTCAGAACGACTTCCTCGCGCGTACTCGACGCATTGCAGAAGTTCGCATACGAGCTCTTGACGTTGTCCGGCTTCCAGCGGACGCGCGCGCCGGCGGCCGCCTGGGAAGCCGCAGTGCCGCGCTGGGGCGCTGCCGCGGCGGCGGCCTTCGTGGTGTCATCGCTCCCGGCTTTGGGCGCCATTCTGGTCTCTCCTCGTGCGGTTCTTGGCGGATCTGCAGCGTGCGCCTGGAAGGGGCCGCTCGATTGCCGCTATGGTAGCGACCGAAGACTGCTTTCCGCAACGGAAATAAGCGCTTGCAGCGGGAATTTGAGACGGAGTGCACGATGTGAGGTCAACCCGCCCACGCCATGCGCAGAAGTTGGCACTCTGCCCCTGCCACAGCCTGCATACGCTGCCTGCCAGGGGGCGCGGACCGGATCGCGTGAGCGATCGCAGGCAAGACGATTAGAAGCGGTACCGTGGTGCCCGGAGCAGGACTTGAACCTGCACGCCCTTGCGGGCTAGGGATTTTAAGTCCCTTGCGTCTACCAGTTTCGCCATCCGGGCGTTGTTGGCAGAGGTTGGCGCGCCTCTGCGTCCGCGTCAACCGAAAGCAACTCGCGACTCTGGCGACCTACCCCCCCTAAGTCGCTTCACCACACGGTTGGCAAAGGCCACCGGTTGGGGTTGGTCCGGTTTCTCGACTCTTCTGAATAGAGTCTGACTTCTTTCTAGAGCTGATTTCTGAATTTGGTTGGCGAACTCACTCGGGGTCAGACGACTCGATCCGCTGCCTGGCTTCTTCGACCGAAACGAACTCGTTCAAGTTCAGGCATCCGTCGAGCAGGCGACCATTGAACGACTCGATAAAGGCGTTCTCACTAGGCTTGCCGAGCCGCGTGAAATCGAGCGTCACGGCGTGGTTCCAAGCCCATTACTCCTTACCCTTGCAAGGAGTCACGAAGCGACCTCACTCCAGTTCTAATCTGTGCCGAAATTTTGGGGGTGACGTTGCCGGATTAAAGCACCGAGGCCTCTTCGCTCCCGGCGCCGGCCATGTCGGCCGTCGCCAGCAGGCCGATTATCATTGTCCAGGCATAGAGAATAGGGTCAATCCACAGCGAATAATCCAGGACTTGTTGTAGGTATATACCGGCCAGCCCTACCACCATCCCCCAGCATGCAGCCTTCAGCGTGCCGGACGCACACTGAACTGCGCGCGCACCGATCACCAGCGATCCGAGCATGAAATACATAAACGTCAACAACCCGATCAGCCCGCTGGTCGCCGCGACATATAGATAGCTGTTAAGTGGCCCCGCGACGATACGCAGGTGCAGGACTTCTGTCGCAATGGTCTGGAACTTCTTATCCAGGCCCCAGGTAAGCTTCGAACCATAACGCTTCATCTGGACGGCATAATTATTCAGGCCAACGCCGAGTAACGGATGATCCTCCAGCATACGCAAGGCCACTTGGTATTCATCGAGGCGCAGGTCGACGGATCCTTCTAAATCACTGGTGAGACGCTCCTGGATCCTGTCGGCCAGCGGTACTGCGGCCAGCATAACCAGTGTTGAACCGAGGATGAGAATTCCGAGTGCACGCGCCAGGCTCAGCCTGCGCATCACTACGAGGCCGAATATCAGGCTCGGCAGTTGGAAACCCATCATCGCGATTGGCCAACGTGAGAGTGTCAAAGTGAGAGTGGTCAGTCCGGCCAGGCTGACGGCAATGCTGAGCAGTCTCAACAGTCTGTTCTTGATGACCAAGGACAGCGCGATCATGACCGGCAGAGTTAACAGTATGTAGTTTGCCAGGTAAGGGGGATGCCCCATGGTGCCGCTGGCCCGGACGAAGCCGAAATAGGATTCAGCGTCGAATCCGATCACTGAACTAACATCGTATCCGCTGTCGATACCAAAAATCCACATGATTCCCTTGCGCTGTGCAACGATTTCCAGGAAGGAAAACAGTGACTGGATGAACAGCCCGAATCCGAATCCGGATACCGTAACCCACCATCGGGTACGGTTCATGTTGCATTGGAAGTAAAGCAGTATCAGTCCGATCTTGATGAACCTGATCAGCTCGAATAACGCCCAGTCGACACGCTCCGCCACACCCGTGGAAGCCAGGCTGGCAAGCGCAAACGGCAGGTACCAGAGCCAGGGATTACCTGAAGACCGGGGGCCGCGGCGTTTCAGTATGAGTACCTCGTACAGCCAGATTATCAATAGAGCTAGGAAGGGCAGATCTGACGGATCCCAGTACGGTCCGAAAGAACCGTGATCCCCGAACACCGACCCAAATGAAAAATATTGCCGGTTGTAGGTGAGGGCGACCGGCCAGAGGAACAACAGGATTTCCTTGGGATAGCCGGAAAACAGCACTGTTGCGGCCAGAATGAGGCCCGCAAAGAAGAGAAATACCCCCTTTGCGTCCAGTCCACCCACGCTCTCGGTGATAACGGCTGCTATGACTGCCAGTATCAACCCACCGATACTTATGGCGAGGCCGCGACCCGCAACATTGACGGCCTGATGGCCCAACCTGTCGAAGAATGACATGCGTACCGCTACCCTGGTGATGTCATGGCTGGAAAGACCTACGCACGCACTATTTGTTTTGTGCAACGCGGGCGAGCACTTCGGCCACCTTGTCGGCAATCAGCGCATTAGCCACCGCGTTGGGATGGCCATCCCCTTGTATGAAATAGTCGCCGGTCTTGCGCTTTGACCGCTGCATGTCGGCACGTATCACAGCAAGCATGTCAACATACGGCACGTCATGTTTCTCAAAATAGTCTTTAAGGAACAGATATCGCCAGTCCGGCTGTTCGACGACCAGATCCCGCGGACCGACGAAAATAAGCCCCACGATCCGTTGATCCAGCCCTGCGGCGCGCGCCAGCACCCGATCAAGAATACGTCTATTCAAGTCGATCTTGCCTTTGACGTTGCATTCGCTCTGGGAACCGTCGAAGCGGGTTTTAATGAGATCCGCCAGCTGGCTGAGCACGGACAGCGAGTAGCTTCTAATGGATACTGGGTGAGCGCTCAACCAGGTTTCAGGGTCACTGGGTACGGGCGTGCCCGCGAGAGAAATCGCGTCGTTTCCCATTTGGAAATGAGGTTTGATGGCGTCCCGGATTGACAGCATGGATCGATCGACATCACGGGTCATCATTGCGAATACGATCGGATTCGCGGGAAATTCATCCGCGGACAGATCGTAGCGCAGATAGATCTGATCAATGCCGTAGCCGCCAACGCCGAAATTCAGAGTCTGATAGCCGGGCAACAGGCGTTGAATGATGGCCGGCACAGAATCCTCCGGCGTTGTCTTGGCCTGCATGAACGAATCGCCGTAAAAAGGGAGATCCCGGTGTCCAGGGTTGGAGGCGTGAAGCGACAGGCCATGCGGATTGGCCTCCGAACGTGCCAGTGTCCAACCGAGTACCGGGTGGTACACGTTTTCGGGAAGCTTCGGCGCGCCGAGTTTGCGCGCCAACAGTTTCCAGTAATCGTCGTCACAGAAGCCGTTCGCGTACAGGGCGGGTGCATTCAGCGGTGCAATGCCATGGTTGATGCTGAAACGCGCCATGCCCTCAAGGCAAACCAGAAAAAGGGCTGCAGTGACACACAGCAGCACGTTGACATCGAATAGGCGCCGGGATTTTCGTCGACCAATTGACACAACCCCCAATACAACGGCAAAAACGGCGGCCAAGATTGTCAGTGTCAATCCAGAGACCTTGATGCTCGGGTTCAGCGTTGTATCGAGCATCAATGCACGAAAGCGATCCCAGTCAAGCACCAGCGGCGCCAGGTAGGTCAGGGCAATACAACCGCCGCCAAGCAAAGCCACGCCGATCACCAGGTTGAATACAGGACGTTGGCCGAGTGTCTCAACGACGGTGCTTGCAGAATCAAATCTCATTTCGAAGCGAAGGCTACCGAGAACGTGGAATTCCAGCGTCCCAAAACTTTGCCCTTGAGTTGACTCGGTTTCGTGGACACCTCAACCTTGCAGTGAAAGGGAGTCCCATGATGCCAGCAACCAACCCGCCGTACTCATTGCAATTCCGACAACAGACGGTCGAATTGGTGAACGAGGGCGCAAAAACATGACAAAAGCGCTCACTGAGAGAGGCCTGGATCTGGAAAAATCTCGACCGCAACCGCCCTTCCTGAGGAGGGTCGGTAACTATCCGCGCACCGCGGAACAAGTCCAGATGAAGATTTAATTCGCCGGAAAGCGCGGAATGCAATATCAACTCTCGGGTGCGCGGCTCGGCAGCGGTCATTTGTTGACCGCCGTTTGTGACCAATTCAGATTGGCTGCGCCATGTTTTTGGCCGGATTGCGAGACGTCCGGCACCGGTCGTTTCGAAGTCGCCGAATTGATCATTAGAATTGCCAACCTGTGAACAACGTGATCAAGGCGGCGGTAGTTGGGGCCGGTCGCATTGCGCGGCAGCACCTGGCGTGCCTTAAGACCCTTGCCGGCGTCGAGGTGGCGGCAGTTTGCGACATCTCCCGCGTGCGGGCGGAATACATGGCTGAAGCGTTCGGGGTGGAGCGCGCATTCAGCGACTTCGCGACCATGCTCGACGAAGTTGCACCCGGAGTCGTGCACGTCACTACGCCGCCGCCTTCGCATTTCTCCCTCGCGAGCCAGGCGATTCGCGCGGGCGCGCACGTGTTCGTTGAAAAGCCCATATGCGTCGCGTACTCCGATTTTGTCACGCTGCGTGCGCTCGCAGCTGAACGCCACCGCTTCCTGGTCGAAGACCAGAACTATCTCTGGAACCCGGAAGTGCGCCGAACGCTCCAGTGGATGGCCGATGGCAAACTTGGCCAAGTCGTGGGGCTCGAGATCTTCTTTGCAGTTCCATTCTCCAATACCATCGCGGCCCCGGGTGACATGCCTGGAGGCCAGGTATTCGACTTCTTACCCCATATGGCCTACCTGACGAAGGCGTTCGTTGGAGACTTCCACGAGGTACGGACGCTGTGGCAACCGGACGGAGGCGTGCACGGCTACGACGAGTTCCGAGCCGCGGTGCTCTGCCGCGATGGGCCTGCGACGCTTGCACTATCCGGGCGGTCCCAGCCGAACGAATTTCGTGTCACCGTCCACGGCAGCCAGGCGCGCGTGCATCTGAACTTGCTCGAGCCGTTCCTACTGATCGAGCCGGTACGAACAGGTAGGCCAGCGCTTGCGATCGCCACGAATGGCATCAAGCAGGCATGCGCACATTCCCGTGCAGCATTTGGTGGACTTTGGGGGCGAATCGCAGGGGCGCCTGGATCCTATAGAGGTATTTGGGAACTTGTAAGGCGCACTTATTGCGCGCTACGTGCCGGCGCTCCGCCGCCGGTATCGCTTGACGACATCGAGTCGACACAACGACTGGTTGCCGCGCTTACCCAGCAGCATAGCAACTCGTCAGCGAACCACAGTAAGGAATGACACGGATTGTGTTGGGCTCCACTTGCGCCGGAGCATCTGCGTACTGCACACTTCCCTATAAGGGGCGTCTCCGATGTGCCTAAGTCGCTGCGCCCAATCCCAATACGGGCCGTTTGTCCAGCGGCATTTTCCAGGTCTTCTGTCCACTCACACCACCACGTGCACATCCTGATCACGGGCGCCAATGGCTTTCTTGGCGCACATGTGGTGCGGGCGTGCCTGGCACGCTCGCATCGCGTGCGGGTCCTGGTCCGCCCGCATATCGACCTCGCCGACTTGGAATGGCGGGACGAGGTGGAGGTATTCCGGTGCGATCTCCGTGACAGCACTTCGCTGATCGACGCCGTCACGGGCGTCGACGTCGTCATCCACCTCGCAGCTCAGGTCCTCGGAGACGAAGACGAGCAGTTCGAAGGCACAGCGGTCGCTACGGAGCGCCTTGTTGAGGCCATGGCGCGCGGCACGACCCGGCGCATGGTGCTGGCGAGCAGTCTCTCGGTCTACGACTGGTCGGGTGCTAAGCGAATACTCGATGAATCGGTCGCCGTGGACCCGCGGCTGGGACGGCGCGGCGGCTACGCGGTCGCAAAAGTGTGGCAAGAGCGGGTCGCATGCCGTGCGGCGGATGAGGGGGGCTCGAGCCTTACGATTCTTCGACCCGGGTTTATCTGGGGACGCGGCCGCGACGAAGTGCCGGGGGTCCACTTTGCAGCCGGGCCTTTTCGACTAGTACTCGGGCTGCGGCGGCGCTTGCCTCTCACCCATGTCCAGAACTGTGCAGATTGCTTCGCGCTTGCCGCTGAAGGCTGTTCCGAAGGCATCCAGGTCTACAACGTCGTTGACTCGGACGAGGTCACGGCTTGGCGCTTTGCGCAGGAGCAGAAGCGCCGCACCGGTGCACGCGGGATTCTCGTCCCTCTCCCCTACCATGCGGTGAGATTCGTCGCGCTCACAGCCGGCCTTTGCTCGCGGTTCCTCTTTGGTGCCCGCGGGCGATTGCCCAGTATCTTGATGCCCGAACGGCTTGCAGTTTTCAAATCGCTGCGCTTCCCGACCACCGCCGTACGGAAGCGCTACGGATGGCAGCCGCGCCTCAATTTTGCGGCCGCGCTCGAGCAAACCTTCCGTTGGCCGCCGGAATTGACTGGGAATCGGCCGCAATACAGCACCGAGAGGCCGAGAAAGCTGAGGATCGCCATCTATCATCCGTGGATATACGTCAAGAGCGGTCTGGAGCGGACGATCATGGAAATCTTCGGTCGCAGTCGCCACCAGTGGACCATCTATACCAGTCACTACGACCGCGAGCGTACCTATCCCGAACTGCAGTCGATGAACGTGATCGAGGTCAATCGGGTTTCCGTGGTCAGACAGTACGGTGCGGTGATTCGCGGCGCGATGAGTATCGCATCCATCAAGCTCGATCTCTCGGGACATGACGCGCTGGTCGTCTGCTGCGACGGGCTGGGAAGCTTGATCAACTTCCGCAACCACGACGTGCCAGTCATCTGCCTCTGCTTCACGCCGCTGCGCGCAGTATATGATCACGAGTATCGGAGTCGTCATGTCGCGCGTGTGGGTATGCTGCGCCCACTTGCGTCACTCGCCGAGCTCGCATGGCGAGCCGTGGATCGAATTGCGTGGCGTTACTACCGTCACGTTTTCTGTATCTCGGATACCGTTCGAAAGCGCGTACTAGGTGCTCGGTTGTGCCGTGCGGAGGACATCGAGATAGCGTACGCCGGGGTGGCGAGTGAGAAGATCCAGGCGAGCGATACGTGCGACCGTGTGTTCCTGGTTCCCGGGCGGATCATGTGGACGAAGAACGTCGAACTTGCCATCGACGCGTTCCGCGAGTTCCGCAATCGTCATGGCCGGAGCGATTTCACGTTGGTGATAGCGGGAATGGTGGACCAGAAGAGCCAGCCTTATCTCGACACGCTTCGCAGCATGGCTGCTGAAATTTCTGGAATCTCGTTCAGTCGCGACCTGACCGATGGGGAGATGGAGGCGCTGTATCGCCGCTGCTACGCGGTGCTCTTTACACCATTTAATGAAGACCAAGGCCTCACGCCGATTGAGGCAGGGATGCACGGCAAACCCGTCATCGCAGTAAACCGCGGTGGCCCGACGGAGACCGTTGTCCACGAGGTCACTGGACTGCTGGTCGAACCGCAAGCGTCGGCGTTTGCGGACGCCATGGCTCGACTGGCGTGTGACCCGACGCTTGCGCGGCGTCTCGGAGAGGCTGGCCTTGAGCGCAGTCGACTTTTCACATGGGGACATTTCGTTGATCGAATCGACGACTATCTCGACAGCCTCCATGCATGAAGGCGTGGTCGACGATTCGCCCCAGCGGATACTTGCCGCGGAGTGCGGAATGGGGAGCCCGCGGGAAAGGACGCCCCGCGTCACTGTCGTCATTCCAGCTTTCACCCGCAGTGAGGCACTTGGCCGTGCTTTGCGGTCCGTTGTCACCCAGGACCTCGATGCAGCCGATTATGAGGTGATCGTGGTCGACAGCTCGCCGGACGATGGTAATCAACGCGTCGTCGAAGATTTAGCCGACGCCACGAGTCGAAATATCCGATGCCTGCGCAAGAGCGCCGAAGGCCCCGGACCGTCCCGCAACTTAGGTGCCCAGCACGCGGCGGGGCAGTTCATTGCCTTTCTCGACAGCGATTGCGAGGCGACCCCTGGGTGGCTTCGCGCGGGTCTGGCGGCATTCGAGGACGATATAGGACTAGTGCAGGGCCGCGTTCTACCGGAACCCGGCGTCGCGGCAGGAATGTTCACTCACTACATCGTGGTGGACACGGAAACCCCGCTATACGAAACTGCCAACATCCTCTACCGGCGCTCGGCCTTCGCGGCGACTCCCGGATTCTCCCCGGACCTTAACCCGACCTCGCTGCAACCTATGGGAGGCGAAGACACGCGGGTGGCGTGGCAGGTCAAGCGGAACGGTTGGAAGAGCAGATTCGCCGCCGACGCCCTGGTGTATCATGAGGTTCGCCCGATTCCGGTCTGGAAGTGGTTCATCCATAAGCGCCTCTACGTCTTTCCCAAGATCGTCGGCGAATTTCCGGAATTGCGACGCTACTTCTTCTTGCGCTACTTCTACGACCGCGCACAAGCCGCCGTGCTGCTTGCCGCCATCGGCCTGGCTCTGGCTTCGACATGGCACGCCGCGTCCCTGCTGGCGGTACCCTACGTAGTCTTGCGCAGCAGCGAACCTTCGAGAACCTTACGCGGCGCAACCAAGCTGGTCCGAGCGTTCCTCTACTTCCCGCGTGATCTTGCATCGCTTGGATTGCTGGCCGTCGCCTCCATGCGGCACGGTACGCTACTGCTTTAATAGCGCCACATGATCCCAACCCATCACGATCCTATCGCGCCGCCCTCTTCCGCCCGGAAGACGAAACGCTGGGTCGTTACAGGCTCGTCCGGATTTATCGGCTCTCGGCTCTGCCACGCGCTCGCGCGCATTGAGGGGAATCGTCCCGAGCTCTTTGGAGTGGACAAGGCTGCCGCTGCGAAACCCGAAGGGTATACGGAAATCTTGTCCGACATCCGAAATCGCGCGAATCTCGAACCAAAGCTGTCCGCCCTGTGTCCGGACGTGCTAATTCACCTGGCCGCGATTGCTGAGGCGGTGATTCCATTTCCACGCATGACGGAGTTGGTCGAGACCAACCTGACGGGTACTATCAACCTCCTCGACGTAGTTCGCACCGGGCGCGTACTCTTCGCGTCCTCGTCCTCGGTCTATGGCAACACTTCGCGTCGTGGCGACACAGAGCGCTGGGAGAACATCAACCCACTCGGTGCGTATGCCGGAACGAAGGCTCTCGGCGAGCTCGTGCTCGCGGCGTGGACCAAGGCGACCGGTGGCACGGCCATTTCGCTTCGGCTGGGTAACGTGGTCGGCCCCGGTTGCCATGGCCTTATCGAGTACATCATCGGTCATGCGCTAACCGATCCAGAAGGCTTGGTAGAGGCCAAGCTGCGCGGCCTCGGACGCATCACCCGCGACTACGTACCCCTTGACTACGTAGTCCACGCGATCGAGAGGGCTTCCGATGTGCCTGCGGCAGCTGGTGCGAGTATCGCGTACAACGTGAGCGCCGGCGTCCGCTTGACGAACGGATTCGTCGCAGATGTGGTGATGGCGGTATTGGCCAAGAAAGGCTATGTGTTCAAGGCGGATTTCGATACGCCGCGCTTCGCTGAGGAACCGGTGCTGGCCGCCCTCGACGTTGAAAGTGCTGCCGCGGCTCTAGGACTCGTACCCCCGGGACGAGACGAGGTGGTCGAAGCAATCGAAGCGGCCGTAGTGCACGGACTAGAGCGGAGAACCACGCTATCCTGATGCGCTTTGCCGCAATCCGATCCACGAGGACGTGAATGAAGAACACCGCCGTAGATCCCTTCTGGTGGCGAGGGCGCCGCGTATTCATCACGGGCTGTTCGGGGCTCCTGGGGTCGTGGATGACAAGTGAGCTCCTCGCCCGCGGCGCCACCGTAGTCGGACTAATTCGCGACTACGTTCCCCAATCAAACCTGGTTCTAGGGGATTCGCTCTCCAGGATCACGGTGGTGCGCGGCGACATCGAGGAATACCCGGTCCTGGAGCGGACCATCAACGAATACGAGATAGACACCGTATTCCATCTTGCCGCGCAGGCGATCGTGGGCACGGCCAACCGAAATCCGATTTCGACGATGAAGACCAACATCGAAGGTACTTGGAACCTTCTCGAAGCGTGCCGTCGCACCGGCATTCCGACCCGGATCGTAGTCGCCTCCAGCGACAAAGCTTATGGGACGCAACCGCGATTGCCTTATACCGAGGATATGAGCCTGTCGGGCAGCTTCCCGTATGACGTTTCGAAAAGCTGCACGGACCTGATCGCTCGCATGTATTTCGCAACCTACGGGTTGCCGGTGTGCGTCACCCGGTGCGGAAATTTCTTCGGTGGCGGCGACCTGAACTTCAACCGCATCGTGCCAGGCACGATTCAGTCCGTGCTGCGCAACGAACGTCCGGTCATTCGCAGCGACGGCACATTGATCCGCGACTACGTGTATGTCCTGGACGTTGTCGAAGCCTACCTCGCTCTGGCGGAACGAATGTGCGAGCCCGCGATCCACGGAGAGGCCTTCAACTTCAGCAGTGAAACTCCGCTAAGCGTTCTAGAGCTTACCCACACGATCCTGCGCTTATTGGGCCGCGAAGACCTCGCGCCTCTGGTCTTAAACGAGGCCAAGGGCGAGATCCAGCATCAGTACCTCTCCGCCGAGAAGGCGCGCCGGCTGCTCGAGTGGCGGCCAAAATACACTCAAGACGAGTCGCTCTTGCAGACCATCGCCTGGTACAAAAATTTCTTCTCCGCTTGACGCCGTTGCGCATCACTACTACGCGTGCCATGAGTGCCTGCCGTGACTGAGCCGGCCGCATTGCACACATCCTTCCGGGATCTGGCGGACGTCTTCTTCCGCCGGCTCTGGCCCATGGTTGCGATCTTCACCCTGATCGTAGGTAGCGCCACGGCGTGGCGCTTCCTTATTCAGGACGACGTCTACGAGGTCACTGCGAAACTCCTCGTGAAGTTTGTCACCGAGCAGTCTACGCAGGCGACCATGACCGGGCAGCGAAACCAGGTTGTCGGCTACCGGCAGCAGGACGTGAATTCGGAGGTCGCGATTCTCAAGAGTCTCGACCTGGTGAGCCGAGTAGTCGACAAGCACGGACTCGACAAGCGCTCGCCACCGCCTATTCCGGAAGGATTGTGGCGCCGCATGCGCTACGAGGCTAAGAAGTTCGTCTCGACAGTTCTCGACTGGATCGACGAACTCCTGGTCAATGCCGGACTTCGCCCAAGGCTCAGTGATCGCGACAAGGCGATCGCGACGCTCGATCGCAGTCTCACGGTGACAAGCGAGAGCGACTCGAACATCATCGTGGTCAAGCTGCGAATGCCGTCCCGCGACCAGGCCGCGGGCGTACTCAATGCAATCGTGGCAATGTACCTCGAGAGCCGCTATCGGTTGTTTGAGGACGCCGGAGCCACTGATGTCTTCGCGAAGCAGGTCAGAGAAGTCCACGAGCGGCTCGACAGCGCCGAGCGTCGCATGCGTCAACTGCAACTCGGAACCAGTTTGGTCGCGATCACCGCTCGCAAGGAAATCCTGCTTCGCCGGGCGTTTGAAACACGTGCGAGCCTGAGCGAGGCCACAGTGCGACTCTCTGAAAGTGAGGGAAAGCTGGACCGCCTGCGCGCGCAGCTCCGCTCGGCCAGTCCGAACATCGGAGTGGTTGGAAGCTTCAACGCGGATACGGTGGAGGACTCTCTGGTGAGGCGCATGGCCGAACTGCGCAGGGAGGAGGAACAGTTGGCCATGACCGAGTTCGACAACAATATGCGTCTTCAGAACATCCGTAACCAATTCCACGCTCTTGCCGCCATCATGCTGGCAAACCTCGAGGCGACCGAGGTTGACCGCCGTACTGCGGTCGAGTCACGTGAAAAGGAACTTAGCAAGATCGAGAGTGAATTGGCGACCATCGGCGCGCACGAATTCGAGTGGGTGACTCTAAACCGTGAGATTGGCATCCTCGCGCAACGCAACGAGTTCTATCAGAAGAAGTACGAGGATGCCGAGGCGGCGCTCGCCTTGGAGAGGGCTCGTATCGGAAACGTCGCGGTGGTTCAGTCCGCCCAAGAGCCGCTGCGTCCGGTTGGCGTATCGCGATCCGCGTTCGTTCTGATTGTGGCCTTGCTTGGCGCGCTCGCCGCGCTCTCCTGGTGTGCAGTTGCCGAGTTTCTCGATGACAGAGTACGCTCCGTTGACGAAGTCGAGCGCTGGCTGGGCGCACCGGTTCTAGCCACGGTACCGCTCAACCAGGGCAGCGTCCAGCTTGCTACGGTGGCGGCGGATCCGGCAGCCGAACATGCAGAAATATCACTGCGAAAGGCTGCGATCGGTCTACATAAGGCGCTCACGCAAAGCGGCGCCAAGACCGTGGCGTTCAGCGGTACTGGGACGGGTGCGGGCTCGACCTCCATGGCCCTCCAGATGGCGAGGCACATGCGGTTCATCTACGATTCCAAGGTCGTGGTGGTGGAACTCGACACCCCTGTCGCTTCGCTATGTGAGCTGCTCGACCTAGATTCCCAGCGAACCCTGCAGGCGTACGTCCGCGGCGAGTACGCCCTGATCGACTGCGTTCAGAACGGTCCCGCCGGCATTAGTGTTCTGGCCTCAGGGCGTGACCCCCTCGTGAGCGGCACTCCCGCTTTTACTCGGATAGCGGAGTTGCTCGGTGAGCTGGAGAAGTCATTCGATCATGTTCTCCTCGACATGCCGCCACTTCCGGAGCGACCCGAAATCCTCGCTATCGGCCATGTCGTATCGCAGGCGCTGATCGTCGTGGAGTCTGCGCGTGCTCGGATCGAGGTGCTGCAGCGCATGCGAACCGAGCTTGCGCACGAAGGCATCACGCTGGTGGGGGCGATTCTCAACAAACAGCGGAGGCCCATACCTTCCTGGGCATATCGGGCGTTCTTCGAATGACGTGTAGAGCAGTAATCGCCGACGGAAGGACCCACGCCCATGGTGCGTGATCTCACATACGACGATGCGAAGATCGCGGTGCACGTCGAACATGCCAGCAAGACTTACACGCCTCTCAACTTCCTGAGTCTCGGTCGGGCAGGCGCTCGACGACGTGAGGTCAAGGCGCTTGACGACATCAGCTTTTCGGTGAAAACGGGCGACATGATCGGACTGCTGGGACCAAACGGCGCGGGAAAGACTACCCTGCTTAAGATCATGACTACGCTCATTCACCCAAGCTCCGGGCGGGTCCGACTGCTCGGGCGGGACATTCGCGAGAAGCCACGCTGGACGCGCAGCATGATCGGGCTCATAACCTGCGACGAGCGCAGCTTTTACTGGCGCCTCACCGGGCGACACAATCTCAAGTTTTTCGCGGCGTTGTATGGAGTTCCCGAGCGCGAGGCCGACGCACGAATGGAGGAATTGTTTGAAACGCTCGACCTGACATCTGCCGCGGATCGCCCCTATCACAGCTACTCTTCGGGCATGAAGCAGAAGCTCGCGATCGCCCGCGGCTTCATCGCGGACCCGAGGGTGCTCTTCTACGACGAGCCTACTCGAAGTCTCGATCCTGTCAGCGCGCAGCGCATTCGCAATTGGATCATCGAGCGGCGGAAGAAGTCGCCGCATCAGACTCACGTCATTGCCACCAACCATCTCTACGAGGCCGAGCAGCTTTGTGACCAGGTGGTGATCATCGCCCATGGGCGGCTCCTCGCCGAGGGATCGGTCCGCGAAATCTGCGCACGCTGGCAAGTAAGAGATACCGAGACCCATGTCATCGTCGCGCGCGACTGGGCGTCCACTGAGCCGTTGCGCCCGCAACCGGAAGCCGGGCTGCTGGAAGTCGCCCAGGCGCGGTCCGACGGCGCGACTACCATCACGCTCCGCGCCACGCGAAATAGCGGCGCGCTGTCGCGGGTCCTCGACAGAGTGATCCGAACCGGCGGCACCGTGGCAAGCTGCGAAAGCGACCGAAACTCCTTCGATGAGGTGTTCTTCGACATCGTGAGTGGCGGAACGGAGCAAGCTGGCATGGACAGCCAGGCGAGTAAGACCGCATGAGACTCGCATGGGCTTTTTTCAAGCGCGATGCGGCGATCGCCATCAGCTACCGGACGTCGTTCATAGTCACGCTGCTTGGCAATCTCGTTGCGCTGATCGTCTGCTATTACATCGGGCAGATGATAGGAAATACCGACATTCCAGCGCTGAAGAAGTACGGCGGGAGCTATCTTGCATTCTTGCTCATCGGGATTTCCTTGACCGACTCCGTCGCCATCAGCCTCACGACCTTCGCGACCCAGATCAGAGAGGGCCAGACCACGGGGTCGCTCGAAGCAACACTCATGTCGCCGGTGACGTTGCCCGCGATCCTTATTTATTCGTCACTTTGGAGCTACTTCCTCAGTGCGATTCGCTTCGCGATCTACCTGTCGCTTGGGATGGTGTTCTACGGTGTCGGCATGGGTTCCGCGAACATCGGTGCGGCGGTTATGATTTTTGTGCTGACGGTTGCTTCCTTTGCGGGGATCGGCATGATCTGGGCCAGCATGGTCATGCTGATCAAGCGCGGCGAATCGTTGATGAATCTGGCCGGCGCCGGCATGGTTCTGCTTGGAGGAGTTCTCTTTCCCGTGAGCGTGCTTCCGACCTGGCTCCAGCACGTGACCGATTTCATACCGCTCAACCACGGCCTGGAAGGCATGCGCCTCGCGTTGTTGCGGGGCTACGGCCTCGCAGACATGCTTCCCGTCGTGTGGAAGCTTCTCGCCTTCACCGTCATACTCGTCGGCGCCGGAATCGGCACTTTCAATTTCGCCGTGTGGGCTTCCAAGGAGCACGGATCGCTGTCACAGTTCTGACCTGCTGAGCCCTTCCAACGTGCAAACGAATCGCTTGGTGCCCGGCTTCGCCGGGACGCTCGTAGTCGTGCTGCTCTTCGTGGGCGGCGGGACGCTCGCCACTCTCGCTGCGGAGCACCTCTTCTCGCTGTCAAAACGCGAGCTGGTGCTCGTCGCGATCGGGGCACTTTGCGGATGCTGGCCCGCGCCCGGGCGCTATTCCCAGCGGCTGGCCTGAAGACAAGGGCGAAATGAAGATCCTGCGCCCACTCGCCGTTCAGATGCTGCTCGCGGCAATCACGGTTGCGTTGCTGGTGGGCGCGGACCGCGTTACTGGGCGCTTAGTGCCGGCGTTAGTCCTGGGGAGGCAACTGTACCCACCCGGCTCGAAGATCACTGTGCGGACACCGGAATTCACGTATACGGCGCGCATCAATGGGGAGGGGTTCCGGGATCGGGACTTTGGTGCGCCGGAGGCGGGGCGCTTGCGTGTTATCGCAATCGGAGACTCGTTTACATTCGGGTGGGGAGTTTCGATCAAAAACACCTGGGTAAAGCGGCTCGAACGCGAACTCGGGTCGCGCGGTATGGCGATCGAAATTGCCAATCTTGGGAAACCCGGGTCCGGACCTGCCGAGTACGCCGCAGTCGCGCAAGCCGCGGTGGGGGTCTTGCGCCCGAACCTCCTGCTAATCGCAGTGCAGCAGACCGACGATCTGCAGCAAGCGATACTGGATCCTGTTTTTCTCGGACTACTCAAGGGCCTCGCCCATGCCACTCTGGCCACTCGCGTCGAAGGCCTCTTGCGGCGAGCGTTCCCGAATTTCCTGCTTCTTCTGTCGGGCGAAACGGTCGAGAGCCCCAATTGGGAGTCTACCGTCGAGCGCATCCTCGCGAGCGCTTCCGACGGTGAACGAAAGAACTTCGGGAAACTCGACCCCGAGGTCCAGCATTTGTTCCTGGATGGCGCCCTGAATCCAGGCCTCCTAGTTCTGACCCTAAAGGCGCCTGACTACTACGTGGAGATTGCTGACCCTGCCGCTCCGCGCGTAGTGCAACGTCAGCACGCAATGGTGGAGGAGCTCGAGGCCATCAAGCACGCGGCCGCGTCCGCCAACGCGCGGGTCATCGTGGTCTCAGTGCCCAATCGCGTCTACGTCAGCGAGTCGGACGTTGCAAATGTCAAGCGACTCGGATTTGAGACACGCCCCGGCATCGCTGACTGGTCCCAACCCGACGATGTCATACGCCAAGTCGCCGCGCGTGCCGGCTTGCGTTCGATCTTCGTGACCGACAATTTCCGCAGGGCGTGCCGCCAGAAGCGGTGCTACTTCACGTTCGACGACCATCTGAACGATACCGGCCACCAGGTCTTTGCGGACTTGGTGGCGGGCGCGCTGGAGGGCGTTCTGCGCGATTCGAAGGGACTGCCGTGACCGCTCTGCTTCGGGTGATTGCGGTGCTCTGGCTGTCGGGTTGCGCCTGGCTCGCCACCCACAAGTCCAGCTATCCGGTTCATTTTGGGCGATATTCGACGGAATTCCTCGTCCTACTAACCGGCGCTGTCCTTGTTGGGGTCGTCTTTGCGTTGGTCGCCATGCGCGCCCGGCCCGTTGTCATGCCGACAGCGCGGAAGCTGTTATTCCAGACCGCGCTCCTCGCTGCGCTCGTCGGAATCGCCCTGCTCGTCACCGAAGGCGCGATTCGCGCCTTCGACCTCTTCGGCGCCTCGTTCTACCGCGAGGTCACACGCTACATTCTGGACCTCGAACCAGACGCGCAGCTCGTCTACCGGCATCGGCCGGGAGTGTCCAAAATCTATCAGGGCGTGCGCGCGACCATCAACCAGGAAGGACTTCGCGACCGCCCGATTCCCCACAAGGATCCGGTGGAAAAGCGGGTGCTGGTACTTGGTGACTCCGTAACCTTCGGTTGGGGCGTCGAGTTCGACGATACCTTCGGGCGCGTCGCGGAGGGCGAGCTGGCTTCACGACTCGGTGTACCGGTGCGCGTCATCAACAGCGGAGTGTGTGGCTACAACACCGTCCAGGAACTTGCTTTCCTGAGGCGCGACGGCGATCGTCTCGCGCCGGACATGATCGTCGTTATGTACGTCGACAACGATGTCGATCCAGAAGCCGCAAACTTCGTCTCGATGCGCGAGCGGTGGTTGCACCCACCGGGCGCCTCCGCAATGTTGCTCAAGTACAGCTGGCTTTACCGGCTCTACCACCATCTGCTCCCAAATTTCTTCACGAATGACCCCAATGGTCCGGGATCGCCAGGGTGGCGGGCTTCAATGGCCGCCCTGAAAGGGATCGCCGACTACGGCTCCGCTCGCCATATTCCGGTAGCGATCTTCTTCTTTCGGCTCACGCCGTCGCCGCGTGGCGACACGCTATCCCAATCCGTGGCGAGAGTTGCACGAGCGTCCGGTGCCCAATACGAGGATCTCCTATCACAGTTTTCTGGACGCAACATTCGCGCCCTCACGAACTCCCTGGTCGACATCCACCCCAATGCCGCCGGACATCGGCTCATGGGGCTTGCCATCGCCAAAGCGATCGAACGCGACCTTCGAACGACCGGCCTACCCGCTTCGTCCGCGCAACCAGCGTCGTCCGACACGGTCCGCTAACATCGCGGTTACGATCAGGTTTAGAACCACCGGCGCCCTGTTGCACGGGCTGGCGATTTGCTGGTTTCACTCGTTACAGTGTCCGTAGCGAAGTCATTGACCACGCGGGGACGGTTGACCAGGATTGAGTCCGGAAAGACGCTTCAGAACTTCATGCAAACATCCCCAAGTGCCAGCGACGTACACGTAATTGTATGCACGCACAACAGCCGATCTATCATCGGCGATACGCTACAGGCGATCTCGGCACAAACGATCGGCCGTCCAGCCTGCACAGTAGTCGACGGCTGTTCGACTGACGGCACCGTGGAATTCATTCGAGCTGCATATCCATGGGTGCGCGTTCTGGTCAAGGAGGTCGATTCGGGGCCGGCGGCAAGCCGCAATATCGGCATGCGCGAAGCCGAAACACCGTGCGTCGCGTTTGTCGATAGCGATGTGCGCCTACGGCCGAATTGGCTGGAGCTGCAGCTCTCATTTCTCGCAGCCAACGATGATACCGTCGTAGTGGGAGGACTTCTCGTCGAACACGGCGACGAGGACCGCATCAACATGGCCCATGGTGCCCTGAACTACTTCGGAATCGCATGGGATGAGCAAAAGGGCAACGCCGCAGCAGACGTCGGCTCGGCGCGCCGTTGCATTTGGGTGGCCACGGCCGCGGTGCTGGTACGCCGCGAGATTGCCCTCGTCCTCGGAGGCTTCGACGAGCGAATGTTTGCTTTTCATGAGGACGTCGACTTCGGCTGGCGCGCGAATCTGTTTGGCTACCAGGTTGCGTTCAATCCGCAGGCGGTGGCCGTGCATCGCGCGCACGCAACGCTGCACCGATCGAAGCTCGGTGGCAGGGTTACCTTTTTGCTATGGCGTAATCGCTTGCGTTCCGCGCTTATTAACTATCAGCTCCACAATGTCCTCCGCTTCGTAGGCGGCTACTTTGCGCTGGGGTTGCCGATCCTTCTGATGCAACCGGAGAGAAAAGAGAAGATCGCGGCGGTGCTGTGGAACATGCGGTGGATCGGGGACACGTGGAGACGTCGGCGTTTCGTGCAACGCGGCCGTCGCCTTCCCGACCGCGCGCTGCGTCCGCTTCAGGACCGCCGAGTGCGTGGGCCGAGTAGTCGACCGCTGAGTGAAGCGTAGTGTCAATAATCGATCACACTCAGTTCAGGGAATAGGAATGCCACGATGTCTCGCTGCCTTCGCGGGCATTCTCTGCACTGTCGCGAGCTATTGCGCCGGTCCGACATTGATGGCGGCAGAGGTCGGAGGCGAGATCATCGCCAACGGGAGCTTCGAGAATTCCTCGGGCGGCTCGCCCGTCGGGTGGTCGCGTGATCAGCAGAGTAACGGCAAGGGAGAGGCGACCGTCGTCGGCGACCACGCGACCGCCGGTGTCCGAGCGCTCAGACTGACGCCGAACGCGAATAATCTGGACAGCGAAAAGTTTTCGACTCCGCTCGCAGTCGGCCAGGGATTTGATGCGAGAGCGTACGCTGGAAAGACTCTGTACCTTTCGGGGGGTCTCCTCGCAGCTGGAGGTGCAACCGCCGTTCTCGCCGTGTACGTCCATAGAACGGACGGACAGGTGATCGGCGTGCGATTGACTCAGGGCTCTGGGCGACGCACGATGACAGAGCAGGACGGCCAGTTGATGGTGCCGGACGACGACAAGAACAAGTTCGTCGTCCTGGTCTGTTCGGTCGAAGGTCAGACGGGCGCGGCATACTTCGACGATATCCATTTGACGACGGTGCAGCCGAGACCCGCGGCTCGTGGCGCGCCTGCCGGTCGCGCTGTGGCGCTCGAGGCGGACGTGACAATCGACGCGTCACGGACTTTGCGTACGATTCCGCGGACGCTATACGGCACCAATCTCGAGTGGATCTGGGACGGTGACGGTCTAGTCGACGCGAACGGCAACCTGAAAGCCGGTGCAGTTCGACTGGGCCGCGAGCTGGACGTGTCACTTCTACGCTTTCCTGGCGGCGTATTCTCGGATTTCTATGACTGGAGGAATGGAATCGGCCCACAGGCTTCTCGGCCGACGACCGCGCACCTGCCGGGATCGGGAGGCTCTCGCCACAGATTTGGCACCGACGAAGCGCTGCTGCTCTCTCGCGATCTCGGCGCGCCGCTCTTGATCACCGCCAATATCGTTACGGGGGCCCCTGCCGATGCAGTGGCCTGGATGCGCTATATCGACAGCCGAGTCAGTCAGGATCCGCGGATACCGCCGGTCAGTATCTGGGAGATCGGCAACGAGAACTACAACAACGGCCCGCTACCCTATCTGACGAAAGCAACGCTTTCGCCGGCCAATTACGCACGGCGCTACCTGGAGTTTGCGCGGGCCTTGCGGGCCGCGAAGCCGGGCATTCGCCTGGCGGCGATCAGCGATGCGAACTTTGGCAGCGTGGCGCGGCCCAGCTATGCAGATTGGGACAAGACGGTGCTCTCCATGGTCGGCTCGGAAGTCGACTACCTGGCCGTACACAATGCCTATTCGCCGACCCTTGCGGTCGACCGCGGTGAAGATTTGCGCTCGGTCTACGCAGCGATGTTGGCCTCTCCAGAGCAGATTCGACGAAGCATCGCCCAAGTGGCAGCGCAGATCAATACTTCGGTTCCGGATCGTGCCGACCACATCAAGATTGCAATCACGGAATGGGGCCCGGCTTTCCAACTCACGACACGGGGTCGCTACGTCGATCATGTCAAGACGTTGGGTTCAGCGCTCTACGTCGCTAGCGCGATGAAGGTTTTTATCGAATCGCCTGCGGTGGAAATCGCGAACTTTTTCAAACTGACGGATCCGCTCTGGTCCGGATGGATCGGCAAACGCGGCAACGAATTCGTCGCCACTGGGCCCTACTTCGCGCTGCAGCTCTATACCCGTCATTTCGGCAATCGATTGGTGGCAACGAAAACCCGCTCGCCGACCTTCTCGGCTGACTCTATCGGCAGGGTGGATGCGATCGGCGATGTACCCTACCTCGACGTTGTTGCGAGTCTCGGAGGCGACGGCAGGACATTGCACATAATCGGAGTAAACAAGCATTTCGATAGGGATATCCGGGCGCGCCTGCGCATCTCCGGCTTCATTCCGCACGCGGAAGGCCACGTTTGGACACTCAACGGAACTGGGATTGATGCACATGCTGGAAGCGATGTGTTTCGCGCACCGGGTATCAATTGGGCGAAACAAGCGTCGGATAGCAAAAACCCGCGGTTCGACAAGGGAGGTGCGGGCGAGATCGCCATTACTCAATCGAGTACCGGATTCGTCGCCGGGAGTTTCGAGTACGTATTCCCTGCGCATTCGGTCACGGCGATCGTCCTGCAAGGTGCTCGCTGACGCGCGGGACCATACGTGAGAATCGCAATTACGCATCCGACAACGTTCGACCGCGTGCGCCGCGGCACGGAGCGATTTATCCACGAGCTTGCCGTGTACATGGCCGGGCGTGGACATTCGGTTCGTATAATCGCGTGCAAGCCGGGACGGCGCGAAGAGTCCATTTTGGAGGGTTTCGTACAGGATTCACACAGGCGAATGTGGCATCCTGTCTTGGGACGAATCGGCCTGCTCGAAGCTCATTCGTTTCTCCTC
The DNA here is from genome assembly GCA_963735025.1 of uncultured beta proteobacterium. Lineage (GTDB taxonomy): Bacteria > Pseudomonadota > Gammaproteobacteria > Burkholderiales > SG8-39 > JAABRB01. Next base: position 26,969 of record CAVTJG010000019.1, read on the forward strand.
ACCAGCCTGCGGGAGTTGCTGGCGCACCGATTTGACGTCGTACAGTGTTGCTCGTTCACTGACGCCTTCGCCGCGAGTCTGGCGCGCGCATGGACTCGCGTCCCATACGTGTATTTCGTGAACGGACTTCCGCCTCGCGTCTCGTACTTCAGATCGCTCACCGTCGGGGGCGCGATTTTTCGTCGGGCCGTGCTTGGAGCCAACGAACTCATAGTGCCGAGCGGGTACGTAGCCCAATATTGCGGAGAGCGTTTTGGCCGCGAGGGGCGCATTCTGGCACCGCCAGTCAATCTCGATCTGTCCCGCCTGTCTACCGACCGCGATCACGCCAATCCCACAATTCTTTGCGCTGCGGACCTGAGCGATCGACGAAAAGGCGGTGAGGTGCTGATGCGCGCCTTCAACATCGTCAAATCGGCGCGGCCAAGAGCACGACTGGAAATCTGGAGCCGATCGCTTCCTGAGGAGGTGACTCGGCAGCTGGTTTCACTGGTGGAACCAGCCTGGCGCCAGCACGTCTCATTCCTGGGGCCGGCCGGGATCGAGGATCTGCCGGCCGTATTCGGTCGCGCCGCGGTGTCGGTACTGCCGTCGATGTGGGAGGCGTTCGGCCTGGTGATCATCGAGTCATTGGCCACCGGAACGCCGGTAGTGGGGACTCGCGACGGCGCGATACCGTCCATTCTCGACGATCCTGCTGTGGGCCGCCTATTCGACCCGGGCACAGACGCGACGGTGGCGCCGACCAACTTCGTGGACTTGGCGCGAGCGTTGGTCGAAGCTCTTGATCTGAGCCGTTTGCCGGAGACGGCCCAGCGTTGTCGTCGCCATGCCGAACGCTATAGCTGGGAGATCATCGGCGCGCAATATGAGGAACTCTACCAGCGCCTGGCGACCTCCCCACCCATCCGACAATGAACATCACCCTGACCCATCCCTATTGCTGGCCCTATGTGCGTCGCGGCAACGAGCGCTTCATCGACGGACTGGGCCGCTATCTGACATCCCGCGGATACACCGTCACGACGCTCTCAGCTCGGCCCGGAAAATGCGCCACCGAGACCGGGCCACAGGGGACGCGCATTCTGTACCCCACACTCTGGCAGCCACGGCTTGGCAGATTGCGCATTCAACCCACGCACACATTCTTTCTTTCGTGCTTGCATGCCCTGTCACACTTGTCGCCTGACGTCGTCCACAGCTTCTATTTCACTGATGCCGCTGCCGCGCAGCTTTTGCGCCGACGTCGTCGCTTCAAGGCGGTCCTGCAGATCAATGGCGCACCTGTGCCCGGTGCGTTTCACCGGCGCTTTCCGCCTGACCGTTGGTTGGTGCGAAAGACGATCCAAGGTGCGGACGAAATCGTCTCTTGCAGTCAGTTCGTGCGCCGGGTGCTACTTGAGCACTATGGGACTGACTCCCACGTGATCGTGCCACCAATCGATGTGACGGCCTTTCCAGTCGCGCAAGGTCGTCCTCCAGATCGTCCGATACTCCTGTCCGTTGCGGATTTCGATCAGCGCAACAAAGGCGTGCGCAGTCTGGCGAACGCATTCGCTCTGGTCAAACGCGATTTGCCCGACGCAGTGCTCCGCCTCTCCGGAAAGATGTCAGCGGACACTCGTGAAAGCGTACTGTCAGGCGTGCCAGTCTCCGCACACCGAGACATCGAGTTTCTTGGTCTGGGAAGTCCGGACGATCTGCCTCGCCTATACCAGGAGGCCTCTGTGATGGTATTACCGTCCATGTGGGAGGCCTCGGGTTACGTCATGTTCGAGGCGTGGCTGTCCGGCACACCTGTAGTTGTGACGGCTCACGGGGGCTTGCCGGAATTCGTCGCCGAGGGCGTCGGCGTATTGTTCGACCCCCGCTCGACGGGCCAGGAGCCCAATAATGTTGAGGGTCTCGCGGAAGCGATTCTCGCGGGCATCGCACTGTCGCAAGACCCGCGGACGCGTGCCCGCTGTCGCGAACACGCCGAGCGATATGCGTGGGAAGTGTGTGGAGCACAGTATGATCCCATCTACTCAGGCTGAAACGATAACTTCGACATGCCGCTCCTCTGCAAAATCGTAGGCAAGAACAGGCGCAGTCTCCTGGTGCGCTTCCTGGCGCGCAAATGCAGCAGGTTCATCGAGTGCTTCGAGAATGCGAGCAATTACGACTTCGACACCAACGGCGAGCGCTTCGTGCTAGAGACCCTCGCGACGACCCATCCCGGGTGCGTGTTCGATGTCGGAGCCAATGTGGGCGAGTGGACGCTGATGGCGCACCGCTACTTTCCGTCCGCGTCCTTTCATTGCTTCGAGGTCGTTGCCGAGACGGCAATCGCTCTGCGCGAGAATACCGCCGCAGTCGACTCAATTACCGTTAATCCGTTCGGACTATCCAATCGCGCCGGCGCTGTGCGGTTAAAACGCTTCCCCGAGCACAGTACTCTCGCTTCCCTCGTCGACGTTGTGCACGATTTCGCGTCCGTCGAGGACGTCGGAACGGTCCAGCTAGGTGATGACTATTGCAGGGAGCACATGATCGAGCGGATCGATTTCCTGAAGATCGATGTCGAGGCAGCAGAGTGGATGGTGCTGCAAGGGTTCGCCGAGATGCTCGCGGGCGCGCGCATCGATGTCATACAGTTTGAGTATGGCACCGGAAGCATAGTCACCAAGTTTATGCTCAAGGACTACTATGACCTGCTTGGGACTCGCGGGTATGCGCTGGGCAAGATTTATCCGAACTACGTCGAATTTCGCGACTATCACGCGCGGCACGAGGACTTCATGGGCCCCAATTTTCTAGCTGTGCACAGGCGCCGCAACGACCTCATACGGTTGCTGGGCTAAGGCGTTGAGAATCGCGAATCACGCCTGCGTGCCGAGTACCCCCTCGTACAGCGCAGTGAGCGCAGCGCAATAATTGGACCACGAATAGCGCTTGGCAAGCTCGACGTTGCGGGCTCCCATGTCGAGCATTCGCTCCGGCGCCGCCCAGATGTCGCGCACCGCCTCGATCAATTCGGTGATGTTGCCCGGGGTGACATGCCTTCCTTCGTACTCCAGCGGAAGGGTCGAAACGATCGCACACCCCGAGGCCATAGCCTCTGCGATAACAAGTCCGAACGTTTCAGCCCGCGAAGGAAATATGAACAGCTTTGCGCTTGCAAAGCACTCGTACAGTCGTGGTCCATTTTCGAACGGGATGAAATGAACGTTGCTCAATCCCGCAGAGCGCACTAGTTGCTCGTCGGGCCCCCAGCCCATAACCTTGACTCGTAGATCCGGAAGCGCCCGCGCGACGGCCATGACGTCCCGTATGCCCTTGCGGGCCTCTAGTTTGCCGACGAACAGAGCGTACTCGTCCTTTTGCGTCGCCGGCCCATAGTTCTCGAGGGCAATTCCCGGGTTTATCACCGTGCTGCGTGCCCTTGCCACTCCGATGGCCAATCCCGCCTCGCGCGAGAACTCGCTCAGGAACACGATCCGATCGAACGGCAGACGCAGCAGCATACGCTCCCAGCGCTGGAACAGAGATCCGAGGAGCGCACCCCTCATATCCACCCAGCTGCTGCCGAAGAAGCCGAGAACCGTGCACACGACCGGTTTGCCGATGCGCCGTGCCGCCAGAAATGACGGGAGGCAGGCATGATAGGTGAACGTCTGGACCAGATCGACGCCCATGGAGGCATGCATGATCTCTCTGGCGCACAGATTCAGGCGATATGGGTGAATCGGCAATCGGCGTATTCGAACCCCGTCCTCGGAGCAATCTGGCTGCCGGCCCGTGGACAAGACGGTCACGTCGACTCCGCTTCGCGCGAGATGGCGTGCTGTCTCCTGCACCACATACTCACCACCGCCGCGAAAGTCCGGCGGGTAGCGTTCATGGACAAGCAGCACCTTCACGCCGCTAGGACTGCACGCGGCCTGCGTGACGCGCGACTGCAGGTTGTTCAGTCCGCCGAACTGCCATTCGGGATTCCGAACAGATTCGGAATGGCGGACAACGGCAGAGCGGGCGTTCGATCAAGGTCCGCTTGGCACCTCTCGAGCACCTCGGCGACCGCCAATCCCATCGCAAGGCTTGGGTGAGAGCGCGAGGGCGCTTTGATCGCTCTGCAAAACTCCTTTAGCAGATTCGAGAGCGGCGTTCCTCCTGCGACGGGAATTACCTGTCGCGGCCCGCTGAGTGGACAGCGCATCATAAGCTTGTCCGTCGCCCGATCATCATAGATCAGGGTGCCTTGCTCGAATGTGGCCTCGAAGACCCGCTGTTTGTGCCGCTGTATATTGCTTAGGGCGATATCTGAGACCCGTCCACGGGAGAAGTGAAGCGTAACCTCGAGAGACTCGCCCCGCCCATCCGGCAAGTGGTGTTCGCCCGTCCGCCGTGCCGAAACTTGGTCCGGCCTCTCGCGGAAGCAGTCCAAGCACATCGACACGTCGTGCGGGCCCCAGTCCCAGAGAACGCTTGCGTCGTGCCGCACGGGACCCCAGCCTCCGCCGGCGGAGCGCGTCCGCAAGAGAGGTCCGAGCGTTGCACCCATTCCACGCAGGCCCGCATACGCCGCGCTGTGAAGGTGTATATGGTCTACCATGAGGAGTACGCCTCGGGCACGCGCAGCTTCGGCGAGCGCCTTGCTCGCCGCGTACGATAGCGCCAGCGGCTTCTCTAACAGGAGCGGAATCCCCGCGTCGATTGCGACACTGGCCATCTGAGGGTGCAGCATGGGCGGCACGGCCAGGATCACTCCGTCCAGCGACTGGTCCGACGCAACTGTCCGCCAGTCTGTCGTCACCGCGCATCCCGCGGGGACAAGGTCGACGCTCTCCGGATTCGAACTTGCCAGGTGGACGAGCCGGCAGCCGTCCATCTCACCGAGTGTCGCGATGTAGCGCCTGCCCCAGCGGCCTGCGCCAATTAGCCCGAATTGGATCAATCACTGCCCCTGACAAGCGTCAAGTCAGGGAGGGGCACAATGAACCGGCCATGGTTTCCGGCATAGCCATGATGCTTGCCGATAATTGATTCGGCGAAATTCCAAGCAAGCAGGAGCACATAATCTGGTTTGCGCTCATACAGAATATTAGGCGACAACACCGATAGGTGAATTCCGGGAGTGAACAGACCCTGCTTGATCGGGTTGTCGTCGACGATATAGTCGATAAGAGATCCATCCAGGCCATAGTGATACATCAACGTAGTGGCTTTCGCCGGTGCCCCATACGCGGCGATCGATCTCCCTTTTGCCTTAAGCCCGCGTAGCAACGCGACCAGTTCCTCTCCCCGGCGGTGAATCATCTCACCCCACAATACAAACGTCTCTGGGCGATCCAACCCAGCGGAGCGTTCAAGGTCAATCAATTTGTCGACCGTGCAGTCCTCGTTGTCCGGCACTGCCCCCGCGTAGCCGATCAGTACCCCGCCCTGGATCTCGGAGCGCTCCACGTGCGTGAGAGTCAGCCCAAGACTACCGAAGAACCTACGCAGAGGCCCGACATGGTGAAAATCGACATGTTCGTGGTAGATCGTATCGAAAAGCGTCTTGCCGTATACATCGAGCAGGTAGCCAACCTCGAACACGAAGTGACCGTCGGAATCCAAGACCGTACGGACGCCTTCCATTAACCCCCTAAGGTTATCGACGTGCGCACATACGTTGTAGGCGCATACGACCTTCGCCTTGCCATACCGCTTCCGAATGCGCTCCGCAAGTTCCACAGAGAAAAACTCCGTGATCGTTTCTATATCGCTCTCTCGCGGAACAACGTTTGCGGCCGGGTCGACACCCAGCACACGCATGCCCGACGCTGCGAACATGCGCAGCAGGGTACCGTCATTCGAGCCGATCTCCACAACCAAGTCTCCGGACTTCAGTCCGAGCCTACTGACGATCTCGTCGCGCTGGGCGCGCAGGTGTTCGACCATGACTGGCGAGGTGCCGGACACGTAAACGTAGTGCGAAAAAATACTCTTTGGGTCCACAATATCGAGCAATTGCAAGTGCCCGCAGTCGTGGCAGCGATATACATCCAGCGGGTAGACTTGCTGCGCCATGCCAGACTGCGCAGCGGACACCATGGCATTGGCCGGCGGTGTGGGCGTCAGCGATAGGACGATCGCCAACTCGCTCGATTCGCACAGCCTGCAGAGACGACGCTTGTGATGGTGTGGCAGTCTCGCGCCGTCAACTCGCATTTTCCCCGGAGCCGAGCAGTTTTACCCTGACGAGGTCGTCCTCGTACGAACCCTGGTCGCGAGCTTTGCCGGTTATGTTGATGAACACCGAATCGTCGAGAAACTCGACTGCGTGCTCAACCATCGGAGGCGTAAAAACCATTTGCCCCTCGCGAACAATCCGAAGCTGCGGTTCCGACGGGTCCCCTACCGGGCGATAGTAGTACTTCATTGCTCCCGTTATAACGTACATGAAATGCGAGTCGCTTTTGTGATAGTGGTTCGCCCGTACGGACTTTGCCCTGGAGGAGATGACCTGCACACTCTGAATATGGCCATCGACCAACGTCTGTATCTTGCCTCGCACATCTTCGAAGGGGGCAGGCAACGTGACAAATGGCGACGCGTCGGGCGGAGGTCGGTTGGTCACCGGCAATTCCCTTTCGATGGTCAGATGGCTCACGCGGCACTAGGCCTGGGGAGCGTAAACCTCAATCTAGTTCGTATCACGTACAGTAATGCGCACTTATGAAATGCACATTGATGTTACACGAATCTCTTAAAATCATCGTCAAGTGCGATGCGTCGCAATTCATCCTCGAATGCGCGCGTTGGTCGCCAGCCGAGAGTCCGTAGTCGAGAATCGTCCAGGCTGTATCGAACGTCTTGACCCACGCGATTCGGAACCTGCACGAAAGCTTCGGTCTCCGCGCAGCCCAGAATGCGGGCGAGGATCCGAACCACCTCGACGTTCGGCAGTTCGGTGTCGCCACGTACGTTATACACCGCGTCCCTTTCCCCTTTGTCGATCACGGTCAGAATTGCCTGGACCGAATCCTCCACATGCAGCCACGACCGGATGTAGCTGCCGTCACCATGCAAGAGCGCCGGTAATCCACGTCGCATGCGCCAGGCAGATTTTGGTATCAGCTTCTCCGGGTACTGGTTGGGACCGTAGTTGTTCGTCATGCGAATAATGTTGAAGCGCAGTCCGTAGGTTCTCGCCCATCCGAGAAGAAGCATATCGGCTGCCGCCTTGGTCGAGGAGTAAGGGTTCGACGGTCGCAACGGAGATGATTCGCTGTGCTTGCCCTGAACGATGTCTCCGTATACCTCGTCCGTGCTGATCTGCACGAACAGCGGCGTTTCGAGCTGGCTCTTCGCGCGCACGAGTTCCAGGAGCCTCTGTATTCCGATGATGTTGGAATGGCAAAATTGTCGGCTATCGGCAATCGAATTGTCGACGTGAGACTCGGCTGCGAAATTCACCAGGCAATCGGATTGCGGGAGATGACCCAGGTCCGCAATATCTTCTTTGAGGTGGCGATAATTCGCGTGCGCTTTGAATTCCTCGTTCGCGAATCTGTCCGCCGCATAGTTGACGATGTCGACATTCGTTACGAAATGCCCTAGTTCGAGGCAACGCTTGACGAAATGTTTGCCGATGAATCCGAGCCCCCCGGTCACCAGAATCAGTTTGTTGGTCATGGCGACCGCAAGCATACCGGCAACTTGCGAGCGCTCGCAAGGCTAGACCGGCACGGTGGCCGGACAAATGTATCCTGGGCAAAGCGTCTCCTCGCGCAAAGCGGCCAGCCCGTGACGTATGACCGGTCGATTTCTCTTCGACGCCTGACAATCCTAACGCCTCCGCATGGCGTGCGGTGTCAGCTCTCACTCCCGAACGCGTCTGTTGAGAGCAGATAGTCCCATGCTCTGGCAATGGCACCTCGACAACCACAGGGCAATGCGTAAAAGCCGAATGTCTCACGGCGGTTCGGGCCTAATCTAGCCATGCGCGTGTCGAATGCGATAGCATTGTCCGTTTCTCAACGACGCAATCGAGATTAATTGCTGGCACTCGTGGCATTCGTCGCGGCATTTGTCATGCGCAGAATCGGCGTGACGGCGCGCAGCGCAATTTTCAAACCCGCGTATTCGCGCAACGCCGAATCGGCGAGTCATGGCGCCCAGGGCGATGAACTGCCAAGCCCGGAAGCTACTCAATCTCTCTCAAAGTCCCATTCCCAAGAACTTTGGAATGGGCCGGAGCGCGGATCAGATGTCTCGGCACTTCTTCTCGTATGGACGCTCTGCGCAATGCTGGTATCGGGATGCGTGGCGCCGCAGCCGTTTGGTCCTTCACCCGGTGGGGAACCCACGCGGCCGCCCACGGCTGAGTCCAGCGCGACGACGCCCTACCTCATCCAGCCGGGCGACGTACTGGAGGTCAAGTTCTACTACAACGATAAGCTGAGCGATCGAAGCCGGGTGCGCCCGGACGGAAAGATCACTCTCCAGCTAGTTGGCGACGTCCAGGCGGCCGGCCTGTCGCCCGAGCAATTGCGCAATGCTCTTCTGCAACTGTACGCGCCGCACCAGCGAACGCTCGAGATCGCCGTGATGGTCCGGGAATTCGCAGGACAAAAGATCTATGTCGGCGGCGAGGTCAATTCACCCGGTGCAATCGACGCTTTCGGGAATCTGACCGCCATAAAGGCAATCATTGCGGCGGGTGGCCTCAAGAACTCGGCGGAAATCCGCACGGTTGTCGTGCTGCGCGAGTTGCCGGGCAAGGAACCGCTTTTTACGACCATCAATCTTGAAGAAAGCGCCAAAGATAGCGCGGGGGGCGGGTCGTTTCCATTGCGCCCCTTCGACGTCGTATTCGTACCCAAATCCTCAATTTCTCAGCTTGGGCAGTTTGTGGACCAATACTTTAATCAAATCATACCGATCACTTTCACCGTCGGTTTCAGCTGGTTCAAGGGGCTTACGAGCAGGTAGATCTCGGAAATTTGATGGTCGCCCTTTGCACCAGTCGCGCCGCTTCCTTACGCCAGTTCGAGCATCTACCCCATGCTCAAGGGACGACTATCGGCATGGTAGTCAACGGCCTTCCGCGACCCGAGTGAGATCCGCCTCGACCATCATCGCGACGAGCTCCTCGAGGCGGGTATTTGGCGCCCATCCGAGCTTCGCCAGCGCTTTAGCAGGATGGCCCAGGAGGATGTCGACTTCAGCAGGTCGGAAAAGCGAGCGATCAATCTTGACATATTCTTCAAAATTCAGATTCACGTAGCGAAACGCTATCTGGCACATCTCTCGGACTGTCGCGCTGCGACCCGTAGCAATCACATAGTCGTCGGGAGCTTCTTGCTGAAGCATCAGCCACATGGCCTCCACGTAATCCCCGGCGAATCCCCAATCGCGCTTGGCGTCGATGTTGCCGAGGCGAATTTCCTTGACGAGCCCGCGCTTTATGCAAGCCGCGGCGTAGGTGACCTTTCGCGTGACGAACTCGATTCCGCGAAGCGGTGATTCGTGATTGAAAAGTATCCCGCTGCTCGAGTGCATTCCATAGCTCTCGCGATAGTTCACCGTCGCCCAGTGAGCGAAAAGCTTGGAGAATCCATAGGGACTCCGAGGATGAAAGGCAGTCGATTCGTCCTGTCGTTCCGTCGCGGAAAGACCAAACATCTCGCTCGTCGATGCCTGGTAGAACCTGGCCTCGGGATTCACCTGTCTAACGGCCTCTAGAACGTTCAACGCCCCGATCGCCCCCACGGTGGCAGTCAGTACCGGTTGCGTCCATGAGGTGGCGACAAAGCTTTGGGCGCCGAGGTTGTAAACCTCCTCTGGTTTCGCTTCCTCGAGCGCGCGCACGATGGATCCTTGATCGGCAAGATCTCCGTAGATGAGTTGCACATCATCCGATATTTCAAGTTCCCTGAGGCGCCAGAGCGTGTCCGATGCTCTGCGAGGCGTGAATCCGTACACGCGATAGCCCTTGCCGAGGAGCAGTCTAGACAGATATGCGCCATCCTGGCCTGTCACGCCGGTAATTAACGCGGACTTAGTCATGTCTTAGCCGATCCCTCCAGTACGCGAGCACGAGCCGCAGCGAGTCCTCAATCGCGATCTTTGGACGCCAGCCAAGCAATTGCTCGAGCCTTGCATAGCTGCCGCGCGACCGGCGCTGCTCAGACGCGCGCGTGCGGCTCGGAATTTGCTGTATTTGAGCCCCGACCCCAATCAGAGACATCATCAACTCCAGCAGGCTACGCGGCGAGCGTTCAATTCCGGAGCAAACGTTCAAGATCTGGCCATTTGGCGCATGCAACAACGCCATTTGGTACGCACGGACCACATCTTGAACATCGGTAAAATCTCGGGTGACGTCGACATCCCCTGCTTCTATGACCGGAGGACGACGACCGAACTCGATCTCGATTAGCTGACGAGCAAAGCTTGAAATGGCGAACTTATCGCTCTGGCCAGGACCAATGTGATTGAAGGGCCGCACGATAACGATGCGCATCGCTGTTGTTTGGCTCCATTGATAGCAAAGTGCCTCGGCTGCAACCTTGCTCACGGCATATGGGTTGCGAGGGCGCAGCGGCATCTCCTCTACGATCGGCAGGCGCTCTTCCGGAACCAGGCCGTACACGTCGGCGGATCCAACGAACACGAATGTTCCACGAAACTCCTGGGCTGACAGCGCGTTTAGCAGATTCAACGTGCCAAGGAAATTCACTTCGTACGTGGTTCGCGGGTCATTGAAGGAATCCGGAACACTGCTTTGGGCCGCGAGATGCAAGACGGCGTCAGGGTTCGCTGTCCGGACTGCATCGGCCACGTCATGCGGGCTCCGAATGTCTAAACGATCTGGCATGCAAACGCAGGCGAAATCGCTGGTGGTCGCGAATGACTTCAGCACCACTTGCCCGACGAATCCACTTGCTCCGGTAACGAGCAGCCTTTGCATATGACATCAGGACCGACGATCAGCCGTTCCGTGTCGAGCTAGGCGATTGAAGCCATACATTTCATGGTTTCCGTCCCGGACGGGCGATCGGGTGCGCGACGATGGTGCTGCATGTACTCAATTGAGGTCAAGTAACCGTGACACAAGGAACGCTCAAATGTCCCACATGGGGGCGTTCTTGCTTCTCGGATGCGATCCACCTGAATTCATTTTGAAAAAGAGTGCGATCGATTGATGGTCTACTGGCAAAGCGAAGACGTACAAGATTCGGTGCTGCACGACACCATTCGAGCGTTTGAACATGAAAAGTTAACGCATGTCCCGCGCGAAATACGCTCGCTCTCTTGGATGTTTCGCTACTATCGACGACTCGATTCCGACCAAGCGGGAACGGTCGGGCCTCCACAATCTGTACAAAGGCATCAAGCAATGAAGGTCGTCATTCTTTGCGGCGGTAGAGGTACTCGCGCGTACCCATTTACCGAGCATCTACCCAAGCCCATGCTTCCCGTCAACGGACAACCGATCGTAATGCATCTCATGCGAATCTTCGCCAATCAGGGCTATAAGGATTTCATACTGTCCCTGGGTTATCGCGAAGAGGTCATTCGGGACTATTTCGACCGAAAAATGCTCGACTGGAACGTGGAGCTGGTCTCGACCGGCGTCGATACTGACACTGGTGGCCGCATCGCAAAGTGTGCCGACATGTTGGGAGACACTTTCATGGCGACGTACGCGGATGGGCTTTCGAATATCTCGATTAAAGGCCTCCACGAATTCCATCATAGCCATAGTGGCCTGGCGACCGTCACCACGGTGCCGCTCGTTTCGCAGTATGGGCTCTTGGATGTCGCATGGGACGGTCGGGTGGAAGCCTTTCGTGAAAAGCCGACGCTCAAAGAGTACTGGATAAACGCAGGGTTCTTCGTGTTCGACCGAGCCGTTTTCGATCACTGGAAGGGCGAAAATCTGGAACGCGATGTGCTGCCAGGTCTTGCGGCTAAGGGCTTGATCTACGCGTACCGAAACGACGGGCTCTTCAAATCCATGGACACGTTCAAGGATCAAATTGACATGGAGGAATTGGTGCAGAAGGGGAAGATTGCGTGAAACCCACGGCAGGCTCCCGAAGTGCGCCAATTGCGAAGCGCAATTTAGCGGCCCATGGGCTTGAGCGTCGGGATATCTTACCGTTGGGTGAATTGGTGCTCGAGTATTTCGCGCTAAAGTTCTAAATATCAGCGGGTTATTGCCCCGGCGTGGAATTTGCTTCGAAGCGTAAATAGCACTCCGTGACGGCATACGCCGGTGCTGGGCGCTGTTACCAAGGGGGCATGGAAATGGTCGAGTTCCGACGAATGGTGAAGCGCTTCATCATGCTTTCGTTGCTGATTTTTTGGACGAACGCGAACGCACTGGTCGTCCCCAATCCGGCACCGGCAGCTTTTGGTCCCGACATTCTGGGAAGCGGATATTTCAACCCGACCGGGCCCGGCATCATCTCGGTGCGAATCTCCGACACGGGATTCACACTTGGCCTGGGTGGTTCCGAATTTGGCATGTTCTTTCAGTCGGATTCCGGCACTCTGATTCCGATCTTCCTGCCTGGCACCCAGGATCCGGATCCAGCGGGCCCCAGTTCATCTCCGCCCACGGCTGCAATAGTTTTGGGTACCGGCGAGGTCTACGTCAACGGCACTTTGCAGAATACGTTTGCGCCGAGAACAGGGCCCGTAGGGTTCTATCTGGCACCGTCACCGACTCTCCAGACCGTTTTCGGGGTGAATCAGATCTTTTCCGATCCCTCCCTCAACCCCTTGGGCGAGGATATGGTCGGGACATTTCCCATCATCGGCGTTCCAGAAGCGTATCTCCTAGGCTTCGCCGTGATGGATCTAAATGACCCCACCTCTGTCGTTCCGCTAGGGTATTCCGCGGTGGTCAATCTTTCGGTGCCCGAGCCGGGCACACTGGCGCTCGCGTTCTTGGGGGTAGCGGGTGCGCTAATGCTACGTCGCCAGCGACGACTCATACCCGAATCTACTGCCTGCTGACCGTTCGAACGTTCCCCTTCCAGAGGATCTAGCATGGTCATGGGCGGGCGGGCCGGCCGGCAATAAGCCAGCTCGGCTGCCCCTAGTAGGCGTTTTCGCCCTTGAGGACGGTCAGGATGGTTCGCATCAGGATCTTCAGGTCCATCCAAAGGGACCAATTGTCGATGTACTCGAGGTCCAGTCTGATCCGCTGCTCGATCTTTTCGAGCGTGTCTGTTTCGCCGCGATAGCCATTGACTTGCGCCCAGCCGGTGATGCCCGGCTTCACCTTGTGGCGCCACATGTAGCGATTGACGAGATTCCGTTGCCGCTCGTTCATGGCCACGGGGTGTGGACGGGGACCGACTATGGACATGCGGCCCTGAATTACATTGATTAGTTGCGGAAGTTCATCAAGCGACGTTTTGCGCAGGAATGCGCCGACAGCCGTGACGCGCGGATCGTTCTTGGTCGCTTGTGAAAATTTGCTTTCGTCTTCCCTCACGCTCATTGTCCGAAACTTCCAGATCATAAACTCCCGTCCATCCAGCCCATATCTACGCTGACGGAAAATCGCAGGCCCCCTCGACGTCAGTCGCACTATGAGGGCAATCACAAGCATCGGTATCGCCATCACGCACAGCAAGCCAAGCGCAATGCACACGTCAGACAGACGTTTGACCGCCGCATTCATGCCATAGAACGGCGAACCAACCAGGTTAATAACCGGTAGATCGCCGACCGCCTCCCAATGGGCGCCCAGCAGGTCGAAGCTTGAAAAGTCCGGCACAAAGTACACGGAGGCGGTGGTGTCGCTGAGTCGGTTCATCAGCTCCTTGATGCGAGTGACCGACTTCAATGGCAGTGCGATATAAACGATATCGATCTCACCCTGTCGAACCTTTGCTGCGAGGTCCGTGAAATTTCCGCAAATGTCCGCGACCACGGTCGAAGTGCGATCGTCAGCGGCGCGCCTGTCATCGAAGAACCCGACGATGCGAAGTCCCATCCACGCCGTATGACGGATATTGTGCTCTACGCGCCGGCCGAGCTCGGTGGCACCGGCGATCGCGACAGTGCGGAAATTCCGGCCTTGGATTCGCAAGGCACGCAAGGAAATTCGAATCACCATCCTCGTCGCGGCCAAAGACGAGAAGCCGAGTCCGAACCAGACCAGCGGCAGCTGACGCGGTCCATCTTGGGCGAGATCTAGTGTGTGAATTATGAATACAACGCCGAGCAGGGTAGTGACCCAGCATAGGAAAAGACGCGCAAGTTCCGTGCGCAATGGCGAGATACGCCATGAGCGGTATAGGCGAAGATGATTCGAGGAGATCCAGAAAATGCTAGTCGCGAGTAGTGCAAGAATCGTCTCGGTCTTTGCCCACGAAATCCCAACGATCTCGCACGTCACCCACAGAGACGCCGACACCCAGGTCAGGTCGAGAACTCGGCTGAACTCGACGAGCGCCGGCGCGTAGGGTTTGATGAGTCCATCCTCGGCAAACACGTTTACCTCGGGCGATTTGCTACAAAAAAGTGCCGCTCAGCTTGATGGCCGACCCGGCGTTCGATTCGGAGCAGGAGGCGCGCCGAGCGTACGTATCGGCGATCATTCACGACACCCCTTTGGGCACGAAATGGCTTTGCCTTCTCCGTACAAAGTCTGCAGACATTCGACCATGGCGCGGTCGTATATCTTAGCTGTTGCTACCATTCGGGCTCGTTTTGCGAAGCTGGAGAACGGTAATATTGGGCACTAGCGGGGGTCGATTTCTATCCGATTTCTAGACGATTTCGGATCGACGGCTGGCCTATTTCAGGGCCGACGTCTTAGCTCTGGTTGGCCAAAGCACCCGGGGGCGGGCGACAGAGCAAACCGTGTTGTGGTCGCTTTGCGATCGCGGCCAAACCTCGTTCCGCTGTACGACTCTCGCTTTTAATCGCCCGCCTTACATTGCGCGGCCATATGGGCAGTGACGGCTTCGATCTGCTGGAGCATCTTCAAGCCGCTCTGGCGGTGAAAAAGAGGCCTGCCGTGCATCACGCACCTGGACCAGTTGCCGTTGATCGAGTGATGGAAATGGTGATGCTGAGATCGCACGTATTGCGGCGGGCTGGGGATCACGCCGAACAGAAATCCGAACGCGGACAGCGCGAAACAGGCCGCCGAGTCCTCACTTATGCATCAGCACGAAGTGACCGCAGGAGAAAAAGGCTCGTCACGAGCGTCACCGCGGCAGCTAGCCAGTAGTTCAACTCGGCACTCCGCGCGACGACAATCCACAGAACCGCCACCGGCAGCAGGGTCGTAAGAACCTGAATCGATCCCTTAAGGTTGTCCGGCGTGACATGGCCCTGGATGAACGCCCGCTTGACGCTCCTTATCGCAGCAACTGTAGGCAATGCGCTGGGGCCTCCACGTCGCAAACCTGGAAAATTTCCGGGAAATCAAGTCGCATGCTGTCGCCCTGGGTTGGCCGGCTCGCACGGGCGCGTGCCGTCGGATTTCAATTGGAGGCGGGGGTCGGAATCGAACCGGCGTCCACGGCTTTGCAGGCCGCTGCATGACCACTCTGCCACCCCGCCGCGAGGCGCCCTGCCACGGATCCGAAGTTTCCGCACCGACGGACAGGGCCCTGGAAAGCGAAAAAGGGAAAGCGCGCTGCGCTTTCCCCTTCGGAGGCCCCGCGCGCATTACTCCGCGCAAGGCTTCCCGTACGAATCTGGAGCGGGAAACGAGTCTCGAACTCGCGACCTCAACCTTGGCAAGGTTGCGCTCTACCAACTGAGCTATTCCCGCGCTGCGGTCGAGAGATTATACCTGCCGTGGCGCGCGGCGTGTCAACGCGGCCGCGGCCCCGTCTAATGTCCCATCAACGGACCGTTAGTGATCCCGAAACGCTCGCGGACTCGCCAGCTTGAGGTAATAGAACATCGACGCGAGGGTCAGGACGGCCGCCAGATAGATCAGCCAGCTCCCGACCTGGAACGGCCGGAACCAGGCTCCGATCGGCTCGAAGTAAAGTAGCATCGGGATTGCGACCATCTGCGACACGGTCTTGATCTTCCCAAGGAAGTTCACCGCCACGCTCCTCGCCTCGCCCAGCTTTGCCATCCACTCGCGCAGCGCCGAGATCGCGATCTCACGACCCACGATCACGGCGGCGACCAGGGCACTCACCCGATCGAGCTCCACCAGCATCATGAGCGCTGCCGCGACCATGAGTTTGTCCGCCACGGGATCCAGGAACGCACCAAACGCCGACTGCTGGTTCAGGCGCCGCGCCAGGTAGCCGTCGAGCCAGTCCGTGAGCGCCGCCGCGACGAACAGAATCGTGGCCGCCAGGTTGCGCTCCGGCATGGTCATCCAGTGCCCAGGGACGTAGTAGATGGCCATCAGCAGCGGGATCGCGATGATCCGCAGCCAGGTCAGGAAGTTCGGGACATTCATGCGCATGCAGCAATTCTCGCCGGAAAACGTCAATGCAGGTCGCGATAGATGCGCTCGGCGAGGATCCGGCTGATGCCCTCCACCTGCGCGAGGTCCTCGATGCTCGCGGATGTGACGCCCCGCAGCCCGCCAAAACGCTCCAGCAGCTGCCGCCGTCGCTTTGCGCCCACACCGGGGATGCCCTCGAGCGTCGACGTCACGCGCGCCTTGCCACGTCGGGCACGGTGGCCGGTGATCGCGAATCGATGCGCTTCGTCGCGAATCTGCTGAATGAGGTGCAGTCCCGGATGGTCGCTTGGCAGGCGCATCGTGCGCTCGCTGGCCGCGAGCACGAGCTCTTCCCTACCCGGCCGGCGCTCGGGACCCTTGGCCACGCCGATCAGGTAGACGTCCGAAAGCCCGAGCTCGGCGAGCACTTCCTTCGCGACACCGACCTGCCCCTTGCCGCCATCGATCAGCACGAGATCCGGAACGACGCCCTCCCCGCGCGTCACTCTTTCATAGCGTCGTTGCAGCGCGGAGCGCAGCGCGCCGTAATCGTCCCCTGGGGTGACGCCGGTGATGTTGTACCGTCGGTACTCCCCGTTTCGCATGCGCAGTTGATCGTAGATTACGCACGCCGCGACCGGCGCCTCGCCCATAGTGTGGCTCACGTCGAAGCATTCGATACGCTGCACCGCTGGCGAAAGCGCAAGCGCCTCGCGCATTGAGGCAAGCCGTGATTCCTGCGTGCCCCGCTCGCGAGTACGCTGTGCAAGCGCGAGCTCGGCGTTGCGCGCCGCCATTTCCAGCCACGCGCGACGCTCGGTCTGCGGGCGCGTGACGATCTGCACCGGGCGCCCGGCATGCTGTGTCAGCAACGCAGCAAGCTCGTCGACGCCCGCGCCTGCTTCGATCACGATCACCGACGGAGCAGGCGCTTGCAGATAGTGCTGTGCGAGAAATGCGCCCACCACGTCATCGGGACTATGCGCCTCCGCATGCTCCGGGAAGAAGCTCCGGTCTCCCAGGTACCGGCCATTTCTCACCATCACGAGGTTTACGCACGCGACATCGCTCTCCATCACGCAGGCGACAGCGTCGACGTCAGCTGCCTTGGCCGTGTCGACATACTGCGTCTGCTGAACGCCCGAGAGCGATTTGATCTGGTCGCGGTGTATCGCGGCCCGTTCGTACTCGCGCCGCTCCGAGGCTTCCTGCATGCGGTTTGCCAGCCCGGTGAGGACGTCGTCTTCGCGTCCTTCCATGAAGAGTGCGGCGTTTTTCACGTCCGCACTGTACTCGCCCGGGCCGATCAAGCCCACGCACGGCGCCGAGCAGCGCCGAATCTGGTGCAGAAGGCAGGGGCGCGATCGATTCTGGAACACCGATTCCTCGCAGGTTCGCAGGCGAAAGACCTTCTGCAGCAGCTGGATGCTCTCCCTGACCGCGGAGGCGCTGGGAAACGGTCCGTAGTAGGTGTTGTCGGGATCGAGCGCGCCGCGATGAAATCCCAGGCGCGGGTACTGGCCGCCGCCGATCATCAGATACGGATAGGACTTGTCGTCACGGAAGAGGATGTTGTAGCGCGGCGCGAGCGATTTGATCAGATTGTTCTCGAGCAGGAGGGCCTCCCCTTCCGAACTCGTCACCGTCACCTCCACGCCGGCCACTTGCGAAAGCATGATCTGGGTGCGCGGACCGTGATCCGATTTCTGGAAGTAGGATGCGACCCGCTTTCTGAGATCGCGCGCCTTGCCGACGTACAGGACGTTGTGCCCCGCGTCGAGCATGCGGTACACGCCCGGCTGATGAGGCAGCTCCGCGATCAGAGTCGCGCTGTCGAACACGCCAGTCTCTGAAGATGACATACGCAGCTGCGATATGCGGATCGCGCTAATCGCGGCGCGCCGCAGTGCCGAGAAAATCCGCAATGTCGCGCATGACCGCCCCGAACATGGCTTCGGTCAGGCGCTTCGTCTGCGTATTGTATCGGCTGCAGTGGTAGCTATCGAACAGGCGCAGACCGCCCGGAAGGTCGTGGATCGCGTGATGGGAGAACGCATACGCACCGACCTTGAGCGCACGCGCCCGGAGCACCGCAGCATGCGCGATTCGCCCGAGCGCCAGGACTGCCCGCGGCGGGCGAAGCGCCATCTCGGCCGCAAGAAAGCGATTGCAGCTCGCGATCTCGGCGGGCATCGGCTTGTTCTGGGGTGGGAGACATTTCACCGCATTGGTGACCCGGCAACCGATCAGCAGGAGACCATCGTCCGGTTCGCTGGAGCCCGCATGGCTCGCGAAGCCGAAACGATGCAACGTCCGATATAGGAGGATGCCCGCATGGTCGCCGGTGAACGGCCGGCCCGTGCGGTTCGCGCCATGCATGCCTGGTGCAAGACCGACGACCAGCAACTTCGCGTCCGCATCGCCGAACGGCGGCACGGGGCGCGCGTGGTAGGCAGGGCGCGCGTGCCGGATGCCTTCCAGAAATGTGGCGAGCCGCGCGCAGTCGCGGCAGCCCAGGTCGAACGCCTCCCGGGGCCATGCCTCGCGGGGCCCGTTTCCGGTAAAATTCAGCGCTTTGACTTCCGGCACAGGCAAGTCCGCTCATGGCAAAAGTACTGGCAACCGAGATTCGCGTAGGCAACCTGCTCGAGTGGGACAAGCGGGTATGGCGCGTGCTGAAATCCTATCACGTGCATGTCGGCGGTCGCGGCGGCGCGTTCATGCAGGTCGAGATGAAAGACATCGAGGCCGGCACCAAGACGAACGTCCGGTATCGGACCGACGAGAAGGTCGAGCGCGCCTACGTCGAGCCGCGGGAGATGCAGTACCTATACCAGGACGCCGACGCGTTCGTATTCATGGACAAGGAGACCTACGAGCAGCTCAACATCGGGGCGGAGCTGCTGGAGGGCCAGACGGGATTCCTGCTTCCCAACACCGACGTTCAGGTCAATTTCCACAACGAGCGTCCGATCGGCGTCCAGTTGCCGCCGAGCGTCGTGCTGACCGTTGTCGAGACGGATCCGAACATCAGGAATTCGACGGCCACCACGTCCTTCAAGCCGGCCAGGCTGGAAACCGGTATTACGGTACAGGTGCCGCCCTTCATCGAGACCGGCGAGAAAATCAAGGTCAATACCGACGAGGGCGTCTACATGGAGCGGGCTTAGGACGGCCGCGCGCTTATGGAGACCGTCATTCCCGCGAAAGCGGGAATCCAGACTGACCTGATCTGGCGCCCCCTCAGGCAAGCAGTCCCGAATCATTTGCGCTCGCAAGGGCCTGTATCGCCGTCGCATAACCGGCTTGCGCGTCCTTCGTCGGCGCACCCTGAAACCGCGCGATCCTTTCAGCCGCCACCGGCGCCGCGTTCAAGCCGGCGAGCAGTGCACTGGCGGCAGACCGGTTTCCGCACACCAGAACCATATCGCAGCCCGCGCCAAGCGCCGCCCTGCCACGCGCGACGATGTCGCCCGCGACGGTTGCGCCTTCCATTGACAGATCGTCGCTGAACACGAGCCCTTCGAAGCCGAGCTTTCCGCGCAGGATTCGACCGAGCCAGGCCTCGGAAAAGCCGGCCGCGCGCGCGTCGACCTTGGGGTAGATGACGTGGGCCGGCATCACTCCCGCAAGTCCCGCAGCGATCAAAGCTGCGTAGGGAATCAGGTCGTTCGCCTCGATCTCCGCGAGGGGACGCTCGTCCACCGGCACCGCGACGTGTGAATCCGCGCGCACGTATCCGTGCCCCGGAAAATGTTTCGCGACCGCCCCCATTCCGAGCCGCCCCATGCCGCGCACCAGACTCGCGGCGAGGCGGGCGACGCCTTGCGGTGTATGGTGCAGGGCCCGGTCGCCGATGACGTTGCTCGAGCCGAAGTCGATATCGACCACCGGCGCGAAGCTCATGTCGACACCGTGATCACGCAGTTCCGATGCAAGGACAATACCGATCGCTCCGGCAAGATTTTCGGCGAGCCCTGCATCCCGATCGTATACGTCGCCGAGCGCACGCATCGGCGGAAGTCGGGTGAATCCTTCCTGAAAGCGCTGCACTCGCCCGCCTTCCTGATCGACGGCGATCAGCAGCGCGGGCGTTCGGAGGGCGTGTATGTCCGCCGTGAGCTGATCGAGCTGGGCGACTGACGAGAAGTTCTGCTTGAAAAGGATCACCCCGCCAACGGCCGGATGGGCGAGTACCTCGCGATCCGACGCGTCCAGGGTCAGTCCCGCAACGTCCAGCATCACCGGACCAAGCGGCATCTCAAGCGGCATCCAGTTCCCCTTCCAGAATGACGAACGCCGCGGCAACTGCCCGCTCGTCGGTCAGGCTGACGTGCGCCTCATATATTCTTCGCGTTACGAGGAGATCGGCGAGCGCGTCGGAGAAACGCAGGCACGGCTTGCCGGAAGGCAGGTTTGCGACGCTGACATTCTGCCAGTTCACCGGGAAGTGGATCCCGGTCCCCATCGCCTTGGAGAAGGCTTCCTTCGCCGCGAACCGCTTGGCGAGGTAGGCCGCCGGCTTGCGATGCGCGGAGAATCGTTCCAGCTCGTGCGGCACCAGGATCTTGCGCGCAAAGCGCTCTCCGTGGCGTGCAAGCGCCTGTTCGATACGCGGAATCTCGACCAGATCCGTGCCGATGCCGATGATCACCGGTAATCTTCCCGCTCGGGCCGCCCCGCCGATTGCGTGATGAGCGTCTTCATCTCGCGCACTGCTTCGCGCATTCCGACGAACACCGCGCGACTCACGATGGCGTGACCGATGTGGAGCTCCCGAACTCCCGGAAGCCTCGCCACCGGATCGACGTTGAAGTAGTTGAGTGCGTGGCCTGCGTTGAATCGCATGCCGTGGGCGCGAATCGCCTTGCCGGCTTCGGCGAGCTTCGCGAGCTCCGTGACAACCGGCGGGCTCTCCGCATCGCGCCCCCGCGAATGGAACACGTGGGCGTAGGGACCGGTATGGACTTCGCAGACGGATGCGCCGGCCCGCTGCGCGGCCTCGACCTGACGCAGGTCGGCGTCGATGAACACGCTCACGACGATTCCGGCGTCGCCCAGCCGCCGCACGGCGGTGGCGATCTTCGCTTCCTGGGCCACGATGTTCAGGCCACCTTCGGTCGTGATCTCGTGGCGTCCTTCCGGAACGAGCATCGCCATTTCCGGGCGCAGACGGCACGCAATGTCGACCATTTCGTCGATCGCCGCCATCTCGAGGTTGAGCTTGATGTGCGTGAGCTCGCGCAACCGCCGCACGTCCTCGTCCTGGATGTGCCGCCGGTCCTCGCGCAGGTGCACGGTGATCCCGTCCGCGCCTCCAAGGTGCGCCTCGACGGCGGCCCACACCGGATCCGGCTCATAGGTGCGTCGTGCCTGCCGCACCGTCGCGACGTGATCGATATTCACGCCGAGCTCGATCATGGCATCACAGCTCCTGCAATGCTTCGAACACGCGCCGGCTATGCAGCGGGCGCTGATCGAGTCGGTGATTGATGATCAGGCGCATCAGAATCTTGCCTTGTTGAAGGGTCTGCGGATCCCGATAATCCTCGCGTGCGATATCGAGCAGAGCCCGTCCGCTGAACAATGGTCCTTCCGCGACTTCCGGTGCCCCGTCCGGCTTGATGGGCACCGGGCCCCGCTCTGGCTCGTAGCGGTAGGTTCCCCCGGGCTCCACGCTGGCGCCCGAAATCGGCTCGCGATCGAGCGTCAGAGCGTAGCCCAGTTCCTTGAGCAGCCGCTTCTCGAAGTTGCGCAGCGCCGGCGCTGGTGGCGCACCTCTTGCCAATCCGTCGAGGGCATCCGCGTAGGCGTCGAACAGCGCATCGTGCGCGTCCTCGCGCGGCAGGAGACGCAGCAGAAGCTCGTTGAGGTAAAAGCCGCAGAAGAGCGCCTCCCCCCCGAGGAGGGGTTGCCCGCCGCGCCACTCGGCCTTCATCAGCGTGCGCACCTCGCCCTTGCCCGACCAGCCGACGAGGAGCGGTTGAAACGCAAGCAGTGCGCCGCGCAGTACCGATCGCGGCCGCCGTGCGCCCTTTGCAAGTAGCGCGACACGACCGTATCGGCGGCTGATGATTTCGACGAGCAGGCTCGTCTCCCGGAACGGATAGCTGTGCAGAACGAACGCCTGCTCGCCTTCGACGCGCTGCCGTTCACGCATGTTCGTAGCCAAGCTGGCGCAGCTTGGCCTCGTCGTCGCTCCAGCCCTTTCGCACCTTCACCCACACTTCGAGATACACCTTGCCGCCGAACAGCTTCTCCATGTCCAGCCGCGCCGCGGTGGCGATCGCCTTGAGCTTTTCACCGGCGCGGCCGATCACGATTGCCTTGTGTCCTGCCTTCTCGACCACGATTGCCGCGTGGACGCGGCGCAGCTTCCCGTCCTGCTCGAACTTCTCGACCACGACCGTGCTGCCATAGGGCACCTCGTCACCGACCAACCGGAAGAGCTTCTCACGCACCAGCTCCGCCGCAAGGAACTGCTCGTTACGATCGGTCAGCGCATCAGCCGCATAGATCGGAGGTTGCTCGGGTAACCGGTCGACCAGGACACGCACGAGTTCTGCCACGTTGCGCCCGGTGCGCGCACTCACGGGCACGATCGCCGCGAAATCATGCTCCTTGGCCGCCGCCTGCAGAAAGGGCACCATGCGCGCCTTCTCCGGCAGCTTGTCGGCCTTGTTCACCACGAGAATGGCTGGCACTGCGCCAGGGAGCAGGCCGAGCACCCGGCGGTCCTCCGCGTGGATGCGCCCCGCCTCGATCACGACCAGCACCAGGTCGACTCCTTCGAGCGTCCGGACGACCGTCCGGTTCAGCACGCGATTGAGCGCCCCGCCCTGACGGACCTGGAAGCCGGGTGTATCGACGAACACCGCTTGCGCAGCGCCGGTGGTCAGAATGCCGGAGATGCGGTGCCGCGTGGTCTGCGGTTTCGCCGAGGTGATGCTCACCTTCTGTCCGACCATCCGGTTGAACAGGGTCGACTTACCCACGTTCGGGCGACCGACGAGCGCGACCATCCCGCTCCGAAAAATCAGGGGCGCCTCAGCGGGCTTCATGGCTGAATCCTTGCAAACGCCTGGCGCGCGGCGTCCTGCTCGGCCGCCCGGCGGCTTGCCCCGGTGCCGACCGTGCGGACTTCGAGCTCACCGATCAGGCATTCCACCTCGAAGAGCTGATTGTGCCCGGCGCCGTGCGTCGCGACGACTGCGTACTGCGGCAGCGCGTACTTGTGGCCTTGCAGCCATTCCTGGAGCCGCGTCTTGGAATCCTTGGAAACCGCCTTGGGGTCCAGCACGTCGAGCGCAGGCGCCAGGACGCGTACGATCATTTCCCGCGCCACGTCGAACCCGGCGTCGAGAAACACTCCGCCGAAAACCGCCTCGACCGCATCCGCGAGAACTGAAGCACGTCGGAAATCGCCGCTCTTGAGGGCGCCTTTGCCCAGACGGAGATGATCGCCGAGGCCGATCTCGAGCGCCACCCTGTGGAGCGACTCCTCGCGCACCAGGCTGGCGCGCATCCGCGTCAGACGCCCCTCCTCGAGGGTGGGAAATCGCGCGAAAAGCTCCGCGGCGACGACTGAATTCAAGATGCTGTCGCCGAGGAATTCAAGCCGTTCGTTGTGGGGCGTGCTGTGACTGCGATGGGTAAGCGCCTGCTCGAGCAAGCGGGGATTGGCAAACCGGTGGCCGAGCGTCCGCTCGAGTACCTCGCGCTTCATCCCGTGCCGCGCATACCCGTCGCTACTCTGCCCGCCCCTTGGTCCGCCCGGGCTGGCTGGAGCCGGCAAAATCGATCAACAGGCTGACGTTGTAGAAGAGCGGGACCCGCTTTTCGTAGGCAAACGAGATGACGAGGTCCCCACCGTCCTTTGTGATCTCCAGATCCTGCGGTCCCACGGCCGTGAAGTCGTCGATCGCCTGGTGCCGCTCGAACGACCTGCGCACATCGGCGACCGAACCGCCGCGCAACTCGCCGCTCTGGGTCATGGAAGCGATCGCCTTCTTGATCGCGAAATATTCGAGGTAGGCCGGGGTGACCCGCATGCCGATCAATGCGGCGAACACCACCAGGATCAGGATGATGAGAATCCCGATCCCACTCATTCCACGTTGTCTTCGCATGGGCATTCTCCCGCTACAAGAACGAGCCGATGCGTCGCGGCTCGCCGAAATTGAACCAGATGACGAAGGCTCTACCCACGATGTTGGCATCGGGCACGAAGCCCCATACCCGGCTGTCACTGGAGTTGTCACGATTGTCCCCCATCATGAAATAGTGACCTGGGGGAACCGTACAGGCCATTCCTTCCGTATTGTAGGTGCAATTCTGCCGAAACGGGAATTGCTTCACGAAGGGGGGAACGGCCGGTGCGTCCTCCTCCAGCAGGATGTGATGCTCGCGCTGACCGAACGTCTCGATGAACTGCCGCGCGAAAGTCCGCCGGTCGAGGTACTGGTAGTCGCCATCGGGCTTGAGGGGGACCTCCTGCCCGTTGATCCAGAGGCGCTTGTCCTTGTAGACCACCTTGTCGCCGGGCAGCCCGACCACGCGCTTGATATAGTCGAGCGAAGGGTCTTCCGGGTAGCGGAACACCATGACGTCGCCGCGCTTCGGATTGTTCACCTCCAGAATCTTGGTGTTCAGGATCGGCAGCCGCACGCCGTACGTGTACTTGTTGACCAAAATGAAATCGCCGACCAGCAGGGTGGGAATCATCGATCCGGAAGGGATCTTGAAGGGCTCGACCACGAACGACCGCAGCAGGAACACGACCAGGATCACGGGGAAAAAGCTCTTCGGATACTCGATCCACCACGGTTCTTTCGCGCCCGGCTGGCGCCGCTTCGCCAGATAGAGCCGGTCCAGAAGCACGAAAACACCGGTCACCACCAGGAGCGCGAACAGGATCGCGGCGAAATTCATCGGTTCATTTCCCCTCGAGCTGCAAGATCGCGAGAAACGCCTCTTGCGGAATTTCGACCGTGCCGACCTGCTTCATTCGCTTCTTGCCCGCCTTCTGTTTCTCGAGCAGCTTCTTCTTCCGCGTGATATCGCCGCCGTAGCACTTCGCAAGGACGTTCTTGCGCAGCGCCTTGACCGTCTCGCGCGCGATGATGTGCGAGCCGATCGCCGCCTGCACGGCCACGTCGAACATCTGCCGCGGGATGAGCGCACGCATCCGCGTGACGAGTTCGCGGCCACGCGATTGCGAGGTCGAGCGGTGGACCATGAGCGAGAGCGCGTCCACCCGTTCGCCGTTGATGAGAATGTCCAGCTTGACCATGTCGGCCGACCGGTATTCCTTGAAATCGTAATCGAGCGACGCGTAGCCGCGCGTGGCCGACTTGAGCTTGTCGAAAAAATCCAGCACCACTTCGTTCAGCGGCATCTCGTACACGAGCATGACCTGGCGTCCATGGTATTGCATGTTCTGCTGCGTGCCCCGCTTCTGCGTACACAACGTGATCACGTTGCCCACGAATTCCTGCGGGACGAAGATCGTCGCCGTGATGATCGGCTCGCGTATCTCGGCGATCCGCGACGGGTCGGGCATCTTGGCCGGATTCTCGATCTGCTCCAGCGCTCCGTCGCCGGTGACGACCTCGTAGACAACCGTCGGCGCAGTGGTGACGATGTCCATGTCGTACTCGCGCTCGAGCCGTTCCTGGACGATGTCCATGTGCAGCAGCCCGAGAAATCCGCACCGGAAACCGAATCCGAGCGCCTGCGACACCTCGGGCTCGTAGTGCAGCGAAGCGTCGTTGAGCCTGAGCTTCTGCAGCGCTTCGCGCAATGCCTCGTACTGATTCGACTCGACCGGATAGATGCCGGCGAACACCTGCGGCTTGATCTCCTTGAAGTCGGGCAGCGCCTGCGCCGCCGGTCGATCGGCCAGCGTGACAGTGTCGCCGACCCGGGCGGCCTGGAGCTCCTTGATGCCCGAGATCACGAATCCGACCTCGCCGGCCGATAACCGCTCCCGAACCTGCGATTTCGGTGTGAACACGCCCACCTGCTCGCACAGATAGGTCGCCCGTGAAGACATGAGCATCAGGCGGTCTTTGGGTGCGAGCGTTCCGTCCACCACGCGGACCAGCATGATCACACCGACGTAGTTGTCGAACCATGAATCGATGATCAGCGCCTTGAACGGTGCATCCCGATCGCCCTTCGGCGGTGGCACACGGGTGATCACCGCCTCGAGCGCGTCCTGCACGCCTTCACCGGTCTTGGCACTCACGCGCACGGCGTCCTGGGCGGCGATTCCGATGACGTCCTCGATCTCCTGAATGGCGCGTTCGGGATTCGCAGAGGGCAGATCGAGCTTGTTCAGCACCGGCACCACCTCGACACCCTGCTCGATCGCGGCGTAGCAATTTGCGACGGTCTGGGCCTCCACGCCCTGGCTGGCGTCCACGACCAGCAGCGCACCCTCGCAGGCCGCGAGCGACCGCGAGACCTCGTAGGAGAAATCGACGTGTCCAGGTGTGTCGATCAGGTTCAGGACGTACGCCTGACCGTCTCGCCCGACGTAGCGCAGCACGGCCGTCTGCGCCTTGATCGTGATGCCGCGCTCACGCTCCAGATCCATCGAATCGAGCACTTGCTCCGACATCTCCCGGTCGGAAAGCCCGCCACAGAGCTGGATAAAGCGGTCCGCAAGCGTGGACTTGCCGTGATCGATGTGGGCGATGATGGAGAAGTTTCGAATATGCTGCATCAGGCAGATTGCCGGACCTTTCGAGGCGGGCGTGCGGGAAACGATTATTAGGCTCCCGCAGTTGGGCTCACACTACTGGGCCCCCGCAAAAAGTGAAGATCCTGAAAAAGGTGCAAAAAAGGGTGCCGTCTGGCACCCCTCAAGCCTACCTAAGCGCCCGAATTCTAGCGGATTTCCGTGAGATAGGCACGCACTCGCTGCGGATCCAGGAAATGGCGGCAGAGCAACGTGTCACCGTGCGCGAGCACGGGAACCTGATCGCCGTATTTCGACGCGATCGCGGGATCACCATCCACGTCGACGTAGCGCACGCCGACACCCCACTCGGTCGCCAGCGGCGCGAGCGCCTCTGCCATGTCGTCACAAAGGTGGCAGTGCTTCCGGCCAAAGAGCGTGAGTGTCGGGGCAGGATCACCCACGCGGTTCGCCCTTGATGGTCGCGAATAGATTGATGCCGCCGCGCCGGATCTGGAGCGTCAGCGTCGCGCTCTTGTCGAGCTTCGCAAGAACCTTGTTGAACTGCTCGGCGCTGGTCAGGTCGGTCGTCACGCCCTTGGCCGTCAGCGAGACGATCACATCGCCGGGCCGAATGTCGCCGCGTGGCTCGCCGCGCACCTCGTCGACCACGACCCCGCCATTCAGCGCGAGCTCGCGGCGCTTGTCCTGCGCCAGGTCGCTGACGACCAGGCCCAGCCGGTTCGCGGCGAGCACGGGCTTGTCTGGACCCGGCGGCGTCGCCACTCCCGCGACGCGATCGTCCGGAATCTCGCCGACCGATACCGTGACTTCGCGCGGCGACCCTTTGCGCCAGACCTGGATGCCCGCACGCGTCCCAGGCCGGGTCGCCGCGACGATGCGCGGCAGGTCCATCGAGCTCTCGACGTCCTTGCCGTTGAACTTGAGGATGATGTCCCCGGTCTCGACACCGGCCGCTTCGGCGGGCCCGCCCTTCTCGACTGCGTTCACGAGCGCACCGCGCGGCCGATCGAGGCCGAACGAATCGGAAAGCTCTCTGGTGACCTCCTGGATCACCACTCCGATTCGACCCCGGCTCACGCGCCCGTTGGTCCGCAGCTGGTTCTGGACGTCCATCGCCACGTCGATCGGGATGGCGAACGAAAGCCCCATGAAACCGCCGGTGCGGCTGTAGATCTGGGAATTGATTCCGACCACTTCGCCCTTGAGGTTGAAGAGCGGTCCACCCGAATTGCCGGGATTGATCGCCACGTCGGTCTGGAGAAACGGCACGAAATTTTCCTGCGGCAGCGAACGTCCCTTCGCGCTGACGATACCGGCCGTGACAGTGTTCTCGAATCCGAACGGCGACCCGATGGCCAGCACCCATTCACCGACCCGCAGACTGCTCGGGTCGCCCAGCGTGACCGCCTGCAGTCCGCTGGCTTCGATCTTGATCAGAGCGACGTCGGTGCGGCGATCCGCTCCGATCACCCGTGCCTTGAACTCGCGCTTGTCGTTCAGCTTGACGGTGATCTCGTCCGCCGAATCCACCACGTGGGAGTTCGTGAGGACGTAGCCATCCGGGCTGATAATGAATCCGGACCCGAGCGACTGGCTCTCGAAATCGCGCGGTCCCTGGGGCCCCTGGGGACCGGGCGGAATGAACCGGCGGAGAAAATCGTCGAAAGGATTGTTTTCGTCCAGCGGGGGCACTCCCGGCTGCCCGCGCTGCTGACTCTGTTTCGGTCGCGCCTGCGTGGTGCTGATGTTCACGACCGAGGCGCCGTGGCTGTCGACGATCTGCGTGAAGTCCGGCAGTCCCCGGCTCTGGGCCGATGCGTCAAACGTGAGTCCGGCAGCCAGGAGCAGGCCGACGGCGAAAATTGACTTGATCATCATGGTTCCTGGAGGGGTGCGTTGATCGAGATTCTAGCCGGCTGCGCGACGCGCGCGTCGCCCATCATTGCGCACGGCGCTCGACGGAGTTGGCAATGAGACGCACGCTCTCGGCGGGAACCTCCCCCACCGCGGTCACCAGGTGCTCGTCGACTTGACGGCTGTAGATGTTTACCGCCCCCTTGCGGGACGCGCCCAGCTGAGGGGAATGCAACTTCAGCGCGAGCGGCTCGATGAACACCGAGACCGCCGCGAGGCCGTCAGACACCACGATCTGGCCGACCGCGTGGCCGCCTCCCGCGTCGCGTCGGAGCGTGGTGACCCGGCTGAAGCCTGCCGGAAGGGTGTTGATCGCCCAGCCGAGCTCCGCCAGATCGACGGCAGATGCTTGATGATCTTCAATGTTCCATTCGCTTCCAGCGCTGGCGTAGCGCGCACGCAGAAGGTCTTTGTCGATCGGGCCACCGATCGTGAGCTGGGTGAACGAGAATCGTTCGACCATCTTTCCCCGCTCGTCGAATGCCTTGGCCGTCACGAGAAGCCCGCTCTCGATATCTGCGCACAGCTTGTGTCCGTAGCGCAGATTGTCCTTCGGCACGAGGATGATCGATTGACAGTCGCGGCCGGCGGTCCGCTCGACGCCGCCTTTGCGGATGTCATACTGGTCGGCGATGACGCTCACGTCTGCGTGGCGTAAGGGGAACGGCTTGGCGTTCATGCCTCGTTCCACCTTCACGGTCATCGTCGCCGGAAGATAGCATCTCAACTCATCGTTCACCCGAACGATCTCGCGCGGGGTTCCGTCGAGCGCCTCGAGCCGCTCGCGGATCCCGCTCGCATCGACGACTCGCGTGATCCGTGACGTCTCGACGTCTTCGTCATGCTGATAGACGAATGTGCCCCGGTAGCTCAAACGCTCGCTTGCCGAGTAGATGCGCCCCAGCCAATCGCTTGCGTCCCCCGAGCCCTCTGCAGCGGCGTCGGCAACGTAGAACAGGGATGTCGCAGTGAGTGCCGCGGCAACGGCGAACGCCTTCATTCTCAACGCGCCGGCGTGGATTCGGAAACGGTCCGGACGTAAGGCGCCACGCCCGACATCGCGGAGGACGGCGAGAATCTCTGATGCGCCAGGAGGTAGTCGCCCACGTCCTGCGCAACCGGCACCACGGGTGCGGTGGCTACCGGCGCGACCACAGCGTTCCGGGCTTCGACGATTGGCGACGACGTCAGCTGAGGCAGGCCTACCCAGGCAACGAATGCCACCGCCGCAATGCTCGCGGCAAGGGGCAGTGCGTACCGCAGCGGGCCGCGCAGCACGCCCGCCTTCGGCCGCGCGCGCGGCGCGATAACCGTGGGCTCCGCGGCCAGGCGGCTTGCGAACGATTCCGAAAGCGCTCCTCCGCCGGTGTCGCGCAGCGCGTCACCGATGAGGTGGTACATCTCCCAGCTCTGGCGCAGCTCCCCGTCCTCCTTCAAGCGATCCAGGCAGCGCTCGCACTCCGCGCGGTCTCCCTGGTCGTCCATCATCGCCGAGAGTTGTTCCTTCATCGCTTCACCACCTCTTGTCCTTGCGTGTTTCGATCAGCGGTCGCAGCCTGGCCGCAATCGCCTCGCGAGCGCGGAAGATACGCGACCTTACCGTCCCGATCGGGCAATTCATGATGCCTGCAATCTCCTCGTAGCTCAGCCCCTCGATCTCGCGGAGGGTGATTGCTGTGCGCAATTCATCCGGCAACTCTTCCATCGTAGCGTTCACGGTCTCGGCAACCTCCTTGGACATCAGCACGCTTTCGGGCGTATTGATGTCGCGCAACTGATCGCCGTCCTCGAACGACTCCGCCTCCTCCGAATCGAACTCCGTGGTGGTGGGCGCCCGGCGCCCCATCGCCACGAGATAGTTCTTGGCCGTGTTGATGCCTATCCGGTACAGCCACGTGTAGAACGCGCTGTCACCGCGAAACGAAGGCAGCGCCCGGTACGCCTTGATGAACGATTCCTGGGCAACGTCTTCAACTTCCGCAGGGTCCCGGATAAATCGCGACAGCAGCCGCCACAGCTTGCGCTCGTACTTGGTGACAAGCAGCCCGAACGCCTGCTTGTCGCCGCGCTGCGCGCGCTCTACCAGCTGCTGGTCGATCTCGCGATCACCCATCCGATCGCCTGCGTCGGGCAAACGCCTTACCGTTCAGGCGTTTAGTCCCGCTCTCTCCAGGCACGGCGGCAATCGCCGACACCGCACACAACCTCGCTCGTAAAGACATGGCGCAATCCAATTAGTTCAGTCCGACCAAGGGTCTTTCGGATCCATGTGGCTCAGATCACACCTGTTCTTGCCCGGCCGCGTGGACGCGGCCGCCACCGCAACCAGACGCGCAGTTCCCGGCGCGCCGCATCTTCCATGGCATCGGGGAGCAATGCGAGCGGCAGCCGACTCCGCCCAGCCTCCTTCAGACCAATGACCATCAGCCAGGGGGCCACTACTGCGCCACTCACATGCGCAGCCACATGCCAATCGCCATCGCCGTCCCGCCAGACCGCACTGCCGTCCGGCCTGAGCATGAGTTCGCGCACCGCGCTGCGCCGCCACTGCAGCATTTCGCCCAGGAGTACGGTCATCGAAAGTGCCAGACCCAGCACACAGATCACTGCGGCAGCCACGGGCAGAGCGACGAACACTGCGACCGCGGCCAGTGCATGCAAGGCTCCCGCTAATGCGGCACCCAGGGGCGATGGTCTGATCAGCACGGGCACGCAGTTCGCTCGGGCGGTCAGACCCGAACGAAAATCAGCGTCCCGTTCGTGCCACCGAAACCGAACGAATTGGAGAGCGCGGCACGAATGGACATCCGCCGCGCTTCCCGCGGCACGTAGTCCAGGTCACACGCATCATCCTGCTCGACCAGATTTGCGGTCGGTGGTGCCACCTGCTCGTGAACGGCAAGTGCGGAAAACACCGCCTCCACCCCGCCCGCGGCGCCCAGCAGATGACCGGTCATGGATTTCGTGGAGCTCATCGCGAGGCGCCTGGCGTGATCACCGAAGCAGCGCTTCACCGCGACCGTCTCGGCGATGTCGCCGAGCTGCGTGGATGTGCCATGTGCGTTGATGTAGTCGATCTGATCCGGGTTGAGCCGCGCGTTCCTGAGCGCGTTTGCCATGCAGCGCGCGGCACCCTCGCCGTCCTCCGCGGGCTGGGTGATGTGGAATGCGTCGGCACTCATCCCGTACCCCGCGAGCTCCGCGTAGATTCGCGCGCCGCGCCGGCGCGCATGCTCGTATTCTTCGAGGACGACGCACCCGGCGCCTTCGCCCAGCACGAATCCGTCGCGTCCCTTGTCCCAGGGGCGACTGGCCGTCGCGGGATCGTCGTTGCGCGTGGACAGCGCGCGCGCCGCGCAGAAACCTCCCACGCCGAGCGGGGAGATGGTCGACTCCGCACCTCCCGCGACCATCACGTCAGCGTCACCGTACTCGATCAACCGACCCGCGTCTCCGATCGTGTGAGCACTGGTCGTGCACGCCGTCACCATCGCGAGATTGGGGCCCTTGAGGCCCAGCATGATCGAAAGCTGTCCCGCGATCATGTTGATGATGGTGCCCGGAACAAAGAATGGCGAAATCTTCCGCGCGCCGCCGCTTCGATAGCCGTCGTGAGTTTCCTCGATCAACGGCAGGCCGCCGATTCCGGATCCGATGTTGGCGCCGGCGCGCTCCAGGTCGATCTTCGCGAGGTCGAGGCCGGAATCACGAACCGCCTGCATGCTCGCCGCGATGCCGTAGTGGATAAACTTGTCGAAGCGCCGCAGTTCCTTTGGCCCAAGGTATGCGGTGGCGTCAAAGCCCTTCACCTCGCCTGCGATCTGGCTGGGAAACGCGGCCGCGTCGAATTGGGTAATGCGGGAGATCCCGGGCCTCCCGGCCAGAATCTCCGCCCAAGCCGACTCGACCGTATTGCCGACCGGGCAGACAAGTCCGACGCCGGTGACGACTACGCGGCGTCGCGACACGATGTGGTGCCCAACAAAGTGGTACCCAAGAATGCGGTCCCCAGGGATGCCCCGTTGCAGCGGGGGCGCGAAAGAGGCAGGGGCCGGTCAGGCCTTCTTCGTGTGGGCGACGATGAAATCGATCGCCTGCTGGACGGTGGTGATCTTCTCGGCCTCCTCGTCCGGAATCTCGGTCTCGAACTCCTCCTCGAGTGCCATCACGAGCTCCACGGTATCGAGGGAGTCCGCCCCCAGATCGTCCACGAACCGGGATTCGTTCTTTATTTCCGATTCGTTCACGCCGAGTTGCTCGGCGACGATCTTTCTGACTCGTTGATCGACGTTTTCCATGCTGACTCCTTCCCCATTGTCCTGACTTGTACTTGCTTGCCCTGCGTGGGCCTATCCGAGCCGCGCAATTCTAGCAGAATCGACCCGTCGCTCCGTACCTACCGGAACATCACCTAACTGCGTATCCAGAAGCGCGGCGCACGCACGAGGGGATATACAAGGTGCCTGCCCCTTGTTCGTACTACCAGGGTTTTCCCTGCACGCTGATTTCACAAATCGAACGCCTCCGCCGGGTCATTTCTCGACGGCATGCTAGCCCATGTACATGCCGCCATTGACGTGGAGCGTGGCGCCGGTGATGTAGGCCGCTCCGGGCGAGGCCAGAAACACGACTGCAGCGGCGACATCCTCGGGCCGACCGAGGCGCCCGAGCGGAATCTGACCGAGCAGCGCGGCGCGGCTCGCCTCCGGCAAAGCCTGCGTCATGTCGGTATCGATGAAGCCGGGCGCGACACAGTTTACCGTGATGCCCCGGCTCCCGATCTCACGGCCGAGCGAGCGAGTGAATCCGGCGATCCCCGCCTTTGCGGCCGAGTAATTGACCTGGCCAGCATTGCCGCTCGCGCCCACCACCGACGTGATATTGATGATTCTGCCGGCGCGTGCCTTCATCATTCCGCGCAGGACGGCTCGCGACAGGCGGAACACGGACGTGAGATTCGCGTCCATGACCGCGTCCCACTCGTCATCCTTCATACGAAGCAGAAGATTGTCGCGGGTGATGCCGGCGTTGTTGACCAGTATGGTCACTGCGCCGTACTCCTTCTCG
Source organism: uncultured beta proteobacterium (assembly GCA_963735025.1). Classification (GTDB taxonomy): domain Bacteria; phylum Pseudomonadota; class Gammaproteobacteria; order Burkholderiales; family SG8-39; genus JAABRB01. The sequence goes on from CAVTJG010000019.1 coordinate 61,078, forward strand.
ACTTCCGTCAGCAGCCGGTTGACGGCCTCGGCATCCGTCACGTCCAGGACGGCCCCGCGCCCTCGCACTTTCGCCTCCGCAAATGCCTCGCCGACGCCTACCGCGCCCGCTTCCGTCGTACCCGTGCCGATGACCGTCGCCCCGGATGCGCCGAGCGCAAGGGCGATCGAGCGACCGATACCGCGCGTGGCGCCGGTGACGAGCGCGATCTGTCCATCCAGCACGTCAGCCTCCCTGCACATGTGCAATGGCTGCCTCGATGGCGTCCCGATCGTTGAGTGCAAGGCCTTCGACGCCCTCGACGCTCCGCTTGACAAGCGGGGCCAGGACTTTGCCGGGCCCGCACTCGGCGACGCACGTCACGCCGCTCGCCGCCATGGCGCGCATCGTCTCCACCCAGCGCACCGGATGGTTCGCCTGCCGCACCAGTGCATCGCGCACCTGATCCGGTTCGCCATAGCTCTTGACGTCCACGTTGTGCAGCACCGGAATTCTCGGCGAGCGAACGTCGACGGTGGCCAGCACTTCGCGGAGTCGCGCCGCGGCGGGCGCAAGCAGCGAAGAATGGAACGGGGCACTCACCGGAAGCATGATCGCGCGCTTCGCTCCGCGTGCTTTGGCGGCCGCAATTGCACGCTGCACGGCAGCCGCATGTCCGGCGATCACGACCTGGCTCGGCGCGTTGTAGTTCACTGGCTCCACGACCTGACCTTCGGAAGCCTCGGCGCACGCCGCCTGGACGGCTGCGTCCTCGAGGCCCAGGATCGCCGCCATCGCACCCTCGCCTTGCGGCACGGCATCCTGCATCGCCTGAGCGCGGATCCGTACGAGTGGCAGCGCTGCCGCAAACTCGAGGGCACCCGCGACGACCAGCGCCGTGTACTCTCCCAGGCTGTGTCCGGCAACCAGCGCGGGTTCCGGACCGCCCAGTGCGCGCCAGACGCGGTAGGCCGCAACCCCGGCGGTCAGCATCACCGGCTGGGTGTTCACCGTCCGGTTGAGCTCCTCCGCGGGCCCCTCCGCGATCAGCTTGCCGATGTCCTGCTTGAGCACATCGGATGCTGTCGCCAGCACCTCGCGCACTTCGGGCGACTCTCCGTAGCCCTGCAGCATGCCGACGGACTGCGAGCCTTGCCCGGGGAACACCAACGCAAATCTCATCGATTCGAGCTCCTCATCCCTGATCGTTACGCTACATCTCCACCAGCGCCGCGCCCCACGTGAACCCGCCCCCGACCCCCTGGAGCATCACGCGGTGGCCGGCGCGGATGCGTCCATCGCGCACAGCGAGATCCAGCGCGAGCGGAACCGATGCCGCCGACGTGTTCGCATGCTGATCCACGGTCACGATGAGCCTTTCGCGCGGGATCTTCAGTCGTTTCGCCGTCGCCTCCAGGATGCGCACGTTGGCCTGGTGCGGAATCAGCCAGTCGACATCCTCCAGCGTCAGCCCGCAGCGGGACACCGTCTCCCGCGCGACTTCGTCGAGCACCCTCACTGCGAGCTTGAATACGGCCTGGCCGTCCATGCGAAGGAACGGCACGCCGATCACCGATCCCCCGCTCACGTTCCCTGGCGTGGAGAGGATTCCCGCCTGACTACCGTCCGCATGCAGGACCGACCCGAGCACGCCCGGGCGCGAGTCCGCACGCAGCACGACCGCCCCCGCTCCATCGCCGAACAGAACGCAGGTGCTCCGATCGCTCCAATCGAGGATTCGCGAGAACACCTCGCTGCCGATGATCAGCGCTGTGCGCGCCTGCCCTGCCCGTATGAGACTGTCCGCGAGCGCGAGCGCATACACGAACCCACTGCAGACGGCCTGGACATCGAACGCCGGGCATCCCTTCACGCCGAGCCGCGCCTGCACCAGGCACGCAGTGCTCGGAAAAACGAAATCCGGCGTGGACGTCGCAACGATGATGAGGTCCAGATCCGCGGCCGACACGCCAGCCGCGGCAAGCGCGGCGTTGCTTGCCTCCACCGCGAGATCGCTGGAGGTCTGATCGGCGCTCGCGATGTGCCGCTGCTTTATTCCGGTGCGCGAGACGATCCACTCGTCCGAGGTATCGACACGCCGCGCGAGATCGTCGTTGCTCACCGCGTTCGGTGGCAAGTAGCTTCCGGTGCCGACGATTCGCGGTGAAGATCATGCTGCGGCCTCTGCCCCCTCTGCGTCCCCGCCGCCCGAAGGTTGCGTCGTCCCGACTATACGCGCGAGCACGTCGTGCCGGACCTCCTCCGCCGCCCGCTCCAGCGCGCGCTGAAATGCGTAGCTGTCCGCCGATCCGTGGCTCTTGACGACGATGCCGCGCAGACCGAGCAACGTTGCCCCATTGTAGCGGCGATGATCGACGCGCCGCCTGAAGCGGTTGATCACCGGCAGCGCGATCAGCGCGCTCAACTTCGCGAAAACGCCGCGCGTGAACTCCTCGCGCAGGAAACTGCCGAGCATCTGCGCGAGACCCTCGGATGTCTTGAGTGCGACGTTCCCGACGAAACCGTCGCAAACGATCACATCCGCTTCGCCGCGGTAGATTCCGTCGCCTTCCACGTTCCCGACGAAGTTGAGCCCACTCGCGCGCAGTAGCTCAGCCGCCTGCTTGACGACGTCGTTTCCCTTGATCGCCTCCTCGCCGATATTGAGCAGGCCGACGGTCGGACGTTCCTTGTGCTCCACCGCCGCCACGAGCGACGCGCCCATCACCGCGAACTGAAGCAGATTCTCGGGGGTGCAGTCGACGTTTGCGCCGAGGTCGAGCATGTAAGTGCTGCCCTTCATCGTGGGCAGCACCGAAGCGATTGCAGGGCGGTCGATTCCCGGCAAGGTCTTCAAAACGAACCGCGAGATCGCCATCAGCGCGCCGGTGTTGCCCGCGCTGACGCAGGCGTCCGCAGCGCCGCTCTTCACGAGATTCGCCGCGACGCGCATCGACGAGTCTTTCTTGTTGCGCAAGGCCTGCCGCAGCGGCTCGTCCATTGCGACCACCTCGGCGGCGTGCTGCACGGTGAGCCGGCCGCCGTGCGCGGATTTCCCGCGTTGCAGCTCGCGTTCGATGGGTGCCTGTTGACCCACGAGGATCAACCGGTCTTCAGAATGGGAATCGAGAAACGCCAGCGCCGCGGGCACGGTGACCGGCGGGCCGTGATCACCACCCATGCAGTCGATCGCCAGCGTGACGGGCTTGGTCACGGGCAAGCGCCGGCGCGCTCCGAAGCGAGCACGACTCCTTCGGTTTCTCGCACGAGCAGGGGTGCGGAGCGTCCGCGTCGGCGGGCGCCGACTACTCGTCGCTCTTCGCTTTGACGACTTTCTTCCCGCGGTAGAAACCGCTCGGACTCACATGGTGCCGAAGATGCACCTCGCCCGTGGACGGCTCGAGGGCGAGTGCCGGCTTGCCGAGGAAGTCATGCGACCGGCGCATGTCGCGTCGCGACGGAGATTTTTTGTTCTGCTGAACAGCCATTAGTCGTGCTCCTCAAGAAGTGAACCAATTGCCGGGAGCGATCAGTTCTTCGTCCGGCCTGATTGCAATACTGCGAGGGCAGCGAACGGCGACTCCCCCTTGCTGCCCGAATCGCTTGCGGCCACCGGACACTCATCGTGCGTCGGCACCATGGGAAGGGCGAGGATCACCTCGTCTTCCACCAATTCATCCACCACCATCGCCCGGCTCGCCAGCACCCGGTCGATATCGTCGTCTGCTCCATCGATCTCGCGCTGCGACGCCACCAGCTCCAGCTCGGCGTGCGCCGTGACCTGCACCGCGACCGGTTCGAGGCACCGCTGGCAGGCAAGGTCGACCTGTCCGGCCACGTCTAAGTGCAAGCCCGGTTTCCCCTGGGTCGTTGCACCGCCCCGGATCGCGTACTCTATCCGAGCCAGACTGCAGCCCAGCTCCGCGAGCCTCGGCAGATCTGCGAGTTCGAGCGTCCCTGCAAGCCTGCCGCCCACGCGGGCGAAGTCGAGCCCGTCGATGACGCCGCCTTGCAACATAGGGGCGGCATGATATGATTTTCGCGTCACTCTGTCAAAAAAAACATAGAGGTAGCGCGAGTTTACCGCACGCGCACCGGCCATGAATCCGCCCCGCTCCGCGCGTCCCCTCGTGCTCGCTTCGACCTCGCTGTACCGGCGGAAGCTGCTGGAGCGGCTGCGCGTGCCGTTCGAGGTCGTCGCACCCGGCGTCGACGAGACTCCACTCCCGGGAGAATCCCCCGCCGCATTGACGCAACGCCTGGCGATCGCCAAATCTCAGGCCGTCGGCAAGCTGCGCCCCGAGGCACTCGTCATCGGGTCCGACCAGGTGGCGGCGCTCGACGGTGAAGCCCTCTCCAAGCCGGAGGTCCACGCGCGCGCTGTCGACCAGCTGCAGCGCATGCGCGGGCGGCGCGTCGAGTTTCTCACCGCGCTCGCGGTGCATTGCGAAGCAACCGCCAGGACGGTCACGCGGACCGTCCCGTATGTCGTCGAGTTCCGCAGCTTCAGCGATCGCCAGCTGGAGGACTACCTGCGCGCCGAGCAGCCCTACGATTGCGCGGGCAGCGCGAAGGCCGACGGGCTCGGCATCGTGCTGATCCGGCGCATGGAAGGCGATGACCCGAATGCGCTGATCGGCTTGCCGCTCATTGCGCTCGTCGAGCTCCTCGCGGAGCACGGGTACGAAGTGATCTAGTTGTGCCGGGGACGCTCTATCTCATACCGAGCCCGCTGGGGCCCGCCGAAACAGGCGACATTCTGCCGGCTGGCGTGCAGGCGCGTGTCCGGACGCTGCGCTACTTCATTGCCGAGCACCCGCGCACCGCACGGGCGTTTCTCAAGCAGATCGATCTCGGCTGCCCAATCGCGGAGGCGCGCATCGCCACACTGGACGAGCACACACCCCCTGAGTCGCTCGCTGCGCTATTGCAGCCGCTCGCCGCCGAAGATGGCGGGTTGCTTTCGGACGCCGGTGCGCCTGCCGTCGCCGATCCCGGCGCGGCGCTGATTCGTCTGGCGCATGCAAGAGGATTGCGGGTCGCGCCTCTGGTGGGCCCCTCTTCGATACTGCTTGCCTTGATGGCATCCGGCCTGGAAGGCCAACGCTTCGCCTTTCACGGCTATCTGCCCGTCGAGAAAAGCCAGCTCTCGCGCGCAGTGCGGGAGCACGAATCCGAATCGCGCAGGCTGCGTCAGACGCAGATCTTCATCGAGACCCCTTACCGGAACGACCGCCTGATGGCAGCGCTCATTCGCACCTGCGAACCGGGAACGCTCGTCTGCCGCGCCACGGACCTCACGCTCGCGACCGAGTCGGTGCGCACTTCAACAGTGGAGGAATGGCGTCGTCAGCCCGCGACCATCGGCAAGCGCCCGACCGTCTTCCTGCTGCTCGCGTCAGCGTAGGCGCGGACCGCGCGCCTCCGTGGAAAAACCGACGGCGTCGGCGAGGGCTGCGCCAAAGCGCCTGGCAATCCGCTCGGCGACGTTGTCCTTGCGCGTGTAGTCGACGATCTGCTCGGCCTTGATCACGTCGCGCGCGACGAAGTCGACGCTGCCGTATCCGTCGGTCAGTCCGAGCTCGATGCTCTTGTCGCCGGTCCAGAACAGGCCGGAGAAGATTTCCGGCGAGTCCTTGAGACGCTTGCCGCGCCCCTTCTTCACCACCGCAATGAATTGCTGGTGGATGTCGTTCAGCAGGCTCTGGGCATGCTTGACATCTTCGGGCCGCAATGGCGAGAACGGATCCAGGAACGCCTTGTTCTCGCCGGCGGTGAGCACGCGCCGCTCGACACCGAGCTTCTGCATCGTTTCGGTGAAACCGAACTGATCCATGATCACTCCGATGGACCCCACGATGCTCGCCTTGTCCACGTAGATCTTGTCGGCGGCCGAAGCGACGTAGTAGCCGCCCGAGGCGCAGATGTCCTCGACGACCGCGTACATCGGGATCTCCGGATACTTGGCGCGCAGCCGACCGATCTCGTCGTAGATGATCCCGGCCTGCACCGGGCTGCCACCCGGACTGTTCACGCGCAGGATCACCCCTTTGGTGTTCTTGTCCTTGAACGCCCCTTGCAGTGCCGCGGTGACGTTATCCGCGCTGGCGTTGCCCTTCGCCTGGATGACGCCATTGAGGTCGACCAGCGCGCTGTGCTTGCTGCCGGTGAGCCCGTCGTCGCCGGGCCAGTCGAACAGCATGACGATCAGAAAGGTCAGGTACGCGAAACCGAGCACCTTGAAGAAGATCCCCCAGCGTCGCGCGCGTCGTTGTTCCTTCAGCGCCGCGAACGCCAGCTTCTCCAGCACGCCGCGCTCCCACTTTTGGCTCCCGTCGCCGGCCTCGGGGCCGGCGCGACCGCTGCCACTGCTGCTGTAGTAGTGGTTCACGTCGTCGCGTCCTCCGTCATATCCACCGTCATTTCCACCGTCATTTCCACCGTCATTTCCACCGCTAGTCACCAGATCATTCCTTCAAACGTACTTCGCCATCACGCTCTTCGATTGCGACCTTCTCGAGCCCACCGCGGCACGGTCCGCCGAGGCATGCACCGGTCGCCGGGCCGTACAGGGCGCCATGCGAGGAGCATATCAAAAGCGGGCTCTCCGAATCGAAGAACTTGCCCGGCTCCCAGTCCAATTCCACACCGACGTGCGAGCAGCGATTGATATAAGCATGGGCCACGCCTTCATGCCGGATCGCAAATGCCCCCGCCGTCTCCCCCATGTGCTCGACTTCGAACCGCACGCCGTCACCGCCTTCCACCAGGTCGGCGGACGCGCAGATCAGGCGTGTTCGTCCAGCCATGCGGCAAGCTCGGCGGTGGATCGGGCGAGCGTCAGCGGTCCGAGAGCCGCCAACTGCTCGGCGGGGTGGGCGCCATAGCCCACCGCGACCGCCGCGACGCCGGCATTTGCGGCCATTCCCAGATCGTGCGCCGTGTCGCCGATCATCAGCGTACGCGCACGGTCCGTTGCAAGCTCGTTCATCAATTCGATCAGCATGTCGGGCGCCGGCTTCGGCGCGCACTGATCCGCGCAGCGAGTGGCCTCGAAGATACCGTCCAGCCCGAGATGTTCGAGTCCGCGCGCGAGCCCCACCTTGCTCTTGCCGGTGGCGATCGCCAGCCGGAAACCGTCTGCATGAAGCCCTTCCAATAGCTCGCGCGTCCCCGCGAAGAGCGGCAGATCCGCATCCCGTGCCATGAAATGATGACGGTAGCGCTCGGCCATCCGACCGTACTCGGATGCCGGCAACTGCGGAACAGCGTAGGCCAGTGCGTCGGCAAGACCCAGGCCAATCACGTGCCGCGCCCGTTCATCATCGGGGACGGCCAGGCCGAGATCGCGTGCAGCCTCCTGAATGCAAGTAGCGATCGCCCCCGCGGAATCGATCAGCGTCCCGTCCCAGTCGAAGACCAGCAGCTCAAAGCGTTTCGGCATGGGGCGCAAACGAACGAATCCGGTCGAGAATCTCCCGCAGCTCGGCGGGCAGACGCGCAACGAGCGCCAGCCGATCGCCGGTGCGGGGATGCGCAAATTCGAGCCGCTCGGCATGCAGGAACATCCGCCGCGTCCCCTGCTTTGCAAGGACCTTGTTCAGGTCGAAGTCGCCATATTTCTCGTCCCCGACGACCGGGAATCCCAGCTGCGCCAGCTGGACGCGGATCTGATGCGTTCGCCCGGTCTCGATCGTCGCCGCCAGGAGGCTGTAGTCCCCGACCCGCTCGATCAGCTCGAAACGGGTGCGCGATTCGCGGCCGCCCGGATCGACGCTTACCCGGCGCTCACCCGCGGCCGTCAGGTACTTGCGCAATGGCAACGTCACGTCCCGCGATGCACGGGTCCATCGGCCCTTCACGAGGACGAGATAGCGCTTGTCCACCCCCCCCTCCCGCAGCGCGCGATGCATCGCGAGCAGCGCCGAGCGCTTCTTGGCGACCATGAGGAGCCCTGAGGTGTCCCGATCGAGGCGGTGCACGAGCTCGAGAAAGCGCGCGTCCGGGCGGGCGGCGCGCAGCTGCTCGATTACCCCTGAACTGATGCCGCTCCCGCCGTGGACCGCGACGCCGGCTGGCTTATCGATGACGAGCAAAGCGTCGTCCTCGTGAACCACAGGAAACTCGACCGGCCGCGCCGTCGGTCGCGGGGCGCCGCCGCTCGCCATTCGCACCGGCGGGATCCGGATCTTGTCCCCCGTCTGAAGCCGGTACGTCACATCCACCCGGCGGCTGTTCACACGGACTTCGCCCGATCGGACCAGGCGATAGACGTGGCTGCGAGGCACGCCTTTCAGCTCGCGCAAGAGGAAATTGTCCACGCGCTGGCCGGACCGGGCGTCGTCCAGGACCAGAATGTGCGCCCTTGCGTTGCCTAACTCCTTCATTCTCCTTATACTCCGCCGGCTGCCTTCGGAATCCGGGACAGCGGTCGTGGGGTTCCTGTGGCGCGTCTCGGACGCGCTCCATCGAATTGTTTCAAGTTGCAGCGTTTCAAGTTGCAACTTCCCGCGCCGCCGGACGTTCCGACTCGAATGTTGCGAAGGAGGCCGGTGCTCCGCACACGGCGTTCTTCAACTGGTCGTTTCGCTCACCACAAGTAGCGATGTTAATTGGATTAGCGCGCTAGACACAGCGGCAGAACCCAAGGCCCCGGCGACATGACGCCAACGGGGCTTCGACGACAAACCAGACCTCCCTCCGTGATCAACTCCGGAATGACGGCGACCATGCAAACCTGAAGAGCCAAAACTTCAGCGGCGTTGGTTTGTCCTGCCTGGGCGCAGGAGAAGAACTAAATGAAACGCATGCTGTTTAACGCAACACAGGCCGAGGAACTCCGTGTTGCGATCGTCGAAGGTCAGAAGCTCATTGATCTCGACATCGAATCGGCCAGCAAGGAACAACGCAAGGGAAACATCTACAAAGGAATCATCACCCGGGTCGAACCCAGTCTCGAAGCAGCATTTGTCGACTACGGCGCCGAGCGCCACGGGTTCCTGCCCTTCAAGGAAATCTCGCGCACCTATTTCAAGTCGTCCGTGGATCCGGGCCGCGCGCGGATCCAGGACGCGGTTGCCGACGGGACCGAGGTCCTCGTCCAGGTCGAGAAGGACGAGCGCGGCACCAAGGGCGCTGCGCTTACCACGTTCGTCAGCCTCGCCGGGCGCTATCTGGTTCTGATGCCGAACAACCCCCGCGGCGGGGGCGTTTCGCGCCGTATCGAGGGCGAGGATCGCAACGAGCTGCGCGAGGCGATGGACCAGCTCACCGTGCCGCAGGGCATGAGCATCATCGGACGCACCGCCGGAATCGGGCGGAGCGCCGAAGAGCTGGCCTGGGACCTCACCTACCTTCTCAAGCTTTGGGAAAAGGTCATCGAGGCCGCCGAGCCGCATCGCTGGCAGGAGGCCGAAGTCGAGGAAGCGACCCGTCGCGGCGCCACGCTGCGCCTCGGCGATCGCGCCAATCCCGCGCCGTTCCTCATCTACCAGGAGTCGAGTCTCGTCATCCGGGCGATCCGCGACTACTTCCAGCCGGACATCGGCGAGATCCTGATCGACACCGATTCGATCTACGAGCAGACGGTCGCCTTCATGGGCAACGTGATGCCCGACAACGTGCAGCGGGTGAAGCGTTATCACGACGACGTCCCGCTCTTTTCGCGCTTCCAGATCGAACATCAGATCGAGACCGCATACTCGCGCCAGGTCCCCTTGCCCTCCGGCGGCGCCATCGTGATCGACCATACCGAGGCGCTCGTGTCGGTCGACGTGAACTCGGCCCGATCGACGAAAGGGGCGGACATCGAAGAAACCGCGCTGCGCACCAACGTGGAAGCCGCCGACGAGATCGCCCGTCAACTGCGGCTACGCGACCTCGGCGGCCTCATCGTGATCGATTTTATCGACATGGAGAGTCAGCGCAATCAGCGCGAAGTCGAGAATCGCCTGCGCGACGCGCTGCATCACGACCGCGCGCGCGTGCAGATGGGCAAGATCTCCCGGTTCGGGCTCATGGAGCTCTCGCGCCAGCGGCTCCGCCCGAGCCTGGGCGAAACGAGCCACCAGGCCTGCCCGCGCTGCAACGGCACCGGACACGTTCGCTCGATCGAATCCTCGGCGCTCCACATCCTGCGGATCATGCAGGAGGAAGCGATGAAGGAGAACAGCGCCGCGGTGCACGTGCAGGTTCCCGTCGACGTGGCGACCTATCTGCTGAACGAAAAGCGCGACGAGATTCACGCGCTCGAGACGCGGCTGAAGGTCAACATCGTGATGTTGCCGAACATCCACCTGGAGACGCCGAATTACCGCATCGAGCGCATGCGCCACGACGACCTGAATCAGGAAGGCGTGCTGCCGCCGAGCTACAAGATGGTGGAAGCCCCCGCCGAAGAGGAGAAGAAGCTCCTCGCGCCGGACGCGAAACCCGCGCGCCCCGAAGCGGTCGTGAAAAGCATCACGCCGGAACAGCCGGCGCCGATGCCCGTGCCGCGGGCGCCCGCCCCTGTCGCGGCGCAAGCGCCCGCCGCCGTCGGCATCATCGATCGGATCTTTGCCTGGTTCCGGCAGCCCGCTGAAGCCCAGCCCGCTGCCGCGCGTCCGACTCGCCCCGCGCCGACTGAACCGCGCCGTGAGCATCGCGAGCGGCACGACCGGCATCAACGACGAGATCGTCAGGACGGACGCCCGCAAGGTGGTCGCTCGGGACAACGTGATCGAGGCGGCGAACGCGGAGAGCGTGGCGAGCGAAGCGAACGTGGCGGTCGCGACCGCTCGCAGGGCGACCAGCGCCGGCGCGAGCAGCGTGCCGACCAGGGCGACCGGGCGCCGCGTGAACCGCGCCGTGACGAACGCCAGCGGCGTCCGGAACAGGCCGACGCACAAGCGCAGGAGCCGCGCACTCAGCAACCAGCTCTCGCAACGCCGGCTGCCGCACAGGAGGGCGCGCGCGCGGAAGGTGGTGAGCGTCGCGGCGGGCGCCGCCGTCGTCGCGGCCGTGGCGGCAGCGGCGATCGTGCCGAACGCGCCCAGCGGCAGAATGACGAGGGCCAACGCGAGGACGCGCCCGACGCTGCCGTAGCTGCCACGAGCGCCGACGTGTTGACGCACGCGGCGATTCAGGCAAGCGATGACACGGCCCCTGCGCCGCGCCCCGAGAATTCCCCGTGCCCGCGACCGAGCGCAAGGAATTCGCCGCAGCAGAGCCATCGGAATCAGTCGTGCCGGATATGGCGCCTCAAGCGTCGCCTGCATACTCGACGCCAGTGGAGTCCGCACCGGTCATGTCGGCACCTGTCGAGTCGTCACCAGCGGTATCCGAGGTGATCGACGTCGCGCCGAGCGCGCCGGTGCACACCGCCGCTGCGGCCGAGCACGAGGAACCGGAGCGTGTCCCTCCCGCTCCGGTGACCGTTCCGCCCGCGGCAGCCGAGGAGCCACCGCGACCCACTCCGGTTGAAGTTGCGGCAGCCCCGTCTCGCCACGAGCCCGCCCCGATCGCCACGCCCAAGGCACCGCAACCCAGCGTGGACGAGGCATTGCGCGAAAGCGGTCTGGTACTGATCGAAACCAGTCCGGACAAGGCACAAGCGGTCGCGACGCCAGTGGAAGAAGTACCCATCGCACCGCGCGGGCCGCGCGAGCGCCGCGCGCCGCCGCCGGATATCGACCAACCCCTGCAGCAGGTCGAGACGCGGAAGTAAGTGTCAGGGTTGCCCTGGGGAGACCCGGTCCATCCCCGCGCAAGCGGGGATCCACAAGGCCGCTGAACGCGATCAGCCTGGATTCCCGCTGGAGCCTGCCCTCGAGCGGGGTAATCGGGGGCGGGAGTGACGGGCGCTAGGTGCGCCCGGCCTGCTCGTCCTGCAAAGACGCGAGCAGGCCTGTCGCCGCCTCCTCGATCAGATCCAGCACCAGCTCGAACCCTTCCGGTCCGCCGTAGTACGGATCGGGAACATCCAGCGTCTTCGCGCCCCGCGCGTACTTGAGCATCAAGTCGACCTTCGCACGCGCGACGGGCGGTGCCATCCGCGCAAGAATCTCGTGGTGATCGCGATCCATCCAAGGATCAGATCGAACGCGCCGAAATCGCCGGTGTCGATCCGCCGCGCGCGGATTCCCGAAAGATCGTAGCCGCGCGCACGCGCGAACGCCTGGGAACGCGTGTCCGGCGGCTCACCGACGTGATATGCGTGCGTGCCGGCCGAGTCCACCCGAATGGCGTGCGCGAGTCCCGCGTCGGCGACCATCTTCCGGAACACGCCTTCTGCAGTCGGCGAGCGGCAGATATTGCCGGTGCAAATGAAGAGCACGCTTCGCATCGCGCCGCTCATCCCGCCGCACGCGGGCGGTCCGAATCGCCGGCCGCGCCGAACGCACGTCGCCGCAGCTCCGCAAGCCGGTCGCGCGCGTGCGCCGCCTCCTCGAATTCGAGGTTGCGCGCATGCGTGAGCATCTGCTTTTCGAGTCGCTTGATCTCCCGCCCGAGCTGTTTCTCGCTCATGGACTCGTAGCGCGCCTGCTCTTCCGCGGCTTTCAGACTCGCCCGTGAGTCCTCGACGTCGTACACGCCGTCGATGATGTCCTTGATGCGCTTCGAGACCCCTGCCGGAACGATGCCGTGCTCCGCGTTGTAGGCGGTCTGCTTCGCGCGCCGCCGCTCGGTCTCCTCGATCGCACGCCGCATGGAATCCGTGATCCGATCGGCGTAGAGGATCGCCTTGCCGTTGATGTGGCGTGCCGCGCGACCGATGGTCTGGATGAGCGAGCGGTCCGAGCGCAGAAAACCTTCCTTGTCCGCGTCCAGGATCGCCACCAGCGAAACCTCGGGGATGTCCAGCCCCTCGCGCAGGAGATTGATGCCGACCAGCACGTCGAACTCGCCGAGCCGCAAATCGCGGATGATTTCGACGCGCTCCACGGTCTCGATCTCCGAGTGCAGATAGCGGACCCGGACGCCGTGCTCGCCCAGATACTCGGTCAGATCCTCGGACATTTTCTTCGTGAGTGTCGTCACCAGCACACGTTCATCGTTTCCGGTGCGCAGGCTGATCTCCGAGAGCAGGTCGTCCACCTGCGTCGAGGCCGGCCGCACCTCGAGCACAGGGTCGACCAGGCCCGTTGGCCGCACGACCTGCTCGACCACCTGTCCGGACCGCGCGAGCGCGTAATCACCCGGCGTGGCCGAGACGAAGATCGTCTGGCGCATGACCTTCTCGAACTCCTCGAACTTCAGGGGCCGGTTGTCCAGGGCGGATGGCAGGCGGAAGCCGTAGTCCACCAGGTTCTCCTTGCGCGATCGGTCGCCACGATACATGCCGCCGAGCTGCGGAATGGTCACGTGGCTCTCGTCGATGATCATCAGCGCGTTGGCCGGAAGATAGTCGATCAGCGTCGGCGGCGGCTCGCCCGGCGCGCGGCCGGAAAGGTGGCGCGAGTAGTTCTCGATTCCCTTGCAGAAACCCATCTCTGCGAGCATCTCGAGATCGAAGCGCGTGCGCTGCTCGATGCGCTGTGCCTCGACCAGCTTGCTCTCCTTGACGAAGAAATCGATCCGGTCCCTGAGCTCCGTCTTGATCGCCTCGATTGCGCGCATGGTCGTGCTGCGCGGCGTCACATAGTGGCTCGAGGGGTAAACGGTGAAGCGCGAAACTCGCTGGTGGGTGCGACCGGTGAGCGGATCGAAGAGCATGAGGCTGTCGACCTCGTCGTCGACGAGCGTGATGCGCAGGGCGGTCTCCGAGTGCTCAGCCGGAAAGACGTCGAGCACGTCGCCCCGCACGCGGAACGTCCCGCGCCGGAAATCGTATTCGGACCGCTCGTACTGCATCGCCACCAGCCGCGCGATCGCGTCGCGCTGCGCGATGCGCTCACGTTCCCGCAGGTGCAGGATCATGCCGTGATAGTCGACCGGATCGCCGATTCCGTAGATGCACGACACGGTCGCCACGATGATCGCGTCGTCGCGTTCCAACAGCGATTTCGTCGCCGACAGGCGCATCTGCTCGATGTGCTCGTTGATGCTCGAATCCTTTTCGATGTAGAGGTCGCGCGCGGGAACGTAGGCCTCGGGCTGGTAGTAGTCGTAGTACGAGACGAAGTACTCGATGGCGTTCTCGGGCAGGAACTCGCGCATCTCCGCGTAGAGCTGCGCGGCGAGAGTCTTGTTCGGCGCCAGGATCAGCGCCGGCCGGCCGAGTCGCGCAATGACGTTGGCCATCGTGTAGGTCTTGCCCGACCCGGTCACGCCAAGCAGGGTCTGGTACGCCAGTCCGTCGGAGATCGCCTCGACCAGCTTCTCGATCGCTTCCGGCTGATCGCCGGCGGGCAGGAACGGCTGATGCAACCGGTATGGACTGTCCGGAAAGGTCAGGACGGCTTCCTGTGGAGGCGGTGCTTGAACGGTCGCCGGGCTGTTCACGATTCGGCCATGAGGGGCTGCGCGCGTTTGCGTCCAGCCATTGCGCGTCAAACCGAGGATTTTCCCACAATCGCGCTTCCCGGGGAGCGCCCACGCACTCGGCGCGCTGCTTTTCGCCGAAAAGGTAGAATTCGCTCCGTTTGCCGATCAATTTACCCGCCACCAGAACGCACTCAATGACCGCTTCCCTCCTTGCTGGCGTCGAAATGGCGCCGCGTGACCCGATCCTCGGTATTACCGAGGCCTTCCACGCCGACACCAACCCGAACAAGATCAATCTCGGCGTAGGTGTCTATACCGACGACGCGGGAAAGGTGCCGCTGCTCGAGTGTGTGCGCCGTGCCGACCGGGCCATTCTCGAGAATCCGACGCCCTGGAGCTATCTGCCCATCGACGGCCTTGCCGCCTACGACAAGGCGGTGCAGCAACTGATCTTCGGTGCGGATTCGGCGGTCCTCGCGCAAGGTCGCGGCGTAACCGTCCAGGCGATCGGCGGCACGGGTGCGCTCAAGATCTGCGCGGATTTCCTGCGCCGCGTGAGTCCGGGTGCGCAGGTGCTGATCAGCAATCCGAGCTGGGAGAACCACCGGGCGCTCTTCGAAGGCGCCGGATTCTCGGTGAAAGAGTATCCCTACTACGACGCTGCAACCCACGGCCTGAACTTCCCTGGCATGGCTGCCGCCCTCGGCGAGGCGCCGGCAGGGACCATCGTCGTGCTGCATGTGTGTTGCCACAATCCCACCGGCGTGGACCTCGCCCCCGAGCACTGGGCGGAGGTGCTCCGGATCGTCAAGGCGCGGAACCTCATTCCCATCCTCGACAGCGCCTACCAGGGTTTTGCCGAAAGCATCGATGCCGACGGCGCAGTCGTGCGGCAGTTTGCCGAGGCTTGCAGCCCGGTCTTCGTCGCCAGCTCGTTCTCCAAGTCCTTCTCGCTGTACGGAGAGCGGGTGGGAGCGCTCAGCGTCGCAACGGCCTCGAGCGAAGAGTCGGCACGCGTCCTGAGCCAGCTGAAGCGCGTCGTGCGGGCGAACTACTCCAATCCACCCACCCATGGCGGAAAGGCCGTGGCGGCGATCCTGACGACGCCAGAGCTCCGCACGCTCTGGGACCGGGAACTCGGTGCCATGCGCGACCGTATCCGCACGATGCGCAAGGAGCTGGTCGAGCGGCTGCACGCCCGTATTCCAGGATCGGACTTCAGCTTCATGTTGCGCCAGCGCGGAATGTTTTCGTACTCCGGTCTCACGAAGGCGCAGGTGGTGCGACTGCGCGAGGAATTTTCGGTCTACGTGATCGAGACCGGTCGGATCTGCGTCGCCGCGCTCAACTCGCACAACGTCGACCGCGTTGCCGAAGCGATCGCCGCGGTCGTGCGTTGAACGCGCGCCGCCGCCTTTCCACGCCGCCGAGATTTGCTCGATCGCGGCGCACATTTCGGCGCACGTGCGCTTGAAATTTAACGTGTACTCGCGCATGATTCGCCAGCCATGGCCACCGCGCGCGTCACAAAACTGAAACGGAACGACGAACCGAAGCGGATCGAGGGCAAGCCGTGGACTGCCGCCGACTCCATCGAGCTCTACGGCATCCGGAACTGGGGTGCGGGATACTTCGATCTGGCCGACGACGGCAACGTGACGGTGAACGTGCCGTTCGACGGCAAGCGCGTCGGGGTCAGCATTCTCGACATCATCGCCGGCATGCAGCAGCGCGGCTTGCAGATGCCGGTGCTCCTGCGCATCGAGAACATCCTCGAC
The DNA here is from genome assembly GCA_963735025.1 of uncultured beta proteobacterium. Lineage (GTDB taxonomy): Bacteria > Pseudomonadota > Gammaproteobacteria > Burkholderiales > SG8-39 > JAABRB01. Next base: position 77,241 of record CAVTJG010000019.1, read on the forward strand.
GCGCAGATCTCGCTCCTCAACGAAAGCTTCGGCAAGGCGATGCGCAGCCTCAACTACAGGGGCACGTACCGGGGCGTCTTTCCGATCAAGGTGAACCAGCAATGTCAGGTCATCGAGGAGATCGCCCGGTTCGGTGCGCGCTACGGTCACGGCCTCGAGGCCGGTAGCAAAGCCGAGCTGCTGATCGCCCTCGCCAGCCTCGACGCCGGTTCCGGATACATCATCTGCAACGGCTACAAGGACGCCGAATTCGTCGACCTCGGCCTGCAGGCCCTCAAGCTCGGATTCAAGTGCATCTTCGTCATCGAGACGCCGGCCGAGCTGCCGATCATTCTCGAATCGAGCCGCACGCTGGGCATCCGGCCGATGCTCGGCGTGCGAGTCAAGCTTTCGTCCCGGGTCGGCGGGGCCTGGAACGAATCGAGCGGCGATCGCAGCATTTTCGGCCTGACCACGTCGCAGCTCGTGGAGACCATCGATCTGCTGCGCCAGCACGAGATGCTGGACTGCCTGCAGCTCCTGCACTATCACCTCGGATCGCAGATTCCGAACATCCGGGACATCCGGGCCGGAGTGCTGGAGGCCTGCCGCTATTACGTCGACCTGGTGAAGGAAGGGGCGGCGCTCAGCTATCTCGATCTCGGCGGCGGACTTGCCGTGGATTACGACGGCTCCCAGACCAATCAGGATTACAGCAAGAATTACTCGCTGGACGAATATTGCCTCGACGTGGTGGAGGCGATCATGAGCGCGCTCGATCCGCAGGGCGTCCCGCATCCGGTGATCATCACCGAGTCGGGGCGTGCGACCGTTGCCTACTCGTCGGTGCTGCTCTTCAACATCCTGGACGTGACGCGGTTCGAGCCTGGCGAGTTACCCGCCCCCGACCCCGCCCATGAGCATGAACTGATCGGCAATCTGCGCGAATCGCTGAAGAGCATCAACCCGAAGAATCTTCAGGAGTGCTACAACGACGCGGTCTACTACCGGGAGGAGATCCGCGAGCTGTTCAAGCGCGGTCAGATCCGCCTGCGGGAGCTGTCGCTCGCTGAGGACATCTTTCTCGAAATCGTCCGCGGGATCGTCGGCGAGCTCGAGCAGGCCAGGCGGGTGCCGGCCGGCCTGGCGGGCCTGGAACATTCCCTCTCGGACATCTACTACGGCAATTTCTCGGTCTTCCAGTCGCTGCCGGATGTCTGGGCCATCGAGCAGATCTTCCCGATCATGCCGGTCCACCGCCACAACGAGGCGCCGACACGACAGGCGATCATCGCCGACATCACCTGCGACTCGGACGGCAAGATCGACCGCTTCATCGGCCGGCGCGGTGACGGCAAGACGCTCCCCGTTCATCCGCTGATCGAGGGCGAGCCCTACCACTTCGGGGTCTTCCTGGTCGGCGCCTACCAGGAGACGCTTGGCGACTTGCACAACCTGATGGGCGACACCAACGTGGTGAGCGTGCGAATCAATGAGGACGGCACGTTCGACGTCGTGCGGGAGATGAACGGCGACAGCATCGCCGACGTGCTCTCCTACGTCGAATACCAGCCCCAGCAGCTTCTGGAGCAGTTCCGCAAGATCGCCGAGCGGGGCGTTCGCGAGGGCCGGATCTCGCTCGCGGAGCGCCAGTCCATGCTCGAGGCATTTTCCGCCAGCCTCCGCGGCTACACTTACTACGAAGATTGACCCGGGCAGGCACTGCATGGCGAAGGTCTTGATTGTCGGCGCAGGGGGTGTAGGTCAGGTCGTCACCCACAAGTGCGCGCAGATCCCCGAAGTATTCACGGAGATCGTGCTCGCGAGCCGGACCGAGGAGAAGTGCCGGAAGATCGCGGCGCAGCTCAAGCGGCCCATCCGGACCGCGCAGGTCGACGCGGACGACGTACCCAAGATGACGGCACTCCTCGAGCGAGAGAAGCCGCAGCTCGTCATCAACGTCGCCCTGCCCTATCAGGACCTCCCAATCATGGATGCCTGCCTCGCGGCGGGCGTGGACTACCTGGACACGGCGAACTACGAGCCACGCGATACGGCCAAGTTCGAATACCGCTGGCAATGGGACTACCACGACCGCTTTCGCGACCGCGGGATCATGGCGCTGCTCGGGAGCGGCTTCGATCCCGGCGCCACCAACGTCTTCACCGCCTGGCTGCAGAAGCACGAGTTCGACACCATCGAGATGCTCGACATCATCGATTGCAACGCCGGGGAGCATGGCCAGCCGTTCGCCACCAATTTCAATCCGGAGATCAACATCCGCGAGGTGACGGCGCGCGGACGCTACTGGGAGGACGGCGCGTGGCACAGCACCGATCCGCTCTCGGTCAGCAAGATGTTCCCCTTTCCGGAAGGCATCGGTCCCAAGAAGATCTATCTCCTCTACCACGAGGAGCTCGAGTCGATCGTGAAGCACTTCCCGACCCTGCGCCATGCGCGGTTCTGGATGACCTTCTCCGACAATTACTTGAAGCATCTCGAAGTGCTCGGCAACGTCGGCATGACGAGTATCGAGCCCGTCATGTACGAAGGTCGCGAGATCGTTCCGCTGCAGTTCCTGAAGGCGCTCCTCCCCGATCCCTCGAGCCTCGGGCCGCTCACCAAGGGGCGCACCTGCATAGGTTGCCTCGTGCAAGGCAAGAAGGACGGCCGCGACAAGGTCGCTTTCGTGTACAACATCTGCGATCACGAAGCGGCCTACCGCGAAGTCCAGTCGCAGGCGATCTCCTACACGACCGGCGTCCCCGCCATGATCGGCGCGAAGATGATGCTGACCGGCAAGTGGCGCGGCGCAGGCGTCTTCAACATGGAGCAGTTCGATCCGGATCCGTTCATGGAGGACATGAACCGCTACGGGCTGCCCTGGTCGGTCATGCAGGTCGACGCCCCGATGGAATGAGGGCGCTTCGCCCTCCCCGCGCGCACGATGACGACCGCGGGGGTGTCCTCCGCGCCGCGTCGCGCCCCTGACCGTTCACCCGCATGGAGCGCTTTCACAAGCTCGACGCCCGCCGCGTCCCCTCCCCCTGCTTCGTCGTGGACGAGGTGGCGGTGGAGGACAACCTGCGCATTCTCGGACGCGTACAAGAGGCGAGCGGCGCGCGAATCTTGCTGGCGCTCAAGGCGTTCTCGATGTGGAGCCTGGCCCCGCTTGTCGCGCGCTACCTGCGCGGCACTTGCGCGAGCGGCCTGCACGAGGCGCGCCTCGGACGCGAGGAATTCGGCGGAGAAGTGCACACATTCTCGCCGGCGTTCACCGAGTCCGATCTCGCCGAGATTCTGGAAATTTCGGATCACGTCGTGTTCAACTCGCCGTCGCAGTGGGATCGGTACGAGTCCAGGGCTCGCGAGGTGGCAGCCCGTCGTCCCGGATTGCGCTTCGGCTTGCGGGTGAATCCCGAGCATTCCGAAGGGGCCGTCCCGATCTACGATCCCTGCGCGCCCTACTCCCGCCTCGGCATGCCGCGCGCACGCTTTCCCGCCGACAGGCTGGACGGAATCAGCGGCCTGCACTTCCACACGCTGTGCGAGCAGAATTTCGGACCTCTCGCGCGGACCGTGGCGGCCTTCGAAGCGAAGTTCGGCGAATTCATTCCGCGCATGGAGTGGATCAACTTCGGCGGGGGCCACCACATCACGCGCGCCGACTACGACGTCGACGGCCTGGTCCGGTTGTTGATCGATTTTCGCGAGCGCTACGGCGTCCAGCTCTACCTCGAGCCGGGCGAGGCGATCGCCATCAATACCGGCGTGCTGGTGGCCGAAGTGCTCGATCTGCCCTGGAACGGGATGCCGCTCGCGATTCTCGACACCTCCGCCACCTGCCACATGCCGGACACTCTCGAGATGCCCTACCGGGCGCACATCCTCGGGTCCGGCAATGCAGGCGAATTTGCCCACACCTATCGACTCGGCGGCCAGACCTGCCTCGCGGGTGACATCATCGGCGACTATTCTTTCCGCGAACCGCTGCAGGTCGGCCAGCGCCTCGTCTTTGCCGATATGGCCCACTACACGATGGTGAAGACGACGACCTTCAACGGGATCGGCCTGCCGAGCATTGCGATCTGGAACTCGGACACCGACGCGATCCGCGTTGTGCGGGAATTCGGCTACGACGAATTCAAGCGGAGGCTGTCATGAGCCATCTTCCCGATTACGCGCCGACGGGCCCGCTCCGGTTTCTCGCATCCGAAGTGCCCGAGCTGGCACCCGAGCAGGCACGCTTTCACGTGCTGCCGGTTCCTTACGAGAAGACCGTGTCCTACGGTGGCGGCACCGCGAAGGGGCCCGACGCAATCCTCACCGCATCGGGTCAACTCGAGCGCTGGGACGGGCACAGTGACCCGGGCGGCGACGGCATCTACACCTGGCCGGCCATCGACTGCTCCGGCGCACCGGAGGCTGTCATTGCGAGCATCGCCGCGGCGGTCACGCGGATCCTACGACTCGGCAAGCTCCCCGTCGTGCTCGGCGGCGAGCACACGGTCACCTGGGGCGTCATCCGCGGATATCTCGACGCGGGTGTGCGTGACTTCGGCGTAGTCCAGATCGACGCCCATGCCGACCTGCGAGACCGCTACGAGGGCGACCCGCTGAGCCATGCGTCGGTGATGCGTCGCGTCGTCGAGGCCGGTGTGCCGCTTTTTCAGCTCGGTAACCGCGCGTATTGCGAGGAGGAGCGCGACGCCCGCGCGATGCACGGCGTGCGCTTTCTCGACGCCGAGGCATTGGTCCCGCGTGGCATCGATTCCATCGAGCTGCCTGCCGACTTCCCGCCCAACGTCTTCTTCACGGTCGACATCGACGGCATTGATCCGTCGGTGCTCCCGGCGACCGGCACACCCGTACCGGGTGGGCTCACCTGGTATCAGACGCTCGGGCTCTTCGAATCCGTCGCGCGCCAGAGGCGCATTATCGGATTCGACGTGATGGAGTTTGCGCCGATTCCGGGATTTCACGCGTTCGATTTCGCCGCGGCCCTGCTTGCCTACAAGCTCATGGGCATCGTGCAGCGTACTTCCTAGGAAAGGTCATCCCCGCGTAGGCGGGGATCCAGCCGGCGCATAAACGTGCGTAACCTGGATTCCCGCATTCGCGGGAATGACGGGCGCTTCCGGTCCGCCTGAAGGCCACTCGGGAACTCACGTGGCCTTCCCGGCATCCTCCCCGTTCTGCTGCTGGCGCGTCTCCAGGTGGCGGACGTCCTCGCCGCGGACCAGGTAAATGACGTATTCGGCGAGGTTGCGCGCATGATCGCCGATCCGCTCCAGGGCCTTCACAAGCAGCACCGTGTTGATCGCATGCCCCACGTTGCGCGCATCCTCGAGAATGAAGGTGGACAGGCGGCGCAGGCTGGACTGGAATTCCATGTCCAGCTCGGCGTGCCGGCGTAGCAGCCCCTCGGCCACGTTGAGATCGAACGTGTCGTAGAGCGAGACCGCGTCCTGCAACATGCCGATCGCGAGCTTGCCCATCGTCTGGACATCGCGCATCAGCTTGCGGCTCGGACGGCGCACCTCGTCGTCGTAGACGGCGACGGTGGTGTGCGCGATGCGCACCGCCTCGTCGCCAATGCGTTCGAGATCGGTCACCGCCTTGGAGAAAGCCATCACGACGCGCAGATCGCGCGCGACCGGCCCGCGGCGGCCCACCACCCACCAGACGTTGTCGTCGAGCTTGAGCTCGAGCGCGTCGACCTGCGTTTCGCGCGCGAGGACGCGCCTTGTCGCATCGAGGTCGCCTGTCTTGAGCGCATCGAGTGCCAGGCGACATTGATCCAGCACGAGCCCGCCCATTTCCAGAACGAGCAGATGCAGGCTGTTCAGCTCGCCGTCATACCGGCGGACAGTGTGCCCTTCCAGGATCTCGGACAATCTACCGCACTCCTGTCGAGGGGGACTCCGAGACGCGCATCTCAAGTCGCGCGGCTAGCCGAAGCGCCCGGTGATGTAGTCCTCGGTCAACTGATGCCGCGGACGGGTGAAGATCTGCTTGGTCTCCCCTACCTCGATCAGATCGCCGAGGTGGAAGTACGCCGTACGCTGGGACACGCGCGCCGCCTGCTGCATCGAGTGGGTCACGATGCAGATGGAATAGTGCTGCCGCAGTTCGTCGATCAGCTCCTCGATTCTGGCGGTCGAGATCGGATCGAGGGCCGAGCAGGGCTCGTCCATCAATATGACTTCGGGCGCCACCGCGATCGAGCGGGCGATGCAGAGCCGTTGCTGCTGGCCGCCCGAAAGTCCCGTGCCCGGCTCCGCCAGCCGGTCCTTCACCTCGTCCCACAGCCCGGCACGCTTCAGGCTGGTATGCACGATCTCCTCGAGCTCCGCCTTGGTCTGCGCGAGCCCGTGGATGCGCGGGCCGAAGGCGACGTTCTCCCAGATCGACTTCGGAAACGGGTTCGGCTTCTGGAACACCATGCTCACCCGGGCACGCAGCGGCACCACGTCCACGCCGCGTCCGTTGATGTCGTCGTCGTCCATCATGATCTCGCCGGTCACGCGGCAGCCCGGAATCGTGTCGTTCATGCGGTTCAGACACCGCAGGAAGGTCGTCTTCCCGCAGCCCGACGGCCCGATCATCGCGAGCACCTCGTTCTGGCCCACGTCCACGTTGATATCCTTGATCGCCCGCTTCTCGGCGTAGTACACGTTGATATCCGTACATCGCATGCGGGGCGACATGACGCGCGTCTCCCCCACAGTCCCGCGGTCCTCGCGCGCTACCTTCGCTGCGTGCGGAATGTGTACCGCGTCCTTGACGTGCGTGTCGGCAAGTGCGGCCGCGTCGGCCATAGTTGTGCTCGAAGCTCTCATCTGGCTCTTCCTCGTAACAATCCAATACTCTCTCGGCTACCAGCGGCGCTCGAAGCGCCGGCGCAGCATCACTGCGATCGCGTTCATCACCATCAGGAACGCGAGGAGAACGATGATCGCCGCGGAGGTGCGCTCCACGAACGCCCGCTCCGGGCTGTCCGCCCACAGGTAGATCTGGACCGGGAGCGCAGTTGCCGGGTCGAAGATGCCCTGCGGAATGTCGGCGATGAAAGCCACCATCCCGATCATGAGCAGCGGCGCAGTCTCGCCGAGTGCCTGGGCCATTCCGATGATGGTGCCTGTCAGCATCCCCGGCAAAGCGAGCGGGACGACGTGGTACATCATCGACTGCATCGGCGATGCGCCGATGCCGAGCGCCCCTTCGCGGATGGAGGGCGGCACCGACTTCAGGGCGGCGCGGCTTGCGATGATGATCGTCGGCAACGTCATGAGCGTGAGCACCAGGCCGCCGACCAGCGGCGCGGAGCGCGGCAGCCCGAAGAAATTGATGAACATCGCGAGCCCGAGCAGACCGAAGACGATCGACGGCACTGCGGCGAGGTTGTTGATGTTGACCTCGATGAGGTCGGTCCAGCGGTTGCGCGGCGCGAACTCCTCCAGGTAGACCGCCGCTGCCACACCCAGCGGGAACGAGAGCGTCAGCGTGACGAGCAGCGTATAAAACGATCCGACCGCGGCGCCCCAGATGCCGGCGAGCTCGGCATCGCGCGAATCGCCGCGCGTGAAAAAATCGAAGTTGAAGCGCTGCTCCAGGCGCCCCTCGGCGGCGAGCTTGTCGATCCAGCGCAGCTGTTCGTCGCTCACCCGGCGCTCCACTGCCGTGCCGGACCGGTCGATGTGTCCCTTCATCAGCATGTCGACATCGTCGTCCGCCGAGACCCAGAGCGACACTGTCTTGCCGACGAGATCCGGGTTCGCGAGTATCTTGTCGCGCAAGTCGAATGCCGCGCCGTTGCTCACCAGACCGTACAGCGCGAGCCGATCGCGGCGGCCGGAGACGTCGGGAAACATCTTGCGCAAGTCCGCCCTGATCAGGGCGAGGTAGTCGGCCTTGCGCAGGACGTCGAGGGAACGCGTGCCCTGCGGATCGATCTCGGCCGCATCCAGCTTCACGTCGAGACGGATCTGGGTCTGCCAGAATGCCGTGTAGCCGTTGGCGAAGATGCTCGCAAAAAGGACGACCAGGAATGCGAGCCCGAATCCGATCGCGAGCTTGCCGTAAAGTCGGAAGCGCCACTCGGCCGCCCGGCGCCGCTTCATGCCGGCCATCACGATCTCGTAGGTGCGCCGCGGCGGCGGGACGATTCCGGTCGCAGGCTGGGCGATGCTACTCATATTGTTCCCGGTACTTGCGGACGATGTAGAGCGCAATCACGTTCAGGGCAAGCGTCACCAGGAAGAGCACCAACCCCAGCGCAAAAGCCGCCAGCGTCTTCGGGCTGTCGAACTCCTGGTCGCCGATCAGGAGGGTGACGATCTGCACCGTCACCGTCGTGACCGCCTGAAAGGGATTGGCAGTGAGGTTCGCCGCGAGCCCGGCCGCCATGACGACGATCATGGTCTCGCCGATCGCCCGCGACACCGCAAGCAGGACGGCCCCAACGATGCCCGGCAGCGCCGCCGGAAAGATCACCTTGCGGATCGTCTCCGAATGCGTCGCGCCCATGCCGTATGCGCCGTCGCGCATCGCCTGCGGCACGGCGTTCATCACGTCGTCCGAGAGCGATGAGACGAAGGGAATGATCATGATTCCCATCACGAGACCCGCCGCGAGCGCGCTCTCCGATGCGATGTTGAGGCCGAACATGCCTCCGCTGTCGCGGATGAAGGGCGCGACGATCAAGGCGGCGAAGAAGCCGTAGACCACCGTCGGGATCCCCGCGAGAACCTCGAGGAGCGGCTTGGCAATCGCGCGCACCTGCCGCGTCGCGTACTCGGAAAGGTAGATCGCCGACATCAGGCCGACCGGCACCGCGACCGCCATCGCGATCAGCGTGATCATGAAAGTCCCGGCGAAGATCGGCACGGCGCCGAATGCGCCCGACGAACCGACCTGGTCCGCGCGCAGCGCGATCTGCGGACTCCAGTCGAGCCCGAAGAGGAACTCCGTGATCGGTACCGCCCGGAAAAACCGGATCGACTCGAACAGCACCGACAGCACGATACCCACCGTGGTCAGGATGGCGATCGTCGAGCAGGCGATCAGCAGGCCGAGGATGATCCTCTCCACGGCATTGCGCGCCCGCTGCTTCGGCTTGATCCGGGTAAGCGTGAAGGCGGCGGCACCGATCGCGAGGCATAGGGCCACCACGAACATCGCTGCATGGCTGATGGAGAGCAGGCTTCGATAGCGCTCGGCTGCAGCCTGGATCGCGGGGCTCGGATCGCTCGATACGATGTTGCCTAGTACGAGGTTCTTGATGTCGTTGACAACGAGATTGAGCCGATCGGGCCCGATATTGCGAATCTCATCCGGGAGGCCGGACACGATCACGTTGGTAATGATCGAGTGCTCCAGCGCCACCCAGACCGCGAGCAGCAGCAGCGCCGGCAACCCACACCAGATCGCGGTGTACAGCCCGTAGTAAGTCGGCAGGGAGTGAAGATTGCGCAGCCGACCCTGCGCTACGGTGAACGCCCGCTTGCGGCCGGCGTAGTACGCGGCCGAGCTCAAGGCCAGCAGCACTACTAGCAGGAGGCCGGACGCGTGCATCGAGAATGCGTTTCGAGTGGTCGTTTCTTCGCGCGAGAAACGAACGGCGGCCGGGTGAACCGGCCGCCGTCACGCTTCTCGTCTACTTGACCATCATTGGCGTCAGGTCCATCGCGGTCGCGGTGACCTGCTTGCGCTCCTCGGCCGGCATCGGGATCAGGCCGCGCTCGCTGAGGTAGCCTTCGTCGCCAATCGCCTTGGTGCCCGTGAATTCGACGATGTATTCCTTCAGACCCGGAATCACGTTGACGTGCGCCTTCTTCACGTAGAAGAACAGCGGGCGGGAGACGGGGTACTTGCCGCTCGCGATCGACTCGAACTCCGGCTTCACGCCTTCGATCGCGACGCCCTGCAGCTTGTCGCGGTTCTGGTCGAGGTAGCTATAGCCGAAGATGCCGAACGCGTTGGGATTGGCCGCGAGCTTCTGCACGATCAGGTTATCGTTCTCGCCGGCCTCGATATACCCCCCGTCCTCACGGAGCGTCGCGCATACCGCCTTGTGCTTCTTGGCATCGCTCTTCTTGAGTGCCTTCACCACGGGAAACTCGTCGCAGCCCTCGTCCATCACCAGCTCGACGAATGCGTCGCGCGTGCCGGAGGTCGGCGGCGGACCGAGAACCTCGATCTTGACGCTGGGCAGGCTCGGATTGATCTGGTTCCAGGTCTTGTACGGATTGGCCACCAGCTTGTCGGGATTGCTCGGATCGGGCACTTCCTTTGCCAGCGCCTGCCAGATTTCCTTGCGGGTCAAGCTGACTGGCTTGGCCGCCTTTGAATTTGCGAGACTCAGACCGTCATAGCCGATCTTGATCTCGACCACTTCCTTGACGCCGTTCTTCGCGCACGTCTCGAGTTCGGAGGTCTTGATGGCACGCGAGGCATTCGTGATGTCGGGGTGCTGGACGCCGACGCCCTGGCAAAAGAGCTTGATGCCGCCGCCCGAGCCGGTCGACTCGATCTTCGGCGTCTTGTACTTCGTTGATTTTCCGAACTGCTCGGCCACGACCGTCGCGAAGGGGTACACGGTCGAGGAGCCGACGATGCTGATGTAGTCGCGCGAGGATTGCGCATGGACGGTGCCGACGAAGGCGGCCGCGAGCGCTCCTGCTGCTACAAGTGTCGCTTTGTTCATTGGGTGCTCCTGTAGGTTGCAATCGTTGACTGTGCCCTGCACGTCCGGCTTCCGGAACGCTGGGCGGATCCGGAATCGGCCCACGCTGGACGCATAACCCCGGTGCAACGCCGATGGAATGTACAGACGCATTGCTACGGTTCCGTGACAGAACCATGACCCTCTCGTTGTGGCAGACGGGTCGCGTCGGGACGGCCACCGCGCGGATGGCGTACCGTGGGTCAAGACAACTCGGGGAATACAGGGCGCAGGGCGCGCTTGGAGTTTAATGTTTTATTATTAATTACTTATGGTATTATGCTACCAAATCACTTTAAGTATTGCGTAGCGCGATTTCGTCAGTAGCCACGCGTCCGGTCGACCAATCCCAACAACGGCTCCCCCGAGGCCAGCCGCCGCAGATTCTCGGCAACAAACTCGGCCGCAGTCTGCGGATTGGTAAGCGCCGCGACGTGCGGCGTCACGGTCACTCGTGCGTGGCTCCAGAAACCGTGCCCCGGAGGGAGCGGCTCGACGTTGAACACGTCGAGCACTGCGTGACGCAGGCGGCCGCTGTCGAGCGCCGATCAGCAGATCATCGTCGCGCACCAGTCCGCCGCGCGCCAGGTTGATCAGTACGGCGCCATCCGGAAGCCGCGCAAGAAAGGACGCGTCGATGATCCCGGCGGTTTGCGGCGTCAACGGAATGAGCACGACGAGAATCTCGCAACCTGCAAGAAACCCGGGCAGCGCACCATCCCCGGCAAACGACTCGACCCCCTCGACCTCCCTTGGCGTCCGGCTCCATCCGCGAACCCGGAATCCGAGCTGCATCAGCGTTCCGGCAACGGCCCGTCCGAGTTCTCCCATGCCCAGTATTCCCACCGTCCGCTGGTCGGTCGTCGGGCTGCGTAAGAGCTTCCAGCGCGATTCGCGCTGCTGCCGCGCGAGATCGTCCAGGCGCAGGTGCGCGTTGAGCACGTGCGCTGCGGCCGACTCGACCATTGCACGCGTCATCGATGGGTCAATCATCCGCGCGAGCGGCACATCGCGGGGCAGCGTCGGATCGACGGCGAGCGTCTCGACCCCCATCCAGATCGACTGGATCAGCTTGAGCCGCGTATACGGTGCGAGTGCCCCGGGTGGCGGCGCAGCGGTGAGCACCACGTCGACCTCCTCCGGAGGTATGGCGCCGGCCTCGAAGTAAAGCGCGTCTTCGGGCAAGGCTGCGCGCAGCGGCTTCGCCCAGCGCTCGGCGGACTCAGCAACCGAGATAAAAGCGACCCGAAACCGGGTCATCGCGGCAAGACCCGATAGTCTTTCAAAACGAGTGCTCCGGTGCCGGAAACTGCTGCTGCTTCACTGCCTGGACGTAGGATTCGACTGCGGCGCGGATGCTCGGCGCGCCCTCCATGAAGTTGCGCACGAAGCGCGCCTTGCGGCCCGGGTAGATGTCGAGCATGTCCTGCAGCACCAGGACCTGGCCTGCGCAATCGACGCCGGCGCCGATGCCGATCGTGGGAATCTTCAGCGTTCGCGTCACCTCGGTGGCGAGCGCCGCTGGAATGGCTTCGAGCACGATCAGCGCCGCGCCCGCCTCCTCGACGGCCTTTGCGTCTTCGAGAACGTTTTGCGCCGCCCCTTCGGTTTTTCCCTGGACACGGTAACCGCCCAGCTGGTGCACCGACTGCGGTGTCAGGCCCACATGCCCGCACACCGGAATGCCGCGCTCGACCAGAAACCGAATCGTGTCGAGCATCATGCGACCGCCTTCGAGCTTGACCATCTGCGCGCCTGCCGACATCAAGGGGACGGCATTCCGGAACGCCTGCTCGGGCGACTCCTGATACGTGCCGAAAGGCATGTCCGCAATGATTAGCGCCTTGTTTCGAACCACGCGCAACACAGCCCGTGTGGTAGATCATCTCGTCGAGCGTCACCGGAAGCGTACTGTCGTGGCCCTGCATGACCATGCCCAGCGAGTCGCCGACCAGCAGCATCTCCACGCCCGCCGCCTCACAAAGCGCAGCGAAGCTCGAATCGTAAGCGGTCAGCATGACGATCTTCTCGCCACGCGCCTGCATCTTCCTGAAGTCTTCGATCGACAATCGCATAGCTACTCGCTTTCCGGGAATTGGCGTGCTCCTGCCCTGCATCGCTCGAGATAAGCCGCTAAACCGGGCGGTGCGACCCCACAATGGGCACCGTCGGCGATCCTTGCGTCGAGTGCGGATTTAAGCGAGATACGAGCACGTACGAGCACCCCTATGATAGCGGTCGTTGCGCACCGCAGCACGTTGACCCAGGGGGCCTCGGGGCCGTAAAATCCCGCTCCTGTTCCCCGATAGCTCAGTTGGTAGAGCGACGGACTGTTAATCCGCAGGTCGTAGGTTCGAGCCCTACTCGGGGAGCCAAATAATCAAAGGCTTATAGCGGTATTATGCCGCTATTTTTTCTCGTGCGCGCGTTGTGTGCGTTTTGCTTCCACACTCACGCGCCGTGTGCGCTTCAAGCCAACAAAGCGGGTGCATGCGGGCTTTTTTGCTTCTCGTCGGCCCCTGCCTCCCGTTCCCACCAGCCGCACGGGAACGCGACCACGAGCCGGTGCCGCTCGCACCATAAGTGGACGCCGTCCGGCTGCCCGATTGAGTAGCGGCAGGTACGGCAGTCCCGCTCCTGAGCCTCGCGCCACGGGTTGAAGTAGGCTTCGGGCATGAAGCTAGGCTATGTCCGCCAGTGGCTCGCTGCGTGCGGTTCTGGATACGGCACGTCGTGAAGAACTCAAACCGCCCAGTTGCAGACCTTCGCACCCGCCAGCCAATTGGCCCGGAAGCGGCAGTCCACGCACGCACACCGACGTAGCGGGGACGGTGGAGGCACACGGCGGCACCAGCGCGGCGAGGCGGTCTACAGCTATCGCTGACCGACTCCGCTGCCCGCTCGACGAAGAGTCGAGGCGGTGGCATCGCCCGCTGAGACGTGGGACCATGAAGCGGTGCTCGAGGCGATGCAACTGCGACTGGATCGGCAGCCAGAGATGATGAGAGTGCGCCAACAAACGGTCGAGCACCCGTTCGGGACGATCAAGTCACTCCGCCCTTGAGGTATCCGTGGAGGGTCAAGGCCATGAGAGGTGCGCGCCTGCGGTTTATTTGGTTGTGTGTACTGCTCATCCTGCAGGGTTGTGCGAGCACGGGGCCCAACGGTCCGACGGGCGTGGTCGGAGGCAGCGCCGAACCTGACTACAAGTACCCGTGGGTCGTGGGGATTACTTCGTCGTGTCGCGGCGTCCTCATCCATCCGGAGTGGGTTTTGACCGCTGCGCACTGCATCCTGCCGGGCCCGGGGAACAAAACCGTATTTTATCGTCGCACGGATCCATACACGGGTACCGTTTACGAGGAATTCCGTGTTGATCCCGGCGGAGTGTTTGTACACCCGGAGCACAACGTCCCCAGCGTTGGGGACAATGACGTCGCGCTCATCAAACTGGCGCAGCCGTTCAGCATCAGCCCATACATACAAACCGTGGGGCTGCCGTTGAGCCCGATTAAACCGGGCCTGGTCGGGACGGTCGCGTCGTTCAGTCACACTATGATGCTCCCGCCGGACAAGGTCGCCGTCTTTCGCGCACCCATCCCGCCGCTCGGCTTCGGCCTGGCTTTTTTGATCGGCACCTCGGACGCGACGGGCGCGTTGTGCCCTGGTGACAGCGGATCCGGGTTTGTGACGTACGAGAACGGTCGCGCCACGGTGCGGGGGATCCTCAGCGAAGCCTCGGGTGACTGCGTGACGCCCTCCGGCCACTTAGCGCGTTTCATAGACGTCTTTCTTTACCGGGATTGGATCCTCGAGACCATGCGTATGCCCGACTACTTCCTCGCCGGGAACACACGCGTGCGCTGGAGTGGACGCGTGTCGCGCGGCGTGATGGGTATCGGCTGCCCCAATCGCTTCGGAACGATGTGGGGGCCGCTAAATGTGCTCGGCGTCGAGGAAGGCGCAAACTGCGAGGTCGGCCAGACCCAGACCGTCGTGTGCTCCCTAAGTGATGCACAAACCGGGTCGATAGGTACGGCGATCACCGGCTTTGCGATGAAGACCGAGTGCCCGCCTTTCGCCGCCTCGGTGGTGTCTTTGCCCTTTACGCCTACCTGGGCAAGCTATTTTGGCCCCGCGCCCGTCCACCCCGACCCTGTCGGTGTCTGCCGACGCGAGTTCACCTGCCGGGTCGGCCTGGCCAACGTCTACAATCCGGCAGACGACGGCGAGGCTACACGGTAGGGGTCTCTTTCATCAGTTTGCTATAGGGCAACTGTGAGCCTCTTCTTTTAATCCTCACCAAAGGTAGGCCCAAACATATGCCAGAAGCTGTGGATGCTCAGAACGAAACATAGGTCGATCTCGGACGGTCACCCCAGTCATCTTCGGTAAGAGCCCGCCGCGTGCGGGCTTTTTTGTATCTGTGCTTCGGCGCGATCCGAACCCGGTGCCGCCGTGGGAGTGGAGGCGAAAGGCTCGGCAACAGCATCCGCGTCGGACAGCTTTACATTCTCACCGCTATTTCCCAGCGGCCGTCCGATCAACCCCTTGATTGCATTGCCGGGAAGATCGTAGGTGCATATCTTGCGTGCGCCTGTTGAACTCTAAGAAAGCCACCACGGAATAATAAATCCCCGAAAGAGGAATCCCGGTGAACGCCACCACTAGAGCAATTGTAAGAGCAACGATGGGCGCCCTTTCGGCCGCATGCATCGTCGCTGGAGTGCTCATGCCTGCGACGGCTACCGCGGCCGTCGTCAATTGGAGCGCGTCCCTAAGCCCAGATAACGAAGTCCCTCCAACATCATCCGGCAGCACTGGCACCGGCACCGGCGTTGGCACCGTGAACGACGTTACAGGATTGCTCACCTGGGAGATTTCGTGGAGTGGCCTCACCGGTTCGGCCATTGCGATGCACTTCCACGGTCCGGCAGGGCCGAGCCAAAACGCTAGTGTTGTTGTCAATGTTGGAGCCCTCAGCGGACTCAATAGCCCGTCAATTGGATCTTCGATCCTTGACGACGTGCAGATCGCTGACCTCGCGGCGGGGTTGTGGTACATCAACATCCACACTGCGCAGTTCCCCGCAGGCGAAATCCGAGGGCAGGTAATCCTCACATCTGTGCCCGAACCCGCCACCCTCGCGCTCCTCGGCGTCGCAATCGCAGGCCTCGGCTTCTCTCGCCGCCACCAGTTCCATTGAGCGAAACGAACCCGCTCAGAAGGAGGTTGTGATGAAAGTAACTTCGTGGCCATTTCATTGGCTTCTGGCTGCCGGCCTCGGTCTAGCGGCCCCGCTAAATGCGGGCGCGACCTATCTCATATGGAGCGAGTCTGATCCCGGAGGCTTAAACAACGTCGGTCTGACCACCTTTGCCACCCTGGCGGACCTGAAGACTTTATCCAACCCGACGAGCCAGACACCGTTTTTTGGCTTTCCCTCCGGCGTGAGTGTCGGCGGCCTCGCCTTCGATGGCAGCCAATACTTGCTGTGGATCGAGTCCGATCCCGGAGGCTTAAACAACGTCGGTCTGACCACCTTTGCCACCCTGGCGGACCTGAAGACTTTATCCAACCCGACGAGCCAGACACCGTTTTTTGGCTTTCCCTCCGGCGTGAGTGTCGGCGGCCTCGCCTTCGATGGCAGCCAATACTTGCTGTGGATCGAGTCCGATCCCGGAGGCTTAAACAACGTCGGTTTGACCACCTTTGCCACCCTGGCGGACCTGAAGACTTTATCCAACCCGACGAGCCAGACACCGTTTTTTGGCTTTCCCTCCGGCGTGAGTGTCGGCGGCCTCGCCTTCGATGGCAGCCAATACTTGCTGTGGATCGAGTCCGATCCCGGAGGCTTAAACAACGTCGGTCTGACCACCTTTGCCACCCTGGCGGACCTGAAGACTTTATCCAACCCGACGAGCCAGACACCGTTTTTTGGCTTTCCCTCCGGCGTGAGTATCCGCGGTCTCGCTTACGTACCCGATCCGATTGCAGATATACCTGAGCCGAGCACGTTTGCCTTACTGACAATTGGATTGGCTGGGCTCGGTTTTGGCCGTTTAAAGCACGGATAGGAGAACCAATCCCGCGCGCGCCGCGTCTTGCCGCGCGGGTCAGGTGATCACGCTACGCGCGATACCGCTCTCATCCTCGGTGCCAGAACCCGCCACGCTCGCACTTCTGGCTATCGCCCTCGCTGGTCTCGGCTTCTCTCGCCGCCGCAAGCTGCACTGAGTAGAACGCAATCCACAAGAAGCCCGCCGCGTGCGAGCTTTTTTTTATGGCTATCGCGCGAACCAAATTCGGTGCCGCCGTGGGAGTGGCGAAAACGAGATCGTGCAAAAGAGTAGGAGGTGCTTCCGGCTAGTGTCGTGTTTCGGAAATAAGTGACGTAAGACGTCGCACCTTGGCGAGAATGGAATCCGCTGTGGCGGTCCAGATGAACGGGCGCGTACTGCGATTGTAATGGTCGACGTAGTGATTGATGTTGGCGATGAGTTCACGCACGCTTTGCACGGAGCCGCGGCGAATGCTTTGTTGGGTGATGAGGGCAAACCAGCGCTCGACTTGATTGAGCCAGGAGGCGTAGGTTGGGGTGTAGTGAACGTGGTAACGCGGACGCGCGGCGAGCCAGGCGCGCACCTTGGCGTGTTTGTGGGTGCCGTAGTTGTCGATGATCAGATGTACGTCCAAGGTCGCCGGTACGTTGCGGTCGAGATGGCGCAGAAAGGCCAGGAACTCCTGATGGCGATGTCGGGACTTGCATTGCGTGATGACCGCACCGGAGGCCACATCGAGCGCAGCAAACAACGTGGTGGTGCCGTGCCGCTTGTAGTCGTGCGTCACGCCCTCGACATAGCCCAGCCCCATGGGCAGCAACGGCTGGGTGCGATTGAGCGCCTGAATCTGGCTCTTCTCGTCCACCGAGAGCACCAGCGCGCAGTCGGGCGGGTTCAGGTACAAGCCGACAATGTCGCGCACCTTCTCGACAAAGAACGGATCGGTGGACAGCTTGAAGCTCTTCTGCCGGTGCGGCTGCAACCCAAACAGTTTGAACAGCCGGTGCGCCATCGACGGGCTCACCTTGGTGGCTTGCGCAAACGAGCGCACGCTCCATTGCGTGGCGGCCACCGGCTTGGTGTGCAAGGCCCGATTGATCAATTCCGCCACTGCTTCGTCCTCCAGACTACGTGGGCGTCCCGGGCGCAATTCGTCATGCAACCCTTGCAGACGATGGCTGACAAACCGCCGGCGCCACTTGCCGACCGTCGCCTCCGCCAACTTCAGCCGCTTCGCAATCGCACTGTTGGCTTCACCGTCCGCCGCGTGCAGCACGATCTTTGCCCGGCGCACCAGCCCTGCAGGCAGACTGCGCGAGCGTACCAACGCTTGCAGTTGCTCCCGCTCTTCCGTACTCAACACCAATACGCTCTTCGGTCGGCCGGTTCTCATTCGAGGATTCCTCCAGGGAAGAATACCTCGAACGACATGCAATAATTATGCTAACTATTTGTGAAACACGACACTAGGTGCAGTGGACGGAAAGCCGGCGCAGGAGAACACGACCACGAACCTGTGGCTCGTGTCACTGTGAATCGAGAACTATAGCTATACAAACGCGCTAGCTTGCTGGCGTCGAGATACTTAACAACCCTCGCTCCGAGTCTCCTTGCCCCTTGCGGCTCCCGATACGATTCTCGTATGAATTCATACAGCAATTGTAATTGGCGTGATAAATGCTTCAGGCTACGCGGCGTTGCCGGATGGCGCCGCCGCCCAAAAAAATAATACGGATAGACGTTCCTACCGTACGGGAAATAGGAGGACTCACATGAGGATTCGGATCGAATTACTTGCGGCCTTCCTGCTAGGCTTCTCGGGATCGAGTTTCGCCGTGCCCATCACCTTCTTCGGCCAGGACACGTCCACCGCTGGCACTGGTCCGGGGCCGAACTCCGTGGCTGCGCGCGCGAGTTTCGTGGCTGGTCTCATTGGCGTAGGAAACGAAGACTTCGAGTCGCAGACTTTGGGCGCCACCGCACCACTGTCTTTGAGCTTCCCAGGCAGCGCGGGCACGCTGGGCGCGACCCTTAACGGTACGGGCGTGGTCGACAACAACGCGAGCACTGGTAGCGGTGGCGGAAACCCGGGTCGCTTCGCCACGTCGGGCGTGCAGTTCTGGGAGGTGGTGACAGGGTCTTTCAACATCGTCTTTGACAGCCCGATTAGCGCTTTTGGTTTTTACGGAACGGATATCGGCGATTTTGTTACGGAACGGATGACCCTAACGCTAACCGAAACGGGTGGCGGCATGACCGAAATCGTGGTGCCCCATTCGCTCACAATCGAGAACGACGATAACGCCTCATTGTTCTGGGGCTTTATCGATGCCTCGACGCAATACACCAGCATTTCCTTCACCAATGCCGGCGGCGGCGACGTCTTCGCCTTCGACGACATGGTGATCGGCGACGCCGAGCAAGTGCGCCAACCACCCCCGGGCAACAGCGCCCCCGAACCCGCCACCCTAGCGCTCCTAGGCTTCGCTCTCGCCGGTCTCGGCTTCTCTCGCCGACGCAAGCCGCACTGAGTAGAACGTACTCCACAGGAAGCCCGCTGCATGCGGGCTTTCTTGTGTGTAGGTGCCCGCCGAAGGGAGTGGAACCCCGCGCAGGCTCTCGGGTTGCTGCGATGCAGCTTGCGAGAAATGGTTGCCGGCCGCGCGGACTCTCGACTGCTGCCGGCTCTCACGATGTGGGCGTGAGGATTGCGCGACAGGACAGGGCGAGCCAGCGCGCAAAATCGAAATCACTGTAGCGTCGCCTCGCTGGCGATCAGCTCGCGCAGCTCAAGCATCAGTTGCTTCGCGTTTTCGGGCGGCAAGGCAAACACGACGAGGGAATACGGCGCCACCTCGCGCGCCCATTCCGCGATCTGGGGCAAGTCCTCGAACTGCACCGGGTACTCGACGCCCCGCTCGCCATCGGGGAGCATGAGCACGTAATAGTTGCGCCCTGGCTGAAGTGGGGGATACCCTTCACGCTCGGCACGCGCACTCGTCACCACCTTGGCGCGCATCTCGCCCTTGTCCGCTATCTTTCCCCAGTCCTTTTTCATTGCCACCTTTCCTTGTCGCCGCGCGACTCGTCGGCCGGAATGAATGGCCGCACGGCCTTGTCGAGTTGCGTCCGGAGCTGCGCATTCTGTGCTTCCAGATTTGCGATACGTTTCTCAAGCGGTGCGACGCGGTGCTCTTCGAAATCGATGAGGCAGGCTTGAGTTACCACGCTCGATGCACGTAACGCTACGCTGCGCACCTGGCGCTCTGTTAGTCCCGGTGGCGCAGCCTTCACAGCAGGCGGCGCAGGCTCGTCCGGTGGCACCCAGCCTAAATCGCCAGCTCTCACCCAGCCATCCGGCGGCCCCTCTTTGCCCAGCAAATCGTCGGGACTGGTGCGCCTCAAATAATCACGCTCTTCCTTGTCCATTGCTAATACTCGACACCAGTCAGCACCGCTGCCGCTGCGCTCGGCCGGCCAACTTTCCAATTCATAAACCGCACGCACTTGATGCCCGTGCTGTCAACCTGAAACAGCGAAACAAGCGCGGCGCCAGTCGCCAGGCCGGAATCGTTGGCCGGGCTGTCGCTCATTTCCACGCTGGCCTTCGTGCTGGTGGTGATAGCCGCCGTGCCTTCATCGGTGAAATAAACATGCGCGGGGTCAACGAGTGTGATGGTTACTGCATCGGGGCTGCCACGCATCGGCACGCTACCCGACACGAGCACCGGCAGGCCAAACAATTCGCCACCGCGCGCCCCGATGTTGCGGAGTACCGCGCTTGCCTCGGCCAGTGCGGCCAGGCTGGCAGCGGTGCGCTGATGCAGTATCTAGGTTGCATTCTGAAGGTCGCTGCCACCATTCACCAGGGACAGCACCAGCAGCTTCAAATCCTGCGTGATAATCGCAGCCGTTGCTCCGCTCGACGTGAATGTCGGACAGCTCGCCGTCACTGATGCAGGTTCCAGCTCGGGGCTGCCGCTGTTCTCCACGTCAATGAATGAGCTGTCCAGCTTGCGCACCACTGCATCACGCAGCGCATTCGCCACTATCTCGTCGGCAGCCGGGCTGCTGCTTTCGGCCAGCTCGTTTGTAATGACTGCGAGTGCGCCTACGCGCAGCTCTTCGATTCTCCCAGCGTCGGAGAATGAGAGCGCGCTGGCGGGGATAGCATGGCCTTGGCCGCTGCCCCAATAAGCAGTCGCGCGCACATCCTGCACGACGCCATTGGTACGAGGGGGCACTCTGCGGAAGCCTGCCAGCCTGTCCACGATGGTTTGCGCGCGCACCAGCTCAAGCAAATCCTGGCCTACTTCGCCTTGCGCGGTGCTGGTGTCTCCGGTGGTGTTTGCAGTAACAGCGGCTCGTCTTATCGTTTCCGATTCAATCCAGCCGCGCTGTAGTGCGATTTGTCCAGCGTCGGCCAGGTTGCCCTTCGCCATAATCAGCGCGCGTGCGGTGCGTGCTACCAGGCGGCCCACGGGGCGGCCACGTTTAATCTGCTCATTCACTTGTCCAAGGCGCATATCTCAATTCCGATTGATATTTCAAAAATTGAAGATACCCCGCGCCACGCCTGTCGTGGGAGTTTCATGTGAATACGTACAGGTTTGCGCGGGATTCAACCGCGCATACCTGCCAGCTCACCACGTTGGTCGTCTCGCACCTCCTGACGCGGTATTGCCCCAGAAGCTCACCCTCGATGCGGGCAAACAGCTTGCCAAGTTTGCGAGGATCCAGGCTTCCAGCGCACGCCACGATGGCGTTACGTAACTCGGTGGAGTCCGCCAGGTCGGCATGCTCCACCAGCTCCGCAGACGAGAACACCATGTCACCGATTCGCGCATGGATGGCGGCCAGCAGGCACGATTCCTTCTCGGTGCTAGGGCGAGCAGGTGCCCGCACTTCGACGGCGGCGGCTAGGCGCTCGACGGCCAGAACCAGGCGCTCAAGTAGCTCGTCAGTCACAGCCGGGCGTGTTTATGGTTACTCGGCGGACCATGCGGTTCGCGCAATCGCGCCCCGAAGCCGCGAGTCCCCCGCCCCTGGTGTGCATCTCGTTCCCGAATTTAAATGTAACTTCCTGCACGCGATAAGGGACAAGCACGTTGGCTTACTGACACGCACTGTGGGCGAGTTCGTTCGTCGCGAAACATCGGCGAATGGCGGCCTGGGCTCGATGTCGGTGCTGCGCTGTGGTTCCTTGTCGCCCATTAGAGGGCCGCGAACCAAATAGGACTTCGAGCGGAACGGCAGCTCTTGGCCGAGGGTGTGTGGAAACGAGTTCTTGCGTCGGCTGTGGGCGATCGATGAGGCGCTGACGAGCGTCGCTGCGCGTTAGCGTCGCTGGGAGGTGCGTGTCGAACGTGGTGATCGAGCCGTTTTTTGCGAAGTAAAGCGCCTCAAGCGCCCAGCAGCCGTATCGCCTGCAGCGTTTTCGGCTCGACTCAGAGTGCCTCGGAAAGCCGGCTGCGAAATGCGGCGGCGCATCATCTCCTCCCCCAGGGATCAACGGCAACGGGCACGCGACGTGCGCCTCGCACTGCTAGACCCTGCAGCGGAGGACTGACATATGCAGACCTGGCGTAACTTGGTAGCCGATCGGCGAATGCCCGACGCCGACTTCTTGGTCGACGATCTTGGCAGCATGTACCTGATGTACCCGCTTACGGAAGCCGGGCGGCAGTGGTGTCGCGGCCGCATCCCCGCGGAGAAAGTTGTGCGGCTGGGCGATGCGATCGCGGTCAAGCACCGCTATCTCGAGCCGATCGTGCACGGCATCCGCCTGCACGGCCTGACCGTCGTTACCAGCTGAGGCCTCGACCTGCCGCCACGCGAAGACTCTCTTGGCAGGGAGAGGCCTGCGAAGGAACGCTCCAGATACCCTCCGTGTTGCCGAACCAGTTTTCAAACTTGACGACCGCTCCGCCATCTGCGACCGCCCGCGCGTGAGCGTAGAGGGTGGCTGCATCTCGTGTTTCAAAGAAGATCGGCGCTTCGTCGGGCTCTTTCACGACTTCCCATCCGTCGAAGAGTGCGGACGGGTAAACGACGTACTTCGATTGCTGCTTTTCGGCCTTCATCGATCTGATCTCAAAGGGCCATGGGTGCCTGATCCCAAGCAATGCATATGCCTACTGAGTGTTACGTAAGTGCATGACATCAAATCGGCAACTCGGCCTGCTGCCAGAAGGCGCGAATCAACGTGGGTCGACGCTGCATGGATCTGAGCCGGCGCTCGGCGTAGCGCTTGACTTGGCCGATGGTGTCCAAACACAGGTTGGCGAGTTCGCGCTGCTTGGCGTAGCCGAACAGGTATTCGACGGGATTGAGTTCGGGCGCATATCCGGGCAGGCGTTCCAGCACGATGTGGCCATCGAGCGAGTCGACGTAATCGCGCACCAAACGGCTGCGATGCGCTGGCAGCCCATCCCAGATGATCAGCAGCTTGCCCTTGATCTGGGCGCTCAATGCTTTGAGGAATTCGATCAGCTGCGGCCCCTTGACCGCACCGTGGAAGAAGCGAAAGTAGATGTGCCAGAAACTCGCCCCGGCGATCAGCGACAACTGCTTCCAGTTGAAGCTGTACTGCAGTGTCGGCGTGCAACCTTTAGGCGCCCAGGTCTTGACCCGCGTCGGACGCTCGCTCAACCCCGATTCGTCGACGAAGACGATGGTTCTTCCCTGGCGTCTGGCGTTTTTTTTAGCGCCGGCCAGCGCTTGGTCTTCCACGACAAGATCGCCACTTCGTCGCGCTGCAGTGCCCGGCCGCTGGGGCGCTGGCTGGAGAACCCAAGTTCGCGAATGATCCGCCAGACATGCACGGTGCTGAAGGCATGGCCGAACTCTCGCTTGATCAGCTTGGCAATGCGCGCCAAGGTCCACAGCTCGGTGGCAAAGCCATTGGCCACGGCACCGGCAACAATCATCTTGCTGAGCTTGGCGCGCTCCGCTGCGCTCATCACCCCAGGTCGACCCAGTGGCCGGCGCCGCCAAGCTTGCGCGTCTTGCCCCAGCCGCCGCGCCCAACTCGACGCCGTTTGCCGACTCACTTCGCAAACCCGCGCTACTTCCGCCTGCACAACACCACGCGCCAGCATGCGCATGCCGCGGCGCCGACGCGCCTCCAGTTCTTTGAAGTCTCGTTTGTACCGTTTCCTCGCCATGCCCGCCCCTCGAAGTGTCGCCACTCCGATTAACGCGCATCATAGCGAAACGGTTGTCATCCATTTACGTAATTCTCAATAGGAGCGCCTCCGTCGAGGCACACCGTGGGATCAGTGGGACGCGTGCGCTGCGCTAGTCCGAACAGTGTCGGGCTCCGGCGTCGGTGCCATAGCCTCGAGACTTTCCGCAGGGCGGCCAACTGTAGACTTTACGTGCACATGCGTTGCATCGAGTACTTCTTGCATTGTGGTGCCTTCGACGCACACGACCGACCGCGACGGGGAGGAATGCGGGAGTATGGGCACTAGGTGGACATACGCGCGATAGGCGGACGATCCGAGTTCCCAGATGGCACCTCGGATCTGGTAAGTTCCGGCGTTTCCTTGAAGGAATGCTTTCATGGCCATGGCGAACCTCTCGCAGGACTGGTTGTTTTCCGTCTTCGAGGTCCTGCAAATAGCGTGCCCTTCGTTCCTGGGTTGTCCGTGGCGGCACGCCTCGAGCGGTCTTCATCAAGAAATGTAACTGTGATCGGCGCGCCACCTGGTTCGGGCCGCTTCTCGACTACGCACGTGTCGCGCGAAGCCGACACGGTTCTTGATCGACGTGGCCAATGTATCGTTCCGTCCGCGTCGCTCGCAGCGCGGTTCCGAGACGGACTCTTGACCCTTCCGGCTGTCAGCGACATAGCTCACGCCGAGGGCGAACACGACGACTTGCCGGTGCTTCTTGCACCATAGGTGAACCCCCGTCCGGCCGTCCGATCGAGTGGCGGCAGGTCCGGTAATCCCGCTCTGACGCATCGCGCCACGGGTTGAAGTAGCTTCGCCCATGTTCCCAGGCTACGTCCGTAAGTGGCTCGCCGCGTGCGCCCTGGCCCTATCTGTCGCCGGTTCAACGCTCGCCGCTGAGCCCTGGATCATCAAGGTGCTCGTGCTTGGCTAGTAGCGCGGGACTTGCGTGGTGGTATCGGGCGTATGCTGGCGAGCAGACACTCGAAGATCGGGATTTCTACGAGTCCGCAGAGCGGGAGGCTAAGGAAAGGAAAGTCGGGCTATGGCGCGACACGAACGCGGTGCCGCCTTGGGAGCGGCGCCGGCGTTGACCTACGCAGCTTCGCTGGCCCGACGTACTCCACGATCCTTCTGATAGGCCGTTTGGTTGGTTGACTAGCGCAATTCCGCCTCCTATTGTGAGTTGATGCGCAGGATGGTCGTCGCCTCAATCTGGGGACGACACCTGCCACTCACTTCGCGAGGCAAACACCATGCGCACACCGCTGTCGCGACTGCTGCTGGCAGTCCCAGTCGGCCTATTCGCCATGCTGTCTGTGGCCCACGCCGGCGCCATCCTCACCGACACGTGGTACGAGTTCTCCTTCCTCTCCGCGGGCACGCCCACCCATGGCTGCTCGCCCAACGATCCGGCCGGCCTGGTTTGTAGCCCGAGTTCCGGAACACCCACCGTGTTCGCCGATGCACCAGCGTGGACCATCACCACCGAAGACGGCGCCTTTATCGCCGTGACCGACGCGTTCGCATACGGTGACAGCTTCGAGATCCTGGATGGGCTGCCCATCTTCATGACGCCGTTCGTGGCGACAGGCGGCAACTGCGGTGATGACCCACTGGACTGCCTCGCCAATCCGGCATCCAGCAGCGCCACCTTTGCTCTGGACGCGGGGAATCACTCCTTCACCATCGCAGCGCTTGCCACGGAATTTCCTGGCGCGGCCTACTTCTGCGTGGGATCCGGTCCGGGCTCCATCTGTCAGGGTGGGACGACCCAGATGGACGCGCCGGCCACCTTCGCGCTTCTAAGCGTAGCCCTTGCCGGTCTCTGCTTCTCTCGCCGCCGCAAGCTGCACTGAGTAGCACGCACTCCACAGGAAGCCTGCCGCGTGGGAGCTTTCTTGCGTGGGAGTGTCGGGCGGACCGCTCTAACGGCCCACTAGCGGACCACAGATCTCGTCGCCGAAAGCGGGCATTCGACGCCGCTATCGACCCGTTTCTGCCGGTCACATCGGACAGGAGCGGACCTTCGCGAACTTCGCTGAACGGCCAAGAGCGGCTGTATGGCCAAGTCGTTGACGGCGGTCATTGGATGGTGCTATCGATCCCGAAGCGGACATTCAGTAACTTGCAGAGCGGTCGGCCCGCAGTTGCTACTTCGCACACTTGCTCAATCGAGCCGCAACGCATCAACTTACACGAGTGCGATCCATCCGCCGATTCCCCGCGCCGCAGCATCGGCTACGTGTGGACCTTGCTCGTTCGTGTGTAGAGCGAAATAGACCATCAGTTCTATTGTAGAAGGACGCAAGAACAAGACACTATTTCGTCACCTTGGGCTATGCACATCTCGTCCCTTAAGGTCACGACCGATGGGACCCCTCATTAGCTTCGCGATCGGCCTGAACCGTGTTGGCAGCTCAATTCCAATGAGGCGAAACGTGAAGGAGGAGACATGATTAAAAGCTATTTCAGTCTTCGGCGGCGCGCTGTGGTCGCCGCACTGGCCTTCGTTGCCGCTGTGTCCAGCGCGCCGTTCGGCGGCTGGGCCCTTGCTGGGGACAGGCATGGACACGGGTTCGGCGACTCGCACGGCTCGGCCTGGGTCGGCAGCTTCGCGACGAGTCCGCAGTTCGTTCGATCCACGCAGACGCCCGTGATCTTCCCGGCGCAGACCACCATCCGGCAGATCGTGCACACCAGCGTCGGTGGTCGAGCGGTCCGCGTGCGGCTGAGCAACGAGTACGGGACCGAGCCACTGATGATCGGCGCCGCCCACGTCGCACTTCGCAGCAGCGGAGACGGGATCATCCCAGGCACCGACTACCCACTCACCTTCAGCGGAAAGACATCGGTGATGGTGGCGCCCGGCGCCCCGGTCGTAAGCGATCCCGTCCCGCTGAGGATACCGCCGCTGTTCGACGTAGCAATCAGCATGTACCTGCCTGACGAGACGACAGGCGGCACCTTGCACAGCGTGGGCTTGCAGACGAACTACGTCGCGCCGGCGGGCGGCGACTACACCGGTGCGATCGACCTCCCAGACGGCACGACCTACCTGAACTACTTCTTCCTCGCTGGCATCGAGGTGCTGGGGTCCCCGAATAGCAATGCAATCGTTGCGCTCGGCGACTCGATCACGGACGGCACCCGTTCGACGCCCGATACGAATAGTCGCTGGCCGAACTTCCTGGCCCAACGACTGCAGGGTTCGTATAGCTTGCGAAACATCGGCGTCCTGGACGAGGGCATTTCCGGCAACCGCATCTTCAGCGGCGAGGCAGGGTCCCCGACACTTTCCCGATTCGATCGCGACGTCCTGTCCAAGCCAAACGTGGATTTCATGACGGTGCTGATCGGCATCAACGACATTGGCAACAGCGCACGGGGAACGGGGCCGTTCGTCACGCCCGAAGACATCATCGCGGGCTACAGGCAGATCATCGCGCGAGCCCACGCGAAAGGAATCACGGTCTACGGATGCACTCTCACACCGATTAAGGGTTCGGGCTATGACTTCCCGCAAGCCGAGGCGGACCGCCAAGCGGTCAATGCCTGGATCCGCGAGAGCCATGAGTTCGACGCGGTGATCGACTTCGACCGGGCCACGCGCGACCCAGCCGATCCGGCGCAGTTTCTACCTGAGTACGACAGCGGAGACCATTTACACCCCAACGACACCGGCTACAAGGCCATGGCCGACGCGATACCGCTGCACCTGTTCCGCGGCGAGGGGGTGAAGAGCCTGCACTGAGTGCCTGAACTTACACGGCGAGGCACCACTCCGCGCCGACAATGCTCCCGCCGCGTCCCCCAGCCACGGAGGGGGACGCATGAACTAAAGATGCGATCTTTTGGGATCAGGGACATTGGGGGCTTAACAAAGCTTTTGAGCGCGCCGCCTCGATTGTGACCAGGAAACCGCTTCGGTTCACCTTGGCGGACAGCGCGATCGAATGGCCGCAGTTGGCCCCGTTCGGAGAAGTCCGCGAACGTCCGCTTGTTGCAAGGGATGGACGGCAACGGGTCGATAGCGCCGTCGACCGACCGCTTTCGACGACGGGGCCGTACCGCCGCTCCTGGCCGTTCAGCGAAGTTCGCGAACGGCGACGTTCGACCCCTTGGCGGCGACGATGCGAGCCCGGCGCCGTCCCCAACCGGCGGACGGGCCCGCACTAAACTCGGCTCAGTAGGAAGGGGTTAGTCCAAACGGCCTACTAACAGCTTGTCACGACCGTAGCCTCTACAAGTCTAGATCGTCGCAATGTCTTGAAAATCACCCGCCGCGCCACGAGCGAATGCCCTAAAGACGAGCGCCTGCCATGAATCTTCGTAGCTACTGACGCGCCGCGTCTTGATTTGGCCGCTGGCCGAGCGTAGGGTGAGACACTGCCTTTAGTATTCGCGATTCTCTCGCTGTGTCGAGGGGGGTACGTGGCGCTAACGCATGGTGCGCGACGTTTCGCCGCACTCGCTATCCAGAATGGGCTGCGCAACTCGGCATCGATCTCGCGGGAGATGGGGTGACACCGAATGATCTCGCGTCGGACTGTGCGGACGGATTGCCGGATTGCGATAGCGGCCTAAACGGACTTCAGAATTTCCCGGTGCTTGATCCTCCTTCTCTGGCGGAGTCAGGCCTCTTGGTGCTTGCAGGCACACTCGCCTCACGCCCCGAGCGGACCCACGTGGTCGAGCTCTTTGCCAACCGTACACCAGGAATGATCGATGAATACGGAGAGGGGGAGCTATTCGTGGGTGCATTGCGTATCGAGACCGACGCCACGGGGAGTGCCAGCTTCAGCTTGCCCGTGGAGCCGGCCGCCGTCCTCGATCGGCTGGCGCGCAGAGGCCGGGGTTTGGAGCGTGACTATAAGGATCGTGGTCACGAAGGTCCTGTAAGGGTCTATTTCACTGCAACCGCAACGGATGCGAGCGCCGGCGCAACTTCCGAGTTCAGTCATGCTGTGCAGGCGCTCTGGGAGTTACGATTTGGTGCGGACGTGTGAGACACGGGGTCAAAGCGATATTCAAGATATTGCTTTGGCCCCGTTCACGTTATGGGGTGCGGTTCAGACAATATTGACCTTGTGCTAGCAGAAGGAGGATAGATCACACATTTATAAGGAGATGAGAGTAAGCGACTTACGTCGTCTTGGGGGTCGAACAGAATCTCAATGTGACCCCAAGGGCACAAATTGTTTAGTGCAGGATCATCGCTGCTTCAGCCTGCGATTAGATGCTGCCAGACGTCCTGTAGGACCACGAACAAAAACGCCGTCGAACAACCGAACATCAGCACCCCCGTTATCGCGATCAGCGTCCCAAGATGTCGCCAGGGATACTTCAGCAGGATGTCGCCGTAACCCAGCGTCGTGATCGACGCGGCGGTGAAGTAGGTACCCTCGGTAATAGTGGGTAACAGCCGCGTCCAGCGCAAAAACAGGCCCCATGCCAAGGCCTCCGCAACGTGCGCCAACATCAGTGCGAAGAAGCTACCGAGCAGGAAAATCTTACCAGTATGTTTCGGTCCCAGATGCTCCAGCATCCATACCTTGAAACGGAGCATCTCAGCGATCACATCAAAGATCACGACCACATGAAAATAGAACACCACAAGCGCCAGCAGCACCGCAAGACCATAGATCCCACCAATACTGCTACGGGAAACTAGACGATCTCTCTCCAACTATTTTCCTCCTGACTTATGACCCATGGCATCGCCCAGTTCGGTGCAATGGTGTGCTCGGGCCACAGCCGCTGCACTTCCTCCCGACCCACGCGCCGGCGCGCGAAAAATTGGCCTGATTAGTCTTATTATTTCTCCTTCATTGGTCGACCGCCAGCGCCGTAGGCCTGCCGGCCTTGGCT
>CAVTJG010000020.1:0-133477 GCA_963735025.1 uncultured beta proteobacterium
AAGCCAAGGCCGGCAGGCCTACGGCGCTGGCGGTCGACCAATGAAGGAGAAATAATAAGACTAATCAGGCCAATTTTTCCCGCGCCGGCGCGTGGGTCGCGGAGGAAGTGCCGCGGCTGTGGCCCGAGCACACCATTGCACCGAACTGGGCGATGCCCATGGGTCATAAGTCAGGAGGAAAATAGTTGGAGAGAGATCGTCTAGTGTCGTGTTTCACAAATAGTTAGCATAATTATTGCATGTCGTTCGAGGTATTCTTCCCTGGAGGAATCCTCGAATGAGAACCGGCCGACCGAAGAGCGTATTGGTGTTGAGTACGGAAGAGCGGGAGCAACTGCAAGCGTTGGTACGCTCGCGCAGTCTGCCTGCAGGGCTGGTGCGCCGGGCAAAGATCGTGCTGCACGCGGCGGACGGTGAAGCCAACAGTGCGATTGCGAAGCGGCTGAAGTTGGCGGAGGCGACGGTCGGCAAGTGGCGCCGGCGGTTTGTCAGCCATCGTCTGCAAGGGTTGCATGACGAATTGCGCCCGGGACGCCCACGTAGTCTGGAGGACGAAGCAGTGGCGGAATTGATCAATCGGGCCTTGCACACCAAGCCGGTGGCCGCCACGCAATGGAGCGTGCGCTCGTTTGCGCAAGCCACCAAGGTGAGCCCGTCGATGGCGCACCGGCTGTTCAAACTGTTTGGGTTGCAACCGCACCGGCAGAAGAGCTTCAAGCTGTCCACCGATCCGTTCTTTGTCGAGAAGGTGCGCGACATTGTCGGCTTGTACCTGAACCCGCCCGACTGCGCGCTGGTGCTCTCGGTGGACGAGAAGAGCCAGATTCAGGCGCTCAATCGCACCCAGCCGTTGCTGCCCATGGGGCTGGGCTATGTCGAGGGCGTGACGCACGACTACAAGCGGCACGGCACCACCACGTTGTTTGCTGCGCTCGATGTGGCCTCCGGTGCGGTCATCACGCAATGCAAGTCCCGACATCGCCATCAGGAGTTCCTGGCCTTTCTGCGCCATCTCGACCGCAACGTACCGGCGACCTTGGACGTACATCTGATCATCGACAACTACGACACCCACAAACACGCCAAGGTGCGCGCCTGGCTCGCCGCGCGTCCGCATTACCACGTTCACTACACCCCAACCTACGCCTCCTGGCTCAATCAAGTCGAGCGCTGGTTTGCCCTCATCACCCAACAAAGCATTCGCCGCGGCTCCGTGCAAAGCGTGCGTGAACTCATCGCCAACATCAATCACTACGTCGACCATTACAATCGCAGTACGCGCCCGTTCATCTGGACCGCCACAGCGGATTCCATTCTCGCCAAGGTGCGACGTCTTACGTCACTTATTTCCGAAACACGACACTAGGTGTTCATGAAGGATTGATTGCCGTAGCTTTTGGCTTTCTGCTACTAACGTATAACGGTGCGCGCCTGGTCTTGACGTGGCTGGTCGGTACGCTTCGAGACGAAGAGCGCCGTTCTTACCACACGCCTCCGCGGTATTGGACCTCTAGCTGGACAAGTGGCAGCTATGGAAGGTTCCGGAGGCCCTCGCACCCATTATGCATGGATGATTAAGCTGCACGTCGTCGTTAAGTACTTGTTTTACTTGGCGGTTCTCTCTGGAATTATTCACTTGGCCCCTAATACACTATTTGCCCCGGTCTGGCTAAATGTCACTTATTGATTAACATCTAGTCACCGTTAAGGTTACTTTGTATGTTATTGTCTAGCCAGTTCACCCATCAAGGGCTCGAAGATGTGTATTTCAATGGGCACAGCACCGCTATCCCGCAGGCACAGTGGGGGCGTTGCAATCGCCTGTTGCTCACGATCGAGGCAGCTACCAAGCCCGATGATCCAAAACTCCCGGGTAGCGGCTTTCAGCAACAAGGCAACGTGTATTCCTTGGCCGTTAATGCCACTAATCGTATTGCGTACGAGTGGCGCGCCGGCGCAGGCCGACAACCACGGCGTCCGCCACCGCCATGGCCTTTTTAATTAAGCGCGAGCGTCGGATGACGCGCCCACCAACTCATCCCGGCGAAGTGCTGAAACACGACATTTTCCTGAGTCTGCGCGTGACCCAGGACAAGTTTTCCGAGATGCTGGGATTGTCGCGAAAGACGATCAACGAGATATTTGCGGGGAAGAGTTCGATTAGCGCCGAAACGGCTGTGAAGCTCGGTACATTGTTCGGCAACGAGCCGCAGTTTTGGCTCAATATGCAGTCCTCGTATGACATATGGGTGGCGCGACAACAGCTGCAGGGATCACCGCTGTTAGGGCGCCTTGAAATGTTGCGAGGGCAAATGAGGGAACTAAGCGGTGAAACGGCAATTGGAAATACGCTCTCAAACAGAATATTCGACTAGGAGCAAACCTTCAGGCAGCGTCATCCGTCAGCAGCCGATATTCGCGGCCGCAAGACTGAACAAGATCAGACAGTCCTGCCGATGCTAGCCAAAGCCGCGAGATTCGTCTGTGACCCGGTTTTTGTGGGCCGTCGAGCCGTTGAACTGGTTTGAACCTGATTCGCCGGCTGTGACCCGTTTGTGACCAACTCAGATTGGGTGTGACCAGAACTGTGACTGGGATAGATTGGTTTGAGATTGGGCAAGCGCCGTAAGTGGCTGATTAACAAGTCGCTAATTTCGGTGCGAACCGCCTACGAACCAGGGGGTCGTGGGTTCAAATCCTGCCGGGCGCGCCAGACTTTAGAGGCCTCAGCGTGACGCTGGGGCCTTCTTCTTCGGGGGACATGGAGACAAGGCCAGAC
Source organism: uncultured beta proteobacterium (assembly GCA_963735025.1). Lineage (GTDB taxonomy): Bacteria > Pseudomonadota > Gammaproteobacteria > Burkholderiales > SG8-39 > JAABRB01. Next base: position 2,780 of record CAVTJG010000020.1, read on the forward strand.
CGGAAATCGGTAAACTGTGCAATCGATACACGGCCTGCACCCACGCCACACGCCTCCGATCCAGGCCCGACTGCGTGATGCGCAACCGAGGCTGCATGGCTTGCGAGAGTCTCGCAATGCCCCAAGCTATCTTGATCCGCAATATGGCTCGCGCCGCCCGACATCGCGAGGCGCGCTCAATGGCAAACTCAAGCACGGCTGCGGGGGACCCACGTAGGGGACGGCTGGGCGACTGCCTATCGCAGTTCCGCTGCGCAAAGGAGAGCCCGTGGTCGTGAGCGTAAGGCGCTTTTCCGGGGCTGATGCGGAGCCGTATTTGCCGGAGCTGGCCAAGTTGCGTATCGAGGTGTTTCGCGAGTTCCCGTATCTCTATGCAGGTAGCGACGCCTACGAACAAGGCTACTTGCGGACTTATCTCGGCGTTCCGGACAGCGTGATCGTGGTCGCATTCGATGGGAACCGTGTTGTCGGCGCATCGACCGCTCTTCCGATGGTGGCCGAGACCGACGAGGTGAAGATGCCCCTCCTCCAGCACGATTACAACGTGAGCAGGGTGTTCTATTTCGGAGAGTCGGTGCTGAAGAAACCGTATCGTGGCAAGGGACTGGGAGTACGCTTCTTCGAAGAACGGGAGGCGTACGCCCTTTCATTGCGTCGCTTCGAATGGACGGCGTTTTGCGCCGTACAGCGCCCAGATGATCATCCGCGCCGCCCGCCCGATTACGTTCCGCTCGATCAATTCTGGCGCAACCGAGGCTATGAGAAGTATCCCCAACTGACTTTGACGCTCTCCTGGCAGGACCTCGACGAGACATCGGAATCGCCGAAGCCGATGGTGTTCTGGTTAAAGCACCTGAAGTCAGTCCAGCCCATGCCGACCGAGTAGACGTTCAGGGTACTGGAATGGCCTCAGTCCAGTGCCCAGATTCATCCCACCAAGCGCCAGTCATTCCAAGGGTTGCATTATCCAGCTCCTTGTTCATTGTGGCAGTTTCATTGTGGCAGTTACAGGTCGGCGCGATCGCGGACGGTGGTGGCGGCCATATGACGTAGAGCAGGGATTTCATCTGATAGCCATCCGGCGGCCACGCGATCACCATTCGAAGGGGAAGATGGTCCGAGGCGGCGCGCGCGCGCGTCGAATGCACGGGTGAGTCCTTCCCGGCAGCCCGCGCGGCTCAATCCGGATGCGGTCGAGCGCGAGGATCGGCGGCGTGCCGGGACGTGGCAGGCGCGGGAAGCACGCCCGAATGCGCGCGCAGCCAGCGCAGCGGCCGGCCCCAGAGAAACCATTCATTGAGATCACCCATCAGGACCACCGGCTCGGGCCGCACCGGCGCCAGCAGGTCGAGGATCCGGCGGATTTGGCGCCGGCGCTCGGCGGGGCGAGCCCGAGATGCGTCGCGATCACGCGCAGTGCACAGCGCGGTGCCTCGAGCATGAGGTCGAGCGCGCCACGCGGCTCGCGTCCCGGCACGCTGAGGTCGACGCGGTGCACCGCGCTGATCGGCAGCCGTGTGAGCACCGCGTTGCCGTAGTGACCGGTCTTCTCCAGCAGCGTGGGCCCTGCAATGCCGCTGCAGCCGAGCTCGCGTGCGAACTCGGCGAGCAGGTCGAGGGCTGCGGCTGACTGCCACTCGAGCTCCTGCACGGCGATAATATCGGCATCGAGCTCACGCAGTACGTCGAGCACGCGCCCGGTGTTCCGGCGGCCATCGCGGCCGATGCACCGATGACGTTGTAGGTGGCGACCGTCAGGGGCATCAGGCGTGCCTGCGCGGGTCGCTGCCGCCATTCCCGGCGCGCTTGTCGTGGCGTCCTGGGTACCACCGGCGGGTCCCGATCCGCGTCCTTCGCCTTGCGCCGGTCTTCCTGTCCCCAACCCGTGAGTGCAAGCACGGTCGAAACGGAAGACTCACGGCGTAAGCCGCGAGTCTTCCTTACAAGCTCGAGGATGACTTGATCAGACCTTCCCTAGAGGCGGGTCTCCCAATCGCGGACTTGACGTTCGGCCACGTCGCGTTCGATCCCGTACTCCTTCTGAATTTTTCCGACGAGCTGGTCGCGCTTACCGGCGATCTGATCGATCTCGTCGTCGGTCAGCTTGCCCCATTGCTCTTTGACTTTACCTTGGAACTGCTTCCAGTTCCCTTGGACTTGATCCCAGTTCATGGTCGTACTCCTGTCGTCGTAACTCTCGTTCATGACACGGGACATCCGCGCCACAACACCGTCACGCAACCGCCATGCCTGGGTGCATGGATCGCGCTATCCGGTGGCAGCCCTACCGCGGTCCCGACCACCTCGTATAGGCACGCGGTATGCTGCTAGAGATCCATAGCTCCCTCCGGGCACCGGCGGGGAAATCTCGAGACGACTTTTCCGAGGGGGTCTCCATGAATCATGCTACGCGAACGTTGATCATCGCAGCCTCGGCAGCGCTGGTCGCTGTACCTTTGATCGCTCAGGCCGACATCATCTATCGATGGGTCGAGCCGAACGGCGTATCGGCTTATGGAAACAAGCCGCCGCCCCACGCACGCAATATCCGCCGGATACAGGATGACGGTCGCCTCAGCATCGTCTCTTCGCCGTCCGGAAGCGTCGGCCCGCGAGAGGAGCGTGCGCGGATCCCCTGGTCGGTGATTCCTGAACGGAGGTCGGCCGATACCATCCACCAGGCGTTCCCTGGAGCGTCTGTCTCGAGCTTGCGCGAGAGGTGCTACGCCGAGCGGCGCGTCGAATGCGCCAATCCCACCGCGGCGACATATGATTATCTGCCGGCGTTCACCCCGGCAACGGCGGCAATTCGCTAGGCGCCGCTACGATTTCTTTTTCTTCTTGCGCGAACCCGCTTTGCGCGGCACTTTCGCGCCGGCGCGACGGGCTTGCGCGAGCCCGATCGCGATCGCCTGCTTGCGGCTCTTCACGCGCTTTCCCGATTTCCCGCTGCGAAGGGTGCCGCGCTTGCGCTCGCGCATCGCCTTCTCGACCTTTTCGCTCGCCTTGTTCCCATATTTCGCCATGATCGGCTCTCCATTGCTTTCGTCGGGAGGAACGCAAGCGACGTGCCCGTCGCCGGACCGTCATGGGTACGCGCCTTGCTAGCCAAGGACCCCGGGTGCGTATCCGAAGCGCCTGCGGCAAGACCGCGCTCCAGCAATACGCCTGCGTCACCTGTCACAGCGATTCCGGTGCGGTGGGCGCGAATGCCCCCGTCGGCTTACCCCTTCGAGACCTCTCGACCCGGACCCTGCTGGCGGGATTGCTGCCGAAACCGCCCGAGCACCTTGCGCATTGGATCCGCGCACCGCAACAGGTGAAGCCAGGCAGCGCGATGCCCGATCTCGGCGTGACCGAGCGTGATGCACGGGAGATCGCGGCCTACCTGTTGACGCTGGATTAGCCCGACAGTGCGACGTGGTACCGCACCGGCTCACTCCCAGTAGGGACGCGTGCCGTAGTAGCTGTGGATGTCACTCGCCCAGGTTTCCTCCGCCATTGCCGGCCAGTGATCCTTGTCGAACCCGGGAGCCTGTTCCAGCCGCTCCTTCGACACGTCGAGAATGAAGCACTCGTTTTCGGTGTCGAGAGTCAGGGCTGCCCACGGGATCGCGAACAGCTTGTCGCCAACGCCGAGGAAGCCGCCGCTCGAAAGCACGGCATAGGCGATGCGGCCCGTCGGCACATCGAGCATGATCTCTTCGATGCTGCCGAGCTGCTCCCCCTGCAGATTGACCACCTTGTCGCCTTCAAGCGTGTTCGAGGACATGATTCGCGGCCCCGGGCCGCCATGGTCCGATCGGCGCGAACCGGTGATCGTGGCACCAGCATTCTGTGTTTGCATGAACATGTCTCCTTTGTGTCTAACAGGATGTGGCAACGGTTACTCGACTCCTCTTGCGGGGCGCCGACACCGCGCCTCTTGCAATCGGCATGCCCACAGTGCACGTCCGCTGCGAACTTCTCAGCGCGATGCGCGCGGGCGCCCGTCCTCCCTGCCCGTGTTGGCAGGAAAGCCTTCCGCCTCGTCGTAGTCTTCGCGCGGCCGCTCGATTCCCATCTCGGCCTTCAACGTCAGTTGTCGTGCACGCATCTGCTCGCCCAACTCCGCGAGGTCGATATCGGCCTGCTTGACCTTCGGAAACATCTCGCCTTCCTCCTCCTTGACGTGATGCTTCACATACTCGGCGATCACGGCAAATGTCGCGCCATAGTGGGGATCGGCGGGTTCCATCGATTCGATCCGTGAAATCAGATCCTTGACCGAGCGATGCTCGATTTCCGCCTCGTTCAGCAGATCGTCGACTTGCCCCTCCCTGTCAGGTCCGTTCCGGACCGCGGGATAGAAAATCTCCTCCTCGATGGCCGTATGCACCCTCAGCTGGGCACAGGCGGCATCAACGATCGCCTGACATGCGTCCGTGTCGCAGCGATCGACTTTCTCGAACTCGCGAAACAGTTTCGCAACTTCCTTGTGATCCTTCTTCAACAGTGCGATGGCATCTTGTGTCGGCTTTGATCGGGTGACCATTCGTACTCCTTTCCGTTCAGGTGAAATCACTTCTCATCGGGGGCCATTTGACGTGTTCGGGCACCTCTCCCCGAGGCATCAGGGGGGGCGCGGCCGCGCAGAACCGGAACAGTTCATGAACCTCGCCCCGGACATCCTCGGGGACCGGCGCTCCGTCCCTCCGGGCTCGCTCGAGCGCCGCCGCGTGGTTCAATTCGGCCGGCACGAATGCGACCGGTTTGCCGGCCGCGCAGGCCGCGATGAGCTCGTCTCGTGCGATGGCGCCGCCGCCGATCGCGACGAGAAGGTCGCTCGCATCGACCATCGCGCGCGAGGTCGGTGACAGCCCTGCGCCACCGGGAAGCGTCCCCCCCCACTGGGAGTCCTCGACGTAGACCAGCCAGTCGACGAATCCGGAGATGGTGGCGCGGCTCGATATGGCCTGGGTCGAAACGATTCCGCTGGTGGCGAATCCAAGCTCTCTCGCAAGCCGGTAGACCGTGCCGATGCCCACCGAGGTTCCACCCAGGTTGACTTGTGTCCGCTGCGCGTCGAACTTTTCGAGAATCCTTCTTGCTGCGGCCAGCACAGCGGCTTCGTCTGCGTAGCCGACACCGGAATAGCCCAGAAAGCTGAGCACGGTGAGCCCGGCCTGGCGGATGCGAGCCACCGCGGTTCGCGGGTCGACCCCGGTCGTGTTCAGGCGCTTGCTCAACTTGCCGCGACTAAGGATGCTCACGTTGGAACTTCCAGATGTCCGATGTCGGTGTGCGCGATAGCCGGGGATCAGATCGCGCCGACGCTGCCGGTGATCGGCAGCACGATGCCCGTGACATAGCTCGAGCACACCGGCGACGCCAGGAATACGTATGCCGGTGACAGTTCCTCCGGCTGCGCGGCTCGTCTCATGTCGCTTCCCTGTCCGAACCTGGCGACCCGCGCCGCCGGCTGGTCGGCCGGGTTGAGCGGCGTCCATACCGGACCGGGTGCGATCGCGTTCACGCGGATCCCCCGTTCCAGCACGTTCTGCGCGAGCGATTTCGTGAAGGCGTGAATGGCCCCCTTCGTCGCAGCGTAGTCGAGGAGATGTCCGTTGCCTTCGAGTCCCACCACCGAGCCCGTGTTGATGATCGAAGCGCCGGCGCGAAGATGCGGGATGGCGGCCCGCGCCATATAGAAGTATCCGCAGACGTTCGTGTGCAGGGTCTCGTCCAGCTGCTCGTCCGTGATGTCCTCGAGCGATTCGGTGTGCTCCTGGAACGCGGCGTTGTTGACCAGAACGTCGAGCCGCCCGAGCGTGCGCACGACCTCCCTGGTGGCCCGCTCGCAGAAGGCGCTGTCCTTGACATCGCCGGCAATGGCGACGCACCGTCGCCCCTCTGCCTCCACGTATTCTTTCGTTCGTCGAGCGTCTTCGTGCTCGCACAGATATACGAGGCCGATGTCGGCGCCTTCGCGGGCGAAAAGCACTGCAACGGCGCGCCCGATGCCCGAATCGCCGCCGGTGACGATCGCGACCATGCCGGCAAGCTTGCCGCTGCCGTGATATTCCTGCGCGAGAAATCTGGGCGAAACCGCCAGGTCGCCCTCGTTGCCCGGTTTCTCGAGATGCTGTGCGGGGAACTCCCGGGGCTGCCCGCGCGGCCCCGCCTGGACGGGCGAGTTCTCACGCGACTTCCGGTTCGACCGCGAGTCAGCTTGTCTGCGCGCGTCCTCGCGACGCTGCAGCGAGCGTTGCGTCGCGACGGTCGCTTTGCCCTGTGAGACGGTTCTCCTGACTGTCACGCTTCGTAGTCCGGCATCCGGGTGGACTTCGGCTACGCACCCCGCGTGCCCGATCGCCTCGCGCGCCCGTGGCGGCGCCGATGTGCAGTGAGCGCAGGCGTTTGCGGAAGAGCCGGCTCGACGAAGCCGGCAATCTATTCCTGGTCACCGTTTCCGACGTGTGCAAGAGTTACCAGTTACCAGTTGCCCGACGCGCTGCGTAGTCGCGACGGGAATCGTCCCCGGAGGTGTTGCATCCATCCGGGGCCGGAAAGTGTCAGGCGGGAACCGTGATTGCTCCTGTTGTCGGGGATACCGGGCCGGCGCGCGCCGGCCCGGCGATTCCGCAGACCGCCGATGCTCAAGTTCGACTGGGTGCAGCTTTTCGGTGTCGAGAAATCGGTCCTCGAGTTCATCGCCCGCGGGACGGTGATGTACTTTTTCCTCTTCCTGGTGTTTTGCTTCGTCATGCGGCGCGACGTGGGGGCGATCGGCATCGCCGATGTTGAACATCGCGGATGCTTCGCAGAACGCAATTGCGGGCGGTCACGACTCCATCTCCAAGGGATTCATCGTCGTCGCGACACTCGTATTCTGGAACGTTCTGACCAACTGGTTCAACTACAAGTGGCACGCGTTCGAGAAGTTTGCCGAACCGAAACCGCTTCCGCTCATCCGGAACGGCAAGCTCTTGGTGGGCAATCTGCGGCGGGAAATGCTGACCCAGGGGCGAGCTCATGTCGAAGCTCCGGCAACAGTCCGTGGAGAGTGTGGACGAGGTGCGCTGGGCTTTCATGGAAAGCGATGGCCAGATCAGCGTGCGACGCTATGCCGGCGAGGGACGGCACGCCCATTTCGTGAAGTCGGTGATCCGGCCCGGGCAATGACCGCGGGGCCCCGTAATCCCGGAAGCGGCAGGTCCGGCGCGCTTACTTTCTCGTAACGGGTTCACCGCCCTTGTCGGGGTGCGAGATAAGAGACTTTTCGAAGTACACCGGGTTGACGCACTCGATCTGCGCGAACTCGGTGATCTCGATCATGCGGGTGCCGGCCACTTCCAGTGCCTCGAGATCTTCCGCCGTGAACCCGACGAATTGATCTTTGGATCGACACGAGGCCGAACGAGACCCTCAGCGATGCGATGGATCGGGCTGGCAAGATTCATGATTCTCGAGATTGATGGCATTCCGTGCCTTACCCTCACGCGCCGGCCGGGATCGCCCCCCCTTCTTGTCCAGTCGCAGGAGCCACCGCCGGAACAGCCACGTGGCGATGCCGAGCACCGCGATGACGCCGCCTATCAACCAGTAGTTGATTCTCGAGGGATCCTGCAGGGCCGCTGTGATCTGGTCCCCGAACACCGTCGCGGTCAGCATGCCGGGAAGCATCCCCAGAAAAGTTCCCGCGAGCAGGTGAACCGGCTTGATCCGGATCGCGCCCGCGACCATGCTCTCGACGACGAACGGCGCGACCGGCAGCAGCCGCACCGCGGTCATGGCGATGAGACCGCGCTGGCGCAGCACGTACGTGAGACGGTTTAGACGCTGGCCGGCGATGTGCCGCACCGTGTCGCGGTGGAACAGCCGTCCGGCGTAATAGCCGGCGGCCGCCGCCAACAGCACGCCGCTCATCGCATAGGCGAACCCGTGCCAGGGCCCGAACGCGACCACCGCGGCGAGCGTGATGAGCGGCCGCGGGAACATGATCACCTGGGCAGGGGTATAGGCGAGGATCACAAGCGGCACCGCCCACCAGCTGCCGGCGAATGCCTGGGTCCACGCAATCACGTTCTCCGGCGTGACGATCTCGGCGAGCGGCGTATAGCGCCAGACGAGCCACATGGATGCGGCGGCGATCACCAGCGCCGTGATCAATTTCCAGAACGGTAAGGTCTTGCTCGCGTTGGTCTCCGGGGCGAACTGCTCGACCAGCGCGTCGAGCGAAACCGGGCGCTCGGGATCGGCGAGAGTGGCCGCGCTGATCGTCGTTTCCGACCATTCCGGCAACGCGTCGAGCGGTTTGAGCGTTCGCCTTTCGGACCCGAGCGTCGCAATAGCGCGATGCATGCTGCCCGCGCTTGCGACCTCCCGCGCCACCGCATCGTCCGGGACACCCAGGTGCTCGGCGAGCAGGCAGTCGCGCAGCGCGCGAATGGCGTCCCGGACGTCCCGCCGGCCCCCGGCTTCGATGACGACGTCGCATTCCGTGTCGAGACCCATGGAACGATTGCTGAGGTTGGCCGAGCCGATGCGCAGCCATTCGTCGTCCACCGCCATCATCTTGGAGTGCATGTCGATGCAGGTGCCCGCGGCCAGCCCTTCGATGTGCGGGTAATAGACGTGAAACCGCCTGCCCGAATCGGCGGCGCGGAGGTCCTTGATCAGCTTCGTCCGCAACACGTGCATCGTCAGCTCCTCGAGCCAGCCATGGCTGACAAGGCGCGTGACGAGGACGATCTCGGGGCCTGCCGGCTCGGCGAGTCGCGCAGCAAGTGCCCGGCCGATCACTTGCGACGTGAAGTACTGATTCTCGAAGTAGATGTATGTCCGGGCGCGTGCGATCATGTCGAGGTACAGCCGTTCCACGGTGCGCTCGCCCTTGGTTCCGTTCACGGCCGGCACGGTGCAAGCGATGCCGACCGGCACGTCGCGGATCGACGGCGCGAGGAACGGTGGCCAGGGGTCGCCGGCGGTGCGGACCGCTCGCAGCCGTTTGCCCGACGCCGCAAGCCAGCGCTTGCGCGCGATCTCGGCCACGGCGCGGGCCGCATCGCCGTCGAGTGCGACCATCACGTCGTGGAACGGCGGATAAGGCTTGCCGAGCGCGGTCCGTCGCGGATCGTCGGGCAGGTGTTCCGGCGTATCCCACCTCCGCGCCGTGAAGTCGATTCCGCCGACGAACGCCACCTTGTCGTCGATCACGACGATCTTCTGATGATGGGAGCCGGCGAGCGGATGGGTGTCGTCGAATCGAAAGTGCACACGTCGGTGCCGTTTCCAGCTTATGCCGTAGAGCGGCGCGAACTCGCGATCGGTGCCGAACACCATCGGATAGTCCCAGTCGAGTATGTAGGCATGAAGCCGGCGCCGCCGTCGCACCAGGCAATTGAGGAAGTCGCCGATCGTCGTGCGGGATTCGGCGTCCTTGCCAAAAGCGAGTCCGGTGCGGCTGTCGAAGTCCCATGCGAGGACGATTATCGAGCGCTCGGCGCGTTCGGCTGCCCCCATGAACGCCTCGAAATACGCCTGTGCGTCGACCAGGGGCGCTACCCGGTCTGCATGAGCGACCGAGCAAAGACCCTCCTCGGAACGGAGGAGTGCAGCGGGCGGCCGCAGTTCGTGCATGGAAGCCTCAGAGCAGGGTGCGCGGGAACGAAAACTGCCTGCTCCCTGTACGAACGCGTTGGACGGATGGAGCAGCGATGAGACGCAAGAAGTTACGCCTTGCCAAGGGGTTTCGTGTCGTACCAGGAAACCGCCGCTCCCAGGCGGCGGAAATGGTGCTCGGTCCAGGGGAAGCGGAAGGCGGTCCGGACAATCGCCACCGTGGCGCCGACCAGTGGCTGTATGTTGTGGCAGGCCGGGGGATTGCGATCGTCGAAGAACGGCAGTATGGACTGGACACGGGGACACTACTGCTCATCGGAAAACGCGAGAAGCACGAGATCAGAAATTCCGGCCGGGCGCTCTTGCGCACCGTGAATGTTTATGTTCCGCCGGCTTATTCGCCCCGGGGAAATCCGCTGCCGCGCGGTCGATAGTAGGGGCATGAGCATCGAGGATTCCTCACATCAGGGGTAGGAAGGTCCTGCAATCGTCATGCCCGCAACGCCGACGGTGAGCGGGGCCCCGGCGGCGGACCTCCGAGTAATTCCTGGCGCTGCGACGGGTAACCCTTACACGAAACCGACTGACTGCCGTGGCTCGGGTCGGCGATCGACGAATGCGACCATCAAAGGCTCGGGCTCCGAATCGACGAGCGCGATGTAGAGCGCCTCGCCTTCGGCAAGCGACCGTTCGTGGCAAAGTAGCCCCATGGCCGCCGCCCCGCGCAAGAAGCCCCGAACGTGCAGGTCACGGACGAGTTCGCGCAGTTCGGGTGGAAAGCTCGCAAGGCTGCCCGGATGCTCGTATGCGCGGATATCCCGTAGCGAATGCGCGTTCAGTCCGAACGCGGCGAGAAACCGGGTCGAACGCAACTCCGGGCGCTCGGTTCCCTCGATGTTGAGCCGCAAGGGCGGTCTCCAATTAGCGTCCGCGGGCGCGAATCCGCGCTGCAGGGGCAGCGCCGCCGAATCCTGGTGGCGCCGCCTGATCATCCAGATCAGGAAGGCGATTGCCAGCAAATAGGGCAGGACGAATGGGACGAAAGCAAGCGGAAGCGACATCGGGTTCTAGAGAGCACCGAATAGCAATAGCAGGACGACGATTACGACCAACATCCCCGCCAGCCCACTCGGGCCGTAGCCCCAGCCCGTACTGTAGCCCCATGTCGGCAGGACACCGAGCAGGATGAGGATGAGAACGATCAGCAGGATGGCACCGAGCGACATCGTTGTGCTCCTCGCAAGAGCGGCTCGCGCGCCGCGATGCCGGATGCAGGGCAGTTTTCATGCCCGGCGCGCGTGACGGCGGTTGACACGGTCGACACATGCGCCCGCCAGAGCGGCGGCGACCATCAGCGTGTTCGTCGTCACGAATACCCAGTTCTGTAGCAGGAGACTGTAGGCAAGAAATCCGGCGGAGGCGGCCAGCTGCCCGAGGAAGAGCCAGCGTGACACGCCAGCCACGCTGCGCGTGCGCCACTGTGTGTAGACCTGCCGGACGATGGTGGCCAGAAGAACGCCGGCACTCGCCCAGCCGACCGCCTCGGTCGGGATTTCCATTTAGGCGATTGTTGTTGCTCGGCTGCCGCCCACTCGGTCCATGCATCCAGCAAAGGGCGTTCCCGGGCCTCAACGGCCCCCGTGTCATCGGAGGCCGAGGATCGGAAATAATTGCCGGCAGCGCATACCCCGGTCCCGAGGCGCCGGCGACGCGGGCATGTCCGTTGCGAGCCACGGTGCCCGGGTGCAGTGATTTCTATCGGGTCGGCGCAAGGATGAACTCCAAGCTCGCGTTCGCTGCCGTCGGACTTCTCTGTTGTGTATCCTGCGCTGCGCCACAGGCGTTGACGCCGCGGTCCTCACCGCCGCCCGCACACGCGCCCCGCGTGTTGGGCGCGTACGGGGCGCTGCCGCCGGCCGCGCAGGTGGCGGTCCTTCGCAAGCTCGAACGGGAGGGATCGACCGGCCTGCTGGCGCGCCACCTCGCGCAGATGGAGAACGAACTGGACGCACCCCTCGTGCGCGGCAACGAGGCCCGGCTCCTCGTCGACGGGCCGGCGACTTACGGTGCGATGTTCGAGGCGATAAACCGCGCACGCGATCACATCAACCTGCAGACCTACATTCTCGAGGCCGACGGGCCGGGGGCGCGTCTGGCGGCACAGCTCATCCGCAAGCGCGGCGAGGGGGTGAAAGTCAACGTGCTGTACGACAGCGTCGGCTCGATGGCCACCCCCGCGGAATACTTCGACCGGCTGCGCGCCGCCGGCATCACGGTCTGTGAATTCAATCCCATCAATGCGCTGAACGCGCGTCCCAAGGGCTGGCGGATCAACAACCGGGACCATCGCAAGATCCTCGTTGTCGACGGTGAAGTGGCCTTCACCGGAGGGATCAACATCAGCGGTGTCTATTCCGCCGGCTCTTCGGGCGGAAGGCGCACGGCGCCGTCCCGCCACGAAGGCTGGCGAGACACGGACATCACCGCGCGCGGTCCGATCGTGATGGAGTTCCAGCGGGAATTCGTGGCCGCCTGGACGCAGCAGCGTTGCGACCCGCTGCCCAAGGCGTCCTATTATCCGCGCAACGTCGAGCGCGGCGAATGGGTGATGCGCCTCGTCGCGAGCGATCCGACCGAGGGCCCGAGCCAGATGTTCGTGGCGCTCATGTCGGCGATCGATCATGCCGAGCACAAGGTATGGCTCACCTACGGCTACTTCGCTCCCGATGCGGCGACCATCGACGCGCTGAAGGGAGCCGCCGCCCGCGGCGTGGACGTGCGGCTCGTGCTGCCGGGGTTCAGTGACTTCTGGGCACCGTTCTATGCCGGCCGCTCGCACTACTCGGATCTCCTCGAGGCAGGCGTGCGGATCTACGAGCGGCGCGACGCGCTGCTGCACGCCAAGACCGCGGTCATCGACGGCGTATGGTCGAGCGTCGGATCGACCAATCTCGACTGGCGCAGCCTGGTCCACAACTACGAGGCGGACGTGATCGTGCTCGGGACCGCCTTCGCGCAGGAGCTCGAGCACCTCTTCGCGCGCGACCTCGAGGCGTCGCAGGAAATCACCCTCGCGGAATGGGACCGACGCGATCTCGTCGAGCGGGCACGCGAATGGTTCGCCCGCCGCTGGGCCTATCTCCTGTAAGAGGAAGCGGGCCGGAGCGTCAAGCGCTAGCAAAATTGCCGTACGACCGGCAATTCCTACCGATCGGTCGCGCGCCGGTCACGCACGTGGTCGATCCTTCGCTCTAAGGCCTTGATAACTCGAAGGCGCAAGTCTTGGCACGTCCGTTGCTCCCGAACAATTGTTGCAACAGAACGTGCCGTTCCACGATTGGAGGCAACCATGTTTGGCTGGGCCATCACTTTCCTTATCGTCGCCCTCATTGCGGCCGCGTTGGGATTCTCGGGTATCGCCGGGACCGCGGTGAACATCGCGTGGATCCTGTTTGTCGTCGGCCTGATCCTGGCCATCGTCTTCTTGGTGCTCGGGCGTCGGCCACGCCTTTAGCTCGTTTCGGACCGTGCAGTCGCAGCGTCGGGACTGTCGTCACGTTTGGGTTCCATCACGATCCCATGTCGAAGCGCATCTTGAGCACGGTGCGGGAGTTTGCCGGAAGGCTCGCCAGCGACTGGAGTGACGATCGGTGCTTCAGCAAGGCCGCGTCGCTAGCCTACTACACCGCGTTCTCGCTCGCGCCCATCCTGGTGATTGTGCTTTGGGTGGTCGGCCTCTTCGTGGACGACTCCGCACTCGTCGTGGACCGGTTGGTCGGCGAAGTGCGGGCGCTGGTCGGTGCCTCGGGCGCCGAAGCGCTCGGTGAGATCCTCCGGAGTATCCGCGCCACCGAGCGGGGCGGGACGGCGGCGATCGTCGCCTTCGGCGCGCTCGTCATCGGTGCGACCACGGCCTTTTCCGAACTGAAGGAGAGTCTCGACGAGATCTGGCACGTGCGCCGGCAACAGGTCGGCGGCTGGTGGGGGCTGCTGAGAACGCGACTCTTGTCGCTCGGTATGGTGTTCGTGCTTGCGTTCCTGCTGCTCATCTCGCTCGCGATCAATGCCGCCGCGGCACTCCTCTCAGACGCGCTGAGCGAGGTCATCGGCCTGAGCGGGGCAACCGCTCTCCGCGTTTTGTCCATGCTGGTGACGACCGTGGTCATCACCCTGCTGTTCGCTTCCATCTACAAGCTGCTGCCCGCGATATCGCTCCGGTGGCGGGACGTGGGTCGCGCGTCGTTCGTGACCGCACTGTTGTTCATGGTCGGGCAGCTCGCGATCGGGGCGTACATCGGCAACTCGGCGGTCGCATCGGCCTACGGCGCGGCCGGCTCGCTGGCTGCCATGTTGCTCTGGATCTACTATTCTGCGGCCGTCTTCTTCCTCGGAGCCGAGCTCACCCGGTTGTGGGTGCAACCGAATCGGAAGACCGGCGAGGATAGCGCGCCGTCGCCGCCCGGAGAGGTGCGTGAAGGGGCTGGCGACGCGGCGGCAGCAGGCGGCCGCTAGCGGGCGGCGCCGTCCGAGCAGCGCTCGACGGCAGGACGCGTGCGCGGGGCAGGCGCCACCGCGCCGCCTTCTCCTTCCCAGGTACCCAGCGCGTCCCGCATGGGGTCCCGCATAGGGCGCCGGATCACCGCACGCGGTCGTCGTCGCACAAGGTGCGTGCCGACGAACGCCAGCATCGCCAGGAGCAGGACGTCGAACGCTCGCCTCATTGAAGCTCCTCCGGTTCGGCCTGCCTCCCGCTCAGGAATTCGCCGACCGGGGCGAGCGTCTCGAAGTGATCGCACAGGATCTTGAATGTCATGAGTATGGGTACCGCCAGAAGCGCGCCGACCACTCCCCACAGCCATGCCCAGAAGAGCATCGAGAGGAAGATGACGACGGGATTCAGCGTCAGGCTCCTGCCGGTGAGAATCGGCGTCAGGAACTGCCCCTCCAGTGCCGTCAGCGCCAGGAACGCGATCGGCACGCTGAGTATCTCTGCGGCGCCGTCGAAAGTCAGGAACGCCACGATGGTCAGGATAATTAGGCTGGTTGCCGCGCCGATGTAGGGCAAGTAATTGAGCAGCGCCGCCATCGCACCCCAGAGCACCGGATTGGGCATGCCGAGAAAGTACATCACAATCCCCGTGACCAGGCCCAGTCCGACGTTGATGCAGGTGATGGTGAGGAGATAGCGCGCCATGTCGGACTGGACGGCGCGCGCGACTTCCACCGCGCGCTTCTTGTGGGTGAGCGTGGATGTGACGCGCACCATCTTGCGCAGGAACATGTCCCCGGAGGCAAGCAGGAAATAGAGCAGCACGATGGTTGCTCCGGCGGAGACGAGCACGCTCCGCGTGCCGATGAAAATTCGGTCGAAGAGGCTCGGTTTCGGCGGGGCCGCGGATTGCGCTTTCTTCTTGGCGTCGACGTTCGTCATATCGTCAACCTTGTCGGCGGCCTTGCTAAGGTCCTCCACCGATTTCTTGATTCCCCGCAGCTTCCATTCCACCTGGTTGAGCGTGCGCGGCGCACGCGCGATCCACTCCGTCGCAGGATCGATCAACAGGGAGAGGCTGAAACCTAGGCTCACGACGAGCGTCGCCACGACCAACGCGGCACCCACTGGTTCGGGAAGCCACAGGCGCTTGAGCCCGCGTACCACCGGCGAAAGAATCAGGGTCAGCAGGAGCGCCAGTATCACCGGGAGCAGTATCTCGCGCGCGGCGTGGAGGGTGTACAAGATTGCCAGCACGAACAGACCCGTGAGAACGACTTCCGGGTTGCCGGTGACCTTGACGACGTCTACCGGAGTCGCACGTTCGTCCGGCTCCGGTTCGGGCGGAGGCTGTTCCTCGCGTATGAGTTGGGTCATGGTCGGGGGTCGGGTTTAGTTACGGTCATTCCTTGGGCGCATCGGGACGCAGCAGGTCCGGCTGTCCCCCGGCTTGCCGATCGGAGGCGATCTCGCGGTCGATGTCCGTCCGGCGCGTGATGTCGATCGCCTTGCCCGAGGCAGCGCCGCGACGCTTGGCCCTCTCGAGGGGACGCTGCGCGGGCTGCGTGCGCACGTTGTAGATCGGCTCGGGCATCGTGACCCCCGCAGCGTCGAACGCTTCCTTGACCACGCGCATGGCCTCGCTGCGCACCTTCTGGAAGTCGGCCAGCCGCTGATCCATCCAGCCGTAGACGCGCAGGATGATGTTGAAGTCGCCGAGCGCCTCGACGATGCACATCGGCGGCGGATCGCCGAGCACGCCTTGCATCGTCTCGACGCTCCGGGCAGCGAGCTTTTGCACCTCGGGGAGGTCTTCATCGACGCCCACGCCGATGTCGAACTCGAACCGGCGCTCCGGATTGCGCGTGAAGTTCACGAGGATGCCGTTGAACACCGCGGCATTCGGGAGGCGCACATGATTGCCGTCGAGGTCCATGAGGATCGTCGCGCGCGGGGTGAGACGCACGATCGCGCCCTCGTGATCGGCGATCAGCACGCGGTCGTGATGGGCAAAAGGCTGCCGCACGCTGAGCAGAATGCCGGCAATGTAGTTCTCCACGGTGTCGCGCAGCGCGAATCCCAGGGCGAGCCCGAGCAGGCCCGCCGCGCCCAATACCGCGCCGACCAGCGCGGTCGCGTCCAGGATCTCGAAAGCGAGCAGCAGACCGACGACGATAACGGCGGTCCGGACGAGGTGACGCATCAGGTCGCGCAGCAGCTCGTTGCCGGTCAGGCGGCGGTACAGGCCGTCCCAGCGTGCGATCAGACCCGCGACGAGCCAGAACACCACGATGACGACCAGCGCCACGCCGAGCAGCGGCGCGAAGGCGATGAAGTCGGAGGCGCGCTCGTTGAGCTTCTCCACGGCGGGAGTGAGCTGCCGGGTGACGCCGCGCACGACCCGCGTGTTGTCCTCGACCTCGACCACGCCCTCGACCTGGCGCGCGAGCGCGATTGCCTGCTCGCGTGCCTTCGGCGTGAGGACCTCGCCGCTCAATGCGACCACGCCCGCGCGCACGCGCACGCGCAACCCGTCCATGCCCTCGATTTGCGAATAGATCCGCGCGAGGCGGCGCTCGATCGCCGCGTCATCGGCCGGCGTGTCCCGGGCGGCGATCCTGGGTGGGATCGCTTCTTTTTCCGCCCGCGGTTGGGTCGACTGGATCGACTGGGCCCGGACCGACCCTGCGTGCGCGAGCGCCGTACCGATCACGAGAACGAGCAGGAGGACCCGCCCTGGGTACCGCGGAAACCCACGCGTACAGGCAAGAGTGATTGCAGCGCAAGGAATGGGCACTTCCGACCTCGTCTTCTTCGGTGGGAGAACGGCGCGGACCGCAGCGAGACGCGGGACGGCGCGCGTTGGTGTGCCCCGTCTCTTTCCTGCCTCTGCCTCGACCCCAATGCGCAAAAGGCAATATCCGTGCCCACCGAGCCGAAGCGAACCGGGCACAGCATTTGCGCAGGTGCCCGAATGCGTTTCGCGCCGCGCCGCGCCGTCCTGCTCCGCGCCGGTTATCTCGTCGGTGCGCTGGTGCTCGTGTATGCGCTGCTCGGCTTCCTCGCGGTGCCGTGGCTGCTGGAGCGGAATCTCCCGCGCCTGGCCGCGCAAAGCATCCGCGGAACAGTGACCGTCGCCGACGTTCACTTCAATCCCTTCACCCTCGCCCTCGAGGTGCACGCGCTGAGCATCGCTCCGCCCCGCGGGCCACCAGTCCTGCAGATCGACCGCGTGCTCGCCAATCTGCAGCTCGCCAGCCTTTTCCGTTGGGCCTGGACGTTTCGCGCGGTGGAGATCGTGGGCCTCGATGCGCGCATCGAGATCGCCCCGGACGGCCAACTCAATCTCGCTGCGTTGGCCCGCGACCCTACGGGACATGACGGCGCGGCGGCCGCTTCAGGTGAGGAGCGCAAGGCGATCCCGCGGATCGTGGTGGAGCGGCTCATTCTCGTCGGGGGAAAGATCGCGTTCACGGACCGATCCGGCGCGGCGCCGGCCAACACGACTCTCGCACCGATCAATCTCGAGGTGGTCGACCTGGCCACGCTGCGCAACGCGTCCGGGCGGTACGAGCTCGCGGCAAAGCTGCCCGACGGCGGCACGCTGCGCTGGCACGGAAACCTCGCGCTGCGGCCCGGCGCGGAGCGGCCCATCGCCTCGAGCGGCGAGTTTGCGGTGCGCGACGTGAAGCTCGCCACGCCCTGGCAGTTCGTGCGCGATGCGGTGCGTACGGCGACGCCACAGGGCGCGTTCGTCCTCACCGGCCACTACCGGTTTGCGCTCCGTAATGGGCACCTGGAGCTCGCCATCGAGCGCGCCGATCTCGCGATCTCCGATCTCGTGCTCGCGCCGCGCGATGGCGATCGCCCACTCGCCCGCGTGGAGGCGATCGAGGCGCGCGATGCGCGTCTCGATCTCGCGACGCGCGAGCTCGTCGTCGCGGCACTCTCGCTGCGCAGCGGCGAAGTGTCGGCCGGCGTCGACGCCGCCGGGTCGCTCGACTGGCGCCGGCTATTCGCCCAGGACGCAGGCGAGGAGGCAATCGACTCCGCCGCCTGGAACGCGCGCATCGATGCCGTGCGCATCGAGCAGGTCGCGCTGCGTTACGCCGACCGGAGCCGGTCGCCGCTGCTCGCCATCGATGTGGCCGGGGCACGCGCCGATCTCCGGCTCGCGCTCGCCACCGGCGGCACTGCGCCTGGCACGAAGATCGACGCGCTGCAGCTCGCCCTGAAGGATGTTGCGGTGGCAGATCCAGGCGGCGGCCCACCCATCGCGCGCGCAGATGCTTTGACCTTGAGCGACGGTCGGCTCGACACGGCGGCGCGCACCGTGGCTGCGCAGAGCATCCTCGTGAGCGACGGTCAGACGACGATTGCGCGCGGCCCGACCGGGCCCGTCGGCCTCCTCGACGTGGTCACGCCGCCGCGCCCCGGCGCCATTCAGCGCGGGCTCGAAGTTCTGGGGAAAGAGGCCGAAGCCGCAGGCGAGCGGTGGCGCTATGCGGTGGGGCACCTCGCGCTGGAGCGCCTCGCGGTTGCGATCCGTGATCGCGCTTCCGAGCCAGCCCTCGACTACGACCTCATCGTGGGTTCCGCCACGCTCGAAGGTCTCGACAGCCAAAGTGCAGACCCGGCGCGGATCCAGGGCACCTTGACGTTCGAGCCGAGCGGAAAAATCGAGGCGACGGGCACCGTCGGTCAGCGCTTCAGGCGTGCCGATGTCTCGGTCGAGGCGCAGGGGCTCGCGCTCACCCCCCTCCAGCCGCTCGTCGCTCGCTATGCGAAGGTGCAGCTCGCTTCCGCGACAGCGTCCGCGACTTTGCAGATCCACTACGAAGACAGCGAGCGCCCGGCACTGCGCCTCGACGGCGGCGCGCAGATCTCGGATATGCTCGTGAAGGAGATCGCGACGGGCGATCGCCTGGCCGCCTGGAAGACGCTCACCGTCAAGGGCGTCGCCTACGAGCTCGTCGCGAACCGCCTCACGATCGACGAGGTGCGCGTGCAAGCGCCCGCTGCGAAGATCGCGATCGATGCGAACCGCGATTTCAACTTCGCGCAGGTTCTCGCGGCGCGCATCGCCCGAACGCGCTCGCGAGGCGCAGCCTGCCGACGCTGGCGCGCGGGAGCCGGCGACGCCCTTCGCGTTTCGGATCGCGCGAGTCACGCTGCAAGACGGCACGGTCGATTTTTCCGATCGGAGCCTCGTCTTACCGTTCAGCACGCGAGTCCGGGCAGTCGAGGGCACCGTCCTTGGCATCGCGTCGGAGGCCGGGAGCCGTGCCACGCTCGAGCTCGGCGGACAGATTGCCGAGTACGGATCGGCTGGCGCAAAGGGGCGGCTCGCGCCAGCCGATCCGAAGTCGTTCACCGACATCCGGGTGGCGTTCGAGAACGTCGCGATGCCGCCGCTCTCGCCCTACTCGGCGACTTTTGCCGGCCGCAAGATCCAATCGGGGCGGCTGTGGCTCGACCTACACTACGCGATCGAGGCGGGCCAGCTGAAGGGCGAGAACAAGATTCGCGCTGCGGACTTGCGTCTGGGCGAGCGCGTCGAGGCGCCTCACGCCCTTGACCTGCCGCTCGATCTCGCCATCGCGCTGCTCACTGGCCCGGATGGAGAGATCCACGTCACGGTGCCGGTCTCCGGGGATGTCGGCGATCCGAAGTTCGACTACGGACGGGTCATCCGCCAGGCGTTGGCAAGAGTCATCACCCGCGTGGTGAGCGCACCGTTCCGGGTCCTCGGCCGACTGGTCGGCGGCGAACGCGTCGCAGAGCTCGGCACCATTGGATTCGATCCGGGGCGCGCGATCCTCGCACCCGCCGGGCGCGAGACGCTCGACAAGGTTGCCCAGGCGCTCCAGGAACGGCCGCGTCTGCAGCTCGTGGTGCACGGTCCATACGACCCAGACCGGGACGCGCAGGCGCTGCGGAGCGTGCAGGGGCGGCGTGCGGTGGCGACTGAGCAGGGCCTGACCGTGGCGCCCGATCGGGCGCCTGGTCCGCTCGACTTCGCGGACGCTGACACGCAGCGCGCCATCGAACGTGTTCTCCGGGCACGCGCCGGCCCTGCGGCAGTGGACGCGGTCGCCGCCGCGTACGCACGTGAGCAGGGCAAGACTCCGGCACGCGCGAGCGTGCTCGGCGGAGCGGGCGAGGCGGCATTCTACGCGGCGATGTTTCGCCGTCTGAGCGCGCTCGAGCAGGTGCCGGCGGATGCGCTGGAGCGCCTCGGCTCGTTGCGCGCCGCTGCAATCGTCGAATACATGACCGGCTCGGCCGGGCTCGATGCGGCGCGGATCGCGACCGGCGCGATTCGCACCGTCCAGTCGCGGCCCCATTCGGATGTCGTCACGGCACTCGATCTTGACATCATGCCCGGCGCTTGAACTATGCGATCGGCACACGGTTCCCCGTGGACGGGCACGCGAAATGCGTCTCGAAGTGCAGGAGCGGGGCGCACAGGCGTCCCTCCGATGATCGTTCAACTTGGAAAGGAAATTGCGGATGAAACCACGTCACGTAAAACTTACCATCATCGCCGCCGCCCTGGCAGCACCGGCCTTCGCTCTCGCGGCCGGGGACAATACGATGGACAAGCCGATGGACAAATCGCCAAGTGCGATGGAGCGACCACACGCGCCCCCCCCGGCTTCCCAGGCCGCAAGCGATTCGACACGGTACAGCGATCGCACGCACATGAAGGAGTGGTCCAGCGAGAAGAAGCAGCTCGAGCAGGCGTTATCCACCGGCCAGGACAAGACGTACTATCGCCAGGAGCTGGAAAAGCTCGGCTACGTGATCACGGCGCTCAACAAGGACAAGCCCGACTACCTCGAGTACGAGATCGTCAAGGGCAACAACAGCTACGAGGTGCAGATCGATTTCGACAAGAAGACCCAAAAATCCACGAAGGTGGACGTGACCACCAACGTGTGGAAGGCTGACGCGACCGAGCGGGCGCTGAAAGACGCCAACTACAAGGCCGAGTATCCGAAGACGGTCGCCGCCGACGCCGATCGCTACAGCGACCGGGTTCGCATGAAGGGCTGGACCAGCCAGAAGGATCGTCTCGAAAAGTCCCTCAAGACCGGGCAGCCGAAGGACTACTATCCGGCCGAACTCAAGCGGCTCGGTTACCAGGTCACTGCGGTGAACGATCGTGAATCCGATTACGTCGAGTACGAAATCGTCAAGGGCGACGACAGCTACGAAGTTCAGATCGACCTCGACGGCACCGGCAAGGCCAAGAAGGTCGACGTGACCACCAATCTGTGGGAGGCCGACGCGACCGATCGTGCAAAGGAGAAAGCCTCGAACCGTAAGTAACGCGGCGGGCATTGCAGACAGGCGTGACGTCCTGGTGGCGTCACGCCGTTTTTGCGGGTCGGTAAGGGGCCCGGTGCGCGCAAGCGCGAGCAGGCGGACCTTTCCGGGCTCGAGCGTAAGCCTTACCTGTCCTGCGACACGTCACCAGTCGACCACGATCTGCTTTCGGGGCGGACGGCGCTCGTGGCGCGTGCCGGCCGGGCAGGGCGGGGCCTGACCTCCGACCAGAGGTGGCGCGCGATAAGCCAGGGCGAAGTGGGGCTCGCGCGTAGCAGCGCCAGGGCGGTGCCGGCGAGCAGGGTCCCGAAGCTGCCTCGCGGTCTGGGCGCGGTCGACAACCGCCGGCCGACACGCAGTGCCTCGCCGATCACGAAGCCGAGCACGGCGACGCCGAGCAGCGCTTTCGGCGAGGTGACCGCGTCGCGCACGGTCTCTCCACAGTCTTCGAGAAGCGTTGCAACCCCGTCTCGCTCGCGTGCGATTCGGGCCTCGAGGGTCTGGATCTCCTGGTCCAGGTCCCGCATCACGACTCCTCTTCCCGCGGCGGATCGCCTTTGAGTTGCCGCAACGTGGCGGCAAAAGGCGGATCCCTGTAGAACCTGCGCAGCCATGCGAACAGTGCCACACTTGCGATGACGTTCAATCCGGCTCCCAGGCCGAGCGCGACGGGCCACGAGGCAGTGTCGCGGACCAGCCATACGATTGCCCCCGTGATCAGCGCGAGCCAGGCGGTCACCAGCAGCACCGCGAGGACCAATGCGGTGCACAGCATCCAGGCGAGGCTGATCGTCGCGCGGCGCGCGTCGAGAACCGCGAGCAGCGCAAAATCCTCGGCCAGCGTGCGCGATTGCCGCAGAACGAGAGTGGAAAGGGAGCTCAGACTCGCCCTTCGCTCGGCGCCGGCAGGCCGTGAAGCGGCATGTTGCACGCAGTCAGCGCCCGGTCAGCCGGCTCAAGAGGTAGCCTGCCGTGAACGCGATGCCCAGCGCGGAAAGCGGATGCTCGCGAACGTATTCGCGGGCGGGCGCCGTCCACTCGTCGGTCGTCGCGAGCCACTCCTCGCCGCGCCGGCCGAGGCTGTCTGCGGCGGCCGAAGCGGCTCCGGCGGCGCTGTCGATGGAACCGTGCGCAGCGGACGACACCGTCTCCGTGGCTCTGTCCACCGAGGCGTGTGCGGAATCCCGGACGCGGTCGATTCCGCCATGGGCGCGCTCGGATACGTCGCGCGGCTCGGGCGTCGATGAGGACGGGGGAGTACTGGTATGCATCGTGTTGTCCTTTTGGGTGTGGGGTCCGGGGGTCCGGGACCAGCGACAATTCTCCGCAACTGTCGTGCCCGGCCCCGCGTGCCCGGGACGTACGGTCTGCCCGTAAGATTTACCGATGCGTGATGCCGGGGCTGGTCGACGCGCGGCTTCGTCCTACACGCCGGTCGGCGTTCGGCTGATGTCGCGCATGGTGCGGGAGCCTTAGCATACGTACATCGACCGCGTCGTCGGTTGTCTCGACAGGGAGGCGTCTGTTGTTGGTTGGAGTCCGAGCGTGTCCAGCACTCGATAGGTCGATAGGCCGATCGGTCTGGCTGGCTGATTGGAATTGCGTTTGCGATTTCCGCGCCCCATACTTCTCGACGCGCGCTCGCAGCGTCCGCGGCACGCACCGCGTCCGCGCGGCAGTGGCAAGCATCCCGCATTGAAGGGCCTGCGGACGGAGAATCCAATTGACGCACGCGCTGATCGTCGAAGACGATGCCGACTCCCTCGAGATGATGGCTGCGCTGGTGGCCGGGGAGGGTTGTACGGTCGTCACCGCCTCGACCATTCAGGACGCGCAGCGGCAAATCGCGCTGCGCGAACCCGACGTCGTGCTGCTCGACATCAACCTTCCCGACGGCAGCGGGATGGAACTCGCCCGGGAGCTGGCGACCCGTGTCCGGAATACCGAGATCGTGCTTGTGACGGGATACGCGAGCCTCGAGACCTCGATCCAGGCGCTGCGGCTCGGCGCCACGGATTATATTAAGAAGCCTCTCAACCTCAAGCAGTTGCAGGGGGTGCTCTCACGCCTCACGCGACCGGCGGTCCTGCAAGCCGAGATCGCGGATCTCCATGCCGAGTATGAAGGCAGCGGCCGGTTCGGCCACTTGTGGGGGCGCTCCGCGCCGATGCAGATCGTCTACGAGCACATTGCACGCGTATCAGGCACCGCGGTCACCGTGCTCTTGTCCGGCGAGAGCGGCAGCGGCAAGGAGCTCGCCGCGCGAACGATCCATGAGCTCAGCCGGCGGCGCACGCACGCGTTCGTCCCGGTCAACTGCGGCGCAATTTCGGCCCAGTTGATGGAGAGCGAGATGTTTGGACACGAAAAAGGCAGCTTCACCGGGGCGAACCGGCAGCACCGGGGGTTCTTCGAGCGTGCAGGCGGCGGCACGCTGTTCCTCGACGAGATTACCGAGATGCCGCTTGACCTTCAGGTGAAACTGCTGCGCGTGCTGGAGAGCGGGACATTCATGCGGGTAGGCGGGTCCGACGTCCTGGAGTGCGACGTGCGGGTCATCGCCGCCACCAATCGCCCGCCAATGCGCGCCGTGGCTGAAGGAAGGCTCCGGGAGGACCTGTTCTATCGGTTGAACGTGTTCGGCATCCATCTGCCGCCGCTGCGCGAGCGGCGCGAGGACATCGGCCTGCTCGCGGAGCACTTCCTCGCCGAGATGAATCGATCCGAGCGCGCCTCCAAGCATTTCTCGCGGGAAGCGATCGAGCGGCTCGCCGCGCACTCCTGGTCAGGCAACGTCCGCGAGCTGCGTAACGCGGTACAGCGAGCGTTCGTGATGGCCGAAGGCGAGATGATCGAGCCGGCGTGCCTGCCTGCCGAGCCCGCGCCGGAAAGCGCCGAGAGCGCATCGGAATCTATGAGCAGCGTGGGAGCCTCTCTCGTCGAGGTGGAAAGGCGCGTGATCCTCGCCACGCTCGCACAACACAACGGCCACAAGGCAAGGACCTCCGAGACGCTCGGGATCAGCTTGAAGACTCTCTACAATCGCCTGAAGGAGTACGGAGTCGACAAGAGTGACTTGCAGCAGAAGGCGCGCGACGCCGCGGACCTCTCGTGAATGCAATTCGAAAGGCGGCTTGGCCGGGCACGCGAGTTGCAAGTCACGAGACAGACGTGGGACTGCGAAGACCCCCGTCTGCGTCTTGCCTGAACACGAGGAGATCTTGTCATGGAAGAAACCCTGCCACCCGCCAGCCGTGCCGCGCCGAGAATCCGTGAGGCTGCAACCGCCATGGGCGAGCGCGCGCACGTTGGCATCGACCGGCTGAGCACCGGCGCACACCATACCGTGGATCGCGCCGCCTCGGCCGCCGCCGGCGTTGCCGAACAGCTCGACACCAAGCGGGAAGCATTGTCGGCCGCTTCGGACGAATGGGTACAGGCCACCCGCGGCTACGTGCGCGAACATCCCGTCGCGGCGCTTGGGATCGCGCTGGCCGCGGGCTACCTGTTCAGTCGCTTGCTGGCCCGCGGCTAAGGTAGTTCCGAAGTTCGTCGTGCCCGCGCACGCGGGAATCCAGACTGTCTGCTTCGAAGGCGTGCTGGGTCCCCCGGCTGCTGGGCGGCCCTGCACTCGAGCTTGAGTTGATCGGGGCGGGGATGACTCGAGCTTCGCCTGCATCGCAAGGGCTTCGAAAGGAGGGGCGCGTGGGCGAGGATTTCGTCAAAGCGCTGTTCGGTCCGATTCCGGAAGGGATGCAGCTCCTGAGGATCACCTCCCGGCTGTTGGCGGCGGTAGTGCTGGGGGCCGTGATGGGGTTGCAGCGCGAAATCGAAAGCAAGCCGGCGGGGTTGCGGACGCACGTTCTCGTGACCCTGGCGGCGACAATCTTCGTGATCGTACCGCTCGAAGCGGGGATGTCGATCGGCGACGTGTCCCGGGTCATTCAGGGTGTGGCGACCGGCATCGACTTCATCGGCGCGGGCGCGATCCTGAAGCTTCATCAGGACCGCGAGATTCATGGTCTCACCACCGCGGCCACGTTGTGGATCGCGACTGCGATCGGGATCGCCGTGGGACTGGGCCACGTCCTCCTGGCGGTGCTCGGTGTTGCGCTGACCTGGATCGTGTTGTCCCTGCTGATCCAGATCGACGCCTGGATCGCAAGGAAGCGTGCGCCCGGTCCGAATGGTGCCGGGCTCGGGGCGAAGATGCCGCGATAGCGGCATTTGGAGGGGACGCAGCGTTCAGCGTCGCGCCGCCTGATAGAGCGGCATGACCCGCGCCGCGTAGACCCGAAGATCCTGGGTACGCGCGGCGCTGGAGGGATGGGTGGACAGGAACTCGGGCGGCGCGCCTTGCGCCGCCTGGCCCATCTTCTCCCACAGCGTCACCGCGGCGCGCGGATCGAAACCCGCACGCGCGCTCAGCTCCACGCCGATCCGATCGGCTTCGGTTTCCTGTTGACGCGAATGCGGCAACTGCAGCGTCACCTGCAGGGCGAGTTGCGCGAGGTCGAGCGTGCCTTGCCCCGCGCCGGTCGCCGCGCCGAGCACACCGAGCGCGAGATTCTGCGTCACGGCCTGCGAGGCGCGCTCGCGCATGTGCTCGCGCAGCGCATGAGCGATCTCGTGGCCGATCACTGCGGCGAGTTCCTGGTCGGTGAGGTTCAATTCCGTGATCAGGCCGGAATACACGGCGATCTTGCCGCCCGGCATCGCCCAGGCATTTGCCTCCGGCACCGAGATCACGTTCACCTCCCACGCCCAGCCCGGCGCATCGGCCCGGAATGCGCCGGTCTTCGCGATGAGCCGCTGCGAGATCGATCGCACCCGCGCGACCTGCGCCGGATCGCGGTTGAGCACGTTTTTCGCGCGGGCGTCGGCGACGACCTGCTGATATGCCTGGGCCGCGCCCTGTTGCAGGTCCGCTTCGCTGACCAGGGGCGACATCCTCTGCGTGCGGTCCACGCCGACGACGCCGGGCGAAGTCGTTTGAACGGTCGTGCAGGCTGCGCAGAAAATCCCTGCGCCGCAGGCTAGTGTAACCGTCCAGCGTGGAAAAATTTGCCGCAACAGGTAACTCCTTCTTTCCGATCTTCGGCTACTCCGCCCAGGCGAGCCACAGCGCGAACGGCACTAGAAGCAGTGCCTCGAGAATGTCGCCCGATTCAACCACGCCCGCGGTGTGTTCGGGCCACACGGGCAAGGTGCCGAGCAGCAGTAGGAGCACCACCACGATCAGCGCGTTCTGGATCAGCGCATCCATTGACGTAGGCATGTCGGACACACGTCGAAAGATGTTGCGAGGCGAGACGCACGAGCTGTGCCCGGCGGATGCTGGCATGCGATATGCATCTCGTGTGCAGTCGCCGCCGCGGGCAATCTCGGCGGGTGCCAATGAACCCACTCAGGAGCGATGAACATGAGCAAGCCGAAAATCGATCAGCGACGCGCCGCGCTCGCAATCGCAGGCGCACTTGTCATGATGTCGGTCGTACCAGGCTGCGACCGCGCGCAAGAGGATCGCGCGGCCTCGGCAGCGTCCGAAGCCGTGCATAACGCCAATCAGGCCCTGAAATCCGCCGGCGAGGTCGCGCGCGAAGGCGCGCGCGAGGCTGGACGAGCGCTCGGAGACGCCGGTATCTCCACGAAGATCAAGACAGCGCTGCTCGCCGACAAGAGCGTCAACGGCGCGGACATCAATGTGGACACCAACGGCGGAAAGGTCACGCTGACCGGGAATCTTCCCGATCAGGCTCAAGCCGACCGGGCCCTGAAAATCGCGCGGGGCGTCGAGGGCGTCAAGGCAGTCGAGAACCGGCTCACGGTCGGGACAGGCGCCGCTGCGAGCCGCTCATGAACGAGAGCCGCCGCAGGACCGAGGACGGGGATCGTCACGGGCGGTTTGGGACCGCCCGGTCCAATCCCCAGGTGCCGGCCTAGAGACGCGACTCCCAGTCCCGCACCTGACTCTCGGCGATGTCGCGCTTCACCCCGTATTCTTTCTGGACCCGGCCGATGAGCTGCTCTCGCTTGCCGGCGATCTGATCGATCTGATCGTCGGTGAGGCTGCCCCATTGCTCTTTCACTTTCCCCTTCAGCTGCTTCCAGTTTCCTTCGATTTGATCCCAGTTCATGAACGTGCTCCTAGACATTGTTCGCCGCGGAGGTTCCGGGCTCGACGTGGATCGCAATCGGCATGCCCACACGCCAGTGGAAATCTGTCGTGTCGAGCCGACACACCCGACCCGTTTGAAAAAGTTCCCGTGATGCGTCCCATCCCTGCCGGTGCATTCGGCAAGTATTGCTGCCGCTCACGCTCGGACCGACGTGGCTTCTCTCTGGTGACGGGCGGTTTCAATCCTGGCATGGAAGCTGCTCGGGTTTCGTGCGTGAACGCCAGACTAAGGAGGAAAGAATGGGCCAGCGAATCCCCATGTCCCACGAATTCGTGAACAGCGTGGAGGACGATCAGCTTCTGGAAGCGGTGCTGGTTTGTGCACTCCAGTACGGCGAAGCATGCCGGCGCGTCGAGCGCCACCGGAAACGGTTCGGGTACGACTATCGCTGCAGCTGCTTGCTCGACGAAGTCGCGCTGAAGAAATCGCTCCTTCATCTGCTTGCAGTCGAGGCACGACGCAATGGCGAAGGGTCTGCGCGCGGCGCGGCGGCGGGCTGAACCCGTTCCGACCGGGGTCTGTGCCCCGCAGCCGAAGTCAGTCGCCCTCGCCGGGACGGCGATGTTCCGCTTTCAGCGACACGACGAACAATACGGCACCGACTATGAACACGATCCATGCGGCGCCGATGCCGTTCCAGCGGCGCCTGTCAGCGCCAGCCCTCCCGCGACGAGGGTGATGATGAGGAAAAGGAATGGCCAGTCGATCATTTTGTGGTCCGTGGAACGGGTCGCCAAGAGGGTCGCCAGCACGCTGCGTGCCCGGCGAAAAGCAGGCGGGGCGGTTGCGGGCCCCGTGCACGTGCTACGCGCCGCCGTGCGGCTGTTTGGCGGTGCTTTCTAGCAGCTGGCGTTCGGCGAAGACGCGTCGCGCGTAGCGCCGCTCGGCGTCGTCCTGCGCGCCCGCGTAGCGCTGCAGACCTGCTGCGAGGTCACCGGCCGAGCGATCGATGTAGGTCTTGAGGACGAGCGCGCCGACGAGAATGTTGACGCGCGGATCGAGGATGGCCGCCGGACCGCCGTGCCGTCCA
This sequence comes from uncultured beta proteobacterium, assembly GCA_963735025.1. GTDB lineage: Bacteria > Pseudomonadota > Gammaproteobacteria > Burkholderiales > SG8-39 > JAABRB01. The sequence goes on from CAVTJG010000020.1 coordinate 31,413, forward strand.
GCGAGTCCCGATGGAAGCGCGGGACGATCTGCATCAGCCCCTTGGCGCCGTAATGGCTCTCCGCCTCAGGGTCGAGGCTCGATTCCACGGCCATCACAGCCAGGATGAGCAGCGGGTCGAGTCCAAGCGCCTCGCCGGCAGTGCGGGCGGCCGCGACGTAGCGCACGACCTCGTGTGTGGCGCGTCGATAACGGCTGGCAAGGCGGTCGGCAACCGCCTTGTCGCTCGGTAAGAGGGCTGGCGCCAGTGCGGTTCGACTGACGGCCGCCGAACGCGTTTCCGGCTGATCCGGGACGGCGGAGGACGATCCCGCGCACGCGGACGCCGCGAGCGACAGCCCGGCGAGGGTCGCGAGCGTCATCTGCGTGAAGCGAGCAGGACGGCCGGAACGCGAAGGCACTCTCATGCGAGCCTGGCTCGCAAATCGAATGCCCGTGGCGGTCCCGAGATCCGCTCCGACGACGGGCGAGCGGGCGAGGGTCGGGGTGCGCTAAGCTTCGCGGCGTTCGATGGACCGCAGCAAAGCGTCGAGCTCGGCCGGATCCACGGGCTTGACAAGATGCGTGTGGAACCCTGCCTCTGCGGATCGTCTCCGGTCCTCCGCCTGGCCGTAGCCGGACACCGCGATCAGCACGACATCGCGCGTCAATCGGCTTCCTTGAGCCGCCGTGCCACCTCGTAGCCGTCCATCCTCGGCAATCCTAGGTCGAGCAGGACGGTATCGGGCCGGAATTCCTCGGCGAGTCGCAAGGCGGCCGGCCCATCGTGCGCGACCTGCACGGTGTGACCCTCGAGCGTCAGGAGCATGGCCGCCCCTTCGGCCACATCGACGTTGTCGTCGACCACCAGTATGCGATGGGCGACGCGTGGGGACCGCGTCCGCGCCCCTTCGGGCGTACCGCTTTCACGCGCTTCCGCGACGGGCAGGCGGACCACGAATTCGGTTCCAGAATTACCGCCCGCGCTGTGCGCCGTGACGCTCCCCCCATGCAGCTCGACCAGCCGCTGGACGAGCGTGAGCCCGATGCCCAGGCCTTGCTCGTGTCGATCCAGGGTCGACTCGCCTTGCACGAAGGCTCGAAGACCTCGGGGAGCGGACTCAGCCAGACCCGAGCCGGAATTCTTCACCCGCAGCACCAGTTGGGCCGAATCGACGCTTCCCGTCACGGAGATTTCGCCTGCTCCGGGGTGAATTTCGTTGCGTTGTGAAGCAGGTTTTCCATCACCTGCTGCAGGCGCTCGGGGTCGCCCTCGACGACGACGGGATCCGGCGGCAGCTCGACTGCCAGGTGCTGGTGCTTGCGGTCCATCGCAGGCCGGAGCGCATCGACTGCCGCGTTGACGGCGGATCGACGTCGATTCGCTGGCGTTCGAGGCGCACCTCGCCGCGCGTGAAGCGCGCGACGTCGAGCAGATCGTCGACCAGGCGCGCGAGATGCGACGACTGCCGATCGATCATCTCGTGGAGCAGCGCTTGTCGCTCCTGCGCGAGATCCGGGCGGTCGAGCGCCTGCACCGCGTTGCGCACGGCGGCGAGCGGGTTGCGCAGCTCGTGCGCCAGCATGGCGAGGAACTCGTCCTTGCGCCGGTCCGCAAGCTCCAGGCGCCGGGCCCGCTCCGCGAGCTCGGTCTCCGCACGGACCCGGGGCGAGATATCCCGCTCCGTCGTGGCAATCGCATAGACGACGCTCTGCTCGTCGCGCAGCGGCGAAAGCGTCACCTGGGCGATGAGCGTCTGGCCGGTCTTGCAGATTTTCTGCGTGTCGAATGGCGGCTCGATGATCCCGCCGCGCGTTCGTTCGATCTTGGCTTCATATTCGGCCCGCCTCGCTTCCGGAAGCATGGCGAGCGCGTTCATTCCGAGCGCCTCCGCGTCGGTATACCCGTACATGCGCTCCGCGCCGGCATTCCAGGCCAGGATGTCGCCCTGGAAGCTGTGCACGGTGATCGCGTCGTTGGCGGCGCGCACGACGGTCGCCAGTCGGCGTTCGCTTTCTTCGGCGGCTTTGAGCCGCGTGATGTTCACGAACGTCGCGACGACTCCCTCGATATGGTCATCGGCCGTTCGGTACGGCTGAAGTCGCCGCAAGTAGTGCTCGCCTGCCGCGGAGCGAAGCTCCTTGTCCCGGGGCTGCAGATCGGCCAGCACGCCACGTGCGTCGGTCAGCAGGTCGCCGTCGACGAAGGCACTCGCGATATCCGTGATGGGCCGCCCGATGTCCGAGGGAATGAGGGTGAAGAGGTCGATGATGGGCGCGGTATAGCGCTTTATCCGCCACTCCCGATCCAGAAAGAGGGTCGCGATGTTGGTGCTGGCGAGAAGGTTCTTCAGGTCGTCGTTCGTTTCCTGCAGCTCGACCACCTTCTCCTGGAGCTGCGAGTTCACCGTGGTGAGCTCCTCGTTCATGGACTGCAGCTCTTCCTTCGCGGTCTCGAGCTCCTCGTTGGCCGACTGGAGCTCCTCGTTCATCGAGGTCGCTTCCTCGTTGGCGACACCGAGCGCTTCGTTCGTCGCCTCGAGATCGGCGATGGAGCTGTGCAGCTCGTGCCGCGTCGCCACCAGCTCGTCTTCGAGCGCCGCCGGCGCGTCACCCGATGGCTCGGGCGGCGCCTGGTCGCCGGAGCCGTCCGGCGACCATGCGAACGTCACCAGAACCAGCTCGCCGGTGCCGTCGGGCGAGGCAACCGGGGCTGCCATGATCAGCACGCCCTTCGAGCGCCTGCCGCGCTTCACGGTCGCGCGCACGCTGGCGGGCGCTCCCGTCCGCGTGGCCTCGCGCATTACCGCCCGCAGCTTCAACCGCAGTCCCTGCCGGGCGATGCGCAGCAAGTCGTCGGTCGGCGCGCCCGCGACATGGGAGACATACGCATCGACTGGTCCGTGCGAGTAGACGACCCGGTGATCGCCGGTCACCAGGATGGCGGCGGGGCAGAACCGGTCCAGGAGGAGCGCGCGGACGAGGTCGCCGTAGGCGGACCCTCGGGACCGCGCGTTCGGGCGGAGCGATTCGTCTGGCTGTTGTCCGGCGAAGCGCTGCAGCGGCGCCGGTGTGCGGGACTCTCGCGGGCCGCTGCGCTGGAAGACTCGGCACTGCGACGATACGGGATTGAAGAGATTGGCGCGCTCGCCCAGGGTCTCGGATCTGCCGAGCAGCAGATACCCGCCCGGGTTGAGACCGAAGTGGAAATTCTGGAGCACCTGGCGCTGCGCCGCCGGCGCCAGATAGATGAGCAGATTGCGGCAGCTGATCAGGTCGAGCCGGGAAAACGGCGGGTCCGCGAGCAGATTCTGCGGCGCGAACACGAGCAGCTCGCGAACGCTCCGGTTCACCAGGTAGCGCTCTCCGACTCGCGTGAAGAACCGGCTCAGGCGCTCCCTGGAAACGGTCAGCGCGATGCTCGCCGGATAGGCGCCGGCGCGCGCACGCTCCAGCGCGCGCGTGTCGACGTCGGTGGCGAAAATCTGCATCGCCGCCGTGGAACCCGTCGCTTCGGCGTGCTCGATCAGCAGCATCGCCAGCGAGTAGGCTTCCTCGCCCGTCGAGCACGCCGGCACCCAGGCGCGGATCTCGCTTTCATGCTTTCGAAACAGGTCGGGGAGGATGTCGGCGGCGAGAGCTGTCCACACATCCGGATCACGGAAAAACTCCGTGATGCCGATCAGGAGGTCCTGTCCCAGCGCCGTGAGCTCGGCCGGCGCATTCTCGAGCAGCTCGTCGTAGGCGCGCGACGTGGTGCGCTGGGCGATGGCCATACGCCGTGTGATTCGCCTCCGCAGCATCGCCTGCTTGTATCCGCGAAAATCGGGATAGCCGCGGGCGCGCAGCCGGTCGAGGAACGGTCGCAGCTCCAGGCTGCCGAGCGCCGCGTCCCGCTCGGCGCGCGCGCGGCTCAGTCCGGCCTTGTCGACGAATCCCAGCAGCGCCTGGGCGAGGCGGTCCGGGGCGAGCACGTAGTCCGCGAGCCCGGTCGCAACGGCGCTTCGCGGCATGCTGCTGAACTCCGCGGTGGCCGGATCCTGGACCATCACGAGCCCGCCAGCCGCCTTGATCTCCTTCAGCCCGCTCGTGCCATCGTGGTCGCTTCCGGAAAGAATGACGGCCACCGCGCGCTCGCGCTGTTCGGCGGCCAGGCTGCGGAACAAATGGTCGATCGGTGTGGGGATTGCAGGCCGCGTGACCCGCTGCTCCAGATGGATCACACCACGCTCGATGCCGAGCAGTGCGTTCGGGGGAATGACATAAACATGATCCGGCTCGATCCGGCGACCGTTTTCGGCGTGCGCCACGATCATGGGCGTGCCGCGCCCGAGGATCTCGGGCAGGGCGCTGTCGCGGTTCGGATCGAGATGCATGACCACGACGAACGCGAATCCGCTCTTCGCGGGCACTGCGTTCAGGAAATCCTTGAGGGGCATCAGCCCGCCGGCGGATGCGCCGATGCCTATCACCGGGAAAGGAAGTCTGCTCGCATCCGCTGCGTCGAGGTCGCCGTCGGAATCGCCGGCCGTGAGCGGCACGCCGGGGCCGTGATGTGGAGCCTGACGATTCAGGCGATCCGAATCGGAATCGCAATCGCTCATGGGAGTGCGCGCGCGATGGTGGCGACGGTGTAGTGTATCGAACCGTGGGTCGTACCGGAGGCACAAAGCCAGCAAGCACCGTTCCCGTCGTCCGGTCCGGGCATGCCGCTTGCGAGCATTCGGCAGCCGCGGGAACGGGCGAGCCCGCGGACGCATTGACCCTGCCAGGCAGCGAGAAGAGAATGACCGCTCACGAAGGCGGGGCACATACGTTGACTACGCAGATCTCTTGCCGAGCCTCTTCGAGCTCCAGGTCGGTAATTTTTACATTGCGCTCGCCGGCGAGAAGGATCCGGCCAGCGTGCTGAACATCATCAAACGCTACATCAAGCCGGACCAGCGGGTCTTCATAGGCGTCACGGCGCCGATCGATCCGCGCATCGAGACCCCGGAAGAAGTCGAGGATCGTGTGCTGCAAGCCGCTGCCTACATCCCGATCGGGCAGCTGGGGACGACCGACGATTGCGGGTTCGCGCCATTCTGCGACGACACATCGACCAGTCGCGACACGGCGTTTGCAAAGATCCACGCGCGCGTGCAGGGCACCGCACGGGCGGGGAAACGTCTGCGGAACCTGTGACGGCGGAGATGGGCCAGGACAAGGACGACGAGAACAAGCGGCTGCGAGCGGCTGCGTTGCGGAACGCGCGCAGCATCCTGGTTGCGCGTGAGCGTGCCGAGGCAGAGCTGCGGGAGGCGAAAGAGGAACTGGAGCGCAAAGCCCGGGAGCTCGCCCAGTCGCTGGCAATGGTGAACGCCACCCTGGAGGCGACGACCGACGGCATTCTCGTCACCGACGTGGGCGGCACGATCACCGGATTCAATCAGCGTTTCCTGGACATGTGGCGGGTCCCGCGTGCCCCGCTCGGGACGCGGCACTTGCAGCTTGTCGACGACATCTTCGGCAGTCAATTCAAGGCGCCGGCGGAAGAGCGGGCCAAGATCGCGGCGATTCACGCGGCCAAGCCGGCGGAAACCTCCAACGTCCTCGAATTGACGGACGGCAGGGTGCTCGAGCGCTATTCGCGGGTCCAGGTCGTCGACGGCCGCAACGTCGGCCGGGTCTGGACCTTCCGTGACGTGACCGACCGCAAGCGCGCGGAGGACGCGCTGCGCGAAGAGACGCACACGCTCGAGCTGCTCAACCGCGCCGGCGCCGCCTTCGCCGCCAATCTGGACCTGCAGTCCCTGATGCAATCGGTCACCGACGCGGCCACGCAGATCAGCGGCGCCAGGTACGGCGCGTTCTTCCACAACTCCCGGGACGAGCACGGCGACGCTTACATGCTGCATACGCTTGCCGGCGCAGACCGCGCGGCGTTCACATCGCTCGGGCACCCGCGCGCCACGCCGCTGTTTGGTCCCACGTTCCGGGGCGAGGCGCCCATCCGGTGCGGCGACGTCACGGAAGACCCGCGGTACGGAAAATGGGGCCCGCAGCCGAAAGGGCACCCTCCGGTGCGAAGCTACCTTGCGATTCCGGTCACGGCGCGCTCCGGAGAGGTGATCGGCGGCCTGTTCTTCGGCCACCCGAGTCCCGGCGTCTTCAGTGAGCGCACGGAGCGCATCATCGTGGGGATCGCGGCGCAAGCGGCGGTCGCGATCGACAATGCGCGGCTATACGAAGCGGCGCAGCGGGACGCCGAAGAGCGGGAACGTCTGCTGGAAAGCGAGCGATCGGCGCGCGCAGCGGCCGAGCGCCTGAGCGAGCTGAAGGACGTGTTCCTCGCCAACCTTTCCCACGAGCTGAGGACGCCGCTGAACGCCATCGTCGGTTGGTCGCAGGTGCTGCGCAGAGGGCCGAAGAGCGAGGCAGACATCAAGAAGGGTCTGGATACGATCGAACGAAATGCGCGCGTGCAGGCGCAGCTCATCGAAGACCTGCTCGACATGAGTCGCATCGCGTCCGGAATGGTCCGCCTGGACGTCCGACCGGTGGCCCCCGCATCCTTTGTCGAAGCGGCGATCGACACCATGCGGCCGGCGGCCGAAGCGAGAGGTATCACGCTCGAAAAGGTGCTCGATCCCGTCGCCGGTCCCGTCTCCGGCGATCCCAACCGCCTCCAGCAGGTGATCTGGAATCTGCTCTCCAACGCCATCAAGTTCACGCCTCGAGGCGGCACGGTCATGGTATCGCTGGAGCGCGTGGGCTCGCATATCGAGATCGGGGTGACCGACACCGGCGTCGGCATCCGGCCGGAATTCCTCGGCCACGTGTTCGAGCGGTTCCGGCAATCCGACGCGTCGACCACGCGCAGCCATGGTGGTCTGGGCCTCGGACTCTCCATCGTGAAGTACCTGGTGGAGCTCCACGGGGGATCGGTACGGGCGGCGAGCGAGGGTGAGCACCGCGGCGCGACGTTCACGGTGCAGCTCCCGATCATGGCGGTCCTCCACAGTCCGTACCGGCAAGAGCGGTTTGACCCAGTGGCGGCGACGAGCGCGCCGGATCTTGGAGCGTTCGACCTCTCCGATGTCAAGGTGCTGGTGGTGGATGACGAGGCCGATGCGCGCGATCTCCTCGAGCGGGTGCTCGGCGATTGCCAAGCGCAGGTGCGCACGGCCAGCTCGGCTGCCGAAGCGCTGCGGCTTCTGGAACTCTACCGGCCGCACGTGCTGATCAGTGACATCGGCATGCCGGACGTAGACGGATACGAGTTCCTGAAGCGCGTGCGCGCACTCGGTGAGGCGAAAGGAGAGAAGCTGCCCGCCATCGCCCTGACGGCCTTTGCCGGTTCCGAGAATCGCAACCGCGCGCTGCGCGCGGGTTTTCTCATCCACGTCTCGAAGCCCATCGAGCCTCTGGAGCTCGTGGCCACCGTGGCGAGCGTCGCAGGACGTAGCGGCACCGGCGGCTGATCGGCGCCCCGTCGCGCCGGTGCAGGACGCTCCGAACGATGGCGGCGGTCTGGGCGCGCCGCTTGCTACCGGCATCTTGCAGCCACAGGGTCGCCCCGCGAGTGTCGTCCTTCCACGACGCACCGAGCGATCGGCAGATCACGAAAGATCCGGCATCATGACACGCATGTTTTTCCACGTATCGACGGAGGGTGGCGGCCGCCTGGCGGGGCTCGTCGCGTTGCTCATCACGGCTTTCTGGTGCGCAACGGCGAGCGCGGTGATACCGAAGTTCGGCTTCGACGACGTCGACCAGCGGGCGAAGGCGGCCGCGGCGGCGCCGTTCGCGAAGGCGAAGACGCTCCCGAAGGAGCTGCAGAACCTGCAGTACGACCAGTATCGGGACATCCGCTACAAGCCCGAGCGCTTTCTGTGGCGGGACGCCCACTTGCCGTTCGAGGTCGCGTTCTTTCATCAGGGCTGGCACTTCGAGCAGCCGGTGCGCGTCCACGAAATCGGCGCCGAGGGCGTGCGCGAGATCCCGTTCGATCCGGGGCAGTTCGACTACGGGGCGAACAAGGTGGACGCGCGCATGCTGAAGGAGCTCGGTTACGCGGGCTTTCGCGTGCACTATCCGGTCAACACCCCGAAGTACAAGGACGAAGTGCTGGTGTTCCTGGGCGCAAGCTACTTCCGCGCGCTCGGCAAGGAGCAGCGCTACGGCCTGTCGGCACGCGGGCTCGCGGTCGACACGGCAGCCTCCTCCGGAGAGGAATTTCCGCGTTTCGTTGAATTCTGGATCGAGCGGCCGGCGCGCGACGCGCAAGCGCTCACGCTCTACGCGCTGCTCGATTCCCCGCGGGTAACGGGGGCGTATCGATTCGTGCTCAGGCCGGGAGAGTCAACGTGGCTGGACGTCAAGGCACGGCTGTACTTGCGCGAGCCGGTCGGCAAGCTGGGGCTCGCACCGCTCACCAGCATGTTCTACTTCGGCGAGAACCAGCCCGCCGCGCAGCAGGACTACCGGCCCGAGGTGCACGATTCGGACGGACTGTCGATCCTCATGGCAAGCGGAGAGTGGCTCTGGCGACCGCTCGCCAATCCGAAGCGTCTGATGGTGAGCACGTTCGCCGGCGCCAATCCACGCGGGTTCGGCCTGATGCAGCGCGACCGGGACTTCGAGCGGTATGAGGATCTGGAAGCGCACTACGAGCTCCGGCCGAGCGCATGGGTCGAGCCGCGCGGCGACTGGGGTCCGGGACGCATCGAGCTGGTGCAGATTCCATCGCCTGACGAGACCAACGACAACATCGTGGCCTACTGGGTTCCCGAGGTTCTGCCGAAGCCGAACGAGGCCTACGATTTTGCGTACCGCGTGCAATGGCAGTTGAGCGGCGAGACCAAGCCCCCTGGCGCGTGGGTCGCGCAGACGCGGCGGGGCCGGGGCTACGTCAAGAAGCCCGATGGCAGCATCGGGTTCATGATCGATTTCGAGGGCCCCAACCTGAAAAAGCTTCCGCCCGACGCGAAGCTCGAGGACGTGGTGACCGCCGGAGACAACGGCGAGATCCTCGAGCATGCGGCGTACCGCAACGAGGTGACGGGCGGCGTGCGGCTGGCGCTGCGCTTGCGCCGCGCCGACGCCAACAAGCCCGTCGAACTGCGCGCGTTCCTGCGCAGCGGGGGCGAGACGCTTTCCGAGACATGGACCTACGCACTGCCACCCGGCTGAGCGGCGACGAGGCCGCCGGCGCGAGCTACACCGTGCGCCTGAGAACAGCGCCGCCAGTGAACCGCACGCCGATGGCGCCGCGCGGATGGCCGCTCAAGTCCATCTTTTCCCTGTTCGACAAAGGTCAGGCGCGCCCTGGAGGGAAACCCGTCTGGCACCGCGCCGGGGCCGTTCGCCGGGTGCTGCTCCTGGCGCTCGTGCTCGTCCAGACCACGCTCGCCGCATGGTCGCTGACGGCGGTGCTTCCCTACCACGGCACGCAGCCGCTCGAGATCGCCATCCTGGGGCTGTTCGTGCTCCTCTTTGCATGGATCTCGGCAGGATTCTGGACGGCGCTGACGGGCTTCCTGGTGCTCCTCGCGGGGGGCGACCGGTACGCGATTTCCCGCAGCGCGACGGCGGATGCGTCGATCGCGAATGGGGCCCGGACGGCGATCGTGATGCCCATCGCGAATGAGAACGTGGCGCGCGTCTTCGCCGGGCTGCGGGCGACCTTCCGATCGCTCGCCGCCACCGGCACGCTGCGGCACTTCGATTTTTTCGTGCTCTCCGACTCGAGCGATCCGGACCTCCGGGTCGCCGAGGTGGCGGCCTGGCACGAGGCCTGCCAGGCGCTGGACGCCTCCGGGCACCTCTTCTACCGTCATCGCACCCATCACCTGAAGCGCAAGAGCGGCAATCTCGCCGATTTCTGCCGCCGTTGGGGAAGCAACTACCGCTACATGGTGGTGCTCGACGCGGACAGCGTGATGAGCGGCGAGTGTCTGACGACGCTGGTACGGATGATGGAGGCGAACCCCGCTGCCGGCATCATCCAGACGCTCCCGCGTGCTGCGGGGCGGGACACGCTGTTCGCGCGCATGCAGCAGTTCGCCAACCGGGTGTACGGGCCGCTCTTCGCCGCGGGGCTGCACTTCTGGCAGCTCGGCGAGTCCCACTACTGGGGACACAATGCGATCATCCGCGTCGCGCCGTTCATGCGTCATTGCGCGCTGGGCAGATTGCCCGGCCGCGGCCCGCTCGGCGGCGAGATCCTGTCGCACGACTTCGTCGAGGCCGCGCTCATGCGCCGGGCGGGCTGGGCAGTGTGGCTCGCGTACGATCTGCCGGGGAGCTACGAGGAGATGCCGCCCAATCTTGCCGACGAGCTCGTCCGTGACCGGCGCTGGTGCCGGGGCAACCTGATCAATTCGCGGCTGCTGTTCGCAGCGGGCTTGCATCCGGCGCACCGTGCGGTGTTCATGACCGGCGTGATGGCCTACCTGTCCGCGCCGCTGTGGTTCGCGTTTCTCCTGCTCTCCACGGCGCTGCTTGCGGTGCACACCCTGGTGCCGCCGGCGTACTTCGTCGCGCCGGAGCAGCTCTTCCCATTGTGGCCGGAGTGGCATCCGGACTGGGCGATCGCCCTTTTCGGGGCCACGGCCCTGCTGCTCTTCCTGCCCAAGATCCTCGCGGGCGTGCTCGTCGTTGCGCGCGGACCGCGGTGCTTCGGTGGCGCGCTACGCGTCGCCGCGGGCGTCCTGATCGAATCGGTGCTCTCGGCGTTGCTCGCGCCGATCCGGATGCTGTTCCACACCCAGTTCGTCGCCGGCGCGCTGACGGGCGGCGCGCTGGGCTGGAAATCTCCGCCGCGCGACGACGCGGAGACGGACTGGAAGGAAGCGCTGCACCGCCACGGCTGGCACTCGCTGCTCGGAATCCTGTGGACGGCAGGCGTCCACTGGCTCAATCCCAGCTTCGCATGGTGGCTGGTTCCGATCACCGGCGCGCTTGCGCTGTCGATCCCCATCTCGGTGCTTTCGAGTCGCGTGTCGCTCGGCCTGCGGGCGCGTGCAGGTCGGCTCTTCATGATTCCCGAAGAGTGCCATCCGCCGCGGGAGCTGCGCTGGGCGTGGTCCGGCTATCGAAAGACGTCCCGACTTCCCGGCTTCCTCGACGCCGTGCTCGACCCGGCCGTGAATGCCCTGGTTCGAGCGTCGGCGATTGCGCGGAACGGCCGGTCTCCTGCCATCCACCGGGTCCGCGAGCAGCTCGTGCAACGGGCAGTCGAGTGCGGTCCCGACGCGCTCAGCACAGCCGAGAAAAACGCGCTCCTCCGCGATCCGGATGCCCTCGTTGGTGCCCACGAGGCGTTGCGGGACGAAGCGGAACGAATGCGCGGTATCGCCGCGTGAATCCCCTGCGGCGCATGACGCGCCGCGCACGACCGGTCGTCAGCCGTGCTTGGCCGCGAGTTCCCGATTCCGCGCGGCGAGCGATTCGATCAGACCCTCGATGCCGGCTCTCCGGACCTCCGTCGCGAAGGTGTCGCGATAGGTGGTCACGAGACTGATACCCTCCACTGCCACGTCGAAGACCTTCCAGCCGAGCGGCGTCTTTTCCATGCTGTAGTCGATCGTCAAGGGCGGGGTGCCCGACTGCCTCACTTCCGAGCGCACGACGACCTCGCTATCGGTGGGCTGGCCGCGCGGCGGCTTGACCTCGATGACCTGGTCCCGATACTTCGACAGCGCAGTCGAATAGGTGCGCACGAGAAGCGTCCGGAACTCATCGACCAGATTTTCGCGTTGCGCCGACGATGCCTTCCGCCAGTGCGCGCCCATGGCGAGGGCGGTCATCCGTGTGAAGTCGAAATGCGGCAGCACCTTCTGCCGGACGAGATCGAGCGTCTTGCGTGTGTTGCCCTCCCGAATGCCCGGGTCCTGCTTGACAGCGCTGATCACGTCGTCCGTGACCGACTTGACCAGTGCGTCGGGCGCCAGCGTCTGAGACGCTACCGTCGCGACGAACAGTGCGGCAGCCGCCAGGCAGCCGAGATTCAGGAGGAGGCGCAGCGTACCCACGTCACCGCGGGGTGTATAGGCCTTGGCGATACCGTTCCTCGGAAACCGGCTTCACCTCCGATTTGGGCAGTGTGACCTCGCTGCCGGTGCGGTCGTCCGTGAAGCGGATGGCGCCCGCCTTGCCCGCATCGTCCACCTCCGTGGTGTAGTACTCGGTCCCGGTGGCGGGATCGCGCACCATGTAGTGAGAGGTGCACGCTGGGAGCACTGCAGCGCACAGAACGACCAAGATGGCTCGCGTACGTCGTTTTTCCGGATGCATGGTCGACTCCTTCTCGACTCGGGCGCCGCTCCTAGCGGCGGCTCGAAACCGTCCTGCCCACTTCGGAGAGGACGACTTCGACCCTGCGGTTCAACTGGCGTCCCGCCGGCGTATCGTTCGTCGCCACCGGATAGGCCTCGCCATAGCCCCGCGTCTCGATCCGCGACGGGGCGACGCCCCGCGCGATCAGGGCACTGGCGACTGCCCGCGCCCGGCGCTCGGACAGCACCTGGTTGAACGCGTCGGCGCCCGTGCTGTCGGTGAACCCCTCGACCGAGATGTTGCGGCCGGGATTCGCACGCAGGAACTCGGCGAGCTTCGTCATTGCACGCTCCGCACCCGGCTTCAGGTCGGCCTCGCCGACATCGAAGAGGACATCCGCCGCAAACGTCACGACGTAGCCGCGCTCGGTCTGCCGTGCCTTGACGTCGTCGAGTTCGGCTTCGAGCGTGCGAGCCCGCGCTTCCAGCGTCGCCGAACGCACGCGCGCGGCGCTCGCTGCCTCCAGGGCGGTCGCGGCCATGCGGGCCTGCTCGCTGGCCTCCCGATTGGCGGCTTGCGCTTCGCGGGTCCGGGCGGCGAGCAGGACCTTCTCGCGCTCCGCGCCGGCCGTGTCGATCGTCTGCTCCGCGGCCCGCAATGCGGCCGTCTCCCGGGCGATGCGGGCGCGCTGCATGGCGAGGTAGGCCTGGTGGTCGAGGGCCGCGGCGTCGTCGCCCTCGCGTTGCAGTGCCTCGGCGCGCCTGAGCGTCTCTTCGGCTTGCTCGAGCTTCAGCGGAGCGAGCCGGACCACCTGCGGGTCGGCGGCCGCGGTCCGATACTCCGAGCGCGCCTGTGCGAGCGGCGGATAGTCCGGCGGGATGGATGCGCAACCGCAGATGACCAGTGCGGCGGCCATCCCCGGGAATATCGTCTTGGTTTCGATGAGATTCATGTTGTGGCCTCCTTCAGTTCGACTTGCGGTCGAGCTCGCCGCGCAGCACCCGGATTCCCTCCTGGAGCTCGGCGACGGCTGCCTTGGCCTTCGCGGTGCGCGCCTTGGTGGCGGCGAGATTGGCGTCGGCCTCGGCCTCCTCGGCCAGGCGCCGGGCCTTGAGGTTCTCGTCGCGCGCCATGGCGGCGGTCGCGGCGCTGAGCTTGGATTGCGCTGCACTCAGCTCGACCGGCGCGTGCTCGGCCGCGCCGGCGCTCTGTGCCTCCGCCACCGCGTCGCGGCTGAGCGCCATCTGTTCGGTGGGCGGCGGTACCGACGCGCAACCCGTGATGCCCAGTGCGAGAAAGGCAAGGGCCGATGCAGTGAATGCCCGTGACATGTTCGCTCGTGTCCGCATGGCGGGTTCCTTTCGATGCATGACGACGTTACCTGGGACGAAGCATGCGACGTGCCCAGGGGTTCGATATGTCTGGGGTCGATTTGCCCAGTGCCTGCGAAACGATTCCCCGGTGGAGCGACCCTGATGAAGAATTTCTACATTCGCGGTAATTCTTACCGGAACGTTGGCCACGTAAAGATCGCGGCCAACGAGCACCATCCCGAACGGCGAGTTCAAGCCGCGCAGGAACGAACTGCGGACGTAGCCAGCGCGGATGCTCGAGCTCGCGCGCGAACGCGTTTACGGCCACGCCGGCGGCGGGTGCGATCGGGACGGTCGGCAGCAGCGGCGGGTCAGTCCGCCATTTCATGCGCCGCGAGCGTCCTCTGGGTGGGCACGAGATTTGCTGACTACGTGGTCGCGTCCAACGCATTCTCCATGCGTCCGGGACCTGCCGAGTCGGGCGTCCTTCGCACCCTCCTCCCCCGCGAAGGGCGCCCGGCAGGACGCACGATGGCCGGTTTGCGCGGTGATCCACGCCGGGTAGTGGACGGCCCCGATGCAGCGCGATATTACCGATTCATCCGGAAATTCCCGCCTGCATATTGCGCTTCCTGCCGGTCACCTTCGATGCGCCGTGAACTCTGTGCGCTTCCGGACCGAGGAGGTCTATTTTTTCGGCCGGCCCTGCGGGCACGCCCCTTGCGAAGCTTGCAGCGCCAGATGCTTTCCGGCGCGTGCCGGTAGATCTGATCCTTTCACTTCACCGACAGGAGGCAGCATGTTCGGATGGGCGATCACCTTTCTCGTCATCGCGCTGGTCGCGGCGATCTTCGGCTTTTCGGGGCTTGCCGGCACGGCGGTCAACATCGCGTGGATTCTGTTCGTCGTCGGACTGATCCTCGCCATCGTGTTCGGGGTTATGGGCCGCCGCGGGCGGATATGACGGCAGGCACGGCGCGAACCAGTCGCGCCATGCCGCAAGAGCCAGGTGGAACGCCGCGCGGTGCACGCGCGGCGTTCCCTTCTTTCTTGGCGCCGCCGCGGCGGCAGCATTCACGAGGTGGTACGGACAGTATGCGGCGCAATTACGGCGATAAGGAGCGGTTCGGGCGCCGTGGGGCGACCCCTGCCGATCGATAGTGGCCGTTAGCCGAGCCGTGCAAGCCCCGGCCGCGCGGGATCGCCCGGACTCGATCCGGGCACCCGGCCTCGCCCCTTTCGCGACGCGTGTGCTCATCGCGATCGCGCTCCTGGCGGTTGCGGTGCTGGTGTGGAAGACAGCGCAGGTGCTCGTCATCGTGTTCGGCGCCGTGCTGGTGGCGGTCGCGTTGCGCGCGATTTCGGATCTCTTGACCCGCTACGCGCCTCTGCCGCGCGCGCTGGGATTGCCGATGGCGATCCTGCTCATCGCGCTCTTGATCGGTGCGGCCGGCTGGTTGATCGGCGAAACGCTGGCCGTCCAGATGGCCGAGCTCACGAGCGCGCTTCCCGACGCGGTGGGCAAGCTGCAGGACTGGCTCGCGGGGACCGCGCCCGGACGGGCAGTGCTCGACTCGCTCGGGTCGGTCGATGGCATGGCGTCGGCGGTAAAGCTGCTCGGCGTCGCCGTCACCACCATGGGCGCGCTGGTGAACGTGCTGTTGATCCTGGTGCTGGGAATATACCTGGCGGCGGATCCCGGGCTCTATCGCGGCGGCTTTCTGGCGCTCATGCCGGACGCGGCCCGCAAGGCGATCGACAAGGCGCTCGGCGAGGCGGGCCGGGATCTTCGCCGATGGCTGGGAGGCCAGCTCATGGCGATGGGCGCAGTGGGAATGCTCACGTATCTCGGCTTGCTGGCGATCGGCGTCCCGCTCGCGCTGTCACTCGCCACGATCGCTGCGCTGCTGGAGTTCATCCCGTTCGTGGGACCGATCCTGTCCGTGGTGCCCGCGCTGTTGATCGCTTTCACGGAAGGGCCGACGACGGCGGTGTATGTCGCGCTGCTCTATCTCGGGGTTCAGCAACTCGAGGGGTCTGTGCTCATGCCGCTGGTGCAGCGGTGGGCGGTCGCATTGCCCCCGGCGCTCGGCGTACTCGCGGTGGTGATCTTCGGCGTACTGCTCGGTCTACCCGGTGCGGTGTTCGCGGTGCCGATGATGGTCGTGATCCTTGCACTCGTTCGAGAGCTCTACCTCGAGGGCCGGCCCTCGACGTCGTGAGTTGCGGCGCCCCCAGCGACCGGTCAGCGCAATGCGCTGCTTTGCGACCCGTCGTCGGGCCAGCGCATGACGATCTCCTGCTTTCGGTCGTCTGCGACGACGACGTCACGCACTTGCGTCGTGCCTCGGTATTGCGCGGTCACCCGGTAGCGTCCCGGGTCGAGCTGCGCTATCAGCCAGGGACCATTCATCCGGGTGGTGACCAGATCGACGCCGCGCGCGTCGGCAATCGTGACTTCGACGTCTGCGATGTACTCCCCGGCGCGCGTCGCCGTCACGATCTTGAGGTTGTAGGGGCCGGTGCGGGCGAGGGACTCCCGATCGCCGATCCCGACACCTCCGGACTCGACGTGCATGACACGCGGTAGAGGGTTGTTCACCCCGTGCGCGGGCGGTTCGGCGCACGCGACTGTGGAGGCGAATCCAAGCAGCAGGACGGCGCCAAGTTGCGGTGACAAGTTGGTCATGCTGACGACTCCGTCGGTTTAGGATGGACACCGGTTCCTCGCAATTGGTGTGCCCGAGACGGCGTGCCCGGCACCGTGGGTCCGGATCGGAGCTCCAGCGCAGCAGCAGGAACATCCACCGCGCCGTACAATGATCACAGTCATCATCCGGGAGGCGGGCATGGCGGGCGCCCGAGACGCGCAGGACGAATTCGATGCAGTCGCCTCCCATCTCGCCGCGCGGCGCGAGGCATTGCTTCAGTGCTGGCGGGACGCCACCGCTGCGGATCCGGGGCTGACGAACGATTCGGCTCTGTCGCGCGCGCAGTTTTTCGATCACATTCCCGAAGTGCTTGATGCATTTGAGCGGCTGCTTCGCGCTCGCAACCGGGACCTGGACGCGCGGGCGACGGCAACGGAGGATCAGCGCAAGGGGGCAGCCGGCCACGGGCTGCAGCGCTGGCAACAGGGTTACCGCCAGCGCGAGGCGATGCGGGAATGGCGGCACCTGCATCTGTGCCTCGTCGACGAGCTGGAGGCCTTCGCGCTCGCGCAGCCCGGTATCGCCGCCCGGACGATGGCCGCGGTGCGTCGCTTGCTCGCGGAGTTATGCAGCGACGGGGTGTGCGAGAGCGCCGCCCGGTACGAGCAGCTTCAACAGGCCGATGCGGCTGGACGGGTCCGCGATCTCGAGCAGACGTTGGCGGAGGTCGAGGGGCTCGAGCGGCGCCGGGCCGAGACGATGCGCGAAGCGGCGCACGACCTGCGTGGCAGTCTCGGCGTGCTGAAGAACGCGACCGTGGCGCTCGACAGCCATGCCGCGTCGGACGACGTGCGCGCACGGTCTATCGCGATGCTGCAGCGTGGGCTGGCGACCATGACCGCACTCCTGAACGACCTGATCAGCCTCGGCCGATTGGAGGCAGGCCAGGAGCGGCGCGAGATCCGGCCGTTCGACGCGGCAAAGCTGCTGAACGAGCTGTGCCTGGCGATGCAGCCGGCGGCCGAAGTGCGCGGGCTCGCGCTCGTCGCGGAAGGGCCAGTGACGCTCGCCGTGGCGGGCGACGAAGTCAAGACCTACCGCGTCGCGCAAAACCTCCTCGTGAACGCCCTGAAATACACCGACCGCGGCGGGGTGAAGGTCGCTTGGCAACCGGATCCCGACGACCCGGAAGTGCGGTGGGTGCTGTGCGTGGAGGATACCGGGCCGGGGCTCCAGCCGCAGGCATCTGCGCCGATCAAGGGTGCGCTGAAGACGGCGACCGAGGCATCGCAGAAGGTTGATGAGCGGGCGGAAGCGGATGGCGAGCCGGCCCCCCTGCTGCGCTCGCAGTCCGCTCGTCAAGGCGCGCGGGAGACCGTCGGCGAAGGCATCGGGCTCTCGATCGTGAAGCGGCTCTGCGAGCTGCTGGATGCCAGCCTCGAGCTGCACTCCGAGGCCGGCAAGGGAACGACCTTCCGCGTGCGTTTCCCGCGCTAGCCGTTCCGGTACATGGCGCCGGGAAGATCCGCGTGTTGCGCAGGGCCGGGAACGGAAATTGCGACCCGTTCGCGGTTCCATCGTTGCATCCGCGTTGCAACGTTTAGCTGGGCTCCACCCATGACCGCGCATTCCATCCCGGACGCCGCAAGTGGCCCGCTCCGCGACCTGATCAGTCGCATCGACTATGCGTTGCTCGTCGCACGTGGGGCTTATGGTGCCCTGCACAGCTGTCCGCTGATAACGCTCGAATGGGCGCCCGGCGGCACCGCGTGGTATCTCCTGCCGTGCACTGCGCGTCTGGCGACCGGGCTCGAACACTGTCCCGGGGTGACGCTCGTCTACGCCGTGCCCGACGACCAGGGTTTCGTGTCGCTCACTGGCCAGGCGGAATTGCTTCGCGATGCAAGGCGCCCCCGGTATTTGTGGAACCAGCGAGCGCGCGCCTTCTCCCCGCGCGGGCTCGGGGATCCGGACGTCTGCGTCCTGCGCATGGTCGCCGGCGAGGTGGCCTACTGGACGAGCGGCGATCAGCTTTTCGCGGCAGTGACCGGTGCCGCGTGCGGGCCCGCCAATTGCGTGCCTGTCGGCACTCCCCATGGCGGATCGAAAGCTGCCACGACGGGGATTTGCAGTTGAGCGGGAGTGACCATGCGCATTTCAGCGATCCAGTGTGCAGCCCCCTGGCACGCGACGTGCGGCGACGGACCGCGAAGAGCGCGTCTCGGAATGGCTCGATTCGTTCCGCCCAGGGCGATATTCGTCGCGGTCACCCTTGCGCTCTCCGTGGCTTGCTGGGCCACCGATCCGCTGCTTCGTCCCCAGGACCGATCGACGGCATTCAGCAGGCTCGACACCGACCATGACGGCTGGATCTCGCGGGACGAGGCGAGCGCGCACCCCGAGATCGCCGCGAACTTCGAGAAGGCCGACCACGACCACGACGGCAGGATCAGTTTTGCCGAGTTCGAGAAGATCCCCCTGAATCGGACCGATCAGCCCGGAAGATTCCGTAACGCGAACATGGGCTGAGGATGCTGCCGACTGCGGGCGGTTTTGCGCGCAGCAGCTGCGGACGGCATACGGTATCCGCCGTCCGCAACGCGATCGTTAACCCGGTTCAGCGATCCGCCTTCTGCTGGATCTTCTCACCGCCCCGTTCGATGTCTTCACCAAGGCCTTGCATGGTATTGCAGGCGGCAAGCAAGCCAATCACTGCAGCGATTGCGGCGGTCATCAGTATGCGGATCATGGTCAGTTCTCCTCAAGAAGGTCTGCGTATATCGAAAGCTGCGCCGAGCCGATGGGCTCGACCGCAGATCACCAGGCGAAGCGCACGCACTGGTCAAGAATACGTGCCTCGCACGTACCACCCAACGAGGCAATCGCCGTGCCCGAACCGCTTCGTATCTAGCGCACCGATGCACGGGCAAGCCGGCGCTCGTGCTCGCCCTGACATTCGCTGCAGCGATGAGCGGTCGGAAGCGCCTCGAGTCGCTTCGGATCGATGGCGAGCTCGCAGTCGATGCAGTGTCCGTAAGTACCTGCGTCGATACGGTCGAGCGCGCGCTCGAGGTCCCCGATGACGGCGGCGTCGTGATTGAGCAGCGTGCCGCGGACATCGATCACCTCGAACGCGGCCGCCTCGTCTGCAATGTCGCGTACTTCGCCCGCGCCGGCGTAGCTCTCCAATTGCGAGAGGCGCCCGGCGGATCGCCTGAGCCGGACCGCCTCCAGCTGCGCGGCCAGTCTTGTGCGGAGCATCGCGGCACCATCCAGATTGAACGAGTTCATCGCTGCCAACCTTCGTAGTGATCGGGAAATGTCGAGACTGATCCCGCCGTCAGGTGCCGGCAGAGAGCGTTGCTTGCTGCGGCGATGCAACCCGCGTACCCGCCCAGCCCGGACCGGAGACGACAGGGTCCACATGGAGAGGGGATTCCTGGCCACCGGGCACGTCACGTGCGGCGTCGATGTTCGGTTGCCGCTCAGAATCCATGGAACGCCGCATTCGGCTCTCGTGCTCGTTTCCCCGTTTCGCCATTCTCGCCGGCGTCATGGCATGTTGCGTGTTGCCCCTGGGCTGTGAACCACGGAGCGAGCGGCCGAAGCCGGAATCGCTTCAGCACTGGCGCAATGCGACCGCGGCGGAAACGCGCCGGGCACCGGCCATTCCGCGCGATGAGCTGCCGATAGGGGAACGGAAGTTCCTGGACAGCGCGGCGAAGCATGGGATCGCGATGATGGAAGCGAGCCGGATTGCCGCCGAGCGCGCAGTCGCACCCGAGGTGAAGGCGCTGGCGAACCGGATGCGCAAATCGTACAGCGAGACGAACGACGCGCTGGGCCGCCTGGCTTCGCAACGGCAGATCGCGCTGCCGACGAGCCCCGACCCGGATCTCCATGCCCGGGTGCGCGATATGCGCGACCATCCCGGGAAACGGCTGGAACGTGTCTTTCTCCAATGGTTCGGCGTCGAGGGGCAGCGCCACGTCGTGGAGCTCTTCGAGCGCGACGGCGCTACCGCCACCGATCCGGCTTTGAGGGTGCTTGCGGCGGACGCGTTGCCGGCGTTGCGCCGGGACCTCGCGCTCGCGCAGCGCTTGAGCAGCCCGGGCTAGCGTCGGTAAATGTTGCCGGTCCGGTAACGCATACAGGCACGCGCCACTCGTGAATGACGATATCCCGGCCGCCCGGACCCGATGCTGCATCGTGGGTGGCGGACCGTCCGGAATGGTGCTCGGCTTGTTACTCGCCCGTGCCACGGTCCCGATCGTCGTGCTCGGAGAAGCACGCCGATTTTCTGCGGGATTTTCGCGGCGACACCGTTCATCGCAAGCGCGCGTACCCTGAAACTTGGGCACGCGGCTTGCGTCCCGAATTATTTATTTGTGACGAGTCAGCAAACCTTTCGCAGACCGGCGCCTTGGGTGCGACGGTCCGGGAACGCCGGTCGACGTGGAGGACCACGATGTTCGAGAGGGTGCGCAACGTTCTCGAGGCGATCCGGACCAGTCTGTGGGTCCTGCCGGTGCTGATGACGGCCGTTGCCATGGCGCTTGCGCAAGGCATGATCCTGGTCGACCAGTCGGGTTGGCTCGACAGGCATCCCGGCTTTGGAACGCTCTCCGAGCATCTGGGCATGAAATGGCTCTTCGGCACGGGTGTCGAGAGTGCGAGATCGCTGCTCGCGACGATCGGCGGGTCCATGGTCGCGATTGCCGCGACCGTGTTCTCGATCACCGTCGTCGTGTTGTCACTGGCAGCCGGACAGATGGGTCCGCGGCTGCTGCGGACGTTCATGCGGGACCGTGGCACGCAGGCGTCCCTGGGCATGTTCATCGCGACGTTCGCGTATTGCATCATCGTGCTGGGAATCGTGGACGCGAGCGGCGCGACACCCTTCGTTCCCAAAGCTTCAGTATCCGTGGCGCTCGTCCTGGCGCTCACGAGTCTCGCGGTGTTGATATATTTCGTTCACCACGTCGCGAAGTCGATCCAGGCCCCGGAAGTGATCAGTGTGGTCGGAAAGGAACTCGAGGAGGCGGTCGACCGGCTGTTCCCCGAGCAGCTGGGAGACGATCCGGCCGCCGAGGCGAAAGGCGCGGCGCCGAGACTTCCCGACAGCTTCGGGCAGACCTCCTTGCCGATCCGCTCGCGCGCGTCGGGATATCTGCAGTTGATCGACGGCGAAGCGCTGGTCAAGCTCGCCGCTGCGGCGGACATCATCGTGTGGCTGAGGCGTCGTCCCGGCGACCACGTCATTGCCGGCACGGAGATCGCGCGCGTCTGGCCCGGAACGAAATGCACTGACGATCTCGGCCAGCGGGTGCGGGGCGCAATGGAGCTCGGGCGCGTGCGAACGCCGGTCCAGGACGTTCTCTTCCCGGTGAATCAACTGGTTGAAATCGCGCAGCGCGCCCTTTCCCCTGGCATCAACGATCCGATCACCGCGGAGGCTTGCATCGACTATTTGGGCAGCGCGCTGGGCAAGCTCGCTCAACGCGGGACGCCTTCGGGTTTCCGTGTGGACCAGGAGGGCAAGCTGCGGCTGGTCGCGCGGCGCGACACTTTCGAATCCATCCTTGGCGCCGCCTTCGATCCGATCCGCAACGACGCCCGGACGTCGTTTCGGGTCTCGCTCCGCATGGGCGATGTGATCGTGGAGCTCGCGCAGTTGACGCGGACCCCCGAGCAGCGTCAGGCGCTGGTCGATCAGGCGCAGATGATTCAGCGCGGTGCCCAGGACCTGCGCGAAGAGCGCGACCGCGTGGCGGTCGAGGACCGTTGCCGTCAGGCTATTGCGGCGCTGAGCGGCGCGACCGGCGATCGGCCGGCCGCTTGAGACCGCCGGGCGAGCGGCTGGGGCAAGCCGGTCCTATGGCCACTGGAATCTGGACGCTTCCGCAAGAAAAAAGGAGGCGCCCGTGAGGGCGCCTCGAAGAGCGGGGCGCGGAGGAGGAGGGGAGAGCCCCGCAGCAAGCTGATGGCTCCATATTGCACGAGCGCCTTGCGTCGGAGCATCGGCGCTTCGCCGATTCGTGTGTAGGACGAATTCGTACGAGCGAACCCGTTGTTTCCCGTGTACATTCCACGTGCGCCCGGCAACCGGGAACTGCGCACCGCCCGAAAAGCCGTCTCCACCGAACTCCGACAGTCGCATCCAATGACCCGGCTGGTACCGTTCAGAGTGCTGGTTCCGCTGATCTTCGGGCTTGCCGTTTCGATCGCCGTGCTGGTGTTCGCGGAGCGCAGCTTCGGCCGGCTGGACGAGGTGAATCGCCTGATCGCGACGTCGCTCGAGACCCAGACGCTGCTGTTCGAGCTGCGCTCCCTCGTCGCCGACGCCGAGTCCGCACAGCGGGGCTATCTCCTCACCGGCAACAAGCGCTATCTCGAGCCCTATTCATTCGCGGTGCCGCGCATCGCGGACCGCGTCGACAAGGTCCGCGAGTTCGTCATGAGCACGGGTGACGAGAAACAGCGCACGCGATTTTCAGAGCTCAACAACCTGATCGGCATGCGGCTCGCCGAGCTCGAGGCGGGCCTCGCCCTGTTCGAGAAATCCGGCGGGAGGGCTGCGCTGAATCTGACTATCACCGACGTCGGACACTCAGTCATGCAGAAGCTGAGTGGGACGCTCGACGAGATGCTCGTCGAGGAGCGCACGCAGCTTTACGACCGGATCGCGCGCTGGGATCACGACATCGCGACAGCGCGCATCGGGACGCGGTTGATGACGGGCGTGTCCGTGGTTCTGCTGCTGTTCGTTTGGCTCCTGGCCCATCGCGAGCTCGCTTCACGCGAGAAAGCGCGCGAGCTGATGCAGGCCGACCAGCGTCGGCTGGAGTCGCTCGTCGCCCAACGGACCACCGAGCTGTCCGACCTGGCGAGCTACCTGCAGAGCGTGCGCGAGGACGAGAAGCGGAAGCTCGCGCGCGACCTGCACGACGAGCTGGGTGCGGTTCTGGTCTCCGCCAAGATGGACGTGTCGTGGGCGCAGGCGCGGCTGCATGCGAGCGATGCGACTGCGCGGGAGCGCCTGGAGCGCGCGCTCGCCACGCTCGACGAGGCAGTCCAGGTCAAGCGGCGCATCATCGACGAGTTGCGCCCGACACTGCTGGACAACGTCGGCCTGGAAGCGGCGCTCGAATGGCAGGCCGGCGAGGTCTGCGGACGTGCCGGGCTCGAGTGGCAGGTGAGCGCGAGCGGTCTGGACGAGCCGCTGCCGCGCGATGTCTCGATCGCATTGTTTCGCATCGTCCAGGAGGCGCTCACCAACGTCGTGCGCCATGCGCAGGCGAAAGCGGTCGGCATCGAGATCGTTCGTGCCGCGGACGGAGTCACACTGATCGTCGTCGACGACGGAAGCGGCGTACCGGACGACGCGCAACGCGGAAAACTATCGCACGGCATTGCGGGGATGCGGCAGCGCGCGCGGGCGCTGCAGGGCGAGTTCTCGATCAGGGGGCGGCCGCACTCCGGTACGGTCGTCGAGGTGCATGTTCCGCTGGCGGACGGAGACGTGATCGAGGGGATCCGGAATCCGGATCAGGCGCGCCCCTCCGCCATGTCCTCCAGCACCTCGCGCACCCGCTGATAGTCGCGCGCCTTGTCGAGGAACAGGTCTGCGCCGTACTCCTCGCTTTTCGCACGGTAGTAGCTGTTGGCATAGCTCGTCAGGACGATGATGCGCGCACCAGCCGGGCGGCCTTCGCGATGCAAAGCCCGCAGAATGCCGAATCCTGTCCCCTCCGCGAGCTGAAGATCGAGTACCAGCGCATCCCACTTGCCGTCGCGCAATGCCTCGACTCCCGCTTTCTCGCCGTCCGCGTGACCGACCACCTCGATTCGCCCCGGCACCGTGACGCTCTCCGTCAGCCGTTCGCGGATGATCGGCGAGTCTTCCACCAGGAAGACGCGTACCGGGAATGCGTTCGTGGCTTCGTTCACGTTAGGATGCCTCGCGCCCACGGTCAGAGTACCAGCATCCGGGGGTTTCGCTATCGGCCTATGTCCTACATACGGCCTCCGCCAGTCGCCGCGCCCGGGGGGTCGGTTCTCGCGGGTGCGCAAGAAAGGGCGGCGAGGTTCTTCAAATCGCGTAAGCGTTACCTGCCATTCGAGGGCGTTGCGCGGGCACGTCGGGTGCGACCGCGAGCACAGGCCAGTGGCGTGTCCGGCATCCGGGCACCGCTACGGGACCAACCGCTTGCGCACGTGAGGCGGAAGCGGATCTGCAACCGCCGCTCGGCGAGCTTGAGCCACGCCGCGCGACGCCAAAGACAGAAGGAGTTCGTCATGAAACTGAATGCAGTTCTTGTCGCCGCGGCCGCAACGGCCGCCCTGGCACTTGCGGGATGTGATCGGTCAACCGATCAGCCCAAGACCAACCGCGCACCGAGCTATGGACAGGACCGCGCTGCACCCGGCGCGCCGCCCGCTGGTCCGCTGGCGGACCGCTCCGCACCCGGCGCGCCGCCTGCCGGTCCGCTGGCGGACCGCTCCGCCGGCGGAGCCGACACTTCGGGCAGTGTCGCTCAGGGGAATGACGCTGGCATCACCGCGAAGGTGAAGGCGGCGCTGCTCAGCAGCTCCGACGTCGAGGGGTCGGCGATCAATGTCGATACCGAACAGGGGCGTGTGACGCTCAAGGGGAAAGTGCCCGAAGCGGCGCAGATCGACCGCGCCGTCCAGATCGCGCGCAATGTCGAGGGCGTAAGGGAAGTCGAAAGCCAGCTGAGTGCGAGCAAGGCCGGGTGATGCACCGGATCCGCGGCGTGTCCAGTGCGCGAGGCTGCAAGCCCTTGGGCTCCGCACGCCGCGCCGCGGGTATGCGTGAACGCGCATCCCCTCAACCAAACGATGGAGCCGGTCATGACCAACGAGACTCCCACAAGGAACGGGATTCCTGCGGTCGATTGCACGACTCATGATGCCGGGCGTGCGGCAGGCGAGCCACCCCCGACTGCCGAGTCCTACTTTCTCGCGGAACTGCTGGCCTCAGGGGACGGGAGCAGCGCCGTTTCGGGCGAACCGCATGTGGAGCCGGGAGCACGGCCCCGCTGACCTCACGAGTAGACTCGTCCGGGTTTCAGTTCGCGCGGCCTGCTGCCCCCCGCGCGGCGACAATACCTGGGCTCATGAGCTCCCGCCAGAGTGACTCGGTATTCTTGCGGAAGATCGTCGACGCGTCGGCGTGCCGCAGTACCCAGACGCCGGCGGCAAGTTCGTCCTGGAGCGTCGACGGAGACCAAAGAATGTAGCCGACGAAAAACCGCGCTTGGTCGGGATGACGCTCGATGACGAGGTCGACGGTCGGTGCGTCGACGGCGAGGAAAACTCCCGGTGCGAACGGAAACGCGTGGCCCCCCGGGCTCTCGCCGCTCCGGACGAGCGCGACGATTGCGTTCGGCGAGTACGGGCCGCCGAAATACACCGGGTCGGACACCTTGCCAGAGGGTTCGTGATTCGGGAACAGCTGAGCGAGCCGATTCTCGGTCGGGCGGTTCACGATGACGCCGACGAGCACGCCATCGGGCAACTTGGCCACGGCTACGACCACATGCCGGAGCACTCCCTCATCGATCTTCGGGTTGGCGACGAGCAACGGCACCTGGATGGAGCCCTCGTCGCTCCACGCGGTGCGAGCGCCAGCCAGCAGGGTCGCGACCATCGCAAGCGCGCCGAGCAGCTGCCAACCAAATCGCGACCAACGCGCGTGCGCTGACCGGCAAGAAGATGAATGCGTGTGTAGCAGCATGGCAACCTCCAAATGTAAGAAAGGGGCCCGCCCGGATGCCGAGCATCTCTCTACAGGGGCAACCGTCATGCCCGCCACGGCTGTCGGGCATCGCCGTAGGAGTAAAGCCGACACGCGGTTCCGCGCTCGGCTGATAGTCGATGTGCAGTGGCGACGCCTAACATGAATTCGCAACGGATTCGGTTGCGCCCCGGCAGGGCGGCGACCTCAGAAAGCTCCTGCAGCCATCGAAGAGGAAGAGCATGGACACGCCAGTCGTCGATGATCGCAACATCCTGACCAACGTCCTGACGTTTCCGAGCGCCCACGCCGCGCATGAAGGCGAGCCGCGCACGCCGGAACGGTTCGGTTGCCTGCACGGCTCGTCGCGGGCAATGCAGGCCGTCTATCGCATGATCAAAAAGGTAGCCCCCAGTCCGGCATCGGTCCTCATCATGGGGGCGAGCGGGTCAGGCAAGGAACTGGTCGCGAGAACCATCCATCAGATGAGCGAGCGAGCCAACGCGCCGTTCATCCCGGTCAATTGCGGCGCGATTCCCGCCACCCTTATCGAGGCCGAGATCTTCGGCTATGTGAAGGGCGCTTTCACCGGCGCGACCAACACCCACAAGGGGCATTTCGAGCGCGCAGCGCAAGGCACACTGCTGCTCGACGAGATCACCGAGATGCCTGCCGAGATGCAGGTACGCCTGCTACGGGTCCTCGAGACGGGCTGCTTTTCGCGCGTCGGCGGAGAGGAGGAGCTGCATGCCGATGTGCGCCTCATCGCGGCGACGAACCGGGACCCCACCGTGGCAGTCAAGGAGGGCCGCCTGCGCGAGGACCTTTACTACCGGTTGGCGGTCTTTCCGATCGAGATGCCGCCGTTGCGCGCGCGCGGTGGAGACATCGACCTGCTGGCGCACCATTTCCTCGCCGAATTGAACGAGGAGTCGGAGACGGCGAAGTCGCTGTCGCCAGCGACGCTGATCGCGCTCCGAAGCCACGCCTGGCCGGGTAATGTGCGGGAGCTCAGGAACGCGATGCAGCGCGCGTTCATACTTTCCGACGGTGTCATCGAGCCGAGGCACCTGGCGCTGTGCCCCCAGGCCCGGATCGAGTGCGACGAGGGCACGCTCCGGTTCGCGGTGGGCACGGCGCTCGCGGAAATAGAACGCCAGACGATTCTTGCGACGCTCGGCCATTGCCGTGGACACAAGCGCCGTTGCGCCGAGATGCTCGGCGTCAGCTTGAAGACCCTGTATAACCGCCTCACTGCATACCGCTGCGACGACGAACCGAGTGAGCATGCTGCCGCCGGCGCGTGATGCCGTGACGACGTACACTCATGCGCCTGGGCAAGCGGTGCCCGGCGCAGCCTGGCCAACCATCCGGGCCTGGAGTGACCCCATGATCAGGATCCTGATTGCCGACGACCATGCCATCGTACGTGCCGGGCTGAGGCAGTTCATCGTCGGCGAAATCGACATGGAGGTCGCCGCGGAGGCAAGCACCGGAAGCGAGACGATCGAGGCCGTGAGACACGCCGACTTCGATGTCGTCCTGCTCGATATTTCGATGCCCGAAGGCAGTGGCGTGGATACGCTCAAGCAGCTGAAGCAGATGCGGCCGGAGCTTCCCATCCTGATCCTGTCCACTTTTGCCGAGGAACAGTACGCGGTCAGCCTGCTGCGCGCCGGCGCCTCGGGATACCTGAGCAAGGAGAGCGCACCATCGCAGCTGATCGGGGCGATCCGAACCGTCCTGAACGGCCGGAAGTACGTGAGCCCAGCGCTTGCGGAGATCCTCGCCAACGACCTCGACGGCGCCGGCGACAAGCCGCGCCATGCGCAGCTTTCGCAGCGCGAGTTCCAGATCTTCTGCAAGCTCGCTGCAGGTGTACCGGTTTCAAAGGTCGCCGACGAGCTGTTCCTCTCGGTGAAGACTGTCAGCACCTATCGCACACGAATCCTCGAGAAGATGGACATGAAGTCGAACGCCGACTTGACCTACTACGCCATCAAGAACGGACTGATCGAGTAGCCGGCGGGCTGCGCCGCGCGGCGCGTAATTTCTCCCGTCCATCATTGCAAGCGTTGCAATTTTTTCAGCATCCGCAGGTCCGTTTCGTGACGGACGCGGCACCCCTCGCGCGACCCCTGGGACGGCGAATCAAGCCGGCACTCTGGCAGGCATGGAGGTTGCGAAGTCCGATGGACAGCCGCGTCGGAACCGCATGCGGCTGGAGGCCGACGGATCGGAACGACTCGTCGTTGAGCGGTAACCGGCCATTCTGGAAGCCGGCCCGCGCTTGAATTCGGAGACTCGCATGAAACGGATCCTGAAGACTGCATGCGCGCTAGGGGTTGCCGGCGCGCTTTCCGCATGTTCGTCATGGTCGCCAACGGAGAAAGGGACTGCAATCGGAGCCGCTACGGGCGGTGTCGTGGGCAACGTGATCACAGGGGGCGGCGCGCTGGGAACCATAGGCGGCGCGGCGGCCGGGGGTGTCATCGGCCACGAGGTCGGCAAGCGGCAAGAGGACAAGTAACCCCTGGAAGGTCGTCCCCGTGGCTGTGTTGGCTGTTCGCTCCCGAGTCGTTGCCGCACGACTTCGTGGAGTTGCGCAATCAGTGGGAATACGCGCACGCCACACGGGCCATCCTACAGATCGTCGGGCTGGCCGCCCTGGTCATCTCGGTGCTTGCGGAAACCGGCCCGGGCAAAGGTCGCAGCGCGTGAGTCGGACTGCGGCGGTTCACCGCGCGGGCACCGCCGGCTGGCCGCCCGCCTTCCAGTCCTGCAATCCGCCCTCGTAGTCGCGCACCTCGGTGAAACCGCGCTCGGCGAGCTTTCGCGCCACCCGGGGCGAGGCGTCGCATTCGGACGACGCGCAGTAGACGACGATCTCCTTCTTCTTTGCGAAGCGCTTCTCGAAATCGTCCTCCTTCCCCTGCGGGATGTTGATCGACCAGGGGATGTGCTCCTTCGCGAACGCCTCGGGATCGAGCACGTTCACCAGCGCGTATCCTTCCTCGCGGTCGAGGTTGTCCGGTTTCGCCCGCGCGATCATCTTCGTCAGCGTGAGGCGGTCAATCTTCGTGTAGCTTTCCATGGGTTCTCTCGAGTCGTCGTGGATATCGCGGTAGCGCGCGCGCCTCGAGTCCGGGCTGCGCAAGTGGCATACCCGCCGGCAGAACCGCGGTGCGGGCACGCGGCTTGCGGGCCTCCCGTCACTCACAACCGATCGGAGACCTGACCAATGACCGACAAGCCGCTCAGCGACATCGCGAAAATCCGGGAACGTGCGCGCCGTCACATCGACAAGGGCGCGGTCACCGACTCCTACGGTGCTGACCCGCAAGTCGTGATCGGTCTCCTCAACGAGGCGCTCGCCACCGAGATCGTCTGCCAGCTGCGCTACAAGCGTCACCACTTCACTGCCCAGGGCCTCGCGTCGGAGAGCGTGGCCAACGAGTTCTTGGCGCACGCGAAAGAGGAGGAGGAGCATGCGGACTGGCTGGCCGCCCGTATCGTGCAGCTCGGCGGTGAGCCCAACTTCTCTCCCGAGGGGCTCGCCGCCCGCAGTCACGCGGAGTACGTTCCCGGCAATTCGCTCTTCGATATGATCAAGGAAGATCTGGTCGCCGAGCGTATCGCGATCGACAGCTACGTGGAGATGATCAAGTACCTCGGCGACCGGGACGTCACCAGCCGCCGGCTGCTGGAGCGGATCCTCGCGGTCGAGGAAGAGCACGCCGAGGAACTCGTGAGCTTGATCCAGGGCGTACAGCAGGGCGCGCGGTAGCGGGGCTCAGTCGTATCCCGGCAACGAGGCGGTTAAGATCCGCCATGTTTGCCTTGCTGCGCTTGTACATCTCCCGCTTACCGCATCGGTTTTGCCGCCGGGCCGGGCCGTGGGCGCGGGTCCGGACTCGGTTCCGGATCCGGACCCGGTGGCCGCGGCGGCACGACCGGTTCCTCGGGCGGCGTGATCGGATCGCGGACGCCCGGGAACGGGGGCTCGAGCGGCCGCTTGCCGCCGCCGCCCCCCGCCGCCTTGCGTGTGCGAGAGGATTTCTTTCGGGTTGCCATGCTCGCGTTCTCCTCAGAATATGAAACGGTTCCAGCTTCCATAGCGGCCACGCACTGCGCCCCGCGGCATCGCGAGGACGATCAGCAGGACACCGGCCAGCACGCGGGCGTCGCTTCGACCTTCCACGAATCGCGCTCGGCGACGTTCCCCTGGCGCGCGCGCGTGCCGCCCCGCGGAGCCGGTCGTTCGATTGTGTCGACCGCTGCGGACCCGGTCACCTGTCCCTGCTCTGGCCCGCCGCGCTGCGTCGCGCGCGTTGTCCTTTCGGCTTGAGCGCTGGATCCTCTTCCCTGCGGCGCTGCTTTCCCTTGGCCTCGGCGCGCTCGAGCTCCTCGGCCTCCGCCTTGGTGCGCGGCGCCGCCCGGTGCGCCTCGGCCTCGATGTCGGCCGAATCGATGTGGCGTCGCAGCTTCCGGTCGTACTCGCGCGCGGCCTGATAGTTTCCTTCGCCGTGAACTTTGCGCTTCATTCTAAGGTCCTCCTTTTCGGTGGGCGTCGCAATCCGTGTGCCTGGGCGTCGTCCTTACGCTTGCATGGGGTGGCCCTCGCCGGCGCGCCGCCAGGCCGCGTGGATCGCCCCGACGAGCCGGCGGGGGTCGACCGGTTTGGTGACGTGCGCGTCGAATCCGGCGGCGAGCGCGCGATTGCGATGCCGCTCGCCCGCGTAGGCGGTCACCGCGAGAACCGGGATCGGTCGGCCGGTCGGCGTGTCGGCGCGTGTCTCGAGGGAACGCAGCTGCTCCAGAAGGGCGTAGCCGTCTTCTCCGGGCAGCTCGATGTCGCACAGGATCACCGACGGCGGATCGCGCGCAAGTCGCCGCTGGAGCTGTTCGAGCGCCTCGGGTACTGTGCTGGCAGTAGTGACCCGCGCGCCTTGCCGCTCGAGGACGGCCCGCATGACCTCGAGCGTGTCCGCGTGGTCGTCGACGACCAGCAGTGCGCAGCCGGCGAGCGCTCCCGTCTCACGGGCGTCGCGGCGCAATTCGCCGGGCGGCGGAGGGCCGTCCTCGACGACGCTGGCCATTGCATCGCGATTCGCATCGTCATTCTGCCGCGCCGCTGCCGCCTCGGGCAACAGCACGACGAGTGTCGTTCCGCGGTCGGTGCCCGGACTCGTCGCCTCGATCGTGCCGCCGTGCAGCTCGACGAGCTGCTTCACCAGCGCGAGACCGAGACCGAGTCCGCCCGCGCGACGGCGACTCGAGCTGTCGGCCTGACGGAACGGATCGAACACATGCGGCAGGAACTCGGACGAGATTCCGGTGCCGGTGTCGGCCATCGTCAGGCGGAGACGGTCCTCCGACCGGTCGAGGTGTACCCCGATCGCGCCGCCCGGCGGCGTGAACTTCAGCGCGTTCGACACGAGGTTTCCCACGATCTGGGCGAGCCGCCGGGGATCGCCCATCACCTCTGCGTTGCACACGGAGGCTGCGACGTCGCATCGAAGTGTGACCCCTTTCGCGGCCGCGGCTGACTGCTGGCCGGCGACCACCTCGGCGGCGACGTCGGCCAGCCGCACGCGATGCACCTCCAGCCGGATCTGCCCGACAGCCATCCGGGAGGAATCGAGCAGGCTCTCGATGAGCCGCTGCTGCGCGGCTACGTTTCGCTTGATCGCGGCAGCGCCGCGTCGCACAGCTTCCGGCGCGACCGCATCCTGTCCGAGGATGTGCGCCCAGCCCTGGATCGCGTTGAGCGGTGTGCGCAGCTCATGCGACAGCACCACCTGGAATTCGTCCTTTGTCCGGTTCGCTGCCTCGGCGTCTTTCCGGGCGGCCTCCTCCTGCGCGAGCGCGCGGACCCGCTCGCGTCCGGCAAGCTCCCGCTCGGCGATGTGCGCTTGCATCCGGCGGTTCGCCTCGGCGAGCTCGCGCGTCCGCGACGCGACGCGGTTTTCGAGGTGCTCGTTCGCGCGACGCCACTGCTCGGTCATGATGCCCGCGAGCGCCAGCGCTCGGTCGCGGGTGGAGACGAGGACGTGCGAGATCGCGAACACGAGCAGGCTGAGCGCCAGACCTCCTGCGAGCAGCCACCACTCGCGGTTGGCACCGACGTGCGGCTCGAATGCCGGGAGCGCCGTCGCGCGCATCGTCCAGGGGCGTCCGAGCAATGTGATCACGCTGCTTCTCTGGAGTCCGGGCGTGCCGGCCCGCTGCACCATGCCGGTGCTGGCGTAGAGCAGTTCACCTTCGTCCGCCGTCAGGCCGTCGTAGATGCGCACGTCGAGCGGGCTGGATTCCGGCGGCACGACGCTGCGCATCAACTCGTCGACTGCGATCGGGCTGAACACCCACCCGACCAGGGTGCCGACCGGTTTGCCGCGCCGCATGACCGGGAGATACATGACGACGTCTGCCGGCCCGCTCGCCGTGTCGCGATTCTGCGGCCCGGACAGCGCCACAGCGCCCGCGTCGCGTGCACGGAACATCGCCGCGCGCTGTATCGGGTCGGTATACAGGTCGTAGCCGAGCGCGCGCGCGCCGTGCGGCTCGAGATAGAGGATCGCGCCGTACTCCAGGCGTTCGCCCGGCGGGTGAACGGCGTAATCGGGCATGCCTTCGGATCGTGCGTGCGTCTCGTGGCGATCGAGCTCGGCGCGCGTCACGCGCTGCACGAAGCCGAAGCCCCGGATCGCTGGCAGCGATTCGGAGGCCTCGAGCGCATAAGCGTATGCGCGCCACTCGTCCCGGGTGACCGGGCCGAGCGCCTCGAGCAGCACCGCGCCGCCGCGCAGGGCGTTCTCGTAAGCGGCCAGGCGCTCCTCAATGCGCCGCCCGACCGCTTCGACCGCTTCGGTGAACGCCGCGGCCCGGGCCCGTTCGTGCGCGACCCGCTCTGCGTTCCAGGCCAGCACCGTCAGCGCGAGCGATGCAAAAAGGACGAGATAGGGGGCGGTCCGCACCAGCGTGCGGAGCGACTGTCGGATCGGTCCGCTTGGGGCCCGTACTGCTTCTCCTCGCATTGGTGGTCGCCGCCGCGTTTTCCAGGCACGTCCAGGCACGTTTTTCAACTAGGGTCGTCCTCCGGCAAGTCGGCCGCAGTCCCCTTGCAAGGTGTCGGGCGCGCAAGCGGCATGCCCGAACCGGATGCTCCGCATCCTCGTCACAGGTAAGAATTGCCGAACCCCTATCCAATTGTTGCGGCACTCGCGGCTACGGGCCGGGCCGATATCGAGCTAGGGACAATGAATCATGGACCTACGAGGGCCGCCTTCTGGCATGCATCTTGCCAAAGTGCAGCGGTGTCAACAGGAGAAAACGATGAAGCAATCGCTGCAATTGCACACGATCCAGAATCTCGCCATGACGCCGCAACTGCAGCAGTCGCTGCGGCTGCTGCAGTTGTCGGCGCTCGAATTCGAGCAGGAGATTGGCCGTGCGCTTGCCGAGAATCCGTTTCTCGAACGTGACGAGGAAATCGCGCGGGACGGGGGGCACGGCGGCGACGAGCCTGGTGCAGCACCGGTCGGCGAGATGAGCGAGCCGGCCTCCGCGCCGGCCGAAAGCGCGGACGCAAGCTCGATCCCCGCACAATCGTCGGACGCCGCCGATGATCGAGTCGCGCGCGACGATCTCATCGGTGACCGGTGGACCAGCCGCGCGCCGGCCAACGGGAGCGACGCGGTCGACGTAGGGGTCTACACTCCGGCGCCCGAGACGTTGCACGACCACCTGATCGACCAGGTTCGTGGAAGCGGGCTTGCCGAGCGCGAGAAGCTGTTCGCGGGCATCGTCGTGGAAGCGCTCGACGACGACGGCTACCTGCGCCAGTCGATGGACGATCTGAGGCCGATCGTGCCCGCCACGATCGAGCCGGAAGAGATCGAAGGCGGGCTGAAATTCGGGCTGAGCTTCGTGCAAAGCCTGGAACCCGCGGGCGTCGGAGCCAGGTCGCCGGCCGAGTGCCTCGAGCTGCAGCTCGCACGGTATGCCGCGGACCAGCCCGGGCGCGACCTCGCGCGCACGATCGTGCGCGAGCACCTGGATGCGCTGGCTGCGCACGACACGCACCGGCTCCTGCGCGAGCTCGAATGCGACGAGACAGACCTGCGCGAGGCTAGCGACCTCATCCTGCGCCTCGATCCGCACCCGGGATCGCGGTTCGGCGCGCTCGACGCCAGGTTCGTGGTGGCCGACGTCGTGATACGGCAGACCGGCAGCCGGTGGGTCGCGAGCATCAACCCGGAGGTGCTGCCCCGGATTCGCGTGAACGAGCTCTACGCGAACATCTATCGCGCCGGCCGCGAAGGCAGCCTGGGCATGTCGCAGCAGCTGCAGGAGGCACGCTGGCTGGTGCGCAACGCGCAACAGCGGTTCCACACCATTCTGCGCGTCGCCCAGGCGATCGTCGATCGGCAGAGCCGGTACTTCGACTACGGCGATGTCGCGATGAAACCGCTCTTGCAGCGCGACATCGCGCGGGAGGTCGGGGTGCACGAGTCGACGGTCTCCCGGGTCACGAACGGAAAATACATGGCGACGCCCCGCGGACTGATCGAGTTCAAGCACTTCTTCGGCACGCACGTGGTTGCGGAGGATGGGCACGCGTGCTCGTCCACCGCCATCCGCGCCCTGATCCGCCACATCATCGCCAACGAGCGCGCGGGCCAGCCGCTTTCCGACATCAAGGTGACGCGCAAGCTCGGCGAGTACGGCGTGCGTGTCGCGCGTCGCACCGTGACGAAGTACCGTGACGGAATGCGCATCCCGCCGGTGGAGGCGCGACGGTTCGGCCACGCTCGGCCCTCCGCAACTGTCTAGTCGTCGATCGTGAAGCCGACCTTGACTGTGACCTGCCAGTGGGCGATCTTGCCGTCCGCGACGAAGCCGCGCGTGTCGGTGACCTCGAACCAGCGCATCTGACGCACGCTCTCTCCGGCGCGCTCGAGCGCGCGTGCGATGGCACTTTCGAAGCCCTCGGGTGACGAGCCGGTCAGCTCGATGTGCTTGTAGACGTGCTCGGCCATGGCGTGCTCCGGGTAGAATCGCTGCTCGGGCCCATGGCGATGCAACGCGCATGCCTGCGGGAGGCAGGAGACGCTTTTGAACAACGCCCGTTCTCTCGCGGGGCTGGCGCACCTTTCTCCGGCACTTCGGTTCCGGTCTGCGCGACCGGGGTTTCGCGCGGCAACTCGCCGACCGTTCATTCGAGCATGGGCAGCGCTGCCAGCGCAGTGGCCACGAGGATCGGCACCTCGAGGGTGTCCCAGGGGAGCACGACGTGGCGGTCGGCGACCTTGAGCACGACGTCACCCGACACCAGCTCGTGGCTCACCTTGCCATCGTTGTCGTACATCACGTCCTCGATGTTGCCGATCCGGTTGCCTTTCTCGTCGACCACCAAGGTGCCGAGCAGCATGCTCGCGCGCCGCGTGCGCGGCCGGTCGTTGTCCGCGCTCCACAACTCGAGCTCGCAACGCATGTGCCTGATCGCGTCCTGGGTGTCTTCGTGCCACCGTCGCTGCAAGAATTGCAGCGCGAACGGTAACAATTTCCGTCCGTTTGCCGCGGCGCGCAGCACGGCATCGGGTGCGCGAAGGTGCACACGCAATGCCTTTGTTATAAGCTTCATCGCACGGCCTCGAGATAGTCGAAACTTTCCATCAACCGCGGTTCCAGTCTGGCCGTGCCGGGGCGACCCGGCGCGCACGATGGACGATGGCGCGATCCAAGCCCAGGAAAGTGACGCAGCGGCGCACTCCGACTGCAAAGCACCCGACCGCGCGCGCTGCACGCAAGCGAACGCCGGGCAAGGGCGCAGCGCGTCCGGTGCGCGCGGCGCCGCGATCGAACCCCGGCAAGGGGCGCGCGGGCAAGGACCAGGTCATGCCGGTGGTCGGCCTGGTCGCCTCCGCCGGCGGGCTCGATGCCTTCAAGCGCTTCTTCCAGGGCATGCCGCCGGACAGCGGCATCGCGTTCCTGGTGATTCCGCACCTCGATCCGCGCCGCGAGAGCCTGATGGCGTCGCTACTCGCCCGGCAGACGACGATGCAGGTCGTGGAAGCCGGCGAGGGCATGCGGCTCGCGCCCGACCACGTGTGGGTCATCCCGCCCAACGCGAACCTCGCGGTGCGCGACGGCGTACTGCACCTGGGCCCACCGAGCCTGGGCGCGAGCCAGACGCCGATCGATCCGTTCCTGCGGTCGCTCGCCGAAGACCAGCTGGAAAGGGCGATATGCGTGGTCCTGTCCGGCACCGGCTCGTACGGCACGATCGGCCTGAAGGCGGTCAAGGCGCACGGGGGCATGGCGATGGTGCAGGATCCGCGCACCGCCGAGTACGACCAGATGCCGCAGAGCGCGATCGCGACCGGCCTCGCAGACCACGTGCTGGCGCCCGAGGACATGCCGCAGGCGCTCCTCGCCTACGTGCGCCGGTTTCTGGTCGGCACCCTCGCCGTGGACGCGCCGACCGCGGCCTCGAGCATCGCGCACCTCCACGCGCTGCTGCGGTCCCGGACCAAATTCGACTTCCGGGCCTACCGCCAACAGATGCTGCTGCGGCGTGTGCACCGCCGCATGGGCCTGCGCCATGTCGATGAGCTGGCCGCCTACCTCGCGCTGCTCGACACGGACCCGACCGAGCTCCAGCAGCTCTCCCGGGACCTCCTGATCAGCGTGACGAGCTTCTTTCGCGATCCGGAGATGTTCCAGGTGCTCGAGACGCAGGTCGTACCCGAGCTGCTGCGCGACCACGCGTCCGATGCCCCGTTGCGGGCGTGGGTCGTCGGGTGCGCCACGGGCGAAGAGGCGTATTCGATCGCCGTGGTGCTGATCGAGCAGCTCGCTGCCGCGGAGCGCTCGTGCCCCGTGCAGGTTTTCGGCACCGACGTCGATCAGCATGCGCTCGAGGTCGCTCGTCGCGGTGTCTATCCGGACGGCATCGCCGCTGACGTCTCGGCGGAACGGCTGAGGCGCTTTTTCGTCCGCTCGGACGATCACGGCTGGCAGGTGAGCCGGCAGCTGCGCGAGTCTGTGCTGTTCGCGCCCCAAAACGTGCTGACCGACGCGCCGTTCTCCCGGCTCGATCTCGTGAGCTGCCGCAATCTGCTCATCTACCTGGAGCCCGGGATCCAGCAGAAGCTGCTTTCGGTGCTGCATTTCGCGCTCAAGGGAGGCGGCTACCTGGTGCTGGGTCCGTCGGAAAGCGCTGGCCGGCACGCCGATGCGTTCACCGTCGTTTCCAAGAAATGGCGCATCCATCGGCGGAGCAGCGCATCGCCGCGCGAGCGGGCCGAAATCCCGATCGTGGGCGGCGGGCAGCGCCTTGCGCCGGGCATCCCGTCCGGTGGGCCGCAGGCACGCGCGGCGTCGCTTTCCGAGCTGCTGCGTGAGCGGCTCGTCGAACAGTACGCTCCTGCGGCCGTCGTGGTGGACCGGCAGCAGCGGGTCCAGCATTTTTCCGGGCCGACCCACCTTTACCTGGAGCAGCCGAGCGGCCCGCCGACGCAGGACCTGCTCGTGCTCGCCCGCAGCGGCCTGCGCGTCCGCGTGCGCGCCGCAATCCAGAAAGCGCGGCGGGAGGGGGCGCACGTCAGCCTGTCCGGAGCGTACGTGAAGCGCAACGGCGCCAGTGTCCCGGTGCGCGTGACGGCGCAGCCGCTGCGCGCAGCGCGTGACCACGACGACATGCTGCTGGTCGCGTTCGAGGACGACATGCGCCCGCCGCGCGCCGCTCGGGAGGGCGCCGCCATCGACGAGGAGCTGGTGCAGCAGCTCGAGCAGGCCCTGCAAGGCTCGCGCGACGAGCTGCAGGGCACCATCGAGGAGCTGGAAAGCTCGAACGAGGAGCTCAAGGCCTCCAACGAGGAGGTCATGTCGATGAACGAAGAGCTCCAGTCGGCGAACGAGGAGCTGGAGACCTCGAAGGAGGAGCTGCAGTCGCTCAACGAGGAGCTCTTGACCGTCAACGGCCAGCTGCGCGACAAGGTCGTGGAGCTCGAGGAGGCGAGCGGCGACATGGCGAACCTGCTCGCGAGCACGGACTTCGCCGTGCTGTATCTCGGCACCGACCGCCGGATCAAGCGCTTCACGCCGGCCGCGACGCGGCTCTTCAACCTGATCGAGACGGACGTTGGCCGGCCGATCGGCGACATCACGTCGCGCTTCGCGGATCCGGGGCTCGATGACGATGTGCAGAAGGTGCTGCAGTCGTTCGTGCCGGCGACGCGCGAAGTGCAGGCGACCGACGGGACGTGGCACCTGCGTCGCGTCACGCCCTACCGGACGTCCGATGACCGCGTCGCAGGCGTGGTGGTCACGTTCGCGGACGTGACGCTGCTCAAGGAGGCCGAGACTTCGCTGCGCGCGGCGACCGCGCAACTCGAGGAGCGGGTGGCCGATCGCACCGAGGCCCTCCGGGAGGAGATGGCGCGCCACCAGCATACCGCGGAGACGCTGCGTCGCGAGCGCGACTACGTGAGCGCCGTGCTCGACACGACCGCCGCTGCGGTCTACGTGCTGGACCGCGACGGTACCTTCGTGCGGGCGAACCGCGGCTGCGCCGAGCTCGCCGGGTACCCCGCCGAAGAACTGGTCGGAAAGGGATTCGCGGAACTGCTGCTGCCGCCCGAAGACCGACCGGAGTTCGCTCGCACCATCGCGGGGTTTCCGCAAGGCGGCACGCCGCAGCGCGGGGAGGGCGTCTGGGTCGCGCGGGATGGATCGCGCCGACAGGTATCGTGGACCGCCGTCGCGCTGCGCGACGGCCCGGAGCGATCCGGCCTCATCGTCGGCAGCACGCTGGACATCACCGAGCAACGCGAGTCCGAGGCGCGTGCGCGCCAGCGCCTCGAGGAGCTCGCCGCGCTGTACCGCATCCACACTGCGAACGAGCTGGCGGCCACGCTCGCTCACGAGCTCAACCAGCCCCTCAACGCGATCGTGAGCTTTGGCGAGGCCAGCCTGCAGCTCCTGAAGTCGGGCGCGAACGAGCCCGCCCGGATCACGGCCAACCTGGAGAAGATCGGCGAGCAGGCGCTGCGCGCCGGCCGCTTTATCGGCGAGCTGCGGCGCTTCGTCGCGCAGGGCGAGATCGAGCGGTGTGCCGTGGACTTGAACCGGCAGGTCCGCTCCGCATGCTTGCTCGTCGGACCGCTCGCGCACCGCCACAACATCCGCGTCCTGCTCGGCCTCGCCGACGCGCTCCCGCCGGTCGATGCCGCGGAAATTCAAATCGAGCACGTCGTCACCAATCTCGTGCGCAACGCCATCGATGCCGTCGCGGAAGCCGGTCTGCTGGCAGGAGAGATCCGGGTCGGCACGCGCGCGACCCCCGACGCCATGGCGTGCGTCACCGTCACGGACAACGGACCCGGGCTCAGCGGGAAAACTCTGGAGCGGCTGTTCGAGCCGTTCTTCACCACCAAGCCGACGGGGCTCGGCATGGGCTTGCGCCTCAGCCGCTCGATCGTCGAGGCGCACGGCGGCCGTCTGTGGGCGGAGCCCGGCCCGGGCGGCATGTTCTCCTTCACGCTGCCGTTCGCCAAGTGACGCCGGTCGTCCACGTCGTCGACGACGACGCCGCAGTTCGCCAGGGGCTCGAACAGATGCTGGGCGCCGCAGGATTCGAGGTGCGCGTCTTTGCGAGCGCGGAGGCATTTCTCGCCGCGTGCAAGGAGGGGTGCACGGGGTGCGTAGTGCTCGACGTCGCGATGCCCGGAATGAGCGGACCCGAGCTGCAGGCAGCCCTGCTCGACAGGGGTCTCGACCTGCCGATCGTGTTTCTGACCGGGTACGGTGACGTTCCCACGTCGGTGCGCGCGATGAAGGCCGGCGCGGTGGATTTTCTCGAGAAGCCGGTGGCCGGCGCGACCCTCATCGCGACGGTGCGCAACGCCATGGCGCTCGAGGCGCGCCGGCACGAGGATCAAGCGCTGCGCGCCGTTGCGCAGGCCCGCTACGCAAGGCTCACCGGGCGCGAGCGTGAGATCATGGCCCTCGCGGTCCGCGGCCTCGCCAACAAGGAGATCGGCAAGCAGCTCGGACTCAGCCACCGGACGGTCGAGATCCACCGCGCGCGCGCCATGCGCAAGATGCATGCCGCGACGCTGCTCGAGCTCGCGCGGGCGGCGGCGCTCTGCGGGATCGCAGAGGGCTCCGGCGGCGCGCCCCCTGCCGCAGCCGATCCCGCCGCCAGCTGATACGTCCTGGTTTGGCCTGCGTACGTGCTGGCACGTATACGCGGCGACGCGGATGCCCGTTCACGCCTGCGGTTGCTATCTTGACCATGCAGCCACGACTGGCCGCAACGGCGCGGGATCCGATCCAGACCAACCCCGGATCCCAAGCCATATCCAGCATGGCACCTTAGATGGATCATCCATACGACCAGGCAGCCGGCCACCCGGAGCGAGTGATCGTGATCACGCAAGCAAAGCTGATCGACGCCGCCTCGGAGGAGTGCATCTACTGGCGCCGCGACGGCAAGGGCCTTGCGTGCGGGTGCTACGTGGTGACCTGGTCACCGGGTGTGTCGCGGCGCGTGTTCAACGAGGATGCGCACTTCGTGGGGCCGTTCAGGACCGAGCAGGAAACCGAGGCAGCCTTTTGCCGGGCGATCGCGCGCTGGACGCGAGACCAGGCCGCTGCACGGAGAGCTAGCGCACGGGGGGAGGGTCGGAAAGCCGCCGCAGCGCGGCAATCAACCCATGCCACAAGGAGCGACGAGAGATGGAGCGACGCGAGATGAGAGAGGATGCACGCTCGGTGCGCCGGCAACCCACTGCGCAGCGCGAACCTGATGACCTTGCCCGCATGGAGCTCGACGAGCAAGGAACCATCTGTGACTGCAACGCGGCGGGGGCGCGCTTTTTCGGCTTCGACCCGGACCACCTGCGCGGCGCGCATGTATCGCGCGTGTTTCCGGGGCTCGCCGCCGGCGACCTGCTTTCCGAAGGCCGCGTGAACTCGCGCTTCGCGTTTCTTCGCCGGTGCGGGGTGCCGCTCGAAGGCGTGCGGTCGAGCGGCGAGCGGATCTCGGTCGCGGTCGCGACGTTTGTGCGGCGGAACGGCGGACCGGTCAGGGTGATGCTGACATGGCCCGTTGCGCGTGGCACCCTCCAACTGTTCGTCCGCGCTCGGTCGCGGCGCGAGACGCTGACACTCCGGCCGAGGGACGGTTATACCCAAGGGCAGCCCGAGGAGAGCGGCAAGCAACGATTGCCCGAACGGCCGCGCCTACCGGTCACACTGACCCTGGCGGCATCCGCGCCCGTGCAACGTGCGGACGGCACCGCCGACCGAAGACCCGCGCGGCCCGACTGACCTTCAACCGTACGGGGACGGATGGCACTGCACACCGAGCGCCTCGACGCCATCGTCATCGGCTCCGGACAGGGCGGCAAGCCGCTGGCGCAGGCTTTCGCCCGGGCAGGAAAAAGAACCGCGATCATCGAGCGCAATACGCGCGTGGGCGGAACATGCGTCGTGGACGGCTGCACCCCGACCAAGACGATGATCGCGAGCGCGCGCGTCGCCCACCTCGCGCGGCGGGCCTCGGACTACGGCGTCGAGACCGCGCAGGTGTCGATCGACATGGATACGGTGCGCGCCCGCAAGCGCGCGATGGTCGAGCGCTTCAGCAGCGGCAGCGCGCAGGAGCTGGAGGGGCAGCAAGGGCTGGAACTGGTGCACGGCGAGGCAAGCTTTGCCGGACCGCGCGTGGTCGAGGTGAAAAGCGGCAACGGAAAAGTGCGCCAGATGACCGCGGCCACGGTCGTCATCGACACCGGCCGCCGAGCCGCGATCCCCCCCGTCGACGGTCTCGCAGCGGCCGGGTATCTCGACAACCGCAGCATCATGGAGCTCGACGAGCTTCCCGCGCACCTTGTCGTCATCGGCGGTGGCGCGGTGGGCGTCGAATTCGCGCAACTCTTCCGGCGTCTGGGGAGCGAGGTGACGATGGTCAACCGCGCGCGGCGCCTGCTCGAGAACGAGGACGAGGACGTGAGCGAGGCGGTTGCCGGCATCCTCGTGGATGACGGTATTCGCATTCTTCCGCAAAGCGAGGCGACGCGCGCGCGCAAGGGCGACGGAAGCATCTCGCTCGACGTTAAGGGGCCTGAGAGTGCGACCACGATCACTGGGAGTCATCTCCTCGTCGCCGCCGGACGCGTGCCGAACACCGACCGCCTGAATCTCGCGGCAGCGGGCGTCGAGACCGACTCGCGCGGGTTCGTCCTGACCAATGACCGGCTCGAAACGAGCGCACGCGGCGTCTACGCGATCGGCGACGTCAAGGGCGGACCGGCCTACACGCACGTCTCCTACGACGACCACCGCATCCTGAAGGAGAATCTCCTGCACGGCGGCAACGCGAGCATTGCCGGGCGCCTGGTGCCCTATGCGGTCTACATGGACCCCGAGCTGGGCAGGGTGGGGATGACCGAGGC
Organism: uncultured beta proteobacterium; assembly: GCA_963735025.1. Taxonomy (GTDB): domain Bacteria; phylum Pseudomonadota; class Gammaproteobacteria; order Burkholderiales; family SG8-39; genus JAABRB01. Next base: position 73,842 of record CAVTJG010000020.1, read on the forward strand.
CGAAGCGCGCAAGCAGGGCTTCGACTATCGCGTCGCGAAACTGGAGATGAGCCGCGTGGCGCGCGCGCTCGAAACGGCGGAGACGCGCGGATTCATGAAGGCGGTCGTCGATGCCCTGACACGGGAAATCCTCGGCTGCGCGGTTCTAGGCGTGCACGGCGGCGAGATCATGTCGGTGCTCGAGGTCGCGATGATGGGCACGCTTCCCTACACGGCGATTCGCGACGGGGTGTTCGCCCATCCGACGTTTGCAGAGTCGCTGAACACGCTGTTCGCGGACCTTCCGGACTGATCGCGGCGCGCTGCGTTCAACCCGCGGGAGGCGGGGCCGGGCCCGAAGCGGGCAGCTCGAACCAGAATGTCGCGCCGAACCCGGCGGCGCTCTCGACCGCGACCCGGCCGCCGTGGGCCTCGACAACCTGCTCGACGATCGGCAGCCCGAAGCCGCGGGCGCCGTGCCGGGGCCGCGTCGCCTCGCCCTTGCGGAAGATTTTACCGCTCTCGCTTTCGGCGATCCCCACACCGTCGTCACGCACCCAGCAGACGACCGATTCGCCGCGCAACGTCGCCTCCGCGCCGACGATGATCTCGCCGCCGGGCGTGTGTTCGATCGCGTTGGCAAGCAGGTTCTGGAACACGCGCGCGAGCAGCCATGCATCCGCATGCACCACGAGGCGCTCGGGCACTGTGTTCGCAATGCGCGTGCCGCCGGCATGCGCGAGCGGCTCGAGATTCTCTGCGACTGCCCCGACGAGTGGCCTGAGTTCGAAGTGCTGAAGGTCGGGTTCGGGCAGCGCATCCGCAGCCAATATGCTCGCGTCCAGGGCCCTGCCAAGCAGCAGCGACAGCTGCTCGATGTTGCGCCGCACGCTGCGCAACATCTTGTGCACGCGTGCGTCGTCGGTCGTGGATCGGGCGCGCTCGACGGTCGCCGCGGCGAGCGAGATGGCGTTCAGCGGCGCGCGCAGATCGTGCAGCAGGAATGCGCGTTGCTCCGCCTCCATGTGGCGCAGTGCCGACGCTTCCCGGCGCGCAGCACCGAGCAACGCGCGGCAGAGCGCACGGTCGAGCTCCCGGTGCAGGATCTCCGCGGCACGGTCGTGCGGTGCCAGCCCGTGCGCGGCTGCGCTCGCGTGCAGACAGCTGCGCAGCGCGCCGATCTCGCGCGCGATCTCGGCGGCGTCCTCGGACCCGAGTTCCGCGCTGGTGATACTCGCAGCACCGCCCGCGGCCGTGTCCTGCCGGAGCGCGGTGATCAGGTCGGCGAGCAGCGCCGACGCGTCGAGCACCGGGGCCGGGGGCTCGGGGGACCGGGGCAACGATGCGAGCCGCCGCCGCCACTCGCCGAGCAAAGATCCGCGGTCCCGATCGATTTGCGCTGCAAGGGCGCGGGTGTCGTTCACCGGGGTAGCGTAGATCGCGCGCGGTGGCTGGCGAAATGCGTGCGCGCACCGATACGTGCTGGCACGTAGGGAACGTACCTGCGCACGCGGCTGCGCCGCGCTTGCGGACGCTCCGCCGCTAGCGTGCCGGCTGCGAGATCGCCTCGACCGCCGCACCCGCGGGCTCGGGCCCGGTGGCGATGGCGATGTCGCCGAGCGAGACGATGCCGACGAGCCGCTTCTGGCGGCTGAGCACCGGCAGCCGGCGCACCTGCAGCTTGGCCATGTTGGCCGCAACGTCGCCGATCTCGTCGTCTTCGAAGCAGTATTTCATGTCTTCCGTCATGACGTCGCGCACCACGGTATCGGGGCCCTTGCCCGCAGCCACGGCACGAATCGCGATATCGCGATCGGTGATCATCCCGACCAGGCGGTCGTTCTCACCGACCGGCAGGACTCCCATGTCGGACTCTGCCATCATCCGCGCCGCCTCGTGGATGCTTTGCTGCGGGCTCGCCAGCCGGACGTCGCGGGTCATCACATCGCCTATGTTCACCGGTCTCTCCTCTTTCATGATTCGGTTTGCTTGCGCCGGGCGGCGCATTTCCGAAAAAGCTCTCGCAAGCGCCATACCCGCGCCGCGCGCGGCGCTTGCGCTCGGAATCAGAGTCGCGGCCGGTCGGGTTGCGCAAACGTCTTCTCGTGCAAGCTCTGGCAATCGATGCACCGGAACGCGATCGGCAGTGCCTGGAGGCGTTCGACGTCGATGTCGCGGCCGCAGTCGCGGCATGTTCCGTAAGTGCGCTCGCGAATGCGCTCGAGCGCCTCGTCGTGCTCGCGCAGATCCTGCAGGTCACGCCCGAGCTCGGCGTTATCGAGGTCGACGATGAGATCGGCGAGCGACTCGTCGCCCGGATCGGGGGCTGGCCCGGCGAGCTCTCCGTAAGTCCGGCCGCGGTTTCGCGCGATCTCGACGCGGATCTCGCGCTCGAGCGCGTCGCGCCGCCCGGTGACGAGGCGCTCGAAGCGCTCCAGCTGTTCGGTGCCCAGGGTCATGGTTCTCGCATCGGGTCCACGATCTCCGCGACCTCGTACAGGTGCGGATCGATGCCGTCGGCGAGCGTGTCGAAGCGGTCCCATTCCTTCCGGAACTCGGGGGCCTGGTGAGCGATCCGCAGGAGCTCGCGATTCTCCCACTGCACGTAGTTCAGGATCCGCTTCCCGTCGAGGCTGCGATGCAGGCTGATCGAGACACACCCTGGCTGGCGCGCCATGAAACGGGCGCGCTCGCCCATCAGGCCGAGCGCCTCGGCTTGCTTGTCCGGTTCCGCCTCGACGAAGGTGATCTGGGTGACGAGCTGGTTGTCGGCTCGAATGATTGGCATGGGTGTCCTCCTTTACAGGTGGCAAGCTGTTCCTGGACCCGAGGCACGCCATATGCCCGGAGAAGGGTGGCGGCACGTTCGGCCGAGGGTCTCGGGCACGGCGCTTGCACCCGATTCGTGCACCCGATTCGACGTGCATCGACTGGGAAACCGCATGGCCGAGAAAATCGAGCGGAAATTCACGGTGAAGCCCCAGGAGGGCCCACCGCCGGGATAATCTGCCCGGTGGCGGGGACACCTATGAGGTCGACAGCGTCCAGACACTTCTCGTTGATCCGCGAGTTCCGACTCGCGGATTTCTTCACGCTCGGGAATGCAGCCTGCGGCGTTGCCGCGGTGCTCTGCGCGATCCTCTACGCGGAGGAGCGCTCGCCGGCTTACTTCCATGGCGCGGCAGCCCTCGTGCTGGGCGCGTTGATTCTCGACATCCTCGACGGCCGCATCGCGCGCTGGCGGAAAGTGAGCTCGTCGCTCGGGCGCGAGCTCGATTCCCTCGCGGATGTCATCTCCTTCGGCGTCGCTCCCGCGACGCTCGGATTCGCAGCAGGTTTGCGCGGCGGATGGGACTGGGTGGTTCTGACCTATTTCGTCTGCTGCGGCGTGAGCCGCCTCGCGCGGTTCAACGTGACCGCGGAGAAGCTCTCGAAGGGGAAAGGCAAGGTCGCCTATTTCGAAGGCACGCCTATTCCAACCAGCATCGTGCTAGTCGGTGTGCTGGCGTTCGCGGCCTGGCGTGAGCGGCTCGACGAGCAGCTCTACTGGGGTGTGTGGACGCTGGGGCCCTGGGAGTTGCATCCGTTGGCACTGCTATTCGCCCTCTCGGGAACGCTCATGATCAGCAAGACGCTGCGCATTCCGAAGCTCTAGCTAGATCACCAAGGCGGACATCACCGCCTGAAAATCGTCGCCCGAGGGCCGGTCCAGATCGAAAACCAGCTTGTCGGGATTGGCGATCTTTTCGGTACGGCCCAGCCAGCCGTGGCCCATCGTGACCGTCGACCGAACCCGGCTGCCACGCTCGGTCCGCCGCACAAGGCACGCCGATTGCCTTGTCCATGGCACGATTTCCACCGAGGGCGAGCAGTCTCGCACTCCCATGATCCGCGCATTCAAGAGCCCGGTGCAGGTGTGCTTCGAGACCGGCCTCCATCGGTCGCGATCCGGCAGCCGGATCGATCACGGTGCACTGACCCGTCATGACCGGTTTGCCGCGCTCGATTACGCGCGGCTCGCCCGGCTCGGCGTCGAGACGGTGCGGGAGGGGGTGCGCTGGCCGGCTGTCGAGTATCCGGCCCGGCACTATGACTTCGGTGTCCTCGCGCCACGGATCCATGCTGCCCGCATGCAAGGCACGGAAATCGTCTGGACCCTGCTCGACGGCGGCTGGCCCGACGACCTCGATCCCATGCAGCCCGAGTTCGTGGGTCGGTTTGCGGCTTTCGCCGGCGCGTTCGCGCGGTTCCTGCGGGATGACCGCGCGGACCATGCGCCGTGGATCGTGCCGATCGATCAGATCGGGCCGCGCGCCTGGCTCGGCGGCGAAGTCGCGCACGCCGAGCCGTACCTCGAGGAGCGTGGACTCGAATTGCAGACACAGCTCGTCCGGGCGGCCCTCGCCGCCGCCGATGCGTTCCGTTCGGCGATTCCCGGAGCGCGCCTGATCTGCGCGGAGCCGCTGCTTCACGTTTCTGCTCATCCGGACCGACCCGGCGAGATCGAGGAAGCGGCAGCGTATGACGCACGACGCCACAGCGTGCTCGACATGCTGATCGGGCGGATCTGGCCGCAGCTTGGCGGCGGTCCGCGTTACGTCGACCTCGTCGGCCTCTACTATTACCCCGACAGCCAGCGCTACTACGCCGGCCCGAAGTATCCGGGACCTGCCATCCCGCCGGCCGCACCGGGCTGGCGCGCGCTGCGTGAGCTGGTCATCGAAGCTGCGCGGCGCTCCGCGCGTCCCGTGTTCATCGCCGGCACCGGGCGCGACGACGCGTTTGCGCCGGCATGGTTCAGCTACGTGTGCCGCGAGGCGCAACATGCGGCGTGTGCGGGTGCATGCGTGGCGGGCGTCGGCTTGCACCCGGCAGTGGATTGCCCGCCGCCCACCGGCCGCGGCCGTCCGGCGCGCGGAATCTGGGGCGACGCGGACGCCGCGGGACAGCGCCAGATGGATACCGCGCTCGCCGAACGGATCGCGCTGGAGTGCGCGCTCTTTGCGGACGCGCAGCGCGACAGTGCTCCGTCGTGTCCAATGCTCGGCACAACGTCCGGGATCGAGGTGCCGCGGTCCCCGGCGATCATCAGCAGACGGCGTGTCTGATCTGTGCGCGGCGATATGGGCGCGACGCTCGCCGGATGCTCCGGACTCCACCGTCGACCGCATAGGTGGCGGGCACCCGGACTCCTGAGCGCGACGCTCGGGAGCGTCGCGGGACTTCTCCTCGTGGCGATGGTGTACCTGTTCATGGACGATAACTGGAACTGGTTGCGCGGACCGATCGAGCATCTGGTCGAAGCCGGTACGGGACGCGAGTTCCGCATCGATGGCGATCTTCGCGTCGATCTGTTTCCGAGCCCCCGCGTGGTGATGGAGAACGTCCGGTTCGCCAATCCGAGCTGGGCGAAGCATCGTTGGATGCTGACAAGCAAGCGCGTCCGATTCGTACTGGACGGAAGAGCGCTCCTGCGTGGTGACGCCGCGATCTCCGAACTATCGCTCCAAGGGACCTGGTTGGCGCTGGAACGAAACGCGCGGGGCGCGAAAAGCTGGACGCTGGGAGAAGGGGCGGATCCGGATGCCATCCGTCCGCCACGGATCGGCGGCTTGACGATCAGGGACGGGACCGTGCGCTATTACGATGCGTCCAGCGACACGTCGCTCACTATCTGGCTGCATACGAACGGGACATCCGACAGCCTGCCGACGTCCTTTTCGGCCGAAGGGACGTATCGCGGCCGAAGTCTTTTCGCCACCGGCTATGCCGGCGAGATCGTATCGATTACCGACACTGCGCGTCCGTTCCCCATCCGCGGCGTGGTTCAGTCGGGGGCGACACGCGCCGTGGTAGAAGGCACATTGACGAATCTGGCCAACTTCTCGCCAGCCCACCTCCAGATCATTCTCGAAGGGCGCGACCTCGCCGATCTCCGCCCGCTGCTCCCGTTCCCGCTCCCGACGACCGGGCAATACAGCGTGAAGGGAGCACTTGTGCGCGATGGCGTGCGCTGGCAGCTCCGAAACTTCGTCGGGCGGGTCGGGAACAGCGATCTCTCCGGAACAATCAAATACGAACCATCCGGACCAGGCGCGCCCAAACCGAAGTTGACCGGAACGGTGCACTCGGGACATCTCGATCTCGCCGATCTCGGAGGTCTTCTCGGGGAAAATCTCCGACCCGGTCACGATGGCCGCATGGTTTCCAGCGAACCGTACGAGGCGGATCGCATTCGTGCCATCAACGTCGACCTGCGGTTGACCGGGCAACGTCTCCAGCGCCCTGGAGACCTCCCGTTGCAGGATATTGCAGCGCATCTGGTCATCAGCGACGGGATCGCCAGACTGGATCCCGTCGGATTCGGGGTCGCCGACGGTACCGTGGTCGCAGAGATCCAAGTCGACGCGACGCGGGCACCGCTCCGTTCCCGCCTCCATGCGACCGCGAAGCAGCTGCGGCTCGCCAGGCTGCTTCCGGAACCGAGGCGAAAGACGGGCGGCAATGCGCGCGTCAGTGGCACGATCGACCTTCACGGGACCGGCGACTCGGTCGCAGCCTTCCTCGCGAGCGCCACGGGCGCGATCGCGTTTGTTGGCTCGGGCGGCACGGTATCGCGGGTCCTTGCGGACCTGGGCGGACTCGAGTTGGGGAAAGCAATCGATTCGCTGCTGGGAAGTGCCAAGCCGGTGGCCATGCGTTGTGGCGTCGCATCTTTCGATGTCGAAAGCGGCATCATGAGCACCGATCTGCTGGTGCTCGATACCGTGGACACCGTCATCGTCGGATCCGGCAGCATCAATCTGGCCGATGAAACGCTGTCCTTGACGCTACGGCCCGAGACCAAGACGCCGGGCATCCTTTCGGGGCGCTTCCCGATTCGTATCGAGGGGACCTTTTCCAAACCCAAGCTGCAGGCCGACCGCAGCGCACTGGTGGTCCGCGGCGGTGCCGCGCTTGCATTCGGACTCGTGAATCCGCTTGCCGCGCTGATTCCGCTCGTCGATACCGGGACGGGAGAGGACGCGAACTGCCCCGCGCTGATCGCGAGGGTGCAGCAACGGGAGCGACGGGAAGGCGATTCCGCTATCGCCGCCAACCACGCGCGGCGGTAGCGCGATTCGCGCACTATCGCGCGGCCGGGAGCGTCCCGGCGATGCGCGCTCGTTTCAAGCCGTACATGCGGCGCCTGACAACACTGCTCGACAGAGCAGCCTGTTGCCCGCGCGGTCGCCGCTCACCGAAGGAGTCGCCAAAGCGGGATGACCCCGAACCATAGGACATGGATCAACGCCAGCACGATCAGGCCGTCGATCCGCGCCAGCGATTCCGCGGCCCGCAAGCGCCGAGCGAGTCGCCAGAGCAGCCATGCGGCGCTCGGTATGGCCAACAGTGTGACCGGCCGATAGATCTCGCTTACGCCGTCGATGCGCGACCACAGGGCCGCGACGACCGCCGATCCGGCCGTCGCCGCAATGGCCAGCAGGATGGCCCGTCGCCTTCCGAGGCGGACCGCCAGCGTCAGCTTGCCGGCGGCGCGATCCGCATCGCGGTCGGGAACGCCGGCAAGCGTGATCGAGGGCAGGATGGCGATTCCGAGGGGCACCGCGAGGAGCCACGGAAGCGGGTCGCTCCATCCGCCCCCCTGCAGGAGGTACCCTGGAAGCAGGACGCCGATGCTGTGAGTGAAAGCGACCGCGATCTCCCCGGCGCCGCGATGCGACAGCCGGAGCGGCGGAACCGTATAGCCGAGCGCGATGACCCCGACCGTTACGATGACGGCCGCCGCCGGGCCACGGCTCGAAACCGGCTGAAGGGCCGCGGCGAACAGCAGTGCAGCACTGCAGAGCGCCACGAAAGTCCCCGTGGCGAGCGCGCGCGACCCCAGCCGCCCATCCACGATCACGCGTGACCCGCCGTTGAACGGCCCCGCGTTCCGGTTGCGCCGATCACTCTCGTAGTCGAAGAGCTCGTTCGAGAACACCGTCGCGGCTTCGACCAGGAAAATCGCGACGAGGCCGAACCAGTAAGGGCCCGCGGCGAGCGGATCGTCCCCGGCGGCCGCCAAGGCTCCCACGGTGTACGCAATCGCCGTGAGCGGATAGAACTGGAGGCGCAGCGCTGCCAGCCAGGCAAGTAGCGTATCGAGCCGGCGTCTCCAAGGCGCCAGAACACCGCCAGCCAGCGCGCGCCCGCGTGCCCACGCGGTGGCGAGCCAATCGGCCCGGCTGCGCGCCGTCGATCCGAGAACCGGAGTGAATGACTGCTTGCGGACCGTACGAATGCCGCAAAAGCCGAGCGTCGCAGCCGCGAGCGCATGATGTCCGGGCGCAGCATAGATCCAGGAATACACCCACCGCGGCGTATCCATCGTGGTCACGAGCTCGGCGGTCTTGCCCTTGAGCAGCGGTTCCCAGTGTCCGTCACGCAGGTGCCGGAAGGCGAAGCCCGGCGCGAGCACGCGGTCGAGGAATCCCTTGAGAAGCGCCGGATAAGTGCCCCACCACGTCGGGTAGACGAACACCAGGTGGTCGGACCACTCGATCAGCTCGCGGGCGGCAACAAGGTCTGTCTCGAGGGGCTGGTCGGCCGGCGAGGGTTCGCGAACGTTCGGATCGAACTGGAGGCGGGCGAGCGAGAGCCACCGATGCGTAACCCCCGCTTCGCGCAAGCCCGCGGCGAACGACGCGGCTAGGGCGCTGCACAAGCTGTCGTCGCGTGGATGGGCGAGGATGAGCAGAACGCGCATGGCGGGCTTCGCCGGTCGGAAACTGTGATGGCGGTTCTGCTACTTCCTTCGTTACCGGCGTGTCCGTGTCGCGACTGAAGTGCGGACACACCGGCACGTGTCAGCGCCTGCTGCGGTACGCAAGATAGCTGGCCACTCCCGCAACGATCACGACGACCGCCGCAAGCGTGGCGACGGTTGCGACCGGTCGAGCGCGGACAGCTCCGGCCGCGGTCTCGATCATGTCTGCACCGCGATGGCCGAGCGCGGTCGTCCGGTCCGTGAACCGGTCTGCCACGGTGTCGAAAGCGCGCGTGATGGGGCGCGCCGCCTCGGTCGCGTGTTCCACGGCTTCCGCCGCTCTCTGGCGCACGGGATGATGTGACGCGAACAGCCTCATTTCTGCCTCCTGTGTCCTGTTGTCCGGTTCTGGTGAAGAATTTGCGCAGCCTGGGCCGCCGTGCAAGAAGTCACAGTTTGACTGCGGCGGCGCCCTGGCTGATTCCGCTCGGTTCTCTGCCTTCACGTTCGCAAGCCCCATGCCCGCTGGCGATGAGCGTCCCGCTGGACCACGGCGCGCGGATACTGGAATGCGTGGCAGGCCGATCTGCACGCCTGAGCGTCAACCGTCTATCTGAACTGAGCACATGCGCTGGCGAGCGCCTCCTGCATCGCGGTCAGCGCTTGCTCGGCGCCGATCTTGCGATGCTCCCACGTTCCATCGCCGGACTGCTCGATATCGCGCAGCTCCGCGAGACACCGCGGCGCGCAAACGCTTCAGCTCGGCTGTGTGCTTCTCGAGCTCGCTTTCCGTCCAGCCATCGTCCGGATCCATCGGACCTTCCAGGCGATCGAGCTCCTCAGTCCATTCGTCGAGCTGGGACTTGGCGTTCTTCACGAACAGATCGCGTGTCGACACGGCAACCTCTATGGAATGGTGTGCTGCGTCCGGGATCGCGCAATGCAACGAGCCTGACGAGCGTGGGGCCTTTCCCGGTTCACTTGGGATTCGACACACCGGCCTTGACCCGGGCGCGCAGGTCTTGAAAGGCGCCGTCGATGCCCGCGCTCGCGACCCCCCGCTCGTCATTTCCATTGCTGCACAGCTCCGCCAGTTTCAATTCGGCCGCCGTACACTTCGCGCGTAGCTCGTCGATTCGCCGCGTGATCTCGATCGATCCGGGAAGAGGCCTGATCGGCCTTGGCCTGCAACTCGTCGATTTCCGCCTGCCATTCCCTCAATTTCGCACGCTGCTGCTGCTCGTAGGCCTGCCGCCAGTCCATTGAATGCTCCTTTGCGCGTCGGTCTGCGGATATGTCGCGCAGCAATCCGCATGCCCGGTGTTCCGCTCCCTCATCCCGAACCAAACCGCTGCGCTCGGGTCATCTCCAACAGGCTCTTGAAAAATGGGTGGCATGCGCCGGGTTTTCAACAGGCTGCTAAACGGGGCGCGCGGCGATCGTGCGCCGCTTTTCCGCTCAAAGGAGGTTTACGCATGGAGGAATATCTGACCGCGCTGTACCCTTGGCTGTTGTCCATCGGCGTCCTCGTCGGTGCCGTCATTGCTGGACTCGTCGTGCACTGGACGGCGTTCTTCTTTGCCGAGCGCCTCGCAGCGCGAACGCCGACGCCGATCGACGCCTCGCTCGTGCGCCACAGCCGGCGCCCCGCACGGCTTCGAGCACCCGCGTTCCTGCTCTCGATCGCGCTACCGTCGGTGGACGTGCCGATTCGCCTCGTCGGCCTCGCCGATCGGGTACTCGGCGTCGCGATGAACGGGTCAGTCGCCTGGCTCATCGTCGCGCTGCTCGGCGTGGTGACCGAATGGGTGGCGCTGCACTACCGGATCGACGTCGAGGACAACCTTACCGCGCGGCGCATGCAGACGCAGTCGCGCGTGCTCAAGCGCACGGCCACGGTCGTGATCCTGATCGTTGCGGGCGCGCTCATGCTGATGAAGATCCCCGGCATCGAGGGGCTCGGCGTGAGTCTCCTTGCATCGGCCGGTCTCGCCGGGATCGTGGTCGGGATGGCCGCGCGGCCGACGCTGTCAAACCTGCTTGCCGGGCTCCAGCTCGCGCTGACACAGCCAATTCGGCTCGACGACGTCGTGATCGTCGAGGACGAATGGGGTCGCATTGAGGAGATCACCAATACCTACGTGGTGGTTCGCATCTGGGACCAGCGCCGGCTCGTGGTGCCGCTCACTTACTTCATCGAGCGCCCGTTCGAGAACTGGACCCGCGTCACCGCGGACATCCTGGGCACGGTTTTCCTCTACGTCGACTACACGGTTCCCATCGAGGAAGTGCGCTCCGAGTTGCGTCGGATGCTGGAGGCGTCCGGTAAGTGGGACGGAAAAGTCTGCGGACTCGTGGTGACGAATGCGACCGACCGCACTGTCGAGCTGCGCGCCCTGCTGAGCGCTCCGGACTCCGGCGCCGCCTGGGATCTGCGCTGCCACGTCCGGGAACAGCTCGTGGCGTTCCTGCAGCGACGCTATCCGGAGTGCTTGCCGCGGACGCGCGCGGAGGTCCGCGGCCTGCCGTTGGACACAAGACAGCCTGCCGGGCGAGCGACGGCGCAACCGGCATAGCAGTTGCTTCTGCCGCTGCCCGCGCTACGCATGCTCTCGCGGTCGTGAGATGGTATTGGCAGCCGCGGAGCGCTGTATGGGCGCGATAATGCGAGGCGGTAGCCGCGGATCGAAATCGACCCAGTCGCCATCGCGGATCGTCCCGTCCGCCGCCTCGACCTCCAGAGCGTCCATGCCGACGAATACGTCGCAGGCGGCGGCCAAGCGCTCGGGGTCGTTCCCGACTTCCGCGGCGATGAGCGGGCCGGATTTGCGGCTCACGGGAAACTCGGGGGACGCTCTGGCCGGATTCGGGCGACGAGTTGCAACGAGTGCGCCGAACAAGGACCCGATGTAGGCGCCGATTGCGGCGCCGAGCGCGGTACCCAGCACTAACGCGCCCACGTTCCAATTCTTGTACAGAGCGTCGGCGATCAGCCAGCCCGCGAGCGCGCCCGCGAAGGCGCCTGCGGCGATTCCGGCAATTGCTCCGCGCACGCTCTTGCGCGTGCCGCGGTCGTGCAATGCGTCGCCCCCGGCGGGATGCGTCGCGTGCTGCCCCGGGGGCAGCACTTGAAAGATTGACAGCTTGTCGCGCCGGATGCCCGCCTTCAACAGGGCTGTTAGCGCTCCTTCGGTCTCTGATTGCGTCTCGAATCGCGCCGCGATGATTTTTGCCATTGAAGTACCTCCGAATTCGGTCTGGGGAAAATGTGTTGGACGCGCAACCCGCATGCCCGGTGTGCCAGGGTGCTGGAAATTGTTTCCCACCGTCGGTCGAATCTGTCGGGCCGGTTTTCACCTGCGCCGGCCACGCCTACCGAAACCGCGCGAAAACAGCCTCTTGCGTCCGTTAGTCTGCCTGGCACGCGGTTTGCGTTGCCTGGGGCATATGGGCATTCACCGCGAATCACCCACTAACCGGAGGCGCTGTGGCGCGATCCATCGAGAGCTCGAAATGAATGACGACCGGGAGAGCTACGACCGCCTCGCCGAAGGGCAAGAGGTCGAAATCGAGGTCATCGTGCTCGCGGTGGCCGACGCCGCAGGCGGGGTTCCCGTGATGCTCGCGAAGGCGGACCAATGGCAGGTCGAACTCTGGCCGGCGACGCCGCGCGCGTGCCGCAAGGCCCGGAAGGTGGCATGCGGCGCGCATCTCGCGGCCCATGTCGCCAAGTGTCCGGAGGTAATCAGCGACCGCAGCTACGGCGGGGTGCGCAAGCTGCGAGCTGCGCGGATCCGATTCGCGCGACTGCTCGATTTCCGCAGCGCCTGAGGGGGGTCTTCAGGCGCCGCCGCGATCACCTTCGCCGGGGCGGTCGCGTTGGTATTCGCGCAGGCGATTGTAGAGCGTCTTCGCGCTGACGCCCAGCATCTCGGCAGCCTTGTCGCGCCGTCCGTCGCAGTGCGCCAGTGTCGCGAAAATCAGCCGCCGCTCCATCTCCGCGATCGACGTGCCCATGGCGACCGCGACGCGCGCGTCGTTCGACTCCGGGCTGGGGGCCGACGTCTCGAACGACAGACAATCGGGGCCGATGCCGCTGCCCTCGGCCAGGATGAACGCCCGTTGCACCGCGTTCAGCAACTGGCGCACGTTTCCGGGCCAGTGGAAGCGTGAGAGCTCCTCGATGGCCAGCGGTGTGAATCGCTTGGAGGTCTGTTCCCGCGCGTTGAGCTCGGCCAGGAAATGGTTCGCGAGCAGCTCGACGTCCTCGAGCCGTTCGCGCAGCGGTGGCAGCCGGATCTCGAACACATTCAGACGGTAGAAGAGATCCTCGCGCAGCTTGCCCTCGGCAACCGCTTCGCCGGGCACGCGGTTCGTCGCCGCGATGATCCGCACGTCGGTGTCGATCGGCTCGTCGCCACCGATGCGCGAGAGCGATCCGGTCTCGAGGATGCGCAGCAGCTTGACCTGCAGATCGGCGGGCATCTCCGTGATTTCGTCGAGCAGCAGCGTGCCGCCGTCGGCGCGCTCGAAGTAGCCGTGGTGCTGGCGCGCGGCGCCGGTGAAGCTGCCCTTCTCATGACCGAACATCTCGCTCTCGATCAGCTGCGGCGAGATCGCACCGCAGTTCACGGCGAGGAATGGGCGGTCGCGCCGGCGACTGAGGTCGTGTATGGTCTGCGCGACGAACTCCTTGCCGGTTCCGCTCTCCCCGGTCACCAGGACATTCACCGCGGTGCCCGCCACGCGGGAAATGTTCCGATAGACTTCCTGCATCGTCGGAGACCGTCCCCAAAGACGCCCGAACCGGCCGACTTCGGAGACGTCCTTCTCGAGCGTAGCGATGCGCGTCTTCAGCTCGCCCGGAGGCCTCACCCGCGCGAGAACGTTCTTGAGCTGCCGGATGTTGACCGGTTTGGTGAGATAGTCCGCTGCGCCGAGACGCAGGGCCTGGATCGAGGTGTCTAGCGATGCATGACCGGTGATGAGCACGATGTCGCTGTCGGCCACCTCGTCGACATCGGCGAAGAGGTCCATGCCGTTGCCGTCGGGCAGCATCAGGTCGAGCAGGATGACGTCCGGCGTGCGCAGAACGATCTGCTGGCGCGCCTCGGCGAGCGTTCCCGCCGCCGCAGTGCTGAATCCCTCGGTCTTGATCAGCTCCGCAAGGACTTCGGCTGAGTCGTGATCGTCTTCGACAATGAGTGCGTGTGGCATTTGAAGAGCGTTGCGGGCCCGGGGTGGACGCGACCCCAGTAAGCCAGAAAGAATTTCTCTGCGTCGGTAAAAGCTGCACACTGGCTGGCGCGCTTCGAATCCTACTGGTTCGCTCAGCCACAACATATACGTGGTAGCCCTTACGCCAGCGCATGATGCGCCGGCGGTGAACCTCGGCACGCCGCGATCGGAAGAGCCGATCTCCGGGCGGAGCGCGTTCGGGCGGCCGAAAACAATCTTCACCTTCGCTCGAGAGGCTCTGCAATGAAGGCGGGAACGCCGCATGCGTGAGGATGTGATCAGGCGCCTTCCGTCACAAGCGGGACGCCCCATCGTATGACGCAAAGCGTAGAACACGCAGTCCGCGGGGCGGCGCGCGGCGTTCGCCCCATTTCGGAGGAACCGCGAGCCGATGCATCGCGAGCTGACGTGTACCGTGTTCTGGCACGGCTTCTCGCCATGCCGCCCCCGGCCCGACTGCTTCGCGAGCTCGCGTTGATCGAGGTTGCCCCAAGCGGAGCGCCAGCGCCCGGAAGCATGCACGGCGTCTGGCGAGCGCTCCAGCAAGCGGCCGCGCAAACGACGGTCGAGGCGGCCGATGACGAGTACCACGATCTGTTCATCGGGATCAGCCGCGGCGAGCTCATGCCGTACGCCTCCTGGTACCTCAGCGGTTTCGTCATGTCCCGCCCGCTCGCGCTACTGCGCCGCGACCTCGACGCATTCGGGATCGAACGGCATCCCGAGGTGCGCGAGCCGGAGGACCACGTGAGCGCGCTGTGCGAGGCGATGGGCCTCGTCATCGACAGCGCGGACGAGATCCCGCTCGAGGCCCAGAAGCAGTTTTTTCACGATCACCTCGCGCGCTGGATGCCGCGGTTTTTCGGCGACCTGCAGCGCGCGAAGTCCGCGCGCTTCTATGTCCCGGTCGGCGCGCTGGGCGAACGATTCATGGCGATGGAGACGCAGTACCTGGCGACGTAGGCCCGGCACCGGCGGCCAGTGCCGTCCGGAAGTTTTCGCAATGCGGAGAGCAGGAGACAGCAATGGGAACGAGGCATTCAAAGTCGATCACGTCGTGCCGACGCGACTTTCTGCTGCAAGGACTCGCGGTCACCGGCGGCGCAGTGGTGGCAACGCTCGCCGGGCGCGCCGCCGCCGATCCGGGACCCGAGCCGGTCGCACATGACGAGCCGGGGCGAAAGCAGGCCGGCTATCACGAGACGCCCCACATCCGGGAGTACTACGCGAAGGCCGGGCACTAGCGGGCCGGACCCGCCGAGACACGCGTCGAGACGCTCGGCTGCGATGGCCAAAGGAGAGAGCGCATCATGAAACTCATCAGAAAGCAGGATTCCGTCACCGCGCGCCCTGCAAGGGCGATCCGGCTCACGCGCGGGTTCGAGAGCGGTGAGAGCGTTCCCGGAGGCTCGATCGACCGCCGGACGTTCATGCAGCGGTCGGGGCTGGCGCTCGGCGCCGCCGCGGGGGGCACGATCCTCTCCACGACCATGATGCGCAAGGCGCGCGCAGTCGAGCCCCTCGACCCCATGAAGTACGGTCCGAAGCCCGACGTGAAGACGGAGACCCGGCGCTCGGTCTGCACCCATTGCTCCGTCGGATGCGGCGTGATCGCCGAGATCCAGAACGGGGTCTGGACCGGCCAGGAGCCCGACTTCGCGTCGCCGTTCAACCTCGGGTCGCACTGCGCAAAGGGCGCGTCGGTTCGCGAGCACGGCATGGGCGACAAGCGCGTCAAGTATCCGATGAAGCTCGTCGACGGCAAGTGGAAGCGCGTCACGTGGGACCAGGCGATCGACGAGATCGGCGACAAGCTGCTCAAGATCCGCGACGAATCGGGGCCCGATTCATTCTGGTTCGCCGGCTCGTCGAAGGCGAGCAACGAAGGCTCCTATCTCCAGCGCAAGTTCGCCGCCTTCTGGGGCAGCAACAACTGCGATCACCAGGCGCGCATCTGCCATTCCACAACTGTAGCGGGCGTCGCGAACACGTGGGGCTACGGCGCGATGACGAACTCGTACAATGACATGCACAACTGCAAGGCGATGCTGTTCATCGGCAGCAACGCCGCCGAGGCGCACCCGGTGGCAATGCAGCACGTCCTCCGCGGGAAGGAGAATGGTGCGCGCATGATCGTCGTCGATCCGCGCTTCACCCGCACCGCCGCGCACGCCGACCAGCACATCCGGATCCGGCCCGGAACCGACATGGGCTTCATGTGGGGACTCCTGTGGCACGTGTTCCGCAACGGCTGGGAGGACAAGCAGTACATCAACCAGCGCGTCTGGGGCATGGACGAGATCCGCAAGGAAGTCGAGCAGTGGGACCCGAAGACCGTCCAGGACGTGACCGGCGTTTCGGAAGCGGAGATGCTCCAGTGCGCAAAGACGATGGCCGAGAATCGGCCCGGCACCATCGTCTGGTGCATGGGCGGCACCCAGCACCACATCGGGAACAACAACACCCGCGCCTACTGCGTGTTCCAGCTCGCGCTGGGCAACATCGGCGTGTCCGGCGGCGGCGCCAACATCTTCCGCGGCCACGACAACGTGCAGGGCGCGACCGACGTCGGGCCGAACTCGCACACGCTGCCGGGCTACTACGGGCTCTCCGAGGGCGCCTGGCGGCACTGGGCGCGCGTGTGGGGCGTCGATTTCGACTGGCTGAAGAATCGCTTCGACAACTCCAGGGAGTACGACACCGGAGACGGCAAAAAGGCCCATCCGATGAACATGGAGGGCATCCCGGTGTCGCGCTGGTACGACGGCATCACGGAGGACAAGGCGCATGTCGCGCAGAAGGACGTGATCCGCGCGATCATGTTCCAGGGCCACGCCATCAACAGCCAGGTCCGCGGGTCCGACCAGAAGAAGGCCCTGGAGAAGGTCGAGCTGGTCGTCGTCTCCGACCCGTACCCGACCGTCCTGGCGGTGCTGGGCGACCGCAAGAACAACACCTATCTCCTGCCGACGTGCACGCAGTTCGAGACCTACGGTTCGGTCACCGCGTCCAACCGGTCGCTGCAGTGGCGCGAGCAGGTCATCGCCCCGATATTCGAGTCGAAGCCGGACCACGAAGTCCTCTACCTGCTCGCGAAGAAGCTCGGCTTTGCCGACGAAATGTTCAAGCACATCAAGGTGGAGAACAATGCGCCGTCGATCGAGGATACGTTGCGCGAGATCAATCGCGGCACCTGGACGATCGGGTACACGGGTCAGAGCCCGGAGCGCCTCAAGCGCCAGCTCGCAAACAAGGGCACGTTCAACACGACCACGCTGCTCGCCGAGGGCGGCCCGTGTGACGGGGAGTATTACGGGCTGCCATGGCCGTGCTGGGGCACGCCGGAGATGAATCACCCGGGCACCCCCGTCCTCTACGACACCAGTAAAGCGGTGTCCAAGGGCGGCCTCACTTTCCGCGCGCGATTCGGCACCGAGCGCAACGGCGAAACCCTGCTCGCCGAGGGCGCGTACAGCAAGGACTCCGATCTCAAGGATGGCTATCCGGAGTTCACGTTCGGTCTGCTGCAAAAGCTCGGCTGGGACAAGGAACTGACCGCAGAGGAGCTGGCCGCGATACGCAAGGTGGCCGGCGTGTCTGCCAAGGGGGCTGCCGACGCCAAGCGCAAGGAGGACGACAAGGAGTCGCAGCAGGCGCACGGGCAAGGCGACCTCGACAAGGTCAACTGGAAGACCGACCTCTCGGGCGGCATTCAGCGGGTGTGCATCAAGCACGAGGTCGCGCCGTTCGGCAACGCGAAGGCCCGCACCGTGGTGTGGACCTTCCCGGACGCGGTCCCGCTCCACCGTGAGCCGCTCTACACGCCGCGCTACGACCTGGTCGCCAAGTATCCGACGTACGCGGACCGCGCCAGCCTTCTGGCGCCTGCCGACGCTCTACGCGTCGATCCAGAAGACGGACCACTCCAAGAAGTATCCGCTCGTCTTCACCAGCGGACGCCTGGTCGAGTACGAGGGCGGCGGCGAGGAGACGCGCTCGAACCGCTGGCTGGCGGAGCTGCAGCAGCACATGTTCGTCGAGATCAACCCGGCCGACGCGAACGACCGCGGCATCCGCGATGGGCAGTGGGTCTGGCTCGAGGGTGCCGAGGGCGGTCCCATCAAGGTAATGGCCATGATCACGCCGCGCGTGGGCCGGGGCGTCGTGTGGACGCCGTTCCACTTCGGCGGATGGTTCCAGGGCAACGACCTGGTCGCCAAGTACCCCGAGGAGACGGCGCCGTACATCCGTGGCGACGCCTGCAACAACGCCACCACGTACGGCTACGACTCGGTGACGCAGATGCAGGAGACCAAGGCGACGCTCTGCCAGATCGAGCGGCGTAGCCGAAGCACCATAGGAGGCAACGAACATGGCACGAATGAAATTCCTTTGCGATGCCGAGCGCTGCATCGAGTGCAACGGCTGCGTGGTGGCCTGCAAGAACGAGAACGAGGTGCCCTGGGGGGTCAATCGCCGCCGCGTCATCACGCTGAAGGACGGCGAGCCCGGCGAGAAATCGATCTCGGTGGCCTGCATGCACTGCACGGATGCGCCCTGCGCGGCGGTCTGTCCGGTGGACTGCTTCTACACCACTGCCGACGGCATCGTCTTGCACGACAAGGACCTGTGCATCGGTTGTGGGTACTGCTTCTATGCGTGCCCGTTCGGCGCGCCGCAGTATCCCGCGCAGTCGGCGTTCGGTGTGCGCGGCAAGATGGACAAGTGCACGTTCTGCGCCGGCGGTCCCGCGCCGGACAACTCGGAAGCCGAGTACCAGAAGTACGGCTCGAATCGCATCGCACAGGGCAAGCTCCCGGCGTGCGCGGAGATGTGCGCCACCAAGGCGCTGCTGGGGGGTGACGGCGACGTGGTCGCCGACATCTACCGCAAGCGCGTGACCGCGCGTGGCGGTCGCCCGAAGAGCTGGGGCTGGGAAACGGCCTACCCCGAGAAGTCCTGAGCGGAAAGGAGGCGCATCGTGCTCATCCTACGTCATCGCGCGATGCTGGCGGTCATTGCCGCCGCCGGATTGGCCGGGTGCTACCAGTCGCCGGACGCGACCGTCTACAAGCCCGGTGTGTACAAGGGCGACAAGGACCCGCTCCTGGCGAAGCAGCGCGAAGCGGGCCAGCAAAAAGCGCTGCGCGAGCGCTTCAATCTCGTCCAGCGCGACCGCTGAGCTTGGACGTCATCTCTTGGAGGATTTCCGAATGGTCGAGTCGAGGATCGTCCGAATCGCCTTGATCGCGTCCCTTGTAGGCGTGGTCCTGGCCGGATTCACCGGCTGCAGCAGGATTCAGGAGCCATGGGACAGGACGGGCCACTTCGAGAAGGACCGTGCGCGCACCGAGGCTCAGAACACCGAATTGCGGCAGCGGGCGCTCGAGCAGGCCGACCGCACCTATGGCTAGCACCGATGACGATGTCCGTGCCGTCGATCGAACGAGAATGGAGGCAAACGCCATGAGCGCACCCAGACAGGCCTCGCGGGCGCGACGCGTTATTGTCGTGATCGGGATGCTCGCCATGATCATCGGCGGGGCGTTCGTGCTGCCGCTCGCGAGCTACGTCGTCACCGATCTCGTCGCGCCCGCCTTGGCCCAGGGCTTCGACGAAGGGAAGAATCCGCGCGCGAACTACTGGCGCAACGTGCGCGAGGGCGACAAGGGCTACACCGCCGCATCGGGGCCGTATACGGTTCCCGTGCTGATCCAGAACGGGGGCGAGACCTATCGCGAGATCCGCAATGGGCCGATTGCCAGCATCGCGCCGTGGGTGCTCGCGGGCATCCTGGCGGCGATCGCGCTGTTCCACTTCCTGGTCGGTCCGCAGAAGCCGAAGGAACCGCCGTCCGGCCGGAAGATGCCCCGCTGGTCGCTGGGCGAACGGGTGATGCACTGGTATGTCGCGATCCTGTTCATCATCCTCGCGATCACGGGCTTGAGCCTGCTGTTCGGCAGAGCGGTCCTGATTCCGGTAGTCGGATTGAGCGCATTCTCGATCTACGCAGAGTTCGCGAAGACGGTCCACAACTATCTCGGTCCGTTCTTCATGGCCGGCGTGATCGTCGAGATCGTCGTCTGGATCCGCTACAACCTGTTCAACCGCGAGGACCTCGACTGGCTCGCCCGGCTCGGCGGCATGTTCGGCGGGAAGCATCCGCATGCGGGGCGGATGAACGGCGGCGAGAAGGTCTGGTTCTGGTTCATTGCCACCGCCGGGCTGATCGGCGTATGCGTGACCGGCCTGATCCTGGACTTCCCGATTCTCGGGCAGGATCGCGCCACCATGCAGCTCACGCAGATCCTGCACGCAATCCTTGCGTTGCTCTGGATCGGGATCTCGCTCGGCCACATCTACCTGGGCGTCTGGGGCACACCGGGCGCGCTCGAAGGCATGACGGACGGAACGGTCAGCGAGGAATGGATGAAGCTGCACCACGACCGCTGGTACGAGAAGTTGAAGCAAGAGGGCGCGGGCGCGGCCGAACCGGCGCCGCCGGAGACTCCCGAAGGGCATGCCCCGCCGCGCCCGGTCTGAACGCGCAGCGGTTGGCAGGTGGTGCCGAACGCCGACGCCAGTCGAGCCGCCTCGCGCGCGCTGCCGGCAGTCCTGAGCGGCCTCGTCTTTGGTGTCGCACTCGTTGCGCCTTGGCCGCTTCACGCCCAGACAGCGAAGGGCTGGCTGCGGGCATTGCGACACGAGGACACAGCAAAGCTCTCACAGCTCACGACGGAAGGCGCGGACGTCAACCGGACGGCCGCCGACGGGCGCTCGGCGCTGATGCTCGCCGCGAAGCACGGTGACCTGCGGCTCGCGCTGGCACTCATCGCCGCAGACGCAAAGATCGACGCCGCCAACTCTCGCGGCGGAACGGCGTTGATGTACGCCGTCGCGAGCGGCGAGTTCGCCATCGCCGAGGCGCTGCTTGCCCGTGGCGCCGCAGTCGATGCCAGGAGCACGACCGGCTGGACCGCTTTGACGATCGCAAGCGCCAAGGGCCATGACCACATCGCGAGGGCGCTGCTCGACGCGGGAGCCGATCCCGACGTGCAGGACATCTATGGCTACACGCCGCTCGCGCGCGCGATCGCGGAGCGTCACATCGCGGTCGTCAGGACGCTGCTCGACACGGGAAAAGTCGACCTCGACACGCGCACCGAGCTCGGCATGACACCGTTGCATCTCGCCGCGCTCGATGGATCGACGGACATGGCACGCCTGCTTCTCCTGCACGGAGCGTCGGTGAACGCCGTCGATGCGGAAGGCCGCACACCAGCCATGCTCGCTGCCGCGGCGGGACATCCCGACGTCGCGAAGCTGATCGAGTCCCACGGTCGATGAGTCGGCGATGACCATGCAGCAATCTCCCGAACCGGACGCCCGAGGCGTATTCGCCACACCCCCCGGGTGTCGCCGGACGCTGGTTCATCTCTACCAGGGCGGCGAATACGGCCTGGTGGACGTCTTCGAGCTTTTCGGCCTCGGGGAGCTCCATCGTGATGTACAGGAAGGGGTCGCCCTTTCGCTGGCTGCGAGAGAGCTTGCGGAGCTCAAGGTCCTGGCCGATGCGTACAGCTTCGATCACGACGAAGGGTTCATCGCGATGTGCCTCGACCTTCACCGGTTCGCGACCGCAGCACCAGCGGATCGCCATCGTTTCGATGCCAACTTCTAGCAGGCCGCAGATCTTCCGCCCCTCGGGAGAAAATGGCGAAAGAGCCCGCCCGGCACTGCTTCAGCTGCCGGCCTTCTCGACCTCCTCGCGCACTTTGGCAACCTCGTCCGCATTGGTACGCGGAGCGCGATTGCCCCAGGCGTTGCGGATATAGTTCACGAGATCGGCCACCTGCTGGTCGTCGAATTTCCAGCCGTACGCGGGCATTGCGAGCCCGGTGGGCCTGCCGCTGGTCTTGGCCGCTTGCGCACCGGCAAGGATGATGTGCGCCAACGTGTCGCCGCGTTCGGCCTGGATCGACGAGCTTCCCTTGAGCGCAGGGAATACGCCGGCGAGCCCGTCGCCGTCTTCCATGTGACATCCAGTGCAATTGTCAAGATACAGCGCTGCGCCGCGCGCCAGCGCCGCGCGATCGCTATCGCTGGCCGACGACTCGCGCGCCGCCATTGATTCATCGTGCTCGGCCGGCAACGCCTTCAGATAGACCGCGATCGCCTGCAGATCCGCGTCGTCGAGATGTTGGGTCGAATGACGCACGACATCGGCCATTGGGCCGGCAGCGGTGGTATGTTCATTTGCACCGCTTTTCAGGTACTCGATGATCTGCGCGGCGGTCCAGCCGCCGAGGCCCGAGCGCAGGCCGCCGCTCAAGCTCGGGGCGTACCAGCGCTCACCGAAGGAGCCGCCCTCGAGCCGCTGATCGCGCTTGGGGGCGCCGAGCAGGTTCTTATCGGTGTGGCAAGCGCCGCAATGACCCAGTCCTTCGACCAGATACGCGCCGCGGTTCCAGTCTGCCGACTTGTCGCTGCGCGGCACGTACTCGCCCTCGTGTAGATACAGGGCGTTCCAGCCTCTCATCGCCGCACGCACGCTCAGCGGCCATGGCAGCTCGGGTGCGCGGTTTTCTTGTCGGACCGGCTCGAGGGTGTCGAGGTAGGCCTTCATCGCGCGGATGTCTGCGCGGCCAACTTTCGTGAACCAGGGGTAAGGGAAGGCGGGATACAGGAGCGCGCCGTCGCGGCGCACGCCGTGGTGCATCGCATTGTAGAAATCCGCGTCGGAGTACTTGCCAATGCCGGTCTGCGGATCGGGTGTGATATTGGTCGAGTAGATCGTGCCGAACGGCGTTGCCATCGCCAGTCCGCCGGCGAAGGGTTTGCCGCCCGGATTGGTGTGACACGCCGCGCAGTCGCCAGCGGCGACTAGGTAGCGCCCTCTTTCGATGGTGGTATACGTCCTGCCCTGGGCGACGAGATCGGTCGGAGCGAGCAGCAGCGCCGCGAGAACGCCGGCAAGCCAGAGCGCTGGGTGCGATGTGCGCATTGCGATGCTCCTTCTCGCCCCCCGGTCACACCTCGATCAGCGGCCGTCCGGGGCTCTTCAGATACCGATTGCGAATTGCGTCGGCGGCCCAGTACGTGAGCGCACCCACCGTGCCGGTCGGGTTGTATCCGGGGTTCTGTGGAAACACCGAGGCACCCATCACGAACAGGTTCGAAACGTCCCACGACTGCAGGTAGCGATTGACGACGCTGGTTTGCGGGTCGGCGCCCATCACCGCGCCGCCCGTGTTGTGAGTGGTCTGGTAGGGAGCGATCCGATAGTGGCCCTTGCGGTAGTTCTTCTCCATCGAGCGCGGCTTCATCGCGTGCGCTATCTTGGCGGCCTGATCGGTCAGGAATTTCGACATCCTGATCTCATTGTCATGGAAATCGAAGGTCATTCGCAGCAGCGGGTTGCCGTAGTCGTCGCGATAGGTCGGATCGAGATCGAGATACGAACCGCGATAGCTCATCACGCTGCCGTGGGTGGCGATTGATGCGCTGCGCTGATAGTTCTCGTGTCTTGCCTTCTTCCAGGCACTGCCCCATTTCGGCGTGCCCGCAGGCACGAGGTTTTGCTGGAGGATCGGCCGCCCGCCAGTTGTCCAGAGCGCGATGTAGCCGCCGCCGATGAACCCATGCGGCCCATGGTCGAAGTTGTCGCCGTTGAACTCGTCGATGGCCTGGCCAAGCGCGCCGGCGCCCATGAAAGGGTTGAGATTCTGCTCGTTCACGAAAACGTGCACCGAAGACGTGATCTGGTAGGCGTAGTTGCGTCCGACCGCCCCTACGCCGAATCGCGGATCGTAGGGCTTGCCGATTCCGGAGAGCAGCAGCAGATGGACGTTGTGGTGCGCGTACGCGCAAAGTATCACCAGCTCCGCCGGCTGCTCGAACTCGCGGCCGTTGACGTCCACGTAAGTGACGCCGGTCGCGCGCTTTCCCGAGGCATCGAGATTCACGCGCGTGACGTTGCACAACGTTCGCAATGAGAAATTGTCCTTCTCGACAAGCACGGGCAGGATCGTCGTCTGCGGCGACGCCTTCGAATAATTGCCGCATCCGAACCATTCGCAGAATCCGCAATAGGTGCACTGTCCCATCTGCACGCCATACGGATTGCGGTAGGGACGCGAGGTATTGGCAGCCGGGCACGGAAAGGGCTGAAAACCCGCTTCGCGCGCGGCCTTGTCGAACAGCACCGTCGCATAGCTGCGCTCGAGCGGCGGCAATGGGTAGTCGCGCTGGCGCTGTCCCTCGAACGGATTGCCGCCGGGCTGCAGCGCGCCTTTCAGGTTGCCGGCCTTTCCGGAGACGCCGCAAAGATACTCGAAGCGGTCGTAGAATGGCTCGAGCTCGTCATAGGTAACGCCCCAATCCTGCAAGGTCATGTCCTGCGGGATGAATTTCTTGCCGTAACGCCGCTCGATGTGTGTGCGTGCGAGGAAGTCGCTCGGCAGGAAGCGCCAGCACTGGCCGTTCCAGTGCACGCCGGCGCCGCCGACGCCTGATCCCGGATTGAACGAGCCGAGATGACGCATCGGCAGTGCAGTCTGCTCGATTGAATTCCGAAAGGTGAGCGTTTCCCGCGCGAGCTCCTCGAAGAGGCCGTTGCGCACCGCATAGCGAAGTTCGTCTTGAATGTGCGTCGGCGCGAAGTCGGGCACCGTATCGCGTGTTTTGCCGCGTTCGATCGCGAGCACCCGCATCCCGGCGTCGGTCAGCTCCTGCGCCAGGATCGACGCGGTCCAGCCGAAGCCGACCAGGACCACGTCCACCGGCTCGAGTTTGGTGGCCATCGCCTCAGCCTCCCTGGCGTGGCCGCGCGCCGCTTCGACCCGCGAGACCAACCGTCGGTTCCGTGTAGGGCTTGCCGTGCTGGCGGATCTCGATCACATAGTTGTAGCGAGGTCCCGGAAAACCGAGCAACTTCCAGCCGGCGAAATCGCGATTTCCGCCGTAGATGGGATCGGCAAAGTATCCCTCATTCGTGTTCTGCAGCAGCATGTGGAAGAACTCCTTCGCCGGCAAGCCGTTCAGTGCGATCTCGCCCTGTTCGAGCCCGTGCAGCACCTCGTCCTGCGCCGACGCCGTCAGCTGGGCAAACGACTTGCCGGCCCGCGTTTTCCGGCAATGCTCGTCGACGGCGGCAATCGCCGCGCGATAGAGCTGTGCGGGCGTCAGCTTCAGTTGGTAACCCTGCTCGTCGGTTCCTTCTTTCCAGGGTCCCTGCATGTACCAGGCCTCACCACGGCCGAAAGGCCCCGCCAGCTGTTGGTCGATAAAGAACGCGACGCCGGCCTCGAGCGCGCCCGGCCCGAGCGCGTCGGCCGGAATCAAGCGTCCGACCGCGGCCTTGAGAAAGTCGATCTCTGGTGCGGCTGCCCAACTGAACGACTCCGCGACCGGTGGCGGCAACAACGACTGCGCCACTGCTGCCGTGGCTGCGCGGGGCGCGAACCAGAAGGCCGCGCCCACGGCGCCAGCGGCAGCAGCGGCCTTGCGGAACAGCTCGCGGCGCGTGAGGCGAGGCATGGTGCAGACTCTCTCAGAGGGCAAGGAACATCGACGGTGAAGGCAAACGTCATGCCCGGAATGGGATCGACGCCTCTGATCCAAACCTGGCGCAACCCGGGCGTCGGCTGCCCGGTCTTCGGCCTGCAGAAATTGTCGGCGCCACCACCGGTAACGCTTACACGGAGCCTCGGCCGACCGGAAATGGCCGAGGCTGGTCGGAGCGCATCCTGGCGGCAACAAGACCTGCGCGCAAGGCTCTTTCTCTTGCGAAATACAGGCACGCCCCGGGCGTCGGCTGCCCGATCTTCGGCAAGCGGAAATTGCCGGCGCCACCACCGGTAACGCTTACGCGGAGCCTCGGCCGACCGGAAATGGCCGAGGCTGGTCGGAGCGCATACTGGCGGCAAGAAGACCTGCGCGCGAGGCTCTCGCGGTGCGAAATGCAGGCACGCCCCTTGCGTGAGCGGTCGTGCGCAAGTGTCTGTAGCGCCGGGACGAAACATCGCATGACGCAGGGTCGGCTGGCTTCTCGCCGCGCCGCCCCCGGCCCAATCCGGCGGCGAGAGAGCTATCAAGTAAATGCCGCAGATATTCCGCCCGTCCACGGGGCTCGTCCTCAACCTCGTGCTGCTCGCAGGCGTGGCAGTGATGGCAGCACTGGTCTTCGCGTGGCGGGAGGCGATCGCTGATCGGTACGGCATCGGGGACCCGGTCCCGCAGCCGGTGCCGTTCAGCCACAAGCACCACGTGGCAGAGGAGGGCATCGACTGCCGCTACTGCCACAGCGACGTGGAGCAATCAGCCTTTGCCGGGATTCCCGCAAACGATGTCTGCATGACGTGTCATTCGGTCCTGTTCCGCGACGCGTCCGTGCTGGCACCGCTACGCGCGAGCTTCCGCGGCGGCAAGCCGCTCGCGTGGAGGCGGGTGAACAAACTGCCCGATTTCGTCTACTTCGATCACGGCATCCACGTCGCGAAAGGCGTGGGTTGCGTCACCTGCCACGGCCGGGTCGACCAGATGCCACTCACGTGGCGCGCTCGCTCCCTGGCCATGCAGTGGTGCCTGCAATGCCACCGCCATCCCGAGCAGCACGTCCGTCCACGCGAGCACGTGTTCGAGATGGCCTGGCAACCGCCGCCGGACCGCGCTGCGCTCGGACGAAGGCTCGTCGCCGAGTACGGCATCCACGCTGATCGCGTGACCGACTGCTCGGTCTGCCATCGCTGATGAAGGACCGCACAGTGAACAGCCGATCGGTGCCGCCGGACCTTCACAACGGTCGCCGCGATTTCATGAAGCTCATGGCCGCGTCGATCGCGCTGGGCGGCGTCGGCGGCTGCAGCCCGCCGCCGGAGAAGATCGTCCCGTACGCGCGCAGCCCGGAGGGTCTGGTCCCGGGCGAGCCGGTCTTCTATGCGACGGCCATGGTCCTGGACGGCTTCGCGAAAGGTGTCCTCGTGGAGTGCAACATGGGGCGTCCCACCAAGGTGGAGGGTAATCGCCTGCATCCTGCGAGCCTGGGTGCGACCGACGTCTTTGCGCAGGCGTCGGTGCTCGGATTGTGGGACCCGGATCGCTCGCAGGCGGTGATGCGCGAGCGCGAGATCTCCAGCTGGCCGAATTTCCTGACGGCCATGGCGCCCGAGGTCTTGCGCCTGCGGCAAACCGGCGGCGCGGGCCTGCGCCTCCTCACGGGAACCATCACGTCGCCCACGCTCGGTGCACAGATCCAGTCGCTGCTTGCCGCCTATCCGGAAGCCCGCTGGCATGTGCATCAGCCGCTCGACGCCGAAAACCACGACGCTGCGAGCACTGCCGCGTTCGGCACGCCGTTGGACTGCCAGGTTCACCTCGAAAAGGCGGACGTGATCGTGTCACTCGACGCCGATTTCCTCGGCGCCGGCGCCGCCAGCCTGCGCAGCGCGCGGCACTTCGCGGCCCGCCGCGGCGCTTCCGGAGCGCAGGCGATGACGCGACTCTATGCCGTCGAGTCCTCGATCGGCGTCACCGGCGCCATGGCCGACCATCGGTTGCCGGTTCGACCGACCGGCGTGGAGACCTTCGCCCGGCTCGTAGCCGCCCGCCTCGGACTGGCGGTGTCCGCGCCGTCCGCGCCCGACCAGCGGATGGACGCGTTTGCGGCCGCAGTGGTCGTCGACCTCTCGCGGCATCGCGGACGCAGCGTGGTGATCGCGGGCGAGCGCCAACCACCCGCCGTTCACGTGCTCGCCCACGCGCTCAACGCCGAGCTGGGCGGCGCGGGCGCGACGGTCACGTACACGGATCCGGTTGCCGTGCGCCCGCCGGTCGCGCAGGGCGGATCGCTCGGCGACCTCGTCGCGGCGCTCGCCGCGGGCGAAGTCGACATGCTCGTCATCGCCGGGAGCAATCCGGTCGCAACCGCACCGGTGGATCTCGACTTCGGCACGCAGCTCGCCAGGGCCCGACTCGCGATTCACATGGGCCTCTACCGCGACGAGACGGGAAACCGGACGCGCTGGCACGTGCCCGAGGCGCATTACATGGAGACGTGGAGCGACGCGCGCGCGTTCGACGGGACCGCGACCATCGTGCAACCGCTCATCGCGCCCCTGTACGCCGGCGTCTCGATCCATGCGCTGATCGCCGCGCTGATCGGCGACTCGGGACGCACCGCCCACGCTCTTGTGCGCGAACACTGGCAGCAGAAGCGCGGCAGCGACTTCGAGGCGTTCTGGCAGCAGGCGTTGCACGACGGCATCGTTCCTGACACCGCTTTCCCGCGCAAGTCCCCCGCATTCCGGCACGCGGCGCTCGCCGCGCTGACGGCGCCCGTCGCGACCGACCGCGACTCGCTGGAAATCGTGTTCGCGCCCGACCCGTGCGTGTGGGACGGCCAATTCGCCAACAACGCATGGCTGCAGGAGCTGCCCAAGCCCATCACGACCCTGACCTGGGACAACGCGGCATTGCTCGGACCGGCGACCGCCGAACGTCTGGGACTCGAAACCGACGATCTCGTCGAGCTGCAACATCGCGAGCGAAGCGTTCTCGCCCCGGTGCGGGTGGTGCCCGGCCATCCGGACGGCACCGTGACGGCGCCGCTCGGGTACGGCCGCGCACGGGCCGGCTCGGTCGGCAGCGGCCGCGGCTTCGATGCCTATGCGCTGCGCCTGTCTTCCGCGCCCTGGATCGGGTCGCAGGTGACCTTGCGCAAGACCGGCCGCCGCCGGCGCCTGGCCGCGACGCAAACGCATCACCGGATGAGCGGTCGCGATCCGGTGCGCACGGCGACAGCCGGCGAGTTCGCGGGCAATCCGGACTTTGCTCGAGGCCGAGCAAACGCGTCGCTGTATCCGCGCTACCCGCGCGGCGAGTACGCCTGGGCGATGTCGATCGACCTCGGCGCGTGCATCGGCTGCAACGCCTGCACGATCGCATGCCAGGCGGAGAACAACATCCCCGTGGTCGGCAAGGAGGAAGTCGACCGCGGACGGGAGATGCACTGGATCAGGGTCGACACCTATCTCGCCGGTCCGGCAGCGCACCCGACGACCCACTTCCAGCCGGTGCCCTGCATGCACTGCGAGGATGCGCCATGCGAGCTCGTCTGCCCGGTCGGCGCGACGATGCATGACGCCGGCGGCCTGAACGTCCAGGTCTACAACCGCTGCATCGGTACCCGCTTCTGCTCGAACAACTGCCCCTACAAGGTGCGCCGGTTCAACTTCCTGCAGTTCGCAGACGAGGCCAGCCGCGCGCTGCGCGCCCAGCGCAATCCGGAAGTGACGGTGCGTCGCCGCGGCGTGATGGAGAAGTGCACCTACTGCGTGCAGCGCATCACCCGGGCGCGCATCGACGCCGACCGGCGCGGGGGGAAGATCCGCGACGGGGATGTCGTCACCGCGTGCGAGGCCGCCTGCCCGACCGGTGCGATCGTGTTCGGAAATCTCGCCGAGCCGGCAAGCCGGGTCGCGCGAGCCAAGCATTCCCCGCTCGACTACACGCTGCTCGAGGAGGAGAACACCCGGCCGCGAACGACGTATCTCGCGAAGTTGACCAACCCGAATCCGGACTTCGAGCGCGAGGGTTCGTGACCGATTCGCCGCCAGTCATGGAGGGCTCGCCGAGCTACGCATCGATGACCGACCGCGTGAGCGGTATCGTGCTCGAGCGCCGGTTCGGGTGGCCCTGGTGGGCCGCGGCCGGATGCGCGCTGGCCCTCACGCTGGCGTTCTTCGTTGCCGCGGGCGTGCTGTTCGATGTCGGCGTCGGGATCTGGGGCATCAACATCCCGGTAGCCTGGGGGTTCGCCATCACCAATTACGTCTGGTGGATCGGCATCGGCATGGCCGGCACCTTCATCTCCGCCGCGCTGCTGCTGCTCCGCCAGGAATGGCGCACCGCCATCAGCCGCTTCGCCGAAACGATGACGGTGCTTGCGGTCGCGATCGCGGGCCTGTTCCCGATCATGCACCTCGGGCGCCCGTATTTCTTCTACTGGATGCTGCCCTATCCGAACGTCATGAACACCTGGCCGCAGTGGCGGAGCGCCCTGGTCTGGGACTTCTACGCCATTCTCGCGTACCTGATCTTCTCGATGCTGTTCTGGTACGTCGGCATGCTGCCGGATCTCGCGACGCTGCGGGATCGCGCACGCACGCGGGCGAGCCAGGTCTTCTACGGCCTGCTCGCGCTCGGCTGGCGCGGCGAGGCGCGTCAATGGGAGCATCACGAGCGGCTCTCGCTGGTGCTCGCCGGCCTTGCGGTGCCGCTCGTCTTCTCGGTGCACAGCATGGTCGCCTTCGATTTCTCGGAAGGCAACACACCGGGGTGGCATTCGACGATCTTCCCGCCGTTCTTCGTCGCCGGCGCCCTCTTCTCCGGCTTCGCGATGGTGCTGTGCCTCGCGATCCCGATCCGCGCCGTCTTCGGGTTGCACGACTTCGTCACGGAAAGACACCTGGATCGTCTCGCGAAGGCGTTGCTCGCCGTCGGGCTGATCGTCGACTACAGCTACCTGGTCGAGATCTTCACCGCCTACTACAGCGCGAACCGTTACGAGATCTACGTCATGACGAACCGGTTCGCGGGACCCTACGCCCCCGTGTACTGGGCGAGCATCGTGTGCAACGTTGTCGTCATCCAGCTGCTGTGGTTGCGCAGGGTGCGCCTCTCCCCCGTGGCGCTCTTTTTCGTGAGCGCGGCCGTCGTGGCCGGCATGTGGCTGGAACGCTTCGTGATCGTCGTCATCAGCCTGCACCGCGACTTCCTGCCTTCGTCCTGGGGCATGTTCTATCCGACCGCCTGGGACTGGACGCACCTGCTCGGATCGATGGGCATTTTCGCCCTGCTCTTGCTGGTCTTCCTGCGCACGCTGCCGATGATCTCGATGTTCGAGATGCGCAGGCTGCTGGCTTCCTCGCGGGAAGGTGTGCAATGAGCGACGCCACACGCGGATACGGGCTGCTCGCGGAATTCCGCTCCGGGCGCGAGCTCGTCTCCGCAGTGCGGCGCGCGCGCGCCGCGGGATATCAACGACTCGATGCGTACTCCCCGATGCCGGTGGAGGGCCTGCGTGAGGCGCTCGGCCATCGGCCCAGTCGCCTGCCCTGGCTCGTGCTGGCGGGCGCGCTGATCGGCGGAGGAGGCTTCTACTTCATCGAATGGTATTCCGCGGTGATCGACTACCCGCTCAACATCGGCGGCCGCCCGGTCCACAGCTGGCCCGCGTTCATCTTCTCGGCGGTCGAGGTGACGATCCTCCTCGGGGCCCTGTTCGGCGTGGTCGGAATGCTGGTCGCGAGCGGTCTGCCACGGTTGCATCACCCCCTGTTCGCAGTGCCGGCCTTCGACGCGACGACGCGCGACGGGTTCTTCCTCTATCTCGACGGCAGCGACCCGGCGGCCGAACGCGCCGCACTGGGGCGCTTCGTCGAGAGCTTGCAGGCGCACAGCGTGAGCGAGGTCCGCGAGTGAGAATTTCGCTCCCCATCCCGCGCGTCGTGGCCCGGGCGGCACTGATGTTCGCGCTGAGCTTCACGATGGCCGGCGCGATCGCGGCGCTCGCGGGTTGCGAGAAAGCGATGCGCGACATGTACGACCAGCCGAAGTACAAGCCGTTCGCGCCAAGTCGCCTGTTTGCGGATGGCCGGTCGGCACGGCCGCCCGTTCCGGACACCGTGCCACGGGCTGCCGGACCGCTCGCGGGCACATCGAGCGGCCGGGTGGGCGCCGCGCCGGCCCCGGCAGCGAAGCCGGTGATCTTTCCGCCGCTCACGCCGCGCGGCGCCCAGGCGAACACCCCGGCGACGTGGCGTCCGCGCCTCGACGGAATCCCGCGGCCGGTCACCACGCAGCTCATGCGTCGCGGTCAGGAACGCTTCGACATCTTCTGCGCGCCCTGCCACAGCCCGCTGGGCGACGGGGACGGCATGATTCCGCGGCGCGGATTTCCGCATCCGCCTTCGTTCCACAGCCCGCGACTGCGCAATGCGCCCGACCAGCATTTCTACGATGCGATCACGGCGGGCTACGGCGCGATGAGTTCCTACGCCGCCAGGATTCCGCCGGACGACCGCTGGGCGATCGTCGCGTACGTGCGCGCACTGCAGCTCAGTCAGCATGTCGCGTCGAGCGCGCTCGACCCCGGCGACCGCCGCAAGCTCGACGAGGCGAAACGATGACCGCAAGCGCCGCGCCCCATCCGCGCCTCGTGCAACGTGCCGCCCTGGCGGCCGGCATCGCCGGTCTCGCGGCAACCGGCATCGGAATGCTCGCGCAGCCGGCGCGCGCCTATTCCTCCTATCTGTTCGCATACGTCTACTGGCTCGGCCTCTCGCTCGGCAGCATGGCGCTCCTGATGATTCACGGCGTCACCGGCGGCGCCTGGGGCCACACTATTCGGGCGCCGCTCGCCGCCGCCGCGCGCGCCATGCCGCTCATGGCGCTTCTTTTCCTGCCGCTGCTCGGCGGACTCGGGGCGCTCTACCCGTGGACCACGCCGGACGCCGGGCAGCACGCCGCGCTGCTGGACGCGAAGTCCTGGTATCTCAATGTTCCGTTCTTCCTGGCGCGTGCCGCGCTGTTCCTGCTGCTCTGGGTCGCGCTCGCGCATCTGCTCACGGCATGGTCCGTCGAGGAGCAAGCACGCCCGGCGAACAGCGCCGCGCTGGCGATCCGCCTGCGTCGGTTGAGCATTGCCGGGCTGATCCTCTACGCCCTGAGCATCACGCTCGCGGCGGTGGACTGGGTCGGTTCGCTCGTGCCCGAGTCCTACTCGACGATCCTCGGGATGCTCGTCGCGGTCGGCCAGCTCCTCGGCGCGGCCACGTTCGCCATCGTCTGTCTGGCATGCCGTGCGCGATCGGAACGAAGCGTCGCACCGGATCGCGTTCAGGACCTCGGCAATCTGCAGCTCGCGCTCGTGCTCGCCTGGGGCTACCTCGCGCTCAGCCAGTTCGTGACCGTCTGGGTCGCGGATCTGCCGAACGAGATCGCGTGGTACGTGCCGCGCGCGCAGACCAGCTGGCGCGCGCTCGCGCCCGCGCTGGCCGTGTTCCACTTCGGCCTGCCATTCGCCATCCTGCTGTCGCGCGCCGCCAAGCGCAGCCGTGGCACCGTCGCAGCGGTGGCGTGGCTGCTGCTCGGCGCCCACCTCGTCTACGCGTTCTGGCTGGTCGCGCCCTCGATCAGGACTGCAGGCCTGACCGTCTACTGGAGCGATTTCACCGCCGTCGCCGGGATCGGCGGCGTGTGGCTCGCGATCGTGCTGCCCGCACTAGCAGCGGGCCGGACGAGGCCTTTGACCGGAACCGGGATCCCACCGGCCGCCCATCATGAGCCCGCCTGATCACGCGAACGTGCCGGGCACGCGCGCAACGTCCCGCCGCGAGAACGTCGACGAGCCGGTCGGAACGATCCTCCTCGTCGCCGGCGCATTGCTTCTGATCGTGATCGCTGTCATCTTCATCTCGCGCGGGCTGCTGTTTCATGCTTTCGGGCCGCCCGAGCCCGCCGAGCCGCTCCCCGTGCGACCTGCCGCGCGACTGGAACCCCGCCCGGAGCTGCGCCTCGAGCAGTTCCGGCGGCAGAAGCTCCAGGGACGCGACAGCTATGGATGGGTCGATCGCGACGCGGGGGTCGCGCGCATTCCGGTGGATCGCGCGATGTCCCTGCTCGTCGACCGACATGCGTCCGCCACGCCGGCGGGCAACGGCAAGAAGGCGCCCGGACCATGAGCCGCTTCATGCTCGCACTGCTGCTCGCGCTCGCAGCCACCTCTCCCGCGCTGGCGCACGATCCGTCGACGTTCCTGGACGAGGTGGGCTTCGACCAGCACCCCGGCGCGGTACTGCCGCTCGACAGCGCGCTGCGCGACGAAAGCGGCGCGACGGTGCGGCTCGGCGACTACTTCGGGAGCGTGCCGGTGATCCTGGTGCTCGCCTACTTCGACTGCGACAACCTGTGCGGCGTGGTGCTCCAGAGCACCGTGGACACGCTCCGGCGGGTCGCCCTCGCGCCCGGAAAAGCCTTCCGGGTCGTGGTGATCGACATCGATCCGACCGAGCCACCGGCGCTCGCCCGATCCGCACGCGCGCAGTATCTCGCCCGCTACGGCCGGCCGGACGACGCGGGCGCGTGGCATTTCCTCACGACGAGCGCCGACGTTTCGCGGTCCGTCGCCCGCACGATCGGCTTCCGCTACGTCTACGATCCGCAGGAGAAGCGCTACGCGCATCCCGCCGGCATCACGATCCTGACGCCGCAGGGCAGCGTGTCGCGGTATCTCCTCGGCGTGCAGTTCGCACCGCGCGATCTACGGCTCGCGCTCGTCGAAGCTTCGCGCGGCCGGGTCGGCTCGACCGCCGACCGGCTGCTTCTCCTCTGCTACCACTACGATCCGTCGAAGGGAAAGTACGGTGTCCTGATCACGGACATCCTCCGCGCGGCGGGGATCGTGTCCGTCATCGCCCTGGGCGTGCTTCTCTTCGCCCTGGGCCGGACGAGCGCGCGGCGGAGCGGACAGCCATGAGTCCCTGGAGCTTCATCCCGCCCGCCGCGTCCGCGATGGCGCACCGCATCGACGTGCTCTTCTTCTCGCTGGTGGGCCTGTCAATCGTGGTGATCGGCGGCATCGCGACCCTGATCGGTTTCTTCTGCATCCGCTACCGGGCGGGCACCGCTGCCGACCGTTCGAACCCGGTCGCGCGCAACCGCGCCCTCGAATACGCCTGGATCTTCACGCCGCTCGTCATCTTCCTCGGCATCTTCGGCTGGGCGGCGGCGCTCTACGCCGAGCTGTACCGGCCGCCTGCCGACGCGATCGAGATCACAGTGATCGGCAAGCAATGGATGTGGAAGCTCCAGCACCCGGAAGGACGGCGCGAGATCAACGAGCTCCACGTGCCGCTCGGCCGCCCGGTCCGCCTGCTGATGACCTCGCAGGACGTGATCCACAGCTTCTTCGTGCCGGCGTTGCGCATCAAGCAGGACGTCGTGCCAGGCCGCTACCTGTCGCTGTGGTTCACACCCACGCGCGCGGGCACATTCCACCTGTTCTGTGCGGAGATGTGCGGAACCGGGCATTCGCGCATGACCGGACGCGTGATCGTCATGCCGCCCGCCGACTATGCGCGGTGGATCGCGCAGGGCGCGCCGCTCGAATCGGCGGCTCGAGAGGGCGCGCGACTGTTCACCACCATCGGCTGCAGCGGCTGCCACGGCGCCAACGCGACCGTGCACGCGCCCACGCTCGAGGGACTTTTCCGGAGCACCGTGCACCTGGACGGCGGCGGAACGCTCGTCGCCGACGAGACCTACATCCGCGGACTCGATACTGCTGCCGCGCAAGCCGGTGGTCGCGGGTTACGCGCCGATCATGCCCTCGTTCCAGGGCCAGCTCGACGAGCAGCAGCTCTTCGCACTGGTCGCGTACATCAAGTCCCTGCCCGCCGAAGGGACGCCACCGATGAGCGCCATCGCTCGCCAGCGCCGAGCCGAGCTACGTCGCGACGAAGCTCTCCGCTCCTGTCGTGGCTCACGACACGCGATCACAAGCGCATCGCGCATCCTGTACCTGCGTCTCGATCACCGCGTTCTTCGTCATCGGCGGCGTCGCGGCCGCGATGATCCGCCTCGAGCTGCTGACCCCGGCCGGCGATCTGGTGACCGACCGACACCTACAACAAGCTGTTCACCATGCACGGCGTGGTGATGGTGTGGTTCTTCCTGATTCCGTCGATCCCGGCCACCCTGGGCAACTTCCTGATCCCGCTGATGATCGGCGCGCGCGACGTGGCGTTTCCGCGGCTCAACCTGGCGAGCTGGTACCTGTACACGATCGGCGGGCTGTTCACCGTCGGCGACGCTGCTCGCCGGCGGGGTCGACACCGGCTGGACGTTCTACACGCCGTTCTCGACCATGTTCTCCAACTCGCAACGTGATCCTGGCGGTCTGTCGGCGTGTTCATCGTCGGCTTCTCGTCGATCCTCACCGGCCTCAACTTCATCGTCACCATCCACAGCATGCGCGCCCCGGGCATGACCTGGTTCCGGCTGCCGCTGTTCGTCTGGGCGCTACTACGCGACGAGCATCATGATGGTGCTGGCGACGCCGGTGCTGGCCATCGACGCTCGGACTGATCGCGCTCGAGCGGCTGCTCCGGGTCGGCATCTTCGATCCGGCCCTCGGCGGCGACCCGCTGCTGTTCCAGCACCTGTTCTGGTTCTATTCCCACCCGGCGGTCTACATCATGATCCTGCCCGGCGATGGGCGTGGTCAGCGAGATCATCACCTGCTTCGCGCGCAAGCCGATCTTCGGCTATCGCTTCATGGTCTACGCGATTCTCGGCATCGCCGTGATCGGCTTCCTGGTGTGGGGTCATCACATGTTCGTCAGCGGCCAGTCGGTGTACGCGGGCATGGTGTTCTCGCTGCTGAGCTTCCTGGTGGCGGTGCCGTCGGCCATCAAGGTCTTCAACTGGACCGCGACGCTGTACAAGGGCTCGATCACGTTCGAGGCGCCGATGCTCTACGCGCTCGGCTTCATCGGCCTGTTCATGATCGGCGGGATCACCGGGCTGTTCCTCGCCGCGCTGGCGGTCGACGTGCACCTCACCGACACCTACTTCGTGGTGGCGCATTTCCACTACATCATGGTCGGCGGGATGGTCATGGCCTTTCTCGGCGGCATGCATTTCTGGTGGCCGAAGATCACCGGCCGCCTGTATCCCGAGACCTGGGCGCGCAGCTCGCGGCCATGCTGATGTTCGTCGGTTTCAATCTGACGTTCTTCCCGCAGTACATCGCTCGGGTATCTGGGCATGCCGCGGCGCTACCACGCGTATCCGCCCGAGTTCCAGATGCTGAACGTGCTGTCGTCGGC
Source organism: uncultured beta proteobacterium (assembly GCA_963735025.1). GTDB lineage: Bacteria > Pseudomonadota > Gammaproteobacteria > Burkholderiales > SG8-39 > JAABRB01. The sequence continues at coordinate 110,697 of CAVTJG010000020.1, forward strand.
CGGCGCGTCGATCCTGGCGGTCGGCTACCTGCTGCCGCTGGTCTACCTCGGCTGGTCGCTGCTGCCACGGCCGCCGCGCCGGCCCCAATCCGTGGCACGCCACTGGCCTCGAATGGCAGACGCCATCGCCGCCGCCCGAGCACAACTTCGACGACACGCCGATCGTGCGCGAAGGTCCCTACGGATACTCGCCGCAGCACGCCCAGGAGCCAGGGGTGTCCGCTGACCGATCATGCCGGCTCTGGCTGCCGACCAGTTCGACACCGCGCGACAGCAGCGTGCCGCCGCGAGCCTCGGCATGTGGGTCTTTCTCGCGACGGAGGTCCTGTTCTTCGGCGGCCATCCTCGCGAGCTACACGCTCCTGCGCGTGCGGTTTCCCGATGCGTTCGCGGAGGCGAGCCGGCACACGGACATGCTCTGGGGCACCCTCGAGACCGCGGTGCTGCTCACCAGCAGCACCACCATGGCCTGGGCAGTGCGCGCGGCGCAGCTCGGGAGCGCTCACAGGTGACGCGCCTGCTCGCCGTCACGATGGCGCTGGGTGCCGTCTTCTTCGCCATCCACCTGCACGAGTACTCGCAGGACTTCGCCGATCATCTGGTGCCCGGAATTCGATTCGCCTTCGAGGGCCCGAACGCTGGCGGGGTCGAGCTCTTCTTCTTCCTTTACTACGTCGCGACCCTGCTGCATCTCGCCCACCTGACCATCGGCATCGTCGTGCTCGGCGTCATCGCGGCGCTGAACCATCGCGGCGCTTCGACCCGAATATTACACGCCGGTCGAGATCGCCGGCCTGTACTGGCATTTCGTCGATATCGTGTGGATCTTCCTCTTTCCGCTCTTCTACCTGGTGGCAAGGACATGAGCGCGCATCCGGAACACATCGCTTCACGCAGGTCGCTCGTCGTGGTGTGGCTCGCGCTGATGGCGCTGCTCGCCCTCACCGCGGGCAGCGCGCTCGTCCACCTCGGGTGGCTGAATGTCACGATCAACCTCGCGATCTCGGTCGCGAAGACCTTGCTGGTCGCCGCCTTCTATATGCATCTGCGCAACCGGGAACCTTGGCTGCGCGTGGTGGCCGCGACTGGCGTCGTGTGGCTGGCCATGCTGATCGGCCTCGGTCTCGCGGACTACCTGACGAGAGTCGAGTTGCCGTCGCCCTGGTAGGGACGATTTCCACGGCCGGTCGCACACACCGACGGAACTGAACTCGTGGCCCAACACGATTCGAGCCGCGCAATCTGGTACGCACTCGGCGCGAATGTTGCCGTGGATGCCGCCAAGGCATCGGGCGGTCTGTACACCGGCTCGGGCGCGCTGCTGGCCGAGTCCCTGCATTCGCTTGCCGACAGCGGTAACCAGGGCCTGCTGCTCTGGGGCCGGCATCGCGCAAAGGCGCCGGCCTCGCCGCAGCATCCGCTCGGCCATGGGCGCGAAGTCTACTTCTGGTCGTTCGTGGTCGCGCTCCTGCTGTTCAGCATGGGCGGCGTGCTGTCGATCTACAAGGGTATCCGCAAGCTCACCGAGCACGAAGGGCTGCACAATCCGTGGGTGGCGGTCGGTATCATCCTGTTCGCGCTGGTGGCCGAAGGAATCTCGCTGCGCAGCGCGCTGGGCCAGGCGAACCGGCTACGCGTCGGACGACCTTTCTGGCGCTGGTTTCGCGAGACGCGGCGCAGCGATCTGCTCGTCGTGTTGAGCGAAGACAGCGCCGCGCTCGTCGGCCTTGGATGCGCGCTCGCCGCCATCGTTGCGACCATGCTGTCAGGTGATCCGCTCTACGATGCGCTGGGCAGCATCGCCATCGGCGCGCTGCTCGTGGTCGTCGCCCTCGGACTGGCGGCGGAGATCAAGAGCCTGCTCGTCGGCGAAAGCGCCGCCCCACAGGTCGAGCGGCGCATTCGCGAAGTGTCGACGCACGTCCCGAAGTCCGCAAGGTTCGCTCGCTCGTCACTCTGCAGTACGGTCCCGACGTCCTAGTGCTCACGCGGCTCGCATTGCACCCGGCCTCCCCGGCTGCGCACGGCAATGCGGTCGAGGATTGCAAGCAGGCGCTGCGTATCGCGGTTCCGGAAGTCCACGTCGTATTCGTCGAGCTCGAGCTCGACGGTTACGACATTAGGTCGGGGGAATTCGCCGAACCCCGGTCCGCCGGATCGCATTCGCTGCGCTGATGCTTCCCATGGAGCCGCGATCACATCGCTTCCTTAACACCTCGCTTGATCAGCCACCAGTTGACCGGAAAGGCGGTGACAAGCCCGAGCACCATTGCCACTTGCATCATGACCCAGAAGGTCCAGGAAGTCGGCTCCAGCCCCGGGAAGAGCAACTTCTGCGTGACGGCCATCCAGCCGAACATTCCCACTTCGTAGGCCACAAGTGAAAGGGTGTCCGCCTTGATGGCTGCGAGCAAACCCGACCACAAGCCCAGCCCGCGCATCGGCGCGATGGAGAAGTACTGAAAGAAGATCCCGAAGAGATAGGCGAGCGCAAACGCCGCAACGTACTTGCCGAGCAGTGCAGAGCCGAGCAGCGCGAATCCTGCAGCGTAGACGAGCCACTCTCCCAAGAAATCGCCGACCGCGCAACCGGCGCCGCAGTGCGTCGACCCGGTCAGCGCAACGGCCCAGAACGGCTTGTGCGATCCATCCATGCCCGATTCCTCGTGCAGGGATTTCCTGCGTCCGATCCGCCAGTAGAGCCACAGTCCGAGCGGTCCACCGTAGAGCGCCGTGATCGGCCACACGAGGTTCATGATCCACATCTTCTGCGGCCGCCGGACGATGTCCACCATTACAGCGACCGCGCAGAGGATCGACACCAGGACGAATAACTGCGCCACGAGCTCGATTCTTTCGGCGACCACGCCAACCTCCCTGTCTCACCCTATGATTCGCTTTGCTCGCCATAAGAAAGCGCCTTCGCCTTCCCCCAGAAGACCCGGTAGGAAACCATCGTGTAGCCGATGATGACCGGCAGCACGATCATGGCGCCGACGAACACGAAGAAGAGCGACTCGTCCGAGGCGGCGGCCTCCAGATAGGTCATGCGGTCCACGACCAGATACGGGTAGAGGCTGTAAGCCAAGTCCGAGAAACGAGAACACGAAGACCCACACCGCAGCACGAAGGGCAGCCATTCGCGACGGCAAGGCCGCGCTGCAAGCGCGCGACCTGCGCCAGATGCCCGCGAACGCGGCAGCGGTAGCAGGGGCAGCGGGGAGAGCCACAGCAGTCGACGGCCAGCGAACCATTTCTCATGATCCGGGGGCTGGCGAAGGGCTGGCGAGACTGATGGACGCGACGCCGAGCGCCGCGAGCACTACGGTGCCATGGCTCCAGCGGGGCGCGCGCCGGTACAGCTCGCCTTCGGTCTTGATGACCAGCCAGGTCGCGCCGAGCAACGCGTAGGCCCCGGCCAGCCCGGCGCCGACGAGCAGCGCCGAAAGCACGTAGCGCGTGCCTTCCGCGAACCCGGTGATCATCGCCCGAGAGCATGCACGCCCTGCGCGAAGCCTGCACCGAGCGAACCGACGAAGAAAAGCGATTCCACAGCCTCCTGATGCCAGCCGGCCGCCTTCATGCGGAACTCGAAGGCCACCCCGCGCAGGATGAGCGCGATCAGCATCAGCGCGACCGGGAGGTAGAGCGAGGACAGGACACGCCGTGGGCGAGCGGGAAAAGCGACCAGTAGGATGCCGACGCCCATCACCAGCCAGGTCTCGTTCGCATCCCAGAAGGGGCCGATGGAGGCCACCATCATGTCGTGCTGTCGCGGCCGCGAGCGGCAGCAGCATTCCGACGCCGAGGTCGAAGCCGTCGAGGATGACATACGCGAGGATGGCCAGGCCCATCAGCACCATGAAGATGAACGGCAGATCGAGTTGATCATGTCGCCCGTCCGCGATCAGCTCTTGGCGGCGCTGAGGCCGCCCGGACCGGGCACCTGGCGCGCCTTCGCATCGCCGCTGCCTCCTTCAATGCCATCTGCGTCACCACCGCCATGTACGCGACCAGCAGCACCGCATAGACGAAGGCGTAGCCGGCGAGCGTCAGAGCGCGATGTGGCCGGCGGGTACGTCGGACGGCAGCTCGGCGACGTGAGCAGTTGTAGACCAGAAGGGCTGCCGCCCGACCTCGGTCACGATCCAGCCGGCCAGCACCCCCACCCAGCCGATGAAGGTGGAGCCGGCGAAGCGTAGAGCGTCCAGCGCGGCACTCGCCGCCGCGCCAGAGGCAGCCAGGCGCCCAGCCAGGACAGCGCGAGCATCAGCACGCCGACCCCACCATGACCCGGAACGCGTAGAAGACCGGCAGCCACCGGCGGGTGCTTGCCCGCGAACTCGTTCAGTCCCAGCAACTCGGCCTCGGCATCGTGCGTCAGGATCAGGCTGGCGCCCTTCGGGATGGCGATGGCGTAGTCGTTGCGCTGCTCGGTGGCGTTCGGCACGCGAAGAGCAGCAGCGGGACGCCCCGCTCCGTGTGCCAGATGGCTTCCACCGCGGCGATCTTGGCCGGCTGATGCTCGAGCGTGTTGAGCCCGTGCATGTCGCCAACCGCATGATCTGCACCGGTGCGAGCACCGCCGCCAGCTGCCACGCCATGCGCAGCATGCGGCGCGCCGGCGCGAGATGCCGCGGTTGCGCAGCAGCTGGAACGCGGAGATGCCGGCGAGCAGGAACGCCACCGTAAGGCCCGAGGCGATCAGCATGTGCGCCAGCCGGTAGGGCTGGCTGGGATTGAAGATGATGGCCCACCAGTCATCGCGTGGAACGCCGTCCACGATGGTGAAGCCTTGCGGGGTCTGCATCCACGAGTTGAGCGACGAGGATCCAGAACGCCGAGAGCGGTCGTGCCGGCAGGCGACCAAGAAGGGCCGAGAGCAGGTGCGCCCAGCCGGGCACCCGGTCGCGGCCGTAGAGCATCACGCCCAGAAAAGTCGCTTCGAGGAAGAAGGCGGTGAGCACCTCGTAGGCGAGCAGCGGCCCGGCGACGTTGCCGGCCCGGTCCATGAAGCCGGGCCAGTTGGTGCCGAACTGGAAGCTCATCACGATGCCGGTCACCACGCCCAGCGCGAAGGTAAGCGCGAAGATCTTCACCCACAGGTAGTAGACTTCCGCAGAGCCAGCGGCTGCGTCGCCGGCGAAAGTGATGCGCACGCGCAGGTAGAACAGCACCCAGGCGAGCCGATCGTGATGGTCGGGAACAGGATGTGGAAACCGATGTTGAGCCCGAACTGGATGCGGGCGAGCAGGACGGGATCGGCGAGCATGGGCGGTCTTTGGCGGGTTGGCGATCGAAGCGGCGGTCAGCGACGGCGCACCGGCAGTGGGCGGACGCTGCACGGCATTCGTGCGACAGCGTTCGCGCAACGCTTTGCGGGGATGGGTGGTACACGCGCACGCCGTGTGCCCGCCACTGGTGCTTCGGTTTCACTAGCCCGGCACGACTGACCGACGGCCGGGGCCGGTAATCCCTACACGCGCCGGTAACGCCTACTGGCCCGCATTCGACGCGGCATGCATGGCGCGGGCCGCGTCCTGCTCGATCTGCGCACCTTTCCGTACGCAAATACATGCGCGTTCAGCACGAATCCGGCAGCGGGCACGCCGATTGCCCGCGCGGGAGTGAGGGAGTGATACCACGTTCGCCGTCGCATGGTTTCAACCTGATCTAGGGAGCTATCGCATGTATTCGACGACCAAGAAAGAAGCTGTCAACGAAAGCGTTTTCGAGCTCGCACCCCTTCCGTTCGCCGAAGATGCTCTCGAACCGATTATCTCGAAACGGACCGTCCAGCTACACCACGGCAAGCATCATCGCAAATATGTCGATACGCTGAACGAACTGGTCAAAGGGACCGAGTTCGAGACTCTTGCGCTCGACGACGTGGTCGCGCGCGCCGCGAACAACCCGGCCCACCAGTCGATCTTCAACAATGCCGGCCAGAACTGGAATCACCACTTCTACTGGCGCAGCCTCGCGCCCGGCGGCGCGCGTCCCACGGGCAAGCTGCTCGAGCGCCTCGATCGTGATCTCGGCGGATACGAGGCATTCGTCGAAGCCATGACCAAGTCGGCGACCGGCCAGTTCGGCAGCGGCTGGGCATGGCTTGCGCTCGACCGCGGCAAGCTGAAGGTGCTATCGACTGCCAATGCCGACACGCCGATCGCGCACGACGTGGCCCCGCTCCTCGCACTGGACGTCTGGGAGCACGCGTACTACCTCGACTATCAGAATCGCCGCGAAGAGCACGTCAAGAAGGTGATCGACCGCCTCCTGAACTGGGAATTCGCCGACATGAACCTGACCGAGGCCGGCTCGCGATCGAGGTGATGATCGACATCATTGCTTCTTCTTCGGCGCTGCGTTCGCCTCCACACCCTTGCCGGTAAGCTGCTCGCTTTTCGCGCTCAGCCATTGATAGAGTCCGAGTACGAGGACCATCGCGACCACCGCAAACAGCAGGAATCCGGCGTAGAGCACATTCACGGTGACGCTTTCCTTGGCAGCGCCGAAGATGAGCACCACGGCCTCCAGGCTTACGGCGATTGAGATGATGGTCAGGAACTTGGTGAGGGTGCCGCGTGCCTCTGCCGCCGCGCGGAGCTCGCGCGAGCGCAGCACTTCCTCGTCGAAGAGATATTTTGACACATCGATCACCGCCAACGCGAGCACGGTCAGCCCAATGGCGTTCAGCATGGCGCGCATCGGGTCCCCTTCCGACTGGATTTCGCTCCACACGTTCCAGAGGCTGTAACCTATGACGCCGATCGCGATGCACAGGAGGGTGACCGCGATGATGAAGTACAGGGCCTTGCCGAAGAGGGTGGTCGCCCCGACGAGGCGGTCTGGAGCGTCAGGCTTGGCCATGGAAAAGTTCTCCCGCCACGTCGAGGGATCGGCGCAGCCTTAGAGACGCGGCCGACCCGACCGGGGGTCTCGGACCGGGACGCGACAAAGATCGGCGAGGCGCAACCTGCGCCCCGCCGGTGCAAGGGAAAGACAGACCGATCCGCTTATCCGCCTTGCCTGCGCGGCGTCGCGACATCAGCCTGCGAGTTGAGGCGATCCGGCGCGACATTGAGCTTCGCCAGAGTCTGCGGATTGAGCCAGCCAGTCATCTCCAGGCCCTCTTGCTGCTGGAACTTGTAGACCGCTGCTTTCGTCTGTGGACCCCAAGTGCCGTCTATGCTGCCGACGTCGAACCCCCTCTCGTGCAATGCCTGCTGCGCCGCTCGAATCGTCCGCGGATTGTCGCGGACGTATTCGGGCCGCTGCTCGCTTTCAGGCCGCACAGCATTCCGGGACTGCATTCCGGAGTTTCCATGCAACTGCACCTGGAGCTTCGCCAGCGTGTCCGGCTCCAGCCGGCCGCTCGCAAACAGGCCCTCGCGCTCCTGGAAATCGATCAATGCGGCTCTGCTCTTCGGACCCCATATGCCGTCCACGCCACCGACGTCGAACCCCTGGTCTTGCAGGGCCTGCTGTGCCGCGCGCACGGTATCCGGATCGTAACGATCGTACGTCATGGACGCACTGCGGGACGCTTCCGTGGTCCGGGAGTGCATGGCGCCGGCGGATTCCTCTGTGGTCCGAGACTGCATATGCTGGTCGCTCTGCCTGACCTCGAGCTTCGCCAGGGTCGCCGGCTCGAGCCGGCCGCTGGCAAACAGCCCTTCGCGTTCCTGGAATCTTTGCAGTGCCGCACGTGTCTGGGGACCCCAGACTCCGTCGATTTCGCCTTCGTACAGGCCCCGCTGCTGGAGTGCCTGTTGCGCTTCGCGCATCGTGCTCGAGTCATACGTCGAATAAGCACTTTGGGATTTCTGTTTCTGGGATTCCTGTTTCATGCTCTGCGACGGATCGGCTGCGAGAGCCGGTCCCACGAGTGCAACTGCGGTGGTCGTCGCCAGGGCGATTTGCTTCAATTTCATACGCGTCTCCGTAGTGTGGTTTTGAAAAAAGCATCCTTCGGTGTCGCTCTTCGGCGACACCCGGGCCGGCTCGCCGAAGCGAGTCGTTGGCGCCCAGTCCCTATGAAGAAGCACCTGGCATGCCTGCGAACGCCACTTGCAGGCCGGCGATTCGCGCGTCCGAGAGCGAGCGGTACTTGTCCTCAGCCCGCGTTGCCGTGAGTTTCCTTCCACCGCTTGAGCTGGCGCTCCATAGCGTTGAAGGCGTCGCGCACTGCGACGTGCAGGTCGCAATGTGCATTCATGTCGCCGGGCCTGTTGCTCACACCAAGCTCGGTTCCCGGAACCCTCACCTCGACCCGGACTTCGTACGGATTTCCCTTGTGCTGGCTCTGATGCGGCGCGGCCACGAAGACGCGGCAGGTCGTGATCCCCGCGTAGAGGCGCTCGAGCTTGTCGATGCGTCCCCGGATGTCCGCCTCGGCCGCCGGAGATCGGTCGGTATCGACGAACGATATCTCCACGGTCGCGGGCATCCTTCAACCGCCGTACTCGGGGCTCTTCTTGACCGTGTCCCGGCTGAGACGAAGATGCACACTGTGGCTTGGCCAATCGACGTGCTCGATCTGGCTCGGCGCGACCAGCACGGTCTTGCCGGGCAGCCAGTTGCGCGTGTCGACGAGGAGATAGCGGATCGCCCAGCTTTCCAGGTCGATCAATAGGTCGACCACATGACCGATCGAACCGTCAGTCACCTCGATCCCATACCCGCTTACCTCGACGCTCGAACGCAGATGCGTGTGGCCGACTTCGCCGGCCTCCAATTTCCGCGTCGCGGGACTCGTCGCCTCGGGCGCTCGCATCGCGGGTGCGGCGCCGGCGAGCGGCACCGCGCCGGGACCCCAGAGGTACGGCCCCATCCAGTAGTAGGGATAGCCGAAGTGCTCGGCGAGCGCGGTCTCGTACTGGCGCGACACGGGGCGGTCGGTCTCGACGCCAGGACTTTCTTCGACCTGCTTGCGCGTGAGCTTCGCGGCGATGGCGTCGTCGGGCGATTGCGTGGCATCGAGCGACGCGGGCGAAATCAGAACGTCCCGCCCGCTTAGCCAGCCGCCCGTGGCGACTACCAGATAGCGCACCGCCCAGCGTTCATCGTCGAAATAGAGATCGCGAACCTTGCCGATCTCGCCGTCGGTCGCGCGCAGCGTCCGGCCGATGATGGCCTCGCCTCGCTTGTCCATCCGGGCCTCCTTTCCGATGCTGATCACCCGCCGCTCGGCAATGCGCGGGCGCTTTGCCTTGACGGACGATGAGGCCGCAAGCGACGTGCCCGGGGAAAGCGTCGAGGGTAAGGCTTGCCGAACGGTCGGTAACCCTTGCCGGCAAAGCGCCTCTGGCGCCGGCCCGGCACGTTCCCTATCTCGGGCACGAGCAATGCGCACTCGCGCCAAGGCAACTGCGGAGTCTCGATCGATGGTCCCAATGGACTTGATCACCCCCGACATGGAGCGTTGCGCCGCCGCGTGCGCCGAATGCCACAGCGCCTGTTTGCGCGCGGCGACGAGCGGCAATCTAGGTGCCGGTGACTTCGGACTCGCTTCCGAGCATTTCCGTCTCCTCATGGATTGCGCCGACCTGTGCGCGACGACCGGTGACTTTCTGCTCCGCGGCTCGGCGTTCCATGAACGCGTATGCGGCGCCTGCGCAGAGGTCTGCGCTGCATGTGCTCAGAGTTGCTCGCAGTTTGAAGGCCGCGACGCGCAGGACGTCATGCGCAGGTGTCGCGAAGCGTGCGACCTCTGCGCGAAACGGTGCCGCGCGGCAGCCGGCGCGATTCGCTGATCAACGCGGGTGAATGCGGTCAACCCCTCTGACGAGGCTTCTCGCCCGGATGCCGAGGCTGATCCTGCTCTGGAGCTGGTGGACAAGCGGTGTCCCATCCGTGCGGATTTCGGCAGTCGGTGTCCTCCAGCCCGCGCTCGACGTCGTCTTTCGCCTGCTCAACGACCTCGCGCTGCGGCGCGCTGCGCTTACCCCGTTTCGCGAGCTCGGTCGGCGATTCGTCGCGCTCGTGTGGCAGCTTCACGCGCTCAGCCCCGATTGCTGGATCCTGCCCTGCGGCCCCGCCCGCTTCCGGATTCGGGCGTAGTACGCGATCGGGCCTCGTGCCCCGCGACGGCCGTTTGCGTGGATGCCTCCCCATGGGGTGGAGAGGTGCAAATGGCGTGCCCGTGCAGGGGCGCGGTCGCTACCGAAGGGTCATGGCATACGCGAGCGAGACTCCGCTCGTGATCAGTCCGACATGGCTGAGCGCTTGAGGGAAATTGCCGAGAAACGCGCCGTTCACGGGGTCGATCTGCTCGGGCAGAAGCCCGAGAGGATTGGCGCGCGCGCACACTGCTTCGTACATTTCGAGCGCGTCGTCGATCCGCCCCTGCAGCGCAAGGTTGTCCACCAGCCAGAAGCTGCAGAGCAGGAACGCGCCCTCTTGGTCCGGCAGCCCGTCCGGCAATTCGTGCCGCAGGTAGCGGTAGACTAACCCGTTTGCCGGCGACAGCCGCTCGGTAATCGCTGCAGTGGTCGCCTTCATGCGCGGATGATCTGCAGGAATTAGGCGGCGCAGCGGCAGGGCGAGCACGCTCGCGTCGAGCGCATCGCCGCCCAGGTGCGCGGCGAACGCCCCGAGCCGTTCGTTCCATGCTCCCTCGACAATCGTATCGCGCATGCGCGCCGCGTCCGCGCGCCAGTCCGCGACGTCCCCGGTAAGCCCCAGTGCCTCGGCGACACGCGCGCCGCGGTCCACCGCGACCTGACACATTGCAGCGGAGTAGGTGAACGGTCGCGCCACTGAGCGTACCTCCCAGATGCCCTGGTCGGGCGCATCCCATGCGTCGCGCGCCATCTACGCGAGCGGCCGCAGGCGCGCCCATAGCGGGTCGTCGATCGTGCCGCCACGCCTGGCCCACAGATACGCACAGTCGAGAATCTCGCCGAAGATGTCGTGCTGGCGCTGCGCGGCCGCGGCATTTCCCCAGCGCACCGGCGCCGAGCGGCGGTAGCCTTCCAACCTCTCGTCCACGCGCTCGGCAGGTGCTTCCAGGCCGTCGAGCGTGTACAGGACGCGGGGATGCCCACCGCGCTCGACGACGTCGAGCACCCAGGCGAGGAAACCCGCCGATTCGTGATTGAGGCCGATGCGACTCATTGCGTAGACGCTGAACGCCGCGTCACGAACCCAGGCATAGCGATAGTCCCAGTTGCGCACGCCTCCGATCGTCTCGGGCAAGGAGGAGGTCGGCGCCGCAACCATGGCCCCGTTCTCGAAGTGATCAAGCAGTTTCAAGGTGATGGCCGATCTTCGCACCAGCGAAACGTGCGGGCCCTCGTACTGGATGTTCGACTGCCAGCGCTCCCAAGCCTCGACCGTCGCTCGATAGATCGCCTCCGGGTCCACGCCCTGCGCCCGGCGCCCCGCGGTGTGCCAGCGGAGCACAAGATGGTTCCGGTCGCCGCGCGCCAGGGCGATGCTAGTTCGCGGCCCCTCAATTGGGAAATCTGTGTCGAGCTGCAGTCCGAAGTCGGAGCGTGCGGAACACCGGATGGACAGGCCGTCGCCGCGCCGCTCGGTCGCGGCGCCGCCCCATGGCTCGAGCTCGACGCGCAAACGCACGCGCCCCTCCACAACCTCGATCATGCGCAGCAGCTCGCCCCGTGCCGCCTTGACGTCCTCGGTCAGGTCCGCGCCCGACTGGAGCGTCATCATGTCGGTGATGCGCGCGATGCCGCCGTGCGCGTCGGCAAGTTCGGTGACCAGTACGCCGGTGTCGCCCAGATAGCGCTGGCGGGACGCGGTGAGCCCCTCCGGCGCAATCGTAAAACCGCCGCCGCGCGTGCGATCGAGGAGCCCGGCGAAGATCGGCGGATCATCGAACTGGGGCGCGCACAGCCACGAGACCGTGCCATCGCGCCCGACGAGCGCTGCCGTCTCGCCATCGCCGATCAAGCCATGATCTGCGATCGGAAGATAGCCATCCTGGTATGCGAGCGGCGCGAAATCGTCTGTCATCCGGATACAGTGCAATTGGCGTTCCCATCGGCTAGGGCGGGCATGTCAGTTGCCTACTTCCGGACGCGTCTCAATTCAAATGGATACCCATGGCGCTCGGTACCGCCAATTTCGTCAAACACGATTTCAATGTTTGCGACATCGCGCTCGGCAGGCAGGCGTTCTAAGCTTCACGCTGATCACGCATGGAGCTCCTATATGTCCTTCTCGTGCTGCTCGCCGCGGCGCGGCTCGCCGGCGAAGTCGCCGAGCGGCTCGGTCAGCCGCCGCTCGTGGGCGAGCTTGTCGCGGGAATCGCGCTCGGGCTGGTCGTCCAGCGCTACTCGGGAGCGTTTCCGGTGCTCGCCGGGCTGCGCGACGACGAGGTCTTCACCGCGCTGACCGACCTCGCCATCTTCTTTCTGATGCTCTATGCGGGCGTGGAGACGCAACCGCGCGAGCTGGCGAAAGCGTCGAAGCGTGCGGTGCTGATCGCCGCGGGCGGAATGCTCGTCCCGCTCGCGATCGGATTCGCGCTCGCCTGGGCTTATCTGCCAGAGTCGTCGTACAAGCCTGCCCAGGCACTGTTTCTCGGAACGGCGCTCGCGATCACGGCAGTGCCCGTCTCGGTACGGATCCTGATGGATCTCGGGAAGCTCGACTCGCCGCTCGGCCAGACGATCGTCTCGGCGGCGCTGATCGACGACGTGCTCAGCCTCGTGCTGCTGGCGGTGCTCACCGCGATGATTCGCACCGGTGAGCTGCCGGATGCCCATGCGCTTGCGTGGCTTGCCGGGGAGATCGTCGTGTTCTTCGCGATCACGAGCGTGGTCGGGCGCTACCTCTTTCCGTGGCTCGGCCGCAAGCTCAAGGCGGCGCATGCATCAGAGTTCGAGATGAGCGCGCTGCTTATCGCCGCACTCGGCTATGGGGTGCTCGCCGAGGCCCTCGGCATGCACTTCATCCTCGGCGCGTTCGTCGCGGGCCTCTTCTTCGTTCGCCGGACGATCGAGCCCAAGATCTACGAGGACATCAAGTCGAAGCTGAGCGCGATCACGATGGGCTTCTTCGCTCCACTGTTCTTCGCCTCGGTGGGCATGCATCTCGACCTCGTCGCCGCGGTCGAAATCCCGGTGTTCGTAGCGCTCATGATCGTGGCCGCGTTCGTCGGAAAGCTTGCGGGAGCCGGCCTGCCGGCCCTCGGCCTCGGATTCGGCCGGCGCGACGCGCTCGCGATCGGCACTGGGATGAGCGCGCGCGGCGCCGTCGAGCTCATCATCGCGGGCGTCGCAATGCGTGCGGGCCTGTTTTCTGTTCCGGACCCGCCACCACCCGAAGTCGCCTATCTCTTCTCGGCAGTGGTGATCATGGCGCTCGTGACCACACTCATCACACCGATCGTTCTGAAGCGGCTTGTGAGCGGGTCGCGCAAGGCCAATTGAGGGCGCTCAGCGAGTCGGGAAGAAGCTCTATGCAGTACGCAGCCCGAGAGGGCGTTTCGAGGACATTCAGCGATACGCGCGTGCGCACCGCCCGGACGCGGCGCAACAGAGACGTAGCGGCGCGGTCCGCGACCAGCGCGATCGTCGCTGGGGTCGCGGCGGGTATCCTTCAACGGCGAGTCACCGTCATTGGGCGGCTTGATCGGCAACTCATCCGGCTTCGGATCGTCGACTGGTGCGCGTCGCTTCCGCCGCGGGGGTTCGGCTGGGGGCGGCGTCGGCCGGGGATCCTTCATCGGCGTACGCCGTCGTCGCGCTACAGCCATGACTGTGACGGAATTGGTCGTAATGGCGAGTGATGGCAGGCGGCTTCTCATTTCTCGATATTGGGAATGACGATCGCGCTCGTCTTCCCTCTCCACTGTAATAGGCACGGATCGCGTTTTCGGGATTTGCGATGATGATACGTTCCTGAGAGTTGACCCCATGTATGTGGGACTCTTGGGGGACTCAATAAGGCGCTTTCGTGCGCTCCTCTGCAAAATGTACCCACGGTACGCTCGATAAGGTCAGGTTTAGGCTGACAAAAAATTTACCTGTTGCTGGCTACGAACCATATATGGACGCTCCCCGGTTTGCAAAGCAGTCTCTTCGTTTTGGCGGGCAGGTGAAGATTGCAGCCATATATCCGGCCTTTGATCGAGGAATGTCATTCCTCTGGCCCTGATGGATTTCGCTGGTCAACGCCTTATCAGAGGGACGAACTTTTGAGTTCGTGGTTCGTATCAGGTTTGGTCGACCACGGTCTGACCTGTTTCGCCATCACGTTGAGCTTGCCTGTGCAATCGGTAGGCGGGTCTCCTTGCTATGCGGGTTGAGCCGCTGTCTATCCGTGCTCGGCGCTTTACCGGCTCGGTGCCCTCGACACGTAATCAGGATCGAACTCGCGTTGGTGCGCGAGCAGCGCCCAGGCGATGCGCACATTCTTGTTGGCGAGCGCCACGGCAGCGACGTTCTTGCCGCGCCGGAGCATCAGGCGTTTGAGCCAGCTGTCGGGTCGATCGGGCCGGTGCTCGAGGTGTCGGAGCACCGAGCGCGCGCCGTGGACGAGCAGCGTGCGCAGGTAGACATCCCCGTGCTTGCTGATGCCCAGGAGCCTGGGTTTGCCGCCGGTGGAATCCTGTCGCGGCACGATCCCCAGCCAAGCGGCGACCTGGCGCCCATTGTTGAAGCCCTTGGCATTGCCCAGGCTCGCCACGTAGGCGCTGGCCGTAAGTGGCCCGATGCCGCCGATGCGCTCGAGCCGGCGGCTGTCCTCGTTCTGCCGATGCCAAAGCACGATCTCGCGCTCGAGTTCCGAGACCTGCTGGTCGAGCCCCTGGAGTTGCGCCAGGAGTCTCTTCATCAGAGTACGCATCAGCCCCGGTAGGCGATTCTCGCTGTCCTCCACGATCTCGGGAAGCCGGCGACGCAGCTGACCAATGCCCTGGGGTAAAACGATTCCGAACTCGCCCAGCAGCCCGCGGATCTGATTGGCCTGCGCGTTGCGGGCTTTCATCATCCCCGCGCGTGCGCGGTGCAACGCGAGCGCTGCCTGCTGCTCGGGAGTCTTGACCGGTACGAAGCGCATGTTCGGCCGCGCCACCGCCTCGCAGATCCCCTCGGCATCATTGCGGTCGTTCTTGTTGGTCTTCACGTACGGCTTGACGAACTGCGGCGCCATGAGCCTGACCTCGTGGCCCAGCTCGACGAGTCTCCGCGCCCAATGGTGGGCGCTGCCACAGGCTTCCATCCCGATCAGGCAGGGCGGCAGGTCGGTAAAGAACTTCAGCATCTCGCTGCGTCTGAGTTGCTTGCGCAGCACCGCTCGCCCGCGCTCACTCACCCCGTGGACCTGGAACACGCTCTTTGCTAGATCGATACCCACTGTCGTAATCTTCATGACGGACGCCCCCTCTCGGTTAAGTGGTCGAATCGCACTGCCACTTTGGCGCACGTGACGCCGCAGCGGGAGGGGAGCGTCCATCCCATTAGGGGGTCGTGGGTTCAAATCCTGCCGGGCGCGCCATCCATTCAAGCCCTTGCGACGTCGCAGGGGCTTTTCATTTTTGCCGGTACTACGCCGGTTCTACGCTTTGACGCCGTGTCTCGTGGGTGAATGCAGCAAAGCGCCGGTGAGCATACTCGAGATGATCCGGCGCGCGGAAAGCTCTACTTCCGGACTGTCTACCAAACGGGGGAACTTATGAAGGCCGTTAGTTCCGGTAGCGCAGCGCGTCGACCAGCAAGTTGAAAGCCGGCGAAGATTGGCGGCGACTGGGATAAAAGAGATGGTATCCCGAGTATGGCTCGCACCAGTCTTCAAGTACGCGCTTGAATCTACCTTGGGCAACATACGGTTGCGCCATATCTTCCGGCATGTAGGCGAGACCCAGACCGGCCAATGCCGCGGTAAGCATCTGGCGAGTAGCGTTAAACACACACTGGCCTTCGACTCGTACCCTCAGTTCGCGCCCGCGTTTCTCGAACTCCCACGCGTACAAGCCGCCATGAACCGGCAGACGCAAATTGATGCAGTTGTGCTCCGTCAAATCCTGCGGCTTCCTTGGCAGAAATCGCTTCTCAAAATATGACGGCGCGCCGACCACCGCCATGCGAATGTCCGGCCCGATGCGCACCGCGATCATGTCTTTTGCCACTTGCTCGCCAGATCGCACGCCTGCGTCATAGCGTCCGGCGACAATGTCGGTTAGGCCGTAGTCGATGAATATCTCGACGTTGATGTCTGGATACTGACGCAGGATTTTCGCTAGCTTGGGAAGCAGGATTGCTTCGCTCGCGTTTTCCGTCGCCGTGATCCGAATCGTGCCGGCGGGATTGTTTCGAAGTTCGCTTAGCGCCTCCAGCTCAGCCTCGATCTCCTCGAAGCGGGAGCCCACGCTTGCCAGAAGGCGGTCGCCGGCATCGGTAGGAGAGACGCTGCGCGTCGTTCGAGTCAGTAGCCGAAGGCCGAGCCTTTCCTCGAGGTTCCTGACCGTGTGGCTGAGCGCGGATTGCGAGATCCCGAGCTTCTTGCCGGCCTTCGTGAAGCTCCGTTCCCGGGCGACGGCCAGGAACGCCAAGAGATCACTTACGTTCTCGCGGCGCATTCATGAATTCCTCTCATGGGTCCATGCGCATTGTCCCATCTAATCAAGCAAGTTCCTAGTGGGTAACCTGTCTTGGCCATGAACACGCAACAGAGCGTTAACGCCATCACCCGAACCGAAAAAGGTAAACCCATGACCACCCAAACTATGGGTCCCGCCCTCTCCACACTTCAAAAGTGGAGCGCCGTGGGCGCAATGGCAATGTGCGTAGCAATGCTCATCGCCTCGGAGTTCATGCCGGTCAGCCTTCTGACGCCGATAGCTGCCGATCTGGGGGCAACCCAGGGAATGGCGGGGCAAGCAATCTCCATTTCGGGTCTCTTTGCGGTAGCAACCAGCTTGTTCATCGCAACCATTGCGGGCCGCTTTGATCGCCGTTATGTGCTTATCGCGCTAACGGCCGCGATGTTGGCCTCGTTACTTCTGATTGCCGGCGCACCGAATTTTGGTGTGTTGATGGCGGCCAGAGCATTGCTGGGCGTAACGATCGGCGGCTTCTGGGCATTGGCTACGGCGACGATCATGCGATTGGTTCCCGCCGATTCCGTGCCGAAGGCGCTGGGCGTTATGTACACAGGCAATGCAGTGGCCACAGCCTTTGCCGCACCCATAGGGAGCTACCTGGGCGGGATCATCGGCTGGCGCGGCGTGTTCTTGGCACTAACGCCGATCGTGGTTGTGAACCTGATCTGGCAATGGATCAGCCTGCCTTCGATGCCGCCGCAGGCCGCGAATCCAGTCGTCAAAGTCTTCAGGCTACTGAGACGGCGCAACGTTGCGTTCGCCATGGTTGGGGTAATGCTCACCTTTGCGGGTGCGTTTGCCACCTTCACGTACTTGCGGCCGTTTCTCGAGGAGTACACGCAGGTGACCGTGCCTCAACTATCGCTCCTGCTGCTGGGATTAGGGATGGCGGGATTTGCGGGAACTTATGGAGCCAGCGCGCTGCTCGGGCGCCACCTTTATCCCTTGCTTAGAAGCCTGCCGCTGGCGTTGGGCGCCGTCACGCTTGCGATGCTGCCACTCGGGCATACGCTCTGGGCAATTGCGGCCGTGATGATTGTCTGGGGCGCTCTCAACTCGGCGATTCCGGTGTCATGGTCAACCTGGCTGGCTCAGGGCATAAGCGACGAGCCGGAAAGCGGAGGCGGGTTGATCGTGTCCGCGATCCAGCTTTCGATCATGCTGGGCGCGGCGTTCGGCGGACTTCTCCTCGACCATCTCTCAATCGCCGCTACGATGATCGGCGGCACTGTCCTTCTGGTCCTCGCGTCGTTGATTGTCGGCAACGGGGATCGGATCCGGCGCCCCTCGCACGCCGAGCGTGCCCCGGTAAACGTCGGCGCCGGCCAACCCTGTTGCGCACTTGGGCATTGACCAATTTCGATTGGCCTCGCTAACGCGTGACCTAACCTTTGTAGCGAATTGACCATGAGCACATTCACACTCAACGGAAGGACTCATAGCTTCAATGGTGATCCCGAGATGCCTCTTCTCTGGTACTTGCGGGACCTGGCCGGATTGACGGGTACCAAGTTCGGCTGCGGGATGGCCTTGTGCGGCGCCTGTACCGTTCACATCGACGGTACAGCCGCTCGCGCCTGTGTGACCCCGATGGCAAGCATCGACGGCCGCGCGCTCACCACGATCGAAGGGTTGTCACCGGACGGGACGCATCCAGTGCAGGTAGCGTGGCGCGAGCTGAATGTCGCGCAGTGCGGCTATTGCCAGGGCGGCCAGATCATGCAGGCTGCGTCGCTTCTGAAGGAAAACCCAAAGCCTACAGACAGAGACATCGATGCCGCGATGAGCGGAAATATTTGCCGCTGCGGTACCTATCCGCGCATTCGTGCCGCCATCAAGCGCGCGGCTGAGGCATAACATGAATGCACGCGCCGAGTTTGACGTGGAGAATGTGAGCCGCCGGGCGTTCCTGCGCGGAATCGCCGCCGGCACGTTCGTGCTTGCCGCCCGAATCTCTCCGCTGGCCTACGCCCAGGAGCGAAAGTACGGCGGCGACGCGATGAGTGGCGGACTCAAGGACGACCCTAGCGTCTTCCTTTCCATCGCGGATGATGGCACCGTTAGCCTCCTGTGCTACCGCGCCGAAATGGGTCAAGGGGTGCGCGCGAGCTGGGCTGTTGTCGTAGCTGATGAGCTTGGAGCGGAACTGGCGCGCGTCACGGTATTGCAGGCGCCTGGCGACGAGGCCCGTTACGGAAACCAGAACACCGACGGCTCGCGCAGCATGCGGCACCATTTCCGGCCGCTTCGTCGCATGGCCGCGGCAGCCCGACGCATGCTTGAGGAAGAGGCGGCAGCCCGCTGGGGCGTTCCGGTCGCGGACGTCAAGGCAGACAAACATGACGTGGTGCACAGCGCCAGCAGCCGGCGCCTAGGTTTTGGAGCGCTCGCTCGCGGCGCGGCGGCGCGACCTGTTCCGGCTCGCGAGGCGCTGGTATTCAGGGCTCCCGCCGATTTTCGCTATATTGGCCGTGAAAACCTGCCGCTGATCGACAACTTCGACATCACCACCGGCAAAGCTGTCTATGGAATCGACGCCCGGCTTGAGGGAATGGCGTATGCGGTGGTGGCGCGGCCGCCCGTCTACGGCGCCAAGGTCCAGAGCTTCGATGCGTCCGAAGCCTTGAAGGTACCCGGGGTGTTGGAGGTGGTGCCACTCGATACACCCGCTATCCCTTCGGCTTTTCAACCGCTCGGTGGCATCGCGGTGATTGGCGAGAATACCTTCGCCGCGATCAAGGGCCGCTCGCTCCTACGCATACAGTGGGAGGATGGACCCAACGGAAGCTACGACTCCGCGCAGTTCCGCAGGACGATGGAAGCTGCCGCAAGCAAGCCCGGCAAGGTCGTCCGGAACAATGGCCAGGTCGATGCCGCTCTGGCGGGCGCATCGAGGAGCATCCAGGCGTCGTACTACATCCCGCACCTGGTTCAGGCGCCGATGGAGCCGCCGACGGCGACCGCCCGCGTGACGAACGACGCTTGCGAGGTTTGGGGCAGCTTGCAGAACCCCCATGCACTTCGCACGGATCTTGCCAAGCGCTTCAATCTGGGGCTCGACAAGATCATCGTGCACTGTCTCCTGCTCGGCGGCGGCTTCGGCCGTAAGTCAAAGCCGGACTTTGCGATTGAAGCGGCCATCCTCTCTCGGGCAATGGGAGGGCGTGCAGTCAAGGTTACCTTTACTCGCGAGGACGACATACAGCACAGCTATTTCCATACCGCCTCGGTGGAGCGCCTTGAGGCTGGCCTCGATGCCACAGGCAAGCCAGTTGCCTGGCTGCATCGCACTGTCGCTCCGACGATCAGCTCGATCTTCGCGCCGAACGCGAGGAATGAGACGTCATTCGAGCTCGGCATGGGCGCGGTTGATCTGCCTTTCGCAATCCCCAACATTCGGGTCGAAAACCCGGAGGCGGAGGCGCATACGCGGATCGGCTGGTTGCGATCCGTTTCCAACATTCCTCATGCCTTTGCCATCCAAAGCTTCGTCGCAGAGCTTGCGGCGGCGGCCAAACGCGACCCAAAGGACTATCTCCTCGAGTTGCTCGGCCCCGATCGCCTCATCAATCCTGCTTCAATGTCGGACGAGTGGAACTACGGTGAAGACCCGACGCAATATCCATTCGACACGGGACGGCTACGGCGAGTGATCGATAGGGCCGCGAGAGAGGCCGGCTGGGGCCGCGGGCTGCCACGCGGCCACGGGCTCGGCATCGCGGCGCATCGAAGCTTCGTCGCGTACACCGCGGTCGTCGTCGAAGTGGCGGTCGGCGCCGACGGTGCGGCTGACCACCCCCGGTGAGACATCGCCTTCGATTGCGGCGCCGTGGTCAATCCTGATCGCGTTCGGGCGCAACTCGAAGGCGCTGTCGTGTGGGGCGTCAGCCTTGCAACGATCGGCGAGATCAGCTTCAAGGCCGGCCGGGTCGAGCAGTCCAACTTCCATGACTACCAAGTGACCCTCATCGACGCGGCTCCCAGCGGCGATCCGCACGCATCTCGTGATTCCGACGGGCTTCGACGACCCGCTCGGCGGGGTCGGCGAGCCGGGCCTGCCGCCGGTCGCGCCCGCGCTAACCAATGCGATCTACGCCGCCACTGGCAAACGCATCCGCGCCTTGCCGATCCGGGATCAGCTCGCCTGAGCAGGCGGTGGCAGCATGTTTCGGCATCAAGTGATGACCTTGGCAGCATGCTTCGCCTTCTCCGTTGCGCCGTGCCCGGCAACATCCGAAGCTTCGGCGCAGGGAGCCCAGAAGATCCGGATCCGAACGGGGTCCCAACCGTAACCGCGACGCTGAACAACAGTGATGCAGCTCGGGACCTGGCGGCAATGCTGCCGTTGTCCATACAAATGGACGACCACTTGCGGCGAGAGAAGACCGGCGTCATCCCTAAGCGACTGTCCGAGCGAACGCCAGGGAGCAGAACCTACGAAAGGGGCGACCTGGGCTACTGGCGCCCGCGCAATACGTTCGTGATTTTCTACCGTCAAGACGGATTGGAAATTCCAGGTCCCGGAATTGTCCTGCTTGGGAAGCTTGAGTCAGGGGCAGAATTCTTTGACGTTCCAGGACGGGTCAAAGTGGATGTGGAGTTGATCAAGCAAGGAGTAGAGACTCCGTGAAACCTCTAAACGCGGCGATCTTGCTTCTTTCCCTGGCGCTTTCCACCGTGACCCAGGCCCAGGAGAACACGAATGAAGATTCGTCTGACGACGGACGGCAAAGTCATTGACGCGATCTTGCTCGACAACTCGACGGCGCGGGACTTTGTTTTCCTGTTGCCAATCACGTTGACGCTCGAGGACTATGCCTCGACGGAGAAGATCAGCTATCTGCCCAGGAAACTCTCTACCGCGGGCGCGCCCAAGGGCGTAGATCCTTAACGTGGGCGACATTGCCTACTACGCTCCATGGGGAAATCTGGCGATCTTCTACCGAGACGCCGGGTATGCGAACGGTCTCGTCAGGCTCGGCAGACTCGACTCCGGCATCGAGATGTTGAAGGCCCACGGCTCGCTGAAGGTGACGATCGAGCAACTGGGAAACTAAGGAACCATGTCATGAAAGGGGCTGTTCTATTTGGCCCGCGCGACATTCGCTATGTGGAGCGCGAAGACCCAAAGATCATCGAGCCGACCGACGTAATCCTCCGCCTGTCGGCGACCTGCGTATGTGGGTCGGATCTGTGGCCTTACCGCGGGATCGACGTCTCCGACCAACCGACGCCAATGGGCCACGAATACTGCGGAATCGTCGAAGACGTTGGCAGCGCCGTGAAGAAGATCAGACGCGGACAGTTTGTCGTCGGTTCGTTCTTCGCCTCGGACAACACTTGCGCGATCTGCAACGAGGGGTATCAGAGCCGGTGCGTGCATGTCGAGTACGTCGGCGCAGGGGGTGCGCAGGCGCCGCTGCTGCGCGTGCCACTCGCTGACGGCACGCTGGTCGCTACACCTGAATTGCCGCCCGACGACCTTGTTCCGGGCTTGCTGGCTACCTCCGATGTCCTGGGAACCGGCTGGTTCGGTGCCGACGCGGCAGCCGCGGGACCCGGCAAGACAGTTGCCGTCGTCGGCGACGGCGCAGTTGGATTGTGTGCGGTGCTCGCAGCGAAGCAAATGGGGGCCGAACGGATCATCGTGATGAGCCGCCATGGTTCGCGGCAGAAGCTCGCCCGGGAATTTGGCGCGACCGACATCGTGACGGAGCGTGGCGACGCGGGTGTCGCGAAGATCAAAGACCTTACCGACGGGCTCGGCGCGCATTCGGTCATCGAGGCGGTCGGCACGCACACATCGATGATGCAGGCGATCCGCTCCACCCGCGCCGGCGGGCACATCGGCTACGTCGGCGTCCCGCACGGCGTCCAGTTACCCGGCGAAGAACTATTCTTCGCCGAGGTTCATATGCTAGGCGGGCCCGCCCCCGTGCGCCGCTTCCTTCCAAAGCTGATCGACCTCGTCCTAAGCGGCAAGATCAACCCAGGAAAGATCTTGACCTCACCCTGCCGCTCGCACAGGTGGCCGAGGGTTACCGCGCAATGGACGAGCGCCGCGCCATCAAAGCGATGCTTCGCCCATGAACCAATGATGCAGAGAGGCTTGCACCGAATCGCGGTTGTGACCACGCACTCGTCACGGTGTTCGATCGGGCGTTCTCCGCTGTTTGCACAACCACGCGATGGCAGGATTCGGCCA
>CAVTJG010000021.1:0-78424 GCA_963735025.1 uncultured beta proteobacterium
GCCGCGGTCGTGACTGCGGCCATGTTGGCTTCGGCAAGCTCGGTCGCCTGCTTGGCGGCCTTCGTCATGCTGTCATATGCCGAGTTGGCAGCGGCCATCGCGGACTTGACTGCCGCGATCGCGACGTCCGAGCCAGCCGGCGCGTTCTTCGCGAACTTGTCGATGTAGGTGGCGGCGCCCTTGTTGAGCTCCTGGGTCTGGCTCTCGAAGTAGCGGGTGTATTCGGCCTGCGACTGCGTCGCCAGTTCGTACACGCTGCGCTGCCATGCGATCATCTTCTCGATCGTTGGCTGGGTGGCGGCGGAGTTGATGTTCACGAACTCCTGAACGTCTTTCACGTTCATCAGCGCCTTGGCGTGGTTCATGGAATCTTCGAACGCGCCTTTGGTCGCGTTGAAGTTGAGGGCCGCAAGCTTCTCGAGCGCGGCGAAGTGCGACTGGGCGAACCCGAGCGCGGCTTCGACGTTGGCTTTGCCGGCGGCGGTGACTTGTTCAGGGGTGACGTACATGGTGATCTCCTATGTTTGGTTCACTGAATCCGGTTCTGCAGCCACTCTCGATGATCTGGTATCTTGCGTTGCACAATCGTGCTCGGTCTCAACTCGATCTTCAAATCATCATATTGCGCTGCACAATCCAAATTCTACTCGGGAATCAGGGGAAGTCAAGAAGAATTGTTGCGACGCAACAGAGAATTCGGCGGCGCAATAGTTCTACTTTAAAATCAGATTCTTGGCGCGCTTCGGGAAGGGGTCCCGCTGCGGGTGGGGCGCTTTGCCGGCTGATAGAATCCGCCCCTGTCCGCACGGCCCCGTGCGGGAACGCGAGCGCCACGACATGAGCAAGCCCACCCCCATGAGCCGTGGCGAATTCCGCCACTTC
The DNA here is from genome assembly GCA_963735025.1 of uncultured beta proteobacterium. Taxonomy (GTDB): domain Bacteria; phylum Pseudomonadota; class Gammaproteobacteria; order Burkholderiales; family SG8-39; genus JAABRB01. The sequence goes on from CAVTJG010000021.1 coordinate 883, forward strand.
CGCATGATCACGACGCGCTGGATGGACAACGACGTCTACGCGCACGTGAACAACGTCGTCTACTACTCCTACTTCGATACCGTCGTGAACCAGTATCTGGTCGAGGAGGGGGTGCTCGACATCCTCGCGAGCCCGGTCATCGGTCTGGTGGTCGAGACGCAATGCAACTACTTCAGCCCGATCAGTTTCCCCGACGTCGTGCATGCGGGATTGCGCGTCGCGAAGCTTGGCGGATCGAGCGTGCGCTACGAGATCGGCCTGTTCCGGAACGACGAGCCGTCCGCTGCGGCGCAAGGGCATTTCGTTCACGTCTACGTCGCGCGTGACACGAATCGCCCGACGCCGCTCCCGCCAGAACTGCGCGACGCGCTTACCCGGCTCGCGGTCCAGGCATAACGCGTGCGCGGCCACATCGAGTTCCTGAGCGAGACGAAGCGGGCGCGGCTGCATGACCCGCGGAAGGCGTTCGCGGCAGTCGAAGTGGAAAGCGAGGTGCGCCGCGATCCGCTCACGGGCAACTCGGCGCGCATCTGTCATTTCACGTTGAGGGCCATGCCGCCACCCGATCTGACCGAGATCGTGCGTGTGACGGGCGAGCAATGTCCGTTCTGTCCGGAGCGGATCGAGGCGGTCACCCCGCGATTTCCCGATGAACTCGTGCCGGGCGGACGGCTGCGGCGTGGGGGGGCACTCGTCGTGCCGAATCTCTTTCCTTACGATGACGTGTCGGCAATCGCGGCGCTTTGCCCGGAGCATTTCCACGCGATGAATGCGATGCCCGAGCGAGTCGTTGTGGACGGCGTGGTCGCTGCGCGAGACTTCCTGCAGCTCGCAGCGCGCCGCTTCGAGCCCGGTCAGGGCTACGGCATCGTGACCTGGAACTACATGCCCCCGGCCGGTGCTTCGCAGGTGCATCCGCACATGCAGGTCGTCGCGACGGCCGATCCGGGGAACGCGCTGCGGCGTGAGCTGGCGGCCGCGCAGCACTGGCGCGCGCGGCATGGCGGGCCTTATCTCGAGACGCTGATCGAGACCGAGCGCGCGGGCCCACGCTGGGTGGGAGAGGAGGGCGGTATTGCATGGCTCGTGCCCTTCGCGCCTTCCGGATTGCTGGGCGACGCGATGGCGGTCTTTCCCGGGCGCGCCGCGGTCACCGATCTTTCTGACGCCGACATCGCCGGGTTTTCCCGCGGTCTGGTGCGCATCCTGCGCGGATTTTCCGCGTACGGGCTCTGGAGCTTCAATCTCTGCCTGATGCCCGATGCATTCGGCGCGTCGAGCGGCGTCCATTGGGTCGTCGCGCGGCTCCTGCCGCGCTTCTATCTCAACCCGGCATTGCACATCTCGGATGCGTCTTACATGCACCTGCTCCTCGAAGAGCGCTTCGCGATGCTCCATCCGGAGCAGGTGGCGGCGCGCTTGCGGGAGGCCTGGAGCGCGCCGGCGGAAGGCTGAGGCGGGTGCGCGACGGCCACGGATTTCCGCCCCGGCTCATCGGCCTGCTCGTCGTACTGACACTCGGCTGGGGATTCAACTGGCCGATGATGAAGATCGCGCTGGGCGAGATGGCGCCGATGCACTTCCGGACGTGGTGCCTTGCTTCGGGCGCTATCGGCCTGTTCCTGATTGCGCGGGCCAATGGATTCACCATGCGCATTCCTGCGGGCCAGTTCGGAAGACTCTTCATGATCTCGCTTGTGAACATGACGTGCTGGAATGTGTTCGCGATCTACGGAATTCCGCTCCTCTCGTCGGGGCGGGCCGCGATCCTCGGGTACACGATGCCGATGTGGAGCGTCCCGCTTTCCGTCTGGCTGTTGAAGGAGCCCGTGTCCGGACGACGGGTGTTGGGCATGGTGCTCGGATTTGCCGGAATGCTTGCGTTGCTGGGCGGCGAGCTCCAGTCGGTCGAGCGTTCACCGCTCGGAGCGCTGCTGCTCACCGGCGCGTCCTTCAGCTGGGCGCTCGGCACGGTGATGATCAAGCGCTGGCCGGTGGCGTTGCCGGCGACGACGTTCACGGCCTGGCAGATGGTGCTCGGCGGCATACCGATCTTCGCCGTTGCGCTGTTCATCGAGCAGGGCAGTTTCAATCTCCTGGAGCTGACCACCTGGCCGCTGGTCGCAACGCTCTACAACATCTTCGTCGCCTTCATCCTCTGTTTCTGGGCGTGGATGACGATCGCGCGCAACGCGTCGGTCGGGGCGGCGAGCATTGCGGTGCTGTTGACGCCGGTGGTCGGCGTATTCAGCGGCATGCTGGTGCTGGACGAGCACCCGCAGTGGCTGGACTACGCGGCACTGGTGCTGGTTGTGCTGTCGATCGCAACGGTGCTCCTGCCCTCGCGACGGAGCGCCGCGCAATAGCCAGGCTTGATTGGCTTTCAGGGGTGCATCGGCAATGCGCGCGCGCGGGGAATTCGCGCCCGGTCCCAGTGCGCGACCGCCCACTTCCAGATCTCGCAGGTCCCGGCGCGAACAGCTTCGTCCGGCACGGTATGACCGAGGAAGGCGAGCGCTTGCGCCAGCGCCGCGGCGGGGCGCGCCGGATCCACTGGAGCCGCGAGCGTCTGCTTGGAGAGCTTGGTGCCCGATTCATCCGTGACGACCGGCAGATGGCAATAGCGTGGTGACGGCGCACCGAGGTGGCGCTGCAGAAGAATCTGGCGCGCCGTCGAGTCGAGGAGGTCGGCGCCGCGCACGATATCGGTGATGGCCTGGTCTGCGTCATCCACGACGACCGCAAGCTGGTAGGCCACGTGGCCGTCCGCCCGAAGCAGCACGAAGTCGCCGACCTCGCTGCCGAGATGCTGCCGCGTGCGGCCCTGCACCGCGTCGTCGAACTCGATCACGGCTTCGTCGACTCTCATTCGCACCGAGCGGGTGGTGCGCCCGGTCGGGAGTCCGTTGCGACAGGTGCCCGGATACACGCTTTCGCGCATCGGCGCCGTCTCGAATCGAAGCGCCGAGTCGGCGATCTCCTTGCGCGTGCAGCCGCAAGGGTAGGTCAGATCCGCCGCCGCGAGTCGGTTCAGGGCGTCCCGGTATGCGTCCGTCCGCGTGCTCTGGTAGAGCACGGGACCCTCCCATTCCATTCCGAACGCTTCGAGCGCGCGGAGGATGGCATCCGCAGCCCCCGCAACTTCCCGCGGCGGGTCGAGATCCTCCATGCGCACCAACCATTCGCCTCCCGCTGCGCGCGCATCGGCATGGCTCCCCACCGCGGCCACGAGCGAGCCGAAATGGAGTGGACCGGTGGGGGAGGGCGCAAAGCGTCCCCGGTAGTGCGTCGATGTGGCAGAGGGTGCGGACATGGATGAATCGTATTCTGGCGCGGAAAATACACGAGTCGGGACCGATTCATCGGCGGGCGAGGCCGCCGCGGTGATTTTCGGCTGCTATACTCGATCGCAAGGCAGCGGTGGCGGCCGGTCTGCAAGCAGCGCGATGAATGGTTTCGCGTAGCAGTTTCGCGTAACAGTTTCGCGAAAAGGGATGCAGAGCACAATCCAGGAGACTCGAACGTGGCAACGATCGAACTCACGAAAGAGAACTTCGAGCAGGTCGTCAACGACAATGACATGGTCGTCATCGACTTCTGGGCGCCCTGGTGCGCGCCCTGCCGCGCGTTCGCGCCCACGTTCGAATCGGAGTCCGACCTGCATTCCGACGTCGTGTTCGGCAAGGTGAACACCGAAGAGCAGCAGGAACTTGCCGCTGCATTCGATATCCGCTCGATCCCGACTCTGATGTTCTTCCGCGACAAGGTCATTCTGTACTCGGAAGCCGGGGCGGTGCCGCCCGCCATGCTCGCGGAAGTGGTGAAGCAGGCCAAGAAAGTCGACATGGCAGAGGTTCACCGCGAGATTGAAGCCCAGCAGTCCGGCGTGTCAGGCAACGCGTGATCGCGCGTTTGAACTTCTAAGTCCTTCGAATAACCGATCGACACCGCACCGAGCCCGGTGCGACGGAATTCCGAGCCGCGGCCATGGATCGCTCCCAAACACCGGTGACTTCGCCGCGTTCGTCCTCAGGCCTTCTCGATGCGCGTCGCCTCGAGGTCCTCAGCGGCGGGGCGCTGGTCGGGTTTCTCGTCGCGCCGCTGGTCGCGGCGGTCTGCATCGCCCTGCTCTGGCCACATGCGACCCATTCGTGGCTGCTGACGTGGCTCGCGTCGATCATTCTCATCAACGGCGCGCGGTACGCGCTTGCGCGCCGGTACACGCATCGCAAGGGCGACGCGCCGATCGCCGCGCGCTGGGAAGCGTGGTTCATCGCTGGGGCGGTCTTGCATGGGCTGGCCTGGGGTGCGCTCGCGCTGCTTGCTACATCGGCAGGCTATCTGCTGCAGGTCTTTGTGGCTTTCGCCATCGGCGGTATGGTAATCGGAGCGATCGGTCTGCTCGGTGCCAGCCGAAGGGCGTTCTTCGGCTTCGCAGCGCCGAGCCTCGGGACGCTGCTCGTCGTGCTTGTCGCGCGGCCCGGCGAGCAGTACCTGGCGATGGGTGTGCTGATCGTGATCTTCGCGCTGGCCGTCGCTCGCATATTGAACGATCACCACCGCGCGCTGGTGCAGAACATCGAGCGCGGCATCGTGAACGAACGGCTGCTCGCCGAGCAGCGGGGACTCTTCGATGCCGCCACCGTCGGCATCGTGTTCGTCCGTGGGGGTCGGATCGTCGATTGCAACCACTGGCTGGAGCGCATGCTCGGTTGGTCCCGGGAAGAGTTACTTGCGGCGCCGCGTGCGCCCTGGATCGACGACGCGACGCTGTGGGACGCGCTTGTCGCGGATGGCGCTGATGCGACGCGCACGGGCGATCCATACCAGTGCGAGATGGAGCTGCGGCGACGGGACGGGACGCCGATCCGGTGCGAGCTCTCCAGCCAGCCGGTACGGTCGTCCGAGCCCGAGCTAGGTGTCGTCCTGGTGTTCCGGGACCTTACCGCCCGGCTCGCACACGAAAGGGCGCTGCGGGACAGCGAAGAGCGGCTGGACCTCGTGGTGGACGCCTCCCAGGGCGGAATCTGGGACTGGGACATCGCCGCCGACACGAGCTACATTTCGCCGCGGTTCATGACGATTCTCCGCTATCCGCCCGACGCCGACCTCGGGTCCGCGTTCCATTTCAAGGATCACCTGCATCCCGACGACGCCGAGCGGGTACTCACGCTCTGGTACCGGGCGATCGCGAGTCCGCGCACCACGTTCGACTGCGAGTTTCGACTCCGGTGCATGGACGCGCACTTCCTGTGGGTGCACGCGCGAGGCATCGTCGTGTGCGATCAGGCCGGAAAGGCGATCCGATCCGTGGGCTCGATCATCGACATTTCGGATCGCAAGCGGGTCGAGCAACGGCTGCGCGACAGCGAGCGGCTCTTTCGGTACCTGGTGGAGACCTCCAATGATCTGGTCTGGATTGTCGATCGGGACGGGCGCTGGAGCTATATGTCGCCGCGGGCCACGCGCCAGATCTTCGGTCGCGAACCCGAAGACATGATCGGCAAACGACTCGTGGATACGCAGCCCGAAGCCGATCGTTCCCGCACCGAAGCGATGCTGGCCCGCGTACTCGCGGAAGAAACGACCTCGCACTTCGAGACCGTGCACATGAACCGCGACGGGGAGCGAGTCGTGCTTTCGCTCAACGCAACGCCGATGCGGGACAACGCCGGCGAAATCACGGGCGTCACGGGTACTGCTGCCGATATTTCAAAGCTGAAGGACCGGGAGGTCGAGCTGTCGGCGGCGCTCGAGGACCAGAGCCTGATCTTCGATTCGGTATCCGAGGGGATCGTCATGCTCAGGGACGGTGTCGTGCATAAATGCAATCGGCGGTTTGCGGAGATGCTCGGATATTCGCCTGCCGAACTTGTCGGCCGACCATCCGTCCTCTGGTACGCGAATCCGTCGGAATGGGATCCGACTGCGTCGCTGCCGCACGCGGTGCGCGACGAGGATGGCTCGCTGCACACCGAGTTGCGGGTAAAGCGCCGGGACGGGAGCATCTTCTGGTGCGATGCCCGTGGTCGCATTCTCAACCCCGAGCGGTCCGAAGAAGGGTCCCTGTGGATCTACATCGATATTTCGGCTCGCAAGGAGCGCGAAAGCCGTATCCAGCATCTGGCTGATCACGATGCACTGACCGGGCTGCTGAACCGGCGCATGCTCGAGGACCGGCTGCGCCAGGCGCTCGCAAATGCGCGCCGCGCCGACAGCATCGTGTCGCTGATGCTGGTGGATCTGGACGAGTTCAAGGCCATCAACGACACCTACGGCCACCTGACCGGAGACTACGTCCTGCGCACGGTCGCCAAGCGGATCCAGGAGAGCGTGCGGGAGACGGACACCGTCGCCCGGCTCGGCGGAGACGAGTTCGTCGTCGTGCTCGTCGGGCAGCGCTCGACAGAGGATCCGGCTGTGGTTGCCGAGAAGATGCTCGGGGCGATCACGCAACCGATCCCTGCGGGCGGGCGCCAGCTCGAGGTCGGCGCATCGATCGGAATCAGCATCTTCCCGCGCGACGGCGACTCGACCGAGGCGTTGCTCAAGCACGCGGACGCTGCAATGTACCGGGTCAAGGACGCTGGCAAGAACCGTTACCAGTTCTATTCCGACTAGCGAGCGCGACGCACATGCGTAGGGCGTCTTGGCCCATACTCTGGATCCTCGCGATCCTGCTCGTCGGAAATTTGACGGGGTGTGGCATGGGGCTCTTCTCCGGGAAAAAACCCGAATCGCTCGGCGTCACCGCCGGGCGGCTTGCACCGTGCAAATCGTCCCCCAATTGCGTGTCGAGCCAGGCTGACCGCAGCGATGAGATTCATTACATTGCGCCGATTGCAGCGGGTCCTGACCCGGAACGGACGTTCGCGGCGCTCGTGCGTATCGTGCGCACGTCCGAGCGCACGAGTGTCGTCACCGAAGGGCGCGATTATCTATACGTCGAGTACCGGTCGCGCGTGTTCGGGTTTGTGGACGATGTCGAATTCTGGCTGGATCCGCGCGCAGCGCTGATCCACGTCCGTTCGGCGTCGCGCGTCGGCTACAGCGATCTCGGGGTCAACCGCGACCGGATCGAGGCCATTCGCGCGCGGCTCGCGGCGGCACGCGCCTGACCCCCTGCTAGTTCGGACAGAAATCTAAAATCCCGATCGAACCGGTCGAATTCTTGAACTATTAAAAGCTGCGAGGCGGACCAATATGGAGCAGGTAGGCGGTGGTCGTGAACCGCCCAAACCCCTCATCGATTCGGAGAAGCACATGATCACGGTACGAAAGAGCGAAGATCGCGGCCTTGCCGACCATGGTTGGCTGCGCTCGTTTCACACGTTCTCCTTTGCGGACTATCAGGATCCCAGGCACATGGGCTTCGGTCCGTTGCGGGTCATCAATGAGGATCGGGTCCAACCGGGCACAGGGTTCGGCACGCACGGCCATCGGGACATGGAGATCATCAGTTACGTGCTTGACGGTGCGCTCCAACACAAGGACAACATGGGCAATGGATCGGTGATCCGGCCGGGAGACGTGCAGCGCATGAGCGCCGGCCGTGGCGTGATGCACAGCGAGTTCAATCCGTCGGACAAGGATGGGGTTCATTTCCTGCAGATCTGGATCGAGCCGAACGTGCGTGGAATCGATCCGAGCTATGAAGAGCGACGCTTCGATGCAGCCGCAAAGCGTGGAAAGCTGACGCTGATTGCATCGGCGGACGGTCGGGACGGCTCGGTCAAGATTCATCAGGATGCGCTTCTTTATGCAGCGCTTCTCGACGGCACCGAGCGCGCGACGCATGGGCTTGCGCCAGGGCGGCGCGCGTACGTTCACGTTGCGCGCGGCAGTGTGAAGGTGAACGGTCAATCGCTCGAAGCAGGCGACGCACTCAAGGCGACCGAGACAGCCGAGATCGTGATGGAGGGCGGAAACCAGGCCGAGGTGCTTCTTTTCGATCTCGCGTGACGTTCCGTGCCGCCTCCCTCATTGACCGTGACCAAGGCTGGATTCATGGCTTGCGAACCGGATCCTCGGCGGCGCGCTCTGCTGACCCGGCTGACCCGCGCGTCCCTTTTGTCAATTTCAGCCTCCTCCGCGCTTGGCCCGGTCGCGCGTGTCTGGGCCGGTCCGAGCGCACGCAATGAATTCGACGTCGGTCTGCTGTGGCGCATCTCGCGCGACGGCACGCCCGACAGCTACGTGTTCGGCACGATCCACCTCGCGGACGCACGTGTGGCGGAACCGAGCGCTGCGGTGCTCGCGGCACTATCGCGCTCGCGGATCTTCGCAATGGAAGTCGCCACCGATGCGATGGCGGCTTCGGGCGTGTTTGACATGGAGCAGCTCGCGGACGACGGCATGCTCGAGCCGCTGATCGGCGCTGAAGCCTACGCAGAGACTCGGCGCATCCTCCTCGGACGGGGGATCTCCGAACGCGACGTCGCGCGCCTGAAACCCTGGGCTGCCATGCTGGCGGTCGCGTCATCGGGGTCCGGCGACGCGGCGCTCGCGCTCGATTCGAGGTTGCTGGCAGCCGCGCGGCGTGCACACCTGCGCGTTCAAGCCCTCGAGTCCGTGGAGGAGCAGGTCGCGTCGTTCGACTCCATACCGGTCGCGTCACAGGTCGCGCTGCTCAAGCATGCGCTTGCACATCGCGACGCCCTCGAGATTGAGAACGAGACGATGATCCGCGCGTGGCTCGCGGGCGATCTCGCCGCCCTCGTGCGCTTTCCTGCACGCATGAATAGCCAGAATCCGGGTGTCGCGCGGCACTACGACGAGCTGCTGCGGCACCTTGTTCACAATCGCACGGTCCTCATGCACTACCGGTTGTCGCAGCCGTTGCGGTCGGGACGCACGTTCGTCGCCGTGGGCGCAATGCATCTGCAGGGCGCAAAGGGTCTGTTGTCGCTGGTCGAACAGGACGGCTATCGAGTGACGCGCATCGGGTAGACCCGGCCGGGTTGGACGTAATGCGTCCTGAAGACCTGCGGTGACGACGTCCGGCATTACCGATATGATCGCGCGGTCCACCCATGCCCCAGGCAAAGCCTATGAGCGGCGTCGTCGTGCTCATTTCCGGTCGCGGTAGCAATCTGCGCTCGATCGTCGAGGCGGGGCTTCCGGTCGCCGCCGTGATCAGCAATCGTGCGGACGCGGCAGGACTCTCGTTCGCACGCGACAATGACATACCGACCACGGTCGTCGACCATCGAGCCTACCCAACCCGCGAGGCATTCGATAATGCGCTCGCTGCGGCCATCGACCATCGCGCGCCGCGCCTGATTGCGCTGGCAGGCTTCATGCGGGTTCTCACCGGTGCGTTCGTCGAGTGCCATGCGGGACGGTTGATGAACATTCATCCTTCGCTGCTCCCGGCGTTCCCGGGGCTCCACACGCATGCCGCCGCGCTCGCTGCGGGAGTGAAGATCCACGGCGCGACGGTGCATTTCGTCACCGCCGAGCTCGATCACGGCCCGATCATCATCCAGGCGGCGGTTCCCGTGCTTCCCGGGGACGATGCGGCCCGGCTCGCCGCGCGAGTCCTCGAGCAGGAGCATGTGATCTACCCGATGGCGATCCGCTGGTTCCTGGACGGACGCCTTACGCTTGCGGAGGGGCAGGTCGGCGTGAGGGGCGAGGCCGCCCGGCAATTCCGGCTGGCGGATCGATGAGCCTGATGATCGAAACTGCAGTGAAGCGCGAATGCGCCTGACACCGGCATTGTTCGGCGAGCTGGTGGCCGCGTTCGCGACGGTCGGCGAGCTCAAGTTCCCCGCGGACAAGCAGCTCTCGGCATTCTTCCGGTCGCGTCCGAAGCTCGGTCAGAGCGAGCGCGGGCTGATCGCGGAGACGGTCTATGCGGCGCTGCGCCGGCGGCGTCTACTCGAGTATCTCGGTGCGACGCGGGGCGCGCGGGATATGGCCCTTGCGGCACTCGTGCGCCTGCGCGGGTTCAGCCTGCGCGAGCTCGAGGGAATCACGCACGGCGCGGAGACGGACTGGCTCGCGCGGTTGAAGGGTGCCGGGCGCGATGAAGTCCCCTTCGGTGTGGCGTGCGATCTCCCCGACTGGCTCGTGGATCGGTTGCGGGCGGCGCTTTCCGATGCCGATCTGCTCGCGCTGGCGCAAGCGTTGCAGCAACCGGCACCGCTCGATCTGCGCGTGAACGTCATCAAGACCGACCGCGACTCGGTTCAGCGCGAACTCGCCGAAGACGGCATCAACGGGACGGTCACACCGTACTCGCCCACGGGCATACGCATCATCGGGCGTCCGGCGATCAACCGCCATCGGTTGTTTCTCGGCGGCGCCGTCGAAGTGCAGGACGAGGCGAGCCAGCTGGTTTGTCATCTGCTGGCGCCGCGCCGTGGCGAGATGGTTGCCGACTTCTGCGCCGGAGCCGGGGGCAAGTCCCTCGCGCTCGGCGCGGCCATGCGCTCGACCGGGCGCGTGTATGCGTTCGACGTCTCCCCGCGACGCCTGGCGGAGCTCAAGCCGCGCCTCGCACGTTCCGGGCTGTCCAATATCCATCCGCAGCGGATCGCCTCCGAGCGCGACCCGAAGCTCAAGCGATTGGCGGGAAAGTTCGATCGCGTCCTGGTCGACGCGCCCTGCAGCGGGCTGGGTACGCTCCGGCGCAATCCGGATCTCAAGTGGCGCCAGACGCCCGCGGACGTGGAAGAGTTGGTACGCAAGCAGGCGTCCATCCTCGCGAGCGCGGCAAAACTGGTTCGACCCGGCGGCCGGCTGGTGTATGCAACCTGCAGCATCCTGCCCGAGGAGAACGACGCGATCGTGAGCGACTTCCTGGCCTCCCACCCCGAGTTCCGACTGCGGTCGGCACACGAGGAGTTGGCAGCAAACCGCATCGAGCTCCCGCGCCCGGCGCGTGGGGACGATCCGCAGCTTCGTCTTTCCCCCCACATTCACGGCACCGACGGGTTTTTTGCGGCGTTGCTGGAACGCGCCGCGTGACGCTGCGGATTCCGCTCTTGATCGCCCTGGTGGGCGCTCTGGCCATGGCGGAGTTGTGGGCCGCGCCCGCCCGGCCACCCGAGTTGCCGGCCGTCGGAACAGTTCAGGTTGCGTTCCCGCCCTGGGACGATGCCGAGGCGCTCGTCGTCGCAGCGGTCGCCGATGCGCGCCGGCAGATCTTCGTCCAGGCGTTCAATCTCACCAGCAGGGCGGTCGCAGACGCGCTGATCGCCGCCCAGCGGCGCGGTGTGGACGTCCGGATCACCGCTGACCGCGAGCAGACATTTGGCGGCGAGCACACCCGCATTCCCGATCTCGCCGCCGCCGGAATACCGATCTGGCTGGAGGTGCGGTACACGGCGGCGCACAGCAAGGTGATGATCATCGACCCCAAGTCACAGGCGTGCGTGCTGATCACCGGCAGCTACAACTGGACGTGGTCGGCGCAGCATCGCAATGCCGAGAACCTGCTTATCGTGCGCGGGAACCCTGCGTTGACCCAGGCCTATGTCCGGAACTGGCAGCGCCGGCAGCGCGACGCCCTGCAATATGACGGGAGCGCTCGGTAGGTTTCGGATTTTCATCCGATCCAGACTGAAAATCATCACTTTTTCAATTGGTTGTAGAATGACGGGGCAGTGTGACCATTTGAGTTGCGGATACGGCGAATTCCCGTAGAATCTGCCCGGCCTAATTGATAGAAAGTCCAATCGCTCCATGATCTTTTCCGGCGTATTCGACCTCTCCTGGTGGGAACTGGTCATCGTCGCATTGGTGCTGACCCACATCACCATTGCGTCCGTGACGATCTTCCTGCACCGCTGCCAGGCGCACCGCGCGCTCGACCTGCATCCGGTCGTGTCGGTTTTCTTCCGCTTCTGGCTCTGGATGACCACCGGCATGATCACGAAGGAGTGGGCGGCGATTCATCGGAAGCACCACGCAAAATGCGAGACCGTCGAGGATCCGCATAGTCCGCAGATTTACGGGATCAACCGCGTGTTGTGGGGCGGCGTGTTCCTCTACGTCAAGGAATCGCACAACTCCGAAACGATGGAGCGGTATGGCCACGGGACACCCGACGACTGGCTCGAGCGAAACCTGTTCACGAAGTTTCCGGTGACCGGACTCACCTTGATGGGAACCGTGAACATCGCGCTCTTCGGGATTGTGCCGGGGCTGCTGATCCTGGCGGTGCAGATCGTCTGGATCCCCTTCTGGGCGGCGGGCGTCATCAACGGGATTGGGCACTTTTTCGGCTATCGCAGCTGGGCCACCGCGGATGCCAGCACCAATATCATTCCGCTGGGGATACTTATCGGCGGCGAGGAGCTCCACAACAATCATCACGCCTACGCCTCGTCGGCGAAACTGTCCAACAAGTGGTACGAGTTCGACATCGGCTGGCTGTACATCCGGATACTCGAGACGCTGGGCCTTGCCAAGGTCAAGAAACTACCGCCGACACCACGCTTCGCCGCGGCCAAATCGGCGATCGATCTCGAAACGGTGCAGGCCGTCATCGCAAATCGCTACGACGTGCTAGCAAAGTACGCGAAGTCGCTGAAGGCGACGTACGCCGAAGAGCTGAAGCGTCTGGCACCGCACGACGCAGAGGTCCTGCGCCGCCTGAAGCGATGGCTGACGCACGACGAGGCCAAGCTTGCGGACGTGCAGCGCACCCGGATCGAGGACGGGCTTGCGCGGAGCAAGGCGCTCGCCACCGTGTACGCCATGCGGCGCGAGCTGGTTGCGCTCTGGGAACGGTCTCATGCTTCGCGCGATCAGCTCGTCCGACAGCTCCAGGACTGGTGCCAGCGGGCCGAGGCTACCGGGATCCGTCCGCTCGTCGAGTTTTCGCGCGGTCTGCGCTGTTACGCCTGATCGGCAGTTCAATGAAATAAAAAGCCCGCCACTCGGCGGGCTTTTTCGTTGTGGCCGCGTTGCTAGTGGACGGGCAACTGGTCAGCGCGCGTCCGCGCGACTACCGGGGATTACTTCAGCTTCGTTTCCTTGTAGATGACGTGCTTGCGCGCCTTCGGATCGAATTTCTTGATTTCGATCTTGTCCGGCGTCGTCCGCTTGTTCTTCGTGGTGGTGTAGAAATGGCCGGTGCCGGCCGTGGATTCGAGCTTGATCTTGTCGCGCATGGAATTAACTCCTCGAAACTAGCTCTCTTGAAGTTCGGGCAAAACTCAGATTTTGCCTTGCTCGCGCAGTTCGGCAAGCACGACTTCGATGCCCTTCTTGTCGATCAACCGCAGGCCGGCATTCGAGATGCGCAGGCTGATCCAGCGCTTCTCGGACTCGACCCAGAATCGGCGGTACTGAAGGTTGGGCAGGAAGCGCCGCTTGGTCCTGTTGTTCGCGTGGGAAACGTTGTTGCCCACCATCGGCTTCTTGCCCGTGACTTGGCACACTCGCGCCATGAGTACTTCTCCGGTTCGGCAAACCGCGCATTATATGCGACTCGGCGGAGTTCCTTCAAGTGTATGTAGCGATTAGATTAATCCGCGCTCCGCAAACGATGTCACCCGGCCGCGGCCGACCACGAAGTGGTCCAGTACCCGCACGTCGACCAGCGCCAGGGCGCGCCGCAGCGTGTCCGTGAGCGTCTGGTCCGCCTGGCTGGGCTCGGCCACTCCGGAGGGATGGTTGTGCGCAAAGATCACCGCCGCGGCGTTGTGGCGCAGGGCGCACTTCACTACTTCGCGGGGATAGACGCTGGTCTGGGTGAGCGTGCCCTGGAAGAGTTCCTCTTGCGTGATCACGCGATGCTGGGCGTCCAGCAGCACGACCACGAACGCTTCACGTGGCCGATTCTCGAGCGTCAGCCGCAGGTAGTCGCGCACCGCCCCGGGCGAAGCGAGGGCGTCGGCGATCGCGCTCGTTTCGCGGAGTGCGCGCCGCGCCAGCTCGAAGCCGGCCTGGAGCTGGGCGTATTTTGCGTTCCCGACTCCGGGCACGACAGCGAACGACGCGACATTGGCCCCGAACAATGCCGACAGGGAGCCGAATCGATCGATCAGACTGCGGCCGAGATCCACCGCGCTCCGCCCCCGGACTCCGGTGCGCAGGAAAATCGCCAGCAGCTCGGCGTCCGATAGTGCCTGGGGGCCCCCGGCAAGCAGCTTTTCGCGCGGGCGTTCGCCCTCCGGCCAACTGGCGATGCCCATGGCGGGTCTCCCGGTTCGCGTAGAATCCGTCTTTAACGCGCGTTGCTGCAACAAAGTGGACATGGCGGATCTGGCCGGCAAAAGAATTCTGCTCGGTATTACCGGCGGAATTGCTGCGTACAAGGCGGCTGAGCTGACGCGCCTGCTGGTCAAGGCGGGTGCGGACGTGCGCGTCGTGATGACCGCGAGCGCGTGCCGCTTCATCACCCCCACCACCTTGCAGGCACTGTCGGGCAACCCGGCCTACACGGACATGTGGGACCCGAGCGTGCCCAACAACATGGCGCACATCGAGCTGTCCCGCGACCGCGATCTGGTTCTCGTGGCGCCCGCGACCACCGATTTTCTGGCCAAGGTCGCGCTGGGCCTCGGAGACGATCTGCTCTCTACGCTCTGTCTGGCGCGCGAGTGCCCGCTGGCGGTGGCGCCGGCGATGAACCGGCAGATGTGGGAGCATGCCGCGACGCAACGAAATATCGCGACCCTGCGCGCCGATGGAGTGGCAATTCTCGGCCCCGACGCAGGCGATCAGGCCTGTGGAGAGACGGGCATGGGGCGGATGTCGGAGCCCGTGGCCCTGGTAGCCGGGGTCGTCGCGCTGCTCGGGCCCAGGCGCCTGGCTGGCAAGCGCGTCCTCGTCACGGCCGGGCCGACATTCGAGCCGATCGATACGGTGCGAGGGATTACCAACCTGAGCTCCGGGAAGATGGGCTTCGCCGTTGCCCAGGCCGCGGCCGAGGCCGGGGCGATGGTGACGCTCATCGCCGGGCCTACGGCGCTCGCCACGCCACCCGGAGCGACTCGCGAGAACGTCACGACTGCCCGTGAGATGCATGCTGCGGTGATGGCGCATGCCGCGAAGTCCGACGTGTTCATTGCCGTTGCCGCTGTTGCAGATTATCGAGTCGCGAAGGCGAAGGACTTCAAGCTGAAAAAAAGCGCCGGCGCACCACAGCTCGAGCTCGTCGAAAACCCCGACATCCTCGGCGACGTTGTCGCGCTTCCGAAGCCACCCTTCTGCGTGGGATTTGCCGCGGAGACCGAGAATCTGCATGAGCATGCCCAGGCCAAGCGGAAGCAGCGGCGCGTTCCGTTGCTGGCCGCCAATCTTGCCCAGCATGCATTCGGCGCCGACGACAATGCGCTCACACTGTTCGACGACAGCGGGGAGCACGAGCTTCCGCGCTCGCCGAAGATCGAGCTAGCCCGTCAGCTCGTGTCACACATCGTCCGCATGCTCGAGAAGCGCTGATGCACTCGATCGACGTCAAGATACTGGATCCTCGGCTCCACGAGACGCCGCCCAAATATGCGACATCCGGATCCGCCGGGATCGATCTGCGCGCCTGCATCGAAAGGGCGCTCGTTCTCGGACCCGGAAAGACGGAGCTGGTTCCGACCGGCATGGCCATCCACCTGGGAGCGCCCGGGCTGGCCGCGATGGTGCTGCCTCGATCGGGACTGGGACACAAGAACGGCATCGTGCTCGGCAATCTGGTCGGCCTCATCGACTCGGACTACCAGGGCCAGCTGATGGTCTCGCTCTGGAACCGGTCGGCGTTTCCGTTCACGCTCCAGCCGATGGACCGTATCGCGCAACTCGTCGTCGTGCCGGTGGTGCAGGTCGGCTTGAATATCGTCGAAGAATTCGCCGCCAGCGAGCGTGGTGCAGGCGGCTTCGGCAGCACGGGTACCGGTTAATTCTTCCCCCTCGAAAGCCGTCAGACATCGACGGGTCAGCGGCCATGCCCGTCCGGGCAGCTTTCCCATCCCCTTCTTTCCAAGGAGGGGAAAATAACAAAACTGCCTAGCCGAGCGCGTCGTTCCAGATGTTGAGCGCCCAGCCATCTGCGAACTGCTTCTCGAGTGGACTGCTCGTCGGGGACACGCCACCGGCTCCAATCACGGGAACGAGCGTCTTCCTGGCGGCATTCCACTCGTGGACCGACGTCACGTGCATCGCCTCGGTGGCGCTCACGTAGCTGTAGCAGGTGTTGTTGATGATCGGGGTCTGGTTGACGGGCTTGGGTGTCATCATGGCGACGATCGCTGCGGCGGCCAGCTTGGCCTGCTGATTGGCCATCGAACCGGACTTCGGCATGCCTGGTCCACCTTGCGTCGCGTCGCCGATCACGTGGACGTTCGGCACGACGGTGGATTCGGTGGTCAGCCAGTTCACGTCGCACCAGCGCTTGTTGACGTTCACGACTCCCGCGGCATGGGCGATCGCCCCCGCCGTCTGCGGCGGGACCACGTTCAGAACGTCGCCCTTGATCGAATCGAAGTCCGTCTTGACGGTCATCGTTCGGACATCGACGTCCCTGGCTTCCTGATTGGGCTGGTAGTCGATGAGGCCCTTGTACATGGTGTCCCAGGCTGCCTGGAAGAGCTTGCCCTTCGAGACGATGGCCGGGTTGGCATCGAGCACTATCACCTTGGATCGCGGCTTCGCGCGCTTGAAGTAGTCCGCCACCTGGCAGACGCGCTCGTACGGGCCGGGGGGACACCGGTAGGGCATTCTCGGGAACGCGAATACGAACACTCCGCCGTCGCGCATCTCCTCGAGCTGCTTGCGCAGCGTCACGGTCTGCGGACCGGCTGTCCAGGCATTTGGGATGCGCTTTTGCGCCTCGGAATTGTTCAGACCGGGAATCAGGTCGTACATGAAGTCGACCCCTGGCGCGATCACGATGCGGTCATAGGCGAGATCCCCGTATTGCTTGGACGCGAACTTCACCACGCGCTTTGACGTGTCGATCGCGGATACTTCGGCGTGGAGAACGGTCACGCCGTGGTTCTTCTGCAGATTCTCGTAGCCGAACGTGTTCTGGGAAATATTGCGCGAGCCGCCGAGAACAAGATTCGAGAGCGGGCACGACACGAACTTTTCCTCGCGCTCGATCATGAACACCTGCAAGCCACCACCGCTCCACATTCGGAGGTACTTTGCGACGGTCGCACCGCCATAGCCGCCGCCAACGACGACGACGCGCCCGGTAGCCGTCGGCGTGGTGACGCAGCCAGCAAGCGAGATAGTGGCTCCCGCGCCCACAAACTTGATGAAATCACGTCGATTGAATTCATGCGTCATGGCGGGGCTCCCTATTTTCCGGCAGGTTTCTGCTCGGAAAAGTACGCAGCAATCGCAGCAACCTGGGCGTCGGTGTAGCCTTTCGAAATCTGCGTCATGATCGTCGCGGACTTCTTCCCCTCGCGGAACAGCTTGATCGTCGCGATGATCTGATCCCTAGGCCGGCCGGCAAGCGACTCGGTGATGCCGGCGCTGCGCCCATCGGTGCCGTGGCACATGGCGCAGCTGGCCGCGAGATTGCGGCCGAGATCGGGATCGGGTGCTTGCGCCGACGCTGCGAACGACGCTACCGATAGTGCGGCGACAAGGATCACGCTGGGTCGCATGGGCTTTCTCCCTCGGATGCGCGGCAGGCGCGCGGACAAGCGGCGCTGATCGATCAGGAAGCCAGGAATGCCGCGCGCGGGACGCGCGGCGACGTGCGTGCGAACCGCTCAGTCGGCCTCGGTCGGTGCCGCAGCCTTCTTCGGTGAGGACGGCGGTTCGTCAAGCACGCGCAACGTCACCTTGTCGTCCTCGCCCACGTCCACCGTCACCTTGCCGCCATTCGAGAGTGTGCCGAAGAGGAGTTCGTCGGCCAGCGCACGCCGGATCGTGTCCTGGATGAGGCGCGCCATCGGGCGGGCGCCCATGACCGGATCGAAGCCATGCTCGGCCAGATACCGCTTCAGCTTGTCGGTGAAGATGGCCTCGACCTTCTTCTCGTGCAGCTGCTCCTCGAGCTGCATGAGGAACTTGTCCACCACCCGCAGGATGATCTCCTGGTCGAGCGAGGCGAACGAGATGGTGGCGTCGAGTCGGTTGCGGAATTCGGGGGTGAACATCCGCCGGATCTCGGCCATCTCGTCGCCGGCCTCCTTCTTCGCCGTGAATCCCATCACCGCCTTGTTGAGCGCCTCGGCGCCGGCGTTGGTGGTCATGACGATGATGACGTTACGGAAGTCGGCCTTCCTCCCGTTGTTGTCGGTTAGGGTGCCGTGGTCCATCACCTGCAGGAGGATGTTGAAGATATCCGAGTGCGCCTTCTCGATCTCGTCGAGCAGCAGCACCGAGTACGGTTTCTTGGCGATCTGCTCCGTGAGCAGTCCGCCCTGATCAAACCCGACGTAACCCGGCGGGGCGCCGATCAGGCGGCTCACCGCGTGGCGTTCCATGTATTCGGACATGTCGAAACGGATCAGCTCGATGCCCATGCAGTACGCGAGCTGGCGGGCGACCTCGGTCTTGCCCACGCCGGTTGGCCCGGAGAACAGGAAATTGCCGATCGGCTTCTGCGGATTGCCGAGGCCCGACCGCGCCGTGCGGATGGCGGCGACGAGCGCATCGATGGCCTTGTCCTGACCGAAGACGACCGCCTTGAGATCGCGATCGAGATTCTTGAGCGCTGCGCGATCGTCGAGCGATACGGTCGCCGGCGGGATGCGCGCGATCTTGGCGATGATCTCCTCGATCTCGCCTTTGCCGATGACCCGCTTCTGGCGCGACTTCGGCAGTATCTTCTGAGCGGCTCCAGCCTCGTCGATCACGTCGATCGCCTTGTCGGGGAGGTGCCGATCGGTGATGTAGCGGGACGAGAGTTCGACCGCGCTGGACAGTGCTGCGGAGGAGTACTTGACGCCGTGATGCGCTTCAAAACGGCTCTTCAGGCCGCGCAAGATTTCCACTGTCTCGTCGAGGGACGGCTCGGTGACGTCGATCTTCTGGAAGCGACGCGACAGGGCGTGATCCTTTTCGAAGATACCGCGGTACTCGTTGTAGGTCGTGGCGCCGATGCACTTCAGCTGGCCGGTCGACAGCGCCGGCTTCAGCAAATTCGACGCGTCGAGCGTGCCGCCCGACGCCGCGCCGGCGCCGATCAGGGTGTGGATCTCGTCGATGAAGAGGATCGCGTTCGGATTGTCCACGAGCTGCTTGAGCACGGCTTTCAGGCGCTGCTCGAAATCTCCGCGATATTTCGTCCCGGCGAGCAGGGCGCCCATGTCGAGCGAGTACACCTGGCAGCGGGAAAGGATCTCGGGAACCTGCCCCTCGACGATCCGGCGCGCAAGACCCTCGGCGATCGCGGTCTTGCCCACGCCTGCTTCGCCGACCAGCAGCGGATTGTTCTTGCGCCGCCGGCAAAGCGTCTGGATAACTCGCTCGAGCTCGCGCTCGCGGCCGATGAGCGGGTCGATCTTCCCGGTGAGCGCCAGTGAGTTGAGGTTGAGCGTGTAGGTCTCGAGCGCACCGCCGGACTGCTGGCCCTCGCTGTCCTCCGCCTCCGCTTCACCCTGCTTGGGCTGCTGCGGTTGCGGCGACTTGGCGATGCCGTGCGAAATGTAGTTCACGACGTCGAGGCGCGTCACGCCCTGCTGGTGCAGGAAGTAGACCGCGTGCGAGTCCTTCTCGCCGAAGATTGCCACCAGAACATTCGCGCCGGTGACCTCCTTCTTGCCCGACGACTGGACGTGCAGGATCGCCCTCTGGATGACGCGCTGGAACCCCAGGGTCGGTTGGGTGTCGATCTCCTCGGTGCCCGCGACGGTCGGGGTATGCGCGCCGATGAATTCTCCGAGCTGCTTGCGCAGCTCGTCGATGTTTGCGGCGCAGGCTCGCAGCACTTCGGCGGCCGTCGGGTTGTCAAGCAGGGCGAGCAGAAGGTGCTCGACCGTGATGAACTCGTGGCGCTTCTGGCGCGCCTCGACGAAGGCCATGTGCAGGCTGACCTCGAGCTCCTGGGCGATCATTTCTAAGTTTCCTCCATCACGCACTGCAGCGGATGCTGGTGCTTGCGCGCATATGCACTTACCTGCTCGACCTTCGTAGTGGCGATGTCCCGGGCATACACTCCGCAGACACCCATTCCTTCACGGTGAACCTTGAGCATGACCTGTGTGGCCTGCTCGCGGGTCATCGAGAAGAACGATTGCAGGACGACGACCACGAACTCCATTGGGGTGTAGTCATCGTTCAGCAAGATCACCTTGAACAGGGGCGGCGGCTTGAGCTTGGCCTTCTTGGGCTCAAGAACCGTTCCCTCACGCATCCGAGTTGCCATACTCCACTCACCGACCCACACTAATGCCAGAAGGACGCGCCCGTCAATTCCAATGACGGTGAAGCGGCGATGAAATTCACCGTGACTTCACGGCTGACAAGGGAAATGCCGCAAAAGGCGACCAGCGGAAGGGTGGGGCCGATTGCGCTCTCAACTTGCCCCATTTTCAATTCCCCTATCGATGTGTCGGAGACCGGCGACTCGGACTCCGGTAGACGTTCCCCAATCGTAGCCAGAGATCGGTGCCCTTGCAACGACCCTGTGTGGCGGAGAAGGCCTGTCGCGTCAGAGGGTTGTCGTCAGTCTGCCCCTTGACGCATAGTGCGGAAGCGCGTAAAAACCCCGCTTGTGTTTGCACTTTTAGGCAGTGTGCAGGTCGTGCGGTATACCGGGTCGCTAGCGGCCCGTTTGGTATACAAGTTTCAGGTCTACGGCTGGCTCGGAGCGCAGGCATAGGAGAGGGGGGAACCCCTAGGGTGCAATTACTCAGGGATGGGTCTATGCCAACTGGTACGGTTAAGTGGTTCAACGATGCAAAGGGTTTCGGTTTCATTACGCCTGACGATGGAGGCGAGGATTTGTTCGCGCATTTCTCGGCGATCCAGATGGCCGGTTTCAAGTCATTGAAAGAGGGTCAGAAGGTCAGCTTCGAGATCGTGCAGGGCCCCAAGGGGAAGCAAGCCTCGAACATCCAGTCGGCGGGCTGAACGCGGCGCATCCAGCGTCCGTTTCATCTTGGTTTTCCAGGGCCCCGCGCACGCGGGGCTTTTTTCATTCAGGCGACCTCTGATCGATTCGCCCGGCGCGCGGCTCGCGAAGCCGCGGACCGGGCACCGGACACGTTCAGTAGCCCTTGATGCGATCGATCATCGCTGCGCCGAATCCCGAGCAGCTGACTTCCTTTGCGCCCGACATCAAGCGCGCAAAGTCGTATGTGACAACCTTGCTCGAGATCGTGTCCTCCATCGACCGGATGATGAGATCGGCCGCCTCGCGCCACGCCATGTGGCGCAGCATCATCTCGGCCGAGAGGATGAGCGATCCCGGGTTAACCTTGTCCTGGCCGGCATATTTCGGTGCGGTACCGTGGGTCGCCTCGAAATTCGCGACGGTGTCGGAAAGATTGGCCCCCGGCGCGATGCCGATGCCCCCGACCTGCGCGGCGAGTGCGTCGGACACGTAGTCGCCGTTCAGGTTGAGGGTGGCGATGACATCATATTCCGCCGGGCGCAGCAGGATCTGCTGCAGGAACGCATCGGTGATCACGTCCTTGACCACGATCTCACGTCCACTCTTCGGATTCTTCATGGTGTTCCAGGGGCCGCCGTCGAGGGGCTTGGCGCCGAATTCCTTCTGCGCGAGCGCATAGCCCCAGTCCCGGAATCCGCCCTCGGTGAATTTCTGGATGTTGCCCTTGTGTACGATGGTGAGTGACTTGCGATCGTTTTCGATCGTGTACTCGATTGCCTTGCGGACGAGCCGCTCGGTACCCTCGCGGGAGACAGGCTTGATCCCGATCGCGGATGTGTCGGGAAACCGGATCTTCTTGACGCCCATCTCTTCCTGCAGAAACTTGATCACCTTCCTGGCGCCCTCGGTCTCTGCCGCCCACTCGATGCCGGCGTAGATGTCCTCGGAGTTCTCCCGGAAGATCACCATGTCGGTCTTCTCGGGCTCTTTCAGCGGCGAGGGAACGCCCTTGAAATAGCGCACCGGCCGCAGGCACACGTACAGATCGAGCTCCTGGCGCAGCGCGACGTTCAGCGACCGGATGCCGCCGCCGACCGGAGTCGTGAGCGGGCCCTTGATCGAGACCGAATAGTCTTTCACCGCCGCAAGCGTTTCAGCGGGCATCCACATGTCCCCGCCGTACACTCGCGTTGCCTTCTCGCCGGCGAATATCTCCATCCAGTGGATCTTGCGCTTGCCGCCGTACGCCTTTTCGACCGCCGCATCGACGACCTTGATCATCACCGGGGTGATGTCGACCCCGGTGCCGTCGCCCTCGATGTAGGGGATGATCGGGTTATCGGGAACCGGCTTGCCGGAAACGATCTTGCTTCCGCCCTGGGGAACCTTGATGTGCGAGGTGGCTGTGGCCATTGGTGCTCCGTTGAGTAGCAGAGTTTTCGCTGGATTTGATCGCCGGCGCTCGACCGCGATAACCGCGAATTATGCGCCAAACAGCGCCCTCATTGCCATCCGCCGACCGGAAACGGTGCGCGCGGGACCCTGCCGCGATGACGGATTTGCGGCTATGCTCGACCCTGTCCTCATCGCACCCGCACCACTGGTCCGCGACGCGCCGGACGCTTGAATGAATATACCCAAGGGCGAAAACCCGGTCGCCATCGCGATCTCCAAGGCCCTCATTGACGGCTTCGACCGGCACTATCGCCTGTTCCGCGATTGCAGCGTGGCGGCCAAGGCGCGCTTCGAAGCCGCCGACTGGCTCGGCCAGCAGCGCGCGGTCCGCGAGCGCATCGCATTCTACGACCAGCGGGTTCGCGAGACGGTGGAGCGGCTGAAGATCGAGTTCCAGGCGGATCTCCTCGACGAGAACACCTGGCAGCAGGCCAAGCTGCTCTACATCGGACTGCTGACGAACCACCGGCAACCCGAGCTCGCCGAGACGTTCTTCAATTCGGTGTTCTGCAAGATCATGCACCGGACGTACTTCCACAACGACTTCATCTTCTTCCGTCCGGCGGTCTCGACCGAGTACCTGGAGTCTGATCCGCCTTCGTATCGCACCTACTATCCTCTGCGCGAAGGCTGGCGCGAGGCGCTCATGCGGATGATCCGCGACTTCGGATGGCGGTGCGAATTTGCGGATCTCGACCGGGACGTCGATTGCGTAGCGGCGGATATCGCCAGGCACCTGGGCGACGCAGAACCGGATCCGAACTGTCACATTCGTGTCCTGCACTCGGCGTTTTACCGGAACAAAGCGGCGTACGTGTGTGCCATGCTGGTCAATGGAGACCGTGAGCACGCGTTCGTTGTCCCGGTCCTGCACGACGACGGCCACCTGTGCCTGGACGCGATTCTCCTCGACCCACGTGACATCAGGACGGTGTTCAGCCTCAATCGCGCCTACGTCATGGTCGACACCGAGGTACCGTCGGCATACGCTCGGTTTCTGCGGACGATGATGCCGAGAAAACCGGGGGCCGAGCTCTACACCATGCTCGGCCTGGTCAAGCAGGGCAAGACGATGTTCTATCGCGAGCTCGCACATCACCTGCGGCACTCCGAGGACGAATTCGTCATAGCGCCGGGCATTCCGGGTCTCGTGATGGTGGTGTTCACGCTGCCGTCGTTTCCCTACGTGTTCAAGGTCATCCGGGACGAGATCGTCCCGCCGAAGGAGACGGATCGGGAGACCGTAAAATCCAAGTACCTCCTGGTGAAACAGCATGACCGGGTAGGACGGATGGCCGACACCCTGGAGTTCTCGGACGTCGCGCTGCCCAAGGCGCGGATCAGCGCGGCGCTGCTCGCCGAGTTGCGGTGCACGTGTCCGTCGGTGCTTGAGGAGGATGAGTCGCAGGTCGTGATCCAGCATCTGTATATCGAGCGTCGTATGACCCCGCTGAACATCTACCTCGACCGGGCGAGCGACGAACAGATAGAACGTGTCGTGCGGGACTACGGCCTGGCGATCCGCGAGCTCGCGTTCGCGAACATATTTCCCGGCGACATGCTGATGAAGAATTTCGGCGTCACGCGCATCGGACGTGTCGTTTTCTATGACTACGACGAGATCGAGTACCTCACGAACTGCAATTTCCGGAAGATCCCCGAAGCCCCCAATCCGGAGCTCGAGATGTCCGGGGAGGTCTGGTATCCGATCGCGCGGAACGACGTCTTCCCCGAGGAATTCGGGACGTTCCTGCTCGGGAATCCGAAAGTGCGGGCGGCGTTCATGCGGCATCATGCGGATCTGCTCGCGCCGGACTTTTGGCAGGCGGCGCAGCGCAAGATCGCGAGCGGGCACGTCGAGGACTTCTTTCCCTACCCGGCCGCACTCCGGTTTCGCAATCGGTCCGCGCTCGATTCTGCGGCGCCGCGTGCGCGCGAAGTCGCGTCGGCCTGAGCAGAGGCAGGGGGACGAAGAATGTCATATTTGACATTGTTTTCGGGCATCGTGGCAGCTCGTGTCTGCGGCGGCCTGACGGCACTTTGCGCCACGATTTTCGCGACCATGCTGTCGGCAGCTCCGACCGCGGCGTGGGCCGCCGAGCCCGAGATCGAGTTGAACGCGGGCCTCTACGTGATACGCGCCGAGGTTGTGGACGCTCCGGAAACGCGGGCGCGCGGGCTCATGTACCGGAAGTCGATGCCCGCCAATCACGGCATGCTTTTTGTCTTCCCCGACGTCGAGCGGCAATGCTTCTGGATGAAGAACACCCTCATTCCGCTTTCGATCGCGTTCCTCGACGAACATGGCGCGATCGTGAACATCGCGGACATGCAGCCGCAGACCGAAGACAATCACTGTTCCGAGCGCCCGGTGCGCTACGCGCTCGAAATGAACCAGGGATGGTTTGCCGCCAAGCGGATCGGCCCCGGCACGCGAGTGAGGGGGCTCGGGCAGGCCGCTTCGCAGCGCTGAGTCGGGCGGGGCCTAGCCCGCGAAGGCCTTTTCCGCGAAATCCCAGTTCGCCAGGTTCTTCAGGAACGTCTCGACGAACTTCGGCCGGGCATTGCGATAGTCGATGTAGTAGGCATGCTCCCACACGTCGATCGTGAGGAGCGGCTTGTCGACGGTGGTAAGCGGCGTGCCTGCATTCGACGTGTTGACGATGTCGACCGAGCCGTCCGGCTTCTTCACCAGCCAGGTCCAGCCCGAACCGAAGTTACCGACCGCCGACTTGGTAAACGCCTCCTTGAATGCGTCCACCCCGCCCCATTTCTTGCCAATCGCCGCGCCAAGCGCGCCGCCGGCCTCGCGTCCGCCGCCCGGCTTCATGCTGTTCCAGAAGAAGGTGTGATTCCAGACCTGCGCGGCGTTGTTGAAGACGCCGCCCGCCGGTGCCTTCCTCACGATGTCTTCCAGAGCGAGGTTCTCGAACTCGGTGCCCTTGATCAGATTGTTGAGGTTGGTTACGTATGCCTGATGGTGCTTGCCGTAGTGATACTCAAACGTCTCCTTCGAGATGTGCGGCTGGAGCGCGTCCATGGCGTACGGCAGCGCGGGAAGTTTGTGCTCCATTGTCAGGCTCTCCGGGTTGGGTTTGCGGATGGGGTTCTGGGAAGCACTCCATTCTAGAAGGCCACTCGGATCAAGGCAACCGTGCTCAAAGTGGGGGCAAGCGGGTCTCAGCTCTTGTCTTCGACGCGGACCTGCGCAGTCCCGCGCGCGAACGTGAGGTCGAGGTGCGCGCCGCGTGCGACCGTGGCGCTGTCGCGCACGGCGCGTCCTTCCTGGTCACGGGTGATGCTGTAGCCGCGCTCGAGCACCGCGCGCGGATCGAGCGCCGCCAGGCTGCGCGCGAGGGCGCGAACATGTGCCTCGTGTTCGGCGATCCGTTGCATCGATGCGGCTTGCAGCCTGTGCACGAGATGCACGGTGTGCTGCGTGAGCGGCTCGATCTGCGGAATGCGGCGGCGGCTGCGCTCGATGAGACTCGATAGGCGCCAACGCTCGCGCTCGAAGGCGCGCTCAGCGGCGCGACGGACGCCGGCGACGAGCTGGGCGAGAACCGCCGCCTGCGCCTGGATGCGCTGGGCAGGATGCACCAGGCGGCGCGTAAGGTGGTCGAGGAGCTGCATGCGCGTCTCGATGTCGCGCGCCATTCTGCGGTGCAGGCGCTCGCGCAAGCCGCTGATTGCTGAAAGCAAATCGGTGCGCGACGGGCTGGCGAGCTCGGCCGCGGCGGTCGGTGTCGGAGCGCGCCGATCGGCGGCGAAATCGGCGATGGTGAAGTCGGTCTCGTGGCCCACGCCGACCACGACTGGCATCGGACACGCGCGGATCGCCCGCGCGACGCGCTCGTCATTGAAGGACCACAGGTCCTCGATGCTGCCGCCGCCCCGGCACAGGATGAGCACGTCGCATTCGCCACGCCTGCCGGCGCTCTCGAGTGCCGCAACGACCTCCGTGGCGGCTCCCTCGCCCTGCACCGCAGTCGGGTACACGATCACTGGGATCGACGGATTGCGCCTTGCAAGAGTGGTCAGGACGTCCCGCAGCGCCGCAGCGCGCAATGACGTGACGACCCCGATCGCTCGCGGAAAAGCGGGTAGTGGCCGCTTGCCCGCTTCGGCGAACAGACCCTCGGCGGCGAGGCGGTCGCGCAGCCGCAGGAACGCCTCGTGAAGCGCCCCCAGTCCGGCGCGCCGCATGAATTCGATATTGAGCTGGAAATCTCCGCGCGGCTCGTACAGGGTGACGGCCGCCCGGACTTCGACTTGCATGCCTTCGCGAGGTGTCCAGTCAAGTACTTGCGCCCGGTGACGGAACATGACGCAGCGCACCTGCGCCTGCTCGTCCTTGAGCGAAAAGTAAGTGTGTCCCGAACGCGCGAGGGTCAGGTTCGACACCTCGCCTCCGACCCAGAGCAACGGAAAGCGGGTCTCCAAGAGATCGCGCACACTGCGATTGAGGCTCGAAACACTCAGGACCGAGTCGCCGGAGGACGCGAAATCCCGCGCCAGATCTGAGTTTGCGGGCATTTCGTTCATTCTAAGCTATCCACATGCGCGTGATCGGTGCCGCCATGCCAAGGGCATGCTGGCGCTTGCCGCGCCTTCCCTCGGAGGAATGCCGTAAGATATTGAGCGATATAAGGAAAATTATGCGCTACCTTTTTTGGCAGCGATCCAAAAATCCTTGCATGCACTCCACTTAGCGATTCTTCTGACAGAGTATGCACAGCATTATCCACAGGAATTGTGGATAAAAGCAGAGCCCCCGGTGACGCGATTGTCATCCAGCAATGTGCTGATAGCGAATGCATCCCGCGCCGCGCGCACTTCGCCAAGTTGTCCTGCCGAAAGTTGTCTTGCCGAAAGCAGGATGCGTCGCTAAAGTCCTCTGCTTCGCGTAAAGGGAACCGTGCCGAGTGTTTGCAATCATCGAAGCCGCCGGCTGGCCGATCTGGCCCCTGCTCGTCGCGTCCGTGATCGCGGTCGCGCTGATCATCGAGCGGCTGATCGTGCTGCGCCGCGAGAAGATCGTGCCAAGGGCGCTGCTCGGGCAGGTCGTCGACGCCTATCGCAAGCAGGGCGTCAGCGCGCAGCTGCTCGAGAATCTCTATCAGGACTCCCCGCTCGGACGCGTGCTGGCGGCCGGGATGCGCAACCACAAGGCTCCACGCCCGGTAATGAAGGAGGCGATCGAGGACGAGGGGCGCAGCGTCACGCACGAGCTCGAGCGGTTTCTCACCACACTTGGCACCATCGCCACGATCAGCCCGCTGATGGGACTGTTCGGAACGGTGGTCGGGATGATCGAGATCTTCGGATCGCAGAATCCGACCGGCAGCAATCCCTCAGCGCTCGCGCATGGCATTTCGGTGGCGCTGTACAACACTGCGTTCGGTCTGGTCATCGCCATCCCGGCGATGATCTTCTTTCGTTATTTCCGCGGCAAGGTGGAGGGGTTCGTCGTCGACATGGAGCAGCAGGCTTCGCGATTGGTCGACATCGTCCACGGTGACCGCAGCTAGAGGCGCACCCGATGAATTTCCGCGGCGCGTTCAAGGAAGATCCGGAGATCAACCTGATCCCGATGATCGACGTCCTCCTGGTGATCCTGATCTTCCTCATGATCACCACGACGTACAGCAAGTTCGCGGAGTTGCAAATCAATCTGCCGAGCGCGCAGGCCGAGAAACCGGCCGAGCGGGCAAACGAGATCAACGTGACGGTGAACGCGTCGGGGCAGTACACCATCGACCGCAAGTCGGTCACATTCGGCGACGTCAATTCCTTCGCGCAGGCCATGCGCGCGGCCGGAACAGGGTTGAAGGACCCGGTGGTCGTCATCAACGCCGACGCCAACGCCTCCCATCAGTCCGTGATCAAGGTGATGGAGGCGGCGCGCGTCGCCGGTTACGCTCAGGTGTCGTTCGCCGTCGACGCCGCTGCGCGCTAGCGGGCGGTCACAAGCGAGAACCTATCTCATAGTCCCCCGTGAGCCGCGTTGTGGCCAAGAGCGGATGGCTGCTAGAAGGGCGACGCAGCCAAGACTGGCCGTCTTGGCAAGGAGCCTGACGACGCAGACGCCGGTCTTGGCCGCAACCCTTCGGGACCGGACGATTTTGACCGATAACGTTGTTGCCTCCTCCTAATTTGAAATGATCAAATGTCGTCGTCGGCGCCTAGTTCTCGGCAAAATCGTCACGGTCGCGGCCGCGTGGGACTATGAGATAGGTTCTAGTTGTCGTCGCGGCCGGCGACTTTCTCTCTAGCTCCGCCGGCGGCCGCGCGGGCCGGCGCTTGCAAATGGACCCGGCGTGGCGTTTCCGGAGCGGCACTGGTATCGGTTCTCCCTGCTCTCGGCGCTCCTGGCGCCGGCCGCGATGGCGTTCGACGCGTTCGTCCGGCTGCGTCGCGCCGCGTATCGAGCCGGAATCCTGCGGCAAGTCCGCATCAGCGTTCCGGTGGTCGTCGTCGGGAATCTGGTCGTGGGCGGCACCGGCAAGACGCCACTCGTGCTGTGGCTCGCCGCGGCGCTCGTCAAGCGCGGGTGGCGGCCGGGAATCGTATCCCGGGGCCACGGCGTGGGCGCGTCGCACGTGCGTGCGGTTCGCATCGGTGGCGACCCGCGCGATTTCGGCGACGAGCCGCTATTGCACGCCGAACGCAGCGGATGTCCGGTGTGGGTCGGGCGGGATCGCCCGGCAGCCGCCGCGGCCTTGCTCGCCGCCCATCCCGAGTGCGATGTGATCATCTGCGACGACGGTTTGCAGCATTACGCATTGGCGCGGGACTTCGAGATTGCGGTGCGCGACGAGCGTGGCGCCGGAAATGGGTTGCTTCTGCCGGCCGGGCCGCTGCGCGAACCGGTTGGACGGCCGGTCGACGCATGGGTCGTGAATGGCGCGGCCGCGGCGCAAGGAGAGTTTGCCATGCGACTCGTCGCGGCCGGATTCAGGCGCGTGGCATCGCCCGATGCCGAGGTGCCGCTCGCTGAACTGGAGGGCAAGCGCCTCCACGCGGTGGCCGGAATCGGCAATCCCCGCCGCTTCTTCGCACAGCTCGAAAGCATGGGCCTTGCAGCACAGTCACACGCCTTTCCGGACCATCATCCGTTTCGGGCCGAAGAGCTCGCTTTTCCCGGTTGCGATTACATCCTGATGACGGAGAAGGATGCAGTAAAATGCCGGGCATTCGAAAACGACCGGCTGCTTGCGCTGCGCGTGAACGCTGTAGTGGACGCACGGCTCGCCGATCAAGTGGAGCGCAGGATTCGTGGACTCCCGGCTGCTTGACATTCTCGTGTGCCCGATCTGCAAGGGGCCACTCATCTATCGCAAGGCGGAGCAGGAGCTCATCTGCAAGGCGGATCGTCTCGGCTTTCCGATCCGTGACGGCATCCCGGTGATGCTCGAGGAGGATGCCCGCAAGCTCGATCCCCTGGAAGAGGTCGAGTAGCCGCAGGTGGAGTAGGCGCGCATGGCAGGTCTACTCAGGTTCCAGGTCGTCATTCCGGCGCGCTACGCTTCGAGCCGGCTGCCCGCGAAGCCGCTCGCGGACCTTGCGGGCAAGCCGATGGTGGTGCGCGTGGTCGAGCAGGCGCGGGCGAGCGGGGCGGCGGGTGTCTGGATCGCCACCGACCACGATGCCATCCTGGAGGCTGCTTCGGCGCACGGATGCGATGTCCTCATGACGCGCGCCGACCACGCTTCGGGAACCGACCGCCTGGCCGAGGTAGCAGAGCGTCTCGGATTTCCCGACGACGAGATCGTCGTCAATGTGCAGGGCGACGAGCCGCTGATTCCGCCCGCGCTGATCGGCGAGCTCGCTCACACGCTCGCGCGACGGACCGCCGCTTCGATCGCAACCGCGTGCCATCCGATTGCCGATCCGGGCGAGGCGTTCAATCCGAACGTGGTGAAGGTCGTCACCGATCAGGCCGGATACGCGCTGTATTTCAGCCGGGCGCCGATTCCGTTCGCGCGCGACGCATGGGCTTTGCAACCCGGATCGTCGGTGCCCACGGTTGTCCCGGAAGGGCTGCCCTGCTTCCGACATATCGGGATTTACGCTTACCGTGCGGCATTCCTGCGCGAATACACCCGGCTCGCGCTCGCGCCCATCGAGCGCTTCGAGGCGCTCGAGCAGCTGCGCGCGCTCTGGCACGGTCACCGTATTGCGGTGACGGTGACTGACGCCGCCCCGCCAGCCGGGGTGGATACGCCCGAGGATCTCGAGCGCGTGCGCCGTTCTTTTGATGCGGCGGTTTGATGCGGTGATTTGACCCGTTAATCCGAAGCGGGTAAGTTCGGCGACGCGACGGGGTCTGCCCGGGCAACGGGTTGGTGCGCCGCTGCCGATTTCTGCCTGCAGGTGCGCCTCGCCGGTTCCTCTCGCCGATTCTTCTTCGCGGAGCAAGTTTTTGAGACTGATACTCCTGGGGCCGCCCGGGGCGGGCAAGGGTACGCAGGCGGCTTTCATCACCGAACGCTACGGCGTCCCGCAGATCTCCACCGGAGACATGCTGCGTGCGGCAATGAAGGCTGGCACCCCGGTCGGGATGTCGGCAAAGAGAGCCATGGACGCGGGGCAACTCGTGTCCGACGACATCATCATCGCGCTCGTGAAGGAAAGGCTCACCCAGGCTGACTGCAAGAGCGGCTACCTGTTCGACGGTTTCCCGCGCACGATTCCGCAGGCCGAGGCCATGAAGCAGGCAGCCATGCGCATCGACTACGTGCTCGAGATCGCGGTGCCGGACGCGCAGATCATCAGTCGCATGGCGGGTCGGCGGGTGCACCTTGCCTCGGGGCGCTCCTATCACGTCGTCTTCAATCCGCCGAAGGTCCCTGACCGCGACGATGTGACGGGCGAGCCGCTCGTCCAACGCGACGACGATCGCGAGGAAACCGTGCGCAAGCGGCTCGAAGTCTATCATCGGCAGACGAGCCCGCTGATCGAGTACTACCGAAACTGGGCCGCGTCCGGGGATCCGCTTGCGCCAGCACATCGGCGCATTTCGGGCGAAGGCACGGTGGAGGAGATTCGCGCGCGCTGCATCGCGGCGCTTGCCTGAGAAACGGGGCAGAACAACAGGACCATGGCGCGGTCCTCGGGCGCCACGGTATAATCCGCCGCTTCACGTGACCCGGTATCCGGCCAGGGAACCTCTGCAACATTCCGTACAGTCCGAATTGCCGGGCCGTACGAAGTGGGATAGGGGACGCGCAGTAGGTCAAGGGGGGGAACGGAATGGGCGGAACCTTCCGTGAGCCCCTTATTGAGGCGTTAGCCTAGGCGCGTCGGACGCCGGACCAAGAAGAACCCATTAGAGGAGGAATTCCCATGACAGCAGGTCTGTGGTTTGCGCTCGCCTGCGCGCTCGTTGCCATCGCATACGGCTGGATTTCGCGGAACTGGATTCTTGCCCAGCCGGCCGGAAATGCGCGGATGCAGGAAATCGCTGCGGCGATTCAGCAGGGCGCCCAAGCCTATCTCAGCCGCCAGTACATGACCATCGGCACGGTCGGCGTGATCCTGTTCATCGTGATCGGCATCGTCCCGGGTCTGGGGTGGCCGACCGCGTTCGGCTTCGCCATCGGTGCGATCCTGTCGGGCGCGGCCGGCTTCATCGGCATGAACATTTCGGTGCGGGCAAACGTCCGCACGGCAGAGGCGGCGCGCAGGGGACTCAACGATGCGCTGACAGTCGCGTTTCGCGGTGGTGCGATCACCGGCCTCCTGGTGGTCGGGCTCGGACTGCTCGGCGTCGCCGGCTATTACGCGATCCTGATCACGACCGGCAAGACCGGGGCGCCGCTCACCGAAGTGCTGAAGCCGCTCGTCGGCCTGGGCTTCGGCGGATCGCTGATCTCGATCTTCGCGCGACTCGGCGGAGGAATCTTCACCAAGGGTGCCGACGTCGGCGCCGACCTCGTCGGCAAGGTCGAGGCGGGCATTCCCGAGGACGATCCACGCAATCCGGCGGTGATCGCAGATAACGTCGGCGACAACGTCGGCGACTGCGCGGGCATGGCCGCCGATCTGTTCGAGACCTATGCGGTGACGATCATCGCCACCATGATTCTCGGTTCGCTGATCATCAAGACGGCCACTGACGCCGCGGTGATCTACCCGCTCGTGCTGGGCGGCTTCTCGATCATCGCATCGATCATCGGTGCCATGGTCGTCAAGACGACTCCGGGCAAGAAGATCATGAACGCCCTGTACCGCGGCCTCGCCGTCGCAGCGGGGCTTTCCGCGATCGCGTTCATCCCGATCACCTTCTGGATCATGGGTGATGTGGTGAAGAACGTGCCGTTCGATTTCGCGGGCGGGCGTCATTTCATCTCCGTCTGGCACCTCTACGGCGCGACGCTGGTCGGGCTCGTGCTCACGGCGCTGCTCGTGGTGATCACCGAGTACTACACCGCGACGGAATTCAAGCCGGTACAGCACGTGGCCGCGGCTTCTCAGACCGGGCATGCAACCAACATCATTGCGGGCCTGGGCGTCTCGATGCGATCCACGGCCTGGCCGGTGCTTTCCGTTTGTGCCGCCATCCTGGTCGCGTATCTGCTCGCCGGGTTGTACGGTATCGCAATCGCCGCGACGTCGATGCTCTCGATGGCGGGTATCGTCGTGGCGCTCGACGCCTACGGCCCGATCACCGACAACGCGGGCGGCATCGCGGAGATGGCCGAAATGCCTAGCGAGGTGCGTGCCATCACCGACCCGCTCGACGCCGTGGGCAACACGACCAAAGCGGTCACGAAAGGGTATGCAATCGGCTCTGCGGGACTCGCCGCGCTCGTGCTCTTCGCCGACTACACGCACGCGCTGGAGCACGCCGGCAAGACGTTGACGTTCGACCTGTCCGATTACCGGGTCATCATCGGCCTCTTCATCGGCGGGCTCGTGCCCTACCTCTTCGGCGCGATGGCGATGGAGGCGGTGGGTCGCGCGGCAGGCGCCGTCGTGGTCGAGGTGCGCCGGCAGTTCAAGGAAATCCCGGGAATCATGGAAGGCAAGGCGAAGCCGGAGTACGGCGTCGCGGTGGACATGCTGACGCGCGCGGCGATCAAGGAGATGATCGTGCCGTCGCTTCTCCCGGTGCTGGTGCCCATCCTGGTGGGCTTCATTCTCGGACCGCAGGCCCTCGGCGGCGTGCTCATGGGAACGATCGTGACCGGTCTATTCGTCGCAATCTCGATGTGCACGGGCGGCGGCGCGTGGGACAACGCCAAGAAATATATCGAGGACGGCAAGTTCGGCGGAAAGGGCTCCGAGGCCCACAAGGCCGCCGTCACCGGCGACACGGTCGGCGATCCCTACAAGGACACCGCGGGGCCCGCCGTCAATCCGCTTATTAAGATTATCAACATCGTAGCTTTGCTGATTGTTCCTCTCATCGTCTGACGGAAGTGGATCAGACACGCGGGTAGGTGACGAACAGGAGGGAACCCGCGGTTCCCTCCTTCGGAGAAACTCGAAGGTAACGATCAGGAGGAAACCGGCTGGTTTCCTCCCGATACCCTCCTTCCCGCTGATGAGCAACGCTGAGTTTGGCGGCGTCATCCTGCATGACCGCTGCGGTTGCGAGGTTGATCGGTTGAAGAATTTTCCCCTCCTTTTCAAGGGTGAGCCGGGAATTCGAAGAACGTGCCTGCGCACGTTCGAGCCGGCGAACGCCGGAAGCGTCCTCGCTTCCGGCCGGGCGGGGTGCCGCCGGAGGCGGCGGGGTGGTTCGGAGCAATCGTAACGTGAGAATCCCCGCGCAAGCGGGGATTTTTCTTTTGGTACGGTTGCAATGTGTAACGCCACGTGGTTCTCTTGAGCCCGATGTTTTTCTTGCGAATTCTTGCATCGCTGCTTGCCTGCGCGTGTGGCGCCGCGCTTGCGCAGCCGTTACCCTCCGGCCCCTCCGGCTACGTGCCGAAGAAGGCGGCATTCGGCAAGCACTTCATGGTTGCCGCGGCGAATCCGCTCGCCGTGGAGGCGGGGCGTGCGGTGATCGCGCGCGGTGGTTCGGCGGTGGACGCGGCCGTCGCGGTGCAGATGGTCTTGAACGTGGTCGAGCCGGAGGCGTCGGGAATCGGCGGCGGCGCGTTTCTCCTGCACTGGTCCGCACGCGACCAGCGCACGCGTGCCTACGACGGGCGCGAAACGGCGCCTGCCGCAGCGACGCCCGGTCTTTTTCTCGACGCCGCGGGCAGGCCGATGGCGTTTTTCGACGCGGTCGTCGGCGGCCGTTCGGTGGGCACTCCGGGGCTGCTCGCGATGCTCGAGCTTGCACACCGACGGCACGGCAAGCGCGCATGGCGAGAGCTGTTCGAGCCCGCAATCCGTCTCGCGGACGAAGGCTTCCCGGTCTCGCCGCGATTGGCGACGCTGCTCGAGAACGAGAGATATCTCCCGACCGACCCGAACGCCCGGCGACTCTTCTACGGCGCGGACGGAACACCGCGCCGCGCGGGCGAGGTGATTCGCAATCCTGCGCTTGCGGAAACGCTGCGGGAAATCGCGGCGGACGGGTCCCGCGCGTTCTACACCGGCGAGATTGCGCAGGACATCGTCGCCGCGGTGCACGCCCACCCGACCAATCCGGGCCTCCTTTCTCGCGCGGACCTGGCCAGGTATCGGCCGGTCGAGCGCCCTCCGGTTTGCGGGCAGTACCGCCACAACAGGGTTTGCGGCATGCCGCCGCCCAGCTCGGGAGGGCTCGCGGTACTGCAGATACTGGGCATCCTGGAGAGTTTTCCGATGGCGCAGGTCGCGCAGCAGCAGTTGATGGCTGCACACCTCTTTTCCGAGGCAGGCCGGCTCGCCTACGCCGATCGCAATCTGTACGTCGCGGACCCGGATTTCGTCGCCGTGCCAATGCGCGGGATGATCGATCCTGCGTACTTGCGCGAGCGCGCCGATCTCATTCATCTCTCCCGATCGCTGGGCCGTGCGGCACCGGGGGTTCCGCCTGGCGCGGCGCGGCCACACCTCGCGGTCTCACCGGAACGTGCGTCGACCAGCCACTTCTCCATCGTCGACGCCGAAGGAAACGCGGTCGCCATGACGACGTCGATCGAGAATGCGTTCGGGAGCCGGATCATGGTACGCGGTTTCCTGCTCAACAATCAGCTCACGGACTTTTCGTTCGCTCCCGAGACGGCCGGCCGGCTCGTCGCAAATCGCGTCGAGCCCGGCAAGCGGCCGCGCAGCTCGATGGCTCCGACACTCGTCTTCGATCGCGCCGGGCGACTCACTCATGTGCTCGGTTCGCCGGGAGGTAGCCTCATCATCAACTACGTTGCGCAGGCGCTGGTCGCGATGATCGACTGGCGCGACGACGCTCAGCGTGCGATCAGCATTGGCCACTACGGCAGCCGCAACGGCCCGACCGAGCTCGAGCGGGGCACCGATTCCGCTGGCCTCGCTCGCGGCCTCGGACTGCTCGGTCACGATGTGCGCGTCATGGACATGACGAGCGGACTCCATGCCATCGAACGGGTGCCGGGTGGCTGGCTCGGCGCGGCGGATCCACGCCGGGAGGGCGCTGCCGCGGGCGGATAACCCCGCCTCAACCGCGCGGCACGCGATCGCGCACGATCGCCAGAAGTCTTTCGGTAACGTCGTGCGCGAGACAATCGATACGTGCCGCGTCGGGCCATTTGCGCAGCCAGGTCAGCTGCCGTTTCGCCAGCTGTCGGGTGGCGAAAACGCCCCGATCGCGCAACTCTCGGCGGTCATAGCGTCCCTCGAGGTGCTCCCAAGCCTGGCGGTAGCCCACGCAGCGCATTGAAGGCAGTCCCTCCGAGAGCGCATGCCGCGCGCGCAGTGCGGCCAGTTCCTCCACCAGCCCGGCCTCCAGCATCGCTGCGAAGCGCTCCGCGATCCGGGCGTGCAGGACTCCGCGATCGCCGGGCTCCAGCGACACCCACAGCAGGTCGGTCGTGGATCCGGAGTCGGCCGGATTCTCCAGAAGCGTCGACATGGACTTGCCGGTGAGCCGGAACACCTCGAGCGCGCGCTGGATGCGCTGCGAGTCGTTCGGTGCGAGTCTGGCCGCCGTGCGAGGGTCGATTCGCGCCAGCTCTGCGTGCAGGTGGGGCCAGCCGTGCGTCGCGGCCCGAGCCTCGATCTCGGCGCGCACTGTGGGATCGGCGTCCGGCAGGGCCGCCAGACCATCGCGCAGCGCCTTGAAGTAGAGCATCGTGCCGCCGACCAGCAAGGGAATGCGGCCTCGTTCGCGGATTGATACGATCGCGCGCAGTGCGAGCGTACGAAACCGGGCGGCCGAGTACGATTCCGTCGGATCGATCAGGTCGATCAAGTGATGCGGTATCCGTTGCTGCTCTTCGGCGGAGGGCTTCGCGGTACCGACGTCCATGCCACGGTACACCTGCGCGGAGTCGACACTCACGATCTCGACCGGCAGATGATCCGCGAGAGCCATGGCGAGACGGGACTTGCCGCTCGCGGTCGGGCCCATGATCGCGATCGCTGGCGGTGATGGCGCGCGCTCGACTTCCGGGCGCATGGAACCTTCACCGTCCGCGGAGGAAGAGCCGATCGAGGTCGGCAAGGCTCATCTGATACCAGGTAGGGCGACCGTGATTGCATTGGCCCGCGCGCTCGGTCTCCTCCATCTGGCGCAGCAGCGCGTTCATCTCCGGGATGCTGAGCTGTCGCCGTGCGCGCACCGCCCCATGGCACGCCATGGTTCCGAGCAACTCGTCCTGGCGGCTGGTCAGCACCTGGCTCGCGCCGTACTCGCGCATGTCGTGCAGCACCGCGCGAACGAGCGCCGGGACGTCGCCTTGCGCAACGAGTGCCGGCACCGCACGCACGATGATCGCCGTGGCCGATAGGGCGGCCAGCTCGAATCCGAGCTGTGCGAGCGCCCGCTGGTTCTCGTCCAGCGTGGCCACGTCCAAGGCCTCGGCGTTGAAGGTGACGGGAATCAGCAGCGGCTGCGCTGTCACCTTGTGGTCCGCGAGCGCCGACTTGAGATCTTCGTACAGGATGCGCTCATGCGCCGCGTGCATGTCGACGAGCACGAGCCCGGATCGGTTCTGCGCGAGGATGTAGATCCCGTGCAGCTGGCCGAGCGCGAAGCCGAGCGGCTGCTCGGACGCCTCTGCGGCGATCTGGGGGGTTGCCGCCTGCGCGGCTAGTCCGCTCAACATCGCCGTGTAGGCACCCACCGGTTGCGCGACACCGAACGATCGTTGCCAGCCTCCCGTCGTGGGAGCGGGCACGAGCTGCGGCTCCATTGGTACCGCGAAGGCGGCGGCTGCCTGGGCGGCCGTTCCGGCAAGAGCCTTCTGGACCGCGTGATAGACGAACTGGTGGACGGCGCGTGGGTCGCGGAAACGCACCTCGATTTTCGCCGGATGAACGTTCACGTCGACCAGGCTCGGTTCGATGTCCAGATAGAGCACGTATGCCGGGTGACGATCTCCGTGCAGGACGTCCGCGTAGGCCTCACGCACCGCGTGCGTGAGCAGCTTGTCGCGGACGAACCGGCCGTTGACGAACAGATACTGTGCGTCTCGCGACGCCTTGGCTTCCGCCGGCGGTGTCACCCGCCCATGCAGTCGCAGCTCCGTGCCGCCGGCCTCGACGCGACGCGCGCTCTCTGCGAACGCTTCGCCCATCACCGCAGCAATGCGTGCGGCAAGATCCCCTGCCGGGTAGTGGGCGCTGACGCGGGCGTTGTGGCGCAGGGTCAGCGCAACGTCCGGGCGCGCGAGCGCGATGCGGCGAAACATCTCGGCGCAATGCGCGAGCTCGGTCGGTTCGGACTTGAGAAACTTGCGCCGTGCGGGCGTATTGAAGTAGAGATCGGTGACGTCGAGCGTTGTGCCCTCGGAGTGCGCGGCCGGCTCCGGAGCGCCGGGGGCGCTGCCCTCCGCAGTGACCCGCCAGGCGTGCTCCGCATCTGCAGGTCGCGAGGTGAGGGCGACGCGGGCCACCGATGCGATGCTCGCGAGCGCCTCGCCGCGAAACCCGAGCGATGCGACGCGCTCGAGGTCTGACAGGGACTGTATCTTGCTCGTGGCATGGCGCGCCAGGGCGAGCGCGAGGTCGTCGCGCGCGATGCCGGCGCCGTCGTCCGTCACCCGGATCTGGCGAGTCCCACCGTTTGCGAGCGTCACGCCAACCGCTCGCGCGCCGGCATCGACGCTGTTCTCGAGCAGCTCTTTCAGCACGGACGCCGGTCGCTCGACGACCTCGCCGGCGGCGATCTGGCTGATCAGGGTATCCGGGAGTATTCGAATGGCCGGCATGCGAGTCGAGCGTCGCTTGAAGCGAGGCCGATTATACCGATGCGGCCCGTTACAATACGCGGTCTTCGCGAATCGACTGCCGATGGAACTCGTACTCTGGTTCTGGGACCTGCTGGTGCACCTCGACCAGCATCTTGCCATGCTGCTGCAGCAGTATGGCACTTGGGTCTACCTGATTCTCTTCGTGATCGTCTTCTGTGAAACGGGGTTCGTGGTCACGCCGTTTCTGCCGGGCGATTCCCTCTTGTTCGTGTCCGGAACCCTCTGGGCCACTTCGGGCATGGAAGTGGAGCTGCTCGCCGCCACGCTAGTCTGCGCGGCGCTGTGCGGCGACAACGTCAACTACTGGGTGGGACGCTACCTCGGGCCGCGTGTGTTTCGCTGGGAGCATTCGCGCTGGTTCAACCGCCATGCGCTGGATCGGACGCACGAGTTCTACGAGCGCCATGGCGGAAAGACCCTCATCATCGCCCGGTTCGTGCCGCTCGTGCGCACGTTCGCGCCCTTCGTCGCGGGGGTCGGCCGCATGTCCTACGCCCGCTTTCTCGCCTATTCCGTTGCCGCCGCGCTGCTGTGGGTGCTCTCGCTGGTGTACGCCGGTTATTTCTTCGGCAATGTGCCGTGGGTCAGGAGCAACCTCACGATCGTCATCTTCGGGATCATCGCCCTGTCGCTCGCGCCGATCGCCGTCGGATACGTCCGGCACCGCGCGCAAGGCGCGCGAACCGGATAGCGCCGGTCAGTTCCTGACGGCCGGCGGAAGGCGGTTGTCGGCGTCGTCCGCGGCCAGCGTCCCGCGGGTCGGCGGATGCTCGGCGAAATAGCGCTTGATGCCGGCCAGGAGTGCGCGCGCGATCTTGTCCTGGTAGGCCCCGCTGTTCAGCTTCTTCTCTTCGTCGGGATTCGATATGAACGCCGTCTCGACCAGGATCGACGGAATGTCGGGCGATTTCAGCACCGCGAAGCCGGCCTGTTCGACGTGCTCCTTGTGCAGCGAATTGATGTCGCCGAGCTCGTCGAGCACGACGCGACCCAGCTTCAGGCTGTCGCTGATCGTCGCGGTCTGGGAGAGGTCGAGCAGCGTCTGGGCGAGGTACCGATCCTTGACATCCAGGTTCACGCCGCCGATAAGGTCGGCTTCGTTCTCGCGCTTGGCGAGCCAGCTCGCCGCCGCGCTCGTGGCCCCGCGCTCTGACAGGGCGAACACGGAAGCGCCGCGTGCGTGCGGCAGGATGTACGCATCGGCATGGATCGAGACGAACAGGTCCGCCTTGACGCGCCGCGCCTTTTCGACCCGCGTCTGCAGGGGCACGAAGAAGTCCCCGTCGCGCGTCATGACGGCGCGCATGTTCGGCTCCGCCTCGACGAGCTTGCGGAGTCGTTGCGCGATGGACAGCGTCACGTCCTTCTCGTGACTGCCGCGGCGCCCTTTTGCGCCGGGATCCTCGCCGCCATGTCCGGCGTCGATCACGACCGTGACCAGCCGGTGGGCGAGGGACTTGTCCGAGCCGCGGCGCGATCGCCTGCCTTTGTCGTCGAGGGGCCATGGCTCGACCCGGGGCGAGTCCTCGGGCGAATTTGACGAGGCTGTCTGGTCCGGGGCGGTTTGCGCGGCGCCGCGCTGCTGCAGCAAGGCGAGCAGCGGGTCGCGCGGCACGGCAGGGTAGACGTCGAGCACGAGCCGATAGCCGTACTCCCCGATCGGCTTGAGCAGAAAGACCTGCGGCTTCGCTTCGGTCTTGAGGTCCAGGACGAGCCGGATGACGCCGGGCTTGAAACGGCCGACGCGAATGTTCCCCACGAATGGATCGTCCGGCCGAACCTTGTCCGCAACCTCCTTGACCAGGGAGTCGTAGTCCAGATTCTCGAGATCGACGACCAGCCGGTGCGGGTTCTTGACGAGCAGCACCGAATGTCGCGGCTCGGTGTTCATCTCGAGCGTGACGCGCGTGTACTCCCCGGATGGCCACACGCGCACCGCGCGCATCGGCTCGTCCGCAGCGGCAGCGGAGGGTAGTCCGAGAGCGAGCAGTACGGCGGCTAGGCCCGCGCCCAGCCGGGAACCGAGACGACAGCGGCGACGGATGTCAGGCACTGGCGGCCGGCCTCCGTGTATGCCTCGAGGGTCACGTCCCGCCCGCTAGCCGCGGGCGTGAGCGTGACGAGCAGGTCCGGCCGCGGCAGCGCCGCACCAGCTTTTTCTGGCCATTCCACCAGGCAGACGGATGCATCGTTGAAATGCTCCCTGAACCCCGAATCTTGCCAGGCTTTCGGATCATTGAATCGATAAAAATCAAAGTGGTACAAGTGTAATCTCGAAACAGTATAAAGTTCAACCAGACTGTAGGTCGGACTTTTGACTTTTCCCTCATACCCGAGCGCCCGGAGAAGCCCCCGGGCGAGGGTCGTTTTGCCGGCGCCGAGCTCGCCCCGGAGGTGAACCGACATACCGGGCTGCAGCGCCGGCGCGACCAACGCGCCCAATGCCAGCGTGGCTGCCTCGTCAGCGAGGTGCAGGGCAAGGCGGGGCGGGGGTGGCGGTAAGATCGGGCGCATGAATCCAATTGCGAAAAACGCGGCTGAAGCACCGCGGGACTTCGCGATGCTCGCGGCAACGATCAAGGCCTGGGGCGGCGAGCTCGGTTTCCAGGCGGTCGGGATCGCCGACGTGGATCTTGCCCCCGCAGAGCAGCGCCTCCTCGAGTGGCTCGCGGCGGGAAGGCATGGCGAACTCGATTATATGGCGCGTCATGGCGCGAAGCGCGCGCGTCCCGCGGAACTCGTGCCGGGTACAGTGCGGGTGATTAGTGCCCGCATGGACTACCTGCCCGAAGCGGTCGACAGCTGGCAGGTCATGGACGATCGGCGAGCGGGCATTCGTCTCCCGCTACGCGCTCGGCCGCGATTACCACAAGGTGCTGCGCGGCCGCTTGCAACAGCTTGCAGACCGGGTCGCCGCCGAGATTGGTGCCTTCGGCTATCGCGTGTTCACCGACTCGGCGCCCGTGATGGAGGTCGAGCTTGCGCGCAAGGCCGGCCTCGGATGGCGCGGCAAGCACACGCTGCTGCTGTCTCGCGACGCGGGTTCGTTCTTCTTTCTGGGCGAGATCTACACCGACCTACCGCTCCCTCCGGACGTGCCGGCGACCGAGCATTGTGGCGCGTGCGCCAAGTGCATCGATGTGTGCCCGACCGGGGCGATCGTGGCCCCCTACCAGCTCGACGCGCGGCGATGCATCTCCTATCTCACGATCGAGCTCAAGGGCGCCATTCCGGTGGCGCTACGTCCACTCATCGGCAACCGCGTGTACGGTTGCGACGACTGCCAGCTCGTGTGCCCGTGGAACCGTCATGCGCGCGTCTCGGGCGAGCCGGACTTCCAGGTGCGCAACGGCCTCGATTATGCCGAGCTCGCGGAGCTCTTCGCCTGGACCGAGCGTGAGTTCCAGTCGCGGCTCGCGGGGAGCGCGATTCACCGCATTGGCTACGAGCGCTGGCTGCGCAACCTTGCCGTCGGCCTCGGCAACGCGCCGGGCACCGAGCAGGTGATCGCCGCGCTGCGTGCACGCGTGGACCACCCGTCGGCACTCGTGCGGGAGCACGTCGCGTGGGCGTTGGAACGCCATGGCGCGTCGCGCCAACCCTAGCCCCGGGGATCGGGGACGAACCCGCCGTTCGGGAACGGATTCGGGCTGCCGATGCGCGGCACGCTCGGAATGATGCCGCGTGCGACCAGGTTGCGATAGCTGTCGTACTGGATAGTGATCGTCTGGTTCGGATGCTCCGTCGCCCGCTGGAAGCTCGTATAGCGGACCACTGACGTTTCGCGCTCGCCGTGTCCGGTGCCCAGCTTTTCCTCGCGTTGCGCATACGGAGCGGCGCGCTTGGCCGTGTCGGCGGACGCCTCGGTACCTGGCGGGGTCGCCGGCGAAGAGGCCGAGTTTTCGGCTGCACCGGCTTCCCGCTCACCCTGTGCGTGGTCACGCGTGCGGGATTCGTTGCTTTCGCTGGGGCTGATTTCTGCGGCGGGACGCGGCGGCCGATGTTCGCGGAAGACCGCAACGCCTATCACCCCGACGTTTTGCGGGCGGCCCGTTCGAGCAGCGTAGCTGTCCGGCAGCGCCGTGAAGTAGAACGCGGCCACCTCTTCCAGCGACTTGCGCCAGCCATTGATCTCGAACGACTGGCGCGCGCCAAGCACGTAGCCCGCCTGGCTCGTGGCCGCCGTCTCGCCGCTTACGACATTCACGCCGTCCACCGACACCACGGTCATCACTCGCCGTCCCGTCCGGTTCGCGATGCGCAGCGCATATTTCTCGCCAGGCGTTCCGGCGATGTAGAGCTGGCCGGCGTGGTAGTGCGTCGGCACCGGCTGCCCGGTCGTCCGATTGATGACCGTGACATCGACCAGCGACCCCGCGGAGACGTTCGCCGAGGCGCAACCCGATAGTGCCGCGGCGAGCAGCGCCGCAATGATGCCCTTCATGTGTTTCTCCCCAATCAGTTAAGGACATCGCTGTAAACGATGGTCCCGGCTGAATGGGGTTAAGCGGAGGTACCTGGCTGGCGCATCGATTCATCCCCTCCTTTTCAAGGAGGTCATGGCCAAAGGCGCCGACCAGACATTGGCCGCTGACCCGCGAGACGCTTGTGCCGTGCATGCGCTGAAAAGAGCGGGCGGTTTTCTGACGGATGTACGCTGAGGCGTCCCCGCAGGGCGAGCCAGCCCCGCGCGCAAGGAAATTACGTTCGGGCCAGGTTGGAACTCGCGAAATGGCAAGCGGCGAAGTGCCCGGGCGCGACCTCGCGGAGCGGCGGTGCCTCTGTCTTGCAGCGGTCGGTCTGAATCGGACAGCGGCCGTAAAAACGGCACACGTTGGGGTCGGGGTCGATCGGCGAGCGCGGCTCGCCGACGAGCACTTCGCGTTCCTCCGGCCGTCCGCCGATACGGGGAATCGCCCCGATGAGCGCGGCCGTGTAAGGGTGCTTGGGCTTGCTGAAAAGCTGGGTGGTCGGTCCTTGCTCGACGATCTTGCCGAGATACATCACCACGACGCGATCGCAGAGCATGCGCACGACGCTCAGATCGTGCGAGACGAACAGGTAACTCATGCCGAGCGTGCGCTTCAGCTCTGCGAGCAGCTTGAGGATCGTCGCTTGCACCGAAACGTCCAGTGCGGCGGTGGGCTCGTCGAGCACG
This sequence comes from uncultured beta proteobacterium, assembly GCA_963735025.1. Lineage (GTDB taxonomy): Bacteria > Pseudomonadota > Gammaproteobacteria > Burkholderiales > SG8-39 > JAABRB01. Next base: position 44,795 of record CAVTJG010000021.1, read on the forward strand.
AGCAGATCGGGCTGGGTGATGATGGCACGCGCGATGCCAACCCGGGCTTTCTGTCCGCCGGACAACTGATGTGGAAATCGGGTGAGCAATTCCTCGGGTAGCCCCACTTTGCGCGCGGCGTCGCTCACGCGCACGCGCAGCTCGGATCGGTCGCTCACATTTTCCAACCGACGCAGGGGCTCGGAAATCGTGTCGAACGCGCTGAAGCGTGGATTGAGACTGTCGGTTGGATCCTGGAAGACCATCTGGATCTTGGGCCTGAACGACGTTCCCGCGAAACTGCGCGCGGGAATGAATCCGATGTTGCGGCCGCGATAGATGATGTCGCCCGACGTGTAGTCGAGCATGCGGGTGATGAGGCGGACAAGCGTGGACTTGCCGCAGCCGGACTCGCCGACCAGTCCGATGCTCTCTCCCTCTGCGATGGAGAACGAAACGTCGTCCACGGCATGCAGTCGGGACACGGGCAAGCGTTTTCCGCGCAGGATTGCACCGAGGGTCCTGGATCCGCCGACGGGAAACGACTTCCTCAGCTCCAAGCAATCGAGAACGTTCATGGGCGCGTGCTCATTGCGGATTGAAGCACCATGCGCGGTGACCGTCCTGCAGCTCGACCGGAATGGGCGGCGTCGTGGAGCAACTCTCTATGGCGCGAGTGCAGCGCTCCAGAAAGCGGCATTTCGGCAGGTCGGCGCGGCGCAGGTCGGGAAGGTTGCCGGGGATCGACGCCAGCCCGTCGATCCGACCGTCGGGCGTCGGCGTCGACCGGATGAGCTGCGTGGTGTACGGGTGGATGGGGCGCTGGAAGAGCTCCGCGGCCGGCGCGACCTCCACGATCTGGCCAGCATGCATGACGACGATGCGGTCGCAATATTCGGATGCGAGCGCCAGATCGTGCGTGATCAGGATGGTCGCCATCTGACGCTCGCGGGCCAGCTCGCTGATCAGGCTCATGATCGCGGCCTGGGTCGTCACGTCGAGCCCGGTCGTCGGCTCGTCGGCGATCAAGAGCTGTGGCGAACACGCCAGCGCGAGCGCGATCATCACGCGCTGACACTGGCCCCCGGAGAGCTCGAAAGGATAGGCGGCATACCGGCGCTCGGCATCGGGAATGCGGACCTGCGCCAAGCGCTCCACGGCGCGTCTCTTGAGCTCCGCGGAAAGAGTCGTGGTGTGCTGGCGCAGCACGTCCTCGATCTGCTTGCCGACGCGGCGGATGGGGTTAAGGGCAGTGCGCGGGTTCTGAAAGATCATCGAAATGTCTCGACCGCGCACCTCGTCCACTTCCGACTCGCTTGCGGCGATCATGTCCATACCCGCGAACTGAATCTTTCCCCCGGTGACCCGGGCCGCTGCGTCCAGGATGCGCAGTATCGCGAATGACAGGACCGATTTGCCCGATCCCGACTCGCCGACTATCCCGACGGTCTCCCCTTTGGCGACATCGAAGCTGACGCTCTCGAGGGCGCGTACCGTGCCTGAGCGCGTGCGAAACTCGAGTGACAGGTCCTTGACCGACAGCAGAGGCGGTGACTTGCTCATGTGCGCATGCGCGGATCCAGCATGTCGCGCAGACCGTCGCCAAGGAGATTGAAGCAGAAGACGGCGAGCATGAGGATGGCGCCGGGGAAGAGCGCAATCCACCATTCGCCCGAGATGATGTACGTGGCGCCTTCGGCCACCATGATTCCCCACTCCGCTTGTGGAGGACGCACGCCCAGTCCAATGAACGAGAGACCTGCAGCGTTCAGGATGGCCCACCCCATGTTCAGCGACACCTGCACCATCATCGGCGGCAGGACGTTGGGAAATACGTGGAAAGCCAGGGTGCGCAGGCTCGAGTTGCCCGCCAGGCGGGCGGCCTCGACGTAGCCCGCGTCACGGCGCACGTTCACCTCGGCACGCGCGACGCGCGCATAGAAGGGCAGGTTGATGATCGCCGTCGCGAGAATGATGTTGGCGACGGTGTTGCCCAGCGCCGCAACGATGCCCATCGCCAGTACGAAAAGCGGAAATGCCATGATGGTGTCCGCGATCCGACCCACGACGCGGTCCGTCCATCCGCCGTAATAGCCCGCGAAGGAGCCTAGCGTCGCGCCGACCGCGAAGGATGCGAACACCGCCGCAACGGCAATGCCGAAGTCGAGCTGCGTGGCAACGATGATGCGCGAGAGAAGATCCCGCCCCAGCGCATCGGTTCCGAACCAGTGCCGGGCCGAAGGCGGTTGCAGCGCTGCCGCGGTGTCGGTGGCGAGTGGGTCGTAAGGGGCGATCCACGGTCCGAACACGGCGAGCACCACGAACACCAGGAACAGCACGAAGGCGCCCAGCGTCACGGGATTCTCGGTCGCGACGTGGCGGATATGGCGGGCTGTCTCGCGCCAGGCCGATGGGCGCGAAGGACGCGGCGTCGAGTCGGCTCGCAATGGTGCCGGCGTATCCATGTTCATCCCGCAAATCCGACGCGCGGATCGATCACTCCGTAGAGAATGTCGATGGCGAGATTGAGCGCGACGTAGAGCAACGCCATGGTAAGCACGAAGCCCTGCACGGGCGCGTAATCCGATGCGACCAGCGCTTCGATCACGTAAGACCCGATCCCGGGCCACGCAAAGACCTTCTCGACGAGTACGTTCGACCCGAGCAGAAATGAGAACACCATGCCCATCGTGGTGACCACGGGGAGCAGCGCATTGCGGAACGCATAGACATACAGGACCTTGGAGGGTGACAGTCCTGCGGCGCGTGCTGTGCGAACGAAATCGGAGGAAAGCACCCCGAGCATCGCTGCGCGCGTCATGCGCATCAGCGGCGCCATGACGAAGAGGGCAAGAGTCAGCGACGGTAGAATGAGCTGGGCAGCCGCCGCGCGGAACGTCTCGAGGTCGCCGGCGATCAGGCTGTCGACGAGGTAGAAGCCGGTGATCGTCGGAGGGGGCGAAAATGCCACGTCGAGCCGACCGAGCGGGGAGGGCGCCCAGCCGAGCACGAAGTAGAAGAAGTAGGCGAGGAACAGCCCGGTGAAGAATGTGGGCAGCGACACGCCGGCGGTGGCCAGGATCCGGCACACGTGGTCGGTCCAGGATCCGGGACGGGTGGCTGCGAGGATGCCGAGCGGGATCGCCACGACGAGCGCAAAAATCAAGCCGCACAGCGTCAGCTCTAGGGATGCCGGTAGTCGAGTGGCGAGCTCAGTGATCACCGGCTGACCGGTGGAGAGCGAATTTCCCAGATCGCCTTTGGCGAGATCCACCACGTAACGCAGGAACTGTTGCACCAGGCTCTTATCGAGGCCGAGCTGGGCGCGAATCTGCTCGATCGCCTCCTGAGTGGCGGACGGCCCGGCAAAGTACGCCGCGGGATCGCCCGGCAGTGCGCGGGTCAACAGGAACGTGACTACGATCACGCCGATGACGTTGGGCAAAGCGCCGCCCAGGCGCTTCAGGATCATGGCGATCATTGGTTCGCCCTCACGTACCGCCGGTGCGATGCTCGCCGAGCCGGATTACTCGATCATCCGGCCCGGCCCGGGTGGTGCCGGTCACTCCTTCTCCAGGTCGCGATAGTCCGGCTGCAGGTGGAACCAGTAGCTGTAGCCCTTGATGTTCTTCTGCATGGCGACGTCGATGGACGGTTGAGCGATGGGAATTCTCGGCACCTCGGCGAAGGCGATGTCGATGAAGCCTTTGACGTCGGCAGCGTATTTCGTCAGGATCGGTCTCGAACCGCGCGGCGTCGATGAGCTTGTCCATCGCGGGATTCTGGTAATTCATCGTGTTGAACACCGCATTCTGGCCGTGGTAGTTCCAGAAGAAGAAGTATTCGGGATAGTTCAGCCAGCCCCCGAATCGATTCAGGCTGAGTGGCATCTCCTTTTTCACCATCGCCGCACGCCAGTTCGCGCCGGGCACCTTGTTGAGCTTGGCCTTGATGCCGATCGCGGCGAGCGCTTCCTGGATCAGCACCGCGGCGGGCTCGGAGACCGTGCCGTTGCCGAGGTCGAACGAGAGCTCGGTTTCGAAGCCGTCCGGGAAGCCGGCTTCGGTGAGCAGCTTCTTCGCTTTGGCGAGGTCCTGCGAATAGCCGTGTGCCTGCGGCCAGGTCGTGCCGCTCGCAGTGGGAGAGTCCGCGCCGAATACCGGGATGGCCCGCTGGTACAGCGCGTTCGACATGATCTTTTCGTAGGGCATCGCCCAGGCGACTGCCTGGCGCACCTTGACGTTGTCGAACGGCGGCTTCGTGACGTTCATGTCCACGTACCAGATCGCGTTCTCGTTCGGCGTGCTCGCGACGGTGACCTTTCCGTCCTTGGAGAGCTCCAGGAAGTCCTTTGGGGGCATCTCGTAGGTCATGTCGATGTCGCCCTTCTCGAGCAGCGCCCGTCGATTGCCCGCGGAGGGCACCTGTCGCTGAACGACCCGCTTGATCTTCGGCAGGGGACCGGATTTCCAGTCATCGAACCGTGCGTAGATGATCTCCTGGCCGGGCCGGTAGGCCTCGACCTTGTAAGCCCCGCCACCTGCCGCGTTGGTCTTCGTCCAGACGAGGCCCCAGGGGTCTTCCTTGGTCACGTGCTTCTTCACTAGCGCCGAGTTGTAGATCGAGGCCACCGGCACGGCCATGTCCATCATCGTCAGCTTGTCCTTCCTGAGAAAATTCACGCGGAAGGTGTGATCGTCGACGACGACGAACTGCTCGGGCTTCTCCAGGGAACCGGCCTTCATCTGGAACGTCGGAAAGCCGCCGACCGACACGGCGCGGTCGAACGACCATTTCACGTCCTTGGCGGTGACCGGAGTGCCGTCGTGAAACTTCGCATCCTTGCGCAACTTGAACGTGACCGACATGCCGTCGGGCGCGATCTCCCACGACTCGGCAAGCTCGGGCTTCAGTTCGGCGTAGTCGTAGGTCATCGAGCCGTCTGCGGCCTTCTTCTTGCCGAAGGTCATAAGCCGGTCGTATGCGAGCCACGTCACGCCGTAGGCGGGGCGATTTGCGCCCGTGACGTGAATGTCGAGGGAATTGGGGCCGTTTTCGTTCGCCACCACGAGCAGGTCCTTGCGGCGGCTCGATTGTCCGAATGCCTCGAGCGGCAGGGTCGTGGCGCCGGCAATGGCCGCAGTGGAAATGAGAAAGTCACGTCGCTTCATGAGAACCTCCAGTTCCGAAGGGCTGCGAAAGAGATCTTCTGTACGCTGCGTGCCAGATCCGGGTGGGAATTACGGAGCAGGGCACGCAACTGGTATCCAAGATCGAATGCAAGGCAGAACGCGAGGAGCGTGCCAGTCGCGGCAAGCTTCTGATCTGGCGGGAATCAGCTGTTCGGAAAGGGGCTGCAGTGGCGCGGCGAACGCCCGAAATTCGCACCTCGATGGTGCGGCAATTCGCCGGGCGCACCGCGACCGGGCGCGCGGAATTCGACTAGCGGAGATCCTCGGGAAGCACGTAATCCGGAAACCGGACGCGCAATTCCATCACCAGGCGATTCGCTTCGTCGATACGGCCCGCCTGCTTCACGCGCCGGATCTCCGCGACCCAGTCTTCGGGTGTTCGCAGCGCGGACTCGGCTACCCCGGTTCCCGAATCGCGATCGGCACGATCGGCGGGGCGATCCGCCAGCTCGCGTTCGCGCATCGTCCCCACGGAGCCCTCGGGCTGGGGTGCGCCCGATGCCGCGCGTTTTTTTGCGAGCGGTTGTTCGGCGTCCTTCGCGCGCGGCGCAGTGGGCGTGCGTGATTCAGCGGGTGCGGGTGGTGCCGCAGCAGGGCGCGGCGGTTCAGCCGGAAACGGCGCGGCGGTGCCTTTCGCCTCGTTGGAAATTGCCTGCTCAGACTTCGGCTCCTGCGCTTGCTGTCGGAGATCCTCGTCACCCGGAGCGCGTGGCTGGGACCGCGATTCGGTGCGACCGCTTTCGCGAAGCTCCAACGGCTTCGACCCGTGTGCGCCGGACTCCTGTTCCGGAATGCTCCGGGCAGGCGCCGCTGCGGGCGCGACACGATCCACGCGCGCCTTCTCGGGACTCGTCTTGTCGGATTGCGTCGGGTTGGATCGTGTCTCGTCGGATCTCAATTCCTCCAGCACAGGCGGCGCTCGTTCGCTCTCGTACACCATGAGCGTCAGGGTCGCGGAGAGGACGATGGTCGCGGCCAGGGCCACGGGCACGCGCCAGCGCTGCGCGAACGTGCGCCCGATCGATGCCGGGCGCGCTGCCACCGCGCGATGCGCGGCGGCGAGAATGCGCTCGTCGAGCGCACGCGGCGGCTCCTCGCGCGGGGTTTCCCGGTAGGCGGCGTCGATGTCCGGATCGCGTGGATCGTCGGTGCTCACGCGAGATCCTTCAGCGTTTCGCGCAGCTTGGCGAGCGCGTAGCGCAGCCGGCTCTTGGCCGTCTCGCGCTCGACTCCGGTCGCGTGCGCGATCTCCTCGACCGAAAGACCGCCCTCCTGCTGCATGAGGAACGCGCTACGTTGCGCTGCCGGCAGCGAATCGATCGCGGCGAGCAGGCGCCCGGCCAGTTCCTTGCGCTCGAGCATTCGCTCAGGTGGTGGGTCTGCGGAAGGAAAGTCGACGACCGTCTCGAGGGCATCGTCAAAGCTCGTGAGATCGGCGCGCCCGCGGGAGCGCACGTGATCGAGGAATCGATTGTGGGCAATGGTGTACAGCCAGGTGGTGAAGCGTGCCTTGACTGCATACTCGTGGCGCGCATTGATGAGTCGGATCCAGACATCCTGAAACAGTTCCTCTGCCACAGCGGGGTCGCCGGTCTGGCGCCTCAGGTAGCGAAACACCGGCCCCCGATGGCGCTGGTAGAGGGTGTCGAATGCGCCTGCCTCGCCGTCGCGATAGCGCAGCATCAGTTCCTCGTCGGAAACGCCCTCCTGCATGCCGCGGCAAGTGTAACGCGACGTGCCGGCAACAGGTCGGACGTGACACCTGCCGCATCGGCCCCCCTCGCATGAACGTGTAGGGGGTGTTTTTGGGGTTAAACTGGATCGACACCATGCGACTCCACCAGCTCAAGGTCGAATACCGACCGGAGGAAGACCGGCTCCTGATGCGACTCGCCACCGATACGGGTGCGGAGGTGCTGCTGTGGCTGACCCGGCGTTGCATCGTGCGCCTTTGGCCAGTGCTGCTCAACATGGCCCAGGCAGTCCCCGAAGTTCAGCTCCAGCAGAACCCCGAGGCGCGCAAGGCGCTGCTCGGGTTCCAGCACGAGAAGGCGATCCAGAAGGCGAACTTCTCCAAGCCCTACGAAGAGGCGGAACGCGAGCGGCCGCTCGGCACGGAGCCGTTGTTGATCACGCGAATTCAGCCGCGGCGCGACCAGCAGGGCCGCAACGTTCTCGGACTGTTGCCCGCAGCGGGCCAGGGTGTGCACCTGACGCTCGACGAGAGCCTCCTGCACGGACTGATGAAGCTTCTGCAGAACGCGGTCCAGAAAAGCGAGTGGAGCATCAATCTCGCGCTGCCGTCGGGGATGGCGCCCGTCGCTGACGTGACCGGCGGCCATCCGACGATCAATTGAACCCGGAGATCGTTCGCCCAAGACCAGCATCGCTGACACACGTCATTCCCGGGAAAGTGGGAATCCGGTTCGCGATTGATTCGGCCCGTCGTGGATCCCCGCCTACGCGGGGATGACCGAAATCTGGTCTCTTTAGACGATCTCCTTCTCGAGCTGTTCCAGCTCGGCCTGCAGCGCCAGCCATTCCGCCTCGACATTCTCGAGCCGTCCGCTGACGCGGGCCTGATCGCGCAGTGCGGCGGCAACCTCCTCGGGGTCGGCGCCGTTGTAGAAGGATTCGGATGCAAGCTGGCTCTCGATGCGACCTTTTTCGGCGGTCAGATCCGCCATTTCCCGTTCGAGCCGTCCGATCCGGTTCATGAGCGGTTTCTTTCGCTGCGCAGTCTGCTGGCGTGCTGCCGCTTCGGCCCGCTTCTGATCGCGCCGCTCGCCGGCTGCCGGCGAACGCATCTTGGCGGGTGCATCGCGTGCCGAGAGCCAGTCGCGGTAATCGTCGAGATCGCCGTCGAACTCCTGCACGCGGCTGCCGGCAACGAGCATCAGCGAATCGGTCGCGGTGCGCAGCAGGTGGCGGTCGTGGGAGACCAGGACCATCGCGCCCTCGTACTCCTGCAACGCGAGCGTGAGCGCTTCGCGCATGTCGAGGTCGAGGTGATTCGTCGGCTCGTCCAGCAGCAGCAGGTTGGGCCGCTGCCAGATCACAAGCGCGAGCGCCAGGCGCGCCCGCTCACCGCCGGAGAATCGTCCGACCGGCGCCAGCGCCATGTCGCCCGAAAAATCGAAACTTCCGAGATAGCTCCGCAATTCCTGTTCGCGCGTTGCGGGGTGGACACGCGCCAGATGCTGCAGCGGGCTCTCGTCGGCGCGCAGCTCCTCGAGCTGGTGCTGCGCGAAATAGCCGACGCGCAGGTTCTTTCCCTCGCTGCGATGCCCAGTCCGCGGTGAGAGTCGGCCTGCCAGTAGCTTGATCAGCGTCGATTTCCCTGCGCCGTTGCGTCCGAGAAGGCCGATCCGGGCGCCCGCGGAAATGGTGAGCTTGATCGCGTCGAGGACGAGCGGGCCGTCGTAGCCGACCGCCGCGTCATCGAGCACGAGAACCGGATCGGGGCTGCCCGGAAAGTCACGGAAATGAAACGTGAAGGGCGAGTCGACGTGCGCCGGCGCGATGCGTTCCATGCGCTCCAGCGCCTTGATCCGGCTCTGCGCCTGGCGCGCCTTGGTGGCCTTGGCACGGAATCGCGTGACGAATCGCTCGAGCCGCTCGACTTCGCGTTGTTGCCGCGTACGGAGCGCCTGCTCACGCGCGAGCCGCTCGGCGCGCTGGTCCTCGTAGGCCGAGTAGTTTCCGGTCGCCAGATGCAGTCTCAGGTTCTCGAACGAGAGAATTGCGCCGACCGTGGCGTCGAGAAACTCACGGTCGTGGGAAACGAGCAAGAGGGTGCCGCGATAACTCGTGAGCCAGCCCTCGAGCCAGACGACGGCGTCCAGGTCCAGGTGGTTGGTGGGCTCGTCGAGCAACAGCAGATCGGAACGGCACATGAGCGCCCGCGCGAGGTTGAGCCGCATGCGCCAACCTCCGGAGAAATCGCGCACCGGATTGTCGATCTCGGCGGGCCCGAATCCGAGGCCGGCAAGGAGGGCGGCCGCCCGCGCGCGCGCAGCATAGCCGTCAATCACGCCGTAGCGGTCGTGCAGGTGCGCGAGCCGCTCGCCATCGTTTGCGGCATCGGCCGCGGCGAGTTCGGCCTCGACCGCACGCAGTTCCGCATCGCCGTCGATGACGTATTCGATCGCCAGTTGCTCGGTGGCGAGGGATTCCTGGGCGACGTGGGCGACAACCCAGGACGGCGGCACCTCGAGATCGCCGCCATCCGGGTGCAGATCTCCGGTGAACAGGGCGAACAGGCTCGATTTTCCGCAGCCGTTCGGACCGACGATGCCCACATGCTCGCCGGGAGAAATGCCGAGATCGGCGCCCTCGAGCAGCAGCTTCGCGCCGCGCCGCAGGCGCAATTTGCGTAGCGTGATCATTGGGGCGCAATTATAGGCAAGCCCGGGGTGGGATTCGCAGTGCGCCTCTGATATACTCCGCGCAGTTTTTGCTCGACGCCCTCCGGTCTTTTCTCCGTTTGCAGCCCATCTTTCACGCGCTTTCGGACCGCCCGGCGGGCGAGGAGCGTGTCGTCTCCCTATCCAATTTTTGGCCGTACTAGCCGTATCGCTTGACTACATTTGCCGACCTAGGGCTCCTGCCGGAACTGCTCCGCGCCGTGAACGAGCAGGGCTACACGGAGCCCACCCCGATCCAGGCGCAGGCCATTCCCGTGGTGCTTGCGGGTCGCGACGTCATGGGTGGCGCGCAGACCGGGACGGGTAAGACAGCCGGGTTCGCGTTGCCGACGCTCCAGCGGTTCGCGCCCATGGCCAGCACCAGCACTTCGCCCGCGCGCCATCCGGTCCGTGCGCTCATTCTTGCTCCGACTCGCGAGCTCGCAGTCCAGGTCGAGGAAAGCTTTCGCGAGTACGGCAAGTACGTCCCGCTCCGCACCGCGGTGATCTATGGTGGCGTGCCGATCGATCCGCAGATCGCGCAGCTGCGCCGCGGTGTCGAGATCCTGGTCGCAACGCCCGGACGGCTGCTCGATCACATCCAGCAGCGCACCCTCAATCTGTCGCAAGTCGAGGTCTTCGTGCTCGACGAGGCCGACCGCATGCTCGACATGGGATTCATCCCCGACGTGCGACGCATTCTTACATTGCTCACGTCACGCAAACAGAGCCTGCTCTTCTCGGCCACCTTCTCGGACGAGATCAAGAAGCTCGCCGACTCGTTCCTCCGCGACCCGGTGCTCGTCCAGGTCGCCCGGAAGAATGCCGCGGCCGAGCTGGTTTCGCATCGCGTGCACCCGGTGGCGCGCGAGAAGAAGCGCGACCTCCTCGTACATCTCATCAAATCGCGCGAGATGAACCAGGTCCTGGTTTTCAACTCGACGCGGCTGGGCGCGAACCGGCTGGCGTACCAACTGAATCGTGCGGGCGTGCACGCCGCGGCGATTCACGGGGACAAGACCCAGGGTGAGCGCACGCAGGCGCTCGACGAGTTCAAGTCGGGAAAAGTCGGAGTGCTGGTTGCAACCGATGTCGCGGCGCGGGGGCTCGATATCGAGCAGCTCCCTTACGTCGTCAATTTCGAGCTGCCGAATTCTCCCGAGGACTACGTTCATCGGATCGGCCGCACGGGCCGCGCGGGCGCCACAGGCCAGGCCATCTCGCTGGTGTGCGCCGAGGAGACCGAGCGACTCGCCGAGATCGAGCGGATGATCAAGGTGAAGATGGAGCGGGAGATCGTGCCGAACTTCGAGCCCGCCGGACGGGACGCGCCGGGTCTCATGGCGCGGCCCGACCGGGAGCGGCACCGCGGTAGCGACGAGCCTAAGCTCACGCACGCCAGACGCTCCGAAGTGGCGAGCGTGGCGAACGCGGGGGACGCGGCGATCGGGAGCGGGGCGAGCGTGTCGAGCGCGCAGCGCCACGGCCCGTCGCGCAGAAACCGCAGGATCCGATCTTCAGCAAGCCCTATGAGCCGGGCAAAATTCCGGCATCTGCCGACCCGGCGAAGCGCGAGCCGCAGCGGCGCGACCGACAGGTTGCCGCGCTGCTGGGTGGCTTCATCCGCAAGCCCGGCTGATCGCCGCGGCGATCGGTTTTTCCCCTCCTTTCCAAGCGTCAGCCGGGGTTTCGAGAACGTGCCTGCGCACGCTCGAGCCGGCGAACGCCCGAAGCCTCCGTGCTTAGGGCCGGGTGGGGTCCGCCCGCAGGGCGGGGGGTGGCTTACCCCAATTCTTTACACACACCGCGCTCCATCGACTTCGACACAGACGCCGCTCACCATTGCGGCTTCGTCCGAGGCGAGGAACAGACACGCATTCGCGACATCTAGCGGCGTCGAGAAGCGCCCGAGGGGAATCGTCGCGAGAAAGCGCGCCTTGGCTTCCGGCGTGAGCGCGCCGCCGGCGAAATCTGCAGAGAGCGCGGTCTCCGGACTGAACACCGGATTCACGCAGTTGACGCGAATCTTGTCCGGTCCGAACTCGGCGGCCATCGATTTCGACATGATGATTACCGCGCCCTTCGAGCTGTTGTAGATGGTGAGCCCGGGCCGCGGCCGCACGCCGGCGGTCGACGCGATCTGCACGAAGCTGCCGCCGCCCTGCTTGCGGAAAACGGGGATGCAGTGCATCGCAGAGAGGTAGATGCTCTTCACGTTCACGGCGTAGGCCCGGTCGAACTCCGCCTCCGTGCACTCCAGCATCGGCTTGTTGCGATGTGTCCAGCCGGCGTTGTTGACGCAGGTGTCGATCCGGCCGAATCGTTCGACCGCCGCGCCGACGATCTTCTTCCATCCCGCGTCGGTTGCGACGTCCGCCTGCACGAAGTGCGCCGTGCCGCCGGACTGGCGAACGGCGCTCGCCACGCGTTCGCCGGCCTCGGCGCTGATGTCATTGGCGAGGACCTGTGCGCCCTCTTCGGCAAAACGAGCGGCGATGCCCGCTCCGAATCCCGACCCCGCACCCGTCACGATTGCGACCTTGCCTTTCAGTCTCATGGCTCCCCCTTCAGTTCTGGTGCTTGAACGGCGAGCGATCGTTCAGCTCGTCGATGTAGTGCTCGATGCCGCGCGCCTCGCGCGCGAGAAATTCGCCGATGGCGTCGGCAAAGCGCGGGTGACGCAACCAGTGCGCGGACCAGGTTTCGACCGGGAGAAACCCGCGCGAGAGCTTGTGCTCGCCCTGCGCGCCGCCCTCGAAGAGCCGGATCCCCCGGTCGATGCAGAACTCCATTGTCTGGTAGTAGCAGACCTCGAAATGCAATGCCGGCAGAAAACCCAGCGCTCCCCAATACCGACCGTAGAGCACGTCCTCGGTGAACACGTTCAGCGCAGCGGCGAAGGGCATCCCGTCCCGCTCGGCGACCACGAGCAGGACGTTCTCGGGGAGGGTCGCGCCGAGTTGCTCGAAAAATGCGAGATTCAGGTACGGGGTCGAGTAGTGTGCGCGGTACGTGCGGTTGTAGCAGCGCGTGAAAAAGACCCATTCGTCGTGCCCGATCTCGCTTCCCACGAGGTGCCGGAAGCGCATGTCCGCCGCGCGCGCCTTGCGCCGCTCCTGGCGGATCTTCTTGCGCTTTGCGTGGGAGAGCGTCGCCAGAAATTCCTCGAAATCGCGATAGCCCGGGTTCTGCCAGTGGAACTGCACGCCCCGTCGCAGCATCATCCCGGCGGCTTCCATTGCGCGTGCCTCCGCTTCCGGTGGATACAGCACGTGCAGCGACGAGGTCTGGCGCGCGAGTTCCAGCGCGGTGCCGATGAGGAGGGCACGCGTCGAATCGTCGCGGGCGAGCAGGCGCGAGCCGGTCACGGGAGAGAAGGGGACCGCCGAAAGCAGCTTCGGATAATAGGTCAGTCCGTGCCGCTCGTAGGCGTCTGCCCACGCCCAGTCGAACACATACTCGCCGTAGGAATGCGACTTGAGGTAGAGAGGCATGATCCCTTCGACTCGCTCCTCACGGGTCACGACCAGGAACTGCGGCAACCACCCGGTCTCTTCGCACGCGCAACGCGTCTCGTGCAATGCGGCAAATATCTCGCGACGCAGAAACGGATGGCCGGATGCGAGGGCGTTCCACTCCGTGGCGGGTATGTCCGCAAGGCTATCCACCACGCGGAGCACGGGCTCGGTTGCGCGCTTCACGCCGGTCCGACGATAGGCGGGACGCGCGACAGAGCGGGATTGCGATTTGCCCGTACGGCGTGGATGCAGATCGGGATTCCCCGGATCATGGTCGCGTCATTATTGGGGAACCGGGCGACCGAGACAAGCGCGGAGGGACGGAGGATCTCACCGTCGTTTGCTATACTGATCGCGCCAGAACACTCGGAGCCTGCGGCATGAAGAAGATCGAAGCGGTGATCAAGCCTTTCAAGCTCGATGAAGTGCGCGAGGCGCTCGCCGAGGTGGGCGTTACCGGGTTGACCGTGACCGAGGTGAAGGGGTTTGGCCGGCAGAAGGGCCATACCGAGCTGTATCGGGGCGCGGAGTACGTCGTCGATTTTCTGCCCAAGGTGAAGATCGAGGTCGTTGTGACCGACGAGATGGTCGATCGAACGATCGAAGCGATGATCAAGGCCGCGCGCACCGGAAAGATCGGCGACGGGAAGATCTTCGTCACCGGCATCGATCAGGTCGTGCGAATTCGCACCGGCGAGACCAACGAAGCGGCGATTTGAACTAGCCTCGCAGCAGGACCAGCAGCGCACCGCTCCCGCCCTGTGTCGCCGGCGCCTGGCAGAACGCCAGCACCTCGGAGCGACGTGCGAGCCATCCGCGAACCCTGCCTTTGAGCACCGGCTCGCGGTTGACGGACCCCAGCCCCTTGCCGTGCACTACCCGCACGCACCGATGGCCACGTCGCAGACAGCTGCCCAGGAATTCGGTGAGCGCCAGGTGAGCCTCCGGTTGCCGCATGCCGTGGAGATCCAGCTCGGCCTGGACGACCCAATGACCACGGCGCAGCTTGCGCAGTGCCTGACGCGAGACGCCAGCCTGCACGTAGCTCGCTTCTTCGCCCGTCTCCAGCCGCGCGTCCGGATCGAACCCTCCGACGGTGCTTTCCGCCAGCGCGTCGTACTCGTCCAGCAGTGACTGTACGGGCACGGGAGGCAGCGTCTGCCGTCCGGGTCGGTGGTGACGATCGCTGGGAGGGAGCGGCACTGCGTCCCGCACGGCCTCGTGGAAGAGACTGCGGTCCTCGTCCGTGACGCGAGATTCGCGCGGGCGTTTCATGCTGTCCTCGACGCGGCGGGCGTTGAGCGTCAGTGCAGGCTCTCCAGATATTTCTCGGCGTCGAGCGCCGCCATGCAGCCCGTGCCGGCGCTCGTCACTGCCTGACGGTAGACGTGATCCTGGACATCCCCGGCGGCAAACACGCCCGGCACGCTCGTGGCGGTCGCATTCCCTTCCAGCCCGCCGGCGGTGATGATGTACCCATTCTTCATTTCCAGCTGCCCGGCGAAGATCTCGGTGTTCGGGGTATGGCCGATCGCGATGAACACGCCCTGCGCCTCGATCGTTTCGGCGGGGCCAGTGCCGACAGGCTTGATACGGATGGCATTCACGCCCTTCGCGTCCCCCAGCACTTCGTCGAGCACGTGGTTCCACTTCGTCGTGATGTTCGGCTTCTCGAACAACTTCTTCTGCATGATCTTTTCGGCCCGCAGGGTGTCGCGACGGTGCACGAGCGTGACCTTGCGAGCGATGTTCGCAAGGTAGAGTGATTCCTCGACCGCCGTGTTCCCGCCGCCGATGACCACCACGTCCTGGCCGCGATAGAAGAAGCCGTCGCACGTCGCACAGGCCGAGACGCCCTTGCCCATGTAGCGCTTCTCCGACTCGATTCCGAGATATTTCGCGGAGGCGCCGGTGGCGATGATCAACGCATCGCAGGTGTAGGTGCTGCTGTCGCCTTCGAGACGGAACGGTTTCTCCTGCAGGTGAACAGTGTGAATCTGGTCGAACACGATTTTCGTTTCGAACCGCTCGGCATGCTTCTGGAATCGCTCCATCAGCTCGGGGCCCTGGACGCCCTCCCAATCCGCCGGCCAGTTGTCGACATCCGTCGTGGTGGTGAGCTGGCCGCCCGGTGCGATACCGGTGATCAGCACGGGGCTGAGGTTCGCGCGCGCGGCGTAGACCGCTGCCGTGTACCCGGCCGGTCCGGACCCGAGAATGAGCAGCTTGCAGTGCTTGATAGCGGTCTTGCTGGATTGAATGGATTGGTCCGACATGGTTCGAAAGTTGCAGGGAAAAGGGGGTCTGGAGCGCCGAATACCGATTATATCCTTAGTGCATCGGCGCACTGGCTAGAGGTTACGTGAGGAAATTCTTGTAAGCGGTTGTTTTATTGAAAATCCCGGGCTATACTCCAAACTGGACGGGAATTTGGTCTTCGCAGCGGGGTGTCGAGATGCGGCCAACGTGCCGGCGCGAAGACCGTAGGCAGCACCGGATTGTCCGGGAAAGTAGTGCGCGCGCTGCAAATGCCGATGGCATGCCGAGATGCATGCCAGACGCTTAGCGCGGGGTCGCTTCGAGTACGTAACCGGACGGTCGTCGCAGTGCAGGCGCACGTAAGCGAGCAGGCTCGAGCGTGCGAACGCGCATCCTGGGCGTTTCTGCATGCGGCATGGATGCTGTCTGCACGCGCAACGTGCGCGAGGTTTGCCGCCTCTTGCGGAGCTGCGAGGCTCCGCGGGTGAATGGCCGGGCTGTTCTGTTACCATAAGTCCATCGGGGACGATGGGCGCCGATAGGGGAGAGCGATATGGCGGGTCCTGCCAGTGTTTCAACTCTGTTGCTCCGCAATGTGCCGCTCTTCGCGGTGCTGCCGGAAGCCCAACTGAGCCTGCTCACGCGGGTGGTCGGGCGGAAGTCTTACCCGCGCGGATCCACGATCATCGCCGCTGGTGATCCGACCGACGCGCTCTATATCGTCATTTCTGGCCGGCTGAAGGTCATGATGAGCGACGACGAGGGTCGCGAGGTCATTCTGGCGATCCTCGGCCAGGGCGAGTTCTTCGGTGAAATGGGGCTGGTCGACGACGAGCCGCGCTCGGCAACCGTCATTGCGATCGAGCCCTGCGAGCTTCTGACCATTGCTCGGGCCGATTTCAAGAAATGCCTGGCCGAGAATTTCGACATTGCGATGGGCGTCATGCGCGGCCTGGTCAAGCGGCTGCGCGAGGCGGACCGGAAGATCGGCAGCCTGGCGCTGATGGACGTCTACGGCCGGGTCGCACGACTGCTGATGGAGATGGCCGAGAGCGTGGATGGCCAGATGGTCGTCACGAAGAAGCTGCCCAAGCAGGACATCGCGAAGATGATCGGCGCGTCCCGCGAGATGGTGAGCCGCGTCATGAAAGACCTGCAGACGAGCGGCTACATCGAGGTCCGCGCCGGGGCCATATTCCTGCACGACAATCTGCTCGTGCAGGAGGCGCGCGCCTGACGATGCGCGGCGCGGCGCCGAGTTATCTCTGGCCCCGGACCGCCGCGCCGAGTAGAATCTCTCCCCGGAAAGGCCTGTCGGAAGCGTTCCGGCAGGTGCTGTTCCGCATGCATTTCTCGTAAGTTCAACGTGAGAGCGAGCCAGGCCCCGCTGCCCGGAAAAGTCGCCGCGCTCCTGCGCGAATCCCGCTGGTTCGTGCTCATTGCCGCGGCGCTCTACCTCGCCCTGATCCTCGTCACTTTCAATCGCGGCGACCCTGGCTGGTCGCACAGCGTTTCGGTCGATCGCGTGCACAATGCCGGCGGGCGACTCGGCGCCTGGATCGCGGACGTCATGCTGTACCTCTTCGGCATCTCGGCCTTCTGGTGGGTGCTGCTCCTGGTGTATGCCGTGATCTGGGGTTACCGGCGACTCGATGGAAAGTCACTGAGCGATCAGCGGCCGTTCTTCGTCGCGTTCGGCGGATTCCTGGTGATGATGATCGGCAGCGTGGGCCTCGAGGCGCTGCGGTTCTGGTCGATGAAAGCGAGCCTGCCGCTCGCACCGGGCGGGCTGTTCGGCTCGGTAATCAGTCAGGTCGCGCTGGCCACATTCGGCTTCACCGGTGCGACGCTCGTCCTGCTGACGCTCTTCGCGGTGGGGATCTCGCTCTTCACCGGGCTTTCGTGGTTCACGGTGATGGAGCGCATCGGCGCGGGACTCGAGTGGGTTTACACCAAGGCGCTCGAGCTGCGTGAGCGGCGCGCGGACGAGCGGCTGGGCGAATCCGCCGCCGAGGAGCGCGAGGCGCTCGTCGAGGCGGAGCGCCGCAAGGTCGACGAACACGAACCGATTCGCATCGAGGCCGCAGTGGCGGAGATTCCGAAATCCGAGCGGGTGATCCGTGAGCGCCAGGCCCCGCTCTTCCGGGACCTGCCCGACACTCCGCTGCCGCCACTCGCGCTGCTGGACGAGGTGACCGAAGACCAGGAGGCGATGAGCGCCGAGACGCTCGAGTTCACGTCCCGCCTGATCGAGAAGAAGCTGAAGGACTTCGGCATCGATGTGAAGGTGGTTGCGGCTTACCCCGGACCGGTCATCACTCGCTACGAGGTCGAGCCAGCGGTCGGTGTCAAGGGCAGCCAGATCGTCAACCTCGTGAAGGACCTCGCCCGGGCGCTTTCGGTAATCGCGATACGCGTGGTGGAGACGATCCCGGGCAAATCGTGCATGGGGCTCGAGATACCCAATCCGCGCCGCCAGTCGGTGCGGCTCACCGAGATTATCGGTTCGCAGGCTTATCAGGACGTGCATTCTCCGCTCGCGCTCGCCCTCGGAAAGGACATTGGTGGCCGTCCGGTCGTGGTCGACCTGCAGAAAATGCCGCACCTGCTCGTGGCCGGAACCACGGGTTCCGGAAAATCCGTCGCCTTGAATGCCATGATTCTTTCGCTCATCTACAAGAGCGAGCCGCGCGACGTGCGGCTGATCATGGTCGATCCGAAGATGCTCGAGCTGTCGATCTACCAGGACATTCCGCATCTGCTCGCGCCGGTGGTCATCGACATGAAGCAGGCGGCGAACGCGCTTCACTGGTGCGTCGGCGAGATGGAGCGGCGCTACAAGCTGATGTCCTGGCTCGGCGTGCGCAATCTCTCCGGCTACAACCACAAGATCGCCGACGCCGAGAAGCGCGGCGAAACCCTCGAGAATCCCGCCACGATCGGCACCGAGAATCCGGTGCCGCTCGAAAAGATGCCCTACATCGTCGTGGTGATCGACGAGCTCGCCGACCTCATGCTGGTCGCGGGCAAGAAGGTCGAGGAGCTGATCGCACGGCTCGCGCAGAAAGCGCGCGCGTCAGGTATCCACCTGATCCTCGCCACCCAGCGCCCATCGGTGGACGTGATCACCGGGCTGATCAAGGCGAACATCCCGACGCGTGTCGCGTTCCAGGTCTCATCGAAGGTTGACTCACGCACGATTCTCGACCAGCACGGCGCCGAGGCACTGCTCGGACAGGGTGACATGCTTTATCTGCCGCCCGGCACCGGCATGCCGACCCGGGTCCATGGCGCATTCGTCTCCGATCACGAGGTTCACGAGGTAGTCGACTATCTGAAGACGCAAGGCGAGCCTGAATACCTGGAGGGGCTCCTCGACATCCCCGAGGAGATGTCGGCACTCGCCGGGGGCGCGGGCGAGGGTGCCGAATCGGATCCGCTCTACGACCAGGCCGTCGAAATTGTGGTGCGCACGCGCCGGCCATCGATCTCGCTAGTGCAGCGGCATCTGCGCATCGGGTACAACCGCGCGGCGCGGCTCATCGAGCAGATGGAGCAGGCCGGCCTGGTTTCCCCGATGCAGGCGAACGGCAACCGCGAGGTGATCGCTCCGAACCGGGCCGAGGCCTGACCGGCGTCCTCGATCGTCGTGCGGTACCCTGTGGGCCCATGAGGGCTCTCATACTCTTCCTTCTCGCCGCGCTGTTGCCCGGTCTTGCCTGCGCCAGCGCGATCGAGCGCCTCGACCAGTTCATGAGCCGGACGCAGTCCGCGCGCGGCGAGTTCGAGCAGCGCATCTACGACCGGAACCGTCGTCTCATCCAGCAGTCGAGCGGCACGCTCGCCTTTCAGCGCCCAGGAAAGTTCCGCTGGAGCTACGCGAAGCCCTATCCGCAGCTCATCGTCGGCGACGGCGAGCGCATCTGGATCTACGACGAGGACCTCAAGCAGGTGACCGTCCGCAAGCTCGACGCCGCACTCGGGGCAACGCCTGCCGCGTTGCTTGCGGGGGACAACGACGCGATGAAAGCGTTCGTCCTGCGCGAAGAGGCGCCCGAGGCAGGTCTCGAGTGGCTGAGTGCGACGCCCCGCAACAAGGAAACGAATTTCGAGCGGATTCGCATGGGCTTCGGTCCCGCGGGCCTGGAGCGCATGGAGCTCATCGACGCATTCGGACAGACCACGGACCTGCGCTTCATTGCGCTGGACCGATCGCCCGGGCTCGACCCCGGCCTGTTCCAGTTCGTGCCACCCCCGGGCGCCGACGTCATTGGCGACCGGTAACAGGCTGTCGAAGAGTGCGGGCCGCGGCGACTTCGAGCGACGAATCCAGCGTTCGAGACAAACCCCGGTCGTACGAACAAGGGGAGAATCCCCTTGTATATCCCCCCGCGTGCCGTGACTGATCTATTTGCAGACCAGCCGGACGGCGCGACACCCCACGCCGCGCCGCCTCACGTCCCGCTCGCCGAGGCGCTGCGACCGCGCTCGCTCGCGGAAGTCGTTGGCCAGCAGCATTTGCTTGGACCCGGGAAACCGTTGCGCCTTGCCTTCGAATCGGGCAAGCCGCATTCGATGATTCTCTGGGGGCCACCGGGCACCGGCAAGACCACGCTAGCACGGTTGATGGCCGATGCGTTCAACGCCGAGTTCATTGCCATCTCGGCCGTGCTCGCCGGAGTCAAGGAAATTCGCGCGGCCGTCGAGCGCGCGCGCAGCGCCGCCGCACGGGGCAGTGCGACGATCGTATTCGTCGATGAGGTGCATCGCTTCAACAAGTCGCAGCAGGACGCGTTTCTGCCGTTCGTGGAGCAGGGGCTGTTCACGTTCGTGGGCGCGACGACGGAGAATCCGTCTTTCGAAGTGATCGGCGCATTGCTCTCGCGGGCCGCGGTGTACGTACTCTCGAGCCTGTCGACCGACGAGCTCGGCGTGCTCTTCGACCGTGCCGTTCAGCGCGCGGCACCGGAGCTCTCGTTCGATGCGCAGGCGCGCGAGCGAATCGTCGGCCTGGCCGACGGCGATGCGCGTCGGCTGCTGAATCTGCTCGAGATCCTGCAGACCGCCGCAGGCCAGGAGGACGTGCAAGCCGTCGACGGCGAGTTCGTGCAAGGGGCGCTCGCGCGGAATCTGCGGCGCTTCGACAAGGGGGGCGAGGCGTTCTACGATCAGATCTCGGCCCTGCACAAGGCTGTGCGCGGCTCGGACCCGGATGCCGCACTCTATTGGCTGGTGCGCATGCTGGACGGGGGAGCCGACCCGCTCTATCTCGGTCGCCGTATCGTGCGCATGGCCACGGAGGATATCGGCCTTGCCGACCCGCGCGCGCTCGATCTTTCACTCGCGGCGTGCGTCACCTACGAGCGGCTCGGCACGCCGGAAGGCGAGCTCGCGCTCGCGCAGGCGGTGATCTACCTGGCCTGCGCCGCGAAATCGAACGCGGTGTACGTCGCCTATAATGCGGCGCGAGCGTTCGTCGCGGGGGACGAATCGCGGCCGGTACCGGTCCATCTGCGGAACGCGCCGACGCGGCTCATGCAGGAGCTCGGGTACGGGCGCGAGTACCGCTATGCGCACGACGAGCCCGAAGCTTACGCGGCCGGCGAGCGCTACTTTCCGGACGGCATGCCGAACGTGAAGTGGTACACGCCGACCGATCGGGGGCTCGAGGCGCGCATCGCCGAGAAGCTCGCCCATCTGCGCGGTCTGGACGCCGCCGCCAGAAGGAACGAAAGCCGGAATGAAAGCCGGGCGGCCCGGGGCAAGAAGATCCCGGACGCGCCTGGCACGGAGAACGAATGAGTCCGCAGCGATGCTAGATCTTCAGCAGCTCAGATCGAATCTGGATGCCGTGGCCAAGCGGCTCGGCGAGCGACCGTTCACGCTCGATGTCGCTACGTTCCAGTCGCTCGAGCAGGAGCGCAAGGAACTGCAGACGCGCGCGCAGGAGCTGCAGGCGCGGCGGAATGCGCTTGCCAAGCAGATCGGGCAGGCCAAGTCGAAGGGCGGGGACACTGCAACGCTCATGGACGAGTCCGCTGCGGTCAACAGCGAGCTCGGCACGCTCGAGAAGCGTGCAGAGGAGGCGCAGAAGCGCTTGCAGGAGTTCCTGGCGGTCGTGCCGAACGTTCCGCACGAGAGCGTCCCCGTCGGCACTTCCGCGGACGACAACGCGGAAGTCCGCCGGGTCGGTGAGCCGCGGAAGTTCGATTTCGAGCCGCGAGATCACGTTGATCTGGGCGCGCGGCTGGGCCTGCTCGATTTCGAGGTGGCCACGAAGATCGCCGGGACGCGCTTCGTCGTGATGCAGGGCGCGGTCGCCCGACTGCACCGGGCCATTTCCCAGTTCATGCTCGACGTTCACACCGGCGAGCACGGGTACACGGAAGTCTACGTGCCGTATCTCGTCAACGCGACGAGCCTCTACGGCACCGGGCAACTTCCCAAGTTCAAGGAGGACCTGTTCGCGGTGCCGCGCGGCGCCGCGGGCGGGCAGGGCGATGGTGGTGACGCGGGAGACCTCTACCTGATTCCAACTGCCGAAGTGCCCGTCACCAACCTCGTGCGCGACGAGATCGTCCCGCTCGAGAAGCTGCCGCTGAAGTTCGTGTGTCACTCGCCCTGTTTTCGGAGCGAAGCGGGGTCCTACGGAAAGGACACGCGCGGCATGATCCGCCAGCACCAGTTCGACAAGGTGGAGCTGGTGCAGATCGCGCATCCGGCCCAGTCCTACGCTGCGCTGGAGGATCTCACCGGTCACGCTGAAACAATACTTCGACGACTTGATCTGCCCTACCGGGTGGTGACGCTCTGCACGGGCGACATGGGGTTTTCGGCGGCCAAGACCTACGATATCGAGGTGTGGCTGCCCGGGCAGGGCACCTATCGCGAGATCTCGTCGTGCTCGAACTTCGAAGCGTTCCAGGCGCGCCGCTTACAGGCGCGCTTCCGCAATGAAAAAGGCAAGCCCGAACCGGTTCACACCTTGAACGGGTCTGCACTGGCAGTCGGTCGCACGCTCGTTGCCGTGATGGAGAACGGGCAACAGGCGGATGGCAGCATCGCGGTGCCCGCGGTGTTGCAGCCCTACATGGGCGGTCTGCAGATGATCGTGCCGGGCTGAGGCGGAGGAGCACGCGATGGCGAAAGCCACCTGGCGGATCGCCCCCCAGGGCGACCGCTGCCTGATGGTGGAGTTTGGCCAGAAGGTCGACCGCGAGACGAATCTGCGCGCGCGCGCCCTGGCGCAATACCTGGACGATCATCCGCTTCCGGGCGTGCTCGATGTCGTGCCCGCATTCACCTCGGTGGCCATCCACTATCGGCCCGAGGCGCTCGTGGAGCCTGCCGGGAACGGGTTGCCGTACGACCGGCTTGCGGCGCGCGTCGAGCAGGTGCTGCAAGCCGGGGTGGAGCGCAAGGTCCCGGCACAGCGCCGGGTGGAGATACCGGTTTGCTATGGCGGAGAATTCGGACCCGATCTCGAGGAAATCGCACGGGCGCGCAAGGTGACGCCGGACGAGCTGATCACCATCCATTCGCAATCGCCGCACGTGGTGTACATGCTCGGATTCGCACCGGGCTTCCCGTACATCGCGGGGCTGGACGAGCGACTGGCCATGCCACGACGGGCCACGCCGCGCCTCAAGATCCCGCTCGGCACGATCGCGATCGCGGGTGGACAGTCGGTCGTCTACACGCTCGAGACGCCCGGCGGCTGGAATCTGATCGGGCGCACGCCGTTGCGCGTGTTCACGCCGGAGACGGATCCCCCCTGTCTGCTGCGGGCGGGCGATGCCGTCCATTTTGTGCCGATCACGCTCGAGCAGTACCGGGCACAGCACGACGCCGCCGCAAGGCGCGCATGAGCGTCGAGGTGATCCGGCCGGGCCTCTTGACGACCGTCCAGGATCTCGGGCGATTCGGGTATCAGCGCTTCGGGGTGGTTGCAGGCGGCGTGATGGACGAGTGGGCCTACCGGCTCGCGAATGTCGCCGTGGGAAACGATGCGAGTGACGCCTCGCTCGAGATCACCTTGCAGGGACCCGTGCTCCGATTCGGCGAGCCCGCGCTCGTGGCGGTGTGCGGCGCTGATCTTGCGCCGAGGATAAAGGACGCGTCGTT
Organism: uncultured beta proteobacterium; assembly: GCA_963735025.1. Classification (GTDB taxonomy): domain Bacteria; phylum Pseudomonadota; class Gammaproteobacteria; order Burkholderiales; family SG8-39; genus JAABRB01. Next base: position 68,273 of record CAVTJG010000021.1, read on the forward strand.
CCCGCAAGGCCGGCCGGTGCTCGTGCGCGCGGGCGCTCTTCTCGAGTTTCGCGCGGGCGAGCACGGATGCCGCGCCTACCTTGCGATTCGCGGCGGAATCCAGGTGCCGGAGGTGATGGGCAGCCGCAGCACCTACGTTCGCGCGGCGCTGGGCGGGGTCGCAGGCCGCGCACTCAAGAAGGGAGACCAGCTTCCGATCGGTACCTACGCGCCGGGCTGGTATCCCGCGCTCGACCTTGCGCTTGCCGAATCCGGAGCGGCCTTTGCGGCACCGCGCTGGTCGGTCGGGTTCACGGCGGTCCCCGCGAAGGCGCGCCGGGTGCGTGTCATCGCCGGCCCGCAGTGGGACCTTTTCTCCCAGGAAACGCGCGAGCTCTTCCTTGGTTCGGAATTCGGCATCAGCATCAACTCCGACCGGATGGGATACCGGCTGACCGGAGCCATGCTCAAGCTCCGCCGCCCAGCCGAGATGATCTCGGAAGCCGTGACGTTCGGAACGATCCAGGTGCCGCCGGACGGCAATCCGATTATCCTGATGGCCGACCGGCAGACGACCGGGGGCTACCCCAAGATCGCGCAGGTTGCGGCGGTCGATCTTCCGAGGCTCGCGCAGACGCGCCCGCTCGAGCGCTTCTCGTTCGAGCTGGTGACACTCGCGGAGGCGCAACAGGCCTATCTCGCACGCGAGCGCGAGATCGCGCAGATTCGCGACGCGATCGAGTACCAGCGGAGGAAGTGATGCACAGGATCGATTTCAACTGCGACATGGGCGAAGGGTACGGAGCCTGGCGCATGGGCGACGACGTTGCGCTGCTGGATCACGTCACGTCCGCCAACGTCGCATGCGGATTCCACGCCGGCGATCCCGCGACCATCCGCCGGACGGTAAGAGCCGCGGTGGAGAAGGGGGTGGCGGTCGGCGCACATCCGTCGCTGCCGGATCTGCAGGGGTTCGGGCGGCGCGCGATGCACATCAGCCCTGCGGAGGTCTACGACATCACCGTCTATCAGGTCGGCGCGGTCGCCGCGTTCGCTCGCGCATGCGGTGGCCGCCTGAGTCACGTCAAGGCGCACGGGGCGCTGTACAACATGGCGGCCAAGGATCGTGCGCTCGCGGATGCGATCGCCGCCGCCGTGCGGGACGTCGATTCCTCGCTGGTGCTCTTCGCGCTGTCGGGAAGCGAGCTGATGGCTGCGGCGCAAGCCGCCGGGGTGACTGCGGCCGCCGAAGTGTTTGCGGATCGCTCGTATCAGGACGACGGTTCGCTGACCCCACGCGGCCGTCCCGGAGCGATGATCGAGGAGGTCGAGATCTCGATCGAACAGGTCAAGCGAATGGTACTCGACGGGATCGTGCGCGCGCAGAGCGGCAAGGAAGTTCCGGTGCGTGCGGACACGCTCTGCATACACGGCGACCAGCCCGGCGCACTCGAATTCGCGAAATGTATCCGCGCCGCACTCGTGCAGGCGGGGGTAGAGATTCGCGCCATTCGCGCATGAACACCGAAGTGACCATCGCGCCACGGTTCTGCGGTCCGCCGGACTCGGGGAACGGCGGCTACACCTGTGGTTGCCTGGCACGCGCTGTCGGCGAGCCGGTCGCGGTGACGCTGCGCAAGCCGCCGCCGATCGACAAGCCACTCATCATCCAGAACGGTAACCTCGTCGATGGCGACGCACTGATCGCCAGCGCCGAGCGCGTCGTGCTGGATCTCGAAGTGCCCGATCCGGTGGAATTCGCGCGTGCGGAGAATCTCGCACTGCGCTACATCGGGCGGGAGAAGCACCTCGTGCCGGGTTGCTTCGTCTGCGGGACAGGGAGAGCACCGGGCGACGGTCTGCGCATCTTCCCTGGCAAAGCGAGCGCGGGCGAGCCGGCCGCAGCGCCGTGGATTCCCGACATATCCCTATGCAACGAACGTGGCGAGGTGCACCGGGAAATCCTCTGGGCGAGCCTCGACTGCCCCGGCTATTTCGGCGCGATGGAGAGCATGGAGATGGCGGTGCTCGGGCGCATGACGGGCGCCATCGAACGATTGGTGCGCGCGGGCGAGCGCTGCGTGATCATGGGCTGGCTGCTCGGCCGGGAGGGGCGCAAGGTGCATGCGGGCAGCGCGCTGTGGAACGATGCGGGCGAGCTCGTCGGACGCTCGCGGCAGACGTGGATTCTCCTTTGAAGCCGCGTGCTCGAAGCGTCATTCGCGGAAATAACAGCCGGCGGTAGAGAGGCCATCTGTTAGAATCGCGCCTCGCGGAGAGGTGGCAGAGTGGTCGAATGCGGCAGACTCGAAATCTGTTGTACGGTTTACCGTACCGTGGGTTCGAATCCCACCCTCTCCGCCAATTTCCCGTCCGAACCCGTCCGGCTTAGTGCGGCACCCTCAACAAAAAGCCCGCACGCGGCGGGCTTCCTGTGAGTCGCACGCTACTCAGTGCAGCTTGCGGCGCGAGAAGCCGAGACCGGCGAGAGCGACGCCGAGGAGCGCGAGGGTCGCGGGCTCGGGGACGCTTTGTGACCCCTGGCCCAATTCGACGATGATCATCGCGCTCCCACTAGTTCCGAGGCTCGGGCTCGCGAAATTGGTGACATTACCATTCAAATCGTCGCTGGAGGTGATCCCGCTCTGAGTAAATGGGCTTCCCGATGAAGAGTTGTTGGTGGCCCATAAGCCGGCAACATCCGCGATCGCGCCGATGCCATACGTTGTGCCAGCATTGAGCAAGAAATCGGCAAAGACCGGCGACAGTTTAAATGTCAAACCATCGTCCACGAAAGCAATCGGTGCCGATTCGAACAACAGGGTGGTCGAGTTCAGGTCGAAGATCAGGAACTTGATGTTGCCGTCGCCGCTGAGGTTCACCATCGCGCCAATCTGATTGATCTGCGTCGGCGCCGCTACGGTGATCGCTGCCAGCGGTGAGTCGGCGGCGTTACGGTTGCTCGTGAAATCCTGGCGCGGGGAATTGTCGAAGATGATAGTCGCCTGCGCCAATTGGGCGATGGCGAGCGCGATGCAACCCGCCAACAGCGCGAATAGACGTTGAAATTTCATTTTCTCGCTCCTTGCTGCTCGGAGACCGGTGCAGCGGTTGATCAAAGCGTTATATTCGTTGTCGAGTTGCCGCGAGGGCCCGTCAAGGTCGTTCGGGCGCAACTCGCACTGACGGAGACAGGAAGCATTAACTGCGCCAAACGAGACCAATCGACCTTATGGCTTTGTTTTAGAATAGAAATTAGAAAGACCGCGGGTCTGGAAAGCCACCCAAAGACCGACCATCGATCGCCGATGTAAAGTATTGCGACGCCCAATCCGCGAGCGCCGGCACGCGTGGGCCCTTTTCGATCTTCAGCGCGCCGGACCCGCGCGCTATGTGGTATGCCGGCGAATTCCCGAAGCGGCGCGCGCGTCACTTCCTCTCATTTGCTTCGCAAATCCCACGGTGGCACCGGTTTCAGGTCGCGCCACAGCCAGAAACGTCAACCCCGCCAGGCGGGCGGGGTTGTTCCGTTGCGGCAACTGCTTCTCAGTGCAGCTTGCGGCGGGAGAAGCCGAGACCGGCTAGAGCGACGCCGAGGAGCGCGAGGGTCGCGGGCTCGGGCACCGTCGTGGCTGAAGTGAAGTTTGCCTCGAAGTGCAAATCGCTGAAACTGTTCGAGCTCCACGCGGAAGAGGTCCATTCGCCCGTGTCTTCCCCATTGTTCTGGAAGATGAAGTTGCCATCGGCGTATTCGTCGGTCGTTGCAGTCTCCCACTGGATGCGGCCCGTTCCGGTGAGCCCCGACGTGCTCAGAAAGAGCGCGTACATGTCGCCGGTAATGAGAGGTAGACCACCTGTGTTGAACGTATATTCCGTGAACGGCGTCGCCGGGGTGGCGTTGTGCGTGAGTACGCCACTCGTATAGAGCGCCGTGCCGACGGCTTGGTTCGACACGTCGTCCCACGCGTACACATATGCCATGAACGCGAGGCTCGGATTCGACGGATCCGGGAAGTTCGTCGATGTCCGCCCGAGCCAGAAGGAAAAGCTTGTCAGGACGTTGTCGGCGGGAGTGGTGATCGTTTGCCCGTATGTCTGCGTGTTGTCTTTTCCCCACGACTGGATGAATGCGCCTCCGCCAGCGCTGATCTGCGTGGCAGTCGCCGTGGTGGAGATGAACAGCCCGAAGGCCAAGCTCGAAAAGAGTCCTATGAGTCTGCTTTTCATGGATACCCCCACGCAGTCGAACAGCAGGTATCAGTTATCGTGCAAGAATTGCACCAACAAGAGTGTGCCCTAAAGGAATCAAGTAACTAGAATTAAGCATGGGCCCCGTGACTGCGCGACTGTAAATTTGTGCGACAGCTAAAAAGTGTTTCTCGAGCAGCGCGTCTCCACTCCCACCGCGGCACCGGGATCGGGTCGCGCCATAGCCCGACTTTCTTGGCCTTAGCTTCCAGTTCGGCAGACTCACAACGCACCCGATCTTCGGGCGACTGCTCGTTCGCATACGCCTGATACCACCAGTCATAGCCGGCCCGGATCTGTTCCAAGCCGACGTCTCGCGAACGGTCGAGTACCTTGCATGCCTCCCGGCCGCATCTATCACGCTTGTGGCACTCGGCCCGCACGTTGCGGTCGTAGGCGAGCTTGGAAAGGTTTTGCTTGGAGCGGAAACCGGCGGCCTGCCCCTTCTCGGGCGCGTCGATTCCGTTGAAGCGAATTTTGTGCGAGCGCTTTTCCAGGTCGAGGATTGTCATCGTGTCGCTATCAGCGACGCCGACCACTCGGCCTTCGATGACCCTCGGCCCGGCAGCCAGCGAAGGACCGACGAAGGCAGCCGCTACGGCGCACGCGGCAAGCCATAGCTGGGCGCAGCCTCGGGACATGACCACAGCGTGCTTCAGTCCATGGCGTCGGGCTTGTGAATGGAATTGTCGCAACTGCCGCCGCTCAAATTTCAGCCCGCCGACGCGACGATGAGTGCAGGACTGTCGAGGATTCTGATGTCCCTAGGGGACTCGTACAACGCGTATGCCGACTCCGCGAAGCATTTCGATCAGCACACTTGCTTCGCTCTCGCTTCCGCCGGCCTTCTTGAATTTAGACATCAGCAAGTTCAACGAAAACCCGTACTGATATCCGGCTTCAAAAAGGAGCTTCTTGGCCTCCCTGTCGTCTCCTCCATTAAGAACCAGCCGAATCGCGTTTTGAACCCGCAAGTCATCTAAGGGATTGCGTGACTCCGTAGAAACTGCACTAGATAGTAATGCGTCATAGCGGTCGTACGGAGTAATGATTGGTGGCGACGGGGTAGGCGGGGATGGAGCAGGTGACGTCTTTGGAACTGGCGTGGGCGAAGGTGCAGGAGCGGGAGTTGGCACAACACGTGACGCGGGAGGGGACGGCGTATCCGGTTGCGGAGGCCTATCCATGTTCTTCTGTGTGAGAATAATCACAAAGACGACTGCCAAAAACGCGATTGCCACAGCGCCCCCGATGAGCACGGGATTGCGCTTTGTCTCTGCTCCAGCCGATTCGCGCTCGACTTCCTTCGCTGAATGCTTAGCCTCGTCGTCAGCGGAGCGTTTGGCGTGCTCTTCGGCGAGTTCCTGTCCTTGTCGTGCTTCGTCTGCTATCCGCCTAGCCCGCTCCGCCGCTCGCTGACGTTCTTCTTGTTCAAGCCTAGGCCTCTCATCCGCCTCCGCGCGCCGGCGCTCCTCCTCGACGCGCTGAGCGTCCGTCGGCTCGCGCTTGCGCGCCGCTTTCAGTGCAGGCCGGGGCCCGAGCACACGGGACAAATCCAATAGCAACCCGTCAAGCCTTGTCGTTTCGGGTGAGCCGTCCCAACCGACCAGATCGGCCGCCTGGATGTTCCCGAAGCCAAAAGGGGGCATGACGGGATCAAGTAACACGGGGAAGAGGATGTGACGGCGCTTTCCGTCTTCGGCCTCCTCCTGCACCCAATCGGATTCGACCGACTTCTCGGACCATACGACAATGATCGAACGGGCCTGGGAGAGCTCGCCGCCGATTACGTGCCGCCAAGTCTTTCCGGTTGGAATCGTCCGGTCCCAGAAAACGGTCCAGCCGGTTTTCTGAAGGGCATTAACGAACGGTCGTACCCTGTCCCGATCTGCGCTTGCGTAGCTGAGGAAAATATCACTCATCCCCTTGATCCAGTTTCCTTTCCACGAGCAAGAGGGGCGCACATGGTCGAGAATCGTTCAACGCCTCTTGCTGAGTGGGGGCCGCGGGTTCGTTCGACCACTAGTCGGTGGAGACATGTTGCCGTGAGGCCTGGCTGTGCGTATTGCCCTACGTCAACGCCGCAGCCACTCCCGCGGCGGCACGTCGTGTTCACATGCGGGTGGTTGTAGCGGGAGGCGGCATGGGTGGAAAGAAAAACGCCCGGCACGCGGCGGACTTCTTCCAAGGCGCCGAAACGAAAGCAATTACGCGCCTAAGGCGGACTCACGCTTACTAGCCTCTGCCCAATACCGCTTACTCGGCAGTCAGCCCGGCGACCAGCATATTGGGCCGCGCGTTCTCGTCGGGCAGGAGATTCAACTGCCGCACCTGGTCGGTCTGCAGCCCCGCGTACTGTTTCTTCCAGCGGTAGAACGTCTGCTCCGAAATTCGCACGTGACGGATGAGCTCCGCCACTGGCGTGCCGGCCTCCGCTTGCTTAAGGACCGCGACGATTTGCTCGACGCTGATGCGCTTCCGCTTCACGGCATCACTGAGACGCATACCCATCCAGCATGGCGGCAAGCGTGGGGCTTCTTGATCTGGAGCAATACGCTTCTTTCTTCTTGCGATATGTTGACAGTTGCAGTTGGGTCTCGGCGTCGAGACCACGGGCGCCGCAGGCATAAAGTGACTGTGTGGTCCTGGGGAGACGGCGATGAAAATTGCTTTGACTTTGAGACTGGCGGCCGGGGCGGCCGCGATTCTGGTTTCTCTTCTGGCGCCGACGGCATCAGCGGCGCAGCCCCATACGCTGAATGTCGACTGCGCACGCGGGCAGACCATCTCACACGCCCTTGAGCAGGGAGACGAACGCAAGCCTCTGGTGTTGATCGTTCGGGGGACCTGCGATGAGAATGTCACAATCACCCGCGACGACGTTACGCTTCAAGGCGATCCTGGAGCCGGGGCAATGGTGCGTTCTCCGAATACGACATCAGGCGCCATCACCATCCGGGCGACGCGCGTTGTGATCGATCAACTGACCGTGGAAAGTGGACGAAACGGCATAGTCGTTACAGGTGGCCCCGAAGTAACGATCAGCAACAGCGTAATACAGAATGCCGCCCAGAACGGAATCATTCTGCTGAACACCAACGCGAGGATCAATACCAACACGATTCAAGGAGCCGGCACAAATGGCGTGTCCTTAAATGGCGCCAGAGCGTTACTGATTAACAATCAAATCCATTCAAACAGTGCCGCTGGGGTGATTCTCAACACTGCGTCGAACATCTCAGCCAACGGAAACACCATCAGTTCCAACGGGTCGAACGGCATTGAACTCAATGGTGGCAGTGAGGCCATGATCGTTGCCAACACGATCACTGCGAACGGTACCAATTTCCCGACCGTTCGGGGCAATGGCGTCTTTGTGTCGTTCTCGAATGCCGACATTCTGAATGGCAATATCATCACCAATAATCCACAGTCGGGCATCGCAGCAGACGGCTCAGTGCTGAGTGTTTCGAACAATACGGTCACTGGGAACCACGGCGGTGGCGTGAGCGTCTTCCTGGGATCGATTCTCGTCGTTACGGGGGGAGCCATTAGCGACAATGACGGTATCGGGGTGCTGATAAATGCAAACTCCACCGGGCAGATATCTGGCGCCAACCTTCACAACAACTCAGGACCGGGTATTTCGCTGCTGTTCCGCTCCAAACTTCAGCTAGTCCCGCCGCAAAGCGATGCGACGGGAAATGGAGGCGGCGGACTTGACTGCAGGAATGACTCGAGCATATTCATTTACGCTGAGCTTAATCCGCCTGTGACACAGAATTCGAACTGCACCCTGTATTTCCCGTGAGCCCGACATACGCGGGGTTGTAGCGCGATGACCCGTTGCGTGTTACGGGAACGAAACTCCCGCCACGGGGGCGGGATTCCGGTTCGCGCTGGAGGAAGTACCCGGCCGCAAGGGGATCGTGCAAGCTGCAGAGACTCGCGACTTGCTGCGAAGAGATTTTCCGAACAGGTGGAGCGGTAGTGCAACGACAACCGCCGGGGCGCGGTCGACCTCTTGAGCTGGTGACGCCGCTACTCAATGCAGCTTGCGGCGGCGAGAGAAGCCGAGACTCAGTGCGCCGACCTAGTCACCCCGTCATCTGGGAAGTCTTTGCGCGCCCCGATATCGGGAAACACCCCAAGTACGACGTCGTTCTGATCATGAGACACGGCGAGCGCCGCGATTCTATGTTCATGCGACACGTGGACATCCTCACCAACATATCCCTCGAACATCCAGAATGTAAGAATGTTCAGTACTATCAAGCCTACCGCAGCCCGGAGGTTCGGTTCCCATTCGACATGGTGATAGGTGCAAAACCGGACGCCGGCCGCGGTGACCCAAGATTGCAACAGTGTTCCGACGCGCTGTTCCACCTGCTCCCGTGTGTGACCAGCCTTGCGTGACAAGATCTGGACTCGCGGACCGCTTTCCAGCGCCCGCCAAACTGTGCGCCCGGAAACTAAAGCCGCTACGAGAGACCCCCTCCTAATCCGGCAGCCAACCTACCTATCGACCTTCACCTCTTGAAGTCAAGATATCCCCTCCACCGGCAAGTGGTGTTGCCGGAGATCAAAGCTGTTGCCTCTCCGGTCTGCGGCATTGGGTTCGAGGTTGCGCCTTAAAACAAAAAGCCCGCACGCAGCGGGCTTCCTGTGAGTTGCACGCTACTCAGCGCAGCTTGCGGCGCGAGAAGCCGAGACCGGCGAGAGCGACGCCGAGGAGCGCGAGGGTCGCGGGCTCGGGAACCGAGGATCGCTCAGTGATCCGGATGTTGTCGAGGCCGACATCGTACGGTCCATCGTACGAGAATTTCAGCGTCATGTTCGGCGCATCGGCTGTGAACGCCAAGGACTTCGCTTCCCAATCCTGCCAGTAATTGCCGACTGTGTTTGTCGCGGTGAAATTCTGCGCGGTCGTCCCTATTCCGATGAGACTGGCAGTCAAGGTCTGGGTAATCCCTGCGGGCAAGAACGGTCCTCCCGCGGCCTCGGCTGCCATTTGGAACTCGAGCAGATAGATCTGGCCACTGGTAAGCCCGCCGATGCTCTGCTCCCACGAAGTGGCGCCAGTCGGACCGTATCCGCCACCCATCGTGACGAATTGCTGCCCGTCCCCGGCAACCGTAATGCTCCCAGCGCCGTCTGCGTAACCGACCCGCCAGATCGCGGCGTCGCCAGCAGCGCCCGTTCGCGTCCAGCCGGTCACATCTGCTGGGTTCGCGGAGTTATATGGCGAACCGATTACGACATCCTCGAAGCTGGAGTTCGTAATTGGCACCGCCAGTGCGCTCGCGGCTGCGGCTTGCAAAATCAGTCCCACCAAGATCGATGTCGTTTTGATTCTCATGTGCGTACTCGAGGGTTATGGTTTTAACGCCATAGTGTAGTGGCGCAATATTTGCGCCCGCGAACCTCTTCCTTGCAGAATCAAACTCTTACTAAAGAAACGCACTGAAACGGCAAGGTCCAGTGTAAGACGCGCCGACCCCCAAGCCCGTATGTGCTTCCCGGCCGCCACTCCCGAGCCGGCCCCGGGTTCAGGTGGTGCCGTAGCCCTACCTTCCTGGCCCTGGCATCCTGCTCGGCGGACTCGTAGCGCTCCCGATCTTCGGGCGTCTGCTCCTTAGCGTAAGCCCGATATCACCACGGGTAACCCGCGCGGATCTGTTCGAGCCCCACATCGCGCGACCCGTCCGGGATCTTGCAGATCTCGCACTTGTAGCGGTCGCGCTTGTGGCACTCGGCCCGCACGTTGCGGTCGTAGGCGAGCGTGGAAAGGCTTTCCTTCGATCTGAAGCAATGCAAGAAAGCCCGCTTGATTGTGGCGACTGAATCGGCGCTCCTGGGCCCAGCAGCCCGGAGATCCAGCACCCACGCGCGGCTTGACAGACACCCTCTCCGCCAGAAACAAGA
>CAVTJG010000022.1:0-179621 GCA_963735025.1 uncultured beta proteobacterium
TGAGCGGCATCTCGAGGTCGGTGACGCCGAGCGAGGCGAGCGCGTCGAGGACGGCGCAGGTGACGGCAGCGGGCGCACCGATCGCGCCGGATTCGCCGCAACCCTTGGCGCCGAGCGGATTGTGCGTGCAGGGCTGGCTCTGGTCGGTCTCCGTGACGAACGCCGGGAGATCGTCGGCGCGCGGGATGGCGTAGTCGAGAAACGATCCCGTCAGGAGCTGGCCGGACTCGGGGTCGTAGACCGTGCGCTCGAAGAGCACCTGGCCGATGCCCTGCGCGAGACCGCCGTGCACCTGGCCCTCGACCACCATCGGATTAATGACGGTGCCGACATCGTCCACCGCCCAGTAGCCGACCAGGCGCGTCTCGCCGCTCTCGGGGTCGATCTCCACTTCGCACACCTGCGCGCCATTCGAGAAGGCGAAGTTCGGCGGATCGTAGAAGGCCGATTCGTCGAGGCCCGGTTCCATGTCGGCGGGCAGATTGTGGGCGCGGTTTGCGGCCTGCGCGACGTTGCCGAACGCAATGCGCCGATCGGTGCCCGCAACCGCGAACTCGCCATCCGCGAAGACGATGTCTGCTTCCGCGGCTTCGAGCAGGTGCGCGGCGAGGCGCTTGCCCTTGTCGATGATCTTCGCCGCGGCCCGGTCGAGCGCCGAGCCGCCCACTGCGATCGAGCGCGAGCCGAAGGTGCCGGTGCCGAAGGGCACGGCGGCGGTGTCGCCTTCGAGAATGCGGATCGCGGAGAGCTTCACGCCGAGGCGCGAGGCGAGAATCTGCGCGAACGTGGTCGCATGCCCCTGGCCGTGGCTGTGAGTGCCAAGCGCTGCATGGACGCCGCCCTTCGCATCGACGCGGATCTCCGCAGCCTCGAAGAAGCCTGCGCGCGCGCCCATCGCGCCGGCGAGCTTCGACGGCGCAATACCGGAGGATTCGACGAAGCACGCGATGCCGATGCCGCGCAGCCGGCCGCGTGTCGCCGCTTCTTTGCGGCGCGATTCGAACGATGCGTACTCAGCGCGGGCGAGCGCGCTCGCCAGCATGCGCGGGAAATCGCCCGAATCGTAGGTGGGGCCGATGGGCGTCTTGTAGGGCATCGCCTCAGGCGGAATGAGATTGCGCCGGCGAATCTCGGCGCGGTCCAGCGAGAGCTCGCGCGCGGCGCGGTCGGCAAGGCGCTCGAGCACATAGCAGGCCTCGGGACGACCGGCGCCACGGTAGGCATCGGTGGGCGTCGTGTTGGTGAAGACGCCGGTCACCGCGATGTGGATGGCGGGCGTGCGGTACACCCCGGCCAGCAGCGCGGAGTAGATCGCGCTCGGGATCGACGCGCCGAAGGTGGAGATGTAGGCGCCCAGATTGGCGACAGTGGTCACACGCAAGCCGAGGAAATTACCGTCCGCGTCGAGTGCGAGCGCGGCTTGCGTGCGGTGATCGCGGCCCTGGGTATCGGCAGAAAAACTTTCGCTGCGGCTCGCGACCCAGCTCACCGGGCGATTCATGCGCAGCGCGGCCCACGCGACGAGCGTTTCGTCCGGATAATGCTTGCCCTTGTAGCCGAAGCCGCCGCCGACGTCCGGCGCGATTACCCGCACGGCGGTCTCGGGAAGATCGAGCTCCTCGCACACGAAGCGGCGTATGTGATGCGGCACCTGGGTCGCCGCATAGAGGGTGAGCGAGCGTCCGTCGGGTTCGGGCACGGCGCAGGTCGCGCGCGGCTCGATGGCGCAGCCGACCAGCCGGTTGTTGACGAGATCGATGCGCGTGACGTGCGCGGCGCGTGCGAAGGCTTTCTCGACCGCGGCAGCGTCGCCCCGCACGAATCGGAAGCACACGTTGCCCGGTGCGGCATCGTGGAGCTGCGGCGCATCACTCTCGAGCGCCACGACCGAATCGGACACCGCGGGCAGAGGCTCGTATTCGACATCGACCAGCTCGGCGGCATCCTGGGCGGCGGCGAGCGATTCGGCGAGCACGATCGCCACCGGCTCGCCGACATGGCGCACCCGCTCGCGCGCGAGCGCATGGCGCGGCGGCTCGGCCATGGGCTTGCCGTCCGGCCCGCGAATGGGCCACAGGCAGGTGAGCGTGCCGACGTTGTCGGCGGCGAGGTCTGCGCCGGTGAGCACTGCCGCCACACCCGGTACCGCGGTGGCACGCGAGGTGTCGATCACGCCGAGGCGCGCATGCGGGTGCGGCGAGCGCACGATCACGCAGGCGAGCGCGCCTGGGATCGCGAGGTCGGCGACGTAGCGGCCCTTGCCGACGAGGAAAGCGTAGTCCTCGACACGGCGCACGCTCGCGCCGATGCCCTCCTCGCTCACTTGCGCGTCCCTGAAAAGGGCCGCGGAAATCCGTCATTCCCGCGCATGCGGGAATCCAGGTTTGGACCGGACGCGGGTTCGCTGGATCCCCGCGTTCGCGGGGATGGCCTGATCAGAGCTGAATGAGCGCCTTGCGGCTTCAGGACGCAATCTCCTCACGCAGCAGATCGAGCCGTGCGTAGACCTCGCGGTCGGTCACCAGGAAGAGATCGGCCTCGGGTGTCGTGGCCGTGTGGCTCACCCAGTTCCAGTGCGGGATCGAGAAGACGTCGTGCTGCGCCCACTCGAAGGTGTGGTCGCCGATGGTGGAACGGCCTTCACCCGAAACGACGAGGCATACCGCATTCCAGGTAGCGCGGCGCGGGCGGGTTGCCACACTTTTGGCAAGGCGCGTCGCATAGCAATCGAGGGTGGGCATCACCGCGCCGCCGGTCTGCGGATTGACGTAGCGCACGGTGCGCGCGCCGTCAGCGCCGGGGGCCACCGCGGCCAGCATGCGGCGCGTGTCCTCGCCCGGATAGCGGTACTTGGCCGATTGCGCGGCGGAGGGCGGCGCGTCAGGGGTTGCAAGACCGGGCGCGGCCCAGAGGCGCTCGTCGCCCTCGTCCACTTTCCAGAACTCCTGTGCATCGCGGCTGCCGGGCTCGAAGAAGCTTGCATCGAGATCGCACACGAGCGGCATGTTGGCGGCGTCGAACCATGCGGTGCGCTCACTACCCTCGTTGATGTGACCGTGCCAGCACATGGGCGGCGTGAGCACGAGGTCGCCTTCGTGCATCTCGCAGCGCCGGCCGTTCACGATGGTGACGGCGCCCTCGGCGCGCGTGGCGAAGCGGATTGCGGCAGCCGTGTGCCGGTGCGGGACGGCGTGGTCGCCAGGCTTGAGCACCGTGAAGGCCGCCAGCAGGTTCGCGGTCGTCATCGTTCGACCGCCGAACGCCGGGTTCACGAAGATCATCGCGCGGCGCTCGACATCCTCGATCGGCACCTCGGCGGCGGCACGCGCGGTGAACGGTTCGAAGTCGCGCCAGCGCCAGTGCATGGGGGCATCACCTGCGGCCGGCACGACGGGCGTGATCGATTTGTAGCGATCCCAGAGCGGATGGATGTTCGAGGCTTCCAGTGCCGCGATCAGGGCCGCGTCGGGTCGTTCGGGCTTGGCGGCGGGTTGTTGCATGGGGTGCTCCTCGTTTCGGCCGCATTCGAACGCTCATTCTACCCGGCGTAGAATTGGCGGACAGACAAGGAATCTCGAGGAGCCCGTCATGCGTTCCGCAGCCGTCCGTATCCAGGAGCTCAACCCCGCGAAGCTCGCGCGCCTGTATCGCCAGGAGTTCGAGCTCTGCAAGGTGAAAAAGGGCGAGACGATCGCCGTGGTGTCGGATCTCGGCACGCGCCGCGAGTACATCGAGGCGGCATTCGCGGCCGCCGACGAGCTCGGTGCCGACATCTACGAGATGTGCGTGAACTCGATCCCCTCGTGGACCAAGGTCGGCGTGCCCACGATCGGGCAGTGCAAGGGCACGCTCGAGGCGGTGTGCGCCGCCGACCTGCTCGTGATCTTCCACGTGCCGCTTTTCACGAAGTGGCTGAAGCAGGTGCAGGAGGCGCGCACGCGCGTGTTGATGATCATCGACGCGCCGGATGACCTCGAGCAGCTCATGTCGCCGCCCGGGCTGAAGGAGGCGCTCAAGTACGCCGAGAGCGTCTACAAGAACACGAAGAAGGTGCGCGTGACGAACGGCGCCGGCACCGACTTCCAGTACGAGTGCGGCGAATACCCGGTGATGACGCAGTGGGGCTACGCGGACGAGCCGGGCCACTTCGACCACTGGGGCGGCGGACACATCCACACGTTCCCGAACGAGGGCAGCGCGAACGGCACAGTGGTGTTCCAGCCGGGCGACATCGTCATCCTCCCCTACTGCCGCTACGTCGCCGAGCCCGTGCGGCTGGAGATCCGCGAGGGGCATGTCGTGCGCATCGAAGGCGGACTCGACGCGAAGTTGATGCGCGACTGGCTGGAGGATGGCCGTAATGGCGAGAAGGACCGCGATCCGTACGCCGTGTCGCACCTCGGCTGGGGCATGAATCCGCAGGCGTTGTGGTACGGCATCGCGCTACACGGCGAGGAGCCCGAGCGGCATCGCGCCGCCGCGCGCACCTTCCCGGGCAATTTTCTTTTCTCGACCGGCCCCAACACCCAGGGCGGCGGCAAGCGCACCACGCGCGGGCACTACGACGTGCCGATGCGCGATTGCACCGTCGAGCTCGACGGCAAGGCGGTCGTCAAGGAAGGAAAGCTCGTCGATCCGAAGATGAAGGTGGAGAGGGTTCGGCGGTAGTCCCACGCCCGTTTTCGTTGGATTCCCGCTTTCGCGGGAATGACGCTTTGGATCGTCGCTCCCGCGTAGGACTGTCGTCATCCCCGCGATAGCCTAGTGTCATCCTCGCGAAAGCGGGGATCCAGGTCTGTCTCCGATCGAAGTCCCGATGGATTCCCGCTTGCGCGGGAATGACACCCCAAATCGTCATCCTCGCGAAAGCGGGGATCCAGGTTTCACACGATTTCTGGGTAGAGATCCCGCCACTCGGGATTCGTGCGCTCGATCAGCGCGACCTTCCACGCTCTTTTCCATTTCTTGATCTGCTTCTCGCGCGCGATTGCCGATTGCATGTCCTCCGCAAGCTCGAAGTACACCAGCTGGTGGACGCAATATTTCTTGGTAAAGCCGTCGGCCAGGTTTTGCTTGTGCTCGTAAACGCGTTTCACCAGGTCACTCGTCACCCCGACGTATAGCGTCCCGTTTCTACGACTCGCGAGGATATACACCGCCGGCTGCATAGCAAGGCCCGCCTGGATTCCCGCTTTCGCGGGAATGACGCTTCCGATATCGATCCGGGCGCCTTCTCGCTCACGCGGGAATAACACGTCGAATAACGATCCAGACGGCTTCCCGCTTACGCGGGAACGGCTCTTTCGCTCGTCATCCCCGCGCAAGCGGGGATCCAGGGCTTTCTCCGATCGAGCTCCCAACGGCTTCCCGCTTACGCGGGAACGACACTTTCGCTCGTCATCCCCGCGCAAGCGGGGATCCAGGAGGTCTTTGACTGAGCGGGGCCTGGATTCCCGCTTACGCGGGAATGACAAAATCTCTATCTACCCTGCGCAATGAAGTCCAGAATCTCGCGCCCGAGGATCTCCTCCTCGGTGTTGAAATGCGCCGCGAGCGAGATATGGTTGTGGCGGGTGAGGCGCATGAATCGCGGCGCGCGCTTGCGGACGCGACTCAGGTTGTGCAGCAGCTCCGCGCCGTAGACATCGAGGTAGGGGTTCTCGAACTCCGCGATCACGATGAACACCGGCAGGTCGGGATCGTTCGCGTGCGTCACGGGAGAACGGGCGTCATACAGGGAGGCGTCGTCTCCGAAATACGCGCGCACGGCGCCGGCATTCGGATTGTCGGGGTGCACGTCCGCGCGCACGCGCGCGCTTGCGAGGATCACGCCCGCCACGGATTTCGCCCGCTCGGGAATGGCGGTGCGGTCGAACGCCCAGGTCGCGACATGGGTGCCGCCGGCAGAGTGGCCCATCAGGTAGATCCGTCCCGGATCGCCGCCGTACCGGTGGACTTCCCGCTCGGCCCAGGCCACGGCGTCTGCGACGTCGCGCGCGCCGCCGGGATGGCGCGACTCGGGCGCCAACCGGTACTCGATGTTCAGACCCACCATGCCCTGCCGCGCGAAATAATAAAGAACGTTGTCGTAGACCTCGTCGCTCACGCGCTTGTCGCCGCGCACGAACGCGCCGCCGTGCACGAACATGATCACCGGGGCATTCCGCGCAGAGTCGGGCTGGAACACGTCGACCACCTGGCGAGGATGCGGTCCGTAAGGAACGTCGCGCATGATTTTCACGCCGTCCTTCGGCGCGCGCGCGAGGAGCGGCCCGTATGCGGCAAGGGTCATGTCGCGATGCTTGGGTATGTTCGTGCCCCAGACAGGTCCGATCTCCGCCATCTGCCTGCGCAGGGCCTCGGGGGCACTTTCCATCGGAAAGCAGGTGCGTGCGATCAATCATCGAATGCGCTTCGGGTTAACAGCTACAGATCGCTCCTGTTCAGCCGCGCGCCGCCTGCGGCGCGGCTGCTTCAACGGATAGTTCGGCTTCACAGCATGCACCTAGATAGCCGGACTGGTGCCGCGACTCGTGTGCCAGAGAGCGAGCACCTGAACTTCCCCGTCCCGTACGCGGTAATACATGAAGTAGTGAATTCGAGCGAGGTGCAACCGCCGCACGCCTTGCGTCCGAGCATTGGATATCGGCGCGCCAATGCCAGATTCGACGCTCAAGAGCGATATCGCCTCCGTGAGTTCTTCGTCGAAGGCTTCCGGTGCAAGGGGACGATTCTGATCCCACCACAGGGCGGCCCGGTCAATCAGCGCTTGCGCGCGCTTCGTGACCCGGACTCTCACGGCCTAACTAGCTTCGATGACGGGCGAGCTTCGCGAGGACTTCTTCAGCGGGAATCATCTCGCGCGATCGTATCGCGATCGCCCAACACCCGCCGTCGTTGACAACGCCGAGCGATCTACTAGCATAGGCGGTCACAAGCAAGGCGCGACGGCAGGCCGAGCGCGCCGATTCCAGCCACCCGCCAGAGGACCCCACCAGGCGCCCACGCGTGGTCGCGATGCGCAAGCGCGCGCCGCGCCCGCCTGCGCGACCGGACGCACACGATGGCCACGACTCCAGTGCTCGCCGCGGAGGATCTTTGCAAGCGGTTCTTCGCCACCATGGCGCTCGACCACGTCGCGTTCGAGCTCGCGGCCGGTGAGGTGCACGCACTCGTCGGGGAGAACGGAGCCGGCAAGTCGACCCTCATCAAGGTGTTCGGCGGCATCCACCGGCCGGAGACCGGCCGCATCCTGGTGGACGGCACGGCGGTTGAGTTTCATTCGCCCGCCGACGCGTACGCGCAGGGCATCGCAGTCATCGGCCAGGAGCTGCGCGTCGTCCCGGCGCTTTCGGTGGCCGAGAACGTGATGCTCGGGCATCTCCCCGCGCGACCGCTTCTCCCATGGCTTGCGACCCCCCGCCACCTCGACCGTGCGCGAATGCGGGAGCTTGCAAAGGACGCGCTCGCGCGGCTCAATCTCTCGTTCGACCTCGACGCGCGCGTCGACAGCCTCAACTTCGCCGAACGGCAATCCATCGCAATCGCCCGGGCGCTGTCGCGCCGCGCACGCGTCCTGGTGCTCGACGAGCCCACCGCCGCGCTCGAGGAGCGCGAAGTGCGAAGTCTGTTCGCGGTGATCGAGAACCTCAAGGCGGCGGGCGTGGCGGTTCTCTACGTCTCGCACCGCCTGGACGAGATTGTCGCGATCGCCGACCGTTGCACCGTGATGCGCGACGGCAAAGTCGTCGCGGAGTATGCGCGCGGCGGATTCCTGGCCGACGAGCTCGCCCGCGCGATGACCGGGCGCGACATCGAGAAGGAGCATGCGCCCTCGGGCGTTGCGCCGGGTGAAGAGCTGCTCGAGGCAGCGCACGCCGGCGAGTTTCGCCTGCATGCCCGCGAGGTGATCGGTGTCGCGGGCCTGCTCGGCAGCGGCACGACCGACTTCCTGCGCAAGCTCTTCGGCGCCGAAGGCGGCACCCGCACGCGGCGGCGCGGGCGCGAGGTCACCGTGCGCCATCCGGCCGACGCGATCAGGACCGGGACCGGCATGGTCCCGAACGAGCGGGCGCTGGGGCTGGTCCTCGACCTGACCGTGCGCGACAACATCGTGCTGCCGAACCTTGCGCGGTTCGGCGCCTGGTGGCGCATGGATGACGCTGCCGCCGGGCGCATCGTGCGCGAGCTCCTCACCGCACTCGACGTGCGTCCTCCCGATCCGAATGCGATCGTGCGCCGCCTGTCGGGCGGCAACCAGCAGAAGGTCATTCTCGCCAAGTGGCTCGCCTCGCGCATCGACGTGCTGCTGATGGACGAGCCGACGCAGGGGATCGACGTCGCGGCGAAGGCGCAGATCCATCGCCTCATGCGCGAATTTGCCGCACACGGCGGGGCGGTACTCTTCGCATCCTCCGAGCTCGACGAAGTGGTCGCCCAGTCCGATGCAGTCCTCGCAATGCGGCGCGGCCGTATTGCGTCACGGATAGCACGCGGCGCGGGCCTGTCCGAGCAGTCCGTGCGCGACGCCATTTCCCATCACGAGTAGGCACCGTGCGCCGCAATTTCCTCGTCGGACAGATCCCCCTGCTCACGCTCATCGTGCTCGGCGTGATGATTTCGATCCTCACGCCCCGGTTCCTTTCCCCGCTCAACCTCACCAACGTGCTGGTGCAGGCCGCGGTGCTCACGGTCATCGCCATGGGCATGACATTCGTGATCATCGGGGGCGGCTTCGACCTTTCCGTCGGGTCGGTCGTGGCGCTTTCGGGATGCGTGTGCGCGGCGGTGATGATGAAGGCCGGCATCGCGGCAGGCGTGGTGGCGGGCGTTGCCGCCGGCGCGCTGGTCGGCCTCGTGAACGGGCTCATCGTCACCCGGCTCAAGGTGAACCCGTTCATCACGACGCTTGGCACCATGGTGCTGGTGCGCGGCGTCGTGTTTCTGTTCACGGACAGCCAGCAGGTGCCGATCGACGATACGCTGCCGCGCGCCTTCCTCGACTTCGGGGTCGAGCGCTTTCTCGGCATCCACTACCTGGTGTGGGTGCCGCTCGTGCTGGTCTTCGTGCTGAGCTGGGTCCTTGCCCGCACGCCGCATGGCCGCAGCATCTACGCCACCGGCGGGAATCGCGAAGCGGCCTACTTTTCGGGGATCCGGATCGACCGGGTGACTGCCTCGACCTACGTCTGGTGCGGCGCGCTCGCCGGAGTGGCCGGGGTGATGCTCGCCGCACGCCTGCAATCGGGCCAGCCGACCTCCGGGGAGTTTTACGAGCTCACCGCGATCGCCGCGGTGGTGCTCGGAGGCGCGGCCCTGCACGGCGGCGAGGGCAAGCTCTACAAGAGCGTGATCGGCGTGTTCATCATGGTGACGCTCGGCAACGGGCTCAACCTGCTGAACGTCGACTCGTACTGGCAGCGCGTGGCGATCGGCGTGGTCATCATCCTCGCCGCTGCCGCAGACCGGCTGCGCAAGGGGATAGAATGCCCGGAAACCCGATCGAGCATCCCGCCCCCGATTACCCCGCTGAGGGCAGGCTCCGCGGGGATCCAGTGCGCTTTCGATTCGGCTCGGCCTGGATTCCCGCTTGCGCGGGAATGACGGACTTTTTCAGGGCTATCCTGAGCGATCGAGCATTCGGGCAAAATCACAACCAAGGAGGAGTAGCCATGAATCGACGCACGCTACTCGCATTGTACTTTGTTCGCGGCATCGCTCGCGGCGCCCGTCCCGGCGCTCGCCCAGAAGCCGACCATCGGCGTATCGCTGCCGCAGGACGACAACCCCTTCTACATCGCGATGACCAAGGGCATCAAGTCACGCGCGGCGGAGCTCGGCTACGACGTCATCACCGTGAGCTCGCAGGAGGACAAGGCGAAGCAGATCAATGGCGTGCAGGACATGATCGCGCGTGGCGTGAAGGGCATCCTGATCTCGCCCATCGACGCGGTCGGCGTGAACGCCGCGTATGACGCCGCGGCCGCCGCAAAGGTGCCGATCATCTCGATCGCACGCGCATCCACTTCTCCGAACCAGCTGCTCCACGTCGCGATGGACGAGAAACAGATCGGGCGCGACATCGGCAGCTACATTGCCGAGAAGATCGGCGGCAAGGGCAAGGTGGCGATCATCGCCGGCCCGCCCGGGTCGCCGACCTTCAAGAACCTGACCGACGGCATCAAGGAGTCGTTCGCGAAGCACCGCGGCATCCAGATCGTGTTCGACCAGTTCGGGCTGCTCACTCGCGAGCGCGGGCTGAAGCTCGCCGAGGACGCACTGGTCGCGAATCCGGATCTCGCGGCGATCTACGGCGCGAACGACGACGTCGCGCTCGGCGCCGCGCAGGCAGTCGCGGCCGCGGGCAAGAAGGGAAAGGTCTTCGTCACCGGCATGAACGGCGTGCCACCGGCGCTGCGCGCGGTGCAGGACGGCACGATGACGATGACCGTCGAGCTCAACCCCGTGCTCTGGGGTCGCCTGGGCGTCGACGTGCTCGTCGGCTACCTCAAGGGCGAGAAGTTCCAGCAGAAGGTCTTCATCAAGCACGTGATCATCGATTCGAGCAACATCGGATCGAAGATGAAGAAGTAGCAGCGGCGCGGCGAGCTTGAGGCGTTCCCCCGCCCTTCAGAAGGCGGCCCGCCTCATAGAAGGAGGGGATGGTTGCGACTTGGTCAACGCACATGGAACATCGCCAAATGGCAACCGGAACAAAGCAACGCTACATCCTCCTTCCGCCGCAGGGCGTGCGGATGCACGGCGGCGGCGTGCGTTCGGCGCGCATCTCGGCGCCGCTCGAGAGCTTTCTTGCAAACCTGTCGCGGCCGAGCCGCCTGGCAATGCGCGTGCGAACTGCCCGCGGCGCAAAGCGCGCCACGCGGCGCCCGGTGACCGTGCGGGTGCTCGACTCGGTGCGCGAGGACGGCGCGAAACTCGTCGAGATGGCGCCCGAGCTCATGCTCGCGCTGCGCACCGCGCAGCCGGGATTACGAGTGGTCCCCGAGATCTTCTACAAGACCGCGATCTTCCCGCGGCCCATGCCGAAGCGCCTCGCCTCGGCCGCTGGTGCGGCGCGCAAGGCGACGACCGTTACGGTGAGCGTGATATCGCGCACGGACCGTAAGCCGTTGGTGGGCGCACAGGTTGTCGCGTTCACCGACTTCGAGGCGTTCGAGGGCGACGACGGCGTGACCGATGCCAAGGGGGAAGTCGGCTTGCGACTGCCCGGCTCCGCAAAGACGATCGAGCGGCTGTACGTCTATCCGCCGACCGGCTTCTGGAGCGTGCTCAAGCAGCGGGTGCGCAAGCGGGTGAAGATCAAGACCAGTGTTCGCCCGATCGACCTCGCCGCGGATGACGCCCTGCGGCATTTCTATGGGACAACGCGGCTCACGGTCGGCAAGGGCGTCACGGTCGGCATCATCGACACCGGGGTCGGCGACCACGCCGATCTGGTGATCGCGGGTGGCGAGAACACGGTGCACGGCGAGCGGCCCGAGAGCTGGGGCGACAACGGCGCGGGGCATGGCACGCACGTCGCGGGCATTGTCGCGGCGCGCGGGCGCAAGGGCAGCGGCGTACGCGGCCTCGCGCCAGGCGTGAAGCTGCGCAGCTATCGCGTGTTCGGCAAGGGAAAGGAGTCGGCTTCCAACTTCGCTATCCTCAAGGCGATCGACCGGGCCGTGGCCGATGGCTGCGACCTCATCAACATGAGCCTCGGCGGCGGTGGACCCGACGACGCAACTTCGGCGGCGATCGCCGATGCGCGTGCCCAGGGTGTCCTGGTGATCGTGGCTGCCGGCAACGACGGGCGCGCGCCAGTGAGCTTCCCGGGCGCGGACCAGCTGGCGATCGGCGTGAGCGCAATGGGTCGCAAGGGCACGTTCCCGCGCGATTCGGCGCATCGCGCCGAGACGATGCGACCATACGGACGCGACCGCAGGAACTTCGTCGCGGCATTCTCCAACATCGGCCCGGAGATCGACCTGACCGGTCCGGGTGTGGCGATTGTCTCCACCGTCCCGGGCGGATACGCCGCGCTCGATGGCACGTCGATGGCCTGCCCTGCGGCCACCGGCGCGGCGGCGGCCCTCCTCGCTCGCAACCGGAAAATCCTCAAGATGCCGCGCGGCCCGGCGCGCTCGGATGCGATGGCGCAGATCGTGTTCGCGGCAGCGCGCGAGCTCGGTTTCGGCGCGATCTACGAAGGGCGCGGAATGCTATGATGGATCGCAGCCATGGCGAAGTACATTCTGCGATTCACCGGTAGCGGCGAAAAACCCGCAGCCGACGTGAAGAGCATTCGGAAACGCGCGGGCGTCACGATCCTCGACGAGGCGCCGCGCATGCTGCTCGTGCAGTGCGCGAAGCCGCGCGCAAAGCAGCTCGTCGACGATCTCGAGAACTGGGTGATGAGCGAGGAGCGCTCCGTCGAGCTGCCCAATCCGCGCCCGAAAGTTCGCTCTAAGCGCGCGGCTTAGATTCTTGGAAGGGATTTCAAGCACCCGCCCTGCGGGCGGACCCTTTCTTGAAAAGGAAGGGATGACCTGCTTCTCCCCTCCTTGAAGAGGAGGGGAAAAGACAACACAAACCGTCGCCTGGACGCACGCTGTACCCGGGCTCACCCGCTGAGCCACCCCTACGCGCATTCTTTCCGGGACCATGATCCCACCTAGGCACAACGCCCCGGAACTGAAATCACGCCGTCGTGAACTGCGCGCAAGCCTGACACCCGCGGAATCCCTGCTCTGGCATCACCTGCAGCGAAGCAAGCTCCAGGGGCGCAAGTTCCGCCGCCAGCACAGCGTCGGTCCCTTCGTGCTCGATTTCTATTGTCCGGCCGAGCGGCTCGCCGTCGAGCTCGACGGTGGCGCGCACGATCACGGTGTTGCAATACGCCGCGACGTCCTGCGCACAACCTATCTGGCCTCCACTGGAGTTCGGGTGATCCGATTCGAGAATCAGGACGTGGTGCGTAACCCGGATGGCGTGCTTGCGTCGATCACGCGCTGCTTCGCCGCGCCGCTCGGGCGTGCGCATGTGTTGCCCGACGAGTAGGCCAGCGCGCCGGCTGGCTAGCTGCCCACGGCATCCGTCACGCATTTCTTCACGAACGCGCGCTTGGCGGAACCTTCGAGCTCTTTCTTCTTCGCCTGCGCCTCGCAACTCTTCTTCGCGTCTTCCTCGCACTTCTGCATGAAGTATTCCTGAGCGTGGCTCCGGAGCTTCTTTTCGTTTGCTTGTGCGAGACACGTTGCGGCGGCGGCGACCTGGCCTGCGAATGTGGCCAGGACGGCGGAGACGATAATCGCTTTCATGATGTCGCTTCCTTTCCTTTCGCCAGAGCCCTGACCAAGTCATCCCCGCGCAAGCGGGGATCCAGCAACCCTTTGAGCCGCCTCAGTCTGGATTCCCGCGTCCGCGGGAATGACGAACTTCTTCAGAGCTTCCCTAGTGTCGTGTTTCACAAATAGTTAGCATAATTATTGCATGTCGTTCGAGGTATTCTTCCCTGGAGGAATCCTCGAATGAGAACCGGCCGACCGAAGAGCGTATTGGTGTTGAGTACGGAAGAGCGGGAGCAACTGCAAGCGTTGGTACGCTCGCGCAGTCTGCCTGCAGGGCTGGTGCGCCGGGCAAAGATCGTGCTGCACGCGGCGGACGGTGAAGCCAACAGTGCGATTGCGAAGCGGCTGAAGTTGGCGGAGGCGACGGTCGGCAAGTGGCGCCGGCGGTTTGTCACCCATCGTCTGCAAGGGTTGCATGACGAATTGCGCCCGGGACGCCCACGTAGTCTGGAGGACGAAGCAGTGGCGGAATTGATCAATCGGGCCTTGCACACCAAGCCGGTGGCCGCCACGCAATGGAGCGTGCGCTCGTTTGCGCAAGCCACCAAGGTGAGCCCGTCGATGGCGCACCGGCTGTTCAAACTGTTTGGGTTGCAGCCGCACCGGCAGAAGAGCTTCAAGCTGTCCACCGATCCGTTCTTTGTCGAGAAGGTGCGCGACATTGTCGGCTTGTACCTGAACCCGCCCGACTGCGCGCTGGTGCTCTCGGTGGACGAGAAGAGCCAGATTCAGGCGCTCAATCGCACCCAGCCGTTGCTGCCCATGGGGCTGGGCTATGTCGAGGGCGTGACGCACGACTACAAGCGGCACGGCACCACCACGTTGTTTGCTGCGCTCGATGTGGCCTCCGGTGCGGTCATCACGCAATGCAAGTCCCGACATCGCCATCAGGAGTTCCTGGCCTTTCTGCGCCATCTCGACCGCAACGTACCGGCGACCTTGGACGTACATCTGATCATCGACAACTACGGCACCCACAAACACGCCAAGGTGCGCGCCTGGCTCGCCGCGCGTCCGCGTTACCACGTTCACTACACCCCAACCTACGCCTCCTGGCTCAATCAAGTCGAGCGCTGGTTTGCCCTCATCACCCAACAAAGCATTCGCCGCGGCTCCGTGCAAAGCGTGCGTGAACTCATCGCCAACATCAATCACTACGTCGACCATTACAATCGCAGTACGCGCCCGTTCATCTGGACCGCCACAGCGGATTCCATTCTCGCCAAGGTGCGACGTCTTACGTCACTTATTTCCGAAACACGACACTAGCTCTCCACGCCGGCAAGATGCTGCCCGGCGATCCAGCCGAAGGCCATCGCGGGACCGAGGGTGATACCGGGACCGGGATACGCACCGCCCATGATGCTCGCCATGTCATTGCCCGCCACGTACAGGCCGGAGATCGGTGCGCGGCGTGCGTCGAGCGCACGCGCGTGACGGTCGGTGCGAATGCCGTCGTAGGTGCCGATCTCTCCCACCACCACTTTCACCGCGTAGAACGGCGGCGTGGCGAGCGGCGCGAGACACGGATTGGGCTTGTGGTCGGCGTCGCCATAGAAGCGGTTGTACGCATTGCTGCCCTTGCCGAACTCCGGATCCTCACCGCGTTCCGCATGGCGGTTGAATTCGGCCACCGTGGTCTCGAACGCCGCGGAGTCGATGCCCGCTTCCGCGGCAAGCGCCGCAAGCGTGTCTCCGCGGAGGAGATAGCCGGAAGCGAGATGCGGCGAGAGCGGAAACGGGCGCGGCTTCGCGCAGCCCAGTCCGTACGCGCGAATCGCACGATGGTCGGCGACGATGTATGCCGAGACCGGCTCGTCGCCCTTGCACACGGCTTGCATGGCCTGAACGAAGTCGTGATACGAGTTTCCTTCGTTCACGAACCGGCGGCCGTGCCGCGTCACGGCGATCACGCCGGGCTTGCCTCGGTCCACGATGTGCGGGAAGAGGCCCGTCTCGCCGTTCTCGCGCGAAACCAGCGAGACGGGCACCCACGCGGCCGCGTTGGGCAACGATTCGTCGATGCTGGCGCCGACCGATTCGGCGATCCGCAGCCCGTCACCTGTGCACGATTCCGGTGCGGGCGACCAGTGCTCGTGATGCGGGTAGAGGCGCGTGCGCCGCTCAACGTCGCGCGGAAAGCCGCCGCATGCCAGTACCACGCCGCGGCGCGCTTCCACACGCAGCGCCTGCCCGTCACGCTCGACGATCGCGCCGCGCACGGCACCCTTCTCCACGATCAGTTCGCGCGCGGGCGCGGCGCTCCACAGCTTGACGCCGGCGTCGACGGCGGACTTGAGCAGCCGCCCCACCAACGCGTTGCCGTTCGTGAGGCGCATGCCGCGGCCGTGCATCAGCAGCTCACCCGCGTGCCCCGTGAGACGTCTTGCGACGTAGGCAAACGACCCGAGCGACCGCGTCGCGCGCTGGAAATGCCGGAGCTCGTCGCCCGAACCGATCGCCATGCCCATGAGTAGCAGCTCGGGCAGCGGCGGACGCAGCTTCGCAAGCAGCGGGCCAAGCGCGCGCCCATCGAAGGGCTCTGCGACCAGCGCGCGCCCCGCCGTCTTGCTGCCTGGGGCATCGGGGTGATAGTCGGGGTATGTGGCCGAGGGCGTGAATCGCACCGCCGTCTCGCGGGTGAAGAACTCGACCATGCGCGGGCCGTGCGTGAGAAACGCGTCGATGCGCTCGGCGTCGTAGTGCTCGCCCGCCTCGTGCAACAGATAGCGCTCGGCCTCGTCACGGCTGTCGGTGATGCCAATCGCCTGCTGAAACGGATGGCAGGGCATCCAGATCCACCCGCCCGAGCGCGCAGTGACACCGCCGAAGACGGGTGCCTTCTCGGCGAGGATGACGTCTAGGCCGTGGTGGCGCGCGGTCACCGCGGCCGACAGGCCCCCCGCGCCCGATCCGATCACGAGGACGTCACACACCACATCGCGCGGCGCGCGACGGCTCTTCACTCGCGGTGCCGCTCGCGCGGCGGTGCGCTCAGGCCGTGGTGGCTTCGGCGCGCTCGTGCGCCTTGCCCCAGGTTTTCTGCCAGTCATTCCCGACGAAATCGAGAGGGCCCCCGGTTGGCTGGAAGAACTTGTTCGGGATCGTGAACCACGCGAGCATGATTCCGCCCTCGGGGCCGGCCCACGCCTCGTGACGACTCCCGGCGGGGCGCCAGACGAAGTTGCCCGCCGTGCACACCCCCTCCGGGCATATCAGACTGCCCTCGAGCACCCAGGTCTGCTCGATCTGCACGTGCTCGTGGTCGGGCAGCTTCACGTTGGGCGCAAACCGCATGAGCGTGGTGAGCATGCCCGTCTCGCGATCGACGATCAGCGTCTTGCACTCGCATCCCTCGTAGGCCGTCTTTTCCCAGGGCAGCGAGGCGACGTCGACGAAGCGGGAAGCAATGGGCGCGAGATTGGCGTGGTTGGGGGCTTTCGGGGTAACTGCCGTCATGACTGTCGCGCCTCCGGTCGGGTGTGAGTTGCCCCGCAATCTGCGGGGGGGGGGGAATTCAGCGACTTTAGCGGGTTAGCCGGGGGGGGACAAGTTGCGGGGCAGCATGTTGGAGAGGTTGCTTTTTCCCCTCCTCGTTGAGGAGGGGAAAGAAGGCACTTTCAGCCGGCGCTATAGGCAGGCTTGAGGGACTCGTAGTAGCGGAGCACGCGCGGCACGTAGGCGCGCGTCTCGGGATACGGGGGCACCTTGCGGCCGAACCGGATCACGGCGTTCTCGCCTGCGTTGTAGCTCGCGATCGCAAGCACGATGTCCCCGTCGAACATCTCGATGAGCTCGGCGAGATAGCGCACGCCGACCGCGATGTTCTCTCCCGGAGAGTAGAGATCCTTCGTCTTCGCGCCGTAGCGCCTTCCGGTGTCCGGCATGATCTGCATCAGCCCGATGGCGCCCTTGTTCGAGACGGCCTCCGGGTTGTAACCCGATTCGGCGGCAATCACCGCGTGCACGAGCGCCGGATCGATTTCGTGCTGCTTCGCGGCGGCCTGCACCTGCTGCTGGTACGGCCGCCCCTTGAGGAGCGGATTGTTATAGAGGTTCCAGCGCGCAGCGGGGTTACGCAGACGGTAGTCGCCGGGATTGCGCGCCGCGCCGAGCAACCGCGCGGGCTTGAGCTGGTATCCGTCGGGTTCTCTCAGAAAGAGACGGTACCGCGAGTCGTCCGGCTGATTCGAGAAGCGCTTGGTTCCGTTCGGCTCCACGAGCACGTAGATGTCGGCCGACGCCGCGAGCGGCCAGGCGAGCGCCGTCCACGACACCAGCGCCACCAGGGCCCACCGTGCCAGGCGATGCGCTGCGCTTGCGATTGCACTCTGTCCGTGTCGATTCGTGTTCCGTTCCATTCGTCGAACCCACCCTGTCCGTGCACGCCGGCCCCAGGGTCTCCAGGGGCTGTACCGGGCACCCAAACCCCGTTGGCCGGCGGCCCGGAGAGTGAAAGCAGGATCCGGACCACGGGTTTTTCAGGTAGGGTGAGATAGATAAATGTTGCATAAAACATACACTTAAGGCCGTTATCCAAGAACTATGTTGAAAAGTTTCCAGGTAAGGCTATGATTTGAAGTCCAAAGCGGCGGTGGCCGCCGATGGGAATCAACCAAGTCGGAGAAAAAACGATGAAATACAGACACCTTCACACTGCAGTCGCGACCGCCGCCCTTGCGGCCCTGCCGCTGGCGGCCGCCGCACAGACGCCGAATGTCCCGCCGTCGCATCAGACCGGCTTCTACATTGGCGCCGGCGGTGGCCTGACGACGATGAGCCTCGACACGTCGACGTTCGCACCGCCGGCCGGTACGGTCATGGAAAAGGAAGACACCGCGGGCGCCGTCAAGGGCTTCGTCGGCTACCGCTTCCACAAGTACTTCGGCATCGAAGGCGGCTACTACTACCTTGGCAAGGTCACCCAGACCTACGCCGGCGCCACCTACGGCACCGTCGAGAACACGCTCGACGCGTGGATGCTCGACGCCGTCGGCTACCTGCCGCTCAATGAAGGCTTCAGCTTCATCGGTCGGCTGGGCGCGGTCAACGGCAACCTCGATACCAAGCTTCTGGGCACGACCCCCGCCAACCTCGGGGCCGTCTCCCAGGGCAACACGAACTTCACGTGGGGCCTCGGCGCACAGCTGGACATCAACAATCGCTGGGCGATTCGCGCCGAGTACGAGGACCTGGGCAAGTTCGGCGGCACCACCACCGGCGAGATGCGCGTCAACTTGTGGTCCGCCAGTGGAATATTGAAGTTCTGAGCGCGACGCAGAGCTTCAACAAAAAAGCCCGGCGCGAGCCGGGCTTTTGCATTTCAGCGCGCGCCGTGGCGCTTCAGACGGGCATCGCCTTCGCGGACGCGAGCGCGATCCAGCCGCGCACGATCCGATAGATGACCCAGATCCCCGTGATCCCCCAAATCACGAATGCGAGCAGAACACCGAGCCCCAGCACCCAGAAGAGCAGCGCGAATACGATTCCTCCGATCACGGCCCACAGCAGCGTGTACCAGAACGTGCGGATCTGCCAGCCGAAGTGCGTATCGAGCCAGGTGCCGCGTGCATCGGGCCGCTTCACGTAGTTGATGATCACTGCGATGATCGATGGCCAGCCGGTGAGGAACATGCCCACGATGGTCGCGGCGCCGATGATCCCCGCGATCACGCTCCATGCGTGCAGCGCGTACACCAGGTGAGCGACGTTCACCAGCGATTCGGAAGGCTGCGCAGTGGTCTGAAGTTGATCGGGATTGGCACTCATGGGTTTTGCGAGTCGGGTTCTAAAGTCCGAGTTTGCCCCAAAGCTCGTCGACGCGCTTCCGCACGGCGGCATCCATCGCGATCGGCGTCCCCCACGCGCGTGCGGTTTCGCCAGGCCACTTGTTGGTGGCGTCGATGCCCATTTTCGCGCCGAGCCCGGCCACCGGGCTCGCGAAGTCGAGGTAGTCGATCGGCGTGTTCTCCACGATCGTCGTGTCGCGCGCGGCATCCACGCGCGTGGTGAGCGCCCAGATCACCTCCTTCCAGTCGCGCACGTTCACGTCGTCGTCGGTCACGATGATGAGCTTGGTGTACATGAACTGGCGCAGGACGCTCCAGATGCCGAACATCACGCGCTTGGCATGCCCCGGGTACTGCTTGCGGATACTCACGCAGGCCAGCCGGTAGGAGCAGCCCTCCGGCGGAAGATAGAAGTCCGCGATTTCGGGAAACTGCTTCTGCAGGAGCGGAACGAACACCTCGTTCAGCGCCATGCCGAGGACGGCCGGCTCGTCGGGCGGCTTGCCGGTGTAGGTGGAGTGGTAGATCGGGTCGCGCCGCATCGTGATGCGGTCGATGGTGAAAACCGGAAAGCGCTCCTGCTCGTTGTAGTAGCCGGTGTGGTCGCCAAACGGACCTTCCAGGGCCGTTTCTTCCGGAGCGATGTGCCCCTCGAGCACGATCTCGGCCGACGCAGGCACGCGCAGCTCGGAGCCGATGCACTTCGTCACCTCGGTCCGCGCGCCACGCAGCAGACCCGCGAACTGGTATTCGGAAAGGTTGTCCGGCACCGGCGTCACCGCGCCGAGAATGGTGGCCGGATCGGCGCCGAGCGCCACGGCAACGGGAAAGGGCGTGCCGGGATGCGCGAGTCCATGCTCGCGGTAGTCGAGCGCGCCGCCGCGATGGGCCAGCCAGCGCATGATCACCTTGTTCGGCGCAATCACCTGCTGTCGGTAGATCCCCAGGTTCTGCCGATTGCGGGTGGGTCCGCGCGTGACCACGAGGCCCCACGTGATGAGCGGTCCGGCGTCCCCCGGCCAGCAGAGCTGGATCGGCAGCCGCGCCAGATCCACGTCGCGACCTTCCCACACGATCTCCTGGCAGGGCGCGCCGCTGCGCTCCTTCGGGCGCATGTCCCACAGCGCGCTCTTCAGCATGCCGATCTTGTCGAGCGCGTCGCGCATGCCCTGCGGCGGCTCGGGCTCGCGCAGATTCGCGAGCAGCCGGCCGATATCGCGCAGCGCGTCGGTCGAATCGGCGCCCATGCCAAGCGCGACGCGGCGGGTCGTGCCGAAAAGGTTCGCCAGCACGGGAATCGTGTGTCCACTCGGCTTCTCGAACAGAAGCGCCGGACCGCCCATTCGCAGCACCCGGTCGCAGATCTCGGTCATCTCGAGCCGCGGGTCGACCTCCGCGGCGACACGCTTCAGCTCGCCGAGACGCTGCATTTGCGCGATGAAGTCGCGCAGATCACGATAGCTCACCGCAGGCTCACCCGGAACGCGGGCCAGGCAGATGCTTGCCGACCTCGGTCGCGAATTCGGCGAGTTCGCGGCGCCGGCCACGTCGATAGAACTCGAACTCCCCGCCGCCCGCAAAGATCGTCACCACGGTGCGCCCGAGCGCGCCGAGCGCGATGCGCGCGAGTCCGATGAGGATCAGCAGCCACCCCAGGATCGGGAGCGCGCCCGCGACGTCGGCGAGCAGATTGAGTCCCTCCTGAACGGCCCTGATCGCACCCGACAGGCCGCCGCCTTCGGCTGCCTGCTCGCGCTGAATCGTCGCCTCGAGCTTCGTCCCGTAGTTCAGCAGAAACGTGCGCGTCGGCGTCGATACCGCGATCAGGATGATCGCCACGAAGATGAAGACGATGCCGCGCACGATTTCGCGAATGGAGCGCTCGAAGCATGTGCGCACCACCGCAATCTGGCCGAGCGCGAAGCTTTGCTCGTCCGCGCCGTCGCCGACCACGAGCCGACGGTCGGTGAGCACCGCCGTTTCGCCCGCGAGCCGCGCCTCCGCGACCACCCGCTCGTTGCCGGTCGAGATGAGGATACGGCGGGGTCGTCCGGTTGAATGGCAGCTTGAACTGGCTCAGCATCGTGGGTTACCGCCTTTCACCACCTCGGCCACGCGCCCTGCAGCGCGTATTGAACGAGGATACCGGCAAAGATGGCCGCCCCCGTCCAGTTGTTGTGCATGAACGCCTTGAAGCACGGCATGCGCTCGCGCCCGCGGATGAGGAAATAGTGATACACCATCGTGCCGGCCGCCGCCACTAGCCCAGTGTAGTACGCCCAGCCGAACGCACGGTCCGTTCCGACGTAGACGAGAATGGCGAGCATGACCGCGTAGGAGATCATCACTGCTGCGACGTCGTAGCGGCCGAAGGTGATCGCCGAGGTCTTGATTCCGATCCGGATATCGTCGTTGCGGTCGACCATGGCGTACTCGGTGTCGTACGCGATCGCCCAGAAGATGTTCGCGGCGAGCAGCCACCAGCCGACCGGCGGCACCGTCTCCAGCTGCGCGGTGAATCCCATCGGAATGCCGAATCCGAAAGCGATGCCGAGATAGGCCTGCGGAACGGCGAGGAAGCGCTTGGTGAAGGGATAGCTCGCCGCGAGAAAGAGCGCCACCACTGACAAAGCGATCGTCTGCCAGTTGAGGAAAAGCACCAGCTGGAACGCGGCGAAGATCAGCACCGTGGCAAGGGCGATCGCCTCGGCGCGGCCCACCGTACCGGCCGCAAGCGGACGGTCGCGCGTGCGCTCCACGTGCGCGTCGAAGCGGAAGTCGGCCATGTCGTTCACCACGCACCCGGCCGAGCGCATCAACAGCGTGCCGAGCGCGAAGATCCACACGACGGCCCAGGGCGGCCGACCGCTCCCCGCGATCCAGATTGCCCACAGCGTCGGCCAGAGCAGGAGCAGCGTGCCGATCGGCTTGTCGAGCCGCATCAGCCGCTCGTACAGGGCGAGCCTTTCCTTGATGATCGCGGCGACGCTCATGGCGCATATTGTGGCGCGTCGGACGCTGCGGCGTCAGGAACCGTCGCGAGATTCCCCGGACGAAATGCGCAGCGCCCGGCCGTCAGGCATTGACGAGATCGGCGCGGCCGCTCATCCATCGCTCGAGGTGACGCCGCGCGGCATCGGGCGCGCGCTCCAGGAGCTCGTCGGCGACAGCGCGCGCGTCGCGCAACAGCGCTTCGTCGTGGGCAAGATCCGCGAAGCGCAGCAGCGGCACACCGCTCTGGCGCGCGCCGAGATACTCGCCGGGGCCGCGCTGCATCAGGTCCTCGTGCGCGATCCGGAAGCCGTCGCTGGTCTCGTAGACGATCTTGAGGCGCTGTCGCGCGCCTTCCGAAAGCGGTTTCTGATACAGGAGGATGCAAACGCTCGCGTCCGAGCCGCGCCCGATGCGACCGCGCAGCTGATGCAGTTGCGAGAGCCCGAAACGCTCGGCGTGCTCGATCACCATCAGCGAGGCGTTCGGCACGTCCACGCCGACCTCGATCACGGTGGTGGCCACGAGCACGTGCACCTTCCCCGCCGCGAACGCCTCCATGACGGCCGCCTTCTCGGCCGGCGCGAGTCGGCCGTGGACCAACCCGACCGAGAGCCCGGAGAGCTCGGCGGAGAGCTGCGCGTGGGTATCGATCGCGGTCTGGAGGTCGAGCACTTCCGACTCCTCGATCAGCGGACACACCCAGTAGGCCTGCCGATTCTCGGCGCAGGCGTCCCGGATGCGCTCGATCACCTCATCGCGGCGCGTGTCGGCCACCACCTTGGTCACGACCGGCGTGCGGCCCGGCGGCAGCTCGTCGATCACCGACACGTCGAGGTCGGCGTAGTAACTCATCGAGAGGGTGCGCGGTATGGGCGTCGCGCTCATCATCAGCAGGTGCGGCAGCGCGTCGCTCGGCAGGGCCCTTGGCCCGCAGCGCGAGGCGCTGGCGCACGCCGAAGCGATGTTGCTCGTCCACGATGGTCACCGCCAGATCGCGGAATACGACGCCTTCCTGGAAGAGGGCATGCGTGCCGACGACGAGCGGCAGGCTCCCCTCCCCGATGTCCGCCACGATGCGCTTGCGCTCTGACTTGCGCTGGCTTCCGGTCAGCCACGCCACCTGCACGCCGAGCGGCGCGAGCCAGGCGGAGAACTTCCGGTAGTGCTGCTCGGTAAGGATCTCGGTCGGCGCCATCACCGCGGCCTGCCGGCCGGATTCCACTGCGCGCAGCGCGGCGAGTGCGGCGACGACCGTCTTCCCGCTTCCCACGTCGCCCTGCAGCAGGCGATGCATCGGATGCGCGCGCGCGAGGTCGCGCTCGATCTCGCCCCACGTCCGCCGCTGCGCGCCGGTGAGCCGAAACGGCAGACGCTTCATGAACTGCGGGGTGAGCGCACCTGCGACGAGCGGCCGTGCGGACTCGCGGCTCCGCGCGCGATAGTGCGCGCGCATCGAGAGCTGCTGGCCGAGCAGCTCATCGAACTTCACGCGCCGCCACGCAGGATGCGTCCGCTCGTCGAGCGCGCGGGCATCGGTGTCCGGCTGCGGGTGATGCAGCAACTGTACCGCCTCGGCAAAGCCGGCGAGCCCGAGTCGTTCGCGCACGGACGCCGGAAGCGGGTCGGAGAGATCCGCCGCAGCGAGCGCCTGGTCGATCAGCTTGCGCAACGCCTGCTGCGAAAGGCCCGCGGTGGTGGGGTAGACGGGCGTGAGCGCGTCGGGCAACGGCTCCGGCCCGCGCAGCACGCGATAGCGTGGATGCACCATTTCGCCGCCGAAGAAGCCCGGTCGCACTTCGCCGAATGCCCGGACGAGCGCGCCCTGCACGAGCGCCTTCTGCTGGCTCGGATAGAAATTCAAAAAGCGTATGAAGAGGATTCCCGACGAGTCGCGCAGCTTCAGCACCAGCTGGCGTCGCGGCCGGTAGGCGATCTCGCAGGAGAGCACCTCGCCCTCGACCTGCACCGGCTGACCCTCGCGCGCCGCAGCGATCGGCGTGAGCGTCGTCTCATCTTCGTAGCGCGACGGGAGATGCAGGACGAGGTCGCGTTGCGAGTGGATCCCGAGCTTCGCGAGCTTGGATTTGAGCGAGTCGGGCGGGCCCTGCCCGCTCCTCACCCCCCCGCCCCTCACGCCTCACCCCACCCAAAGCACCGCGTCCGCCTCGACCAGCGCGCCGCGCGGCAGCGACGCGACACCGATCGCGGCGCGCGCCGGATAGGGCTGCGGAAAATACTGCGCCATGGCCTCGTTCACTTTCGCGAAGTTGCCGAGATCGGTGAGATAGACCGTCACACGCACGGCGTCGGCAAGCGACGCGCCGGCCGCTTCGGCCACCGCCTTGAGGTTGGCGAACACGCGGTCGATCTGCGCGTCGATGCCGTCGACGAGCTGCATCGAGACCGGATCAAGCCCGATCTGACCGGAGAGATACACGGTGCCGCCGCATCGCACCGCCTGGGAGTAGGTGCCGATCGCGGACGGCGCGTCGGGTGTCGAGATGATCGTCTTGGCGGTCTTGGTCATAGCGAGAGGAGTTTCTCCGTGAAATACCTATAATCGGCACACCAGCCTCGGCCGATCTTACAATGACCGCTCCGATCGTCGCCAATCTCGAACGTTTGCTAGGCGGTCCACGGGACACACCGCTTCTGCGCTTCTCGCTGGGCAACGAGTATCTCAAGACGGGCGAAGCCGCGCGGGCCGCG
The DNA here is from genome assembly GCA_963735025.1 of uncultured beta proteobacterium. Classification (GTDB taxonomy): domain Bacteria; phylum Pseudomonadota; class Gammaproteobacteria; order Burkholderiales; family SG8-39; genus JAABRB01. The sequence continues at coordinate 24,842 of CAVTJG010000022.1, forward strand.
GAGCATCTGCGCGAGGCCGTCACGCGGGATCCGGAGTACTCCGCCGCCTGGAAGCTGCTCGGCAAGGCGCTCGCCGACGCGAATCGCCCCGGCGAGGCGCTGGCGGCTTACCGGACCGGGATTCCGGTGGCCGAGCGCCGCGGCGACAAGCAGGCAGCGAAGGAGATGAGCGTCTTCGCGCGCCGGCTCGAGAAAGCGCTTGGCTCCGGAGCAGGGCCGGATCGCTGAGATGTCCGATTTCGCCCGCGCGCTGCGTGAGAAGGTCCTAGGCAAGCCCCTCGATCCGCTGTCGCGCAAGACGCGCCACTCGATTGCCCTCGCGGCGTTCTTCGCGTGGGTGGGGCTCGGCGCCGACGGGATCTCCTCGTCGGCTTACGGGCCCGAGGAGGCGTTCCGTGCGCTCGGTCAGCACACCCACCTCGGACTGTATCTTGCGCTCGCCACTGCGGTGACGGTGTTCATCATCGCGCTCGCCTACAACCAGGTCATCGAGCTCTTCCCGACGGGCGGCGGTGGCTACCGCGTGTCGACGCGGCTGCTCGGCGCGCACGCGGGACTGGTGGCCGGCGCCGCGCTCGTGGTCGACTACGTCCTCACCATCGCGATCTCGGTTGCCGCCGGTGTCGACGCGTTTTTCAGCCTGTTGCCCCTCGGGTTTCAACACTACAAGATCGGCACCGGTGCCGCGCTGATCGTCCTGCTCACCGCGCTGAACCTGCGCGGCATGAAGGAAGCGGTGCGCGTCCTGATGCCCATCTTTCTCGGCTTCGTGGTCACGCACGCGTACCTGATCGTGTACGGCATCGCGGCACACGCCACCGGCCTGCCGCAATTGGTGCCCGACACGCTCGTCGACACCGGGATGCTCGCGGGAGAAGTCGGCTGGGCGGGCGTCGCCGCGCTGCTGCTCCTCGCCTACGCGCAGGGCGGCGGAACGTATACCGGCCTCGAGGCGGTCTCCAACAACGTCAACATCCTTGCCGAGCCCCGCGTGCGCACCGGCAAGTTCACCATGATCTACATGGCCATATCGCTCGCGTTCACGGCGGGCGGCATCATCGTGCTGTACCTCCTCTGGAACGCGGTGCCGGTCGAAGGGCGAACGCTCAACGCCGTGGTGTTCGGATCGATCATCCGGGACTTCAACTGGCAGAGCGCGTGGGCCACGGACGCTGCGATCTTCATCGTGCTCGCCCTGGAAGCAGGCCTGCTGTTCGTCGCGGCCAACACCGGCTTCCTCGGCGGGCCCGCTGTCCTCTCCAACATGGCCGCAGATTCCTGGGTCCCGCACCAGTTCCGCTACCTGTCGTCGCGGCTCGTGACCGAGAACGGCATCGTGCTCATGGGCGCCGCGGCGCTCGCGATACTCTTCTGGACCGGCGGGGACGTGACGATCCTGGTGGTGATCTACAGCGTGAGCGTTTTCCTTACGTTCGCGGTATCGCTGTTCGGGCTCTGCGTGTACTGGTGGCGCAGCCGTCATGCGGCAAGGGCGTGGCTGTGGCGCCTCGCCCTGTCTGGCACCGGATTCGCGGTCTGTGCAATGATTCTGGCGATGCTGATGGCGCGCCGGCTGGCCGATGGCGGCTGGCTCGCGCTCTTGCTGATCGCCCTGATCACGGTGCTCTGTCTCGTCATCCGGACCCACTACGACGCGACGCGCGAACGCCTGCGCCATATTGACGAGATTTTCTCCCATCAGCCGTTCGGCAGCGAAGCAAGTCCACCGTCGCCGGACCCGGCAAAACCCACTGCCGCCTTCCTGGTCGGTTCGAGTCGCGGGGGCGGATTGCACGCGCTGCTCTGGGTCCAGCGGCTCTTTCCGGACCACTTCAAGAACTTCATCTTCATCAACGTCCGCACCGTGGACGCGCACGTGTATGGCGGTCGCGAGGACGTCGAGGCATTGAAGACTCAGGCGAACGCGAGCCTCAGCTACTTCGTGAACTTCTGCAACAGCTACGGGATGGCGGCGAAGGCCTATGTCGGGTTTGGCACCGATGCGATCGAGGAGTTCTTAAGGCTTGCCGACGAGGTGCAGAAGGAGTTTCCGAACACCATATTCTTCACGAGCAAGCTGATGTTCCGCCGCGACAACTGGCTGGTCCATCTCCTGCACAACCAGGCCGCGCTCACGATCCAGCGGCGGCTCCACATAGGCGGCAAGCAGATGGTTATCTTGCCGCTGCAGATTGAGGAGGTTGATGGTGGTGCCGAGATGTAAAGAAGGATTCCTTCCGACGAAGCACGCGGAGTTAGCGGGAAGGAGGGTAACGGGAGGAAACCAGCCGGTTTCCTCCTGTTAGTGACCTTCCGCTCTCGTGATCGAAAGAATCTGCAGCGCCCCGTCCACCTTCAGAGGCCGAGAGACTTTGCAAGTCCCGAGACCGCTTGGGTGAAGCAAGCCATCGGCGCGCGGACGATGCCGGCGCCGATCTGGCCGAGGCCGGCCTGCTTGTGCGCAATGCCGGTGGTCAGCACCGGGCGAATGCCCGTATCGACGACTTTCCGGATATCGATGCCTGCCGGCGCGCCGGCAAAGTCCAGGTTGGGGAGCGACATCGTGGGGTTGCGCGTCCAGGCGATGTGGCCCATCTCCCGCGAATAGGCGATTGCTTCCGCCACGCTGCCTCCGACCAGCTTCACGAGTGCCGGCGACGCCGCGAGCGATTGCCCACCGAATCCCGCCGTTTCGCAGATCGCGCTGTCGCCAAGGTCCGGGTTCGAATCGGACTGCTTGAAGCCGGGAAAGAACAGGCCAACCGGCGTGTCGGACGGCGCCTGGAACCATGCCTTGCCAAGACCACTCACGCGTATCGCAGTGGTCACGCCGTTGCGGGCGATCGCGGTGACGATGCTCGAGTCCGCGACGCCGTGCGCGGCGTCCATGATGGCCTTCGACGACGCCATGGAGAGGTTGAGGAAGAACTGCGAGTTACCCGCGATGAACGCGAGTGACTCCTGGGCTTTCTCGCGCTCGAAATCGGAGGCGACGAGTGCCGGCGCCAGCGCCATGAAGAAGAGCGCCGTCGCAGCGGCATTGCGGCTGTGCACCTCGTCGCCCATGAGCAGGGCCTGCGACTGGATCGCCTTCAGGTCGATCCCGTCGGGCAAGTTCTTCAGCGCCGCCTTGATGGCCGGCGCCAGCACCTCCGCTATCCACTGGAGGCGCGCGATCACGTCGGGACTGTATGCACCGAAGCGCAGGACCTTGCCGATTCCCTCGCTGAAATTCGTGTAGGCCGAATTCCCGTGCGTGCCGTTCTTGACGACGAAGAGCGGCATCGAGCGTGAGATGACGCCCGACATCGGCCCGACCGCGTTGCGATCGTGGCATTGCTCGAACGGAATCTTGCCGCGCTCGAGGAGCGAACGCGCCTCCTCCGGCGTTTTCGCCCAGCGCTCGTAGAGCACCGCGCCGATCATCGATCCCTGCATCGGCTCGCACATCTTGTCCCACGGCACCGGCGCCCCTGCGTGCAACAGCGTGCGATCCAGGTCCGGCCAAACTTCCTGCGCCTTGAGCGCGACGTCGACCAGACGCGGCTGCGCCGACAGCATCCGGGACGTCGCCTTCTCGTTCGCGCGGTCGACGCGTGCGCCGACCGAATCCGGATCGGCCTTGTCGCCCATGAGATTCGCGAGCTGCCACGCCAGCAATGCATCGCCGTCCCCGGAGGGACGCCAGTCGATCTGCACGACCGACTTGCCTTGACCCAGCACGCTGCCAGCAAACTCGCCGATGCCTACATTGACGACCGCAAGTTCCTCGTTCAGAAGATCGCTCATGATTGGTATCCCACAGTCCCCGTCAATCCCAGCATCAGGCCGGTCATCATGTCCCAACCCGACGAATGTCCGACGGGTGCGAGCATACGCGCCGCGGCGACGGCCGCGACATGGTCCGCCGCGCAGAGCGCGCGCGCCAGCGCGGCCAGCGACGCGAAGCTTTCACCCGCCACCAGATCGGCGAACAGCGCCGCACTGATCTCGTTGCTGCGATCGACGATGTCCGACGCAAGGCGGCGGGCGATGGTTTCCCACGCCTCATGATCGCCCTCTACGCGCGCGGTAAGACGCTTCGCGAAGAGCATGGCGCCCACCAGGTCGTCGCCGGAAGGCGTGAGACCCGTACCGAGCCCGAGAAGTGGATAGGCCGCGCGGTACACGGCCGTGGCGTCTTCTGCGCGCAATGCCGCAGACAGCCGTGCGATATGCGGCACACACGCATCGAGTGGAAACGGCGGCGTGCGTCCGGCCAGGAGCATGCCCAGCCCTCTCGCCTCGCCAATCGCATCAAGGTCGGAAATCAGTGCGGCGCAACCCGCACGCGCGCGCGCCAGCGCGGCTTGATCGGCAGCGGGAACCGCGCACGCCGCGCGCTCCGCGGGTGGCAATGCACCGAATTGCATGCTGCCGCCCGGAGTGGCCGGCATGTCGAGCAGCACGGCGCGCGGGTGCGCCGTGGACAGGCGGCTTCCCACCCAGATCAGCTCGCCGGCGGCACGCAAGTAAGGCGATCCGGGAAAGGCGGCAAGCGCCTCGGCGTGTCCGCGACTCTGCTCGAGCGCCGCGCGGGCCCGGGCGCCGATCGAGATCACGCGGTGGTCGATCACTGCTTTTTCCCCTCCTTTTCAAGGAGGGGTGGCTGCGAAGCAGACGGGGTGGTTTCGTCACTGATCAGCACCCCACACCACCCCGCCGCTAGATGGGGACGAAGGGGCCCCAACCCCTTCGTGGGCGGCACCCCTCCTCGGAGAGGAGGGGAAAATGCAAAGCTGATCCGCGCCCTACCCATCACTTCGTGATCCTCGTCCCCGCCCGACCCGCAAGCGCATCGTCCAGCCGCTCGAGCGACGTGATCAGCGCCTCGTGTCCGCCGCGGGCGAGATAGTCCAGCGCCGCGGTGATCTTCGGACCCATCGAGCCCGGCGGGAACTGGCCGTCGGCCAGATGTTTGCGCGCTTCGGCGACGTTCATCCGGTCGATCTGCCGCTCGCCGGGCTGACCGAAATCCAGCGCCACGCGCTCGACGCCTGTGAGCATCACCAGTACCCCCGCACCGAGTTCTGCAGCGAGCAGCGCGCTCGTCATGTCCTTGTCGATCACCGCCGGAACACCGGTCATCCTGCCGTGCGAATCGGCAACGACCGGAATGCCGCCCCCGCCGCATGCGATCGGGACGACACCGGCGCCGAGCAATGCCTTCAGCGCCGTCGTATCGAGTATGCGCCGCGGCAGTGGCGAGGGGACGACGCGCCGCCAGCCGCGTCCCGCGTCCTCCACGAAGTGCCACCCGGTCTCGGCCGCAATGCGATCCGCTTCCTCCTTGGCGAAGAACTTGCCGACCGGCTTGGTCGGATTTTCAAACGCAAGATCCTGCGCGTCGACCTCCACCTGGGTCACGATCGAGGTCACTGGCGTGGTGATGCCGTGCTGCGCAAGGACGTTCGCAAGGGTCTGCTGAAGCATGTAGCCCATGCCGCCCTGCGAATGCGCGACACACACGTCCATCGGCATCGGGGCAAGCTCACGGGACGTGCGCGCCATACGGAACAGGATGTTCCCGACGACCGGCCCGTTACCGTGCGTCAGGATCACCCGGTAGCCGGCGCGAAACACGCGCACCAGCCGCTCGCAGGCAGCAGCCATGATCGCGATCTGTTCGCCTGCCGTGCCCTTGATGTCCGGCGGGTAGACGGCGTTCCCGCCGATTGCCACCACGATCAACCGCGGGTCGACGCTCATGTTGCTGGAAACCCGCCCGGGTTCACTTGATGCTGACCGAGCGAGCGGCGACGACGCTCGCGGCGAATCGCGCCGCGGCAGTCGAGCTCGAGACCACGTTCACGCCCGCTTCGCGCAGCGTGCGGTTCTGTGCCGACAGATGCTGCGGATCGTCTTCCGTACCGCAAATGAAGCCGACGAGGATGAGATGGCGGCCCCCGCGCGTCGCAGCCGCCCGGGCCGCGCGAATTGCCGGGACCAGCGCGCCCGCCGGATCGGGATGCGAGCCATAGCCAAGCACGACGTCGAGCAGGACCAGGGCCGTTTCAGGATCGCGCGCCTCCGCCACCAGTCGCTCGCCGCGTACCGTGTGGTCGATCATCGGATGCGGGCGACCGACCGTGAATTCGTCGGCGCCCAGGTCGATCAGGCAATGCGAGACGCTCGGCGCACGATCGGGTATCCGGCGCGCCTTGTCGAGCGGGACGTTCGACCACGACAGGACTCCGGCGGCGCGCAGCACGATCTGCGCTTCGGTGCAGAACGTGCCGCCCGAGTACAGCCCGCGCACGTAGCGCTGGGTCGGCGCGAGCATCGAGAGTTCGGCGGGCAGCGTGGCAGTTCCGTCGAGCATCGACTGCGTCGACTTGTAGCTCCCCGTCGCAGCCAGAGCAACTGCCGCCGCGGCCGCCTCCTCGAGCGTCGCGACGACCGTCACGTTCCCGCTCGACTTCAACCCCTGCGCACCCAGAAAAAGCACGACCACCGGTTTTCCCGCACGCGCCGCGCTGTCGAGAAGATGATCCGCCACCGACTTGGCAGGCGGCTTGGAAACGATGACGATGACGGTGGTCTCGGCGTCCGCGACGAGCATCGCGAACGCCCGCTTGAGCGTGATTCCGCCGACCTCTTCGAGTACGTCGCGGCTGCCCGTGCCGATGGCGTGCGAGATCCCTTGACCAAATTGATGAACGAGCGTGGTCACCTGCTGGATTCCGGTGCCGGAAGCACCGACGACGCCGATCGTGCCTCGCCGCACTGCATTCGCGAATCCGAGCGGCACGCCACCGAGAATCGCCGTGCCGCAGTCCGGCCCCATGACCAGCAGCCCCTTCTTCTCGGCCACCGCCTTGATCACGCGCTCCTGCTCGAGCGGAACATTGTCGCTGAAGAGAAAGACGTGCAGCCCGCACTTGAGCGCCTTGAGGGCCTCGGCCGCGGCGTACTGACCGGGCACGGACACTTGTGCCAGCGTGGCGTTGGAAGCGCCCTCGAGCGCCATCGCGATGGAGCGCGGCGCGGTTGTCGCGGTGGACTGGGCAGGACCGGCGATAGCCTCGCTCGCGAGGATGCGCTCAGCTTCCTGAACGGCCTCGTCCGCCTCGCGCTGTGAGCTCGCTTCGACCGCGATCAGGAGGTCTCCGGGCGTGGTCGCGCCGAGCCGCGCATCGAGCATCCCGGCGTCTTCGAGTATCGCCTTGTTCGCCGGCGTGCCCATCACCAGCGTGGCGCGCGACACGCCGTGCCGCGCGGCGATCTGCTGCGCGACCCGCATCAGCGCAACCGAGTCCTTGTAGTAACCAGGCTTGACTGCGGCGGAAGCGGGCAATGGGACCTCTTTCAGCCGACGCGGGCGCCGCTCACGCGGGAAGATCGGATGCCATCAGCTCCGGCACGATCCCGTTTTCGATTGCTTCGGCATTCGCGAAGTTGAGCTCGATCTTCACGCCGTTCGGATCGATCAGGAAGAGCTGGTACAGGCCCTGTTCGTTCACCATGCGCTGCTTGAAGGCGATCCGATGGTCGCGCAGATGCGCGATCATTTCGGGCAGGCCCTGGCAACGGAAGGCAACGTGGTCGACGACCCCGCTCCCGAAATCGGCCTGCGATTCCTGGCCGTTGTAGCGGAGGCGGTTCTCACTGACCTTTGCGCCACCCTGCGTGATGTGCAGCACGTCGCGCTCACCGATGTACATCCACTGCACCGGAAACTTGAAATCCGGTGTGTAGCCCCGCGCCAGCCCGAGCACGCGCTCGTACCAGTCGCAGGTCGCGTGGAAGTCGGTGGTCTGGATGAGGAAATGTTCGAGATATTTCAGCGTCATGGATATCAGACCACCTTGAACTTTATCGTTCCGACACCTTCGACGCTGCCTTCGAGTTTGTCGCCTTTCTTGACGGGTCCGACGCCGGCAGGCGTTCCACTGTAGATCAGATCGCCGGGAGCGAGCGCGAACAGTGTCGAGAGATAGGCGATGGTGTCCGGGATATTCCAGATCAGCTGGGAAAGATCCCCGTCCTGGCGGATCTCGCCGTTCACCTTGAGCGAGATCCGGCCCTTGGCGGGATGCCCGATCTTCGCCGCCGGCACGATCGCCGAGCAGGGTGCGGAGTGGTCAAACGCCTTGCCGGTGTCCCACGGCCGGCCCAGCTTCTTTGCCTCGCCCTGCAGGTCGCGACGGGTCATGTCGAGTCCGACCGCATAGCCATAAACGTGGTCGAGCGCTTTCTCGGCCGGGATGTTCGTCCCGCCCTTGCCGATCGCCACGACGAGCTCCATCTCGTGGTGCACGTCCTTGGTGGCGGACGGGTACGGGAAATCCGCGTTACCCGTGACGATCGCACTGGCCGGCTTCATGAAGAAGAACGGCGGCTCGCGATTCGGGTCGTGACCCATCTCACGGGCATGATCGGCGTAGTTGCGACCCACGCAGAAGATCCGGTAGACGGGGAAGCGGCCTTTCTCGCCCTCCACGTCGAGAACCGGCGTGGGCGGTGCGGGGATGACGAAATCCATGTATTGCTCCTTGATTGCTGGATTCCCGCCTGCGCGGGAATGACGATGTTCGATTGCGGCTTTCTTTTTCGCTGCTCCGCGACTACTTCGTGGCCTCGCCGGCCTCGAGAATCACGAGTTCCACCTCGCCGGCACCGCCGGCTCGAAAGGCGGCCGCTTCCTTGTACTCGGGCGAGTCGTGGCAGGCTACCGCCTGCTCGAGCGATGGGAACTCGATCACGACGAACCGCTCGAACTTTTCCGGGCCTTCGAGAATCTTGAATCGCCCGCCGCGCGCAAGCACTTTACCCCCGTACTGCTTGAGGATCCCGGGCACCCGATCCGTGTACTTCTTGTACGCGACGGGGTCGTTGATCTTCGAGCGCGCCAGCCAGTATGCAGTCATTCCTTTCCTCCTGTCGGGTTCTCTGTGGGGGGTATTTTACTCTCCGACGCCCGTGAAACGGCATCGAGCATCACTGGAACAGCAGGTTGGGCAGGACCGTCGCGATCTGCGGATACTGGATGATGAGCGCCATGCAGATGAGGATGATCATCCAGTAGGGGGTCGAGCTTTTGAAGATTTCGACGATGGAGACGGTTGGATCATCATCCTGCACGGCCGCCTTGACGGTGTAGACCAGCAACCCGAACGGTGGGGTGAGCAGTCCGGCCTCGATTGCGAGGATGCCGACGATGGCGAACGCGATGGGGTTGTAGCCGAGGTGCTCGGCGATCGGCGCGAAGATCGGGACCGTGAGCAGCATGATGGAGATCGAGTCGATCACCATACCCAGCAGGAACCACACGAGAACCATCACTGCGATGATGAGCAAGGGCGTGAGCCCGGTGTCCAGGAACAGGCCCTGGATGGCGTTGGCCATGCCGGTCATGGCCAGCGTGCGGGAATACAGGGATGCCGCCACGAGCAGAAGAAGGATGGGCGCAGAAGTCCGCCCGACCGAGAGGATCGACGCGATGATGTCTTTGTAGCGCATGCCCTTCACGATGGCCAGCACGAGCCCGATGAACGCGCCCGCGCCCGCACCCTCGGTCGGCGTGAACACGCCGAACCAGATTCCGCCGAGGACAGAAATGATGACGGCCAGAATGCCACCGATGCTGGTGAGGAATGCCGCCAGCGACACGTCCTCCTCGGTACTGTCCTGCGCCTGCCGCTCGACGCCGCGCCCGACCAACTCAGGGCGCAAGAGCGCGGAGAGGAAGATATACGCCACGAACAGGACGGTCAGCAGCAGCCCCGGCAGCACACCAGCGAGAAAGATCTGACCGATCGATTTTTCGGTCAGGATGCCCCACACGATCATCAATACGCTGGGCGGGATCAGCATGCCGAGGCAGCTCGAGCCCGCCACCGTGCCCAGCGCAAAGCCCTTGTGATAGCCGAAACGCTTCATCTCGGGGTAGGCGATACGGGAGAACGCCGCCGCGGAGGCGATGGACACGCCCGTGACGAACGAGAAGAGGGCGTTGCCGAGCACGGTCGCGATGCCCAGGCGCCCGGGCAGCCGCTTCAGACCGCGGTTGATGCCACGGTAGACGTCGGTGACAGCGCCCGACCTGCCGATGAATTCGCCCATCAGCATGAACAGCGGAATGACCGCGAATACATAGTCGCGCAGGGCCTCGTACGCCGTACTGCCGAGCATGTTCGCGACGACCTGCATGTCGCCCGTCACGAGGTAGATGCCGATCGCGCTGGTCATGCCGAGCGCGATCGCGATGTGAACGCCCAGCGCGACCAGGATCAACAGGCTGACGATCAGCGCAATGGCGGTGGAAACGTCGAACACGGGAGCGGGCCTTTGGCCTGGGTCAGGTGAATTTCCGGAACGCTCCGGAAGTCGGGCTGGTGAATTGGGGCGAGCGCTTTGGGGTCTAGTGCTTCGGCGCGGGGCGGAAGTCGTCGTTTTGATCGTTCGCGGACTGTCCCGCCGATGCCGGCCGCACGACGTCGAGATATGCCATGACGAGATAGTTGACGATGGCCAGGGCACTTCCGACCAGAATCAGGAAACGGGTCGGCCACGCCGGCACGCGCAGCGCGCCCTCGCCCTCGAACTCGCCGCCGACCCAGGAATCGATGGCCAGTTGCCATCCACCCCAGATGATGAGCACGAAGAACGCCACGCCGAGCAGGTATCCGAGCGCGAGCGCGGCGCGACGGGCCCAGGCCGGGAAGAGGTTGACGACGAAATCCGCGGAAAGCATGGAACGGCTGCGTATGGCGTAGCCGGCTTGCAGGAAAACGATGATCACGATCGAGTTGGCGACGATCTCGCGAACGCCGTTCAACGGGTCGTTGAACACGCCGCGCCCGATGATGTCCGCCATGATGATGAAGGTCAGAACGAAGGCCCAGGTCGCGGCCATGACCATCATGAACTTGGAAATCTTGTCGCTGATTACCCGTACTGACATGGCTACTCGCGAGATAACTGCCGTTGTTCGGCAGTTCTCCTGACTTTGGGGAGCGCGAGGGGGTGTGGCCCCTCGCGTCGTGACAACTTGCTACCAGACCTGCGTGCGCGAGCGTCCGCCGGGGGAACGGCCGAATTCGGCGTCCCGCCGGCGGTCGAGTTCGGTTCGATCGTCAGTGCGCCTTACTTGACGACGTAGCGAACCGGCCAGGTATAGCCGTGCTTCTCGGCCGACTCGAGGACCGTGTTGAGCGTCTTGACCACCGGCAGGCCCTGCTTCTTCAGCTCGTCCGCGTGGGATTGCGGCCAGTCCTTGAGCGACAACGCCCAGTCCTTGCGCACGCTGGGATCGAGCTCCTTCACCTTGGCGAGCCCGCCCTTGAGTTTCTCGATGTCGCTGCCGTAGCGTTCCTTGTTGTTGGTGCCGGTCTTCTCTTCGAAGGCGCGCGCGACCTCCAGGAGGATCGGCTGGACGTCCTTGGGCAGGCGGTTCCAGGTGTTCTTGTTGATTGTCAGACCATGCCAGGTGATCGAGCCGAATCCGATCAGCGTGTAGAACGGGCCCGGTTCGTAGAGCTTCAGGTTCACCCACGCGCTCGGGAACATGATCCAGCCTTCATAGACGTGGGTCTTCATGCCCGTGTAGGCCTCGGGCAGCGAGCCCTGTACCGGCGTTACGCCCGCATACTTCAGCCAGTTGAGGTTGAGCCCCGCGCCGGCGATCTTGATGCCCTTCAGGTCCGCGACCTTGTTCCAGTCAAACGACGTGCCCAGGTTGTAGCCACCATCCGAGATGCGCGCCAGCAGCTTCTGGTTGTACTTCTGCTCGAACACGTCGGTGAGGTAGGGAATCGCCTTGTAGACGTCCTGCGCAACTGCGAGACTCACCGTCGGATCCATCGTGCCGAAGGGCAGCATCACCTGGAACGCATGCAGCGGAAGTTTCGACGCCTCGAAACAGAAGCAGAAGCCGCCGATGTCGACGATGCCGTTCTGCACGCCTTCGAGCGTCTCGGTCACTTTCACGATCGAGCCGCTGTAGCCTTCGACGAACTCGATCTTGTGCTTGGTCCTGGCCGCGACCTGCTTCTGCAACTCGACCTGGAAGAAATCCTTCATCAGGCCTGCGTACACGACGCCCGGCGGATGTCCGGTGGCGATGCGCAGCTTGATGGTGTCGGCCTGCGCCGGCGCGGCGGCGAGCGCGGAGAGTGCAGAAAGTGCAATTGCGGCCAGGGTGAAGCGATGGTTGACTAACATGGTTTCCTCCAAGTGGTCCTCGTGATCCTCACGATCCTGGCGACGGTGCAGACGCTGCGTGACACCGTCCCTGCTTGTCGTGGGTGCGTTTTTCTGTGATATTTCACTACGCAGTGTAGTCCTGTCAAGCTTGCGCTGCGCAAAGATCGTCGCGCACCGCTGTCGGATTGCGCCGCCCGCACCGAACGCACTGGCATGAACGCACAGGCATTCCTGCCCCGGGTACACCTATTCTGATTCTGCATCATGCCCCCAAGAAGCGTCCCTGCTCCAACCCACAACGGCCGGCGTCCGCTGTTGCGCGACGACGTGCACGCGAAGATCAAGAACGCGATCCTGACGTGCACGCTCGCGCCCGGAGCGAAGATTCACGAGCAGGACCTCGCGCTCGCGCACAAAGTGAGCAAGTCGCCGATCCGCGACGCGCTGCTCAGGCTGCAAAGCGAGGAGCTGGTGGAAGTGCTGCCGCGCAAAGGCTACCGGGTGAAGCCGGTCTCGCTCGTCGACGCGCTGGATCTCTACGACATGCGGCTCGTGCTTGAGGAGGCCTGCGTCGAACGCGTCATCGATCATGCGACGGACGCCGAGCTGCGCACGCTCGACGCGTACCGGCATGCGCCGCCCGCCGCCGACCTTGCAGCGTGGATCGATTACAACCGGCAATTCCACATCGCCATCGCTTCGCTGTGCGGCAATCGTCGCCTGCTGCGCGCGCTGACGGAGCTCATCCACGCATTCGACCGCTTGACCTACACCGGCGTCGCGGGCCTCGCAGGCAGCCGGGTCATGCAAAGGATCGCGGGCGAGCATCGCCGGCTCATCGACGCGACCAAGGCTCGCGACAAGCTCAAGGCTTCGGCATTGATCCGACTCCATATCGAGGGCTCCCGCAAAAGAATGATCGCAGCAGCCGGCGAACCGCAGATTATTGAACGCTCCAGGAGAAGTGCATGCGCAAGCGAACCGAGGAAGAAGTAAGGCCAATTGTCGGGATGATCGGGCTCGGAATCATGGGCTCGGCGATGGCCGCGAGTCTCGTCAAGGCGAAATTTCCGGTGGTCGGCTTCGACCCCGTCGCCGACCGGCGCCGGGCGCTCGCGCGCGGACGCGGGCGGCCGGTCGGCTCGGCCGACGCGGTGGCGAAGGCAGCCCGGATCATCATCCTTTCGTTGCCATCGGCCGACGCGCTCGCCGAGAGCGCGGCAACCCTCGCGCGCAGTGCACGTCGCGGCACGATACTCGTCGAGACCAGCACCCTACCGATCCCGGTGAAGGAGGCGGCACGCACGCGTCTCGCGCGCGCCGGCGTCACCCTACTCGACTGCCCGCTTTCCGGCACGGGCGCACAGGCCCGCACGCGCGATCTGGTGGTCTTCGCGAGCGGCCCGCGGGCTGCGTACCGTCAATGCGCGCCGGTGTTCGAGGCGTTCGCGCGCCGGCACCACTACGCAGGCGCGTTCGGCTCCGGGTCCAAGCTGAAATTCATCGCCAACCTGCTGGTCTCGATCCACAACGTCGCGGCCGCAGAGGCGATGGTGCTCGGAATGAAAGCGGGCATCGATCCGGGCGAGTTGCTGGAAGTGATGGCCGACAGCGCCGGCAGCTCGCGCATGCTCCAGGTGCGCGGCCCGCTGATGGTGGCGGACCGCTATCGTCCCGCCACGATGAAGAATGTCGTCTGGCAGAAGGACGTGAAGACGATCGGCGAGTTCGCCCGTTCGCTCGCGTGCCCGACGCCGCTCTTCGATGCAGCGTCTGTCGTGTATGTGTCGGCCATGGCAGAGGGGCTCGCCGAGGAGGACACCGGAGCGGTCTGCCGCGTGCTCGAGCGGTGGGCGGGACATGAACGGCCCAAGGCACCAGCCAGAAAGCGTCGGAAGACGCGCAGGAAGACTGCGTCGCCGCGCCGCGCTACGCGTAAGGTGCGGACGCGGGCACGGAAGGGCTGATTCAAGATTCGAACCGCCGCGGCCGCGCTGCGGACGGGGTGGTTCGGGCATCGACTGAATCCAGCACACCAATGACCGCGACGCTTCTCTTCGACGACCGCGCAACGAACGGGGATTCGTTCGACGATGCGGCAGCACGCGCGGCGACCGGGCTGGCCGCGCTCGGCGTCGGCGAGGACGACGTCGTCTGCATCATGCTGCGCAACGAACCGGCGTTTCTCGAGGCCGTGTTCGCGGCGCGCCGCCTTGGCGCCTATCCCTGCCCGATCAACTGGCACTACAAAGCGGACGAAGCCGGGTGGATCCTTGCGGACAGCGGCGCCAAGGCGCTCGTCGTACATGCCGACCTTCTCCCGCAGATCGCCGGCGCGATTCCGCGGGGTGTGGAGATCGTGGTCGTGCCGCCGGAGGCCGCGACGCGATCTGCGTTCGACATTGCGGCGTCAGGTGCGCGGGTGCCCTCCGGAATGCGCGAATGGCGAACCTGGCTCGCCGCGCAGGCACCCTGGTCGGGCCCGGCGCAGGTGCCGCGGGCGAACATGCCCTACACGTCGGGCACGACCGGACGCGCCAAGGGTGTTCGTCGCATCCTGCCCGCGCCGGAAAATGCCAACACAGCAGCATCGCTCGCACGCGAGGCACTGGCGCGAGCGCTTGGCATCGAGACGGGTATGCGCGCGCTGCTCTCGGCGCCGCTTTACCACAGCGCCCCGATCTCCTACGCGATCCAGGTCGTGCTGTCCGCCGCAACGTTCGTGCTCGAGCCGAGGTTCGATGCGGAGCGCACGCTCGCGCTCGTCGAGCGCCACCGACTGACGCACGCTTATCTCGTGCCCACGATGTACGCGCGCCTGCTGAAGCTACCCGACGCGGTGAAGCGACGCTTCGACCTCTCCTCGATGCGCTTCGTGGCCTCGACCGGCTCCCCCTGCCCGCCGGACGTCAAGCG
Organism: uncultured beta proteobacterium; assembly: GCA_963735025.1. Lineage (GTDB taxonomy): Bacteria > Pseudomonadota > Gammaproteobacteria > Burkholderiales > SG8-39 > JAABRB01. Next base: position 39,944 of record CAVTJG010000022.1, read on the forward strand.
GGCGATGATCGAGTGGTGGGGTCCGGTATTCAACGAATCCTACGCGTCGAGCGAGGGTGGGTACGTCACGGCGATCTCGTCTGCCGAAGCGCTCGCCAAGCCGGGCTCCGCCGGGCGCCCGATTGGCGCGGGCGCGCTGAAGATTCTCGACGCCGAAGGCCGCGAGCTCGCACCAGGGGAGATCGGACTGATCTATGCGCGGCAGCCCGCTTACCCCGATTTCACCTACAACAACAACCCGGACGCGCGTCGTGCGCTCGAGCGCGACGGTCTGTGGACGCTGGGGGACGTGGGCTACGTGGATGCGGACGGTTATCTCTTCGTCTGCGACCGTGCCGCCGACATGGTGATCTCCGGCGGCGTCAACATCTATCCCGCCGAGATCGAAGCGTCGCTCGCCGCGATGCCGGGCGTGCACGACTGCGCGGTGTTCGGCATCCCGCATGCGGAATTTGGCGAGGCGCTGGCAGCAGCGATCCAACGCGAACCGGGTGCCAAGCTCGACAAGGATGCCGTCTGCGCCTGGCTCGCCGCGCGCATCGCGGACTACAAGGTGCCCCGCGTCGTCGAGTTTCATGCCAATCTTCCCCGCGAGGAGAGCGGCAAGATCTTCAAGCGCCGACTTCGCGAGCCTTACTGGAAGGATGCTGGTCGCAGGATTTGATCGTTCTGTTCGAAGTTCCGAACCACCCCGCCGGCTTCGCCGGCACCCCTCCTTGAAAAGGAGGGGAAAAAGACTCATCTACCTCTCAGACACACGCACCTCTCCGCAGCCTGCTTTTCAGCGGGAAGGAGGGTAACGGGAGGGAACCAGCCGGTTTCCTCCCGTTCGTGACCTTCAGCACGTTCTGATAGGGCGCCGCGCATACAAAGAAAAAGGCCCTCTTTCAGAGGGCCTTTTCATTGAAAAGTGTCGGTGGTGGAGACGAGGAGGATCGAACTCCCGACCTTCGCATTGCGAACGCGACGCTCTCCCAGCTGAGCTACGTCCCCACGGAGAGTGCGGATTTTACCCGCTCGGGCGCCATGCGGGCAATCCGCCTGCCACCCCTGCACGTTAGACTCGGATCGGGTCGATCCGGCCTGGAGAGCGTTGGTTATGCAGATTACCCCCCCGTTCGGCTACCGTGAAATCGTACCGCTGCAAAAGACGCAGGCGGTCAAGCTGCCCGCGCCCGGCAAAGTGCCGGAATTCTGTGCCAGCACCAATGCGATGCCGATATCTTTTTCCGAGTTTCGCGTCGCCGCCCACGACTATCCGCTCGTGTTCGCCTCGGGCGACACCGGCCAGACCTTCGCCGCAGTGGCAGTAGTCGGGCTCGCCAATGGCGAGAACCTGTTCGTTCGCGACGGCGCGTGGGTGCCGGATCTCTACGTGCCGGCGTACGTGCGGCGCTATCCTTTCTGCATGGCACGCGTCACGCTGGAGAAAAAGGAGCAGGCCAACCGGCTGATCTGCGTGGAGAAGGCTTACATTGCGGAGAGCGGCGAAAAGCTCTTCGACGCGAAAGGCGAGCCGGGCGAGAAATGGCAGAACATCGAGCGGCTTCTGCGGGAATACGAAGCCGATCTGGAACGCACGCGCGAGATGTGCGCGGTCCTCGCCGACTATGCGCTGCTCGAGCCGTTCACGCTGCAGGCCACAGAGGCGAACGGCGTGCCGGTCAATCTTTCCGGGATGTATCGCGTGAAGGAAGAGAAGCTCGAGCACCTGAACGCGGCACAGCACAAGAACCTGTTCAAGAAGGGCATCACGGGGCGGGTCTACGCTCACCTGCTGTCGCTCGACAACTTCGGCCGGCTGATTGCCTTGCGGAACAAGCTGAATCCACCCTCTGCCGCCCCCGCAGCCGCGCCCAGGGCCGCCGCCGCAGGCAAGAAGGCCTGATTCCGACAGCCGCCGGCCGGGAGAATCGGCCAGCGGCCCGGAATCCCCGTAGTTCGCATTCCGGGGTCGGCGCGTCCAGATTGGACGCCTCTACGTAGCAACAGTGGGAAGCTCTGCAGAAGTCCGTCATTCCCGCGTATGCGGGAATCCAGACTGAGCCCAATCAAAGACTTGCTGGATCCCCGCGGCCCGGCCCCGAGCGAAGCAATCGGGGGGCGAAGACGACTCAATCAGACCTTTTCCGGGCGTCCCCGAACTGCGGGCGTTCCGCTTTGTCGGATCACAGTCAGGCCGTTTACCGTGCCACATCCCTGGCCGGCGAGCGCGCCGATTCATTGCAAAGGAGTCCGCCATGCACCACCCGTCCCGTTTCACCCTGCGAATCGCCATGCTGGCCGCCACGTTCGGCCTCATTGCCGCGCAGCCGGCCGGCGCCGCCGATGTCACCGCGCCCGTGCTGCAGGCGGGCGACACCTGGACCTACCGCCACATCGACGGCTACAACAAGCTCGACGTCGGCACGGTGTCCAGCGTCGTCGAGGCCGCGGGACCCAGCGGGGTTCGCCTGGTGACTCGCTCGGGCAATGGCGTGGTCAATTTCGAGTCGACTTATGCCGGACCCGGCCAGCTCGCTTCCGGGACGCTCAGCGAGCGCGCGGCGGGCGCGATGAATCCGCCCCTGCAACTCACGCGCTATCCCCTGCGCGAAGGCGAGCGCTGGGAGCAGAACGTGGTGCGCGACGATGTGATGAGTCGGGAGAAACGCGCGACGGAGATGCGGGTAAGAGTGATCGGCTGGGAAAACGTGAAGGTTCCCGCCGGCGAGTTTCGCGCGTTGCTCATCGAGCGCGCGTTCGAGCTCGGCGACTACGACCCGTTCCGCGGTCCGACGCTGCGCTACGAGAAAGAATGGTACTCGCCCGAGGTGAAGGGCACGGTGAAGCTCGAGGTGTTCGAGGAGTATTTCGAGAGTCGTTACGGCCGCCTGGAAATGCCCGCGCCCGGCACCCGCGCGACGTACGAGCTCCTGTCGTACAAAGCGGGTTGACCAGATCCGTCGGGTGACAGTCTGGATTCCCGCTTGCGCGGGAATGACGGTTTCCTGCAACCCGCTCTCAGGCCGCGTCGAGCCCCTGCTCGCCGCTGCGCGTTGCACGCGCCAGCCGGTCGTTGATCGCGGCCCAGGCCGGCGAGCGCGGCGGCGCCTCGATCAGGATCTGACCGACGTTCTGCGCATCCAGCGCGCGCAGATTCGCATAGAGCTCGTGCGCATAACGCGCGGCGATCACCGGGACGACGCGCTGAAGCCCGACGGCGAGCCGTGGCACCGTCACCTCGAGGGCCAGGACGCCGATGCGATGGCCCTTGTGCGACGCCAGCGCTTCCAGCAATTCCACCCGTCGGACGAGCCGCACCTTGGCGCGCGGCGCATAGTGGGTCGCGCGCGCACCAGGAACCCGCGGCACATGCGCGCCGGGCATCTGCAGCGGAGCGCCGAGAACCCGTTCGATGGCCTCCGCGGAGATCGCGCCGGGACGCAAGATTGCCGGCTCGCCTCCGGACACGTCCACGATCGTGGATTCGATGCCGACTTCGGCGGCACCGCCGTCCAGCACCAGGTCGACTTCATCGCCCAGATCCGTGCGGACGTGTGCGGCCGTGGTGGGACTGACCCGGCCGAATTTGTTCGCCGATGGCGCGGCCAGACCGACCAGGCGATGCTCCGGGCTCACGCGACCAAAGGCTTCCAGCAACGCCTGCGCCACCGGATGCTCGGGAACACGCAACCCGACGGTATCCTGCCCGCCCGTCACGGCATCCGGCACTTCCGTGGCGCGCTGCAGGATCAGCGTCAGTGGGCCGGGCCAGAAGGCCTCGGCAAGGGCGTGTGCCGCGGCGGGAACGTCGCGTGCCCAATGCGCCAGCACGCTGGCGCTGGCCAGGTGCACGATCACCGGGTGGTCGAGTGGCCGCTCCTTGATCCTGAAAACGCGTGCGAGCGCCGTTTCGTTCAGCGCGTCCGCGCCCAGGCCGTACACGGTCTCCGTGGGAAATGCGACCACGCCGCCGTTGCGCAGGAGCTCGGCTGCCCGGACGATCGACTCGTCGTCGGCCGGTACGACGTTGGTTGGCGCCGGAATCTCGACCGGCGGCACCGCGGGCGTTTCGGTCATTCCGCGGACGGCAGTTTCGCCGCGCGCGACTTGGCGGAGAGCTCCGCGCGAAAAGCGTCGAGGCGCTTCGCCAGCACGCGGTCACCAGCCGCAAGCATCGCGATCGCGAAGAGCGCGGCGTTCGCCGCACCGCCCTCGCCGATCGCGAACGTGGCGACCGGAATGCCCTTGGGCATCTGCACGATCGAGTAGAGCGAATCCTCGCCACGCAGGTATTTCGACGGCATCGGCACGCCGAGCACCGGAACCGTGGTCTTGGCCGCAAGCACACCGGCAAGGTGCGCCGCGCCACCCGCCCCCGCGATGATTGCCCGCAATCCACGCTCCTGCGCCGTGCTCGCGTAATCGAACGCCGCGTCGGGCGTGCGATGCGCGGAGATCACGCGTGCCTCGTACGGCACGCGGAAATCCTTGAGCACGTTCACAGCGTGCTCCATCATGTCCCAGTCGCTCGCGCTGCCCATCACCACCCCGATCACGGGGTTGGAAATTTCGCCGACAGCCGCCTTCTTTTTCTTCGCCGCTTTCGCCTTCATCGATTCCCTCAGCTCTCCAGTTTGCGTCCGGTGAGGCGCGAGTACGCCTCGCGATATTTCTCGGAAGTGCGCGCGACGACCTCGGCAGGCAGGCGGGGTGCGGGCGGCTGCTTGTTCCAGCCAATGCTCTCCAGGTAGTCGCGCACGAATTGCTTGTCGAAGGACGGCGGGCTCGATCCCGGCTTGTATTCATCGGCCGGCCAGAATCGCGACGAATCCGCGGTGAGCGCCTCGTCGATCCAGTAAAGCTCGCCCGCCTCGTCCAGCCCGAACTCGAACTTCGTGTCCGCAATGATGATGCCGCGACCCGCTGCGTATTCGGCCGCCTCGGCATAGAGCCGGATCGAGACGTCGCGCACCCGCGCGGCGAGTCCGGTACCGATCATCTTCTCGGCCTGCGCGAACGAGATGTTCTCGTCGTGCGCGCCCAGCTCGGCCTTCGTGGCCGGTGTGAAGATCGGTGCGGGCAGCCGGTCGGCCTGCGCGAGCCCCGCCGGCAGCTTGATGCCGCAAACAGCGCCGGATTGCTGATAGTCCTTCCAGCCCGACCCGATGATGTAGCCCCGGACCACCGCCTCGATCGGCAACGGATCGTAGCGACGCGCCACGATCGAGCGGCCGCGCACCTGCGCGCGCTCCGCTTCGGACTGCACGACCGACTCAGGATCGATGCCCGTGAGCTGGTTCGGAACGACGCGGGCGAGCCGGTCGAACCAGAAATCGCTCATCGCCGTGAGCACCTGTCCCTTGTAAGGGATGGGGTCGGGAAGCACGACGTCGAATGCGGAGAGGCGGTCGGTCGTGACGATCAGGAGCGTGCGATCGTCAACTGCATAGATATCGCGCACCTTGCCGCGCCCGACGCGCGGGAGGCTGGTGATGGTGGTCTCGTGCAGGCCTGGAGTCATGCGGGGATCGTGTTCAAGCTGCCTGCTTCTCGAGCTCGCGCTTGTACTGACCGCGGGTCGCGAGCCCGTTCATGCTGGCACGATGCAGCAGCGCCGCCTGACCGGAGACGACGTTTGCCGTGGCGCCTTTCCAGGCCGTGATCGACGGATGCTGCAGCGCGCGGCCGTAGGAGAACGTGAGGTTCCACGGGAGCTCGCCGGCGAACATCTTGTTCATCGCATTCAGGTGCGCGGTGGCCACTTCATCGCTCTGGCCGCCCGACAGGAAAGCGATGCCCGCGACCGCGGCGGGCACGCAGCGCTTCAGGATCTTGACGGTGCGTTCGGCCACCTCGTCGACGCCCGCCTGTTTCGGGCAATCCTTGCCCGAGATGACCATCGATGGCTTCAGCACGCTCTCCTCGAGCGAGATGCGATTGATGTAGAGCGCCTCGTACAGCGCATTCAGCGCCCACTCGGTGACTTCCTCGCAGCGCTCGATGGTGTGGTCCCCGTCCATGAGCACCTCGGGCTCGACGATCGGGACGAGGCCCGCCTCCTGGCAGATCGCCGCATACCGGGCAAGCGCGTGCGCGTTGGCGGCGATGCACGTCGTGCTAGGTATGCCCGGCCCGATCGTGATCACGGCGCGCCATTTCGCAAACTTCGCGCCCAGCTTCACGTACTCGGCACAACGCTTCGCGAGCCCGTCCAGACCCTCCGTGACTTTCTCGCCCGGGCAGAGCGCGAGATCCTTCGCGCCGGTGTCGACCTTGATGCCGGGCAGGATGCCCTTCGCTGCGAGGAGTTGCGGGAACGGCACGTCGCCCAGCGATTTCTGCCGGATCGTCTCGTCATAGAGAATCACGCCGCTGACGTTGTTCTCGACGCCCTTCGCGGTGAAGAGCATGTCACGGTAGGCGCGCCGGTTCGGCTCGGTGCACGCGAGGCTGATCGCCTTGAAGCGCTTTTCGATGGTGCCGGTGGATTCGTCCGCGGCGAGTATGCCTTTGCCTTTCGCCACCATGGCGAGAGCAGTCTTGCGCATCGATGTAGTCATGGGTTGCCTCCTGAAAGTCCGGCAGGATGGAATGTTCGGGGACGGAGAACGCAGGGGCGCTCCGTGAGGGGGGCAATTTTACCTGCTTCGGCCGACCGCCGCGCACGCGCTCGCACGGCGTGCCACCATTGCGGCGCTGCGGCCGCGTCGCCACCCTGCCCGGACCGGCGCGGCACTCAGGTATGAGGTATGCGCCGGATCGCCCACATCGACATGGACGCGTTCTTCGCCGCGGTGGAGCTGGCGCGCCGGCCCGAGCTGGCCGGCAAACCCGTCGTCATCGGCGGGCGCGGCAACCCGCAGGCGCGGGGCGTCGTGTCCACGGCCTCATACGAGGCACGGCGTTTCGGCATCCACTCGGCCATGCCGTTGCGGGTCGCGTACGAGCGCTGTCCCGATGCCGTCTTCCTGCCGGTCGACTATGCGGCGTACTCGGCGGTCTCGGCCAGGGTGAAAGACGCGCTGCGCGCCGTCTCGCCGGTGATCCAGGACGCCGGCATCGACGAGGCTTATCTGGACGTGTCGGAGCTGCCGGGCACGTCGGAGGAAATCGGGCAGGGGATCAAGCGCCGGGTTCGCGAGGCCACGGGCCTTTCCTGCTCGGTGGGGATCGCGCCCAACAAGCGCCTGGCGAAGATCGCCTCGGACATGCAAAAGCCCGACGGCCTCACCATCATCGTCCCCGAAGAGGCGGCCAGCCGCATCGCGGCATTGCCGGTGCGCAAGGTACCGGGCATCGGACCGGTGACCGAGGCGCATCTCGGCCGGCTTGGCGTGCAGACGGTGGGCGAGCTCGCCAGGTTGAGGATCGAGCGGCTCGTCGCCGAGTTCGGTCCATCGCGCGCGGAGTTCCTGTACGAGGCGGCGCGCGGCATCGACGATCGCGAGCTCGTGACGCACTGGGAGCCGAAGCAGCGCAGTCGCGAGACGACCTATCAAAAGGACACGTCGGACGTGCAGACCATCCGCCGCACGGTGGCTGCGCTCGCGCGCGAGATTGCGCAGGAACTTCGCGATGACGGCTACCGGGGCCGGCGGGTCGGCATCAAGATCCGCTTCACGGGATTCGACACGCATACGCGCGAGACGACTCTGCCCGAGGCGACCGACATCGAGGAGACCGTGCGGCGCGCCGCGTTCGCGTGTCTGCAGCGCCTGCCGCTCGACCGGCCCGTCCGTCTGGTCGGCGTGCGGGTGGGCGAGCTCGAGCGCGTAAACGAAGCCGCCTAAAGGCTCTGAAAAAACCCGTCATTCCCGCGAAGGCAGGAATCCAGACTGAACTGATTCAAAGGGTTGCTGGATTCCCGGCGTACGCGGGGATGACTTGATCAGACCTTTCCCAAGGCGAATGCGTCAGGGGCCCGATGCAAGCCGATGCGCGTGACGGGTCGTCTCGGGTAGCCGGTAGCGCGTGCAGCACGCGAGCGCGAACCGGATCGCCGTCGCAAGACTCACCCGATGGCCGATCGATACGTAGACCGGTTTCACGCCAACGCGTGTGCGCAACATCGCGCCGATCGTCTCGCCGTGGTCGACGAGCGGCGCCCACGCGCCGCGCCGGTCCGGAGGCGCACGCTCGATCCCGATAAGCCGGGTCTTGGCGACGCCGATCGAGGGAATGCCGGCCGCGAGTCCGGTGTGCGAAGCAAGCCCGCAGCGACGCGGGTGCGCAATGCCGTGGCCGTCGCAAAGCAGCAGGTCGGGCACGGTCTTCAGGCCGTCGAGCGCATCGAGCACGGCGGGAATCTCGCGGAACGAGAGCAGGCCGGGGACATACGGAAACGTCGTCTTGCGGCGCGCGATGGCGCTCTCGACAAGCATGAGGTCCGGAAAGGTCAGAACCGCCACCGCCGCGCGGGTGACCGCGCCGCCCCTCTCGAACCCGACGTCGATTCCGCAGACGTGTCGTACGGGACCGAGCCGGTCCTCGTGCTCCACGCGCGCGCGCAGCTTCTCCTGCAGCGCCATCGCCTCCCGTGGCGTGAGATCCCAGCGATGTCGCAGCGCGCCCGACACGCTACAAGCCCAGCAGCCACTGGATGACCTGCTTCGCGACGAACCCGAGGATTCCGAATGCGAGGACGAAGAAAAGTATGAAGGTTCCGAGCCGCCCCGCCTTTGATTTGCGGGCGAGGTCCCAGATGATGAAGAGCATGAAGAGGACGAAGGCCCCGAGCCCGTAGGTCAGGGCGAACTCGGAGATCTGCTCTTCGCTGAACCCGAACAAGGCGCTTCTCGACTGCTTCCGGCTCAGGTGCGCGGAGGCAGTGCCTCCGCCTCCACCACTTCGCGATACGCGTGCCAGGTCGCGTGCCCGATCACCGGGATCACGACGATGAAACCAAGCATGAACGTGGCGATCGCGAGGCCTGTTGCGATGACGATCAGGATCGACCACAGCGCCATGGCGTGCGGACTTTCGGCGACCGCCCGAACGCTTGTGGCGACGGCGCTCGTGAGATCGATGTCACGGTCGAGCAGCAGCGGCGCGGACACGACCGTGCTGGCGAACACGAGCGCCGCGCCGATGCCGCCGAACGACACCCAGAGCGGAAAGAGATTCGAGCCTTCGGAGACGACCACGACTCGCAGGAAGCTCGCCAGGTCCGTGATCGGCGCCGTCACGAACAGTGCGATCAGCACCAGCGACACCAGCACCCACAGTGTCGCCGCAATCATCAGAGCAAGGCCCAGGAAGACGAGCGGACGCGTGCCGCGCCGCCAGGCGGCGAACACGTCGGCGAGCGTCGGTCGCCCGCCCCGCTCCAGACACCGCGAAATCTCGTAGAGGCCGGTGGCGAGAATCGGGCCAACCAGCAGGAACCCGGAGACGGCGCCGGGCAGGAGGTACCAGAACGAAAGCGAGATTGCGACGATGGCAAGGCCGCCCGCGGCAACGACCAGTCCGTGAAAGACGCTCGGCCCGAATGCGCGCGTGAAGTCGCGCCAACCCAGGCGCAACCAATGGAACGGGCGGCCGATCGGAACCGCGCGGACCGGAGGCAGCGTCAGTCCCGCTGCGGCGTCGTCGGAGGGTGGTTGCATGGATGTCGATGAGGTTGATGGTGTCCTGTCGAGCGGGGTGGCGCCGCAGGCGAGAATGGTTGCAGCGCTTATCAACCCTCCTCCGCGACGAGGGGAAAGCGCCCTGACCACCTGCCCACCGCAACGCCTATCCGTTCCCGGCTCAGCAGAACCGCTCGTGGCGCTCCTTGCAGGTGGAAAGCACGACGTCCGGATCCTTCTTCCACCAGTTGTTGGCTGAAAGGATCTCCACTTCGTGGAAGCCGCGGTACCCAACCTCCTCGACCCACGAACGAATGCGCGGGATGTCGATCACGCCGTCGCCCATCATGCCGCGATCGAGGAGCAGGTCGGTGGTGGGCACCAGCCAGTCGCAGATGTGAAAGGCGAGGATGCGCTTCTCGCCGGCGCGCTCGATGTCGCGCGCGAGATTGGGATCCCACCACACGTGATAGACGTCGACCGCAACCCCGAGCGCGCCACCGCCTCCGCTGTCCAGCTCGTCGCAGAGGTCGAGCGCCTGGGCCAGCGTGTTCACGCACGCGCGATCGGCCGCATACATGGGATGCAACGGCTCGATCGCGAGCGGCACGCCGCTCGACCGCGCGTGATCGAGCGCTTCGCCGATGCCGTCGCGCACCATCTCGCGCGCGCCCGCGATGTCCTTCGATCCTTGCGGCAATCCACCCACCACCAGGACGACGCAGCGCGCCTCGATCGTCGCGGCATCGTCGATCGCGCGGAGATTGTCGTCGATCGCCCGCTTGCGCCCCTGCCGGTCCGCGGCCGGAAACATTCCGCCGCGGCACAGGCCCGTGACCGTGAGCCCGTGATCGCGGAACATCTTCGCCGCCTCCTTGGCGCCGAGCTCGGCGAGCTTGTCGCGCCAGGGCGAAATGCCGCGGATGCCGTGGCGCGCGCACCCGGCGATCATCTCCTTCAGATTCCACCGCTCCCGGACCGTCGCAGTGTTGAGGCTGAGGAGATTCGAATCGGGAGGACGCTGATTCTTCGTTGCCATGGTCGCTCAGCCCTCGATGCCGTTCACGGCGAGAAGGCTGCGCATGCGCCGGCAGGCCAGCTCGGGATCGCGCAGCAATCCGGCCCGGTCCGCGAGCCGGAACGCCTCGGCAAGATGCACGATGTGCCGCGCGCTCTGTTGCCCGCCGACCATCACGAAGTGTTCCTGATGGCCATTCAGCCAGGCGAGAAAGACCACACCCGTCTTGTAGAAGCGCGTCGGATCGCCGAACAGGTGCCGGGACAGAGGCACCGTCGGTGCGAGAATCTCGTGAAACACGTCGCGCTTCCCTGCGGCGAGCGCCGCGAGCGCGGCCGACGCCGCGGGCGCGATCGCGTCGAAGATGCCGAGCAGCGCCTCCGAATAGCCCTGGCTGTCGCCCTCGATCAGCTCTGCGTAGTTGAAGTCGTCGCCGGTGTACATGCGGACCCCTTTCGGGAGCCGCCGGCGCATGTCGATTTCCTTGTCCTTGTCGAGCAGCGAGACCTTGACGCCATCGACCTTCGCGGCGTTCGCCTCGATCACGTAGAGCGCCACCTCCATCGCCTTGTAGTGATCCGCGTAGCCCCAGTAGCCGGCAAGCGCCGGATCGAACATCTCGCCCAGCCAGTGAATGATCACCGGCTCCTTCACCTGACGGAGAATCTGGCCATAGACGCGAAAGTAGTCGTCGGGGGAACTCGTGCAGGCCGTGAGCGCCCGGCTCGCCATCAGGATGATCCGGCTGCCGGCCTTCTCGACCGCCGCGCATTGCTCGGCATAGGCGGCGATCACGTCGTTCACGGTGAGTGACGCAGACGGGGCGAGATGATCGGTCCCGGCGCCGCTGGCGAGCAGTGCATTCGGGAAATCGCGCGCCGCATCGACCGAGCGCTGGATGAGCTCGAGCGAGGTTGGCCAGTCCATCCCCATCCCGCGCTGCGCAGTGTCCATGGCTTCCGCCACCCCGAGGCCGAGCGACCACAGATGGCGGCGATAGGCGATCGTCGCATCCCAGTCGACCGCGCTTGCCAGCCACGGCTCGCGCGTGGACAGCGGATCACCCGCGACGTGCGCGGCCGAGTAGGCCGTGCGATTGAAAGCCTGCTTCTGGCGACTGGGAAACTCCCGCGGCTGCGAAAGCTTGAACGGCTCCAGCTTGCGCTCCGCCGTCGGCAACTTGATCTGCAAGCGAAATCTTCTGCTGGTGCATTCATAAGCAAAACCTCGACAAGAATCTTACGGTGTTAGCGGGAAGGAGGGTAACGGGGGGAAACCAGCCGGTTCCCTCCTGTTCGTGATCCTTCCACCCTTTCTGGAAATAATCAGCGCCTCCGATCCCGATCTCGCTCGTCACTTGCCGAGGGCAGGTAAATCCACCCAGCGTCGCTCTCGCCAGGACTGCAGCGCACTGTCGACGAGCTGCAAGCCCTTGGCGCCCTCGATGAGCGTCCAGCGGAACGGCGCATCCTCGCAGACATGACGGATGAATAGCTCCCACTGCGCCTTGAAGGCATTGTCGTGCGCGATGTTGTCGGGAACTTCCTCCCATCCGTCGAAGAAGCGGATCGGCTGGGGAATATCCGGATTCCAGACCGGCTTCGGCGTGTTGACGCGCGCCTGGGTGCGGCAGTCGCGCAGGCCCGCGACCGCCGAGCCGTGGGTGCCGTCGACCTGCAGCGTGAGCAGGTCGTCGCGGCGCACGCGCACGGCCCAGGAGCTGTTGATGTGCGCGATCACGCCGCTCGCGAGCTGGAAGGTGGCATAGGCCGCATCGTCCGCGGTCGCCACGTAGCGCTGCGCCTGCTCGTCCCAGCGCTCCGGAATGTGCGTCGCGCCCAGGCAGCTCACGCTCTTCACCTCGCCGAACAGGTTGTCGAGCACGTAGCGCCAGTGGCAAAGCATGTCGAGGATGATGCCGCCCCCGTCCTCCTTGCGGTAGTTCCACGACGGCCGCTGCGCAGGCTGCCAGTCGCCCTCGAACACCCAGTATCCGAATTCGCCGCGCACGGACAGGATACGACCGAAGAAGCCGGAATCGATCAGCATCTTGAGCTTGAGCAGTCCGGGGAGCCAGAGCTTGTCCTGCACGACGCCGTGCTTGATCCCGGCACGCTCGGCCGCGCGCTGCAAGTCGAGCGCCTCGTCGAGCGTGGTCGCGGTGGGCTTCTCGCAGTACACGTGCTTGCCCGCGGCGATCGCCTTCTTCAGGAGCGACGGTCGCAACTGGGTCGACGCGGCGTCGAAGAACACGGTGTCGCCCTTGTTGGAGAGCGCCGCGTCGATGTCGCCCGTCCAGCGCAGCCCGCCATTCTCCTCGGCGAGCCGCTTGATCTTGTCGGCGTTGCGCCCCACGAGGATCGGGTCGGGCATGACGCGCGTGCCGTCCGCCAGGCTGACGCCGCCCTGCGCCCGTATCGCCATGATGGAGCGCGTGAGATGCTGGTTCAGGCCCATGCGGCCCGTGACCCCGTGCATGATGATTCCAAGTCGCTTGTCGGCCATCCGTTTCCTCCGTTATTCCTGCTCGTCCGGTCCAGCGGTCCGCTTACGCCGCCGCATGCAATCTGGGGAGCGGGCTCGCGGGCATCGTGTCCCAGTCCGGCTGTGCGCTGCTCGCGAACCCCGCGCCGCGCAGCGAGCCTATCGCGAGGCTTCCGGCCCGTATCCTGAGGCGCACCGCGCCATGGCTGCGCTCGTAGAGATCCGGGTACGCGGCAAGGAAAGCCGCCTGCTCGCTCTCCGGCAGGCCGGCCATGCCGTTCACGTAATGATGCCCGTTGCGCTCGACGTGCGTCATGCCGAGGAGCGACACGAGCGCCAGGTCCTGCTGCACGCTCAGGCCCGCCTGGGTGGTGAGATCCTCGGCGGTCATGAAATATTGGCCGCTCGATGCATTCCAGTATGCGCAACGGGCGGCGTTCAGCACGGACTTGTAGAGCCCCTTGCACATCTTGCTCGACACCCCGCGGTAGCCGAGCGCCCGTGCGGCCGGAAAGCTCCCGAGCTCGGTGTCGGACTCGTCGATGATCACCGGCTTGATTGCCGACAGCGCGGACACGTCCTTCTCCAGCGCGTGCTTGCGGTTGATGGGCTGCTCGATGAACTCGATCGCCGACACAAGGCGCGCGAGCTTCGGCTCGGCGCTCATCCGATCCCACAGCGCCCGGAGCGCCGCCAGGTCGTCGTATTGCTCGTTGCCGTCCAGCGAAGCGCGATAGGCCACGCCGCTTGCGTCCAGCACGCCGGCAATCTCGATAAGCCGGGCGATGTCCGCATCGACCTGCCCGCCGACCTTCAACTTGAACCACTCGTGACCATAGGCGGCGACCACCTCTTCGAGCGACTCCGGGAGTCCATCCCGCACGTGCGCCGGGTGCCCGGCGATCACATCGACGAGCCCCACGGTGTGGCGCGCCGCGATGCGATCACCCGGGACGAGCGTTCCCAGGAACTCGTCCATGTCGAAACCGGCCAGATCGGGCGCGAGTTCGGCGGGCGCAATCCCCGGCACGTTCGCTCGCACCGCGTCATAGAACGACGCGCCGAGCGCCCTGCACAGCGCATCGAGGATCGCGCGGTCGAGTTGCGCGGGGCCGTACGAGGCCACGAGAGAATTCAGGCCGCGCGCCGCACAGGCGTCGATCTGCGCGCGATAGTGCGCGGCGAAATGGCCGAACGCGGTACGCGGCGCGTCGTCGCCGAGGTAGCCGTCCCGCGCAATGCGCACGGCAAGCCGCAACTGGTCGAAATTCTCCTCGTTGGAGCGCGCGAGATCCTTGTCGAACCACTTCGGCACGAGCATCTCGGCGCCGGCGCCCCAGGCTTCGCGGCCATCCTCCAGTCGGATGCGCGCGCGAACGAAAAGCTGCGGGGCCTCGGTGAGCGTCACCACGCCGAACCGGAACGGCAGGCGCAGCTTCACCGGACGCTCGTGAAGGTCGACTGCCGCGACGCGAAAGGACGGTGCGTTCATCAGGGCCTCAATCCATTGCCAGGACGCCCTTCGACTTGAAGATGTCGCGGATGCGTCCGGAGTATTCGTTGAACTCGGCCGGCAGCTTGTCCAGGCGGCGCGGCCGGGGAAGATCGATGTCGATGATCTCGACGATGCGCCCCGGGCGCGGACCCATCACCACCACCCGGTCGGCAAGCAGCACCGCCTCGGGAATGCTGTGCGTGATGTGCAGCGCGGTCTTGCGCTTCTCCATCCAGATCCGCTGGATATCCATCGAGATCTGCTCGCGCGTCAGCGCGTCGAGCGCGCCGAACGGCTCATCCATCAGGAGGAGAGGAGGATCGTGCACCAGTGCGCGGCAGATCGAGACGCGCTGCCGCATGCCGCCCGAGAGCTCGTAAGGCTTCTTCTTCTCGAATCCGGCGAGGCCGGTCGCCTTGAGCAGATGGGCCGCGACGGGCTCGTACTTCGCCCGATCCATCCTCCGGATGTCGATCTGCAGCATGACGTTCGCGAGCACATCCCGCCAGTCAAGCATGATCGCGTCCTGGAACACGATGCCGACATCGGTCTGCGGGCGGTCCACCGCACGGTCGCCGATCGTGATCGTTCCGGAAGTGTGCGGAATCAGGCCGGCAACCATCTTGAGGATCGTGGTCTTGCCACAGCCACTGGGGCCCACGATCGCGACGAACTCCGATTGCCTGATCTCGAGGCTGACGTCCACGCATGCCTCGACGGCACCATCCTTGGTGTCGAACACCTTTGCGACGTTCTGGAGGCGAATGTAAGGGTGGGCCATCTTCGCGGGAGCAGTGTGGGTGGCTGGATATTCATCCTTCCCGCGGCGATGCGGCCGCGAGAACGATGCTTTGCGCTACTTGCTCGGCAGGTAAGGCGGCTTCGACAGGAAGCGATTGGTGAAGTAGACGTTGACGTCGGGCTCCGGCTTGAGCTTTGCGAACTTCTCGAGCAGGTCCTGGCTCTCCTTCCAGTCCGCGGCGTCGGACCACATGATCGGCTGTTGCTTCGTGCGCTCGGTGTGGAGAATCGTCATCGTCCCGTCGATCTCGAGCAGCGCGATCTCCTGGTTGAACGCCGGAGCGGCCTTCACGAAGATCGTGGCCGCCTCGTCGCGATGGTCGAACGTGTATTGCCAGCCGCGCTGCGAGGCGCGCAGGAAGCGCCGCAGCGCGTCCTGGTTCTTGGCATCCTCGGCCCACGCGTTGTTGACGATGACTGCGCTCGAAAGAGTCGACACGCCGGCCATGTCGTAAAGGCGCGTCCAGCCCATCTTCACGCCCGTCTTCAGCTGCATGCGGGGCCCCTGGTCCATGAAGTAGCCGAGCAGCGCGTCGGCCTGCTTGCCGAGCACCGCCTGCTCCTTGGACGCCGGGTTGGCAACGGTGATCATCTGGACGTCGTCGACCTTCATTCCAAGCTTGCCCATGAAGGCGGTGAAGATCGCGAGACTCGCGTCGCCCGCAGTGATCGCGATGCGCGTCCCCTTGATCTCCGAGATCTTGGTCGGGCGGGGATTGTCGGCGCGGTAAATGAACGCCATCGGGCTCTGCTGCAGCGTCACCCCAACCGCCTTGATCGGCATGCCGGCGCCGACTCCGCGCATCATCGTCGCGGCATCGACGTAGGCGACCGGGTTGGAGCCGTTGGCGACGAGCTGCGACACCGTCGTCGATCCGCTACCTTCCATGATCTCGACGTCGAGTCCCTCATCCTTGTAGAAGCCCTTGTCCCGGGCCACGAAGAACCCGGCGTGCTCGCCGTAAAGCGTCCAGTTCAGCCGGAAAGGGAACTTGGTCTGCGCCTCGGCCGGGGCGGCGAATGCGACGCCGATCAACGCGGCAGCGCACAGCGACAGGATCGATCTATGGGTTTTCATGAGACTCATCCTCCTTTGAGATACCAGCAATTGCGAAGCGACGCACCGGAGCCGGACGGCATCACATCGTCCCGGCCTCCCCACGTACTCGGTGTGTGACGTGCCACGGGATCAGCAACGCCTCCAGAAATTCGACGAGGTAGAAGAACACCAGCCCGATCATCGTCAGCGCGACAATCGTGGCGAACATCAGCGCGGTTTCGAGGTTCGAGTTGGTGACGAGCAACAGGTAGCCGAGCCCCTTGTCCGCGCCCACGAACTCGCCGACGACCGCGCCGGCTACCGCGAGGGTCGCCGCGACCTTGAGCCCGCTGAAGAGATAAGGCAGGCTCGTCGGCAGCCGGAACTGGGCGAACACCTGCATGCGCGTCGCGCCCATCGAGCGGGCGAGGTCGTTCATTTCGGTGGACATCGATCGCAGGCCAACGGCCGCGTCGATGACGATCGGGAAGAACGAGATCAGGAACGCAACCAGCACCTTCGGCAGCGCGCCCACACCGAACCACACCAGAAAGAGCGGGGCGATCGCCACCTTGGGGACGACCTGGAAGAACAGCAGCGTGGGCATCACGAATTTGTCGAAGCGCTGCGATGCGGTGATCGCGATCGCGAGCGGGACCGCCACCAGCACCGCGAGGCCGTAGCCGAGCAGCATCTCGTACAGCGTCACCCAGCCGTGCTCGAGCAGGCGCGGGAGCTCGGCAACGAACACCTGGAAGATCGCGCTGGGCGGGGGCAGGAGATAGGCCGGCGCGCTGGTCAAGAACACGCCGATCTCCCAGAGCACCAGGAACGCGATGACGCCCACGAATGGCGTGAGCTTGCGACCGATCACGACGAAGACGCTGGCTTGCTTGCGCTCCGGCGGAGACCCGACGACGCTCGAAGCGGTGCGCCCCTCAGACATCGGCCACGACCTCGAGCGACCGCTCTGCCCGCGCGTCGGCGGTGATTCCGAGACCGGGTGCGGTAGGCAACGAAATGGTGTCCCCGACGGCGCGGAAGTCCGCATCGAGCGTGCCCCGGTCGGCGACGTACTGCGGACCGTTCAGGGCGGCGGGTCGCTCGAGCCCTGCCCAGGCAAAGAGATGGATGGACGCCGCGAGCGACCAGTCCGGATCGGTCAGCCCCGAGGCGAACGTTGCGAGTCCGGCTTCGTCGAGCAAAGTCACGATTCTGGACGCATTCCACAGCCCGCCGCACCGCGCGATCTTCATGGCGATGCCGTCCATCATCCCGAGGGCGATGAATTCCGCGGTCTCGTCCGGCGCGACGATCCCCTCGTCCATCAGGATCGGAATCGCACCCTGGCGTCGCAACGACTGGTAGTCGCGAATCCGGTGCGGAGGCAACGGCGATTCGAGCGCCTTGAAGCCGGCCTCGGCGAGCCACGGTCCCATTGCGCGCGCGGTCTCGAGGTCATAGCTCGTGTTGGCATCCGCCCAGTGGAATCCTCCGGGCGCGAATTCGCTGACGGTTCGAATGAGCGCGCGATCGTATTCCTGCGTTTGCGGGCGGCCGAGCTTCACGTTGTAGCTCGAGTATCCGAGGGCCTTGCCCTGCTCGAGCTGGGCCACGGCACCTTCCAGCGTCGGCGATTGCACCGTCCAGCTGAGCTGCACCCGCGTGCTGCGCGCGCCGCCCAGCAGGTCGGCCACGCTGCGACCGGTCTGCTTGCCCCACAGGTCGTAGCATGCGAGGTCCACGGCCGCCTTGCAGAGCGGCTGGCCTACCGAAAACGACGGCCGGATCGCCCGCTCCATGCGTGCGTGGATATCCGCGAGGTCGGTCGCGTCCGCGCCGAGGAGGGCGGGCGCGAGGTAGTGCACGAGCGTCGTCTGCACCGACTCCATCGTTTCGTAGGTCCAGGTCTCGACCGGCACCGCCTGTCCCCAGCCCTGCGTGCCCGCCGTGTCGGTAATGCGGAGCAGCACCGAGGGGCGGGCGCCGCCCTTGAAGAACTTGAAATCGCCCACGAGACCGTAATCCAGGCGGCCGACCTCGATGCGGACGATCTCGGGCATTCACTGACTTCCATTGAGTCGGCGCAGCGCAGGGTCGATCTAGCGCGCTTGCCGCGTTGTAACCATCTAGTTAATAAGTCTAGCTTTCCCGGGCGCGAGCGTCAATCGCGCCACGATGGGCGAGCGAGCCCACCACGAGCTCGATCATGTGGGCGAGCCGCTCTTCCCGCGCCGCCGGGGTCGAGAGCTCGCGGCCGAACACCGCGGAGAGCGTGTGATTGTTCGAGAGGTAGAAATAGGAAAGCCCCGCGATCGAGATGTAGAGTTGCAGCGCATCGACGCCCGCCCGGAAAGTTCCTGCGCGCACGCCGCGCGCCAGGATCTCCTCGAGGGTCGCAATGAGCGGCGAGTTCGTCGTGCGGATGCGCCGAGATCCCTTGAGATGGCGTCCGCGGTGCAGGTTTTCGCTGTTCAGCAGCGTCAGAAATTCCGGATGCGCGATGTAGTAGCGCCAGGTGAACGCGATGAGTCGCGCCACACCTTCGACCGGCTCGACGTCGAGCAGATTGAGTTCCTGCTCGGCGCTCCGGATGCTCTCGTAGGCGTGCTCCAGCACTTCCTGGAACAGCGCGTCCTTGTCGCCGAAGTAGTAATAGAGCATGCGCTTGTTGGCGCCCGCGCTCGCCGCGATCCGGTCGACCCGCGCTCCGCCGAGTCCATAGCGGGCGAACTCGCTCGTTGCCGCCTCGAGAATGCGCGCGCGCGTGCGCTCCGGATCGCGCCCGCGTAACTCGCCGGTTGCCCGGCTGCTGCGGCGCCCGGCACTGCCGGGGCGGGCGACCCGATCAGCCGTGCCCATCGAGCGATTCCAGGATGCCGCGGATATAGCCCAGCGCGCGCGCCGCCGTCGCCTGGCCGTCCGGGACGTACTTGAACGGCTCCACCGCGACTACCCCCTCGTACCCGCCGCGCTGCAACGCCGCGAATACCGGGACGAAGCGGTCCTCGCCCTCGCCCGGGCCGCGGCGGTTGCGGTCGTTCACCTGCACGTGGGCGATCCGGCCGGTCGGCAGCCAGCGATCGATGAGCGCGGCGAGCGGCTCCTCCTCGGTGCGCGAAGCGGCGCTCGTGTCGATCATGGTACGCAGTCCGGGGCTGCCGATCGCATCCACGATCGCCGCAGCCTCGGCGACAGTATTGATGAGTCGCGTCTCGCTCGGTGACAGCGGCTCGATGCAATACGTCACGTCCGCGGCGTGCGCATGATCGGCAACGCTCGCCAGGCAGTCGCGCGCGCGCGCCAGCGCATCCTCGCGACTGGTCCCCGGCGCAATCGCGCGCTGAGCGGGCGATCCATGCACCAGCACCTTCCCGCCGAGGTCGTGGCACAGCTCGATCAGCCGCAGCATGACTTCGACCGTTCGCTGACGCACCGCGTCGTCCGGGCTCGTGATCGACAATCCGCGCGGCGTCAACAACAGCCAGTGCAAGCCGGTGATGTCGATGCCCGCTTCGCGCGCCGCCCGGCGGATCGCGGTGCGCTCCGCCGGAATCATGAGGTGCGGCTCGTCGGAAAACGTGAAGGGCGCGAGCTCCATTCCGTCGTAGCCCACGGCCTTCGCGAAGTCGCACTGCTTGGCGAAAGGCATCGGCTGGAGAACTTCGTTGCAGAGCGCGATCTTCATCGAGGAGCCCGTGGATTCGTAAGTAGAATCGTCTGGAAGCGCGAACGATTATTAACCGATCCGTTAAAAGTTTGCAATGCGCCGGCGGCCGCCGGTAAACTCGTTTCGAACACGTAGCGGGAGACTTGCAATGGCAGCGGCACCCGGCATCAAGACGACCGTGGTCGGATCGTATCCTGTCCCGGACTGGCTCGCGGCCGCGCCTTCCGAGCAGGCGGTGATCGACGCAACCCGCGTCGTCCTCCACACGCAGGAGCAGGCCGGCATCGACGTCGTGTGCGATGGCGAGCTTTATCGCTTCGACGTCAATCATCCCGAGACGAACGGCATGATCGAATACTTCGTCCGGCCGATGGACGGAATCCGGACCCGCATGACGTTCGACGAGCTCGTCGCCTATCGCGCGCAGCGCGGCATGGGGTTCCGCTCGCGACCACCCGGCGTGGCGGACGGTCCGGTCCGCTCCGGCGCGCTCGATCTGCCGCACGCCTGCGCGCGCGCGCACGCGCTCGCCACGCATCCCTTCAAGTTCACGGTCACCGGACCGCACATGCTGGCCAAGACCCTGGTCAATCGTCATTTCGCGTCGACCGCCGCGCTCGCCGATTCGATCGCCGATGCACTGGCCGAGCAGGTCCGGCACATCGACGCCGATATTCTGCAGCTCGACGAGGCGAACCTTCCGGGCAGCCCCGAAGAATGGGAGTGGGCGGCCGCGGCAGCCAACCGGGTGCTCGATGCGTTCCCGCGCACGCGCGCCGTGCACCTCTGCTTCGGTAACTACGGCGGCCAGTCCATCCAGAAGGGGTCGTGGGCCAAGCTCATGGGCTACCTCAACAACCTGCACGTCGACCATGTCGTGATGGAGTGCGCGCACCGACCCGCCGAAGAGCTGGCGGTGTTTCGCGACCTTCGGCCGGAGATCGGCATGGGCCTCGGTGTGGTTGACATCAAGCGAACGGAGGTGGAGACCGCGGAGACGATCGCGCGCGCCATCGAGACGGCCGAGCGCGTCATCGGTGCGGGGCGCGTGAAATACGTCCATCCGGACTGTGGCTTCTGGATGCTCAAGCGTTCGATCGCCGACGCCAAGATCCGCGCGCTCGCGAAAGGGCGCGATCTGTTCGAGGGACGCGGGGCGCAGCGCGCGGCCTGAGCACACCGCTTGCGTTGCCCTGCCGCAGGCGTAGACTGTCCTGGCTCCCGGCGCAAGAACGATACGGAGTCAGCCGGCCGGCTGAAGTATTTTCACCTTCGGGTCGCGGAGACCCACTCTAGCGGTACTGCCTGTACCGCTCCGCGCGGTATTCGAATCGCCCATTTCGTTGTTGGCGCGGACGCGCCTTCGCGCGTCCCTCCGCTGGCAGATTGAACCTCAACCAAGGAGTCGAGTCATGCCAACATTTGTCACCCTCGTGAATTTCACTGATCAAGGAATCAAGACCGTGAAGGACTCGCCCGAGCGGCTGCAGGCATTCAAGGCCGCAGCGGAGAAACTGGGTCTCAAGGTCAAAGACGTCTGGTACACCGTCGGAACCTACGACATCGTCACGATCACCGAGGGCACTGCGGAGGCTCTCACCGCCGCGTTGCTCAAGATAGGCTCGATGGGCAACATCCGGACACAGACCATGCGCGGCTTCACGCCGGACGAATTCAAGAAGATCGTCGCCACGGTCTAGGAAACCTCCGCGCGGGTCATCTCCGGCGGGCGCATCGACGCGCCCGCCTCACTCCATGCCAAGCAGGCGGTAGATGCGGCGAGTGTACTCGCCGAATTTCTCCTGGGTCTTCATGTCGAGCGTGCGCGGGTAGGGCAGCGCTACCTCGAAGTTGTCGGCCATGCGCGCCGGACCGGCCGTGAGCACGACGACACGCGTGCCGAGAAAAACCGCCTCGGAAATGCCGTGCGTGACGAACATGATGGTCTTGCCGGCCTCCTTCCAGATGTGCAGGAGTTCGAGATTCATCTTCTCGCGCGTGAGCGCGTCGAGCGCGCCGAACGGCTCGTCCATGAGCACGAGCTTCGGATCGTGAACCAGGGCACGCGCAATCGCCGCACGCTGCTGCATGCCACCCGACAGTTCGTAGGGATACTTGTCCTCGGACCCGGCGAGGCCCACGAGCGCGAGAAGATGTCGGGCACGCTCCTGACTCTCCTTCGCAGGCAGGCCGAGAATTTCGGTGGGCAGCAGGACATTCGCGAGGATCCGTCGCCAGCGCAACAGCAACGGCTGCTGAAAGACCATGCCGACGTCGCGCGACGGGTCGAACGGATGCGCACCGGATCCGATGCGCACGGTGCCCGAGTCGTGCGGCTGCAGGCCCGCGAGGACCTTGAGCAGCGTCGTCTTGCCGCACCCGGATGGTCCGACCAGCGCGACGAGCTCACCCGGCATGACGTCGAACGTCGCGTCCGAGATCGCCAGGAATTCGCTCTTCGCCTTGCGATACGTCTTGCGGACGCCGTCGAGGTGGATGAACGGTTCCATCAGGCGATCCGCGCGTCCTTTGGCACGAGAAGGCGCTCGAGGAACATCACGAGCCCGTAGAGCGTGACGCCGATCAGCGTGATGAGGATCACCGCCATGAACATCGCTGCCGTGTCGAGCGTTACCTGCACCTGCAGCATCAGGTAGCCGAGGCCCTTGTCGGAAGCGAGAAACTCGCCCACGATCGCGCCGGCAACCGCCAGGATCGAGGCGACCTTCATGCCGGAAAAAATGTACGGCAGGGCGCCGGGCAGCTGGATCTTGACGAAAAGCTGCCAGCGCGAGCCGCGCAGCGAGCGCACGAGGTCGAGGAGATCGGGCTCGACCTCCCGCAGGCCGCGGGCCGTGGTGAGCAGGATCGGAAACAGCGCGATCGAGAAGGCGATCAGCATGTTGGGCCAGACGCCGTACTTGAACCACACGATGATCAGCGGCCCGAGCGCGACTTTCGGGATCATGTTGAGGCTGACGAGCGCAGGCATGGCGAGCTCTTCCAGCCATCGCGACCAGGTGAATAGCAGCGCGAGTCCCACGCCGAAGAAGAGCGCGAGAAAATACCCTCCGAAGATCTCGGTGCCGGTCACGGCGACGTTCCGCCACCAGCCGTAGTTGCCGGTGAACAGTGCCATGAACGTCTCGCCCGGCGTAGGCATCACGTACTTCGGCACGTCGCCCAGCTTCACGAAGAGATACCACGCCACGACCAGCAGCACGTGCACGAGCACGGCAAGCGAGTAGCGGCGCAGCGTGTCGCTCGAGAACTCCATCGGCATCCTCCCGGGCGCGGTGACCCTCGCTCCGCCCGGTCGCAGCGGGCGTCATCGCAAGGGTCCGCACAGACGCATCAAAGACGGTCCATTCTACGTGATTCGATTTCGCGATCTTCCCGCCGCACATTGCCGCTCGACGCGGCCATCCAAGGGCTTCCTCGCGAATTACCTATTTGCCCGCGGGTTTGATATTGTTCCCCGCCATGAGCAGGCTACACATCGCAAGTGCCGCAGGGCGACTGTGGCACCGGGACCCATGGCGCATATTTCCGTCGTGACGCCGGTGTACCGGGCCGAAAGTTGCCTGCGCGAGCTCTACGCCCGGCTCGTCGCGGCGCTCGAGAGCATCACCGGCGATTTCGAAATCGTCATGGTCGAGGACTGCGGCGGCGACGGGTCATGGCAGATCATTCGCGCGCTCGCGGATGCGGATCCCCGGGTGAAGGGCCTGCAGTTCAGCCGCAACTTCGGGCAGCACTACGGCATCACGGCCGGGCTCGATCACTGCGACGGAGATTGGGTGGTCGTGATGGACTGCGACCTGCAGGACCGGCCGGAGGAGATTCCGCGACTCTATGCCAAGGCCCTCGAGGGCTACGACGTCGTGCTCGCGCTGCGCGGCAAGCGCTCGGACTCGGCCTTCAAGCGGATCGCTTCGCGGGTTTTCTACCGTCTCTTCAGCTACCTCTCCGAGATGGACTACGACGGCGACGCCGGCAACTTCCGCATCATCTCCCGGAAGGTCGCGACGAACTGCCGTCGGATGCGCGAGCAACTCCGATTCTTCGGCGGCCTGGTCCACTGGATGGGATTCCCGACCGCGGCGATCGAGGTGCAGCACGGGATGCGCCACGAAGGCAAATCGACTTACTCGTTTGGCAAGCTCTGGAAGCTCGCGGGCGAAACCATCATCGCGTATTCGGACAAGCCGCTCAGGCTTTCGATACGGTTCGGCTTTCTGATGTCGCTCTTCGCCTTCGCGGGCGGCATGTTCATCCTGGTGAGGGCGCTTCTCTACGGCTCTCCAGTGGTGGGATGGCCAAGCCTGTTCGTGTCTCTCTATTTTATCGGCGGCATCATCATCAGCATCCTCGGCATCCTCGGTATCTACCTCGGGAAAACTTTCGATGAGGCGAAGAAGCGGCCGCTGTACATCGTGTCGCGAACGACGTTCCCCGAGCAAACCGAAGTGCCGCGGCGACCGTGAGAGGTCGTCTCCGCGGGTACTGGTGTGGGGACTTTGACATCGGGCTGGCGCAAGTATTTATGACGGGACGATCGAGCCGATGAGCTATGTGTACGTCTTTCTGACAATCTTTCTGACCGTATTCGGCCAAGTGGTCATCAAGTGGAAAGTGCTGGAGGCTGGCGCCTTTCCACCGGACACCCACGGCAAGCTCATGTTTCTTGGCAAGCTCCTGATCGATCCCTGGATCGTGCTGGCGCTCGCCGCGGCGTTCGGTGCCGCCGTGTCGTGGATGGCGGCGATGACGCGGCTCGAGCTGTCACACGCCTATCCGTTCATGAGCCTCGCATTCGTCCTGGTTTTCGCCTGCTCGGCGGTCTTCTTCAACGAGCCCGTGACGACTCCGAAGATCGTCGGCCTGGTGCTGATCTCGGTCGGTATCATCGTCGGGAGCCAGGGTTGAGGCTGTGCCTGAGCTGCCGCGCGAAGTTCGAAGGCAGTGACTGGCGGTGTCCGCGGTGCGGCGCCGAGCCGACGCGAATCGGCGGTTTCCCGGCGTTCGCACCGAACCTCGCGCGCGGCGCTGCGGGATACGATCCGGCGCACTTCGCGGAGCTCGCCCGCCTCGAGGCGGACAATTTCTGGTTCCGCGCGCGGAATCGGCTGATCGTCTGGGCGCTCGAGCGCTACTTTCCAGGTGCCCACAACATGCTGGAGGTCGGCTGCGGAACCGGGTTCGTGCTGGCGGGAATTGCCCAGACGCGGCCGAGGCTGCAGCTCACGGGCAGCGAAGCGGCGACCGAGGGTCTCGAGTTCACCGCCGCGCGCGTGCCGGGCGCGGCGCTCATCCAGATGGATGCGCTCAGCATTCCATTTCGGGAAGAGTTCGACGTGGTCGCCGCTTGCGACGTGATCGAGCATATCGAGGACGATCGCGCCGTGCTGGCCGAGCTCGCTGCCGCCCTAACGCCTGGCGGCGGCCTGCTCATCACCGTGCCGCAGCACCCGGGACTCTGGAGCCAGTTCGACGTGCACGCCGGCCACGTGCGTCGCTATCGTGCTGCGGAGCTCAGCAAGCGCGTCGCAGAGGCGGGGTTCGAAATCATTAGAATGACGTCCTTCGTCACCCTGCTGCTGCCGCTCATGTTCGTGTCGCGTCTCGCCCAGCGCGCTCGCAAGGAGCGCTACGACCCGGCCGCCGAGCTGCGCCTCACGCCCTGGCTCAACCGCACGCTCGAGTCCGTGCTCGGTGTCGAGCGCGGTCTGATCCGTGCGGGTGTCTGCATGCCTGTGGGCGGCTCGTTGCTGCTGATCGGGCGCAAGCGGCGATGAAGATTCCATTCAACAAGCCGTTCACGATCGCGGACGAGCTCGCGAACATCGCAGACGCAATACGACAAGGCCATATTGCGGGCGACGGGCCCTATACGCGCCGCTGTCACGAGTGGCTGGAGCGCCGTCTCGCAACGCACAAGGCGCTGCTTACCCACTCCTGCACCGCCGCCCTGGAGATGTCGGCCATCCTGTGCGACCTCGCCCCCGGAGACGAGGTGATTTTGCCCTCGTTCACGTTCGTCTCCACTGCGAATGCGTTCGTGCTGCGGGGCGCCGTCCCGGTTTTCGTGGACATTCGTCGCGACACCCTGAACCTCGACGAGCGCCTGATCGAGGCCGCGATCACGCCACGCACCCGGGCTATCGTGCCGGTGCACTACGCGGGCGTGGCGTGCGAGATGGATGCGATCATGCAGACCGCGGAGCGTCACGGGCTCGTCGTGGTCGAGGACGCCGCGCAGGGAATCCTCGCGCAATACAAGGGGCGCAAGCTCGGTGCGATCGGCCATCTCGGCTGCCTCTCCTTCCACGAGACCAAGAACGTGATCAGCGGCGAGGGCGGCGCTCTCCTGGTGAATGACACGCGCTTCGTCGAGCGTGCCGAGATCGTGCGCGAAAAGGGCACGAATCGATCGAAGTTCTTTCGCGGCGAGGTGGACAAGTACACCTGGGTAGACATCGGCTCGTCGTACCTTCCGAGCGAGCTCATCGGAGCTTTCCTATGGGCGCAGCTCGAGCATGCCGACGAAATCATTGCCAAGCGCCGCGCGCTATGTGCCGCATACCGCGCGGGCCTTGCCGAGCTCGCAGCTAGCGGCCGGCTCGCGCTTCCGCAGCCGGTCCCGGACGGCGTGACCGCGAACGGACACATGTTCTACGTGCTCGCGCGCGACCTCGCCGAGCGCACGGCGCTGATCGAGCATCTCAAGGCGCGCGGAATCTATGCGGTATTCCACTACGTTCCGCTGCACTCTTCGGTGGCTGGACGCCGCTTCGGGCGCGCGACGGGCGAGCTTGCCGTAACGGACGACGTGTCGAGCCGGCTGGTACGCCTGCCCCTCTACTACGGGCTCGAGGAGAGCGACGTTGCCCAGGTCGTCGATGCGATCAAGGCGTTCTTCGCCGAATGACCGGATGCGGCGGCGAAGTCTCCGCTGCAACCCGTTCCATCACGGTGCCGTCGCGCAGCGTGGATAGTCCACCCACGCACGAACCGATTTCGTGTCAACCGCCGGCAGGCGCGTCCACCCAGCAATGGAAGGTGTACCCGGTGTCCTTGAATCGGTAGCCGCAGCGGGCGCAGAGGTTGAGCGACTGCAGGTTGTTGCACGAGATCAGGGAATGCACCGCGGTGTATCCCTCGTCCTTCATCGCCTTGCAGGTGGAGAGCCAGAAGAATTCTCCGAGGCCGGATGAGGCGCGCTCCCGCGCGAATCCCGAGACGATCTGGTGCGCGCGCTTGCGCGCGAAGAATGCGATGGGTATTCCGCGCAGGATCAGGAGGTCGAATCTGACCTCCGGGTCTTGCATGAGATCGTCCATCCAGAACGCGAAGCGACGGTCTGCAATCTCTCGTGAACACTGATGATCGCAATGGAAGCGATCGTCCAGGAACGCGTCGTGCGCCATCGCCCTGATCAGGGGACCTTGGTCGGGCGGGACGGCAGCGAGCGTTCGGAACTCGAGCTCCTCGATGCGATACCGGCGCGGCAGAAAGCTCGCGGGATCGCGCTCGAACGCCCGGAGCACCGGATTCCTGCCGAGCGCCATGGTCGGCGACACGGTGCATTCGACCACGTAAAAGCCGATGGCCTGCAATCGTGGAACGTGCGGGAGTCCATTCTTGCCCAGACGTGCCGCGACAAATAGCCGGCCATGCGCCGCAGCCAGCGTCCGCAATTCCCGCTCGAGCCCGGCGAAATCCGGCGCGGCAAAAAAGCCGGCGGACACCACGTAACTTGGAACTCCGAGGTTTCGCACCTCCCAGGGTGTTTCCTCGAGAATCGCAGTGGCCGTCATGGTAACCTCAAGAATACCTTCCTCTGGCCACGGCGGGCGCGAAAGAACGCCCCGACACGGCGAGTATTACGACGGGCGAGCGAATTTGACATTACGTCGCCCGCGTGGCTAGGATGGCCCGAGGGGAAGTCGTTTGCCGCGCGCGGGCTCGAATCAGAAGTCGCCCGGAACGCGGTCCGCAGGACAATCAGATCGAGCAACTTGCGAGAGGAGAACTCATGCGTTCATTGAAAGCGTTCGTTGCCGCGTTAATGACCGGACTTGGCCTTGCTACGCTCGCCGTACCGGCTTTCGCGCAGCAGAAGATCGACTTCTTCCTCAACTGGGTGCCGGGCGGAGATCATGCGCCCTACTACTACGCCAAGAAGATGGGCTGGTACGCGGCCGAGGGCATCGACCTCAATATCGAACCGGGCAAGGGTTCGGCGCTCGCAGTGCAGAAGGTCGGCGCCGGCGCGAATCCGATCGGGCTCGCCGACATGGGCACCGCGCTCGTCGGCAAGGGCAAAGGCGCCAATGTCGTAGGTGTGTTGAACGTCTACGCCAACTCGCCGCAGGGCCTCTACTGGCTCAAGAGCTCCGGGATCAAGGGTATCAAGGACTTCCCCGGCAAGAAGATCGGCAATCCGGCGGGTGATGCCGCGCGCACGATGTGGCCGGCAATCGCCAAGGCGAACGGCATCGATCCGAAGTCGGTCACCTGGGTGAACATCGACGCGAATGCCAAGCTCGCCGCACTGAAGTCGAAGTCGATCGACGTCACCACCTCGTTCTACAACATTCACCATATCTTCCAGAAGCAGCTCGGCGACGACATGGGCTTCGTCGCGTGGCGCGACGTGGGCCTCAACCCGTACGGCAACTCGATCATCGTCAACGAGGAGTTCCTGAAGGCGAACAAGCCACTCGTGGCCAAATTCGTCAAAGTCACGCAGAAGGCGTTCGCCGCGTGCGTGAAGGATCCGAAGCCGTGCGTGGAGGCACTGGTCGAGGCGAACGGGGCGCTCAAGTTCGACAATGAGATGCAGAACTGGGCCCTGGTCGAGGTCCTGATGAGCGACGACGTGTCACGCAAGGTCGCGCTCGGCTGGCACGACGACAAGCGCATGGCGAACGACTACGAGCTGGTCAAGACCTACGTCGGCGTCGACAAACCTTACGATGTGAAATCCGTCTACACCAACGAATTCCTGGACCCCTCGATCAAGATGCCAAAGTGACAGGGTTCATACCTTGCCCCGAGCCGTGCTGGACGCGGCTCAGGCGCCTGGGCTATTCTCCGGCCGTGGGGGGTTAGCCAGGGAGGCTAGGCGAGAAATGTCGTTTCTAGACTATTACCTTATCGTGCTGTTCGTGGCGCTGGTCGCGCTGCTCGTTTACAAGTTCAAGAACTAGACCCTATCGCACAGGGCACGCGGGAGGCCCGTCAAGGCAGGCTTCAGGTGAGCCATCGTGCGAGATTTGCTTTCACGAAGTCGCCGTCCCCGAGCGCGGGATAGGCGGCCATCACCCGGGTAATCTCCTCGGCCTGTCCGGGACTCAGTCCCTCCTCCGGATCCAGACACCAGGTTCCCTCCAGGAGCCCCTGTCTGCGCAGGACTTCGTGGCATCCGGCGATGCAGCCACGGAAGTCGTTCGCAACGTCGAAAAACGCGCTGTTCGCATCGGTCACCTGCGCGTCGAGCGCAAGGAGCGTGGGATCGATGGCACCCGCGTCGATCGCGGCGTGAATCCGCGCCAGAATTTCCACGGCGCCGCGAGTCCAGACACTCCAGTGGCCGAGCAGTCCGCCGCGGATCCGGACAGTCACCAGTTCGCCGCCGCGCGGCAGGACGAAGGGTGTCAGCAAATCGAGAACGATGTGGTCGTCGTTGCCGGTGTAGAGCGTGACGCGCTCCTCCGCGCGGGCTTCGATCACGCCGCGCACCACGTCGAGCGTGCGGTAGCGATTGAAGGGGGCGATCTTGATCGCCGCCACGTTCTCGATCTCGGCGAATCGCCGCCAGAATCCGACCGACAGTACGATACCGCCCACTGCCGGTTGCAAATAGAACCCGATGAGCGGGATTTCGCGCGCAACGGTCCGGCAGTGCGCTACGACCTCGTCCTCGCTTGCGCCTTTCAGCGCGGCGAGCGAAAGCAGCCCGGCATGATAACCAAGCGAACGCGCGATTTCGGCCTCGCGCAGCGCCTGGGTCGTTCGGCCCGCAAGGCCGGCGACGAGCGCCATCGGGCGCGTAGTCCAGTCCGCAACGGTGTCACGAGCGAGCCTCAGGATCGGCTCGTACAGGCCGGCCTCGCGAATCGCGAACTGCGTCGAATGCACGCCGACCGCGACGCCTCCGGAACCGGCATCCACGTAGTAGCGCGTGAGCGCGCGCTGGCGTCGGACGTCCAGCTTGCGATTCGCGTCGAGCGCCAGCAGGTGCGCGGGAATCGCCGTCCCGCGACGCAGGGTCGCCAGCACG
The DNA here is from genome assembly GCA_963735025.1 of uncultured beta proteobacterium. GTDB lineage: Bacteria > Pseudomonadota > Gammaproteobacteria > Burkholderiales > SG8-39 > JAABRB01. Next base: position 70,290 of record CAVTJG010000022.1, read on the forward strand.
TCTGCCGGCCATTCCTGCCAGGTCCTGTATCCCGTCACGGTTTCTCCCGTCCCCGTCTAACCCAATTCCGGACCGGCAATTGCGAAGAGGCGATCGAGGTCGTCGAACGCGCGGTTACGCCCATGCGCCATGCGAGTCAGCGATCGTTGTGGCGCAAATTCCGTCGCGCGCAGCCATGCCGCGATTCTAGCGTGCCGGTCGGGAACGTCGATGAAGACGGGACCCGAAACCTTCGCCAACGCTGCGCCAATGAGGGCAAGTGCGGTCTCCTCGTCTGCCGCGATGACCGGTCCGATCTGCGTGGCAACACGCCCGTCACGGGCGAACGAGGCGCCGCAGAAGCGTCCGCCGCGCTCGGCAACCAGCGCCGCTTCCGGTACTCGCGCCGCAAGGTTACGCAGAATGCCGGACCGGTCGGCGCCGAAAACATCATGATCGAATTTCAGTACGCAGGTCCAGTCGTCGGGCGCGTGGGGACGCACGTCGATGCCGGCTTCCCGGGCCGCCACCGGCGCTTTACCTGAAGAGGACGCAAACCTTTGCATGCCCCAGCAATCCTCGAAGCCGAGCTGGCGATAGACTTCACGCCCCGCGGGCGTGGCGTCGAGGAGCGGCACATGGCCGCCGCCCACCAGGTCATCGACCGCGCGCTGCAGAAGCCGTTTCGCGATTCCGCGGCGACGGAAACTCTCGGTGACCAGCACCATGCTGATCCACGCGAAGCGCCGCTCGTACGGAAGCATGATCGCAGTGGCAACGAGCCGACCATCTGCCGTGGAGACGCCCAACCCCCGCCCGAGCGCGAGCATCAGCCGCCAGTCGGCCTCGATCTGGTTCCAGCCGGCCTCCGCCGAGAGCGCGAGGCATCCCGGAAGATGACCCACGTCCAGCGCGTGGTCAGTACTTTCCATCCCGCACGTCGAAGCCCGTTGCTTTTCCGAGACTGGGCATACCGCGCTTCACCCAGTCCGCCGTCCAGTCGATGAGCGTGTCCAGGGCAATGGTCGGCTGCCCGAACAGGGCTTGCGCATTGTCGGTATTCAGAAGCCAGGCAGTTTTCGCCTCGGTTCCGGTGAATTGCGGCGTCACGCCGAAGCGCTCGCCGAACGCCAGCGCGAGCTTCCGAATGTTGGTGACTTCCGGTCCAGTCACGTTAAGACCACTCGTCGGCGTGGTGCAATGCGCAAGCGACCGCAGTACCTGACTGTTCGCGTCACCTTGCCAGATCACGTTGACGTTGCCCATGGTGAGATCGATCGTGGCGCGAGCGAGCACTTTCTTCGCCACGTCGTGCAGCACTCCGTAGCGCATATCGATCGCGTAGGAGAGGCGGATCAGCCGTCCGGCGGTGCCGCGCACGTTCGACCAGTACTGGAACATGCGTTCGCGCGCGACGCACGAATTGGCATAGTCTCCCGGCGGCGGGATCGGCGGCACCTCTTCCGTCGCGCCGCCGCCGCGGACCTCGACATACGGGTACACGCACGCGGTGGAGAAGACGACGATGCGCGACTCCGCGAACGCCTCGCCCACGAGCGACGGGCACATACGCGTTCATCGCCCAGGTGAGGTCCTCCCGGCCCACCGAGCCGAACTTGCGTCCGGCCATGAAGATGACATTCGGCGTGCGCGGCAGCCGCTCGATCTCCGCGCGATTCAGGAGATCGGCCGTGATGCACTCGATGCCGTGCGCCTCCAGCGATTCGCGCAGGCCCGCCTCGCTGAACCGCGCGACGCCGATCACGCGCCGCTCCGGTGCGGCACGCTTTGCCATGCGCGCGAGCGTCGGCCCCATCTTGCCGCCCACGCCCAGGATCACGATGTCGCCGGGCACCCGGGCGAGATCCTCGATCAGCGCGGGCGTGGGCGTCGTCATCAGGTCTTCGAGGTGCGCGACATCTTCGATCCGCGCTGGAAGGTTGTTTTTCGACATGCGTGCTCCTTGTCCGTTCGCCGGTCGATTATAGGGACACCGCGCGAAATGCTACGCTTCCGGCAATCATGAGCGCCCTGATGTCCAGCCTGGACGACCTCGTCGCCGGTATCGGCGACGGTGCAAAGCTCGCGGTGCCGAAGGATTTTTCGGGTGTCGCGATGGCTGCCACGCGCGCGCTGCTCAGGCGCGGCGTGAAGGACCTGCATATCGTGGGTGTCCCGGTGTGCGGCATGCAGGTCGACATCCTCGTCGGGGCGGGCGCCGTGCGGACGGTGGAGACCTCGGCCGTGACGCTGGGCGAGCATGGCGCGGCGCCACGCTTCACTGCCGCGGTCCGCAGCGGCGCGATCCAGGTGCTCGATGCCACCTGCCCCGCCATCCACGGGGCGCTCCAGGCGGCCGAGAAGGGACTGCCCTTCATCCCGATCCGCGGCCTGATCGGCTCCGACCTTCTTGCGCACCGGCACGACTGGCGAGAGATCGAGAATCCGTTCCAGCCCGGCGACCGGATTGTCGCGTTACCCGCGATCCGCCCGGACGTGGCTCTCTTCCATGCCCCGCTCGCCGATCGCCACGGCAACGTCTGGATCGGGCGTAATCGTGAGCTCATGACGGTCGCGCACGCTTCAGCGGCAACGCTGGTCTCGGTGGAAGAGATCGTCGAGCGGAACCTGCTCGACGATCCGGTGCTCGCCGCGGGAACGATTCCGGATCTCTATGTGACGAAGGTGGCCCTGGCGCCGCGCGGGGCGGCACCGCTCGCCATGGCCGGACGCTATTCGTCCGACGGCGAGATGCTTGCGCGCTATTCGCAAGCCGCAAAGACCGAGGAAGGGTTTCGCGCGTTCCTGGCCGAATGGCTCGCCTCATCAACAGCGTGAATGCATGGCAACAGCAGACCGAGACGCTCGTCTCGGTCATTGCCGATCTGCTCGCAGGCTGCCGGCACGTTGCGGTCGGCGCGCAGTCGCCGGTGCCGGGGACCGCTGCGCTGCTCGCACGACATGAATCGGCGGGCGCGTTACGCGTCTCGGTGCTCGACACGGAGCGCCATTCTGCGTTCACGAACGGCGCGTGCGAGCTCTTCGACTGCGCCGCAGAGGGGCGCATCGACGCGTTCTTCCTGTCCGGCGGGCAGATCGACGGGCAGGCCAACATCAATCTGGTCGGAGCGGGGCCCTATCCCGCGGCAGACGTGCGCTGGCCCGGCTCGTTCGGCTCCGCTTTTCTGTATTTCCTCGTGCCGCGCGTCATCCTCTTTCGCGAGGAACACAGCCCCAGAGTATTCGTGGAGAAGGTCGATTTCATCTCGGCCCCCGGCACGAGTCCGCCCGGCGTCTACCGTCCGGGCGGACCGCATGCGCTGGTCACGCCGCTTGGGCTGTTCTATTTCGACCGCGCGCGCGCGCGCTTCCGGCTCGCGAGCGTGCACCCCGGCCATACCGTCGAGGAGATCGTCGCGGAGACGGGATTCGACTTCGACCGCGAGCCCGCGTCACCCGCGACACCGGCGCCGACCGAAAACCGGCGCGCACTCATGCGCGAGATCGTGCGCGACGAGGTGGCCGGGATCTACCCGCGCTTCGCCGCGAGATTCTTGGGGACGTAGCCTTTTCCCCTCCTTGAAGAGGAGGGGAAAACGATTCCAGCGTCAGGCGCGCCGATGCTCGCCGACCTGGACGATCTTCATCGTGTTGGTGCCGCCGGGGGAGCCGATCGGCTCGCCGAACGACACGACGATCACGTCGCCATCCTGCACGATGCCATTCCGCACGAGCGCCTCCTCGGCCTCCTCGAGCAGAAGATCGCGGTCGTGGCCCTGGTAGCCCACAGTCAGCGGGAAGACCCCGCGAAAGAGGCTGACCCGATAGCGCGTGGAGGCTTCCGAGGTGAGCGCATAGATCGGCACGCCGCAATCCAGCCGCGACATCCACAGCGCCGTCGAGCCCGACTGGGTGAGCGCCGCTATCGCCTTGACCTTGAGGTGATAGGCGGTGAAGAGCGCCGCCATCGCGATGGACTGGTCGACGCGCGTGAAGATCCGGTCGAGGAAATGGTGGTCGAGCGATACCTGCGCCGATTTTTCCGCTTCCACGCAGACGCGGCTCATGGCCTCGACCGTGTGGACCGGATATCGGCCGGACGCGGTTTCCGCCGAGAGCATGACAGCGTCTGTGCCGTCGAGTACGGCGTTGGCGACGTCCGACACCTCGGCACGCGTGGGCACCGGGGACGCCACCATCGACTCCATCATTTGTGTCGCGGTAATGACCAGCTTGCTGGCTTCGCGCGCGGCGCGAATCATGCGCTTCTGCAGTGCCGGGACCGAGGCATCGCCGACCTCCACGGCGAGATCGCCGCGCGCGACCATGATCCCGTCGGTCGCCGCGAGGATGTCCTGGAATGCTTCGGCACCTACGGCCTCGACACGCTCGATCTTCGCGATCAGCAGCGCGTGGCCACCCGCCGCGCGCATCAGCTCCCGCGCGAGCTGCATATCCTTGCCGCTCTTGGGAAACGAGACGGCCAGGTAGTCCGCCTTCATCCCGGCTGCGACGCGGATGTCATCCATGTCCTTGCTGGTGAGCGCCGGGGCGGTGAGACCCCCGCCGAGGCGGTTGATGCCCTTGTTGTTCGAGAGGACGCCGCCGTGGCGCACGACACAGTGCACCGAATCGCCCACCACCTGCGAGACGTCGAAGACGATGCGGCCGTCATCGAGGAGGAGCACGTCTCCCGGCTTCACGTCACGCGGCAGTTCCTTGTAATCGAGCCCGACGCGCTGCTGGTCGCCGAGCGGGCATGACGCGTCGAGCACGAACGCGTCGCCGCTCTCGAGCGTGATGCGGCCGTCCTTGAACTTGCCGATCCGGATCTTGGGACCCTGCAGGTCGGCCATGATGCCGACCGTGAGCCCGGCCTCGCGCGAGACTTCGCGGACGATCTCCACCCTGCGCAGGTGATCATCGGCGGTCCCGTGCGAGAAATTCACGCGCACTACGTCCACGCCTGCGCGAAGCATGCTGTCGAGCGTGGCGCGGTCGCTCGTGGCGGGTCCGAGCGTCGCGACGATCTTGGTCGCGCGTCGATTTACTTTGCGTTCGTATTGGTGGGAAAGCATTGCGTTCCTGGCCGTTGCGTCGCTTTGTGATTCTTACCGCTCGTTGCGCATTTGCTCCGGACAACTGAACAACTGGACAACTGGACAAATGCGACGCATACGCTACAGCATGCACTGACGCCGGTCTAGCGCGGCGCGGAACGGAAGCAAATCAGTGCACGGCCCGACGCTCGAGCACTTCGATCGCCGGGAGCTGCTTGCCTTCGAGGAACTCGAGAAACGCACCGCCGCCCGTGGAGATGTAACCGATGCGATCGGTGATCCCGTACTTGGCGATGGCCGCGACCGTGTCGCCGCCGCCCGCCAGCGAGAATGCCTTCGAGCCGGCGATCGCTGCGGCAACGGTCTGTGTGCCGTGACTGAAGGGTTCAAATTCAAACACGCCGACTGGTCCGTTCCACACGATGGTGCCCGCGCTTCCGAGGATCTTCGCGAGCGCCTGCGCACTTTCGGGTCCGATATCCAGAATCATGTCGTCGTCGGTGACATTCCCGACGGGCTTCGTCTCGGCCTTGGCCGTCGCCGAAAATTCCTTGGCGCACACGACATCGACTGGAAGCGGAACGCCACCGCCCTTTGCCTGCAATGCCGCCATGATCTTGCGCGCCTCGTCGACGAGGTCCGGCTCGGCGAGCGATTTGCCGATCCGCATCCCGGCGGCCAGCATGAAAGTGTTGGCGATGCCCCCGCCGACGATCAACTGATCCACCTTCTCGGCGAGCGCGGCGAGGATGGTGAGCTTGGTCGAGACCTTCGCGCCAGCGACGATCGCGACCAGCGGCCGCGCGGGATTGCCGAGCGCTGCGGAAAGCGCGTCGATCTCGGCGCCCATCAGCGGGCCAGCGCATGCAACCGGAGCATGCTCCGCGATGCCGTAGGTCGTCGCCTCGGCGCGGTGCGCGGTCCCGAAGGCATCGTTCACATACACGTCGCAGAGTTTCGCCATCTTTTTCGCGAGCGCCGGGTCATTCTTCTTCTCGCCCTTGTTCACCCGGCAGTTCTCGAGCAGCACGACCTCGCCGGGCGCAATCTCCACACCATCCACCCAGTCCTGCGCGAGCCGAACGGGCTTGCCGAGCAGCTCGGCGAGGCGTTTGCCGACTGGCGCGAGCGAGTCCTGCGGCTTGAACTCCCCTTCCTTCGGCCGGCCCAGGTGCGAAGTCACCATCACCGCAGCACCGCTCGCGAGCGCCTGCTCGATCGCAGGCGCCGACGCGCGGATACGCGTGTCGTCGGTGATCCGGCCCTGCTCGTCGATCGGGACGTTCAGGTCGGCGCGAATGAAGACCCGCTTCCCGCGCAGGTCGACGTCTGACATCTTGAGAACGCGCATGATATTGGGACGTAGCTGCTGGGACGTTGATTGCCGGAATGCAATTGCCGGGATGTCAATGCTCGGGCGCTACTTCAGGCTGGCCACGATGGGCCCTGCGGAGAACAGCTGCTCGAGGACCCTGCGATACGCAGCGGGCACCGCCGTCCTGGCATGGCCTGCAGGGTTGGCGGCGTCTCCGCCGAGGTCCTGGCGCCCCGTAAGCTGCGTCCCTCCGAGCACCTTCCCGGCGTCGTCGTACACCTGCAAGTCGAGGCCATAATCGAGTGTGGTGTTTACGAACGTATCACTCTTCCATTCCTCGATCAGCACGACCACGAGGCGCTCCGCGCCTGCCTTCTTCAGTACCGCTGCGATTCCCTCGGCGTTGCCCGGAACGGATCCTTCGAGCACGGTCGCCTTGAACCCCTTCGCCTTGAGCGCCGCGGCGATCGTAGTGCCGAAATCGACCGCAAGCGGGTTTCCACTCTCGGTCAGAACATCGACCGGATCGCCAAATCCCCCACGCGTCACGCCCGCGAATTCCGGCGCCCATCTGCCCGACATGACGTATGACCGCGCATCCCGGACCGCCACGACGGCCACCCGGGTACCGGACACCGCGAAGTCGGGCGTCTGGCCAGTATAGGCGTGCTTGTTGCCCGATGGTTTGTTGCCCGTTGCACAGCCGCCGAGCACGATTGCCGCCAGGAGCAGCAGGGTTGTCGCGAGCTTCTTCAAGACGGCGTCCCGTTGGCCGACACCCGGTGGCAGCGCGTCACTTTGCGTTCATCAATGCAACGGTGACGTCCAGCATTCGATTGCTGAACCCCCATTCATTGTCGTACCAGCTGCAGACCTTGACGAGCGTGCCGCCGGAGACCTTGGTGAGGGTCGAATCGAAGATCGACGAGGCCGGATTGTGGTTGTAGTCGATCGAGACGAGCGGCTCCGTCGAGTACTCCAGGATCCCCTTGAGCCCGGATTCGGATGCTTCCTTGACGGCCTTGTTGACCTCCTCGACAGTCGTCGCGCGCTTTGCAACGAACGAGAGGTCGACCAGCGAGACGTTGATCGTCGGGACGCGAATGGCGAACCCGTCGAGCTTGCCGTTCAGCTCCGGCAGCACGAGCCCGACTGCCGCTGCGGCGCCGGTCTTCGTCGGGATCATCGACATGGTCGCCGAGCGCGCCCGACGCAAGTCGGTGTGATAGGTGTCGGTCAGGACCTGGTCGTTCGTATAAGCGTGGATCGTCGTCATCAGCCCGCTCACGAGGCCAATGCGATCGTGCAGGGCCTTGGCCATCGGTGCGAGGCAATTGGTGGTGCACGACGCGTTCGAGATCACCGTGTGCGATGCCTTGAGAACCTGATGGTTCACGCCGTAGACGACGGTCGCGTCGACATCCTTGTCGCCAGGCGCCGAGATGATCACCTTCTTCGCACCGGCCTCGATGTGCCCGACGGTCTTGGCCTTGCTGTTGAAGAGGCCCGTGCACTCGAGCACCACGTCGATCTTCAGGTCCTTCCACGGCAGCTCGGCCGGATTCCTCTGCGCGCAGACGCGGATCTTGTCGCCGTTCACCACCAGGTTGTCGCCTTCGACGGCGACCGTGCCCGGGAACTTGCCGTGGGCCGTGTCGTACTTGGTCAGGTGCGCGTTCGTCTTTGCGTCGCCCAGATCGTTCAGTGCGACGAACTGGATGTCGTGGCGCTTGCCACCCTCGTAGTGGGCACGCAGGATGTTTCGGCCGATCCGCCCGTACCCGTTGATCGCGACTCGTATGGTCATTGCTGCATCCTCATTTTAGGCTGCCTTGAAATGGGTCATTGTGCCAATGCGTGGTCGCGATCGGAAGGTCACGAACAGGGGGAAACCGGCTGGTTTCCCCCCGTTACCCTCCTTCCCGCTGAGCGGAGGCACAGGGTTCATCAGTGTCTACTTCCTTCGCGACTTCTTTTCCAGAACGCGCTTCACGGCGGCGACGACGTTTTCGGCCGTGAAGCCGAAGTACTTGAAGAGCTCGGCGGCCGGCGCGGATTCGCCGTAGCGATCGATGCCGACCACTTCGCCGTCGAGGCCCACGTATTTCCGCCAGTAATCGGTGACGCCCGCCTCGACCGCGACGCGCAGCATCCGGCGCGGCAGGACGCTCTCGCGATAGGCCTCGTCCTGCCGGTCGAACGCCTCGGTGCACGGCATCGACACCACCCGAACCGGGATGCCCTCTTCCATGAGCTTGGCCTGCGCTGCCATCGCGAGCTGCACTTCCGAGCCTGTTGCGATGATCGCCACTTTCGCGCGCGGAGCCTTGCCGAGTACGTAGCCGCCCTTCGCGATTGCGGCGATGGTTGCCGGTGTACGCTTCTGGAACGGGAGGTTCTGGCGCGAGAGCACCAGCGAGGTGGGGCCATTGCGCCGCTCGACCGCAGCGATCCAGGCGACCGCAGTCTCCACCGTGTCGCAAGGCCGCCACACGGACATATTCGGCATGAGACGGAGCGTCGCGACATGCTCGATGGGCTGATGCGTCGGGCCCGTCTTCGCCAAGGCCGATCGAGTCGTGCGTCAGCACGAAGATGTCGTGCGCGCCCATGAGCGACGCGATGCGCATCGCGTTGCGAGCGTAGTCCGTGAACACCAGGAACGTTCCGCCGTACGGCAGGATGCCGCCGTGCACCGCCATGCCGTTCATGATCGCGGCCATGCCGAACTCGCGGACGCCATACGACAGGTAGTTTCCGCCGCCCGCCGCCCCGGTGAGCCGCTTCGACCCCGACCAGTTGGTTAGATTCGAGCCGGTCAGGTCCGCCGAGCCGCCGAAGAACTCCGGCAATACCGGTCCGAGCGCTTCGATCGCGTTCTGCGACGCCTTGCGCGTGGCGATCGTCTCGCCCTTCGAATTGATCTTTCGCAGCATCGATGCACTCTGCTTCGGCCAATCGGCCGGCAGTTCGCCCGCCATCCGCCGCCTGAACTCCGCCGCCAGCTTGGGGTGCTGCCCCTCGTAACCGGAGAACGTCTCGTCCCAGGATTTCTCGAGTGCTGCGCCGCGCGCGCGAGCGTCCCAGGCCTCGTACACGTGCGCGGGAACCTCGAAAGGCGGGTAGGTCCAGCCGATCGCCTTGCGGGTCGCCGTCGACTTCGTCCTTGCCGAGCGGCGCGCCGTGCGCTTCGTGCGTGTCGGCCTTGTGCGGCGAACCCATCGCAATGATGGTCTTGCAGCAGATGAGGCTCGGCCGGTCAGTGACCGCTTGTGCCGCCTGGATCGCCCGGTCGACAGCGTCGACGTCGTGACCGTCCACATGGGGCACGACGTGCCAGCCGTAGGCCTCGAATCGCTTCGGCGTGTCGTCGGTGAACCACGCCTTGACGTGTCCGTCGATCGAGATGCCATTGTCGTCGTAGAGCACGATCAGCTTGCCGAGGCCGAGTGTCCCCGCGAGCGAGCAGGCCTCGTGCGAGATGCCCTCCATGAGGCAGCCGTCGCCGCAAAACGCATAGGTGTGGTGGTCGACGATGTCGTAGCCAGGTCGATTGAATGTGGCGGCAAGGACTCGCTCCGCGAGTGCCATGCCGACCGCATTGGCGAGGCCCTGGCCGAGCGGCCCGGTCGTCGTCTCGACGCCCGGCGCGCAGCCGTATTCGGGATGCCCGGGCGTCTTCGAATGCAGCTGGCGAAAGCGCCGCAGCTCGTCCATCGGCAGGTCGTAGCCGGTGAGATGCAGCAGCGAGTAAAGCAGCATGGAGCCATGACCGTTCGAGAGCACGAAGCGGTCGCGGTTCGGCCATTTCGGATCGGCCGGGTTATGGCGCAGATGGCGGTTCCAGAGCGCCAGCGCGATCTCGGCCATGCCCATCGGCATGCCAGGATGCCCGGAGTTCGCCTGCTGCACGGCATCCATGGCGAGCGCGCGCAATACGTTGGCGAGATCGTTGCGAACCGGAGCGTCCATCGCGGAGAGACCCTGAGGAAAATCTGTGAGAGGCGGGTGCGTCTGACTCTGACGTCTGGAAATTATACGCGAGGCGCTCCGCTCCAGCGCGCCCGCGGTGCGGGATCAGACGCGGGTTTTCAGACCCGAGTTGGACGGAATACGCCGATCGCATGTTCGACCGGCCCGAGGCGGGCGCCCATCCGCTTGCGATCCTCCATCAAACGCCAGATCATCGGCGTGATGATGAGCTGCATCGCCAGCTCGAGCTTGCCACCCGGCACGACGATATTGTTCGGCCGCGACATGAACGAATTGTTGATCATCGTCAAAAGATAGGGGAAATCGACGCCGATCGGATTGCGGAAGCGGATCACCACCATCGACTCGTCCGCGCTCGGAATGTCCTTGGCGATGAACGGGTTGGAGGTGTCTACCATCGGGATGCGCTGGAAGTTGATGTGCGTCTCGGTGAACTGCGGACAGATGTAGTGCACGTAGTCGTGCATCCGCCGCAGGATCGTGTCGGTTACCGCCTCGCGCGAATAACCACGCATGTTGGTGTCGCGATCGATCTTCTGGATCCATTCCAGATTGATGGCCGGCACCACGCCGATGAGAAGATCGACATGCTGCGGGATGTCGATCTTGCCGTTCTTGACTCCGCCGTGCAGGCCTTCGTAGAGCAGGACATCGCTGTTGTCCGGAATGGCGGTCCAGGGCGTGAACGTGCCGGGCTCCTGACCATACGGCGCGGCCTCTTCCTCGTTGTGCAGGTACCTGCGAATCTTTCCGGTGCCGCCCTCGCCGTACTCCTTGAAGAGCGCCTCGAGTTCCTCGAAGAGGTTCGCCTCGGGTCCGAAGTGGCTGAAATTGTGGCCTTCGCGAACGGCATCCGCCATGCGCTGCTTCATTTCATTCCGGTCGTAGCGGTGAAATGCGTCGCCTTCGACGTGGACCGCGGTGATGTTCTCGCGACGGAAGATCTTGTCGAACGCCTTCTGCACCGTGCTGGTGCCGGCCCCGGACGATCCGGTAGCCGCAACGATCGGATGCTGGACCGACATGATCGTCTCCTCAGGCGCTGGACGCCAGCGTCAGGCGGCGGCCGCACGCCCGTGCAACGCCGCGATCTGCGCGAGCCCCAGACATTGCGCCCCGATGCGCGCCGCCGCTCCGGGATCGAGCGGCTGCTCGGGGTCCCCCAGACTGTAGAGCACCAGATCCGCTTCGCTCAAGTCCTGCGTCTGCGTCCAGATCGTCGGGATGGCAATCGTGAAGAGCCCCGCCGCCTTGGCCGCCCGGACGCCATTTCCAGAGTCCTCCAGCGCCACGCACGCCGAAGCCTGCAGACCGAGCGTCGAAAGCACGACGTTGTAGACGTCCGGCGCAGGCTTCTTGTTCGGCACCTCGTCCGCGCAGGCAATGGCATTGAACCAGTGGTAGCCCTCCTCGCCCAGCCCCGCCGAGATCAGCGCCTCGACGTTCGCGGGCGAAGTGGTCGAGGCCAGGCCGAGCTTGACGCCCGCCTCGCGCGCCTCGCGGATCAGACGCGCCACCCCCGGCCGCAACGGGGAGCGGCCGTCGCGGATCAACTCCGCGAATGTGCGCGTCTTGGTGCGGTGAATCGCAGCGACACTCCCTTGCAGGCGCTGCTTCTCCTCTGCCGGCAACTTCAGCGATTCGATGTACTGCGCGATGCGTTCCTTGCCGCCCGAGATGTTGAGCAGATCCAGGTACTGGTGGCTGCTCCAGTTCCAGTTCAGGTCATGCTCGAGAAACGCGGCGTTGAACGCCTGCCGATGCGTCTCCTCGGTGTCGGCCAGCGTGCCGTCGACATCGAAAATCAATGCCTCGATGCTCATCCTCTCCTCCTTGTCGCCCGCGGCGCGGGTCCGGCGTGGCCTGTGTACCACGGGTCGGCTCGCGTCCGCCAGACCGCCCGTCAGGCGTCCGTTATGGCTGAGACGCCACGCTACGCGGCCCTTCCCCGATACACGACCATCGCCGTCCCCTGCGTCTGCCGCAGGTTGTCGTATCCGATCAGGCGAACGTAATCGTCGGGATTCGCATCGTGGCAGGCATCGGCCTCGGCAAGGATCGCATCCACATCGCGTTCGCCGAACATCGGCAGCTTCCACATGTACCAGTAGGCGCCGGCCGCGTGCTGCGCTTCGGTGTGCTCGACCGCGGGGTTCCAGCCGCGCGCGACGATGTATTCGACCTGCTTGCGGATCTCGCCCTTCGAGAGCGGGGGCAGATACGAGAAGGTCTCGAACTTCCGGCTCTTGGGGTCGGAGAGCCGCGACTTGTACTCCAGGATCTCGCTCATACGCCGCTCCTCGGTGGCTGATTGTCGTGCATGCTCAGGCAGCTGCTTTCGCTGCGTCGAGTTTGTCCACGACGTCGAACTCGAACTTCACTTCCTTCCACGTCTCCATCGCTATCTTCAGCTCGGGGCTCGATTTGGCCGCCTGCACGAGAATGTCCTTCCCTTCCTTCTCGACTTCCCGGCCTTCGTTGCGCGCCCGCACGCAGGCTTCGAGCGCGACGCGGTTGGCCGAGGCTCCGGCCGCATTGCCCCACGGGTGCCCGAGGGTACCGCCGCCGAACTGGAACACTGCATCGTCGCCGAAGATCGCGAGGAGCGCCGGCATGTGCCACACGTGAATGCCGCCCGATGCCACTGCCAGCGCGCCGGGCATGAACCCCCAGTCCTGATCGAAGAAGATTCCGCGCGATCGGTCTTCGTGGACGTAGCGCTCACGCAGGAGATCGATCCACCCGAGCGTGGCCTGACGATCGCCCTCGAGCTTGCCGACGACCGTGCCGGTGTGCAAGTGGTCGCCGCCCGAGAGCCGCAGAGCCTTGAGCAGCACGCGGAAGTGGATGCCGTGATATGGATTCCGGTCGATGACCGCATGCATGGCGCGGTGGATGTGCAGCAGCATCACGTTCTCGCGACACCAGTTCGCGAGTCCCGTGTTCGCGCAGAATCCTCCGGTCAGGAAGTCGTGCATGATGATCGGCGCGTCCAGCGACTTCGCGAATGCCGCACGCTTGTACATCTCTTCCGGGGTCGGTGCGGTCACGTTCAAGTAGTGGCCCTTCCGCTCGCCGGTTTCGGCCTCGGCTTTCTTGACCGCCTCCATCACGTAGCCGAACCGGTCCCGCCAGCGCATGAACGGCTGCGAGTTGACGTTCTCGTCGTCCTTGGTGAAATCGAGTCCGCCGCGCAGGCATTCGTAGACCGCGCGGCCGTAGTTCTTGGCCGACAGCCCGAGCTTCGGCTTGATCGTGCAGCCGAGCATCGGGCGGCCGTACTTGTTCATCCTGTCGCGCTCGACCTGGATACCGTTCGGCGGGCCGCCGCAGCTCATCACGTAGGCGATCGGGAATCGAACGTCTTCCAGTCGCAGCGCGCGGATCGCCTTGAAGCCGAAGACGTTGCCGACCAGCGAGGTGAACACGTTCACCACCGATCCTTCCTCGAAAAGATCGATCGGATACGCCACGAACGCGTAGAAGCAGGACTCGTCGCCCGGGACATCCTCGATCCGGTAGGCACGGCCCTTGTAGTGCTCGAGATCCGTGAGCAGGTCGGTCCAGACCGTCGTCCAGGTGCCGGTCGACGACTCCGCCGCGACGGCCGCAGCCGCCTCCTCGCGCGCCACGCCCGACTGGGGCGTGATCTTGAAGCAGGCGAGGAGATCCGTGTCCTTCACCTGGTAGTCGGGCACCCAGTAGGTCTGGCGATAATCCTTCACGCCAGCGCTGTAGGTCTTCCCCTTGTCGGTCGCCATCTGCCCCCTCCGGATACGAAATGCAGCTCGAACCTGCCACTCTAGGCTGCGCAGATCATAAGCAACAGTCATTAATTCTTATCATATCAATAAGCTTTCACTGATACTATTCAGGCAATCGGCCGATCACGCCATGTCGATCCGTCACGCCACGTTGCGCCAACTCAAGGTCTTCGAGGCCGTGGCCAGTCATCTTTCCTTCTCGCGGGCCGCCGACGAGCTGCATCTGACGCAACCGGCGGTATCGATGCAGGTCAAGGCGCTCGAGACGCAGGCGGGATTGCCGCTGTTCGAGCAGATCGGCAAGCGCATACACCTGACCGAAGCGGGCGAGGCGCTGCAACGGCACGGTCGGACCATCGGCGACGAGCTCCGCGCGGCAGAGGAGACGCTCGACGGACTGCGGGGTCTGCAGCATGGACGTCTCGCCATCGCCGCCGTCTCCACTGCGACGTACGTCGCGCCGCCCCTCCTCGCGCGATTCATCGGCGCACACCCGGGTGTAGCGCTGCGACTGGCGGTCGACAATCGCGCGGAAGTGCTGCGCCAGCTCGCGGACAACGAGGTCGACCTCGCCATCATCGGTCGCCCACCCGAGAATCTGGAGATCACCGCCGAAGCGTTCGCGCAGCATCCCCACGTCGTCATTGCCTCGCCACAGCACCCGCTCGCCGGACGGCGGCGCGTTCGGCTCGAGCGGCTCGCCACCGAGACCTTCATCGTGCGCGAGCCGGGATCGGGCACGCGCGGCCTGCTGGAGCGCTTGTTCGTGAGCCACGGGTTGTCGCTGAACGTGAGCATGGAGATGGCATCCAACGAATCCATCAAGCAGGCGGTGCTCGCGGGAATGGGCGTATCGCTCCTGTCGTTGCACACGGTCGGACTGGAGCTCGAAACCGGACGCCTCGTCACGCTGGACGTCGTGGGACTCCCCGTCGTGCGCCAGTGGCACATCGCGCACCTCGCGCGGAAGCGCCTCTCGCCCGTCGCACTCGCCTGCAAGCGTTTTCTGCTGCAGGAGGCCGCGGCGTTCCTCGCAGATCGGCAATCCCAACCGCGCAAGTCGCGTCGCAAGGCACGCACCCTATAATTCGCCAGACCCGCTCGGCGGGCGGCCCGCGGACCGCCCGCCGAGCGGCGACACGTTGCATTTTGCAGAGATCATTCCAGAGAGCGCACCCAAGGGAGACGACACATGGCGAACGTGGCATTCATCGGACTCGGCGTGATGGGCTTTCCCATGGCCGGGCATCTCGCGGCGAAGGGTCACGCGGTGACCGTCTACAACCGCACCCCCGCGAAGGCGGAGAGCTGGGTGGCCAAGCACGGCGGCAAATTCGCCGACACGCCGGCCAGGGCGGCGGAAGGCGCCGAGTTCGTATTTTCCTGCGTCGGCGACGATCCGGACTTGCGATCAGTGACCCTCGGCGCGGACGGCTCGTTCAAGGCGATGAAGAAAGGGGCGATCCACATCGATCACACCACCGCCTCGGCGAAGATCGCCCGTGAGCTCGCGACGCATGCGGAAGAGCACGGCTTTCATTTTCTCGACGCGCCGGTGTCGGGCGGACAGTCCGGCGCGGAGAACGGCGTGCTGACCGTCATGGTCGGCGGCGACGCGGCGCCGTTCGAGCGCGCGCAACCGGTGATCGCGAGTTTCGCCCGCGCGGTGACGCTGCTCGGGGCGAGCGGCGCCGGTCAGCTCGCCAAGATGGTCAATCAGATCTGCGGCGTCGCCGTCATGGAGGGCCTGGCGGAAGGCATCGCGTTCGGCCTCAAATCGGGGCTCGACATGAAGCGCGTGCTCGAATGCCTCTCCAAAGGCGCCGCGACTTCCTGGCAGATGGAGAACCGCGGCGGCACGATGGTGGACGACAAATTCGATTTCGGCTTCGCCGTGGACTGGATGCGCAAGGATCTGCGCATCGCGATGGAGCAGGCGCGCGAGATCGGCGCCAAGCTGCCGACCATCGAGATGATCGACAGCTTTTACGTCGACATTCAGAAAATGGGCGGCGGCCGCTGGGATACCACCAGCCTGATCCGCCGGCTGCGCTAGCTGGGCGAATCGGACGCAGCTCGCCCGATGTGGATCCATGCCACTCATGGAAGGGTGCCGGGTCGTGAGTGACGCGCCGCGCCCGTTCGTGATGCCGTTCTCGGCGCCGGACGACTACGTGGGCGAGCTGGCGCCGCCGGACGACGTCCCCGGTTCGGCACTGTGGTTCGTGTTCCGCGAAAGTCGTCTGCTGGTCGCCGCGGCGCCGCAGTCCCCCGCGCTTCCGGAAACGCGTGATCCGCGCGAACTCGGTCTCCGATCGCTGCGGATCCCACAGTATCTCGGCCAGCTGCGCGGCGCACATCTCTATGCCGCGGAGGTCGAGCGTCACGTCGAGCCACCCGCGGGCTGGCGATGGGAGGGCTTGCGTGCGCTCTTCGGCGCGATGGACGACAGCCTGTTCGCGCTCGCCGGGCGCGCACTGCAGGTGGTCGATTGGGACCGCACTCACCAGTTCTGCGGCCGTTGCGGCACGCCGACCGCATACAAGGCGGGCGAGCGGTCGCGCGAGTGTCCGGCGTGCGGTCTGGTCGTCTACCCACGCCTTGCGCCCGCGGTCATGGCGATGGTGCGACGCCTGCCCGACGAAGTGCTGCTCGCCCGTAGTCCGCACTTCCCACCCGAGATGTACTCGGCGCTGGCCGGATTCGTCGAGCCGGGCGAGACCCTCGAGCAATGCCTCGAGCGCGAAGTGCTGGAGGAGGTCGGCGTGCGCGTCCGCGGACTGCGCTACTTCGCGAGCCAGCCGTGGCCGTTTCCGCATTCCCTCATGATCGCCTTCGTGTGCGACTGGGAATCCGGCGAGGTGCGGGCAAATCCCCTTGAAATCGAAGCGGCCGGATGGTTTAACGTACGTGCGCTGCCGCGACTTCCCCAGCGCATCAGCATCGCCCGGCGTCTCATCGATTCAGTCGTCCGGGAAATGACCGGGAAATAACGGAAGCTGAGGGAGTCGTTTGCGCGCGATGGGGATTTACAAGGGGCTTGCCCCTTGTCCGTTCCGGGGGATATACAAGGGGGCTTTCCCCCTTGTTCGTTCGAAAAGCTTTCGTCCTGCGCGCATGTCGACTTGATCCGAGCTTCCGCGAAGTGCGTTACTTAATAATTGGTTAGCAAGAAAGGCGCGATGGACGGATTGCACATCATCGCCAGCTTGTATCGCTGCCGCGGAGACGCACGGTATCTCGTCGATGCGGAACGGCTGCGCGAGTTCTGCATCGACACGGTCAACCGCAGCGGCCTCACGGTTGTCGATGCGCTCTTTCACCGGTTTCCGGGAATCGGTGGCGGCGCGAGCGGCGGCGTCACCGGATGCATCGTGCTCGCCGAATCGCATCTGGCCATTCATACCTGGCCGGAGCTTCGGAGCGTGACGCTCGACATCTTCGCGTGCAATCATTCGCAGGACAACAGTGCCCGGGCGGGGGCGGTGGTGGACGACATCGTCGCAATTTTCGAGCCCGAGGAAATTGCGCGGCACGATTTGGCGCGCCATGGTCCCGGTGGCTCCGGTGTTCAAATTGCAGTACCACTCGTGGCACGCGCCTGACGCGCGCCGAACCCGCCGGGCTTCAGAAGCTCGATCGCGGCGCCGCCTGCAACACCTCGCGGCGGCGTCGCTCCGGGACGCCCAGGAAACGAAATTCCGGCTCGGGCCGCTTCCCGCCGAGGATGTCCGAGAGCGCCTTGCCTGAACCGCACGCCAGCGTCCAGCCGAGCGTGCCGTGTCCGGTGTTGAGGTAGAGATTCGGAATGCGCGTGCGACCGACCAGAGGAACGTTCGAGGGCGTCGCCGGTCGCAAGCCCGTCCAGTGCTCGGCGCGCTCGGCCCGACCGGCGCGCGGAAACAGGTCGTAGGTCCGCCGCAGCAGCGCCTCGCAACGCTCCGCGCGGAGTTCCGTGTCGTAGCCAGCGAGCTCCGCAGTGCCGGCAACGCGCAAGCGCGCCCCCAGTCGCGTGAACACGAGCTTCGCCGCCTCGTCCGTGAGGCTAACGTGCGGCGCCTCGTCGCCTTCCTCCAGGGGGATCGTGATCGAGTAACCCTTCACCGGGTAGACCGGGATCGACACGCCGACTCGATCGAGCAACAACGGGCTGTAGCTGCCAAGGGCCACGACATAGGCATCCGCCGTCACCGACTCCTCGGCGCCGTCATGCACGTCGTGCACGATCACGCTTACCAAGCGGCCCTGTTCAGTCTCGAGGCGCTCCACGGAGCATCCATACCGGAACCGGACCCCGTGACCCTCCGCCAGGGCCGCAAGTGACTGCGTGAACTTGTGGGCGTCACCGGATTCGTCAGACGAGGTGAACGTCCCGCCTGCGAGCCGTTCGCGCACATGCGCAAGCGCGGGCTCGATCGCTACACACTCGTCGGGCGTCTTGACCTCCGGCTCGCAGCCGTACTGGCGAAGCGCCTTCGCGTGAAGTGCGGCGCGGTCGAGATCTTTCTGATCGGTATGGAAGTGCAGGATGCCGCGGGCCGCGTGCTCGTAGCGGATGCCGGTCTCGGCGCGCAGGCGTTGCAATTCCGTGCGGCTGTAGAGCGCCAGCGCCAGGATCTCGCGCGTGTTGGCCCGCGTTCGCCACGGCAGGCACTCCACGAGAAATCGCAGTCCCCAGGCCCATTGGCGTGCGTCGGCGCGCATGCGGAAGAGCAGCGGCGCATCCTCGCGCCCCAGCCAGTGCAGAATCTTGCCCGGCGCGGAAGGGTTCGCCCAAGGCTCGGCGTGGCTGACCGATATCTGGCCGCCGTTCGCGAGGCTGGTCTCGAGCCCCGCGGCGCCCTGGCGGTCGATGACCGTCACCGCATGACCGGCGCGCGCGAGATACCACGCACTGGCCGTGCCCACGACGCCTGCTCCCAGGACGACGACTCTCATAAGGGAATACCTAGACTTCGTTCCGCGTTACCGTAGTGTCTCGTTCCGGGACTCGCGCAACTAGCTTCATCTCTGACCGTCTGAGAAGTTCGACTCGTATCGCGTGCGCAGGTTCACACGCATCCGGAATTGCGCGGTGCGAAACGCCACTGCTGCCGCGGGAAAGCATAGCGCACGGCAATGACAATGTCATGACGATTTTCGCGACTATTCGCGCAAGTGTCGGATCCCGATCCGGAAATGAAAATCCCCGCCGCAGCGGGGATTTTTTGAGGAAGAAGTGGTTGCTTCTCTAAACGGTTGCTTCTCTAGTCACGCGCCTGTCGTGCGCTCACGACAGTCACTTGCCCGGCCACGCGACGACTTTCTGGCGCTGCTCGCCCAGCCCTTGGATGTAGATCTGCATCACGTCGCCGGGCTTCAACCAGCGCGGCTCGGGCTTCATGCCCATTCCGACACCCGGCGGCGTGCCCGTCGCGATGATGTCGCCCGGAAGGAGAGTCATGAAGTGACTGCAGTAAGAAACGATCTTTGCGACGCCGAAGATCATCGTGCGAGTGTTGCCGACCTGCATGCGCTCGCCGTTCACGTCGAGCCACATGTCGAGCGTCTGCGGATTCGGAATCTCGTCGGTGGTCACCAGCCACGGGCCGATCGGGCAGAACGTATCGGCGCTCTTGCCCTTGGTCCACTGCGGACCGCGCTCGAGCTGGAAATTCCGCTCGGACACGTCATTGATGATCGTGTACCCGGCAACGTGGTCGAGCGCCTTCTCCTCCGGGACGTACTGTGCCTTGGACCCGATCACCACCGCGAGTTCAGCCTCCCAGTCGAGCTTGGTCGAACCCTTGGGCTGGATCACGTCGTCGTTCGGCCCGGTGATACTGGTCGTCGCCTTCATGAAGATGATCGGTTCCGACGGGATCTGCATGCCCGCTTCGGCCGCGTGATCGGAATAGTTGAGCCCGATCGCGATCACCTTGCTGATGCCGGTGTAGGGCACCCCGACGCGCGGCTCGGTCTTGATGAGCGGCAGCGATTCCGGCCGGATCTTGCGCAGCTTCGCCAGGCCCTTCGGTGAAATGGTGTCCTGGTCGATATTCGCCAGGCCGGTCACCGAAAGATCGCGCAGCATTCCCTGCGAGTCGATCATCCCGGGCTTCTCGTAGCCGTTCTTGCCCCAGCGGCATAGTTTCATCTTGCTTTCTCTCCTGCTCGAGCGAGTTCATGGTCGGCGGCGCGCAGCGCCGTCCGGCGGAAACCGGCCAGTGGCGCCACAAGAAGCGCCGAAAACTGAACAAGGGGGGCTGCAACAGAAATGCACGGTTGCGACCGGCAGCCGGCCCGCCGGCTCGTCGACGAGCGACAAGAAAACCGACGGCATCCCCCTTATTTTTAGGCTCCGTTTCAGCCGTAACGCGGAATTATAGCGACACATGCCGCCCGATTCACCCCCGATTCATCCTTAGTGTCACGGGCTTGCGGCCGCCGGCCCCCCGGAACCGGCCGGCGAGTTGCAGAATCAGGCGACAACGTATACATTATTGTATCCGCTGCGGGGTCGCACCCCCCATATTCGGACACCGTCCGTCCCATATTTTGTCCTGTCGTCCTGTATGAGTGCCACAACGCAGGTTTTCGACGCTTCCATCGCGCTGAGCGAACTCGGGCGGATCGGGAACGGGCTCGCCCGGCCCGAGTGCGTCCTCGCCACTGCGCGCGGTGAGCTTTTCGCGGCCGACTGGCGGGGTGGCGTCGCGCAGGTGTGGCCGGACGGCTCGCAAACGCTCTATCGCGGCGAGCTTCCCGGCGGGCGCCCATTACGGCCGAACGGTATCGCGCTCCGTCCGGACGGTTCATTCCTGATCGCCGACCTCGGCGAGGACCTCGGCGGCGTCTACGAGCTCCGGCGCGACGGCGCGGTACGGGCGATCCTCGAAGAAATCGATGGCGTTCCGCTTCCGCCCACGAATTTCGCCCACGAGGATGCACAGGGGCGCATCTGGGCGACGATCAGCACCCGGAAGGTGCCCCGCGCCGCCGACTACCGCCCGGACGCGGCCAGCGGATTCATCGTCGTCGCCGACCGGCGTGGCGCCCGCATCGTCGCGGACGGCCTCGGTTACACCAACGAGGCGCTAGTCAGCCCGGATGGCCGGTTTCTCTACGTCAATGAGACCTTCGGACGCAAGCTGACCCGCTATCGCATCGGATCCGACGGCGCGCTTTCGCACCGCGAGACGGTAACGACGTTCGGCAGGGGAACGTTCCCGGATGGGCTCGCCTTCGACAGCGAGGGCGCCGTGTGGATCACGAGCATCGTGTCCAACCGGGTGATCCGGGTCGCGGCCGACGGCTCCCAGCAGGTCGTGCTCGAGGACGCGGATGCGGCGCACGTCGACTGGGTCGAGGAGGCATTTCTCGCCGGCACGATGGCTCGTCCGCACCTCGACCGCGCGGCCGGGCACAGGCTCAAGAACATTTCCAGCCTCGCGTTCGGAGGCGCCGATCTGCGGACCGCCTATCTCGGCTGCCTGCTGGGGGATGCGATCACATCGTTCCGCGTCCCGATCGCGGGACATCCGCCCGTGCACTGGCACTACCCGGTGACCCGATGAGCACCGGCGGTCGCGACACGCGGAACGAGGACAGCGCAAGGCGCTGGCCGGTGCACCACGAGGGGACGTTCGCTGCGCGCCAGTCGGCGCAGCCGACCTTGCCCCATGCAAGCTCGCGGGTAGAAGTCGCGTACCAGCGACTGCGCGCACAGATACTCGACAACACGCTGCCGCCCGGATTCCGCGCCCTCGAGCAGGAGCTGGCCGACCGGCTCGGCATCAGCCGCACGCCGGTGCGCGAGGCGCTCATCCGCCTCCAGAAGGAAGGTCTGGTCGAAGTGATCCCCCGCCACGGCATGCAGGTGCTACCGGTGTCGCCCGCCGACATGACCGACATCTACGTGGTGCTGACGGCACTCGAGAGCGCGGCGGCGGAGATCGTCGCGCGCCGATCGCCCGGCGAGGCGGAGCTGGCGCCGCTCGTGCTGGCGTCGCGCGACATGGCGAAGGCGCTCAAGGCCGACGACCTGGATGCCTGGGCGGAAGCCGACGAGCGTTTTCATCGCGGATTGATCGAGCTGTCCGGAAACCGGCTCCTGATCGATGCCGTCCTGAACCTCTGGGATCGCGCGCATCGCGCGCGCATGTCCACGTTGCGGATGCGCGCGAAGCCGGTGAATTCCACCAAGGACCACACATTACTGCTGGAGCGCTTGCGCGCCGGCGATGCAAGGGGTGCGTTCGAGGCGAACCGCGCACACCGCGAGCGGGCAAGCCGCGAGCTGCTCGAGATCCTGGAGCGCCACCAATTGAAGCAGCTTTGATTGAGTGTCAAAACATGCCCGCGCCAGTGTCTTCGACCGTTTGCGCGATCTCAAAAATGAGGATGTGAATAGATGACCGACAGGACGTTCCAGATCGTGGTGTTGCCGGGCGATGGCATCGGCGTCGAGGTGACGGAATCGGCCCTCGCGGTCCTCGATCGGCTGATGGCCAGGATCGGGGGATTCAAGCTCGCTTATGAGCATCACCGGGCCGGCGCCGAGCTCTATCGCGAGACCGGCACCGACCTTCCGGATCCGGTCGCAAAGGCCTGCGAGCGAGCCGACGCCATCCTGTTCGGCGCGATGGGCTTGCCGGACGTGCGTTATCCCGACGGCACCGAGATCGCACCCCAGCTCGTGCTGCGGATGGACCTCGATCTCTATGCGGGTGTGCGCCCCATCCGCGCGCTGCCGGGATCCCGGCTCCCGCTCGCCGATCCCCGCGCCGCGGATATCGATTTCGTCCTGGTGCGCGAGCAGACCGAGGGATGGTTCTATGGGCGCTATCACCCCGAAGTCGGCCCGCGCTCGACGGCGGACGAAGCCTACGACGTCGGGCGGATCACCCGCAAAGGATCCGATCGCCTTTTCGAATTCGCGTTTCGGCTGGCGGAGCGGCGCCATGCGCGCAATCCGAAAAAGGGGCGCGTCACCTGCGTCGACAAGGCAAACGTGCACCGCAGCCTGGCCCTCTTTCACCGGATATTCTGGGAGCACGCCAAGCGGCACCCGGGCATCACTGCCGACCACTGCTACGTGGACGCGATGTCGCTCAACCTCATCCGCAAGCCCTGGGAATACGACGTCCTACCCACCGAGAACCAGTTCGGGGACATCCTTTCCGACCTGGGCGCCGCGCTCATCGGCGGCATGGGGATGGCGCCATCCGGCGATATCGGCGATGCGCACGGTCTGTTTCAACCGGCACACGGCACCGCGCCGGACATCGCCGGAAAGGGCATCGCGAATCCGACCGCGATGATCCTCTCGGCCGCGATGATGCTCGACTGGCTGGGCGAGCGCCACGGTGTGCGACAGTGCGTCGAGGCGGCTGCGCTGCTGGAGCGGGCGGTCGACCATGCATTCGCGAAGGGCAAGATCGTCACGCCGGAATTCGGCGGCAAGGACGGCACCGCCGCCGTGACCCGCGCCGTGATCGAGGCACTCGAGGCGAAGTGATGCGCAAGCTGCGCGTCGCCTGCGCGGGCGCGGGCTATTTCAGCCAGTTCCAGTACCAGGGCTGGCGCAACATCGCCGAAGTCGAGTGCGTCGCGCTCGCCAATCGCGATACCGGCAAGGGCCGTCAGACGGCCGAGCGCTTCGGCATCCCGCGCGTGTTCGGTACGCTGGAAGAAATGCTCGACACCGTCCAGCCGGACCTCCTCGACATCATCACTCCGCCGGCCACCCACCACGCGTTCGTGACCACTGCCGCGTCGCGCCGCGTTCCGGTGATCTGCCAGAAGCCGTTCGGTCGAAGCTACGCGGAAGCCGTGGCGATCACCGAGACTGCGGAGCGCGCGGGCGTTCCCCTGGTCATTCACGAGAATTTCCGCTGGGCTCCGTGGCACCGCGAGGCGCGCCGGCTCATCAACGCAGGGCAGCTCGGCGAACTGCACTGCGTGGCGTTCCGGCTGCGGCCGGGAGACGGACAGGGCTCGCGCGCCTATCTCGATCGCCAGCCCTATTTCCAGCAGATGCCGCGCTTTCTCGTCGTCGAGACTGCGATCCACTGGATCGACACGTTTCGTTTCCTGATGGGGGAAGTGGCCGCAGTCTATGCACGGCTGCGCAGAGTGAATCCGGTGATCGCGGGCGAAGATGCCGGCTACATCGTCTTCGAGTTCGCCGGCAGCTCCGCAGGGCTGTTCGATGGCAATCGGTTGAACGACCACGTCGCGGCGAATCCGCGCAGGACGATGGGCGAAATGTGGATCGAGGGTTCCGGCGGTGTCCTGCGACTCGACGGCGACGCCCGCCTCTGGTGGAAGCCCCATCACGGCAACGAGGTCGAGCACCGCTACGACAGCGGACCGACCGACACCTTCGCGGGTGGCGCGTGCGAGTGGCTGCAGCGTCACGTCGTGCGCGGCCTGCAGGAAGGCAAGCCGTTCGAGAACACGGCGCGCGAGTATCTCGTCAATCTGCAGGTGCAGGAAGCGGTGTACCGTTCGCACGCCGAGGGTCGCAGGATCGAACTGGCGGAATTCGATGCTCTTGCCAATTCCTCGCGATGATCAGAACGGTTACGTCATGCCCGCGCACGCGGGGATCCAGGAAGCCACTCAATCCGCTCGACCTGGATCCCCGCGTGCGCGGGAATGACGGGATTTCGCAGACTTTTCCGCCGGGAACGCGAGATGCTGCTGGGCGCGATTGCTGACGATTTCACGGGGGCGACCGACCTCGCGAACATGCTCGTGCGCGGTGGTATGCGCACGGTGCAACTGCTCGGCGTTCCGGAAGGCCCGGCGCCGGACGCGGACGCGGTTGTCGTCGCGCTGAAGTCGCGAACGATCGCACCGCAGGACGCCGTGGCGCAATCGCTGGCGGCGCTCGCGTGGCTGCGCCAGGCCGGCGCTCGACAGTACTTCTTCAAGTACTGCTCCACGTTCGACTCGACCGACCATGGAAACATCGGCCCGGTCGCCGACGCGCTGATGGTCGCGCTCGACACGGACTTCACGATCGCCTGCCCTGCGTTCCCGGAGAATGCGCGCACGATCTTCTGTGGCCATCTCTTCGTCGGGGATGTGCTCCTGTCGGAATCGGGCATGAAGGACCATCCCCTGACGCCCATGACCGATGCGAACCTCGTCCGGGTGCTGCAGCGGCAGACCACTCGCAAGGTCGGACTGGTGCGGCACGATACGGTCGCCGCGGGCCCCCAGGCGATCCGGGCGCGCTTCGACGCACTGCGCCGCGCGGGCACAGGAATGGCGATCGTGGACGCGGTCGCGGATGCTGACCTCCACGCGATCGGTGCGGCGTGCGCCGAACTGCCGCTGGTCACCGGTGGATCGGGCGTCGCGATCGGTCTGCCCGAGAAATTCCGTGAACGTGGCCTGCTCCGCGCAGCGGAACGTGCCGCCGAGCTGCCGAGCGTTCCCGGGCGCGCCGCCGTGATTTCCGGAAGCTGTTCGGTCGCGACGAACGGCCAGGTCGCAGAGTGGCTCAAAACACGGCCCGGGTTCCGGATCGATCCGCTGCAGCTCGCCGCAGGCCAGCCGGTCGTCGCGCAGGCGCGCGAGTGGGCCGCGAAGGCGCTGGGAAACGGCCCGGTGCTCGTCTATGCGACGGCGAAGCCGGAGGACGTCAAGGCCGCCCAGGCGCAGCTGGGCGTCGAGCGCGCCGGTCAGCTCGTGGAAGATTGCATGGCCGAAGTGGCCCGCGATCTCGTCGCGCACGGCGTTCGCCGCCTGGTGGTCGCCGGCGGCGAGACGTCCGGCGCGGTCGTGCAATCGCTCGGCGTCACGCGCCTGCGCATCGGACCGCAGATCGATCCCGGTGTGCCATGGACGATGTCGCTCGGCGAGCCTAATATCCTGCTGGCGTTGAAGTCGGGCAACTTCGGCGCGCCGGATTTCTTCGCCAAGGCTCTCGGGATGGTGTCATGAGCGAAACGTTGCTCCGCGAGGAGATCGCGCGCGTTGCGCGCTCGATCTTCGACCGCGGTCTCACCCACGGATCGACCGGAAACATCAGCGCGAAGCTGGACGACGGTTGGCTCCTCACGCCAACCGGCTCCTCGCTCGGCAGCCTCGATCCTGCACGAATCTCGAAGCTCGACTGGCAAGGTACGTTGCTCGCCGGCGATCCCCCTTCAAAGGAAAGCTTCCTGCATCTTGGAATGTATGAGCAAAGGCAAGCGCTCGGTGCCGTCGTGCACCTGCATTCGACTTACTCGGTCGCCGTATCGGTGCTTGCCGACGTCGATCCCGAGGACGTCCTGCCGGCCCTCACTGCCTACTACGTGATGCGCGTCGGGCGCCTTCCGCTCGTGCCGTATTTCGCCCCTGGGGATATCGGGCTGGCCGACGCCGTGCGCGAGTACGCGACGAAGCACCATGCCGTCCTGCTCGCGAACCACGGGCCCGTCGTCGGCGGCTCCTCCCTCGTGGCGGCGGCCGACGCGATCGAAGAGCTTGAGGCGACCGCGCGGCTCTACCTGATGCTGCGGGGCGAGAATGTTCGACTTCTCACGTCCGAAGAGGTGGCCGAGCTCCGTCGCAAGTTTCCGGCACCCTGAGCAATCATCGGAGATCCCGCGCCGTGTATGTGATCGTCGTCGACTTCACCATCAAGCCCGGTCATGTTGCGACGTTTCACGCCGCGATGATCGAGAACGCCCGGCTGTCGCGCGAGATCGAGCCCGGGTGCTGGCAATTCGACGTGTGCGTTGACCCCAAGGACGCGACGCGCATTTTCCTCTACGAACTGTACGACGACGAGGCAGCATTCCAGGCGCACCTCAAGACCGCGCATTTCCTGGAGTTCGATCGCGCGTCTGCGCCATGGGTCGCGGCAAAGTCCGCGCGCGCCCTCGTCCGCGCCGCGCCCTGAGTCGCGCACACGCGTTGTCAGAACCTATCTCATAATCCCGCGCCGCCGCACCACGGCAACACTGGGGGAGGAAACATGGCAGACAAGAAGAAATCGCGGCTCCGCTCCGCTGAATGGTTCGGCCGGGAGGACATCTACGGCTTCATCTACCGGAGCTGGACCAAGAATCGCGGCGTGCCGCAGGACCAGTTCGACGGCCGCCCCGTCATCGGCATCTGCAACACCTGGTCGGAGCTCACTCCGTGCAACACGCACTTTCGCGTGCTCGCGGAGCACGTGCGAAACGGCATTCTCGAAGCCGGCGGATTCCCGCTCGAATTTCCCGTGACGTCGCTCGGCGAAACGCTGATGCGTCCCACCGCGATGCTGTACCGCAATCTCGCCAGCATGGACGTCGAGGAAACGATTCGCGCCAATCCCCTCGACGGTGTCGTGCTGCTGATGGGCTGCGACAAAACGACGCCTTCGCTGATCATGGGCGCGGCAAGCGTCGACCTGCCCACGATCGGGGTTTCCGGCGGCCCCATGCTTTCCGGAAAATATCGCGGTCAGGACATCGGGTCCGGCACGAACGTGTGGTCGATGTCGGAGGACCTGCGCGCAGGCAAGATCACGCTCGAGGAATTCCACGAGGCCGAGTCCTGCATGCACCGCTCGCACGGGCACTGCATGACCATGGGCACGGCGTCCACGATGGCCTCGATGGTCGAAGCGCTCGGTCTCGGCATGCCCGGCAACGCAGCGATCCCCGCGGTCGATGCCCGCCGCAACGTGCTCGCGCGACAGGCCGGCCGCCGCATCGTCGAGATGGTGCGGGAGAAGATCTCCCTTTCGAAGATTCTCACCCGACAGGCGTTCGAGAACGCCATTCGCGTGAACGCCGCAATCGGCGGCTCCACCAATGCCGTCATTCACCTGATCGCGATTGCCGGCCGGCTTGGAGTGAAGCTGTCACTCGACGACTGGGACGCGCTCGGTAAGGGTGTTCACACCCTGGTGAATCTCATGCCCAACGGCAAGTACCTCATGGAGGATTTTTTCTATGCGGGCGGCCTGCCGGTCATCATCCGCGAGCTCGGAAAGCAGGGCCTGCTGCACAAGAACGCGCCCACCGCGAACGGCCGGACGATATGGGAGAACAACAAGCGCGCGCCGTGCTGGAATGAAGACGTCATCATGCCGTTCGAGAAGCCCTTCAAGCGCAACACCGGCATTGCCGTGCTGCGAGGCAACCTCTGCCCGGACGGGGCGATCATCAAACCGTCCGCCGCAACGCCCAAGCTCATGAAGCACAAGGGACGCGCGGTGGTGTTCGAAAGCATCGAGGACTTTCACAAGCGTATCGACGATCCGAAACTGGACATCGACGCCGACATGCATCATGGTCCTCAAGAACTGCGGGCCGAAGGGCTATCCGGGCATGGCGGAAGTCGGCAACATGCCGCTGCCGCCCAAGATCCTGAAAAAGGGCATCACCGACATGGTGCGCATCTCGGATGCGCGAATGAGTGGTACCGCATATGGCACGGTGGTGCTGCACGCCGCCCCCGAAGCCGCGGCAGGCGGGCCGCTCGCATTGGTGAAGAATGGCGACATCATCGAGCTCGACGTGGCCAAGCGCAGGCTGCAGCTGCACGTCGCCGAGGAAGAGCTCGCGCGCCGCCGCAAGAAGTGGAAGGCACCCAAGGCACCAATGAGCTCGCGGCTACTGGAAGCTCTACATCGACCACGTGCTGCAGGCGGACAAGGGTGCCGATCTCGATTTTCTGGTCGGCCGGACCGGACCCATGGTACCCCGTGACAATCATTAGAATTTATCTCGAAATCACGGCCATGCTTCTTCAAAAAAGAGCGGGCGTACGAACAAGGGGGGGAATCCCCCTTGTATTTCCCCGAACGAACAAGGGGCGCGCCCCTTGTAAATCCCCTCATTTGCGAAGGCAGTCGCACTTGAGATAGTTTCTGCACGTCGACCGTAAACGGAAACCATCATGCTCCAGACCGCTGATCTGACAATCCGTCTCAATGCTGCCGACGATGTGGTCATCGCCCGGGTCGGGATCCCGGAAGGCACCACGCTCGTCAAGGAAGGCAACGTCCGCGTGACGGCAAAGATTCCGGCCGGTCACAAGATCGCGGTGCGGGCGATCAAGGCCGGCAGCCCGGTGCGGCGCTACAACCAGATCATCGGTTTTGCGTCCGTCGACATCGAAGCCGGCGCGCACGTTCACGTGCACAACATCGTCATGGGCGACTTCGAGAAGGACTACGCGTTCTGCGCCGACGTCAAGCCGATCGACTACATCACGCCGCAGGCGACTTTCCAGGGCTACGTCCGTCCGAACGGCCAGGTCGCGACCCGCAACTACATCGGGGTACTCACCAGCGTCAACTGCTCGGCTACCGTCGCGCGCATGGTCGCGGATCATTTCCGGGGCCGCCTCGACGAGTATCCGAACGTCGATGGCGTGGTCGCGCTCACGCACAAGACGGGTTGCGGCATGGCAATGGAAGGCGAGCCGATGGAGTACCTCCGGCGCACGATCGGGGGCTTCGCGCGCCATCCGAACTTCCATTCCGTGCTGGTGCTCGGTCTCGGTTGTGAAGCGGCGCAGATCGTCCCGATGATGGCCGCCCAGCGGCTCCATCAGGGGAACACGC
Source organism: uncultured beta proteobacterium (assembly GCA_963735025.1). Classification (GTDB taxonomy): domain Bacteria; phylum Pseudomonadota; class Gammaproteobacteria; order Burkholderiales; family SG8-39; genus JAABRB01. Next base: position 99,945 of record CAVTJG010000022.1, read on the forward strand.
TGCATGCCTTCACCATCCAGGAAAAGGGCGGCACGATGAAGACCGTGCGCGAGGGGATCGCGCGCGTGGAGGCGCTGCTCCCGGAGGCGAACCGGGCGCAGCGCGAGACGGTACCGGCGAGTCACCTGATCCTCGGGCTCGAATGCGGCGGATCGGACGGCTACTCGGGCATTTCGGCAAACCCGGCGCTCGGCGCCGCGGCAGATCTGCTCGTCCGCCACGGCGGCACGGCGATCCTCTCCGAGACGCCCGAGATCTACGGGGCCGAGCACCTGCTCACGCGACGCGCCGTCACGCCGGAGGTGGCGGAGAAACTGCTCGATCGCATCCGCTGGTGGGAGGATTACACCCGTCGCAACGGGAACGAGATGAACAACAACCCGACCCCCGGCAACAAGGCGGGCGGGCTCACCACGATCCTCGAGAAATCGCTCGGTGCGGCCGCCAAGGGCGGCACCATGAATCTCGAGGACGTTTATCTGTTTGGCGAGACGGTCACGAAAAAGGGGTTCGTTTTCATGGACACGCCGGGCTATGACCCTGTATCGGTGACCGGACATGTGGCGGGCGGCGCGAACGTCATCTGCTTCACGACAGGCCGCGGGTCGGTCTTCGGCTGCAAACCCGCGCCTTCGCTGAAGCTCGCCACCAACTCCGCCATGTACCAGCACATGGAGGACGACATGGACGTGAATTGCGGAACCATCGTCGACGGCACCGAGTCCGTCGCGCAGGCCGGAGCGCGAATCTTCGCGCTCATTCTCGAAACGGCTTCCGGCAAACCCTCGAAGAGCGAGGCGCTGGGTTTCGGGGAGGACGAGTTCGCACCCTGGGTCCTCGGCGCGACGATGTAGCAAAGCTTTTCTCCCCTCCTCGTTGAGGAGGGGTGGCGCCGAAGGCGACGGGGTGGTGAGCAACGCTGATCGGAGCCTTAACCACCCCGGCTGCTGCGCAGCCACCCCTCCTTGAAAAGGAGGGGAAAGAACCGGACTCGTCCCCGCGCTCTCACCTGTGCCAGGTCTTGGCTTTCGCGTCTACCTAGGCAATTCGACCGTCAGCGTCTTCCCGTCATAGCCCTTCGGCTTGTGGCGCGCACGGATCACGACGCGCTCGACCCCTTGCGGAATCTTGACGCCGTACAACTCGCGCGTGAACGGCTGCTCGGTCTCGTGCGGATGCAGCAGGATGCGCGTTCCCAGCACCTTCCCCGCCGGGGTGATCACCTCGAACGCATCGGCGAAATAATCCCACCCTCGGTCGTTGCTCTTCACCGTCACGTCGAAATCGTAGGAACCTTCCGCGGCGCGGCGCACTTTCGCCGCAACGACGTCCGCTTCGCCCGCCCATGCCGCGGCTGCCAACGAGAGTGAAACCGCCACCAGTGCGAATTCGACGCGACGGCGAAGACGAGGAATGAAGGAATGGGATTCTCGCGCGTAGACCATGGCGATATCGTAGCACTCGTCCATTCGATCCGAATCGGGCCGGAAATTCTAAATTTGCGGCGATTTGCCGCGTTTTCACCGCATTCACGGCGAGATCCAGCGGAATCTTGCGTCCATTCGTCCTTCGAATTCACCACGATGGGTTGATCGATCATTCCAATGCAGCGAGAATCGAAGGGTTGTGCCTTTCGAACGTCGTCAACGACGCCCTCGCGGCGCCCATCTACTCATGACCGGCATTCCACCCAGAGCTCGCTTCCGACACCGCATTCGCTTTCCCGCAGCCGATCCTCACACATTGGCTCAGGACGAGGCGCATTTCTCCCTGGTCGAAGACTCCGGGGACGAAGTGTCGATCCGCTTTCACGACTATGCGGCGATCTACGAGCGCCCGGGTCTCTACGAGCAGCTCTTCTACGACCGGCTGAAATGTCAGTCCCCGCAGAAAGTCGTGGACATCCTGCGCTACACGATGGAAACGTGCGGCGCGAATTTTTCGGAGCTGCGGGTTCTCGAGTTCGGCGCCGGCAATGGAATGGTCGGCGAGGAGCTGGCCAAGCATGGCGTGGCGCGAATCGTCGGACTCGATATCCTCGACGCGGCAAAGGTGGCTACCGACCGTGATCGGCCGGGAATCTATGACGCCTATTACGTGCTCGAGCTCGGGCAACCGCGCGTGGCGCCGCGCATCGAGCTCTCCGAATGGCGTTTCAACTGCCTGATCACGGTCGCCGCGCTCGGATTCGGCGATATTCCGCCGAGCGCGTTCCGGGAGGCCTTCAACTATGTCGAGGACGGCGGCTGGATCGCGTTCAACATCAAGGAGACCTTCCTCGACAATCGCGATACGAGCGGCTTCTCGGTATTCATCAAGAACCTCATCCTCACCGAGTTTCTCGACATCCACCACTTGGAGCGGTACCAGCATCGACTTTCGATCGACGGCCGGCCGCTCTACTACTTCGGCTTTGCCGGCCGCAAGAACGGCAACATTCCGGATTCGTTCGGCAAGTAGGGCCGGGGGACTCGGCTCGCGCGCCACTCACCCGCGCTACTCGCCGATCTGCACGAGCATGCCGCGCTTGCGCGCGCCGTTGAACGATGCCAGAAAGAGGCTGGTTCCCACGGCAAGGTACAGCACGTTGAGCCCCGCGGCCGTCCAGAACTCGTTCCAGAGGAAGGTGTTCGCCATCAGGACGCCGCGCATGCCCTCGAAGACGTGACTCGTTGGCAGCCACCACGCGATTGTTTGCAGCCATCCGGGCAGCACGCTGATCGGATAGTAGATGCCGCTGATGGGTGCGGTGACGAAGATCGCGCCCCAGGCCAGGTTCTCGGCCGCCAGGCCGTAGCGCATGACCAGCGCCGCGACCATGAGGCCGATCCCCCAGCCGGTCAGCAGCAGGTTGGTGAAGAACGCGACGAGCGGCAAGCCGAGGCTGAAGAGCGACGTCTTGTAGAGCACCCACGCGAGGGCCGCCGCAGTGCCGACCCCGATCAGGGTGCGCACCGCCGATACGCACACCATCGCCGCCACCAGCTCCATCGGTCTGAGGGGACTCGCAAACAGATGGCCGAGATTGCGCGAGTAAAGCTCCTCGATGAACGATAGTGACAGGCCGAGCTGCCCACGAAAGAGAATCTCCCACAGGAGCAGCGCGGAGACCAGCACGCCCGGCACCTGCGCCACCCACGAGGAGTTGGTCGCGAGGAACTTCGCAATGAACCCCCACAGGACCATTTGCATGGTCGGCCAGTAGGCCATCTCGACCACGCGCACCCACGATTTGCGCAGCAGGTAGAGGTGGCGCAGGACGATCGCGTAGATCCTGCTGAGCGCGAGCAGGGCCGGACCGGTCACGCGCGCGGCTCCGGACTCGCGCCGGGTGCCGCCGCGGACTCCGCGCCGCGCGCGACGTCGAGAAAGACTTCCTCCATGGTCCGGCGACCGTAGCGTGCAATCAGCGCGGCAGGGGATCCGGAGTCGACGATGCGCCCGGCACGCATCATCAGCACCGCGTCGCACATGCGCTCCACTTCGGGCATATTGTGCGAAGCAAGGAGCAACGTCGCGCCCGTGCGATGCCGGTAGTCCATGAGCTGCGCGCGCACGCGGTCGCCGACATCCGGGTCGAGCGAAGCAGTCGGCTCGTCGAGCAACAGCACCTCCGGCTGGTTCAGCAGCGCCTTTGCGATCGAGACCCGCGTGCGCTGCCCGGCTGATAGCGTGCCGTAGCGCCGATTCAGGAATTCCCCGAGATCGAGCTGCTCGACCAGCTCGGCGATGCGCGCCCGTACCTCGGGTACGCCATACAGCCGCGCAAAGACCATCAGGTTCTCGGCGACCGTGAGGCTCTTCGGGAGATCCACGTAAGGGGAAGTGAAGTTCATGCGCGGCAGAACGCGATAGCGATGGCGAGCGATGTCGTCACCGAGGATCGTGATCGTGCCGGCGGTGGGGAGCAGGAGCCCGAGCAGCATGGAGAGAGTGCTCGTCTTGCCGGCGCCGTTGCCGCCCAGGAGCGCGGTCGCGCTGCCGCGTGGCACGGTGAACGTTATGCCACGCACGGCCTCGACCTTCTTGAACCGCTTGACGAGCCCGGCGACCTGGATGGCGTGATTCGCGGGGTCCCCGGGCAGGGGCGTGTCGTTCATTCCGGAAACTGCATGGTGCCGCGTCAATCGCCGCGGTGCGCCAGCAGCCACTCCCGCCACTCGCGATAGAGGTCGGGATCCAACCCGGCAATCACCGGGCGCGCCCACTCCGCATCGTCCCAGAAGTTCTTGGACGCGAATGTCCCGGCACGCCCGCCCGCCTCGTCGAGGATGACACTTCCCGCAGCGCAATCCCAGAGCAGGTGCGAGGCATGCAGGTACAGGTCGAACCGCCCGGCCGCGACATAGCACCAATCCAGTGCTGCGGCGCCGTAATTGCGCTGCGAATAGTAGGGTCGCTCCTCGACCAGAGCGCGACTGAGGGTTCGGGAAAGGCGCTTGAACTCGACCGAGGCGACCGCGCGTGCCATTGAAACCTTGGCACGACGCAGCGGCAGGGTCACGCCATTCAGAGTCGCCCCCTCCCCCTGTTTCGCGGCGAACATTTCATCGGTCGCCGGATTGAACACGACGCCGAGGTGCGGACGGCCCGCGCGCATCAGCGCGACCGATACACCGAAATAGGGGATGCCGCTCACAAAGTTCGTGGTGCCGTCGATCGGATCGACGCACCACAGCTCCGCGCGTGCGCGATCCCACAGCGCGTGCTGCTCCTCGGCAGGCATCTCCTCGCCCAGCACGGGCACGTCGCGAATGGCGCGCAAGCGCGCCGTCAGTGCCCGCTGCGCGGCCGGATCGGCCTCCGACACCAGGCTGCCATCGTACTTTCGTGTCGCAGCGGCGCGCAGGTAGCGCGGCGCGATCTCGGTGCGTGCCACGTCGCGCACCGCTGCAATGACTTCATCGAGCATCGGCGCGGGAAGTCATCCGGGCGACTTGGCGCTTGCGCAGCCATCGACCATCAAGGAGTAACCGAAAGGGAGCAAACGCACGAGTGGTTGAGGGAACACAAGAACGACCAACTGCACGAGCACCCGGCAAAAGGGGCGCTAGAATTCTAGCATGTCGACCAGCGACCCCAGCATCGCGCGCGCGCCACGGCTCTTTTGCGAAGGAGTCCTGTCGCCCGGCGCGACCGTGCGTCTTTCCGAACGCTCCGCCCGGCATCTCGCGGCGCTGCGCCTGAATGTGGGTGATGAGGTGACGCTCTTCAACGGAGACGGCTTCGAATCGCAGGCGCTGCTCGCAGAGGTCGGGAAACGCGGTGCGTCCGCGGCCGTGCGGCGCCGTGAGGCGGTAGGGCGTGAATCACCGCTCGCCATCCGTCTTGCGCAGGGCGTCTGCGCGTCTGACCGGATGGATCTGGTGCTGCAGAAGGCGACGGAGCTCGGCGCAGTAGCCATCTTCCCGGTCACCACGACACGCACGATCGTGCGCCTTTCGCCGGAGCGCCGGGAGCGCCGCGAAACGCACTGGCAGAACGTGGTCATCGCGGCATGCGAGCAATGCGGCCGCAACCGCATCCCCACTGTGGAAGCAACCAGGTCGTTCCCGCAGTTCATGGCGGACGTCCCGCAGGACGGTACTCGCATCCTGCTCGCACCGGATGGAGAAGTCAGATTTCGCGAGCTCGCGGTTGCGGCTCCAGTGTGCGTGCTGATCGGCCCGGAAGGCGGGCTCACGCCTGCGGAGCGGGAAATCGCGACTACCGCCGGATTCATCCCTGTTCGATTCGGTCCGCGGATCCTGCGCACCGAAACCGCGCCGCTCGCGGCGCTGGCCGCGCTGCAGGCGCTGTACGGAGATTGTTGAGTGGGTCATACCCGCGCAAGCGGGAATCTTCGATCCGGCCTCCGGGACCATTCTTACACCGGCAGCTACTTCGCGCCGGCGGTCTCGAGTAGCGCGATGAGTTCCGGATTGCCGTTCCGCTTCGCCAGATCCAGGGCGCTCGCGCCCCAGATATCCTTCGCGCCCGGATCCACGCCGGCGCCTACGAGGAACAGGCGTACGGCAATCACGTCCCCGCGGCGTACCGCATCCAGGAACTGGATCCGGTCGTGATAGACGAGCCCCATTCCGGCGAGATCCTTGCGCGCCCGTATCGCCCGCGTCTCCCCCGCCGCGCGCGCATCGAGCGCTGCCTGCTTCTGATTGATCACGAGCAATGAACGTCCGATCGAGATCATCTTCTCGCGTTCCGGGTCGGGGACTTCGGCAAAAAGCTCCTTCGCCAGCTCGTTCGCCTCGGCATTCCGGCCGGCGAGGATGTCGTCGACGGCCTGCTGGGACTGCTTGCCGTCATCCTTCGCCGCGGTCTGCATGACAACCTGAAGGATCGAAAGGAATCGGCTGAACGTGGCCCAGTCGTCGGACGTATTGTCCGCCGCGTGCGCCGGCAACGCGATGAACGCAGCGCTGGCCGCGACGACCAGGACGCGCAATGTGCCGATGAATCGAGCGCAAAGGTACCGCCTGAAACTGTGATGACCTCTTCGAGCATGTCCAGCGCGCATGATTCGCTCCCGCCTGCTTGAGACGCTTTCCAACGTTTCAGTCTAGGGCACAGTTGACGCGGATGCGAGCACCCGTGCCGCCCGAAATGGCCGCCCAACTGGTCGGACATACGGAAAAGTGCCTTAGAATCCGCCCTTTGCTCAATGTGCAGCGTGGCCCACCAGGCGCTTACCCTCATGTCCACACCGTCCGACACCCGCTTCGTCACCTGGTTTCGCTCGGTGGCGCCGTATTTCCACGCGTTTCGCGGTCGCACATTCGTGGTCGCATTCGGTGGGGAGGTGCTGGCACATGGGCGATTCGGCGGACTCGCGCATGACCTCAACCTGCTGCACAGCGCGGGCATCCGGCTCGTGTTGGTGCACGGCTCACGCCCGCAGATCGACGCGCGACTTGCGCGCCTGGACGTCACGCCGCGATTCGCAGCCGGTCTCAGGATTACAGACGCGCCAGCCCTGGAGTGCGTGAAAGAGGCGGTCGGCTCTCTGCGCGTGGAAATCGAGGCGTTGCTCTCGCAGGGCCTGCCGAACTCTCCGATGGCGAATGCGGCGATTCGCCTGGCATCGGGCAACTACATCACCGCCCAGCCGATCGGCATCGTGGATGGGATCGACCTCCAGTACACGGGACAGGTACGGCGCATCGACGCGGCCGCGATCTCCGGTGCGCTCGGACTGGGCAATATCGCGCTGCTGTCCAACATCGGCTATTCGCCGACCGGCGAGGTTTTCAACCTCGCGATGGAGGATGTCGCGCTGGCGAGCGCGGTCGCGCTGCGCGCGGACAAGCTCGTGTTCCTGTCCGACGCACCGGTGCTCGGGCGCGACGGCCAGATGCTCCCGGAGCTGACGGCGCAGGATGCCGAGCGACTGCTGGGTCGGGACAAGGACCTATCGTCCGAGACGCGCCGTGCCCTCATCGCGGCGGCACGCGCAGTCCGGGACGGAGTCGGCCGATCCCACGTCGTCAGCCGCGGCGAAGACGGCGCGCTGCTCAGTGAGCTCTTCACGCACGAGGGCTCGGGCACCATGATCACCGCCGACAAGCTGGAGCGGTTGCGGGCCGCGACGATCGAGGACGTAGGCGGCGTTCTGCAGCTGATCGAGCCGCTGGAAGCGGCGGGCGCGCTCGTGCGACGCGGCCGCGAGCGCCTGGAGCAGGAAATTGGACAATTTCACGTCATCGAGCACGACCAGGTGATCCTCGGCTGCGCGGCGCTATATCCGTTTCCGCGCACCAGGAGCGCCGAGCTCGCCGCCCTGGCAGTGCGGCCCGACTACCAACGCCGCGGCTACGGTGAGAAGCTGCTCGAAGCGCTGACCGCGCACGCGCGCGCGATGGGAATGAAGAAGCTCTACGTGCTCACCACCCGCACGGCGCAGTGGTTCATCGAGCGTGGGTTCGTCGCCGACGATCCGGCTAAGCTGCCGAAGGAAAAGCGCAACCTATACAACTGGCAGCGTCGATCGCGCGTTCTCGTCAAGAACTTGCGGTAGCTCTGCTAGTTGTGAGTGGCGCAGAATGCGGTGCGGCGCTCGTAAACCACCCCGCCCGTTTCGCGGGCACCTCTCCTTGAAAAGGAGGGGAAAAGACAACAACACCCACTTCTTCGCGGACTGCTCTCAGCGGGAAGGAGGGTAACGGGAGGGAACCAGCCGGTTCCCTCCTGTTCGTATCCTTCTGCCTTTTTCCGAAGGAAACCAGCCGGTTTCCTCCTGATCGTTACCTAATCGGCATCCTCCGAAAGAACCGGGACGCCTCACAACTTCATTGATTGACAGATTCGGCGATCTCGTCTTCGTTGAGATGCCGCACATCACGGCCCTGGACCATGTAGATGACGTACTCGGCCATGTTCTTGGAGTGATCGCCGATCCGCTCGATGGCCTTTGCGATGAACAGCACCTCGAGGCAGCGGCTGATGGTGCGCGGATCTTCCATCATGAACGTGATCAGCTGGCGCAGGACCGCCCGGAATTCCGCGTCGACCGCCTCGTCCTGCCGCACCACTTCCACTGCGGCCTTGACGTCCAGCCGCGCGAAGGCATCGAGCGCCTTCCGCAGCATGGCAAGCGCGAGGCCGGCCATGTTTCTCATCTCCAGGCGCGGCATGTGCATCCGCTCGGCGGCGTAGATCAGCTTGGCCATGCGGGCGATTTTCTCGGCCTCGTCGCCGATCCGCTCGAGATCCGTGATCGTCTTGATCACCGCGATGAGCAGCCGCAGGTCGCTTGCCGCGGGTTGGCGCCGCGCGATGATGTGGCTGCAATCTTCGTCGAGCTGAACCTCCAGCGCGTTGACGCGGTGATCGTCCTCGATCACCTCGTCGATGACGCTCATCTCCCCGGACGAGAGCGCATCGACGGCGCGCACGATCTGTTGCTCGACCATACCGCCCATCTGGAGCACGCGCGTTCGCACCGCTTCGAGCTCGGCGTCGAACTGCTTCGAGGTGTGGTGCTCGCCAATCATCTTCGCGGCCCTCCAGGGGGACTCTCGACTCCGGGAAGTCCTGAGTCATTCGGAGAATGATTCGGGGCTTCCTCTGGAATAGGGGGTTAAAGCGGGAGTTATCCCCCTTTTCCAACCATTCCCTAGGATAGCACTCTGACCGGCGCGCTTCAGCGGAGGTTCCGCACATTCCCGCGCGACTGCCGCTGCGGACAGCCGCGCGCTCAATTCCGGGACAGCGTCCGCACGCCCTGCGGCGTCCCCAGGAGGAGCACATCGGCCGGGCGTCGTGCGAAAAGCCCGTTGGTGACGACACCCACGATGTCGTTGATACGCTGCTCCAGGCCGGCGGGATCCGGAATGCTCAAGCCGGATACGTCCAGGATCACGTTGCCGTTGTCGGTGACGAATCCCGGACGCTCCCTGGGCTGTCCGCCGAACTGCGCGAGCTGTCGCGCGACGTGGGCACGCGCCATGGGAATCACTTCGACCGGAAGCGGAAACCTGCCCAGCGTCGGCACGAGCTTTGACGCGTCGGCGATGCATACGAACTTCCCCGCCGCGGCCGCGACGATCTTCTCGCGCGTGAGCGCGCCGCCGCCGCCCTTGATCATCGCAAGTTGCTCGGTGATCTCGTCGGCACCATCGATATAGACGGGGAGCTCGCCCACGTCGTTCAGGTCCAGCACCCGGATGCCATGACCGGCAAGGCGCTTGGCCGACGCATCCGAGCTCGCGACCGTGCCGGCGATGCGGTCCTTGACCTTTGCCAGCGCATCAATGAAGAAATTCGCGGTCGTGCCGCTCCCCACGCCGATCACCGCGCCATCAATCACGTACCGGATCGCTGCATCCGCGACCGCGGCCTTGAGCTCGTCCTGCGTCATGCGCACCTCCTCCACTTGCCGCTTCGCACAGAAGGCAATCGATATCAGGGAAACATTTTCATGGAAACAAAGTGCGCAGGAGTGCACGCGCGCGCGCGTTCCCGTTCGACCCGGCGAGCTCGAGCCAGTAGCGCGCGCGCTTCCCGTCCTGCGCCACGCCGTCACCCTTCAGGTAGAGCAGGCCGAGATTGAGCTGCGCCTGCGCATCGCGCTGATCGGCTGCACGGAGAAACCATCGAAGCGCCTCGTGCGCGTCGCGCATACTGCCATTGGTGTGGTCATGGAGCGCGCCGAGGTTGTAGAGCGCATCGACTTCCCCTGCGTCGGCTGCGATGAGGTACCAGCGGTTTGCCGCGTCCGCGTCGGGCGGCACGCCCTGGCCGCGCTCGTATGCCGCGCCGAGCATCTGGGCCGCCGGTGCGTAGCCTTGCTCCGCGAGCGGCGAAAGCAGCTTGACCGCCTCTTCCGCGGAGCCCTTCGCAATGAGCGCGTCCGCACGACTGACCGCCGCCTCATGCAGTGGTGTCAAACGCACTCCCGCAAGAAAGGCTTCGCCTTCCTCCAGCGCTTCCGGAATGGATTCGCCTTCGACCGCCCGCTCCGCATAGCTCGCGTCGACGAGCAGGCCAGGCTCACCGGGATGGGCACAGACCCGCCCCGCGATCCGGACAATGCGCGGGTAGAAAAAGCTGTCCCGACTGTCTTCGGCGCGCAGTCGATAGCGCACGCACCACGATGCGGACGGATCGAGCTCGGCTACCTGCTCCAGGATCTCGTACCGATCGGTGACGGGCACACGCGGCGCGCGGCTTCTGACGAGCTCCGCAAGACCTTCCGGGGTCGCGGGCGGAACGTCGACGTGCGCAGCATGCACGACCGCGATGAGGGTATAGGTCGGATCGACCGCGCGCCGCGCGAATACGGCCTCGTCGCGGGATTTGACGAGGCTGTACCACTCGCCGCCGCTCGGCGGCTGAAGCGCAAATCCGTCGAATGCCCACAGTCGCCCGGGCTCGGAAATGGGATTGGGCCGCGGAGTGGCGGGCGCTGCCGCCGCGGGCATCACTGCGGAATCCGCCCCCATCGCATTGCCGATCCACGCTGCCGCAGCGACCGCGAACAGGGCATGCCAGATCGGCGCGGGACGACCACAATTTGCGCCGCGTGCAGTCAACGTTTGCGCATGGGCGGCAGATCGGTGCACACGCCTTCGAAGACTTCGGCCGCCATGCCGACGCTCTCGCTGAGCGTGGGATGCGGGTGAATCGTCTTTCCGATGTCGACCGCATCGGCGCCCATTTCGATCGCGAGCGCAATTTCGCTGATGAGATCGCCGGCGCCGGTGCCGACGATCCCGCCGCCGATGATGCGATGCGATTCGGCGTCGAAGATGAGCTTCGAGAATCCCTCGTCGCGTCCGTTTGCGATAGCGCGTCCCGACGCCGCCCAGGGAAACTTGCCGACCCCGATCTTCAAGCCCCGCTCTTTCGCTTCCGCCTCGGTGGTCCCGACCCACGCGATCTCCGGATCGGTGTAGGCCACCGACGGGATCACGCGCACGTCGAACCGGGATTTCTGCCCCGCGGCGGCCTCCGCTGCGACGTGTCCCTGATGCGTCGCCTTGTGAGCGAGCATCGGTGCGCCGACAATATCGCCGATCGCGAAAATGTTCTGCACGTTGGTGCGCATCTGCCCGTCGACTGCGATGTACCCGCGCGCATCGACGGCAACGCCCGCCGCCTCTGCGCCGATCCGCTTGCCGTTGGGGGATCGGCCCACCGACACCAGGATCATGTCGTAGAGCTGCGGCTCCGTCGGCGCTTTCTCGCCCTCGAACCAGACCTTGAGCCCGGACTTGGTCGCCTCGACCTTGGTCGTCTTGGTCTTCAGCATGACGTTGTCGAGACGGCGAGCGTTGAACTTCTGCCAGACCGTCACGAGATCGCGATCGACGCCCTGCATCAGTCCGTCGAGCATCTCGACGACGTCCAGACGCGCACCCAGCGTCGAATAGACCGTGCCCATCTCGAGGCCGATGATGCCGCCGCCGATCACGAGCAGGCGTTTCGGACGCGTTCGCAGCTCCAGCGCGCCGGTCGAATCCACGATGCGCGGATCGGCCGGCAGGAACGGAAGCGTCGCGGCCTCGGACCCGGCAGCGATGATGGCGTGCTTGAACCCGATGACCTTGCGCCCGTCCTTGGCCTCCACGGCAAGGTGGTTCGCTCCGACGAACGTCCCCACGCCCTGAACCACGGTGACCTTGCGCATCTTGGCCATGCTGGTCAGCCCGCCTGTGAGCTTGCCGACGACCTTGTTCTTCCACTCCCGCAACCGGTCGAGGTCGATCGCCGGCTCGCCGAAACTGATGCCGTGCGCGACGAAGTTGCGCGCCTCGTCGACGACCTTTGCAGCATGCAGGAGCGCTTTGGACGGAATGCATCCGACATTGAGGCACACGCCGCCCAGCGTCGGGTAGCGCTCGACCAGCACCGTCGCCAGCCCGAGATCCGCGGCGCGAAAAGCCGCGGCATAGCCGCCGGGACCCGAGCCGAGCACAAGCACATCACACTCGAAGTCCGCCTTGCCGGCGAATTCCGCAGCCGCCTGCGCCGGCTTCGCCGCCGGCGGAGCAGGCGCAGGCTTCGCGGGTTTCGGTGCGGCAGTGGGAAGCAGGAGTGGGCGAGTCCGCCTCGGACGCTTCGAGCACGAGTATGGTGGACCCTTCGGACACCTTCGCGCCGACCTTCACGCGGACTTCGCGTACCACGCCAGCCGCCGGCGACGGGATCTCCATCGTCGCCTTGTCCGACTCGACAGTGATGAGGCTCGCTTCGGCCGCGATGCGATCGCCAGGCTTGACGATCACCTCGATGACCTCGACCTCCTTGAAATCGCCGATATCGGGAACTTTGACTTCGATCGTCTGGGTCATGGAACTCTCAAAGCAGCGAGCGGCGGATGTCGGACAACACCGACGCCAGGTAGCTGGTGAATCGAGCGGCCGACGCACCGTCGATTACGCGATGATCGTAGGATAGCGACAGCGGCAGCATCAGGCGCGGCACGAACTGGCCGTCCTTGTAGACCGGCCGCATCGCCGACCGGGACACGCCGAGTATCGCCACCTCCGGCGCATTGATGATCGGCGTGAATGCCGTGCCGCCGATGCCGCCGAGGCTTGAGATGGAAAAGGTTCCGCCCTGCATGTCGCCCGGCTTGAGCTTCTTGTCGCGCGCGAGCTTCGACACCTCGGCGAGCTCGCGCGCAAGATCGAAGACCCCTTTGCGATCCACATCGCGGATGACCGGCACGACCAGCCCATCGGGCGTGTCGACCGCAACACCGATGTGATAGTACTTCTTCACCACCAGGGTCTCGCCGTCGAGCGAGGCGTTGAAATCCGGGTGCTGGCGCAGCGCCGTCATGCACGCCTTGAGCAGGAATGCGAGCAGCGTCAGCTTGAACCCCTGCTTCTCGCTGTCCGCGGAGCTCGCCTTGCGGAACGCTTCGAGCTCGGTGATGTCGGCTTCGTCGAACTGCGTGACGTGCGGGATCGATACCCAGTTGCGATGCAGGTTTGCGCCGGAAATACGCTTGATGCGCGAGAGCGGCTTTGCTTCCACCGGCCCGAACTTGGCGAAGTCGACCTTGGGCCATTCGAGCAGCGTGAACGGCAACGCGCCGCCCGTCGCCACGCCAGCTGATGCAGGCGCCGGCGCCTTGGTCATCACACCTTTCACAAAAGCCTGCACGTCGCCCGGAAGAATCCGGCCCTTCGGGCCGCTGCCCGTCACTTTCGTGAGATCGACGCCCAGCTCGCGGGCGAACTTGCGGACCGATGGGCTCGCGTGCGGTTTGAAGGACGCCGGTTCGGCAGTCGGCTCGAAAGGCACCGGACCGATCCGCGTCGGCAGCGCGGGAGGCACGAAGGGCGCCTCTTCCTCCCGCCCGGACGCGTTGGCGGGCGCAGCGACCGGTGCATCGGCCACCTTCGCCGTCGGTGCCTGAGTCGGCGCGGCAGCGGGCGGCTCGGTCTGCGCCGGAGTAGCTGACGCCGTGTCGGTCTCGAGTTGCAGGATCAGGCTGCCCTTGGAAACCTTGTCGCCAATCTTAAGGTTGATCTCGCGCACGACTCCGGCTGCCGGCGCCGGAATCTCCATCGTCGCTTTGTCCGATTCGACGGTGATGAGGCTCGCTTCCGCCGCGATGCGATCGCCCGGCTTGACCATCACCTCGATGACTTCGACTTCCTCGAAGTCGCCGATATCGGGCACCCGAACTTCTTCCGTAACCGTCCTACCTTCCGATCCCGTCTTGGCGGGAGCGGCCGCAGGTGCGGCCGACGGCTTTGCCGCAGCAGCAGGCGATGGCTTCGCCGCCGCCGGGGCCGCCGTCTTAACCGCTGCCTGCGCGACCGCCGGCGCGGCTTCCGCGGGAGCCGCGGCAGACTCGAGCGTCAGGATCGGCGCGCCCTGCGACACCCGATCGCCGACCTTGACGCGCAGCTCCTTCACGACGCCCGATTCGGGCGCCGGAATTTCCATCGTCGCCTTGTCCGATTCGAGCGTGATCAGCGACTGCTCCGCTGCGACGGTATCGCCGGGCTTCACCAGGATCTCGATGACGTCGACGCCTTCGAAATCCCCGATGTCCGGCACGACCACTTCTTTCATCGCGCCCATTTTCTTCTCACACCGTAACCGGATTCGGCTTGGCGGGATCGATGCCGTACTTCTTGATGGCGTCCGCCACCACCGTCGGCTTGATCGCACCCTGGTCCGCCAGCGCCTTGAGCGCCGCAACCGTCACCCAGTTGCGATCGACCTCGAAATGATGCCGCAGCTTCTGGCGCGTGTCCGACCGGCCGTAGCCGTCGGTGCCTAGCACTTTATAAGCTCTCCCGGCCGGGAGGAACGGGCGAATCTGCTCGGCAAAGGCCTTGACGTAGTCGCTGGAGGCGATCACGGGCCCGTCGTGACTCTCGAGGCACTGCTCGACATAGCTCTTGCGGCGCTCCTCCGCGGGATGCAGCATGTTCCAGCGCTCCGCGTCCATGCCCTCCCGGGCGAGCTCGGTGAAGCTCGGGCAGCTCCAGATGTCGGCGCTCACGCTCCAGTCGCTCTCGAGCAGCTCGGCGGCGGCGATGACCTCCCGCAGGATGGTCCCGGAGCCGAGCAACTGCACGCGCTTCTTGCGGGTGCCGCCCTTCTTGAAGAGGTACATGCCGTTCAGGATTCCGGTCTCGGCGTCCGCAGGCATCCCGGGATGCTCGTAGTTCTCGTTCATCACCGTGATGTAGTAGAACACGTCCTCCTGCTCGGTCACCATGCGCCGCAGCCCATCGTGGATGATGACTGCGACCTCGTAGGCGAACGTCGGATCGTAGGACAGGCAGTTCGGAATGATCGACGACAGGATGTGGCTGTGGCCATCCTCGTGCTGCAATCCTTCACCGTTCAGCGTCGTGCGTCCCGCCGTGGCACCGAGCAGGAAGCCCCGCGCGCGTTGGTCGCCGGCAGCCCAGCACAGGTCGCCCGTGCGCTGGAAGCCGAACATCGAGTACACGATGTAGAAGGGCACCATCACGACGTTGGAATGACTGTACGAGGTGGCGGCGGCGACCCACGAGGACATCGCGCCCAGCTCGTTGATCCCTTCCTCGAGAATCTGCCCGGCCTTGTCCTCCCGGTAGTACATCACCTGGTCGCGATCGACCGGGGTGTACTTCTGGCCTTCCTGGGAAAAGATCCCGAGCTGCCTGAACATGCCCTCCATGCCGAACGTGCGCGCCTCGTCGGGCACGATCGGCACCACGAATTTTCCGATCTCCTTGTCGCGCAGCAGCGCCGTGAGGATCCGGACAAAGGCCATCGTCGTCGAGATCTCGCGACCTTCGGTCGGCTTCATCACCGAATCGAATGCGGAAAGCGCCGGAACCTGTGGAACGACGTCGGCCTTGCGCCGACGCTGCGGCAGGTAGCCGCCGAGCTCCTTGCGACGCTCGTGCAGGTACTGCATTTCCGGACTGTCTTTCGGCGGAAGGTAGAACGGCAGCTTCTCCAGGTCCTCGTCCGGAACCGGCACGTTGAAGCGATCGCGAACGCCGCGAATCGTCTCGATATCCACCTTCTTCAGCTGGTGGGTCGGATTCTTGGCCTGACCCTGCCGCCCCAGTCCGTAGCCCTTGATGGTCTTCGCGAGAATGACGGTCGGCTGGGCCTGGTGCTTGGTGGCCGCCGCGTAGGCGGCGTAGATCTTGTGCGGATCATGGCCCCCGCGGTTCAGGCGCCAGATGTCGTCGTCGGTCATGCGCGACACCATTTCCAGCAGCTTCGGATGCTTGCCGAAGAAATGCTTGCGGACGAATGCACCGTCGTTGGCCTTGTAGTTCTGGTACTCACCATCCACGGTCTCTTCCATCACGCGCTGGAGAATTCCTTCCGAGTCGCGCGCGAGCAGCGGATCCCAGTACGAACCCCACAGCAGCTTGATCACGTTCCAGCCCGCGCCGCGGAAGTTGCCTTCGAGCTCCTGGATGATCTTGCCGTTGCCGCGCACCGGACCATCCAGGCGCTGCAGATTGCAGTTGATGATGAAAATGAGGTTGTCGAGCTTTTCGCGCGCAGCCATGCCGATCGCGCCGAGCGATTCCGGCTCGTCCATCTCGCCGTCACCGAGAAACGCCCAGACCTTGCGTCCCTCGGTCTTTGCCAGCCCGCGCGCCTCGAGGTACTTGAGGAATCGCGCCATGTAGATCGCCTGGATCGGCCCGAGGCCCATCGACACCGTCGGGAATTGCCAGAAGTCGGGCATCAGCCACGGGTGCGGATAGGACGACACACCGTGGCCGTCCACCTCGCGGCGGAAGTTGTCCAGCTGGTCTTCGGTCAAGCGCCCTTCCAGCAACGCACGCGCGTAGATTCCGGGCGCCGCGTGACCCTGGAAATAGATCAGATCACCGCCGTGCTCGGCGGTGGGCGCGCGCCAGAAATGATTGAAGCCGATTCCGAACAGCGTGCCGACCGATGCGAATGTCGCGATGTGGCCACCCAGATCGCCCTCGCGCTTGTTCGCGCGCGCCACGCTCACCATCGCGTTCCACCGCGCATACGAGCGGATGCGTTCCTCGAGTGCGGCGTCACCGGGCGAACGCTCCTCGAGGTGCGGGGGGATGGTATTGACGTACGCTGTGTTGGCCGAAAACGGGATGAACGCGCCGTGATGGCGGGCGCGCTCGATCATCTTCTCGAGCAGGAAGTGCGCGCGCTCGGGACCCTCGCGCTCCAGCACGGCCTGGAGTGCGTCCAGCCACTCCTGGGTCTCGAGCGTGTCGGGATCGTTCGCGGCGTTGAAATCGGGCTGCGCAGACATGCAAGGCTCCTCCTTGGACGCGCTACGTCGGAATCGAGACGGCCTGCGCGGACGGCGGGATCGGGGGAGGGGCTAGCTTAATACGGCGATCGCAAGCCAGCCACTGCGCACCGCCGCAAGCACCGCTTATTCTTCCGCCATCCGCAATGTCGCTTCGGATTGTAGAATCGACGAGCGCGCCGGGTCAAGCGAGCGCGACGCCCTGACGCGGCCCGAAGCGGGCCGGGTGGTAAAATTCGCTCCCCTTCCGCCACCCCCCCCCGCATGCAAACCAGGATCATCGATGGGGCCGCGCTCGCGCGGCGTCTGCGCACGGAGCTGCGCGATCGTGCCGCGCAACTCACTGCTCGGGGTCACCAGCCGGGGCTCGTGGCCGTGCGGGTCGGCGAGGATCCCGCCTCGAAGGTCTACGTTCGCACGAAGATGAAAGCGAGCGCGGAGGTCGGCCTCCACTCCGAGCAAGTCGAGTTGCCCGCAGCCACCAGCGAGCAAGCGCTGCTCGAAAAGATCCATGCGCTGAACCACGACCCACGCATTCACGGCATTCTGGTGCAGCTGCCGCTGCCGCCGCATATCTCCGCCGACACCGTGCTGCGCGCGGTCGTCCCCGAAAAGGACGTCGATGGTTTCCATCCTTGCAACGTGGGCTTGCTCGCCACCGGGCAGCCGCGCTTCGTGCCGTGCACGCCGGCGGGCGTGATGGCCCTGCTCGCGGACGAGAAGATCGCCCTCGAGGGGCGCGAAGCGGTCGTCATCGGCCGCAGCAACATCGTCGGCAAGCCGATGGCCATGCTGCTCTTGCAAAAGGGCGCCACCGTCACCATTTGCCACTCCAAGACCGCGGATCTCGCGTCCCAGACTGCGCGGGCGGACGTGTTGATCGCGGCAGTCGGGCGGCCTCGCATGGTCGGCGCCGAAATGATCAAGCACGGCGCCGTGGTCATCGATGTCGGAATCAATCGCCTCGCGGACGGCAAGCTCGTGGGCGACGTGGCCTTCGAAGCCCTGCTCGGAAAAGCCTCGCACATCACGCCGGTTCCCGGCGGCGTCGGCCCGATGACCGTGGCGATGCTGATGGCCAACACGGTGCGCGCCGCGGAGCTGTCACTACCGTAGTCACCAGCAGTAATCTCGAAAAGAGCACTCTCATGAAAACAGACGTCAATCCCTTGCTCGATTTCTCCGGACTGCCACGGTTTTCCGCGGTCAAGCCCGAGCACGTCGGCCCGGCCATCGATCTGCTGCTCGCCGACTGCCGGGCAACCGTCGCACGGCTCACCGATCCCGTGACGCCCGCCACCTGGGGGGATTTCGTGGAGCCGCTGGAGGACGCCAGCGAGCGGCTCTCGCGCGCCTGGGGGATCGTCGGACACCTGCACGGCGTGCTCGATAGCCCGCCGTTGCGCGAGGCTTACAACGCGAACGAGCCGAAGGTCGTGCAGTTCTGGACCGAGCTCGGGCACAACGAGGCTCTCTTCGCGAAATACAAGTCACTGCGGGCCGGCGACGAATATGCGCGGCTCGATCCCGCGCAGCGCCGGATCGTGGACAACGAGTTGCGCGACTTCCGGCTGTCCGGCGCCGAGCTGCAGCCAGACCAGAAGAAGCGCTTCGCGAAAATCTCGGAAGAGCTCGCGAGCCTCGCAACGCGCTTCTCGGAGAACGTGCTCGACGCCACCAATGCATTCGCGCTCCACATCGAGGATCGCGCCGCGCTGGCCGGGATTCAGGAAGACGTGCTGGACGCCGCCCGCGCAGCGGCGGAACGCGATGGGAAATCGGGATGGAAGCTCACGCTCCAGGCGCCGTGCTACATCCCGGTGATGCAGTACGCCGAGAACCGGGCATTGCGCGAATGCCTCTACCGGGCGTTCTGTACACGGGCAAGCGAGCAGTACGCAGCCGCGCTTGCCGCAGCGGAGCGGTTTGCATCGGGATCCGGATCCGCGCCCGGACGCTCCACCAGTGCGTCCGCCGCCGACGAGCGCGCGCGCAAGTCGGAGCAAGGAAGGAACCACAAGTGGGACAACACCCCGCTCATAGCGCGCATCCTCGAGCTCCGCAGGGAAGCCGCCGCGCTGCTTGGATACGCGAGCTATGCAGAGGTGTCGCTCGTGCCGAAGATGGCAGAGTCGCCGAGTGCGGTGTTCGCGTTTCTGCACGACCTGGCCGAGAAGTCGCTGCCGTTTGCACGTCGCGACTTCGCCGAGCTGCGCGAGTACGCGGCGGCCGAGCTCGGCCTTGCGGAGCTGGCCGCGTGGGACATTCCGTTCGCGTCGGAAAAGCTCCGGAAGCAACGCTACGACTATTCGGAGAACGAGGTGAAGCGGTATTTCTCCGAGCCCAAGGTCCTGGCCGGCATGTTCCGCGTCGTGGAGACGCTCTATGGCGTCCGCATCGAGCCGGATACCGCGGAGACCTGGCATCCGGACGTGCGGTTTTTCCGGATCTGCGATGCAGACGGCTCACTCGTCGGCCAGTTCTATCTCGACCTCTATGCGCGCGAGACGAAGCGCGGCGGCGCGTGGATGGATGACGCGATGTCGCGGCGCCGCAGGGGAAGCGCCCTGCAGACGCCGGTCGCGTACCTGGAGTGCAATTTTCCCGCACCGGTGGGCGGCAAGCCGGCGCTCTTCACGCACGACGATGTGATCACGCTCTTTCATGAATTCGGGCACGGATTGCACCACCTTCTCACGCGCGTTGACCATCTCGGCGTGTCGGGGATACATGGCGTGGAGTGGGATGCAGTCGAGCTTCCCAGTCAGTTCATGGAGAACTATTGCTGGGAATGGGATGTGCTCTCCCACATGACCGCTCACGTCGAGACCGGCGCGCCGTTACCACGGGAGATCTTCGACAAGATGACCGCCGCGAAGAACTTCCAGGCCGGCATGCAGACGGTGCGACAGCTCGAGTTCGCGCTGTTCGACATGCACCTGTACCACGACTTCGACGCACGCAGCGGCAAGACCCCCCTCGACGTGCTCGACGAGGTGCGACGGAAGGTGGCGGTGGTGATGCCGCCCGCCTACCATCGGCTGCCGAACAGCTTTTCGCACATCTTCGGCGGTGGTTACGGTGCCGGCTACTACAGCTACAAGTGGGCCGAGGTGCTCTCCGCCGATGCGTACAGCCTGTTCGAAGCGAACGGGGTGCTCGACCCGGCTACCGGGCGGCGGTTCCGGGATGAGGTTCTCGCCGTGGGCGGCAGCCGACCGGCGCTCGAATCTTTCGAACTATTTCGCGGTCGCGCGCCGAAAGTGGATGCCCTGCTCAGGCACAATGGTATGATCATTGCATAATTTTCAGTCCCTTATCTTCTTTCCAGCGCGGAGGGAAGCGATGCCGCATCTAGCTACTGACTTTCGATCCATCGCCGTTTTCGGCGCAGCGGTTGCCATCCTGTTCGGAAGCCTGTCCGCCACGGCGCTTGCCCAGGCCTATCGCTGGGTGGACAAGGACGGCCGGGTCCACTACACGGGCACTCCACCGCCGCCCTCGGCCACCAGCAACGTCGAGAAGATCTCGACCCAGTCGGGCACGGTTTCCAACGCGCCTCTGGCGTTCGGGCTCCAGCAGGCGATGAAGGTGAACCCGGTCAAGCTCTATACGTTCAGCGGATGCAGCGCGGCCTGTTCCGACGCGAAGGCACTCCTCGACAAGCGCGGCGTGCCCTACACCGAAATCTCGGTCGATTCCCCCGACAAGCGCGAGGAACTCAAGCGCGTGTCCGGAGGCGCCAATGTACCGGTGCTGGTCGTCGGCAAGACGGTCAAGCAGGGATACGAGGAGAGCATGTACAACGCTGCGCTCGACGATGGTGGATATCCGAAATCGTCGCAGCTGCTTCCCGGACAGAAGGCGCGCCAGGAAGAGAAGGTCGCAGCCAAACCTGCCGCGGCCGCGAATACACCACCCGAGACGCCCAAGGGCCCCTACGCACCGCGCTAGGCCAGGCCACCCCGCCGCCCCGCGGGGTCATGTACTGCGCATGACGTTACACTCGCGGCATGAAGCTCGCGACGTGGAACGTCAACTCGCTCAAGGTCCGCCTCGGACATCTGCTCGACTGGCTCGCCAGAAATCAGCCGGATGTCGTGTGCGTCCAGGAAACGAAGCTCGAGGACGCGAAATTTCCGCGCGTGGAACTGGAAGAGGCCGGATACCTCTGCGCGTACTCCGGACAGAAAACCTACAACGGGGTGGCGATTCTCGCGCGTGCGCCGCTCGAGGCGGTCGCGACCGGCATTCCCGGCTTCGGCGACGAGCAGAAGCGCGTACTGAGCGCAACCGTCGCAGGCACACGCATCGTTTGTGCGTACGTGCCGAATGGCCAGTCCGTCGACTCCGACAAGTATCGCTACAAGCTCAACTGGCTGGCTGCGTTCGAACGATGGCTTGGGTCAGAGCTGAAGGCCCATGCGCAGCTCGTCGTTCTTGGTGACTACAACATCGCCCCGGACGATCGGGACGTGCACGACCCGCAGCTGTGGCAAGGCCAGGTGCTCTGCTCGGAGCCCGAGCGCGCAGCATTCTCGCGGCTGCTCGGCCTCGGACTCAAGGACAGCTTTCGACTCTTCGATCAGCCGGAGCGTTCCTACTCCTGGTGGGATTACCGGATGAACGCGTTTCGCCGCAAGATGGGGCTGCGCATCGATCACATCCTGCTCTCGGACGCGCTCGCTGCGCGCTGCACCGGCTGCGTGATCGATCTCGAGCCCCGCAGGCTGGAGCGGCCATCCGATCACGCGCCGGTTGTTGCGGAGATCGTCGACTAGAGAAGAGTCGTCATTCCCGCGCAAGCGGGAATCCACACGCGGGAATCCAGAATGGCAAGATATCCACTCCCCCTGGATCCCCGCCTGCGCGGGGATGACGAGGTCGAGATCTTCCACTGCGCAGGGATGACGTGATCAGACTCTCCGCTTGCGCGGAGAGAATTTCAGACGCATCCAGTTGCCCGAAGCGAGGTGATCAACTCGAGCCGAGAAACTCCAGGCGTTCGCCGGCCACCTCGATGATGTCGCCCGCCCTGAGCTCCTCGGGTGCGCTCCCGATCGCGCGACTGTTGACCTTGGCGCGCTTGCCGCCCGCAACATGGGCGATGAAGTATCCGTGCGGCCGCCGCCGCACGACTGCCAGACTCACCCCGCGATCGCCGAACGTTGCGATCGGCCGCTCGAGTGGCACATCGCTCCCCGCGTATCGGCCCGCCAGGCCACGAACCGAAGCGAGCGGAAACCGCGTACGCACGGCACGCGCCACCGCGATCGGTGCCGCATCCGAGCGGTTACCGGGCAGCCCGGGAACCGTCGCGTTGTAGATCATCGTGCGCTCGAGGTCGGCTTCCAGGCTCGCGCGGCGATTGCGATAGACGATGCGGCTCGTCCCGATCTCGATCACGTCTTCGTTCTGGAGAACGTGCGTCTCGACCACGCGGGTGCCGTTCACCATCGTTCCGTTGCGACTGCCGGAGTCCTGAACCACGTGGTCGAGGCCGACGGTCATGATCACTGCATGCGTCTTGCTCGCCGTCGCATCCGCGAGGACGATGTCGCAGGCCGGATCGCGTCCGATCGTGAGCCGCGCCTTGTCGACGAACCGGTGCACATCCGCAGCACCCGGAGAGCTCGCCACGATTTTCGCCATCCTGGCCTCCTAGCCGCGGAGCCAGCCGAACACGCGCTGGCGCCACCCGCTTCCGGTTTGCGTTTCGCCCTCGACCCGCGCGAGCAGCACCGAGATGTTGTCCTGGCCACCGTTGTCGTTGGCGAGCTCCACCAGCGTCTCGGCAGCCATGTCCAGGTTGCAGCCGAGCTCCGCAAGCGTGAGCTCGATGTCCGCGTCGTCCACCATGTCGTTCAGGCCATCGGAGCAGAGGAGAATGATGTCGTCGGGAAGGACATCGAATTCGCTCACGTCCGGCGTCGCATCGTATCCCGCGCCCAGCGCACGCGTCACGAGACTGCGATTCTGCGACAGACGAGCGCTCTCTCGATCCAGCATGCCCGTCTCGGCCTGTTCCTGAAGCACTGAGTGATCGCGAGTCAGTAACTTGAGGTGGCCGCCCCTCAACCGGTAAACCCGGGAGTCCCCGACGTGACCGATCGTGACGCCGCGCTCGCCGAACAATGCGATGGCGAGCGTGGTGCCCATGCCGGTGCGCGCGGAATCGGTCCGGGCGGCCCGGCAGATGGTCTGGTTCGCCTCCTGCACCGCAGCGCGCACGCGTTCCACGCCATTGCCGCGGCGGGATGCGTCCTTGGAGAGCTGCTCGATCACGGCGCGCGTCGCCAATTCCGCCGCGACGTCGCCGGCATTGTGCCCGCCCATTCCGTCCGCGAGCACGAACGCGTCGATGGCCGGATCATGACTCACGCTATCATCGTTGAACTGGCGAATCCGCCCCGCGTGCGTGGCGGATGCAGTGGTCAGGCGATATCGCATGGTCGAGGCCTCGGCCACAGGGCGGTCCGGACGGCGAGCGTTGATCGTAGCGGTACTCATGGCACGAAATTCGCATTGTCCACGAACGTCATGGCCGGTACGCGGCGGAAATGCATGGCGTGATGCACGACACGCGCGCGCATGTTAAAAAGTACCGCTTGTCGGGCCCTGAAAGCAATACGTCATTCG
Organism: uncultured beta proteobacterium; assembly: GCA_963735025.1. Taxonomy (GTDB): domain Bacteria; phylum Pseudomonadota; class Gammaproteobacteria; order Burkholderiales; family SG8-39; genus JAABRB01. Next base: position 123,814 of record CAVTJG010000022.1, read on the forward strand.
TTACTTGACACCCGGTGGGTGCACCAATAGCTTCGACAGGTTGAGGATCTCGGACCTCGGATCTGGGACCTCGGATCTGCGGACCTCGCGAGCCCGTCGGGGTGTCACGACATGGCGGTAACCTGTCAACTCTTGCAACGTCGTCCGGACATGCTGGAACAGTTGGGTCGGTATCAAGTCCAATCCGAGCTGGGGCGCGGAGCGATGGGCGTCGTCTACCGCGCGCGCGATCCCCTCATCGATCGCGCGGTGGCGATCAAGACGATCAGGGTCGATCTTCCGGCCGACGAGCTGGCGCTGTTCGAGGCCCGTTTCTTCACGGAGGTACGCGCCGCCGGCAGCCTCAATCACGCCAACATCGTCACCATCCACGACGCCGGCAAGGAAGGCGGCCTCGTGTACGTCGCAATGGAGCTCCTCGACGGTCCGTCGCTCGCCGATCTGCTTGCGTCGCATACGCCCGTTCCGCCCGCGCGCATAGCGAGCATCGGCGCACAGATCGCCGACGCGCTGGCCTATGCGCATGCACGCGGCATCGTGCATCGCGACGTCAAGCCGGCCAACATCATCGTCGTCCGGGATCGGCTGCCGAAGCTCACCGATTTCGGTGTGGCGCGGCTCCCCAATGCGGCGTCCACGCAGGGCGGAGCGCTCATCGGATCTCCCAAGTACATGTCCCCGGAGCAGGTGTCGGCGCAACCTGTCGACGGGCGCTCCGATATCTTTTCGCTGGGGGTGGTCCTGTACGAGCTGCTCACCGGCGAGGCGCCGTTTACGGGCGAGGATCTGCGGGCCGTAATGCGCCGTGTCGTCCACCACGAACCACCCGCACCGGCGGAGTTGAATCCGCGCGTCCCGGCCGCGCTGGACGCAATTGTACGCCGTGCCATGGCCAAGCATCCCGGCCAGCGCTATCCGACTGCGCGCGAGCTTGCGAAGGACCTCAAGCGGTTCGCGCGCGGCGAGCTCGTCACCTTCAAGCAGAACGCGCCGGCGCCCACGCATCCCGTACGCGCCGTGCCCACGGTAGGAGACGAAACTATCGAGCTGCGCTCCGGGACAAAAACGCCTCTGAGGAACGCGAATGCTGAACTGACCGCCTTGGCAGGTGACGAAACCGTGTTGGCGCCTGTCCCGGCTCAGCATCGCCATCTCCGGCGCGCGGCAATCCTCGTCGCAATTCCGCTCCTGGCCTTTGTCGCCGCATTCGTGTTCAGCAGGTCGGGCCCTGCGCCGACCGCTCTCACGTCGACTGGGCCATCGACCGCCGATGCGGTCGCGACGCATGTAGCAACAACGGGCGACGAGAGTGCCCCCCTTGCCGCGGCGCCTACAGTCGACTCCACGCCAATTGCCGCACCCGAATTGCAGCCCGAATTGCAACCCGAATTGCAACCCGAATCTCGACCCGCGGCGCCGACCGAGCCCGAGCATCCGCCTGCCGAAGCGGCAGTCGCCACGCCAACTGCCAAGGCGCCTTCGGCACCGGCGCCGACACGCGCCGTACCAGCGCGTAAGACGAGCGGAACGGTGCTGGCGAAAGCCGCGCCGGTCGTGCCGGCGCCCGAGGCGAAGCTGATCTTCGCGATCGCCCCGTGGGGCGAGATCTACGTGGACGGTCGGCGCGTGGGCGTCGCACCGCCATTACGCGAGCTCAGCGTCCCCGCGGGCCGCCGGAAGGTGGAGATCCGCAATGCCGATCTGGCCCCCCACATCGTGATGCTAGACTTGCAAGAGCATACGGCGGTCAGAATCAAGCACCAGTTCAAATAGTCCATGCAGGTAACGCACCGGCTGTTGGCCGCTCTGATGACCGGCATCGTTGCACTCGCATTTCTTGGCGGCTGCTCATCAACGCCCCTCCGTGCAATTGGCGCCGATCAGATCGCTCCACGACAGGCCGAGCGTAATCTTTCCGCCGGCATCCGCGCGTACGAAGAGGGCCAGTACGCGATCTCGGCACAGCGGCTTCAGGAAGCGCTCGATGGCCGGCTCGCGTTCACGATCGACCAGGTCACCGCGTACAAGTACCTCGCATTCGTACACTGCGCCACAGGACAGATCCAGGAGTGCCGCGCGGAGTTCCGCAAGGCGTTCGAGATCGACCCCGCGTTCGAGCTCACCCGGGCAGAAGCCGGACATCCCATTTGGGGTCCGGTCTATCGCAGCGTGAAGAGCGAGCGCGACCGAGCACAGCGCTAGCAGCGCTCCGTCAATCTCCGCGCGACCCGCCGACGCTGCCGGGCTCACCCCCCGCTATATCGTCGTCGACCCACGCCATGAAAAGACGGTAGGTCACCGCGAGTACCACGGGACCGACGAAGAGCCCGATCAGTCCGAAGGCGATCAGGCCGCCGATCACGCCGGCGAAGATGAGGAGCAGCGGCAGGTTCAGGCCACGCTTGATCAGGATCGGTCGCAGAAAATTGTCGAGCGTCACGACCGGTATGCACCAAACCAGCAGCACGGTCGCCCACACCGTGTCCCCCGTCCAGTAGAGCCACGCCACGGCCGGAACGAGAACCAGCGAAGGCCCGAGCTGGGCAATGCAGAGCAGGAACATTACCGCGGTCAGGAGGGAGGCAAAGGGAATGCCCACCACCGCGAGCCCGATTCCGCCCAGGAACGACTGCACGAGCGCCGTGACGACGACGCCGAGCGCGACACCGCGAATCGCGCCGCCCGCGATGTCGATTGCGGCCGCGCCCCGTTCGCCCGCCAGCCGCCGCCCGAAGCGATGCACCAGCACGGCGGCCTCTTCGCCCCCCGCGTACATGATGGCGGCGATCAGCACGGTGAGCAGAAAATGAAACGACATCAACCCGACGGTGCCGAGCTGGGCGAACAGCCATCGGGTGGCGGCGCCCGCGTAGGGTGCGGCCTTGGCGATGAGACCGTCACGCTCGCCCGCGGCGAGATCCTGCCAGAATGATGCGAGCTTCTCGCCCACCAGCGGCAGCCCCGCGAGCCAGTCGGGTGGTGGCGGCAGAGTGAACGTCGAGAGCGACTTGGCCCAGCCCGCCAGCACGTCGGCATTGTTGACCAGCGCGCTCACGGCGAGCGAAAGCGGCAACACGAAGACGAGCAGGAGAAACAGGACCATAACGGTAACCGCGACCGCGCGCTTGCCGTGAACGTACGACTGAACGCGAAGCATGAGTGACCAGGTCGCGACTACGATCATCGTCGCCCAGATCGTCGCGAGCAGGAACGGTCGCAGCACCCAGAACGTCGCGGCAATCAGCCCGCCGATCGCAAGGACCGCGAGCACGGTTCGGGTGAGGTCGCGCGAAGCTTCTGCCATGGTCGGTCCGTAGAGTGCCGCAATAGTACCTGCCGTGGTACGAAAGCGAAACCGGCGTGCCTTCGATCTTAAGCAGTTGCACGTGGGCTACAATGCGCGCCCGCGGCTGTCGCTCGGACGGCGCCTCGAATGATTCCAAAGACACTGACAACGATGCGGATTCACCCATGAATGCTGGAACGATCGCGCCGCGGCTGGCAATAGTCATACTGCTCGCGATCGCATCGACGTTTGCCTCGAATCACATCGCAGCGCGCATCGCCTTCGAGCACGGGACCAGCGTGACGACGGCCGTGGTCGTGCGATCGTGCTTCACGACGCTGTTCGTCTACGCGCTCCTCCGCATTCAGGGCGTGACGATCGCGCTGTCGCGCACGCAGGTCGTGCGTGCGCTCGGGATCGGGGCGATCCTTGCCCTGCAGAGCTACTGCCTGTACTCGGCGGTGGCCAGCATTCCCGTGGCACTGGCGCTTCTCGCGTTCAACACTTTTCCGATGGTTTTCGCGCTGGTTTCGTGGGTCGCCGGCGGTGACCGGCCGAGCCGTCGCGCCATGACCGCGATGCCGATTGCCCTCGTGGGTCTCATGCTGGCACTCGATGCCTTCGGGCAGGCTGGCGGTTTCGCAGCGCGCTGGCGGGAGATCGGCGCGGGGGTCGCGTGGGCGCTCGGCGCGTCGTTCTCGTTCGCCCTGGTGCTCTTCTTCAGCGCGCGTTGGCTGAAGAACGTGGACGGCCGATTGCGGACCTTCTACACGATGGGCATGGCGGCCGTCCTCGTGGCGCTGGCCGGCGCCGCCACCGGAACTTTCGACTGGCCTCGAGAAGGTGCCGGCTGGCTTGGCCTCGCGCTGCTCACGCTCCTCTATGGCTCGGCGATTACGACGCTCTTCGTGGTGCTGCCCAGAATTCGCGCGGTCAACAACGCCGTCGTGCTGAATTTCGAGCCCATCGCGGCGCTCACGCTCGGCTGGCTCATCCTGGGCCAGACGGTAGCGCCGCTGCAGATCTTCGGCGCGTTCATCGTCATCGGCGCCATCGTTTACCTCGGAACTGCGAAGCACTAGACGCTTTCCCTCCTTGAAGAGGAGGGGAAAAAGAAAAGGGCGACCGGGGCCGCCCTCTTCTCCAAGCACGAAACCGGTCAGTCGATGAGTTTGTACGCGGGGAGCGTCAGAAACTCCACGTAGTCGCCGGTGGTGATCTGATCGAAGAGCTTGGCCGCTTCTTCGTACCGCCCCGCCTTCCAGCCTTCCTCGCCCTGATACTCGCGTACCTTCGGCAACTCTTCCTTCAGCAGGGCGCGGAAAAGCTCGACGGTGACCTTTCGACCGTCTTCGAGCACGCCCTTCGGCGAGCGGATCCACTGCCAGATCTGAGAGCGGGAGATCTCCGCGGTCGCGGCGTCTTCCATGAGGTTGAACACGGGAACGCATCCGTTACCGCCGAGCCAGGCGCCGAGGTATTGGATGCCGACATTTATGTTGTTGCGCAAGCCTGCCTCGGTGATCGGCTTCTCCGGCTGAAAATCGAGGAGGTCCTTTGCCGTGACCTTGACATCGGGGAGCTGCTTACCGTACTGGTTCGGCGTCGGCATGTGCTTGTCGAAGACTTCCCTGGCGACCGGGACCAGACCAGGATGGGCCACCCAGGTGCCGTCGCAACCGTCGGTGACTTCGCGCAGTTTGTCCTGGCGGACTTTTTCCAGCGCCGCGTCGTTGGCAGCCGGGTCGTTCTTGATCGGAATCTGCGCCGCCATCCCGCCCATCGCCGGGGCATTGCGCCGGTGACACGTCTTGACCAGCGCGAGCGCATACGCACGCAGGAAGGGCGCGGTCATGGTCACCTGGCTGCGATCGGCCAGACAGAAGTTCTCGTTGACGCGAAATTTCTTGATGCACGAGAAGATGTAGTCCCAGCGGCCAATGTTGAGGCCGGCGGAGTGCTCCTTGAGCTCCCAGAGGATCTCGTCCATCTCGAAGGCCGCCAGCACGGTCTCGATGAGAACCGTCGCCTTGATCGAGCCCTGCTTCACGCCGAGCTCCTCCTGCGCCATCTTGAAGGTGTCGTTCCAGAGGCGCGCCTCGAGGTGGCTTTCCATCTTGGGCAGGTAGAAATACGGGCCCGAGCCGCGCTGGAGCAGCTCCTTCGCGTTGTGGAAAAAGTACAGCGCGAAGTCGAAGATCCCGCCGGAGATCGGCTTGCCGTCGATCACGACGTGCTTTTCATCGAGGTGCCAACCGCGCGGACGCGGGATCAGTACGGCCGTCTTCTCGTTGAGCTCGTACTGCTTGCCGCCCTGCTCGAAGCTGATCGTCCGGCGCACGGCGTCGCGCAAGTTGACCTGGCCGTCGATCATGTTGGCCCACGTCGGGCAATTGGCGTCCTCGAAATCCGCCATGAATGTGGAGGCGCCGCAGTTCAAGCGCATTGATGACCATCTTGCGGTCGGTCGGCCCGGTGATTTCCACGCGCCGGTCCAGCATGTCCTGCGGCTGATCCGCGATCTTCCATTCGGACTCGCGGATCTTCTTGGTCTGAGGCAGGAAGTCGGGCAGCTTGCCCGCGTCGAACTCCTTTTGCCGGGCAGCGCGGGCAGCCAGCAGCTCCTGCCGCCGGGGCTCGAAAGTACGATGGAGTTTGGCGACGAACGCGATCGCGTCCGCGGTCAGGATCCGGGCGAATTCGGGGGGGACGGCGCCGTGGATCTCCACGCCGCCAGGGTATTTCTCGCTCATCGTGGAATGCTCTTGGGTCGGGTGGGAGGAACGGATTAGTTTACTGTGCAGTGCACAACCCCGCAACCCAAAAGCGGCTTTTTCAGGATGGGGCCCAAAAGAATTTCTTTTTTATCCATAGAGATATACGCCATTCGAGGAATGCTTTCACAATCCGGAATGGCGCGACACGCGGCCCGTGCCACGCGCCGCTAGCGAGCGATCAGCCGCGCGGCTCGTCGATCGCGAGGTCGGCGATCTTGCGCGTGATCGTGTTGCGACCAATGCCCAGCAGAGTGGCGGCCTCGATGCGCCGTCCGCCGGTATGCATGAGCGCCTGGGAGATCACCACACGCTCGAACTGGCGCGAGAGCGCGTCCATCACGTTCGCCTCACCGCGCATCAACGCCTTTTCGACGTCGCGGCGCAGGATCGCGGACCAATCCGCGTCGGCGGGGACGGGCGAATCGGCGCGCAACTCCGCGGGGAGGTCGGGCACCTCGATCATCTGCGCCGGAGCCATCACGGTAAGCCAATGGCAAACGTTCTCCAGCTGGCGGACGTTGCCCGGCCAGTCGTGCGCGGCAATAAAGCTCATCGTGCCGTCGGACAGGCGCTTTGCCTCGACGCCCAGCTCGCGCGCGCTCTTGGTCAGAAAATGCCGTGCGAGCACCGGGATGTCCTCGCGCCGCTCGCGCAGCGAAGGGAGCCGCAGACGGATCACATTCAACCGGTGGTAGAGGTCGTCGCGGAACAGATTCTCGCGCACCCGCGCCTCGAGGTCCTGGTGGGTAGCCGCAATCACACGCACATTGGCGCGCAGCGGCTGATGCCCCCCGACCCGATAGAACTGCCCGTCGGACAGCACGCGCAGCAGGCGCGTCTGCAGTTCGGCGGGCATGTCCCCGATCTCGTCCAGGAAGAGCGTGCCGCCCTCGGCCTGCTCGAAGCGGCCGTGCCGCATCGCCTGCGCGCCCGTGAAGGCACCCCGCTCGTGCCCGAAGAGCTCGCTCTCGAGCAGATCCTTCGGCATCGCCGCCGTATTGATCGCGACGAACGGCTTCGCCGCGCGCGGGCTGTGACGATGCAAGGCACGCGCGACGAGCTCCTTGCCGGTTCCGGATTCGCCGGTGATCAGCACGGTCGCATTGGAATTGGAGAGGCGCCCGATTGCGCGGAACACGTCTTGCATCGATTGCGCGTGGCCGAGAATCTCGGGCGACTCCGCCGCGGACTCCTCCCGATCCTCCTCGCGCAAGCTCTCGTCGAGCGCCCGGCGGATGAGCTCCACGGCCTGGTCCACGTCGAAGGGCTTGGGCAGGTACTCGAAAGCGCCGCCCTGAAACGCGGCCACCGCGGACTCCAGATCGGAGTATGCCGTCATGACGATCACGGGCAGTTCCGGATGCCGCTCCTTGGCGCTCTGAAGGAGCGCGAGTCCCGAGGTGCCAGGCATGCGGATATCGGACACCAGCACTTGCGGCGTGTCGCGGTCGAGCGCGACGATGGCGTCCTCTGCGAGGCCGAACGTCTTGAAGGGAATTCCCTCGCGCGCGAGCGCCTTCTCGAAGACCCACCTGATGGAACGGTCGTCGTCGACTACCCAGACTGGTTTCATTGCTTCGTCCCGTTGGAGGTCAAGGGAAGAACGATCCGGAACACCGTACGCCCAGGTTGGCTGTCGCATTCGATCGATCCTCGGTGGTATTGCACATAGGTCTGGGCCAGAGTCAGCCCGAGTCCGGTCCCGCCCTTGCGGCCCGAGACCAGCGGATTAAAGATGCGTTCGCGGATGTCGTCGGGAATCCCGGGCCCGCTGTCGATCACTGCGACCTCGAGCGCCGACCGGTGAAAGATCTTCGCGATGCTGACCGAGCGCGTCACCCGCGTCCGAACAACGATGTCGCCGCGTCCCCGTGCCGCCTGGGCCGCGTTGCGGACGATATTCAGCACCGCCTGGATGAGCTGCTCCCGGTCGCCGTGCAGATCGGGAAGGCTCGAATCGTAGTCGCGGCGGATTCGCACGTCGGCGAACTCGGCGTGAATGAGACTGCGCACGCGCTCGCATACCTCGTGGATGTTTACCGGCCCCGGACGCGATGGCCGGTGGGGAGTGAGCAGCCGGTCGACCAGGAGCTGCAGCCGGTCGGCCTCCTTGATGATCACCTGCGTATATTCGTGCAGTCCGGGCCGATCGAGCTCGCGCTCGAGCAGCTGCGCAGAGCCGCGTAACCCTCCAAGCGGGTTCTTGATCTCGTGGGCGAGGTTGCGAATCAACTCACGGTTTGCAAAAGCCTGCGCCAGCTCGCGCTCTTCGCGCTCGACGCGCAGCCGCTGGTCGATCGACCGGATTTCCAGGATCAGCGCGCCCGTTCCTGCGTCAACGGGACTCGCGAGCAGATTGACGTGCAGCGGTTCGCGGTCGGCGCGTTTGAGGTCCACCGCCTGGTTCCAGACGCCCCGTTGCTCGGCGATCGCCTGCCCGAGCTGCTCCCCGAGCGTGCTCGCGCTGACGAACTGTCCGACGAACGACTGTCCGTGCAGCGCGCGCGCGCTTTGCTCGAGCATGTTCTCGGCGGCAGGGTTCGCATAGACGACGCGCAAGTTCACGTCGAGCAGCACGACGGCGCTCGCGAGCAGGTCGAGACCAGCGAACGCAACGCCGTTCACGCTCGCCCTTGCGCCACCGGCGCATGCAGGCGCGACACATCACACCGTGCGCCGGCAGTTGAAAATTCGGATCGGATGGGTGGGCGCCGGACCGGCGCCCGGGTTACTTCAGCCGGGTCAGCTCTTGCTGGAGCGCCATGACATTGCGCTCGTGGCGCTCGACCGTTTCCTGATAGGGCTGCAGGCGATCGATCACCTTCTGGAAATTGCGCTCGTTCCCGTTGCGCACCGTCTCCTGTTCCGCGAGCTTCACCTTCGCATCGGCCAGGCTCTTCGCCTCGGCCGACAGCTCGCTCTCGAGGATCTTGCGACGCGTCTCGTCGCGCAGGCGCTGGGTTTCGGGATCCACACGCGGGAAATTCGCCGGTCGTGCGTCCGATCTGGTCTGGGCGACGGGCTGCGGCGAGTGCACGACCGAAACCTCCCGGCTGACGACCGTGCATTCCCTGCCAGCCGTTTCCTTCTGGATGTTCGTGTACTGGGAACGTCCGTCCTGCTGGCAGCGCCAGACCGTGCCCTGCCCGAACGCGAGCGGCGTCACCAACAGCGTGAGAGTCGCAACGGCGTAAATGGGGGATCGGGCCATGACTGGCGCCTTTGCTGAGGGGGAAATTCAAGTTTATGGCAAAAACACCCTGATTACCAAACACGTTGGGCATCGACCGGCGGCTTTGTTCACAGATCCTGCCGCCCACCCCCTGCCGCACCGGTAATCGGCCACATTTGCCCGCATTGTCAGCATTGTCAGCATCGAACCCGGCAGGTTTGGCGGTGCACCATAGGTCGTGTGGAGCGGGCGTACAGGGCAGCGTGCGCCGAACAATTCCGGACAATGCGGTAATGCCCGGACGAGCCGTCTTCCGGGAGCGCCACGAAATGCGGCGCTCCCGGCGATTCGTCGCTTGACCGGCTCGAATACCGGCTCCCTGCTCGACCGCGCAGCGCGCGAATCCGATCCATCGCGCGTCGCTCCTTTGGATCCCGGTCAGGAGCTGTAATAAAGTTCAAACTCGAGCGGATGCGTGGTCAGCCGGAAGCGCGTGACCTCTTCTTCCTTGAGCTTGATGTAGGCATCGATCATGTCGTTCGAAAACACGCCCCCGCGCGTCATGAACTCGCGATCGCTGTCCAGCTCGCCGAGCGCCTGATCGAGCGAGTGGCACACCTTGGGAACCTTCGCGGCCTCTTCGGGCGGCAAATCGTAGAGGTTCTTGTCCAGAGGATCCCCGGGGGAGATCTTGTTCTGCACGCCGTCCAACCCCGCCATCAGCATGGCGGCAAACGCGAGATACGGATTCGCAGTCGGGTCGGGGAAGCGCACCTCGACGCGCCGTCCGTTCGGACTGGCAACGTACGGAATACGGCACGCCGCAGAGCGATTGCGCGCCGAATACGCGAGGTTGATAGGCGCCTCGAAACCCGGCACCAGACGCTTGTACGAATTGGTGCCCGGGTTCGTGATCGCGTTGAGCGCGCGCGAATGCTTGATGATGCCGCCGATGTAATGCAGCGCAAAATCGGAAAGGCCTGCATAACCGTTGCCGGCAAAGAGGTTCTTGCCACCCTTCCATACGGACTGATGGACGTGCATTCCCGACCCGTTGTCACCGACGACGGGCTTCGGCATGAACGTCGCCGTCTTGCCATACGAGGCCGCTGTCATCCACACGGTGTACTTGAGGATCTGCATCCAGTCGGCGCGCGTCACGAGCGTGTTGAACCGGGTGCCGATCTCGCACTGGCCTGGAGCCGCCACCTCGTGGTGGTGCACCTCCACCTCCACGCCCTGCTGCTCGAGCGCAAGACACATGGCATTGCGTATGTCCTGCAGGCTGTCGACCGGCGCGACCGGGAAGTAGCCGCCCTTGGTCGGGGCACGGTGCGCGAGGTTGCCGCCCTCGTATTCTTCATGCGACGACCACGGCGCCTCCTCGGAACGGATCTTCACATGGCTCCCGGACATGTCGACCTGCCAAGTCACGGAGTCGAAGACGAAAAACTCGGGCTCGGGTCCGAAGTAGGCGGTGTCCCCCAGCCCCGTGGACTTCAGGTAAGCCTCGGCACGCTTGGCGATCGAGCGCGGGTCACGATCGTAACCCTTCATGTCCGACGGTTCGATCACGTCGCAACTGATGTTCAGCACCGGCTCGTCGGTGAACGGGTCGAGACGCGCGCTGTTCGCATCGGGCATCAGCAGCATGTCGGAAGCTTCGATGCCCTTCCAGCCGGCAATCGACGAGCCGTCGAACGCGTGGCCGTGTTCGAACTTTTCATCCGTGAACTGGCTCGAAGGAACCGAAACGTGCTGCTCCTTGCCGCGCGTGTCGGTGAAGCGAAGGTCGACGAACTTGACTTCTTTGTCCTTGATCAGCTTGAGTACGTCGGCAGGCTTCATTGACATGCTTGTTCTCCTGTGCGAATGAGCGGGATGACTGCGGAAACGGAAATGGTGAAGGCGCGTTTGCGAGAACCATGCCACGCGCTGGACGCGTGCTAGGTCCTTGTTCTATAAAAGACTCTGGTTGCTGGCTGGATTTCGGGGCGCACCGTATCGGTGCAACCCGCAGAATTCTGCACTACGCCGGTGCAATCGCCTAGTGGTTCGAAGCGAGTCGATTTACTGTTTTAAAAACAATATTTTATCGCCGAGGGATAGGCTAAAGGCGATCCAGGAGTCAGCATGGAGTCGGTCGAATCAATCCTCGAACGCGCCCAACAGCGCGCGCGCGCATCAGGTCTGCCCTATCGTGGTGCGTTGACGCCTGGCGAAGCATTCGCGCTCTCGCAGTCCGTGGAAGGTGCCAGGATCGTGGACGTGCGCACTCGTGCGGAGCTCGACTTCGTCGGACGCGTTCCCGGGGCGGTGCCGATCGAGTGGAGCCACTATCCGGGCGGGGTTCGCAACGCCCAGTTCGCGGAACAGCTGAAGCTTCAGGTGGAACGAACCGATGCGCCAGTCATGTTCCTCTGCCGGAGCGGAAACCGTTCGCATTTCGCTGCGGCCGTGGCAGCGCAAATGGGCTACGCCGCCGCATTCAATATTCTCGAGGGGTTCGAGGGCGACAAGGATCAGAGCGGTCACCGCAACACAGTGGGTGGCTGGCGTGTTGCGGGGCTGCCCTGGGTACAGGGTTGATCATTCGGGAGAGCGCATATGAATAAGCCCATGGCATCGACGCACCCCGTCGGAACGCTCAAGCAATCAGTCCGGCGCGACTTCTCGAACGTCACCTACGAGGAAGCAATGCGGCGCGCGCGCGATTGCGTGCCCATCCTGCGCGAACGCGCCCAGAAGTCGGAGGACGAACGGGGATTGCTCCGCGAGACCGAGCAGCTGCTGCACGAGACCGGGCTCTTTCGCTTCCACCAGCCGCGGCACTTCGGCGGCATGGAGCTCGACTTCGTCGCCGTCGTCGACATCGTCGCCGAGACTGCGCGCGGCTGCCCGTCGACGGCGTGGAACATCGGCAATCTCGCCGTGCACCACTGGATCCTCGGCTTCTACGACCCCGAGACGCAGCATGAAGTCTGGGACAGGGACCCCGACGCGCTGATCGCCTCGTCGATCGCGCTGGCCGCCGGCCGCGGACGGCGGGCCGACGGCGGATTCATCGTGAACGGCCGCTGGCCATTTTCGTCCGGCGTGGACAACTCCGAGTGGAACATGCTTGCCGTCACCGTCTACGACGACGACGGCAAGACTCCGCTCGACTGGCGCCTTTGCCTCGCGCACAAATCCGAGTACGAGATCATCGACAATTGGTACGCGATGGGCATGGCCGGCACAGGCAGCAAGGACGTCGCTGTGAAGGACCTGTTCGTGCCGGAGCGCCGCGCGCTCCCGCTTCTGCGATGCCGCGGCGGATTCGAGCACCCCGGTGCCGTGCTGAACAAAAGCCCGCTCTTCGGGATCCCGGTGGTCGCCGCCTCGGCGCATCCGCTCGCCCCCGCCGCGCTGGGTGCAGCGGAGGGCGCGTACGAGCATTTCCTCGAGACCATGGCCAAGCGGGCCGGGACTTACACCGGCGCGAAGGTGGCAGACTTCCAGGCCGTGCAGATAAAGGTCGCCCGGGCCCGTTGCCTGATCGACTCGGCGCGCCACTTGATGCGCCAATCCGCAATTCAGTTGTCAGAATATGCGGCACGGAACGTTGCGCCGGAGCTGGAGACCAAGCTGCGCTTCCGCGCGCAGGTGGCCACGGCAGTGCATCAGTCGCGCGAAGCAGTCGAGACGCTCTGGTCGTGTTACGGCGCCAACGGGCTTTACACGCGCGACCCGCTTCAGCGCTATCTGCGCGACGCGCTGGCACTCAGCCAGCACTTCTCGTTCAACTTCGACATCGCGGGCTCCGCCTATGGCCTGTACGCCCTCGGGGGCAAGTACACCAACCCGACGATGTAGCGGCTGTTGTACTGTCGGGTCGCGCGCCCCGGCCGCGTGACCGTACAATCACGCTTTTTCGCAGCGTTTCCCGCTCGCAGGATTTCGTCGATGATCAATTCCATCCGCGGTACGCGCGGCATGGCGGTCGCGCCACACGCGCTCGCCTCGCAGTCCGCCCTCGCCGTGCTGCGCGAAGGCGGCAATGCAGTCGAGGCGATGATTGCCGCCGCCGCGACGATCGCCGTGGTCTATCCCCACATGAATTCGATCGGCGGCGACGCGTTCTGGCTCATCCACGCTCCCGGCCAGCCGGTGCGCGCGCTCGACGCGTGTGGCGCAGCTGCGCAAGCAGCTTCGCGTGGCTGGTATGCGGACCGAGGCATCACGACGGTCATTCCCTTTCGCGGCGGTGTGGCGGCCAATACCGTGGCCGCGACGATCTCCGGATGGGCGCTTGCGCAGGATTTCGCGCGCGAGCTCGGCGGGCGCCTGCCGCTCACGCGTCTGCTCGCCGACGCAATCGACTACGCGGCACGTGGAATCCCCGTGACTCGCAGCCAGGAGGCGAACACCGCTGCAAAGCGGGCGGAGCTCGCGCCGCAGCCGGGGTTTGCGGAGACCTACCTGCCGGGCGGCACCGTGCCGTCCGCCGGTAGCGCGTTCAGGCAGCCGCGCATCGCGGAGACGCTGCGGCAACTTGCCGATCGGGGACTCGACGATTTTTATCGCGGCGAGCTCGCGCGCGCGATCGCTGGCGATCTCGCGGCGGCAGGCAGTCCGCTTGCACTCGCCGACCTGGAGGCGCATCGGGCACAGTGGCGCGACCCACTCGTGCTCGAGCATTCGCTCGGCCGCCTGTACAACATGCCGCCGCCCACCCAGGGGCTCGTGTCGCTGCTGATCCTCGGCATTCTCGATCAACTGGATCTTGGCAAGGTGGATCCCGCGAGCGCCGACTACGTGCATCTTTGCGTGGAGTCCGTGAAGCGGGCGTTTGGAATCCGCGACCGCCACATCACGGACCCGAAATACATGTCCACGGACGCGCAGGGGTTCCTGGCGCCGCAGAAAATCCGGGAGCTGGCGGCCTCGATCGATCGCAACAAGGCTTCCCCGTGGGGCCAGGGCAAGGGTCCTGCCGACACGGTGTGGATGGGTGTGATCGACGGCGAAGGCCGTGCCGTCAGCTTCATCCAGAGCCTCTACCACGAGTTCGGAAGTGGCGTCGTGCTGCCGCAGACCGGGATCACCTGGCAGAACCGCGGTTGCAGTTTCTCGCTCGATGCAAGCGCCCTCAACGCGCTCGAGCCAGGCCGCAAGCCTTTTCATACGCTCAATCCCGCGCTTGCACTGCTCGCCGATGGGCGAACGATGGTGTACGGAAACATGGGGGGAGATGGACAACCCCAGAGTCAGAGTGCCGTCTTCACCCGCGCGGTCGTCTACGGCATGGGCGTACAGGCCGCGATCAGCGCACCGCGCTGGCTGCTCGGTCGCACCTGGGGTCAGACGACCGACACGCTGAAGCTCGAGTCGCGCTTCCCGGCCGATGTGATCGACACGCTGCGCGCGCGCGGCCACGACGTCGAAGTGCTCGGCGCCTACGACGAGACCATGGGCCATGCGGGCGCGATCATCCGGTATCCGGATGGGATGTATGAAGGGGGCACGGACCCGCGTAGCGACGGCAGCGTGGCCGCGTACTAGGAGAAGCGCAGATGCAGAGCAAGGACAGTCTCGAGGGTCTGCGCGCGAAGCTCGACGCATTCGCGGTCGAGCGCGACTGGGCGCAGTTCCACAACCCCAAGAACCTCGTCATGGCGCTCTCCGGAGAAGTCGGCGAGCTCACCGAGCATTTCCAGTGGCTCACGCCGGAACAGTGCGAGCGACTGGCGACCGAGACGCTTGCAGAAGTCGAGCTCGAGATCGCCGACGTCTTGCTATTTCTCGTCCGGCTCGCGGATCGACTCGGCATCGATCCGGTGCAGGCTGCGGAGAAGAAACTCGCGCTGAACGCGGCAAAGTACCCGGTCGACAAGGCGCGCGGGAAAGCCACAAAGTACGACAAGTTGTGACCGGTGCTCGCCTATCGCCATCTTTTCCACGCCGGCAATTTCGCCGACGTCTTCAAGCACGCAATGCTCGTGCGGCTGCTCTCGGCGCTGGCGGAGAAGGAAAAGCCGTACTTCTATCTCGACACGCATGCCGGCATCGGGCGCTATGACCTGCGCCATGCTTGGGCAGAAAAAGCACGCGAGTACGCGAACGGCATCCAGAGAATCCTGGATCGACCGGACTTACCCAAGGCGCTGACCGGCTATCTGGACGCGGTTCGCGCCGAGAACCCGGACGGCGGGCTGCGCTTCTATCCCGGGTCACCGCGAATCGCGCGCGGCCTGATTCGCCCCGGGGACCGTATGGTCCTCGCCGAGCTCAACAAGCGCGACTGCGCAGACCTCGAAACCTTGTTTGCCGGCGACCGACAGGTGCAGGTCCGCTGCATGGACGGTTACCAGGCGCTCAAGGCACATCTGCCCCCCAAGGAGCGCCGCGGCCTGGTCCTGCTCGATTCGTCGTTCGATCGCGCCGGCGAGTTCGCGCGCATCGTCGAGGCGCTCGCCGACGCATGCCGCCGCTGGCCGACCGGCATCTACGCGATCTGGTATCCGTTGATGGAACCCGGGGCGATGCGCCGGTTCGAGCGCGATCTGGTCGGGACGGGGATTCGCCGGATGCTGCAGCTCGAGCTGACGGTCGCGCCCGAAAGCGACGCGCGACGATGCGAGGCTGCGGGATGCTCGTCGTCAATCCGCCGTGGAAGCTGGACGGCGCGGCACGGACGCTGCTCGCGTGGCTGGCGGAAGCGCTCGCACAACCCGAAAGTGGCGGAAGCGGCGGGAGCTCGGTTCGCTGGCTCGTTCCGGAATAGAGCGCCGCCCGACTCGCGCCGATACCAGCTCGGAACCGAGCATGACGGCCTCTACATGACGATTGAGCCGGACATCGCCCCGGAAACGGTGTGGGAGCCGATCATCGCGTCGCAGGTGCCCGTCGTGGACCCGTGGCTCGACGAGGACCTCCACGGCTTTCGCTGAGCGGCAACGTTTCACCGTGAACGCATGCCTCGGCGCGGCTCAGCCGGCCGCCGTCCATTTCACGATGCCGGTTCCTGCAGTGATCAGCACGATGGCGCCGAACACGATCCGGTACCAGGCGAAGACGCTGAAGTCGTGCGTGGCGATATAGCGCAACAGCCAGCGCACGCAGAAGAAAGCCGACACGAACGACGCGACCATGCCGACGCCGAACATCCCCAGATCCTGAACATGGAAGAGCGCCCGGTTCTTCAGAAGATCGTACCCTCCGGCCGCGATCAGCGTCGGCACCGCGAGGAAAAACGAGAACTCGGTCGCCGCGCGCCGCGACAGGCCGAACAGCAGCCCGCCGATGATCGTCGCGCCGGAGCGCGACGTGCCGGGGATGAGCGCGAAGGCTTGTGCGAATCCGACCTTGAGCGCGTCCGACCAGCGCATGTCGTCCACCGATTCCACGGTGATCCGGTGCTCGCGCCGCTCCGCCCAGAGGATGACGAAGGCACCGACGATGAACGCGATTGCCACCGGTACAGGCTTGAAGAGCGCCGCTTTGATATAGCTGCCGAAAAGCAGTCCGAGCACCGCCGCAGGAACGAATGCAATTGCCACGTTCGCGACGAACCGCTGGGCGGTTGCGTCGGTACCGATGCGCGCGAGCACGTGCCCGAATCGCGCCCGGTACTCCCAGACGATCGCGAACATCGCGCCGGTCTGAATGACGATCTCGAAGATCTTGCCACGCTCGTCGTTGAACCCGAGCAGGTCCCCGACGAGGATCAGATGGCCGGTCGAGGAAATCGGGAGGAATTCGGTCAGGCCCTCGACGATGCCGAGGATGAGCGCCTTGAAGAACAGTACGGGGTCCACGATGCCGTTCTCCGGTGTCGACGTTGCGAAGGCCTTGCATGGCGGACCGCAGCCCGTCGCGCGCGATTATAAGGGTCGGCCAGCCTATGGCCGTGTGAGTCAGCGCACGCCGGCGAGAAATTCACGGATCGCAGCCCAGTAGGCCGCGTGATCCTGGAGGTCGTTGTGGCCGGCACGCGCGATCTTCACAGAGCGCTTCGTCCCCGCCCAAGCCTCGTAGAGCCGCTCCGAATGCGCGGCAGGGATGACCTGATCGAGTTCGCCGGTGATCACGAGAAGCGGCGTGCGGATCGTCGGCGCGCGCGACAGCGAGTCGTAGCGGTTGCCGAGCAACAGTCGAACCGGCACGAACGGATAGTGCCGCTGCGCGACGGCGGTGATGCTGTCGTACGGCGCGACGAGCACCACGCTGGCGAGTGGACGCATCGACGCGAGGTAGGTGGCGACACCCGATCCGAGACTTCTCCCGAGTGCGACGATCCGGCGTGCGTCGACGTCCGGCCGTGCCGCAAGCTGATCGAAGACCGCCAGGGCGTCCTCGAAGAGGTGTTTCTCGCTGGGCTTGCCGCCGCTCGATCCGTAGCCCCGGTAATTCACGAGCGCCAGATCCCAGCCGCCGATGGCGGCGCGCGCGTCGAGCATCCAGGACACTTCCTCGGCGTTGCCGCCGAAGTAGAGCACGAGCGGTCGCGGGACCGGATCGGAACCAATCGCCAGCCAGCCGCGCAGCGTGACGCCATCCGGGCGCTCGACGCGAAGATCCTGGACGCCCGGATGCCGCGCGATGATCGCCTCGTGCGCACCGCGCGGGAGCGGTTGCGGCACGTAGACGAGATCTTCGCAGCCCGCGAGCATCAGGGTCGAGGCCAGCAGCAGGATGACTGGGAGGTTCTTCGCATTTGATGTTTCCCCTCCTCTCTGAGGAGGGGTGCCGCCGGAGGCGGCGGGGTGGTGGCCGCTCTGGATCGAAGCTCGAACCACCCCGTCCGCTGCGCGTCCACCCCTCCTTGAAAAGGAGGGGAAAAATAACCCCAGCCCGCTCAAGCCCGATCAAGCCTTGCGATAGATCTCGCCGCCCTGCTGAACGAATTCGCGCGCCTTGTCCTGCATGCCGCGCTCGAGCGCCTTCGTCTCCGAGACGCCCTCGCGCGCGGCGTATTCGCGCACGTCCTGGGTGATCTTCATCGAGCAGAAGTGCGGCCCGCACATCGAGCAGAAATGCGCGAGCTTCGCGCCCTCCTGCGGCAGCGTCTCGTCGTGGAACTGCTTCGCCTTGTCCGGGTCGAGGCCGAGATTGAACTGGTCCTCCCAGCGGAACTCGAAGCGCGCCTTGGAAAGCGCGTTGTCGCGAATCTGCGCACCGGGATGTCCCTTTGCGAGGTCCGCGGCATGCGCGGCGATCTTGTACGCGATGATGCCGTCCTTCACGTCGTTCTTGTCCGGCAGCCCGAGATGCTCCTTCGGCGTGACGTAGCACAGCATCGCCGTGCCGTACCAGCCGATCTGCGCCGCGCCGATGGCGCTGGTGATGTGATCGTAGCCCGGGGCGATGTCCGTGGTCAGCGGGCCGAGCGTGTAGAACGGCGCCTCGTCGCAGTGCTCGAGCTCGAGCTCCATGTTCTCTTTGATCAGTTGCATCGGCACGTGGCCGGGCCCCTCGATCATC
Organism: uncultured beta proteobacterium; assembly: GCA_963735025.1. Classification (GTDB taxonomy): domain Bacteria; phylum Pseudomonadota; class Gammaproteobacteria; order Burkholderiales; family SG8-39; genus JAABRB01. The sequence goes on from CAVTJG010000022.1 coordinate 142,514, forward strand.
ACCTGGCAATCACGCTTCCACGCGACCCGGGTCAGCTCGCCAAGTGTCTTCAGCTCCGCGATCTGGGCCTCGTCATTCGCATCGTAAATCGAGCCCGGCCGCAGCCCGTCGCCCAGCGAGAAGGAGACGTCGTACGCGGCCATGATGTCGCAGATTTCCTCGAACCGCTCGTAGAGGAAGCTCTCCTTGTGATGCGAGAGGCACCACTTGGCCATGATCGAGCCCCCGCGCGAGACGATCCCCGTCATGCGATTCGCGGTAAGCGGAATGAACGGCAAACGCACGCCGGCATGAATCGTGAAGTAGTCGACGCCCTGCTCGGCCTGCTCGATGAGCGTGTCGCGGAAGATCTCCCACGTCAGCTCCTCGGCCTTGCCGTCCACCTTTTCCAGCGCCTGGTAGATGGGGACCGTGCCGATCGGGACGGGCGCGTTCCGGATGATCCACTCGCGGGTCTCGTGGATGTTCTTCCCGGTGGAGAGGTCCATCACGGTGTCGCCGCCCCAGCGGATCGACCAGGTCATCTTCTCGACCTCCTCCGAGATGCCCGAGGTCACCGCGGAGTTCCCGATGTTGGCGTTGATCTTCGTGAGGAAGTTCCGGCCGATGATCATCGGCTCGGATTCGGGGTGATTGATATTCGCCGGGATGATCGCGCGGCCGCGGGCGACCTCGTCGCGCACGAACTCCGGCGTGATCTCCGCCGGAATCGAAGCGCCGAAAGACTGCCCGGCGTGCTGGCGGCCCAGCAGCTCGGCGAGTCGCGCGCCTTTCGGCCCGCTCGCGAGCAGGCTCTCGATGTATTCCGCGCGACGCTGGTTCTCGCGGATCGCGATGAATTCCATCTCCGGTGTCACGATCCCGCGCCGCGCGTAGTGCATCTGCGTCACGTTCTTTCCGGCGCGCGCGCGCCGCGGCTTGCGCTTCAGGTTGAAGCGCAGCTCGGCGAGCGACGGATCGGCGAGGCGCTCGTGGCCATAGCGCGACGTCGGGCCCGAGAGCTCCTCGGTGTCGGCGCGCTCCTCGATCCACTTCGCGCGCAGCGCCGCGAGGCCGTCGCGGATGTCGATTCGCGCCGCGGGATCCGTGTACGGTCCCGAAGTGTCGTACACGAAGACGGGCGGGTTCTTCTCGGCACCGAACGATGCCGGCGTATCCGACTGGCTGATCTCGCGCATCGGCACCCGGATGTCGGGTCGCGAGCCCGTCACGTAGATCTTGCGCGAGCTCGGCAACGGCTCCACTGCCGCGGCATCGACGTGCGCGGTGGCGGCGATAAATTTTGGATTGGCGACCATCGAGCGCTCCTTGTTCTCAACACTGGCCACAGGGAGCGGAGGCGGCAGACTGGCTGCTTCGGCGGCGCTTCCCTGCGGCGGGATTATCCGCATCAGGTTCGAAGGGACTCTCTCACCCCGGCAGGCGGCCTACGCCCGCAGAGGACCCCTAGCGATACGCGCCCCAAGTTACTCCAAAGCGGAGGGGCGCGCAATTTATCCCGTGCTGGCGAGAGGGTTTAGAACGACCCGGAAAACGTTCCTGACCCTACAATCGGGAAAGTACGACCATGCCACAGACGCTCGCCCAAAAACTCGTCGCCCGCGCAGCGGGACGGAGCACCGTCACGCCGGGTGAAGTCGTCACGTGCAAGGTGGACCTCGCGATGATGCACGACTCGGGCGGCCCGCGGCGCGTGCGGCCGATGCTCGAGCGCCTCGGCGCGCGGGTCTGGGATCCGGACAAGGTGGTGGTCGTCACCGATCACTACCTTCCGGCCGACGACCCGGAGAGTCGCCACATCGTCGCCACCGCCCGACGAATGGGTGAAAGAGGTCGGAATCGCGCGTTTCCACGATGGCGAGGGCATCTGCCACGTGGTGCTCCCGGAGCGCGGCTACCTCAAGCCCGGCATGTTCGCGGTGGGCGGCGACAGCCACTCGCCGACCGGCGGCGCGTTCGGCGCCTACATGTTCGGCATCGGCTCGACCGAGATGCTCGGCGTGCTGGTCACCGGCGAGATCTGGCTGAAAGTCCCACACACCATCGCGATGGAGTTTGCAGGCGAGCTGGCCGACGGGGTCGCGGCGAAGGACGTGATGCTCTTTCTGATCGGGCGCTTCGGCATGGACGGCGGGCAGTATCAGGCGGTCGAGTATCGCGGCGATGCGATCGGTCGACTCGGCATGCAGGAGCGCATGACGCTCGCGAACATGACGGCCGAGCTCGGCGGGCAAACCGGGCTGGTCCCGCCCGATGCGATCACTGCCGAGTTTCTCGACTCGGCGGGCGCCAGGGAGGTGGAGATCGATGCGTGGCAGAGCGATGCCGATTCAGAGACGCTCGCGCACCACCGGTTTGACGCGCAGGACATCGCCCCACAGGTCGCCGCGCCCGACAGCCCTGCGAATTCGGCAGGGGTCGGTAGCTTCGGTGACACAAAAGTGAACGTCGCCTACATCGGTGCATGCACCGGCGCGAAGCTTGCCGACCTGCGCATGGCGGCGCGGATCCTCAAGGATCGCAAGGCCGCGCGCGGAGTCCGGCTCATGGTCGCGCCGGCCAGTCTCCGCGATCAGCAGGTTGCCGAAGGCGAGGGTACGCTCGGGATCCTCGTCGACGCCGGAGCCGAGCTACTGCCGAATGCGTGCGGGGCGTGCGCGGGGTATGGGAGCAACCAGTTCGGCGCCGACGTGGTCGCAATCTCGACGACCGCGCGTAATTTCAAGGGCCGCATGGGCGCGCCGGCGTCGCGGGTGTACCTCGCGTCACCGTACACGGTGGCCGCGTCCGCAGTGGCCGGACGTATCTTCGACCCGCGCGAGATGCTCTGATCATGGGAAAGGCGTGGACGTTCGGGGACAATATCGACACGGACTCGCTCGCGCCAGGGAAGTACATGAAGCTAGGGATCGAAGAGATCGCGACGCACTGCCTCGAATCCGTGGACGCGGCATTCGCTACCAACGTCGCTGCCGGCGACATCGTGGTTGGCGGGCGCAATTTCGGTCTCGGCTCGTCGCGCGAACAGGCGGCAGCGGCGCTCAGACATCTCGGCGTTGCCGCAGTGGTCGCAACGTCTTTCGCGGGGTTGTTCTATCGCAATGCGCTCAATCTCGGTCTCGCCGTGCTGACCTGTCCCGAAGCTGGGCGCGTCCGGGCCGGCGAGGTGCTGCGCATCGACGCCGAGGCGGGCCGGATCGAGAACGAGACCACGGGCGACGTGCTTGCGTGCGAGCCGATCCCGGCACACCTCATGGAGATGGTGCGCGACGGCGGACTGCTTCCGCATCTCGAGAAGAAGTTGGCGCGACAGAGAGGCAACGCGTGAAGTCTCGACAGGCCTCGAGTAAGAATGCAGTTTCGTCATCCCCGCGAAAGCGGGGATCCGGTAAGTCTTCAGGCGCGCGCCATCTGGATTCCCGCTTGCGCGGGAATGACGGCGGCGGCGTACGCGGGAATGAGGGAATGGCGCAAGGATTCCTGGGACAGCGACTCGCGCACAAGCCCATCCTTCTCGCCCCGGGAGTCTTCGATGCGCTCTCGGCGCTGCTCGCCGAGCAGGCAGGGTTCGAGGCCGCCTACCTGTCCGGTGCGAGCATCGCGTACACGCGCCTCGCTCGGCCCGACATCGGGCTGGTCACCGCGAGCGAGCTGGAGAGCACGGTCGCAAATATCTGCGAGCGCATCGCCATCCCCGTGATCGTCGACGCCGACACGGGATTCGGAAATGCCATCAACGTCCAGCGGACCGTGCGGATGCTCGAGCGTGCGGGCGCCGCGGCGATCCAGCTCGAGGACCAGAGCCTGCCAAAGCGTTGCGGTCATCTCGATGGGAAATCGCTCGTCTCGGCCGACGAGATGGTCGGTAAGGTCAAGGCGGCGCTGGATGCGCGGCAAAGCGCCGCGACGCTGATCATCGCGCGCACGGACGCGGTCGCGGTCGAAGGGATCGGCCCAGCACTGGAACGGGCCGAGCGCTACGTGGCGGCCGGCGCCGACGTTTTGTTCGTCGAGGCGCTGCGATCGACGGAGCAGATGCATCAGGCGATCGAACGGTTCGGAGGTCGCGTGCCGCTGCTTGCCAACATGGTGGAGGGCGGCAAGACGCCGGTGCTCTCGGCCACAGAGCTCGAGGCGCTCGGGTATTCGATTGCGATCTTTCCGGGCGGGCTGGCGCGCGCGCTCGCATTCGCCACGCAGGAGTATTTTGCGACGCTCAAGCGCGATGGCACGACGGCCGCCTATCGCGGCCGGATGCTCGATTTCGACGGATTGAATGCCGTTCTGGGCACGCCAGACTTGCTGGCGCTGGGAAAGCGGTATGAGGGCGAAGATTAGGAATCACGATGGTTTTTCCCCTCCTCTCTGAGGAGGGGAGAAAACAAACTGCAATCTCCCTCCACATCATGGAGTGACGGAAAATGGCAAAGACTCTCGACCTCGTCATCAAGAACGTCCGGGTGGTCCGTCCGAACCGCAGCTCGGTGGACCTGCTCGATGTGGGTGTGAAAGACGGCAAGTTCGCGCGTCTCGCGCCGGACATCCGCGTCGAGGATGCCAAACAGGTGGTGGACGGCCGGAACCGGCTCGGTTTCCCCGGCCTGGTGGATGCGCACATGCACGTGGGCATCTATCAGCCGCTCGCGCAGGACGCAGTGTCCGAGAGCAAGGCGGCCGCGATGGGCGGCGTGACCGGCAGCCTGAACTACGTGCGCACCGGACAGTACTACCTGAACCGCGGCGGCCCCTATCGCGACTTCATGGCCGAGGCGATGAAGCAGTCGAAAGGCAACTTCTGGGTCGACTACGGCTTTCACGTCGCGCCGATCGAGTCCGCCCACATCGAGGAGATGGCGTCGCTCGCCACCGAGCACGGCGTGCCCTCGTTCAAGATCTTCATGTTCTACGGCGGTTACGGGCTGCACGGAAAGTCTGACACCCAGAACCAGTTCCTGATGCTCCCGCCCGACGATCGCTACGACATCGCGCACTTCGAGTTCATCATGCGCTCCGCGCGCCGGCTCATGGATGCGCATCCCGAGCTCGCCGAGCACATCAGCGTGAGCCTGCACTGCGAGCTTGCCGAGATCCTGAACGCTTATACCAAGATCGTGGAGCGCGATGGCAAGTTGAAGGGCCTCGCCGCGTACAGCGCAGCGCGCCCGCCGCATTCCGAGGGACTCGCGATCTGGATCGCCTCCTACCTCGCCTACGAGACCGACTGCCTGAATATCAACCTCCTGCACCTCTCGTCGCGCAAGGCCATCGAGGCCGCGCTGATGATGCAGGACCTTTTTCCGCACATCAATTTCAGGCGCGAGGTGACCGTCGGGCACTTGCTCCTCGATGTCGACAGCAAGTGCGCGGTGCACGCCAAGGTCAATCCGCCCATCCGCCCACGGGAAGACGTCGAGGCGCTCTGGGAGGCGGTGCTGAACCGCGAGGTCGACTGGATCGTGAGCGACCACGCGTGCTGCTCGGCCGAACAGAAGTGGGCGAAGGACGACCCCTCGAACATCTGGCTTGCAAAGGCGGGATTCGGCGGGACCGAATACCTGCTTTCCGGCGTGCTGAGCGAAGGCAGCAAACGGGGCATGTCCTACAACCACATGGCGGAACTGCTCTCATGGAACCCGGCGCAGCGCTATGGCGTGCTGAGCAAGGGCGACATCGCCGAGGGCTACGACGCCGATCTCGTGCTGGTAGATCCGCACGAGTCGTTCATCGTGCGCGCGGCCGAGTCCGAGTCGAAGCAGGGTTACACGCCGTTCGAGGGGCAGGAACTCACCGGCCGGGTGAAGAGCACGTTCCTGCGCGGCGAGCTCGTCTACGACCAGGGCAAGATCGTGGGTCCGGCACGCGGGCAGTATCTGCACCGGCCGACTCCCCGATAAGGCGCTGGCCGCTTGCGGCACGCAGCGACCCTCACCCATGCCAGTCATTTTCGATAGGGATAAGTGCTTCGAGGCCCACGTCCCGATCGTCATCGTCGGCGGCGGGGCGTGCGGCCTCATCGCGGCACTCGCCGCACGTGAGAATGGCGCCGAGGTGATCGTCGTTGAACGCGATGCGACGCCGTCGGGATCAACAGCTCTTTCGTCGGGATTCATTCCCGCCGCCTACACGCGCTTCCAGCGCGCAGCGGGGGTCACGGACTCACCGGAGCAGATGGCGGAGGACATTCAGCGCAAGAATCACGGCGAGGCCGATCCGCGTATCGTCGCAACCGTGTGTCACCATTCGGGCCCCACGGTCGAATGGCTGGCCGACGCGCACGGCGTGCCGATCGTGCTCGTGGAAGGTTTTCTCTATCCGGGGCACAGCGCGCTCCGGATGCATGCCGTGACCGAAAAGACCGGCGCGGCGCTGATGGCTGCGCTGCTCGCAGCGTGCGGCCGGGCGGACATCGATCTCCTCACGTCGGCCCGCGTCGTCGACCTCTTCGCGAGCGACGACCGGCAGGTCAAGGGCGTTCGCGTGCTGCGGCCTGACGGTTCCCACGAGGAGATCGGCTGCGATGCGCTGGTGCTCGCCTGCTCGGGATTCGGCGGCAACGCGCCGATGGTGCGCGAGCACCTCCCGGAAATCGCCGATGCGCTCTACTTCGGACATGCCGGCAACCAGGGCGACTCGGTCACGTGGGGTCGCGCATTGGGTGCGAAGGTACGCGACATGACGGCCTATCAGGGTCACGGCTCCGTGGCCGCGCCGCACGGCATCCTCATCACCTGGGCGCTCATGATGGAAGGCGGGATCCAGGTGAACGCGCTGGGGCAGCGCTTCTCGGACGAGCACCAGGGTTACTCCGAGCAGTGCCTGCCGGTCATCGCGCAGCCGGACGGTGTCGCCTGGAGCGTGTACGACGAGCGCCTGCACCGCCTGGCACTCGATTTCGACGACTATCGGCTAGCGCAATCCGCCGGTGCGATCAAGTCCGCACAAAGCATCGAAGCGCTTGCCGCAGTATTGGGGCTTTCGGGTGATTCACTGGCGCAGACCCTCGCAGACGTTGCCCGCTACGCCACGGGCGCGGCCCGCGATCCGTTCGGCCGCAATTTCACCGGCAAGCCAGCGCTTGCGCCGCCCTACTACGCCGTGAAAGTCACCGGCGCACTCTTTCACACGCAGGGCGGGCTGGCAATCGATGCGGATGCGCGGGTCGTCGATGAGCAAGGTGATCCGCTGCCCAATCTGTTTGCAGGCGGCGGCGCGGCGTGCGGGGTCTCGGGCGCGCATGTCTGGGGTTACCTTTCCGGGAACGGGCTGTTGACAGCGGTGACGCTCGGGCGCATTGCCGGTCGATCTGCCGCGAAGTTGTCCGGGTAAACAACCAAGGAACAGGTTATCCCCGCGTATGCGGGGATGCAGGACGCAATCGCTGTGAATTCCCGCTTTCGCGGGATTGACGGATTCCAAGTTCCGCCGATTTTCGCCCCCGGCGTAACATTGCGGCGTCCAAGAACAGAAGAATCCGGTTCGCTCGCGTGCTCTTCAACTCCTACGAATTCATCTTCGGCTTCCTGCCGATCGTCTTTCTGGGGTTCCTGCTCCTCGCACGAGTCAGCCACTTCTTCGCGGCGGGATGGCTCACGCTGGCATCGCTCTTCTTCTACGGCTGGTGGAATCCGGCCTATGTTGGACTGCTGCTCGCGTCGATCCTGTTCAACTTCATCGTTGGCGTCTCGGTCGGACGCGCGGCCACACATGGCCGGCACCGCCGGGCCCGCTGGCTCCTGACCGCGGGCGTGACCGGCGATCTCGCGCTGCTGGGCTATTACAAGTACGCCGACTTCTTCCTGCGGAACGTCGACGCCCTCGCCGGTTCGCACTATGCGGGGCTGGGCATCGTTCTACCGCTCGGCATCTCGTTCTTCACGTTCACGCAGATCGCGTATCTCGTGGACACCTACCAGGGCAAGGCGCGCGAGTACCGCTTCCTGCATTACGCGCTCTTCGTCACCTACTTTCCGCACCTGATCGCCGGGCCGGTGCTGCATCACAAGGAGATGATGCCGCAGTTCGCGCTGGCATCCACCTACCGGCTGCGCTGGGAAAACGTTGCGGTGGGGCTCACGATCTTCCTCATCGGTCTCTTCAAGAAGACGGTTCTCGCCGACGGCATCGCACAGTACGTCGGTCCCGTGTTCTCGGCGCACGCGAGCGGCGCGCCCTTGCCGATGCTCGACGCGTGGGGCGGCGCGCTTGCGTACACGTTTCAGCTCTACTTCGACTTCTCCGGCTACTCGGACATGGCGATCGGCATGTCGCGGCTCTTCGGAGTGCGCCTGCCCCTCAACTTCCACTCGCCGTACAAGGCCGTGAACATCATCGAGTTCTGGCGCCACTGGCATATGACCCTGTCGCGTTTCTTGCGCGACTACCTGTACTTCCCTCTGGGCGGCAATCGCAAAGGGCCCGCTCGGCGCTACGTGAATCTGATTGCAACGATGCTGCTCGGCGGCCTGTGGCACGGCGCGAACTGGACCTTCGTGGTGTGGGGTGGACTGCACGGGGTCTACCTGATCATCAATCATGCCTGGCGCGCATTGACCGCGCGGCTCGGCTGGACACGCGGCACCCCTAGCCTGTTCGGTCGCACGGCCGCGAGATTGGTCACGTTCCTGGCCGTCGTGGTGGGATGGGTGTTCTTTCGCGCCGAGAGCCTCGACAGCGCCGTGTACGTGCTCAAGGGCATGGCCGGAATGAACGGTCTCGTGCTGCCCTATCGCTGGCTCGAGAAGTGGGGACCGGTGGGCGAATGGCTTGCGGCGCATGGTGTCCCATTTCAGAACCTCCCCACGTTCGGAGGCGGCGGACAGGTCAACTTCCTCATCATCGCGTTCATCGTCGTCTGGGCACTCCCGAACACGCAGCAGGTTCTCAGCGGATACCGGCCCGCCCTGAACGTCCCGGACTCGGGCCCCGTGCTCGCGCATCACTGGTGGCGTTGGCGTCCGACGCCCCGCTGGCTCGCAGGTGGGATCGTCATCGGCGTCTGGGCGATCCTCAGCATCTCCGAACTCTCCGAATTCATCTATTTTCAGTTCTGATGCCCTATCCTTTCTTCAGACGCTTCGCCGTGTGGCTGCTCATCGGGATCCTGGGCGCGCTGGCGCTCGTGGGGCTGTTCAATCGCCTCGTCGATCCGTTCTGGTACTACCGCGACTTGAGCATCGACGGCTTCAACGCCGTCAAGACGAAATTCCGGCGCTTCGAGCGCCACGTGAAGCCCGCCACGGTGGCAAGCGAGAAGCCGGACGCCATCATCCTGGGAAGCTCGTTCGCGGAGATCGGGCTCGATCCACGCAATCCGTCGTTCACGGACCAGGGACGCCTGACCGGATATAACTTTGGGATCGCCGGGGCATCGTGGGCGATGACGCGGTGCTACCTCGAGTTCGCGCTGCGGCGCGCCAAGCCAAAGCGTATCGTGGTCGGCATCCCGTTGAGCGACCTGCCGGCCGTCGACTGCACGGAGAGCGTTGCGACCATGGGCAGCCCGGGCGTGGGTTCGCTGCTCTTCTCGGGAACCGCGCTGCGCGCATCGGTGCAGACCGTGCTCGAGCAACGCAAGCAGCGACCCAGTCACACGCGCGAGGGACTCTATTTCTACGCCCGGGCGGCCGGCGCGGCCGAGCGCAGCTTCAACGAGATGTTCGCAGCGCGCTTGCGGCCGCAGTCGTGCGACCTGCGCAAGCTGGGCTCGGCCCGCACCCCGATCACGCCGGTCCCGAACCCGAAGCGGATACTCGACCTCGTCGGGCTGCGCGGCTTGGTGGCTACTGCGGTCGCGCGCGGCATCGAGCTCAGATTGGTGATCTATCCGCAGCACGCCTACAACCTCGAGCTCGATGCGCTCTGCGGCGACGCCGTCGACCGCTGGGACGCACTGGAGCAGATGGCCGAGGCCGTGGAGCAAGCCAGCGGAGGTTCGAACCTCGTCCAGCTCTGGGAATTCTTTGGGTACAACGAAGTCACCGGCGAGCCGGTGTCGTCCGACATGAAGTACTGGCAAGACCCTCAGCATTTCAACGTCGAGGTCGGAAACATGATGCTCGCGGACATGTTTGGTGCACCGTCCGGGGAACGCCCCCGGTTTGGAAGCCGCGTCGTTCCGGGCACCCAGGACGCCGCACGAGACCGGTTCGATGCCGGGCGGCAGGCGTTCATCCAGGCGAACCCCTGGTTCTATCCGGGCTTGCGCCGCGTGGTGCCGGAGTAGCGACAGCCCTCCCGCTCAGACCGCTCTCCGAGGGGCGGCACACTCTCCCAGCTCACAACAAAGTCAAGACAGCACAGAGGTTCTGGCGAGAGTGGGTACTCGCATTTAAGGCTCCTTGCGATTTCTTATTGACCGACTAGTCAGTAAGTAGTAAATTACCGACCAGTTAGTCAGCAGAGGAGATCCATGAAAACGATCCGCAGTCCGCAGCGATGCACGCCGTGAACGCCGGCCGGAAGACCGCCCCCAGGAGCTGGTCGCGGCGGCGCTCGATCTCTTCGTCGAAAAAGGATTTGCGGCAACCCGGCTCGACGACGTTGCTGCCCGCGCCGGCGTCTCGAAGGGAACGCTCTACCTGTACTTCGACAGCAAGGAAGCGCTGTTCAAGGCGGTCATCGAAAGCGCGGTGATCCCCGCGGTCGCCGAGGGTGAGCAAGTGGTCCGCGACTTCCAGGGAAGTTCGGCTGATCTGCTGCGCGAACTGGTACAAGGCTGGTGGCGGCTTTTCGGCGCGACGAAGCTCGGCGGCATTCCGAAGCTGATGGTGTCGGAGGCGCGCAACTTCCCAGGGGTTGCGCAGTTCTATCACGAGCATGTGATCCAGCGCGGCGTGCGCCTCTTCACCAGCACCGTCCAGCGCGGAATCGACTCGGGGGAGTTCCGCCGGGTGGACGTCGAGTGCGCGGTCGGCGCCTTGATCGGCCCAATGATGATGAAAGCGCTGTGGCAGCATTCCTTCGTCGCCTCGGGGTGCGGCATCAGCGAGATCGAGCCCGAGCGATTTCTCGAGACGATCGTCGATCTCTTCCTGAACGGCCTGCGCGCGTCGCGCTAAATCACCTTCGATCCTGAATCCAGGTGCTGCCATGACCACTCTTCGCCTCGTCGTCGCCTTCATTGCTCTCGGCACCATTGTCGCTTGCAGCCAACCGCAACCCGTCGTCCATGCGCCGCGCCCGGTGCTCGCCCAGGTCGTGCAGGTGTCCACGAGCGACCTCGGCAACTTCTATTCCGGAGAAGTCCGCGCCCGTCACGAGACCGACCTCGCCTTCCGCGTCGGCGGGAAACTCGTCGCACGCCACGTGGACGTCGGCTCCCGAGTGACGCGCGGCACCGTGCTTGCGCGGCTCGACCCCAAGGACGCCAAGCTCGCAGCGGACGCCGCGCGCTCGCAGCTCGCCGCGGCCGAGGCCGATCATTCGCTTGCGAGGGCCGAGCTGGAGCGCTATCGCCAACTCTTCGCGCAAAGCTTCGTCAGCCAGGCCGTGCTCGATGCGCGCCTGACGACTTTCAATGCGACGAAGGCCAAGCTCGACCAGGCGCGCGCCCAGCTCGAGACCGCGCAAAATCAGTCGGCCTACACCACCCTGACGGCGGATGCCGACGGTGTCATCACCGCGACTTCGGCGGAGCTCGCCCAAGTGGTTGCCGCCGGCCAGCCGATCGTGCGGCTCGCGCGCCCGGACGAGCGGGACGTGGTCATCAACGTCCCGGAAAGCCGCCTCACGGCGTTGCGCGAATCGAAGCAGGTGCTCGTCGCCCTGTGGACCCAGCCGGAGCGGCCCTACCACGGCGAGGTGCGGGAGATCTCGCCGACCGCGGACCCGGTGACCCGCACGTTCACTGTGAAGGTTTCGGTGCCCGACGCGGATGCGTCAGTGCGGCTCGGCATGACGGCGAATGTTGTCGTCGGGGAGGAGTGGCAACAGTGCGATCGTGAACCTTCCGCTGAGCGCGCTCGACCACGTCGGCCGGCTCGGCACGAGTCTGGATCGTCGACCAGGACACGCGCAAAGCGACGCCCCGGCCGGTCGAAATCGGCGCCTACCGCGAAGACGGGGTGACGGTGCGCTCGGGCGTGTCGGCTGGCGACGTGGTGATCACGGCCGGCGTGCACAAGCTCCTCGCCGGCGAGGTCGTCAGGCTGGCGCCCGAAGTGGAACGCGCGATGGGCCTCGCCGCGCGCACCGAAAGTCCGGCCCCGGCGACCGGCGGTTGAGAGTCGTGTCGTGAAGCGCTTCAACGTCTCCGAGTGGGCCCTCAATCATCGCGGGCTGGTGCTCTACTTCATGATCGCGCTGTTCCTCACCGGCGCGCTCGCCTTCACGCAGCTCGGCCAGTCCGAGGACCCGCCGTTCACGTTCAAGGTGATGGTGATCAGCACCAAGTGGCCCGGCGCGACTGCGCACGAGGTCGGGGAGCAGATCACCGACAAAATCGAGAAGAAGCTCCAGGAGGAACCCCGTGCTCGATTACCTCCGAAGCTACTCGAAGGCCGGGCGAGTCGCTGGTGTTCTTCGTCGCCAAGGATTCTGCGCCCTCCTCCTTGATGCCCGACATCTTCTACCAGGTGCGCAAGAAGATCGGCGACATCCGCCACACGCTGCCGTCGGGCATCCAGGGTCCGTACATTAATGACGAGTTCGGCGAGGTGTACGGGAACATCTACGCCTTCTCGGCCAGGGCTTCTCATACGCTGACCTGGAGCGTTACGCGGACCGCGTGCGCCAGGAGCTGCTGCGCGTACCCGACGTGGCGAAGGTCGACCTCCTCGGCAAGCAGGACCAGCGCATCTACATCGAGACTCTCGCAACACCAAGCTCGCCACGCTCGGTGTGGACACGCAGACAATCGTCAGCGCGCTTGCCCAGCAGAACGCCGTGACGAGCTCGCGGGTTCTTCGAGACCCCGACCGACCGGATCTTCCTGCGCCCCTCGGGCGATTTCGATTCCGCTGGAATCCATCCGCGAAACCACGCTGCGCGCCGGCGACCGATTGTTCAAGCTCGGTGACATCGCCGTGTGTCTCGCGGCTACGTCGATCCTCCGGCGCCCGAAGTCCGGTTCGCGGGCAAGCCGGCGCTCGCGATCGGCGTCTCGATGGCGAAGGGCGGCGACATCATCGCGCTCGGCAAACGCCTCGACCAAGAGATGGCGCGAATCCGTGCCGACCTGCCGGTGGGGCTGGAACTCGAGCAGATCACGAGCCAGCCGCGTGCCGTGGAGCGGAGTCGTCGGCGAGTTCGTTCACGTGCTGGCGGAGGCGGTCGCGATCGTGCTGATCGTGAGCCTCGCCTCGCTCGGCATCCGCACGGGCGTCGTCGTGGCGATCTCGATTCCGGTCGTTCTCGCTGCGACCTTTCTCGGCGATGTACCTCTTCGGCATCGGTCTGCACAAGATCTCGCTCGGCGCGCTGATCCTGGCGCTCGGGCTCCTGGTCGACGACGCGATCATCGCGGTGGAGATGATGTCGGCCAAGATGGAACAGGGGTGGGAACGGTTCCGCGCGGCGAGCTTCGCCTACACCAGCACGGCCTGGCCGATGCTCTCCGGCACGCTCGTCACCGTCGCGGGGTTCCTCCCGATTGCGACGGCCGCCTCGTCGGTTGGCGAATACACCCGCTCGATCTTCCAGGTCACGGCGATCGCGCTCGCGATCTCCTGGATCGCGGCGGTTCTCTTCGTCCCCTATCTCGGCTTCCGGCTGCTTCCCGAACGCGCGCGAAAGGGTGATGGGCCGAGCGCCGATCCTTCGGCGGCCCCCCACGACATCTACCGCACCGCCTTCTACCAGCGGTTCCGCCGACTCGTCGAGTGGTGCGTGGCGCGGCGCAAGACCGTGATCGTCACGACCCTCGCAATCTTCGCGATCTCGCTAGTCGGATTTCGCTTTGTCCCGCAGCAGTTCTTCCCCGACTCGACCCGACCCGAGCTGCTCGTGGACCTCCGTCTCGCGCAGGGCGTGTCGCACACCGCGACCGAGAGCGCAGTTAAGCAGTTCGAGCGGATTCTGGCTCGCGAGGAGGGCATCGAGAACTTCGTCGCCTATGTCGGCTCGGGCACTCCCCGGTTCTATCTTCCGCTCGACCAGCAGCTCGCCAACGAAAACTTCGCCCAGTTCGTGATCCTCGCCAAGGGCCCGGAAGAGCGCGAGCGGCTACGCGCGAAGCTGATCGAGCTTTTCAGGAACGACTTTCCCACCCTGCGGGCGAGCGTCGCGCGCCTGGAGAACGGCCCCCCGGTCGGTCTTCCGGTGCAGTTCCGGGTTTCCGGCGCGGACATTCCGACCGTGCGTAGGTTCGCCGACAGAGTCGCTGAGGTGATGCGTGCGAACCCGAATCTCTCCAACGTGCAGTTCGACTGGGCCGAGAAATCCAAGGCGATCAAGATCGACATCGACCAGGACAAGGCCCGGTTGCTCGGTCTTTCGCTCCCAGGATCTGTCGACGTTCCTCGACACCTCGATCAACGGCCTCACCGTCACGCGGTTCCGCGAGCGCGACAAGTCGATCGAGGTGGTGCTGCGCGGCGCCGCCGAGGAGCGCGCGCGGCTCTCCTATTTGCAGGATCTCGCGGTACCCACACGCACCGGCAAGAGCGTCCCGATAGCGCAGATCGCGCGGATCTCATACGGGTTCGAAGACGGAATCGTGTGGCGCCGCGACGGGCTGCCCACCGTCACCGTGCGTGCCAACGTGTACGGGAATATCCAGGCGCCGGCGGTGACGGCCCAGGTTCTTCCCGACCTCGAGCCGATTAAAGCGGAGCTTCCCGCCGGTTACCTCATCGCGACGGGTGGCGCTGTCGAAGAAAGCGCCAAGGGGCAAGCATCGGTCATGGCCGGCATGCCGCTCTTCCTGGTCGTCGTGCTGACCGTACTGATGCTGCAGTTGCAAAGTTTCCAGCGTGTCCTCATAGTGGTCCTCACCGCGCCGCTCGGCCTGATCGGCGTCACGCTGTTCCTGCTCGTCTTCAACCAGCCGTTCGGCTTCGTCGCGATGCTCGGCACCATTGCGCTGTCCGGGATGATCATGCGCAACTCCGTGATCCTGGTGGACCAGATCGAGCAGGATCGCGAAGCAGGGCTTCCCCTCGCGACGGCGATCGTGGAGGCCACGGTGCGCCGATTTCCGACCGATCGCCCTGACTGCGGCGACGGCCGTGCTCGCCATGATCCCGCTCACCCGAAGCGCGTTCTTCGGGCCCATGGCCGTTGCGATCATGGGTGGGCTCATCGTGGCGACCGCACTCACCCTTCTTTTCCTGCCGGCCCTCTACGCGGCCTGGTTCCGGGCGAGCCCTGCCCGGGTGGCCTCGTCCAGCAAGAAGCGGGCGCCTGCCGAGCACGCCATTCCGGCCACCTGAGCGGAAGCGCGCCCAAAATCGGCGGTCGGCCTAGCGTATGATTTCCCCCCTCACCGGAGGGGCTAGCCGGGTGTCGCACCGGCGCGACGGGACCGGACAAACTCCCGGCCGTTCAAGGGATTCCCTTGACGAATCCAGTGAAATCTGAGAAAAGGACGGTAAAATGCTGATTTTGCAGGGTTCGAAGCCTTCAAACGAGCCGGGGATGGATTGGGAGCGAGTCAGATTCAACATGGTCGAGCAGCAGATCCGGCCCTGGGAGGTTCTGGATCAGGATGTGCTCGACTCGCTGTACGTCGTGCGGCGGGAGGAATTCGTTCCCGAGGCGCATCGCGCGCTGGCGTTCTCGGATCTCGAGATTCCGCTCGGCGACGGGGAAGCGATGATGCAGCCCAAGGTCGAGGCGCGCATCTTGCAAGAGGTGGCAGTGAAAGCGAGCGACAAGGTGCTCGAGATCGGGACGGGCAGCGGCTACCTCACCGCGCTGCTCGCGCATCGTGCCCGCCACGTCGTGAGCGTCGAGATCAATCTCCGGTTGAAAGCGTTCGGCGAGGCGAATCTGCGGGCGGCCGGTGTCAAGAACGCCACTCTGGAGCTCGGCGACGGCGCACGGGGATGGACCGGGCATGCACCTTACGACGTGATCGTGCTTACCGGCTCGACTCCGCTGTTGCCCGAGACGTTTCTGCAGCAGCTCACGGTCGGCGGGCGCCTGTTCGCGGTGGTCGGCGATCCGCCCGTGATGAAGGCACGACTGGTGACTTGCGTAGCGGAGGGCTCCTACAACTCGATCGATATTTTCGAGACGAATCTCGCGCCGCTGAAAAACGCGCTGCAGCCGGAGCGGTTCGTCTTCTGAAGCAACGCTGAACAATAATCTGGAAACAGAGAGAAGAACGATGATACGGATCTCCCTTGCACTCCTCGGACTGGCCGTCGCAGCCGCGCTCGCCGGCCCGGTGCGCGCCTCCGACCTGCTCGAGGTCTACAACAAGGCGAAGGGCTACGACGCACAGATCGCCGCTGCACAAGCCGCCCTGGATGCCGGGAAGGAAAAGGGGCCCCAAGGACTTGCGACGCTGCTCCCGAACGTGGCGGGCTCGGCCAACACGTTCTGGAACCGCGCCAGGGTCCAGCAGACGAACGATCTCTTCACGTTCAACAGCAATGGCTGGACGGTGCAGCTCACCCAGCCGCTTTTTCGCTGGCAGAACTGGGAGGCGTACAAGCAGGGCGAGCTTCAGGTGGTCCAGGCCGAAGCGACTTACGGGGCCGCCGAGCAGGACCTCGTCGTGCGCGTGGCGCAAGCCTACTTCGACGTGCTGCAGGCCAACGACAACCTCGAATTCGTGAAGGCGAACAAGGCCGCGATCTCCGAGCAGCTCTCGCAGGCCAAACGCAATTTCGAGGTGGGCACGGCCACCATCACCGACACCAACGAAGCGCAGGCGCGCTTCGACCTGGCCGCCGCGCAGCAGATCGCCGCAGTCAATGACCTGGAGGTCAAGCAGCGGGCGCTGCAACTGCTGATCGGGGACGACCCCGTCTCGCTGACGCCGCTTCGCCCCACGCTTCAGATCGACTCGCCCCAGCCGAACAACATGGATGAGTGGGTGGCTCGCGCGCAGGACCAAAACTTCCAGGTCCGCGCCCAGCAGGCGGCGGTCGAGATCGCCAAGCGCGAGATCGAGCGGCAGCGCGCGGGTCACTACCCGACGGTGGATCTCGTCGGCAACGTGAGCGACAACACGAACCAGAACCTGGCCATTCTCGCCCCGCGCCGGACACTCGAGCAGACCCAGATCGGCCTGCAGATCAACCTGCCCATCTTCTCGGGCGGAGCCGTGCTCTCGCGCACGCGCGAAGCGGCCGCACTCTACGAGAAATCGCGCTCAGACCTCGACAACGTGCGCCGCTCGGCCGTGCTCGACGCTCGCCGTTCGTTCCTGAACGTGAGCAACGGTCTCGCGCAGGTGAAGGCGCTCGAGCAGGCGCTGGTTTCCAGCGAGACGTCACTGCAGTCCAACCGGGTCGGCTACGAGGTCGGTGTCCGGATCAACCTGGACGTGCTGAACGCCGTGCAGCAGGTGTTCAGTACCAAGCGCGACCTCGCCAAGTCGCGCTACGACACGATCATCAGCGGATTCAGGCTCAAGCAGGCCGCGGGCAACCTCAGCGAGGAAGACGTCCAGCGGGCCAACGCGCTGCTCGCGCACTAGCGCGGCGCGGCGAGTATCTTTTGTCCCCGCCTTTGCAAGCGGGGGTCCGGCTGCAAGAGCCGGGGTTTCCTACGTTCCCGCCACCACCAGTCTCTCGATAATCTCGCATCGTCCGCGCCGTCGCACCCTGATGCGCGACGGTGAAGGCCAACCCCGCGTCGCTCATGCGCGTGCGCGCAACCGGATCAGCGACGAGGCGCGCGACTTCCGCAATCATGCCGTCCGCATTCGCTGTCTGCACCACGGCACCTGCCTCGATCGCCAGCTCGGTCGCCTGGGCGAAGTTGTAGGTCGAGGGCCCGATGATCACGGGCGTGCCCATGGCGCACGCCTCGATGAGATTCTGCGCGCCATACGGCAAGAGGCTTCCGCCGATCCAGGCGATATCGGCTGCTCCGTAGTAGGCGAACATCTCGCCCATCGTGTCGCCCAGCACGAAACCGCAGTCGGGCGGAACGGGAGTATTCGCGCTGCGCCGCATGCATGAAAGCGCCGCGGCGGGCGAGCAGCGCGGCGACCTCGTCAAAACGCTGCGGATGGCGCGGGACGATCACCGTGAGCAAGCCGCCGATCGCGTTGCGCTCCAGGGCATCGAGCAGGAGCTCCTCTTCTCCTTCGCGCGTGCTGGCGGCGAGAAACACACACCGTTTGCCCCACAGCCCACGCAAGGCCTTTGCCCGATCGCGCATGTCAGAGGGCGGCGAAATGTCGAACTTGAGGTTGCCGGTCACTTCGACCGAGTGCGCACCGAGCTCCCGCAAGCGCTGCGCGTCGGCATCGCTCTGTGCGCCGATCGCCGCAAGGTCCGCAAGCGCTTCGCGCGTCAGCGCGGCGACACGTCCGTAGCCGCGCGCCGACTTGGGCGACAGCCGCGCATTGGCGAGCACGATCGGCACGCCCGCCTGTCGCCCCGCGCGCACGAGATTCGGCCAGATCTCGGTTTCCATGATGACGCCCAGACGCGGCTGGAAATGCGCGACGAAATGCCGCACGGCCCACGGATAATCGTAGGGAAGAAATGCGATCGTCGCCCGATCGCCATAGAGCGATTCGGCCGTCGCGCGGCCCGTTGCGGTCATGGTCGTGAGCAATAGCGTGTGGTCGGGAAAGCGTCTCGCGAGTGCCTCGACGAGAGGCTGGGCGGCGCGCGTCTCACCGACCGATACCGCGTGGATCCAGATGACCGGTCGATCGGGCCGCCGAGCGTACGCACCGAAGCGCTCTCCCACATGCGCGCGGTAGCCGGGTTCCTTGCGCCCGCGCCACCACAATCGCAGTGGAAGCAGTGGCAGGGCGAGATGCAGCAGCGCGTTGTAGGCGAGCCGCAGCATCAAAGCAGTTCCGGGGCGACGACGTCGACTGCCGCTGCGACTTCGGCAAGGCTCGGAGGCCTGCCTCGATCGCCGCACGACGCCGTTGGTCCCGGACCGATCGGGCGCAAGTCGGTCGGCGAGGTGTCGCAGTAGATGCCCACGACGGGTGTTCGCATGGCCGCCGCGAGGTGGGTGAGCCCGGTATCGAGTCCCACGACGACCTGCGCACCGCCGAGCAGGCCGGCGGCTTCCGTCAGACTCATCCGCGGCGCGACGATGGCCTGGTCGATCTCGCGGATCAGCTGCTCCGCGCGTATCCGCTCCGATTCGTTGCCCCAGGGCAGCACGCAGCGCACGCTCGGCGCTCTCGAACCGCTGTCCGAGCGCGATCCAGTTGTCCGCGGCCCAGAGCTTCGACGCGCGCGAGGTCGAATGGAGCAGCACGGCGTAACGCCCGGTGGGCGCGAATGACGGGCGCGCGGGCTTGCGCAGGGCGTAGTCGATCGCGCCATCGACCGTCGTACCCCAGCGCCGCGGCCGCGAGTCGCCGGGTCTGGGCGACGGCGTGGTCGCCGCGCGGGGCGCTGTGCCGGTGATCGTAAAGCCAGGTGGCGAGCGGCTCGCGCGCCGTTGCGCTCGCATGTCCATGACGCGGACCACGGGCGAGCCGGGCCACCACGGCACTCTTGAGTAACCCCTGGAGGTCCAGAATCGCGTCATAGGGAGTGGCCCTGAGGGTCGTGCGCAGCGCAGCCAGAGCGCGCCAGGTAGCCGGGCTGAAAGGGTTGCGACGGCCGCGGCGCAGCGCTACCGGAATCACTCGCGAGACAGCCGGATGCAGGGCGGGAAGCTCGGCAAAAAGCTCGTCCACGGCCCAGTGGAGCTCGACGCCGGGCACGTGCCGGGCAATATCGGTCACGGCCGGAAGGGTGTGGACGACGTCGCCGAGCGAGGACAACCGCACCAACAGGATTTTTTTCATGGCGCATGCGCGCAGAGCGGCGCGAGCCCGCGCTGGCACGGTTACAATCCCTTATTCGAAGCGTCTGAATTATAAGGGAAAGCATTGGCAGCCCCCACATCTTCCGCGGTCCGACCTCGCGAGGTCGGGCGATGACCCTCCTCGTCACCGGCGGGGCCGGATTCATCGGGTCCAACTTCGTGCTCGACTGGATCGCCGCGACCGGCGAGCCGGTCGTGAACCTCGACAGCCTGACCTACGCGGGCAACCTCGCCAACTTCGCGTCACTCGCGGGCGATGCGCGCCACACGTTCGTCCGCGGCGCCATCGGCGACCGGGCGCTGGTGCGCGATCTGATCACACGCCATCGGCCCCGCGCCATCGTGCATTTCGCGGCTGAAAGCCACGTGGACCGCTCGATTCACGGTCCGGACGATTTCATCACGACCAACGTCGTCGGCACTTTCAGCCTGCTCGAGGAGGCGCGCGCATTCTGGTCCGCGCTCGGCGCGCCGGAGAAAGACGCATTCCGGTTCCTGCACGTCTCGACCGACGAGGTCTACGGTTCGCTCGGACCGCAGGATCCGGCGTTCTCCGAGACGACGGCCTATGCGCCGAATAGCCCCTACTCCGCATCGAAGGCGGGCTCGGATCACCTGGTGCGCGCCTACCACCACACCTATGGACTGCCGACCCTCATCACCAACTGTTCCAACAATTACGGGCCGTACCAGTTCCCCGAAAAGCTGATCCCGCTCATCATCGTGAATGCCCTTGCGGGCAAGCCGCTCCCCGTCTACGGGGACGGACAGAATGTTCGCGACTGGCTCTACGTCGGCGACCACTGCAGCGCGATCCGCGAAGTGCTCGCGCGCGGCCGGCCGGGCGAGGTCTACAACATCGGCGGCAACAGCGAACAGCGCAATCTCGACGTCGTGAGGACACTTTGTGCGACCCTCGACGCGCTGCAGCCGCGCTCCGCCGGCTCGTACGCCGATCTCATCACCTTCGTCAAAGACCGGCCGGGCCACGATCGCCGCTACGCGATCGACGCTACGAAAATCCGCACCGAGCTCGGATGGTCGCCGACCGAAACCTTCGACACCGGACTCGCCAAGACCGTCCGCTGGTACCTGGACAACGCCGCGTGGGTCGGGGCCGTGCAGTCAGGCGAATATCGGAACTGGATCGAAACTAACTACGGAAATCGCGAAACAGGAGTCGCGCAGCACTGATGGCAAATACCCCAATCCTCGTGACCGGTGCGGCAGGATTCATCGGCATGCACACGACCCTGCGGCTCCTCGCCAAGGGCGAGTCCGTCGTCGGCATCGACAATCTGAACGACTATTACGACGTCACGCTCAAGGAAGCGCGGCTGGCTCGGCTGAAGCACCCGCAGTTCGAGTTCGTCCGCATGGACATCTCGGACCTCCCGGCGGTCGAATCGCTCTTCGCCCGGACGCGCTTCGGCACGGTCATCAACCTCGCGGCTCAAGCGGGCGTGCGCTACTCGCTGAAAAACCCGCACGCGTACGTGTCGACCAACGTGCAGGGGTTTCTCAACATCCTCGAGGCGTGCCGACACAATGGCGTCGGGCACCTGGTGTACGCATCGAGCTCGAGCGTCTACGGCGGCAACACGAACATGCCGTTCTCGGAGCATAACCCGGTCGATCACCCCGTCAGCCTGTACGGAGCGACGAAGAAAACGAACGAGCTGATGGCGCACACGTACAGCCATCTCTTCGGTCTACCGACGACGGGCTTGCGCTTCTTCACCGTCTACGGGCCATGGGGCCGCCCCGACATGGCGCTGTTCCTCTTCACGCGCGCGATCCTCGAAGGCAAGCCGATCGACGTCTTCAATCACGGCAAGATGCGGCGCGATTTCACGTACGTCGACGATATCGTCGAGGGCGTGGTGCGCATCGCCGAACGACCGCCGACGCCTAATGCCGCGTTCGACACGTCGAAACCCGATCCCGCGAGCAGCTGGGCACCCTATCGCCTCTACAATATCGGCAACCACCAGCCGGTCGACCTGATGGTATTCATCGAAGCGATCGAGGAAGCGCTCGGCAAGAAAGCTGAAAAGAGATTGCTGCCGATGCAGGACGGCGACGTGCCAGCGACCTACGCGGACACCGCGGATCTGGCGCAGGCGACCGGCTTCGCGCCGGCAACACCCGTGCGGGAAGGCGTTCGACGCTTCATCGAGTGGTACCGGTCCTACTACAAGGTGTCGTGAACCCATGAAGGGAATCATCCGCGCAGCGCCCACCGCGCCATTGACGCTTGTGTTCGATCCTGACACGATCTTTCAATGTAATTCGAGATTCTGGGCGGCATCGCGCAGGTCGAGACATTCGCTGTCGGCACCTCTATTCGCGAGATCGCGCGGCTGCGAAAATTCTACGGAAAAGGTCGATGGCGGAAGCGAAAAGGCATTGCTCGTGTTCGATTGTCCGATGGCTCGATCCACATGGCCGAAATTCATTGGTACGAAGCGACCGGAATCGGCAAGAAGGAATTCAAGATCAAACGACTCTTGTGAAAGAAAACCCATGCCAAGATCAGTATCGCGTCAGCTCGTCGTGTGTGTGAAGAACGAGGGCTACCCCGCCTCGCTCGAAACGCGAAAGATCTACGTCTCGCTCCCCGATCCCGATGCGGAGATGCACGGGCAGCTGCGCGTGATCGATGAGTCGGGAGAAGACTATCTCTATCCAAAGCAGTTCTTCATTTCCGTAACACTGCCCCAGTCGGCCCGTAAGGCCGTCTTGACCGCGGCCTGACTCGCGCCTCGGTACGAATGACGAAGCCCGCCCAAGCGACCGGCTTCGCGCCGGCAACACCCGTGCGCGAAGGCGTTCGACGCTTCATCGAGTGGTACCGGTCCTACTACAAGGTGTCGTGAGCCCATGAAGGGAATCATCCTCGCAGGCGGTTCCGGCACCCGGCTCTACCCGGCGACGCAAGTCGTCTCGAAGCAGCTCCTGCCCGTGTACGACAAGCCGATGGTGTATTACCCGCTCTCGGTGCTCATGCTCGCCGGCATCCGCGAAATTCTCGTCATCTCGACGCCGCAGGACACGCCGCGCTTCGAGCAGCTCCTCGGCGACGGCAGCAAGTGGGGCCTGTCCATTTCCTACGCAGTGCAACCGGCACCGGAGGGGCTCGCGCAGGCGTTCATCATCGGCGAGCAGTTTCTCGCCGGCGGACCGTCGTGCCTCGTGCTCGGCGACAACCTGTTCTACGGCCACGACCTCGCGGGCGATCTGAAACAAGCCGCCAAGAAGACGAAGGGGGCTACGGTGTTCGCCTATCCGGTGCAGGATCCCGAGCGATACGGAGTCGTCGAGTTCGACGGCCAGGGCCGTGCGATCAGCATCGAAGAGAAGCCGAAGCAGCCCAAGTCGCGCTACGCCGTGACCGGCCTCTACTTCTACGACAACCAGGTCGTCGGCATCGCGAAATCGCTCAAGCCGTCCGCACGCGGCGAGCTCGAGATCACGGACGTCAACCGGCGCTATCTGGAGCGCGGCGAGCTCCAGGTGAGCGTCATGGGACGAGGCCATGCCTGGCTGGACACCGGCACGCACGAATCGCTGCTGGAAGCCGCCACATTCATCGAGACCATCGAGCGCCGGCAGGGCCTGAAGATCGCCTGCATCGAGGAAATCGCGTTCCGCCTCGGCTACATCTCCGCCGACGACATCAAGCGGCTGAGCGCGGCCATGGGAAAGAACAACTCCTACGGCAAATATCTGCTCCGCGTCCTCGAGGACCGCGTCTTCTGATGCAGGTCACGCCGACCGCGCTTCCCGACGTGCTCGTGATCGAGCCGAAAGTCTTCGGCGACGCGCGCGGCTTCTTCTTCGAAAGCTTCAACCGGCGCGCGTTCCGCGAGGCGACCGGCCTCGACCTCGACTTCGTCCAGGACAACCACTCGCGCTCAGCGAAGAACGTGCTGCGTGGACTGCATTACCAGATCCAGCAACCGCAGGGCAAACTCGTGCGTTGCATCGCGGGGGAAGTCTTCGACGTCGCGGTGGACATTCGTCGCTCCTCGCCACATTTCGGAAAGTGTGCGACCGTCACGCTGAGCGCCGACAACAAGCGCATGGTGTGGGTGCCACCCGGATTTGCGCACGGCTTCGTCGTCGTCTCGGAATATCGCCGAGATTCTCTACAAGACCACCGACTACTGGGCACCCGAGCACGAGCGCTCGATCGCCTGGAACGATCCGGAAATCGCGATCGCGTGGCCGCTCGTCGGCGAGCCCGTGCTCTCTGCGAAAGACAAGTCGGGGGTGCGCCTGAAAGATGCGGAAGTTTTCCCGTGAGGGAAGGCGCTCCTCAGTTTAGTTTCCCCTCCTTTTCAAGGAGGGGTGGCCGCGCAGCGGCCGGGGTGGTTTGGTGCGCTGATCTAAGCGACGACCCCCTCCCCTACTTTCAAGGAGGGGTGCCCGCAAAGCGGGCGGGGTGGTTCGGTGCGCTGATCAAGGCACCCGGCCACTCACATGAAAATCCTCCTCACCTGCCAAAACGAGCCAGGTCGAGCGCCCCAATGAGCACTATCGCACGCCAACACTTCCACGAGGGGGCGGTATCATCTGTCACGAGGGCATCTGATCCTCTGGGATGAATTGAAATGAAGCCATCGGCCGCACTGGACAGACACCGCGAAGCGCTCCGCGCGCTCGTGCTACGCAATCGGGCGCACAATCCGAGGGTGTTCGGGTCGGCTGCGTCGGGACGCGACACGGACCGGAGCGACCTCGACCTGCTGGTCGATCCGACCCCACAGACAACGCTTTTCGATATCGGCCGCATCTGCGACGAAGCTTCGCGCCTGCTTGGCGTCAGGGTGGATGTCGTGACACCGAACGCCCTCCCCGACCGGATCAGGTTACGCGCCCTCGCGGAGGCCGTTCCGCTGTGATTCAGGACGAGTCGCCGCGACTCTCCGACTATCTCGGGCACGTTCGCGACGCGATTGGCCGAATAGAGCGCTACACCGAGGGACTCGACGCAGCGGCTTTTTTCAGCGACGAAAAGACCCAGGACGCAGTGGTGCGTAACCTCGAGATAATCGGGGAAGCGCTCAGCAACATCCGCACGAGGTATCCCGAGTTCGAGACCGACCATCCTGAGCTCCCGTTCGGCGCGGCCTACGGAATGCGAAACATCCTCGCCCATGGCTACTTTCGAGTGGACCTGGAGATCGTTTGGCGCACGATCCGCGAAGACTTGCCTGAACTCAAGACGCAAGTCGAACGTGTCGTCGCGACTTGATCTAGGCGGCGGCCCCCTCCCCTCCTTTCCAAGGAGGGGTGCCCGCGAAGCGGGCGGGGTGGTTCAGTGCGCTGATCGAATCCGGCCAGGTCTCCAGTGAGAATCCTCCTCACCGGCCGCAACGGCCAAGTCGGCCACGAACTCGAACGCACCCTCGCTCCCCTCGGCCAAGTCTTCTCGTTCGACCACAAGCAACTCGACCTCTCCGAACCGACCGCGATCATCTCGCGCATCCGCGAAGTGAAGCCAGACGTCATCGTCAACGCCGCCGCCTACACGGCCGTCGACCAGGCCGAAAAGGACGTCGAGCAGGCGATGCTCGTCAACGCCGCCGGGCCAGGATTTCTGGCGGCGGAGGCCAAGGAAATCGGGGCGCTGCTCGTCCACTACTCGACCGACTACGTCTTCGATGGCACCAAGACCACGCCCTACACCGAGGATGACGAAACCATTCCGCAATCGGTCTACGGCAGAAGCAAGCTCGCTGGCGAGAAGGCAATCCAGGCGGTCGGCGGCCGGCAACTGATCCTACGCACGAGCTGGGTCTACGGCCCGCGCGGGAAGAACTTCTTCCTGACCATGCTGCGCCTCGCGCGCGAGCGCGAAGAGCTTCGGGTCGTCAACGATCAGCACGGAGCGCCGACCTCCAGCATTGCAATCGCCGACGCTACGGCGGAGATCCTGCAGCGGCACGGCGCCGATGCGAACGGGCTTTTCCACCTCACAGCGGGTGGCGAGACTACCTGGTTCGGCTTCACCGAGGCGATCGTCGAGGCTGCCCGCGAGACCCTACCTCGCGCGCCGCGCCTGGTCCCTATCACGACGGCGGAGTACCCAAGGCCTGCCAATCGGCCCGCGTACTCGGTGCTCGATTGCACCAAGGCGAGCCGCTCGCTCGGCGTGCAGATCGCCGATTGGCAGGCCGGTCTGGATGGCGTGTGGCGGCAGATGCCGGCCGGCTGACCGCCGGTGTCGCCACAGCATTTCGAATCTGCACGCTTCCTCTTGGCCACGCTCGGCCCGTTTCCAGGGTGCACGCCTTGCGCCATCTGCCGAAAACGTGTTTAATCCGCATCTGTTCAACGATTGAACGCAATGGCCAAGTCGCCTAGCAGCACCCAGGCGAGGCTTGAGCGCTCGAGCGCCCGCTGCTTCCGGCCTGGCAGGACAAGATGCTCACCGACGAAACCCGCTACAAGCTGCTTCGCATGCTCGAGGCGAATCCCCAGGCGAGCCAGCGCGACCTCGCGCAGGCGCTCGACATCAGCGTGGGGAAGGTGAACTACTGCCTCAACGCCCTCATCGAGCGGGGCTGGCTCAAAGCGAAGAACTTCAAGAACAACAAGAACAAGCGCGCGTACATGTATTACCTGACGCCGCGGGGATTCGAGGAGAAAGCACGCGTCACGATGCGCTTCTTCCGTCAGCGGCTTGCCGAGTACGAAGCCCTCTCCGCCGAAATCGAAGCCTTGCGCCGCGAGACGACGCAAGAGCAGGAAAAAGCGCTGTCCCCCGACTGATTCCACACTCTCCTCAGACCCTCACCAACGTGTCCGCCAAGTCTGCCCTCCTGCAGAAGCTCAAGAACCGCAGCGCCGTCATCGGC
Organism: uncultured beta proteobacterium; assembly: GCA_963735025.1. Lineage (GTDB taxonomy): Bacteria > Pseudomonadota > Gammaproteobacteria > Burkholderiales > SG8-39 > JAABRB01. The sequence continues at coordinate 169,282 of CAVTJG010000022.1, forward strand.
ATCGTCGGGCTGGGCTACGTCGGCCTACCGCTGATGCTCAGGTTCAGCGAAGTCGGCTACCGAGTGCTGGGCTTCGACGTCGATGCCACCAAGGTCCGTGCGCTGAACGAGGGCAATAGCTACATCGAGCACATCCCGTCCGCGGGCATCCAGCAGGCGCTCAAGGCCGGGTTCCGGCGCCACTGCCGACTACGCCGAGGCGCGCGGCGCCGATGCGCTGATCATCTGTGTGCCGACGCCGCTCAACGCGTACCGCGAGCCCGATCTCTCGTTCGTCGTCAGCACCATGGACAGCCTCGCGCCGCACCTCCGCGAAGGCCAGGTGGTCAGCCTGGAGAGCACGACCTACCCGGGCACGACCGACGAGGAGCTGAAACCGCGGATCGAGTCGCGTGGGTTCACCGTGGGGCGCGACGTCTTCTTGGTCTTCTCGCCGGAGCGCGAGGATCCCGGCAATCCGGGCTTCAACACGCGCACGATCCCGAAGGTCTGTGGCGGCGTCACCCCGGACTGCCTGGAGACCGGCATGGCGCTCTACGGCCAAGCCATCGACAAGGTGGTCCCGGTCTCCTCGACCCGCGCCGCCGAGATGACCAAGCTCCTGGAGAACATCCACCGTGCGGTCAACATCGGCCTGGTGAACGAGATGAAGATCGTCGCCGACCGAATGGGCATCGACATCCACGAGGTGATCCGGGCGGCCGCGACCAAGCCCTTCGGCTTCGTGCCCTACTACCCGGGGCCGGGCCTGGGCGGGCACTGCATCCCGATCGATCCCTTCTACCTCGACCTGGAAGGCGCGCGAGTACGGCGTGCACACCCGCTTCATCGAGCTTGCCGGCGAGATCAACAGCGCGATGCCGCAATGGGTCGTCGGCAAGGTCGCCGACGCGCTGAACGAGCGCGGCAAGGCGATCAAGGGCAGCAGCATCCTCGTGCTCGGCATCGCGTACAAGAAGGACGTGGACGACATGCGCGAGTCGCCCGCGGTCGAGCTGATGGAACTGCTTTCCGCCAAGGGCGCCCAGGTCGAGTACTCCGACCCGCACGTCCCCGTATTCCCGAAGCTCCGCAAGTATCACTTCGATCTCGAGAGCGTGGCGCTCACGTCGCAGCATCGCTCGGTCGCTTCGACCTCGTGCTGCTCGCGACCAATCACACGCGCGTTCGACTACGATCTGGTCAAGCGCCACGCCCGATTGATCGTGGACACCCGCGGCGTCTTCCTCGAGCCAGCCGAAAACGTCATCAAGGCATGATCAAATACCCCGCACCGATCACCGACCGCCCCATCCGGTTCGCCCTCGCAGGCTGCGGACGGATCGCTGCCAATCATTTCGGCGCGCTCGAAAAGCACAAGGATGGCGCGCAACTCGTCGCGGTCTGCGACGTCGATCCCGCCGCGCTCGAAAAAGCCGCACAGAAGACCGGCGCGCAGCCCTTTTCTTCGTACCTCGAGATGCTCGAGAAGTCGAAAGCAGACGTTGTCGTGCTCGCCACGCCCTCGGGACTGCACACGATGCAGACCATTCAGGCCGCCGAGGCCGGCAAGCACGTGATGACCGAAAAGCCGATGGCCACCCGCTGGGAGGACGGCAAGCGGATGGTGGCTGCCTGCGACGACGCCGGCGTGCGCCTCTTCGTGGTCAAGCAGAACCGCCGCAATGCGACGCTCCAGCTCCTGAAGCGTGCGGTCGAGAAGAAGCGCTTCGGGCGCATCTTCATGGTGACCATCAACGTTTTCTGGACCCGGCCGCAGGAGTACTACGACAGCGCCAAGTGGCGCGGGACCTGGGAATTCGACGGCGGCGCGTTCATGAACCAGGCGAGCCACTACATCGACCTGCTCGACTGGCTCGTCGGCCCGGTCGAGAGCGTGCAGGCCTACACCGGAACGCTCGCTCGCAACATCCAGGTCGAGGACACCGGCGTGATGCTCGTCCGCTGGCGCTCGGGTGCCATGGGATCGGTGAACGTCACGATGCTGACGTACCCGAAGAACCTAGAGGGCAGCATCACCATCATCGGCGAGAAGGGCACCGTGCGCATCGGCGGTGTCGCGGTCAACGAGGTGGAGCATTGGGAATTCGCCGACCCGGACCCGGACGACGCGAAGATCAAGGACGCGAGCTACCAGACGACCTCTGTGTATGGCTTCGGCCATCCGCTCTACTACGACAACGTGATCAAGGTTCTCCGCGGGGAGTCGGAGCCGGAGACCGACGGTCGCGAAGGGTTGAATTCGCTCGAGATCCTGATTGCGGCCTATCTCTCCGCACGCGACGGGCGACGCGTCGCTTTGCCCCTGGAGTATTGAAATGAAAACGGTCGCAATACGCATACTGGCTCTGATAGCGCTGTGCTCCCTGACCGCGACGGCGAACGCCGACCTGAAGGATGGCGCCCTTGCATACTCACGCGGCAACTTTACCGCTGCGATCCAGCAACTGCGCCCGCTTGCAGACCAAGGAAACGCGACTGCGCAGTATTTGCTCGGCTCGGCGCTCGTCAACGCCAACCCGCCGCTCGGCAACCTCCAGGAAGGCGAGGTCTGGCTGAAGAAATCAGCCGAGCGCGGCAACTTGGCCGCCATGCGTGACCTCGGCAAGCTCAACGCATTCGGCAAACAGCCCGCTGACCGTGCCCAAGCGACGCAGTGGCTTCGCGCCGGTGCCGACCGCGGCGATACGGAATCACAGCACGTCCTCGGCTTACTCTTCCTCGATGCAGAGGGTTCGGACCGGAAACCCGCCGAGGCGTACATGTGGCTCACGCTGGCGGCTGAGCGCGGCCACATCCTGTCCGGCGTGCTTCTCGTAGAAGCCAAGGACAAATTCTCCGACCAGGACCGGCTCCAGGGCCGGCAGCTGGCCGCCGCATGGAAGCCCGTACGCTAGAAGGGCATGCAGAGCATGACGGTCCATCCCACCGCAATCGTCGATCACGGCGCGCAGATCGGCGAAGGCACCCGTATCTGGCACTGGGTGCACATGTGCGGCGGAGCGACGATCGGCACGCGGCTGCTCCTTCGGTCAGAACGTGTACGTGGGCAACCGAGTGGTCATCGGCGACAACGTCGAATCCAGAACAACGTCTCGGTGTACGACGACGTGACACTCGAAGACGATGTCTTCTGCGGGCCGAGCATGGTCTTCACCAACGTCATCAACCCGCGCTCGCACGTCTCGCGCAAGCACGAGTACTGCAGACCCTGGTGAGGCGCGGCGCGAGCTCGGCGCGAACGCCACCGTCGTCTGCGGCACGACGATCGGGAGCTACGCGTTCATCGGCGCTGGCGCGGTGGTGACGCGCGACGTGCCGGCCTACGCCTTGATGGTCGGCATGCCGGCGCAGCGCATCGGCTGGATGAGCTCTGCGGCGTGCGGCTTGCGCTCCGGCGATCGGGTGCCGGCGAGGCGCGCTGCGCGCGACGCGGCCGAGCGCTATCGCCTCGCGGTGAAGGCGTCTGCGTCCCGGAGGCTTGCGCATGGCGCATCCCGATGCGTCGATCTGAAGACGCAATACGCGGCCCTGCGCGAATCGATCAACGCACGCATCCAGACGTGTGCTCGACCATGGCCAGTTCATCATGGGCCCGGAGGTGCAAGGAGCTCGAGCAGGCGCTGGCCGGCGTACACCGGCGCCAGCCACTGCATCACGGTCGCGAGCGGCACCGAGGCGCTGCTGATCGCGCTCATGGCGCTCGGGTCAAGGCGGGCGACGAGGTCGATCACGACGCCGTTCACGTTCTCGCGACCGCGGAGATGATCGCGCTCTCGGCGCGATGCCGGTGTTCGTCGACATCGAGCCCGACACGTGCAACATCGACGCCGCGCAAGCTCGAGGCGGCGATCACGCCGCGCACGCGCGCCATCATGCCGGGTCAGCCTGTACGGCCAGCCGTGCCGACATGGACGAGATCAACGCGATCGCGGCGCGGCACGGCGGCATCCCGGTGATCGAGGACGCGGCGCAGAGCTTCGGCGCCACCTACAGCGGCCGCAAGAGCTGCAACCTCTGGCACGATCGGCTGCACCAGCTTCTTCCCGAGCAAGCCGCTCGGCTGCTACGGCGACGGCGGCGCGATCTTCACCAACGACGACGGGCTGGCGCAGCCGTGCCGCGAGATCCGGGTGCACGGCCAGAGCGAGCGCTACGTGCATACCCGCGTCGGGGTCGGCGGGCGGATGGACACGCTGCAGTGCGCGGTCGTGCTGGCCAAGCTGGAGCGGTTCGAGTGGGAGATCGAGCAGCGGCAGAAAGTGGCAGGGAGGTACAGCGAACTGCTGGCGCCCTTGGCGGACCGGATCGTCCGTCCGACGTTGCGCCCGGACCGGACGAGCGTTTTCGCGCAATACACGGTCCAGGTTGCGGAGCGCCCCCGCGTGCAGACTGCCCTTCAGGAAGCCGGCATTCCAACGGCGATTCACTATCCCGTGCCGATGCACAAGCAGCCTGCTTACGCCGCAATGGGCGAGTGGCCGTCTCTGTCGGTGGCCGAGCGACTTGCCGACCATGTCATGAGTCTTCCGATGCACGCAGAACTGGATGTGACGGCGCAGAAAGGCATTGTTTCCGCCATGGCGAATTGCCTGATGGGTCGGCCAGGTGTTGCGCTTGCCAGCTAAGCCTTTCGAACTTTGGGCGCCATTTAATTGGCGTCCGCTGTGATTCGCGAGAATCGCCGATGCTCCTTCACCTGTCATCAAGTCAAGCTAGAACGTGACCGATACTGCCGAGACCAGTGCCATCGTGCGGCTTGGTCGCGACTCCGCGGCCTATGCGTTAGGCGGCGCACTCGCTAGAGCGGTAAACATATTGCTCTTGCCCGTCTATACAGCACTAATCCCTCCGCGCGAATTCGGAGCGCTCGCAACGCTCCTGCTCGTTGCCGCCGTTGTCACGCCCATCGTAACGCTCGGGGTAGGCGTCTCAACGGGGATCGCATATTTTGATCGTCCCGAAGGTCCGGAGCGAGCACGCGTCATCTGGACATCTGCCGCGCTCGTGCTCTGCACGGCATGAATTCTCACTTTCGTCGCGCTCGCTGGGGCCGACCGGATCAGTGAAGCGCTGTTCGGCACCTCTGAATATGCGTATCCCGGGGCCCTTGCACTTCTCTCCGTCGCGGCCAGCGCGACCAGTCAGCCGCTGGTACTGGGCATCCAGTTCCGGCGCAACGTCCGGCGATACGTGTGGATCACTGCAGTGACGGCCTCGCTTGGAGGTGCACTAGGGCTCGTTCTCGTGGGGATATTCGGCCGAGGTTTGCAGGGCGTGCTCGAAGCACAGCTCGCGTCACAGCTCGCGCTAGTTACTTTGGCGGCACGCGAAGCATGGAAGGCCGGCAAGCCACGAATCGACGGCCATACTGCTCGATCGCTCTTGCGGCTCGGCCTCCCGCTGGTGCCTTCGTTCTACTTCTTGCTGATCCTTCAACAGGGAAATCAGTTTCTGCTCAAAGAGTTCGCAGCCTGGAAGAGCTAGGGGTGTATGTCGTCGGCTACAACTTAGGTCTTGTGATGAGCCTCATCGTGTCCGGCTTCACAACGGCTTGGATGCCGTTTTTTCTGTCGTTCTCGCGTGATCCTGAATCGGGTCGCGAGCGATTGAGCCGCGCGATGACGTATTACGTCATAGCTGTCGGAACACTGACGCTGCTGTTTTTTGTCTGGTCACGTCCGGTGGTTGGCCTGCTCGCCGCAAGCGCCTACCAGGACGCACACATCGTCGTTGGCTACAGTGCGGCAGCCTATTTCCTGGTTGGGGTCTTCTCGTTGCTCTTACCCCCACTCTATTACGCCAAACAGGTCTGGGCTGTGACGTTGATTCAGGGCGTCGGAGCGCTTGTCGCGGTTTTCCTGCAAACGGCGCTCATCGCACGGCTCGGCGTGCTCGGCGCGGGAATCGGGCTGACGGCAGGGTTCCTACTTCTCTGCTTCCTGCTATATGCATGGATCAGGATTCATCACCAGCGATATCTTCTCATCCCGCTACAACTGGGGTAGGATTTTTGCCTTTGGTGGGTTGATTATTCTTGGCGCAACCGCATTCTCACTCCCGATGAAACTCTCGGTGATCGCCACTGTCGGCTGGAGCATGGTGGCATCTGCACTTACACTCGGAATTGCATGGACAGTCCTTCGCTCCGATGAACGCCGTATGCTCGCCGCCGGTGCACGAATGTTTTTGCGCCAATGCGCACATAAGCAAGCGTCTTGAGTTCTTCCACAATGCAATCGACGACGCCCTACGCGCTTGATCCGATTTCCGTCAAGGACGGCATCCCGGTATTCTCGCGCCCCGACGACTACCAGGAGAATTACGCGCGAATTGCCAACGATCACTTGGCATATCTGGCGTCAAACGGCGAGAACCCATTTATTCCGGAGCGCCTCTGGAACGAGATCGAGGAATCAACGGTTCGATTGCTTCGGAAGTACACGAAGGATGGGGATCGGATTCTGGATGCGGGCGTCGGACTGGGCAGGCTACTTTCTACGTGCCGTCTCTTCAGCGGTACGGCGTGGATATCAGCGCAGATTACTTGCAGCATGCGCGGAACGAAGGAATCGATGTCGCCCTGGCCAAACTGGAGGATCTCCCTTATTGCGCGGACTTCTTTGATGCGATCACGTGCACCGACGTCCTCGAGCACGTCCTGGACCTGAATCTGTGCGTAGGCAAGCTCCTGAACGTGCTGAAGCCGGGTGGGATCTTGCTCGTGCGCGTTCCCTACAAAGAGGACCTCGCTCCGTACACCAAGCGGGATTACCCCTACAATTTCGCGCACCTGCGGAATTTCGACGAGCACAGTCTGACCTTGTACTTTACCAAGGTGTTCCGCGCCGAGGTCGTTGAGTGGTCCACCGCCGGCCAGTGGCCCACTGCCGATCGTCTCGAGCTTGGCCATTTTGCGCCTACCCGCTTCGCCCTGCGGGTTGTGGCGAAAGGGTTTCGGCTGCACGATGCCCTAAGGAACAGCTGGCTTGCTGGAAAGCTCTTCCTCGCCCGTAGAAATCAACTTTGTCGTTCGTAAACCTGCATAAGACCCTGCTAAATGGACATCCGAGGTAAGCGCCTGGTCGTCGTCGGTGGCGCCGGACTTCATTCGGCTCGCACACGGTCGACCTGCTGACGCAAGGAGGACGTCGGCGAGATCGTCGTCTACGACAACTTCGTGCGCGGCACGCACGAGAACCTGGCCGACGCGCTCGCGCGATCCGCGCGTCAGGATCTTCGAGCGTCGGCGGCGACATCAGCCAGACCGACATCCTGGACGCGGCGCTGAAGGGCGCCGACGGCGTCTTCCACTTCGCCGCGCTGTGGCTGCTGCAGTGCCACGAGTACCCGCGCTGCGGCCTTCGACGTCAACGTCCGCGGCACGTTCAACGTGCTCGAGGCCTGCGTCGCCAACGAGCGTGAAGCGGCTCGTCTACTCCTCGTCCGCCTCGGTCTACGGCGATGCCGTCGAGGAGCCGATGACCGAGGACCACCCGTTCAACAACAAGAATTTCTACGGCGCGACCAAGATCGCCGGCGAGGCGATGGCCGCGCGCCTTTCACCATCGCTACGGGCTCGACTACGTCGGCCTGCGCTACATGAACGTCTACGGCCCGCGCCAGGACTACCAGGGCGCCTATATCGCGGTGATCATGAAGATGCTCGACGCGATCGACCGCGGCGAGGGGCCGACCATCCTCGGCGACGGCAGCGAGGCCTTCGACTTCGTCTCCGTCGACGACTGCGCCGCGGCCAACGTCTGCGCCATGAAGGCGGACGCCGCCGACCGCTTCTACAATGTCGGCACCGGCAAGCGCACCTCGCTCAAGGAGCTCGCCGAGATGCTGCTCGCGCTGACCGGGTCCAACCAGCCGATCCAGTACGCGCCGCGCAGCCAGGCGACGCTGGTGCGCAACCGCATCGGCTGCCCGTCAACGCGCCGCAGAGGAGATCGGCTTCGAGGCGCAGAATCGACCTGAAGCAGGGGCTGCGCCGAGCTGATCGAATGGCGCGCCGGAGCACAAGGCGGAAGTCGAGGCGCGCCGCGCCCGAGAGCGCGGTTGACCGATGATTCGACGCCATGAACAAGCGCACGATTCCGATCGCGCTGCCGTCCACCGGCGAGGAGGAGTGGCAGGCGCTGCGCGAGCCGCTGTGAGTCCGGCTGGCTGACCCAAGGGCCCAAGGTCGCCGCGTTCGAGAAGGCGTTCGCCGAGCGCCACGGCGTCGACGCACGCGTTGCGCGACGACCTCGTGCACGACGGCCCTGCATCTTGCCCTGGCGGCGCTCGGCGATCGGCCCGGGCGACGAGGTCATCGTTCCCGCCTTCACCTGGGTCGCGACGGCCAACGTCGTGCTGTATTGCGGGGCGACGCCGGTGTTCGCCGACGTCGACCGCGCAACGTTCAACATCGATATCGCCGACGTCGCTCGCCCGTGTGACGCCGCGAACCAAAGCGGTCATCGCGGTGCACCTGTTCGGGCTGTGCGCCGACATGGACGCCCTGCGCGCGGCGGCTGCCCGAGCACGTGCGCGATCGTCGAGGATGCCGCCTGCGCGGCCGGCGCGGCGCTGCGCGGCCGGCCAGCGGGCGGGCTCGGGCGACGTCGCCGCCTTTTCGTTCCACCCGCGCAAGTCGATCACCACCGGCGAGGGCGGCATGGTCGACTACCAACGATCGCGGCCTTGCGGAGCCATGAGCATGCTGCGCAATCACGGCGCCGCCGTCTCGGAGGAAGAGCGCCACTGGGTCCCAAGCCCTATCTGCTGCCGGACTTCGACCTGCTGGGCTTCAACTACCGCATGACCGACCTGCAGGGCGCGCTCGGCCTGGTCCAGCTCGGCAAGCTGGACCGCTTCATCGAGGAGCGCGGCAGCATGGGCGGCGTGTTATCGCGAACGGCTGGCGGACATCGAGTGGCTTACGCCTACCAACGGAGCCAGAGGGCGGTCGCCACGCCTGGCAGGCGTTCGTCACCTACGTCGACGAAGCGAAGGCGCCGCGCGCCGCGCAACGACATCATGGAACGGCTGCAGGAGCAGGGGATCTCGACGCGGCCCGGCACCCATGCCGTGCACATGCTCGGCTACTATCGGGAGCGGTTCGGACTGCGAGCCGGACGATTTTCCCGGCGCCACGCGATTGCGACTGCAACAGCATGGCCATTCCGCTGCACAACCGCATGACCGCGGAAGACTATGCCCATGTCGTCGACTGCCTCCGCGCCGTCTGAACGCTTGGTTTAGGGCCGGCGACGGCGATCTATGAATTACCGAGAGCGAAAGTAGGCATCACCCCATGTGCGGAATTGCCGGAATCCGAATCCGATGGGCCCCGGTCTCGGAGAGCTCGTCCGCGGATGACTGACGCCATCGCCCATCGCGGCCCCGACGACGAGGGGCAGTTCGTCGACGGGCGCGGTCGGTCTGGGCCACCGCCGGCTTGTCGATCATCGATCTGAGCCCGGCCGGGCATCAGCCGATGGAAAGCGGCGATGGCCGCTTCGTCATTAGCTACAACGGCGAGGTCTATAATTTCCAGGAGCTGCGAGACTGAGCTGGAGGCGAAGGGGTATCGGTTCCGTTCGCGCACCGATACCGAAGTGGTGCTCGCCGCTTACGCCGAGTGGGGGGAGGCCGCGCTTGGTCGCTTCAACGGCATGTTCGCCTTCGCCATCTGGGACCGAAGCGCGCGCGAGCTGTTCCTGGCCCGCGACCGTTACGGCATCAAGCCGCTCTACTATGCGGATGGCCACGGCCGTTTCACGTTCGGATCGGAGGTCAAGGCGATCCTGGCGCATCCGGGGCAAACGGCCGAGCTCGACCTCAAGGGGCTGGTCGAATACATCACGTTCCAGAACTTCTTCACCGACCGGACGCTGTTCAAGGGGGTGCGCCTGCTGCCGGCGGGGTGCTGGCTGCGGGTTCGGCAAGGCGATGCGGCGACGGTGAAGACCGAACGCTATTGGGATTTCCATTTCGTCGAGCCAGAGCATCACGCCGGGGAGGCGCGAGTACGTCGAGGAGCTGGACCGTCTGTTCCGCCAGGCGGTCAAACGCCAACTGGTCGGCGACGTCGATGTCGGCGCCTATCTCGAGCGGCGGCATGGATTCGGGCTCGATGACTGCGGTCGCGGCGCGAGCAGCTTCCCTACATGCGCACATTCACTGCGGCTTCGACCTGAATTCAGTTTCCGGCCTCGAGGTCGGCTATCGACGAGCGCGCGAGCAAGCCGAGCACATGTCCTACCTGTTCAAGACCGAGCACTACGAGATGGTGCTCAAGGCGGGCGATATGGAGCGGGTCATAGCAATACGTGCCAACGAGTACAGGG
>CAVTJG010000023.1:0-73213 GCA_963735025.1 uncultured beta proteobacterium
AAAGCGGCTGTATGGTCGCGCACAAGATGGGGCACGATCCCGAAAGTGACGTTACATCATTGCGCGGGCCACCAGTAACGTATCGGTGAACTGCTCGAAACATGCGATCCTGTCGGCCTCCAGGCGCCACACATGCGCCACCCGCGCGCGCATCGATTTTCCGGTCCGGCGATAGATGCCGCTGTACTCGCCGACGCCGACGATACTATCGCCGCCGTCGATCAGCCGCTCGAGCGTGAACTGGTAGCCTTCCCATGTCGAGCCCAGCACGGCGAATACGTTATCGATCACCTGTTGCGGACCGACCCAGGTGCCGGCGCAGGGAAAGCCTTCCATTTCGGTCCACACCACGTCTGGAGAAACGTCGGCCATCATTGCGGCGATATCACCGCGTGCCGAGGCAGCGTAGTGGTCCCTGACAATGTCGATATTGCTGCGCATACTTGTGTCCCGATCAGATTGCGCAGCCATCGAAACTGCAGTCGAACGCACGTTCGGTGGACGAAGCCGTGGCTCCAGGGAGATACGCGCACAGCCACGCGTTCCACGTATCGGAGTGCCCGAGGTGCGGTCCAATGTCGACAATCTCGAGACGGCCCTCGCGCTCCAGTGCGAACGTCGGGAAGCCGCCGCCGCCAACACGCGCGAGCAGCGCTCGGCTTGCGGCGATGTGTGCCTGCGTCGGTTTGCCGCGTGCCTGTTCAAAGGCGCGGGCAAAAGCTTCACGCTCCAGCCCGATCTCCGTGGCGAGCTCGTGGAGGACGAGCGCGTCGGCGATGCGCCGGCCTTCCACGTAGTGCGCACGTTGCAGGCGTGCGAGCAGGTCCAGGCCTTGTCCGGCGACCGCGTCCGCCGCGAGCACGGCGGTGATCGGCGGTTCGGAGTCGAACAGCGCCGTTTCATCGCGCAGCAGACCCTCGAAGTAGGCCTCGCCGAAGGGCTGCCCGGTCAGCTGTGTGATGCGCCTGTCGTGCGGCGTCACGTAGCCCCGCAGCTGAGGCGATACGTGCTGGCGGTTGCGGCCGGCCATCATGCCGCCGCCGTGCGCGTGCACGGCCACGACCTTGCGTGCCGCGCTCACCAATGGTGCGGCGCCATAGCACCAGCCGCACAGCGGATCGTAGATGTAGTGAAGCGTTGCGTCGCTCATGAGTTCTCCTACCACTTCATCTCGCCCTTGTTGACCTTGGAGCCGATGTCCAGCGCAATCAACAGCCCCGCGTCAGGGTATGCCGCTTTCATCGAGTCGATCAGCGCGGCGGCGCTCGGTGCCTTCGCGAGCTCGGTCTCGAAGCGCGCCAGGTAGGCTTGGGTGTACGCGATCTGCGAGGCATCCTGCTTCTGGCCGGGCAGCATGTGGCCGGGGAGGACGATCGACGGCTGCAGCGCGGCCATCGCGTCGAGCTTACTGCTCCAGCCGGCGCGCTCCTCGGCGGTCTGCGTGTCGGCGGTCCACGCGTGCAGGCCGCCGAACACGTTGACGCCGCCGGCGATCGCCTTGATCGAAGGAATCCAGACATAGCTGCGGTGGGGCAGCGAGTCGTCGAGGCCACGAATCTCGAGCGTCTGACCTTCCAGCAGAATCGTGTTGCCTGCCATCACCGCTGGCACCGGGGGATTCGTCGGCGCATTGGCACCCATGCGTGGACCCCACACCTGGAGCTTCGTCGCCAACGTGGCCTGGATCTTCTTCACGGTCGGCGCGCTGGCAACGAGCTTCGCGTCGGGGAAGATCCGTTGCAGCACCTCGGCGCCAAAGTAGAAATCGGGATCGGCCTGGCTGATGTAGATCGTCTTGAGCGATTTCTTGCTGTCCAGGACCATCGCCGCGATGCGATAGGCATCGGCGCGGGTGAAGCCGGTGTCGATCAGCACGGCATCGGCCTGACCGGCGACCAGCACGGCGTTGACGTGGAAGCTTGCGCCGTCGCCGTTGTAGACCTGCAGCGATAGCGGCGTTGCCGATGCGCTCTGGCCCGAGGCATCGTTCGACACCATGCCGAGCGTAAGCGCGGCGGGCAGAAGCAGACGAGTCAGGCTCCGGATCGTGTTCATCGTTTGTCTCACTAGAGTGAATGATGGCTTGCAGTCTATCTGCTCGTTAATTGATAATAAACGCCACAATAGTTGAATATTTGTTTCTAATAGCGAGCAAATGGAATGGACCGGTTTACTGCGATGCAAGTGTTCGCCGAGGTCGCCGACCGGGGCAGCCTGACCGACACCGCGAGGGCACTGGAGATGTCGCGCGCGATGGTGTCGCGCTACCTCGCCAGCCTGGAGGACTGGCTGGGCGTGCGGCTGCTGCACCGAACGACACGCCGTGTCAGCCTGACCGACGCGGGAGTGGAGGCGTTAGAACGCTGCCGCCAGGTGCTTGACCTGACACACGACGTGAAGGCGGTGGCCGGCGTCCGGCGCAGCGCGCCGAGTGGGCGGCTGCGCATCACGACAAGCACTTCCTTCGCGCAGGCGCATCTCGCTTCGGCGGTGGCCGATTTCCTGATCCTGCATCCGCAAACCCAGATCGAGCTGATCGCGCTGGAGCGCACTGTGAATCTGGTGGAGGAGCGCATCGATCTCGCAGTGCGCATCACCAACCGGCTCGACGCTACGCACGTGGCACGGCGGCTGGGGGTCTGCCGGTCAGTGTTGTGCGCTGCGCCGGCGTACATCGCACGGCACGGCATGCCAACGTCACCCGACGACCTGCGCACGCACCGTTGTGTCACTCATGCGTACTTCGGCCGCACCGAGGTCCGCCTTCTGCGGGGCGGCCAGACCGTGCGTGTGCCCGTGAACGGGCCGCTGCAAAGCAACGAAACCACGGTGCTGCTGCAGGCGACGCTGGCCGGGGCGGGCATCGCGCTGCTGCCTACCTACCTCGCTAGCGCACAGCTCGTGCAGGGGCGCTTGGTGCACCTCTTGCCCGAGTACGAGCCCGAGGCGCTGGGCATCCATGCGACGTACCTGTCTCGACAACACCAGCCGCAGTTGTTGCGCGTCATGCTCGATTTCCTTACCGCCCGCTTCGGCGACGACGTCGCGCCGTGGGATCGTGACATCGCCGCGTTAGAATCAACGTCTGCAGAGAGCGTCACCCGCCGGCGGCCGCGCCCTAAACGCGCGTCGCCCACTGCGCGACGCAGATGAAGAAATGTGAAGCGCCGTGCGGTGCACCGAACTCGCATGATCTCGTTACTGCCAAGACGACTAGATTGAGGCGTCAACCGCAGACAATGGCAGATCAAACGGCTGCTTTGGAGCGCCTCCGTGGAAGCGTGGCCCTGGCTGTTCAGGGACAGTCCGCGAACGTCTGCTTTGCTAGGAGCGACAGATAGCAACAGGCTGGATCCAGCCGTTGAGCGGCTTAGCGCCCGATTCGGGGTTGTGACCCGTTTGTGACCAACTCAGATTGGGTGTGACCAAACTGTGACTGGGATAGATTGGTTTCGAGATGGGCAAGCGCTGCAAGTGGCTGATTAACAAGCCGCAAAAATCCGCCTCGAACTGCCTACGAACCATATATGGACGCTCCCCGGTTTGCAAAGCAGTCTCTTCGCTTTGGCGGGCAGGTGAAGATTGCAGCCATATATCCGGCCTTCGGTTGAGGAATGTCGTTCCTCTGGCCCTGATGGAATTCGCTGGTCGACGCCTCATCAGAGGGACGAACTCTAGAGTTCGTGGTTCGTATCAGGTTTGGTCGACCACGGTCTGACCTGTTTCGCCATCACGTTGAGCTTGCCTGTGCAATCGTTGGCGGGTCTCCTTGCTTTGCCGGCTGACCGGCTATTCGTGTTCGGCGCTTTACCGGCTCGGTGCCCTCGACACGTAATCAGGGTCGAACTCGCGCTGGTGCGCGAGCAGCGCCCAAGCGATACGCGCATTCTTGTTGGCGAGCGCCACGGCAGCGACGTTCTTGCCGCGCCTGAGCATCAGGCGCTTGAGCCAGCTGTCGGCTTGATCGGGGCGGTGCTCGAGGTGTCGGAGCACCGAGCGCGCGCCGTGGACGAGCAGCGTGCGCAGGTAGACATCCCCGTGCTTGCTGATGCCCAGGAGCCTGGGTTTGCCGCCGGTGGAATCCTGTCGCGGCACGATCCCCAGCCAAGCGGCGACCTGGCGCCCGTTGTTGAAGCCCTTGGCATTGCCCAGGCTCGCCACGTAGGCGCTGGCCGTAAGCGGCCCGATGCCGCCGATGCGCTCGAGCCGGCGGCTGTCCTCGTTCTGCCGATGCCAGAGCACGATCTCGCGCTCGAGTTCCGAGACCTGCTGGTCGAGCCCCTGGAGTTGCGCCAGGAGTCTCTTCATCAGGGTACGCATCAGCCCCGGTAGGCCATTCTCGCTGTCCTCCACGATCTCGGGAAGCCGGCGGCGCAGCTGACCAATGCCCTGGGGCAGAACGATCCCGAACTCGCCCAGCAGCCCGCGGATCTGATTGGCCTGCGCGTTGCGGGCCTTCATCATCCCCGCGCGTGCGCGGTGCAACGCGAGCGCTGCCTGCTGCTCGGGAGTCTTGACCGGCACGAAGCGCATGTTCGGCCGCGCCACCGCCTCGCAGATCGCCTCGGCATCATTGCGGTCGTTCTTGTGGGTCTTCACGTACGGCTTGACGAACTGCGGTGCCATGAGCCGGACCTCGTGGCCCAGCTCGACGAGTCTGCGCGCCCAGTGATGCGCGCTGCCACAGGCTTCCATCCCGATCAGGCAGGGCGGCAGGTCGGTAAAGAACTTCAGCATCTCGCTGCGTCTGAGTTGCTTGCGCAGCACCGCTCGCCCGCGCTCACTCACCCCGTGGACCTGGAACACGCTCTTTGCCAGATCGATACCCACTGTCGTAATCTTCATGACGGACGCCCCCTCTCGGTTAAGTGGTCGGATCGCACTGCCACTTTGGCGCACGTGACGCCGCAGCGGGAGGGGAGCGTCCATCCCATTAGGGGTTCGTGGGTTCAAATCCTGCCGGGCGCGCCAGAGTTTCAAGCCCTTGCGAAGTCGCAGGGGCGTTTCATTTTGATTCGGTCCGGATTACTTGTCGGCCTCCACGCGATAGCATGATCGGCCTTCCGCCAGACGGTCATTCGCGGCGCAGTCTGCATAATCCGCGGTTGTTGGGCAAACAGGCTCAGAAACCTAGCGCGCCCAATGCTTGCGCGAGCTTTGTCTTCTGCGCAACGTCGGTCATCGGATCGGTCGTAAGCCAACCACGACCGGAGAATCCGGGTTGCAGCGAGCGGATCTCCTCGGCTTCCCAAGCCGCGGCCGATTTGTCGCCAGCTGTTACGTACAACGCCGCCATGTAGACATGCGCCTCGAGGTTGACGGGGTTGCGCAGCAGTGCCTCATCCAGATTGACTCGTGCCTGCTCCAGGTCGCCGAGAAACAGGTAAGCCCGTCCGAGCACCAAGAAATAGAGATAGTTTCCCTGCGGATTGAGCCGCATTGCGGCGCGTATCAACCGCACGGTTTCCGCCGGGCGCCCGATGTAGGTGTTCACGCCGCCCATCAGAGCATAGCCGTCGGCAAACGATGGATAGAGCCGCAGGGCAGTCTCCAGGTATTGCAGCGCCTGCTCGTGCTGACGCCGTTCCAGGTTCACGAAAGCCAGCACCCAGTAAGTCTCCGGAATGTCCGGATCGATCTGGAGCGCGGTCTGGGCAAGCTCGAATGCGCGGGTGAGGGCCGCTGCGCCGTCCCCGGTCCATTGATTGCGATATTCCGCGGCGTAGGTCAGTGCGAGCGCCGCATACGCTCGAGCAAATGCCGCGTCCAGCGCGATGGCGCGCCGGAACAGTTCGCGAGCGGTCTCGTTCTCCGCTCTTTGCCGCACGAGCAATGCCGACTGTCCGCGCTGGAAGAGTTCATAGGCCTCCAGATTGCGGGTGTAGCGCTGCGCGACACGCCGCAGTTCCGCCTCGCTCACTTTCGCGGGCAACATTTGGAGAAGTTTCGGTCCAAGCTCTTCCTGGATTGCGAAGAAACTGTCTATCGCACGGTCGAACCGCTCCGACCACAACTGCTTTCCCGTTTGCGCGTCGGTGAGACGAATCTGCAGCCGCACGCGCTCGTCGACGCGCTGAAGGGATCCGGACACGTGATAGCGGATCTTTGGAGCGTCGGCCGGCGGTTTGCCGCTGCCCATGGGTGCGATATCGATGACCGCAAGCCCAGTTACCTTGGAGAGGTCGGTCACGAGGTCTGCTTTAATCCCTTGCGCCAGCAGCTCCACTTGCGGGTCGTCTCCCAGCGCCTCGAACGGGCTGATCGCGACGGTCGGTTGCGCTGTGCGGTCCGCTACGGCACCGGCGATCGAGCGCGGGCCCTGGGGAACGTCGACGACGCGCTCGCTCTTGACCCACCAAATGCCGGCTGCCGCGAGCAGCAGGGCGGCAGCGCCCGCTCCTGCAATCCAGGAAATGCGCCGTGCGCGATTGGAATCCAGTGTTGCCGAGTCTGGCGGTGCGGGCTTGGCGGCACTCTCCTCGGATCGGCCCACTGGGGCGACCAGCCGGTATCCGCCCTTCGGGATCGTCTGGATGTAGGCCGGATTCTCCGGAGCATCCCCCAGCGCCTTCCGCAACTTGATGATGACCTGGGTGAGAGAGTCGTCACCCACGAACGCGCCGGGCCAAACTGCCGAGAGCAATACATCGCGGCTCACGACCTGCCCCGGCCGGTCCGCAAGGAAGACGAGCACCGACATGGCCTTGGGCTCGAGCTTGACCGTCTTGCCCGCTGCCGATAGTTGATTTAGCGGGGGCTCGACCGTCCAGTCGCCGACTTGCAACCTCTCCTTGTCCGTCGTGGGAGAGGATTCGATCCCAACTTGCATGACTTTCGCTCAGGGTGACTTCAGTCCAACTCGCTGAATCATGAGGTGTTTCACATTCTTCGCCAAAGCTTAGTCTTTTCTTCGGGACATTACTAACCAAGTGCGCGTTCAATGGTTCTGGCATGACAAGCGGATCAACGTGGGGTCGCGTGCAATACATCGCTGAATCTTTGAAAGGAGGGCAAGACCATGAAACGCCGCACTTTGAAATACAGATTGTTGATGGCCATTTCGGTACTGACATGCCTCGGAGCAACCGTTCCGACAGTGGCAGCCGCGCCAATGAAGGTCGAATTCGTGGTGACACCCAGGGACCAGATACGCCTCGATTTTGCGGACGCAAGCAAGCACTTTGTCATGATGGTCAAGCGCGAAGGCAGGTCGATTGGCAGCGGCCCGCTGGCGGGAACAGCCGTTACGGAATACGGCCGACACGACATCGTGCGGGGCGTGGGCGGCGATCCCAGCGGCTACTTGGTGTTCACCGCGCCGGACGGCGACATTGCATACGTGAAGTGGTTGGTGCGTGCCGTATTCGTCCCCGGCCCAGATGGCAATCCAATGTTGCTCGACAACGGGATTTGGGAAGTGGTGGGCAGCACCGGGAAATTCAAGGGCCTTCAGGGCGCCGGCATACTTCGAATCGAACCGGTGTCGCAGACGGAGCGCAGATTCATTCTCGAAGGCGAGCTGGTGCCGGGTGGGGGAGAGGCAAAGAAATAGCCCGAAGGGGATTGGGGTCCGGTATTTCAATTCCGCTCTCACGGCCTGACATGCCGTGAGGAACGAAATGCCCATAGCACGAAATCTTGATCAGACCGGATGTCTTGTAACTTGCGCTGCCGCTCACCGGCGGTGTTATCAGAGAGGTCTTCCATGAAACGGTTTCTCATCGGTATGGTCATGGTCCTGGTATCAGGGACATGTTTGACGCCATCAACGGCGCTGGCGCAGCAGAAGTTCGTCATCAAGGCGCTGGCCGAAAGGAAAGTCGCCGAGTTGCCCGCCGGGACTCTCTTCTGGCGGATAGAGAACTTTTCCGCGCTTGAACAAGCGCAGGCCGCTGCGGGCCCCTGGGCACTCGTCGCCGAGTCGGCGGGCAAAGTCTGGCTCTTCACGCTCGGCCCAGCGGGCGGGGCGTCAGTGGGGGGGACCAAGGTTGCCGAAGCGGGACCAATTCCCCGGATCGATGCACCGCAGTATCTGCTTCGGATCAACGAAGCCACCGGCGCTCAGGGCAGCATGACGGCAGTGCATTCTCATCCCGGTTCCGAGGCTTTCTTTGTTCTCGCCGGGGAACAAACCATCCGTAGTCCCCACGGGGTCATACGGGTCAGGGCTGGCCAGGCCGAAGCGGGTCATGGCGCCGATTCGCCAATGCAGGTCTCGAGCAGCGGCTCGACTGATCTGCATTCGCTCGTGATGTTTGTGGTGGACGCCACCCGACCGTTTTCGTCACCGACCAAAATCCCGTAAGCCAGAGTGGAGCGTCAATGGGACCAACGTGCAAAGCGCGGCATATCGGCTGGCCGCCTTGGATCGGCTGCAGCAATTTAGGGTAGGGGTACAACCTCCCGCCAGTGCCCAGATTCATCCTGCCGGGCGCGCCAGAGTTTCAAGCCCCTGCGATGTCGCAGGGGCGGCAGCGAACCCAGATCGTAGCCACTTGAAGCCTGAAATGCGGCAATCATATTCTGGCAGGTTGCTGGTAGCGGAAAACGAGACCTAGACCATCGGACCGCTCAAGAACGCTCACGGTTGCGCCCAGCGTGGCCGCAGCCTCCCGGGCGATCGCCAGGCCTAGGCCGCTGCCTTCCCCTGTCGCCCCGGGCAGCCGGTAGAACGGTTCAAATGCGTGCTCGCGCTCTGCGACCGGAATTCCCGGGCCGTTGTCGGCGACCTCGATGACATCGCTATCGCCGGTTCGATACAGGCGAAGCGTGACCTCTCCACCCTCCGGCGTGTACTTGATGGCGTTTTCCAGCGCATTGCGGAGTATCACTCGCAGTGTGTCCGCCTCGGCGAACAGCGTTATCGGCGTGACCTCATCAAGGCCCAGGTCGATGCCCCTGGCCTCGGCCATTGGTAGGTGTTCGGCAATGAGTTCGCGAGCCATCGCTGAAACATCCACTTCCTCGCTTACGGAGCTACCCGTCTGGGCTCTCGCGAGGTACAAGAGTTGCTCTGCGAGCTTCCGTGCCCGCTCGATACCGGCTTGCAGCGGGAGGACGCGTTCACGCATGGCTGCCAGTGACCCAGCCTGCTTCAGGTTCTGCGCCTGCAGGGACAAGGCGGTGAGCGGACTCCTCAGTTCGTGGGCAGCATCGGCAATGAACCGTCGCTGCTGTCCCATCAATTCGACGACTCGCTCGAGGAGCCGGTTGATCGCGTGCACGAAGGGCTTGATTTCGTCCGGGACTTCGTCGGATGCGAGCGGGCGAGGCCGATCTGCCGACTGAGCATCGAGATGGCTGGCAAGTCGACCGACCGGCGCCAGCTCGCTGCGTACAATGCGCACGATCAGCCACGCCATCAGAGGCTGTAGCAGCAACAAGGGCACAAGCGTGCGCAACGCGCTGTTCGTCGCGAGTTCGTCGCGGGTGTCCGTCGGCTGAGCCACGACGGTCGTCGTATCCGAGGAGCGGCGTTGCACAAAAATTCGGAGGCGCTCGCCATTCGCTTGGACCGTATGCAGACCGGGGGCTAATCCGGCCGTCAGCCATTTGGGACGAGGGTCACCCGGAGAATGAATCACGCTGATCCGGGCTTCGGGATCGCCCAGAGAGGGGTTGGCAGGGCCTCCACCGCGCCACGTCGCGGCCATTCCAGCAGGTCCTTCCGCTAGCACGGCGATCTGTCGCAGCATGTTGTCTTGAAACTCTCTGGCCTCCGCATAGGCGAGAACGAAGGACGCCGCGGTCGCCACCAGGGTGGAGAGCAAAATGGCACCACCGAGCATCAGGGTGAGCCGCCGTTGCAGCGATCGTTTCATTGCGGCTTCTCCACCATCCACCCCGCTCCGCGAATGTTCTTGATCACATCGGTACCGAGTTTCCTGCGCACGCCATGGATCAGGAAATCGACCGCATTGCTCTCCACTTCCTCATTCCAGCCGTAGATGCGCTCTTCCAAGTCACGACGGGCGAATATCCTGCCGGGATGCAGCAGCAGCGCGTGCAACAGCGCGAACTCGCGTGCGCTCAAGGTCGCCACGGCAGCGCCGCACGTCGCGGTCCGGGTCGCCGGATCAAGACTCACCTTGCCGTTGGAGAGCGTCGGGCTGGCCTGCCCGCCCTGGCGGCGCACGACGGCGCGCAGCCTGGCGAGGAGCTCCGCGACGTCGAAGGGTTTGACGAGGTAGTCATCGGCGCCGAGGTCCAGGCCCCTGACGCGATCTTCAACGCCGTCACGTGCGGTGATGACGATGACCGGAATTGCGCTCCCCGCATGTCGCAGCCGGCGCAACAGTTCCAGGCCGTCCCGCTTGGGCAGGCCCAGATCCAGCAGCACCGCCTGATGTTCACCGTGATCGAGCACGCCCTCTGCGGTGACCCCGTCCTTCACCCAGTCCACGGCGTAGGCCGCGTCCCTGAGCGCAACGGACACGGCTTCACCGATCATCGGGTCGTCTTCAATCAACAGGACACGCATCGGTCAGTCTCTTCACGCGGACCTAGAGAGCAGGGGCGCGGTTCTTGATTAAATCACGCGGCATCAGTGGAGGCGCTTTGCGGGCCTCTGGCGAAAAGCCAGGATACAGGCAGTAATAAACGCCAGAAGTAAGGCCGACGCGACGTAGCGACTGAGCGCCAGCCCGCCCGCGGTGACGGGCTTGTCCAGAAGATCTCCAACCACGGCCCCCAGCGGACGCGTGAGAATGAACGCAACCCAGAACAGCGCGGTGCGGGATGTCTTCGTCCAGAAGTATGCTGCCACGACGCCCAGCAACAAGGCGGCAAACATGATCGCGCCCCCTTCGTAGCCGAGCCCCGCGGTGTCCGCGGTCCAATCACCCAGCGCGGTGCCCAGGGTCTGCGAAAACATGATTGTCACCCAGTAGAAGATCTCGGACTTGGGTGAACTGATGGTATCGACAGATACCGAACCCAGCGTCCAATACCAGCTAGCCAAGGAGACCAACAGGAGGACAAGCAACAACGATGCGCCGCCCGCATACCCGATCCCGAGGGAGCGGTCTGCGAAATCCGCCATCGTTGTTCCGACTGTGGTCGATGCGATGATCGTCGTCCAGTACAGAGACGGATAGAAGCGCGTTGCCTTGATTTGGGCAGCCACCGCCAGGATAAAGATCACGCCGAAGATGGATGTCCCGACGAGGTAGCCCAGGTGCATCGACATGGAGGCGGCATCGCCTCCAGTTTCGCCCAGCGTGGTGGCAGCAATTTTTATGATCCAGAAGAGAAGCGTAACTTCCGGCACCTTGTTCAGCGCCTGCGTCATGTCTTCGCGCACAAGAGTTTTCATTGCATTGATTCCAACGATTACGGATCCAGCTTCGCTCGGCAATAGTAGCGAGCCGGGACAGCGGCGCTGCCCCGACATCGCGGCGATATTCGCGCTGCTCAATCGGCACGGTCATGGGCGTCGTCGTCGCTATCGTCTTCGGTGGTTGCGATGATCTTGCCACTCCGCGAATCGACCTTCACGTCCATGACCTTTTTGCCCTTGACGACTTCGACGTCGAACACCCACCGCCCGTCGTGCTTCTCGAACTCGGCTCGAGAGGCGGTTCCGCCGACATGCCGCTCTGCCGCCGTGACAGCTTGTGTCAAGCCGATCTTGGCCGATTCGACGGCGAAGGCATCGTTGACGTAGGTATCTGAAGCGTATGCACTGCCAATCGCCGTCGCACAGAGCGCGGCGAGCGCAAGGGGATAGATTCTGCGTTTCATGACAATAGCTCCTTCGGGTCACGCGGACATTCGCGTGACTGTGAAGATAGCGATAGAGAATTAGCTAAAGGTTAGCGAGTCAGGGCCAAATGAAGTTCTGTGACTCCTTGGTCTGAATCAGGATACGCAGTCCGGGTATGCATGGTCGGCGTCGCGGTGCAACCGCTTCTTGCCGCCCGGCGAGTCTTGCGAACGTCCGCTTCCGTCCGACGTAACCGGAAGGGCCGGGTCGGATCCGGCCGTGGAGCCGCACCGAATCGTTGGTTGTGACCCGTTTGTGACCGACTCAGATTGGGTGTGACCAAACTGGGTCGTGGGTTGATATCCTGCCGGGCGCGCCAGACTGTTCAAGGGGTTGCCTCAGGCGGCCCATTTTCCTTTGCATTCGGCATCCCCAGCGTGATCCTCTTGGCGCACTCGCTTGTCGGCCTGCTGAAAGGACTTCGAGAGTTTCAGGAAGTAACGGAGCGTAGTGAAGATTCACGCGATTGACGATGCACCCGTTGCGGCATAGATTGCGGGCTCGTGAAGAATTGCGCTTGAAAAACCCATCCAGACTTTCGCATGGAAAATGAACTCGTAGGAAAGTACACGATGCCCGGTATCGGCTTCGGGACGCTGGGCAGCGTCGGCGATGCCGGCACCGCGCTCGCCGAAGCGGCGCTCGCCGAGGGCTACCGGTATATCGACACATCCAGGTACTACGACAACGAGGAGGCGGTCGGGAGGGCATTGGCGCGTTCTTCGGTCCCGCGCGGTGACATCTGGGTGACGACAAAGCTCCTGCACCCCAGGACGCCGCCGCAGCCGGACATCGCTTTCGAGCTGGACAAGAGCCTGCGCCTCCTGCAAACGGACTATGTCGATCTCCTCCTGATCCACTGGCCCAACCCGAAAGTGTCGTTGGAGTGGGCCCTGGGTGAGTTTGCAAAGCTGCGCGAGCAGGGCAAGGCGCGCGCGATCGGCGTGTCCAACTTCCCGACGGCGACATTGCGGCAGGCCCTGGAGATCGTCGGCGACCTGGCGGCGAACCAGGTCGAGTACCACCCCTACCTGAACCAGCGCCCACTCCTGGACCTGATGCGCGAGCGAGGGCTCGTGCTGATCGCCCATTCGCCGCTCGCCCGCGGGGCGGTCTTGAACGATCAGGTCCTGCTGGAGATCGCCAAGCGGCGGCAGTTGACCGTCGCGCAAGTCGCGCTACGCTGGCTCGTGCAGCAGGGACCGGGTCGTCGCCATCCCCGGCGTCCTGAACGTCGAACAGTTGCGCGAGAACCTGAAGGTCCTCGAATTCACGCTCACGAATGACGAGATGGCCGCCATCTCGGCGTTGGCGCGCGGAACTCGAATCGTTGATCCGCCGCACAGTCCGGCCTGGGACTCTGCATGAGTATTTGGGGGCGTCACGTTACCCACAATTCGTGGATTAGAATCTGCCGGGAGCGTCACTCGATCAAGCCCTTCGGGTCAGACGCCAGTACCCGCCGATCAACAACTTAAGCAGGAAATCATCGTGTCGGATATTCAGCTCGACCACCTGAACATTCCCGCCAGGGATCCACTAGGTCTGGCGCAATGGTATGCAGAGACATTTGGCCTCACTGCGCAAAAGCACGTGGTGCGCGGACCCGGCGTGCTCATCGCGTTCCAGCGGGCTGACCCGCTTGATCGGACTGGCGACGACCTGCACATGGGCTTCCGCGTGCCGTCACTGAAAGCGCTCAATACCTGGGCAAAGAAGTTCAACGCGGAGCCGAAAGCGGGTCCCGAATTTACGTCCTTCAGGACGACGGACCCGGAAGGCAATGGCGTGGAGTTGTACACGCCCAACTCATAAGTATCTGGGGAAACGCTGATTCACAGGCGCGTGCCCTTCGGCAGGTTGGAGTCGAACGGCAGCGGAACGGACCGATAGGCAGCGCCGGCGATGAAGGATTGGATCGAATTCGGCCTGCGTCGCCTACATTCGATGTCCGGGCGCACACCGGATGCTCTGATCAGCCGTCCATTTTCTGGCCCGGTGTCAAAGGCTCGGGATCGAGCACGATGGTCACGGAGCGGGGGCGGCGGTCTGTCTTCCCGCCGCCGCCCGGCGTGGCTCCCACTGTGGGCCCGCGAACGACGCTGTAGAGGATCGGCCGGTAGACCCGCTCCTGACCTCGGCTCGTTCCGCCGGCACGCATGCGGCCCTCGATCGGTGGGAACAGCTGCTCGTCGAGGGCTCGAAGGAAGTGCGAATCGAGCTCGCGGCGCCAGGAGGCCTTGGTTCCATTGACGGCTCGCAAGAGATCGCCCCACGTTCGTCTGCCCGTGCCGCCGGCGAGATCGAACAGGGACATCGTGTATCCCGATGTCTCGTTCGGGCCAACCACCACCTGCGCGCTCTCGGGGATCCCCTTCGCGACGTCATCGGATTCGGACAAAGAAAGCACCAGGCGGTGGCAAGGATAGTACGTCGAGGATGACCCCGATCGGCGGAACGCATCGGCAATGGCATGCGCGGCGGCTTCCAGCCGATCGACTGAGATCTCGGGTGCCAGCGCCCCGCGGCGCCAGTCGTCGGAGATTTCCCACGTCCGGCGGCAAACAGTGTCCAGGAACGCTCGGATCGCCTCGGGATCGGCAGGCACGCCCTGCAAGTTGGCGAGCGGACTCGGCGAGGCTTCCTCCGGACTGAACATGCAGACGACCGCGCGGGCCTCGGTGCGATCGAAGCGTGTGTACAGGCCGGTCTCGTAGAGGCACCAGTCCCAGTTCTTGGACGGCGCGGTGAACAGGAGCACGAGGAGGTGGCTCTTCGCGAGGGCGCTGCGGATCTCGCCCCGCCAGTCCATGCCCGCCGTGATGTCGACGCCGGACACGAAGCAGTCGACGAGCCCGGGATTGAGCCCTTCCATGGCGGTCTTCACCTCGCGCGCGAGGGCATGATCCTCGTGCTTGTGGCTGATGAACACCGTGAACACGTCGTCAGTGATAGACATCGCTTCGCCTACCTCCGTGAACGCGATCCAGTCGCGCAACACCGGGCGCGGCGGCCCGACGCTATACGGCTCCCGAGGGGGATCGAAAACTCCATCTTTCCGCCGCGGGACGGGATCGACGATAGCCCGGATGCAGGTGACAGGCAAGCAAGGTCGAGTTCGAATTTTTCGGCGAATCCCTGCTCATGCCAACCTCAGTGCCGCAGCCTTCGCATCCGGCACCACGTCGTAGCCATAGAGGTGCTTGCGGAATTCGGCGTGCGCCGCGAGCTCGGCGTCGCGTACGACAAGATCGGTGTAGGCAGAATCGACCCGTAGCCCGTTTTGCCGCGCCCCAAGTTGGACTTGCGCCACACGTTCGCGGCGAAGACGCTCATATGCCTGTAGCGCCGCCGGGACGGCCGCGTTGCTCACCTTCGACAGGATCGTTGCGAGCGCCATGCCGTCCTCGATCGACTGGTTTGCACCCTGGCCGAGATGCGGCAGCATCGGATGCGCCGCGTCGCCGAGCAGCGTCAGCCGCCCCTTGGTCCAGGTTGGCAGCGGCTCGCGATCGTAGAGCGCCCAGCGGAAGGTCCTGTCGACCTGCTTCAGCACCGAGCCGATGCGTGGGTCCCAGCCCTCGAACTCGCGGCGCAGCACGTCCGGGTCGCCGGGCGCCGACCACGATTCCTTCATCTCCTGGTCGGCCGGCACGAAACCGACGTAATTGACCATCTCGCCGTGGCGCACCGGGAAAACCAGAAAGTGCTTCGACGGCCCGGCCCACATCTGCCAGCGGTCCATGGGCCAGTCCGGCAGGCGCTCGCGCGCGACGAGGCCGCGGTAGGAAATGCTGCCATGGAACACGGGCTTCGACGGGGGGAAGACGTAGGGCCGAAGCTCGGAGTGGATGCCGTCGGCGGCGACGACGACGTCGGCTTCGGCAGTGGCGCCGTTGGCGAATTTCACTCGGGCGATGTCGCCCGCCTGCTCGAAGCCGATGCCAGCGATGGCCGCAGTGGACCACGCCGTCAGGAAGGGCTGCGGCGAGGAAGTCGACGAGGTCGGCGCGGTGCATGCCGAAGGTCGCGTTCCAGCCGGACGAGTCGGTCACCTGGACCGGGGCGATCGGCGTGCCGTCATGGCGGAAGTAATGCGACTTCGGGCCGACGCGAGCACCCCATCTCTCGACCGCGGGGCCGAGTCCGACGCGCTCCAGGTGGCGCACGCTGTTCGGCGTGATGTAGACGCCGGCGCCAACCTCGCCCAGCGCCGGGGACTGCTCGTACACCGATACTTTCAGGCCGTGCGCGATCAGTGCATTGGCAGCGAACAGGCCGCCGATTCCGCCGCCGACGATCATGATATGGACCCGCGGCTGTTCCAACTTCACGCTCTCCTGATACCGCAACAGTCCCTATGCGGCGGTTCGCTAGCTGTGGATGTAGGACTCGAGTTGCTGGATCACGAACTGCTGCTCGGAGATCGTTTCCTTGACCAGGTCGCCGATCGACAGCACGCCGATCAGCTTTTCGTCCTCGATCACCGGAAGATGGCGGATGTGCTTGTCGGTCATCAGGGCCATGCATTCCTCGACGGTGTTGTCGGGCTGCACACATACCGCACGCTCGGTCATGATCTCCTTGACCGGCGTTCCGTGCGATGACTTGCCGAGGAGAACCACTTTGCGAGCGTAGTCGCGCTCGGAGATGACGCCCGCCAGCTTGTCGTCCTTGACGACGAGCAGCGCGCCGACGTTTTTTTCCGCCATGAGCTTGAGCGCGTCGAGAACGCTCGCGTCGGGGCCGATCGTGCACAATTCTCCCGACTTGCTTTGCAATAACTGCTTGACCGTCTTCATGGCACCCCCGGTCATACGGTCCGGCAAGTTTAACCCGGAACGTCCGCGGCGCGATATGACACCCGAATGGGAACGGGTGGCCGGTGACCTGAACGTGGCGAGGAATCGATTTGCGATATCCTAAATGGTCGCCCTTCGAAGGTTGACGCGCAGTAAAGGGCGGTGACTTGCCCACCCTGGGGAGGGGGCGGAGCCAGTGAATCACACCACCGCGCTTGCGGGAAACGAGCGGGGCCCGGGCCGTCGCCACGGTGTGGCTCCGCGCCTCGCGTTCGTACTTGCCGTGCTCCTGCTTTCCGCCGTCCGGCTGGCTGCTGCCACTGATCCTGCGCTCGAGCAACAAATCGCGGTCCTCGAGGCGCGCGTGCAGCAGCAACTCGCGCTCGCAAAAAATCGCCCGCGCAAGAAGTTCATCGGGGGAGGTGCCCAAGAAGGGCCCTATGCCGACTACGTGAGAAAGGCGCTCGCAATCGTCGCGCGCGCCCCCGGGCTGGCCGCGGCAGGAAATCGTCGCGCGATGGTGTCGCTCGCCATTACCGCCGACGGCATGCTGCAGTCCGTCGAGCTCGAACGCACTACGGGCAGTGCTGCGCTCGATCTTGCGCTGCGCGAGTCCGTGCGCAGCGCCGCGCAATTTCCGCCCTTTCCGCAGGCGGTGCGCGAGCGCGCTGACGTGCTGGTGGTCACCCTGCAGATTCCAGATCCTGTTGACCCGATCATCTCCGGCCATGAAGCAAGCGCTCAGGCGGGCGCGAATCCATGCGAGCTGCCTTTTTCAGAGATGATCGATTTGCGAGCTGCAAGTGTGAGCGTTGCCGGCAGTCCGGCAGCCGCTCCTCGCGTTTCACGTTTCCAACATTTCCAGTTAGGCGATGCGCAAAACACTGCGCCGGGGATTTCCCCCGAGGATGACCGGCGATACAACTATCGGAGCCGATACCTGGTCGCGGACCTCGACACCCGCGGCTCCGGAGGACAGTGCAAAGGCCTCGAGGAAAGATATCCGCTCATCGATCCCGCTCACCCGGATTTCGAAAGCTTCCCCGAGCTTCAGGACCCCGAGACACGCGAACATTTCATTCGCGACGTTCAGGGAGTCGCGCCGCGACACGGCTACTTCGCTGCGCCGACGGCCAAGAAGCCGGTGGTAAGAATGGGAGGCACCCCCTATTGCATCGGCCAAACCGTCTCGCTCTGCGAGATCAGACGGGGACAACCGGTCGAGATTGCCAGGCTCGGCACCTCGAGCCTGCTGAGCAACTCGGGACCCGATCGTCACTTCTATGTGCCGATGAACACGATCGTCGTGAAAAGCTGGATGGAGAACCGCAAGTACACGTCTGCCGATGCGCGCCGCGATGCCGCTCTTGGCGGGATCTCCGAGTGGCAACGTTCCGGGGTTCTCCTGTCCCGTTACCAACCCGAGGACATCGCCTGGGTGATGCCCAACTTCATGCAGTGGCTACCGGCGGCGGGATTTGGGCATGACAACACGGTCAAGGGACTCCACGAGCTGAGCAGGGGCGAGACCCGGATCAACAATCTCGGGTCCCCGGTCAGCCACGGTTGTTTGCGACTCACGCGCTACGGCGCAGTGCTCGCCCGTTGGTGGACGCCGCGGGGAGCGAAGCTATTCATCCACTACACGACCGCCGGGTATCGCGAAAGACCTTGATTACGCCTGCTCTGCAAGCCTGGACGCCGCCTCTTCCCGTGCTTCCTTGCGGGCGAGCGCGAGCTCGCGCAGGACAGCTTCCGGGTCGGCGCGGCGCTCGTCTACGGCGACACGCCCGCTAAGTTTGGCCCCTGGGACCAGTGATCCAGCCTGATACAGCGCCCAGATCTCCTTGCCGTATTCGCTGACAAGAAGTTCCGGCGCGAATCGGCCAAAGTACGCCGCGAGATTTCCCACGTCGCGTTCGAGCATCGCCGCGGCGTCGCTGTTTCCGGCCGCATCCACGGCCTGCGGCAAATCGATGATAACCGGTCCGTCCGCGCCGACGAGAATATTGTATTCCGACAGATCGCCGTGAATCACCCCGGCGCACAGCATCAGCACGACCTGGTCGAGCAGCATCGCGTGGTTCTCGAGAGCCGTCGCCGCACTCATTTCGATGTCGCTCAACCGCGGCGCCGCGTTGCCGTCGGCATCGGTGACGAGTTCCATCAGCAGCACGCCTTCGAAGCAGACGTGCGGCTGCGGCACACGCACGCCGGCGGTGGCCAGGCGATACAGGGCATCCACCTCGGCGTTCTGCCACGCCGCTTCCTGAACCTTGCGTCCGTAGCGCGTGCCTCGGCCGCGTGCGCGCGCGTCGCGACTGTTCTTCGTCTTGCGGCCTTCCTGGTACGCCGTGCTCTGGCGGAAGTTGCGCTGCTGGGCGTCCTTGTATACCTTCGCGCAACGGACCTCGTTTCCGCAGCGGACCACATATACCGTGGCTTCCTTGCCGCTCATCAATTGGCGCATGACCTCGTCGACGAGGCCTTCTTCAACCAGCGGCTGTATTCTCTTCGGGATTTTCATGGCACCCAGTGTACCAAGTATGCGAGGTGCGCCGGGCGAAAGAATTGTCCCATCGTCGGCTGCGGTAAGCTTCCCCCATGCTCAAGATCCGCGCACTCGCAAAGCAGCACGGCGGACCACGACCACGCACCGTCTTCGCGGGCATCGATTTCGATCTCGCCGCGGGCGAATACGTTGCGGTGATGGGTGAGTCCGGTATCGGCAAGTCGACGCTGCTGAATCTCATCGCCGGTCTCGACGCGCCGGACGCCGGCTCGATCGCGCTCGATGAAGTGGAACTCGTAGGGCTGGACGACGATGCGCTGACGCTTCTGCGGCGGGAGAAGATGGGATTCGTCTTTCAGGCATTTCACGTCCTGCCCTATCTTTCGGTGGCGCAGAACGTCGCGGTGCCGTTGATGCTTCTCGGTCGCGATGCGGTACAGGCCGAAGCGCGCGTGGCGACGATGCTCGCCGCGGTGGGACTCGGCGAACGCGCGGCCAGCCTGCCCCGCGAGCTATCGGGCGGCGAGCTCCAGCGTGTAGCGATTGCGCGTGCGCTCGTGCATGAGCCGCGGCTCGTGCTCGCCGACGAGCCGACCGGCAATCTCGATCCCGAAAGCGCGACCCAGGTGCTCACGCTCCTGCGCGACGCCGTCAAAACGGGCGGTGCGGCCGGCATTCTCGTCACGCACTCACGCGCTGCTGCCCGGACTGCGGATCAGATCTTCACCATGACAGGCACAGGATTGCGGACTGGCGAAATCGGTGCCTGACGGATGCGAGTAATGAAGGCGGAGAATCGACGATTCGCACGGGTCTCGACATTGCGTGCGATCGCGGGCGCGTGGCTCGAGCACAAGGGCCGGGTGGCCATGTCGATGATCGCCATCGCGCTCGGCGTCGCGCTGGGCTACGCGGTACATCTCATCAATCAGGTCGCCGTGAGCGAATTCTCGCAGGCGGTGCAGACGCTCTCGGGTGAGGCAGACCTGGTGATTCGCGGACCACAGGCCGGATTCGACGAACAACTCTTCGCGCGTATTGCCGCTGATCCGCGGGTCGCGGTGGCGAGCCCCGTCGTGGATGTGGATGCGCGCGTGGTCGGGCGCGACGAGCCGCTCAAGATCATCGGCATCGACGCGTTCCGCGCCGGGCTCATCCAGCCGGGACTGCTTGGCGAAGGAGGGGAGCCGCTCGATTGGCTGCGTGACGATGCCATCTTTCTGAACGCGCGCGCGACCGACTGGCTGCACGCGGCATCGGGCGACACGGTTGCGGTGCAGGTCGGACTGAGCCCGGTCGATTTGCGTGTCGCAGGGTCCGTGCGTGCAGAGGGCTATCGAATGCCGCTGGCAGTCATGGACATCGCCAGTGCGCAGTGGCGGCTCGAGCGGCTCGGGCGCCTCACGCGGATCGATATCCGCCTGCGACCGGGGGCAACTGTCGAGGACTTCCGTCGGCGCGTGAGCGGCACGCTGCCCCCCGGGGTCGTGATCGAACGTCCCAGCGCGGCCGTCGAGTCCGGAACGCGACTCTCGCGATCGTACCGCGTGAATCTGAACGTGCTTGCTCTGGTGGCGCTGTTCACGGGCGGACTCCTGGTCTTTTCGGCGCAGGCGCTCGCAGTGGTTCGCAGACGTCCTTACATCGCGCTGCTGAGAGTTCTGGGACTCAAGCGATCGGCCGTGCTGCGCGGACTCCTGATCGAGGCGGGCGTCATCGGTGCCGCCGGGGCGAGTATCGGACTGCTGCTCGGCTATGGGCTCGCCCAACTCGTGCTTCGCGTGATCGGGCCGGATCTCGGCTCGGGATTCTTCCGGGGACTGGGAGCGCGCGTGGCAGTGGAACCGGAGGCGGCCGGCGTGTTTCTCCTGCTCGGTATCGCAGTCTCCGTGCTGGGGAGTATCGCTGCGGCGCGTGAGGCAGCGCGGGCGGACCCTGCAAGCGCGCTGCACGCCGGGGACGAGCAGCGCGCGTTCGCACGTCTGGAGCGCATCGCGCCGGGCGCTGCACTCGCAGTCGCCGGGACGCTCGCGGCGTTCGCGCCACCTGTGGGGGAGCTGCCGATCTTCGGGTACGCGGCGATCGGCCTCATGC
The DNA here is from genome assembly GCA_963735025.1 of uncultured beta proteobacterium. GTDB lineage: Bacteria > Pseudomonadota > Gammaproteobacteria > Burkholderiales > SG8-39 > JAABRB01. The sequence continues at coordinate 21,173 of CAVTJG010000023.1, forward strand.
TGATCGGGATCATTCTGCTGATGCCGCGTATCGCACGGGTCGTCTTTCGCGCACTGCCGATTCCACGTGTGCCCGCCATTGCACTCGCGTTACTGCAACTACGCGGCGCCCCGGGACAGGCGACCGTGAGCCTGGCATCGATCGTCGCAAGCGTCAGCTTGCTCGTCGCGATGGCGATCATGGTGGGCTCGTTCCGCGTGTCGCTGGACGCGTGGCTGGGCAGGGTTCTACCTGCGGACCTGTACGTTCGGGCGGGCGCGCTGAGCGATACCGGCTATCTCTCGTCCGAGGCTCAGCGCGTCCTGGCGGGACTGCCTGGCGTGATCCGCGCCGATTTCGTGCGCCGCGAGGACATACTGCTGGACCCGGCGCGGCCGCGCGTAGCTCTTCTCGCACGCACGCTCGATGGTTCGGACCCGACTCGCGGATTACCCCTGGTTGGCAAGCCGGTCGTGGCGGAGTCCGGCGACCCGCCCGACCTGTGGGCGAGCGAGATCGTTGCCGACCTGTACGGATTCGCGCCCGGCCGTATCGTGGAGATTCCGCTCGCGGGACGCAGTACACGCTTTCGCATCGCGGGAATCTGGCGCGACTATGTGCGCCAGCAGGGCGCGCTGGTCATCGATCGCGACCTCTATATCCGGTTGACCGGCGATCGCAAGGCGAACGACGGTGGACTGTTTCTCGCGGCAGGGGTCGCGCGGGAGTCGGTGGCCCGGCTCATCGCACAGCGCGTTCCCGGCGGTGAGCAACTCGAGATCGCGCTCCCTGTCGAGATCAGAAGTCGGTCCCTGCGGGCATTCGATCGCACCTTCGCGGTCACCTACGCGCTCGAGGCAGTGGCACTCGTGATCGGCCTGATGGGGCTCTCGGCAAGTTTTGGCAGCCTGGTGCTCACGCGCCGGCGCGAGTTCGGCATGCTGAGACATGTCGGCGTGACGCGCCGCCAGATCGGCGTCATGCTTGCGACGGAAGGCACGGTGGTGAGCGCACTTGGGTTGGTGGTCGGCGCGGCGTTGGGCTGGTTGATCAGCCTGGTGCTCATCCACGTCGTCAACCGCCAGTCCTTCCACTGGGGCATGGATCTGCATGTGCCATGGCTTCCGCTAGTGATCTTCACAGCGGTAATGCTCGTGCTTGCCAGCGTCACGGCCGTGGCAAGTGGACGCCAGGCGATGAGTGGTGCGGTGGTAAGCGCGGTGAAAGAGGACTGGTAGTCCCCGTCAGACACCGAGGTAGCGGTGCTGGAGGTCTTCGTTCAGGGCGAGCTCGGCCGACGTGCCGCTCCACACCACGCGGCCTTTCTCGAGGATGAAGTTCGCGTCGGCAATGCGCGTTAGTGCCTTGATGTCCTTGTCGATCACCAGGATGGCGAGGCCGCCGGTCTTCAACTCCGAAATGGATTGATAGATCTCCTGCCGGATTCTGGGCGCGAGGCCTTCGGTCGCCTCGTCCAGGATGAGCAAACGCGGATTCGTCATCAGTGCGCGACCGATCGCGAGCATCTGCTGCTCGCCGCCGGACAGCTGATTGCCATAGTTGCGGCGGCGCTCGGCGAGCTGCGGAAAGAATCCGAAAACGCGCTCCAATGTCCAGGGATCGGAGCGTCCGGTGCGGTTCGCTGCCGTCGCGACGAGGTTTTCCTGGACGGTGAGGTTCGGAAACACCTGTCGGCCCTCCGGCACGAGACCGAGACCGCTTTGGGCGACCCGGTAGGAGGGCAGTCCTCCCAGCGGCTTGCCGTCGAAAGTGATGGTGCCGGACTTCGACCGGACGATTCCCATGATCGAGCGGATGGTCGTGGTCTTGCCCATCCCGTTCCGGCCGAGCAGCGTCACGACCTGGCCCTCGTCGACGCGGAAGGACACGCCGAAGAGCACCTGACTCACGCCGTAGGCGGTCTCGAGACCTTCGACGACCAGCATCAGGCCTCCTCGTCCTCGCCGAGATACGCGCGACGCACTTCCGGATTGACGCGTATCTCCTCGGGTGTCCCGGAGGCGATGACCTGTCCGTAGACGAGCACCGAAATGCGATCAGCCAGTGTGAAGACGGCATCCATGTCGTGCTCGACCAGGATGATCGTCTGGCGTCCCTTCAGCGTCGCCAGGAATTCGACCATGCGCTGGGACTCGTCGGCACCCATGCCCGCGACCGGTTCGTCGAGGAGCAGCAGGCGCGGTCGCGTCGCGAGCACCATTGCGATCTCGAGCTGGCGCTGCTCGCCATGCGAGAGGTTGGCGGCAAGCACGCCGGCGCGCGCGCCGAGTCCCAGATCATTCATGATCGCCCGTGCCGGCTCGCGCAGCGCGGCCTCGCTGCTTGCCGGACGCCAGAACCGGAAGCTGTGACCGGCGTGCGCCTGCACGGCGAGCGCGACGTTTTCGAGCGCCGTGAATTCGCGGTAGATGCTGGTGATCTGGAACGAGCGTGCGAGTCCTCTGCGCGCGCGCGCGGCCGCGCCCAGTCCGGTGACGTCCTGGCCGGCGAAGCGTATTTCGCCGGAGTCGGGCCGGATGTTGCCAGCGAGCTGGCCGATGAGCGTGGTCTTGCCGGCGCCGTTCGGTCCGATGATCGCGTGCGTCTCCCCGGCGCGGATGTCGAGGTGAACATTGTCGGTCGCGCGCAATGCGCCGAATGTCTTGACCAGGCTGCGTACCTCGAGCAGGACGTCGATCATTTCGTCACTTGTCCGATTTGGCGGCGGGGAGCAGTCCCACGAGTCCGCGCTTCGCGAACACCACCACCAGCACCAGGAATATCCCCAGGTACAGTTGCCAGTGCTCGGTCCATGCTGAAAGCATGTCCTCCAGCAGGAGGAAAGCCACGGTGCCGAAAAGCGGACCGGCCGCGGTGCCGATTCCGCCCAGAATCACCATGAACATGATCTCGCCCGAGCGCGTCCAGTGCATGAAATCCGGGGTGAGGTAAGCAATGTGGTTCACCAGCAGCGCGCCCGCGACACCGCACATTGCGCCCGCGATCACGAAGGCAGCCAGCTTGTAAGGGTAGGGCGAGAAGCCGATCGCCCGGGTACGGAGCTCGTTCGATTTCGCCGCCCGGATGACCATTCCGAATCGGGAGTTCACGATGCGGTGAACGATGTACATGAACAGCATCAGGATGAAGAGCACCAGATAATAGAACGTGGTGCCGTTGCTGAGATCGATCCAGTCGCCGAACTGGCTGCGCGTGGCGAGGCTCATGCCGTCATCGCCGCCGTACTCCTCGATCGAGATTCCGAGAAAGTAGAGCATCTGGGTGAAGGCCAGCGTGATCATGATGAAATAGATGCCGCTCGTCCGGATCGACACCGCGCCGATGGCAAGTGCCACGAGCGCCGAGGCGCCGATCGCGACGCCCCACTGGAGATAACCGTTGTCGATACCGTAATAGGCGAGGATGCCGACCGAGTAGGCGCCGACGCCGATGTAGGCGGCATGCCCGAACGAGACCATGCCGCCATATCCCAGAATGAGATTCAGGCTGACCGCCGCCACTGCGAAGATCATGAACCGACGGAAAAGGTCGATGTAGAAGGGCTCGTCCAGCGCAATTGCGACCGGGGGCAACGCGGCGAGCAGCACGAGACCGATTACGAGCGCGGCGGTGCGATATCGCGAGACCATCGGAGTATTATCCGCGCGAAGGGAACAGACCTTCGGGACGCACGGCCAGAATGGCGGCCATCAGCACGTAGATCAGCATCGATGCGAGCGCCGGGCCTGCCGTCTCGGCTGCCTCCAGCGAAATCACCGCCGCCAGCATCGGCTTCAGGAATGCTCTGCCGAGCGTGTCGACCATGCCGACCAGGATCGCGCCGAAGAGCGCGCCGCGAATCGACCCGATCCCTCCGATGACGATCACCACGAAAACCTGGATGAGGATGAGTTCGCCCATCCCCGGTTGTGCCGTGTAGATCGGGCCGGCGAGCAGGCCTGCGAGTCCTGCGAGTGCCGCGCCGCAGCCGAACACGATCGTGTAGAGCAGCCGGATATTGATGCCCAGCGCGGCCACCATCGTGCGGTTCGACGCGCCGGCGCGGATCAGCATGCCGAGCCGCGTCTTGGTGACGACGTACCACAGCAGACCGGCCGTCGCAAAGCCGATGAAAATGATCAGCAGCCGGTAGGTCGAATAGGGCAGTCCCGGCAGCAGCTCGACATGCCCCTGAAGGTATGTGGGAAGACTCGTATAGAGCGCGGCCCGGCCCCAGATGAGTACGATCAGCTCGTTGAAGAAGAGGATCAGACCGAAAGTCGCCAGCACCTGATCGAGGTGATCACGCTCGTAGAGCGTGCGCAGCGCGACGAGCTCCACGAGCATTCCCACAACCAGCGTGCCGGCCAGTCCAAGCACGACGGAAAGCGGAAACGACCCGCTCCACTGGTACGCGGCGGTCGCCAGGTACGCGCCGACCATGTACAGCGATCCGTGCGCGAGGTTGACGAGGTTCATGATGCCGAACACGAGCGTCAGCCCGGCGGCCATCAGGAAGAGCATCACCCCGAACTGCAATCCGTTCAGGATCTGCTCGAGGACGAGCAAGTAGTTCATGGCACGTTACTGGCGAGCGTCCCGGAAGAATCTCCGACCCCGGACGGTGCAACTATGCAGTAAGAATCACGCGGCAAAAAAAGGGCGCGGCAGTGCCACGCCCTTTTTTCCAGCGCTCCGCGCGGAGCGCCATCACTTCATGTGGCATTCCTTGTAGTAGCGGTCCTTGTGATTCTCGAGGATCACTTTCTGGATCTGCATCTCGACCTGACCGGCCGGATTGCGCACGGCCTCGAGCATGTAGTAGTTCTGGATGGGGAAGTGGTTGACGTTGTACGTGTATTTCCCGCGTGTGGAGGCGTAGTCGGCCTTCTCCATCGCTTTGATCATGCCCGCCTTGTCATTGAGATTGCCTTTCACTGCCCGGACTGCCGCATCGATGAGCATGATTCCGTCGTAGCTCTGGGCGCCGTAGTTGGACGGCGTGTAGCCGTACTTCTTGCGGAAGTCAGCGACATACTTCTTGCTCGCCGCGTTGTCCAGATCCGGACTCCAGTACCGCGCTTCGTACTGGCCGAGCGCCACGTCCTTGAGTGCGGGCAGGGTCACCTCGTCGACCGTGTAGACCGAGTAGAGCGGGATCTGGTCGCGCAGGCCCGCCGCGCTGTACTGCTTCACGAACTGGATGCCCATGCCACCGGGAAGGAACACGAACACCGCTTTCGGGTTCTTTGCACGGAGCTGGCTGATCTCAGCCTGATAGTCCTGCTGACCGAGCTTGGTGTAGACCTCGCCGACGATCTTGCCCTTGTAGGAGCTCTTGAAACCGTTGACCATGTCCTTGCCGGCCGCGTAGTTCGGCGCCATGACGTAGACCTCGGAGACCTTCTGGTCATTCAAGACTTGGCCCATCGCCTCGGGCGTCGAGTCGTTCTGCCAGGACGTCGAGAAGAAATACTTGTTGCAGTCCTTGCCGGCCAGCTGGTGCGGACCCGCGTTGGTGCTGATCATGAATACGCCGGCGTTCGTCACGGTCGGGGCGACAGCGAGCAGCACGTTCGACCAGATGACCCCCGCCACGAATTGCACCTTGTCCCGCTTCACCATTTCGTCCGCAAGCTGCTTGCCGACATCCGGCTTCACCTTGTCGTCACCGTAGATCACCTCGGTCTCGAGCCCACCGACCTTACCGCCGAGATGCTCGAGCGCCAGCTCGACCGAATCCTTCATGTGCTTGCCGATGATTCCGGCCGGACCGGAAAGGGTCGTGATGAAGCCGATCTTGAGCTTATCGGCAGCGGCGGCGGGTCCTGCTGCGAATGCTGCCGCCAGCAGGCCGACCAAAACGGAACGCGAAATCATACGCACGGCATTCTCCTCGTAGACTCAATGAACTGGAAACCGCCGTGTCGGGACCACGGCCGCCCGCACGCGCCTGCTCGGGACGCGGCTCGATTATGTGGAGAAGTCTATCAAGAGCTTCCGGGGGTGTCCAGGCGAGCACGAGAGGCGATTGTCGCGGCGAATCGTGCAACCACAGGGACCAGATCGGGAGCGGGATCGGGTAGGCGAAATTTCGAACGCTGTGCCTGCTAGACTCGTGCCCGGTTACAGGAGAGAGCGGCCCCAGGCAGCAATCCCGTCGGTCATGTCGAGCCCGCTCAGATCCTCGATTGCGATTTTGCTGGCGGTCGCCGTATCAATGACTGCCGGGTTGGCATCATCTGCCGACCCCGCGGGATCCCCATACCCCCCGTACCCGTTGGTGCGGCAAGGCGTGCCGATCACGGTTGCCACGCGATCACGGCGCGCATCCCGAGTACCGAACGGAGTGGTGGTACATCACGGGTTGGGTGCGCGATGCTGCGGGACGCGAGCGTGGCATCCAGATCACGTTCTTTCGCAATCGGCCGCGCGTGGCCGAGTCGAATCCCAGCGCGTTCGCGGCACGCCAGCTGTTCTTCGCGCATGCGGCCATCGCGGATGCCCGGGTCGGGCGATTGCTCCACGATCAGCGTGCCGCGCGCGCCGGGTTCGGGTTTGCAAAGGCGGCGGAGGACCGTACCGACGTGCAAATTGGGGACTGGGCGCTGCGGGCGGACTCATCCGGCTATGCTGCAACCATTCCGGCGAACGGATTCGCGATGGATCTCGCCTTTCGGGCGACCGATTCCGTTCTGCTGCAAGGCGACGAGGGATACAGCCGCAAGGGCCCACACGCGGATCAAGCAAGCTACTACTACAGTCTCCCGCACCTCGCGGTGTCGGGAACGCTCGAGATCGACGGGACGCGCGAGACGGTCACCGGCGAAGCGTGGCTCGACCATGAATGGTCGAGCGAATACCTCGCACCGGAGGCGAAGGGCTGGGACTGGGTCGGGCTCAATCTGCTCGACGGCAGCGCGCTGATGGCATTTCGAATTCGCGATCGGCAGGGCGGTATCGTCTGGGCGGGCGGCACGCTGCGCCGGGCGGATGGGACGCGGCGGACGTTTACACCCGAGGAGATCCGCTTTCAGCCGATGCGGCGCTGGCGATCGCCGCGCACGCAGGCGGACTATCCGGTCGCAATGCGGGTCGAGGCGGGCGAGCTCGCATTCGAGCTCGAGCCGCTGATGGACGATCAGGAGCTCGACTCCCGCGCGAGTGTCGGCACCGTGTACTGGGAAGGGGCGGTTCGCGCGCGGGCCGGAGCGAAGCTGGTTGGACGCGGCTATCTAGAGTTGACGGGTTACTGGCGGCCGCTCAAGTTTTGATTGCGATAAACTGGTTCGGCCTCTCAACACCCCCTCTCTAAAACCCCCTTCGGGCGAAGCGATCGGCGTGCCCGCCGGGCGAAATGATTGGAGTCGTCATCCGTGCAGGCCTCCTTCGTCACGGTGCAGGGCCGCAGGCTCGAGTACCGGCGTATCGCGGCAACGCGACCCACCGCGCCGACCCTGGTGTTTCTGCACGAGGGGCTCGGATCGGTGTCGCTATGGCGCGAATTCCCGACCGATGTTGCGCAGGCGACGGGTTGCGGCGCGCTCGTCTTCTCTCGCTACGGATACGGCCGATCCGACGTTCTCGAAGCCCCTCACCAGGTCGATTACATGCATCGAGAGGCGCGCGATGTGCTGCCCGAGCTGCTCGACAAGCTCGGGATAGCGGACCCGCTCCTCGTCGGACATAGCGACGGCGCGTCCATCGCGCTCATCTTCGCGGCGGCGCATCCCGACATGAAGGGCCTCATCGTCCTGGCACCGCACGTCTTCGTGGAAGACATCTCGGTGCAGAGCATCGCCGCGGCGCGGGAGACGTTCGAGACCTCCGATCTGCCGAAGCGGCTCGCGCGCCACCACGCCGATCCGGCCAAGACGTTCTACGGGTGGAATGACATCTGGCTCCATCCCGATTTCCGCGCGTGGAACATCGAGGAGTTCTTGCCGGAGATCGGCTGTCCGCTGCTTGCAATTCAGGGCCTGGACGACGTCTACGGCACGATGCAGCAGCTGGCGGCGATCGAGCGGAAGGTGAGAGGCAAGGTCAAGCTCGTGAAGCTGGAATCCTGCGGTCATTCGCCGCACCGGGATCAGCCGGAGGCGACGCTCGCGGCGATGGTCGAATTTGTCCGGACGGTCGCGCCGGGTGCGATCCAGGCGAAGTCCGGATAGGGAAGACCTCAGAATTCGAGCGCGAGCCGCGTTCCCTGATCGATCGCGCGTAATGCATCCAGCTCCTCGGCCCGCTCCGCACCGCCAATCAGGTGCACGCGCACGCCGAGCGCCGCCAGCGCGTCGTAGAGATCGCGCACCGGCTCCTGCCCGGCACACAGGACCACAGTGTCCACCTCGAGGACGCGCGGCGCGCCTTCCATGACGATGTGCAGCCCACGGTCGTCGACACGCTCGTACGTGACGCCAGTGAGAAAAGTGACGCCGCGCCGGGCAAGCTGGGCCTTGATCGCCCAGCCGGTCGTGGCGCCGAGCGTGCGCCCGGGAGCGGTCGGCTTCCTCTGCAGCACGACGATTTCCCGCGTGGTGGGCACGACCTGCGGTGCGCCGAGCCCGCCGGCCACGGTACCGGTGCGGTCGACCCCCCATGCGTCGAGGAACTCCTCCACCGAGTGATCGGCTGACGGCGCGCTGAGGTACTCCGCGACGTCGAAGCCGATGCCCCCTGCGCCGATCACCGCGACGCGCTTGCCGGCGGATTCCCGCCCCGAGAGCAACTCGTCGTACCTGATCACCTTCGGGTGGTCGACGCCGACCAGCGGGGGGACACGCGGCGTCACCCCGGTCGCAATGACAACCTCGTCGAACCGGCCGGCGGCAAGCTCCTGCGGACCAGGCCGCGAGCCGAGCCTGAGGTCGATCCCCGACTCAGCGATGCGCACATTGAAGTAGCGGATCGTCTCGGCGAACTCCTTGCCGGGAATGGCTGCTGCCAGGTTGAGCTGGCCACCGATCGTCGATTTGGCTTCGTGCAGGGTCACCGCGTGGCCCCGCTCGGCGGCTGTCACAGCGCAGGCGAGTCCTGCTGCGCCCGCGCCGACGACGGCGATGCGCTTCGGTCGCGGCGCGGGCCCGGATGGAAGCTTCGTTTCGTAACAGGCGCGCGGATTCACCAGGCACGTGGCGGGCTTGTCGCGAAAGAGGTAGTCGAGGCAGGCCTGATTGCACGCGATGCATGCGTTGATCTCGTCGGCGCGTCCCTCGCGAGCCTTCTTCGCGAAATCGGCGTCCGCGAGCATGGGTCGCGCGAGCGAGACGAGGTCTGCCGTGCCGTCGGCGATGAGCTGCTCGGCGAGTGCCGGGGTGTTGATACGGTTGGTCACCATGACTGGAATCGACACGGCGTCGCGTATTCGCCTGACCGCAAATGCCCACGCCGCGCGCGGGACCATGTAGCCAATGGTGGGAACGCGGGCCTCGTGCCAGCCGATGCCGGTGTTGAAGATGTCGGCACCCGCCGCCTCGATCGCGCGCGCGTGGACGATGGTTTCCGCACCGGTCATGCCGCCCTCGACGAGGTCGAGCGCCGACAGTCGATACACGATCAGGAAGTCGGGCCCGGTGCACGCGCGGGTCCGGCGCACGATCTCCACCGGGAAGCGAATCCGGTTCTCGAGCGCGCCCCCCCATCGGTCGGTGCGGTTGTTCGTGCGCGGACAGGTGAACTGGGTGATCAGGTAGCCCTCCGAAGCCATGATCTCGACGCCGTCGTAGCCCGCTTCCTGGGCGAGGGCGGCGCAGCGCGCGAATGCGTCGACTGTCGCGTCGACTTCAGCGTCCGTCAGCGCGCGCGGCGTGCGCCGATTGATTGGCGAGGGAATCGCCGAGGCGCCGACCAGTCCGTCGATCTTCGCGTACCGCCCCGCATGGAGAATCTGGAGGCAGATGCGGCTGCCCGCGGCGTGTACCGCATCGGTGATCATCCGGTGAAAGGGAATGCGTGACGCATCATCGAGGGCATCGGCATCCGGTTCGAGCAGACCGGCGCGATCCGGCGACACGCCGCCGGTGACGATCAGGGCAGCGCCGCCGCGCGCGCGCGCGGCGTAGAAGGCGGCCAGGCGCTCTCCACCGTCGGGTTCGCACTCGAGTCGCGTATGCATCGAACCCATGACCAGGCGGTTGGGAAGCCGGATCTTGCCGAGCTCGAGCGGGGTAAAGAGCCTCGGATAGGAGGAGCCGGGCGGTAGTGATGTCGACTGCACTGTGGTTGCTCCGTGCAAAGGCTTGGCGGGACGGCGGATTATCGGGGCTACGCGCGAGTCCACTCAAGCGTCTCGTCCGGCCCGTGTTGACAGTTTCTGGTGCCCAAGGGTACGATTCTTCATGGATTCGAATAAAAGTTCGCATTCCGAACAATGAGCCAGGGAAAGCATTTGGCAGTTGCTCCGCGCTCGGTCGCCCATGGTGATCCTGCGGTATCGGAGAATCCCAAGAACGTCGTCCAGTCGCTTGCGAAGGGTTTTCGCGTGCTCGAAGCATTCACCGCCAGCGAGCCGGAGCTCACCCTGGCCGAAGTGGCGCGTCGCGCCGAGGTCGACAATGCCACGGCGTTCCGGTTGCTGAACACGCTTGTGATGCTCGGCTACGTCGACCGCGCCCCGGCCGGCCGAAACTTCCGGCTCTCGCTGAAAGTTCTCGACCTGGGGTTCAATTCGATCGCGCGCATGGAGCTTCGTGATCGCGTGCGCCCGGTCCTTCGTTCACTCGTGGGCGAGGTGAACGAGGCGGCGAGTGTTGCGGTGCTGGACGGCGCCGAAGTGGTGTACATCGAACGGGTGCAGGCCGGAATGGTGCGATTGGGCGTCGACGTGCGCGTGGGCTCCCGGATTCCCGCGTACTGCTCGGCGGTCGGGCTCGCGATCCTCGCCTTCCTGCCGCGCCGCGATCAGGAGCAGATCCTGGGGCTCGGTCCGCGCGTGAAGCTCACGCCGCGCACCGTGACCGACACAAAGGAGATCCTTGTCCGCCTGGCGCGCGTACGAAAGCAGGGTTACATCGCGGTCGACCAGGAGATCACGAGCGGACTGCGCGCGCTCGCCGCTCCGGTGCTCGATGTCGACGGACATCCGATCGCGGCCGTCAGCGTCGTGGCACCGGTGCTGCGCATGCCGCTCGACGCGTTCCTGAAGATTGCCGTCGCTCCCGTCCTGGAAGCGGCGCGAACGATTTCCAAGGCCATGCAGGCCGGCGGCGCCACCGCGTTGCCGCCGGCGGCGTGATTGAACAATTCACCATCATCTTCACTGACGAAGGAGCGTGACAAATGGCTAAGTGGGATTACAAAGGCATCCTCCCGGCGATGCAGGTACCGTTCAAGCCGGATTACTCGATCGACGAACCCGAATTGCGCCGGTTCACGGCGTCGCTGCTCGGAGTCAAGGGCATCACGGGGCTGGTGACGAACGGACATACCGGCGAGGTGTTCGCCCTGAGCGCGAAGGAGCGCGCCGAGGTGACGCGGATCGTGGCTGACGAGGCAAAGGGCAGGGTGCCGGTGGTTTCGGGCATCTGCTGCGAAGGCATGATCGAGGCGTGCGAGCACTCGGTGATGGCCAGGGAGGCTGGCGCATCCGCACTGCTGGTCATGCCGCCGCATCAGTGGCTGCGGTTCGGCATGAAGCCCGAGCACGTGGTCGAGCACTTCAGCGAGATCGGCAAAGCGTCCGGTCTGGATCTCGTCGTGCACATCTATCCGTCCTGGACACGCGCCGCGTACTCGTGTGACCTGCTTGCAGAGCTGGCAAAGCTGAAGTGGGTAAAGGCGTTCAAAATCGGCACGCGCGACATGAACAAGTACCCGATGGACATCAAGGCGATCCGCGACACGGCGCCCGACAAGGCGATCATTACCTGCCACGACGAGTACCTGCTGGCGACGATGGTGCAGGGCGTGGACGGCGCGCTGGTCGGTTTCGCATCGTTCATTCCGGAGAAAATCGTGGCGCTGTGGGAGGCGGTGAAGGCCGGTGATCTGAAGCGGGCAATGCAGCTGCAGTTCGAGATCAATCCGCTCAAGCAATCGGTCTACGGATTCGGTGAGCCGACCGGCGAAGCGCACGCGCGCATGAAGGCCGCCATGGCGCTGGCCGGGCTCATGAAGTCTCCGCTCTGCCGCCGTCCGACACGTCCGGTCGAAGGCAAGGATCTGGCGGCAATCAAGGATGCGCTGCGTGGCGCGGGGATGCTTCAGCGAGAAGCTGCGTAGTTGCACGGTAGGTTTCAAAACGCGCGCGGCGTCGGGGACGCACGAGTTGTTCCGCCAGCCGCGCGCATCATGTCTCTGAGGAGGAGTGAAATGAGAGTCAAATCCAGCAGGCTGTCCCGGACGATCGGGGCCATGGCGATCGGTGCGGCGATCTTTTCCGCCGGGCCGGCGTGCGCAGAAGAGATCAAGTTCGGCGCGATGCCGCTCGGCTCGATCTGGTACGTGTTCGCGGCGAGTTTCTCGAAGGTGATCCAGCCGGCGCTTCCAGCCGGATCGAAGGTCGAGGTCATCGCGCGCGGCGGCGGTGTCGGGAACCCGATCACGGTGAACGACAAGAAGGAGGACGTCGCACTCGCGAACGTCTGCACGTCGGTGTGGGCGATGAACGGGGAGCCCGAGATCTACAAGGGCAAGAAGTACCCAGATATCCGCGCGCTGCTCGGCGGACTGAACTCGGTGTGGATCACCGCGATGCTCACCGAGGATTACATCAAGCGCACCGGCAACGACACGCTCGAGAAGGCATTGCTTTCGAAAGAGCCGCCGCGCGTCATTATGAAGCCCGCCGGAAGCACGGTGCCGCCCACGGTCCGCATGATCTTCGAGGGGATCGGATTGACTTTCGACAAATACAAGGCAGGGGGCGGGCAGATCATCCAGGTCGGCGTCGGCCAGATTCCTTCCATGATGCGCGATGGGCGTGCGGATCTCTACTTCGAGAGCGTGTCTCCCGGGCACCCGGCAACGACCGAAGTGACGCTGACTGTTCCGGTGCGCTTCGTCGATCTGCCGGAGAAATCGCTGAAACTGCTCGGCGAGAACGGCCTGAAGGTGCACCCGCTTCCGCAATCGTTCAAGGGCCAGAGCGGTCCGACCAAGGCGGCAGACTTCGGCACCAACCTGATCGTTAACAAGTCGATGCCGGATGAAACTGCCTACGCAATCACCAAGGCGATCATCGAGAACCGCGACGCGATCGTCGCCGAGAACAAGGCGATGAAGGGATTCGTCGCGAAAGACGCATGGCGGCCGGAGAACGTGGGTATCCCGCTGCACCCCGGCGCGATCAAGTATTACAAGGAGAAAGGCTGGATGTAAGGACCGATCCCGCGTCGGTCTCGCATTCAATTCCGTTCCGCAGGCGCCGGCCGTTCGTCGAGCGGAGGGCCGGCGTCGCGCCGTGGGGGGTAGGCCGGTCCCTGCGCGGTATCCGGAGAGGAGAATCGTGGAACTGCTGAAGCGTCTCGCGCGCCCGCGCTGGCTGGTTGCGGCCGGCTGGCTCGCGTTCCAGCTCTACATCCTGTACGAGCCGCTGCCGCCGATGATCCAGCGGCCGGTGCACATTGCCTTTGCACTCGCGGCCGCATTCCTGTTTCTCCCGCTCGGTTCGACAGCGTGGCGACGCTCGGTCGACTGGCTGCTGCTCGCGGGCACCGGTGGGGTGCTGGCGTACTACCTTCTCGACTTTCAGCGCCTGTACGAGCGCATGGACAACGTCGATCCGGTGCTGACGCAGGACCTGATCTTCGGAACCCTGGTGCTGCTGCTTCTGTTCGAGGCGACCCGTCGGGCGGTCGGCTGGAGCCTGCTCACGGTGGTCCTTGCGTTCGTCGCATACGGTTTTCTTGGTCCCTGGTTCCCCGGCTGGCTCCAGTTCGGAGGATTCGAGTTCGCGACGTTCATCGAGATCGTGACCATGGCCACGCACGGCATACTCGGGATCACCACCGAGACCTCGGTCACGTTCGTCTTCTACTTCATCATGTTCGGTGTGGTGTATTCCGCGACGGGCGGCGGCGCCCTGTTCATGGATACTGCGCTGCACGCGGTGGGTCGGCGCAAGGGCGGTGCGGCAAAATCGGCGATCGTTTCGAGCGCGCTGTTCGGCAGTGTCAGCGGAAGCGCCGTCGCGAACGTGGTGGCCACCGGAGTATTCACGATTCCACTGATGAAGCGCACTGGCTACACGCCGGAGGAGGCGGGTGCGCACGAGGCGACTGCTTCCACCGGCGGGCAGCTCATGCCGCCGGTGATGGGTATCGCAGCATTCGTCATGGCGGAACTGCTGGCGACGCCGTATACGCGAATTGCGCTTGCCGGATTGATTCCGGCCCTGGCCTACTATTTCGCGCTGTACATGATTGTCGATCTGAAGGCCAGGCGCCGAAGCGTAGGCTCGATCTCGAAAGAAGAGCTCGCGACCATCCCATCGATCCTGCCGAGAATGCATCTCTTCCTGGCGCCGATCATGCTGATCGGAATGCTTGTCATCGGTTATTCGGCGACCATGGCCGCGATGGTGGCAAGCGTGGTCGCACTCGTGACCGGCTTTCTGCGCGCCGCCACCCGGATCAGCCTCAAGGCAGCGATCGACATGATCGAGGAGCTCGCGGGCCAGGCGGCGCAGGTCGCCGTCCCGATCATCACCATCGGCGTGATCATCGCGGTCGCAATCCAGTCGAATCTGGCGCTCAAGTTCTCGACCCAGCTCATCTCGATATCAGGAGGCACGCTGATCGGCGCGATGATCTTCATCATCCTCGGCTGCCTGGTCATGGGCATGGGTCTGCCGACGGTGGCGGCGTACATCATCGGCGCGATACTCTTCGTGCCGGCGATCACGAAGCTCGGGATCGACAATCTGGCGGCGCACTTCTTCGTCATGTACTACTGCGTGCTGTCGATGATCACACCGCCGGTGGCGCTCGCGTCCTATGCCGCAGCCGGGCTGGCCAAGGCCAATTCGATGCGCACGGGCTGGATCGCGTTCAAGCTCTCCTTCGTGCTGTTCCTGATTCCCTTCTCGTTCGCGTTCGACCCGTCGCTGCTGTGGTCGGGCCCGTACGGCTGGATTGCCCTCGCGTTCGTGTCGATGATGGCGGCGACGTTCGCATGGGCGGTCATGCTGGAGGGCTATCTCGCCGGCGTGATCGGCGGGCCGGAGCGGGTCCTTTTCGGTACCGCATCACTGACGATCATCTTCGCCAAGACCGGAACGATGGTGTGGGCTGCCGGCTGCATCGGGCTGGTCGGCATGCTGATCTGGACCGTGCTGCTTCGGCCACGTGTACTGGGCGCGGGCAGGACGGCAGAGGCATCGTTAAAGTGATGCAGTCGCCATGAGCGGGGTTAGCGAGGTGTTCGGGTGACCAAGGGATCCGTATTTCCATCCGAGAGCCGCTGGGCGAGTGACCCTGAAACCGGCGCCCGTATCCGCCAGGTGACGGCACATCCGTCGATTCATCACCACCCGTTTTTCTTCGTCCCACCCTGGGACGACGCGATGACCCGGCTCATCTTCGTGTCCCACCGTACCGGTGCACCTCAGCTCTTTGCCGAGATGCAGGCGGATGGCCACATCGTTCAGCTTACCGACCGCGACGACATCGCCGAGTGGTCCTTGTATCCGTCGCACGATGGCGCGAGCGTGTTCTTCGTCGCCGGCACCGGCGCCTGGCGCCTGGATCTCGAGACGCTTGTGGAGGAGCGTCTCGCCGACTTCGGTCGCGTCGAGATGCGCGAAAAGGGCATGGTCGGTGCGGCGATGGGAACGACCGCCTTGTCGGGCGACGATTGCTGGTGGGCGATCCCCGTGAAGACGGGCAAGGTTTCGCAGTTTCACGTCGTGGACACGCGGCGCGGGGGCGCCTCGGTCATCCTCGAGCGCGATACGATCGGGCATCCGCAGTTCCACCCCGACGATCCCAACCTGATTTTCTACGCGGGGCCGCTCACCAACCGGATCTGGGTCGTCGGGCGGGACGGCCGCGGAAACCGCAACCCTTATCCGCGCACCGATCGCTCGCAATGGATCACGCATGAAAGCTGGATTCCCGGCACGCGTGAGCTCGCATTCGTCGACTGGCCGCGTGGCATGCGGGCCGTCGACGTCGACACCGGTGCGGTGCGCACGATCAGCACGTTCCCCGCCTGGCACGCGGCCGCCGACGCGCGCGGCGAGCGCATCGTGTGCGACACGAATTTTCCGGACCGGGGGCTCCATATCTTTCCGATTCGCGGCGCGAACGGCGACGCGCGCCGGATCTGCTGCCCGCATGCAAGCAGTGCGGGGGAGCACTGGGCTGGCCCGTTTCCATACAACGACGGCCCCCGGGAGGTGTACGCACCGCAACACACGCATCCGCATCCCCGCTTTGCACCCGACGGCTCGCGGGTAATCTACACATCGGATGCGAGCGGACACGCGCAACTCTATGAATGCATGATCGAGGAATGAGGGGGGAGGATGAGTAAGGCACCCGAGCTCACCGTGCCCCAGGCCGCTCGGCTTGCCATCAGTCAAAAGCGCCACACCGGCACGACGCGCGGCCTGGCGATGGGCTATGTCCAGTGCAATCTCGTCGTGATACCGAAGTCGCTCGCATTCGACTTGCTGCTTTACTGCCAGCGCAACCAGAACGCGTGCCCGGTGCTCGAGGTCACGGATCCCGGCGATCCCGAACCGAAGCGCCTTGCCCCCGGCGCCGACTTGCGTACCGACCTGCCGCGCTACGCTGTATACCGTAAGGGCGCGCGCCAGGATGATGTGACGGATCTCCATGCGCTCTGGCAAGACGATTTCGTCGCGTTCCTGATCGGGTCGGGCATCACCTTCGACGCGGCGCTGGAACGCGCGGGTGTGCCCACGGGGCAGCATCGCTGGGTTGTCCGGTCGACAATTCCGACCGTGCCAGCGGGGCGCTTTCGCGGCAACATGGTCGTGACCATGCGCTGGCTCACGCCACAGCAGGCCATCATCGCGACGCAGGTGTCGGCGCGTTTCCCGTTCAACCACGGTGCCCCGATCCATATCGGGGATCCGGCTGCGATCGGTGCGGACCTGGCGGCGCCGATGTTCGGGCCGCCCGTGGAGCGTGTGCCGGACGGACTCGTGGCGGTCTTCTGGGCATGCGGCGTAACGCCCCAGGAGGCCGCACTTGCCGCCGAGGTCGATATCATGATCGCGCATGCGCCGGCGCACGGATTCGTCACGGATCTCAAGGCAGACGAGTTCTGCCTCCCGTGAAATGCGACGGGCAGCGATGCCGCGCGCCGTTATAATCCGCCGGATATTTCTGCCGACTCGCTCTTCATGACTTTGCTCGCGCGCAATTTCGCACTGGCCATGCTGGTCACGTTCCCTTTGGTCGCAGTGGCCGACCTGGAATGCGGCTACCTGGTCGGGACTCGCCAAACCGCCATCCGCCTGGCGCAAGCGGGCTGGCCGTTCCCCGACGTCCTGCGGCAGTCGCTTGATCACCCGAACTACCGGAACATCACTCGGGAAGACCGCGAGCTGGTGATTCGCGTCGTCCAGGAGGCATATTCGTCGCCGCCCAGTGCCACGTCGCAGATTGTGTTGCCTTTCTGCCAGGCCGAAATCGAGCGCAAGAATGCCGCCCAGAAGGGCGAGGGCGCGCCGAAGGGCAGCGACTCGCCGTCAACGACGAAATGACCGCCGCCTCGGCATCGCTGCGGACGGATGTCCGCGTCATCGGTTTCGTGGGTGTCGCGCACGGCCTCTCGCATTTCTATCATCTTGTCATTCCGCCGCTCTTCCCGTTGCTCCGGGCCGAGTTCGGCGTGAGCTATGCCGCGCTCGGATCCGTGCTCGCCCTGTACTTCGGCGTTTCGGGTGTCATGCAGACCGTGGCCGGTTTTCTCGTGGACCGGTTCGGCGCGCGGGTGATATTGCTGCTCGGGCTCGCGCTCTCAGCGATAGGCATCGGGCTCGCCGGGCTGGCGCCGTCGTTCGCGTGGCTGTACCTCGCAGCGGCCATTGCCGGCTTCGGAAACTGCGTGTTTCATCCAGCCGACCTGGCGTTGCTGAACGCCAAGGTTCACCAGCAACGGCTTGGCTATGCGTTCAGCGTCCACGGAATCGCCGGGAACATCGGCTGGGCGCTCGCGCCGGTGTTCGCGGTCGCCATCTCGACCACCTGGGGATGGCGTGCCGCGCTGGTCTCGGCCGGCGCGATTGGCCTCGTGTTCCTTGCGGTGCTCGCCTCGCAAAGCGTGCTCGCGGGCGGAACTCGCGCGCCGCGTCGCGCCGCGGGCGTTGCGTCCGGCGGGCTCGCTCACGACATCCGCGTCCTGGCGTCCTTGCCCATCGTCACGTGCTTCGCTTTCTTCCTCTTCTTCTCGATGGCGATGGTCGGGTGGCAGGCCTTCTCGACCACGGCGCTCACGCAGATCTACGATGTGCAGCTCGTATTCGCGTCCAGCGTGCTCACCGCGTTCCTGCTCGGTGGCGCCGGCGGAACGCTGGCGGGCGGCGTCATCGCCTCGCGGACGGAGCGCCACGGCGCGGTCGCCGTCACGGGAATGGCCGTGTCCGGCGCGATCGCGTTCATTCTGGGTGTGGGACTGGTGCCGGTCCCGCTCATGGTCGCCGTCGCGGCGATCGGCGGATTCTTCGCGGGCGTCCTCGGGCCGTCGCGCGATTTTCTCGTTCGCCAGATTGCGCCCGTGGAGTCGCGCGGTAAGGTCTACGGCTTCGTCTATTCCGGACTGGATCTCGGCGGGTTGCTCGCACCCCCGGCGCTCGGCTGGGTGATCGACCGCGGCTCGCCGCAGCTCGTGTTCATCGCCACAGCGGTGTTCTGGTTGCTTGCCATGCCGACGGTACTCGGGATGAGCAGGGCGGCGGTGGCAGGACGGCCTGCACATGCGGGCTAGGTTATTTCAAAGTCAAAAGCTCCAGAATTTTCGGAGCCAAATGAAATTCGTCGAACCGCCGACCACACCGGTGAGTCGAAACCCCGACGCCTGCCTATCAAGCGGGAAAGCGGGCAGATTGCACGCGACCCATGTGTCCTTTTCGGCGTTGGTCCGTAACCGGATGCTTGGCCAGTGGGCCGAACGACTACGATTGCCCGATCACTTTTCGATATCGGGAAATCGATCATGGATGGTCGTGAAAAGCTGGTAGTGATTGCCGCAAGCTTTGTGTTCGTCGCTCTGGCGCAAGCGCAGGATTGGAAAACGGGCGCAGGTGGCGCGATCGGAGGCGGCGCAGGCGCAGCAGTGGGTTCCGCCGTTGGTGGGCGGACCGGCGCGGCGATAGGCGGTGCGTTGGGCGGAGCGGCCGGCGGTGCAGTGACCTCCAGCGGCGATGCCCAGACAGGCGCGGTCGTCGGTGGCGCGCTGGGCGGAGCGGCCGGCGGTGTGGTAGGGCAAAAGATGGGCGGGACGTCGGGCGCCGCAGTCGGCGGCGCGGTCGGCGGAGGCGCGGGAGCGATGATCGGATCGAGTATCACAGGATCGGACACGAAATCCGATGCCGGCACGCAGGCTCAGAATACGGCGTCTACGCAGCCGCAAACCGCTCCGCAGGCTCAGGTATCGGTGCGCGAAGCGCGCGACCATCACGATCACGACTACGACGATGGCCACAGCAAGAAACATAAGAAGAAGAACGTACCCAAGGGCAACGCCTATGGTTGGCACAGGAACCACGGCGACTGATTTACCGCCCCGCGCGGACGTGCGCATAGCACAACGAGCGTGGGCTTGAGAAGATCTCTCTTCTCCCTTAGCGTATGCGCATGGGGCATCTCGACGCAGCACGCCGCACAGGGTGAAAGACTCGGGTCCGAACGGAGCGCTGTCTCTGGCTGACGCTCGGGTTCGTGTCGACAAGTGGCTCTGGGCGGCCCGGTTCTTCAGGACGCGAAGCCTGGCTGCGCAAGCCGTCGATGGCGGGCGGATCCAGCTGAACGGCCAGCGTGTGAAGCCCGCGCGGGAGGTGAAGACGGGAGACGAGCTCGTGATCCATATCGGCGCGCTCGAATGGGTGATCGAGGTGCGCGCGCTATCGTCGCGACGCGGACCTGCGCCGGAGGCACAGACACTCTACGCGGAGAGTGAAGCGAGCAGGCAACGGCGCTTCGAGGCCGTCACGGCGCGCAAGCTGGCACGGGCACCCGTCCGCAGCGAGAAGGGTCGTCCGACCAAGCGCGACCGCAGGCAGCTAAGTCGTTTCAAGGGCGACGAGTAGCGGGCGAGCGCGCTCGCGGCGCCGGATGGCGGTCAACCCGGTTCCGCAGTCTTCGTGCGGCTCGTGGCCACCACTTTGCCGTCGGAATTGAAGTGAACGTGAAACTCGTCGATGCCCTCGGGCATCACCGCACCGTGTCGCCAGGTCCAGACCTCCTCGCTACGTGCCGGGAAGTTCATGGATTCCATCGGCCGACCGATCAATCGGCGAATCTGCGCCTTGTCCATTCCGGGGCGTACCCTGGCAAAGTATTCGTCGGTGAGGACCTGTTGCAATGCGCGCATGACACCGTCGGCGCCGATCGTCACCATGTAGGTCACGTACCCCGCGCGCGGGCCGGCGAACTCCCAGACGGTGGCGCCGTCGCTCTCGCGCCACTCGTAGGTCGGTTCCCCCAGGACAGCGCGCACTTCCTGGGCCGTCGAGACGCCCGGCTTGAGCTGCTCGATTCCTGCATCGCATCCACCCAGCCACGCCGCGATACCGAACGCCGCGAAGATTCGTCTCCAGAGCCCCACTGAACATTCTCCCATTTCGCGGAGCGGTTATTATCCGGGTGAATGGGGGCATGGCCAAGCGCTGTGCCGCTCGGGAATCCGGCAAGGAGGCGCATGAAGATCATCAAGAACTCGGTCGTCGAGCTGAAATACGATGTGCTCGATGCAAGCGGCGAGCTCATCGAGCGCGGCAAGCATCCGATGACTTATCTGCACGGCGGGCATGCCGGAATCTTTCCGAAAGTCGAGGAGGCGCTTGCCGGAAAGGAGGAGGGCGCATCCGTGAAGGTCACCCTCGCGCCGAGTGATGCCTTCGGCGAGCACGATCCCGACCTCGTGCGGGCGGAACCGCGCAGCCGCTTCCCTGAAAATGTGAAAGTCGGCATGCAATTCCAGGCCGAGGTCGGCCACGAGGATCACGCGCACCCGGTCGTGTTCGAAGTGATCGAGGTCGGCGCCGAAACCGTGAAGGTCGACGGCAATCATCCACTCGCCGGACGCGCGCTCGAATTTCGTGCGAAGGTGGTCTCGGTACGGCCCGCGAGCGCCGAGGAGATCGAGCATGGGCACGCGCACGGGCCGGACGGACACCATCACTGATCGTCGTGCTACGGCGCGACGAAACGCAACGACTACTGCGGAGCGGAGAGAACGACGAGCGTTCCGTCGGCGAGCGCGTACACGAGCTCTTGCTGCCCGTCCTCGTGCAGGTCTGCGGCAATCACGGCGCTCTGGATCGGTGCGGAATGACCGATGCGTTGCAGTTCGCGAAACTGTCCTCCGGCAAACGTGACGACACGCAGCGTCCGGCGATCGGTGCCCGGAACGGCCAGGTCCATGACACGGTCACCGTTCGCATCGAGGATCGCCGCCAGACCGAGCTCGTCGGTACCGATTGCATGATTTGAAAATCCGGACTCTCTTTGCACGATCGTCAGCCGCTCGCCTGCACGCCGATAGAGCGTCAACCAGCCGCCGATGTGCGGCGTGACCACTGCCGCGATCTCCGCCTCTCCGTCGCCGTCGAAGTCTGCCACGCCGATCGGGTTCAGCCACCGCTGCGGCGTCCCGATGGATGCGGATTCGGCGAGCCGCTGGAGGCGATCGCCGACGATCCCGAGCAGCAGTACCGCCGCGCCGCCGGTTGACGAGGACTGCACCGTCAGCACCGCGTCCCGGCCCCAGGCATTGACCAGCCGCGGGAGGCGGTCCTCGATGACCGAATCCGGCGGGGCGGAATACTGCACCACGCGTCCGCTCGCAGTGAGTGCCCGGATCGAGGCGGCGTTTTCCGGTCGTACGAAGATGCCGTGCCGGTATCGCTCGGTGGGTTCTGCCAGCCACACCTCGCGCAATTCACCGGATCCGTGCTGCGACCGGGTTCCCGGAAGCACATCGGAATGCTCGCCCGAAGGGTCCGTCGAACACGCAGGGAGGGCGCGCAGCTTGATGGACCCAGGCTCGAGGTCGACGAGAAAGCGGCGCCGGTCCTGTAGCAGGACGACGACTTGTGCATCCCGAAAGGCGGCGGGGTCGGACGGACAGCGCTCGCCCGGAGCCAGCCGCGCGATCGGACCGGGCAGCGGCGCTGCGAGCACCGTCATCGCAGCTCGTTCCGCGCCGATCGTGAGATTTCCCGCGCCAAGGGTGCACATCGTCAGTGCGGTCGCCAAGATCCGGCGCCGCCCCCGCGCGCCGCCGCTACGCGCACGACGCTGGCGCAAGGTGTCAGGCCGCCTGCATGAGGTCGCGCAGGACGTAGGGCAGGATGCCGCCGTGCTGGAAGTAGTCGACTTCGATGGGGGTGTCGATGCGCAATCGCAACTCGACCTTCTGCGTGCTGCCATCCTTGCGCCGGATGACTAGTGTGACGTCCTGCTGCGGTTTGAGTGCGCCGTCCAGTCCCAGGATGTCGAACTCCTCGTCGCCACGGATTCCAAGCGACGTGACACTGTCGCTACCCTTGAACTGCAGCGGGAGCACGCCCATGCCGACGAGATTGGAACGATGAATGCGTTCGAAGCTGCGAACGATCACCGCCTTCACACCGAGCAGCTGGGTGCCTTTCGCCGCCCAGTCACGTGAACTGCCCGTGCCGTACTCCTCGCCGCCGAACACGACGGTCGGTGTGCCCTGATCGATGTACTTCATCGCCGCGTCGTAGATCGACATCTCCTCGCCCGTGGGCTGGAAGCGCGTTACGCCGCCTTCCACGCGCCGGCCGTCCGGCTGCGCGGGGATCATCAGATTCCTGATCCGGACATTCGCAAAGGTGCCACGCATCATGACGTCGTGATTGCCGCGCCGCGCTCCGTAGCTGTTGAAATCCGCTTTCACGACGCCGCTGCCGATCAGGTACTGCCCGGCTGGGGAGGTTTCCTTGATCGATCCGGCCGGGCTGATGTGATCTGTCGTGACCGAATCGCCGAACACGCCGAGTGCGCGGGCACCGGACACGTTTCCTGATTTTTTCGGTTGCATGGAGAAGTCTGCAAAGAACGGTGGCTCCGCGATGTACGTGGAAGTCGGCCAGTCGTAGACCTGTCCGCTCGCGGTCGGCACGGCCTTCCAGTTCGCGTTCACGTTCGCCAGATTGCCGTACAGCTTGTGGAACGCCTTGGCATCGGTGGCAAATCGCATCGCCTGCGCGACCTCGTGCGGCGCGGGCCATACGTCGCCGATGTACACCGGCTTGCCGTCCTTGCCGATGCCGAGCGGCTCGGTCATCAGGTCCTTGCGCATGGTGCCGGCAATGGCGTACGCCACGACCAGCGGTGGGCTGGCGAGGAAATTGGCCTTGATGTTCGCGTGAATGCGGGCCTCGAAGTTGCGGTTCCCCGATAGCACTGCGGCGCACACGAGGTCGTTCTTCACCACGACCTCCTCGAGGCTCGGATCGAGCGGCCCGGAGTTCCCGATGCAGGTCGTGCAGCCGTAGGCCGTCACGTAGAAGCCGAGCTTTTCGAGGTAGGGGAGCAGCCCGGATTTCTGCAGGTACTCGGTCACGATCCGAGAGCCGGGGGCGAGCGAGGTCTTGATGTGCTTCTGGACGGTCAATCCGTGCTCGACGGCTTTCTTGGCGAGTACACCCGCGGCAATCAGCACACCCGGATTCGAGGTATTGGTGCACGAGGTGATCGCGGCGATCAGGATGTCCCCGTGACCGAGCGTCACGTTGCCCGATTTCTCCTCGGGCGTGCGCACCGCATCCGGCGTCGGGCGGTTGTCGACCATCTCGACGACGTCGGTCGGTGCCCCGCTCGCGAGCGACTCCGGCGCTTGCGTACCGCCCCCCCGCGTGCGCATGCCGGGATCCGCGAAATGTGCCGGGAATCGCTTGTCGAGGTCCGCTGCCGGCTTGTTGTAACCGTTCTCTGCAACCGGCTTCGCGAGCAGCTCGCGGAATTTCGCCTTCACGCGCCCGATCTGAATTCGGTCCTGGGGCCGCTTGGGGCCGGCGAGCGAAGGTTCGACCTTTGCCAGGTCGAGCTCGAGCGTCTGGGTGTAGTCGATGGTGCCCGCTTTCGGCATCCCGAACAGGCCCTGTGCCTTGAAGTAGGCGCGAAAGGCGTCGATCTCCTCATCCGTGCGGCCCGTATTGCGGAGGTAGTCGATCGTTGCTTCATCGACGGGAAAGAACCCCATGGTCGCGCCGTACTCGGGCGCCATGTTCGCGATGGTTGCGCGATCCGGAAGCGGCAGATGAGCGGCGCCCTCGCCGAAGAACTCGACGAACTTCCCGACCACTTTGGCCGCGCGGAGCATCTCGGTGACGGTGAGCACGAGGTCGGTAGCGGTCACGCCCCAGCGCAGGTTTCCTTTCAAGTTCACGCCCACAACATCCGGAGTGAGGATGTACACGGGCTGCCCGAGCATCCCGGCCTCCGCCTCGATCCCGCCGACCCCCCAGCCGACGACGCCGAGGCCGTTGATCATCGTGGTGTGGCTGTCGGTCCCGACGACGGTGTCCGGATAGTAGACGTTGCCCTTGCGGTGCACGCCGCGCGCCAGGTATTCCAGGTTCACCTGGTGCACGATCCCGATGCCCGGTGGCACCACCTTGAACGTGTCGAATGCCTGCATGCCCCATTTGACGAACTGGTAGCGCTCGGCATTGCGCTGGAATTCGAGCTTCATGTTGAGATCGAGGGCGTTCTTCGTGCCGTAGTGATCGATCTGCACCGAGTGGTCGACGACCAGATCGACGGGCACCAGGGGCTCGATGAGCTTCGGGTTCTTGCCCATCCGTTGCGCGACACCGCGCATCGCCGCGAGGTCGGCCAGCAACGGCACGCCGGTGAAATCCTGCAACAGGATCCGCGATACGACGAAAGGAACCTCGGCAGTGCGGGGCGCCTTGGCTTTCCAGCCCGCGAGCTGACGCACGTGTGCTTCGGTGATCTTCTTGCCATCGCAGTTCCGCAGCACTGACTCGAGCAGGATGCGAATCGAGACCGGCAGACGCGAGATCTTGCCAAGCCCGGCCTTCTCGAGCGCCGGCAGCGAATATAGCTCGCCCTTGCGACCCGGGGCGATATCGAACTGCTTCAGCGCGTTGAACGGGTTCTGAGGCGGGTTCTGCGTCATTTCCTAGCTTCCCTTCTTGCCTTGTTTTGAAAGTTTGTATTGCGCAAAATTCATGTTCCGGTACCCGCCCGACGCAACGAAGTCCGCGAGCAGCATGAATTCAACCGGATCCCTGATTCGGCCCACGTGCTTGGCGATGGGTTTGCCGTCCAGGCCGTAGAACATGAAGGTCGGAGTTCCCTTGATCGGGATCGAACGGGCGTATTCCTTTTCCGTCCATTCCTTGCCATCGAAATCCGTGATCGCCAGCGCGCCGAGCGTATCGAGCGGCAGGAGAACGAATCGCTCGCGGTAGTAGGACTGCACGTCCTCCCGAGACAGGATGTTCGCCTTCATCCACTGGCAGGACGGGCAGTCCTCGAAGTGATACATGACCATGATGCCTTGCTTGCCGGCGCGCCTGGCATCCGCGAGTTCCGCGCGGAAGTCGCCGAGAAAGGGCTGGAAGAAATGGTCCATCGCATCGCGGGCGTGCGCGGGACCGCCGGCAGTGACGAACAAGGCAATCAGGGCGAGTGCGCGCAACGATCGGGCGAGAGCATTCATGGCGCAGCGGATTCCGGTTCGGGGACGCAGGGAGACGTATCGATGGCGACCGGTATTCTACGGGGACTGTCGGGTGAGTGGTTGCCCGGGTAAGAAACCTCTGAGCAAGTCATCCCCGCGCAAGCGGGGAGCCAGCAAGCGGGGAGCCAGCAAGCGGGGATCCAGAATCCCTTCGAATCCGCTCGGTCTGGATTCCCGCAGTCGGGGGAATGACGGAATTCCGCGGAGCTACCCTAGCTTTTGGGGTAAGGCAGCCTGAGGCAGTGATAGGCCGCGCCCGATTCGCTCCGCTTGACGGACATGGCCGACAGCCCGCCCTTGCCGTCGCTCAGCGAGCGCACGAAGAAGGGTTGACCCGCCTCGGGACTGAGCTGGACCCAGCCGCCATCGCCCGCTGACACCCGTGCCATGCCCGCCACGGCGCGGGCAAACCCGTCCACTTCGACCAGGTCGGTGCGCGTTGCGCCGCTCTGCTCGTGGGCGACCCCGATGTACAGAATCGGAGGGGTTTTCGATCCCGCATCCTCGGGTAGCCGGCATTCCCAGGCTCCGGCCATGAACTGGACCGGCTCCTGCGCCATAAGGGGCGTCGTGGCGGCTGCCACGAGCGCCGCAATGAGCGTTGCGCTTTTCTTCATGTTGGTCTCCATCCTTCGCCTGCCGCGCCCGGCGGCAATGCGCACAGTTTACTCCGGCCATGCATCTGTCATGAAACCAGCTGCGCCTTCACGCGAAAAATGCCCTTTCCGCATCGGGGGGGAGCGCCATACCGGTCACGCGGGCCTTCTGCAGCAGCTCCCAGTAGTAGCGGTAGCTCGCCCGGTCGTGAAGCTCCCCTGCATGCTGGATGGGACCCCAGCCCGCCGCACGGGCCGCGAGGAGGATGGCCGCCGCCGTTTGCACTTCCGAGAGATCGGGTTTCATCGCCGCCACGATCGGTTCGATCTGGGCCGGATGAATCGAGTACATGCGCAGGAACCCGAACTCGAGCCGGGCGCGGCGAGCATCTGAATGAATCTGCGCAGCGTTCTTAAGGTCGAGCGTCACGCTGTGCGCCGGAACGATACCGTTGGCGAGTGCCGCGGCGACGAGGTCCGTCTTGGCGCGTACCAGGAGCGGGTGCTCGAACTGGCCCGGCGAGCGCATGGCCGACGCGGGAATCGCGCCGTGGTGGCCAGAGACGAAGTCGAGCAGGCCGAAGTCGAGCGCCTGCATCCACGGGAGCGCAGCAATCTCGAAGGCCTCGCGCAGGGCGCCGTGGGTCTCGACGATGACGTGGATCGGTAGCTCCCGCCGCACTCCGTGGTGGGCCGCCACCTGCTGGACGTGAATGATCGTTTCGGCGACCTGAGCGGCGGTCGTCGGCTTGGGAATGGTCACGTAGGCCAGCGCCTCTCCGGCGCCGCCGACCAGTATCTCGATATCGCGACGGCAATGTGGGTGCGTCGGATCGTGAATGCGAACGCCGGCCCTGCGATGCCGGTTGGCCGGGCTGTTCAGGACGCGCACGATCATCTCGGCGTGCTCGGTCTCGCGCCCGGTCGGGGCACCGTCTTCGCAGTCGCAGGTCAGATCGAAGATCGGTCCCAGTCGGTCCTGCAGCTCGAGCGCCTTGACGATCAGCTTTTCCGAGCCGGCGTAGTGCTCGCAGGACGGGATCGCCGGGAAGGGCTTTTCGCCCTTGAACAGCGCATCGCTTGGATGGGTGGCCACGCTTTTGGGCGTAAGGGTGCGAGTCGAGGGGTGGCGCGCACGGGCAGGGCCCGTGCGCCACGGCTCAACCGAGGAGGTGCTTCACGCCGTCCCGCTCCTCGAGCAGCTCCTTGAGGGTGTGGTCCATGCGCTCGCGGCTGAAAGCGTCGATTTCGAGACCCTGCACGATCTGGTATTCGCCGGCCGCGCAGGTCACGGGAAATCCGAAGATGACGCCGTCGGGAATCCCGTACGCGCTCCCGTCCGAGGCGATGCCCATCGTGACCCATTTCCCGTTGGTGCCCAGCACCCAGTCACGCATGTGGTCGATCGCGGCGTTTGCCGCGGAGGCCGCGGAGGAGGCGCCGCGCGCCTCGATGATGGCCGCGCCGCGCTTGCCGACGGTCGGAATGAACGTGTCCCGGTTCCAATTGTCGTCGTTGATCAGGGTCTTCACGGCCTTGCCGCCCGCCGTGGCGAACCGGTAGTCCGGATACATCGTCGGGGAGTGGTTGCCCCACACGAGCATCTTCTCGATGTGGCCGACGGGAACGCCGATCTTCGCTGCGATCTGCGAGACCGCCCGGTTATGGTCGAGGCGCATCATTCCCGTGAAGTTGCGGGGACTCAGTCCGGGTGCGCTCTTCATCGCGATCAGTGCGTTCGTGTTGGCCGGGTTGCCGACGACCAGGACCTTGACTGAGCGCCGCGCGGACGCATCGAGTGCCTTGCCCTGGACCGTGAAGATCGCACCGTTCGCCTCGAGCAGATCCTTGCGCTCCATGCCCTTGGTGCGCGGACGTGCGCCGACCAGCAGCGCGTAGTCGGCGTCGCGAAACGCGAGATTCGGGTCGTCTGTGGCGACCACCCCGGCGAGGAGCGGAAACGCGCAATCCTCGAGCTCCATCACGACGCCCCGGAGAGCGTTCTGTGCCTGGGGAATCTCGAGCAGTTGGAGAATGACCGGCTGATCCTTGCCGAGCATCTCGCCGCTCGCGATTCGAAACAGCAGGCTGTACCCGATCTGGCCGGCGGCGCCGGTGACTGCTACGCGTACGGGGGCTTTACTCATTCGGGCAGGCTCCTACAAGGATGGGACTGTTGCTAACGAGAGCGGATGGCGAGGATAGCGCGGACTATGCCGGACAGCGTGCCCGTGCGCCATGCTGCGGCGCGACCATTCGCGAGTTTAGGCGGGGCGCCGGAAAGCTGTCAATTCCGATCAAATATCTTATGTCTTATATAAGATAGACGCGCAGGCGGGATTGTGGCAGATTACCGACCATGCGCGGTGCCGCCCCCACGTTCCTGCCGCTCTACCAGCAGATCAAGGACCTGATCATCAGGGGCTTGGATGGTGGCGCCTGGAAACCCGGCCAGGCGATTCCGAGCGAGTTCGAACTGGCGGAGCGTTTCCGCGTCAGCCAGGGCACGGTACGCAAGGCGGTCGACGCGCTCGCGGCCGAGAACGTTCTCGTTCGGCGCCAGGGCAAGGGCACCTACGTTGCCACACATGGCGAGCTGCGCCAGCAGTTTCGCTTTCTGCGCCTCATGCCGAACGAAGGCGAGCCCGCGCAGTACGAGAGTCGGGCATCCGAATTTCGGCGTGCGCGTGCCAGCGTCGAGGCGGCCCGTCTCCTGGACCTGAAACCGGGCGATGGGGTGATCGTGATCCGGCGCGTGCTGTCGTTCGGCGGTGTGCCTGCCGTGTTCGAGGACATCACGCTTCCGGCGGCGACTTTCAAGGGCCTGTCCGCGGCCAAGCTGGCTGCGCATCGCGGGTCGATCTATCACCTCTACGAGGCCGAGTTCGGAATCCAGATGATCCGCGCAGACGAGAAGCTGCGCGCGGTTGCTGCCGATGCTGCGACGGCGACGGCGCTCGGACTCGCAAGAGGCACGCCGCTCCTCAGCGTCGAGCGTGTGGCCTTCACGTACGGCGATCGCCCGGTCGAGTATCGGCACGGACTGTGTCGCACCGATACGCACTACTACCGCAATCGGCTCGGGTGAGATGGAAGAGGGGCAGCGCCAGCCCACAGCAATTCGCGCCACAAGTATGTTTGATGGCTTGATATAATCCGCCCGCTCTTTTCGGTCAGATGCGCGGTCAGATGCGGGGCGACGGCGCCGAACAGCGAGGAAAGTGATCGATGAATGATGCCGCGGTAAAGAAGAAGCGTCCCGTCTACCTCGACCTCGTCCGTATTCGTCTTCCCTTGCCGGGTGTCGTCTCGATCCTGCATCGGATCAGCGGACTGCTCCTGTTTGTCCTCGCATTCTGGCTGCTCGCTCTGCTGGACAAGAGCCTTGCCTCTCCGGAGGGATACGCACAGATCAGGGAAACGGTCGGTCATCCGATCGCGAAGCTCGTGCTCTTTGGCCTCGGGTGGGCGTTTCTGCACCATTTCTGTGCCGGAATCCGCTACCTGCTCATCGACATGCACATCGGAGTCGACCTGGCGAGCGCGCGGGCAACGAGCTGGGCCGTTTTCGCGGTGAGCATTGTGCTCACGTTGATGTTCGGAGTCTGGCTATGGTGAAGCGAATCGTCGTCGGCGCCCACTACGGATTCCGCGACTGGCTGGCGCAGCGAGTCACTGCGGTCGTGATGGCGGTCTACACGATCGCCTTTCTTTTCGCCTTTCTGGTGACTCGGCCAGCGGACCATGCGGCGTGGCAGGCATTCTTCGCACAAGGCTGGCTGCGCTTCGCGACGCTGCTCTTTTTTCTGAGCCTGTTCTATCACGCCTGGATCGGCGTTCGCGATGTGCTGATGGACTATATCAAGCCGGTGTGGCTGCGCCTTGCGCTCGAGGTACTCGTGATCCTCGCGCTGGTCGGTTACGCGGGCTGGGCCGTACAGATTCTCTGGAGGAGCTGAGCAATGCCGCTGGTCACGCGAAAATTCGATGCCGTCGTCGTGGGCGCCGGTGGCGCGGGCCTGCGCGCAGCGCTGCAGCTGTCGGAGGCGGGATTGAACGTTGCGGTCCTTTCCAAGGTCTTTCCCACCCGTTCGCACACTGTCGCGGCCCAGGGCGGCATCGGCGCGGCGCTCGGAAACATGGGGGAGGACTCCTGGCAGTGGCACATGTACGACACCGTCAAGGGTTCCGACTGGCTAGGTGACCAGGACACGATCGAATATGTTTGCCGCGAGGCACCGCGCTGCGTCATCGAGCTGGAGCATTTCGGGATGCCGTTCGACCGCAATGACAACGGTACCGTGTACCAACGACCGTTCGGCGGCCACATGCAGAACATGGGTGCAGGCCCGGCGGTCCAACGCTCGTGCTGTGCGGCCGATCGCACCGGACACGCGATGCTGCACACGCTGTATCAGCGCAACGTCCGCGCAAACACCCGTTTCTTCGTCGAATGGCTGGCGCTCGACCTGGTGCGTGACTCGTCAGGCCACGTGCTCGGCGTGACGGCGCTCGAGATGGAGACCGGGGAGGTCAACCTGTTCCACGCCCGGGCGACGCTCTTCGCCACCGGCGGTTGCGGACGTATCTTTTTTTCCTCCACGAATGCGTTCATCAATACCGGGGATGGCCTGGGCATGGCCGCACGCGCGGGAATCCCGCTCGAGGACATGGAGTTCTACCAGTTTCATCCCACCGGGGTGTACGGGGCAGGGGTCCTGATCACGGAAGGCGTACGGGGCGAAGGCGGCATGCTGCTCAACAAGAGCGGCGAGCGGTTCATGGAGCGCTACGCGCCGAATGCGAAGGATCTTGCCAGCCGCGACGTCGTATCGCGCGCCATGGCGACCGAGATCAAGGAAGGCCGGGGTTGCGGGCCCAATGCGGATTTTCTGCTGCTCAAGCTCGATCATCTCGGCCCCGAGGTCATAGAGAAGCGCCTGCCCGGGATACGCGAGATCTCCATCAAGTTTGCGAACGCGGACCCCGTTCGGGATCCGATACCGGTCGTGCCGACGGCGCATTATCAGATGGGCGGCATCCCGACGAACTACCTTGGCGAGGTCATCGTGCCCGGGGCCGGCGGACCCGGCACGCCGGTTCCCGGCTTCTACGCCGCGGGGGAATGCGCTTGCGCGTCCGTGCACGGTGCCAACCGATTGGGCACGAACTCGCTCACGGATCTGGTCGTGCTCGGTAAAGCCGCGGGAGACTCGGTCATCCGCTTCCTTCGCGAGAACCCGGGGCACCAGACGTTGCCCGCGGATGCCGGCGAACGATCGCTTGCGCGTCTTGCACGGCTCGACGGCCAGAAGGACGGCGAGAGCGTGCCCAAGGTGGGTGAGGAATTGCGCCGGAGCATGCAGGCGCACTGCGGGGTATTTCGCTTCCCGGACCTGCTCGCCGAGGGCGTGAGCAAGATTCGCGAGCTCGGCGAGCGGGTTGCGCGTACGGAGATCAAGGACAAGAGCAAGATCTTCAACACTGCGCGCGTCGAGGCGCTCGAACTCGACAATTTGATGGAGGCCGCGCGTGCGACAATGATTGCGGCCGATGCGCGCAAGGAATCCCGCGGCGCGCACGATCGTGCCGATTTCCACGAGCGCGACGACGCAAACTGGCTGAAGCACAGTCTCTGGTTCAAGGAAGGGGACCGGCTGGAGTACAAGCCGGTGACCCTGAAGCCGCTCACCGCCGAGTCGATCGCGCCGAAGGCGCGCACCTACTAACCAGTTTGGAGAGTTTCCGCATGCGAGTGAGCATCTACCGGTACGACCCGGAGCGCGACGCGAATCCTTACATGAAGGACTACGACGTCCCAATCGACGCGGCCGATCGCATGCTGCTTGACGTGCTCGTGAAGGTGAAGGCGATGGACGACTCCTTCGCTTTTCGGCGTTCCTGCCGCGAGGGGGTGTGCGGTTCCGACGCGATGAACATCAACGGCAAGAACGGGCTGGCCTGCATCACCCCCATAGCGGACCTGAAGGAACCCGTTATGCTCCGCCCGATGCCCGGGCTGCCCGTGATTCGCGATCTGATCGTGGACATGACGCAGTTCTTCAAGCAGTACAACTCGATCAAGCCGTACCTGATCAATGAAGAGGCCCCCCCCGACCGGGAGCGTTTGCAGTCTCCCGAGGAGCGCGCCGAGCTGGACGGGCTGTACGAATGCATCCTGTGCGCATGCTGCTCGACCTCGTGTCCTTCGTTCTGGTGGAACCCGGACAAGTTCGTTGGTCCGGCGGGGCTGCTGCAGGCGTATCGCTTCATCGCGGACAGTCGCGACCAGGCCACCAGCGAGCGGCTCGACAATCTCGAGGATCCATACCGGCTCTTCCGCTGCCACACGATCATGAACTGCGTGGACGTCTGTCCGAAGAACCTCAATCCCACGCGCGCGATCGGCAAGATCAAGGAGCTGATGGTCAGGCGGACTGTCTGAACCGCAGGGCGGCGTAGTGACCCCAGGCGTCACCGAGGAAGACCTGCGCCGGCTGCGCTGGCGGTGCCGGCGAGGTATGCTCGAGAACGATTTGGTGCTGACCCGGTTTCTGGATCGGCACGCTGCGACGCTGGACCACGCGACGCTCGGGCTGCTGAACGAACTGCTCGAGCTCGGCGACAACGAGCTGTGGGATCTGATAAGCGGGCGGAGCGATTGCCCGGATGCGCGGCTGATTTCGACGCTGCAGCTGCTGCGCGAAGCGTGAGCACCACGCGGGCGCAACAACGAGGAGAGAGCAATGAGCGACAAGGCGACACTGAACTGGGGTAAGGGGAAGTCGGCCGAGTTTCCGGTCCTCAAGGGGACGATCGGGCCGGACGTGGTCGATATTCGTACGCTCTACGGTACGACCGGGATGTTCACCTACGACCCGGGATTCCTCTCGACGGGCAGCGCCATGTCGGGGATCACGTACATCGACGGCGATGAGGGAGTCCTGCTCTACCGCGGTTATCCGATCGAGCAGCTCGCGGAAAAATGCGAATTCACCGAGGTGGCCTATCTCCTGAAGCACGGTGAATTGCCGACCAAGGCCCAGTATGACGACTGGACTGGCCGCATATCGCGCCACAACATGGTGCACGACCAGTTGACGCGGTTCTACAACGGGTTTCGCCGCGATGCGCATCCGATGGCGTCGCTCGTCGGCGTCGTCGGAGCGCTCTCGGCGTTCTACCACGACTCGCTCGACATCAATGACCCCCAGCATCGCATTGTTGCGGCCATCCGGCTCATCGCCAAGATGCCGACCATCGTCGCAATGGCATACAAGTACAACATGGGCCAGCCGTTCATGTATCCGCGGAACTCCCTGTCCTACACCGCGAACTTCATGCACATGATGTTTGCGACGCCCTGCGAGGAGTACGTGCCCAACCCGGTCCTGGTGCGTGCGCTCGACCGGATCCTGATCCTGCACGCGGATCACGAGCAGAACGCTTCGACCTCCACCGTGCGCCTGGCAGGTTCTTCCGGTGCGAATCCTTTTGCGTGCATCTCGGCGGGTATCGCCTGCCTGTGGGGCCCCGCGCACGGCGGCGCGAACGAGGCGGCGCTTAACATGCTCGAGCAGATCGGTGACGTCTCGAAGATCGGCGAGTTTCTAAAAAAGGCGAAGGACAAGAATTCGGGCGTCAAGCTGATGGGATTCGGACACCGTGTCTACAGGAACTACGATCCCCGCGCCAAGCTGATGCGCGAGACCTGTCACGAGGTGCTGAACGAGCTGGGATTGCACAACGACCCGCTGTTCAAGCTTGCGATCGCGCTGGAGAAGGTGGCGCTGGAGGATGATTACTTCGTCCAGAAGAAGCTCTATCCGAACGTCGACTTCTATTCGGGGATCGTGCAGCGCGCACTCGGGATACCGACCAAGCTCTTCACCGGGATCTTCGCGCTCGCACGTACGGCCGGATGGGTTGCGCAGTGGAACGAGATGATCGGCGACCCCGATCAGAAGATCGGGCGGCCGCGGCAGCTGTACACCGGGGCACCGCGCCGCGATTTCGTCCCGATGGACAAGAGATAGCCAGGAGCGGATTCACCTATGAGCGGGATGAAACAGCTTCTCGCGAATTCCTATCTGTTCGGTGGGAATGCGCCGTTCGTGGAGGAGCTGTACGAGAGCTATCTCGACAACCCGCAATCGGTGCCGGAAAGCTGGCGCGAATACTTCGACAAGCTCCAGCTGGTTCCCGGTGGCGCTCAGGGCGGGCACGAAGGGCGCGATATGGCGCATGCGCCAGTCGTGGCCTCGTTCGCGCAGCGCGCCCGGCAGGGCGTGCTGCACGCGCCGCCTGCCTCGACCGACCGTGGGGTCGGGCGAAAGCAGGTCTATGTCCTTCTGCTGATCGCCGCGTACCGGACGCTTGGCACGCGCTGGGCACAGGTCGACCCGCTCAAGCGGATGCCGCGTCCGCAGATCCCCGAGCTGGAGCCGGCGTTCTACGACCTCATCGACGCGGACATGGACACGGTGTTCAACACCGGGACCCTGGTCGGTCCCGAAGAGGCGACGCTGCGCGAGATCATGCAAATCCTGCGCGACACGTACACCGCGACGATCGGCGCCGAGTACATGTACATCGCCGACACCGCGCAGAAGAGCTGGATCCAGAGCCGGCTCGAGCCGGTCCGCGGCAAGTTCGGCTTTCCCGCGGAGCAGAAGCGCCGCCTGCTCGAGCGTCTGACCGCGGCAGAGACGCTCGAAAAGTACCTGCACACGCGCTATGTTGGCCAGAAGCGTTTCTCGCTGGAAGGCGGCGATACCCTGATTCCGGTCATGGACGAGATCGTCCGGCGCGCGGGCAGCCAAGGCGTCGAGGAGCTGGTGATCGGCATGGCCCACCGCGGCCGCCTGAACGTGCTCGTCAACACGATCGGCAAGACGCCCAAGGAGCTGTTCGCCGAATTCGAGGGCCAGCACGTTTCCTTGCTTTCGTCCGGGGACGTCAAGTACCACAACGGATTTTCGGCGGACGTGTCCACGCCTGGAGGTCCGGTGCACATCACGCTGGCGTTCAATCCGTCGCACCTGGAGATCGTCGACCCGGTCGTGGAAGGATCGGTGCGGGCGCGCCAGCACCGGCGGCAGGACCGGACCGGGGATCGCGTGCTGCCCGTGCTGATCCACGGCGACGCGGCGTTCGCCGGACAGGGCGTGGTGATGGAGACGCTCAACCTTTCCCAGACGCGCGGCTACGCGACCGGCGGCACGGTGCACGTCATCGTGAACAACCAGATCGGGTTCACGACCTCGGCCCCGCAGGATGCGCGCTCGACGACCTACTGCACGGACGTCGCGAAGATGATCGAGGCGCCGATCTTCCACGTGAACGCCGACGATCCTGAAGCGGCGCTCTACGTGACCCAGCTCGCCATGGACTACCGCAAGGAGTTCAAGCGCGACGTCGTGATCGATCTGGTCTGCTTCAGGAAGCTCGGTCACAACGAGCAGGACGAACCGTCCGTGACCCAGCCGCTCATGTACAAGCGGATCGCCAAGCACCCCGGCACGCGGCGTCTCTACGCCGAGAAACTCGTCGCGGAGGGCGTGATCCAGGAGAGTGATCCGGACGGCCTGATCGCAGCGTACCGGCAAGCGCTCGACGAAGGGCGGCACACGGCAAGCACGACGCTCTCGAATTTCCAGCGCAAGTACGCGATCGACTGGACGCCGTTCCTCAATTCCAAGTGGACGGACGTCGCCGAGACCGCGGTCCCGCTCGACGAGCTGCGGCGCCTCGCCGAGCGGCTTACGTCGGTCCCCGAGGACTTCGGGCTCCACCCCGTGGTGGCGCGAGTGGTCCAGGCCCGCCGGGACATGGGCAACGGCAAGAAGATGCTCGACTGGGGCATGGGCGAAACGCTCGCCTACGCCACGTTGCTCGTCTCGGGCTACGGCGTGCGGATCTCCGGGCAGGACTCGGGGCGTGGCACGTTCGCCCACCGCCATGCGGTGCTGCATGATCAGAATCGTGAGAAGTGGGGCGCCGGTCGCCACGTGGCGCTGTCAAACCTGCAGGAGAACCAGGCGGACTTCGTCGTGATCGACTCGGTGCTCTCGGAGGAGGCGGTGCTCGGCTTCGAGTACGGCTACTCCTGCGCGGAGCCGAACGAGCTGGTCGTCTGGGAAGCGCAGTTCGGCGACTTCGCGAACGGCGCCCAGGTCGTCATCGACCAGTTCATCGCTTCCGGCGAGGCGAAGTGGGGGCGGATGTGCGGGCTCGTGATGATGCTGCCCCACGGCTTCGAAGGGCAGGGGCCCGAGCATTCCTCGGCGCGGCTGGAGCGCTACCTGCAGTTGACCGCGGAGCACAACATCCAGGTCTGCGTGCCCAGCACGCCGGCGCAGATCTTCCACCTCCTGCGCCGGCAGATGGTGCGGCCGTTCCGCAAACCACTCGTCGTCATGACGCCGAAGTCCCTGCTGAGGAAGCCGGAGGCCGTCTCGAGCCTGCGCGAGCTGGCGCGCGGTGGCTTTCAGACGGTGATCGGGGAAGTCGACGCGCTCGAGCCCCAGGCGGTCACGCGTATAGTCGCGTGCAGCGGCAAGGTCTACTACGATCTCATGGCCGCCCGCCGCGAGCGGCGCCTGGACAACATCGCCGTGATCCGCATCGAGCAGCTCTATCCGTTCCCCCACAAGCAGTTCGCCGCGGAAATACGCCGGTATCCTAACGCCACCGAGGTGGTCTGGTGCCAGGAGGAGCCCCAGAACCAGGGCGCCTGGTATCAGTCTCAGCACTACCTGCGCGAGAACATGCGCGCCGGGCAGAAATTGCACTACGCGGGGCGTGCATCGTCCGCTTCTCCGGCGGTTGGCTACGCAGCGAAGCACAATGAACAGCAGAAGAAGCTGGTCGAGACCGCGTTCGGCCGGTTCAAGGGGTGAACCACCAGCGCTGCGAACAATCTCATCAGTCAATACCTGATCCGGGCGCTGCCTGAGGCAGCGCCTCGGTCCATGGGCGGGAAATCCGCCTGGGACCGGTCCGCGCACCGTGGGTGCACAAGGATTCAGCACGCCGTGGCAAGGTCAAGCCAAACCCGGCGCAACGATACGGAGCGATCATGCTGCTTGAAGTGAAGGTACCGCAGCTCTCGGAGTCGGTCTCCGAGGCGACCCTGCTTTCCTGGCACAAGAAGGTGGGCGAGGCGGTCAAGCGCGACGAGAACCTCATCGACGTCGAGACCGACAAGGTCGTCCTGGAACTCCCCGCCCCGGCCGACGGCGTCCTCACCAAGATTCTCAAGGACGACGGCGGTGCGGTGGTCGCCGGAGAGGTCATCGCACAGATCGACACAGAGGCGAAGCCGGCGAGCAGTGCCACGGCTGGAGTGCGACCCGAGCCCGCCACCGTGGCGCCGACACCGGCACCTTCCGCCGAGACGGCCCGCACCGATCCCCGCCTGATGCCCGCGGCACGCAACCTGGTCGAGGAGCAGGGCATCGATCCGACTGCCATCGCGGGAAGCGGCCGCGACGGTCGAATCACGAAGGCAGACGTCCTGGAGCAGGTCGAGCGCTCCGCGTCTGCCGCCAGGCCTTCGGTTTCCCCATCAGCTTCCACCCCGGTCTCGACTCCTGTCGCGGCCCCTTCTCCGGCGGCTGCCAAGCCGACCCTGCCCCCGGTGTCGGCACCCGGCGCCGCGGAAGATACCGGCGTCGCCCGCTCGGAGCAGCGCGTGCCGATGTCGCGCCTGCGCGCAAGGGTGGCCGAGCGGCTCGTCCAGGCTCAGCAGACCGCCGCAATCCTGACGACGTTCAATGAAGTGAACATGCAAGCGGTGATCGACCTGCGCAGCAGGTATCGCGAGCGCTTCGAGAAGGAGCACGGCGTTCGACTCGGATTCATGTCGTTCTTCGTGAAGGCCGTGGTGCACGCGCTCCGGAAATACCCGGTGCTGAACGCCTCGGTCGACGGCAACGACATCGTCTATCACGGCTACTTCGACATCGGCATCGCAGTCAGCAGCCCGCGCGGCCTCGTCGTGCCGATCCTGCGCGGCGCGGACCAGCTGCCCCTCGCGGAAATCGAGAAGCGGATCGCGGACTTCGGCAAGCGCGCCCAGGACGGGAAGCTGGGCATCGAGGAACTCACCGGCGGAACCTTCTCGATCTCCAATGGCGGGGTGTTCGGGTCGATGCTGTCGACGCCGATCATCAATCCGCCCCAGAGCGCGATTCTCGGCGTTCACGCGACCAAGGATCGCCCGGTCGTCGAGAATGGCCAGGTCGTCGTGCGCCC
This sequence comes from uncultured beta proteobacterium, assembly GCA_963735025.1. Taxonomy (GTDB): domain Bacteria; phylum Pseudomonadota; class Gammaproteobacteria; order Burkholderiales; family SG8-39; genus JAABRB01. The sequence continues at coordinate 59,875 of CAVTJG010000023.1, forward strand.
GATGAACTATCTGGCACTTTCCTACGATCATCGCATCATCGACGGACGCGAGGCGGTGCTCGGGCTGGTTGCAATCAAGGATTCGCTCGAGGATCCCGCGCGGCTGCTGCTCGACCTTTGAACGGCTCACCCAAAATATGGCACAGACATTCGACGTAATCGTGATCGGCGCGGGCCCGGCCGGCTACATCGCCGCCGTGCGCGCCGCCCAGCTCGGGATGAAGACCGCCTGCGTGGAGGAGTGGAAGACGCCGCAAGGTGTGGGCACGCTGGGCGGCACCTGCCTGAATACCGGCTGCATTCCCTCCAAGGCGCTCCTCGAATCCTCGGAGAACTTCGAGCGGGTCCAGCACAAGTTCGAGAGCCATGGCATCACGATCGGCGGCGCCAAGATGGACGTCGCGAAAATGATGGCGCGCAAGGACTCGATCGTCCTGAAGATGACCAAGGGCATCGAATTCCTGTTCAAGAAGAACAATATCACCTGGCTCAAGGGGCACGGCAACCTGGTCGGCAAGGGCGCCTCGGGCTGGCAGGTCGAGGTTTCGGGGGATGGAGCAACCGAGGTAGTCGAGGGCAAGGCGATCATCATTGCGACCGGCTCGAAGGCGCGGCACCTGCCGGGACTGCCGGTCGACAACGAGATCGTCTGTGACAACATCGGCGCGCTTGCCTTCAAGGAAGTACCCAAGCGGTTGGGCGTGATCGGTGCCGGAGTGATCGGCCTGGAGCTCGGCAGCGTCTGGCGACGCCTCGGCGCGAAAGTGACCGTGCTCGAGGCATTGCCGACCTTCCTCGCGGCGGCCGACGAGAGCATTTCGAAGGCGGCCTGGAAGATCTTCACCGAGCGACAAAAGCTAGAGATCCAGCTCGGAATCACGCTCGGCAAGATCGAAGTGACCAAGCGGGGCGTGTCGCTCGATTACGAGAAGGACGGCAAGCGGCAAAAGCTGGAATGCGACAAGCTGGTCGTGTCGGTCGGGAGGATTCCCAACACCGACCGGCTGGGCGCCGAGAACGTGGGTCTCAAGATCGACGGACGGGGATTCATCGAGGTCGACGCACATTGCCGCAGCAATCTGCAAAACATCTTCGCGATCGGCGACGTGGTCCGCGGCCCGATGCTCGCGCACAAGGGCGAGGAGGAAGGGGTCATGGTGGCCGAGCTGATCGCCGGCCAGAAGGCGCACGTCAATCTCGACACGATCCCGTGGGTCATCTACACGTCGCCCGAAATTGCCTGGGTCGGTCGTACGGAGCAGCAGCTGCGCGAGGAAGGCACGCCGTACCGGGTCGGCCAGTTTCCTTTCACGATCAACGGACGGGCGCTGGGGCAGGACGAGACCGAAGGCTTCGTGAAAATGCTCGCCCACGCGAAGACCGACGAGATCCTGGGTGTCCACATCATCAACATGCAGGCATCCGAACTCGTTGCCGAGGCCGTCGTCGCCATGGAATTTCGCGCCTGCTCCGAGGACATCGCCCGGATCGTCCACGCGCATCCATCGCTTTCCGAGGTGATGCACGAGGCCGCGCTTGCGGTCGACAAGCGGGCGCTGAACATGTGAATGCGCGATAGCGCCCACGACCACGGCCAGGTCGCGGGGCCTGCGCCCCTCGCCCCCGTTGCACCCCTGGCTCCTATTGGCGGCAGCGTATTCGACGCGGCAGAGTATACGGAGCCCGCAAAGCAACTCCCGGTCACGGTGCTCGAGTACTACCGGGATACGCTTGCCCGGCGCGGATTTGTCGCGGACGATTCACAGTACGCCGCGGTGCAGCGTCTGCAACGCCTTTACGAGCAATGGGTCGCTTACAAGGAGCGGCGCAGCACGGCGCTGCGGCGTCTGGTCGTGAAGCCGCCGCTTCCGCACGGCGTCTACCTCTGGGGAGGAGTCGGACGCGGCAAGAGCTTTCTCATGGACAGCTTCTACCTGACGCTGCCGCTCGTCCGGAAGCGCCGCGTGCACTTCCATCACTTCATGCGCGACGTCCACCGGGAAATGGAGAATCTGAAGGGGCGCGAGGACCCGCTCGACGCCGTCGCGATACGCATCGCCAAGCGCTACCGCCTGATCTGCTTCGACGAGTTCCACGTCAACGACATCGCCGACGCGATGATCCTGGGTCGCCTGCTCGACCGCACCATCCGGCGCGGAGTCGTGTACTGCATGACGTCGAACTACCAGCCGGACCAGCTATACCGTCACGGGCTCAAGCGCGACCGGTTCCTGCCGACCATCGCCCTCATCAAGGACCGCCTCGACATCGTGCACGTGGAGAGCGGCGTGGATTACCGGCTGCGGGCCATGGAACACGTGCAGGCGTATCACTGGCCGCTGGGCGCCGTTGCAGATCGCGCGCTCGGCGAGACCTTCCTCCAGATTCGCGACGTCGAGGAGGAGTTCCACGAGCTCGACGTGGAAGGTCGCGTGATTCCCTACGTCAAACGGGCCGGCGGCGTGGTCTGGTTCGAGTTTGCGAATCTTTGCGGTGGCCCGCGCTCGCAGATCGACTACCTGGATCTGGCGACCCGGTTTCATTCGGTCATCCTTTCCGGGGTGCCGCGGATGAGTGCCGCGCGCGCCGACGAGGCGCGTCGGTTCACCCTGCTCGTGGACGTCTTCTATGAGGCGAAAGTGAACCTGGTTATCTCGGCCGAGGTGCCGCCCGAAGAGTTGTACACGGAAGGTATGCTCGCGCACGAGTTCCAGCGAACCGTCAGCCGGTTGGCGGAAATGGCGACCAAGGAGTACCTTGGGCAGACTCGGCGGTTGCAGTCAGCCCCGAAGGCGCCGCAGCGCGTCGCGACATAGTGCGTGATTGGCAAACGCGGCGCGCCCGATGAATGGAACGTATCTCAAATCACGACTGCCGTCGCATACGAGGGGATATACCCGGGGGATTCTCCCTCGTTCATGCAACCCTTCCGGCATGTAGAAGCAGGGTCGCAATTTCGAGATAACTTGTAGAGGAGGAGCGTGAAAGACATGGAGAAATTCAAGGTCTACCGGCTGCGCGAGGCGGATCGGAAAGTGGTGGCCGCGTTCGAGGAGTCTACGCTCGACGACCTCGATGCCGGCGAAGTGACCATCCGAGTGGCGTACTCGAGCGTCAATTACAAGGACGCGCTGGCGGCCACCGGCAAGGGGCGGATCATCAGGCGCTTTCCGTGCGTCGGCGGCATCGACCTTTCGGGCACCGTGGTCGACTCGCGTGACGCGCGATTCAGGAAGGGCGATGCGGTGATTGCCACGAGCTACGACATCGGTGTGGCGCACGATGGTGGTTTCGCCGAATATGCCCGCGTGCCGGCAGCGTGGGTCGTGCCCATGCCCAAGGGCATGTCACTTTTGGACGCCATGGCGCTCGGCACCGCAGGCTTCACGGCAGGGCTTGCGATCGTTCGCATGCTCCACGAGGGGCTGGAGCCGGGCAAGGGACCGGTGGTCGTGAGTGGCGCGACGGGCGGCGTCGGTTCGGTGGCGATCGACATCCTTGCCGCACTCGGATACGAAGTCGTGGCGCTGACGGGAAAGGAAGCGGAGGCGGACTACCTGAAGGTGCTCGGCGCCAAGGAAGTGATGCTGCGCACCAGCCTCGATCTGGCGAAGATCAAGCCGCTCGACAAGACGACCTGGGCCGGCGCGGTCGACAATCTGGGAGGCGAGGTGCTCGCCTGGATGGCGAGCACGATGCAGATCGGGGCGCCGATCGCCGCCGTGGGGCTCGCGGCGAGCATGAGCCTGAACACGACCGTAGCACCGTTCATCCTGCGTGGCGTGAGCCTGCTCGGCGTGGATTCGGTGAATTGCGAGATGGAAGTCCGGCAAAGGGTTTGGAATCGACTCGCCACGGATATGAAGCCGAGGCATCTGGCCGATGCGACGCGCATGATCCCTTTCGAAGCGCTGCCGACGGTCTTCGACGATTTCATTGGATCGCGCACGAAGGGGAGAGTCGTCGTCGACATGGCTGCCGGTTGATCGGTGCGCGCGGAAACGGTTTGATCTGCCTCAAGGTGCGGGTCGCAGGCCGGGACGAAAGTGTTCGATACCGTGGCGAGGGCCGGTGACCGTGAGTCTGGCGAGGAGGAAAAATGGCTGGTGAAACCTATAAAGCGTTCCACGAGCGCTCGATCAAGGATCCGGACGGGTTCTGGTCGGAGCAGGCGCAGCTGATCGAATGGTCCAAACCGTTCGGCAAGGTTCTGGATTTCAGCCGCCCGCCATTCGCGAAATGGTTCGTCGGCGGGGAGACCAATCTCTGCCACAACGCGGTGGACCGGCACCTTGCGGCCCGCGGCGACCAGACGGCGCTCGTCTACATCTCGACCGAGGTCAACGAGGAAAAGCGGTATTCGTACCGGGAGCTGCATACCGAGGTACAGCGCATGGCCGCCATGATGCAATCGCTCGGTGTCCGCAAGGGCGATCGCGTCATCATCTACATGCCGATGATCCCGGAGGCGTGCTTCGCAATACTCGCTTGCGCACGCATCGGTGCAGTGCACTCGGTCGTGTTTGGCGGATTCGCGGCGAACAGCCTTGCGGCCCGGATCGACGATGCGAGGCCCAAGCTGATGATCTCCGCCGATGGAGGAATGCGCGCCGGCAAGAGCGTGCTCTACAAGAGCCTGGTCGACGAGTCGATCCGCCTTGCGAAGTCGCCGCCGGAGAAGGTCGTCATCTTCAACCGCGGACTGGATCCGGAGATGCCGCGCACGGCCGGTCGTGACCTGGATTACATGGAGCTGCGCGCGCAGCACATGGACGCCGCAGTGCCCATCACCTGGCTCGAGTCGAACGAACCGTCATACATTCTCTACACATCGGGCACGACTGGCCGACCGAAGGGGGTGCAGCGGGATGTCGGCGGCTACGCGGTTGCGCTCGCTGCCTCCATGAAGCATATCTACTGCGGCGCTGCAGGCGAGACGATGTTCACCACCAGCGACATCGGCTGGGTGGTCGGCCATTCCTACATCATCTACGCCCCGCTGATCGCGGGAATGACGACGATCATGTACGAAGGCGTTCCGATCCGCCCGGATCCCGGGATCTGGTGGAAGATCGTGCAGGACGAGAAAGTGGCGGTCATGTTCTCCGCACCGACGGCGATCCGCGTGCTCAAGAAAAGCGACACTTCCTATCTCAGCAGGTACGACCTGTCGAGTCTCAAGCATCTTTTTCTTGCCGGCGAGCCGCTCGACGAACCGACCCACCACTGGATCGTGGATGCGCTTGGGAAGCCAGTCATCGATCACTATTGGCAGACCGAGACCGGCTGGCCGATGCTCACTGCAGCACCCGGGGTCGAGGCGACGGAGAACAAGTTCGGGAGCCCGTCCTTTCCGGCGTACGGATACAACCTCAAGCTGCTGCGCGAGGTGGATGCCGAGGAAGCCGATGTCGGGGAAAAGGCCGTGGTGGCAGTCATTCCGCCGCTTCCGCCGGGATGCCTCACCACGATCTGGGGAGATGACGAACGATTCGTGAACACCTATTTCACGAGCTTTCGCGACAAGCAGGTCTACTCCTCTTTCGACTGGGGAATCCGCGACAAGGACGGCTACTACTTCATCCTCGGTCGCACGGACGACGTGATCAACGTGGCTGGTCATCGTCTCGGGACGCGCGAGATCGAAGAGGCGGTGAACATACATACCGCGATCGCCGAATGCGCAGTGGTGGGCGTGAACGATCCGGTGAAGGGGCAGATGCCGGTGGCTTTCGCCGTTGTGAAGGATCCGGCTAGGATTGCCACACCGGAGAACCGGGCAGCGCTCGAGAAGGAAGTGATGAAGACCGTGGACGATGCAATCGGGGCGATCGCCCGGCCGCGCAACGTGCACTTCGTGACGGTGCTTCCCAAGACCCGTTCCGGCAAGACGCTGCGACGCTCGATCCAGGCGCTTGCCGAGGGGCGCGACCCGGGGGATCTGACCACGATCGAGGATCCGGCTGCGCTCGAGCAGATTCGGGGGGCGCTGGCCGGATAGTCATGAGGGATGCGTGAGCGCGGCTGCGCTGCAACGTATATACCCGCTGTTGCAGGGGGGGCGTTTCGCGGAAGCGGAAGCGCCCTTGCGCGACATCGTCGCGCGGACACCGACGAACGCCGAGGGGCACTTCCTGCTTGGGATGTGCCGCTACCAGCAAGGCTCGGCACGGGATGCGCTCCAGCATATGCGACGCGCAGTGGATCTCGCGCCCACAGCGGTGCAATATGCGGTCAATTTCGGGTTCGTGCTCAGCGAAGCGGGCGAGCTCGAAGAAGCGGAGCGCGTGCTGCGCGGCACTCTGATGCGAGCGCCGCGGGATCCCGCGGCGCTCAACGCACTCGGAATCACGCTCCAACAGGCGGGAAGACTCGAGGAGGCGCTGGCCATCTATGAGCGCGGGATCGCCATAGCGCCACGGAACGACGAGCTCCGCAACAACTATGGCCGGACGCTGCGCGACGCCGGACGCACGGAGCAGGCGCTGGCGGCGCTGCGTGCCGCGCTGGCAATCAACCCGTCGAATGTCATGGCCGGGCTCAATCTCGGCAACGCGCTGCGCGATTCCGGGGCGCTGCAGGACGCCATAGCGGCCTACGAGCATGTGGTCGCCAGGGCGCCGGGCTTCGATATGGCGTTCCACAATCTTGGCGAGGCCTTGCTCGATGCCGGTCGAGCGGACGCGGCGCTGGAGGCCTTTCGCCGGGCGCTGCGGGCCGCCCCTGCAGTCGCCGCGCACTACCAGCGATTCGTCGATACGGTTGGCCATCTTTCCGGAGCGGTGCTCGGTCCTGCCGATCGCGAAGTCGTGGCGCAATGCGTAGCTCGCGACGATATCGAGCTCACCGGATTCGCCGCCGCCGCATTCGAGCTCATCGCGGCGGAGCCGGGGTTCGGCGCAGTGATCGACGCTTCCGGCCGGTCGCCACAGGAGTTCGCGACACACATGACGAGCAACGCCGGCCAGACGGCGCTTTCGGACCCGCTCTTTCTGGACCTCATCGCGCGGAGCGTCGTCCCGGACGCCCGTGCGGAGCGCCTGATGACGGCTTTCAGGCGCGCGTCACTGGAGCGCTGGGCCGGCGGCTTTTCCGCGGAGGAGGCAGACCGCTGGCTCGCGCCGCTTGCAGCGCTTGCCCTGCAGTGCTTTCTGAACGAATACGCATTTGCGCTCGAGGACGAAGAGAGCGTTCTCGTGGCCCGACTTGCCGAACTGGTCGGGCGTACGATCGAGCTCAGTGCAGAAACCGGTGCGGCGGTTGCGCTGCTGGCGAGCTATCGGCCGCTTCGGCAGGCCCCGGATGTCCGCGAGATCGCCAAGAGCGTCGCCGCAAAATTGGCGGATCCCCGGCTGACGCGACTCGTTCGGCGCCAGGTGACCGAGCCTGCGGAGGAGGCGCAGATCCGGGCGACCCTCCCTGCGCTCACTGCGATAGCGGATTCCACCTCGCTCGCAGTCCAGACGCAATACGAGGAGAATCCGTACCCGCGCTGGGAGGCCTTACCGGTGATGGTCGGCGCGCAGCCGATGCAGCAGAAGATCCGGAGTCTGTTCCCGTTTCTCGACTCGCAGGTGCCGGAACGTCCGCGTCTGCTGATCGCGGGGTGCGGCACGGGCCGGCATGCGGTGCTGGCAGCCTTGCTGCATCCGGACGCGCGGATCCTGGCGGTCGACCTGAGCCGCGCGAGCCTGGCCTACGCTACCCGGCGCGCGGTCGAGCTCGACGCGCCGAACATCAGGTTCGCCCAGGGGGACATTCTGGAGATGGCCGCCCTGGGGGAAGCCTTCGACGTCATCGATTGCGCCGGCGTCCTGCATCACCTGTATGACCCCATGGCGGGATGGCAGGTGCTGCGCGGACTGCTCGCCGGCCAGGGTTTCATGCGCATCGCGCTCTACAGCGAGCTCGGGCGCCAGGCAGTCGTTGCGGCGCGCGACCTCGTCGCCGAGAGCGGCTGCGCCACGGATGCGGAAGGCATTCGCAGCGGCCGGCAGCGCATTCTCGGCCTGCCGACGGCCCATCCTGCGCGTGCGGTGACGGAGTCCCCGGATTTCTGGTCGATTTCCGGCTGCCGCGACCTGCTGTTCCACGTCCAGGAGCACCGCTTCACGCTCCCTCGCATCGCGGAGTCGCTGGCCGCGCTCGATCTGGAGTTTCTCGGCTTCGAAATCGCCGATCCCGGCACACGTCCGGCATTCCGGCGCGAATTCCCCGAGGATGTGAACCAGCGCTCTCTCGCGAACTGGGCGCAATTCGAGTCGCGCCATCCCCGGACCTTCGGCGGGATGTACCAGTTCTGGGCGCGGGCCCGGAGGGGTGCACGCTGAGGCGTTTGAAGGGCGCGCTTTGCAACGACGAATATCCGCGTAAAATTCGCGCCTGATTCACCCTATCACTCCGATAAACCAATCGAAGGACGGCAGCAAGCAGATGAACGGTACCAAGCGACTGAACGGCACGAAGCGCACGGGCGGCGCCAAGCAGGCGAAGCCGCTCTACATCGTGCGAAGATCCAGCATCCACGGCCGCGGGGTATTCGCGGCGCGGAAGATCGCGAAAGGCGCGCGAGTCATCGAGTACAAAGGGCAGCGCGTCACACACAAGGAGGTCGACCGTCGGTATGCGCACGTCGCCGAGGACGACAGCCACACATTTCTCTTCGAAGTGGACGATGGCTGGGTGATCGACGCCGGCGTGCGCGGAAACGCGGCTCGCTGGATCAATCACGGCTGCAAGCCGAACTGCGAGACGGTCGAGGAGGACGGGCGCATCTACATCGAGGCGACGCGCGATATCGCGCGTGGCGAGGAGCTCACTTACGACTACAACATCACTCTGGAGGAGCGGCACACGCCACGCATGAAGCAGATCTGGGCATGCCTGTGCGGCGCACGACGCTGCCGAGGAACGATGCTCGCGCGGAAGCGGTGAGATGGAACCGGGAGCGGGACCCGAGATGATCTTCACCGAACCTGGCGCGGTGCCGGTGCCGGGACCCGAGTATCTGTGCGAGACGCGCTTCATGGACATCGGTGTGCCGGCAGTGCGTGAATTCGCGGAGCGTACCGTCGGCGAAGAATCCACCGATATCGGGAAGGCCGTGCGGCTCTTCTATGCAGTGCGCGATTCGGTCCGTTACGACCCGTTCTCGATGCGCCTCGACCCGTCGACCTATGCGGCGAGCCACGTGCTGCGTGCCGGATATGCGTACTGCCTCCCCAAGGCGATTCTGCTTGCGGCCGCCGCGCGGGTGGCCGGCATCCCGGCCGCGATCGGTCTCTCCGATGTCGTGAATCATCTCGTCACCGAAAAGCTCAAGGCGCGGCTCGGTGGAAAGACCTATTTCATGCACCACGGTTACGCGGTGCTCTTCCTGGATGGCGCCTGGGTGAAGGCTGCGCCCGCATTCAACATCGAGCTGTGCGAGCGGTTCGGCGTACGGCCGACGGAGTTCGACGGGCGAGCGAATGCGGTCCTCCAGGAATTCGATGCCCGGGATCGACGGCACATGGAGTATGTGAAAGACCACGGTATCTGGTCCGACTTCCCGTTTGAGATGGTCATCAGGGACTTTCGGGAGTTCTATCCCCCGATCGCGTTCGGGAAAGTGGCCGCCGGCGAGCGATTCGAGGACGGGGCGCCTCTGCATTGACGGCGTAGTGCGCGCGAGGCGTGGTCGCCGTGCCTTGAATTACAATTGGCCGTCGAGCCGGCATTCAGGCAAATCGAGGAGGAGTTCGTCAATGTCTGCAAACATCGAGTCCGTCCTGCACGAAACGCGGGTCTTCCCGCCGTCCAAGGAATTCGTCAAACAGGCGAACGTGTCGGGCATGGCGGCCTACAAGGCACTTTGCGACGAGGCCGAGCGCGATTTCGAAGGCTTCTGGGGCAGGTTGGCGAAAGAGCATCTGACCTGGTCGAAGCCCTTCACGAAAGTGCTCGACGAATCCAAGGCTCCCTTCTTCAAGTGGTTTTCGGACGGGGAGCTGAACGCCTCCTACAACTGCCTTGACCGGCACCTCGAAACGCAGCCCGACAAGACCGCGATCATTTTCGAGGCCGATGACGGCACCGTGACCAAGGTCACCTACCGGGAGCTCCACCAGAGAGTCTGCCGGCTGGCGAACGCGCTTCGCGCCCACGGCATCAAGCCGGGAGATCGCGTCCTCATCTACATGCCGATGTCGATCCAGGTCGTCGAAGCAATGCAGGCGTGCGCGCGCATTGGCGCCACCCACTCGGTGGTGTTCGGCGGCTTCTCGGCCAAGAGCTTGCAGGAGCGGATCATCGACGCGGGGGCGACCGAGGTCATCACGGCGGACGGACAGCTTCGCGGCGGGCGCGAAATTCCGCTCAAGCCGGTCGTCGACGAAGCATTCGCGATGGGCGGCTGCGAGAAGGTCCGGAACGTCATCGTGTACCAGCGGACCGGGACGAAGGTGCCCATGCAGGCGCCGCGCGACAAGTGGCTGCATGATGTGATCAAGGGTCAGCCCGACACCTGCGAGCCGACGTGGGTGAATGCGGAACATCCCTTGTTCATCCTCTATACGTCCGGCTCCACCGGCAAGCCGAAGGGAGTGCAGCACTCGACCGGCGGCTATCTGCTCGGGACCGTCCTGACGATGAAGTGGGTATTCGACAACAAGCCCACTGACATCTTCTGGTGCACGGCCGACGTGGGCTGGGTGACCGGTCACAGCTACATCGTGTATGGGCCGCTCGCCGTAGGAACGACGGTGGTGATCTTCGAGGGCGTCCCGACCTATCCGGACGCGGGTCGCTTCTGGAAGATGATCCAGGACCACAAGGTGAATGTCTTCTATACCGCGCCGACCGCGATTCGCTCGCTGATCAAGGCGGGCGGAGATCTTCCGAAGCAATACGACCTCTCTTCGTTGCGCATCCTCGGCACGGTGGGCGAACCGATCAACCCCGAGGCGTGGATGTGGTATCACACGACGGTTGGTCGCGAGCACTGCCCGATCGTGGATACGTGGTGGCAGACCGAGACCGGTTCGATCATGATCACGCCGCTGCCGGGCGCGATCCCGACCAAACCTGGATCCGCGACGCTGCCGCTTCCCGGCATCATGGCCGACATCGTCGACGAGGTCGGCCATTCGGTCGGCAGAGGCAAGGGCGGGATACTCGTAATCAAGCGGCCGTGGCCCTCCATGATCCGCAACATTTGGGGCGATCCGGAGCGTTTCAAGAAGACCTACTATCCAGAGGATTTCAAGGGCAAGTACTATCTTGCCGGGGACGGCGCGAGCATGGACGAGGAGGGATATTTCCGCATCGTCGGCCGCATCGACGACGTGCTCAACGTCTCCGGTCACCGACTCGGCACGATGGAGGTCGAATCTGCGCTCGTCGCCAATACGAAGCTGGTGGCGGAAGCAGCAGTCGTCGGACGGCCTGACGACGTGACCGGCGAGGCGATCGTGGCGTTCGTCGTCCCCAAGGGTCCGCGACCGGAAGGGGAGGCAGCAAAGAGGATGGCGCAGGAGCTCCGCGACTGGGTTGCCAAGGAGATCGGTCCGATCGCGAAGCCCAAGGACATCCGTTTCGGCGACAACCTGCCCAAGACGCGCTCCGGAAAGATCATGCGCCGGCTGCTGCGCTCCATAGCAAAGGGCGAGGACATCACGCAAGACGTGTCGACACTGGAGAATCCGGCGATTCTCGAGCAGCTCAAGAAGTCGGGATGAACTCCGGTCACGGTCGAGCGGGGTAATGGGTCCGGTGTCGGATTAGCCGGGATCCGGCGCCCGTCAGGACAGCACTCATGGACGCGCCCACATTGCTGCATCGCCTTGCACGCATCGTCGGCGATGAGCACGTATTCGTGGATGAAGCGGATACGGCGTCCTATGCGACCGACTGGCGCAAGCGGTATTTCGGGCGCGCCCGCGCCGTCGTGAAACCGGGGAACACTGCGGAAGTGGCGGCCGTCGTTGCGCTCTGCGCGGAGACGCGTACGCCGATCGTTCCGCAGGGAGGCAACACGAGCCTCTGCGGTGCGGCGACCCCCGACACGAGCGGCACACAGCTCATCGTCAACCTCTCGCGCATGAACCGGATCCGCGCGCTCGACACCGTGAACAACACGGTCACGGTGGAGGCGGGTTGCGTGCTTGCGAATCTGCAGGGAGCCGCCGACGAGGCCGGCAGGCTGTTCCCGCTCAGCCTTGCCGCCGAAGGGAGCTGCGAGATCGGCGGAAATCTTTCCACCAATGCCGGCGGCGTGCAGGTTCTGCGTTACGGAAACGCACGCGACCTTGTGCTCGGACTCGAGGTCGTGCTTCCGTCTGGCGAGATCTGGGACGGGCTGCGTGGCCTGCGCAAGGACAACACCGGCTACGATCTCAAGCACCTCTTCATCGGTGCAGAGGGGACACTCGGCATCATCACCGGCGCGGTACTCAAGCTTTTCCCTAAGCCGCGCGCACAGGCCACGGCAGTTGCCGCGCTGGAGAGTGTGCCGGCGGTGCTCAGGTTGCTGACGCACATCCAGGAGGGATGCGGGGACCGCCTGACGGCGTTCGAGCTGATGTCCCGAATCTGCATCGACCTGGTGACGCGCCACATTCAGGGTGTTCAGCCGCCGTTCGACAAGGACTATCCGGAACACGTGCTTCTCGAGCTTTCCGATACCCACGCGGCGGGGAACATCCGGGAGGTTCTCGAGTCCGCCCTGGAAGAGGCGTTGGACCAGGGCATCATCGTCGATGCAGTGGTTGCAGCCAGCGACGCCCAAGCCCGGAAGCTGTGGGCACTGCGGGAGAACCTGACCGAGGCGCAGGCCCTGGATGGCAAGCAGGTCAAGCATGACGTTTCGGTGCCGATTTCACATATCGCCGAGTTCATCGACGCGGCACAGGAAGCGCTCGCGCGCGCATTTCCGGGCGTCCGAGTCGTGAATTTCGGGCACGTCGGGGACGGCAACCTTCACTTCAACGTGGCGCCTCCGCCCGGAACGACCGATGAGGCGTTCATGCAGGACATGCGGACCGTGAATCGAATCGTGCACGATACGGTCATGCGATTCCGGGGGTCGATCAGCGCCGAGCATGGCCTCGGCGTGTACAAGCGCGACGAGATCCTCCGCTACAAAGCGCCGCTTGAAATGGAGCTGATGCGCTCGATCAAGCACGCCATCGATCCGCTCGGCATCATGAATCCGGGCAAGGTGCTCTGAATGACGGCCGTAGGCATTGCGTTGCGGTAGAATTGCGCGCCCGGAGAGGTGGCCGAGTGGTTGAAGGCGCACGCCTGGAAAGCGTGTGTACGGTAATACCGTACCGAGGGTTCGAATCCCTCTCTCTCCGCC